>NZ_AUFT01000031.1 GCF_000426645.1 Nakamurella lactea DSM 19367 | reverse complement strand
TCGACTGCCAGCCGAACAGCGCCGCGTCGTAGACCTTGGTGTTGCTCAGCAGCGAGCCCCAGTCCTTGTTCGCACCGTCGATCACCTGGAAGCCGGCCTGCTGGGCGGATTGCTGGATCAGCTTGAACTCGTTCGCCCGCCGGACGTTGCCCTGCGCGTACATCAGCCGCACCTTCGGCGAGGTGACGCCGGCCTTGGCCAGCAGCGCCTTCGCACCGTCGATATCGACGTTCGCCCAGTCCTTGCTGCCGTTCGCCGCGATGGTCGCGTCGTACGCCGGCGCACCGGGAACCACGTTGTAGGAGTCCCTCGTTGCGGCGTTCGGGTTCAGCGGCTTGATCAGCCGATCGACGATGTCCTGCCGCGGGATGGTCTTCAGGAAGGCCAGCCGCACGTCCAGCGCCTTGTCCTTGTCGCCGCCGTAGGCCTTGGGATCGAACGGCCCACCGTTGTTCTGCGCCAGGTCGATGTGCTCGTAGGTGGCACCGTCACCGGTGAGCACCTTGACACCCTGACCCTCGAGAGCCTTCGCCGCGTTCAGCACGTCCGAGGTCGCCTGCGGGTTGGCCACGTCGACCTCGCCGTTCTGCAGCGCCTGCATGTTCGCCATCGCATCCGGGTAGAAGCGCAGCGTGATGGTGTCGACCGACGGGATCGGACCCCAGGTGTAGTCGGGGTTGCGCTGGAAGGTCATGTACTGATCCTTCTTGTAGTCCTTCAGCACGTAGGCGCCGTTGGACACGTAGAGCGAAGGATCGCTGGGCAACTCGGTCGCATCGAAGCCGGTGTTCCAGAAGTCGGCGATCTTCTTGACGTTCGCCACCACCGTCTTGTCGACCGCGGACGCGTCATTGACGGTGTTGCCGTCCTTGTCCTTGGTCTCCTTGCGGTTCTCGTGGAAGGTCTTCAGCTCGGTGACCATGTCCGCTGTGGCCTTGGTGGGGTCGGTCTCGCCGAGCGCGTTCTTCGCCACCACGTGCGCCGGCACGCCGACGTTCAGCTGGAACGGGTAGTCGACGAAGAACTCGGAGTACTTGATCGTCAGCGACTGGTTGTCGTCGGAGATC
>NZ_AUFT01000030.1 GCF_000426645.1 Nakamurella lactea DSM 19367 | reverse complement strand
GCCACCGGTGAGGGTTCGTGGTCCTCGATCATCATCGACGCGGCGACGATGGCGTTGCCGGGTGTCGGCAAGATCGTCGGCAAGGGCCTGAAGGTAGCGGTCGGTGCCGAGCGGGTGGCAGGCGCCACCTCGAAAGTGAAGAACGCGGTGGCCGGCTCGAAGGCGTTCAAGAACGTTGCGGCGCTCAAGAATTCGGCAACCGGCGTCGTCAGCAAGCTGGCGAACAAGCCGATGAAGATGGCCCTCAACGGGTTCAAGAAGGGTGAGGCGTGGAACGTTCGGATGCCGAAGGTGAAGCCGAGCAAGAACGGCTTCTACGACGTGGGCGGACATGGCTCACCGAAGGTGTTCGAATTCGTTCAGAACGGACGCAAACTTTCCCTTGACCATCGTTCACTGGCGAAATTGATCAAGAACCAGAAGGACTATGACGGCGGTGGCGTCCGGTTGCTGAGCTGCAGCACCGGCAAGGGGCCGAACAGCCTGGCGCAGAATCTGGCCAACAAGATGGGCGTCCCGGTGGAGGCGCCCAACGAACTCCTGTGGGTCTGGCCCGGCGGCCAGACTGCCGTCGGTGCCGACCTGAAGAACCTGACCGGTGGATTCCGCACGTTCGTGCCGGGTGGTAAGTGATGACCGATCTCGACCGGGTGGGTTTCTTTCGCGAGTTGCCTCACGGCGACGCCGACGGGCCCGAGCTGACCGAGGCGATCGCCGAGCCTCTGCCGGCGGACCAACGGGAGGTCGTCGCCAACTATCTGGACCGAGGTTCGGTGCTGGTCGCCACCACCGGCACAGCAGACGACGTGCTGAGTCCGGACCGTCGCGCGGTGGCGGACATCAGCATGCACACCGACGGGACGGCGCTGTGGCCGGGAGACCTTGGCTACTACGTCCGGAACTACGGTGCCCGGGTACCCAAGGCCCTGCTCGACCGGGCAATGGCCGGCCCGCCTCCGCCGCTGACCGATGACGAACTCGCCGGGCTGGCCGACGAATTCCTGCCGCCACCTCCAGAGGACACCTGATGGGAGCCGGCACCGCCGATCGGGTGTTTCGCGGCCGCCGCCGCTGCATGACGGAACCAGCGGGAACGACCTGGCGTCAGTTCCGTATCAGCACGGCAGTTTTCAGCACGGCAGATTTCAGCACGGCAGATTTCAGCACGGCAGGTTTCTGCATGACGGTGCCGATTCCCGTTGCCCGGGCGTCGGCGAGTAGAGGAATGTGGTGAACGCAGGTGACGTCGTTCTCGTTGGGTGGTGATCCGGCGTCGATTCGGGCGTCGGCGTCGTTGTGGGGCACGTTCGGGACTGCTGCCGGTTCGGCGTCGACGGAT
>NZ_AUFT01000029.1 GCF_000426645.1 Nakamurella lactea DSM 19367 | reverse complement strand
TAGCCTCGATCTTTCGCGAGTCGGCCGGGTTGGTCTGATGGCGCCGGGTCTTGATCCTTTTCTCCTTCCGTTTGCGGTTGGTGGTGGCTGGTGGTCCGCGTGTCGCCGCGGTTGGTGCGTCGGGTTCCACTGCCCGAGGGGTGGTGCTGCCAGGTCGGGATAGGTCGGGTTCTGATGGTCAGGTCGGTGCTGGGTTCAGCTGTCTGATGGCAGTGGTGATCAGGCGGACCCAGGGTGTGTGCGCCGACAGCCGCAGGTGTACTCGGCGGGATCGTCTGGCGATGCGGCCGGCGATCGAAAACAGGCGTAGCCGCAGCCGTTTCGGTTCCCAGGTGCGTGCTTCGGTGCCTGCCAGGGCGAGCATTTGCAGCCAGCTGGTGAGCTGGCCGGCGAGCTGCACGATCGCGAGCCAGATCCGGTTTTGGGCGAAGTCATGCAGCGGGAAGTTTCGTAGTCCGGTGTCTTTCGCGGCCCGGATACGGTCCTCGCAGCGGGCCCGGCGGCGGTGTCGTAGTTCCAGGTCGGCCAACTGTCCGCGCCGGGTGTTCGTCGCGAATGCGGTCAACCGGTTCCCGTCCAGGTCGGTGAACCTGAGCTGGGCGCCGGGGTGGGGGCGTTCGGCCCGCACCAACACCCGCATCCCTGGCGGCCAGCTCGTCAGGTCCAGCACCCCGGTCACATCGGCGACCCACGCGCCGTCCCGCTGCACGCCGTCGGCGTTGTAGGCCGGTGTCCATGCCTGGTCGGGTAATGCCTGGATGGCCGCGACGTGTCGTGGGTTCAGACCGAACCCGACCGAGTACTGCAGCCGGCGGGCGGTCAGCCATGTCAGTACCTCATGGGTGCCGCCGGCGCCGTCGGTGCGGATCAACACCTTCCGGCCCGGTCGCGGACCGAACGGCAACTGCCCTAACGCGTCCCGGATCACGACCAGGTGATCGGCGGCGGTATTCGCACCCGCGTTCCCCGCCCGCAACAAGCCCGCAACCGGCTCGCCGGTGCCGCCGGGCCCATGGTCGATGAAGGCGAGCAGCGGATGGAACCCGAAGCCTCGTTTGTAGGTCGGTGCGGCCTGCTGTTTGTCGGAGTGCGAGGTGACCAGGGTGGCATCCAGATCGATCACGACCGGCGCCTCGGCCGACGCGGAATGGACCGGTGACGCCTCACCGGCCAGCGCCCACACCCGTTGCCGCACCGCCGATGTCGCGGAGTTGATCGCCGCCAGCACCCGGCCGGCGTCAGCGGCGAGCCGGTCGACAGTGCGTGACACCGTCGGGTCGGAGGCCACCGGGCCGAACACTGCTGGTTCGGCGCGGAGCACCGCGACGTCGGCCAGGCAGTCCCCACCCAACGCGAGACCGATCGCCAAGTCCAGCAGGACCTTCCCCGGATCGTGCACCGCCCCGTCCAGGCGCCACGGCAACAGTGCCTGCGACAAGGCCCGATCCAGACCGGC
>NZ_AUFT01000028.1 GCF_000426645.1 Nakamurella lactea DSM 19367 | reverse complement strand
CCGGCCAGCCCGCAGCAGCCGGCGTCGGCCACCACCACGTCGTAGCCCAGCCGCTGCAGCACCTCTCGATCGGGGTCGACCCCGACGGTCGCCCGGCCATCAGAGTGACCAGATTGAAGGCGGCACCGGTGTTCGGCAATCTACCTGCCGCCGTCGGGTCACTGCACCAGCGCGCAGGTGCGGTTTGCCGCCGAGTTGGAGCGGGGTCACTGACCGGCAGCGACCGAGGCACCGATGCCGCCAACCGCCATCGTCAGCCGGTCGAAGAGACGGTCGATCTCGGCAGTGGACTCCGGGTCGAGGGTAAATCCTGACGGACCACGAGTGGCGGTCGAATCGATGACGCCCTGGCGCTGCAGCAGGTGCTTCTCGACGGCGACGTAGACATCGATCGCGGTCTGCATGCTGAGCATGCAGCTGAGTGGGCCGCTGATGGTGTAGGCCCGGTCGACGTTCCCGTCGCACAAGGCATCCCACATCGCCTGGATCGCCCAGCACACCTCCGAACCGGGCATGGTGCCGACGATTCCACGTTGATAGCTGTCGATCAAGGCGATGCCGCCCGACCCCTCGAAGACACGCGCCCGACCATCGGTGGCCTCGCGCAGCAGCGTCAGACGCGGGCCGATCGGCTGAGCCTCCGGCTTGAAATACACCTGGTCACCGAAGCGATCGAGCAATTCTGTTTGCAGGGCAATAGGAATGCTCCTGCCGACATACCCGCTCGCGTCTTGCACGACCACCGGGATACGGACCGAGTCGATCACGTTGCAGAAGTACTGGCGCAGACCGGCATCGTCGAGTGTCACGGTGACCGGCGGATTCAGCATGATGGCGTCGGCGCCCAGTTCCTCGGCGTGCCGGGCGCGACCGATCGCGGTCTTGGTGCTTTCGGCACCGGCGCTGATGACGGACAGCAGCCCCCAGGTTCGGGCGGCATCGACCACGATCTCGGACAGTTGTCGGCGCTCGTCGCCCTCCAACCGCAGTAAGTCGCTGACCATGCCTGTGGCATACCCGGCCACCTGCTGGCTCTTGATCCACGCCAGTTCCTTGACCAGTGCTCCCTCATCGATGTCGCCATCGGCGGTGAAAGGAGTTTGCACGACAGGTATGACACCTTGGATCGGCCGGCATTCGGACACGGAACTCTCCATCTCATAGTGTTACGGCACATCAGACGTGCAGTGGTGACAGTGGTTTCGGCTCAGGAGCGGCCGACGACAGGAGGAATGAAGGCGAGGTCGTCCGCGGTGCGGGGGACAAGGAAATCCAGATCACAACCCTCCGGCGCCTGCAGGACATGCCGCTGGTACAACGCCGGCCAGCCACGGGTGTGTGCCGATACGAACGGGGGCTGTGCGACCCGCCGCGCGGCCAGTTCGTCGTCGTCGATCAACAGGTCGAGCCGCCGGTCGGCCAGGCTCAGCTGGATCGGGTCGCCGTCCTGCACCAGCGCGAGAACGCCGCCTGCGGCCGCCTCCGGCGCGACGTGCAACACAACAGTTCCGTAGCTGGTGCCACTCATCCGGCCGTCGCTCACCCGCACCATGTCGCGGACGCCCGACTGTGCCAGCCGGCGGGGTATCGGAGCCATGCCCCACTCCGGCATGCCGGGCACGCCGACAGGGCCGACACCGCGCACGACGATCACATCGTCGACGGTGATCTCCAGGTCAGGATCGTCCAGCCGGTCACGCATATCGGAATAGTCGGAAAAGACCACCGCCCGGCCGGTGTGTTCGAGCAGCTCGGGGCTGGCGGCGGCGACCTTGATCACTGCACCGTCCGGCGCCAGGGTGCCGCGGACGAAGGCCAGCGTAGGAGCCGGACCCAACGGCCGGGCCACGGACCGAATCACATCGTTGGGTGGAGCTGCCTGGAGTTCGGTGGTGCGGCATCCATCGCCTAGTGTCGCGTCCTGCAGGAGGCCGGCCTCGGCCAGGGAGCGCAGCAGGGTTGGCGTGCCCCCGGCTGCCTGGAAGTCCTGGACCAGTCCGCTGCCGCTCGGCTCGACGTCGACCAGGAGTGGGACTCGCCGCCAGATCCGGTCCATCCGGACCGGTGAGGCGTCGAGGCCGAGGCGGCCGGCCACCGCCGCAAGATGGATGACAGCATTGGTCGATCCGGCGGCGGCTGCAATGACGGTGGCGGCGTTGTCGATCGCGTCCTGGGTGATGATTGCGCTCGGCCGTACGTCGTTGGTGACCAGTTCGACGATGCGGCGTCCGGCAGCGGCGGCGATCATGCGTTGCTCGGTGCCTCCGGCGACCAGCCCGGTCCCGCCGGGCAGCGCCATGCCGAGTGCCTCGGCGACCAGGGACATCGTTGAGGCGGTACCCATGGTGTTGCACGATCCGCCGCCGGCACAGCCGAGTGTACGTTCCAGCTCTGTCCACTGGTCGTCGTCGAGCAGCCCGGCCCTCCGGTCATCCAGTGCACGCCACAGATCGGTGCCGGTGCCGAGCGGTCGGCCGCGGAAGAGCGGTGCCCGCCTGGCCCCGCCCATCAGCAGCAGGGACGGCAGGTCGGTGGTGGCTGCTGCCATCAGCGAAGCTGGGGTGGTCTTGTCGCAGTTGGCCAGGTAGAGCACGCCGTCGAGTGGATTCGCCCTGGCCTGCTCCTCCAGCTCCATCGCCATCAGGTTGCGGTACAGCATCGCGCTGGGCTTCATCAGGTCTTCGCCCAACGACATTGTTGGGTACCGGACTGGGAATCCGCCCGCCGCGCGAATGGCCTCGGCCAGGACCGCGACGAGGTCGGTGAACTGGGAGTTGCATGGATTCAGGTCACTGGCTGTATCGGCGATGCCGATGATCGGTCTGGTGTCCCCGGACGGCATTCGCAAAGCAATCCGATGGGACATCGCTACTTCGTCCGATCCCTGGGTCCAGGCACGGCTGCGATAGCCCAGTGCCGAAGTGGCGGCCCCGGGCTCTGCCGAAAGGGTCATGTCAGGATCTCTCGGGGTTCAGGAAGTCGTCGCAGTGCCTGGTCGATCGCTTCGATCAACGTCTCCAGCGAACCGGGATCGAGCAGCGTCTGCCAGACCTGATAGCGATCGTGCAGGTACGCCTCTTCAGTGGGCAGATAGCAGCTGCCCGGACCGTTGGTCAGGTTGAGGACGAACAGCATGCGGTCAGGGTGACGGCGCCGCAGTTCTGTCTGCAGTACGGAGAACGCTTCACCGGACTGGGCCACGATCACCGCATCGCCGAGCCGCCAGATCCACACCGGGTGGTGTGCGACACCGTCTTCGACGTAACCCCTGGCCTGCACCAGCGCTCGTTTGGCCCGTTCCGCGGCGGCGACCGGGTCGATTCCGGACCACTTCTCGGACAGCTCCTTGGCGGTCAACGGTCGACGGGCCTGCAACGGCACCGTGAAGTGCTCAGTCGATAGCTGGGCCGGCATGTCGGTCGGGTGTTCCTGCCAGAGCGCCAGCGGTGCGCCGGACTCCACCGCGCCTTCGAACACCAGCTCGGTGGCGGCGGTGCTCATCGAATTCACCGCCGCGAGCACCGCGAAACCGAGCTGTCGGCCGTTGCGGTCGGCTATCTCCACCCCAGGAACGTACTGATCCCTTGGAGCCAACTCACCGGACGCGCCCTGGAAGAACACCAGTGGGACCTCGAGGGCATCCTGCACCACCTCGCGGGCTGCGCCGATGTAGTCGGGGGAGATCAGGCTGTTATGAAACGCCAGTGTTGTTGGGTGGCAGGCGTAGTTCGCCAGTATCGCCGTCAGCTGTCCGCCGGCGTCCGTGATCCGGCCGACGGCCAGCGTGTCGTCGGCCTTGACTTCGGGATTGAAGCCTGTGAGATCCCTTTCGCCGCAGGGCAGATCGCGATTGGTGGCCAATTGGCAGTGGCCGTAGGTCCAGGTGATCCGGGACGGTGCCATTGCCTGCTGCGCCTGCGACATGCCATCGAGCACCGCGTCGATGACCTGCTGTCGATAGGCCGGGATCAGCTCGGTGCCCGGTAAGGACAGATCGGCTTCGGCGATGGATGGTCCGCAATGATTGTGCACCAGATGCAGTAGTAGCTGCTCGGCCTCGATACCCGCCCCAGCGAGGATCGGCTCAACCATGCCACGGAAGGACGCCACCGTTCCCCACGTGCACAGGTCGAGGGTGGCGATGTAGACGGTATTCGTCTCCGGAGTGCCAAGGGCCAGCACCCCGCAGCGTAGCGGTCGATGGATGCCAGTCGCGTGTCCGATCCTGGCCGCCCCCCAGTTGCGGGCCCGGATCCCGATCGGAGGAGTCATGTCCACCTGGGCGACGCCGACCTGCAGGGAGGACTCGCGCGGTCGCCAGACCGTGGCGAAGGGAAGGCTCTCGCGCAGGACGGGAATCAGATCGCTCACGGGCTTTTCTCCATCTGAAGGGGTGGGGTAGTGCTGGCCTTGGCAGCCAGTGAGGCCGGAGAAGCGGCAATGAGGGCACGGGTGTATTCGTGCGCCCGGGGCGAGAAGATGTCGTCGCGGTCGCTCACTTCGAGGATCCGTCCCGCCTGCATGACCGCGATCCGGTCGCACATGTATCGGACGACCGCGAGGTCGTGCGAGACGAAAAGGTAGGTCAGCCCGAACTCGTCCTGCAGGTTGTTCAGCAGGTTCAGGATCTGTGCCTGGATCAGTACGTCGACCGCGGAGACGGATTCGTCGAGAACCAGGAACTCCGGGTTGATGCTCAGCGATCTGGCGATCGAGACTCGCTGGCACTGGCCGCCGGAGAGCTCGTGCGGATACCGCGACAAATAGTCGGCGGACAGGCCGACCAGCTCGAGTAGTTGGACGATCCGGTCGGTGCGCTTCCCGCCGGGCAACCCGTGGTGTAGAGCCAGCGGCAGGCCGATGATGTCCTGCACCTTTTTGCGCCGGTTGAGCGAGGAGATCGGGTCCTGCATCACTAGTTGCATGTCTTTTCGATACGGGGCCAGCTCACGCGTGGACAGCTGATCGATCCGCTTGCCGTGGAAGAAGATCTCACCCGCGGTCGGCTTGGTCAGGCACAACAGCATGGACGCGATCGTGGACTTGCCGGAGCCGGATTCGCCCACCAGGCCGAAGGTTTCCCCACGCCGGATCGCGAAGCTTGCGTTGTCGACCGCCCGGGTCTGCCCGAAGTCCTTCGTCAGCCCGGTGATTTCGACCAGAGCCTCACTCATCGGGCCACCTGCCACTCGTTCCTCGTGCAGGCGGCCCGACCTGTGTCGATGTTCGCTCGCTGGCGCTCGCTCATCGGGCACCTCCTGGGGTCGCGGTGTCGGCCGGTCCGGCGAGCAACGGCTGATTCGGATCGGTGTCGAAGGTGCAGATCGAGCCGAGCAGCGCGCGGGTGTACGGATGTCGTGGACCGGTCATCATGGTGACGGTGGCGCCGGACTCGACGATCTCGCCACGGCGCATCACGTCGATTCGGCTGCAGAAGCTGGAGGCCAGCGCGATGTCGTGGGTCACGAAGATCACCGACATCCCGCGCTGGTCCACCAGGTTCGACAGCAGCTCCATGATCTTCGCCTGGGTGGTGACGTCCAGAGCAGTTGTCGGTTCGTCGGCCATCAGCAGGGCGGGCTCGCAGGAGATCGCCATCGCGATCATCACCCGCTGGCGCATACCGCCGGAGAACTCGTGCGGGTAGTTGTCCACGGTGTGCTGCGGGTCGCGGACCCCTACACTGCCGAGCAGGTCGATCGCCGTGCGCCGGGCGAGTGTCCGCGACACCGTCCGGTGCGCGCGTATCTCCTCGATGATTTGTTTGCCCACCGAACGCACCGGGTTCAGCGACGACATCGGGTCCTGGTAGATCATCGCCATGGTGCTGCCGCGTAACCGATCCAGCTGCTTCTCGGTGGAGCCGATCACCTCGGTGCCGGCAACGCGAATACTTCCGGACCTGATATCGATGGCCGGTGGCTGCAGGCCCATCACGCTCAGCGAGAGCAACGACTTGCCGGAGCCAGATTCGCCGACCAGGCCGACCCGTTCGCCGGGCTCGAGCCGGATCGAGACGCCGTGCAGGAGCTCGACGGATCGGTTCGCCTGCAGCCCGATGCGTAGATCGGTGATGTCCAGAACACCCGGGGCACTCATGCCGACCTCCGGTCCAAGTAGCGTTCCAACCGCTTTCCGATCACGTTGAACGCGGCGATGATCACCGTGATTGCCAGTGCCGGAAACAGTGCGTACCACCAGGATCCAGGCAGGTGGCTGTAGCCGATCTTGAGCAGGGTGCCCAGGGATGCCAGCGGGGGCTGCACACCGAGTCCGATGAAGCTCAGCGATGCCTCGACCATGATCGCCGAGGCGATGTTCAGGGTGGCGACGGCCGCGATCACCGGGAACACGTTGGGAAGTACCTCGCGGAACAGGATTCGCGAGCGGCCGAGTCCTACCACCGTCAGCCCCCGGACGTAGTCGCTGGTCAGTTCGACCATGGTCGACGAGCGGGTGACGCGGGCGACCAGGGGGGACTTGATGATGCCCAGGATGACGATGAGCACGATCGGGTTGGAGCCCAGGGCCGCGACGAAGACGAGGGCGAACAGGATCATCGGCACTGCCATGATCGCGTCGGCGGTGCGCATCAGGATCTCCTCGACCCAGCTGCCGAAGGCTGCGGCGACCATTCCCCACACCACGCCGAGGACGACCGACAGCGCCATCGCGCCGAGCGCGATCAGGAGTGTGAGCTGCGTGGCGTGCGCCATCCTGGCCAGCAGATCCCTGCCCAGCTCATCGGTTCCGAACCAATGCGCGCCGGACGGGGACTCAAGCCGGGCACCGGCATTGATGGTGTCCGCGTTCGGCCAGACGATCGGTGCGAGCAGGGCGATGAGCACGATCACCACGATGACGCCGGCGGCTGTGAGGGTCCCGGGGGTGCCGAGAACCGCCCGCCAGGCGGACGGGCGACGTGCGGCGACGGACTGGTCGGGTGCTGCGGTGTCGGACGCTTCGGTGTCGGAGGTACTCATACGTCGGCCCTCTCCTCGGTGGGCAGGAGACCGTCGGCAGTCAGCTCTGGCGATTGCGGCTTCGGGGCGGCGGCCGCGCGGCGCGACGGGGCAACTCGCAGCCGTGGATCGAGGATGCCGTAGAGCAGGTCGACGATAAGGGTCACCACCACGAACACCGCGGCGGCCAGTAGCACCACGGTTTGGATGACGGCGTAGTCGCGCTTGTTGACCGCGTCGATCACCAGTTGGCCGATCCCGGGCCAGGCGAAGACCGCCTCCACCACAACGGATCCGCCAAGCAGCGAGCCGACGGTGATGCCGAGTGAAGTGAGAGCCGGCAGCAGTGCGTTGGGAAGCACGTGGCCGCTGACCGTGCGGCGCCAGCCGATGCCCTTGCCGCGGGCAGTGCGGACGAAGCTGGCCCATCGCACCTCGTCGATCGAGCCCTGTAGGTAGCGAATCAGTTGCGGGGCGATCGCCAGCGACAGAGTGAGGGCAGGCAGCACGAGGTAGCGAATGGCCTTCGCCGGATTGCGTTCGAAGGAAACGTAGCCACCAGATGGCAGCCAGCCGAGCAGGTTCGCGAAGAACAGCACGAGCAGGATGCCGATGACGAAGACCGGCGCGGCCATACCGGCCGCGGTGCACAGGTTGACGATGCGCTCAAGCCACTTCGATCTGAGCAGCACCGGGACGACCGCAGCGATGACGGCGATCACGATGGCCAGCACCAGCGCCGCCACGGTGAGCGAAATGGTCGCCGGAAGGCGTTGGCCAATCAGCTCACTGACCGCATACTTGCTGAAGTAGGAGTAGCCGAAATCGCCGCTGATGAAGCCGGAGACCCACTGCCAGTATTGAACGAGCACGGGTTTGTCGAGGCCGAGCTCCGCCCGCATATTGGCGATGGCGTCCTCGGTGACGCCGTCGCCTTGGGCCAGTGCGACTGTCGTTGGGTCGCCCGGAAGCATGCGCAGGGCGACGAAGATGAGGATCGAGATGATCACTAGCATGACCAGCGACGATCCGACTCGTTTGAGGAGGTAACTCAGCACGAGGTGCGGACTCCTTTCACGGTGAACGAAGGTAAGGGTGGGACCGGCCGACCGGTCCCACCCTGTTCGGGCTCACTTGCCAGTAGCTCCTTCGACGTGGATCGTTCCGTCGGACTCGATCCACACACCCTCGATGTCGGTACCGGTCGCGCTCGGTTCGCCGACATTGAGCACGCTGATCACTGGCTGCTCGGTCGAGGTGATCTTCTGGAAGTCGGCGAAGGCGGATTTGATGTCAGATTCCTCGGTGGCCGTCTTGATGGAGGACTTGGTCATCTCGTACTCCGGTGTGCCGGCCCAGTTCGACTCGCTCCAGCCGTCCTTGCCGAAGTACGAGGCGACGAACGGCAGGGGAGCCGGCTCGCGGGACAGGAAGTTCGGCACGATCAGGTCCGAGTAGTCTTTGCCAGCGGGATAGAACTTGGCCGCCCAGGTCGAGCCCTCGTTGACCTGAATCGCGACCGTGTAACCGATTTCGGCAAGGCTCTGCTGCAGAATCTCGCACTGCGTGCGGTACTGCGGCGAGGAACTGGAAGCCCAGCAGGTGAACTTGGTGCCCTGCTTCACCCCGGCCTCGGCGAACAGTTCCTTGGCCTTGTCCAGGTCGTAGCTGTAGTCCTGGACCGCGGCCTTGTCGTAGTACTTGTTCGATGGGCTCACCAGGGTCGAGCCGTAGTTGATCTCACCCAGCCCGCCGAACGCGGCCTCCTGCATGGTCTTTCGATCGACCGCGTACGACAGTGCCTGCCTGGCCTGGGCATCGGCGAAGGTGCCGTGCGCGCCGTCGACCTCGAAGATGGAGGTCTGTGACGGGTTCGACGGGCTAACGATGTTCAGACCGCTGTCCTGCAGACCGCTGACCTGGTCGTAGGGCACCGCCCACAGGATGTCGACGGCCCCGGAGCCCAGCGCGGTTCGCCCTGCCGTCTCGTCGGCATACTTGACGATCTTGATGCCGCCGTTACCCGGCTGACCGGCCCAGTAGTCCGGGTTCGGCACCACCGAAAGTTCTTGGTCAGGCACGAAGGAGTCCAGCTTGTACGGGCCGGTGCCGTTGCCTGTGGTGTTCAGCTTGTCGAGGTTCTTGGCGTCGATGATCTTGACGTCCACCAAGGCCGCAGGCATCTGCGGCATCGGCCCGCTCATGGTGAAGGTGACGGTCTTCTCATCGGTTGCCGCGACGGCGGTGACGGCTGCGAGCTTGGAGCGCTGCGGCGAGGCGTTCTTCTCGTCCAGTACGCGCTGGACCACCTGCACGACGTCGTCGGCGACCAGTGCCCGGCCGTCGTGGAATTTGACGCCGTCGCGCAGGGTGAAGGTCCAGGTCAGACCGTCGTCGGAGGCGCTCCACTCAGTCGCTAGATCGGGTTCGACCTCGCCGCTCTCGGTCTGCTTGGTCAGACCGTCGTACAGCAGGTTCCACATGACCCGCTCGGAGCTGAGGGTGGAGATATTCGGATCGAGTTGGGACACGCCGATGGTCTGGCCGATCGTGATCACCCGATCCGAGGCGGCTCCTTTACTGCTCCCTTCGGATGAGTCACTGCCACCGCCGCACGCGGAAAGTACAACGGCGGTGGCGACCACAATCGCCGCGACGGTGAGACGGCGACCGGTGAGCGGGTTATGCATGGGCAGACCCTCCTGGGTGTTCGGCAGAGCAAAATCGCGTTCTGCTTGTGGAAACCATCGTGGGGTGGAAGGTCTTCCCGTGTCAACCCCTGCGGTCCTGCGAATTGAGTGAAATCGACCATCCCGACGTCCGGGCGTGCGGTGCAACGGGCGGGTCTTTCGATCGTGCCAGCGTCGACGTTCCCGACGCGGCTCACCAAACGGACATGTTGTCAGTCAACAGGTTTGGCTTTCGGGCTGTCAGGCGCCCGCAGCGCGTGACGACCACCCGCCGGAGACCAACTCCGGCGTCGTCGACCTCAGTGCTAGCCCAGGGCGCGGTGGATCAGCGCGGCTACTGTCGACGGGGCCGGTGCGTCGGCGAGTTGGGTGTATTGCGTCAGACACGAGAAGCCGTCCATC
>NZ_AUFT01000027.1 GCF_000426645.1 Nakamurella lactea DSM 19367 | reverse complement strand
AGCAACACCGACGCGTTGTACGGGCCGCTCAACAATGCCGCACAGCTCGAGCGGGTAGCCGCGATGGTGAGCCGGCTACCCGATCACGCCTCCGTGGACGCCGGCGGCAGCGCGCTCGACCGACCGGGCTTCTTCTACTCACCCACCGTGGTGTCGGCGCTGCGGCCGGACGACGAGGCGGTGAACGAGGAGATCTTCGGGCCCGTCATCACCGTGCAGAAGCTGTCCGCCGACGACACCGAAGCGGACGCGCTGCGACTGGGCAACGGAACTCCCTACGGTCTGGCGTCATCGGTATGGACCCGGGATCACGCCACGGCACTGCGGGTCTCGAACGCCCTCAACTTCGGCTGCGTCTGGATCAACACCCACATCCCGCTGGTGGCCGAGATGCCACACGGCGGATTCGGCCACTCCGGCTACGGCAAAGACCTGTCCATGTACGCGCTGGAGGACTACACCCGGGTCAAGCATGTGATGAGCGCACTCTGACCCGTAGCGGGGTTGTCCCGGCCACGTGTAGCGGGGTTGTCCCGGCCACGCGTAGCGGGGTTGTCCCGGCCACGCGTAGCGGGGTTGTCCCGCCGACCCGCTACCCTCGGGAGCGGCCCTGGGCGTCAGGCCGAATTGACGTGATATCTCCCGGAAGGACCCACTCACGTGGCTGCTGACATCGTCCCGATCCAACTCGGACTGACCGAGGGGAACGGCTACACCCTGTGGGCACCGCGCTGGTTGGAGGACGGCGAGGAATGGGAGGCCTTCCTCGGCCACGAGGACGACCTCTACGTCTTCCCGACGGTCGCGCAACTGGCCGCGTTCATCCGCGGCGTCGACGAGCACGACCTGTCCGATCACCCCGAGTGGGAGACGACGGTGACCGCGCTGGCCGACGAACTCAAGCCCGACGAGGACCACCGGTTCGACATCGTCGGGGTGCCGGACCTGGTGGCCGAACCCGCAGACGTCTGGGCGTTGGCCGAGCTGGCCGACATCGTGGCGATTCTCCGGTCGCTGGCCGAGGTCTGCGACCTCGAGGTGATCGAGGAGGTACTCGATTCCTCTGACGGGTTCGCGCTGCTGTCCCACGGCGAGGCGGCCTTCGCCGGCCGGACCGGCGAGAAGCTGTGGGACGAGATCGGCGGCGTGGTGGCCGAGAAGTGGGACAAGGTCGTCGACGCACTGGATCATCTGGTCACCACCCCCGAGGTCGACCCCGACGAATTGGCCACCGCCGAGGAAGAGCTCGCCGCCGTCGAAGCCGTGCTCACCGACGATTCCGATTCCGATGACGACGACGATGCCGAGCGCGACCCGGACCTGATCTTCTGGGACGGCGTCGGCATCGACCCGGTCGAGTTGACGGTCGGCGAACGCACCGGTTGGACCCTTCGCTGCTATCTGGACGAGGAGCCGGTGTTCCTGTCCACCGGAGGACGGGTGCTCATCTTCTCGTCGCCGGAACGGCTGGAGAACTACTTGACCGACGGCACGGTCAACAACTCGATGACGAACCTCGAGGCCTGGAGCGTGATCGGTTCGGCGATCGCCGAGGGCGATGCCGCCGTGGTCGCGGGTCCGGAGAACACCTACCAGCTCGACGGAGTCGCCGAGGGGCTGCTGACCGGACCGGGCGGGCTGAACCGCAAGCAACTGTCGCTGGCCACCGAGCTGCTGACCGATGCGGCCCTCGCCCGCGGCGACGACGAGACCACCGATGCGCTGAGCTCTGCTTCGCCGCTGGGACACCTGATCTCCGCGATCGTGCACCCCGATGCCGACCGGATTCCGCCGTCACCCCCGTTCGATGACGAGTCGGCGGCGTTCGTGGTGCTCACCGAGCGGTTCAGCGGGAACCTCGACTGGGACGCTCACGACGAAGCCGAACAGTTCGAGCAGCCTGCCGCCGATGACGACGAAGCCGATGACGACAACACCGCGGGTGACGAAGCCGCCGACGACAGCAGGTAGCTCTGGTCCGGCACTCAGGGCGCCGGCGACAACATCACGTCGATGATCGACGTCTTCAACGCGGCAGCGGCAGTCCGGGTCTGCGGCAGCAGGGACGGCAGTGCCCCGGCTAGTGCCTGTTGCCCGAGGTAGGCGAAGTAGGCGATCGTCGCGCGCCGGTGCGCCTCGGCGTCATCGAATCCGGCCTGACGCATCAGAACCTGCAGGTAGCCGATCCGTTCGGTGCTGATCTTCGTCATCATCGCCCGGACCGAGGGTTCGGTACTGGCCAGCAGCTGCAGCTCATTGCTCCGGACGCCTCGGCTGTGTCGTTCCTCGATGGTGGTGAACAGCCGCTCGTAACGTTCCCTGGCCGTCCCGCCGGCGTCCTCGACCTCATCGACGATCGCCCTGGTGTGTTCGTCCAGGTATTCCTGCAGAGCCGCGTCCAGCAACTCGCCGCGGGACCGGAAGTGGTGGTAGCCGGAGCCTTTCGTCGCGCCGAGTGTCGCCGCCAGCGGTTCGATGGCGACGGCGTCCGGCCCCGAGATCACGAGCGCGTGCACGGCGGCAGCGATCCAATCCTGACGGGACAGCCGGCGTCTTGGGGTTCCGTCGGTCATGACCATACGGTACCGTATGGTCATGTCGCTCACGTCCGACCTTCCCGCAGTGATGCGCTCGCAGGCCTTCGAGCGCTGCCCGCAGCCAGACTTCGCCGATTCACAGATCTTCGCCATCCCCGCCGGTTCCGAGCCCGATCCGGCGGCGTGGGTGCGGCGGATCTTCAGCCCGCGCAGCACGCCGTCGCCGGTGATGGCGCTGATGGCCGCCCGCAACGTGCTGGCGCCGCTGATCGGGGCCAAGTCGGGCGGCGCCGGCACCTTTCAGGTGGACTCGGTGGCCGGACAGGAAGCCCTGGTCGAGGTACGCGACCGACATCTCGACTTCTGGGCCGGCATTGCCGTCGACCCGGACCGGAACCTGTTGCAGGCCACCACGGTCGTCAGGTTCCACGGCTGGCGCGGCCGGCTGTACTTCGTGCCGGTCGGCGCTGTGCACGGACCGGTCTTCCGCTCGATGATCCAGCGAGCCATCCGCCGCACCGCGGCGGCCGGCTGACCCGGCTCAGCCGGCGTTGCCGATCAGGCGCGCATAGCCGGGCTTGATCACCGTGTTGATCAGCGTCAGTCGCTCGTCGAAGGGCAGGAAGGCCGACTTCATCGCATTGATGGTGAACCACTGCAACTTGTCCCAGCCGTAGCCGAAAGCCTCGACCAGGGCGGTCATCTCGCTGGTCATGCTGCAGCCGGACATCAGCCGGTTGTCGGTGTTCACGGTGACCCGGAACTTGAGGTCGGTGAGCAGACCGATCGGATGCTCGGCGATCGATGCCGCTGCCCCGGTCTGCACGTTCGAGCTCGGCGCCATCTCCAGCGGAATCCGCTTGTCGCGGATGTACTGGGCCAGCAGCCCGAGCGTCGGACCGCTGCCGTCGGTGGTCAGGTTGGAGTCGATGTCATCGACGATCCGCACGCCGTGGCCCAGCCGGTCGGCGCCGCACCACTGCAGTGCTTCCCAGATCGACGGCAATCCGAACCCCTCGCCGGCATGGATGGTGAAGTGCGCGTTCTCGCGTCGCAGGTACTCGAAGGCGTTCAGGTGCCGGCTCGGCGGGAACCCCGCCTCCGCGCCCGCGATATCGAACCCGGCCACCTCCCGATCACGGAAAGCCACTGCCAGCTCGGCGATCTCCAGCGAATAGGCGGCGTGCCGCATGGCCGTCAACAGTGCCCGGATCCGGATGGTGTTGCCGGCGGCGGCCGCCGCGGCGCTGCCGGCCGCGAACCCGTCCAGCACCGCCTGCACCACCTCGGCCAACGTCAGCCCGGTAGTGGTGTGCAGTTCCGGCGCGAACCGCACCTCGGCGTAGACCACCCCGTCGGCGGCCAGGTCCTGGGCGCATTCGGAGGCGACCCTGGTGAGCGCCTGCTTCGTCTGCATCACCCCGACGGTGTGCGCGAAGGTCTCCAGATACCGCTCCAGCGAACCGGAATCGGCTGCCTCGACGAACCAGCGGCCGAGCTCGTCGGCGTCGGTGCTCGGCAGTCCCTGGTAACCGTTCTGCGCCGCGAGTTCGATCACGGTGGCCGGCCGGAGGCCACCATCGAGGTGATCGTGCAGCAGTACCTTGGGAGCAGTGCGGATGGTGTCTGCGGTGAGGGCGGCCGGGGTGACGTTCGACATGAACAGACCGTACTGGTTGCGCCGCGGAATCCGCTCAGCCGCGAACGGTCTCCAGCACGATGCCGGGGCGTTCGGCGGCGGTCGCGCCGATGGTGACGGCGCCGGCGAGTTCGGCGATCGCCGCGTCGAACCGCTCCGGGGTGTCGGTGTGCAGCTCGAACAGCGGGTCACCGGCGTTGACGGCGTCCCCCGGTTTGGCCCGGCAGAGCAGGCCGGCGGCGTACTGCACCGCGTCCTCCTTGCGGGCCCGGCCGGCGCCGAGCCGCCAGGCGGCGGTGCCGACGGCCAGCGCATCCATCCCGGTGACCACGCCGGACGACTCCGCCGTCACCACCCGGGTGTGCTTCGGGGCCGGCAACGGGGCATCCGGGTCGCCGCCCTGCGCGCTCACCATCGCCCGCCAGCGGTCCATCGCCCTGCCCGAGGCCAGCACCTCGGCCGGATCGGCGTCCAGCCCGGCCAACGCAACCATCTCGGTGGCCAGCGCCAGGGTCAGCTCCACCACATCGGCCGGGCCGCCGCCGGCCAGCACCTCAAGCGACTCGGCCACCTCGACCGCGTTGCCGACTGCCAGCCCCAGCGGCACCGACATGTCGGTGAGCAGCGCAGTCGTCGAAACCCCGTGGGCCGCGCCGAGTTCCACCATGGTCCGGGCGAGGCGCCGGGCCGATTCCCGATCCTTCATGAACGCCCCGGAACCGACCTTGACGTCCAGCACCAGCGCATCGGTACCTTCGGCGATCTTCTTGCTCATGATCGACGCGGCGATCATCGGGATCGACTCGACCGTCGAGGTCACGTCCCGCAGCGCGTACAACTTGCGATCGGCCGGCGCGAGATCGGCGGAGGCCGCGCAGATCACCGCACCCACCTGGGCGAGCTGCGCCGTCATCGAAGTCGCTGAGAGCAGCGGGTTCCAGCCGGCGATGGACTCCATCTTGTCCAGGGTGCCGCCGGTGTGCCCGAGGCCACGGCCGGACAATTGCGGCACCGCCGCACCGCAGGCAGCGACCAGCGGCGCCAGCGGCAGCGAGATCTTGTCCCCCACACCGCCTGTCGAGTGCTTGTCGACGGTGGGCCGGCCGACCGTCGACAGGTCGAGCCGGATGCCGGAGCCGATCATCGCGGACGTCCAGCGGGCGATCTCCGGGGGCGTCATCCCGTTCAGGAAGATCGCCATCAGCAGCGCCGACATCTGCTCCTCTGCCACCTCGCCGCGGGTGTAGGCATCGATCACCCAGTCGACCTGCTCGTCGGTCAGCGCGCCACCGTCCCGCTTGGCGCGGATTACGTCCACCGCCGCAAATCCCTGCTGTGCCATCTGCTCTCCTTCGGCGCTTATCAACATCTCAGGCGCTTTCCAACTTGGACGTTGTGGGACTGGAGTGGCGCAAGTAGTCAATTTCGCAAGCGCCTTCGATGTTGATAAGCGCCACCAGGGGGGTCAGGTGGGGAGGAACTCGGGGCCGAAGGCGGCGGGCAGCACCCAGGTCATGTCGCGGGGACCCTCGGGGGTGTCCACCAACAACGATGGCCCGCCGAACTCGTAGATCACCTGACGGCACCGGCCGCAGGGCATCAGCAGCTCCCCGGCACCCGACCGGCAGGCCACCGCGACCAGGGCGCCGCCGCCGGACAGGTGCAGCTGGCCGGCCATCGTCACCTCGGCGCAGGCACCCAGTCCGTACGAGGCGTTCTCCACGTTGCAGCCGGTGATCACCCGCAGCTGCCCGTCGGCGCCGCGCACCAACGCCGCCGCCCCTACCTGTAACCGCGAGTACGGGCAGTACGCCGACTGCGCCGCGTTGATCGCGGTGCGCCGCAACGCTTCCCAATCGATGTCGGCAGTCATCGGCTAATGCTCACCCTTGCGGTAGATCAGGCCGTCGGCCTTGGGCATTCGCAGATTCTGCGACGCCAGGCCCATCACCAGCAGGGTGATCGCGTACGGCGCCGCCGTCACCAGCTGACCAGGCAGGTCGTCGGTGCTGAAGAACCAGATCGCCGACAGCGCAGCGATCACCAGGCTCACCGCACCGATCGTGTAGTGGCCGCGCCGCATCTGCAGGATCGCCACCACCACCAGGGCCACCGCCAGGATCAGCAGCAGCGCGTGGATCGCGCCACCGGTGTCGTACAGCTGCATGCCGTCGGTGTAGCCGAACAGCGCGGCACCCATCGCCATCCCGCCCGGCCGCCAGTTGCCGAAGATCATCGCGGCCAGCCCGATGTAGCCGCGGCCGCCCGTCTGTCCGTCCTGGAACTTCAGGCCCACCACCAGGAATGCCCCGGCCAGCCCGGCGGTCGCGCCGGAGATGGTGACCGCGGCGAACTTGTACTTGATCACGTTGACGCCCAGCGACTCGGCGGCATAGGGCGCCTCGCCGCAGGACCGCACCCGCAGGCCGAACCTGGTGCGCCACAGCACCCAGCCGCTCAGCACGATGAGCAGCACCGCCAGTACGGTGAACACGCTCAGGTGGGTAGTGGCGCCACGCAGGATGCCGGCCAGGTCGGAGACGAAGAAGATCTGCTTGTCCTCGATGGTGCCCAGCCAGTTGCTCAACCCGGGAATGGTGATCCGATAGACGTCGCTCACCGGCGGCGACTGCTTCTGCCCGCCGCCGGGCGCGTTGGTGAACAACAGCTTCGCCAGATACAGGGTGAACCCCGGCGCGATGATGTTGATCGCCACACCGGAGATGATGTGGTCGACCCCGAAGGTGACGGTGGCCATCGCGTGCAGCAGCCCACCGAGTGCCCCGCAGACCAGCGCGAAGAAGATGCCGGCCCACGGACCCCACTGGTAGCCCGCCCAGCCGGCGCCGAAGGTGCCGAGCACCATCATTCCCTCGATGCCGATGTTCACCACGCCGGAGCGCTCCGACCACAGGCCGGACAGCCCGGCCAGCGCGATCGGCGCGGCCGCCCCGATCGCCGCCTGGATGGCGCCGGAGGACGTCAGGTTGGTCGCGCCGGTGAGCTGCCGGACCGTCGCGAACAGCAGCAGCCCGAGCGCGGCCAGGCCGACCCAGGCCAGCGGACCGAGGGTCCGCGCCTTCTTCTTGACCGGCCGGGCCAGCGGCTCCGGATCCGTCGTCATCGTCATCGCGCCGCCACCTCGTTCGGGTCGCCGGTCGTCCTGGCCGCGGCCAGCGTTCTGGCCACCGCCTTCTGTTCCAGCACCAGCCGGTACCGCCGGACCACCTCGTAGGCGATCACCACCGCGAACAGCATCACGCCCTGCATGATGGTGACCAGTTCCTTGGGCACCCCGGCGCCCTGCAGCGAGTTGGACGAGGAGTCCAGGGCCGACCAGAGCAACGCCGAGAAGACCATCCCGACCGGGTGGTTGCGGCCCAGCAGCGCGATCGCGATGCCGGTGAAGCCGATGCCGGCCGGGAAGTTCAGCGAATAGGCGTGGGTGTCGCCGTTCAGCAGTTCCGGCATGCCGACCAGCCCGGCGATCGCGCCGGACAGCAGCATCGCCGACACCACCATCCGCTTGACGCTGATACCGCTGGCCACCGCGGAGGTCTCGGACAGTCCGGTGGCCTTGATGGAGAAGCCGAACACGGTGCGGTTCAACACCCACCAGTAGCCGAGCCCGACCAGTGCGGCCAGGAAGATCAAGGTGTAGAGCTGGCTGGACGAGCCGGGGATGTCGATGTTCGGCAGGTACCCGCCCTCGGTGATCGGCTGGGTCAGCACGTTGTTGCCCTGCGCGATGGCCAACCGGCCCGGCGCCAGCAGATAGGCGATCAGCGCGGTGGCGATGGCGTTCAGCATGATCGTGGAGATCACCTCGCTGACCCCGCGAGTGGCCTTGAGGAACGCGGCGATGCCGGCCCAGGCCGCGCCGACGGCCATCGCCGCGGCCAGCGTCAGGATGATCCGCAGTACCGACGGCAACCCGGACATGAACGCGCCGCCGGCGAACGCGGCGGCCAACATCGCCGCCAGCCGGTACTGCCCGTCGACGCCGATGTTGAACAGGTTCATCTTGAAGCCGATGGCCACCGCCACCGCCGCCAGGTAGTAGGTGGTCGCGGTGTTCACCGTGTTGACCACGATCCGCGGCGTCTTGAACGCGCCGCCGAGCGCGGCATAGGCGTCGAACGGGTTGCTGCCGGTCAGCAACAGCACCAACGTGGTGACGATGAACGCCACCACCAGCGCCCCGAGCGGTGCGGCGACGGCGAGCCAGAACCGGCGACTGTTCGTCATGATTTCATCCCTGAAGTCCCTCGCGGGCGGTCCTCGTGCTGTGCCGATGGTTCGTTCGCAAGCTCACTCACGAAGCCACCTGCCCGAGGTCGCCGCCGGTCATCGCGATGCCGAGCTGCTCGGGCGTCACCGCTGCGGGGTCGTAGCTGCCGGCCAGCTTGCCGCGCAGGATCACCGTCAGCGTGTCGGACATCCCGATCAGCTCCTCCAGGTCGGCCGAGATGAGCAGTACCGCCAGACCGGCCTCGCGCGCCCGCCGCAGGTGCTCCCAGATCGCCGCCTGGGCACCGACATCGACGCCGCGGGTGGGGTGGGAGGCGATCAGCAGCACCGGGTCACCGCTCATCTCCCGGCCAACGATCAGCTTCTGCTGGTTCCCGCCCGACAGCGAGTTCGCCTTCACCTCGATGCCGGGGGTGCGGACGTCGTACTCATCGACGATCCGCTGGGTGTCCTTACGCGCACCGGACCGGTTCAACCGGAAACCCCGGGCTGACGGAGGCCGCGTCTGGTGCCCGAGAATCCTGTTCTCCCAGAGGGTTCCCTCCAGGATCAACCCCTGGCGATGCCGGTCCTCCGGAATGAAGCCGATCCCCGCCTCACGCCGGCGCAGGGTGGACAGCTTGGTGACGTCCACCCCGGCCAGTTCGACCCGGCCGGCGCTGATCGGCCGGATCCCCATGATCGCGTCGACCAGTTCGGCCTGCCCGTTGCCCTCGACCCCGGCGATCCCGAGCACCTCGCCCGCGTGGATCGCGGCGGTGATGTCGGTGAGTACCGGGCGGCCGTCCCCGTCGACGACCGTCACGCCGGCCAGATCGAGCACCACCCGGTCGGTGACCGTGGAGTCGCGCAGCTCGGGAACCGGCAGTTCGGAGCCGACCATCATCTCGGCGAGCTGGGAGTTGGTGACGGCCTTCGGATCTGCGGTGCCGACGGTGGTGCCGCGGCGGATGACGGTGATCTCGTCCGCGATCGCCCGCACCTCGTCGAGCTTGTGCGAGATGAAGATGATCGTCAGCCCCTCGCTCTTGAGCTCGCGCAGGTTGCCGAACAGCTCGTCGACCTCTTGCGGCACCAGCACGGCGGTCGGCTCGTCCAGAATGAGGATCTTCGCCCCGCGGTAGAGCACCTTGATGATCTCCACCCGTTGCCGCTCGCCGACGCCGAGCGATTCGACCAGCCGTTCCGGGTCGACCGTCAGCCCGTAGCTGGTGCCCAGCGCGCGGATCTTGTCGATCGCCGATCGGGAGTCCAGCCGGACTCCGTTGACCGGTTCGGATCCCAGGACGATGTTCTCCCAGACCGTCAGGTTGTCGGCCAACATGAAGTGCTGGTGCACCATGCCGATGCCGGCGGCGATCGCGTCGGCCGGACTGTGGAAGGTGACGGGCCGGCCGTCGACCTCGATGCTGCCCTCGTCCGGGCGGTGCATTCCGTACAGCGTCTTCATCAGCGTCGACTTGCCCGCGCCGTTCTCCCCGACCAGCGCGTGCACGGTGCCGCGGGCGACGGTGAAGGTGATGTCGGAGTTCGCGACGACGCCAGGGAAGCGCTTGGTGATCCCGGTCAGCTGCACGGCCGGCGGTGCACCAGCCCCGCGGGTGACGGGTGGCGGCTCGACCGGATCGCCCGGCGGCGGGTCTGCTGGATGGGCCATGTTCTGCCTTCCGCGTGGTGAGCCGAGCTGACGGTGCCGTTCAGAGACAGTGGCACCTCAGTGCTGTGCATATCAGAAGCTGTGCATATCAGAAACGGTCCGGTCCCGACAGGTTGCACCCGCCGGGACCGGACCGACTCACTGCAGCGGATCAGCCGACGGTGCTCGGCACCTTGATCTCACCGGAGATGATCTTCGCCTTGGCCGCTTCCAGCTGCGGCACGATGTCGTCGACGAACCCGCCGGAGGTGGCGTAGCCGACGCCACCGACCTTGAGGTCGTAGACGTGCTGGCCGGTGAGCGGCTTGCCGTTCACCGCGCCGGCGATGTCGTCCCACACCGCGACGTCGACGTTCTTGACCATCGAGGTCAGGATGACGTCCTTGACCGCGGACAGGGTCGGGGCGTTGTACTGGTCGGAGTCGACGCCGATCCCCCAGCCCTTGGCCGCCTTGGCCGCCTTGAAGACGCCGGCGCCGGAACCGCCGGCCGCTGCGTACACGATGTCCGACCCGCCGTCGTACATGCCCTTGGCGATGGTCTCGCCCTTACCCGGGTCGTTGAACCCGGAGAAGTCCGGCGGCTCGGTGATGTACTTGGGGGTGACGGTGTCGTCGGCCTTGGTGGCCTTGACCCCGGCCTCGAAACCGGCCTGGAACTTCTGGATCAGCGGGGTGTTGACGCCGCCGACGAAGCCGATCTTGCCGGTCTTCGACTTGAGCGCGGCCGCAACGCCGACCAGGTAGGAGCCCTGCTCCTCGGCGAAGGTCAGGCAGGCGACGTTCTTCACCGGTCCGCCCTTGGCGGCCGGGTCGCAGAGCGTCGCGTCGTCGATGATCGCGAAGTGCACATCCGGGTAGTCCGGGGCGGCCTTGGCCAGTGCCGGCTCGTAGGCGAACCCGACGGCGATGACGACGTTCGCCCCGCCCTCGGCGAGCTGTCGCAGCCGGTCCTCGCGCTGCGCGTCGGTGTCGGTGGCGGTGGCCTCGATCTCGTTGACGATCGTCACCCCGGCGGCCTTGGCCTTGTCCAGGCCGCGGGCGGCCGAGTCGTTGAACGACTGGTCACCACGACCGCCGACGTCGTACGCCATGCCGACCTTGACCGCGGCCTTGTCGCCCGTCATCTCGACGGCTGGGGGGGCCCCGGAACCCGTGGCAGCCGGCGACTCACTGGTCGCAGCCGGCGACTCACTGGTCGCGGCCGGCGACTCGCTGGTCGGGGCAGACGTCGGGGCAGACGTCGTTCCGCTACCCGCGTTGTTGTCGCTGCCGCAGGCGCTGAGCACCAGGGCCAACGCCGCTGTTCCGGCCAGGGCCGCGGCCCGGAAGCGCCGGGAACCATTGCGCTCAATGCGCACGGTCATCACCATCCTTGTCGTTGAGCACCCGCGATGGCATGGACCCAGGTAGGGCCCGCCACCGCATCCGAGAGCATGCGCCCGGGGGTAAGGGGACGAGTCACCGTAACCGCCCGATCGGCCTAACGGAATGCCTGACCAGCCTGCGCGACGAGATCGTTACAGTGAAGTGGCCGTTCCTGCCGTTCGCGACCACGTGAGGACCACCGCGCTTGCCGCCACCGACCGTCAGTCCAGGCCGAGGCGTGACCCGCCGCGGCCCCCGTCGGCGATGGCTGCCGCGAACCGGTCCGAAGGCCCGCTGGCCGGCCAGGGCGCGGGTCGCCGGCCAGAGTGCCCTGCTGGTCACCGTCCTGCTGCTGATCTGCGGTTTCCTGCTGGTCCGCTATTCACCCGAGCGATTCCTGCGGCTGGTCGACGTGTATCGCTCGCTGCCGGTCGCGGTGGTCGCGGTGGTACTGGTCTCCGGCGTCATCTACTTCGCGTTGGACACGGTCCGGCTGCTGATCATGCAGTACGCCGATGCCCGCGATGACGGACGCGTGGCGGAGGCCGGACCGAGCACCGCGAGTTCCGGCCGCAGCGGAACCCGACCGGTCACCGCATCCGGTACCAGCGAGCTGCTGCGCCGCCGGCTGCTGTTGGCGACCCTCGGTTTCTGGCTGTTGCTGACGGTGATCGCGGCCGTGCTGTTGCTGTGGTATCCGTCCTCCGTGCTATTCGGAGGGACAGGATGACCACACCGCGTAACCGAGCCGGCATCGCCACCCGGCCGACGGCCGCGCCGCGCGCCCGGCTCTGGCTGGGGCTGGCCGCCGTACTGCTGCTGCTCGGACACCTGCTGCCGGTCTACCTGCTCGGCGGCGGCATCAGCCGGCTGGACTGGAACTCGATGGCCGCCCGCTGGGCCACCGGCATCGGACTGGTCTGGGACCTGGCGATGGTCTGGGTGACGGCCGGCTACGCGGCGCTGGTGCTGCACGACCGCCGCCGTGCCGGTCGCAGCGGGCCGGCGTACCAGCTGGTGTCCAGCGTGGTGGTCGCGGCCATCGCCGTCTTCGCAACGGCTGCGATGCTCACCACAGACCTCTCGCTCGGCTGAAAGCCGGTTCCCGGCCACTCGGTACCCTGCCAAGCGATGATCCTTTCGGACCCGTACCCACGTTCCCGTCGTCGACGCCGTTCGGCCGCCGGCTCCCTGCTGGTCTGCCTCGCGCTGCTGGCGGCTCCGGTGGTCGGCACCGTGCCGTTCCCCGGCGGCCCGTTCGGCGTCAGCCCGGCGGCCGCCGACGAGGATCCGAGCGTGCTGCCGCCGAGCGAGACGGTGAGCACCCCGAACACCGACGACTGCTCACAGCAGACCCTGCCGCCGGCGGCCGACGACACCTCCGAGGCGGTGCCGTCCGGCCGGACATCGCCGGCTCCGTTGCCCGTGCCGACCCGCACGGTGGGTGGTGCCCGGCTGGCCGAGTGCGGGTTCGCGATGCCCAAGGGCGCGCCGGCGCTGCCACCGGACATCAGCGCGGCGGCCTGGCTGATCGCCGACATGGACACCGGCGACGTGCTGGCGGCCAAGGACGCGCACGGTCGCTATCGGCCGGCAAGCACCCTCAAGCTGCTGACGATGAATGTGTTGCTGCGCAACCTGAAAGACCTGAACAAGGTGGTGGTCGGCACCCAACAGGACGCCGACCAGGAAGGGTCACGGGTGGGCATCGGCCCTGGCGGCCGCTACACCGTCAAGCAATTGATGCAGTTCCTGATGATGGGTTCGGGCAACGACGTCGCGTTCGCGCTGGCCCGCGCCAACGGCGGCTACGACAAGACCGTCAAGGACATGAACGCCAGGGCGAAGGCGTTGGGCGCTTTCGACACCAGGGCCGCGACGGTGTCCGGCCTTGACGGCCCTGGACAGATGACCTCGGCCTACGACCTGGCGTTGATCGCCCGGTCGGACATGGAGCAGTCCGCGTTTCCCGGGATCATCTCCACCAAGTACTCGACGGTGCCCGGGTTCGGCGACTACGCCGAGTTCGGCATCGCCAACGAGAACCAGTTGTTGTTCGGGTATCCGGGAGCATTGGGCGGCAAGACCGGCTACACCGACGCCGCCGGGAACACCTACGTCGGGATGGCCGAGAAGGACGGCCGCCGACTGGTGGTGACCATGCTGGCCGGCACCCAGCACCCCCGTCGCCAGTGGATGCAGGCGGCGTCGCTGCTGGACTGGGGATTCGCGCTGCCGGACGGCGCCACCCCGGTTGGCCGGTTGGTGGCCTCTGCCGCCGAGGCGACCGGGATCGCCCAAACCCCTTCGGTGCCACCGGCTTCGACCCGTTCCACCCTCACCCTCGGGACCAGCCGGTCCTCCGGCGCCGCGGTGCCGACCACCGGCTCGATGGCTACCGGCGCCGGTAGCTCGGCGGCGACGGAATCGGCGGCCGCCGACACCTCCGGGACCAATATCGCGGTCTGGATCGGCATCGTCCTGGTGGTGCTGCTGGCAGCCGTCGCGGTGTTGATGGGACTGCGCGGTTCCGGTCGGCGGACGCCGGCGCACGCCGCCGGTGCCCGGCAGGCGGCCCCGCCCGGGCCCACCGATCCGCCGGCGCCGACCAACCCGCCGGCACCGGCCGACCCACCCCCGCCGACCGACCCACCCGCGCCCGCCGGATAGCCGCGCCCGCCGGATAGCGGCGGGCGCCGGATAGCGGCGCCGTCAGCCCCGATTCCGGCGGTTGCGCCGGCCGGCCAGGAACCCGGCCAGAGCGCCGATGCCGAGCAGGCCGGCCGTTCTGGTCGGCCCGGTCTCGTCGTGCACCACCACGGCGGGGCCGGGTATCTCCGGCAGCACCACCTCCGGATCGACCTGACCCGGCGCGGTGCCGATCCACGCGGCGACGAACAGCACCAGCTTGGCGACCAGGTTGAAGAAGAACAGCAGCACGATGATCGACCCGAACACCGCGAAGGTCGGCGACGTCGTCAGCCGCGGGATCAGGAACGTCATTGCCAGTTTGAGCACCTCGAATCCGACGGCGGCGGCGACCGATCCCTTGAGCAGTGTGGCCGGTGACGGGCTGTACTCCGGGATCTTCATCATCCGGAAGAACCAGCCGAACATCAGCGTGCTGGCGACGATCGCCAGCAGGAACGGCACCACCGAGAAGAATGGCCGCAGCCAACCGACCTCATCCAGCCCGAGCCAGTCGATCACCAGGCTCTGCGCCGAGCCGCCGGCGGTGGTCAGCGCCAGGGACAGCAGCATGGCGATGCCGAGGCCGATCAAGGTGAGCAGATCCTTCGCGTACCGGACGTAGAACTTCTCCTTCTTCTCGGCCTCGGTCTTCTCCCATCGCAGCCGCCACTGCGCGTGCACCGCATCCCGGACGTTCGACATCCAGCCGACACCGGAATAGAGGGCGATCACCAGGCCGACGATGCCGATCCCCAGCGCACTGTTGAGTGCCGATTCGATGACGCCGTTCATCAGACCGCCGGGTATCTGCTCGTTGACCTGGTCCTTCAGGTCGTCCAGCGCCTGCTGGTTGCCCTGCAGCACGAACGCCGCAACAGCGAAGGCGACCATCAGCACCGGCACCACGGCCAGGAAGGAGAAGTAGGTGATGGCGGCGCCGAACTGATTGCCGAGCCGGTCGGTGAACCTGGCCGCGGCCTTGATCAGGTGGTCGACCCAGGGCTTCCGGGTGACCTTCGCCGCCAACGCCTTGGCCTTCACCACGGCCGATTCGTCGGCTGCGGCGTCGGCCGGGTTCGCGGCGTCGGTCACCGCGCCGAGCAACACGCCCTGCTCGGCCCGCCGCATCCGGTCCCGGTAACTGCCGCCGAGGCCGATCGGGTCGTCGGCGCCCGACCCTGGCTCGTTCATCGGGACCCTCCTGTTTCAGCCGGCGAGGAACCCGACCTTGTCATAGACGGACGCCACTGTCGCGTCGGCGACCCTCCGCGCCTTGTCGGCGCCGGCTGCCAGCACCCGGTCGAGTTCGGCGGGATCGGACAGCAGGGCGGAAACCTTTTCCTGCAGAGGGGTGACGAACTCCACGAAGGCGTCGGCCAGATCGCCCTTGAGGTCGCCGTAACCCTTGCCCGCGTAGGCCTGTTCGAGATCGCCGATGCCGCGGTCCGTGAGTACCGAGAGCAGGGTGAGCAAATTGGAGACGCCGGGCTTGGCCTGCTGGTCGTACCGGATCTCCCGCTCTGTGTCGGTGACGGCGCTCTTGATCTGCTTGACCGAAGTCTTGACCGGCGCCAGCAGATCGAGCGAACCGCCGGGTGACGACTTGCTCATCTTGGCGCTCGGGTCGGTCAGGTCGTAGATCTTCGCCGTCTCCTCGAGGATGTACGGCTCGGGGACGGTGAAGGCCTTGCCGAAACGAGAGTTGAAGCGCTGGGCCAGGTTCCGGGTCAGTTCCAGGTGCTGCCGCTGGTCCTCGCCGACCGGAACCCGGTCCGCCTGGTAGACCAGGATGTCCGCGGCCATCAGCACCGGGTAGGTGAACAGACCGACGCTGGTCCGGTCGGCGCCGGTCCGGCTCGACTTGTCCTTGAACTGCGTCATCCGGCCCGCCTCGCCGAATCCGGTCTGGCACTCCAGCACCCAGCTGAGCTGGGTGTGCGCCGGCACCTGCGACTGGACGAACAACGTCGAGGTGTCCGGATCGATCCCCATCGCCAGCAATTGTGCGGCGGCGATCCTGGTGCGCTGCCGCAGTTGTGCCGGATCGGTCTCCACGGTGATCGCGTGCAGGTCGACCACGGTGTAGAACGCGTCATGGGTCTGCTGCAGGGCCACCCACTGCCGCAGCGCCCCCAGATAGTTGCCGATGTGGAACGAATCGGCGGTCGGCTGGATCCCGGACAGGACACGGGGACGATCGGTGGCGGCGTGCTCAGGATGCATATCGCTCATCTTGGCATCCCCGACCGGTGCCGTCGGCCGCACCCGGGGTCCGTCGGCCGCACCCGGGTCCGTCAGCCCGCGCGGGTCCTACCGCACCGTCAGGGCCGGCCGGCAACCGGCAGGTCGAGTTCGCCGTCCTTGCCGGACCGTCGCCACAGGGTGAGCGCGACCAGACCGGGGATCAACGGGAACGCCAACGTCGCCGCCCGCCAGATCACCAATGAGGCGATCAGGTCGGCCTGGTCGACCGTGCTGACGTCGTTGAGCAGCGCGATCAACGCGGCGTCGAGCACGCCGATGCCGGCGAACGGGAAGAAGGTCAGCGGGTAGACACAGAGGACGGCCGCGATCACCACGAGGTAGGGCAGGGCCGAGGCCGGAATTCCGACGAAACGCATGCACAGGACCACCACCGTGCCGTCGACCACCACGAACGCCACCAGGGCCAGTGCACCCGGCAGCATCCGGCGGCCCAGATCGGACGACGAGTCGCGCTGGAAGCCGATCAACCGCGCGGACCACTCGTCCGGATCGATCCGTTTGCGGACCTTGTGCAGCACGTTGCCGATCCCCCGGCCGACCGCCGCTGCGACGTTCTCGCCCTTGGAGATCAGCGCCAGGATCCCGATCAGACCGAGGGTGAGAGCCCCACCCCAGGCCGCCGCCCACCAGTAGGTGGCACCGGCCGAGCGCAGGAACAACGCGAGGGTCAGACCGAGCAGCGGTACCGCAAACCTGGTCATGTAGAACAGCAACGTGTTCAGCGCGAGTGCGGCCGCGCCCCGGGACGAGTCGATGCGCCAGGACTTGAACATGGCCAGCCGCAACACGATCTCCGACGGCGGCGGCGTGAAGGTGGTGATCATCGTTCCGGCGAGGCCGTTCATCACCGCCCTGCCCAGCCCGAGCCCGGGCACCAGGAAGACCAGCGGCACCGCGCTGAGAGTCTGTCGGACCAGTACCACCGCCAGAATGATCGCGAGCTGCCACCAGTGCAGGCGGCCCATCGCATCGAGCACCTGGCTCCAGTCCACCCGGCGGGCCAACCGGATCACCAGGACGACCCCGACCGCGGCGATCACCAGCTTCAGCACCAGCAGCAGCGGCCCCCGCCAGGCCGGCGCGGCCGGCGCGGCCGGCGCGGCCGGCGCGGCCGATGCGGGCGGTGCAGCCTCCGGCTCGCTCATGCGTTCCACCTTGCTCACTGGTGCACCATCCTTAGGTCAGTGATTTCAGATGGATTGCTGATGCGCCCGAGGTGCCGCCAGTTCATCGCCGAGCTTGCTCGACACGGTTGATGTCCATCATGAGATCTGCGAGGACTGGTGGTTACCCGGGACGTGCGGACCGTCGACAGGGCTGAGCGCCAACGCCAACACTGGCTGCGAGCGCCGATCAGTGAGCGAACCGGCAGCCACGTTCCGGAACCACTGGCATACGAGGGCGCCTCCCCACTGGTACTAGCAGCGAGGAGGCTGACGTGAAGTCTGCCACCAGAACGACCAGCATCACCACCAGCACGACCAGTACGACCAGTACGACAGACGGTCTGCCCCCGGAGCCGGCGAACGGGGTGACCGGTGGCCTGGACTGGGCCAACGACGACCACGCGGTATCGGTCGTCGACACCCGCGGCAAACAAGTCCTGCGGCACACCGTTGAACACACCAGTGCCGGCCTGCACGAGCTTGTCCAGGCCCTGACCGGCGCCGGCTGTACCGAGGTCGCGATCGAACGACCAGACGGACCGGTCGTCGACACACTCCTGGCCGCCGGACTGACGGTAGTAGTGATCAGCCCGAACCAAGTGAAGAACCTGCGCAGCCGCTACGGCTCCGCGGGCAACAAAGACGACCGCTTCGACGCATTCGTGCTGGCCGACA
>NZ_AUFT01000026.1 GCF_000426645.1 Nakamurella lactea DSM 19367 | reverse complement strand
CGTCGTTCTCGTTGGGTGGTGATCCGGCGTCGATTCGGGCGTCGGCGTCGTTGTGGGGCACGTTCGGGACTGCTGCCGGTTCGGCGTCGACGGATATCAAGGGGGTGGATTCGTCGGAGTTCGCCGGTGATGAGGGAGAGTCGTTCCGGGCCAAGGTGAACGATGATCTGCCGCCGCATTTGGATACGACGTCTGAGGCGTGGGGGATTGTGTCGGCGGCGTTGAATGCGTATGCGGGGAAGTTGGAGTCGTTCCAGTCGAGGTTGTCGACGTTGAAGACTCAGCATGACAATCAGCAGTCGAAGGTGTCGTCGGCGCAGACGTCGTTGGCGAATGCGCAGGCGTCCGATCGGGCGGAGACGTCGCGGGTGACGACGGCGCGGCTGGCGTTGAAGCCGGGGGAGACGTTGCCGGCGTCGACGTATGTGTCGACGACCTCGGGTGCCAGGACGAGCTATACGGAGGCGGCGGCGGATCTGCAGGGGACGATCGATGCTGCGAACCAGGTGTGGTCGGATCATCGGGAGGCGGTGACCGCCTGTTGTCACGAGATCAGCCGGGCGAAGGGGATGCGGTTCGAGAAGCCGCCGGGGTTCTGGGGGCGGTTGAAGAACTCGGTTGTTGATTGGGTCAAGGAGAACGCCGATGTGCTGCGGCAGATTTCCGGTGTTCTGAAGATCATCTCGGCGATCGCCGGTGTGCTGTCCCTGGTCCCCGGCCTCAACGTGATCATGGGTCCGTTGGCGTTGATCACCGGTGGTGCCGCGTTGTTGATCGATGTCGGGTTGAAGCTGGCCACCGGTGAGGGTTCGTGGTCCTCGATCATCATCGACGCGGCGACGATGGCGTTGCCGGGTGTCGGCAAGATCGTCGGCAAGGGCCTGAAGGTGGCGGTCGGTGCCGAGAAGGTCGCGACCACCTCCTACCGGGTCAGGTCCGCCGTCACCGGGTCGAAGATCGTCACCGGGCTCAAGGCGTCCAAGGCCTACAAGGGAATGATCAAGGCCAACGACGCGGTCTACTCGACCGTCAACAAGGTCCCGATCATGAAGACGCTGAACAACCGGGCCGCCGCCAAGGCGATCGAACGGGTGCGGACCAACGGGATCCCGGTCGACACCGCGCAGGCGATCGTCAACCGCCGGCCGGGGATCATCGCCGAGACGAGGGCCAATCCCAGGGTCACCCGGCCGACCCCGCGGACACCGACCAGGGCCAAGGCCGCCGCGATGAACAACCGAACGGCGAACGGCAGCCTGGAATGTGTCGAGTCGGGCCGGATCATCCCGCCGAGACTCGATGCTCACGGCACCCCCATCAAGGTCGACCCGGCCACCGGTCGGAGATCGGCAACGGGGCAGACGATGCCGGTCACTGCACCGAGCCATCCGAACTCCGGCTCGATCGGCCACAAGCCCGGCCACGACTACTCGGCGTCGCAGGTGGTACACACCTACGACGACGCGTCCCGGGCTGCGGTGCGCAACGACTACAACGACATGAGTCACTACCACGGCTACGAACATGCCGGCCACAACTCGGGCAAGAGTCAGCAGTCGTACCTGTCCACCTACGAGAACAACCGATCGCCGGTGTTCGACACCACCAGCCCGTTCCACGCCGTCGGTGGGCTGATCCGGCTGGGCAACGACTGAGCCGGCCCCGTAGCCCGTTGGGCATGCGGCCGGCCTGCCGGTACGTTCTGTTGTCAGGTACCGGAAAGGGGTGCACGGCGTGACACTGGCTCGTGATGCGGCGGAGGAACAGGCGCTCGCGCACTTCGACCGGGTGCTCGGCGGTCGCGGTCCGATGGCGGTGATCGAGGAGGTCGGACCCGTCTCGCTGCTGCAGTACGTGGACGCCGAACTGGGCGCGAGCCACTTCGTGACGCTCGGCTACGGTCGGACCGGTGCCGAGGTGGTCAATCCCAGCGAGCTGGTGATCACCGTTCGACCGAAGCAGGAGGACGACGGACTCACGCTGCTCCGATATGCGGTGCAGATCGCGCCGCAGATGTCCGAGATCACCTTCGGTTCCTCGCTGGTCTCCGAGCATCGGCTGGTCCCGGAGCTCGGAGTGCACGGGCTGATGTTCGACGCCAGCCCGTGGACCGACCAGTTGGACCTGGTGCTGTCGGAGGACGAGACGGCCATCGAGCTCGCGGTGCTCACCTTGCTCCCGATGACCGAGGCGGACGTGGAGTTCCTGCGCGAGCGCGGCATCGAGGAGTTCGATCACGCGGTCGAACAGACCGCCGCCGACGTCTTCGACCTGCACCGCACCGGTTCGCTCTGAGTCTGCGGGCTCGCCGGACCGACCGGCGGTCCTGCGGCAGCCGTCACCGCCGGCGTGGTTCGTCGAGCCGATCCGCAAGCATCGAGCGCGCCCGGGCCGGCGACAGCCGGGAGCCGGGCAGATAGCACTGGACGACCAGACCGTCCTGCAGGGCGACGAACTCCACGGCCGCGGTGTCGGCCGCCGGCATCGGCGCGATGCTGCCGTCGGCCGTGCCGCGCCGGAACGATCGTTCGACCAACCCGTGCAGTTCGGCGTACACCTCGCGTTGCCATGCGGCGTACTGCGGGTCGTGCGCCGACAGCGCCCAGAAGTCCAGCCACAGCTTCCAGTGGCGGCGAGCCCGCTCGCCGTCGGCGAGCAGGCCGTTGATGATGTGCTGCAACGCCTCCCGGCCGGTAGCGGCTGCCTCGGCGGCGTTCATGAAGGCGGCCGAGTACTCCGCCATCTCGGCCCGCAGCACCTCCGCCAGCATCTCGGCCATCCCGGAGAAGTGGTAGGTCACCGTGCCCACCGCCACGCCGCCGGCGGCGGCGACGTCGCGGACGGTGGTGGCGTGCAGGCCACGGTCGGCGATCACCGAACGCGCGGCCGCCAGCAGCATCTGCCGACGCACCCCCGGTGGCTGACGGCGGCGCACCGCGGCGCCGCCCTGCTCGGGATCGGGCGCCTGGGAATCGGGCGCCTGGGGGTCGGGCGCGTCGGTGTCGGGCGCCTCGGAATCAGGTGCCGTCACCGCTTCTCCCCTCGCCGTTACCACTGTCAGATTAATCGTACAACTGCCCGATTAGTGCTGCCGCTGGTCGTCGAAGGGGGACACTCCACCATCGGCGATGAACCGGCCGACCTCATCGGCCAGCACGGTCAGTGGCACCGATCCCAGCGAGAGCACGAGATCGTGGAACGCCCGCAACGAGAAGCGGTCGCCGAGAGCGTCTTCGGCCGTTCGACGCAATCGCAGGATCTCCAGCATGCCCAGGTAATAGGACGCGGCCTGACCTGGCCAGGAGATGTACCGGTCGACCTCGGTGACCACCTCGTGGTCATTCAGCGCGGTGTTCTCGGCCAAGTACCGCTGCGCCTGTTCTCTGGTCCAGCCGAGCAGGTGGATGCCGGGGTCGACGACCAGCCGGACCGCCCGCCACATCTGATAGCTGAGCATTCCCATCAGCTCGAAGGGTGTCTCGTACATACCCATCTCGACGCCGAGCCGCTCGGTGTACAGGCCCCAGCCCTCGCCGTAGGCGGAGGTATAGGTCCTCCGGCGGAAGTCCGGGTGCTCGGTCATCTCCAGCGCCATGGCGGATTGGAAGCAATGGCCGGGCGCGGCTTCGTGCAGGGTGAGGGCCGGCAGCGAGTACAGCTTGCGGGCAGGCAGGTTGTAGGTGTTCAGGATGTAGCGGCGCCAGCCACCGCGCCCTGCGGTGTAGTACGGGGCGATGTCCGGGTCCGGCTGCTCGATCCCGAACCCCATCCGCGGGAGCCTGCCGAAGTACAGATGAGCGACCCCGTCGAACCGCTTGGCATGCCAGGCCGCCCGTCGCAACAAGCCAATCTCGCTGGTCTCGTAGAACTGCGGGTCGGTCCGCATGAACTCGAGCATCGCCTGCTCATCGGGGAAACCGGCGTCTGACGCCACCGCGCGCATCTCGTCGTGCAGACCGGCAACCGCGTCGAGGCCGATCTGATGGATCTGTTCGCCGGTCAGCCCGGTGGTGGTGTATTCGGCCAGCTGGGCCTGGTAGTAGGCCTCCCCATCGGGAAGGCTTGCCGCGTCGATCTTCTGGGGCAGGTGAGGGTAGTACTCGGTGGTGTAGAACTCCAACAGCCGGGCAAAGGCGGGCTGGACTTCGGCCAGCACCACCGCCTCGCCCCGCTCGAGCAGATCGGATCGGTCGACCGCGCCGATGGACTCCGGCAGCGTCCGGAACGGATCCAGGAACGGTGAGGACTGCGCGTCCGGCAATTCGGCCATCCGCCGGATCGCCACGTCCCGGTCGGCCATGGTCACCTGGGGCGGGCCGAACCCGCGCCGGATGCCCGATCGCATGTTGTCCACATTCTGATCGATGTACCTGGCAACGGTTCCTAGCTGAGCGAGATAGTCGTCAGCCTGGGCGGCATCGGCCAACTGCCGCTTGGTCTGGGCGATCAGCGCGCTCCAGAAGGTGGTGTCGGAATTCGCCGGGCATTCGTACAGCCGAAACCGCTGTTGGTCGATCAGCGACGTCAACTGGTGTTGGTAGACCCGGTAGTTGACGGATTCCTCGTGCGAAAGGTCAGCTGGATCGATGTCGGCCAGCTCGGCCCGGATGCCCTGCCAGAACGCCAGTCGCTCGGCCTGCCGTTGGGCGCTCCAGTCCGGCATCGCCCGGCGCGGCGGCAGTTCCAACGTACTGGCGGGTGAGCGCTCACCGAGTTCGTCCGTCCGCCAGGACCATTCGCGTTCGTACAGCTCGCGGAAACGGACGTCGGCAGCCCGCTCGCTGACCTGCAGGCCGTTGTCGGCGGCGCTGAGCTGGGGATCGGTGGTGGGAGTGATGACGAGTTCCTTTCGGGTCGGTGGAAGGGTTTCCGATCACCGCCGACAAGAGCGTTGGTGCAACGGATGTGGGCAATCTTCACAGCTCGCGAACAGGCGGATGTCGGTGGATCCTGGTCCCGGCGGTGCCGGTCGAGAGGCCCCGAGACTCACGTCCCTTTCGGCGCCGTTCGGTGCTAACCTAATCGTACAACTGCCCGATTAGCGTGACGGCGAGGTCACGCAGCGAATGCTCGAGGTGTCGATGTACCTGTTGCGGAAGCCGATCCTGGCGCTGTCGCGGAACCATGCCGTTCGCGATCTGATCAGCCGGGCGCCCGTCACCCGCGACGTGGTGCAGCGGTTCGTCGCGGGCGAGACCACCGCGGACGCCGTGACCGCGGTGCGCCGGTTGCGGTCGGCCGGACTACAGGTCACCTGCGACTTCCTCGGCGAGGACTGCACCAACGCGGCCCAGGCCGACGCCACGGTTGCCGGCTACCTGGACCTCATCGACGCGCTGGTGGACGCCGGTCTGGTGGCCGGCGCCGAACTCAGCGTCAAACTGTCGGCAGTCGGGCAGGCGTTGCCGAGTGGGCCCGACGTGCCGGGCGGCGGCGAGGCGTACGCGACCGCCGGTGCCCGGAAGATCGTCGAGGCCGCCTACGGCGCGGGTGCCAGGGTCACCCTGGACATGGAGGACCATCGCACCGTCGACTCGACCCTGCAGATCCTGACCGGCCTGCGCTCCGACTTCCCGGACGTCGGCGTGGCGATCCAGGCGATGCTGCTGCGGACCCCGCAGGACCTGGCCGAACTGACCGGACCCGGCTCCCGCGTCCGGTTGGTCAAGGGGGCCTACGACGAGCCGTCATCGGTAGCCTTCGCAGAACCCGCGGAGGTCGATCTGGCCTATGTGCGGGCGTTGCGGGTCCTGATGGCGGGGCGTGGACGCCCGATGGTCGGTTCGCACGACCCGCGGCTGATCGCCATCGCCGAACGACTGGCCTCCGACAACGGCCGTGCGGCGGACAGCTGGGAATACCAGATGCTGTACGGCATCCGGCCGGACGAGCAGTCCCGGTTGGCCGCCCGCGGACACCCGGTCCGGATCTACCTGCCGTACGGGCACGACTGGTACGGCTACTTCACCCGCCGGCTCGCCGAGCGACCGGCGAACCTGATGTTCTTCCTCCGATCGTTCGCCAGCAAGAAGTAGGAGAGTCCGATGGATGCCGTAACCCACCCGCCGCTGCCGGTCAACGAGCCGGTGCTCGACTACGCCCCCGGGAGCACCGAACGGACGTCGCTGGTCGCCGCGCTGGCCACCTTCGCCGGGGCCACCGAACTGCCCGCGGTGATCGGCGACGAACAGCGGATGCCATCGGGAGAGCCGTTCGACGTGGTCGCACCGCACGATCACGCCAGGGTGCTCGGGCGGTCGGCGCATGCCACTGCCGCTGACGCGCAGGACGCGATAGATGCCGCGCTGCGGGCGGCGAACGACTGGCGCGCCATGGACTTCGACTCGCGCGCGGCCGTTCTGCTGCGAGCGGCCGACCTGCTCGCCGGACCCTGGCGGGCAAAGATCAACGCCGCCACCATGTTGGGTCAGGGCAAGACCGCCTACCAGGCGGAGATCGACTCGGCCTGCGAGCTCGCCGACTTCTGGCGGTTCAATGTGCATTTTGCCCGGCAGATCGTGGCCGAGCAGCCGATGGCCAACGCCAAGGGCATCTGGAACCGGACCGACCACCGTCCGCTGGAGGGCTTCGTCTACGCGATCACCCCCTTCAACTTCACCGCGATCGCCGGCAACCTGCCGACCGCACCTGCCCTGATGGGCAACGTGGTGATCTGGAAACCGTCGGTGACGCAACAACTTGCCGCCTCGCTCACCATGGAGTTGCTGATCGAGGCCGGCATGCCACCCGGCGTGATCAACCTGCTACCGGGTCACGGCGCCGACATCTCCGACGTGCTGCTGGCCCATCCGGCATTGGCCGGGATCCACTTCACCGGGTCCACCAGAACCTTCCAGATGCTGTGGGGCACAGTCGGTGCCAACATCTCCAAGTACCGCTCGTACCCGCGGCTGGTCGGCGAGACCGGCGGCAAGGACTTCGTCCTGGCGCATCCCTCAGCGGATCTCGACGTGCTCAGCACCGCGTTGGTCCGGGGTGCCTTCGAGTACTCGGGGCAGAAGTGCAGCGCGGCCTCAAGGGCGTACCTGCCCCAGTCGCTGTGGACCCTGCTCAAGGACAAGCTGATCGCCGAGACCGAAGCGTTGAAGGTCGGTGATGTCGAGGATCTGACGAACTTCAGCTCCGCGGTGATCGACGGTAAGTCGTTCGGGCGCTTGAAGGATGCCATCGACCGGGCCAAGGCCACCGAGGGGATCGAGGTGCTGGCCGGCGGCGGCTACGACGACGCCCGTGGCTACTTCGTCCGGCCGACCCTGCTGCTCGGGCAGGACCCGTCGGACCCGATTTTCTGTGATGAATACTTCGGGCCGCTGCTGTCGCTGTACGTCTACCCGGACGACGACTTCGACGACGTGCTACGGCAGGTCGACACGGCCTCGCCGTACGCACTGACCGGGTCGATCATGGCCAGGGACCGGGCAGCGATCGCCACCGCGAGCGAGCGGTTGCGGTTCACCGCGGGCAATTTCTACATCAACGACAAGCCGACCGGGGCCGTCGTCGGCCAGCAGCCGTTCGGCGGCGCCAGGGCGTCCGGGACCAACGACAAGGCCGGCTCCGCCGCGAACCTGATGCGATGGACGTCACCGCGGTCGATCAAGGAGACGTTCGTCGCTCCCAGGTCCGTCGGATACCCTCACCAACTCTGATCGAGAACAACAGGAGGTCCGCCGACAGATGACCCCGTCGTCGTCCGTCGTCGTACCGCCGGTCTCGCGCCGTCGCCCGTTCGCCCTGGCCCGCGGCTGGGTCTCGTTGCCCGACCGCATCCTGGTGGGGTTCCTGGCCGTCAGCGTCGTCATCGTGCTGGCGCTGATCACCGAACAGTTCCGCTGGTGGTTGGTGCTGCCGGCCGCGTTGATCGCGCTGGTCCTGACCCGCCGATGGATTCCGCGCACCCCGGTGCCGCAGCGCGCGGCCGTGCTGGGCACGTTGCTGGCGCTGGCCATCGTGGTCGGCTGGTGTGTGCTGAACGTTCCGCTGTCCTCCGAGATCATGGGGATCGACCGCGACCCCGGCCAGTACACCCTGTCCGGGCTGTACCTGATCGACCATCCGAGCGCCGACATCCGGGTCGACGAGGCGACGCAACAGCTGGCCCGTTCGATCCCCGGCGTGGTCGTGGACTGGACCGGCAAGGCGCCGGCGCCGCGGATCCATGTCCAGGGAACGTCTTTGGTGCCCGGCCTGATCGGGATGTTCGGGTGGATCTTCGGGCCGGCCGGTGCGCTGCACGCCCTGGTGGTGGTCGCCGGCATCGGTCTGCTGGCGCTCTATGCGGTGAGCCGCCGGTTCCTCGGGCCGCTGTGGGGGTTGCTGCCCCCGCTCGCGCTGGCGTTGTCGATGCCGCTGGCCGCCTTCGGCCGGATGCCCTACACCGAACCGTCCAGCCTCATCTTCGGCTGCGGCGCCATGCTCTGCCTGTGGACCGGCATCGAACGGGGCAACTCGCGCCTGTTCCTGCTCGCCGGCCTGTTCGCCGGTGCCTCGGTGATGGCCAGGGTCGACGGGTTCTTGGCGTTGATCGGGGGCATCGTCGGGATCGGCGCCCTCGGTATGTTCTCGGTCGGTGCGGTCCGCCGCGCCCGACTGCGCCGCTGGCTCGGGTCGTTCCTGCTCGGCGGGGCGGTCACCGTCGCGATCGGGGTCACCGATCTGGCGCTGCACAGCCCGTCGTACCTGATGGACACGGTGTCGCAGTTGGTGCCGTTGGTGGCCGTCCTGGTGGCCGTCGCGGTCATTGCGTGGCTGGTCACCATCAGGGCCAGGCCCAGCGCCCTGGCCCTGGCCGTCGGCCGGCACCGCGGACGATGGGCCGTCGGTGCCCAGGTCTTCGTCGGGGTCGTGCTGCTGGTGCTGGTCAGCCGACCGCTCTGGCTGGTCTCGCACCTGATGTGGGGCGGCTATGCGTCCGCGGTGGCGAACCGTCAGCGGAGCGAGGGCCTGCCGATCGACGGCCCCCGGTCCTACGACGAGTACACCGTCAACTGGCTGGCGTGGTACTTCGGCTGGGCGGTGGTGGCAGTGGCGGCGGTCGGCGTCCTGCTGCTGGTGCGCCGGATGATCCTGCGGCGGGATGCCCGCACGGTGGTGCTGTTGGCGATCCCGGCCACCACCGCCCTGCTCTACCTGAACAAGGTGACGATCACCCCGGACCAGATCTGGGCGATGCGCCGGCTGGTGCCCGGTGTGGTGCCCGGGGCGTTGCTGGTCGCTGGTTACGCCTGCCGGGAGGCGGCCCGCTGGCTGGGCGCGCGGATCCGGGCGGCGGGCGGGCAGCAACGCCACGTCCGGTGGGGGCGGGCGCTGGTGGCCGCCGCATCGGTGGTCGTGTTCGCGGCGCCGGTGCTCACCTGGGGTGAGCTGTTCACCGTGCGCGAGGGGGCCGGCGAGCAGGCGCTGGTCGCGGACATCTGCTCGTACGCACCCGGCGACCGGGTGGTGCATGCCGGCGAGAATCCGTCGTTCGGACATTTTGTGCCGGCCTTGCAGCAGGCCTGCGGTCTGCAGGCGGTCGGCGTCGGCAAGGCCACGACGGAGCGGATGTCCGCGGTGGCACAACAGTGGGGTGACCCGCAGTCGATCCTGGTGGTCGCCTTCGACGCGAACGCGGTGACCTGGCAGGGTGGCCGCCCCGGAACACCGTTGTCCACGAACTACCAGCGCTGGGAAGAACTGCTGATGCGGCGCCCGCAGGTGGCCAACGAGCGGTCGGCGACCGCCTGGCTGGGTCTGCTGCGGGCCGACGGCACGGTCGCGCCGATCAACGCGGGTTGACGATCCTGCCCCGACGTTCTCGGGCTGACGACTGTGCCCGACGTCTCTCGGGCTGACGACTCTGCCCGACGTTTCTCGGGCTGGCGACTCTGCCCGAACGTCTCTCGGGCTGACGACTCTGTCGGCAACCCGGTGGCGCGCCGTTCGCTGAATCGGCGTAGACGTCGCCTCGCGGAGTAACGCTGCGCGCCTGTCGATGGCAAGTCACTGACAGTAGTGTCTGCACCGCGAATTGTTGATCTGTGCCCAGGACGGCCCATTTACGGACTGTGAGTGGTCTCATACCGGCGCGTACAGTCACATATCACTCGTTCGAGGTGACTACTTCACCCTTTAGCGCTCCGGGCGACGTCGGTCGGTCGCATATGGTGATATCACCAACGGAGCAACGTGATGCTTACGTAGAGCGACTGTTGGCGACGCAGGCGTCGAAAGCGACGCGGCTTTCACTCGAATGACTTGGGGTCGGACATGGCAGTAACGCTTCGCAGTTCACGCGTGCTCGCGGGAGCGATCGCCGCGCTGGTGGGCGGCGCCCTGATGGTGGTCGGTGGTCCCAGCGTGGCCTCGGCCGACCCCGGCGCGGCGCAACCCGCCACGGCCGGCGCGAACGGGACGAAGGGCGCCGACGATGCGCCGAAGAAGGTCTTCGTCTGCAAGTACGTTGGCAAGCCAGGTGTTGACGAACGGCTGAAGGACGGGAAGAACCCGATCTCGGTGAGCGTCAACTCGATCAAGCCGTACGAGGGTGTGGGCTCCTACTTCGCCGATGCTCAGGGGCGGTCGTACGTGGTGGCCGAGGACGACGGTCAGCCGGCGCCCGATGTGAGCGAGTGCGCGGCGCCCGATGCGCCGTCGACGACCACGACGACCACGACGACCACGACGACGCAGGCCACGCCGACCACCACGACGCCACCCGTCACCGATTGGGAGTGGCAGTACCAGGTGACCTGCTCGGGCGTCTCGGGCAGCAATCCGAACGGCCCGATCGACTCGGTCGACTCGAACATCAAGATCACGAACCTGACGACGGGCGAGACCAGAACCTTCAACTACCACCCGAACACCGGCGGCGACGCGGGGTTCACCTTCACCCTTGCCGACTACGGCGTGCCGAGCACGTGGCAGCACATCGAGATCCAGTGGGTGCAGGTCAATGGGACCAATTACCACTGGGAGGGCGCCCTGCAGTGCGGGAGCGCACCGAGCTCCTCCGTCGGCACCACCACGACCGATCCGACCACGACCGTGAGCAGCCCGTCCGCCGACCCGGTCGTGCCGGCCATTCCGACTGTCACCGAGTCGCAGTGTGTTGATCACGCCGCGACCGCGCCGAGCGCGCACCTTCCGGCCGACGGCAACCACATCACCTACGGCTACTTCTACGGCCCGAACGAGCGCGGGTTCACCGCCAAGGCGACGCTGGATGCGGGCTACACCTGGGGCAACCTGGCTGGCACCGGCTGGGTCGACAAGGGCAACGGAACTGCTGCGCTGCACCGGTTGTGGGAAGCGACTCCGGACTGCAACGAGTACGTGACACCGGCGGTCCCCGACCTCAACGAGATCTGTTCCAACACCGACGGTCAGTGGACCAACTCGATCGTCGCGCCGGCCGCAACCGATCAGATCGTCTACGCGGTGCACGGCGACGGCCTGCTCTATGCCGCGATCCAGCAGTCGGTGAAGGGCTACACCTTCTTCGACACCGCGAACCTGCCGGCCGGTTGGGCAAAGTACGACGCGAAGGATAAGTACCTGGTCTTCACGCCGACCTATCAGAACGGCGAGTGCCGTGCCGTCGTTGACCTGGCGTCCCCGGACCTGGTGCAGCCGACCTGCGCCACCCCCGGTTCGGTGACCCTGCCGGCCGATACCGACAAGATCGACTACTACTTCCACCCGGACAACGGGAAGCTGGTGGCCAAGCTGAAGGACGGCTACGAACTGGCCGATCCGTTGGCGGCGGGCTGGGTGGCCAGCAGCTACAACCGTGCGGTCTTCACTCCGACCTACGATGCGCTTCCGGACTGCTCGATCGAGGTCGTGCCGGCGAATCCGACCGTCACCGCCTCCACCGGGTGCGGGGTCGACGACGTGCTGAACGTTCCGGCGGCATCTGACGCCGTCAGCTATGTCGAGAAGTGGAACGAGCAGAAGACGCACGTCCAGGTGGTCGCGCATGCGGCAGACGGCTATTACTTCGACACCAACGGTGAGTCGAAAACCATCCGGACCTGGGAATTCGACGTGCATACTCTCGCCAATGGCGGCATCGACGCGTGCCCGGTGCAGACGACCGATCCGGTCGAGGCGACGGAGTTGACCGAGACGTCATCGGAACCGACCGAGACGTCATCTGAGCCGGTCGAGGCGACCGAGTTGACCGGGCAGAGCAGTGTTGCGGCGCCGAGTTCGTCGACGACGGTCACGTCGGCCCCCCGTGGCAGCGGGTCGTCCTCGGCGGTCTCGTCCGCCGCGGTCACCATTTCCGGTGATGTTCAGGCCGTGGTGTCGGCGACCGGCACGGCAGCCTCCACCGAGTCGGCTGCCTCCGCATCCCCATCGGCGGTGGCAGCAGCCGCCGTGGCGCCGATCGCCGGTCCGCCGTCTGCGACCGCCAAGACCGGTGAGACCGCCAACACCACCGCGTACCTCTTGTTCGCAGGCGGAGTGCTGTTGCTCCTGTCGGGACTGTGGAGCCGTCGTCGTGGGACCCATGCGAGCTAACTCGCTCGCCCGATCGGCGGTGACCATCGCCGGCCTCGCGCTGGTGTGTCTCACCGCAGGGTCGCTGCTGCCGGGCTCCGGCCCGGCAGCAGCGGTCCCCGATCACACCGTCGGGGTCGCCGACATCCCGGCGATCAGCTACGCGCCGGAAGGCCCGTCAGCCCCGTCGGTTTCCGCTTCACCCCCGGCGGCGAGCGGGTCGGAGCGCACCTCGGCCGACGCACCGTCGAGCGGGAGCGAGAGCCCGGCCAAGTCCCCGGCATCGAAGTCCTCTGCATCGAAGTCCTCTGCATCGAAGTCCGCAGCGTCGAAGTCCGCAGCATCGAAGACAACACCGAAGTCGACTACCAAGGCATCGCCTGCGCCGAGCCCGGCCGGCCCGGCAGCGGGCATCGTCCAGATCGCGCCGTCACCGGCGTTGCACGTCAGCGTGCCGTCGATCGGGGTCGACGCGGACGTGGTGCCGGTCGACTCGGCGCCGACCGGCCGGACCAACGAGTTCGGCGGACCGATCTACTCGCAGATCGATTTTCCGGTCGACCTGGACGTCCGGCAGTGGGTTCGCCGCGGCGACCCGAACTCGATCGCGCCGGCCGCTGCGGCCGCCGACGTCAAGTCGTTCGACCGGGTGGTGCTCTACGGGCACGCCAGCAGCATCGGCAATCACCTGGTGTTCCAGGATCTTTCGCAGCTGACGCCAGGCCAGAAGATCGTGGTGACGACCGCCAAGGGCGTGTTCACCTACCAGGTCACGCTGACGGCATCCCGGGCGAAGGTCTCGCTCGACAACATGCCGGAGCTGTACGCCTACCCGACGAACGGTCGCAAGGAGATCGCGTTGGTCGCCTGCCTGCCGGACTCGACCAGCAACACGGTCGTGATCGGCCAGCTGGTCGGCGCCACGAAGCGCTGACCCGCGCGGACCTGTCCAGGTTCGACGCTGCAGGGTCAGGCGGGAACGATCTCGTCCAGCGCCACCAGGTCGTCGTCGGTCGGCTCCCAGGCGACTGCGGCTTCGGCATTGGCCTTGACCTGCTCGGGGGTGGTGGCGCCGGCGATGACGCTCGTCACCTGCGGCTGGGCGAGCAGCCAGCCGAAGGCCACCTGCACCATCGTCAGGTCGCGTTCGTCGGCGAACGCCTGCAGTCCCTCCAGCCGATCCCACGGCGCGTTCTCCAAGAGCTGCGGCTTGAGCTTGGTGAGCCGGCCGTCGGCCGGAGCGTCAGCCCGGGTGTATTTCCCGGTGAGCAGGCCGTTCGCCAACGGGAAGAACGGCAGCACCCCGAGGCCGAAGGCGTCGGCGGCCGGGATCAGCTCAGCTTCGATGTCGCGGTTGAGCATCGAGTACTCGTTCTGCGCGGAGATGAACGGCGTCCGGCCGTTCGCCTGGGCGGTCCAGGCCGCGTCGGCGAGCTGCCAGCCGGCGAAGTTCGAATGCCCGAGGTAGCGGACCTTGCCCGCCTGCACCAGCTCGTCCAACGCCGCCAGCGTCTCGTCGATCGGCGTTTCCGGATCCGGCTGGTGCAGCTGGTACAGGTCGATCCAGTCGGTGCCCAACCGGCGCAGCGAATGTTCGACGGCGGCCCGGATATAGCGTCGGGAACCACGTGCGCCGTAGTCAGGGCCGTTGGCCCCGCGGGCGTTCATCCCGAACTTGGTGGCGATCACCACGGTGTCCCGGTCACTGCCCAGCGCCTTGCCGAGGAATTCCTCGCTGCGGCCGGCCGGTGCCCCGTAGATGTCGGCGACGTCGAACAGGGTGATGCCGGCATCGAGGGCGGCGCGGACCACCGCCGTGCTGCCCTCCAGGCTCTCGGTGATGGTGCCTTTGCGACTCAGGTTGTTGCATCCCAGGCCGGCTGTAGATACTGCAAGTCCGGAGTTGCCGAGTCGACGGATGGTTTGAGCAGAGGGTGAGGTCACCCGGTCAGCGTACGATGCACCGGCAGCCCGGTGTCCCGCACGGTGCCGGTCAGCGCGTCCCTGTGACGCAGAACAGCTGGGAGAATCTACACATGGCCGATGGCCGTATCGCAGTGATCGGAACAGGCTACGTCGGCCTGACCTCGGGAACCTGTCTGGCCAGTCTCGGCCACGAGGTGGTGTGCGGGGACGTCGATCCGGACAAGGTCGCCAGGATGTCCGGCGGCGAGGTGCCGATCTTCGAGGTCGGCCTCGAGGAGCTGATGCAGCAGGGCATCGCCGCGGGCAACCTGTCATTCGTCCACGGGTCCAAGGAGGCGGCGCGCGGCGCGAAGTACGTCTTTCTGTGTCTGCCCACCCCCGACGGCGGGGACGGCCGGGCCGACCTGCGCATCGTGCACCAGGTGGTGGCCGAGATCGGGCCGCTGCTGGATCCCGGTGCGATCCTGGTGACGAAATCCACCGTGCCCGTCGGCACCGCCAAGGAGATCACCAGGACGCTGAACCGCGACGACGTCAGCGTCGTGTCGAATCCTGAGTTCCTGCAGGAGGGCAGCGCGGTCAAGAACTTCATGCAGCCCGATCGGGTGGTCGTCGGGTCCGACGACCGGGTCGCCGCCGAGGCTGTCGCCGAGCTGTACTCGAAGCTCGGTGCCCCGACGGTGATCACCTCGGCGGAATCCAGCGAGCTGATCAAGTACGCCTCGAACGCCTTCCTGGCGATGAAGCTGTCGTTCATCAACTCGATCGCCGGGCTGGCCGAAGTGGTCGGTGCCGATGTGACCGAGATCGCCAACGGCATGGGCTACGACGACCGGATCGGCAACAAGTTCCTCAAGGCCGGTCCCGGTTGGGGCGGCTCCTGCTTCCCGAAGGACACCAAGGCGTTGGCCACCATCGCGCTGGACCGCGGAGTCTCGTTCCCGTTGTTGGGCGCGACCACGGTGTCCAACGAGGAGGCGCAGGACCGGATGGCCGACAAGGTCCGCGAGTCGGCCGGCGGTGATCTGGCCGGGGTACCGGTGGCGCTCTGGGGGCTGACGTTCAAGGCCGGTACCGACGATCTGCGTGACTCGCCGGCGCTCGAGGTGGCGCTGCGGCTGGACACCGAAGGCGCGCTGCTGCGGGGCTACGACCCGACGGTGACGGCGGACCTGCCGGCGAAGAACGGCTTCCCGGCGATCAAGGCCGCCGCCGATGCGTACGACGCGGCCGCCGGGGCGAAGGTCGTCGTGCTGCTCACTGAGTGGCCGGAGTTCGCCGATATCGACCTGACCAAGGTCGCCGAGGTGGCGCCGGGCGCTGCCATCGTCGACGGTCGGAACATGCTGGACGCCGAGCGGGTGATCGCGGCCGGGCTGCGGTACATCCCGGTGGGCCGGCGCGAGGTGCGCTGACCGGCTCACTGGCCGGCGTGGTCCGCCGGCTCGCGAATCGGAAGTCGAAAACTGGGCTGACGACCGAAGCCCTCGACCCGCAGTTGGTCGCTGCGAACGTGGACGATGGCGAACGCCGACTCGGTCGTTTCGACCATGCCGTGCGCGGTGAACAAGGGCAGATCGTCGACGGTCCGCAGGTGCCCGAAGTGGTGGTGGCCGCTCAGGCCGACCGCCACCACCGGCTGCCCGGCCAGCCACCCGGCCAGCTCGTCGCCGCGCAGCATGCTGTCGGCCAGCCCGTCATCCATCGGGTGGTGCGACAGTACGGCGACCCGTTCGCCGGCGCGGTCCGCGGCACGGATCTCGCCGGCCAGCCAGTCCCGCTGCGCCGCCGAGATGGTGCCGTTCCACGGGTGGGCATTCTCCGCGCCGGCCCGCGCCAGCTCGGCCAGCAATGCCGTGCCGTCGTCGTGCTCGGGAGTGCCCGGCGGCCAGGCCAGCACGCCCCGCTCGTTGCTGTCCAAGGCCACGAATCGCCAGCCGTCGACGACGAAACTGTAGTAGCGACAAGGCATCTGGTAGCGGGAGACCAGATCGGCGGCGTCGACCACACCGCCGTCGGCGGCGACGAAGTCGTGGTTGCCGAGCACCTGGTGTACCGGCGCCCTGGCGGCGGCCAGGATGTTCAGCGGGACGGCGGCGTCGGCCGGGTCCCGATCGACCAGGTCGCCCAGGTGCACGATGAACGCCAGGTCGTGGGTGTCGAACTCGCGGACGGCGGCGGCCAGCCGGTGCCGGGAGTCGCGGAAATACCGCTGGTACTTCTCATCGGAGTAGTCGTCGGCGTCCGCGTACTGGCAGTCGGCGAGCAGGCCGAAGCTGAAGCGGTTCGGTGCGGCCGTCACATCCGGGCCAGGCCGAGCTGCCAGTCGTCGATGTACTCGGCGGCGAAGCCGGCCTGGGTATAGGCCAGATAGAAATTCCACATCCGGGTGAAGGTCTCGTCGAACCCGAGCGCGTAGACCTTCTCCAGGTTGTCGTTGAAGGTGTGCCGCCACTGCTGCAGCGTGGTCACGTACGACGGCCCGAGCCGGCGGCTCTCGGCGACCCTGAGCGTGGTCGGCGCCAGCACCCGGTCGATCGCGGTCAGCGACGGCAGGATGCCGCCCGGGAAGATGTACTTGTGGATCCAGGTGTAGCTGTGCCTGGTCGCCATCAGCCGGTCGTGATCGATGGTGATGGCCTGCAGGCCCATCCGTCCGCCCGGCTGCAGCACCCGATCGATCGCGCCGAAGTAGTCGGGCCAGAACTTCTCGCCGACTGCCTCGATCATCTCGACGCTCACCACCGAGTGATACTTGCCGGGATTGGCCGCGGCGTGGGCTCGGTAGTCCTCCAGCCGGACCGTGATCCTGTTCGCCAACCCGGCTTCGGCGATCCGCCGCTCGGCGAACTCCTTCTGCTCGGTGGACAGCGTCAGCGTGGTCACTTCGGCGCCGCGATCGGCCGCGGCCCGGATGGCCAGCGCCCCCCAACCCGAGCCGATCTCCAGCACCGACGCGCCGTGGCCGACCCTGGCCAGGTCGAGAACGCCGTCGATCTTGCGGTACTGCGCCGTCTCCAGATCGACCGTGCTGGTGTCGGTGCCCGGCTCGAACCAGGCGGCGCTGTAACTCATCGTCGGATCCAGGAACAGCTCGAACAGGTCGTTGGACAGGTCGTAGTGCCGGTGGATGTTCTGCCGCGCCTGGACTTCGGTGTTCTCCTCCTCGTTCGGCGTGTGCCTGTCCCAGAGGGCCCGCAGCTTCTGCAGGAACGCCGGCACCAGGTGCTCCATCCTGGTGGCCAGCACGGTCAGCGCCGCGGCCAGGGTGTCCGTCGCCGGGTTCGCGCTGTGCAGGTCCTTGCGGGACGGCAGCCAGCCGCCGGCGGTCAGTTCCCCCGTCATCCACGCCTCGCCGAGGCCGATCAGCCCGTCCCTGCCGAGCCGGGCGAAGAACGCGTCGGGCCGGGCGATCTGCAGCTCGGGTCCGCCGGCGCCCCACCGGGTGCCGTCCGGGAAGACCAGCGACACCGGCATTTTCCGGACCGCCCGTTGGATCAATGCCCTCGCCGCCTTGGCGTGCAGGGGTGCGACCGGTGGGTTGAACAGGCCCGGCCAGAGTCCGGCGGACGGGCTGGGGATGACGCGCTGGCGGGTTGGCGTGAGCAGGGTCATGAGCAGTTGTTCCTCGTGCTGTGCGGGCTGTGTGCCTGACACATCCTCTACCCGTTGTCGCCGGCGCGAAACCCGAGGTTCGGATTCGGGCCGGATTGGCCGATCAGCCGGTGCGCCTGCTCCCGAAGCCCGGGTAGTCGGCGACCCGGAGGTTCCGCAGGTTGAAATCGGTGACGTCGACGTCCGGTAGCCGGGTGACCACGGTTTCACCGTCGGCGGTGGTGGTCGCGGCGGCGAACGGGGTGTCTTTCGCCGATCCGAGCTTCGGCCACAGTGCGGACAGCAGGGCGGCCGCCGTCGCGGCGTCGGCTGCCGAGCCGTAGCGGGTGACGAAGGTTCCGGTCCCCGTCAGCCCATCGGTCTGGGTCCAGCCGTAGCTGCCGAAGGTGGGCTGCGGCAGGGTCTTGCCCTGGGTGGACTCGATGTCGCTCAGCAGGTCGCCCAGTGCGGACTTGGATTTGAAGGAGGCGATGCCGACGAAGATCCGGCCCATCTCGATCGCCGCGGCCTGCGGGTTCGCCGCCAGCACCGCGGCGACATCTGGGTCGTCGGCGAGCGTCCCGTCCTCGGTCGAGCTGGCGAGCAGGGCGGTGCGAAGAGTGTCCGGCACCTTGTCGCCGAATTGATAGGTGAGACCATGGGTGCGGCCGAGCCAGACGCCGTTGAATTCGTAGCCGGCCACGCCGTCGACGGTCCGTTGGTCGCCCTTCAACGCGGCGAGGTCGACGTCGCCCTGGCAGACGCCCAGCATCTGACCGGGATCGACGCTGCCGTAGTAGATGCTGAGCAGGTCGCCGGGCGGACCGGTGCGGTACCCCGGCGCCGTCACGTACTGCGTCTCCAGGGCGGTGCAGACGGATCCGGCGATCGCGTAGTTGGTCCAGGCGTACTCGGCCTGCGGTCGCAGCCCCGACGCCGGGGCGGTGGTCGGCAGTGGCGACGGCGCGGAGCTGTTGAGCGCATTCAGTTTGCGTGCGTCGACCAGGCCGATCTCGAACTTCGAGTCGTCGTTTGCCGGGACGGCCCGCAGCGCGCTGTACACCGGCGAGCCGGTCCAGTCCCGAGGCTCGGCAGTGCCGGGTTCCGACGCGCAGGCCGACAACAGCGCACAACCAACCACGATGACGACACCGACCACTCCCCGAACCCGCATCCGCTCAGTCCAACACAGCCGGTGACGTCGATGTGGGTGAACCCGATCATTCATCGAGCGGGGTCAGCCCAACTCGGTGACCCGCCCGCCGTCGACCAGTAGCCGGCGGGTGGCCCGCACCGTGTCCAGCATTCGCCGGTCGTGGCTGACCAGCAGCAGGGTGCCCGGGAACGATTCGATCGCACTCTCCAGCTGTTCGATCGCCGGCAGGTCAAGATGATTGGTCGGCTCGTCGAGCACCAGCAGGTTGACGCCCCTGGCCTGCAGCAATGCGAGCGCCGCCCTGGTCCGTTCGCCCGGCGACAGCGACGTCGACGCCCGCAGCACGTGGTCGCCGCCGAGCCCGAACTTGGCCAGCAGGGTCCGGATCTCGGCCGGCGGCTGATCCGGCACCTGCGCGGCGAAAACCTCCAGCAACGGCTCCGGACGGTCGAAAAGGCCTCTCGCCTGGTCGATCTCGCCGATGATCACCGACGGACCCAGCGACCCGCTGCCCGCGTCCGGGGTGATCCGGCCCAACAGCAGCGCCAGCAGCGTGGACTTGCCGGCACCGTTCGCGCCGGTGATGACGACCCGGTCACCCCACGACAGGTGCAGATCGACCGGGCCGAGGGTGAAGCTGCCGCGCCGGACCACCGCCCCGTTCAAAGTGCCGACCACCGCTCCGGATCGCTGGGCCACCGCGATCTCCAGCTGCAGCCGCCATTCCTTGCGGGGTTCGTCCACCTCCTCCAGTCGCTCGATCATCCGCTCGGTGGCCCGCACCTTGGACGCCTGCTTCTCGGTGCGGTCGATCCGCGCACCCCGGGCCGCCTTGTCGTTGTCCTTCGGATTGCGCTTTTCCTTGGCGACTCCGGTGACGGCCCAGCCGCGCTGGGTCTGCATGCGTGCCGTCAGCCCGGCTTTGGTGTCCTGATAGGCCTCGTAGGCTTCCCAGGCCCGCTGTGCCTTGATCTCCCGCTCCCGCAGGTAGTCGTCGTAGCCGCCGCCGAACACGTTCACCTGGTGCTGCGCCAAGTCGAGCTCGACGACGCCGTTGATGGTGCGGCGCAAGAACTCCCGGTCGTGGCTGACGATCACCGAGCCCACCCGCAGCCCGGTGACGAACCGCTCGAGGCGTTCCAGGCCGGCCAGATCCAGATCGTTGGTGGGTTCGTCCAGCAGCAGCACGTCGAACCGGGACAGCAGCAGCGACAGCAAGCCCGCCCGCGCCGCCTCGCCGCCGGACAGCGCCGTCATCAGCGCCTGCGGCCCGATGGTGAAGCCGATGTCGGCGGCCACCTGGCCGATCCGCTCGTCCAGATCGGCGGCGCCCAGCGTCAGCCAGCGGTCCAGCGCGGCGGAGTACCTCTCGTCCGCGCCGGTCGCGCCGTCCGTCATCCCCGCGGTGGCGTCGTCCAGTTCCCGCTGGGCGGCGGCGACGCCGGTGCGGCGACGGACGAAGTCGTCGACGGTCTCGCCGGGAATCCGGTCCGGTTCCTGCGGGAGGTAGCCGATGGCCGCGGTCGGCGGGGAGACGGCCACCGACCCGGACTCGGGACGCTCGAGTCCGGCGATGATGCGCAGCAGTGTCGACTTCCCGGCACCGTTCGCGCCGACCAGCCCGATCCGGTCGCCGGCAGCGATCGTCAGATCGAGATCGGTGAACAAAGACCTGGCGCCGAATCCGGCGGACAGCGTTCGGGCGACGACGGTAGCGGACACGCCGTCGAACCTATGTCAGGGGCGCACGAGCAACTGGTCGGGGTCGCCGGCGGCCAGTTCGGCGCGGATCACGTGCACGTTCTCCCCGCCGGCACCAGGTCGTCGGGGGCGGCCGGATGATCGTCGTACGTTCGGACCACCCGCACGTCGTCGTCGGTGCACGAGCGACCGGCCGTCCCCGCGTGTTCCGGCAGATCCGCCGGCCGCACCTAGAAGACCTGGTTCGGGTCGCCGGGGGAGATGCCGCCGCGGTGGAACCACGGCGTCATGTTCAGGGTGCGGTCGGCCGGGTCCATCGGGAAGTGCATGATCACGTCGTGCGCGGTGAGCACCTCGGCGGCGGCCGGCAGCGACACCCCCTTCGGGTCGGCGGTGTCAACCAGGGCCAACTGGTCGGCGAACCGGTCGACGTTGCGCCAAAAGCCACCGAGGAAGGTGAAGTTGGTGTCGAAGACCGATCGATACCTGGACGAGTCGTACGTGTATGTCATGGATCTCCCCTTCCGCCCGAATGGTTTCCTGGATAACCACCCGCCGCGCGGGGCCGGTTCCGGGCTGGCCGCTCGGCCGAACCTGCGGCTGCGGGTGCCTCGGGCCACCCCTCAGTTCGAGGCCGCGTCGAACCAGCGCAGGGAACGCAGCGCGCGCAGGGTGTTCCAGCGGCTGGGCTTGCCGTCGCCGTCCTCCGGGACGAAGTGCACGAGGCCGGGATGGGTGTTCTCCAGCAACCAACTGCCGTCCGGCTGCTGCTTGCCGCGGACCTGTTGGGCGGCCTCGGCCAGTCGCGGATCGGGGTCGCCGCCGGCCGCGCGGAAGTAGTCCAGCCCGCGCAGCACGTCGTAGTGCCACTGTGTCGGGAAGGAGAACGTCAGCCAGTCGGGGTCGGCCACCTCGCCGGTGCTCGCCCGGCGAAAGAGACTGCGCGACAGCAGGTATTCCTCACCGCGTTGCCTGGCATCGGCCACCTCGATCACCCCTCCCGACCGCTCGTACTCGAGCAGCCCGTCCAACACGCAGATGGTCGAGTTGAACGACGACCGGGTCGAGCCGTTCTCGGCCTCGCAGTTCCACCCGCCATCGGCGAGTTGCTCACCGAGCAACCGGTTGACGATCCCGTCGACGTTCCGGCCGAAGTACGCGCCGAGCGCCACGGTGCCGCCGTTGATGCACGGCTCCACCTCGCCGTCGAAGAACGGTGCGCCGTTGTACTCCCACTTCGAATTGTCCCGGACACCGTCCACCGCGCCGCGGACGGCGGGGTCGGCCGGATCGATGCCGAAGTCGCGCAGCAAGCGCAACGTCGGCAGGGTCGCGGTCCACGGCTGGCCGTTCGGGTCGCCGGCGATCGGTTGCGGCGCACGCCATCCGTCACCGGGGAAGCAGGCGCCGCGGGCCCACTGGCCGTCTTCCTGCAGGTCGAGAATTCGCTTTCCCCAGCCTGTTTCGGCGACCTTGGCGCGCTCTGCGGCCACCTCATCGGCCGGGGAGTCGGTCAGGTCTCGCAGCACCTGCCAGCGGATCGCCGGATCGGCATCCAACAGCCAGCTCGTGACATCGTTCATTCCGGTTATCCCCTTCAGGACTGTGCTGGCCGCCGACCGGATCGGCCCGGCGGCACCTCGGATCTGCGGACGACGGCGAGGCTAACGGCTATTGCGGACGGAATGCTTCCGGATCCGGCAGAAGAGTCGGAGGCGACCCGGGGACGCGCAGTGCCCGGCCGCGTCAGCCCCGCCGTCGATCGATCAGTGCGCCGAGCCCGTCGAGGATCCGATCGAGGCCGAATTCCAGCGCCTGGTCGGTGGTGCCGGTGCGTTGCGCCTGCCCGAAGGCGGCCGCAGTGAGCGGAAAGCGGTCGGCGTGATCGGTCAGCAGCTGGGCCATCAGTGCGGCCGACTGTGCTTCTATGTCGTCGCTCGCGGAGGCGTCGGTCGCCGACCGGGGTCCGGCCGAACGCTGAGCGGCCATGCTGCGCAGATGCCCGGTGAGAAGTGCCACCGCGTCCAGGCGCTCCGCGCCGGTCAGATCGGTGGCGTCGAGCGCACCGAGCGCCACTTCCATCCAGCCGAGTTCGTTGGGCCCGAAGACCCGGGGACCGACGGTCACCTGGTGCAGCCACGGGTGAGCCAGAAACACCGGCCAGGCCTGCAGTGCCCAGTTGCGCAACCGTCCGCGCCAGCCCCGCCCGGCGGCGGCCGGCGGGGCGCCGAGGGCGGCGTCGGCCATCAGTGCGACCAGTTCGTCGCGTCCGGGAAGGTAGCGGTACAGCGACATCTTGGGCCGGCCGAGCTGGTCTGCCAGTAGCTGCATGGTGACCGCGGACAGCCCGCTGGCATCGGCCACTTCGATCGCGGTCTCGATGATCTGCTGGCGCGACAACGACGGCTTCGGGCCGCGCTTCCGGACTGGCTCGGCGGGCCAGAGCACGGCCGTCAGTGTGTCGGGCTTCGCTTCCACTCGAACTCCTTGACCGGTAATTGCGTCGAGTGTACGCTATTAGAACTGCGTCGTAGGGACGCAATAATACGACGGATGGGAGCGGACCGATGAAGGGTCTACGCGTACTGATCTGCGGGGCGAGCATTGCCGGCACCTCGCTCGCCTACTGGCTCGATCACTACGGCGCCGAGGTGACGGTGGTGGAGCGGGCACCGGGCCTGCGGCCCGGTGGGCAGGCGGTCGACTTCAAGGGTGCGACGCACCGCCGCGTGTTGCAGCAGATGGGGGTGCTCGCCGACATCGAACGCCGTCAGACCGGCAAGACCGACCTGCGGGTGGTCGACGAGACGGACAGCGAGCAGGCCGTCATCCCGGGCGAGTTCATCGGTGGCGACGTGGAGATTCTGCGCGGCGACCTCGGGGACATCCTGTACTCGCGCACCGCCGATCACTGCCAGTACCTGTTCGGCGACACCATCACCGATCTCCGGGATTCCGGGACCCAGGTGCTTGTCACCTTTGAGACGGCGCCGCCACAGTCTTTCGATCTGGTGCTCGGCGCCGACGGGATCCACTCCAGGGTCCGCAGGCTGGCCTTCGGGCCGGAGGTCGACTACCTGCGTCATCTCGGCTACTACTACGCGGTGGCCGGCGCGACGGTCGGCGACCCGGCGGCGTCCGGATCCGCGGACGCAGTGGCGGTCGAGAAGGAGCGTTCGGTCGGTCTGATGTACAACGTCCCTGGCCGGCTCGCCCTGCTCGGTGGATCGAAGGCGCCGGAGCTCTACGTCTTCGCCGCGGATCCGCTCGACGTGGATCGGGGCGACATCACTGCCCAGAAGGCGTTGCTGCGACGTCGGTATGGCGATCTCGGCTGGCGGGTTCCGGAAATGCTCGCCCGGCTGGACGACGCCGACGACTTCTTCTTCGACTCGATCGCCAGGGTGCAGATGGACGGCTACACCAAGGGTCGGGTGGCGTTGGTCGGCGACTCGGCCTACGGAAACACGCTGGGCGGCTTCGGTACCGGTCTGGCGATGGTGGGTGCCTATGTGTTGGCCGGCGAACTGGCGGTTGCGGACGGCGACCACCGAGTCGCCTTCGAGCGCTACGACGCGATCATGCACCCGTACGCCAAGATCGCCCGCAAGGGCAATGCAGGCCCGTTCATGGCGCCGAAGACCAAGCGGCGGATCCGTTTGCGTAACTGGACTTTCACCAATCGGCTGAGTTTTCGATTGATGATGAAGATGACGGACAACTACGCCAACGACGTCGAACTGCGCGACTATCCGGCCGAGGTCGAGCGGCTGTGATCGGCTCGGATGTCGGGGCCTACAGCTCGCGCGCGGAGAGTACGCAGAACTCGTTACCCTCCGGGTCGGCGAGCACCTCCCAGGTGACCTTCTCCCGGTCCTGACCGACGTCCGCTCTGGTGGCGCCGAGGTCGAGGAGTCGCTGGATCTCCGCGTCGCGATCGTCGGTGAGGTGTGGTGCCAGATCGATGTGCAGCCGGTTCTTCACCGTCTTGCCCTCGGCTACCGGGACGAAGACCAGCCCGGGCGGCACCGTTGTCCAGTCCTGTGCCGAAGGCTTGTCGGCGGTGGCGTGCTTCGGCACGATGACCGCCTCGTCGTCGGCCTCGTAGATCATCTTCCAATCGAGGACCTGCGCCCACCAGCGGGCCTGGGCGGCGACATCACGGCAATCGACAACGACGGTGTACCAGCGCAACGACATGAGCTGCTCCCTTGTGGTGTTCGGCGCGAGTGCTCTGAAGCTAGTTCCCGCCTCCGACAGGCTCAGGTCCGCGCGCCGTCCTTCACCCGGACAGTGCCGCCGACCACCACGGTGACCACCTCGCCAGGACCACCATCAGCCGCGGGGGCGAACTGGACCAGATCGGCCCTGGCTCCCACCTGCAGCCGGCCCCGATCCGTCAGCCCCAACAGCCGTGCCGGGTTGGCGGTCGCCATGGTCACCGCGGCGGCCGGCCCGATCGTCCGGCTCGCCCACCGCACGCAGTCCAGCAGCGAGGCGCCGCTGCCGGCCAGGTACGGCGTGCCGGCCAGTCGCAGGCTGCCGTCGGACGCGACGGTCACGGCGCCGCCGACCGGGGTGGTGTAGTCGCCGGGCGGGCAGCCGGCCAGGGCGGCCGCATCGCTGGTGAGGACGCACCTTTCGATTCCCTTGGCCCGCACCAGGCCGAGGAATGCGTCCGCCGGCAGGTGGTGCCCGTCGGCGATCAGGCCGGCGGTCAGCGCGTCGTCGACGAGCTGCGGCCAGATCGGGTTCCGATGCCGGTCGATGACGGACGGGATGCCGTTCCCGAGATGGGTGCTCAGCCGACCACCGGCTGCTACGAAGGCGTGCACCTGTTCGGCGGTCGCGGCGCTGTGGCCGATCGAGGCGAGGACACCGTTGTCGGCCAGATGTCGGGTGAACTCCAAGGCGCCGGTCCGCTCCGGGGCGAGCGTCATGATCGCGATCAGCCCGTTGGCCGTTCGCTGCCACTGGTCGAACTCATCGATGTCGGGATCGCGCAGCAGTGGTGCCGAGTGCGCGCCCCGGTATCCGTCCTGATCGGACAGATACGGCCCCTCCAGGTGCAGGCCTGGCACAGCCGCCGCCACCAGCGGATCGCGATCGATGGCGGCGACCAGCCGGGCGATCGATGAACGGGTCTGCGACCGCTCCGCCGAGATGATCGTCGGGAAGACGGTGGTGACGCCTCGGTCCCAGAGTCGCCGGACCAGCTCGATCAGGTCCAGGGGACCGGTCGGCGCATTCACGTCGATGCCGGCGAACCCGTTGAGCTGCAGGTCGATCAGCCCGGGAGTCAACAACAGTCCCGGCCGCCGACCGACAGCCGTCGATCCGATCTCGGTGATGTCGGCGATGCCGGCCGTGTCGTAGCGGACCCGGATCGCCCGACCGGCGATCGTGCGGCCCTCCAGGAACTGGTCCATCGCTCCCCAATAGTTGCAGCAAGTTGTCGCAGAGCATAGTCCGGTACCGCAGCCTCAAGGGAGCAGCGGTGTTGTGTCGCCCTGACTCCGACTGATAGTTTGCTGCAAACGCTTGCGACGATCTGCGCGTGTCCGGACGGTAGTACTGTTCAGCTGAACGGAGTGCACATGCTCGACCATCAGAATGTCGCCGGAGACCTGCGGGTCACGGTCTATCCCTCGCCGGAGGCGATGGCTGCGGCGGCGGCGCTCAACACTGCAGGGATCCTTCGTCAGGCGGTCGCCGAGCGGGGACGGGCCAGGGCGATCTTCGCGACCGGGAACTCGCAGCTGGCGTTCATCGACGCGCTGGCCGAGCAGGACATCCCGTGGTCGGCCGTGACGGTCTTTCACATGGACGAGTACATCGGTATCGCCCGTGACCATCCGGCGTCGTTCCGTCGGTGGATCTTCGAACGGATCGCTGAACCGTTCTCGCCGGCGGCGGTGGAGTACCTCGACGGGGAAGCGGCGGACGTGGCCGCCGAGTGCCGACGGTACGAATCGCTGCTGCGGCAAGCGCCGATCGACCTGACCTGCATGGGCATCGGAGAGAACGGGCACCTCGCCTTCAACGAGCCGGGCCAGACCGACTTCGACGACCCGCGGTGGGTCAACGTCATCACGCTGACCCCGGAGTCGCTGGCGCAACAGGTCGGGGAGGGGCACTTCCCCAATGTTGACGCGGTGCCGGCCACCGCCATCTCGTTGAGCGTGCCGGCGCTGCTGGCCGCCGCGGACGTCCAGGTGGTGGTCCCTGAGCGACGGAAGGCGGCCGCGGTGCGCAGCACCCTGGTCCGGGACATCGACCCGGCATTCCCGGCCACTGTGCTGCGACGCACGCCGGGTGCCCTGCTGTTCCTGGACCCGGAGTCGGCGTCCGAGTCGGACGGTCTCCTGAAGGCCGGGGTCTGAGGTGGTGGCGACGCCGTTGCAACTCCGGCCGCGCCCGGCGATGCCGCTGCTGCAGTTGCGGTCCGAGGACGAGGTCGCCGTAGCGATGCGTGATCTCGCCCCCGGCGAACGGGTCGCCACCGCCTGGCACGAGCTGACGTCGCAGACCACCATCCGGCGTGGCCACAAGGTCGCCGTCCGCGAGATCCCGGCCGGCGCACCGATTCGCAAGTACGGCCAGGTGATCGGTTACGCGACCGCGGCGATCACCGCCGGCGAGCACGTGCACACGCACAATCTCGGCTACTCCGACACCGGCGAGCGAATGGCGGCATCGGCCGCCAGCACGTCACCGAATCCGGTGCCACCGAGGACCTTTCAGGGCTATCGACGCGCCGATGGCAAAGTGGGGACCCGGAACTACCTGGGAATCCTGACCTCGGTCAACTGCTCGGCGTCGGTCGCCAGGATGATCGCCGCCCAGCTCAACGCCTCCGATCTGTTGGAGCGTCGGCCCGACCTGGACGGCGCGGTGGCGATCACCCATTCCACCGGCTGCGGGATGAGCGACGAGGGCATGGCGATCCAGGTATTGCGCCGGACACTGGCCGGCTACGCCGCCCATCCGAACTTCGCCGCTGTGCTGATGGTCGGGCTCGGCTGCGAGGTCAATCAGCTGGACGGGATAGGAATCCCTGCCAGCAGCCGCTACTCGTCGATGACCATCCAGGAATCCGGCGGCACCGCCACGACCGTCCGGGCCGGGGTGGCTGCGGTGGAGGCGTTGGTGGCCGAGCTGCCGGTCGCGACCCGGACCGAGGTGCCGGCGTCCGAGCTGGTGCTCGGCCTGAAATGTGGTGGCTCCGACGGCTATTCCGGTATCACGGCGAACCCGGCACTCGGGGTGGCCGCCGATGCGATCGTCACCCTCGGCGGGCGGGCCGTGCTCTGCGAGACTCCGGAGATCTACGGCGCCGAACATCTGCTCGCCGCGCGGGCCACCGGCCCGGCGGTGGCCGATCGGCTGCTGGCGCGCATCCAATGGTGGCGCGCCTATGTAGCCAGACATGAGGCGTCGCTGGACAACAACCCGTCACCGGGCAACAAGGCCGGCGGCATCACCACCATCCTGGAGAAGTCGCTCGGCGCGGTGGCCAAGGCCGGGACCGCGCCGTTGTCCGCGGTGTACGAATATGCGGAGTCGATCTCCGTGCCAGGGCTGGGTTTCATGGACACTCCCGGCTACGACCCGGTGTCGGTGACCGGGCTGATCGCAGGTGGCGCGAACGTCGTCTGCTTCACCACCGGCCGCGGCTCCGTCTTCGGGTCACGGCCAACGCCCTCGCTGAAGCTCTCGACCAATACCGAGTTGTTCGAGCGGATGCCCGGCGACATTGACGTCAACTGCGGGCAGATCGCGACTGGCGACGCGACCGTCGAGCAGGTGGGGGCGCGCATCCTGGATGCCGTGCTGGCCACCGCGTCCGGGCAGCGCACCCGCAGCGAGGAACTGGGCATGGGGCAGGACGAGTTCGTCCCGTGGACGCTCGGCCCGGTGGTCTGACGGACCTCCGTCAGCCGGCCGCCGGCGCTGGCCGGGTCACCTGGACCGCTACCGCCGAGTCCGCCGTCGCCGAAGTTCAGTGCTCATGAACCACACCCGCTCGACCGAGAGATCAGCGCGCGCTCGACCGAGAGATCAGCCAAGACTCAGGCGGGCCGACAGCCCGGTAATCCGGCGAGTGTGCCGTCGAAAGGCTGGCGCGCACCGTGATTCGCGAGTCCGATCGTTCGGACTCGTCGGCCTGCTCAGGTCGTGTGGCGCGCTCAGTGCCGCCGGCGCAGGGTGATCTGGAGGCCTGTTCGGATACCGGGCCAGACCCGGTCGATCGGTGGCCGGCATCGGCTGTCCAGTGGCTGCCCGGTCTGCGTCGGCCGCTGGCGCCGGCGGTGCCGTGGCCGGGGATCGGGTGTGGGTCGGGGTCCGGCCGGGTGGTCGTCGAACCACCGGGCCGGCACTTTGGCCGGTCGGTCGCCGGATCGTCCGGACGCCGAGGTCGACGGTCGGGAAGTCTTGCCAGCCCTGGGGTCTCTGGGTAGCCCGGCGGACCTGGGTCCGGCCCCGGGCGAGGAGGTATCGGGCGGGGAGGTATCGGGCGAAGATGTTTCGGGCGAAGATGTTTCGGGCCGGCCAGATTCGGGGTCGCCGGACTTGGTGTCACCGGGATCGGGGTCACCGGAGTTGGTGTCGCCGGAACCAGCCCGGCTCGAGTCGGGGTCGTCGGACTGGGTGTCGGCAGGGCCGGCAGTCCCGGTGAAGTGCCCGCCAGCGGTGAACAGGTGGTTCCGGCGGGGCCGCTGCGCCGGATCCAGCCACCGCGGCGGGATGAACTCCGGGCGCCCGTCCGCGGCCATCCGACACACCCACCTGCCCAAGTGGATCTCCGTGTGATGGAACCCGCAAATCAACACCCCGTTCTCCAACACCGTCAAACCACCATCGGCCCAGAAAACGATGTGGTGCGCATCGCACCAACCAGCCGGGGTATCACAACCGGGCCAGGCACAGCCCGCCCCATCACGGACCACCATCGCCCGCCGCAACGCCGGCGGGAACGACCGGGCCTTCGCCCACGCCTCCAGCGGCAGATCCGTCGATCCCAGGACCAGCGGCTGCACATCCGCATCACAGGTCAACAACCGGGCGATCCGCACCGACACCGTCCCGACAAAATCCAGCGTCGCGACCCCCTGCCCAGAAGCCAGCTCGGCCAGCCCGACCGTGACCGTCGCCTGCGGACGCACCCCACCACTTTTCGGCCCCGCACCGGCCTTCAAGAACCGCCGACACACCTCGACCAGCGCCTGCCCCCGCCGCACCCCCGCCGGCCGCAGGTCCGGCAGATCCGCACCCGCCGG
>NZ_AUFT01000025.1 GCF_000426645.1 Nakamurella lactea DSM 19367 | reverse complement strand
CGCCTCGGGAAGCTGACCCCGATCGAGTTTGAGACAATCAACAGAGCCGCACCCGCGGCCTGACGAACCGGTCAACCAGACCCTGGGCAAACCCCACATCCTGTCTGCCGCAGGGTTGGATTTTCGTGAGGTGGTGATCCTCCGTCACACCTATACCGACGACGGTCTGCGAGCGTCGGGCGACCTCACGGTCGACAACGTGCTCGACTACACCCGGCGACAGGAACACAAGAACAAGCTTGGCAAGAACCCGCCACGCCACTGGCTAGTCTTCATGGCCGACGGACGCAGGCGCTCCCGCTTCCTTGTCGCTTATGAGAACCACGGCGAGGTGCCGGGCGAACGCACGGAGACGGTCCGCTGCTTCGATCTCCGGCCGTCAGATGTGCTGTCGGTGCTCGCGGGGCGACTTGTCATCGAATGGTCCGGGGACACCGTCAATTGGGCCAAGACTGCAGACCGGGCTTCTGTCTTCCCGGTGGCCGAGATCGCCGACCCCGAGGTGGTGCCATTCCCCGGCTTCGACAACGTGTTGATCGACCATGCCGAGCTCCAGGCGATGGTGACTGATGCGCGGTACGCCGGATGGCGTACCGCCCTCGGCTCAGTTCAAGGCGTCTACTTGATCGCCGACGCGAGTACCGGACAGCTGTACGTCGGGAAGGCGGACGGGGCCGAACGCATTCTCGGGCGTTGGACCGCATACGCCCGAGACGGTCATGGCGGGAACATCGCCCTGCGGGGTCTCGCCGGCCTGGATCCCACGCACGCCCGGAGCTTCTGGTTCAGCATTCTGCGGGTCTTTGGCCCCAGCGTGCCGATGGCGGAGGTTGACGCGGCGGAGTCGCACTTCAAGAACGCTCTGCTGACTCGATCCCATGGACTCAATAGGAATTAGGTCCGGTTCAGGGTGTCCGCACGGGCGGGGCACGAAGCGTTCGAGCGATGCGGCTAGCCTTCGGGGTCACCTGTTGGAGCCAGATGGTGGCGAGGACCAGACCTGCGAAGGCCCAGACGCCGAAACGGCGACGGGTTCGAGATGTCGCCGCCAGCACTGGACGATGGCCAAGCAGACCTGGGCCGAGACGAACCCATGGATGACCTCGCTGGTGAACGCAGATCTGGCCGGCGCGAGCAAGCGGGACTGGCTGGACGTGCAGACCGACGAGTTCCGGTGGGATCGCGGTCGATCGCCTCCACTTGGTCGCGATGGGCAACCAGCTGGCGCGTCACCGAACGTTCGGGTCGGCTTGCCCGGGCCTGCCTCACCGGCCACCAGCGAACCAAGCCACCGGAGGTGCGGTGCGAGTCCGAATTCCGGCGGGATCAGCCGTACTCATCATCGACGCCAGGCCGCGGTTCCACCAGCGCAGATGCGGCACGGGTCGAGACCCCGTTGGCGGGCCGAGCCGCGAGACATCTGCAGCATCCGGGACCGCCCGCCGCCTCGGTCGAGCGACATCGCCCGGGGCACGATCATGGCGTTGCAGTCCTCGCGCAGGTGGTACGTGGAGCCGAGCCTGGTGGCGAACACCAAGTCCTGTGCTCGGCGGGATTCGAACCCGTGGACGCAGAACCGACGGTCCAGGTCGCAGAGCTCGCAGTAGACGACCTGGCCGGAGGCATCCCGCTGGGTGAGGCGGGGCCTGGTCGGCGTCCTCGATGCCGGCCTCGCGGCCGGCTGCTGTCGTGTTGGTGGAATAGGTGCCGGGACGGTGCGACGCGGCCGTGATGGCGGCGGCACTGGGAACGTTGGCGCTGGCGGCTGGACGCGATTGCGGGCGCGCCAGCGCCGAAACCAGTTACGCAACCCCACGCCGCTGCCTTTTGCTCGCGCATCCGACGGTGAAGGACATCATTGGCCCCCTCGAACTTGATCATGATCCTGGCTTCCGGTCGGAGCACCCGAGCACGCCCGCGACAACATCGTAAGCACGACCGGTCGACATAGCCGACCGGTGCGCATTCAAGGTCTCGAATCGGATACGGATCGTCGGAGCGTGAAACGGTTCGAACGCCGGTACCGATAGGCACAGAAGGCTAACCATCATCAGCAATCTTGGGGGAATTTTGGAGTCGGTTCGAACACGTCCGCGTCGTCGGTCGGGCCGGACAGGTCACGTAAAGGGAATCCTGTTGGCGTCGAGGCCGAACGGGCGTGGGCTCGGCGCGATACTTCCGGCGCTGGCAGCTGCTCTTGTGGTTGCCGGGCCACTGGCTGCTTGCGGCTCGCAGACGGCAGACCGACCCAGCACACGCGGGTCCATCTCGTCTACGGAGCGCACTGTGGACGCCGTGACTGGTTCGTCAGGTGGCGTGCGGCAGGGTCGCGCCGTTGTGGCGACGGTTCAGGACGTGATTGACGGCGACACGGTCAAGGTCATTATCGACGGCACGCCGACGATGGTCGACCTCGCATTTATACGCACACCAACAGTCGGGACCTCCGACTCCACCGCCGAATGCCTTGCGAACCAGGCTGTCGAGGAGGTCAACACCCACCTTTCAAGGGGCATGAACATCGATCTGGTGGACTTCGGCAAGCTTGGCCCCGGGGTGGTCGCTTCAGTGCGACTCGCGGACGGTGCCGATCTTGGAGCTCTTCTCGTCCGCCACGGTTTGGCCGCAGCGCTGCTCGACCAGAGGCCCGGAACCCTGTCCGACGAGTTGGTTGTAGCGAACGATGCAGCCATCGAGAGTTCGGCGGGCCTCCATTCCCCGAATATTCCGTGCACGGTCCCCGGCCAGGTCGCTTTGGTGTGGTGCGGAGCAACAACGGCGTCGTCGCAACACACCAGCCCGAGCCCATCACCTACGCCGCGCACTGCGACTACGACGACAACCACACGTTCGGCATCCGCTGCCGCAGGCTGCAAAGACGTCGACGATCAGCATCGAACGGTGGCCGCCGCTATGGCAATAAAGAGACTCTTTGCCCAGCCGAGGGTTGGGGTGATCTGGGATGTCCTCACCGAAGCCGAGCAGACAGCGCTCGAGGCGAAGGCGAACGAAGCCGTCGAGCAAGCACGTGCGAGGGAGGCAGACGCGGGTCACCGGTCGAGTGCGGCGAAGTCGAAGGCGTCCGTCGCAAGTTCGAAGGCCGCGGCGAGTAGTGCCGCGGCTCGATCGGCGGAGGCATCACGTCAAGCTGAAGCGTCACAACAAGCTGAGGCTGCCCGTCGCGCTGAAGCATCTCGGCAGTCCGCCGCGGCGAGCAGGTCCGCGGAGGCATCACGCGCAGTTCGCGAACAGGCAGAACGGGAGACTGCCGAGCGTGCCGCAGCGGAGCAGGCCGAACGGGAGCGAGCGGCCGACGAAGCAAGCCGCGCAGAGGCGCAGCAGAACGCAGAGGAACGCGCGCGCGAGGAGAGTGACGACGCCGACAGTGATGGGGGCGGGAGCGGATCCTCCAAGGGATATGGCCCTGTGTATCCGCGGAATGGCGGACCACCGGGTTACACAGGACCCCGCTGTTGGCTGCCGAACGCTGCCGGTTGGCAGAAGTGTTGAGGACTTCGGCGCGGCCGGCGAGCATCCGAATTTAAACCACAGTACGAGAGTCGAGGCGAGACGATGATTCCGAGGATCATTGCAGGCGTACTGATCGCGGCTGCTGCAGCGGCAATCTGGATAACGATGTGGCCTTCCGCGGGAGCAGGCACCGCAAAGTCCAACCTGGCCGCGATTCAGTCGGCTGACCAGGTCAATCAGCTCACGACCAATGGTGCAGCACAGCAGGCCGTGGTGAACGGCTGGACGACGCGGGATCTCTTGGTCGCCATGGCCGAAGAGGAGAAGGCGGGGAGTGATCGCACCACGGCTCTCCTTGGCATTGGTGTCATCGGGATCGCGCTGGCGATCATGCTGCCTGCGGGAAGACGAACGGAGCGCATCCTCGCGCCAACGGCGCAGGAAGTGGAAGTTCCGCAATCACCCTGGAGCCCGTCAAACACCGCCGGTGGCGCGGCCCCGAGCTGACAGTGATGGAACGGTGTGCTCTGCGCGATGCCCTCAATGGGGCCCACTCCGCCCCTGCACCGCAGGAACCGTTCGACGTCGATGGCGCGTCGCTCCGGCGGCCCGCCCACGTGTTCGAGTCCAAGCCCGAGCAGCGTCGGCATCCGCCGATTCTGATTGACGCAGAGGCTCTCCACATTGCTGCCGTAGTCGGATTCCGGCAGGGATGGCAGCCGCCGAACTTGAGCGAAGTGGCCGAGGTGCACTTCGACGCATGCTGGCGGCCAGCGCTGAGGCCGAGCATCTCAAGATCACCACCACCGACAGCGACGCTGACACCGCGGGCGCCGAGCTGGAACGTGGCTGGGCCAACCACCCGACTACGGATTGCAGATGGTGTTCGAAGTGACGCCTACCGGTTGGCTAGCCGCAACATGTAACATGTTACACACGAGATGTCAGGAGATCGCGCAATGGCAGTCATACCGTCAGTTGGACTGATGCTGTTGAACCGTGGTCCGGTGCTCGGCGTCGGCACGGTCGGCGATCTGGTCGACACCGGCGTCGCGGCAGAAGAAGCCGGCTGGGACTCAGTCTGGGTCGGCGATTCGTTCCTGGCCAAGCCCCGGGTCGAGTCGATCGTCCTGCTCGCCGCCATCGCTGCCCGAACGAAGAGGGTCCGACTGGGCCCGGCATGCATGGCCAGCACACCGCTGCGTGAACCGTTGCTACTGGCCCACCAATGGGCGAATCTCGACCTGCTGTCGCAGGGCCGGACCATCTTCGTCGCCTGCCAGGGCGGCGGCCCGGGCAGCGGCGAGTTCGCCCAGGAGCTGGTAAATCTCGGTCTGCAGCGGTCGTCGCGGATGCGGCGGATGGAGGAGGCCATCGAGATCATGCGGCTTGCCTGGGGCGGCGACGGCGTCGACTTCGACGGGACCTACACGCAGTTCTCGGACGTCACCCTGCTCCCGAAGCCGGCCCAGCGGGTGCCGATCTGGATTGCGGCCAATCCCGATTTGAAAAAGCCGAATAACGTGGAGACGGCGTACCGGCGGGTGGCCAGGTACGCCGACGGCTGGCAGACCACCCACACCACCGTGGACGACATCGCTCGCTCGTGGGAGATTATCCAGCAGTACTTCGACGAGGCCGAACGTCCACTGCCACACGACTTCCAAGTCTCCGTGTGCTCCAACATCTGCCTGGCGGAGAGCAAGGAAGCGGCCTTCGACGAATCGAAGCGATTCCTCGATGCGCATTCGATGACCGACTATTCCTCGGAGTTCCTGCAGCGCTGGGTGGCCATGGGCACCCCCGACGACTGCGTACAGTACCTACGCAGGTTCGTTGCCGCCGGAGCCACCAGCATCCTGCTCCGGATCAGCAGCTTCGACCAAGCCGGTCAGTTCGAACGGATCACCCGCGAGGTGCTGCCGGCGCTACGCGACTAGCGCTGGGGGTCACCGCGTTCGCGGCCGGTAGTCAGGTCAGATAGGCCCGTGAGGGCATCGGACCGTTGAGTTCCGGGACTGCCCGCACCAGCAGCCTGGTGTAGTCGTCCTTCGGCTCGGACAGCACATCGTCCGTCGATCCCTGCTCGACCACCGAACCATGGTGCATCACTGCGACCCGATCGGCGAACGAGCGGGCAAGGGAGATGTCGTGGGTGATCATCAAATACGCGATGCCACGCTCCTTCTGCAGGTCGACCAGCAGGTTCATCACCTGGCCGCGCACCGAGACATCGGCGCCGGACAACGGCTCGTCGGCGACGATCAACACCGGGTCACTGGCAATCGCCCGCGCAATAGCCAGGCGTTGCCGTTGCCCGCCACTGAGTTCGTGTGGCAGCCGGTGCAGGAACGACTCACCGGGCCGCAGACCGACCCGGTCCAGCAGGTCGACGGCCCGGGCCTGCCGTTCGTCGTCACTGCCCAAGTGCCGCAGCCCTTGGAACATCGCAGCCCGCACCGAGCGTCGCGGATTGAACGAGGCGCCAGCATCCTGGAAGATCGGCTGCATCCGGCGTCGCACCGACCGCAACTGTTTGCCGCGTAACGTACTCAGCTCGTGCCCGGTCAGCACAACGCTGCCGGCGTCCGGCAGCTCCAGTCCGAGCGCGATCCTGGCCAGCGTCGACTTGCCCGATCCGCTCTCGCCCACCAGTGCGACCGATTCGCCGGCCCGCACCGTTAGGCTCACCTGGTCGACGGCGAGTACCTGCTCGGAAGTACCCCTACGCTTGAACGCCTTCGTGACGTGCTCCAGCTCCAGCAATGTCTCGGTGGTCATCGCGCCCCTTCCCTTCGACGAGGTGCCAGCACGCGGCAACGTGGTTCGCCTGTCCGGCAACGGAAGTCGGAGGCGGAGCCAACTGGGTACAGTGCTCCATCGCGACCGGGCAGCGAGCGGCGAACGGGCAGCCGACGAAACGCTCGGCCAGGCTCGGCACGTCGCCGGCGATGGTGGCGTAGCGACCATCCGCATCGCGCAGGCTCCGGGCGGCCGTCATCAGCCCGTAGGTGTACGGGTGCCCAGGATGGCTGAGAATCTCATCTGCAGGTCCGGACTCGACGACCCGTCCGGCGTACATCACGTACATCTGGTCGCACAGTTCCGCCACCACTGCCAGGTTGTGGCTGATCAACAGCACGCTCACGCCCAGGGTGCGTTGGATGTCGCGGAGCAGTTTGACGATCTCCGCCTGGGTGGTGACGTCCAAAGCTGTGGTTGGTTCGTCCGCGATCAGCAGGCTCGGCTCGCAGGCAAGAGCAACCGCCATCAGCACTCGTTGGCGCATCCCGCCGGACAGCTCGTGCGGATATGACCGCGCGACGCTCGCCGGCAATTGAACCAGCTCCAACAGGTCGACCACCCGGTCCTTCGTCGATCGCTGCGGCGCGTGCCGCCGGATCGCCTCACCGATCTGCCTGTCGACCCGCATCACCGGATTCAGGAAGCTCAACGGGTCCTGGAACACCATCGCGATCGGCTTGCCGCGCAGCGGTTGCCAGTCGCGACGCCGTAGGCCCGTCACATCCCTGCCGTTGATCGCGATGCTGCCGCCGGTGATCTCGGCGACCCCGGACGGCAGCAGGCCGAGGGCAGCGCGGGCGATCGTCGACTTTCCGGACCCGGACTCGCCCACCACCCCGATCGTCTCGGACGCACCGGCCTTCAGCGTCGCCCCTTGCAGCGCAAAGACCTGACGGTCCGAGGCGTGGTAAGTGACCTGCAGATCGTTGATGCTCAGGATCGGTGCGCTCATATCTTCACCCGCCGTCGGACCCGGCCGATCAGTCTGAGTCGCGGATTGAGAGCCGCGCTCACCGAATCGCCCAAGAGGTTGAAGGCCAGGACCGTGATGAATGTTGCCACGCCAGGGATCACCGACATCCACCAGGCCCGCAACAGGTTCTGTTGACCGTCGTGCAGCAACAGACCCCAGCTGATGGTGTCCGGGCTGCCCAGCCCAAGGAAGCTGATCGATGCCTCCTGCAAGATGGCCTCAGCCACGCACAACGCGATCAGCGGCATGACGGCCGGAATCGCGTTCGGGATCACCTCGCGCAGCAGGATGCGCCACTCCGGCCGGCCCTGGCATCGCGCCACATCGATGTACTCCAACTGCTTGACCCGCAGCACTTCTCCGCGGGTGACCCGGGCTGTCTGCGGCCAGGACAGCATGGCGATCACCAGAATGATGTTGAACAGGCCGGGGCCGATCAGCGCCACGATGGCAACCGCGACGATCAGCGTGGGCATCACTTGGAAGAACTCGGAGACGCGCATCAGGGCGATGTCAAGCCAGCCGCCGAAGAACCCTGCAAACGCGCCCACGAGTACCCCGACGATCACCGCCATGCCGGCAGCCACCACACCGACCAACAGCGAAACCCGGGCGCCGTCCACCAGTCTGGCCAACTGGTCGCGGCCGAGCTGGTCAGTGCCGAACCAGGCGCTCGGGGAGGGCGGCTTAAGGACGGATCGTGAGATCTGGCTCGGGTCCTTGGAGATCACCAGCGGCCCGACCAGGGCTACGATGACGAGCACAAGTATGTAGACGGCGCTGACCCGGCCGCTGAGGTTGTTCAGCAGCCGCCGCCCTGGTCTACGCCACAGCATGTGCTCTCCGAATCTTCGGGTTGATCAGTGCGTACAGCAAGTCCACGATCAAGTTGACCAGGACCACGGCGATTGCAGACAGCACGAAGACACCCTCGATGACCGGGTAATCGCGGTTCGTCACCGCTTGGATGAAAAGGCTGCCGATGCCCGGCCAGCCGAAGACCGTCTCGGTGAGGACCGCACCGGTCAGGCAGTACCCGAAGTTGAACCCGATGACGGTGATGATCGGTGGCAAACTGTTACGCAGCACGTGTTTGCGCAGGATCTCGCCGTTCTTCAGGCCTTTCGCCTCGGCCGTCAGGATGTAGTCCTCTTGCAACGACTCGATCATCGCCGAACGAGCCACCCGCGCCACCACGGTCATGTAGGCCAGGGTGAGTGTCACCATCGGTAACACCAGGTGTCGCAGAAAGTCCGTGAACCGACCAAAACCGCTCTCAGGCGCGCTGATCGACGTCATCCCGGTCACCGGGAACAACCCCAGCCGCACTGAGAACACTAGGATCAGCATCATTGCCAGCCAGAAGACCGGCACCGACTGCCCGGAAACGGTAAAGGCCGTCACCGCGACGTCGCTGCGGGAGCCGGCCCGGCGGGCGCCGATGGCGCCGAACACGACGCCGAGCACGGAGGCCAGCACCAACGAGGGGATCATCAGCGCCAGGGTCGCGCCGGCCCGGGTGAAGATGATGTCGGTGACGGGTGCGTTGTGCGCGAACGAGTAGCCCAGGTCGCCGCGGAGCAGGCTGGTCAGGAACAACCAGAACTGCACCGGCAGCGGACGGTCCAGGCCGAACTTCTCCCGGATGTGCTCTGCGTATCCCTCCGGTGCCGGGAATTCGCCGATCATCGCCTGCACCGGATCGCCGGGCAGGATGTGGGTCAGGACGAACCCGACCGCGACGATTCCGATCACCGTCGGGACCGCCCAGCCGAGCCGCCGTAACCCGTACCTCAGCACGGATCGGGCTGTCGCGTCGTCATTCCGACCAGGCCTCCTGCCACTGGCCCCAATTCGCGGCGTACCACAGGCCGTGGATCTTTGGGCTGACGACGTCGTTCAGCTTGGTCTCGATCAGCGGCATCACCGGCAGGTCGTCGGCGAGGATGGTCTGCACCTTCTTGTAGGGCACCGCCCGCTCTTCTTCGGTCGGCGCAGCCTGGCCCTCGTCGAACAACTTGTCGGCCTCCGGGTTCGAGTATCCGGCGGCATTGCCGAAGGTCTTCCCGATCGAAGAGCTCACGTAGGCCCGGGCGATGCCGAGGGCCGGATCCCAGTTCGTGGTGTAGGACTGCAGATACAGGTCGAAGTCGCCCGGCTTTTCGAACGCCTGCTTGGTCGCCACCGAGGCCTCGGGAGCGGAGACCTTGGCGTCGATGCCCACGTCCTTGAGCATCGATGCGATCGCCTCCGCGACCGGCTGGAATCGGCTGGAACCCTCGACCAGGATGGTCAGGCTGAACCGGCTGCCGCCGTTGTTGGGGAAACCGGCGGTGTCCAGCAGTTGCTTGGCCTTCTCCGGGTCGTACGGGTAGCTTTTGTCAAAGTCGACCTCGGAGTTGTACGCCCACTTGAGCCTGGTGTCGAAGTTCCCCTTCGCCACCTGGCCACCGTTCTGGAAGAGATTCGTCAGCAGAAATTGCCGATCGATCGCCATCCCGATGGCATGGCGCACATCCTTATTGGCAGTGGTCTTCCGGGTCATATTGAAGAACAGCTGAGTCATGTTGGGCGCGAAAGAGTCCGGGTGTGCGACGACATTGCCGGAAGCAGTCACCGTCTCGACGTCGGACGGCGAGATCACCTGCGAGGAGAGGTAGCTGATCTCCCCGGCGGCCAGCGCGAGGGTCGCCGACTGCGCGTCCGGAACCACCTTGCCGACGATGCCGTCGAGGTAGGGCCGGCCCTGCTGCCAGTAGTCCGGGTTCCGCTTGAGTACCCAACGATCGCCCCGGGTTACCGAGTCGAGGACGAACGGGCCGGTGCCGACGGGTTTGTCCGTCGAGGCCGGGTTGGTCAGCGGGTCGGTGCCCTCGAACACGTGCTTCGGCAGGATCCACACCCTGGTCAGAGACAAGAGGAAGGGGCCGAATGCGTTCTTGAGATGAACCACCACTGTGTGCGGGTCGCTGTCCTCGATCGACTTGATCGCCGCTGCTGCGGGTGCGAACGGGGCGAATGACTTCGCCGAGACCTCTTCGATGGTGTACTTCACGTCGGCCGACGTCATCGGCTTGCCATCGCTGAATTTCGCGTTAACCAGCTTGAAGGTGTAAGTCAGTCCGTCCTTGCTGACATCCCATGACTTGGCCAGCACCGGTTTCGGCCCGGCGGCAGCGTTGTCGAAATACATGAGCGGCTCGTAGATCATCGTGCCGATCTGCTGCGTCGGCCCGTTGGTGGACAGATTGGGATTGAGTGGACTCGGGTCGCTCTGCAGGCCGATCACCAGGGTCCCCCCGGTGACCGGCTGTCCGGCTGGGTCGGCTGGCTCGGTCTGGCCGCCCGACCCGGACGCTCCCGGCTGCGGCGACACGCTCTGCGCCGCCCCCGGCTGCTCCGGATCTGAGCTGGAGCAGGCGGCCGCCAGCACCGCCACGGCCAACAGGCTTACGGCGATCCGAGCCGCCTGCCCGAGCCGCATGCCTCTTGGATGGCGAATCCAACGCTCAGTGACCATCGGGGACTCCCTAGGTTGTATGTTACATACGCCAGTGTATGTAACATGCTACTGTTGCCGTTGGGTGGGAGCCTGTCAAGGATGGATCTGATTTTCTAGCGGTCCGTTGATGCGAGCGCCGGCAACCCGGCCGAGCTCATCTTGACGTGCCGGTCTCGTGCTCGATCAGCAGGTCCGCAGTGTGCTGCAGGTGTGCCCTCATCGCTTCGGCTGCGCCGTCGGCGTTCCGCGCGGCGATCATTTTCATGATGCTCTCGTGCTCTCGGGTGATGTCCTCCAGCGAGCGGGTCCGCCCGGCGCTGGTCGCGCTGCGGACCAGGATGGAATCGCGCAATACATCGACGAACGTCTCCAGGCGTCCGTTATCCAGCACCGAAATGATCGCGCTGTGAAATGCGCGGTCGCTTGCCCAGTAGTCCAGATCGTCGGCGTTCTTCGTCGCCGTCTTGAGGTCGTCGAACGTCCGCTGCAGTGCGGCAATTTGGTCGTCGTTCATCGTGCTGACGGCAAGCCGGGTCGCCGGGACCTCGAGCATCAACCGGAGTTGGAAAATCTCCTGCAGGTCATGGGGCGAGGACTGGGTCACGCGGACACCGCGATTGCGTTCGAATCGGACGATCCCACGGGCGGCCAGGTCGATCAACGCCTCGCGGACGGGAGTCCGCGAAACGCCGAACGATTCGGCGAGTTCGGCGACCGAGTACATGTTCCCGGGCCGAAGATCGCGTCGAGCGATTGCCAGACGCAAGGCCTCGTAGATCTCGCGCGTCCGAGAGGGTCGCTCTCGCAGTGCGCCAAGGCCGTTCGGGACGCCGCTGCGACCTGATTCCGCGATGGCTGATTTGGGTGCGCGTTCCATCCTGATCTTCTTTCGCGTTGTCGTCGTCGGTCGCCGCGGACGTGTCGTGCCCGCGATCGCGATGGTGGCTGGATAACGCTATCCCAGGTGAGCCCGCCCGCACTGATGAGCGACGATCGGCGCCGTCGGCGCAGGGGTCAACGGCGCGTTGATTGCGGTCCCCGCTGTCACGTCGGCGTGCTGATCGCTGGCACTACCAGGGGCCGCGGGATCGGCGCTGTGGGTTCGACCCGGCGACGCGTCGCCTATTCTGACCCGGTGTCGTCGCGATCAGGCTGGGTGGTGCCGATAGACCGGGTGTCGCCGCGGGAGGCAGTCGCATTGGCCGAGCGGGCGGATGGTGCGGGCTTTCGTGGTGCCCTCGCCGCCGATCTGTTCCAGCCGTGGCTGCCCAGTCTTGGGCAGGCACCGTTCGTGTGGAGCCTGTTGTCGGCGATCGGTGAACATACGGCCGGAGACCTGTTCGCCGGCATGACGGTGCCTGGATATCGGCTACACCCGGCGACTTTGGCGCAGGCCGCTGCCACCCTGGCGGCACTGCACCCGGACCGTGTCTGGTTGTCTGTCGCTCCCGGCGAGGCGATCAACGAACACGTGACAGGGGCGTCGTGGCCGGAGGCCCCCGAACGTATCGAGCGGATGTTCGAGGCCGTCGAGGCGATCCGGCGGCTCTTCGCAGCCTCATCGTCGGGTCGGGACAGCCGTTATCGCGGTGAGTATGTCACCCTGGAAACCGCGCGCCTGTGGACCACCCCGGCTGTGCCACCGCGAGTCCTGGTCGCCACCGGCGGGCCGGCGACCGCACGACGGGCCGGCCGGGTCGCGGATGGACTGCTGGCCGTCGGAGTCCGGCCGGATCAGGGGCGCCGACTCCTGCAACGACTCAGCGAGGGCGCCGAGGCCGCGGGTCGGGACCCGGCAGGACTGTTGCGCATCGCGCATGTCAACGTGAGTTGGGCGCCGGACCAGGCACAGGCAATCCGGCAGGCGCTGGCTCGGTTCCCCATCGGGGCCATGCGATTTGCCCGGGGAGACCTGCGTTCGCCGCAGTTGGTCGAACAGATCGCCGCACTGGTCGGGCCCGAGGATCTCGACGAGCGCCTGCTGGTTTCGTCCGACCCCGATCGGCACGGCGAACTGTTGAGCCAATTCTTGGATGCCGGTTACGACCAGGTATATGTGCACAACGTCGGCGACAACCACGCCGAGTTCATCGACATGTACGCCGCCCGTGTACTGCCTCTGCTGGGGTGACGGGCCGGATCAGGGTGCCCCATCGGCGGCCGAGTCGACCAGCCAGGTGACCTCTGCACCACCTGCCGCCGCCCGGTCGGCGGCGATGCCGACCGGCAGTGCCTCCCCGGCTCGTACCCTGGACAGGGCATTGCGCTTTCCGGCCCCGGTTGCGAAGACCAGCAGCCGACCTGTGGCGTCGAGTGCCCGCAGTGTCAGGGTGATTCGACGCGGCGGGGGCTTCGGCGAGTCCGTCACGGCGACGACCATCCGAGTCTGTTCATCGATCGCGGACCGACCGGGGAACAGTGACAAGGTGTGTCCGTCCTCCCCCATGCCGACCCATACCAAATCGAGGCGCGGCGCGCCCGTCAAAGTTGTCGGCAGGGCCTCCAGCTGGGCCTGGTACTCCTCAGCGGCTGCGGCGGGTGGGAGCTCGGTGTTCGGGGCCAACGCCCGCGCAGCCACGGCGCCGGCCGCCGTCAGCAGCGGCATCACCTGGCCCCAGTTGGAATCGGGATGGTCGAACGGGACCAGGCGTTCGTCGCCGATCACCAGTGTCACCTTCGACCAGTCAAGGTCGGCTGGGTCAGCGGCGAGCCGGCGGTAGGCAGCATTGGGCGAGGTGCCCCCGGCTACCACCCAGACAGCCTGGCCGTGTTCGGCTATCGCCGCCCGCAGGATGTTGACGGCGTCGGTGGCGGCTGCCGATGCGATGGTCTCGGCGTCCGGCAGGACACGGAACTCAAACATTGAACTCCCTTGGGGCGCTTGTCGTTAACTGATCAGGGGCTCGAGTGTTCGGACTTCAGTAGCTGCCTGGCGGTCTGCTCCAGGTGCTTGCGCATCGCCGTTACCGCACCATCCGGATCTCGACCGACTACAGCTTCGAAGATCTCGCGATGATCGTCGGTGATGGTCTGCAGCGAGCGGGTGCGACCGGAGCTGGTCGCACCCTTCACGAGGATCGAATCCCGTAGCCCCTCGACGATCTCGGACAGCCGATGATTTCCACAGGCCTCGACGAGTACCCGATGGAATGCGCGGTCCGACGACCAGTAGACGAGGTCGTCACCACCGGCGGTTGCCAGCTCGAGAGCGTCGAAAGCCTCACGAAGCGCCGCTTCCGTCACCTCGTCCAGGTTCTCGGCGGCCCTTCGGGCGGCGTGGGTCTCCAGGATGAGCCGAAGATCGAATATGTCCCGTAGGTCCTCTGCTGACGATTGCAGAATTCGCACCCCTCGATTCCGTTCGAACTTGATGATGTTCCTCGCTGCCAGGTCGATCAGAGCCTCCCGAACCGGCGTCCGCGACACGCCGAACGTCTCGGCGAGGTCGGCGACGGAATAGAGCGACCCGGGTTGCAGGTCGCGTCGGGCGATGGCCAGACGCAACTCCTCGTAAATCTCCCGGGTTCTCGACGGGCGTTCTGCGATGGCGCGTAAGCCGTGCCCCGAGGGCTCTCCGGCCCCGACGGCGCTGGGCATGTCAGACATGTCGATCCCCTTCTGCTGCGCACGCGGTGGCGAAGCGGTCGCCGGTTGCCATCCGTCCTTCCGGGACGTGCCGTGGAGCGCGGACCGTCCAACCGGTGGAACGGCGTCCCCGGACCAGTCCTTGACTCTGCGGGCTGTATGCTACATGCTACATGCAACCGGCTATGTTCGATTGCTGGTAAGAGCAGTTAACCACGTTGAACCTCTCCGTCAGGGATCTGCTCGGACGCGCTCGGTCCGCCGTCCGTACGCACACAGAGGAAGGGACCGTACCCACGTGCTGTCTTGGCTCGTCAGGCGTCTCGCCTATGTCATCCCGCTGATCTGGGGCGTCGTGACGCTGACCTTCATCCTGGTTTCGCTGGCACCTGGCGACATCGTCACAGCGACGATCGGTGACTATCCGGCCTCCGAGGAGTACCTCGCACAGCGCCGGGCGGAACTTGGTATCGACGAGCCCTTCCCGATCCAGTACCTGAAGTACTTGGCACGCGTCGTGCAGGGCGATCTTGGCTTCTCATTCGCGAATAGGCAGTCTGTACTACCGCTGGTGATCGACCACCTCGGTGCCACGCTGATCCTGGTGGTAGCCGCCACGCTGCTGGCCGTGCTGATCGGATTCCCGGTCGGCATGTGGGCGGCGACCACCCGGTTCCGGACGATCGACACCACGATTAATGTGCTCTCACTGATTGCCTTCTCCATTCCGACGTTCTGGCTGGCCCTGATGGGCGTGCTGGTCTTTGCCATCAATCTCGGGTTGTTGCCCACCCAGGGGATCAATACGATTGGATATTCCGGCGATACCTTCGGACAGGCCTGGGACATGTTCCAGCACCTGCTGCTGCCGGCTGCCGCACTCGCGGTTCCCGAAACCGCTCTGATGATCAGGATGACCAGGGCCAGTGCCAACGGCGTCCTCAACTCAGGGTTCGTGCTGACGGCTGTATCAAAGGGTCTGCCTAGGAGGCAGATCATCCGACGGCATGTCACGCGGAACTCGCTGCTGCCGGTGGTAACTGTGCTCGGCTACACGTTCGGCACCATGGTCGGCGGATCGGTGTTGGTCGAGAAGGTTTTCGGTTGGCCGGGGATGGGCAGCCTGCTTTACGACTCCGTCCAGCGTCGGGACACCTCGGTGGTCCTGGGCATTGTCGTGGTGGTCGCGGTCATCACCCTGCTGGTCAATGTCATTACCGACATCGTCTACGGCTTGGTCGACCCTAAGGTGCGGGAGGCGACGATCCGATGACGATCGATCAGGGAATCACGAAAGAGCAGGACGCCACCGACCCCGGTGCGGCCCAACCGGATCGGCGCCAGCGCAGGTGGCGCCGACCCTCGGTGCTGACGACGATCGCGCTCGTCCTGGTTGTGCTGTTCGCCCTCGCTGCGCTGCTGGCCCCGCTCATCTCGCCGTACGATCCGTTCGCAATCTCCGAGGCGATCCTGGAAGGTCCGTCGTCTGCCCACCTGCTCGGCACTGACGACGTGGGTAAAGACATTGCATCGCAGCTGATCTACGGGGCGAGGGTGTCCTTGTTCGTGGGCATCGCAGCCGGTCTGGGCTCGTTGGTCATCGGCCTGATTGTCGGTGGCATTGCCGGTTACGTCGGTGGCGCCGTCGACAACATGCTGATGCGGTTCGCCGAGGTCTTCCAGATCATGCCCGCGATGCTGGTGGCGCTGGTGATCGTCGCGGTGATCGGACGCAACTCGACCCTGACGGCCTTGGCCGTGATCATCGCCCTGTGGCCACAGTCCGCCCGAATAGTGCGCAGCCAGTTCCTGAACCTGCGCACGGCCGAGTTCGTGGATGCTGCGCGGATCTCCGGGACGCCGGCTTGGCGGATCATCGCGTTCGAGATCTTCCCGGTCGCGTTCGCGCCGGCCGGCGTTCAGGCATCGCTCGACGTGGGCCGCGGCATGCTGCTCGAGGCCGGACTCAGCTTCCTGGGTCTCGGCGACCCCACCACCTCCAGCTGGGGCGGTGTGTTGCGGCGCGCACAGCCGTACCTGTCCGACGCGTGGTGGTTCAGCGTGCCAGCAGGAATCTGCATCGCGCTGATGGTGCTGTCCTTCAACGTCATCGGTGACGCCCTGGGCAACCGTGGCAACAACGGCAGGAGGGCGTTGTGACGGTCGCGGTAGCGAAACCGGGAGTGAACCCCGAGCGGGTCCTCACGGTCGAGGACCTGTCCGTTTCGATCCGTCCGCAGGACGGTGAGCGGGCGACGGTGGTCCGGCGTGCCCGGCTGGAGATCAACCGCGGCGAGATGGTCGGCCTGGTCGGCGAGTCTGGCTCCGGGAAGACGATGTTGTCGCGCGCTATCGCTGGACTGCTCGTCCCCGGTTTGCAGGCAGAAGTGACCGGTTCGATCATGCTGCAGGGCCGCGACATCGCCACGGCCAACGCCGGGCAGCGCCGAATGGGGTTGCGGCGTGACATGTCCTATGTGTTCCAGGACCCGAACGCGCATCTGAACCCGACTATGCGGATCGGCGCCCAGGTCGCCGAGGCGATCGGCGACAGCGGCCGAACGGTCGAAGAGCTCTTCGGATCCGTGGGGCTGCCGACCGCCGCCGAATTCGCCCGTTCGTATCCCCATCAGCTCAGCGGCGGGATGAAACAGCGGGTGGTGATCGCGATCGCGCTGGCCAAGGGGCCGGCGTTGGTGATCGCTGACGAGCCGACCACCGCGCTGGACGTGACCATCCAGGCCCAGGTACTCAGTCTGCTGCAGCGGTTGGCCAGGGAGGAGCAGGTCGGCATCCTCCTGGTATCACACGATCTAGCCGTGATCGGGCAGGTGTGTTCCCGGATATCCGTGATGCGTTCGGGCGACATTGTCGAGGCCGGCGCCGCCGAGGACGTTCTGTGGCGCCCGCAGCACCCGTACACACAGTCGTTGATGGCCGCCATGCGTCACCTCTACGACACCGGAATGCCTGCCCGGGACTGGTCGGATCCTCCGATCCCCGAAGCCGACGAGTCGGGAGTGACGAATGAGTGACCCGGACACCGCACTCGACGACCGGGAGGGCGCCGCCGCGCGACTGGAGTTGCAGCGGATCAGGGTCGAGTTCCGGACCCGGGCCAAGAAGGGTCGGTCGGTCACCGCCGCTAATTCCATCGATCTGACCATCAACCGGGGCGAGATCGTCGGAGTGGTCGGGGAGAGTGGTTCCGGCAAAACGACTCTGGGCCGGGTGATGGCTGGGCTGCTGGTTCCTGACTCCGGCGCGGTGAGCATCGACGGTCGGTCCTACGAGGGCCGCGGGATCAGACCCGGCTTCGGACGCAAGGTTCAGATGGTGTTCCAGTCGCCGGCCGCATCGCTGAATCCGAAGAAGACGATCCGCCGCATTCTGACCGACGCCGCCCGCCGCGGGCACGCCAGCGCCCAGAACGTGGGCGCCGCGGTCGCGGCCGCTATGGACGAGGTCGGGGTGACGCCACCGGAGACCTTCCTCGGTCGGTTCCCGCACGAGCTAAGTGGTGGACAGCAGCAGCGGATCGCGCTTGCGCGCGCGCTGCTCCACGAACCCGAGTACCTGGTGGCCGACGAGCCGACCTCTGCGTTGGACGTCTCGGTCCGGGTCCAGATCATCGACCTGATTCGAGAAGTCCAGCGGCAGCGACGGATGGGCGTCATGTTCATCACCCACGATCTCTCGGTGGTCGGCGCGCTCGCCGACCGGGTTGCCGTCATGTACCAAGGCGACATCGTGGAGTCGGCGTCGGTCTCGGACGTCTTCACGGACCCACAACACGAGTACACCAGGACGCTTCTCGGATCCACGCCACGCCTGACTCCGCCGTCCGGGGTGCACTGAGTTCCAGAATGCGCCACCTACCTCTGCCGGGGTCGCCCCGACAGCTCGACAGACGTCCAGAGAGGAAGTTCCAGTGAGAAAGTACGGAAGATTCAAGGCGCTGATCGCCTGTGCAGTGACGGCGCTCGTCGCCGTCGGATGCGGCAGCATGAACGAGTCCAATTCCTCAGGGGGCGGGGCAGCAGCCGCCGATGACACGTTCGTCGTCGGAATGAGTGCGGATCCCCCGCATCTGATCCGGTTGTTCCTCGGCGACGTCCAGGTCGGTCTGGTCGGTCTGGCGATGGAGGAGTCTCTGGTAACCGTCAGCCGGGACAAGAAGATCGAGCCGCAGCTGGCTACGTCGTGGGAGATGAAGAATCCCACCACCTATGTATTCCACCTGCGTGAGGGCGTCACATGGCATGACGGAAAGCCCTTCACCGCCGACGACGTGGTCTACACCTTCGAGAATGGTCTCGGGATCAACTCCGGCACCGCATCGCTGAAGGACATGATCAAGTCCAGCAAGGCGGTTGACGAATCCACGGTCGAGGTTTCGCTCAAGTCGCCGTCGGGCGCCTTCCTGGCCATGCTGAACCCGATGTCGTTCACCATCCTCCCCAAGCACATCTACGACGGGACCGACCTGGAAGAGAACCCGGCGAACCGCGCCCCCGTCGGGACGGGCCCGTTCAAGTTCGAGTCGTGGGAGTCGAATCGGATCACACTGGTGCGCAACGACAACTACTGGGGTGACAAACCGAAATACGCCAAGGTTGTGTTCACCGTTCTCGGCGATCCGACGGCGCGGGCGCTGGCCCTGAAGAAGGGCGACATTGATTACATCAACTCCTACGACGTGACGTTTGAGGCGATCAAACAACTCGACGAGGACCCGAACGTCAAACTGGACATCGGTCGCGCTTCGATCTCGATGAAGATGTTCCCTTTCAACACTCGCAACGAAATCCTGGCCAAGCCGGAGGTCCGGCACGCGCTGTTCCAGGCAATCAATCGCGACTTCATCTCCAAGAGCGTGTTCGGCGGATATTTCCCGCCGGGGCACGCGCCGCTACCTGACGGGCACTGGGCGAACAGTGGTGAAGTGGACTTCGACAAGCTATACCCGTACGACCCCAAGGCTGCCGAGGCGGCGCTCGATGCGGCAGGATATCCGAAGCAGGCCAACGGCATCCGATTCAGCCTGACGCACCGCTATGAGGCGAGCGAGCCGGGCGGTGAGAAGGTAGCCGAGGTGATCGCCGACAATTGGAAGGCCATTGGGGTGGAGACCAAGGTCGTCCAGGACGACGCGGAGGTATTCCGCCAGGAGGTCTTCTCGAAGCACAACTTCGACACCTACACCATCAACATCGCTTCTGGCGCCGATCCAGCCATCGGCCTGTACCGTCGGTACACGTGCGACAACGACCAGAATGCGGTATTCGGCAACGCGACCGGCTACTGCAACAAAAGCCTGGATGAGCTGTTCCTCAAGGCGAATTCGGCCAACGAGCAGGCCGAACGCACGCCGCTGTACACCGAGGCGCAGAAGGTCATCGCCGAAGACCTGCCCACTTCGATCCTGGTCCAGGTGAAGTACACCGAAGCGATCCGGGCCAACCTCACCGGTATCGAAGGATTCTTCCACCCGGGAGAGGTCGTGCTGCTCGACTGGAGCAAGATCGGGCCGCCCGCGGCATGAGGCCAGCGCACCTGGAGCCACTCCGTGACTACTACCCGCCGGGCAGTGTCGGCCGGAAGGCCGTCGTGTTCGGCAAGCATGCCATGGTGTCCACCCAACATCCGGCCGTCACGGACGCAGCGGTGGCTGTTTTGCGCGAGGGCGGGACCGCGATCGATGCCTTGATCGCGGCCTGCCTCGTGCAGGCAACGGTGGCCCAGGAGCTAACCAACCATGCTGGCACGGTCACCGTCCTGCACTACCAGCGTGCGACCGGACGATTCCAGCAACTGAACAGTCCCGGACGTGTTGTTCCTGGGTTGGCGCCATTCCGGCCGTTACCTGTGGTCCCCGGTACGTACTCGGCGCAGCAGCCGGGTGCCGGCGCGGTCGTACCCGGCTTCATGCCGGCATTGGCCCGATGCTACGCCGACCATGCCCGGCTGCCCTGGGCGCGGCTGGTGGCCCCCGCGCTAGAGGCGGCAACCGAAGGGCATCGCATCAGCCCGTTCGAATACCAAGTTATGGCCTGGATGTTGCCCTACTTCCAGTGGACGCAGTCCGGGCGCGCCCACTTCACCCCGAGTGGCCGGCAACCGCAGGTGGGTGAGGTGTGGCGACAGCCGGTTCTCGCCGATACCTTGCAGCAGCTAGCTAACGAGGGTCCGGGACACTTCATCTCCGGCGGATGGGCGCGTGCTTTCGTCGAACGCGGCAATGAGCTCGGCTGGCCTGTCCGCTTGCAGCATCTCGGGGCGTCTCCGCCGGAATGGGAGGACCCGATTCGGTTCCCGCACGGGCCGGACGAGATCGTGTCGCTCGCAGCTCCACAGATTCAGGGCGTGTCGCTTGCTCTGGTGTTAGGAATGCTTCGCGAGCTAGACGTCACGTCCATCGGACATTACGACGAGGAGCCGTTGGCGCGGTACTTCCTGGCGCATGTCTTGCGTCGAGTCCGTACAGAGGTCGGATATCTCAACGACCCCAAGGTATTCGACGATCCAACCGAGGTGATGCTCGATCCGGGGTTTCAGGCCGGCCTAGCGTCGGTGATTCGCCGCTCAGTGCCGCACCGCGACCTGAGTGAGCACGTGCATCTCACCTCACGCACCCCAAGCGCCCCCGTCCCTCTGGGCACTGACAGTTGCGAAATCAGCATTATTGATCCCGACGGCAACTGGGTGCAGGCGATGACAACCTTGTCCGGATCGGGCATCCCAGGGGAGGTGGTCGGCGGAGTTCCGATGACCGGATCGTTGACGGACACCAGCCTCGACCCGCCACAGAACATCAGCGGCTGGTACACCGGCGGTGGACGGGTGAGGACTGTGATGGGCAACACCATGGTTGTCAGGAACGGGGAGCCGTGGCTGGCGCTGGGCACCCCGGGAAAGGTCGAGGCAACCGTCCCGCAGGTGTTGTCGAATGTGCTCGACTTCGCCATGTCGCCGGACGCCGCGGAGGCGACCGCGCTTTCGATGCCGCTGCAGGCCGACTACAGCCTGCCGATGGAAATGTCAGTCGCACCTGGAATGGAAGCAGGCCTGGCCAGGCTCGGCATTCGCGTGACACCACTCGGTCTGACGAACTGGCATCTCGGCTCCTTCCAGATGTGCTGGCGCATCGGGGATTCGGTGCTCGCAGGAGCGGCCGGATCGCGCAGGGAAGGCAAGGCGGCTGGATTCTGATGACGCCGAACCCGGACGATCGAAGCCGGGAGGAGGCAACGCCGGCATTCACGACACACCGACCATGTGGGACCCGCCGCAGGGTCCCGGGAACCGAAACGAAGGAACATGAACGACGACCTCGATCCCCGTTACCGCGAATTCCTCCGATTTGCCGACCATGTCGCCAACGGCGATGTCCGCACCCGGTGGGCCGACTCGGGACTGATCTGCAGCGCAGACGGCCGCCATTGGTCGACCGATCTGTCGACCAGGCAGACGCGTCCGCTCGACCGGGAACCGCCGGTCGCAGCCCGGCCGATCCGTTCAGCCTTCAAGATCGGTCGGCCTACCGTGTTCGAGGTGCCGGGGCCGGGTGGTGAGTTCTTCGCCACCGAGGTTGGTGACGATCTTGGCACGCGTTGGGCGGTGGACGACCGCATCGTTCCGCTGACGAACACGGGTGAACCGCGCAATCGCTGGGACGGGGCAGGTGCCACCTGGTCGCCGGACGGCTTGCAGTTGCTCGCCCGACGAACGGACACCCGACGGATGGACTTGTTTCCGGTTGTGCATTGGCTCAAGCCGCGTGAAGAGGTCGACTTCTTTCCGGCTGGAAGCGTCGGCGGCGCCGTCGAGTCGACCCGCGCATTCGTGATCCATCGGATCAGCCGGGATGCGGTGGAGGTCGACTCGGGGCCGGAACCCGAACAGGACCTCCGGCCGGTCGGCTGGAGCGCCGACGGCAAACAGGCATACTTGTTGAAGGCCAACCGGTACAAGAACCCGTACGTGCTGCTGGCCGTTGATCCGGCGACCGGAGCGACCAGGGTGGTGCGGGAAGAGCGTTCGACGACCTGGGTTTCGTATTGGGAAAAGGGTCTTTCCGTCACGCTGCTGCCGCGCAACGAGGGGCAACTGTGGCTCAGTGAACGTTCCGGGTTCGCGCACCTGTACCGCCACGACGACGACGGTGTCCTGGTGGCGACTGTGACGGCCGGCGACTGGGCGGTGACTAGGGTGTTCGGCGTTGACGAGGCCGGAGGCTGGGTGTACTTCGAAGCCCATTCAGACCCAGACCACCCGTACGACGTTCATTTGGGTCGGGCACGGCTGGACGGTGGCGGTGTCGAGACTCTTACCTCAGGACGCGGCGTCCATTCCGGCAGTCTGTCGCCGGACCGGCGTTGGCTGGCCGACCGGCACGCGAGCATGGAGAATGCACCGGTCGTGGATCTGCTTGCGGTGGACGGTAAACAGTCGCAGCGTGTGCTAACCGGTGAGATCAAGACCCCTGCGGACGCGCCGTGGACGCCGCCAGAGGAATTCACGGTGATCGCCGCCGACGGTGTGACGGTGTTGCACGGGCAACTGTTCCTGCCGGCGGACTTCGACCCGCAACGGAGCTACCCGGTGATCGAATCGATCTATGCCGGGCCAAACAGTGCATTTGTCCCCCAACAATTGCTGGACGCCAACGGCATCCAGTCCCATGCGTTGGCGCAGCTCGGGTTCGCAGTAGTGATGCTCGACGGCCGCGGCACGCCGGAACGCTCGAAGGAGTTCCACGACGTCGCTTACCGAAACTTCGCGGGCGAGGTGATAAGCGATCATGTCGCGGCACTGCGGGAACTGGCGCAGGACCGGCCGTACCTCGACCTCGACCGGGTGGGCGTGTACGGCCGTTCCTACGGCGGGTACTTCACGGCGCGGGCCCTGCTCGAGGCGCCGGAGGTGTACAAGGTAGGTGTTGCCGTCAACGGCGTCTACGAGATGCGCGAGGGCAACGGGCCGGGACCGATCGAATGCGTCATGGGCCCGCTCGCGGACGACATCGCCGGATACGACAAGCTGTCGCTGTACCCGATGTTGGACCGTCTGGTCGGCAAATTGCTGATCGTGCACGGGACGTCCGACGTGAACGTGCCGTTTGCTGCGTCACTGCAGCTCGTCGACAAACTGATGGAGGCAGGCAAGCCGTTCGACTTCCTGCCGGTCAATGAACAGCCGCATCACTTCTCTGGGTTCCGAGGGGAGTACGTCTCCTCGGCTATGGCGAGGTACTTCCTGGAACACCTGGGCGGGTCGTTGTGAGCTCGGTCGACCTGTTCCTTCCCGAGCCGGCGATCCAGCCGTCCATCGACACCCGACTGCCGCTGGAGTTCAACCGACAGCGGTCCGAAGAGTTGCTGGCTGAAGTCGCCGGCCTGGGTGGGCGTGCGGTGCTGCTCACCGATCCGTGGAACATCGTGCACTACACCGGGCTGTGGGCCGCTACCACCGAGCGTCCGTTGTACGCGCTACTCACCGTCGGGGGTTCCGCTCCGTTCTGGTTCTACCCGACGCTCGATCGAGAACTGGTGACCAGCTGGTGGTTCGCCGACGGCGCGGAGTATTTCGACTACCCCCACGTCGCCGGCCAGTTCCCGAGCCGCGGGACAGCCGAACCCGGTCCGGCCCTCGATCTGTGGGACTGGGCGTTGAGCATCTGCGCCGGCCGGGGGCTCACCGCGCCCGGCAGCCTGATGTTGGATCGAAATGTCGAGGGTGCGGACCGTATCACTGCGCAGCGAGCCCTCGGTTATGCGCCCCAATCGTTGCGGGACCGATGCCTTCGGTCCAGAGTCCACAAGCGGCCCGAGGAACTTGCCCTCATTCGGCGGGCCTACGGCTACTTCGAGCGGGTGCACGCCTTCGCCCGCGACTTCCTGCTCACCGACTACCGACCAGGGCTGACGGACTACGACCTGCGGACGGCGATGACCGAGCACGCACTCAGTTTGATCGTTCCGGACCTCGGCTTGGACGGCGAGCCGCATCGGGGCGTCGGCGTGGCCGTCGACCTGGGATGGGTGCGGGCGGGCCGGGTGACCGGATATCCCCACCCCAATCAATTCCGGTACTCCAAGATCGAACCAGGTGGGCCGCTGCAAGTCTCCGGCGTCATCCGACTAGGAGGGTACGGCGGTGAGTGTTATCGGCCTTACGTCATCTCGCCGCGCACAAGTCGCCGCGAGCGGCTGTGGACTGTGGTGCGGGACAGTTGTCTACTGCAACGCGAGCAGTTGCAGGCAGGCCGGACCTGCGGTGAGGTCGCTGCGGTGATCCATCGATTCCAGATCGATGCAGGGATGCAGGGCCACTTGTATCACCGGCCGGCGCACGGCCAGGGGCCGGAGGGACACCAGCCGCCGTGGCTCGCACTCGGCGATGGCACCGTCCTTGAGCCGGGCATGTGCTTCTCCGTTGAGCCTGGCCTCTACGACCCAGTGGACGGTTTCAGCGCCAACTTTTCCGACACCTTCGTGGTGCAGGAATCCGGTCCTGCGCTGCAGATGTCCCGGGTTCCGTGGACGACGGAATGGGGCTGGATCACGGTGTGATCCGGCGGTGCCGCTGCGAGCCGCGGCACCGCCGGACGGCTCAGCCGATGGCTGAGGTGGACTGCAGATCACGGAGCGGTTGATGAAGGTCCTGTGCGAACTGCTCGAAGAAGCGCTGCTGATCGTGCCCAGGGGAGTGGAACACGAGATGGTTGAAGCCGGCCTCGACGTACGGCCTGACCTGGTCGACCACGGCCTGCGGGTCGGAGGCAACGATCCACCGCTTGGCGACTTGCTCCAGCGGCAGCGCGTCGGCTGCGCGTTCCATTTCGATCGGGTCGTCGATGCTGTGCTTCTGTTCGGCCGTCAACGACAGAGGCGCCCAGAACTGGGTGTTCTCCAGGGCGAGCCTCGGGTCTCGGTCATAGGAGAGCTTGATCTCGATCAAGTGGTCGACCTCGCGGTGCGGGTCCTTGGCGGCTGCGCGACCCTCCTGCACTGCCGGGATCAGTTTCTCGGTGTACAGGTCCATGCCCTTGCCGGAAGTACAGATGAATCCGTCGCCAAACCGCCCGGCGTATTTGGCGACCAATGGGCCGCCGGCGGCGACATAGATCGGGATACCACCGACGGGTGCGTCGTAGATGCTGGCCCCGATTGCGTGGTAGTAGTCACCGTCGAAGTCGACCCGTTCGCCGGTCCACAGCTGCCTGATCAGCCGCACCGATTCCCGGAGCCGGCCGTACCGTTCCTTGAACTCCGGCCAGCTGCCCTGGAACCCGGTGGCGATCTCGTTCAGTGCCTCACCGCTGCCGACCCCCAGGATCACCCGCCCTGGGTACAGCAGACCCATGGTGGCGAAGGCCTGGGCCACCACGGCCGGGTTGTAGCGGAAGGTGGGCGTCAGTACCGATGTACCAACAACGATCCGTTCCGTGCGTTCGCCGACGGCCGTCATCCAGGCCAGCGAGAACGGTGCGTGCCCACCTGTGTGGCGCCAGGGCTGGAAGTGGTCGCTGACCATCGCCGAGTCGAACCCGGCCTGCTCGGCGCTGACGCCGAACTCCACCAGGTCGCGGGGTCCGAACTGCTCTGCAGATGCCTTGTAGCCCAGTCTGAAACGCGTCGACATTCCGATCTCTCTTCCTCAAGTGTCTGCTGCAAACCTGACGATCGCAGCTTGAACATGTTGCATGTAGCATGCTACATTGCACAACATGGAACGGCACGGCGCATATCTGAACGGTGTCTGGGTGGTGGCGACCGAGCTCGTCCCGAACGTGAACCCTTCTGACGTCACCGACGTGATTGGGCTGTTCGCCGACGCTGACCAGGAGTTGCTCGACCAGGCGGTCGTGGCGGCCCGGTCGGCCCAACCGGGTTGGGCGGCACAGTCGCCGCAGGTCCGCGCGGATCTGTTGGACCGCGTCGGGGCGGCGATCGATGCGGACGCCACCGCGCTGGGCACGCTGCTTGCCAGGGAAGAAGGCAAGACACTTCCGGAGGCGATCGGCGAGGTTCGGCGGGCGGCACAGATCTTCCGCTTCCATGCGGGCGAGGCGCTACGGTTGGTCGGGGATTTCCAGGACTCGATCCGGGCCGGTGTCAGCGTGACGCACGTCCGGGAGCCGGTCGGGGTCGTCGGCGTGATCACACCATGGAACTTCCCGATCTCGATTCCGGCCTGGAAGTGCGCACCGGCCTTGGCCCATGGCAACACCGTGATACTGAAGCCGGCCGAATTGGTGCCGGCGAGCGCCATAGCGTTGGCTGAGATCCTCGACCGGGCAGGGTGTCCGCCGGGCGTGTTCAACGTGGTCACCGGCAGGGGCTCGAACATTGGCGCACACCTGGTGTCCCACCCCGACATCGACGCCGTCACCTTCACCGGATCCGAAGAGGTGGGGGTGTCGATCGCCGCAGCGACAGCCGGCCGGCTGGTCCGGGTCCAACTCGAGCTCGGCGGGAAGAACCCACTGGTGGTGATGGCCGATGCCGACCTCGATCTGGCCGTCGACTGCGCCGTGGACGGTGCCTTCATGTCGACCGGGCAGCGATGTACCGCGACCAGCCGTATCTACGTCGAGGAACCGATCTACCAGATATTCGTCGATCGGTTGCTCGCCCGGACCGAGTCGCTGCGCATCGGGCACGCGCTGGATCCGGCAACCCAGATCGGGCCGGTGGTCGATGGGCGCCAACTTGCGCATGTCGTCGACAGGATCGAGGGCGCAAGGGCTCTGACTGACGTCCAGGTGCACGGTGGTCGGCACGTTAGAGCGGCGACCGATGGTCACTTCCTGACCCCGGCGGTTGTGATCGGTGCCGGAAATGAATGCGAGATCAACCGATCCGAGACGTTCGGTCCGGTCGCCAGCGTGCAATCGGTAGCCGATCTGGACCAGGCAATCAAGCGTGCGAACGACACCGCCTACGGGTTGGTCGCCGGCATCTGCACCAGCTCACTGCGGGCAGCCACCGAGTTCCGTCGGCGCGCGGACACTGGCATCGTGACGGTCAACCTGCCGACTGCCGGGGTCGACCCGCACGTCGCCTTTGGCGGACGCAAGCGCTCCGGGTTCGGACCCAAGGAGCAGGGCCGATACGCCCAGGAGTTCTATACCCAGGTCAAGACTGCCTACGAACGGGCCTGAAACCCGTTCCCGCAAGCACTATCCGATCAGTTGTCAACAGAAAGGACACGACATGGCCTTCGTCCGAGTCGACATCGCCAGCCGCACGCAGGAACAACGGGAGGCGATCATCGCCGGCATCACGGACGTGATGGTAGCGAACGGTGCACGCCTGGAGAACATCCAGGTGCTGCTTACCGAGCACAGCCCGAAGATGTGGGGCACGCACGGGACGACGTTCCACAAGCACCTCAACATGTCCGACGACTGACGCCAACGCCACCCCTCGATCCGCCCCAACCCGATTACTCCCCACGCCGAAAGGAACCAAGATGGCGTTCACTACCGAAGAAATCTTCAGCAAGCTGCGGGTCTACCTCTTTCCCTGGGGTGCCAACGAACCGGACGTCGCGTCCATGATCAAGTTCGTTAAGGCGGCGGAGGACCTGGGCTTCGACGCGGTCCATGTGCCGTGGCACTTCACCATGCCGAAGACCAAGAGCTTCGCGGAGTTCGGTACTCGGTACCTGTTCGACCCAATGGTGCTGATGCCGATCCTGGCCAGGGAGACCAGCCGGATCAAGATCGCCTTCGAATTTGTCGTGCCTGCTTTGCACCCGTTCGTCTGGGCGCAGTATTTCGCGTCGTTGGACAACGCCAGCAACGGCCGTGCCCTGGCAGTGCCGGTGCTCGGTTGGTGGGACGAGGACTACTCGGTCGGCATGGTCGACTCCAAGCGCCGCGGCAAGCGGATGGACGAGGCATTGGACGTCATGACCAAACTCTGGGCGGGTGAAGCAGTTGAGTCCGATGGGATCTGGGAGTCTGCGGGCCTCGAACTCAACCCACGCCCGGTCCAACAACCGTTCCCAATGTGGATCGGCGGCGGCGAGAAGTCGCTGGACCGATCGGCCCGGTTCGCCGAGGCGTTCTATCCGCTGTTCCCCACCGAACAGGAGGTGCGGGACGAGATGATCCCGACCCTCGCTGCCAAGAGCGAGAAGTTCGGGCGGGAGAAGCGGCTCGAACTGGCTGTGGTCAATTACGGCATGATCAGCGAAGACGAACAGTGGATCAAGGATTGGGCGATTCCGCGGTTGATCGCCAGGACCAACGGGATGACCCTGGACCAGGCACTGGAGAAGAAGGACGACCCGAGCATCGCCCGGCCGGAGGAGCGGCTGATGATCGGTCGCCCGCAGGACGCGGCTAAGCGCCTCGCCGGACTGCTGGACGCCGGTGTCGACCACCTGGTGATGGACTTCTACCTGCACGGCTGGGAAGACTCGGAGTTCGGCCTCGAGCACATGACCCGGTTCGCCAAGGAAGTTGTTCCGCTGGCCGCCCAGCCGTGAGTCCTGCCCGTCCACGCGTCCTGGTGGCCCTGCGCCCCAACGGCATCGAGCCGCCAGGACTGCGTCGATCCGTCGAGGGCCTGGTCGACCTGGTCCTCGTGACCGGCGTCGACGGGGTCCCCGCCGACGCCGGCGACATCGAGATCGCCTTTGTCTGGAACTTCCGCAGCACTGTGGTGCCGGACGCCATTGGCCGGCTCACCGATCTGCGGTGGGTGCATGTCGCCGCAGTCGGCGTCGATGCCTCGCTTTCGGCGGAGGTCCGTCGGCGGCAGCTCACCGTGACCAACTCTCGGGGCGTCACGGCGGTCGCGATGGCCGAATACGCGCTCACCCTGATGTTGGCCCACGCCAAGGATCTGCCGACCACCCTCGCGGACCAAGCCGATCGGCGATGGCGCCCCCGCGAGACCCGACTGCTTGCGGGCACGACGCTGGTGACGGTCGGCGTTGGTGCCGTGAACCGCGAACTCGCGTGCAGGGCGAAGTCCATGGGCATGCGGGTGATCGGCGTCGGTCGCACCGCTCGCCACATCAACGGGTTCGATCAAGTGGTCGGCGCGGACCAACTGGAGAGGGCGATGGCTGAGGCCGCATACGTGGTCGTCGCGACCCCACTCACGGAAGAGACCCGCGGGATGGTTGGGGCAACCGAGCTTGCAGCGTTGCCGGACGGTGCGGTGATCGTCAACATCGGGCGGGGTCCGGTGATCGAGGAAGCGGCGCTGGTGCAGGAGATCGACAGCGGCCGGCTCGGTGGCGTCGGGCTTGACGTGGTGTGGCGGGAGCCGCTGGAGCCGGACCACCCGTTGTGGCAGCACGATCGGGTACTTCTCTCGCCCCATATGTCCGCTGACTTCGTTGGTTGGGAGACGGCCATGGTCGACCTGTTCGTCACGAATCTTCGGCGCTACTTGACCGGGCAGTCGGTCCTCAACGTCGTCGATCTCGACCTTGGCTACGCCCCTTTGAACTGACGGTCAAAATTTCGAATCAGTCGGGCTCTGTCCATCGAGAAGAACGGACGGATCCGCATACCGAGCAAGGAGAACGACCGTGACCCGGAGTGCCGTGGCGGTGCCACGATGAGCGCGACCGTCGGTCAGATCATCGTGCGGGCGATCGAAGCAGAGGGCGTAGATCGGGTCTTCTGCGTGCCCGGTGAGAGCTACCTTCCGGTGCTTGACGCCTTCAACGATGCGCCTGGCGTCGACCTGATCACTGCGCACCACGAAGAAGGCGCCGGATTCATGGCGGACGCCTGGGCGAGGACGACCGGTCGGCCGGGGGTGTTCATGGTGACCAGGGGGCCGGGCCTCGCGCATGCCGCGATTGCCCTGCACGCCGCTCGACAGGATTCGACGCCGCTGGTGGTGCTGGTCGGTCAGGTTCCCCGAGAGGACGCCGGTCGGGAAAGCTTCCAGGAACTCGACATGGTGGGTTTTGGCAAACTCCTGGGCAAGGACGGCGTCGAGATCGTCAGCGCCGACCGGGCCGTGGAACAGGTACAGCGAGCCTTCTACCTGGCCCAGTCCGGCCGGCCGGGACCGGTGCTGCTGAGTCTGCCTGAGGACCTGGGATACGCTACGTCGACAACTGAGACTCCCGCCCGGCAAAGGGTCCCCCGGCCGGGCGTGAATCTGGAAGACGTTGCGGCCGCAGCCTCGGCGCTTCGACTCGCTGGATCTGTCGCCATGGTCGTCGGTGGGGGCTTGCGCGGTGAGGCCGCCCGTCAGGCAGCCATCGCGCTGGCCGAGGCAACCGGCGCAACGGTCTATGGCGGCTGGCGACGGTTCGATGCGTTCCCGAATTCTCATCCGCAGTACGCCGGGAACCTGCCGTGGCTGTCCTCCGATCTCCTCGGCCCACTCCGCGGCGCTGATGTCGTCGTCGCGCTGGGTACCCGATTCGGCGACTTCAGCTCGCTGAGCTACTCGGTCCCTGGGGACGGGCAACTACTGATTCAGGTGAGCTCCAGCGCGGAATCGATGAACGTGGTGCGAAATCCCGATGTCCCCGTCGTGGGTGATGCAGGGCCGGTCGCTGAGGCCATCACGGCCGCACTCGCCGACCGTCCGGCTGCCGATGCGCTCCTTGCCGAACGTCGGACCCGCACCGCCGACGTCCACCGTTGCTACCTCGACTCGACCGTGCCGGAGATCCCGGTGAATGACCAGGACGACCCAATGGTCGACCTGCCGAGCGCTATCGCTGCCCTGCGCGATGTGTTGCCACCGGACGGGGCCATCACTTGCGACGCCGGCGCCTTCTCCGGATACCTCAACCGATACTTCCGCTGGGACAAGGCGGATACGTTCTACGGGAGCACTTCCGGATCGATGGGATACGCGATTCCTGCTGCCATCGGGGCGAAGCTCGCCGACCCCGCCCGGCCCGTCGTGGCGATCGCGGGCGACGGTGGATCGGCGATGACGATGAGCGAGATCCACACCGCTGTGCGGCTGGGATTAGGTGGATTGGTCTTCGTCGACTTCGACAACGGCACCTACGGTTCGATCAGGGCGCACCAGGAGCGGAGGTTCCCCGGCCGGGAGATCGGTGTCGACCAGGGCAGCCTCGATCTCGCCGGTTGTGCTCTCGCGATGGGCGCCGCTGCCTATTGCGCCCGTACGAACGCCGAGTTTGTTTCCGCCATGTCGAAGGCGCTCGCGGAGGACCGGCCGGCCGTGGTGCATGCGTTCGTCTCGCCGTTGCAGATTCGAGCCTGGGCATGACGACGGTCCGCGACGCGCCACGCGAGGTGCTGGTCACCTGGCCGGACTTCCCCGATGACGGATCCCCGGAGGTCGCCCGGCTGAAGGCCGCCGGACTGGAGTTGCGGCGGTCACCACGGACCCGGGATCGTACGGTCGAGGAGATGATCGAACTCGTTAGTGGTTGTGTTGCTGGCATTGTCAGCACCGACCGCTTCTCCCGCGAGGTACTCGCGGCAGCACCGACCCTGCGCATCCTGAGTCGGGTAGGGGTGGGCACCGACAGCATCGATCTAGCCGCCGCCGCTGACCTAGGCATCGCAGTGACGAGTGCCAAAGGAACGAACGAGGAGGCCGTTGCCGACCACACGGTTGCGATGATCCTGGCGGCGTGCCGCAAAGTCGCCCAGCACGACAGGGCGGTGCGTGCGGGTCGGTGGGACCGAACCGGCGATTGGGTGGGCCGCGATCTACACAAGGCGAGTGTCGGCCTCATCGGGTTGGGCACCATCGCCCGTGCGGTCGCTCGACGTCTCGAGGGGTTCGGTGCCTCGGTGTTCGGCACCGACCCCCTAGTGGCCGAATTGCCGGGTGTGACCGTCGTGCCGCTGGACCAGCTTTTGGCCAGCTGTGACATCGTCTCGCTCCATCTCCCGCTGACTCCACAGACCTGGCATATGTTCGACGCGACGCTCATGAAGGCGATGCGACCGGGATCGATTCTCGTCAACACGGCGCGCGGCGGGATCGTCGATGAGCGTGCGCTCGAGACTGCACTGCGCAGTGGTCATCTCGCGATGGCAGCCCTTGACGTGTTCACCACCGAACCACCTGCGAGATCAGGATTGCTGGATCTGGTCGACCGGACGGTCCTCACCGCCCACGTCGGTGGTCTCACTCGCGACTCGGTACGGTCGATGGTGTGGCACGCGACAGAGGCGGTTGCTGCCGCGCTGACCGGGACCAAACCCGCGGACCTGGTCAATCGACCCCGAGCTCCCGTGTGGGCCCAACCAATCGTCGTTACCCCCGCCCCCGAAACAACCCAAGGAAATGGAGTCATGCCGTGAGTCAGTCACTGAACTCGATCAAGGTGGCCGTGCTGGCCGAAGATCTGTACGAGGATGTCGAGCTCTGGTACCCGTTGTACAGGCTGCGCGAGGAGGGGGCCGAGGTGATCATCGTCGGGAGCGGCCGGGCGTCCACATTCAAGGGCAAGCACGGACTGCCCGTAACTGCCGACGTCGACATCGATGCGGTGTCTTCCTATGACTTCGACGGAGTCTTGATACCCGGCGGCTTTTCACCGGACTACATGCGCCGGGCTCCGAAGATGATCGACTTCGTGCGTGAAGCCGGGGAGTCCGGCAAGCCGGTCGCCGCGATCTGCCACGGTCCATGGGTGCTGGCGTCGGCTGGTCTGTGCAAGGGTCGCAAGATCGCCTGCTACTTCTCCATCGCCGACGACATCCGTGGTGCGGGTGGGGAGTTCACTGACGAGGCTGTGGTGGTCGACGGCAACATCATCACCTCACGGATCCCGGACGACCTGCCTGCTTTCATGCCGCCCTTCATCGAGGCACTCGCGGCTCGAAAGATCTGACCGCGCGTGTCCGAGGAAAGATCGCGACCGACGGGCCCTGGCGGGTCGGATGTCATCGTCGTAGGCGCCGGCATCGTCGGGCTCACAACCGCGTACGAGCTGGCCGGATCCGGCCTGACTGTTCGGCTGATCGATAAGGGCAAGGCTGCTGGTCTCCAGTCCAGCCGGAACTGGGGATTCGTCCGCCGTCAGGGCTGCGACCCGTCAGAGATCGACCTGGTCCAGAGCGCCGCCTCGACATGGGAGCGCTTGGCCGAGGAGATCGGGCCCGATCTCACCCTGGTGAAGAAGGGCTTGGTGAATCTCGCCCGGACTGAGCCCGAGCTCACCAAGTACCGCACGTGGCTCGATACCTCCAGCGGTACTGAGGCATTCGGCAGCCGAATGATTAGCGGGGAGGAAGCCACCGAGTTGGTGCCTTGGACGGCGGGCCGCTGGGCCGGCGGCCTCTATACGCCCACAGACGGTCATGCGGACCCAGAACGTGCGGGCGCTGCGGTAGCCGACGCTGCCCGCCGGCGTGGAGTGATCATTGAGGAGCAGGTAACCGTCACCGGCCTGAACATCATCTCCGATGTCGTGCGCGGCGTGCACACCTCGGCAGGCTCTCGATCCGCTGACCGCGTGGTAATCGCTGCTGGTGCCTGGTCGCGGAAGTTATTGGCGCCGCTGGGGTTGCGGCTGCCGGTCCGATGGATTCGGGCAACAGCGGCACGAACGGTGCCGTTGCCGCGGGTCACTGAATTGGCCGTTCATGTCCCGCAGGTGGGCTTTAGTCAACAGAATGACGGATCCGTGATCTTCGGCAGTGCGGCATGGAGTGACTACGACATAGCGATCGATACACTCGGTGACCTGCGATTGTTTCTTCCGAACTTCGCGCGGAACCGAAAGATGATCCGATTGCATCTGAATCGCGTTGCGTTTCAGGATTTGCGCAGACGGCTCCCCGGTGGCGAGCCGGACCCATTTGATTGGCCGCGGATGGACAATCCTCCAGCAAATGTTCGCAAGATCGAGCTTGCGCATCGGCATCTGACCGAACTCGTCCCCGACTGGTCCAATTCGCGTATTCAGCGATCGTGGGCCGGCACCGTTGACGTGACACCGGACGCGCTGCCTGTCATCGAGCGCATCGCAGACATCGATGGCTTGATACTCGCGACTGGAATGAGCAGTCATGGCTTCGGAATCGGCCCCGGTGTCGGCGCCGCCGCCGCTGCCTTGGTGAGAGAACAACAGGTGGCCTTTGATCTAAGCCCATACCGCATCGGTCGGTTCAAGGAGGGCGCGGTAAAGGCACATCAGCACCTATGACGTCAGTACCCAAATGCGAGAAGGGATCGATCATGGCATCCAGTGTTCCATCTATTCCAATTTCGCCGGATTACCCGGCGGAGATCGCAGTAGCAGCAGTTCCCGACGATCCCCGTGTATGGGTTCCGCAGGCGCCGAGTGTCTGGTTCCGCCCATTGATGTTCAACACGGTTGCCGGCGGATGGTGCAATCTGCTTAAAGTCACAACCACGGGCATCGTGTCTCGGCACAGGCATCCCGGGGCCGTCTTCGGCTACGTGATATCTGGCAAGTGGAAGTATGACGAGCACGACTGGACCGCGGAGGCGGGTTCGTTCGTCTACGAGCCGCCCGGCGAGATTCACACCCTGAGGGTTCCGCCGGAATCGTCGGAGATGGTTACGTTCTTCAACATCTCAGGCGCCATGGTCTACGTGGACGAGGAAGGCCGTCAGACTGGTTACGAAGATGCGTTCACTAAGATCCAGCTATGTCGTGACTACTACGACTCAAACGGGCTCGGTGCGAGCTATGTCGACCAGTTCATCCGTTGACCTTCCGTCGCTCGGCCTGCTTCACGAACCGGGCGTCGCTCGCGCGCCGAGCACGGACGCCGAGCACGGACGCCGAGCAGGCACGCAGTGCCGGTCGCGAGCATGCTACGCATGGTTTTGGGCTGCCATCTCCGACTGACTGGTACTGCTCGAGTTAGCGAGTCGGGTAATGCACTCGGCGGCCAGCTTGGCCCTCATCGACTTGAGGGCGTGGGCCGGACAGGTAGGCGCCCTGTAAATCCTGGAACGGCACCGGTGCGAAGGCGGCACCGGCGTGCTGTTGCTTAGCCACCAGTCCCGGTGACTCCTCGCCGGTGTGGACAAATGTGCAGGTGACGGCATGAAATACCCACTTAGGGACATAGCCGGGCGTAGCGGGTCCTGATGGAATCAGATGGGCGGTGGTTGCCGCCGGTCGGGTACGAGATGCGCGGCGGCGGGTTGCCGACGAGCCCTGAACGATGACGCGATAAGAGCGGGCCAAGGCCGCGGGAAGCTACTCATCGGCGGCCGTCCCCGAGATTGCCCGGACTAGCTGAGCTCCATCCAGATCGACTGCAGCGGCTGCTGAGGATGCCGCGAACGAGATCGCCAGATTCGATCACGAGATAGGCACGCAGAGTGCGGTCCACGCCGCGATTCTGTTGCGCACCGAAGCCGCCGCGTCATCACAGATCGAAAACCTCACCGCATCGACGCGGGCCATCGCGATGGCCCGCCCTGGGGATACCAGTCGCCGCAATGCCACCCTGATCGTCGCCAATACGACCGCGACGAGCGCGGGAGTCGAACTTGCCGCCGAGCTCGCCGACGAGTCGGTGCTGAGCATGCACGAGGCACTATTGGGTCACGATGAGCCGGACATCGCCGGCCGCTGGCGTGATCAACCCGTGTGGATCGGGTCTCGTCCCGAACGCCGGTGGCGCTGATTATGTCTCGCCGGGGCCGAAACTCGTTCCGGATGCGATGCAGACCTGCTGCGCTACGTGAATCGACAGGACATCCCGCTGATCGAGCAGGCCGCGATCGCGCATGCCCAGTTCGAGACGATCCATCCGATCCCTGGCGGGAACGGCCGGGTCGGTCGAGCCCTGATGGATGCGATGTTGCGGAACAAGGGCTCACCCGCTCGGCGATCGTGCCCATCTCCGCCGGCCTGCTGGTCAGCATCCTGGCATAGCATCAGGCGCTCAACGACTTTCGAACTGGAGACCCAGAGAAGATCATCGGACGTGCCCCGCGGCGGCATTCTCGGCAATAGCGAACGGGCGATGGCTCGTCGGCGAACTGGGGAAGGTTCGGGGCAGTTGGTCGGGTCGGGCGAAGGCGCGGCGGGACTCGACGACCTGGCGGGTGGCAGACCCGTTGGTTCGTGGTCCGGTGCTCAATACCTGGGTTCTCGCCGGGGAAATGGGCATCCGAAGTGCCCACGCTTCGCGGTGCCTCGAGCCGCTCGAGAGTGCGGGAGCTGTCACCAAGTTCAGCGGGTTCCGGCGTGGGGCCATTGGCACGCCGACGAGATACTGGCAATGATCGACGAGTTCGTCGCACGCAGCCGACGCCCGCAGCCCCTCCGGTGAGCCAGAACCCGCGAATGATCGTGCCGAGGCCCGTTCGCCAACGGCTTGCGCGTTTGCGATCGCTTTCAAGACTTCCGCGGCCTGCTTGTAGACGTTGATCCGGTCGCCAGTTGCATTCGGTTGCCACATCGACGGCAGTCGCGAGTTCATCACATGATTGTCATTCAGGCCGTCGCGACCGATATCGCAACACCTGTTCGAATGATAGGCGCAACGACGAGACCCATTGTCGGTACTGGGTTTTACAGTCTCCTCAGGTCGTCACAGAGAACGTCATGTAGCTCATGTCGACCGCCGACGGACGAGGGGTCCGTCGGACTTCATTCGGGGTCGGATGCGCAGCCGACCCCACCTTCGAGTAGCCGTCGATGCCGCATGTCCGGACATCGGCTATCGGCGGCTGCCCGAACCAACTGCCGCCGTCCAATCGGACGGCCATAACCCGAAGGAGATTCCGATGTTCTACACCGCACGAATCCGCGACGCCGCACGCCGCGCTCTGTTCATCGCCGGCGCGCTGCTCGGCATCACCGCGGCCGCCGCCTGCTCGTCGACCGGTAGCGGCGCCGCCGCGCCGGTGCCGAGCACCGTCACCGTCGTCCGTACCGAGCCGACGACCGTCGCGCAGGTCAGCACCGTCACCGACGTCAGTACCGAGACCAGGGTGCAACCCACAACGGCAACCGTCACCGCGACGGCGACCCTGACGCCCAAGCCGGCCGGCACCCGCACCGAGGTGCGCACCAGCAAGGTCACCGTCAGCGTCACCGAGAAACACACCGTGACGGCCGCCCCGCCCGAGCCGGCCGGCACCTTCGGCGACGGCACCTACGTGGTCGGCAAGGACGTAGCGCCCGGCACCTACCAGGCGTCCGACCCGAACCCTCCCGACGGCCTGTGTTACTGGGAGACCCGCAGTGCCGACGGTGAACTGGCCGACAACGGCGTCAACGACGGGCTGCTGTTCATCCGCTCAGGAGCCTTCAGCGTCCGGGTCTCCGGCTGCGGCACCTGGAAGCCGGTCAGCGGGCAGTAGCTCGCGCCCGTCCACCCTCAAAACCGTACTCATCAAAGGAGAATCATCATGATCGACCATAATTCGTCCTACTGGGCGCCCCGCGATCCCCGGTTCGAGCCCGACAGACCGCAGGCCGCGGCGATCGCGCCGCAGTTCGCGGCACCGGTCACCGACGGACCCATACCCCCGGCGCGTGCAGCCCGACGGTCTCGCGCCGTCCTGCTGATCGCGGCTCTCGTTGTCCTGCTCGTCGCGACGGCCGCCGTTGCCGCTGTCGTCGGATACCGGCAGGGGATGGCGGCCTCCGACCGCAACCATGCTGCCGTGGCTCAAGCGGCGGCAGCTCAGTCGCCCAACCTGAGCGAACTGGCCGAGGCACACTTCGGCACCAACTCGGCGGTCAGCGGTGAGGCCGACTACCTCGAGATCACCATCACCGACGGCGACGCCGCCACCATGGGCGCAAAGCTGGTCGGCTTCCTGGATGATCTCGGATTCAGCCACGCAGTGGTGGAGCGAATGACGAAGACCCGCGCCCTGGACGGCACCCAGACCGCCGAGGGCAAGAACTGCAACGTCAGCTGGACCTACCACCCCGACCACGGACTGCAGATGGTGTTCGAGGCGAAAGCCACCGGCTGACGACTCGCTCGGCGAGCCGCCGGCGCGAGGGGCGTGCCGTCTACGGAGGCGTCCAGATGCATGGCTCCTCACGTGGGTGGCGCGGACTGATAGCCGGCCGCCAGAACGGACGCCTGCGCCTTCGAAGCGGCGTCGCCGTAGCCGATCGCCAATCGAAAGATCATGTCTGTCACGAGGAATCGCTGTGCATCGCTCGGGAGCAGGCCGGTTTGACCGAAGCTCAGCGTCCCGTGGGCGGCCATCCAGAGCTGCGCGGCCCAGGCGCGGGCGAGGGTGGGATCGCCGGTCTCGAAGCGACCGTCGGCCACGCAGCGGTCGACGCCGGCGAGCACTCGATCGAAGACTCCGGAGCCTTCGTCCTCTTCGGTTGGTGTGCGGTCGGCGAACATGGCCCGGTCGAGCTGGGGGTCGTCGGCGCCGAAATCGAAGTAACACAACAGGAGTGCGGCCAGGTCGGCGACCGGGTCGGCGGTCCGCGGCACCGCATCCAACGCGGCGCACAGCCGGGCGAATCCGTCGCGCCGGATCTCGTGCTGCAGACGATCCATGCTGCCGAAGTGCGTGTAGACGGCCATGGTCGAGGTTCCGACCTCGCCCGCCAACCGTCGTGTACTCAGCGCCTGGCGCCCCTCGGTGGCCAACAGCCCAGTGGCGGCCGCAAGAAGCTTGGCTCGAACCTGCGGGTCGGCGGCTCTCGGCATCCCTTGACCATACCATCACAGCGATATATAACAGTGAGATGGAATGCCCCGGGTTGAGTCCTCTCTCGGGCAGCCGAGTCGCGGAATCAGACACGGAGGAGCGACCGTGAACACAGCCACGCCGCGTGGCGCAGACCTCCGCGCAGCCTGGCATTCGTTGCGACGCACCGGCTTCGTCGTGCCCGAGCTGCCCACCGTCGTCTTCGTCGCGGTGGCCACCGGAGCCGGCTTCGGCTGGGGCCTTGGCTGCGGCGTCGCGGCTCTTGCAGCGGTGGTAATCATGCGCATCGCACGATCGATGCCGTTACGCACCATGGCCGGCGGGGTCGTGGGCCTGACGGTCGCCACCGTGATCGCCAGACTCACCGGAGTGGCAGCGAACGGCCTCATCACGGACATGGTGATCGACCTCGGCATCTCCGGCGTCCTGCTGGTGTCGGTCCTGACCGGACGTCCACTCTTCGGGAGTCTCTGGAGGGGGATCTACCGGATTCCTCGCACGGCCGACCGGGCAACGGTGCGCGCATATCTCCTCACGACAGCCCTCGCGGGCGGCGTCCTGCTGACCCGCGGACTGGCCATGACCGCGGTCTTTCTGGCCGGAGGGCCGGTCGGTTGGCTGCTGGCGGTCAGAATAGGACTTGGACCGCCCGGCACCCTGGTGGTGATCGCTGCTTGTTACGCGGCAGGCGGCCTGGAGCGCCCCGTCGCCGACAGGCCCCGGCAGCCTGCTCACCAGCCATCCGACGCCGAGTCATCCAAGGAGCAGCATGGATTTCCTCATCGACAGCCGCGCCTCAGTCAGTGCCCTCGAGGCGGATGACGATCCCGATCTCGACGAGAGGCACTGGGCGTACTTCGACAGGTTCGCTGACGCCCTGACGGCTCGCGGCCCGGTGTTGGGCCCCGACCGGCAATCCTGGACCGGCAGCATCCATGTGCTCGATCTGCCCAGCCCCGCCGCGGTCCTTGAGTTCATCAACAACGAGCCGTACCACCAGGCCGGCGCCTACGGCGAGCACTCGGTCTGGCGCTTCACCAACCTCATCGGCCGCACCATGTGGGATTTTCGTCAGCCCTGGGACGGGCCGCTGTTCTTCACGCTGGTACGCCCTGGCAGGTCAACCGCGTCAGAAGACGGCGAGGCGGTGCAACTCTCATCCGATGTGGCTCGGGATCTCGCGGTCTGCGGGATTCTTGAGGACGTGGACGCCGAGTCGAGCGCCGGCAGCGGAGTCGCGGTTGCTGCTCCAGCGCCGAACCGTCATGCAGCGAATGAGTTGTTCGAGAAGGTGTTTCCTTCGCTGGCCCGGGAGCCTCGCGAGGTTCGCGACTGGCGTTTCGGCGGTCGCCGGGCCTAGACGTTTCGTTCCTGAGTCAGGTGGTCGAGGGGGGGGTTGAGCTCCGTGCGACCCCGTTGGTCAGCGCTCGCCGGCCCAGTTCGACGTCCATCAAGCAACGTGGCATCCATCAGCTCGGCGAGCACGACGGGGACAGGGGTGGACGAGCGTCCATATGCTTGCCAGAGAAGCGTCCAAATGCCTGATAGAGTGGCGTCGAAAGGCCTAGTTCAGAGGCGTCCATCTGCAGATTGGGTGGCCGATGGCCTATCAGCGCCGGATCGTCGACGGTGTGCTCGATGAGCTGTTCCCCGAGTTGGCGGCGATCGCGCTGGAGGGGGCCAAGGGCGTTGGCAAGACCGCGACGGCGAGTCAGCGCGCGGCAACGGTGCTGTCTCTTGACCGGCCTGGCCAGCGCGAGACGCTCTCGGCGGATCTTGACTACGTCACGCAGGTCCCGACGCCGGTTCTGATCGATGAGTGGCAGCTGGTGCCGTCGGTCTGGGATCGCGTGCGCAAGGCAGTGGACCAGCACAACGCGGGCGGGCAGTTCCTGCTGGCCGGCTCCGCGGGTGTCGCCCCGGGAGTGCGTATTCACTCCGGCGCAGGCCGAATCGTCAGCATCGCGATGCGGCCACTGTCCATGGCGGAGCGCGGGCTGGTCGCGCCAACCGTCTCGTTGAGCGATCTGCTGACCGGACGTCGGCCGAGGATCGGCGGGCAATCGCCGGTCGATCTTTCCGCCTACACCGACGAGATTCTCGGTTCCGGCCTGCCGGGAATCCGAGGCCTGCCGCCGCGGGCACGACAGTTCCAGCTCGACAGTTACCTCAGGCGAATCGTCGAGAGAGAACTCCCGGAGAACGGCGTGACGGTACGCCGCCCGGAGGCACTGCGAGCCTGGATCGCGGCGTACGCCGCGGCGACGGCGACGGATACCGCGTATACGAAGCTCCTCGACGCGGCGACCGCCGGTGAGCAGAACAAGTCGTCCAGGGCTACAGCCGACGCCTACCGCGAGCATCTGACCCGCATCTTCGTCCTTGATCCGATTCCCGCGTGGATCCCGACCTTCCATCCCCTCAAGCGACTGACTCGCTCGCCCAAACACCATCTGCTCGATCCGGCGCTGGCCGCGCGTCTGGTCGGCGTCGGGAAGGCCGGCCTGCTCAAGGGCGAGGGCCGGGGCGTCGCGACCGACACCGGTACTTGGCTGGGGGCCTTGTTCGAATCGCTGACGGCGCAGAGTGTCCGGGTCTATGCAGAGGTTGCCTCGGCGAGGGTCGGGCACCTGCGAACCAAGGAGACGGACCGTGAAATCGACCTGATCGTTGAGGGCGAGGACAGCAGCGTCGTTGCGATCGAGGTCAAGCTCAGCGAATCGGTCAGCGACAAGGATGTCCGTCACCTCAACTGGCTGCAGAGGCAGCTCGGCGATCGTCTTGCCGACCGTGTCCTGATCACCACCGGCAAAGATGCCTATCGCCGGCCCGACGGCGTTGCCGTGATCCCACTCGCACTGCTCGGGCCGTGACGACGGAGCCCGGCATCGAATGCAGATCCTCAAGACCAGTTCGTCCGCGGTGACCTCGCCGACCATTCCTCGTGTCCTTCGTTCGAGGACAGTGTCGGAAGTCCTCGATCGGCGACAACTGTGACGTCGCCGTAGCAGGACGGCGAGTGCCGAGATCGTGACAATGGCACGAGACCTGGCCAGCAGAGTCACGTTTCGTTCAGGCCAAGCGCGGCGCGCAGTCGGGCGGGGCTCATGGCGCCCGGGCTGCCGTCGTCATCGGGAAACGAGTCGAGCAGTCGAATCAGGTCGGGCCGCCTGGTCGGGTCGGCCGCGCACTCGCAGGGGCGTGTGACCGGCTAGCGCAGGAATCGACTCGTCGAGCCAGTTCGCCTCGTAGGTGCGGGCCATCTCATTGAGCGCTGCGGCGAGTGCCGGATCGTTGGTCGGGTCGAGCGGGGGTGCCGATGGCGCGGGGCCGTTGGCCGCGAGTCGCTGCACGGCGCGCAGATCAGCTGCGGGCTCACGGCTTTCGCGCAACACCATCACGGATGGATCCAGTGTCCGGACCGTACTGAGGACGCGATCGAACCGGGCCTCGCTGTTCGCATCGATGTGCAGTTCGTCAGCCCTGAGTTCCAGCTGCGCACGAATCCGGCTCATCCCGCCGGTGACGACGTGCTCGAACCAGGTCAGGGTTCCGTCCGGCTCGTCGTCGGCGCGGTCGTACCTGTTGTTGTCCAGCAACGCCACCAACCGCTCGACGTTGCTGATCTTCAGCGCGGCGCTGCACAGCACCGTCGGCTCGCCTTCGGTGTTCTGCAGCGTCGGTGGTGCGAACCGGGCGGACAAGAACTCGACCAGTTCGAGGGGATCCGGATCGTCGTCCAGCAACTCGATCAGCCGGTCCCGCTGCCCGATCGACACCGGCTCGAGCCCGCCGAAGATCTGCATCGTCTCGCCGGCCGGCACGACCCGGGCGCAGAACAGCTCGCCGGGCTTCAGCTGTCGACTGCCCGCCCGCTCCCGCACCTCGTTGACGTCACCGGTGCGCACGTCGCGCAGCGTCATCCCCTCACCCGGCCGCACCGAGACCACCTCGTGCACCGAACGTTCGACGAGCAGCCACTGCTGGGCCAGCAGCTGCTCATCCTCGGGCAGCAGCCAACCACGAACCGCCAGGAACTCCTCGAACGCGCCGGCCTCGAACAGCACCACGTCGCCAGCCAGACCATCGTCGAGCGCGTCGACCAGTGCGTCCGGCGACCCCCAGTGCTGTGCCCTCGCCCGGGCCGCCCGCATCAGCAGGTCGCCGAACGCACTGTCGAGCAGATGGGCGCCCGCCTTCTGATAGAGCCAGGCGGCCCGCTCGGCCAACTCCGCCCGCTCACGATGCAGGTGGCAGACCTTGTACTTGCGACCCGACCCGCACCAGCACGGTTCGTTGCGACCCAGATCGGGGCGCGCGACCGGGCGGAACTGCTCCAGCAGTTGCACCAGCGAGTCCTCCGGCGGCACCCCCGCCCGGCGCAACAGCGTGAGGCCGCGGTCTGCATCGCCGCGATCGCTGGCATAGCGAGCCAGTGACAGCAGGGTCAGCGGCCAGGTCGGATCCAGCGACTCGGCCTCGCTGTAGGTCTTCTCGGCCGCCTCGACGTCACCGAGTTGTTCGTAAGCGGTCGCCCGCAACCAGCGCAGCACCGGCCTGGCTTCACGCGCCACCAACGGCTCCAACGACTCGGCGAACATCCGCAGGACCGTGCCGGCCAGGTCCTCAGCGTTGTTGACAGACCGACCAGGTCGCCGATGCTGAACCGTCGGGCGGCAAAGTGCCCCGGCGGCAACAGGAATAGCTCCTGATCGCCGACGGCGTCCAGGGGTATCCCGCGCTCGGTGAGCAGCTCGCCGTCCAGGAACGGTACGAACGCCGTGACGGCGGAGCCGTCCGTGAGGTATTGATAGGTCTGGCTCTCGGTGAACATCGCCAGCGGGGCCAGATCAGGCCCGACGGCGAGCAGGTCGGACTCCCGCTCCGCCGCAGTCAGCCGATGGGTGAAGATTCGTCCCTGCAGCAGGCCGGGGATCCAGGCCCACCGACCGTAGGCCAACGGCATGACGACACCTGGCTCGTCGTCGACGATGTCCTCAATGGTCTCGGCGGGATCGGGCCGAGGTCGAGTCCCTGGCTATCAGCAGGGTGGCCAGGGCGTCCTCGGCGATCGGGCCGTGCGCGGCCAGGGTCTGCTGGAGAAGTTCGCCCAGTGAGGGCCGCTGGGTACCGGCCATCCACGCGACGCCACCCGGCAGGGCTATTGCAGTCCGAGTTCGTCTTCCAGCGCGCGGAGCTCGTCATATTCCTGCTGCTGACGTTCCAGGTCGGCGCGATGGAACGCCAGCACGTCGGTAGTGCGCAACCGCGTGTGGGTACCGACTCTGTGTGAGGCGATGCCCGTCGATCATGGCCGGCTCGGGTCCCGTGGTCGTGTGTGGGGTACGGCTGGATTCATCTCGCTGGAATTCCGGCGCTGTGACGGATTGTGTTGGCGGTGACCTGCGATGCGTGGCTGTCTCGTTGCGTGCCGTGTGACCGAGCGTTAGGTTCGATGTGACGAGGGGTGAGCGACCGTGGCTCTGACACATGCTGTGCCTGCATCGGTGAGCGCAAGCAGCGGCGCTGCGTTGGGTGTGCCCGCTGAATTGGATGTGCCGGTAGCCGCTGGTGGCCCGATGCCGGTCGTGGGGCTGGCAGTGATGGGGCCTCGTCGCCGTCGCGAACCAGACGACCAGCGGGCTGGAACCCGGCTCGCTTCTGGATCGGGCGGGGCGTCGCCCGCTTGGCTGGGTGAGGACGTCTCTGTGCCCGGCGGATCGATGGGCGAAGCGTCGGGCGGCGGGCAGCGCCGGGTTCCTACGGAAAACCTGCGGCGTTTGCGGCGACAAGTCTCCGACCGCGCGGAGGCTACGCCGCCACTCACCCGGCGGACCGTCGCACCGCTTCGGCGGACTCTTCTGTCCGCGGGCGGAGCCGGCATGAATCCGGCGATAACGGCCACCTGGCAGTTATTGACGCCGGTGCAACAGGCAGAGGTCCGGCGGATGCAGCATGACCCGCACCAGCAGTACACGTTCGCGAGCACCAACGCCATGCTGGCCTATGTGCTTTCGCAGATCGGGCCGATCCCGCCAAACCTGCCGAACGCCGTCTCCGCTCTGCTGCCTCCGGCGGCGGCAGCGCCCCCGGCACCTCCCGCCCTCGTTGCCATCGCGTCCCGGCGCCAACATCAAGGTCCCGGCAAGACGCTGCCCCTGGGTCTGCCAGCAGTGTCGGGCGCTGACCCGGTGGGCGGCGCCTATACACGCACAGGGTTTGGGAAGTATTCCACCCCGACGACCGCTCCGCGCAGCAACTGGTCGCACTTCGTCGGTGGGCAGCTGGTCGCCGCGCGTACCGCGCTGGCGGCGGCGCCCCTGGGCGCGATGGGGCAGGCGCTATTCACCGTGTTCGAGGGGTCGGCCCAGATAGCCGCCCGCGAGCTCGACGCGGTCCATGTGATAGCGCCGGGGGGAGGTCTGGGGCCCGCGCTCGCGCTCGCGGCCACCGATGCCACCAATGGGCACTTGCTCCACACTCTGTTCGGCGGGCTCGTCCAAGCAGAGTCCCAGGACGTCCAGGCCGGGGGGTCGGGCGCCACGTTCATGCGCGCGATGCTGACGCCGTCACGCGACCTGGAGGTCGCTTTGGAAGGCATCTGGCAACTGGTCTTGCAGGCGACGCGGGCCGCTACCGCAAACCCCGGCCTGCCCCGCGAGGAATTCCCGGTGCCCGACCTTCCGCGCTGGGGCCCGGTCATCGGCGACGGGGTGGGCACCTGGATGCGCGCGCGGTTCACGTCCGCGGGCACCTGGGCGCCCGGATCGTCATCGGATACCGGTTCCGCGCCGATGCCGTGGAACCAGGGTCGACTCAATCAACGCAAGAAGCTGGACCGGACCGGGCCTCTCTACATCCAGGGACACCTGCTCAACGACCACCTCGGCGGGCCGGCCCTGGCGTACAACCTGGTGCCGCTGGTGGCGGCGGCAACCTCGGCGACCAACAACACGAACATGAACCACTATTACGCGGTCGAGGGTCGCGCGAAGGCCGCCGTAAAGGAGATGCTCCAAACGCGCTCGGACACGAAACGTGCCTTCAAGCTCCACATGCCGCCATCGCCCAACCCGTATGACATCACCGAGGTTTGGTACTCCGTCGTTGCACGGTTCGCGGGACACCCATATCGGGCGCACGCCAGCGGCGACGTCAGAAGCGCCCCGGGCCTACTCGAGCTGATCAAGACAATGATGGCATTCCAGGGTCAGGTCAACCCGGGCGCGGTGACGATCGGCGCGCTCAGAGTCGGCCTGCTCGCCGGATCCTGGGGCATGCAATACAGCGATGACTGGACGCCGATCAAGCCCGCCATCGATGCGGTTGTCCCGCTCGCTCAGCGTGCAACGGTGACGATCGACCAGACGATCGCCAGGATGAACGCGAATGCCGCGTTGTGGGCCTACGAAGACCAGATGGCGCCGACCGACCTGTCCGTGGCCTTGCGGATCCTGCGGGCCAACAATCAGTGGGACAGCGTCGACCTTCGGATCGATAACGTCCTGCCCACGGTCGCATACCAGCCTTTCGTATAGCGGTGGGATCTCCGCCAGATGCTTAAGCGGCTCATCTGCGATGAGCTTGACTAGGTCAATCGCACGAAGTTGATGTCTTCGGGCGTCAGCCGGCGCTGCCCGAGAGCGGTGCGGCGGCTGTGTGGCTTTGGAGGTAGGAACCGACACCGAATGCCGCCGGGAACCGACACCACCTAAGGCCGGGGGAATGTTGTGCCGGTGGGTATCGACACCACTCGGGTGGCGGGGTGATGATGTGGCTGCCCAGCGTTGAGGTGAGGGTTGGTGGTGGCGCAGCGGTCGAAGGTCGAGTTGTATGCAGCGATCCGACGTGGCGCGCGTTCGGGGCTGTCGAACCGGGCACTGCAGAGAGAGCACGGAGTCGGATATCGCACCGTGGTTGCCGCTTTAGCCTCGATCTTTCGCGAGTCGGCCGGGTTGGTCTGATGGCGCCGGGTCTTGATCCTTTTCTCCTTCCGTTTGCGGTTGGTGGTGGCTGGTGGTCCGCGTGTCGCCGCGGTTGGTGCGTCGGGTTCCACTGCCCGAGGGGTGGTGCTGCCAGGTCGGGATAGGTCGGGTTCTGATGGTCAGGTCGGTGCTGGGTTCAGCTGTCTGATGGCAGTGGTGATCAGGCGGACCCAGGGTGTGTGCGCCGACAGCCGCAGGTGTACTCGGCGGGA
>NZ_AUFT01000024.1 GCF_000426645.1 Nakamurella lactea DSM 19367 | reverse complement strand
CGCCGCACGGTTTCGGTCAACATCACCCCGCCGGCGTGGGACACCACACCCGACGCCCTCTGATCAACGCGGACCCGCGGATACAACGAGGTAGAGTTCGACACCAGAAAGGTGCTCCTGATCTTCAGCACGGACGGTCCCTAGACAAGACCAATCCTTGCAGGTCAGAGCACCTTTCTTCATGATCAACACACACCAGCGGTGCTACCTCGACGAAAGCACGAGGTTAGGGTCGGCTTGGCCGCAGCCGCGGAAGAAACCTCCGCCACGGGGCTCCCAGCTGGATCCGTTCGTGGAGGTGGTTGACGGGTGGCTGCGGGCCGACCTGGATGCCCCGCGTAAGCAGAGGCATACCGCGAAACGGATCTTCGATCGCCTCCTGGATGAGCGCGACGCTGCGGGGATCTCGTATCGGATGGTTCGTGACTATGTCGGGCCCCGGCGGAAGGAGATCCGGGTTGAGGCGGGCCGCGACCCTGCGGCGGTGTTCGTGCCGCAGACGCATGTTCCTGGGCGCGAGGGCGAGGTCGACTTCGGCGAGTTGGTGGTGCGTCTTCGCGGCGAGTTGGTCAAATGCGCGTTGTTCTGTCTGCGGCTGTCGTACTCGGGGAAGTCGGTGCACCGGGTGTCGGCGACGGCAGGCCAGGAAGCCTTCTTCGAGGGCCATGTGCACGCTTTCGATGTGCTTGGCGGCGTGCCGAGCGGGAAGATCCGCTACGACAACCTGAAGGCTGCGGTGGCCAGTGTGATCGGGTTCAGCCGGCAGCGGGTGGAGGCCGAGCGATGGATCGCGTTCCGTTCCCACTTCGGTATCGAGGCGTTCTATTGCCAGCCCGGCATCGGCGGGGCGCACGAAAAGGGAGGGGTGGAAGGCCAGATCGGCTGGTTCCGCCGCAACCACCTGGTTCCGATCCCGGAGGTGGACTCGCTGGCCGAGCTGAATGCCTTGATCGAGCAGTACGACCGCGCCGATGACGACCGCCGGATCGGGGGCCGGACCCACACCATCGGGCAGGCCTTCGCCGCTGAACAATCCATGTTGAACCCGTTGCCCTCTGATCCGTTCGAGACGGGCCGTTGGTTCTGCCCGCGGGTGGACCGCTACGCCCAGGTCATGGTTCGGATGAACCGCTATTCGGTGCCCTCGCGACTGGTCGGCCGCCAGGTTCGGGTGTTGCTGCACGCATCGGAGCTGGAGGTCTATGACGGCCGCACCGTGGTCGCGCGCCATGAGCGGCTGGTGTCCAAGGGCGGTGTCCGGCTGGACCTTGACCACTACTTGGAGGTGCTGATCCGTAAGCCTGGGGCATTTCCGGGAGCGACCGCGTTGGAACAGGCCCGGGCCGCCGGGAAGTTCACCCCGGTCCACGATGCCTGGTGGGCCGCGGCGTGCAAAGCGCATGGCGATGCTGACGGCACTCGGGCACTGATCGAGGTGTTGCTGCTGCATCGGCACATGGCCCACCAGCACGTCGTTGAAGGTATCGCCGCAGCACTACGCGTCGGCGCCCTCACTGCGGACGCGGTCGCTCTGGAGGCCCGCAAGATCACCGACCAAGAACCGGTCATCACCGCTGAGCCGCCCGGGAGGAGCGCTCTGGGGCCGGCGGTGTCGTCGTTGACCGAACGGCGCCTCCGCGCGATCCAGCTACCACCGGATACCAGGTCACTGCCCGACATGGACAAGTACGACCAGTTGCTGCGCCGCGGACAGAGCAGCTCGTCCCGCTGTACCCAATCCTCCAGAGGAAGCCGATCATGACCACGAGCCGTCGCCGTCGCGGGTTGACCGAGGAGGCCGCCGACGCCGCCGTTGATCAGGCCTGCAGGATGCTCCGGCTACCGACCATCCGTGCGCTGTCTTCCGATCTGGCCGGCCGTGCGGCCGCCGAGCAAATGTCCTACCGAGGCTTCCTCGCCGAGTTGCTGCTGGCCGAATGCGATGACCGGGCACGGCGGCGGTCCGAGCGGCGGATCCGGGCCGCCCAGTTCCCCAGGGAGAAGTCTCTGCGGGCGTTCGACTTCGAGGCCAACCCGAACATCGACCCCGCGCTGATCCACACCCTGGCCAAGTGTGACTGGGTGAAAAAGGGCCAGCCGTTGTGTCTGATCGGAGACTCCGGCACCGGCAAGTCACACCTGCTGATCGCGCTAGGCAACGAGGCAGCGATGGCCGGCTACCGGGTCAAGTACACCCTGGCCACCAAACTCGCCAACGAACTCGTCGAGGCCGCCGACGACATGGTGCTGTCGAAAACGATCGCCCGCTACGGCCGCGTCGACCTGTTGTGCATCGACGAACTCGGCTACATGCAGCTGGACCGCCGCGGTGCCGAGCTCCTGTTCCAGGTTCTGACCGAACGCGAAGAGAAGGCGTCCGTTGCGATCGCTTCCAACGAGTCATTTGCCGGCTGGACGAAGACCTTCACCGACCCCCGCCTGTGTGCCGCTGTCGTCGACCGGTTGACCTTCGGCGGTGCCATCATCGAAACCGGCACCGACTCCTACCGCCTCGCTCACACCCAACGGACGGCACCAACACCATCCGCTGGCTGATCAGCCCGCAACCCTGTCGTGGGACGGCCGCAAGATATCAATCTGGTCACGGCCGGTTGAGTCGACGCGGAACTTCTTGCCTGGTCGGGGCTCTGCGGCGTAGCTTTTGCGGCGTCGGGAGGTGCGGGGATTGAAGTTTCGGTCGGGTGCCGTCATTGCCATGCTGGTCGTGCTGACTTCGGGCTGCACGAACTCGGCGAGCGAGCAGCCGAGCCCGTCAGCGAGCGGACTCCAGAGCAAACCTGAAATCACTGTCAGCTCCCAGGCAACGGATCCACCCAGCGCGACTTCAGGCGTGCGTAGCAGCGTCACGGCCCCCCGCACGTCGACCACCTCCGCGGTGACAAGTGACTCGACCTCGGACGGCGGCGATGGGGGCGGGGTGACGACCGTCGCGGACGACGCCGACCTGAAAACGTTCACAGGCACACAGCGGGAGTACATCGATGCCTATTCGGCGTGCATCCGGAAGAAGGGCGTGCCAGTTGATGTTGCGGAAGACGGCACGTTGACCTTTCCTGGTCTGCCGAAAGATCAGAACACCACGCTCGAACAGGTGCAGCATCAGTGCCTGGTCGAGGTTGGTGTCATCCAGACGAGAAACTTCACCGACGAGCAGTTGCGGGCCTACTACGACATGCAGCGTGCACAGTGGAAATGTTTGAGCGACAACGGATTCTCCGTGGCACCGGCTCAGACGTTTGAGACCTACAGAGACGTCGCTCGACAGACCGGGGCGCCGGATTGGAACGTGTTCAACGGCCTTTCCGAGTCGGACATCGGTACTGGACTCTCGAAGTGCCCCAACAAGGTTGTGGGATAGAAGGCAACCATCGCAGAGGGAGGGAACGCCTATCGAACACGCGTGTTTGGGATGTAAGAAACCGTTGTCGCACACAAGGAAGTGAGCAGACATGAAGAAGACACTGCGATCCATGGTGGTCGTTCCCGCATCGGGCGGACTCATCCTGGCTGGGACCGGCGTGGCCTCAGCTGCCGTCAGCAAGTCAGGCACCAAGAACTGTCCCGGCTCGACAACTCCGCAGTCGTATCTGTTGTCGAGAACATCGGGTAGCTCAGTCGGATACGCGCCGGGAGGGGTCAACTTCTCCCACAGTGACGGCGTGACCACGAACCACAAGGACTACGGAACGTTGGGTGGCGGTGGCTGGAAGGTCACCGTTACTGGCGGGATCATCGACGACGCGGGTACCTACGCAGGTTGCGAGCGGGCCTGACTGCGTTCGTCGTACTCCGGGGCGGCGCCGCTGTGGTGCCGCCCCGTTCCGTCGGAAGGGGACTGTGATCGCCGCAGCGGATTCTCGATCGCACCGTTATCGGGCGGTGATCGGTTGGTTGGTGTTGGTGTTGCTGGTGGGCGCGGCAGCGTTCTGGGCCGGGACGACGGTGAGCCGCCCGGAGGCGGATCCGTTGGATCGGCCGACGCCGTCGTTGTACACCGTGGTGGCCGGCGAGGTCGGGCGCTCCGTTGATGTGTCGGTGACGGTGGCGTGGCCCTCGGGTCGGCCGGTGGTGTCGCCGGCGGCCGGGACGGTGACCACGATCGATGTGCGTTCGGGTGACACGATCAAGGCCGGCGACCGGTTGCTCAGCGTCGATCTGCAACCGTCGTTCGTCGCTGTCGGCTCGGTACCGGTCTTTCGCGACATCGGTCCTGGAGTGCGGGGCGCCGATGTCGAGCAGCTGCAGCGGATGCTGGGCACCCTCGGGTATCAGGTCAAGGTCAGCGGGGTGCAAGACGCCGCGTCGGTCGCGGCGACCAAACAATGGCAGAAGGACGTGGGACTGCCCAGCAATGGCGTGGTGCGGCGGGGCCAGGTGACGTTCACCCCGGTGTTGCCGGTACGCGTCGTCGTGCCCGACCAGGTCATCGTGGGGTCGCAGGTGTCGGCCGGGTCGACGGTGGCGACGGTCGTCACCGGCGATCCGACGTTCACGATTGCGCTGAGCCAGCAGCAGACGTCGCTGATTCCGCAGGACGGCCGGGTGCTGATCCCCCACGGCAGCGTGACGTGGGAGGGCCACGTCGCGAAATCCGCCCAGGACCACGAAAACGGCGGCGTGTTGTGGACAGTCACCGACACGTCCGGAAAACCTGTCTGCGGTAACGACTGCGGCAGCCTGCCGGTGCCGGGACCGACATCGGTGCCGGCATCGGTGGTGGTAGTGCCGCCGACGAAGGGTCCGTTGGTTCCGGTCGCCAGCATCCTGAGCGCGGCCGACGGATCCACCGCCGTGGTGCTCGCCGACGGCACCCAGCGGGCGATCACCGTCCTGGCCACCAGCGGCGGCCTGTCGGCAGTTCGCGGGGTGGACCCCGGGCAGCAGATCCAGTTGTTCGGCGAGACCGGATCATGAGCCCGGGATGACGACGGACAGGAACACGTCGTGATCGAACCGACGCCGGTCGAGGTCCGGGGGTTGACGTTCCGGTACCGGCGGCGCCAACCGCCGGTCCTCACCGACATTCACCATCGGTTCGAGCCGGCAACCGTCACCGCGATCACCGGGCCGTCCGGAGGAGGCAAGTCGACGCTGCTGTACCTGATCGGACTGCTGCTGGCACCCGAACAGGGCGATGTGGTCGTCGGCGGGATCCCGGCTGCGACCGGATCCGATCGCGATCGCAGCCAGATGCGTTCCCGCACGATGGGGTTCGTGTTCCAGGACGCGATGCTGGATCCGTCCAGGACCGTATTGGCGAACGTGATGGAGGGAGCCGTCTACACCGGCATGCCAGCCGACCGTCGCCAGTCCCGAGCCCGGGAACTGTTGCAGGAACTGGGTATCGATCACCGTGCCGAACATCGGCCCGGCGAAATCTCCGGCGGCCAGGCGCAACGAGTCGCCTTGTGCCGGGCGTTGGTGAAATCCCCGCCGGTGATCCTGGCCGACGAACCGACCGGCAACCTCGACACCGACGCAGCGGACCTGGTCTGGAACATCCTGGACCAGCAGGCCCGAGCCGGATGCACCGTCATCGTCGCCACCCACGACCGGGCCCGCGCCATCGCCTGTACCGCGCACCTGGACCTGGCGGACACAGCGTGAGCACGCATCGGGAACTCACCGGTGAGGCCCGACCGGCAACCCTGATCCGGGAAGGGATCGCGATCACCAGGTCGGCGCTGGGCGCGAGCATCACCCTGGCCGTCATCGTCGCCGGCCTCTGTGTCGCGGTATTCGCAACCGCAGGCCGCGGCGCGGCCGCCGAACGCCAAGTCGCGCAGCGAATCGAACAGGCCGGCACCCGGCTGATCACCGTGCAGTACACGGCACCCACCGGCACCCTCGACCGACTGCTCGTCACCCGCGCAGGCGCGTTGTCCCAGGTGTCCTGGGCCTTCGGTCTCGGGCCGGCCAGCGACGCGAGCCTCGCCCTGCTGGACGGGCAAGGGCGGGCCGTCCCGGCCCGCAGCATCTACGGCACAGCGCCACCCGATCTTCCGGTCACCACGGGCCGCTGGCCCGCGCCCGGCGAGGCCGTCGTCAGCCCCGCCAGCCAGGTCGCGACCGGACTCATCGACCCGGCCGGCACCATCCTCTACCGTGACCACCCCACCGCTGTTGTCGGCCAGGTCGCCCCCACCGGAATCCTCGCCGAACTCGCGCCCTACATCCTGGTCAACCCAGCTCCCGACAGCGTCCTGGCCGGCAGCCGCACCGCAACCGGCCAGAACGCTGTCGGCATCACCACCCTGTACGTGCTGGCCGACCGAGCCTCCGACGTCCTCGCCGTCAAGGACAGCCTCCACCAACTACTCGGCATCAACGACCAGTCGACCGTGACCATCACCGCCTCGCAGACACTCGCCGATCTGGGCATCGCGATCAGCGGCGAACTCGGATCTTCCGGACGAGCCCAATCCATCGGTGTCCTCGCCGCCGGCATCGCAATCATTGCCCTGTCCACCTACGCCGCCGTCGCCGCCCGAAAACGTGACTTCGGTCGCCGGCGGGCACTCGGCGCCGGCCGTGATGCCATCATCGGACTCGTCCTCGTCCAAGTCGCCGTGCCGGCGCTCACCGGCGCCCTGGTTGGCACCGCAGCCGGCTGGATCCTCACCAAGATCATCGGCGCCACCCCCAGCTGGCCGTTCACCATCGCCGTCGCAGTCCTCGCCGTCACCGCCGCCCTCATCGCCGCCATACCCGTGTCCTGGGCCGCCGCGCGACGAGACCCCGTCCGCATCCTCCGCATCCCATAAGCCCGCGCCAAGTAGCGCGCGTCCGTCCGGCCTATCCAGGCACCGCCGGACAGTCCCGGCCCCGCAGTTTTGCGGCCAACCCGACTTGAGCTATCAGCACTCCGCTCTAGCCTGATGCCAAATCCCACCGCCATTCCAGTCATTCGCGGCCTCAGGTGGTGTCGGTTCCCGGCGGCATTCGGTGTCGGTTCCTACCTCCAAAGCCAGGCTGTGCCGCCCTCGGCAACGGTGCCGTCGCCGGCGGCGTCTTCGTCAGCCCCGCCCTTGTCAGTCCCGCGACCGTCAGTCCCGCCCCCGTCGGCGCCGTCCTCGTCAGCCCCGCCAGTACCGGGCACGCCGGTGACGCCGCCCGTCCGGGCGCCGCTCGCTCCTGCGCGTGCAAATGTAACGACTGGTGTTAGATTTGCACGCATGATTCCTAGGGTGCGCGTCGAGTCGGAGCTCCGTGCGCGGATGGGGTCCTTCGCCGCTGTCGCGCTGCTCGGGCCTCGTCAAATCGGTAAGACGACGTTGGCCAGAGGAATCGCGGACCGCACGCCCGGAGCGGTGTATCTGGATCTCGAGCGCCCAGCCGATCGTCGACGGTTGGACGATGCTGACGCCTACCTGAGATCCCAGCAGTCCCGACTCGTGATCCTGGATGAGGTGCATCGGGTACCGGCGCTGTTCGAGGTACTGCGTGGCGTGATCGACGATAATCGGCGCGCCGGGCATCGAACCGGTCAGTTCCTGCTGCTGGGTTCTGCCTCGCTCGATCTGCTGCGGATGTCCTCAGAGAGCCTGGCGGGCCGCATCTCGCATCTAGAGCTGCCGGGCGTCGCGGTGGATGAGGCAGCGGAGGTCGGTATCGGCGCCGACACCGTGTGGTTGCGGGGTGGGTTTCCCGACAGTCTGTCGGTGGCAGATGAACCGTCGATGCAGTGGCGCGAAGACCTGATCCGCTCATATCTGGAACGAGACGTGCCGATGTTCGCCCCGCGCATTCCAGCAGAGACGCTGCGGCGGTTGTGGACGATGCTGGCACACAACAGCGGGGGCCTGTTGAACGTCGCGCGGCTGGCGCAGGGGCTGGGGGTGACGAGCCCGACCGTGACCCGCTATGTGGATCTTCTCGTCGACCTGCTGCTGGTCCGCCGCCTACAGCCGTGGGCGACAAATACCGGCAAGCGGCTGACGAAGTCGCCCAAGATCCATCTGCGTGACAGCGGTGTACTCCATGCCTTGCTGGGCATTCGCACCGTCGACGAGCTGCTCGGGCATCCGGCGGTCGGCGGTAGCTACGAATCGTTCGTGGTCGAAACACTCATCGCCGCAAGCGGTTCCGGCCTGCAGCCGTATCACTACCGGACGGCGCGTGGTGATGAGATCGACCTCGTTCTGGTCCGGGGTGGACGACCCTCGATCGCGGTCGAGGTCAAGCGATCCACGGCGCCATCAGCGCGTGCCGGTTTTCGCCGCGCCAGCGACGACCTCGCCGTCGATCGGCGATTCGTCGTGCATCCGGACGCCGGCGGTGAGGAATATTCCACGTCCGACGGCGTCAGTGTGATCGGGCTATCGGCGCTGGTCGAGCGATTCCGCAGTGCGTCGGCGCAACACCTCGGTTGAGCGGGCCCGACGTCTGGCGGATGATGATCGGGGGCGCTACTCGGGGACCTCGATGCGCAAGTACTGGTCCCGCACCACGTTCATGACCTCGACATCGACGATGCGCGGCGCGATGCGGGTCAGTCTGAGCCACTCTCCCGCAAGGCCGGCGGACCGACGTGCTACTCATCGCCGTGCTGCAACCAGGGGAACCCGGTCGGGTCGGCGGCGATCCGCGCGCCGAGCACTTCGTCGTCGTGTCCGCGGATCTGATGCAGGAAGGGGAAATCCGTCGGATCCACCGAGAGCGCTGCGATCGGCCGCACCGGAGCGGGGCTGGCCGACTGCAGGACCTGCACGCGCCGCCCGCCGGCGTCGATCGGCGGCTGTGGCTCGAAGGTTTCGCCCGGCAGCAGGTAGACCGTGCCGGTGCGCCACGGTCGCTGGGCCAGTGCCCCGGCCGAGATGGAGAAGAGGTAGTACGGGTCGCTGGGGCCGGCGGGGGACAGCACCCGGATGGCAGCGTTGAGCAGCCGCATCCGGTGCCTAGCGCGGTCCACGACCGCGAAGTAGAGCGGCCAGATGCCGTCGGCGGCGGCGAACACCGCGTTCCGGTCGCTGAACTCGAGCGGGTCTGACGGCTGCCGCGGCTCGAGCATGGTGAGGGCCGGATCGCTGGAGCCGTGCAGCACCAGGCCTTCTCGGTCGACGGCGTGCTGTAGGAACCGCCACTTCGGCACGTCCAGCTGATAGTCGATCGGGCCCCCGCCGGGGCTGGCCAGGATCCGGTCGAGTAGCCGATCCATCGCCTCTTCGGACGGCAGATGTCGCGGAGAATTCGGCCGGCGCAGCCAATATGACGGCAGTTCCATGTTCCACACCCTAGGTTCCCGGACCGACGTTAATGCAACCAAGGGTTGCGTCAGTCCCGATCGTCCCCTACAGTGATGTGCAACCAAACGTTGCACTAGGAGGCAGTCGTGGAGCACGGAGTACTGGAGCGTCAACTGCAGATCGACGCGTCACCGGAGGTGGTGTTCGAGGTCGTCAGCCAACCGGAACACCTGCGGCACTGGTGGCCCGACGAGGTGACGCTCGACCCGACGCCCGGGGGGACCGGGGAGCTGGTCTTCGGTGACCGGGTGCACGTCGCGGGCTTCACCGTTGTCGATGTCGATCCGCCGCGCCGGTTCTCGTTTCGCTGGGTGTCGCCGGAGGGCGAGGTGGCCGCCGAGGGAAATTCACTGCAGGTGACCTTCGAACTCGAACCGTCCGGCGGCGGCACCCTGCTCAGGTTCAGCGAGACCGGGTGGCGGGAGAAGGGCTGGGAGGCAGCGGTTCTCGAGGAGCAGTTCCTCGATCACGAGCGCGGCTGGGACATCTTCCTGCCCCGGCTGCAGACCTACGCGCCGGCCGTGGCGGGTCGAGTCCGATGAGCACCGCCGTGGACGACGACCTGTGGTCCGCGGTCGGCGATCCCACCCGACGCCGGATGCTCGACCTGCTGCTCGCCGACGGCTCAGGGACCGCGACCGGACTCAGCGACCGGTTGCCGGTCACCCGGCAGGCGGTGGCCAAACACCTGGCGGTGCTGGACCGGGTCGGTCTGGTGCATGCCGCACCCGTCGGTCGGGAGAAGCGCTACCAGGTCGACCAGGCGCAACTGGCCAGGGCGGTCGCTCAACTGGCCGCCGTCGGCGACGCCTGGGACGGCCGGCTCCGCCGCATCAAGCAGATCGCCGAGGCGATCGAACGTGGCCGCACCGGCGGCCGCACCCCACCACTATCACCACGGAAAGAAGGAGACAGCAATGGATGACAGCACGCGCGGCTTCGACATCGTGCACCGCGTCGGCGTTCTCACCGACTCGCCGGACAAGGTCTACGACGCGATTACCACCATCGAGGGCCTGGCGGGCTGGTGGACGGACGACACGACTGGCGATCCCGATGTGGGCGGGGTGATCGCCTTCCGCTTCCCGCCGGGCGGCTTCGACATGCGGGTCGAGGAACTGGACCAGGGCAAGCACGTCAGGTGGCGGGTGGTCGACGGCCCGGCCGAGTGGATCGACACCACCGTCGACTGGAACCTCCGGCAGGACGGCGAGTACACCATCGTGATGTTCAAGCATGAGGGCTGGCGGGAGCCGGTCGAGTTCATGTACCACTGCAGCACCAAGTGGGCAACGTACCTGATGAGCCTGAAGTCGTTGGTGGAGACCGGAACCGGGGCGCCGTCGCCGCGCGACGTGCACGTCGCCTTCCCGGACTGATCCGCCCCAGCTCCGGCCCGGAATCGGCTGGCGCAGGCCGGCGTCAGCGCCAGCCGAGGCCGGGAGCGACGTGGGTGAGCACACTCTCCACCAGGTGCGCGTTGTAGTCGACGCCGAGCTGGTTGGGGACGGTCAGCAGCAGCGTGTCGGCGGCGGCGATCGCCTCGTCGCCGCGGAGTTGCTCGATCAGCTTGTCAGGTTCGGCCGCGTAGGTGCGCCCGAAGACCGCCCGCATGTTGTCGATCGCGCCGATCTGGTCGGAGTCGCCGCCGGCGACCCCGAAGTAGGCGCGGTCCAGCTCGTCGACCAGCGGCATGATCGATCGGCTGACCGACACCCGCGGTTCGTGCGAGTGTCCGGCCGCGGTCCACGCGCTGCGGAACGCCTCGATCTGCTTGCGCTGCTGGACATGCAGCGGCTCGCCGGACTCGTCTTCCTTGAGCGTCGAACTCATCAGGTTCATGCCATGCTCGGCCGCCCAGGCGGCGGTCGAGTCGGACGCCGAGCCCCACCAGATCCGCTCCCGCAGGCCCTCCGACTGGGGCTCGATTCCCAGCAGGCCCGGCGGGTTGGGGAACATCGGCCGTGGGCTGGGTTGGGCGAACCGGTTGCCGTCGATCGCGTCGAGGAAGACCTCGGTGTGCTCGCGGGCCATGGTGGCGTGGTCGTCACCCTCGGGCTGGTACCCGAAGTACCGGAAGCCGTCGACGACCTGCTCGGGTGACCCGCGGCTGATGCCGAGCTGCAGTCGTCCGCCGGCGATCAGGTCGGCGGCGCCGGCGTCCTCGGCCATGTACAGCGGATTCTCGTACCGCATATCGATGACGCCGGTGCCGATCTCGATCCGGCTGGTGCGGGCGCCGACCGCCGCCAGTAGCGGGAACGGGGAAGCCAGCTGGCGGGCGAAATGGTGTACCCGGAAGTAGGCGCCGTCACCGCCCAGTTCCTCGACCGCGACGGCCAGGTCGATCGACTGCAGCAGCGCGTCTGCCGCCGTGCGAGTCTGCGACTGCGGTGACGGCGTCCAGTGTCCGAACGAGAGAAACCCGATCTTCTTCATGCCCGGTTCAATCGTTTCGGTCACCGAGTTGTTCCCGCGTCGTGGGCTCCGTCGGCCCGTCGGCCCTGACGGTGCCCGAGCCCGGTCGGCGTTGCGGTGATCTCCTGCCGTTCACAGCGACCACAGTGCGTCGACGGGCAGCCCGTAGAGGCGGTCGCCGTAGCGATAGCCGGTGGTACCGGTGTTCAGCACGATGCCGGCGATGAACCGGTCGCCAAACCGTTCCCTGATTTCTCTGAGTCTGTGAAACTGGTTGCGGTTGAACGAGGTTGATCCCTTCACCTCGATGGCGATGACCTGGCCGCCGGTGAGTTCCAGGACGAAATCAACCTCGAGTCCGTCCCGATCGCGGTAGTGGAACAGCTGGAACTCCTGCGCAGTCCAGGTCTGTTGACGCAATAACTCGGCGCCGACGAATCCCTCAAGAAGACCGCCGAATGCTTCGCCATGATCGAGACGCTGCAGCTGATCGGTCGTCACCCTGGCGAGACGGGTGGCCAGGGCAGAGTCCACGATCAGGCTCTTCTGCCGCCCGACTTCGCGTTTGGCGAGGTTCGGTGTCCACGGCGGGATCGTTGTGAACAGTCCTACGTCGTGCAGGAGATCAAGATAGCTGGTTACCGTGCTTGCAGGAATTGATGTGGCAGCCGCCAGCCGCGCCTTCACGAGTTCGCCGGACTGGTTGCCGGCCAACGCCCGCAACAGCGACTCTGTGCGTGCCGGATTGATTTCCCGGCGAAGGTCGGCGAGGTCGCGCCGGACGATCCGGTCGAGATAGGAGTCCAACCAGCGCCGCCGAGCAGTTTCCGGCAGATCCTGGACTTCTGGGTAAGCGCCGCGTCCGATGAGCGCTGCATAGTCCGCGCGTGTGGTGGTGGTGCGGTACTCAGGTAGCCGGTCTGTGTCGGCGGTGAGGCGGGCCGCGAAGTCGTCGTTGCGAGGGTGCAGCTCGCCCTGCGACAGCCCGTACAACTGAAGTCGCAGTACCCGGCCGGCGAGGCTGTCGGCGAGTCCTCGCGCACGCAGCAGGGAAGCGGACCCGGTGAGGATGAACCTGCCGGCTGTGCGGTCGGAGTCGATGGACGACTTGACGGCGAGGGTCAGCTCCGGCAGACGCTGGATCTCGTCGATCACCATGGTGCGTCGACCGGCCTGCGCCAGAAAGCCCGGCATATCTTCTGCCGCCGCCGACCGGACCTGCTGATCGTCCAGGGTGACGATGAGGGCATCCGAACCGTCAACCAACTGGCCCGCCAGCGTGCTCTTGCCGACTTGCCGTGCGCCCTCGATGATCAGCCCAGGACTGTAGGCCATCAGCTCGCGCGCTAGGTGCTCGACGTGGCGCTTGACCAGGGAGGACATGGCATGATGCTACCCGAACCCGTTGAAACGCGGAGCCTAATCCGTTGAAACGCGGAGCTCAATCCGTTGAAACGCGGAGCCCAACCCGTTGGAACGCGGTGCCGAGCGGGAGGGGCTGACGGTGTCGAAGCTCGGGCGTCTGGCCCTCGAGGAATATGTCGCCGAGTATTCGGCCGACCACTGATGCCGCGTCCGCCGCTTCTCACTGTTCGTTGAGGCCTAGCGCTGCTCGCAGCCGCGCCGGGCTCATCGCACCGGGGGTGCCGTCGTCCTCGGGGAACGAGTCGAGCAGCCGGATCAGGTCGGGCCGTCGGGTCGGGTCGGCCGCGCACTCGCGGGGCGTGTGACCGGCGAGTGCGGGAATCGACTCGTCGAGCCAGGCCGCCTCGTACGTGCGGGCCATCTCGTTGAGCGTTGCGGCGAGCGCTGGATCCGCGGCCGGGTCGAGCAGGGCGCCCTGTGGCTTGGAGCCGTTCGCCGCGAGTCGCTGCATGGCGCGCAGATCGCCTGCCGGCTCGCGGGTTTCGTCCAGCAGCGTCACCGAAGGGCCAAGCGCGCGGACCGTGCCGAGAACCCGGTCGAAGCGGGTCTCGCTGTTCGCGTTGATGTGCAGCTCGTCGACGCTGAGCTCCAGGCTGGCGCGGATCCGCTCCATGCCGCCGGTCACCACGTGCTCGAACCAGGTCAGCGTCCCGTCCGGCTGATCGTCGGAGCGGTCGTACCTGTTGTCCAGCAACGCTATCAGCCGCTCGACGTCACCGACCTTCAGCTGTGCATCGCACAGCACCGTCGGCTCACCTTCGGTGTTCGTCAGGGTCGGCGGCGCGAACCGGGCGGACAGGAACGCGACCAGTTCGACGGGATCGGGATCGTCGTCCAGCAGTGCCACCAGGTGATCCCGTTCGCCGATCGACACCGGCTCGAGCCCGCCGAAGATCTGCATGGTCTCGCCGGCCGGGACGACCCGGGCGCAGTACAGCTCACCGGTCTTCAACTGCCGGCTGCCGGCGCGCTCCCGCACCTCGTTGACATCGCCGGTGCGCACGTCGCGCAGCGTCATCCCCTCACCCGGCCGCACCGAGACCACCTCGTGCACCGAACGTTCGACGAGCAGCCACTGCTGCGCCAACAGATGCTCGTCCGCCGGCAACAATGCGCCGCGGACGGCCAGAAACTCCTCGAACGCCCCGCCCTCGAACAGCACCGCATCGCCGGCCAGCCCGTCATTGAGCGCCTCGACCAGTGAATCCGGCGAATCCCAATACCGTGACCTCGCCTCGGCCGCCTGCAACAGGAGCTCACCGAACGCGCTGTCCAGCAGGTGGGCACCCGCCTTCTGATACAGCCAGGCGGCCCGCTCGGCCAACGGCGACTCCTCACGATGCAGGTGGCAGACCTTGTACTTGCGGCCTGACCCGCACCAGCAAGGCTCGTTGCGGCCCAGGCCGGGGCGTGCGACCGGGCGGAACTGCTCGAGTAACTGCACCAGTTCGTCATCCGGCGGGGCCCCGGCCCGGCGCAGCAGGGTGAGGCCACGCTCGGCGTCGCCGCGATCGCTGGCATAGCGGGCCAGCGACAGCAGCGTCAACGGCCAGGTCGGGTCCAGCGTTTCGGCCTCGCCGTAGGTCTTCTCGGCAGCTTCGACGTCACCGAGTTGCTCGTAGGCATTGGCCCGCAACCAGCGCAGCGCCGGGCGGGCCGCCCGCGGCGCCAGCGGCTCCGTCGACTCGGCGAACATCCCCAATACCGCCCCAGGCAGGTAATCGGAAGCGTTGATCTCGTCCAGAACAGCTGCTGCCACAACGGGTTCGTCGAGAAACTCCAGGGCCGCACGGACAGTCTCGCGGTCGTCGTCCGGCTGCTGGTCGGGGCCCGCCATGCCCATGCCAGTCGCCGCCGTGTCGGTCGACTCGGGTATCTGCGCCAGCAGGTCGGCGAGGTCGCGCTCGGAGCCATTGTCCTGGGCCGCCGACATCGCCTGGACGAGCCCGGCCGTCCGCTCACACATCCGGACCGTCACCAGCACGGCGAGCGCCTCGTCGTCATCCAAGTCGTAGCGCTCCTTGATCGCCTCGATCCGGCCCTGGACGTGCCAGCCGTCGAAGTCGAACCCCGCTCGGGCAACCCAATCGCCGTGCACAGCCAGGCCACCGGCGGAAAGTAGCTCACCGAGCGGCGCCGCCGGTTCGCGGAACAAAGCATCGTCGCCGGCGCACGCCGACCAGATGGTGACGTCGAGCTCCCCGGGTCCGTTCGAAAGCTGTTCGAGCTGAGCAAGTATCGGCGGGCCGATCTCGAGCGGGGCGGTGGTGTCGACGGCGACGAGCTCGAACCCGTCGGGGGTGACCCGCAGCCCGATCAGGTCCCCGCTGCGTGCCGATAGATCGGCAAAGCGCCCCGGCACCAACAACAATGCGTCCTGATCGCCGACTGCGCCCTCGGGTATCCCGCGTTCGGCGAGCAGGTCGTGCTCCAGGAACGGTGACACTTCCGACAGCGGCGATCCGTCGGTGAGGTGTTGATAGTTCGGGCTCTCGGTGAGCATCGCCAGCGGAGCCAGGTCGGGGCCGAGCGCAATCAGGTCGAATTCCCACTCGGCCGCCGTCAGCCGGTGGGTGAAGATCCGTCCCTCCAGCAACCCGGGCAGCCAGGCCCACCGACCGTCGGCCAACGGCATGATCAAACAGGGCTCTTCATCGAGGATGTCGTCGAGGGACTCGGCAGGGTGGGGTCCGAGGTCGAGTCCGGCGGCGGCGAGCACCGTCGTCAGCTCGTCCACGGCCATCGGACCATGGGTGGCCAGGGCCTGGCGAACAGTCTCGACGCGGGAGGGTCGCTGGGTATCGGACATCTCCGCGAGGCTACCCGGCGGGCCCGGCACCACCCACGGGCTGACGGCAACCGCTTCGACGTCGGCTGTCGGTGTCGGCTCCTACGGTCGCTGAATGGGGAAGAACAATCGGGTCAGACGGGCGGCGAAGGTCAGGTCTCGGGAGCGGCAGCGGGCGCGGGATGGGGCCCGGAGCGGCGGCGGCGAGCACGTTCAGACGGGCGACGGATTCTGGGCCGGCTGGTCGGACTGGCCAGCGCCTGCACCGCCGCCCGAGCCGGCACCGCCGTCCGAGCCTGCACCGCCGTCCGAGCCTGCACCGCCGCCGAAGGCTGCGCCAAAGCCCGAGCCAAAGCCCGAGCCGGCGCCCGAGCCCGATGTCTGGACGCTGGCCGATCAGGTGTGGTCGGCGATCATCACGCAGGATGTGCGGATGCCGGGCGGGCCGTCGCCGGAATCCGCGCTGTTGGAGGTGCTCGACGGGCTGGATCGGGCGGTGGTCATCGAGATCGCGCAACTGCGACTGCTGCAGCTGCTCGCCGTGCTGTACGCCAACGGGTGGCAGCCCCAGGAGGTCCTGCGCCGCGTACGGCTCCAGGCCGGCACCACGGCTGTGCGACTGACCGGCTTCCTGATCGCGGCCGATCACCTCGGTCGCCAGGCCGAACGAATCGACGAGCGGTGGGAAAGACTGCTGCGCGATTCGGATCTGCCGACGGTGACCCGTCGAAGTCACTGGCTGGCCGAGTGGGCGGGCAAAGCCCATGCCTCGCACCGAGACACCATCCAGACAGCTCGTTGCGTCTTGGCGGCGCTGGGAACGGTGCGGTCGCTCGACGTGATTATCCCGCCGCCGTCCGGGATCCATCCCGTCAGACCGGTGCGCCAGTCCGGCGCCGCCGCGCCGGGCGACCCGGTGCTGCAACGGGTCCGCGCCTTGCTGGCCAAGGCCGAGTCGACCGAGTTCGAGGCGGAGGCCACCGCACTCACCGCGAAGGCACAGGACCTGATGACCCGTCATGCCATCGATCTGGCGATGGTCGAGGCGACCGGCCCCGGCCCTGGGGCGCCCGGCACCTTGCGGGTTGCGGTCGATCCGCCGTATGCCGATGTCAAGTCGGTCTTGCTGCAGACCGTCGCCGCGCACACCCGCTGCCGGGCACTCTTCATGCCGGACGTATCGATGAGCACGGTGATCGGCTACCCGGTCGATCTGGAGGCGGTGGAGCTGCTGTTCACGTCGCTGCTGGTCCAGGCCCAACAGGCGCTGCGGATGGCGGCGGCCAGGGCGCGACCGGGTGAACGTCCACGCTCCCAACGGTTCCGGTCGGCTTTCCTGCTCGGCTTCACGGATCGGATCGGCGCCCGACTCGAGCAGACGAACCAGGCGGCCTACGCGTCGGCGACCACCAGTTCCAAGGTTTTCCTGCCGGTGCTGCGCTCCCGGGAAGAACGGATCGACGAGTTCATCGAGGAACGGTGGGGCGGCACCATGCGGGCCAGTCCGGTTCGCGGCGGCTACGACCGTGCCGGGTGGGTGAGCGGCAGCATCGCCGGCGACGCCGCTGAGCTCACCTCCGGCAGACTCGAATGACGATAGACGTGCAGGTCCAGCTGGTCACGCGTGTCATGTCGGCCGCATCAGCCCCGCTGCAGAAGCACCCCTAGAAGCCCTGCAAGATCTACCCTAGATATCCTGCAAAATCTCCTCTAGCCTTGCGGGGAAGTGCGCACATTGACGAGGAGGCGGATGGATACCAGCGCAGTACTCGGCATTCCGTACCGCACCCGCGTGATCGACGAGGCGCTTCAGGAGGCCCTGCAGACCGCGGGTGCAGTGGTTGTCGAGGGTCCGCGCGCCTGCGGAAAGACCATGACGGCGCTCCACGCGGCTGACTCGTTCGTGTTTCTGGACGACCCGATCGTCGAACAGCAGCTGGAGATTGCTGCTGCGTCTTTGCTGGACGGGGCGCCGCCGCGACTGCTGGATGAGTGGCAACTCGCGCCCGAGTTGTGGAATCTCGTGCGTCGGGCCGTGGATCGTTCGGCCGAGCCTGGCCGGTTCATCCTGACTGGATCGGCCGCACCCGCCGACGACGTCACCCGTCACTCAGGGGCTGGAAGATTCCTGCGTTTGCGACAGCGAACACTCGCCTGGTGCGAGCGGACAGATGCTCTTCAGGGCCCGGTGAGTCTCACGTCGCTGATCGCGGGTCAATCGGTGGAGACCGACTCGCACTCTATCGGGTTCGAGGAGGTGACACGGCGCCTGGTCGCATCCGGATTTCCGGCGATGCAAGGGCTTTCGCCCCAGCGCCAGCGACGCAGCTTGGATGCCTATCTCACCGAGATTGCCCGCACGGACGTGCGTGGCATCGCCGAAGTGCGACACGATCCTTCGGTTATCCGACGGCTCATCGCTGCTCTCGCTCGAAGTTCTGCTTCGCCGGTGACCTTCGGTGTGCTCGCCGCGGACACTGCCGCTGTCGCCCCCGGGATCAAAGACACCACCGTCGCCGCATACGTCACGCTCCTGGAGCGGTTGTTCGTGGTGGACCGGCAGTCGGCCTGGACGCCGCAACTAAGGTCACGTGCTCGACTGCGGTCGAAAGATAAGCTGCATCTGGCTGAACCGTCACTCGCAGCAGTGGCATTGGGCGCGGATGCGCGCCGGTTGTCCGGTGATCCTGAGACCGCGGGTCTGTTGTTCGAGTCCGCCGTTTTCCACGATCTCAGTGTGCTGGCAGAGCGGGTCGGAGGCGAAATCCGGCACTACCGAGACTCGAATGGCCGCGAACTCGACGCTGTACTCGTGCTTCCTGACGGTCGGTGGGCGGCGATCGAGGTGAAGCTCGGTGCGGGTCGGATCGTGAGCGCAGCCCAGTCGGTAGCAGCTGCTGTCGCAGCCATCGATATCGAGGCGGTCGGTGCCCCGATGTTCAGGCTCATCGTCACCGGGACAGGAACGACGTTCACTCTCGACGATGGCACCGTGACTGTGCCGCTGCACCGGCTCGGGCCCTGACAGTGATCTTCCGGCATGATGCCTCGTGGCATTTTGCTCAACTGTTCCCGGTGATGTTGTGGATCCCGTCGACCGGGCATGCAAATGTAACGGCTGGTCTTAGATTTGCACGCATGATTCCTAGGATGCGCGTCGAGTCGGAGCTCCGTGCGCGGATGGGGTCCTTCGCTGCTGTCGCGCTGCTCGGGCGTCGTCAGATCGGTAAGACGACGTTGGCCAGAGGAATCGCGGACCGCGCGCCCGGAGGGGTGTTCTGGATCTCGGGCGCCCGGCCGATCGTCGACGGTTGGACGACGCTGACGCCCACCTGAGATCCCAGCAGTCCCGACTCGCGATCCTGGATGAGGTGCTTCGGGTACCGGCACTGTTCGAGGTACTGCGTGGCGTGACCGACGAGATCTGCGTGATAGTGGTGTACTCCATGCCTTGCTGGGCATTCGCACAGTCGACGAGTTGCTCGGGCATCCGGCGGTCGGCGGCAGCTGCGAATCGTTGGTGGTCGAAACACTCATCGCCGCAAGCGGTTCCGGCATGCAGCCGTATCACTGCCGGACGGCGCGTGGTGATGAGATCGACCTCGTTCTGGTCCAGGGTGGACGACCCTCGATCGCGGTCGAGGTAAAGCGATCCACGGCGCCCTCAGTGGGTGCCGGTTTTCGCCGAGCCTGCGACGACCTCGCCGTCGATCGGCGATTCGTCGTGCATCCGGACGCCGGCGGTGAGGAATATTCCACGTCCGACGGCGTCAACGTGATCGGGCTGGCGGCTCTGGTCGCGCGATTGCAATGCAACCAAGGGTTGCGTCAGCCCCGATTGTCTCCTACAGTGAAGCGCAACCAAACGTTGCACTAGGAGGCGGTCGTGGAGTACGGAGTACTGGAGCGTCAACTGCAGATCGACGCGTCACCGGAGGTGGTGTTCGAGGTCGTCAGCCAACCGGAACACCTGCGGCACTGGTGGCCCGACGAGGTGACGCTCGACCCGACGCCCGGGGGGACCGGGGAGCTGGTCTTCGGTGACCGGGTGCACGTCGCGGGCTTCACCGTTGTCGATGTCGATCCGCCGCGCCGGTTCTCGTTTCGCTGGGTGGCGCCGGAGGGCGAGGTGGCCGCCGAGGGGAACTCGTTGTTGGTGACCTTCGAACTCGAGCCGTCCGGTGACGGCACCCTGCTGAAGTTCAGTGAGACCGGATGGCGGGAGAAGGGCTGGGAGGCAGCGGTTCTCGAGGAGCAGTTCCTCGATCACGAGCGCGGCTGGGACATCTTCCTGCCCCGGCTGCAGACCTACGCGCCGACCGTGGCGGGTCGAGTCCGATGAGCACCGCCGTGGACGACGACCTGTGGTCGGCGGTCGGCGATCCCACCCGACGCCGGATGCTCGACCTACTGCTCGCCGACGGCTCAGGCACCGCGACCGGACTCAGCGACCGGCTGCCGGTCACCCGGCAGGCGGTGGCCAAACACCTTGCGGTGCTGGACCGGGTCGGTCTGGTGCATGCCGCACCCGTCGGCCGGGAGAAGCGCTACCAGGTCGATCAGGCACAGCTGGCCAGGGCGGTTGCTCAACTGGCCGCCGTCGGCGACGCCTGGGACGGCCGGCTCCGCCGCATCAAGCAGATCGCCGAGGCGATCGAACGTGGCCGCACCGGCGGCCGCACCCCACCACTATCACCACGGAAAGAAGGAGACAGCAATGGATGACAGCACGCGCGGCTTCGACATCGTGCACCGCGTCGGAATTCTCACCGACTCGCCGGACAAGGTCTACGACGCGATCACCACCATCGAGGGCCTGGCGGGCTGGTGGACCGACGACACCACCGGCGACCCCGACGTGGGCGGGGTGATCGCCTTCCGCTTCCCGCCAGGCGGCTTCGACATGCGGGTCGACGAATTGGACCAGGGCAAGCACGTCAGGTGGCGGGTGGTCGACGGCCCGGCCGAGTGGATCGACACCACCGTCGACTGGACCCTGCGGCAGGACGGCGAGTACACCATCGTGATGTTCAAGCATGAGGGCTGGCGGGAGCCGGTCGAGTTCATGCACCACTGCAGCACCAAGTGGGCGACCTACCTGATGAGCCTGAAGTCGTTGGTGGAGACCGGGACCGGGGCGCCGGCGCCGCGGGACGTGCACGTCGCTTTCCCGGACTGAGACCCGGCCCATGCCTGGCCTGCAATTCATCTGACGCCCGATCAGTGAGCGCCGGCTGGGTTGCTCGAACCGTTTGCGGTCGGTCGCGTCGAGGAAGACTTCGGGGTGTCCACGGGCCAGGGCGGCGTGCTCGTCACCTTTGGGCTGCTGACCGAGGTACCGGAAGCCGTCGACGACCTGCTCGGGTGACCCGCGGCTGATGCCGAGCTGCAGTCGTCCGTCGGCGCTCAGGCCGGCGGCGCCGGCGTCCAGTGACCAAATGAGAGAAACCCGATCCGCATCATGAACGGTTCAATCACTTTGCTCGCCCGAGTGTTCCGGCGTCCGCCGACGTTCCTCGCCGGGAAACGCGAGCAGCCGCAGTGCCCGGCGGGCGGCTGACGCCTCGTCTGCCGAGAGCGGTTCGAGGAAGGTCTGTTCGGCCCTGTCCGCGGCCGCCGAACCCCGCTGGGTTGCGGTCCGGCCGGCGGCGGTCAGCGCGACGACGTTCCGACGACGGTCGGCCGGGTCCGGTGCGCGTTCGACCAGCTTCTTGCGTTCGAGCCCGTCGATCAGGCCGACCATGGTGGTTCGATCCACGCCCATCCGGGTGGCGATCTCCAGCTGCGACACCGGAGGCCGGGCGGCAATCACCCTGAGCACGGCCAACTCTCGGCCGCTGATGCCCAGCGGCTCCAACGCGGCGGCCGACAGCTCGGCGAGCCGCAACTGGGCGTGCTTGAGCAGGTAGGTGAGACGGTCGGCCAGCTCCGGAATGACCGACGGGGCTGACGGCTCGGGGCGGCTGGGCACGAATCTAGCTTACAGTCCGATAGATCGTCAGCTACGCTGACGATCTATGAGACTGACGGTAGGGACGAGCGTTGGCAGGGGAGCAGACGATGACAACACCAGCACGCCGACTCAGCTTCGGCATCAAGACCAGCCAGATCGGCCTGAGCTACGCCGACATCCTCGCCAGCTGGCGTGACGCCGACGCCATCGACGTGTTCGAGCACGCCTGGTTGTGGGACCACATGGTGCCGCTGCGCGGCGAGACCACGGCGGCCGCACTCGAGGCGTGGACGCTGCTGGCCGCCCTTGCTGCCCAGACCAGCCGGCTGCGGCTCGGCGTGATGGTCACCAGCAACCGGCTGCGGCTGCCGACCCTGCTGGCCAAGATGGCGGCGACCGTCGACATCGTGTCCGGCGGCCGGCTCGACTTCGGGATCGGCGCCGGCGGCAGCAACACGGCCGGTGAGAATCCGGCGATCCGCGAGTTCGCGGCCTACGGCGTTCCGCTCGTCTCACCCGCCCGGGCGGTCCGCGATCTGGACGAGGCGCTGCGGGTGATCCGCCGGATGTGGGCCGCGGCGGAGCCGTTCGACTTCGACGGCCCGTCGATCCATCTGCGCGGTGCGATCTGTGAACCCAAGCCGGTGCAGCGCCAGCCACCGATCCTGATCGGCGGCTGGGGCGACCGCGCGCTGCGGGTGGTCGCCGAACATGCCGACATCTGGAACTTCCCGTGGCCATCCGCGCAGGAGTTCGCCGCCCGCAGTTCGGTTCTCGACCGGTACTGCGAGGAGATCGGTCGCTCGCCGGGCGAGGTGACCCGCTCGGTGCAGCTCATCGTCCGGGCCGACGATCCCGCCGAGCCGGCCGCCAGCCGCGCCCTGCTCGGCGAGCTGATCGCCGCCGGCGCGACGCATTTCGTTATTGCCCCGGTACTCGGCGGACGTCCGTTGAGCTGGCTGGTCGACAACCTGGTCGGGCCGGCGCTGGCCGGGGCGTAGGCCCAGGTCCGCCCTATCGCTCTACCGACGGCGGTGGTCCGGTCCGGCGGGTGCCGTCAGCAGGACTGTCACTGTTCAGCAGCGCTCGGGTGCTGGTCAATCCGGCCTGCAGCGCCTGCCGGTAGATCCACACATCCCCGCTGTAGGCGAACAACGAGAAGCCAAGGTCTGCGATCGGGGCGACGTCCTCTGGGGCGGACACCATGAAACCGGCCATCTTTCCGTTGGCGGCGGCTGCCGCAGCGACCCGGCGCAGCGCCGCCTGATACTCGGGGTGATCGAACTGGCCCGGTATCCCCAGTGAGTTGGTCAGGTCGTACTGGCCCAGCCACAGCACGTCGACCCCGTCGACCGCCGCGATGTCCTGCGCCACCGCCAGTCCGGCGGCCGTCTCGATCTGGGCGATAATCGGAATTGTGTTGGCCGCCTCCATGTACGCGACGGCATCGTCGTGCCGGTAGTCGTCGTGGGCGAGACCGAACGCAGCTCCCCGAACGCCGACAGGCGGATACCGGGCCCACGACACCACATCCGCAGCCTGTGCGGCCGATTCGACCATCGGAACCATGAGCCCCTGCGCGCCGGTGTCCAGCGTGCGGGCGACCGCCCACCGGGCGATCGTTGGTACCCGCACGAACGGCGCGGCAGTAGTGGTCCTCATGGTGGCGACCAGCATGGTGAGGGTCTCGAAGGAGAGTCCGGTGTGCTCGAGATCGAAGATGACGAACTCGGCCCCGGCGCCGGCGCAGATCCGGCCGATCCCCGGAGTTGGGAACTCGAACACGAAGGTGCCGAGAACTCGCCGCCCGGCCCGCAGCCGGTCCAAGACGGTCGATGGGCCGCTCATCGGTGGTGAGCGGGGCGTCGGGCCGTGGACCCGTCGGCGGCACGGACCAGCGCTCCGGCCTTGAACACGTGTGTCAGATTCCGTTGCAGACCAGGTAGATCGAAGGGATCTCCCTTGACCACTGCCAGGTCGGCGCGCAACCCGGGTGCCAGCCGTCCGCGATCGGCCAGGCCGAGCAGATCGGCGGCACTGGACGTGGCAGCGGCGAGTACCGCCCCGGGTGACATTCCGCTGCGCTGCATCAGGACCAGTTCCTCCAGGTTCATCCCGTGGGCGAATACTCCGGAGTCGGTGCCCATCGCGATCTTCACCCCGGCGCCGACGGCCGCGGCGATGGCCGACGCATGTATGTCCACCACGGCACGGGCCTTGGCCTCGATCGCCACCGGCAGCTTGGCGCCGGCATCGATCGCGCGGATCAACGCGACCGGCGCCAACAGCGTCGGCACCAGCCACGCCCCGGTCTCCCGCATCAGATCGAAGCATTCGTCGTCGGCGTAGATCCCGTGCTCGATGGATCGCACGCCGGCGCGCAGCGCGTTGATGATGCCCGGCTTGCCCTGGGCGTGCGCCATCACCGACAGGCCGAAAGTCGCGGCCGTGGCGACACAGGCTTCAAGCTCTGCCGGGCCGAACTGCGGGTGCCGCGGATCGTCCCTGGGCGACAGCACACCGCCGGAGGTACAGATCTTGATCACGTCGGCGCCGGCCCTGGCCAACTGCCTGACCCTCTTGCGCATCTCGTCGGGGCCGTCCACGACGGTGTCCGGCCGCCCGGGGTGCTCCACCAGCAGACGGTGCAGGTCGCCGTGCACGGTCCAACCGTCGGCGTGCCCACCGGTCTGGCTGAGCACGGTGACGGCCGTCTGCAGGTCCGGGCCGTCGATGAGGCCCTCGTCGGTGGCCTGCTTCATCCCCAGATCGGCGCCGCCGGCGTCGCGCACGGTGGTGACGCCGATGTCCAAGGTGCGCTGCAGGTTGCGTTGGGCCGCATAGAACTGGTACGAGAACGGCTCCTGCATCAACGCCAGCGTGTCGACGCCGGAAAACACGGCATGAACGTGGCAGTCAATCAAGCCGGGCAGGACGGTGTGTCCGGACAGGTCGATCACGCGGTCGCCGGGTTGGAACTCCGGCCCAGACCCCACCGAGGTGATGACGGAGCCGTCCAGCACCACATCGGCGGGGTACGGATCTGTGCCGGTACCGTCGAAAACGGTGCCGCCGCGCAGGATCGTCCTCATGCGTCGACCTCGGATCGGGCAGCGATCTCCTCCACCGGCCGGTAGTCGACGTCGTAGCCAAAGGCCCGGGGCCCGGCGATGGCTAGCCCGGCCTCGGTGCGCCAACGGTGGTCGCACGGCAACCCGACAACGCTGACCCGATACCCGTACCGGATCTCCTCTGCCGGGATCGGCTCACCCGTCTCGTGCTCCATGGCCATGATCAGGTCCGGTACGGAGGCGACGACGACGCCGTCCCGAACCGCAACCAGATGCTCGTTCTGGAAGCGCAACTCCATGCTGCTGCCCTGATCCGGGCCGGTCCCGGTGATGGTCGCCTCACCGATCGTCCAGCCCCGCTCGTTGGCCCGCCGCACCGCTGTCACCCGACCGGTGAACAACAGTGCGCCGCGGCGGTGGTTGACGATGGCCTCGACCGAGTCCCGATGCGCGGCACGGGATTCGCGCAGCAACCGGCCGAGATCCTCGGCCTGGGTCAGCACCCCGGGGACCAGCCACTGCTTCGCCTGAGCCCCGGTCATCTGATAGAGAGCCGTCATGGTGACGCATCCGGACGCAAGGGTGACGTTGCGCGCGATGGTCTCCGCCCACTGATTCGACGGGCTGCGCAGCACCATCTCGTTGCCGTGTTCGTCGACCATGGCCAACGGCGTGCACAAGCCTCCGTACAGGGTGGGGGTGACCAACTCCAGGGAAGGGAACGCCCGCCCCATCCCGTCCGCGTCGACCACCGGAAGGCCCAACGCCGCGGCTGAGAACGGGACAATGGCGTTCAGCCCGCCGGCTTCGGCCGGAGCGATGTGGGTGATGGCGACGCCGGTCGTCTCCTGGAGCAACTGCACCGCGCGGACCGCTTCGGATGCCCGGGGAAGCTTCTCCACCAGCACTCCGGGCGCGCCCATGCCGGCGACGAAGCAGACCTGGTCGCTATCGGCGAGCTCGTCGAGGCCGACCATGGTGACCGGGCCGTGTTCGCGAATCTGTTGCCGTGCCAACAGCTTCCCGACGTACGGGTCGCCGCCGCCGCCGGCACCGAGGATCGTCGAACCGACGGCGATGTTCTCCAGTTCGTCCTCACCGATCAGACGCATGACGTCGTCCTCTCCTGGTCGCTTCCGGCCGTGTCCAGCGCACCGACCGCCTTGACCCTGATCCGCAGTGCCGACCCGCCCGGTAGATGGCTCAACGGGATGTCCTCCTCATCGACGATGCTCACCGATCCGGCCCGCGCTCCGGCCCGCAACGCCAGCTTGATCGCCTCGTCCCTGGCGTCGGTCAACGCATCGGCCCTGGACTGTTCGGCCAGGCTGTAGATCCGATCGACTTCGCCGCCGATCGAGCCCAGCGTGGCACCGACGGCGTTCGCCGAACCGCCGTCGGTCGGGCGGATCAATCTCTCGGGCGGTGTCCGGGGTGAGATCAGTTGCGCCCCACCGCCGACGATCACAACTGGCAGATCCGCGTCGGAAAGTTTGGCCTCTTCGACGGCATCAAAGATGCGTTCGTTGACCTCGGCCAGCGCGTCCCGAACAAGGTCTGCCGGCAGGTGTGCGGCCAGTGCCGGATCGCCGATGACGGCCAGTCCAGCAGCCACCGCGACGTCCGTGAGGGTGGTGACCGTTCCGCCGAAGACCAAGGCCTCGCTGGTGAGCCGGAACCCGACACTGTCGGGCCCGACCAGGCGGTCGCCGTCGCGGTGCACCACGCTGCCGCCACCGATGCCCAGCGACGTGACCTCGGGAATGCGGAAGTTGCTCCGGACCCCGCCCAGGTCCTTGGCCACCGCCGACTCGCGAGGAAAGCCGTTACGCAGCAGCCCGATATCGGTGGTGGTGCCGCCGACGTCGACGACGACCGCGTCGGCCAGGCCGGACAAGAACGCTGCTCCGCGCATCGAATTGGTCGGGCCGGAGGCGATCGTGGTGATCGGGTACCGCCTGGCCCGGTCCAGCGACATCACCGTCCCGTCGTTCTGGGTCAGGTACAGGCCGGCGGAGATGCCCAGGTCGGCGATCGCATCGGCCAGCCCGTCCACCACCTGACCGGCCATCGGGCGCAGGCTCTCATTGAGCAGGGCGGCGTTCTCCCGCTCCAGTACGCCGATCCGGCCGATCTGGTGCGACAGCGTGATGCTCACTCCCGGCAGCATGTCGGTCAGGATTTCCGCCACCCGCGACTCCTGCTCGCCGGCCAGCGGCGAGAACACCCCTGTCACCGCCACGTTCCGGTGCCCGGTGCGGTCCAGCTCCTGCGCCACCCGTCCGATCTCGCCCTCGTCCAACGGATTCAGCAACCGCCCGTCGAACTGGTAGCCGCCACTGCAGGCGTGAACGCCGCCGTCGACGGCGGCCCTCAGCGCGGACGGCCAGTCAAGGAACGGCGGGAGTGACGCGGGTGCGGTGCACAATCTGATGGCCGCCACCGGGGCCAGTGACCGGGCCTGCACCACGGCGTTGATGAAGTGCGTGGTGCCGATGATCACCCGATCGACACGGCTGACGTCGTGACCTGCGGTCGCCGCGCTGACACTGGCGCCGATGCCGGAGATGACGTCCGGGCTGGTCGGGATCTTGCTGGTGGACAACACCTGGTTGCCAGACATCAGCACCGCATCGGTATTGGTGCCACCGACATCGATGCCCAGCCGGAGCGGGCCCTGCTGTGCGTTCGTCATTCCTTGCGACTCCGATCAATGGCTACGGCGGCGATCAGCACGGCACCGGAGGCGGTGCCCTGCCAGAAGGAGCTGACTCCCGCGATGAACAGAATGTTGTTGAGGATGCCCAGGAACAGGACTCCGAGTAGGGTGCGGGTGGCGTTCCCGTTGCCGCCGGAGAAGCGGGTCCCGCCGAGCAGAACTGCTGCCAGCGAAGACATCTCCAGACCGGCGCCGGCGGTCGGCTGGGCCGACCCGAGTTGCCCGACCAACAGCAGTCCGGCCAGCCCGGCCAGCAGTGCACAGAGGGCGAAGGAGATGATGATCACCCGATCCACCGGGAGTCCGGCCAGTCTGGCCGCCGTCGGGTTGGATCCGGTGGCGTACAGGGCGCGACCGTAGCCGGTGCAGCGCAACAGCAGCACCACCAGGACGTAGAGCGCGGCGGCGATCCACACCAGCGCGGGGATGCCGAGCCAGCGGCCGTTCGCCAGACTGTCCAGCATCGGCGCGTCGACCGTCACACTCTGTCCGTTCAGAACCACCTGCACCTGGCTGCGTAGCAGCGAGAAGGTGCCGAGGGTGACGATCAGGAACGAGATGCGCAGCTTGGTGATCAGCAATCCGTGAACTATCACGCCGATGGCCAGGCTCAACAGCAACGCACCGAGCAGCGAGGCCCACATCGGCCAGCCGCCCGCGAGCAGCACGGCGAAGACGGCACCGGACAGACCGGCCATCGATCCGACGGACAGATCGGCGCCGCGTCCCAGCACCACCAAGGTCTGGCCGAGCGCGACGATCATCAGAATCGACGAGAAGCTCAGCACGTTCAGTAGCCCGTCGAGGCTCCGGAAGGTCGGGTAGGCGATCAACCCGAACACCGTCATCGCCACCAGCGCCATCGGAAACGCGAGCTGGCTCCACTTGATCCGGCCACCGGATCGGCCGGCAGCGGGAGCAGTCGGGTTCGTCGGGGCGCCGACATTATCGGAGGGGATCTGGGTGACCATCAATTCGCTCCTTGTGCTGCGGTATTGCCGTCCGGATGGACCGGAGTGCCGACGTGCACACCGGTGGCCAGGGCCAGCAGGTCGCGATAGGCGACGTCCGGCGGACGGTGGGCGACGATGCTGCCGTCCACCATCACGACGATGTCGGTGCTCAACGCTTGCAGTTCCTCGAATTCCGAGCTCACCAGCAGTACGGCTCCGCCCTCCGCCGCGAACTGCCTGATCATCCGGTGGATGGCTGCCCGCCCGGCGGCATCGACACCCTGGGTCGGCTCGTCGGCGATCAGCGCCTGCGGCTGGTGGCTGAGCACCCTGGCCAAGACCACCCGCTGCTGATTGCCGCCGGACAGTGCGGTGATCGGCGCCCCGGCGGCCGGCGTTCGAATGCCGAACCGCTCGATCAACGTCCGGGTCCGCCCGCGGTCCGGGTTGGGCGCAAACCAGCCAGTCAGGGCCGCCCTGGGGAGTTCGCCGATCTCAAGATTGCGGGCTACCGAGAGGCTGTCGAACACCGCCTCGCGGCTGCGATCCTCTGGCAGGTAGGCGATTCCGGCTCGCCAACGGTTCCGAGCGCCGCGCGGCAGGCGCTGCCCGACGAGGGTGATCTCGCCGCGGTACGGTGCGTGTCCGGCAATGGTTCGGCACAGTCGTGATCGGCCGGCCCCGGCGAGCCCGGCCACGCCGAGGATCTGGCCGGGCCGGATCTCCAGTTGGTCGATCGTCAGCCCGTGGGCGCTGACGATGTCCCGCAGCTCCAGAATGCTGTCTGTCCGGGTGGAGTTGCTCCGCGGCGCAGCGGTGTTCGCCCGGTCGGCGATCGGTGACCGGCCGCTGGTCGATTGTTTCCCGGCATCGGCTGCGCCGGCGGCCATCCGGCCCGAGGCGATCCGGTCGATCAGGTCCTCGACCGACACGGCGCCGATCGGTGCATCGTGCACCAGCCGTCCGTCCACCAGCACCACGACCCTGGAGGCCAACTGAACGATGTCACGAAGCCGGTGGCTCACCAGCACTGTCGCGCCGCCCGACTCGCGCACCGCACGGGCCGCCGCATCAACGACCTGCACGCTGTTTTCGCCGAGAACGGCGGTGGGTTCATCGAGTGCGAGCACCGACGGCCGACGATGCATCGCCCGCAGCAGACCAAGGATCGCCCGGTCCGCCTTCCGCAATTCGCCGGCCGGCTGGTTCGGGTCGACGTGCGGGAGCCCCTGGGCGACCGTCCGTTTGGCGGCTGCCTGAGCGGTCCGGCCCGGTGCCCGATCGATCAGGCCGATGGTACCCAGCAGGACGTTCTCCCAGACCGGGAGCGAGTCCGCGATCTGCGGCTCCTGCGGGACCATCGCAATACCGTGTGCCAGTGCCTGGGCGGGCCGGGTGAACCGAACCTGTTGCCCGCCCAGCACCAGGTGGCCGGCCGTCGGCCGGCGGATTCCGCAGAGGGTGGACAGCAGGGTGGTCTTGCCGGAGCCGTTCGCGCCGACAACCGCAACGACCTCACCGGCCGAGATCTCCATCGACACCTGGTCCAGTGCAAGGGTCCCGGGGTAGGCGACCGACACCCCTTGCAGCTCGATCAGCATGTCGCACCTTCGTTATCGGCCGACATCGGATCAGCCTGTCTTGATGTCCTGGTAGTGGATCTGTTCCTCGTAGGGCTTCCAAGAGGCGACGTTGTCGGACGTGATCAGGCAGTCGCTGGTGTCCGGTGCCGGCAGCTGGGCATTGACCGGCAGGTCGGAACGGCCCGCAAGCTTGTCGACGATCGCCTGGCCGAGTTCGTGTCCGAGGGCGATCGGATCGATGTCGCAGGTGGCGAGCAGACTCCCACCCTTGATTGCCGCCACCGCGTCCTTGGTGCCGTTGCGGGATGTGAACAATACGGTCTTGCCCGCGGCCTTCGCGGCGGCGATTGCGCCGAGCGCGGAGTCGTCGTTGTAGGAGAACACACCCTGCACGTCGGGTTCTCGCTGCAGGATGCCCTGCATGATCTGCTGTCCACCAGCCGCGTTGTCGGTCAGGTTGCGCTGCTGGTTCTCGTCGCCGACCAGGGTGACGCCGGCCTCGGCGAGCGCCTTGTTCGCACCGACCATTTCGGCGTTGACGTTGGGAGTCGGCGGCCCGCTGATCACTGCGACCTTGGCGCCCTTGGGCAGATGATCGGCCAGGTACTTCGCCGAGAGATAGCCCTGTTGCTCGTCGTTCAGGGTGATGTAGGCGTCGACGTCGAACCCGTCGGGCTTGCCGAATGCGGCGTAGACCGGGATCCCGGACTTCCGGGCCCGCTCGATCTGCGGCTTCATCGACTTCGGATCAACGACGAAGTAGGCGATCGCGGACGGCTTGGCGGCGATTCCCCGGTTCACCGCCTCCGCCTGCACGCCCAGATCGAGTTGACCTGTGGTGGTGTTCATGGCGAACGAGCGGATCATGGTGGCGCCGTTGGCCGTCAGCCGGTCGTTGAGGGCCTGGGCGATCGCCTGGACCAACGGGTTGGCATCCGTCACATCGGCGTACCAGACCGTCTTCCCCTTCAGCAGGTTCGGATCCGCTGCATCGCTTCCGGCGGCTGTCGATCCGGCGGCCGACGAGCTTGCCTCCGACGCCGGCGTGCCGGACGATGCTGCCGACGACTCCGCCGGCGATGCTGTCGACCCGGCCGCGGACGACTCGGCGGTGGACGACTCGGCGGTGGACGAGCCGGACGACCCGGCATTGGTTGACGAACAGGCCGCAGCGATCATGATCGAGCAGATCGCGGCGGCGGTGACGAACATCCTGCGGTGCTTCATCTCCGGGCCTTTCCGTGCGTAGTAGGAGTCACTTCGATGCAGTGGTGGTGCGGGCGAGCAGCGGACCGACGGCCTTGACCTGGACCCGGGCACTGTTGCCGGGCATGTAGGCCATAGGGATCTCATTGACAGTGGTGATGCGGGTGTTTGCGGGGTCGGCGCCCGCGTGGATGGCGGCGTCGATTGCGGCGGCACTCGCCTCCGCCAGGCACTCCTCGCGGCTGGAATCGTCGTAGCGCATGGACCTGTCGACCGACCCAGACGCCTCGGCAATGGCGGCGCCGATGGCGTTGGCGACACCGCCGAAGCGATGCCGGACGACCTCGGAGACGCCCTCGACCCGATCAGGAACCAGGTGTGCGCCACCGCCGACCGCAATCAACGGCAGGTCGACGTGTGCGGCCTTGATCCTGTCGGCGAGCAACTGGATCCGATCGTCCACCCAGGAGATGGTCTCTGACACCCGCCCGGCATCGAGAACCTTTTCGGCCAGCCGGATGTCGCCGAAGTCGGCGCGCCCTGACATCACAGAGACGTCAGAGAGCGTCGGCGTCCCACCGCCGAAGATAAGGGCATGGCGGTTGATCTCGTGACCGACACTGTCCGGACCGGCCGCCGGCCCGGTCCCATCGACCGGACGCAGGATGGAGCCGCCGCCGAGGCCGACGGAGATCAGGTCGGGCATCCGGTAGTTCGTCCGGACACCGCCGATCTCGACGGCCAGGGCCGACTCCCGCGGGAAGCTGTCGATCAGCAGGCCGACGTCGGTGGAGGTGCCGCCAACGTCCATCACGATCGCGTCGGTCAGTCCGGAAAGGTAGGCGGCGCCGCGCATCGAGTTCGTGGGACCGGAGCCGATGGTCATGATCGGCCGCCTCGCCGCTTCGGCCGCGGCCAGCAATGTGCCGTCGTTCTGGGTGAGATAGATGTCGGCATCCAGCTGCTCGGCGGCGAGCGCGGATTCCAGGCCGTGCACGATCTCCAGCCCGACGAATCGCAGGGCACCGTTGAGGACGGCCGAGTTCTCCCGCTCCAGCAAGCCCAGACCGCCGACCTCATGGCCGAGCGTGACCGGGAAATCATCACCGAGAATCTCGGTGATGATGGCCCTGGCCCGCAGCTCATGGTCCGGATTTGCGGGGGAGGTGACGCCGGTGACGGCAATGGCGTCGACGCGATCCCGGCAGTCCCTGGCAAACGCAGCGGTCGCGTCTTCGTCCAGAGGAGAAATCTCGGTGCCTTCGTACTCGTGGCCCCCGCGGATGATTTCCACCTGGCCGCGCACCAGTGCGGCCAGGTCACGGGGCCAGGACGACAGTGGCGAGATGGACAGGGTTGCCGGAGCCGCGATCCGCAGGATGCCGACCCTGGCCAGGCCGCGGCGACGAATGAGGGCGTTCACCGGGTGCGTGGTGCCCAGCATCACCTGGCCGACCGCTTCCCGGTCGACATCGGCGAGCACGGCCGCCAGCGCGGAGCGGATCCCGTCCAGCACGTCGGGTGTGGTGGCGCTCTTGTGCCAGGTGAGCACCTCGCCGGCTTCGTCAACCACTACCGCGTCGGTGTTCGTGCCACCGACATCGAGCCCGACCCGCAGCGCCGTCATCGGGCTCCGCCCAGCGGGACGTAGTCCAGGTCGTATCCGAAGGCGCGGGGTCCGGCCAGTGCCAGCCCGTCCGGAGTGATCCATCTGGGATGGGCAGGCATCCCGATGACGTGAAGGCGCTGGCCGAAGCCGAGAGATTCGGTCGTCATCGGCACACCGGTCTCGATGTCCATCAGGGTGATCAGGTCCGGGACGGTGGCCAGCGGCACCCCGTCCTCGAAGGCAATGAGATTCTCGTTCTGGATGTCGACGCGCATCACCCTGCTCCGATCGTCCAGGTGCTCCAGGGTGACGGTGCCGCGCGCCCAGCCGGCGGTGGTGTGTCGCTCGATGTCCAAAACCTTGCCGGTGAAGAGGATCTGCGCCTCGCAGAAGGTCAGGAACTCGTCGTACGCGCCCGGTTTGCCCTGCTGGATGGCGTTGACCCGGCGGCCGATCTCGAGGGCGAAGGTGACCGAGCCGTTCACCGCATGTCGAGCGCACTGCGCCGCCGTCATCGGATAGGCGCTCATCACCGCGATCATGCCCATCTGTGCCACGCAGGCCCGGACGAGCTTCTCGCCCGTCGCGTTGTCCTGTGCGTCGAAGTAGACGTAGTTGCCCTTGACGTCGGCCAACGTCATCGGGGATGACGAGATCCCGTCCAGCGTCAGCAATGTCATCTCGATCTGTGGGAAGGCTCGGCGCATCGAGTCGGCGTCGACACAGGGCAGGCCGAGTTCGGCGGCGACGGCGATCGGGAACAGGGTGTTCATCCCGCCGACCTCGATCGGCATCACCGCCACACCCTTGTCGCCGCGGTGCTCCTCCAGCGCCCGCAGCACGGTATGCGCCTCGTTGCCGTTCGGGAACTTCTCGACGATCACCGTGGGAGCGCCGACCATGGCAACCGGCAGCAGCAGCCCGTCCGGGTCCAGGTCGGCGGCATCGACCAGGGGCACCGGGCCGTACTTCTCGATCGCCTCGGCCAGCATGATCTTCGCGACGTACGGGTCACCGCCGCCGCCGGTCCCGAGGACCACGGCGCCCAGCGCGAGGTCCTCGATGTCGTCCAGGCCGATCGCTCGTCCGGTCATCCTTCGTCCCCTTCCAGGTGGTGTGGCTCATTGAAGAGTGCCGAGGCCGTCACGTCATCGGGCAGAGTGCACAACGATTCGGAATCGGTCGGGCATGGTGCCCCATCGGCGGGCTTATAGTCAGCCGATGCCCGCCGGCGGTCTTGTCACCCTCGCCGACCTGCTCGCCGTGCCATCGCTCGCGGGCGGGGAGCTGATCGGTGGCCCCGACGCGGCTCGGCGAGAGATCGGGCAGGTCGTCGCCGGCGGCTCACTTCGCCAGGTGGCCGAGCTGCCCGCGAAGGCGCTGGTGGTCTTCGACCGCGCGCAGCTGCAGGTCGAGGACATATCGGCAGAGATGCTGTTGCGCCGGGCGGTCGGGGCCGGCATCGCGGGCGTGGTGGCCGAAGCGCCGCCCCGGACGCTGCCGATGTCCACCCGACGGTTGGCGGAGAAGTTTGGCATCGCACTGTTGCTACTGCCTCGGGTCCACGCCGGTTCACTGGCCGCGGAACTTGATCCGCACGTCCGGGTGCCGACTCTGGCTGCGGCGGCGACCCTGATGCGAACGGTGAACCGGCTGTGTCGAAGCGCGGGCCAACCGGCAGAGCTGGTGACTGCACTGACTGCCGAACTCGGTGTGCCGGTGGCGCTGGTGGACGCCGCGGGGCGGACCGTGCACGGCGCCAGCTTGCCGCTGGGCGAGCAGGTCCGGACGGTCATCGAGGGCGGCGCGGCGGGCCGGGCGAACGGTATCGCGCAGCTGGTTCACAGCGCCAACGGATCGGTGACGGTGATCGTTCCGGCCGCCCTCAACTGGCCCGGCGGCGCCAACTTGTGGTTCTTGGCCGGGTTGTCCGGGAGCGACTCAGCCACCGCGGATGTGGTGATCGCCGCGATCCAGGTCGCGGCCATAGCGTTCACCGCGCACCTGTCCACGGATGCCTTGCGTGCCGAGCGTGAGGGGACGCGGCGGGCGATGCTGCTCACCGAGATCCTGGAACAAGGGGACGAGCCGTCGCCAGCGACGGTCGAACGAGCGACCTCGTTGCAGTGGCGTCTTTACGGCTGGCATCTTGCCGTCCAAGTCCTGGTGCGGCAGGGCACCATGACGGCGTTCCCGAGCGGTGCGCGCCGGCTCCTCGAAGAGTCGTTGGCCCGGCACGACATCGAGGTCGGGCTGGTGAATCGGCCTGGCGGGTGGGCGTTCTGGACCACCTCCGAGGTGAATCCGGGCCAGGCACAGATCGAGCAGCTGCTGCGCTCCGTCCGTCGGTCGCTGCTGGAGGTGGAGCGGGCCACTCCCGGTCTGAGTCTGTGCGCGGGGGTCGGTTCCGCCGAGCAGGGGGTGTCCGGGATCGGTCGTTCCCTGCAGACCGCCCAGGACGCCGCAATGCTCGCCCGGTCTCGTGAAATGTCCGGCGCCGTTGAACACATCGATCCGCTGAGCATCAAACGGATGCTGGTCGGCTGGTATGCGCAGGGGCCCCTGCAGGAGATCGCCACCTCGCTGGTGCAGCCGCTGCGGGCGGCCGACCCGAGCGGGGAACTTGTCCATACGCTTCGCTGCTATCTCGACAATGAGTCGAATACCTCGGCGACCGCAGCCATTCTCGGTCTGCATCGCAACACCGTGCTGCATCGCCTGGGCCGCATCCGGTCCCTGCTGCTGGCCGACCTGGACCGGCCCGAGGAAAGGCTGGCGGTGCACCTGGCTGTTCATGCTGCCGACCCGACCGGCTAGTGCCGCTCGGCACCGGGCCGGTCGGTCGCTGGTGTGCTGTCCCTCGCGATGAGTTGCGGCTTGAACTGAACGCGCTCGTGCTGGTGGCCGGCGGACTGGATCTCGTCGATCAATAGTCGCGCCGCGGTGCTGCCGAGGTCGTACATCGGCTGGGCGATCGAGGTGAGCGGGACCGCAGTAGTACTGGCCAAGGTGAGGTCGTCGTAGCCGACGATGGCGAAGTCGTCCGGGACCCGTCGACCGGCCGTCAACACGGCACGCTCGACACCCATGGCCAGCAGATCGTTGCCGCAGAACACTCCGATCGGGCCTCGGCTCCGAGCCAGTAGCTCCTCACCGGCCCGGAGTCCGCCGGCGACCGACATCTGCTCGCGAACGATGATCAGGTCGCTGTCCGCAATGCCGGCGCCGCGCATCGCGGCCTTCAGCCCACGCAATCGAGCACGGTGTTGCTGTAGATGGGTACTCCCGCCGACGAAGGCAAACCGCCGAAGGCCCGCAGCGATCAGGTGCTCGCCGGCGACGACCCCCCCGCTGTGGTCGTCGACCGCGACCGAGCACCCTTCGGACTTGCTGCCGCCGCGATCGAGCAACACGGTCGGCAGCCCGTCCGCTCGAACTCTGCCGATCATCGTGGAGTGGGCACCGACCGGGGAGATCAACAGACCGGAGACCCGGAGCTCCTCGATCGCCTGCAGGGCATGCTGTTCCCGCGTCGGCGAATCGTCGGAGTTGAACAGTGTCACCACATAACCGTTGCGGGAGGCGACATCCTCGACGCCCCGGGCCACTTCGAGGAAGAACGGATTGGCCAGGTCGAGCACCACCAGGCTGATCAACCGGGACCGACCTGCCGCCAACTGCCTGGCTGCGCCGTGTGGAACGTAGCCGAGTTGGCGCATCGCCTCGTCGATCCGTGAGCCGGTGTTCGGTGCAACCAGCTGCGGACGGTTCAGAAAGTTACTGACCGTCGCCATCGACACCCCGGCTGCCCTGGCGACGTCGGCGGCGACGGGTCGCGTGCGCCGAGTGGGGTCGGGCCTTCTCACTGCTGCCACCAGATCGTCACCGCTGCCTCCGGACAGTTCACTCGCGGCGTCGGCCGTTCCGGACACGAGCGTGCTGGTCGATCGGTCGACGTGGCTGACAGTATCGCGCAGGCCGGGTGGCCGGAGGGCCGGGCGCTGCGACGCGCCGGAACCAGCGATCGTGCATCGAACGGAACGAAGAATTCTCCGCAAGCCCTTGACGATCCGAACTGAGAGTCCTTACAGTGCCATGATTGAAGCGCTTCAATCAAAACCTCATGGAAGCTGAGGCACAACGACGTGAGAAGCACAGCGCCAACCGCACGGGTAGACCCCTGTCGGGTCGATGCGGTCGATCGTGGGGCCGGTCGGTGAAATTCGACCTGCCGCTCGATGAACTCGAAAGGTACCGACCTCCGCGTCAGGAACCCGCCGACTTCGACGAGTTCTGGGCGGCGACCCTCCTCGAGCACGGAGCCGAGCGGACCTTGACCCGACAGCCGGCCGATATCCAACTGCGTACGGTCGAGATCCTCGACCTGACATTTGCCGGCTACGACGGGCAACCCGTTCGGGCCTGGCTCCAGCTGCCCCGAGGGGTCGGTCAGCCGGTGCCCTGCGTCATCGAGTACTGCGGCTATTCCTACGGGCGCGGCAGCGCACACCAGGGGCTGACGTACGTGGCCGACGGATACGCGCACGTGGTGATGGACAATCGCGGGCAGGGAGGCGGCGGCCTCACCGGATCCACTCCTGACGGACGAACAGACCTGACGGGCGGCCGCACAGGATTCCTGACCCGCGGCCTGGTCGACGCCAATACCTATTACTACCGAAGGCTTTTCGTTGACGCGGCCCGACTGATACAGACGGTTGCCGGCCTGCCGGAGATCGACCCGGAGTGCATTCTGTTGCGAGGCGTCAGCCAGGGCGCGGCGACCGCGCTTGCCGCACAGGCCATCACGGACATCCCGTTGCTCGGCACGGTATGCCACCTGCCTTTCCTGTGTGCCATCCGTCGAGCCACCGAAATGGTGGACACCGCACCATATTCCGAGCTCACCACCCATCTGTCGATGTATCCGGAACAGGTCGAGAAGGTGTTCGACGTCCTCGGTTACTTCGACGGAGTCAACTTCGCCGCCCGGTGCACCGCGCCGGCCATGTTTTCCGTTGCGCTGATGGACACTGTTACTCCGCCGTCGGCTGTCTATGCCGCGTACAACCACTACTCCGGCCCGACCCGGATGACGGTCCTGCCATACGGCAGTCACGAGGGTGCCCCGGCCGTGCAGGAGCGAAGTGAATTGCAGTTCCTCAGGGAACTGCTCGGTGATCGACATCCATCGTCCTGACCCACCCCGACAGCACGACCACGTCCGCCCATCGTTCGGCACCACCCCTATCGACTGGAGTGACAATGAGATCGACCCGCAGCAGGCGAGCACTGGTGCTCGTTGCTCTGTCCGGATTCGCGCTCGCCGGATGCTCGGCGGCCCCGGACGCGACGTCTGAGTCGACGGCGCCCGCCGATCCGGTGGACAACAGCACGATCACGCTGCAGATGAACGAAGGGCTGGTCCCTCAGTTCAAGTCCTACGCCGAGGCATACGAGAAGAAGTATCCCGGACGCACGGTGACCGTCGTCCCCGGCTCGGCCGACCCGGCAACGTATCTGCAAGATCTCACTGCGAACCGGCTTGCAGAGAACCTTCCGGACATCATCTTCAATTTCGACACGCTGGCCAACCGGCTCGACGAGCGGAAGATCACCCTGGACATCAGCGGGTATCTCGCCGAGGGAAAGGACGGATTGAAGACCGACACGTTCATCCCGCAGTTCCTGGACCAGTACCGTCCGCTGTCGGACACCAAGAAGATCACCGGGCTGCCGGTGAGCGCCGACGCCACTGCATTGTTCTACAACCAGACGTTGTTCGAGAAGTTCGGCGTCGATCTGCCGACCGCGACGTGGACCTGGCAGGACATGTACGCGGCGGCGACCGAGATCTACTCGAAGTCGGGCGGGAAGGTCAACGGACTGGACATCCAGGGCTACACGCCACCGATCTACAACCCGGTGCTGCAGGCAATGGGGGCCAAAGTGTATGACGCAGCCAGCAACACGGCGCCGATCGCCTCGCCGGAGGCGATCAAAGCGTGGCAGCTGCTGTTGGAGCAGTACAAGACGATGCAGGCGGCATATACCATCAAGCCGGACCCGAACGCCCCCTCATTCGGTAACGGTGGCAGCGCAATGGTGATCACCGTTCGTGCGTTCGTACCGTCCATGCAGAAGTCGATCAAGGACGACAAGTGGGACGTTCAGGTGATGCCGACGATCGACGGAAAGTCGACCGTCGGCGGTGGGTCATACGGCCTGTCCATGACGGCCAACGCCAAACACAAGAATGCGGCCTGGGCCTTCCTGTCCTGGTTCTACGCCTCTGACGGCGGAATGAAAGTTGCGCAGGAGAGCGGCCAGGTCATCCCGCCGACGGTTGAAGGGCTGGAACAGGGATCCTGGAAGTCGGCGACGCCACCGCCGGCAAACCAGGAGGCGTTCGCGACCAACGCGAAGAATGCGGTACTCGCGGTGCAGCTTCCCGGCGCCTCCCAGGCGGTCCTGGACGACGCGGTCAGCACGGCGTTCCAGGAGGTCGAACTCAACGGCAAGTCGGTCGAGGATGCCTTCAAGGCGGCCCAGGACAAGGTGAATGCCGCCCTGCAAGAGGCCCGATCCGGCAAATGACGAGCACGACGACGGCTCCGCCGGTGGCCGGCGTGCCCACGACGAGACCGGGTTCGCCGGCGCTCAGACGCGGGCACACCAGGGATCGGCTGACGGGCATCGTGATGGTGCTGCCCAACCTGATCGGGTTCGGCATCTTCGTACTGATCCCGGCCGTCGCCGGTGTGGCACTGAGCCTTCTGGACTGGGACCTGGTCGACCCGCCGATCTGGGTCGCACTGGATAACTACCAGCGCCTCGTCCAGGACCCGCAAGTCTGGAAAGCGCTGCTGGTGAGCGTCGAGTTCGTGGCATTCGGGGTCGCGCCGGCCGTGCTGATCAGCTTCATGCTGGCCAATCTGCTGGACAGCCGGGTGCGGATGATCCGGCTCTGGCGCTCGCTGGTGTTCCTGCCGATGGTGGCGTCGGCCGCGGTCGTCGCGGTGATCGCGGGGCAGCTGTTCCGTCGTGGCGGGGTCGCCGACAGCGTTCTCGGCTGGATCGGGATCAGCAGCCCGGACTGGTTCAACAGCAGCGGTTGGGCACCGATCGCATTGATCGTTATCCTGGTGTGGAGCAGCCTACCGCTGACCACGATGATCTATCTGGCAGCGCTGCAACGCATTCCGGACGACCTGTTCGCCGCAGCGGCCATTGACGGCGCGGGACCGACCAGGACCATGTGGTCGATCACCTGGCCGGCGGTTCGGGCCGCCACCCTGCTGGTCGGGTTCCTGCAGTTCCTCGGATTCATCTCCGGGAGCCTGGCGCTGAGTCGAATCCTGACCGACGGCAATCCGCTGGGCTCGACCCGCACGCTTGCTCTGTATAGCTACCAGGTCGCTTTCGACCGGGGCGACATGGGGTATGCCAGCGCCATTGCGGTCTTTCAGCTGCTCATCGTCGCGGCGGCAGTGCTGATCGTCCGGCTGCTCGGCAGGTTCCGCCGATGACGACCACCTTAGCCCGGTCCGGCCTCGGCCGGGTCAATCCGATTCGACAGACGACGATCGTGCTCGTCGCCGTGGTGATGTCGATTCCGTTCCTGTACATGATCTCCGCATCGCTGATGAGTGCCGAAGATCTCGCCGCATCACCGCTTCGCTGGCTTCCCTCGTCGCTGCAACCCGACAACTACTCCGAGGCGTGGGGATACCTGACCACTCGTACCGTCCTCAACACGGTGTTCTTCGCGGTGGCCATCGTGGTAGGCCAGCTGGCGTTGACCCTGACCGCGGGATTCGCGCTCGCGCACCTGCCGGTCCCGGGTTCCCGCACCATGCTTGCTGTCCTGTTGGTGCCGAACCTGGTACCTGCCGAGCTCACCCTGATCCCGGTGTTCGTGGTGACCTACAAGCTCGGTCTGCTCGGCAGCTACGCGGGGATGATCCTGCCGATCATGTGTCAGACCGCCTTCGGCACCCTCCTGTTCCGCCAGTTCTTCTCCGAACTTCCCCCTGGGTTGATCGACGCCGCGAAGATCGACGGTGCCGGCTGGACCCGGATCTTGGTCTCTATTGCCGTGCCGCTGGCAAAGCCCGCGATCGCGACCTATGCCTCGATCACCTTCCTCGGCGCGTGGAATCAGTACATCTGGCCGCAGCTGGTCGCCAACGACGAGGCGCATCGAGTGCTCAACGTTGCGCTGGCCCCACTTGCGGTCTCCAAGTACTCGCTGTCCTCACCCGCGGTCGGGATGGCCGCCTCCGTGATCAGCATCATCCCGGTCGCGATCGTCTTCGTCCTCGCCCAGCGATGGTTCGTCAAGGGGATCGTCGGCAGCGGCATCGACTAGCCCCGGGGTCGAGATCCGATCCCATCGTCCGAGGCACCGATCAGGCAGCACACCCGCATATACCGAAAGGCCTGGAATGGCACTGCGAACACACACCGACGACGAGGTCAAGGAACGTCTGACCGCACGCACCATCGAGACACAGAGCTGGGGTTACGTCAGCACTGGGACCAGATTCAAAGTGTTCAACACCCCTGGCACGCCGCGCGATGTATGGGAGAAGATCGACGACGCAGCGACGGTGCACGCGTTTACCGGGGTAGCACCGACGGTCGCTCTGCATATTCCCTGGGATCGCGTCGACGACTACGGTCGACTCGCCGACTACGCGTTGGAGCGGCGGGTCGCGATCGGGTCGATCAGTCCGAACCTGTTCCAGGACGACCAGTACCGGCTCGGATCGCTGGCCAACCAGGACCCCGGAATTCGGCATGCGGCGCTCGAACATGTCGCCGAGTGCATCGACATCATGCGGCAGACTGGTTCAAAGCAGCTGTCGTTGTGGCTTGCCGACGGCTCGAACTATCCAGGGCAGGCCGACTTTCGAGCACGTCGGCGCCGTGTGATCGACGGTGTGCAGCAGATCCACGAGCAACTGGACCCGGACATGGTGATGTTGCTGGAGTACAAGTTCTTCGAACCTGGCTTCTACCACACTGACGTGCAGGACTGGGGGCAGTCGTTGGCGATGTGCCGGCACGCGGGAGACCGTGCGAAGGTGCTGGTCGACCTCGGGCATCACGCGCTCGGCGTCAACATCGAGCACATTGTCGCGTCCCTGCTCGACGAGGGCCGACTCGGCGGATTCGACCTGAACAGCAAGAAGTACGGCGACGACGACCTGTTCGTCGGCGCGATCAACCCGCTCGAGCTGTTCCTGATCATTGCCGAGTTGATCGCCGCCGAGGACGACCAGGACCCGGCTGTCGCCGCTACCGCCGCCAACGTGCTGTACAAGATCGACCAATGCGCGATGGTCGAGGACAAGATCCCCGCGATGCTCCGCAGCGTCGGGGCGATGCAGACGGCGTTCGCCAAAGCGCTGCTGGTCGACGGGGACGCGCTCCGGGAAGCACAGCGCCGAGGGGATGTGGTGGGCGCCAATACCGTTCTCAACGACGCGTTCGAGACCGACGTCCGGCCGCTTCTGGGGCAGGTGCGAGCACAGTTGGGCGTCGAGGTCGACCCGCTGGCCGCCTACCTGGCCTCCGGCGAGCAGCAGCGGCGGGCCGAGACCCGCCTCGGCGAGCCCGCGGGATGGTGACCGTGCAGATCGATCAGGTATCGCCGGTCGCGCCGTTCGCAATCCGGTTCGAGCACCTGCGTGACGGATTCGGTCTCGGTACGGCCGAACCAGCCATCTCCTGGCAGATTCCCGGCGCCCCAGCGGATTGGCGCCAGGAGTACGCGGACGTAGAGGTGAGCAGGGGCGACGGGGAGTGCCGTGCCGCGCGGGTCGACGGGTTGGACCAGGTGTTGGTGCGCTGGCCGTTCGAACCCCTGCGGTCCAGAGAACGCGGAACCGTCAGGGTCCGGGTCGGTGGTCGCGGCCTCGTCAGCGATTGGTCGGATCCGGTCCCGTTCGAGGCCACCCTGCTTGACGCCGAAGACTGGGTGGCGCAGCTGATCGAACCGGTGGGGATCGGTCGCCTCGGCGAGCCGGCGCCCGTCCTACGCCGCAGGTTCCGGCTCGACGAGCCCGCGGCGACCAGTGGCCACGCCCGGCTGTACATCACCGCGCACGGCGTCTACAGCGCCAGGATCAACGGACGTGCGGTGGGCGATCACGTGCTCGCGCCGGGTTGGACCGCGTATCGGGAGCGGCTGCGGTTCCAGACGTTCGACGTCAATGAACTGCTGGTGCCGGGAGACAACGAGATCGAGATCCTGCTCGGCAACGGCTGGTATCGCGGGCACATGAGTATCGACTCGACCGAGGGACACTACGGACCGGATCTCGGTGCGATCGCCCAGATGGAGGTGACCGACGCTGCCGGGTGCCGCCGGGTGATCGCCACCGACACCGATTGGGTCGCAGCTGACAGTGCCATCATGGAGAACGATTGGTACGACGGGCAAACCACCGACCTGCGAGCCCGACCAGGTCGAACGGGCGGCGTTCGCATCGGCTCTGCAGTGACCGGCCAGCTGGTGGCGCCCGACGGGCCGCCGGTGCGCCGCACCGAGCTGGTGCCGGCAGTGTCGTGCCGGGCCCTGGGGGATGGCCGGACGATCGTCGATTTCGGGCAGAACCTCGTTGGATGGGTACGCGTGCGCTGCACCGGCGCCGCGCCGGGCGACCGGGTTGTGGTGCGACATGCCGAAGCGTTGCAGAACGGTGAGCTCGCCGTCGAGGCGCTGCGCTCCGCCAAAGCGACCGACACCTACCTGCTCGCCGGTCCTGACGAGGTGCTGCTGGAACCCGAATTCACCTACCACGGATTCCGATACGCCGAAATCACGGGCATCGACGTCGTCGCAACGGATCTGACCGCGGTCGTGATCGGGACAGACCTGCGTCGGACCGGCTTCTTCGAATGCTCGGATCCGATGGTCCAGCAGTTGCACGAGAACACTGTGTGGAGCATGCGGGGTAACTTCGTCGATGTCCCCACCGATTGCCCACAACGCGACGAACGACTCGGCTGGACCGGCGACCTGCAGGTCTTCGCCCCGACCGCGGCCTTCCTGTTCGACTGTGCCGGAACGTTGTCGAGTTGGCTGACGGACCTGCGGGTCGAACAGACCGACGACGGGTGCGTACCGGTCGTCGTCCCCGACGTCCTGGCCGCCTCGGCGGCGGCACCTGTCTGCGGCTGGGGCGACGCCGCCACCGTGGTCCCGATGACCTTGTTCGAGCGATACGGCGATCTGGTGACGCTGCGCCGCAGCTATCCGTCCATGCGGTCCTGGGTGGATGCGGTGACCGCGGCGAGCGACAGCAAAGGCCTGTGGACCGGCGGGTTCCAGTTCGGCGACTGGCTCGACCCGACGGCTCCGCCCGAGGACGCGCTGCGGGCGAAAGCCGACCCGGACATCGTGGCCACCGCCTACCGCTACCGATCGATTTCACTGCTCGTGCAGGCGGCCAAGGCACTGGGACTGGCGGATGAAGCAGATCACTACGGTCGATTGGCCCAGGAAGTGGCGCTGGCGTTCCGCGCGGAGTACCTGACCCCCGGCGGCCGGATTGTGTCTGACGCGCCCACCGTGTACGCGATGGCATTGGAATGGGGCTTGATCGATTCCGATTCCCAGCGCCGAGCGGCGGCTCAGCGGCTGGCAGACCTGGTGCGAATCAACGGTTTCTGCATCGCGACCGGGTTCCTGGGCACGCCGCTGTTGTGTGATGCCCTGACGAACAACGGGTTCGCGCACCTGGCCTATCAACTGCTGCTGCAGACCGAGTGTCCGTCCTGGCTCTTCCCGATCACCATGGGAGCAACCACCATCTGGGAACGGTGGGACTCCATGGCGTCCGACGGAACGATCAACACTCCGATCATGACGTCCTTCAACCACTACGCGTTGGGTGCCGTCGCCGACTGGCTGCATCGTCAGGTCGCCGGCTTGGCACCCGGTGAGCCGGGCTATCGGAGACTGACTGTCGCGCCGCAGGTCGGTGGCGGGCTGAGGCACGCCAGTGCGGGGTTGGACACGCCTTACGGAACTGCTCGCACCGCGTGGTCCCTTCGAGATGACACCTTCGAACTCACCGTCACTGTGCCGGTCGGTGTCCACGCACAGATCTGGTTGCCGAACCAGGATGAGCCGGAGGTGCGGGGCCACGGAACCCATCATTGGTCGCTTCGGATGGATCCCGTACGCACCACTGCGCCACAGCAGGTTCGCGACCTGCTCGACGATCCGGTGCTGTTCGCAGCGTTGTTGACGCTGCTGAAGGAGCACAACGCCGTGCCATCGGCCAGTGCGCTCGGGGCCAGGCTCGCGCCGTTCCTGTCGCGGCCACCGGCCGCAATCCTGGACGCCTTTGTTCCCGTTCCGCTGGCTCCGGACGATCAACTCGCCCCCGAACTGCGTCGATTTATCGAGCACGCAGGCACAACCCACAGGAGGAACAGCAAATGAGCTCACCCCGATCGATGCCCCGACGGACTTTCATCGCCGGCGTTGCCACCACTGCCGTTGCCGCGGGACTGACTGCCGCCAGCAATCCGGCGCCGGCATCGGCAACAGAACCAGCTGCCCGACCCGACGCCACGGCGCCGCCACGATCGGCCGGACCAGCAATGGCCGCGGCTTCGGCCACGGCCACGGCTCCGGCCGCTCCGGCCGGACTACCGGTGAGTGCCGGCCACGGGCTGATTCTGACCTCGCCCGCTCTGCAACGAAACCTTGATCCCAGTCTGCGACCTGTTGTCGCTCGACCGAAGATGCGGCCGATCGACCGGTCGATCGCACCGCAGTAGCCAGGAAGGGAGACCAGCCATGACCAGCTATGCACTCCGTAATGCCGTCGTGTCGGCGGCCGGAGACAACGGGACCCTCACCGAACTCCGGTTCGACCCGGCAGGCAAGGGTCGCTTCGGCCCGAATCTGCTGACGGCCGGCGGCCTTCGATTCGAGCTCGACGCCGACGGCTCGAAGCTGATCGGCGGCGGTCCCGACACCCGGTTCACGGCAACTGCGAACCGACTGCGGATCGAGAACATCCCGTTCGCGAACACGACCGTGGTCGCGCCGGGGGATTGGGACCACGGTTACGACCCGGCGCTCCAACCGGGTGTCGGCCAGAGCTTCACCGCGCCGACCTCCAGTCTCGGTCAGCTCGGACTGGGCCTGTACGTGGCATACGGCGTCGCACCGACCCGCCCGCTGCAGATCACCGTGCGTTCGGACGGTCCCACCGGGGCGCCGCTGTTCGTTGGTGAGATCGCTCCGGGCCAATTGGCAACCCCCGCCGCAGCACACCCAGCGGTGCTGACCTGGATCGACCTCGGCGATCTGGAGTGCACGCCCGGCGCGACCTACTTCTTCGAACTGCGCTCGGACGATTCCGGCTGGGGTGTGCTCTTTTCCGATCAGAACGGCTACGACGGTGGGCAGATGTACGCCGACGGACTGATCCCGAATCCGGCCGCCGACCTGGTCTTCGCGCTGCGTTCGAATCCGGGCGTCAGAGAGTTCGTCGGCACCTGGGACATCCGTCTGGATCGTTCCGAGTTCGACAGCACCCTCACCGTTACAGCCGAACGGGACCGGACTGTCAGTCTCGACGGGTTCCGGTTGACCACCGCCTGGGCGAAGGCCGGCTACGACACCACCGATCCGGTCACGACGCCGTTCTCCCAGTTCTTCGACAGCACCGGTCAGTACATTCCCATCGAGTTGCACAAACGGCGGCCCGCAGTCTGGGGCGAACAGTCGATGGAGATCGGCGCGAACTCGGTGTTCCCGTCATCCGTCGCCCGGGAGTGGATCCACTTCTCCGGGCAAAACGGCTATGACCTTCGTTTCGGTTGGCACGATATCAAGCTGAACTGGATCATGACCGATGCCACGATGACGCATCAGTTCCAGCAGAACAGCTATGCCCCCGACGAGGTGTTGAAGCATCCGATGACGGCCGGCGACACCCGCAGCTACCCCTTCCGGTTCAGCGTCCGCCCAGCGGAGACCCCGCTGCCGACATACTTCCCGACCTTCGAGTCCGACCACCCGCTGTTGGGACAGCCGCTGACCCGGATGTTCCGGGATCGCGGATTCAGCTATTTCGCGGGCAACGTCGGCACCGACTGGAAGGAGTGGATGTCCCGGATCCTGGACTGGACCGGAAGTCCGCTCCGCGACGGCGAGCGCCGCAACCTCGAGGGCATCACGCTCGACGAGGACGGCTACGTATGGACGTGGAACCCGGCGAATACCCGGGGCTGGCCGTTCCCCGATCCGACCGTCTACGACACCCGCCACTTCACCACCAACCCGCTGTACATCGTGGCTGCCGCACGTTACTACGCCTGGACCGGTGACACTCGGTTCCTACGCCGGATGATGCCGAAAGTCCGGCGCGCCATGGAGTTTCTGACCCGGAATCTCAACGGCGCCAGCGGTCTGGTGACGGTCGATGCGCCGGGTGGCTCGCCCGAACACACGGGGCGGGACAACGCTACCGGCATCAACTATTGGGACCTGATCTCCCATGGACACCTGGACGCCTACACGAACCTGTACTTCTATGCCGCGGCCAGGGCGATGTACGAACTGGAGTGCGAGGCAGGTGGCACCCGTGCCGCCCAGAAGTGGCAGCAGCTGGCAGATCGCATTCGTGCCTCGTACAACGAGACCTTCTGGAACTCCGCCGAAGGCCGATACGTCCAAGCCGTCGACGTCGACGGCAAGGTCCACGACTACGGCTCGGTGTACGTCAATACTGAAGCCATGGCCGCGGGTTTGCCGACCGATTCGATGGGGGCCAGCATCCTCGATTGGCTGGACAACGGCGCCACCGAGGTGACGGAGAACCTGATTCTGCTCGGGAACGGCAGCGCGGTGCACGAGATCACCGAGGGACAGGTGATTGCCCAGGAGTTCGACACTTCCGCCAGCGGCGGAGCCTTTGCCCAGGTTGCCGTCCACCTGTTCACCTACGGAGGCAAAGATTCCAGCGCCACCATCACCGTGCGTTCTGGTGGCATCGACGGGGAGGCCGTCTCCTCGGTCCCGATACCGGTCGTTGCCGATGGTGGGTTCCACGCAATCGACGTCCCGAACTGCCCGCCAGGGCACTACACCGTCGAGGTCTCCGACACCGTCGGACGGGTGGGGTGGCTGGTCTCCGCCGATGACTACGGCGGCCGGGCGACCGTCAATGGTGCGGAGGTCCCAGGTCCGCTGCGCATCGCAGTTGTGTCTCCCTACCGGAACGGGCCGGCCGACATCATCACCAAGTGGGGTTTCACCCCACGCACCACCAGCCGGAAGAACAACTTCTGGTACCTCTGGGCTTGGCAAGGCGTCATCGTGCCCTGGGGCGACCAACTCGAAGACGGCGGTGGGGATCTGTACCTGTCCGGATACGACATCATGGCCCGCGCTCGCTACTCGTCAGCGGCGGACGCCTTTGGGCGGGTCACCGCGTTACTCGACCGATACCTCCTGGCCGATCGGCTGTGTGGCGGTAGCCCGCTAATCGACGGCATCGGGCTGCAGAACGAGATCGGCGCCGGCCCCGTCGGAGTCGACTTCCCCTTCCCGGAGAGCGGCATGGCTCCGGTCGGCGTGCTGTACGGCGTGCTGGGCATCGACGCGGAGCCGCACGCCGGACTCACTGCGGCCCCGAACCTGCCGTCCGAGGTGGGATGGGTTTCGGTGGACCAGGTGCACTACCGCGGTCGGGTCCTCAAGATCACGGTCAGGCGGTCGACCATCACCGTGCGGGATCAACGAACCGGACGGTCCAAGACGGTCCGTTACCGCAGTGGAAAGCGGGTGCGGTTGGCCCGCTGAGGTGCCGCCCACGAGGCTGCTCGCCGCGTTGCTAGACGAACCCGCTGTACGCACTGTCGTATCTCGCGAAGTAGAACCGTTGCCACGCGGGGTATTTCGCCGAGCCTCGGCGAAACTCGCGGTGTGGTCGGACCATTGACCTGCATCGTGCGGGCTGCCTATGGTCTGGCGGACGATGCCGTCCGGCGTCGGTGAGAGGCACGCCATGCGACCGCGGTCCACCGCCCACTTCCGTTCCCTGATGTTCCGACCGCTGTTGGCGGTCGTCGCGAGCGCAGCAATCGGTGGGGCGCTGCTGCTGGCGCCGCCGGCCGCGGCCGGTTCGTCAGCGCTGGAGGGCTCCGGTGTGCCCGCGTCAGCCCCGGAAGCCCCCGGTGCGCCCGCGTCAGTCCAGGAACTGTCCGCACCCACACCGCCGGCGGTCGGCGTTCCGGTCACCGTGCCGGCGCTGCAACAGTGGCAGCCCGGCGGCCGGGATTTCGTCCTCAAGCCGGGCGCGATCCAGCTGCAGGTCGACCCGGATTACGCGGCCCAACTGACCGCCGATGCACACACCTTCGCCGACGACCTGCACGCCCTGACCGGCCGGAAGGTGTTGGTACAGACCAAGAAGCGGGTGCCGGGGGACGGACCCGGCGTCATTCGAATGACTCTCGATCCGAGTTGGACCGAGCACAGTCCCGAAGCCAGCCGGATCACCGTTGACTACGACGTCACCATCGCCGGGCCGACCGCCGACGGAACGTTCTCCGGCACCCGCAGCGTGCTGCAGCTGCTGGGGCAGTCGGACCGGATCCCCGGCGGGGTCGCGCACGACTGGCCGCAATATGCCGAACGCAGCCTGATGATCGACAACGGCCGCAAGTACTTCACTCCCGGCTGGGCCGAGCGGGAGATCCGCGAGCTGAGCTACCTCAAGTACAACCAGTTCCACTGGCACATCGCCGACAACGCCGGATTCCGGATCGAGAGCGACACCCACCCCGAGATCGTCTCGCCGGAGCACTGGACCAAGGCGCAGGTACGGCACCTGGTGGCCTACGCCGCGAAGTATCACCTCGAGGTGATCCCGGAGCTGGACATGCCGGGGCACATGAACTTCGCCCTACGTAACCACCCGGACCTCCAGATCGCCGACGCGAACGGCACCCGCAACGCGAACAACCTCGATCCCACCAATCCGGCGGCGCGGACGTTCGTCACCGAGATCCTCGACGAGCTCATCCCGCTGTTCCCGGGCCGCTACATCCATACCGGCGGCGACGAATACACCAGCGACTGGAACAAGTATCCGGTGCTCACTGACTGGGCCAAGAACAAGTACGGCCCGGACGCGAACTCGCACGACGCCGTCCTGGACTTCACCAACTACCTCGACTCGATCGTCACCGCGCACGGCAAGACGATGCGGATCTGGAACGACGGCGGCCAGGGCGGTTCGCAATTGCAGGCCAACAAGGACATCGTGCTGGAGTACTGGTCGTCGCAGCACGGCGGCGTCCTCGCCCAGGACTTCCTGGACCAGGGCTACCGGATCACGAATGCCGATCGCGATGTGCTGTACGACGTTCCGGGTTCGACGACGGCCTACAACAACCTCGACCCACGGGAGATCTTCGATCAGTGGGACATGACCCAGTACCACCCATGGATCGGTGAGAACACCACCGCGCCCGGCGCCGATGGAGTGCTCGGCGGTCAGCTCCATCTGTGGAACGACACCCCGACCGCCGCCACCGAGAAGCAGGAGGCCGGCCGGCTGCAGATGCCGCTAAGGGCGATGATCCAGCAATTGTGGGGTTCGCCGCTGAACGGCGGCTGGGATGCGTTGGCGGCCAGGGCGTTACTGGTCGGGACCTCGCCGCAGTGGGACCTGCGCACCGGGACGGATCAGAACCTGGCGCACGGCGCGCTGGTCTGGTCGTCGTCTCGGGAGACGCCGGCCTGCCACGAGGCGATGCTGGTCGACGAGGACACCAGTACCAGGTGGTGTGGCGTCAAGACCGAACCGCAGTCGGTGGTGCTCGACCTCGGCGCATCGGCCGACCTCGGCACCGTTGTGCTGAACTGGGAGACCGCGTTCGCCAGCGGCTACTCGTTGGAGGTCTCGGACGACCTGCGTTCCTGGACAACGGTTTTCGCCACCTCGACCGGTGACGGTAAGACCGATGTGCTGCCGGTTTCCGGACACGGTCGGTACCTGCGGTTGTCGATGACGGAGCGCGGCACGAAGTACGGCTACTCGCTGTACGAGATCCGGGCCTATCCGCGTGGCGCGCTGGTGCCGACGCAGTTCTCCGCAGCTGTGGATCCGCAGACCGTGCTGCCGGTCGACGGCAGCGCGACTGCCTCGATCACGGTGACGAACTCGTCGTCGCTACCGGCGGACGTCCAGTGGTCGGCGGCGCCATCGGCGGGTGTCACCGTGTCGCCGCGGTCCGGGACGCTGCAGGTGCCGGCCGGCGGCAGCGCGTCGGCGGACGTGCGGGTGAGCGGCGGCGCCGAACCCGGCAGCGCGACCGCTGCCTTCACCGTGACCGGCCGATCGCTCGGCGAGACAGTGGAACTGGCTACCGCGGAGTTGCTGGTCACCGTTCCCTTCCCGGTACTGTCGGCCGCCTTCACCGGGGTCGGCGTGACCTCCGACGCCGCAGTGAATCCGCCGACCCTCGGTGTCGGATTCGACGGCGCCGGATCGAGTTACTCCGAGCAGGCGCTGGCCGGTGCGGGCGTGGTTCCGGGGACCGCGTTCACCGAGTCCGGCGTCACCGTGCACTGGCCCGACGCGGCGGTCGCCACCCCGAACAACGTGCTGGCCAACGGCCAGAGCGTGACCATCGACGCCGCCGGCACCGCGATCGGCGTGCTGACCGCCGCCAGCTACGGCCCGGTGTCCGGCGAGTGGGTGGTGCACTACACCGACGGCACCTCGCAGACGGTCGTCCAGTCGACGCCGGACTGGAGCAGCGCGCCGCCGGCGGGCTCGACGGTGTTGGCCACCATGGCCTACCGCAACAGCTCCTCGACCGGTCACACCGAGCGGCGCACCCAGCTGTTCTTCCAACGGATCCCGGTCGATCCGGCCAAGACGGTGCAGGCCCTCACGTTGCCGGTGGTCTCGGCCACCGCGGTGCGCGGGCAGCCGGCTCTGCACGTCTTCGACGTGGCCATCGGCTGACGACACCGCTCGTGGTGGGCTCCCGGGCATCGGCCCCGGATGGGCCTACGTCGTGCACCCGAATTGATCACTGAGGGTCGGGACCAGGCGGCAATGCGTGTACTTTTCTGCATTGTTTGTTGATTTTATTGACAGCAATGATCACGAGTGCTGGTCTTGATGGGCTCCTTCTACCCACGATCGCTCGCGACGCCGGGCGTCATCCGAAGGGATTGCCGAGATGAGTGAGCCCAGCAGCGTGGCCGCCGGCCGGAACCGGAGAACGCCGAAACGATCGATCCGCACGGTCGTGCTGGCCGTCGTCACCCTCGTCGTCGGACTGGTCGGCGTCCCCGCCGCCGCCGGCGCCGGTGCGCCCGTCGCCGACCCCGGTGGTGCCGCGCCCGCTGCTGCCGACCCGGCCGGCGCCGCTGCCGAGCTGGCCGGCGCCGACCCGGCGCTGGCAAAGCCCGGCGCGCCGCGAACCGTGTACCGGTCGACGGCCGACAGCGCGACGCTGACCGTCGGCGCCGGCCGGAACGGCTATCGCGTGGAGATCGACAAGTCCCGGTTCCAGCTCACCACCCGACGCGCCGGCGCGGTGGTGCTGGCGACGGTCGACGCGCCGATCCCCGCCTACGACTTCCGGGCAGCCGGGTCCTCGACCTGGGTCGGCACCACCTCGGTCCGCTCGGCGTCCTGGAACGGACACACGCTGACCCTGGTGGTCAACACCACCAACCCGGACTACTCGGTGCTGGTCACCATCGACCCGGGTCGGGACCGGTACGCCCTGAACGCGGTGGTGCAGGGGGTGACTGCCGCGGCCCTGACCGTCCACTACGACATGGCCGCCTCCGGACATTGGTACGGGCACGGCGAGGCGGCGACCCCGAACGGCGGGCCGTACACCGATCAGCCATGGCCGCTGGACTCGGGCCCGGTGCTGGACACCGCCTTCGGCCCCGCGTCTTACGACATGGTCGAGCCGTTCTGGTTCACCTCCAAGGCATCCGGGATCCTGATCGACACCGACCAGACGATGACGGTCTCCTTGGGCGCCGCCAGGGCCGGTGAGGCCGGATTCCAACTGGACAGCGGAAAGCCGTTGGAGCAGACGGTGTTCGTCGAGCAGACCCCGGCCGACGTCTACCACGACTACGTCGGCATCACCGGAACGCCGACCAAGAGTGACGCTCCCGACTACCAGTACGAATCGACGGTGTGGAACTCCTGGGCGCAGTTCTACACGTCCGTCACCCAGTCGTCGTTCCTGGACTGGGCGGACAGCCTGCACGCATCGGGGATCCCGGCGCACACCTTCAACCTCGACGACGGTTGGATGAGCCACTACGGCGACTTCACCTTCAACTCGAAGTTCCCGGACCCGAAGGCGATGGTCGACCAGATCCATTCGATGGGCTACAAGTTCGGGCTCTGGGTCACCCTCTGGCTGAACACCGACTCGCAGAACTACCAGACCGCCAAGGCGAACGGCTGGCTGCTGAAGTCGGCGAGCGACCCTTCCCAGCCGTGCGATGTGACCTGGTGGAACGGCACCGCCGGCATCGTCGACCTGGCCAACCCGGCCGCGAAGGCCTGGTACGAAGGACAGCTCAACTCCCTGGTCGGCGACCTCGGGGTTGACGGCTTCAAGTTCGATACCCGGTTCTTCGACGAGAGTTGCGCGCCCTACAGCAGTGATCTGAGCATGTCCGACTACCAGACCCTCGGCGCGCAGCTGGCCGACCAATATGACCTGCAGGGCATGGGGATCCGGGTGCACTGGACCGGCAGCCAGCAATACGGCTTCGTCACCCGCGAGGTCGACAAGGGCACCAATTGGAAGTCGTTGCAGGCGGGGATGCATCAGCTGCTGGCGCTGTCGACCACCGGCCACCAGTTCGTGACCAGCGACATGATCGGTGGCTCGCTGGGCAATCCGCCACCGACCAAGCAGGTGCTGGTCCGTTGGGCGCAGGCCTCGGCGCTGACCCCGCTGATGTACTCGTCCACCGCACCGACCGGGGTGACGGATTCCACCACCGGCGCGTGGGTGCCCTACGACGACGAGACGGTCCAGCTGTACAAGCAGGCCGTCGAGCAGCACGGCGCACTGGCGCCGTACATCCTGCGGCAGAAGGACCGGGCGGTCGCCACCGGCGAACCGATGATGAAGCCACTGTTCTGGGATTTCCCGAAGGAGCAGCCGACCTACACCGTTGATGACGAGTGGCTGCTCGGCGACTCGCTGCTGGCCGCTCCGGTGCTCGACGATGCGGTGACCCGCGACATCTACCTGCCGAAGGGCAAGTGGTTCGACCCGTATCACCGGACCACGATCACCGGTGGACGCTGGGTGCGCAGCTACCCGGCGCCGCTGAACGTGACTCCGATGTTCATCCGGCAGGGCGGCCCGGACTACCGGCTGCTGAAGGCGGCGCTGGCCGGGGTCGCGCGGGGTGCCGGTTCCTGATCGACGCCATCCGCCGCCGATACGCGGACGCCTTCGCTCCGACAAACTCCGGCCGGCGCGTGACACTTCTGCGCACTTGACGAACTCATCGGCACGTCCTTACGCTTCCCTAACAAGCGCTTGGTCAAAGCTGATGAAGGGCAGGGCACCATGCTCACTCGACGGGTTCGCGTATTGATCGCAACCGTGGCGACTCTGGGAATCGTCGTAGCGGGCTGCAGCTCGACCGACGACGCGGCCACCACCGGTTCCCCGTCGGCCGGCGGTGGATCGTCAGCCGCCGAGTCGTCAGCCGCCGAGTCGTCGGCCGCCGAGTCGTCACCGGCCGAGTCGTCAGCCGCCGGAGCGCCCACGGCGGCGTCCGGTACGGACGCCGCGGCCAGTAGTGCCGGCTCGGGCAGCGGTTCGGCGGCGCCGGATGCCTCGGATCCGGCCGCCTACATCGCCAAGCTGATGGAGCGCCCGACGGCCCTCAACATCACCGAGCCGATCACCGGCGACATCCCCAAGGACAAGACGATCGCCTACCTGCAGTGCGGGGTTCCGGCCTGCGTGGAGAACGGTGACGCCCTGGAAAGTGCTGCCACCGCAGTGGGTTGGAAGGTCACCCGGATCGATGCCGGGCTGACGGCGGAGAGCATCAAGTCGGCCTGGGGCCAGGCTGTCGAGCAGTCGCCGGACGCCGTTGTCACCAGCGGGGTGTCCCGCGCCTTGTTCGAGCCGGAGCTGGCCAAGCTGGCCGAGAAGAAGATCCCGGTGATCAACCTGACCTCCGCCGACGATCCGACCAACGGCATCACCGTCGGCTACGGCTACGGACCGCAATGGACGACGCAGGGCAAGATCCTCGCCGACTACCTGGTGGCCAACGCCGGCGACCAGAAGATCAACGCGGTGGCCGTCACCGTTTCCGCCTACGCCAACATCGGCATGATCGCCGACGGGTTGAAGACCGAGCTGACAGCCCAGTGCGCCGACTGCGCCCTTGACACCCTCGATGTGCCGGTGTCCAGCATCGGCTCCGACCTGCCCAGCCGCATCACCAGTTACCTGGCCGCGCATCCGGACGTGAACTGGGTCTACGTCGGGTTCGCCGACATGCTGCCCGGCGTGCCGGCCGCGCTCAAGTCGGCCGGCCTGGGCGAGGTCAAGATCGTCACCATCGACCAGTCGCCGACCGTCGACAGCTACATCAAGAACGGCCAGTCGGTGGTGATGTCCGCCGGGTTCGACGTGCACGAGATGATGTGGCGCGCAGTGGATTACCTGGCCAGGACCTGGACCGGGGCCTCGACGGAACAGAACACCGCGGTCGACGGGCTGCCGGTGTGGGTCTTCACCAAGGACAACATCCCGTCCACCACCGAGTACTTCCCGTACGTCGCCGACTTCGAGGCGCAGTACAAGAAGCTGTGGGGAGTGAGCTGAGTCGCGATGACGGACCGCGACGCGCCCGAGGTGCTCATCGATCTGCGCGGAGTCAGTAAGACCTTCGGCGAGCAACGCGCCCTCGACGATGTCGGTCTGCAGATTCGGCGCGGTGAAGTGCATGCGCTGGTCGGCGAGAACGGCTCCGGCAAGTCGACTCTGATCAAGATCCTGGCCGGCTACTACACGCCGGACCCGGGCAGCGAGATCCGGGTCGGCGGGCAGGTTCTGCCGCCCGGCGCGGCCGCGGAGTCGCAGCGACTCGGTCTGCGTTTCGTACACCAGAGCCTCGGCCTGATCGGGGAGTTCAGTGCGGCCGACAACATCGGCATGGTCGCCGGCTACAGCACCGGCCCGCTCGGTCGGGTGCGCAGGAGTGAACAGCGCCGGCGGGCCGGCGACCTGCTGGCCCGGATCGGCGTCGACGTCGACCTGGACACCCCGGTCGGGCAGTTGCGGCCGGTCGAGCGCAGCGCGATCGCGATCGCCAGGGCGGTGGACGACCGGGACGGCGAGATCCGGCTGCTGGTGTTGGACGAACCGACCGCTGCGCTGCCGCCGACCGAGGTCGAGGCGCTGTTCCGGGTGGTCCGCGACGTCGCCTCCCGCGGGGTGAGCGTGCTGTACGTCTCGCACCGGTTGGAGGAGATCCTGTCGCTGGCCGATGTGGTTTCGGTGTTGCGCGACGGGCAGTGGAAGGGCACCTTCCCGACCGGGGAGCTGAGCCGCGAGAGCATCATCGAGCACATCCTCGGCGGCGCACTCGCTGCCCAGGAGCGGTTGCCGGGCAACGCTTCCCGACCACCGACCGGCCAGTCCGATGCTGTTCGGCCTGCGCTGCAGGCGCGTGGGCTGACGGCGCGGTACCTGACCGGCCTGGACCTGGAGGTCGCGCCGGGCGAGATCGTCGGCGTGGCCGGGCTGGACGGCTCCGGCCGGGAAGAACTCGCCGGAGTGCTCGGCGGGGCCGTCGCGGCCGGCGGCGAGATCACCGCGGCCGATGGCCGGACGCTGCGCAGGCTCACCGCCCGGAAGATCCGTCAACACGGAATCGCGCTGGTGTTGGCCAACTGGCACCCGGCGAGCGCGGTTCGCGAGTTCGACGTGCGGGAGAACATCACCCTGGCGTCCCTGCAGGATTTCGCGTCATCCGGGGTGGTTCGCCGTGGCCGGGAGCAGCAGGCGGCCCGTGACTGGCTGGCCGCCGTCGACGTCCGGCCGCCGGATCCCGGCAAGCGGTACAGCCTGCTGAGCGGCGGGAACCAGCAGAAGGTGATCGTCGCCCGCTGGCTGGCCACCCGACCGAGCGTGATGGTGCTGGACGACCCGACCAGTGGTGTGGATGTCGGGGCAAGGGCGCAGATCTATCGGCTGCTGCGGGACCAGGCCGACGCCGGAATGGGTGTGCTGCTGTGCTCCTCGGATCTGGAGGACCTGGTGGTCGCCTGCGATCGGGTGCTGTGCCTGGCCGGCGGCCGGCAGGTCGCCGAGATCACCGGATCGGAGATCAGCGAAAGTGCCCTGTTGACTGCCATCTCGACCATTCCTGACGAACTGCCAGGGTCAGACGGACTGACGACGTCTGACGAACCGAAGACGGACCGGAGCGGAGCAGCATGACCACGACCGATGGCGGTCATCGCCCCGCCGCCCAGCCCCCCACCGAACCGACGACCCGGAACGCAGCGGCGTCAACGTCGGCCGGAACCTCGAAGTGGCTGGCGATACTGTCCGTCCGCAACATCGCGGCGATCTACGTGTGGCTGCTGCTCATCCTGATCTTTGCGATCTGGAAGCCCGATCTGTTCCTCACCGACATCACCGCCCGTCGGATCCTCAACGAGTACGCCATCACCGGCATCGCCGCGCTGAGCGTGGTACTTCCGTTGGCCGCAGGCGTTTTCGACCTGTCGATCGGCTCGACCATCGGGCTGGCCGGCATCGTGGCCGGTTGGCTGCTGGGCAACACCGGCCTGTCGCCGGCCGTAGTGATCCTGCTGACGCTGTGCGCCGGCCTGCTGGTCGGGCTGCTGAACAGTCTCGTCGTGGTCAAGATGGGCATCGATTCGTTCATCGGCACCCTGGCCACCGGCGCCATCATCTCCGCGATCACCCTGGGGATCTCCGGCGACCGGATCCTCACCGAACGCACCAGCGGCTCGTTCGCCACCTTCGCCACCGCCGATCTGTTCGGCATCCAGCTGCCGGTCTTCTACCTACTGGCGCTGATGCTGATCATCGGATTCGTCCTGGAGCAGACGGTATTCGGGCGGCGGGTGTACGCCACCGGCTACAACCCGGACACCACCACCCTGGTCGGCGTCAGCGTCGCCCGGGTCCGCACCACGACATTGATGTTCTCCGGTGTGGTGGCCGCGCTGGCCGGGGTCGCGCTGACCGCCAGGATCGAATCGGCCGATCCCAGCAACGGGCCCAGCTACCTGATTCCTGCTTTCTCCGCGGCGTTCCTGGGTGCCACCCAGTTCCGCCGCGGCCGGTTCAACCCCTGGGGGACGGTCGTCGCCGTGCTGATGCTCGGCACCGGCAGCATCGGGCTGCTGCTGGCCGGTGCGCCACAATGGGCACCGCAGGTGTTCCAGGGAGTGGTGCTGATCGCCGCCGTCGGCCTCACGGTGGTACAGGGACGTCGTCAGGAGAAGAAGACATGACCGAGCAGTTCGACGTGGTCGCCGATGGGCTGGCCTTTCCGGAGGGGCCGCGTTGGCACGACGGTGCCCTCTGGTTCTCCGACATGCAGGGCGGCACCGTCTACCGGGTGACGCCCGGGCAGCCCAAGGAACAGGTGGTCGAGGTCCCGAACCTGCCGTCCGGGCTGGGTTTTTTGCCGGACGGGCGACTGCTGGTGGTCTCGATGCACGACCGGAAGGTGCTGCGGCTGGATCCGGACGGGTTGCACGAGCACGCGGATCTGAGCCAGGTGGCGTCCTGGCACACGAACGACATGCTGGTCGATCCGCAGGGCCGCGCCTACGTCGGGACCTTCGGTGACGCCAGTGCACCGCCGGACCCGGTGACCCCGGCGAACCTCGCACTGATCGCACCGGACGGCGCCGTCAGCGTCGCGGCGACGGACATGCATCTGGCCAACGGAATGGCGTTGACCGACGGCGGACGCACCCTGGTCGTGGCCGAGACCCGCGCACTGCCACCGCGAATCACCGCATTCGACGTCGCCGACGACGGCTCACTCTCCGGTCGCCGGGTGCTGATCGAGCTGACGAACGAGTTGCCGGACGGGATCTGCGCCGACGCCGACGACAACATCTGGTTCGCCTCACCGTTCACCGGCGAGGTGATCAAGGTCGACACCGCCGGGCAGATCGTCGCCCGGATCCGGACGCCGCAGGCGCCGTACGCCTGCGCGCTCGGCGGCGAGGACGGGCAGACCCTGTTCATCTGCGCGTCGGACACCTGGATCCCCGAGCAGGCGCGGGCCGCGCTGGCCGGCCAGGTGTTCGCGCTGCGGGTCAACGGCGGCTGACCCGGACGCCGCCCGACGACGCGAGCCGATCGGTTCGGCGTGACGGGGGACCGTGTGGTCAGCCGGGTAGCGGTGCCTCGCTTTCGGCTGCCTGTCGGCGGACCAGTTGCCGGGCCTGGCCGACAGCCTCACCCAGGTCGAGGAACGAGTACGCGGGATCGCTCAGCGAGGCGATGACGCCGGTGCGGTTGACCAGGCGTTCGTGCTGGGGCTGAACGCCCTTGATGAACACGGTGACGCCGCGCCGCTCAAGGCCGTTGATCAGCTCGGCGACCACTTTCGCGCCGGTCGCGTCCAGCATCCGCACCTGGGACATCCGGATGATCACCACCGAGACGTCCTCGATGTCCTTCACCTTGTCCAGGATGCGCTCGGCGGCGCCGAAGAACAGGGCACCGTCGAAGCGCAGCAGGGCGATCCGTTCGTCCAGCGCCTGGGCGGGGCCGGGCAGCGGTTCCCGTTGGACGTCACTGAGTTTCGACACCTTTCGCAGGGCCAGGAAGGCGGCGACAGCGATCCCGATCCCGACCGCGACGATCAGATCGAACGACACCGTGATGATCGCCGTGGCCACGAAGATCAGCGCGTCCGACCGACTGGCGCCGAGCACGCTGCGCACGGTCGCGGCCGACACCATCCTGGTCGCGGTCACCATCAGCACCCCGGAGAGGGCGGCCAGCGGGATCTGCGAGACGACCGTGGTGGCCAGGTATACGACGACCAGCAGCACCAGCCCGTGCACGATGGCTGCCAGCCGGGTACGGCCGCCGGACCGGATGTTCACCGACGTCCGGGCGATCGCGCCGGTGGCCGGCATGCCGCCGAAGAAGCTGGAGGCCACCGATGCCAGGCCCTGCCCGACCAGTTCCCGGTCGGCGTCGTAGGGGCCGGTCTCCGAGAGCGAAACGGCTACCCGCGCCGACAGGAGCGATTCGATGGCGGCCAGCGCTGCGACGGTGAATGCCGGGCCGATCAGCGCGAGCAGCGTCGACCAGCTCGCGGTGGGGAGGGACGGCGACGGCAGACTGGACGGCAGCTCGCCGATCCGCGGCAGCGGTGCGGTCACCGCGACCGCGATCAGCGTGACGACCACGATGGCGATCATCGATCCGGGCAGCCGCCGGTGGATCCGTGGAGCCAGCACCATGATGGCGGCGACCGCGGCGACGGCCACCAGTGCCCAGATCGCCGTGCGGGCATCGGCGGCCAGCACCGACTGAACGGCGGCCACGAAGGCATTGTCGCTGTGGGAGGCCGGGTGTGAGCTGACGGCGGACGGAACCTGTTGCAGGAAAATGATGACGGCGATGCCGAGGGTGAAGCCTTCGATCACGGGCCAGGGCAGGTAGCTGACGGTGCGGCCGAGCTTCAGCACGCCCGCCAGCACCACCAGCACCCCGGCCATCAGGCTGACGATCGCCACCGCTCCGACGCCGTGCGCTGCCACGATCGGCACCAGCACTACCACCATCGCGCCGGTCGGGCCGGACACCTGAACGTTCGAGCCGCCGAAGACCGCGGCCACGATCCCGGCGACGATGGCGGTGACCAGGCCGGCCTCGGCGCCGACCCCGGAGCTCACCCCGAACGCCAGGGCCAACGGCAGCGCCACGATGCCGACCGTCAGCCCGGCCATCAGATCTCCGCGCCAGGTGCGGCGCAGGTCGCGATAGTCGGCGGCGCCGGGCAGCAGCCGCCGCAGATTGGTCAGGACCTTCACCGAGCAGTCCGGTCGCGGCGGTGGCTGTTACCGACCGCCGGTAGCGATTCCGATGATGTCAGCCGGTCCTGGTTGGTCTGCAGGATCTCGCGGAGCAGCACCCTGGCGACCGCCAGTAGGTCCGCGACCTGCGGGTAGGCAAGCCGGTAGAACACCTGGCTGCCCCGTCGTTCGCCGACCACCAGATTGTTCCGTCGCAGCACCGACAGGTGTTGCGACAGATGAGATGCCTCCAACCCGGTCTGCTGCAACAGATCTGATACCGGAACTCCGCCCACCTCGCCGCCCATGGCGTCGCCGTCCGTGGGGTCACCGTCATAGGAGCGGGCGACCTGCTCGGAGAGGATCTCCAAGACCCGGATGCGCAACGGGTGGGCCAGGCCCCTGAACAGGTCGGCCTTGACCTCGTACAGCGGCTGATGAATCTGCGCGCTTGCCGGCACGGCTGCTCCTCATCTTGATGAATTGATAACTTCATCATATCGCATCGCGAGCCCGTGGGTTCGGACAGCTCGCCGACCAGGGGTCGGCGCCCCAACGCCCGGGTTGACGAGTCGTCGGGCGTCAGCGACGCCCACATCGCGACGCCGTCGGCAGGCGGCAACGATCGGGCGGACCGACCTTCAGCGGTCCCGTCGGTCGGTCGGCAGCGTAGGTGTTCTACAGCGTCGGCGGCGCAAACCGGGCGGACAGGAAGCTGACCAACTCGACCGGGTCGGGAGCGTCGTCGAGCAGCTCGATCAGCCGGTCCCGCTCGCCGACGGACACCGGCTCGAGCCCGCCGAAGATCTGCTCGGTCTCGCCGGCCGGGACCACCCGGGCGCAGTACAGCTGACCGGTCTTCAACGTCCGGCTGGCGGTCCGCTCGCGAACCTCGTGCAGATCGCCGGTCCGCACATCGCGCAGCGTCATGCCCTCGCCGGGCCGGACCGAAACCGCTTCGTGCACCGAGCGTTCGACGCGCAGCCACTGCTGCGCCAGCACTCGCTCGTCGTCGGGCAGCAACGCGCCTCGGGTGGCGAGGAACTCGGAGAACGCACCGCCCTCGAACAGCACCGCGTCGCCGGCCAGACCGTCGTTCAGCGCCCGGACCACGGCGTCCGGCGAGTCCCAGTACCGCGCCCGTGTCTCGGCTGTCTCCATCAGCAGATCGCCGAACGCGCTGTCGAGCAGATGGGCGCCGGCCTTGTGATACAGCCAGGCTGCCCGGTCGGCCAGCGGCGCCTGCTCGCGATGCAGGTGGCACACCTTGTACTTGCGCCCCGACCCGCACCAACACGGCTGGTTGCGGCCCAGGCCCGGGCGCGGAACCGGTCGGTACTGCTCGAGCAACCGCACCAGCTCGTCATCCGGTGGTGCCCCGGCCCGGCGCAGCAACGCCAACCCACCTCTCGGCATCACCGCGATCACTGGCGTAGCGGGCCAGCGACAGCAGGGTCAACGGCCAGGTCGGGTCGAGCGATTCGGCCTCGTGGTAGGTCCGTTCGGCGTCGGCGATATTGCCGAGCTGCTCGTACGCATTGGCCCGCAGCCATCGCAATGCCGGGCGGGCAGCGCGCGGTGCCGCAGGCTCCACCGATTCGGCGAACAGACCCAACACGGCGCCGGTGAGCTGGCCGGAGTCGTTGATCTCGTCCAGAACAGCAGCCACCACAACGGGTTCCGCGAGAAACTCGAGGGTCGCACGCATGGTCGCCCGGTCAGCATCCGACTCGTCGTCGGTCTCCGGTGCCCGGTCGGCCGGGTCAGGTGGCTGCGCGAGCAGCTCGGCGAGGTCGAGCGCCTCGCCGCTTTCCTGCGCCGCCGTCACCGCGTCGACGAGTTCGGCTGTCCGCTCGCACAGCCGCAGTGTTGCGAGCACGGCCAGCGCTTCGTCGTCGTCCAGGTCGTAGTGCTCGCCGATCGCCTCGATCCGATGGCGGACCCGCCAGCTGTCGAAATCAAATCCTTCGCGGGCAACCCAACCGCCGTCCACGGCCAGGCCGCCTGCCACGAGGAGTTCGCCCAGCGGCGCCGCCGGCTCGCTGAACAGGGTGCCGGCGCCGGCACACGCAGTCCAGATGGCGAGGTCGAGCAATTCGACTCCGTCCGAAACCTGGTCCAGCAGAGCAGGTATCGACAGCCCGACCTCGGAGGGTGCGATCGCGTCGACGGCGACGAGGTCGAACCCGTCGGCCGTCACCCGCAGCCCTACCAGGTCTCCGATCCGGACGCCGAGGCCGGCGAAGCGGCCGGGCTCGAACAGCAACGCACCCTCGCCGCCGACCGCGTCCTCGGGAACGCCGCACGCGGCCAGTGCCTCGGCGTCCAGCTGCCCCGACACATTCGCCAGCGGCGAGCCGTCGGAGAGGTGCTGATAGTTCGGGCTCTCGGTGAGGATCGTCAGCGGCGACAGATCAGGGTCGAGCACCAGCAGGTCGTACTCGCGTTCAACCGCGGTCAGCCGGTGAGTGAGGATCCGGCCGTCGAGCAGCCCGGGGAGCCAGGCCCACCGCTTGTCGAGCAGCGGCAGGATGAGTTCCGGGTCGAGATCGAGAATGTCGTTGAGGGTGTCGGTCGGGTGCGGCCCGAGGTCGATGCCGTCGGCAGCGAGCACGGTCGCCAGCTCGCCCTCGGACATCGAGCCATGGGCGGCCAGCGCGCCTCGGATGGCGACGGCACGGGGCGATTGCGAGACATCGGACACCTCCGCGACGCTACTCGGCCGGCGATGGTAGCGACCTCGCACCGCCGATCGAGTGGCCTCGGTGCCGTCGCCGATTGGTTCCCGTCCGGTTGTTCGAGGTAGCATGGCGGCCTGCTCGGTCACGTGGTCGAGGCGGTCGGTCAATCCGTTCACGCGGGGCGTCGGTCCGGGGCTGGAAACCTCCGGAATCGCACCCGCGCCACGGAAGGTTGATCAATGCCGTTGTCCGGCACCGCTCTTACGACCAACTCGGTCCCCACCTCGGCCCCACGGCCGGCCGCTGCCCAACAGCCTGTCTCGGCCCAGCAACCGGCGCCTTCTGGTCGCCGCTGGTGGGTCCTGCTCGTGCTGGCCGCAACCCAACTGATCGTCGTACTTGACGGGACCATCGTCAATATCGCGTTACCGGCGGCCCAGGGCGCCCTCGGTCTCAGTGACACCCAGCGGCAGTGGGTGGTGACGGCCTACGCTCTCGCCTTCGGTGCCCTGCTGCTGCTCGGTGGCCGGGTCGCCGACTATTGGGGCCGCAAGCGCAGTTTCATCGTCGGCATGGTCGGCTTCGGCGTCGCGTCGGCGATCGGCGGCGTGGCCCAGTCCGGCGCCGAGCTGATCGTCGCCCGCGGTCTCCAGGGTGTGTTCGCCGCGCTGATGGCGCCGGCCGCGCTGGCGCTGTTGACCGTCACCTTCCCGCACGGCCGCGAGCGCAACACCGCCTTCGCGGTGTTCGGCACCGTCTCGGGAGCGGGCGCCGCGGTGGGATTGGTCCTGGGCGGGCTGCTCACCGAGTATGCCGACTGGCGTTGGTGCTTGTTGGTCAACGTGCCCTTCGTGATCGTGGGCATCGCGGCCGCGATGTGGCTGCTCAGCGAGAGCCGGGCCGAGGGCAGCAACCGCTACGACTGGTGGGGCGTCGGCACCGTCGTCCTGGGTCTGGGATCACTCGTGTACGGCTTCACCCTTGCCGAGCACGGCTGGGGATCGCTTGACACCATTGGCTTCCTGATCGCCGGTGTCGTCCTGCTGACGGCGTTCGTGCAGATCCAGCGCCGGGTGGCGAACCCGCTGCTCCCGCTGCGGGTGATCGCGCACCGGGTGCGCGGCGGGGCCTTCCTGCTGCAGGCCATCACCGGCAGCATCGTCATCGGCGCGACCCTGTACCTGACCTTCCACCTGCAGATCGGGCTGGGCTTCGGTGCCTTCGAGGCCGGGCTGGCGTCGCTGCCGATGAGCCTGTCGATCATGGCGGCCGCGCCGTTCGTCACCCGGTTGATCCCGCGGGTGGGACCGCGACCGTTGCTGATCGCCGGACCGCTGATCGGTGCCGCCGCGATGCTCTACCTCAGCCGGATCACAGTGGGCGGCAACTACTTCGGTCAGGTGCTGCCGGCGCTGATCGTGCTGGGGCTCGGGTTGGCGCTGGTATTCGTCCCGTTGCAGAACCTGGCGCTCACCGGGGTCGATGCGCGCGATGCGGGTGCCGCCTCCGCAACGGTGAACGCGATGATGCAGATCGGTGGCTCGATCGGATTGTCGGTGTTCACCACCCTGTATGCCAGCACGGTCGGGGCCGCGAAGGTCGCCGATCCCGCGTCCGAGCTGGCCGCGTTCACCTCGGGATATTCCGTCGTGTTCATCGCCGCGGCCGTCGCGCTGGTGCTGGCCGCGGTCATTGCCGCGCTATTCGTCCGGGGCCGCAAGGAGGATTTGCTCCCCTCGTCGCCGGAAGCCGCGCCCGGGCTGGTCAGCTGACCGAGGGACGTGAGCTGCTGGGAACGCGTCGGCCGGGCAGGGCGCCGCCCCGCCCGGCCGTGGCGTTGGTCAGGAGGTCAGGTTTTCCGGGGGGTCGGGGATGGTGTAGCCGGAGGGGCCGACGTTCTTTTCCAGGGAGGCTTTCCAGGAGCCGTCGGAGACCATTTTCTTCAGGGCGGTGTTGATGGCGTCTTCTCCGGTGGTGTCGCCCTTTTTCAGGCCGATGCCGTAGTTCTCGTCGGAGAAGCCCTTGCCGACGAGGCGGAACACGCCGGGGTCCTGGGCGGCGTAGCCGGCCAGGATGACGTCGTCGGTGGTGAGGGCGTCGACGACGCCGGCTTTGACCTGGGCGGCGCATTCGGAGTAGGTGCCGAATTCTTGCAGGGCGACTTCGGTGGCGAACTGGTCCTTGACCTTCTGCGCCGAGGTGGAGCCGGTGACGGAGCAGAGGATTTTGCCGTTCAGCGTTTCGGGGCCGGTGATGTCGGTGTTGTCGGCTTTGACCAGTAGGTCTTGGTGGGCCAGGAAGTAGGGGCCGGCGAAGTTGACTTTTTCTTTGCGGGTGTCGGTGATGGAGTAGGTGCCGACGATGTAGTCGACTTCGCCCTTGGCGATCTTGTCTTCGCGTTCGGCGGATTTGGTTTCGACGAAGTTGATCTTGGCTTCGTCGACGCCGAGTTCTTTGGCGACGTAGCGGGCGACGTCGATGTCGAAGCCGGAGAAGGATCCGTCGGGGTTCTTCTGGCCCAGGCCGGGTTGGTCGAATTTGACGCCGATGGTCAGTTTCCCGGCCTTGGCGTTGGTCAGCAGCTGTGAGGCGGCGGCGTCGCCGCCGCCGGCGGCTGAGGTGTCCGCGGCGGAGGAGTC
>NZ_AUFT01000023.1 GCF_000426645.1 Nakamurella lactea DSM 19367 | reverse complement strand
TGCCTGGCCGGCGTCGCACCCTCCACCCGCCAATCCGGCAAGATCCGCGCCGTCGGCTTCCGCTGGGCCTGCGACAAACAACTCCGCGACGCCGTCACCGACTTCGCCGGCGACTCCCGCCACGCCAACCCCTGGGCCGCCGACCTCTACAACCGAGCCCGAGACCGAGGCCACGACCACCCCCACGCCGTCCGCATCCTGGCCCGCGCCTGGCTGTTCGTCATCTGGCACTGCTGGCAAGACAACCTCGCCTACAGCCCCGAAAAACACCACACCCTGCAACGCCTCCTGACCAACCAAAACACGACCAACAACACGGCGGCTTGACACAGGGCATCTCATGGCACCAGTCTCGACGGCCCGACCGGCCCGTCGTAGACCACGGACGTCCGCAACACGATGTCCTGCAACGAACGTCGCCGCCGCGGGTCCACCACCACCCACAGCAGCCCGATGGGGAAGATCGTGCAGAAGATCGCCCGCAAGATGGCGACCGGCCAGCGCAGTACGCCACGGGTCTTCACCACCCGGACCCCCAACAGCGCGCTGCCCACCGTCCGGCCGCTGATCCCCCACCACAGGCTCAGGTAGACGATGGCAATGACGAGGAACCCGGTCACGGTGAAGAACGGGTCGACCGCTGGCCAGCTGAAGTGTCTTGGGTTCAGAATCAGCCCGACCAGCACCAGACCGAGATAGGCGAACCCGGACACGGTCAGGACAGCCAGCAGGTCGACCACCGCGGCGAGTCCACGCGAAATGATGCCGGCAGGCACCGGTCCGGTCGACCCCTGCTCGCCCGTCGGGGCAGGCCGCTGCGGGCCGGGACCGCTCATCCCCTGGTGTGCGGCGATTCCGCACTGCCCTGTCCGAGCAGCCGACCGACGAACCCTGACACCAGATCATCGGCGTTGCGGGTGTGCGTGCGAAATCCCCGGACGGTCTCAGAGGACAGCGCACCGGTGGAATCCCGGATGATCGCCGGCAGATCGATGGCATCGATCACCACGCTGGCCAGCCCGACCAGGTCGACCCTGGCGATCACTGCATCGATGTCGACGGTGGCAACCAGCGGGTCGAGGTCGATCCGCCGGGCAAGGGAGTTGAGATCAATGCTCCCGGCCAGCGCATTGATGTCGATACGCTTGGCCACCTCGTTCAGATCCACCCGGTCGAGTTGCCGCATCAGGTCGATCCGTTCCGCGACGGCGTCCAGGTCGAGGCCGGCGATGATCTGCTCGATATCCACCCTGGCGACGATCCGGTCCAGATCCACCCTGGCAACCGCCGCGTCGAGATCGACGTCGGCCACGATGGCGTTGAGGTCGACGTGCTCACGCACGATCGCCGTCAGGTCCAGCACCTGCAGCGCCGCGTCGACGACGGTCCGGATGGTCCGGCGCATCGCCTCGTCGGCCGCGCCGTGCGCCACCGCCTCGATCTTGCGACCGCCGTCCTGGACGGCCGACGCGGCCGCCCGGATCGGCGGCACCATCACCGGCACGGCTGTGGCGGCGAGCGACGCGACGTCCCGCACCGTGTCCGTGGCCATCGAAACCGAGACGCTCGCCATCTTCCGCATCAGCCCGGTGACCGAAGGCAGCCGGGCACGCGACGGCGGATCCCCTTCCTGAGCCGCCCCCGGGACGTCAGCCATTGGAATCGGGCGTCCTGCTCAGCCGAGCAGCCGAGCTTTTTGCGCCTCGAATTCGGCGTCCGTCAGAACACCGCTCTGGCGCAGATTTCCCAGCTTCTGGAGTTGGTCGATCAGGTTGTCCGTCGAATTGTCGGCGGACGGCGCCGCCGGCACCTGCAGTTGTTGCTGCCGAAACGCCGCAGCATCCTGCTCGGTCTGCGCCCGGTTCGCCTGTGACTGGGCGACCCGACCCGAAACTGCCTGCGCGGTACCGACAACGGCCGCCGTCCTGGCCACCGATCCGAGCAGACTCGGCCGTCCGCCGCGGCGGGCTCCCCTACGAAACATGATCGGTCACTCCTTCGTTTCGGATTTGTCGGACCGGTCCGGCCCAGTTGCTCCGTCGGCGGGCAACGACGACAGCGCCGACTCGACGACGGCCCTCGGCAGATGCAGGTCGTCGGCGACCCGAACTTCCGCACCGTCGATCGCGGCGAACAGGTCCTTGGCCCAAAGGTTCTCCCAGAGCAGCAGCATGCTGCTGGCGCCGGCCGAAAGCCCGTCCGCGGCACCGGCAATGTCGTCGTCGCTGAGCAGACCGCCGCACTCCCCGTCCAACGACCCGAACGCCGAACTGACCGCGGCGTCCATCTCGTCGAGTTCCGAGACGGTGACCTCGCCGTCTGCCGTCTTGGCCAGGAACACCAGATCCAGGATGTGGATCAGACCGTTGTCCACCAATGCGGCCAGCGCAGGCACGCTCGCGCCGAACCTCTCCGGTGACTCCGTCTGAATATTCAGTAACTCGACAGGACCCAACACAGTTCGTCCACCTTTCTCTGCCCCGGACACTACGTTGCCCAGGCTCTTTCCGGCTGACCTCCCGGTCGATCAGGAGAGCTTCAGTGTCACTTGCTGGGCCCGCCCGTCGCGCACGAAGTCGACGGGCACCTGGTCGCCGACCTGGTGGGCCAGCGCGGTGGCGATCGGCACGTCCTGATTGGACGCCACCTGTCCGTCGATAGCGGTGATCACGTCGCCGGCCTGCAGCCCGGCCGTGTCGGCGGCACCGCCGGAGGTCACCGACTTCACGAACAGGCCGGCCTGGACACCGAAGGCCGCGGTCGCCGACGGCGGGATCGCCACCACCGACCAGTCGAAGCTCGGGACCCGGAAGTTGCCGGTGGCGATCAGCTCGTCGGCAACTCCGGCGGCCAGTTCCACCGGGATGGCGAAGCCGATACCCACGCTTCCGCCGCCGGCCTCCCCCGCGGCGTTCGGCACGGTGGCGATCGCCGTGTTCACCCCGACCAAATGGCCGGCGCAGTCGACCAGCGCGCCGCCGGAGTTCCCCGGGTTGATCGGGGCGTCCGTCTGGATCGCGCCGGCCAGCAGCGCATTCCCGCCGTTGTCCGCCGGCACCGTGATGTCCCGCCCGAGCGCGCTGACGATGCCACTGGTGACCGATCCGCTCAAGCCGAGCGGCGAACCCAGGGCGATCACCGGCTGACCGACGACCACCGAATCGTGGCTGAGGTCGATCACCGGCACCGGCTCCGGCGCGTCGACCTTGATCACCGCCAGGTCCAACGGCGTCGCCCGGCCGACCAACGTGGCCGGCAGCGTCTGACCGCTGCTGGTCAGGATGGAGATCCGGCCACCGGGTACCGCGGCCGAGATGACGTGATCGTTGGTGAGCACGTATCCGTCGCTGCGCACGAACTCGCCGCTGCCGTTGCCGGCGCTGCCGGGCGCCGCGCCCTGAACCTGGATGGTGACAACGGACGGCAGTACCTGATCGGCGACCGCGATGGCGTCGCAGCGTCCGGCGGCGAGCGCAGCGGCCGCTGTCGACCGCGTCGACGACCCGGCGAGATACCCGACCAGGCCGCCGACCGCGCCGGCGATCAGGACGATCGCTGCGGCGACAACCAGTGATGACGCGGTGCCAAGCGGCCCGCGTCGACCGCTCGCCGGTCGGTTGGCATCGGTCGCCGGACCCTGGGTCGGCGCAGTCGCCGGAGCGGAGGCAGCACCGGCGTCATCGAAGCCGGGTGCGGCGTCGGCAGAGTTGTCGTCCAGCGGTCCAGTCATGTCGCCCATCTCGTCGGCAAATTCGTCGCCGTCGGCACGTCCGACGGCCGAGGGATCACCCCGCCTGTTCGGACTTGGCCTTGCTGCGGCGCCGGAAGGTGATCATCCCGGCCGCCAACCCGACGATGAACAGCACCAGCAGGATCACCCACAGCGGCGACGTCAGTTCGATCCAGAACAGATTGACCGAGACCCGATTGCGATTCTGGGCAATGAAGAATCCGGCGATGACGACGAGAAGGATCGTCAGCCATCGGCGCTTCAGGAGACCGACGATGCCGTTCTTGTCCAGTGCTGCCATGGTGTTGCTCCTCGCGTTCGGCGCCGTGCGATGGGTGGCCGGCCTACGGCCAAGTTCGCTTCGCTGTGGTGATGATTCTCGCTCATCGGCAGCCCGACTGCCCGACGAATTGCGCCGCTTGCGGAGATCCTGCCACGCTGCGATGCTGGACGCGATACCGGGCCGGACGTCCTGGTTGTCCGCCGTACCTGGAGGTAGCCCGTGCACGGTCCCGACGGAACTGTGACCGGGCCCAGTTGAACGACATCGCTATTACCCTGACCATCCTGGCGGTCGCGGTGGTGCTGTTCATCTGGAACAAGCTGCCGATCGGCGTGGTGGCGATCGCGGTCGCCCTGGCGTTGTACTTCACCGGCGTCCTGCAGTTGGACCAGACCCTCGCCGGATTCGGTGATCCGGTGATCCTTTACATCGCCGCGCTGTTCGTGGTGGCCGAAGCCCTTGACACCACCGGGATCTCGGTCTGGCTGGGAAACCAGCTCATCAGTTGGTCGGGCACGTCGCGCAAGCCCGTGGTGGGGTCGGTCATGGTGTTGGTGGCCGTGGTCACCGCACTGATCAGCGTGAACGGCGCGGTGGCCGCCCTCATTCCGATGACAGCGGTGCTCGCGCTGCGAACCAAGCTGTCGCCCTCACAGCTGATGATGCCGCTGGCCTTCGGCGCGCACGCCGGATCGCTGCTGGCACTGACAGGCTCGCCGGTGAACGTGCTGGTGTCCGAGCTCTCGGTCGACGCCGGCGGCCGGCCGTTCCGGTTCTTCGAGTTCGCTCTCGTCGGGGTGCCGCTGTTGGTGGGCACCGTACTGATCTGCGTGTTCGTCGGCCGCAGGCTGCTGCCCGAGCGCTCCGCCGGTTCCGTTTCCCGTGATCTGAGCAACCACGCGCAGGTCTTGATGGACCAGTACTCGCTCGGCCCGGATCCCATGCTGGACCGGCAGACCGGGGTGATCGAGGTCGTCGTCCCTCCCCGGTCATCGTTCATCGGCGACACCGTTTTTCCCGGGATGGTGACCGAATCTGGCGAATTGGTCGTCGCCGGGATCCAGCGCGCCGGCGAGGACCTGGTCCGCACCGAACTGGCCGCCGGCGATGTCCTGCTGCTGCAGGGCGCCTGGAACGCGCTGGACGAGAAGGCCGTCGATCCGAACGTGGTGGTGGTCGATTCCCCGCAGACGATCCGTCGGCAGGCCCTGCCGATGGGTCCCGGCGCGAAGCGGGCCCTGGTCATCGTGCTGGCCATGGTGGTGCTGCTGATCTTCGGGATGTCACCGGCGATCGCCGCGCTGCTCGCCGCCTGCGCCATGATCGTGCTGCGCGTCCTGTCCGTCCAGCAGGCCCACCGGTCCATCTCGATCACCACCCTGGTGCTGGTCGGCGGGATGATCCCGATGTCCACCGCGATCGAGGTCAGCGGGGCGGCGGACAAGATCGCCTCCGGTCTGGTGGATCTGATCGGCGGCGCCGGACCCCGCGTCGTGCTGTTCGGCATCGTCCTGGTGGTCGCCGTTCTCGGACAGCTGATCAGCAACATGGCCACCGTGCTGATCGTCGGCCCGATCGCCATCTCCGTCGCGAACGAGTTGCACATCTCCCCTACCCCCCTGCTGATGGCGGTCGCGGTGGCCGGCGCTGCTGCCTTCCTGACGCCGGTGGCGACAGCATCGAACGCGATGGTGATGGGACCGGGGGCCTACCGGTTCGGTGACTACTGGAAACTGGGTCTGCCGCTGCTGGTGTTCTTCCTTCTGGTCGCCACCTTCGTGACACCGATTTTCTGGCCGTTTTGATCCGCCCGTCGAAAGGTACGACCGTGCGTCATGCACCGCACAAGCTGATCCCCGATTCGTTCACCAGCCTGCCGTCGCGAACCGGCGTGCCCGCGACGGTCCAGGTGGTCGCCGCACCCGGCGACGACCTCGACGCGATCGGCTACGGCGTGCCGCAGAACGGCGACGTGCCGGCCGGGCTGGGGATCGACAGGGCCGCCCTGGAGGGCGCCGGGTTCACCGGCAGGCCGGGACAATCGCTGATCGTTCCCAGCGGTGCCGCCCCGTTCGCGGTGGCGGTCGGCATCGGTGACGACGACGCCCGCGGCACGGCGGCCCTACGGGACGCAGCCGCCACCTTCGCCCGTGCCGCAGCGCATTTCGGCCGGATCGGCCTCGACATCGGCACCGCCTTCGCGGTGCCTGCATCGGATGCCGGGCGGGCGATCACCGAGGGCGTGCTGTTGGCCAGGTACTCCTATGACGTCCTGAAGACCAAGCCGACCACGGTCCCGGTCGAGCTGCTGCAGATCATCGAGGCGGACGGCGACCGGATCGCGGACACCCAGTCCGGCGCCACTGCCGGGATCACCCTGGCGGCCGCCGAGAATCTGGCCAGGGACCTGGCGAACACCCCGCCGGGACACCTGACCGCCGTCGAATACGCCGAAACGACCATGGAATCGGCCGCCGACTTCGGTCTGCAGGTCGAGGTGTTCGACAAGGCCGCGCTGATCGAGTTACGGGCGGGCGGAATCCTCGGGGTGAACGCCGGCAGCGTCGACGAACCCCGGATGATCGTCATCCGATACCGGCCGGAGAATCCGACCGGTCATCTCGCCCTGGTCGGCAAGGGGATCATGTACGACTCGGGCGGTATCTCGCTCAAGCCTTCCGATCCGATGCATCTGGCGATGAAGATGGACATGGCGGGATCGGCCGCCGTGTTCGGCGCGATGACGGCACTGCGCGATCTCGGCTGCACCACTGCGGTCTCCGCCTGGCTGATGTGTACCGACAACATGCCGTCGGGTTCCGCGACCAAGCTCGGCGACGTGCTGGTCGCCCGGAACGGCACCACCGTCGAGGTGAAGAACACCGACGCCGAGGGTCGTCTGGTGATGATGGACGCGCTGGTCCTGGCTGCGGAGGAGAAGCCAGACGCCATCGTGGATATCGCCACCCTCACCGGCGCCGCGATGCGCGCGTTGGGGCACCTGTGCGCCGTGGTGCTCGGTAACAATCAGCCGTTGGTCGACCGGGTGCTCGCGTCCGCCGCGAACACCGACGAACAGGCGTGCCAGTTCCCGCTGGAGCACAGGTACCGCAGCTGGCTGGATTCCGACATCGCCGATATCGGCAATCTCGGCGGCGCCAACGCCGGCGCCACCACCGCCGCCTTGTTCCTGTCGGAGTTCGTCGACGGAGTTCCGTGGGCGCACATCGACATCGCCGGCACCATGCAGTCGGACACGGAAGACTTCTGGCGCCGCAAGGGCGCCACCGGTTACGGCACCCGGCTGCTGGCCGACCTGGCGATGAACTTTGCTCGGTGACGGCCCCCGATGACCCCGGTCGAGGACCTGGCCGAGCTGGCCACGATCGCCACCAGGGCGGCAACCGGAGTGCGGGCCGCGGGCTGGCGCGATCCACAGCAGGTGCAGCGGACGATCCAGGAGCTCAGTTCCCGGCTGGCGGACGAGAAGGAACTCGCCGAACGTCCACTGGTGCCGGTCAACCCGTCGCCGGCGAAGGCCGCGGCGATCGCTGCCGCTACCGAAGCCCGGATCGCCGTGTACCAGGCCGAGATCGCCGCGCTGCGGGCCATCGTCGCGGTGCCGGTCGAGGGTGCCGGGTCCGGCCCCGACACCGCAGCCGATACCGCGGCTGACGCCGGCGCCGCGGCCGCCCCGGGCACCGGGCCGGGCCGCACCGTCCAGAAGCTGAAGGCCCACCCGGTGACGAGACACTACTCGTCGCTGGTCGGTGGCGCCGCCGCCGAACTCGCCCACATCGTCAGGAGTCGCCCGCGGGACATCGCCTTCCGCCTGGCGATCAGTCTCGGTTTCGGCCTTGGCTATCTGGTCTTCTTCGCCATCTTCCTGTGGGACCCGGATCGGCACGAGCGTTCGTTCCTTGCCTTGTACGCATTCTCCGGAATCGCCGGTAGCGCCATCTGCACCAATGCCTTGAGTGTCGATGCGGCAAGGGTGCGCGGGTTGCTCGAGGACGGCCGCCCACTCTGGTACGTGATGGTGACGAAGAATGCGGCCCTCGGAGTGATCGTCGGTGCCCTCGGGACGATCATGAACCTGATCGTGTTCTGGGAGTCGCGGGATGTCACCGACCTGATCAAGGGCAGCGCACTCCTTCTGACGATGTTGTTCCTCTGGTTCGGCGTCGGGAACGTGCTGTCGGTGATCTCGCCGCTGCGGGCCGAACCGTTGTCCGCCAGGCGCAATGACGGCACGCTCAGGCCATTCCTGTTCTCGTTCGTGGTGTCGTACGGGCTGAGCTATCTGGTCAATCTGATGCTCTACTGGCGGGTGTGGGCGAAGCAGACCCTGCTGGAACGACTCGGTGGCGTCTGGATCCCCGTGCTTCTGATCGTCTGCAGCGCGATCGGGGTCTACGTTCTGCTCACGGTCCTGTCGCTCACCCTGGTCGAGCAACCTCGGTACCGACGCGGACTGCAGCGGGAGATGGTCTCCTACCGCAAGTCTGCCGAATCCGCGAGCGCCGACGCGGGAGACTGATCCTCGGCACTAGCGCCGGGCCAGGTACGACCGCAGGTTCGTCACCATCACCATGGCGGCGGCGATCAGGGCCAGCACACCGAGCCCGGCCCGCAGATTCCGAACCAGCAGCACGGTCGTCCCGACGACGATCACCAGCACGGCAACTCCGAGCAGGAACAGCGCCAACCGGCGGCGCAGCAACGCTTCCACCGCGCAGACCGCCAGGGTGGCCGCGAACAATGCGATCCAGGCGTTCGACTGGCCAACGATCAGCATCAGCCCGAGGATGGCCAGCAGTACGGCCAGGGACGCCTCGGTCCAGAAGCGCAGCGCCATGCCGACCGGTCGCGCCGGCGCCACATCGGGTAGCCGCCGGTGCCGCAGGTGGTCGTGCGGTTCGGCCCGTAGCGGGTGCAATTGCCGTTCCTGCAAGTGCTCTCGCTCGATCACCGCCGCGCGCCGATCGGCCCGCAAGGCAGCCATCAGCCGGTCGTGCTCGGCCAGGCGGCCCCTGGCACCGACGCCGGCGGCGACCGCGTCCGCGTTCGGTGGCAGTGCTGCGACGGCGGCCGCGAGCTGTTGCGAGAGAACCTCGCCGGCGGTGATGTCGTTCGTCAGCGCCGCTTCTCGGTCCCGCACCGCGGCCAGTTGGGCGGCGACCGCCTGCAGGCGGGCCGCCTCGGTCGCCGGAACCTTGTCCAATCCGGCCCAGGCAACCGGGTCCGACCAGCTCGGCCGGATACTGCCGGTGCGCTCGTAGCGGGGCCCTGCCGGAGCCCGTTCGCCACCGAACGGGTCCTGGGTGTCCAAGCCCCACAGCCCGCGGAAGTCCCGCACCCACGGGGTATCCGCGTCGATGAGCACCGGCGACCAGTCACGTCCGGTGCCCGGACCGATCGCCGCCCCGTCACCGCGCTTGTAGTCGATGTAGGGCAGACCGACACCGGCCCTCGAGCGGCCGGCGGTCCAGGGGAACAGAGTGCTCCGGATCCGTTGGGCCGCCGCGAAGGTCCGCCGGAGCGCGGGCGGCTCGACCGTCACCAGGTACTCGCCCGCCAGGTAGGCACCGGAGTGCGATCCGGCACCGGCATTGACCACCGGATGGGTGCGGCCGACCCAGCTGACGTCCGGATCGTCGTGCCGGCGACGCAGATCGTCCCCGGTCTCGTCGTGCGAGGAGAAGGCAATCCAGGCGGCGCTCCAGCCGTCAGCACTGTCGGTCCCGGCGTCCGGTGCCAGATACACCGTCACCTGTTCCCAGTCCGCCTCGTGATCGTTGACCCCGGCGAAGGTGGACCGCCAGTCGTTCATCGCATAGAAGAACCAGTACTGGATGGCGAGGTACCCGCCCGCCGAACTGACGTGCGCGTAATAGGAAAACTTGGTGGCGGACGGCGAATCGCGATAGGCCGCGTGCATCGCAGCGGTCAGCCCACCGGGCACCGAACCCCGCACGATCAGCGACAGCCGGAACAACGAATCGATGATCCGGCCCAGCAGGCCGACCGCGGCGAACCGGGACGAGCCACGCAGTCTCGGACGGCCGGGGTCGCGCCGCCAGCGGCGTAGGTCCGCCCGGCTCAGCGGCCCAGGGACATAGCGCAGCTCCAGTGCGGTGCCGACCGGCACCGACCGCGACCGGCGGCACAACTCATCGATGCTGAGATCGCCGTGGTCGACCAGCATTTCGCGCTCGCCGCCCGGTCGGCGCAACCACAGCGCCGACCGCTCGACGTAGTCGCCGATGTCGGTCGGGAAGAACAGCTCGCCCTCGGTGTAACGGATCACCGGCTCGTAGCGGCGGACCAGCGCCTCGATATCGCCGTCCGTTGGCAGACCGGCGAGTTCGGCGAGGTCCATGACCGGATCGTGCCACAGTCGGATCGTGTCACCGTCGAACGGGCAGTCCGCGCCCGGTTGCGCATCGGGTGGCCGGTCGCGACAATGCAGGTTGTCGGGCCAGCCCGACAGCCGAACCCATCTTCGATTCCTGGAGCGGCTCCACCACACCACCGGCCGATGGGATGCGATCCGATGACCGAGATGGATCCGGGCGATGGCGGCCCGACAGCGGCCGGACCCGCAGCGCCGCAGTTCATCTCCACCGGTTCGCTACCGACGCCCGATCGGATCCGCGCCCTGCTCCGGGACGTGCACCAGCGCTTCCGCCCGGTCACCGACGGGGCGGTCTCCTCGGTGTATCCCGCCCTGCAGCAGGCCTCTCCCGAGCTGTGGGGGCTGTCGCTGATGGGCACCGACGGGAGCAACTACGCGGTGGGCGACGCCAGCACGCTGTTCCCACTGATGAGCGTCGCGAAGCCGTTCACCTTCGCCCTGCTCTGTGAGGCCGTCGGGGTGGACCAGGCGCGCCGGCAGATCGGCGCCAACGCCACCGGCCTGCCGTTCAATTCGGTGGCCGCCGTCGAGCGCAGTCCCGACGGACGGACGAATCCGATGGTGAACGCGGGCGCCATCGCGACCGTCGGGGCCCTTCCGGCCGGGTCCGCCGAGGATCGCTGGGAGCAGCTGTTGGACGGGCTGTCCCGGTTCGCCGGCCGTCGACTCGAGGTCGACGAGGCCACCTATCGCTCGGCGTCGTCGTCCAACTTTCGTAACCGCTCCATCGCGGTACTGCTGCGCAGCGTCGATGCACTGCAGGCCGATCCGGCGGAGGCGGTCGACATCTACACCAGGGTCAGCTGCCTGGCGGTGACCGCCAACGACCTCGCCGCGATGGGGGCGGTGCTCGCCGACGGCGGCGTCAATCCGGCCACCGGCGAGCGGCTGCTGGGCCTGCCGACCTGCCGCGCCGTGCTGACCGTGATGATGACGGCCGGGCTGTACGAGACGTCCGGGGACTGGCTCTACGACATCGGTTTGCCGGGCAAGAGCGGCATCGGAGGCGGAATCGTCACGGTCTCCCCCGGCAAGGGCGCGCTCGGCACCTTCGCCCCGCCGCTGGACGCCGCCGGGAACAGCGTCAGGGGTCAGCTGGCCGCCCGCTACCTGTCACGGACGCTGGGGCTGGACCTGTTCGCCTCCGCGGACGCCCGGATCGCTACCGCCGCCGGCGGTACCATCCCGGCATGACCTACCTGGCGCCGCGGCAACCCGATGAACTGTCCGGCCTGCTCGGCTTCCTGGCCGACCAGCGCATCGCGTTGCAGTCGGCACTGCACGGGATCACCGACGAACAGGCCCGACTGCGACCCATCCCGAGCAGCACGCTGAGTCTCGGTGGGCTGGTCAAACATATGGTGGCGGTGGAGAAGTCGTGGATTCGTACGGACATCGAGCGATCCCCCGAGGACGAGCGGATCCGCGACGTCGAATTCACCCTGCTGCCTGGCGAGACGGTGCAGCAGCTGCTGGCCGCGTGGGCGGTGGAGGCCGCGCACACCGACGAGGTGCTCGCCAGGGTCGCCCTCGAGCAGCTGGTGGACAGCGGGCCGGCGGGGCCACCCGATTTCAATGTCCGTTGGGTGATGCTGCACCTGATCGAGGAAACCGCGCGGCACGCCGGGCATGCCGACCTGATCCGGGAGGCGATCGACGGTGGCCAGGCCGACGAGCTGCGTGCACAGTGGACCCCGCAGTTCGACTGAACGCCCCGCCCTCCGGCCCGGTCAGTAGGTTGAACGGATGCGCGGCGAATACAAGGTTCCTGGCGGCAAGCTCGTGGTGGTCGAGCTCGAGGTGGTCGACGAACGGCTGACGAACGTCCATCTGTCCGGCGACTTCTTTCTCGAGCCGGACAGTGCGCTGGAGGACATCGATGCCGCGCTCACCGGGATGCCGGCCGACGCGAGCGCGCAGCAGCTGGCCGACGCGATCGAGGGCGCGCTGGACGACACCGTCGCGTTGATCGGCTTCACTCCGCAGGCCGTCGGCATCGCGGTCCGCCGGGCGCTGGGCCGGGCCACCGGATGGGGCGACCACACCTTCGACGTGATCGGCCCGGTCGTGCTGGATCCGGTGATGCACATGGCGTTGGACGAGGTGCTGTCCGGCGAGGTCGCGGCCGGCCGGCGGCCCCCGCTGCTGCGGATCTGGGACTGGGATGCCTCGTTGGTGGTGATCGGCTCGTTCCAATCGGTGCGCAACGAGGTCGACCCTGACGCCGCGCAGCGGTACGGGATCCGGGTGGCGCGGCGGATCTCCGGCGGCGGGGCGATGTTCATGGAGCCCGGAAACTGCATCACCTATTCGCTGGTGGTGCCGGCCTCGCTGGTCGAGGGGCTCTCGTTCGAGCAGTCGTACGCGTTTCTGGACGACTGGGTGCTCGGCGCGCTGGCCGAGGTCGGGGTGAACGCGACGTACGTGCCGCTCAACGACATCGCCTCGGACAAGGGCAAGATCGCCGGCGCCGCACAGAAGCGGTTCGCCGCCGGCTCGGTGCTGCACCACGTGACGATGGCCTACGACATCGACGCCGTGAAGATGTCGCAGGTGCTGCGCACCGGCCGGGAGAAGCTGTCCGACAAGGGAACCAAGAGCGCGAACAAGCGGGTCGACCCGATGCGTTCGCAGACCGGCATGTCGCGGGACGCGGTGATCGCCGCCTTCCTCGACCACTTCCGTCGGCGGTACGCCACCCGCGACAGCGGCTACACCGACGAGGAACTGGCCGCCGCCCGCGAGCTGACCGTGACCAAGTTCCTCACCCACGAGTGGACCTACCGGGTTCCTTAGCCGTCCGGTAGCCGGAGTCCAGAGTGGGGCCAGGTACTGGCGCTCGGTAGGTTGAGGGGACGTACGCATCCCGAGGAGCTTCGATGACGCAGGACCCACCGCTGCTGTCCGATGACCTGCTCGAACGGATCCACGGCCGGGCGTCGGACAACGACCGGGCGAACCGGTTCTTCGACGACGATCTCGCCGATCTTCGGGCCGCCGGTTACCTTTCCGCGATGGTGCCGGCCGAGTACGGCGGCGCCGGGCTGACGCTGCAGCAGATGACCCGCGAGCAGATGCGGCTGGCCGGGGCCGCGCCGGCCACCGCGCTGGCGGTGAACATGCATCAGGTGTGGGTGGGGGTGGCGCGCACCGTGCACGCCGCCGGCGATCCGTCGATGGACTTCGTCTTCACCGACGCGGTGGCCGGTGAGTTGTTCGGTTTCGGCATCTCCGAGGCCGGCAACGACCTGGTGCTGTTCGGCTCGAACACGGACGCCCGGCCGGACGGTGCCGGTGGATACTCCTTCCACGGCACCAAGATCTTCACCTCGCTGGCACCGGCCTGGACCCGGCTCGGCACCTTCGGTACCGACTCCAGCGGGGCCGAGGGCCCGGTCTCGGTCTTCGCCTTCATCGACCGGGACGGCGGTGGTTTCGAGATCCGCGACGACTGGGACACCATGGGCATGCGCGCGACGCAGTCGTGCACCACGGTGCTGGACGGCGCCCACGCCGCCGCGGACCGGGTGGTGCGGCGGATTCCGCCGGGGCCGTCCAAGGATCCGCTGGTGTTCGGTATCTTCGCCAACTTCGAGATTCTGCTGGCCGCCGTCTACACCGGAATCGCCCGGCGCGCCTTGGATCTGGCGATCGCGACGGTCCGCAAGCGGACCTCGATGAAGGCCGGCGGTGCGCCCTACGCCAACGATCCCGACATCCGCTGGCGACTGGCCGACGCGGCCATCGAGCTGGACGCGATCGGCCCGCAGATCGATGCGCTGGCTGCCGACGTCGACGACGGTGCCGACCGGGGCGACCTGTGGATGCCGCAACTGTCCGCGGTGAAGTCGCGGGCCACCGAGACAGCAGTATCGGTAGTGACCAAGGCGATCCGGGCGTCCGGCGGATCCTCGTACTTCAACTCCAACGAGCTGTCCAGGTTGTACCGGGACGTGCTGGCCGGGATCTTCCACCCCAGTGACGACGAGTCGGTGCACGGGGCCTGGGCGAACGCCTTGCTGGGCCCCGTCATCCCCTGGCCGCCGGACGGCGACTGATGCCGGCTCGACCGCCGACCGCCGTGCACCGTCAGGATCGGGCGGCCAGGTGCTGGTGCGCCAACCGCCGCAGCGCCAGCAGTACCGGTTCGTGCAGAGCGGTGCCGAGTACGGCGTACTCGATCGCGGCGTCGGGTTCTGGTGGCATCCGGGACAGGTCGAACTCGGCCATCGCCAGCACGTGCTCCCCCATCGTCGCCAACCGGTCCGGTTCCATCGGGACGCCGACGTCGGCGGCGGCGGCCAGTGCCGCCTGCAATTGTCCGACCGCCGGATACTCCGGGTCATAGGTCCACCCCAGCGCGTCGATCGCCGTGCGGGCCAACGGAAATTCACCGGCTGCGGGACCCTCATCGCCGGGCTGCCCGGGACTGGACGTCGACAACGCCCCGACCGCCCGGCCGAGCGTGTCGTAGGCCGTGTCACTCGGCTCGTCGATCGCCGACAGGACCGCCGCTACCCGGTCGATCGGCAGCCCGACCACGTCTCGCAATGCCCGGATCAGCCGCAACCGGCGCAGGTGTTGGTCACCGTAGCGGGACTCGGTGGCCGAGACGGCGCGGCCGGCGGGCAGTAGCCCGAGCCGCAGGTAGTACTTGACCGTCGGCAACGAGAGACCCGCAGTACGAGCGAGTTCGGAGATCCGCACGACGCCTCCTTGACAGTAGATAGCTGCACTATCTATGTTGGATAGTATCGCTATCCAGCCACTCTATCGGAGGTTCGCCATGCAGGCCAGCAGCATCACCCTGGTCGGAATCCTGTTGCTCGCCCTGATCACCGTCGAGAGCGGCGGCTATTTCCTGACCAAGGTCGGGCGCGGATCCGTCCCGGCGAATACGTTGCAGAAGAACTTCTTCCGCGCCGGTCATGCACACGCGGCGGTGCTGTTGGTGCTGTCGATCGCGGTGCTCGCCGTCGTCGATCAGGCCGGGCTGAGCGGGTTCTGGGAATGGGTGGCCAAGACCGGGATCCCGATCTCGGCCATTCTGATGCCGGCCGGGTTCTTCCTGTCGGTGATCGGCAAGGACCCGAAGCGGCCCAACGGATTGCTGGGCCTACTCTGGGTGGGCGCAACACTGCTGACCATCGGCCTGCTGACCGCCGGGATCGCCCTGGTGCGCGCCGGCATCACCGCCTGAACTCGAACACCACGCCGCGTCGTGTGCCTGCCGCGGTTGCGAAACACCGACCACCGGCTACGCTCCGATCAACCGGTTGAGGTGCCGATCGGTGACGCGGTGGATCGTCCTGCCGCCTCCACACTTCGCGAGCGATTGAGGATCCGATGAACCGAGCGATGATCAATTCCCTGACCGAGACCGAGCGTCTGTTCATCGCGGAGACCGAACGGGCAGCGCTGCAACAGCTTTCCGAAGATGATCTGATTGCTCTGCACTCCCGCGCGCGGCAGCTGCGTAACAAGTACGTCGGGCTCTACCGGCGCCAGGCGTCATCGAAGGTCGGCGCCAAGGGCGGTCGCGGAGCGGCCGGACCGGCCAGCAACCGCAACCGGGACCGCGCCGAGGTGTTCGAGGACGCACTGTCCAGGGTCAGCACTCGGCTGGCCGCGGTGTCCAGGGCAGCCGCCGCCGATCTGCGGGCCGAGCGGATCGCCGCGGCCCAGGCAGCCAAGGGGACGCCGGCCCCCAAGCCGGCCCCCAAGCCGGCCGCCACCCGGGCGGCGACCAAGCGGACGGCCGGGCCGTCAGCCGCGAGCGCCGCCAAGGGCGACGCACCGAAGGCGGCGCCGAACCCACGCCGCGGCGAGCGGTCGCTGCGGTCACCGATCGCGGCCAAGAAGGTGGCCTCCACCGGTGCGAAGACGCAGCGCAAGCAGGCCCGCAAGGACAGCCGCTGACGGCGGTGCATCCGGTGGTCGGCGCAGCAAACCGGTGGCCGGGTCAGCCGCCGATCAGTTCGCTGAGCCAGTTGCTGCGGCCGGTGTCCACCCGGCGCGCGGCGACCAGGGTGGCCGGCACCGACACCACCCCGGCCTTGGCCAGATCGTCGTAGGTGTTGGCCGCGGCATCCAGCGCCCCGCGGCGGTAGGTATCGGCCGCGATGGCGAGCGACACCTCCTTCGGCATGTCGAGATAGGTAGCCAGGTAGCCGAGCTGCTGGCTGGTGTGATCGACGGCGGCGTTCTCCTCGGGCTGGACCACCGATGAGTAGAGCGCGGTCTGCCACCGCAGCACCTCGTTCGGCCCGGCCAGATCAGCAACCGCCAGCAGTGAGGCGTCGGCCCTGGTCGAGTAGTCGCCGGATGCGGACTTGTCGTCCAGGAAGTTCGCCGAGTGCAGCCGCAGCGCGATCTTGCCGTCGGCGACGGCCTTGCTGAGGTCGCGCCCGTTGTCCGCCCAGAACTGTGCACAGGGCGGGCAGATCGGATCCTGGTACTCGTCGATCACCAGCTTCGGCGTCCCGATGGCGATGGTCAGGACGCCGCGGCCGTCGACCTGCACGTGCGCCTGCTGACCCATCGGCGGCATGGCAGGAAAATCCAGCGGGGCGGTGTCGTCGTTCGGGTAGCCGCCGGGATCGAGGACGACGTCGGTGGGTTCGGCGGATCCGCTCGAGACGGCCGTTCGGCTCGAAACGGCCGATCCGCTCGGGCCGGCGGATCCGCTCGAGACGGCCGATCCGCTCGAGCCGACGGTCCGTGGGGCCGTCTGCGCGCTGCCGACGATGGTGGCGCTGCAGGCGGTGACGGTGATCAGTGCGATCCCCGATGCCCCGGCCCACCATCGCCGCCGGGCGAGGCGGGTCCGGCGCGCGCGTGCGGCAACAGGGGTTCTCACCGGATCAGCATGACATCAGCGGCGGCGGCCGACCGACTTGTCCCCATAGTCGACCAGCACCGGCGCGTGGTCGGACATCCGCAGCGGATAGCTCTCCGCCCGGTCCACCCAGGCGCGTTCCGCGCGGGCCGCCAGGGCCGGCGTGGCCAGTTGGTGGTCGATCCGCCAGCCGGCGTCGTTGTCGAACGCCTGCCCGCGCCAGGTCCACCAGCTGAACGGCCCGACCTCGTCCGGCCGCAGCTGGCGGACCACATCCACCAACGGCCCGGAGGTCTGCTCGCCGAACCAGTCCCGCTCCTGCGGAAGGAACCCCTCGGACTTCAGATTGCTCTTCCAGGAACGGATGTCGGCCTCGGCCGGGGCGATGTTGAAGTCCCCGCAGACCAGGAACTCGCGGTGGCTCCTTCTGGACCGCCGCACGGACTTCGCCAACTGCGCCTGCAGCAGCGCGAGGAAGCGCATCTTCGCGGCGTATTTCTCGCCGTACACATCGCCCTTGGGCAGGTAGAGCGAGGCCACCGTCAGCCCCGGCAGATCGACTTCGAGGTAGCGGCCCTGTGCGTCGAACCCGTCTGGATCGTCAGCCCCGTCAGCCCCGTCGGCCGGGGAGAACCCGCAGCGCACCGCGCTCGGCGCCACCCGGCTGAGGACCGCAACCCCGTTGCGGCCGGCCCGGTCTCCCTCGTGGTAGCTGAAGTGGTAGCCGTCGATCGCCGCCGGCGGCACCTGCGCCACCGGTGCCCGCACCTCCTGCAGGCAGACGATGTCCGGCGCCGCCGACCGTTGCCAATCGACGTACCCGCGGCGCACCGCGGCCCTGATGCCGTTGACGTTGAAGGCGGCGACCCGCACCCAGATCTCCTCGTGTCGAGCAGGTGGTCAGCACAGCAGTTGGACCCGCGAACTCCGAGGTTCGCGGGTCCAACTGCGGTGATCAGCGGGATTCGCCGGCCCACAAACCACATTGGGAGCCGCGAACCCGCGGGGGTTCAGGCGCTCAGCCGGGCCTGCAGATTCGCATCCAGCGCGTCCAGGAAGGCTTCGGTGGTGAGCCACTCGGCGTCCGGGCCGATCAGCAGCGCCAGGTCCTTGGTCATCTTGCCGCTCTCAACGGTCTTGACGATGACGTCCTCAAGGGTCTCGGCGAACGCCGTCACCTCGGGGGTGCCGTCCAGCTTGCCGCGGTGCTTCAGGCCACCCGTCCAGGCGAAGATCGACGCGATCGGGTTCGTCGAGGTCGGCTTGCCCTGCTGGTGCTGGCGGTAGTGCCTTGTCACCGTGCCGTGCGCCGCCTCGGCCTCGACGGTCTGGCCGTCCGGGGTCATCAGCACCGACGTCATCAGGCCCAGCGAACCGAAGCCCTGGGCGACGGTGTCCGACTGCACATCACCGTCATAGTTCTTGCAGGCCCAGACATATCCGCCTTCCCACTTCATCGCGGCGGCCACCATGTCGTCGATCAGCCGGTGCTCGTAAGTGAGGCCGGCGGCGGCGAACTTCTCGGCATACTCGGCGTCGAAGACTTCCTGGAACAGATCCTTGAACTGGCCGTCGTAGGCCTTCAGGATGGTGTTCTTGGTCGACAGGTACACCGGGTAGTTGCGCTGCAGGCCGTAGGCGAAGGAGGCCCTGGCGAAGTCGCGGATCGAGTCGTTGAAGTTGTACATACCCATCGCGACGCCGCCCGCCTCCGGATACGTGACGACCTGCTGCTTGATCTCCTCCGAGCCGTCGGACGGGGTGAAGGTGAGGGTCAGCGTGCCGGCGCCGGGAACCTTGAAGTTGGTGGCGCGGTACTGGTCGCCGAAGGCGTGCCGGCCGATGATGATCGGCTTGTTCCAGCCCGGGACCAGCCGCGGGATGTTGCTGATGATGATCGGCTCGCGGAACACCACGCCGCCCAGGATGTTGCGGATGGTGCCGTTCGGCGACACCCACATCTTCTTCAGGCCGAACTCCTCGACCCGCGCCTCGTCCGGGGTGATGGTGGCGCACTTGACGCCGACGCCGTGCTTCTTGATCGCGTTGGCGGAGTCGATGGTGACCTGGTCGTCGGTGGCGTCGCGGTTCTCGATGCCCAGGTCGTAGTACTCCAGGTTGATGTCCAGGTACGGCAGGATCAGCTTTTCCTTGATGAACTTCCAGATGATGCGGGTCATCTCGTCGCCGTCGAGCTCGACGACGGTGCCACTGACCTTGATCTTCGACATGGGTGGACGGACCCCTCTCACCGGGTGATATCAGTCGTTGTTTGCAGTACGAGCGTACTGCAACGCAGAATAACGGCTGACGAGAGGATGTGCCGGTATGGAATCCACGGCCGACATCGTGCACGCGGCGCAGTGGGGAGCGCTCCGGGCCTGGGCGGACGGACTGACCGCTGCCGACCGCCGCCGGGCCAGTGTGCTGGAGGGCTGGACGGTCGACGATCTGCTCTCGCACCTGGCCCGCACGCTGGACAGCATCGCGGCGCTGCGCCCGGTCGCCTCCGGCGAACTGGCCCGGGCGGCGCACCGGGCCGGCGACGGCGCCGAGCTCGGGGCCGACGACACCCTGCTGACGGTCGCCGGCTACCTCGGGGGCTTCGCCGCCCGTAAGCAGGAGACCGCAGACAACACCCGCAAGGCAGCCGCGTCGTCGCGGGCCGATCGGGCGGGCGAGCTCGACGCCGGCTACGCCGCCGCCCAGCGGACGCTGACGGCCCTCGGTGGCGGCGACCCGCTGGTCCGGGTGCGCGGCGGCATCATGCAGCTGTCCGATTTCCTGGAGACCAGGATCATCGAGTTGGTGGTGCATGCCGACGACCTGCGCCGATCGCTGCCCGAGCGGCCGGCGCCGCCGGTACTGCCGGCCGCCGTTGACCGGGCGGAGTCGACCCTGCGGGCCGCGTTCCTGGAGACCGCCGGCGTGCTCGGCGGCGACACCGAAGTGGCCAGGATGCCGGCCGAGGAGTTCATCGCCGTGGCCGCCGGGCGCACTCCCCCGCCCGATCGCCTGCCGGCAGCGGTGCGTTCGGAGTTCCCGCTGTTCTGAGCAGGCGGGTGGGCCGGGTGGCGCCGTCAGCCCCGGTGACCAACTTGGTCACTCCCGCGCACGAAACGGCCGAATCAGCCGCCGCGCCGACCAACCTGGTCACTTCCGCGCACCAAACCGGCCGGGCACATTGACCTAAAACGTGATTTCAGGCATCGTCGAGCCCAGCCGGGCGTGGCCCGGATCGCTACGGGTCGAGGAACTTCGTGAAGATCACCGGCGTCACCCCAGTCCTGCTCACCGGCCCCATTTCGGACGATCCGTCCATGCATGCGTTCCGCACGGAGCGCAGCGCCGCCTTCGTCGAGATTCACACCGACATCGGCCTGGTCGGGATCGGCGAGACCTACCTGGGCTACCACCTGCCCCAGGTGGTGCCGGCCATCGTCGAGTACTTCGCACCGATCCTCACCGACGCCGAGCCGACCGCGCTGATCGGGGCGGACGGCGCCTTCGACGTGGCCGAACTGAGCGGCCGGCTGACGACCTGCAGCCAGTACTGGGGTCGGGTCGGCGTCGGCGCCACGGTGATCAGCGCCATCGAGGCGGCGCTGTGGGACCTCAACGGCAAGCTGCTCGGCGTCCCCGCCTACCAGCTGCTCGGCGGCCTACGGCACGATCGGCTCCGTGGCTACGCCACCGGCGGGCCTTCGAACTGGCCAATGGATCGGCTGCGGGAGAAGGTGGATCGTTATCTGGCACAAGGCTTCCGGGCCTTCAAGCTGGGCGCCGGCCGGTACACCGATGACGGTCAGCAGGACTCCGGCGACAACCCGCAGCACACCGCGGAGCTGGAAGCGGAGAAGGTGTCCACCATCCGCGACTACGTCGGGCCCGGGATCGGCATCATGCTCGATGCGCACATGGGCTTTCGCACCGAGGGCAACCGCTGGGACCTGGAGACCGCAATCGGGGTACTGAACGCGGTGGAACCGTACGGCGTCGACTTCTTCGAGGAGGCGTTGCCCTACAACGACCCTGCGTCCTATGCCGAGCTGGCCAGGGCGACCGGGGTCAAGGTGGCCGGCGGCGAGCAGCTGACCACCACAGCGGAGTTCGCGCCGTTCGCCAAGGCCGGCAGCTTCGACGTGGCGCAGCCGGATGCGGCCTGGCTCACCATGTCCGACTTCGTCGAGGTGGCCGGCATGTTCGGCCAGAGCGGGGCGCAGGTTGCCAGCCACGCCTGGTCGGGCGGCGGCGGCGTGATGCAGAACCTGCATGCCGCCTTCGCCTGCGAGAACACCTACGTCGTCGAGATTCCGCCCCTGGCCGGAGCTTTGCACTCGCAGCTGTGGGGCGATCAGTTGCAGCTGGACGGCGACGGCTACCTGCTCCCGCCGACCGCGCCGGGCCTGGGTGTGACGCTGTCGGAGCAGACGAAGGCCAGCTTCCCCTACCGACCCGGCAGCGAGGAATGGGTGGACGTTCCCGGCAAGCTGATGCCGCGACCGGGTGGCACCGGATGAGCCCGGTCACCGTGCTCGCGGTCGGGGACGACCTGCCACCGGACCTGGCCGGCGACAAGCGTTTCCGGGTCACCATGATCGATCCGTTCGGCCCGCGCGATGAGCTGCCGGCGGAGTTGGTGGCCGACGCCGAGGTGCTGATGTCGGATGCGGCACCGGCCAACATCGCCGCGATGACGAAGCTCCGCTGGTTGCAACTGGGCTCTGCCGGGTACCAGCAGCTGGCCGGCCACCGGCTGGCCGCCCGCGATGTCGTGGTGACGAATGCCAGTGGGGTCAACGACATTCCGATCGCCGAGTGGTCGGTGCTGATGATGATGGCGCTGGAGCGCGATCTGCTGACCCTGCTCGGCGACGTCGCGGCTCGGCGGTACCGGCGACCGGCCCGATACCAGTCGGAACTGCGCGGCCGCCGGGTCGGCATCATCGGTTACGGCGGCATCGGTCGCGAGCTCGCCCGGCAGGCCAAGGCACTGGGGTTGGAGGTCTGGGCGATGAACCGATCCCCCATCGGCCCTGCGCCGCAACGCTTCACACCCACCGGCACCGGCGACCCCGACGGTGTGCTGCCCGATCGGACCTTCCCGAAGGGCGATTGGGAGGCGTTCCTGCCGGGCCTGGACTACCTGGTACTGACGGTGGCGCTGAACGCCGCCACCAGCGGATTGATCGGCTTGGGCGAACTGGCCCTGTTGCCGCCGCACGCTCATCTGCTGAACCCGGCGAGGGCAGCACTGGTCGACGAGACTGCCCTGCGGCAGGCGCTGGCATCCGGAGCGCTGGCCGGCGCCGCGCTGGACAGTCACTACCGCGAGCCGATGCCGCCGGACGACCCGACCTGGGCGCTGCCGCGCACCATCGTCACCCCGCACATCTCCGGGTCGACCGCCAGCCCGCAGTACCGCCCGCGAATGTGGGAGCTGTTCACCGCGAACCTGCACCGCTTCGTGGCCGGCTCACCGTTGTTGAACGTCGTCCCACCCGGCGACCTCCCCGACTAACTCTCCACCCCTGGCGCTTATCAACATCGCATGCGCTTGCGAAGTCGTTCACTTTCGTCACGCCAACCACAAATCGTGGGGTTTCAGAAGCGCCGAAGGCCGGCGAGCAGGCACGGCCGGGCTTACTCCGGCCAGAAGGCCAGCAGCTCCAGGGCCACGCCGAGCAGCAGCAGGAAGATGACATCGAAGGTCCGGCTGCGGACGGCGAGCACGCCGATCTGGGCGTCGGGGACGAAGGCACGCAGTCCGGCACCGACCAGCGCGGCGGCGCCCAGCAGCACGGTGCCGCGCCGCCAGTGCGCCAGGGTGTAGAGGATGAGCCCGATGGCCACCAGTGTCAGCACGATGGTGATCGGGATCGCGCGTCGGGTGCGGGCCGCGATCATCTGCCGGGGGTCAGCCCGCGGCCGGAGCGGCTGCGTGAGTGGCGCCGGATGCCTGTTCGGCGGCGTCGGCGGCCCGTTCGGCGGCGGCGACCACGTTGACCAGCAGCATTGCCCTGGTCATCGGCCCGACGCCACCGGGGTTCGGCGCGAAGTGACCGGCCACCTCGACCACATCCTTGGCCACGTCACCGGCGATCTTCCCGTCGATCTTGCTGACCCCGACGTCCAGCACCGCGGCGCCCGGCTTGACCATGTCGGCGGTGATGATGCCCGGCACGCCGGCGGCGGCGACCACGATGTCGGCCTGCCGGACCTGGGTGGCGAGGTCGCGGGTGCCGGTGTGGCACATGGTGACGGTGGCGTTCTCGCTGCGCCGGGACAGCAGCAGCCCGAGCGGGCGGCCGACGGTGATGCCCCGGCCGACGATCACCGCGTGCGCACCCGCGATGGGCACTTCGAAGCGGCGGAGCAGCTCGATGATTCCGGCCGGCGTGCACGACTCCGGGGCCGGCTCGCCGAGCACCACCGAGCCGAGGTTGAACGGGTGCAGCCCGTCGACGTCCTTCGCCGGATCGACCCTGGCCAGGATGGCGAACTCGTCCAGGCCGGTGGGCTGTTGCACCAGGAACGCATGGCAGGTCGGATCGGCGTTCAGCTCGTCGACCACCGCATGCACGTCGTCCTGGGTGGAGGTGGCGGGCAATTCGCGCTGGATCGAATTGATCCCGATCTCTGCGCAGTCCTTGTGCTTGAGGCCGACGTAGATCCGGCTGCCGGGGTCGTCGCCGACCAGCACCGTGCCAAGGCCGGGTACGACGCCTCGGGCCGCGAGCGCCTGCACTCTGGTCCGGAGCTCCTCCTTGATGGATCGCAGGGTCGCCTTGCCGTCCAGAATGGTCGCCGTCACGGCCCCGATCTTGCCATGGTTGGGTATGGCCCCAGGTAGCGCCCGGGTGCTCCGAAGGTGCAGTTTGTGGACAAGCGGCGGCGTGGATCGCCCGGATGGGCGAAGATGGTCGTCGACCACGGGGTGGCTCAGGGAGGGAATGTGCGGATTCGCAGGACCGGACAGGTGGGACGAACACGGCTGACGGCTGCCGCAGCGACTGTTGTCGCGCTCGCGCTGGTGCTGTCGGGCTGCACCACCGGGGATGACGCCACCCCGACCTCCGCCCCGCTGACCCCCGGCGGCTCGTTCGTCGGACGCACCGAGGCCTCCAGCTCGGCGCCCGCAACCTCCGGCAGCACCCGTGGCGATTCGACCGGATCGTCCGATCCGACAGCATCAGGCCCGTCGACCGTCAGCAAGACAGTGACGACCGCGCCGACATCGCGGACCTCGACCGGCGGAGGAACAGCGACGGGGGTGACGACTCAACCGCCGACGACGTCGAAGGCAACCGACTCGACGGACAGCCCCGGCAATTCGGCGAGCGCGCCGACCAAGACCGGCGGTGTTTCGGCAGCGGAGGCCGCCGATCGCAAGGCAGTCGAAGCGGCGTGGCTGAAGTACTGGGACGTCTACGCCAAGCTTGCTGACGTTCCCAAGGCCCAGCGGGCAGCGAAGTACGCCACAGTTGCGGTGGACCCTGAACTAGCAATGTTGATCAAGATTGCGGCAAACGCGGACAAGGAGGGCGTCAACAATTCCGGGCCGGTCGTCCATCGCATTGCCTGGCCACTACCGATCGATCGAGCAGACGAGGCGGTTATCACCGACTGCCAGGACCAATCGAAGTTTGGCTTAGCAGACTCAAAGACCGGCCAGCAACTATCGGTGGGCTCAGATCGCGTGAAGATTCAACCCACGCTAAGGCGAACGTCAATAGGAGTCTGGAAGGTAGCAGCTGTTCTGGTTCTGGAGAACGTCAAATGCTAATGGGGCGCCAACGACTTTGTCTCGTTGCCTGCCTCGTCATCGCCGGATCGATCGTCGCGGCCCCGGTGGTGGCCGGTGCCATACGCGCCACCTGCCCGACCGGCATGGAGCCTCAGGCAAACGGTGGTTGCGCGGTTGCTGGATCTAGCGTCGACGCCCGAAAGCTGCTAAACAGCAACGATTTTGCCTCGACGATTCGGTTCCTGCGTACTTCCGACGGAAGCATCATCCTCGCTGGGGGCAGCACCGACGGAAAGGGACACATCGACGCCGGCCAGTCAGGACCGAAGGTAGTAGATCCGTGCACCTACCGTACTGCCACCAACGTCGAGGACGGCGATCCTCGCCTGAAAGGCCATCGAGCAAACGATGGGTATGTCGTCACCCCGTTCTGCCCACAGGCATTGGATATTGGGAACCAAGAGCTGACCGAGATCCAACAAGAGGAATCGGTCTTTGTCGCGAATGGCGCCCCAGCACCGCCGCCTCCACCTCCGCCGAATCCGGAAGACCTCGCCGAGGAAGCAACAGCGCTACTACCGATCCCCGCACCCGAACCACACCTGGGACCCGACGCGGAACAGGCAATCGTGCATCGCCCGCTGTGGATGTGGGTCACCGATCCCACCACCGGGCAGGCGCCGACGGACCTCACCTCCAGCGTGGCGCTCCGCGGCGTTCAGGTCGACGCGGTGGCGACCCTGCAGAAGACCACCTGGGACATGGGCGAACCGATCGACAGACCCACCGGGCTGCGTCAGCAGCAGCACGCCAGCGTCAGCTGCGACGGCGCCGGCACTGCCCCACCGGATACCGACGCCCAGCCCACTGACCCGAGCGCCAGCGTGGGCGATTGCAGCTACGAATTCATCTGGAAGTCCAGCTGCGAGCGCACCGGCAACCGCGGCAGCTGGACCGTCACTGCCCGCGCCACCTGGCAGGTCACCTGGACCTCCAACGTCGGTGTCGGCGGAACCACCACCCTGCAGACCTCCGGCACCACCGCCGTCGAGGTCGGCGAACTCCGAGGCGTCCTGGTCGACAGCCCCAACAGCCCCTTACCCGCCACGACCAAGCGCTGCTGAATGCCGGCCGGTCGACCGACACCCAGTCCGCAGCCATCGCACCGTCTCCCCGGCGCCCGCACGACCGCCGGTTAGGCAGAATCGATGCCATGACTCACCTCGCCATCAGCCCTGTCCGATCATTGAGCGCCGCTGCGGTGGCCCTCGTTCTGCTGTCTGTCGCGGGCTGCTCCGGCGTCGATGGAACACCGGAGGCCGCGGCGGCCTCCCCCGCGTCGGTCGCTGCTCCGACCTCGCCCGGCGCCGGATCGTCGGTAGTCACCACGGCGCCACCTTCGGAGGATGTTGCCTCCACTGGGACATCGGACCCAGAGTCAGCGACATCACCGTCTGCGGTTTCCGCCCAGAACACGTCGTCGAAGTCGACATCCCAGGCATCGTCACCGACGACGTCAGCCGCTAAGCCATCCGTACCAGCCAACCTGCCGAAGGTGACCAAGCCCGGTACCCGGCTCGCCATCGGCGCACCGATGGTGGCCCAGGTCGGCATCGGCGTCACCGGAATGGCGAACGGGTCGACCTACCTGAAGATTGCGGTGACGGAGATCGAACAGGGCGACCAGGCGATCCTGAAGAAGCTGTCGAACGCCACGGAGTACCAGGGCGGCACCGTCTACTACGTCCACGGGACGCTCGAGGTGCTCGCCGTGCTCGGCACGGCCGGCGACAGTATTGCCACTGCGGCGGTGGTCGGTGTGCAGAACGACGGGGCCGGCGCGGCCGGCACTTTCGGGGTGAAGGAACTGAGTGCCGACTGCACCGGCTCCTTCGTCCTCACGAAACCGACCGTCGGCGACAGGCAGAAGACCTGCACGATCGCGCTGGCGAAGCCGGGCACGACGCTGGTCGGCGCCGCCTTCATCCGGGACGACTCGGTTCCGAACGGCGGCACCAGCGACGACGAGTACTTCAAGAAGCCCGTGCTCTGGCTGACGAAGGGCTGATGCCGCCGACCGGGACAACCGCGCTAGGTCTGGAACGGGTGTGATTGACTCGCCGGACGTCCCAATCGTTCCCTGGTGAAAGCAGGTCTTCCCGTGTCGTCAGCCGAATCTCCTGCCGCCCAGACCGATCGCGCGCCGCTCTGGCCGCTCACCGGCTCCCGCCGGTTCCTGCTGCACACCCACGTCATTCAGGGCATCGGCGTAGCCGGCATCGGGGTGGACCGTGGGCAGTCGGGACCGAGCCGGGTCTGCCGGGTCGACAGCACCGATGACGGTTGGGTAGTCGCGCTGGAGAACGTGACCTACGGGCTCAGCGAGACGTCAGCCACTACGTCCGGTGATGCGACGGCTGACCCGGCCACCGTCGCTGCCCGCGACTCGTTCGCCGAGTCGGTGCTGGCCACCGTCCCGGCGCTGCCGGACACTCAGCCGACCGACACCCTGGACCCGTCATTGTTGGCGCTGCTGGACCACTTCCAGGTCGCGCAGATCCTCACCAACCACCACAAGATCGCCTACGCTGCGCGGCCGGATCTCAGCCGGATCGTTCAGCGCCGCTGGTATGACGACAACCTGGTGATCGATGCCGTCGTCAGCTACGGCGTACCCACCGAGGCACCCCGACCGCCCGAGCCGACCGCCTCTGGCGAGCCCGCCGCAGGGCCGACGAACCGCGGGTACCCGGCTCCTGGCGACAGCTTGTCCGTCACGCAGCGGATCATTCTGCAACCGTTGCCCCGACCGGGCTTTGCCCCGATGCCGTTGCATCCGCGGCAGGGATCGATCGGACACCTGGAGGTGCATCGGTTCGACCGGATCGGCGAGCAGGACGCCCGCGAGGCGCTGGCGCCGGCATTCCGGCTGACCCCGGGCAGCGACAACGCGCCGATCATCTTCCGGCTGGACGCGGCGGTGCCGGAGCCGTACCGGTCGGCGATCCTCACCGGCGCCAACTGGTGGCAGGACGCCTTCGCCCGCGCCGGTTTCCCGGACACCTATCGGGTGGAAGTCTGCCCGGACGGCGAGGATCTGTTCGACCCGCGATTCGGCACCATCACCTGGACTCATCGGTTGGATCGCGGCTGGTCGTTCGGCGGCATCCATGCCGACCCGCGCACCGGCGAGATCCTCAAGGGCTGCGTGCGACTGGGATCGCAGAGGATCGAGGAGGTGCGGGCGATCGCGCAGGCTGTCCTCGGCGAGGCCGACGCCCGGCACGACGAGGTCGAAGCCGTTCTGCTGCAACGACTCAGCCAGCTGGCTGCCCACGAGGTCGGGCACTCCTTGGGATTCGCCCACAACTTCGCGACCCAATGGCATCCGCAGCTGTCCGTGATGGACTATCCCGGACCGATTTTCGACGTGGCTGACGACGGCCGGGTGATCGTCGGAACCGCAGGGGCTCCCGGCCGCGCTTACCCGGATGGGTTGGGCCCGTGGGACTATCGGCTCGTCGCGGCGCTCTACGCCCCACACCTGCTCGACCCTGCGGGAGCGCCTGGCTGCGAGGCGGACACCCTCGACTTCGTCACCGATGCGGATTCCCGGCTGGAGCAACAATCGGATGCCCGTGGCTCGACCTGGAAGGCCGGCGGCGATCCGCGGGAGACGCTGGCCCGCACCGTGGGCGTCCGGCGGGCCGCGCTGGCGTCGTTCTCCGCCGCGAACGCCCCGGCGGGTGAGGACTCCAACGAGATCGCCCGCCGGTTCCGCCTGCTGTATCTGGTGCATCGGTTCCACGCGGTGTCCGTCCTCAAATCGGTGGGCGGGACGCGGCGGAAATACGCACAGACCGAGGAGGTCGACTCCTCCGGCGGGTTCGCTGGTGCCTGGGAATCGGTGCCGGAGAATCAGCAGCTCGAGGCGCTGCGCGCGGTGGCCGACCTCTTCTCCCCGGAGTTCCTGGAGGTGCCGGCGCACATCGTGCCGCTGTTGGTGCCGCCGTCGGGCGGGGTCAGCGAGAAGCCCGGCGGGTTCGAGAACCGGCTGAGCGGAATGGTCGACGTGCCGTCGATCGTCCGGGCCGGCGCAGACGCGGTGCTCGGTGCGCTGTTGGCGCCGGAGCGGCTCAACCGGGTGGTCGAGCAATCAACGGCAGTACTCCGGGAACTGCTCGAGGAAACCGTGCGCGGCGCACTGCGGACCATCGACACCCGCGGCGCCGTCGGGCGGGACGGGGCTGACGACACCGCGACGCTGATCGCCTGGGCGATCATCGCCAGGTTCCGGATGTCGGTCACCTCGACCACTCTTCATGTGCACGCCCGGTTCTCGATCCTGCACGAGCTCGAGGACGTCGAGATCGCCTCCCGGCTGCTGCGCAAGAAGTGGGAATCTTTGGTGGACGCGGCGATGGCCGTCGACGATCCGCTACCCGAAGCGCCGGTGGGAACGCCGATCTAACGCAGACTCGAGGACGCCCACGGGTCGAAGCATGGGACGCCCGGTGGTTCAAAGTGTTTGATGTTCCGCGTCGCCACGGTCACCTCGGCCGCTTGTGCGATGGCAGCGATGAGGGCGCCGTCGGCACGTCTCCCCGATCCGAGTCGCGTACTCGGCACACACATCGTCGGCGCGGATTCCAGTTCGGCGGGGGTTTGAGATCGGCCGCGCCAAGAGTGCGCAAGAGCCCCGCTGCCTGGCCGATCCAGGACAAGCCCACTACGCATGCGGGACAACCCCGCTACGCATGCGGGACAACCCCGCTACGGCTACCTGCGCAGGACCAGATGCTGGTAGGCCCAGATCAGGTCGGACAGGGCGGCCGAGTAGTCGTGGTAGCTGCTCGTCGCTGCGTCGAGCGCCTCGGCTGCGGAGACCGCGGCCTGCAGCCTCACCCAGGACTTCGGGGTGACGTCGCCCTGCTGGACGGCCTGCGCCGTCGGCAGCCAGTCGGCCAGCTGCTTGATCACCTTCCACTGCAGCTGGTCTGCCGACGCCCGCAGCACTCGCAGGGCCTCCTTGACCTGATCCGCAGTGGCGGCCGGATCAGCAGCGACCGCCTGAGCTGCCTCGAAAGCCCGGGTGAAGACACCGAAATCCGTTGCGAGATAACGGCTGCCGTCGGCGGCGAGACCCGTGTACTTCGTGATCGCCGCGTGCAGCGCCGTCTTGTCGACTGCGTAGCCCAGCGCGAACCAGTCGAGGTTGCCGACGTACGGCTGGCTTGCCGTCGGCGTGCTCTGCAACGCGAAGTAGATAGCGTGGTTCCCGGTGAGCTCCGCCGGGAGCGTCACGGTCGCCGTGCCGTAGGTGCCCCACCCCGAGCCGGTGGCCGGGAGGTCGACGGTGACGAAGGGGTCGCCCGTCATCGAGTCGACGTAGACCGCGAGCTTGGCGTCGGCCACCCTGCTGGTCGGCGCGTCGTAGCGCACGCTGAGCGTGGTGGCGTGATGCGACCCCAGGTCGACGCCGGAGTACCGGACCCACTGTCCGTTCTTGGTGCCGGCCAGCTGGCCACCGACGCTCCCGGCCTCGGTCTTGAGGTCGGCACCCGAGTAGTCGACACCGGAGACGAGTCCGGAGTCGGCGGCATTCAGCATGCCGTAGCCGCTGCGGATCGACTCGAACTGAACGGCTTTCGCAGTCTCGGTGGTGTCCGCGGCGGCCCGGAACTGGAACCAGTCGAGGTTCGCGATCCAACTCTTGCCACCGGCCAGGTCACCGGTGAAGACGAAGTAGACGTCGTTGACGCCGCCGAGCCTGGCTGCCTCGTCCGAGGTGAAGGTGTGCTCGAGCGCGGTGTAGTTCGCCCAACCGTTCGTGGTGGGCAGCGCGATCGTGGTGACCAGCGGGCCCGTCGCCGATCCGGTGTGGATCTCCACGGCGGAGTTCGCCGACGCGGTCCCGGGGTTGTGCGAGTAGTCGATCACCACCGACTGGAGCGGGGAAGCGGAGAAGTCGAGCCCGCGGAACGCGAGCCACGACCCCGGCGCGACACCGCCGACATCGGTTCCACTGCCGCCACTTTCCGTCTTCAGCGTCCCACCGGACCACAGGTCGTTGCTCTCGGCCTGCAGCAATCGGTAACTGTCCCCGCCGATCTGCAGGCCGCCGACGGCGGCCCGCAGGACGGCGAGCGCGGCTGAGAGGTCGTACTCCGACGATGCCTTGTCGTCCAGCGCCGCCTTGGCGCCGGCGACCGCGGACTCGAACGTAGCGAACGAGCCGGCCGAGTAGCTGTCGGCGGTCACCAGCCGCGCGTCGTCGAACAGTGCCTGCAGGTCGGCGCGCGTGGTGCTCGGGACTGCGAGGGTGAACGGGTCGAGCGCCGTCGTTCCGGCACCGGTCAGCTGGGCCGCGGTGGCGCCGCTGAGCGCGGTGTCGGCGAGCAGCATGGTGAAGTGCGGGCTGGAGTTCGACGGGGTTCGCAGCCTGCCGACGAAGGTGACGGTGGCGGTGCTGGCACCGGTCTTGGTGACGCGGACGTTGATGCCGGGATCGAGGCCGGGGAACGTGATCGCATTCGGGAGGGTCCCGTGCTGCTTGCCGGCGAACGTCACGCCGCCGCTCAGCTTCAGATCGATGCTGGTGTGCACCAACCCATTCGCACCCACGGCGAGGGTGGTTGCGCTCGGCGTGACGCGAAAGCCGGCGAAGCGGACCTTGAGCAGCACCGCCCGGTCGGCGTCACTCGGCGGGGTGCCGGCGAAGGCACCGGCGGCCAGCGTCACGGCGAGGTTGTCGGTCGAGTCGTCGACCAGCTGATGATCCGCCCGCCCGGCGAGGGTCAGGTCCATCGTGCTCGGCCCGGTCTTGGTCGCCGTCAGCGTCAGCCCCTTGGGCACGCCGGTGGCCACGACCTGAGAGGTCAGGTCGGCGCCGACCGCGCCGACGAACGTCGTTCCGCTGACCTGCACCGGGATCGGGTTGCCGATCGTTCCGTCGTTCGCGTCCGACTCGGTGAATACCTGCGTCGCCGTAGCGACGGTGTCCGACGGGTAGTACAGGGCGCTGCTGACGTGGTCGTTCAACGAGTCTGACGCGAGACCGTCTGCGCCCCAGGAAGAAGGGCTCGGGCCCATGGTGAAGTGCAGCACGCCGCCGGCGTTCATCTCGGCGGCGGTCAGCCAGGTCCGGTTCAGCGCCCGACCGTTGAACGTCGCGCGCTGGATGTAGTGGTTCGCTGTGCTGACGCCGGGCGCCTCGATGGCGAGGTCCTTGCCGCCGGGGTAGTGGATCGTCGTCCGGTCGAAGATCGGCGTGCTGATCTGGAAGGAGTCGCCGCCGGCCATCACCGGATAGAGGCCGATCGCGCTGGACACGAAGTACCCGGACATCGTGCCGGCGTCGTTGTCCATCGTCTGGAGCATGCCGTCGGGCGAGTTCTGGAAGACCATCCGCTTGCCAGGGGTGGTCTCCCCGTTGCCGTCGGCCTTGTAGCGCACGCAGACCGGTTCGGTGACCGCCCGGTAGGTCCAGTCCTGCGTACGCGAGGGCTGCCCGACGTAGTTGAACAGGAATGGCGCGTGCACCGAGATCTCGTTCGCGAACAGGTGAAGGTTGCGCGAGCAGTCGTCCGGTGCCTGGTTGCCGAAGAAGAAGTTCACCGCCTTCGCGGCGTCGTCCTTGCCGCCCATCATCTCGACCATGCCGCCGAGATCCTGGGCGTCGTACCAGTTGTACTGCCAGAGCGTGCCCTGGTAGAGGCCGCTGCCCGAATAGCTCTCCGGGTCCTTCACGGTGAAGCCGGCCGTGTCGCTGTTGCTGGAACGCGGCATCATCAGACCGACCTGGTCAACCCCGGCGGCGACGCCGGTCGCCGCTTTCGCGTGACTGTCGTTCCGCAGGGCGTCTGAGTCGAACGCCTTGGCCCAGCGCGCACCCTCGGCACGGTACTGCTCCGCCTCGGACGTCTTGCCGATCGCATCGGCGATCACCGACAGGCCGTACGCGTCATACGAGTAGCCGAGGACACCGCCGTTGACGGAGTCGAGGTTCGTCAGACTCGCCGAATTCCCGGTCTGCGCAACGAGTGCGGGGTACGCCTGCTCGAGGCCCTGCAGCTGGACGCCCTTGGAGATCGCGTCGGCCACCACCACCGGGGCGCGCTCCCAGCGCACCGTCGGGACGGACTGCAGCAGTGCCTTGACGGACCCCTTGCCGCTCGTGGTCACTTCGGCGTAGAGGTCGACCAGCGACTGGACGACGTCGCGGTAGACGTCGGGATAGACCGAGGCGACGGCCGCGTACTTGTGGAAGTCGTCCCACAGCGACCACGAGTCGTAGTGCGTGTAGCCGTCCGCCGGGTAGATCACGCCGTCGGCCCCGCGGTAGGTCCCGTCGGTCGAGGTGGCGTTCATCGGGGAGTCGGCGAGCCGGTAAAGATGCGTGTAGAACTCGGTTTTCAGGTCGCCGGTCGGGTCGTTGGTGGTGGTCGCGTCGACGTCGACCTTGCCCAGGCGGGCGTTCCACTCGGCCTTGGTAGCGGTGCGGATCTGCTCGAACGTCTTGCCGCCGACCTCGACGGCGGCGTCGCGCTGCGCTTGCTCGGCGCTGATCGGCGAGAGGGTCACCCGCAGGCCGACGTGCTCCCCCGCCGCGGCATCGAAGTTGAGGATCGCTCCGATGTCCGTGCCGTCCTGAGTGGTCGCGGTGGAGCTGAGTCCGGCGGTACCCCAGGTCTGGACGGAAGAGGTCGGGACCGTCGTCTCCGCGTAATAGAACAGCCGGTAGGCCGAGTTGTAGAAGAAGCCGGTGAACGACCCCGAGATCGTTGTGTTGCCGTCCGGGCTGGTGCCGATCTTCAGATCGGTTGCCTTACGCCCGTTTCCGGTGTGCTGGAGATCGACGACGAGCGACGCGTTGCCCGCGGAGCCGAAGGCGTAGTCGTGGACGCCGGTCCGCGTCGCGGCGGTCACCTGGGCGTCGATGTCCTTGCCGGACTCGTCCAGACCGACCTGGTAGTAGCCGGCCGTCGCCTTCTCGTCCTTGACGCCATCGCTGCTCCGGATCGACTTGCCGTAGCTGCTGGTCGAGGGACGCGACGTGTAACTCTGATAGGTCGGTACGACCAGGACGTCGCCGGCTCCGCCGCCACCGCCGACGCCGTCGAGGGCGACGTTGGTGAAGCCCAGCAGTGTGCCCGCGGTGTACTCGTAGCCGACATGGTTCCCGGACGTCGTGGTCGGGGTGACGGTGGCGAGCCCGTATGGCGCGAAGGCGCCCGGCCCGTCCTGTCCGTGGTCGCCCTGCGTCCCGATGAACGGGTTGACGTACTGCGCGTAGTCGGCGTCGGACGGGTTGGTTGTGCCGGTCGCCGCCTGTGCGGTACTCACCGGGCCGGCCAGCGGCGCCAGGATGACGGACGCCAGCAGCGCGAGCACCGCAGGCACCGCAGCACGTCGCGAGTGCGGACTGCGAGCAGATCGGCGTAACCTCAAGGCGGACCTCGCGTCCGACAACGTTGTCATGGCAGGAAATGTACGCACTCGCCGGATGTGCGTCAAACCCTCTCACCGTCACGGCGGCGCTAATCTGGACCGGTGGCCTCGGTCAGTGTCCGGTACATCGTCGACAACGTGGCTACCGCGTTGCGGTTCTACTGCGACCAGCTGGGCTTCACCGAGGTGATGCATCCGGCCCCGTCCTTCGCCATGCTCAGCAGGGGCGAACTGCGGCTGGTGCTGAGCGCGCCGAGCGGACAGGGCGGCGGCGGCCAGTCGATGCCGGACGGCACCGTGCCCAAGCCCGGCGGCTGGAACCGACTGATGCTCGAAGTCGACGACCTCGAGGCCACCGTCTCTGCCCTGCGCACGGCCGGGGCGGCATTCCGCAACGAGGTGGTGGAGGGCATCGGCGGGCGGCAGATCCTGGTCCAGGACCCGTCGGGCAACCTGGTGGAGTTGTTCCAGCCGACCCGCGACGAAGCGCGGCTCGAGCCGGGCCGGGCCGCCAGGTCGTAACCGGCGGCGCCGAGATCACTCGTCCCACACCTGCACGAGGGTCTGACGCGAGAACAGGCCACCGGCGGTTTCCGCCAGGCAGGAGCAGAGCCGGTGACCGCAGCCAGGTCCGGTACCGGCCGAGTCCGTGTCATCTCCGTCATCCGCGTCATCCGCGCGACCTGGACGTACGGGACAACCCCGCTACGCCCACGGGGGTGCGGGACAACCCCGCTACGCCCACGGGGGTGCGGGACAACCCCGCTACGCCCACGGGGGTGCGGGACAACCCCGCTACGCCTACGGGGGGTGCGGGACGGCTGACCAGGATCGTTCACGCCCGGTCACCCCGCATTCTCCAAGTTCCACCGACCGGCTCTTGACCGCCCGGTGAGCAGCGTGTAGTTCTGACCTGATTACGAAAGGTTCTTACGAATAACTGTGACAACGTGGAGGGCGCAACCATGCCGGCCAACATCGCAAACCTGCTCGGTCACCGTCGAGGAATCCGTCGGCTGCTCGGGGTGGGAGTCGCCGCCGCGGTGGTGCTCGGCCTGGTCACCGCACCGGCAGCCGCCGCGGCCACCGGGCCGGATCCGTCGCTGACCGCCGCGACCTCTACGGCACCGACCACGACGTCACCAGCAGCACCGTTTGACAGCCGGCCCGCCGCCGACGCGGTGAACCGGCTGATCGGCAGGCATCGGGCATCGCAGGTCAGCCTGCGTGCGGTGGCCAAAGGTGCTGGCCCCGACCACTTCCGGGTCTACGCCGACCAGGGACGACTCGTCATCGAGGGCACCTCGCCGGCCGTACAGCTGACCGGGTTCGGGTACTACCTGCGCACCGTCGCGCACGCCGACGTCTCGATCAACGGCTCGCAGCTCGACCTGCCCCAGCAGCTACCGCTGCCGGGCAGCCCGATCGAGAAGAACTCCTCGGTCGACAACCGGTTCGCGCTCAACGACACCAACGAGGGTTACGCCGGTCCGTACCTCAGCTGGGACTCCTGGCAGCACCGGATCGATGTGCTGGCGCTCCACGGCATCAACGAGGTGCTGGTCTACGAGGGCCAGGACGCCGTCTACCAGCAGACGTTCCAACACTTCGGCTACTCCGCCCAGGACATGCGGAACTGGATACCGCAGCCCGGGCACCAGGCCTGGTGGCTGCTGCAGAACATGTGCTGCACCGACGGCCCCATCTCGCAGCAGCTGATCGACCAACGCATCCAACTCGGCCGGCAGATCACCGACCGACTGCGCAGTCTGGGGATGACGCCGGTGCTGCCCGGCTACTTCGGCACCGTGCCCACCGACTTCGAGGTGCGCAACCCCGGAGCACACACCGTTGTACAGGGCACCTGGAACCAGCTCGAGCGCCCGGACTGGCTCGATCCGACCGATCCGCTGTTCGCCCAGGTCGCCGCCACCTTCTACCGTGAACAGACCGAGCTGTTCGGCCCGAGCACGATGTACAAGATGGACCTGCTGCACGAGGGCGGCAAGGCCGGTGACGTCGACGTTCCCGACGCGTCCCGGGCAGTCCAGCGGGCGCTGGAGACCGCACACCCGGGCGCGATCTGGACCATCCTCGGCTGGCAGAAGAACCCGCTGCCGGCCACCCTGCAGGCGATCGACCGGTCGAAGATGTTCATCGTCGACGGCATCACCGAACAGCCCAACATCACCGACCGGGACGCCGACTTCTTCGGCACCCCTTGGGCATTCGGCACCATCTGGAACTTTGGCGGTCACGTCAACATCGGAGCCGGGCTGACGGTCTGGAACGAGAAGTTCCACGCCATGCTGAGCAAGCCCGGCACCGCGATGAACGGCATCGCGCTGATGCCGGAAGCAATCGACAACAATCCGGCGGCCGTCGCCTTCTTCACCGACCTGCCCTGGGAGGACGCCCCGGTCGACCTGCACAACTGGTTCGACGACTACGCCACCGCCCGCTACGGCGCGGTGGACCCGCACGCGAGCGCCGCCTGGCGGACGATCGCCGACACCGCCTACAGCTGGCCGGCCGGCAAGGACACCCGGCACGTGACCGGTCTGTTCGACGACCAGCCCGGCCTCGGCAACACCGGAACCCCGCTGCAGTACGACATTCCGACATTTGACAGCGCCTTGGGAGAACTCCTGCAGGTCGCCCCGCGGCTGCGGCACTCGGACGCCTACCGCTACGATCTGGTCGACGTGGCCCGGCAGGTGCTGGCCAACCACAGCCGCTTGCTGCTGCCGAAGATCAAGCAGGCCGCAGACAACCGCGACCTGACCGCCTTCCGGCGGCTCACCGGCCAGTGGATGGATCAACTGCATCTGATGGACCGTCTGCTCGGCACCGACAGCAACTTCCTGCTGGGTAGCTGGCAACAGGAAGCGGCCCGGCAGGCGGCCACGCCGGCCGAGAATGCCACCCTGCAGTACAACCTCAAGTCGCTGGTCACCCTCTGGTCGGCCGACTCCGACCTGCAGGACTATGCGCGCCGCGAATGGAACGGCCTGGTCGGCGATTACTACGGATCCCGCTGGCAGCAGTACTTCGACAGCATCTCGACCTCGATCCGGACCGGGAAAGCACCGGCGGTCATCGACTGGAAGGCGGTTGCCGAGAACTGGGCCCACGCGGACACCCGGTTCCCGTCCCATCCGCGCGGCTCGGCCTACGCGCTGGCCACCGAGATCGCCGGCATTCCGGCCGGGGAGCTGACCGTCGCCGCCGGGCAGCGCGGCATCTCCCCCGGGCAGTCGGCCACGGTGACCACCACCTTCACCAACAAGAACGTCAACGAACCGAGCGGCCGTGCCCGGGTCAAGCTGCAGGCACCCGCCGGCTATCGGGTGACATCGACGGGCAGCACCGCGGGCCGGGTCCCGGCGGCGGGCACCCTGGTCACCGAGTGGACCGTCAGTCCGCCGGCCGATGCGCCGGCCGGCGCCATCGCGGCCATCACCGCGACCGCGGACTGGTCGTCGGGCCGACGCACCGATACCGCCACGGCCGCAACGTCGTTGCTGATCGGCGGGCCGGTCGGCGCACCCTACGAGACGATCGCCTCGACCGACGCGGTCTTCGCCCAGCCCGCCGGTGGCATCGCGATCGCCGCCGGTGGCGACGACCTGTGGAAGCAGACCAACGAGTTCGCGGCCGCCTACCGCACCGACGCGCTGACCGACGGGCAGGCGGTGGCAACGACCGTGACCCAGCAGGACGGACCGTCGCCGTACACCCGCTCCGGGCTGATCGTCAGCAACGACCTGTCGGTCGACCGGTCAGGTGGATACGCCAATCTGGCGATCACTCCCGGGCACGGCTGCATGCTCAGCTGGGACTCCGACGGTGACGGACGACTCGACACCTACCGTGAGACAGGCGGTTTCGCGCCGGTGGTGCAGTTGCGACTGCGCAAGGACGACGACCGCTTGATCGGGTCGTGCAGCAGCGACGGCAAGAACTGGTCGGTGGTCGGCACCGCGACGCTGACCGATGCCGCCGCCACCCTGGACGTCGGGCTGTTCGTCACCGCGGTCGATCGGTACTACGGCCAGCAGGCGATCGCCTCGTTCACCGACCTCACCCCGGCGGCGGACACCCCCAGGGACGGATCGGCCGACCAGCTGCAGAGTGTCGGCAAGCCGGTCACGGCCCTGGACGCCGAGGCCGGTCACCCGGCGACCGCCGCCAACGACGGCAAGCGCACCAACAGCCCGTACTGGGGTGGCCCGCTGAGCCTCGGCAGCACCTGGTGGCAGGTCGATCTCGGTGCGGTGAACGACGTCTCACGGATCAACGTGCGCAACTACGTCGACGGGACCCGGTCGTACACCTACCGGCTCGAGGGCAGCCTCGACGGCAGCACGTTCTACACCCTGGGCGGCAAGAGCAACGCGAATGCGGCGACCGACGCCGGAGACACCGCCGTCACCGAGGCCCGCGCGCGGTACGTGCGGGTGGTCGGCTTCAGCAACACGGCCAACCCCACCTTCCACCTGACCGAGGTGAGCGTCTACGGCACCCCGGTGGGCTGACGGGTCGGAACGCCGTCAGCGACCGACCGTCGGATCCTCCGGCGGCTTGAGCACCAGACCGTGCGCGCCGGCGAACAACAGCGCCTGATCGAGGTCGATGATCGCCCCGGCGAGCTGCGCGCTCACCCACAGCGCTGCGTCCGACCGGGCGCCGCGCAGATCACTCTCGCGCAGATCCGTTCGTCCGGTGCGGGCGCTGGTCAGGTCGGCACCGGAAAGATTGCACCCTTTCAGGTTGGCCCCGGTCAGGTTCGCCTCGCGCAGCCGGATGCCGGACAGATCGGTGCCGGCCAGCTTCTCGCCGGCAAATGAGGTGAGCGTCAGGTCGCAGTCGGTGATGGTGATCGGCACCATCCGGCAGTCGGTGAAGGTCGACCCGGTCAGCCGGCAGCCGTCCAGCACACTGCTGTGCCAGGCGGTCCGGTCGAAAGTGCAGCCGGTGAAGCTGCTGGTCCGGTGTTCGCTGCGGTACAGCTCGGCATTGACGAACGTGCAGCGGTCGAAGGTCACCTTGCTCGTGTGGATGCCGGCGAGGGTGGCGCCGTCGAAGTCGCACTCGGTGAAGGTCACGCCGTCCAGCCGCAGCTCCCGCAGGTCGACCTCGACGAAATCCTCGTTCCGGTAGGACTTCTCGGTCAGGTCCATCAGTCCAGCCCCCGACGGGTCAGTGGAAGAAGTGCCGGGTGCCGGTGAAGTACATGGTCACCCCGGCCTCGTTCGCGGCATCGATGGTCAACGAGTCGCGGACCGAACCGCCGGGCTGCACCACTGCCCGGATCCCGGCGTCGAACAGCACCTGCGGCCCGTCGGCGAACGGGAAGTACGCGTCTGATGCGGCCACCGAGCCGGCCGCATTCTCCCCCGCGCGCTCCACCGCCAGCTTGCACGAGTCGACCCGGTTCACCTGGCCCATCCCGATCCCGACGCTGGCCGCCTCGCTGGCCAGCAGGATCGCATTGGACTTCACGCTGCGGCATGCCCGCCAGGCAAAAGCCAGGTCTGCCAGGGTCTTCCCGTCGGCCGGCTCGCCGCAGGCGAGCGTCCAGTTCGCCGGGTCGTCGCCCGGTGCGTCAATGCTGTCGCGGGTCTGCGCGAGAATCCCACCGGAGATGGCCCGGAATTCCCAGGGATCCGGCACCGCGCCCTCGGGCATGGTCAACAGCCGAAGGTTCTTGCTGCGCTTGAGGATCGCGGCTGCGTCGTCGTCGAAGGCCGGCGCCAGCACCACCTCGGTGAACACGTCGGCGATCTGCTCGGCCAACGCTACGGTGACCGGCCGGTTCACCGCGATCACTCCGCCGAACGCGGACACCGGATCGCAGGCCAGCGCCCGGCTGTGTGCCAGCGCCACCGCATCGTCGCCACCACCTGGGACGGTCGCGATGCCGCACGGGTTGGCGTGCTTGATGATCGCCACCGCCGGGTCGGCGAAGTCGGTGACCACCCGCCAGGCGGCGTCCACATCGACGTAGTTGTTGTAGCTCATCTCCTTGCCGTGCAGCTGGGTCGCGGTCGCCAACCCCGGCCGCCAGTGCTTGTACAGCGCCGCGGACTGGTGCGGGTTCTCGCCGTACCGCAGCGTGTGCTGGCGCTCCCAGGTGGCGCCGGTCCACGCCGGGAAGCCCTGCTGGTCCGGGCTCAGCACGGTAGCCATCCACGACGCCACCGCAACGTCATAGGAAGCGGTATGCGAGAACGCCTTGGCCGCCAACGCCTTCCGCTCGGCCAGGCTGAAACCGCCGTCGTCCAGCGCCGTCCGCACCGACGGATAGTCGGCCGGATCCACCACCACTGCCACGCTCGGATGGTTCTTGGCTGCCGCCCGCACCATCGCCGGACCGCCGATATCGATCTGTTCGACCACGTCGTCTGGACCCGCGCCGGACGCGACGGTCTCCCGGAACGGGTAGAGGTTCGAGACCAGCAGGTCGAAGGGGGCGATCCCCAGGCCCTCGATCGTGCTCAGGTGCTCGGGAATCCTGGTGTCGGCCAGCAGCCCGGCATGGACCTTGGGATGCAACGTCTTCACCCGGCCGTCGAGGATCTCGGCGAAGCCGGTGACGTCCTCGACCGCTGTCACCGGAACACCAGCACCGGCGATGGTGGTGGCCGTCGACCCGGTCGAGACGATCTCGACGCCGGCATCGTGCAGGGCCTGCGCCAGCTCCGTCAGCCCGGTTTTGTCGTACACCGACACCAGCGCCCGGCGGACCGGCCGCACTCCCTCGTCGCCCTGCCGGGCGGAGGCGGTGGGTTTGGTCATGGGATGGAGACCTTTCTGCCCTGGATGGTCCAGCCCTGGCGGGCCAGCCGTCCGACCTGATCGACCAGCTGCCGACGTTCGGCGACCTTGATGCGTTCGGTGAGGGTGTGCACGTCGTCGCCGTCCTCGACCGGCACGGCGACCTGCGCCAGGATCGGCCCGGTGTCGACGCCCTCGTCCACGAAGAACAGCGTGGCGCCGGCGATCTTCACCCCGTAGGCCAGGGCGTCGGCCGGTCCGTGGATGCCGGGGAACGACGGCAACAATGCGTTGTGGGTGTTGAGGTACCGGCCGGCGAACTCGCGCAGAAAGTCCGCCCCGACCAGTTTGAGGAATCCGGCCGAGATCACCAGCTCGGGTCGATGCGCCGCCAGCCGGGCGGTGAGGGCGCTGTCCCAGGCCGCTCGGTCCGGATGACTCCTGACCGACTCGACGAAGGTCGGGATGCCGGCGCGCTCGGCCAGCTGGAGGCCGCCGGCAGCCCGGTCGGACCCGACCACGACCAGTTCGATGCCGTAGTCCGGATCGCGCTGAGCCTCGATCAGAGACTGCAGGTTGGATCCGCCGCCGGAAATCAGCACGGCAACCCGGAGCCGACCGTCGCCCGGGGCCCTGCCGACCCTGCGGGCGCGGCTGACGTCGGGTTCGATCACAGGCATCTCTCGTCTCGAATTCAGCTGGTCTGCTGGAACTCGATCAGCCTAGTGATGGCGGTCTGCGGCATCCTCGGGTGGGTCGGCTGTCTCGACGGAGTCATCCTGAGAACTCGTCTCCAGTTCACCGGACTCGGCCCCGGAACCCGCGATTTCCGCGACTGGCGACGGGTTTTCCGGATCAGCGGGAGGTGACACACCGGCGGTGGCTGCGGCCGTGGCGGCCGCCTCGACGGCCGGCCGGTCCACCCACTGCACGGTTCCCCAGCCGGCGACCGCGGCGATGGTCAGCGACACCGCGCCGAGTCCGCCGAAGGTCACCGCGCCGATACCGGCCACCGGGACCCCGAGATGGGCCCACGGACTGCCGACCACACCGCCGGCGGAGACGATGGCCAGCATCATCATCCCGACCGCGGCCACCGCGGACGCCAGCAGCGCGGCGATCATCCGGTCCCGCCTGGTGCCCAGCCGACGCACCGTCATCCAGCCGATCAAGACCGCGGCGGCGACCGGGAAGATCAACAACACCAGCCCGGCACCGGACACTCCGCCGGAGTCCGGGACGGCGGCGAGCAACGGCAACGCCGGCAGCTCGATCCCGGTGGTACCCAGCGGCGAGTAGGTGCCGACACCGATCTGGAACCCGATCCCGGTGACGTAACCGGCCCCGGCGATCACAGCGTTCGGCAGGAAGGCGATGGACAACAGCACCATGCCGATACTGTCGCCGACCGACGGCGCCGCGATCGACGACAGGTCGATGGCGGTACCGAACGAGGTGATCAGACCGGCCGCCGTCGCCACCGCTCCCCCGGCCACCACCAGCAGCAGAGCGGCCCCGCCGGCCCGGACCCCGGCCCGGGCCACCAGCGGCGCCCGACCTCGCCACCACCCCCGCCATACCGTGGCCCGCAGCATCACCCCGAGCGCGGCGGCCACCACGCCGAGCAGGACCGGCGCCCAGCCTCGGCCGACGTTCGACGCCGCGCCGGCCGGTGCCAGGGCGGCGATCACCGCGGTCAGCACCGCGCCGTAGACCAGCCCGACGACCAGGGCGCCGACCAACTCGAGGGCGGGCCCGATGCCGGGCGTCCGGCCACGGTTCGCAGCCGAGGCGACCAGCACGAAACACACCGCGGTGAACGTCAACGGCGGCAGCGTCAGGACGATCCCGCCCACCGTCGGCGGCAGGAAGTTCGCGGCCCCCAGGCCGGTGACCGCCGCCCGCACCACCTCGGTGGCCGACCCGCTGGACGGGGTGATCGCCCAGATCAGCAATCCGACACCGCAGGCGAGCAGCAGTGCGGCGACGACCGCGGCCAGCGCCCGCACCACGCAGACCGCCAGGTGCCGACCCACCGGCGCCGTGATCGGGCCGGCGGCAGGCGGGCTCGCAGATGCCGGGGACATGTCAGCCACTTTCACACGAACGGTTCACCGACGGCGCCGGACACACCGGTGGCGACGAAGGGGCGCGCCCCCATGGGAGGCGCGCCCCTTCGTCCTGTCGGCAGCCGTGCTGGCCACCACTCAGAAACGGACCTGCTGGGTGACGTCGGGATTGTCGTCACCGTTGTCGTCGTGCTTGGCCAGGTCCGGCGCCCCGGCGCTGTCGGCCGACTCCGACGCGGGAGCACCGTAGGACGGTGCGTCGTTTCCGTAGGAGGGTGCGTCGTTCCCGTAGGACGGCGCGTCGTTCCCGTACGAGGGCGCATCCGCGCTGTGGGTCGGCGCGGACCCGTACGGGGACGCCGAGGGCTCGGGCTGACTCGACGGCGCATCCGCCGACGGTTGGCCGTAACCCTGGCCACCGACGGGTCCGTAGCTGGACGGACCGGACTGCTGGCCGTACTGCGGCTGACCGCCCTGCGGCGGGCCGCCCACCGGACCGCTCGGCGGGCCACCGAACTGCGGACCGGAGTGCTGTCCACCGAATTGCGGGCCACCCTGGCCCGGCTGGCCGTAGCCACCCTGACCGACCTGGGAGCCGAACGCCTGCGGGCTGAGCTGGACGCTGCCGTCAGCCGCTGCCTTGATCACGCCGGCGTCGAACAGCCACAGCACCACGGCGGCGGCGGCCTGCAGGAAGCCGAAGATCAGCAGCAGGACGATGCCGATACCACCGGCACCAGAGGCGATGATCAGGGTGAACAGCGCACCCAGGAAGCCCACGACGGAGATCGCGGCGACCGCATAGGAGGCCTGATGACCCTTCGGCAGCAGCGGACCGACGGCCAGCAGACCACCGAGCAGGAGGATCAGTGGCAGCCAGCCGAGCGCGCTGCCGTAGACCGAGGTCGAACCGTAGCTGGAACTGGTGGCCGGCAGGAACCCCCAGATGAAGTTCAGGACACCGAGCCCACCGACCACCAGCGGCAGGATCTTGCCCAGGTCCATCGGCTTCTTCGGGGCGGCCGGCGGCCCACCGAATCCGGGCCCGCCGGGGCCACCGTGACCGGGGCCACCGGGACCACCGTGGCCGGGTCCACCGGGGCCGGGACCGCCTGGTCCGGGGCCCCACTGCTGCCCCGGTCCGGGCTGGCCGCCGTAGGGACCGGGCCCGCCCTGCGGAGCGCCCCCCTGCGGGGGACCGTACGGAGCACTCATGACCTACCTACCTCACTTGGCGTGTTTCGCTTCTTGCTTCTGTCTGGTACCCACTCGTTGCGTAACTTACCGTGTCCGCACGTGCAGGGTCCGATACTCGCCGGAATGACGGAGGGCCGGCACCCCGCGGGTGCCGGCCCTCGATCCGGGACGAGCAACGACTCAGCCGAGGACCTCGCGCAGCAGCCTGGCGGTCTCCGACGGGGTCTTGCCGACCTTGACGCCGGCCGCTTCGAGGGCTTCCTTCTTGGCCTGGGCGGTGCCGGCCGAGCCCGAGACGATGGCGCCGGCGTGGCCCATGGTCTTGCCCTCGGGCGCGGTGAACCCGGCGACGTAGCCGATCACCGGCTTGGTCACGTGAGCCTTGATGTAGTCGGCCGCGCGTTCTTCGGCGTCGCCGCCGATCTCGCCGATCATCACGATCGCCTTGGTCTCCGGGTCGGCCTCGAACGCCTCCAGAGCATCGATGTGGGTGGTGCCGACGATCGGGTCGCCGCCGATGCCGATGGCGGTGGAGAACCCGAGATCCCGCAGCTCGTACATCATCTGGTAGGTCAGCGTGCCGGACTTGGAGACCAGCCCGACCGGGCCCTTGCCGGTGATGGTGTGCGGGGTGATGCCGGCCAGCGACTCACCGGGGGTGATGATGCCGGGACAGTTCGGCCCGATGATCCGGGTCTTGTTTCCCTTGTTCTGGCAGTACTGCCAGAACCACGCCGAGTCCTGCACCGGGATGCCCTCGGTGATGATCACCAACAGCGGGATCTCGGCATCGATCGCCTCGACCACCGCGTCCTTGGCGAAGGCCGGTGGGACGAAGACGACGGAGACGTCAGCCCCGGTCTTCTCGATCGCCTCGGCGACCGTGCCGAACACCGGCAAATCGACATCACTGCCGGCCGAATCCTTATGGGTGACGGTGGTTCCGGCCTTGCGGGCGTTGACCCCGCCGACGATGTTCGACCCCGAATCCAGCATCAGCGCGGTGTGCTTGGCACCCATCCCGCCGGTGATGCCCTGGACGATGATCTTGGAATCGGAGTTCAGGTAGATAGACATTGTTCGTCCCTTACTTCGCGGCGGATGCGGCGGGCTCAGCGGCCTTGGCAGCGGCCAGATCTGCGCCGCCGTCCATGGTGTCGGCCAGGGTGACCAGCGGGTGATTGCGCTCGGTCAGGATCTGTCGGCCGAGTTCGACGTTGTTGCCGTCCAACCGCACCACCAGGGGCTTGGTGGCGGCGTCGCCCAGCAGGTCGAGCGCGCCGACGATGCCGTTGGCGACCTCGTCGCAGGCGGTGATCCCGCCGAACACGTTGACGAACACCGCCTTCACCTGTTCGTCGCCGAGAATGATGTCCAGCCCGTTGGCCATCACCTGCGCGTTCGCGCCGCCGCCGATGTCCAGGAAGTTGGCCGGCTTGACGCCGCCGTGCTGTTCGCCGGCGTAGGCGACCACGTCCAGCGTCGACATCACCAGCCCGGCGCCGTTGCCGATGATGCCGACCTCGCCGTCCAGCTTGACGTAGTTGAGGTCGTTCTCCTTTGCCTTGGCCTCCAGCGGATCCGCGGCGGCATTGTCGGCCAGGGCGGCGTGATCGGGGTGACGGAACTCGGCATTGTCGTCCAGGCTGACCTTGCCGTCGAGCGCGACGACCTTGCCCTCGCCGTCCTTGACCAGCGGATTCACCTCGACCAGGGTGGCGTCCTCGGCGACGAAGGTCTTCCACAGACCCTGCAACACCTCGATCACCTGGTCACGGACCTCGGCCGGGAACTTGCCGGCATCGGCGATCTCGGCGGCCTTGGCGGCGTCGACACCGGTGACCGCGTCGACCGCGATCTTGGCCAGCGCGTCCGGGCGTTCCTCGGCCAGCTGCTCGATCTCCATGCCGCCCTCGTGGGTGGCCATCGCCAGGTACGTGCGGTTGGACCGGTCGAGCAGGAAGGAGACGTAGTACTCCTCGGCGATCTCGCTGGCCGGGGTGATCAGAATCTGCCGGGTGACATGGCCCTTGATGTCCAAGCCGAGAATGTTGCCGGCGTGGGTACGCACGTCGTCGATGGTGGCGGCGAACTTGACGCCGCCGGCCTTGCCGCGACCGCCGATCTTGACCTGCGACTTCACCATCACCGGCAGGCCGAGTTTCTCGGCAGCGGCGACGGCATCATCGACGGTGGTGACGACGGCGCCGGGCGGGGCCGGAACTCCGTGGGCGCTGAACAGTTCTTTGGCCTGGTACTCGTACAGGTCCATCTGGTCTCCCGGTGGTAGACGAACGGGGCGGTCCGGCAGCGGTCGCTCCGACGCCAGGAAGAATGAGCGATCAGCCTTCCAGCCGGGCAGAACCGGTCAAGCCATTGACCGTCGGACTCACCCTAACGAGCACCGGGTTTGCGGGCGAAATCAGTGACGGGTGAGGTTCCCCACGCCATGCGCCCCGCAGACGGGCCGGCTCAGCCCTCTTCTTTCATCGCGTCCCGGACGTTCTGCCTCAGGTCGATCACCGAGGTCTTGACCGACCCGATCGCCGTATGCACACCGTCGAGGATCTGCTGCACCGTCTCGGCGTTCTTCTTCCACCCGGTGTGGATCGCGTTGTAGAACTCCATCTCGTCGCCGTCCCACTCGCTCTTGACCCAGGTGACGAAGCCATCGAGATCGGTCAGCGTCAGCCCCAGGTCGGTGATCAGCGTGCCGAGCGAGGTCTCGACGGTGCCGGCCTTGTCGGTGTCGAAGGCGAATACCCCTGCTGTGGTCATCTGTCGTCCATTCCTGTGACGTGCATCCGGTGACGTGCGCGCACAGTGCCCACGACTGTGGTCGCGCCCGTTGGTCCGACGCTAGCGCTCCCGGTTCGGTTTCCGCAGGCCATCCACATGGGGAGAAATCCCCATGTGCACAACTCCGGCAGCCGGTCAGCGCCGGCGGCCCTTCGGCCGACGCTTCGGCTCCCGACTCTCCCCACGCTCCCGACTCTGCCCGCGCTGCTGACCAGCCCGACCCGATGGGCCTGGCTCGGCCTCGATCAACGACGGTGGCACCGCGGCCGGTGCCACCCTGCTTGCCGACCACCACATCACCGGCGCGCCGGCCAGCAACAGGACCACGACCACCCACCCGGCCACCGTGCCGGCGCCGGTGGCGAACCCGGCATCGGCGCGCAGTCCGGCCGGCGGCAGCACGTAACAGAGCATCACTCCAGCGGCGCCGGTGAGGGCGCCGAGCGCGATCCAGCCACTGCTGCTGCTGGCTCCGACCACCAGCGCGACCAGCACCGCTACGAGCACCGCCCAACCGGCCCACGAGCTGTCGGCACCGAGACTGAACAGGGCAGCGGTGGTGACGCCGCCGCGCTGCGACAACGGCAGCGCGAGCGCGATCACCGTGACCACCGCGAGTCCGGCCGCCAGCCGCCGCCGCAGTTGGGCGCTGGCCTCGGCGGCGTCGTCGTCACGTACCGAGGTGACCTCGTCCAGTTCCCTGGCCAGCGCCAGTCCGGCCAGCACCGCGGCAACCAGCGCGAGGGTGGCGGCGACCAGCGCACACCACATTCCGGGGCCGATCGACCAGTGCGCCACCGTGGCGTCGACCAGCGCCCGCTGTTCGGGGGTCAGGCTGCCGCCGGACAACGCCAGTTCCGCCTGATCGGTACCAGACCGATACTCGCCCAGCAACGAGATCGGTCGGGCCAGCGCCCAGACGGCCGCGCCCCAGACCACGGTGAGGGCGGCCCGGCCGGCTCGGCCGGGCCCGCTGCGGCCGATCAGGGCGACGGCGCCGGACAGCACCAGGACGATCCCGGCGACCAGGAACGACAGCCCGGTCGAGTCGTTCGCCAGGTCGCCCTGGTCGGTGACGGTCTGCACCGGTCCGCGGCCGCCGAAGACGTCGAGCCACCGGCCGACGACCAGCAGCACCCCGGCAAGCAGCCCGAGAACTGCTGCCGCCCAACGGAATCCAGTCGACCCGGCAGCAGTGTCCCGCGCCGCACCGTCGGATCCGACGCGGGATCCGACACCCTCGGATCCGACACCGGCGCTGCCCGGCACCGGGTCGGACGACCGCCAGCGTGCCCGGGTCAGCAGGCCGGCCAGCAGTAGCACCACTGCGCCGGTCAGCACCCCGACCACCGACGACGACACCTGAACCGGCGCGTCGGTACCCGCCACGACCAGCGCGGTGATCGCCGGGACGGCGACGGCCACCGCGATCCCGCCGAGCAACGACACGGCAACGGTGCGCGGCAGCCCGCCGGCCACCACCACCCCGCAGAGCGCGACGAACGCGAGCAGGAACGGCGCGATCACCGTTCCGGCGTCGCTGCCCGGAACGAACAGCATCATGTCGATGTAGCCACCCGTGTAGGTGGCCTGGATCGCCGAGAATCCGAAAATGGCAATCGCGATGAACCCGACGGCGAGCATCTGCATGTTCCGGACGGCGGGCGCCGGACCGACCGATCCGTCATCGGACCGCCACGGGTCGCCGTCGCCGTCGCCGTCGCCGTCGCCGAGGTCGTGACCCTGGCCATCAACGTCGCCGTGACCGACGAACCCACTCCCCCTGACGCCGTCCGCCGAGTCGGGCAGCACCGCACCGCCGAGCTCCCGGATCGTCCGGGCCAGCGCCCGGGCGGCCAGCGCGCCGGCCAGCACGGCGAGCAGATCGGCGAGCACCAGCACCCAGCCGCCGGCCCCGGTGCGCAGCGGGAATGCGGTGGCGGACAACGGATACAGCAGCTCTGGCCGGGCCACCGATTCCGGCTGCAGCAGGACGAACAGATCGGCGAGCAGCCGGGCGATCCCGGCGATGCCGGCCCCGGCCACCAGCGCCAGCCCGGCGATCGGCCGGATCGCGGTGACCAGCACCGCCAGCACGCCCGGAAGCAGGGCCACCCAGGCGGCCGATCCGGCGGCGCCGAGGGTGCCGGGCACGTGCGGGGTGGCCACCCCGATCACCGCGGCCAGCCCGGCCCCGAGCCCGGCGACCAGCAGCAGCACCGACGTCAGCCACGCCGCGGGGGTCGCGGCGCGGGCACCAGCGGTCGCTGGAACGCTTGCTGTGGTCGGCACCGCTCGACGGTAGCAATCCGGCACCCATCGGCGCCGTTCTCGCGGTCCGACCGGCCACCCACCGGCAGCGCCGGTGGACACTCGTTGCGAGCTCGTCGACTACCTTTCGGAGCTGTGATCACCCCGCTGGCGATGACCCTGCTCGGCATCGGGCTGCTGCTGGCCGCCTGGACCGGCCTGCAGGCCTACCGCCGGCGACCGGCGAACGCCCCGCAGATCGTCACCGCGATCGCACTGACGGCGGCCCTGGCCGTGCAGTCGGTGATCGGCTGGTTCCGGATGACGGCCGACATCCCGCACGACCGGGTGACGTTCATCGCTTACTCGATCGGCATCCTGCTGCCGCTGCCGCTGGGCATCTGGGTGGCCAGGCTGGAGCGCACCCGCTGGGGATCGATCGCGTTGTGTTTCACCGCCGTGGTGGTCGCGGTGATGACGCTGCGGCTGCATCAGCTGTGGCAGGCCGGCAGCTGAGCGGGCCGGTTCGGCTCGGACCCAGAAGACGAGGACACTGGTCGCCATGACCGTCGAGCATTCCGGTGGGACCGGGACCCCCGAACCCGCCACCGTCCGTCCGGCCGCCGGCGACCCGACCGACACCGCGCCCACCGACGGCGCCCAGCCGGAGGACCTGAACAAGGGCCCGCGCCGGGTGCTGGCCACCCTGTACGGAATCTTCGCGCTGGCCGCGGTGTCCAGGGCCGGGGTGCAGATCTCCACCCGGTTCGACGATGCCCCGCTGGCCTACTCGCTGTCGCTGCTGTCCGGGCTGGTCTACGTGGCCGCCACCGTCGGGCTGACCACCACCCGCAGCTGGTCGCGGCCGCTGGCCTGGACCGCCTGCGCGGTGGAACTGGTCGGGGTGCTGGTGATCGGCACGTTGTCGCTGCTGGACAAGGCGGCGTTCCCGCACGACACCGTCTGGTCCCGGTTCGGCTCCGGTTACCTGTTCATCCCGGTGATCCTGCCGCTGCTCGGCCTCGGTTGGCTGTTCGCCACCCGGCACCGCGGCGAGGTCCCCACCCAGGTAGCGGAAAGTTGACCAGGTAGCGCGAACCTCACGCCGTCTCGCTCCAACATTCCGCTACGCCTCGGGCACCTCCCGGGCAGATGTCGGCTGACGAAACCATTGCGAAACTCCCGCTGGCGGTGGAAACTTACGCCAATCCGAGCTGAGGGAGAGAAATGTTCCGTCGCACCGCGATCACCGTCCTGTCCGTCGTCCTGGCCACCTCAGGCCTGACCGTCGCGGGTACCGCCGCGGCCACCACTGCCACCGCGGCGGCCAAGCCCGGCACAGCGGCCCAGCCGGCCGACGAGACCGCCAACAAGATCACCACCAAGCACTGGAACGGAATATCCGGCCTGCTGCACGGCCGGTGGTCCGGCCTGCTCCCCGGTCTGGGCGGCGGGCTGCGGCTGAGCCCGATCGGCAGCCTGCCAACGCGTGAGTACACCGACCCGTTCGGTGACGGATCCCCGGTGAACTACCAGTACGGGAGCTGGACCTCCCCGGTGATCGAGACCGGTTATCCGATCGACGAATCGGTGTCCTCCTGGAACGCCAGCACCCCCACCGGCACCTGGGTCGAGACGACCTTCCGCGGCCGGCTGGCCGACGGCACCTGGACCAAGTGGTACGTGATGGGCCGCTGGGCCTCCGGCGACGACTTCGCGGCCGGCGACATCCACCGCACGTCGTTGGACGACCAGGGCGACGCCAACGCGAACATCTGGACCGACACCTTCTCGGCCAAGACCGGGCACGAGCCGGTGGCCTACCAGACCCGGGTGACCCTGCTGCGGCCGGTCGGTAGCCACAGCTCGCCGGTGCTGGACGGCATCACCACGATGACCAACGAGTACCTGCCCACCGTGACCTCACCGACGACCAGCGCCTTCACCCTCGGCCGCCAGGTCGAGCTGAACGTCCCGCCGTACGCCCAGAACATCCACGCCGGCGAGTACCCGGAATTCGGTGGCGGCGGCGAGGTCTGGTGCTCCCCGACCTCCAGCACGATGGTCCTGTACTACTGGGCGCAGAAGCACCGCGCGCAGCGCGTTCCGGCCGCCGAGCTGGCCGGCATCGTCGCCCCGAACGGCGACCCGCAGGTCGACTACGGCGCGATCAACACCTGGGACTACACCTACGAGGGCAGTGGCAACTGGCCGTTCAACACCGCCTACACCCACCGCTTCGGGTTGACCTCGTTCGTCACCCGGCTGCGGTCGCTGGCCGAGGCCGAGAAGTTCATCGCCGCCGGGATTCCGGTGATCACCTCGTTGTCCTGGAGCCTGAGCGAGATGCCGGAGGCCGGGTACTCGACGAACGGTCACCTGATGGTGATCGTCGGCTTCACCGCCGCCGGCGACCCGATCCTCAACGACCCGGCGTCCAACAGCAATGCCAACGTGCGCAGCATCTACACCCGCAAGAACTTCGAGAAGGTCTGGCAGAAGGCGACCGACGGCATCGTCTACATCAACGTGCCGAAGGGTATGCACCTGCCGGCGAACATCCCGGGGGTGACGAAGAACTGGTGACGACCGTGCCGGTGACACAGAACCGGTGACACAGAACTGGTGACAGAGCGAGCCCGGGCCGCGGCCCGGGCTCGCTGCCGTCAGAGCTTGGTCATCGGCACGCCGCCGATGAGCATCAGCCGGATGGTGCCGGCGGAGCCGAAATCGATGGTGGCAGTCGCCCGCACACCGATGCCCTCAACGGTTTTCACCGTCCCGAGGCCGTACTTGTCGTGCGTCACCCGATCCCCCGCCTGCAACTCGAGCGGCGGTTTGGAACCGAGGCCAGTGCGGCGGGCCGCGGCGGCAGGCCGTCCGTCGGCGCCGAACCGCGAGGGGCGCCGCTCGCCGAAGCGGGACGCCGTCACCGGAGAGGATCGCGACTGCGACCCGGTCGCGCCGAAGGCCCGGCCGGAGAAGAAATCGTCGTCCCGGTCCACGAACGGGGTGTTGGTGACGATCCGCCGCCAGTCGACGAGTTCGTCCGGGACGTCGTCCAGGAATCGCGACGGCGGGTTCGAACCCGGCTGGCCCCAGGCGGATCTGGTGACGGCCCTGGACAGGTACAACCGCCGCCGGGCACGGGTGATGCCGACGTAGGCGAGCCGACGTTCCTCGGACAGCTCGTCGTCGTCGCCCAGCGCCCGCATGTGCGGGAAGATGCCGTCCTCGAGCCCGGTGAGAAAGACCACCGGGAACTCCAGCCCCTTCGCGGTGTGCAGCGTCATCAACGTGACGACACCCTCCTCGGAGTCGGGCACGGCGTCGGCATCGGCCACCAACGAGAGCTGCTCCAACACCCCCTCCAACATCCCCTGCCCGTCGAGTTCCGTTGACAGCAGCGCACTTTCGGCCGCGAGTGCACCGATCTCGTCGTCCGACAGTCCGGTGGCGGTGGCCACCTCCTCACCCGCCCCCTCGGCGGCGGCCTGCCTGGCCGCGATCAGGTTCTCCGCCTGCTCGCGCAGCACGGTGACCAGCTGCTCGAGGTTCTCCAGGCGGGAGCCGTCCTGCGGATCGTCGCTGGCCGCCAGCTCGGCCCGATAACCGGTGCGGTCGATCACCGCGGTGGCCAGATCGGCCGGGTCGCCGCCGTCGGCGACCACCCGGCGCAGGCCGTCCATCAGGTCGTTGAATCCCAGGATGTTCTTGAGCGAACGCGTTGCCAGCGAACCGATTTCCTCGACCCGGCGGAGGGCATCGGCGAACGGGATGCGTTCCTGCTCGGCGAACACCGCCAGCTGCGCCTCGGCCCGGTCGCCGATCCCCCGCTTCGGCGTGTTCAGCACCCGGCGCAGCGACACCTCGTCGTCGGGATTGGCCACCGCCCGCAGATAGGCGAGGACGTCCTTGACCTCCTTGCGCTCGTAGAACCGCACGCCGCCGACGATCCGGTACGGCATCCCGGTCCGGACGAAGATGTCCTCGATCGCCCTCGACGCTGCGTTGGTCCGGTAGAAAACGGCGACATCGCCGTAGCGGCAGGCGTTCTCGTCGACCAGCTTGTCGATCTCCTGGCCGATGAACCTGGCCTCGTCGTACTCGTTGTCGCCGACGTAGCCGACGATCTTCTCGCCGCTGCCCTCCGCCGTCCACAGACTCTTGGCCCGGCGATCGGCGTTCTTCGCGATCACCGAATTGGCCGCCGACAGGATGTTCTGGGTGGAGCGGTAGTTCTGCTCCAGCAGGATGGTCCTGGCGTTCGGGTAGTCGCGTTCGAACTCGACGATGTTGCGGATGGTGGCACCGCGGAAGGCGTAGATCGACTGGTCGGCGTCGCCCACCACCACCAGCTCGCCGGGAACGACCCCGGCGCCGCCGGCGCCGCCGACCAGCTCACGCACCAGGGTGTACTGCGCGTGGTTGGTGTCCTGGTACTCGTCGACCAGGACATGCCGGAACCGCCGGCGATAGTGCTCGGCGACCGCCGGGAACTTCTGCAGCAGGGTGACCGCCTGCATGATCAGGTCGTCGAAGTCGAACGCCGCCGCGGCCTTCAACCTGGCCTGATAGCCCGCGTACACCTCGGCCGTCATCTTCTCCACATCCGATGACGCACGCTCGGCGGCGGCGGCCGGATCCACCAACTCGTTCTTCAGGTTGGAGATGCCGATGGCCAGCGACCGGGCGGTGTTCTTCTTGGTGTCCAGGTCCAGGCCGTTCGCCACCATGGTGACCAGCCGCAGCGAATCGGCCGAGTCGTAGATGGTGAAGGTGGACTTCATCCCCAGGTGGGCGGCCTCGGCACGGAGGATCCGCACGCACATCGAGTGGAAGGTCGACACCCACATCGCCCTGGCCCGGCCGCCGACCAACTCGGCCACCCGCTCCTTCATCTCGGCGGCCGCCTTGTTGGTGAAGGTGATCGCCAGGATCTCGCCAGGATGCGCCCCGCCGGCCGCGAGCAGGTAGGCGATCCGCCTGGTCAGCACCCTGGTCTTGCCGGATCCGGCACCGGCCACCACCAGCAGCGGCGCCCCACGATGTTCCACGGCCGCCCGCTGCTGCGGGTTGAGCCCGACCAGCAACGCCTCCCCCTCGGCCGTGCGTCGAGCACTGGTGGCGGGGTCGGGAGCGCCGGCATCGGGGGTGGCTGGACCGAGCGGTCCATCGGGACTGGTGGGGATCTCGAACAGGCTCGTCATGGCTACTCCACGCTAGCGCCTCCGGCCGACACCCCAGCCCCCCGACGCCCCACCGTGCACCCGCTCAGCGCAGGGTGATCCGTTCACCTTCGTCAGCCAGCAACAGCGGGCCGTCGAAAATCGCCGCCGCCGCCCGGGCCGTGGCGGCGCGATCATTGCCCGGCCAGAAGTGGCTCAGCATCAGACGCTTCACCCCCGCAGCGGACGCGACCTCAGCGGCCCTGCGACCGTCGAGATGCAGATTCGGATCGTCGCCGGGGACCTGCGGGGTGGTCGATTGCTGATATCGATCGCTCGCCTCGGCAATCAGCAGGTCGGCGTCGAGCGCCAGTTCGGCCAGGGCCGGATCGACACCCGTGTCGCCGGTGTAGGCGAGGGTGAGGCCGGCGGCCTCGAGTCGGATTCCCGCATTCGGCACCCAGTGCGGCAGGGCCATGGACAGCAGCCGGAACGGGCCGATCCGGTAGTCGGACGACGGCAGCGGATGCCAATCGAATACCTGACCGGCGCGATCGCCGTCATCCGGATCTTCCAAGGCGGCCAACAGGTCGAGCACGCCGGAAGGTGCGTACAACGGGATCGGCGGCTCCCCTCGTCCGCCGTACCACCTGGCGCGCAGCAGAGCGTGCAGATCCACCGCATGATCGGGGTGCCGATGAGTCACGATCACCGCATCGATGCCCGCGCCGACAGACGAGCCGAGGGCGGCGAACAACCGTGGCAGCGTTCCGTATCCCAGGTCGAGCACGACCCTGAACCCATCGTGCTCCAGCAGGAATCCGCTGCACGAGCGCCCGGCCTCCGGCCATGCCCCGCAGCTGCCCAACACGGTCAAGTGACTGGCCATGCCGACCACTATGCCGACCGTCGCACTCGTCGGCTAGTTCAGCAGGAGCATGCCGACGAAGAAGATCGCGTAGAACCCGAACCCGATGAGCAGCGTTCCCGACGTCAGCATCTTCAGCCTGCCCAGGATCAGGGTGGTCGCCACCGCCGCCAGCGTGATCACCCCGGCCAGCGTGACGGTCGGACTGAAATGCCAAGGGGTGAAGGCGATCCCGATCGCCGACGGGATGGTGACCTGGATCATCATCGAGCCGGCGACATTGGCCAGCGCCAGCGCCTCCTTGCCCTGCCGGACCCAGATCACCGCGTTGAGCACCTCCGGCAGTTCGGTGGCGATGGGCGAGAGCAGCAACGCGGTGACGGCCGGCGCCAGACCCAGATGTGGCCCCAGCGTCTCGATCTGACCGACGAACAACTGACTCGCCGCGAAGATCACCGCCAGGGTGCCGATGGTCTGGGCCGCGATCGCCCAGCCGGGCGGTCGCACGCGCCGTGGAGTCAGCTTCAGCGGCTCCAGTTCGTCGGCGGAGTGGCCGCCGTCGGCCGCTGCATCGCGCAACTCACGCACCACATACACCGCGTAGGCCGCCAGGAAGGCCAGCGCCAGCCACGGCTTCCAGCTGAAAACCACCAGTCCCAGAACGAGTTTGGCAATGAATAGCACGAAGAACCAGCGTTGGTCGCTGATCAGCGCGTGTGCGCCGGCAGGTCGTTTGCGGACCGAGTGATGCACCAGGATCAGCATGATGCCGACCACCGCGTAGGCGATGGTGGACAGCACCAACGGACCGCCCATCGCGGCACCGATGCCGATCTCGTCACGGTCGGAGCCGGACCCGAAAACCACGGCGACGAACGTCACCACTGACTCGGGCAGGGCGGTGCCGATCGCCGCCAGGACCGAACCGACTGCGACAGTACCGACCCGGAGCCGGGCGCCGAGCCATTCGACCGCGTTGACGAACCACGAGCACGCCAGATAGATCGCCGCAGCGGAGAGCAGCAGCAGAAGGATCGCGGTGAGCATGGGTCCTCCGGCGCGGGAGGATTTCGCTGGGGCAGCGACTTCGACCCGAGCCACCAGCACACCTGGGTGCACCGGATCGTCGTCGGTCGAAGGTCTCGCCCACCGGAACAATGTCCGGCCCGTGCGCCGGGAACCACAGGGGGCTCCAGCATGTCGACGTCACGGTGAGGGGGCTACTCCCCTTCGGGTGTCACTCTACCTTCGTTCCTCGGTAGAGCCGACACCCGACGTGGGCCCACCCTTCAGAAGCTGTCGAAGCGTCGTCCCTCCGCTACCAATGCCACTTGACGTGGGCCCACCCTTCAGAGGTCAACGGAACCTTCGTTCCTCGGTAGAGCCGACACCCGACGTGGGCCCACCCTTCAGAAGCTGTCGTAGCGTCGTCCCTCCGCTACCAATGCCACGGAACCTTCACCGCCGCCATGCGTCCTGGTCGGGTGACGGAGGAGACGGTGGCGACAGGGCGGCCCGCTCGCTCGGGGAAGACCGGGCCGGTGATCGCCGTCATCGTCGTTGGCGGGTGCCTGGCTGGGCTGTTCGCCCGACCGATCGGGTTCTCGGGCCTGCCGCTGGTCGCCCAGGCCATCAGCTTCAAGTTGCTGCTGGGACTGGGTGCCGGCGCGATCGCGGTGCTGGTGGCGGTCGGCGCGGCGATCCGCGGCCGGCTGCGGTCAGCGACCGTGCTGACGATCTGCGTTGCGCTGCTGGCCACCGGGGCGATCTTCGGCGTCACCGTGGTGGCCCGCGGAAGCGGGACCGCCGCGGTGGCCGACCCTGACCTGACCGTCGTTGAATTCAACACTCTCGACACCGCCACCACCCCGGCGCAGCTGGCCGAGTTGGTGCGCAGGTCCGACGCCGACATCGTGATGCTGCCGGAGGCGGACCGGGCGAGCACCACCGCCGCTGCCGATCTGCTCGGCGCAGCCGGGCTCGATTTCGAGGTGTTCTCGATGAGCACCCCCGAGCCGTACCCGCTGCCGGTGTCGGCGATGGTCCGGCGCAGTCTCGGCGGCTACCGGCAGGCCCAGGGACCGGACCTGCTGTACGGCTCGCTGCGGCTCGAACCGATCGGCGATTCTCCTTCCGCGCCAACGATCATCGCCGTCCACCCGGTCGGTCCGTCGATCGGTTCCACGCTGTCCGGCTGGCGTTCGGAGAGCAAGACGGTGACGGGGCTGTGCACTCCGGGATCGAACGTGATCGTGGCCGGCGACTTCAACGCCACTGTCGACCACCCGGCATTCGCCGAGCTGACCTGTGCGGACGCGGCGGACCAGGCCGGCGCCGGCGGCTCCGGTACCTGGCCGTCATGGTTGCCGTCAGCCCTGGCCGCGCCGATCGACCACGTGATCGTCGACCCGCAGCGCTACCGCGGCGTTGCGGCGTGGACCGTTCGCACCGGCGGGAGTGACCACCGGGCGTTGGTCGTGCAGTTGCGACGCGGCTGACGACTGCCGCACGGATATGTCCGCATGCTGGGATCACCTTGTGGCATGGCAGATCCGGTGGTTCACTGGTCAGGTGAGCAACGCCAGTCGTCGATTTTTCTATGGGTACCGGATCCCGGCGCCCTTGACGGCCTGAGCTAGCACACCGTCACTGCGAGCCCCGAGATCCAAGAGATCTCGGGGCTTTCTCGTCGCCACAGTCCGGCGGGGCCCGGGGATCTCACCCGAAGACGGCGACACCGCTGTCAGACTGACAGGAGACCCCCACGATGAGGACCACCATGGACACGCCGAAACAGCCAGCACCGTTGCCCAAGATCGAGGTGCCCGCCGATCAGGCCGGCATCGACGAGCTACGGGTCGAGATCGACGCGATCGACGCCGAGTTGGTCCGCCTGATCCAGCGTCGCACCGCCATCTCGAACGCGATCGGCGCCGCACGCAAGGCGATCGGCGGACCGCGCATCGTCTACTCCCGGGAGATGAAGGTGCTGGAACGCTTCCAGGATCTCGGCCCCGCCGGCACCGACCTCGGCATGCTGCTGCTCTCGCTCGGCCGCGGCAACCTCGGCCGTCCGGTCAGGCGCGACTGACGTCAACCCGGCGGTCGGACCAGTTCACACCAGCCGGCGGTCGGTGGCCCAGCGGGACAGCTCGTAGCGGTTGGACTTCTGCGTCTTCCGCAGCACCGACGACACGTGAGTCTCCACCGTCTTGATCGAGATGAACAGCTGGGAGGCGATCTCCTTGTAGGCGTAGCCGCGGGCCAGCAGCTTGAGCACCTCGCGCTCCCGCGGCGACAGCAGGTCGAGTTCGGGATCGGAGACCGGCGCCGTACCGGGTTTCTCCGAGAAGGCGTCCAGTACGAACCCGGCCAGCCGGGGCGAGAACACCGCGTCGCCGGCGGCCACCCGCACCACCGCGTCGGCCAGTTCCCGACCGGAGATGGTCTTGGTGACATACCCGCGGGCCCCGCCGCGGATCACGTTGATGACGTCCTCGGAGGCGTCGGACACCGACAGCGCCAGGAACACCACCTCCGGCAGGGCATCGTGCACCTGGTCGAGCACCGCGCGGCCGCCGCCGTCGGGCATGTGCACGTCCAGCAGCACCACGTCCGGCTGATCGCCCTGGATCCTGACCACCGCCTCGCCGACCGAGCCGGCCTCGCCGATCACCTCGATCCGTTCGTCGTGCAGTCCGGCGAGTTCGGCCTTGACCCCGGAGCGGAACATCGCGTGGTCGTCGACCAGGAACACCCGTACCGGCGGCTTCGCCTGCGGCGTCTCGGTGTCTTCGGGGGTTGTCGGGTCCTGCTCCGTCATCGATCGGCTCCTGTGGAGTCGGCCGTACGGGCCGACTCCTTCTCGGGTCGCTTCTTCAGTTCAACCGGCGGCTGTTGCTGCTCGATCGGCATGGTCAGCTCCACCTCGGTGCCGTGTCCGGGTTCGGACCGGACTCTGGCGGTGCCGCCGTGCCTGTCCATCCTGCCCCGGATCGACTCCGCCAGGCCACGCCGGTCGGCGTCGACCGCGTTCGGATCGAACCCGACCCCCCGGTCGCGGACGAAGACGCTCGCGGTGCCACCCTCCACCTCGGCGTACACGCTGAGCTCGGTCTCGCCGGAGTGTTTCGCCGAGTTGACCATCGCCTCCTTCGCGGCGGCGACCAGCGCCGCCAGCCCGGGATGTACCTCGGCGTCGCCGACCACCACCGGCTCGACCTTCACCGCGTAGGTGTCCTCGACATCGGCGGCGGCGGTGGCCAGGGCGGCGGCCAGCATGGTGTCGCCGTCGGTGTGCCCCGGGGCGCCGCGCGCACCGGCGTAACCGGCGGGTCCGTACAGCCAGGTCCGCAGTTCACGTTCCTGTCCGCGGGCCAGCCGCAGCACCTCCCTGGCGTCACCGGATTGCCGCTGGATCAGCGCCAGCGTCTGCAGTACGGAGTCGTGCAGGTGGGCGGCGATCTCGGCCCGCTCTGTCTCGGCGATCCGCTCGCTGCGTTCGTCGCCGAGCGCCCGGACCAGCCGCAGCCACCACGGAATGGTGATCAGCGCGATGCCGACCAGGGTGAGCAGCACGGCGATCAGCGCCGACCGGATGGCGGAGAACTCGAACTGGCCGAGGGCGAACACCGTCAGCCCACCGATCACCAGCGCGATGCCGCCACCCAGCCGCCACCAGGCGCCGGCGCCGGGCGTGGCCAGGCCGGAGGCCGAGCGCCGCCACCTGGCCCGGCGGGTGTCGTCGGCCTCCCGCCAGATGAAGGCGGCGCCGACGGCGGCCAGCCCGAGCGGGCCGAGCACCCAGCCGACCGCGCTGCTGAAGCCGAGCGCGGTCCCGATCAGCACCAGCGCGAGCCCGATGGCGGCGATGCCGAAGGCCTGCCGGCGTTCCCGTGCGGTGGTCGGCGTCGGCGGTCCGGTGACCGCCGGATTCTGCGGCACGAAGATCCACAGCAGCGCGTAGGCGACCAACCCGGCGCCGGCCAGCGCGCTGAGCACGGCGAAGGCCGCCCGCACCCAGATCACCGGGACCTTCAGGTGGTCGGCGACGCCGCCGGCGACACCGGCCAGCACCGCGCCCTGCCGACGCCGCAGCAACCGGTCGATTCCATCCGGGGTCTGCAGCGCGATGCGGGGCGCGGCGGTGGCCCGGGATCCGACGGCCGGCGGGGCCGGCGGGACCGGCTGGGCTGAAGGGACCGGCTGGGCTGAAGGGGCCGGCTGGGCTGACGGGGCCGGCTGGGCTGACGCCGGCCGGTCGGCCGGCGCGGCCAGGTTCTCGACCCGGGTCGCCGGATCCGGCGGCGGACCGGCGGCCGCGGCCGCTTCGGGGTCCGGCCGGTTGTCCGGGGCAGGGGTCGGTGCGCTCACCTGTCCACTGTCACACGGATCAGCTGCCAGGTGGATCGGGGTCCACCCTGGTTTCGGCAACCAGGGTCATCCCCGATGGTGCTGACCAGCCGGTTTCGGCAAGCTCGAGTCATGACCTCGTCGCAGTCCTACCCACCACCGTTCGAGCAGCCGCCGTTCGAGCAGCCGTACGGTGAGCCGCCGGAACCCAGGCACCCGCTGCACCGTTTCCGGCGCTCGAGCCGGGACCGCAAGATCGGCGGCGTCGCCGGCGGCATCGGCCGGGCGCTCGGCGTCGATCCGGTGCTGATCCGGATCGCCTTCGTGGTGCTCACCATCTTCGGCGGCGCCGGGGTCGGCATCTACGCGCTCGGCTGGCTGCTGTTGCCCGGCGATCACGACCAGGCCTCCGCCGGCGAGGCGTTGATCGGACGCGGTCGGTCGTCGGTGCCGGCGCCGCTGGCCGTGGTGCTGTGCCTGGTGGTGCTCGGCTCATTCACCTCCACCTTCACCTGGGGACGGCACCTGCTGCCGATCGCCATCGTCGCCGCCATCGTGTTCTTCGTGGTCGGCCGCCGGCGTCGGCGCAGCTGGCGCTTCCACGACAGCGACAAGTTCGGCGAGCACCTGCAGCACTTCGCCGACCGGGCCGGCCGCTGGGGCGACGACGTCGGCCGCAAGGCCGAGCGCTGGGGCGACGACGTCGGCCGCAAGGCCGAGCGCTGGGCCGATGACTTCGGTCGCCGGGCAGAGCGGTGGGGCAATGATCTCGGACGGCGGATGGGCGGCGACCGCGCCCGGCCGGCCGATTCCGGCGCCGGCCGCACCGGGGCCGCCGATGCCGGCGCCGACCGCACCGGGTCCGGCTCCCGTGGTTCCTCACCGTTCGAGGCGCCGGCATTCTGGGATGACGCCGCCCGGTCCGCCGGGCCGGTCGATCTGGCCAAGCCCGGTCCGACGGCGCCCGGTCCGACGGCGCCCGCTCCGACGGCGCCCGCTCCGACCTCGGTTGACCCGACCTTGGTCGACCCGACCTCGGTCGACCCGACCTCGGTTGACCCGGACCGCGCCGCCTCCGACTCCGGCCGGCCCTACCGGCCGTCAGCCCCGGCCTGGGACCCGCTGGGGGCCGCGCCGTTCGCCTGGGATCTGCCCGAGCCCGGCCCGGTGCCGCCATCGCCGCAGGAGCTGGCCCGCAACCGGCGGGCGAAGGCATTGGGGCGCGCGACTTTCGGCGTCGCATTGATCGTCGCCGCGACGATGGCATTGGGTGTCTCGGTGCACTGGTGGGACGTCAGCTGGGCGGCGATCAGCGCCTCGGCGCTGGCCGTGGTGGCGGTCGGGGTCTTCGTCTCGGCGGTCCGTGGCCGCCGGTCGAACCTGATCGGCGTCGGCATCCTGCTGTCGTTGGCCACCGCGTTCTTCACCGTCACCGGCTTCAGCGGCACCGGCGGCTTCGGTGACCGGACCTGGACACCGACGACGGTCGCCGAGATCGAGGCGGCCAACGGCAGCTTCTCACTCGCCGCCGGTGACGCGACCCTGGATCTGACCAACGTCGATGTCCCGAAGGGCGAGACGGTGACCATCGATGCCGACCTGAACATGGGCGACCTGACGGTGATCCTGCCGAACGATGCCAACGTCCAGGCGACCTGCACCGGCAACGTCGGCTCGATGTCCTGCCTGGGCGAGCAGCGGGACGGGGCCAGCAACGAGAGCCACCGGAACGAGACCGGCAACCAGAACGCGGGGACCTTCGAGCTCACCGCGCACGTCGGCGCCGGCAACCTGGAGGTGCGTCGTGGCTGAGCAGACGAACGAGTCGGACCGGACCGAGCGCACCGGCCGTGGCCCGAGCATTGTCGGCGTGCTCTGGGCACTGGTGTTCGGCGTGGTCGCGGTGGTCGGCTTCACCGGGAACTTCCAATGGCTCGCCGACAGCGCCACCAAATGGATCATCGCCGGGGTGGTCGCCCTGGTCGGGCTGGCCATGGTGCTCACTGCCCTGCCGGGTCGCTCCGGCGACTGAGCTGCCAGGCCGTCAGCTCGGCCGGGGTGTCGACATCCCCGACGGCGGTGGCCGGCAGCAGCACCTCGCGAACAGCCAGGTCCGCTGCCAGCGCCCGCATCGAGCGGCCGGCCGGATCGCCCCGGCGCAGTGCAGCGGCGAGCGGGCCGGGCCGGTAGAGCCCGGCCAGCCACTGGCGGCGACCGGCGTCATCCACCCCGATCAGGGCCTGCACACCCGCGGCCGTCGGCAGTTCCGCGGCGGCGAGCAGCGCCGTCACCAGTGCGCGGGAACCCGGCTGGTCGACGGCCAGCAGCAGTACCCAGTCCGCCGGATCCAGCGGCAGCCGCGTCATCCCGGCGGCGACCGCGGCCACCGGACCGCCGAACGGTGGGTCCTCCCGGACCAGCAGCACCGGGCCGGGCACCGGCAGATCGGGGCCGCCGACCACCACCGTCGTCCTGGCCGCACCAGCGGCCCGGAGCGCAATGTCCAGCAACGACTCGCCACCCGCCGTCAGCTGCGCCTTGTCCAGCCCGCCGAGCCGGGTGGCCCGGCCACCGGCCGGCACGATCGCGTCGAAGATCACCGGTCCAGTATCGACGGCCGCCCGGGATCCGCGGCGGCTATCGTCGGCAGGGATGACGCACACCGAAATTGCTTCCAGCGCGCGCTCACCGGGGAACCGATGAGAGCGAGCAAACGCCGCCCGGTGCTCCGGTTGCGCACGAACGACACCGCCGCCGGCGTCACCGAGGACACCAGGGCCGACCTGCTGGCCGGCGAGGAGCCGCTGGAGATCCGGGTCGGCGGGGTGTCGTTCGCGGTCACCATGCGCACTCCCGGCAACGACTTCGACCTGGCCATCGGGTTCCTGCTCAGCGAGGGGATGATCACCTCGGCGGGCGAGATCGCCGAGATTTCATATGGCCCCGGTGTCGATGCCGACGGATCGGCCAGCTACAACATTGTCGACGTCCGGCTCGCCGCGGGTGTACCGCCGCCGGACCCGGCGCTGGCCCGACAGCTGTACACCTCCTCGTCCTGCGGGGTCTGCGGGACGTCATCCATCAAGGCGGTGACGAAGCAGTCCGGCTACGCCGTCGCCCTGGACTCAGCGACGGTTCCGCTGACGACCCTGTTGGCACTGCCGGAACGGCTGCGGCAGGGCCAGCAGCTGTTCCGCCGAACCGGCGGCACCCATGCCGCCGGACTGTTCGCCATCGACGACCAGGGCGACGCCGAGCTGCTCTACCTCCGGGAGGACGTCGGCCGGCACAACGCCGTCGACAAGGTGACCGGCGCCGCCCTGCGGGACGCGGCGATCCCGTTGCGGCACACCGTGTTGCAGGTCTCCGGCCGGGCGTCGTTCGAATTGGTGCAGAAGGCGTCGATGGCGGGCATCCCGGTGTTGTCGGCGGTCAGCTCGCCGTCCGCGCTGGCCGTCGAACTGGCCGAGGAGGTGGGACTGACGCTCGCCGGGTTCTCTCGCGGCGACTCGGTGAACATCTACAGCGGGTCCGACCGGATCCGACGCTGACCGGCAGCTCAGCCGCCCGTAGGCAGGGCCGACAGCCGTTCGCCCTCACTCCCATTCGATGGTGCCGGGCGGCTTCGGGGTGACGTCAAGCACCACCCGGTTCACCTCGTCCACCTCGCCGGTGATCCGGCCGGAGATCGTCGACAGCAGGTCGTACGGAAGGCGGGTCCAGTCCGCCGTCATGGCGTCCTCGCTGGACACCGGCCGGAGCACGATCGGATGCCCGTAGGTGCGTCCGTCACCCTGCACCCCGACCGACCTGACCTCGGCCAGCAGCACCACCGGGCACTGCCAGATCTCGCTGTCCACACCGGCTTTCGTCATCTCCTCGCGGACGATGGCGTCCGCCGCCCGCAGGGTCTGCAGCCGGTCGCTGGTCACCTCGCCGATGATCCGGATGCCCAGGCCCGGGCCGGGGAAGGGATGACGCGCGACGATCTCCTCCGGCAGCCCGAGCTCGCGGCCCAGCGCCCTGACCTCGTCCTTGAACAGCGTGCGGAGCGGTTCGACCAGCTGGAAGGTGAGGTCGTCGGGCAGCCCACCGACGTTGTGGTGCGACTTGATGGTGGCGGTGCCGGTGCCGCCGCCGGACTCGACGACATCCGGATACAGGGTGCCCTGCACCAGGTACTTGATGCCGCCCTCGACCTGGGCGACGTCGGCCGCTGCCTGTTCGAAGACCCGGATGAACTCCCGGCCGATGATCTTGCGCTTGGTCTCCGGGTCGGTGATGCCGGTCAGCGCGCCGAGGAAGCGCTCGGACGCGTCGACGGTGATCAGATGGATCCCGGTGGCGGCCACGTAGTCGCGCTCCACCTGTTCGCGTTCGCCGGCCCGCAACAGGCCGTGATCGACGAACACACAGGTCAGCTGGTCGCCGACGGCGCGGTGCACCAGGGCGGCCGCGACCGCCGAGTCGACCCCGCCGGACAGCGCGCACAGCACCTTGTCGCCGCCGACCACCTGCCTGATGGCCGCGACCTGCTCGACCAGGATCTCCCCCGGTGTCCAGTCTGCCGTCAGCCCAGCGATGTCGAACAGGAAGCGCCGCAACACATCCTGGCCGAACTGGGTGTGTGCGACCTCCGGGTGGTACTGGACGCCGGCCAGTCGACGGTCGACATTCTCGAAAGCGGCGATCGGGGTGTCGGCGGTGCCGGCAGTCACGGTGAAGCCGTCTGGCGCGATGGCAACCGCGTCGCCGTGACTCATCCAGACCTCGGCGCTGCCCGGCAAGTCGCGCAGCAGGGTGCCGTGGTCATCGGCTACCTGCAGCCGGGTCGGCCCGTACTCGCGTCGGCCGGTGCGGTCGACGGTGCCGCCGAGCGCGGCGGTCATCGCCTGGAAGCCGTAGCAGATCCCGAACACCGGGAGCTGCTGGTCGAACAGCGCCGGGTCGACCTGCGGCGCCCCCTCGGCGTAGACCGACGACGGGCCGCCGGAAAGGATCACCGCAGCCGGCTCCCTGGCCAGCAGCTCACTCAGCGGCATCGACGACGGGACGATCTCGGAATACACCCCGGCCTCGCGGACCCGGCGCGCGATCAGCTGGGCGTACTGAGCGCCGAAATCGACTACCAGCACGGGCTTGTGGTCTGGTTCGGTGAGGGCGTTCTCGGGCACGTCGGTCCCTTTCGGGTCGGTGCCGGCTGACGATCGGACCGAGGGTCACCCGCTCGGCGCCGCTCGCCGTTCGCGGATCCAGTCCGCCGGCACGTTCGGCACCGACCGGTCCCTCCCTGGGCTTTTCTCCCGGAGGTGACTGCCCGCCGCAGGGATGCGGCGACAGCTGTGGCGCTCGGACCTGCTCACCCACTTCGGGGTGACGGAACCCTAGCCACCGTCGTCGGTCAGCTCGGCAGAAGTCTAACCCTGGCCGGCCGGCGACGGCTGATCGGCCGCCCGCTCCGCGTCGCTGCGCAGGACGCAGAACTCGTTGCCTTCCGGATCCTGCAGCACTGCCCAGCCCTTGCCGTCCGGAAGGCGGCGATCGTCGTACATCGCGGCTCCCAGGTCGAGAAGCCGCTGCACCTCGGCGTCGCGGTCCTGCTGGGCCGACACCAGACACAGGTGCGCCCGGTTCTTCACCGTCTTGCCCTCCGGCACCTTGAGGAACAGCAGCGCCTGCCCGTTCGGGCCCTCGAGCCCGCATTCCTCGTCGCCGGGCGCATCGTCGGGCCCGAGGGTGAAGTCGTCGAGCACGTTGTTCCACCAGCTCGACTGGGCGTAGGGATCGTGGGCGTCGAAGCAGATGTTCGCAATATGTGAGCTCATCGGTCGAGCCTTGCAGGATGCGCGCGCGGCCGCACCTGAGTTCGGCACCTCACGCTAACGTCTGGTCATGTCCGAATTCGTCGATGTCGACGCCAGCGCCGACCCGTTGGCCTTGGTCGACTATTTGGACCGAGCCACGCGGGGTCTGGCCGAACTGCAGCAGATGGCCCTGAACGCGCTCGGAGTCCGGCCCGGGCAGAGGATTCTCGATCTCGGCTGCGGCGCCGGGCACTTCCTCGAGACGCTCACTGTTCTGGGGGCTCAGCCGGTGGGGGTGGATGTCAGCAGCGTGATGACGACGCAGGCGCGACAGCGCTGCGGTCCGCGAACACCGGTGGTTCGAGGCACCGCCTCGGGCCTGCCGTTCAAGGACGCTGCCTTTGACGGCTGCCACACGGAGCGAGTCCTGCAACATCTGTCCGATCTACCGGCGGCGGTCGCCGAACTCGCCCGGTTGACGATCGGTGGTGGTCGATTCGCGTCTCTGGAGACCCACTGGAATTCCTTCAGGCTGACGGTAGGAGATCCGGCGTTCGCGGGTCTGGTCGCCGAAAGTGTGCCGGCAGGTTTCCGCCAACCCGATCTGCGTTCCAACTTGCCGCCGGCGCTGGAGGCGGCCGGGTTCACGAGCGTGCGAATGCGCGTCGACACCATGCGGTCGACGCTGGCCGACCTGACCGCCGTCAACATCCCGAAAGCCCTGGCCCGCATCGCATCTACCGGCGCTGTCGACAAGAGGCGCCTCGACAGTTGGTGGACGGATACACAGCAGCAGGATGCACCTGACGCCGTCCTACTCGACCGGATCGTGTTCTCGGCGGACCGCAATTGAAGCCGCGCGAACACGCATTCCGGTTGTGGCGCAGAACGTTCGATCGATCCCAGGTTTCGCCGCCGGCGAACAGGCCCGGATTTGTCGGCCGGATCCCTTGCGGTGTCGGCGGTTCGTCGTAGAATCGAACGTATGATCGATACGGGGGTGACGGGGTGACGACAGGCACGTGGCAGGCGGCCACCAGAGGGCGACTCCAGGTGGATGTGCAACGGCCGGTAGAGAGGTACGGGCCGTTGGAGCTGGAACTGGACGCGCTGCTCAGTTCCGTCGGCGACGGTGTCGTCCAGTCGGTGACGGCGTTCACCGAGATTCTGCGGACCGCCGCGCCTGCCCGCGACGCGGCCGCCCGGATCGAGCGGATCGCCGCGTTGGAGCAGGCCCGGGCCGTGTTGGCGGCGGCGCAGTTGGCGGAGGAGGTGGCGTTCGCCGAACAGCAACGCGCCGAACAGTCCGCATCCGGTGTTCCGGCGTCGAAGTTGGGCCGCGGCATCGCCGAGCAGTCCCCCGCAAGCGGGAGGTGCCCCCACGGGTTCGCCCGGCGGATCTCCCCGGTCGCCGCGTCCCGGCACGTCGGCCTGGCGGTCACCCTGCGGGACCGGCTCCCCGAAGCGCTGAAACAGCTGTGGGCGGGCGCGGTGTCCGAGGACCAGTGCGCGATCCTGGCGAACCGCACCTCACACCTGAGCGACACCGACGCGACCCTGGTCGATGCCGGGATCTCCCCGCGGATGTCGGGTTGGAACAAGGCGCAGACCGAGCAGGCCGCCGACGCCGCCGCGTACGCGATTGACCCGGACGGCCTGATCGCTCGGCGCACTGCCGCGGAGAAGGACCGCCGGGTCTGGGTGCGGCCGGGTAAGGACGGGATGGCGAACCTCGGTGCGTCGCTGCCGCTGGCGCAGGGTGTGCGGGTGTACGCGACCCTGCTGAAGAGGGCGAAAGCGATCCGCGGTGTCGGCGGCGAGACCCGCAC
>NZ_AUFT01000022.1 GCF_000426645.1 Nakamurella lactea DSM 19367 | reverse complement strand
GGGTAGTTCCACGGCGTCACCTGCCCGACGACGCCGATCGGCTCCCGCCGGATCCAGGAGGTGAAGCCGCTCAGGTACTCGGCCGACGCCCGCCCCTCGAGCACCCGGGCGGCGCCGGCGAAGAAGCGCAGCTGGTCGACACTCGGTGGCAGTTCCTCGGACGCCGTCAGCCCCAGGGGTTTTCCGGTGTTCTCGCTCTCGACCGCGACGAACTCGTCGGCCCGCCTCTCCAGCGCGTCGGCGATCCTGAGCAGCGCCAGTTGCCGTTCGGACGGGGTGGTGCGCCCCCAGCTCTCGAAGGCCGCCTCCGCGGCGGCGTAGGCCCTGTCCAGGTCGGCCTGCCCGGACAGTGCCGCGGTGGCATAGGCCTCGCCGGTCGACGGGTTCACCACCTCGGACGTCGCGCCCTCGACCGCATCGACGTACTCGCCACCGATGAAGTTGCGCAGGGTTGGTAGGTGCTCGCTCACTCGCCTCTCCAAAGGTTTCGCTGAGCTGTTCGAGCCCACGGTAACTTGTGGCGGTCCTGCTCGCAACCGATAACGTTGCTTGACTTCAAAATCCATACGCAAATAGTCGCATCAGCCTTCGCTGGCCATCGAAACAGTGACGAAGCGCGATGCGCCTCAGAACGACATCCGCCGCAGGAACTTCTGGGTGCGTGGGTCCGACGGGTGGTCCATCACCTGGGACGGCGGCCCGGCCTCGGCGATCGAACCGTCGGCCAGGAACACCACCTGGTCGGCCACCTCCCGGGCGAAGGCCATCTCGTGGGTGGCCACCAGCATGGTGGTGCCGTCGTGCTTGAGGTCGGTCAGTAGGGTCAGCACCTCGCCGACCAGTTCCGGGTCGAGGGCCGAGGTCACCTCGTCGAACAGCATCAACAGCGGCTTGTTCACCAAGGCCCTGGCGATCGCCACCCGCTGTTGCTGGCCGCCGGACAGATCATCCGGCCTGGCCTTCGCCTTGTCCGCCAACCCGACCCGGTCCAGCATCTCCCGCGCCTGCCGCTCGGCGGTGCCGCGGTCGATGCCGTGCACCCGCCGCGGCGCCAGGGTGATGTTGTCCAGCACGCTCATGTGCGGGAACAGGTTGAAGGCCTGAAAGACGATGCCGACCTGCGCGCGGACCGTGTCGGCGTCCACCCGCGGGTCGGTGATGTCGTTGCCCTGCAACAGGATCGTTCCGTCGTCCACCTGTTCCAACAGGTTGATGCAGCGCAGCAGCGTCGACTTGCCGGAGCCGGAGGCGCCGATCAGCACCAGGCACTGGTGTTCGGGTACCGACAGCGTGAGATCCCGCAGGATCACCTGATCGCCGTAAGCCTTGCGCAGCCCGTCGATCTGCAGCAGTCCGCCGCCACCGGCGGCCGGCTGCTTGCCGAGGTTCGTCATACCGTTCCCCCGGCGCCGGTCCAGCCCTGCCGCCTGGCCACCCAGTCGGTGAGCCGGGTGAGCGGAATGGTGATGATCACGAACAGCACCCCGGCCACCACGTAGGGCGTGTAGTTGTAGGTCTGCGAGGTCTCGATCTTGGCGTTCAGCACGGCGTCGTAGACCACGCCGAGCACCGAGATCAGTCCGGTGTCCTTCATCAGCGAGACCAGGTCGTTCAGCAGCGGCGGCAGTACCCGACGGACCGCCTGTGGCACCACCACGAACCGCATCGTCTTGCCGTGGTTGAGCCCGAGCGAGCGGGCCGCCGCCCGCTGCGACGGGTGCACCGACTCGATCCCGGCCCGCAGCACCTCGGAGACGTACGCGCCGTAGGTGAGTACCAGCGCCACGCAGCCCCAGAACAGGCCCGATTTGGGCAGCCAGTCCAGCCGCAACGACGGCATGCCGAAACCGAGCAGGAACAGCACCAGGATCAGCGGCAGCCCGCGGAACAGGTCGGTGTAGGCGATGGCCAGGGCGCGCAACGGGAACCAGGCCGGCCCGCGCAGCGATCGCAGCAGTGCCACCACCAGCGCGACGATCAGGATGGCGATCTCGCAGATCACCATCAGCCGGATGTTCAGCCACAGGCCGGATGCGATGTCCGGCAACACCTCCCAGCCGTAGCTCAGGTCCAGGAAGGTGGACCGGAAACGCGGCCAGCCGGGGGTGTTCACCACCACCAGCACCACGACCGCGACCACCACGACCGTCGAGACCGAGGCGATCAGCACCGATCGACGGGTGCGCCGCCGGCGGTACGACTCCCGGTCCAGTTGGACCTTCGAGGCCACCCAGCCGTCGTCGGTATCGCTCACCGGGCCGCCCGCCCCTCGCTCATCAGGGCGCTACTTGAGTTCGGGCGCGACGTCCTTGCCGCCGAGCCATTCGTCGGTCAGCTTCTGCAAGGTCCCGTCGGCACGCAGCGCGTCGACGGCCTTGGTCGCGCACTCGGTGAGCGGCGAACCCTTGGCCAGCAACAGCCCGAACTGTTCCTTCTCACTGGCGGTGCCGGGCAGCTGGCCGACCATCACGCCGTCCTTGAGCTGGGCGCCCACCATGTAGAAGCCGGTCGGCAGATCGACGACCAGGCCGTCGATCTGGCCGTTCTGCAGAGCCTGGGCGGCCAACGCGTTGTCGTCGAAGACGTTCGGCTTGTTGGTCGGCTTGATCACGTCGTTGACGGCGGTCAGGCTGGTGGTGCCGTTCATCGCGCCGAGCTTGGCGTCCTTGAGCTCGGCGATCGTGGTGGCCTTCTCGATGCTGCTGCCCTTGACGGTGATCACCACCTGGCTCACGTCGTAGTAGCCGGAGGAGAAGTCGACCTGTTTCTTGCGGGTGTCGTCGATGGAGAACTGGTTGATGTCGAAGTCCCAGCCGTCCTGCTTGACGATCGCCTCGTCGAATCCGACCCGCGTCCAGGTGACCTGGTCCTTGCTGAAACCGAGCTGGTCGGCCACCGCGTATGCGACGGCGGACTCGAACCCCTTGCCGTTGGACGGATCGTTGTCGACCATCCACGGCTCGTAGACCGGCTCGGAGGTGGCGATGGTCAGCACGTTCGGCGTGGTGGTCTTCAACTGGTCGGGCACGCAGGCGCCGCCGACCGCGCCGGACGCCGAGCCCGACGATTCCGCGGTTGACGATGCCGGGGCTGACGATTCGGCGGCCGACGACTCCGGGGCTGACGACTCCGCGCCCGACGTGCCCACGGCCGAGGACGCCGCCGAGGTCTCGGCGGCGCTGGTGTCGGCGGCGCTGGTCTCGGCCGCGGACGTGTCGGCCGCGCTGGTGCCGCCGGAACCGGCGGTCGAATCGGAGCCGCAGGCAACAGCGCCGAGCAGCAGGGCGCCGCTCAGGCCGGCGGCGAGCGCAGCCCGTCGCAGCACGGTCGATGCACGGGTCGGATACAGGGCCATCGGAACCTCCACGATCGGGCAGTCGCAGGACGTCGGCGGTGATCGGTGAGCTCGGCCGATCGACGAGTCCCGTCGCTCGATGAACTCTGCCGGCCGGCGCCGTGCAGGACATCTGGAGCATACGGAGCATCCGGGGGAAACCTGCACGCGGCGGTGTGCGCTGCGGCACCGTTCCGCAGGTCCGGCTGTGTCACGATCGTCCGGTGGACGAACCCGACCCGAAGACCGGGCGCACCAGCCGCGACCTGGTTCCCGGCAACCCGGGTGCCGACCCCCTGCCCTGGCCGGCTGCCGACTCGGATCCGGCCGATCGGGCCACCGACCAGGCGGTGATGGACGAGCTGCGGGCCGTCGAGACAACCGGTAAACGCAGCAGCCTGCGGGACACGATCGGTCTGCTGGTCACCAAGCTGACCGCCGCCGAGCGGGAGATGCGCAGCGCCGACGAGGCCGCGGCGGCGGGCCGGCTGGCCGGATCCGCGGTCGGGGGCGAGGGCGAGAAGCGGGTGTTCTCCGCGTTCAAGGCCGGCTTCTTCGGTGGCGTCGGCTTGCTGCTGGCCTACATGGCCTACCTGTCGCTGGACACCATCCGCTCGACGCTGATCGTGATCGCGGTGGCCGCATTGCTGGCCATCGGGCTGAACCCGGCGGTCGGCTGGCTGGTCCGGCGCGGCCTGCGCCGCGGCGCCGCCGTGGCGACCGTCTTTCTGGTCCTGGTCGCTGCGATCGCCGGAGCGGTGTACGCCATCGTGCCGCCGATCGTCACCCAGCTCACGGCGTTCATCGGCAACCTGCCGAGCATCCTGAGCAACCTGCTGGACAACCCGACGATCAAGAACCTGGACGCGAAGTTCGGCATCATCAAACAGCTCCAGGACTCCGACATCGTCAAGAACGTCGGATCCGGCGCGGCCAGCGGGATCCTCAGCGGAGCCGCGACGGTGGCCGGCATCGTTTTCGACCTGTTCGTGGTGTTGATCCTGACGCTGTACTTCCTGGCCGGCTTTCCGCAGATCAAGGCGGCCTGTTACCGGCTGGCCCCGGCATCGCAGCGGGTGCGGGTCACCGATCTCGGCGACAAGATCCTCAAGCAGATGGGCGGCTATCTGTCCGGCGCCACCATCATCGCCATCCAGGCCGGGCTGGTGGCCGGCCTGTTCTCGGCGATCGTCGGGTTGCCGTACCCCTGGGCGATCGCGCTGGGCGCTGCGGTGTTGGATTTCGTGCCGGTGGTCGGCCCGATCATCGTCGGGGTCTCGATCGCGCTGATCGGCTTCACCCAGTCGCTGACGATCGGCATCGTTGCCGCTGCGTTCTACCTGTGCCAGCACCTGTTCGAGGCATATGTCCTGTACCCCAGGGTGATGCGCCGCACGGTACACATCAGTTCCGGGGCGGTGATCGTGGCGATCCTGGTCGGCGGCGCGTTGCTCGGGGTGACCGGCGCGCTGCTGGCGGTGCCGGTCGCGGCCGGTGTCCAGCTGATCGTCCGGGAAGTCGTGATGCCGATCCAGGAAGGTCGCTAGGACGCGACCGGGTAGGACGCGACCGCGAACGGTCCCGGCGCCATCAGCACAATGGGGGGCATGAGCGAGCATGCGAGCGAATCATCGGTGCTGAATGACGTGAACCCGCGAGCGCGAGCGAGCGGGGAGACGTCATGAGCCCTGCCCCGTCCGGTCTCGCCGGACTGTCCGAACGTGTCTTCCAGGCCGTGGTCTTCGACAACGACGGCACGTTGATCGATTCCACGCCGGCGGTCGATCGCTCGTGGGCGCGCTGGGCGGCGGAACGGGACATCCCGCAACACCGGTTGTCGGGATTCCACGGCGTGCCGGCACTGGCCATCGCCACCGCGCTGGTACCGGAACACCAACTCTCGGACGCGATCGCCAGAATCCACGAGCTGGAGCTGGCCGACCTCGACGATGTGCTGCCGTTGCCCGGCGCCGCTGCGGCGCTCGCCGCCCTCGGTGACCGCTGTGCCATCGCCACCTCGGCCACCAGAGCCCTTGCGCTGCTGCGACTTCGCGCCGCCGGCCTGCAGCCTCCCGCGGTACTGGTGACGGTCGACGACGTGCGCAACGGCAAGCCCGATCCGGAGCCGTACCTGCTGGCGGCCAGTCGGCTCGGGGTCGATCCGGCCCGGTGCCTGGTGGTCGAGGACGCGCCGAGCGGCATCGCCGCCGCGGCGGCGGCGGGCTGCACGACGATCGCGGTGACCACGACCACCCCGGCTGCGGAGCTGGCCGCCGATGCGGTGATCGATACCCTGGCGCAGCTGCGCTGGATCGTCACCGACGGCGGCATCCGGGTCGCGCCAGCCGACCAGGAGAGCAGCGGTCGATGACGGCGGGGGGATTGCCGCGTCGGGCGGTGGTGACCGGGGCGAACACCGGACTCGGGCTGGCGACCAGCACGGCGCTGGCCGCTGCCGGCTGGTCGGTGACGCTGGCGGTCCGCTCCCCGGCGAAGGGCCACGCCGCGGCCGCCGGTATCCGGGCGCAGGTGCCCGGCGCCGATCTACAGGTCCGCCGGATCGACCTGGCCGACCTGGGGTCGGTGCGGTCGTTCGCCGACGAATGGCGGGGTCCGCTCGCGGTGCTGGTGAACAACGCCGGGGTGATGCTGGCGCCGGAGCGCGAACTGACGCCGGCCGGGCTGGAGCAGCAGATCGGCGTCAATCATTTCGGCCACTACCTGTTGACCGCGCGGCTGCTGCCGGCGCTGGCCGAGGGGGCCGGCCGGGTGGTGTCGGTGTCCTCGATCGCCCATCGGGCCGTCCGCCGACTCGACCGGAAGCTGAATCTTGCCGGCAGGTACACCCCGATGGGCGCCTACGGGCAGTCGAAGCTGGCCGTGCTGATGTTCGCGCTGGAACTGGACCGGCGGTTGCTGGCCGCCCACAGCCCGGTGACATCCGTTGCGGCGCACCCCGGTTGGTCGGCGACCGAGACGCTCTCACCGGGCGATCGCGGCGATACCCCGGGTCCGCTGGTCTGGTTGGCCCGGCGGGTCAGCCAACTGCTCGGCTCGTCGGCGGCGCACGGCGCGCGGTCGCAGGTGCTGGCGGCGACCGCGCCGCGGCTGCCCGGTGGCAGCTACTACGGACCGCGCTTCGGGTTGTACGGCCGGCCACACCGCGCCGCGCCGTCCCGGGCGGCGCGCAACGCCGATGACGCCCGGTGGCTGTTCGACACCTCCGCCGAGATCACCGGCGAGACGATCCGGGACTGACTGACTACTCGGTCGCGCCCGGGTGAGCGTTCAGCGTCCCCGGCGCGGCGGCCAGACCGTAGTACAGGTAAGGGTTCTCGTTGCCGTGCAGTCCGTCGGCGTGGTGGCCGCCGGCGGCGTCGGCGAATCGAGGTGCGCCGGCGATCAGGGCCTTGGTGTACGGCACCCGGACCTCGGTCTCGGTGATCTGCGCGCCGGCCAGCGGAACGAACCGCTGCGGCCCGTCGAAGATGCTGGCGCCGATGGTGACCCAGGCCGGGTCTTGCGTCTCGCTGTCCAGGAAGACCTGATCGATCCCGCCGAGGTCTTCGCCGTCGGCATCGATGACGTGCGCATCCTGCAAGGCGAAGATCTGTTCTGCCGACATGGCCATGGTCCGCTCCCCTGATTGGTGACGTCATAGTAGAACGCGATCGGTACTGGTGAGCTCGCCGCAGCGGCGTGGAATCAGTCGAGCCGGCGCACCTCGAGCAGGATGATCGCCAGGGACTGGATCTGGTGCAGGACCCCGAACAGTCCGGCCTGATCGAGGCTCCCGCGCAGCAGCGTGACCTCGGACTCCGGGTCCGGCACGATTTCCAGGTCGGCGAATGCCGTCCGCGCCGCAGATCCGAGTTGCCCGGCGACGGTGATGCCGTACTTCCGCTTGACCATCAGCAGTCTCCTTCCGCGGGCCGGACCGTCGGCGACGTCCGGACCGACCCGGCCGCGAGGGGAAGGTCACCCAAGGGGAAGGTGCCGCATCGTTCGAAGGTCCCGGCGATTGTGCCACCGTGGCACCGGTGCACGACACCGGCCCCCGGGCTCTGCGATCGTAGGCTCACTCGGGTGGACGGCCGAGCGGGGGCTCCGGGTCGCCGGCCGGCTCGGTCCGGCGGACATCGACCAGTTGCATCCCGAGAGCGCGGATCTGTTCGATCACGGCGTGCAGTTCGGCCTGGCTGAGGTCGCCGGACAGGACGGTGGCGGTCGGCTCGACTTCGATCGCCAGGTCGGCGAACGCGGCTCGCGCAGCCGGGCCGACCGCGCCGCTGACCCGGACTTCGTAGCTGGCGGATGGGGCAGACACGGCGCCTCCTACTCTGGGATGCGCTCCATGGTCGTCGCTGCGGTGGGGTGTCGGCCTCATCCGTTGTGGGTGGCGCGCTCCGAACTGCGAGTGGTGCTGGACCGGAACTCGTCGTTCGGCAACGACCTCAGATCAACTGCAGCTCGTGGGCGCGGTCGATCGCTTCGCGCCGCTTCGCCGCGCCGAGTTTGCGATACACCGCCGCGAGGTGGGTCTTGACCGTATTGATCGACACGAACAGTTCGTCGGCGATCTCGGCGATCGTCATGGTGGTGGTCAACCAGCGCAGTACGGACAGCTCTCGCTCGGTCAGCTGCTCGAAGAGCTCCGCAGGTCCGGTCGGATCGACGGACCGCTGACGAACCAGCCCCGGGCGAGTGGTCGTCGCCGCTCTCGCCTCCGGCGGCGGACCGGGCCAGCGAGCGGCGAGCACCGCGTGGCGGCCGAGCAGCGCCCCGAGTCGTGGTCCCGCCTCGATGAACGGCATCACCAGACCATCAACCGTACCGAGATCGATGGCTCGGCTGACCGCTTCGGCGGCGGCCGCCTCTTCGCCGCGGGACTCGGCAACGATCGCCCCGAGCAGCACCGCGTCGAGCAACACGGGCAGCGGCGCCGCCGGCGCCGACGAACTGACCACCCGCCGGATCCGCTTCTCGGCGCGGTCGAACTCGCCGAGCTCCAGATCGGCCCGGGCGTGCGCCAACTCGGGAAGATGTGGCACGTTCAGCTCCATCGTCGCGAGCGACTTGATCGCCGTTGCCGGTCGGCCGAGCGCCACCACGATCTCCGACAGCAATATCTGCCGGACCCCCGGCAGGTTGAACCCGTTGGCCATGCTGGCGAGCGAATCGCTCGACAGCAGGTCCTGTGCTTGTTGGTACTGCCCGGCCAACGTCAGCGCCTTGGCTTCCAGCAGACCGGCGCAGTATCGCAGGGTGTGGTCATGGCTGGTGTCGAGCTCGAGGTTCGTCCGGCGCATCGCGCCCCGGTAGGCGTCCAGATCGCCGCGCAACAGGGCAAGGTGGGCATAGCCGAGGTGCAGTGGGGCGACCGAACCGCCACGTATCCCGGGGGAGGATCGAAGGAACGACATTCCCTGCTCGGCCGCCTGCCGGGCGACATCGGTCTTGCCCTGGGTCGCCGCGAGCATCGTCAGCATGCCAAGGCCGCCGATGGCGATCGCCGGCGCCCCACAGCCGACGGCCGTCTCGACCGATGCCCGCAGCGCCGGCTCGGCGGCGCTGATCGACCCACTCCAATAACGGGCGGCGCCGACCACGCCCTTCGCCGTCGCGATCAGCAGCGGTCGGTCACCGGCACTTTCGAGCCGGGTGGCCGCTTCCTCGACAGCCTCGAGGTCGCCATCGCGATACGCCAGCATCAATTCGGCGAGACCGACGAATGCCGCGGCCGTGGCGTCGTCGGCCCAGCCGCTCCGTTCGTCCTCGACGCCGGGCTCGTCCGGCGAGTCCGGCCTCGCGCGCAACTGTCCGAGGAGGGACCGAGCCCGCGCCGTCATCCCGGCGAGACCGGCTACCGCTGCCCGGATCGCGGAGGTGCGGAATGCCGTCAGGGAGGTGAGATCGGGCGATGCCGCGTCGACGAGCCGGTCGATGCCCTCGAGAGGCTGTCGGCCGTTCCGCAGAAAGGCAACCTCGAGACCACCACGCTGCAGCATGTCAAGGGCGTGGGACCAGTCGCCGGCGTTCAAGGCGTGCCGCAGGCCGTCCATCAGCCGGCCGTGCTCGTCGTACCAATGCGCGGCACGGCGATGGAGTCGGACCTGCATCTCCGGAGAGTCGTTGGCGCGCAGATGCTTGAGAAGTTCCAGCAGCAGCGGATGGTATCGATACCACACGCCTTCCCGATCGGTGGTGACGAACGAGTTCGTCTGCGCCAGTCGTTGCAGGACCTGGTCTCCGTCGCTTCCACCGGTGATGGCGTTGACCAACGAACCGCAGATCTCGTCGGCAATGCTGGTGCGGATCAGGGCGTGTCGGGTCTCTACCGTCTGGCTGGCGAGCACTTCCAGGGTGAGATATTCGCCGATGCTGCCCTGATCGAGGGCGAACTCGGTGATGAACGCGGCCGGATCGTCCCGGCCTTCCATCCGCAGGACGGAGAGTTTGAGTCCCGCCGCCCAGCCTTCCGTTCGCGTTGCCAGCGTCGCCTGTTGCTGCGTCGACAAATCGACGCCGTGCGCGGAGAGCAGACGGCCGATCTCAGGTGCGTCCATCGCGACGTCGCGAGCGCGCAATTCGGCCAGCTGCCCGGCGACCCTGACCCGATGAATGGGTAGTAATGGATCGCGACGTACCGCCATTACCATTCGCAGATTCGGCAGTGGATTGAGGATCAGCGAACTGATGGTTTCGAGAACCTCGATTGACGAAATGAAATGAAAGTTGTCGAGCACCAGAACCAACGGGCTCGGTCGGCCCTCGAGGTGGCGGCTGAGAACCTCAATGGCCAGCGCGCCGGATGACATCAGCGGATCAGCGGGAGTGTGGTGATCGCCGGCAACGTCGGTCAGTTCGGTTGCCAGCCCTGCTCGGGACATCGCCGCGCGGAACAGCCCCCAGAACGCCTCTTCGTGATCGTCGCCCGGGTCCAACGACAACCACACGACCGGATCCTCACGGTGTTCCGCCCATTCACTGAGCAGGACCGTCTTTCCCCAGCCCGGACCAGCCGCGATCAAGGTGAGTGGCATCTCCACCGCCCGATCCAGCGCCGCGATCAACCGGGGGCGTGGGACGTGCCTGGGCGGAACAGGCGGTGGCGTCGCCCGCCGGCCTAAGGAGGTTGCACCCATCTGTCCTCCCCGGGTCGAGATCGCTGTCCACAGGCGGAGAGGGTCCGCTGGCGCGAGAATACCCGTTCACCGGGCAGCCGGATATCGGGCAGCTGCCGAAGCCCGCAGATCTTCACCACTGAAACCCTAAGTGCCAAAGGTCGGGTGCGCATCTCAGGCCGCCGCCGGCGGAATCGTGTGAGCGAACGGGTGTGGATGAGCCCGATCGCCGGCCGCCGGTAACACATGGTGGTACCACGTCGTGGGTGTTCGGTAGCGAGATGTGCGGAACTCGTCCGAACAAGTTTGACGGGTCAGGTTCACCCTCGACGAGGGATCCGATCGACAAGGATCTGCGATGAGCTGGATCGATGCGATGGCGAGGGTGGCTGCCCAGACGGGACACGGTGCTGAAGGATCTGTTGGCCGGTCTTCCCGGTGCGATCAGCAGCGTTCCGGACGGGATGGCCTCCGGACTGCTGGCCGGGGTCAGTCCGGTCAACGGGTTGTACGCGAGCGCCGCAGGGCCGATTGCCGGCGGGCTGACCTCGAGCACCCAATTGATGGTCGTCGCCACCACCGGCGCGGCAGCGCTGGCCACCGGTTCGGCACTGGGCAGCGTCGCACCGGGCGATCGGCCGGGCGCCCTGGTGCTGATCTCACTGTTCGCCGGAATCGCCATGATCGCTGCCGCGGTCCTGCGGCTCGGTCGATACACCCGGTTCGTCTCGCATTCGGTGATGACGGGCTTCCTGACCGGCGTCGCGGCCAACATCGTCTTCGGCCAGATCCCGGATCTGACGGGAAGTTCGGCGTCCGGCGGCTTCGCACTCGCCAAGGCGCTTTCGGTGCTCGGTCACCCCACCCACATCGACCTGCCGAGTCTGCTCACCGGGGTGGCGGCCGGGGCGCTGGTCGTGCTGCTCGCCCGCACCCGGCTGGCCGCCTATGGCGCCTTGTTGGCGGTCGCGGTGCCGACCGCAGTCGTCGCCATGGTGAAGGCGGATTCCGTTGCGAGAGTACAGGATTCCGGCGCGATCCCGCGCGGCTTCCCGCTGCCCGCCCTCCCCGACTTCTCGCAGTTCTCCTTCAGCCTGGTCGGTGGGGCGTTGGCAGTTGCCGCCATCGTGTTGGTCCAGGGCGCCGGTGTCGCCGAGGTAGCGCCCAATCCGGACGGGTCAAGGAGTTCGACGGACCGGAACTTTCTCAGCCAGGGCGTTGCGAACGTCGCGTCGAGTCTGGTGAAGGGACAGCCGGTCGGCGGATCGTTGGGCCAAACCGCATTGAACGTCACCAGTGGCGCGCGCACTCGCTGGGCCGCCGTCTTCTCCGGGCTCTGGATGCTGGTGATCCTGATTGCCCTGTCCGGCCTCGTCGGCATCGTCGCCCAGCCGACTCTTGCCGCCCTGCTCATCGTTGCGGCCATCGGCTCGATCAGCCCGGCTCGGGTGATCACCATTTTCCGGACCGGGGCGACGTCGCAGGTCGCCATGGTGTCGACCTTCATCGCGACCCTGCTGCTGCCGGTCGCCACGGCAGTGGGGTTCGGCGTCGCGCTGTCGTTGTTGCTCCAACTCAACCGGGAGGCACTCGACCTGCGCATCGTCAGACTCGTCCCCACCGATGCGGGCTGGCGCGTCCGGGAACCGCCGAAGTCGCTCGGCGACCGGGAGGTGGTCGCTCTGGATGTGTACGGGAGCCTGCTGTACGCCGGGTCCCGCACCTTGCAGACCAAGCTGCCCGACCCCGCAGGTTCCCACCGGACCGCGGTCATCATCCGGCTGCGGGGCCGCACCGAGCTGGGCGCGACGTTCTTCCTGGTCATCGACCAGTACGCCGGCCAACTGCAGGAAGCCGGCGGGCGACTGTTTCTCAGCGGGGTCGACCCGGAGTTGCGGGCCCAGCACCGCCGCAACCGTGGACCCGAGGACCGCGATCGGATCACCGTGTCCGTCAGCACGGACCTGGTCGGCGAGTCCACCGACGCGGCCTTCGCCCAGGCTCGCCGCTGGGTCGACGCCGATCAGGACGGCGGAAACGTTCACCCGTGATGGGTGAGTCCCGGATCGCGATCGCGCCGCTACCTTCAGAGCGGTAGGACGTGCCTCACGATCGACCACGAGTGCTCCGGTCCGCGGGACTCACCGGGCAACGCGAGCAGAAATGCGAGGAAACGACCGATGACGCAATCGAATCCGTCGCCGGGAGTCGGCGACGCACCGCCCGAGCAGGGGTCGCCTCCGACCCAGCGACGGGTCGCGGTGGAGCCGGAGCTCGGTGCCGGGAAACGGGCAGTGATCATCGGGGTGACGGCGGTCGGTGCCATCTTCCTGCTGCTCGCCGGAGTGCTGCAGTTCCTGCAGGGATTGGCCGCCCTGATCAAGGGCGACTTCTTTGTCGTCGCACGGAATTTCACCTACACGTTCAACGTCACCACCTGGGGCTGGATCCATTTCGTCATCGGGGTGCTGATGGTGATCACCGGATTCGCCCTGGTCATCGGAGCCATGTGGGCCAGGGTCGTAGGGATCGGACTGGCCCTGTTCAGCGCGATGGCGAACTTCATGTTCCTGCCGTACTACCCGGCCTGGGCGATCATCATCATCATTCTGGATGTGGCACTGATCTGGGCGCTGGCCAACTACGACCGCGCCATCGACTGAATCAACGAGTAGCAGAAGGAGCTGAATATGCAGCGAGGACCGGTCGACTTCCTGGTGGCCGAATTTCGAGAGGGATCGTTTCACGGAGGCATCGCCACTGCCATCGCCAGGCTGGTGGAGCAGAACATCGTTCACATCATCGATCTGGTGTTCATCTCGAAGGACGCCGACGGGAATGTCGATACGATCGAGATCGACGCGCTGGACGACGAGGCCGCCGGGTTCTACGCCGGCCTGGACGGCGAGTTCGGCGGGCTGCTCAGCGACAGCGATCTGGAGGCTGTCGCGGTCGAATTGGCCCCGGGTTCGGCTGCGGGCCTGATCGTCTACGAGAATGTCTGGGCGCGGGAGTTCCTCGCCGCTCTGGGTGAGGCAGGCGGCAACGTCATCAGTCAGGCGCGCATCCCGGCCGAGGATGTCGAAAGTGCGTTCGCGGGCCTGGAAGATGCCTGACCGCGCCGAGTTTTCGTCCATGCACCGCAACGGCGTGCAACTTTCGTACAACAGTGAGGAGGCATCATGATTGGCCGACCTATGATGCGGGCCGGACGGCCCGGACTGCTCGGAACGGTCGCACGGACCGCCGTGATCGCCGGGACGGCGACCGCCGTATCCGGTGGCATGACGCGACATGCACAACAACGGGCCCAGGAGCAACAGCAGGCCGAGGCCTACCAGCAGGAGCAGCTCGCCGCGCAGCAGGCGCCACCGGTCTATGCCCAGCCGGCGCCACCGCCGCCGGCGGCCGGCGCAGCCTCCGAGGATTTGATCGCACAGCTGCGCGAACTCGGCGAACTACGTAGCTCCGGGGTGCTGACCGAAGAGGAATTCGCGGCGCAGAAGGCCAAGCTGCTCAACGGCTGACCCGATTCACCGCAGACGGCCGCCTTCCCCGGTGTTCTCGGGGAGGCGGTCCTCTCGTACCGAATCCTCTCGTACCGAATCAGAGCATTCCCACCAGGACCAGCGAAATGTCGATCGCCACGATCAGCAGTAACACCACGGCGATGGCGACGACGGCCGGATGGGCGCGCATGGTCGCACTGGACGGGTTGCCCACCGCGCTGTTCACTGCGGAGCAGCGCATCCGCACTCGATCGTGGTCGTGGGACTCGTACATGTACATGGACATGTTGCGCTCCTCGATCGGGCGAGAACGGGCATCGGCGAACGTCGGTCCCGGCTCACCGTGGCTGGTGCATCCGACCATATTTCCGGCGGCCGGCGGCGGGCTCACCCGTCTTGGGTGATCGTTGCTACCAGGCGGTTATCGCCGGACAGCACCGGGTCTCGGCGATCCTGGGTCACGTACGATTCAGACGTGCCGAACACTGACGATTCGAAGAACATGGTGTCGATTCCGGCCGGCAGCTTCCTGATGGGTAGCGACGATCACTACCCGGAGGAGCGCCCGGCGCACCTGGAGCAGGTCGCCGGATTCCGGATGGATCAGCACCCGGTCACCAATGCCGAATTCCGCCGGTTCGTCAAGGACACCGGTTATCGCACGATCGCCGAGACGCCGCCGACCGCCGAGGAATTCCCGGACGCCACGCCCGATCAGCTGGTGGCCGGCTCACTGGTGTTCCGTCAGACCGAGGGGCCGGTGCCGTTGAACGACTGGCGCCAGTGGTGGCACTGGACAACGGGCGCCCACTGGCGCGCCCCGTTGGGCCCGGGTAGCACGCTCGACGGCCTGGACCGGCATCCCGTGGTGCACATCGCTTTCGAGGACGCGCTGGCTTACGCGCACTGGGCAGGCAAGGAGCTTCCCACCGAGGTGGAGTGGGAGTACGCCGCCAGGGCAGGGCGCCCGCCGACCATGTATGCCTGGGGCGACGAGGTGGAGCCGCACGGGCGGGTGATGGCGAACACCTGGCGTGGGGAGTTCCCGTGGCAGAACCTCGAACCGCCGGGCCGGGACCGCACCTCTGCGGTCGGACGCTACCGGGCGAACGACTGGGGGCTGGTGGACCTGATCGGCAATGTCTGGGAGTGGACGACATCGGGCTGGACCGACAGCCATGCCGAGGCCGGCGCCGAGCAGCATTCCTGTTGTGCTCCAGAGCGACCCCTGCAGGAGAGCGACCGCAAGGTGATGAAGGGCGGCTCGCACGTGTGTGCCGAGTCGTACTGCCTGCGGTACCGGCCGCCGGCCCGGCAGGGCCAGTCGGTCCGCAGCAGCACCAGCCACCTCGGCTTCCGGTGCATCAAGCGGGACTGACCACTCCACCATCAGCAGTCAACCGCTCTCAACCGCGGCACCACTCAGCCGCGCCGGACTCAACCGCGCCGGCGCCTGCGGGAGCCGAGTACCAGCACCAGCCCGGCGGCCAGTAGCGCCAGGCCGATCGCCAACATGTTCCCGGCCGGCACGCCGGTGTTCGGCAATGCGCTCGACGGTGGGGTGGTCGGCGGCGTCGTGGGCGGGACGGTCGGCGGCGTCGTCGGCGGGGTGGTGGGCGGGGTGTCGAAGGTGTTCGTCGCGGTGATGGTGAGGACCGGGACGTCGCCACCCGCTGGATCGACTCCGGCGATCACCGCGGTGGCGGGCGAATCATGGTCCAGCACAGCGGAATCCGCTCCACCGGTGTCCGGCTCGGCACCGTAACACCTGGTGCCGGCCAGGATCAGCAGATCATCGCCGGACGCGGTGGTCACCGGGACCGTCTGCCCGCCCTTGACCTTCACGGGACCGGAGAACACCTCGGCGGTGTCGCCGGCGACTTCGAGCTCGCAGGTGACGACGACGGTGAAGACGTCATCGGTGTGCGCCGCGGCGGCATCGCCGGCCAGCACCTTGGTCACCTGCAATTTGGTGGCGGAGAACGGGTTGACGAAGCCCGCCACCACGACCTGGGCGGCGCCAGCGGCATCCGCGTCCGGGATGGTGACCACCACCGGCGGCGGGGTGCTGTCCGCGCCGCCGGAGTCGGACTCGGTGACCGTGCACACCGCGCCGACCGGAAGACCGGTGATCGGATCGGAATGCAGGGTGAGCTCGTCGGCGGTCCGCTTCAGCTGGACGGTGTCGGTGAACGCCGCGTCGTCACCGTCGAAGGCGCAGGAGACGGTGAAGGTGAACGGGCCGGCCGGCAGGGCGGCCCCCGGTCCGTCGAGCTGTTTGACGATCTGCAGGCCGCCGGAGCGGTACTCGTTGGTGATGGTGACGGTGTTCGGGCCGTCACCGCTGATCGGGACGTCGCCGGAGCCGTCGGAATCGCCGGAAGGCGCAGGGTCGTAGGTGATCTCGGTCGCCTGGCCGGTCGCCGTCTCGGTCGCAGAACAGGTGGCGCCGGCGAGCGTGTCGACCACCGTCGGGGTCCCCGGCACCACGGTCACCGTGGTCGGGAAGCCGGGCAGCACCGCCCCGTCCGCGGAGCAGGTCACCTCGACGTCGAACTCGTCGGCGGCGTAATCGGCGGCCTCGCCGGTCACCACCTTGTCGATCGACAGCTGGGCCGGGTCGAACGAGTTGGTGACCGTGACGGTGGCCGTTGTCGGCGAACCGGCTCCCCGGATCAGCACCGGCCGGTTCGGCGAGATGGTCACCACGCTGGCACCGGCGTCATCCGGCTCGGTGATGGTGCACAGCGATCCGGCGGCGATGTCGGTGACCGTCTTCTCCAGCGGCTGGTCTCCGCCGAGCACGATGTCGTCGTCCCAGTCCGTCCGGACGCCGGTCGGATCCCGCAGCACACAGGTCATGTGCACGGTGAAGGGCCCGGCGCCGTAGCTGTCGGCCGCGTCGCCGGTGACGTCCTTGATGAGGTGGATCGGCCCGGCGTGGTACGTGTTCGTGACGACGGCGGTGTTGGTGGTCGCGCCGTCGGCATCCGGCGCCAGCTCGATCGGCGGGGCTGTCGTGCCGTCGGTGGACACCGGGTCGTCGTCACCGACGGTGGTGACGATCGTGGTGGTCACCGCACCCTTGTCGTCCGGTTCGGTGATCGTGCATGCGGCACCCGCCGGCAGGCCGGAGAAGGTCACCGTGTCGCCGTCCTCGAGCTCGGCGGTCATCGGATCGTCCGGCCCGTAGCCCTCGGCGTAGACCGGATCGCCCAGGAAGGTGCAGTCGACCTCGACGCCGAACGGGCCGTAATGGATCGGGTTCCCGTCCTGGTCCACCGCCGCCGAGTCCACTGCCTTGGTGATCGACAGTGATGCCAGGTCGTAGGTGTTGGTGAGTGTCGCGGTCTCGACGTCGGTGATCTCCTGTTGCACCGTCGCCTCGGTCTGGGCGGGCGGAGTCGAGCTGGTCTGGCCGTTGTCCCCATCGGTCAGCCTGCAGGTGGCGTGGTAGGGCAGGTCGTAGACGGTGACCGGTTCGTCGGCGGTCAACGTCAGATTCTTGACGTCATCGGGCAGCGGGACCACTTGGCCGGCGGACGTGCAGGACAGGGTCACCGCGAAGGTGTCCGGGGCGAACGCCGCCCCGTCACCGTCGACGTGTTTGACCACCCGCAGCGGGCCGTTGGCCAGTGCGACGCCGACCCGCGGCGGCTCGGTGGTCAGGGTGTAGCCGGTGGTGTCGCCGGTGACCCAGCGAGCGGAGGTGCCCACCGAGTTGAACGCCATCGTGTCGATGTCGGCCGCCGCGTCCGTGTTCGGCGCGTCGGCCGGTGAGAACGGCGGCGCGACCATGTCGACCTCGACGTCGACCGTTGCGGCCGGCGCCAGCGTGGTCTCCGGCAGGATCTCGAACTGCAGGCCGGTAACGGTATCCGCATCCACCGGCAGCGTCGCCCCGGCCGGCCACTCCTGCCAGTTCAGCGCCGGGCACAGCAGTGCCCCGTCGGCGGCCGTGGGTCCGTCGCACCAGTCGGCTGCCGGCGCGGTGGTGTAGTACACGTTGAGCTGGCCGGCGCCGGGGGTGGTGACGGTGGGCCGATCGCCGGACAGCAACGGCCGCCACTGACTGCCGCGAGGCAGGGCCGGCGAGGTGGCGACCGCGTCGCCTGGGGCGGGCAGCCGGTCGATGCCAAGGATGCGGTCCAGCGGCCGGTTACCGGTGTTCTGGAAGTCCAGTCGCCAGGTGACATCGCCGCCGGGTTCGGCGACCGGCACACAGGGCCGCAGGTAAAAGCCGTCCGCGTCGGCCTGGCAGGTCGGATCGCCGGTCACTCCGGGGTCGACCAGGACGCCGAGCTGGTCCGATCCCTGCGCCTTGACGGCCTTGTGCACGCTGACCGCACCGGCCGAGATCACCGTGTTGGTGGCGGTCGTGGTGCACTCACCGGTGTCCGGGTCCAGCGTCCCGTCGCAGGCGTCCCAGGGCCGGTCGCCGGTCACCCCGAACTCATTGGTGAACTCGGTATCGGCCGGCAGGCCGGGCCGGGTCTGCATCCGAAAGGTGATGGTGTAGGTCGCACCGACCGGCAGCGTGCTGCCGTCCGGGAAGGTGAAGGCCAGCTCGGTCGGCGAATCTGCCGGGGTCTGGGTCACGGTGACGTCCGCCGGGTCGGTGGGCATTCCGGTGCCGCCGGCGATCGCGTAGGTGAAGTTCGGATCGTCGGCGAGCTGCACCTGCGCTCCCTGCGCGTCGGTGGGCAGCCGATCGGTGATCACCGGGTTGGTGATGTCGATGTCCCCGTTGTTGGTGACGGTCAACGTGTAGGTGAACGGGCTGCCCGGCGGCACCGTGTCGCCGTCCGGCGCCTTGGTCACCGCGACCGAGTTGTTGGCGTGGTGGTAGGTGATCGTCGCCGGGGCGTCGTCGCTGGCGGTCAGCGGATCGCCCGCCGCATCGACGTCGGAGCTGGTGACGTCGGCGGTGACGACGTTGGTGGTCACCCCGGGGGCGGTCTCGCCGGGGGCCGGCGGGTTCGCTGCCAGATCCGGCAGCACCGGTCCGCCGGTGTGCAGGATGTCGCGGCGCTGGACGACAAAAGTGGCCAGCTGCTTCGGGTTCGCGGGGTTCTCCCAGTTACTGCCGTCGGCCTTGGTGAAGGTGTACCGCAGACGTTGAACCTGGTCGGCGGTCACCCCGGCGGGCAGCTCTGCGGTGGTGCCAACGGTGCCGAGTTGCCACGACCCACCGGTCAGCACCGGTTGGCCGTTGACGACGGACCAGCTGCCGCCGGTCCACGCATCTACCTGCACCCGATCGATCGGGTTGACGAACGAGATCGGGTTGAGCGAGACCAGATCGTAGGCGTTCCAGAAGGTTTCGGCGTCGTCGGTGAGAACCATCTTGACCGTGCGGGACGGACCGGAGGGCTGCCCGGACAACGTCACAGTCGAGGGGCCATGGGACGGTTCGGTCAGGGTGGCCGGGTCGAAGGACTTTCCGGCCTCGACGTCGATGCCCTGGGCGACCAGGTCGATGTCGGCGGTCCGGTCGGCGGTGACGCTCTCCGGCGTGACGCCCGGGTAGCCGACCAGATCGGATGCCGTCACCGAGGTGGTGTTGGTGACGGTCTGCCCGTCGGCCGGCGGGGTGCCGGTGGACCGGGATGCGGTGCGGAGTCTGGTGTCGAACGCGACCGTGGCGGTCGGCACCGTGTCAGCCGTCGCGGCAGTGATCCGGCCGGTGTAGGTGACCTCGATGTGCGTGACGTCGACCAGCTGCGCCTCGGTCAGCGCCAGCGCTTCGTCCCTGGTGTAGTCGCTCTGGCCGCCCGGGCCCGGGGTCAGCGTGATCGTCACGTTGTCGGCGCCGATGTCGGCGGCCGGGGTGATCGTGGTGAAGCCCACCAGGTTGAAGGCGTCGAAGGGGTCGGTGCCCCTGGTCGCGTCCGCGATGGTCAGCTGGTCGATCTTCGCCGGTGTGGTGTTGGAGCCGGTCAGTGTGACCCTGGCGGTCGGATACTGGTCCTGCGGGACGCCGGCTTCCGGGATGCCCAGTGGCCCGCCGGTCCACGTCTTGCTGGCGTCGACGGTGACCGGGACGTGCAGCAGGTTGATGACGTCGGCGTCGGTCGCGGTCAGGCTGGGGGTGGTGCTGTTCACTTCCGGGTACGCGGTCGCTCTGACCGTGTTGTTGATCTCGCCCGAGTTGTCCGTGTTGTAGACCCGGTCGGCGGTCACCGGAACGTCCTCGTTGCTGCGGAGCTCGTCCCGCAATTGGAAGACCGGGTGGATGTGCCGGTTGTTGCCCTGCGAGGAGGCGACGCCGGAGCCGATCGACGGGGCGGTCGGGGTGCCGAGTCGTTCGCTGCGGGTCGGGCTCTCGATGTAGGACAACCGGAAGCCGATGGTGACGGCACGCTGGTCGCTCGAGAGGGTGTAGCCGGGGAAGGTTCCGTCGCAGGCGTCTGGACACGGGTCGTTCGCCGGCTCGACCCAGCTGCCCGCTGCCGGGTCGGTGCTGCCGGCCGGCAGCTGATACAGCTCGACCTTGGTGATCTGGTCGTAGGTGAGCAGCGGATCGAGTTCCGGGGTGATCGGGTCGATGCGCACCAGGTCCCAGGTGTCGAACACCGAGTCGGGCAGCGCCGTGGTGTCCGGATCCTGGGTGTCGTTGATCTCGGCGCGCTGCACGCCGGTGAAGCCGTTGGTCGACCAGGACAGGGTGGCTCCGACAACGGCCTCTGACCGGGCGTTGACCAGGTCCTGGTCCCAGGCCTTGTCGATCGGGTCGACGTTGCCGAGGTCAGGCGGCGTGAGCGTGACGCTGGCACACCGTTGCAGGGAGGTGCCGTCGACGTCGCCGACCGACGCCGACGATTGAACGCAGTTGGTCATGATGCCGTCGGTGCCGCCCGCGTCGTCCTCGAGGGCGTACGACAGGTTGGGCTGCACCGCGGTGCCGGGCGGGAAGCCGCCCGAGCAGTTGCCACCGGCCGGGTCAGCGGTGTAGACGAACCGGATGCCGATGGCTGCCGCGGAGATGTCTTCCGGAATGACGCCGTTGAAGATGCCCGGCGGAATGTCGACCATCCCCGGGATGTCCGTCCAGGTGGTGCCGTCCTCCGTGTACTGCACCGTCAGGGTCGAACACCCGGGTACGGGTGTGGCAGTCACGGCTTGCGGGTCGAAGGAGTCGTACCACTGGTTGGGGTCGGGGATGCTGGCCGGGTCCTGCACGATGATCGTCGTCGCGTCAACGGTCGACGCCGGAAACGGCCGGATCCTGGCGCCGAGTTGGGCCGTGACGATCTCGCCGGGTTGCGAAGGGACGGCCGCGGGAGTGATCTTCTTGCTGGTGTCGACGAACAGCCGGTCGCCGAGTGAGGTGATCGAGTCGGTGGCGTCGGCCTGGGCGTCGACGCCGTTCGCGGTGCCGGTCACGTCGACCGTGTTGTCCCGGGTCACCGACTGCACCGCCTGGTCGGACGCCGTGGTCACCTGGAACGGAATGGTGGCCTGGGCACCCGGATTGATCGGTCCGTCGAAGGTCGCGGTGAACCCGGTCGGGGTGCACCCGGCCGGCGGCCCCGGCAGGGTGTTCGGCGCGGTCGCGTCCTGTTCGGTCCCAGGGCATCCGGGTCCGGTGTAGGTGACATGTGCGCCGGTGGCGCCGTCGGGCCACACCACGTCGGCGCCCTCGGCGTCGCTGCCGATGCCGTCGAAGGTCAGCCCGCCGTCGGCGAACGGGTTGGTGGTACCGGCTTTCGGCTCGGTGATCGTCATCGACTCCAGCGGCACCTCGGAATTGTTGGTGCCGGTGACGGTGACCACGCTGGAATCGCCGGCGTGCACGGTGTCCGGGTCGAAGGACTTGCCGGCGGCCAGGTCGAGCGCGGTCGGCGGGATCCGGTACGTGTCGCTTGCGGGATCGGAGGTTGCGGAGTCCGTGCCCTGGGTGACGGTGGTGTTGGCATCGTTGGCGATGGTGATCGGATCGGTGAGCTCGGTGACGTTCTCCCGCTGCTCGAGGTCGATACCGACGTCGGCGGTGGCGCCCGGCACGATGCCGTTGTCGTCGGTGCTGGTGAAGGTCCAGCGCAGCCCGGTGATGTCGGCCGGGTCCGTCGGTGGATTCGGCGGCAATGCCGCCGGCGGGCCGACTGGCCCGTCGACCCATTGGCCGTTGACGTAGGCGGAGACCTGCACCGTCTCCGCGCCCTCGGGCATGGTGACCTCGCCCAGCCCGGTGACGCCGAGATACTGGAACGGGCTGGGTGTCGCGGTCGGGTCGACCGGGTCCTGGATCACCATCGTGTCGACCGGCACGTTGGAATTGTTCTGGCCGGTGAGCGCAACGCTCAGTGGGGTGCCGGGCACGGCGGGGGCGCCGGTCGGGGTGATCTCTTTGGTGGTCTTGGCTGCGAACGTCGACGGGATCGTCGGGGTCACCGTTGCGCTGTCGGCCTTCTGATCGGCGTTGTCGGCTGTGATGGTGGCCGTGTTCTCCAGCGGCTGGCCGCTCTCCGACACAGGGATGTCCTCGTCGACCACCACCGGGATGGTCAGCACGATGACATTGCCTGGTGCCAAACCGATATCACCGTTGCCGAGGTCGTCGTTGAACGTCACCGTCACCGGCGGCCCGTTGTCGATCGTCGGATTGCTCGTCGGTCCGGCGATGGTCGGCGTGCCGTTGAGGCTGATGTAGTCCGGCAGCGGGTCGACCAGCACCGCGTTGACGCACCCGTTGACGGTGCCGGCCGTGCACTGGAACTGGATGGTGTAGTTGAACGTCTGGCCGGGTTCGACGTCCGTGGCATCGGCGCTCTTCTGGATGGACATCGATGCGGTCGGCGCAGCCGAGGCAGCGGGCGCGGCCAGCATCGCCAACGACAGCCCGATGACGGTGGCCATGGCGAGGCTGAGCCAGCTGCGCAGCGCGCGGCGGGCCCGTCGCCGCTGCACCATCCGGCGCACTGGGCGACCCGGCTGCGCTGCGGGCACGTCATCCGCCTCGATCATGTCGAACTCCTCCACGTTCGATGCCTGGTCAGCATCTGATCCGGTCGACCGACCGATCAGACGAGTTTGGGAAAGGTGAGCAGCAGGGCGGCGCACACCACGAAGCCGGCTACCCCCAGCCCGAGCAGGACCCACTGCGCCCCAGGGTGTTTGAGCCGTCCGGACATCGCCGCGAAGAACAGCACGGCGGCGAAACCGATGGTGAGGACCGTGTAGTTGTCGCCGCGTTGGTTGTCGACCAAGGCGGTGAGGAACTTACTGTCCGCCCGCGCATCGGCTTCCTTCGCCGCGGCTACCTCCGGGATGGCGAATTCGGCCAGGTCGAACGGGGTGGCCGCGGCGTCCGGGTTCTTCAACGGCTGCGACGCCAGCCAGACCGGGAACGCGGTGTGCAGCGGTTCGGGAAAGCGATCGCTCAGGAAATCGCTCAGTGCCTTGTCGCCGCTCTGATAAGCCTGCAGCCACTGGGTGAAAAGCTGCACCTGGATGGTCAGTGCGCGATCTGCCGCGGCGTCGTATCGGGACGCCTCGATCCGGGCGCTGGACGCCTGGGAGAAGGAGATCGACATCGCCCCGCCCCACTTGCTGGCCTGGAAACCGGTCCACGCGGTGAGCACGGCGGTCACCGACAGGAGCACGACGGTGACCAGCTCCCGCCAGTCCTTCGGTTCCTTGTCGTTCGGTTCCTTGTCGTTCGGTTCCTTGTCGTTCGGGTCGCCGCCGTTCGGGTCGCCGCCGTTCGGGTCGCCGCGCGATGGTCCGGCAGCGGTGACCGAGAAACCGCCGGCCAGTCGGCCCGGTTCTGCCTCGTCCACTCGCTGCATCCTTCCCAAGGGCCGTTTGCTTCCACCTGTCCGCTCGAGTGGTTCAGCTGCGTCCTCCCGGGTGAACGGTGCTCTCTCTCGTGGCCCGAAGCGGCGAGCGGAGCGACATGTCCGTGTGACGCTAGGGCCCGCCGTCGGCGTTCGGGGTCACCCACTGCGGGTGATCATAGGACCGCAGCAGTGACGCCGCAGGGTGGACGATCACCCGAGGTGGGTGACCTGGACGGCACTTTTCAGACCTATCGTTCGCGTCAGCGGATAACAGTGCCACCTGGCATCTAGCCCACTTGGAGGACCGTGATGAGTACGAACCTGAGCCCGGCCAAGCGAGGCTGGTCGGTCGGGCTGACCGCGATGGCCGGCTTCTTCCTGCTGATGGCCGGCGGATTCCAGTTGCTCCAGGGCCTGGCAGCGCTGATCCACGGCGACTTCTTCGTGGTCGTGCAGAACAACACCTACAGCCTGAACGTGACCGGCTGGGGCTGGATCCACCTGATCATCGGCATTATCGGCATCATCACCGGGTTCGCGCTGCTGGCCGGTCAGACGTGGGCGCGAGTGGTGGGCATCGTCCTGGCGGTCCTGTCGGCCATCGCGAACTTCATGTTCCTGCCGTACTACCCCGTCTGGTCGATTCTGATCATCGTGCTGGACATCGCGGTGATCTGGGCTCTGACGGTCTACGAGCGCGACTCGGAGTTCTGATCCCGGTCCGACGGCGGGGTTCCGGCCAGCGCAGCTTCCGTGGTGTCGAAGACCCGGTTGTTCTCGACCAGCCCCTGATACCAGCCGGTGCGCGACGCCATCGCCACCGCCTCCGGCGCTACGGACGCCAGCCGCAGCTGAACGCCCAGTGCGGTCAGCTCGCGGTCCAGGTCTTCCAAGGCGTCGAGCACGGTGACGGACAACTGCCGCACCTGGCTCACCTCCAGGACCACTGCTTTCAGCGGCTGGTTCTGCTCGACCTGCGCAATGATCGCCCGCTCGGATTCCTGCACGTTCGCCGTGTAGAGGGCCCCGCCGACGACAACCGTCAGAGCCTCCGCGGTCCGCGGTCCCATCGTCACCCGCACCCGGTTCAGCTCGTGCAGCACCAGGCCGAAGGTGATCAGCACACCTGCGGCGACGGCGGCCAGCAACCCGGCGGTCAGGCCGACCGCGGCCGTGACCAGCGCGGTCCAGAAGTCGCGCGCGCTGATCCGCTTGAGGCGGGCCAATGCGCGCACGTCGATCAACCCGACGACGGCAACGAAAACCATCGAGGCGAGCGTCGCCTGCGGCAGCAGACTCAGCACGGGCGCCAGGAACAGCGCCACGATCACCGCGAGTGCCACCGTCACCAGCGATGAGACCTGCGATCGGGCACCCGCCCCCTGGTTCACCGCGCTCTGCGAGAACCCACCGGCGGCCGGCATGGTCTGGAAGAACGAGCCGGCCACGTTCGCGGCGGCGGTGGCGAACAGCTCCTGATTGCTGTCGATCTGCGTCTCGCCGGGCTTGCGGATGCCGCGGGCGACCGCGGCCGACTCCAGGAACGCCATCACCGCGATCGCCAGCGCACCCGGCACCAGGCCGGCGAGGTGGGTGAAATCGGGCAGCTTCGGAACCGGGAAACCAAAAGGAATCGGCGCGATCTTCTGCACGCCGTGATCGGTCAGCGAGGTGAACGCCACCAGCAGGATGCCGGCGACCACCACCACCAACGGTCCCGGCACCTTCGGCAGGTAGGCCTTGACGCCGAACAGCACAGCGACCGACCCGACCGACAGGCAGATGGTCGCCAGATTGCCCTCTGGGATGGCCTCGACGACCGCGGCGATCGACCGGATGAAACCCTTTCCGGTGGGGTCACTCGTCTCGCCGAGCAGTTTGGGCAGCTGGCCGACCGCCACCGTGCCGCCGACGCCGACCTGGACGCCGATGATGGTGGACTTGTTGATCACCTCGACGATCGAACCGAGTCGCAACAGCCGGCCCAGCAACAGGATGACGCCGACCAGCAGGGTGAGCGCCATCAAGGACCCGACGGCGTCCTCGGCCCCGGCCGCGACACCGGCCGAGACCAACGTGGTCGCGCTGAGCGTCGCAATGGTCGAGGTGGTGGAGACGCTCATCGCCCGGGATCCGCCGAGCATCGCGTACACGATCATCGGCACCATGCAGGTGTACAACCCGATCTGGACCGGCATGTTTGCGATGGTCGCGTAGGCCATCGCCTGTGGCACCACAACGGCGCCGGCGGACAGCCCGGCAATCACGTCGCCGGTCAGCCAGCCGCGTTGATATCCCGACAGGGTTGGCAACAGCCACCGGTGGGTCGACGGCGCGGCCGGAACAGGTGCATTCATCCAGCCGCTCCGGGCGGGGGGCTTGCTCGACGATCCCGCCGACCGCTGGTCCGCCCGCAGGATGTGACGTGGTTGTCCATGGTTATTGCTTGAGCATGGCGACGCTCATCAGGTGCTCCGGTTCGATCAGGTGCGAGTGATCGTCGTCGCCGAGATCGATGCGGACCAGGCCGATCGTGCCGGTGAACGCGTTGCCGGTCGCCTGGTAGTCGCTGGACACCGGGGATGCCAGATCCATGCCCACATCAACGGTCTCGTCGAAGGTGAACTGGAACGGCAGCGTGCGCTCGACCCTGCCCTCGCCGATCGCGGCATCGCCGGCGAACAGCGAGACGGTCCCGCCCTTGCCGAGACCACCGCCGTCGTAGGCGAAATGCACCCGCACCTCCTGATCGCCGGCCGGGACCGGGCCGTTCGACCGGACGATGTCGGTCCGGATACCCAGCAGGTTGTACGCGTAGGCCAGCTTCCCGTCGACCAGGTAGACCGACCAGCCGCCGTAGGCCCCGCCCTGCGCGATGAGCACGCCGCCGGCGCCCGACTCGGGAACGGTCACCTTCGCCGTCACGGTGTACGACTTGTTCTTGATGTTGATCGAGGTGTTCTCCGACAGCCGACGCATGCCCGGGTAGAAGGTCTGGCTGGTTCCGGTGACCAGTTCGGGACGGCCGGCAAGTTCCGGATTCAGTCGTTCGGCCGAGCGAATGTCCAGCGGCAGTACGTTGAACCGCGCGGCCTGGATCAGGAACAGCTGCTGGAGATGGGCGAGTCGCTGCGGCTCTTCGGCGGACAGGTCGTTGGATTGCGTCCAGTCCCGCTCGACGTTGTAGAGCTCCCAGACGTCCTCGTCCAGGCCGTGACTGGAGGCCAGCCACGGGTCCTTGTGCTTGGCCACCGCGGTCCAGCCCTTGTGGTAGATCGCCCGATTGCCGAGCATCTCGAAGTACTGCGTCTCGTGCTGTTCGGCCGCGTCCCCGTCGTCGAACGAGTAGTTCATCGGCACCCCCTCGTAGGGACGCTGGGTGACGCCGTTCACCGTCGACGGCTCGGGGATGCCCGCGGCCTGCAGCACGGTCGGGGCAACGTCGATGACGTGCGCGAACTGGTGCCGGATCTCGCCGCGGGCGGCGATCCCGTTGGGCCAGCTCACGATGGTGCCGTTGCGGGTGCCGCCCCAGTGGCTGGCCACCTGCTTGGTCCACTGGTAAGGGGTGTCCATGGCGTGTGCCCAGCCGATGGCGTAGTGGTTGTACGACTTGGGCGTGCCGAGATCGTCCTTGTGGGCGATGACGTAGGCCTCGTCCTCGATGTCGTTCATGTGGTTGATGGTGAAGCCCTCGTTGGTCGTCCCGTGCATCGAACCCTCGGCGCTGGCACCGTTGTCGCCGATGATCACATAGACGAGCGTGTCGTCGAGTACCCCGAGTTCCTCCAGCGCATCGAGCAGCCGCCCGACGTGGTGGTCGGTGTAGGCCAGGAACCCGGCGTACACCTCCATCTGGCGGGCCAGCGCCGGCTTGAGTGCGTCGCTCATCTCGTCCCAGGCCGGGATCCCGGCGCTGCGTTCGGTGAGTGCGGCGTCGGCGGGGATGACGCCGGCCTCCTTTTGCCGCGCGAACGTTTCCTCGCGGAGGCGGTCCCAGCCCTGGTCGAACTGACCGGCGTACTGGTCGGCCCACTCCGTCGGAACGTGGTGCGGCGCATGGGTTGCGCCCGGGGCGAAGTAGGTGAAGAACGGCTTGTCCGGGGCCAGCGATTTCTGCTGCCGGGTCCAGTCGATCGCCTTGTCGGTCATATCGGCCATGAAGTGGTACCCCTGCTCGGGCGTTCCCCACGCCTCGACCGGTGAGGTGTTCTCGTAGATCGCCGGGTACCACTGGTTCGTCTCGCCGCCGATGAAGCCGTAGAAGTACTCGAAACCGCCACCGGGGTGCGGCCAGTGGTCGAACGGGCCGACGGCGCTGGCCTCCCACACCGGCACCTCATGACACTTGCCGAACTGGGCGGTGTTGTACCCGTTGAGCTTCAGTGTCTCGGCCAGCGGCGCACAATTGTTCGGCCGCAACGAGTTGTAACCGGGTGCCGACGTGGCGATCTCGGTGATGCCGCCCATTCCCACCGTGTGGTGATTGCGACCGGACAACAGTGCCGCACGGGTCGGCGAGCACAGCGCCGTGGTGTGGAACCGGGTGTACTTCAGACCCTGCGCGGCCACCCGCTCGAAGTTCGGCGTCTGGATCGGCCCGCCGAACGCGCTCGACGCGCCGAACCCGACGTCATCGACCAGGATGACGAGCACATTTGGGGCACCGTCCGGCGGCAGCAGTCGCTGGATCGGTGGATAGTGCGTGTCCGGGTCGGACGCGTCATACGTCACCGTTCCGGTATAGGCGAGATCGGGGATCGGCAGGATGGAACGCTGGACGTCGGCCATGATCTGTGGTCCTCTCGGTGCTGCGGATCGATGTGCGTCGCTTGCAGATCAGTCGCAGGTCGGCCCGCGATTCAATCGCGGGACATCGCCGCGGCCAGATGCCCTTCCACGTCGATGTAGGCGTCGTCGGCGATGTCGAACACCACCTTGACAATCTCGCCGCCGGTGAAGGCGAACCCTGATTCGTACTCGCTGGAAACGGGATCGGCACTGTCGTAGCCGATGCACAGACCCTCGCCGCAGAGCGAGAAGTGACCGAGGACGGTGCGGATCTCCTGCTCGCCGACCTGCTGTTCGTCGATGAAGAGCTTCAGCGGTCCGACGCCCTCCCGGTACTCGCCCATCCGCTCCTTGGTGAACTCGACACCGATGATGTGCTTGCCGCCGGTCGGTGCCGGAGCCGTGATGTGGTTCTCGGGCGGGATGCCGAGGAAGTTGTAGGCGTAGGTCACCTGCCCGTCCTTGATGAAGAGGCTGTGGCCGCCGAACCTCGAGCCGTGCGCGAAGATCACGCCCTGGCTGTCGGGCGTCAGATCGACCTCGGCGAGGACCTTGTACGACACCCCGTGCACGTTCGCCGCGGACCGTTCCGGGATCTCGGTCGTCCCCGGGTAGTACGTGTACTGACCGCTCGGCGGCACCGGCACGTGGAACTCCATCTTGATGAACGTCTCGTAGTCCTCCGGATTGCCGATGATCTGAAGATCGTTCAGCGGGAGAACGTTGTTCGCCTTCGCCTCCTCCATCCAGAGTGCTTTGAGCTCTTCGACCTTGTCCGGATTCTGCTCGGCGACATCATGTGCCTCGGAGCGATCCACATCGGTGTGGAACAGCTGCCACTGGTCGTTGTCGAAGTTGCTCATGCCGGAGACCGGGCCGTGCACCGTGACCGCCTTCCAGCCCTCGTGCCAGATGCCACGGCTGCCGAACATCTCGTAGTACTGAGTAGTTTTCGCGGTCGGGCCGTCGACCGGCGCGTCGAACGAGTACACCATCGACACGCCGGAGAGCGGGGTCTGCTCGACGCCGTTGTAGGTGTCGGGGAAGTCGACGCCGCATGCCTCGAGGATCGTCGGCACGATGTCGGTGGAGTGGTGGTACTGGCTGCGGATTTCCCCTTTGGCCTTGATCCCGGCCGGCCAGTGGATCACCAACGGATCGCACACGCCACCCTGGTAGGTGTAGCGCTTGAACATCCGGTACGGGGCGGAGAACGCCATCGCCCAGCCGGTCGGGTAGTGGCTGTAGGTGTCCGGGCTGCCGAGTTTGTCGACCATACGCAGGTTCTCGGCCTCGTCGTCCGGGTAGCCGCCGAAGATCTTGCCCTCGTTGACCGAGCCGTTCGGGCTGCCCTCGCCGGAGGCGCCGTTGTCCGCGCAGTACATGATGATGGTGTTCTCCAGCTGGCCGGATTCCTCCAGGTAGTCGACGATCCGGCCGACCTGGGCATCGGTGTATTCGGAGAAGCCGGCATACACCTCGGCCATCCGGGAGAACATCCTCTTCTCCTCATCGTTCAGTTCGGCCCACGGCCGCACGTAGTCGGTGGGGGTGTAGGTGCCCTCCGGCATCGGGTTCATTTCGGTGAGTTCGGTGCCCTCCGGCAGGATGCCGCGCTCGATCATCCGCGGCAGCACCCAGTCGCGGTAGGCCTCGTAGCCGTCGTCGAACGCGCCCTTGTACTTCTCGATGTACTCCTGCGGCGCGTGATGCGGTGCGTGGTTCGCTCCGGGGCAGAACCACATGTACCAGGGCTTCTCGGGCTCGGTCTGCTTGCTGTCGCGGATCATCCGCATCGCCTGGTCGGCGAGGTCCTTGGACAGGTGGTAGCCGTCTTCCGGAAGGTAGGGCTGATCGATGTAGTGGTTGTCCTCGGCCAGCGACGGGTACCACTGATTGGTCTCGCCGCCGATGAACCCGTAGAAGCGGTCGTAGCCCATGGCCAGCGGCCATTCCGTTTTCGCCGCGCCGGCGGTCCAGGCGTCGATCGGAACGTTGTGATTCTTGCCGACCCAGTAGGTGGACCAACCGGCGTCGCGCAACAGGTGAGCCATCGGGACGATATCCGGGGGGATGTGCGAGTTGTAGCCAGGGAATCCGGTCGACGACTCGCTGATCGACGCGAAGCCGTTCAGATGGTGGTTGCGGCCGGTGAGGAAGGTCGACCGGGTCGGCGAGCACAGCGCGGTCGTGTGCCACTGCGAGTAGGTCAGTCCGCCTTGGGCTAGGCGATCCATCGTCGGCATGTTGATCCGGCCGCCGTACGGCGACCATGCCGCTGTGCCGGTGTCGTCGTAGAGCACGACGAGGACATTGGGAGCGCCGGCCGGTGCCTTCTCCGGCAGAAAGGCGTCCCAGTCCGAGACCGAATCCCTGACGTCGAGGTTGATCGTCCCGCTGAACTTCTTGGCCATCTGCTTCTCCGTTCGCTGACGACCGGCCAGGTGCGACACTCGTCACGCTAGAAGCCCGGCGGGTCGAGGTGGTCACCCGAAACGGATGATGGTGTCGCTGGACCGGTGAGGTCATCGCGTCCGATGCCCTGGTGAGCAACGGTCACAGGCCCTGGATCCCCTTGGAGAGCTGGAGCGCACCGATCACCAGCAACAGCAGCGCATTCATGATGCCGGTGTTGCCCGCCACCCAGTCCCGGGCCTTGCGCAGGATCGGCTGTGCTGTCTGCCCACGGACCACCAGATAGCTGACCGGGACCAGGATCGACAACGACGAGACCAGTACGAACACGATGGCGACGGTGATCTGGGCGGCGAGTGAGACGTCGCCGAGTACCAGCGTCAGGCCGGCAGCAACGGCGCAGGAGAGGTCCACCGGATTCAGCACGAACAGGCCGAAGCCGGTGAGACCGGTACGAGCCGGGGTGAACTCGTCGACCGCATGCAGCCAGCCTGGCAACGAGGGCGCCGCGGCCACCACCTCACGGGGGGTGTCGGCCGCGGCCATCTTCTGCACGACCGGCTTCTGCCGGCGCAGCACCACGACGGCGCCGAGGATGAGTATCACGGCAAGAACGAAATGAACGACGGTGAGCCAGACGGGGGGATCCCGCCGCGCATTCACCTGGAGTAGATGGAAGACCCACATGCTGACGCCGACGCCGACGGCGATGCCCAGAATCCAGCCGATCAGGTACGCAACACTATTGGCCCTGGCACGGCTGGACCCCAGCACCGCGATGGCGGCGACGATCGCCAGCGGGCTGATCATGATGCCCAGCGCAACCGGGAGGAGTTGCATCAGCAGTGATCCCATGGCTCACACCGATCCGGGTCCCTGGGCGGCATGCCAGCGATCCGCGATTGCTACCGCTTCGGTCGCCGCCTCACCGATGATGTCCTTGCGCCACACGACGTTCTGCTCGCCGACCTCCGTCAGGATGCCGGTCTTGGAGAACAGCGAGCGCTGGTCGGGCTCGGCATCGGCCAGTACCACCAGGTGTCCGGATTTCCGGAGATCCTTGATCAGATCGGCGAGATAGTCGACTCCGGTCAGCGAGTACAGTCGCCGGCCACGGATCTGCAGGATCACCGCTGCACCTGGGGCGTCGTGGAACTCCGGCAGCGCGTGGCTCGCGCGGTACACCGACGCGAAGTACGCGGATCCGCTGACCGCCAGTACGGTGGTACTTCCCGGCTCCAGGGATTTCGGCGGCTCGACCTGTCGCCATCGATCTGGCGGCACCTGCTGCCAGGCAACAACTTTCGCTCGATCGGACATGGTCAGGGTGAAAAGGATCAGCGATAGCGCGACGCCGGTGAAGATGGCTGTGGTGATCTCTGAGAACACCCCGACCACGATCGTGATCGCGGCCGCAACCAGGTGGGGCCAGGACACGAAGCGAGCCTCGATCAAATGCCGGATCTCCTTGATCAGCGTCTCGAAGCCGATGACGATGAGGATTGCGGCCAGCGTGCACAGCGGGATCAGTTCGGCGAGCTTTCCGGCAACCGCGATCAGGATGATCAGCAGCACGCCGGCGTAGACACCCGACCACCGGCTGCGAGCACCGGCAGAGACGTTGACCCCGGTCCGGGACAGCGAGCCGCCGACCACCATGGTGCGGAAGATCCCACCAGTGACATTGGCCAACCCCTGAGCCAGGAAGTCCCTGCTGGTATCCGACGGCGATCCGTCCGGGTTCGGGTAGGCGGAGCCCACCGTCGCGGCCTCCGACAGCCCGACGATCGCGGCGGCGATGGCGGCCGGGATCAACGCGGGAACGAGTGAGAGGTCCGGCAGGTGCGGGGTGGGGATGGAGCTGAGACCGGTGGGGATGGTGGCGATCTGCTTGACCGTCTCGATGCTGTCGAGGTGGAACAGCGCCACCACCGCGGTTCCCGCGACGAGGGCCACGATGTCGGCGTAGGACCGTAGCGACGTCTGCTTGATCAGCACCAGCACCACGATGCAGCCGACGCCGACGCCGACGGTCGGCCAGTTCCAACTGCCGATGTGCGCGGTGATGTCAATTGCCTTGCGGACCTTGTTGCCGTCGATCTCGCTGCTGTAACCGACCAGGTCCTTGTATTGGCCGAGCAGGATCAGGAGTGCCACCGCGGCGACCAGGCCGGTCGAGACCTCCTTGGAGACGAACCGGATCAGCGAACCGAGTCTCAGGACACCGAGGATCGTCATCACCACGCCGACCAGCAGGGTCAGGGTGAACATTCCCGTCGCCGGGTCGACGTCCCCGCCGAGGGCGCCGACCTTGTCGGCCGTCACCAGCGCCAGGGCGTTGGTTGCCGTCACCATCAGCAGCGTGGTGGACGCGAACAGCGACCCGACGATGACGGTGATCGAGCCGGCGTACAGGCCGTAGATCGGATCGACGCCGGCGACCAGCGCGTAGGCCATGCCCTCGGCGACGCTGACCAGGCCGACCGTCAGCCCGGCGCCGAGGTCGCGACCGAGATCCTTGGGCCGCGGCCAGAATCCGGCGAGCCGTCCCGGTCGACCGCCGCCACCGTGCTCACTCACCGGGACCGCACCTTCGGCCGGTTCATCCGAGGCCACCGATGCCCTTGCCCACCATCACCACGCCCAACACGAGCAACAGCACCGTCATCACCGCAGCGTTGTTGGCCTCGAGCCACACCCGCAGGTCGTCCAGCCACGGACGTACCTTGGTGCTGGCCACCGCGAAACCGATCACCGGGACCAGTACGGAGCTCGCCGCGAGCACGGTGAAGACCACCACCGCGATCACGTCCTTGCCGCCGGACAGGTTCGCGGATCCGATGATGGTGCCCGCACCCACGGCCATGAGTAGATTCTTCGGATTGACCGCGGCCAAAAGGAAGCCGAGTCCACCCGCCTTCACCGCGGAGAACTCGGTTATGGCCGACATCCATTTCGGCAGCTGCGGTTCGGCGCCGGGTCGAGGGCGCTTGCGCCATTGACCGCCAGCAAGTACCAGCAACAGTGCGCCAAGAACGATCTTGATCCAGGATGCCGTGGTGGACGGCCCGGTGTCGGAGCCCAGGTCGGCAACCCCGGAGAGCAGCAGGAACACCGTTGCGGCCACGACGATTCCGAGAACCCAGCCGATACCGAAGGCGATACTGGTGGCGCCGGGCCGCTGCGAGAGCAACATCAGGATCACCGCGATGATCGGAACCGGGGAGATGGCGACCCCGATCGCCATCGGAAGCAGATCGCCGATCACCCCGCCCATTGCGTTGCCTCCCGTCAGTCGGCCGCACAGCGACCTCACCGCATCTCAACATCCGTCGATCTACCCTGAGGCTGCGCTGCGTGCGCGGCATCACCCGCGGCGGGTGACAGTCGGTCGCAAGGATCACTCGGTCGAGATGAGGCTCTCCCGGTGGACGCGCGTGACGCTGACCGGGACCACATGAAAGGGATGCACATGGTGAACATCGATGACGTGATCTCGCCCAGTGAAGTCAGCGGCTGGGACGTAGCCCTGGCGATCGTGACGCTGATCGTCACCTGGGTGGCGTTCCGCATCGTGCAGAAGGCCACCCGGGCTGCGGTGGCCCGGGTGTCGGGTCTCACCGACAATGTGCGGCTGCTCATCGTCCGGATCGTCAAGTACTTGGTGATGCTGTTGGGCATCGGTGTCGCCCTGACCTTCCTCGGGGCGGAGCTTCAGCCACTGCTGGTGGTGGTGATCGTCATCGCCGTCCTGGCAGTGCTTGCGGTGCGTGGGGTCGCCGACAATTTCGGTGCCGGAATCGTGCTGCAGACCCGCAAGCCGGTCACGGTCGGGGAGGAGATCGAGTCGCAGGGATACACCGGGACGGTGACGGAACTGAACGGTCGCTCGGTGGTGATCACCACCAGCGACGGCCAAACGATCCACCTGCCGAATGCGGAAATTCTGCGGGAGCCGTTGGTGAACAATTCCCGACACGGGCACCGCCGGTCCCAGGTGGAAGTGCGGCTGCAGCTCAAAGGTGCCGAGCCGCTGCAGCATCTGCTCGCCGAACTCGAGGCAGCGACCGCGGCGACGGACGGTGTGGTGGCCGATCCGGCGCCGTCGGCGGTGGTGGTGACGGTGGAGCCCGGCCGCCTCACCGCGTTGGTCCGCTTCTGGCACGAACCGCTGACGTACACCCGCACCAAGTCGGCGGTGGTGGCCTCGGTGGGCGAGTTCCTGCGGCATCGCACCGTTGAAGGCACGGTCACCTCGCAGCGACCTGAACCGCCGTTGACGAGTCCGCCCGCGGTGTGAGCCCGGCGACCGGCCGTCGTCTGCCGCGCACACTCACCCGTCGGGGATGAGGACCTGCCTGATCGCCGCGGGCGATGATGTCCGAATGCGGACCCCGGTACCGACCGGAAGCTGTGGCCTGGGACCGGTTCCGCAATCTTCGGACGGATGTCGACGAGAGGATGAGTGCGGTGGCAAAGGAATTCAAGGGGACGATCAAGCTGGACGTCCGGGACTCGGTCGCAGACTGGGGTCCGTTCGAGGTGACCCGGGCCAAGGAGGGCTCACCGAACATCCTGGTCATTCTGTACGACGACACCGGGATGGCCTCGTGGTCGCCGTACGGCGGCCGGATCAACATGCCTACCCTGGACAGGCTGGCGGCCAACGGGCTGACGTACACCCAGTGGCACACCACGGCCCTGTGCTCACCGACTCGGTCGGTGTTCCTCACCGGCCGCAACCACCACGTGAACAACGTTGCGTGCATCATGGAGGGCACCAACGGGTTTCCCGGCGCGTCCGGCCGAATTCCGGAGGAATGCGCCACCATCGGGCAGATCCTGCAGGACAACGGATACTCGACATTCTGGCTCGGCAAGGATCACAACGTGCCGGAGGAGGACAACTCTGCCGGCGGGAGCCGGTCGAGTTGGCCAATGGCGATGGGATTCGACCGGTTCTACGGATTCCTCGGCGGTGAGACCAACAACTGGTATCCCGATCTGGCCGAAGACAACCACTACATCGACCAGCCCTACCTGCCGGAGGACGGCTACCACCTGTCGAAGGATCTGGCCGATCAGGCGATCCGGATGATCCGCGACCAGAAGTCGGGCAACCCGTCCAAGCCGTGGTACATGTGGTTCTGCCCGGGAGCGAACCATGCCCCGCACCACTCGCCCGAGGAATACGCGGCCAAGTACAAGGGCATGTTCGACGACGGTTACGAGGCGTACCGGGAGTGGGTGCTGCAGCGGATGATCGATCGTGGCGTCCTGCCGGAGGGCACGCCGCTCACGCCGCTCAATCCACTGCCCGAGGATCAGGCGAACCCGGCCGACTACGTCAAGCCGTGGGACGAATGCTCCGATGACGAGAAGAAGCTGTTCTCCCGGATGGCGGAGGTATTCGCCGGCTTCTCCGAGTACACCGACGATCAGATCGGTCGCGTCGTCGACTACCTGGAAGAGACCGGCCAGCTGGACAACACACTGATCTTCTACTGCGCCGACAACGGGGCCTCAGGCGAGGGGTCGACGAGTGGGTCGGTCAACGAGAACAAGTTCTTCAACGGATACCCGGACGAGCTGGCGGAGAACCTGCAGTACCTGGACACGTTGGGTACGGCGGAGACCTACAACCACTACCCGACCGGCTGGGCGGTGGCGTTCTCCACCCCGTTCCAGATGTTCAAGCGCTACTCGCAGTTCTCCGGCGGCACCTGCGATCCGATGATCATCCACTGGCCGGCAGGCATCAAGGCCAAGGGCGAGATCCGGCACCAGTACCACCACGCCACCGACATCGTGGCGACCATCCTGGATGTCGCCGGCCTCGAGATGCCCTCCGTATACCGGGGTGTCGAGCAGAAGCCACTGAACGGGGTGTCGATGCGCTACAGCTTCGACGCCGCGCCGGATGCCCCGACCACCAAGAAGCGGCAGTACTACTGCATGCTCGGCACCCGCGGGCTCTGGCAGGACGGGTGGAAGGTGGCGGCCATCCATGCCCCGCTGACCGGCCACGGCCGCTTCGACGAGGACAGGTGGGAGCTCTACCACGTCGAGGACGACCGGGCGGAGGCCAAGGATCTGGCGGCCGAGCATCCGGACAAGGTCAAGGAACTGGTGGCCGCGTGGTTCGAGGAGGCAGAGGCCAACCAGGTGCTGCCGCTGGACGACCGGAGTGCCTTGGAGCAGTTGACCGTCGAGCGCCCACAGCCGGAACCGGCACGGACCCGGTACATCTACTATCCGGACAGCGGCGCGGTCCCCGAGGGCGTCGCCGTCAGCGTGCGCGGCCGCTCCTACAAGATGATCGCGGATGTCGACATCAGCGAGGACGCCGAGGGCGTGATCTTCGCGCACGGCTCGCGGTTCGGCGGGCACGCGCTGTTCATTCAGGACCGCAAGCTGCACTACGTGTACAACTTCCTCGGCATCAAGCCCGAGCAGGTCTTCGTGTCCGAGGAGCTGACGCCCGGGCCGCATGCCCTCGGCATGGAGTTCACCCGGGAACGGGCCGGTGAGTACCACGAGTCGCATGGCACTACGAAGCTGTACGTGGACGACAAGGTGGTCGACACGGGCCCGATGCGCACCCAAACCGGGAAGTTCACCCTGTGCGGCGACGGACTGTGCGTCGGCTTCGACAGTGGCGACCAGGTGAGCCGGTCGTATCGGGCGCCGTTCACCTTCACCGGCGGGAAGATCCTCGGCGTTGCGGTCGACGTCAGCGAGGATGCGTACCTCGACCTGGAAACCGAGGCCCTGGCGGCACTCTCGCGCGAGTAGCCGCGGAGACGACAGTCGACAACGGCCCCCGGGATGTTCCCGGGGGCCGTTGTCGTGGGGCTGGGCTTCGACGCAACCTTAATCGACGTCGGCGAAGACGCTCGCCCAGTCGTTGGCGATGCTGACCACTGTCCAGTCCTGGGCGTCCGCCAGCTCGAGCGCCTTCTCGGCACCCTTGATGTAGTCGAACTCCCGCTCGGCATCGTCGTGCTTGAGCAGCAGCCGCAGCGCCGGCAGATCCGGTCCGCCGGCGAAGCTGAGCATCGGGATGTCGCCGTTGGAATTGCCGACGGCCAGGATCGGTCTGCGCCCGATCCGGCTCCAGATCCGGATCGGCTTCTCCGGTCCGTCGTCGAAGAAGTCCATCTCGCCCTTGTACAGCAGGTTGCTCCGGCCGTCGTCATCGTCGTAGCCGAGACCGACGGCGCTGCCGACAACGCGTTCCGGCGGGATGCCGTACATCGTGCCGGCGATCGGGCGCATGAAGTCCCGGTCCCCGCCGGACGCGATGTAGGTGGTGAAGCCGTTGTCCTCCAGGTAGCGCAGGAGCTCGACCATCGGCCCATACCCGCAGGCCAGGTACGGCCGTTTCAGCTGCGGATTTGCTGCATCGACGAAGAACTCCCGCACCTTCGCGTCGTAGGCCTCAACGGTGACCGACTCGAAAGCCTTCGGCACCGCCTTGAGTACGAGTGCGAAATCGGAGTCGTCGCCGCGATAGTGCTTGATCACGGACTCGCTCAGCCACCCGAGATTCTTCTCGTAAGCGGCCTGATAGGGCTGTACGGTCCGGAGCTCCGGGTCCTGCTCGGCAAGCTCACCGAATCGACGCACCGTGAAATCCAATTGGATCACCAGTGGTTTCTCTGGCCACAGTGTGCCGTCGTTGTCGAACACCGCGATCCGCTCCTCGGCGGGTACGAAGTCCGAGCCGCTCTTATCTGTCACCCGTGCGACGAAATCGACGATTGCCGACTTGGTGGCGCCATCGCGCCAGGTGGTCAATTCAACGGTCATGCCCTGTCCCTTCGTCGGCCACCGACTCATCGGAGTCCGGAGCTCGAATACGACCGTCCGGCAGCGGATCACCCCGCTGCCGGACGGATCTGAACTGTGCGGCTCACCCCTCGGCGAAAGCCGCCCGCAGCGATGCTTCTTCTGCTTCGCTGAGATTGGTCTCGATCAGCTCCGCGTTGACCCCGCGGAATGCTTCGGCGACCTTGTCGACCACGGCGTCCGTGGTCATGATGAACAGCGCGGAGGTGCCGGGGACAACCTTCTCCCGCACTCGCTTGATGAACGAATCGTCGATGCCGACATCGGTGAATGCCCCGGTGAGAGCGCCCATCGCGGCGCCGACGGCGGCGCCGATCAGTGGGATGAAAAACAGCAGCCCGAACAGCATTCCCCAGAATGTTCCGCCCAGTGCGCCGGCACCGGTGAGGCTGTTGAGTTGCTTGGTCTTCGGCTTCTTCTTGCCGATCTCCCAACTGACCACCGCGGCGTCCTGAATTCTGATCAGGTCACGGGTCTGCAGATCCAGCGCAGCCGCCTCGGCCTGTTCCGCGCCTTCCGGCGTTTCGAATTTCCAGACTGACAGTGTTGCCATCGAAGATCCCTCGTCTCTCTACTCGTCGAACTACTTGTCGAACCGACCTGTCGGGTTCGCAGGCCTCCCTCAGCATGAGTCGACAGAGTGACGCCGTGCTCATCCTGAGTGGGTGATCGGGTGTCAACCTGCGTGATCGTCCTCGGGCGCTGCGCCGTCGTCCGAGCGGCCCGCACTCGCCGCGGCGGCACCGGCGCGACGCTGCTTGCGGGACTCGTGGTGGGGCTCGTCGCCCAGGAACAACTGAAGCCATTTGGTCTCCGGATCGACGTCGACCAGTAGTGCCTTGGCCAACAAGGTCATCGGGACGGCGAGAATGGCGCCCAGCGGGCCGAGCACGTACGCCCAGACGATCAGCGACAGAAAGCTGACGGTCGTCGTCAGACCGACCGAATCGCCAACGTACTTCGGTTGGATCACCGACTGGATGATGAAGTTGAGCACGCAGTAGACGATGATCACCGCGACCATCCGACCCACTCCGCCGGTCAGCAGAGCCAGCAGCGCCGGTGGGATGACGCCGATCAGGAACCCGATATTGGGAATGTAGTTGGTGACGAACGCCAGCACGCCCCAGAGCAGCGCCGCAGGCACATCGAGGATGACCAGGGCCAACCAATCGAGAACAGCCACGATTCCGCCGAAAATCGTGGAGACGATGAAGTACTTCCGGGTCCCGAAGGCGAACGACGTCAAGGCGGACAACGCCTGTTCACGGCCCCCGCGGACCTTCTCCATCCGGGTGGTGAACACCGCGCTGTCGATCCCCATGAACAGCACCAGGGTGACGACAAAGACCAAGAGCGACAATACGTTCATCAGGCTGCCGACGATGCCGCCGACCAACGAGATGATGGTGCCCGGGTTGAGGCCCTTGAGGGCATTCTGCAATTGGTCGTGGCCAACGCCCAGGCCGGTCAGCCAGGACTGGAGGTCGGCGATCCGCTGCTGCATCTGCGGCACATAGGCCGGCAGCAGATCGGCCAACCGGGCCACCCCCAGGATGAAGGCCAACATCAGACCGACCAGCAGTAGATAGACGCCGAGAATCACCAGTAGCGTCGCCAGCCAACGGGGGACGCCGTGCCGCTGCAGCAGTGGTCGCAATGGGTAGACCGTGATGGTCAGCGACAGCGCCAGGAAGATCGGGGCCAGGATGCCCGCCACCTGCCGCATGCCGAACAGCACGATGACCATGGAGGCGAGCCCCAGCATGATCAGCACGCCGCGGGGCAGACCGAACGTCCGGGCCGGAGCCGGCGGTGGCTGGGGTGTGTTCATGAGAGCATCCGAGCAGTTCTCCGGCCGGTTTGGTTCACCTAGCACGGGTGAGTCCCGCTGCCGCGGCGAACTCATCCAGCTCGGGTGAGCCCAGCGCGACCATCGGCGGACAACAATCCAGGGGCCAGGTCCCGGGCGCCGATCCTGAAGGCGGACGGGACTAACTGTGATCGAGAGGATGGAATATGGCGGACGTCGACCCGGCAGAGAAGAACTCGACCATTGCGGTCTACCCCGACCACGACACCGCGCTCATCGCGCTGAACGCCCTGCAGCAATCCGGGTTCGACGCGAACCATGTGTCGATCGTCGGCAAGGGTGTCAAGAACGAGAAGGAAATACACGGCTGGGTACCGCAGGGCAGCGAAGCGGGGCATTTCGGTGCGTGGGGAGCGTTCTGGGGCGCAATCAGCGGGTGGTTGCTGCTGGGATTCATGTGGCTACCCGGCATCGGCTGGGTGGCCGCGGGCGGCTGGCTGGCGGCGACGTTGGTCGGGGCGGGCCTCGGGGCCGGGCTCGGCGCGCTGGTCGGTCTCGGCGTCCCGAAGGACGAGATCCCGGTCTACGAGAACGAATTGAAGGCCGACCGGTACCTGGTGGTCGTGCACGGCACCGCCGAGCAGGTGAACAAGGCGCACGACATTCTGCAGAACGGGTCGCTGTCCGTACGGGCCTACGTGGTTCCGGCCTGACACCCGGCGGAACCCACCGTGGTCACCGCGTCGACGGGTGCGGGGCCGGGGGGCGCGGTGGCACCCAGACCGCCGTCCAGGCATCGGGTTCGAACCTGGGTGGCCGGGATGCTCGTGCTCATCGGGGCCGTTCTCGGCCCGGTGGCGTTGGTCGCGAACTGGGCCAGGACCGTCGTCACCGACGACGACGCCTACGTGCGGGCGGTCGCCCCGTTGGCCACCGATCCCGAGGTCATCGCGGCCCTGCAGGACCGACTGGTCACGGCCGTGATGACGGCAGTGGATAACCTCGGTGCCTCCGACCAGGTTGCCGAATTCCTGTCCGCGCGCGATGTCCCCGACCGCGTCACGGATGCCGTCATCGCCGCGCTCGACGCGCTGAACGGCGGCATCCGTGACCTCGTCGGGCGAGTGGTCGGGGACGTGCTGACCGCCCCGGGCTTCGCCACCGTCTGGGAGCAGCTCAATCGCACGGCCCACCACCAGTTCGTCCAGCTGATGAACGGTCAGGGCAACCTGCTGGACCCGGCGGGAAACATTGCGCTGCAACTCGAACCGGTGTTGGCGCAGGTCCGTGAACGACTGGTGGCACAAGGTCATTCCTGGGCGGCAGGGATCCCGACCGGCTCTGCCGAATACGTGCTGATACCTGCCGCTGACGTCGCCACGCTGAGGGCCCACTACGCACAGCTGATCCGATGGTCGACGGCAGTGAGCGCCGGCGCGCTGTGCGCCCTGATCGGCGCCGTGGTGATGGCCGCCGACCGGCGGCGCGGCGCTGCCCATGCGTCGGCGGCCCTGGCGTGCGGCACCGTCGTTGTCGGTGTGCTGCTGAGATTTGCCCTGACGGCCGTCAGCAAACCTGCGAGGTCACCGGAGGCGACGCACGCCATTCTCGCCGTCGTGACCGCGGATCTCGTTGCCTGGATTCGGCTGGTCGCCATGGTCTCGCTCACCGTCGCTGCGCTGGCGGCCCTGTGGGCGCCGGGACAGCGACGAGCCCTGCCGGTACCGGTGCCGGTCCCGTCGAGTGGACGGCGTCGTCCGGCCCGACCGGAGTTCAGCCTTCCGGGCGGCGACGCACGGATCGGACCCGGCGGATCTCGATCAGCTCCAGACCCAAAGCACCGATCCTGACGATCAGGCCGTGTAGCGCGGACTGATCGAACCAACCGGTCACCGAGGTGAACTCCTTACCGACCGAGATGCGCAGGCCCTCAAGGGCGTCCAGATCCGCGGGGTCGACCACCCCACCGATTCTGATCTCGTACTGAAGTTGGGCCACCTCAATCCCTTCGGTCCCGATCAAGCGTCCGATGGTCGACCGGCGGGAGGCCTCATCCGAACAGGGTGGTCTCGGCGAATCTCCTGGCTCCCGGTGTTGTCCTCGGCTGATCATCCATATCGGGTGACGTCCCGGGTAGGCGCAGATGGGACCCTCGGACCATGGTGCGCAGGGTACTGATCATGTGGCTGATTCTCGCCGTGGCGCTCGGCGTCGCCGCGTGGCTGATCCCGGATGTGCACATCAAGTACGGCTCGTTCGCGCTGATCGGTCTGGCCGCGCTCTACGGACTGGTCAATGCCGTCATCGGCCCCATCCTGCGGCTGTTGACCGTGCCGCTGAACGTGATCACCCTGGGGTTGTTCTCCATCGTGGTCAATGCGATCCTGCTGGCCATCACCGCTGGGATCTCGGACGTGCTCGACCTCGGCGGGTTCCTGCAGACCGTGATCGCCGCGATCGTCATCTCCGCGGTCACCACCGTTCTGCATCTGATCCTGTTGGGCCGCAAGCACCATGACAAGGCGAAGTGAGACAACCCCGCTACGCCATCCCGGTCAGCCGTAGCGGCGTTGTCCCGCTGGGGCGTAGCGGGGTTGTCCCGGTGGGGGCGTAGCGGGGTTGTCCCGGTGGGGCGTAGCGGGGTTGTCCCGGTCAGCGGTCGGCCTCGGTCCCCCCGGCCTCCGATTTCGATCCCGACACCGAGCGCAGGATCACCACGACCGCGGCGATCACCAGCAGGGCGGCCACCGCTATGCCGATCCAGAGCCAGACGCCCAACCCTGACGAGCCGTCACCGGCGGCCGCCGACGGGGTGCTGCCGGCCGGTGCCGGCGAACCGGTGGCGGTCCCTGCGGCCCCGGCCGCGAGCGTGTAGCGGATCTCGCCGCTCACCGGGTGCCCGTCCGCCGAGACCACCCGGTAGGCGGCGATGTACTCGCCGGCCGGTCCGGCCCCGTCCAGCGCGACCGACACGGTGTTCGACTGCACCGTCGCCTCGCCGGCGCTGAACCTGTTGCCGTTCGGGCCGGTCACCGTGAGCACCGGCTGGTAGTTCTGCACCGGCTGGTCGAAGGTCAGCGTGACGGTGGTCGGCGCCGCCGACACGGTGCTGCCGTCGGCCGGATCGGACCCGGTCAAGGTGTTGTGGGCGGAGGCCGGCAGGGCCAGCCCGACACCGATCAGCAGCGCGAGCAGCACGGCGGCCCCGGCCGACAACCCGCGCCGCCACCAGCTCGTCGGCTGCGGGTCCAGTACTTGCGTCATCGTCATGACCGGTCATCATCCTCGGCGCTCGCCGGACTCGACACCCGCCGGCCCGGCCCCGCCGACCTGCGTCGCAGCCCGAGCGCACCGACGAACAGCGAGAGCGCCGCCAGCACGATGCCGACGATGCCCAGCACCCTGGCCAGGGTGTCGGCGCTGCCGACGGCGACCGCGGCCTGCCCGACCTCGGGGGTGGCCTGGACGGTCGCGTCAGCAGAGTGCGAGTGGCCGGCGGTGTCGTCGGCGGCCGCGGTCAGCGTGACGGTCGGTGCCGGATGGTCCGGCTCGGCGGCCCCGGCGACCGTCTTGTCGGCCCACTTCACCACCGAACCGTCGTCGTAGGTCTGATCGGTCGGGAACGACAGGGCCGGGACGTCCGGCAGTGGACCGACCGAGAGGTCGAACTGGGCGAACTCGCCCGGCGCGATTTTCGTGCCGCCGGCGGCGGTGAACGTCACCGAGGTGACGGCCTTGTCGATGGTGATCGCGCCCTCCGTCACCGGCTTCGGCAGTTGCTCGGTGACCGCCTTGGCGGTCCAGCCCGGGACGTTCTGGTACCGGACCGAGGCCAGCGGGGTGTCGGTGGGGAAGTGGATGGTGAGTCCGACGGTGCCGGCCGTGTCGGACTCGTTCGGGACGCGGAAGGTCAGCACGGCGTACCCGCCGGCTTCCGCGGTCGACGGTGAGACTGTCACGTGTGCCGACGCCGCGCCGGCGCCGATCACCAGGGTCGCGGCGGTCAGCGCGCCGACGGTCAGCAGCCGGGCTGCTCGGGTGGGGGATCGCATGGGTCGTTCTGCTCCTGTAGTTCGTCGCTCGGGTTCGTCACCGGCGATGCCGCTCGATCGCGGGGCGCACGGGACTATCCGGCAGCGGTGGGCTGCCGGATCGGGCGGGCGGCTCGGCGAGCCGACCGGTTTCAGGGACGGAGCAGTACGGGCGGTCCGCGGCGGCCGTGCGCCCGGGCGACCCGCAGCAGCAACGGGCGGAGCTGGTCGGTGGGTCCGGCCGCCCAGTGGATGCCGGCGGCCACCAGCGTCGGCAGCGGCGCGAGCCGCAGCACCGTCCGGCGCAGGAGTTGCGCGCAGCGGAACAGCGCCCGTTCGCCGCCGGCCAGCACCGCCGCCGAGCCGACAGCGGCGACCAGGTGGAACACGACCATCCGGCCGAGCTGCAGTTCACCGCCGTGACCGGTCAGGCTGAACAGGGCGTGGAACAACAATTGGGAGGCGGCGAGCGGACCGAGGATCGCCCAGAACCCCCGCTGCTGACGGGCCAGCCCGGCAGCGCCCAGCCCGACCAGCGCCCCGGCGGCGAGCACGGTCGACGGATGCGGGAATTCGCCACCGCCGATCAGGTGCCCGAGCGCCGCCAGCTCCGCGGACACGGCAGCGAAAAGCCCACCCCGGATCCGCCGCCAGCGGATCGAGGTGGGTTCCAACACGCAGCTCAGGCTACCGGGATGGCCGCCCGACCCGGCCGGCCGGGCGGGTCGGTCCGCGGTTGCGTTTGCCGAGGGAGGCGGTGGGTCAGCGACCGACCAGGAAGGTCATCAGGTCGGCGTCGATCTGGTCCAGCTCCCGGTTGACGGCGGAGATCGTCGCCCGGCGTCGCCCGGACGGCATCGATGCGGCCGCCCGCACCGCCGAGGTCAGGTCGGTGATCCGGCCGGTGGCCACGTCGGCGAAGCGGGTGACCTGCAGATCGCCGGACCGACGGGAGCGCAGGTCGGCGATCGACCGCTTCAGGCCGACCAGCCGCGCCTCGACCTTGCCGGTCGCCCCGCGATAGGCGCCCACCTCGGCAGGGCTGACGCCGAGCTGGGTGGCCTTGCGGCTGTCCAGGTAGTCGCGGGTGGAGGTAGCGGCCTTGAGCGCGAACGGCGCGAGCACCGGGCCGATCACTTTCGCCGCCGTCACCACCCGCCGGGCGGCCTTCGGGTCGGTCGCCTTGTCGAACAACGACTGCGGGGTCTTCTTGGCGGCTTCGGTCGCCTTCTTGGCGGCCTCGGCAGCGGCCTTGTCGCCCTTCTTGGCCTGCTTGGCGAGCGCCTTGGCCGACTTGAGATCCGCCTTGCGGGCGGCCTTCGCGGCTTTCTCGGCCTTCTTGTCCACCTTGCTCTGCTCCTTTGCGGTGGCCTTCACGGCCTTCAGCTCGGCGTTATCGGCTGCCTTGAGCGCGCGGGCCGCGGCGTCCTGCGCCGAGCGCCGCGCGGACTCGGCGTCCGCCAGCGCCTCGGTGATGGCATCCATGGACTCGGCGGCCGAGAGCTTCTTCTTGCCGAACACTCCGCTCCTTCCGTCAGCCCAGGCGTTTCGGTGCCCGGACCGGACCGGATGCCGGCGAACGGCGCCGAACGGGCATCCGACAGCCTAAGCGGGAAGGCTCGGTGGAGCCATCCGGGGGCTCAGCCGGAGCGCGGTCGCCACGGGTCGTGCTGGTGTGCGAGCCAGACCAGCTCGGGCTCGAGCGCCCGCACCAGTAGCTGGCCTTCCGTGCGCGGATCGTCGAGTTCGCCACTCCAGACCGCCACGTCGCCGCCGACGACGACCGGGCGCGCGCCGGTCTCGACGACGACGATCTGGGTGCCGGGGGTGTGGCCCGGCGCCGGGACGAGCCGGAGCCCGGGAAGCAGCTCGCGTTCGCCGTCGACCGGCAGGTACTTCACGCCGGGCGCGTCGACCCACTCGCGGATGGTGTAGTCGTGCTCGTTGCGCGCGTCGTCGAGCTCCCGGCGCTGGACATAGATCGGCCGGCCGGCGAACAGGTGGTTGCCGCCGCAGTGGTCGAAGTGCAGGTGGGTGTTCACGACGATGTCGATGCCGGCGAGGTCGAAGTTCTGCTCGTTCAATGGGCGGAGTCGGGGATCGAGGTCGGCCACCGCCGGATGCAACCGCGTCAGGCCGGTGTCGACCAGAACGCGCGCCTCGGGGTGGTCGATCACGTGCACGTAGACCGGCATCCGCTCGCCGTCGGCGAGCAGGTCGGCAACGCAGACCGGCGTGATGGTGACGGCGGCGGGGACGGTCATGGCAGTGCCTGGTCGGAAGCCTTGCTGAACCGGGTGGCGAGGTTGTCCAGGGTTGCGCCCCAGTCGGCCACCATCTCGGCGAAGAACTCGTTCTCCCAATCCGCACCGCTCCCGTAGGCACTCGTGACGACGCGGATCACGCAACTGCCGCCGGACGCCGCCTCGATCAGGAACTCGGTGGCGATCGGGCCGGCCGTGGCCAGGTCGCGGTAGACCTCCGACAGCGGCACGCCGATCGTGGCGAACCACTCGCGCATCCCGGGCGGGATGTCCTCGGCACGGGAGGCGATCGGCCACGGTTCCTCGTAGGCGAATCGAACGTTCGGTGTGTAGTCGGTGATGACACCGGTCGAGTTGAACGCGCCGAGATCGAACGACACCTCACCGCCGATCTGCGGGTCCAGCCGGGTCGGCGCCATCCAGGCCGAGATGCCGTCGGCGGTGGCGATCGCGTCCCACACCTGCTCCGGGGTAGCGGCCAACTCGTGGACGTGCTCGGTCCGGTGTTCGACCCGGCCGGGCCGGTCGGGCTGGTCGTGAGTGGTCACGATGGCTCCTTGGGTCGGGGATAGGAAGAGACGGTCAGCCGGTGCGGCCGACCGTCGTCGTGGTGATAGCGGGCGACCAGCGCGCCGACCGCCGACTGCAGGTCGGCAGCGAACGCGGCACGGTCTTCCGGCGAGCTGAACCCGACCACCGTGTCGACGGTCAGGGTCGGCACCCGCGACCCGGACGCCGCACCGGCGGCGATCGCCGCTACCTCGGACACCGCCCGCGCGTTCACCGCGATCAGATACCCGGCCGAGAGGCGGTCGGCGACCTCGTTCGGATCGATCGTGGTGCTGTGCAATACATCTGGAGCGACCACGAAGTGGCGCGCCGAACGACGGACGAACCGTTCGGTGATACCGCCCCACCTGCGTTCCTCGGCAGGCTCGACCAACCCGTTGGCCTGCAACGCATTCAGGTGGTAGTTCACCTTCTGCCGCGTCAAGCCAACCGCTGCCGCCACCGTGGCGGCAGATCCCGGTTCCTGTAAGGCGTCCAGGATCGAGGCCCGGATCGGATCGAGCGCCACTTCCACGGCGGCCGCATCTACCAGCACCCGAACGTCGTCCATGGGTCAACGTTAGGCTTTGACAGTTAATATTGTCAAGACTCGAATATGGTCAAGACTCGGCTGACGATGCGGCCGACGGGGCGGCAACCGGGGTGGCGAACGCGCCGGCCAGCGGCAGAATCGCCGCAATCCCGACCAGCGGGACGACGAAACCCCAGCGCAGACTGCCGGCCGAGCTGACCAACCCGGTCAGCACCCCGCCCAGGACGAAACCCAGATAGTTGAATTGGTTGAGCCTGGCCACCAGGGCGTCGACCCGGCGCCGGTCGGGACCGGGACCGGCCAGTCGGCCCGCCGCCGCGAAGGTGAGCGGGGCGACCACCGCCACTCCCGCGCCGAGCACGGCGAATCCGACGATCGCCGGCGCCGGCCCTGGTGCGGTCACCACCAGCACCAACCCGGCGACTCCGACGCCGGCCGCCGATCGCACCACGGCGACCGCTCCGTACCGGCGGACCAGCAGGTCTCCGCTCAACCGCGAGCACAGGCTCGCTGCCTGGTAGGCGCCGAAGGCCAGCGGTGCCACCGCCGCGGACGCCGCCAGCACGTCGCGCAGATAGATCGACGACCACGACGAGGCCGCCGAGTCGGCCACGTAGAACAACACAAGTGCGGCGCCCAGCACCGCCAGTGGACGCCACGGAATCGGCACCAGGGCAACACGTCCGGTCGAATCGCCGGCTGCGCCGGCGACCGCCGTCCCGGAGCCGGGAGCCGACGACAACAGGGGCGCGGCGGCGGCGAGCAGCGGAACGACGACGAGTGGCAGCAGCGCGGCCGGCAGCGACCAGTGCAGTGCCGCGGTGCCGGCGGTGGCCAACGCCCCGAAGATCCCGCCGACGCTCCAGGCGGCGTGGAAGGAGGTCAGGATGGACCGGCCGTATTCTGCCTCCAGTGCGACGGCCTGCATGTTCGTGCCGGCGTCGATCAGGCCGACGGCCAACCCGTAGCCGGCCAGACCGGCCAACAGCACCCACAGCGCCGGGGCGACACCGACGACCGTCAATCCGGCCGCCGCCAGCAACAATCCCGACCGGAGGGTGACGGCGCTCCCGACCCTGGCCGCCAGCAGGCCGGCCAGTGCGGATCCCGCCCCGGCCAACACCGCGACGGCGAACATCAGCCCGGTGACGGCCAGATCGTCCAGGGTCCAGCGGTCTTTCAACGCCGGCAGGTGGGTCAGCACGGAGGCGAACACCAGTCCTTGGGCGGCGAAGCAGAACGCGGCGCCGCCTCGGGCCCGGCGCAGCGTCCGGCGCGCTGCCGGTGCCGGCCGGGCCGGCCCGCTCTGGTTCCGCATGACAACGGACTATCGGGCCAACGGCGGCGAAGGTCAATAGTTCTGGTCGAACAACTTGGTCAATTGACCAGAAAGTCTTGACCCGGGCATCGACGGTGTCGCACAGTGGCGACCATGAAATGGTCGACCATGGCGCGGCGAGCGGCATGACGCGGATTCCGGTGGCCGAGCGTCGGACGCAGTTGTTGGCCGCGGCCTGGCGGGTGCTGCTCGCCGAGGGGGTCGCGGGTGCCACCACCCGGGCGATCTGCGAGGAAGCCGACATGCCGCAGGGCGTCTTCCACTACTGCTTCGACAGCCGGGCGGAACTACTCGCGGAGTTGGTCGGCGGGATGCTGCCCCGCGAGGTGTCTGCGGCACTGGCAACGGTGAACCGTCGCGGATCGGCGGCCGGTGCCGTCGAGCGCGCGTTGCTGGCCTATTGGGAGTTGGTGGAGGCCGATCCGCAGGCCCAGCAGGTGATCTACGAGATCACCGTGACCTCGCTGCGCGATCCGGTGCTGGCCGAGCTGACCAGGCAGCGCTATGCCGGATACCCGGCCGGCATCGCCCGGGTGCTCGACGAGCTGGCGCAGGTGCGCGGTTTCCAGTGGGACCGGCCGGTGCGGGTGTTGGCCCGCCAGGTCATCGCCCTGCTGGACGGGCTCACGGTGCAGTTCCTGGTCGACCGGGACGCTGCGACGGCTCGCGCGGCGCTGGCCGCCTTCGCCACCGACCTGTCCTTGCGGACTACCCCGGCGACCGAGCCGAGCCAGCTGTGACCACATCGCGAGCGACGATCTCCGGCAGCGCGACCCGGTGGGCGACGCCGCCGGAGCTGTTGCGGCAGGCCGTGTCCCAGCTGACGCCGCCGTTCGGGGTGCTCGACGACGCCGCGCTGCGGGCGAACGCCGCGGACCTGGTGCGACGGGCCGCCGGCAAGCCGATCCGGCTGGCCACCAAGTCGGTCCGGATCCGCTCGTTGATCCGGCGGACGGTCGACACTCCCGGCTTCGCCGGGCTGCTGGCGTACACCTTGCCGGAGGCCGTGTGGTTGCACGGCAACGGGTTCGACGACATCGTGGTCGGCTACCCGACCGCCGACCGGGACGCCGTGGCGGAGCTGGCCGACACGGCGGAGGCCGCGGCGGCGATCACCGTGATGATCGACGATCCGGCGCAGCTGGACCTGATCGACGCGGTCCGCCCGCCCGGCAGCCGGCCGACGATCCGGGTGTGCATCGAACTGGACGCCGGCTACCGGCCGGCCGCCGGCCTGCATCTCGGCGCCTTTCGGTCGCCGGTGCACACGCCGTCGGCGCTGGTCGCGCTGGCGCGCACCGTGCACAGCCGCGCCGGCTTCGAGCTGGTCGGCATCATGGCGTACGAGGGACAGATCGCCGGCGTCGGCAACGCCGGGCGTGGCCCGAGAGCCCGGGTGGTGCGGGCGATGCAACGCCGATCCGCGGCCGAGCTGGCCGGCCGGCGGTCAGCAGCGGTGGCCGCCGTGCGGGACATTGCCGACCTCGAGTTCGTCAACGGCGGCGGTACCGGATCGCTGGAGACCACGGCGGCCGAGGACGCGGTGACCGAGGTCGCCGCCGGCTCCGGCCTGCTCGGACCCGGCCTGTTCGACCACTATCGGGCCTTCCGGCCGTCAGCGGCGTCGTTCTTCGTGCTGCCGGTCGTGCGTCGCCCCGCCCGGCGCGTTGCCACCCTGGCCGGCGGTGGCTGGATCGCCTCCGGCCCGCCGGGCGCCGACCGGCTGCCGGTGCTGGCCGACCCCCCGGGGCTGCGCTACCTTGCCGCCGAAGCCGCCGGTGAGGTGCAGACACCGGTGCGGGGCCGGGCGGCGGGCCGGCTGCGGGTCGGCGACCAGGTGTGGTTGCGGCACGCCAAGTCCGGCGAGCCGGCCGAACACCTCCAGCGGGTGCATCTGGTGGCCGACGGCGCCGTCACCGAGACCTGGCCGACCTACCGGGGAGAGGGCCAGGTGTTCTAGGTGAAGCGCTGGCGGAACTGGGGCAGGTCGGCTGACGCCACCTTCGCCGCGGTGGCCACACCGCGGAACGAGGCGGAGCTCACTGCGCTGATCGTTGCGACAGTCCGCGCCGGGCAACGGATCCGGCCGATGGGCGCCGGGCATTCGTTCACCCCGGTCGCGGTCACCGACGGGATCAGCGTGCGGCTCGACCTGCTGTCCGGGGTTCGCTCGGTCGAGCCAGACAGTGGGCTGGTGACGCTCGGTGCCGGCACCCGGCTGCGTGACCTGCCGACGCTGCTCGGCCCGCACAAGCTTGCCGTGCAGAACCTGGGTGACATCGACGCCCAATCGATCGCCGGCGCCATCTCCACCGGAACCCACGGCACCGGAACGGCTTTCACCGGAATGGCCGGCCAGGTCCGCGGCCTGCGGATTGCCCTGGCCGACGGCGACATCGTCGACTGCTCGGCCTCGCAGCGGCCGGAGCTGTTCCAGGCGGCCAGGATCGGGCTCGGCGCCTTCGGCGTGATCACCGAGGTCACCCTGCAGTGCGTGCCGCAGTTCGCGCTGGCCGCCGACGAACATCCCGAGCCGCTCGAGGCGGTGCTCGACGGCTTCGACGACCGGATGCGCTCGGCCGATCACGTCGAGTTCTACTGGTTCCCGCACACGGATCGGGCGCTGGTCAAGGCCAACCACCGGTTGCCGGCGGATGCCGAACTTGCGCCGGTGCCGCGCTGGCGCAGCCTGGTCGACGACGAGTTGCTCAGCAACGGGGTGTTCGCGGCCACCTGCGCCGCCGGACGGCTGGCACCGACGGTGATCCCGTCGATCAACCGGCTGGCCACCGCAGTGGTCTCGCAGCGGCAGTACACCGATCTGTCCCAGCGGGTGTTCACCTCGCCGCGGCGGGTCCGGTTCCGGGAGATGGAGTACGCGGTGCCGCGCACCGACCTGCCGGCCGTGCTCCGGGAGATCCGGGCGCTGATCGGCACCCGCGGGTGGCGGATCTCGTTCCCGCTGGAGATCCGGGTGGCCGCCGCCGACGACGTCTGGCTGTCCACCGCCTACCAGCGCGACAGCGCCTACATCGCCCTGCACCGGTACTTCCGGGAGCCGTTCGCCGAGTACTTCCTGGCCGCCGAGCGGATCCTGACCGCGGCCGGCGGGCGGCCGCACTGGGGCAAGCTGCACACCCTTGATGCGGCGCGGCTGGCCGAGAAATACCCCCGATTCGCCGACGTGCGGCGGGTACGGGCGGCGGTCGACCCGCAGAACCTGTTCGGAAACGCCTATCTGGACCGGGTTCTCGGGCCGGTGGGCTGAGCCGCTACTGCTCGCGACTGGCGGTGATCGCCGCGCGGCGCGCCAGCCGGCTCTCCCGGCGGATCTGCGCCTCCCGGAACCGCCGGTGGTCCTCCGCGGTCTCCGGCCGCACCGGCGGGATCGATTGCGGTTGACCGTCGGCGTCGACGGCGACGAACACCAGGTACGCCGTGGCGACCCGTTTCGCCTGTTCGCCGGCCCGGTTCCACGGCTCGGCCACCACCTTGACCCCGACCTCCATCGAGGTGCGGCCCGCCCAGTTGACCTGGGCATGGGCGTGCACCAGGTCGCCGACCTGAACCGGTTCCAGGAACGTCATGCCGTCCATCGCGGCGGTCACCGCCGGGCCACCGGCATGCCGCTGGGCGGCGGCGCCGGCGGTGTCGTCGACCATCTTCATGATGACGCCGCCGTGCACCGTGCCCAGCAGGTTGGTCTCGACCACGGTCATGATCCGGGACAGCGTGATCCGGGCGGCTGATGTGGGTTTCGGCTCCAGTTCCGGCATCTCCTCAGCCTCCCACGCATCCCGGGCCGGCGTGGGTCTCCACGCTACGAGGGGAACCCGATCGCCGACCTGGCGACAACGCCACCCGCGTCCGGGTCCCGCGACTTCCGCCGACGGCCCGACCGCCCGGGTGTCGGTGGTCGGGGGCACTGCGACCCGCATGGACCTGCTGGAACTACTGGACAGGAGAGGTGAGTCGGGGTGACGGAGATCGATCGGCTACCTGACGGGTACGGCGGACTGCTGGCGGCGGTGAAGGCTGAGGTCGCGCGGGCCAGAATCCGGACGGCCAGGGTGGTGAATACCGAGCTGATCGGTCTGTACTGGGCGATCGGCCCGCGGATCCTGGAGAGCCAGCGGGCGGACGGCTGGGGGACCAGGGTCATCGACCGGCTCTCGACCGATCTCCGCGCCGAGTTCCCAGGCATGCGCGGATTCAGTGCACGCAGCCTGGTCTACATGCGGACCTTCGCCGACCGCTACCCAGACTCAATCGCGCAACGGCCCGTTGCGCAATTGCCGTGGCGGCACATCACGACCCTCCTTGACAAGGTTCCGGACCCTGCCGCTCGCGACTGGTATGCAGCACAGGACGTCGAACACGGCTGGTCGACGCCGGTCCTCACCCACCACATCACCACCGAACGGCACAAGCGGGTCGGCGCCGCCCCGAACAACTCCCCGCAGGTCCTCCCGCCGGCCGACTCGGACCAGACCCGCGAGATCGTCCAAGACCCCTATGTCCTGGCCTTCCTGGCACTGGACCCGCACCACAGCGAGCGGGACCTGGAGGACGCGCTGGTCAACCGTCTCACCAGGTTCCTGGCCGAGCTGGGCACCGGGTTCGCCTATGTCGGGCGCCAGTACAAGGTGACCGTCGGCGCCAGCGATTACTTCATCGACCTGCTGTTCTACCACCTGCGGCTGCGCGCATTCGTTGTGTTCGAATTGAAAGCCGTTGCCGCGCAGCCAGAACACATCGGCAAGCTGAATTTCTACGTCAACGTCGTCGACGACCGGCTCCGCAACACCGAGCACGGCGACAGACCTACCATCGGCATCCTGCTCGCTGCCGACCGAGACGATGTGGCAGTCGAATACGCAGTCCGCGGCCTGACCACGCCCCTGGCCGTGTCTACCTACCGGGCATTGCCCGACGACGTTCGGCCCGCCCTACCCAGCGCTACCGATCTCGCAGGCATCGTCAACGATGCCCGTCAGGACCTCAACCAGAAGGCTAGGGATCGGCCGTAGCCGCGTCGCGCGAAGCGGTCCCGTCCAGCTGCGCCGTCAGCTCGGCCACCGTCGGAACAGCGGCGGCCCCGTCGCTCATCCAGGCCCTGATCGCCGCGGTGGCCCGGACGTCGTCCTCGTTGTACTCCAGCACCCGCTGTCGCATCGCCGGGTCGGGCGGCAACCCGTCGGCGCCGACCGCGGCCCGGTACCAGGCCATCGAGTTCTCGCCGCCCGGTTCGGCGTCCCGCCAGGCGAAGCCGGCGATCGGTGCGATCGCCTTGAGTCGCATGGACCCCGGCACCACGAACTGCCGTTTGACCTCGGCGTACAGATCGATCCACTGGGGTGACGTGCAGTACGCGGTGATCTCCTCGACGGTGGGCATGCCGACCGTCTCCGGGAACCGGCGGGGCGTCGAGTACAGCCAGCGTTCCTCGGCCGCTCGTGACCAGCAGTACGCAGCGAAGCTCAAACCCCGTGCGGCGCAAGCGGTACGTACCTCGGTGAGAAATTGCCAGAACCGGACGAAGGCGTCCGCCTCACCGGGGCCGGGCAGCCCGTCCCAGCTGACGAAGGCCTGGTAGTCGCGGTCGAACCCGATATCGGCGCCGGAGAGCAGGGTTCCCCACAGGTAGGCGCCGGCATCGAGGTACGACTCCATGTCGACGTCCAGCTCGACATCGGCCCGGCGGGCGGCCGGATCATTGCGCCGGCGGACCAGCGGCACGCCGTCCAGCCTGGCCTTGGCCCTGATCCTGGCCTCCGTCGGCGGCACCGAGGTGAGTTGCAGGGCATCGAGTTCGGACTGCGGCGCTGCGACCAGGTCGTCGAGGGTCGTCATCCCGGCGTCGTGCAGCAATTGCACGTCCGAGCCGGCGGCGAGCAGCGAGATGTCGTGCGAGGCCTCGAGTTCGGCCGAACAGACCGGCCACCACGGGCACCGTCGGCACTCGGCGATCCGCGATGGGAAGGCGAGCTCGCCGCCGTCCTCGGCGGCCCGGGCGACCGCCCATCGGTCGGCGAACCGCTCGGCGTAGTCCGGCAGCGCTGCCGCCAGATCGTGCCAGACGATCACCGAGCCGTCGTCGCCGTCGGGCCCGCCGCCGCGCCCGATCACGCCGCCGCGGGCGGTCGATGAGGCCAGGCCCAACTCGGTCAGCATCGTGTACAGGTGGGCCAGCTGCAGCACGTCGAGCGGATGCTTGCGGAGCCGGCGCTTCGCATCCACCGTCGCCGTGTCCGGATCGTCCACCGGGGAGGTCAGCGCGCCGCTACCGGGATCCAGCGTGCGGTGCCCACGAACGATCACCGGAAGGTAGCCGCCGTCGGCGGCGATCAGCAGGTCCGGGGTACCGATTCTGGTCGGCGTGCGCAGCGTCGGACCGAGCACGATGGCCGGCCGCTCGCCGGACTTCGGCGACCAGCCGGTCGCCGCCGCCGGGAACCCGGCGAGAACGTCAGCCGCGTGCAGTTGCATGTCGGCCAATCGCATCTTGACCCCGACGTCCGGGCCGGTGCGTTGCTGCTTCGGTGCGCCGGGGGCGTGGTCCAGGTGCACGCGGCGCCGGCAGCGGCCGGCGGCGGCCGGTCCCAGTCGGAGCGCGGTGGGGGAGTTCATCGCGGCTCAGCCTACGACCACGCCCCGACAGCCGGACCGCGGCGACAGTGAGCGTCGTCTCGTATATTTCGCTTGGAATAGTCCGGTCGGGCGAGCTAGTCTCGGACGCGCTCGCCCTGGGGCTGTCGGTACCGGGTGGCTGAATGGGCCGAATGGAAGGAAACCGCATCGATGTCGTCGCTGCTCGGCGATCAGAAGATCAACCCGCTCGGAATGGTGGCCCTCGGGCTTCTCACCGAGGGATCTCGTCATCCCTACGAGATGTACCAGGTGCTGATGCGGCGACGGGAGGACGTGATCGTGAAGATCCGTCCCGGGTCGCTCTATCACGCCATCGCCAGGCTCGAGCAGCTCGGTTTCGTCACCGCGGTCGGTACCGAGCGTGATGGCAACCGCCCGGAGCGCACCACCTACCAGATCACCGACAACGGCCGGCATGTGCTGCGTGACCTGGTCGGAAACCGGCTGGCGAACCCGGAGAACGAGTACCCGATCTTCCCGGTGGCCGTCGCCCAGGTGGGCCGGCTGCCCAAGGAAGAGGCGCGGCGGCATCTGCAGTACCGGCTGGACATCCTGCAGCGCGACGCCGAGGTGATGCGGGACGCCTACGGGTGCCTCATCGAACGGGGCAAGCCGGCCCACATGATTCTTGATCTGCACTACCTGATTGCCATGAAAGATGCCGAGATCTCTTGGCTCACCACAACTATCGATGCCATCGACAGTGCCCGACTGGATTGGAAAGCAGTATGACGAACAACGACGACAAGGCTTCGGGGCGGCACCTGGCCGCCGGCCGGCCGGACCCGGCGGCCAGGCGACTGGTCGCCGGCGCGCCGTCCGGACACGGTGCCCACGAGCTTTCGGGCGCCGGGGACCCGGAGGCGCCGCAGGCCGTCAGCCCCGCCCTGCCACCGCCAGGCAGCACCGACGGACGCAACCCCTGGTTCGCGCTCTGGGCAATGGTGATCGGCTTCTTCATGATCCTGGTCGACTCGACCATCGTCTCGGTCGCCACCGACTCGATCCTGGTCGGGCTCAAGACGGACCTGAACAGCGTGGTCTGGGTGACCAGCGCCTACCTGCTCGCCTACGTGGTGCCGCTGTTGGTCAGCGGCCGGCTCGGAGATCAGTTCGGCCCACGGAACGTCTACCTCACCGGGCTGGTGCTGTTCACCGCGGCCTCCGCCTGGTGCGGGCTGTCCGGCAGCGTCGAGATGCTGATCGTCGCCCGTGCCTTCCAGGGGCTCGGCGCCGCGCTGATGACGCCGCAGACGATGGCGGTGATCACCCGTACCTTCCCGCCGGACAAGCGCGGCACCGCGATGAGCCTGTGGGGCAGCGTCGCCGGCATCGCCATCCTGGTCGGGCCGCTGGCCGGCGGTCTGCTGGTCGACAACTTCGGCTGGGAGTGGATCTTCTTCGTCAACGTGCCGGTCGGGATCGTCGCGCTGGTGCTCGGCTTCCGGTTGATCCCGCAGCTGCAGACCCACCGGCACCGGTTCGACTACCTGGGCATCGCGCTCAGCGCCATCGGGATGTTCCTGCTGGTGTTCGGCATCCAGGAGGGCCAGAAGTACGACTGGGGAACCATTTCCGGCCCGATCTCGGTGTGGTCGCTGATCATCGTCGGGGTGCTGGTGCTGGTCGCCTTCGTCTGGTGGCAGGCGAAGAACAAGAACGAACCGCTGATGAGCCTGTCGCTGTTCAAGGACCGCAACTTCTCGCTGGCCAACTTCGGCATCGCCACCATGGGCTTCGCGATCACCGGCATGGCCATCCCGCTGATGTTGTTCGCGCAGAAGGCGATGGGGCTGACGCCGACCAGATCCGCTCTGCTGATGATCCCGCTGGCCGTCGCCTCGGGTGCGCTGGCCGCGCCGGTCGGTCGGCTCACCGACCGGATGCACCCCCGGTACCTGGCCGGCACCGGATTCTTCCTGACCTCGGTCGCGCTGTTCTGGCTGGGCAGCGTGGCCAGTCCGACCACCTCGGTGATCGGCATTCTCGCTCCGATCACCCTGATGGGCGTCGGCAACGCGTTCATCTGGGCACCGCTGTCGGCCACCGCCACCCGGAACCTGCCGATGCAGCTGGCCGGCGCCGGTGCCGGCGTCTACAACATGACCCGTCAGGTCGGTGCGGTGCTCGGCAGTGCCGCGGTCGGCGTGCTGATGCAGAACCGGATCGCCGCGGAGCTGTCGGCCGCTTCCGGGGGCGCGCCGGGCGGTGCACCCAGCGCCGATGCGCTGCAGACCAGCACCGGCCCGCTGCCGGACGCCCTGAAGGAGCCGTTCGCCACCGCAATGGGACAGAGCGTGTACCTGCCGGCCGCGGTGCTGATCCTCGGCTTCATCGCGGTGCTCTGCTTCGCCGCGCCTACGCACGCGGGAATGGGCGGAAAGAACAGGCAGGCGCCGAAGGAACCGGCGCCAGTGGGAGGAAACTGACCATGACGAAGGGCTACTGGATCGGTCGGGTCAGCGTCTCCGATCCGCAGGAGTACCGCAAGTACCTGGCGGCGAACGGCCCGGTGTTCGCGGCCTACGGCGGCCGGTTCCTGGTGCGCGGCGGGCAGTTCGAGTCGGTCGAGGGCGAGGCCAGGGATCGCAACGTGGTGCTGGAGTTCCCCAGTTACCAGGCGGCGCTGGACTGCTACCACTCGGCGGAATACCAGGCGGTGCTCCCGTTTCGCACCAGGGCGTCGGTGGCCGAGATGCTCGTCATCGAGGGGTATGACGGACCGCAGCCCGCCGGTGACTGACGGCGCACCTCCCGCGCTCACCGACCCCCGCCGAGGGTTACTCTCCGCCACCTGCCACGATTGCCGGATGCGCTTGGACCACGTTTCGTACGCAAGTGGACCCGAAGGACTGGACGCGACGGCGGCCAGGCTGGCCGAGCAGTTGGGGGCGGAGCCGATCGACGGTGGGGTGCATCCCCGGTTCGGTACCCGGAACCGGGTGCTCCCGCTTTCCGACGAGCACTACCTCGAGGTGGTCGAGGCCCTCGACCATCCGGCGGCGGATCTGATGCCGTTCGGCCAGGCGGTGCGGGCCCGTACCGAACTCGGCGGCGGCTGGCTCGGTTGGGTGGTCTCGGTCGACGACCTGTCCCCGGTCGAGGAGCGGCTCGGCCGGCCCCGTACCCCCGCGCACCGGATCCTGCCGGACGGCTTCGAGCTGACCTGGGAACAGATCGGCGTCTCCGGGCTGATGAACGATCCGCAGCTGCCGTTCTTCGTGCACTGGACCTCCTCGAGGGAGCACCACCCCTCGCACTCGAACGGCGATACCGGGATCGCGCTGAAGAGCCTGGCCATTGCCGGCGACCGGGATCGGGTCAAGGCCTGGCTCGGTGAGCCGAAGGACAGCCCGTTGGGCGACGTCACCGTGCAGTGGCAGGCGCCCAACGGTCAGCCGGGATTGCTGTCGGTGACCTTCACGACCCCGCGTGGCGACGTCACCGTCTGACAGTTCCCCGGCAGCGCCCGAAGTTGATCATGGCGCTGAGGCCCCGTCCGGGCGTCCGGATTGTCGTGCAGGTGACCATGATCAACAGCGGCGCCGGTACGGGTACCGGTGCGCTCACATCCGCTCGGGCGCCTGCACTCCGAGCAGGTCAAGGCCTTGCACCAGTACCCGCAGGGTCAGCGCGCACAGCGCCAGCCGGGAGTCGCGGACGGCTGGGTCGTCGGCCTTGAGTACCGGGCAGCTCTCGTAGAACGCCGAGAACGCCTGGGCCAGGTCGAAAAGGTAGCCGCACAGCCGGTGCGGCTCCAGCAGTGCGCCGACCTGGGTCAGCACCGGGCCGAACTCCAGTAGCGCCAACGCCAACGCCCGCTCGGCCGGCTCGGCGATGGTGATGGTGGTGGTCGCCTGGTCCGCCGTCAACCCGGCGTTGCGGAAGATCGACCGGATCCGGGCGGCGGCGTACTGCAGGTACGGGCCGGTGTTGCCCGTGAGCGACAGCATCCGTTCCAGGTCGAACACGTACTCGGTGTCGTGCGCCACCGACAGGTCGGCGTACTTGATGGCGCCGACGCCGATCTGCGGGGCGATCTCGGCCCGGGTCGCCTCGTCCAGGTCCGGCCGGGCCTCGTCGATCACCTTCTTCGCCGTCAGCTTCGCCTCGTCGACCAATTCCATCAGCCGCAACGGGTTTCCGGATCTGGTCCGCATCATCTTGCGATCCGGACCGAGCACGTTGCCGATCTGGACGTGCACCACTTCGACGTCGTCGGTCAGCCAGCCGGCCTTCCGGGCGGTGTCCCAGACCATGTTCAGGTGCAGCGCCTGCGGCGCCCCGATCACGTAGAGCACCCGGTTGGCATGCAGTTGCTCGACCCGGTACTTGACGGTGGCCAGATCCGTGGTGCCGTAACCGTAGCCACCATCCGACTTGCGGATGATCAGCGGCACCGGCTTGTTCTCCCGGCCGGTGTAGCCGTCCAGGAAGACACACAGCGCGCCGTCGCTCATGGTGGCGATGCCGCGGGACTCCAGCTCGTCGCAGATTGCCGCCAGTTGGTCGTTGTAGGTCGACTCGCCGGCCAGGTCATCGTCGGTGAGGGTGACACCGAGCGCCGAGTAGATCCGGTTGAAGTACTGCTTGGACAGATCCACCAGCTCGCGCCACAGTCGCAGGGTTTCGGCGTCGCCGGCTTGCAGCGCAACGACTCTCGCCCTGGCCCGGTTGGCGAATTCCGGGTCGCCGTCGAACTTTGTCCTGGCTGCCTGGTAGAACGCGTTCGGGTCCTGCTCCACCAGCCGCGCCTCGTCCGAGCCTTCTCCGACATCGAGCAGGTGCTCGATCAGCATGCCGAACGGGGTGCCCCAATCACCGATGTGGTTCTGCCGGATCACCGTGTGCCCCAGGTGTTCCAGCGTGCGCGCCAGCGAATCGCCGACCACGGTGGTCCGCAGGTGGCCGGCGTGCATCTCCTTCGCAACGTTCGGCGCCGAGTAGTCGATCGGCACGATCTGACGTTCTTCGGTCGGCACGCCCAGTCGGGGATCGGCGGCGGTACCGCCGGCCTGGGCGGAGATCCAGGCGGGATCCAGGGTGAGGTTCAGGAAGCCGGGGCCGCTGACCTCCACCGAACTGCAGACGCCCTTGACATCGAGCTGCGCCACGATCTGCTCGGCCACCTCGCGGGGCTTGCGGCCGAGTCGCTTGGCCAGCGCCAGTGCGGCATTGGCCTGCAGGTCGGCGAATTGGCTCGGCCGCAGCACCGGGTCGGATCCGGCGTAGTCGTCGCCGAAGGCGGCGGTGATGGCGGCGGAGATCCGCGGGGTCAGTTCGGCAGCAGGTGACGGCACCGCTCCAGCCTATGGTGCCCGACGAGCCGGCCGTGCCGTGCCCGCCTGACGCGTAGCGGGCTTGTCCCGCCCCCCGCGTAGCGGGGTTGTCCCGCTGCGCCGGGACAACCCCGCTACGTCGGGACAACCCCGCTACGTCGGGACAACCCCGCTACGCCGGGACAACCCCGCTACGCCGGGACAACCCCGCTACGCCGGGACAACCCCGCTACGCCGGGACAACCCCGCTACGCCGGGACAACCCCGCTACGGCTGGGGTCAGCGCACGGTCGACAGCGCGTCACCGAAGGCGCAGGTCGCCAGCCGGGCGAGCGGGCCGCCCTGGTCGAAGTGTTCGGGGGCCCTGATGGCCACCAGCACATTGAGTAGCATGCCCTGGGCGAAGAAGTCACGGATCTGTTCGTCGGTCCCGCCGGTTGCCTCCAGCGTCCGGACGACCTCCGACACACACTCGCGCGCGGCGGTGCCGATGTCCGGAACCGCGGCGGCGGCGGTGAATCCGTGCATCATCACCAGCAGCAGGTCCCGGTCCTGGAGCAGGGTGGTGTACGCGTCACCGAGCCGCCCCCAGTCGTCGGGGGACTGCGGGTCGAACGGTGCCGCCTCGATCTCGGCGGCGAAGGCCGCGCAGATGGCCGCGATCGCACGGTCGTGAACCTGCAGGAACAGCTCGAGCTTGGTGCCGAACATCCGGACCACGTACGGCTGGGAGACTCCGGCTTCCTTGGCCACCGCGTCCGTACTGGTGCCGGCGTAACCGCCGGCGGCGAACGCGCGGGTGGCCGCGGCCAGCACCAGTTCGCGTCGCTCCGCTCCGCCCATTCGGGTGACGGGTGCAGCTTTCTCGGTGACCATGCTTGACAGGTTATCACTCGATTACTTAGCCTCGATCGAGTAAGTAATCATTCAATGCCTTCTTGATCCGAGGAGCCCTCGATGACCACCTCCGTTGCCTCTCCCGTCATCCCCGATCCCGAACCGGCGCCGCCCGGCCGGCGCCGCATCCCGGTCTGGCTGGCGATCGTCGCCGCCTCGTTGCCGATGTTCATGGCCACCCTGGACAACCTGGTGCTGACCAGCGCGCTGCCAGTGATCCGCACGGATCTCGGCGCCTCGGTCGGCCAGCTGGCCTGGTTCCTGAACGCCTACACGCTGGCGTTCGCCACCTTCATGCTCCCGGCGGCCACCCTCGGCGACCGGTTCGGTCGGCGCCGGGTGATGCTGGCCGGCGTCGGATTGTTCACCCTGGCCTCGATCGGCTCTGCGCTGAGTACGTCGTCCGAGGCTTTGATCATCGCCCGGGCGTTCCAGGGCCTTGGTGCCGCGGCGATCATGCCGCTGTCGCTGACGCTGCTGGCCGCGGCCGTTCCGCCCGCGATGCGGGCGGCAGCCATCGGCATCTGGGGCGGGGTGTCCGGCCTCGGTGTTGCACTCGGGCCGGTGATCGGTGGTGCAGTGGTGGAAGGCATCAGCTGGCAGGCGATCTTCTGGCTGAACGTGCCGGTGGCGCTGGTCGCGGTGCCGCTGCTGCTGGCGGCGATCCCCGAGTCGAAGGGCGGCTGGAAGCGACTGGATCTGCTCGGCACGGTGCTGCTCGGCGGCGCGGTGTTTCTCGGCATCTGGGGCATCGTGCACGGCAACGACGACGGCTGGGACTCACCGACCGTGCTGGCTTCGCTGGTCGGCGCGGTCGTGCTGATCCCGGTCTACCTCTGGTACGCCCGCGGCCGCGAAGACGCCGTGCTGCCACTGCGGCTGTTCCGCAGCCGGGGATTCTCCGCGGCCAACGCCATCGGGCTGTTCTTCACCCTCGGGATGTTCGGTGCGGTGTTCCTGATGGCCCAGTACCTGCAGGTGGTGCAGGGCTACACGCCGCTGCAGGCCGGCATCCGGACGCTGCCGTGGACCGCGGCGCCGATGATCGTCGCACCGATCGCCGGGGCGCTGGTCCGGCGGACCGGGCTGCGTTCGCTGTTGGTGGTCGGGCTGGTGCTGCAGGCCGGGTCGTTGGTCTGGATGGCTATCGTCACCGAGGCCGGGGACTCCTACGGCGCCTTCATCCCCGCCCTGGCGATGGCCGGGATCGGGATGGGTCTGACGTTCGCGCCGAGCGCCACCGCGGTACTCGACGGACTGCCGGAGAGCGAGTTCGCGATCGCCAGTTCGGCCAACTCGACGATCCGGGAGTTCGGCGTCGCCCTGGGTGTCGCGCTGCTGACGGCGGTCTTCCTCGGTGCCGGCGGCACCATCAGCCCGACCGGGTACACGGGCGCGATCGGGCCGGCCCTGCTGACCGGCGCCGCGGCCGTAGTGGTCGCCGTCATCGCCGCCCTGTTCGCGCCCGGCCGGACCCGGCAACACGGGTGACGCCCGCCGGCCGCCGACGTACCGTTGTTGGATGCCGGAGCCGCGCCAGAAGCCAGCCATCGTCATCATCGGCCACGAGTACCGCGGCGCGATGGTCGAGGAACTGACCAAGCGGTACGCCGCCGACTACGAGATAGTCGCGCCGACGACCATGCTGGAAGTGGTCGACCGGCTCAAGGGCCTGGGTGCGGACCGCCGCCCGATCGCGCTGGTGGCGTGCGAGTTCTTCGCCGACGGCCAGAAGGCGACGCACGTCTTCGCCAAGATCCAGAAGTTCGTGCCGACGGCGCGGCGCCTGGTGATCATTCCGGCCGCGCAGTTCCGCGGATCCGTCGGCCAGATGCACGACAGTCTGGCCAACGGCAGCATCGACGGCTACCTGATGCTGCCGCAGGGGCCGCGGGACGAGGAGTTCCACACCGCGGTCAGTGACCTGCTGTCGGACTGGGGATCGTCGGTCAACCTCTCCGAGATCGAGGGCACCCGGCTGGTCGCCGACGGGCCGAGCGCCGACCTGTCGCGGATCCGCGATTTCCTCGATCGGATGGGCATGCCGAATACGACGTTCCGTGCGGACTCGGAGACGGGCCGCGAGGTCGTCGCACTCGCGCCGGACGGCGCCGAACTGCCGCTGGTGCACAACACCCAGGTCGGCGTGGTCGTCTCCCGGCCGACCAACGCGGACCTCGGCGAGATGTTGTACTCCCCGACGCTGGACCTGGCCGACGGGGAGGCCTTCGACTTCGTGGTGGTCGGTGCCGGTCCGGCGGGGCTCGGCGCTGCCGTGTACGCGGCCAGCGAGGGCCTGAACACCCTGGTCCTTGACTCCGGTCCGATCGGCGGCCAGGCGGGAACCAGCTCGATGATCCGCAATTACCTGGGTTTCCCGCGCGGCATCTCCGGGATGCGGCTGACCCAGCGGGCCCGCTCGCAGGCCATCAGATTCGGGGCTCGGTTCATGATCGGTCGGGCGGTGACCGGGTTCGTCCCCGGATCGGACGGTGCCGCCCATGTGCTGCAGCTGGGGGAGCAGCAGATCCCGACGTCGACCGTGCTGATCGCCACCGGCGTCGACTACCGCCGCCTCGGGGTCGAGGCGATCGAGGAGTTCGTCGGCCGCGGGGTCAGCTACGGGGCGGCCACCAGCACCGCCCGGGAGATGAAGCAGAAGCCGGTGTTCGTCGTCGGCGGCGGCAACAGCGCCGGCCAGGCCGCCGTGCATCTGTCCAGGTTCGCCGAGTCGGTGACGATCCTGATCCGGCGCCCGAGCCTGGCCGAGACGATGTCGGACTACCTGATCCGGGAGATCCTCGGTAATCCGCGGATCAGGGTGCGGCCCTGCACGACGGTGGTGGACGGCGGCGGTGACGGGCACCTGCAGTGGCTACGGCTGCGCGACCTCAATACGCACGAGGAGGAACAGGTCGCCGCGAAGGGCCTCTACCTGCTGCTGGGAGCCGAGCCGACCTGCGGCTGGCTGCCGGCCGACGTCGCCAAGGATGCCCGCGGTTTCGTGCTGACTGGGGCCGATACGCCGTGGCAGTCCTGGCAGGGTGGCCGCCCGCCGGAGCCGTTCGCCACCACCGTCCCGGGTGTGTTCGCCGCCGGCGACATCCGGTGCGGCTCGATGAAGCGGGTAGCCGCCGCCAGTGGCGAGGGATCCGCGGTGATCCCGCTCGTGCACGCCCGGTTGGCCGAGCTCGCCGGGGAGCGCTCACCGGTCTGACCGGCCGGAACGCCGGTCGGCTTGCCTGCGTCGAATCGGGCATGACGATGAGCGAACCCGACCTGTCACCTGACCAGAGGCTCGACCGGCTCGCCGGGGCGCAGCGGGATCTCGTCGGACGATTGGGCCGGCTCGAGAGTCGGGAGCAGGCGACTGCCGACTCGATCCGAGCGAACGCCCTCGCCAGGACCGCGCAAGCGGCGATCGGACCGATCGTGCTGCTGGTCATCGGGATGTTCGCCCCGTTCATCGAGGTGCGCACGCCTACGGACGGCGACGTCGACCCGATCGAGCACTTCAGCGTGCTCGGCGTGCTGGGAAAGTTCTTCGCCGAGCGATCTGCCCGCCATGCGCCCCACCTCACGTCCGCCGGCTTCGTGCTGCTCGCTGCCCTGCTGGTGGCGATCATCGCCGCGCTGGTGGCCGGCAGCGCAGCAAGGTCGGCCACCCGGTCGTCGTCGCGGGCCGGCCGCATCGTCTGCGGGTGGGCCGCGGCCCTCGGGATCGTCGCGCTCGCGGTGGCGCGGATGGCGATGCCGGGCGGGGACTCCGACCTGGACGTCAGCCTGCAGTTCGGTGTGGTCGTACTGGCTTGCGGCTACCTGTGGGCGGCGGCCGTCGCCAACTCGGAACAGGACGACCGCGCCGCCTGAGCCTGGGTGGTCAGCTGCAACGGATCAGCGTGGCGCCATCCGCAGCGATCCGTCCATCCGGATCACCTCACCGTTGAGGTAATCGTGCTCGGCGATCATCAGCGCCAGTTGGGCGTACTCGTCGGGCCGGCCGAGCCGGGCCGGGAACGGCACACTGGCGGCCAGTGACTCGCGGAACTCCTCGGTGATGCCGGCCATCATCGGGGTGTCGATGATGCCCGGCGCGATGGTCATCACCCTGATCCCGAACTGGGCGAGATCGCGCGCGGCGGGCAGGCACATGCCGGCCACGCCGCCCTTGGACGCGGAGTAGGCAATCTGTCCGATCTGCCCGTCGAAGGCGGCCACGGACGCGGTGTTCACGATCAGCCCGCGCTGACCGGCCTCGTCCACCGGGTCGGTCTTCGACATCGCCTCGGCGGCCAGCCGGAGCACGTTGAAGGTGCCGACCAGGTTCACCGAGATCACCGTCTTGAACAGGTCGAAGTCGTGCACACCCTTCTTGCTCAGGATTCGCGAGGCCCAGCCCAGGCCCGCGCAGTTCACCGTCATCCGCAGCGGACCGGCGTCCGCCGCCGCGGCGACGGCGGACGCTACGTCGTCCGCGCTGGTCACGTCACCGGATACGGGGGTGACGCCCTCGCCCGGTCCGCCGGCCTTCTCCCAGCCGGTGGCCAGATCCAGCCCGAACACCCGGACACCAGCAGCGGCAAGGGCTTTCGCGGTAGCAGCGCCGAGGCCGGAGGCCGCTCCGGTGACGATCGCCGAAGTTCCGTCGAGATTCATCTGCTGACTCCTGGTTCGCTGGTGGTGACGTCGCCAGATTCGTGACTGATCTGCCGACGATAGCCGGGGCCGGCTCGCCCCGGCCGGCGGACCCACGACCCGGATCGAACGGCTCTTCGTCGTTCGCCGGACGGCACCGCTGCGAACTGGAAGGATCGGTGGTTTCGTGCGCCGTGGAGACTGCCCGGCGTCGCCCGACCCCATGGGAGTGGCTCCAGATGCGCCTTCGAACGATGTCCGTGCTGATTGCGGCGGTTGCCGTGATGACGGTGTCCGGCTGCGCTGCGAGCGAGACCGGATCCGCGGTCGCCGGAACGTCGACGGTCGGAACCAGCGCGGCAGTAACGAGCGCGGCAGCGACGAGCACGGCCGCGACGGCCGCGACGACCACGACCACGGCCGCGACGACCTCGACAGCAACGAGCGCGGCAGCGACGAGTGCGGCAGCGACGAGTGCGGCAGCGACGACCACGACCGCGGCGACCACGACCGCGCCCGCCGCAATCGCCGACGTCTGGCCGACCGAGGTGTGCAAGCTGATGCCGGGCGAGTTGACGCAGGGCCTGACAAGGGCACCCGGCGATCCGCAAGTGCGGTGCAGCTACGAGAAGCTCACCGGCGGCGACTATCTGAGTGTGTCGATCACCCGAGGTTCGGGTCACATCAGCCCGGACGAGCCAGGTAGCGCCCGGTCCACCCAGGTCCGAACGGCACCGATCGACGGGCGTCCGGGCTGGTCGTGGGAGGACAAGGCCGGCAGCGGCGCCCGGGCGGCCTTCGACAGCGGCAGCGGATCGGCGGTGTTCAGCGTGACCGGCGAATCGATGTCGTACCAGGAGAAGCACACGAAGGTGTTGGCGCTGGCCACCGCGGTGTCGAAGTCGTTGCGCAGCACAGCCCCGATGAGTGGCGCCGTCACGGCGTTGCCGTCGACCACTCACCAGAAGGTCCCCGCCGGCACCAGGGCCTGGCCGCATGTGATCTGCGAGGTGATGCCGCAGCACCTAGTCGACGACGTGGCGTTGGAACAGGCGCGCGGACATGAGGACGAGTTCTGCCGGCTCACCTCCGACACCGGGACGGTGCGGGTCGAGTACGAGGTGCGACGTCAGATCGGTGCAACGGTGCACCCGAGCACCATGGGCCCGACCATGCAGCAGCAGTCATTGGATGGCCGAACCGTGTACTCCTACCTGAGCGACAACGTCGCTTCGCCGACCGCATACGTCGAGTTCGACACCGGAAGGCGAGAGTCGGCGGTGGTCCGGGTGACCCAGTCCGATGTCTCCGCGGACATCGACACGGAGACGGTGCGCAAGGCCGCGATCGCGCTGGCCGGGGAGATTGCGCCGCGGCTGCCCAGGCCGTGAGCTGCTGTGACGAACGCCCTGCGCGCGGCGCCCCGATGTGGGATCCTCGGCAGCCGCGCCGTCCACCCAGGCGCGACCGACGGAACGGACTCCGTCGATCGACCGTCAGACCGGTCGACCACCCCACGGGTGACCTGAGGACGCGCTGCACAGCCGGTGCGCGCCGAACGGGTCGAGATGAGGATCCAGGTACATGCGAATCCGACAGATGACCACCGCGCTGGCCGTGATCGCCGTGTTCGGGCTGAGTGCCTGCGCGTCGGAGCAGGCCGGCACTGCAGTGGCGGCCGCCCCGGCCGACACGGCCATCGCGCAGAGCGCTGATCAGAGCGGCACCGAGGCGAGCGCGCCCGCGCCTTCCGACGCCGGACCGACCGATGCCGGGCCGACCGATGCCGGGCCGACCGACACCGGGCCGACCGATGCCGGGCCGACCGCGTCATCGCCGGCCGACACCGGCACAGCGGCGACCAGCGCACCGCCGAGCCCCGCTCCGTCGACCGACGTACCCACCGACCCGACGGCGTCATCTGCGCCCGGCACCGGCGGGCCGACAGCGGGTGCTGCCAAGGCCGATGTCTGGCCCACCGAGATCTGCAAGCTGATGCCGGCCGATGTGGTCAAGGGGATGGATCGGGAGGACGGTGACCCGCAGCTGCGCTGCATGTACACCGCGACGATCGATCACAACTACACCAGCGCGATGATCAGCAAGGGCTCGTTCAATGTCGATGCCGGAGATCTGGCCGGGCCGACCACCAAGGATGTCAAGGAATCGACCGTTGACGGCCGCCAGGCGTGGTCGTATCTGTCGAAGAACACCCCGACCGCCTGGGTCACCTTCGACAGCGGCAAGGGGTCGGCGTTGATCGGCTTCGGCACCGAGGCCAACTCCGACGATAAGAACCGCACGGCCGCATTGGATCTGGCTGCCCGGGTCTCGAAGGCATTGCGCAGCAACGCCCCGATGACCGGTGCGGTCACTGCCCCGCCGACCACCAGCTACCCGAAGGTGCCGGCCGGCACCCGGGCCTGGCCGCACCTGATCTGCGACCTGGCTCCGGAGAAGCTGCTGGCGGACATGGAGAAGGCCCGCGGCTACGAGACCCAGAGCTGCCGGCTCAGCACCGACACCGACGACGGATTCACCAAGATCTCGATCGAACAGTCCATCCCGCCGCGGGATCCGGCCAACCCGGCCGGCAACATCGGCGAGAAGCAGCAGAAGGAAAGCTTCGACGGCCGGACTGCATACTCCTACCTGGGCCAGCAGATCAGCGAGAACAGCCCGCCGACCGCCTACGTCACCTTCGACACCGGCGGCCGCAAGTGGCTCACCGTCCGGATCACCGAGGCCGACGTGGTGACGCCGATCGACCCGGAGAAGGTGCGCGCCGACGCGCTGGCGTTGGCCAACGAGGTGGCCCCGAAGCTGCCGAAGCCCTGACCCATTCGACCGACGACAGCGTCGGCCCGGCCGGCCGGATCGTTCGGCCGGCCGGAGCCGGCGTCACCAGATGTGCACCCGCTCGGCGGGATCCAGCCACATCCCGTCGCCCTGGGCGGTGCCGAACGCTGCGTGGAACTCATCGAGGTTCTTGGCGATGTTGGCCCGCAGGTCCGGCGGTGAGTGCGGATCGACCTGCAGGTACTGCAGGGCGAGTTCGGTGCGCCGTTTGGTGCGCCAGGCCCGCGCCCAGGCGATGAACACCTGCTGGCGATCGGCGTCGGTCACCTCCTCGGTGCCCCGGGAGATCTGGTAGGCCTTCAGGGCGATGGTCAGGCCGCCGAGATCGCCGATGTTCTCGCCGACGGTCAGTCCGCCGTTCACCGTGTGCTCGGGCAGTTCCAGCGGGTGCAGGCCGGAGAACTGTGCGATGAGCTTCTCGGACCGCTGGGTGAAGGCGGACCGGTCTGCGTCTGTCCACCAGTTGACCAGGTTGCCGTCACCGTCGTACTGCGCACCCTGGTCGTCGAATCCGTGCCCGACCTCGTGTCCGATCACCGCGCCGATGGCGCCGTAGTTGGCCGCGTCGCTACCCGCCAGATCGAACATCGGTGGCTGCAGAATGGCTGCCGGGAAACAGATCTCGTTGGTGCCTGGGTTGTAGTAGGCATTCACGGTCTGCGGCGACATGAACCACTCGGTGCGGTCGACCGGACCTCCGATCTTGGCCAGTTCGCGGTCGGTCTCGAACGCCCTGGCCCGCCGGATGTTGCCGACCAGATCGGTCGGGTCGACGACGACCGATGAGTAGTCGCGCCAGCTGTCCGGATAGCCGATCTTCGGGGTGAACTTGTCGAGCTTGGCCAGCGCCCGCTCCTTGGTGTCCGCGCCCATCCAGTCGAGCGCGGTGATGCTCTGCCGGTAGGCTTCGAGCAGATTCGCCACCAGCTCGTCCATCCGGTGCTTGGCGGCCGGCGGGAAATGCCGCTCCACATAAAGCTTTCCCGCCGCCTCCGGCAGGGTCGCCTCGATCAGCGCGACGCCGCGCTTCCAGCGCTCGCGCTGCTGCTGGGTGCCGGCGAGCGTCTTCGAGTAGAAGTCGAAGTTCTCGTCGACGAACTCGGTGGACAGGTGCGGCGCCCAGGCGTGCACCAGATGCCAGCTGAGCCAACGCTTCCAGTCGTCCAACGGCAGTCTTTGCAACGCATCCGACAGCACCGGCAGGTATGACGGCTGCCGCACCACGGTCTCGGCGATGGTGCCCCCCGGTCCGGCCGTCCCGCCGAGCGCGGTGATCCAGGCGGTCCAGTCGAAGGCGGGGGCGGCGGCCGCGAGCTCATCGGCGGTGGTGAGGTTGTAGGTCTTGATCACGTCGCGACAGGCGACCGCATCCCAGTGCCCGGCGGCCAGCGTCGTCTCCAGCGACATCACTGCCGCGGCGGCAGTCTGCGGATCCGGGACGCCGGCCAGGCCGAGCATCCGGCCGATGTGCGCGACGTACTGTTCGCGGGTCCCGGCGAACTGGTCGTCGCGATAGTAGGACTCATCGGGCAGCCCGAGGCCGCCCTGCATGACGTTCACCACGTACCGGTCGGAATTGCGGTCGTCGGTATCGACGTAGCTGCGCACCGCCCCGGACACGCCCGTCCGCTCCAGTTCGCCGAGCAGGGCTGCGAATTCCGGCAGGTCGGCGATCGCATCGATCCGCCGCAGCGCATCGGCCAGCGGCGAGACCCCGAGCTCCTGCACCCGGTCGACGTCCATGAACGAGGCGTACATCGCGCCGATCTGCTGCTCGGGGCTCCCGGGTGCCGCGGCGCCCGACTCGGCGGCAGCCGCGGACTCGGTCAACAGCTCGCCGATCTGCTGCTCGGACTTGAGGCGCAGATCGATCATGGCTCCGGTCGACGGCAGGTCGGCCGGAATCTCGGTGGCGTCGAACCAGCCACCGTTGACGTGGCGGTACAGGTCGTCTTGCGGGCGGGTATCCGGATCGATCCCGGTCGGATCGGTGACTGTCTGGGTCATGGCGGACAGCCTACGGATGTCCACGATCTCTCGATGCGGGTCGGGAGGTGCCGCCGCACCCGGTCCGGCTATCTGATCAACGTGACGATGCCGATCTCCGCCCTCGCCGGCGAGCACGCACAGGTCGGTGAACTCGACGGGTACGGCCCGATCACCACCGGGCAAGCCCGGACCCTGCCGGACCCGATGCCGTCGCCCGCACTCAGCGGGCCCGTCGAGGGTGAACCGCAGTCCGGATGGCCGATCCGGACCTGACCACGCGCGAAAGCCATTGCTGCTCACCAGATGCGAGGCGGGACAACCGCGCTACGCCGGTGGGTGGCGGGCGGGGACCGTCGCTGACCCGCTGACGGCTGCCGTTCAGCTCTACGACCCAGGGGGCAGTCATTTCACAGGAAGCTCCAACCCGGAGCCGATGTGTCCTTCCGACTGCCCGCCTAACGTCGAGTTCACCAGGTGAGGAACTCGCAGCGGGAGGCACGTCATGAGCGACATAGCGATGGCCAGGCGGCCGGACCGCCGGCAGAGCCTCGGCGTCCCGATGCTGCTGCTGGTCCTGACGATCGCGGCGATCGCCGCGATCTTCGTCATGGCCGTCTGAGCCGAACCGGCGCGCAGGTGGCCGGGCTGCCGTCGACCTGCACTCGGACCAGCTCGACGGGCATGTTGGTGGGTGGTGAAAATTCCGGCGGTCCTTATCGTCCGGGTACACCAAGCCCGAATGACGTGGACGCGCCTACGGTCGAGGCACCCGAGATATCAGTACGTCCGAAACCGAAAGAGGCCGCCGATGTCCAAGCTCGATCAGATCAGTGAGTGGATCGCCGCCCGGCTTCCGGAACTGATTGCCGAGAACAAGGTTCCGGGCGCGGCTGTCGCCGTGTACGCCGGTGGCGAGATCGTCGATCACGCCGCAGGCGTGCTGAGCAAGGCCACCGGAGTCGAGGCGACCCCCGACTCGGTGTTCCAGATCGGATCGATCACCAAGGTCTGGACGACGACGCTGGCGATGCAGCTGGTCGACGAGGGAAAGCTCGATCTCGAGGCGACCGTCCGCAGCTATCTGCCCGAGTTCAAGCTCGGCGACGAGGACGCGGCTGCCCGGATCACCGTGCGGCAGTTGATGTGTCACGTCTCCGGCTTCGAGGGCGACCTGTTCAACGACACCGGCAACGGCGAGGATGCGGTCGCGAAGTACCTTGCCACGCTGGTGGACACTCCGCAGCTGTTCGAGGTGGGGGAGATGTTCTCCTACAACAATGCCGCGTTCAGCGTGCTGGGTCGAGTGGTCGAGGTGTTGCGCGGCAAGCCTTATGACGCCTGTCTCAAAGAGCATCTGTTCGCCCCGTTGAACCTCACCCATGCGGCGCCCAGTGCCTGGGAGGCGATCCTGTACCGGGCCGCGGTGGGCCACATCGAGCGGAAGCCAGGCGCCGAGATCGAACCTGCTCCGGCGTGGGCGTTGGTCCGCTCGAACGCGCCGGCCGGTTCCATGCTGGCGATGCGGCCGCGGGATCTGGTCACCTTCGCTGCCATGCACCTGCGGGAGGGCCGCAGCGAGGCCGGCGACCAGGTGCTGAGCAGCGCATCGGTCAAGGCCATGCAGCAGCGGCAGGTCGAGTTGCCCGACCTCGGGCTGATGGGCAACGCGTGGGGACTCGGCTGGGAGATCTTCGACATGGCGGGCGGCACCGTCATCGGGCACGACGGCGGCACCATCGGTCAGAGCGCGTTCCTGCGGGCGGTTCCGGGCAGGGACGTGGCGGTCGCCGTGCTCACCAACGGTGGCGGCGTGCTGAACGTGTACTACGAGATCGTCAGCAAGGTGCTGGCCGAGCTGGCCGATATCGAGCTGAGCCCGCTGCCGACGGTCAGCGGGGACGAGCCCACCATCGACGCCGCGAGGTACGTCGGAAGCTACAGCTCGTCGGTGAGTGACTCGGTGGTCAGCCAGGACGAGGACGGCAGGGTGTGGGTGCAGGTCACCCCGAAGGGCATCTTCGCCGAGCTCGGCACCGGTGAGTCGGAGAAGGTCGAATTGGTCCTGCTGCGCGGCGACACGCTGATCGCCAAGGAGCCGGTGCACGGGTTGCACATGCCGCACGCCTTCGTCGGTGACGACGGCGCCGGCCACGCCCAGTTTCTGCACACCGGCCGCGCCGACCGCCGGGTGGCAGACTGAGCGGCCCGCGCAGCCGTAGCGGGGTTGTCCCGGGCCGGCGGGTCACGTGCGCCACGCCCAGGCGTAGCGGGGTTGTCTCGGGCCGGCGGGTCACGTGCGCCACGCCCAGGCGTAGCGGGGTTGTCTCGGGCCGGCGGGTCAAGTGCGCTACCGCCCGGCTGACCCCTGCCTGGTCGCCGACGGCGGATCGACCTCGGCGAGCAGGCGATGGAGGCCGCAGGTGCAACCGCCTTCGGTCGCCGGGTCACAGCCGTCACGGTGTTGGCCGTAGTGCCGCAGTGCGGCCACCAGCCGATCGTGCCGGAGCCTCAGATCGGTTGCCAGCTCGGCGATATCCGCAGCCAGCCGGGCCGCCGGCCGGGAAGCCGACGGCCCGAGGCTCGCCCGGACGCGCCCGGCTCGGGCCACCCGGACACCCGGGCCGTCGAGCGCTTCGGCTTCCGCCTCGTCCTGCGCGAGCCGGTCCGTCACCAGGGCGAGTGCATCGATATCGATCCCAAGATCCACCAGCAGTTGGTGTCCGGCACAGTCGCGGACATCGATGATCGCCCGCAACAGGTGCGGGGTATCGATCGACTGCCCACCAAGGCGCTGGGTCACCAGCAGTGCAGATTCCAGTACCTGCTTGGCGTGCGGGGTGAACGGGATGTGCCCACTCGGCGCCGCCCGGCCGTCACCGGGCCACCGCTCGAGGAGCCGGCCGCGCGCGGCAGCCAGGCTGACGCCGGCCTCGCCAAGCGCCGTCGCAGCCGCGCTGTCTTGGTCGCGTAGGACTCCCAGAAGCAGGTGTGCGGTGCCGATCCGGTCGTGGCTGAGCATCCGGGACTCCTCCTGGGCCAGCACCACCACCCGCCGGGCACGATCGGTGAATCGCTCGAACACAGGACCTCCCTGGATGGCCCCTCCCACGGTACAAGCGGCGGCTCAGGGTTGCAGCAGAGTCCCGGTCGCGGTCAGGATGCTCCGTCCGGTGGTATCCACCAGTTTCTGTGCGGCGATGGCCCGCGCGGGCTCCGACGACTGGTACCGCAACGCCGGTAACGGGTCGGCGGCGATGTCCCGGATCACCTCGGCGACCGATTCGGCGGATTGGCCCCCGGATCCGAGCGCACTCATCCGCTCGGTGAACCGGCTGATGAGTTCCCGGTACGGATCGTCGTCATCGATGTTGTCCACGTGCCCACCGAGATTGGCGAAGAACGCGGTCCGCACCGGACCCGGTTCCACCACCGAGATGTACACGCCGAACTCACGCATGACCGTCGCCAGGCTCTCCATGAGGCCCTCGACAGCGAACTTGGCGGCGTTGTACGCGTCACTGAACGGCAGCGCGACAATGCCGTTCAAACTCGTCACGGTGATCACCCGGCCGGCGCCGGCTTCCCGCATAGCAGGCAATACGGCCTTGGTGACGCGGGCGACTCCGAAGAAGTTCAGTTCCATGGCCTGCGCCAGCTCGGACAAGGCAAGTTGTTCCAACGTTCCGCGATGCCCGGCGCCGGCATTGTTGACCAGCAGGTCGATACCGCCGCGGTCTGCGAGGACCGAGCCGATGCACGAGTCGACCGACCCGTCGCTGGTGACGTCGAGAGCTCGGAGCGTCACTGCCGGCAGTTCATCGGCCAGCTGCCGCAGCGACTCGGCGGCCTCCGGCCGGCGAGCCGTTGCGATGACGTCCCACCCGGCCGCCGCCAGCGCCCGGGTGGTTGCCAGACCGATGCCGCGACCGGCACCGGTGATCACTGCTACAGAAGACATGTCTGTTTCCGATCTCCGAGGCGATTGATCTCAGCTCGCGAGCGGATGTCTTGCGGGGAGCCTTCGAACCATGGACCTCCCATTGTCGTCTCGGCAACGTCGGCCCGCAGGTTCTGCCGGTTGCGGTCGCTTTAACCGCGAGACCTGCCGACCAGCGAATCAGCGAGTCAGCGAGTCCGGAGCGCTTCCCGGACAACGGCCGCGGCATCGCCGACCGGACCGAGATGCCTGAGCTTGTCGGGGTTCAGCAGGGTGTGGATCTGTTGGATCCGACCGTCAACCCCGTCCACCGTCACCGTTCCGACCACCTTGCCGCTCCGATCGCGGTAGACGGCACCGATGTCTCCGTTCATCACCCGCAGCTCCTCGGTGACGCCTACCCCGATCACCAGCGGAGCCACCGATGCCAGTGTCCTGGCCACCCGCTCGACACCGAACACTCCCTTGACCCAGTTCGGGCCGCGGCCGGCGGTGTCCGCGGTCATCCGGACGTCGGCGGCCAGCAGTGCCCGCAGGCCGTCGAGGTCACCCTCCCGGAGGGCGCGGAAGAACCGCACTGCCAACGCATTGCGTTGCTTGCGGTCGGTCTCGAACCGGGGTCGTCCAGCGTCCATGTGGCGCCTGGCCCGCACCGCGAGCTGACGGCAGGCAGCCTCCGATCTGTCCACCACAGACGCGATCTCGGGGAAGTCGAAGGCGAACACCTCCCGCAACACGAAGACCGCCCGCTCCAGCGGGCTGAGCCGCTCGAGCAGCAGCAGGGCCGCGGTCGACACCGAGTCGGCGAGTTCCGCCGACCTCGCGGGGTCGGAGTAGGTGTCGGTGATCAGCGGCTCGGGGAGCCACTGGCCGACGTACTGCTCCCGCCGCACCCGCGCGGAGCGCAGCACGTCGATCGAGATCCGGGTGACCACGGCCGACAGGAATGCCTTGGTGGACGTCGGCGTGGTCGCGGATCGCTCGTAGCGGAGCCAGGTTTCCTGGACCGCGTCCTCGGCCTCGCTGACGCTGCCGAGAATCCGATAGGAGATCGCGAACAACAGAGGTCGCAGCTCCTCGAACTCCGCAACTCGGCTCATGCCAGTTCAGCCTTGAAGCCCTGTCGCCACGACGGATAGCGCAGTTGCCAGCCGAGCTCGTGCTTGGCCTTGGCGTTGGAGAAGCCACGGCCTTCCGTCATCAGGCTCACCGCGACCTTGCCGGCGGCCAGCCGGGCCAGCCAGCCAGGGACCCGCATCGGTGGCTTGCCGCCGGCGCAGGCCGCAAGGTACGGCAACCACTCGTTCGCGGGTGCTGGCTCGTCATCCACGATGTTGAACACGCCCTTCGCCTGCTGCTCCACGGCAAGAACGGTAGCGCTCGCCGCGTCGTCCAGATGCAGCCACGAGGTGTAGCCGGCGCCGCTGCCGATGAGCGGGAACTGCCGCTTGCGCACCGGTGCGACCAGATCTTCGGTGGCGCCCGGCCCGTACAGCCAGCCGAACCGCAGCGCCGCACCACCCGCCGAGCCGACCGCGTCCTCGACATACCGGACCGCCGCCATCACCGGCTCCGCCGCCGTCCCCGTCATCGGATCCAGTGGGTCCGCCTCGGTCTTGACCCAGCCGCCCTGATGGATGCCGTTCCAGCCGGCATAGCTCTGGGCGATGAAATTGGTGACGCCGGTCGCCTCGGCGGCGGCCAGCAGGTGATCCGTCCCCTGGGTGCGCAGCCGGTTGGTGGTCGCGAACCACCGGTCCATGTGCTTGATGTCCGCCTTGCCGGCGATGCCGGTCATCTGGTGGACGATCGCGTCCGGCCGGGCGGCGGCCACCGCCTCGCCAACCGATGCGGCATCAAGTCCGTCCATCACCAGCGCCGCGGCGCCCAACTTCTCCAGCGCACCCACCTTCGCCCCGCTCGTCGTCGTCGCCGTCACCTGGTGGCCGCGGGCCACCAACTGCGGCACCAGCCGTCGCCCCACCACGCCCGTGCCGCCCGCTACGAATACCCGCATGTCGATCACCTTCCGCTGCTTGTCCTGGGTGTTCGGACCGGAGACGAGACAGCCACGGCCGGGTGTGACATGCAGCGCGGGCGGCCGAAATCTGTGGGTCGGGTCGGAAGCTCGCCCCGCCGTCGTCGAGGATGACGGCATGCGAGAGTTCGAATTCCTGGCCGATGTCTCCGGGGTCGTCAGCGGCGACGAATTGGCTGCCCGCGCCCGGCACGCCGAGCAGCTCGGGTACCACTGTTTGGTGCTGCCCGATCATCTGCTCGGCGGCATGTCACCGGTGGTGACGATGGCGATGGTCGCGGCCGCGACGTCCACGCTGCGGGTGTCGGCGTTCGTGCTGAACAACGATCTGCGGCATCCGGCGGTGCTCGCACAGGAGCTGGCCAGCATCGACGTGCTGTCCGGGGGGCGGCTGGACATCGCGATCGGAGCCGGCTGGAACGAGGCCGAGTACGACGCCATCGGCCTGACCTTCGACCGTGCGCCGGTCCGCCAGGCGCGGCTGGCCGAGTCGATCACCGTGCTGAAGGGGCTGTTCTCCGGGGCCCCGTTCAGCTTCGCCGGTGAGCACTACGCGATCACCGACTACACCGCCGGTCCGGTGCCGGTGCAACGGCCGCACCCGCCGTTCTTCATCGGTGGTGGGGGGCGGCGCACGCTGAGCCTGGCCGGGCGGGAGGCGGACATCGTCGGGCTCTCGCCGCGCATCCTGCCGGGCGGCACGGTCGACGCCCGGTCGCTGACCCTGGCCGCCGCCAGGGAGAAGATCAGCTGGGTTCGCGAGGCCGCCGGCGCCCGGTTCGATGCGTTGCGCATCAACATCTATCCGTCGATGTGGCCGGTGACGGTGACCGATGATCTGCGGGGCGAGGCGCGCCGGGTGATCGACGGACTCCGGTCGCGGACCGGGGTCGAACTCACCGAACAGGAGGTGATCGACTCCCCGCACCTGTTCATCGGTTCGATCGATCGGTTGGTCGAGAAATTCCTGCAGTTGCGCGAGGAACTCGGCATCTCCTCGGTCCTGTTGGGCGGCGTTGATCAGCTCGCGCCGGTGCTGGAGCGGCTCCGCGGATAGCGTCCGGCCGGGGCGATCGCGGGGCCGTCGGGTGTGCGATTCGCCGACATTCGGCCCGCGGCAGCGATACCGAGAGGCCTGATGGACGGGCATGACGTGCCACCGGGGTTGGCGTACTGGAACAACCGTCGCGGCACCTCGGAGGACATCCTGCTGCGGTGAAGGAGGGGTCCGTTACTGGTGGGCGGGCACCGTGCGTTCGGTGCTGCGGGCACCGCGCAGCAACGGGTCGCTCGCCTACACCCGGGCAGGGCCGGCTGCCCGGTCGGCAAACGGCAGGAAAGCTGGTGCGGCGCTTCACCGATCACGTCGGTTCGGTACTGATCCGATGCAGGCGGGACGGATCCGACGGCCACTCGTGGGTCAGCACGGAGTACATCCTCGAGTCGCGCCAGCCGTCGCGGATCAGCATGGTGTGCCGCAGCGTTCCCTCGTAGCTCATCCCGATTCTGGTCAACACCGCCGCTGACGCTGTGTTCCGCGGGTCGCAGGTCGCCTGCACTCGCTCGGTACCGGGTTGGTGGAAGGCGAATTCGACCAGCAGCAGCGCGATCTCGGTCGCCAGGCCGCGCCCCCACAGATCCGTGTGCACGATGTAGCTGATCTCCTGACAGTGGGGCGAGATCGACGTCAGACCGCCGTTGCCGACGACACCCTGCCCGGGTAACACGGCACACCAGGTCCGGGCAGGGGCGTCCGGGGCGAACCAGGCGGCTGCCGCCGCGTCGACGAACGCCTCGGTCTGGGCGAAGGTGTTCGGCCCCCAGGTCTGGTACCGGGACGCGGATTCCTGGGAGGCCCACTCATGGATCCGATGGACGTCGGCCCGGGCAATCGGACGCAGGGTCAGCGACATGCGGGCAGTTTATGGTCGGCCGGGACACCCGTCATCCCGGTTCTGCCGACGGCGCCGATCGACGATCCTGGTGCCCGCGTCGGAATCCCCACCTACAGTGGGCCGATGACCCGCTTCGTGATCGACGCCCCGACCCTGCTGCAGCTGGTGGCCGACGACGTCCGGGTCCACCCGATCCACCAGTTGGTGGCCCCGAACCTCATTCGCTCCCAGGCTCTTTCGTTGCTGCTGGCCGCCGTCCGGCGCGGCGACATCGCCGAGCGGATTGCGCTGCAGCGCCACGACCGGCTCACCGAATTGAAGATGCGGCTGCTCGGCGACCGGGTGTCCCGCCGGACCGCCTGGAAGATCGCCCGCGAACACGGATGGGACAGCATCTACGAAGCGGAGTACCTGGCCGTCGCCAGGCTGCAGGCCGACGCGTTGATCACGGTTGACCCGGACCTGGCGGCGAAGGCGCAGGGGGTGGTGCCGCTCGCCGGCGTCGCCGCGCTCACCTCGGCCGACCCGGCGTGAACGCCGTGCCGCGCCGCGTCCGGTGCCGTTGACCCGCCTGGCACGATGAATGCCGTGAGCGAGCTCGGCACGTTTCTCGGTGAGCTGCCACCGTTCGACTCCCTGACGCCCGCCGCCAGGGAGGCGCTCGTCGCGGCCGGGCGGGTCTCGGATTTCCGACCAGGGCAACGGATCCTGGACGGGTTCGTCACCGGCAGCGACGAGGTGTTCGTGGTGCTGTCCGGTGAGGTGGAGCTGTGGATGTCCGAGGCACCCGCCGGCACTCCCGCGGACGAGGTGTTGGGCCGGGGTGGGATCTTCGGGTTCACCGCGGTGCTCAGCGGAACCAAAACGGGGCCGCGAGTGGTGGCGGTGGGACCGGTGCGGGTGCTCCGGTTGCCGGCCGAGTTGGCAGCGCCGGCCTTCTCGTCACCGGCCGGAATGCGTTTCGTCACCCGTGCGCTGTCGGCCGTTGCCGGACGGACCTCCACCCCCACCTACAGCACCGTCGACGAGCTGATCGTCTCGCCGCCGTTGTCCGGTCCGGCATCGCTGACCGTTGCCGAGGCGGCGCGCCGGATGACGGCGGCCGGGTTGACCTATCTGGCGGTGCCGCTGCCGTCCGGGAACTTCGGCATCGTCACCGACCGGGTCCTGCGGGAACGGGTCGTCGCGGCCGGACTCCCGCCGCGGACACCGATCGGTGACGTGATGGTGCCCGCGGTATCAGCGGTCACCGACAGCCTGGCGGCCGATGCCCTCGTTCAGCTCACCGAGTCGGACCTCGACCATCTGCTGGTGGTCGACCGGGCCGGCGCCCTGCGCGGGGTGATCCTGCCACAGGACTTCATGGTGTCGGTGTCCTCGGTCGGGCTGTTGCTGCGCGAACAGCTCGGGCGGGCCGACAGTATCGACAGTGTCGTCCAGCTCGGGCACCGGTTGCCGTCGCTGCTGCACGGACTGTTCGAGCGGGGCCGGCAGGCGTCGGAGGTCACCGCGATCTACTCCACCGTCGTCGACCAGCTGCAGCGCGCGGTCCTTGGCCTGGTACTGGACGATCATCCAGAGGTCGACACCGGCCAGATCACCTGGCTGTCGCTGGGCAGCAACGGTCGGCGCGAACCGGTACTGGGATCGGACATCGACTCGGCGGTGGTGCTGGGCCCCGAGGTGGACACCGAGGCGAAGGCGGCGAGCTACCGCGCGGCGTTCGTCGACGTCGAGCAGACCTTGCGGCGAGCCGGGCTGCACGTCGACGAACACGGTGCTACCCCGAGCAAACCGGCCTTCGCCCGGACCCAGCAGCAGTGGCGGGCCGCCGCACAGGCCTGGCTGCGCAGTCCGCTCACCAACCAGGGCATGGTGATGTCGTCGTTGCTGCTGGACGGCCGGCCGATCCAGGGCGACCCGGCGTTGCCGGTGGTACACAAGGTGTTCGGGGACATCCGGAGCCATCCCGGCACCTTCAAGCTGCTGCTCACCGAGTCGCTGTCCAACCGGGCCAGGCTGCGGTCGGTGCGCGATGTACTGGTCCGCCGGGCCGGCACCTTCGACATCAAGGCGCACGCGCTACGGCCGGTGGTCGACATCGCCCGGTGGGCTGCCCTCGGCGTGCAGTCCGCAGAGGTCTCCACCCGCGGGCGGCTGATGGCGGCGTCCGGCTCCGAGCTCCTCCCGACCGAGCAGGCGACGGTGCTGATGGAGGTGTTCGAGGTGCTCCAGCGCCTGCGGCTGGGCTATCAGCTCGACCAACATGACCGGGGGGAGCGGCCGTCCAATGTGCTGAGCCGGAGCCGTCTCTCGCCGCTGGACCGGAGCGTGCTCGCGCAGGCGGTCCGGGAGATCGGCGCGGTCCAGAGAAGGCTGGCCAACGTCATCCAGTTCACCGATCCGGACGACTGGGCCAGCCGCTGACCGCGGCGGACGTCAGCCGCCGATCCGGGCGGGCGTCAGCCGCCGATGGCCGGCGGATCCGGAATGCCGTACCCGGACGGACGGATGTTCCTGTCCAGCGAGCGTTTCCACGACCCGTCGTCGATGTACGACCGCAGCGCGGCATTCACCTTCGCCACCAGCTCGGTGTCGCCCTTCTTGACGCCGATTCCGTATCGCTCGTCGGTGAAGCCCTTTCCGACCACCTTCAGGATGCCCTTGTACTGCGGTTCGGCGGCGAACCCGGCGAGAATGAGGTCGTCGGTGGACACCGCGTCGACGTCACCGTTGGCGAGGTTGCGAACGCATTCGGAGAAGGTCGGAACCTCTCGCACGGTGATCTTCCCGGCATAGTGCTGCGTCACGTAGTCGGCCGATGTGGTGCCACTGGCCTCGCACAGAATCTTGCCGTTGAGGGTCTCCGGGCTGGTGATCGAGGTGTCGTTGCGTCGGATCAGCAGATCCTGATGGGCGATGAAGTACGGCCCGGCGAAGGAGACCTGCTGTTCGCGCTCGGGGGTGATGGAGAAGGTCGCCACCACCAGGTCGACCTCGCCCTTCTCGAGTGCGCTGATCCGTTCGCCGGGGTCGACGGGCTTCCAGGTGATGTTCGCCGTCGGCACGCCGAGTTTGCCGGCAACGTAGTTCGCGGTATCGATGTCGAAGCCGGCGTAACCGTTGTCGGTCTTGATGCTGACGCCCGGCTCGTCGTCGGCGATGCCGATGGTCAGCTTGGCGTTGCCGGTCGCGCCGTTGTCCGTCGCTTCGGCGGGCCCGGCCGACCCGGAGGAACATCCCGCGAGCACGGTCAGGCCGACGGCGAATGCGACGACGACCGGCGCCGCGCCGATCGGTCGGCCGCGCCGACCCGGAACAATTCGCCTCATTCGTCAGCCCTCCGCATCGTCGCCCGGGCGGCCGGCGGGCGGCGGCGTCGATGCCACCGCGTCCGGCGCCGACCCGTAGGTCGGCCCGTCCTCGGACCACACCGCCTTGAGTCGACCGCCGGTGTTCGCGACGACCTTCGGTCGGACGATCAGCCAGCCTATGGTCAACAGCACCGCGAGCACCGGAATGCCGAGCACCACCACCAGGAAATCGACCTTGTGCCAGAAGTACGGCGACGATTGCCATCCGGAGATCGCCATCCCGACCAGGACCAGTATCAGGAACGCCAGGCCGATGTAACTGGTGTAGGGGGAGCCGGGCATTCGGAACGGGCTTGCGGGTATGACCCCGAGGTCGGACAACCGCCGGAGCCGCAGTTGACACAGGAAGATCGTGCCCCAGGTGAACAGCACCCCGATCGCAGCGGCCTCGAGTGCGACTTCGAAAGCGTCCGGCGTCAACGCGTTGAGAACGGCGCCGAAGACGAAGACCACCGACGTCATGACGATGCCGGCCCATGGCACACCGGAGGCACTCATCTTCAGCGTGAATCGCGGGGCCTGCTTGGCCATTCCGAGGCTGCGCAGGACGCGGCCGGTCGAGTACAGCCCCGAGTTGAGGCTGGACATCGCGGCGACGATCAGGATGATCTGGATGACGCTGGCCATCCAGTCCATGCCCATCCGGCCGAACACGGTGACGAACGGGCTGATCCCCGACTTGTATTCGCTGGTCGGCAGCATCGACACCAGCAACAGGATCGAACCGCAGTAGAAGACGCCGATCCGGAAGATCACCGCGTTCACCGCCTTGGGTACCTCGCGCTTGGCATCCTCCATCTCGCCGGCGGCCACGCCGACCATCTCGATCGCGGCGTAGGCGAAGACCACACCCGACATCACCAGGATCGGGCCGTACCAATGGAAATCGCCGCTGCCCGGCCAGAACCCACCGGGGTTGCTCCACAGATTGTTGAAGCCCGCCTGGTGCGTGCCGATGTGGAACCGGCCGATCACCACGACCAGACCGACGACCAGGAACACCACGATGGCGCCGACCTTCGCCAGCGCGGCCCAGAACTCGAATTCGCCGAACGCACGCGCCGACATCAGGTTGATCACCAGCACCACGGCCAGCGCGATCAGCACGGTCAACCAGGTCGGCAGGTTCGGGAACCAGTGCTGCATGTAGAGGCCGACGGCGGAGAGCTCGGCAATCCCGGTCAGCGCCCAGTTCAACCAATACATCCAGCCGGTGATGTACGCGGCGCGCTCGCCGTAGAACTCCCGCATGTACGACACGAAGGCGCCGGAGGTCGCCCGGTGCAGCACGAGTTCACCCAGCGCGCGCATCAGCAAGTAGGCGATCACGCCGACGAAGGCATAGCTGAGCAGCAGTGCCGGGCCGGTGCTGTTCAGCCGGGAGGCCGAGCCCAGGAACAGGCCGGTACCGATGGCGCCGCCGATGGCGATCATCTGCACGTGGCGTCGGCCGAGCGACTGCTTGTAGCCGACCTGCTCTGCGTCCAGTGAGTTGCTACCGCTCGGTGGCTGCGTCGCGGTGTCGGATTGCGTCATCCGATCGCCCCTTTCAGAGACTGACCTCGCACTCGCACTCGCACTTGTCGGATCGCGACACCTCGACGGGTACGAACGAAACTATGACCTCGTCCGGAGCAGCGCGCAACAGATGGCGGTTCGACCCGCGGCGCGCAGCAGCTCGGCGACCTGGTTCGTCGGTAACCAGAAGCGCAGCTCGACGCCTCGCTGCTCGTCCGGAGCCTGTTCTACTGTGATCCGATGATCGACGTGCCCCAGCGGGTCGGGAGCGAGCCGATGGACAGGACGTTCGCCGGGACGCTCTGGTACTGGCGAGGACCGGCGCCGTGGTACTTCGTCAGCGTGCCCGAAGTGGACTGCCTCGACCTGCACGAGGACGCCCGGTTCGTCAGCTACGGCTGGGGAATGATCCCGGCGGAGATTCAGATCGGCCGCACCTGCTGGGAGACGTCGCTGTGGCCCAAGGACGGCGGCTACATCGTGCCGGTGAAAGCTGATGTGCGGAAGCGGGAACACCTCGAGGACGGCGACACGGTGACGGTCCGGATGAGGGTCGCGACCCGCACCGGCGCGGCTCGCGGCAGCGTTCCCGTCGACGACGAGTGAGTCGCCGCCGATTCATCCGTCAACCGTGCGCTATTCGCCGACCGTGCCGTCGATGGCCTCCCGGAGGAAGTCGGCGTGACCGACGTGCCTGGCGGTCTCCTCGATCAGGTGCAGCAACAGCCATCGCAGCGAGAATTGTTGCCCACCCCGCAGCGGAGTGACCGATAGTTGTTCCAGGCCGGCAGCTTCGGTCACGATCGTCCGGCTCCGCTCGCACGCCAATCGGTAGCGATCCCGCAGCTGTCCCGGATCCATGCTGGGCGCCGCATGGAATTCCCAGTCCCGATCCGCGTCCCAGTCGGCGCTCGCCCACGGTTCGCGTTCGGGCAGACCGGAGAACTTCACCTCCATCCAGTCCTCCTCCACCAGTGCCAGGTGATACAGCAGGCCGGCCAGCGTGAGCGCCGACGGTGGATGCGGCCGGGCCAGCTGTTCCTGGGTCAGCCCGTCGACCTTCATCAGCATCGACTCGCGTTGGTAGTCCAGGTACTGGGTGAGCTGCTCGAGCTCTGAGCCTTGGGGTGCAGGATCGGTTCGCATCCGTCGATGGTCCCAGCGCTGTCGTCTCGTTTGTTCATGCACCTGCGCTGCCATGTCCAAGCGCATCCGATGAGATCCAACGGCAACCTTGCCCCTTTCAAGGACCCTTGGCCGTCCCTACCACTCTGCCCCGGATACCGGGGCAGAGTGGTATGGCTCCGCAAGGCACTGCCCGCGAGGGCGCCACCGGGCGCTAGGGCCGGACGGTCACGGTATGACGTACCCGAGGCGCCTCCGTCACCCGCGAGTATCGTTGTCGACGGAGTTCGTGCTCCGGGGTCGGTGAAATTCCGAGCCGGCGGTGAAAGTCCGCGACCCGTTCCCGTGATGACATCCCGGGAACGGTTGATCCGGTGAAATTCCGGAACCGACGGTCAAAGTCCGGATGGGAGGCGCACGAGTGACGCCGGTGTGTCCGCCACCACGGATACCCCGGCAACGCGCACCCCGGATCCCGCCGGATGTCGGTTGATCGGAGTGTGGAAAGCGTGCAGGTGTTCTCGTGGTTGAACGAGACGGTGACGATCGTCGGCTTGCCGGTGCGCTGGTCAGATCTGTTCGGCAACGTGTTCGCCGTGGCCACCGTCGTGCTGGCGATGCAGCGCCGGGTGATTGCCTGGCCGGTCCAGATCCTCGGCTCGGTACTGCTCTTGTCGGCGACCCTCGCTGCGCACCTTCCCGGCAACGCCCTGCGACAGGTGGTGATCATCGTCGGTGCGGTCTGGGGCTGGACCCGCTGGCGACACGACCGCGCGTCCGAGGGCACTCTCACCGTGAGCTGGGCCTCGCCGCGGCAGCGGATCGTGATCGGCACCGCGATGGTGGTCGGAACCGCCGGCGTCGCCGGCATGCTGAAACTGACCAACGGGTCGTTCTTCCCCGAAGCGCCGTGGCATCTGGTGATCGCCGACGCCTGGATCTTCGTCGGCTCGGTGATCGCGATGTACGCCCAGGGCAGGCGGGTGGTCGAATTCTGGTTGGTCTGGATCGCCGTCGACCTGGTGGGCGTGCCGCTGGCGATCTCGTCCGGGCTGTACTTCTCCGGCATCGTCTACGGCCTGTTCTTCGTGATGGTGATCCTCGGACTCCGGGACTGGGCATCCCGCTCGCAGCAGACGATCTCGTCGCCGGTCGAGGGTGCCCGACGGATCGTCCCGCTGGAATCCGAGCCGGCCGCACCGCCCGCCGACCTTGCCGTCGTGAAGGCCGATACAGCCGGTTGAACGGAGACCGTGCGGCGTCGCAGGGTTGGCGACCGGTTCGGCGGGCTCTGAACCGAATGGCCAGACCACCGCCGGAGCAGCTCAGCCGAAGTCAACGGAGTCGGTGGTCACTGTTCCCGCTCGTCGGCCGGGAGCTCGGTGGTTGGACCAATACAGATTCGTGTGGTCGATGACCTTGTCCGGGGTCGGAGCACCCCACTCGCTGAGGTCTTCGGTGGTGTGGGCATCGGAAACCAGCGTCGCGTCGTAGCCGCGGACGATCGCTCCGTGCAGCGTCGCCCGGATGCACTCGTCGGTCTGCGCGCCGGCCAGGACGATGCTGCCGATCTTGCGCTGCGCCAGCACGCTCTCCAGGTCGGTGTCCTCGAAGACATCCGCATACAGCTTGCGCACCACCGGCTCCGACTCGTTCTGGTCGAGTTCGGTGACGAACTGCCAGCCGTCGCTACCTATCGGCAGCTCTTCGGATGAGTGTTGCACCCAGACGATCGGTACCTGCGCTGCTCGGGCCTTGCCCACCACGGTCGCGATGTTGGCGACGACACTGTCTCGATTGTGGGTGCCGGCCATCACGTCGTTCTGCACGTCGACAACCAGCAGAGCTGTGTTCGGTCGGTCGGTGAGGGTGCTCATGTCTGTCCTCCGAAGGATTGTGGGGTTGATCTTGAACGGATCACGCCATCGATGGCACGGCAACGTCCAGCCTCAGCCAGCGGGCCAGGTCGGCGATCTCGTGGTCGACAGCGGTCGTCATCGCCTTGTTGAACGGCACATCGCGGTGGACAGCGTCGACTCTGAGCACGCCGGCGGTGTGATCCGCGGTGGCGTCGACCTTGCCCACCAACAGGTCGCCGTGCAGGATCGGCAGCGCGAAGTACCCGAAGCGGCGCTTGCTCGCGGGTTTGAACATCTCCAGGCCGTAGTCGAACTCGAACAGCTCGAGGGTCCGTTTCCGGTCGTGGATCAGCCGGTCGAACGGGGACAGCAGCGCCGTCCGGCCGGCGAACGGCAGGCCCAGGAATGACGGGTCAACTCGCCAGGTGCCACGGACACCCTCGATCACAGCGGGCTCGCCGGCCTCGCCGACGTCCAAGGGCTCGACCGGACACTCCGGACCGCGGGCGCGGGCGATGCCGAGGGCATGCAGTCGCCGCTCGTTGCGCAGCCGTCGAGCGTCGGCGGCCGGTACCACCGGATCGTCCGGGTAGACCCGGGATGCCAGGTCCCACAGGCGATCCCGGCGGTCCCGGCCGGCGAGCGCGACCTCGCCGCGCAGCACCATGAACTCCAGCAGCTGACTCAGGTTCCGGTTGTTGTTCCACCCGGTCGATCGCCAGGGCACAGCGCAGTTGTCCGGCAGTTCGCGCAGCGGTAACGGTCCGGCCCGCTCGAGCCGGGTGAGAATCTCGCGGCGGCAGGAGTCGTTCGCCCGCACCCACTCCCGCTGCGATACCCGATAGCCGGGCAGGTCCCCGCGGGCCGCGCCGTCCCAAGCGGCCATGTCTGCCCGGTAGAGCGCCAGGTCTTCGGCCGGGCGGATCATCGCCCGGAGCTCGATGAGTTCGCGTTTCGCCAGCGCCGTGGCCAGCTCGTCCGGCGAGTACCGCGAGCCCAACCGGCTCCACAGCACCAGGTCCGCGTTCGGGGCCACCGCGGCGGTGGGGTCGAACTGCAGCAGGGTGAGGCCGCGGACCGCATCGAGCAGGCCGGGCGGCCGATAGTTGTCGAGCAGCTGGGCGCGGACCGCGATCCGGCGCGCGTCGGTGCGGGAAAGCTGGTGCACCGTCATGGCGGGTACCTCCTGGCCGCTGATCGCCGAACCGCTGTCAGCCTAATGATCCAAGATTGTAGAATGATCCAGTGGAGTCGATCAATAGTGGATTTCCGGACTATCAGCTCGAGGACCGGATGGTGGTGACCGAACCGCGAGAACTGCGGGCGATGTCCGATCCGTTGCGCGGCACCATCCTCGACCTGATGTTGGAGCGAGCGGCGACGGTCAGCGAGCTCGCCGAGGCCGTCGGCCGGCCCAGGAGCACGGTGGCGCACCACGTCAACGTGCTGGTCGATGCCGGAATGATCAAGGTGGTGCGCACCCGCCGGGTGCGCGCGATCGAGGAGCGGTTCTACGGGCGTACGGCCCGGATGTACTTCGTCGGCCGGGTCCGCCCGGAGGATGTGACGCCGCCGCCGTGGTCGAACGAGCTCGCCGATGCGGCCGAGGAATCCATGCCGGCCTATCAGGCCGATCGGATGCGGGCGCTGCGCCGGCACGTGCGGATCTCGAACGAACGGGCCGGCGAGTTCTGGGAGCGGGTGATCGAGCTGATGAACGACTTCAATCAACTGCCCCGCGACGGTGACGAGCCGTACGTCTTCGTCGTCAGCCTGTATCCGGCCGAGCGACCGGGCCTTCCGGCGCCGGACCGGCGGCCGGACTGACCGGCGGCGACCGCGACACCGGCCGCTTCCCACCCTGAACCGACGCTTCGACGCGAGCAGCAGCAAGATTCTCGACCCGCTCGGTTGATCCGACCGGGCCGACCTGCCGGGCGCTCAGATGTCGCGAAACGGTTCGATGCGGGCACCCAGCTCGTTGAGCCGCTGCGCGAGATCCTGATAGCCGCGGTTGATCACGTAGGTCGAGCGCAGCACCGACGTGCCCTTCGCGGCCAGCATCGCCAGCAGAATCACTACGGCTGGTCGCAGTGCCGGCGGGCAGACGATCTCGGTGCCGGAGAAATGGGTCGGGCCGTCCACCATCACCCGGTGCGGGTCCAGTAGCTTCACGCTCGCGCCCAGTTTGGTCAACTCGGTGAGATAGATCGCCCGGTTCTCGTACACCCAGTCGTGCAACAGGGTTCGGCCCTGCGCGACGGCGCCGATGACGGCGAAGAACGGCAGGTTGTCGATGTTCAGGCCCGGGAAGGGCATCGGGTGGATCTTGTCCAGCGGCGCAGTCAGCCGGGACTTCTTCGTCGTCAGATCGACCAGCCGGGTGTGACCGTTCTCGGCGGGATACTCGTCCGACCGGACGTAGTCCAGGCCCATCTCTTCGAGCAGGGCCAGCTCGATCTCCAGGAACTCGATGGGCGCTCGCCGGATGGTGATCTCCGATTCGGTGACGATGGCCGCCGCCAGCAGCGACATCGCCTCGATCGGATCCTCACTGGGCGCATACTCGACGTCCACATCGATCGACTCGCGACCGGTGACGACCAGTGTTGTGGTGCCGACCCCCTCGACGTCGACCCCGAGCTGCTGCAGAAAGAAGCACAGATCCTGCACCATGTAGTTCGGTGACGCGTTGCGAATGATCGTCGTCCCCGGGTGCAGAGCCGCTGCCATCAAAGCGTTTTCGGTGACGGTGTCGCCGCGCTCGGTCAGCACGATCGGCCGGGTCGGCGACATCGTGCGGTCGACCCTGGCGTGGTACGACCCATCGGTCGCGGCGACCTGCAGTCCGAACGGGCGCAGCGCGGCCATGTGCGGCTCCACCGTTCTGGTGCCCAGATCGCAGCCGCCGGCGTAGGGCAGGCCGAAGGCATCGGCGCGGTGCAGCAGCGGCCCGAGGAACATGATGATCGAGCGGGTGCGACGAGCGGCCGCAACGTCGATGTCGGCCAGCCGCAACGTCTTCGGCGGCACGATCACCAGATCGTCGTCGTGCCAATTGGTTCGCACGCCGATGCTGTGCAGCACCTCGATCAGCCTGTTGACCTCCTCGATCTGCGCGACCTTGCGCAGCGTGGTCCGGCCCTTGTTGAGCAGTGAGGCGCAGAGCAGGGCAACCCCGGCATTCTTCGACGACTTCACATCGATCGACCCGGAAAGTGTTGTCGGGCCGGTGATCCGCAGATGAGTGGGACCGGCGCCGAGCGCGACGATCTCCGAGTCCAGCGCCTCGCCGATCCGCGCCAGCATCTCCAGGGAGAGGTTCTGGTTTCCCTTTTCGATCCGGTTGATCGCGCTCTGACTGGTCGACAGCACGGTGGCCAGTTCCTGCTGCGTCAGCCCGCGGTGCTTGCGGGCGTCGCTGATCAGATTGCCGATCCTGGCCAGGTATGTCGGTTGTTCGGTCGACGTCATTCCCGGAATGTTATCTCACATATGAGATACCTTCGTCATCGCCGCGCCGGGACAACCCCGCTACGCGCGCCGGGACAACCCTGCTACGTGCTCGGGACGGGCCGGCTACAGGTGGTCCTCAGGCCGGTAGGCGAGTTGGATCAGCTGGGGCTTGCGGCCCCGGCGGACCAGCAGGCCACGGCCGGGCGGCTGCACCGACATGTAAGCACCCGGGAACAGCTGGCCCTCCATCCGGTCGCCGGACAACAGCAGCCCGGTCGCCCCGACCTCCTGCATACGCTGCGGCACCTGCTCGTACATCGATCGGCTGGCGCCGCCGGACCGCCGGCACAGGATCAGGTGCAGGCCGAGGTCACGGGACTGCGGCAGGTACTCGAGGAAGGGTGCCAGCGGCCCGGCGCCGCCGGGGGACAGCAGGTCGTAGTCGTCGGCGATCACCACCACTTCGGTGCCCTGCCACCAGGAACGGTTGCGCAATTGGGCGGCGGTCACGTCGTCCGGCGGCAGCCGCTTGTGGATCTCGGCGGCGACCGCGGCGGCCGTCGGCGCCGCGATCGAGGTGGTTCCGGCGTAGGCGCCGAGATAGTCCTCGGGCACCACGTCCAGCAGGGTGCGGCGGATGTCGAACACCGCGAACACCACCTGCTGATCGCTGTACTTGCGAATCAGGTCGTTGACGATCACCCGCAACAGCGAGGTCTTGCCGGACTCGGAATCGCCGAACACCATCAGGTGCGGATCGGCGCCGAACAGGTCCAACTCGACCGGCTTCAACTCGGCCTCGTCGACGCCGATGACGACGCCCTTGCGGTCGCCGGCCCGTTCCACCAGGGAGGCGTAGTCGACCAGGGCGGGCAGCATCCTGATCACCGGCACCGGATCGCCCTGCCAGGCAGCGGCGATCTGCGCGATCAGCTTCTCGGTGGGCGCGCCGCCGTCCGGTGCCCCGCCGCCGGGCCGCGCAGGCTCGGTGAGCGGGACCTGATCTTCGTCATCCCCGTCGTTGTCCCGACCCCGCTTCTCCAGCGCGCTGAGCTCGTCGTCCAGCCCGGCCCGTTCCTGCTCGGGGCTCAATTCCGTCGGTTCCGGCAGCCCGAGGCCCAGCTCGTCGCCGGCCGGGCCGTCGCCGGCCAGCGCCGGATCGGCGGCCCGGTCGTCGGCCAGCGTCGGCAGGCAGATGTGCAGCTGCAGGCCGGGTTCGATGATCGCCCGGCCGGGGGTGTCGGCGCGCAGGTTCTCCGAGGCCTTGCGGGCCACCACCGAGTCGATCGGGTCGTTGATCCGTAGTTCGATCTTGGTGCCGATGGCCGCCTGCAGCTGGGTGCGGACATCGGACCAGCGACCCATCGTCATGATCAGGTGGATGCCGTAGCCGGGGCCGCGGGTGCCCAAGTCCTGTACCAGGTCGGCCAGGTCATCAAAATCGCTGCGCAGCACCGGCCAGTTGTCGATCACCAGGAACACGTCGGCCACCGGGGATTCGGGCAACCGGCCGGACCGGTGTCGCTCGCGCATCTGCTCGACCGAGTCGATGCCGAGCCGGCCGAACAGCTCCTCGCGCTCGACCAGCGTGCTCATCACCTCGGCGACGGTCCGGCGCACCCGGTCGCCGTCCAACCGGGTGGCGACCCCCGCGACGTGCGGCAACCCGTCCAGGATCCGTAGCGCGCCGCCGCCCAGGTCCAGGCAGTAGAAGGCGACCTCACCGGGCAGGTGGGTCAGCCCGGCGGCGATCATGATGGTGCGGAGCAGCACCGACTTGCCGGTCTGCGGGGCGCCGATGATGGCCAGGTGCCCGCCCGTGGTGGCCAGGTCCAGCAGGTACGGCTCCTGCTTCTGCTCGGCCGGCTTGTCCAGCAGCCCGATCGGTACCTTCAGGTCGCCGCCGAGGTCCACCCGAAGCCCGCGGACCGGGTCGATCCTGACCGGCCCGGTCAGGGTGTCGAGGTCGAGCCGTTTGGGCAGCGGCGGCAGCCAGATCTGGGTGGTCCGGGTGCCGACCGCGGCCATCTGCCGCACCGCGACGTCCAGCACTGTCGGCAGCAACGCGTCCTCGTCGGTCTCCGCCGGCTCGTCGTCGTCCGACGGCGGCTTGATCGACGCCAGGTAGGCGGCGGTGTCGTTGAACAGCGGGAACGGGGCCACCACCGGATCGGTGTCGATCACCGTCTCGCCGGTGGCCGGCGGCTTGTAGGTGCCGGAGACGTAACCGGCCTTGAACCGCTGGAACACCGTGGTGTCCACCGCGAGGTAGCCGGAGCCGGGGATCGGCGGCAGCTCGTAGGCGTCGGGCACGCCGAGCACGGTGCGCGACTCCTGGGCGTTGAAGGTGCGCAGTCCGAGCCGGTACGACAGGTACGACTCCAGGCCGCGCAGCCGGCCCTCCTCCAGTCGTTGACTGGCGAGCATCAGGTGCACCCCGATCGATCGGCCGATCCGGCCGATGGCCAGGAACAGCTCGATGAAGTCCGGTTTCGCGGTGAGCAGCTCGCCGAACTCGTCGATGACGACGAACAGGTTGGGCAGCGGGTCCAGAGGTTCCCCGGCGTCCCGCCGCCGGTTGTACTCGGTGACGTTCGGCAGATTGCCCGCTTTGGCGAGAACCTGTTGCCTGCGCTTCATCTCGCCGAACAGCGCGTCGTGCAGCCGGTCGACCAGGCCGTCGTCGTCGGAGAGGTTGGAGATCATCGCCGCGCAGTGCGGGGTGTCCTCCAGCCCGGCGAAGGTGGCGCCGCCCTTGTAGTCCACCAGCACCATCGCCAGCCGCTCCGGTGGATGATTGATGGCCAGGCACAACACGATCGTCCGCAACACCTCGGACTTGCCGGAGCCGGTCGCGCCGACGCACAGGCCGTGCGGGCCCATCCCGCCGAGTGCGTTCTCCTTGATGTCCAGGTGCACCTTCTCGCCGGAGGGGCCGAGCCCGAACGGCACGTTCAAGAAGTCCGGCATGGTGCGCTTGCCCCACGTCCGGCGCGGATCGAAGGTGCCGGGGTCGGAGACGCCGACCAGGTCGCCAAGGGTGAGGGTGGCTTCAAGGGGCGCACTCGCGGCACTTTCTTCGACCAGCCGGACCGCCGTCAGCTCCCGGCTGAGCGCCTGCAGCATCGCCGGCGAGATCCGGTCGATGACGCCGGACGGAGCGCCCTTGGCGTGGTTCCGATCGGCAAAGTCCTTGTCCTGATCGGGGTTCGGTGCCGGCCGGAGGTCCCGGACCTGCACGCCGTCCTGGTCACAGGAGACCCGGACGTCGACCCGCTCCGGCTCGTTGGCCGGCGAGTCGGCGAGGGTGATGCAGTGCACGCCGAGCTGCCCAGGGGAGATCTCCGGCGGGATGCCGGCCAGCACGTCGGGTGCCTTGCCGCCGGCGGCGTCGACCACGATCACCATCGCGTATCCGAACGAGCCGGCCAGGTTGGCCCGCATCCGTCCGGACCTGGTCAGCTCGCCGACCCGCCGGGACAGCTCGGTCCGGATCAGCTCGCCCAACTCGTCCAGGTCGGAGGCGACCATCCGCTTCGGCGCGGTGCCGTCGACATCCTCGTCGCTGAGCGCGTGCGGCATCCACTTCAACCAGTCCAGCCAGGCGACGTTGCGGCGCGGGGAGACCGCGAACAGCCGGACCTCCTCCGGCCCGTGCAGGGTGACCAGCTGGGCCAGCGCGGCCGTCACCGTGTCCCGGACCATCGCGGTCGGGCCGACCACCGTCACCCGGCCGGAGATGGGCACCGCGACCGGCATGCCGCCCACCATCCGGTCCCGTTCGACGATGCGATGGACCGCGGCGGCAGTGACGATGTCCGGCTCGGACAGCGGATCGTGCGAGGGGGAGGCCGCCACCCGCTGCCACAGCGGCGAGGAACCGGTGCCGACCCGCACGGTGAGGAAATCGGCGTCCGAGGGCCGCCGCTCCCACAGCCGCAGCGGATCCCTTGCGACGTCCACCAGCGCGTCCATCGGAGGGTGATGATGCTCGGCGATCTCCCGCTGTTGCTTGCCGGCCTCGCCGAGCTCCGCCCGCACCCTCTCCAGGTACTCCAGGTAGCGGCGGCGCATGTCGTGGGCGCGTTTGGTGGCGCCGGTGCGCTGCCCGATGAACATCAGGATCGCACCCAGAACGGTGACCACCAGCATGATTCCACCGGCGATCAGCATCACCGGGTTCTTGTTGGCGACGATCATCACCAGCGAGCCGGCACCGCCCATGATCGGCATCAGGATCTGCATGGCGCCCTGCATGCCGGCGCCGCCGTCCGGCATCACCGGTGCCGGGATCAGCTCGACCGGGCGCAGGTCGGCATCGGGTGGGCGGTGGCGGGCGGGCCGATGGATCAGCCGCTGCGCCATTGGGGTCTCTGTGCCACGTTCCCGATCCTCCCGTTGCTGTCCGCCCGGACGCCTGAAGCAGTTGCCGAGTCACGGCGAACCCCGGTGGCGGCCGACTCGCGACCCCTAGACTACGGCGGCCGGGCATTCGCGCAGGCCCGATCGGAAATGTCGTCAGACCCCGGAAGGTTCGTCCATGGCAACGCGGTTCACCCGGGTGACGATCGCCGGCGACGACCGGCAGGTGGACGTATCGCTGCCGGCCTCGGCGCCGGTCGCGGAGCAGCTGCCGATGGTGCTGCGGTTGCTGTCCGTCCCGACCACGCCGGTGCCGCGCAGGTGGGTGCTGTCCACCCCGGAGCTCGGGGTGCTCGCCCGTGACCGGTCGCTGGACGACAGCGGCATCCTGGACGGGATGGTGCTGTTCCTCACCGAGGCCCCGGAGGCCGCCGCCCCGCCGTTCGTCGACGACGTCGAGGCAGCCGCCGCGGAGACCGTCGCCGAGATCGCCCCGGCCTTCACCGATGAGTACCGGCGGTCGGGGATCGCCGGGCTGATGGCGTTGATCCTGCTGGCCGCCTGCTGGGTGTCGCTGACGGCGCCCAGCCCGATCGGCTGGCTCGGGGCCTGTATCGCCGGGGTGACGGCGCTGGCCGTCGGCGCCCTGGTCGCCGAACGCGGTGGCAGCTACGTCGCGGCGATGGCGGTGCCGGCCGCGGCCACCCTGGTGTACTCGGTCCAGCCCCGGCCCGATGGGGTGACGGCCGCCGACCTGATGCTGATCCTGACCGCCGCCTCGCTCGCCCTGATCGCGGTCGGGCTGGTCCGTCAGGCATCGGCGGTGACGGCCGCCGGGATCACCGCGACGCTGCTCGCGGTGGCCTCTTGGGTGGGGCTCTACGCGGGTCTGCCGGCGTACCGGATGGCCGGTCTGGTGGTGGTGATCACCGTGCTGTCCTCCGGGCTGGCCGGGCAGTTCGCGTTGGGTGGCGCCGGCCTGGTGAACCTGATGGTGGCCGACGAGCGCGGCGAGAAGGTGCCGCGGCTGGCGGTCGACCGGGCGTTGCGTCGCGGCCAGGCGATCGCCACCGGCGTGGTCTGGGCGTCCGCAGTGGGTGCCGGGGTCGCCGTGCTGGTGCTGATCCGCACCCAGTTGCCGATCGCGAACGGCTGGATCTCACCGGTCTTCGGCGTGCTGGCAGCGGCCGTGTTCGGCCTGCGCAGCCGGATGTTCAGCCGGACCAAGCAGGTGGTGCCGATGCTCGGCGTCGCGGTGGTCGGCGCCATCGGGGTGGCCACCATGCTGCCGGCCTGGGTCTCGATGACGAATGTCCGGGCCGCCACCGCCGTGGCCCTTGGGCTACTGGCGCTGGCCGCGGTGCTGCTGGGCGCCACCGGGTTCTCCCGGATGGCCGAGGTGCCGCGGGCCCGGATACGCCGGCTGCTCGAAGGACTGGAATTTGTCACCGTGCTGGCGCTGTTGCCGGGCCTGATCCTGCTGTTCGACGTGATCACCGCGATGAAGCGCGCCTTGGGCTGATTCGTTTGGTTCGCCGGCCGCGTTCGACTGCGGCCACGAGGTGGGCTCCTTCGTCGCCTACCTCGTGTCCTCGCTTCGCTGTGCCGGCGAACGTGAGGCGTGGCGGGACAACCGCGCTACGCAGCCATGCGAGGCGATCTAGTGCGACATGGCGCCGAGTCGGCCGGCCACGTAGAAGCCGACCAGGATGACCACCGCGAGGACGGCGCCGGCGATCAGTGCGCCGAACGGCTTCTTCAGGTCGCGCGCGCCGCGGTCCTTGCTGTGCAGCAGCACCGCCAGCGCCACCTTGGACCGGGTGGCGTGCGCCTGCAGGATGATCTTCGGGCGGGGATCACTCACGATGGCTCCCCGCTCGTCCCTCGCGGGTTGCCATCGTTCTGTGCCGATGATTCGTTCGCCCGCTCAGTCACGATTCAGCTGCTCCGCCGGCACTCCCGGAGTGATCGTCGCCCGGGTCGATCCGCTTGCGCACCAAGGTGGTGAAGCCACGCTCGATGCCGGGCCCCTTGCCCTTCGGCAGCTCGGTGAACTCGGCCGGATCGTCGGACTCCGGCGGGGTCTCGTCCGTGGGTTGGCCGACGGCAGCGTTCGGCTCCGGCTCCCGGCGGAAACTCGCGACGATCGCCCGCAGCAGCCGCTCCACCGGGTCGGTCAGTTCCGGGAAAGCGCTGGCGGTGGCGAACACGGCGGTCCAGGTGGTGCCCGGGATCGGAACGAAGATCTGGATGCTGGTGAGTGCGGCCAACTCGGTGGCCCCCGGCGGGACCATCGTCATCCGCTCGGAATGCATCAGTGCCGGCCCGACCCCGGACCCGACCTCGGTGGTGATTCCGTTGCGGGGTAACGAGTCCTGGACCGACGCGAGGCTGGCCGGCCGCCCCTCGTCGCCGAACGCCAGATGGATGCCGAGGCTGGCCGCACCGCCGGCGGCCAATCGGCCGACCTGGATCAGGCTGAGCGCGGCGCCCGCCTGCTGGCAGTCGGCGACCAGCTGGTCGAAGAAGCCCAGCACCTCGCGCCGTTCCCGCGCCGACAGCTTCGACCGGTGGAACGTGGTGTCGAGCATGTTCTGGGCGGATCGTTCCCAGGTGGCCGGGTTGGTGTCCAGCAACGTCCAGCTGCTCGGCAGCTCCAGGTAGAGCGGAAACGGCGGCTGCGGAGCGTCGGGATTCAGCTCGATGGTTTCGGTGAGCTCGCCGATCTCTGTCACGTGGCCTGCGGCCCTGCGGTCCTGCCGCCGCCCCCGCCTCCGCCTCCGCCGCCGGGCTTGATCGCCTTCGCGACGTCGGCGTCGAAACCCTCCACCATGGTGCCGATATTGGTCGACAGGGTGCCGAACGTGCCGATGTTCTCCTGCAGCTTCTTCACGCTGGCCTCCCACTCGCCGCGGAAGTCGCCGATGTGGCTGTTGATGTCCGACTGGTCGTCGGACAGGCCGTCGACGTCTTTCGCGCCCTTGTCGCCTTCGCCGAGCGTGGTGTGCACGCCCGTCAGCTTGGTGCCGATCGCCTTCAGGGTCGCGTGCGGGTACTTGGCGTACGGGGTTGTCATCCTCGGTCCTCCCAACGTCGCTGCGGCCGGGAGAGTCACCGGCCGTACGGTCCTAAGACTAAGCACAACCCTGCCAGGTTCCGCCGGGTTCCGGTGGGGTTGGGGACTACTGCCCATCCGGTGGTGGCTGTGAGCCCGCTCTCGGATCGGCCCTCGGCCGACCCGGGCCGGCGAAACGGGGCAGAATCGCGCACGGACGTACGGCGGCTCACGCAGGGAAGGGACAGACGTGGCGAAGGTGATGGCCAACATGCTGGCCGGCGCCGTCAACCCAGGGTTGACGGCAGAGCTGGCCGAGTTCGCCGCTGCCCGTGCCGGGTTCGCCGCGACCCGACCGGTGGCCAGGACGGTCGCCGTCCTCGGGCTGACGCCGGGCGAGGGACGCAGCAGCGTCGCCGCCCTGCTCGCCCTCAGCGTCGCCGGCTGGTCGGACCGACGGGTCGCCGTGCTGGACACGGTCGCCGTACCGACCGGCCCGCACCCGGCCGTCGCCGGGATGCCCGGGGTCCGGGACGTCGCCGGCCGCACGGTGACGGCACTGCTCGGGGGTGACGTCGGCCAGGGGCGACTGCAGGGCCTGGTCGACCCGTCCGCCGGATCGACCGTGGTGGCCAGGAACAGATTGCGGGCGGCGCTCACCCCGGGGGCCGCCGTGCCGGTGCTGTCGCTGCCGCCCGGCGGGCCGGGCTTCCCCCCACAGTTCGTCGAGCAGGCGCTGGCCCGGCTGCGCCAGCGGGCCGATCTGGTGGTGATCGATACCCCGGTCGGGCCGAGCGCACCGGTGCTGCACGGGGTGCTGCAGCACGCGGACCACTTCCTGCTGGTGGTCAGGGGTGACGGTGACACCGACCGGCGGCTGCAGGCCGTCGCCCACTGGCTCGGCAACGCACCCGGACGTGCGCGAACCCGGCCGGCGACGGCGGTGATCGTGAGCCGCGGTCTGACGAAACCCAGCTGGACCTTTCCGTCGCTGCCGGTGGTGGTGATCCCGCGCGACGAGGGGCTGCGCCGCCGCCGGCCCGAGCGGCTCGGCCGGCCGGCGGCGGTGGCCGGGCTCAGGCTGGCCACCGAGATCGCGGCCCGCGGGTCGACCGGCGACGCCCCGGCCGACCCGCCGACGGGCTCGGCGAGCGCGGTCGACCCGTCGATCTTCGGCCCGCGTTGATGTGGGGGAGCTGACTCGTTGGGCCCGGCTGCGGCACCCTCCGATGGGTACTCCTCCCCATTGTGGACAGCTGCGGGAACCGCCGAAAGTTCGCTAGCGTCGGTAGAGGCAGGTGCGGGACGTACTCGTGCCGCGAGAAGGGTTCCGACCGAAGGGGAACGTCATGGGTCCGAAGTTCGCAGTCCGCGAGAACGCGGTGGTCAAGCACAGTTCCAATCTGGAGACCGCCGAGACGTCGATGAACACGCAGGCGAAGCGGTTCATCCAGGCCATCGAGCCGCTGCAGGGGGTGTGGCAGGGCACGTCGTACGGATCGTGGGGCGAGCTCACCGAAGCCTGGAACACCGCCATGTCCGGCCTGAACAAGGCCCTGAGCGACATCAAGAAGCGGGTCGGCAACGCCGGTGCGCTGTACAACCAGTACGAGGCAGAGCAGGACGCGGACCTGAAGAAGGTCCACGGCGGCGCCAACTTCGATGCGACCCAGGTGCGGATCTGACGGTTGCAATACCTGCGACACAACGAATGTGGCGCAACCAGCGACAGTAACCCCTCAGCAGAAAGGTGGTCATCGAAATGACCCAGGCATACGACGAATCAGTTGCCGAGACGTCCCACTCCGACATCCAGGGCGTGATCAGCGGGCTGGAGGCCTCGCTCACCGACCTCGGTGGCTTCGTGAGCGCGGTGAAGAGCTCGTGGGACGGCGACGAGATGGAGCAGTACAACCAGATCCAGAGCACCTGGAACAACTCGTCGGCGGCGGTCAGCGAAATTCTCAGGGCCGTACACACCGCGCTCGGCTCGAAGACCGGCTCGGTCAAGCAGATGCGTGGTGCCGTGCTGGGGGCGTTGGCCACCCAGTCGTGAGGCACGTCGAGTTCCGGAAGTGACACCCGGCCGGATCGGTGGGGTGTCACTTCCGGTTTTCCGGGCCGACGGCCAGTTGTCGATGTCTCGTCTGCTGTAGATCGAGAGTCGTTGTAGGGAACCAAGAACCGTCCATCGCGTCACATTCGAGAGGGCTGTCGGGCGCGGTGATGAACAAGCCAGGGTGACGAAGCCGAGTGGCCGTGATCGACGCCCAACAGCTGGCGGCAAAAGATGTTCGAACAGGCACACGCCGGGAGGGTTGATTCGAGTGGGCGCGTCGTTCTCGTTGGGTGGTGATCCGGCGTCGATTCGGGCGTCGGCGTCGTTGTGGGGCACGTTCGGGACTGCTGCCGGTTCGGCGTCGACGGAT
>NZ_AUFT01000021.1 GCF_000426645.1 Nakamurella lactea DSM 19367 | reverse complement strand
CTGCCGGCGGCGGGGGTGCTGGTGTCGGCGGCTTTGTCGCTGCCGCAGGCGCCCAGGGTCAACGCGGCGACCGCGGCGAGTGCCACGGTGATGCCCAACTGTCGGAGTTTCATGTCCGTCATTCCTTTCGGATGGCGGGGCCGGGGATCTCCCGGCCCGGGTGGTCGTACTAGTGGGTCAGGATCTTGCCCAGGAAATCCTTCGCGCGAGCAGATTTCGGTGCGGTGAAGAAGGCGTCCGGGGCGGCGTCCTCCAGGATCTGGCCGTCGGCCATGAACAGCACGCGGTCGGCGGCCCGCCGGGCGAATCCCATCTCGTGGGTCACCACGAGCATCGTCATCCCCTCCTTGGCCAGTGAGGTCATCACGTCCAGCACCTCCTGCACCATCTCGGGGTCCAGCGCCGAGGTCGGCTCGTCGAACAGCATCACCTTCGGCTGCATGGCCAGCGCCCTGGCGATCGCCACCCGCTGCTGTTGGCCACCGGAGAGCTGGGCCGGCAGCTTCGACGACTGCTCGGCGATACCGACCCGCTTGAGCAGCGCCTGGGCGAGGTCTCTGGCGGACTTCTTGTCCATGCCCTTGACCTTCACCGGCCCCAGCATCACGTTGTCCAAGATCGTCTTGTGGGCGAACAGATTGAACGACTGGAAGACCATGCCGACGTCCGCGCGCAGCCGGGCCAACTGCTTGCCCTCGGCCGGCAGCGGCGTGCCGTCGATGTCGATCCGGCCGGAATCGATCGGCTCCAGCCGGTTGATCGTGCGGCACAGCGTCGACTTGCCCGAGCCCGACGGACCGAGCACCACCACCACCTGGCCGGCCGGCACGGTCAGATTGATCGTCTTCAGCACGTGCAGATCGCCGAAATGCTTCTCCACGTCGTACATGCCGACCATCGGAGTGGCGTCACCCGCCGCAGTTGCCCTGGCGGCCGCGTCCTTGGCGAGACCGACCGGCTCGTTCGCCGAAGAATCTGTCACCTGCAGGACCTCCTAGTCACGACAACGACCCCGGGTTCGTGTCCGGGGTTGATGAAGCCTTTCACAGACTTGCCCGACCTGCCTTCGTCTATCGGGCATCGGTTACCCGATCTTTACCGCTTTCTGAGCTACCGGCCGGAGGGTCGGGAGAGCTGGTGCCGCCGGCTGCGCGTGGGCGTGGGAGTACGGGTGGGAGTAGGAGCGGCAGCTGCAGCGACCGTTCCCGATCGCGATCGGTCAGGGTCCGGCCGTGGCGGCGATATCCTGAGCGGCGTGTCTGTCGTCGCTTCGCCGTCCGCCTCCGCAACCCGGCCCGCCGGTGACCGGACCCCCGTCCGCACCTACCAGGTCCGCACCTACGGCTGCCAGATGAACGTGCACGACTCGGAGCGGCTGGCCGGGCTGCTCGAGGATGCCGGTTACGCCGCCGCAGCGGCCGGGCAGGACGCCGACCTGGTGGTGTTCAACACCTGCGCGGTCCGGGAGAACGCGGACAACAAGCTCTACGGCAACCTGGGACACCTGGCGCCGGTGAAGGCCGCGCACCCCGGCATGCAGATCGCCGTCGGCGGCTGCCTGGCGCAGAAGGACCGCAGTGAGATCACCCGCCGGGCGCCCTGGGTGGACGTGGTCTTCGGCACCCACAACGTCGGCTCGTTGCCGACCCTGCTGGAACGCGCCCGGCACAACGACGAGGCCCAGGTGGAGATCCTGGAGTCGCTGGAGGTGTTCCCCAGTTCGCTGCCCGCCCGACGGGACAACTCCTACTCCGGCTGGGTATCGATCTCGGTGGGGTGCAACAACACCTGCACGTTCTGCATCGTGCCGTCGTTGCGCGGCAAGGAGAACGACCGCCGTCCCGGCGACGTGCTGGCCGAGGTGCAGATGCTGGCCGACGACGGCGTGCTCGAGGTGACGTTGCTCGGGCAGAATGTCAACTCCTACGGCGTCGAGTTCGGCGACCGGCAGGCGTTCGGCAAACTGCTGCGGGCCTGCGGACAGGTCGACGGGCTGGAGCGGGTCCGGTTCACCTCGCCGCACCCGAAGGACTTCACCGCTGATGTGATCGAGGCGATGGCGCAGACGCCGAACGTCTGCCACCAGCTGCACATGCCGCTGCAGTCCGGGTCCGATCGGGTACTCAAGGCGATGCGCCGCTCGTACCGGACGACCAAATACCGGCAGATCCTGGCCGACGTCCGGGCCGCGATGCCGGACGCGGCGATCACCACCGACATCATCGTCGGGTTCCCGGGCGAGACCGAGGACGATTTCGAGCAAACTCTGGAGCTGGTCCGGTTCGCCGAGTTTTCCGCCGCCTTCACCTTCCAGTACTCGCCGCGCCCGGGCACCCCCGCCGCGTCGCTACCGGACCAGGTGCCCGCCGAGGTGGTCGGCGATCGGTACCGGCGGCTGACGGCGGTGGTCGAGGAATCGGCCTGGACCGGCAACAAGCAGCAGATCGGCCGGGAGATCGAGGTGCTGGTCTCCGCCGGGGAGGGCCGGAAGGACACCGCTACCGCGCGGATGTCCGGCCGGGCCAGGGACGGCCGACTGGTGCACTTCGCCCCGGTCGGGTCGGTGATCGACCGCGCGATCCGCCCCGGCGACGTAGTGACGACGGTCGTCACCGGCGCAGCCCCGCACCACCTGCTCGCCGACGGCGAGCTCGGCTCGCACCGGCGGACCAGGGCCGGCGACCGGCACGACGCGGGGGAGCGGCCGCGCACCCCGGGCGTCGGCCTGGGGATGCCGGGCCTCGGCCGACCGACCCCGTCAGCCCCGTCAGCTGCGGGTGCCTGCGGCACCCGCTGACCCGTCCTGCCCCGACTGAGCCCACGCGAGGATCAACGTCGGACGCGAGGATCAACTGCGCACCGTTTGTGACGGGTGTGACGAACGAGTTGATCGAATCCTCGCGACCGACGTCGATCCTCGCGGAGAGCTACTTCATGCCGGCCAGGCGGACGCCGGTGGTGATGTAGCGCTGGAAGATCAGCACCAGCAGGATGGTCGGCAGCGCCGCGATGGTGGAGCCGGCCATCAGCAGGCCCCAGTCGGTGCCGCGTTCGGCACGGTAGTTGCCCAGATACACCATGATCTGGGTGAGTCCGGGTGAGTCACCGACGGTCAGCAGCGGCCAGACGTAGGCGTTCCAGTACGCCAGGAACGAGCCGAAGCCCATCACCACGAACGGCGCCTTGGACTGCGGCAGGAAGATCCGGGTGAAGATCTGCCAACGGTTGGCGCCGTCGATCAGCGCAGCCTCCTCCATCCCCATCGGCATGTTCAGGTAGAACTGCCGCAGGAAGAACATCTGCCCGCTGGAGGCCAGCCCCGGGATGATCAGCACCGCAAGGGTGTTCAGCATGCCGAGTTTGGCGACCACCACGAACGAGGTGACCAGGATGGCCATCCCCGGCACGAACATCGGCATGATGCAGACGACCCACCACAGGCCCTTGCCGAAGAAGTCAAGCCGGGCGAACGCATAGGCGGCCAGTGAATTGATGAACAGGCTGAGCACGGTGAAGATCAGCGCGCCGACGAAGGTCAGCCACAGCGCGTGCAGGTAGGCCGGATCGTTGAGGATGGCCCGGTAGTTGTCCCAGTTCCACATGTCCGGGAAGAACTGGAACGGGCTGCGCAGCACCTCCTCCTTCCCCTTGAAGCCGGCGATCGCCATCCAGGCCAGCGGGAACATCGCCGCGCAGAAGATGACCAGGCCGACCAGCGCCTTGAGAACCTTCATCACGGTGCGCGAACTCATCCGTCCACCGCCTTGTCCGACTTGATCGCCTTGAAGATCACGATCGAGACCGCGCCGATGACGATGAACAGGATCAGCGCCGCGGTCAGCGAGTAGGTGAACGAGAACGCCGAATTGTCCCGGAACTGGTTGAAGATGAACAGGTTCGGCGTGGTGGTGGCGCCGACCGGGCCGCCGTTGGTCATGATCAGCGGCAGCAGGTACTCCTGCATGGCCAGAGTGAAGCCGGTGACCAGCAGGTACAGAAACACGTTCTTGAGCAGTGGGATGGTGATGTACCAGGTGCGCTGGAACCAGTTGGCGCCCTCCAGCGCCGCGGATTCGTAGTAGCTCTCCGGGATGTCCAGCAGCCCGGCCAGCAGGATCAGGGTCGAGATACCGAAGCCCATCCAGATACCCGCCACCGACACCGACGGCAGTGCGCTGGCATCGGTGTTGAGCCAGGCCTGCGGGTCGATGCCGAACAGCCCGACGAACCAGTTGGCAAAGCCGGTGTCCTGGTAGATGAACACGAACAGCAGGGCGACGACCACCACCGAGACGACGGTCGGCAGGTACACGGTCGTCTTCAGGATCGCTGCACCCTTCTTGCCGAGCGTCTTGATGAAGGTCGACAGCAGCAGCGCCAGCACCAGGACCGTCGGCACCACCATCAGCGAGTATTTGAGTCCTACCCACAGCGATGCCCAGAAATCAGGGTCGGTGAGCACGAACTTGTAGAACTGCAGGCCGACGAACTCGGCCGGCTTGTTGTAGTAGGTCTTGTAGGTCGACAGATAGAAGGCATAGATCAGCGGCCAGATGACGAAGATGCCGAGCAGGATCACCAGCGGCGCGATCATCGCGTAGGCAATGCCGTTGGAACGCAGGTGTTTCGGCGGTTTGCTCAGCGCGCGCCGTTGCTTGCGGGAGAGCGTCGCCGGCGGAGCGGCAGCAGAGCTGGCGGCCGTTGCCGAATCAGTGGTACGGGTGATCGTCATGGGAAGTCCCCGGGTGTCTCGGGTCGTGCGGACGGCTCACGGGCCGGCCGGTCCGTCGATGGTCGGGCCGGAGCGGCGGGTCGGTGTGCGGCGCCGGGCTGGGCGAGGCACACCGACCCGGTGGGATCAGTTGTCGCCTGGGCCTTTCCCGGCGAGCTCCTGCTGCTTGATCACCCGGTTGATGGCCGTGTCCGCGGTCTTGAGCGCGGTCGGGACATCGGATTTGCCCTTCATGGCCGATTCGATGGCGGTGCCGAATGCCAACGAGATGTCCCACGGGTATCCGGGTTCGGCCTTGCCGTGCGCCACCACCTGCTCGCTGATGATCTTCATGAACGGGTCGTTGCTGGCCTCGGGAGTGTTGGCCAGCGCCTTGTCGACCGAGGTGCGGACGGTGTACTTGGAGAAGCCGCTGAGCTTGAAGAAGTCGGCCATCCGCTGCGGATCGTCGGCCAGCAGCCACTTGACGAAGTCGGCCGCCGCCTGCTGGTTCTTGGACTTGGTGTCCACGGTCAGCGTCCAACCGCCCAGGGTGGCGGTCGGCTTGCTGGCATCGCCGTCCAGCGACGGGAACTCAGCGACCGCCGTATTGGCCAGCAGGTCCTTCTTCTTGGAGTCCTTGATCTGGCCGACTGCCCACGAGCCGTCGGCCATCATGGCCACCTCGCCGTTGATGTACGGCGAGGCGTCGGGGTAGCCGACCTTCGGCTGCTGCGGTATCAGCTTCTGCTGGAACAGCGTCTGGTAGAACGCCAGCAACTTCTCGAAGCAGGGCTCGGTCGCCCGGCCGGCGGACCAGTCACCGGTCACCGGCAGATGCCCGCAGGCGTTGTACTGCAGGCCCCAACTGGACCAACCGAGGTCGGCGGCGACCGAGGCGATCGTCATCCCCTTGACCTTGTCGGTGGTCAGCTTCTTGGCCCAGGTGATCAGCTCGTCCCAGGTCTTCGGCGGCTTGGTCGGGTCAAGGCCGGCGGCCTTCACCAGGTCGGTCCGGTAGTACAGCACCGTCGACGGCTCGACGAGCATCGGGTAGGCGTAGTTCTTCCCGTCCACCTGGACGAAACTCTTCACGTTGTCCTTGATGTCGGCGAACACATCGGCAGGCATCAGCGAGTCCAGATCGGCGAACTTGCCTTCGTCGACGCCGGCCCGGATGGCGCCGTAATTGGTCGTCGCGATGTCCGGCTGGGTGCCGGCGGTCTGCGCGGCCTTCAACTTCTGGTCCCAGACGTCCGACGGCACGACGATGTAGTTGACGTGGACCTTGCTCTGCGAGCTGTTGAACTCCTTGACCTTCTCGCCGAACCATTTCTGCTGGTAGTCCTCGAACTTCTGCTGCCAGAAGGTCACCGAGACCGCACCCGCTGCCGTGGTGCCGGCGGCCTCGGAAACGCCCGACTTGGTGTCGACCGCGGAGCTGGTGACGTCGCCACCGCCGCCGTCGCTGGTCTGTTGGGCCGTGGTGTCACCACCACCACCACCACCACCGGCGGCGCCGCCACCGACCGGCGCCGAAGGGCCGCCGCACGCGGTCATCACCAATGCGCCGGCGACGACCGCCGCCACCAGGCCGCTCGCTCTCCTGAATCTGGTCCGCATGACTCCTCCTTGAGTTGCTGCTGTTGATCTCCGATGGTTCAGGACGTACCGGATGCCGGCACCGAAGCTGCTGCGGCGCCGGACTTCTGCAGATCCGCCCGGTACCAGAAGACTTGGTACGGATCCCAGATCGAGAGCGTGAAGTAGATCCGCCGACCGCCATCGGCGACGTACGTCGGCGACAGGTACGGGGCGTAGAGACCCGGGGCGTCCTGCTGGGTGACCAGCGGGATCGCCTCGCTCCACGGTCCCCATGGCGCCGCCGCCTCGCGGATCGCCGATCCGCCTCCGTCACCGGCGGTGTAGGTCATCAACCACCGCTGCAGGTACGGGTTCCACGCCACCGAGAGCTCGCCGACCGCCGCGTCGACAATGGTCTTCGCGGCGCCGATGTTACTGCTCCACTGTGGGGTGCCGTCACCGGAAGTGCCGGAGAAGTACTGGTACGCACCGGGTTTCTCCACATCGATCGCGGCGACCTTCATCAGCTGTACGCCGCCGAACCGGCCGTGGGTGACGCCGTGGAAGTACAGCTCGCCGTCGACGTCGGTCACGCTGACCTGGACGAAGTTGCTGTCGCCCGGCCACTTCGGCGCGTCCAGCTGCTGCCAGGTCTTCCCGTCGTCGGTGGACTTGGCGAGGCCGGAGTAGTTCGTTTCCCACTCGCCGGGCTCGCCCCAGTGTTTGACCGACATGTAGTCCAGGTACATCGCCCCGTTGGCGCTGAACCCGTAGGTCGGGATCTTCGTCATCTCTTCGTTGTCGATCTTGTCGCCGGGAATCATCTCCAGCGCCCAGCCGGTGGCCGGGTCGGTGACGAAGCCGTCGAAGGTGATGCCGTCAGCGGGGTTGGTGTCGGTGCTGTATGCCAGCGCGTTGCTCCGCCATTCCTGGCCGCCGCCCCCGGTGAGGCCGGGTTCCCGCTGACCGAAGGTGTCGCCGAAGACGAACCAGGTCTTCCCATCGTGTTCGAACATCGACCCGAGGTCGGCACCGGCGATCTCTACCGTGTCGGTGTGGTTGATCCCGTCCGGTCCGGTGAGCTGGCCGATCCGGGTGACGTTGCTGACGCCGGTCAGCAGATGCGGGAGGGCGCCGGTGGGCAGCCGATCGGGTGGCGGTACCGAGGTCGGCGGTTCTGCGCGATCGTCGGCGTCGGACCCGCAGCTTGCGATCATCGCGACCAGGCAGGCGAGAGCTGCCAACGCAGCCGTCCGCCGGCGCGTCACGCGCCGCCCTTCAGGACCGGGAGGATATGACCGAACATCTCCGCACTCCTCCCGCCTCTCGCCAACGAGATAACGATTTCTGGCGGAAGTCTGGCCGTCCCGGAGGGTCCGTGTCAAGAGCTACCCGCAGCCGGACGGACAACGGCACAGGCCCGTGGCGGGGCCTGTGCCGTTGTGGATCTCTGAGCGGGTGGGGTCAGCCGTCGACTGCGTTCTCCGCGGCCGCCAGCCACTCCTGCCACTGCGCCGCCTGTGCCTCCGCCTCCTTGGCCTTGCGCTCGTTGCCGGCCGCCCTGGCCCGATCTGCCTGGCTGCGGAACTGATCGACCCGGCTGCGGAACTGGTCCACCCTGGCTTGGGTCTCGGGGTCGGTCCGCTTCCAGTGCGAATCCTCGGCCTTGCGGACCCGGTCCTCGATGGCGCGGAGCCGGGAGTCGAACTCGCGGATGCGCTCCCGCGGAACCTTTCCGGCCTCCTCCCAGCGTTCCTGGATGCTGCGCAGCGCACGCCGGGCGGCCTCCAGATCCTGCTCGGGCTTGATCCCCTCGGCCTCGGCCAGCAGTTGTTCCTTGGTCTTGGCATTTGCCTCGAACTCGGCGTCACGCTCGGAGAAGGTCTGGTTCCGCCGGGAGAAGAACTGCTCCTGGGCGGCCCTGAACCGTTCCCAGAGCGAGTCCTCGACGTCGCGCGGCGCGCGGCCGGCGGCCTTCCACTCCGTCATCAAATCGCGGTAGGCGCCGGCGGTCTCGCCCCACTCGGTGGAGTCGGAGAGCGCCTCGGCGCGCTTGATCAGCTCCTCCTTGACGTCCTTGGCCGCGGCCCGTTGCTTGTCGAGTTCGGCGAAGTGTGACCCGCGGCGGCGGGAGAAGGTGTCCCGGGCCTTGGCGAACCTCTTCCACAGCACGTCGTCGGTCTTGTGGTCGATGCCGTGGATCTGCCGCCACTCGTCGACGATCGACTTCAGCCGGTCACCGGTCGATTTCCACTGGGTCGACTCGGCGAGTTCCTCGGCCTCGGCGCACAGCGCCTCCTTGGCCGCGATCGCGCGGGTCCGCGCCTGCGCCCGGGCCTGCGAGGCGCCGGCGATGGCCTGGTCGGCGGCCCCGATGACCACTTCGAGCCGGGCGGCCGCCGAGTCCAGGTCGCCGACCGCGGACAGCGTGGTCACCTGCTCGCGCAGCGCGATCGCCTGGGCCTTGCTCGCCTTCGGGTCGCCGGCGCCGGAGGCGAGTCTGGCCTCCAGCAGCGCGATCTCGGTGGAGAAGTCGTCGAACCGCCGGCCGTAATGGGCCAGGCCGGCCTCGGCGTCACCGGCTTGCCAGACCCCGACGGAACGCTCGCCGTCGGTGGTCTTGACGTACACGGTGCCGTCGTCGTCGATCCGGCCCCATTGGTGCGGATCGACCGGCTCGACGGTGGGTTCGACGACGGTGGTCGATGTCGCGCTCGGCGCCGCCGACGGGTGACCCGGACGGTGGCTCCGGCCGGCCCCCGGTCGCCCGGGACGTCCGCCGCCCGGGCGGGCCGGCCGCTGGCGGCCGCCGCCCGGCCGCTCCTGCGCCTGGCCCGCCGGAGCGGCCGGGCTCGGCGGCGCGGTGTCCGCGGCCACGTCGGCGGTCGCGGTCCCTGCCGGTGCGGCAGTGGTCTCGGTGGTCTCGGTGGTCTCGGTGGTCTCGGTGGTCTCGGTGGTCTCGGTGGTCTCGGTGGGTGCGGCAGGTGCGGCGGCGGTCTCGGCGGTCTCGGCCGGTGCGGGGGTGACGTCGGCCGATGTCGGACCGGCGTCGGCCAGCGTCGGGGTCTGGTCGCCCGGCTGCTGTTCGGATGCCGGCTGCTGTTCGGATGCCGGCTGCTGTTCGGGTGCCGGCTGCTGTTCGGGTGCCGGCTGTGGCTCGGGTGCCGGCTGCTGTTCGGATGCCGACCCTGGCGCGGGTGCCTCCGGCGCCACGCCGGTGGTCGAGCCGGTATCGGCCGACGACGCCTGGTCGGGTGTCGGTTCGGGGGCCGGCAGCGGCTCGGGGACGGGTGGTGCGGGCGCAGGAGACGGTGCAGGCGCGGGGGACGGTGCAGGGACAGGCGAGGGCGACGGCGCGGGCGCCGGCGACGGTGTTGGCACCGGCGAAGGCGCGGGCACCGGGTCGGGCTCGGGGCGCAGCGGCTCCGGCGTGGGCGGGGCCGGCGGTGCGGCCGGGTCGGGGGTGGGCACCGGGACGTCCGGAGTCGGCGTCGGACCGGCGGGGCCGGGATCAGGGACCGCCGGACCCGGTACCGGCCCGGGGACGCTCATTGCCTCCGGCGGGGCTGCTGCAGCAGGAGTGCTGGTCTGCGAGTCGGTGGGGGTACCGGTGGAGATGTCCTCGGTCATCGGAACGGGCCTTCCTGCGTTCGTCGGGGATCGGGCGATCCCCGGGTGCCCATGGGGCACCCCGGTCGTCTGCGGTCGGCCTGTGGCCGACGGCACAGTTCAGTGTGCCTTCTTCTTCGCGCGCGGGCGAGACCGGCCTCCGGAACCGTGCTGGGATCTGATCGACGCCGGGGCGCCGGATACTCTGCGGCTGTGATCGTCGCCGCCGCTCTCTGCCCGGCTGCCCCGCTGCTGATCCCCGGGGTGGCGCCGGCACTGGCCGCCGAGCAGCAGCCTCTGGTGGACGGGGTGCGACGGGCGCTCGACGACGTGGTCATCGCCGCAAACGACGCGGCGATCGGCAACCTGGGCCGGCTCCTGGTGGTGACGCCGGGCCGCGCGGCGCGCTGGATACCGAACGTGCGCGCCGATCCCGGCCGGCTTCCCTTCGGTCGGAGCACCCCGCTGTCCGGGCCACCCGATCCCGACCCCGTTCGATCAGGCGATTCGCCGGTCGACCTCGCACCAGGAGTCTGGATCGCCCGTTCGCTGCTCGGGCGCGGTCCACGCCTGGACGCGCTGGAAGTCGGCCCCGTTCATCGCCGGGCCGACGGTTCCTTCCCGGACCGTTCGCCCACCGTCGTCCGGCACCTGATCACCGAAGACGAACCGATCGGGGTGGTGGTACTCGCCGATGGCGCAATCTGCCACGGCGACGACGCACCGGCCGCCGAGGATGCCAGGGCCGAATCGTTCGACGAAGCACTGCACGACGCGCTGACGGCCGACGGTGGGCCTCTGCAGCTGCGGCACTGGTGTGCCGCGAACGCCGAATTGGCCGGCTCGCTCGGAGCGACCGCGCCGGCTTCGTTGATGGTGCTGGCCGAACTGCTCAGCGGAAACACCTCGACGGTCCGGGCGGAGTATTTCGGGCACCCGTACGGGGTCGGCTACCACGTCGCCTGCTGGCGACGATGAGCGGAGCGGCCGGCCGCCTGGTCGTCGTCTGCGGTCCCACCGGCACCGGCAAGTCGGAGCTCGGGATCGAGCTCGCCCTGCGGCTGGACGGCGAGGTGATCAACGCCGACTCGATGCAGTTGTACCGGGGTATGGACATCGGCACGGCCAAGGTGCCGGTGGCCCGGCGGCACGGTGTCGAGCACCATCTGCTGGACGTTCTCGAGGTGACCGAGACGGCGAGCGTCGCGGTCTACCAGGCGGCCGCGAGGGCGCAGATCGAGCGGCTGCTGACCGCGGGCCGGACGCCGGTGCTGGTCGGCGGGTCGGGCCTGTACGTGCAGGCGGTGATCGACGAGATCGCTTTCCCCGGAACGGATCCGGCGGTCCGGGAGAAGTTCCTGGAGCAGGTGCAGGAGCGCGGCGCCGCGGCGTTGCACGCCGAACTGGCGGCAGTCGACCCGGCGGCGGCGGCCGCGATCCAGCCCGGCAACGGCCGGCGGATCGCCAGGGCACTGGAGGTCATCGAAATCACCGGGCAACCATTCACCGCCACCATGCCGGTGCCAGGGCCGGCCCGTTACGACGCGGTGATCCTCACCCTGGACCGGCCCACCGAGCAGCTCGACCGGCGGCTGGCCGAGCGGGTCGACGCCATGCTGGCGGCCGGCTTCCTGGACGAGGTGACCGGGCTGATCGGACGAGGTCTGCGGCAGGGCAGCACCGCCCGCCGGGCGCTGGGCTACGCCCAGCTCATCGAGGTGGTCGACGGCATCCGCGCGCTGCCGGACGCGACGACGGATACCGTCACCGCGACCCGGCGATTCGTCCGCCGGCAGCGATCCTGGTTTCGCCGCGACGCCCGCCGGCACGACCTGGATGCCACCGACCCGGCGCTGCTGGACGCCGCGCTCGCCCTGGTCGGCAGCAGGATCGAAGGGCACCCGTAGCCTGATCGGCGTGAGCGAGCTGGCGAACGAACCATCGGCACTGAACGAAGGCAGCCCCCGAGGGACGAGGGGGGTGTCCTCGTGAGTAGCGCAGAGCAGGTCGGTCCGAGCTTCGTGAAGGGGCACGGCACCGAGAACGACTTCGTGCTGGTGCCCGACCCGCGGGGCGAGTTCGAGCTGACCGCCGAGCGCGCCAGGCTGATCTGCGATCGCCGGGCCGGGATCGGGGCCGACGGAGTGATCCGGGTGACCCCCGGGCAGGACGGGCGCTACTTCATGGACTACCGCAACGCCGACGGGTCACTCGCCGAGATGTGCGGGAACGGGGCCAGGGTCTTCGCCCGGTTCCTGGTGGACGCCGGCTGGACGCCCGCCGGCCGGATCGAGTTCGACACCAGGGGCGGGGTGCGGACCGCCGACCTCGATGTCACCGGTGACGTCCGGATCGGGATGGGACCGGTGACGCTCGGCGGGGCCTCCTCCGCGGTCGTCGCCGGCCGGGAGCTGTCCGGCCGCGCCGCCGATGTTGGCAATCCGCATCTGGTCTGCCTGATCGACGGTGACCCGGCCGAGCTGGATCTGCGGGAGGCACCCGGGTACGACGCGGCGGCCTTCCCGCACGGGGTGAACATCGAATTCGTCCGGCCGGACGGACCGGATGCGGTGACCATGCGGGTGTACGAGCGGGGCAGCGGCGAGACCTGCTCGTGTGGCACCGGTACGGTGGCGGCCGCTGCCGTACACCTTGCCGCGCAGGGATTGTCGGAGGGCACGGTGGCGGTGACGGTGCCCGGCGGCCGGGTACAGGTGCGGGTCGGCGCGGACGGTGCGGATCTCACCGGGCCGGCCGTGCTGGTCTACAGCGGAACCCTCAATCCGGCGGTACTGGCCGGCTGACGTCAGCCCGTCAGCCCCGACCCGAGTGGTCCGGCCCGCCGACGTCGACCGGGCTCTCGGTGGTGAGCCCGCCGGGCGCGGCCTCCGTCAATTCCGTCAGCTCCGTCAGCTTGTCGCCCTCCGGGTCCTCGGTGTGTTTGGGCAAGGTCCGAAGCGTCCACAACGGTGAGAACACCAACGGCAGCAGGCACAGTGCGCCACCGGCCGCGGCGATCCAGAGGGTCGGAACGGTGCCCAGCCGGTGCCCGAGCACGCCGCCGATGAAGGAGCCGATCGGCATGGTTCCCCAGACCAGGAAACGGGCCGAGGCGTTCATCCGGCCGAGCAGCTTCGGCGGGCACAGCCGCTGCCGGAAGCTGACGGTCGCGATGTTGTAGGCGACCAGGCTGGCCATCATCAGCGGCTGGGTGATCAGCAGCACCGGCGTCGCCGGCAGGTACCACGCGAGCACCCAACTGAAGCTGAACAGCACCATGGTGAACGCGGTCAGGATGATGCTCGGGCCCTCGCCGATCGTCTTGGCCAGCTTGGTGATCACCAGGGCGCCGGCCAGCCCGCCGACCGCGGCCACCGAGTCGATGATGCCGATGGTCAGTGCGGACAGGTGCAGCAGCTGGACCATGTAGAAGACGATCAGCACCTGGCCGATGGAATTGAACAGGTTGCCGATCCCGGTGCAGGCGATGAGCCGTTTCAGCAGCGGATGGCCGACCACGAACTTCAGGCCCTCGGCGATCTCGGTGACCAGCGGCTGCCGTTCGGCCGGCGTCGGCGGGGTCTCGCGGTGCCGGATCCGTAACAGCGTGACGGCCGAGATCAGGTAGCCGACGGCATTGATACCGATCGACCAGACGGCGCCGGCAAGTTTGATCAGCAGTCCGCCGAGTGCGGGTCCGACGGCCTGTGAGACCGATTGTGACGCCTGTAGTTTGGCGTTGCCCTCGACCACCTGGTCGCTGTGCACCAGGGTCGGCAGATAGCTCTGGTACGACACGTCGAAGAACACCTGCAGCATGCCGACGATGGTGGCGACCACCGCCAGTTGGGCGAAGGTCAACCAGCCGGCCCACCAGGCGACCGGCAGGGTGAGCAGCAGCGCCGCCCGGCCGAGGTCGGCGATGATCATGATGTTGCGCTTGCGCCAGCGGTCGATGAGCGCGCCGGAGGGCAGCCCGATGATCAGGAACCCGAGCGTGGTGAGGGTGCCGAGCAGACCCATCTGGAACTCGCTGGCGCCCAGGGCGGTGACGGCCAGGTAGGGGACGGCCAACGCCCCGAACGCGGCGCCGAGTTGGCTGGCGGTATCGCCGATCCACAGCCAGCGGAAGTCGTGGTGGTGGAACAGGCTGCGACGCTGGGCTGTCCCGGTCTGGTCGGTCACGCGGATCAGTGTGCATCACCGATTGGGAGAATTCAATCAGTAACCGGGTCGAATCGGCCGCGCGCCGCCTATGGTGAGCGTATGTGCCCTGCTGCGCAGCCCGATCCGGAGTACGGCGACGGACTGACCTTTGCCGGGCGGCCGGTCGAGCCGACCTCGCCGGCCGGTCGGGTCCGGCGGCGGGCGACCGACGCCGAGCGGAAGGCGCTGGCCAGTGTGGTCCGGCTGCGCATCCTGCGGCTGTGCCTGTACGAGCCGCTGACGAACAAACAGATCGCCGAGCGGCTCGATCGCAATCCGGCCAGCGTGTTGCACCATGTGAGAACCTTGGTGTCGCAAGGCTTTCTCGCGGCCGAGCAGACCAGGCCAGGTCCGCGCGGCTCGCGCGAGGTGCCCTACCGGGCGACCGGGAAGTCGTGGAATCTGGACACCGGCCCGGAGCTGGGCGGCAACACGATGTTGCGGACCTTCTTCGACGAGGTGGCCGAGGTCCCTGCAGAGCGGGTGGAGATCTCGCGGCTCGGGCTGCAGCTGTCCCCGGAGCGGTTGGACGAGCTGCGGTCCAGGCTCAACCAGGTGCTGCGGGAATACGCGGCGCTGCCGCACGACCCGGACGGACAGCGCATCTCGATGTTCCTGGCGTTCCACCCCGAACCGCGCTGAGCTCGCGGCGCAGCCGGCACCGTCGCCGGAACGTGCTCGGCCGGCCATCGGCGAAAAGTCCTGGGCCCGACGTGGCACTCTGGTAAGCAGAATGACGAACACCGACATCCAGACCCCGAACGCCGACGAGGCGATGGCACTGACCCGGGGCGACGAAGAACTCGCGGAACGCGCCGCGCTCCGCCGGATCGCCGGGCTGTCCACCCAGCTCACCGACATCACCGAGGTCGAGTACCGCGAACTCCAGCTGGAGCGAGTGGTGCTGGTGGGCATCTGGACCGATGGCAGCGCGGCCGACGCTCAGGCGTCGATGGCCGAACTGTCCCGGCTGGCCGAAACAGCCGGTTCGGTGATCCTGGACGCGGTGGTCCAGCGCCGCCGCCACCCCGACGCGTCCACCTACATCGGTTCGGGCAAGGTCGCTGAGCTGGCCGAGATCGTGGCCAGCACCGGCGCCGACACGGTGGTCGCCGACGGTGAGCTGTCGCCGGGTCAGCTACGGAACCTGGAGCAGCGGCTGAAGGTGAAGGTGGTCGATCGGACCGCGCTCATCCTTGACATCTTCGCCCAGCACGCCCGGTCCAAGGAGGGCAAGGCGCAGGTCGAGCTGGCCCAGCTCAACTATCTGTTGCCGCGATTGCGCGGCTGGGGTGAGGCACTGTCCCGTCAGCAGGGCGGCCGGGTCGCCGCCGGAGCGGGCATGGGTTCCCGTGGCCCTGGCGAGACCAAACTGGAACTGGACCGCAGACGCATCCACCGCCGCATCTCGCTGCTGCGGACCGAGCTGACGGCGATGCGCAAGATCCGCGACACCAAGCGCTCCCAGCGGCGGGCCAAGGCGGTGCCCGCGGTGGCCATCACCGGGTACACCAACGCCGGCAAATCATCGTTGCTGAACCGGCTGACCAGCGCCGGGGTGCTGGTCGAGGACGCGCTGTTCGCCACCCTCGATCCGACCACCAGGCGCAGCCACACCGAGGACGGTCGGCTGTTCACCCTGACCGACACCGTCGGGTTCGTCCGGCACCTGCCGCACCAACTGGTGGAGTCGTTCCGCTCGACGCTCGAGGAGATCGGCGACTCCGACCTGGTGCTGCACGTGATCGACGGATCCGATCCGGCGCCGGAGGACCAGGTGACCGCGGTGCGCGAGGTGCTCACCGAGATCGACGCGGCGACCGTTCCGGAGATCCTGGTGGTGAACAAGATCGACGCCGCCGACGAGGTGGGTCTGGCCCGGCTGCGGCATCTGCTGCCGGGAGCGATCTTCGTGTCCGCCCGGACCGGCGCCGGTATCGACGAACTGCGGCGGGTGATCGCCGCCCGGTTGCCCGATCCGGCGGTGACGCTCGAGGTGGTCGTCCCGTTCACCGAGGGCGCCCTGGTCTCCCGGGTGCATGCCGAGGGCACGGTGCTGCACGAGCAGCACGGTGCCGACGGCACCAGGCTGCAGGCCAAGGTGCCGCCGGATCTGGCCGGTCTGTTGACCGACTACCTGGTGACGACCGGCTGACGGCGATCTCCGGCGGGGCTGCCGGGGTCCCTCGCCCGGTAGGTCCGGCGGACTCCCCGAGCGAAGTTCGCCGCCGGCACTGTCCGGCGTACGGCCACGACGGGTAAGCTCCGGGGCAGGCGTACCGGGCTGTGCCGCATCTGCGGGTCGGCGGCACCGAACGTCCCGGCGTCGGATCACAGCGGATCTCCGCTGAACGAGGAGGGTTTTCGTCATGGGCGGTCTGTCCTGGTGGCACTGGCTGATCATCATCGCCGCGTTCGTTCTGCTGTTCGGAGCCCGCAAGCTCCCGGACGCTGCCCGTGGTCTCGGCCGGTCGCTGCGCATCCTGAAGTCCGAGGTCAACGCGATGCACGAGGACGACGAAGCGAAGGACCGCAAGCCTTCGGAAACCGACGCCACCGCGCAGCAGCCGACGCCGCCCGCCCAGATCGCCGCCGCACCGATGCCGCAGCAGCCGGTCGCCGCCCAGCCGGTGTACCAGGCGCCACCGGCGGTACCGGTTCAGCAGCCGGTCGCCGCGCAGCCGGTCGTCCCGGCGCCCGAGCCGGTGTCGGTCCCGCAGACCGATCAGTACAGCGACCCCACCCGTCCGGCGGGTAGCTGACGCCGTCGGTGGCACTCGGTAGCCTGCGAGCATGCTGCCGATCGGAGCTCACCTCGACCACGCCGACCCCGTTGCCGCCGCCCGCGAACTGGGCGCCGATGCGGTCCAGTTCTTCCTGACCGATCCGCAGGGGTGGACGGATCCACCCGAGCGACCCGATGCCGCCGCCATCGCGGCGTCCGGGCTGGCGGTATTCGTCCACGCGCCGTACCGGATCAACATCGCCGCCACCAACAACCGGATCCGGATCCCCAGCCGCAAGCTGTTGGCCTCGCATGCCAAGGGAGCGGCGGCGATCGGCGCCCGCGGCCTGATCGTGCACGGCGGCCACGTCGGAGCCGGTGACGATGCCGCGGTGGGATTCGAGAACTGGCGCAAGCTCTTCGAGCGCGCCGAGTTCGAGGTGCCGATCCTGATCGAGAACACCGCCGGCGGCGAGAACGCGATGGCCAGGTCGTTCGATCGATTGGCCCGGCTGTGGGACGCCGTTGGCGAGTTCGGCGCCGGCCTGTGCCTTGACACCTGTCACGCCCATGCCGCCGGCGAGGACCTGGCGGGCATCGTCGATCGGGTCACCGCGATCACTGGACGGGTCGATCTGGTGCACGCCAACGGGTCCCGTGACGAGTTCGGTTCCAGCCGTGATCGGCACGCCAACTACGCCGACAGCCTGTTGGATCCCGAGCTGATCGCCGCCGCGGTGGCCGCCGCCGGTGTGCCGGCCATCGTCGAGACGCCGGTCGAGGGCCACGCGGCCGACATCGCCTACCTGCGCGAGCGGCTTCCCGAATAGCCGGGCAGCGCCGTCAGACCTTCCGCAGCACCGCCACGACCCGGCCCAGCACGACCGCTTCGTCGCCCGGAATCGGGTCGAACGCGGGATTGGACGGCAGCAGCCAGACGTGCCCGTCGGTGCGTTTGAACGTCTTCACGGTCGCCTCACCGTCGATCATCGCGGCGACGATGTCGCCGTTGTCTGCGGTCTGTTGCTGGTGCACCACCACCCAGTCCCCGTCGGTGATGGCGGCCTCGATCATCGATTCGCCGACCACCCTCAGCAGGAACAGGTTGCCCTCTCCGACCAGCTCGCGGGGGAGCGGGAAGATGTCCTCGATGGCCTCCTCGGCCAGGATCGGACCACCGGCTGCGATCCGGCCGACCACCGGCACGTACGCCGGCGTGGGGCGCGAGGACAGACCATTGGTGTCCATCTCCTCGTTGTCGCGCGTGTCGGAGTCCATCTCCTCGGCGGTGCGGATGTCAACGGCGCGGGGTCGGTTCGGATCCCGGCGGAGCAGCCCCTTGCGTTCCAGCGCGGAGAGCTGATGCGCGACCGACGACGGCGATTTGAGGCCGACGGCCTCGCCGATCTCCCGCACGCTCGGCGGATAACCGCGGCGCGCGACGGAGTCACGGATCACCTTCAATACCTTCTGCTGCCGCATGGTCAGTGGCCGTTCGGCGCTCCTGCCCGAAGCGTCGCCGGTCGGGACGTCCCGGTCGGGAAATTCGTGCAGTTCGCCCCGATCGCTGCCACTGTCCGCACCGCTGCCGGTGTTGCCGGTGCTGCCTGAGGTTCCTCTGGCCACGTCGGTCCTCCCACGTCTGCGCCGGCCGAGCGTGCCGGGTGCTCCCGAGCCTAGGGCCGGGGAGGTCACAATTCAAACATGCGTTCGACCGACACGCCGATTTCTCTTCCCTCTGTCGGACCGACGGTGTACAAATCGTTCAGGCGTTCGATAGAACGCTCGTTCGATCTCCAGGGCCGTCCGCGGCTCGCGGCAGGAACGACTGTCGGTGGCAGGTGGGACGCTCCGGACGTACGCAGAAGAGCCCGAACGGGCCCCGAAGGCAAGAGGTGACGAGCGATGACGATGCAGCTCGAGAGGTCGTATCGACCGCGGCGGTCCGGCCCGGCGGCCGCGCCGGCGGCGTCTCCCGTGGTGTCGCCGACCGCGATGGCTCCGGCGGTGCGATCGGCGACCGTCGGTTCGAAGGTGGGAGCACCACAGCGGCTGCGTCCGAGGGTGCCGAACCGCCGCCGTCCGGACTCGGGGCTGGTCGGGGTGGTGCCGATGGGTGCCCAGCCGAGGCGGCCGGCGTGCGTGGGATCCGAACCGGAGGCCGCCGGATATCGACTGGGCCGTTGGGCTCGGTTGTCGATCACTCTCACCGTCCTGCTGGTCGGCCTGTTGTTCGCCACCGGAGCGCTGCCGGTCGGTTCCGGCCAGGACCCGACGGCGATCGCCCACGTCACCGTGCATCCCGGCGACACCCTGTGGTCCATCGCGGGCGCGGCGATGCCGGGCACCGACACCGGAGCGGTCGTTGAACGGATCCGGGACCTCAACGGCCTTGATGCACTCGGCCCGGGTGCGGTACTGCCGGTCGGCCTGGAACTGGCCGTCCCTGCCGGTTGAGATTCACTCGTACGTGTCGGGGCCGACACGCCATCGAGATGTTGCGGGATCGCGGTGACCGTGCCTATGGTTACCCCTACATCTAGTAGTTACACGGGTGTAACCTGTCCACAGGTTGGGGTACCATAGAGGTCTGGTTATCCACAGCCGGGACGACTTGTCCACGAGATTTCCCCGGATCCATCCACATCCGGCGCCGATCGGGAGGTGAGCCTGGTGCGTTGCCCGTTCTGCCACCACCCGGACTCCAGGGTGATCGACTCGCGCGAGGTGGAGGACGGCCAGACGATCCGTCGTCGCCGATCCTGCCCCGAGTGTTCGCGACGGTTCACCACCGTCGAGGAGGCGGTGCTGGCCGTGGTCAAGCGCAGCGGGGTCACCGAACCGTTCAGTCGGACGAAGGTGGTGGACGGCGTCCGTCGCGCCTGCCAAGGCCGGCCGGTCGACGAGGACGCGCTCGCTCTGCTGGCGCAGCAGGTGGAGGACACCGTGCGGGCGTCCGGTTCGGCGGAGTTGCCGAGCCAGGAGATCGGCCTGGCGATCCTCGGGCCGCTGCGCGAGCTGGACGAGGTCGCCTACCTGCGGTTCGCCTCGGTCTACCGCGCCTTCACCTCGGCCGACGACTTCATGGCCGAGATCGACTCGTTGCGCGCCGATCACCCCCGGGCGGCCGCCGGATCCGGCGGGGTCGCGTCCGGGGCAGCCGAGTCGGGCGCGCCGCCGGGGATCGATGCCGATGCCGGGCCGCCCAACGGTCGACAACCGGCCGTCGTCGGGTAACCACCGGCAGTCCGTTCCGACCTTCGGCACCGCAGCCGGGTCCGTCGCGACGATCACCGCAAGAGACTCACCACTCCACACATTCACCACCCCGCACATTCACCACCCCGCTCGCTCCTCGGGACGAGCAGATGTGACGCCACCTGGGAAGGGACCCAACGTCATGACCGACACCGTCAGCACCCACAACTCGGCAACCAACGACACCACCAAGGGCGGCTCCCGACACTCCACCGGCGCCGGCCTGACCCTGGACCGGCTGTACAGCACCGAGGGCGTGCACCCTTACGACGAGGTGACCTGGGAGCGCCGGGACGTCGTCATGACGAACTGGCGGGACGGCTCGATCAACTTCGAGCAACGCGGGGTCGAGTTCCCCGACTTCTGGTCGATCAACGCGACCAACATCGTCACCAGCAAGTACTTCCGCGGTGCGGTCGGCTCCGACACCAGGGAGAAGAGCCTCAAGGACATCATCGACCGGGTGGTCTCCACCTACACCCGGGCGGGTACCGAGAACGGCTATTTCGCCACCGAGGCGGACGCCGAGATCTTCAACCACGAACTCACCTGGATGTTGCTGCACCAGGTCTTCGCGTTCAACTCGCCGGTCTGGTTCAACGTCGGAACTGCCTCACCGCAACAGGTCTCGGCCTGTTTCATCCTGGCGGTGGACGACACCATGGACTCCATCCTGAACTGGTACCGGGAAGAGGGGCTGATCTTCAAGGGCGGCTCGGGCGCCGGGCTCAACCTGTCCCGGATCCGCTCGTCGAAGGAATTGCTGTCCTCCGGCGGCACCGCCTCGGGCCCGGTCTCGTTCATGCGCGGCGCCGATGCCTCGGCCGGCACCATCAAGTCCGGTGGCGCCACGCGCCGGGCGGCCAAGATGGTGGTGCTGGACGTCAACCACCCGGACATCCTGGAGTTCGTCGAGACGAAGGCCAAGGAGGAGAACAAGATCCGGGCGCTGCGGGACGCCGGCTTCGACATGGACCTGGGCGGCGACGACATCGTCTCCGTGCAGTACCAGAACGCCAACAACTCGGTCCGGGTGTCGGACGAGTTCATGCGGGCCACCGAGTCCACCACCGCTGAAGGGGCGAAGTTCGCCCTCCGCGCCCGGAAGACCGGCGAGCCGATCGACTCGGTCGATGCCCGTGAGTTGTTCACCAAGATCAACGAGGCTGCCTGGGCCTGCGCCGATCCCGGCATCCAGTACGACGACACGATCAACGACTGGCACACCTGCCCGGAGTCCGGCCGGATCAACGCGTCGAACCCGTGCAGCGAGTACATGCACCTGGACAACTCGTCCTGCAACCTGGCCTCCCTCAACCTGTTGAAGTTCCTGTCCGACGACGGCCAGTTCGACTCCGAGACCTTCTCGAGGGCGGTCGAGTTCGTCTTCACCGCGATGGACATCTCGATCTGCTTCGCCGACTTCCCGACCGAGCCGATCGCCGAGACCACCAGGGCGTTCCGGCAGCTGGGCATCGGTTACGCCAACCTGGGCGCGTTGCTGATGGCCACCGGGCACGCCTACGACTCCGTCGGAGGCCGTTCCCTGGCGGCCGGCATCACCTCGGTGATGCAGGCCACCGCCTACCGCCGGTCCGCGCAGATGGCCGGCGTTGTCGGCCCCTACGACGGCTACGCGCGCAACGCCGACGCGCACAAGCGGGTGGTCCGCAAGCACGCGGCTGCCAACGATCAGATCCGCACGGTCGGCACCGACGACGCCGCGGTAGTGAAGTACGCCGCCAAGGTCTGGGAATCCACGCTGGCCGAGGGGGAGAAGAGCGGGTACCGCAACGCCCAGGCGTCCGTGCTCGCCCCGACCGGCACCATCGGCCTGATGATGGACTGCGACACCACCGGTGTCGAACCCGATCTTGCCCTGGTCAAGTTCAAGAAGCTGGTCGGCGGCGGCTCCATGCAGATCGTCAATCAGACGGTGCCACGGGCGCTCAAGTCCCTCGGCTACCAGGACGAGCAGGTCGAGGCGATCGTCGAGTTCATCGCCGAGCACGGCCACGTGATCGACGCCCCGGGTCTCAAGCACGAGCACTACGAGGTGTTCGACTGCGCGATGGGCGCCCGGTCCATCCAGCCGATGGGCCACGTCCGGATGATGGCGGCGATCCAGCCGTTCATCTCCGGGGCCATCTCCAAGACGGTCAACATGCCGGAAGATGCGACCGTGGAAGACGTCGCGGAGATCTACACCCAGGGCTGGAAGCTGGGGCTGAAGGCGCTGGCCATCTACCGCGACAACTGCAAGGTCGGGCAGCCGCTGTCCGCCTCGAAGAACAACACCACGGCTATCGCCGGGGCCAAGGCCGAAACCGTTGCGGCGCCGGCGGAACCGGGTCGCCCGGTGCGGCGCCGGCTGCCGAAGAAGCGGCCGTCGCAGACCGTGTCGTTCACCGTCGGCGGCGCCGAAGGCTACCTGACCACCGGCTCCTACCCGGACGACGGCCTGGGCGAGATCTTCGTCAAGCTCGGCAAGCAGGGCAGCACGCTGGCCGGTGTGATGGACGCGTTCTCGATCGCGGTGTCGGTCGGGCTGCAGTACGGCATCCCGCTGGAGAGCTACGTCGCCAAGTTCACCAACCTGCGCTTCGAGCCGGCGGGGATGACGGACGATCCCGACATCCGGCTGTCCACCTCGGTGATGGACTACCTGTTCCGGCGGATCGCGCTGGACTACCTGCCGGCGGACAAGCGCGCCGAGTTGGGCATCTGGTCGGCGGCCGAGCGCGCCGCCCAGGTGGCCAGTGGCTACGGGTCGGCCCCGAACACCGATTCGTTGGACGACCTGGCGTCGTCGGTGGATCTGCACCCGAGCCCGGAGAAGGACGAGGACGCTTCTGCGATCGAGGCGACCGACGTGGCCTCCGAGGGCGCGGCGGCTGCCGACGCCGCGGCGACCGTCGGTGCCAAGGCTGCACCGTCCACCGCCGGTTCCTCGACCGAGCTACTGGAGATGGTGATCGGCAAGTCCGCGGACGCGCCGCTCTGCTTCACCTGTGGCACCAAGATGCGGCCGTCCGGTGCCTGCTACGTCTGTGAGGGCTGCGGCTCCACCTCGGGCTGCAGCTGACGCCTCGCGTCACCCGGCACCGATTCCCGCCCGCCGCCTGCCCCGAGCAGGCGGCGGGCGGGCCCGGTTCCGGTTCGCGATGATCATGGTCTGCTGCACGGCAACCCGGACAGATTGCCGACGAATCGCGGGCGGCGCGCCATGATCAACAGGGCGCCATGATCAACAGAGCGCCATGATCAACAGAGCGCCATGATCAACAGAGCGCCATGATCAACAGGAGTGCCGGCGATCAATGGAACGCCGGCGCGGCGAGGACGCACGCCGGGGCGGGAAGATCCACCGTGATTCCGGTGGGCGTCAGCTCGCCGGAGGCGCCGTTGCGGCGAAAGACGGTGACTCGGTTGGACTTTTGGTTCGCCACCACCAGCAGCGAGTCCAGCACGACGAAGTGCTGTGCCCAACTGCCGCCGGACGGAACGTCGGCGACGATCTCCAACTGGTCGCCGTCGACCGCGAGCACGGTGATGACGTCGGTGCCGCGATTGGCCACGTAGACGAACCGGGAATCCGGCGAAGCGGCGATCTCGCTCGGGTAATTGTCTCCGGCGATCGACAGGGCACCGATCGACGGGCAGCGGGACAACAACCGTAGGGACGCGGCAGCAGCGTCATAGCGGTACACGCCGACGGAACTGTCGAGTTCTCCGGCCACGTAAACGCGGTCGTCACCGGCGATCGCGGCGTGCCGCGGGCCGCTGCCGGGCGCGGCCGCAACGGCGCAGACCTGCGTCAGCCGACCGGTTCCGCTGTCCAGGGTGAACAGCAGCAGCCGATCGGCCCCCAGATCGGTGACCAACAGGTGCCGGCCACCGGGCAGTGGCAGCACCTGGTGGGCATGCGCCGAGCCCTGGCGCGCCGGCTCCGGGCCGCTCCCGGTGAGTTGCTCGACCCACACCTGTCGACCGACCGCACCGTCGGACTCCAGCGCGTGCACGGTCACCTGCCCGGCGGTGTAGACCGCCGACAGCAGGTACCGGCCGTCAGCGGAAACGGCTATCTGGCATGGTGTTTCCGAGTCCAATCGGCGCCGGCCAACTGCCTGCAAGCGGCCGTCGGGGGAGTAGCGGAGGGCCCCGAGACCCTCTGAACCTGCTGTGTACAACACGGTTCGATCCGGATTCCAGGCAAGGTAGGAGATGTTCCCGAACAGCTCGGGGCGCGGGGCACTCGGGTTGGCACCCGCATCGGCGGGTGCCGCACCGGCCCCGCCGACTGCGCCGCTGCCGCGATCCAGCGTCAGCCGCAGCAGGCCGCGCCCGCTCGGTGGGTCGGTGTCGGAACCCGCGACGAGCACGACAGCATCGGTGGGTACCTCGGAGCGGGCCATGGCGTCCTCACCGGATCGGGGCTGATCACCAGCAACCTACAAGTCACCGGAGTTCTGCTGCGCCGCGGCCGGTGCTAACGGTCAGTCGAGCTGCCAGGACCGCTTGGACAGGCCGTACCAGAATCCGTCGATGACGCTCCGCGAGCCGGGCGTGGCACCAGCGCCGTGTGCGGCGCCGAGCGCGACGAACAATGGCGCGAAGTGTTCGGTGCGAGGGTGGGCCGTGCGTGCGGCCGGGGCCTTGGTCATGAAATCCAGCACGGCGTCGACGTTGTCGGCCGCCATCACCTCGGTGGCCCAGGCATCGAAGTCGGCGGACCAACCGGGTGCCTCGCCGTCCCGGCCGGACACCTCCTGCATCGCGGACAGGTTGTGGGTGGTGAAACCGGAGCCGACGATCAGCGTGCCGGATTCGCGCAGCGGCGCGAGCTTGCGGCCCATCTCGAACAGGCCGGCCGGATCCAGGGTCGGCATCGACAACTGCAGTACCGGGACGTCGGCCGCCGCGAACATCTCGACCAGCGGCACGTAGGCGCCGTGATCCAGTCCGCGAGCCTCGTCCCGCAGCACCGACAACCCGGGGCTGCCGAGCAGTTTGCCGACGTCATCGGCAAGGTCTGGTGCGACCGGTGCGTCGTAGCGCACCTGGTAGTAGTGCTCCGGGAATCCCCAGAAGTCGTAGACCAACGGTGCGCCCGTGGTGGACGAGACGGTGACGGGTGCGTCCTCCCAGTGCGCGGAGACCATCAGGATGTTCCGCGGGCGGGGCAGATCCGACGACCACTGCGCCAGCTGACGGGTCCACACAGGGTCGTCGGCCAGCGGTGGTGCGCCGTGCGACAGGTAGAGCACCGGAGCGAGGCCGGTGCCGGCGCGGGCGGTGGGGTCGCGGTGGTCGGCAGTCATACCTCATCCTCTCACTTATATGAACGTTCAACAACTCGCTGGCGGGCGAACGTTCCGGTGCCCGGATGGCCGCGACCATCGCGCGGTCGGTCCGGGAGTACGGCCCGCTCCCGATAAGCTGACCCGACCGCCCTAACGACACCGGGAGCGCCGTGCCAGCTATTGCCGACCAGATCTCCCGCCCGGGTAGCGCCAGGTGGCCACCGTGACGGATCTGTTCGGCCTTGCCGTCCCCATTCTCGCCCTGTACATGGTGATTGCGACCGTTGCGCCGACCTTGGCCAGGCGCTGGGATCGGACGGCGCTGCTCTGGCTGGCCCTGCTGCCCGCCGCCACCACCGGATGGATGGCCGCACTGTTGCCGTCCGTACTGGACGGCGGAACCCGCAGCGTGCACGTGGCCTGGGTGCCGGAGCTGTCGCTGGCGATCGATCTGCGGCTGGATGCTCTGTCGGCGGTGATGGTCCTGGTGATCTCCGCGATCGGCACCCTGGTGCTGCTGTACTCGGCCCGGTATTTCCCGCTCGGGGACGACGGTCGGGCCAAGTACGCCGGCTCGCTGGTCGCGTTCGCCGGCGCCATGATCGCCCTGGTGCTGGCCGACAACCTGATCCTGCTGGTGGTGATGTGGGAGATCACCGGCATTCTGAGCTACCTGCTGATCGCCCACCGGATCGGCAACCAGCCGGCCAGGGCGGCGGCCACCCAGGCGCTGATCACCACCACCGGCGGCGGGTTGGTGATGCTGATCGGCGCAGTCATGATGGGCGAACAGGCGGGTACCTACGACCTTTCGCAGATCCTGGCGGCGCCGCCGAGTGGCGGGACGACCACCGCCGCGCTGGTCCTGCTGCTGGTCGGCGGCCTCAGCAAGTCGGCGATCATCCCGTTCCAGTTCTGGCTGCCCGGCGCGATGGCGGCGCCGACGCCGGCCAGCGCCTACCTGCATGCCGCCACCATGGTGAAGGCCGGCATCTACCTGTTCGCCCGGTTGGCACCGGCTTTCGCTGCCAACGGGGTCTGGCAGCCGCTGTTGATCGGTCTCGGCGCTGCGACCATGCTGTTCGGCGCGGTGAACGCGTTGCGGCAGCGGGATCTCAAGCTGCTGCTGGCCTACGGCACCGTGAGTCAGCTCGGCCTGCTCACCCTGCTGATCGGCGCCGGCAACCCCGATGCGCTGCTCGCCGGGATTGCCATGCTGGTCGCCCACGCCACCTTCAAGGGCGCGTTGTTCTTCGTGGTCGGCATCATCGACACCGCCGCGGGCACCCGCGATCTCACGAAGCTGTCCGGGGTCGGCCGGCAACGGCCGGCCCTGGCGGTCGCCGCCGCCCTGGCCGCCGCCTCGATGGCCGGGGTGCCGCCGATGATCGGCTTCGTCGCCAAGGAGGCCGGCTATGCCGGGCTGCTGGCCGGCGGCACCGCGGGCACCGTTGCTGCGGTGCTGATGACGATCGGGTCGGCACTCACCATGGCCTACACCCTGCGCTTCCTCTGGGGCGCGTTCGCCGACAAACCGGGTATCGAGCGGACCCAGCTCAGCCGGTCGAGCAGCTGGATGACGGCGCCGACCTGGATCCTGGTCGGCGCGGGACTGGCGCTGGCGCTCTGGCCGGCGCCGCTGGAGTCGCTGCTGCAGTCGTACGCACAGACCGCCGGTCCGACCCACCAACACGCACTGGCACTCTGGCACGGACTGACTGCGCCACTGGGATTGTCGGCGCTCGGGTGGATCGCCGGCGCCGCGCTCTCTGCCGCGCAACGGCACCTCGACCGACGCCGCGGGCCGGCCGTCCCCGGGCTGGATCCGGGGGTCGGCTACCGGCTTGCGGTGCTGGCGCTGGAGACCACCGCGGCCAGGGTCACCGTGGCGACCCAGCGCGGTTCGGTGCCGGTGTCGCTGGGCGCGGTACTGATCGCCTTCGTCGTGTTCCCGGCGACCATGCTGCTGCGTTCCGGGGCCGGCATCGGGGAGACCGCGGCCGTGCATCCGGCCGAGTTGGTGCTGGCCGTGGTGATCCTCGCTCTGGTGGTCTCGATCCTGCGGGCCCGCAGGGCGATCATCGCCATTTTGCTGGTCGGCGGAATCGGCTACGCGGTTGCGGTGATCTATATCCTGCGCGGCGCACCGGATCTGGCGCTGACCCAGATCCTGATGGAGTCCGTCACCCTGGTGGCGGCGCTGCTGGTGTTGACCCGGCTGCCCGGCGGCGCCGCCGCCGATCGCGAGTCGAGGCCGCTGCTCGGGCGTTGGGTGTCCGCGGCCATCGCGATCGGGGTCGGCGCGCTGATGACGTCGTTGGCGCTGATCCTGCCGGGCATCCGAACGGCCACAGTGGTGTCGGCCGGGATGGACGAGGCGGCCGTCACCTACGGCGGCGGCGAGAACCTGGTCAACGTGATCCTGGTCGACGTCCGCAGCTGGGACACCTTCGGCGAGATCTCGGTACTGGTCGCGGCCGCCACCGGGGTCGCAGGGTTGATCTTCCAGTCCCGGCGAACGGGGGCGGCGCCCCGCACGCCGCGCCGGGCCAGTGGCCTGCAGCGGCCGAACCGGCCCTCGCCATGGCTGACCACCAACTGGATGCCGCGTCGCTCGCTGCTGCTGGAGGTGGCCACCCGGCTGATCTTCCCGATCGTGGTGATGTTCTCGGTATATGTGCTGTTCGTCGGCCACAACCTGCCGGGCGGTGGCTTCGCGGCCGGGCTGATCGTCGGGCTGGCGCTGACCTTGCGGTACATCGCCGGCGGCCCGTTCGAGCTGGGTGAGGCGGCACCGGTCGACGCCGGCGCGCTGATGGGCACCGGCATGCTGATCTCGTCGGCCACCGCCATCGGCGGGCTGATCGGCGGTGGCCAGGCACTGCAGTCGGTGATCTTCCATTGGCACGTACCGGTTCTCGGGGACCTGGAATTCATCACCTCGACCATCTTCGACGTCGGTGTCTACCTGATCGTGATCGGACTGGTGCTTGACGTGCTGCATTCCTTCGGAGCCGAACTCGACCGACAGGCGTGGGCCGCGCGGCGGGCCACCGATGACCGCGCACAGCGGCGGAAGGAGCTGTCGCGATGACGGTGAACGTGGTGGTGGCCGTGCTGATCGGCGGGCTGTTCGCCGGCGGGGTCTACCTGATGCTCTCCCGCAACTTGTTGCGGGTGTTGCTGGGATTCATGGTGATCGGTCACGGCGCCAACCTGTTGCTGCTCTCATCGGGGGTCGGCGGCGGTGCCCCGATCGTCGGCCAGGACGGTACCCATGCCGACCCGATACCGCAGGCGCTCATCCTCACGTCGATCGTCATCACGCTGGCCGTGAGCTGCTTCCTGCTGGCGATGATCTACCGCAACTACCAGCTGACCCGGCAGAGCGAGGTTCCGGACGATCCGGACGATGTCGCGATCGAGGAACTACGGACGGGAGCTGGTTCCGAGTGAGCACAGTCCGCAGCGGATACGGCAGGAGGACGACATGATCGCCCTGCTACCGCTCTCGGTGATGATGCCGCTGCTCGGCGCCGGTCTGGCGTTGCTGCTCAGTCGACGACCGCGGGCGCAGCGCGCGGTGGCCATCTCCGTGCTGGCCGTCCAGCTGGTGCTGGAAGTGGTGATGCTGGTGCAGATCGACGCCGACGGGCCGATCGTGATGCACATCGGCGGGTGGCCGGCGCCGCTGGCCATCACCCTGGTCGCCGACCGGCTGGCCGCGCTGATGATGGTGGTCTCCACGCTGGTGACGCTCGCCGTGCTGGTCTACGCGGTGGCCCAGGGGCACGCCGACGGCGAGGCGACCGACGCACCGATCTCGGTGTTCCATCCGGCCTTCCTGATCATGGCCGCCGGCGTGTCCAACGCCTTCGTCGCCGGCGACCTGTTCAACCTGTACGTGAGCTTCGAGATCCTGTTGACCGCCAGCTACGTGTTGCTGACCCTGGGCGGCACCATGGAGCGGATCCGTTCCGGCGCACCGTATGTGGTGGTGGCATTGGTCTCGTCGATCATCTTCCTGTCGGCCATCGCGATGATCTATGCGGCCACCGGGACGCTCAACATGGCAGATCTGGCCGGCCGGCTGGCCGATCTCCCGGCCGGGCTGGCGGTGGTGCTGCAGTCGATGCTGCTGATCGCGTTCGGCGTCAAGGCGGCCGTCTGGCCGATGTCGGCGTGGCTGCCGGACTCGTACCCGACGGCGTCCGCTCCGGTCACCGCGGTGTTCGCCGGACTGCTCACCAAGGTGGGCATCTACGCGATCATCCGGACCCAGACGCTGCTGTTCCCCGGCGGTTTCTCCACCCTGCTGATGATCGTCGGATTGGCCACCATGCTGATCGGGATCCTCGGCGCGGTCGCGCAGAACGAGATCAAACGGCTGCTGTCGTTCACCCTGGTGTCGCACATCGGGTTCCTGCTCTTCGGCGTGGCTATCGGGACGCCGCAAGGGTTGGCCGCCACCGTGTTCTACGTCGCGCATCACATCCTGGTGCAGACCGCGCTGTTCCTGGCCGCCGGGCTGATCGAGCACATCACCGGAACCACCAAGCTGGACAAGCTCGGTGCGCTGGCCCGAACCGCCCCGGCGCTGGCCATCCTGTTCTTCATCCCGGCGATGAATCTCGGTGGGGTGCCACCGTTCTCCGGCTTCATCGGCAAGGTCGGGCTGTTCGAGGCCGGACTGGCAACCGGCGGCGTCACCGCGCTGGTGCTGGTGGCCGGGGGCGCACTGACCAGCCTGTTGACGCTCTACGCCATTGTCCGGGTGTGGGGCAGGGCCTTCTGGCGGCCGGCGCCCGCCCGGGAGCACGACGGGATGGCCGGGCTCCCGGTCGGACCGTCGGCGGCCGGTGAGCGATCGGACCGGGAGCGCCCGGCCGGCCGCCGTCGGCGACGCAGGTTGCCGCAGGAGATCGAAACCCGCGGTGACGCAAGGTCGATGCCGGTGGGCATGGTCGGCGCCACGCTGGCGGTGGTGCTCGCCGGGCTGGCGCTGACCGTTGCTGCCGGACCGATCTACGGGTTCGCCGACCGGGCCGCGCAGGGCCTGTCGAACCCGTCCGTGTACATCACCGCGGTGTTGGGCGCATCGTGAGCGGGCGGTCACGGCGCCACCAGCGCGAGCGTCCGCTCGCCGCGAGCCCGGCGGCGGCCGGTGCGGCCTCGGTCGATCCCCGGCAGAGCCGGCAGGAACGTGAACTCGGGCACGGCGGCTGGCGCGCCGCACTGATGACGTTCGGTGCGCTGATGGTGGTCTGGGTGATGTTGTGGGGTTCGCTGGCACCCTCGTTGCTGCTGGTCGGGGCGGTCTCCGCAGTGGTCGTGTTGTGGCTGTTCCCCTTGCCGCCGATGGAGTTCCGGTTCGGTCTGCACCCGTGGCGGGCGCTGATCCTGCTGGTCAGGTTCCTCGGCGACGTGGTGCTGGCCAGCCTGCACGTCGCGGCGCTGGCGCTGCGTCCGAGATTGCCGCGCAGCGCGGTGATCGAGGTGCAGCTGGCCAACGACTCGGACCTGTTGCAGCACCTGACCGGGCTGGCCGTCTCGCTCGTCCCCGGCAGCCTGATCATCGACGCGGATCCACAGCGGCGCACCCTGTTGATCCATCTGCTGGATGTCGAACACGACCCGGTCGACGAGATGACCCGGTCGGTGCTCGCCCAGGAGGAGCGGATCAGGGCGGCGCTGGCCTACTCGCCGCGATCGGAGCCGGCCCGGGTGCCGGAGCCGACGCCGGCGTCATCGGCGGCGCCGGAGTCGGCCGCCGCACCTGCCGCACCAAGTGGAACTCCCGAACAGAAAGGCAGGAAGGACAGATGACCGTCATGGTGATCATCGCCGGTGCCATGTTCGCCATCGGGGCGCTCTTCGCCGCCGTCCGGCTGCAGCGTGGACCCACCCTGCTGGACCGGGCGGCCGCCCTTGACGTGTTGCTGGCGATCGTGGTCGGGGTGATCGTGTTGAACGCCGCCGCGACCGACAGTGCAGTGACCCTGGTGGTCGCGGTGGTGGTCTCGCTGCTCGGCTTCCTCGGTACCGCCAGTCTGGCGAAACTTCTTCCCCGGGACCGTAAATGAGTGCCATCGAGGTGATCTCCGGGATCCTGTTGATCGCCGGGGCCGCGCTGTCGATGTTGGCCGGCATCGCGGTGGTGCGCTTCCCCGACACCCGGTCGAGGGTGCATGCCGCCACCAAACCTCAGGTGCTGGGAATCATGCTGTTGATGCTCGGGGTCGGGCTGCGCCTTGGCACCTGGGCGGTGGCCGGGCAACTGGTGCTGATCGTCATCCTGCAGTTCCTCACCGCGCCGGTCTCGGCGCACCTGGTGGTGCGCGAGGCGCACCGCGAGGCGTCCGAGGACGAGGCTGACGAAACAACCACCGCCGCGGCACCGGAGGGCCGGAATAAGTCCGGCGGCGAGCCGGATCGCTGACGTAGGTTGCTGGGATGACGAAAGCCGACCCTCCCGCCACCGATGACCGTTCCATCACCGATATCTCGAACACCCTGGTCGATCAGCTCACGGCACTGAGCCCGACGCTTGCCACCTATGTCGGCCGGCCCGGCAGCGACGACCGGCTCGACGACCTGTCGCCGGAGGGTCTGCGGGCCCAGCACGAGCTGGTCACCCGCACCCTGAGCGCGCTCGATGCGACCGAGCCGGCCGGCGACGACGACGTGGTGGCGGCCGACGTGTTGGCCGAGCGCCTGGCGGTCGAGCGGGACAAGGCCGAGTCCGGCTGGAACCTGGCCAACCTCAACGTGATCGACTCGCCGCTGCAGACCGTCCGGATGATCTTCGACCTGATGCCGACGGACACCGAAGACGACTGGGCGACCATCGGCCGCCGGATGCTCGCGGTGCCGGAGGCCCTCGCCGGCTATCGGGCCAGCCTGGCCGCCGGCGCCGCGGCCGGCCGGGTGTCGGCGCTGCGGCAGGTGACCAAGTGCGCCGAGCAGTGCGACACCTATTCCGGAGCCGGCGGTACCGGCTTCTTCGCCGGGTTGGCCGCCGGCGCCGGCCGGGACGGCGAATTGGCCAAGGAACTGGCCGCCGGCGCCACCGCGGCCGACGCGGCCTACGGCGACCTGGCACAGTTCCTGCGCACCGAACTGGCCCCGATGGCGCCGGCGAAGGACGCTGTCGGGCGCGAACGCTATGTCCTCGGGTCGCGCGATTTCCTCGGCGCCACCGTCGATCTCGAGGAGACCTACGCCTGGGGATGGCAGGAGTTCCTGGACATCGAGCGGGAACTCATCGAGGTGGCCGAACGGATCGCTCCCGGGGCCGGCCCGGCCGGCGCGGCGAAGCAGCTGGACGCCGACCCGAAGTACCGGGTGCAGGGCACCGACGGGTTGCAGCGCTGGATGCAGGAGCTGTCGGATCGGGCGGTGGAGGAGTTGGGCCGCAGCCACTTCGACATCCAGGGGCCGATCCGTACCCTGGCCTGCCGGATCGCGCCGCCCGGCGGCGGCGTCGGTGCTTACTACTCGGGGCCGAACGACGACTTCTCCCGGCCCGGCACCATGTGGTGGTCGGTGCCAGCCGACCGGCAGGAGTTCCCCACATGGCGTGAGACCACAACGGTGTACCACGAGGGGGTGCCCGGGCATCACCTGCAGATCGCCACCGCCGTGGCCTCCAGGGAGAATCTCAACGACTTCCAGCGGCTGCTGGCCGGCACCTCCGGTCACGCCGAGGGCTGGGCGCTGTACGCAGAGCGGTTGGTCCGCGAGCTCGGCTACCTGGATGACGACGCCGACCTGCTCGGCATGCTGGACGCGCAGCTGTTCCGGGCCGCCAGGGTCGTGGTGGACATCGGGATGCACCTGGAGTTCGTCATTCCGGCCGGTACCGGTTTCCACGAGGGCGAACGCTGGACACCCGAGCTCGGCCTCGAGTTCCTGCTCACCCGGACCATCACCGACCCGGCACACTCGAAGGACGAGATCGACCGCTACCTGGGCTGGCCCGGTCAGGCACCGGCCTACAAGGTGGGGGAGCGGATCTGGCTGCAGGGCCGGGAGGCAGCCCGGCAACGGCACGGCGACACCTTCGACCCCAGGGCGTTCCACACCGCGGCGCTGCGCGCCGGTGGGATGGGCCTCGACCCGTTGGCCGCGTTGCTGCGGCGACTCTGATCGGCTGCTGGACGCCGTCGGCGTCAGCCGCCCCACGGACTTCGACTTCGGGGTATCACCGGTGGTACCCCGAAGTCGGGCGTCCTCCCCGAAGTCGACCGTGCTACACGTCGACGGGCAGCGCGCGACCGAGGATGCCGAACGGGCGCGGGTCACCGGTGAACCGGTACTGGCGCAACACATCCGAGAAGCCGAGCCGACGGTAGAGCCGCCAGGCCCGGTTCTCGCCCTCCGGAGTCGACAGCAGCACCCGCCGTTCCGGCCGGTCGGTGAGCAGGGTGCGCAGCACCTGCTCGCCGATCCGGTGACCCTGGGCGTCCGGGCGGGTGTGCAACTCCGTGAGCTCGAAGTAGTCCGTCAGCCATTCGTTCCGTAGTGCCGTCGTCATGCCGCGCTGCACCTCGTTGTGCCACCACTGACCGTGCCGTCCGGTGTAGCCGTAGCCGAAGGCCAACGGCTGCTGATCGGGATCGAAGGCGGCGACGCAGGCGAAGCCGGGCCGGGCGCTGTGCTCGAGCCAGAGCTGACGGCGCCCGCCCGCCGTGCCGGGCGGGTAGCGCATCGCCGCCACGTAGATGGCGATCAACTGGTCGGCCAGCAGGGTGAACCGACGCGGGGTGACGGCCCGCAGGGTGACGTCCGTCGGAGCATTGTCGGTGGGCTCGGCCAGCATGGACTCCATCAGACCACGGCGGGCGGCGATCTGGGTGGCGGGTGTCGGAGCCCGGAGGTAGCATCGAACACATGTTCGACGAGCCGCGACCGACGGTGGCGACCGGCAGAAGGAGGTAGGACGATGGCTCAGACGGTGAGTGCCCCGAGGGTGAGTGCTCCGAAGGTGGGTGCCCCGAGGACGAGTGCCCCGAGGGTGCGGCGATTCCCGCCGGTGACCAGGGCAGCGAAGGATCTGCTGGCCGATGCCGGCCGGGGCCTCGGCGTCGCGATCAGGGCGACCGAGCCGGGCGAGCGGTACGCCGCCGCCCACCTGGCAGCGCTGCGGGCGGCCGCCGCGCTGCTGGCAACCAGGGCGAAGCCGGGTCGCGGCCGGCTCGGCAATGCATGGGACCTGCTCGGCAGGGTCGCCCCGGATCTGGCCGAATGGGCTGCGTTCTTCCAGGCCGGAGCCGGCAAGCGGCAACTCGCCGAGGCCGGGATCAGCCGGTCGATCGGCGCCCGGGAGGCCGACGACATGTTGCGCCAGGCGGCCGAGTTCCTGGACCTGATCGAGGCCAGGCTGGCGCCGGTGGCCTTCGCCGGCTGACGGACCCACCCGGCCGACGTCGCACCCGGTCAACGCCGCACCCGGCTGACGATTCACCCGGCTGACGGCGCACCCGGCTGGCGGCCACTCAGACGGGATCGGGAACGGCAACCGTGGCGATGGGCACCGGCCGGACCCGGCGCCGATCGCCGGCTCGCAGCAGTCGGTCGAGCAGCGCGTCGAACATGCCGGCGATCTCCTTGGCGCCCGGTGACGGCCACTGGTGAATCGGGACAGCGGCGCCCTGCGCCTGCTGGATGGCCGCCCGGTCGGGCAGGATCGGGCGCAGCACCAGCGGACCGAACAGCTCGTGCAGTTCGGCGAGCCGGTACTCGTGCTCCACCGAACGGGGGCGCATCCGGTTCACCACCACGCCGAGCGGCTGCAGCCCGCGTTGGTGCGCGGCCCGTTCCGCCTGCACCGCCTCGAGGGCGCGTTGCACCCCGGTCACCGCGTACAGCGACGGTTCGGTGACCAGTACCGCGCGGTCGCTGGCCACCAGTGCACTGCGGGTCAGCTGACCCAGCGACGGCGGGCAGTCGATGATCACCAGTTCGGTGCCGCCGGGCAGCTTCTCGATGGCCGTCGCCAACCGGGACAACCGCTTGCTGCCGGGATCCGGATGGTTGTGGGTCTCCGCGTGCTCGCTGCCCACCAGCACCTGCAAACGCCCGCTCCAGGCCGATGGGCGCAACGCCTTCCGCACCACTTTGCGACGCGGATCGGCCAGTACCTCGGCGATGGTCGTCAGCCCGCCCGTCGGCGCCGCGGAGGCGTCGTGATCGGGGACCAGGGTCGCTGTCAGGTTTGCCTGCGGATCCAGGTCGACCAGCACGGTCCGCACGCCGCGTTGCGCCGCGGCCGAGGCGAGACCGAGGGCGACGGTGGTCTTACCGACGCCGCCCTTGAGACTGAGAACGCTGGCCACCAACACATGCCAAACCTACCGGGCGCGCCGCCTCATCGGCTGTCGGCACGCGCCGATACGCTCGGAGCCAGAAACCCGAGCGATACGCAGGATTCCCGGCGATCATCGGTGCGGCGATCCTCCGGCGTGCCGTCCGCCCCGAACGGCAGGAGGTAGCCGTGCCCGACTCGCACCGCGGGTCCGACCCGCACCGCGGGACCGACCCGGTGGGCGTGGCGCTGGCGACGCTGCCGACGATCGCCGGGCTGCAGGTGCTCGATGTGGGCGGCGGCAGCGGCACCGACGCGGTGCCGCTGGCGGTCAAGGGGTGCGTCGTGACCGTGGTCGATCCGTCGATGGATGCCCTCGCCACCCTGCGCCGCCGGGCGAGCGAGGCCGGCGTCGCCGACCGGGTGCTGGGCATCCAGGCCGATACCGACGCGATGGCCGGTGCGGTCGTCGACGGCTCCGTCGGGCTGGTGCTGTGTCACCACGTGCTCGAATCTGTCGACGACCCGCGCGCCGCGATGGCCGCGATCGCCGCCGCGCTGGCCCCCGGCGGCACGGTGTCGTTGCTGGTCACCGGCCGGTACGCGGCGGTGATCGCGCTGGGCATCAGTGGCCGCTTCACCGAGGCGGCCGCGGTGCATGCCGACCCCGCCGGCACCTTCGGATCCGCCGACCCGCTGCGCCGACGGTTCGATGTGGACTCGATCGGCGAGCTGCTGGCCGGTTCCGGACTGTCGATCTCCGCGGTCCGTGGCGTCGGTGTCGTCAGCGGCCTGGTGCCCAGCGCCGTGCTGCAGCCGTCGTCCAGGGGCGCCGACGAACTGGCCGTGCTGGAACGTCAGATCGCTGACGATCCGCCGCTGCGCGACATCGCGGCCGATCTGCACGTGCTGGCCGTCCGGGACAGCTGAGAGCCATCGACTGATGGGCATCGGCTGATGGGATTCAGCGCAGACAGCCGCCGGCACGTCACCGACGACCCGGCGGCCGTCGACGACAGCGAGTGCACCGTGCTGCACATCGACATGGATGCGTTCTTCGCGTTCGTCGAGCTCCGTCGTCGACCCGAACTGCGCGGGCGACCGATGATGGTGGCCGGCACCAGCGGCCGCAGCGTGGTGCTCTCGGCCACCTATCAGGCACGCGCGGCCGGTGTCAGGTCCGGCATGCCGATCGGGCGGGCGAAGGCGCTGTGTCCGTCGATGGTGGTGATCGCTCCCGACCACGAGGCCTACTACCAGGTGTCCCGACAGGTGATGGCGATCTTCGCCGACGTCACCCCACTGGTCGAGCCGGTGTCGGTGGACGAGGCGTTCCTGGACGTCGCCGGCGCCGGCCGGACCGGTGGCCGGCCCGGAACCATCGCCGTCGCTCTGCGGGAACGCATCCGCGACGAACTGCAGCTGACGGCGACGGTCGGCGCCGCGTCCACCAAGTACATCGCCAAGCTCGCCTCCGGGCTGGCGAAGCCGGACGGGTTGCTGATCGTGCCGCCGGCCGACGTCATCGACCTGCTGCATCCACTGTCCGTCCGGGCGCTCTGGGGCGTCGGGCCGGCCGTCGAGAAGACTCTGCTCGGTCTCGGGCTGACCACCGTCGGCGACGTCGCGCGCACCGACCGGGCCTGGCTCATCCGCCGGATCGGCGCTGCTGCCGGCAGCAAGCTGCACGACCTGGCCTGGGGCCGGGACGAGCGGGCCGTCACCCCGGAGTCCACCGAGTTGTCGATCGGCGCCGAGACGACCTTCGCCGTCGATTCGGCCGACACCGTCTTCCTGCGCCGCGAACTGCTCGGCCTCGCCGACCGGACGGCGCGGCGGGCCAGGGCAGCGGGCCAGCAGGGCCGCACCGTCGCCATCAAGATCCGCTTCGACGACTTCACCACCATCAGCCGATCGATCACCCTCGAAGTCCCGACGGACCTGAGCCGGACGATCCATGCGGCGGCGGTCGAACTGCTCGACAGGCTCGGCCCGACCCGCCGGGTCCGACTGGTCGGCGTCCGCCTTGAGGGGCTGACGGCGCGGGCAGAGGTGAGCGAGCAACTGAGTTTCGACGACGCCGCCGACGGCCGCCCGGGGTGGCGTGCGGCAGAGACGACGGTCGATCGGGTGTCGGCCAGGTTCGGTGCCGCGGCATTGCGGCCCGCCAGTTTATTGGGCGGACGGCCCGAACGGCCGGAAAAGTCACCCCGAACGGGTCAATAGGGCGACTTCGACGGGAAGATTCCCCGCCCGGCTAGTACACCGGGCCAGGTGATCGTATCCTGGCATCAGGCAGTACATCCGCTGCCGTCCACGCACCCGCCTCACGCGGGCCCGACATCACCGAGGCGAGTCGCCCAGGTGCTTCAGGAGGGACCCGATGCCGCTCTCCGAGCACGAGCAGCGCATGCTCGACGAAATTGAACGCGCGCTCTACGAGAACGATCCCAAGTTCGCGACGAGCGTCGATGTGACCAGGATGAGGCGACGGCGTCCGATCGTTTCGGCGGTGCTGTTCGTCATCGGTCTGGTCGCGCTGGTGGTCGGTGTGATCGCGACCCAGAATGTGCTGGCCCTCGGGGTCGCTGTGTCGGTCGTCGGCTTCCTGGTCATGGTGGCGGGCGTCGGTCTGTTCGTCTTCGGCGTGCCGGGTCGCGGCAAGATCGCCGCCACCCCCACCGCCAAACCACCGAAGGCGCCCTCCAGCCTGTCCGAACGGATGGAGGAGCGGCTCCGCCGTCGGTTCGACTCCGAAGGCTGAGCCGGCAGCAATCAGTCCCTGGACGAGGGGCGGATGCTGCGTGGCAGCAACCGGTCCGGCACCGAGCGCGGGGCCGACCGGTCCAGGCTCTCGCCGAGCGCGGAGACCGCCGCCACCAGTTCCTTGCCGTCCGCCGTCGAGTGTCCGGGACGGTCGCTGTACCACTCCTGTTCGGCGGCGATCACCAGGTCCCGCAGGCGGTGCCGGGCGTTCTCGGTGAGTCGTGAGGTGCGGGCCAGCCGGTTGGCGGTCGCCCTGGTCGACTCCGTCGGATGCAGCGGCAGACCGTGATCGACGATCATGTCCTCCACCTCGGCCCAGGCGGCGCTCGCCGCCCCAGGACCTCCGCCGCCGGCCACCGACAGCCGCCGGCGTCGGCGGATGCGGCGCACCGCGCTCGGCGCGGCCAGTAGTAGCGCCAACAGGATCAGTACCGCGACGGTCCACCACAGGCCGGCCGGCACCCCGGACGAGGTCGGCACCTCGTCGGCGGCCGCGCCGGCATTCTGTCCGGTGTCGGCCGCCTGCCCGCGCGCTTCGGTGTCGGCATCCTGGGCATTGCCGCGGGGAGTGTCGGACAACGACTCCGTGGTGGTCGCGGTGGTCTCGGTGGTACCGGCGCCGGCGCCGCCGGCCGCTTCGTCAAATCCCTGCTCGTTGCCGAGGCCGCCGCCCAACGGGGTCGGGTCGAAGCGCACCCAACCGTGGCTGTCGAACTTCACCTCGACCCAGGCATGTGCGTCGTTGGTGGTGATCAGGTAGGAGCCGTCACGCTGCTCGGTTCCCTGGGTGTAGCCGACCGCCACCCTGGCCGGGATGCCAAGGGTGCGCAGCATCACCGCCATGGTGGTGGCGTACTGCTCGCAGTAGCCCTGTTTCATCTCCAGGAAGTCGCTCAGCGGGTCGCCGGTGGTACCGCGCGGCACCTGCAGCGAGTAGGTGAACCCGTTGGTCGGGTCGGTGAAGTACTTCCGCAGGGCATCCGCCTTGTCGAACGGGGTAGGGGCGTTCGAGGTGACGTCCTTCGCCTGTTGTCGTACCGATTCGGGAACGCCGCTGGTGTCGGTCAGCGCGGAATCCGGGCTGACGGAGTCGGTTCGAAGGTCGGCGGCCGACGGGAGCGGGAAGGCCGCCCGCATCGAATAGGTGCCCGGGTTGAGCTTGGCCTCCCGGTGGATCGAGTTGTAGCGGGCGTCGTAGACCCAGCCCGCGGCCAGGCCGGAGGCCGACACAGTGCGGCCGTAGATGGGCAGGAACTTGTCGGCCATCTGCAACGAACGCACCTGGATCGGCACCGGATCGGCGCCACCGGGATCGACGCCGGCCAGCGTGCCGTTGGCCGGCCCGTTGTCGGCCAGGTCGGTCGGCTCGCGGAAGCCGGCGTTCTCGCCAGGCACCCATTTCTCCAGCCCCACCGTTCGCAGATAGTCCGGGCGCGGCAGTCCGCTGATCCGCATGAGGTCGACCGGGTCGCTGCGCTGCAGATCGCCCCGCAACGAGGTGAACGGCGACAGGCCGATCTGGCTGGCGCCGCCGGCCGCGTTGCGCGGCAGCCGACCCTCGGTGCCGATACCGGTCACCGAATCGCCGACCACGACGGCCGTCGCCGTTCCGACGGCGGCGATCACCACGGCGCTGACGATCAACGTCAGGTTGGTCCGGCCCCGCGACCTGGCGCCGATGTGGCCGGTCATCGCCAGCAACAGCGCATAGAGCGCCGCCGGAAGCGCGAACGTCCACCACGGCAGCAGTTCGGTCGCGATCGACGCCGGTACCGAGTACAGGCACAGCAGCGGCAACGCCACCAGCGCGGGGGAGCGGGCCTCGGCGACCAGGAAATCGACGATCAGTGCGGTGGTGCCGATCGTCAGACAGATCAGGAACGACAATTCGACGGTGGCCGGTGCCGGCGGCACCGTGCCGAGGATCTGCTTCCAGGCACCGGACAGCAGCTCACCCGATTCCTGCACCGCCCTGGCGTTCGGAATGAACCCGCCCCAGCCGCTGGTGGTGAACAGCCCGGTGAGCGCGATCATCAGTCCGGCGAACTGGACGAGCACGGTGATCGGTGCGGCCGCCCTGAGCAGCCGACAACCGATACCGAGCAGCCAGATCACGCCGATCACCTCGATCAGCGGGACCACCCAGTCGGACCCGGTGATGGTCGCCGACAGGGCCGAGGCGCCGGCCAGTACCGACAGCGCGGCGACCAGGGTCGGGCCGACCCAGAGCCGGTCGGCCGGGCTCTGGCCCGGCAGTCCGGGTGGCCGGCCGGGCGCGGCCGGCGGCCGGGCCGGCGGTGGTCCGGCGACGCCCGGTCCGGGCGTCGGCGGTCGGATCGCGGTCGTCGTCATCGACGGTTCCCCACGGCGGCGGCGACCCGTCCGTTGCCGGACGGATGGCCGTTCGAACCGTTGCGCCGGCCGGGGCCGGCGGAGTGCGGCCCGGTGAAGCTGTCGCCCGACTGGCAGGCCTGCCGCCAGACCTCGGCGAGGTCGTCACCCGGCCGGATGTTCACCGTGCGCCAGCCGCCGGCCGCCAGCAATTGCCGTCCGGCCGCCGCGGGTTCGGTCGACGGATCGCCCGGGCCGGCCCAGGCGCCCACCTCGAGCATCAGCGCGATCGCCTGCACGCCACGGGGTTTGCCGGCGATCAGCCGGCCGGCGATTGACGGATCGATGTCGCCGAGGACGGCGATCAGCATGCCGGCGGTGCCGACCGGGGCGACGTCGATCTCGTTGTCGTCGTCCAACTCGATCACCGCCAGGCCGGCCAGCACGTCGTCGGAGATGTCGTGTCCGTGCGCGATCACGTCGCTGTTGTGCGAGGTGAGTTTGACCTCGTGGTCGGTGTTCACCAGATGCAGGCTGACCGATGCGGCCATGGTGACCGCGGTCTCGAACGAAGAGGTGACGCCGGCGCCGCGGTGCGCGGTCTGCCGGTTGTCCAGCAGCACGACGGCACCGCCGTGCGAGACCGGCTCCTCCAGCCGCACCATCAGGTCGTCGTGCCTGGCCGATGCCCGCCAGTGGATGGTGCGGATGTCGTCGCCGTTGCGGTAGTTGCGGATGGCGACGTCGGGGTCGCCGCCGACCGAGCCGACCGCCGCCCGTCCGGACGCGGCCGAACGGTTACCGGAGCCGGCCGGCAGGCCGGCCAGCCGGACGGCGCTGGGCACCACCAGCACCTCGGCGCGGGAATCGATGTTCCGGACGTCCTCCCACAGCGCGAACGGATCGGCGAAGCGGACGTGCGGTGGCCCGACCTGGAACCGGCCGCGGCCGGTGGCGTACAGCCGGTAGGTCGCCTGGGCCGAGCGGCCGCGCCGTAACCCGGGCAACAGGCAGCGCATGCCGGCCGTCAGCCCTGGGGTCGGCGACTCCATCAGCTCGACGGTGCGGGTCCGGGTGGCGCCGGCATTGGTCAAGGTCAGCGTCACCTGGCCGACCGTGCCGGGGGAGAGCCGGTCGGGCAATACCTGGTGTGTCGCCTCGAGCTTGGGCCTGCGGGTGGCGGTCAGCAGGTAGGCGGCCAACGGCAGCACAACGGCCAGGATCCCGACCCGCAACAGATCGCGTTCGTCCAGCAGAAAGGCGCAGATGGCCGCCGCCAGCCCGCCGGCCAACAGACACCGGCCACGGGTCGTCATTCCGCGGCCACTGCGCACCGGGCGGTCCGGCAGGTCAGCCACCGCTACCTCGCGGGACCCGCACGCGGGCGAGCAGTCCGTTGACGATGTCCTCGGCCGAGCGGTGCGCGGCGTGTGCCTCGACGGTCAGCAACAGGCGGTGGCCGAGCACCACGGCGGCCAGCCGCTGAATGTCGTCCGGCACCACGAAGGCCCGGCCGTCCAGGGCGGCAGCGGCCTTGGCCGACTTGCCCAGGTGCAGCACGGCCCGGGGTGAGGCCCCGAGTCGGACCTCGGGGCTGTTTCGGGTGGCACCGATCAGATCGACGATGTAGGCGCGCAACTCCGGCGCCAGGTGGACCCTGCTCGCCCCGCGGATCATCGCCTTCACGGTGGCGTCGTCGGCCACCGCGGTCACCGAGTCGAGCGGATCCTGATGGTCCCGCTCGGCCAGCATCGCGACCTCCGAGACCGGATCCGGATAGCCGATGGAGATCCGGGCCAGGAACCGGTCGCGCTGGGCCTCCGGAAGCGGGTAGGTGCCCTCCATCTCGACCGGATTCTGGGTCGCCAGGACCAGGAACGGGCGGGACAGCGGGTAGGTGGTCCCGTCCACCGTGACCTGACGTTCCTCCATGCACTCCAGCAGGGCCGACTGGGTCTTCGGAGAGGCACGGTTGATCTCGTCGGCGACCACCAGGTTGGCGAACACCGGGCCCGGCCGGAACTCGAACCGGCTGGTGTTGCGGTCGTAGATGCTGACCCCGGTCACGTCCGAGGGCATCAGGTCCGGGGTGAACTGCACCCGGCTGACGCTGCCGCCGACCGACCGGGCCAGTGCCTTGGCCAGGCTGGTCTTCCCGGTGCCGGGCACGTCCTCGATCAACAGGTGACCCTCGGTGAGCAGGGCGATGGTGGTCAACCGGATCACCTCGGGCTTGCCCAGCACCACCCGGCCGACGGACGCGCCGATCCGCTGACCGGCCTGCGCGATCTGCTCGAAGTCGAGCGCGTCGGCATCGACCGGACCACCGGCCCGGCCGGCAGAACCTGCAGGTCCGGAACCGCCCGCCGACGTCTGCGCAGTTCCCTGCGGCGGTGCCTCGGACTGCAGGTGTTGTGCCACGCGAGAGCCTCCCGGTCGGAGTCAGATGCACCTGCCAGGGGTCACGCGGCAGGGTGCCGAAAGGTTCAGTCTGCCAAACCGGCGGCCCGTCGGTAGCGGCCTGGACCGATTTGCTCGTGTCAATCGGTCGGGCGGCGGTCCGGAACCCACCGAAGCCCCACCTGCCCCACCTCGCCCCACGGTTCGGTCGCCACCGATCCGGAACCGCTGTCCCGACCGTCCCGTGGGGTGTTCGAGCAGGTGGCGGGCCGGACCGGCGGCCCGACGGACGCCGGATGGCCCGGCGTGTCAGGGCGCCGCCCCACCGTCAGCCACCCCCGATGACCTGCAGCAACGCGCCGTGCGTCACCCGTTCGGAGGTTCGTTGGAGGAAATGGGGGCAGATGGTGGCAGAAAGTGGGGAGATGTGGCACAGTCTGGGGTCAGCGGGCAGATCCACCACCAGCAGTGGTGGTCCGGCGGACCGGACGAACGGCCCGGCGGCGGCACCGCCGAAGACGCACACAGGAGGTTGGGAGGTGACCGGCAGATGGCGGACAACGGGTTTCTCGGCACCTACACCCCCCGGATGGACGACAAGGGCCGGATCACCCTGCCGGCCAAGTACCGCGACGACTTCGCCGGCGGCGTCATGCTGACCAAGGGACAGGACCGCTGCCTGTACGTCTTCACCCCCGAGGGCTTCGGCACCTTCGCGCACAGTGCGATCAACGCCGAGGTGACGGACGAACGCGCCCGCGGCTACCAGCGCTACATGCTCGCCAACACCGACCAGCAGCACCCGGACGGACAGGGCCGGATCACCGTGCCCGCCAGGATGCGGCAGTACGCCCAGCTGGACAAGGACGTGGTGATCACCGGCATCGGTCTGCGGATGGAGATCTGGGACGCCGCCGAGTGGGCCGACTACGAGGCCCGCCAGGAGGCGGCCTACGCCAACCCGGAGAGGGGGACGCTCAACCCCCTCTGACCGCCGAGTGCGCCGCCGGCTCCTGCCGCCCGGCCTGCACCCGCCGACGTCCCTGACGCGACTTCCCCCGCGCCAGGTACCGACGGCGGGTGGGGACCAGGACTCAGTGATCCAGCAGAGCACCACCGCAAGCCCCCATCGGAACCGAGCCCCCCGGAGCTCGACCATCACGACCGTCAGGACACCCGCCAGCCGACCCGGGAGGGGACAGGTGGATCGCGACCAGCAACATCCCCCGGTTCCGGGTTCGGACCCGGATCCCTTGTCCACCATTCACATTCCGGTGCTCGCCGGCCGGGTGTCCGAGTTGCTCGCCCCCGCTTTGAGCGCACCGGGCGCCGTGTTGGTCGATGCCACACTCGGGATGGCCGGGCACACCCTTCGGTTCCTGGCCGAGCACCCTGGCCTGCAGGTGATCGGCCTGGATCGTGACCCGGCAGCGCTGGACATCGCCGGCCGCCGGATCGCCGCCGCCGGGTTCGCCGACCGGGTGCGCCTGGTGCACGCCGTCTTCGACGAGATCGGGGAGGTGGCAACCGATCTGGCCGATGGCGAGATCACCGCGGCATTCTTCGACCTCGGCGTCTCCTCGCTCCAGCTGGACGAAGCGGGCCGCGGTTTCGCCTACGCCCAGGACGGGCCGCTTGACATGCGGATGGACCCGACCACCGGACGGCCGGCCAGCGAGCTGCTGAACACCGCGGCGCCGGGCGAGCTGGTGAAGATCCTGCGCGAGTACGGTGAGGAGCGGTTCGCCCCCCGGATCGTCTCAGCGGTGGTCCGTGAGCGGGTCAAGGAGCCGTTCACCACCAGTGCACGGCTGGTGGCCGTGGTCCGGGAGGCCATCCCGGCCGCCACCCGGCGAACCGGCGGCAACCCCGCCAAGCGCACCTTCCAGGCCCTGCGGATCGCCGTCAACGATGAACTCGGCGCCGTTGAACGGGCCGTTCCGCTGGCGCTGAACCACCTTTCGGTCGGTGGGCGGCTGGTCGTGCTGAGCTATCACTCGCTCGAGGACCGGTTGGTCAAACGCGCCATCGCCGGTCGCACGGTGAGCACCACACCGCTCGACCTGCCGGTGGATCTGCCCGAGCACTCGCCGGAGTTCCGGCTGCTGGTGCGGGGGATGCAGGCACCGACCGACCAGGAGATCACCGAGAATCCGCGGGCCGCATCGGCGCGACTGCGGGCTGCCGAACGCATTCGGAGGGCGGCATGACCACCACTGCACCCAGGAACGGGCGTCCGCGCCCGAGCCGCCGGCCGTCCGGCGCCGCCGCTACCGATGCTGGGCGTGTCCGGGCCGCTGGTCGCCAGCATGCCCGGCCCGCGCCGAGCACCAGAACGGCTGCGGTGAAACAGAAGTCGGCCGCGGACCGGGCCTACGATCGCCGTCGGCGGCGGGCCGAGCGGATGGCCGACCCGAGACTGACGATGGTCGGGGTGCCGATCCGCGAAACGATGGCCAAGATCCCGTTCGTCATCGTGGTGATCGCGTTGCTGGCGACCGGGGGCGTCGGCGTGCTCTACCTGAACACCAGGACCGACGAGGTCGGCATGCGGACCACCGACTCGCAGGAGCGCGCTGTTGACCTTCGGCTGCAGGTCGAGTCGCTGCAGCGGGATATCGCCGGGCTCGACTCGATCTCCGAGATCGCCCGCAAGGCACAACAAATGGGACTGGTGCAGGCGGTTGATCCCGCAGTGATCGTGATGACGAAGGGCAGCGCGACGGTGATCGGCACGCCGCGTCCGGCAACCTCCGCGCCGGCCGCGCCCGCCCCGGCCAGCACACCGGGAAGCACTGCACCGGGTAGCACCGCACCGGGTAGCACTGCACCGGCGAGAACGACGGCAGCGAAAACGACGGCAGCGAAAACGGCGGCAGCGAAGACGACGGCCGCGAAGACCACGGCCGCAAAGACGACAGCGGCGGCAAAGACGACAGCGGCGGCAAAGACGACAGCGGCGGCAAAGACCACCACGAACACCAGCAAGGCAGGTCGATGATGGCGCACCGTCCCACGGCGTCCACCGGTCAGGGTCGGTCCGGCCGCCCCGGCGACAGCCGGCAGACCGTTGGGGGCGCCGGCTCGGCAGCGGCGGGCGGCGGCCGGCCGGCCCGGTCGAACGCCGGGGGCCGGTCGACCGGCGCGGTCAGGTCGACCGGCACCGGCCGGCCGGCGTCGGCCTCCGTCCGCAGCTCCGCGGGCACCATGGCCCGGCCGAAGGATGATTCCGGTCAACCCCGTCCGCAACGGGCGCGGACCGACCGCGGCGCCGACCAGCGGCGCGGCGGCGAACAGCGACGCAGCACCGAACAGCGACGCAGCACCGAACAGCGACGCAGCACCGAACAGCGACGCAGCACCGAGCGTGGCCAGGCGACCGGGCAGGGTGGGCGGCGCCGGTCGCCGTCCCGTCCGGTACCGACCCGCGGCCGACCGGCCGGCGTCGAACGGGAGCGCGTCAGGGTGGTCAGCGCCCCGAAGCCGCGAAAGAAGCCGAAGTCGGTCCGCGGTCGCCGGGTCCGCAAGTCTGCCGCCGCCAGGGTCAACCACAAGGCCAGGGGCCGGACGGCGTTGGTGGTGATGCTGGCGTTGCTCGGCGTCGGCCTCACCAAGTTGGTGCTGATCCAGACGGTTGACGCCGCCGCCTACGCCGCGGCCGGCGAGAACCAGCGGGAACGGACCATCGATCTGCCTGCCCAGCGCGGATCGATCACCGATCGCAACGGAGTGCAGTTGGCATTCAGCGTCGAGGGCCGCCGGCTCGCCGTCCGACCGACCCTGTTCGCCGACGACCGGCAGCGGGGCGCGGTGGCCGACGTCATCCTGTCCACCCTGGCCGACAGTGCCGCGGCGAAAGGCCTCACCAGGGCCGGTCTGATCAAGAAGATGTCCGGCACCAAGAAATACGTCTACGTCGCCGACAAGGTGATGCCGGCGCAGAGCGACGCCATCCTGGAAAAGGTGCGCCCGCTGCTGCTGTACGGCTTCCCCAAGACGGAGGCCGAGCCCGGCCAGAAGGTGACGCAACAGGACCGGCTGCACCTGAGCATCACGGCGAAGGACAAGGCACTCAACGCTCTCGTGCCCGATCGGCAGGACGTCCGGGAGTATCCGAATGCCGGCATCGCCACCTCCGTTGTCGGCACCACCGGATGGGACGGGCGGGGCCTGTCCGGCATCGAGAACCGTTACGACGCAACGCTGGCCGGTACCCCCGGATCCCGGGACGTCGACGTGGACACCCAGGGCACACCGATCCCCGGTACCGTGCGCGGCGAGACCCCGGCCACCGACGGCACCTCGATCCAGCTGACCCTGGACACCGACGTGCAGTACCGCGCCCAGCAGGTGCTTCAGCAGTACGTGACCGAGATGGGCGCGCACGGCGGCAACGTGATGATCGAGGAGACGAAGACCGGCAAGATCGTCGCCGGCGCCTCCTACACCCCCAAGCAGTTCCTGACGGACAAGAGCCCCGCCGAGTGGTCGAACCAATGGATCGCGGACCCGATCGAGCCGGGCTCGGTGAACAAAGTGGTGACCTTCGCCGCGGCCCTGCAGAAGCGACTGATCACCCCGAACACCGTGCTCAGTGTCGACGGGCAGATCACCACCGGCGGGATCACCGTCGGCGACGCATGGTCCCACGGGCCGGTCGACATGACGGCTACCGGGATCCTGGCCAAGTCCAGCAATGTCGGGACGTTGATGCTGGCCAACGAGGTCGGGGTCAAGGACTACTACTCGATGATCACGAAGTTCGGCATCGGCAAGAAGACCGGCATCCAACTCAGCGGTGAGTCGCCCGGCAGGTTGCCGGTCTGGAGCGCCGACCCGGCGAAATCGCAGTGGACCGCCTCGACCTTTGCGAACGTGCCGATCGGGCAGGGCGTCAGCATGACCATGGTGCAGTTGGCCGCGGTGTACCAGACGATCGCCAACGACGGGGTGCGGCTGCCGCCGTCGCTGGTGCAGGCGACCACCACCGACGGCACCACCACCGAGACGCCGGCGGCGGCCGGCACCCGGGTGATCGACGCGACCACCGCGAAGACCCTGCGGTCGATGCTGACCGCGACCGTGCAGGACGGCGACATGGCCCACCGCGGCACCGCCCCGGCGGCAGCGATCACCGGTTATCAGGTGGCCGGCAAGACGGGTACCGCTCAGCAGTTCGTCGACGGCAAGTACTCCGATTCGATGTACACCACGACCTTCGCCGGCTTCCTGCCGGCGGACAACCCGCAGTACGTGGTGGTGATCTCGTTGGACCGGCCGGGCGGCGACCGTGAAGGTGGCACCAGCGCGGCCCCGATGTTCCACGATCTCGGGGCATACCTGATGGACGCGATGAACGTGCCGCCGTCCGCCGAGGCCGCGCCGGTGCGGGACCTGTACGTCAATCTCGGCGGGTAGCGTTGGCAGTCGTGCCCACCACTTCTTCGCGGCCGGAATCGACCCCCGGCGCCCGGCTCTCGGACCTGGCGACGGCCGTCGGCGCACGGCTGGTCGAAGCTCCGGCCGGCGGTGTCGACCCGCTGGTCACCGGCGCCACCCTGCGCGGCGGCGACGTCCATCCCGGCGACCTGTTCGCCGGCCTGGCCGGCGCGAACGTGCACGGCGCGAACTTTGCCGGCCAGGCGGTCGCGGCCGGTGCGGTGGCGGTGCTCACCGACCCGGCCGGCGCCGAGCTGATCGCTGAACAACCGGCCGCCGCCGGAGTTCCGTTGCTGATCGTCGCGGACCCGCGCCAGGCGCTCGGCGGCGCCGCAGCGCGGATCTACGGTGATCCGTCCCGACGGCTGCCGATCATCGGCATCACCGGGACATCGGGGAAGACCACCACCTGTTTCCTGGTGGAGGCGGCGCTCGCCGCCCAGGGGCTGCGCACCGGGTTGATCGGCACCGTGATGACCAGGATCGGCGGCAGCGTGCCGGATGCCGAGGTGCTGCCCAGCATGTTCACCACGCCGGAGGCACCTGACCTTCAGGCGCTGCTGGCGGTGATGCTCGAGCGCGGTGTGCAGGCGGTCGCGATGGAAGTGTCATCGCATGCGTTGGCGCTTGGCCGGGTCGGCGGAACCCATTACGCCGTAGGCGCTTTCACCAACCTGAGCCAGGACCACCTGGACTTCCACCCGGACATGGAGGACTATTTCGCGGCCAAGTCGAAGCTGTTCGACGGCCGCTCCGACCGGGCCGTGTTCGACATCGACGATGAGTACGGGCGGCGGCTCGCCGCCGATCATCCCGACGGGCTGACGGTATCGGCGGCCGGGGCCGCCGACGCGGACTGGCGGGCGTTGGCGGTGGCCGCCGACCCGACCGGGCGGCAACGGATCGAGCTGGCCGGGCCGGACGGACTGCGGCTGACGATGGAGCTGGCGCTGCCCGGCGCGTTCAACGTTGCCAACGCGCTGACCGCGGTCGCCTGCGTGCAGGCGGCCGGCCATGACCCGGTGCTCGCCGCGCAGGCGATGTCGACCGTGCACGTGCCCGGCCGGATGCAGCGGGTCGACGCCGGGCAGGATTTCCTCGCGGTGGTCGACTACGCGCACAAACCGGCGGCGTTGGTCGCGGTGCTGGACGCGGTCCGCGGCAGCGTGCCAGGTCGGATCATCTCGGTGGTCGGCGCCGGCGGCGACCGGGACACCGGCAAGCGTCCGATGATGGGCGCCGAGGCCGCCCGGCGCTCCGACGTGTTGATCGTCACCGACGACAACCCGCGCTCGGAGGAGGCCGCCCTGATCAGGGCGGCGGTGCTGGCCGGCGCGCGCAAGACCGCCGGCACGGCGGACATCCAGGAGATCGGCGACCGGCGGGCGGCGATCGCGGCGGCGGTGGCGCTGGCCGGACCCGGCGACGCGGTGGTGATCGCCGGTAAGGGCCACGAGACCGGCCAGGAGATCGCCGGCGTCAAGCATCCGTTCTCCGACGTGCAGGAACTCAGGGCGGCGCTCACCGATCGGGTCGGGGGAGCATCGTGATCCGGATGCGGTTGGGCCGGATCGCTGAGATCACCGGCGGGACCCTGTACTCCGACGGCGCGCAGCCGGCCGCCGGGATCCCGGTGACGGGGGTGGTCACCGACTCCCGCAAGGCGGAGCAGGGCAGCCTGTACGTCGCCAGGGTCGGTGAACACGCCGACGGGCACGATTTCGCCGCCGCCGCCGCCGCCAACGGCGCGCTCTCCGTTCTGGGCAGCCGGCCGGTCGACGGCATGCCGACCGTCGTCGTCGAGGACGTCCAGGCGGCGTTCGCCGCGCTCGCCAGGGCGGTCGCGGACGCGGCGGTGCTCGGCGGCCTGCAGATCGTCGGGATCACCGGCAGTTCCGGCAAGACCTCGACCAAGGACCTGCTCGGTCAGCTGCTCGGGAGTTTCGGTCCGACGGTCGCGCCGGAGGGTTCCTACAACTCCGAGGTCGGAGTGCCGCTGACGGTCTGCCGGGTGGACACCAGCACCCGGTTCCTGGTGGCCGAGATGGGTGCCGCCGGCGTCGGGCACATCCACTACCTGACGTCCATCGCGCCACCCAGGATCGGCATCGTGCTCAACGTCGGCAGCGCGCACGTCGGCGAGTTCGGCTCCGTCGAGGCGATCGCGCGAACGAAAGCCGAACTGGTGCAGGCACTTCCGTCAGCCGAGCGCGGCGGCCTGGCCGTGCTCAACGCCGACGACGCCAGGGTGCTGGCGATGCGGGAGCAGACTGCGGCGCGGGTGCTGACCGTCGGGCTGTCGGACACCGCCGATCTGCGGGCGACCGAGGTGCAACTCGATGACAACGGCCGGGCCGGTTTCACGCTGACCGGCGTGCTGCCGACCCCCGGCGGCGACCGGGAGATCGGTGGAGTCCGGATCGCCCTCGGCTTCCACGGTGCACACCAGGTCGGTAACGCCCTGGCCGCGATCGCCACCGCCGGCGCGCTCGGAATGTCGCTGCGCGGCATCGTCAACGAGCTCCGGACGGCGACCCCGATCAGTCGCTGGCGGATGGAGGTGCACGAGCTGCCGACCGGGGTGCTGCTGATCAACGACGCCTACAACGCCAACCCGGAATCGATGGCCGCCGCGTTGCGTGCGCTTGCCCAACTCGGCCGGGGCCGCCGGACGATCGCGGTACTGGGAGAGATGCGCGAGCTGGGCGACAGCTCCGCCGATGCGCACCGGGCGGTCGGGACGCTGGCCGGCGAGCTCGGCGTCCGGCGGCTGCTCGCCGTCGGCCCGGGAACCGCCGGCATCGCCGAGGGAGCGCTGAGCGCCGGAGTGCCGGCGGACGAGGTGCAGCAGGTACCTGGCATCGATGAGGCACACGATCTGCTCCGGCAGTTGCTGACCGCCGGCGACGTGGTGCTGTTCAAGTCCAGCCGCGACTCGGGCCTGCGGTATCTGGGCGACCGGATCACCACCGCGTCCGGCGGGGAGATACCGACGTGATCTGCGTCGCCCGCAGTGTCGGCGTCGTCTCGGCGGTCCACCATCTGGCAGGGTCTGGACAGACCGCAGCGCACCACGGAGCATCCGACGAGAGGCAGGATCGGAGTACATGAAGAGCATCCTGATCGCCGCGGTGGTCGGGCTGATCGTGTCCGTGATGCTCACCCCGTACCTGATCAAGGTGTTCTCCCGACCGGGCTTCGGCCAGGAGATCCGGGAGGACGGGCCGCAGTCCCACCTGGCCAAACGCGGCACCCCGACGATGGGCGGCGCGGCGATCCTGATCGCGATGTGGGTCGGCTACCTGGTGTCGATGCTGGTCCGGCTGATGACCGAGCGCGGCGGTGGCCCGACCGCCTCCGCCTGGCTGCTGCTGTACCTGACCACCGGGATCGGCGTCGTCGGCTTCCTCGACGACTTCATCAAGATCCGGATGAAGCGCAACCTCGGTCTGAACCCGCGGGCCAAACTGATCGGGCAGACCTTCGTCGGCGTCACCTTCGCCATCGGCGCGCTGTTGTTCAAGAACAGCAACGGGTTGACGCCCGGCTCGGTGCGGCTGTCGTACACCCACGACCTGAAGTTCATCACCTTCGGCGCCGTCGGGTTCGTCATCATCGCCGTCCTGCTCATCGCCGCCTGGTCGAATGCGGTGAATCTCACCGACGGGTTGGACGGGCTGGCCGCCGGGTCATCGGTGATGGTGCTCGGCGGCTATGTGGCGATCTGCTTCTTCCAGTTCCGCAACGCCTGCTGGGCGCTTCCGACGAACAGCGCCGCGTACGCCGGCTGCTACGACGTGCGGGATCCACTGGACCTGGCGGTAGTGGCCGCCGCCGCGGTCGGCGGCTGCGTTGGATTCCTGTGGTGGAACGCCCACCCGGCCCGGATCTTCATGGGGGACACCGGTTCACTGCCGCTCGGCGCGTTGATCGCCGGTCTGTCGATCCTGACCAGGACCGAGCTGCTGTTGGTCGTCATCGCCGGGCTGTTCGTGATCGAGATGGCCTCGGTGGTGATCCAGGTGGCGGTGTTCAAGACCCGCAGGGTCAGAGTGTTCAAGATGGCGCCGTTCCATCATCACTTCGAGTTGTCCGGGTGGGCGGAAACCACGGTCTTCGTGCGGTTCCTGCTGCTGGCCGCGGTATCGGCGGCAATCGGACTCGGCCTGTTCTACGCGGACTGGCTCTCCCTGACCGGAGGCTGACGTGGTCTCCCCACCACTCCCCGCACCGTTCGTGATGATCATGGCCGTCCGCCAGCGCCACGCCGGGTCGCTGTCCGATATGCCGGGCAGCGCGTCATGATCATCGCTGACGGGGGTCGGGGCCTCCCGGGAGCCGGCGACCTGGTGGTCGCCGCCGGCGCCGGGGTGACGGGTCTGCCGGTGGTCAGATACCTGGCACGGATCGGCGCCTCGGTGCTGGTCACCTCGAACCGGCCCGCCCCGGCCGGGCTGGCCGAGATCGCCGGTGACGTCACCTTCGCCGGCGACCTGATGAGCGTGCCGCAGGGCTGCTCGCTGGTCGTCACCTCCGCCGGCATCCCACCGTCCCACCCCTTGCTGGCCTCGGCGCTGGCCGCCGACATCGAGGTGATCGGCGAGACCGAGCTGGCCTGGCGCATCGACCAGGCGTCCGGATCGCCGCGGCCCTGGCTGGTGGTGACCGGCACCAACGGCAAGACCACCACCATCGGCCTGCTCGAGGCGATGCTGCAGGCGGCCGGCCGGCAGGTGACCGCCTGCGGCAATGTGGGCTGGCCGGTCATCGAAGCGGTGCTGGCCGGCGGACCCCTCGAGCCGTGGCAGCAACAGCCGAGACAGGACCTGATCGCCGCCGAGCTGTCCAGCTTCCAGCTGCACTACGCCCCGAGCCTGCGGCCGCGGGCCGGGCTGCTGCTCAACCTGGCCGAGGACCACCTGGACTGGCACGGCTCGATGGCCGCCTACGCGCAGGCCAAGGCGCTCGCGCTGACCGGCGACATCGCGGTCGCCGTTCGTGACCGCCCGGTCGACCATGGATCGGGGCGATTCCGGCCGCGACTTCGCGGCGAAAATCACCCCGATCCGACCGCGGAGTCCCTGCTGCGCGCTGCGCCCGCCGGGATCAAGGTCGAGGTGATCGACGGGGTGCCGGCCGACGGCCAGATCGGGGTCACGGCGGCCGGTGGCGCCGAGACTGTCGTCGACCAGGCCTTCGGCCACGGCAGGCTGTTCGCCGCCGCCGACCTGCGGCTGCCCGGCCGGCACAACGTCACCAACGCGATGGCCGCGGCGGCACTGGCGTTGGCCGTCGACGTGCCGCCGCCCGCGATCCGACAGGGGGTCAGGGCGTTCACGCCGGGTGCGCACCGCAACCAGCCGGTCGCCGAGATCGGCGGCGTCCGCTACGTCAACGACACCAAGGCGACCAACCCGCACGCCGCCGCCGCCTCGCTGCTCGCCTACCAACGGGTGGTGTGGATCGCCGGCGGACAGCTCAAGGGTGCGACGGTCGACGAATTGGTCGCCCGGATCGCGGACCGGCTGGCCGGCGTGGTGCTGCTCGGTGTCGACGCACAGGTGATCGAGGACGCACTTGGCCGACACGCGCCCGATGTCCCGCGGATCTCGGTCGGCAGAACCGACGATGGAGCCATGGACGAGGCAGTGCGCGCGGCCGCCACCCTGGCTGCTCCCGGAACGGTGGTGCTACTGGCACCGGCGGCCGCCTCGCTGGACATGTTCAGCTCGTATGCGGCCCGGGGTGACGCGTTCGCTCGAGCGGTTGCCGCCCTGGACCGCCCGTGACCACCACCGATCCCAGACCAGGCGCCTCGGCAGGCCCGACCAGTAGGAACCCGAACAGCCGGACTCCGAACAACCGGCAGTCGACCCAGGGTACGAATGCCCGGAAGAAGAAGAGCCGCGCATCGAAGGCCCCCAGGTCGGCCGGCAACGGCGGCAGCGGGCCGATCGGCCGGCTGCAGAACTGGCTCGACCGGCCGATGACGTCGTTCCACCTGATCGTCGCGATCTTCCTGCTGCTGCTGGGCATCGGGCTGGTCATGGTGCTCTCCTCGTCGTCGGTCACCTCCTACCGCGGCGACGCCCGCAACTCGTTCGCCGCCTTCCAGCGGCAGGCGATCTTCGCCGTCATCGGTTTCATCGGTTTCCTGTTCGCCGCCCGGTTGCCGATCAAGGTGATCAGGGCCTGGACCACCACCTTCATGGTGATCAGTCTCGGGCTGCTGGTCGCGGTGCTGGTGCCGGGGATCGGCAGCAACATCAACGGCGCCCGGAGCTGGATCGGGATCGGGAACACCTTCACCATCCAGCCGGCTGAGTTCGCCAAACTGGCGTTGCTGCTGTGGGCCGCGCACGTACTGGCCGCGCGTCGTTCGTCACTCGGTTCGCTGCGGCAACTGCTGATTCCGATCGTGCCGGTCGCTTTGCTGATGGCGGCGCTCATCTATCTGCAGCCCGATCTGGGAACGCTGGTGACGCTGGCCATCGTGCTGGCCGCGGTGATGTGGTTCGCCGGCGCGCCGCTGTGGCTGTTCCTGACCACCTCGGCGTTCGGGTTGGCCGCGATGGCCTACATGGCCACCTCGGCGGCCTACCGGCTCAAGCGGGTGCTGGCGCTGTTCGATCCGGAGAAGTTTCCGGAGGCCACTTACCAGCTGCGCCAGGGCCTGTACGGGATGGGTCGCGGCGGGTTGTTCGGCGTCGGGCTCGGCCAGTCGCGGGCCAAGTGGAGCTGGCTGCCCTACGCGGATTCCGATTTCATCTTCGCCATCATCGGCGAGGAACTCGGGCTGATCGGCGCCGCCGTGGTGATCCTGCTGTTCGCCCTGTTGGCCTACACCGGTCTGCGGATCGCCCGCCGCAACGTCGACCCGTTCATCAAGATCGCCGCCGGGGCGGCCACGGTCTGGCTGGTCGGCCAGGCGGCGATCAACATCGGTTACGTGGTCGGTGCGCTGCCCACCACCGGGCTGACCCTGCCGCTGATCTCCTCCGGCGGCTCGTCGCTGATCGTCAGCATGACGGTGTTCGGTCTGCTGGCCAACTTCGCCCGCCGCGAGCCACCGGCCGCCACCGCGCTGCATGCCAACGGTCCGGGCCGGTTCTCGGCGTTCCTGGGCATCGGGACCCGCGGATGAGCCAACCCTCCCGACCGCTGTCGGTACTGCTGGCCGGCGGCGGCACCGCCGGTCACATCGAACCGGCGCTGGCGGTCGCCGACGCGTTGCGCGCCGACGACCCGGACGTCCGGATCACTGCCCTTGGCACCGACCGCGGACTGGAGACCACGTTGGTGCCGGCCCGCGGCTACCGCCTCGAGTTGATCCCGGCGGTACCGTTGCCGCGCAAGCCGTCCAAGGATCTGATCACCCTGGCGCCGCGGATGCGGTCGGCGATCAAGGCGACCCGCGCGATCATGGCCGCAGAGCAGGTCGACGTGGTGGTCGGCTTCGGCGGCTATGTCGCGCTACCGGCCTACCTGGCGGCCCGCAAGCGGGTCCCGATCGTCATCCACGAGAGCAACGCGCGGGCCGGGCTGGCCAACAAGATCGGCGCCCGGTTCGCCGACACGGTCGCGGTGGCCGTCGAAGGATCAGGGCTGACGAACGCCACCGTCATCGGAATCCCGGTGCGGCCGGCGCTGGCCGGCCTGGACCGGGCCGCGCTGCGCGCGCAGGCCAGGGAGTTCTTCGGGCTGGATCCGGACGCACCGACGCTGCTGGTCTGGGGCGGATCCCAAGGGGCACAGCGGATCAACACCGCGGTCAGCGGCGCCGCCCGCGAACTTGCCGACGCCGGCATCGGCGTGCTGCACGCGCACGGCCGCAAGAACACCGTCGAGTTGCCGGACGACCTACCGACCGGCGCACCGGCCTATGTCACGGTGCCGTACCTGGACCGGATGGACCTGGCGTTCTCCGCCGTCGACCTGATGCTCGGCCGGTCCGGCGCGATGACGGTCGCCGAGACCGGCACCGTCGGGCTGCCGGCGGTGTACGTTCCGCTGCCGCACGGCAATGGCGAACAGCGGCTGAACGCCACCGGACAACTCGAGGCCGGCTCGGCGATCATCATCGACGACGCTGACCTGACATCGGAAGCCATTGTCTCACAGGTGATTCCACTGCTGCTGCCGGACGGTGACGGCGCCGCCCGGTTCGCCGCGATGCAGGCCGCTGCGGCCGCCGTGGGTCAGCACGACGTCGGCCGGGAACTGGCGCAACTGGTGCGTGCGGCCGCCGGACGAGGAGCCCACCGATGACCGAGTTCGACGCCGTACCGCGGACCGCAGACGGCACCGACCTGTCGCGGGTGCACCTGGTCGGCGCCGGCGGGGCCGGGATGAACGCGATCGCCCGGATCCTGGCCGACCGCGGCCTGGACGTGTCCGGGTCCGACGCCAAGGGCTCGCACGTGCTCACCGGATTGTCCGTCCGCGGCGTGCGCACGGCCGTCGGACACCGGGCCGAGAACCTGGACCTGATCGAGGGCGGGCCGACCGCTGTCGTGGTGTCCTCGGCCATCCGGCCGGACAACCCCGAGGTGGTCGAGGCGCGCCGCCGCGGCATCCCGATCGTCCGGCGGGCGGTGGCACTGGCCGCGCTGATGACGGACCACCGCAGCGTCTGCGTCGCCGGCACCCACGGCAAGACCTCGACCACCTCGATGTTGACCGTAGCGCTGCAGAACGCCGGCCTGGACCCATCTTTCGCGATCGGCGGTGAGCTGAACGAGTCCGGGGCCGGTGCCCATCACGGATCCGGCGATATCTTCGTGGCCGAGGCCGACGAGTCGGACGGCTCGTTCCTGGCGTTCACCCCGCACGGCGCGATCGTCACCAATCTGGAGCCCGACCACCTGGACCACCACGGCACCGCCGAGGCCTACGCGGCAGTGTTCGACCAGTTCGTCGAGCGAATCGCCCCCGGCGGCTTCCTGGTCGCCGGCGTCGACGATCCCGGCGTGCAGGCCTTGCTGGAACGGGTCAGGTCCTCGGGTCCCGGGCAGCCGCGGATCGTCGGCTACGGCCGGGGCGAGAACGCCGACGTCCGGCTCGGGCCGTCGGCGGTGGACGGCCACCACACCGCCGCCGACCTGACGCTGCCGGACGGCACCGTCATCCGGTTGCAGCTGGCGGTGCCGGGGGAGCACATGATGCTCAACGCGGCCGGCGCGCTGACCGCCGGCGTGCTGCTCGGCGTCGACTCGGACACCATGGCGCAGGGCCTGGCACGGTACACAGGTGTCCGCCGCCGGTTCGAGTTCAAGGGCCGGGCCGGCGAGGTGGTGGTCTACGACGACTACGCCCACCACCCGACCGAGGTGCGGGCGCAGTTGCAGGCCGCCCGCAGCATCGTGCCGGCCGACGGCCGGCTGGTGGTGGTGTTCCAGCCGCACCTGTACTCCCGCACGCTGACCTTCGCCGCCGAGTTCGGCGCCGCGCTCGGCCTGGCGGACGTTGCGGTGGTGCTGGACGTCTACGGCGCAAGGGAGGACCCGCAGCCCGGCGTCACCGGCGCGCTGGTGGCCGAGCGGATCGACGGCGCCCAGGTGGTCTACGAACCCAGTCTCGGCGCCGCCCCGGACACGGTCGCCGGCCTGGTCCGCCCCGGCGACGTGGTGGTCACCATGGGAGCCGGCGACGTCACCATGCTGGGCCCGCGGCTGCTGGACCTGCTGACGGACGGGTCGGGTGCGGGATGACCACCGCAACCCGACGCTACGCCGGGGTCGGCCGCGCACCCGAGCCGGCGCCGACCAGGGGCTACCGGCGCCGGCGTTGGCCATGGGTGCTGTCGATCGGCCTGGTGCTGGCCCTGCTGGCCGGCGGCGCCTACGTGTTCTGGAAGACGCCGATGTTCGCGGTCAGGGGCATCAGCATCAGCAGCAGCGACGGCAAGCCGCTGCCCGGCGCGCTGACCGCCGCGGTGAAGACCGCCACCAAGGGGCAGATCGGCACCCCGCTGGTGTCCGTCGACCTGGGCGCGGTGCAGGCCGACGTCGCGGCCGTGCCCCAGGTCAAATCGGTGACGGCGGCGCGAGAATGGCCGAACATCCTGTCCCTCACCATCACTGCGAGGGTCGCGGTGGCGGTCACCAACGCGAACGGTGCATGGTGGTCGCTGGACGCCGACGGACTGCCGTACGTCTCCAGCAAGACCAGACCCGCGTCGCTGCCGGCGATCGAGTTGGCCACGCCCGGTCCGCACGACCCGGCCACCAGGGCGGCGTTGGACGTGGTGAAGGCGCTGCCGAAGCCGGTGCGCGCGATGGTCAGCAGGATCCGGGCGCCCAGCGCCTACCAGGTGACCCTGGTGCTCAACGACGATCGGACGGTGATCTGGGGCGACGGCAGCAACACCGCGCAGAAGGCGCAGATCCTGCCCGTGGTGCTGGAACAACCGGGCACCGTCTTCGACCTGACCGACCCGACGATGGTGACGGTCAAGTAGCACGGCCGGGCCGGCTGGGCGAGCGCCCTGCGGGAGTGCGGAGCCTGTCGTGCGGCTTCGGCGCGGGTGTGTTGGGATGCCACCGGGCGAACGCCCGCCGATTGTCCCGCCGAACCACGAAGGGCAGACCTCGATGAGCCGACCGTCTGTGAACAAGGGCGATTCCCAGCGAACCGGAGCGGCGGCGACCGCTGGCGGGACCTCCCCGGATCCGGGCAAGTCCGCCGGCCGGTCCGCCTCCGGGCTGGACAGATTCTTCTCGATCAGCGCCCGCGGTTCCAGCCTCGCCACCGAGTTCCGTGGCGGCCTGGTCACTTTCGTCACCATGGTCTACATCGTCGTGCTGAACCCGCTGATCCTCGGCACCGTCCCGGATGCCGACGGGCACCTGCTCGGCTTCGGCTCGGCACCGGCGATATCGGCGATCGCCGCGATGACGGCACTGCTGGCTGCCGTGATGACGCTGGCCATGGGCATCGCCGGGCGGGCACCGTTCGCGGTGGCGACGGGGTTGGGGCTCAACGCTTTCGTCGCCTTCCAGGTGGCCTCCGAGATGTCCTGGCCGGCGGCCATGGGCCTGGTGGTGATCGAGGGCCTGGTGATCGTCTTCCTGGTGTTGACCGGGTTCCGGGTCGCGGTGTTTCGGGCCATCCCGTCGACCCTGAAGAGCGCGATCGCGGTCGGCATCGGGATGTTCATCGCGCTGATCGGTCTGGTCGACGCCGGTTTCGTCCGGCGGGGCGACGGCACCGTCGTCGACATCGGCATCCACGGCCACCTGAACGGCTGGCCGACCGTGGTGTTCGTGGTCGGGCTGCTGCTGACCTCGATCCTGGTGGCGCGCAAGGTGAAGGGCGGCATTCTGATTGGCATCGTCGTCAGCACCGTGCTGGCGGTGATCCTGGAAGCCGCGCTGAAGATCGGACCGCAGGGAACCGACGCCGACGGCAACGTGACGAACCCGACCGGCTGGGCCCTGAACGTGCCGTCGTTTCAGGGAAAGACTTTCGGCGCACCGGATTTCAGTCTGTTCGGACAGTTCTCGCTGGGCGCCGGTTTCTCCATCGCCGGAGTGCTCACCTGCGTCGTGCTGATCTTTTCGCTGGTGCTCTCGGACTTCTTCGACGTGATGGGCACGACCATCGGGCTGGCGGCCGAGGCGAAGCTGCTGGACGACAAGGGCGAGGTGCCGCGGATCAAGGAGATTCTGCTGGTCGACGGGGTGGCAGCGGTGGCCGGCGGCGTGACCTCGGCGTCGTCGGCCACCACCTACGTCGAGTCGGCGGCGGGCATCGGCGACGGCGCCCGCACCGGGCTGGCCAGCGTCTTCACCTCGGCGCTGTTCGTGCTGACCATCTTCCTGTCGCCGCTGGCCCAGTTCGTGCCCTCCGAGGCCGCGACTCCGGCCCTGGTGGTGGTCGGTGTACTGATGATGTCGCAGATCAAGAACATCGACTTCGGCAAGTTCGCCGACGCGCTGCCGGCGTTCCTGACCATCGTGCTGATGCCGTTCACCTACTCGATCACCAACGGCGTCGGCGCCGGCTTCATCGCCTGGGTGGTGCTCCGGGCCGCCACCGGCCGGGCCCGCGAGGTGCACCCGCTGCTGTGGGTGATCTCGGCCCTGTTCGCCGTCTATTTCGCCATCGAGCCGCTGAAGAACCTCTTCGGCATCGGCTGACCGTTCGCCCGCCGGGGCCCGGGCGCGCGGAACTGTCCATGTTGGACGGGCGGGCGCGGGGTCGGGCAGTTGGCGCGGCACAGAAAGCCCGACGACACACCGGCGCGTCATCCCCAGGAACGTCGGCCGCCGACTTACCGTTTCAGCAGAACCACTTGACATAACTATAAGGGTCTGGTTGAGGTTGAGGGTTAATCCGGAAGCGTGGGGAAGCGTGCCCGGGGAGCCCACCGAGATCAGGTCCGCAGCGCACACCAGCAACGCCACCCAGCAGACCGGGCAGCACCCGCTCAGACCGACAGATCGAACGAGGGAAGGGTCCGTCACCATGACGCCTCCGCACAACTACCTGGCCGTCATCAAGGTCGTCGGCATCGGCGGCGGTGGCGTCAACGCCGTCAACCGGATGATCGAGGTCGGCCTGCGCGGGGTCGAGTTCATCGCGATCAACACCGACGCCCAGGCGCTGCTGATGAGCGATGCCGACGTCAAGCTCGACGTCGGTCGCGAACTCACCCGTGGCCTCGGTGCCGGTGCAGACCCCGAGGTCGGTCGTAAGGCCGCCGAGGATCACCGCGCCGAGATCGAGGACGTTCTCAAGGGCGCCGACATGGTCTTCGTCACCGCCGGCGAGGGTGGCGGCACCGGTACCGGCGGCGCGCCGGTGGTTGCCTCCATCGCCCGCAGCCTCGGTGCGCTGACCATCGGCGTCGTCACCCGGCCGTTCACCTTCGAAGGACGCCGGCGCGGCGGCCAGGCCGAGGACGGGATCACCGAGCTGCGCAACGAGTGCGACACGCTCATCGTCATCCCGAACGATCGGCTGCTGCAGCTCGGCGACCAGGGCGTCAGCCTGATGGACGCCTTCCGGTCCGCCGACGAGGTGCTGCTCAACGGTGTCCAGGGCATCACCGACCTGATCACCACCCCCGGCCTGATCAACGTCGACTTCGCCGACGTGAAGAGCGTGATGGCGGGTGCCGGTACCGCCCTGATGGGCATCGGCTCCTCCCGCGGCGAGGGTCGCGCGGTCGAGGCCGCGCAGAAGGCGATCAACTCGCCGCTGCTGGAGGCCAGCATGGACGGCGCCCACGGGGTGCTGCTGTCCATCGCCGGCGGCAGCGACCTCGGGTTGTTCGAGATCAACGAGGCCGCCTCGCTGGTGCAGGAGGCGGCGCACGAAGAGGCCAACATCATCTTCGGGACGGTGATCGACGATTCGCTCGGTGACGAGGTGCGGGTGACGGTGATCGCCGCCGGCTTCGACTCCACCCCGTCGACCCTGCCGCCGCTGGAGCGCGACCGCGGCGGCGATCGCACCGCCCGCGGGCCGATCGCCGATTCGGCGGCCGGCCAGGTCCGTCGCGAGCCGGCCCAGCCGGGACGGGGTCCGGCCAACGGCTATGGGCAGCCGGCCGGCGCGAACGGCCAGCCCCCGAACGGTGCGCCGAACGGCCAGCACCCGAACGGCCACAACGGGAACGGTCAGCGGGGCGCCGGCCGGCCGGCCCAGCAGGACGGCTATGACGAACGGCCGGGTGGGCAGCCGTACGTGCCGCCGACCCCGCCGAGTACCCCGCCGCAGCGAAGCGTTGTGCAGGTGGACGACGATGACGACGTCGACGTCCCGCCGTTCATGAAGCGGTGACGGGCGGCACCGCCTTGGTCGGCACTGCCTCCAACGGCACTGAATCGGACAGCACCACACCGGACAGTGCGGCGCCCGAAAGCACTGCGCCGCCGGTGGTGCGACGGATCGTCACCACCAGATCCGGTGGCGTGTCCGAGGCCCCGTTCGACAGCTTCAACCTCGGCGGCGGCGTGGGCGACGACCCGGTCGCCGTCGAGGCGAACCGGGCACGGTTGGCCGCCGCTGCCGGCCTGCCCACCGGTCGGATCGTCTGGATGCAGCAGGTGCACGGCACCAGGGTGGTACCGGTGGACGGGCCGGGACCGCTGCCCGGCACCGACGGGATCGTCACCACCCGCCGCGATCTCGCGCTGGCCGTGCTGGTCGCCGATTGTGTGCCGATCCTGGCCGTCGACCCGGTTGCCGGGGTGATCGGCGCGGCGCATGCGGGCCGCCGCGGCGCCGCCGACGGCATCGGCCTGGAACTGCTCACCGCGATGACGGAGGCCGGCGCCGATCCGGCCGGTCTGCAGGTGCTGCTCGGGCCGGCGATCTGCGGCCGCTGCTACGAGGTGCCGGCCGACCTGCAGGCGCAGGTGGAGGCGACGCTGCCCGGATCGGCCTGCGAAACGGCCGACGGCACCAGCGGTGTGGATCTGCGGGCCGGGCTGGCCGCGCAGTTCGCCGCAGCCGGTGCGGAGACCGTGCTGATCGATCAACGCTGTACCCGGGAGGACCCGGACCTGTTCAGCCATCGGCGATCCGGCCGAACCGGGCGTCAGGCAGGTCTGATCTGGATGCCCGGCAACTGATCAACGGACCTGCGTGTCGCAACTCCAGGGGTCCGGTCGCGGCCATTAGCGTGAACCACCAGAGCATCGTCAGCTGAAGGGACGGACATGGGCACGCTGCGCAAGATGGGGGCCTTCCTCGGTCTCGTTCCCGACGATCAGCGCTACCTCGGGGAGGGCGAGCAGGTCCACCCCGGTTACTCCGACGATCCGGGTGCGGCCGACGGCTACCGCGAGTCGTACGGGTCATCGGACTACCCGGCGCAGGAGTATGCCGCCGATGGGTATGACGGCGACGCCTACGACGGCGACTATGCCGGTTCCGGCGTCAGTGCCGAGTACCGCGCCGGCTACGACAACGACGGTTATCGCACCGACTACGCCGACGAGGGCTCCGACCTCCGCGAGCCGGCCTACGCCGGCTACCAGCATTCGTCGGCCGACGGTGACGGCGACGTCTCGATCGAACCGGAACCGGCCTACGCGGGCGTCGCCGTCGATGCCATGCCGGCCGGGCGTCCGGAGCCGGTGAAGGCGGCCCGCGGCGGCGGCCGTGGCGCTCGTGGCCACCGCGGCCGCAGCGCCGACTCCGACTTCCACACCCAGGGCGCCCTCGCGGTGCAGCCACAGGCTGTCCAGCTGGAGTCGCCGGTGGAGGCATCCACCGGCAAGCCCGCCACCGTGAAGCTCAGCGGCTTCGGCGACGCACGGCAGGTCGGCGAGACCTACCGCGACGGCCAGGCAGTGATCTTGGACATGACGGACCTCACTGATTCCGAGGCCCGCCGGATGGTGGACTTCGCGGCCGGCCTCGCCTTCGCCGTACACGGGTCCATCGACAAGGTCACCACCAAGGTGTTCATGCTGCACCAGCCCACCGGTGACGCCGCGCTCTGAGCGCGCGCCGGTACCCTTGGCTCAATCTGCCGCGCGCCGGAGTCCTCCTCGGGCGCCGGTGAGGCCCCGTGTTCTGCGCCGACAGGCCCGAGATCAGGTACAAGTGGAACTGTGAACATCCTCTGGCAGACGCTCTTCCTGCTGCTGTGGACCTTCCGGTGGCTGCTGCTGGGTCGGCTGGTTTTCGATTTCGTCCGGATCTTCGCGCGTAACTGGCGGCCGGTCGGCGGCGGCGCGGTGGCGCTGGAAGTGCTCTACGCAACCACCGATCCGCCGATCCGGGTACTTCGGAAGATCATTCCACCCGTTCGCCTCGGCGGGGTAGGGTTCGACCTCAGCGTTATGGTTCTGCTCGTAGTGGTTGTCATACTGATGGCCCTGGTCGGTAACGCGGCTTGGGCAACCCTGTAGCGAAACCGCCAACACGGTCCGCTGCTGTACCGAGATCTGTAAGGAGCAATCATGCGGCTGACGCCCGCTGACGTGCACAACGTCGCCTTCAAGAAGCCCTCGATCGGGAAGCGGGGCTACGACGAGGACGAGGTCGACGCCTTCCTCGACCTCGTCGAGGGCGAGCTGAGCCGTCTGATCGAGGAGAACAACGACCTCACCCAGCGGTTGGCCGTCTATGAATCCGGTGGTCAGCCGCCGGCTGCCGTCGGACTGTCGAAGTCGGCCGACGAGCCGGCCGCACCCGCCCCGGCGGACCAGGCCGCGGGGAGCCAGCAGCCGACCGGCGAGCAGCCGGTCGTCGACGGTTCCGGAGCGGCAGTTGCCGGCTCGCAGACACCGGCCCAGCAGGCACCCCCGGTTGCCGCGGTGCCGGCAGCCGAGGCGGCCGAGCAGGTGCAGCAGGCGGTGGCCCAGGCGCCGGCTCCGACCAGCACACTCGCCGACCACCACATGCACGCGGCCCGGCTGCTCGGCCTGGCCGAGGAGACCGCGCAGCGGCTCACCACCGAAGCGCAGGAGCACGCCGACAACACCCGGAATTCGGCCAACGCCGAGTCCGAGAAGCTCCTGGGCGATGCCCGCAGCCAGTCCGAGAAGCTGCTCGCCGATGCGAAGAGCCAGTCGGAGCGGATGCTCTCGGAGGCCAAGAACAGCTCCGAGCAGATGGTCAAGGAAGCCAGCGAGAAGGCCGAAGCGACGACCCGCGACAGCCAGCTCAAGGCCGAGGCCATCGACCGCGAGGCGCAGCGCAAGTACACCGAGGTGATGACGCAGCTCACCGCGGAGCGCACCAGTCTGGAGAAGAAGATCGACGACCTGCGCACTTACGAGCGGGAGTACCGCAGCCGGCTCAAGGGCTGGATCACCGAGCAGCTCGCCCAGCTCGACGAGAGCGGCTCGACCAACGCCCCGGCCGCGGCCGAGGGCGGCGCGAAGTAGGCCGATCCGAGATTCGATCACTACTGCGGCGGGCGGAACCACTTCGCCCGCCGCAGTAGTATCTGTACGAAGTTGATTCACCGGCTGTATCTGATTCACCGGCTGTGACCCGGCCATCACCGGCGAGCCATTCGGAAGAACAGGGACCTGCCCGGGAGCGCAACGGCTGCCTCCGATCGCAGGTTCCTCACTAGACCCGAACGGGTCCGGCCCGTCATCGCCGGCGAACGAGCGGCCCGGCAGCAACATCGTCGGGCAAGTGGGGTGGTACCGCGGGAAGGACGGCCGATCGGGCCGGGCTCCTCGTCCCTGCAGCGGCATTCCGGTATCCGGGCAGACCCCCGGGCAACGGAGCATCAGCAGCGGACCGAGAAGGAGCGATCGATGGCGTACCCCAAGGCCGGCACCGGCGATGACCGGAGTGTCACCGCTCACCCGAACTTCCCGGCGCTGGAACGCGCCGTCCTGCAGTACTGGGCCGCCGATGGCACCTTCCAGGCCTCCATCGACCAGCGGCCGGCCGGCGAGGACGGCGGCAACGAATTCGTCTTCTACGACGGGCCGCCGTTCGCCAATGGGCTGCCGCACTACGGCCACCTGCTCACCGGATACGTCAAGGACCTGGTGCCGCGCTACCAGACCATGCGTGGCCGTCGGGTCGAGCGCCGGTTCGGCTGGGACACCCACGGCCTGCCGGCCGAGCTGGAGGCGATGCGGCAGCTCGGCATCAAGACCAAGGACGAGATCCTCGAACTGGGTATCGGAACCTTCAATGACGCCTGCCGGGCTTCGGTGCTCAAGTACACCGACGAGTGGCGCGAGTACGTCACCCGACAGGCCCGCTGGGTCGACTTCGACAACGACTACAAGACACTGAATCCCGACTACATGGAGTCGGTGATCTGGGCGTTCAAGGCGTTGTACGACAAGGGCTATGTCTACGAGGGCTTCCGCGTCCTGCCCTACTGCTGGAACGACCAGACCCCGCTGTCCAACCACGAACTGCGGATGGACGACGACGTCTACCAGATGCGGCAGGACCCGGCCGTCACCGTCGGTTTGCGGCTGGCACACACCGCTGACGACGACCCGCTCAGCGGCGCGCTGGCGCTGGTCTGGACGACAACGCCGTGGACGCTGCCGAGCAACCTGGCGGTGATGGTCGGCCCGGACATCGACTACGTCGTGGTGGAGGCTGCACACCCCGCTGTGGCCGGCACGATGGAGCGGTACCTGATCGCGGCGGCCCGGTTGGCCGCCTACGCCCGCGAGCTGGGGGAGGACGCCGACCAACGGATCGTGGCCCGGGTCAAGGGATCCGAGCTGCTCGGCCGGAGCTACACGCCGCCGTTCGGCTACTACGTCGGGCACCACGGCGCGCACCGGGTGCTGGCCGCCGACTTCGTCACCACCACCGACGGCACCGGCCTGGTGCACAACGCCGGCGCCTTCGGTGAGGAGGACAAGGTGGTGACCGACGCGAACGGGATCGAGCCCGTCGTGCCGGTGGGCCAGGACGGCTGCTTCCGGTTCCCGGTGGTGGAATACGAAGGCATGCTGGTCTTCGACGCGAACCCGCACATCATCGACCATCTCAAGGCCCGGACCGCCGGCGCCGGCGAGATGGGCGACACCACAACGGGAACGGTGCTGCTGCGCCGGGAGACCTACGACCACAGCTACCCGCACTGCTGGCGCTGTCGGAATCCACTGATCTACATGGCGGTGTCCTCGTGGTTCGTCGAGGTGACCAAGTTCAAGGACCGGATGGGTGAGCTGAACCAGCAGATCGCCTGGGTTCCCGAGCACGTCAAGGACGGCCAGTTCGGCAAGTGGCTGGCCAACGCCCGCGACTGGTCCATCTCCCGGAATCGCTTCTGGGGCAGCCCGATCCCGGTGTGGAAGTCGGACGATCCGAAGTATCCGCGGATCGACGTCTACGGCTCGTTCGCCGAACTGGAACGCGACTTCGGCCAGGTGCCGACCCGGATCGACGAGAACGGCCAGACGGTACCGGATCTGCACCGGCCGAACGTCGACCGGTTGGTCCGGCCGAACCCGGACGACCCGACCGGCAATTCGATGATGCGCCGGATCGAGGACGTCTTCGACGTCTGGTTCGACTCCGGCTCGATGAGCTACGCCCAGGTGCACTACCCATTCGAGAACGCCGACTGGTTCGAGCACCATTTCCCGGCCGACTTCATCGTCGAGTACATCGGCCAGACCCGCGGCTGGTTCTACATGCTGCACATCCTGGCGACCGCACTGTTCGACCGCCCCGCGTTCTCCAGCGTGATCAGCCACGGCATCGTGCTGGGTGACGACGGACAGAAGATGTCCAAGTCGCTGAACAACTATCCGGATGTGACGGAGGTGTTCGACCGGGACGGCGCCGACGCCATGCGCTGGTTCCTGATGAGCAGCCCGATCCTGCGCGGCGGCAACCTGATCGTCACCGAGGAGGGCATCAGGGAGGGCGTCCGACAGGCCGAGCTGCCGTTGTGGAACGCCTGGTACTTCCTGTCGCTCTACGCCGGGGCGGCCGGCCGGGATGGCGTGTGGCGCACCGACTCTGCCGATGTGTTGGACCGGTATGTGCTGGCCAAGACGGCCGATCTGGTGACGTCGGTGACGGCGGCGTTGGACGGTTACGACATCGCCGGTGCCTGCGCGCAGCTGCGCGAGTTCCTGGAGGTGCTGACCAACTGGTACGTGCGCCGCAGCCGGCAGCGGTTCTGGGACGGTGACGCTGACGCCATCGACACCCTGCACACCGTGCTCGAGGTGGTCTGCCGGGTCGCGGCCCCGTTGCTGCCGCTGACCACCGAGGTGATCTGGCGCGGCCTGACCGGGGAGCGCAGCGTGCATCTGACCGACTGGCCGGGTGTCGATCTGATCCCGGCCGACGCCGAGTTGGTGACGGCGATGGATCAATTGCGACGGTTGGCATCAGATGCGCTCGCCCTGCGCAAGACAAACAAGATCCGAGTGCGTCAGCCACTGTCAAAGTTGGAGGCCTTCGTCGCCAATCCTGCCCCGCTTCTTGGCTTTCGGGAGCTTCTCGCCGACGAAGTTAATGTTCGAGAAGTAGTGGTTCGTTCCACTGAAGATATCAGTCTCCCAAAGGATCTGACCGTAAATGCGCGTGTTCTCGGTCCGAGGCTTGGATCTAAGGTCCAGGATGTGATCAAAGCTGCGAAAGAGCGCAAATATGAGCTTAATTCGGACGGAACTGTGACGGCTGCGGGCGAAACTCTCCGGGGCGAAGAATTCAACCTCGAGTATCGATTCTCGAAAGGATCGACGATCGAGAATCTCTTTGGGGCATTCACGGGAGGCTTGCCGAGCTCGGCGTCGAACCCAGTCTTCTCGGTTACCGGTGGAGGAGGTGTTGTCGTGCTCGACATGGCGCTCACCGACGAGTTGCTCGCCGACGGCGCGGTTGCCGACCTGCTCCGGTTGGTGCAGCAGGCCCGCAAGGATGCCGCGCTGCAGGTGTCGGATCGGATTGCGCTGCAGCTGGACGTATCGGAATCGTTGTGGCCGGCGGTGCACGCACGGATCGGCCAGATACAGGCCGAAACCCTGGCGCTGACGGTGGAGCGAGCCGCCCTCACCGCTGGTGACGGCGTGCTCTCCGGCGCGGTCGGCAGCGGCGAAACGGTGCGCGTGCGGGTGGCAGCGGCGTCGGCCGGCGGTCCGACAGGCAGCTGACACCCGCGGTCGGTGCCGCCCAACGGTATTCCGCCGGCGGTAGCCCGCGGCACCGGGTCAGCCGTTGTCGGTATCGTCGGCCGGGTCGCCGGTCCGCTCGGCGGCGTCCAGTGCGGAGTTCGTCAGCCCCGTCATCCCCATCAGCATGGCCAGCATCAGCATCGCGGCGACCCCGAAGACGAGGCGCAGGCCGAACAGCTGGCCGAGCGCCCCGCCGACGGCGGCGCCGAGCGGCCGGGTTCCCCAGGCGACCAGCCGGTAGCCACTGTTCACCCTGCCCAGCAACCGATCCGGTGCGATCCGTTGCCGGAGCGAGACGGCGATGACGTTCCAGATCACTGTGGTGACGCCGCCGACCACGAACCCGGCCCCGATCAGGTACGGATCGGCGGTGGCGGCCGGCACCCCGACCATCACCGCCCCGCCGATCATGCTCAGCGCCAGCGACAGGCTGCGGCCGAGCCGCCGTTCCACCCAGGGCGCGACGAACGAACCGAGCAGGCTGCCGACGGCCAGTGCGGTGAGCAGGATGCCATAGCCTGCGTCACTGAGCCCGGCCGCCGACGACGGGCCGACCAGGTGCAGCACCAGCACAGCGAAGGTCGCGTTGGTCGCCAGGTTGAAGAGCCCGGTGAGGACGGCGAGGGAACGTAGAACCCGGTTGTGCCACAGGAATCGCAAACCCTCGGCGATGTCGGCGCGCAGCGTGGTCCGGCCGATCCGCTCGACCCGGAAGGACCCGCGGAGCAACAGCAGCAGCGCGACGGCAGCGAACCACAGGCCGGCCGGCGTGGCGACGGCGAGCACCAGGCCGGCGGCGACCAGCAGGCCGCCCAGTGGCGGACCGACGAACTGGTTGGCCGTCAGCTCGGCGGCGTACAGCCGGCTGTTCGCCCGCGACAACTGATCCCGGTCGACCAATTGTGGCAGGATCGATTGCGCGGACGTGTCGTACAGCGTCTCGCTGGTGCCCAGCAGCAGCGCGGCCGCGTACAGCAGCCAGATCGCCGCGGCCCCGGTTGCCACCGCCGGGACCAACGCCACCAACACCAGGGCGCGGGCGGTGTTCGACCAGAACATGATCTTCCGCCGGTCCACCCGGTCGGCCAGTGCGCCGGCCTGCAGGGCGAACAGCAGCCACGGCAGTGCCAACGCGAAGCTGAGCCCGGCGATCGCGGTGGGCGACTGGGTGTACCGGATCGCGATCAGCGGAAGGGCTACCTGGAAAATGCCGTCGGCAAGATTCGACAGGCCGCTGGAACTCCACAGTCGCCAGAAGTTCGCGCCCAGTGGACGCTGCCGTTGCCGGGTCACCTGGCGAGGCTTCACAGATGGACATTCCCACATCGATGGGGAATATTCAAGGTGATGGGGAAAGATGGATCGATGCCGTAACCTGACGCCATGAGTGGTCCGCCGATCGAACACCGGCCGGAGATCACCGCTGGAGACGTGCCGTTCCGCCGTCGGCCGGCGACGCTGCAGGAGGCCAAGGCGGTCGCTCACCCGTTGCGGCTCCGGATCCTTCGGCTCTGCACGCTGGAGGAGTTGACCAACAAGCAACTTGCCGATCGGCTCGACCGAGATCCCGGCACGGTCCTCTATCACGTCAAACAGCTGGTCGACGCCGGCCTGCTGGAACCGGCGCCGGTCCGAACGGGTGCCAGCGGCGCACTGGAAAAGCCGTACCGGGCAACGGGTGTCACACGCTGGCTGGAGACAACGCTGGCCCATTCGGTGGACGGCGGCGCGCTTGCCCCTGTGCTGGCAATGCAGCAGGAACTGCAGGCTGCCGGGCCCGACGCGATCGAGAAGATGTCACGGTTCGTGCTGCACCTGCGGCCCGAGCAACTCGAGGAGCTGGCGCTGCGGGTGGTCGAGGTACTGGACGACTACACCGCCGGCGACGGCGAGCGGCTGGATCAACCGGTGTACAGCGGGATGTTCCTGTTGCACCGGCTCGGCGCGCCCGGCGAGCCGCAATGACCCGGCCCGTCAGCCCGGTGCTGGCGTCCCGTCGGCGACCGGGTCCAGGAGCGGCAGCAGACCGCCGAGCGTCTGGCTGCAGCCGGCGTCGAGCTTCAGATCGGCGAACTCGTCACCCCTGGTGCTGCCGCGATTGACGATGGCCACCGGCCGCTCCTCCCGATGCATGCGCCGAACGAACCGCAGACCCGACTGAACCGTCAGCGACGAGCCGAGCACCAACAGACCGGGTGCCGTATCGACCAGGGCGTAGCACCGGGCGACCCGGTCCGGCGGAACGTTCTCGCCGAAGAAGACCACATCGGGCTTGAGCACCCCGCCGCAGATCAGGCAGTCGGCGACGACGAAACCACTGGTGTCGGCCAGTTCGACGTCGCCGTCGGGACGCTGCTGTGGCGTCAGCCCCTGCCCGTAGCCCGGATTCAGCGCGGCGAGCCGCGCCGCCAAGTCGGGGCGAGCGGAGATCGCGCCGCAGTCCAGGCAGATCACCCGGTCCAGCCGACCGTGCAGGTCGATCACGGAGGTGGCTCCGGCCCGCTCGTCGAGGCCGTCGACGTTCTGGGTGATGATGGCGCCGACCCGGCCCTCCCGCTGCAACCCGGCCAGCGCCAGGTGACCCGCGTTCGGGGCCGCTCGGTCCATCCGCTGCCAGCCGACATGGCTGCGCGCCCAGTACCGCTGCCGGGCGGTCGGTCCAGACCGGAATTCCGAGATCGTCATCGGCATCCTGGCCGGCGCATCCGGCCCGCGGTAGTCGGGGATCCCGGAATCGGTGCTCATGCCGGCCCCGGTGAGGACGACCGGCGGGCCGTCGAGTCGTCGCAGGTACCCGGCGAGGGCGGTGGCCGGGTCCGGCGGGGGGCCCGGCTCAGCCAACCGGAGCCGGGCGGACGTGGATCCCGTGGGCGATCGCTTCGTCGATCTCGGTGCGATGGCCGTCGACGTCGGCGACGATCGCGTCACCGTCCATGCCGAGGCCCAGCACGGCGCCCGGAACGATGCCGCCCTTGTGCAGTTCGGACATCACATCGGGCTGGTTCTGCACGATCTCGATGATCCGCCGGACCTCGAAGGTGCCGCCGGCGGTGGCCGCCGAGTCGGCGCCCTGCAGGTCGGCGTGCGTCTCGGCGACCGGATCGGCCTGCGAGCCCAGCTCGTTGAGGCCGGGGATCGGGTTGCCGTAGGGCGACAACTGCGGGTGCCCGAGCAGTTCGATCAGTCGGCGCTCGACCTGCTCGCTCATCACGTGTTCCCACCGGCAGGCCTCGACGTGCACATCCCGCCACTCCAGGCCGATCACGTCCAGCAGCAGCCGTTCGGCGAGTCGGTGCTTGCGCATCACCGCGACGGCGCGTTCGCGGCCGGCGTCGGTCAGCTCGAGGTGCCGGTCGTCGCCGAGCACGAGCAGACCGTCGCGCTGCATCCGGGCCACCGTCTGCGAGACGGTGGGCCCGCTCTGGCTCAGCCGCTCGGCGATGCGGGCGCGCAGCGGCACGATGCCCTCCTCTTCGAGTTCGAAGATCGTGCGGAGGTACATCTCGGTGGTGTCGATGAGGTCATTCAACGGGGACGTCCCCTTCCTGGCCGGTCCCTCGATCCTACCGACATCGGCGACATCGATGACCGCACCATCTGCCGGACGGCGCCGTCGGCCGACGAACCCGGTGCGGGACAATCCAGCGATGACCGGAACCAGGCCCAGTACAGCCCTGATCGACCCGACCACGCTGGCCGCCACGATGGCCGCCGACCGGCCTGCCGGCGCCGCGCCGGTACTGCTGGACGTGCGATGGTCCGTCGCCGGGCCGCAGCGGGATGCTTACCTGGCCGGGCACCTTCCGGGTGCCGTCTTCGCAGACCTGGATGACGACCTGGCGGCGCCGCCGGGCCGGCTCGGCCGGCATCCGCTGCCGGATCCCGTTGCGCTGCAGGGATTTCTGCGGTCCGCGGGAGTCTCCGACGGCACGCCGGTGGTGGTCTACGACGGGTCGAACTCGTCGATCGCGGCCCGGGCCTGGTGGCTGTTGCGCTGGGCCGGCCATCGGGACGTGCGGGTACTCGATGGTGGGTACCGGGGCTGGCAGCGGGCCGGGATGCCGGTCGAGACAGGTGTGCCGATCGCCCCGACACCCGGTTCCTGCACGGTCCGGCCCGGATCGATGCCGGTGGTGGACATCGACGGTGCGGCCGCGATCGCCACCGGCGACCCGGCCGCCGGTGTGCTGCTTGATGCCAGGGCGGCCGAGCGCTACCGCGGCGAGGTCGAGCCGCTGGACCCGGTGGCCGGACACATCCCGGGTGCCGTCAGCTTGCCGCTGACCGATCTGGTCACCGAACAGGGCGTCTTCCGCGACCCCGATGAGCTCGCCGCCCGGTTCGCGGCGGCCGGCGTCATCCCCGGAGTGGTGGCGGTGGCTTCCTGCGGATCCGGGGTGACCGCCTGCCACCTGATCCTGGCCGGCGAACTGGCCGGCCTGCAGCTGGCGCTGTACCCGGGTTCGTATTCCGGCTGGTGCGCCGCCGGCCGCCCGGTCGCCACCACCCCCTGATCCGGCGCTTATCAACTTCTCAGGCGCTTGCCAACTGGGCGATTGTGGGACGGGTGTGACCAAAGTGAACGATTTCGCCCGCGCCCGTGAAGTTGATAAGCGCCCCGGGTGGGGGATTTGTGCCGGGGCGAGAGGTTCGCGACGGGGCAGCAGCGGGTCGGCCGCATAATCTGTCGGTATGGCCGCACCGCTGGTGATCTGGGACGAGCAGATGCTGGGCTACGACCTGGGCGGGCGGCATCCGATGCATCCCGACCGCTGGGTGCTGACCTGGGCGCTGGCCGAATCCCTCGGCGTGCTCGACGGGGTCGAGCGGTTCGCGCCGCCGCCGGCCGACGACGGCACCCTGCAACTGGTGCACAGCCCGCGCTACCTCGAGGCCGTCAAACGCGCCTCGGTCGAGCCGCCGGCGCCGCCGGTGGGACACGGCATCGGCAGCACGGACACCCCTGCCTTTCCCGGTATGCACACCAGTTCCGCTCTGATCGCCGGCGGGTCGGTGGCCGCGGCGCAGGCGATCGCCAGGCACGATGTCGACCGGGCGGTGAACATCGCCGGCGGCCTGCATCATGCGATGCCCGATGCGGCGTCGGGCTTCTGCGTCTACAACGATGCCGCGCTGGCGATCGCCACCCTGCTGGCCGAGGGCGTCGAGCGGGTCGCCTACATCGACGTCGACGTCCACCACGGCGACGGAGTGCAGGCCGCCTTCTACGACGACCCCAGGGTACTGACGATATCCATTCACGAGACGCCGCAAGCACTCTGGCCCGGCACCGGTTGGGCCAGCGAGCTTGGCCGTGGCGCGGCGGCCGGCACCGCGGTGAACATCGGCGTACCGGCCGGCACTACCGACGCGGCGTGGCACCGGGCGTTCCACGCGGTCGTGCCGAGTGTGGTGACGGCCTTCCGGCCGCAGGTGCTGGTCACCCAGCACGGTGCCGACTCGCACCGCGAGGATCCGCTGGCGGACCTGAACCTGACGGTGGACGGACACCGGGAGAGCTACCGGGCGCTGCGTGAGCTGGCCGAGCGGGCGGCCGGCGGTCGCTGGCTGGCGCTCGGCGGCGGTGGCTACTCGGTGGTGCGGGTGGTGCCGCGGTCGTGGACCAACCTGTTGGCCACCGTGCTGGATCGGGACATCGACCCGCGCACCGGGATCGGGGCCGGCTGGCTGGCCAGGGCGGCGGAGCTCCGGCCGCACATCGAGGCGCCCACCACGATGACGGAGGGCGCCCCCGACGGCATCGTTTTCGAACCCTGGGACGGCATGCCGGAACTGCCGGTCGACCGGGTCATCGACGACGTCCGGCGCGCGGTGTTCCCGCTGCACGGGCTCGATCCGTTCGATCCCCGGGACTGACGATGCCCGAGCCGGACTACCCGCAGCACTGGGAGGCCGACGTGGTGCTGTCCGACGGCGGCGTCGTGCACCTGCGGCCGGTGCGCAGCGACGACCGGGAGGCCTTGCGCGCCATGCACTCCCGGATGTCCAGCCGCAGTCTGTACCTGCGCTACTTCACCGCGGTCGCCGAGGTCGGGGACCGGATCCTGGACACCTACGTCGAGGTCGACCATCACGACTCGGTGACGTTGGTCGCCGAGCTCGGCGACGAGATCATCGCCGCCGGCAGCTATCACTTCGACGCCAAGCGGCAGGCGGCCGAAGTGGCCTTCAGCGTGCAGGACGCAGACCAGGGCCGGGGCCTGGGTTCGATCCTCCTCGAGCATCTGGCGGCGGCCGCCCAGGAGTGCGGCATCCGTCGGTTCACCGCCGAGGTACTGGCCGAGAACCCAGCCATGGTCAGGGTTTTCATCGATGCTGGCTATCAGGTGGCTCGTGAGTACTCGTCCGGCGTGGTCGACCTGGAGTTCGACATCGCGCCCACCGACAGGTCGCGGGCGGTGCTGGTCTCCCGGGAACACCGGGCCGAGTCGCGGTCGATCGCCCGGCTGCTCACCCCGCGGTCGATCGCGGTGATCGGTGCGTCCAACGAATCCACCAAGCTCGGCCATGCCGTGCTGGCCAACCTGCTGGCCGGGCCGTTCACCGGGCCCGTTTACCCGGTGAACCCGGAAGCCGTTGCAGTACAGGGCGTTCGGGCCTATCGGGAGGTGACAGAGATCCCCGGCGAGGTGGACGTGGCGGTGGTGACCGTGCCGGCGGCCACCGTCGCCGAGGTGGTGGAGGGCTGCCGGCTCAAGGGCGTGCACGGCCTGGTGGTGGTGACCGCCGGCTTCGCCGATGCCGGCGCCGGCGGCGCCGACGCCCAGCGCACCATGGTGTCGGTGGCCAGGGCCAACGGGATGCGGGTGCTCGGGCCGAACTGCCTTGGCATGGTGAACACCGACCCCGCTGTCCGGATGAACGCCACCCTCGCGCCCCGGGTTCCGCCGCCGGGCCGGGTCGGCTTCTTCTGCCAGTCGGGAGCGCTCGGCATCGCAGTGTTGGCCGATGCCGCGACCCGGGGTCTGGGGCTGTCCAGCTTCGTCTCGGCCGGCAACCGGGCCGACGTCTCCGGCAACGACCTGCTGCAGTTCTGGCAGTCGGATGCCCGCACCGAGGTGGTGCTGCTGTACCTGGAGTCGTTCGGTAACCCGCGAAAGTTCGCCCGGCTGGCCCGCACACTGGCCAGGTCCAAGCCGGTGATCGCGGTGAAGTCGGGTCGGCACGCCCTGGTCACCCCGGGACTTGCGGCCAGTTCCAGCGCCTTGAGCCCGGCCGCGGTGGACACCGTCTTCGCCCAGTCCGGGGTGATCCGCACCGACACGCTCGGCCAGGCCTTCGACGTGGCTCAGCTGCTGGCGACCCAGCCGCTGCCGGTCGGGGAAACCGTCGCCGTGGTGGGCAATTCGACCGCGCTCGGGGTGCTGGCGATGGACGCCTGCCTCGACGCAGGGCTGACGGTGGCCGGCGACGGTCCCCGCGATCTCGGGGTGAACGTCAGCCCCGACGAACTGGCCGGAGCGGTGCGTGCGGCCAGCGCCGACCCCCAGGTCGGCGCCGTGGTGGTGGTCTATGTCCCGCCGGTCGCGATCCAGGGCGACCAGCACGCAATTGCGCTCCGGGAGGCGGCGGTGCAGTCGCGGGTACCGGTGGTCAGCACGTTCCTGGCGGTCGACGGCCTGGTCGATCAACTCACCGTGCCTTCCGGCGACGGCGGGGCGGCCCGTGGTTCGGTGCCCTCCTACCGCACCCCGGAACGTGCGGTGGCGGCCCTCGCCCTGGCCGCGCGGTACGCCCGGTGGCGGCAGCGGCCGGCCGGAACCCTGATCCGGGCCGACGACATCGACAAGGGCGCGGCCCGTGCACTGGTCGAGGCGTGGCCGGCGACCGACGGTCCGGCCCGGGAGGTGACGGACGACGAACTGGCCGCTCTGCTGGCTGCCTACGGTATCGAGTTGGCCGCCTTCCGGGTGGCCGATGGCGTCGACGAGGTGCTGGCGGCGGCCGCCGAGCTCGGATATCCGGTGACGCTCAAGACGTTCGACCGGCAGACCAGGGAGTCCCTGCTCGGTGGGGGAGTCCGACCGTCGCTGCAGACCGAGGCGCAAGTGCGGGCCGCCTACGAAGTGCTCTCCAGCCTCGGTGCGCCGCGGATCTATGTGCAGCGGATGGCACAGCCGGAGAAATCCGGGGTGTCCACGGTCTTCGGTCTCGGCGCCGACCCATCGTTCGGCGCCTTGGTGTCGTTCGGGATCAGTGGAGTGGCCACGGATCTGCTCGACGACCACGGATACCGCGCGGTGCCGCTCACCGACCTGGACGCCGCCGATCTGATCGACGCCCCGAGGGCGGCGCCGTTACTGGATGGCTACGGCGGCCGGACTCCGGTGCGCCGTGAGGCGCTGGAGGACCTGGCGCTGCGGCTGTCGGCGTTGGCCGACGACGTGCCGGAGTTGGCCCAGCTACAGATCCGGGTGCTGGCCGGGCCGGCCGGATGCACGGTGATCGGCGCTACCGCGACGGCCGGACCGCCGCCGGCCCGCCCCGACGAACGGCGCCGGATGCGTTGACGCAGGGCGTAGCGGGGTTGCCCCGGGACAACCCCGCTACGCGCGCGGGACGAACCAGCTGCGGGTGGCGGGACCCCAGCGGCGGGAACGGACGAAGGGCCGGGTGCGCCCGTTCGGACGTACCCGGCCCCTCTGGGGAAGGTCTCTGACGCCGGCGATCGTTCGCCGGCCGGCGCGTTGCCTCAGCTGGCGTAGGCGCGCAGTGCCTCGGACCGATCGCCGGCCCGGAGCTTGGACATCGACTCGCGCTCGATCTGCCGCACCCGCTCGCGGGAGATGCCGAAGACCCGGCCGATCTCGTCCAGGGTGTGCGGACGCCCGTCGGTCAGGCCGTAGCGCAGCCGGACAACGGTCTGCTCGCGCTCGTCCAGGGTCTCCAGCACCTTGTCGATGTCGCTGTGCATGAATCCGGCGACCACCGCGGATTCGGCCGACGCCGATTCGGTGTCCTCGATGAAGTCGCCAAGCGGCGCTTCCTCGTCGGCTCCGACCGGCATGTCCAGCGACACCGGATCGCGGGCGTGGTCCATCAGGTCGTTGATCCGGTCGACAGCGATGCCGGACTCCTCCGACAGCTCCTCGAGGGTGGCGTCCCGGCCGAACTGCTGGTGCAGTTCGCGCTTGAGCCTGGCCAGCTTGTTGACCTGCTCCACCAGGTGCACGGGCAGCCGGATGGTACGTCCCTGGTCTGCCATGCCGCGGGAGATCGCCTGCCGGATCCACCAGGTTGCGTAGGTGGAAAACTTGAAACCCTTGGCGTAGTCGAACTTCTCGACCGCGCGGATCAGCCCGAGGTTGCCCTCCTGGATCAGGTCCAGCAGTGGCATTCCGCGGCCGGTGTAGCGCTTGGCCAGCGAGACGACCAGCCGGAGGTTGGCCACCAACAGGTGCTGACGGGCGCTGCGGCCCTCGCGGACAAGGGTCCGCAGGTCTGCCTTGCGCTGCGGCGAGAGCCGCTTTCCGGTCTCCAGCTTGTGGGCGGCGTACAGGCCGGCCTCGATCGACTTGGCCAGCACCACTTCCTGTTCCGCGGTGAGCAACGCGGTCTTCCCGATGCCGTTGAGGTACACCCGCACCAGGTCGGCGGCCGGACTCTGGGCATCCAGGTCCTCGGCCTCCATCCGGGCCCGATCGGCGGCAACTGCGGCTGTCATCTCGTCATCCCCCTTCGGTTCTGCCGCGGAACCGGCTGACGCCGACCCCGCCTTCGCTGCGCGTGTGGAAGGTGTGCTCGTGGGTGCTGAGCTCTTGTCGTTCGCGGGGCGGTATTCCTTGGTCACTACCTTCGCGGCCGGAACGGACTCGTCCTGTACACGGGGCTTCATATCGGTCATCATCGGAGCGGCGGACATGTAGTGCTCCCTTCATCACGCCTATCTACAGAACGCCTGAGCGGTCCTTTTCGTTCCCGGTGGTGGTGCTGGTACTGCTCCGGGGCTGTAGGTCCAAGACGTTCGGATCGGCAGGTCGGTTGCTCGTGAGGCTTACTCAATCGGTCCAGGCGGGGCGTCCGCTGTGGCAATGATGAGAACGACATGGGAACCTTGCCCAGCCGCCCGGCCCGGCAAACGTCGCCGGCGCCACCGATCGCGATCGGCCCGGCCGGTGGCTGCGCTTTGCGGTCAGTCGAGCTCAACGATGACGGTAAACGGCCCGTCGTTGACGCTGGTCACGGCCATGTCGGCGGCGAAGACGCCGGTGGCCACCGGAGCGCCCAGTTGTCGCAGGGTTTGCGCGAGCGCCGCCACCAGCGGCTCGGCGACGGATCCCGGTGCGGCCTCCGACCAGCTCGGGCGACGACCCTTGGCGGTGCGCCCATAGAGTGTGAACTGACTCACCACCAGCAGGCCGGCCCCGGTCGAGGCGCAGGACTGCTCGTCACGCAGGATGCGCAGCTCGTGCAGCTTGCCGGCCATCCGCGCCGCGGTGCCGGGAGTGTCGGTGTGGGTGACGCCGAGCAGGACCAGCAGACCGGGGCCGGTCAGCTCGCCCCGCACGATCCCGGCCACCGAGACCGATGCCGAGGTGACCCGGCTGACGACGGCCCTCATCGGTGGCCGGCCGCGCCGTCACCGGCCGGATCCGAGGCCCCGCCGGCCGGATCCGGGGCCCCGCCGGCCGGATCCGAGGCTCCACCGGCGTCGGCCGGATCCCCGGTCGGATGCACCAGCCCGCGGCCGATGGCCACCCTGATGCTCGGCAGCACCACCGCGGCGAGGGCGTCGGCGTCGACGTCGTTCGCGCCGGCCAGCAGCTCGATCAACAGCTGCAGCGGCGCCTCTCCGCGGCAGCCGGCGAAGATCGCCCTGGTCCATTCGTCCAATTGCAGGTGGGCGCCGGGCCCGCCCGGCCGGGTCAGCATCCGCAGCACCGGGGTCCAGCCGTCCTGTCCGGGGAGCGAGCGTTCCTCCAGTAACGCGGAGGCGGCCAGCGAGAAGCGGGTGGCCAGCAGCTGCCGGTCGTCGGTGGTGTTCAGGTAGCGGCGCCGGGCCAGGAAGGCGTCGGCTTCCTCGCCGGTTACCTCCTCGCCGGCGCCGGTGATCTCGTCGAAGATCTGGTCGACCGGAGAGGTATCGTCGGACTCCTTGCGCCGCAAGGTGATCGAACCCATCCCGATGCCGCGCACGTCAAAGCGGTCGAACCAGTCGAGCCAGTCGGCGCCCAGTGCGGCCACGGTGTCGGTGTCCTCGCCGGCATCGGCCAGCCAGAGCGAGACGTACTGGGTGGGGTCGGCGAACTCCCGCTGCACCACCCAGGCGTCGCAGCCGGTGGCGCCGACCCATTCGGCGACCCGCACCCGCCAGTCGTCGTTGCCGATCACCAGCCAGTTCGCCAGCAACTGTGCGGTGCCGCCGGGGTTGAGGTGATCGGCCAGTCCGCGGACGAGCTGCTCACAGATGCCGTCGCCGACCAGCCCGGAGTCGCGGTAGATGTAGTGCTGCTCGCCACCGCCGATGACGAACGGCGGGTTCGACACGATCAGGTCGAAGCGTTGCCCGGCAACGGGTTCGAACAGGCTGCCGGCGCGCAGATCCCATTCCATGCCGTTCAGCCGGGCGGTGCCGGCGGCCAGCGCAAGGGCGCGCGGATTGGTGTCGGTGGCGACGATCCGTTCGGCGTGCGAGTTCAGGTGCAGCGCCTGGATGCCGCAGCCGGTGCCGAGGTCCAGCGCGCTGCCCACCGGTCGGCGGATCACCGCGCGGGCCAACGAGATCGACGCTGCGCCGATCCCCAACACGTGGTCGTGGCGCACCGGACCGGGACGGGTGTCGGAGTCCTGGTCGGAGATCACCAGGAACTCCGCCTCGTCATCGGCGTGCGGGCGGATGTCCAGCCCGGCCCTCAGGCCACCGTCGGCCCGTTCCAGTACGCCGTTGTCGACCGCCGGATCGATTCCGGTGCCCGGCAGGGCCGCCGCGACCTTCCCGGCGGGTTCGGTGGTGCCCAGCAGGAAGAGCCGGATCAGGGTGGCCAGCGGTTCGTCAGCCCCGACCGCACGTCCGGTGGCCTGCAGGGCCGGCCAATACTCGCCGCGACCGAGCGCGGCGTTCGCGCCCGCGCCGAGCAGTGCCGGCACCCCGGTCGCGTCGAAGCCGGCCGCCCGCAGATCGGCGCCGAGGGCGTCGACCACCCGCATGTCCTGCAGCGGCAAGGGACGTTCCGCGGTGCTCATCTGGCTGAGCGTAATGGCCGTGCCACCCTGGCCGCGGCATGGGATCGTGGAGTCCATGACTGCATCGTCTTTGTTCCTGACCGCGATTCCCGAGGCCGATGCGCTGCTGGCGCGGGACGGCAACGCCCTGTTGCTGGGCATGGTGCTCGACCAGCAGGTGCCGATGGAGAAGGCGTTCGCCGGGCCGGCGGTGATCGCCGAGCGGATGGGCGGCACGCTGGACGTGGCGGCGATCGCCGCGGCCGATCCCGAACAGTTCGGCGCGATGTGTTCGACCCCGCCGGCGATCCACCGTTTCCCCGGCTCGATGGCCGGCCGGGTCCAGCAGGTCTGCCGGCAGCTGGTGGCCGACTACTCAGGCGACGCCGAGAACCTCTGGGGGACGGCGAGCTCCGGCGCCGAGCTGAAGAAGCGAATCGCCGCGCTGCCGGGTTTCGGTGAGCAGAAGGCGTCCATCTTCGTCGCGCTGCTCGGCAAGCAATACGGGGTGACGCCGGCCGGCTGGCGGGAGGCCGCCGGCGCCTACGGCGAGGACGGCAGCCGGATCTCGGTGGCCGACGTCACCGATCCGGAGAGCCTGGCGCAGGTGCGGGCGGCCAAGAAGGCCGCGAAAGCCGCGGCGAAGGCGGCCAAGACCGGCTGACGGCTGACGGGACAACCCCGCTACGGCTGGCGTAGCGCACTTGTCCCCGGGGGCCTGGTTTGCTGGCGGGACAACCCCGCTACGGCTGGCGTAGCGCACTTGTCCCGGGGGGCCTGGTTTGCTGGCGGGACAACCCCGCTACGGCTCAGGGTGGGGTTGCGAGGCTTCGACGATCTCCGCTGGATGGCCGCTGGTCAGCGCGCGTTCGGTGTTCAGGGTCCCGCGCCGCACATAGCGCTGTTTGCGGGCCGGACGGTCGTTGGCGACCAGTACCGCCATCCACGGCAGCGGGATCGACACGCAGATCAGCGTGATGGCCAGCCAGGGCGTGTGGTAGGTCGCGGCGGCGGCAATCAGGAACGGCACGCGCATCGCCATCATGATCACGTACCGGCGTCGGCGGATCTTGAACTGGTCGGCGTAGGACAGTTCGGCCTCGGTGATCAGGGTGGGCTGATGGCCACGGGTAGGCACAGCCCTACGCTACTCGGTCGCGGCACCCCGGCGGATCTGCCACCAGCGCCGCTTCGGCTCGGGGGACCCGGGCCGCAGTGCGGCGATGGCCGCCGCCTGCTCGTCGGCGCGGCGCTGCCGCTCGGCCTGCCAGTCGGCGACGATTTGCTCGACGTCGAGTTGCCGCATGGCCAGCGGGGGAGTGGAGGTCGGCATCCGGATCTCGTCCAGCACCCGCTTGTTCAGGTCCTCGACCAGGCTGCGCACCTTCTGCTCGGACCGCTCCTTGGCCACGCGGGTACCGATATCGGCGGCCTCCTTGCGCAGCTGTAGCGACATCGGCAGGAACGAGCCGCCGCCCTCTTCGGCCTGTGCCCAGCGGCCGAGGAAGTCGCCACCACCGGACCCGGTGGGCGGCAACGGTTTTCCGGCGCCTGGCAGATTGTCGAAGGCGCCGCGTTCCGCGGCTTCGCGGATCGCCTGGTCGATCGGTGACTCGTAACCAGCCATGTCCAGAGAATACCGACCGCGCCCGCCGGGCCCCGGGATGAGGCCCACCCGGGCCGCTCCGGACACCCGGGTCAGGCGGGCCGGGCGCCGATCCGGGCGGCCGCGGCGGTCCCGGCGGCGACTCCGGCAGTCAGCGCGGCGTCCGGCGTCGCGCCGGCCAGCCAGTGCGCCAGCAGGCCGGCGTTGAAGGCGTCACCGGCGCCGGTCGCATCGACCCGGTGCACGGCGGGGGAGGGCACGGTCACCGGATCCGACCCAAATTTATGCCAGGTCGCACCGTCGCTGCCGTGCGTCACCACCACCGCCCGGACGTGTTCCAGCGCCGCCGGCACGCCGCCGACCGCGGCGATCTCGTGGTCGTTGGGCAACAGCAGATCGGTGTCGGTGATCCAGTCCAGGAAGGCCGCGGCGCCGACCGCTTCGATGTGCACAGCGGCCTGCGGATCCACCGAGGTGGTCCACCCGGCATCGCGCGCCCGTTGCAGCGCGGCCAGTCCGGCCGGCCGGGACCCGCTGTCCAGCAACACATATCCCGATACGTGCAGGTGCCGGCGCCCGGCGACCTCCGGGAGCACGATGTCGTCGGGGGACAGTGCCGCGTTGGCGCCGCGGTCGGCCAGCATGGTGCGTTCGCCCTGCTGGTCGACGATTGCGACGACGCAGCAGGTCGCCAGGTGCGGATCCACCGTGAACCGGCAGTCGATGCCGGCAGCGGTCAGCCCGGCGGCCGAGGTCTGCCCGGCGTGGTCGTCGCCGATCCTGGCGATCAGCGAGACGTCGACGTCCTGCACGGCAAGCCAGGCGGCGGTGTTGCCGCCGGCACCGCCGGGCCCGACGGTGATCGCCGCCCGCGCGTCGTGTCCGACGATCGGCTCGGCCAATTTGGCGGCCACGTCCAACCCGACGTCGCCGACCACGCAGATGTGCGGTCGGCTCACGCTGCGGCCAGAGCGGCGGCCACCTGACCGGCCAGCAGGGCGTTGCTGAGCACCAGATCGACGTTCACCCGCAGACTCTCGCCGTGCGTCGCGCTGTGGAAGTGTTCCAGCAACCGCGGGGTGACGTCCTTGCCGGACACGCCCTCGTCGTGCAGCAACTGCAGTCCGGCGGCCAACGTCCGGTCGTGCAGCTCCGGGTCGAGCTGCTGGTCCACCGGCAGCGGGTTGGCCAGCACGACGCCCGCGGTGTCGGTACCCAGCTCGCGGCGGGCCCTGACCACCGCGGCGGCCTGTTCCGGGGTTTCCACCCGCCAGGGCACCGCCTGCCCGGAATCGCTGAGGTAGAAGCCGGGGAAGTTGTCGGTGCGGTAGCCGATCACCGGCACCGACAGCGTCTCCAGGTACTCAAGGGTGCCGGGCACATCCAGGATCGACTTGACACCCGCACACACCACCAGCACCGGGGTGCGCGCGATCACCCCCAGGTCGGCGGACACGTCGAAGGTCTGGCCGGCGCCGCGGTGCACACCGCCGAGACCGCCGGTGGCGAACACGCCGATGCCGGCGGCGTTGGCCAGCGCCGAGGTGGAGGCCACCGTGGTCGCGCCGTTCACGCCGAGTGCGATTGCCGGTCCGAGGTCGCGGACCGACAACTTCACGATGTCGTCGGAGGAACACAACAGGTCCAGCTGGTCGCCGTCCAGGCCGATCCGGACCACCCCGTCCAGCAGCGCGATGGTGGCCGGCACCGCGCCGCCGTCGCGGACCCGCTGCTCGATCTCGTCGGCGATCCGCCGGTTGTCACCGCGCGGGAGTCCGTGAGCCAGGATGGTCGATTCGAGGGCGACGACCGGGCGGCCGGCGGCCACGGCGTCGGCGACTTCGGGGTGCAGTCGGAACACGGAAACTCCTTCGGAAGGGCGGTCTGACGCTCAGTCTGCCAGGGGCCGCCGCCGGGTCCGGTCGGCCGGATCGGGGCCTCCCGGGTAACCTCGGCGCCACGGTGCAGGCGCCGTCGCGACCGGCCCCTGAACGTGGCGGCGGTCGTCGGCGTAACACCGGTCGTCGGCGCGACACCAGATCGTCAGCGCAACACAAGGAGGCGTCATGCTCGTCCAGATTCTGGTCTTCGCTGCTTCGTTGGTGATCATGTCCGCTGTGGTGCTGCCAGGGCACCTACCGGCCAGGTCGACCGGCCACAGCGCCGACACCCACGGCGCCCACTCCGCCGCCGAGCCCGCGACCAAGGGCGGCCCGGGCGGCGCCATCTACAGCGTGGTGCTGGTAGTGATCCTGAGCCTGCTGGTCGCGGCCGGCTTCACGGCACTGTCGAACATGTGACCCCACCAGCCGGCCTTCCGACGACGGCGGGCGGTGGCATCATCGAGTCTGACCGCCATCCGACAGGGAGAACACCATGACCAGCCCGACCACCGAGGTGCTCGAGCAGCCGACGGACACCACGTCGGACGACACCCCGAAGCTGTTCCACTACGTGCGCAAGGCGAAGATCGCCGAATCCGCCGTGATGGGCAACCATGTCGTCGCACTCTGCGGCGAGACCTTCCCGGTGACCAAATCGGCCAAGCCCGGCTCGCCGGTCTGCCCCGACTGCGAACGCATCTTCAAGCAACTGCCCCCCGGCAAGGACTGACCTTCCGGCACCCCGGGCCCACCCTCGTCCCCGGGCTCACCCTCGTCCCCGGGCTCACCCTCGTCCCCGGGCTCAGCGTGTTCTGGCCGCGGCCGCCTCGGCGGCCGCGGCTTCCGCGTCATCGGCCTCCAGCCGCCGCCACTTGCGCAGCGTCCGCCGTGACTGTTTCGGCGGGTAGTACTCGAGCGTGGCGTTGTTGAACTGTGCGCCGATCACGATCGCCATCGAGATGAAGTAGTAGAACAACAGGAACGTGATCGGGGTGGCCAGCGCGCCGTACGTCAGCCCGTGGCTGTAGACGTAGCTCAGGTACAGCCGCAGGCCGAAGCTGGCCACCAGGAACACCAGCGCGGCGAGCAGCGCTCCGGGGAGCCCGCGCCGCCACGGATGTTTGTGCCTGGGGGCCACCTTGTAGAGGGTGGCCAGCAACAGGATCAACCCGACGGTCATCACCGGGTAGTAGAGCCAGTTGACGATGTCACCGACCTGGTCCCGCCAGTCCTGCGGGAAGAGATTCGTCAGCAACTCGGGTCCGATGGCCAGCAGCGGTAGCAGGAAGATGCCGCTGATCAGCGCGATCAGGTACAGCTCCAGTGCGAAGAACCGTTCGGCGACCGGGTGCCGGACCTCATGTTGGCCGTAGGCGATGGTGATCGACTCGACGAACGCCGACATCGCCGACGAGCCGGCCCACAGGCTGATCACCAGGCCGATCGACACTACGTCACCGCGCTGCTCGAACAGGATCTGGTTGACCGTGTCGCCGACCAGGCTGGTGGCCACTTCCTCGTTGAAGATGCCGTTGAGGAAGGTCATGATCTGCTCGTGGATCTGGCTGATGGTGTCCGCACCGAACCAGGGCGCCACATAGCTGACCAGGCCGAGCAGGGCCAGCAGCAGCGGGGCGGTCGACAGCGCACACCAGAACGCCGCCTGCGAACTCATCCCGAACAGCGAGTCGTCCCAGGCCTTGCTCAGCGTGCGCCCGGCGACCTTGCGCCAGCGCTGACCGGTGGAGCCACCGGGCAGCACCGGGACCGGTCCGGTGGTGCTGCGGTGCCAGGCGACCCGCCGGCCGGACTTGTCGTGGGCGAATCCCGGCCCCGCCGCGCCGGCCGGGTCGGTGTCCGGCGTCGGGATGGCCACCGTCGGGGCCGAAGGCGCGGCCAGTTCGTTCCGGCGCAGCGCCCTGGTGGGCGCATCCGCCGGAGAACCGGCGGGCCGGGCGCCGCCGGCGCCGACGCTCGAATCGGTGAGCGCGGACGCCGACGAGCGAGGCTGCGTCGACCGCCGCTCGGCCGGACCCGGGGTGCTCACCCCTACGAGGATGCCAACTCGCGGCGCAGTCCGGGTAATCGGACACTGCGCTGACGCCCAAGTTGTGATCCCGCATTCTCCGCATTCGTGCGCAGTTCGGTCATATCCGCAGATGGTCGATCCCACCCCGCTGGATGCGGGTTCGCACGAAAGAGGGACGGTGCGCCGCCGCTGGCGCGTCCGGCCGATGGCGTCGGTCGCCCCGGGTAGGGTCGCTCAGGTCCGGAAACCCTGGGCTGACGACCGGACCTGACGGCCGGGCGGGACCCAGCAGGACGAGGACAGCAGTCAGCGGGCAGCGCCGCCCGGGACACGACGAACGGAACGGGGGGTGAGCGGTGACAGCGGCGCCCGCAGCGTTCCTCGGCGACGGCCCGTCCGCCACCCGGTTGCGCCACTGGCAGCGCACCGCGCTGCAGGCCTACGAACAGGCCGGCCGCAAGGATTTCCTGGTCACCGCGACGCCCGGCGCCGGCAAGACCACGTTCGCGCTGGCGTTGGCCTGCCGGCTGATCGCCGCCCGCGTCATCGACCGGGTGGTGGTGGTCTGCCCGACCGATCACCTGCGCACCCAGTGGGCCGACGCGGCGGCCGGGGTCGGGCTGCGACTGGACCCGAACCTCAGTAACGCGCAGGGCCCGGTACCCGACGGCGCGCACGGCTACGTGACCACCTACGCCCAGGTGGCCGGCAAGCCGGCCATCCACGCCGGCCGGTCAAAGGCCCGCCGTTCGCTGGTCATCCTCGACGAGATCCACCACGCCGGCGACGGGCTGTCCTGGGGGGACGCGGTGGCCGAGGCGTTCGGCGACGTGCAGCGGCGGCTGTGCCTGACCGGCACGCCGTTCCGGACCTCGGCCGACGAGCGGATCCCGTTCGTCGACTACGAGATCGACGGCGACCTGGTGAAGTCCAAGGCCGACTTCGCCTACGGCTACACCAATGCGCTGGCCGACCACGTGGTCCGGCCGGTGGTGTTCGCCGCGTACACCGGCGTCTCACGGTGGCGCAACAGCGCCGGCGAGGTGATCGCGGCCTCGCTCAGCGACACCAGCACGAAGTCGGTGGAGGCGGCCGCCTGGAAGACCGCGCTGGATCCCAAGGGCGGCTGGGTGCCGCACGTGATCGCCGCGATGGACGAGCGGATCACCCACCTGCGCCGCTCCGGGGTACCGGACGCGGCCGGGCTGGTGCTGGCCAGCGATCAGGACGATGCCCGTGCCTACGCCCAGGTGGTCCGCAAGATCACCGGCCGCAAGCCGGTGCTGGTGCTGTCCGACGATCCGAAGGCGTCGAAGGCGATCGAGGCCTTCCGCGACTCGAACGAGCGGATCGCGGTCTGCGTCCGGATGATCTCCGAGGGCGTCGACATCCCGCGGGCCGCCTGTCTGGCCTGGATGACCAGCTACCGCACCCCGCTGTTCTTCGCCCAGGCCGTCGGCCGGGTGGTCAGGGCCAGGTCCCGGCAGGAGACGGCGACGGTCTTCCTGCCGGCGGTCCGGCCGTTGCTGGCGCTGGCCGCCGAGATGGAGACCGACCGCAATTACGTGATCGCGCCGCCGCCGAAGGCGCCGGCCGACGACGACCTGGCCGATCCGCTGGATCTGCAGGTCGACGAGGGCGACGAGGCCGACGCGGTGCCGGACCGCGAGTCGCTGGACAGCGAGGCGACCTTCGCGCACGTGCTGCACTCGGGGCGGGCGGTGACGGCCGAGCCGGTGCTGGACCTCACCGAGGACGACGAGGAGTTCCTCGGCCTGCCCGGGATGCTGACGCCGGAGCAGATGGCCTCGCTGTTGGCCCGGCGGGACAAGGACCTGCGCAAGCGGGTGGACGAGGCGTCCCGGCGCCCGGACTCCGATGACGAGCCGGCCGGGTTCGGCTCACGTCGGGTCAGGGGTGCCGGGCGCGGTACGGAGACCGGCGGGGCTGACGGCGCGGCCGGTTCCGATCGTGGTTACGTGACGTCGGCGGCCGGCTGGCGGGCGGCCGCGGACCTGCGGCGTGAGGTGAACCAGCTGGTCGGCCGGGTGGCGGCGCGGACCGGGTCGCCGCACGCGAAGGTGCACGCTCAGCTGCGGCGGGCGGTCCCCGGCCCGGCGTCGGCCGCCGCTGACGTCGAGGTGTTGAGTCGCCGGCGGGATCATCTGCTCGGCTTGCTGTAGCCGCCGCGAGTCGACCATGGTGCTGGTGGGCGTCACCAGTAAACCTTCCAGATGTCTTTGTAGGCATTGCCTTTCGTGTCGTAGAAGGTCACGGTGTCTCCCGTGCGCAGGTGGTCGACGAAGGCGTAGAAGGCCTGGAACGCGGTGCCGGGTAGCGGAGTCAGTGCGAACTCGGTCGTGGACCCACCAGCCTTGGGCCGGTACACGATGCGTGAAGTGGTGCCGTTCGGCACTGCGCTGAACAGGACGCCGGTTCCGCTGGGCAGGCGCTGAGTGGCGAAGTCCGTGGGGTTGACGACGTATTGCTTCGCCAGATCGTCGCGGCACGCGCGAACCGGCTCCCAGGGTGTGCCCGACGGCGGGTTGAACTCCATCACCAGGCACTGATCGCCGCCGCTGCTGCGCGGCTCGGAGTAGATCCGGAACGGCACCCCGTCGATCGTCTTCTGCGCCGTGGTCGCGTGCTTCTCACCGGCAAGGTCGGAGGGAAAGCCGGTTGGCCACGGCTCGTACTCGAAGGTGTCGCCGTTCGATGCCGTCAGTGTCAGCCGGTCGCCGGACAGCGTCCAGTGCAGCTGAGCTTTGTGCCCCAGCATCCGGTTGTAAGCGTCGCGCAACGGTGTCGCGGGGCAGCCGACATCCGTCGACCAGAGGTCGCCGGAGATGGTGAGCGACTCCTTGTCCACCGAGGCCGGCCCACCAATCGAGTTGCAGCCGTCGTTGGCCTCGACCTGGCCCTTCGCGAACTGCATGGTGTAACTGCCGAACACCGCACTGCCCGGGTGCTGCGGCGAGCGGTACGTGGTGCCGTCGACAACGGCGCGGACCAGCAACCAGGTGGTGCCCTCGACGGCCGTTCGACCGGTCGCCGGCGCGCTCGTGACGGTCGGGCTACCGGGCGAACTCGTTACGGCCGGTGGCCTGCTCGGTGGGCTGGACACGGTTGATGGGCTGGACCCGGGCGGTGAGCTGCTGGGAGAGACCGCCGAGGCGCCGACAGTGCTGGCTGTGTCCCGCGCCCCACCACCCGCGGGGTCCGTACCGGTGGCGCAGGCTGCCAGCACGACGGCGAGCGTCGCCGCCAGCGCCGCGCAGCGACGTGCGGTCCTCGGCCCCGATGGCCTTGATCCGAACCGGGCCATGTCGCCATCCTCCGTCGTGACCGGCGGGCGCGGCTCGCCCTGACTACCCGCTGGACGGCAGCGCGGTGCCGGGAGGTTGCTGGGCCGTCGCGATCGCGTTCATCTGGCGTTCGTCGGGTGCTACTACGGGGTTGCCAGTGCCTTGATCGCGCCGATCAGGCAGACGATGCCGGAGACGGCGAACAGGTACCAGCCGATCTGGGCATTGGACAGCATCGGGCCGAGCCCGCCGGCGGCCTGCCGGCTGCGCAGCACCCACCAGACGGCACCGCCGATCGAGACCACCGAGACCAGCAGCGCCACCGCGCCGAACGGCTGGTGGTCGATCGGGGTGAACATCGCCAGGCCGAGCAGGATGCAGGCGCCGCCGGCGATCGCCACGGCCAGCACGGAGTACAGCGCGATGCTGTCGGCGACCGACAGCTGCTGGCTGCTGCCGATGACCAACTTGTCCCAGCCCGTCAGCGAGCCGTACTTGGGCAGTTTCTCGACTGCGGGGCTCCACGGCAGCAGCAACTCCAGGACGCCGGCCAGCCCGCCGAGGATCAGCATGAACCCGGCGAAATAGTCCGGTGCCACCGCAAGGCGGGGGCGCGGGGGAGCCATCATCGTCACCTGCACGTCACCCGAAAGTGTGTCCGGACCATCGGGTCATCATCCCGTATCGGCCTGCCCGCGCGCGGCCGGATTCCCAACTCCCGGGAAATACGCCAGGGCGGCCCGGCGCAATGCCGGGCCGCCCTGGGCGGGTGCTGCTGTGTCTCAGTTCTCCCGTGTGTCGTGCAGTTGTGCTTCCAGCTCTTCGAGGCGGGTGGAGTGCTGGCGGGCATGGTGGCCGCAGAACAACAGTTCACCGCCGGCGGGGAGGATGGCTCGCACGACAGCTGCGGCACCGCAGCGATCGCATCGGTCCGCTGCAGTCAGCGCCACGGGGGTGCTCAGCGTTGCGTTCATGACGTCCTCCCATCGATCGTTCCGCCCCTATGGGGCGGACCTTCCGGATACCTTCACCTGGTGTGACGCTTCCGGTACGGCATCTGTTCCCGTGTCGGTCCCACCTGTGACCGGAGATTCACCGAACGGTGACCTGCGGCCGCGGATGTCGGCCCGGGGCTGGACGTCGTTCCTTCATGCTGCCATTGACGAACGAGTTTTCCCCGCCGGACGGCCCGTGTACGCCAACGGCGAAACGACACGCCGGGTCCCGTCGGCAACAGCGGTGACCGCGGTCACCGAACGCCGTAGAGTCGGTCACGGACGATCTGCTTCCGGATTCGGGTCGCGACGGCGGGAGGTGGCGCCATGGGATCGACCATCGGGTGGGGCGAACCGGACCGGTCAGAGACCAGCCCGACGGCCCGTGCGTTGCTCACCCTCGAACTGATCCAGAACCGGCCGGGCATCACCGCGGACGCGATCGCGGACCGGCTCGGCGTGACCGCGCGGGCGGCCCGGCGGTACGTCGCCATCCTGCGGGAGGCCGATATCCCGATTCATTCGGTCACCGGCCCGGCCGGCGGTTACCGGCCAGGTCGCGGGCTGCGGCCGCCGCCGCTGATGTTCGGCCCGGCCGAGGCGCTCGGGCTGGTGATGGCGGTACTGGACGGCCATCACGACGCCGGCGACCCGGACGACCCGGTCGGCAGGGCGCTCGGCAAGTTGCTGCACGCGCTTCCGGAAGCCGTTGCCGCGCAAGCCGAATCCGTGCGATTGGCGACTGCACCGGCGCCGGACCGGTCCGCCGTCAGACCCGATCCCGACATCACCGCCACCCTCGTCCGGGCCCGCTCCGACCACCGGCTGGTGCGGGTGGACTACCGGTCCGAGTCGGGAAAAGAGTGGGAGTTCGAGGCCGAGCCGTGGGCGGTGGTGGTCCGGCACGGCCGCTGGTATCTGCTCTGTCGGTCGCTGACGGCGGATGCTGTCCGCGCCTACCGGGTCGACCGGGTGCGCAGCGCCGAAGCGCTGGATCGCACCTTCACCCCGCCGGCCGGGCTGGACCCGGTGGCCACCCTGGAAGAGCACCTCGGTTCCGGGTGGGAGTACCAGGCCGAGGTGGAGATCGATGCCCCGCTGGAGCGCTGCGGCCGGCTTCTGCCGCGCACCCTCGGGCAGTTGTCGGCCGTCGACGAGAACACCACGCGACTGGTCGGCAGCACCAGCGACCCGTACTGGTACGCCGAACAACTGACGGTGCTTCCGGTGAGCTACCGGATCCGCGGCGGCAACGAGATCCGGCACTGTGCCCGCACTGTGGCGCAACGGATGCTCGCCGCCCTCGATCGGGACTGACACTGCACCAGGACTGACACTGCACCAGGACTGACACTGCAATACGACTGACACCGCAATCGGTGACACTTCATCGGGACTGAGTTGCCCGCGGCCGGGTGTCACCGGCCTCACATCCGCACCGGGACCTTCGGCCCTGGGCGGCAACGGATCTGCCCCGCAGGCTGATGACGTCCGGTACACCGCGCGGCAGGTGCGGGCCGACCGAGCGGAGGATCCGATGGATGTGCTGAGCCTTGCCCGTTGGCAGTTCGGCGTCACGACCGTCTATCACTATCTGTTCATCCCGATCAGCATCGGCCTTGCCCTCTATGTGGCCATCGTCGAGACCGCCTGGGTGCGCACCCGCAATCCGGTGTATCTGCGGTCGGCGAAGTTCTTCTCCTCGCTGCTGTTGATCAACTTCGCCATCGGGGTGGTCACCGGCATCGTCCAGGAGTTCCAGTTCGGGATGAACTGGTCCAGCTATTCCCGGTTCGTCGGCGACGTGTTCGGCGCGCCGCTGGCGATGGAGTCGTTGCTGGCCTTCTTCATCGAGTCGACCTTCCTCGGGCTGTGGATCTTCGGCTGGGACAAACTCTCGCCGCGGCTGCACTGCGCGTGTATGTGGATGGTCGCCTTCGGCACCACGGCCAGCGCCTACTTCATCCTGGCGGCCAATTCGTTCATGCAGCACCCGGTGGGCATCGAGATCGATGCCGCCACCGGCCGGCCCCGGTTGGTCGACATCGGTGCAGTGCTCTTCCAGCCGCTGCAGCTGATCACCTTCTCGCACGTGATCACGGCCTGCTGGTTGACCGGCGCGGTGGTGGTGGTCGGCGTCAGCTCCAATTTCATGGCCAAGCGCCGCTCGACGGAAGTGTTCCGGCCGGCGCTGCGGTTCGGGCTGTGGGCACTGCTGATCAGCTCGATCGCGGTGATCGTCACCGGCGACCTGCAGGGCAAGATCATGACCGAGGTACAGCCGATGAAAATGGCTGCGGCGGAGGCACTCTACGACACCACGGACAGTGCGTCATTCTCGCTGATCACCATCGGAACCCTGGACGGGCACCACGAGACCTGGTCGATCCGGGTGCCCGGCGTCACCTCGTACATGGCCACCGGAACCTTCGACGGCACCGTCGAGGGCGTCAACGACGTGCAGCGTGAGTACGAGCAACGATTCGGACCGGGCGACTACCGGCCGAACATCCCGGTGACCTACTGGACCTTCCGATTGATGATGGGCGCCGGATTCATCCTGGCGCTGGTCTCGGTGGTCGGGCTCTGGCTCACCCGCCGCGGTCGAAACCCGGTGTCGCCGTGGGTGTGGCGGCTGGCGATGTGGTCGGTGGCCGGCGCCTTCGTCGGCAACACCGCCGGCTGGGTGTTCACCGAGATGGGACGTCAACCCTGGACCGTTGTCGGGCTCTACAAGACCCAGGATTCGGTGTCGCCGACCGTCACTGCCGGCACCGTCCTCACCTCGCTGATCGTGCTCACCGTGTTGTACGGCGTGCTGGTGGTGATCGAGACCCGGTTGATCTTCCGGACGATCCGCAAGGGGCCGCCGGAGGAGGCGGCCGTGCTGGCCATGCTCGGTCGGAAGAATCCCTTGCGCACCAACACCTTGCCCGACCGCGGGGATGACGGCACCCCCGCGGGTGGCGCCGGGCGCGGTGACGCGGAGCCCGACCGCGATGACGACGTGTTGACCTTCGCCTACTGAGGACGGCAGAACAATGACGCTCAACGACCTGTGGTTCCTGCTGATCGCGGTGCTCTGGGCGGGGTACTTCGTGCTGGAGGGATTCGACTTCGGGGTCGGCATCCTGCTCCGCCCGGTCGGCCGCGACGAGCGCGGCCGGCGGGTGCTGCTGAATACCATCGGCCCGGTCTGGGACGGCAACGAGGTGTGGGTGATCACGGCAGCCGGCGCCACCTTCGCCGCCTTCCCGCAGTGGTACGCGACGTTGTTCTCCGGCGGGTACCTGCCGCTGCTTCTGATCCTGGTCTGTCTGATCGTCCGCGGACTTGCCTTCGAGTACCGGGGCAAGGGCAGCACGGCGCAGTGGCGGCGGAACTGGGACATCGCCATCACGGTCTGCTCGTTCGTCCCGGCGCTGCTGTGGGGGGTGGTGTTCGGCTCCATCGTGCACGGGGTGCCGCTGCGCGCCGATCACGAATTCGTCGGCACCGTCGGCGATTTCCTGTCGCCGTTCGCGTTGCTGGTCGGTCTGCTGACGCTGAGCCTGTTCGTCTTCCACGGCGCTGTGTTCCTCTCGTTGAAGACCACCGACGAGGTCAGGGCCAGGGCTCGGCGGATCGCCACCGGCGCCGGGGTTTTCGCCACCGTCGCGTACCTGGTCGCGGTGATCTGGATGCAGCAGATCCGCGGTGGTGTCTCGGGTCTGCAGTTCGGCGCCACCTCGTTGGTCGTCGGGCTGGCCGGTGGTGTCGCGGTCGCGGTGGCTCTCGTGCTGACCCGAGTGGGCCGCGACGGCTGGGCATTCGTGTCCAGTGCCGTCGGCGTACTGGCACTGGTCGGCTCGATCTTTACCGTGCTGTTCCCGCTGGTGATGCCCTCGACCGGTGACCCGGCCGGAACGCTGGACATCCACAACGCCGCCTCCAGCCCGTACACGCTGACCGTGATGAGCTGGGTCGCCCTGGCGCTGGTGCCGTTCGTCATCGGTTACCAGGCCTGGTCCTACTGGGTGTTCCGCAAGCGCATCTCCACCCGGCAGATCCCGCTGCCCCGGAGCGGGGCCCACGCCGAGCGCCAGCCGGCTGGGGAGGTTGTCCCGGAGGCGCGTAGCGGGGTTGTCCCGGGGGCGCGTAGCGGGGTTGTCCCGGGGGCGCGTAGCGGGGTTGTCCCGGGACCGGGTAGCGGGGTTGTCCCGGGGGCGCGTGGCGGGGTTGTCCCGGGACCGGTGGATCGTGAAACCCCTTGACCCGGCGCTGATCCGCCGGGTCGGGTCGGTTCGCAGACTTCTGGTGACATCGACGGTGCTGCGGATACTGGGCACCCTCGCCCTGGTCGTGCAGGCGGTCGCGATCGCCAGGATCCTGGCCGGGGCGATCGATCCCGCGGACGGCAAATTCGCCTTTCCGACAACGGATCTGGTGTTGCTGGCGACCGCCGTGCTTGCCCGCACTGCGGTCGGCGCGCTGACCGAGCGGGTTGCCGGCCGGGCCGCCGGCGCTGCGATCGGCCAGCTGCGGATGCAGGTGCTGACCGCGGTCGCCCGCCGGCCGAGCCGGACCCGGGCCGGCAGTTCGACGGCGGAGCTACAGCCCTTGTTGACCCGTGGTCTGGACGGCCTGCACGCCTATCTCGGCAGCTACCTGCCTGCGCTGGTGCAGGCGGCCATCGTGCCGGCCGCGGTTGTTGTCGTCCTGCTGGCGGTGGATCCGCTGAGCGCGCTGATCGTCGGGGTTACCCTGCCGCTGGTGCCGTTGTTCATGTCGCTGATCGGCTGGTACACCCAGACCGCGACGCGGGATTCGTTGCTGACGGTGCAACGGCTGGCGGGCCGGTTCGCCGATGTCGTCGCCGGCCTGCCGGCGCTGGTGGTCTTCGGCCGGGTCCGGGCGCAGGCCCGATCGGTGGGTGCGGCCGCCGAGGAACATCGGGTGGCGACCGCGCGCACCCTACGGGTGGCCTTCCTCTCGTCGATGGTGCTGGAACTCGTCGCGACTCTGTCGGTAGCGCTGGTCGCGGTGACCTGCGGCATCCGCCTGGTCGGCGGCGGCATGCCGATCCAGACGGCGCTGATCGTGCTGCTGCTGGCGCCGGAGGCGTACCTGCCGCTGCGCGCGGTCGGAGCAGGGTTCCACGCCGCAGCCGACGGCGCCGCCGCGGTCGAGCAGTCACTGTCGATCATCGACGAGCCGGGCCGAAAGATCGGCACTCGCACCGATTCCGCCGCCGTCCCCGGCTTGCGGATCGAGGGGGCCGGGCTCGACTTCGCTGACGGCCGCCGGCTGACGGTCGGCAGCCACCAGTTCCCCGCCGGGCAGATCACCGTGGTCTCCGGGCCGAGCGGTAGCGGCAAGTCGACCCTGCTGAACCTGTTGGCGGGGCAGGACAGCGCCGATCGTGGTCGGGTGCTGGTGGACGTTGCCGACCGGGGCGCTGTCGACCTGCGCGATGTGGACCTGCGGCACTGGCGCAGCAGGATCGGATGGCTCGGCCAGCGGGTGGCGCTGCGACCCGGCACGCTGCGGGAGAATCTGACCGCAGGCCGGGCCGTCACCCCCGCGCTGATGGACCGGGTGGTCACGGCCAGCTGCCTGGGTCAGGTGCTGGCAGAGCTCCCGGACGGGATGGACACCGTGGTCGGTCCCGGTGCCCGGGACCTGTCCACCGGGCAGCGGCGCCGGGTCGGGCTGGCCAGGGCATTGCTTGCCGACGCACCGGTCTTGCTGCTCGACGAGCCCACCGAGGGGTTGGATGAAGCGACCGAACACACCGTGCTGCAGGGCATCCGACCGCTCCTCGCCGGCCGGACCGTGGTGGTCACCACCCACCGACCGGCGGTGCTGGAGTTGGCCGACCGACGGATCGTCCTGGCCGGCGACCAGAACGACCAGCGAGAGCCGGACGATCGGGAGCTGGTGTTGGCGTGAACGTCAGGGTGTTCTGGCAACTGGTCCGCCCGTGGCGGAGGCAGCTGATCGTCGCACTGGCCGCCGCGGTCGGGGCCGCCGTGTGCGCCGTCGCGCTGACCACCACCGCTGCCTGGCTGATCGCCACCGCTGCCGGCCGGGTCCCGGTGCTGACGCTGATGGTGGCCATCGTCGCGGTGCGCGCCTGCGGGATCGGCCGCGGTGTGCTGCGCTACGTCGAACGGTTGGCCGGGCACGACGCGGTCCTGCGGATGTTCGGGACGATCCGGGAGCGGGCCGTGACCGGGCTGGCGGCGCGGCTGGGCCGCGGCGAGGTTCGGCTGGGGGATGCGGACGCATTGGCCAGGGTGACCTCGGACGTCGACGACCTGCAGGATGCGGTGCTGCGTGGCGTCCTGCCGTACCTGTCCGCACTGGTGGTGGCGGTCGGCGCGAGCGCAGTGGCGATCGCGGTGCTGCCGTCGGCCGGTCTGGCCCTCGCCGTGCTGCTGCTGGCGGCCGTGCTGCTGGTGCCCGCGGCCGGGGGCAGGCGCGCAGCAGAGCGGGAACGCGCCGCCGTAGCGGCCCGGGCGGATCGGGACCGGCGGATCGGCGACATCCTGGATGGTGTCGACGATCTGGTGGTGGCAGGAGGGTGGGAGCCGGCGCTGCGGGACCTGGCGGGAGCAGATCTGGCCGAACGCGGCCAGCGTGACCGGCGGGCTTCGGCGGCCGGTTGGGCGGTAGCCGTTGCGGTGCTGACGACGGGGATCGCCGGGGTGCTCGCCGCGGCCTGGGGCACCGTCGCGGTCGACGCCCGAGCGCTGGACCCGGTGCTGCTCGCGGTCCTGGTGCTGCTGCCGCTGGCACTGACCGATCTGGTCGCCGAGGCGGGGGAGTGCGGCGGTGCGATCGGCCGGACCGCGGCCGCCGGGACCAGAGTGTTGGAGCTGCTCGACGCGACCGGGCCCGATCCGCAGGAGGAGTCCCTGGCTGACGAGAAACCCGCTGTGGCACCGACGATCCGCTTGCATCGGGTGTCGGCCCGCTGGCCCGGCGCCGATCGGGACGCGATCAGCGACCTGAACCTGGAACTGCGGCCGGGTAGCAGGGTGGCCGTCGTCGGCCCGTCCGGATCGGGAAAGTCGACGCTGGTCGCGGTGCTGCTCGGCCTGCTCCCGGTCAGATCGGGAACCATCACCGTTGACGGTCGTGACGTCACCGGTGACCAGCAGACCCTGCGGGACATGATGTCCTGGCTACCGGCCGAGCCGCACCTGTTCGATTCGACCATCGACCGCAACGTCCGCCTGGGACGTCCCGACGCCGACCGGGATCAGCTGCACAAGGCCCGCGATGCCGCCGGCCTCGGCGACTGGATCGACCGGCTGCCGGACGGCGACCGGACCAGGGTAGGGCCGCGGGCGTTGGCGGTGTCCGGCGGAGAACGTCAGCGGATCGCGCTGGCCCGTGCGTTGCTGGCCGACCGACCGGTGCTGCTGGCCGATGAGCCGGCCGCACACCTGGACGGCGCGACCGCGGACGCCGTCACCGCTGCGGTGCTGGCTGCCGACCCTTCCCGAGCCGTGTTGCTGGTCACTCACCGCGAGCAGGATCTCCCGGCCGTCGACTCTGTGCTGCGACTGAGCGGCGGCCGGTGACCGCTGCTCTGTACACCGACAGTGCCTACTGCGCACGCTCTCGGTGCATTTCGGCGGGAGGCTCGTCAGCCGGCGAGCATGCTGACCCGGCCGCCGGTGGCCTCGGCCACCGCTATGTAGGCGGCGGCCTGGGCCCGGCGACGTAACCCGAGTTTGGCCAGCACCACCGTCACCGTGTTCTTCACGGTCTTCTCGGCGATGCCGAGCCGGAACCCGATCTCCCTGTTGGTCAGGCCGAGTCCGATCTCGTGCAGCACCTGCTGTTCGCGGGGGGTGAGCCGGGTGATGAGCGCTGTGGTCATGACTCGAGCATATTCGACAAGTTGTAGAACTTCTACGTTTGGTAGAATCGTCTCGACAGGAAGCGAAAGGGTGCAGATGACAGGTCGTGGGGAACTTGAGCGTGCCGTTGTCGAGGTGCTGTGGGACAGCGGAACGCCGATGACCGCGCGTGCGGTGACCGATCAGCTGATCGATCGTGACCTTGCTCTCACCACCGTGCTGACGGTGCTGGGCCGGCTGGAGACCAAGGGTCTGGTCGAGCGATCCAGGGACGGCCGGGCCCATCTGTACCGCGCGGTCTCGGACCGTGCCGGACACACAGCCGAACTGATGCGTCAGGTGCTGGAGACCGCGGGCGACCGGCAGGATGCGCTGGCCAGGTTCGTCGATACCGTCTCGGATGACGATCTGGCTGCCCTGCGCCGCGCTCTCGACGACCACTGACCTTCCGTCCGCGACCGGACCAGCCGCCGGCACCGGCCGCTCGCCCGGACCGTTGACGGTTCGGGCAAGCTGGGGCCGTGTCCGTGCTCGCCGCCCCCGTGCTGGCCGGCGGCCTTGCCGTCGTCGGCGTGGTCGCTGCCGTCCCCGGCAGCGCCTGGCTGGCCCGCGCCCGCTGGCCCGAACGCAGCCCGATGGTCTCGTTGGCCCTGTGGCAGGCACTCTGTCTGTGTGCCGGGCTGTCGCTGACCGGCGCCGCGCTGGTGCTGGCCGTCGAGCCGCTCGACGACCACTTGCCGGGTGCGTTGATCACCTTGCTGCGCAACACCTTCCGCGGACAACCACTGCTCGGTCTGACGCCCTGGCGGATCGCGCTGCTGGCCGTCGCGGTGATCTTCGCCGCGGCCCTGTTGGTGATCCTGATCCGCTGCTTCGTGCTGGCGCTGCTGCGGCGGCGCTCACACCGCGAACTACTCGACCTGTTGACCGCCCCCGGCGGTCCCGTCGGCGCCCGGGGAGACGACGCCGAGCTGTCGGTGCCGGCCGGCGTCCGGGTGGTCGACCACCACGTGCCGGTTGCCTACAGCGTGCCCGGCTGGCACACCCGGCTGGTGCTGACCGCCGGCCTGGTCGACCTGCTCACCCCGCCGCAGCTGGCGGCTGTCGTCGCCCACGAACGGGCCCACCTGCAATCGCACCACGATCTGCTGCTGCTGCCGTTCCAGGCCTGGTCGGTGGCGCTGGGTCGACTGCCCGGAGTCGACGCGGCGCGCCGCGCGGTGGCCGCGCTCGCGGAGATGCAGGCCGACGATGCGGCGGCCCGGCAGGTCGGTGCCGATACCGTCGCTGCGGCGCTGGCCGCGGTGGTGCTGGCCGACCGGACGCAACCCGGACTGCCGATGCCGACCGACGTGCCGGAGGTGGGCGGCACCGCGGTGGTGCGCCGGGTCCGCCGGCTCACCCACCCGCAGTCGATGTCGGCACCGGCGGTGATCGGGGTCTGGGCATGGGCGATCGCGCTGCTGGCGGTGCCGACGGTCGCGCTGTTCCTCGGTTGGTCGTGAGGCAGAGTGCGAGCGCGATAAGCTCCCACTGCTGATGGTCCGTGGCGGGAATGCGCCGCCGCGGGACAACAGGGAATCCGGTGTGAATCCGGAACTGCCCCGCAGCGGTGACCGGGAACGAAGGTCGTCAACAGCACTGGGCCACGGGCCTGGGAAGCGACGATCAGTAGGAACCGGCGGGTGAGAGCCCGCCGTCGCCCGGGAGTCCGAAGACCTGCCATCGGTGCGTCGCGCCAACCGGCCGGCGCTCGTTCGGGGCCGCGAGGGACGGCCGTGGGCGATCGGCCGTCGGCCGGGGCCTGCAGGATCCGGACCCTCCCGTCGGTCGATCTGGAGTCGTCATGTCCCGAATGTTCCGCCCGTCCCGCCGCGTGACGCGGGCCGCGTTCGCGGCCGGCCCGCTGGTCGCCGCGTTGCTGCTCAGCGGCTGTGCCGGCGACGACGGCGGATCGGCCGCCGGAGCTGCGAGCTCGTCGTCGGTCGCGGGCTCCGGGTCGGTTGCGGAGTCCGGGTCCACCTCGGTAGCGGCATCGTCGGTGGAAGGCACCTCGGGTCCGTCGGCATCGACCACGGTCACGGCCAACGGCGGGTCGAGTGCCGGATCGGCCGCGCCGGCACCGGGCACGCCGTCGGGCGTCTCAGCCGTGCCGGTACTGGATGCCAAGGGCTGCATCACGAAGTTCGACGCGAACACCGACTACTACCCGGACAAGCAGGAGCTGGAGTTCGCCAAGAATTTCAGCATCTCCTACCACCGGTCGTACCAGGTGGTCACGGTCTCCCAGCCGGGCAGCCCGGCCGAGAACTACGTCCTGGTCCACTGCGGTGCCGACGCGCCGAAGTTGACCGGTGACCTGGCCAAGGCGCAGGTTGTCACCACGCCCGTCAGCTCGCTGTACTCCGCCTCCACCACCCACCTGCCGGCGCTGGTCGAGCTGGACCAGCTCGACGTGCTGACCGGGGTGGCGTCCGCAGCGTTCGTCTCCGAGCAGCCGGTGCTCGACCACATCGCGAAGGCGAAGGTGGTCGACTTCGCGCCGACCGGCACCACCGACGCCGAGAAGGTACTCAAGGGCAAGCCGCAGGTGCTGGTCGGCGGCGGCTTCCCGGACGCCTCCGACGGCAAGCTCGAGGCGGCCGGCATCCCGGTACTGCAGGACTACGACTTCGCCGAGGGCACGCCGCTGGGCCGGGCCGAGTGGCTCAAGTTCTTCGCCGCGCTCACCGGCACCGAGGCAAAGGCGGCGGTGAAGTTCGACAAGATCGCCGCCGACTACGCCGCCACCGCAAAGCTGGTGGCCGGCGCCGACAAGGTGCAGATCGTGCCGGGCCAGCCGTACCAGGGAACCTGGTACGTACCGGGCGGAAAGAGCTGGAACGCCAAGCTGTTCGCCGATGCCGGCGGCACCACTGCCTGGGCTGACGACACCACCGCGGCGTCCGTGCAGACCACCTTCGAGGCCGTCTATGCCAAGGCCGCCAAGGCGCCGGTCTGGCTGGCCAGCACGACCTGGACCAGCGAGCAGGACGCGCTGGCCGAGGAACCGCGGTTCAGCAAGTTCGCCGCGTTCGCCACGCACAACGTGTGGAACCCGGTGAAGGACGTGACCGCCGCCGGCGGCAACCCCTACTACGAAACCGGCGCCGCCAGGCCTGATCTGGTGCTGGCCGACGTCGCGGCCATCCTGCACCCGGACAAGTTCCCGGGTCATGATTTCAGCTTCTACCTGAAGTTGAAGTAGCGGTCCGACGCCAGTGAGAATGCAGTGAACCGACCGGCGGTGGTGTTGACCGCCGCGGTCCCGGTGCTGCTGGTGACCTTCATCCTGGCCCTCTCGGTGGGATCGGAACCGGTCTCGCTCGACTCGGTGTGGCATTGGCTGACCGGCCGTGGCGCCGGTGACGACGCCGTACTGCTGGTCGACTTCCACCTGCCCAGAGCGCTGACGGCGATCGCCGCCGGCGCCGGTCTGGCGGTGGTCGGCCTGCTGATGCAGACCCTGTTCGCGAACCCGCTGGCCGACCCGTACATCCTTGGGGTCTCGTCGGGAGCGAGCCTCGGGGTCGCCGTTTCGGTGCTCGGGACCGGTAGCGCCGCAGTGAGTTTCACCGCGACGTTCGGTGCGCTGGGTCGCTGGGGCACGGTCGCTGCCGCCGGGATCGGGGCGTTGCTGGTACTCGGGCTCGTCCTGCTGGCCGGACGTTGGGTGCGAACGGTGGTGTCGCTGTTGGTGATCGGTGTGATGGTCGGCTCAGCGGTCGGCGCGCTGGTCTCGCTGCTGCTGGCGTTCGCCGACCCGGCCAGGGTGCAGAAGTTCGTGCTCTGGAGCCTTGGCTCGGTGGATGGCACCTACCTCGGCGACATGGTGGTGCTGCTGCCGATGGTCGCGGTCGGGTTGATCGCCGCCGTGTCGATCGCCCCGTCGCTCAATGCGCTGCTGCTGGGCGAGCGGTACGCCGCGTCGATGGGCGTGCACGTCCGGCGGATCCGGGTGGTGGCGATCATCGCGACCGCGTTGGTCTGCGGTGTGGTGACGGCCTTCTGCGGTCCGATCGCGTTCCTCGGGATCGCGGTGCCGCACCTGGCCAGGGTGCTGATCGGCCGGGCCGACCACCGCTACCTGATCCCGGCCTGTGCGGTGCTCGGGGCGATCGTCTGTCTGCTCTGCGCGGTGGTCGCCACCCTGCCAGGTGCGGACGGCGTGCTGCCGCTGAACGTGGTGACCGCGGTGATCGGCGCCCCGGTGGTGGTGATCGTGCTGCTGCGCAGCCGAGCGCTGGCGGCCGGTCAATGAGCGGGCACGCAGTGCGGGAACAGGGCCAGTCACTGCGGCTGGCCGGGCTGTCCGTCGGTTACCGCAAACGACCTGTCCTGCAACCGGTGACGGAATCGGCCGAGCCGGGGCGGGTGACGGTGTTGTTGGGCCCCAACGGGTCCGGCAAGTCCACCCTGTTGCGGACGGTCGCCGGACTGCAGCCCCCGCTGGCCGGTCAGATCCATCTCGGTGACGACGACCTGTTGGCCATGGACCCGCGGGCCAGGGCGCGGCAGCTGGCGGTGGTGCTCACCGACCGGTTCGAGGTCGGCCTGCTGCGTGGCGGGGATGTCGTGGCGCTGGGTCGTCATCCCTACCTCGGGATGGGCGGATCGCTGCGACCGGCCGACCGAGCCGCAGTGGCTGCGGCCTTGGCCGCCGTGCACGCCGAGGAACTGGCCGATCGCCTGCTGGCCGAGATGAGTGACGGTCAGCGGCAACGGATCCTGATCGCCAGGGCGCTGGCACAGGAGCCGCGGCTGTTGTTGTTGGACGAGCCGAGTGCCTTCCTGGACGCGCCCAGCCGGATCGAACTGCTCGCCGTGCTGCGCCGGATCGCCGAGCAGCGCGGCATCCCGATCCTGGTGTCCACCCATGACGTGGAGGCGGCGATCAGGGCCGGCCAGGACGGTTGGGTGATCGACCAGGGCAGGATGCGGTCGGGGACGGTGGAGATGTTGGCGCGCACCGTGATCGGCGATGCCTTCGACACCCCGGCGGTCCGCTTCGACGCCGCGGACTCCACCTTCCGGCTGCGCTGAACTACTTGAACAGGTTGGTCTCGCCGGCGTCCATCTGGATCTGCAGGTCCGGCCCGATCACCGGACGGCGCTCGGACTTCGGCTGCGAGTACTGCTCGAGCGAGTCGATCACGATGCCGGAATCGGTGACCAGGATGATGCCTGGCACGCAGCTGTAGATCAGATCGTTATCGTCGGCGTTCGGCGCGTCGATCTGCACGGTGGTGCCGCGGCCGTTGTCGATCGTCATCGTCACCTGGTAGCGGCGGAAGGAGCCGGTGCCGTTCGACTGGGCCGAGTAGGCGACCGGCACAATCGCCTGGATACCCGCGTGCGGCCGGATCTCGATCCGCTCCACGGCCATCGGCGCCCCCTGCGGCATTCCCTGCGCCGCCATCGCCTTCTTCTCCTTGCGGGAGATCCGCGGCTGGCCGGCCCGGCCGACGTCACCGAGGTGCCGTACCGCCCCGTCGGATGAGGTGAGACTGAACTGCTTGTTCTCGTGGGTGCCGAACGCCGACACGGTCTCGGTGCGGCCGTCGCGGTAGCGGATCAGCGCATAGACGTCGTAGTCGGTGGCTGCCGGCCAGGTGACCGACGCGACGATCAGCTCGGAGCCGTCGATCGAGACCCGCTGGCCCTTGGTCAGGTTGATCGCGCCGGATCTCTTGCCCAGATCCACCTTTCCGCCCGGTGGCGGCAGATTCGGTGCCGGCGCCCCGGTCGGTGGCGGCAGTGGCGCAGCAGCTCCCGAGGGCGGTGGCAGCGGTGCGGCGGCCCCGGTGGGCGGGGGCAGGTTGACCGGCGCCCCGGTCGGCGCGGGCGCAGCCGCAGGTGCGGAAAGCGGCGGGACGGGCGGCGGGGCAGCAGCCGCCGGCGCATCGTCGACGCTGACACCCAACTCGGTGGCCATCGCCGACAAGCCGCCCGACCAGCCGGCCGAGACGTTGCGGACCTTCCAGCCGTCACCCCGGCGGTAGATCTCGACCAGCACCGCGGCGCGTTCGCTGGTCAGTCCGGCGACCGGGGCGGAGGTCGACCCGCCGGCCGATACGGTGACCGCCAGGCCGGCGATTCCGGCGAGTGATCCGGTGACGGAGTCGTCGAGGGCGACCGCAACGGCCAGCACCGCGATGTCGGCCGGCACCGCCGACAACTCGGCCGAGATCCGGTCCGGCCCGGTCAACCGGACCGCGCCTTCAGGGGACGTCGGCTGGTTGAAGAACACGAAATCCGCATCCGAGCGGACCCGGTGGGCATCGGTCAGCTGGAAGATCATCAGGTCGACCGAGCCCTGCGCCGCCCCGCTGACGGACAGCTCGACGGAAGTGGTCTCGAGAGGGGCGTTGCCGCCCTTGGCCAGTTCGCTCACTGGTGCACCATCCTTAGGTCAGTGATTTCAGATGGATTGCTGATGCGCCCGAGGTGCCGCCAGTTCATCGCCGAGCTTGCTCGACACGGTTGATGTCCATCATGAGATCTGCGAGGACTGGTGGTTACCCGGGACGTGCGGACCGTCGACAGGGCTGAGCGCCAACGCCAACACTGGCTGCGAGCGCCGATCAGTGAGCGAACCGGCAGCCACGTTCCGGAACCACTGGCATACGAGGGCGCCTCCCCACTGGTACTAGCAGCGAGGAG
>NZ_AUFT01000020.1 GCF_000426645.1 Nakamurella lactea DSM 19367 | reverse complement strand
TCGCGTCGGTGTCCGTGAGGTGCGAGGTGCGGTTCGCCAGGATCGCGCACTGGTCCTCGGACACCGCACCCGCCCACAGCTGTTTGAACGCTTCGGGGAGCCGGTCCCGCAGGGTGACCGCCAGGCCGACGTGCCGGGACGCGGCGACCGGGGAGATCCGCCGGGCGAACCCGATCTGCTCGGCGATGCCGCGGCCCAACTTCGACGCCGGAACACCGGATGCGAGTTGCTCGGCGCGTTGCTGCTCGGCGAACGCCACCTCCTCCGCCAACTGCGCCGCCGCCAACACGGCTCGGGCCTGCTCCAACGCGGCGATCCGCTCGATCCGGGCGGCCGGGTCGGCAGCCGGGGCCGAGGTACGCAAGATCGCGGTGAACGCCTTCACCGACTGAGCCACTTCGTCCCCCATGTCGGCGAGCAGTCCGGCCAACTCGACCTCGAGCCCGCCCCGCTGCGCCCCGGGGAACCTCATCTCCATCCCGTCCGGGCGGGCAGCGTTCATTATCGATCCCATGACCGTCACCCGTTCCACCCCCAGCAAAGCCACTCGTACGTTTGTACTAGTCTACTCCGAATCGTCGACACCGCAAGGGATTTCACCCAAACGGACGCGATCCGCGAAGCCGCATCCGATCGCAAACGGCAGCGCCGGACAGGCCGCTCCTGCCGACCGTCGTCCAGCCCGGCCAGGTCGGCATAGACAACGGTAGAAGCCGGCACCGACAGTGGGGCCCTGCGGCACCGTCCTGCTCAGCGCCGCCTGGCCCGCCCTGCAGGGCCCGCCAGGGCGCACCGTCGATCTTGGACAGGAGTCTCCGGGTGGCGCGGTAAGCGCTGGCGCGACACGCATTCAACACGGCATGGTGCGCCACCAGGTCCGGATCACTACCGGTCAAACCCACCCGTAACCGGCCATCGACGCTTTTGACGTGCAAGACGAACGGCCACGGATGCTGCGGGCGCTCGGCAGCCGCGCAGGTGACAACGGACAATTCAAGGTCGCGCGGCCGGCGGGCTTCGCCGCGTCGCCGATCTGCCGATGCTCGTCAGGCGGCGACCGGCAGCGTCCGGGTCCAGGCATCGACGGTCAACACGTCGGCGTTGGGCGCGATCACCTTGTCCATCAGCACCCGGTGCACCTCGGGGTCCGGATCGGCGCAGGCATCGGCCAGCACGGTCGTCCGGTAACCGCGCTCGAGAGCGTCGCGCACCGTCGAGAGCACCACGCCGGAGGTGGCCAGTCCCGCCATCGTCACCTGCTCGGCCCCGGCCGCCCGCAGCACGATGTCCAGGTCGCTGTGCCCGAACCCCGAGTAGAAGCGTTTGGTGACCACTACTTCGCCCTCGATCGGTTCGATCTCGAAACGCGTGTGCGTATTCGTCTCGCTGAACACCTCCGTGCCCAACAGGCCGTCGAAGGCGTGGATCCGGGTCGGGATCTCGGGGTGACCGGGCCGGAACGCGACCCGGATGTGAATCACCGTCAGCCCGGCCCGACGTGCCGCGGCCAGCGCGCGCCGGGCCGCGCCGACCGCCGCGCCTGAGCCGGGCACTGCCTGCACCGGATAGTGCTGGAAGTCCATCAGCAACAATGCTTCTCGCATCAGTAACGCTCCCCTTCGGGTGCCGGCAGGTTGCTCAGCCGGTCCAACTGCTCGGCGTCGAGTCGCAGTGCGGCCGCCCCGATGTTCTCCTGCAGGTACTTGCTCCGCTTCGTTCCGGGGATCGGCACGACGTGCTCCCCCTGCGCCAGCACCCAGGCGATCGCCACCTGGGCCGGGGTGGCGCCGGCCTGTTCGGCCACCGCCTTCACCTCGTCGACGATGCGCTGATTCGCCGCGAGTGCCTCGGCCGCGAACCGCGGGTTGCGGGCCCGGAAGTCACCCTCGGCGAAGGTGGTTCCGGCGTCGAACGCACCGGTCAGGAACCCACGACCGAGCGGGGCGAAGGGCACGAAGGCTGCACCGCTGGCTGCCGTCCAACTGATCACGTCGCCGGGAGCACCCGCACTCAGCCCGCCGATCCCGACGTCCCGCGGGGTACCGGCGGCCGAAGCGACCGCGGGAGCTCCGGCGCCGGCCGGCCCCCTGGTCCACAGCGAGAACTCGGACTGCACGGCCGCCACCGGATGAATTGCCTGCGCCGCATCCAGTTGCGCCACCGTCACCTCCGACAAGCCGATCGCCTTCACTTTCCCGGAGCGGACGAACTCGGCCATCGTCGACCACGATTCCTCCAGCGGGACCGCCGGATCGACCCGGTGCAGGTAGTACAGATCGATCACCTCGCGGCCCAACCGGCGCAGACTGGCGTCAACCGCCTCCCGCAAGTGTTCCGGCCGGCCGTCAGGGACCAGCGACCCGGCCTGCCGGTCCGGTGAAGCCAGGCCGGCCTTGGTGGCCAGTGTGATCCGATCGGCGAACGGCGCCAGAGCCGCGCCGACGAGCTCCTCGTTCGCTCCCAGCCCGTAGACGTCGGCCGTGTCGAAGAAACTCACGCCCGACTCGACCGCTTCGGCGAGCAGTGCGGCGCTGGCCGCGTCGTCCTGCTCGGCCTGCCCGTACGCCCAGCTCATGCCCATGCATCCCAGGCCAATGGCGCTGACGCTCGGTCCGCCCTGTCCCAGACTCCGCTGCTGCACTGTGTTCTCCTTCAGTTCGAGGTTCGCCATCGGCTCGAGACCCGCAGAGCCGAGTAAGGCCCCTTATGCTCATCAGCCACCGTACACTCGTGGGTATGGGAAGCAGCAACGGAATTCGGCGGGCCGACGGGCCGAGCGCCGCCACCGGCGATCGGCTCGGCGTGCACCTCAAACAGACCGAGCAGCTGCTCATCGCCGCGAAGACCAAGGTACTCAAACCGTTGCACCTCACCGTTCCGCAGTACGCCGCGCTGAGCACTATCGCTGCCGGCAACGGGATCTCGGCGGCGCAGGTGGCCAGGGCCTGCCTGGTCACCCCGCAGACGATCGGCGCGGTGCTGGCGAATCTGGCCGATCGCGGACTGATCGTCCGGGCGCCGTCGCCCGTGCACAGCGGTGTGCTGGTCTGCACGGCCACCGCCGCCGGTCGCCGGCTGGCCACCACGGCGGACCGCACAACGCTGGCCATCGAGAGTCGGTTCGACGCCCTGTTCGGCCGTGACGACCGCGCGACCTTCGTCGAGAAGCTGGCGAAGATCAGAGCCATCCTGCAGGCAACGATCGACGATTGATCGCGAGCAGGCACGACGCCGGCCGCCCGGTCGGCTGGGCACCAGGTCCCGCCGGCAACCCGAGCTCAGTACGAGCGCGGCAGCTTCAGGGTGTGCTGGGCGACGTAGTTGAGCACCATTTCCTTGCTGACCGGCGCGATCCGCAGCAGCCTGGCCATCCCGTACAGCGGCAGCAGGCCGTACTCCTCCGACAGGCCGTTGCCGCCGTGCGCCTGGATCGCGGCGTCGACGGCGGCAACCGCAGCGTCGGCGGCGGCGGCCTTGGCCATGTTCGCGGTCTCGCCGGCTTCTTCACCACGGTCGTGCAACCAGGCCGCCTTGGCCAGCATCAGGGCCGCCAGCTCGACGTTGATCTTGGCCTGCGCCAACGGATGCGACACCCCCTGGTGGGTGCCGATCGGGGCACCCCAGACCGAGCGGGTCCTGGCGTATTCGGCCGCCTGGTCCAGGGCGAACCGGCCGATGCCGACGCACAGCGCCGCGGAGGCGATCCGCTCCGGGTTGAGCCCGTCGAACAACGGCTTGAAACCCTCGCCGGCCGTGCCGACCAGCGCGGCCGCCGGCACCCGGACGTCGTCGAAGAAGAGCGTGTACTGCTTGTCCGGGATCTGCGCGGCTACCGGCAATCTGGTCGCCGTCAGTCCCGCGGCGTCGGTCGGGACGATGAACAGGGACACCTGCGCTCGACCCCGGTCATCGGTTCCGGTCCTGGTGACCGTGAGGATCGCCGCCGACTCCTCGACGCCGGAGATGTAGTACTTCTGCCCGGAGATCAACCAGTCGCCGCTGCCGTCGTCGGCCGGCCGGGCCGTGGTGGTGATCCGGTGCGAGTTGCTGCCGGCGTCCGGTTCGGTGATGGCGAACGCCATCTTCGTCCGGCCACCGGCCAGCGGCGTCAGCCACTGCTGCTGCTGTTCCGCGGACCCGTAGCGGGCCAGGATCTCCACGCTGATCGCGCTGGAGACCAGCAACAGCAACAGCGGGCACCCGACCGACGCGGACGCCTCGGCGACCACCGCCAGTTCACTCATCCCGGCGCCACCGCCGCCGAACTCCGCCGGAACGTTGATCCCGATGAAGCCGGCGTCCCCCAGCTCTTCCCACAGTTCGGTCTGTGGCTCGGAGTGCTTGCCGCGCTCGGCGTACTCCCGCAGCCCGTGGGCGGCCGAGATCTGCCGGACCGCGGCCCGGATCTCCGCGTACTCGGCCGGTTCGGCGAAATTCAAACTGTCGGGCATGGTGGCTCCCCACTGGGTCGGTGCCGTCAGTGTGCCTGAAGTTAACGGCGGTTAACAAACTGGCGGTCGGGTTTGGGGTGTCGGTGCCATCGGCGCGCGACGGTAGCGTGCTGCCTGTGACCAGCGACCCCTTGCAGGTGCCAGCGCCCGACCTCGGAGCGGCCGCCGCCAGCGCCGAACGGCGCGGTCTGTTGCCGGCCGGCGCGCTCGGTGAATTCGCAGCGGTCGCCGACACTCTCGCCGCCCTTCGCGGCGCCGCGGTGCCGCCGATCACGCCGGCATCGGTGCGGCTGACGGTGTTCGCCGGCGATCACGGGATCGCCGCCCAGGACGTTTCGGCCGATCTGCCGGAGGCCACCCGCCGGCGGGCGGCCGACCTGGCGTCCGGTACGGGCTACACCGCACTGCTGGCGCACCGGGCGGCGGTCGGTGTGACGGTGATCGACCTGGCCATCGACAGCGACGACGAGATCGGCGGGGTGCGCAGGAACCGGGTCCGCCGGGGGTCCGGTCGCATCGACATCGAGGACGCATTGACCGCCCAGGAGGTGGCCAGGGCCATCCAGGCCGGTCGGGACGCGGCCACCGCCGACCTCGACGCCGGCGCCGAAATGTTGATCGGCTCGGTCTGCGGGGTCGGCGCCGGCGTCGCCGCAGCGGCCATCGGCGCGTTCCTGACCGGGCTCGAGCCGGTGGACGCGGCCGGTCGCGGAACCGGGGTGGACGACGACGCCTGGATCCGCCGAGCCACCGCCGTACGCGACGCCCGCTACCGGTTGACCGTCGGCAACCCGGACGCGGCCACCCAGCTCCGGGTCGCCGGCGGCGCCGATCTGGCCGCGCTCACCGGCTTCGTGTTGGAGTCGGCCCTGCGCGGCATTCCCGTGCTGGTGGACGACATTCCGGGCGCCGTTGCCGCCGTGCTGGCCCATCGGTTCGCGCCGGGCGCCGAGCGATACGTACTGGTCCCCGCACCCGTGCCCGGGGTGCTGCACCGCAGGCTGCTGGAACTGTTGCGGACGGAGCCGCTCACCGGGCTGCGGCTGGGCGGTGGCATCGCCGGGCCGTCACTGCTGATGGTCCCGTTGCTGGCCGCGGCGACCGCGGCGGTTGACGCGGCGCCGGCCGCGGCGCCCGGCGACCGGGCGCCGTGGGCGATCGATGACTGGGACGCCGAACTGCTCTAGCCGGCCACCGGCGTCACCGGCTGCAGCAGCCGATGCGGGCGACGCAGTGCCAGACTCACCGGATCCGATCGGCGGTGCCCGGACGAGCCCTCGACGAGGGTGACGATCAGATCGGCCGGACCCGGCGTCGTTCCGCAGACCGGACACTGGCCGAGATCGTCGACCTCCCCGCCGCACCCGGCATGGCTGAACGTCCGGGTCCGCCCGCCGTCGCCGGCGTACCGCTCGCCCCACCTGCTCAGGCTGTACAGGGTCGGCCAGAACGCGATCCCGGCGGCGGTGAGCAGATATTCCGGATGGCCGCCCGCCGAGCGCCGCTCCAGCAATCCGGCATCGGTCAGGCTGGCCAGCCGCTCGGTGAGCACCGCCCGGGAGATGTCAAGGTGCCCCAACAGATCGCTGAACCTGCGGACGCCGTAGAAGCAGTCCCGCAGCACCAGCATGGTCCAGCGCTCGCCGACGATCTCCAGCGCGCGGGCGATGGAGCAGTTCTGCTGGGCGTATCCGGTTCCGAGTGCCATCCCCGCATGGTATCGAAATTCAGTCTGCTGACGAGACTGAAGCTGCTAGTTTGGTCTGATGACCAGACTGCCAACCGCACTGCCGGAGAACTCCGGCCGCACCGAAACCCCGGCCGCGCGACCCCGAGCCACCCTGCTGATCGCCGCCGCCGGCACCTTCCTGGCCCTGGCCGTGTACTGCGCGCCGCTCGGGAACCTGCCGACCATCGCGGCGGCGTTGTCGGCCGGGCCGATCGCCCGCACCTGGATCCTCAGCTCGATGAGTATCGGGCTGGCGGCGGTGCTGCTGACCGTCGGCGCGCTCGCCGACGACCACGGTCGGCGCCGGGTGTTCGTCATCGGGATCGGCGCGCTGGTGGCAGGTTCGCTGGCCTGTGCGGTCGCCGGCGGGCCGGCGCTGTTCATCGCCGGCCGGGTGCTGCAGGGCATCGGCGCGGCCGGGGTGATCGCGGCCGGCCTGGGTCTGATCGCGCAGGCGTTCGTCGTCCCGGCCCAGCGGGCGGCGGCCACCGGAGTCTGGGGAGCGGCGGTCGGCGCCGGCATCACGGTCGGCCCGCTGCTGGCAGGCCTGCTGGATCTGGGCGGGCTCTGGCGCTGGTTCTACTGGGCGCTGCTGCCGATCGGCGCCGTGCTCATTCTCGTCACCCGGGCCCGCGTCGCCGAGTCGAAGGCCGAGGCTCCCCGCCCGATCGACCTGCCGGGGGCGATCACGCTGAGCGCCGCAATGGTGGCGCTGCTGCTGGCCATGGTCGCCGGCCGCCAGCGCGACGCCGGGGTGGTGCTGGTCACCGGCATCGCCGCCGCCGTGCTGATCGCCGGGTTCATCTCGATCGAACTGCGCCGGCGCGCGCCGATGCTGGACCTGGCGCTGTTCCGCCGACCCCGGTTCACCGCCGCGACGATCGCCGCGCTGGCCACCGGAATCGGCGTCATCGGATTGATGTCGTTCGCCTGCACGTTCCTGGTGACCACCCTGCGGATGAGCACCCTGCAGGCGGCCGGCCTGCTCGCCATCTGGTCGGGGCTGAGCGTGGTCGCCGCATTGCTGGCCCGCCGGCTGCCGGCGGCGCTGACCGGCAGCCGGCAGCTGGCGATCGGGCTGGCCGGCGTCGGCGTCGGTCTGCTGACGATGATCGGGCTGGCACCGGGGGCCTCACCCTGGGACCTGCTGCCCGGCCTGGTGATCGCCGGGGTGGCCAGCGGCGTGCTGAACGCCGGGCTGGGTCGGGAAGCGGTGGCTTCGGTGCCCGCCGATCGGGCCGGGCTGGGCAGCGGTGCGAACAACACCGCCAGGTACCTGGGCTCCTCGATCGGGGTGACGGTGGTCGGCATCATCGCGACCGACCCGCGCGGCACCGCCGCCGGAATGATCGCCGGCTGGGATCACGCGGCCGCCGTCGCCGGCCTGGTCTCGCTGGCCGGCGCGGCTGCGGTCGTGCTGCTCACCCGCCGGCCGGGCGGCCGGCACCACCGCGCCGAGGGCAATCCCGCTGACGCCAACCCCGCCGGTCGGGACCGTTCAGAACGACCAGTCGATCGGCCCGGCGCCCTGCTCCCGGAGTAGGTCATTGGTCCGGGAGAACGGCCGGGAGCCGAAGAACCCCCGATCGGCGGACATCGGCGACGGGTGAGCCGAGGCGATCACCGGCACCCCGCCCAGCATCGGTCGCAGGGTCTGCGCGTCCCTGCCCCAGAGAATCGCCACCAGCGGCCCACCGCGGCCGACCAACGCCTCGATCGCCCGCTGGGTCACCGGCTCCCAGCCCTTGCCGCGGTGTGAGGCCGGCGCTCCGGGCGCCACCGTCAGGACGCGGTTCAGCAGCAGGACCCCGCGATCCGCCCAGGCCGAAAGGTCGCCGGTGGCCGGTGCCGGCCCTCCGAGGTCGGCGGTCAGTTCCCGATAGATGTTCTGCAGCGATCTGGGCAGCGGGCGGACCGCCGCGTCGACGGCGAACGACAATCCGATCGGATGGCCGGGCGTCGGGTACGGGTCCTGGCCGACGATCAGCACCTTGACGTCCGCCATCGGCCGGGTGAAGGCCCGCAGCACGTGCTCACCGGCCGGCAGGTAGCTGCGTCCGGCGGCGATCTCGGCACGCAGGAAATCGCCCATGCCGGCGATCCGCTCGGCGACCGGCGCCAGGGCCTCGGCCCAGCCCGGATCGATCACCTCCGCCAGCGGCTTGGGCATCAGCGTCCCGGTCCGCCGAAGTGGTCCCAGCCCGGGTCGGCCTCGTAGTCGGCGCCGTCCACCGTCACCCCGGTTCCCTGACCGACCTGGCCGATCTTCACCCAGCCGGGCAACAGCGCCGACCCGCTCGGGAAGGTGGCCGCCAGGGCGTGGTCGTCACCGCCGGTCAGCACCCAGGTGCGGGCATTCTTGCCGAGTGCCGAGGCGACCTCGGCGAGCCGGGCGGGCACCTCGATGGCGGCGCTGCGGACATCGACGGACACCCCGGAGGCCGCCGCGATGTGCCCGAGGTCGGCGAGCAGGCCGTCGGACACGTCGATCATCGAGGTGGCCCCCGACGCCGCTGCCAGCGGGCCCTGCGACAGCGGCGGTTCGGGCACCCGGTAGGCGTTCACGGCCACGGCAGGCGAGCGGAATCCCCGGCTCAGCACCGCCAATCCGGCTGCCGCCCAGCCCAGCCGACCGGTCACCGCGACGATGTCGCCGGGTCGTGCGCCGGACCGCAGCACCGGCGCGGCGCCGGCCAGATCACCGAGCACGGTGACGGACAGGGTCAGCACGTCCGACGAGGTCAGGTCGCCGCCCACCACTCCGGCGCCGTTCTCCGCGGCCGCCTGCCGCAGACCCGCGGCGATGCCGGTGACCACCGGCATCGTGGTGCTGCCGGGCGCCGATATGGCGACCAGCAGAGCGGTCGGCCGGCCGCCCATGGCCGCGACATCCGCCATCGCGGCCAGCGCCGCCCGCCGGCCGATCTGCTCGGCCGAGGCCCAGTCGCTGCGGAAGTGCACGCCGTCCACCAGCATGTCGACGCTGGCCAACTGCCGACCGTCCGGCGCGGCCACAATGGCCGCGTCGTCACCGGGGCCGAGCACGGTGGTGGCCGGCTGTTCGAGCTCGGCCGTCACCGCCGCGATGACGGCGAACTCGCCGGTGGCGGCAAGGGTGTCGGCGCTCTGGGACGAAGACGGAACGTTGATGAGGACTCCTTCGGGTGAGGCAGCTGGCAGCCGTGCGGAATCGGCCGTCCACCATGGTGCCGCATCCCGCGGAGCCCTGGCGTCAGATCCGTCCCCGCCGGGCGTGCCGCCGCGTGCAGTGGTTACGCTCGCAGCACACAGCGCACATGTCGACCCGGCGCGACCGACGAAAGGGGCACACCGTGGTGCAAGCCTTCATCCTCATCCAGACGGAGGTCGGGCAGGCCGCTTCGGTGGCCGCCGCGATCTCCGACATCGCCGGCGTCACCAGCGCCGAAGACGTCACCGGCCCCTACGACGTGATCGTCCGCGCCGAGGCGAACACCGTCGATGAGCTCGGCAAACTGGTCGTCGCCAAGGTGCAGGGCGTCTCCGGCATCACCAGGACCCTGACCTGCCCGGTCGTGCACCTCTAAGTGACCGAACGCCCCACTTCCCCGGCCGCCCGTGCCGCGGGCGGCACCAGGAACCGGCTGATCGGCGTGTTGTCGTTCGTCATCGTGGTGGTGGTCGCGGTGATCGTCGGCGGCGTCATCTGGTCACACTCACAGCCGGCCGGCGACACCGGACCGGTGGCGGTAGGTGCCGCCCCGGCCCCCGGGGCCGGCGGCAAGAACTGCACCGCGCTGATGACGGCGCTGCCTGCGCAGCTGGCCGGCTCGGCCCGACGCGAGGTGATCGGCTCGCCGACCGGCGTCGCCGCCTGGGGCGATCCGGCCATCACGCTGCGCTGCGGGCTGCCCACCCCGCAGGAACTGACCTGCTCGGCCGGACTGGTCCAGCTGTCCAACGCCAACGGCCAGCCCGGGGTGCTGTGGCTGCAGCAGAGCGAGGGCGGGCAGACCACCTACCTGGCGGCCGACCGACCGGTGCGGATCGCCGTCACGCTGCCGGACAACGCCGGGACCGGGCCGATCCAGGAGCTGTCGTCGGTGATCAGCGGCGTGCTCCCGTCGACCGCTGACGCCCAGGGACACATCTGCACCGACGGCACCTTGCACCCGACCGTCGACGGTTAGCGCCAGGTAGCGCCGCACACTCTCTCAGCGCAGGCCGGTGCCCCTGGCGACGGCGGTGGCGATCAACGTCTCCAGCAGCTCGCCGAACTCGATGCCGGCCGCCTGGAACATCCTGGGGTACATCGAGATCGGGGTGAAGCCGGGCATGGTGTTCACCTCGTTGACCACTACCTCGCCGGTCTCCCGGACGAAGAAATCCACCCGGGCCAGGCCCTGGGCGTCCAGGGCCCGGAACGCGGCGATCGCCATCTCGCCGATCTGCTCGGTGATCCCCTCCGGCAACCGCGCCGGGATGTCGAAGGTGGCCGCGTCGTCCAGGTACTTCGCGTCGAAGTCGTAGAACTGCTGCTCGGCGGCCAGGTGGATCTCGGCCGGCGGCGAGGCCCGCAGGGTGCCGTCCGGCAGCTCGAGCACACCGCACTCGATCTCCCGGCCGATCACCGCGGCTTCGACCAGCACCTTGGGGTCGGACTGCCTGGCCTGATGGATCGCCGCGTCCAGTTCCGACCAATCGTCGACCCTGGTGACGCCCAGCGACGAGCCGGCCCTGGCCGGTTTGACGAACACCGGAAGGCCGAGGCGTTCCCGGTCGTCCAGCGGCAACGTCGTCACACCGGCCCGCAGCACGGCATAGTCGCCGACCGGCAGTCCCTCGGCGGCCAGCAGCTTCTTGGTGAACTCCTTGTCCATCCCGGCCGCCGAGGCCAGCACGCCCGGACCGACGTACGGGATGCCGGAGAGTTCCAGCAGTCCCTGAATGGTGCCGTCCTCGCCCTGCGGACCGTGCAGCACCGGAAAGACCACGTCGACAGCGATCCCCGAGCGGATCGGTTCCGGGGCCACCCCGTCAGGGCCGGTCAGCGCCCGCAGTGAGCGGCTCGTCGGATCCGGCGGCAGCACCACCGGCCGCCCGTCGGTCACCTCGGGCAGCCGGTCGCCCTCCACCGCGGCCACCGTCGACGGGTCCACCTGCAGCCAGTTCCCGGCCGGGGTGACACCGATCGCGGTGACGTCGAACTTCGCCGGGTCCAGGTGCCCGATCACCGCGCCGGCCGAGATGCACGACACCGAGTGCTCGCCGCTGCGGCCGCCGAAGACCACCGCGACGGAGATCCGCCCGGCAGCGGTCCGTCCGGCAGCGGTCGACGCCGTCGTCGGCCCGGTCGGTGGATCAAGATCAGCTGCGGAAGTCATGGGACCACCCTAAAGTGCGGCCGGGGTGATCATTCCGGGGTGGGCGGCCGGTCCATCAACGATCTGATCATCTGTTCCGGCGGGGCCTGCCGATGGCACACCTGGTAGACCGCCTCGGTGATCGGCATCTCGATGTCGTGCCGGTGCGCCAGGTCCCTGGTCGACCGGCAGCTGACCACCCCTTCGGCCAGCTCGCCGTTGTGCTCGAGGGCCTGCTCCACCGTCATCCCCCTGCCCAACTGCACCCCGAGCCGGCGGTTGCGGGACAACGGCGACGAGCAGGTGGCTACCAGGTCGCCGAGGCCGGCCAGGCCGGCGAAGGTGGGCGCCTGCGCGCCGAGTGCGACCCCGAGCCTGGTCATCTCGTTCAGGCCACGGGTGATCAAGGACGCCGAGGTGTTCATCCCGAAGCCGAGGCCCTCGGCGATGCCGGTGGACAACGCAATGATGTTCTTGGTGGTGCCGGCGATCTCGGTGCCGATCACGTCGGTGATGGTGTACGGGCGGAAGTAGCCGCCGGCCGAGGCGATCTGGACCCGGACGGCGGTCTCGTGGTCGGTGCAGGCCATCACGGTGGCAGTGGGTTGCCCACAGGCGATCTCCTTGGCCAGGTTCGGACCGGACAGCACCACGATCCGGTCCTGCCGGACATGCCCGACCGACGTGATGACCTCGCTCATCCGCAGGCCGGTGCCGATCTCCACGCCCTTGGCCAACGACACGATGGGCACCTCGGGCGGCAGCAGGTCGCGGAACACCACCAGGTTCTCCCGCAGGGTCTGGCTCGGCACCGCCAGCACGACCGCTTGCGCGCCGTCCAGCGACTCCTCCAGCGCACCGGTGGCAACGATGCCCGCCGGCAGCGGGATCTCACCCAGGTAGGCGGGGTTCCGCTGGGTTCCGTTGACGGCGCTGACGATCGCCTCCCGCCTGGCCCACAAGGTGACGTCGCGGCCGGCATCCGCCAACACCTTGGCGAACGTGGTGCCCCAGGCACCCGCGCCCAGCACGGTGATCCGCTGCAGGCTGCCATCACCCACCGGCACCGCAGCTGTGGTCAACGGCCGCCGTCTTCCGGGCCTGCGGAGGTGCCGGGCGAATCACCGGAAGTGGGGCCCTTTCTGGCCTGCCGCTCCGCCTTCTTCGGATCGAACAGCTGCGCCGGGCGCTGCTCACCCCGGATCTCAGCGAGCAGGTCGGCGATGGTGTTCATGATGAGCATCGAAACCTCCATGATCGCCCGCGGGTCGCTCTGCCGGCCGCGATAGGCGGAGACGTCGATGTCCGGGCCGACTGCGACGATGACGCGCTGCCGCGGGACCAGCTTGAGCTTGCTGCCCTCGGCGTAGGAGTTGTAGACGTCCTGGGTGCCCCAATGCACGATCGGTACCACGGCGGCGTCACTGGCCATGGCGAGCACCGCGACCCCCGGCCGCGGCCGCATCGGCCAGAAGTCGGGTTCCTTGGTGACGGTGCCTTCCGGATAGATGAGCACCAGGCCGCCGTCGTCCAGAGTCTGCCGGGCCGTCTCGACCGCCGACTGACCGGCGCCGGCGGCGCGCTCGACCGGGATCTGACCGGTGCCGCGCAGGGCCCGGCCGACCACCGGGATCTTCCACAGGCTGGCCTTGGCCAGCACGTGCGGAACCCGGCCGGCCTTGTGGATCATCACCACGTCGTACATCGGGTCGAGGTGCGAGATGTGGTTGCCGACCACCAGCATCCCGCCGGGCCGGTTGAACCGCTCCATTCCCCGGTAGTCGCGTTTGCCGACCACCCTGGTGAGCGGGTACAGCACGGACTGGCAGACCCGGATCCACAGGTTGCTGTGGTCGAGCGCCTTGAATCGTGGCACCTGATCGTCCCTTCTCCGCCGGTCCGCTCGCGTTGTCGCGCGTCGTCCCAGCGTAGTGGGCGACGGTCCCGGCATGCGGGCAGCCGAAGGCGCCCGCAACCGCGTGAGCAGAAGTTCACCGACACCTGTTGGCGCTGGGCCACCGTCACGCATCACAATGCAGTGGTGACCGCAACCAATCAGCAGCAGACGGATTCCTCCGGCGGCGACGCCGCCGTCGCCCCCACAGCGGGGATCGATGCGACGAACACCGCGGTGACGGACCTCGACGACCCCGGGACGGACATCGACCGCAACCGGCCGACGGATTCCGAAGGCACCGAGCCGGACGCCGCCGAACCGGGTGGCACCGCGGTGTTCGAGCCGTTCCACGCCCCGCGGGACGGTGTCGCGCGCGAGGAGCGCCGACCGGTCAACCTGGACACCGGTCCGCTGCCCGATGATCGGTTCTACAACCGCGAACTGAGCTGGCTGGATTTCAACGAACGTGTGCTCGCCCTCGCCGAAAGTGCCGACGAGCCGCTGCTGGAGCGGGCGAAGTTCCTGGCGATCTTCGCCTCCAACCTCGACGAGTTCTACATGGTGCGGGTGGCCGGGTTGAAACGGCGGCTCGACATGGGACTGTCGATCAGCAGCGCCGACGGGCTGACCGCCGGCGAGCAGCTGAAGCTGATCTCCGAACGAACCCAGGAGCTGGTGGAGCGGCAGGGCCGCTGCTTCGTCGACGACATCCTGCCGCGGCTCGACGACGCCGGAATCCACATCGTGCACTGGGATTCCGTCGCCGATCGGGACCGGGTCCGACTGGACGACTACTTCACCTCGCAGATCTTCCCGGTGCTCACCCCGCTGGCCGTCGACCCCGCGCACCCGTTCCCGTACATCTCCGGGCTCAGCCTGAACATGGCGGTCATCGTCCGGGATCCGGACTCGGGCGCCGAACGGTTCGCCAGGGTCAAGGTGCCCAACAACGTCGATCGGTTCGTCCGGGTCCGCTCCGGAGTCGACACCTACCTGCCACTGGAGGAACTGCTCGCCGCACATCTGCGGGAGCTGTTCCCCGGGATGGAAGTGGTGGAACAGCAGACGTTCCGGGTCACCCGCAACGCCGACCTGGAGGTCGAGGAAGATCGCGACGAGGACCTGCTGCAGGCCCTGGAACGCGAGCTCGCCCGTCGCCGGTTCGGCCCACCGGTTCGACTGGAGATCACCGATACCTCCAGCCCACGGGTCCTCGAACTGCTGGTCGGCGAACTCGATGTCGATCCCGGCGACGTTGTCGAGGTCCCCGGACTGCTCGACCTGTCCAGCCTCTGGCAGCTGCACGGGCTGGACCGCGCTGAGCTCAAGGACCGGACCTTCGTACCGGCAACCAATCCGGCGTTCGTCGAGGGCGAGACACCCAAGAGCGTGTTCTCCCGGCTGCGGGACACCGATGTGCTGCTGCACCATCCCTACGAGTCGTTCGCCACCACGGTGCAGCGATTCATCGAACAGGCAGCGGCCGACCCGAATGTGTTGGCCATCAAGCAGACCCTGTACCGCACGTCCGGCGATTCACCGATCGTGGATGCGCTGATCGAGGCGGCGGCGGCCGGCAAACAGGTGGTCGCCCTGGTCGAGATCAAGGCGCGCTTCGACGAACAGGCGAACATCACCTGGGCCAAGGCGTTGGAACGCGCCGGCGTGCACGTGGTCTACGGGCTGGTCGGTCTCAAGACGCACTGCAAGGTCGCCCTGGTGGTGCGGCAGGAGGGTCCGACCATCCGTCGCTACTGCCACATCGGAACGGGCAACTACAACCCGAAGACGGCGCGGATCTACGAGGACCTCGGCCTGTTGACCGCCGACCCGGAGGTCGGCGCCGACCTGACCGACCTGTTCAACGTGCTCACCGGTTATTCCCGGCAGACCGAATACCGGAGCCTGTTGGTGGCACCACATTCCGTGCGCTCGGGTATCGTCGAGCGGATCGAGGCCGAGATCGCCCACCAGCAGACCGGCCAGGGCGGCCGGATCCAGCTGAAGATGAACTCGATCGTCGACGAACAGGTGATCGATGCGCTGTACCGGGCGTCGATGGCGGGTGTCAGCATCGATCTCACCGTCCGGGGAATCTGCGCACTCCGGGCCGGGGTACCGGGGCTGAGCGAGAACATCACGGTGCGCTCGATCGTCGGACGGTTCCTCGAGCACTCGCGGGTCTTCTACTTCGGTGGTGGCGGGTCGCCGGAGTACTGGATCGGCAGCGCGGACATGATGCACCGCAACCTCGACCGCCGGGTGGAGGCACTGGTGCAGCTGACCGGCGCCAGGACCACAGCCCGTCTGCAACGCATCCTGGATCTGTTGGTGCGCGACGACATCCGGGCCTGGCTCCTCGGGCCGGACGGCTGGTCGTACCGGGCCGGTATCGACCTGCAGGACCTGCTGCTGCGTCGCGGGAGCGCCGGTGGGGAGTGATCCCGACGTCCGGGCGGCCGGCGGCGTGCTCTGGAAACCCTCACGACGGCACGGGATCCGGGTTGCCCTTGTGCACCGGCCGAGCTACGACGACTGGTCGCTGCCGAAGGGGAAGGCCGACGGTGACGAGACCCCGGCGCAGACCGCGCACCGGGAGGTCGCCGAGGAGACCGGCTACTGCTCGGCGATCGGCCGGGCGCTGACCAGTGTGAGCTATACCGTGCCGGCCGGACTGAAGAACGTGCAGTACTTCTCGGCCCGCAGACTGAATGGATCCTTCACGCCCAACAAGGAGGTCGACGAGGTCCGCTGGATGCCGATCGAGGCGGCCGCCGAGCAACTGACCTACGACTTCGACCGAGCCGTGCTGTCCACCTTCGGCGTGCACCCCGCAGCGCTGCACACGGTGATCCTGCTGCGCCACGCGAAGGCGGGCCACCGGGAGTCCTTCGACGGCGACGATGCCCGTCGGCGGCTGGACGCCAAGGGCCGCAAGCAGGCTCAGGCCCTCGACCGGCTGCTCCGACCGTTCGCCCCGGCCCGGATCGTCAGTGCGCCCAGTACCCGCTGCCGGCAGACGGTGATGCCGCTGGCGACGTCCCTCGGCCTGCCGATCGGCGTCGAACCTTCACTGAGCGAGGACATCTACCGCGATGATCCGGCCGCCGCCCGCCGCCGGGTGCTGGAACTGGCCAAGGATGCGACCGGACCCGGCTGCGTGGTGGCGGCCAGTCAGGGTGGGGTGATCCCGGGGGTGGTGAAGTCGTTGGCGGCCAGGTCGGACATCACGGTGCCGGACGCCAGCACCCCGAAGGCCTCCTTCTGGGTGCTCTCGTTCGACGGCGACCACCTGGTCCAGGCCGACCCGTATCCCGCGCCCTCGATCTGAGTCGGGCCGGCCGGGCAGGTCGAAGGCCCGGCACCACAATGGATGCCGGGCCCTCGATCACCTCCGACGCGCTGCCGCGCCGGACGTCACTTCTTCTTGGCGGCAGCCTTCTTCGCCGGCGCCTTCTTGGCGGCAGCCTTCGGGGCGGCCTTCGGAGCAGCCTTGACCGCGGCCTTCGGAGCAGCCTTCGGCGCGGCCTTCTTCGGTGCCGGGGCAGCCTTGCGGGTCGCGGCCGGCTTGGTGGCGGCAGCGGTCCGGGTGGCGGCCGGCTTGGCCGCAGCGGTCCGGGTCGCAGCCGGCTTGGCGGCAGCGGTCCGGGTGGTCCGGGTCGCGGCCGGCTTGGCGGCAGCGGTCCGGGTGGTCCGGGTCGCGGCCGGCTTGGCGGCAGCGGTCCGGGTCGCAGCCGGCTTGGCGGCAACGGTCCGGGTGGTCCGGGTCGCGGCCGGCTTGGCAGCGGCGGTCCGGGTCGCAGCCGGCTTGGCAGCGGCGGTCCGGGTGGTGGCAGCCGGCGCCTTGGGCAGCTTCTCGGCGCCGGAAAGCACGTCCTTGAAGTACTTTCCGGGGCGGAATGCCGGCACGGTGGTCTTCTTCACCCGCACCGCTTCGCCGGTCCGGGGGTTCCGGGCCGTGCGGGCCGCACGGGCCCGCTTTTCGAAGACGCCGAAGCCGGACAGCGAGACGCTGCCACCACGATGCACCTCGCGCTCCACCAGGTCGATGAAACCCTCGACAGCGGCTGAGGCGGCTTTCTTGTCGCCGTCCAGCCGTTCCGCGAGCTTGTTGATCAGATCGGTCTTGTTCACGGTCCCTCCCAGGACATTCCCGGCCCCGGGGATCATTGGGCCGACTGGGCGACAGGGTAGGCGCGAAATCGCCACAACGCCAATCGCCACGCGGCGCAACGCCTAGTGTTCCAACCGATCTCGGCGCCCGGCGAACTCCCCGAACGGCACCGATGACCCGGTTCCAGGCGCCGATCCAGGGCACCCCGGGGAGCTGATGAACGCCCGATGGCGGAATCGAAAATCGTTGCGGCACATCGTATATCGGCAGTCGAACGCGGCAGGCAGGTGGGCCGATCGGGACCGGACATGGCGCCCGACGGGCCCGGATCCCGGCCTCGCGGAGGCCCGTTCAGGACGTCGTGGTGACCGGCAGAAATTGTGGCCGACGACTCTCGAATTCACCGATCTCATCGGCGTTTCGCAGGGTCAGGGAGATGTCGTCCCAACCCTCCAGCAGACGCCAGCGGGTGGACTGGTCGACGTCGAACCGGACCGTCAGGGCACCGGCCGTAACCGTCTGCTCGGTGAGATCGACCGTCACCTCGGTCCCCGGCGCGTTCTCGAGCACCTTCCAGATCAGCTCGACGTCGTCCTGGGCGACCTGGGCGGCGAGAAGCCCGCCCTTACCGGCGTTCCCGCGGAAGATGTCGGCGAAGCGCGAGGAGATGACCACCCTGATCCCGTAGTCCATCAGCGCCCAGACCGCGTGCTCCCGGGAGGATCCGGTGCCGAAGTCGGAGCCGGCGACCAACACCGAGCCGCCGGCGAACACCGGCTGGTTCAGGATGAACGAGGGATCGCTGCGCCAGGCCGCGAACAGCCCGTCCTCGAACCCCGTACGGGTGATCCGCTTCAGATAGACGGCCGGGATGATCTGGTCGGTGTCCACATTGCTGCGACGCAGCGGGATCCCGACGCCGGTGTGGGTGACGAACGCTTCCATGATGACTTCTCCCGAGTTGGCGGATCAGTGGGTGGCGACGGCCCGGTCGGCACCGAGCGGCTGCAGGTCGGCCGGCGAGCTGAGCGTGCCGCGGACAGCGGTGGCGGCGGCCACCTGCGGCGAGACCAGATGTGTCCGGCCACCTTTGCCCTGCCGGCCTTCGAAGTTCCGGTTGGAGGTGGACGCGCTGCGCTCCCCCGGCGCCAGTTGATCGGGGTTCATGCCCAGACACATCGAACAGCCGGCGCTGCGCCACTCGGCCCCGGCCGCGGTGAATACCTCGTCCAGGCCCTCCTGCTCGGCCTGCAGCTTGACCCGCATCGACCCGGGCACCACCAGCATCCGCACCCCGTCGGCCACCGTGCGGCCGCCGATGATCTCGGCCGCCACCCGCAGATCCTCGATCCGGCCATTGGTGCAGGAGCCGAGAAAGACGGTGTCCACCCGGATGTCGCGCAGCGGGGTGCCGGGGACCAGATCCATGTACTCCAGCGCCCTCTCGGCCGCGCTGCGCGCACCGTCGTCGGAGATGAGTGCCGGGTCGGGGATCTCGCCGGACAGCGGCAGGCCCTGCCCGGGATTGGTGCCCCAGGTGACGAACGGTGACAGCTCGGCGGCATCGATCACCACCTCGGCGTCGAAGACCGCGTCGTCGTCGGTGGCCAGCGATTGCCAGTATTCGACCGCGGCATCCCACTGCTCGCCGGCCGGGGCGTGCGGGCGCCCCGCCATGTAGTCGAAGGTGGTCTGGTCCGGGGCAATCATTCCCGCCCGCGCTCCGGCCTCGATGGACATGTTGGCGATCGTCATCCGGGCTTCCATGGACAGGCCGCGGATCGCAGACCCCCGGTACTCCAGGACGTATCCCTGACCGCCGCCGGTGCCGATCTTCGCGATCACCGCCAGGATCACGTCCTTGGCACTGACCCCGTCCGGCAGTTCGCCCTCGATGGTGATCGCCATCGTCCGGAACGGCTTGAGCGGCAAGGTCTGAGTGGCCAGCACGTGCTCGACCTCGCTGGTGCCGATACCGAAGGCGAGGGCGCCGAACGCACCGTGCGTCGACGTGTGCGAGTCGCCGCAGACGATCGTCATTCCCGGCTGGGTCAGCCCGAGTTGCGGGCCGACGACGTGCACGATGCCCTGTTCGGCGTTCCCCATCGAATACAGCGGCACGCCGAACTCGGCGCAGTTGTCCCGCAGCGTCTGCACCTGCAACCGCGAGACCTCGTCCGCGATCGGCAGATTCACGTCGATGGTCGGCACGTTGTGGTCCTCGGTGGCCAGCGTCAGGTCCGGCCGTCGGACGCCTCGGCCGGTCTGTCGTAGACCGTCGAACGCCTGCGGGCTGGTCACCTCGTGCACCAGGTGCAGATCGATGAACAACAGGTCGGGTTCGCCGGCCTCACGCCGGACCACGTGTGCTTCCCAGACCTTCTCGGCCATCGTGCGTCCCATGGCACAACCTTTCGTTCCGCTCGGTCGGATACCGACCCGGAGCTGATGGTCCCTGCTGGACACCCGGCGCGGGTGCCGACCGGGCAGATGCCGGGCGGACGTCAGTCAGGGACCGTCGCAGGCGGGCATTACGGGTGGACATCTCAGCATCCGGGAATCTAGTATCGCTTCATGGGACAGTCTAGCGGCATCGGAGTTCTCGACAAAGCCGTCCAGGTCTTGCACGCGACGATGGGCACGCCGATCGGGCTGGCAGATCTGTGCACCGTCACCGGCCTGCCGAGGGCGACCGCGCACCGGCTGGCCGTCGGGCTCGAAGTGCACGGACTGCTGGCCAGGGACGAGCACGGTCGCTGGCGCCCCGGACCGATGCTCGCGGTGATGGCCGCTGGTGCGCCGGATCCATTGCTGGCCGCCTCCGCGGATGTGCTGCCCAGGCTGCGCGACCGCACCGGCGAGAGCGTGCAGATCTACCGGATCGATGGCAGCAACCGGATCTGTATCGCGGTGTCCGAGCCCGCGGCCGGGCTGCGCGACACGGTCCCACTGGGCGCCCGGTTGCCGATGACGGCGGGCTCGGCCGCCAAGGTGCTGGCGGCCTGGGGCGATGCCACCGTGCAACGCCCGGTGCTCGCAGACGGCCTGATCACCGAACGGATGCTCGCGGAGGTGCGCCGGCGCGGCTGGGCCCAGTCGGTCGCTGAGCGCGAACCCGGTGTCGCCTCGGTGTCGGCGCCGATCAAGGACAAGGATGGCGCGGTGATCGCCGCGGTGTCGGTATCCGGCCCGATCGACCGGATCGGCCGCCGCCCAGGAGTGCGCTGGGCCGGCGACCTGCTCCAGGCCAGCGAGGCCCTCACCGCAAGGCTGTAACACTGGCGTGCGAACACTGGCGTGCGCCGCTGCGCCCGGCTGCGGTTCCGCGCCTGAGGGTTCGCAACCGTCCTAGTGGTTCGCAACCGTCATCCGCGTTGCGAACCACTGCTGGCGTTGCGAACCTCCGCCGCAGGGACCCGAAACGACAAATCCCGGTCGCCGATGGCGACCGGGATTTCACACGTACCCCCGATGGGATTCGAACCCACGCTACCGCCGTGAGAGGGCGGCGTCCTAGGCCGCTAGACGACGGGGGCCGGAACTTCACATATGGTACCCGAACTTCGGGTGACCGCTGGGGTACTAGGACTCGAACCTAGAATGAGGGAATCAGAATCCCTAGTGTTGCCAATTACACCATACCCCAAGGCACCGGCGGGAAGCCGGGCACGAGGACCAATACTACAGGCCCACCAGCGCAGTTCCCAATTCGCAGGTCGGCGCCCCGCAGGCTCGCCGGAACGTCCGGGCGAACACCTGCGTGAGCCGCACAGCGAAGCGAGGACCCGGACGTCACCTCGTGAGCCGCACAGCGAAGCGAGGACGCGGGATCGCGCGACGAAGGAGCGATGATCCCGCGACCGCAGCGAGCGCGGCGGCGAGCCAAAAAGACACAGCGCGGCGGCGAACCAGAAGAACTAGGCGACCGGGTTGACCAGGGTGCCGATGCCCTCGACCTCGATCGACACCCGCTGCCCGCTCTCCAGCAGCCCGACCCCTTCGGGGGTACCGGTGAGGATCACATCGCCGGGCAGCAGCGTCATCGCCGCCGAGATCCACTCGATCAGCTCACCGATGGTGAACACCAGGTCCGAGGTGTTGCCGTCCTGGCGCACCTCGCCGTCCACCTCGGTGCGGATGGACAGGCCCTGCGGGTCCAGCTCGGTCTCGATCCACGGGCCGAGCGGGCAGAACGAATCGAAGCCCTTGGCCCTGGCCCACTGTCCGTCGGTCTTCTGCAGATCCCGGGCGGTGACGTCGTTGGCAACCGAGTAGCCGAGGATCACCGATGAGGCATCCTCGGCCCGCACGTCCTTGCACGGCCGGCCTATCACCACGGCCAGCTCCCCCTCGAAACTCACCTGCGTGCTCTGCGGCGGCAGCACGATCGGCGCTCCGGGACCGACCACCGAGGTGGACGGTTTGAGGAAGCAGAGCGGCTCGTCCGGAACGGCGTTGCCCAGCTCGGCCGCGTGGTCGGCGTAGGTGCGGCCGAAGGCGACCACCTTGGACGGCAGGATCGGTGCCAGCAACCTGGCCTGCGCCAGCGGGAAGGTGCGGCCGGAGTACTCGGGGGTGCCGAACGGGTGCGCCAGGATCTCCCTGGTCTGCGCGTCGCCGGTCGGCGCACCGGTCGCGGCGTCGAGGACGACGTCACCGTCGATGGACACGAACATCACGCCACCGGTGGGGTGGGCGATCCTGGCCAGACGCATGGCATCTCCTGTGGGTGTCGGTGGAACGAGCCGGTTCCCCGGTGTGGGCGAGTGCGCCCCGAGCCTAACGAGCGGGCGCCTGGGGCTCGATCGGCTCCGGCCCCTGAACGAAGTCGAGCGCGAAGATCAGCGAGTCGACCAACGCCTGCCAGGACGCCTCGACCACGTTCGGGTGCACGCCGACGGTCGTCCAGTCCCGGTGCCGGTCGGAGGAGGTGACCAGCACCCTGGTGATCGAGTCGGTCCCGGCGTTGCCGGCCAGGATGCGCACCTTGTAGTCGGTCAATGACACGTGCCGCAGTTCGGTGAACTCGTCCTCGAGCGCCGAGCGGAGCGCCGAGTCCAGCGCGTTCACCGGGCCGTTGCCCTCGGCGGTGACGATCACCCGGCGATCGCCGATCATCACTTTCACCGTGGCCTCGCTGGACACCGCGCCGCTGCCAGGGCGAGGGGGGTTCTCCACGATCACCCGGTACGACTCCAGCCGGAACGGCACCGGGACGCCACGGCCGTCGGCCGACGCCAACTCGTCGCGCAGCAGCAGCTCGAAGGATGCGTCCGCCGCTTCGTACGAGAAGCCCTGCGCCTCACGGGTTTTCACCTCGTCAACGACCCGCGAGACGACATCTGGGCGGCGGGCCAGTTCGACGCCGAGTTCCCTGGCCTTCAGCTCGACGGAGGCCCGGCCGGCCATCTCGGTGATCAGGATGTGCATGTCGTTGCCGACCACTTCGGGATCGAGGTGGTTGTACAGCTCGGGATCCACCTTGATCGCCGAGGCATGCAGCCCCGCCTTGTGCGAGAACGCCGAGGCGCCGACGTAGGCCTGGTGGGTGTTCGGTGCGATGTTGGCCAATTCGGCGATCGCGTGCGAGACCCTGACCAGTTCGGCCAGCCGGCCGTCCGGCAGCACCGGCAGGTCGAGTTTGGTGACCAGGTTGCCGAGCACCGCGAACAGATCGGCGTTGCCGGCACGCTCGCCGTAACCGTTCGCCGTGCACTGCACGTGGCTGGCACCGGCCCTGACCGCGGAGACGGTGTTGGCGACCGCGCAGCCGGTGTCGTCCTGGCAGTGAATGCCGAGCCGGAATCCGGTGCGCTGCAGTACCTCGGCCACTGTCTCGCCCAGGGTGCCGGGCAACTGGCCGCCGTTCGTGTCGCACAGCACCATCACGTCGGCGCCGGCGCCGATGGCCGCCTCGCCGACCCGCAACCCGTAATCGGGATCCACGGCGTAGCCGTCGAAGAAGTGTTCGCAGTCCAGGAACACCCGGCGCCCGTGCCCGACCAGGAACTCCACCGTGTCGCGCACCATCGCCAGGTTTTCCTCCTGGGTGGTGCGCAGCGCCCGTTCCACATGGCGCACATCGGATTTGGCCACCAGGGTGACGACAGGGGCACCCGAGTCGAGCAGCGCCAGAACCTGGGGGTCGGCGGCGGCGGTGGTCCCCGCCTTGCGAGTGGCACCGAAGGCGACCAGCTGTGCCGTCCGCAGCTTCAGCTCACCGGCCGCGGCCCTGGCGAAGAACTCGGTGTCCTTGGGCATCGCACCGGGCCAGCCACCCTCGATGAAGCCGACGCCGAGCTCGTCGAGCAGAGTGGCGACCGCCAGTTTGTCGGCCACCGAGTAGCTGATGCCCTCACGTTGGGCACCGTCCCGAAGGGTGGTGTCGAAGACGTGGAACGCGTCACCGAGCGGCGGTGCCGCCGAGGCGTCCGGTGTGGTCATTCTGGAAACCCCGGTCAGCCGGACGCCAACGCGGCCAGCCGGTCCCCGATCGCCGAGGTGCGACCCGGTGCACCGGTCTGTCGGGTGGCCAGATCGAAGGCGACGGCGGCCTCCACCCGGCGGGCGGCATCGGTGTGGCCGATGTGGTCGAGCAGCAGCGCGACGCTGAGCACGGTAGCCGTCGGGTCGGCGGTGCCGGTACCGGCGATGTCCGGCGCCGAACCGTGTACCGGCTCGAACATGCTCGGGTTGGTCCGGGAGACATCGAGGTTGCCGGACGCGGCCAGCCCGATACCACCGGAGACGGCCGCGGCCAGGTCGGTGAAGATGTCGCCGAAGAGGTTGTCGGTGACCACCACGTCGAATCTGGCGGGATCGGTCACCAGGTAGATCATCGCCGCGTCCATGTGGGTGTACGCCACCGTCACGTCCGGGTACTCCATCGAGATCTCCTCGACCACCCGGCTCCACAACTGCCCGGCGTGCACCAGGACGTTGGTCTTGTGCACCAGCGTCAGATGCTTGCGGGGCCGGCGGGACGCGCGCTCGAAGGCATCCCTGACCACCCGCTCCACCCCGAAATAGGTGTTCAGCGACACCTCGGTGGCGATCTCCTGCGGGGTGTCCTTGCGGAGCAGGCCACCGTTGCCGGCGTACGGACCCTCGGTACCTTCCCGCAGCACGACCAGGTCGACGGCCTTGTCGCCGGCCAGCGGGCCTGGCACGCCGGGGTAGAGCCTCGCCGGGCGCAGGTTCACGTGGTGGTCGAGTTCGAAGCGGATCCGCAGCAGCAGACCACGTTCCAGGATGCCGGAGGGCACCGTCGGGTCGCCGACCGCACCCAGCAGGATCGCGTCGTGTTCGCGCAACTCGCGCAACACCGAGTCCGGCAACAGCTCTCCGGTGCGGTGCCAGCGACTGGCGCCCAGGTCGTAGCTGGTGGCATCGACATCGGGCACGACTCCGGTCAGGACCTTCAGTCCCTCGGCAACGACCTCGGGACCGATTCCGTCACCAGGAATGACCGCCAGCTTCATCGACATCACTTTCTCTTTCACCACACGGAGGAGACCAACGAACACTGCGCAACGGGACCGCCGTGGCCGACCGCTGCGCAGATCGAACACAGCGCGTCAACGCTGGTGCAGAGCCTAGTCGTACCAGCAGATGGAACGGCGGACGGCCCGGCAGGAGGATCTCCTACCGGGCCGTCCGAATTCCCACTGCTAGGTGCCGACCGGTGGGCACCCGTCATCGGGTGTCCACCGCGCACCGTGTTACTGGATGCGCAGCACCGTCGCCCGGTGCTTCGGCTTGCCGTTCAGCTGCAGGACCAACGCCGAGACGTTCTTGCCGGTCGCCTGGTACGGCACGGCCGACTTGGCGGCGTCGATGTACAGCGGTGCTTCCACCGTCAGCTGCGGCTTGGTCACGTTGTACGTCGACCCGGTCACCGTGTCGACGTCCTCGCCGGTGAAGGTCGAGTAGGTGCCGACGGTGTAGCTGATCGGCAGCGACTTCGTGGCCGCGGTGACGCCGATCGCCGCCGGGTCGACGGGCAGCAGGATCGCGTTGCCGTCGAACACGTTGGTGTCGGTGTCGCCGTAGTTGAAGTTGACCGGGCTGATGCTGATCAGCTCGTCGGCGTTCAGGTCGACCAGGAAGGCCGAGATCAGGTCGGTCGGCTCACCCGTGCCGTCCTCGATCGACTGCGCATAGACCTCGTAGTCGGCATCGCCGTCACCGTTGACGTCGAAGTCGACGTACGGCACCACCGAGTGGCCGATGGTCGCCCAGTCGCCGTAGGTGCTGACGCCGAACCAGAGGAATCCGTCCGCGTAGGTCCCGCTGTCGCCCTTGGCGCTACCGGCACCCACGTACTGGATGTCCGCCGCCTTGTCGGACGGCGTCGAGGCGCACCCGTTGGTGATCCACTTGGTGCACTTGGGCAGCTTCGAGCTGCTGACGCCGGCCTGCAGCACCGACACCAGCGAGGTGTAGCCGCCGGCCACACCCTTGCCACCCTTGAGGCCGATCGAGGTGTTCTTGCCCTTTCCGACCAGGGTCGGCTTGGTGGTCGAGTACGGCTTGGCGACGCCGAACACCGGCACCCGCAGGGTCGGCTTGCCGGTGGCCTTGAGCAGCACCCGGCCCGAGGCGTCGGTCTCGTACTGACGCGGTTCGTCCAGCCCGGTGTAGGGGTTCGGGGTGGTGCTGTCCATGGTCGGGTCGATGGTGTGATCCAGCTTCGCGGTGGTGACGGTCATGGTGACGGTCACATTCGCGGAGCCCTTGGGCGGCAAGTAGATCGACGCCGGCTTGACCGTGTACTGGATGCCGGGCGAGGTCACCAGACCCTCGTACGACACCTTGAACGTCGCGCCGGTCTTTGCCGTGTTCTGCACCTTGATGGTGCGGGTCTGGGTCGACTTCGCCTTGTTCGCGGCCTGCCAAACGACACCGAAGGTGGCGGAGACGCCGCCCGGGGTGTCGGTGTTGTAGGCGAGCACGTCCGTGGTGACGGCCTGCAGCGCATCCACCCGGCCGGAGCCCACTCGGGCCGGGCCGTACCGATCACCGGTCTGGCCGAGCTCGGTGAACACGTCGTGGTTGGCCGTGTTCATGATGGCGGCCTTGAGCTGCTCGGTGCTCCAGGTCGGGTGCTCCTGCTTGAGCAGTGCCGAGATACCGGCGATGTGCGGGGTCGCCATCGACGTGCCGGAATTGAGGGCGGACTTGTTGCCCGAGCCGATCCCGGCCGACGAGATGGAGCTGCCCGGCGCCGCGACGTCCGGTTTGACCGGGTTCTGGGTGCCGTGGGTGCCACGGGACGAGAACGAACTGATCGTGTCGCCGAGGGCGGGCGTGACGGTCTGGATGGTGCCGACCAGCGAACCGTCGAACGTCACCTTGAGCGTCCCGGCATCCACTGCCGGACGCAGCTTGGTGGTCTCGTCGGCGGTGATCTGGAAGACCGGCGTCTTCGCCGAGCCGGTGATGCCGGCGTTGAAGGCGTTGAGCTGCGAGGTGAAGATCGACCCGAGCCCACCGGCGTTGTCGATGTTCGTAGCTCGTGCGGCCGAACCACAACGACGGGTGGCGTCGTTGTCGTCCCACTCCAGCCAGGCGACCTTGCCAGCGACCTTTGCGGCGTCCTCGGCACTCAGCGGGCTGCAGCCGTCGGCGTTGGCGCCGCCGATGGCAACCACGTCACCGCTGACCGGGGCTTTGCCGGCCCAGTCGTAGGCGACGGACACCTGCCCGGCGGCGATGCCGGCGGCGTCGGCCGGAGCGTCGACCCGAATGCCGTCCAGTACCTGGTACGGATCCACCACCGCGGCGACGGCCAGCGAGCGGACCGCGTTACCCGGCGTTCCGCCGGCGTCGGTGACGTCGTTGGCATTGCCCATCGCGATCACCGGCAGCACGCCGTACTGGGCGAGCACGTCGATGATGGCGTTCTCGGGATCGTCCTCGGTGCCGTAATCGCTGCCCAGCGAGAGGTTGACGATGTCCAGCTTGTCGGAGAAGTCGCCGTCACCGTTCGGATCAAGCGCCCAGTCCAGCGCCTGACCGACCAGATCGGTGGAACCGGTGCAGCCGAACACCTTCAACGCGTACAGGCTGGCCTTCGGCGCCATTCCCGGGCCGACCTTCATGGCGTAAAGGTCGTCGCCGGTGAGCTTGCTGTAGTCGCCGGTGAAGGTGCTGCCGTCGGCGCTCACTCCGGAGCCGGCAACGGTGCCGGCCACATGGGTGCCGTGTCCGTAGCAGTCCAGCGGGTTCGAATCAGGATGCGGGACCGGCTGGTAGTCGGCGGCCGTCGGATCCGCGTTGTAGTCGTCGCCGGAGAAGTCGTAGCCGCCGACCACCTTGGCGGTCGGGGTCCAGGCGCCGGCCGAATCCGCGTGCGCGGCATCCCAGGCCGCCACCGTGCCGGGGCCGCCGAAGTCGGCGTGGGTGTAGTCGATGCCGGTGTCGATGATGCCGACCCTGACGCCGTTGCCGAGCAAGCCGGTGTCCTGCCAGGCATTGAGCACCTTGGTGAACTGGGCGGCGCCGGCGTTGTTCAGCGTCTTAGGAACGATCTGGCTGATCTTGACCACGTCGCTGCGCGCGGCCACCGCCTTGATCGAGGCGAGGTCGGCCGAGATGGCGACACCCGGGACGGTGTTCGTGGTGGCGTACAGCCGTTTGGTCACGGCCTTCGCGGAACGATTGGCCTTCTTCGTCTTGGCGTCCTGTGCGGTGGCGGTACCGACAACCGCATTCGCGGTCCGGTCGATCGCCGCTCGCTTGTCCTTGACCGCCTTCTTCTCGGCGGCCTTGCCCTTCGGCGCGACCGAGGCGCCGGCGGCGGCGGCACCCGAACCGGCGAACTGGACGAACACCTTGTAGGTGCCGGCCGGCTTCCGATCCAAGCCGTCGGCCAGCTTCGCACTGTCGCCGACGGGCGCCGATCCGTGCGCCGCAACCGCTGGATCAGCGGGGGTGTAACCGCCGTTGTCGGCCGGAGCAGCTGAGGCCGCCGGTACCGTCGCGACGAAACTGGATACCAGTCCCGCGGCGGCTACCGCCACGCCCCATCTCCTGGCAACCGACCTTCTCGGCAACGCCATGAACACCGTCCCCTTTCACGGACCAGGGCCTCGCGCCCTGATCGGACTTGCGTGATGCGGATCGGGTCTCGACCCGCCGCTCATCGCCGCACGAGACAATCGTGAGGCATCGCACATCAGACGCTAGAGGTCAGTGCGGCCCGTGACCAGCCCGCGGCGCAAAGTCGCCACCATTCGGGGGGTCAATTGACCCGAATGTACTGATTTCGGAGCGGGTTGATTTCGGTACAAACCCGGAAGAACGTCGCTGACGTCGTCAGCCGGCGGCAATCGCCCGGATCGATCGGGCGCCGACCTCGGCCGCGACCGACTCCAGCAGCTCGGCCGGCGGCGCGGCGTCGAGCCGCAGCACCATGATCGCGGCGTGTCCGGAGATCTCCTGCGACAGCTGCGCGGCCAGAATGTTGACGCCGGCCGCGCCGAGCAGGGTGCCGACGGTGCCCATCACGCCAGGCCGATCGTCGTAGGCGAGCACCAGCAGATCACCGGCAGCCCGCAGATCGAAGTGCCGGCCGTTGATCTCCACCAGCTTCGGCACCAGGTGTTCGCCGGACAGCGTCCCGGAAACGGTGCGCAGGGCGCCGTCCGGCATGGCCGCGCGCAGCGTGACGGCCGAGCGGTAGTCCCCGGTCTCCTCGGTCGCGCTCCCGGTCAGGGTCAGGCCGTGCTCGGCGGCCAGGGTCGGGGCATTGACGAAGGTGACGGCCTCGGCGATCACCGGGCCGAAGATCCCGCGCACCGCGGCCAGTTGCAGGATCGAGGTGTCCGAATGCGCCAGGTCGCCGCGGACCTCGACGGTGACCTCACTCGGCACCCCGCCGCCGACCGCGGTGAGGATCGTCCCGAGCCTGGTGACCAACGGGATCCAGGGCTGCACATCGTCGCCGACCGGACCGGCGGCCTGCACGTTGACGGCGTCCGGCACGAAATCACCGCGCAGCGCCAGCTTCACCGACTTCGCCACGGCCGTACCTGCCTTGTCCTGTGCCTCGGCGGTGGAGGCACCCAGGTGCGGGGTGAGGACCACGTTCGGTGCAGTGCGCAGTGGATTGTCGGCGGCGGCCGGCTCGGCCGAGTAGACGTCGATGCCGGCGGCGGCGACCCGCCCGTCGGTGAGCGCCTCGGCGAGGGCGGCCTCGTCGATCAGGCCGCCGCGGGCGGCGTTGATCACGATCAGGGTGGGCTTGACCGTCGCGAGTTCTTCCCGGCCGATCAGGCCGACCGTCTCCGGCGTCTTGGGCAGATGGATCGTGATGATGTCGGCCTGCCGCAGCAGAGTGGGCAGATCGACCAGGGTGACGCCCAACGAGGCTGCCCTGGCCGGCTGCAGATAGGGGTCATAGGCGATCACCGTGCTGCCGAAGGCGGCGAGCCGGGCCGCGACCAGCTGCCCGATCCGGCCCAGGCCGACCACCCCGACGATCTTGTCGGCGATCTCGACGCCGGAGAACGAGCTGCGCTTCCACTCCCCCGCGATCATCGAGGCGTGCGCCGCGGGGATCTGCCTGGCGACCGAGAACAGCAGCGCCAGCGCATGTTCGGCCGCCGAGATGACGTTCGACTGGGGCGCGTTGACCACCAGCACGCCACGTTCGGTGGCGGCGGCGACGTCCACGTTGTCCAGGCCGATGCCGGCCCTGGCGATCACCTTGAGTTTCGGCGCGGCGGCCAGCGCCTCGGCGTCCATCGTGGTGGCGGACCGGATCAGCACCGCATCGGCGTCGGCCAGTGCGGGCAACAGTGCGGCCCGATCGGCGCCGTCCACGTGCCGGATGTCGAACTCGTCGCCGAGTACGTCGATGGCGGACTGGGCGAGCTTCTCGGCGATCAGGACGACGGGGTTGGACGTGGGGGACGACACGGTGACGGGCTCCGTCCGGAGTTCTGGGGATCCGACGGACGGGTGCCGCCGGACGGGGCGACGTTGCCCGCGCTGAATCGTAGTCGCCGACGAAATGGCGGCGCCGCCGTCATCCGATCCCGGGGCGATCCCGATCCGGACGACGGCGGCGACGATCCTGCGGTACCGATGCTGCGGCGGTACCGATGCCGCAGCGGTGCTGATGATGTTGCGGTGCTGATGATGTTGCGGTGCCGATCGACTCAGTTGCGGGCGGCGGTGCCGGAGTAGTCGTCGTCGGCGGTGACCCAGCTCATCAGGCCGCGCAGGTGACGCCCGGTCTCCTCGATCGGGTGTTGCTCCTGCTCGGTGCGGAACTTCTTGAACTCCGGGGCGCCGGCGTCCTGGTCGGCGATGAACCTGGCCGCGAAGGTGCCGTCCTTGATGTCGGCCAGCACGGCCTGCATGTTCTGTGCCACGTGGTCATCGATCACCCGCGGTCCCGAGACGTAGTCGCCGTACTCGGCGGTGTCCGAAACCGACCAACGCTGCTTCGCAATGCCGCCCTCGTACATCAGGTCGACGATCAGCTTCAGCTCGTGCAGGCACTCGAAGTAGGCGATCTCCGGCTGGTAGCCGGCGTTCACCAGGGTCTCGAAGCCGAGCTGCACCAGCCGCGACATGCCGCCGCAGAGCACTGCCTGCTCACCGAACAGGTCCGTCTCGGTTTCCTCGGCAAAGGTGGTCTTGATGACTCCGGCCCGGGCGCCGCCGATCGCGGCTGCATAGGAAAGTGCCAGCGCCTGTCCGTTGCCGGACGGGTCCTGCTCGACGGCGATCAGGTCGGGAACGCCCTTGCCGTCGACGAACTCACGGCGCACCAGGTGGCCGGGGCCCTTGGGGGCGACCATGATCACATCGACGTCGGCCGGCGGCTTGATGTAGCCGAACCGGATGTTGAAGCCGTGGCCGAAGGCCAGCGCCTTCCCCGCGGTCAGGTGCGGCTCGATCGATTCGGCGTAGACGTGCCGCTGAACGTGGTCCGGGGTCAGGATCATGATCACGTCGGCTTCTTCGGCGGCCTGGGCGGGGGTGACGACCCGCAGCCCCTCGTCGGTGGCCTTGGTGCGGGACTTCGAAGTCTCCGGCAGGCCGACGCGGACGTCCACCCCGGAATCACGCAGGTTCAGTGCGTGCGCGTGCCCCTGCGAGCCGTAGCCGATCACGGCGACCTTGCGGCCCTGGATGATCGACAGATCGGCGTCGTCGTCGTAGAAGATCTCGGCGGCCATGTGCTGATGTGCTCCCTGCTTGAGTGGGTATTGCTGCTTTTGCTCTTGCTGTTGATCATGGTGCGCTGCCCGGCATATCGGACACCTGGTCGGCGCGTCGCGGGCTGGGCGCCATGATCATCCTGCGGTGGGTGAATCTATTCTTGTCGACCCCCCGAAGAGCTGATCGACCGAGGTCCGCGACCGAGCGCCACCATCCCCGACTGCACCATCTCCCTGATCCCGAACGGCTCCAGCATCCGGAAAAGGGCCTCGAGCTTGTCGGTGGTACCGGTGGCCTCGATCGTCAGTGATTCCGGCGCCAGGTCGACGATGTGCGCCCGGAACATCTCCACCACGGTGACGATCTGCTCCCTGGTGGTCGCGTCGGCCCGCACCTTCAGCAGCAGCAGCTCGCGTTGGACGGCGGCCGACGGCGTCAACTCGACGATCTTGAGCACGTTGATCAGCTTGTTGAGCTGCTTGGTGACCTGCTCGAGGGCGGGTCCCTCGACGGAGACGACGATGGTCATCCGAGAGACGTCCGGGTCCTCGGTCGGTCCGACCGCGAGCGAGTGGATGTTGAACCCGCGGCGGGAGAACAACGCCGAGACCCGTGCCAGCACACCGGGTTTGTTCTCGACCAGGACGGACAGCGTATGACGGCTCACGCTCACTCCTCTTCGAACAGCGGGCGGATGTCCCTGGCTGCCATGATCTGGTCGTTGCCGGTACCGGAGGCGACCATCGGCCACACCTGCGCGTCCTTGCCCACGGTGAAGTCGACCACCACCGGACGGTCGTTGATCGCCATCGCCGCCTCGATGGTGGCGTCCACGTCCTCTTTCGACTCGCACCGCAGGCCGGCGCAACCCATCGCCTCGGCCAGCAGTTTGAAGTCAGGGATCCGCAGCTTGTGGGTGCCGAGGTCGGTGTTGGAGTAGCGCTCGCCGTAGAACAGCGTCTGCCACTGCCGGACCATCCCGAGGTTGCCGTTGTTGATCACCGCCACCTTGATCGGAATCCCTTCGATGGCGCAGGTGGCCAGCTCCTGGTTGGTCATCTGAAAGCAGCCGTCGCCGTCGATCGACCAGACGGTGGCGTCCGGCCGGCCGGCCTTCGCGCCCATCGCGGCCGGCACCGAGTAGCCCATGGTGCCAAGGCCGCCCGAGTTGAGCCAGGTGCGTGGGTGTTCGTACTTGATGAACTGCGCCGCCCACATCTGGTGCTGCCCCACCCCGGAGGTGAAAACCGTGTCCGGGCCGGAGATCTCGCCGAGTCGCTTGATGACGTACTGCGGCGCAAGGGTGCCGTCGTGCGGCTCCTCGAAACCGGTCGGGAAGGTCTCCCGGATCTCGTCGAGCTCGGCCCACCAGGCGAACAGGTCGGTGACGACGCCGGAGCCCTGCTCGGCCGTCACCGCGCCGATCAATTCGTTGATGACGTCCTTGGCATCGCCGACGATCGGCACGTCCGCGGTGCGGTTCTTGCCGATCTCGGCCGGGTCGATATCGGCGTGGATCACCGTCGCGCCCGGGGCGAAGGAATCGAGCTGGCCGGTCACCCGATCGTCGAAGCGGGTACCGATGGCGACCAGCAGATCGGCCTTCTGCATTGCTGCGACCGCTGCCACCGTGCCGTGCATGCCCGGCATCCCCAGGTGCTGGATATGGGAATCCGGGAAGGCGCCACGGGCCATCAAAGTGGTGACGACCGGAATCCCGGTGAGCTCGGCGAGGCGCAGCAGCTGCTCCGTTGCCTCCGCCTTGATGACGCCGCCGCCGATGTACAACACCGGTCGGCGAGCGGCGACGATCAATTTGGCGGCGGCGGAGATCTGGCCGGAGTGCGGCCGGGCGGTGGGCCGGTATCCGGGCAGGTGGATCTCTGCCGGCCAACTGAAGGTGGTGGCGGCCTGCAGAATGTCCTTGGGGATGTCCACCAGCACCGGGCCGGGTCGGCCCGTGGATGCGATGTGGAACGCGGACGCGATGACGGACGGGATCTCCGCCGCATCGGTCACCATGAAGTTGTGCTTGGTGATCGGCATGGTGATGCCGCAGATGTCGGCCTCCTGGAAGCCGTCGGTGCCGATCAGCGGCGAGCCGACCTGCCCGGTGATCGCCACCAGCGGCACCGAATCCATGTGCGCGTCGGCGATGGGCGTCACCAGGTTGGTCGCTCCCGGCCCCGAGGTTGCCATGCAGACACCGACCCGGCCGGTGGCCTGGGCGTAGCCGGTTGCCGCGTGGCCGGCGCCCTGTTCGTGCCGGACCAGGATGTGCCGCACCTTGGTGCTGTCCAGCAGCGGGTCGTAGAGCGGAAGCACTGCGCCACCTGGGATTCCGAACACGATGTCGACGCCGAGCTCTTCCAGGCTGCGCACCACGGACTGGGCGCCGGTGACCTGTTCGACGGTGGGGCGCGACTGCGCGGCCGGCGGCACGACGGCCGGTCGGGCCGAGGCCGATGAGGGTGCTGCTGGTGACGTCATTGCTGGGCCTTCCTGAACTGCCGGATCGGGCAACAAAAAACCCCCCGTCACCTTTCGGTGGCCAAGGGGTTGCGCGCCGTCGCGATGAGTGCCGCGAGGCGCGCTAGGTGATTACGAGGAGCTGCGAATGCATGCCCCCGACTGTAGGCAGCGGCCGCACGGGTGTCAACACTGCGGGACCGACATCTCAGCATCCGGGAACTCGACCCGGGCGTGGGCGTCCGCAGCCGCGCCGGTGCCGGTGCCGGTCCCAGTGATGGAACCATGGAGCCATGGCCCGCACTCCCCGCACGACGTTCCGCCTGCCGCCCATCGCGCTGCTGGTGCCTGCCCTCCTGCTGGTCTGCGTCATCCCGATGGCCGGCGCCGGCGGTTGGTGGAATCTGACCTACCTGGTGCCCACCCTCGGCCTGGTCTGGATCCTGGTCACCAGGACCACGGCCACGCCGGACGGTGTCCGGGTGTCCGGCCTGCTCACCCGCCGGCTGCTGCCGTGGCAGCGGATCGATCGGCTCGAGCTCGACGGCCAGCGATGGGTGGTGGCCGCCGAGCGGAACGGCCGGCGGACCAGGCTGCCGATGGTGCTGACCCGCGACCTCCCCCGGCTGGCCGCGGCCTCCGGCGGCGCCTTCGCATTCACCGCGCCGGAACTGGTGGCTCCCGGAACCGAGACGAGCCCCCCATCGACCGGGATCGACCCGGCCACCGCGTCGGACGGCGAGCCGACTCCCGCACCACCGATCCAGCAGCCGCGGGCGTAACCTCGAACACCGGCAGCCGGCGGGCGCCGTCATCCCAGCCCGCCACCTGCTTTCGTCCCGTCACCCCAGGGGCGTGCGCCCCTCCCGATACCGACGTCGCCGTCATCCCGGGTCGAACGAAACCCGGTCCCCCGTAGGAGTTCTCCGCCCATGCCTGCCTATCGTTCCCGCACATCGACCCACGGCCGCAACATGGCCGGCGCCCGCGCCCTCTGGCGGGCCACCGGCATGGGCGACGACGATTTCGGCAAGCCGATCATCGCGATCGCCAACTCCTACACCCAGTTCGTGCCTGGCCACGTGCACCTCAAGGACATGGGCGATCTGGTGGCCGGCGCGATCAAGGAGGCCGGCGGGGTGGCCAAGGAGTTCAACACCATCGCCGTCGACGACGGCATCGCGATGGGCCATGCCGGCATGCTCTACTCGCTGCCCAGCCGCGAGCTGATCGCCGACTCGGTCGAGTACATGGTGAACGCACACACCGCCGACGCGCTGGTCTGCATCTCCAACTGCGACAAGATCACCCCGGGCATGCTGATGGCGGCGCTGCGGCTGAACATCCCGACGGTGTTCGTCTCCGGCGGTCCGATGGAGGCCGGCAAGGCCGTCATCGTTGACGGGGTGGCCAGTCCACCGACCAACCTGATCTCGGCGATCAACGCCTCCGCCTCCGAAGTGTCCGACGAGGGATTGTCCGCACTGGAGCAGGCGGCCTGCCCGACCTGCGGCAGTTGCTCGGGGATGTTCACCGCGAACTCGATGAACTGCCTCACCGAGGCGCTCGGATTATCGTTGCCCGGCAACGGCTCCACCCTGGCCACCCATGTCGCCCGTAAGGAACTGTTCCTGCGCGCCGGCTCGCTGGTGACCGAGCTGGCCAAGCGCTACTACGAGAATGACGACGACTCGGTGCTGCCCCGCTCGATCGCCGACGAGAAGGCGTTCGCCAACGCGATGACCCTCGACGTGGCGATGGGCGGGTCCACCAACACCGTGCTGCACATCCTTGCCGCGGCCCAGGAGGGCGAGGTCGACTTCACCCTGGCCGATATCGATGCGCTGTCCCGCCGGGTGCCGTGCCTGTCGAAGGTGGCGCCGAACCACCCGCGTTTCCACATGGAGGACGTGCACCGCGCCGGCGGCATCCCGGCGCTGCTCGGCGAGCTCAACCGGTCCGGCCTGCTGGAGACCGACGTGCACAGCGTGCACTCGGCCGATCTGCAGGGCTGGCTGGACGACTGGGACGTGCGCGGTGGCAAGGCGACCGACGCCGCGAACCAGCTGTTCCACGCCGCCCCGGGCGGGGTCCGCACCACCCAGGCGTTCTCCACCGACAACCGTTGGGACAGTTTGGACACCGATCCGGTCTACGGCTGCATCCGGGACCAAGAACATGCCTACACCGTCGACGGCGGGTTGGCGGTGCTGTTCGGGAACCTGGCGCAGGACGGTGCGGTGATCAAGACCGCCGGCATCGACGAGGAATTGTTCCACTTCGTCGGCACCGCGGTTGTCGTCGAGTCCCAGGAGGCCGCGGTCGACGCCATCCTGTCCAAGCGGGTGAAGGCCGGCGATGTGGTGGTGGTCCGCTACGAAGGACCGGCCGGCGGCCCCGGCATGCAGGAGATGCTGCACCCGACGTCGTTCATCAAGGGGCTGGGGCTGGGCAAGGTCTGCGCGCTGATCACCGACGGACGGTTCTCCGGCGGTTCGTCGGGCATCTCGGTCGGCCACATCTCCCCCGAGGCCGCCTCCGGCGGCGCCATCGGCCTGGTGGTCGACGGCGACGAGATCGAGATCGACGTGCACTCCAGACTGTTGCGGGTCAACGTGTCCGACGAAGAGCTGGCCGACCGCAGGGCAAAGATGGACGCCTCGGAGAACCCGTGGCACCCGGCCGATCGCGATCGGGTGGTCAGCAAGGCCCTGCAGGCGTACGCGTCGATGGCGACCTCGGCCTCTACCGGCGCGGTCCGGCAGGTGCCGGCCCGCTGAGCATTCGCGGGACCGGGTTCAGCCCAGGGGGGCGCGCCAGCCGGCGGCCTCCGCCTCGGCGGCGCTGCAGAACCAGCGCTCGCCCTTGGACTCGGTGATCTTCGTCGCCGCGTAGGACCGTGAACCCGGTGTGTGGTAGATCTTCTCGCCCTTGCTGTTGATGTTGCCCTTGATGTCGCAGGCTGAACTCTGCTCGGCCTGCGGCACCTTGGTCGTCGGGGGCGGTTGGACAACGGAGCTCTTCGGGACCGACGGGACGGCCGTCGGGAAGCCGCCGCACGCACCCCACAACCCGGCGTGCGCGCCTCGCGCCGTGGCTTCCGCGGCGCGATAGTCGGCCTGACCGGTATACGGACGGTCGTAGGTGTACTCGCGTCCGAAACCTTCACGGATCATCAGCAGCGCGACCGATCTGCCGTCCGGCAGCAGCACGTGCCGCAGCAGCCGGCCATAGCGATCGACGTCTGCCTGGGTCGGATCCGCCTGCAGCCGAACCTGTTTGCTCTGCACCAGCGACTGCATGCGGCTCGCTGCCTGCTGCCCGAAGCACGCCAGCGCGTATCCGGGTTTGTGCAGCTCCGGCGTATCGATGCCGATGATCCGCACGGTGTGCGACGTCCCGTCGATCCGCACCTTGATGGTGTCGCCGTCCACCACACCCGCCACCGGATACAGCGGCGCAGTGCTGCTCGGGCGGGCGGAATCGCTCGTCGACCGGCTGGGTGCGGTCGGTTCCGCGACGGTCGATCGCACTGCCGACGGCACCGTCGATCGCACCGTCGATCGCACCGTCGATCGGACTGTCGACGGCACCGTCGATCGCACGCCACTCACGCTGGCCGCGGTCGTCGGAGGGGCAGCGGACGGGTGCGCAGACTCGGCCGCGAGGCTCGGGGATGACATACCGTCGGCGGCCGAAGGGTCCCCCGGACTACAGGACGCGAGCACCGCACCCACCGCGACCGCTACCGTCAGTCCACGAATCGCGGACCGCAGTCGACCGTCAACCACGTCATTGCCCCTATCGGGTGGATGTGCTGACTCAGCGCACCCAGATTAGCGTCCCAGCGACAAGCATCGACGGCGACGGTGGTGATGTCGGAACGGCGCCGTAGGTTGACCCGCATGATCCGCACGCTCGCCGTCTCCGGGTACCGCTCGCTGCGGGACCTGGTGGTGCCGTTGGGTCCGTTGACGGTGATCACCGGCGCGAACGGCAGCGGGAAGTCGTCGCTCTACCGCGCGTTGCGCCTGCTGGCCGATTGCAGCCAGGGGGCGGTGATCGGCTCGCTGGCCCGTGAGGGCGGACTGCAGTCGGCCCTCTGGGCCGGCCCGGCAACGCTCGGCGCCGCCCGCCGGGGCGCACCGGTGCAGGGCACCGTGCGGTCCGGTCCGGTGAGCCTGCGGATGGGTTTCGGCGCCGACGATTTCAGCTATCTGGTGGACCTGGGACTGCCGACCCCGAGCGAGTCGGCGTTCGCGCTCGACCCGACGATCAAGCGCGAGGTGGTGTTCGCCGGGCCGGTGATGCGGCCGGCCGCGACCTTGGTCCGGCGGACCCGGCAAGTGGTGGAAACCGCCGAAGCCGGGCGGGGCTGGCAGCTGCTGACCGACCAGCTGGCAGGCCATCGCAGCATGCTCGCCGAGATCGCCGACCCGGAGCGGGCTCCCGAGCTGTTCGCGCTGCGCGAGCAGATCCGGTCGTGGCGGTTTTACGACGGGTTCCGGACGGACGCCGCTGCGCCGGCCCGCCGCCCACGGGTCGGCACCAGGACGCCGGTGCTGGCCGACGACGGCGCCGACCTGGCCGCGGCGGTCCAGACCATCGACGAGACCGGGCGACGGGACCTCGCGACTGCGGTCGCCGACGCCTTCGACGGCGCAACGCTGAGGGTCAGTGTCAGCGACGGGGTGTTCGACGTTGCGCTGCAGCAGCCCGGCATGTTGCGGCCGCTGCGGTCGGCCGAACTATCCGATGGCACGCTGCGCTACCTGCTGTGGATGACGGCGTTGCTCACCGTCGACCCGCCGCGGCTGATGGTGCTCAACGAGCCGGAGACCTCGCTGCATCCTGACCTGTTGCCGCCCCTGGGCCGGCTGATCGCGCAGGCGGCGCGGCGTACCCAGGTTCTGGTGGTCTCGCACTCGAGAGTGCTGATCGACCAGCTGGGCGCGCGGGCGCTGGACGACGAGCCCGAACCGTCGGATCCTCGACAGATCGAGCTGGTGAAGGACCTCGGCGAGACGAAGGTGCCCGCGTTGAGCATTCTCACCACCCCGCAGTGGGACTGGGGCAAGCGCTGATGACGGTCAACCCGGCCGGCGGTGTCGTTCACCTCCGGGTTGACGATCCGCGCGTGCCGGGTCGCCCCGGCCCGTACCGTGGAGGGCGATGACCCGACCAACAGACTCCTCGCACCGGCGGCCGGCCGATCGGCGTCGGATCGCGTCCGCCCACCGACGTTGGGCGTTCACCGCCGCGGCCGCGACCTTGCTGCTGGTGCTCGCCGGCTGCGCCGACTTCTCCGGGCCGCAATCGTCCTACGGTGCGCAGCCGTCGCTGACCGAACCGGCGGCGGTGCCGGTGGAACCGTCCCAGCCGCGGGTCGGCCAGTCGTCGACCCCGTCCTCGCCCTCGTCGCCGACGACGCCCTCGTCCGGCCAGCCGCAGCCATCGTCATCGGCGAGCAGCAGCGCCGAGCTGGACCCGTGCACCCCCAGCGACCCGGCGGTGATCGCCGCGTGCCTGGACGCGCCCTGGGGGCTGGCGGTGTTCGCGGACGGTCAATCGGCACTGGTCGGCGAACGGACCACCGGCAAGATCCTGCGGATCGCGCCGAAGAAGGACCCGGTCGAGTACGCCACCGTCGACGGCATCGACGCCTCCGGATCGGGCGGACTGCTGGGGATCGCGTTCTCCCCGGCCTACGACGAGGACAGCCTCATCTACGCCTACGTCACCACCAAGACCGACAACCGGGTGCTGCGGCTGGCGCCGGGAGACACTCCCAAAGCGATCCTGACCGGCATTCCGAAAGGCAGCGACCACAACGGCGGGCGGATCGAGTTCGGCACCGACGGTCAGCTCTACATCGGCACCGGCGACGCCGGGAAGCCGGACCTGGCAGCAGACCCGAAGAGCCTGGCCGGCAAGGTGTTGCGGGTCGACGAGTTCGGCAAGCCGTCTAAGGGCAACCCGGATCCGACGTCGCCGGTGTTCGCCTCCGGCTTCACCGACGTGACCGGGATGTGCGCGCTCGGCTCGACCATGGGCGCCCTCGACCACCGGACCGGGCAGGACGTCCTGGTCGGGGTCAAGGCCGGCGGCAGCTACACGAAAGTGCCGTCCGGGCAGGCCGTCTGGACCTGGAAGCCGTCGCAGGGCGGCGCTGCGGACTGTTCGTTGGCGAGCGCCCAGCTCGGCTTCAGCTCGCTGGACGCGCAGCGCGTGGTGGCGATTCGGACGGATGCGAAGGGCAACTTCACCGGAAATCCGGAGACCCTGCTGGAGAAGAAGTACGGCCGGCTGCTGACCCTGACGCTCGGGGGCGCCGGCACCAAGGAAGAGATCTTCTGGGCGACCACGTCGAACAAGGATGGCAAGGGCAAGCCCACCGCCAGCGACGACCGGGTGATCGTGATCCCGGCCGGCGGTGGCGGCGGCAGCAACGGCCCGGACTGATCCCCGCAGAGCCTGCCGACGCCGAATGCACCGGAAGTGGCCCGTCACACCACTTTCGATGCACTCCAGCGTTCCCGCCGGCTCGGGTCAGCTATCGACGCCCAGCGTCTTGAGCACCAGCTCCCGCACCCGGCCGGCGTCGGCCTGACCGCGGGTCGCCTTCATCACCGCACCGAGGATGGCGCCGATCGCCTGCACCTTGCCGCTGCGAATCTTTTCCGCCACGTCGGGTTGCGCGGCCAGTGCGTCGTCGATCGCCTGCTGCAGCGGCGCATCGTCGCTGACCACCGCCAGCCCACGAGCGGCGATCACCTGGTCGGGCTCCCCCTCGCCCGCCAGCACGCCGTCGACCACCTGGCGGGCCAGCTTGGCCGTCAGCTTGCCGTCGTTCACCAAGCTGACCACCGCGGCCACCTGGGTCGGGCTGATCGGCAGTTCGGCCAACGTCACGCCGCGGTTGTTGGCCTGCTGCCCAAGATACGAACCCCACCAGGACCGGGCCTCGCCCGGCGAGGCACCGGCAGCGACCGTTTGCTCGACCAGCGAGACACCGTCCGCGGCCACCAGATCGCGCATCTCCAGGTCGGTGAAGCCCCACTCGGCCTGCTGCCGGGCGCGGCGCAGCCAGGGCAGCTCCGGCAGCGTGGCCCGCACCCGCTCGACCCATTCCCGTTCCGGCGTCACCGGAACCAGGTCGGGTTCCGGGAAATACCGGTAGTCCTCGGCGGTCTCCTTGGAACGCCCGGCAGCGGTGGTGCCGGTGGACTCGTCGAAGTGCCTGGTCTCCTGTTTGATCGTCTGCCCGGCGGCCAACCGCGCTGCCTGTCGGGTGATCTCGTAGCGCACGGCCCGTTCGACGCTGCGCAGCGAGTTCACGTTCTTGGTCTCCGTGCGGGTGCCGAACTCGGGGGCACCCTTCTCCATCAGCGAGAGGTTTGCATCGCAGCGCAGCGAGCCCTGGTCCATCCTGACGTCCGAGACGTCCAAAGCGGCCAGCAAATCGCGCAACGCCGCGACGTAGGCACGGGCCACTGCCGGCGCCGCCTTCCCGGTACCGGTCACCGGTTTGGTGACGATCTCGACCAGCGGCACGCCGGCTCGGTTGTAGTCCAGCAGCGAGTACTCGGCTCCGTGGATGCGACCGGTCGCGCCGCCGATGTGGGTGGACTTGCCGGTGTCCTCCTCCATGTGCGCCCGCTCGATCTCGATCCGGACGGTCTCCCCGTCGACATCGACATCCAGATAGCCGCCGAACGCGATCGGTTCGTCGTACTGCGAGATCTGGTAGTTCTTCGGCATGTCCGGGTAGTAGTAGTTCTTCCGGGAGAACCGGCACAGCTCGGCAATCTCGCAGTTCAGCGCCAGGCCGATCTTGATCGCGTATTCCACCGCCTGCCGGTTGACCGTCGGCATCGCCCCGGGCAGCGCCAGGCAGACCGGGCACACCTGGGTGTTCGGCGCGGCACCGAAACCGGTCGGGCACCCGCAGAACATCTTGGTGACGGTGCCCAGCTCGACGTGCACCTCGAGCCCGAGCACCGGGTCGAACCTCTCCAGCGCCTCGTCGTAATCCATCAACCCGCTGTCCATCAGCTCGCTCATCGAGCAGTCCCCTCCAGCGCCGGAATCTGCTGCGGCACAGTCGTTCCGTGTTCGGCCAGATAGCCGGCCTCGAAGGCGGCGGCCACCCGGTACATGCGTTCCTCGCCCAGCGCCGGCCCCATGATCTGCAGGCCCACCGGCAATCCGGTGTCGGCGGCGATCCCGCTGGGCACGCTCATCGCCGGGATGCCGGCCAGCGAACCGGGAATGGTCGCCAGGTCGTTGAGGTACATAGCCATCGGATCGTCGACCTTCTCGCCGATGCCGAAAGCGGTGGTCGGCGAGGCCGGCGAGATCAGCACATCCGCCTGCTGATAGGCCTTCTCGAAGTCCTGCCGGATCAGTGTGCGAACCTTCTGCGCCGAGCCGTAGTAGGCGTCGTAGTAGCCGGCGGACAATGCATAAGTGCCCAGGATGATCCGCCGCTTCACCTCGGCGCCGAAGCCGGCGCCGCGGGTCAGCGACATCACCTGCTCGGCCGATGCGGTGCCGTCATCCCCGATCCGTAGCCCGTAGCGCATGGCGTCGAACCTGGCCAGGTTCGAGCTGCATTCGCTGGGCAGGATCAGGTAGTAGGCCGCCAGCCCGTACTCGAAGTGCGGGCAGTCGACCTCGACGATCTCCGCACCGGCGGCCTGCAGTTGCTCGACCGCAGACCGGAAGGAACTCAGCACGCCGGGCTGGTAGCCCTGGCCGCCGAGCTGTTTCACCACGCCGATCTTCATCCCTGCGACGCCGTCAGCCTGGCCGCGCCGCACCGCGGCCACCACGTTCGGCACCGGCTGCGGGATCGAGGTGGCGTCCATCGGGTCGTGACCGGCGATCACCTCGTGCAACATCGCCGTGTCCAGCACGGTGCGTGCGCACGGACCCGGCTGGTCCAGCGAGGACGCGAGGGCGATCACGCCGTAGCGGGACACGCCGCCGTAGGTGGGCTTCGCGCCGACGGTGCCGGTGACCGACGCCGGCTGCCGGATCGAGCCACCGGTGTCCGTACCGATGGCCAGTGGCGCCTCGAAGGCGGCCAGCGCGGCTGACGAACCACCGCCCGAGCCGCCGGGGATCTTGGACAGGTCCCAAGGGTTACGGGTGGGGCCGTAGGCCGAGTTCTCGGTCGAGCTGCCCATGGCGAACTCGTCCATGTTCGTCTTACCCAGGATCACGATGCCCGCGTCCAGCAGCTTCCGGGTGATGGTCGCGTCGTAGGGCGGGAGCCAACCCTCGAGAATCTTCGACCCGGCGGTGGTCGGCACCCCCTTCTGCACCACGATGTCCTTGAGCGCCAACGGGACTCCGGCCAGCGGCGACGCCGACTGCTCCCCCGCGTCGAACGCCCGGTCGACCTCGGCCGCCTGGGCCAGCGCCAGCTCGTCGGAGACATGCAGGAAGGCATGCACGTCGGGATCGACGGCACCGATCCGATCGAGGTGCGCCCGAGTCACCTCCACCGCGCTGACCTCACGGGACGCGATGGCGGAGGCCAGCTCCGCGGCGCTGCGCCGGGTCAGGTCGGCGCTCATGCTTCCTCGCCCAGGATCTGCGGGACGCGGAACCGGCCCTCGTAGGAGGCGGGCGCGGACGCCAGTGCCGCGGCGTGCGGCAGGCACGGCACCTCGACGTCGTCCCGGAAGACATTGGTCTGCGGCACGGCGTGGGTGGTGGGCTCGACGTCGTCGCCGGCCACCTCACCGACCCTGGCCACCGAGTGCAGGATCACGCCGAGCTGACCGAGGTAGGTATCAAGCTCGGCGTCGGTCAGTTCCAGCCTCGACAGGTGTGCCAGATGAGCCACGTCATCCCTGGTCAGCGCGGGTTCGTCGGCAGTGGTCACTACTCTCCCAGGTGTCCGGTCGCGGGCCGGCCGGATCATCGGCCGCCCGTCAGCGGTCTCGGGACCGTCGGGCCCCGATCGTTCGACTCGATCCTAGTGCCGGGCCGGCAGCCGTCCCTGCGCTGGTTCCCGCCGGGCTCGCCACGGTTCGGTCGGGCTCGGGTGCCCGGTGTGATCTGCTGGTAACCCAGGCGACTCCCGAAGACCGGGGCTCACTGGCAGCATGTGGGTAAACGCGCAGCACGAGCGCACACGGCGGCGAGCCCCGCCGGGCCGCGGCACCGCCGGGCAACGTCGAAGGGAGAGCACACCGTGTCCTATCTGATGCGCGTCGAGCTCCCCGACCGGCCGGGCGCCCTGGGCGCTGTCGCGACCGCGCTGGGCACCATCGACGCCGACATCCTGGCGATGGACGTCGTCGAACGGGCGGGCGGGCGGGCCGTCGACGACCTGGTGGTCGAATTGCCGCGCAGCCGGGCGGCCGATGCGCTGATCACCGCGGCCGAATCGGTCCCCGGGGTGCGGGTCGATTCGGTGCGCCCCGACCCCGGAGTTGCCGATTCGCACCGCGAATGGGAGATGGTCGAGGCCATTGCCGCCGATCCGGACCACGCCGTCGAGACTCTCGCCGAGCTGCTGCCCGATGTGTTGCGGGTCGGTTGGGCGGCGGTGGTGAAGGCGCCGCTGTCCGGCGAGGTCGAGGTACTGGCCACCGGCGGCGGGGCGCCGGACTTCGCGGGCGTGGTGCCCGGCTGGGCACCGCTGACCCGAGCCACCGAACTCGACGCCGACGATCACTGGGTGCCGGAGTCGTGGCGAATGGTCGGCACCGAGTTGGCCGCAGCGCCGATCGGGTCGGCCGATGTCTGCGTCATTGTCGGCCGGCCCGGCGGGCCGGTCCTTCGCCGCACGGAGATCGCCAAGCTCGCCCATCTGGGCATGCTGGCCGCGGTCATCTCCGGCCGGGCACCGGCGTTGCACCGCTGGGACCGCAGCTGACGGCTGGCTCCCCCGGGTGTGCCTCATCGCGCCGCTGGATGTGACGCCGGTCGCAGTCTGTGCGGCTGCTGTGCGTGTGGGACCGGCCCGCCACCGGCCGGAGGCGCAAGATGGACGGGCGGGGCGGAGCGGGATGGATCTTCGCAGGCAACCTCGGGCGGTCCCGGGACGTCCTGTCACCGTCGGGGAAATCCACAGGATTCCGCGGCCGGGCCATCGCCCGGCCGGGGAGAAGGAGTGATCGCGTGCGTTCTCGCACCAGGATGTTGGCCGTCGCGGTCGGCGTATCGACCGCACTGTTGGCAGGCGCCTGCTCGTCGTCGGACAGCGCTGCGCCGGTGACCGTGACGAGCAACGTCACCGTCGCGCCGACGAACGCGGCACCCAGCGAGGACGCCAACGGCAGACCCGTCCAATCGTCGTCGGCCTCGGGCGGGTCGGCGACCTCCGGCTCCGCCGACGGAGCCGGCAGCTCGACCGCAGGGAGCAGTTCGGGTACTGGGACGAGCGGCACCTCGACGGCACCGTCGAGCGCCACCGGCCCGACGACGGCGACGTCATCGTCCGCCGGCCCGGCCGGCACCGGCAGTTTCGACCACCCGAAGGACGGTGTCGCGCTGCCCGACGGATTCGTGCCGACGAAGCTCAAGGCGGGCGAGAAGCCGCCGCAGTTCATCGTCGTCAGCTTCGACGGCGTCGGCTGGGACGAGAAGTGGCAGTACTGGTTCGACATGGCGAAGAAGGTGCCGTTCCGATTCACCGGGTTTCTGTCCGGCACTTACATGCTCACCGAAGCGACCAAGGACCACTACCAGGGACCGGGTCATCAGCCGGGCGCCTCGGACATCAACTGGAACCTGCCGGCCGATCTGCCGGTGGAGATCAACGACCTGAACCATTCGCTGGACATCGGCAACGAGGTCGGGACGCACTTCAACGGGCACTTCTGCGGAGCCGGCGGAGGCGACAGCTGGACGGCGGCCGACTGGAACACCGAACTCGATCAGTTCTTCGCGCTCATCAAGAACTACAAGGCGAACAATCCGACTCAGCAACTGCCGACGCTGAAGGTGACGAAGAACGACATCCGCGGCGAGCGGACGCCCTGCCTGGAGGGCCACATCGAGGACCTGTTCCCCGCGCTGGCGCAGCACAACATGATCTACGACTCGTCGTTCACCCGGCGCGGCATCTCCTGGCCCACCCAGTCGCCGACCAACAAGATCTGGCAGATCGGGATGGCCGAATACCCGATGCACGGCACCATCACCGGCAACACGGATCTGGATCCGAGTCAGCGCACCCAGCACGTGCAGATCACCATGGACTACAACTTCTATTACAGCCAGGAGAAGGCCGGCGTCGACGGCCTGCCCAGCAAAGAACAGTCGCAGAAGGACATGGACCAGGTGGTCGCCACCTACAACGACATGTACAACGACACCTTCAACGGCAACCGGGCGCCGCTGATCCTCGGCAACCACTTCAACCAGTGGAACAATAACGCCTACTCCGACGCCATCGGCAAGTTCGTCCAGGAGACCTGCGGCAAGGCAGACACCGAATGCGTGCCGTTCCGCGATCTGATCGCCTGGATGGAGGTTCAGGACCCGGCGCGGCTGGCTCAGCTGCAGGCGCAGGCTCCGGAGCTGGGCAAGACTACGGGAGGGAGTTGAGGAATATTCGTTCAGGCGATTGACACCTGCGGTCGCCAGCGGTTTGGGCTCTTCGCAATCGACGGATGCTCCTATCTTGACAACCCGCAGTCCGTTCGTTTGCGAGGTAGTCGCGGTAGGTGATCTTCTCGCGGTCCGAGGAGTGGCCAGGCTCGATGTGGGACTCGGTGGAGATAGACCAGTGCAGGTCTCTGGCGGCTGTGTCGATGGTGAGCCCGATGGCCTGATCGGTGTGCATGATCACTCCGGCGATGGCCTCTTTCCCCCGCGTACCGCTACCGGCATCAACGGCGCCCCGTAGGTCAGCTCGGCGCCGGGGTGCTCGCCGACAGCGAGCCCGACGATCCGCCTCGAGGACATGTCCAGCACGGAGTCTAGGTGGAGCTTGCCCGCCCCCGTTTCCACCGCGGTGCCATCGTCCAGCATCAAGGTTCCGTCAGGCTCCCGTGCCGCGCGGCGATCCAAAAGCTGCCCCCGTCGTAGTCACTGACGCGACCGGCCTGTACCAGCCCTCCGACTGGCCGATCCCGGACTCACAATCCGTCCCGTCGGGGACTGCGCCGCCAGATCGGCGAGCACCCGAGCCAGCTCGTGCGCCCACGTCCCGCCCCAGGTATCCGCCAACACCTCGGTGACCTGCGAAGAAATCGCCGATTGCGTTCCCTCGACGGCTTGGCACCCCTCGCAAGGTCCACTATCTGTTGCGGGACAGGCGCTTTCACTACACCAGGGCAGGGTCGCGAAACCCTCACCAACATCCTGGCCTGTCTCCGAGTGGCCAAAATACATAACGATTCTGCAACAGTTGCCGTTGGCAATCATCGAAGCAGACTAGTGTTCAGCGCATTCACTGCCAGTGAACGCGCCCGATTGATCCGTATCGGTATCGGAGGCCAACATGTTCAGGTTGTCTCTAACGCGGCAGTTGCGAACTGTTGTCGCGGGTGCGGCGATCCTGCTCCTCACGGCAGCACTGAGCCAGTCGGACGCACAGGCCGCCGGCCTGGAATCGGGAGTGGCGGAAGCCCCAGCGACAGCACGCTCGTGAATGCGGCCCTTGAGTCCGTCCAGATAACTCCTATCAGCAGTGCATTCCTTCAGGAAACGAACCAACTAGAGGTCCGCGTCCGGCCCGATCAGGTGCAGGCGTCGATGGACGCTGTCGGAGACTTTCCCAGTGTCACAGTGCTTGGAGTCTCTGTTCAACCCGCGACGTGCAATACGACCCTCGGCCACCTTACCTGTACCAGTCCGTTCAGGGGCGGCATCTGGATGTCTGGTTGCTCAGGTGGCTTTATGGTCCATAGCGTGACTGACAATATGCCATACATTCTCTCGGCCGGGCATTGCACCACGTCCGGCGACGTTGATTCGAAGTACGGTCTACGGTTGTCGGATCTTGTTCAACGACTGCTCGGAAAGAGTCACAAATCGATATATATTCCGTCGAAGGGTCAGGACTACGGGATCGTCCACCTGACCAATACAGCGTCTTGGGGAAATGGTACGAACAATTCGGAAAGGCCTATACAGACTGGACTCTCAAAGCGTGACACGGCGATAGCGGCGGACCGGTGTACATCGCAGGCGCGGGGTATGCGGTTGTTTCAGCCATCGTGAATGAAGTAAACGGCTGCGTTACCGGGCAGCTAGGACAGTATATGGTAGGTTCGCGACTCGACACAGCCCTTGCAGCATTACACGTCGACTTGAACTAAACGACAATTCACGAAACCCGTCGTCGCACGTTTCGCAGAGTCATAATGAAGGCGGCGAGTGTGTCCGTCGTAAACGAAGCTATCATAGGATAGCATTATTTCAACAGTCTCTCACTTCATACCAGAGGACGCCGGGAGGATGTGATACGAATGACCGACAGTCCAAACAAGGAACCAGGAGTTCGATTCACAGGACGGCGAATGTGGTTGCCGATTGGCGCCGCAGTACTCGTTGCTGCCGTCGTCGTCGTCCTCATAACACGAGCGAACTCGCCGCAACAGTCCACGACGACAAGCGAACCGTGGAATGGGGAGCTGCTGATGTGCGGTGGCCCGCTTCCCTCGGCTGTCGAATTGGACGTGTCGGCAACGTACTCCTTGTCCAGGCTCGGCATTGCGATGAATCTGCGCAACGACTCGGATCAGTCGATCACCGCCCCGGGCATCGTCGATGCCGCGTTCGTGAACGGTGCACGGATCGTCGGCTTCGCCGGCACTCCTGCGATCGAGTTGCCTGACGTCACCCTGCGGCCGGGTACCGTCGGCGTTGTGGAGGTCGGAGCAATCCCACTCGACTGCGGCGGGCAGAGTTTGACCAATGGCGACTACGATTTCGCAGTCAAGTTGAGAGTTACTGTCGGAGCCGACGAAGAATACACTTTGCTCATGGCCACGGCCACAGTACGAGACGGAGCCGTCACCGCGATTCGATAGAGCGATCGTTCGATTCACGGTCGACGCGTTGGGCGCTCAAGAGGCTGTGCCAGGCGTCCGCAAATCTTCAGGCCTCGCCGATCTGCGCCACCTCGCGGGCCGCATCTGGGCCGGAGTCCAGCAGCACCCGGAACCCGTCCTCGTCGAGCACCGGTACCTTCAGCGAGACCGCCTTGTCGTACTTGGATCCCGGCGCATCACCGACCACCACGAAGCTGGTCTTGGCCGAAACCGAGGCCGCGGCCTTGGCACCGCGTTCCAGCAGTGCCGCCTTCGCCTCATCGCGGGAAAATCCCTGCAGCGAACCGGTGACCACCACCGTCAGCCCGGCCAGGGTTTGCTCCGGACGGTCGGACACATCGTCAGCCATTCGTACCCCGGCCGCCGCCCACTTCTCGACAATCCTGACGTGCCAATCGATCTCGAACCAGGCGGCGACCGCGGTGGCGATGGTCGGACCGACCCCTTCCACCGCGGCCAGCTGCTCCGGATCGTCGGCAGCCGCCGCCCGGATGGCGTCCAGCGAGCCGAAATGCTGGGCCAGCGCCCTGGCCGCGGTCGGCCCGACGTGCCGGATGGACAGCGCCACCAGCACCCGCCACAGCGGCTGATCCTTGCGCTGGGCAAGATTCTCCAGCAGTTTGCGGCCGTTCGCCGACAGCGCGCCGGCCTTGGTGGTGAACAGCGGCGCCCGCAACAGGTCCGCCTCGGTCAGATCGAAGACGTCGCCCTCGTCGGTGATCACCCCGGCCTTGAGCAGCGCGGCGGCCGCCTCGCCGCCCATCGCCTCGATGTCGAATCCGCCTCGACTGGCCAGGTGGTACACCCGCTCCAGCAGCTGGGCCGGGCAACTCTGGGCGTTCGGGCAGCGCAGATCGACGTCGCCCTCCTTCTGCGCCGCCAGCTGGGTGCCGCAGGCCGGGCAATGCGTCGGCATGACGAACTCGCGCAGCTCCCGTCCCTCCCGCAGGTCGACCACCGGGCCGAGCACCTCGGGGATGACGTCGCCGGCCTTGCGGATCACCACCGTGTCGCCGATCAGTACGCCCTTGCGCTTCACCTCGTCGGCATTGTGCAGGGTCGCCCTGGCCACGGTGGATCCCGCGACCAGTACCGGCTCCAGCACCGCGAACGGAGTGACCCGGCCGGTCCGGCCCACGTTCACCGCGATGTCGGTGAGCACGGTGGTGACCTCTTCCGGCGGGTATTTGTAGGCGATCGCCCAGCGCGGCGCCCGCGACGTGCTGCCCAGCCGGCGCTGCAGGGCGATCTGGTCGACCTTGACCACCAGGCCGTCGATGTCGTGTTCCACCTCGTGCCGGTGCTCGGCCCAGTAGCCGATCCGGTCGATCACCTCGGCGGTGCGCTCGACCACCAAGTTGTGGTCGGACACCGGCAGCCCCCAGGCCCGTAGCCGCTCGTACGCCTGCGACTGCCGGTCGATCTCGAAGCCCTTCCGGGCACCGATCCCGTGACACAGCATGGTCAGTGGGCGGGAGGCGGTGACCTTCGGATCCTTCTGCCGCAGCGACCCGGCCGCCGAATTCCGCGGATTCGCGAACGGCGGCTTGCCGGCAGCGACCAGCTGCGCGTTCAACTCGGCGAACCCGGCCAGCGGAAAGAACACCTCGCCGCGGATCTCCACCAACTCCGGGATGTCATGTCCTCCGTCGTCCCGCAATTGGTCCGGAATCGCCTTGATGGTGCGGACATTCAGCGTCACGTCCTCCCCCACCCGACCGTCGCCGCGGGTGGCGGCCTTCGTCAGCCGCCCGTTGCGGTAGGTGAGCGAGATGGCCAGACCGTCGATCTTCAGCTCGGTGAGCCAGGCGATGCCGTCGCCGGCGTCGCGCACGGTGCGATCCAACCAGGCGTTCATCTCGTCGGCGGAGAAAACGTTGTCCAGGCTGAGCATCCGTTCGGCATGCTCATAGGGAGCGAAACCGGTGGCGAACCCGCCACCCACCCGCTGGGTCGGCGAGTCCGGGGTGACCAGCGACGGGTGCTCGGCCTCGATCGCCTCCAGTTCCCGCAGCAGCGTGTCGAACTCGATGTCGGCCATGGTCGGCGAGTCGAGCACGTAGTAGCGGAACTGGGCGGCGGTGATCTTCTCGGCCAGTTCGTCGTAGTGCCGCCGGACCTCGGGCGGCACATCGCCCTCCGGCAGGTCAACCCCCGCCGCCGCCGCCGCTGCCTTATTGCCGTCGCCGCCTGTCCTCGCCACGCCGGTCACTGTACGTCGCAGCTCCGACGGCCGGGCGGATCAGCGTCACCGCGTCGGCAACAGCAGCGCGGAGTCACCGAATTCGTGCCAGAGGTAACCGCCTGCCACCGCGGCGTCGTAGGCGGCCTGGGTCAGCGCGGCCCCCGCGACCGCTTCCACCAACAGCAGATGCGAAGCCTGCGGGTTGTGCCAACCGGTGATCAGTCCGTCCACCACCCGCGGCGGGTCGTCCGGGGTGATCACCCGATCGGTCCAGCCCCCTGCCGGACCGATCCGGCCGTCCGCGGCGACCGCGGACTCCAGCGCGCGGGTGACGGTGGTGCCGACGGCGACCACTCGTCCACCGTCCCGCCGGGTTGCCGCGACCTGGCGCGCGGTGGCGGCCGAAACCTCGAACCGCTCGGCCTGCGGTCCTTCGCCGACGTCCTGGGACGACACCCCGGTATGCAGGGTGATGGTGGCGATACCGATGCCGTGCGCTGCCACCGCGTTGACCAGTCGCCGGGTGAACGGACGCCCGGCGGACGGCATCTCGACGCTCCCGGGACGGTCGCCGAACAGTGTCTGGTAGTCGTCCAGCGGATATCGCCGATCCAGGTAGCCGTAGCTGATGGGTCTGCCCTCGGCGAGCAGTGCCGCGCCCAGATCGCCGTCGATGTCGGTGCGCCACAACCGGTTCCCGGAACCGGTGGGTGACGAGTCCGGCCGCGGGTAGGGCTCCCGCAGGGTTGCCTGCAGGTCGGCGACGGTCAGCCGTTCACCGCGATGGGCGTCCAGGATCGGTTCGGCGGCATCCGGTGCGGTGCGCAGCTCGAGCACCCAACTGCCGTCATCCAACGCGGTGGCGGCGTGCACGACGATCGGTCCGTGGCGGGCGAGCAGACCGTCGGCCTCGGCAGCGATCGTCGCCGAGTCGTTGACCACCAACAGATCTCCGGACCGGAGTTGGTCCGGTAGCTCCCGGAACCGCAGGTGGCGGATCTCCGGTTCTGCAGCCGGGCCGTCATCCCCGCCCCGCGCGACCAACATACGCACCGCGTCCCTGGCCAGCCCGCGGCTCTCCGGCGGGCCGGGTGCGGTGAGCTCGTCGGGCTCGGCGAACCGGGTCGTCGGCAGCAGCAGCGCGGCCATTTCAGCTCACCCGTCCCGGTGCCGCCGCGATGTCCGCCGCTCGGTATCGACCCGAGGGTGGGCGCGCGGCCAGCAGTGCCAGCAGCTGCGGTACCACCGTCTCCGGCAGCGGCCGGTCCGAGATGTCCTCGCCGAGGAAGGCGTCCTGGTGCATCTGGGTACGCATGTCACCCGGATCCACCGCGTAGGCGGTGAGCGGCGATTCGGTGCCGAAAGTCAGGGTGAGGTGATCCAGGGCCGCCTTGCTCGCGCCGTACCCTCCCCAGCCCTGGTAGTGCTCGAGAGCGGCGTCAGACGAGATGGACAGCAGCACCCCGTCTGAGGCCAGCAGCGGTTCGAGCAGCAACTGGGTCAGCGCGAGCGGGGCGTCGACGTTGGTGGCCCAGACCGCCCGCAGCTGGTCGGCCCCGAGCTCCCGCAGCGGCCGCAACGGCACCGGGCCGAGCGAACTGGCGTTGTGGACCAGCAGGTCTAGCCGGCCCAACCGGCGGACCTCGGCGGCCAAGGCCTGTCGGTGGTCGGGGTCGCCGACGTCGCCGACGATGCCGTTCAGCCGGTCGGGATGCGTGGCGATCAGCTCGGCCAGCCGGCCCGGGCCGCGGGCGTCGGTCACCACGGTCCAGCCCGCGGCCGCCAATCCGGTGGCCAACGCCCGACCGAGGCCGGCCGACCCGCCGGTGATCAGTGCCACCGGTTCCTCGGCCCGTTGGTTTCCGTTCCTGCCCTGCTTGACGTTTCCACTCATGTCCGCCAGTGTTGAAGTTGAAGTCAACTTCATGTCAAGGGTCGGACAACATTCTTTCGAGGAGCTTCTCGTGCACACCATGGACATGCTCGGGGTCGGCGAGGTGGCGGCCCGCAGCGGGTTCGCCGCGTCAGCCCTGCGGTACTACGAGAGCCAGGGGTTGATCCACGCCGTCCGGAACTCCGGTGGCCAGCGCCGGTTCGAACGCAACGTGTTACGTCGGCTGGCCTTCATCCGGGCGGCCAGCAACGTCGGCCTGAGCCTGGACGAGATCAGGGTCGAACTGGCCAAGCTGCCCGACAACCGCACCCCGAACAAGGCGGACTGGGAGCGGATCTCGCAGCACTGGCGGGGTCGACTCGACCAGCAGATCGCCGCACTCGAACGCCTCCGTGACGGGTTGACCTCGTGCATCGGCTGCGGTTGCCTGTCGTTGCAACGCTGCGCCTTCTCCAACCCGAACGATGTGGGGGCCGGCAGCGACCGGGCGCCGGGAGCGACCCTGCTGCCTGCGCTGTTGCGCCGCGCCCCCACCAAGGCGTAGCGGGGTTGTCCCGCCCGAGCGGGACAACCCCGCTACGCCTCCAGGGGGACAACCGCGCCCTGATCCGGTCAGGAGTCGGCGAGGGTGAGGTCCTCGGCCTCTTCCTGAGAATCGGCCGGGGGGACCATGTGCTCGACGTCGACGTTCGCGAACAGCCGCCGCCGCACCACCAACAGCAGAGCGCCCAACAACACCGCGCCGGCCCCGACCCAGAACGGCAGATGCGGGCTCACCTCTTCGCCGAGCTTTCCGGCCAGCCACGGGGCGATCGCCCCGCCGCCGAACCGGACGAAGCTGTAGGCCGCCGACGCGACCGGGCGTTCCACCGGCGCCACCTTCATCACGATCTCGGTGACGAGGGTGTTGTTGATCCCCAGGAACAGACCGCCGACGACCACACAGACGATCAGTGCCGGGTTGTTGTCGGTGAAGATCGCCATCGCCGCCAGCACCACGCTGAGCCCGGTCAATGCGCCGACCACCGAGGGCAGGCTGCCGAATCGTGCCTGCAGTCTCGGCGCGACGAAGACCGAGGTGATGGCCAGCGCGATGCCCCAGCCACAGAAGATCAGGCCGATCCTGATCGCGCTCATGTTCAGCACGAACGGGGTGAAGGCGAGCAGGGTGAAGAAACCGAAGTTGTACAGCAGCGCGGTGATCGCGACGGTGAGCAGTCCCTGATGCTTGAGCGCCCGGAACGGATCACCCAGCCGGATCGGTTTCGGCTTGATGTGCGTCGCCGGGAGCAGGAAGGTGGTGACGACCAGCGCGATCGCCATCAGCACCCCGACGCCGAAGAACGGGCCGCGCCAGGAGATGTTGCCGAGCAGGCCGCCGATCAGCGGTCCGACCGCGATGCCGACACCCAACGCGGCCTCGTACAGGATGATCGCCTGACCGACAGAGCCCTTGGCGGACGCCACGATGGTGGACAGCGCGGTGGCCACGAACAGCGCATTGCCCAGACCCCAGAGCCCGCGCCAGCCGATGATGCCGGTGATCGAGCCACTGGCCCCGGCCAGCACCGAGCCGACGATGATCACCGCGAGGCCGAGCAGCAGGGTGTTCTTGGCGCCCAGCCGGCTGGACACCCAGCCGGTGATCAGCATGGCCACGGCCATCACCACCATGTAGCTGGTGAACAGCAGCGACACCTGCGAGGCGCTGGCGTTGAGTTGCCCGGCGATCGGCTTGAGGATCGGGTCCACCAGGCCGATCCCCATGAAGGCGATCACGCAGGCGAAAGCCACCGCCCACACCGCTTTCGGCTGACGCCACATGCTCGGCGGCGCATCCGTTGGATCGGTCTTCGACAGCGAGGCTGACGACGCTGTGGGTGTCATTCGGTGCTACTTTCCTGATCGCTGCGTACTTCTGTGGCGGGTGTTTCGGACTGGGGAGCGCCGAGGCTGTTCAGCAGCCGACGCAGGGCGGGGACGGCCGCGGCGATCCGCCGGCGCTCGAGGGCGGACATAGCAGCCAGCTCCGGGGCGACAACGTCCGTCCTGGCCTGCCTGATGCTCCGCAGGGCGATGACGCCGGATCCGCTGAGGCTGATCTGCACTGCCCTGGCGTCATCCGGATCTGGGGTCCGACAGATCAGTCCGGCGTCGTCCAGCCGTCGCAGCTGCTGAGTGATCGTCGGCTGGCTGCTGTGGTCGGCGGCGGCCAGCTCTGAGATCCTGGCCGGCCCGTGCAGGTCGATCAGGCTGAGCAGCCTGGCCTGCGCATACGGCACCGGCAGGTCCGCCCTGGCGGTTGCCCAGCGGTTCAGACCCGCCAGCACCGTCAGCAGTTCGGATCCGAGCTCGTCGGACGCGCTGTCGCTCACGTTCCTCGACATTACATAGGTTACCTATGTAATTCAATCCCACACTCGTGTCCCGCCCGGCCGGGGCCGGACGATGGCGCGCGTCAGAGCCAGCTGTCCGGCGGTTCCAGCAGGGCACGCCCGAGGTCCCGGGCAACCTTCATCCGCTGCACCGCCGTCGCGATCGTGTCCGCCTGCCCACCGGCGGCCGTCGGAGTGATAGCGCCGGCGACATCCTCGATCGGATAACCGATCTGCCGCCAGCCGGCGAGTAGCGCCGGCCCAACCGTCGAGGTCTTCGCATCGGGCGGCAGTTCGATCTGCAGACGGATCCCGTCCTGCACGACCTGCCCCACGGCGTCCAGCAGTGCGGACGATCGGCCGGTGATGTCGGCCATTGCTCCGGTCAGGGCGCCGAAACCCGCCGCCCGCAACAGTTCCCACAATGGCCCGGCAGGTACACCGGCGGCGATCACCGGTCGCTCACCGAGGGCGGCGACGAAATCGGCCAGGGCGGTCCGAACGGTGTCGACCGGTACGTGCCGAAGCGTGCCGAAACCGCTGGCGGTCGGGATCGGCCCGTCCAACACGGCGCCCAGGTCCGGTTCTTCCAGTTGTACGGCTATTTCGACACCCGGCAGCCGTCGGCCGAGCTCGGCCAGGTGCTGGGTCAGCCCTTCGGACAGCGACCCGGCCAGATCCGCGACCGCACCGGGGTCGCCGACGGCGAGGTTTCCGGAGGGCAGCTCGAGTCGGGCGGCCAACGTCCAGGGACCGAGCAGGTGAATCTTGAGTCGCTCGGCAGCCCTGGCGTGCTCACCCACCGCGTCCAGGTCCCACTGACGAAAGTCCTTGGCCCGCCGGTCGTCCATCCCTGGCCGGCGGCTGATCCGCCACCCGCTCGGGACCACCTCGCCGAAGATGTCGACCAGCAGCGCGATGGTTCGCCCGACCGGGTCAGCACCGACCCCGCGAGCCGGCAGTGCCGGAACGAAGGGCAGCTCGGGCAGCTCGCCGACGACGGCGCGCACTGCCTCACCAATATCGGTGCCGGGCAACGGTCCGAGGCCCGTCGCACTGCCGGCGGGCCAGGAGGTGGTATCGCTCATCGGGATCCGGTGATGGTGGCCGCGCCGATCACGTACTCGTCGTCGGCATCGTAGAGCACCACGGTCTGGCCCGGTGCGATGCCACTGATCGGCGCGTCCAGGTCGATCCGGATCGCGCCGTCGACCAGATCTGCGGTGCCCCCGACGGTTCCGCCGTGCGCGCGCACCTGGGCCACCGTCCGCATCGGGAACCGCGGCTGCTTGCCGGTCGAATAGACGATCCGGTGCGCGGCGGTGATCTCGGTCACCTGCAGCCCAGCAGCGGGCCCGACGGTGACGGTGCCGGACACCGGCTCGATGCCCAGCACGTACCGCGGCTTGCCGTCCGCGGCCGGCCGCTGCAGACCCAGTCCCTTGCGCTGCCCGATGGTGTAGCCGAAGTAGCCGGTGTGCTCGCCGAGCTGCTCGCCGGTCTCCGCGTCCACGATCGGACCTGGCCGCTCGCCGAGCTTCTCGGCGAGGTAGGCCTGGGTGTCGCCCTCCGGGATGAAGCAGATGTCGTAGGAGTCGGGCTTGGCCGCCACCGCGAACCCGCGCCTGGCCGCCTCCGCCCGCACCTGCGTCTTGGTCATCTCGCCGAGCGGGAACATGGTGTGCGACAGCTGTTCCGCGGTGAGCACCGCCAACACATACGACTGGTCCTTGCCCTCGTCGACCGAGCGGTGCAGGATGCCGTCGGCGAGCTTGACGTGGTGCCCGGTGGCCACCGCGTCGAACCCGAGCGAGATCGCCCGGTCCAGCAGCGCGGCGAACTTGATGGTCTCGTTGCAGCGCAGACAGGGGTTCGGGGTGCGTCCGGCCTGGTACTCGGCGAGGAAGTCGGCGACCACGTCCTGTGCGAATTCTTCGCTGAAATCCCAGACGTAGTACGGAATTCCCAGCAGATCGGCGACCCGGCGGGCGTCCAGCGCGTCCTCGACGGTGCAGCAGCCCCTGGACCCGGTGCGCAACGTCCCGGGCTGACGGGACAACGCCAGATGCACGCCGGTGACCTCGTGCCCGGCGTCGACCGCGAGCGCCGCGGCCACCGCCGAGTCGACCCCGCCGCTCATCGCCGCCAGCACCTTCATCGCGGGCTCCCGGTCAGCAGTGGTGACACATGCTGCGCGCGGGCATTCGTCCGCTTCGCATTTGCGTCCTTCGCCCGCCGAACCACTTCGCCGATGACGGCGGTTACCGCATCGATGTCGGCATCGGAGCTGGTGTGGCCCAACGAGAACCGCAGCGAGCTGCGGGCGGCCGGCTCGTCCAACCCGATCGCCAGCAGTACATGCGAGGCCCGGGTCACCCCGGCCGTGCAGGCCGACCCGGCCGAGCACTCCACCCCGGCGGCATCCAGCAGCATCAGCAGCGTCTCGGACTCGCAGCCGGGGAACCGTAGGTGCACGACACCGGGAAGCTGCGCCTGATCGGCGGGATCCGATCCGGTGAGCTCGGCATCGGGCACGATCGCCCTGACACCGTCGATCAGCCGGCGACCGAGCCGGGCATACTCGGCCGCGCGCACCGCGCGACGCGTCACCGCTTCTTCCACCGCTACCGCGAGCCCGACGGCGCCGGCCACGTTGAGCGTGCCGGAGCGCAGGCCGCGCTCCTGGCCGCCGCCGTGCTGCAGCGGCACCAGCGCCGCATCCCGGCGCAGCAGCAGCAGGCCGGTCCCACCGGGGCCGCCGAGCTTGTGGCCGGCGATCGACAGCGCCGCGGCGCTGGAGCGGGCGAAATCCACATCCAGGGTGCCGACCGCCTGCACGGCGTCGGTGTGCAACGGGAACCCAGCCGCGCCGGCGATGGCGCTCAGCGCCGCGATGTCGCTGACGGCGCCGGTCTCGTTGTTGGCCCACATCACGCTGGCCAGTGCGATCCGGTCCGGCCGCTCGGCCGCCGCGTCAGCGAACGCATCGCGGGTCACCCGGCCGTTGCGGTCCACCGGAAGGCGACGGATCCGCGCCGCCCCGGTCGCCGCGAGGTGGTCGGCCGCATCGAGCACGGCATGATGCTCGGCACCCGAGAGCAGGATCTCCCGCCGCGCGGGATCGGCCCGGTGACGGGCCTGGAACAGGCCGGTGACGGCCAGGTTGTCGGATTCGGTGCCACCGGAGGTGAACAGCACCTCGCTCGGATGGGCGTCCAGCAGCGCGGCGAGCAGCTCCCTGGCTTCCTCGATCCGGCTGCGGGCCGCCCGCCCGGCGCTGTGCACCGACGAAGGGTTGCCGCCCACGGCCATCGCTTCGGCGACAGCCTCGACCACCGCCGGCAGAACCGGGGTGGTAGCAGCATGATCGAGGTACACCATCGGTCCCCAGGGTAATCGCCCGGCGACCGTGCGGCGGCCAAGGTACCTAACCCGGCCGCGGCGCCGGGCGCATTCTTGTCCCGCGGCCGCGCCTGGTCCAGACCCGCAGCGAGGTTCGTCGACGATCCACACCCGATGCACATCCGTTGAACACTCAACTAACAACCAGGTGCCACAATCTGGAGTTCCGACGGTTCGGCCGTCGGCGCAGGTCGACGTGCGGGGTAGGCACCGACACCTGCGAGGGAGCGCCGTCGGGCCCCGACCCCGGCGGCGCTCCCGGCTTCGGCCGGACGTTCGGCCCGTCGCCGTACCACCGGCACTGTGAGAGCCCGGGCGACCGCACGTTCGGCAGCCGAGGCCAGCCGCTTGCGGTCCACCGCCCGATGCCCGGTGCCGGCCACCGCCGGAATGGGCGGCAACCAGTGCACCTGCACCACAAGTCCGCGCACCGCCAGCACCCGGCGCAGCGATTCGATCAGTGTCTCGTCGCCGAGGAAAGCCGGCACCGGGGTGGGTTGTCCGTCAATGTCGAGGTATCTCAGGGTGACCGGCGCGACCACAACGGCGGCGTCGATCGCCGCTTGGAACACACAGCGGTAGAACTCCCCCACCGCGCCGCCGCACCGGGTGGTGGCCTCCGGGAAGACCTGCACCTTGTGCCCCTGACGCAACGCCAGCGCGGCTGCCTCGACCACCTCCGGCAGCGCCCGTGGCCGGAACCGGTCGAGGAAGATCGTGCCCGTTCGCCGGGCGACGCCGGAGACCAGGGGCCAGTCGCCGACCTCGGTCTTGGCGACCTGCCGCATCGGTGTCTGCGCCGAGAGCACCAGGATGTCCAGCCAAGACAGGTGATTGCCCACCACCAGGGCAGCACCGGACCGGGGTGTTCCGGACGTGTGTACCTGGACGCCGAGGGCGGCCAGCACCGGGCCGGAGACGCGATGCAGCGCCCAGGCGCCGCGACGTCCGGCGGTGCGACCGGATCCGGCGGCGAGCACCCGGACGACGATCAGCGCCAGTCCGATCGCGGCCGCCGATCGAGCCGCCACCGCGGCCCGCGCGGCAGGGCTCCGGCGCGGCAGTGTCGGATGATCGTCCAGACAGCCAGGGGTGCAGGCGGCGCGCCGGCAGGTCATCGCCCGGCCGCCGAACCCAGAAAGAACCGCAGATAACGCTGGTCGGCCCGCTCCAGATCCAGCAGCACCAGAAAGTCCGCGGTACCGAACTCCGGGTCCAGCGCGGCCGGCCCGCAGACCACGGCGCCGAGCCGCAGATATCCCTTGAGTAGCGGCGGAATCGTTGCCCTGGCGGGCCTTTCGATTCCGGTCGGGTCGAACGGCCGGTACGGTCGACAGTGATATTTCTCCGGAGCCGCATGCCGGGCCATCGCCAGGTCGCCGAAGGCCGCAGCATTGCCGCCGCCGTCGTCCAGCGCTACAGACGCGCAGCCCACCAGATAGCGATAGCCGGACAGATGCATGTAACGGGCGATCCCGCCCCAGAGCAGCGATACCGCGGTACCGCCGCGGTGATCGGCATGCACGCACGAACGGCCGGCCTCGACGCAACTGTCGAGTAGGCCCTCGAGTGGGGTCACATCGAACTCGCCGGCCGCATAGAGGCCGGACGCCAGCGGGGTGCTGTCGTTGCTGTGCGGCGGCAACAGCCGGTAGGTGGCGACCGCCTGTCCCCGACGGCTGCCGATCGCACCGCCGGCGTCGAGTCGATCGGCGTCGTGGCCCGGGTCGTTGCGATCGCTGCGGTGCCAGACGATCAGGTGATCACAGAGGTCGTCGAAGTCATCGGCGTCCACGCCGTCCGGACCGGGGGTGATCGCCCCGAATTCGGCGGAGAAGACCTCGTCCCGCAGGCGGCGTGCGGCCTGGACGTCGCCGGAGTCGGCGGCCAGGGACAGTCGGTAGCGGTCGGTGGTCGGGTGATGGGGATCCGGCGCGTCAAGGAGCAGCTCGGTTGTCGTCACAGATCCCGATGGTGACCGGTGTCGGGGTGACAGCGGCACCGCGGGCGTAGCGGTCGCGTGACCACCAGGTGAACTGTCCGAACGCCGCTCAGATCGCCCGGACGGCGTCGGTGAGTACTCCGAGGCCCTCCACCAGCAGCTGCTCGCCGATCACCAGGGGCGGCAGCAGCCGGATCACATTGCCGAAGGTGCCGCAGGTGAGCACGACAACACCCTGGGCGTGGCAGGCCTTGGCCACCGCAGCGGCGACCGCCGGATCCGGGTCCGTGGTCCCCGGGATGACGAATTCCGCCGCCAGCATCGCTCCCCGCCCGCGGACATCGCCGATCCGGCCGGTCTGCTCCGCCACTGTCTGCAGGATCGGGACCGCGGTGCCCTCGATTCGCTTCGCTGCCGCGTTCAGATCCAGATCGGCCATCGTCTCGATCGCTGCCAGGGCAGCGGCACAAGCGATCGGGTTACCGCCGTAGGTGCCCCCGAGGCCACCGCCGTGCACGGCGTCCATCAACTCGGCCCGTCCGGTGACCCCGGCAAGTGGCAACCCACCGGCCATTCCCTTCGCCGTGGTCACCAGGTCCGGCACCACCCCCTCGTGGTCGCTGGCGAACCAGTCGCCGGTGCGACAGAAGCCGGATTGGATCTCGTCGGCGATGAACACCGCGCCGCTGCTGGTGCACCACTGCGAGAGGGCCGGCAGGAATCCATCGGCGGGAACGACGAAACCGCCCTCGCCCTGGATCGGCTCGACCAGCACCGCGGCGACCTGATCGGCGCCGATCTGGGTGTTGATGATCGAGATCGCCCGCTCCGCAGCCTCTTTGCCGCCCAGCCCGTCCGGATCCCGGAACGGGTACGACATCGGCACCCGGTAGATCTCGCCGGCGAACGGGCCGAAACCTTTCTTGTACGGCGCCGCCTTGGCCGTCAGCGCCATCGTGAGATTGGTCCGGCCGTGGTACGCGTGGTCGAACACCACCACCGCGGTACGGCCGGTGGCCAGCCGGGCGATCTTGACGGCGTTCTCCACCGCCTCCGAGCCGGAGTTGAACAGCGCGCTGCGCTTGGCGTGGCTGCCCGGCGTCAGCTCGTTGAGCTTCTCGGCGACCTGGACGTAGCCGTCGTAGGGCGTCACCATGAAGCAGCTGTGGGTGAAGTGGCCGACCGATTCCCGCACCGCGGCAACGACTTTCGGCGCGGCATTGCCGACCGAGGTGACCGCGATTCCCGAGGCCAGGTCGATCAGCGAGTTGCCGTCGACGTCGACGATCACCCCGCCGCCGGCGTCGGCGGTGTACACCGGCAGGGTCGACGCGACTCCGGCACTCACCGCAACGGACCGCCGCTGGTGAATGGCGGTCGACTTCGGTCCGGGGATGGCGGTGACCAGCTTTCGCTGCTGCGGCAGATCACTGCGGTACGCGGGTGTTTCGGCGGTGGTCATGACGTCCTCTGCGTTGGGGCGGTCAGGTGCTCGATGAGGGTGGGCTTGGTCAACCCGGATTTCGTCAGCCCGGATTTCGTCAGCCCAGGGCGATGCCGACGTACTTGGTCTCCAGGTACTCCTCGATGCCCTCGGCGCCGCCCTCCCGGCCGATCCCGGACGCCTTCACCCCGCCGAACGGGGCGGCCGGGTTGGACACGATGCCCTGGTTGAGCCCGACCATGCCGGTCTCCAGTGCCTCGGCGACCCGGAATGCCCGGTTGACGTTCTCGGTGAAGGCGTAGGCGACCAGGCCGAACTCGGTGCGGTTGGCCAGCTCGATCGCCTCGTCGTCGGTAGTGAAGGTGGTGACCGGGGCGACCGGCCCGAAGATCTCCTCGGAGAACACCCTGGCCGACGCCGGCACGTTGCCGAGCACGGTCGGCGCGTAGAAGTATCCCTTGTCCCCCACCGTCTTACCGCCGGTCAGCACGGTGGCGCCGGCGTCGGTGGCATCGCTCACCAATTCGGTGACCTTGTCGATCGCCGCCTGGTCGATGAGCGGGCCGACCTGTACACCGTCGTCGATGCCAGGGCCGACCTTCATCGCGCCCATCCGCTCGCTGAGTCGAGCGGCGAACTCCTCGGCGACCGACTCGTGCACGATGAACCGGTTCGCCGCGGTGCAGGCCTCGCCGATGTTGCGCATCTTGGCCAACATCGCGCCGTCCACCGCCCGGTCCAGGTTCGCATCGCCGAACACCACGAACGGCGCGTTGCCGCCGAGTTCCATCGATACCTTGAGCACCTGCTGCGCGGACTGCTCGATCAGCCTGCGGCCCACTTCGGTCGATCCGGTGAAGGTGAGCTTGCGCAGCCGCGGGTCGCGAATGATCGGCTCGGAAACCCTGCCGGAGCTGGACGTGGTGATCACGTTGACCACGCCCGCCGGGACGCCGGCCTCGACAAGCACCTGGGCCAGTAGCAGGGTCGTCAGCGGGGTCTGCGCGGCCGGTTTGATCACCATGGTGCAGCCGGCGGCGATGGCCGGGCCGATCTTGCGGGTGCCCATGGCCAGCGGGAAGTTCCACGGGGTGATCGCGAAGGCGGGCCCCACCGGCTGCTTCATGGTGAGCAGCCGGGTGCCGCCGGAGGGCGCCACCGAGTAGCGGCCGGCAATCCGCACGGCCTCCTCGGAGAACCAGCGGAAGAACTCGGCGCCGTAGGTCACCTCGCCCCTGGCCTCGGCCAGCGGCTTGCCCATCTCCAGCGTCATCAGCAGGGCGAAGTCGTCGGCGCGCTGCTGCAACAGCTCGAAGGCCTTGCGCAGGATCTCGCCACGGACCCGCGGATCCGTTGCCGCCCAGTCCTTCTGCGCGGTGACGGCGGCATCCAGCGCCTGCTTGCCCTGCTCCGGGGTCGCGTCGGCGACGGTCGCCAGGACCTCGCCGGTGGCGGGGTTCTCCACCTCGACCCCGCCGGTGGTCGGCACCCACTCGCCGCCGATGTGGAGCCCCTTGGGTACGGAGTCGACGAGCGCGGAAACGGTGCCTGCGGTGACGGTCATTCGGGGCTCCTGAGTTCGGTTCGCGGCGGCGCCGGGCACCGCGCGGTGGCATCCGGTGTCGACGCCGGGGTTTAATGCCATAAAACTACGAACTCGATCGCGCCGCAAGGCCCGCAGGAGGTGACGCGCCCGTCATGACCCAGGATTCCGTCGATCAGCACTCCGGGATGGACGAGGCCGGGCCACGGCTCCGCGCGGCCCGGGTGGCCAAGGGGCTGACGTTGGCGGCCGTCGCCGAGCAGGCCGGCATCAGCAAGGGCTTCCTGTCGCTGGCCGAGCGCGGCCGGACCAGGGTGTCGGTGCCGAACCTGCTGGCCATCTGCGCGGCCCTGGACATCTCGATCGGTTCGCTGTTCGCGTATCCGGACTCGACCGTGGTCGGTCGCGGCAGCCGGCTGCAGATGGGCGGTATCGGGGTCGACGAATACCTGCTGACGCCGGCCGAACAGCCGCACCTGCAGGTGATGCGGACCAGGCTGCAGCCCGGCGGCGGTTCCGGCGGCGCCTACCGGCTGGACAGCGAGACGGTGTTCGCGCTGGTGCTTGCCGGCGCGCTGCAGATCGTCGTCGACGGCGAGCCCCGGCTGCTCGCCGAGGGCGAGTCGACCACCTACCCGGCCCGCTCGCTGCACGAATGGATCAACCCGTCGGAGAGCGACGGTGCCGAGGTGATCTTCGTCTTCGCCCCGCCGCTCCCCCGCGACCCCTGACCGCGGCCCCCGCCCGGCGGGGCACAGCATGACGCCCGGCGGACCACGAGGATCCGCCGGGCGCCATGGGTCTGCCGGCGGGTCAGGCCTTGCGGGCCTTGACCTCTTCGGACAGCTTGGGTGCCACATCGAAGAGATCGCCGACCACGCCGAAGTCGGCGATCTCGAAGATCGGCGCGTCCGGATCCTTGTTCACCGCGACGATCGTTTTCGATGTCTGCATGCCGGCCCGGTGCTGGATGGCGCCGGAGATGCCGAGCGCGACGTACAACTGCGGCGACACCGTTGTGCCGGTCTGGCCGACCTGGAACTGCTGCGGGTAGTAGCCGGAGTCGACTGCCGCCCGGGAGGCGCCGACGGCGGCACCGAGTGCATCGGCCAGGTCCTCGACCACGGCGAACTGCTCCGCAGAACCGACGCCTCGACCGCCGGACACCACGGTCTGCGCGCCCGCCAGCTCCGGCCGGTCTCCGGCCGGCTCCACATGCACGGCCGTCACCGTTGTCGCCGTCGCCGGGTCCACCGAGAACTCCAGGGCGGTGACCTCGCCCGCCCCGGCCTGCGGTTCCGCCGAGATCGCGTTCTGCCGCAGCAACACGATCGGTGCCGGCGTGGTGACCTTGGTCTGCACGGTGTACGAGCCACCGAAGATCGACTGGGTGGCAACGCCTTCGGCATCCAGATCGACCGCGTCGGCGATCAGGCCGGAGCCGAGCCGGACCGCCAGCCGTCCGCCGATGTCCTTGCCGTCAACGGTGTTCGGCAACAGGATCGCGGCGGGCGAGGCACCCTGCGCGGCCGCGGCCAGCGCCGCCACCTGCGGCGTCACCAGGTACTTGCCGACGTCGTCGGATTCGGCTGCGTAGATCTTCTCCGCACCCAACGCGGTGAGATCGGCCCGCAACGAGTCGGTCGTGCCGGGCACGCCGACCACCACGGCGGCCGGGCTGCCCAGCCGGCGGGCAGCGGTGAGCAGCTCCCCGGTGATCGTGCGGACGGCACCCTCGGCGTGCTCGACCAGAACAAGAACTTCGGACATTCGTTGTCTTCCTTGTCTTTTCAGTAGGTCGGGAGGTCTTCGGTGGGGTCAGATCAGCCGCTCGGCCGCCAGGAAGGCAGCCAGCTGGCTGCCCCCGGTGCCGTCGTCGGTGACCTTCTGGCCGGCTTCGCGCGGCGGCTTGGGGGACGACGAGACCACCTGGCAGGGCGCGGCGGCCCCGCCGGTGTTCTCCAGCCCCAGCTCGGCGATGCCCAAGGTGGTGAGCGGCTTCTTCTTCGCCGCCATGATCCCCTTGAAGTTCGGGTACCGCGGCTCGGCGATCTTCTCGGACACGCTCAGGACGGCCGGCAGTGACGCGGTGACCTCGGCATACCCACCGTCAACGATCTTCTCGGCGCTCAGTGTCGAGCCGTCGACACTGACCGCCCTGGCCGAGGACACCGATGGCAGCCCGAGCCGCTCGGCGAGCATCGCGGGGACCGTGCCGGATTTGCCGTCGCTGGCCTCGTTGCCGGTGATCACCAGGTCGAAGGTCAGCGTCTTGAGCGCGGCGGCCAGCGCCGCCGAAGTCTGCAACGCGTCGGAGCCGGCGAGGCCGTCGTCGACCACGTGCACCGCCTGGTGGGCACCCATCGCGAGCGCCTTGCGCAGGGTCTCGGTGGCCCGGTCCGGGCCCATCGTCACGACGGTCACCTCGCCGCCGTGCTGCTCGGTCAGCTGCAGGGCGATTTCGACGCCCCTCGAATCGATCTCGTCGATCACCGCATCGGCGGCGGCTCGGTCCAAGGTGCCGTCGTCACGGAGCTTGCGCTCGGAGTACGTGTCGGGCACCTGCTTGACCAGAACGGCGATGTCCATGGGCCGGTCCTCTCCATTATCTCGGTCGGCACTGCTGCTGAATCGGCACTGCTTCTGTGCCGGCGCTGTCGGCCGGGGTTGTTGTCACCGTAGTGAACGACGGCGGACGTGAGCACCCCGCCGTGCGCACTTTCGGCCCGCTGGGAGCGGAATCACATCCGTCGGTCGGGCCGCGACCGGTCAAGTTACTCACCAGTAGCCTACCGGTTGTCCGAGCCGGCCCGTCAGTCGGTGACGCCGATGTCCTCGTTCCACAGCGCCGGCAGCGCAGCGATGAATTCCGTCATCATCGCCACGCAGGACTCGTCGTCGACCACCACCACCTGCACGCCCCTGGACCGCAGCAGCTCCTCGCCGCCGAGGAACGAGCGGTTCTCGCCGATGATCACCCGCGGAATCTTGTAGAGCAGGATCGCGCCGGTGCACATGTCGCACGGCGACAGGGTGGTGATCATCGTGGACTCGGCGTACACCGAGGCCGGCAACCGGCCGATGTTCTCCAGGCAGTCGGTCTCGCCGTGCCGGATCGGGCTGGCCAGCTGCACCCGCTTGTTGTAGCCGGTACCGAGCACCTTTCCGGCATGCACCAGTGCCGCACCGATCGGGATGCCGCCCTCACTGCGGCCCTGCCGGGCGGCTTCGACCGCGATCCGCAGATAGTCCGATTCTCCGGGCAACAAGGCCCCGGGGCGGGTGTCGTTCATGGTTGGCGCCCTTCTCGTGCATGGTCGGCTGGTGCAGCGGTTCGGTGGTCGGTAGGTGGCCGACCCGGACGGGTCAGGTCCGGCGATAGGGCTTGAGATAGGCGCCGGGGTACCGCAGCGATCGACCGGCGACCACCAGCGCGCCGATCACCACCAGGTACGGCAGGGCGCTCATCAGCTGCTGTGGGATGCCGGCGAACTGCGGAGTGATGACCAACTGCAGTTGCAGCGCATCGACAGCGGCGAACAGCAGACCGCCCAGCACCGCCGGAATCACCCGCCAGCGGGCGAAGATCACCAGGGCGATGCACACCCATCCCCGGCCGTTGGTGATGTTCAGCGTGAAGGTGCCCAGCATCGCCAGGGTGATGAACGCGCCGCCCGCGGCCATCAGCATGCCGCCGAGCCCGAGGGCGGCATAGCGGGTCCTGGCCACCGAGATGCCGGCGGCGTCGGCGGCCTCCGGGTTGTCGCCGACCGCCCGCACCCGCAACCCGAATCCGGTGCTGCGCAACAGCACGAACATCGCCGGCGCCACGATCAGGAACGCCAGATAGGTGAGCAGGTACTGGCTCGCCACCGGCACGTCGGGCAGCAGCTGGGAGAACTTCGGGACCTGCGGGACCGAGCCCCCGCCGTACAGCAGTCTGGAGGCGAAGTTGCAGGAGGCGATCAACAACAGGGTGGTGCCGATCCCGGCGACGTGCTGATTCACCCCGAGGGTGACGGTGAACACCCCGACGAACAGCCCGGCCAGCACGCCGGTGACCAGGGCGGCGAGCAGGCCGATCCAGACCGATCCGGAGGACCCGGCGACCAGCACCCCGACGAAGGCGCCGGCGTACATCGTCCCTTCGATGCCCAGGTTCAGCACCCCGGCCCGCTCGGTGACCAACTCGCCGAGCGCACCGAACACCAGTGGTGTCGCGGTGGTCAGCATTGCGGTGACCATCGCCCACAGTGGCAGGTTCATTCCGCACCCCCCTGGTGTGCGGTGTCGCGAGGGGCGCGGACGATCCGGTACCGCCGGAACACCAGCATCCCGACCACCGCCAACAGCAGTGACGACGAGATGATCTGGCCCATCTGCGGTGGTAGCTGCAGGGCCAGCGACGCGTTCTGCGCGCCGACCGTGATGTTGCCCAGCAGCAGCCCGACCAGCAGCACGCCGAGCGCGCTCAGCCCGCCGAGGGTGGCCACCACGATGCCGGTGTAGCCGTAGGAATCCGAGACCTGCGGGGTGAGCTGGTGGGTGACGCCGAGTACCTGCACGGCACCGCCGAGGCCGGCAATGCCGGCCGAGATCAGCGCGGCTCCGAAGTGGACCTTGCGGACCCCGATCCCGGAGAACGCCGCCGCGTCCGGCGACAGGCCGACCGCCCGCACCCGCAGCCCGGTGACGGTGCGCGACATCACGATCCAGATCAGCGCCGCCAGCAGCACCGCCAGCGGGAAGCCAAGGTGCACAGACGAATCGGGGATCACCGTCGGCAACGCGTACCCGGGTGCCAGCGAATCGGAGACCGCGAAGCCGGTCTGCGAGTTCCGCCACGGACCGGTGACCAGCGCCTGAACCCCCAGCAGCGCCACCGGATTGAGCAACAGGGTGGTGACCACCTCGTCGATACCCCAGGTCGCCCGCAACCAGGCCGGTACCACGCCCCACAGCATCCCGGCCACGACGCCGCCGAGCAGCCCGGCCGGAATCGCCAGGGCCGCAGGCAGTCCGGGAAATGCGAATCCGGTGGCGACCGCACCGGTGGCACCGGCCAGGAACTGGCCCTCGCCCCCGATGTTCCAGTAGCCGGCCCGGAAGGCGATGGCCACGGCCAACCCGGTGAACAACAACGGGGTTGACGCCAACAACACCTCGGTGAAGGAGGTGAACGAGGTCAGCGGGGTGATCAGGTAACGCTGGTAGGCCGCCCGTGGGTTCGCCCCGGCCAGCCGGATCGGCCCGGCCGTCACAGCGAACACGATGACGACGGCGATCGCGATCAGCAGCACCACCAACCACCGCGGCTCGCGGCCGCGCAACACCAGGCGCAACCTCATGCCACCTCACCCTCGTCGAGGCGCTGGCCGGTCATCAGCAGGCCGAGGGTCCTCGGGTCCGCCTGCTCGATCGTCAGGTCGCCGACGATGCGGCCGGCGTAGATCACCACGATCCGGTCGGACAGTGCGAGAAGTTCGTCCAGGTCCTCCGACACCAGCAGCAGGCCGCCGCCGGCCGCGCGGCGCTGCAACAGCTGCGTGTGCACGAACTCGGCGGCCCCGACATCCAGACCCCTGGTCGGCTGGGACGCCACCAGGGCGACCGGCTCTCGGGCCAACGCCCTGGCCAGCAACACCTTTTGCATGTTGCCACCGGACAGTGCACCGATCGGGTCGGTCGGCGCCGCCTTGATGTTGAAGCGCTCGATCAACGCCGAGGCATGCCGCCGGACGGCGCCGGAATCCAGGAACGGGCCGCGCCGGAAGGTCGCCGCATCCTCCAGCACCAGATTCTGTTCGACCGTCAGCCCCGGGACCACGGACGCATGCCGGTCCTCGGTGATCCGGCCCAGGCCGGCGGCGATCATCCGCTGGGGGGAGGCCCCGGTCACGTCGATGCCGTTCACCTCGACGGTGCCACGGGAGGGCCGCCGAAGACCGGACAACAGCTGCACCAATTCGGACTGACCGTTCCCGGAAACACCTGCCATGCCGACGATCTCACCGGGCTGAACCACCAGGTTCAGGTCGGTCAGCAGATCCCGTCCGCGGGCCGTGCCGCCGGACAGCCCGAGCTCGCGCAGCCGCAGGGCCGGCGGTCGCAGCCGCTGCGGTGCCGCTGTCCCGGCCGGTCGTTCGCCGGCGGCGTCCGGGCCGGCAGCCGTCCCGACGTCGACGCCCCTGGCCGCCACCAGATCGGCTTCGACCTCGGCGCCGACCCCGTCCGCAGACCCGTCACGGGCGGCGGTCAGCGGTGCGGGCCGGTCGGTGCGGCGAACGCCGACCGTCGGACGGCCGACCATCATCTCCGCCAGTGCCCGCGGTTCGATGCCGGCGGCCGGCACGCTGCCGGCGATCCGCCCCCTGCGCAGGACCGATACCCGGTCCGAGATCCGGCTCACCTCACCGAGTTTGTGCGAAATGAACAGCACGCCGAGACCGTCGGCGGTGAGCCGCCTGATGGCCCCGAACAACGCCTCGACATCCTGCGGCACGAGGACGGCGGTGGGTTCGTCCAGGATCAGCAGCCGGCATTCGCGGGCCAGTGCCTTCACGATCTCGACTCGCTGTTGTTCGCCCACCGAGAGCCGATCGATCCTGGCACCCGGGTCGATCGCCACCCCGAGCCGATCCGCGGCCGCCGTCACCGCCGCGACCGCACCTGCCCGGTCGACGCGTCCGAGGCCGACGCCGGAGAGCATCACGTTCTCGGCCACCGTCATCGTGCCGACCAGCGAGAAGTGCTGCGTCACCATCCCGATGCCGGCCGCGATCGCGTCTGCCGGGGACGCAATCCGGACCGGAGCGCCGTCCACCCTGATCGCCCCGTCGTCGAACCGGGTGAGGCCGTACAGGATCCGCATCAGGGTGGTCTTGCCGGCACCGTTCTCGCCGAGCAACGCGTGCACCTGCCCGTGGTCGACGGCGAGGTCGACGCCGTCGTTGACCACCAGGTCGCCGAAGCTCTTGCGGATTCCGACCAACTCGATCAGTGGCGCGATCGGCTCACTACCCGAACCCTGTCCGCCCGAACCCGGCCCGCCCGAAACCGGCCCGCCCGGCCCCGGCGCCGGCTGCACCGGGTCGTTCATCGTCAGCCACCGACCGTGGTCGAGCCGGCCGGCGCCTCCTCGTTCACCGGGGTGGTGAAGCTGCCGTCCTCGATCGCCTTCTGCTTGGCCTCCACCGCCGACTTCACCGTGTCCGGCACCCCTCCGGGAACGTCCGTGTTGATCGGCGCGATCGACGATCCGCCGTTCTTCATGAACGAGAACTCCGCCAGATCTTGGGCTTTCACCGTTCCGGTCTTGGTGTACTCGTGCACGATGTGGTCGATCGTCGGCCGCATGTTCCAGACCAGCGACGTCACCACGTTCTTCGGTGCCTCGCTCTTCTGGTCGACCATCATCCCGATCACCGGCAGGTTCTTCTCCTTCGCCGCCTCGATCACCCCGGCGCGTTCGGCGAACAACACGTCGACGCCCGCGGCGACCTGGGCCAGGGCAGCCTGCTTCGCGGTGGCCGGATCGAAGAAGGAGTTGATGAAGGTGACCTTCACCGTCGCCTTGTCGTTCGATTCCTTGACCCCGGCGATGAAGGCGTTGACGATCCGGTTGACCTCGGGAATCGGCATCGCCGCCACCACCCCGATGGTGTTGGACTTGGTCATCCCGCCGGCCAGCATTCCGGCCAGGAACGCGGGATCCTGCAACCAGTTGTCGAAGATGGAGAAGTTCGGATCGACCGTCTTGCCGCCGGACCCGAAGACGAACGGGGTCTCCGGGTACTTCGCGGCCACCGCGCGCACCTGGTCCTCGGCCGCGAAGGAGTCGCCGATGATGATCGCCGGCTTCTCGGTGGTGATCACGTCAGTGAGCGTGCGGGTCATCTTGTCCGGCGTGTCGTTGTTGTCGGTGTGCTTGTAGACGATGGTGCCGTCGGCGGCCGCCGCCTGCAGGGCGGCATGGATCGCGCCATCCCACGGCTCCTCCAGCGGCGTCGCGAAAACGCCGTACACCAGCGGCTTCTCGCCGGACGGGGCCGATGATCCGGGGCCGGAAGACCCGCCCGTGGCGGCACCTTCGGACGACGGCCCGGCGGCGCTGCCGGCGGTCTGCGTCGTGGCGCCGGCCGTCGCGGTGGCACCGTCGCCGGCCTCCGAGGTCGGCGCCTCGCCGGTGTTGCCGCCGCAGGCGGCCAGGGCGAGCCCGAGGACGGCGGCCGCTGCGACCACCCGGACCCTGGCCCGGCTTCGGGTGTGACGATTCGGGGAGACGACCATGACGGATGTCCTTCCGTGCCTGCGTTGCCGACGATGTCGGGCTTCAGCCAACCCGGCGAACGGCGCGGCGAGAAGGGACGAAACGTCGCGTCCGGACCCGCGGGGCTTGACGAAGTGTCACCCCGACAGCCACGGTTGGCCGTGCCCCTCACTGTCGCCGCGCTGCTCACCCTCCCGGTACTGCGCCGCGGGCGCCCCGAAGTGCTGGCCGGTGACGACCTCGACACCAGGGAGGTCCGCTGGGTGCACACGTCCGAGATCTTCGAGATATCCCCCCTGCTCAAGGGTGGAGAGGTGCTGCTGACCACCGGGCTGGGGCTGGTCGGCACCGGTGAGCGGGCCCAGCGCGACTACATCGACGGATTGGCCGGGCGGCAGATCGCCGCCCTGGTGCTCGAGCTCGGCCGGACCTTTCCGACCGCGCCGCCGGCGCTGGTCGCCGCGGCGCGGCGGGCCGGCCTGCCCCTGGTGGCGCTGCGTGCTGTGGTGCCGTTCATCGAGGTCACCGAGGCAGTGCACCCGCTGCTGCTGACCGGTGAGATCGAGATGCTGCGACTCACCGAGCGGATCACCAGCTCGCTGACCCACACGATGCTCTCCGGCTCCGGTCTGCCCGGCATCCTGCGCACCGTCTCCGGCCTGGCCGGATGCGCTGCCCTGCTGATCGGCGATGACGACCACGTGGTCGCCACCTCGGGCCCGCAGGCGCGGCGGCCGGCGACCGACGAGTCGGTGCGAGCCGCGGTGGAGCTGTTCGGCAGCCGCTGGGGCACCCTGGTGATCCAGGGATCACTGACGCCGCTGCGGTCGGTACTGGCGGCCCGCGGTGCCCAGGCACTCTCACTGGAACTGGCCAGGACCGAGCGGACAGCGCCGGTGCGGCAGCAGGCCGCCGGCCGGCTGCTGCGCGACATCGCCGAGCGGAGGTACAGCGGATCCGAGGAGTTGGCCACCAGAGCGGCGGCGGTCGGCCTGGTGCCCAGGGCCGGGCAACGGGTGGTCGCGCTGTATTTGGCGGTCGAGGGAGGGTCCGGTCGGCTGTCGGTGTTCACGGCTGTCGCCCAAGCCGCATCGACCGTGCTGACCGGCGCCATCACTGCCGACCTGGACGGCGAGATCGCCGTGGCAGGCGCGAGCGAGGCCGGCGTTGACCTGCGTGGCCTGCTGGTCCGCTTCGCCGATGCGGTCGATGCCCGGCTCTGCGGTGTCGGTGGCGGACATGCGACGGCCGTCGCCGCCGCACCGGGCGCCGGCCCGGCGACCGGGGAGGTGACCACGCTGATCCAGGCCCTGCCCGCCGCCCAGGAGGCGAGTCGCCTCGCCCGCCGGCTGGACACCGGGATCCGCACGCTGCTCGCCTCCGACCTGGGGGTGCACCGCCTGCTCGCCCGGCTCACCACCGATCCCGACCTGGCGCAGTTCATCGACGAGCAGCTCGGACCACTGGTCGACCACGACGGCGCCCACGGCACCCAATTGGTCAGCACCCTGGAGACCTATCTGGGTTCGGGACTGTCGAAAACCGTTGCCGCGGAGCGGCTCGGGATTCGCCGACAGTCGCTGTACGGCCGGCTCAGCAAGATCGAGCTGCTGTTGGGCGGCCTGGACCTGACCAGTCGCGAACGCCGGACCGCCATCGACCTGGCCCTGGTCGGGCGGCGGCTGCGCGGGGCCGCCGTCATCGGCCGGCGGCGCTGAGCTCTACCGGCCGAGGCGCTGTCCGGGAGGTAGCGGAACGTTCAACAGGTAGCGCGAACCTCACGGCGTGTCATTTCAACATTCCGCTACCTGGCTGGGGTCAGCGCCTGGCTCAGGTCGGCCCACAGATCCTCGACATCCTCGACGCCGGTGGAGATCCGGATGGTCCCGTCGGTGATGCCGGCCTGCTCGAGCGCCGCGGCGTCATAGTGCCGGTGCGATGTCGAAGCCGGGTGCATGGCAAGGGTTTCCACCCCGCCGAGGGAGGGCGCGTTCTGCAGCAGACGGAGCCGGCCGAGCACCTCCATCGCCGCCTGCCGACCGGCCGTCACATCGAAGGCAAGCATCGGGCCCGGGCCGTCCAGCATCCGTTCGGCCAGCGCGTGCTGCGGGTGATCGGGCCGGGACGGATGGTGCACCCGACCGACGCCGGGGTGCCCGGCCAACCGGGCGGCCAGTTCCACGGCGTTGTCGGTGGCCGCCGCCACCCGCAGCGCCAGGGTCTGCAGGCCACGGATCACCAGCCAGGCGCCGAACGGATCCATCGTCGGACCGGTCGCCACCGCGTACTTCCAGCCGGCGACGAAGGCGTCGTCAGCGGCGTAGCAGACCAGGCCGGCGGTCACGTCGGAGTGCCCGCCCAGGTACTTCGTGGCCGAGTGCAGCACGATGTCGGCGCCCAGCTGCAGCGGCCGGCACAGCACCGGCGAGGCAAAGGTGTTGTCCACCACCGTCAACACGCCGCGTTCCCGGGCCACCGCGGACATTCCGGCGACGTCGGCGACCGAGGTCACCGGGTTGGAGATGGTCTCCAGGTAGACCGCCGCGGTGTCCGGAGTCAGCGCTGCGGCCAGCGCTACCGGGTCGTCGCCCGGTACCTGACTGATCCGGATGTCCCACCGCGCGGCCAGGTCGTTGAGCAGGCCGGTGGTGCCGCCGTAGATCGAATCCTGCACCACCAGATGGCCACCGGCCCGCAGGTTGGCGCCCAGTGCCGTGTGAATCGCCGCCATCCCGGAGGCAGTCGCCACCGCGCCGACCGCACCCTCCAGCCCGGCCACCGCGTTCTCCAGTGCCCGGACCGTCGGGTTCGCCATCCGGGAATAGCCGAACGCGCCGCGCGGATTGTCCAGCGAGTCGGTGAGCAGCGCCGGATCGTCGTGTGCGTACACCGTGGTCTGGTAGATCGGTACCGACACCGGCCTGCCCTGCACGTCGGCAGGTGCCGCGGTGTGCACTGCGCGGGTCGACAGGGAGTGGCTGGGGGGATTCTGCTCGAGGCTCACCCGGCGATTGTGCTCCGCCGGTCCGCCGGTGACGCATCCCGGGCTGCGTCCGACGCCCGGACGGGACATGCTGGAATCCTGCAGAACAGGCAGCCTCGCTCGACGGCTGCCGGGCGAAGGGAGCCGACGATGGCCGAAGGTCCGCAGGCCGCACAGTCCGTTGATGCCGCACTGTCCTGGGCCAAGGGCGAGGACACGCCGCCGCTGATCGAGCAAACGATTCCGGACAACCTCGACGCGACCATCGCCGCGTTCGGGCACCGGGACGCGCTGATCGACGTGCAGCGCGGCATCCGTTGGACCTACGCCGAGTTCGGCGAGCGGGTGGCAGCATTGGCCAGGGCGCTGCTGGCCACCGGTCTGCGGCGCGGCGACCGGATCGGCATCTGGTCGCCGAACTACGCCGAGTGGACCCTGGTGCAGTACGCATCGGCCAAGATCGGCGCGATCCTGGTGACGATCAACCCGGCGTACCGCACCCACGAACTCGCGTTCGTCCTCCGACAGGCCGGTATCAGCTACCTGGTCGCCGCCGAGAGTTTCAAGACCAGCAGCTACGCGGCGATGATCGAGGACGTCCGTGGCGAGTGCACCGCCCTGCGGGAGGTGGTACTGATCGCCTGCGACAGCTGGGATGCGTTGCTGGACAAGGCCGATCAGGCAACAGACGAGCAGGTAGCCGCCATCCAGTCGCAGTTGTCGCCAACCGATGCGATCAACATCCAGTACACCTCCGGCACCACCGGCTTTCCCAAGGGCGCCACTCTCTCGCACCGCAACATCCTGAACAACGGCTTCCTGGTCGGCGAAATCTGCCGCTATACCGAGGCCGACCGGATCTGCATTCCGGTGCCCTTCTACCACTGCTTCGGCATGGTGATGGCGAACCTCGCGGCCACCAGTCACGGCGCGGCGATGGTGATCCCGGCACCCGCATTCGATCCCGCGGCCACCCTGCGGGCTACCTCTGTCGAGAAGTGCACGTCGCTGTACGGCGTGCCGACGATGTTCATCGCCGAGTGGGCGTTGGCCGACTTCGCGGCCTACGACCTGTCGAGTGTGCGGACCGGAATCATGGCCGGCTCGCCCTGTCCGGCCGAGGTGATGAAGAAGGTGATGGCGGCCGGCATCGACGAGATGACCATCGCCTACGGGATGACGGAAACCTCCCCGGTGTCCATGCAGACCCGCACCGACGACACCTTCGAGCACAAGGTGAACACCGTCGGCCGGGTCGGACCGCACCTGGAGATCAAGATCATCGACCCGGTGTCGGGCCAGACGGTGCCGCGCGGGGTCACCGGCGAGTTCTGCACCAAGGGCTACTCGGTGATGCTCGGCTACTGGGAGCAGCAGGACAAGACCGACGAAGTGCTGGTCGACGGCTGGATGCGGACGGGCGACCTGGCGGTGATGGCCGACGACGGCTACGTGCAGATCACCGGTCGGATCAAGGACATGGTGATTCGCGGCGGCGAGAACATCTATCCGAGGGAGATCGAGGAGTTCCTCTACACCCACCCGGATATCAAGGACGCCCAGGTGATCGGCGTTCCTGACCAGGTCTACGGCGAGGAACTCTGCGCCTGGATCCAGATGCGTGACGGGGCAACACCTCTGACCGCCGCCGCGGTTGTCGAGTTCGCCACCGGCAAGCTCGCCCGGTACAAGATCCCGAAGTACGTGCAGATTGTCGACGAGTTCCCGATGACGATCTCCGGCAAGATCCGCAAGGTGGAGATGAGGGAGCAGAGCACCAAGGAGCTCGGCCTGGGCTGACGCAGCCGACCGACGAACTCCCCTGACGTCCGGCCGCTCGCCAATTGGCCTGCCGCCATGACCAGCGAACGCCACCGCCCAGCCTTCGACGCCGACGAACGCACCCAACTACTCGGCTGGTTCGAGCTGCAGCGCGGCATCGTCGGGCTGAAATGTGAGTCGCTGTCGGACGTCGACGCCCACCGGGTGTACGACACGGGCGAGACGACAGGAGAAGATGTCGTCGTTTGGCAGCACGGCGCGGGGATGAGCGGCCTGCCGCCCCCCAGTGGATGGGTTTCTGCCGCCGACGGCGCGCGCATGCACCAGGATCGAACCCGCGCCTCAACCCGGGAAGGTACCGCGCGATCGGTGTCTCCCGGATCAACGGCAGGGATCGCGTCACCGAGCCGATGCCACTGGTCGTTGACGTCGACGGACACATCAGCCAAGGCTGAAACACTCCACACTGGCGGGACAACCACGCTACGGGCGGGGCGGGACAACCACGCTACGGCTGGGGCGGGACAACCACGCTACGGGCGGGGCGGGACAACCACGCTACGGGCGGGGCGGGACAACCACGCTACGGGCGGGTGGTGGCCAACAACGCGTCGACCGCGGCAGCGCCGCCGAGCCCGGAGACGCCGCCGCCGCGGCGGGATCCGGCGCCTGCCAACAGGATCCGCTCGCTCCCCGGCACCTCGACCCCGTACCGACGGGCCGGCGAGTCGAGGTCCTCGTCATCGGCGGCGAAGGGCCAGGACAGGTCGCCGTGGAAGATGTTGCCGCCCGGCATCCCGACGCTCCCCTGCACGTCGAGCGGCGATGCCACCTCGATGCAGGGCTGCCCGTTGGTGTCGACCGCCACGCACTCCTCCAGCGGTTCTGCCAGGTACTGCTGCAGCGCGGCCAGCGCACTCGCCGCCGCCTGCTGCTTCGCCGCCGCCGGATCGGCCCGGAACAGATCGACCGGCGCGTGCAGACCGAACAGCGTCAGGGTCGCGGTACCGGGTGCCTCGCCGGGTCCGATGATCGACGGATCGGTGACGGAGTGGCAGTACACCTCGCTCGGCAGCGGGTCCGGGATGGTGCCTGCTGCCGAAGCTCGATAGGCGATCTCCAGTTCGTCGAAGCCCTCGCGCAGATGGGTGGTTCCGGCGAAAGCGGTCGCCGGATCCACACCGGAGGCCAAGGCGGGCAACCGCGTCAGCAGCAGGTTGATCTTCAGCTGGGCACCGACGACCGGTTCGGCCGACCGGCCGAGCCAGCCGTCGATCACCGCCGGCGCGACCGCTGCGAGCAGCCGCGAGCCGGTCGCCTGCACCGCGTTGCCATCGCCGTCGCGACCGATCACCGTCACCGCGCCCGGCCTCTCGTCGACCTCGACAACCTCTACCCCGCAGCGGATGTCGACGTCCACCTCCCGCGCCCTGGCCTCCAGTGCGTCGGCGACCGCCCCCATCCCGCCGACCGGCAGCAACCACTCCCCGGTCCCGCGACCGATCAGGTGGTAGAGAAAACACCGGTTCGCCAACAGGCTCTCGTCGAACAATGAGGTGTGGGTACCGATCAGTGCGTCGGTCGCCACCACCCCGCGGACGGTGTCGTCGGTGAACCGGCGAGTGATCATCTCGCCGATCGGGGCGGCGAATACGTCATCCCAGAGCTGGCCGCCGGCGGCCGCGGTGACCAGTTCACGAACCTCCGACCGGCGCCGCAACGGCCCGGTCAGGGCCGGGGCCAGGACCGCGGCCATCGCGGCCAATCCGCCGTACAGCTGCTGCCAGGCGGCGAACTCGGAGTGCGAGCCGGTGACCGCCCGGAACGACTCCTCGGTGGCGGCGCCAGGGGTCCGCTCGACCAGCAGGCCGGTCGGCCGGCCCGAGCGCTCGACCGGGGTGTAGGAGGACACCGGCCGCGACTTCAGCGCCAGCTCGATGCCCAGCCGCCTGGCCAACTCGTCCGGGAACAACGACACCAGGTAGGAGTAGCGGGAGAGCCGCACGTCGTGGCCGGCGAACACTGCCGAGCCGATCGAGGCGCCACCGACGTGGTCGCTGCGTTCCAACAGCGTCACCCGGTAGCCGGCATCGGCGGCCAAGATCGCCGCGACCAGGCCGTTGTGCCCGCCGCCGACGACGACGATCCGGTTGTCCATCAGGCAGATCCTGCCACCGGCCGACCGGTCAGGTCCCGGCGAGCAACTCCACCACCGGCGCCAGCGCGTCGGCGAAGGCCAGGCTGGTCGAGAAGTAGGAGATGCCCAGCTCGTCCCGTCGGCGGCGCAGCACGGCCGCCATCTCGACCGGCGTGCCGGACAACAGGGCAACGGAGCCCACCGATCTGAGCCCGGCCAGATCCGTGCCGGCGTACTGCAGTACCCATGGCGGGACCTCGTCGCCGACTGCCAGCAGGTTCTGGGCCAATTCGATCTGATCGATCCGCTCGCCCGCCTGCTCCCGCAGGGTCCGCACCACCGCGGCCAGGCCGTCCGGCCCGGTCGCCGGCGGCACGCCCATCGTCACCGCGTCGGCCGTCCTGGCGGCGATCGCGAGCATTTTCGGCCCGCGCGCCGCCACCATGATCGGCACCTCGGGTGCCTGTTCGCGGACCGCCTCGATGGTCTGCTCCAGCCGGCCGATCCGCTCCGCCGCCGAGCCGAACGGCATGCCCAACGCCGCGGCGTCGCGGTCCGCTCCCGGACGGCCGGCGCCGATGCCCAGTTCGAACCGCCCGCCGCTGACGGCGTGCAGACTGACGGTCTCGACCGCCACCAGTCCGGGGGTACGGTTCGGCGCCGAGAGGACGTGCGTGCCGACCCGCAGCGTCGAGGTCCCGGCGGCGGCGACCGCACAGCCGATGCCTGGGGCAACGGTTCGCAGGGTGTCCGGGATCAGCAGGATGTCGTAGCCCCGACTCTCCAACCCTCTGGCAGTGGCGACGATGGCCTCGGCCGGTTCGAGTTGCCCGCCGACGATTCCGAAGCGAAACGGATGGTCAGTCATGGCACCCACCCTGCCGTTCGGGGCCGCCCGCCGCATCGGGGAACTCCCTGAGATCGCGGGCCATGGACGGGGTTCGCGTCACCGTTCGTCAACAGAGCATTTTCCCCGGCTCGACCCGCCTGGGCCGCTGCCCACAGATTCCCTCGAAAGGGCTAGCCTGGGAGCCGTCGGGTGACAGTTCAACCATCGGTCCCCGCGGGCCGGGAGAGCAAGAGAGCAGGCGAGGAGCGACCGTGTCGTCACAGTCGTCGACCACAGTGCCGGAATTCGGACCCAACGACTGGTTCGTCGAGGAGAAGTACCGCGAGTACCTCGCCGACCCGAACAGCGTTGACCAGATCTGGCGCGACTACTTTGCGGATATGAACGGCGGCGACGCGCCGGTGTCCACCCCGACTGCAGATCAACCGGCCGCGACGGCGGACCCGCCGGCCGCGGCCGCGGTGGCCGGCAACGGCGCCCCGGGCCGTCAGGCCACCCCGCCGCCACCGCCGCCACCGAACCGGGCCGGCACGTCAGCCGGCGGCGCCGCTGCAGCACCGGAGGCCGCAGCACCGGAGGCCGCAGCGCCGAAGGCCGCCGCGGCCCCCACCGCTCCGAAGACGGCCGCGACCCAGCCGGCCGCGCCGGCGAAGCGCACCACCGCCACTCCGGACGATGCGAAGGCCGCCTTCGACGCCAAGGTCGCCAAGAAGGCGGAGCAGGACGCGAAGGCCGCGCCCACCGAGACCCGGGCACCGATTCGGGGCATCGCGGCCGCGGTCGCCAAGAACATGACGGCCTCGCTGGAGATTCCGACCGCCACCAGCGTCCGGGCCGTGCCGGCCAAGCTGATCAGCGACAACCGGATCGTCATCAACAACTTCCTCAAGCGGAACCGCGCGGGGAAGATCTCGTTCACCCACCTGATCGGGTACGCGATCGTCAAGGCCGCCGCCGACTACCCGAACATGAACCGGCACTACGCCGAGACCGACGGCAAGCCGCAGATCGTCACCCCGGCCCGCCTGAACCTCGGGCTGGCCATCGACCTGCCCGGCAAGAACGGCCAGCGTTCGCTGGTCGTGCTGCCCATCAAGGGCAGCGAGACGATGACCTTCACCCAGTTCTGGGCGGCCTACGAGGCCGTGGTCGGCAAGGCGCGTCGCGGCGAGCTGACGGCCGACGACTACGCCGGCACCACCATGTCGCTGACCAACCCCGGCGGCATCGGCACCGTGCACTCGGTGCCGCGGCTGATGTCCGGCCAGGGGGCGATCATCGGCGTCGGCGCGATGGAGTACCCGGCCGAGTTCGCCGGCGCCAGCGAGCGCACCATCGCCGAGCTGGGTGTCTCCAAGATCATGACGCTCACTTCGACCTACGACCACCGGATCATCCAGGGTGCCGAGTCGGGCGAGTTCCTCAAGCGCATCCATGGCCTGCTGCTGGGCGAGGACGGCTTCTACGACGAGGTGTTCGCCTCGCTGCGGGTGCCTTACGAGCCGGTCCGCTGGGTGCAGGACATCCGGTCCGGAGCCGGCCGTGACGTCGACAAGACGGCCAAGGTGCTCGAGCTGATCGACGCCTACCGCACCCGCGGGCACCTGATGGCCGACACCGACCCGCTGAACTACCGCCAGCGCCGGCACCCGGACCTGGACGTGCTGAGCCACGGGCTCACCCTCTGGGACCTCGAGCGCGAGTTCCCGGTCGGTGGGTTCAACGGCCAGCAGTACATGAAACTGCGCAACGTGCTGGGCGTGTTGCGCGACTCGTACTGCCGCACCGTCGGCGTCGAGTACATGCACATCCAGGATCCGGTGCAGCGCCGCTGGGTCCAGGAGCGGGTGGAGACACCGCGCAGCAAGCCGTCCGTCGATCAACAGAAATACATCCTCGGTCGACTGAACGCCGCCGAGGCGTTCGAGACCTTCCTGCAGACCAAGTACATCGGCCAGAAGCGCTTCTCGCTGGAGGGCGGCGAGACGGTGATCGCGATGCTCGACGCGATCCTGGGCAAGGGCGCCGAGTACGACCTCGACGAGATCGTCATCGGGATGGCCCACCGTGGCCGGCTGAACGTGCTGGCGAACATCGTCGGCAAGCCGTACTCCCAGGTCTTCCGCGAGTTCGAGGGCAATTTGGATCCGGGCCAGGCACACGGCTCCGGTGACGTGAAGTACCACCTCGGCGCCGAGGGCAAATACGTGAACCCGGTCGGCGGCAACGAGGTGGTCGTGTCGCTGGTGGCCAACCCGTCGCACCTGGAGGTCGTCGACCCGGTGTTGGAGGGCGTGGTCAGGGCCAAGCAGGACATGCTCAACCGCGGCCAGGGCGGCTTCACCGTGATGCCGCTGATGATCCACGGCGACGCCGCCTTCGCCGGTCAGGGTGTGGTCGCCGAGACGCTGAACCTGTCGCTGCTGCGCGGGTATCGCACCGGCGGCACCGTGCACGTGATCATCAACAACCAGGTCGGTTTCACCACCGCTCCGGAGTACTCACGGTCCAGCGAGTACTCCACCGACGTGGCGAAGATGATCCAGGCGCCGATCCTGCACGTGAACGGGGACGACCCGGAGGCGGCCGTCTGGGCGGCGCAACTGGCCGTCGACTACCGCGAGACGTTCCGCCAGGACGTGGTGATCGACCTGATCTGCTACCGCCGCCGCGGGCACAACGAGGGTGACGATCCCTCGATGACGAACCCGTTGATGTACCAGATCATCGACGGGAAGCGCTCCGTGCGGAAGATCTACACCGAGGCACTGATCGCCCGCGGCGATCTGTCCGAGCAGGACGCCGAGGAAGCGCTGCGCGACTATCACCAACAGTTGGAACGGGTCTTCAACGAGGTCAGGGAACTGGAGAAGGCGGTAGCCGTCGCCTCCCCGACCATCGAGGAGGAGCAGCCGATCCCGCCGAAGGTCGAGACCGCTGTGAGCGCGTCCGTTGTGCAGCGGATCGCCGATGCGCACCTCGCCTTCCCCGAGGGCTTCACCCCGCACCCGCGGGTCAAGACGGTGCTGGACCGCCGGGTGGAGATGTCCCGCAGCGGCGGCATCGACTGGGCGTTCGGCGAACTGCTGGCACTCGGCTCGATCGCGATGAACGGCCGGCTGGTGCGATTGTCCGGACAGGACACCAGGCGGGGAACCTTCGTGCAACGTCACTCGGTGCTGATCGATCGCAATACCGGTGCCGAATACATTCCGCTGCAACACGTGTCCGACGAGCAGGGCAAGTTCCTGGTCTACGACTCGGCGCTCACCGAGTATGCGGCCCTCGGCTTCGAGTACGGCTATTCGGTTGCCAACCGCGAGGCGCTGGTGCTCTGGGAGGCACAGTTCGGCGACTTCGTGAACGGTGCGCAGTCGGTGATCGACGAGTACCTCTCGTCCGGAGAAGCCAAGTGGGGCCAGCAGTCCGGGGTAGTGCTGCTGCTGCCGCACGGGCACGAGGGCCAGGGACCCGACCACACGTCGGGCAGGATCGAGCGGTTCCTGCAACTGTGCGCCGAGGGCTCGATGACCGTCGCGGTGCCGTCGACCCCGGCGAACTACTTCCACCTGGTACGCCGGCACGTGCTCGACGGTGTGCACCGGCCGATGGTGGTGTTCACCCCGAAGTCCATGCTGCGCAACAAGGCTGCGGTCTCGTCCGTCGAGGACTTCACCGAGGGCAAGTTCGAGTCGGTGCTGCCGGACACGACCGATGCCGACCCGTCCAAAATCCGTCGGGTGCTGCTCACGTCGGGAAAGCTCTACTACGAGCTGGACGCCTACCGGCACAAGCAGGGCATCACCGACACCGCGATCGTCCGGCTCGAGCAGCTGTACCCGGTCCCCCGGCGCAAGCTCTCGCACATCCTGGGCGCATACGAGGGCGTCAGCGACGTCCGCTGGGTGCAGGAGGAGCCGGCGAACCAGGGCGCCTGGACCTTCCTGGCGCTGGCCCTGCCGGAGATGATGCCGGAACTGGCCGGCCTGCGCCGGGTGTCCCGTCGGGCGATGGCCGCACCGTCGGCCGGGTCCAGCCGGGTCCACGAGGTCGAGCAGGCGGCCGTGATCGCCGGGGCGTTCGCCGACTGACCGGTGTCGACAGCAAGGCGAGAGGGCGGTTCCGGGGTCCGGAGCCGCCCTCTCGCTATACCCGGAGACCGCGAATTCGGGCGCCACGGGAGCAACATTCCGACAACGATTTCCCTTCACGCAACCCTGCGCAGATGGGTCAGCCGTCCACCCGATCAGCCCTGCTCCATCCCACAGCCACTCAGGCGCAACCGGGTCGTGCCGGGGCAACCGCTCCGCCGAAAGTTGCCGACGGTAACTCGTCGTTCCCGCCGGGTCACCCCATCCGGTTCCCGGGATGGGCCACCCATCGACTACCCGCCGGTAGGCAAACACATGGCGTTGCAATGGCATCCGGCGTGTCACCGGTTCGCAGAGTGATCGACCTCGACCCGACCGGGTGAACATTTCCCACGCATCTCTCATCGCCTTGGGTAACTATTGACACCCCTAACTCCGGGGCGAAAAGTCCTGTGCACATCGTCGGCGACCGGGACCCGGTCGTGTCGCGCGTCGGGCGCGGAGGCGAGAGTGAGGGGAGAACCGATGCAGAGAAACCTCTGGCATCGCAGCACGGAAGTGAACAGAGAAGCCGGCATTCGACGCCGCGGACGAACTCGGTGGATCACCGCAGCGTCCGCGGCGTTCGCGTTGACGGTGAGCACCATCGCCGTCGCGCCCGCGGGTGCGGCCGTGGCAGCACCCGGAGGTGGCCCGGCGGCCGAGAGTGCCGCCGCTGCAACGCTTCCGGTGGCCACCACCGGACCGGCGAAGAAGTCCGCGAAGGCACTGTGCGATACCACCGTCGCCAAGAACGAGGCCCGCTGCTTCGGCATGGTGATGGAACGCGACGGGCTCGTCCCGATGTCGCCGGCGCCGACCGGGTTGTCGCCGGCCGACGTCCGCGACGCCTACAAGCTGCCGGACAACGGTGGCGCCGGGCGCACCATCGCCGCTGTCGTTGCCTATGACGCGCCGACGGCCGAGGCCGACCTGGCGCACTACCGGGAGACGTTCGGCCTGGCACCACTGGCCGAAGGCCAGTTCAAGAAGGTCGATCAGCGCGGTGGTACCGACTACCCGTCCGCCGACGCCGGTTGGGCCGGTGAGGCCGCGCTGGACGTCGACGCGATCACTGCGGTCGCACCGAACGCCAACATCGTGCTCGTGGTCGCCGACTCGGCGAACTTCACCGATCTCGGTGAGGCCGTCAATCAGGCCGTGGCCCAAGGCGCCGAAGTAGTGAACAACAGCTACGGCACCGGATACGACAGTTCCCCCGGCAGCGGTGAGGACGATTCCCTGCTCCCGGTGGACGCGCAATACTACGACCATCCGGGCGTGGCCATCGTCGCCAGCTCCGGCGACGACGACTACGGGGTCTCCTTCCCGGCCTCGTCCAATCACGTCACCTCCGTCGGCGGCACCAGCCTGGTGAAGGACACCAGCAGCCGCGGATGGACGGAATCGGTGTGGCACAACAGCTACGGTGGCCCGGGTAGTGGATGCTCGATCGTCTTCGACAAGGTTCCCGGCCAGCCGGACACCGGATGCGCCAAGCGCACCGTCGCCGACGTCAGCGCGGTCGCCGACCCGGAGACCGGGCTGTCGGTGTACTACACCTACGCCGGCGGAGAGTGGGGACAGTACGGCGGCACCAGTCTGTCCGCCCCGCTCATCTCGGGCATCTACGCGCTGGCCGGTAAGCCGGCGGCCGACAGCTACCCGAACGCCTACCCGTACGCGAAGCAGGACGCCTTCTTCGACGTCACCGCCGGAATGAACGGAACCTGCACCCCCAGCTACCTGTGCACCGCCGGCGCCGGATTCGACGGGCCGACCGGAATCGGTACCCCGAACGGCATCTCGGCATTCGGTAGTGGTCCGCACGGCGAGGTCACCGGAACCGTCACCGACAAGGCCAGCGGCGATCCGCTGGCCGGCGTCAAGGTGGAGATCGCCGAGAAGGGCAGCGCCACCACCGCCGATGACGGCACCTACTCGCTCAGTGTCGAGCCGGGCAGCTACTCGGTGACGTTCTCCGCCTACGGCTACAAGTCGGTGACCAAGACCGGTGTCGTGGTGACCGACGGCGGCTCGATCGCCGTCAATGTTGCCCTGGCAACGGTGCCCAGCCGGTCGGTGACCGGTCAGGTGAAGGACGGTTCGGGTCATGGCTATCCGCTGTACTCGATGATCACCATCTCCGGTGCTCCGGGCGGGCCGATCTACACCGACCCGTACGACGGCACCTACGCCGTCGACCTGCCGCAGGGCGGGACGTACGACTTCACCTTCACCCCCGTCGTTCCGGGCTACCTGCCGGTGACGAAGTCGGTGAAGGTCGGCGGCGCCGACCGCAGCGTGAACGTGTCGATGAAGGTGGACACCTCGCTGGACACAGTCACGGGCTACACCTTCCAGGAAGCCGGCAGCACCGAGACCTTTGACGGCACATCAGCTCCGGCAGGTTGGTCGGTGACTGACTTGAAGGATCCCGGATGGACGTTCACCGACATCAAGAAGCGTGGCAATCTGACCGGCGGAGACGGCGGTTTCGCGATCATCGATTCGGACGCGTCGGGTTCGGGAAAGAACCAGGATTCGTACCTGAACAGTCCGGGGTACGACCTCTCGGCTGCGACCGGTCCTACGCTGGAGTTCGACTCGTACTTCCGGCCGTTTACCACGTCCAACGGCACGGTCGAGGTGTCCACCGACGGTGGAACCACCTGGTCGCAGGTGTTCACCGTCAACAGTAAGGCGCAATCCGGCCACGTGAAGGTCGGACTCGGTGACGCAGCGAAGACCGCGAACGTCGAAGTCCGGTTCCACTACACCGGCTCGTTCGCCTACTATTGGGAGGTCGACAACGTCTTTGTCGGCAACCGCAAGGCGGTCCCGACCCATGGCGGCCTGCTGTCCGGTGTGGTGAACGACGCCAACACCAACGGGTTCGTCAAGGGCGCCAAGGTGACCAGTGACACCGATCCGGCGATCACCGCCACCACCGGTCCGACCGGTGACCCCGCGGTCGGTGACGGCTACTACTGGCTGTTCTCCACTATCACCGGCGCACAGCCGTTCACGGCCGGCAAGAGTGCCTACGCCGACGCGAAGGCCAGCCCAAACGTTCGGGCGAACCTGAGCACCCGACAGGACTTCACGCTGAAGGCCGGGCAGATCGCCGTCACCCCCACCGAGATCAATAAGACGATCAGGTGGGGCGGCAGCAAGCGGCAGGCGTTGACGGTCACCAACACCGGCGGGTTGCCGGCGACCGTTAAGGTCGGCGAAGGTTCCGGCGGCTTCGTGATGGCCAGCAGGACCGGGGCACCGGCCCAGACCGTCAAGACGACGGTGTTCAACGGGTCGGCGAAGGCACGTGCGGCGAAGTTGGGCAGGGTCGCGACCTCGGGAGCGAAAGCTGTTGTCCCCAACCAGGTCGGCCCGAGCGCCGATGCCTGGCAGAACGTCGCCAACTATCCGGTGGCGATCATGGACAGCTCCGCGGCCTTCGGCAACGGGAAGGTCTACTCAGTCGGCGGCTACAACGGATCGGACGACACCAACGATCTGTACGCCTACGACCCGCAGGGCGCGAGCTGGGAAAAGTTGGCCTCGGCCACCGACAAGCGCGAAGCGGGTGCGGGTGCGTTCATCGGCAACCAGTTCATCTGGACCGGTGGCTGGGGGCCGACCGGAGCGCCGGACGGCAAGACGGAACTGTACGACCCGGCAGGCAATTCCTGGTCGCTCGGTGCGGTGAATCCGAAGCCGCACTCGGCGGCCGGCCGGGCGGTGGTCGGCGGCAAGCTGTATCTGGTCGGTGGCTGCGCCACCAGTTCCTGTGGCTCCACCGATGTGCAGGTGTACGACGCGTCCGCCGATTCCTGGTCGTCCGTCGCAAACTACCCGGAGGCTGTCGCCTGGCAGGCCTGCGGCGCTATCGGTGAAAAGATCTACTGCGCCGGTGGCAACACCGACGCGGCGACCAGCGCCAAGACCTACGTCTACGACCCGGCGACAGACGCCTGGTCGCCGGCTGCGGACCTGCCGGTCGATCTATGGGCGTCGTTCTCAGTGGCGGCCAACGGTCAGCTGTTGGTGTCCGGTGGGGTGACGGCCAACTCATCGGCGATCACCAACATCGGCTACGCTTACGATCCGGCCGCGGACGCCTGGACACCGCTGCCGAACCTGAACTCCGCGCTGTACCGCGGTAACGGTGCGCTCGGGTTCTATGCAGTGGGGGGCAACCCCGGCCCGAGCGGTGCGCCGCCGGTCTCGACGGTGCAGTTGCTGGCCGGCTACGACCAGGGCGGCAGCACCGATGTTCCGTGGCTGTCGGAGACTCCGACGGAGTTGACGCTGGCCCCGGGCGCGTCCGCACAGGTGACGGTGGTGCTCGATGCCGCCGATCCGTCGATCGCCCAGCCGGGCGTCTACACGGCGGCCGTCACCCTTGGTACTGATACTCCTTACTCGGTGCCGAATATCGCGGTCAACATGACGGTCAAGCCGCCGAACACCTGGGGCAAGATCGCCGGTACGGTGACCTCAACGGACAAGTCCGGCGCCCCGGTGCCGGTCCCTGGTGCCACCGTCGAGTTGGACAGCTGGGCGGCGAGCTACACGCTCACCACCGAGGCTGACGGCTCGTACGCCATCTGGATCGACAAGCGGAACAATCCGGTGACCGCGATCGTGGCCAAGGACGGCTTCAAGCCGCAGACGGCGACGATCAAGGTCGTGGCCGGTGCCACCGTGACCAAGAACTGGGTGTTGATCAAGAAGTAGTCCCGCAGGAACGATGAGGGCGGTGGGCCGGTGGCCCACCGCCCTCATTGCTGCGCGAGCCGGGCCGGGTGGCGGCGGGCACGGCCCGCGGGCACGATGACGGCATGACGATGATCGAGGTCGGGGACGAGAAGGTCCACACGTACTGCGCCGAGCCGAGCGGGGACTGCGCCGGCGGGCTGGTGCTGATCCACGAGATCTGGGGGCTCGCCGATCACGTCATCGACGTGGCAGACCGATTCGCCGCTGCCGGCTTCCTGGTACTCGCCCCCGATCTGTTGAGCGGCGTGGGCATCACCCCCGAGACCGGCGGCGAACTGCAGCGGCTGCGCAGCTCGTCAGATGCGGCGGAGCGGACCCTGGCGCAGCCCCGGATGCGAGAGGCGATGGCTCCGACCCACGAGCCCGGATACGCGCAATGGGCGGTCGCGTCGCTGTCGGCCGCCGTCGACGAACTGGCCGCCGACTCCCGGGTCGCCGGCCGGATCGCCGTCGTCGGCTTCTGTTTCGGCGGGACGTACGCCTTCGCGCTGGCGGCGGCCGACGACCGGGTGAAGGCCGCCGTCCCGTTCTACGGCTCTCCCCCACCGCCCGAGGCCGTCGGCGAGATCCACTGCCCGGTACTGGCTTTCTACGGGGATCAGGACGAGCGGCTGATGGCCTCGCTGCCGGATCTGGAGCGCTCGATGGCCGGCGTCGGCGCCCAGTTCACCGCCAAGGTGTATCCGGCCGTCGGCCACGCATTCTTCAACGACACCATCGCCGGCACCTACGACGCCGGCGTCGCACAAGACGCCTGGCACCGGACGCTGGCCTTCCTCGATGCCACCCTCGAGCAGAGCAGCTGAGTGGCGGGAGCCGTCAGCCGTGCGCCGGACGACCGACCACGGTGATGACGGTGCTCACCGGCCGGCCGGACTGGTGGACGTCGACAAAGCCACCGGCAGCCACCTTGCGCTGGTAGGTGACCGTCACCGACGCGGCCCCCGGCCGCAGCGCGGTGATTGTCAGTTGGCCGGTTCCGTCCGAGGCGACCTGGACCCGATCCGGTTGACTGACGACAAACCTGGTGCGGTTCAACGGGTTCGTCAGCGGCAGCATCGCTCCGGTCCGGCTGCGGACCGTCACCGTTACGGTCGTAGGGGTGCCGACAGCCACCAGCAGGACCCGCTTGCCCGCACTGATCGAATACGGTGCGACGCCCGACGGGACCGGGGTGTCCGACACCGACTGCTCGATGGACAACACCGGAGCACCGTTCGCATCCCGACCCGACAGCTCCATCCGGTCGGTGTAGAGCCGCCGCCCACCGGTGGTACTGGATCGCCCGTGATGCACGTAGAAGGCCTCTCGGCCATCGGGCGACAGCACCGGTGAGCCGTGCCCGGTGGAGTACTCCGGCAACGACGGATCCTGCGCCAGCACCGGATTGCCGCTGTACTTGCGCCACGGACCCAACGGGCTGCGCGCCGTCGCGTAGCCCACGCCGTAGAACGAGTTCTCGAAGTTGTTCGCCGAGTAGGTCAGGTAGTACACGGCTTCCGTACCGCCGTCGCCGTTCGGGTGGACGGTCCGCTTGAAAGTGCTCGACCCTTCCTCCCAGCGACGGTCCTTCTTCGCACCGCCGCTGGTCGCGTAGTCGTTGACATGTGCGTTCTCCCAGTCCTGTTTGTCGGCGGAGTAGCTCAGGATCGGCACGTAGCCATCGCGTCGTGCACCGGGCGGTGCGCCCGGACGGAGGTTCGCATTGCGATAGGCAGCGGTGATCGTCGGCTTCGTGCCACCGGACGGGTCGTCCCACCAGTCGCGGGTCAGTTCGACCGCATAGATGTTCGATTCCTCGATGTACTTGCCCAGATCGGTGTCCCAGACCCAATTCCGATAGGCGTTACGGGAGAAGTACAGATAGATCCGACCGTCGTCGTCGAAATACACGTTCGGGTCGATGAACGGGATATAGGTGCCCAACGGCGCAGTCTGTCCCTGCTCCAGGGTGGCCGGCGGCTTCCGTTGCGTGGCGTCCATGATCAGGTTGACGTCGTGATAGTCCGGGTCGTAGGGGAAATAGTCCAACGGCGCTGACGTGATGGTGTGGAAGGGCCCGGCCGGCGAGTCGGCCACCGCGACGCCCACCTTGGACGGCTCCTCGAAGTTCGCGTACCCGAAGTCGCGCGCCACGTTGTCGCGCTGCCGGGCCGAATAGAACAGGAAGTACTTCCCGGTCGTCTCGTTGTGGTAGACCTCCGGCGCCCAGAACCAATCCTTGCCCCACCGGTTCGGCTCGTTCAACGGCAGTGCGCCACCGGCCAGGTGTTCCCAGGTGGCCAGGTCGGCGGACCGATAGACGCCGAAGGCGAACGGGGTCCCGTCAGTCCCGGTCTGGGCGCCGTCGGTCGAGTATGCGTAGTAGTAGCCGGAGCCCTTGTCGAACAGGACATACGGGTCGGCGGCCGGTACCGACGCGTCGTTGTAGAACGTCGCGTCGGTGCCGCCGGGCCGCGAGCCGACACCGGTCGTCCGCCGGATGGTCGACCGTGGGTCGGTCGGCCGGTCCGACCGGACCCCGGCGGCGGCCGGGGAGCCGGCCAGCGCGGCACCGGCCGACCCGGCCGCAAGGGCCAACCCGACCAGGGCGGCCCGACGACTGACCTGATGGTCGCCGGTCATCGGCCACCGCCGCTGCTCTGCGGGGCAGACGATCCGGTGCCCGCAGTCCCGGCGCCGGGTGTCGGGTCCACCAGCACCGTGTACCGCCGTTCGGTGCTGGCACCGGACGAGCCACCGCTGAAGGTGATCCGGTGCCGGCCGGCCTTGGCGTCGGTCGGAACCGTGACCCGCAGGTCGGTGATCACCCCGTCGTTGTTCGCTCGCACCCGGCCGATGACGGCGGCGTCGAAGCTGACGGTCACCCATTCGTTCGCCGCGAACGAGTTCGCGTCCGTCCGCAGCAACTGACCGCGCAGGCCCGCGTCCGAACTGACCAGCGCCTGCGGGTGGTAGACCCTGGCCGGCTCCGGCCGGGCCACCGTGACGGTGTCGGTGGCCACCGACTCCGACGCCGAACCCCGCATCGTCACCGCGTACAGACCTTCCTGGGCAGCGGACGGCACGGTGAGGTCGACGTCGACGCTGCCGTTGGCATCGGCCTTCACCGTCTTGCTGGCGCTCGCCGCGTCCTGGCCGGTGGCAATCTGCTGCCGGCTGACCGGACCGCTGCCGAGTGCCACGGAGACGCTCTCTCCCGGCCGGAACCCGTTGCCCCGCACGGTGAGTGCCCGACCGGGTCGCGAACTGCCGCTGGCCGAGCGGGCCGACGGCGCCGGCGGCGCCCCCTTGCCGACGGTGATCTGCAACTGGGTCACCGCGTCGGAGGCCTGATCGGCCGCCACCAGGTGCACCGAGTATTCGCCGACGGTGCGGTAGGAGTGGCTGCCCCTGATGGTCGCCACGCCGTTGGCGTCGGTGGCGGAGACCTGCGCCGGCGCGGTGGCCGAGTCGTCGCCCCACTGCACCATCGCCTGGTAGCCGTCGGCGCCGGGCACCCCGCCGCTGATGGTGCCCAGCAGCACGCTGGTGTTCGCCAGCGGCCGGAGCGTCCGGTTGGGTCCGGGCGTCAGCTGCAGCGCGGAGCCGTTGTCCGCCACCGCGAACACGTGGATCCGGCCGGCGCTGACCGGATCGCCGGTCTGCACGGGCAGGGTGATCGAGGCGACCGTCTTTCCGGCCGGCAGGGTCAACGGCTTGGTGGCGAACAGCTTCGCCTGGCAGCCGTCCGTACCGGTTCCATTGAGCCGGTTGGACATCTGCAGCACCACGATGTTGCCGAACTGCGCGCCGCCACACCAGTCGCCGTACTGGATCGGGTAGTCCACCGTGCTGCCATCGGTGAAGGTCACCACCCCGACGGTGTCCTGGTTCTTCTGGGTGCCGGTGCCGATCAACGACAACTGGGTCGCGCCAGGCGCCAGCGTCACCGGCAGGGTCTGGCCGTCACCGGTGGCGTTGTCCGGCTCGCCCTTGGGGATCGACGGAAGGGTGAACGTCAGATCCGTGCCCGGTACGCCGATCGCCCGGCCCGGTACCCCGCCGGCGGCCGTCAGTGCGACCCGGTTGATCCCGGCATTCCGGCCGTCACACGGCACCTCGGTTCCCACGTCCCCGATGCAGACCAGGTTGAACCCGGCCGCATACGACGGCATCAGCGCGTAGTGCACGGTGATACCGATGGCAGCCCGGGACAGCCCACTGGAGTCGCGGACCGTGATGATCGGCCGGTGGTAGCCGGGCGCTGCGAAGGTGTGCGATGCCTTCACGGTGAAGGTGCCGAGCCGGCCCGCGAGCACCTGGCCGACGGTACTGGCGCCGTCACCCCAGTCGATGGTGGCGGTGAAGTCCGCCGGGACGGTGCCCTTGCCTCCGGAGAGGGTGGCGACGGTGCCGGAGAACTGCTGCCCCTGCACGGTTTCCAGGTCGCTACGGCCGACCGCGTGCAGTTTGCCCTTGCCGGCGTGGGTGCCGTCGGTGAGGAACTCGACCTCGGAAAGGTTCAGCGGAGCCAGGTTCGGGGTCGCTGCCCCCGTGCTGGCCGTCACCACCAGCCGGTAATAGGCATAGGTGCCGGTCTTGGCCAACTCGAACGGGCGGGTCTGGGTGCGCCACTGGAAGGCCTGGTTCGTCCTGGTGTCCAACGTCTTCCAGGTCGTACCGTCCTTGGAGCCCTGCACCTTCCAGGCCGCCGGGTCGCCCGGGTTCGGGCCGGAGGTCAGGGTGTACCAGGTGGCCCGCTGGGTCAGGCCGGTCAGTTGGTAGCTGACGGTCGGGGTGGCTCCGGCGAAACTGACGGCGGTGGCCGAGTTGTCGTCGAACAGCGCGCTGACGTCGGTCTGCACGCCATCGGCCGGACCGTCGATGGCGCTCGGCACGCCCATCCCCTCGCCGGTCGCGTCCTGTAGCGGCAACGGCTTCGCGCTGCCGGTGGTCAGCGACAACGGGGCGTCCTGCGGCTTGCTGCCGAAGTCGGACGGTTGGGCGCCCATGCTGAAGTCCAGGGTGGCCGGACCGGTCAGATCCGCCTGGTCGATCGACACGCTGGTGTGCTTCTTACCGTTGACCTTCAGCGACTGCACGTAGATGTTGCTGTGCGAGTTGCCATCGGCGTTGACCACCAGGTCACCCTGGGTGCGGTGCACGGTCACCTTGCTGAACTGCGGCGACCCGACCACCCAGGCGGAGGATCCGACCTGCAGCGGGTAGATGCCCAGGGTGCTCAGCAGGTACCAGGACGACATCTCGCCGTTGTCCTCGTCACCGGGGTAGCCCTCGCCGATCTCGCTGCCGACGTACAGCCGCTGCAGGATCTCCCGCACCTTCGCGGCGGTCTTGTACTGCTCGCCGGTGTAGTCGTACATGTACGGGATGTGGTGCGAGACCTGGTTGCTCATCCCGAGCATGCCCATCCGGACGTCGCGGGCCTCCACCATCTCGTGGATCACGCCGTTGTAGCCGCCGGGGTGGGTGGCGGTCTCCGGGGTGGCGAAGAACTCGTCCAGCTTGTCTGCCAGGCCCGCTCGTCCGCCGTAGAGGTTGGCCAGTCCGTTACCGTCCTGCGGTGCGTGGAAGGCGAAGTTCCAGCCGTTGGTCTCGGTGAAGTCGCCGCCCCAGTCGCGAGGATCGAACGACGCCGGGAAGCTTCCGTCGTCATTACGACCACGGAAGAACTCCGTCGAGGGATCGAACAGGTTCACGTAGTCGGTGGAGCGCTTGAGGAAGTACTCGGACTCCTCGGCCAGCTCCGCCCTGCGGCTCGCCGGCACCGACGGATCCTTGGCCAGCTTCGCTGCCATGTTGCCGATGCCGTAGTCGTTGATCAGTCCTTCCAGCCCCCAGGACACGCTCTCGCCGGTGGAATTCGCGGTGTAGCCCTTGAAGATCGAGGTGGACAGTCCCTTGCGACCGACGGCACTGCGGCCGGACAACGTGGTGGCGTTCTTCAGCGCGGCGTCGTAGGTGCTCAGCGGGTCCGGCAGGGCGACGCCCTTGAGGTACGCGTCGGCCAGTGCCACGTCCGAGCTGGTGCCGGTCATCAGGTCGGCATAGCCGGGCGAGGACCAGCGGGCGATCCAGCCGCCGTCGCGGTACTGCTGGACGAAGCCGTCGGCGATCTCCGCGGCGACCTCCGGGTACAGCAGGGTGTAGGCGGGCCAGACCGTCCGGTAGGTGTCCCAGAAGCCGTTGTTGACGTAGATCTTGCCGTCCACCAGCTTCGCGTTGGTCTTGGTGGTGGTGGCGTCACCGGACTTGGCCGACACCGGGCTGGCGTACTGGTAGTGCGGCGCCGCCGCGGTGCCGGTGTTCTCGAACTGCGAGTTCGGATACAGGTTGAGCCGGTACAGGTTCGAGTAGGTGGCCAGCTTTTCCGACTCGTTGGCGCCCTGCACCTCGAGCACGCCAAGCCGGGCGTTCCACTTGGCGTTGGCGGCCGCCCGCACCGTGTCGAAGTCGTTGTCCGCCAACTCAAGCGCATGGTTGTGCTCGGCCTGGTCCAGCGAGATGAACGAGGTCGCGAGCTTCAGCGTCACCTGCTTGTCGGCCTGGGTGTCGAAGCTGACGTAACGGGTGCCGGTGTGCCCGTTCGGGGCGGTGCCGCTGCCGGTGATCGGCGCATCGAAGGTGCCGTAGACGAACATCCGGCTGCGGCCGGCGGACAGTCCGCTGCCGTTGTCCACCCAGCCGGAGAAACTGCTCGACGCGGCGTCGACGGTGAACGCCCCGCTGTTGTCGATCGTGTCCACCACCAGTTTTCCGGCCGATGCGCTGTCCGGGAAGGTGAATCGCATCTCGCCGCCGTGATCGGCCGGCGTGGTCTCGGCGACCAGGCCGCCGGCCAGCTGCACCCGGTAGTAGTCCGGGTGGGCGGTCTCGGTGGCGTGGTCGAAGGTCAGCCCGCGGTCGTCGGCATTGCCGGTCGGCACGCCATCGGCGATCGACGGCATCACCGACATCTGGTTCCGGTCGCCCATCCACGGGCTCGGTTCGTGCGAGACGGCCAGCCCCTGCAGCACCGGCAGGTTCTGGTCGTTGTTCTGTGCCTGGTAGTAGTACTGCCAGGTCTGCGAGTTGGCGTCGGTGACGGGGGTCAGGAAGGTGAACCCGTTGGGCAGCGCGCTGATCGGCAGGTTGTTGCCCCGGGAGAACGAGCCGGAGGCGTTGGTGCCACGACGGACGTCCACATAGTTGGTCAAATCGGTGCCGTCCACCGGCGCGGGCACGGGTGCCACGCTGAGGTCGTCGATCCAGCCGCCGAAACGGGTGTGGGCGGATTCGTTGGCGACGTTGTCGTAGCCGACCAGGATCCGGTCCACCGTCTTGCCCGCGGCCACCGCACCGACATCGACCGTCACCGCGTTCCACTGGGACGAGTACAGGATCTTGCCGAGGCCCTGACCACTCGGCGACGCGGTGATCCCGTGAGAGTCCGTCGGTTTCAGGTCGGACAGGTAGCTCCCGTCGGTGAAGTGCAGGTCGATGGCGCTGAAGGTGGACGGATAGGTCAGGTCCCCGGCGACCATGTCGGGGAAGATCTTGTACGACAACTCGGTGTCTGCCGCGACAGCGATGTCGACGTCGAACAGCCGGTTCCAGGCGAATCCGGCCCCGGTGTCGGTGTGTCCGCCCGAATATCGCAGCGCCTGCACGCCGGTCCAGCCGGTGAGCGGCTTGATGTTGAGCCCGGAGATCGGCCCGGAACCGACGGCGCTGACCATCGGGGTGACCTCGCCGCCGCCGGTGCTGCCGTCGGAGATGTCCCAGTCCGCCAATTGCACGATCGAGCCGGAGTGCACCGCGTTGATCTTCAGCCGGTAGTGGCTGAAGGTGCCGGGAGCCGCAACGTCGAACGTCCGGGTGATGAACGGGTCGTCGCCGAATTCGATGTCGGTGCGGGTGTCGAGATCGGTCCAATCGGAGCCGTCGTCCGAGCCCTGCAGGACCACGTCCTTCGGCGCGCGCTGCGGTGCGTCGTTGGCGGACGTCATCGAGTAGCTGACCACCTTGGAGGGGATCGACAGCTGATAGCTCACCCAGCCGGAGGCGGCGAACGCCAGCCACTTCGTGTCCGGGTTCGCGTCGGCGAGATTCGTCGCCGGCTCACCGGGCGGGTTCTCGGCACTGGCGGTGACGCCGGTGACCAGGCCGAGCAGGCTGCCAGCGCCGGTCGCCTTGCCGCTGACGTTGTGCTGCCGGGGTTGCCCGTCGGCCCCGATCTCCGCCGTCGACACGGCGGGCTGTGGCTGGCCCTGCTCGAACGAGGTGGTGAACGATCCCGAGTCGGATGGTGCTGCGACCGCCGGCTCGACGGCCGCTGCGGCGGTGTCGGAGATCGGCGCGCTCGCCTGCGCGGCGCCCGGCAGGCACAACCCGATCACCAGCGCGGCCGCCGAGGCCAGCGCCGCCGGGCCGCGGCTCCATCGGTTCCTGGCGGCCGGCGGCCGGCCTCCGGCAAAGAATCGGGGTGCGGGTGAAGTCGTTGGTCTCATCGTCGAGCCTCCACAGCCGGGTCGGGCGCACACGTGATCGGTGACACCTTGCCGAGCATCACAACAGTCGGGACCGGGTCCTGTCAACGTTGTCAACCGGCCGATCGGCGGCGGTTTCAGGGGGCCTTCGATCCCCGCCATCCGTTACGGCGAGCGGTCGTCCACACCACCCGATCGCCGGACCCGCCCGACACCGGGAGCACGGTCGGTCACCCGATCGCGACCACTGGTGGAATGATCCCCGTCATGAGCGAGGGTGGCGGCGACCGGAACAACGTTGGCCGACCGACGTTGCGCCAGGTCGCTGCCGTGGCCGGGGTCAGCATCAAGACCGCGTCCCGGGCACTGCGGGGCGAGGGCTACGTGGCGGCGGCGACGGCGGTACGGGTGCACGACGCCGCCCGGCAGGTCGGCTTCCGACTCAACGCATTGGCCTCGGAGTTGCGCCAGGGCGGAACCTCCAACCTGGTCGGACTGGTGACCGGCGACCTGGCGAACCCCTTCTACGCCACCGTGGCCGGCGGGATCGAACGGGAATTGCGGGCCAGGGGCCTGCAACTGGTGACCGCCAGCACCGACGAGGACCCGATCGCCGAACAGGATCTGATCGATGCGCTGTTACAGCGCCGTGTTCGGGCGCTGTTGATCGCCTCGTCGTCGACCGACCACACCCACCTGGCCGACGAGGCCGGCCGCGGCGTGCCGTTGGTGTTCGTCGACCGGCCACCGGTCGGCGTCCAGGCCGACACCGTGCTGATCGACAACCGGACGGGTGCCGGCGACGCCGTCCGGCACCTGATCGCCGGTGGCCACCGGCGGATCGGCGTGGTCGCCGACCTGTCCCGGCTGGCCACCCAGCAGGCCAGGATCGATGGCGTCGGCGATGCCATGTCCGACGCCGGGATCGACGACTGGCGCGAGCTGTTCCGGCCCGATGCCCATGACGTGGCCGCCGCGCAGACCACGGTGGATCAACTGCTGGACATGCCGGACCCGCCGACCGCCCTGTTCACCCTGAACAACCGGATCACCGCCGGCGCACTGCGGGCGCTGCAACAGGCCAGGATCGACGGCCGGTTGGACGCCAGGGCGCACCGGGATCCGGAATCCGCGGCCCGGAAACTGCCGGCGTTGATCGGGTTTGACGACTTCGAGCTGTCCGATGTTCTCGGGGTCAGCGTGATCGGTTACGCCGCAGAGGAAATGGGCCGCACCGCCGCCCGGCTCGCGCTGGATCGGTTGGAGGGCGTCAACCATCCGGCACAGACCGTGGTGCTGCCCACGACCCTGATCGAGCGCGGCTCCGGAGAACGCCGACCCTGACCCCTACTCCCGTTCGTTGAGCTGGACCATGGCGTCATAGAGCTGCTCGTCCGTCATCGGCGGCTCGGGGATCGGATGTGCTCGCTCGGCCCGATAGGCATCGAGCATGAGGTAGAGGTATCGGCGCCAGGCGTTGGGCGCCGCGGCCCTGGTGGCGTCGATGATCCTGCCGTTGGACCAGATGAGGTTGACGATGTCGCCTTGGGTGATGTCGGGGCGAGCAACGCCGGCATTTTGGGCTCGGGTGAGCACGTCCTGGATCTGTCGGCACATCTGGTCGTGGATCCGTTCGGTGTTGGCATGACCGGGGAACCGGCGGGAGAGGAAGTCGTTGAAGCCTCGGTCCCCCGCCTGCATGCCGAACAGGTTCTCCAGGTAGCAGACGAACCCTTCCCAGGGATCGTCCCGCTCCAGGGCCTTCTTGGCCCCGTCGAGAAACTCCTGCAGCCGAGGCTCAAAGGCTGCCAGCAGCAGGTCGAGGCGCGTGGGGAAGTGGCGATACAGGGTGCCGATGGCGACGCCGGCGTCGCGGGCGATCTTCTCCAAGGAGGCATCGACGCCGCGGACGGCGAACTCGCGCTGCGCCGCGGCGATGAGCTTGTCACGGCGCTCTTGCGCGTCGCGGCGGCGGGGCAGCCGCACCTGCTCGATGTCAGCCTGGCTCACTTCGCCAGTCTACCAACGATGCTGAGGGTGGCCTCCGCTTCTGCGAGCGTTCGCAAAGATGAGGCACTCCTCCGGAATAATATGAGGCATCCCTCCGGTTGACCACGGACGAACGATCGGAGGGGTGCCTCACCTTGGCGCTCCGACACTCCACCCACCCGGACACAACGGAGGAACATCATGACCACCATCAGCATCATCGGCTCGGGCAACATGGCTGCCGCCATCGGCACCCGGGCCGCGAAGCACGGTCACACCGTCGAACTCATGAGCCGCAACACCGCCAAGGCCCAGGCACTCGCCGACCAGATCGGCAACGGAGCCACCGTCGGCACCTACGGCACCAGGCCGGCGGGCGACATCGTCATCGTGGCCGTGCTTTACGGGGGCGCGGTCGACGCGGTCACGCACTACGGCGACGCGCTGGCCGGCAAGATCCTCGTCGACATCTCCAACCCGTTCAACGCCGACGCCACCGGACTTGCCACCACCACTGGCACGTCGGCGGCCCAGGAGATCGCCGCCGTCGCGCCCGAGGGCACACCTGTCGTCAAGGCGCTGAATACGATCTTCGGCCACGTCCTGGCGCAGGACAAGCCACTGGATGCGTTTCTGGTCGGCGAGGGTGCCGAGGCGAGGGCACGTGTCGCGGAATTTCTGGCGAGCTTGGACATCCGGCCTCTCGACGCGGGAGGGCTGGAGATGGCGCCGGTCCTTGAATGGGCCGCGATCCTGCTGATGGGTGTGGCCCGCAACGGCGCCGGCTTCGACGTCGCATTGGCGGCCGACGTCCACTGAAGGGTGCCCCGCAGGCTTGGGATCGCCGGCAAGCCCGAACGCCGGTCAGACCACCCGGACGCCCTTGCGCCAGACCGCAGCCGTCAGCGGCACCCCGACCCGGTAGGCGAAGTACTCAGGGCCGGGTGCGTCGATGACGTGCAGGTCCGCGCGCCGGCCGACCGCGATCATCCCCACGTCGTCGCGTCCGATCGCCGTCGCCCCACCCCGGGTGGCGGCCCGGACCGCCTCGTCGATCGTCATCCGGCACTGCAGCACGGCGAGGGCGACCACCAGCGACATCGACGAGGTGTAGCCGGAGCCCGGATTGCAGTTGGCGGCCAGCGCGACCGTGACGCCGGCGTCCAGTAGTTCCCTGGCCGGTGCGGGGCCGAGCCTGGTGCACAGGTCGGTGGCCGGCAACAGGGTGGCCACCGTCTCGGAGGCGGCAAGGGCGTCGACGTCCTCGTCCGACAGAAACGTGCAGTGGTCCACCGAGATGGCTCCGGCACTCACCGCCAGCGTCACCCCCGGTCCCCGGTCCAGCTGGTTCCCGTGCACCTTGAGCCGCAGGCCGTGCCGCTCTCCGGCAGCCAGCACCCGGCGCGCCTGCGCGTCGTCGAACGCACCGTCCTCGCAGAAGACGTCGACGAACTGGGCAACATCGGCGGCCGTATCCATCATCGGTCCACACACCAGGTCGACGTAGTCGTCCGGGGCATCCCGGTACTCCGGTGGCACGACATGGGCACCGAGGAAGGTGATGGCGTCGACCCCGGCTTGCTCGGCCACCCGCAGCGACCGGAGTTCATCTGCCTTGGTGAGCCCGTACCCCGACTTGGTCTCCACGCAGGTGGTGCCGCCCCTGGCCATCTCGGCCAGATGCCGGCGGACGCCGGCCAGCAACTCCTCGTCGGTGGCCGCCCTGGTCGCCTCGACCGTCGCCACGATCCCTCCGGCCGAGTATTGGCGACCGGCCATCCGGTCGGTGAACTCGGCCGATCGCTCGCCGGCGAACACCAGATGGGAGTGCGAGTCGACCCATCCAGGGAGCATCGAACGGCCGCCGAGATCGATGGCGTCGTCCGCCGCCGGCGCCGTCGCGGCGTCGCCGACCCAGACGATCAGTCCGTCCTCGATCACCACGGCGCCGTCGCGCACGGTGCCGAGCGGTCCCTCGCCGGACTCTTCGTCAACCGTGACCAGACTGGACATCCCGTGCAGCAGCAGCGAACCGCCCGGATCCCACTCGCCGCCGGTCCGGCGCCCACCCTGCTCGTCCGACCCGTTGTGTCCCATGGATTGTCCTCACTGTGTCGTACTGTCGGTGCCAGTGGTCGCCTCAGCGCCATGCCCTGGCGATCGACGCCCCCAGCATCTCACCCGGATCGCCGAACCGACGGTGAATTCCGTTCGTGGCGACCACCTCACCGGCCCGCACCACCACGGCGACATCCGCGGCGGCGGCCACCATCACCAGCTGATCGGGGTCGGCGCCGGCGGTCCGCGCCGAGTCGGTGCGAACCGCTACCAGGTCGGCGGGAGCCCCGATCTCGATCGAGCCGCCGGGCGAGCCGATACTGCGGTGCGAGTTGACAGTGGCCGCCCCGACCAGTGCCGCCGGCAGCATGGTGCCACGCCGGCCGGTGGCCGACCGTTCGCCGTACTCGATACCGCGCGCCTGGGCAAACGGATCGACGATCACCTGCTGGTCGCCGCCGCAGGCGAGCCTGATTCCGGCGTCCACCATCGCGGCGATCGACGGCAGGCCATCGGCCAGGTCGGCCTCGGTGGTCGGGCAGATCACCGCCGTGGTGCCCGTTCCGGCGAGCAGCCCCAGGTCGCCGGCGGTCAGGTGGGTGGCGTGCACCGCCGACGTTCGCGGACCGAGCACCCCGGCCCCGTGCAGCAGGGCGGCCGGGGTGCGGCCGGTTGCGGCCAGGCAGGCTTCGTTCTCTGCAGCTTGCTCGGACAGGTGCACGTGCAGCACCCGGCCGTCGGCGGCCGCGGCCACCGAGCCCAGTGCGGACTCGGGTACCGCGCGTACCGAATGCACGGCGACGCCGGTCCGCAGGGCTGACGGCAAAGCAGCCACCCGATCCGCCCAGGCATCGATGGAGCCGTCCGAGAAGCGCTGCTGCACACCGACTGTCGGCTTGCCGAACCCACTGCTCAGGTACGCGACGTCGAGCAGGGTGACGTCGATGCCGGCCTCGGCGCCGGCATCCGTCACTGCCAGGCCCATCGCGTTCGGATCGTCGTACCGGCCGCCGTCCGGCCGGTGGTGCAGGTAGTGGAACTCGCCGACCGCGGTGTACCCGGCGCAGAGCAGTTCGGTGTAGGTGGCCAGGGCCAGCGCGTGCAGCGAGTCGGGGTCGAGCCGACCGGCCAGCGCGTACATCGTCTCGCGCCAGGTCCAGAAGCTTCCCGCCTGCGCATCGGCGCCGTGGGTCCGGCCGCGGAGGGCCCGGTGGAACACGTGCGAGTGGGCGTCGGCGAAACCGGGGAACACCAGGCCCGGCAACGACTCCGGCTGGTCGTCGCCGGTGGTGTCGGGTGGCCCGATCGCGGTGATCACGCCATGATCGGTGACGATGTCCACCGGTCCGCTGACCGCGTTGTCGATCCACGCCGCCGCACACCGGAAGACGGTCACCGGGGCACTGCCTCGGGGGCCAGCAGCCCTTCGAGGGTGTCGGCGAGAGCCCGCACTCCGGTCAGGCAGTCCTGGGTCTCGGCGTACTCGTCCGGCGCGTGCGACACCCCGGACGGATTGCGCACGAACAACATCGCCGTCGGGACATGGGGAGCCAGCAGCCCGGCATCATGACCGGCACCGGTCGGGACCGCCGGTGCCCCCAGTCGGGCAGACAGGTCCATGGTGAGCGCCGGGTCGAAGGTGACCTGGTCCGTCATCGACTCCCGATGCACCCGCAGGTCACAACCCTCCAGCTCGGCCTCGGCGCGCGCCTCGTGCAGGATCTCGTCGACCAGCGCCGAGGTGTCGGCCGCCGCGCCGTGCCGAACGTCGAGCCAGACGTCGACCGAGGAGGCGATCACGTTGGTACCCCCGGGAATCGGCTGCAGCCGGCCGACCGTGGCGACAGCTCCGGGATGGGCCTGGATCACCCGGCGGGCGGCCAGCACCGCGCCGGCCGCGGGGATCATCGGATCGTGGCGGTCCCGGGGCGCGGTGGTCCCGGCATGATTGCCCTGACCGGACACGGTGATCCGCCACCGGCCGTGGGCGACGATGCTGGACCCGACGCCGATCGCGGCGGTCGGATCGGCGGCCCGCAGCAACCGCCCCTGCTCGATGTGCAGTTCGACGAAGGCGCCGATCCCGGCCAGCCGCTGCGGATCAGGGCCGGCTCCGGCCGGATCGACCCCGGCCCGTTGCATCGCATCGGCGACCGAGATGCCGTCGCCGTCCCGCAGCCGCCGCGCGGCGTCCGGGTCGATCGCACCGACCAGCAGCCGAGAACCCAGGCAGGGCAGGCCGAACCGGCCGCCCTCCTCCTCGGCGAAGCAGACCAGTGCCAGCGGCACCGCCGGCCGGACGCCGCGCAACCGGAGTTCGTCCACCGCCAGCAGGGCCGACACCACCCCGAGCGGTCCGTCGAAGGCGCCGCCGCCGGGTACCGAGTCCAGATGCGACCCGGTGACCACGGCGTTCGGCCCAGGACTCCCCCACCAGGCCCAGAGGTTGCCATTGCGATCCGTCTCGGTGTCCAGCCCGCGCCGCCGGGCCTGCTCGACGAACCATTCGCGCAGTTGCAGATCGGCGTCGTCGAAGCCGTGCCGGGCGTAGCCGCCGCGCAGCGCGTCCCGGCCGATCCCGGCCAGGTCGGCCCATAGCCCGCCGAACCGGCCGTCGGGTGGATGCGATCTCATCCGATCAGTGTGCGGCGTCATCGGCCCTGCGGCTCATCGGGTCTGCGGCTCATCGGCCCGGCGACTCATCGGAACCTTGAGCCCGGTGCGCTCGGCCGCCGCGTCGGCCTCCGGATAGCCGGCATCGACGTGACGCAGCACCCCCATCGCCGGATCGTTGGTAAGTACCCGCTCGAGCTTCTGCGCGGCGAGGTCGGTGCCGTCGGCCAGGCTCACCTGACCGGCATGGATCGACCGGCCGATGCCGACCCCGCCGCCGTGGTGGATGGACACCCAGCTGGCCCCTGAGGCAGTGTTGACCAGTGCATTGAGCAGTGGCCAGTCGGCGATCGCGTCGCTGCCATCGGCCATCGCCTCGGTCTCCCGGTACGGAGAGGCGACCGATCCGGCGTCCAGGTGGTCGCGGCCGATCACCACTGGCGCGGACAGCTCTCCGGACGCCACCATTTCGTTGAACCGGAGCCCTGCCAGGTGTCGTTCACCGGCTCCGAGCCAGCAGATCCGCGCCGGAAGCCCTTGGAACGCAATGCGTTCCGGCGCCAGCGTCATCCATCGCTGCAGTGACGCGTTGTCCGGAAAGAGCTCGCGGATAGCGGCGTCGGTGGCGTGGATGTCCTTCGGGTCCCCCGACAGCGCCACCCAGCGGAACGGCCCGCGGCCCTCGCAGAACAGCGGCCGGATGTAGGCCGGGACGAAACCGGGGAAGTCGAACGCCCGCTCGTAACCGGCCAGTTGCGCCTCGCCGCGGATCGAGTTGCCGTAGTCGAAGACCTCGGCACCATTGTCGGCGAACCCGACCATTCCCTCGACATGCGCCGCCATCGATTCCCGCGCCCGGTCGGTGAACTCGTCCGGCTTGGCGGCCGCATAGTCGTGCCAGTCGCCCAGTTCGACGCCGATCGGCAGGTAGGCCAGCGGATCGTGCGCGCTGGTCTGGTCGGTGACGATGTCGATCTCCACCCCGCGGCGCAGCAACTCGGGGACGATCTCGGCGGCGTTGCCGATCACCCCCACCGACAGCGCCTTCCGATCCCGCCTGGCCGCCGAGGCGAGCTCGATCCCGTGCTCCAGCGAGTCGGCCACCACATCCAGGTAGCGGGTTTCAACTCGACGGGCGGCTCTGGCCGGGTCGCAGTCGATGGCCAGCACGGCGCCGCCGTTCATGGTCACGGCCAACGGCTGGGCGCCCCCCATCCCGCCAAGTCCTGCGGTCAACGTGAGGGTGCCGGCCAGGGTCCCGTCACCGCCGGGGAGCCGGCCGGCCGCGGCGAACTTGTCGGCGATCGCGGCGAACGTCTCGTAGGTGCCCTGAACGATGCCCTGACTGCCGATGTAGATCCACGACCCCGCCGTCATCTGGCCGTACATCGTCAGCCCGAGGTGTTCCAGCCGGCGGAACTCGGGCCAGTTCGCCCAGTCCGGCACCAGGTTCGAGTTGGCGATCAGCACCCGCGGGGCCCACTCGTGGGTGCGCAGGATGCCGACCGGCCGACCCGACTGCACCAGCAGGGTTTCGTCCTGGTCCATGTCCCGCAACGAGGAACAGATGGCGTCGAAGCTGGCCCAGTCCCTGGCCGCCCTGCCGGTGCCGCCGTAGACGACCAGATTGTCCGGGTCCTCTGCGACGTCGGGGTCGAGGTTGTTCTGCAGCATCCGCAGCGGAGCCTCGGTGGCCCAGGATTTCGCGGTCAGGGTGGTTCCGTGCGGCGAGCGGACCGGCCGCGGGCCGGAGGTGATGGTCATCGGGCATCCTCGTCAGCGTCGGTGGTCGTTCTGCGTTCGGTAGGTGCGTCATCCAGTGGCGCCGCCGCCGTCACCGCGCCGGCCTCGAGAAGCCCGACCACGGCATCGATCTCGACCGCGAGGTGCCGGTCCGGACCGGGGCCGTCGACGACGGTGCGGATCACCTGGCGCACCGCGCCGGTCACCGCGCCGGGCAGCAGCGGCGCCCGCAGGTCGATCGCGCGGGCGGCGGTCAACAGCTCGATGGCCAGCACCCGGCGCAACGCGTCGACCCCGCGGCGGAGCTTGCGCGCGGCGTGCCAACCGAGCGAAACGTGATCCTCCTGCATCGCCGAACTCGGTATCGAATCGACGGATGCCGGGACCGCCAGCCGCTTGAGTTCGGCGACCATTCCGGCCTGGGTGTACTGGGCGATCATGTGCCCGGAATCGACGCCGACCTCGTGCGCCAGGAACGGCGGCAGCCGGCGGGACCGGGCCGGATCGAGCATCCGGTCCGTTCGCCGCTCCGAGATGGAGGCGACGTCGGCCACCGAGATGGCCAGAAAATCGAGCACCGCGGCGATCGGCGCACCGTGGAAATTGCCGTTCGACTCCACCCGGCCATCGGCCAGCACCACCGGATTGTCGATGGCGCTGGCCAGTTCTCGCTCGGCGATGGTCCTGGCGTGGCCGGCGGTGTCGCGGGCGGCGCCGTGCACGGCCGGCGCGCAGCGCAACGAATAGGCATCCTGCACCGACGGGTCCTCGGGACCGGCGTGCGAGGCGACGATCGGCGAGCCGGCCAGCGCCGCCGCGATCCGCCGGGCGCTGGTCGCCTGCCCGACCTGCGGACGCAGGGCCTGCAGATCGGCGGCGAACACCCGGTCGGTGCCGAGCAGCGCCTCGACCGACGTGGCAGCGGCGAGATCGGCAGTGTCCCACAGGATCTCGAGGTCGTACAGGGCCAGGCACAGCATGCCGAGCATGCCGTCGGTGCCGTTGATCAGCGCCAGGCCCTCCTTCTCGGCCAACACCACCGGTGCCAGGCCGGCCGCGGCCAACGCCTCGGCGGCCGGGCGACGGGTGCCGCTCGAGTCGACCACTTCACCCTCGCCGATCAGCGCCAGCGCGATGGTCGCCAGCGGGGCCAGGTCCCCGGAACAGCCCAGGGAGCCGTACTCGGGAACCGGCGGCGTGATGCCGGAATTGAGCAGGCCGACCAACAGCTGCGCGGTCGCCGGCCGGATACCGGTCCGGCCGGTGGCCAGCGTCGACAGCCGCAGCAGCATCAGCGCCCTGGCCACCTCGGTCTCCACCGGGGCACCGGTGCCGGCGGCATGCGAACGAATCAGCGAGGCCTGCAGCTGGGCACGGCGAGCTGCCGGGATGTGCGTGCTGGCCAGCGCGCCGAATCCGGTGGAGATGCCGTAATGCGGGTGGGTGTCGTGAGCCAACGCGTCGACCACCGCGCGGGACTCGGCCATCGCCGTCAGCGATGCGGCGGAAAGCTCGACGGCCGCGCCGTGCCGGGCGACCGCGACCACCTGCTCGACGGTCAGCGGCCCGATCGAGACGGTGACGGTCGAAGGATCGGCGGGTGGGTGTGCGTGCATCTGCTCATTGGATGCCCGAAGCGGGCCGGGCGCGAGTGGCCGAGCTGGGAATCTGTCCGGTATACCGGACAGATGACCACGGGCCGCGGACACGCAGGTACGGCGGATCGCCGGCCACCGGTGCCGGCACTGCGTCGCGGGCTCGCCGTCCTGCAGGTGCTCGCGGGCCGGCCGGCCCCGATGTCGGCCACCGCGATCGGCCGCGAGCTCGGGCTGGCCCGCTCAACCGTCTACGAACTGCTCGGCGAACTGGCGGCGGCCGGCTTCGCGGTGCACCTTCCGGCGGAGCGTCGCTGGGGTTTGGGCCTGTCCTCGTTCGAGATCGGATCCGCCTATCTGCGCGGCGAGCCACTGGAGCGACTGGGGCGGCCGCTGGTACGCCGGTTGGCCGCGGTGGCGGCCGAACTCGATCCGGCCGCCGGGCCGACCGCTCATCTCGGGGTGCTGCACGGCAATCAGATGCTGTACCTGCTCAAGGAGCGGGGCGGCCGGTTCGGCCCGACCCTGGTGACGGACATCGGGGTCCGGCTCCCGGCGCCGCTCACCGCCACCGGACTGAGCCTGCTGGCCGCTTCGCCGGCTGCTCAGGTCCGCGCGCTGTTCCCGGACCGTTCGTCGTTCGTCAGCCGGACCGGGACCGGCCCGCAGACGCTCGGCCAGTTGCGTTCCGATCTGTCCGCGACCCTTGAGCGGGGCTGGGCCGTTGAGCACGGCAGGGTGTCCGCCGGCACCGCATCGGTGGCGTCGGCCGCGTTCGACCACCAGGGCAGACCGCTGGCCGCCGTCGGCGTGACGTTCCGGCACGTCTGTGACGACGACTACTGCGCCCGGAACTTCGCCGCGTTCGCCGAGCCCGCCCGGCAGGCCGCCGCCGCGCTGACGTCCGCCGTCGCCGGCCGCGCCCCGGGCTGAGCATGACGGGGCATCAACCGAGGTTCGGCTACCCGGGCACATCCCCGTGCCTTGGGGCACGGACGCTGGGGCAACGGCAGATCGAACGGTGGGGCCCGCATCCCGGACGGGACACGGACCCCACCGTCCTGGCTGTGCCAGGTGCCTTGATCAGCCCAGGGTGAACACCATGGTGGTGGCGTTGCCGAGCAAATCCCTTACCACGAGAGTGTTCTCGCCGGTCGTCGCACCGAACTTGCCCGGCACGACAAAGTTGAGATC
>NZ_AUFT01000019.1 GCF_000426645.1 Nakamurella lactea DSM 19367 | reverse complement strand
CGCCGCACGGTTTCGGTCAACATCACCCCGCCGGCGTGGGACACCACACCCGACGCCCTCTGATCAACGCGGACCCGCGGATACAACGAGGTAGAGTTCGACACCAGAAAGGTGCTCCTGATCTTCAGCACGGACGGTCCCTAGACAAGACCAATCCTTGCAGGTCAGAGCACCTTTCTTCATGATCAACACACACCAGCGGTGCTACCTCGACGAAAGCACGAGGTTAATCCCGGCCCTGATAACAAGCGAAGTCGCCCCGCATCCGCCGCCTTGGCGACCCGTCGCTGACCACGAGCGAGCCTCCCCTCGGGTGGCGACTCGCCGCCCCAAGCAGCAACTACTCGGGTTCGGTCCCGTCATCTGGCACCGGTGATGAATCGTGGATCTGTGCTGTGTCCTGCACCGGAGATGGCACCTCGGCCTCGCTCGTCGCGTCGAGCTGCTGCCGCAGCGCAACGATCTGTGCGAGCAACTCTTTCCTGCTCGGCCCATCGGTAAGCGGTGAAGACGTCTGTGCCCGGACGTAGCGCGCGAATGCCGGCGTGCTGAACCCGATCTCTCCCCACCCCGCGGGTTGAAGGATCCCCTTGTCGATCAGGCTGCTGCGCTGTTGGCTGATGTCCTTGGTCGTGCGCTCCAGATCGCTGGCCACATCACTGATCTGGGCAATCCCTGCGGGGTTCAGACGTCGAACGACGGCCGTGAGAACCTGCTTCTCCATCGGTGTGGCCCGCTGCCACCTCGTCCGGAACATCCCGTGAGTAAGTTCTTCGCTGGCCACCGCCAACCCGCGCCGTGCGTGCTCGACGGTCAGCATTTGGGGGCGGTCCGGGGCGGCCGCCACCCACGTCTGATCGCCAAGCAACTGGATGAGATACGGGGATCCATCTGCCTCAGCCAAGATCAGGCCAACAGCGTCGTCGTTGAATCCCACGCCCAGGCGATTCGCCGGGGCGAGCAGAGCCTCAGCGGCCTCGCTCTCGGACAACCCGGGCAGCCTGCGATAGGTAAAGCGCTCGGTGAACGTTCCGGCGACCGTCAATGAATCCGAACTATTGGGTAGTCCAGCGCTGATGATGGTGGCAGGCACGGGAGCGTTGGGATCCTCCCCGAGGGACTGCAAGACGTGGCCGATGGTGATCCTGCCCGAGCGTGAAGCACTCTGGATCTCATCGATGGTGATCAACAGGCCGGGCCGGTTCTGCTCCCGGACGATCTGTGCGCTGCTCGCGATCAGCTCGTGCAGCACGTGCGGCTCGATGTGGCCGTCGGGACCCGGGTCCGCCTTCTTCGTGACGGTGACCAGGCCGGCCAGGTTGACCTGGACGTCGAGCCTGGCCAGACGGTCCTTCCACTGCTGCCAGGAGCCAGCAACGCGATTGCCAGGCAGATCGGCCAGGGCCTTCCCGATGGTGGTGGCCACCAGCTGGGGCACCGACGTCTCGGAGTTGGCCCTGACTGACGCCACGACAAAGCCACGGTTCTGCGCCTCGATAGCGACCTGCCGAAGCAGCACAGTCTTGCCCATGCCCCGGATCCCGGTGTACACCAAGGGTGCCCTCCCGACGGCGCCATAGTTCTCGATCCGTCTGAGCAGGGTGAACGCCTCGCTGAACTCGGCCTGGCGGCCCGCGATCTGCGGCGGTGCCAGGCCCGGGCCGGGCTTGTAGGGGCTCTCGAGTGACATCCCGCCTCCGTAGAAGTGCATAGAAATGGGCCACTTTCTATACAGTTCTATCAAACTGGGCGCCTCGGGTGACTCCGTTTAGGGTGATTCCGCGGAATCGCTTGTACCAGAAGCGGTGGCCGCGACGAGGCCAGTCGTCTGGCCGAGGTCGCACCCTCACCTTGAGCGGGAGGAGTGCCGGCGAATTCAAGTCCCAACGCCGGCCCACGGTGGCCGAACCGGCCCGGCCGCCCCGCCCAAGGTCAGTTGGGCGGAGAGCAGAACGCTGCGCATACAGTGTCCGGCTCGACCAGCATCTGCCGGTGAACGCCGCAACGGTTATGGGTCATGAGCCAGACCGTCATCGAAGGCGACCTGTCGACCGAACCCGAATGCCCCATCGCGGGATCGGGCGCCTGCTGGGTTCACTCATGGTCATCACCAGCCTGTGCTGCAAAGCTCGCGACGGCTACTGAACCGTCGGGCCGACAACCGCCGGCTAGGTCCAGGCATTCCGACGGCTCGCCCAACACATCACCGACAGCGTCGGCAACGGCCGAAGGGCTGTCGACGGCCTGTCGGCCAGCGAACCAAGAGGTTGTTGTCTAACAGCTGTCCACTTTCGTCCTGCGGATCAGCATGCTCCTAGTACAGACTCTCGATCCGAGAGCCAGACTCGATGTAGCGCGGTTGCTCAGGCGACCAGCCGAGCGTGCCAGTTCCGATATCCAGGCACGCCGGCCGTCCGCCGGGACATCGCGCCATCGGATCCGCATCTCAGGTGCATGGAGGAAACAATGAGTCATTCGCAGAGTCAGTCCCTTGATGCCGATGATGGCAACCGGCTCCTGAGCACCGACGAAGCGGCTGCCTACACGCCCTACAACGCACGGACTCTCGTCAACCTGCGAAGCGCGGGGAAGGGCCCGGCCTTCATCAAGGTGCGGAATGGCGCTGTCGCCTATCGTCTTCGCGACCTGGTCACTTGGCAGACAGAGTGGCGCCGGAGCACGCTGGACCAAGATTGAGGTCGGCAGCGCCGAACACGCCTACGGCCCCTCCGAGAACAGCCAACTTTGGGTTGGGACGCATCGCAAGCTGCACACATGCCTTGCCACACAGGACGCACAAGGCATCGCCATGGCTGAGGGCCTCGACGTTGAAGTGAGTGTTGGGCGCGCGAATACTTGTTGACCGCCTGAGGCGCACAGGCCGTGATGCCGCCGGACCACAGTATGGGGCCGCTGGCTGACGTCTGCTCCCAGTCGCTGACTATCGTCGCCCGACGAACGTTCTGCGCGAGCAAAGACCCTGGTAGTCAGCTCACCGGTCCGGCTTCGTTAGCGTTGTGGTTGTCATGACGTCTGCTCAGACCTCGTAATTGTGACCAACCGACGGGTCCGGTGCGTCCGCCTTACAGCCAGATCCGTGGCCGGCCCGGGCACATCGCAATGACACGTTTACTACACGCTTTCAAAGGGCGCTGCAGTGAGCTCGAGTGATGCCTCGCGACGTCTGCGTCGACGCCAAGCGTCGACTTGCAGACATACACGGACGCCATCTTCCTAGTCATGTCGCCTGGGGTAGGTTCATACAGCGGGTGTCGCAAGTTCGAATCTTGCTGGGGGCACCATCCGGCCTGACATCACGGTTTCCGGCCGATCACGGCACCGTTCGCGCCGGCGGCCTCGAACCAGACCGTACGGATGTCTTGGAAGCCCAGGTCACCGAGCCATGCGCGGTACTCGGCGGATGTGTAGTTGCGGCCCTCGGTCTCGACCAGCATGTTGAGGCTCATCAGTGCCGCGGACGGGGGTCCCGTCTGCTCGTCGTTGACCAGCAATTCAGCGATGACCACCACACCACCGCTCGGCAGCGCAGCCCAGCACTTCTGGAGGATCGCCCGGCAGCGGTCCTCGGCCCAGTCGTGCATGATCATCGACAGCAGGATCGTGTCGTGCCCATCGGGCAACGATGAGTCGGCGAAGAAGTCGCCGGTCACCGTTTCGATCCGCCCTGAAAGGCCTGCTTCCGCGACCTTTTCGGCCGCGATGTCGACGACCTTCGGCAACTCGTACACCGTCGCGGTCAGGTCTGGGTTGAGCCGGCACAGTTCGATGTCGAACGCCGCGGATCCACCGCCGACATCGAGCAACCTGCGCTGACCGCTCAGATCGATGGCCTGGCCAAGGGCGCGCGCGGTGAACGTCGACAGCGAGTGCATCGCCTCCCAGAACACGGCAAGCAGCCGGGGATCCTCACCGTCGAAGAGCGAGCTCTGCCGGTCGGGATCCCACGTGGTCGGGCGGTTCGAGCGGATCGCTTCGGTCAGCCTGGCCCAACCCGGGTACAGCCGCTGGTCGAGCATCTGCACCCAGCCGCCGAAGTAGTAGGGCTTGCCGCGGACCAGGAACTCCTCGGCCAGCGGGCTGTTGGCAAAGCGCCCGTCCACCTTCACCAGCAGCCCGAGTGCGGCACACCCGGTGAGCAGCATCGCGGCCGGTCGCTCCTGGATCGCCAATGCCTCGGCAAGGTCCCCGGCGGTCGTACCGGTCGTGCCGGACAGGCGGTGGAACAGGTCGAGCTCATGGGCGGCGGCGAGCGTCTTGAACGCCCAGAAGCCGGTCGTCAGTTGCATCAGTGGAACGGGCGACAACGCATGATCGGGGTCCGCGGTCATGCCGGCCGCGCCCGTCCGAGACTTGTCGTCGTTTCTCATCTCATCCTCCTGTGATGGGTGGAACGTCAACGGTGCCGATTCGGGGCCCCAGGCACATCCGTGGCCAGCACGGAGGCGTCGCCCACCGGTCGTGGGCTGGACTGATGAGGTGACCGTTGACAGGCAGACGACCCAGGAATCGACGCAGGCCGCCGGTGACGTCGTCGAGGCGAACAAGTACCTCGTGCTGGCCACCGCCACTCCGGGCGGTACGCCCTGGGTGACGCCGGTCTACTTCGCCCATGACGATTTCGCGTCGTTCTGGTGGGTGTCGCGGCCGCTGGCTCGGCACTCGCGGCTGATCTCGATGAACCCCCAGGTCGCCATCACCGTGTTCGATTCATCGGTCCCGGTCGGACGGGCCGCCGCGGTGTACGCCGAGGCGTGGGCAGCGCAGTGCTCCGACAGCGACGCGCGTCGCGAGATCGGTTCCTATTCGGAGCGTTCGCAACAACACGGCAACCGGCCGTGGACGGTCGACGACGTCTCCGGTGATGCGGAGTTCCGCCTCTACCGCGCCCGGACAGCCCGGCTGTGGCTCCTCGCCGACGACGGCGGCCCGGATCACCGCATCCCGATCGCCCTGGACACCCTGGCAGGGGCAGCGCGGGCCACACCATCGACGAACCCGGGTACCGACGACAGCATCAACCGGTGAAAGGACATCCACATGAGCAAGACCGTCTTCGACATCAGCATGTCCCTCGACGGCTACATCACGGCCGCCGAACGCAGTCCCGACCAACCGTTGGGCCGCGACGGTGAGCAACTGCACCAGTGGCTCCTCGGCGACGACAGGACCAGCCTGGAGTACTTCGCCCGGGTTTCGAAGGCCAACGGTGCCGTGATCACCGGACGGCGGAACTATGACGATTCCCTTCCGTGGTGGGGCGCGGACGGCCCGACCGGCGACCTCCGTCTCCCGGTCGTCGTCGTCACGCACTCGACGCCGAGGGCAGTGCCCGAAGGTGGTGTCTACCGGTTCGTCACCGATGGGCTCGAGTCGGCGCTCGAGGTGGCGCGGACGGCCGCAAAAGGCCGGGACGTCACCGTGATGGGCGGCGCCAGGCTCGCCCGGAGCTTCCTGACCGCGGCCCTGATCGACGAGATCTCGCTTCACATCGTGCCGGTCCTCTTCGGCCAGGGCACCCGCCTGTTCGACGAGTTGCCCGATCGGCACTGGGAGCTCGAGTTGATCGAGGCCGTGCCGGCGGCCCGGGCGGTGCACGTGCGCTACGCCGTACGCCGGCAGCCGCCGAGTCCCTAGCGAGACAATGTCGACGTGACTCCTGATTGGCTGGGATCCGTCACCCCGCGCGAGGCCGAGGTCCTCGCAGGCATCCGCGCGCACCAGACCAACGACCAGCTCGCCGACCAGTTGTTCGTCTCGGTGCGGACCGTGGAGAGTCACGTCACGTCGCTGCTGCGTAAGTCCGGAGCGGCGGACCGACGCGAGTTGGCGCGGTTCGCGGACGACCTCGACCGCACGCCCGCAATGATGGGGCTCCGGACCTTCGAGACCAGCTTCATCGGTCGCGACAGCGCGGTCGACGAGCTGGCCGTCCGCGCGGAGCGGGGGCGCATCGTCACGGTCGTCGGCCCGGGCGGAGTTGGCAAGACCCGACTTGCCCACGAAGTGCTCGCTCGGCTCGCCCGATCGTGGGATCTGGTGGCCGCCGTCGACCTGTTGCCGGTCAGCGCCGGCACTGCCGCGAGCGCCATCGCCGACACCCTCGGCGTTGCCGAGGAAGCCGGCGTTCCGGCGCGGACCGCTCTGGGCCGTGCACTCGGGGATCGGCGAGCCTTGTTGCTCCTGGACAACTGCGAGCACCTGTCCGCCGAGGTCGCCGACCTGGTCGGCGTGTTGCACTTCGGCTGTCGCCGAGCGACCGTGCTGGCCACCTCGCGCGAACCGCTGCGCCTCCCCGGGGAGGACGTGATGGTGTTGACGCCGCTGGTGGCGAGTACCGGCGCCGCCGTCAGACTGTTCTGTGACCGATCCGGCCTCGACCCGTCCCCTGACCTCGTGGACATCGTGGCGCTCCTGGAGGGCGTCCCCCTCTCGATCGAGCTTGCCGCCGCGCGGGTTCACACCTTGGGTCTCGATGGTCTGCGCGCCGGGCTGCACGGCCGCCTCCCAGCTCTCAGCGGCGGCCGGGATCCCGACCTGCGTCACCGATCGGCTTCTGCCACCGTCGCGTGGAGCCTCGCCCTCCTCGACCACGAGCAACGGGAACTTCTGCGCATCCTGGCTCGCTTCCAGCACGCCGTGGATCTGGACACCGCAGCGGCGGTGAACGGGACCTCGACGCAGCAAACCGCGCTGTTGCTGTCGGAGTTGGCTGCCAAGAGCCTGCTCCAGGTGCATCGAAGCGAACACCACACGCGTTGGAGCATGCTCGACCTGGTGCGTCACTTCGCCGGCGAGGGACAGGCCGGCGGCACGGTAGGCGAACGCATCGCCGGCTGGGCCGCCCGACGAGCGCGATGGTTGCTCGATACCGATGACACTCGGCCCGTTCGAGAGCTTCCCGACCTCGTCAACGCCGCCCTGAACTCCCCGCCCCGACCGGATCCATCAGTGCACGCACTGGTGCGTGATGTCGCCGCGTTGGCGCTGCGGGCGGGTCGTCTCACCGATGCCCTGGAATGTCTGGTCGCAGCCGCCGACCGCTCTCCCGATTCCCGGCTCGCCGTCGACGATCTGATGGATGCGGCGGCGGTCGGGGCGGCTCGCGCCAGCAACGACGCCACGCACCGATTGTTGGTTCAGGCAGGCGAACGAGCTGACGCCGCCGGCGACCGGGCTTCTCGCTCGCGAGCCCTGTCGTCAGCCATCGTCGCCTGGTACCGCTATCCCCCGGAATCACCCGCGACCGGTCCGTGCGGTCTTCCGATCGAGGACGTGCTGGCTATCGCCCGGCGCGACGTCGGGGACGACCCGGAGGACAGCGCAGCGCTGTCCGCCGCGGCGGCCTGGCACGACGGTGGCAGCGACGCCGCCGAACAGGCAGTTGCCGCTGCCGAGCAGACTCGGGACCCGGTTCGGGTCGCCGCCGCCCTCGACGCCCTCACCGTCGCCTGCATCGCCGAGCAACGCCTCCGCGCGGCGCGCGACGCCGCCCTCCGACGCGTCGAGCTGTTGCGCGGACAGGCGCATGCCACTCCTCGCGGTCTGGAGGAGGCGGTCGACGCCCTGCACGCGGCGGCCAGCACGGCGCTGATCGTCGGGCGACCGGTTGAGGCCCGCGGCCTGGAGGCCATCGGGCCCGGGCCGGGCCAGGACGGCCAGGAGTTGCCCCGCGAGGTCCGCGCGCTGACGCTGCTGGGCCGCCTTGACGACGCCACCGCAGCCGCGGAGACGATGTGGCGCAGGTGGCTCGTCGACGGCTGCCCGGCCCGTGCCTGGATGTCGACCGCCGGAGCCTTCACCGTCCTGGCAGTCGGACTGGCCGATAGACCCGGCGAAAGCGTCTGGCGGCAGCGCACTCTGCGACTCGCCGGCGTCGACGTGGCCGACCGCTCCCCCACACTGGCTGCAGTGTCGGCGTACGTAGACGCCCGCCTCGCCCTGCACCGCGGCGAACTCACGAGCGTGCCCTACCTTCTCGACCGCAGCCGGCAGGCCTTCGTCGATCGTCAATATGAGGGCTTCGCGCGCGCGGCGGGCGCTGAGCTGGCGGTCGCGGCGGGACACCCCGAGGCGGCTGCCATGGTCGACCGCCTGGCCGCGCCGGCCAAGGAATCCGACTGGGTCGACGCCATCCGCGAGCGGTGCCTGGCGCGGCTCGAGTCGGACAGCGGCCACGGCTCGCGTGCGCTTGCCCGATGGCAGGCGATGGGGGCGCGGTTCGAGGCCGACGCGACAGCGCGGCTGATCGCAGGTTCCGATGAGTCGGGGCGGTGAACCGGACGCGCACGTCGTTGCCGGGCTCCTACGATGGGCGGGTGGCTTTTCAGATCTCCGGCATCGACCACATCGTCCTGAACTGCGCCGACATCGACGCCACTGCCGCCTGGTACCAACGAGCCCTCGGCGTGCAGGTCGAAACCTACGGCGCTGGACGGACCGCTTTGGTATTCGGATCGCAAAAGATCAACCTGCGACCCGTCGGCGCTGACGGCTGGGAGACGGCTACCAGTGAGACGCCCGGCGCTCTGGACATCTGCTTCGAGACCGACGCAACGGTGGCGGAGATCCTCGCGACCTGGCAGGCCGCTGAGATCGCCGTGCAGGAAGGACCGGTGCAGCGAAATGGCGCCCGCGGACCGATAACGTCCATCTACACCCTTGATCCGGACGGCAATCTCGTCGAGGTTGCACACTATTCACGCCCGTAGGGCGGGGTCAGCGTGCGACTTGACCGCTCGTGGCCGGGTTCGCTGCTGTCGCGGCGTGAACCTTCTGCGCACCCGCGTCGTTGCAGACAGTGAACAGGTGTTCCCAGGACCGGCTGCCATGCTGGACCTGTGCCGGAACACCGGCCACGACCGAGAGGACACCTGACGATGCCGGGATCGCCCAGCCTGCCCAACCGCCGCACCGTACTCGCCGTCGGCGGTGGCGCCGCTGCCGCCGCGCTGGTCGCCGCGTGCGGCAGCAGCCCGACCGCGACAACCACCACCGTGGCGAAAGGCGCCGAATTGGCCGCCGTCAGCGACATTCCCGACGGTGGCGCGCTGGTCGTCGATCAGGTGGTGCTCGCCCGCACCGGCGACACGGTGACCGCCCACTCAGGGATATGCACCCATCAGGGGTGCGCGGTCGTCGCCGCACAGTCGGGCGACGAGGTCGACTGCCCATGCCACGGTTCCCGGTACACCGCCTCCACCGGCGCCGTCCTGCAGGGGCCCGCGACGGCGCCGCTGCCCGAGGTCCAAGTCACCGTGAAGAACGGCACTGTGCTTCAGGGCTGAGTTTCTCGGCTCCCCGGCGGTAACGGTCGGTCGCACAGGAAATACACAGCCGGGGCCTAGCCGCGGCACACCAGGATCACCGAGGATCGTCGGTATGACCAGCGCACCCATGTCCGGGGCCACCGGCGTCTCCCGGCCGACCCGCGAGATCCTGTCCGGACCCGACGGCCGGCCGATCCGCGTCCTGGTGGTCGACGACGAGCCGACGCTGGCCGAGCTGGTCGGCATGGCGCTGCGTTACGAGGGGTGGCAGGTGCAGGCGGTGCACGACGGCCGATCCGCCGTCAGCGCCGCCCGCAGCTTCAAACCCGATCTCATCGTGCTCGACGTGATGCTGCCGGACATGGACGGCTTCGAGGTACTGCGCAGGGCACGCGCCGACAGTGATGCAGTGCCGGTGTTGTTCCTGACCGCCAAAGACGCGGTCGAGGACCGGATCGCCGGGCTCACCGCCGGCGGCGACGACTACGTGACGAAGCCGTTCTCCATCGAGGAGTTGGTGCTGCGGTTGCGCGCCCTGCTGCGCCGCACCCATGTCGTCAGCACGGCCGAGTCGTCGACCATCACGGTCGGCGACCTGACGCTGGATGAGGACTCACGCGAGGTGTTCCGGGGCGGCGAGTTGATTCCGTTGACGGCTACCGAATTCGAGCTGTTGCGGTACCTGATGCGCAACGCCCGCCGCGTGGTGAGCAAGGCGCAGATCCTGGACCGGGTATGGAACTACGACTTCGGCGGCCAGGCGAACATTGTCGAGCTGTACATCTCCTATCTCCGCAAGAAGATCGACGCCGGGCGCGAACCGATGATTCACACGATGCGCGGATTCGGCTATGTCCTCAAACCCGTCTGATCCGCAGCACGATCCGGACGCCACCGGACCGATCGAGATCCGGCAACCGCCGCGCAGACATCGACCGATGACGCTGCGCAGCAAACTGATCGCCGGCTTCGTGGTAGCGATCATCGCGGTCTCCGCGGTGATCGGAATCGTCACCCAGGTCTTCCTTTCCGACTACTTGCTAAAGCAGCTGGACAGCCGGGTGCTGGCCACCCAGGTCCGCTTCGGCGGCCCGCCGCCAGGCGAGCAGCCGGACACCGGGACAACGCAGTCCAACGGCCGTTTCCGCAATCTGGAAAGCGGGTTGTGCACGGAGACCTCGGCCAGTGCCGGGCGGATCAATCCGCAACCCGACGACAGTATTGTCGGCGTCATCGTCGACGGGGCGGTCAGCACCGCCGCCCTGCGCAGCGCCTACCCCTCCTGCACCCAGCTCACCGCCGCGCAAGCGGCCCCGCTGACCACGATCGCGCCGGACCAGCCGCCGGTCACCGTGTCGCTCAACGACTTCGGTACCTTCCGGGTGGTCGCCACCGCCATGCCCGACAACCGGGTGATCGTCACCGGCCTGTCCACCGCAGACGTATCGGCGACCCAGAACCGGCTGACGGTGATCATGTTGATCGTCGCCGGCAGCGCAGTGGTGATCGGCGGCGTAACGATCTGGCTGATCGTCCGGCGCTCGCTGCGCCCGCTGGAACGGGTCGCCGCCACCGCCCGCAAGGTCACCACGCTGCCGCTGGATCGCGGCGAGGTCGACCTCGGGATCCGGGTGCCGGCCCGCGACACGGATCCGCGCACCGAGATCGGGCAGGTGGGTGCGGCGCTCAACCAGATGCTGGGTCACGTGTCCGAGGCGTTGTCTGCCCGACACGAGTCGGAGACCCAGGTCCGCCGGTTCGTCGCCGACGCCTCACACGAGCTGCGGACACCGCTGGCGGCGATCCGCGGCTACGCCGAACTCGCCGGCCGCAATCCCGACGACGCGGCGGGCGTGACCCACTCGCTCGCCCGGGTGCATTCGGAATCGGAACGGATGAGTTCGCTGGTCGACGACCTGTTGCTACTGGCCAGGTTGGATGCCGGCCGCCCGCTGGATCACGACCCGGTGGACCTGACCGCGCTGGCGATCGACGTGGTCTCCGACGCCAGGGTGGCCGGTCCCGACCACCACTGGCGGTTGGAACTGCCGCCCGAGCCGATCGTCGTCCGCGGTGACGGCGCGCGGCTGCACCAGTTGCTGGCCAATCTGTTGGCGAATGCCCGCACCCACACCCCGCCCGGCTGCACCGTCGTCACCGGGTTGCGCACCGAACGGGCGATGGCCGTGCTGACGGTCACCGACGACGGCCCCGGAATCGACCCGGCCCTGCAACCGGGGATCTTCGGTCGGTTCGTTCGCGGCGACCAATCCCGTTCCAGGGCAGCCGGATCCACCGGGCTGGGCCTGGCAATCGTGGCGGCCGTGACGGCCGCCCACGACGGCACGGTGGCGGTGAACAGCCACCCGGGGAGGACCACGTTCACCGTCCGACTCCCGCTCGATGCCGAGTCGACAGACTGAAAGGCACATCATGACCACCGCTCTCGCGGCCAATGCCACCCAGCCGGCCGATCCCCCCACATCACCACCGCCCGACGCGGGCCGGTTCGCCCGGCTCTGGCGTGGCCCGGCCGACGACCCCCGGTGGGCGCGCCCGGCGCTGCTCGGACTGCTCGCGCTGACCGCTGGGCTGTACCTGGTGAACCTGTCGACCTCGGGGTGGGCGAACGCCTTCTACTCGGCAGCCGCGCAGGCCGGTTCGCAGTCCTGGAAGGCGCTGTTCTTCGGTTCCTCGGACGCGGCGAACGCGATCACCGTCGACAAGACTCCCGGCGCGGTCTGGTTCATGGCGCTGTCGGTGCGGATCTTCGGCCTGTCGTCGTTCGCGGTCCTGCTGCCGCAGGCGCTGATGGGCATCGGATCGGTCGGGCTGCTGTACTCCTGCGTGCGACGGGTCGCCGGACCGGCGGCCGGCCTGCTCGCCGGACTGGTGCTCGCGCTGACACCCGTTGCCGCCCTGATGTTCCGGTTCAACAACCCGGACGCGCTGATGGTGCTGGCGCTGATCGCCGCGGGCTGGGCGATGACCATGGCCGTCGAGAGCGGCCGGACCCGGTGGTTGGTGTGGTGCGGCACGTTCATCGGGATCGCCTTCCTGGCGAAGATGATGCAGGCGTTCCTGGTGGTGCCCGGGTTTGCCACCGCCTACCTGGTGGCCGGGCCGCCGCGGCTGGGTCGCCGGGTGCGGCAACTGTTGCTCGCCGGGGTGGCGATGATCGCCGCCGGCGGCTGGTGGGTGCTGATCGTGCAGCTGTGGCCGGCGTCGTCGCGTCCGTACATCGGCGGCTCGCAGACCAACTCGGTGCTGGAGTTGATGTTCGGCTACAACGGATTCGGTCGGTTGACCGGCGACGAGGTGGGCAGCGTCGGCTGGCAGGACGCCAGCTCGATGACGAAACTGTTCGACTCGGAGCTCGGCGGACAGGTCTCCTGGCTGCTACCTGCGGCGCTGATCGGTCTGGTCGCCGGGGTGGTGATCACCGCGCGGCGTCCGCGCACCGACCCGGTGCGGGCTGCGCTGATCGGCTGGGGCGGCTGGCTGCTGGTGACGGCCGTGACGTTCACCGCGATGAAGGGCATCAATCACGCCTATTACTCGATCGCACTGGCCCCGGCCATCGCCGCCCTCGTCGGCATCGGAGCCCACCTGCTGTGGCAGCGTCGGACGAACCCCGTCGCGCTCGGAGCACTGGCCGGATCCGTGGTGCTCAGCGGAGTCTGGGCCAGGATCCTGTTGGGACGGACGCCGTCGTACGCATCCTGGCTGCCGGAACTGGTGCTCTACGGGTCGATCGCCGCGGCCCTGCTGATCGTGCTCGCGGCCAGGCCCGCCGGGCGGTCACTGCGCTGGATCGCCGGCACGCTGGCGGCGGCGGTGATTCTCGCCGGACCGACCGCCTACACCGTCCAGACCGTCCAGACCGGGCACACCGGCGCGCTGCCGACCGCCGGCCCTGCAACGAACTCCGGGCCCGGTGGGTTCGGCGGCAGCCGCCCGGCGCGATCGGGGCAGGCCGGGCAGTCCGGGCAGGCCGGGCAGGCCGGGCAGGCCGGTGGGCCGGCCATCGGAAGCCGCAGCGGCGGCCCTGGCGGCGGCGCAGGAGGCGGCACAGGCGGCGGCGCAGGCGGGTTGTTGAACAGCAGCACGCCGGGCAGCGAGCTGACCGCGCTGCTGCAGAACGCCGGAACCACCTGGGCTGCAGCAGTTGTCGGCTCCAACAACGCTGCCGGCTATCAGCTGGCGTCGGAGCAGCCGGTGATGGCCGTCGGTGGTTTCAACGGCACCGATCCGTCGCCGACGTTGGTCGGGTTCCAGCGACTGGTCGCCGACGGGCAGGTCCACTACTTCATCGGCGGCTCCCTCGGCGGTCGCGGTGCGACCTCCGGATCCGATGCCGCCACCCTGATCGCCCAATGGGTCTCGTCGAACTTCACCGCACAGACCGTCGACGGCGTCACCGTCTACGATCTGACCGCCCCCTCCTGACCTTCCCCCGCCCGCAACCGCTTCCGAACTCGACTACGTCCGTCACTCCTGTCCCAGATCGGGGCAGAAGATAGGCGCATGCAAAGTTGATAAGCGCCCCCCCGGGGGCGGTCACAGCAGGGGCACAGCAGCGACCCCGGGCGGGCACAGTGCGGCGGCAGATCGTTGATGCATGACGATCAATACGACCTCCCTGGACGGGCCCGCGCCGGCTCGGCTGCGGATCCCCACCCCCGGCGGCGCGATCGAGACCCCCGTCGGCGCCGCGGCTTTGGACATCGTTTCGGCCGGTCCCGGCGGACCGGTGCTGGACATCGTGGTGCCGGTCTACAACGAGGAGCGCGATCTGGTGCCCGCCGTCACCCGGCTGCGCGACTACCTGCAGCAGCGACTGCCGTTCAGCTTCCGGATCACCATCGCCAACAACGCATCCACCGATGCGACCGCCCGGCTGGCCGACCAGTTGGCCGACTCCTTCGACGAGGTCATCGTGGTCGAACTGGCCGCGAAGGGGCGCGGCCGCGCCTTGAACACTGTCTGGTCGGCGTCCGACGCTGCGGTCCTGGCGTACATGGACGTCGACCTGTCCACCGACCTGGCGGCGCTGCTGCCCTTGGTCGCACCGTTGGTGTCCGGTCATTCCGACCTGGCCATCGGAACCCGACTGCATCGCGGTTCACGGGTGGTACGCGGGCCGAGGCGCGAGTTCATCTCGCGCTGTTACAACCTGATCCTGCGCGGCACCCTGTCGGCGCATTTCTCCGACGCCCAATGCGGTTTCAAAGCGATCAGAGCGGATGTCGCCCGTCGACTGCTGCCACTGGTCAAGGACACCGGCTGGTTCTTCGACACCGAACTGCTGGTGCTCGCCGAACGGTCGGGTCTGCGGATCCACGAAGTGCCGGTGGACTGGGTCGACGACCCGGACTCGACGGTCGACATCGTCGCCACCGCCGTCGCCGATCTGAAAGGCGTGGCCAGGGTCGGCCGGGCACTGTTCACCGGCGCGCTGCCGGTGAGCCAGCTCCGTGCACAACTGGGCCGCGAGCCGATCGCCGACGCGACTCCGGACGTCCCGACCGGCATGCTGCGGCAGCTGGTCCGGTTCTCGATCATCGGCATCGTCTCCACCGCGGTATATCTGTTGCTGTACCTGCTGTTGCGCGGCGTGATGCCGGCGCAGCCGGCGAACTTCCTGGCGCTGGCCAGCTGCGCGGTCGCCAACACCGCCGCCAACCGACGGCTGACGTTCGGTGTCCGCGGCCGGGATGACGCCGGCAAACACCAGTTGCAGGGGTTCATGGTGTTCCTGCTCGGTTTCGGCATCTCCGCCCTGGCCCTGTTCGGTCTGCACCACTTCGCCCCGGACGCATCGACGGCGGCAGAGCTAGCCGTACTGTTGGTCTCCGGCCTGGTCGGAACGCTCGCCCGGTTCGTCCTCATGCGCGGCTGGATCTTCCGTCAGCGCTGTTCGATCGCCCTCGACCCGGTTCGATGAGACATCCTGCGCCACCGACGTTGTCGTCCCCGGTCAGCGGCGCCGTCAGTCCGCCGACCGAAATCGAGAAAGAGATCACGATGAGCACCCAGACCCTGGATGTGTCCCGATCCGCCGCCGATCCGGCGACCGATCCCGTCCCGGCGCCACCTGCCGCCGACCCGCCGTCAGATTCCGGCAGGCTCGCCCGACTGTGGCGCGGCCGACCGGAGGACCCGCGCTGGGTCCGGCCGACCCTGTACCTGCTGCTGGCCGCTACCGCGGCGCTGTACCTGGTCGATCTGTCGGCCAGCGGCTACGCCAACGACTTCTACGCCGCCGCGGTCAAGTCCGGGACCGAGAGCGTCAAGGCCTGGCTGTTCGGGTCGCTGGACGCCGGGAACGCCATCACGGTGGACAAGCCGCCGGCCGCGATGTGGCTGATGGTGTTGTCCGCCAGGATCTTCGGCTTCTCGTCATTCTCGATGTTGCTGCCGCAGGCGCTGATGGGGGTCGGCACCGTCGCGCTGACCTACGCCGCGGTCCGCCGCTGGTCCGGCTACGGCGCCGGGCTGATCGCCGGCGCGCTGATCACCACGGTGCCCGCCGCCGCGCTGATCTTCCGGTTCAACAACCCGGACGCGTTGCTGGTCCTGCTGATGACGGCGGCGAGCTACTTCGTGATCCGGGCGATTGGGCGGTCCGGCACCAGCTCCCGCAAGGCACTGCAGTGGCTGCTGCTGGCCGGCGCGGCACTCGGATTCGCCTTTCTGACCAAGATGTTGCAGGGACTGCTGGTGCTGCCCGCACTGGGCCTGGCCTACCTAGTCGCCGCGAAACTGCCGATCTGGCGCCGGATCTGGCACCTGCTGGCGGCGGCCGGCGCGCTAGTGGTGTCGGCCGGCTGGTTCATCGCGCTGGTCGCGCTGTGGCCGGCCGCCTCCCGGCCGTACATCGGCGGCAGCCAGGACAACTCGTTGTGGGAGTTGGCGATCGGGTACAACGGCCTCGGCCGGATCTTCGGCTCCGACGGCAATGGCGGCAATGGCGGCGGGGGCGGAGGTGGCGGCGGTGGCGGCGGATTCGGTGGCGCCACCGGCCTGACTCGGCTGTTCGGCACGGAGTTCGGCACCCACATCTCCTGGCTGATCCCGGCCGCGGTGATCGGACTGGTCGCCGGCCTGCTGTTCAGCCTGCGCCGGCCGCGCACCGACCGGATCCGCGCATCGCTGATCCTCTGGGGCGGTTCGATGGTGGTGACGGCGTTGGTGTTCAGCTACATGTCGGGCACCATCCACCCGTACTACACGGTGGCGTTGGCACCGGCGATCGCCGCGACCATCGCCGTGTCCGGGACCGAGCTGTGGCGCGGGCGGCGGAACACCGGGGTTCGGCTGGTGCTCGCGGCGATGATCGCGGTCACCGGGATCTGGACATTCACCCTGCTCGGCCGGGACGCCGCCGGCTGGCAACCCTGGCTGCGTTGGGTGGCGCTGATCGGCGCGCTGGCCGGAGCCGCGCTGCTGGCGGTGAGCGCCGGCTCGTTGAAGAAGCTCGCCGCAGTGGCCGTTCTGGTCGGCACGCTTACCGCGTTGAGCGGCACCACCGCGTATGCGATCGCCACCGCTTCGACAACCCATTCCGGATCCATCCCGAGCGTGGGTCCGGCCGGTTACTCCTCCGGTGGGATGGGTGGGATGGGTGGCGGCGGTTTCGGCGGGTCCGGACAGGCTCCGGGCGGATCGGACGGCAGCGCCCAGGACGGAACGGCGCCGGGCGGAACAGCGCCGGGCGGAACGGCGCCGGGCGGAACGGCCCAGGATGACGGCGCCCGGTCGGCCCCGACCGGAGGCTTCGGCGGCGGCACCGGCGGCCCCAAAGCCGGCGGCCAGACCAACTCGGAGCTGACGACCCTGCTCAACGCCACCAGCGCCAGGTGGTCGGCGGCGGTGATCGGCGACCAGAGCGCGGCCGGGTACATCCTGTCCACCGACACCGCGGTGATGGCGATCGGCGGCTGGAGCGGCTCCGATCCGGCCCCGACGCTGGCGCAGTTTCAGCAGTACGTGGCCGACGGCGACATCAGCTACTTCATCGCCGGCGGCGGAATGGGCGGCGGCGCAGGCGGCTCCGGGTCCGGCTCGGAGATCAGCGCCTGGGTGCAGGCCAACTTCACCGCCACCACGGCCGGCACCGCCACGGTGTACGACCTGACCGACAGCAGTACCAGCTGACCGTCAGCTCGTCGGGACCTCGCCGTTCACCGGGCGGTGATCGTGACCAGCACACAATCCGTTGGTTGCGCGGTCGATTCGGAAACCTGTCCACAGGGCCAACCGGACTGCCTGATGGTGATCACCCCGGCGACGGCCGGCGTGATCGTCCATCCGGCGACGGTGGCTGCGCCTGCCGGCACCGACGACAGGTGAATGTTCCTCGGCGCGGCGCCGGATCCTTCAAACGTCATGCCTTCGAACTGGAAGAGCAGCTTCTGGCCAACCTTCACCCCGAGACTGGGAGTCGGCGCACCGCCGACGGAGCCGTCGCACAATGCCAACGGTGTCCCGCCCGATCCCGTCACCCCGGCCATGACCTCTTGCGATCCGCAGGTCGTGGTGGGGGAGGCCGGCTCGGTCCAGGTTCCGAAAAGGGAACGGTCCGACCCTCCGGGAGTGCCGGGTGTCGAGGAATCCGTCAGCAGCTCGGAGCTGCTGCCCGCCTGTGCGCTGACTGATGGGAGCGCTGGCCGGTCCGATTCACTCGGCGTCGAAGACGTGCACGCGGTCGCCGCCTGAACTGCCAGCACAAGGACGCAGCTGACCGTGGACACTCTGGCCAACCTCCGTCGACTCCAGCCCGACATGATCTGGGCAAGGCAACTGGGGCAGCGGAGGCCCCGCCGCTCGAGGCGTGGAACTCCGGCCATTTCCTGCTCCTGTCCGTGGAGGTGATGAGCTTACTCCCGCTACCGACGCCACGGGACATCCGACAGGTTGCACGCCTGCGAAGCCGGAATGTGGTCTGGCGCATGCATCAGCTTGGGTGTGGCCAGCCGCTGAACCTCGAACGGTTAACGACAGGTGACTGTTGATAGCCAGATGCCCGTTGACGACGGATCCTGAGATGTGGTACGACTCCATTTGCCCTCCGCCGACACAGAACTGGGGGCCAGGATGGCGCGTCGCGTAGCGCGAGTGGTGGCCGCAGCTGTGATTGTGATCTTCTGTCCAAGCGGTTGGTTGGCGGCGACAACCAGCGTTGGCGCGGCCGCGACGCCTGGTGATCCCGTCTGCTACCACGCCAGTAAGACCTATTACATCGACAGTCGCGGTCAACAAGTTGTCAAGAACGATTCGACCACAGCGACGGTGTACTCGTTCGAGGAACTGGGCGGCGGCGAATTGATCGTTCCCCCGGCCGGATTTAGCTTCGAAAGGGCCAGCGATGAGCAGTTGGCAGCCTGGGGATACCCGCCCCGAGGCGACGGTTCGGAGGCTGATTGGACCACCACAGAGGGCGCCTTGCATGCACAATCGTATGACGTTGACCCGACTCTGTGTGAATACCCAGACAGGTACGCGTCATATAATGCGTCGCCCATTTGGACAGGAGTCGAGCCGCATGTCTCAGCAAATGATTTCAGGCGAGTATACGGCAGTTCTCGCATCCCGACGTTCCAAAATTCCACCTGCAGCGGGACCACCGCAGTCGCATTCTGGGTTGGTATCGGGAATCCTAACGGCCTGATTCAGAACGGCTGGGTTACCGATGACGGCTCACCGCAAGGCATGTTCCCCTTCTTTGAGTTTGTCAGTGGAAGCATCGGTGTGCCACTTACTCGGAAGCCAGGAGTCGGACAGGCCGGCGATCTCGTGAAGTCAGATACCTACTTCAATAAGGGGACCAGCCCACATCAGGTCCAGTTCAACTGGACGGATCTGACGACCGGCACGGTGCTGACCCCGTATGTGGTCAAGCAGGTGCGCGGCGACGATCAGCAGATCCACAACGTGGATGATTACTACGACGGCAGTCAGGTCGAATTGGTCGACGAAAGACTTGGCAGCACGCCAGTCAGATCGTTCTCTGTCGCAGGATGGGCAAATATGTACGCCGCGAGAGCGGGACAGTCGGCCGCCACGGTCGGTTCGTTTGCCTACAATACCTCTTACGTAACCGGCGGGTCAGGGACAATCTTGGGACTATCGGGCGGAGTGCTGACGTCGTCAACGCAGATGAACATTAAATGGGTGCGTTGCTCATGACCCCTAGGCTTCTGCGATTTGAGTAGCTCGGTCGTGCAACTCGTCCCGACTTGTGGGTTCGTCGGCAACGCCTCGGTGACCAAGCGCCGACCCGCGACGAACTGACCGAAGTCAGGTCTAACCTTCCATCGCGGCTGCTGACGACAGGGTGCACCGCCGGCGAGTGCGATGAAGCTTCGGCGGTTGTGGATGTCCGGTCAGAGCATGACCTCGATCAGGTCGGGACCGCGCGGATCGGCACGCAACACCTTCGCGCCGGGGCGCAGTCGCTCGTCGTCCCGATAGCGCCGCAACAGTCCCCGCTCGGCGGCCAGGTCCCCCGCGTCGGCTGCGACCAGCAGCGCGGCGACCTCGTCGATCAGTACATCGACGGCGCCGCCGTCAGCTGAGTCATCCTCCGGCCCGGTCATCGCACCCCAGTTGTCCCAGAGCAGCAGTTCGTCACCGAAGCGGTGCGCCACTTCGCGAATCACGTAGTCACGAACGAACCAGCGCCCGCGGATCACCGGCACCGACTCGTCGACGCCGAAGGTCTCCACGTCCAGCGACCCGTCACGGTGGCCCTGCCACACCTCCGCGGCTGTCCGGAACGGCGCGGCCGGACCGGCCGGGATGTCCAACGGGGTGGGCAGCGCAGCCGACGGCTCGGCGACCTCGGGGTCGAACCTCAGCCACCGCGCGCCGTTCCACATCTCGACGATGACATGGTCGTGGTTCCAGGTGGGACTGAAGTAGCTGGCAAAGCCGATCCGACTGCGGGCCGGAATGCCGTGCTGGCGTAGCACCCCGACGCTCAGCAGGGTGTGGTCCCGGCAGCATCCCTGCACCCGTTCGACCGGTTCCCGCGCGGCCGTCAGCGGTGCCGGGTGTCGCTCGGCGTCCCGGTCGAGGATCACCGACAACCACCGGGAGTGGATGTCCTGGTCGGTCGACGTCGGCAGCTCCCGCCCGGAAGCGCGGTAGTGCACGATGACGTTCCGCGCCACGGCAGACACGTCGGGGATCTCCGCCGGTATCGCGCGCAGCGCCGCGGCGTGCCGACCGGGGTCGGAGTAGCGGCTGTGCACGGAATGATCGACGACGGACGGAACGGGTGCGGCCTGCGACATCCGCCCAGTATTCACCCGGAGGCCGACCCGCCCGTCCGTCAGCAGCGCCGCCGGGCAGGCCGGCGCCGACCTGCCCGACTCACCTACCCTCCCCGACTCGCGAAGTGACATTCCTTCGTCGGCGGCGTCTGTACGGATGAGAGCATGCTGCAGATGGGGAGGCGATGTGGACGGCACTGAGGTGACGGCCGATGCGCGAGTCGCCGATCCTCCGACGCCCGCATCACTGCACGCCGAGCACTATCGGGATCTGGTACGGATGGCCGCCCTGATCACCGACAGCCGCACGGCGGCCGAGGACATCGTGCAGGACGCCTTCGCCGAGGTGTTCGCGCGCTGGTCGACCATCGAACCGGACCGCGCCCTGCATTATCTGCGTCGTACCGTCGCCAACGGCGCCAAGTCTGCGTTGCGCCGACGCCGCGCGGACCGCCGACGGCTATACGTCCCCGTACCCGATGTCGCCCCGGCCGACGATGCGGCCCTCCGCGCGGTCGGCCACCAGGCGCTGCTGACCGCCATCGGCGGGTTACCGGCCCGGCAGCGCGAGGTATTGGTGCTGCGCTACTTCTCCGGCCTGTCCATCGCTGAAACCGCTGCGGCGCTGGGTATTCGACCGAGCGCCGTGTCGACGTCTGCACACCGGGCAATGCGGACCCTGGCAGCCTTCGAGGAGGAACTGCGATGACGAACAAGTTGGAAGAGCGGATCGGCGCGGCGCTGAGAGCGGCTGCCGGGAACATCGATCCGACACCGCGACCGATGCCGCGGGCGACCGATGCCGTTCCGACGGGCCACCGGCGCCGCTGGGTCGCCCCGCTGGCCGCGGCAATCGCCGTCATCGCCGTGGTCGCCGGCGTCATCGCGCTGACCGCCGGCCGGGTCTCCCAACGGGAGATCGACCGCGCCGCAACGGTGACCGAATCGGGCGCGATCGCGGACGTCGGCGGGGTGCGGTTCCCGATTCCGGACGGCTGGTCGGTCGGCGTCGTCGGCGCGGATGCGCGGTCGGTCCGGGTGTGCATCGCCGCCGATCCGACGGCCGGCTGCAACGGCGTCAGCCTGACGATCGCCCTGCCCGGCGGCCCGGCGCTGGATGTCCGACCGCTCGGCGACTGTGCGGACGACACCCCCGATTATCTGATTCATGCCGATGACGGCGAAGCACTCGGCGGTCGGGGTGGCGTGCACTACTACCAGTGGTGCGGAAAATCAGGCCCGGTCAGTCATCAGTGGGTGCTGCTGGACTTCGGCCTGCAGATCATCACCCCGGCCGGCAAGTACGAGCAGCAGGGCCGGCAGATCGCCGACGGTCTCGATCTGTCACGCTGGCCGCGGTCACCCGGCGAGCAGCAGGTGCATTGGACGATGGGTACCCGCGCCGACGGCAGCACCGCGGCCGACGTGGTGACCACGAACGGCCGGATCTCGGTCTACGGCGCCAGCTTCCCGATCCCCGAAGGCTGGAGCAGCCTCGACATCTCCGACAGCGACACCGTGCGGACCATCTGCCTGGCTCTGACCCCGACCATCACCTGCGGTGGACTGACGGTGCGACTGGCCGCCCCGGGCGCTCCCCCGCTGACGGCGATCATGCCGGTGGACGACTGCCCGTCGAGCCCGAAGGTACCCGTGCTGGACGAGACGTTCTCGACGATGGGCGGCCGGCCGGCACAGCACATCATCGGCACCTGCGGCGCGAAGTCCGGGCCGGCGGAACACCTCTGGGAACTCACCGACCGGTCGCTGCAGATCAGCACACCACGCGGGGAGTACGCCGAGCAGGGCGCAGCGGTCGCCGCCGGGGTTGATCTCGACCACTGGCAGCGGACACCTGGCACCCTGACCGCTGGGGTGTCCGCCGGATCGGCAGCAGTCACCAGCGGCACCCGCTGACCCTGCGGGCTGCGTCAGCCCAGGTCGTCGCGCAGCAGATCCATCAGAAGCCCGTCGTGCCAACCATTCCCGTCCACGTCCCGCTCGTATTGACGCATGACGCCGACCGGCCGGAAGCCAACCGCGGTATAACAAGCGACCGCAGCTGCGTTGGCGGACGACGGATCGATCACCAGCCGGTGGTGACCACGCTCGGCAAACAGGAACTCGGCCAGGGCGCGTACGGCCGCCCGCCCGACACCGCGACCGTGGACGGCAGGGTCGAGGAACAGATCGACGCCCGCGTGGCGGTACTCGGGCACGTTCATCTCGGCGAACTGGATGAGCCCCACTACATCGGGTTCGCCCACTCCTTCACGCGGCGGGTCCAGGACCACGGTGTATCGCACCGTGTCGGGTTCGGACGGATCGTCGGCCGGCCAGCCGTCCGGCTGGTCCGGTTCGTCCCAGAACCGCCGGACCTCATCGGCCGCCAGGATGTCCAGCAGCCGCGCCCGGTGCTCGAGGGCGGCCGGCACCAGCCGGATGCCGTCACCGGTCAGCACCGGCATCGGCCCGCCGTCGGCCACCTCGCCTTCGAACAGCATGAGGGCAAGCGTACGGCCTACGGACGTAGCGGGGTTGTCCCGCCGACAGGCGTAGCGGGGTTGTCCCGCCGACAGGCGTAGCGGGGTTGTCCCGGCGGGACAACCCCGCTACGCCCGACCGGGATCAGTTGCCATGTGGACTTGACCCTGACGTAACGTCAGGGGGCAGCCTTGATTCCGGCGCCGAGAATCGACGCCGGGCAGGAAAGGAACTACAGGTGACGACGACCGAGTACACCGTCGGCAAGGTGGCCGAACTCGCCGGCGTGACGGTGCGGACACTGCATCACTACGAGCAGATCGGCCTGCTCGAGCCGGAGCAGCGCAGTCCGTCCGGCTACCGGCAGTACTCGCCGGCCGATCTCGATCGGCTGCACCACATCCTGTACTACCGCGAGCTCGGGCTCGCCCTGCCCGACATCGCCACGATCCTGGACGACCCGAATACCGATTCGGGCAGTCATCTGCGCCGGCACCGGGAGCTGCTGCAGCAGCGTCACGACCGGCTCGGCAACATGATCGCGGCAATCGACAAGGAACTGGAGGCATACACCATGGGAACCGACCTGACACCGGAAGAGAAGCTGGAGATCTTCGGCCCCGATTACGACCCGTCCTGGGAACAGGAGGCGCAAGAGCGTTGGGGCGACACGGACGCCTGGAAGGTGTCGGCGCAGCGAACTCCGACGTTCAGCAAGGACCAGTGGAAGAAGATCAAGGCTGACGGCGATGCGCTGATGGCCAAGTTCGGTGACGCGAAGCGCCGCGGCGTGGCACCGGACAGCGACGAGGCAATGGCGTTGGCCGAGGAGCACCGGCACAGCATCGAGGTCTTCTACCCCTGCTCGCACGCCCAGCAACGCGGGCTGGCCGACATGTACCTGGCCGACGAGCGGTTCAGTAAGACCTACGACGATGTCGAACCTGGTCTGGCGCAATGGGTCCACGACGCCGTTTATGCGAACGCGGATCGGGTCGGGGCACCGCAGAACAGCGCGGCGGCCTGGCAGCGTGACGACAGCTGAGCCGTCATCGCCCCGCGCAATCGTGGCCCGTCGGATCCGTCTCCCCGTCTGTGGGGAGCCGGTCCGGCGGGCCACGGTTCGCTCCGGCCGGCGGCATCGCGGAGACGCCGGAGGCCGGATCGCCGGGCGCGCGTCGACAGCGCACCCATCAAAGTTTCAACTCGCGGATCGGCTGCGGGCCACCAGCTTCAGCGCCAGCACCGGACAGGCGGCGGCCGCCGCCCTGGCCCGGCGCAGCAGGCGCACCGGGATCGGACCGGCGGCCAGCAGCGGGTACCCCCACTCGTCCAGCACAATCCCTTCCGGCAGTTCTTCGGCGCACAGCCCGAAGGCCCGGCAGTCGATCGGATTCCATTGCAGGGTCAGGTCAGTCGCTGTGCGAGCCATCAGGAGCCCCCCAACGACAGCACCGGGCGGGCACCGCAGGGTCCGCCGCGCAGGTGCGCATCCAAGTGCCCTCGCAACGGGCCGGACAACGCGGCCAACGCGCTCCCCGCCAGCGCGACCGCACCGTCCGGATGAGCGCAGCCTCCGCGACCGTCGATCACCGGCAGCCGGCGCCGCAGCCGCTCCGGCGCGGCGGGGTCACCGGCAACCAGCGCAGCTAGGTCGGCGGCGATCGCCGGCAGCCCGAACATGCACGGCCCGCAGCGGCCCGCGCTCTCCCGCGCCAGATAGCCGAGGATCCCGGCCGTTTCGACCAGCAGGCATCCGTCACCGAGCACCACGATCGACCCGACGCCCCGGGAGAGGCCCGCCGCCTGCAGAGCCGCTCCGCTGAATGCGGTGCGTCCCAACCGCTCCACCTCCACCCAGCGGCCGGCCAACCCGCCGACCAGGGCCCAGCCGCTGCCCGGTGCACCGGCGGCCAGCAACGGAATGCCGATGGCCGTCCCGGTCGGAATCTCATAGGTTCCCGGCCTGGCGACCCGACCGCTGACGCTGAGCACCGCGGTGCCGGGCTCGCCTGGATCACCGACCGTGGCGAACCCGGCCGGTCCGAGCATCGCGAGCACCGCGAGTTGGGCCGACGTCTCCGCATTCAGCACCATGGTCGGAGCGCCGTCGACTCCCCGCTCCCAGATCGGCGCGAGCCGGCCCAGCGGCCGGGCACCGCCACCGGAGGCCAGCGACACCAACGAACTCGCCTCCGACGCGACCAGTCGCGGCGGTACCGACAGCACCTCGCACCGACCCGCTTCCGGCCGCTGGGCGACGGCTGCGCCGACCCGGCCCGCCGTCGCGCTGCCGGCTCGGCAGGCGATGATCAGCCGGCGCGCCCGCGCCGCTCCGGCCAGCGCCAGCACGCCGTCGAGCACCAGGTGCGGCGACCGGTGGGCCAACGCCTCGTCCTTGACTGCGGTTGGATCTCCTTCGCACCAGTTCACGATCAGTACCGGCGGTCTCCCGGCGTCCGCCAGCGCGGAGAGCTTGCGGGACACCGGGAATCCCGCACCGCCCCGGCCGACCAGCGACACCGCCGAGGTAGCGGCGATCAGCGCCGCGAGCGACGGGGTCGGCAGCGGGCCGTACCTGGCGCGGTGCCCGGAATAGCCCGGCGCCGGAGAAGACGGCAGCAACCGGCCGTCCCGCCAGGCGTCGTCACCGGGCACGGCCCGGCCCATGGTCCCTGCCGGTCCGCGATCGGTCATCGGCGACGCTGCGTACGCGGTCACCGGACGTTCCCGGCCAGGTGACGGAGGTCGCCGGCCCGGCGGGCAAGGGCATCCGGGTGCTGATCACGCCGACGCCAGCGCAAAGCTGCCGCGACGACGGCGACCACATTGGCCGCGACCACCAGCTGCATCCACAGCGATGCCATGTCGCCACCGGCGGTGAACGCGGTGTGCAGCACGGCCAGTGGCCACATCGCATATGCGGTCAGGTGAATGCCGCGCCAGACCGGCCGCGGGATCCGGCTCCGCAACAGACTGCTCACGCCCACCGCCAGCAGCAGATCCACCGCCACCGCGCCGAAACCGATCCACAGCGGCGAGTAGTCCGCGCCGAACGGCACGAACACATCCAGCAGATTCAGCCCGACATAGCCGTCGACCAATGCCGAGGCGATGTGAACGACCAGGAAAACCAGTGCTACCAAAGACATCTCACGATGCAGTCGGTGCACCCCAGCTCTCGACAGTCCGAACCTCGACGGTCCGAACCTCGACGGGGCGGCCGGGGCCGGTGCAACTCCTGATGTTGCTGCTGCTGGTGAGCCGGCTCGGCCGGAGGTCGCCATTCCGAGCACCATGACGGCGGTCAACAACACCAACGACACCACGCCGGTCGCTCGGCTGACGTACCACAACACCTGCGCGTCCATCAGGCCACCGCCGCAGCGTCGGCCGGCCAGCCGGCCAGGTACTTCACGGTGCCGCTCTCGCCGACCAGTCTGGCCGCGATCCCCCTGGCGTCGAGCCAGTCGGCGGCCTCCCGGCCGAGCACGATCGCCGCGGTGGTAGCCGCGTTCGCGTCCACCGCCGAATCGGCAACGGCGGATGCGGTGCGCCAGAACGGCTCCGGGTTGTCGCCGGTTCGCGGGTCGACGATGTGATGCCGGACGCCCGAGGTGGTCCGCCAGCGGCGCACGCTGGTCGACGAGGTGGCTAGGGCGCCACGCCGGATCGTCACCACCGGGTTGCCCTGCTCGGCGGTGCGGTGGTCATCGCCCACCGCGACCCGCCAGCCGCCGGCCGGCGGCTGCCCGGCGACTGCGACGTCACCCCCGATACTCACCAGCACTCCGCAGCCGACCGCGGCGTGGATCTGCCCGGCCGCGTGGTCGGCCGCCCAGGCCTTCGCGGTCGCGCCGAGGTCGAGGCCGACGCCGCGCGGGACCAGCAGCCGCCGGCTGACCGGATCGTGGCGCGCGCCGCCGATCCCCGGGCTGGGCCGCGGGCCGGTGGCGGGGATGGTCAGTCCGATGTCGCGGTTGCGCAGGTCGCCGATGGTCCGGTCGTAGCCGACCCCGATCACCGCCGCCGCCACCGTCGGATCGACCAGGCCGCCGGTGATCCTGGCGGCCCGCAGTGCTGCGGCGACCAGTTCGTTCAATGTCGCCGACAGGGTCACCTCGCTGCCGGCGCAGCGATTGACCATGGCGATCTCGGAGTCGCGACGGAATCTGCTGGCCGCGTACTCCACGTCGAGCAGTTCGAGGTCCAACAGCCTGCCGGCGGCGCTGAGCATCTCGGGGTCGGTAACCACGACGGTGGCCGTGGTCGACCAGATCTCCCGATCGCTGCGGGCGGTGCCGCCGGACGGCAGCGCCGGGCCGACCGCGGTCATCACGATCCGCCCGATCCGGCGTGCGAGTTGCCCTGGCCACCGGCCTGTGGCGCCTGGGTGACGACGATCGAGTCGTCACCGGCCCCGGTCTGGTCCGACGAACTACCCGGGTCTGACGAGCTGCCAGCGCCGTCTGAGGTCACCGCGCCGTTCGACATGAGGGAGCCGTCCGGGGTGGCTGTGCCGGTCGAGGTGGCGGGGGCGGCCTGGCCGGCAAGGGCGGCAGTCAGGGCCGCTGCGGCGACGACTGCGGCGGCGCCGGTGCCGATGGTCAGCGATCGGACCCGCCGGACCATTCCGCTGCGCTCGGGATGAGGGTCGGTCGACATGGGATCTCGCTCTCGGGCTGACACCGGCTGGTCCGGATCGCTGACAGCGAGCGTCGGCCGACTACCTATGCCTTTGCTGTGTCCGGACGGTGTCGTCCGTGAGAGTTCATGGTCGGGCCCGGCGGTGGCCCCGATGGTCGCTGCCCGGAGTGTTCAACTCACGGTCACCGTGGGTTCGGTCGCTGATCCTGCGGACTGGGCCGATCCGTCGTAGCGTCCGGTCCTGCACGACCGCCCACCGTCGTCCGATCGGAAAGAGCTGGTTCAACGATGTCTGCTACCCCAGGCCGCGCCACCGCTACTGGCGTTCGAGACGGGAGGCGGCGATGGCTACCGATCCTGAGCAGCGCCGGCCTGGTTGCGGCCACCGTCATCGCCGCGAACCTGACCGCCGCCTCCGGCCCCGCCGCGGCAGCCGGACCGGCAGCACTCACCGCACCCGCGGCACCGGCCGCACCCGCGGAACTCGCCGCTCCCGCCGGACTCACGGCACCCGCCGCGGGCGTGACCAGTCCGACCGTGGTGATCGACCAGGACTTCGCGAAGCGGACCACCATCCCGGACGGCTGGACGCCGGTGGTCGGTGACTGGGCGGTGCAGGACGGGGCGCTGCGCCAGACCGCCACCGGCGACACTCCGATGTTGACCTTCGGCGGCCACCTGAACGACTTCCGGTTCGACGCCACCCTCACCTTCGATCACGCCGCCAACGCCGCCCGTTGGGTGGCGCTCGGCCTGGACGTCAATCCGGCCGGGGTCAAGCCGTGGTCGCAGGCAGCGGTCCGCAACGAGACCACCGCCGCCAACGGCCTCGAGCTCGCCAACATGCAGCCATCGGGCAGCTGGAACGTGGTGAGCGCGCACGCCGCTCCGACCTCCGTCGCCGACGGGAAACTGTTCCACCTGGCTGTCGAGGTGCACGGCACCAGCGCGACGTTGACCTTCGACGGGCAACAGATCATGACCACCAAGTCGTTGCAGCGCACCGCGGATGGTGTCTTCGGCCTCATCATGAACCGGGCGACGGCCTCGTTCCACCGGATCACGGTCACCGAACTGCCCGCACCGCCGATCGTGCCGATCGTGCAGCCGGGTCAACCAGGTCTGGTGGTCGGGCACCGCGGCAACCCCAAGGTCGCGCCTGAGGACACTCTGGTGTCCGAGGTGCAGGCGAACAAGTTGGGCGCCGATTTCATGGAACTCGATCTGGACATGACCAAGGACGGCGTCCCGGTGGTGATGCACGACAGCACCGTCAACCGCACCACCAACGGCACCGGAGCCATCCGCGACCTGACGCTGGCCCAGATCAAGGCGCTGGACGCCGGGTCGAAGTTCGATCCCGCCTACGCCGGGATCACCGTCCCGACGTTCGAGGAAATCCTCGCCTACGCCGCGTCGTCCGGCGGAAACGTGTTGCCGGAGCTCAAATCCGGCGGCAATTGGACCCGCGCCGACGTGCAGACCGTCATCGACCTCGTCCATCGGTACGGGATGACGAACCGCACCGCGTTCCAGTCGTTCTCGGCCGACCCGCTGAAGCTGGCGGGCGAGATCGACCCGACCATCCCACGTGCCTTCCTCGGGGTGCCGGCCGGCGACGTGGTGGAGTTCATGCAGCAGAACAACTTCCAGGTACTGCTGCCGAGCGCGGCCGCCGTCACCGGTAACCTGGTGCAGCAGCTGCACTCGGCCGGCATCCCATTGATGGCCTGGACCGTCGACAGCCCCGACGAATGGGCACGGCTCACCGCGCTCGGCGTCGACGGCATCATGTCGAACACCCCAGGCGAGCTGATGGGTTGGGTGGAGCGGTACCGCCAGCAGCTGGCACAAGGACCGGTGGTCACCCTGAGAAGCCCGGCAAACGGCGCCACCGTGTCCGGGACGGTGCAGGTGGCCATTGACCTGGCCGGCACCCAGCTGACGGCCTACAACCTGCGGATCGACAACTCGGGACTGGACTACGCCGCCAAGCCCGCAACCGGTCCGCGGACCTTCCCGTTGGACACCACCGGGCTGACGAACGGCGCCCACGACGTGCTGGTCACCGTCAGCGACGCCGCCGGCCACAAGGCCAGTGTCAGCGCCCGGATCACCGTGGACAACTGACAAGCCCCTGCGGGGGGCGGTGGGCTCAGGCGGGCGCCTTGTCGGCGACCGGAGCCTGCTTCTGCAGGGCGGCGAGCACGGCCGGATCCTGCAGCTGCATCCAGGCGATCACGTCGGAATAGGTGGTGCAGTAGGTGTCGGGCTTGCCGCAATATGCCTTCATGAACTTCAGCACGGCGGGGTTGAACGAATCCCCGTTCCAGCTGTTGAAGTGGTTGGCGATCAGCAGCGGCGCGCGGTTGCCGTGGTACGTCGCGTCGTACAGATGGGTGTAGGTCTGATAGACCTTCTCGCGCAGCGCGGGCGCGGTTTCCGGCTGGTTCTTCCCGCCGTTGAACTTGACCCACATGTTGTAGTCCATGTTCACCACCATGCCGCCGAAACCCGGTGAATAGACATACGGCATGTAGAACTCCCAGATGCCGTCCTTGTGCACCGGCCAGCTGACCCCCGAGGTCGGCCCGTTCATCGACGAATCGTAGCTGAAGTGGTGCTTCTTCCAGGCCGGCACCAGCTGGTCCCACTGGCCCTCGAGGCACGGCGTCCGGCCGCCCTTGATCGAGGACGCCGGTACCGTCAGCTTCGGCAGCTTCGCACCGGGATTGTTCGCCCGATAGTTCTTGTACAGCCCGAAGAACTCGTCCAGCTCGGTGTTCCAATCGGCCGTCGACCATGAGGCGCCGCTGGGTTCGGCACCGGCGCAGAAATGCCCGTTGTAGTGCGTCCCGATCTCGTGCCCGGCCGCGTACGCCGCGTTCAGGTCCTTGATCCGGGTGGCCACCTCCGCCGCGTCACCGCCGAAGCTGACCGATGCCTTTCCAGCCGAATGCCCCGGGCCGGTGTACTTCTGCTTGTTGTCTTCGGTCAACAGATAGATCCCGGTGAGGAATCCGTTGAATCGCGAGTCCGTCGGCTTGGCGGCGGCCATGAACTCCTGCCACTTGTCGTGGTCGCCAGCGCCGTCGAAGGAGAAAATGACGAACTGCGGCGCCTTCTGCCCCGGCTTGAGTTTCGTCATCGGGACGTTGGCGGCCGCCCGCGCCGGGGCCGCGTTGGTGGCCGCGGCCGTCCCCGGGCCGGGCTTCGTCACCCCCGGGGTACTACCGGAGGTGGTGCCGCCGGTGCCGGCCGCCGCTATCTCCGGCGGGTGGTTGCCGTGATACACCAGCACACCGGTGATCACCGCCAGCGCCAGCACGATTGCCAGCGTCACGTACCTGCGTGTCATTGCCCCTGCCCGATCCTGCCCTGCGGTGCCGGACGCACCGCTGTCCGCAGGGATCACGGTCGCACGGGTCGTCCCGCCGCGGCGGGACGCGCGCCGACCGGGACAACCACGCTACGGCGGGACAACCGCGCTACGGCGGGACAACCGCGCTACGGCCGAGTGGTGGTCAGGACGCCGGGCCGGCAGCCACCGGGGCCCTCTGTTGCAATTCCTTCAACACGGCCGGGTCCTGCAGCTCCATCCACTGGATCACGTCGGAATAGGTAGCGCAGTAGGTCTCCGGCTGCCCGCACTTGTCCTTCATGAACGCCAGCGCCGGCACGTTGAACGAATCGCCGTTCCAGGCGTTGAAGTGGTTGGCGATCAGCACCGGTGCCCGGTTGCCGTTGTAGGCCTGGTCGTACATGTAGTCGTAGGTCTGGGTGACGATGCTGCGCAGCTCGGGCGCCGTCTCCGGCTGCTCCTTGCCGCCGTTGAACTTGACCCAGAAGTTGTAGTCCATCGCCATCACCATGCCCTGGAATCCGGGCGAGTACACGTACGGCATCGGGAACTCCCAGATGCCCTCGCGCTGATCCGGCCAGGTGATGCCGGAGCCGAAGGTGAGCGAGGAGTCGTACGTCAGCCCGTGCTTCTTCCAGGCCGGCGCCATCTCCTTCAAAACACCCTCGAGGCAGGGGGTGCGGCCGCCCTTGATGTCGTCGGCGGTCACCTTGAGGTCCGGAACCTCGTCACCCCAGTTGTTGATCTTCTTGTAGTCGGTGACGAACTTCATGAACTGGTCGAGCTCGGAGTTCCAGGCCGCCGTGTCCCAGTCCTTGCCGGACGGCTCGGCGCCGGCGCAGAAGTGGCCGTTGTAGTGGGTGCCGATCTCGTGCCCGGCTGCGTAGGCCTTGTTCAGGTCCTCGATCTCGGTGACGATCTCTTCCTTCGTCCCGCCGAAGCTCACCGACGACTTCCCCGGGGAGTGGCCCGGCCCGGTGTAGGCCTGCTTGTTCGCCGTCTCCACCAGATAGATGCCGGTGAGGAACCCGACGAACCGCGAATCGGTCGGCTTCGCGGCGTCCATGAACAGGTTCCACTTCTCGTGCGACCCGGCGCCGTCGAAGGAGAAGATGATGAACTGCGGCGGCTTCTCGCCAGGCTTGAGTTTGCGCATCGGGATGTTCGATGCCGGGCGGCCGTCGGTCCCGCTGGTCGTCGTCGTCTTCGCCGTCTTCTTGGGCGGGGTCGTCGACGACGAGGCGCCCGGTTCGGCGGTTGTCGAGGTCGTCCTCGCCGGGCTCGAACCCGGGGCCGACGAGGCCGGCGAAGACCCGCCGCCCGAGGCGCTGCCGGGCACCGTGACCGACCCGGAGGAGACCGAGCCCGCGGGATCCTCGCCGGTGGGATCGGACACCACCGTGACCGTGACCACATCGGCGTCATCCGTGGTGTCGCCGGCCGAACAGCCGGTCAATACCACCCCCACCGCAGCAGCCATTGCCGGGATCAATCTTCTGGCCCGCATTCGCGCTCTCCCCTTGGTGTGGGTCATCGGTCGGTCTCGGTCTCTGCCAGGGTCTCACAGCCTGAGCTGCGCGTCCGGTGTGTCGAGCACCCGGTGAGGGCAAGTTCACGCTCCCCCCGCTTGGCCCCGGAGCGGCCTCTGACAGTAGGGTCGCAGTACCGACCGACGCCGTCGTCGCTGGCCGACCGAGCCCGCACGCGCGTCGTCCTGGGGAGCCCGGAACGACATCCGGATGCGTCCCACCGGGTGCGAACGAAAGGCGATGAACGCTCATGACCGAGGCCGTTTCCTCCTCCACCGATACCAGCAGTGCAAACTCCGACGGCCCCGCAACGGGTGGTGCGACCCTGAGCTACCGCGGCAAGACGCTCGATCTGGGGGCAGTACCGGCGACCGAGGGCGCGGGCGGGGTGGAGATCTCCAAGCTGCTCAGCACCCTGGGGATCGTGACCCTCGACCCCGGCTACACCAACACCGGATCGACCACCTCCGCGATCACCTACATCGACGGCGACGCCGGGATCCTGCGCTACCGCGGATACCCGATCGATCAGCTGGCCCAGAAGAGCAGCTTCCTTGAGGTCAGCTACCTGCTGATCAACGGCGAACTGCCCAGCAAGTCCGAGCTGGACGAGTTCACCGCCAAGATCAGCCGGCACACCATGCTGCACGAGGACCTGAAGCGGTTCTTCGACGGCTTCCCGCGGGACGCACACCCGATGCCGGTGCTGAGCTCGGCGGTGTCGGCGCTGTCGACCTTCTACCAGGACTCGCTGGACCCGTTCAACGCCGAGCAGGTGGAACTGTCCACCATCCGGCTGCTGGCCAAGCTGCCGACGATCGCCGCCTACGCCTACAAGAAGTCGGTCGGCCAGCCGCTGCTGTACCCGGACAACTCGTTCGGCCTGGTGGACAACTTCCTGCGAATGTCCTTCGGCATGCCGGCCGAGCCGTACGACCTGGATCCGAAGCTGGCCAAGGCCCTTGACCTGTTGTTCATCCTGCACGCCGACCACGAGCAGAACTGCTCCACCTCGACGGTGCGGCTGGTCGGCTCGGCGCACACCAACCTGTTCGCCTCGGTGTCGGCCGGTATCCACGCGCTGGCCGGGCCGCTGCACGGCGGCGCCAACTCGGCGGTGCTGGAGATGTTGGACTCGATCCTGGCCGACGGCGGCGACGTCGACGCGTTCGTCAAGCGGGTCAAGGCCAAGGAGCCGGGCGTCAAGCTGATGGGCTTCGGCCACCGGGTCTACAAGAACTACGACCCGCGGGCCGCCATCGTCAAGGCCACCGCCGACGAGATTCTGGAGGACCTCGGGTCCGACGATCCGCGGCTGGACCTGGCCAAGCAGCTGGAGCAGGTGGCGCTGAGCGACGAGTACTTCATCGAGCGCAAGCTGTACCCGAACGTCGACTTCTACACCGGCTTGATCTACAAGGCGATGGGTTTCCCGGTCCGGATGTTCACCGTGCTGTTCGCCATCGGCCGGCTGCCCGGCTGGATCGCCCAGTGGCAGGAGATGATCAACGACCCGGCCACCAAGATCGGCCGTCCGCGGCAGGTCTACACCGGCGAGTTGGAGCGCGACTACCGGGGCATCGACGAGCGCTGACGCCTTCCGTGGGTTCGCGGGTCGGGCCGTCGCGATGACGACGCTGCCGACGCTGGCGGTGACCGGGTCGACCGGTGCGCTGGGTGGCCGGGTGGCCAGGGAGCTGGCCGGCCGTGGTCTCCCCCAGCGCCTGCTCGCCCGGACGCCCGGCCGGGCACCCGAGTTGTCCGGGGCGGTGGCGGTGCCGTTCTCCTACGCAGACCGGACCGCTGCCGAGGCAGCGTTGGCCGGCGTGCGGGTGTTGTTCATGGTGTCGGCGACCGAATCTGCCGACCGCGTCGGGCAGCACCGCGCGTTCGTGGACGCGGCCGCGGCGGCCGGCGTGCGCCACCTGGTGTACACCTCGTTCGTCGGCGCGGCCCCGGACTGCACGTTCACCTTCGGCCGCGATCACTACGCCACCGAGCAGCACATCCGGGCGTCCGGAATGGCCTTCACCTTCCTGCGGGACAACTTCTACCAGGACATACTGCCCGGGTTCGTCGGTGACGACGGAGTGCTGCGCGGTCCGGCCGGTGACGGTCGGGTGGCCGCCGTCGCGCGCGACGATGTCGCCCGCGTTGCCGCTGCTGTGCTGTCCGATCCGGAACGGCACCGGGACGCGACCTACGACCTCACCGGGCCGCAGGCGCTGACCATGACGGAGGTCGCCACCATCATCGGCCAGGCGACCGGTCGGGACGTCCGCTACCACGACGAGACGATCGACGAGGCGTACGAGTCCAGGCGCCGCTGGCCGGCCGAGGACTGGCAGTACGACGGCTGGGTCTCGACCTACACCGCGATCGCCGCCGGCGAGCTTGCCGGGGTCAGCGACGACGTGCAGCGGCTCACCGGACGGGCACCGATGGGGCTGACGGAGCTGCTGGCGGGCTGACAGATCCGTCGACCTGCAGGATCTCCACCCGGTTGCCGTTGCCGTCGGCGGTATGAAAGCGGCAGTAACCGGGGAACCGGCCATCCCAGGTCACCGGGAAGCCGGCCGCCGAGCAGTCGGCAGCCACCGCGTCGACGTCGTCGACCAGGAACGCCGGATGCGCCTTGCCGGCCGGAGCGAAGTCGGGCTCGACACCGACGTGTAGCTCGATCGTCAGCCCGGCCCGTTCGGCGCGGAACCAGCAGCCGCCGCCAGCGGCCAATTCCGGCGGCTTGGCTACCTCGGGCAGGCCGAGCACGCCGCCGTAGAAGGCCCGCGCCGCATCCTCCCCGCCGTTCGGGCACGACACCTGAACATGGTGCAACATCAGCACTTCGGCCACCGTCAGCCCTGTTTGTGCGCGACGAAGAACACCCGCCGGAACGGCAGCAGCACGCCGCCCGGCCGGTCCGGATAGGCCGCCCGGAGCCGCTCCTTGAACTCCTGCGCGAACTGGTTCCGCAACTGTCCCGGCAGGGTCTGCAACACCGGCCGCGCGCTGGTCGCCGACACCCAGGTGAACACCGGGTCCGGCCCGGTGAGCTGGTGCAGATAGGTGGTCTCCCAGGCATCGACCGCCGCGCCCAGCGCCGTCAGCTTCTCCAGATAGACCTGCGGATCGTGCGAGCCCGGCCGGTCGATGCCGGCCAGATACTCCCGGTACGCCGGCTCCGATTCCAGCTCGCGACGCAGCACATGGCTCGGCTCGTCGAAGTTCCCCGGTACCTGGACGGCGAACCATCCGCCGGGCGCGACCTGCTGGTACAGCCCGGGCAGCAGCTCCAGATGATCCGGCAGCCACTGCAGGGTGGCGTTGGAGACCAGCACGTCGACCGGCGCCGCCGGCCGCCAGGTCCGCACGTCCCCGACCCGGAAGACAACCCCGGGAGTGACGGCCCCCTCGGCTCGCGCGATCATCTCCGGCGAGGCATCGACGCCGACCACGTCGGCCCCCGGCCAGCGCCGGGCCAGTAGCGCCGTCAGATTCCCGGGTCCACAGCCGAGATCGACCACCGACGCCGGCGCGGTGGCACCGATCCGGGAGATCAGATCGACAAACGGGCGGCCGCGCTCGTCCGCGAAGGTCAGGTACCGATCGGGATCCCAGCGGTTCTCGGGCATCGCGCCTCCATTATCTCGACGTCAAGATAACACTGCCCCCATAACTATCTCGATGTCAAGAATCTTGACTCCCCCCACACGCGACTACGCTCAGCCTCATGACGGACGAGGTCGATCGGCTGGTGGCCGACTGGCACCGCGAACGCGGTGATCTCGACCTGTCCGCTGTCGAGGTGTTCAGCCGGGTCGGCCGACTCGCCCGCCACCTGGATCTGGCCCGCCGCAAGGCTTTCAGTGCACACGGCATCGAGCCCTGGGAGTTCGACGTGTTGGCCGCGCTGCGTCGTTCCGGCGAGCCCTACCGGCTCTCCCCCGGGCAGCTGCTGCGGGAGACCATGGTGACCAGCGGAACCATGACCAACCGGATCGACCGACTTGCCGAGCGGGGCATGGTCCGCCGGCTACCGGACCCGGCAGACCGGCGAGGCGTGCAGGTGCAGCTCAGTGCCACCGGCCGGCGGGCCGTCGACGCCGCTTTCGAGGGCCTGCTGGCCTCCGAGCACCAGCTGTTGTCCGGCTTGTCCGGGCGGGATCGAACGACGCTGGCCGGACTGCTCCGCACCCTGATGGCGCCGTTCGACAGCCCCGCCGACTGACCGACCGGCGCTTATCAACTTCTCACGCGCTTGCGAAATCGACTACTTCCGTCACTCCCGTCCCAAATCGGCCAGGATGACAAGCGGATGCGAAGTTGAGAAGCGCCGTCAGGCGGGGTGCGGCGAAATCCCCCACGAGGCGGACCAGCTTTCGCCGGGCCGGACCGTCAGCACATCGCGGCCGGTATTGAAAGCGTTGGCACCACAGGTCATCGGCTCGATCGCGACGGCCGGCCGCGGGTTCGCCGGGTCGGCCGGGAAGTCCTGCGGGGTGTACAGCTGCACCCAGGAGAAGTCCGGGTCGGTCCACACGGTCACGCCGCGCCCGTCGGGTGCCGCCAGCCGGTGCTCGAACCGGCCGTCGACCAGCTCCAGGTCGGTCAGCGCGATGTCGGCCCGGACCTCGCCGAGCAGCTTGCCCGCCCGCAGATCGGGGCCGTGCTCGCCGACCGGGGCCAGTCCCTGCGGGATCCAGCGGTCGTCGATCGGCGCCTGGGTGCGGGCGCTCACCGTGAGGGTGAGGTCGGCGATCGGGGTGTCGCCGACCCGCAGATACGGATGCGCGCCGATGCCGAACGGCGCCGTTTCGGCGCCCCTGTTGGTCACCGTGTGGGTGACCCGGAGGCCGGCACCGGTCAGTTCGTAGCGAACGGCGGTGTCAAGGTTGAACGGGTAGCCGTGCTGGGGATAGACCGGCGCCGCCAGCGTGACGCTCGATGCCGACCGCTCGACCGCGGCATACGGGGTGTTCCGCAGCAACCCGTGGATCGCGCAATACCGGCCCGGCTCGGTGATGTCCAGCTGCTGGGCCGACCCATCCGGCGCGGTCCACTTCCCGTCCTCGACCCGGTTGGGCCACGGCGCCAGCACGATGCCCGCGCCCATCGGCGGCAGTGCGTCGTCGGCCCAGGTCTCGGTGTAGTGCACGCCGTCGACGCTGAACTCCCGCAACACCGCGGCGACCTGGCCGATCACCGCCCGGGCACCTCCGCTGCTCAGCACGAACTGCTCGCCGCTGGCCGGCCGCGCTGCCTCCACGCTGCCGTCAGCTCCGGTGCCGTCAGCCCCGTTGTTGTTCGTCATCCCCGTCTCCCTCAGCGCGCGATGGCGGAGAAATGCGACAGTGCGCGGCCGAACTGCAGCAGCCGCTGCATCTGTGCCAGCCCGCCGTCGCTGACCGACTTGGAGAACCGGTAGGTCTCGACGAACTGGGTGGTCCGGGTCTCGGTGCCCTCGGCGAGATCGGACACCGACCGCTCCGGGGTCTGCGTCGACAGGTAGAGCATCACCGCGTTGAGCGTGCGCGCGCCGTTGGATTCGGTGCGGAACCGGGTGCGCAACCCCTGGTCGACGATCGCGGCCAGCGGAATCGTCCGGACCGAAGACGAGAACATCAGCTGCTCGGGCCGCTCCTCGTCCGTCTCGTCGTCGCCGTGCCACAGAATCAGCCGGCGACCGTCGGTGACGGCCACCTCCTGCCACAGCGACTCGCCCCACGGCTGCGGCGAAGCGACCCGCTCCAGGCTGAACGCCTGGACCTGGCCGAGATCGATGACACCCGAGAGCGACTCCAGCGCCACGTCGGCGTCCCGGATGTAGGCCCGGGCGCCGTCCTCGAGCCGTTGGTAGGGCGCCCAGTCCTCGGGGGTGTGCGAGGTCGTCATCGCGGGTTCTCCTTCTCGATTCGCGCGGATTCTCGATTCGCGCTCACGCGGTTGCGGCGATGCCGTGTCGGCACCGCAGATCAGCTTGCAGTATTGCTGCCCGGCTCGCCGCCCGGCCACCCGCGGGCACGGTTCCGCCCTCGGCGCAATCGCCGAGGGCGGCTTCCGAACCGCAGGACCGACGAACCCCCGGGCTGACGAACGACGGGGCTGACGAACGACAGGGCTGACGACCGACAGGGCTGACGACCGACAGTTGTCAGGCGAGCCGCTTGACCCGCGACCAGGACTGGGTGTTGGCGCTCATCGCCATCCCGATCGCGATGGCCGGCAGGATCGCATAGATCAACGGCCAGATGATCGCCTGACCGAAGGTGGCGTCGTAGCTCATCGAGAAGATCAGCCAGATCACGCTCAGTACCAACGAGGCCGCACAGCCGGCGATCAACAGGGTCAGATTGCCGCCGAACGACTTGGCGCCGCCGATGATGAGCAGCGCCGCGCACACCAGGCCGAGCACGGCCAGGATGGTCAGCCAGGTGCCGGCGTTGTCGGTGGCGTCGTTCAGGTCGTTGTCCAGCACGATCGATCCGCCGGCCAGCGCGGCGATGGCACCGATCACCACCAGGCCGCCCTGGATGAAGGTCAGTACTGCGCCCGCGGTCACCGAACCCGGCCTGGCCGGCGCGGCGGGGGCTCCGTAGCCCTGCTGCGGGTATCCCGGCTGGCCGTAGGCCGGCTGCTGATACCCGCCGTAGGCCGGCTGCGCCGGCCCGCCCTGTTGGTAGCCACCCTGCTGGTAACCGGCCTGTGGGTAGCCGCCCTGTGGGTAACCGGCCTGCTGGTTGTCGGCCGCCTGCCCGTAACCGGGCTGATGCTGCCCGTAGTCGGGTTGCTGCCCGTACTGCTGGCCGCCGGTCGAGTCGGCGGGTTCGGACCCGGATGACGGATCCCACGGCTGGCTCATCGAACAGTCCTCCTAGACGTTCCGGCGACGAGCGCCCGGACCCGTGTCCGGGGCGCCTTTCTATTGCAGTGTTCTGGCAGGGATTGTGCCCGACGTCGGCACCGCGTGGTGAACGAAAGGCAAAAGCAGCGCCGTCAGCTGCCGGGTTGCGAGCGGCCGGTCCGGGTGTCGTAGCGCCACAGCACCGGCTGCACCACCACCGCGATCACCGTGCAGACGATCACCAGCAGCCCGCCGACGGTCACCGCGGTACCGGTCGAGGTGGCATCGGCCGCCAGCCCGTGCACGAAATCGGCCACCCGCGGGCCGCCGGCCACCACCACCGTGAACACTCCCTGCATCCGACCGCGCATCCGGTCCTCGATGGCGGTCTGCAGGATGGTCGAGCGGAAGGTCGCGCTCACCATGTCGGCCCACCCGCCGACCGCCAGCCAACCGACGGCCAGCCAGATGACGCTGGTGGTGCCGAGCATCGCCATGGTCGCACCCCACAGGCAGATGGCCAGCACGATCGCCACCCCGTGCCGGTGGACCTTGCCGAGCCAGCCACTGGTGAGCCCGCCGACCAGCACCCCGATCGCCATCGCGGCATTCAGTAGGCCGAGTTGCGGCCCGCCGCCGATCGGTCCGCCGAAGGTCTGCTCGGCCATCTGCGGGAACAGCGCCCGCGGCATGCCGAAGACCATCGCGATGATGTCGACGACGAAAGTCATCAGGATCAGCGGCTGGGTGCGCAGGAATCGCAGGCCCTCCAGCACCTTCGCCCGCTCCCTGATCTCACCCAGCGGCGGGATCGGCGGTAGCCGGAACACCGGGTAGAGCATCGCGACCATCGCCACCGCTTCGCAGAAATACAGCCAGGGCAGCCCGGTGATCGGGATCATCAGCCCGGCCAGCAGCGGCCCGGCCAGCACTCCGAACCCGAACACGGTGAAACCGAGGGCGTTCGCCGACGGCACCAGGTCGATCGGCACGATCCGCGGGATGATCGCCGATCTGGTCGGCTGGTTGACGGCGAAGAACCCCTGCTGCACGGCCAGCAGCACCATGATCAGTACCACCGAGTGCAGGTCGAACATCGCCTGCAGCCAGAGGCCGGCGGCGCTGACCGCCATCCCGGTGGAGGTGATCATCAGCAGCTTGCGCCGGTCATGGGTGTCGGCGATGGCGCCGCCCAGCAGGCCGAAGATGATCAACGGCACCAGCGCCACCAGAGAGGCCAGCCCGACGTAACCGCTGCTACCGGTGATGTCGTAGATCTGTTGCTGCACAGCAACTGTGCTCAGCTGGGAGCCGATGGCTGCGACGATGCCGCCGAGGAACAGCCGACGGAACGCCGGGTAGGTCAGGGGGCGCAGGTCAGGGCCGAACCGGTTTCGCCGCGGCGGCGTCGGTGGGGTCGGCGGCGATCCTGACGTCACTGGTGCCAGCATACGGCGGGCCCTGCGGCCGACTCGTGCGCCCGGTTGATGCGATTGCCCGGGACCGGCGGGCATAGCTCGCCACGCCTGGGTACTTGTGGCCGGGGCGCACACAGGAGATCATTCTGAAATGTCATTTCTTGTTGGCGCCTACGCCGCTGCCCCGTCAGACCCGTCCGCACCCGAGTTCGCCGAGTTCTTCCGGGCCCTGGCCGCCGAGGACCTGGTCGGTGGGCTGGAGCTGCCCACCTCGCATCTCACCGACGCCGCTGCCGTCCGGGCCATCACCGAGGCGGCCTCGCCGGACTGGACGTATGCCCTGACCTGCTTCCCCGGCACCATGTTCGCGCTGGCGAAGGACCCGAGTGTCGGGCTGGCCTCTCCATCGGAGGCGAGCCGCGGACAGGCCGTCGAGTTCGTCGCCGAGCTGCGCGAGCAGGCGGCCCGGTTCGACGAGGCGGCCGGCGGCGGCCGGCTCGAACGGGTCTTCCTGCACAGCGCCCCGGTGGGCGGAGTGCCGGACGCCCTCGCCACGTCGCTCGCCGAGATCGTTTCCTGGGACTGGGCCGGGGCACGACTGGAGATCGAGCACTGTGACGCCGCGGTGCCAGGTCAGGAGCCGCAGAAGGGCTTCCTGAGCCTGGCCGACGAACTGGCGGTGCTGGCCGACGTCGGGTCGACCGGTGTGGTGATCAACTGGGGTCGCTCGGCGATCGAGACCCGGTCGGCGGAAGGTCCGGTGCTGCACCTGCAACAAGCGCGGGAGGCCGGGCTGCTCAGCGGCCTGATGTTCTCCGGGGTGTCCGCGGTGGACACCGACTACGGTGCCGGCTGGCTCGACGCACACCTGGCCTCATCCACCCGTACCCCCGGCTCGATGATGACGCCGTCCGAGATCAGCCGCTGCGTCGCGGCCGCCGGCGACGCCTTCCTCGGCGCCAAGATCGGCGTCAAGCCGGCCGACGCGCCTGTCCAGGAACGAGTGGCCGCGATCATCGGGCTGCTGCAGGAGATCCGGGACGCCCAGGGCTGACGGCTCCGCAACAGGCTCAGGGAGCCAGCCGCTCGATGATCCAGGCGCCGTCATCCCGGCGGTAGCGGAGCCGGTCGTGCAGCCGACCGGACCGGCCCTGCCAGAACTCGACCGTCTGCGGTTCGATCCGCCAGCCGCCCCAGTGCGGCGGCACCGGGATCTCGTTCCCTGCGGTGGAGTCCGGTCCGCCGAACCGGGCCTCCACCTGCGCCTGCAGGGCGTCCAGTGCCGCCCGGTCGGCCACCACCGCGGACTGCGGGCTGGCCCAGGCGCCGAGCTGCGATCCCCGGGGCCGGGTCCGCCAGTACGCGAGAGTGGTTGCCGCGTCGACCTTCCGGACGTCGCCGCGGACGTGGACCTGCCGCTGCAGCGGCAGCCAGCTGAAGGTGACGGACGCCAGCGGGTTGCTGTCCAGGTCGGCACTCTTCGCCGACCCGTAGTTCGTGTAGAAGGTGACCCCGGACTCGTCCACCTGTTTGGCCAGCACGTTCCGCGAGGCCGGCACCCCGTCCGGCGACGCGGTGGCCAGCACCATCGCGTTCGGCTCGGCGACGGCGTGGGTCACCGCGTCGGCCAGCCAGGCGTCGAACTGGGTCCACCAGTTCGCCGCCAGATCGGACACGTCGAAGCCGGTCTCGCTGTAGTTGATCCGCATCTCGGCCAGGGACGGATGTTCGTTGTTCGTCACACCTGCGACGCTACCGCCGAACCCACGGCGCCCCCGGGTGCACCGACCGTGCTCACCCCTGCCTTCGGGGCGCGCCGTCGACGTCGGGGTGCCCGGGAACCGGCCCGCCACGGCACTGTTGGACAATGGGAGATCCAGTACTCACTGACCCATGGAGCAGCCCGATGACCAGTACCGCACCGGCGATCGTCATCCCCGATGAGCTCAGGCCGTCCGACGGCCGGTTCGGATGCGGACCGTCCAAGGTGCGGCCGGCGGCGCTGGCCGCGCTCGCCGAATCCGGCGGCTCGCTGATGGGCACGTCACACCGGCAGAGCGGGGTCAAGGGACTGGTGCACCGGGTCCGCGAGGGCCTGGCGACGCTTTTCGAGCTGCCGGACGGCTACCAGGTGATCCTCGGCAACGGCGGCACCACCGCGTTCTGGGACGCCGCGGCGTTCGGACTGATCCGGGATCGCGCGCAGCATCTGACGTTCGGCGAGTTCTCGGCCAAGTTCGCCACCGTGGCCGCGAAGGCGCCGTTCCTCGGTGAGCCATCGGTGATCTCCACCGATCCGGGTGACGCGCCCGTCCCGGTCCTGGACGAGTCGGTCGACGCCTATGCCTGGGCGCACAACGAAACCTCCACCGGCGTAGCGGTTCCGGTCCTGCGGCCGGCCGGGGCAGGCGACGATCAGCTGGTGCTGGTCGACGCCACCTCGGGCGCCGGTGGCCTCCCGGTGTCGGTGGCCGAGACGGACGTCTACTACTTCGCGCCGCAGAAGGTGTTCGGCTCCGACGGTGGGTTGTGGATCGCGCTGGCCTCGCCGCGCGCGCTGGACCGGATCGAGGAGATCGCCGGATCCGGTCGCTGGATCCCGGAGTTCCTGTCGATCGCCACCGCGTTGGACAATTCGCGCAAGGACCAGACGCTGAACACCCCGGCGGTGGCCACCCTGTTCCTGCTGGCCGACCAGCTGGACTGGCTCAACGGCCAGGGCGGGCTCGACTGGGCGACCGCACGCACCGCGGACTCGTCGTCGCGGCTGTACTCCTGGGCCGAGGCAACCGAGTTCACCACCCCGTTCGTGGCTCGGCCCGACCTGCGTTCGCAGGTGGTCGGCACCATCGACTTCGACGACGCCGTCGACGCGGCGGCCGTGGCAAAGACCTTGCGGGCCAACGGCATTGTCGACACCGAGCCGTACCGCAAGCTCGGCCGCAACCAACTGCGGATCGGCATGTTCCCGGCGGTCGAGCCGGACGACGTTTCGGCGTTGACGGCCTGCGTCGACTATGTGGTCGGCAAGCTCTGAGCATCGTCGCCGACCACCGGGTCGGCGCCGCTGGTCGTTGCCTCGCGGGTCCGGCGGAGCCAGTCCTCCACTCCTGAGATATGCACCAGCGCCCGCGCCGAGGCGAGTTCGGGATCGCGCCGGGCGATCGCGTCCAGGATGCCCTGGTGCTGCGCGATCGTCTGCGGGTACGCATCTTCCTGGGTGAGGCCACGCCAGATCCGCGCCCTGGTGGTGGGCATCGAAATCGACTCAAGCATCGATGCCAGCACCGAGTTGCCGGACCCGGCGGCGATCAAGGAATGGAACTTCAGGTCGTGGGCAACCAGGTCGGTGACGGAGGTGGACAGCGAGTCGGCTGCGACCGTGGCCGCCAGCTCGGCGATCGCCCCGTCCGACATCTTGCGGGCGGCCAGCGCCGTCGACGCCGGCTCGAGAATCCTTCGCACGGCCAGGAAATCCAGTACCGAGTCGTCCTGGTGGAAATCGACCAGAAACCCGACGGCATCGAGCAGCACATCCGGTTCCAGGCTCGAGACGTAGGTGCCGTCACCCTGTCGCACCTCGAGGATCCTGACCAGTGCCAGGGCGCGGACCGCCTCCCGCAACGAGTTGCGGGAGAGCCCCAGGTCTGCCGCCAGGTCTGCCTCGCGAGGTAGTCGCGAGCCGGGCGTGAGCCGGCCGGAGACGATCATTTCCTTGATCTTCTCGATGGCCTCGTCGGTCACCGCCATGGTTGCGCTCCTGCTCGTTCGGTCGGGTCCGGCGCGGCGTCCGTTCGGACACCTCCGATGATTCGTCAAGGCTAGTCCATCGGCTTCCCGGCTGGCACAGTGAGCGGGTGCCCATCACCGAAAAGTCGGCTGCCACAAAAGATGCCGCGTCCGGACCCGCTGCGGGGCAGCGCGCCCCGAGCGTCATCGACGCCCACGTTCACGTCTGGGACCTCGGCGGCGGCCCGTTCGGAGTGGAATATCCCTGGCTGCGACCGGAGTTGAGCCGGCTCTACCGGAGCTACTCACTGGCCGACGCGCACCCGGAGTTCGAGGCCGCCGGAGTCGGCGGCCTGGTACTCGTGCAGGCTGCCGACTCGCTCGCGGAGACCCGGGAACTGCTCAGGGCGGCGGCGGCGGAATCACTGCCCACGAAGGTGGTCGGATGGCTCCCGCTGTCGGACCCGACGGCGACAGCTGCTGCGCTACAGCAGTTCTCGTCCGCCGAGCTGGTCGGTGCCCGGCACCTGATCCACGACGAACCGGACCCGCGCTGGTTACTGCGGCCGGACGTGACTGACGGGCTGACGGTGCTGGCCGAGGCCGGACTTCCCTTCGACGCGGTCGCCGAACGGCCGGACCTGATCGCCCAGATCCCCGCCGTGGCCCGGCGTCATCCCGGCCTGACGATCGTCCTTGACCACCTGGGCAAGCCGCCGATCGCCGATCGCGGCTGGCAACCGTGGGCCGACCTGGTGGCCGCCGCGGCCGCCGAACCCGGTGTGGTGGCAAAGATCTCCGGACTGGGCACAGCGTCGGCAGCGGGCTGGACCGCCGACGACTGGCAGCGCTACGTCGACTTCGCGATCGAGGTCTTCGGCCCCGACCGGCTGATGCTCGGCGGTGACTGGCCGATCGCCCTACAGGCCGGCAGCTATGCCGACACCTGGGCCGCGACGCTGTCCGTCATCGACGGTCTGGACCCGGCAGGGCGGGCGGCCGTGCTGGGCGGCACCGCCGCCCGGGTCTACCGGTTCTGAGCCCCCAGCCCGGCGCTTATCAACTTCGCTCGCGCTTGCGAACGTGGCCGTATTGGGACAGATGTGACGCAAGTGAACGATTTCGTCAGCGTATGCGATGTTGATAAGCGCCACGAGCGGGGATGACGAGCGGCGGGCGCGGCCCCGAGGGAACCGCGCCCGCCGCGTCATGCCTCGTGCTTACTTGTAGAGAACCGCGGCGATCTTCGGATCGTCGATGTTGGTCTTGTCGTACCAGTAGAAGCCGGTGTCGATGGTGTCCGGCAGGCCCTCGCACTTGAGCGCCTTCATCGACGCGGCGACGACCTGCTCGCCGATGCCGACCGGGTTCTGGGTGATGGCGCCGGCCTGGACACCCGAGCGGATTGCCGTCATCTGGGCCTCACTGGAGTCGAAACCGACAATGTTGATGCCCTTCTTGCCGGACTCCTCGACGCCCTTCACCACACCGATGGCCGAGCCCTCGTTGGAGGCGTAGATCCCGGCGATGTCCGGGTTGGCGGCGATGATCGCCTTGGTCAGGTCAGCCGACTTGGTCGCGTCGCCGCCACCGTACTGCGGTTCGAGAAGCTTGACGTCGGGCGCGTTCTCCTTCATCCACTCGACGAAGCCGTCGCGCCGGTCGATGCCCGACAGCGACGTCTGGTCGTGAATCACCAGGCCGACGGTGCCCTTGTTGCCGATCAGTTCGGCCATGTGCTTGGCGGCTTCCGCCGCCGCGGCCTTGTTGTCGGTGGCGGCGGTGGTCAACGGGATATCGGAGTCGACACCGGAGTCGAACGCGATCACCGGGATCTTCTGCTCCTGCGCCTGCTTCAGGATCGGCTCGGATGCCTTGGAATCCAGCGCCGCGAACCCGATGGCGTCCGGCTTCTTGGTGAGCGCCGTCTTGAGCATGTCCAGCTGCGGCTGGACATCCGATTCGGAGGCGGGGCCGTCGAAGGAGATGGTCGCGCCCTCCTTGGCCGCTTCCTGCTCGGCGCCCTTCTTCACCGCCTGCCAGAACTGGTGCTGGAAGCCCTTGGACACGATGGCGATGTACGGCTTCTCCTTGGTGGTCGGCACACAGCCGGGCTCGACGTTGCTGCCGGAGGCTGCGGCGGAGCCGGAGGCACCGGCCGAGTCCGAGGCACCGGCCGAGTCCGAGGCACCGGCCGAATCGGACGCGGCGGCCGAATCGGAGGCACCGGCGGTGGTTTCGGCCGACGTCTCCGCCGCGGTCGCGGAGGTCTCGGCTGCGGCCGAACTGGTGTCGGTGGCGTTGTCGCTGGCCTTGCTGCAGGAGGCGAGAAGCAGCGAGGATGCCGCCACCGCCGCGATCGTCGCGACCTTCCATCTCTTGTGCGTCATTGCAGTTCGAACTCCTTCTGGTGTCGGGCGTTGATGGTGCTGTGGGTTTGGTGCGATGGGGACCCGCCGGCCGGTGCCGGCGGACGGCTAACCGGCGGCTGTCGCCGACTTCTTGCGGACCATGTCGATGTACACGGCGATCAGGATGACCACGCCGAGGATGACGTACTGCCATTCCTGCGGAACGCCCATCACCTGCAGGCCGTTGTTGAGCACACCGATGATCAGGGCGCCGATGACGGTTCCGACGATCGTGCCCTTGCCGCCGGCCAAGGATGTGCCGCCGATCACCACGGCCGCGATCGCCTGCAGTTCCATGCCCTTGCCGGCGCTCGGGCTGGCGCCGATCCGGGCGGCCGAGATGATGCCGGCGATCCCGATGAAGACCCCGGCCACCGTGTAGACGATGATCTTCCACTTCTTCACGTTGATCCCGGAAAGCGCAGTGGCCTCCTCGTTGCTGCCGATGGCGAAGGTGTACCGACCGAACAGCGTGCGGTTCAACAGGAACCAGGCGATCACGGCGCACACCAGGAAGATCAGCACAGCGTTCGGGAAGTTCGGGATCAACGTGCCGCCGGACAGATCCTGGAAGGCCGGCAGATCGTCGAAATAGATCGACGCGCCGTTGTCCGAGATGACGATCGGCAGGCCCTGGCAGACCAGCATCATTGCCAGCGTGGCGATGAACGGCGGCATCCCCAGGATCGAGATGTTGAAACCGTTGACCAAGCCGATCAACCCGCCGACCACCAACGTCAACAGCAGGCCGAGTCCCAACGGCAGGTCCCAGGTGATCAGGAACGTGCCGGCCATCATTCCGGTGAGCGCGATGCCGAAGCCGATCGACAGATCGATCCCGCCGGTGATGATGACGAACGTGGTTCCCAGCGCCAGGATCCCGATCTGCACCGTCGACACCAGGATGTTGTTCACCAGGTTGTCGTAATTGAAGAAATGGTCGCTGGCGACCGCGAAGAACGCGGTGATGACAATCAGGCCGGCGAAGGCGGCGAGTTGCTGCAGCCGCATCCGGACGTTGTCACTCATGCCGCGCCGCGCCGCCACCGGAACCTCTGCGGTGCTCACGTCAGGCCTCCTTGCCGTGCTGATGGGTGTTGTCGGAATCGGCCGGATCCACCAGGCCGAGTTCTACTGCGTCGGCCGCATTCTCGTCCGGACGCAGGGTGGCGTAATGCATCACGCTCTCCTGATTGGCATCGCCGGCGGCGAGTTCACCGGTGATCCGGCCCTCGCTCATCACGATCACCCGGTGCGACATCCGCAGCACTTCGGGTAGCTCGGAGGAGATCATGATGATCGACTTGCCGCCTTCGGCCAGCTCGTTGAGCAGACCGTAGATCTCCTCTTTCGCACCGACGTCGATCCCTCGGGTCGGCTCGTCGAAGATCAGCACGTCGCAGTCCTTGAGCAGCCACTTGGCGATCACCACCTTCTGCTGGTTGCCGCCGGAGAGGTTCTTGGTGATCTGCGAGATCGACGGCGTCTTGACCTTCAGTTGCGCCACGTACTCGCGCGCCGCGGCCTTGGCCGGCCGGTCCCTGACGAACCCGGCGGTGGAGAACCGCTCGGCGAGCGACGACAGCGCGATGTTGGTGGTGACGCTCTGGTCAAGCAGTAGCCCGTACCGCTTGCGATCCTCGGACAGGTAGCCGATCCGATACTTGGCCGCCTGCGCGGGATTCGCCGGGTCGATCGTCCGGCCGCGAAGCTTCACGGTGCCGGCCGAACGCTTGTCGGCACCGACGATGGCCCGGGCCACTTCGGTTCGGCCCGCGCCCATCAGCCCGGCGAAGCCGAGGATCTCGCCCTCCCGCAGCTCGAAGCTGACGTCCTTGAGCAGTCCGTGGGTGGACAGCCCCTGCACCGAGAGGATCACTTCACGGCCGCCGTGGACGTTCTCCGGCTTGGCGTTGACGTTCAGCTGCCGGCCGACCATCCGCGAGATCACTTCGCCCATGCTGGTGGTGGCGGTGTCGAGCGTATCGATGTACTGGCCGTCGCGGATCACCGTGATCCGCTGCGAGATCGCCTTCAGCTCGTCCATCTTGTGCGAGATGTAGATGACGCCGGTGTCCGGGCTGACGTAGTGCCTGATCAGCTCGTGCAGAGTCGCCACTTCCGCATCGTTGAGCGCCGCCGTCGGCTCGTCCATGATCAGCACCTGGGCGTCGTAGGACAACGCCTTGGCGATCTCCACCATCTGTTGCCTGGCCACCGTCAGGGCGCCGACCGGAGTTCGCGGGTCGAGCGGAAGATGTAGGCGCTCCAACAGATCCCTGGCCCGTCGGTTCAGCGTGCGGTTGTTCAGCAGGAACCCGCCTGACGGTTTCTCCTGACCGATGAAGATGTTCTCGGCGACCGTCAGGTCCGGCATCAGGTTGAATTCCTGGTGGATGATCGCGATGCCCTGTTGCTGGGCGTCCCGCGGACCGCTGACCCGCAGCGGGCGGCCCCGCAGGTAGAACTCCCCGCTGTCCGGGGTGTACACGCCGGACAGCAGCTTCATCAAGGTGGACTTGCCCGCGCCGTTCTCACCGACCAGTGCCAGCACCTCGCCGTACCGCAGGTTCAGTTGCATGTCGTCCAGTGCGCGGACGCCGGGGAAGCTCTTGTTCACCCCGCTCAGCTCGAGCAGGTAGCGATCGTCGGCCACTGGCGGTGCCGCGACCTTCGGGTCCGCCGGGTCCGGGTCGGTGTTCTTGTTCAGCTCCATCAGCCGCGCCACCTCTCGTCCGGCTGCGCCAAACCCTTGCGCAGTATCGCGTTCCCGTACGGTCGGAGCTCGCCGGTCCGGACGATGGCGAACGCCGTCGCCGCCTGCTCGTAAAAGGCGAATCTGTCCAGCTCGCGCACCGCGGCCGGTTCATCGGCGGTGTGGACGGCGGTTTCGCCGGCCAGCCCGGCGGCCGCCAGCAGCTCGTCCTGGACCGGCAGCCGGACCCCGTCGGCGGACTGCATCAGATCCAGCGTCGGTGCGTCGTCCAGCGGCAGCACCGCGCAGATCGCCCTGACCAGTTGCGGCGTGCTCACCCCGGGCAGGTCGATCAGCCGGTCGGCCAGCGCGGCCCCGGGGAAGTGCGCGTCGGCGACCACCACCGCGTCCGAGTGGCCCATGGCGTCCAGCGTGGCGAGTAGTTCGCCGGTCAACAGCGACGGAATCCCGTTCAGCATCGGTTTCCTCCCAGCAGGTGTGAGCCGACCGCCTCGGTGGCCGCATCGGCACGGCTCCACGGGTTTACCACTCGCGGGGACCACACGGCACACAGTGTGCCCGGTCGGTTCGTCATCCCAGCAACCCCTGCTCGGCCAGTTCGTCCCACAGGGCGTCCGGGATCGGCGTCGCCATCGCGGCCGCGCTCTCGGTGATCTGCTGCGGCGACGCGGCACCAACGATCACCGATCGCACCAGCTCGTTCCGCAGCCCGAACTGCAGCGCCGCGGCCGGCACCCGGACCCCGTGTGCATGACAGATCCGTGCCAGCGCCTGATATCTCGTCCGGATCGCCGACGGGACCGGGCCGTACTCGTAGCGGGCGTCGGCAGCGAGTTCGTCCTTGGCCAGTACGCCGGAGTTGAACACCGAGGCCAGCACCACGCCGGTGGAGTGCTTCGCGCAGGCCGGCAGAACACCTGACGCCGCAGGCTGTTCCAGCAGCGTGTACCGGCCGGCGATCATCAGCAGGTCCAGCGCGCCGGTATCCACCGCGGCCTGCAGCGCAGCGGTGTCCATGCTGCCGACCCCGATCGCGGAGACCACGCCCTCCTCCCGCAGCGCGATTGCCCCGGCCAACCCGGAATCCAGCGCGACGGTGAGGTCGTGGCGCTCCGGATCGTGCAGATACACGATGTCGACCCGGTCCAGCCCCAGCCGCTGCAGCGACTCGTCGACCGAGCGGCGGATCCCGTCAGCCGAGAAGTCCCACTCCCGGCGCAGGTCGGCCGGTACGGCGAAATCGTTCGCCAGATCGAGGGTTCCGGCGCCTTCGGGGTTCGGCCGCAGCAGCCGCCCGACCTTCGTCGACAGCACGAACTCGTTCCGCGGCCTGGTCGCCAGGAACGCGCCGAGCCGTCGCTCGGAGAGCCCGAGACCGTAGTGCGGGGCGGTGTCGTAGTAGCGGATGCCGGCATCCCAGGCGGCCTCGAGCACGGCCCAGGCCGCGTCGTCGGTCAATTCCCGGTACAGGTTGCCGACGTTCGCGGCTCCGTACCCGAGCGGCGGCAGAACCGGTGGTGCGTCAGCCATCGGCACCCCAGGTGTACTCGGCGATCGACGCCGGCAGCATCTCCGCACCCGAGCCGGGCGCTTCGGGCGCCCGATACTGCCCACCGCTGACCAACGCCGGGGTGACGAAATGCTCGTGCAGGTGGTCGACGAACTCGATCACCCGGTTCTCGGTGGTCTGCGAGACCGCAACGTAATCGAACATGGACAGGTGCTGGACCGCCTCACACAGCCCGACACCTCCGGCGTGCGGACAGACCGGCACACCGAACTTGGCCGCCAGCAACAGGTTCGCGATGTTCTCATTGACACCGGCCACCCTGGCCGCGTCGATCTGCATCACCTGCAGCGCATCTGCCTGCAGGAACTGCTTGAACATCACCCGGTTCGCCATGTGCTCACCGGTGGCCACCCGGATCGGCGCTATGCCCTTGGCGATCGCGGCGTGCGCCAGCAGGTCGTCGGGGTTGGTCGGTTCCTCGACCCAGGCCGGGTCGAACTCGGCCAGCGCGTTGACCCACTCGATCGCCTCGTCCTGCTCCCATCGCTGGTTGGCGTCGATGGCGATCTTGATGTCGGGTCCGACCACCTCCCTGGCGATCCGCATCCGACGCCTGTCGTCGCCCAGGTCGGCGCCGACCTTCAGTTTGATCTGCCGGAAGCCGTCGTCCACCGCCTCCCGGCACAGCCGCGCCAGCTTCTCGTCCGAGTAGCCGAGCCAGCCGGGGGTAGTGGTGTACGCCGGAAAGCCGTTGCGCCGCAGTTCGGCGATCCGCTCCGCCCTGGTCGGCTCGGCGGCCCGCAGGATGGTCAGCGCCTCGGCCGCGGTGAGCGCGTTCGCCAGGTACCGGAAGTCGACCAGGTCGACGATCTGCTCCGGGGTGAGTTCGGACAGCAAGAGCCACAACGGTTGTCCGGCACGCTTGGCCTTCAGGTCCCACAGCGCGTTGACCACCGCACCGACGGCCATGTGTATGACGCCCTTCTCAGGGCCCAGCCAGCGCAGCTGCGAGTCGTGCACGAGTTCGCGCCAGAAGCCGCCGAGGTCGTCCAGCAACGGCTCCACCTCGCGGCCGACCAGCCGCTGCGCCAGTGAGCGGATCGCGGTGAGCTGGATGTCGTTGCCGCGGCCGATGGTGAACACGAAGCCGTCACCGGACAGCTCGTCGCCGGCATCGGTCCGGACCCGCAGGTAGGCGGCGGAGTAGTCCGGATCCGGGTTCATCGCGTCCGAACCGTCGAGCAGCTGCGAGGTGGGAAAGCGGATATCGGCGGTGTCGATCCCCACGAAGGTGCTCAGCGGTGTCGATGATTCGTCCCCGCGGTTCCTCGGTCCGCTCGGTCCCGCGTGGGCCCACGCAAGCTCGCTCGGTGTCGATGGTTCGCTCGCAAGCTCGCTCACTGTGGGTGCCTCTCTGCGGTCCTGCTCGGCTCGAACTGCCCCGACCGCGCCCACCTGCCAGCGGCGCCGCCGTGCTGCGGCTACGCTATACATCGGATGTTTGTTGGTCAAATGCCGGCGACCACCGACCGTTGCGCCGAATCGCGCGGTTGGCCACGGGGGCTCCCGCCGGGTCATCCGAGCAATGCGGAACACTGACGGTCAGCCATCATCCACCACGATCCACCACAGCCCGAGGAGGCCTTTCGCATGTCCGACCGTGTGGTCAATCCCGAACCCGCCGGCACCGCCGGTGCCGTCAGCCCCGATGCAGTCGTCACCGCCACCGGCGAGTTCGCCGGCCTGGTCGCCGCCGTCACCGGTGGCGCCTCCGGCATCGGGGCGGCGATCACGACGCGACTGCAGGCCGCCGGCGCGCGGGTCGCAGTGCTCGACCGCGAACCGGCCGGTGCCCCGGAGGGCGCCGAGCCGATCCGGTGCGACGTCTCGGACGACGCCTCGGTGACGGCCGCCGTCGACGCGGTGATCGCCCGGTTCGGCCGGCTGGACATCGTGATCAACAACGCCGGTATCGGCGCCCAGGGCAGCGTCGAGGACAACGCGGATGACGAATGGCACCGCGTGTTCGACGTCAACGTGCTCGGCATGGTCCGGGTGAGCAGGGCGGCGCTCCCGCACCTGCGGAAGTCGCCGTCAGCGGCGATCGTCAACACCGCCTCGATCGCGGCCACCGCAGGTCTGCCGCAAAGGGCGCTGTACAGCGCCACCAAGGGAGCGGTGCTGTCGCTGACCAGGGCGATGGCCGCCGATCATCTGCGGGAAGGCATCCGGGTCAACGCGGTCAACCCGGGCACCGCCGACACCCCATGGGTCGGCCGGTTGCTCGAGTCCGCGACCGACCCCGAGGCAGAGCGGGCCGCGCTCAACGCCCGGCAGCCGCACGGCCGGCTGGTCTCCCCGGAAGAGGTGGCCGGCGCGGTCGCCTACCTGGCATCGCCCCTGTCCGGCTCGACCACCGGGATCGGGTTGTTCGTCGACGGCGGCATGCAGGAACTGCGGTTGCGGCCGCAGCAGTAGGCGCTCGCGCGCACGCGGTCGGCGTACCCAACCCGCCGACTCGGAGCGTTCCTCACCGCTCGGACGACCCTCCCGTTACCCAACTCACCGAGTCGGAGCGTTCCTCCCCGCCCGGACGACCCTCCCGTCAACCCAGCCACCGAGTCGGAGACTTGATCCCCACCGGACGAGCCTTCCCGCCACCCCTCTTGACTCAGTAATCGATTTCAGGCACCCTGATCGAACGTCGATTCGTCCGACCACCCAGTGGTCCGACCACAGACACGTCCGATCACAGGCAAGGGAGCCGACAATGACGGCGCAGTCAGTCAGCGGGTACACCGTCCCCGCACTCCGGGAGATTCCGCGGGCCGAGCCGGGCACGGTCTACACCGTCGCCAGCGGCGATCTGCGACCGGCGGCCAACCAGACCTGCTGGCCAACCCAGCGCAAGCTCGAGGCCGACTTCGCCGCCGCCGTCCAGCAGTTCGGCAAGCAGGTCCGGCGCGGCCACCCGGTCGACGAGGCCAAGGGCCACGGCTTCATCGACAGCCAACGGGCCGGCATCGAGGTGTTCAAGAGCATCCCGCCGGAGGCGCCGCTGGTGGTGGTCGACGCGGTCTGGCAGTACAGCCAGTTCGTGATGGCCGGCCTGCGCAGCCACACCGGGCCGATCCTGCTGGTCGCCAACTGGGCCGGCGAGTTCCCCGGCCTGGTCGGCCTGCTGAACCTGGCCGGCTCGCTGACCAAGGCCGGCGTTGCCTACTCGACGCTCTGGAGCGAGGACTTCACCGATCAGTGGGCGCTCGACGGGCTCAAAACCTGGCTGGAGACCGGGACGCTGGAGCACGACGTGAGCCACGTCCGCGACCTACCCCCGCTGGCCGACTCGCCGGAAGCCCAACTGGGGCAAGCGATTGCCGCACAACTCATGCAGGACAAGGCCATCATCGGCGTGTTCGACGAGGGTTGCATGGGCATGTACAACGCGATCTTCGATGACGAACTGCTGGCACCGCTTGGCATCTACAAGGAGCGGCTGAGCCAGTCCGCGCTGGTCGCCGAGATGAAGCGGGTACCGGACGCCGAGGCCGCCGCCGTCCGCAGCTGGCTGGACGAGCGCGGGATGGACTTCCGGACCGGCACCGATGAGAAGACCGAGCTGACGGATGCCCAGCTGCACAGCCAGTTCAAGATGTACATCGCCGCGTTGCGCATCTCCGACGACTACGGTCTTGACGCCGTCGGCATCCAGTACCAGCAGGGACTCAAGGACACGGTGCCGGCGTCGGACCTGGCCGAGGGCCTGCTGAACAACGTCGAACGGCCGCCGGTGCTGTCCAGGGACGGCAGCCGCGAGCTGTACGCCGGCGGGCCGCTGCCGCACTTCAACGAGGTGGACGAGGGCGTCGCGGTCGATGCGCTGGTGACGAACCGGATCTGGACGGCGATGGGACTCGACCCGGCGACCACCCTGCACGACATCCGCTGGGGTGAGGATTTCGACGGGCAGTTCGTCTGGGTGTTCGAGATCTCCGGGTCGGTGCCGGCCTCACACAACGGGGGGTACGACAAGTCGTACGCGATGCGTCAGCCGCCGATGTTCTTCCCGCTCGGCGGCGGCACCCTGTCGGGGGTGTCCAAGCCGGGCGAGATCGTCTGGTCCCGGGTGTTCATCTCCGGCGGCGTGCTGCACGTCGACCTGGGCCGCGGCACCGCGGTCGAGCTGCCGGCCGCGGAGACCGAGCGCCGGCTCAAGGCCACCAATCCGGAGTGGCCGATCATGCACCTGGTGATGCACGGTGTCGGCCGGGACCAATTGATGGCCCGGCACAAGGCGAATCACGCGAACGTGGTCTACGCGCCGGACGCGGCGACGGCGGACAAGGCACTGCTCGCCAAGGCCGCCGCCTTCCGGGATCTCGGCGTGCAGGTGCACCTCGCTGGTGACGTCGCGATCTGAGCAGCGCGAGCGACCACCGACGGTTCCGGGCCTGTCGCACCGACCGTTTCATCCCTTCGCTGGCCGAAGACCCGCCCGAACCATCGCCACCTTGTCCGGTGGCATGTCAGCACCGTTCGCGAGCGCAAGCGACCAACTTGGACAGTTCTGCTGGACGCACCGACTCTGCGGCCGAATCGCGGGCGCGCCTGAGACGGCAGCGCGCGCGTTCTCGATAACCTCGGGTGACGACTTCTGGGAGGAGACCGCGAATGCGCGCACTCGAGGTGCTCGGGCTGGCTGAGGACGGAGCTCATCTGGTGTGCCACGACGCGGCCACCGGTGAGGAATTCGTCCTGCCTGCCAACGAGCGTCTGCGTGCGGCAGCTCGCGGCGACATCACCCGACTGGGCCAGCTGGAGATCGAAATGGAATCGCAGCTGCGGCCGAAGGAGATCCAGGCCAGGATCAGGGCCGGCGCCTCGGTCGGCGAGGTTGCCTCGGCCGCCGGTACCAGCCCTGCCCGGATCGAGCGATTCGCCTACCCGGTGTTGATGGAGCGCTCCACCATGGCCGAGCTGGCGAACAGCGCCCGGCCGATGGGTGCGGCCGGCCCCGCGACCCGGTCGATCAAGGAGATCGTCGCCGACACCCTGTCCTCCCGCGGGCACACCGGCCCGGTCGAGTGGGATGCGTTCAAGGACGCCAATGGCTGGATGCTGGCCGTGCACTGGAAGGCCGGTCGGAGCGAGAACACCGCCGTCTTCGCCGTGCACCGCGGTCCCGGCGGCGGCACCGTCGTCGCCCGCGACGAGGCGGCCACCGAGTTGCTCGACCCGGCGCCCAAGCCGCTACGCACCGTCCGTAGCGCCGAACCCGCCGACGCCGCGACCATCGGCGACACCCAGCGGATCGCCAAGGTGATCGACGACGAGCCGGAGATCCTGGCCCAGGAGACCAAACCCGTCATCCGGGCCCAGGCGCCGGTAGCCGGAGCGGCCGCCCCGGCCCCGGCCCCGGCCCCGGCAGGCCGCGCCGACCGGCCGACCGGCAGGACGTCTGGGCGGACGAAGCCCTCGCTGGCCGAGCGGGTCGAGCCCGTGCGCGCCCAGGCGGGCCAGCCGTCGGCCCCCGGCCCCGAGGTCGAGCGACTGGTCGCCGACACCGTCGACGACGAGCGCGCGGGCGCCGCCGGTCACCAGGACGATCGCGAGCAGATCGCCCGGACCGGCACCGACCATGCCTCCTCCAGGTCGGCGAAGCCGACGAAGTCGGCCCGCTCCGGCAAGCCGGCGATGCCGAGCTGGGATGACGTGCTGCTCGGTACCGGGCTGCGTCAGCACTGACCTTCGGTGCCGTCGGCACCGTCCAGTACCCACACCGCCGCCCCCGGCGGCCAGCTGAACCAGCCGGCGGTGACGGGGCTCATCGTCGCGGGCGACATCCAACGGGCCTACTTTCGGTACCCTGGATCCAGTCACTCGGGGTTGACTTCAACTCGGCTTCAACCCCTACCGTCCACCGGGAAAACCATTTCAGCGCTGTCGGTGGAGCGCCGTAACCTAGGTCGGTCATGTCAACTCCCGATACATCCGTTGCGTCTTCTGCTGCCCCGACTGCGCCTTCTGGGCCCGCCGGGCATTCGGTGTTCCGGTCGTTGAAGCGGCTGTACCCCTACGTCCGGCCGGTGGCCGGCTACCTGGTCGCATCGGCATTGCTGGCCGGTGTCGCGACCCTCTGCGGCTTGGCGTTCCCGCTGGTGATCCAGCGGATCATCGACGGCCCGATCGCCCACAAAGACGTCTCGGGACTGTGGGTACCGACCCTGTTCCTGCTGGCGTTCGGCATCGGCGAGGCAGTGCTGTTCAACGTCCGTCGGCTGGTGGCCGGTCGGCCGATCGTCCGGGTCGAGCAGAACATGCGCGATGCGCTGTACGCCAAACTGCAGGCGCTGCCGGTGGCCTTCCACGACCGCTGGCCGGCCGGTCAACTGATCTCCCGAGCGGCGTCCGACCTCGGCATCATTCGCCGGTTCATGGCATTCGGCGCGGTGTTCCTGGTGGTCAACATCGCCACCTTCATCGTCGGCGTCGCCATCCTGCTGACGCTGTCGGTGCCGCTCGGCCTGGTGGTCGCCGCCCTGGCCCTGCCACTGGTCGGGTTGTCGTCCTTCTACGAGCGCAAGTACCAGGTGCTGGCCCGCCGCTCGCAGGACCAGGCCGGCGACCTGACCACCACTGTCGAGGAGTCCGTTCTCGGCATCAGGATCATCAAGGCATTCGGCCGCAGCGCCCACATCGGCCGTCGGTTCATCGACCAGGCGATGGACCTGCGGCAGACCGAGCTGACGAAGGCGAAGGTGGTCTCGCTGCTGTGGGCGGTGATCATCCTGCTGCCCGAGATCGCCCTGGGCATCGCGCTGATCTTCGGCATCCGGCAGGTGGCTGACGGCAGTATGACGGCCGGTCAACTGGTCGCCTTCTTCGGCGTCGCGATGGGCCTGCGCTGGCCGATCGACTCCATCGGCTGGCTGCTGGCCATCGCCAACGACACCGCGGCCGCCACCGATCGGTTCTTCGAGGTGATGGATGCGCCGGTCACCATCGCCTCCCCCGCGACTCCGAAGACCACAACGGACCGGTCCGGTCGGTTGACCTTCCGCGACGTCGAGTTCCGATTCCCCGACACCGCACCCGCGACGAAGCCGGTGTTGTCCGGTCTCAACCTGGACGTCGCGGCCGGCGAGACGCTGGCGATCGTCGGCGCCACCGGTTCCGGCAAAACCACGCTGACGGCGCTGGTCGAGCGGCTCTACGACGTCACCGGCGGTTCGATCACGCTGGACGGCATCGACCTGCGCGACTTCGAACTCTCGGACCTGCGACAGCGGGTCGCGATCGCGTTCGAGGAGCCGACGCTGTTCTCTGCGTCGGTCCGCGAGAACGTTCTGCTGGGCATGCCGGACGGCACTGACGACGATGTCCGGCGGGCACTGCGGGTGGCCCAGGCGGGCTTCGTCGACGACCTTCCCTGGGGCCTTGACACCAGGATCGGCGAACAGGGCATGTCGCTGTCCGGCGGACAGCGGCAGCGGTTGGCGCTGGCCCGCGCCGTCGTCGGCAATCCGTCCGTGCTGGTGCTGGATGATCCGCTTTCCGCCCTGGACATTCACACCGAGGCGCAGGTCGAGGCGGCGTTGCGGTCGGTGCTCGGCTCGACGACCGCACTGGTGATCGCGCACCGGGCTTCGACGGTGATGCTCGCCGACCGGGTGGCTCTGCTGTCCGGCGGCCGGATCACTGCCACCGGCAGCCATTCCGAACTGATGGCCACCGTCCCGGCCTATCGCTACCTGCTGGCCAGCGAGGCCGACTCGACGGCCGCCGCCGGCCTGGCGGCCGCCGACGCACTGAAAGTATCGACAGGGAAAGGATTCTCCCGATGAGCGGGCAGACGACGACGCCGGCACCGGATCAGGTGTCGGCCGCCGACGACGAATGGCTGCCCGAGTCCGACTTCTCGGCAGCCGCCACCGACGAGTCCTGGCGTGGCGTGGCCACCGAGGACGAGGAGGTGAGCGTCGAGGTCGGCGTCAAACTGCAGAGCCGCTCCCGCCGGCTGCTGGGTAGCCTGCTCCGACCGCACCTGCGGACCCTGCTGGTGATGGTGGCGATCGCCGTCGTCGAACAGGGCTCGTACCTGGCCGGTCCGCTGGTCGTCGCCTACGGGATCAACTCGGCGATCCCGGCGTTGGTCGCCGGCAACGGCGCGCCGCTCACCTGGACGGCGATCGTCTACCTGACGGCCGGCGTGCTGAATGCGCTGAGCCGCGCGGCTTTCACCAGGGTCGGTGCGCGGGTGACCCAGGCGGTGATGGTCGACCTGCGGGAGCGGACCTTCCGTCATTCCCAGTCGCTGAGCCTGGAGTTCCACGAGAAGTACACCTCCGGCAAGGTCATCTCCCGGCTGTCCAGCGACGTCGAGACGTTGCAGGAGTTGGCTGCCGAGGGCCTGGAGCAACTGGCCAGCTCGGTGCTGTCCATCCTGGTGATCTCGGTGACGCTGGTGGTCTACGACGTCGAACTCGGCCTGATCGCGCTGGCCGCGTTCCTGCCGATCTTCGTGCTGACCCGTTGGTACCAAAAGCGTTCGCAGGCGATCTATCGGCGGAGCCGGTCGGCCATTGCGGCCACCATCGTGCAGTTCGCCGAGACGATGAACGGCATCCGGGCGGTCCAGGCGTTCCGCCGCGAGTCGAAGAACAAGGCCATCTTCGGGCGGGTGAACGGCGACTACTCCAAAGCCACCGGCGACAGCCTGGTTGCGCTGGCCATCTACACCCCCGGGCTGCGACTGGTCGGCAACATCACCCTGGCGGTGGTGATGCTGGTCGGCGCCGGTCGGGTGATCGACGGCAGCTTCCAGATCGGCGACCTGGCGGCGTTCCTGCTGTACGTCCGCCGGATGTACGACCCGCTGGAGGAGCTCGCCTACTTCTACAACGGGCTGCAGTCGGCCACCGCCGCGCTGGAGAAGATTTCCGGGCTGCTCGAGGAGCGGCCCAGCGTGCCCGAGCCCGCGGAACCCACCGCGCTGGCTGACGAGATCGACGGTGCGGTGCGCTTTTCCGACGTCACCTTCGCCTACAACCCGCGAACACCGGTGCTACCCAGGTTCGACCTGGTGGTGCCGGCCGGCCAGACCCTGGCCGTGGTCGGCGCCACCGGTGCCGGCAAATCGACGCTGGCCAAGCTGCTCTCGCGGTTCTACGACCCGACGTCAGGGTCGGTGACGCTGGACGGCGTCGACCTGACGGACCTGTCGACCGCCGATCTGCGCCGCGGAGTCGTGATGGTGACCCAGGAATCGTTCCTGTTCGCCGGGACGGTGGCCGACAACATCGCGTTGGGCCGGCCGACCGCCACCCGGGCGGAGATCGAGGCGGCCGCCGACGCGATCGGCGCCGGCGAATTCATCCGGCTGCTGCCGGATGGTTTCGACACCGACGTGCGCAAGCGCGGCGGTCGGCTGTCGGCCGGGCAGCGGCAGCTGGTCGGCTTTGCCAGGGCCTTCCTGGCCGACCCGGCAGTGTTGATCCTGGACGAGGCAACCGCGTCGCTGGACATTCCCAGCGAGCGCGCAGTACAGCATGCCTTGAAGTCCATCCTGGTCGGCCGGACCGCGGTGATCATCGCGCACCGGCTGTCCACCGTGCTGATCGCCGACCGGGTACTGGTGATGGAGGCCGGCCGGATCGTCGAGGACGGATCACCGGAAGAACTGATCGCCGACGACGGACACTTCGCCGGCCTGCACACCGCCTGGCGCGACTCGCTGGTTTGAGGCACCACCAACACTCCAACGGCCCCGGAAGCAACTCGCTCTGGTTGTGCAGAACCGGCCTCGCTGGGCAGTTACTGGCTGGCGACGCACCCGGTACGTCGCGAACCGGTACTCCCGGCACGAGGTGGCGATCGGCGCGGCGGCTTCGACGAGCAGTTCCGGCCGGGCATCGAGCCGCAGCCGTTCCCGGCTTCGACGCGGAATCGCTGGCGGGCACGCTGTTCACCACCAAGCGACAGCGCGTCCGCCGACAGTGCCAATGCTGATCTCCATAATGGATGCCGCGCCGGACGGTCCTGCATCACGAGGATCTGGGATCATCGTCGCCTACCATGCTGGCAGGTGGCGGACCCGACCCTGGCGACTGCGGCGATCCGCAGATAGTCAGGTACCAGAGGCATAGCGCCCAATCACTTCCTGCGCGGCAATGAAGTGGGCAAGGCTGTCCGTTAGTTGTCCAGCACTCGCCAGTGCTACCATTCTATTTCCAATCTCATCGAGAACGCCACTTGTCGATACTGAGTTCCACGGGGAGCGTACGAACCAAACTCGCCCGCGTGGCGCGGACGGCAGGCCGGCTTCCAAAGACAATGAGTCTAGGAACTCGTCGACATCGTTCTGAGCTTCCGATGATCGAATCGTCGTTCGAGCTACGGATCCGTCGCTAGGCGAGCCGCCGACCATTGAAACGGTTACCTTCGGAACAGCATCCATCACCCAAACGCGATCGTCCCCCGGCCACACTGCTGGGAGTGTATGCAGCAATGGCACATCGCCTAAGCATACCCAACCCGAGTCTTCAAGGTCGATCGCTTCGGACAACTCCCATACCTGAGGCGGATTGATCGAAGAGCCGCGGAGGATTCGTTCGATGGCCAAGAGTAGCGGACCAAACTCGGGATGCACCGCTACTCGCGCGGGCTCAGCGTCCCAGGGGTCAAACATTTCGCCTTATCTTGTCGAATCGGTGTCACTAACCGAGCAGAATTTCGTGGTCGTTGCAGCAAGGCAAGTATCCCAGCCGCGAAACTTCAAGCCGGTCGCCCGATCGTTCGAGTTGTCGACGAACTCAACAGTACTCTCAAATTGAATATAGAAGTGCTGATACGGAAATACCGTAATAGCGTTGACGGAGCCAGGAGTTCTATAGAACACGTTGCTGGTATTTCTCTAGCAACTCGGTCGGACCGAAAGGCGGCGATGCGTTCGGTATAGTGCCATAACAGGTGAGGTACGGACCCGACACCGGCCGCATGCCACACCCGTATCCACCGCGAAAACTGTAAACCTTCGCGACACTGCCGTTCGGCCCTGACTCGTCTACAGAGAAGAAGGTTACTTGCCACGTGTGTGAGCGCCCGCCGACTAGAGACTGTTTCATAGTCACGCGAACTGTTTGAAGTGCGATACATTGCCCCGTCTGAACGTTACATCGGAAATCGGTAGGCCACAGGTTTGCCGATTTATAGACGTAGCCAGTAATCCCACCACCGCGCATCAGATACGCTCCAGGAACCACGCTGCCAGCATCAGGCCGCGCTTGCCTACTTTCGGTCGACCCAGTGAATTCCTTTGGCGGAGACATCGCCTTCGTCGCCGACTGCAGAACCGCGGCTTTCGAAACCACCGTACCGACAGCTGGCCGCTCGGACATGGCGGCCGTAAATGGCTGACTGTACCCAGCGTCTTGCACGCTGGTGATCTCTGCATGAACTGCCGTCGCAGCATTTTGGGCAGCGATCAGTATCATCGCCACCAAGCCTCCAGCAAGTGGAACGAAACTCCGCCTCCGCGGTGTCAGCGTCACGATCACTTCGCCTCCCAACGGGCTCGTCGCTGGCAGGTTACTGCCAACAAGGCATGTCCACAAGACCCAGTTCACCCTATCGAGTTGGACGCGCGCTGCACCTCGTTGGCTCGCAGGAAAATGGTTCGCAGGAACTCTTGGCGCCACCTACCTGACCGAACTGTCGACTGCCGATCCTGGCCGGCCGGACCGCGGTGATCATCGCGCACCGGCTGTCCACCGTGCTGATCGCCGACCGGGTACTGGTGATAGAGGCCGGCCGGATCGTCGAGGACGGATCACCGGAAGAGCTGATCGCCGACGACGGACACTTCGCCGGCCTGCACACCGCCTGGCGCGACTCGCTGGTTTGAACCTGCGGACTCGCGGTGACCGGAGTACTTTCACTCCGGCGGCAAATGTCGAACTGCGTTCACGATGCCGTCATCGTCCGGCCGGGTGTCCGGCATCGAATCGGTGAATGGTTGTGGGGCCCGCTGTGCCCCCGCTGATCGGAGCGTTTCGTGCGTAACAGGAGAGTCCTCATACCGGCCGCCATCGGCCTCGCGCTGGCGCTGACCGCCTGCGGCAGCGCCACCAAGGTCGACAACCAGCCGACCAGCGCGGCGGCCACCGAGTCCGCCGGCGGCGCCTCCGATTCCGCTGCTGCGCCCGGCAGCGATGCCGCCGACACCTCGGCAACCGGCGACGAATCGGCGGGCAGCGAATCGGCCGGCGCCGGGTCCGGATCGACCGGCACCGGCGCGGCCGCCGGTTGGAGCTGCCCGGACGTCACCGACAGCTTCGCCTTCACCTCCGGCGGCGACGTGAACATCCAAAACCTGTGGCAGCAGGACCTGATCCCGAAGTTCCAGCAGGCGTGCCCGAACATCACGATCAAGTTCACCTTCGACACGCACGACGCCAACGTCAACCTCAACGTGTCCAAGGTGGCGGCCGCCATCAAGTCCGGCCAGACTCCCGACGTCGACGTCGTCGACACCGGGTTCGCCGCCGCGGCCGCCCAGGCCGGCCTGACCGAGAAGTTGACCGCGGAGAAGATTCCCGAGCTGGGTTCGGTGAATGCCGATGCCCTGGCCGCGTACCAGAACGCTGCGGTCCCCTACCGCGGTTCGTCGGTGCTGCTGGCCTACGACAGCACCCAGGTCTCCAGCCCGCCGAAGACATTGGCGGACCTGCTGACCTGGATCAAGGCGAACCCCGGCAAGTTCACCTACAACACCCCGGACAGCGGCGGCTCGGGCTACTCGTTCGCGGAAACCGTGGTGGCGTCGAAGATGTCGGCCGACGTGGTGAAGAAGATGCAGGCCGACTACGTGCCCGACTCGGAGGGCGATTGGTCGGCGGGTCTTGACGAGCTGAAGAGCCTGACCCCGGCGATCTACCAGAACGTCTATCCGAACGGCAACCAGGCCGTGCTCGACCTGCTGGCCAAGGGCGAGATCGCCATGGCCCCGGTGTGGTCCGATCAGTTCCTGTCGGCACAGAGCCAGGGCCAGCTCGGTGACGAGTTCAAGGTCGCGCAGATCTCCGACCCGTCGTTCACCGGCGGTGCCGCCTACATCGCGGTGATCAAGGGCAGCAAGCACGCCGATGCCGGCAATGCGTTCATCAGCTGGCTGTTGCAGCCGGCGCAGCAGGCCGAGATGGTCACCAAGATCTCCGCATTCCCGGCGATCCCGCTGACGGACCTTCCCGCCGACGCCCAGGCGGGGTTCACCGGGGTCGACACCCAGGACCTACGGCCCAACTTCAATTCCAAGCTGCAGGCGGACTTCAAGCAGAAGTGGGCGGCGACGGTTCCGGGATGACCGCCACCGACACTGCCCCGGCGGCCCCGGCCGCTCCGGACAAGCCGGTCACCCCGTCTTCCGGGGCCCGCTCGCCACGCCGCTGGTCGATGTTGTTCATGGCGTCGCCACCGGTGCTGCTGGTCCTGGTGTTCGTCGGAATTCCGATCGTCATCGGAATCGCCTTCACCCTGGGCTACACCGGAGGTCTGAACTCGATCGCCAGCATGCTGTCGGTGTCCGTCTACACCGCCAACGGCTGGATGCCCTCGCTGGCGGCCTACGGCAATGTGCTGTCCAGCGAGCGGTTTCGCTCCGACCTGGGCGTGACCATCTGGGTCACCGTGCTCACGGTCGCGATCGTATTGGTGCTGGCCTGGTGCATCGCGTTGTACGCCAGGCTGTCCGGCGGCCGGCTGGGCAAGATGCTGTCCGGGATCGCCATCATCCCGCTGTTCATCCCGGTGGTGATCGGCGCCTACGCGATCCGGCAGTTCTACCTGAACACCGGTTTCCTGGTGAGTCTCGGTCGGCAGTTCGGTATCCAGCTGCCCTCCTGGTCCTACCACACGCCGGGGATCGTGATCGGCCAGGTCTGGGTGTCGCTGCCGTTCGCCGTACTGCTGATTTCCTCCGGGCTGGCCGCCGTGCCGAACGCGCTGATCGACGCGGCGCGGGATGCCGGTGCCTCGCTCGGTAGATCGGTCTGGTCGGTGATGGTGCCGATGACCACCATCCCGACCGTCATCGTCGCCACCTTCACCGCGGTAGGGGTGATGGGCTCGTTCACCGTGCCGTACATGATCGGGCCCACCTCGCCGAACATGCTCGGCGTCACCCTGCAGGCCACCTTCGTCGCCTACCTGCGGCCGCAGGACGCCCAGGTGATCGCGGTGGTGCTGTTCGTGCTGGCCGCCGGGATCGGTGCCCTCTACGTCTGGGCGAACGCCCGCGCCTCCCGCAGCTCGGCGGTGCAGCTGTGACCGCGGTCGAAGTGCAGCAGACCCCGACGGCGCCGGAGGCGGCCGCCGCCCCGGCCGGCACCGGCGGGCTGCTGCGTCGGGTGCTCGGCCGGATCGTCGTCGGGGTACTCGCCGTGGTTCTCCTGGTGTTCATCCTCGGTCCGCTGGTCTGGATGGCACTGGTCGCGTTCTCCAAGCGGTGGAAGGCCCCTGCGCTGCTGCCGCAGAGCTGGACGCTGGACGCCTGGCGCAACGTGTTCACCACCACCCCGCTCGGGCACGCCTTCATGTTGTCGCTGATCTTCGCGGTCGCCGCCACCCTTGGGTCAGCCCTGATCTGCCTGCCCGCGGCATATGCGATCGGGCGCAGCAACTTTCCCGGGCGGCGAGTGATCCTGCTCGGGCTGTTCGCCACCAACGCGTTCCCGAAGATGGGGCTGTTCACCTCGATCGCCACCCTGTTCTACGGTTTGCATCTGATGAACACGGCGCTCGGTGTGGTGATCGTGCAACTGCTCGGCACGGTGGTGATCATGACCTGGATCCCGTCGGCCGCGTTCGCGGCCGTACCGCCGAGCCTGATCGAGGCGGCCAGGGATGCCGGCGCCGGTCCGCTGCGGGTGTTCTTCACCGTCACCCTCAGGTTGGCCGCGCCCGGCATCTCGGTGGCGTTGATCCTGGCGTTCCTGGCCTGTTTCGATGAGGCGCAGGGGTCGTACCTGGTCGGCGCGCCGACGTACATCACCATGCCCACCCAGATGTACTCGTTGGTCGAGAACTATCCGGAGCAGGCGGCCGCGGTCTTCGCCCTGGTCCTGACCGTTCCGTCCGTCCTGTTGTTGTTGCTGGTCCGCAAGCATGTGATGGGCGGCCACCTTGCCGAAGGGTTCCAACTGAGATGACCACCGCGCCCGGTTCCGACCGCAGCGATGGGCTGCGGCTGTCGGGGATCTCCAAGGTGCTCGGCGGCCGCACCATCGTCGAGAAGATGGAGCTGCAGGTCTCCCCCGGCGAGCTGCTGTGTCTGCTCGGCCCTTCCGGCTGCGGCAAGACCACCACGCTGCGGATGATCGGCGGGTTCCTGAACCCGGACGCGGGCCGACTGACCATCAACGGTGTCGACCACACCCATTCCAAACCCGAGCGCCGACCGACCGCGATGGTGTTCCAGAACTATGCCCTCTGGCCGCACATGTCGGTGGCCAAGAACATCGGCTTCGGCCTCAAGGTGCGCAAGCTGTCGGCCGACAAGATTCGGCAAAAGGTCGACTGGGCACTGGATCTCCTGGGGCTGCAACATCACCGGGAAACGATGCCCGCCCGTATCTCCGGCGGCGAACAGCAACGCGTCGCGCTGGCCAGGGCGTTGGTGCTGGAACCCGAGGTGCTGCTGATGGACGAACCGTTGTCCAACCTGGACGCCAAGCTCAGGGTGCAGGTCCGCGAGACGATCCGGGAGATCCAGCAGCGGCTCGGCATCACCACGGTCTTCGTCACCCACGACCAGGAAGAGGCACTGTCCATCGCGGACCGGATCGCGGTGATGAACAACGGCCGGATCGAACAGCTGGCGGCCCCCGCGGAGTTGTACGCCCGGCCGCGTACCACCTTCGTCGCCGGTTTCATCGGCACCATGAACACCCTGGACGTCGGACCGGCCGGCGGCGGCGTTCCGTTGGACGACGGCGCGTTGCTGCCCTGCGACACGTTCAGCGGCGCCGCCGGTGACGTCTGCTGGATCCGGCCCGAGGACCTGCAGATCACCGAGGCCGACCACGCCGGGTCGGTGCGAGCCGTTGTGCTGCGGGTGATCCCCCGCGGCCACTACCGCGAGGTGCTGCTGCAGAGCCACGGCAGCACCCTGCGGGCATTCACCGACGGGGAGCCGGACGTCGAGCAGATCGTCGGGCTGCGGGCGACCAACGCGCTGGTCTACGCCGATGACGCTCTGGTGCAGGACGACGAACCTGCCCGACCCGGCCGGGCCGTTCGAGCGGTGGCCGACTCCGGCGATCGTGGCTGAGATGACGGTGCTGTCGATCGCGCATCGCGGTGAACCCCTCGGCCACCGGGAGAACACCGTCGAGGCGGTGACCGCGGCGATCGAGGCCGGCGCCGAGATGATCGAGATCGACGTCCGGTTGACCGCCGACGGTGCACCGGTGCTGTTGCACGACGCGACCCTTGCCCGGCTCTGGGGCGTGCAGCACCCGCTCGGCGCGCTCGATCTCGCCCAGGTGCAGCAGCTGGAAGGCCCTGGCGGAGAACGTATCCCGGGACTCGAGGAGATCGCGCGACTGGCCACGCAGCGGAACCGACAGCTGATGGTCGACCTGCCGGCCGGGGATGCGGGGCCGGTCGCCTTCGATCTGCTGGAGCGGCTCGGTGTGTTGGACGGCATGCTGTTCGCCGGGGAGACCGGCTCGCTGCGCGCCCACGCCCCGGCGGCGCGGATTGCGTTGAGCTGGGAGCGGCTCGCACTGCCGGACGAGAACCTGCTGGCCGAGCGGCGGCCGGAGTACTTCAACCCCTATTTCCGGCTGCTGACGGCCGAGGTCGCGGACCGGATGCACGAGCGCGGGGTGAAGGTGTCGGTGTGGACGGTGGATCATCCCGGCGACATGGCCGCCGCGATCGCGCAGGGCGCCGACGCGATCATCAGCAACCGGATCGCCGAACTGATCGACGTGATCGAAGGACACCAGGGATGACGACGAACGAGCCGAACCGCCTGTCCGCCGAGGAAGCGGGATTGCCGGCCGAGGCCGAAGGGCTGGCGATCGAGCTCGCCTGCGCGGCCGCGCGGCGGATCGCCGTCACCCCGGCCGAGGCGATCCGCACCAAGCGGCATGACGCCGACATCGTCACCGACCTCGACACCTCGATCGAGTCCGAGGTCAGGGACGCTCTGCTCGCCGCCTTCCCCGACCACCGGCTGGTCGGCGAGGAATTCGGGGCAGCCGGGGACGCGGCGGCCGACTTCACCTGGTACTGCGATCCGGTTGACGGCACTACGAACTACGCCAACGACCTCGGCTGGAGCTCGTTCTCGTTGTGCTGCAACGACAGCGCGGGGGCGGTGCTGGGCGTGGTCGCCCATCCGGTGCGCCGGGAGCTGGTCGTCGCCCGCCGCGGAGGCGGGGCGCTGCGCTACCTGCTTGACGAGCAGTTCGCCCCGAGCGGGGAACCCCAGCCGCTGCAGGTCTCGACCACGAACACGTTGGCCGGCACGGTATTCACCACCGAACTGTTGGCCCATCAACCGTGGCCCGGCCTGTACCCGATGATGGACTCGCTGGCGCAGCGATTCTGCACCACCAGGATCCTTGGCTCCTCCGCCCTGACCCTGCTGCAGGTGGCCACCGGCCGGGCCGCCGGGGCGGTGATCGCAAGGTTTTCCCCGATCGACAATCAGGCGTCGATGCTGGCAACGGTCGAGGCCGGCGGGGTCTGTCTGGACGAGACCGGCAACTCCACCGTCGGACCGGCCGCCGGCGGCGTGCTGGTCGCCGCGCCGGGGGTCGCAGATCAGCTGTCCGGCCTGTGGCGGCGAGCAATCCCGGACTGACCGGAAAACAACGGACGCCGCGTCCCCTACGCTGACCCGATGCTGCCGCGGCGACGTGCCGCCCGAATTGCGGGCACGATGTTCCTGCTGGTCGCTGTCCTTCACCTACTGGCCCAGCTGCTCGACGCCACCGGCGGAGCGACCGATGCCACCGGTGGAGCGACCAGCGGCGCCGCCGGCGGCGTCGTCCGGGTGACGCAGTGGCTGCTGATGCCGTTGCTGGCAGCCGCGTTCGCCATCGAGACCGCGCCGGCCCGGCCGGCCCGCCGGGACCGGCTGGCGGCATATGTGCTGGCCGCCCTCGGCTTCTCCTGGCTCGGTGACGCGGCTCCCGACCTGGCCTCCGGTGACACCGCCTTTCTGGTCAAGGTCGGGTTCTTCCTCATCGCGCAGCTTCTCTACATCGCCGCGTTCCGGCCGTACCGGGCCGACAGTGTCCTCACCCGGCGACCGGGGTGGCTGCTGTGCTATCTCGCCGCGATCGCCGCGCTGGTGCTGGCCTGCGCGCCACACGCCGGGCCGTTGTTGGTCCCGGTGCTGGTGTACGGCGGCTGTCTTGGCACGATGGCGGTGCTGTCCACCGGCGTCGATCTGCTGACCGGGATCGGCGGCGCCGTGTTCCTGGTCTCCGACGGGCTGATCGCGCTGCAGGCGTTCGTGCCCGACCTGACGTTGCCCGCCGGCGGCTTTTGGGTGATGGCCAGCTACCTGGCCGCCCAGACCCTGATCACGCTCGGCGTGCTCCGGCGGCGCGCCATCGCTGCCGGCAAGGGCCCGCTCAGTCCAGCGGCGGGCGGGCGCCACCGACCTCGGTGGCGAACTGCCGGGTGATCCAGGCCGGATCGGTGATGGCGGTGCCCACCACCACCGTGTCCGCACCGGCCGCCCGGGCCGCGGCCGCCAACTCGGGGGTGTGGTAGCGCCCCTCGGCCACCAGCGGCGCGGTCCGCAGCCGGCGCCGAATGTCGTGCACCAGACGAAGATCGGGGCCTGACGGCACCGGTCCCGGCCCGAGGTAGCCGCTGAGCGTGCTGCCGACCAGGTCCGCACCGGCCTCGACCGCGGCAATCGCCTGGTCGAGCGCCGCGACGTCGGCCATCAGCAGACCGCCTGCGGCATGCACGGCCGCTACCTGGTCGGCCAGCGTCGATCCGTCGGGATGCGGCCGACCGGTGGCGTCCACCGCCACCACCTGCGCACCAGCCTCGATCACCCGGACCGCCGAGGCAACCGACGGAGTGATGTAGACACCCTCGGTGCCCTCCTTGGTCAGTCCGATCACCGGCACGGCGACCGCCGCCGCGATCGCCGATACGTCGGCGATCCCGCCGTACCCGCCGCAGCGGATCGCCGCGGCGCCACCGGCCACCGCTGCCTCCGCCATCCGCACCTGGGTTGCCGTGTCCCGCAACGCATGTCCGTCCGGTGCCTGACAGGAGACGATCAATCGGCCACGCACCGTCGCCAGCAGCTCGTCGATCGTCACGTCGTTCTCCTCATCGCTCGAGTCCCGCCGGGGAACGTCCGGGAAGCAGGCCGCGGGCCAACCGGGCAGCTCCGAGGATAGGCCCGTCGACGCCCGCGGCGGACGCCTTCACCTCGACCGGACCCAGCCACGCCGGCACCGCCTCGGTCAGCGCAGCGCGAAGCGGGTCGAGCAGTAGTGGTCCGAGGCGTGCGACCCCGCCGCCGATGACGACGGCAGGCACGTCCAGCGCGACGGCCAGCCCGGCCACCGCCCGGCCGGCCGCCTCGGCCGCGTGCCGGATCACCTCGCCGGCCACCGGATCACCGGATCTCGCCGCGGCGGCGATCTCCGGCAACTGCCGGACCGCCCCGGTTCTGCGGCGATAGGCGGCGGCGATGGCCGGTCCGGCCGCCACCGACTCCAGATGATCGTCGCGACCACAGCCGCAGGCTAGGGCGCCCTTGACATCGACCAACAGGTGGCCGAGCTCGCCCGCCGCGCCCCGGCTGCCGACCTGAACGGTGCCGTCAAGGACGATCGCGCCGCCGACCCCGGTGCCGAAGGAGACGTACAACAGCCGGTCGAGTCCCCGACCGGCGCCGGCGGCGATCTCACCGAGGGCCGCCACCTTCACATCGTTCTCGGCGGCGATCGGCACCCCGAGGGCCGACTCCAGCCGGCCGGCCAGCTGGGTACCGGCCCAGCCGGGCATGGTGCCGCCGGCGGCCACCACCACCCCTCGGTCCAGGACACCGGCAGCGCCGACGCCGACAGCGGAGAACCACTGCCCGGCAGCAACTTCGGAGATCATCTCCACGGTTCGGGCGATGATCGCGTCGCCGCCGACCGGGGTGGGGGCCTTCCGGCCCGCGACGATCCGCGAACCACTGACCGAACCGACGGCGATCTTGGTGCCACCGATGTCAACGCCGATCACCGCCGGCCGGCTCAGATCAGACCGGCTCCGGCCAGACACCGCCGCACCCCTTCGAGTTCGGTGTCGTTCAGCTGGATCTGCGGCGGGGCCATCAGGGGGCGGGCGAAGATCCCGAGCAGCGTCAGCGCCGCCTTGAAGCTGCCGATGCCCGCGCTGCCGCCACCCATCCGGCTCAGATCGCCCTGGTTGACGATGTCGAACAGCCGGATCAGCCGCTCCTGCTCGTGCCTGGCGCCCGCCGCATCGCCGGCCGCCGCCTTGGCCACCAGCGCGGTATACCCAGCCGGATCGACGTTGCCCAGCCCGGGCACCGCGCCGTCAGCGCCGTATCCGATCGCCGAGTCGACCGTCACCTCGGAGCCGGTCAGCACCGAAAACCCTTGCAGGCCACGGTCGTCGCGGCCGGTCACCAGGGCGCGGATGCTGTGGTCGGACCCGGACGAATCCTTCACCCCCGCCAGCACACCCTGTTCGGCGAGGTCCAGCACGAACCCGGTGGCGAGCTTCACCTGCACCGAGATCGGCAGGTCGTAGGCGAACAACGGCCGGTCACCGACCGACTCCTTGACCAGGCGGAAGTGCTGCTCGATCTCGTTCGGATGGGTACGGGTGTAGAACGGCGCGGTGAGCACGTACCCGTCGGCGCCGATCGCCCGGGCGTCGGCGACGTGCTCGAGCACTCGCGGCGTGGTGGTGTCGATGACACCGGCCAGGATCGGAACCCGGCCCGCGGCCTGGTCGACGACCGTCTGCAGGACCACCCGACGTTGGTCACGGGTCAAGAAGACCACTTCGCTGGACGAGCCGAGGGCGAACAACCCGCTGACCCCACCGGCGATCAGATGATCTACCAGCCGGCGCAGCGACTCGACGTCGACCGTCAGATCCTCGTTGAAGGGCGTGCAGACGGGCGGGATGACGCCGGTGAGCTTGCCGACGGATCCGGCGGCAGCCGGGGCGCCGACGGTGAGGGTGGTGGGGGCAGCGTTGGTGGACAAGGTGTTTCCTCAGGTTCGCGATCGGACGGCGGCCGACAGTTCGATGTCGGTGATGCCGGTCTGCAGGGGGTGGTAGCAGCGATAGGAGTGCACGGCGGAGTTGTGGGTGAACTCCGGCAGCTGCTCGGCGCAGCTGTCGTCGGCCAACCAGCAGCGGGTACGGAACGGGCATCCGGACGGTGGGTTCACCGCTGACGGCACCGGGCCGGTCAAGGTGATCGGGTCCACCGGTTCGACCAGGGACGGCGTCGCCGAGAACAACGCCCGGGTGTACGGGTGCTGGGCGCCGAGCGGAACGGCCCCGGCCGGCGTGATCTCGACGATCCGGCCCAGGTACATGGTGACCACCCGGTCGGACACCCGCTTGACGGTCTGGATGTCGTGCGAGACGAACACCATTGCCAGATTGAGCCGATCCTTGAGGTCCAGCAACAGGTTCAGCACCTGGGCGCGCACCGACACGTCCAGCGCGCTGGTCGGTTCGTCGGCCACCAACAGGCTGGGTTCCAGGGCCAGCGCCCTGGCGATCGCCACCCGCTGGCGCTGTCCGCCGGACAGCTGGCTCGGCAGCACCGCGGCCACCGAACGCGGCAGACCGACCAGCTCCATCAGCTCGACGACCCGCCGCTCCCGGTCGGCGGAGCTGCGCCAACGGTGGACATCCAGCGGGTCGCGCAGGATCTGTTGGATCGGCATCCGCCGGTTCAACGCGGTGGACGGATCCTGGAAGATCATTCCGACGGTGGCACCGACCTTGCGGCGCCGGTCACCGGCCGACATCGACCAAATGTCGTCGCCGCGGAACTCGACGGCGCCGACGGTCGGACGTTGCAGTCCGACCATCACCCTGGCCAGAGTCGATTTGCCGCAACCGGATTCGCCGACGATGCCGACGGTCTCGCCGGCCCTGATCTCCAGGTCGGCGCCGGTCAGCGCATGCACGGTGCGGTGGCCGAAGATCGCCCTCAGCCCCCTGGCGTCGCCGCCGGCGCCACTGATCCGGTGCTGCACCGTGGTGTCGGTCAGCCGCAGGATCGGCCGGTCGGCCGTTGCCGCGGAGCCGCCGGTGGCCGCTGCCGCGGCCGGCTGTCGCTGGTCGGGCGTGGTCACACCGTCACCTCCTGCTCGGGCACGGCGCCCTCGGTGGCGACTGCCGGGTGATGGCAGGCGAACCGGTGCAGCTCCCCGCCGGTCAGCTCGGGGCGGGTGCTCCGGCAGATCGCGGTGGCCATCGGGCACCGGTCGGCGAATCGGCAGCCGGACGGGAAATCGGCCGGCGACGGCACCACACCGCGGATCTGGGCCAGCCGGTCCGCACCCGACTCCAGAGTGAGTACGGACGCCAGCAGCCCGCGGGTGTAGTGGTGCTCGGGCATACCGATCAGCTCGTGCGTCAGCCCGGTCTCGACGATCTGCCCGCCGTACATCACCACCACCCGGTCGGCCAGCTCACTGATCAGCGCCAGATCGTGAGACACCAGGATCAGCGCAAAGTTCAGCTGCTCCCGCAGGTCCATCAACAGCTGCATCACCTGTGCCTGGACCGTCACGTCCAGCGCGGTGGTGGGCTCGTCGGCAATGATCAGTTTCGGGTCGCGGGACAACGCCATGGCGATCACCACCCGCTGCCGCTGGCCGCCGGACAGCTCATGCGGATAGGCGCCGAGGGTGCGTTCCGGGTCGAGTCCGACCAGCGCCATCAGTTCATCGGCACTTCTGGTGCCGCCGCGCCTGATGAGCTGCCCGAGCTGGGTGCCGATCTTCATCGACGGGTTCAGTGACGACAACGCGTCCTGGTAGATCATCGCCATGTCGCGACCCATCAGGCTTCGTCGCTGCTTGCGGGTCAGGGCGAGCAGATTCCGTCCCTGGAAAAGGATCTCACCCCTGACGTCGGCGCCGGCCGGCTCCAGCCCCATCACCGCGACGCTGGTCAACGACTTGCCGCAACCGGACTCACCGACCAGGCCGAGCACCTCGCCGGGATGAACGGCGAACGAGATGCCGTCGACGATGTCGACGCCCTCGTGCCGCTCGGGGAAGGAGATGGCCAGCTCGCTCACCCGCAGGATCGGCTCACCCACCGGCGCCGGCCTGGCCCGACCGGCCAGCCTGCGGGCAGACAACTCCAGGCCCGGCAGCGCCACCAGCGCACCGTCACCCGGCCGCGCCCGTTCCAGCTCATCGACGGTCTCGGCATTCTTGCGGGCCTCGGCGCGCCGGGCGGCCGGCGCCGCCCAGGCGTCGGAGATGCCCTCCGACAGGATGTTCAGCGACAGCACGGTGATCAGGATCAGCAGGCCGGGGAAGAAGGTGGCCCACCAGGCACCGGCGGTGAGAACCGTTTTCCCGTAGGCGATCACCGAGCCCCAGGAGGATCGGGCGTCGCCGCCCTCCAGGCCGGCGCCGATGAACGACATCGACGCCTCGAAGACGATGGAGTCGGCCACCATCACGGTGGCGAAGACCATCACCGGCGCCGCGCAGTTCCGGGCAACGTGCCGAACCAGGATGTGCGGGCGGCGGGCACCGATGATCCGTTCTGCCGCCACGTAGTCCTCGCTGTACTGGGCGAGCACGTTCGCCCGGACGATCCTGGCGATCGACGGCGTGAACACCACGGCGATCGCGATGATCAGCACCAGCAGGCTGTTCTTGCCGTAGGCGATCACCAGGATGGCTGCCAGCGCGATGGCCGGGAACGCCATCAACACGTCGAGGCAGCGCATGATCGCCTCGTCGACCCAGCGTTTGCTGGTCCCGGCAATCGATCCGAGCAGGGTGCCGAGCAGCAGCGCCAGTCCCGCGGCGCCGAAACCGACCTCGAGCGAGCGACGGGTGCCGGCCACCAACCGGGAGTAGATGTCCCGGCCGGAGGCGTCGACGCCGAACCAGAACTGCCGGCCGGGGCCGTCGGTCAGCACGCTGCCCAGCCCGGTCGCCGTCGGGTCGTAGCGGACCAGCAGCGGAGCGAAGATGCCGACCAGCACGATCACCGTGACCACCACCATGGCGATCCGGGAGATCCATGGCAGCCGACGGAATCCGACCGCTCTGCTGGTCAGCCGACGGGTGAGTTCGGCGCGCATCAGTGACCTCCCCGCAGTCGTGGATTGGCGAACATGTACAGGATGTCGACGATCAGGTTGACGATCACGAAGCACACCGCGATCACGATGATGATGCCCTGGGCCAGGTTGGTGTCGTTGGTCTGCACGGCCTGCATCACCTGGGTTCCCATGCCGGGCAGGGTGAAGATCGCCTCGATGATGATGGTGCCGCCCAACAGGTATCCGATCCGCAGGCCGAGCACCGTCAGCGGGTTGACGAGGGCATTCCGCAGCACGTTGCGGCCCACCACCACCCGCGGTGGCAGCCCGGCGCCGACCGCGGTCCGGACGTAGTCGCGGTCCAGTTCCTCCACCATCGACGTCCGGACGATCCTGGCCAGCTGGCAGCCGACCGGGATGGCCAACGAGAGCGCCGGCAGCGTCATGGTCCGGAAGAACCCGCTCAGCGATTCGGACGGATTGATGTATCCCGCATTGGCGAACCAGTCGAGCCGCAGGGCGAACTGCTGGATCAGCAGGATGGCCAACCAGAACGACGGGATGGAGATGCCGGCCATCGAGACGATCCGGATCAGCTGGTCGGGCCAACGACCGCGGAACAACGCCGCCACGATCCCGAGCACCAGCGCGATCACCAGGGCGATCAGGACGCCGTAGATGGTGAGCTGCAGGGTGAGCGGGAGCGCCGTGGCGATGATGTCCGAGACCGGCTTGCCGAGTGCCAGCGTGGTCCCCAGGTCGCCGTGCACCAGGTTGCCCAGGAACACGAAATACTGGATGACGGCAGGCTTGTCGAGGCCATGGTCGGCGTTGAACTTCGCGATCGCGTCCGGCGACGCGCCGTCACCGAGTGCGGCCACCGCCGAGTTGACCGGCGACAGCCGCATGATGATGAAGACGAACAGCGTGATGCCGATCATCAACGGGATCAGCATCAACAATCGTCTGACGATCAGGTTCAGTACGCCGGCCATGGGTTACCTCCTTCAGCCCCGCAGGCCTCAGGCCTTGCGCTTGACGCCGAGGAAGTACAGCCCGGTGGTGGGCGCACCCTTGAAGCCCTCGAGCTGGGCCGGGTCGGATCCGGTGACGATCTTCGTGTGGAAGATCGGATACAGCGGCACCTCCTCGGCGATCAGATCCAGCGCATCCTTCCAGTCGGCGGCCTGCGCGGCATCCGCGGCCTTGGCGCCGTCGTCGATGTAGCCGGCCAGCTTCTTGATCAGCGCCGGGTCCATCCGGGCACGGTCGGTCGGCCAGGTGGTGCCGTAGTAGAACCAGCGCAGCAGCAGGTCGACGTCCGGGCCGAACACCGACGGGTCGCCGGAAGCCGCCAGCACCCGGAACTTGTCGTTGGCCACCAGGCCCTCCGGTGCGACGCCGTAGACGGACGACGACGGGGCGGTGTTCAGGGTGGCGTTGACGCCGACCTGCTTCCAGCCGTCGATGATCAGCGGGGCGGCCGCCTTGACGATGGCGTTGTCCGTGGTGACCAGTTCGAAGGACAGTCCGGTGACGCCGGCGTCGGCCAGCAACGACTTCGCCTTGTCCGGGTCGTAGCCGTAGACCGTCGAGGCCTCCTGGTAGCCCTTCTTACCGGGGTCCAGGTAGCTCTTGGCCGCGGTGCCGTAGCCCTGCAGCGCGGTCTTGATGATCTTGTCCTTGTCCAGCGCGTAGTGCAGCGCCTGCCGGACCCGCTTGTCGTCGAACGGCGCGGCGGAGTTGTTGAACATCAGGAAGACCTGGTTGAACGCCTGGACCTCGTCGACCTGGAAGTTCTCGGCCTTGACCTGGGTGACGTTGATGTAGGGCACGTTCTCGATGGCCTGCACCCGGTGGCTCTCCAGGTCGGCGACCCTGGTGGAGTCCTCCAGGGTGGTGTTCCAGGTCATGCTGGCCACGGTCGGCGGCTTCTGGCCGTTGTACTTCGGGTTCGCCGCCATGGCCAGACCGGCCGTGGCGTCGGCCGAGGTCAGCGTGTACGGGCCGGTGCCGATGGGCTTGGCGCCGAACGCCTTCGACGCATCGGCGTCCTTGGTCAGCGCCTTGGGGACGATCTTGATCACCGCGACGCGCTGCGGGAACAGGCTGAACTTGCTCTTCAGGGTGAACTCGACGGTGTCGGTGCCCTTGGCCTTCACCGAGTCGATGAAAGAGATGAAGCCGGCCATCAGTGCCTTGTTCGCCGGGTCGAGGGCCCGGGTGAAGGACCAGGCGACGTCGTCCGCCGTCACCGGCGTGCCGTCGGAGAACACCGCGCCGTCGCGCAGGGTGGCCGTCCAGGTGAGCCCGTCCGCGCTGGCGGTCGGAGCCGCCTTGGCCAGCGCCGGGTACGGCTCGCGGGTGATCGGATCCAGATTCACCAGGCCCTCGAAGATGTGCTCGTTGGCAGCAGTGGCGACCGCACTGGAGGCGTTCATCGGATCGAAGTCACCGGACAGGGTGAAGGCCAGGGTCGCCGAGATGGTGCCGCTCGGAGCACCGCCCGCCGCGCCGCCCGACGGGGCGGCACCCGAGCCGGCCGCGGAGGTCGCGGTGTTGGCCGCAGCGCTGGTGGACGCCGTCGAGGCGGGACCGCCGCAGGCGTTGAGTGCCGCGGTGATGGCGGCGGCCGCGGACAGCGTGCCGGAGACCCGCAGGAACTGGCGGCGGTTGACGCCGCGCAGGTCGGCCGGATCGAACGCGGGACGAGATTCGTGCGTCATCGGACGTACTCCGTTCGGAAGATTTGCTGTTGACCACTGGACGTCCTACATCCAACGTCCTAGGTTGTAGGGGAAGATAAGGCCGAGAACCGCCCCAGGTCAATAGCCTGAGCAGGAAAGCTCCGACCAGGACAGAAAGGGCTGCCATGGTCCAGCGCGAACGGCCCGCCGTGCCGTCATCGAGTTTTGGAGACCCGGCACCGCGGTCTCAGGCCGGCGCCGCCCGGGCCAGGGGTCGAGCCGGCCGCGCGCCGCGCAAGTCCCGCTCCGATCAAGTTCAGGAGCAGATCAAGGAACTGATCCTGGACGACAAGTTGCGGGCCGGGGATCCGATGCCGACCGAGCTGGAACTGGTCGAACAGCTGGACATCAGCCGCAATTCGCTGCGGGAGGCGCTCAAGGCTCTCGAAGCGGTCGGCATCATCGAGATCCGGCACGGCTTCGGCATGTACGTCGGGCAGATTTCGCTGGGTGCCCTGGCCGACGAGCTGACCTTCCACCACCGGATCCGGTTGGCGGGCGGTTTCGACGAGCTGGGTTCGCTGATCCAGATCAGGGAGCTGCTGGAGTGCGGATTGCTGGAAGTGCTGATCACCGGACACCCGGACGCCGACCTGTCCGAGGTGGCCGCCGTGATCGAGACGATGAGCACTGACGCGGAGAGCGGCCCGGTGCGCCCGCAGACCGATCGCCGATTCCACGAGCTGCTCTACACCGCACTGGACAACCCTTTGGTGGCACCACTTCTCGGCGCGTTCTGGGACGTCTATCACCGGGTGCAGGATGACCTGCCGTTCGCCGTCGACGAGAAGCCGGCCGACACGGTCCGCCGGCACCGCGACATCTACCAGGCCGTGCTGGACGCAGACCTGCCGGCGGCGACCGCCGCCATGCGGCGGCACTTCGACGGGGTCCGAGAGCGGATCGCCGCCCGGGCCGCAGCCGGTACGGGCTGACGACGCCCACCGGCACCCCCCGTCAGGCACCCGTAGCGCACTTGTCCCGCGCCGGCGGGACAACCCCGCTACGCCGGCCGTAGCGCACTTGTCCCGCGCCGGCGGGACAACCCCGCTACGCCGGCGGCGGTCGGCTGCGGGCGGATGACGGGCGATGGCAGGCTGGGCGCATGACAACCCAGTCCGACACCGGCTCCCATCGATCCGTGCACCTGGCCCGCAGCGCACCCGGCGTCTTCCGGGCGACCAACAGTCGCGGCGGCACGCTCGAGGTCGGCACCGGAGACGACGACAGCCCCGACCGGTTCACCCCGGTGGAGCTGTTGCTGACCGCGATCGGCGGCTGCTCCGGCATCGACGTCGACATCCTGACCGCCCGGCGCAGCGAACCGGAGACCTTCGAACTGGAGGTGGGCGCCGAGAAGGTCCGCGACGGCGACGGCAACCATCTGGCCGACGTGACGCTGACCTTCCGCGTGACGTTTCCCGACGGTGCGGCCGGCGACGCCGCCCGCACCGTGCTGCCCGACGCCGTGCAACGGTCGCACGACCGGCTGTGCACGGTGAGCCGGACCGTCGAGTTGCCGACGCCGGTCACCGTCGTCGTGCAGGGCTGACGAACAACCCGGCTGACGAACAACCGCGTGACGAACGACCGGCGGCGTCCAACGGGGCCCGCGTCAGCCGGGGAAGGCCAGCAGCATCCAGATCCAGCCGGCGACCAGGCCGACCGCGGCCCCGCCGGCCAGGAATCGCAGCACCGGCAGTCCACGCGAGAGCCACAGCGCCGGCGCCATTCCGGCCGCGATCACCAGGTTGACCACGACGGCCAACCACATGGTGTCGCTCAGGCCGGACGTCAGCACCAACAGGGCGACCGCGACCAGCACCGCGACGAAGGCGGCGACGGTGAGCCCCGGCCCCCAGGCCGGCCCGGCCCGCTCGGCGCGCCACTCCTCCACCCATCGCCAGTCCCGGTAACCCTCGGGATCGTCATCGAAGTCGGCGTCGTCGTTCAGGTCCCCGGCGTCAGCGAAATCGGCAGCGGCATCGAAGTCGGTGTCGAAGTCGGTCCCGGTGACGACCTGGTTCGGATCGTCGTCGTCGACGACCCGAACCGCGTGGATCCGGCCGGTGGCCGTCCCATCGGCGTCGAACGCCGCCCGCCGCGCCGGGTTCAGCCTGGTCGGCTCCGCGTCCCGGTCGTCGCCCCGCAGGGCGGTGACATCGGCGTCGCGGTCCGCGCCGGTCGCCTGGTCCGCGCCGGTCGCCGGATCGTCATCGCGCATGAGTACAGTCTGTCACCCTGGGTGCCGGTCCCGGGCGGCCAACGCGGCGAACGCAACCGCACCCGCGGTGGCGACGTTCAGCGAGTCGACGCCGCCGGACATCGGGATCCGCACGCGCAGATCGGCGGCCTCGATGGCGGCATCCGTCAGCCCCGGTCCCTCGGAACCGAGCAGCACGGCCGGTTTTCGACCGCCCAGATCGGCCAGCGACAGCGGTACCGCTGACTCCCGCGGGGTGAGCGCGACGACGACGAAGCCGTTGGCGTGCAACAGCTCCATTCCGTCGCCCGGCCAGCCGGCCAGCTCCGCGAACGGCACCGCGAGCACGTGTCCCATCGATACCCGGACACTGCGCCGGTACAGCGGGTCGGAGCAGCCGGCGGCCAGCAAGACCCCGTCGATGCCGAGCGCCGCGGCATTGCGGAACACGCCGCCGAGGTTCTCGTGGTCGCCGACTCCCTCGAGCACGGCGACCGCGCCGGCTCCCGCCAGCAGCGTCGCCGCGTCCGGCATGGGCGCGCGGTCGGCGGTGGCCAGCACACCCCGGTTCAGGTGAAATCCCACCACCTGGGCCATCAGTTCCGCCGACGCGACGTAGTACGGCGCGGTCTCGCCGGCCGCGCCTAGGTCGCCGGCGAGTTCCTCGTACCGGCGGGCCACTCCCAACATCGCCCGTACGGGATATCGGGAGGTCAGCAGCCGCCGGACCACTACGGCGCCCTCGGCGATCACCAGTCCCCGCCCGCCGGGCCGGTCCGGGCGGCGATCGGCCCGACTGAGGTCGCGAAAGTCGTCCAGCCGCGGATCGGCTGGATCGTCGATCTCGATGCGCTCACTCACGATGAGAAGTCTGCCGTACCTGCGGGATGCCGATCCGGCAGGCAGGGCGGACCATGGGATACCTGACCACGAGCACTCCGCCAGAAAGGAACCTCGATGCAGGAATCAGACATCCTCGGCAGGATCAAGGACATGGTGGCCGCCGAGCACGAGCTGCGGCAGAAGGTCGAAACCGGCCAGGAATCGTCCACCGAGGCGGCCGGGCAACTCCGCGATCTCGAAGTCTCGCTCGACCAGTGCTGGGACCTGCTGCGGCAGCGCCGGGCCAAGCGCGAATTCGGCGAGAACCCCGATGAGGCTGCGGTCCGGCCGGCCGGCGAGGTGGAGGGCTACCTGCAATGAGCTGACGGGCCTCGTCAGCCAGCCGTGATTGCGTACAGCTCCATGTTCGGGGAGTTCGGAAGCTGCACCGAGACAACCGCTTTGCTCGGATCCAGCGGTACCGTCGCACCGAAGATCTGCACCGGCGGGCCGTCCACCCCCGACCCGTTCTTGATCCGGTGATCCATGTCGAAGACGACCGTATTGCCGCCGTGTCCGGAACCGGCCGCCCAGTCGGTCATCGTCACCGGCAGCTGGTCAACCGTGCCGTCGGTGTAGGTCACCACCAAGGCGCTGCTGACGTCGCCGTTGTGTGCCGCCCCCAGCAGGTGCAGCGCGGCGTACTTCGAGCTGGGCAACAACAACGACTGGCCCTTCGCCTCGACGAAGTTCTTCGCGGTGCCGGTGGCGTCCGGCAGGTCGTACGTCACCCCGTCCACCGACTTTGCTCCGGCGGCCGGCAGCAGGTCGGCGTCGTAGGCCCAGCCGGAAAGGTCGAAGTTGCCCTGGCTCGGGGCCGCTACGGTCGCGGTGCCGTCGTTGGTGTACTCCCCCGACAGGTCAAGGCCGCAGGTTCCGTCGGTGGCCGCGGCGCAGGCCAGGGGTTCCTTGATCTGGATCGTCACCCGCTTGGTGACGGTCCCGACGCCGGCCGCCTTCACCGTGACGGTGAGCAGGTAACTGCCCGGCTTCACGTCGGTCGGCAGGGTCAGCGCCAGCCGCACGTCCTTGCTGGCCGGAATCCCCTTGCTGCTCAACACCGTTCCCACGGTGCCCGGCGTCACCTTCCAGCCGGCCGGCGCCTGCGCCCGCACCGTGACGGCCAGGCTGCCCGGCGCCTGCCCGACCATCGACACCGTCAGCTTGGTCGAGCGCGCAGTGGTCGGCAGCACCACCGGGTTCGGGGTGACGGTCGCCGACAACGCGGAGATGCTGTTCTTCGCGGTGGCATCGATCGACGGCGGGCTGTCCTTCTTCGCGGTCCCCCACGCGCTCGGGGTGTCGCCGACGGTGTAGCCGAGGCTGCCGCCGCGGGCGATCGCCGCCCAGTCGATCCAGGTCGCGGAACTCTTGTGGCCGTTGACCTTCACCGACTGCACGTACCTGTTCTGGTCGGAGACCTCCGGTGCCGTGATCGTCAGCGTGCCACCCTGCACCGCCGCGCCGTTCTTCGCCGCCCCCACCTGCACCGACACCTTGTCGAACTGCGGGCTGGACAGCACGAAGAAGTTGCCGCCACTCATCGTCGGGTACATGCCCCAGGAGGAGAAGACGTACCAGGCCGACATGGTGCCGAGATCGTCGTTGCCCGTCATGCCGTCCGGACCGGTGGTGAACAGCCCGAACGCGGCGCGCGCCACAGTGGCGATCTTGGCCGGCTGCTGCACGTAGGCGTACATGTACGGAGCCAACAGATCCGGCTCGTTGTTCGGGTTGTAGGTGGCCTTGGCGTAGTAGTCGTACGGCTCGGAGATCCAGTCGTCCTTGACGGTCTTGGCCGGGTCGGAGAGCAGATGGTCGTAGGCGAAGAAATCGTCCAGCCGCTGCTGCGCCTTCGCGGTACCGCCCATCAGCTTCACCAGGCCGGCCGGATCCTGCGGCACCAGCCATTGGTACTGGTACGAGCCGCCCTCGTGGAAGGCATGGGACGCCTCGATCGGATCGTAGGGAGCCAGCCAGTTGCCATCGGCCAGCCGTGGCCTGAACGTCTTGGTCTGTTGATCCCACAGGTTCGAGTACCAGCGGCCACGCTCGGCGAACAGCTTCGCGTCCTTGGCGTGTCCCAATCCCTTGGCCATCAACGACAACGCCGCATCCGCCGCCGAATACTCCATGGTCGCCGACGCCGGGTGATCGCAATCGTTGTCGCCGCCGTGCGAGACGCAGTCGGTACCGACATCGAGTCCGAACGGGATGTAGCCGAGCTCCTGGTAGTACTGCTGCCCGCTGCGCCCGTTGTACTGGCTCTCGGCCGGCGGGAGCCCGGTGGCGTTCTTGCGCAGCAACGCATAGGCCTGCTCCTCGTGGCCGGCCAGGAATCCCTTGGACCAACCCTCGACCAGGAACGGGGTGACCGGATCGCCGGTCATGATGTTGGTCTCGCTGTTCACCAGAGCCCAGCGGGGCAGCCAACCACCCTCCTCGCCGATGGCCAGCAGCGACAGATAGTCGTCCCGGGCGACGTCCGGCGCCAGGATCTCGGTGAGCTGATTCTGCGGCCGATAGGTGTCCCACAGCGAGAAGTTCTGCCGCGGCGTGTAATCGGCGGCGGTGTGCAACTCGCCGTCCCAGCCCAGGTAGCGGCCGTCGACGTCGCCGGCCAGGTTCGGGTGCAACAACGAGTGGTAGAGCGAGGTGTAATAGGCCGTGCGCCGGTCGTCGCTGCCGCCGGTGATCGCCGCCTTGTGCAGTTCGTCGTTCCACTGCGTCGTCAGAGCCGTTCGGGTGGCGTCGAAGTCGAACGAATCGTTTGTCTCGGCGGCCAGGTTCTTGCGTGCCCCTTCGACGCCGGTGTAGCTCAGGCCGACCTTCAGGGTGGCCGATGTGGTGCCCGCCGGGAAGGTCACGTAGGCGCCGTTGCCGCCGTTCTTCGTCGATGCGTCGCGATTGTCGGCGGTGATGGTCGACCCCGACCAGGTGCCGAAGCCGGCGAACGGGGTGTCGAACTGCGCCGAGAAGTAGACGGTGTGCTGGTCCTTACCGGCGCAGAAGTTGCCGTCGTGGATGCGGCCCTCGATGGTGTGATCGCCGACCACGTGCACCTCGGAATCGAACACCGTCATGTTCGCCTTGCCGGTGTTGAACAGCACGTTCGCCTGCTTGTCCGCCGGGAAGGTGTATCGCTGCCAGCCGGTCCGGTCGGTAGCGGTGAGCTCGGCGTTGATGCCGTACTTGACCAGGCCGACCTGGTAGTAGCCGGGGGTGGCCTGTTCGTTGTCGTGCGAGAACTGCGAGCCATAGCTGTTGGTGTCGACGGAGTTCACCGCGCCGGTGGTGGGCATCACCGGCAGCTCGCCGACCACGCCGCAGCCGACGCCGGACAGGTGGGTCTGGCTGAAGCCGTAGATCTTGTTCTGCAGGTAGTCGTAGCCGCCCTGACCGCCGGTGTCCGGTGACACCTGGACCATGCCGAACGGCGCCGAGGCGCCGGGAAAGGTGTTGCCGAAGTTCTGGGTGCCGACGAATGGGTTCACCCAGTGGGTCAGGTCATCGGCGGCCGGCGCGGCCGCGGAGGTGGCGGCCGGGGTCACGGCGGCGGCAGCGGTGCCGGCGGTCGCCGGGGCGGCACCGGCCGGCTGCGCGACCAGTAGAGCACTCGCCACGACGGCGGCGCCGGCGAACGCCGCGACCGGGCCGCGGATGCCGCGGAGCGCCCGGCGAGATCCGGGCAGTTTCCGATACTGCTGAGCTGGTGGTTGCACGGCCATGATGAACCCTTCTGCCTGACAACGATGTCAGCGGCTGACGATTCCACGTTGTCGTCCCCGGCGTCAATATCCGGACCGGCGACGCGCGTACCCGTCAGCCCCGGGCGCTTCCGAAATCGTCGACACCCGTCACACCCGTCCCAAATCGGCCCAGTTCGCCAGCGGATGCGATGTTGATAAGCGCCGGGGCGGGGGACATCAGCGACGGCCGCCGGGCCGCCGCACCACCCGGCGGGCGCGCCTGGCCACCCGCACGGCGGGCCGCATTGACCGCCGGGCCCCACCACCGATCCGCTGCAGCGAGTGCGCAACGCTCTCCGAGAAGTGCTCGTCATCGCCGTGCTCGTCATCCGGGTTCTGCAGATGCAGATGCGGCACCGGCGACACCCTGACCTGGAAGTGCACCGGCGAACTGCGCAGCAGCCACACGCCGATCACCGCGGCGGAGAGCGCCGACACCGCGCCGCCGAACACCAGCGGGGCGCCGCCGCCGAAGTGATCGGCCAACACCCCGAGCACCGGGGAGAAGAACGGCGTACCGCCGAGGAAGGCGAGCGTGTAGATGCCCATCACCCGGCCGCGCATCGACGGCGCGGTGGTCATCTGCACCATCGCGTTGGCGGCGTTGCTGAACGCCAGCATCAGCATCCCCTCCGGGATCAGCAGGATAGCGAGCCAGTAGTAGGAGCCGACCAGCCCGAGCACCACCTGCAGCAACCCGAAACCGAGCGCGGTGCCGATCAGCAGCCGTTGCCGCGGCGCAGTCGTCCGCCGCGCGGAGAGGGTCGCGCCGAGCAGCGCGCCGACCGCGATCGCAGTGGACAGCAGGCCGTAGGAGGCGGCATCCCGTTCGAAGACGATCCGGGCCATGATCGCCAGCGTCACCTGGAAGTTCATCCCGAAGGTGGCGACCATGAACAACAGCGACAGGACCAGGATCAGATCCGGCCGCCCCCGGACGTAGGCCAGGCCCTCGCGCATCTGTCCCTTCTTGCGGGCGACCGGTTTCGATCGGCGCAGTTGGGCCGGGTCGATCCGGATGAGGCCGGTGATCACCGCAATGTAAGAGAGCCCGGAGACCGCCATCACCGGGCCGGTATCGACGATCGAGATGAGGACGCCGGCGATGGCCGGCCCGACGATCCGGGCGCCGTTGAACCCCATCGCGTTCAGGGCGACCGCGTTGGTGATCTGACTCGGGCCGACCAGCTCACCGACGAACGCCTGCCGCACCGGCCCGTCCAGCGAGGCCGCCGATCCCACCACCAGACAGGCGGCGTAGACGTGCCAGATCTGCGCGATGTGGGTCCAGGTGAGGATGCCGAGAGTGATGGCCGCCAGCCCGAGCACCACCTGGATCCAGATCAGCAGCTTCCGCTTGTCCAACCGGTCGGCCAGCGTGCCGGCCCAGATCGACAACAGCAGGGTGGGCCCGAACTGCAACGCGGTGGCCACCCCGAGCGCCACCGGGTTGTTGTCGGTGAGCTGCAGCACCAGCCAGTCCTGGGCCACCCGGTTCATCCAGGTACCGGTCTGACAGATCACGTTGCCGGTGAAGTACAACCGATAGTTGCGAATCTTCAGCGACCGGAAGGTGCCGCGGGTCGCCGCGGCCGGCGGCCGCTCGCCCGGCGCCGGTTTCGGGATGGCCGCTTCGGGGCTGACGACCTCGGGGGTGCCCGGACTCACCGCTTCGGGGGTGACGGCGGCCGGTAGATCGTCGTCACCGCGCTGCAGCGCGGTGCGTTCCTCCCGTTGGGCCCGGAGTCGATCGCGGCGCCTGGTGCGGAATCGGTTGCTACGGGCCGCATTCCGGCGGCGTTGCGCCGACGACGACGGTGTCGGCAGATCGTCGGGGTCTGGATCGCCCGCAGGTTCGGCCGGCGAGTCCGACTGCTGACCCGTCTGACTCACCGCCCCCGCTGTCCGGCCGCTCTGGCCGGCCCGTTTCACCATCCGGCCCGGGTTCGGGCCGCGTCCCAGCCTACGACAGTGACCGCGCACCGGCCTTCTTTACCTGCTTCACCACAGCGCTCATCGCGGCCGCAGTACGGCGGGCATCAACACGTCGTCGACACGCCCTAGGCTGGGCAGCGTGACCGAGCCGACCGCCGATCCAGAGGCCCCGCCGCCGCTGCCACCGGTGAACGCCGGGCTGGCACATGTGGTGGTGCCGGGTACCGCGCTGTGGTTCGTCGGCTTCGTGGTGCTGCTGTTCTTCATCAGCGACCTCCGGGCGCACGACGCGATGATCTGGCTCTGGACCTGCCTGGCCGGCTGGGTGCTCGGGCTGATCGGGCTCGCCATCTATTTCTGGCAGCGCCGGGCGGCCCGCCGCGGCACCCGCGGCTCCAGTTCGATGGCGTTGGACGAGCAGTTCTGACGCGTCAGCAGTTGGCGAAGGCGGCCTCGACGATCGCCTGGCCACCGTCGCCGCGCAGCGCGGCCCTGGCCAGCTGGCGATCGGCGTAGCGGCCGGCCGCCCAGGCCACCGCGTCGGCGACCGCGTCGGTGCTGCCGTCGACCAGATAGCCGGTGACGTCCGGCCACCATCCGACCCGCACCGGGTCACCGGAATCCGGGTCGCCGGAATCCGGGTCGCCGGAATCCGGGTCGCCGAGCCGAACCGTCAGCCCGGGCCGCAACTGCACGTCCGGTGGCGGTCCGGCGAGGCCGAGCACGTCGGCGATAGCCGCGATCTGGGCCGAGAGCTGTTGCGCCGCACCCGCTGACGCCGCCGGCGGCGAGCTGACCTCGACCTGCCAGCGGCCGGCCGCCACCGGCAGGTCGAACAGTTCGGCGGTGTCCGCCGGGTCGTTGCCGGGCGCCACCACCGTCTCCGGAGACAGCAGCTGCGCCCACCATGGACCGTCCGGCACCACCGCGTCCGCGGCGTCCACCGCGGTGCCGGCGAGGGTGCGGACGGTGGCCGGTAATGCCAGATCGGTACGCCCGGCCAGCAGGGTCGCGATCCGGCCGGTGACGGCGGCCACCGCGGCCGGCCGCAGCCGCCGTTCGGGGTCGCAGAACCGGTCAAGCAGCAGTTGTGGATCGGCGTCGACGGCCGCCGCCAGATCCGGCAGCACACCGATCGCCGCGGCGACCGCAGGGTCGATGCCATCAGCGGATCCGGGCAACGGGTCGTACAACCCGGCCAACTCGTCGGCCCCTGGGCAGCGGAACTCGGTCGGGCGCCGCCCGTCGAACCGGGCGTTGCGGCGCAACCACCACGCGGGGTGACTCAGCCCGGTCGAGTTCCCGAGCAACGCCGCCCTGGCCGCCGGTTCGGCCGCGATCCCCGCCAGCACAGCCGGCCAATCGGCGTCGTCGAACAGGTCGAGTTCGGCGATGGCCGACGACGTGCCGTCGCCGGCCGCCGGGTCGTCGAGCCAAGCGTCGAGGTCCGGCAACAGGTCGGCGGCCCGCGGATCGTCCGCGCCGATCACCAGCAGCCCGGCACGGACGCCGGCGGCCACCAGCACCTCGCGCGGCCAGCGAGCGGGCCACAGCGGATGCACCGTCGGCAGATCATCCTCGGCGATCAGCGCCCGCCACGGCGAGTCCGCCAATAGCAGCCCGCCGGCCGGCCATGGCTCGCCGTCGGCGTCGCTGAGCACCAGGTCGGCGAGCACGCCGGGCTCGGCCCGGCCGCCGGCGGCGACCAGGTCAAGTACCAGGGCGGCGAGCACCGCCGGTGACACCCCGTCCATCGGGTCCGCCGCGACTCCCCAACCGTCGTCAGATCCGGCACCGTCGTCAGACCCGGCACCGTCGTCAGACCCGGCACCGTCGTCAGCGCCGCCGCCGCCGTCAGATCCGGCACCGACCGTCACCCGATCGCCGACTGCCATCTCGTCGACGGCCGCCATGGCGACATCGACGCAGCCGGCCGACAGCGCTTCCGGTTCGATGCCTCCGTCGTCCAGATCGGCTGCGCAGCGGGCGATCTCGTCGCGCAGCGCCTCGGCTCCCAGCAGCGCGTCCGGGTCTGCGTGCTGCGCGCCGAGCCGCTGCAGCAATGGGTGTGCCGCCAGCGGGTGCACCATTCGCAGACCGGGCAGCGCCGTGGCAGCCCGGACCGCCAGCGGCTCGGCACCGGCCACCGGCAGGAGCAGTCCGCGGGCACCGATCACCTGCCGGCCATCGGCCAACGGGACCGGCAGGCCGGCCAGAGCATCGGCGTCGAAGGCGGCGAGTCCGTCGTAGATCCGCCGCCAGAACTCCGGCGGGCGGACGACGGACGCCAGGGCATCGACGGCGGCACTCACCGTCAGCTCACGGACGCCGAGCACCCGGCGGGCGGCCTGCTCCGCGGATGAGCCGGCGGGCAGCAGGCCCGGCAGCGCCTGGGCGAACTGCCCGATGGTGTCCTGGTCGACACCGGGGACGGTGACGGCGTCCGGCGGGGTCAGCGGGTCGCCGAGTGCGCCGACCAGCAACGGCGCCGCGCGCCAGCCCTGCAGTACCGCCTCGCGCAGCCGACCGTCCACCGGTCCGGCCGGAAACCCGTTGGGCGGCACCAACAGCCAGCGACGCCGCGGCTCGATCGCCGCCACCAGCTGCAGATAGGCCTCGGCCGCCCGACCGAGCACGAACGCATCCAAATCGCCGTCGGTGAGGTGCCGGCGGGTCTCGTCCACCTCGAACGTCCCGATCAGCCTGGCCGGGAAGCTCAGCAGCTCGTCGGTGGGCGTCGGCGCGCACAACGACGCCGGTGTCTGCAGCGGTTCGTCGGGCAGCACCCAGCCGACCCGCCAGCCGATCCGCAGCTGCTGTTCCACCGGCAGGTTGCGCAACAGCAGCTCGGGTAGCTCGCCATCGGCGGTCAGCACCGTGAACCCGGAGACCCGATCCGGTTCCCCGACAACCGATTCCACCAGCTCGATGCGGTTGCCGGCGCCGCGGCGGCGGGCGATCGCGCGGTCGTCGAACAGCACCTCCTGCAGGTCCGGCAGCGCCCAGAACAGATGATCGGTGACGTCACGCCGCCAGCGCTCCAGCAGCTCGTCCGGGTCGATGTCGTCGTTGCACGGCAGCCGGACCTCGGTGGTGAACCCGTCCGGCGGCGGCTGACGATCCGTCGACGGCCAGCACAGCCGCAGCGTCGGGACCACCCCGCGGCGTAGCTCAAGTTCCGCGTCCAACTCTCGGTTCCCTTGAGCAGCAACGGCTTCCGCGGTGCGTTCGGCCGAGAACTCGACTCCGCCTGAGCTGGAGATCACCCGCGGAGCGTCGGAAACGGCCAGCACCGCGGTGAACCCGACGCCGAAGTGGCCGGTGCTGGCCAGGTCGACGCGTTTGGCCGAGGCACGCAGGCTGGCCAGCGCCGCCACACCGGCCGCGCCCAGCGGAGCGCCGGTGTTGGCCACCCACAGCTCGGGGCGACCGTCGCCGGAACCGTTCCGCGACACGGTGATCCGGATTCGCGCCGGCTCACCGGCGGCTCGGGCCGCATCGACGGCATTGGCCGCGAGTTCGACCAGCACCCGGTCGCCGTAGCCGCGGGACAACGCCTCCTCGGCGTTGGCATCCTCGCGGAACCTGGACGGCGAGGCCACCCAGGTGGACAGCACCGCAGCGCGCAGCGCGGCGGTGCCGAACGGATCGGTCACGTCAGCCGAGATCGGAAGCCTGGTCGGATGTCTGCCCCGACGCCCGGTCGGCGGTGGGGTCGGCAGCCGGGTGCTCCGCCGGGCCCGCCTCCAGGGCAGCCAGGACGGGCGCCGGATCCAGCGCCGCCACCGGCTGGGGTCCGGCCGTCAGCGCCCTGATCAACGGGTCGAGGTCGGTGATCACGGCCAGTGCGGCGGCGGTGATCTCGGCGAAGGTGTTGTCCGGCGCACCCGCGACCGGGTCGGCGGCAAGCGTCGTTGCGCCGCGCGGGCGGGCATGCACGTCCATCAGCAATTCGTCGATCACCGCGTCCGGGATATCGATCGGGTGCAGCACGGCGGCGGCCGCCTCGGAGTGGGCCCCACAGCCGAAGCCGAGATCGACCACCCGGCCGCCGGCCGGACCGAATTCGTTGCCGCAGGCGCCGAACATCGCGCCCAGCGACCCGGCCAGCGGCAGGTAGAACGCGCAACTGACGCAGTGCCCTGGTGCCTGTTTGGCCATCTCGGAATCGGGGCCGAACGGTCCGTCGTGCCAGGCCTCGGCGATCGCTTCGCGGCCCTCGCGGCCCATCACCCTGACCCGTCCCAGCCCGAGCTCGATGGCCAACTCCTCGACCGCCGGGTCGTCGGACTGCAGATAGGCGGGGACCAGACGCTCGTCATCGGGCGCGGTGGGCAGCAGGTCGCCCGGGCCGAGGTCCTCCGGCCGAACCCGCTGTTCCCATGGCACCCACTCCGGCGCCAGCAGCGCGTCGGGACCGGGCAGCATCACGACCTCGCTGATCGTCACCGGGTCGTCGGCCACCTTCGCCAGCGTCACCGACCAGCGCCAGCCCCGGTAGCCGGCGAGTTCGGCCTCGAACGAGGCGATGGTGGCGACGTCGTCAACGGCGACCGCGTCGACGAACGCACCGACCGCGGACGCCGCGCCTGCCTCCTCGACCGCGGCCGCCCTGGCGCGCTGCACGCTGGTCGCCGGCAGGTCTACTGGCCGCAGGGTCGCGGCGTCGTTCTCGGTGGTGATCACAGCTCTCATGATGCCGCACCGCGGGGTGGCGGTGGTTCGTCGGCTCTATCCGGTGCCCCGGAGAGCGCTGGTACGGCAGGATGGAGGGATGCCGGACCGGGGTGACGAGACCGAGGCGCAGGGCAGTTCCCCTGTGCCTGGTTCGCCCCCACCCGGTGCGGCCGGTCAGCCGCGGACCGGACCCGACGGCCGCCGCCCCGGGCCCGCCGAGCACCCGACCACCGCGCTGCCGCGCGGAACCGGAGGTCAGCGGGTGCCGGTCCCCCCGCGTCAGCCCGAACCGACCAGGCAGCTGCCGCGGCCCCAGCCCGATCGATCGGCCGCCCGCGGCCGACCGCCGGCGCCAGATCCACGACGGTCCAGGTCGTCCGGCCGGCCGGTGCCGCCCGACCGCGGCCGGCACGACGCACCCGCCGGCTACCAGCAGCCCGCCGGCCACCAGCAGCCCCCGGGCTACCAGCAGCCTCCCGGCTACCAACCACCACCCGGCTACCAGGAACGGGCGGACCCCCGCGACGAGGGTTACCCCGAAGACCGATATCCCCAGCGGGAGTTCCGCGACCCTGGCTACCGCGAGCAGGACTACCGGGATCCGGGGCGCCGGGAGGCCGACTACCCAGGTTCCGGGTATCCGTACCCCGGTGCGGCCGGTCCCCGACGGGACGACGCCGCCCGCGGCTACCGACAGGCGGCCGACGGGGATCGGTACCAGCGGCGCGACCGTGAAGTCCCCGGCTACACCGGTGGCGGCTACGACGACCGCGGCGACACCGATCCGGGCTACGACGATCGCGGCTACCGGGACGCTGCCTACGAACCACCCGCCTACGACGACCCTGCCGACGGCCGACCGGCGGCTCGCGGACGGGGCTACGGCCAGCGCGACGACCGGAGCGACTACTACCGGGACGAGCGCTACCCGGAACACGATCCGCGGGCCGACCATGGCCCGCGACACCCGGATCGGCAGCCGCCGGCCGACTGGACCGGCAGCGACCATGCCGGTCCGGCCGCTCCCCCGGGCGGTGCCGAGCATCGCCAAGGCACTCCGGCCGCGCACCGCGGCGAGCACCTACCGCCGTACACCGCACCGGATCCGACGGCCGAGGGCGATCGGCGCGGACCACGGAAGCTGACGGTGGCCAGGGTCGCCGCGATGCGCAGCAAGGAACTCACCAACCGTGGCGTACAGATGTTCCAGAAGGCAGCATCGGCCGACGGCGCCGACCGGTCGGGACTGACCCACCTGACCTACGCGGTGATGGCCAACTACGCGGTGGACGCAGCGCTGGCGGTCGCCCTGGCCAATACCTTGTTCTTCGCGGCCGCATCTGCCGAGTCGACCGGCAAGGTGCTGCTGTACCTGCTGATCACCGTCGCGCCGTTCGCGGTGATCGCCCCGTTCATCGGGCCGCTGCTGGACCGGATCCAGAACGGCCGCCGCGTCGCGCTGGCCGTCTGCAGCTTCGGGCGCAGCGTGCTGGCGATCGTGATGGCGTTCAACTTCGACTCCTGGCTGCTGTACCCGGCTGCACTGGGCATGATGGTGCTGTCGAAATCCTTCGGCGTGCTGAAGGCCGCGCTCACCCCGCGAGTGCTCCCGGAACAGATCACCCTGGTCAAGACCAACTCCCGGCTGACGGTCTTCGGGCTGGTCGCCGGCGGCGTGTCCGGCGGCATCGCGGCCGCCTTCGCGGCACTGTCCAGCTCGTCAGGCGCGCTCGTCTGGACCGCACTGTGCGGGGTGGCCGGCGGCGTGCTCTGCCTGCGTATCCCCGCCTGGGTCGAGTCGACCGCCGGCGAGGTCCCGGTCCAGCACAGCGTGGTGATCGAACGCAACCAGCGAAGGTTCCCGCCGATGGTGTCGGCGACGTTGTGGGCGAACGTGGCGAACCGGGTCGAGACCGGGTTCCTGGCCCTGTTCATCGCGTTCGTGGTGAAGACCGAGTACAGCCACCTGACCGGATTCAAGCAGCTGCTGCTACTGGGCATCGTCGGCGCGGCCGCGGGTGCCGGCGGGTTCCTGGGCAACGCGCTCGGCGCCCGGCTGCCGCTGACCAACCCGGCCAAGACCGCCTGGCTGGCCGTGGTGGCAGTGGCCGTTACCACCTTGATCGCGATGCTCGTGCCCGGTCTGGCGATGGGCGCGATCGTCGGGCTGGTCGGCTCGACGTCGTCGTCGCTGGCCAAGGTCTGCCTCGACTCGGTGCTGCAGCACGAACTGCCGGAGGCGAGCCGCGCCTCGGCGTTCGGGATGAGCGAATCGGCGCTCCAGTTGGCCTGGGTGTTCGGCGGGGTCGTCGGGCTGCTCTTCGGCGGCATCCTGCATCTGCGCGGTGACCCCGTCTACACCATCGGATTCGGCGTCGTCACGCTGCTGGTCTCGCTCGGCCTGGTGCAGAGCTGGCTGGCCCGCAGCGGCCGCACCATGGTGCCCGCCCTCTCGGTCGGCAACATCTTCCGCCGCACTCCGAAGGGTCACCGGCCGACCGGAGCGGGCCCGTCCGGGCCGACCGGCACCGCTGAGATGACGTTGCCGCCGACGTCAGGGACGGATGCGCCGCGCCGGCGGCCGACGCCGAGAAAGGCCGGGAAACCGCGGTGACGAAACGCCCACCGATAGCCGCTCGTTGGTGGGTGGCGCTGGTCCTGCCGGTCGCCCTGGCGGTGGCCGGCTGTTCGGCGCCGCTCCCCGGCGTCAGCTTCTATGGCGACCGCCACTCGGTGGCCAGCACGCCGAGCCTGTGGTGTGCGCCGGACGAGGACGTCACCGCCGTGCAGTGCCGGGTCGACACCGGCGACTCGCAGGCTCCGCGCCTGCGGCTGAGTCGGGGCGCCGCGGTTTCGGTGAACGTGCCGGCCGGGGTGGCCACCGCGCCGTGGGTGGTGCTGTTCCAGTACAAGGACGCCAAGGGCGCCGTGCAGGAGGGCCGTGGGCCGCTGTTCGGGCCGGGCACCCGGCAGGCCTACATCCTGCGACCGCCGTCCGCCGTCGACCAGCTGACCAGGGTCGAGGTGCAGAGCGGTCTGACGCCCGTCTCCACCGAGACGGGCACCGGGGTCGACTACGCCGCGACCCGCACCTGGGTGCTGCTGATCGACCCGGCCACCTAGCCACCGCCTGGCCCCGGCCGGCGACCAGAACGGCCACCACCGGCGACCGCGGGCTGGCTCAGGCGTCCAGTTCGCCGGCGACGGCGCGGAGCACGTCGGCGATCCGGCCGGCGATCGCCCGGTCCGGGTAGCGACCGCGACGCAGGTCGGGCAGTGCCTTCGATTCGAGCAGCTTGATCATGTCGTCGACCAGGCCGTGCAGTTCCTCGGCGGGCCGGCGGCTGGCGGCGGCCACCGACAGTGGCGCGTCCAGCACGGTGACCTGCAATGCCTGCGGGCCCTTGCGACCGTCCGCGACGCCGAACTCCACCTTCTGCCCCGGCTTGAGCGCGGTGACGCCGGCCGGCAGCGCCGACGAGCGCACGTGGACGTCCGGCCCGCCCTCCTGGGCGATGAAGCCGAACCCCTTGTCGGCGTCGTACCACTTCACGCGTCCGCTCGGCATGGACCTTCACCCGTTCTCTCGACATCGTTCGACAGCACACTTCGACAACAACCCTGGACACAGCAGCAGCCGCACGACTCGATCGGAAATCGAAACCGTGGGGGCCCACCTACTGGTCTCTCGGGGGCATCTGACGCCGTCGTGGCGGACGTCGGATCTGCTGTCAAGCCTACTGGCGTCCGCGAGCCGAATCGACCGCGTCGGATCGCCCGGGCGTGGTCGGCGCCGGGCCACGCCCCGCCTATCCTGGACCGGTGACCAGCTCCGAATCGGCGGCGTCCCGCCCGTCCCGCGCCGCGACGCCCGCCGACCCGTCCGACGCACCGAGCGTCCGGCCGAAGGCGAGGCCGGCCGGGCTGCGCCGGGCTCCGATGGTGTTCCGGATCGCCATGGCACTGTTCTGTGTCGGCGGCTCGGCGTTGCTGGTCGTGCTGGTGATGTTCGCCTCGGGCACCAGGGACTTCCCACTGTGGTTGTGGCTGCTGGTGGCACTGGCGCCGGTCGGCCTGCTGGTCGGGGCGTTCGGGGTACGCAAGGCCGGCCTGTCCCTCGGCCCCTGACGGGCCCCTCGGCCCCTGGACCGGCGGCGAACCGGGATCAGTGAACGGTCGCCAGTAGGTAGGTGTCCAGCCAGTTGCGGAAGTGGGTCAGGTCCGGCAGCACCACGTCGGCCCCGGCGGCCGCCAGGTCCTCGGCGCTGATCGGGCCGGTGGCCACCCCGACCGCCAACGCGTCGGCCGCCCTGGCGCCGGTGATGTCGCCGAGGTGGTCGCCGACATAGATCTCCGCCCCGTGCTCGGCCAGCGCCGCCCCCTTGGCCGCGCTCCAGAGCTCGCCGATCACCAGATCCACCTCGAGTCCGAGTTCCTGCAGGTGCCGCTCGCCGTGCCGCCCCAGCTTCGCCGTCACCACGATCGCCCGTCCGCCCTGCTCACGGACGGCGGCCAGCGCCTCCGCGGCGCCCGGCAGCGTCCGGGTGGCGGGGATGACGATGTCCGGATACAGCTCACGGAACCTGGCGATCAGCCGTTCGACGGTCGCCACGTCCAGCCCGTAGCGGGCGAATTCGTTCTGCAACGGGGGCCCGAGCCGGGTGACGAACCCGCGACCGTCCAGCGGCAACGCCGTTTCGGCCGCGAGCACGTCGAACAACTCGACCATTCCCGGGCGCGGGTCGATCAGAGTCATATCGAGGTCGAAGCCGACGGTGAAGGTCACCGGCTGAGCGTACGGGCGAGAATCCGGACAGACCGCCCGGGAGCGTCGTCCGATACCCACTGGGTTCCGTACGGTGACCGACCCGTTACGTCCCGAGTGACCGGTGCCACAGATTGTGGTCGAAGCCGGATTCGCCGACGATTCGGACGTCCACCGAACGGGTGATTTCCGGGCCCTCCCGGTGGCGGAAAACCGCATCTCCTCGACGCGACGACCGACGGCGTGACCTGCACAAACGCTCAAGATCTCGGTTGTATTACGAAAGTTACCGTTCCGTAATCCCAAATTTCCGGGGTTTTCCCTGATGCCGGGCGTCCGTATCGTCGTCAACGGCCCTGGGGATCCGCCCTGTGGCCACCCTCTCCGGAGCGGCGCCGAACGCTGTCCACGTTACCGGAGACCCGACACAGCAGAAAGCACGGACAGCGGCGGGGGACCCAAGAAGTACGGCAACGCTCCGGTGTTGCCTTGGGGTGAAGTCGGCAGAAATGCCGGCCGGGCACTACCCGGGTGCAGACAGTGGAGTCCGCTCCCGATGTCGCACCGCCCGAACCCGACAGCTCACTTCGCAGGCGCACGCATACGGGAGATGTACATGAACCGCTACAAGGGCCGTCACCGCAAGCCTTCCACCGTCCGCACCGTCGCCGTTCGCGCGGCCACCGCGGGCGTCGTCATCGGTGTTCCGACGATCGTCGCCGTCACTCCGGCGTCCGCCACCCCCGAGTCCGTCTGGGACGCGGTGGCGCACTGTGAGTCGACCAACAACTGGAGCATCAACACCGGCAACGGCTACTACGGCGGGCTGCAGTTCTCGCAGTCCACCTGGAATGCTTACGGCGGCCAGAGCTACGCGCCGCGCGCCGATCTCGCCACCAAGGCACAGCAGATCGCGATCGCCGAGCGCACCCTCGCCGGCCAGGGCGCCGGCGCCTGGGCCTGTGCAGGTGCCGGTGGTCTCTACGGCTACTCGGGCAACTCGAACGCCACCGCCGGCAGCAGCACCCCGGCCCCGGCGGCCAAGACCGAGTCGGCACCGCGGCAGGCGTCCGCACCGGCCTCGGCCGATGCCAGCGGCAGCTACACCGTCCGGTCGGGCGACACCCTCTCGGGCATCGCCTCGCAGTTCGGGATCTCCTGGCAGACCCTGTGGGCCAACAACAAGAGCACCGTCTCCAACCCGAACGTGATCAGCGTCGGCCAGCGGCTCGCGGTCTCCGGTTCGGCCAAGGCCGAGGCTGCTGCCCCGGCGGCCGCCGCCCCGGCTGCCACCTCCGCGAAGGCTTCCGGCAAGACCTACACGGTGAAGTCCGGCGACGCGCTGTACAAGATCGCCCAGGCGCAGGGCATCTCCGGCGGCTGGCAGGCGCTGTACGCCGCCAACAAGGGTTCCATCTCGGACCCGAACGTGATCAGCGTCGGCCAGGTCCTGCAGCTCGTCGGCTGACCTGGCAGTCCCGTCACCGCAGTACCGAAGCACCGAACGCCGCAGCTCGCTGTGGACCGTTCGACCTGGGCCCCGCATCCGATCAGGATGCGGGGCCCATGTCGTACCCAGAGTTTCGAACTTTCGGTTGAGGCGACCGCGCGCCGGACCACCTAGCGTTGGAAGTACACCAGCGCAGGCGCCAAGTGCCGCGCTCCCAGCGAAAGGTTCCTCGTGAAGAAGCTCGTCATCGCAGCGATGGTCTACACCGCTCTCGGCCTGGCCGGCGGATTGCTCTTCCGGGAGGCGACGAAGAGCGCGGGACCGAACGGAGAGGCGTTCACCGGGCACACCGAGCTGGCCGTCGTGCACACCCACCTGCTGGTCCTCGGCCTGCTGGTGATGCTGATCGTGCTCGCCCTGGACAAGCTGTTCGCGCTGTCCGGCAGCAAGGTCTTCGGCTGGTTCTTCTGGGTCTACAACGCCGGTCTGGTCGTCACCGTGACGATGATGGTGATCATCGGTTTCCGGCAGATCGACAAGCCGGAACTGGTCGACACCCCGGCGGCACTGGCCGGCATCGCGGGACTGGGCCACATACTGCTGACCGCCGCGCTCGTATTGTTCTTCGTCAGCCTCTACCCGGCGGTCACCAAGGGTGAGAAGCCCGCGGTCGCCCGGGAGATCGGCTGATCCGCGGGGCTGACGAACGTCAGCCCCGGGATCCGAACGGGTCGTCGGTGTGCCCGACCAGCTCGGCCACCGAGTCCAGCACCATCGACGGCCGGTACGGATAGGCGTCCATGCTGTCCCTGCTGGAAATGCCGGTGAGCACCAGGATCGTCGCCAGTCCGGCCTCGAGGCCGGCGATCACGTCGGTGTCCATCCGGTCGCCGATCATCAGGGTCGACTCGCTGTGCGCGCCGAGGGCACGCAGCGCCGAGCGCATCATCAACGGGTTGGGCTTGCCGACGAAATACGGCGAGCGGCCGGTGGCCTTCTCGATCAGCGCCGCCACTGCGCCGGCGGCCGGCAGCACGCCGTTGCGCGACGGACCGGTGGGATCCGGGTTGGTGGCGACGAACCTGGCGCCGCCGTTGATCAGCCGGATCGCGGTGGTCAGCGCCTCGAACGAGTAGGTCCGGGTCTCCCCCAGCACCACATAGTCCGGATCCCGGTCGGTGATGATGTAGCCGGCCTCGTGCAGCGCGGTGGTGAGCCCGACCTCGCCGATCACGAACGCGGTGCCGTGCGGGCGCTGGGACTTCAGGAACTCGCCGGTGGCCAGCGCCGACGTCCAGATCCGGTCCTCCGGGATGTTCAGGCCGGTGGCCGACAGCCTGGCCGTCAGGTCGCGGCGGGTGAAGATCGGGTTGTTGGTCACCACCAGGTAGTCAAGGCCCCGTTCGGTGAGCTCGGCGATGAACTCATCGGCGCCCGGCACCAGGTGCTCCTCGTGGACCAGCACACCGTCCATGTCCATCAGGTACGACCAGCGGGTCGGATCGTCGGCCTGCATGGTCGGGTCGGGGTCTTCGCGTGGGGTCACCGGTACATCTTCCCGTGCCCGCTGCCCGGATACCGCACGAGGTTCACCTGTGCTCCATTCACCGCGGGAACATTCGAACCTGGGTCGCTTTCACTTCGACCCGGACGTCCGCCCCGGGTTCGATCGGCAGCGCGGCGACCGCCGCGGGGGTGACGTCGGCGGCCAGCACGATCGGCGAGTCGTTGACGCTGACTCGCAGCCGCACCGCCGACGGCCCCTGCTCGGCCTGCAGCACCCGGCCCGCCCAGACATTGCGCGGGCTGCCGGCCCCCGCCCGGTGCAGCGGGTCGGCCGGGAACACCGCCACCGCCGACGGCGGGAACACCCCGGCGGCCGCCGATCCGGTGAGCGGCTGTTCGGCGATGCCGGCCAGCTCGATGCCGTCCTGCGTGCGTAGCGTGCTTGTCCCGCTCGGCGCGCCCAGCACCAGGTTGAGCCCGGCCAGGGCGGCGCCGAACTCGGTGCCCGGCTCGGTGAGCATCCGCTCGGTGCTCCCGGCGTCGACGATCCGCCCCGCGTTCATCACCAGCACCCGATCGGCCAGCACCGCCGCGTCCAACACCTCGTGGGTGACCACCACGGTGGTCTGTTCGGCGGCACGCAGGTGTTCGCGCAGCAGCTGCCGGATCTCACCGGCGGTCCGCACATCGGCGGCGGCCAGCGGCTCGTCCAGCAACAGCAGGTCGGGCTCGGCGGCCAACGCCCTGGCCAGCGCCACCCGCTGCCGCTGCCCGCCGGACAGCTGGGCCGGCAGCCGGTCGGCCAGACCGGCCAGGTCCAGCCTGGCCAGCCAGTCCCGGGCGGTCCTGCGCGCCGTTTCCCGGTGCACGCCTTGGGATCTCGGTCCGAACTCGATGTTCTGTATCGCGCTCAGGTGCGGGAACAGCAGCGGGTCCTGGCCCATCAGGCCGATCCGGCGCCGGTGCGGCGGCACGGTCACGGTCCCGGTCAGTTGCCGGCCGGCCAGTTGCCGGCCGGCCAGTTCCACCTCGGCCCGTTGCGGCGCGATCAAGCCCGAGATCGCCCGCAGGGTGGTCGATTTGCCGCAGCCGTTAGGCCCGAGCAGGGCAATGATCTCCCCGCGGTCGGCGGTCAGCGACAATTCGACGTCGAAGCCGCCGCGGGGCACCAGTACGTCGGCCGCGAAGAACGGCCGTGACCGGCCGGCAGGGTCGGCAGGTTTGGCGGTGTCCGCGCCGGGGATGCTCATACCGGCGACCGCCGGGGTCGGATCCAGATCAGGATCGCCACCGCCAGCAGGATCAGCAGCAGCGACATCGCCACTGCCGCATCGGTGCTGGCGCCGGCGCCGTTGAACGCCGTGTAGATGGCCAGCGGCATGGTCCGGGTGACGCCCTGGGCGTTGCCGGCGAACAGCGCGGTGGCACCGAATTCACCGAGCGCCCTGGCGAAGCACAGTGCGGTTCCGGTGGCGATGGCCGGGCCGAGCAGCGGCAGCGTCACCCGGCGCAGAACGGTCCACCGGCCGGCACCCAGGGTGGCCGCGACCGCCTCGTACCGACTGCCGACACTGCGCACCGCGCCCTCCAGGGTGAGCACCAGGAACGGCAGCGCGACAAAGGTTTCGGCGATCACCACCGCGATGGTGGTGAAGGCGATCCTGGCGCCGAACCAGACGAACAGGTAGTGGCCGGCCAGCCCGTTGACGCCGAGCAGGTAGAGCAACGCGATGCCGCCGACCATCGGCGGCAGCACCAGCGGCACGGTGACCAGGGCCCGGACGATGCGGCTGCCGGCGCCGTCGCCGCGGGACAGCACGATCGCCAGCGGAGTGCCGAGCAGCAGGCACAACAGGGTGGCGGCGATGCCGCACTTGAGCGAGAGCCACAGCGCCGCCCTGGATTCCTCGGAGACCAGCGCCCGGGGCACCTGCGCCCAGTCCGCCTTGATCAGCAGGGCGGCCAGCGGCAGCACCAGCAACGCCACTGCCAGCGCGGCCGGCAGGTAGGTCCAGCGCGGCAGGCCGACCGCGACCGCGTCATTGCGGACGGCCGCCGGGCTGACCGCGCCCCCGCGGCTCACGGACCGGCGAAGCCGAAGCCGGCCAACACCTTCTGGCCCGCATCGCTGGTCACCAGATCGACGAAGGCCTGGCCGCCGGCGGCGTTCGGCGCGGTTTTGAGCACCCCGATCGGGTACTTGTTGACTGCCTGGGCGGCCTCCGGGAAGTCGATACCGTCGACCTTGCCGGCGGACGCCGCTACGTCGGTCTTGTAGACCAGCCCGGCGTCGGCCTCACCGGTACTCACCTTCGTCAGCACCGCCTTGACGTTCTCCTCCTCGCTGGCCGGCGTCACCGTCACCTTGGCGGCATCCAGGGCGGTGTGCGCGGCACTGCCGCAGGGCACCTCGGCGGCGCAGAGCACCGTCACCACATCCGATTTCGCGAGATCGGCCAGTCCGCTGATCTTCTTCGGGTTGCCGGGGGCGACGGCGATCTGCAAGGTGTTGGAGGCGAACAATGCCGGCGTGCCGGCCAGCAGCGAGGCGTCGGTGGCCTTCGCCATGTTCTTCTCGTCGGCGCTGGCGAACACATCGGCCGGGGCGCCACCGATCAGCTGGGTGACCAGGGTGGAACTGCCGTCGTAGGAGAGCTTCACCGTGGTGCCGGGGTACTTCGCCTCGAAGTCCTTGGCCAGCGCGTCGAAGGACGCGGTCAGCGAGGCGGCGGCGTACACCGTCACCGTGCCGGTCACCTTGCCACCGGTCCCGTCGGCAGAGTCCGAGCCGGCCGCGCCGGAGTCGCCGGCGCCGGACCCCTCGGCAGCACTGGCGTCTCCGGCGGCGGTCGACGTATCGGTGCCCCCGCTCGCGTTGCCCGTGGAGTCGGAACCGCAGCCGGTGACGAGCAGGACCGCAGCCACCAAGGCGGCAGACAGGCCGGTGAGGCGACGATTCATCTGCCACTCCTAGGGGTTTCGACGATGACGGTGGTGGCTTTGACCACGGCGACCGCCAGTGATCCGACCTCCAGCTGAAGGTCGCGGACCGCCTCGGTGGACATCAGTGAGACCACCCGGTGCGGCCCGCACTGCATCTCCACCTGGGACATCACCGTGTCGGAGACGATCGCGGTGACCAGCCCGACGAACCGGTTGCGGGCCGACCGACCGATGCCGGACGGATCCTCGGCCGACGGAGAACGTTCGGCCTGATCGCGGGCGAACGCGGCCAGCACCGCCCCCTCGACGACCGCCCGGCCGGCGTCATCCGTGGTGGCGGTGAGCGCACCGGCATCGATCCAGCGACGCACGGTGTCGTCGCTGACGGCCAACAGCGTCGCCGCCTGGCCGATCCGGAAATGCGTCATGAACGGCACTCTACAGCCGCAACTGCGGATCCTCTTCCGCTACCCGGGGCACGATCTGCGACCGTCGGCAACCTGGCCCCCGCGACCGGCGTAGCGGGGTTGTCCCGGGACAACCCCGCTACGCCTGGAGGTTCGCCGGCCGCCGGGGGTGGGTGAGGGCGCTCAGTGCGCGGCGGCAGGCAGCGCCAGGGGTTCGTCATCCCCGCCCCGCGCGGGCAACGACGGCCGGGCATCGCGCCGGTCCATCGTCCCGGACAGGATCGCCAGCGCCAGCCCGATCGCGGACAACAAGGCGCCCACCACGTTCGGGGCCAGCAGCCCGAAGCCGCCGGCGATCACCATGCCGCCGAGGTAGGCGCCGATCGAGTTCGCCACGTTGAACCCGGACTGCACCGCCGCCGAGACCATCGACGGACTGCCGCCGGCCTTCTGCATCACCCTGGTCTGCACCATCGGGCCGATCAGGAAGCCGGCGAAGCCGATGGCCATCAGGGTGACCATCGCGCCGATCTTGCTGTTGGCGGTCAGCGTGAACAGCCCCAAGACCACGCCGAGCAACGCCAGTGATGCGTACATCCCAGGCATCAGCGCCCGGTCGGCGAGCCGGCCGCCGACGAGCACGCCGGCCGTCATCCCGATCCCGGCCAGCGCCAGCAACGGGGTGACGGACGACGACGCGAACCCGCTGACGTCGGTGAGCATCGGCGCGATGTAGCTCATGGTGGCGAAGGTGCCGCCGAGACCGAAGGTGACGATGGCCAGCGCCAGCCAGACCTGCGGCCGACGGAAGGCGGCCAGCTCGCTGCGGAATCCGGCGCCCTTGGGCTGCGGAGTCTCCGGCACCAGCAACTGGATGGCGCCGAGCGCGACCACGCCGATCAGCGCGACCACCACGAAGGTGGCTCGCCAGCCGACCCGCTGTCCGAGCATGGTGCCCAGCGGCACGCCGACCACATTCGCCAGCGTGAGCCCGACGAACATCCGGGAGATCGCCCTGGCCCTGCGGTTCTCATCGACCAACCCGGCAGCGACGATCGCGCCGGCCCCGAAGAAGGCCCCGTGCGGCAGGCCGGCCAGGAACCGGAACAGCATCCCGACCTGGACGTTCGGCGACACCGCGAACAGCAGATTGCCCAGCACGAACAGCGCCATCATGGCGCGCAGCAAGGTCTTTCGGCTCATCCGGGCGCAGGATGCGGTGATCAGCGGGGCGCCGATCACCACACCGATCGCGTAGGCGGTGATCAGGTTTCCGGCGGTCGGGATGTCGACGCCGAAGGTGGCGGCCACCTCGGGCAGCACGCCCATCATGACGAATTCGGTGGTACCGATGCCGAAGGCGGCAAGGGCGAGCGCAAGCAGTGCTGGGGGCACGGTGGAGCCTTCCGAGACTGGGTGGGGTACCGGCCTCGGCGCCGGATCCGGCAAGAATCCTGTATCGATAAAGATGTTACCGGTCGACCGCCGGCAGCGAACCGGTCGGCGCAGTGGACTGCGTCACGTACCCGCGCCGCTGACGGAAATGTTCTGGACTAGTCGTTCCACAATGCGTTACGTTCGGCCCCGTGCCGCGACCCCGCAACTTCGATCCACAACACGCGATCGACGCCGCCCTCGATCAGTTCTGGGGGGCGTCATACGCGACCACCTCGACCGAGGACCTGTGCGAGCAGACCGGCTTGTCCCGGAGCAGCCTGTACAACACGTTCGACAGCAAGGCCGAGCTGTACCGCACGAGCCTGCGGCGCTATGCCGAGCTCAAGGACGCCGAACGCCGGTGCTTCCTCGACCAGGGCGGCACCGGCCGGGAACGGCTCACCGCGCTGCTCACCCAGGTGCTCGCCGGGCAACAGGAGTTCGACGACCGACGGAGCTGCCTGATGGTGAACGCCGCCGTCGAGATCGGCCGGTCGGACGCGGACGTCGCGGCGCTGGCCAGGAAGGGCCTGGCGGACTTCCGCGGACTGCTCGGCGAGTTGATCGCGGCCGGGCAGCGCGACGGTTCGCTGCGCGCCGACCGACCCGCGGCGGAACTCGCGGTGATCGTGCACGCCACCCTGAACGGCCTGCAGGTCGCCGGCCGGGTGGCCGAGCCCGGCGCGCCCGATCCGGCCGTCGACGCGGCCGTCGACACCCTGCTCGGGCTGCTCTGACCCATGAGCACCGCCACCACCGCACTGCCTGACGCGCCCAGCCGGCGGCTGCCGCCGACCGTCTACCTGCTCGCCCTCGGCGTCTTCTGTCTCGGCACCTCCGAGTTCATGCTGGCCGGCCTGCTGCCGGAAATCGCCACCGACCTGCACACCGACCTGCCGCGGGCCGGGCTGCTGATCACTGCGTTCGCGGTGGGCATGATGGTCGGCGCGCCGGTGATGGCAGTGGCCACCCTGCGGCTGCCGCCGAAGACCACCCTGCTGGCCGCGGGGGCGGTATTCGGTGCGGCGCATCTGCTGCCGCTGATCGGGCACTCGTTCGCCCTGGTCCTGCTCAGCCGGGTGATCGCGGCCATCGCCTGCGCGGCCTTCTGGGCGGTCGGCGCGGTGCTGGCCGCCAGGATCGCCGGCGCCGGCCGGACGGCCAGGGCGCTGGCGGTGATGGTCGGCGGGCTGACCCTGTCGAACATCCTCGGCGTGCCCGCGGGAACGCTGATCGGCCAGCACTTCGGCTGGCGCGGCGCCTTCGTGGCGGTGGCCGCGGCCACCGCGGTCTGCCTGCTGCTGATCGCGATCGGCGTACCGGCGGTGCCGGTCAGCGGCATCGGGAACCTGCGGCAGCGGATCGGCGCCGAGCTGGTCGCGCTGCGGCAGGGCCGCCTGTGGTTGGCGCTGCTGACGACCGCCGCCTTCCAGGCGGCCGTGTTCTGCGCCTTCTCCTACCTCGCACCGCTGCTGACGGAGGTCGCCGGCATCGGCGAGAAGTCGGTACCCACCGTCCTTCTGCTGTTCGGCATCGGCAGTTTCGTCGGGGTCACCATCGGCGGGCGGATCGCCGACCGCAACATGCTGGGCAACGTGTTCGGCAGCCTGCTGGCGATGACCGGCACGCTGCTGCTGTTGCTGGTTCTGGCCGGCTCCGGCTGGTGGGCGGCGGCGGCGGTCTTCGCGTTCGGTGCGGCCGGCTTCTCCATCGCCGCCGCGCTGAACGGCCGGGTCTTCGCCTTCGCCGGCACCGCCCCGACGCTGGCCGCCGGGATCAACGTGTCCGCCTTCAACCTCGGCAATGCGGTCGGCCCGTGGCTGGGCGGGCTGGTGATCGGCGCCGGGCTCGGCTACCGCGCGCCACTCTGGGCGGCCATCGGCCTCGGGCTGCTGGCCCTCGGCATCGCGACGGCGTCGTCGATCGTCGAGCAGCGGCCAGTAGCGGAGCCGGCGTCAGTGCCCGTCACGGCCCGTGAACCGGGAGCGCGAGGAGTCTCCGCCGAAGCCTGCGCCCCCACGGGTTGCTGACGTATGACCGGCGGACGCCGCTCAGACCTCGGCCGGGTGGGTGATCAGCCAATCGACCAGCGGGGTGACGGCGCGCCAGTCCTTGCGGATCCGGTTCAGCAGCTCGGGCCGGTCGATCACCTCGTCGAAGGAGTAGCTGCGGCCGGCGAACAACGTCTTGTGCCGCAACAGGTCGATCCGGGGATGGCCGGCGTCGTAGCCACGCGGGGTGGTCTTCACCGCGTCGCCGCTGATCTGCCAGCCCGCCCTGCTCAACCGACGGACGACCTTCTCCAGCTCGGCACCGGTCGGGGCGTCGATGGCCTGCCGGATGGCGGCCAGCCGGGCCGATGATGCGTCGTAGTAGCCGGCACCGACCCGGAACCCGGAGGCGGCCAGCTCCAGGTACCAGCCGGTGGCCGGGCCGGCCGCGACGAAGGCGCCCTGATGCGTCTTGTACGGGGTCTTGTCCTTCGCGAACCGGACGTCGCGATAGGGCCGGAACAGCTTCACCGCGCCGAACTCCGACTCCAGCGCGGCGGTCAGCTCCTGCATCGGCCGCTTGACGGCCTGCTCGTAGACCGTCTTGTGGGCGTCCCAGAAGGTCTTGGAGTTGTCGATCTCGAGGTCGTCGTAGAAGTCGAACGCGGCCGACGGGAATCCGGCGAAGGTCATGGTCGAAGAACGCTCACGCCTCGCCGCCCTTGAGCAGCCGCGGGAACATCAGCCGAACACGTCGAGACAGCAGCCGCTCCAGGTCCTCCCCACCGGACAACTGGCGCATGATCAGGTGCGAGAAGATGCCGTCGAAAATCGCGTACGCGGTATCGCCGGACACCGCGGGCACGTCGCCGGACAGCTCGGCGTAGCGGCTCAACACCCGCCACACCATGTCCCGCAACGAGCGATCGATCAGCGAGACATCACTGCGGAACGAGGGCTCGAACAGACTCTGCAGGCGCAGGTCGTACCAGAGCCGCTGGATCAGCGCATCCTCGCGCAGGGTGAGGGTCAGCGCCTCGACGAACAGGTCGAGCACCTCGCCGGCGGTCGTTGCCTGGTCGGTGATGTGGTCGTACCGCAGCACGCACCGATTCTTGTACAGCCGGACGCAATGGGTGATCAGGTCGACCTTGTCGGCGAAGTAGTAGTGCAGCACGCCGTGGGAGAAATCCGAGTTCTGGGCGATCTCCCGCAGGCTGGTCCGGGCATAGCCGAGCTCGCTGAGGGTCTGCAGCGCCGACCGGGCGAGCTCGTCCCGCCGCTCGGCGAACCTCACGCCGACCGGGCCGGCGACGCGTTCGACTTTCGTGACGACCGGAGTCACCATGGCCTCCTGACTCGCGTTCTCCCGGGATTGTCCGGCCGGAGCTTGACAACTGTCAAGGAAATCGGTGCCGGGGCTCCGGAGGTCATTCACCCGTCAGACCGGGCGGATACCGCCGTCGGAGTAACTGACCAGCAGCAACAGCCGTAGCTCCGGCCCGACCAGCAACTCGACCAGGTCCAGCAGGACCGAACGGAACTCCCGGCCGTGCGCGGCCCGACTGCCGGTCGGCGCGCCGGTCAGGTGATGAGCCAGTTCGTGCAGCACGACCAGTTCGCGCATCGCCCACGCGGTCCCGCCGGCGTCGCTCATCGCGGTGGGCACCGCGATCGTCGCGGTGGCGAACTCGTAGTGCGCCTGCCCGAGGCCGCGCCGACGCCGGACGGTGACCGGCACGGCCGCCCGGTCCGGCCAGCCGCCCAGCACCTGCGGGTGGGCGAGCACCGCGTCCAGGTACGCCTGCACCGACGACACCGAGCCGAACCTGCGCTCCACCGGGAGGGTGATCCGCGATCCGGCCACCTCGATGGTCGGGAACTCCGCGGACCGGTCGATCAGCCGACGGACCAGTGCCTCGGCCTCGTAGACCTTCGAGCGGTCACGGTCGGCGGCGCCTCTCGCCGGATCAGCCACCGGACTCCACGGCTCGCCGGGCGCCGCCGATCTCGGTGGGATCGCCGAGTCTGGCCTGTCGTCCGGCCCGCCGACCGGCCCGCCTGGATGCCTCCGAATAGCCGGCGCTGCTCCCCCGCCAGGCGCCCCTGGCTTGCGAGGTCTCCGAATAGAAGTCGCGGACGGCGACCTCCTTCTCCCGAATCGCCAGGGCCAGGCTCGACGAGCGGGTGTCCCGCCGGCCGGCCGCGGCGAACGACGTTCTGGACGGGCCCGCGGGGGTCGCCTGCGCGTACTGCTGCTCGGCCTCGGCGTTCGCCTGCTCCCTGGCCTTGGCCAGCCGCTCCCCGATGACCACCGCGAACGCCTGTTGGAAGTTGATCCTGGCGGTGGTCGCGTGCACCGGTTTGCGGACCCAGCGCCCCGACCGGCTGTCCCGCCCCCAGGTGAGTTCCTCCTTGTGCTGCCCGGACCGCAGGAACCGTTCGCAGGCCGCCACCATCTGCACCACCAGCGAGGAATACATCGCCTCGCACACGTCGATGTCGGCGCCGAACCCGTAGGCGTAGACAAAGGTCGAGTTCCGGGCGACGTCGCAGGTCACCTCGTTCGCTCTGGCGATCGCCACGAACAGCTGCACGTAGGTGGCCAAGCCCCGCTTGCCACTCTCGCCGATGGTCACGGTGCGCTGCTCGGGCACCGGACGCTGCTTCTTGTCGGTGTGCGCGCGCGCCACCGCGAGGTCGATCGATTCCAGCGTTGCCAGCCGCTGAGCGGCCGCCATGTAGGCGGCCGCCTCATGCTCGTTGTCGGTCCCCTCGGCCTTGCGCAGCAGCGCCGCGATCCGGCCCAGCATCTTGTCCGTCACGTATCCGATCCTTCCCCCGGCCCCGACGGCCGATCCGGCGGGGTTCCCTGGCCGGAACCCTCACATCCGGTACCGACAGTCACCCGCCGCTCGACGCAGGTTCAACGCGCCGCGGGTCGTTCGTCATCCCGTTGAGCGGATGCTGCGCCCACGAACTTCGACTTCGGGGTAACCATGGGCGGTATCCGGGGACGAAGTTCCTACCCCGAAGTCGAGTATCGAGCGGGTCAGTACACCCAGACGGTGCGGCCGATCGGCGCCAGGTCCTGTGCCCAGACGAAGTCGATGACCTGGTTGGCGAGCCGGACACAGCCGTGGCTGGCCGGATAGTTCGGCACATAGGACGCGCCGTGCAGCGCGTAGCCCTCGTAGAAGTACCGAGGGCGCCACAGCTTGCCCAGCTTGGCGACGCGCATCCCGTTGATGGAGCGCTCGATGACGAACTTGCCGGTCGGGGTGGTGGCCACCTGCGGCTCCGACTCACCCTTCTGCAGGTAGGTTTCGCCGCTGCCGGTGGAGGTGTTGAAGACGTACTTCAGCCTCCCGTCGAGCACCACCTTGACCAACTGTGCCTGCAGATCGACCTCGATCGCGTCACCGGAGGTGGTGCGGACGGCGGGCCGGATGCCCTTGGCCATGGCCCGCTGGGTGTCGGGTCCGGCCACCCCGTCGGCGGCGATCCCGGCCGCCTTCTGATAGGCCATCACCGCCTGCGAGGTCAGCTCCCCGTAGGTACCGTCGGCCTCGCCGTTCCAGTACCCCAGATCGTTCAGCTTTTGTTGCAACGTCGTGACCTCCGGCCCGGACACCCCGGCCTTCAACAGCTTCGGCGCCGCCGGTGTGGTCGAGGTCGGTGTGGTCGAGGTCGCCGTGGTCGAGGTCGGCGTGGTCGAGGTCGGCGTGGTCGAGGTCGCCGCGCTGGATGACGCGGCTGACGAACTACCGGAGGACGGCGCGCTGGACGACGGCGCGTCCGACGACGAGGGAGCCGACGACAGGTCGGATGACGATGAGGTGTCCGTCGGGGAAACGGGAGCGGAAGCTATAGTGCCGGAAGGAGTCCCGGCAACGGGCGATGCGCCGGACGGGACCGACGACGCCGGAGCGGAGCCCGGCGCCGGCGTCGTGATCGCGGCGGCCGAGCCGTTCGCCGCCGAGGTCTCGGCGGTGGCCGACCTGCTGCAGGCTGCCGAGCTCAGCACGAGCACAGCACCGAGCGTGCAGGCAGATACCCTGCGCCACATAGTTGTTCGGATACCTGAACGGTCTTTCATCTGGGGCCCCCGACTGTCGGCACGAGTGTTGTGAGTAGAGACGCACACATCCCCCCGATGGTTGCCGATGGGCGGACGAAATCTGTGCAGAGCGCTGGACATCGTCGTCGCGACGTGCTCAGGATACCGGGTTCCGCGGGCCGGCTCGATGCGCCACGACCGGGCCCGCGTAGGTTCTCTGGCCATGACATCGAACAGCGCGATGCGCTTCGGAATCTTCGTCCCTCAGGGGTGGCGGATGGACCTGGCCGGCATCGATCCGGCGGACCACTGGCAGACCATGTCGACGCTCGCGAAACGGGCCGATGCCGGTCCGTGGGAGTCGATCTGGGTCTACGACCACTTCCACACCACCCCGGTGCCGACCGAGGAGGCCACCCACGAGGCCTGGTCGCTGATGTCGGCCTTCGGCGCCGCCACCGAACGGGTCCGGCTCGGGCAGATGTGCACCTGCATGGCCTACCGGAATCCGGCGTACCTGGCCAAGGTCGCCGCGACCGTGGACATCATTTCCGGCGGCCGGGTCGAGATGGGAATCGGCGGCGGCTGGTACGAGCACGAGTGGAAGGCCTACGGCTACGGCTTCCCGCGGGCCGGCGTCCGGCTCGGCATGCTGGACGAGGGCGTGCAGATCATGCGGCAGGCCTGGCGGGACGGTATCGCTACCCTGGACGGGAAGTACTACCAGGTTGACGGGGCGATCGTCCGACCGAAACCGTTGCAGGACGGCGGGATTCCGCTGTGGATCGCCGGCGGCGGCGAGAAGGTGACGCTGCGGATCGCGGCCCAGTACGCGCAGTACACGAACTTCGCCCCCGGGGTGTTCGCCGAGAAGTCCTCGATCCTGAAGCAGCACTGCGCCGACGTCGGCACCGACTTCGAGGCGATCACCCGGTCGGCGAACTTCAACATGGCGATCGCCGCCACCGAGAAGGAGGCGCAGGACCGGCTGGACTGGGCGCGCGAGCACTACACCCGGTACGTGAACGCCGAGCGGGCCGAGCAGATCGTCAACGACCTGCGCAACTCGCCGGGCTTCGGCACCCCGGAACAGGTGATCGAGAAGATGCGGGTGACGGTCGACCAGGGCATGAGCTACCCGATCAGCTACTTCCCGGAGGCCGCCTACGACACCTCGGGCATCGAGCTGTACGAGAAGGAAGTGATCCCGGCCCTCGCTGGCTAGACCACGGCTCAGCGAATCCGGTGCGCCACCAGCATGCCGATCGCCGCCGGCACCGCCATCACCCCGAACACCGCCACGAAGGCAGTCCAGCCCGCGGCCCCACCGACGGCGGCGAAGACGATCGCCGAGACGGCGAGGGCAGTGGCGCCACCGGTGGAGTCGCCGATCTGCAGCGCGGAGCTGACGAAGCCCTGCTGATCCCGTTCCGCCCTGGACAGCGCCTGCGCCGTCAGCCGCGGGTAGAGCGTGCCCATGCCGAACCCGACCACCGGCCAGATCGCGATGATCACCGCGGCCGGCGCGTCGAGTGCGACGGACAGCGCGATGCCGCCCAGCGCCACCGTCATCAGCAGTAGCGCGACCTGGGCCGACCGGACCGCGTCGATCCGTTCCGACCACCGGCCCTGCACCCAGGATGCGGCGAACCAGGTGACGCCGGTGATCGACAGGGCCAGACCGGCCAGCGTCGGTGGGTAACCGTCGCGTTCGGTCAACAGCCGCGGGATGTAGATCTCGGCGCCGGCGAAGGCCGCGGTACCCAGGGTCCGTAGCGTGACGTCGGCCGGCAGCCCGCGGCCGGCGAGCAGCGTGCCGGGCGGGGTGAGCTTGCGGAAGCCGGCCAGCAGCGCGACGACGGCGACCGCACCGGCCAGCAGCAGCCACCCTTCGGGGTGCTCCCCGACCGCGTTGAGTCCCAGCACGGCCACTGCCAGCACCACCGAGGCGGCCAACGACGCCACCCGCCATGGCACCTGGGTCGGAGCCGCGGCGATGGTGGCCAGCACCCGCTGAAGTAGCACGGCGGCGATCACCAGCACGATCAGCGACACCCCGAAAACCCAGCGCCAGCCGAGGGTCTGGGCGATCAGACCGGCCAGGAACGGCCCGAAGATGGACGGCAGCACCCAGGCGGCGGCGAAGCCGGCGAACACCGCGGTGTGCAACCGCGCCGGATAGGCCCTGGCCACCAGCACGTAGAGCGCGGTGGTCGTCATCCCGGCGCCAAGGCCCTGCAGCACCCGGGCGCCGACCAGCGGCACCATGCTGGGCGCCAGCGCCGCGCCGATCAGTCCGGCGGCGAACAACGCCAGGCCGATCGCCAGCGGTCGGCGCGGCCCGGACCGATCTGCGAGGTTGCCGGCCAGCACGATGCTGACGATGCCGGCGGCAAGCGTGGCGGTGAAGGCCATGGCGTACAACGATTCGCCGTGCAGGTCGGCGGCGATCCTGGGCATCACGGTGGTCAGCGCGAGCGCCTCGAAGGCGCCAAGGGAGACCAGCGCGAAGGTGCCGATCGTCGCCGCCCGGAACCGCGGCGCGAGCAGCCGCTCGTCACGAGGATCGGTCAGGTCAGAGCCCACCGGTGCGCCGGGCTGACCCGGTGGCCGCTCGCGAGTGCTGGTCATCCACCGACGGTAGGGACTAAAGCTCACTTGAGGTCAACCGGCGCCGTCCGACTACCTGTGCAATTCGGGCGCGGCCGGGTGGTCGGCCACCGGATCGACGTGAATGGCCCGGTCCAGCGCCGACAATGGCTGCCCGCCGCCGTTCCACTGCCGGGCGATGATCTCGGCGGCGATCGATACCGCGGTCTCCTCCGGTGTCCGGGCGCCGAGGTCGAGCCCGATCGGGCTGGCCAGCCGGGCCAGCTCGACGTCACCGAGCCCGGCCTCCCGCAGCCGGTCGAACCGGTCGTCGTGGGTACGCCGGGACCCCATCGCACCGATGTACGCCGGAGCGTCCGGTCCCTCCAGCCGCAACGCGATCTCCAGCACCGGCACGTCGAACTTCGGGTCGTGGGTGAGCACGCAGATCACCGTGCGCCGGTCGATCGCGCCGGCGTCCAGCTGTTCCTGCAGGTACCGGTGCGGCCACTGGACGACCACCTCGTGCGCGTCGGCGAAGCGTTGCCGGGTGGCGAACACCGGCCGGGCGTCGCAGACCGTCACCCGGTAGCCGAGGAAGGCGCCGATCCTGGCCACCGCCGCGGCGAAGTCGATGGCGCCGAACACCAGCATCCGCGGCGGCGGCGCGTAGCTCGCCACGAACACCTGCAGCCCTTCGCCGCGGCGTTGCCCGTCGGGTCCGTAGGTCAGCGTCGCGGTACGCCCGGCCGCCAGCAGCCCGCGCACGTCGTCGCGCACGGCCAGGTCCAGCCGCTGCGAGCCGAGCGAGCCCTCGGTGTCGTCCGGCCGGACCAAGAGGTGCCGGCCGAGCTGCTCCGCGGTGCCGGCGATCACCGTCGCCACCGCCACCGGGTCGCCGGCGTCGATCGATGCGGCCAGCGATTCCAATTCGGGGAAGGTCTGCCTGCTGATCCGTTCGGTGAAGATGTCGATGATCCCGCCGCAGGTCAACCCGACCTCGAAGGCGTCGCTGTCGCTGACCCCGTATCGGTGCAGCTCCGGTGGTTCCCCGTCGCGGATCGCCTCGCCGCGCTCGTAGACGGCACCCTCGACGCAGCCGCCGGACACCGAGCCGACCGCGGTGCCGTCCGGGCCGACCAGCATCGATGCGCCGGCCGGTCGCGGCGCCGACTTGAAGGTCCGGACCACCGAGCCGACCCCGACCACGCCGCCCTCGCGCCACCAGCGCAGCAGGTCGGTCATCACCTCACGCATTGCTCATCACCTGCAACAATTCTTCCAGAGCCGATAGGGAATGTCCCGAAACGAATGCGTCCAGATGCGGCAGCACCGCGGCGATCCCACCCTGCACCGGCTGATAGCCCTCCCTGGCCTTGTGCGGGTTGACCCAGATCAATTGTCGGGCCAGCATTTTCAGCTGCCTGGCGCCCTCGTCCAGCAGTGCGACGTCGCCGCGTTCCCAGCCGTCGGAGAACACCACCACCACCGCGCCGCGGGCGGTTCCGCGCCGACCCCACCGGTCCAGGAACGCCTGCAGTGTCTCGCCGAGCCGGGTACCGCCGGAGAAATCGGGAATGACGCCGGCCGCCGCGGCCAGCGCCTTCTGCGGGTCGCGGATGGCCAGCGCCCTGGTCACCCTGGTCAGCCGGGTCCCGATGGTGAACACCTCAACCGCCCCGGGCTGACGGCGAATCAGCACGTGCCCGAACCGGAGCAACGCATCCGCGTACGGTTCCATCGAACCGGAAACGTCGATCAGCAGGACGATGCGTCGGGGACGGCGAAACCTACGCTGCCGCAACGGCTTCACCGGCTCGCCGGCGGCCGCGATGATTGCCGCGGTGGTCCGCCGGCGGTCGATCGGGCCGCGGTGGTGCGGCCGACGCCGCCGGGTGGCGCGCTGCGGCAGCCCGGGACGGAGCAGCGCCAACATAGCCGACAGCTCCTGCCGCTCGCGGCCGCTGAGCGCGGCGAAGTCCTTCTGCCGCAGTACCTCCGATGCACTTGCCCGCCCACGCACCGGCGCTACCTGCGCCTCGTCCTGGGGTCCGGCGCCGTCGGTCTCGGCGGCGTCCAGCAGCGTGAGTTGCGGCTGCGGCGGGGTGCCGAGCAGCGGCAGCGGCGCGCCTCCCCGGCCATAGCAGATGGCGAAAACCTTGTCGTAGACGTCGATGTCGTCAACGCAGCCGAGCAGGGTGAGCCGCCCGGCCCAGTACACCTGCAGCGGCTCGGTGCCCAGCTCGCGAACCGCCGACAAGAAGGTCGCGGTCCGATCGGTGCCGACCGGCACCCCGGCCATCGCCAACCGGCGGGTAAAGGCGACCAGCGACGGCAGCACTGGCGGCGTCGTCAGCCCGGTGGGTGCCGTCAGCCCGGGGGGTGCCGCCGGCCCCGGCGGCGATCCGGTCGCCGGACCGCGGCCGCTCATGCCGACCCGGTCAGCAGGGCCCCCGAAGCCCGCACCACTTCGATGTCCTCGCGGTACTTGAGCGCCGCACCGATGGTCGCCAGTCCGCTGCGCTCGTCCAGCCGGGTCACCCCGATGGCGGTCAACGCCCGCGCCCAGTCGAGCGACTCGGCCACTCCCGGCGGCTTCAGCAGTGCGGCGCCGCGCAGCCGCGCCGAGGCACCAGCCACGTCGGCGGCCAGCTGCTCGTCGATGCCGGGCAGCCGCCGACGCAGGATCTGCACCTCGCGGACCAACGTCGGGTGCTCCAGCCAGTGGTAGAGGCAGCGGCGTTTCAGCGCGTCGTGCACCTCGCGGGTGCGGTTGCTGGTGATCACCACCATCGGCGGCTGCTGGGCGACCACCCGACCCAGTTCCGGGATGGTCACCGCGTAGTCCGCCAACACCTCGAGCAGAAACGCCTCGAACTCGTCGTCGGCGCGGTCGATCTCGTCGATCAGCAGCACCGCGTCCGGCGTCCGGAGCGCGGCCAGCACCGGCCGGGCGAGCAGGAACCGCTCGCTGTACAGCTCGTCCTCGACGGCCGCTACTTCCTCGGGGGTGGTGTCGGTATCCGTTCGCAGCGCCTGCACCGCCCGCAGATGCAGCACCTGCCGCGGGAAGTCCCAGTCGTAGAGCGCCTGGGAGGCATCGATGCCCTCGTAGCACTGCAACCGGATCAGGGTCGAGCCCTTGATCTGGGCCAACGCCTCGGCCAGCGAGGTCTTGCCCACCCCCGCCTCGCCCTCCAGCAACAGGGGGCGCTGCAGCCGGGCGGCCAGGAACACGGCGGTGGCCAGCGCCGGGTCCGGCAGGTAGCCGGTGCCGCTCAATGCCCGTTCCACCGCGTCCGGACTCTCGAATGCCACCCCAGTGTCCGTCATCGGCTCCGTCATGCCCTCCACTATCCCCGACGGCGCTTATCGTCTTCGCAGGCGCTTCTGAACGTGTCGATCCTGGTACTGGAGTGACAAAAGTGAACGGTTTCGCAAGCGCCTGCGATGTTGATAAGCGGTGCACGGGGGCACGGCTACGCTGGGCGACATGCCTCCCGTGTCGCTCGGACTGCCGTCGGTCGACCGCCGGCCCGACGCGGCCGCCGGCCCGGCACCGGCCGACCGGCCGGACTCGCCGTTCCTGATCGACTCCTACGGCCGGCGGGCGACCGACCTGCGGGTATCGCTGACCGACCGGTGCAACCTGCGCTGCACCTACTGCATGCCGGCCGACGGCCTGGACTGGCTGCCGACCCCCGACGTCCTCACCGACGACGAACTGATCCGACTGATCCGCATCGCCACCGACTCGCTCGGCGTCGACGAGGTCCGGTTCACCGGCGGAGAACCGTTGCTGCGCAAGGGCATTGTCGACATCATCGGCGCCGTCGCCGGCCTACCGCACCGACCCCGGATGTCACTGACCACCAACGGGCTCGGCCTTGCCCGCAAGGCCAAGGCGCTGGCCGCTGCCGGACTCGACCGGGTGAACATCTCGCTGGACACGCTGCGCCGGGATCGGTATGCCGAGCTGACCCGCCGGGACCGGATCGACGACGTGTTCGGCGCGCTGACGGCGGCGACGGCGGCCGGGCTGACGCCGGTCAAGATCAACACCGTGTTGATGCGCGACGTCAACGACGACGAGGCGCCCGAGTTGGTCGCGTTCGCCCTGCAGCACGGCTACCAGGTCCGGTTCATCGAGCAGATGCCGTTGGACGCCGGACACGGCTGGGACCGCGGAACCATGGTGACGGCGGAGGAGATCCAGGCGGCGCTGGCCGGCCGGTTCCGGTTGTCGCCGCACCGCGAGCCGCGGGCGGGCGCGCCGGCCGAGCTCTTCGACGTCCGCAGCGGCGGCGGCGACCTGCTCGGCACGGTCGGGATCATCGCGTCGGTGAGCCGGCCGTTCTGCGGCGACTGCGACCGGACCAGGCTGACGGCCGACGGGCAGCTGCGCACCTGCCTGTTCTCCCGGACCGAGACCGACCTGCGCGTTCTGCTGCGCGGCGGCAGTACCGATGACGAGATCGCGAACGTCTGGCGCACCGCCATGTGGGGCAAGCTGCCTGGTCACGGCATCAACGATCCGTCGTTCCTGCAGCCGGACCGGCCGATGAGCGCGATCGGTGGTTGATCCGATGACCAGCACGACGCCGGGCACCCGAGCGACCGCCGACACCGTCACCGTGCGGTATTTCGCGGCGGCGAAGGCCGCCGCGGGGCGCACCGAGGAGCAGCTCCTGCTGCCCGATCCGGCCGAACTCGGCGCCTTGCTGGACCGGCTGCGCGGCGCCCACGGCGAGGTGCTGAGCGCAGTGCTGCAGCGCTGTTCGTACCTGATCGACGAGGTGGCGGCGCACGACGGCGGAGCGCAGCTGCGGCCCGGCGCCGTGGTCGACGTGCTCCCGCCATTCGCCGGCGGCTGACGGCCCCGGTATCCGCCGCGCGGCATCCAGCCTCTTGGAACCGTGGGGATTCGCCACCGAAACGCCGCGCAGGCTGATGCTCTTTGGGTGCGGCTGACGGATAATCGCGACGACGATCTTCACGATCCCTCGCACGACCGGGCGTCCGTCACCATCGGTGACCAGCCGGCGTGCCCTGTAGATGCGGAGCAGCTATGACCCAGCCCCCGACTCCTCCCCCAGGCGACCAGGGCGGTTATCCGAACCCCGCTCAGCCGCCTCCGACGCCCGAGCAGCCGGCCGGTGCGGGTTACCCGCAGCCCGGCCAGCAGCCGCCCCCACCGCCGCCGAACCAGCAGTTCCAGGCGCCGCAGGGCCAGCAGTTCCCGCCGCCACCGCAGAACCAACAGTTCCAGGCACCCGGCGCACCGGCCCGGCCGGCGGCGGCGTTCGACCCGGCCTCGGTGTCCAAGAGTGACTGGACCGTGTTGGGTGTCGGCGTGCTGATGCTGATCTTCAGCTTCTTCGGCTGGTACAGCGTCAGCAGCACCCTGGGCGGCGGCGGCAGCCTCGGCGGCTGGAACCGCTGGTGGATCATCATCCAACTGCTGCTGCTCGCCGTGCTGGTGATCAAGGCGGTCCAGATCTTCACCGGGAACCTGAAGAAGGAGGTCCCCGGCATCGCACTGGTCGGCCTCGGTGTCCTCATCGTGGTGCTCAGCCTGATCGCGCTGATCGAGAACTTTGCCAACTCGACGTCCGAGACCGTCGGCGCCTTCACCGTGTCCGGCGGCCCCGGCTTCGGCATCTGGGCCTACCTGATCCTGTCCATCGTGTTCACCTATTTCCTGGCACTCGGCGCGCAGAAGGAAGGCGGCAAGCTGCCGTTCAAGGTTCCCGGGCCGGCCGGCTTCTGAACCGACTCGCTGGACCGTCAGACCCGATTTTGCGTTGAGCCCGGCCGGGCATGTGCGTTCATCGCACATGCCCGGCCGGACCGCGTTACGGTGCTCGATGCGCGTCCAACGGCCGCGCGTGACGTGACGATCCAGGAGGAACAGTGACTCAGCCCCCACCGGGTGGTTATCCCCAGCAGGGTGGCCAGCCGCAGCAGAACCCGCAGCAGGGACAACCGCCGCAGGGTCAACCGGGCTACGGGCAGCAGGGCGGCGATCAGGGGTACGGCCAGCATTCCGGACCACAGCCCGGCTACCAGCAACCGCAACAGCAGGGCTACGGCCAACAAGGCCAGCCCGGGCAGCAGGGCTACGGCCAGCAGCCGCAGCAACAGGGCTACGGCCAACAGAGCTACGGCCAGCAACAACCAGGCCAACAGCAGTACGGCCAGCCGCAGCAACAGGGCTACGGCCAACAAGCCGGCCAGCAACAACCAGGCCAGCAACCGTACGGCCAGCCGCAGTACGGCCAGTACCCCCAGGGCGGCTACGCCGGCCCGGGCTACGGGCAGCAGACTGCCGGTGGCTTCAATCCGGCCGCGGTGCACTGGTCGGCCTGGGCCGCGATGGGCGCGGCGCTGCTCGCCTTCATCTCCGGGTTCCTCCCGTATTGGGGCGGCACCGCCGAGTTCCAGGGCATCTCACAGTCCGACTCGCTCAACAGCTGGACGAAGTGGTGGTGGCTGCCGAGCATCCTCGCGCTGGTGGTCGGCGTCCTGTTGGCGCTGCTCGTGTTCAACCTGGTGAAGTCGTCCCAGCTGCAGCCGATGTGGTTGTTCTACGCGGCCCTCGTCGTCGTGGTGGCGACCATCGGCGTCGTGATCCATGCCCTCACCGTCGACCGGTTCTGCTTCGGTGGCGAGTGCGGGTCCATCGACGAGGCGAAGGCATCGATCGAATCGGCCGGCGGCAAATTGGACGTCGGCGCCTCGTGGGGGCTGTGGGTCACCCTGGTGCTGTCCATCGCATTGGCCTACTTCCTGTTCGAGTACGCCCGCCGGAGCAAGGCGGCACCGCAGGCCGCGGGTGGCTTCCAGCCGCCATACCCGCCGCAGCAGCAGCCCTGGCGCTGAGCCGTCAGCGGCGCCCCGATCGCTGCTGACCGGACCCGGACGGCGGTCGCACCTCGGTGCGGCCGCCGTTCGGCGTCATCCGGGTCCGAACCCGCCGCGTCGGCCCCAGGTGAACCGCGTGCAGTCGGTGGGGAACGAGAACCAGGCCAGCGCCCGCTGCGGGGTGATCACCCGCAGGCCACCGCCGTCTTCGCCGGACCACGAGTCCGGACCGGGCTGGTAGCCGAGGTCGTGGTACTTGCCGAAGGCTGCGGCCAGTTCCGCGCCGAGACCGTCCGGCTCGGCCCTTGTCGGCTCCGAGATGCCCTCGATGATCACCGATTCCTTGCCGTCCTCCAGGCTCAGCGACACGTGCGGGTTGGCCTGCAGGTTCCGGGCGTGCACGGTGGTCGGGGCACCGTCGTAGAAGAACTTCCCGGCGACCCAGACACCCCAGCGCGGGATCAGGTGCGGCCGGCCGTCCGGCCGGACCGTGGCCAGCCAGTAGTGCAGGGCGGGAACCAGCCTGGCCTGGACCTGATCCCAGGTCAGCAGGCCGTCAGCGGTGTCGGGCAGGCCGTAGCCCTCCGGAAGGGTCGGCCGCTGCGCGACCGGGGAATCGCTGAACTGCTCTGTGCTTTCGGTCATGCCGCGGACCGTACGACAGCGGACCGACACTCGCGCTGCGGCAGAAGGTCAGGTCTGCTACGGCCAGTCGCCCATTCCGGCCGAAATCGGGCGGAATCGCGGCACTGGCCGCAGCACAGCTGAATCTTCCGGTGCAACACCACCGGCCGCGCTGGCGGATCGCCGGTGGCCGGGGAACGATCATCGTCATGAAGCTCGCAGACCAGATCGTCCAGCAACTCCAGCAGGCAGGCGTCCGGCGGATCTACGGCATCGTCGGCGACAGCCTGAACCCGATCGTCGACGCCGTCCGCCGGACCGGCGGCGCCTCCAACGGCGGCATCGACTGGATCCACGTCCGGCATGAAGAAGTGGCCGCCTTCGCGGCAGGCGCCGATGCCCAGCTCACCGGCGAACTCGCGGTCTGCGCCGGATCCTGCGGCCCCGGCAACCTGCACCTGATCAACGGCCTGTACGACGCGAACAGGTCGGGTGCGCCGGTGCTGGCCATCGCCAGCCACATCCCGAGCGCGCAGATCGGCCAGGGCTACTTCCAGGAGACCCACCCGGACCGGATCTTCACCGAGTGCTCGGTCTACTCGGAGCTGATCAGCACGCCCGCCCAGTCCCCGCGGGTGGTGCAGGCGGCGATCCAGCACGCGATCGGCATCGGCGGCGTCGCGGTGATCACCCTGCCGGGCGACATCGCCGACGAGGAGGCGACGAAACCGACGCCGATGCATGTGCCGTTCCGCCGCGGCGTGCTGACTCCGTGCGAGGAATCGGTGCAAGAACTGGCCGACGCGATCAACACGGCGAAGACCGTCGCGATCTTCGCCGGCGCCGGGGTGGCCGGCGCCCACGACGAGGTGCTGGCGCTGGCCGAGCTGATCGGTGCGCCGGTCGGACACTCGTTGCGCGGCAAGGACTTCATCCAGTTCGACAACCCCCACGACGTCGGCATGACGGGCCTGCTCGGCTACGGCGCGGCCGCCGACGGCATCGAGGGTGCCGAGCTGCTTCTGCTCCTGGGCACCGACTTCCCGTACGACCAATTCCTGCCGGAGGTGAAGACCGCCCAGGTGGACCGCAGGCCCGAGGTGCTCGGCCGGCGCACCCACGTCGATGTGCCGGTGCACGGCGACGTCGGCGCCACCCTGCGGGCGCTGGCCGGCCGGGTCCGGCCGAAGACCGACCGGAAGTTCCTGGAGAAGACGCTCAAGAAGCACGACAAACTGATGACGAAGGCCGTCGGCGCCTACACCCGCAAGGTCGAGACGATCACCCCGATCCATCCCGAGTACGCCGCCTCGGTGCTGGACGAGCTGCTGGCCGACGACGCAATCGTCACCGCCGACACCGGGATGTGCAACGTCTGGTCGGCGCGGTACATCAACCCGACCGGCGACCGCCGGTTGATCGGCTCCTTCCTGCACGGCTCGATGGCCAACGCGCTGCCGCAGGCGATCGGCGCCCAGTTCGCCTACCCGGGACGGCAGGTGGTGTCGATGTCCGGCGACGGCGGGCTGTCCATGTTGCTGGGCGACATGATCACCGCCGTCAGCTACCGGCTGCCGCTGACCGTCGCCCTGTTCAACAACTCGACGCTGGGCATGGTCAAGCTGGAGATGCTGGTCGACAAGCTGCCGGATTTCGGCGTCGACGTGCCGTCCACCGACTACGCGGCGATCGCCGCCGCGATGGGCTGGCATGCCGTGCGGGTGGAGGATCCGCGGCACTTGCGTGACGCGTACGCGGCTGCGTTGGCGCACCCCGGCCCGTCGCTGGTGGACATCGTCACCGACCCGCGCGCGCTGTCCATCCCGCCGAAGATCACCTCGGGGCAGGTGTTCGGCTTCGCCACCGCGATGAGCAAGATCGTGCTGAACGGCGGCGCCGGTGAGGCGGTCGCGATGGCCAGATCCAACCTGCGGAACATCCCCCGCCGGTGAATCACGACTGCGCGAGTCGGTGCCCGGAACTAGGGTGACGGGATGCTGCTCGCCGAGGCCCTCGCCCATCGCGCCGATCTCAACGCCAGGATGAGCCAACTGGCCGCGCGGGCGGTGAGCAACGCCCGGCTGCAGGAGGGCGACGCGCCCGTCGAGGACCCGGCGGCGTTGCTGGACCAGCACCTGCGGTTGGCCGACGAACTGGCCGAGCTGATCACCAGGATCAATGTCACGAACATCGGTGTGCAGGTACAACCGGGTCTGACGATGACCGCAGCGCTGGCCCGCCGGGACCGGCTGCGCACGCTGCACCGGGTCCGGACCGCGGTGGCCGATGCCGCATCGCAGCGGCAGGACAGGTTCACCCGCAGCGAGATCAAGTTCATCCCGGCGGTCGACGTCGGCGGTCTGCGCAGCGCCGCCGACGATGTCGCGCGGGAGCTTCGCGAACTCGACACCAGGATCCAGGAGGTGAACTGGACCAGCGAACTGCAGCAGTAGCAGGTCGGCCATTCGGGTCGGACCGACGGGTCGGTAGTTCCACCGACGGGAGCGAGCGCAAGGCCCACCCAGTCACCCCGGGCCTCGTGAGGGGTGACTCAGCAGGACCGAGGGGCCGGTCCGGACCGGGAAGCCGGTACACAACGCAGGCCCGTCACCGCGCACATGCGCACCGTGCCACGGCACATTCATCCTGCACCGTTCACCACCGCGCGCTGGCCCGTCCTGGGACGAGGGCGGGCACGGGGATCTCGTCGGTCCGGTCCGGATCCTGCGCGCCGGTGCCGGTGGGTGCAGGATCGATGCGGCAGACTGACGTCCGAACCTCCCCGGTCCGCCGGGCCGGCAGCGAAGGAGCGAGTTGATGAGCGAGCGGCCCCCAGACGGTCCGATGACTCCGCCGGTGGCACCGACCGAGCCGGGCACCACCGCACCGGCGGTACCGGTTGCGGGCAGCGAGCAGGACGGGGATGACGGAGACCGCACCCAGCGCATCCCTGCGACGCCGGCCACCCCGCCGCCGGGCGGGCCGGACGACCCGGAGAAGCGCAGGGTGACGCCGATCGCGCATCCGCCCGTCACCCTGCCGCCGAACCCGCCGGCCCAGCGCAAGGCCGGGCTCAACGAGGTGATCATCGCCGTCACCGGCATCCTGACGTTGGTCTCGACGTTCCTGGCCTGGGTGACGCACGACTTCGGCGGCTGGTCGTCCGCCTGGAGCACCGGGCTGTGGCCGGCCGGCGTGCTCGGCTTCGTCGCCGCGGGGTTCCATCTGGTGCGGATGCTGCCGCCGGCCGACAAGGCGATGGGTGCGCTGGTGCCGATGCTGCTGAGCACCGCGGCGGTCTGGATCCCGATCGCCGCGCTGCCGGACAACGGCAATGCCTGGGGGATCTGGCTGTGTCTGATCCCGGGCATCATCCTCACCGGCTCGCTGATCATTGCCGCGATGAGTGACCCGGCGCTGCGCCGGGCCGACGACCCGAACGACCTGTTCAACTGACCCCCGCGGTGCCCGTCCCGGCGTAGCGTGCCTGTCCCGGCGTAGCGTGCCTGTCCCGGCGTAGCGTGCCTGTCCCGGCGTAGCGTGCCTGTCCCGCCTAAGCGGATCCGACCCATTCGTCGGTGCCGTCGGCGAAGATCTGCCGTTTCCACACCGGCAGGCGATGCTTGACCTGCTCCACCAGCTCGGCGCAGGCCTCGAACGCCTCCCGTCGGTGGGCGGCCGAAACCGCGGCCCCCAAAGCGATGTCGCCGACGGTGAGCAACCCGACCCGGTGCTGCACCGCCACCGCGATGACGTCGAACTTCTCGGCGATCTCGGCCGCGACCTCGGCGACCACCCGGTCCGCGGACGGATGCTGGTGGTACTCCAGATCACTGACCGACTGTCCGTGGTCGTGATCGCGGACCACGCCGGAGAAAGTGACCACGGCGCCGCCAGCGGCGTCGCCGACCGCCGTCGCCAGCGCGTCCACGTCCACCGCCGTTTCGCTGACGCCGGCCAGCGTCACCCGGCCCGTCATCCCGCGTCCCCGGCCGGCGACTGATCGGCGGGTCGGTGATCTCCACCGGCCAGCTGATCGAGAGCGTGATCGAGCACCTGGTCCAGCACCGCAAGCCCATCCCTGACCCCGCCGGTCGACCCCGGCAGGTTGACCACCAGGCATCGCCCGGCCACCCCGACCAGGCCGCGGGACAGCACCGCGGTCGGCACCCCGTTGTCGACGCCGCGCCGGCGCAAAGCGTCGGCCAGGCCGGGGATCTCGTAGTCGAGCACGGCGCTGGTCTGTCGCGGGGTACCGTCCGTCGGCGAGATCCCGGTGCCGCCCGAGGTGATCACCACCACCGCGTCGGTGACGGCAGTCCGCAACGCCGCACCGACCGGATCGCCGTCGGGCACCACCGTCGGCTCACCGACGGTGAAGCCCTTGGCCCGCAACCATTCCACGATGAGCGGCCCGGTCCGGTCGGGATACACCCCGGCCGCCGCGCGGGTGGATGCGACGAGCACCGCGGCCCGCCTCATCGGTCCGCCGGACGGGCCCAGTGGCCGGTCTTGCCACCGTCCTTGGACTCCACCCGCACCGCGTCCAGCACCGCCGCCGGATCGACGGCCTTGATCATGTCGTGCAGGGTCAACCCCGCTACGGCCACCGCGGTCAGCGCCTCCATCTCCACCCCGGTCCGATCCGTGGTCCGGACCGTCGCGGTGATCGCGATCGCGTCACCGACCGGCACCAGTTCCACCGACACCGCCGACAACGACAGCGGGTGGCACAACGGGATCAACTCCGAGGTGCGTTTGGCCGCCATGATCCCGGCGATCCGCGCGGTGGCCAGCGCATCGCCCTTCGGCAACGATCCGTCGGCGATCAGCGCGATCACCGCCGCCGTGGTGCGCACCACCCCGGTCGCCACCGCCACCCGCGCCGTCACCTCCTTGCCGGACACGTCGACCATCCGGGCCGCGCCGGAGGCGTCGACATGCGTCAGCCCGGTCCCCGGACCGGACGCACCGGGGGTCGACACGTCAGCTCTCTACGACCGAATACAGAGCCGATTCCTTCGCCCCACCACCGGTTCTCGGACCACCGCCGGCCGCCGAGACAATGGCCCTGGCCACTGCCGGCACCACCTTCTCGTCGAACACGCTGGGCACGATGTACGAGGAATTCAGCTGATCCGGCGCCACCACATCGGCCAGCGCCTCGGCGGCCGCCAGCAGCATCTGGTCGGTGATCTCGGTCGCCTGCCCGTCGAGCAGGCCGCGGAACACCGCGGGGAAGGCCAGCACGTTGTTGATCTGGTTCGGGAAGTCGGACCGGCCGGTGGCGACCACCGCGGCGTACCGCTGGGCCTCGATCGGGTCGATCTCCGGGTCCGGATTGGCCAGCGCGAAGACGATCGCGTCCGAATTCATGGTGGCCACGTTCTCGGCCTTGAGGATGTTCGGCGCGCTGACGCCGATGAAGACGTCGGCGCCGACCACCGCGTCGGCCAGCTTTCCCGTCATCCCCGTAGCGTTGGTGAGACCGGCGATGTCGACCAGGTTCGGGTCCATGCCCGGCCGACTCGGGTGCACGATGCCGTCGATGTCGACTGCGATGATGTTCTTCGGGTTGCTGTGCCCGAGCAGCCGGATGATCGCGCTGCCGGCCGCGCCGACCCCGGACACCACGATGGTGACCTCGGACATCTGCTTGCCGACCACCCGCAGCGCGTTGCGCAGCGCCGCGGTGGCCACGATCGCGGTGCCGTGCTGGTCGTCGTGGAACACCGGGATGTCAAGCTTTTCCCGCAGCCTGGCCTCGATCTCGAAGCACCGCGGTGCCGAGATGTCCTCCAGGTTGATCCCGCCGTACACGGGCGCCAGCACCTCGACGGTCCGGATGATCTCCTCGGTGTCGGTGGTGTCCAGGCACACCGGCCAGGCGTCGACGTTGGCGAACTTCTTGAACAGCGCGGCCTTTCCCTCCATCACCGGCAGCGCGGCGGCCGGCCCGATGTTGCCGAGGCCGAGTACAGCGGTGCCGTCGGTGACGACTGCGATGGTGTTCCGCTTGATCGTCAGCCGGCGGGCGTCATCGGGGTTCTTGGCGATCGCCTGGCAGACCCGGGCGACGCCCGGGGTGTAGGCGCGGGACAGGTCGTCCCGGGTGCGTAGCGGGACCTTGCTGGTGACCTCGATCTTGCCGCCGAGGTGCACCAGGAAGGTGCGGTCGGAGACCTTGCGGACGTCGACCCCGGGCAAGGCGTCGACGGCATCGGTGATCTTTTCGGCGTGCTCCTCCGACTGCGCATTGCAGGAAAGGTCCACCACCATCTGCCCGGCGGCGGACTCGACCACGTCGAAACCGGTGATCACCCCGCCGGCCCGGCCGACTGCGCCGGTGAGATCGCCGGCGGTGGTCGCCGACGGAGGTGCGGAGATCCGCATGGTGATCGAATATCCGGGGCCGGGAACGGCCATCGCCGGTCACTTCCTTCCTGGTGTGGTGCCGACCCGCCGCGGCTGTTGCCGCCGCACAGATCGCCGCTCGAGCCTAAACCGTGCCGGCCGACGGATCTGCCGACGCCGGGCCGGGTCGGTCGACCGGCCCCGGAATCCGGCCGTCGGCGGCGTCGTCGCTGGTGTCCTGGTCGGTCCCGCCGGCCAGGTCCCCGCACTCGATCTCGGTGGCAGCGTTCACCCCGAGGTAGCGCCCGGCGCCGCTGTCCGGCCCGCCCCTGGCCAACGCCTGGAGCACCCCGGCCAGGTGATCGGCGCCGATCAGTACCGGGTGACCCGGCCGACCACCGAAGACCGCCCTGGCCAGCGCCGTCCGCGGCTGCCGCCCGGCGGCGGCCAGCACCCGCCCGGTGACCGCGGCGGTCAGGTCCGGCAGATCCACCAGGGTGACGACAACCGCGTCGACCTCCGCCGGGACGCTCTGCAATCCGATCCGCAGACTGGAGGCCATGCCGGTCGGATGGTCCGGGTTGACGACCACGGCGACCTCGGCGGGCAACAACGACGCCACCCGGTCCGCCTGCGCGCCGATCACCACGATCCGCAGGTCGCAGGGTGCGAGGGTGTCAAGGGCCCGCAGTACCCAGGGTCCGCGACCGGTGTCGGCCAGTGCCTTGGGCATTCCGAACCGACGACCGGAGCCGGCCGCAAGCAGGATGCCGGCGGTCCGGCAGCTCGCCGTCAGCGGTTGATCACCGTGTTCGGGTGCCGATACGGGAGCTCTTGGGGGTCCCTGGGGAACTCGATGTCGCCGAACGGCGACAGCGATCCCTGCCGGTCGGTGGTGAACTCGGTCATCACGTGCTCGCCCTCGTCGACCACCGGCCACGTCGGGTCGACGCCTTTGCCGCGCTTGCCGGACACTCTGCCTCCCGCATCTACCGTGGTCGCGCCCTCGACCGGACGGAACTTCGCCGAGCCTATCGTGACCCGGCCGCCGCGGGGCGACAGCAGCTCCCGCGGGTCGCTAGCGTGGAGGCGATGCCTCCCGCACCCTCGATTCTCGCCTGGCTGCGCTCGCGCGACGACGAGCAGCTGACGGCGCTGCTGCGCGCCCGGCCGGACCTGGCGGTGCCGGCGCCGTCCGACCTGTCGGTGCTGGCCCGGCGGCTGGACAATCCGACCTCGGTGTTCCGGGCGTTGGAGGGGCTGACGGCGTTCTCGGTGACGGTGCTCGCGGCGCTGCTGGTGGCGCGCGCCCCGTTCGCGCCGGTGCACCGGACGAAGGTCGGCGAGCTGATGGGTCCCGACGCCGATCCGGCGGCGACCGACGCGGCGCTCGACGCGCTCGAGTTGCTCGGCCTGGTCCGATCGGACGACGACGGCGCGCTGACCGCGCCGATGCAGCTGCAGGACGCCCTCGGGCCGTACCCGGCAGGACTGGGGCCGGCCACCGGATTGGATCCCGAGGCGGTTGCCGCCGCGCTGGCCGCCATCGACCAGCAGCAGCGCGGGGTGCTGGAGATCCTCGACCGGTCCTCGCCGCGCGGCTATTGCCCGCCGACAGCACCGGCGGCGGTGCCGGTATCGAAGCTGGTGACGGCCGGACTGCTGATCCGGGTGGATGCCTCCACCGTCGAGCTGCCGATGGAGGTCGGCCTGGCGCTGCGTGGTGACCGGCCGATGGGCGTCATTCCGTCACCCCCGCCGTTGCCGACGAAGCCCGCGGACCCGCGCCGGATCGACGGGACCGCCGCCGGCCAGGGGCTGGCCGCGGTCCAGCTGATGAACCGGTTGGTGACCGAGCTGGGCGGTTCGCCGGCGCCAGCGCTCAAGGCCGGCGGCATCGGCATTCGGGAGGTGCGGCGACTGGCCAAACTGTTCGGCATCGAGGAGCACCGGATCGCGCTCGGTCTTGAACTGCTGGCCGCCGCCGGCATCATCACCAGCGACGAGACCCGGACGGGTCGGGGCACCGGCTGGCAGCCGACAGTGGCGGCCGACGAGTTCGCCGCCGCCGCTGACGAGGTCGCCTGGTTGCAGCTCGCCGAGCTGTGGCTGGATCTGCGCCGGGATCCGTCCAGGGTGGGCCAGCGCGACGAGGCGGCCAGGACCCTGAACGTGCTCTCGCCGGAGCTGTCCTGGCTGCGCGGGCCGGGCGATCGCCGGTTCGTGCTCGCCGCGCTCGCCGACCTGCCGGCCGGCACCGGCGTCGGCGGCGACCAGCTGGCCGCCTACCTGGCCTGGCGGGGTCCGATGCGAGCGGCGGAACGCCGTGCGGCACTGCAGGAATCGACGATGACGGAAGGTACCTGGCTGGGTCTGGTTGCCTTCGACGGCATCACCACCGCGGCCCGCGCCCTGCTGGCCGGCGACTCCGACGCAGCGCAGGCGGCGATGGCCGATGCGCTGCCGGAACCGGTGGATCAGGTGCTCGTGCAGGCCGATCTGACGGTGGTCGCGCCCGGCCGGCTCGACCCGGCGCTGGCCGCCCGGCTCGAACAGGTCGCGGTGGTCGAGTCCAGCGGCACCGCAACGGTGTACCGGGTGACCCCGCAGAGCGTGCGAGCGGCACTGGACACCGGCCACGCCGCCGCCGACCTGCACGAGTTGTTCGCCCGGCATTCGGCCACCGAAGTCCCGCAGGCGTTGAGCTACCTGATCGACGACACGGCCCGCCGGCACGGGGTGCTGCGGATCGGCGAGGCCGGTACCTATCTGCGCAGCGACGATCCGGCGGCACTGGCCGACGCGGTGAGCGCGGCGCAGGCCGCCGGGTTCACCCTTCGGCTGATCGCGCCGACCGTCGCCATCTCGGTGGTGTCACCGACCGATCTGGTGGAGGCGTTGGGCGACAACGGGATCGCGCTGACGGCCGAGGATGCCGGTGGCTCCGTGGTGGCCCTGACGCCGCGCCGCAGACGCACCGGGCGGCCGCTGGTGACGCACCAGCGGTGGCGCGAGCCACCCGTGCCGTCGGAGCAGCAGTTGCGGTCGCTGGCCGAGCGGATGCGCGAGGCGGACGGCGCCGCTGTGCGGGCCGGCGGCAGCCGGCAGAGCGCCACCGAGGCGATGTCCACGCTGCGGACCGCGGCCGCCGACCACCGGTCGGTGTGGATCGGCTACGTCGATTCCGAGGGTTCGACGTCGCGCCGGGTGATCGAGCCGGTCGTGGTCGCCGGAGGCCAGGTGGTCGCCTTCGACCGCCTCCGCGGCTCGATGAGAAGCTTTGCCCTGCACCGGATCACCGATGCCCGGATCGATCCCCAGATTCCGCCGAGCGAGCATACCGGGCTCGCTGCCGGCGATCCGCTGACGACGGTCGCCGACGAAGACTGAGCCCAGTGATGGACAGGCGAGCCGCCGGACTGTTGGTCGTGGTGGTGGGGCTGCTCGCCGCGGTGGTCGTCCCGGCCGTGGGCGGCCGGGGCATACCTGGCGTGGCCCAGCCGGTTCCGGTGCCCGGACCACCGGCGATCGGTGCCTGCGTCGGGCTGCCGTTCGACACCACCTTTGACCGGTTCGGCGCCGACTCGACCGACGACCGATATCCGGAATTGGGCCTGGGCGAGTGCGACCAGGCGCATGTCGGCGAAGTGGTATCCGTGATCGCCCAGCCACTGCCGACAAAGGTGACCGGCACCCCGGATGGCGGCAGTGACGTCGAGGACAGGAACTCCACGGCGTGCTACCTGGCGACCGGAAGTTTCCTCGGGACGCTTGACCCGGCCGGCAAAGCGGGCCCGGCCCTGTTCGGATACTGGGGATGGGTTGCGTCCCCAGGATCCGTGCCGTTGATGCCGACCGCTCGGCAACAGGCCGCCGGAGCGAAATGGTTGGCCTGCGTCACGTATTTGGTGGACCAACCACTCATCGGCGGAGAGTCGCTCGTTCACTATCAGGGAACACTGCGGGACGCCTTGTCCACCGGGGTCGGTCGTGACTACCTTGGCTACTGCCCGACCGAGGCCGATTGGAACCGGGCGAGCTCGTTCAGTTGCGCGAGGCCGCACCACGGAGAGGTCTTCGGCTACACCAGCGTGTCCCAGGAGGTCGCGCGGACAACCTTGACCGCGAGCTGCGCGAAGCTGGTCGAGCGGGTGACGAAGAACCCTGATCTGGTCCGCGACAACCAATTTGTCGTCAGCATCCAGGCAAACCTGACCGGCCAGGCCATCACGGGTGCGACGATCCCCAGCGGTTCCACCGTGCAGTGCGGCGTACTGGCCAACGACGGGCGGATGGTGCAGGGCAGCCTGATCGCGATCGGAACCGACCCGATCCCCTGGGCCTGATCAGCAACCCACCCCGAGGTAGCGCAAGTTTCACCTGACACGCAGCGACACGCCCGCCAACCGGTCAACTTTGCGCTACCTCCGGGGTGCTAATTCCACAACGTTCCTGCCGGAGGGGGCTGGCGGTACAGGTCCACCCAGTCGGCGATCACCAGGTTCTGGAACGCGAAAGTGCGGTGCCGGTAGGGCAGATCGGGATGCAACTCGGCCAGCTCAACGGTCAGGCCGAGTATGTCGGGCACATCGTCGATCGGCACATCAGCGCCTGCCATCACCGCGTCCCAGTCGAGGTCCTGTGACGCACCGTCCCGGTCGACGACGAACCCGATCGTCTCCGCGGCGTGATCATGAATCCGGTCGAGCAGGTCGTGGACGACCCGATCCAGGTCTCGCACACCATCGAGAAGGAACTCGTGTAAGACGCCACCCGCCGACCGCCGTCTGATTCCGTAGTGGACATTCCCCGACCCACCGTCCAGCCACCAGTCCGTGTGCAGGTCGTCAATCTCGCCCTCGAGCGCCATCGCCGCCAGCAAGCCGCTGCGATCCATCCGGACCTGACCGCTCAGAGTCAATTTGCTGATGACTCCAGTACTAGGGCTGACCAGCGTCCACCCGGCAGCCTCAAGCGCTTCGACCAGATCGACCGCTGCGGCCGCTGACCACTGGGATTGATACCAGTAGACGAATCTGTACGACATGGGCGTCTCCCGATCTAGCTGAACACGTGGACATGGTCGGCGCCGAGCACCTTTGCCGCCTCATCCAACAGGATCTGTGGCGAGCCCTTTTCGAAGTAGGCGCGGGCGGGCACCCCGGCTTCATCCGCGACCTCCTTGAGAACCTCCAGGTTTTCGATTGTGTCCTTGAGAGATCTCGCCTTCGCAGGGCCGCCCACCGCGATGTAGGAACCGTCACCGCCAATGACGTCGACGTCCGTCTCTCGGCCGCTCTTCCCCTTGATCAGCGTGCCCGGCCTACCCGGCTCGGTGCTCATCACCCGACCGTGCGTCAGCTCCGCCACCCGCACCTCTCGCTGGTAACCGACGGCCAACCGGTGACTGGTCCCTTTCGCGGCCTTGGCCGCCGCCCTAGCATCGGCGGCGGCCTTCAGCCGAGCCTCGCGAGCTGCCCGAGAGGCCGCCTTCGATGCCTCGATCGCCTCCTTGCTGACCTTCGCCACCCGGCCGCCGGGGACCAGCATCATGGCCACACCGGCGATGCAGTCGTCCACCGGGCCGCCGAAACAGTCGCCCACCCCGGCCAGATCGGCGAACAGACTGCCGGCCATCGCGAAGCCCTCACCGATGGCGGCCCAGCCGCCCGGCAACGGGCTGGCCGGGTACCCCGCCATCGGCCACTTCTCCAGGACCTGAGTCATGATCGCCGGATCCGCCACGGCAGAGTCGGCGATGGCGGTGCAGTACATCTCGATGTCCGGATCGGTGTTCCCGAACGCGGTGGTGCCCTGCTCGTAACTGCAGGCAGCCACGATCCGGCGATGCAGGTCGGCCGGGGAACCAGCGATCGGATCGACCGGGTCCGCGCCGGCCGATCCACCGCCGGACGGTCCGTCACTGGGGATCGACGCGAAGGTGTGCCCGCCGCGTAGCGCTGAGCCCAACCGATCGGCGTAACCGGTGCTGGTGCCCGCGGCGATCTTCAGCCCGGCGGCCAGCATCGTCAGCCGGGACGGTTCGGCCCCCGCGGCAACCGCCGGCCGGGCCGCGCCGGTGGACGTACCCGGGCCGGGCGCCGGCGCCAGCGACGCCGCCCGATCGATCACGCGGCAGCAAGCCCGCTGCGCCTGGTCATGGCGCCACCGCACGGCGATTGCCCGCTCCTGCAACGCTTCCAGCCCGCGCTGCGCCTCCATCAGCGCGGGTTCCGGGGTCCGGTCCGAAGCCGGCCGGGTCCGCTGAGTCGTCATCCACGGACCCTGATCCAGCACCGCCTGATCGGCCGCGGCCAGCGCCGCCAGCCGACCCAGTTCTCCCTGGCAGTCCTCGAGCTCGGCGGCGAAGACCGTCAGCGCCACGCCGACCTGGCTCCAGGCGTCGGCGACCATCGTCAGCTGCGGCGACAGCACCGTCCGCAACCGATCCGCATGCAGGGCACCTTCGTCACCGATGAACTCGGCGTCCGACACCACTGCCATCGCACCCACCGCGGTCGCCGCAACCCTCGCCGCGACCGCGAACGTCTGCCAACACCTCGCCGAAGCCCGAATCGCGGACGGCACGCCACCGAGGACGAACCGTCGGGCATCGAGCCCGACGACCGCCGGCCCGTTCGTCCTGCTGCCCATTCGCCGAACGATGGCAGGTTTCCCGGACTCGCCCGATGGTTTTCCACAACGTGCAGGTCACCGGGTCGGTGTGCGGCGGCACTGCCGATGACGGAGACTGATACGAATGAGCGAGGGCGCGCTGCTTCCCGAATGGTCATCAGGGCCGCCCACCGGGGGTCCGGTGACCGATCGACGAGCGGTTGGGGTGTTGCTCATCGTGCTGGGGCTGCTGGCCGCGGTGATCGTTCCGAACGTCATCGGTCGGGGCATTCCGGGGTCGGCCCAGCCCGTTGCGGTACCCGCGGCACCGTCGATCGGCGACTGCGTCGGGCAGCCGTTCGACGTGCAGTGGAACTGGGTGACCGACTCGGCGGCCTACCACTATCCGGACCTGAGCCTGGGCGGGTGCGAACTGGCGCACTACGGCGAAGTGGTTTCGGTGATCACCCATCCGACACCGGTGAAGATGACCGACAGTTCCGAGGGCGGGCTGACCGTCGACGACCAGAATTACCAATCCTGCAACGATGGCGCAGGGCCATTCATCGGACTGCCGGATGCAGCCGGTCGGCCGCCATCGACCCTGTTCGGCTATTGGTGGCTGACCATCTTCGTGGGCTTCGCGCCGCTGGCACCGACCGCCCAACAGCGAGCCGCCGGAGCGCAATGGTTGGCCTGCACCGTGTATTTGACCGACCGGGACACGGACGGAGAGTCGCTCGTTCGCTATCGGGGCACCCTGCACGATGCGGTATCAACCGGGGTCGGCCGCGACTACCTCGGCTATTGCCCGGCTGAAGCCGACTGGACTCAGGCGACTTCGGCCAGTTGTACGAACGCGCACCACGGAGAGGTTTTCGGCTACGCGATGGTGACCGAGGACGTGGCGCGGGCCACCCTGGTGTCGAGTTGCGCGAAGTTGGCCGAGCAGGTGACGAAGAATCCTGATCTCTTCGGTGACGGCCGGCTGGTCGTCAGCGTCCAGGCCATCGACAACAACGGCCAGACCATCAAGGGTGCGACGATCCCGCAGGATTCCACCCCGCAGTGCGGCGTCCTGGCCGCCGGCGGCCGAGAGCTGACGGGCAGCCTGATCGCGATCGGCTCGGACCCGATCCCGTGGGCCTGACCAGCTTTCGGTGTCCCACGGAGCTGTCGTCGAAACGGTTCAGCCGGTCATCGGCCCGACCGCAACCAGGCTCACGACAGCCTCGCCGGCCTCGTCACTGGCCGCCAGGTCGATGTCGGCGACGATGCCCCAGTCCCGGTCGCCCTCCGGGTCGTCGAAGGCCTGCCGGACCCGCCACTGGCCCGATTGCTTGGCGATGGTGATCATGCCGGCGCTGCGGGCATCCGGGCCGACGCCGAGATCGGGGTACTCGTCGAAGTACTCGTCCATCGCCTCGGCCCACCGGGTCGCAGTCCAGCCGGCGGCGGAGTCCAACTCCCCCAACGCGTCCCAGGCGCCCCGGGCGGCCAGCTCCACCCGCCGGAACATGGCGTTGCGCACCAGGATCGTGAAACCCCGCTCGTTGGCGGTGATCCCGCGGGCGGCCGTCGGCGGCCGCAGCTGCCCGTCGACCAACACGGCGTCATCCGGGTGGGCCAGCGCCTCCCACTCGTCCAGCAGGCTGGAATCGATGCCGCGCACCAGTTCTCCCAGCCAGTTGATCAGGTCGTCGACCTCTTCGGTGCGGGCCGCCGCCGGTACCGTGCGGCGCATGGTGCGATACGCGTCGGCCAGGTAGCGCAGCAGCACGCCCTCGGACCGGGACAGGCCGTAGAACGACACGTACTCGTTGAAGGTCATCGCCCGCTCGTACAGGTCCCGGACGATCGACTTGGGTTCCGGCTGGAACTCGGCGATCCACGGATGGCCGGCCCGGTACGACCCGTACGCCACCTCGATCAGGTCTTCCAGCGGCTTCGGGTAGTCGATCTGATCGAGCAGCTCCATTCGCTCCTCGTACTCGATGCCGTCGGCCTTCATCGACGCGACCGCCTCGCCGCGGGCGTGGAAGCGCTGCGCGTTCAGCACCGTTCCCGGACCTTCCAGCGTCGCCTCGAACAACGACACCACGTCCAGCGGATAGCTCTCGTTCTCCCGATCCAGAATGTCGATCGCCGCCATCGCCAGCGGTGAGAGCGGCTGGTCGAGCGCGAAATCCGGTGGCAGATCGACGGTCAGCGCAAACCGGCGACCCAGCTCGTCGACCTCGGGCAACCGCACGACGACGCCGGCCGAGAGCAGAGCCTTACCGATGGCGATGGCCCGCAACAGGTGTCGCAGCTGACGTTCCCGCGGCTCGTGCGAGTCCTCGATCAGCGCCCGGGTGGCAGCTACCGCGTCGCCCGGCCGGGACAACAGCGCCAGCATCACCGAGTGGCTGATCTTCAGGTGCGAGCGCAACTGCTCCGGCTCGGCCGCGACCAACCGGTCGAAGGTGCTCTCCGACCAGTTGACGAACCCCTCAGGGGCCTTGCGCCGCACCACCTTTCGCCGCTTGGCGGCGTCGTCACCGGCCTTCTTCACGGCCTTGGCATTCTCGATCTCGTGCTCGGGCGCGAGCACTACGACGTCACCGGAGGTGTCGAAGCCGGCCCGGCCGGCCCGGCCGGCGATCTGGTGGAACTCACGAGCAGACAGCAGCCGGGTGCGCCGGCCGTCGTACTTCGACAGCGAGGTGAGCAGCACCGTGCGGATCGGCACATTGATGCCGACGCCGAGGGTGTCGGTCCCGCAGATCACCTTGAGCAGACCGGACTGCGCGAGCTTCTCCACCAGGCGCCGGTACTTGGGCAGCATCCCGGCGTGGTGCACGCCGATGCCGTGCCGGATCAGCCTGGACAGCGTCTTGCCGAAGCCGGAGGAGAAGCGGAAATCGCCGATCAGCTCGGCGATCTTGTCCCGGTCCTCGCGGCTCGCGACGTTGATGCTGGACAGCGCCTGCGCCCGTTCCAATGCCGCAGCCTGGGTGAAATGGACGATATAGACGGGCGCCCGCCCGGTGAACAGCAACTCCTCCAGGGTTTCCTGCAGCGCCCGGATCTCGTAGCTGAAGTGCAGTGGGACCGGCCTTTCCACCCCGTCCAGGACCGCGACCTCGCGACCGGAGCGGGCCAGCAGGTCCTCGGCGAAGAACGAGACGTCGCCCAGCGTCGCCGACATCAACACGAACTGCGTCCGCGGCAGCTGCAGCAACGGCACCTGCCAGGCCCAGCCCCGTTGCGGGTCGCCGTAGTAGTGGAACTCGTCGAGCACCGCGACGCCGACCTCGGCCTGGTCACCGGGTTCGGCGCCGCCGCGCAGCGCCACCCCGGCCAGGATCTCCGCCGTGCAGCAGATGATCGGCGCCTGCGCGTTGACCGACGAGTCGCCGGTCACCATCCCGACGTTGTCGGTACCGAAGATCTCCACCAGTTCGAAGAACTTCTCGCTGACGAGGGCCTTGATCGGCGCGGTGTAGTAGGCCCGCTTACCGGTCGCCATGGCGCTGAACAGCGCAGCGGTGGCGATCAGGCTCTTGCCGGAACCCGTTGGGGTGGCGGCGATCACGTGCGAGCCGGCGACGATCTCCAGCAGCGCCACCTCCTGATGGCTGTACAGCGGGCGGCCCGACGCGGCCGCCCACTCGGCGAAGACGTCCAGCAACTGGCCCTCGTCGAGATCGCCCGGGGCGCCGAGCCGGTCGATCAGTCGGTCGGTCATCGGGAGCTCGCACTGCGGTCGCGCGCCGCATCCGGGAGGCGGCCGGTCGACCCGCCGTTGGCGATGATCAGCTGACCTTCGCGAAGCAGTACAGCACCTTGCGCTTCGGGAACTCGTACGGCGAGGTGTTCTTCGCGCACTTGCTGACGTCGGCGGTACTGGTGCTGGCGTAGGCGACCTTGCTGTCGCCGGCTTTCGCCTCGGCACACGGGATCTTCTCGTAGTCGCCGTTCGCGGCGCCGGCGGTCCGGAAACAATCGCCCTGCTTCAGGGTGGGCAGCAGGCACAGGGTCTTGCCGGTGAGTCCACCCTTGATCCCCGACCAGTTCGCCTCGTTCTTGTCGCAGGCGGACTTGCTGGTGCCGATCACGGTGATCCGGTAGACGGCCGTGGGGTCACTGCAGGCGACGCCGGCCTCGTTCAGATCGACCTGGGTCGCGTTCTCGATGTGGACGCAGTCCCCGACCTTGACCTTCACCGCAGCGGCTGCGGTGGTCACCCGGGTCGTCGACACCTCGGTCGTCGATGCCGCTGCGGTCGACTCCTCCGTCGTCGATGCCGCCGTGGTCGACTCCTCCGCCGTCGACTCGGCCGCCGTCGACTGCTCGGTGGTCGATTCCGCGGTTGTCGATTCGGCGGTGGTCGATGCTGCCGTGGTGTCGACGGTCCCGGCGTCGGCGCTGGACGGCGGGACCGGCGGCGTCATCGATGCGGTGCTCGTCGGGCCGCCGTCAGCGGTGTTGTCGGACTTGTTCGCCACCACCACCCAGGTGACGACCCCCGCGACGACCAGCACCAGCACCACACCCAGCGCGACCCACAGGTTCGTCCGCCGGCGCGGCGGTTCGCCGCCGGGACCGGCCGGCGGCCAGCCGCCCGGACCGGGCGGAGGCCCCGGTGGCTGCCAGCCGAACTGCCCCGGTCCGCCCGGGTAGCCCTGTGTCGGCTGGCCCCCGCCGGCAGCTTCCGGCTGCCAGCCGAATGACGGTTGTCCCGGTTGCTGTCCGTACCCCGGACCGCCCGGACCTGCCTGGTTCCAGCTCCCGGGGTCGCCCTGACCCGGCTGCCCGCCCTGGTTCCAGCCCGGTCCGTCGCTCCGGCCCTGCTGGCCGCCCTGCCATGAGCCCTGGTTCGGGTCGTACGGATTCGTCATTCCTCGTCCTTCCGCCCTTGTTCCGGACCCCCGACGAGGCCGACTGTTGCGTTCGAGGGTATCGGTCGCAGCCGGCCGTCACCCGCGACGGCCGCGCCCGCGCTCGACCCGTGGATCAGGACTTCGCGGCAGCGAAGCAGTAGACGACGTTGCGTTTGGGCAGGTCCAGCGCGAGCTGATCCTCCGAGCACTTGCTCGCATCGGAACTGTTGGTGTCCAGCAACACGAGCTTGACGTCGTCGGCCGTGGCAGTGGCGCAGTCGATGATCTCCATATCGCCGTTCGCGGCGCTGGTGCCGACCTTTGCGCAGTCGCCCTCCTGCATGTTCGGACGCATGCACACCACGGTGTCCCCCTCGGTGTAACTGGTTTCGTTCTCTTCGCAGTCGATCTTCTTGCCGGTCTCGGTGACGATATAGCCGGCCTTGGGGTCGCCGCAGTCGATCTGCTCGGTCTTGGCGTTGGTGGCGCTGGCCTCGATCACGTTGATGCAGGCCCCGACCGCCGCGTTCTTGGTGTCGTTCTTCTGCGACTGCCAGACGAAGAAACCGACGACGGCGACGGCGATCACCACCGCGACCGCAATGATGATGTTCCGGTTCTTGTTCTTGGCCGGCGGGGTCGGAGGTGCCGGCTGGAACCCCGGCGGCACCCCCTGCTGGAACCCGGGCTGATCCGGCTGGAAGCCGGGCTGTGCCTGCTGGTAGTTGGGCTGGTAACCGCCGGAACCGGGGCCGGTGGAGCCGGCGCTGCCGTACGGATCCGCGGGCTGCCGGCTCTTGTCCAGCGACGGCGCCTGCGCATTCGGATCGGCATCCGGGCCGGCCGGGGTCTGCGCTGCCGGCGGCGCCTGAGGCACCTGCGGTGTCTGTGGTGACGACCCGTCCGCCGGATCGTAGGGACGCTGCGGGTCCTGTGGTGTCGACATGGGAGACCTCCGATAGGTGTCGATCGTGCTCAGCTGCGGCCTGGATCACCGACCACTGGAGTGCTGGTCATGGGGCGTTGCCGGGGGGCATTTCGGTTGCATGCCGGCCCACCGTCCGCGGCAGACCCTATCGGCTGATTCGTGGCGCGATGGCCGTTCGAGCAGGTTCATGGGTGTGATCTGGTGCTCGTCAGCCCTGTTCCGGCGCCTCGACGGCGCCGATCCTGGCGCCTTGCCGGCCAGGCCGGGCACTGGGAATGGGCGTTGTCGGCGTCTCGTTGGACAATGGGTGTCCCACCCGGGAACGCGAGAAAGGATCTGCCAGTGACCGACGGCCCGTTGATCGTCCAATCCGACAAGACCGTCCTGCTGGAGATCGCCCACGCCGACGCGCCCGCCGCCAGGGCGGCGATCGCCCCGTTCGCCGAACTCGAACGCTCCCCCGAGCACATCCACACCTACCGGATCACCCCGCTGGCGCTGTGGAACGCCCGCGCTGCCGGGCACGATGCCGAGCAGGTGGTGGACGCGTTGGTCCGCTGGTCGCGCTTCCCGGTGCCGCAGGCGTTGTTGGTCGACGTGGTCGACACCATGGCGCGTTACGGCCGGCTGGTCTTGCGGACCCACCCGGCCCACGGATTGATCATGCACAGCACCGACCGGGCCGTGCTCGAAGAGATCCTGCGGCACAAGAAGGTCGCCCCGATGCTGGGCCAGCGGATCGACGACGACACGGTGATCGTGCATCCCTCCGAGCGGGGCCGGCTCAAGCAGATCCTGCTCAAGGTCGGCTGGCCGGCCGAGGACGAGGCCGGCTACGTCGACGGCAAGGCCCACCCGATCACCCTGCACACCGACGGCTGGGAGCTGCGGCCGTACCAGTCCGAGGCGGTGGCCGGCTTCTGGCAGGGCGGGTCCGGAGTCGTGGTGCTGCCCTGCGGCGCCGGCAAGACCATCGTCGGCGCCGCGGCCATGGCCGAGGCCGCCGCCACCACGCTGATCCTGGTCACCAACACCGTCGCCGGCCGGCAGTGGAAACGCGAGCTGATCGCCCGTACCTCGCTCACCGAGGACGAGATCGGTGAGTACTCCGGCGAGCGCAAGGAGATCAGGCCGGTCACCATCGCCACCTACCAGGTGATGACCAGGCGGACGAAGGGCGTGTACGCCCACCTCGATCTGTTCGATTCGCACGACTGGGGACTGGTGATCTACGACGAGGTGCACCTGCTGCCCGCTCCGGTCTTCAGGATGACGGCGGACCTGCAGTCCCGGCGCCGTTTGGGGCTGACGGCAACCCTGGTCCGTGAGGACGGCCGCGAGGGTGACGTCTTCTCGCTGATCGGGCCGAAGCGGTACGACGCTCCGTGGAAGGACATCGAGACCCAGGGCTGGATCGCGCCGGCCGACTGCATCGAGGTGCGGGTGACACCGACCGAGTCCGAACGACTGAACTACGCCACCGCCGAGCCGGACGAGCGGTACCGGCTCGCCTCCACCCTGCGGACGAAACTGCCTGTGGTGCAATCGATCCTGGATCGTCATCCCGGCGAGCCGGCGCTGGTGATCGGCGCCTACCTCGACCAGCTCGACGAGCTGGGCGAGGCGCTCGACGCGCCGATCATCCAGGGCTCGACGAAGACGGCGGAGCGCGAACGGCTGTATGACGCCTTCCGGGCCGGCGAGATCCCGACGCTGGTGGTGTCCAAGGTGGCGAACTTCTCCATCGACCTACCGGAAGCCTCGGTGGCGGTGCAGGTGTCCGGCACCTTCGGGTCCCGCCAGGAGGAGGCGCAGCGGCTCGGCCGGCTGTTGCGGCCGAAGGCAGACGGGAAACAGGCGCACTTCTACTCGGTCGTCACCCGCGACACCGTCGACACCGACTACGCCGCGCACCGGCAGCGGTTCCTGGCCGAACAGGGATACGCCTACCGGATCATCGACGCCGACGATCTGCTCGGCCCCGCCATCGGCGAAGCCGCCGAGTGAGCCGGATCCGGGCCGCCACACCGGAGGACGCCGCCGCCATCGCCGGCATCTACCGGTACTACGTGGAGAACACGGTGATCTCGTTCGAGGAGACTGCCCCGGACGCCGATCAGCTGGCGGCCCGGATGCTCGCCGAGCCGCGGCTGCCGTGGCTGGTGGTCGAGATCGACGGCGCCGTTGCCGGCTATGCCTACGCATCGCGTCATCGGGCCCGCGATGCCTACCGGTGGGCGGCGGACTGTTCGATCTACCTGTCGCCGGGCATCCAGCGGGGCGGCTGGGGACGGCGGCTGTACACCGAACTGGTCGACCTCCTGCGCACGCTCAACTACACGGCGGCGTTCGCCGGCGTGACGCTGCCGAATCCCGCCTCCGAACGGCTGCACGAGGTCATGGGATTTCAGCCGGTCGGGGTCTATCGCGGCGTCGGTTACAAGGCGGCCCGCTGGTGGGATGTCGGTTGGTGGCAACTGGATCTGTCGCCGGAACGGCCGGCACGGCCGGCCGCACCGTTGGCCTGGCAGCCGTCGACTGACCACCAGCCGACTCACACACCGTCGACGTAGTCCTTCGCCTCCCGCAGGCCACATCCGGTGTGTTCGCGGACCAGCTTGATCGCCGCGATCTGCTCGCCCTGCGACTTCAACAACAGCACCTGCGCCGCAATGTCCGGCGGGACGGCGGGGACTCCTTGCGTCTTCGTCTGCGGCACGGCCGGCGCTGCCGCCGGCGAGGTCATCCGGTCGACGATGGCCTTCGCGGCGGCCAGCCCGAGTCCGGGGGTGCCGCTGCGCAGGGTCGCGATCGCCTGCACCTTCTGCCCCGACTCGGCCAGCGAGCGCACCTGCGCCATCAGGGTCGGATCGAGCAGCAGCTGGGTCGGATCGACCCGGCCGACTGCGGTCCGCCTGGCCAGCACCACCACCAGCACCACCAGCAGGACAGCGACAACGACCCACAACCAGGCATCCACGACTACGCAGTCTAGGGCGCACAGTAGGTTGGTCTGGTGCGCCGATCCCGCCCAGCAGTCGCCGCGCTGATCATCACCGGCGGGTTGTTGACGAGCGCCTGCACATCCACCGCGACGCCCGACGGCCCGACCCCCGGCACCGCGGTCGCCACCTCGGGATCGGGCGGCCGGACCCCGGCACCGACGACGGCACCATCGGTGGTCCCGGTGACCGTTGACGGCATGCTGACCGGCCCCGGCGTCGACGATGCCTCCATCTCGCTCGGTCTGCTGGTCGACCCGGCCACAGACCGCGGCTTCACCGCGGGCGTGAATCTCTGGCGGGACACGGTGAACAACACCGGCGGGATCTGCAACCGCACCATCCAGATCGCCGGGCCGGACCCGTCGACCGCGGCCACTCTCGACGAGTCGTACGAGAACCTGGGCCGCAGCACGCTCGGTCTGATCACCCTCGAGCCGGGTGCCAAGGGGTTGAGCCTGGCCAGCCGGATCCGGGCCGACGGCGTCCAGGCGTTCACCCCCGAGGGCCTCTCCGAGCAACTCGCCTGGCCGTCGCCGGTGGTGCTCGGCGCGACCGACGACATCCTGGCGATCAACGCCGCCGCGTACCTGCTGTCGGCGAAGGTGCTGACCGCCGGCAGCACCCTCGGCGTGCTGGTCGACGATTCGGCCAGGGCGACCGACGCGCTGACCGGCCTCGCCTGGTGGGCCAAGACCAACGGCGTGACGCTCCGGGTCCTGAGGAGCGGAGACGCTGTGCCGCAAGACATTCCGGCAGTCTTCGCGGCGACGACCCCGGAGCAGGTGGCCACCCTGCTCACCGCAACAGCACCGGGGGCATCTCCCGGTTCGGCCGTGGCCAGCGGCGCATCATCGGCCGCCGGCACCGGTACGGCGGGATCGGCGATCTCCGAGCCGGCGACGGAATCCGGAACCGCCGGCTCCGAGCCCGCCACCAGCGGCGGCACCGCCGACGACGGCGCGGCGACCGGGCCGATCGTCGTCACCACGCTCGACGGCTACCTGCCCGCCGGAATGCCGGCCGGACAGTGGAACCGGTTGCTGGTCGCCACCGTCACCCCATCCTCCGGCGCCGACCATCCGGGCGTGCTGGCCGTCGACACCGCTTTCGCCGACGCCGGCGGCACCGATCCCGGCCCACGGATGCTGGAGGGGTACGCAACCGGTGAGGCCTGGTCCCGGCTGTTGGAGCCGATGTGCGCCGCGAAGAAGCTCACCAGGGCGTCGGCCGCCGAGGTGCTGAAGGGCCTGGCACCGGCGTCACCGGATTCGCTGTTCGGACCGACCAACCCGGCCGCGCAAGTCACCGCCGGTCAGGCAGCGAGCCGGGTCTCGGCCATCTCCCGGGCCGACCCCGGCCTGTCCACCGGCCTCAAGTCCGTCACCTTGTTGGAATCCGCGCCGGGCATCGCCGATTACCGCCCCGGCTGACTATGACCGACCGGCGCCGGCCGTCCAGGCGGCGGCGACCGCGCTGGTCACCGCCGGCACCACCCGCGGGTCGAAGGGGTCCGGCACGATCCGGTCCGCGGCCAGTTCGTCGCGCACCACGTCGGCGATGGCCAGCGCGGCGGCGATCTTCATCGGCTCGGTGATCGCCGTCGCGCCGACGTCAAGGGCTCCGCGGAACACTCCCGGGAAGGCCAGCACATTGTTGATCTGATTCGGGAAGTCGCTGCGCCCGGTGGCCACCACCGCCGCCCGGCGGGCCGCCGCTCTCGGGTCGATCTCGGGGTTCGGGTTGGACAGCGCGAAGACGATCGGCTCCGGGTTCATCGTGGCGATGGATTCCGGGTCGATGGTCCCGCCGGACAGTCCGATGAAGCAATCGGTACCGGCCAGCACCTCCTCGGTGGTGCCGGAGACGTTGCCGGAGTTGGTGAACGCGAGCAGTTCCTGCTTGGAGCTGTGCAGGTCGGTGCGACCGGAATGGATCGCGCCCCTGCTGTCGGTGACGATGATGTCACTGACCCCGGCGGCGTGCAGCATCTTCGCGCAGGCGACGCCGGCGGCGCCGGCGCCGGCGATCACCACCCGCAGATCACCGTCCGCCCGCCCGGTGACGATCCGGGCGTTGCGCAGCGCCGCGGTCACCACGATGGCCGTGCCGTGCTGGTCGTCGTGCATCACCGGGATGTCCAACGCAGCGATGACCCGTCGCTCGATCTCGAAGCACCGTGGCGCCGCGATGTCCTCGAGGTTGATACCGCCGAAGCTGGGCGCCATCGCGATCACCGCGTCGACGATCCGGTCGGTGTCGGTGGTGTCGAGGACGATCGGGAACGCGTCGAGGCCACCGAACTGCTTGAACAGGCAGGCTTTTCCCTCCATCACCGGTAGCGACGCGGACGGCCCGATGTTGCCGAGCCCGAGCACCGCGGTGCCGTCGCTGATCACCGCGATGGTGCGGGTCGCTGCTGTGTACCTGGCCTTGTCGGCGGGATTGCTGACCAGGTGCTCGCAGACCTCGGCCACCCCCGGGGTGTAGACCTTCGACAGATCGTCGCGGTCGCGGATCGGCTGCTTGAGCTCGACCGAGATCTTCCCGCCTTCGTGCAGATCGAAGATCGGCCGCAGGTGGGGCAGGATGGCCGCCGGGTGCGGCCGGGACGAGGTCGGCGCTGGTGTCGGGTCAGTTCCCGCCGAAACTCCAGGCGGCGAAACAGGATCGGTCATCAGGACTCCAAGATCGGCGCGAATCGCGGACATCGAGCGAGTGTTGCTGCTTCGGTGCCGCCCGGCGTCTGGGGATTGCCCGAACCGTGAACATGGCACCGGTGGCTGGTGCGCCACCGATGTCGCAATCATCCCACATCCGGTTCGGGCGTGTTGCTCCGCGGTGGCGGCCGGGCGGGTCGCGGTCGGCCGGGCGGGATCAGTCGCGGCGGGCCGGTCGGGTCGCGGCGGGCCGGGCGGGCCGGGCGGGCTCAGTCGCGGTGGAACTCAGCCTGCCAGTAGCGGCTTCCGTCATCGTCGGCCACCTGGTCGAGGCGAACCTGCCGCAGCCCCCCGGCGCCGAAAGCCTCGACCTGCTCCCGGCTCAGCAACCACGGTGGTCCCGACCCGTCGTCATCGGGGCCGGGCTCGACCTGGATGGCGAGCAGCGTTCCCGACGGGGCGACCAACTCCCCGACCGCGGCGGTGGCCGCTGCGCGGACGGCCGGCGGCATCGCCTGCACGGTGTAGATCTCCACCACGAGGTCGAAGGAGCGGTGCCATTTCGGCGGCAGCTGGAAGAGGTCGGCGACCGCGTAGTTCACCGACGAATCCGGGTAGCGCCGGGTCGCGGTGCGGATCGCGGTCGGTGACAGATCGAACCCGGTGGTCTGAAATCCGCGTGCGGCCAGGAACTCGGCGTCGGCCCCGAGCCCGCATCCCACCACCACCGCGGACTCGGGTCCGGCCGCTGACTCCGCCGGCCTGGAGTTCACCCATCGCTCGAGCAGTGGCATCGGTGCCGACCGGTCCCAGGCCATCGTTACTTCGCCCGATTCGCCTGCGGCATAGAGGATTTCGAACCAACCGGTCGGATCGCCGCGTCCGACGGACTCATTGGCCAGTCGGTCGGCCTCGGATTGCCAGCGTCGTTGTTCAGTGGGCATCCGACTACCGTAGCCAGATTCAGCTGAGGCGCGGCCAGTGGCCCGTTTCGACCCAGAATCGGGCACATCCCGGCACTGGCCGGAGCTGAACTGAATCTCCGGTCCCACCGGACGCGAAACGGCCCGCCACCTCGAAAGGTGACGGGCCGTTCGTTGGTGCAAGGCAGGCTTCGTCAGAAGTCCATATCCGACTGACTTCCTCCTCACCTTCCGCTTCGGCCGGACCTCGCTCCGCTCGGTCCAACCTCCGCTTCAGGCTTCGTCAGAAGTCCATGCCGCCCATGCCGCCGTCGCCACCGGGCATGGCCGGAGCGGCCTTTTCCGGCTTGTCGGCGACAACCACCTCGGTGGTCAGGAACAGCGCGGCGATCGACGCGGCGTTCTGCAGCGCCGAGCGAGTCACCTTGGCCGGATCCGGAACACCGGCGGCCAGCAGATCCTCGTACACGCCGGTAGCGGCGTTCAGGCCGTGCCCGGCGGGCAGACCCTTCACCTTGTCGGCGACGACGCCACCCTCGAGACCGGCGTTGATCGCGATCTGCTTGAGCGGAGCCTCGACGGCAACCCGGACGATGTTGAGGCCGGTGGCCTCGTCACCCTCGAGCTTGAGGTTCGCCAGCGCCTTGGTGGCGGCCTGCAGCAGCCCGACACCACCGCCGGCGACGATGCCCTCTTCGACCGCAGCCTTGGCATTGCGCACGGCATCTTCGATGCGGTGCTTGCGCTCCTTCAGCTCGACCTCGGTGGCGGCACCGGCCTTGATCACCGCAACGCCGCCGGCCAGCTTGGCCAGCCGCTCCTGCAGCTTCTCGCGGTCGTAGTCGGAATCCGACTTCTCGATCTCGGCGCGGATCTGGTTGACCCGTCCCTCGATCTGCGAGGCCTCGCCGGCACCGTCGACGATGGTGGTCTCGTCCTTGGTGACGACGACCTTGCGGGCGGTGCCCAGCAGCGAGATGTCAGCGCTCTCCAGCTTGAGCCCGACGTCCTCGCTGATCACCTGGCCACCGGTCAGGATCGCGATGTCCTGCAGCATGGCCTTGCGACGGTCACCGAAGCCGGGGGCCTTGACGGCGACCGACTTGAAGGTGCCCTTGATCTTGTTGACCACCAGGGTGGCCAGCGCTTCGCCCTCGACGTCCTCGGCGATGATCAGCAGCGGCTTGCCGGCCTGCATGATCTTCTCCAGGACCGGCAGCAGGTCCTTGATGGCCGAGATCTTGCTGCCGTAGAGCAGGATGTACGGATCGTCGAGAACCGCTTCCTGACGCTCAAGGTCGGTCGCGAAGTACAGCGACGTGTAGCCCTTGTCGAAGCGCATGCCCTCGGTGAGCTCGAGCTCGAGGCCGAAGGTGTTGCTCTCCTCGACGGTGATGACACCTTCCTTGCCGACCTTGTCCATCGCCTCGGCGATCAGCTCTCCGATCGCGGAGTCGCCACCGGCGGAGATGGTCGCGGTGGCCGCGATCTGCTCCTTGGTCTCGACATCCTTGGCGTCGGCAAGCAGTTGCTGCGCAACGGCTTCGGTGGCCTTCTCGATGCCCCGCTTGATGCCCATCGGGTTGGCGCCGGCGGCCACGTTGCGCAGGCCCTCGCGGACCATCGCCTGGGCGAGCACGGTGGCGGTGGTGGTGCCGTCACCCGCGACGTCGTCGGTCTTCTTGGCAACTTCCTTGACGAGCTCGGCGCCGATCTTCTCGTACGGATCCTCGAGCTCGATCTCCTTGGCGATCGACACACCATCGTTGGTGATGGTCGGCGCGCCCCACTTCTTTTCCAGCACGACGTTGCGGCCACGCGGCCCCAAGGTCACCTTGACGGCGTCGGCGAGGATGTTCATCCCGCGCTCGAGACCGCGGCGCGCTTCCTCATCGAAAGCGATCAGCTTCGACATAAGTAGGTCCAGTCCTCCAGTGTTCACCCGCGACGGAGGTCCGTGATCGGCTCCACCGTGGGCGGTTCAATTGGGTCTGGCCGGCACCGATGCCCGCGACGGACGGAGCATCCGGACGACGCCCATGGGGGCGGCTGCCGAGGTACTCCTCATCGCACCGACCTGGCACTCGAGAGACCCGAGTGCCAATGCCGAGTCTGGCACTCGATGCCCGAGAGTGCAAGGCACCGCCCTTCGCCGGTGGCGAACCGCGCGGGGATGACGGGGCCGCCCCCCCGACGCCGGTCGCAGTGCCAGGGGACGGCCGCCGGTCAGGGGCTGACGGCAGGGACGCTGAGCCCGGTCACGTCGGTGATCTGACTCGGGTTGATCAGTGTCGGCAACACCCCGGTGGCCGCTGGGCCGGTGGTCGATCGCTCGGCACTGCCCGCCGGGCTGGTGGCCGCCGCCGTCGAGCTCTGCACCGTGTCCGAGACCGGCGACGTGGCAGGGACGTTCGGTCCGCCCGGGTTGTCGCCGGGACGGTTGAGCACGATGATCAGCACCACGACGACGGCGATCGTCAGCACGACGATGGCGATCGCCCACGGCCAGACGGCGGTACGCCGGGCGGCCCGGTGGCGCCCGTCGGGCCCGTCCGGCCGGGGGTCGCCCGGCGGCATCCACGGCATCCCGGGGCCGCCCGGTCCGTTCGGCGGTCCGGACCGCTGCCCTGGTCCGCCGGTGCCGCCGGGATCCGCCGCCCGGGCCGTGCCGCCGGCGCCACGGGCCCCGCCGGCAGCGAACGCCGGCGGCATCGAGGACGACCCGCCCGGGCCCGGCCGCTCGTCGTTGATCGACCGGCCCAGCAGCGGCTGACGGCCACCGACCCCCGGGCCTTGCAGCGTCGGTTCGTCACCCTCGTCGACGCCCGCGCCCTGGTGCCGTGCGCCGGACCTGGTCGCTTCCGGGCCGGCCGGCGCAGAACCGGCCGGCGTAGAACCGGCCGGCGCAGAGCCGGCCGGCGTCGCTGTCGGCGGTCCGGCAACCAGGTCCACCGACTGGATCTGGGTGTCATGTGGCCGGCTGTCATCCGGCGATTCCGCCGCGGATCCTGCGATGTCGGCGATGGCTGCCCCGCCGACCGCGGAACCGGCGACCGCGGTGTCGGTGACCGCGGTGTCGGTGACCGCGGTGTCGGTGACCGCGGTGTCGGTAACCGCGGTGTCGGTGACCGCGGTGTCGTCATCCCCGCCGGCCGAGGCCCGATCGCCGAGTCCGGATGCCGTCGGAAGTCCGGCGGCCGGAACTCCGGCCGAACCGAAGGGTTCGGCGCCGAACGCGGTGAGCGCGCGCCGGGCGCTGCCGAGCAAATCGGCACTGGAGGCGTAGCGCAACGCGGGGTCGGCCGCCATCCCGCGGGCGATCACCCGGTCGATCGCGGACGGCAGTCCGGTGAGCGCCGCGAGCGAGGGCACCTGGCCGCGCAAGTGACCCGACACCACGTCCTTCACCGTGCCGACGAACGGTGCCCGGCCGGCCAGACAGCTGAACAGCACGCAGGTCAGCGAATAGAGATCGGAGGTGGCCAGCACCGGATCGCCGCGCAGATGTTCCGGTGACGCATAGGTCGGTGAGCCCAGGAAATCGCCCGAAGCGGTGCGATGCCCGGAGGTGCCGCGGCGGGTGAGTCCGAAGTCGGCCAGGTAGACGTGTTCGCGACCGACCGACTCGTTGCGGGTGATCAGTACGTTCGCCGGCTTCACATCCAGGTGCACCAGCCCCCGTTCGTGCAGCATGTCCAGCGCCTCGCCGACCTGGCCGAGCAGCCCCAGCGCCCGCCGCTCCGGCAGCGGCCCGTCGGCGATCTCCCTGGCCAGGTCGGTGCCGTCCACCAGGCGCATCGCGATGTACAGCCAGTCGCCGGTCTGGGCGCCGTCCGCATCGAGCATCGGACCGGAGCCGAAGTCGTAGAGCGGCACCACGTTCACGTGATCGATGGCCGAGGCCGCTCTGGCCTCTTCGACGAACCGCTGCCGGAACTCCTCGTCGGCCGACAGGTTCTCGCTGATCACCTTGAGCGCCACCGGCCGGTCCAGCCGCTCGTCGACCGCCCGGTAGACGATGCTCATCCCGCCCCTGCCCAGCACCGACTGCACCAGGTAGTGACCGAGGCGCTGCCCGGTGAGATCCGCCGACACGACACCGACCCTAGTGCCGCCACCGGTTCGATTCGGCAGGTTCGGCAACCCCGTGCCCGAGACGAGCGCCACGCCGGTCGACGGGCCGTCGGGTCGAACACCGATCCGGGTGCCGGCAGCGGGGGTGATCGGACCGGTCGGCTGCCAGTAGGGTCGCACCATGGCCCATGCGCCCGCCCCAGCAGCCGTGCCGGAACGCGCGGCACCGGCCGCGCCGGAACCCTCCGTACAGGTACCCGCCGAGCCGGTGGAACTGCGGCTGTTGACCGGTCCGAACCTGTACTTCTCCCGGCCGGCGGTCAAGCTCACCCTGGACGCGGCAGCGGCGTTGGCCGCCGACACCTCGACGGTGTTGGAGTGGCAGGGCCGGCTGAAGATGCACGGCGTCCCGGTCGGGCTGCCCGGCTCCCCGGCCAGGGCGGACGGGGTCGCCGAACTCGCCGCCACCCTGGTCCGGCGGGCGGCCTCGGCGATCAGGACCAGGCTGCCGGCGGTGGCCCACCCCGGGGATGACGACACCGTCGTGGTGGCCTTCCCGTTCCGGAACGTCGGCACCGCCAAGGCGTTCGGTGCGGCGGTCGCGGCGGCCTTCGGCGCCATTTCGGCCGGTGTCCCGGTCCGAACGGTGCTGTCCGCCATCCCCGGCGCGATGGCCGGACACGATCCCGGCGAGGAGATCCGGCCGAGCCGCCCGCGGATACCGGTGATCGCGGTGACCGGCACCAACGGCAAGACCACCACCACCCGGCTGATCGCGCACCTGGTGCGGGCGGGTGGGCGCACCCCCGGCTGGTCGTCGACGGACGGCATCTTCATCGACGGTGTCGAGGTGGAGCGCGGCGACTGGTCGGGGCCCGGCGGGGCGGCAAGGGTGCTGGCCGACCCGAGCGTCGAGGTGGCCGTCACCGAGACCGCCCGCGGCGGAATCCTGTTGCGCGGCTTGGGAACTCCGGTCAACGACGTCTCGGTGGTGACGAACATCTCGGCCGACCATCTCGGCCTGCTCGGGGTGCACACGGTGCAGCGGTTGGCCGAGGTCAAGTCGGTGATCGTCCGGGTCACCAAGCCGACCGGCTGGTGTGTACTGAACGCCGACGACCCGCTGGTGCTGGCGATGCGCCGGTTCACCAGGGCCCGCCCGTGGTTCTACTCCCCCGATCCGACGAATCCGAAGCTCACCGAGGCGCTGGATGCCGGTGGCCGGGCGATCACCATCGTTGACGACGAGATCGTCGTCTTGGCAAGGGGTTCGGACCCGACCCGGATCGTCCCGGTCACCCAGGTGCCGCTCACCCTGGCCGGCGCGTCCAGGGTGAACGTCCAGAACGTGCTGGCCGCTGCGGCCGCGGCGTTGGCGATCGGGGTCAAACGCGACCAGGTCGCGGCCGGCCTGCGCACCTTCGCCGCCGACGCCGAACACAACGCCGGCCGGCTGAACAGCTACCTGGTCGGCGACACCGTGGTGGTGCTGGACCTGGCGCACAACGAGGCCTCGCTGGAGTCGCTGCTCGAGGTCACCGGGGCGTTGCGGGCCGCCGGCGGTTCACTCGCGGTGGTCACCTCCACCGCTGGTGATCGCAGCGACGAGGCGATCCACGCGATGGGCGCGATGGCGGCAGCGGCCGCCGACGCCATGGTGATCGCCGGCAAGGCCAAGTACCTGCGCGACCGCGAACCCGGTGCGATGGAGGAACTCTGGGCCGGCGGTGCGGCCGAGGCCGGCATCGCCGACGTGCCGAGGGCGGCCGACGAGCTGTCGGCACTCACCCTGCTGCTGGACGGCGACCTGCCGCCCGGATCGGCGGTCGCGGTCTGCACGCTGGAGCAGCGGGAGCAGCTGGTTGCGGAGATCGTCCGGCGCGGTGGGCACGAGATGACGCCGGACGAGATCGCCGCCAGGGTCGCCGGCCGGGCCGGCATGTCGACCGCGGGAACGCACTGATGGCGCCCGCGTTTCGTTCGGTCGCAGAACACGCGGCCGTGGTGGCCGCACTGCTGGCCCGCACCCCGACCGGACGGTTGCCGCTGCAGCAGACCCGCGGACTAGCGCTGGCCGACGACGTGATTGCCGCGGTCGACCTGCCGCCGTTCGCGAACTCGGCGATGGACGGCTACGCGGTTCGTGCTGTCGAGCTCGCGGAGCTGCCCAACGACGCGGAACTGGTTGTTTCGCAAGACATTCCGGCCGGCCGTACCGACGTGCAGCCGCTGCAACCGGGCACTGTCGCCCGGATCATGACCGGTGCACCGATCCCGGACGGCGCCGACGCGGTGATACCGGTGGAGCAGATCTCCGTGGTCACCTCCCCGGTCGAACTGATCCGGATCGACACCCGGGTCGAGCCCGGCAAGCACGTCCGGGGTCGGGGCAGCGATGTCGGCGTCGGCGCCGTCGTGCTGCCCGCCGGTAGCGTCGTCGGGCCACCGCAGATCGGCCTGCTGGCCGCGCTCGGCGAGTCGACCGCCGTCGTGCACCGCCCGCTACGGGTGCTGCTGCTGTCCACCGGCGACGAGCTGGTGGCGGCTGGGAGTCCGTTGCTGTCGGGGCAGATCTACGAATCGAATTCGCCGATGCTGGCCGCTGCCGTGTCCGCGATCGGTGGTGAGCCGACGGTGGCACACTTCGTCAGCGACGATGTCGACGCCTTCCGCGCCTCGTTCGCCGAGGCAGCCGCCGGGATGGATCTGGTCGTCACCTCGGGCGGGGTGTCGGCCGGCGCCTTCGAGGTGGTGAAGGACGCGCTGTCCGGACGGGGCGTCGAGTTCGTCAAGGTCGGGATGCAGCCCGGCATGCCGCAGGGCGCCGGTGTCGTGCGGCTCGACGGCGGCGGTGCGGTACCGGTGGTCACCCTGCCGGGCAATCCGGTCTCGTCCTTCGTGTCGTTCGAGGTCTTCCTCCGACCGGCGATGCTGGCGGCGATGGGACACCCTGCGGCGCACCGTCATCGGCCGTCATCGCTGCTTCCGCTGAGCGAGCCGATCACCTCGGTCCCCGGCAAGCGACAGTTCCGGCGCGGGGTCGTCGACCGGGAGGCCGGCACCGTTCGGCCGTACGGCGGGCCCGGTTCGCACCTACTCGGTTGGCTGGCCGGCGCCGATAGCCTGCTGGTGATTCCGGAGGACGTCACCGAACTGCCGGCCGGCGCTGCGGTCGAGGTCTGGGACCTGACCGGCTGATCTGCCGCCCCTACCCCGGCCGCAGATTCAGGGTCGGACTCCGGGGATTCCGGGCCGAACCCTGATCCGCCGCACCCGGCCGCCGCACCAGACTCTTGACCATGATCACCGTGAGCGATGTCTCCAAGTCCTACGGCCGGGGCAAGGGTGGGCGGGCCTTGTTGGCCGTCGACCATGTCAGCTTCACCGCCCGCCCCGGTCGAGTCACCGGCTTCCTCGGCCCGAACGGCGCCGGCAAGTCGACCACTCTCCGCGTCGTCGCCGGACTGACCCCGGCGGACGCCGGCTCCGCCACCGTCCTCGGCGAACCGATTGCCGCACTGCCCAATCCCGGGGTGCAGGTGGGTGTCCTGCTGGACGCCTCCGCCCAACACGCCGGCCGCACCGGCCGGGAAACCCTCATCCTGTCCCAGCTGACGATGGGGCTGCCTCGAGCCCGGGTCGCCGAGATGCTCGAACTGGTCAGCCTGACCGCCGACGAGGCCGATCGCCGGGTCCGCAACTACTCCCTCGGGATGCGGCAGCGGCTCGGCATCGCGACCGCGCTGATGGGCGAGCCAGAGGTGCTGATCCTGGACGAGCCGGCCAACGGGCTCGACCCCGCCGGGATCCGCTGGATGCGGGACCTGCTGCGGGACTACGCCAATCGTGGCAACACCGTGCTGCTGTCCTCGCACCTGCTGCACGAGATCGAGGTCGTCGCCGACGATCTCGTGGTGATCGGCAACGGCCGGATCGTCGCCGACGGCACCAAGGAGCAGCTGCTCTCGTCAGCCGGGACCTTCGCCGCAGCAGCCGACCTCGACGCGCTGCAAGGCGCGCTTCAGGCTGCCGGTGTCGGCGTCAGCGGCGGAACCGGCGGACTCACCGTCGACGCCGAGGCCGACCAGGTCGGCCGGATCGCGCTGGCCGCCGGAATCCCGCTGCGTGAACTGCGACCGGCCGGCAGTGCCGGCCTGGAAGAGATGTTCCTGCAGCTCACCGCCGACACGCAGCGCGAGGGCGTGGCGGCATGAGCAGCAACGAGACCCTCGTCAAACCCGAGCCGAACGCCCCGAAAGGCATCCAGATGACCACCGCCACCGTCGGCGCCCCGCGGCGCACCGCAGCAGCGCCGGCCCCGATCCCGTTCGCCCGCCTGGCCAAGGTGGAACTGCGCAAGATGTTCGACACCCGCTCCGGGCTGTGGCTGATGATCAGCATCGCGGCCGTTGCGGTGATCGCCTCGATCGCGGTGATCGCCTTCGCTCCGGACTCCGCGATCACCTTCCAGAGCTTCGCCGCTGCCATCGGCTTCCCGATGGCGATCGTGCTGCCGATCATCGCCATCATGTCCGTCACCTCCGAGTACAGCCAGCGGTCGGGCCTCACCACGTTCACCCTGGTGCCGCAGCGCGGGCGGGTGATCGGCGCGAAGGCGGCGATTTCGCTGCTCGTTGCGATCGTCTCGATGGTGGTGGCCGGCGTTGTCGGTGCGCTGGGCAATCTGCTCGGCGCCGCGATCGCCGGGGTCGACACCGTCTGGAACGTCTCGGTCGCGCAGTTCACCGGGATCGTGCTGGCGAATGTGCTCGGCATGGCGGTCGGTTTCGCCTACGCGATCCTGATCCGCAACACCCCCGGCGCGGTGGTCGCCTACTTCGTGTACGCCCTGGCGCTGCCGACGGTGACCGGGCTGCTGGCCGGGCTGCAGGACTGGTTCAACACCGCCCGCCCGTGGGTCGACTTCAACTACACCGTCACCGGGTTGTTCGACAAGTTGCCGGACGGCGGCCAGGGGTGGGCGCAGCTGGCCACCTCCGGCGCCATCTGGCTGCTGCTGCCGGCGGCGATCGGGCTCCGGCAGGTGCTGCGCTCCGAGGTCAAGTAGCCGGCCCCGGCGACGCGTCAGACCCGTCCCTCGTCCTCCTCCTCGGAGGCCGCGCCGGCCTGCGCCACCTGACCGATCGCCTGCAGTTCGTCCCAGACCGCCCTGGCCCGATCGACGCACAGCACCACCAGATCGCCGGCGTTCGCCCTGGTCATCGCTGCTCTGGTGGCGTCGATCTCGTCCAGCACGATCTCGATGTCCTTGACCCGGTTCGCGCCGTCCGGCTCGCGGGCACCCTGCTCGATCAGGGCGGCGGTGGCGCCGGCCGGCCGGCCGCGCAGTGCGTCGTCCTCCCTGATCACCAGCACGTCGAAGTGCCTGGCCGCTTCCCGGCCGAGGTCGAGCATGTCCTGGTCCCGCCGGTCGCCGGCGGTGGCGATCACGCCGATCTTCTGCGGACGTTCGAAACCCGTTGTGTCGTCGAAGAAGCGGTCGACGAAGTCGCCGAGTGCCGCCATCCCCGGGGCGTTGTGGCAGTAGTCGACGATCACCTTGACCCCGTGCACCTCGGTGAGGTTCATCCGGCCCGGCGCCTGGTAGTAGCTCGGGGTGAACGAGCGCAGCCCGGCCCTGATGTCGTGCAGCGGGGCGCCGGCGCAATAGGCGGCAGCGGCCGCCGCCATCGCGTTCTGCACGTTGAAGGTGGCCTTGCCGTTGAAGGTGGCGGGAAGCAGATGCGTGTAGGCCAACGGCATCCGGCGACGGCCGTGCAACAGCACGATCAGCTCGCCCAGCTCGCTCGGCTCCAGGATCACGGCCTTGCCACCGCGCCGGCAGTGGTCGGCGATCCGCCGGTTGTTCGGCTGGATGGAGAACCAGACCACCTCGCCGGAGCAGGCCCGGCGCATCCCGGCGACCAACTCGTCATCGGCGTTGAGCACCGCGGCACCTGAGCGTGGCACCGCCTCCACCACCACCTGCTTGACCCTGGCCAGCTGCTCGACGGTGTCGATCCCGCGCAGCCCCAAGTGATCAGGCGCCACGTTGAGCACCACCGCGATGTCGTTGCGGTTGTACCCCAGGCCCTCCCGCAGGATGCCGCCGCGGGCCACCTCGAACACCGCGAAGTCGACCCGCGGGTTCTGCAGCACCATCCTGGCCGACCGCGGGCCCGAGGCATCGGCCCGGATCACCAGCCGGTCGTCGATCACCACGCCGTCGGTGGAGGTCATCCCGACCTTGTTGCCCATGCCCTTGAAGATGTGCGCGATCATCCGGCTGGTGGTCGTCTTGCCGTTGGTCCCGGTCACCGCGACGATCGGGATCCGGGAACTGGAGCCGGGCGGAAACAGCAGGTCCACCACCGGCTTTGCCACGTACTGCGGTTCACCGATGGTCGGATGGGTGTGCATCCGGAAGCCGGGCGCGGCGTTCACCTCGCAGATCCCGCCGCCGGTCTCCCGTACCGGCTGGGTGATGTCCGGGCAGAGGAAGTCGATGCCGGCGATGTCCAGCCCGACCACCCTGGCCGCCTCCTCGGCGATGTCCACGTTGTCCGGGTGCGCCTCAAAGGTCCGGTCGATCGAAACCCCGCCGGTGGACATGTTGCCGGTCAGGGCGAGCTTCACCATCTCGCCGCGGGGCGGCACATCCGTCAGCTCGAAGCCTTGTGCCCGAACGAGTTCCACCGCGGTGTCGGTCACCGCGATCCTGGTCAGCACCTTCTCGTGCCCGACGCCGCGGCGCGGATCGGCGTTGGTGATCTCGACCAGCTCGTCGACGGTGTGCTCGCCGTCGCCGATCACGTGCGCCGGCACCCGCTCGGCGATGGCGACGATGTTGCCGCCGATCACCAGGCAGCGGTAGTCCTTGCCGGTGATGAACGATTCGACGATCACCTGTCCGCGCCGGGATTCGGCGTCGGCGGTCGGATAGGCGGCCCGCACCGCGTCCGCGTCGTTCAGGTTGATGGCCACCCCACGGCCGTGGTTGCCGTCCAACGGCTTGACCACCACCGGGTAACCGATCCGGCGGGCCTGTCGGACCGCGTCGTCCACCGAGCGCACCACCTCCGACTTCGGCACCGGCAGTCCGGCGGCGGCCAGCAACCGGTTCGTCAGCTCCTTGTCGCTGGCGATGTCGACGGCCAGCGAGCTGGTCACCGACGTCATGGTGGCCCGGATCCGGCGCTGGTGAACGCCGTGGCCCAGCTGCACCAGGGACGCGGAATTGAGTCGCTGCCAAGGGATGTCGCGGGAGATCGCCTCCTCCAGGATCGCCTGGGTTGAGGGCCCGAAGGCCACCCGCTGGCTGGTCCGCAGGAACGCCTCGTGCTCGGACTCGAAATCGAAATCCGGATTCGGCTCGACCAGGTGGTTCACCAGCCGCACCGACAGCTTGGCGGCCATGGTCGCCACCGTCTCGTCGGAAAACCCGAAAATGATGTTGTAGACACCGGTCTCTCCGGCCGAGCGGGTCTTGCCGCGGGTGATCTCGTGGCCGGCCGTGCGCTGCAACTCCAACGCGACATGCTCGGCGACATGGCCGAGCCAGGTGCCCTCGACCAGTCGCTCGACGAACCCGCCGTCCCGGCCGCGGGAACACTGGTGCTCGCCAAGGCCGGGTAGCGCCGCCAGCAACTGTTCGGTGAACCCCGGCAGGGTGTTGGTCGGTTCGTTCTCCAGCGCACCGATGTCCACCACCAGATGGATGCACGGTTCGTAGGAGTAGTAGTTCGGTCCACGCAGCACCCGCAGCTCGCGGATCTCGATGCTGCGGCGTCCGGTCTCGGGCACCGGCGAATCGGACATCGGCGAACCTCTTTCCTCCCGGGGAGCCGGGACGCGATGCGGGTGCGCCGATTGTGCACCGCCGCACCCGGCGAGCGATACCCGACGCTAGCTGGAGGCGCGTCGCTCCGGCCGGCGGCGCAGCTCCGCGACGGTCTCGTGCCGCCCCTCGGCGGCGATCCTGCGGGTCCGCGGGCGGGCGCCGTCCGGCACGTCGGCCAGGGTGGCCACCGCGGTCGGCTCGTCCTGGTCGAAGAGCCCCGGTGCGCTCACCAGCTGGCGGGTGGTCAGGTCGAAGACCGCACCCCGCGGCAGCGTGTGCATCCGGATCCCGGAGATCATCAGCGGCTGGGTGCCGGTGGCCGTGTAGGCGGTGGTCACCACGTCTGAACCGTCGAAGATGGTCACCACACCCCTGCCCTTCACCTCCAGGCGCCCGTCCGCGGAGATCAGCGCGGCGGTGTCCTCGTCGATCCCGATGCCCAGCTGCGCCGGGTTCGCCGCGATCAGCGCGATCAGCCGGCCGAACCGGTTCCGCTGGGTGAAGTGCTGATCGATGATCGCCGTGCGGACCAGGCCGAGACCCTCGGAGACCTGCCCGACCCGGAACTTCGGCGTGCTGCCGCCGGAGCCGAACGACACCATGTGCAGCGAGCAGATGCTGGCCCCGGCCGATGTCCCGGCCACCACAGCACCCCGCTGGTGAGCGCGGACGATGGCATCGCCGACCGGCGTTCCGACGATCAGCGTCGCGAGCTTGGTCTGGTTTCCGCCGGTCATGAACACGCCGGTGGCGCCGTCCAAGGCGGCGACCAGGGCCGGGTCCGCGGCATGTGCCCGCGACTCGGGCCGCAGGCCCTGCACGTCGGCGGCCCCGAGAGTGGCGAACAACCGCAGGTAGGCGTGGGTGATCTCGTCGCCGAGCGACGACGCCGTCGACAGCACGACGATCCTGGCCTGCGCACCGCCGGCCAGCCTGACCACCTCGCGCAGCACCGTCATCCGGCCGATCTTGTCCTCGGCGCCACCGATCGGCATCACCACGCCCGGACCGGGGTCGCCCACGGCGGCTGGATGATTCGTCATGCAGTGAAGGTAGTCGCCGTCGGCCGCTGTCCCCGCATGCCCCTGCCGGGCGGCGCCGCCGAATCCGTGCCGCGGAGCGCGTGGCGGCCGGCAGCGTCAGGCGTGGATGTGCTCGGGTTCGACGCCCTGCGCGCGCAGATTGCGGTTGCGGACGATCGAGCTGATGAAGGCCGCGCCGATGAAGGCCACCCCGACCAGGCCGGTGATGATCTCGTTCACGTGCACGCCGATCGAGATCAGCAGGATCACCGCCAGCGCGCCGATCGCCCAGTGCGCCCCGTGCTCCAGGAACACGTACTCGCTCAGGGTGCCCTTGCGGACCAGGTAGATGGTCAGCGAGCGGACGAACAACGCTCCGATGACGCCGAGGCCGAGGGCGATCAGGATCGGGTCGGAGGTGATCGCGAAGGCGCCGATCACCCCGTCGAAGGAGAACGACGCGTCCAGCACTTCCAGGTAGAGGAACAGGAAGAAGCCCGCCTTGCCGACGGCCTTCACCAGCTGCCCGTTGCCGGATTTCTTCGGCGCACCGTCCGCGCCGGCGGCGGCGCCCTCGATGGCATCTTCGTCAGCCCCGCTGCCCTCGAACAGCGTGCCGAGCCCGTTCACGGCGATGTAGGTGATGATGCCCAGCACGCCGGAGATCAGCACCGCCTCGGGGTTCGGTGCCATCGTCTCGGCGAACACCACCAGCAGCACGCCGGCGATCACCACGCTCAGCTGATCGAGCTTGCCGATCCGCGCCAGCGGGCGTTCCAGCCAGCTCAGCCAGGTGATCTCCCGCTCCTCGAAGATGTAGTTCAGGAACAGCATCAGCAGGAACATGCCGCCGAACGCGGCGATCTGCGGATGCGCCTCGTTCAGCAGGTAGCCGTAGGTTCCCGGAACCTCCGGATCGCCCTTCTCCATGGCCAGCCGGAACGCCTCGACCGGGTTGAGGCCAGCGGTGAACTCGACGATCAGTAGCGGGAAGACCAGCCGCATACCGAACACCGCGATGACGATGCCGACGGTCAGGAAGATCTTCTGCCAGAACTCGCTCATCCGCTCCAGCACGGTGGCGTTGACCACCGCGTTGTCGAACGACAGCGACACCTCAAGGATGCCCAGGATCAGGCACAGCGCCAACCCCGACCAGCCGCCGTAGAAGAAGGCGACCACCAGCGCGACGATCGACAGGATGAACGACCAGAGGAAAATGCGTGCTGACACGTGAGGTGGGTCCTAGCGGTCGATGGCCCGGCGGGCGCGGGCGGGACGGTGGTCGTGATCGGTGCTCACCCTATGCCAGCGAATCGGCGGCGGCAGGTCCGTGAACACGGCTCCACCTGGCTCGATCGGCGCAGGCGGTGCCGGTCACCCAGGTACAACGCGCGGAAGCTACCGCTGGTTCCGGATGCCGCCGAAGGTGATCAGGCAGATGGCATCGGCGAGCCTGGCGACGTCGGCCTCGTCCCCCGGCACCGGCCGGACCCACTCGGTGAGCGAGTTGACCATGCCGAACAGCAGCCGGGCGGTGAGTGCCGGATCGATGTCCGGCCGGACGGCACCCTCGGCGGCGGCCTGCTCCACCAGCTCGGCGACGTAGGCGTCGAACGCCCGGCGCCGCTGCAGTGCCCGGCGCTCCACATCGGTGTTGCCCCTGACCCGCAGCAGCAGGGTGACGAACGGCTTCTGCTTGACCAGCACGGTGACGCTGGCCCTGATCAGGTGATCCAGCCGGACGATCGCGGCGGCCCGCAGCCGGCGGGTGCGCTCGACCGCGTCGGCGAGGCCGTCCAGGGCCTGCCCGATGGCCAGCTCCAGCAGCTCGTTCTTGCTCGACACGTGGTGGTAGATGGCGGATTTCGAGATCCCCAGGCGCTGGGACAGATCCTCCATCGAGGTACCGTCGAAGCCGCGCTCGTTGAACACCTCGACCACCGTCTGCAGCAACGATTCGAGATCGTAACCGGGTCGTCCGCGGCGCCGGGTAGGCTCCGGATCGGCGCCGGGACGGATCGTGGTCATGCCGAACAGTATGCGGGCAGACCCTCCGCCGACCGACGGACAGCGCACGCTCAGACAGGCGGGAGAGTCGATGACCGCACCCGACGGCCGGCCCGCCACCGTGCCCGCCTACCGCATCGCCGAGCTGACCATCGACGACGGCCTGGACATCGCGATGTGGCCGACGCCCGGCCCGTGGGCGATCCAGGACAGCCTGCAGGCACCCCGGCCGGACGAGGGCTACTGGGCGATCCGGGGCACCGGCGAGGCCGGACTGATCGGCTACTGCTGCTTCGGTGCCGCCGCCCGTCCGCCGGGGTTCGCCGGCAGCCAGGCCGTATTGGATGTCGCCTTCGGGCTCTCGCCGGCGCTCACCGGCCGCCACCTGGCCACCGGGGTGGCCGCCGCGGTGGTCGCGCACGGCGTCACCGTGGCCAAGGATCGCCGGCTGCGGTGCGCGGTGGCCTCCTGGAATGACGCCGGCCGCCGGGCGGCGGAGGCCGCCGGGTTCGGCGCCACCGGGGTGCATGAATTCCGCGGTGGCTCGGGCGTCACCACCTACTTCGTCTACGAGAGGTGACTCCGATGACGGCATCAACAGAATCGGGGCTGACGGACCGGCGCGGTGCCGATTTCGGCTCCGTCGGGGTGGTCGGCGGCGGCACCATGGGCTCGGGGATCGTGCACGTACTGCTGGCCGCCGGCCTTGCGGTGGTGCTGGTGGAATCCGACGACGACGCGCTGGCCAGGGCCGACCGGCTGCTGCGGGCGAGTCTGGACGGCGCCGCGCGCCGGGGCAAGCTGACCGGCACGGCCGAGTCCCTGCTGGAGCGGCTGACGGCGACCACCGACCGGAACGCGCTGGCCGGCTGCACGCTGGTGGTCGAGGCGGTGCCGGAGATCCCGGAGCTGAAGACCTCGCTGCTCGGCGCGATCGAATCCGTCATCGCGGAGACCGCGGTGCTGGCCAGCAACACCAGTTCGCTGTCGCTCACCGGGCTCGGCGCCCAGCTGCGGCGGCCGGGCCGGTTCGTCGGCATGCACTTCTTCAACCCGGTGCCGGCCCAGGCGCTGCTGGAGATCGTCCGCACCGGGGTGACCGAAGCCGATGCGCTGCAACGGGTGCACACGTTGGCCGGGCTGATCGGCAAGCAGACGATCGAGATCAGCGATTCGCCCGGGTTCGCCACCAGCCGGCTCGGGGTGCTGCTGGGGCTGGAGGCGATCCGGATGGTCGAAGAGGGCGTCGCCTCACCGCAGGACATCGACACCGCGATGGAGCTCGGCTATCGGCACCCGATGGGACCGTGCCGGCTCGGCGACCTGGTCGGGCACGACGTCCGGCTGGGCATCGCCGAGTACCTCGCCGAGCAGCTCGGGCCGCGATTCGAGCCGCCGGCGCTGCTGCGGCAGATGGTCGCCGATGGCAGGCTCGGCAAGAAATCGGGGCAGGGCTTCTACATCTGGGAATGACGGCCCCGTCACCGGTCCGAAGCAGCGGTCCTACACTTCGCGGGTCGGCCCTGCCGTCCTCGATCAACACCGGATGCATGAACACCGCATGAATCAACACCGCGCCAGGAGGCCACCATGTCCAGTCCAGCGGCACCGACTCCGGGACTGTCCGTCCAGCTCTACACGGTGCGCGCCGCACTGGCCGCCGACCTCCCCGGCACCCTGCAACGGATCGCCGACATCGGCTTCCGTGACGTCGAACCGTTCGGGTTCGTCGATCAGGCCGACGCCTACCTGGAAGGTCTTGCCGCTGCCGGTCTTTCGGCACCGTCGGCGCATGCGGCCCTGATCGGCCAGGACACGGCGGCGGCGTTCGCGGCGGCGAAACGGCTCGGCGTGCAGACGCTGATTGATCCGATGGTGGACCGGGCGTTGTGGACCCGCCGGGAAGATGTCGAACAGACCGCACGGCAGCTCAACGAGATCGCCGCCGCCGCGGCCGCCCACGGGCTCACCGTCGGCTACCACAACCACTGGTGGGAGACCGAGAACCGGATCGACGGTGCGACGGCGTTGGAGGTGCTGGCCGGCATGCTCGACGATGCCGTGGTGCTGGAGGTCGACACCTACTGGGCGGACGTCGGCGGAGCCTCGGCGCCGGAACTGTTGCGGCGGCTGGGCGATCGGGTCGCCCTGATCCACGTCAAGGACGGGCCGGCCACCCAGCAGAACATCGACCAGACCGCCGTCGGCAGCGGGACGCTGGACATCCCGGCCATTCTGGCGGCCGCTCCGCAGGCCCGCCGGGTGGTGGAACTGGACGACTTCGCCGGCGACGTGTTCGACGCGGTGCGAGACAGCTACGCCTGGATGGGCGCTAACGGCGGCGCCGCGTGACCAGGCCGGTGGGGCCGGTCGGCGTCGGGGTGATCGGCGCCGGGGTGATCAGCGATCAGTACCTGGAGAACCTGACGGTGTTCCCGGACGTCCGGGTGCTGTTCGTGGCGGACCTCGACGTGGCACGGGCCACCGCCCAGGCCGACAAGTACGGAATCGCGGGCAGCGGCACCGTCGAGGAGCTGTTGGCGCACCCGGAGATCGAGATCGTGGTGAATCTGACCATCCCGGCGGCGCACGTCGAGGTGGCGACGGCTGCGCTGGCCGCCGGCAAGAACGTCTGGAGCGAGAAGCCGTTCGCGCTGGACCGCGACAGCGGACGGCGGCTGCTGGCCGACGCCGCCGACCGCGGCCTGCGGGTGGCCACCGCACCCGACACCTTTCTCGGCGCCGGGCTGCAGACGGGGCTGCGGTTGATCGCCGACGGCACCATCGGGACTCCGCTGACGGCGTTGGCCCTGATGCAGTCCCCCGGCCCCGAGTCCTGGCATCCCAGCCCGGAGTTCCTGTTCCAGACCGGCGGTGGCCCGCTGTTCGACATCGGCCCGTACTACCTGACCACGCTGGTGCAGGTGTTCGGCGCTGCCCGCAAGGTGACGGCGGCGGCCTCCACCGCGAGGCCGGTGCGCACCATCGGTTCCGGGCCGCGGGCGGGCACCGAGTTCGACGTCACCGTGCCCTCCCACCACGGCGCGCTGATCGAGTTCGCCGGCGGGGGTTCGGCGCAGATCATCTTCAGCTTCGAGTCGTTCCGCAGCCGGACCGGTTTCGTCGAGGTGAACGGCAGCGCGGGAACGCTGGCCTTCCCCGATCCGAACCAGTTCGACGGCGCCACAACGGTTTTCGATGGCACCTCGGATGACGGGATCGAGCATCCGCCGGTCGGCTCGCTGTCCGGCCGCGGCACCGGAGTGGCCGAACTGGCGCAGGCGATCCGCGCCGGACGGCCGGAGCGGGCCAGTGGCGAGCAGGCCTTCCACGTGCTGGACCTGATGGTCTCGATCGCCGAGTCGGCCGAGCGCGGCGAGTCGGTGACCCTGGACAGTGGCTTCACCAGGGCCCCGCCGGTGCCGGCCGACTGGGATCCGAAGGTCGCAACGCTCTGAGTCAGCCGGTTGCCGTCAGCCCGGTGCCGTTGCTCTCGGGGGCTCCCTGGGCCGGGCGTTTGGACCACCACGCCAACAAGGTGATCCCGCCCGGCACCAGCGGGAAGATGAGGGTTGCCGCGCGCCAGACCAACAGGGCGCCGACCAGGTCCGCCTCCACGAAGGTACCGACGTCGTTCAGCAGCACGATCAGGGCGGCCTCCATCACCCCGAACCCGTTGAACGGGAAGATGGTGAGCGGATAGACGCAGAGGAACGCCGTCATCATCGCGAGCAGCGACACGCTGGATGCCGACACCCCGATGAAGCGCATGCAGAGCAGCAGGACGATGCCGTCGGCCACCACGAACGCGGTCATCACCAGTCCACCGGGGACCAGTCGCCCGACCAGATTCTCCGACGAGTCCCGCTGAAACTGGACCAAGGTGCGCGACCATGCCTGCGGATCGACCTTGTGCCGCACCTTGTGCACCAGGGACCCGACCGTGCGCCCTACCTTTGCGGCCGCCGGCTCGCCCCGGCTGACGACGAAAAGCAGCACGATCAGCAGGATCGCCAATCCCCCGCTCCAGGCGGCGTTCCACCAGTACGCCGACGAGGCGGTCAGCTGGGCGATTGCCAGCAGCAACGCCAGCACCGGGACCGCCAACCGGACCAGATAGCTCAGGTAGGTGTACAGGGCGAGGGCGGCGGCGCCCTTGGTGAGGTCGATCCGCCACGACTTGAACATCGCCATCCGCAACACGAGCTCCGACGGCGGCGGGGTGAAGGTGGTGATCAGGGTGCCGACCAACCCGTTCGCCACCGCCCGGGGGACGCCAAGGCCCGGCAGCAGGTTACTCAGCGGACTGCCCAGCAGGGCCTGCCGCAGCAGCACCACCAGCAGCACGATCGCCACCTGCCACCAATGCATCCGGGCCGCCGCGTCGGCCACCCCGGCCCAGTCGATCCGGCCGATCACCCCCAGCACCAAGTAGACCGCGAGCACGACGATCGCGAACTTCAGCACCAGGAGCGCCACCTGTCGCCAGCGATGCTTGTCAGGCGCCGGCCCTTGTTCCTCGCCGGTCACCGTCAGCGGCCTTCCCGGTCAACTTCGTCTGCCGTCTCGGCCGTCCCATTCCCGACCACCGTTGTGGTGTATCGCACAACGCCTCCGTCCGTCGTCCCCGACTCAATGCTGCCCAGCGGCGTCGCCGTCCGCATCAGCAGGGTCCGCTGGCGGCAGCGTCGGACCAACTCGAGTTCGCCGAGCCGGGCACCGCGTCGCGACGCCGCCTGTGGTAGACCATGATCACCATGGTCCCGATCCCGTGACCTGCCCCACCCGGCTGACGCGGAGGACCGATGACCGAAGCCGGGAGGGCTGCCGGCAAGGCGGCCAGGGAACAGGCACCGCTGCGCGACCTCGGCATCTGGGATCCCGCGCGCCGGGGACACGATCCGCTGGCGACGCTGACCGCCCAGGGGTCGATCCGGGATGGTTCGCTGCTGGCGCTGCGGTACGAACGGATGGCGTTGTCCCCCTGGAACTACTACCGCGGCGCCGCCGCGGTCGCCGCCGCCGACCTCGGATCCCGGCCGGACAGCGGGATCCGGGTACAACTGTGCGGCGATGCGCACCTGCTGAATTTCGGCCTCTGGGCGACGCCCGAGCGCAACCTGTTCTTCGACCTGCGCGATTTCGACGAGACGCTGCCGGGACCCTTCGAGTGGGATGTGGCCCGGCTGGCCGCGAGCATCGTCGTGCTGGCCAGGGAGACCGGCGTCAAGGCGTCGGTTGCCGAACGTGCGGTGGCCGCGTGTCTGCTCGCCTATCGACAGCGGATGGCCGGCTATGCCGCCGCCCGGCAGCTCGACATCTGGTACGACAGGGTCACTGTCGACGCGCTGATCGGCCTGTTCCGGCCCGCCGATCAGGATCGGGCGGTGTCCCACATCGCCCGCCAGGCGCGCCGACGGACCAGCGCGGGCGCAGCCCGCAAGCTCACCGAGCAGATCGACGGGCGATTGCGGATCACCGAGGATCCGCCGCTCCGAACCCATCTGGCGGCGGCCGACGCCCAACCGGTCTTCGATCTCTATCGGCAGTCGCTGCGCGAGGACCGGCGTCAGCTGCTGAGCAGGTTCACCCCGGTCGACGCTGTCCAGCAGGTGGTCGGCGTCGGCAGCGTCGGCATGCGCGTCTACCTCGTCCTGCTGATCGGCAGCGGCGTCGACGATCCGTTGTTCCTGCAGATCAAACAGGCGGGTCCCTCGGTGTACGAATCGTTCTGTGGAGCCGCAGCGCATGCCAACCACGGCGAGCGGGTGGTCGCCGGGAAGCGGCTGTTGCAAAGTGCCACCGACATCTTCGTCGGCTGGACGCAGTACCACGGGTTCGACTTCTACGTCCGGCAGTTCCGGGACATGAAGATCATCCCGGACACCGCGATCGTCGCGCCGCGGCTGGTCGAATTCAGCACCGCCTGCGGCGGCGTGCTGGCCCGGGCACATGCCAGAACGGGTGACCCACAGGCGATCTCGGGGTACATCGGCAAGGGGAAGCGATTCGATGCCGGGCTGGCCGACTTCGCCCAGGCCTACGCCGACCAGACCGAACGCGACCACCGGCAGTTGGTGGACGCTGTTGCTGCCGGAACCCTGCCGGCGCCGGAACGCCAGCCGTTGGCCTGACCGGGCCTCGAGATCGTCCTAGCGGGATTCCACCCGACCGCGTCAGCGCTCCGCTTCGGAGGGTTCGTCGGCGAGTTGGCGCAGGACGCGTTCGTTGAGGGTGGCGATGGTGTCGAGTTCGGCGGGGCTGAACAGGTCGATGAAGTGCTGACGGACGTGCTCTACGTGCGCCGGTGCGGCTTCTTCGATCGCGCGGCGCCCGGCGGGCAGTAGGCGGACGACGACGCTGCGGGCGTCGTCAGGGTTGGGTTCGCGGGCAATCAGTCCCCGCTTCTGCATGCCACGGACCTGGTGGGAAAGCCGACTCTTCTCCCAGGTCAGTGTGGCGCACAGGTCCTGGGCGGACATGCGCTCGACTGAGGGATCGGAGAGCACGGCGAGGACTTCGTAGTCGGCTTGGGTGAGCCCGGAGTCTTGGAGCAGCTCGCGGCTCAGGCGCACGTCGAGTTGATAACTGGCGTGCTTGAACGCGCGCCAGGCTCGATCTTCGCGGGCACTGAGCCATCTCGGTTCGTTCGGCATGTCTACAGGATAGCTCTTGGTTGACTCCTCAACCAATCGTGTTATGGTTGAGGAGTCAACCACTAGCGTCCCTGCTCGGCAGGCAGGCCCGAATTCGGAAAGTAGGCACGCAACATGAGCAGCATCAGCATCGTTGGCCTGGGAAACATGGCCCAGGCCATAGCAACCCGCGCCCTTGAAGCCGACAACAGCGTCGAGCTCATCGGCCGCGCCCCGGCCAAGACGGCCGCTCTGGCAGAGACCCTCGGCGCCGGCGCCACGACTCGGGAAATGGGTGCCGCTCCCACCGGCGACATCGTGATCCTGGCAGTGCCCTACGCCAGCGTGGTCCCGATCGTCAGCCAATTTGGCGACGGGTTGTCCGGAAAGGTCATCATCGACATCAGCAATGCCTTCGCGCCCGGATTCACCGGGCTGCTGACCCCTGACGGAAGCTCGGTCGCCGAACAGGCCGCCGCCGCCGCGCCCGCGGATGCACATGTGGTCAAGGCGTTCAACACCACCTTCGGTCACCTGCTGGCCGCCAAACCCGAGCACCCGCGTCAGCTGGACGTCTTCCTCGCCGGCGACGACGAGCGGGCCAAGCAACAAGTGTCGTCATTCATTGACAGCCTCGGCCTACGCCCCTTGGATACCGGCCCGCTGGCGATGGCACGTGTTCTCGAACAGGCCGGCCTGTTGGTGATGGGACTGGCCGGCCACGGCGTTGGCCACTACAACTTCTATCTCGGCGTCACCGCTCTCGACTGAGCGCGGCGCGCTCAGCACTCTCGATCAATCAATCACCCCACCCAACCCCACCCCACCCAACCTGAGGAGAAATCCATGTCCGAGACCACCCAGGCCGTCTCCGAATTGACCGGCGAGTACATCATCGATCCCGGCCACAGCCGCATTGGCTTTGTGGCCCGCCACGCCATGGTGACAAAAGTGCGTGGCTCGTTCACCCGCTTCGAAGGTGCCGTTCACTTCGACGCGTCCGATCCGTCCCGATCGACCGCGCACATCGTGATCGAAACTCAGAGCATCGACACCGGCAACCCCGAACGTGACGCTCACCTGCGCGGTAACGAATTCCTCGCGATGGATGCGTTCCCGGAAATTACCTTCACCAGCACCGCAGCCGAGAAGCGGAGCGAGGAGGACTTCACCGTCACCGGAGATCTGACGGTGAAGGGCGTCAGCAAACCAGTCGTCATCGAGTTCGCCTACCAGGGCACGGCAAAAGATCCGTACGGCAACGTGCGAGCCGGATTCGAGGGCAAGGCCATCATCAACCGCCGAGACTTCGGCGTCACCACCAACCTGGCATTGGAGACAGGTGGCGTTCTGGTCGGAGACAAGATCGCGCTCGAGTTCGACATCTCACTGATCCGCTCCTGACCCGCTGCAACCGGCCATCACGAAACGGCCCGGCGCCATCCGGCCATCTTCGACCCATCATTGCCGTCAACGAGCGGCACACCAAGACCACGGAGACCATCATGACAATCCCATCACCAGGCACACAATCACCGGACTACCACAGGGCTTCCGTCCGAAATGGTCCCGCGACCCCCGCTCGACCAGGAATGGTCAAGGCGGCTGCGGTCTTGGCCTTCGTCTGGGCCGGACTGACGATCGTGTCGTCACTGGTCAGCATCGCCGCCGGCGGTCTCCTCCCCGGCTTCGACAGCGCGTGCGCCGAGAACGATCAATCCGGGCTATGCGCGTTCGTCGGCGACTCGGACAGCATGCTGCTCGTCGTCGGCATCGCACTCATCGTGGCAGCAGCGCTGGTGATCTGGGGTGGTGTCGTCGCGTTGAACGGTACCGGCGCCAAGGTGCTGGTCGTCGCCGGCGGAATTCAGGTTCTCATCCAAATCGTCTGGATGATCGATACCGGCTCCATTGCGTTCGGCATCGTTGGCGTCATCGTGCCATTGGCGATCATCTCGCTCATGTTGAACCCGGTGTCGAAGAGTTGGTTCCAGTCCAAAGGCAAGGCCACCTTCTAGGCCTCACCCCGCGTCCGTCCAGTCGGTGAGTGCCCGCAGGTCCAAGGTCCACGCAGCTGTGCCCGAACCTTTCGGTGCTGGCCGGCAGGCCAGTTTGTCGGTCGGGGTGCGGGAGCCATTCGGCACGACGGACGGCGGTGCAGTCGGGCCGGCGGTGTCCACGCGCCGGTGTGCAACCTGGGCGTACGCTCGTTCCGTCCTGCTGCCGCACCCGAGTCCGGCTGTCGGACGGATGCGCTGGGGAGGTTGCGATGCCCGGACACTGGCGGGCGGTCGGCGGGCTGGCGATCTGGCTGACGCTGATCGCCGGCTGCGCCGGCCCCATCCCGCCGCCGGCCACCCTGGCACCGGCCTCGGCATCTTCATCGGCGTCGTCATCAGCGTCGGTGTCGTCATCGCCTTTGGCGTCGTCATCGGCGTCAGTCTCGTTACCGTCATTCTCGCCGTCAGCTGCCTCGCTCCCGTCATCCGCATCACCGCCGGCCTCGTCGCCGGAGACAACAACCACGGCACCCCCGCCGGACTCGCTTCCGGCGCCTCTCCCTGGCAGTCCGCTGGCGCCCACGGACCCGCACATTGCCCGGGCGGACGCCCTGGTACACCAGTGGTTGGCGACGATTCCGGTCTATCCGGGTGCCGCGACGACCGGTGGCGATCCGTGGTCATTGGGTAACACCATGGATGCGTTCCTCACGATGACCGCGTTCCACAACTGGACCAGCGCGGCAGCGGCCGAGACGGTACTGCACTGGTACGAACAACACGTGCCCAACGGAACTCTTGGCGGCACCGTGGGAACAACCGGAACCACCGGGAGCGGCGGCGGGGTGAGCAGCTATTCGTTCGATGTGCAGGTGCCGGTCTCCGCTGCCGACGCCGCGGCGCTCGGCGACATTTCCGTGACCGTTGGCATCGCGGTCACACCCACCGGCTCGCGGATCAGCGCGGTCGCCAAGGGCAATGTCCGGCCTACCCGACCGGCCACATCGCTGGTCCCCGATTCGGTGACCGGTATGACCGTCCACTACTCGCAGCTGAACTCGAAAACGCGCGTGGACAAGACCTTTCCTGCCCGGGCGGCCCGTGCGGTGGCTCGGGCGGTGGACAGCCTTCCGGCCGGTACCGGCGCGCTGCACGGCTGTCCGATGATCGCCGCGACACTCACCCTGGACTTCGTGTCCGGCGTCCATCACCAGACGGTGACCGACAGCCTGTGTCAGTCGGTCGTCGTGTCCACCGCGCCGCAGCTGAGCCTGTCAGGATCGGTGGTCGACGTGCTGGAACAGCAGACCGGACTGAAGTTCCCGTCGAGCTGACCATGCCGACCGGCACTCCACCCGGGGCAGCGCATAGCCTTTCGCCGTGACCGCGATCCGACTGACCACCACGCAGGCCCGGCGGTTCGAAAGTGGTTGCGCGACAAAGAATCCTTCCGGCGTGAGGTCCTGACGCGGTTGTCCCAGTCCGGTCCACTGACGTCCCGGGATACTCCAGACACCGACTGCCGGTCGAGCGCCGCCGGCAGATCCTGGATGCTGCCACCATGCTGTTGGCCAGGGATGGCGTCGACACCGCGTCCTACAACGAGATCCTGCGCACGGCGAAGCTGCCGAAAGCGTCGGCGTACCACTACTTCGACGGCCGGGCGGACCTGGTCGAGACGGTAGCGTTCGACGTCGCGACGCAATTGGTGGCCGTGTTCGGGCCTTGGTCTCCACAGGCGACCACTGCCGGGTTCCGGTCGACCCTCGCGGCGGGCTCCGAACGACTGACCGCTCACCTGCTGACACACCCCGAGCACCTGGCGCTCTCGGCGACCGTGATCCCACTCGAGATGAGCGTGCCCGGCCCCCGAGCATGGGTGGGCGACGTGGTCGACAACGGTCGGGACCTCGGCCTGATCCGGACCGACATCGACCGCGAACTGATCGTGGCTGCCACCCTCGCCACGCTGCAGGCCGTGGACAGCTGGGCGGTCGCCCGACTCGCTGCCGACCCCCAGCTGCCGGTCGAGCCATCGGTCACCATCACCCTGCTCGAAGGCCTGTGGGCGCCGCCGAGGAGCCGGTCATGAACCCGTGGACCCGATTGGTCGGCCCGGCGAGCCGAGCGGAGTCGGTGGCGATCCTGGTGCCGGCGGTCATCGGCGGCGCGCTCGTGGCCCGTTCGACCGCCCGGCGTCGCGGACTCGTGCGAGGCGCGGCCGCGGCGGCCGTCGCCGTGGACCTGATCGGCGGGGTGGTCGCGTTCCAGACCTCGAGCGCCAGGTCGCGCTACGCGGAGTCGACGGCGAGCGCTCGAATGCTGTTCACCGCAGCGCATCTGCAGCCCGCGATCATGCCATTGATCGGAGAAGGCAACTGGCCCACGGCGACCCGCCGCTATCTGTTGTCGTTGGGCGGCAGCGCCCTGCTCACCCGGATGCCGGCTGCTCGACGACGCGTTGCCGGCCTGGCCGTCACGCTCGCGGCGGTGGCCATCGAGCGCATCGGAGCGACCGGGACCGATCGCTGGCTCGGACCCGTCTATCTGACCAAGTTGCTTGCCGGACACGGCACCCTCGCCGATCGGCCCGTCAGCCGATCTTGATACTGGTTCCGGGCATGCCGGTTTGGTGGGGTGGCAGGGTGGCGTATCGGTGGCCGGTGGGGGTGG
>NZ_AUFT01000018.1 GCF_000426645.1 Nakamurella lactea DSM 19367 | reverse complement strand
CTCACCAGCGACGCCGCCTTCGCGATGCTCTGCGGAGCATCACCGATCCAGGCATCCTCCGGCAAGACCAGCCGCCACCGCCTCAACCGCGGCGGTGACCGGAACGCCAACAGTGCGCTGTGGCGCATCGTGATCACCCGGATGGGAACCGATCAACGCACCAAGGACTACGTCGCTCGCCGCACCACCGAAGGGCTCAGCAAACCCGAGATCATCCGCTGCCTCAAGCGCTACATCGCCCGAGAGGTCTTCACCGCACTCACACCAGCCTCAGCCGTCAACCACCTACCGTCAGCAGCTTGACAACCATAGGAGCATCCGCCGCCCCGATCGTGCCGGGTGGCGAGGATCAACTTCGGCCGACCTGTGGATCCTCGCGAAACGGGGTCAGGCGGCGAGTTTGGGCAGGTCCTCCGGCCGGGGGTCGTTCGGGTCCACCGGCCCGGCCCGCGGCCGGAGCTCGACCACCAGCATCGCCGCCAGGATGGTCGCGCCGCCGATGACGATCCGGATGGTCAGCGGCTCGTCGAAGAAGGTCACCGAGAACACGGTGGCCCACAAGGGTTCCGTCGACATGATGATCGCCGCGCGGCTGGCCGCCAGGTGCGCCTGGGCCCACGACTGGACGATCATCGCGATCGCGCCGGAGACCAGCGCCATGTAGATCACCGCCAGCCAGACGCCGGGGGTGTGCGGCAGCTCGATGCCGTCCGGGACGGCGAAAGCCAGGCTCACCACCGCGGTGCCGGCGATCTGCACCACCGCCAGCCCGAGCGCCTGTTCCGGCCGGGTCCAGGCGGAGAGCCCGACGATGTGCAGCGCGTACAACAGCGCCGAGGCGAGGGTGACCATCTCGCCGACCCCTGGCGTCAGCGAGCCGTTCAGCGCCAGGAAGCCGAGCCCGACGGCGGCCAGCACGGCGCCGATCCAGACCCGCCGGCCGATCGGTGCTCGCAACAGCACCGCAGCGCAGATCGGCGTCAGCACCACGTACAGCCCGGTGATGAAACCAGACACCGACGCCGGTGTGCGCTCCAGACCAGCGGTCTGCAGCAGCTGTGCCGAGCCGTAGAGCAGTCCGAGGGCGCCGCCGCGCAGCAGCGCGGTCCTGGGCAGCGCCCGGACCGCGCGGTGGAAGATCGCCAGCATCACCACCGTGGCCAGCACGAAGCGGACGGCCAGGAAGTCCGGGGTGCTCAGCTGCTGCAGCACCACCTTGGTGAGCGGAAAGCTGGAGCCCCAGGTCACCGCGACCGCGAGCAGGCCGACCAGGGCCAGCAGCGAGGTGCGGGAGCTGGTCACCGGTAGATCGTCCGGCATGATCGGCTCGCGGGCACCGTCCGGGTGGCCGAATTCCGGGTGTCACCGGCGCCCGCGGGTACCGGCTTGCGAGTTCGCCGCTCGGTGCAACCCCGGACAGGCTAGGTTCCGTCCATCACCCAGGGGCAGGAGGATCGACGAGTGGGGCCGGAGGAGGAGGCGGAATTCGCTGCCTACGTCACCGCCAGGCGCGAGCACGTCCGGCGCACGGCGTACCTGCTGTGCCGCGACTGGCACAAGGCCGACGACCTGGCCCAGATCGCCTTCGTGAAGGTCTACGGCGCCTGGGACCGGATCCGCGACCGCGGCGCGCTGGATGCGTATGTGCGGTCGTGCCTGGTGCGGGCCGTCGTCGACGAGTCGCGGCGGCCTTGGCGCAGGGAGACGACAACGGAATATCTGCCGGAGAGCGGCGGCACCGCCGCGCCGGTGGGCTTCGGCCGGCCGGGGTCGCACGCCGGGGACGTCTCCGAGAGCATCGCCGATCGCGGGCTGATGCAGCAGGCGCTGACCAAGGTCCCGCTGGGACAGCGGACGGTACTGGTGCTGCGGTTCTACTCCGGGATGGACGTGGCGGCGGTGGCCTCCGAACTGGGATGTTCGGAGGGGAACGTGAAGTCGCAGACCGCGCGCGGCCTGCGGGCGTTGAAGGCGGCCCTCGGCCCCGAGGGGCTGGCCGCCTTCGGCACCGGACCGAAACTGGATGACGACGAAACGATGGGAGGTGACGGCTTTGGCTGACGAGCGGAATGGTGCTGACGAGTGGAACGGTGCTGACGAGCGGATCGATCTGCGGGCACTGTTCGGTGACGACTTCGCTGACCTCGCGGACGACGGGAATGACGAGAACGACCGGGATGACGCAGGGCGTGGCGGTGCCGTCATCCCCGAGGTATCCGACGGTGATCTGTCCGACGGTGATCTGTCCGACGGTGATGTGTCCGATGCCGATCAGCGGTTCCTACGGGACGCGTTGGTCGCCGATGTCGGAGCGCCGCCGCCGTCGACGCTGACGCTCGAGGCGGTGCTGGCGGCCGCCCGAGGCGGTAGCGGCGCCGCCGCCACCGGGCAGCAGACGGCCGTTCCGGCAGCGGCCGGCGGGCCGGCCGGGTCGGCCGAGCGGGCGGCTACCGACGAACTGGCCGCCCGGCGCCGCCGCCGGATCCGCGGTGGGCTGTTGGCCGCCGCTGCGGTTGCCGCAGTGGTGGCGATCGGGGTGCCGTTGGCCAGGTCCGGGGGAGGCAATACCGAGAACTCGGCCGGCGACACTGCCTCGCACGCGGAAGCCGCGGGCGGCGCGTCGGCGGCCGCCACCTCCGGCGCCGCGTCCGACGGCGGGTCCGGCGAGCGGCCCGCTGCCGCCGCGCCGCAGCAGGCCGAATCGGCATCGGGCGCCAGCAGCGCGGCGGAGAGCAGTGCGGCGGCGGGCAGCGCGGCCGCCGGCGCGGCGGATGGCGCCGACGCCTCCGGATCGGACGCGAACTCCGGCAGGGAACTGTCGGCGGGTACCAGGGCGCCGGCCGCCACCTCCACGGCTGCCGCTTCGGCAGCAGCGTCGGACACCGCAGCGGCCGGAACCGGATCGGTCGGGTCGTCGGCTGCGGCCGATGCCGGCACCTGTACCTGGCCGGAGCTACCGGCCACCGTCGACCCGCTGGCCACCAGGTCGTTCGGTGCCGGGGTGGTCGGGTCACGCAGTGCGCTGACCGCGCAGTGCCGCCCGACCAGGGTCGGTGGCGCGGTCTTCGCGGCTGCCGACGACAGCCGTGGCGGCGTCACCGTGCAGATCCTGCAGGACGCGCAGGCCGGCGACTGCGCGGCCGACGACATCGGCAGCTGCCGACGGATCGCCGCCGACACCTACGCGGCGACCGCGGACGGCACCAGGATCATCTGGCTGTACCGGAACGGATTGCAGGTCAGGGTCGGCGCGACCACCGGGTTGTCGATCGACGATGCGGCGCTCACCGATTTCGCCAGCGGCATCGCCGACCTCGTTCGCTGAGCGGCTCCTCCGAGGCACCGCGACGTTCACCGCTCCGGCGTGCGACACAATGAAGCCGTGACCTCAGCTGCCGCCGCACCGACCGCCAACGTCCTCGCCCAGCGCTACGCGTCGCCACAGCTGCGGGCGATCTGGTCGGCGGAGAACAAGATCGTCGCCGAGCGCCGGCTCTGGCTGGCGGTGCTCCGGGCCCAGGTCGCGGCCGGGCTGCCCACCGATCCGGCAGCGGTGGCCGACTACGAGACGCAGCTCGACGTGGTCGACCTGGCCTCGATCGCGGAGCGCGAGCGGATCACCAAGCACGACGTGAAGGCCCGGATCGAGGAGTTCAACGCGCTGGCCGGGCACGAGCTGATCCACCGCGGGATGACCAGCCGCGACCTCACCGAGAACGTCGAGCAGGCGCAGATCCTGCAGTCGCTCACGCTGATCCGCGACCGCACCGTCGCGCTGCTTGACCGGCTGGGACGACGGGCCGGTGAGTACGCCGAGCTGGTGATGAGCGGCCGCTCGCACAACGTGCCGGCCCAGGCGACCACGCTGGGGAAGCGGTTCGCCTCGGCCGCCGATGAGGTGCTGCTTGCCTACCGGCGGATCAGCGAGCTGCTGGACCGTTATCCGCTGCGCGGCATCAAGGGTCCGGTCGGCACCGCCCAGGACATGCTCGATCTGCTCGGCTCGCCTGAGGCGGTGTCGGCGCTGGAAACCGCTGTGGTGCAAGAGATCTCCGGCAGTGATCGGGTGCTGACGTCGGTCGGTCAGGTGTATCCGCGGTCGCTGGACTACGAGGTGGTGTCCGCGCTGGTCCAGCTGGCCGCCGGGCCGGCCTCGCTGGCCACCACGGTCCGGCTGATGGCCGGCGCCGAACTGGCCACCGAAGGTTTCCGCCCCGGGCAGGTCGGCTCGTCGGCGATGCCGCACAAGATGAACGCCCGGTCCTGCGAACGGGTCTGCGGGCTCGCCGTGATCCTGCGCGGCTACGCCTCGATGACCGGCGAGCTGGCCGGCGCCCAGTGGAACGAGGGCGACGTCTTCTGCAGCGTGGTCCGCCGGGTGGCGCTGCCGGACGCCTTCTACGCCATCGACGGACTGCTGGAGACCTTCCTGACCGTGCTGGACGACTTCGGTGCCTACCCGGCGGTGATCGAACGGGAGCTCGGTCGCTACCTGCCGTTCCTGGCCAGCACCAAGATCCTGATGGCGGCAGTGAAGGCCGGCCACGGCCGGGAGCGTGCCTACGCGGCGATCAAGGAACATGCGGTGGCGGTGGCCCTGGCGATGCGCGAGAAGGGCCAGGCCGACAACGACCTGCTGGACCGGTTGGCGGCCGACGAGCGGGTGCCGCTGGACCGGGCCGCCCTGGACGCCCTGCTGTCGGACCCGTTGTCGTTCACCGGCAACGCGCGCGCCCAGGTCGATGCGGTGCTGGCGCAGATCGATGCCGTCACCTCGGCATTCCCGGACGCCGCCGCCTACACGCCGGGCGCCATCCTCTAGCCCGTCAGCCCGTCGGCCCGTCAGCCGACCCGGACCGAGACGTCGTCGAGGGTGACAACGTCACCGCGGTGCAGTTGACGTCCGCGCCGGGTCTCCACCTCGCCGTTCACACTGACCAGGCCGTCGTCCAGCAATGGGCGGACGTCGGCGCCGGAGTCGACGGCCCCGGCCAGCTTGAGGAACTGGCCGAGCCGGATCATCTCGGTACTGATGGCGAGTTCACGCATGGTGCCCATCCTTCCCGTCGTGGTCATCGGCTGCCTACCCTGGGGTCAGTGTCAGGGTGAGGTTGCCGCTGTTGCGGTGGTTGGATCCTGATCACCTGGTGTTTGGCTCATACCCTGGGTGTCACCTTCGGGTTGATGAGCATCCGTTTTGCCGGCACCGGGTGTGAAGGAGCCGGCCGGCGTGACTTGATAGGAGCGTGGCATCGCCCCCACTGAGATGTGTCCGCCGACCGGCCCAACCGTCCAGTCACTGACCAGTGAAGGAGGCAACCGCCATGGTTGTCGTTGGAGCCGATGTACACAAGCACAGCCACACGTTCGTTGCGGTCGACCAGGTCGGGAAACGCCTCGGCCAGCTGACCGTCGAGGCGACCAGCAAGGGTCATGCGAAAGCGCTGCACTGGGCCCGGGCACAGTTCGGGGACGAGCTGGTCTGGGCGATCGAGGACTGTCGGCACCTGTCGGCCCGCCTTGAACGTGACCTGCTGAGCGCGGGTCAGCAGGTGGTGCGGGTGCCGCCGAAGATGATGGCCGAACAGCGCCGGGTGGCGCGTACTCGGGGCAAGTCCGACCCGATCGACGCGCTGGCCGTGGCCCGCGCGTACTTACGTGAACCCGACCTACCCCTCGCCTCGCATGACGAGGTGTCCCGGGAGGCGAAACTACTGGTCGACCGGCGGGAATCGTTGGTAGCGACCAGGACCCGGACCATCAACTCGTTGTTGTGGCGGGTCCACGAGCTAGACCCAGCGCACGCGCCCAAGCCTGGCTCGTTGGACATGGTCAAGCATCAGCGGCCGCTACGGGAATGGCTGGCCACCCTGAGCGGTGTCGTCGCTGAGATGGCGTTGGACGAGTTGGACGACATCATCACGCTCACCGTACGGATCAAGACGTTCGACAAACGGCTGCGGGAGCTGGCCCACCGGCAGGTACCCACGTTGCTGGGCCTGCCGGGCTGCGGGGAGCTGTCCGCGGCCAAACTGCTGGGCGAGTCCGCCGGGATCACCCGGTTCCATTCCGAGGCCCAGTTCGCGCGGCACGGTGGGATCGCCCCGATCCCGGTCTGGTCCGGAAACACCGCCGGCCGGGTACGAATGACCCGCTCAGGTAACCGGCAGATCAACGCCGCGATCCACCGCATCGCGCTCACACAGTCCCGTATGCCCGACGCCCTGGGCCACGCCTACTACGACAAGAAATTGGCAGAGGGCAAGTCGAAGACCGAAGCACTCCGCTGCCTCAAACGACGCATCGCCCGCGTCGTCTTCAACCTCCTGACCATCGACCACAACAACCGTCAAACTCCTGCCCAACCGGCAGCCGCTTGACATAGGAGAAACTGATGGCGAGCGAGCAGAACGCGGCGACGGCCCTGCTGGTGATGGACGTCCAGGTCGGCATCCTGGCCCGGTACCCGCAGGACCACCACTATCTGGCCAGGCTCGGCCGGGCGATCCGGGCCGCCCGCCGGGTGGGCATCCCGGTGATCTACGTGGTGATCGGATTCCGGTCGGGTCACCCCGAGGTATCGGTTCGCAGCGCGGCGTTTGCGGCGATGGCCGCCACCGACCGGTTCGGCCCCGACGATCCGGGCGCGCAGATCCACCCCGAGGTGGCGCCGGTGGCCGGCGACATCGTGGTGACCAAGAAGCGGGTCGGCGCGTTCACCGGCAGTGACCTCGAGGTGGTGCTCCGGTCGCTGGGGGTCACCGACCTGGTGCTGACGGGCATCGCCACCAGCGGGGTGGTGCTGTCCACCGTGCGGGCGGCGGCCGATCGGGACTACCGGTTGACGGTGCTTGCGGACTGCTGCCTGGACGCCGATCCCGAGGTCCACCGGGTGCTGACGGAGAAGGTGTTCGGTCGGCAGGCGCAGGTGGTGACCGTCTCGCAGTGGCAGCGTGCCTGCGAACTGGACGGGTCCGACCCGGCGCCGGCCGGGTGACACCGCGCGGCCGGTGGCCCGCCGACGGCCCGGCGCGGCGTCGGCGGCGTTAGAGTTGCCGCACGCGGTTCCACCGTCGTACGCCTTGGGAGGAGGAGTTCCGGTGACCCAGGTCGTCAGCAGCAGTGCCCAGCAGGCGTCCCGCCGTCCCGTCGACGCCTTCGGGCACCGTCGCGACGAGCTGGCCGAGTCGGCGATGCGGACCCTCGGCGAGCTGGGGTACGCGCGGACCACGCTGCGGGAGATCGCCGCCCGGTCCGGATGCTCGCACGGCGTGCTGCACTACTACTTTCCCGACAAGATCGACCTGATCGCCCACTGCGTGCGGTTGTACAAGGGCCGCAGCATCGTCCGGTACGAACGGATCGCCGAACAGGCCGTCACGGCCGAGGGGCTGGTCGAGGAGTTCATCACCTCGATGGCCGACATCCTGTGCGACGAGACCGGCGCCCAACGGCTCTGGTACGACCTGCGGTTGGAGAGCCTGTTCGAGCCGTCGTTCCGGGACGACGTGGCCGCCATCGACGGGGCGCTGCGGGACGTGGTGTGGCGGATCGTCGAGCGGTACGCGGTGTTGTCCGGACGACGGGTGGCGGTGGACGCGGAGGCGGCCTACGCGATCATCGACGGGGTGTTCCTGCAGCTCTTGCTGCAACAGGCGGCAGGGGTTGAAGGGTTGGAATGGGTACTGGCGGAACGGATCCGGTTGCTGATGCCCAGGCTGCTGGCCGCCGTCGACTGATGACGGCCCCCGATCCCGCGGATTTCCACTCCGCCTACCGGCACGGTTTTGCCCGGGTCGCCGCCTGCACGGTGCCGGTGGCCATCGCCGACCCGGCCGTCAACGCCGCCCGGGTCATCGAGCAGGCCGGCGTGCTGGACGCGGACGGGGTGGCGATCGCGGTGTTTCCCGAGCTGGGTCTCACCGGCTACGCCATCGACGATCTGTTGCTGCAGGATCCGGTGCTGGACGCGGTGTTGTCGGCGATCGCCGAGATCGCCGCCGCCACCGCGGATCTGCGCACGATGGTGGTCGTCGGAGCGCCACTGCGCCACCGGAACCGGCTGTACAACTGCGCGGTGGTGATCCAGGGCGGGGACGTGCTCGGGGTGGCCCCGAAGTCGTACCTGCCGAATTACCGGGAGTTCTACGAGAAACGGCACTTCGCTCCCGGTGACGACCTGCACGGCCAGTGGATCACGGTGGGGCGCAACGATTCCGGCGAGCAGATCGAGGTGCCGTTCGGTCCTGACCTGCTGTTCGCCGCCGACGACGTGCCGGGCCTGGTGCTGCACGTGGAGATCTGCGAGGACCTGTGGGTGCCGATCCCGCCGAGCGCGCAGGCGGCGTTGGCCGGCGCGACCGTACTGGCCAATCTGTCCGGCAGTCCGATCACCGTCGCCAAGGCGGAGGACCGGCACCAACTGTGTCGCTCGGCGTCCGCCCGCTGCCTGGCGGCCTACGTGTTCGCCGCCGCCGGCGAGGGTGAGTCGACGACCGACCTGTCCTGGGACGGGCAGACGATGATCTACGAGGGCGGCACCCTGCTGACCGAATCGGAGCGGTTCCCGGACGGTCCACGATCCAGTGTCGCGGACGTCGATCTGGACCGGCTCCGGCAGGATCGGTTGCGGCAGGGCAGTTTCGACGACAACCGGCGGACCTTCTCCGGTCTGCTCGACGGGTTCCGCACCGTCGAGTTCACCGCCGGCCCGCCGACCGGCGACATCGGGCTGCGCCGGGCCGTCGACCGGTTCCCGTTCGTGCCGGACGATCAGGACCGGCTCGACCTTGACTGCTACGAGGCCTACAACATCCAGGTCTCTGGTCTGGAACAGCGGCTGCGGGCGATCGGCAACCCCAAGGTGGTGATCGGCGTCAGCGGCGGACTGGACTCCACCCATGCGCTGATCGTGGCGGCCAGGGCGATGGACCGGTTACAGCGGCCGAGGACCGACATCCTGGCCTACACGATGCCGGGCTTCGCCACCAGCGATCACACCAAGGCCAACGCGGTCGCGCTGTCGACGGCGCTCGGCGTCACCTTCGAGGAGATCGACATCCGGCCGGCCGCAACGCAAATGCTGACGGACCTTGATCACCCGTTCGCCCGCGGCGAGCAGGTCTACGACGTGACCTTCGAGAACGTGCAGGCCGGACTGCGCACCGACTACCTGTTCCGGCTGGCCAACTCCCGCGGCGGCATCGTACTGGGGACCGGCGACCTGTCCGAGCTGGCGCTGGGCTGGTGCACCTACGGGGTCGGCGACCAGATGTCGCACTACGCGGTGAACTCAGGCGTGCCGAAAACCCTGATCCAGCACCTGATCCGATGGGTGATCGCGTCCGAGCAGTTCACCGACCAGGTGGACGCCGTGCTCGACTCGATCCTCGGAACCGAGATCACCCCTGAGCTGATCCCGACCAAGGACGGCGAGACGCCGCAGAGCACCGAGGCATCGATCGGGCCGTACTCGTTGCAGGACTTCACCCTGTACTACGTGCTGCGCTACGGGTTCCGGCCGTCCAAGATCGCCTTCCTGGCCTGGCACGCCTGGCACGACGCGGCGGCCGGGGCCTGGCCGCCGGGCTTCGACGACCAGAAGAAGGTCGGGTACTCGCTGCCGGAGATCCGGCATTGGCTCGAGGTGTTCATCAAGCGCTACTTCGGGTTCAGCCAGTTCAAGCGATCGGCCCTGCCGAACGGGCCGAAGGTGCTGGCCGGTGGGGCGCTGTCGCCACGCGGCGACTGGCGGGCGCCGTCGGACTCGTCGGCGACGGTCTGGCTGGCCGAACTCGAGGCCGGCGTCCCGGAGTCCTGACTCTCGCCGTAGCGGGGTTGTCCCGGCAGTCCTGCGGGGCCGGGTGGACGGCGCCGGCCGCCGAACACGGTGAGCCACGATCCGGAACGCCACAGGAAGTAGTGGGTCGGCAGTTGCAGCAGCACGACGGTGACCACCGTCAGCGTGGTGTCCAACGCCGGCACCGTCGGCACCGGCAGCGAGTACGACATGGCGATCCGCAGTCCGCAGTCGGCCAGCAGCACCACGCCCCACATGACGGTGATGTTCCGGAACGCCCGGCGGAACAGCGGCTCGGTGGCGTACAGCCGCCGCATCACCGCCGCCTTGCCGGGCAGCACCAGCAGGGTGATCCGGTAGCACAACGGTTGCGCCGAGCGAAGACTCGCCAGGGTCCACAGGCCGGCGGGCAGGCTGAGCCACGCGGTGCGGACCAGCAGTTCACGGGGATTGTCGGAGATCACCGTGGTCAGCAGGCTCAGCAGCATGGTGGCCAGCACGACCACCCCCAACATGTCCGGGCGGCGATGCCGCAGCAGCTGGTAGCCGGCACCGATCAGCACCGGGACGGCGCCGACGACCAGCGCGGTGCCGTCGGAGACGCCGTTGGCGTGCAACAGGTAGTACAGCGCGGTGGGTGCCCCGATGTCCACCAGCAGCCCGCCGGCGGCACGCGCCGTGCTGCGCTCGGGAGCGCGCTCGATGATGGCGCCTGCCGTACCCGGCGGTGGACGGTCGCTCTGTCTGGTCATTGATGCAGCCTGGCCGCCCGCCGCCGCCCGCCGCATCGGCCGCCGGTCGGCCGGCGCACCGACCTTCGCGCCGCCGGATACCGACTTTGGTCGGCCCGCCGACCCGCCCGCCGTCGGACGCGCGGCTGTCGTCAGCGGAACTGTTGTGCCATCAGCGTTCCCAGTGCGGCGGCGGAATCGGGCTGGACCGGATCGTCCAGGGCGGCGCGGTTCACCGACCGGTGACCGCAGCTCTGGCAGCAGTGCACCAGTACCGGCCCCTTGCCGCGGCGGTGATCGACGCCGACCGGGCGCATCGGGCCGCCGCAGTCCGCGGCCCGATCACCCGGCCGAACGTCGACGTGCTTGGACCACAGGCACTCCGGGCAATGATTGCGAAAGCTGCCGGAAGTCAGGGCGCGCACCCGCGCACCGCAGCGCAGGCAGTCGAAGGCGGTGTTCTCGATCGATCGTGAGCTTGTTCTGGAGATGGTCTGCTCCGCGCAGTCGAAGGGTGATCGACATGCGTGGTGCAGGGTTCCGTTGTGTTCTCACCCGCGGATCGCGGGCTTCCGGGCTGGGTGGAGCGAGGGACTCGATTCACCGCCGCGATCGGCGATTACTTCCGGTTCCTGCTTCACCGGGCCGCTCCGTCGTACGGACGGCTGTCGGATGTGACAGTGCGGCTCGGATCCGGACCTCGACCGGGTTGTCCCGGCCACTGTCACCCAGCCCGCTGCGGTGCCTCCCCGGAGGGAGGCGGCTCACGAGCCCGGTGCCACCGGTAGGTGTCAGCTCCACGGCACCGGCTCGGATCGTGCTCCGAGGCGCCGTCCCCTGTAGGTCAGACCATCGTGGTGCGGAATCGGGTCACCGGCACTCCTTCCGGGTCGGGTACCCGGACCGTAGAGCGGACGGTCGCCCGGCACCACCGATTTCCGGATGACGAACGGCGATGTGATGGACTTGCCGGATGACGTCTCCTGGAACGGCCGAGACCCGGCTTCCCTCCGACAACCCGTTCGCCGCCCCGTCCGACCTGCCCTTCGGGCTGCCCCGATTCGCCGACATCCGGATCGAGCACTACCGGCCGGCGTACCTGGCCGGCACGGCCGAGCACCTCGCCGAGATCGACGCGATCGTCGCCGACCCGGAGCCGGCGACGTTCGACAACACCATCGTGGCGATGGAGCGGGCCGGGCGGCTGCTGCAGCGGGTGCTCTACCTGTTCTTCAACCTGTCGTCGTCGGATTCGACCGACGAGATGCAGGCGCTCGAGTCGGAGCTCGCTCCGCAGTACGCGGCGCACAACGACGCGATCAAGCTGAACCCGGAGCTGTTCGCCCGGATCGATGCGGTGCACGCCGGGCGGCAGCAGGCCGGCCTCAGCGAGGAACAGATCGCGCTGGTCGAGCGCTATCACACGGACTTCGTGCTGGCCGGCGCCCGGTTGGACGAGGCCGGCCGGGCGCGGTTGCGGGAGCTGAACCAGCAGATCGCCGCGCTCGGCACCACGTTCACCCAGAACCTGCTCAAGGACACCGAGGCCAGCGCGCTGCTGCTGGACTCCGCGGACGAACTGGCCGGCGCCAGCCCGGACGCGATAGCCGCGGCCGGTGCTGCCGCGGCCAAACGGGGTGCCGACGGCAAGTACCTGATCACCCTGATCCTGCCGTCCAACCAGCCGCTGCTGGCCAGTCTGACGGACCGCGACGTGCGGGCCCGGCTCTACGAGGCCTCGGTGAACCGGGCGTCGGCCGGCGAGTACGACAATGCGCCGGTCGCGGCGCAGATCGCGCAGCTGCGGGCCGAGGCAGCGCAGCTGCTCGGCTTCGCCACCCACGCGGACCAGGCGGTGGCCGATCAGACCGCGAAGAGCTCGGCGGCGGTCGACGAGATGCTCGGCAAGCTGGTCGGGCCGGCGATGGCGAATGCGGCGAAGGAGGCCGAGCAGCTGGCCGAGATCGCCGACCGGGACGGCATCAGCCTGGAACCCTGGGACTGGGCCTACTACTCGAACAAGGTTGCGCAGGAACGGTACCGCGTCGACGCCGCGGCGCTCCGGCCGTACTTCGAGCTGGATCGGGTCCTGCACGACGGGGTGTTCTTCGCCGCCGAGCAGCTGTACGGCATCACCTTCACCCCGCGGCCGGACCTGTCCGCCTACCACCCGCAGGTGCGGGTATGGGAGGTGTCGGACGCCGACGGCTCGGCGATCGGGCTGTACCTGGGCGACTACTTCACCCGGGACACCAAACGTGGTGGTGCCTGGATGAGCTGCTTCGTCGAACAGAATGCCCTGCACGACGAGAAGTCCGTGGTGGTCAACAATCTCAACATCCCGAAGGCGCCGGAGGGGCAGCCGACGCTGCTCACCCTCGACGAGGTCGGCACGCTGTTCCACGAGTTCGGGCATGCCTTGCACGGGCTGTTCTCCGACGTCACCTACCCGCGGCTGTCCGGCACCAACGTGCCGCGGGACTTCGTCGAGTTCCCCAGCCAGGTGAACGAGATGTGGGTGCAGTGGCCGGAGATCCTGGAGAACTACGCTGTGCACCACGAGACCGGGGAGAAGCTGCCGGTCGAACAGGTGGCGGCGATCAAGGCGGCCGAGCTGTGGGGCCAGGGCTTCGCCACCGCCGAGTACCTCGGCGCCACCTTGTTGGACCAGGCGTGGCACCGGATTGCCGCCGGCGAGGAGATCGACGACGCGGCCGACTTCGAGGCGGTGGCGCTGGAGAGCGCCGGAGTCGCCAACGACCTGATCCCGCCGCGGTACCGGACCACTTACTTCCAACACATCTTCGCCGGTGACGGTGGCTATTCGGCCGGCTACTACTCCTACATCTGGTCGGAGGTGCTGGACGCCGACACCGTCGAGTGGTTCAAGGCCAACGGCGGGCTGACCAGGGCGAACGGCGAGGCGTTCCGCCGCAAGCTGCTGAGCGTCGGCGGATCGAAGGATCCCGTCGGCGCATTCTCCGACGTGGTGGGGCATGCCCCGGACATCGGCCCGTTGCTGCGCCGCCGTGGATTGGAGCAGTCGTGACCGGCAGGCATCGGGCGGCTGACGACCTGGGCGGCTACCGGCATCTGGCGTCGGGCAAGGTCCGGGAGATCTACCGGGTCGACGACGACACGCTGTTGTTCGTGGCCACCGACCGGATCAGCGCCTACGACCACATCCTGCCGACGCCGATCCCGGACAAGGGCCGGGTCCTCACCGCGATGAGCATGTTCTGGTTCGACCTGCTGGCCGGCGGTGATGGCCTCGAGCCGGTGCCGAATCACGTTGTCGCGGTGGACGATCCGCGGATCCCGGCTTCGGTGCGCGGCCGGGCGATGCTGGTCCGGCGGCTGGACATGCTGCCGGTGGAGTGCGTCGCCCGCGGGTACCTGACCGGCTCCGGGCTGATCGACTACCGGGCCACCGGCGCGGTCTGCGGGGTGCCGCTGCCGACCGGGCTGGTCGAGTCGTCCAGGCTGCCCGAGCCGATCTTCACCCCGGCGGCGAAGGCCGAGCTCGGCGAGCACGACGAGAACGTGTCGTTCGACGTGGTGGTCTCGATGCTCGGCGCGGAGCGGGCCGAGCAGTTGCGGGCGCTGACGCTGGCGGTGTACCGGCGGGCCGCCGAACATGCGCAGAGTCGAGGGGTGATCCTGGCCGATACCAAGTTCGAGTTCGGGATCGACAGCGGCGGCCGCCTGGTGTTGGGCGACGAGGTGCTGACCCCGGATTCGTCGCGGTACTGGCCGGCCGAGGGATTCGCCGAGGGTCGGGTGCAGCCCTCGTTCGACAAGCAATACGTACGGGACTGGTTGACGTCGGCCGAGTCCGGCTGGGACCGGCACGCGGCGGCGCCGCCACCGGAGCTGCCGGCCGACGTGGTGCAGGCGACCCGGGCGCGGTACGTCCAGGCCTACGAGCTGATCTCCGGTCGCTCGTTCGAGGACTGGTTGGGCTAGCCGGCGCGCCGCCGCGGGCCGAAAACCCGTGGCTACCGGCGAGCGACGACGACGAGAATCGACCGCACCATGACGACCTCCTCTCGCCGGCTGAGCGCTGATCTCACTTTGCTGCGGCACCGGCCGTTCGCCCTGCTGTTGTTCGCCCGCACCGCCTCGATGCTGGCCAGTGCGTTCGCGCCGGTGGCGTTGGCGTTCGGCGTCCTCAATCTGCCGGGCGCGAGCGCCACCACCCTGTCGGTGGTGCTGACCGCGGAGGCGGTGCCGCTGGTGGTGTTCATGCTGGCCGGTGGGGTGATCGCCGATCGGCTGCCCCGACAGCGGGTGATGATGGCCGGCGAGTTGATGAACGCCGGTGCGTTCGCCGCGTTGGGCTACATGCTGCTGACCGAGGGCGCCCCGGTGGTGGCGATGGCTGCCGCGGCAGCAGTGACCGGGATCGGGATGGCGATGCTGTTCCCGGCGCTCACCGGGATCATCCCGGAGGTGGTGCCCAAGGATCGGTTGCAGACGGGCAATGCGGTGCTCGCACTCGGCGCGAACACCGCCAGGATCGCCGGCATCGTGGCCAGCGGCGCGGCGGTGGTGTGGATCGGTGGTGGCTGGGCGCTGATCGGCAGTGCGCTGCTGTTCGGGGCCTCGGCGGCGCTGATCTCTCGGATCCGGCTGTCGGCGAGGGCCAGGAACACGTCCTCGTCGGTGCTGGCCGATCTGAAGGAAGGCTGGTACGAATTCCGCTCCCGGCAATGGATCTGGGTGGTGGTGGCGCAGTTCTCGGTGCTGGTGATGGCGTTGCAGGCGGCACACGGCGTGCTCGGGCCGGTGGTCGCCAAGGCCGAGCTCGGCGGTGCGCCGGCCTGGTCCGCCATCCTGGCCGGCGAAGCGGTCGGGATGGTGATCGGCGTGCTGGTGGCGATGCGGCTGCGACCGAGGCGACCCATCCTGTTCGCCACCCTGATGGTGTTCCCGGCGGCCCTGCCCTACCTGCTGTTGGGCATCTCGGCGCCACTGTGGACCGTGGTGCTGGCGGCCTTCGGGTTGGGCGTCTGCTTCGAGATCTTCGGGGTGCTCTGGCAGACCACGATGCAGCGGGAGATCCCGTCCGAGGCGCTGTCCCGGGTGAGCTCCTACGACGCCCTCGGCTCGATGATGTTCGGGCCCATCGGCTTGCTGATCGCCGGACCGGTGTCGATCTGGATCGGCCCGAAGCCGGCGCTGATCGGCGCTGCGGTAGTGATCGTGGCCAGCACTCTCGCCGCGCTGACCTCGCCCGGCGTCCGCAACCTGCTGGCGCCCGATGACGATCGACCCAGCGACCGGGACGCCGGCGACGACCCCGTCGCCGCCGGCCGCCCGGTCGAACACCCCGTCGAAACCTGACGACGAGAATTCCGGCCCACACCCTGGGTAGGTCCAGCCGCCGCATCCGTGCGTGCACGGCCGCGTCGCCTCCGCGCACACGGCCGCCCGCCCCTTTGGCAATGCTCCGCTCCGCGGAGCATTGCCAAAGGATGGTGCCGGTGACCGTGGATCCGGCGGGTGGCGGGCGGCCCCGGTGGGCCGGCTGCAGGCCCCGGTTGTCGCTTGCTCCGGCCGCTCGAGGCCCGATGATCGGGCACTGTCGGTACCGGCTGGCACAGTGCAGGCACCAATCGGGGATGACGGCGACGTGGGAGGAATCAGCGGAGTTGTCCGTCATCGCCGGAGACGCCAGGGGGAGTAACGATGCACAGGAGAGCAGCAGGGCCGATCAAGGCGCGGGTCGCGCTGATGAAAGGCGATTCGTTCGGCGCGCCGGCGGCGGCCGGATCCACGCAGGCCGTCGCCGTCGCCGAGAGTTGGGACAGGTCGGGGACTCTGCGGCGAGCACGACGACGGGCGGATCTGAGCCAGCGCGGTATGGCCGAGCGGATCGGGGTGGCGCCGGCGACCATCGCACGGGCGGAGTGCGACGACGGGTCGGTGTCGCTGGCCGTGATCGAGGCGATCCTGGCCGCCGGCGGCCTGCGGCTCGTGGTGGTCGATGCGCGGAACCAGCCGGTCGCGCCGATGCGCGCCGATGCCGCCCGCAACCACGGGCGTCGTCGCTACCCCGCGCATCTCGACGCCTGGATACCGACTTCGTCGGACGAGCCGCTCGGCGGCTGGCGGCCGGATCGCCCCAAGCCCAGACTCACTTTCCACCACCGTTTCTGGCGCGATCAGCGGCGATCCCGCCGTTGTGTGATCCCCCGCGACCACTCGTCGGAGATCGACCTGCGGCTGGCCAGGCACCTACGAAGCCGCCGACCCGGTTGGATGCACCCGAGAAACCAGGTCAAGAAGTTCTCGGACGCGGACCAGTGCCGGTGCGGTCCCGAATGCGTCACCTACTGCACGCCGCTGTGTAGTTGCCAGTGCGAACCAATCGGTTGGGACACCATCGATCTCGGGTTCGACCAGGCCGATCGGGGCTGGCCGGACGACGGCGACGGGAGCGGCTGAGGTGGTCCGAACAGGTGAATCGCCGGTAGCAGACCCGCTACGCGGCCGAATATTCCCAGCAGGCTGTCGGTGCGGATCGCTACTGTGCCGCCATGCCCACCACCCCGGCCATCGAGGCGATCAACCTGGTCAAGCGATTCGGCGACAAGGTGGCCGTCGACGACGTCAGCTTTGTCGTACCGCAGGGATCGGTCCTGGGCCTTCTGGGCCCGAACGGTGCCGGCAAGACCACGATCGTCCGGATGATGACCACCTTGTCCATTCCGACCTCGGGCACCGCTCGGGTCGCCGGCCACGACGTCATCCGTGAGCCGGACGCCGTCCGTCGGTCGATGGGACTCACCGGGCAGGCGGCCACCGTGGACGAGTTGCTCACCGGGCAGGAGAACCTGCGGATGATCGGCCGGCTGTACGGCCTGTCCAGTCGTGACATGAAGCGGATCGCCGACGAACTGTTGCAACGCTTCTCGCTGACCGACGCAGCGGACAAGGTGGTGAAGGACTATTCGGGTGGTATGCGCCGCCGGCTCGACCTGGCCGTCAGCCTGGTCGCGGTCCCTCCGGTGTTGTTCCTGGACGAGCCGACCACCGGGCTCGATCCCCGCAGCCGGCTGGAGCTGTGGGATGTGTTGCGGCAGTTGGTTCGTGACGGCACGACCTTGCTGCTCACCACCCAATATCTCGAGGAGGCCGACCGGCTGGCCGACGAGATCGTGGTGATCGACCACGGGAAGGTGATCGCTGCCGGCACCGCGCTCCAACTGAAGGACTCGTCCGGACAGGCAGCACTGGTGGTCACCGTGTCGCATGCCGACGATCTGCCCTCGGCGGCAGAACTGTTGCGGTCGCATGTTTCCGATGTGCACGTCGATGAGTCAGCACGCCAGCTGACGGCGCCGGCGACTGGATTGTCCGACATGACCAGGATCGCCTCGGTGTTCGAAGGCAGCACGATCGAGATCGACGACCTCGGCCTGAAACGCCCGAGCCTGGACGATGTGTTCCTGGCGCTCACCGGACACCGGGCGGAAGCTGACGACACTGCCGCCGGCACTGCGACCGACGACTCGACGGAGGTTTCGGCATGACCACCACTGCCATCCCCGATTTCACCATCTCGGCCCGGCCGCAGATCCACCCGACCAGCCTGTGGACCCAATCGCTGGTACTGGTTCGCCGGAATTTGACGCACATCAAGCGTCAGCCGGAGATGTTGATGGACGTCACCATCCAGCCGGTGATGTTCGTGCTGCTGTTCGCGTTCGTCTTCGGCGGCTCCATCCAGACGGCGAACGGCAATTATCGCGAATGGTTGTTGCCCGGAATCATGGGTCAGACGATGACGTTCGCCTCCTTCGTCGTGGCCATCGGGCTGAACAACGACCTGCAGAAGGGCATCATCGACCGTTTCCGGTCGCTGCCCATCTCACCGTCGGCGGTCCTCGTCGGCCGCAGCCTGGCCGGTCTGCTCCACTCCAGCATCGGGGTGGTGGTGATGGCGCTGACCGGGTTGATCGTCGGCTGGCGTATCCGCAACGGCGTCGGCGATGCGGTACTGGCCTTCGCCCTGCTGCTGCTGTTCGGCTTCGCGATGATCTGGCTCGGCATCTGGGTCGGTTCGGCGATGCGGTCGGTCGAAGCGGTGAACGGGGTCATGTTCACCACCATGTTCCCGATCACCTTTCTGGCCAACACCTTCGCGCCAACCGAGAGCATGGGCAGCTGGCTACGGACGATCGCCGAATGGAATCCGATCTCGGCCCTCGTGCAGTCGCTGCGAGAACTGTGGGGCAACGTCCCGGGTCCCGCGCCCGGTGCATCCTGGCCGCTGCGACATGCAGTGCCCGTGTCGATCGGTTGGTCGATCCTGCTGGCCGCGATCTTCGCGCCGCTGGCGATGCGCGCCTACCGCCGTCGCACCACCGACTGACGTCGCACCACCGACAGGGCCGCACCAGCGGCCGACATCACGCCTCGGCCACGAGTTGGGCTCCCACCGTATGCCTGCCCCCTTTGGCAATGCTCCGCTGAGCGGAGCATTGCCAAAGGGGAGAGTGGGCAGTCAGCGGCCGAGGCGGCGACGGGTGCCGTGACCTGCGAGTTTGTTGGGATTGCGGACCAGATAGATGGTGCTGATCCGGCCGTCGACCAGATCGAAGGTGCCGATCGTGTCGGCCACGTCATCGATGTAAACGACGCTGCCGGGGGCGCTGTTGACCAGCGCCGGCTCCGCCCGCAGGGTGCCGGCGATCTTCTCGGTGATCACGGCCACCAAGAACCGTCCCACCTTGTCCGCGCCGTTGATCGGACGCAGCGCCGCTGACTTCTGGCCGCCGGCGTCGGTGAGCAACACCACGTCCGGCGCCAGCACATCCATCAGCGCCTGCAGATTCCCGGTCGTGGCGGCCAGCATGAACCGGTCCACCAGTTGGGAATCGGCCTCTCGGTGATCGACGGCGGCGGCCGGCGCCGGCCGCCGCGCCTGCACATGCGAGCGGGCACGGCTGGCGATCTGCCGGACCGCCGGTACCTTCTTGCCGATCGCCTCGGCGATCTCCGCATGCGAGAACCCGAACACCTCGCCTAGCACGAACACGGCTCGTTCGTCAGGTGTCAGCGTCTCGAGCACGACCATCATCGCCATCGACACCGATTCGGCGAGCACCAGGTCGTCGGCCACGTCGGGCTCGGTCAACACCGGCTCAGGCAGCCAGGATCCGACATACTCCTCGCGCCGTCGGCTCGCCGATCGCAGCTTGTTGAGCGCCTCGCGGGTGGCGATCTTGGCCAGGTAGGCCCGCGGCGAGCGCACCTGGGACTGATCGACGCCGGTCCATCGCAGAAAACTGTCCTGCACCACGTCCTCGGCGTCGGCCACGGACCCGGTGATCTCGTAGGCCACGGTGAACAGCAGCGACCGGTACTCGGCGAACACGGCCGCCGCCGACTCCGCCGAGCCCGACCCCGATGTTCCGCTCATCGCAGACGCTCCACGGACACCATCATGGTCGATCCCTTCGTCCTGAAGCTGTCGAAGCCGAACCCCGGACATGAGACACCGGAGTCCGCCGAACCGTGACAGGCACGGCAGCTGACCGTCGGCACGGCCCGATCCGGCGTCCTAGACTTCGGCGGTGGAGCGGCGAACGACGGGGCTCGCGGTGCTGGCGCTGGCGGCGCTCGCCGCGGTCTTCCTGCCGGTGATCGGCGGCAAGCGCGTCGCCGGCAGCGCCGCTGGGGTGCCGATCCCGACCGTCGGCGAGTGCCTGACCGGCGTGCTCGCCGTCGGCGGCCAGGGGAACATCGTCCTGGACGACGGCCAACCGCAAACGTCGACATCCCGCGGGACACCTGGCGACTGCACCGCTGTCGATGCCGCGCGGGTGATAGCCGTACGGGTCGGCGTCGATCTGCCACGGGTGATGAGCCTGCGGGAGATGTTCACCGAGTCGGAAGCCGACTGTGGACCGGCGCTTGCCGCGCTCGCCGACAAGGTGGGTGCGACCGGGCGGATCTGGCGGCGGGCCGGGCGGCAGATCGGGATTCGGACCGATGCGATCCCCTCGGCCCAGCTCGTAGGTCCGACCGAGGATGATCCGGCCGGTCATTGGGTTGCCTGTGTTGCCGTCGATCCCGACGGGATCCCGACCGCGGTCGAGCTGACTGGCCCCGAAATGGCGCGGATATACGGGCGCTGCTTCTTCAGTACCACTAGCGAACCGGGCACCCGCGACGAGATGTCGGAGATCTGCGGTCGATCACATAACGTCGAACAGATCGGGTCCGTCTACCTGACAACTGGGGCAACGACAGCGGACGACTACCAGGCTGCGTGTCGGCAGTTTGCCGTGACCGCAACTGGAATGACGGACCCGACGGCCGGCGGCCAGCTGCGGGTCGAGGCCGTCGATGACGGCAGTTGGAGCGGCGCCGCGGCCAGCTGCCGGGTGAGCGTTGCCGATCCGACCCGCACTCTGTCCGGTTCGCTGCTGGGCATCGGATCCGCGCCGTTGCCCTGGTCGCCCTGAGTCGCCGCCTCCAGCGCATGGTCGCCGCTTCTTCGGACAAACTGCTTGACTTGACCGCCGCATCTGCAATCATACAGTCGTATGAAGCTGTACACTCGTATGAGCAATGCCGCTCGAGCGGCCCGCGGCGCGGTTCCGCGCGGTCTGATCGCCGGAACCCTTGTCGCGCTGGCGATCACTTGGGCGCTGTTCCTGCTCGCCCCGGGTGGCGGTCCGACGCTGCCGATCGTGCAGACAGCGGTGTATCTGACGTTGTTCGTGATCACCGTGTGCAGCCGGCGGGCGAAGATCCTGCTGGCCAGGACGTTCCAGCGCTGGCTGCTGAGCCCTGCGGTGCGGACCCTGCTGGCGGTCGGCCTCAACCCGCTCGGACTCGCGCTGCTGGAGACCACTGGCCGGACCTCCGGCCGGCCGCGTCGGGTACCGGTCGGCAACGGCCGAACTGGCGACGACTTCTGGATCATCGCCGAGCACGGGCTGCGGGCCGGCTACGTGCGCAACATCCGTGCCGACCCCCGGGTCAGGGTGCGGGTGCGGATCGGGTTCCGCTACCGCTGGCTCACCGGGGTGGCCACGGTGCTACCCGACGACGACCCGCTTGCCCGGCAGCGCAGGATCATCCGCGGACATCCGCTCCGGGCCTTCAATGCGATGAACGTGCGGGTGCTCGGCGCTGATCTGGTCACCGTGCGGATCCGACTGACCGACCGGAACGAGCAGCTACAGGTAGCGCTGCAGCAGGGTGAGGTCGCCGGCCGACAGCCGGTCTGAGGCGGTCGCCGCCTGGTGCCAGAACGGATAGATCGGTCGGAGCGCCGACGCCGCGTCCAGTTGCGCGACGTCGTCATCGCTGAGCGTCAGATCCAGCGCCGCGAGATTGTCGGCCAACTGCTCCTGGGTGCGGCCGGCGATGACGATACTGCTGACGCCCGGCTTGTCCAGCAGGTAGGCCAGCGACACCTGCGCCAGCGAGACCTCATGGGCGCCGGCAACTGCCGCGATCACCTCGACCAGGTCGTACAGCTGCTCCGGATCGTGGACCGGCGGCTCGGTACTGGCGTTCAGTTCGGCGTAACGGACCGTCTCGTCGGTGCCGCCACGCCGGTACTTGCCGGTCAGCATGCCGCCGCCCAGCGGACTCCAGATCAGGTTGCCGATGCCCTCGTCGATGCTCATCGGGATCAGTTCGTACTCGGCGTCCCTGGACAACAGCGAGTAGTGGATCTGCTGGGAGACGAAGCGCGGCAGTCGATCCCGCTCGGCGACGCCCAGATACTTCATCATCTGCCAGGCGGCGAAGTTCGACGCGCCGACATAGCGCACCTTGCCCTGCGCGACCAACAGGTCCAGCGCCTCGAGGGTCTCCTCGACCGGCGTCACCCCGTCCCGTTCGTGCAGTTGGTACAGGTCCAGGTAATCCGTGCCCAGCCGACGCAGGCTGGCCTCACAGCCGCGGATGATGTGGTGCCGGGACAGCCCGGCATCGTTCGGGCCCTCGCCCATGGTGAATCGCACCTTGGTGGTCAGCAGCACCTCGTCCCGGCGGCCCCGCAGGACCTGGCCCACGATCTCCTCGGACAGCCCGGCGGAGTACATGTCGGCGGTGTCGATGAGGTTCACCCCGGCGTCCAGACACAGATCGACCTGGCTCTTGGCATCCGCGACGTCGAGACTGCCGACCTTGCTGAACCCGCCGGCGCCGCCGAAGCCCATGGTGCCCAGGGTGAGTACGGATACCTTCAGGCCGCTGCGGCCGAGCTGGCGATATTCCATGTGACAACCCTACGGCCGGCTCGCAGCGCCGCGGACCTCAGGGTTGTTCCTTGGTCAGATGCAGCAACCAGTCGCGGCCGGTGTCGATCAGCGCGTATCGGCGGCTGCCGGTGGCGCCGTGCAACCGGAAGACGAAACGTTTGGCGTTGCGGTCCAACAGCTCCCACCATCCGGTGTCGGCGATCGCCTTGTCCGGGTCGGTGTAGGTGGCGTGCTCCAGGTCGTGATCGGCCACCGGCACCGCCAGCCGGTCGCGGGCGGATTCGGTGGGCAGCCCGCGTGGCACCGCCCACGACCGCAATACGCCGTCCTGCTCCAGCCGCAGATCGAAGTGGTGCCGCGGCCGGTGATGCTCGTGCAGGACGAACACCGGCCGGTCGTCAGCCCTGCTCGTCGACACCGAGGCCGACCGATCTGGCCCGGACGATCGCCTGCGCCCGATCGGCCACCTGCAGCTTCGCGAACAGGTTGGAGACGTGGTTGCGGACCGTCTTCCCGGACACCCCCAACGACCGGGCGATGTCGGTATTGGACCGGCCGCGGGCCACCAGGTCGAGCACCTCGTGCTCGCGCGGCGTCAGCCCCGGGAAGACCGACGGCACCGGCGGCGCCTCGAAGAAGCGTTGCATGTGCCGCGCCACCGACGGACCGAAGATCACCTCCCCGTCGGCGACGGCCAGGATGCCGCGGACCACCTGCGCGTGCGCCGCCCCTTTCAGCAGGTAGCCGCGGGCGCCGGCCCGCATCGCGGCGAACACGCTGTCGTCGTCGTCGAACATGGTCAGCACCAACACCCCGATATGTGGGCTGGTGGCGACGATCTGCCGGGTCGCGTCGGTACCGCGCAGCCCCGGCAGGTGCAGATCCATCACCACCACGTCGGGCTGCAGGTCCAGCGCCGCGGTCACCGCCTGGTCGCCGGTGACGGCCTCGCCGACGACTTCGAGGTCGGCCTCGGCGGACAACACCAATCGCAGGCCCTCGAGGAACATCGGGTGGTCGTCGACCAGCAGCAGCCGGACCGGTTCGCGGCGGGTAGGGACGGTCATGGCGTCACCTCGACCAGGGCCGGCCCCGACCCGATGGCCGGGTCGGTCGCCGCGACCGGCGTGTTGCCGAGCTCCGCGATCGGCGCCGGGCCGGACGCCGGGCCGGACGCCACCACCGACCGGGCCGGCGGACCGGTCGGTCCCACCGGAAGCGTTGCCGTCACCCGGGTTCCGCCCATCGGGGAGTCGCTCAGCAGGCAGCCGCCGCCCAGTTCGGTGGCCCGCTCGATCATCGAGGCGGTGCCCACCCCGGGCCGCGCGCCGGTGGCGACCCCCTGCCCGTCGTCGTCGACCACGATCTGCAGGACGTCGTCCGCCAGGGTCAGCGTGACCTGGCAGTGACAGGCCAGTGAATGCCGGGCGACGTTGGCCAGCGCCTCGCAGACGATCCGGTAGCAGGCGATCTCCACCGCCGCCGGGAGGTCGGGAAAGTCGGTCGGGGCAACGAGTTCCACCGACAACCCGGGCTGCTGATCGGTGCCGTCGGCCAAGCCGGTGACGGCCGCCGAACCGGAGAACGCCGAGGCCTGCTCGGCCAGCGCCGCCACCAGCCCGACCGCGTCCAGTACCGGCGGCTGCAGGTCGTAGACCAGTCGGCGGACGTCATCGATGGTGGTGCGGACGTCATCCCCCAGCTTGGACAGCACCTCGGTGGCTCGCAGCGGGTCGGAGCCCACCAGCATCCGCGCCCCGTCGACCCGCATCGCGATCGCCGCCAGCGCCGGCCCCAACCCGTCGTGCAGATCGCGGCGCACCCGGCGGCGTTCCTCCTCGCGGGCGACCGCGATGTTCCGCCGCGACTGGGCGACCGCCTCACCGACACCGACCGCGTGTGCCACCGCGGCCACCCGGTTGGCCAGCTCGGCCAGCTGCGCCGGGCCCACCCGACCCGTGGTGCCCGGTCGGAACGCGACCTGCATCTCGCCGACCGGGACGCCCGAGAACATCAGCGTCACACCGTGTTTCTCGGTGCGGGCGGCGCCGCTGGTCACCGGCGGGCTGTCCGTGGGGGTGACGCACAGGTAGTCGAGCCAACCGGACTCGCCGACCGCGACTTCCAACGCCTCGGCCAGCAGCGCGCTGCCGGCCGGCTGATCGGGATCGCGACCCAGGATGGACAGCATTCGGTAGGGGTCGGTGCGAGCGCCGGTGCGAACGCGGTCGACCAATTGCTGGATCCGATTGCGCAACGGGACGAAGGCGAGCGCGAACACCCCGATGGCGACCAGGGCCGGCCAGAGCGCATCTTGTTGGTCCAGCACCTTTCCCGCGAGGGTGACCGCGGCCACGAACAGTCCACCGACCAGCACGGTCAGGATGCCGTAGACCAGCGACAGGTCGATCAGTACGTCGATGTCCCACAACCGGTATCGCAGGATCGCCAGCGTGACGGTCCCGACGAAGATCAGGAACACCAGCGGCCCGAGCCAGTCGAAGATGGCCAGGCGGTCCGACATCGGGGTGTTCTCGAGCACGGTTTCGATGCACAGGGCGACCCCGGCGATGGTCACCCAGCGCAGCGGTCGGCGCAGTTGCGGGGTCGCTCCCCGCCAGCGCAGCACCAGCGACAGCGCCGCCAGCACAACGGTTGCGGACAGGCACGTCCAGGCAACCAGTTCGATGGCGTCCCAACCGGACCACGGGACACCGATCGGGTTGCGCAGCCCGGGCATCTCCTCGGTGTACTCGGTGGCGGTGAGCATCTGGGCGACCACCGACACCGCGGTGAAGCAGACCACCGCCCATTGCACGATGAGCCAACGCCGGCTGGACAGCCGGCCGTCCGGGAATCGGAGCAGGGCAAGTGGAAGGGTCGCCAACGAGATGGTGGCGCCCCAGCCGAACCACGCCGCCCACTCCGGGAACGGCAGGCTGCCAGGATGGGTGACGTACCCGAACACCGCCCATTCCCGGCCGAACCCCGTCAACCCTTCGCCGATCCCGCCGACCAGAAAGATCCAGCCGATCGGGTTGTCGGGCACCTTGGTGGCGAGCAGGGCGCCCATCGCGCCCAGCCCGCCGCCGATGACGAAGAAGCCGAACCACCAGGTCTGCACGGGGGTGTTCGCGTTGGCCAGGTGCAGCGCCAGGATCAGCGCGGGCATCAGCAGCGCCGGCCAGGCCAGCACCCTGGCCAGCCGCTCCCGGCCGGGGTGCGGATCCCCCACGGCCGCGTCACTGGTGATTCCGGACATCACGCCATGATCCCCCCGAGCGGTGCCCGCGGGAAGAGTGATCACGAGATGTCGAGCTCGCCGTGCTGCGTCGGCAACTGCGGGCCCTGCGCATCCGTGGTCGACAGGTAGGCGTAGTGACCCTTGGTCAGGGCCAGCGTCAGGTAGGCCGATTGGCCCGGCGACAGCGCATCGATCCCGCCGACCAGGTGGCCGCCGCCGCCCTCGACCTGACCCGAACCGTTCATTGCCTGTCCGACGTGCTGGTAGTAGTCCAGCAGCGGCGTGCCCTTGTCCAACTTGGCGATCGAGATGTTGTGCGGCGCCTTGCCCGCGTTGCGGACCAGGAAGGTGCCGCTACCGGTGAAGCCCTTCGGCAGGGTGATCGCCTTGTCGTCGAGGGTGATGGTGCCGTCCGACTTCGGCTTCTCGGTGGCGACCGGGCCGGCCACCGTCAGCAGATCGACCATGCCCATCTGCCAGTGCGGCATGCCCTTCGCGTCGGTCAGGAAGCAGATCAGTGCGTAGGTGCCGGCCGGCAGATCCAGTGCGGTGACGGTCTCGGACTGCCCGGCGCCGAGCAGATCCGGGGTGCCGTAGCTGGTATCCATCCCGTCGGCGAGCAGCGGCGCGGCCGCGCCCTCGCTCTGCCCGAGTGCCTTGCGCACCTGCTTGAGGGTGACGCCCTTCTTCAGCCTGGCGACGGCCATCATGTGCGCCTCGTCGTCGGAGTTGGTCAGGGTGATCGAGGCGATGCCGGGGTGCAGTTTCCCGGAAATGTTGTAGCGCATACCGGGTGTCTCGATGGTGATGGCGTTCTCGATCGGCGCCTTCGGCACGGCGGCCGGGTCGGGCGGGGTCGACGGCTTCTGGGGCGCGGATTTCGGGGGCGCGGCCTTCGAGGACTCCGCTGACGACGAAGCGGCCGGCGACGTCGGCGCGTCCGCGGAGCTGCTCATCTCCATCGAGGGATCCATCGACGGGTCGGCGGCGCTGGAAGCCGGCGCGGAACTGACTGCCGGTGCGGACGTTTGGGCCGCGGCGGCGGCTGCGGTGACCGCCGGCGCCGCGGCCGCCGAGGTGGCCGGGGGGACGGACGGGCCGGCCGCATTCTTCGTCGTGCCGCAGGCGCTCAACGTGAGTACCAACGTTGCCACGACGATCGGCGCACACGTGCGCATCGATCCTCGCGGAGTGTTCAACCGGGTAGGGCTCGTGCGTGCGGTGCTCGGTAACGACATCTGGATCTCCCCTGAACGGGCCCGTTCCAGGCCGGGCTGGCGTCGGTCCGGGCCGATTGGCTGTTGACCAGGTCAGGGTGGGGCGGGAGCGGTCCTGCCGTCATCGGCCCGGTGTCCCGGGCGGCCGGGATTCCGGTCCCGGGACAGCGCCGTCCCGGCGACGGCGGTCGAGGTCTTCGATCCGGCGCGCGATCGGTTTCGATGCACCGTCGCGCACTTTCGTTGCGGCCGTTGTCATTGACGTGCGCGGCTTCGTTCTGAAAGGTGGGTCGGGCTCGACACTGCCGTCGCATCCAGGGAGACGCATGAAACTCGTCCGCCGGCGCCCGATCCTCGGGCTCGCCGTTTCCGCAGTGCTGACCGGCAGTCTGCTGACCGTCGCCGCCGCGCCCGCCCCGGCTGCGCCCGCCGCGGCCGCGCCCGCACCGGCCTCCCCGGCCGCGCCCGCCCCGGCCGCGTCGGCACCCGCCGCGTCGGCACCCGCTGCGCCCGAGCCGGCGGCCACCGCTGCGGCACCGCGCCTGACGGCGAGCACGTTCGCCGACCCACCGGCCACCGTCCGGCCGAAGTACCGGTGGTGGATGCCGTTGGCCTACACCGACAACGACGAACTGCGCGCCGAACTCGCCGACATGAAGGCCGCCGGCGCCGGCGGCGCCGAGGTGGCCGCATTCTCGGTCGACGGCCCCGACGGGAAGTCCCCGGACTTCCTGGCGAAGTACGGCTGGGGAACGCCGCTGTGGACCGAGAAGGTCGACACCATGCTGGCGGCCGCCGCCGACCTTGACCTCGGACTCGACCTGACCATCGGGCCGCGCTGGCCCGCGGTGGTGCCGACCGTCTCGGACCTCAACGATCCGCGGGCGGCCCAGCAACTGGTGTACTCCTACGAGTTCGCGCCGGGCGGCAGCACGCGCAGCGGGGCGCTGCCGGCGAACCTCACGCCGGCTCCGCCCAAGGGCGCCACCACCACCCTGGTCGCCGCCCTGGTGGCCCGCTGCCAACAGGCCGATTGCGACACCCAGACGTCCGGATCCCGGATGCTCGACCAGGGTTCGGTGCAGGTGCTGACCGGACAGGTGAGCGACGGCAAGCTGTCCGTCACCTTTCCCGGGACGGCCACCGACACCTATGCGCTGATCGCCTTCTACCAGACCGCGGACGGCACCAGTCGCAGCAATCTCACCGCGACCAGCCCGAACTACTACCTGGACTACCTCAGCCGGCAGGGCGCCGAGGCGACCACCGACTTCTACGACTCGCAGATCCTCACCCCGCAGGTCCGGCAGCAGATCAAGCAGGTCGGCAGCGTCAACCTGTTCGAGGACTCGCTGGAACTGGGTAGCTCGCAGAAGTGGACCTGGGACTTCGCCCAGCAGTGGCAGCAGCGGCGTGGCTACTCGCCGATCCCGCTGTTGCCGGCGCTGGCCGGTGCCGGCACCCAGGGACTGTCGGCCGGCACCTTCTTCGACTTCGCCGACGGCGCCCGGATCCGCACCGACTACCGGCAGACCTGGAGCGATGTCTACATCGACCGGCGGCTGAAGTTCCTGCAGCAGTGGACCCGGGCGAACGGCATGGGGCTGCGCGAGCAGCCCTACGGCGGTCCGGTCGACACGGCCGAGGCGAGTCGGTTCGTCGACATCCCCGAGGGGGAGTCGCTGGCCTTCAACCACAACATCGAGGACTACAAGCTGCTGGCCGTCGGCGCGCACCTGAACGGCAACACCATGGTGTCCAACGAGTGCTGCGCCACCAGGGAGAAGGTCTGGGCCACCACCGCCGGCGGCGCCGAGGACCCAGGCAACCTGCAGGCGGTCTACCGCGGCTTCGCCGGCGGGGTGACCCAGGTGGTCTGGCACGGCTATCCGTACCTGACGCAGGGACCGGACAACGTCAGCGCCTCGACCAGATGGCCGGGGATGACGTACGGCGGCAACACCTCGTTCGCCGAGGCCTGGGGCGCCAAGGGCGGCCCGAACTGGGCGGACTACAAGCAGGTCAACGACAATGTGGCCCGGCTGCAGCTGGTGCTCCGGCAGGGCAAGCCGCGGTTCGACGTCGCGGTGTACTGGCAGGACTTCGGGATGACCGGGCACGGCACCACCGGATCCGGCTCGAACACGTTGCTGAGCAGCAGGTCTGCGCTGGCCCGACAGGGTTACACCTACGACTACGTCAGCCCGGCGAGCCTGCGTGGCGACGATGCGTCGGTCTCCAACGGCACGCTGTTCCCGCAGTCCAGCGCCTACCGGGCAATGCTGCTCAAGGACCAGAGCACGATGCCGCTGGACACCGCGCAGCGGCTGCTGTCCTTTGCCCGCAGCGGCCTGAAGGTCGTGGTGATCGGCGACTTCCCGTCCCACACACCGGGTCTGGATCCGACCGGTGTGAAGGACCGCCGGCTGGCCGCGGTGATGACCCAGCTCCGCCGGACCCCAGGGGTGATCCGGGTCGGCAGCGAGAGCGAGGTACCGGCGGCGCTGGCCCGGCTGAAGGTACCGGCGGCCGCCGCCCACCGGGCGATCGACCGGCCGGGTGCCGCGACTCCCGGAAAGCCCGGACAGGGCACGGCATCCGGTGCCTCGTCGGACATCGTCAGCGTCCGCCGACAGGACTCCGGGACGAACTACTACTACCTGTTCAACCAATCGACGTCGACGGCCGAACAGCAGATCACCCTCACCGGCTCCGGCGTGCCGTACCGGCTCAACACCTGGACCGGCGAGATCACCCCGATCACCGACTACCAGCGCTCCGGCGGGAAGGTCACCGTCGACGTCCGGCTGGAGGCGGCCGACGCCACGGTGATCGCGGTGACCGCCCGTCGGGACGACACCTTCCCCGGCGCCGGACACCCCGGGCACCAAGTGACCACGGCCCGCAACGACGGGAGCGTCAGCCAGATCGCCCTGGACGACTGGACTCTCGCTACCGAAAGCTGGACCGCAGGTCCGTCGGACCTGGCCGGCGACACCAGCAAGACCGCGCTGCCCAGCGTGCAGCTGACGGCCGCCGACGACGGCACTCTGCCGCCCTGGTCGGCGGTCACCACGGACGCCGGCTACCCGGTGGACCTGGCGGACGTGTCCGGCATCGGCACCTACACCAGCACCTTCACCGTCGGCTCGTCGTGGCAGGGCGTGCGCCGCAGCTACCTGGATCTCGGGTCGGCGGTGGACACGGTGCGGGTCGCCGTCAACGGCACCCAACTGGACCCGGTCGATCTGCAGGACCTGCACCACATCGACATCGGCGACCGGATCCGGCCGGGCCGCAACACCGTGACCGTCCGGGTGGCGTCGACGCTGCTGAACGCGGTCCGGGTGGCGCCGGGTACCGGCGCCGCCGGACGGGAGCGGATGGACTACGGGCTACTCGGTCCGGTCACCCTCACGCCGGTTGACGCGAAGCAGCCGACGCTGACGGTTGAGGCGCTCGACCGCCGCCTGCCGCTGGCCGCCGGCGGCACCAACCAGGCCAGGATCCGGATCCACAACGGCGCATCCAAGACCGTGCAGGTGACGCTGACCGCGACCACCGGTGACGGCGTCAGTGCCGACCTCCCGGCGCGGAAGGTGCGGATCCCTGCCGACTCGTTCGTCACCGAAACCGTGCTGCTGCACGGTGATCGGACCGACGGGAGTAGCCGGGTGACGATCGGCGTCGACGGTTCGAACGGGACCAGCGGGTCCGCGGAGGTGCTGCTGAGCCACTCGGACAACCTGGCGCTGAACACCGTTGGCGCCAGGTACCCGCAGGCCTTCGCGTCCTCGAACCAGGACCGGTATCCGGCGAGCTTCGCCACCGATGGCCAGGCCTCGACGTTCTGGGTGTCCGGCGGCAACGTCCCCGGCCAGGGGCCGACGGCGACCGACCCGGCCGAGATCGGCGTCGACCTCGGCGATCCGACCTCGTTGATGGCGATCGGGCAGTCCGGCCGGAGCAGCTACGGACCCCGCGACTACCAGGTGCAGACCTCACTGGACGGCAGCGCCTGGACGACGGTGGCCACCGTCACCGACGCCCCGAAAACCGGTCAGGTGACGCAGTTCGCCCGGACCACCGCGAGGTATGTCCGGCTGCACGTCACCCGCGGCTGGTACACCAGCGAGCCGGGCAACAACACCCAGCTCGGCGAACTGTCGGTGTACGCGAAGGTCGACAATCTGGCCAAGCTGGCCACCGCCGGCGCCTCCAGCACCCACTCCAAGTTCTCGGTGGCCGCGGTCAACGACGGTTCGATCGCCGGCCAGCACGACTACGCGGTCTGGAACGCCGGGAACGGCTGGAACGACGCGGACAAGGCGACCTGGCCGGACACCCTGACGCTGACCTGGAGCGAGCCGGTGACGCTCACACAGGCCAGGGTGTTCACCGTCGACAACGGCACCAACCCGGCGTCGGGCTACGGGCTGCGGGACTACGACGTCCAGGCGCTGGTCGACGGCTCATGGTCGACGCTGGCCCAGGTCCGCGGCAATACCGACGGCACCGTTGTCTCGGACTTTCCGCCGGTCACCACCGGCGCGCTGCGGCTGCTGATCACCGACAGCAACGACCACGGCTACAGCAGGGTGGTGGAGTTCGAGGCGCGCGGCTGACGGCGCCGGGATCAGCCGCGGGCGACGGTGACCGTCGGCGGGGCCTGCAGGGTCTGGGCGATGACGCAGTAGCGCTCGGTGAGTTCGAGCAGTTTGTCCACCTTGGCCGGCTCGGCGTCGGTGTCCAGCTCGAAGCTCAACTCGATCGCGGTGAAGCCGACCGGCACGCTGCGGTCGACCCCGAGGGTGCCGCGCGCGTCCCAGGTCCCGCTGGCGCTGATCACCGCATCGCGCAGCTCGATGCCCATCGCGGTGGCCACCGACCGGAGCGTCACCCCGGCGCAGGCGGCCAGCGCCTGCAGCAGCATGTCCGCCGAACAGGCGTCTGACCCGTCACCCCCCGTCGCCGGGTGCAGCCCGGCCCTGGTCGGCCCGGCCCAGGTGTCCACCGTGCAGGTGATGCCGTCGGCGGTGAACCGGCCCTCGACGGTCTTGCGGACCGTTGCCTTCGCCGGGTCGTCGCGGTAGGCGTCCTTGACGGGCTTCTGTAGGGCGCGGAGTTCGGCGGCTTCCATGCCGGTCAATCTAGATGCTGATCAGCTTGCCGCCGCGCCGTGGGGTCAGCAGGAAGGCGAGGCCGTAGAGCACCGCGACCAGGATCAGCAGGTTGCGGTAGCCGGTGAGCAGCGCGGCGTACTCCAGGCAGCCGCCGAGGATCGCGCCGAGCAGGTTCACCCCGAAGGCCGCCTGCGCGTGATCGGTGGCGGCGAACCGTTTCGCGAAGGCGATGTTGGCCAGGTAGATCGGCAGGAAGGCCAGCAGCACCGCGACGATCAGCCGCGGCCAGAACGGCCAGGCCAGCAGCCAGTCCGGGTTCACCACGTAGGCGAGCGCCAGCGCCACCAGGATCGCGCCCCACACCACCGGCAGCGGTGGCGTCCTGAATCTTCGGGTGGTCTCGACGGCCAGCAGCACGATCACCAGCACCCCCGCGAAGACCATCGCGTTGACCAACCAGGTGGTGCCGAACAGCAGCGCGAAGGTGGCGATGTTCTTGGTCTCCAGCAACAGGAAGGCCGCGCCCATGAAGAACAGGTCGGCATAGGGCCGCATCGAGCGGAACGGACCGCCCAGCGAGCGGACCGCGATCAGCGAGATCAGCAGGATGCCGAACAGCGTCCACAGGTACATCGCCGGGATCCCGCCGCCCTCGAAGTACAGGAAGGGCCGGTCGTCGGTGGCCGGCGCGATCACCGGTCCGCTGGCCTGATAGGTGTTGGCGCACTTCTGGTTCGCCGGATCCACTGCGATGGTGACGACGGCCTGGTGGTCGACCGTCTGGTCGACGCACGGCTGGTGCCCGAAGGCGGCCGCCGCGGTCCCGGCCAACCGGTCGATCAGCCACGGCTCGCGGTAGTAGTTGTACATCGAGAAGGCGCCGGTCGGCTTCAGGTGATCGTGCGCCGCCTGCAGCGCCTGCGCGGTGAACAGGAACGATTCGAGCCGGATCTGCGAGGCGCCGTTGACCAGTGCGAGCGAGTCCGGCAGGGCGAACAGGATCAGGTCGTACTTGGTGCTGGTGCTCTCCAGGAAGGCCCGGCCGTCGTTGATGTGCACGTCGACCCGCGGGTCCTGATACGGCCGGTCGGTGTTGCGCTGCTCGCCGATCTGCACGATCCGCGGGTCGATGTCCACCGCGTCGACGTGCTTGGCGCCCTTGGACAGCGCGATGGCGACGTCCGAGCCGGACCCGGCGCCGACGATCAGCACGTTGTCCAGCGACTGGTTGACCGTGCGTTCGTACGGGGTGCGGTACTGCGCTTCCGCTTCGGTCAGCTTCCATTCGGCCGGCCCCATCAGCTGGTGCGGCACGCCGTTGACGGAGATCTTCACCAGGGTCGAGCCCTGGAAGGTGCCGGCGTCCTCGGTCAGCACCTTGTAGTACGGCGACCAGGAGACGCCGGCGGTGGTCGATTCGGCCAGCAGCACCAGCACGATGCCGACCCCGAAGATGCCGGTGAGCAGCTTCAGACCCGGCCGGTTCAGCGCGACCAGCACGATCGAGGCGATCAACCCCCAGACCAGTGACGGCGCCCGCAGGAACGACACCAGGGTGAAGGTGAGGATGCCGCTGAGCGAGCCGATCAGGTCCCAACGGTAGGACGTCAGCGGCTTGAGCTGCCCGAAGCAGCGGCCGACGACCTCGGCCGGACCGGCCAACAGCACGGCGACCACCACGAAGATCAGCGGCAGCACCAACCAGGCCGGCGGCCCGGACGGGTTGGCCGCGGTGAAGTAGATGATGGATGTCCCGGTGCGATCCAGGCCCACCGGGAACAGGAAGACGCCGAGTACCAGCAGCATCAGCAGCCCACCGGACACCGGCAGGATCGACCAGCTCTTGCGGGCGATCAGGAAGCCCAGCCCGATCCCCAGGAACGAGCCGAGCAGCACGAAGTTGGTGAAGTACGACAGGTGCAGGATGTTGGAGCCGAGCCAGCGGATCAGCGCCAGTTCGATGAACAGCATGACGAAGCTGCCGAGCACCAGGCGGACGATCACCGACTTCTCGGTGGCGCCCGGGTCCAGGTGCGGGACGAACGTCGACCCGGCCGGCGGCTCCGGCCGCGCACCGGCGACGGTCGTGCCGGTCCCTGCCGTCGTGCTGTTCCTGCGCTGAGTGCGTTCGCTCATCAACTGACCCCAGACGGCCGCTGTTCCGGCCTGCGGTGCGTTCTCCACGGACACGGCCCGACGCCCGGGCGGATCGCCGGCCGAGCGTCAGGACCGGTGCATCATGACACGCCGGACGGGCGAAACCGTGCGCTGGCCCGGAGATCGCGTGACGAACCGCGAAGAGCGCGGGTCAGAGTTGTTCGGTGTGCCCGTCGTCCAGGTTCAGCAGGCGCAAGCCGGCCGGGCCCATGTGCTCCAGCCGCCCGTAGTACATGTCGGTGTTGCGCAGCAGCGCCTCGTGGATCGGAATCGCCACCTTCGGCGCCACGGCCCGCTCGAAATCGATCGCCTCCTTGAGCGCCATCCACGGCGCCATCGTCGGCACGGCCAGGATCTCCACGTCGAAGTCGGGCACGGTCAGGGCGTCACCGGGGTGCAGCAGCCGGCCGCCGATCAGGTAACCGATGTTGCCGAACCGCGGCAGGTCGGCGTGGATCACCGCGTGCAGCTCACCGAACGGCTCAACCGGCGTGCCGACATCCAGCCGTTGGCCGGCGGTGGCCACCGTCGCGGTGACGCCGACCTTCGCCAGCTCCTCAACCGCTGCCGCCTCCGCATGGATCGCCACCTGCGGGTTCGCCGCGGCCAGCGCGCCGAACCGGGCGGTGTCCAGATGGTCGGCGTGCACATGGGTGACCAGGATCGCCGTCAGCCCGGTGAGGTTCTCGAAACCGGCGGAGAAGGTGCCGGGATCGATCAGGATGTTGGCGTCGCCGTCGCGCACCTGCAGGCACGCATGTCCGTACTTGGTGATCTCCATGTCGCGACTGTACGACTGCCGCCGCCGGTACCCGTGCCCACCCGGGCGCAGCCCCCTTCGGCAATGCTCCGCTCCGCGGAGCAATGTCAAAGGTGCAGGTCAGGCGTACCGCTGCGGCGTTGCTCCGCTCCGCGGAGCATCGTCAAAGGGGCAGGTCATGAGGGCCGCGCCGACTTCGGGAGGGTCGGGCGGACTCAGTGCATCAGCAGCCAGGCGGCGACGAAACCGAGCGAGTTGGTCGCCCAGTGCAGCAGCATGGTCGTCTTGATCCCCTTGCCGAGCCGGGCCAGCGCGCACATCAGCACCCCGGCGATCGTCATCGAGGCAACCGCCAGCAGGGTCGTCACCAGCTGATCGCCGCCGAGCACCTCGTTGACGGCCGTGTTGCCGGTGGCCATGCCGATCGACGGCAGGATGTGCCAGAGCCCGAACAGGACGGATGCGCCCAGCACCGGCCCCCAGCGCCAGCGGATCGCCGGAGAGGCCCCGAGCAGGGCCGGCAACACCCCGCGGAAGGCGACCTCCTCCATCACCACCGTGCCCAGCGGGATCCGCACCAGCACCTGGTAGAGCATCATCGGCACCGATGCGGTCGCCGCCCGGCTGTCGACGAACGCGTCCCTGGTCGCCGGGATGGCCATCCCCAGGGCGAAGATCAGTGCGGTGAGGGCGGCCAGCAGCAGCCCGACGCCGACCGGCCGGTGCCAGTGCCTGATTCCGAGCCCGACGGCCACCGGGCCGGCCCCGGCGAACCGGGCGATGACCAGCAGCAGGACCGCCATCGACAGGTTCCACGGGATGTACGCCCACTGGGGAATCACCCGGTTGGCCATCACGTTGCTCACGACCAGCAGCACAATGACCGCAGCCAGCCCGAGGTAGCGACGCAACTCGGGGCGGTGCGTCACCGGGTAGGTCGGGGCAGGGGCCGTCATGCTTCTATCGTGGACCCAGCCGGTTGCGATCGAGAAATGAAGTACCAGGTGATCGGCTGTGAACGACAGCGCACCCGCCCGAACTGAACGGAGGCACGATGGTCACCCGGACGTCGCGCCGTCCCAGCCAGCGGGATCCGTACGCCGATTTCCTGCGCGCCTTCTCGTTACTGGTGGTGATCCTGTGGCACTGGTGCTTCACCATCCTGATCTGGGGTGACGACGGTCCGTCGGCGACCAGCCCGCTCGGCTTCACCTCCGGACTGTGGATCTTCACCTGGCTGCTGCAGGTGATGCCGCTGTTCTTCTACATCGGCGGCTACGTGCACCTGCAGGCCTGGAAACGGGCGGCCGCCCGCGGCGACTCCATCTGGCAGTTCGTCTGGCGACAGACCAAGGCACTGGCCATCCCGTCGCTGGCGTTGCTGGTGACCTGGATCGTGCTGGGCATCGTGATCAGCTCGGTGTTCGACGTGAGCTGGATGGGCCGGGCCGTGGTGATGGTGGTCTCGCCGCTGTGGTTCATCGCCGCCTACCTGGCGTTCATCCTGCTGATGCCGGTCACCGTCTGGCTGCACAAGCACTACGACAGCGTGGTGCTGGTGGTGCTCGCCGGTCTCGCGGTGATCGTCGACGTCCTGCGGTTCCGCTACCACATCCCGTACGTCGAGTTCGCGAACATGATCTTCGTCTGGGGTTTCGCGTTCCAGTACGGCTACTTCCACAGCCGGGTGACCGGCCTGGACGACGCCCCGCGCTACTCGGACGGCCGGATCGACTGGGAGTACCAGTCCCCGCGGTCGCGGCAGCTCGGCCGGTTGATGACCCTCGGCGGGCTGTTCGCCCTGATCGGTTTGGTGTTCTCCGGGCTGTACCCGGGTTCGATGGTCGGGGTACCCGGCCAAGGATCGAACATGGCCCCGCCGACGGTCTGCATCCTGGCGCTCACGGTGTTCCAGATCGGGGTCGCCGAACTGGTCCGGCCCAGCGTGCTGCGGGCGCTGGGCAAGGGCGGCTGGGTATCACGGACGATGGCCGTCTTCACCCGGTTCTCGCTGCCGTTGTTCTTGTTCCACACCACCGGAATGGCGCTGTCCCGCGGCATCGAGTGGTCGATCTTCGGCCGGGACTCCGAGGCGGTGGCGCCGACCCTGCACTGGTGGCTGATGCGCCCGGTCGCCATCATCGGGCCGTTGATCTGCACGCTGCCGGTGATCTACCTGTTCGGCCGCCGCTGGCAGAACAAGCCGGCCAAGGTGCCCAAACGAGTGGTGGTGGCCGACGACGAGGTCGGCGACGGCGGCGAACGGCTGACGCCTGAGGACCGCTCCGGCGGCCACAGGCACTAATCTGGACGGGTCAAGTATCTCCCGGCCCCAACCCTCATTGGAGCACCGCTGTGGCTCGAGTGGCAGTGAACGTCGTGATCAAACCCGAGATCCTGGACCCGCAGGGCAAGGCGATCCTGGCCGCATTCGGACGGACCGGGCACCAGGGGGTGACGTCGGTGCGCCAGGGCAAGCACTTCGAACTGGAGGTCGACGACAGCGTCAGCGACGCGGACCTCGAGGAGATCGCCGCCTCCGTGCTGGCCAATCCGGTGATCGAGAACTGGACCGTGCACCGACTGGAAGATACCGACGACGAGGCGTTCGTCGCCGAGGCATCGAGCACCGAGGCGGCTGACGCGTGACGGCCAGGATCGGCGTCATCACCTTCCCCGGAACCCTGGATGACGGCGATGCCGCCCGCGCCGCCCGCTACGCCGGCGCCGAGGCGGTGCCGCTGTGGCACGCCGACGCCGACCTGCGCGGCGTCGACGGCGTGCTGGTGCCCGGCGGCTTCTCCTACGGCGACTACCTGCGGGCCGGCGCCATCGCCGCCCAGGCGCCGGTGATGCGCTCGGTGATCGATGCGGCCGCCGGTGGGCTGCCGGTGCTGGGAATCTGCAACGGCTTCCAGGTGCTGTGCGAGGCCGGCCTGCTGCCCGGCGCGTTGACCCGCAACGCCGGACTCAAGTTCCTCTGCCGCGACCAGCGACTGCGGATCGAGAACGCCGGGACGGTCTGGACGTCCGGCTACGCCGACGGCGCGGAGATCCTGATCCCGATGAAGAACGCGGAAGGGCGGTTCGTGGCCACCGAGGACGAACTCGACCGGATCGAGGGTGACGGCCTGGTGGTGATGCGATACGTCGGCGACGGCCATGGCCAGGGCAACCCCAACGGCTCGATGCGCGACATCGCGGCCATCGGCAACCCGGCCGGCAACGTGGTCGGCCTGATGCCGCACCCGGAACACGCCATCGACGCGCTGACCGGCCCCGGCACCGACGGGCTGGCCATGTTCACCGCTGTCGTGCAGGCGATCAGCGGCCCGGTCGGGGCCTCGGTATGAGCACCGCACAGCAGGCCGCCGTCGACACCGTCGCGCGGGCGGCGAGCACCCCCGATCAGCCGCAGCCGTTCCGCGAGCTCGGGCTCAAGGATGACGAGTACCAACGGATCCGGGAGATCCTCGGCCGCCGGCCGACGGACGCCGAGCTGGCCATGTACTCGATCATGTGGTCCGAACACTGCAGCTACAAGTCGTCCAAGGTGCATCTTGCCTACTTCGGCGAAACCACCACCGACGAGATGCGGTCCAAGATGCTGGCCGGCATCGGCGAGAACGCCGGCGTGGTCGACATCGGCGACGGCTGGGCCGTCACCTTCAAGGTCGAGTCGCACAACCACCCCTCGTACGTCGAGCCTTACCAGGGCGCGGCCACCGGGGTCGGCGGCATCGTCCGCGACATCCTGGCGATGGGCGCCCGGCCGGTCGCGGTGCTGGACCAGCTGCGGTTCGGCCCGGCCGACGCCGCCGATTCGCAGCGGGTGGTCCCGGGTGTGGTGGCCGGGGTGGCCGGCTACGGTGACTGCCTCGGCCTGCCGAACATCGGCGGCGAGGTCGAGTTCGACGCGTCCTATGCCGGAAACCCGTTGGTGAACGCCGGTTCCATCGGGGTGCTGCGCTCGGCCGACATGTACACCGCGCACGCCTCCGGCGTCGGCAACAAGGTGATCCTGTACGGCTCGGCCACCGGGCTGGACGGCATCGGCGGCGTCTCGGTGCTCGCCTCGGACTCGTTCGCTGGCGACGAGACCGGCGCCGGTCGGAAGAAACTGCCGAGCGTGCAGGTCGGCGACCCGTTCGCCGAGAAGGTGCTGATCGAGTGCACCCTCGAGGTGTTCGCGGCCGATCTGGTGGTCGGCATCCAGGACCTGGGCGGAGCCGGATTGTCCTGCGCCACTTCGGAACTCGCCTCCGCCGGCGACGGCGGCATGCTGGTCGACCTCGACCAGGTGCCGCGCCGGGCGACCGGAATGACGCCCGCAGAGGTGCTCTCCAGCGAGTCGCAGGAACGGATGTGCGCCGTCGTCGAACCGGCCAAGGTGGACGCCTTCCTCGCCGTCTGCGCCAAGTGGGAGGTCCCGGCCGCGGTGATCGGCGAGGTGACCGACTCCGGCCGCCTGGTAATCACCTCCGGTGGTGAGGTGGTGGTGGACGTTCCGCCACGCACCGTCGCCCACGAGGGTCCGGTGTACCACCGCCCGGTGCAGCGCCCGGAGGCGCAGGACGCGTTGCAGGCCAACACTTCTGCCTCGTTGCCGCGACCTTCGGTGGATGAGCTGGGTGGGCTGATCACCACCATGATCGGGTCGCCGAACCTGTGCTCGCGTGACTGGGTGACGAATCAGTACGACCGGTACGTCCGCGGCAACACCGTGCTGGCTCAGCCGGCCGACGCCGGGATGCTCCGGATCGCCGACGACTCGGTGCGCGGGCTGGCCATGGCCACCGACAGCAATCCTCGGTTCACCGCGCTGGATCCCTATGCCGGGGCACAACTCTCGCTCGCCGAGGCGTACCGGAACGTGGCGATGACCGGCGCAGTGCCGCTGGCCGTCACCGACTGCCTGAACTTCGGCTCGCCCGAGGATCCCGGCGTGATGTGGCAGTTCTCCCAGGCGGTGCGCGGGATCGCCGACGGCTGCCGGCAGCTGGGCATCCCCGTCACCGGCGGGAATGTCAGCTTCTACAACCAGACCGGAACAACGGCGATCCTGCCGACGCCGGTGCTGGGTGTCCTCGGGGTGATCGACGATGTGCGTCGCCGGGTTCCGGCGGGAGTCGGCGGCGCCGGCGACGTGTTGGTGCTGCTCGGTGAGACCCGCGACGAGCTGGACGGTTCCGAGTGGGCCAGGGTGGTGCACGATCACCTCGGCGGGATGCCGCCGCAGGTCGATCTGGCGGCCGAGCGCCGATTGGCCGAGGTCGTTGCCGCCGCCGCTGACGTCGGTCTGCTGACGGCTGCGCACGACCTGTCCGGGGGCGGGCTCGCCCAGGCCCTGGTGGAGATGTGCGTGATCGGTGCCCGCGGAGCGTCGGTCGCCCTCCCGGCCGGGCTGGATCCGTTCGTGGCGCTGTATTCCGAGTCGGCGGCGCGGGCAGTGGTGACGGTGCCCGCGGACCGGATCGATGAGCTGCTGGCGTTGTGTGCCGACCGGGAGCAGCCCGCTGTCCGGCTCGGCACGGTCGATGCCGACCAGCGGCACGGAGTGCCGGAGCTGGCCATCGAGGGCGTCACCACGCTGTCCGTCGCCGACCTGCGGACGGCCTGGCAGGCGACGCTTCCGGCGCTGTTCGGCTGAGCATGCAGCGTGGGTGCGTGCAGACCGAGGTGTGTGTGGACTCCGCGAGCGGAGTGCGGGTGGCGGCCGCCGCCGGCGCGGATCGGGTCGAGTTGTGCTCGGCTCTGGAGGTCGGCGGGCTGACGCCGTCGATGGGCCTGATCGAGCAGGCGGTGCAGGCGTCCGCCGGCTCCGGCCTGCAGGTACAGGTGCTGATCCGGCCGCGGCCCGGCGACTTCCACTACCAGATCGACGAAATCCGGTGCATGGAAAGGGATATCGCGGCGGCGGTGGCGGCCGGCGCGCACGGGGTGGTCGTCGGTGCCCTGCGGGTCGACGGCTCGGTCGACGACGATGTGCTGGCCAGGCTGGTTGCCGCCGCCCGGGCCGCCGGCCGCCGCGCGTCGATACCGGTGGCACTCACCTTCCACCGGGCCTTCGACGTGGCGCTCGATCCGTTCGTCGCGCTGGAAACGGTGCGCCGTAACGGGTTCGACCGAATCCTGACCAGCGGTCAGGCGGCCACCGCCGGCGCCGGCGCGGCCCTGCTGGCCGAGCTGGTGCGGCGTTCCGGCCCGTCCGACGGCGGCCCAGCGATCGGCATCCTGGCCGGCGGCGGGATCCGAGGCGACAACGTCGCCGAGCTCGTGCGGGCGACCGGCGTCAGCCAGGTGCATTTCTCCGGACGCGCCCGGGTGCCGTCGGCCATGCGGCACCGCAACCCGGCGGTCACGATGGGCAGCGAGGACGCTGACCCGTACACCCGTCTCGTCACCGACCCGGACACGGTGCGGGCGATCATCGCCGCGGTCGGTGGTCCCGCGGGCGCCGCCGACGGTGAGGGCGCGGGGTCAGAGCGCCGCCCGGAGAAATGACCACCCGCCGAAGCTGATCAGACCCACGATCAGGCTGCTCCACAGCAGGCCCCGGCCGGTGTATCTCAGCGCCGGGCGGAGCGTGTCGCCCTCGACCCGCCGGCTCAGCAGCAGCAGGACGACACCGATCGTCATCGGTGCCAGCAGCACGGCCAGCCACCAAGGCGACCCGTCCACCGCGGCCTTCATCCCGACGAACCAGGCGAACACCCCGGCGGCCAGCACCGCCACGGCGAACGCCAGCCGGGCCGGGTAGGGATCCGACGCGACGTGTGGGAACGGGCTCAGCAGGGCCCGACGTCGTTGGTGGGCCCGCCACACCTCACCGAGCGTAAGTTCCGGCTCCGGCGGCACGACCGACGGTTGGGGGAGCGGCGCAGGTTCCTGCTCCGTCCACCAGTGACCGGTGGGCAGCGGATCGGTCGGTTCCTGCGATGCATTCGCCATCATCGACGAGACTAGGGCGCGCGCCGTCCGGCCGTCCGGTTGTCCACAATCGGGGCCGGTCACTCCGGCCCCGGTGTCGAAGCGCCGGCGGCGACCCATCCCACCCCGCGAGCGGCGAGCCGGTGCCACGACGCCCACCCCCGGAGCATGGTGTGTTCGCCGTCCGTCAGGCGCAGGAACGGCACGGCGTCCGGGGGGCCGGTGGCCGCCCGCCGGGCCCACCGGGCGCCGTCGGCGGCCGGCACCGTCCGGTCGGCGGCCCCGTGCACCAGCATCACCCGCCGGCCGACCGGAGGCGACGCGGTCTCGCCGGCCGGGAGCCAGGCCGCCAACCCGACCATCCCGGCGACCCCGGTCTCGGCCAGCACCCTGGCGCCTACCCGGCCGCCCATCGAATGCCCGACCAGCACGATCGGCCGCCCCGGACAGCGGTCGCGCAGTTGCGCCAGCGCCCAACGGGCATCGCGCACCGGGGGACCGCCGTCATCCCAGCCCTGCTGCGCGTTCCACAGCAGATACACCGCACGGCGGGAGTCCGCCCGCAGCAGCGTCGGCGCGAACAGCGCCATCCGCAGCGCCGGCGGCCACAGCAGCGGGACCCGCCGGCGGTTGATCCCCTCGTCACCACCGTGCAGCAACAGCACGATGCGGTCCGGGTCGGCAGGCCCGGCGAGCCGACGCAGCCGAGCGCCGTCGGCGGAGCGCTGGGTGGCCGTCATCGGACCAGTCTGCCGGGCCGGCGTGGGATCCTGGAGGCATGCCGCGCCGCCCCGTGACCCCCGAGGAAGCCGAGACAGCGGTGCGGAACGCGGCGCGACCGGCCGACGCCATGGCCGCCGCCGAGCTCAAGGCGACCGTCCGGGTGACCCTGCACTGGCTGGCCCAGCGCAATCCGGGCCGATCGGTGGAGATCCGGGTGCCGCCGTACGCCGCGGTGCAGGCGATCGAGGGCCCCCGGCACACCCGCGGCACTCCGCCCAACGTGGTGGAGACCGACGCCGACACCTGGCTGGAGCTGGTCAGCGGCCGGCTCGGCTTCGCCGATGCCATGGCCGCCGGCCGGGTCAGGGCCAGCGGCACCCGCGCCGACCTGGCCGAGTTCTTGCCGCTGCGGGTCTGACCGACAATTGCGCTGGGACCTGCCGTGCGCGGAACGGTCCAGGTCGGTCGCTGCGGGAGCGGCCGGCTGGTCAGAAGTCCAGCACCTCGAGGACGGCCAGCGCGTAGGCGCACTCGGCGTCGGGATGACGATGCTCGGTCGCGATGTGGCCCTCGCCGGCCACTCCCTTGGGTCCGAGCGTCTTCAGGGCCGGCAGCACCGTCACCACCCAGTCGTCGCCGTCGGGGTACAGCCCGCCGAACCGGTCGCCGAGTTCCTCCCGCAGCCGACCTTCCCACGGCAGCCAGAGCACATCGGTCAGCGCCAACGAGTCGAGCGCCCACTCGGTGGTGCCGTTGAATCCGATCAGCCGGCCCTCCGGCCGGTCGTGCACCTCGACGGTCATCTGGCTCACCACGAAGACCTCGTCGTCCATCCCGCGGTCGGGCACCACGAACCGGTCGCCGGGGGACGGCTCCCAGACCAGCCCGCCGGCCAAGAGCCGCCTGGCCAGCTCGATGGTGATCACGGTCCTACTGTTCCCCGAGTTGGCGCCGCGGTCCAGGCCGGTGGGACCGGTAGAGTGGGTACACGCGGCCTTGAACACCCACCCCGCGTAAGGAGCAGCCTCTCGTGGCCATCAGCCCGGTTCACCCCTCGGTGGGCCCGATGTCAGCCCCGCAGGACGAGCGCCAGCCGGACGTACCCGAGAACGAGCCCCGCGAGGAGTGCGGCGTCTTCGGTGTCTGGGCACCCGGCGAGGAGGTGGCCAAGCTCACCTACTACGGCCTGTACGCGTTGCAACACCGTGGTCAGGAAGCGGCCGGCATTGCGGTCGCCGACGGCAGCGCGATCGTGGTCTTCAAGGACCTCGGCCTTGTCTCGCAGGTGTTCGACGAGCAGACTCTCGGGTCGCTGCGCGGGCACATCGCGGTCGGCCACTGCCGTTACTCCACCACCGGCTCGGTGACCTGGGAGAATGCCTCGCCGACCTTCGCCGTCACCCCGGTCGGCTCCGGCATCGCCATGGGCCACAACGGCAACCTGGTGAACACCGCTGAGCTGGCCAGACAGGTCGATGTGCTGCCGCACCGGGCCGACCGGCCGAACTCGACCACCGATTCCGACATCATCAGCCGCCTGCTGGCCGCCGAATGCGTCGACCAGAGCCTCGAATCGGCGGCGATGTCGTTGCTGCCCAGGCTGTCCGGCGCGTTCAGCCTGGTGTTCTGCGACGAGCACACGCTGTACGCGGCCCGCGATCCGCAGGGCGTGCACCCGCTGGTGCTTGGCCGGCTGGAGCGCGGCTGGGTGGTCGCCTCCGAGACCGCGGCGCTGGACATCGTCGGCGCCTCGTTCGTCCGCGAGGTCGAGCCGGGTGAGCTGCTGGCCATCGACGCCGACGGACTGCGCAGCCAACGATTCGCGCCCTCGGACCCGAAGGGCTGCGTCTTCGAGTACGTCTATCTGGCCCGTCCGGACACCACCATCGCCGGCCGCGGCATCTACGCCACCAGGGTGGAGATCGGCCGTCGACTGGCCCGCGAGCACGCCGTCGAGGCGGATCTCGTCATCCCCACTCCGGAGTCCGGCACCCCGGCGGCCATCGGCTATGCCGAGGAGTCCGGCATCCCCTACGGCCAGGGTCTGGTGAAGAACTCCTATGTCGGGCGGACCTTCATCCAGCCGTCGCAGACCATCCGGCAGCTCGGCATCCGGCTCAAGCTGAACCCGTTGCGCGAGGTGATCCGCGGCAAACGGCTGGTGGTGGTGGACGACTCGATCGTCCGCGGCAACACCCAGCGGGCGCTGGTCAGGATGCTGCGGGAGGCCGGGGCGCTCGAGGTACACGTGCGGATCGCCTCGCCGCCGGTCAAGTGGCCGTGCTTCTACGGGATCGACTTCGGCACCAGGATCGAGCTGATCGCCAGTTCCAGCGAGGTGGAGGGCGTCCGGCAGTCGCTGGGCGCCGACACCCTCGGCTACGTGTCGCTGGATGCGCTGGTGTCGGCCACCGAGCAGCCGCGGAACCGGTTGTGCACCGCGTGTTTCAGCGGCGAGTACCCGATCGCCATCCCGGAGCAGATCGGCAAGCACGTGCTGGAGGACATCGCCCGCGGGGTCGAGCAGGACCGGGTCGAGCAGGACCGGGTCGAGCAGGACCGGGTCGAGCTGGGTGCGCCACCGGGCACGGCCGGGACAGACAGCTCGACGGCTCCGCAGCTCGACTACTCCACCCAGGCAGGCAGGTCATGACCGAACCACGCACCTCCTTCGGCTCCGGCGCCACCTATGCCGGATCCGGGGTGTCGATCCAGGCCGGCGAGGACGCCGTCGAGAAGATCAAGCCGTGGGCGGCGAAGACCCGTCGGCCGGAGGTGCTGGACGGCCTCGGCGGGTTCGCCTCGCTGTTCCGGCTGCCGGTGGACAAGTACCGGGATCCGATCCTGGCGTCGTCGTCGGACGGGGTCGGCACCAAGTCGGCGATCGCCCAGGCGATGGGCAAGCACGACACCATCGGCATCGATCTGGTGGCGATGGTGGTCGACGACCTGGTGGCCTGCGGCGCCGAGCCGCTGTTCCTGCAGGACTACATCGCCTGCGGGAAGATCGATCCGGAGAAGATCTCGACCATCGTCTCCGGCATCGCCGAGGGCTGCGTGCGGGCCGGCTGCGCGCTGGTCGGCGGCGAGACCGCTGAACACCCCGGCCTGATGGCTCCGGACGACTACGACCTGGCGTCCACCGCTGTCGGGGTGGTGGAGGCCGACAACATCATCGGCCCCGATCGGGTGCGGCCCGGCGACGTGGTGATCGGGATGGGCAGCTCCGGCGTGCACTCCAACGGCTACTCGATGATCCGGCACGTGCTGCTCGACGTCGCCCGGCTGCCGTTGGACGGGCACGTCGAGGAGTTCGGCAGGACCCTCGGCGAGGAGCTGTTGGAGCCCTGCCGGATCTATGCCCTTGACTGCCTGGCACTGGCCAGGGAGACCGACGTGCACGCGATCGCGCACATCACCGGCGGTGGACTGGTCGGCAACCTGGCCAGGGTGATCCCCGGTGGCCTGACCGCGGCGCTGGATCGCCGTTCGTGGACACCGCTACCGGTGTTCAACTACATCGGTGGCCGCGGCCGGATCGAGCGCTCCGAGATGGAGAAGGCCTTCAACATGGGCGTCGGGATGGTCGCTGTGCTGCCGCCCGACGATGTCGACCGGGCGCTGGCCATGCTCACCGCGCGGCACGTGCCCGCGTGGGTGCTCGGCGCCGTCGAGGTCAGCGCGGTGGACGCACCGCGTGCGGTGCTGACCGGCGAACACCCCCGGTTCTGAGCACCGGGCGGTTCTGAGTACCGACCGGTACTGGAGCACCGACCGGTACTTGAGCACCGGGCCGTACCGGAATACCGGGCAGTACTGATCACCGAGCGTGCGGACCAGCGCCGCGTCGTCCGCTGGTCTGCTCAGCGGTGGCCGGGCATCATCGGGTGCGGTGGGTTCGCCCGGTGCGTCCGACGGATCGGGGCTGACGCCGGGCAGCTCACATCCACCGGCCGGGCCGGGAATGCGGGGAACGCCGGTCAGCGCCCTGCGACGACGGTGGCAGGTCGATCAATAACCGGCCGAGGCGTAACGCCCGGCGTTGCCGTCGTCGTCCTCTTCGTCGTATCCGCTGTACGGATCGGCGTACGGATCTTCCTCCACCACCTTGGTGGGAGTGGGCGGACTCACCGGAGCGCTGGAAAGCTCTCGCTGGAGGGCGGTGACGTCGATCGCCGAGGAGCTGTACTTCAGTTCCCGAGCGACCTTGGTCTGCTTCGCCTTTTGACGGCCTCGCCCCATGGCGGACCCCCTTGCACGTGAGAAGCGGGGCGGCCGGCTACGGGCGGCCCCGGAATCAGTAGTTGTTCGTGCCTCAAAGCTTACAGTGTCGGTGCAACACCGGGGGCGAGGGTCACCCTGCCCACGGCGAGTCCGCCGCCCAGTACGGGCGGGGCCGCCAGTTCGGTCAACATGTCCGAATCCAGGCCCAGTGCCCGCAATCCTGCCACCAGCACCGGCATCCGCGCGCGGGCAGCCCCGTCGGAGATCTTCACCGCCACCGCTGACCCGTCGGGCAGCGCCGCCACGTGCACCCCCTCGGCGCCGCCCTTCATCAGCACGCCGGGGTGCGCAGACATCACCAGCGTGTCGTCCCGGCCGGTCCCGGCCACCAGCTCCGGGTGTGCCCGCATGGCGTCGGCCACCGCCCGGTCCGGGGTGCCCTCCTCGGCGGTGGTCAGCCGGCCGAAGCCGCGGGCCAGGCCGGTCAGGCTGGTGCCGAGCAGCGGTGCGCCACACCCGTCGACGCCGACCGCTGCCGGCAGCTCGCCGGTGATCCTGGTCACCGCCGCCGACACCAGCTGTTGGTACGGGTGCGCCGGGTCGAGGTAGCTGCGGGTGTCCCAGCCGCCCGCCACGCAGGCGGTGAGCATGCCGGAGTGCTTGCCCGAGCAGTTCATGTAGATCCGCCGGGGCGGTTCGCCGGCCCGGATGACGGCGTTCCGCGCGGTTTCGTCGCCCGGCAGGTCCGGCGGGCAGCGCAGGTCGTCCTCGGTGAGCCCGGCGGCGGCGAGAATGGCCCTGGCCCGCTCGACGTGCATGGGTTCACCGGAATGCGAGGCGGCGGCCAGCGCCAGATCCGGCCCGGCCAGCGCGGCGCCGGCCTCCAGCATGGCGATGGCCTGGAACGGCTTGTTCGACGAGCGCGGGAAGATCGGTTGCTCCGGATCGCCCAATGCGTACCGGACGGCCCCGTCAGACCCGGTGATCACCATCGCGCCGAAGTGCGAGCACTCGTCGAATCCGCTGCGGACCACTCGGACGAGTTCGACGTAGTGCTCGGTGGACATGCAGATCTCCTCGGATGACAGACGGGACGTACGCCGGACGCGGCCGGCCGGAATTGCCGGCGGTGCCGGCCAGAGTCTGCTCGGCCGGCGCCGGCCCGCCCGATTGTCCAGCATCGGGCAGCCGGCCGTCACCGCGGTATCGACCGCCCGGCTCCCGGCGTCGGTGGGTTCGGCAGACTGGGCGGATGACTTCTGCGACCCACCCGCTGGCGGAGTTGCTGGTCGCTGCCGAGGCCGGCCGGTTCCCGGCCGCCGACGGCGGCTGGCACCGGCTGCCGCAGTGGCGACCGGGCCTGCAGGCGATCGTCGCCTTCACCGGCCACGCGGTACTGGTGGCCGACCGGTTCGATGCCGGCAGGCTCGAACAGCTCGGGTTCGACGGTGTCGGCGGCGCCCACGACCCGCGGGTGATCAGCGAACTCGCCGGCCCGGACGGCTGGATCGACAGCCTGGACGGGCTGCTGGTGCGCCGCGGCGCCGGCGGCCCGCCGCGGCTGGTGCCCAGGCCCGACCTCGCCGACCACCCCAGGGTGACGTTCTCCCGGGCAGTTCGCGACGGCGTGCGGGTGTGGGGCTACCCGGATCCCGGATCCCGGTCACTGGTGGCGGTGTCCACCGGGATCGCCGGCCTCACCGAGATCGGCTTCGAACTGGATCCCGGGGTTCGGGGCAGCGGAGCCGGTACCCGGCTGGTCGCCGACGCGCTCACCGTGATCCCGCGGGAGTCGGTGGTGTTGGCCGCGGTTGCCCCGGGGAACGCGGCCAGCCTCCGGGTGCTGGTGCGCTCCGGGTTCCGCCCGGTCGCATCGGTGCAGCTGTTCCGTCCGAAACCCGCGGTCAGTGATGGTGCGAACTGTCGACCGCCCACGCATCGATGACCGTCTCCTTGAAGGTCGACCCGGCGCTGTCCCAGGCCTCCGACCGCAGCGAGAGCGAGGTCGCTCCCGGCGGAGCGGCCACGGTCGCCGAGTACTCGCCCGCCTTCCGTCCGGCGGCGACGTGCACCGGCTTCCAGGTCGCGCCGGCATCCGCGGACGACCACAGCTTCAGGCCCCTGATGCTGCCTCCGGCCGAGCCGTCCTGGTGGGAGACCCGGAGATCGAGCCGGGTCGAGCGTGCGCCGGTGTTCAGTTCGTCAAGGCCCTTGACCCCGTAGTCCAGCTGCAGCAACGGGAGGATGGTCGGCTCGGCGGTGGTCGCGGACCGGAAGCCCCACTCGGTCGTGACACCGGTCGACAGCGGCCACCAGTCGACATCACGGTGCGATTCGAGCCGCATGCGATATGCATGGGTCTCCGGGAGCAGCGTGCCACTGGCGTTGGCGCCCTCGCTGTCGACCAGCTGCTGGTCGTCCATCCAGAACTGGAACCGTCCCGTCGTGCCCTCGTCGGGTCCCCATTCCTGCGCGTTCCCGGCGCCGTCCACCCGGTAGGGCAGGTTGATCGCCAGGAAGTCTCCGTCGCGGTACACCGAGGAGGTCTCCGGCCCGTCGGGCGCGGGCAGCAGCCCGCCGTGGTGAACCTGACCGACCATGGTTTCCTTCACCAGCTGCCGCGGCCGGTAGGTGTTCGGAGCGCTGGTGAACCGGGACGGCCAGGCGGTTTTCGTCATCGGCTGGATCGACCGCTCGAAGGTGATGTCCCGGTCGGTGGAGTAGTAGACCTCACGCGTGGCAAGCGGCGCGTCGACGTCGAAGCTGAATCCGGTGTAGTTCCCGCCGCCCTGCATGATGACCATCTCCGACATCGGGGTGTTCGGCGCGAACGCCTTGACCTCGACCTCGGACCTCGCCGTCGTCCGGGAGTTCGCCTGGTAGGTGAGGCTTTTCGGGATGTGGTCCTCGAGGTACCCGAGAGCGTATTGGTAGGACGGCGTCGCGATGCCCGTTCCCTTCAGCCGGGCGCCGCCCTTGCCGGCCAGCGCGATCAGCTTCAGCCCGATGTCGCGGGAGAGGGTCAGTGTCGGCAGCGGCTTTTCGGTCATGAACAGGAACCGCTGGAACTCCACGGACTCGTAGAAGGGGCCGGGGCCGGCGCCGTAGACGATCACCGCCTTCGCGCCGGCGTCCTTCGCCGCCTGCGCCTGGGCGTCCAGGGTGGGGTCGCCGTGATCCTCGACCAGCACGACGGCGCCCTTCGCGCCGGCCGCGGCCAACTCCGCGGGAGTGCCGGTGCCGCCGTCCACCAGCGGGGCCGACAGCGCCCCGACATAGGTGGGAGAGAGCACGCCGTAGTTCAGCTCGCGGGACACATCGATCGGCCGTCCGCGGCCGACCGCCGAGACGTCCAGCAGCGGCTGGAACATCATGTAGCGCGTACTGACCTTGACCTCGCCGGCCAGCGCACCGTCGGCCGGGAGCACGTACAGATCGAGGTCGAGCCCGCCTTCCGGACCGCCGATGCCCGTCGTGACGTAGGTCTGAACGGGGTACTGGCGGTTCGGGAGAGTCCGGATGAGCCCCTCGTCGACGTTGTGTTCCTTGGATTCCTTCTCCGTCCTGACGTCGACCGGAATGCCCTGGCGGCCGTTGAGGACCAGGGTCTTGTCCCCGTCCAACGTGACGTCGCGGGTATAGGAGGTGAAGCCGTCCAGGAACCGCGCGGTCGGGGAGGTGACGTTGAGCAGCTGTCCCATCACGGCATAGCGACCCGCTGGCAGCCGGACCTCGGCAACGCCGTCGGTGAAGCCGAACCATTGATTGATGCTGGGGTCGTCGATGCCGTACACCATTCCGGAGCTGCCCGGCGCGGCCGGCGCACCCGAGTGCTGGGTCGCCTCGAGCCGCAGGGTGTGCATGTCGGGCTCGGTGCGGAAGGTGAGAACGGTTCTGACGGGGGCGAATCCGGCCCTCGCGGCGGTGAGCGCGCCGGTGAACCGGTTCGGGTCGGCGGCCTGCGGATCCACCACGACGTCCACCGTCGCCGTGCCGTGTCCGGGCACGGTCACCGTGTCGGTCGACAAGCTGACCAGACCGGTCGGCGCCGCCGTCCCGTCGGCCGAGGTCGCCGTGACGCTCAGCTGGAGCGTGTACTCGGCATCGGAGGTGTTCGTATAGGTCACCGTCTGGGTGCGCGGCTGCTCGGTGGCGCGCGGCGAGGAGAAGACCCCGAACGACAGCGATGCCGGCGTCGGGTAGACGTCCTGGCCGAGTGCACCCGGGATCCACAGCCGCCCAGCACCCTCGGAGTAGACCGGATTCCCGGTCGGCTGTGCCGAGGCCATCAGCACCGACTTGAGTGCCTGGGCGCTCAGGTCCGGGCGCGCGGCCCGCAGGATGGCGGCGGCCCCGGCGACGTGCGGCGTCGCCATCGACGTGCCGGACATGCTGGTGTAGAGATCGTCGACGGGATCTCCGATGTTCGTCCCGGCGGCGCGCGCGGCCACGATCCCGTCGCCGGGCGCGACGATGTCGGGCTTGATCGCGTCGTCCCCGAATCGCGGACCGACCGATGAGAAGTACGCGATGGAGTCGCTGTCGGTCACCGCTCCGACGGTCAGGGCGGTGGTCGCGGTGCCCGGCGTGGTGACGGTGCCGGACGTCCCGTTGTTGCCCTCGTTCCCGGCCGCGATCACCACCAGCGTGTCGTACCGCTGCGAGATGGAGTCGACCGCCATCGCTGCCGGGTCGGAGCCGTCGGTGTAGTTCCCCTTCTCACCGAGGCTCAGGTTGATGACGTCGGCCCCGTTGGCCGCGGCCCACTCCATGGCGTCGATCACCCACGAGGTGTCGCCCTCGCCGGCCGCGTTCAGCACCCTGCCGTTCAGCAGGTGCGCGCCGGGGGCGACGCCCCGGTTCGCCCCGTCGGACGCCTCACCGGTGCCGGCGATGATCGAGGCGACGTGGGTGCCGTGACCCAACTCGTCGTTGGTGCTGCCGCTTCCGGTGAAGTCGCGCTGCAGGGTCACCACCCCGTCATCGAGGTCGGGATGCGAGGTGTCGATGCCCGAGTCGAGGACGGCGACGGTCGCTCCGGTGCCGTCCTGTCCGGCCGCCCATGCGGCGGGAGCGCCGATCTGCGGCATCGAGTCGGCGTCCAGCACGTGGATCGGCGCGTCCAACCACACCTTTTTCACGGTCGGGGCGTTCTCAACGGCGTCGACGAGCGCGGGTGCGCCGTCGTCGGCCGAGACCTCGCCGGCGACGGCCGAGATCGATTCGAGTGTTCGTTCGGGATCGACGCCGAGTGCGGTCCAGTTCGGAGTCGCGACCCGTGCGGACGCGGGTGCAGCGGTCTGCACGATCACCGGCGTGCCGTCGTTCGTCTTGTCCCGCGCGGATTTCTCCAGCGCCAGGACGTCGAACAGGTTCAGGTCGAGCTTGTCGGGAACCAGCGGTGCGACATCGGAGGGAATGACATAGAGGTGACCGTCATTGCCGAAACTCGTATAGTTGACGGGCCTGCCATCGGCTCTCGATGCCGGCTGGAAGGAGATGGTGGGTTTACCATCCGCGCCGTTCACCAGCTGGACCCGGTCGCCGGTGATCAGGGTGACTCCCGGATCCGTGCTGGCCGCCGGGGCGGCGGCGAACGGCTGCACTTCGGCGACTGCCGGGCTCGGTCCGGCCGCGGCGGCGCCGGTTGAGAGTCCGTTCAGGAGAAGGGAAATGGAGGCAATGCCAACGACGATGCCGGCACGTGCAGTTCTGATGTTCACGCAAACCCCTCGGTGGGGAGCGTTGGTTGCCGTCCCGGCGGGACCTGACCATCGCTCCGGAGGGGAGCTGGCAAACGCGACGGATACGTGGCGTACCCGAGCGGCAAGCATCCCCTCTCATGGATTCGAGACTCGAACCCAACCATGCGAATTGTCTGCATCGCAATAGGTGCCGCGCATTTTCTTCGAAAGTGCCAAAGGATGGCATTTTGCTGACACTTGACCATTTATGACATTGCCAAGGGGCTGAGTGCCGACCCCCTCAGCGCGGCACCAGCTGGAACCACCGCTGCCGGTCGAACGGGTCAGGTCCGGTGCGCATTCGGGTCGGCGGGTGCCGGTCGGGCACCGGGGCGTGATGGTCCAGCCGAGTCACCAGCACTCCCTCCCCGCTGGTCAGGTCCGGCAGCCGGGCGGCCAGGTCGGGCACCGCGGCTGACGGCAGGTGCCCCACCAGCCGGGTGTAGCCGCCGCCGACCGAGGTGTCCATGACTGCCGCGCCCAGCCGACCGAGCACCGGCGTCACCACCGGGACCATCCGGTCCGGCACGTCCAGATCGAACCGGTCGACCGGTCGGCACACCACGGTGTCCGCCCGCCGCAGCGCGGCCATCAGGACCACCGGCGCCAGGTGCCGGAAGTCGGCGGCGACGCTGGAGATCGACTTGTCGAATTTCTGGTGCGGCCGGCTCTGTCGTGGCCAGTACTGTGACGCCGTCATCGTCACCCGGCAGTCGGTCACGGTCCAGCCGTGCAGCCCCTGCCGCAGTGCCCTGCGCACCCCTTCCTCGGTGGCGTTGATGAACGCCGGTGGCAGGTTGCCGCGCTCGATGCCGGGGGAGAACTCGATGCCGTGACCGAGCGACGCCGCCTCGATGCGCAGGCCGATCCCGGCCAGATAGGGATTGTCGTTCTGCCGGATCCGATCGACCGCGGTTCCGGTGCCGATCACCCGCTCCAGACAGACCACCGATGTCTCGGAGAATCGCGCCCGGACGCCGTACCGATCGGCCAGCAGCGCCGCGATCACCTCCTTCTGCACCTCGCCGTGCAGGCTGACGACTGCCGATTGCCCGCCATCACCGGGACTGTCGTCCAGATGCAGGTCGATCAGTGGGTCCTCCTCGGCCAGCTCGGTCAACCCGGCGAACATCGCCATCCGCCGGGACGGGTCCTCGGGCTCGACGATGGCCTGCAGGGTGGCCGGGGCGAAGCGGTGCGTGCGTCGCAGCGGCGGCCGCCCGACCGTGTCGCCGATCCGCGCCGTCGGGCCACGCAGTACGGCGATCTGACCGGCGCCGGCGACCCGGCGAACCCGTGCACCGCCGGGTTCGCTGACCGCCACCTCGGTGAGCGTTGTGGCCGGTCGTCCGCCGATGCTGATCCGGTCGCGGACCCGCAGCCGACCCGACCAGAGCCGGATCCAGGCGCGCCGGCCGCGGTCGTCGCGGTCCAGCGCGAAGACGGTGCCGGCCGGCGGACCGTCGTCGTTCGCGGCCGGCGGAAGGAGCTCGACGAGCACCCGCCGCAGTTCGGCCGTGCCGGCGCCGGTGATCGCCGACCCGACGAGCACCGGTGTCAGGGTGCGGCGGCGGACCCCGGCCCGCAAGGCGCGCAGCACCTGGCGGCGGCGGGCCGGTTCGCCGGCCGCCCAGCGGGCCAGCACGCCGTCGTCGGTCTCGGCGACGGCGGCCAGCACCGCCTCGTTGGTGACCGGCACGCCGGCGACGGCGGCGCCGCGGGTGCCCTGGTCGACCGGCCGGGCCAACTCGACCAGCTGCGGGGTGAGGCGGCGCCGGACCTGGTCCAGCACGGCGCCGACATCGGCCCCGGATCGGTCGATCTTGTTGACGAACAACACCGTCGGCACGCCGATGCGTTGCAGCGCACGCCAGATGACGACGGTCTGCGGCTGCACACCCTCGACGGCGGAGAGCACCAGCACGGCCGCGTCGAGCACCCCGAGGGAGCGTTCGACCTCGGCGATGAAGTCCGGATGGCCGGGGGTGTCCAACAGGTTGACGGACAGCCCGCCGATCGCGAACGAGGTGACGGCGGCACGGATGGTGATCCCGCGGCGGCGCTCAAGCTCCATCGAATCGGTGCTGGTGGTGCCGGCATCGACGCTGCCGGGCGCCTCGATGGCGCCGGCTTCGTAGAGCAGGCGCTCGGTCAGGCTGGTCTTGCCGGCATCAACGTGCGCGACGATGCCGAGATTGAGGTACCGCGGCGGTACCGGCGGCGCAGGGGACAAGGGTCAGCTCCACACTGGGACGGAAGGGGGTCCGGGGCGTGGAAGCTGCTCGCATGTCGTCTCCTGGAAGTCGGGTCGATCTGCGCCGAGAATGACATGTTGCCGACGGCCAGGGCGAACGGTTTTCGGTGCGCGGCCCGGATGGCTGTCGACCCGGGAGTCACGCAGTAGGTGGTGCCGGGCTCAGCGGAGGTCTTCGGCCGCGACCCGGCCGGCGGCGACAACATGAACGACGTGGCCGCCCGGCCGGCTCGCGGTGTCGGCCGGGGCACCGAAGTAGCGAACCGCGATCTCGGTCGGGCCGAGGTCGTCGGCAACGGTGAAGCCGTTGGCCCGCAACAACTGATGAAGGTCGGCGGTGCCGAAGTGGGTTCGCCACGGTTCGCCGACCGAAGCCACGTTGGCCGCCCGGCGATCCCGGTCGGCGCGCTGCCGTGGGGTGAGCTCGTCCGCCGGATTGGCGTAGTCGAACACCAGGTGCGCGCCCGGCAGGCGGCCGATGGCGGCCAGCGTGCCGATGATTGCCTCGGAGGTCAGGTACGGCACGACGCCGAGCCAGCTGACGAACAGCGGGGCGCCGGGATCGACGCCGCCGGTCAGCAGGGCCGGCATCAGCTCGTCGCGTTCGAGGTCGACCGGAAGGTGCCGAACCGAACCGGGGACGTCGATACCGGCATCGGCCAGTCGGGCCCGCTTCCAGGCCTGGGTGGCGGGGTGATCGACCTCGAACACCCGCAGCCCTGGATACGGATTGCGGTAGCCGAAGGTGTCAAGGCCGGCGCCGAGTACCACGAGCTGACGAACGCCGCCGTCGACCGCGGCGGCCAGCGCGTCCTCGGCGAATCGACTGCGGGCGGCGATGAACAGCCGCATCCGGCGCCGTTCGGGATGTGCCCGGTCCTCGGCCAGCAGCTCCGGTGCGGACAGGCCGACGATGCGGTGGGCCAACGGGTCGGCGAAGGTACGGCCCCGTTCGACGATCTGATGGGTCGCCCGGTGCCTGGCGGCGCCGAGGGCCGTCCGGCTCGGCTCCCGCAGATCGGTCACGACAGGATGTCGCGCAGCACCGCAGGATCGATGTTCCCACCGGAGACGATGGCGACCCGCTTGCCGGGCGGCAGCTGGGCACTGTGATGCAGGTGTGCGGCGGTGGCCACCGCGCCGCTGGGCTCGGACGCCAGGTGCGCCCGCAGGGTGAGCTGCCGGGTGGCGTCCCGGATCTCGTCCTCGGTGACGGTGATGATGTCGTGCACCTGGGCCCGGATGTGTTGCCACGGCAGGTCTCCGACGCTGAAGGTGCGCAGGCCGTCGGCGATCGTGCGGGCCGTCTGCTCGGGTTTCCAGGTGAGCTTCTCACCGGCCGCGAACGATGCGGCGGCGTCGCCGGCCAGTTCCGGCTCGACGCCGATCACCTTCGCGTTCGGCAGCACGGCGGCGGCCGCCGCGGCGATGCCGGAGATCAGACCGCCGCCGGACACCGGGACCAGGATGACGGCGACATCCGGTGCTTCTTCGGCGATCTCGAGGGTGATGGTGCCCTGCCCGGCGATGACGTTCCGGTCATCGTACGGCGGGATCATCGGCTTACCGGTCTCGGCCTGGATCTCCAGCGGCCGGGTGAACCGCTGCTGCAGCGGGACCAGCTCGACGGTGGCGCCGAGGGCCTCGGTGGCGGCGATCTTCCGTGGCGGCGCGTTGTCCGGGATCACGATGTGCGCGTCGATGCCGAAGAACTTCGCCGCCAACGCGACTGCCTGCGCATGGTTGCCGGACGAGTGGGCGAGTACTCCGCCGGCCCGCACCGCCGGATCGAGCGCCGCGATCGCGTTGATCGCGCCGCGGATCTTGAAGGCGCCCATCGGTTGCAGCAGTTCGGCTTTCAACCACAACTGGGCATCGGCGTCCGATCCTGCCCCGGCAGTGTCGGCCCAGGGCGCCGGCAACAGCGGGGTCCGCAGCGCATGGCCGGCGATTCGCCGGGCGGCGGCGTGGATCTCATCGATGGTTACCAGGTCGGTGGTCACCGTGTCGGACATGCTGCTCCCTGTTGTCTGGCTGCTGCGCGGGTGGAGGCGGTCAATGCGGTCGGGTATGACGAGTGTTGACCGAGGATCGGTCGTCAGCGGCGGCGGATGTTCGGCAGCGCCTTGCGGTCGATCGCCGAGCGCGGAGATCCGCCTTCGGTGCCGCTGTCGGCGGCGTCGGCGTAGCCGTCCGGGTCGATCAGCGCGTCGACCCCGTCGGCCAGCAGCGGGGTGTCGACCGGCAGCGTGCGCTTGATCAGGGCGAGCGCGATCGGCCCGAGCTCATGGTGGTAGCCGACGCTGCCGACCCGGCCGACCTGCCGGCCGCCGTCCACGGTGAGTACGGCGGATCCGTTGGCGGGCAACCGGTCGACGCTGCCGTCCAGGTTCAACATCACCAGCCGCCGAGGGGGTCGGCCGAGGTTGTTGACCCTGGCCACCGTCTCCTGACCGCGGTAGCAGCCCTTGTTCAGGTGCACCGCCGATTCCAGCCATCCGGTCTCGTTCGGGATGGTCCGTTCGTCGGTGTCGATGCCCAGTCGGGGTTCCCTGGTGGGGATGCGTAGCGCGTCGGCCGCCCAACTGCCGGCGGCCCGGGTGCCGGCAGCCACGATGCCGGCCGCCACCGCCCCGATCCGACCCGCCGGTACCGCGATCTCGATCGCGGTACCGGACACCCGGCCGAACCCGTCGATCTCGGGAAGCGACGCGGCGCCGATCTCCGGGGCGCCGGCGAAGGCGCGCTCCGGTCCGGTGATCCGCAGCAGCCCGAGGTCGGTCTCGCCGATCTCCACCTTGGACCAGAACTTCATCGACTCCAGAAACGCGCGCAGCGCCTCGCCGCGGCCGGGCTCGGTGTCCAGGTAGACGGTGTCACCGAGCACCGTCACCCCCATCTGGTGCTCGACGTGACCGGTCGGCGAGAGCAGCAGCGCCTGCGTCACCGTGCCGTCGGTGGCGGTGTCCAGTGCCTGGGTGGTGAGGGTGTGCAGCCAGCTCAACCGGTCCTCGCCGGTGATCGCCAGCACTTCCCTGTGCGACAGGTCGAACAGCGCCGACCGATCCTCCGCGGCTCGTTGTTCACCGATCGGGTCGCCGTAGTGCCAGGCGATGGCGTCGTCCGGGTCGGACGTTGCGGCGGTCTCGTGCTGCACGAGGCCTTGGATGCCCTTTTGCAGCCCGCCGGGCTGCGTCACCCTGGAAACGGCACCTGGCAGGTCGAGCAGAGCGGAACTCATGACCCCATGGTAGGCGTGGCCGATTCCGACCAGGTCAGCCGGCGTCCGCCGTCACCTGCGCCCTGGCCGCCACGAACGCCTCGACGCAGCGCCGCACGTCGTCGGCGGAATGCGCCGCCGACAGTTGCACCCTGATCCGGGCCTTGCCCTGCGGCACCACCGGGTAGGAGAAGGCGATCACGTACACCCCCAGCTGCAGCATCGCGTCGGCGATCCGGCCGGCCAGCTTGGCGTCGCCGAACATCACCGGGGTGATCGGGTGCTCGCCGGGCAGCAGGTCGAAGCCTGCCTCGGCCATCAGCTCGCGGAACAGCTCGGTGTTCGCCCGCAAGGTCTTCCGTTGTTCGTCACCCCCGGCGATCAGCTGCAGGGCGGCGAGCGAACCGGCCACGACAGGCGGTGCGACGGCGTTGGAGAACAGGTACGGCCGGGACCGTTGTCGCAGCAGGTCGACGATCGCCTGGTGGGCTGCCAGGTAGCCGCCGGAGGCTCCGCCGAGGGCCTTGCCGAGGGTGCCGGAGACGATGTCCACCCTGTCCTGCACGCCGAACAGCTCGGGGGTGCCGGCCCCGCCGGGGCCGACGAATCCGACCGCATGCGAATCGTCGACCATCACCAACGCGTCGTACTTCTCGGCCAGATCGCAGATCTCGTCCAGCGGCGCCAGATAGCCGTCCATCGAGAACACCCCGTCGGTGACGATCAACCGCCGGCCGGCGCCGCCGGCGGCGATCAGCTGCTGCTCGAGGTCGGCCATGTCCCGGTTCTTGTAGCGGTACCGCTGGGCCTTGCACAGCCGGATACCGTCGATGATCGATGCGTGGTTCAGCTCGTCGGAAATCACCGCGTCGTCCGGCCCGAGCAGCACCTCGAACAGACCACCGTTGGCGTCGAAACAGGACGAGTACAGGATCGCCGCGTCGGTGTGCAGGAACTCCGCGATCGCGTTCTCCAGGTCGGCGTGCTGGGTCTGGGTGCCGCAGATGAACCGGACGCTGGCCATGCCGAATCCCCAGTCGTCCAACGCGTTTCGAGCAGCGTCGAGCACCGCCGGATGATCGGCCAGCCCGAGATAGTTGTTGGCGCAGAAGTTCAGCACCCGGGCGCCGCCGGCGCTCACCGTCGCCGCCTGCGGTCCGCCGAGCTGCCGCTCTGCCTTGTACAGGCCGGCGTCGCGAATCTCGGTGAGGGTGGCCTCGAGCTGCTCGCGAACCGTTCCGTACATCGGATCCTCCCGGGGTTGGCTGGCCGGACGCCGTCACAGTACCGAAGGACGGCGTCCGGTCTTCCAGCGACGGCGGTCAGAGGTGGCCGGCGGCGTGCGCGACGTCCTCCTGGTGGATCTGGCTGGGTGTGAACTCGGCGCCGTAGAACCACACCACCGTCTGGACATTGTTGCTATCGGTCCAGAGTGCGTGGAACATGCCGTCGGACCCGACCGCCAGATCGGTGTAGTCGCCGAAGAAGCCGCCGCCGAACCCGTAGCGGGTGTTGATCGGCTGAGTGCTCACCGTCGAGGTGCTGCTCAGATCCGTCACCACGTAGTCGAGCCTGGTGTTGTGGATGTACGGACCCAGCGTGTCGCAGGTGATCCGGCCGACCGGAGCCGGTTGCTCGACCTGGCAGGTCTGCCACGGCGAGACCACGTCGCCGCGGTAGGCGCCGAAATAGACGTGACCGTTGGTACCGACATCGACGGCCGGGAAGATGTCCTCCACCGCGCCGGCCGGCGTCGGCGCCGCCAGTGTGCCGCCGCCGGGCTGCGTGGCCGGATAGCCGACCGGCATTCGGTTCGCGGCGGCGAAGACCCGAGCGGGCGCCGTCCAGGTGGCGCCGCGATCGGTCGACCTGCTGTAGACGGCCGTCGAGACGTTCCCGATCATCGTCGTCCAGGTGGCGTAGAGGTCACCGTTCGGGGCGACCGCCGCGGCCGGGAAGCTGTTGTCCCGGAACGCGGTGTCGGTCAGTACATGGCTGTCCGCCACGGTGGCGATGGCATGCGGTGCATCCCAACTCGCCCCGCCGTCGGTCGAGCGAACCACGTAGGTGGAACTGGCGGTGGCCTGTCTCGTCGACCCTTCGAAGAACACGTATACCGTGCCGTCCGGGCCGACAACGGGCCGAGATCCCTGGTCGTACAGCACATTCCGGCTGATCGATGCGGGAGTGGTGAAGGTCCGCCCACCGTCGGAGGAGGAGACGAAGAAGATCGGCGACTGGACGTAGTTGCCGTTGTGCGCATTGAAGATGAACCGGGTCCAGGTGACGTAGACCCGGTCGCGGAAGGGGCTGCTGGTCGACGCGTCGGCCGCGATCCACTCCTTGTCGTTCAGCGTCGCCGGTGACGTCGTCGGGTTGATCAACGTCGGTGCGCTCCAGTGCAGGGCGCCGGCGCCGTCGAAGGTGCCCCGGTTCACCGCGACCGTGTTCGGTGCGCTGGTCCGGTTGAAGCCGAGACCGGCGTAGTAGACGGTGCCGCGACTGTCGAAGGCCAGCGCCGGGTCGCCACCGGCGTCGTACTGGCCGCCGGCCAGCCGGTTGACGCCCGGGATCAGCGTGCCGAGATGAGCAGGGTCGGAAGACGTGCAGCACCAGGTGGTGCCGCCGTTGTTCGAGTAGTAGGTGCCGGAGTAGCCGTCGCCGAGGGCGCTGCACGGGGTACCGGCGATGGTGCAGGTCCAACTGCGGGTCACGTAGTCGTTGGCGGCGGCCACCACCCGGTGCGGGTTGTTCGGGTCGACGGCGATCGCCGTCTCGTTCTGCGGGGCGGCGGCGGTGTCCTGGTTCACCGTGACGGCCGGTGGGGTGATCGAGGTGCCGTCCAGCGGGCTGCTCAGGATGTTGATCGGGGTGATCGGCGGCGCCGTCGGTGCGGAATCCTCTTCGGCCTCTTCCTCCAGATAGGCCGAGAATCGGATCTGCAGGCCGGCGGTGCCGTGCAGCGAGGCAACCTTTCCGGCCAGGGTCGAGATGTCGTACTTGGGTGCGGACGCCGGCGCGGTGCTGGATGCACCGCCGTTGGACGCACCGTTGGCGGGCGGGCCGGCCAACAGCAACGCGGCGATGACGGCCGCGCCGGCGGACAGGGTCAGGATCTTTCTCATGGACAACCTCCTGGGTATGGAGGCAGCGGGGCACCCTACGTGGCCTGGTGGGTCACGTCCTCGACCAGATGGGCCGTCGCGTGCGGGTGATGCCAGAGCATCGATGTTCAAGCTAGGCCCGGTGTTTCGGCGGGTCAATAGTCCCCGGGAAGTCGGCGGCCGACCGTCACACCGTCCAGTCGAGGACCACCTTGCCGCCGGTGCCGTGGGCGGCTGCGTCGAACCCTGCCTGCCACTGCGAGGCCGGGAACCGGTCGGTGATCACCGGCGAGATGTCCAGTCCGGAGCGCAGTAGCGAGCTCATCGCGTACCAGGTCTCGAACATCTCCCGGCCGTAGATGCCGCGGATGGTGATCATGTGGCTCACCACCTTCGCCCAGTCGATCTGGATCGGTTGGCTGGGCAGCCCCAGCATGGCGATCCGCCCGCCGTGGTTGAGGTTGGCGATGATCTCCGGCAGCGCGGCCGGGTTGCCGGACATCTCCATGGCCACGTCGAAGCCCTCGACCATGCCCAGTTCGGCCTGCGCCTGGGACACCTGGGTGTCGGCGACGTTCACCGCCAGATCGACCCCGAGCTGCCGGGCCAGCGCCAGCCGCGGCTCGCTGACGTCGGTGATCACCACGAACCGGGCGCCGACCTTGCGGGCCACCGCCGCGGCCATCAACCCGATCGGGCCGGCGCCGGTGATCAGCACATCCTCGCCGACCAGCGGGAAACTCAACGCGGTGTGCACCGCGTTGCCGAACGGGTCGAAGATCGCGCCGATGTCCAGGTCGACCCCGGAAGCGTCGTCGAGTCGCTTCTTGTGCACCCAGACGTTGGTCTCCGGAATCACCACGAACTCGGCGAACGCGCCGTCGCGGTCGACCCCGATGCTGGAGGTGCGGATGCACAGGTGCCGCCGACCGGCCCGGCAGTTGCGGCAGGTGCCGCAGACGATGTGCCCCTCGCCGGAGACGAAATCGCCCAGCCGCACGTCCTGGACGCCCTCGCCGAGATCCACCACCTCGCCGCAGAACTCGTGCCCGGGGATCAGCGGCGGGTGGATCGCGCCCTGTGCCCAGCCGTCCCAGCGGTGGATGTGCAGGTCGGTGCCGCAGATCCCGGTACGCAGCACCCGGATCTTCACCTCGCCTGGGCCGGCCTCGGGTTCGGGTCGTTCGGTCATCTCGAAGCCAGGCGCCGCGGTCGCCTTGAAGAGTGCTCGCACCGGCACATTGTGTCCTGTCGGGTGCGATAGTTCACAGTCGGCCGGGCACCATCGGGCCCGTGCACCGTGCACAATCGCTGGCTATGGCACCAGACAATGTCGTCTTCAAGGTTCGGGTTGTTCCCTCGGGTGAGCGCCCATCGCGAAGTTCCACCCCGAACGATCGCCCACGCCGAACCTTCGGCCCGACGATCGCTGGATCGTTGTGAACAACCCGAACAGGGTCGTCGCCGACGAGTTGGCCCAGCTGGCCGGGATCGATCCGGTGGTCCCACCGCCGTCCGACGCGCCGGTCCGGGAGTTGGGCGGCGCCAACGGCGTCAGCCCGTACCTGGAACTGGACCGGGCCGAATGGGCCGGGTTGCGTCAGCAGACCGAGATGACGCTGACCCAGGAGGAGGTCACCAGGCTCGGTGGCCTCACCGACCCGATCGATTCGGGGGAGGCCGAGCAGATCTACCTGCCGCTGTCGCGGCTGCTGAGCCTGTACGTGGCCGGCACCGGCGTCCTGCACAAGATCACCTCCACCTTCCTGGGCGAACGCGCCGAACGCACCCCGTTCGTCATCGGCGTGGCCGGATCGGTCGCGGTCGGCAAGTCCACCACCGCCAGGGTGCTGCGCGAGTTGCTGGCCCGCTGGCCGGACACCCCCAGGGTGGAACTGCTCACCACCGACGGGTTCCTCTACCCGAACGCCGAGTTGGAGCGGCGGGACCTGATGAACCGCAAGGGTTTTCCCGAGTCGTACGACCGGCGGGCGCTGCTCAACTTCGTTGCCGAGGTCAAGTCGGGGGCGACCGAGGTGCGAGCGCCGAAGTACGACCACCTGACCTACGACATCGTGCCGGATGACGAGGTCGTGGTCCGTCATCCCGATGTGTTGATCGTCGAGGGGCTGAACGTGCTGCAGCCGGCCAGGGCCAGCGAGGCGGCCACCGGAGCCCAGGTGGTGAGCGACTACTTCGACTTCTCCATCTATGTCGACGCATCGCCGGACGACATCGAACGCTGGTACGTGGAGCGCTTCCTGTCGTTGCGCCGCACCGCTTTCGCCGATCCAGACTCGTTCTTCCACCGGTTCTCGGCGCTCACAGACGGCCAGGCAGTGGAACTGGCCACCGGCATCTGGCGCTCGATCAACGAGCCCAACCTGCGGGAGAACATCCTGCCGACCAGGGCCAGGGCGCACCTGGTGCTCCGCAAGGGCCCTCAGCACGCGGTGGAGAAGATCTACCTGCGCAAGCTCTGACGCGAGAGCGCATCGGAGATCAGCCGGACGAACGTGCCGGGGTCGTCGGCCGAGCACCGGATCCGGTCAACCTCTGCCGTTGCCCCTGACTCGTCGGCCGGAACCTGCTGCGGCGACCGCAGGGTGATCACCACGTCGGTGGTGCCGATGCCCAACTCCAGGGCACGGCCGACCACGCCGGGCCGCCGCGGCGGGGTGCCGAGGGTGGTGCCGATCGAGGCGATCAACGACAGCGGGATCTGAACCTCCATCGCGTTGCCGCACCGCACCAACAGGGACCGTTCGGTCAGCAGATGCGGGCGGATCCGATAGCCGGCCACCATCCCGGCCATCAGCGGCAGGCTGCCGATGCACACCACGGCGAGCGCGACCCGCAGCCACCACCACGGCACCGCCAGCTCGACGATCGCTGTCTCCACCGCCGTCATCGCGATGATGACCCAGAGGAAGGTGGTCGTCGATCGGCCATAGGCGATAGCCGTTGCGCCCGGCGGGATGTCGCGGTGGCCCTGGCCCAGGCGAGCGCATCCCGAAGCTGCCGGCCGGTGGCGAGCAACCATTGCGGCGGGAAGCTCATGACGTCGATCCGGTTTCGGTTTCGAAGGCTTCGGCGGCCAGTTCCAGGCAGCGGCGCTGGGCGGGGGTCATGGTGTCGAGGGCAAGCTCCCAGGCGAGTGCGGATCCGGCGGCCGTCATCGAGCCGAAGTGCTGACGTCCGACCGCGGCCAGCTCGGCGGCAACCGCCTCGAGGCGCGGATCGCCCGGATCCGCGTCGGCCAGCTCCGCCAGCTGCCGGTCGATCCGGCGGCCGGTGGCCACCGCTTCGGAATCCCGCAGCGAGTCCCGATAGGCGCCGGCGAACTCGGCGAACTCGGTATCGGTGCTGCCGGCGCGCATCAGCTCCAGCAATGTCCGCTCGCTCGACCGCCCGGCGACCTCGGGCGCCACGGCGGCCAGTTCGACGAGCAACGCGGCCACTCCTGGGGAGGAGGTCAGGTCGTGGTCGGAGGCCATCAGCGCCAGCAGGTCCGCGCGCTGCCGGTCCAGGGTCGCCTGCTGTTCGGCGAGATCGGCCACCACATCGGCCAGCAGCACCCGCAGGTCCTGTTCATCTGCGTGCACGGACCTGACCTCGGCCAGGGTCAGTCCGAGCGCGGTCAGCCGGACCACGCGCAGCAGCCGGATCAGGTCGGCGGCGGTGTAGTCGCGGTAGCCGTTGGACCGGCGCGCGGCATCCGGCAGCACCCCGCTGGCGTGGTAGTGGCGCACCGCCCTGGTGCTCACCCCCGCCAACGCCGCCAATTCGCCGATCCGCATGCACCGATGATGAACGTTGACGCCGCGTCAATGTCAAGAACCGGACGGAATCGGTTGGATCGCGCAGCCGGCCGTAGGCTGCCGTCGTGAGCGAATTGCTGATCGCACGCAACCCGTCACCGGATTCCCGGCTGGGATTCCTGATCAGGTTGCCGCTGGCCGGGGGCACGGTCTTTCGGACCAGCGACACCTGGCCGCGGACCAAGGCACTGTTCTGTTATTCCGTGTCGGCCGACGAGTGGCCGGAAGAACCGGAGATCGTCGAGCGGGTCGCCCTGCGATCCTGCATCCGACGCGGGGCGGCGATCGACCTGATCGCCGACCGCGGCCGGGAGAGTCGTTCGCAGATCGTCTATACGAAGGCGCGGGGCCGCGACGTGGTGTTCTGGCAGGCACCGCGGACCCGCAAGCAGGCCCGCCCGAACGTGCGGGTGCCGACCGCCAGGGCATCGGGGCTGACGGACCTGCAGATCGTGGTCGACGCGCATGAGCGGTACCCGTACACGTTCGCCGACCGGCAGGCGACCACCGTCCGGCGGGCGCTACCGTGCGGGGACTACGGGCTGATCGAGGGCGGCCGGCTGGTCGCCTCGGTGGAGCGGAAGTCGTTGCCGGACCTGGTGTCCAGCCTGACCAACGGCAAGCTGCGGTTCGCCCTCGGTGAGTTGGCGGCGCTACCGCGGGCCGCGGTGGTGGTGGAGGAGCGGTACTCGGCGGTGTTCAAGCTCGACGTCATCCGGCCGGCGGTGGTCGCCGAGGGGCTGGCCGAGCTGCAGGTGCGCTACCCGAACGTGCCGATCGTTTTCTGCGAGACCAGGACCTTGGCGGCCGAGTGGACCTACCGGTTCCTGGGCGCCGCCAGGGTCTGGGCCGAGACCGAGGCCGCGATCAGTCTTCGGCCGGACATCGCCGTGCGGACTTTCGCCGGACCTGACGACGGAGCTGACGACGAAGCTGCCGACGCGGCTGATGCCGCACCACTCGCCCCCGAGCCGGAGACTGCCGAGGTGCGGCGCTGGGCCCGGGAAGTCGGCCTCGAGGTGCCCGACCGTGGCCGGCTCAAGCCGTCGGTCTGGGCCGCCTGGCACCTCGCCCACCGGGCGACCGACGGAGCCGGCTGAACCCTGTCGGTGGAGCTGGGTCACGTCACGGACCATGTCCCTCGCGCACTCGGGTCGACGTCAGCCCGGGGTGCGGCGACGGATCGGCGCGGGGCCCGCTTACGCTGACGATCGTGACCGAAATGATCGTCGCCACCCTCGATGGCGTGTTGCATCCTTCCGACCAACCGCTGCTACGACCGGACGACGTCGGAGTGCTCCGCGGCGACGGTGTCTTCGAGACCACCTTGGTGGTCGACGGTGTGCCCCGTGATCTGGAGGAACACCTCGCCCGGCTGGCGGTGTCGGCGACGATGATCGACCTGCAACTACCGGCGGATGATGAATGGCGCCGCGGCATCGACGCGGTGCTGCAGGCCTGGACCCCGCTGCCTGATCGACAAATGGTGCTCAGGCTGATCGCCACCCGCGGCCCCGAGCACGCCGACGTCCCCACCTGTTACGTCACCGGCGGCCCATTGCCCGAGGCCACCTGTGCGCAACGCGACGGAGTCCGGATCCGGGTCCTGCCAAGGGGTTTCGCCGGTCGGGAAATCGTCGTGATGCCGTGGTTGCTGCCCGGCGCGAAGACGTTGTCGTACGCGATCAACATGGCTGCCATCCGGCACGCCAAGTCGTTGGGCGACCAGGACGTGGTGTTCGTCGGCACCGACGGGACCGTGCTCGAGGGGCCGACCGCGACCGTGGTGCTGGCCGTTGGTGACACGCTGACCACGCCGCCGCGGGACGGCATCCTGGACGGCATCACCGTCCGCCGACTGTTCGCCGCCGCCGAGAAGGCCGGCTGGACCACCCGCAGGGCCGAGTTCGAGACGGAGCGGCTGCTGAGTGCCGGGGGCGCCTACCTGTTGTCCAGTGCCCGGATCCTGGCGCCGATCGTCAGCGTCGACGGCACGGCCCGGCCGATCGGGCCGCGCACCGCGGAACTGGCGGCGCTGCTGGAACTGCCTGGTGCGCCGAACGGCCGCTGACGGGGTTCAATAGCGGCATGGATCCGCGTGCAGGAAAGCCGGCCGAGCCGGGAGATCTGATCGACGTCGATGCCCTCCTCGCCGCCTATGAGGACATCGAACCCGACCCGTCCGTGCCCGACCAGCGGGTGGTGTTCGGCACCTCGGGACACCGCGGGTCGAGCCTGGACGCGGCGTTCAACCGCAACCACATCCTGGCCATCACCCAGGCGATCTGCGAGTTCCGGGCACAGCAGGGCACCACAGGGCCGCTGTTCCTGGCCGGCGACACCCACGCGCTCACCGAGCCGGCCACCAGGACCGCCCTGGAGGTACTGGCCGCCAACGGGGTGACGGTGATGCTCGACGTGAACGATCGCTACACCCCGACACCGTCCGTCAGCCACGCCATCCTCAAGGCCAACCGCGGCCGGACCGGCAAGCTCGCCGACGGCATCGTGGTGACGCCGTCGCACAATCCGCCGCGGGACGGCGGCTTCAAGTACAACCCGCCGAACGGCGGCCCGGCGGATTCCGACGCCACCGGCTGGATCGCGGCCAGGGCGAACGAACTGCTGGAGAGCCGGCTCGATGGTGTCCAGCGGATGGAGTACCGGGCCGCCCGCGACGCCGACACCACCGGCTTCTTCGACTACTTGTCCTCCTACGTCGGCGACCTTGACAACGTGATCGACCTCGATGCGATCCGCTCGGCCGGGGTCCGGATCGGCGCCGACCCGCTGGGCGGCGCCTCGGTCGACTACTGGGGAGCCATCGCCGAGCGGCACCGGCTGGACCTGGAGGTGGTGAACACTACCGTCGACCCGCGCTGGGCCTTCATGACCCTGGACTGGGACGGCAAGATCCGGATGGACTGCAGCTCCCCGTACGCGATGGCGTCGCTGGTCGCGAACGCCGGCCGGTACGACATCGCCACCGGCAACGACGCGGACGCCGACCGGCACGGCATCGTCACCCCCGACGCCGGATTGATGAACCCGAACCACTACCTGACGGTGGCCATCGACTACCTGTACCGGCACCGGACCGACTGGCCGGCGGGCACCGGCGTCGGCAAGACGCTGGTCTCCTCGTCGATGATCGACCGGGTGGTCGGCGAGCTGGGCCGGACGCTGGTCGAGGTTCCGGTGGGCTTCAAGTGGTTCGTCCCGGGCCTGATCGACGGCAGCATCGGGTTCGGCGGCGAGGAGTCGGCCGGTGCCTCGTTCCTGCGGCGCCGCGGCACGGTCTGGACCACCGACAAGGACGGCATCCTTCTTGACCTGCTGGCCTCGGAGATCCAGGCGGTCACCGGGAAGTCGCCGAGCGCCCGGTACGCCGAACTCACCGGACAGTTCGGCGACGCGGCCTATGCCCGGGTGGACGCGCCGGCCACCAAGGACGAGAAGGCCAAGCTCGGCAGGCTGTCGGCGGACGCGGTGAAGGCGGACACGCTGGCCGGCGAGAAGATCGTCGACCGGCTGGTGACGGCGCCCGGCAACGGGGCGCCGATCGGCGGGCTCAAGGTGGTCACCGAGAACGCCTGGTTCGCCGCCCGCCCGTCGGGCACCGAGGACGTCTACAAGATCTACGCCGAGTCGTTCAAGGGGCCGGAGCACCTCGCGCTGGTGCAGGCCGAGGCCCGCGAGGTGGTCGCCGCTGCCCTCGCCGGCTGAGCAGGCGTCAGCCGACCAACCGCTCCAGCAGCGCGGATGAGTGCGGGGCCAGCTCGGCGTCGGTGTGGGCGCGTTCCTCGACGTACGCGAGCCGGCCGTCGGCAGTGATCCCGTAGAGCCGGGTGGCGCCGATCACCGGCGTCGCGGTCGGCGTGCGCAGCACCCCGTCGGTCGACAATGCCCAGGCGGTCAGCGAGCGGGCCTGGCCGTAGAACACCTCGACCCGGCCCTCGGCGTGCGCCAGCAGCAGTTCGATCGAGCCGTCCGGCTGGGGCCGCAGCCAGCCGACCTCGCGCGATGCCGGCATCGGGTCGTCGTCGCTGCGAATCGCCGGCGGCAGGTTCCAGACGATCGACTCGAACCGCAGGAACGGCCGTCCGTCGTGCGAGACCACGATCTGCTGGCCGAAATCCGGGTGGGCGCCGGTGGCGCCGTCGTCAGCCAGGGGTTCGTTGCCGTAGCTGCCGGTCCCTCGCCAGACGCCGACCAGCGGCAACAGGCTCAGACAGTCGGGGTGGATCTCCGGCCCGAGCCGGACATTCGCGGTGTCGGCCGGGATCGGCAACTCGGGGGCGTCGGCGATGTTCCGCTCCCTGGTGGAGGCGGCGCGGGCGGCCGCCGCCGCCACGGCGGCATCGCCGCTGCCCGGGACAACCCCGCTACGCCCTTCCTGGTCGCCGGGCGGGACAACCCCGCTACGCCGTTCCTGGTCGCCGGGCGGGACAACCCCGCTACGCCCTTCCTGGTCGCCGGGCGGGACAACCCCGCTACGCCGTTCCTGGTCGCCGGGCGGGACAACCCCGCTACGCCGGCGGGTGGGGTCTTTGCTCTCGTGCTCACTCATCGGTCGTTCCTGGCAAGCCGGTAGCTGAGGTAGCCGGCGCCGGCCGCGATCAGCAGGGCGAGGGCGATCAGCAGCGCGGTGAACATGGCCTGCCACATGTCTGGCGACCTTACCCGGCGGCCTGCAACAGTTGGCCGAGCTGCACGTCGCGCGCCGAGCCGGTCAGCACCAGCGCCGACCCGTCGACCCGGGCCGTGGCCGAGTCCAACCGGAACGGCAGTCCGGTCAGCGGCAGGTCGATGCTGAAGTCCTTGATCAGCGCGTTGGTCAGGGCGGTCGGCACCGCGGCCGGCGCCTCCACCACCTTCGCGTTGCCCAGCCGCAGGGTTCCGTCGGCGTAGGTCGGGGTCACGTCGATCGTCACCGGGAAGGTCTGTCCGGCGGCCGCGACGGTGGTGCCCAGCCGCAGCGCGCCGTTGTCACCCGCCGCGACGGTGAGCTCCTGCTGCTCGAGGACCGAGGCCAGCACCGGCGCCGGAATGCTCGCCGTGATGTCGGCGTGTCCTGAGGTCAGGCTGTCGACGTTGCCGTCAAGCACGTCGGAAATCGTCAGCCGCACGTCGTAGAGCTCGACGGTGGCGTCCACGCCGGTCAGCTTCCCGGTGCTCAGGTCGTGGCTGGCCACCGTGATGTGCTGGTAGTTGCCGGCGATGGCCTGCCAGAGGAACGACATCCCGTGGATGTCGACGTCGGGCGCCGGGCTGACGCCGCCTTCGGTGGCGATGGCCTCGCCAGCCTTCGACTCGGCGATCGCCCGGCCGGCGAAGTCCGCGCCGATCACCAGCAGGATCAGCACGATGAGGGTTATCAGAAGCTTGCGCACAGCTGCCAGTGTGCCTGCCGCGAACTCCGTCGGCGGACGAACGGGCCGTTCCGCGGCGAGATCAGGGGCGAGGTCAGGGGGTTCGGGAGGCGACGGCCCAGGCCGCTATCCGGTCGATCAGCTCATCCGAACTGCCGGTTTCGGCATGGCCCATCCCCGGCTCGATCCAGAGCTGGGCGTGCCCGCCGGAGGCGCGCTGCAGGGCGATGGTGTCGGCGGGGGAGAAATAGCGGTCCGCGGTGCCCTGGACCAGCAGCAGCGGCACCGTGACCCGGTCGATCACCTCGAGCGGGCTGGGCGGTACGTCATCCCAGGGCTTGCCCAGCCGCACACCCAGCCAGCGACCGGCCAGCGGCCCGAGCGGGTGCTCCAGCATCCAGTGCACCCGGCGCATCTGCGCCGAGTCGCGGATGTACCAGCGGGCGGCCGGCGACACCGCGACCGCGGCGTCCACCGGTTGCGCGCCGGCGGCCGCCTGCAGTAGGGCCACCGCGCCGCCCATCGAGAACCCGACGAGCACGATTCGATCGCCGGGAGCGTGCTCGCGGGCCAGTGCGACCGCGGCGTCGAGGTCCTGTGGCTCGTCCCGGCCGACCGAAGACCGGCCCGCCGAGCGTCCGTGGCCGCGGAAGTCCAGGGCCAGCACGCTGCCGTGGCCGGCCAGCCGCTCGATCACCCGGCGGGTCGCGGGCCTGGCGGTCGAGTGGCTCATCCCGTGCGCCACCACGAAGGTGACACCGACCGGCCCGGGCAGCCGCAGCCCGCGGAGCGTCACACCGTCGCTGGTGACGGCCGTCATCGGTACGGCGGCGGGCCCGTTCGCCGGGCCCGGTGGCCGGGTCTGCCGCCGGTACGGCGGCAGGCGGGCGCGGCCGGTGCGGCCGGGGCGGCCGGTGCCAACGGTCATCAACCGGTTCCTCCCGTCCCTCGTCATACCGATTATCCCTGCCGCGGGTTGGTCAGCTGCCGGGTCGGCCCGGAACCCGGGCCGGCAACCGGCCGTTCGGCAGTGCGCGCCGAACCGCCGGACACCGCTGAAATAGAATGCCCTGACACCCGGCTCGACCAGGCAGGAGGCAGCCATGGACGTGCTGTTGCTGACCTCCGAGTCCGACCCCGTCGCCGTCCTGCCGGCCGCCGATCTGCTGCCGGTAACGTTGCGCGCCGCTGCCTTCGAGGCGGCCTCGCTGGTGACCGCCGGCCCGTACGACGTGGTGCTGGTGGACGCCAGGGACGACCTTGCCGGCGCCAGGACGCTGTGCAAGCTGCTCGGCTCGCAGGGACTCGCGGTCCCGGTGCTGGCGGTGGTCAACGAGGGCGGCATGGTGGTGGTCGGCCCCGAATGGGGGGTGGCCGACATCGTGCTGGCCACCGCCGGCCCCGCCGAGGTGCACGCCCGGTTGCGGCTGCTGGTCGGCCGGACGTCGGTCGGTGGGAACAGCGGACTGGTCAGCGTCGGCGACCTGAGCATCGACGAAGACACCTACACCGCCCGGCTGCGCGGCCGGATCCTGGAGCTCACCTACAAGGAATTCGAGTTGCTGCGGTTCCTGGCCCAGCACCCGGGCCGGGTGTTCACCCGCGAGCAGCTGGTCACCGAGGTCTGGGGCTACGACTTCTTCGGTGGTACCCGCACGGTCGACGTGCATGTCCGGCGGCTGCGGGCGAAACTCGGCACCGAGTACGAGGCGTTGATCGGCACCGTGCGCAACGTCGGCTACAAGATGGTGCCGCCGCGCTCCGCGACCAGGGACGAGGCGGCCAACCCGGCATGACCGATCCGACACCGGCGAACGGGCGGCAGTGGCAACGCGGCGTGGAACCGACTGTTGCCCAACAGGTTCGGCAGCTGGCCGAGCTGGCCAGGGACGTCGACGGGGTGGCTCCGCTCTCCGGCCACGTCCTCGAGTCGCTGACCGCCGCCGGGACTGACGAATTCCTGCTCCGGACGGACGGCGACCGGCTCGTCGGGGTGGCGGTGCTCCGGCCCGATGATCCCGCGGAATTGGTGGTGCACCCCGACTCTCGTGGCCACGGCATCGGCGGGTGGCTGCTGGACGCGGCGATCGGACGGGCCGGCCGGGTCTGGGCGCATGGGCAGTTGCCGGCCGCGCAGGCACTGGCCGACGCCCGAGGGCTGACGGTGGTCCGGACCCTGCTGCAGATGCGCCGCTCGCTGCCCGCGGAGTTGGAAGCGCCCCTGCCGCAAGGGATTCGCCTGCGATCCTTCGTTCCCGGGCAGGACGAGCAGCAGTTCCTCGGGGTGAACGCCAGGGCCTTTGCCTGGCACCCGGAACAGGGTCGGCTGGACGCGGCGGGGCTGGCCGACGAGATGGCCAAGGACTGGTTCGACCCGGCCGGGTTCTTCCTCGCGGTCGATCGTGACGACACGGTGCTGGGCTTCCACTGGACCAAGGTGCACCCGATCGATCCCACCCCGCAGGCCGGTACCGGGGAGCCGGGACCGATCGGCGAGGTGTACGTGCTGGCCGTCGACCCACAGGCGCCGGTCCGCGGTCTCGGCGCACCGCTGACCGCGGCCGGCCTGCGGCACCTGGCAGCCGCCGGGCTGCCGACGGTGATGCTGTACGTGGAGGGTGACAACGAGCGGGCCGTCGCGCTGTACCGGCGGTTCGGCTTCCGGACCACCGTCACCGACGTCGTCTACGCGCCCCGCGACCTGCCCTGATACGCCCGGGACGACGAAGATCACAGGCCGAAACGGCGGTCGGGACCGCTCGTTCACCTGCCGTTCACCCAGAACGATCCGTTCGGCTACCCGGGGCACATAGCGTCACCGATCGGATAGCCCGAACGGCTATCCGCGCCGCCCGGGAAGTCCGCACGCACAGGATCCGGGCGACACCCCCGACGTGCCATCTGGCAGACGCAGACTCATGGAGGATCCAGCGTGAAGATCACGCGCATCAGCGGCTTCGCCGCATTCATCGCAGCCGCCGCTGTGGTGCTGGCCGGTTGCGGCTCCGATCCCGCGGCTTCCGACCCGACGTCGAGCGCCGCGACCCAGTCGGCCACCTCCGAGGCCGCCGCCTCGTCGGACGCTTCGTCAGCGGCGGGCTCAGCGGAGGTAGCCACCTCCGGGGCCGCCACCTCGGGCGCTTCGTCCGCAGCGGGCTCCTCGGACGCGGGCACCGCGGGCACCGCGGGCGGCGCAGCCGCCGGCGTCAGCTTCGACGCGGCCGGGTTCACCTGCGCGACCGGTGAACTCCGGTCCTCGGGTTCGACCGCGCAGGGCAAGGCGATCGATGCCTGGATCAAGGCCTACAACGCCAAGTGCGGCGCCAAGGTCAACGACTACGGCGGCGGCGGCTCCGGCAAGGGGATCACCGACTTCACCGCGAACCAGACCGACTTCGCCGGCTCCGACTCGGCGCTCAAGGACGACCAGACCGGCCCCGCCAAGGACCGCTGCCAGGGCGCCGACGCCATCGACCTGCCGATGGTCACCGGCCCGATCGCGATCGCCTTCAAGCTGCAGGGCGTCGACAGCCTGACCCTGACCCCGGCCATCCTGGCCGGCATCTTCGACGACAAGATCACCTCATGGGACGATGCGGCCATCAAGGCCGCGAACCCGGACGTCACCTTGCCGGCCACCGCGATCCAGTCGGTGCACCGCTCCGAGGACTCCGGCACCACCGAGAACTTCGTCAAGTACCTGAAGGCCAACTCCGACTGGGCCTACGAGGGCGGCAAGGCCTGGGAGGCGAACGGCGGCACCGGTGCCAACGGCAGTGACGGTGTCGCCAAGGCGATCGCCGGCACCGACGGCGCCATCGGCTACATCGAGTGGGGCTACGCCACCGCCGACAACCTGACCGTCGCGAAGATCGACAACGGCGGCGGCGCCGTCGAGCTGACCGCCGAGTCGGCCGGCAAGGCCGTGTCCGCCGCCAAGGTGGTCGGCACCGGCAAGGACCTGTCGCTGGAGCTGGACTACGCCACCAAGCAGGCCGGGGCCTACCCGATCATCCTGGTGACCTACGAGATCGCCTGCTCGGCCAACAACGGCGACAAGCTGGACACCCTGAAGAGCTTCCTCGGGTACGCCGCGACGGACGGCCAGGCCATGCTCACGGACGTCGGCGCGGCGCCGCTGCCGGCCGAGATCCAGACCAAGGTGATCGCGGCTGTCAGCGGCCTGAGCTGACGGCAGGAGTTCCGACAGCTACCCACCATGGGTCACCATTACCCGATGACATCGAGCGGCCGGCCTGCCGGCGCGGGCGAGGACACATGTCGAGCACAGCTGGCAGCGGGTCGATGACCGAACCGGATCCGCTGGAGGAGGAGTTGCGGTCGGCGGGCGCCGTCGCTGACGAACAGCGGCGCGCGGCGCCCGCCCCGACCCGGGGTCCGGCCGACCCCCCGAGTTCGGCCGCAGGCGGGTCCGGGACGGTCAGGTCCAGCATCTCCGGGCAGTCGGTGCGCCGGGGGGACCGGGTGTTCAAGGGCCTGGCGGCCGGCTCCGGCGCGGTGCTGCTGGTGGTGATGGCGGCCATCGCGGCGTTCCTGGTCTGGAAGGCCTGGCCGGCGCTGTTCGCCGGAGATGCCAACAAGGGCAACCTGTTCACCACTCAGAAGTGGTCTTTTTCCAGCGAGGGGCCGTCCAACTTCGGGGTGGCCGCACTGGCCTTCGGCACGATCGTCTCGGCGACCATCGCGATGGCGATCGGGGTGCCGGTCGCCATCGGTATCGCGCTGTACATCTCGCACTACGCACCGCGCCGGCTGGCCACCGTGCTCGGCGGCCTGGTCGACCTGCTGGCCGCAGTTCCGTCGCTGGTCTTCGGCATGTGGGGCCTGTACCTGCTGGTGCCCAAGACACAGGGCTTCCAGTCGTGGCTCAACGAGTACTTCAGCTGGACGTACATCTTCGACAACACCAGGTTCACCAATCCGAACCAGTACGGGCAGAGCCTGCTGATGGCCGGCATCGTGTTGGCGATCATGATCCTGCCGGTGGTCTCGGCGGTCTGTCGCGAGGTGTTCCTGCAGACCCCACGGGAGACCGTTGACGCCGCCTGGGCTCTCGGCGCCACCAAATGGGAGACCATCCGGACCGCGGTGCTGCCGTTCGGCCGGGCCGGGATGATCTCGGCGGCCATGCTCGGACTCGGCCGGGCGCTCGGCGAGACCATCGCGGTCGCGTTGCTGCTCAGCTCGGCGTTCAAGATCAACGGCCATCTGACGGAGAAGGCCGGCGACACCTTCGCCTCGACCATCGCGCTGAAGTTCGGCGAGGCGTCCGGGACCCCGCTGGGCATCCCGGCGTTGATCACCGCCGGACTGTTCCTGTTCGTCATCACCCTGATCGTGAACTCGATCGCCCGGGCGATCATCGCCAGGAAGAAGGACTTCACGGCATGAGCACTCTGACCTCGCCGGCGCCGACCACCCCGCCCGCCGGGCGGGCTCTGCCGTCAGCCCTGGTCGGTGCCAGGCTGCCGAAGTGGGCGCCGTACGTTGCCGCGCTGATCGCGCTCGCGCTGGCGGTCGGTGCGAAGTACGGACTGGGCTGGACCGGATGGTACACAGCGTTCTTCACCGCCGCGGCGCTGTACATCGTGGTGCTGAGCGCCTGGTCGTACTCGGTCGAGGGCCGTCGGCGGGCCAAGGACCGGGTGGCCAGCACGCTGATCCACGCCTGCTTCGTGGCGGCGATGGTGCCGCTGCTGCTGATCCTGGTCTACATGCTGCAGCGCGGCCTGCCGGCGCTGACCACCGGACTGTCGGACCCCGACCTGCGCGGCCTGCTGGTCGGCGGTCTGATCGGCACGCTGGAACAGGTCGGGATGGCGGCGATCATCGCCATCCCGCTGGGCATCTTCACCTCGATCTACCTGGTGGAGTACGGCAAGGGTCGGTTCGCCCGGGCGGTGACGTTCTTCGTCGATGTGATGACGGGGGTGCCGTCCATCGTCGCCGGGCTGTTCGTCTACACCTTCCTGCTGCTGGGCTTCGGCGCCCGACCGTTCGGTTTCGCCGGTTCGATCGCGCTGGCCATCCTGATGTTGCCGGTGGTGGTCCGCTCCAGCGAGGAGATGCTGCGGCTGGTGCCGCGCGACCTGCGGGACGCGAGTTACGCCCTGGGGGTGCCGAAGTGGCGGACGATCATCATGATCGTGCTGCCGACGGCGATGTCCGGCCTGATCACCTCGGGCCTGCTGGCCGTCGCCAGGGTGGCCGGCGAGACCGCACCGCTGATCCTGCTCACCGGCTACTCGAGCTTCCTCAACGCCAACCCGTTCTCCGGCGACCAGGCCACCCTGCCGATGATGGTCTGGGACCAGCTCGGCAAACGGACCGGCAATCCCGGCACCGACGCCGGCGCCTGGGGAGCGGCGCTGTTGTTGGTGCTGTTGGTGCTGCTGCTCAACGTGATCGCCCGATTGCTGGCCAGGTTGGCCCAGCCGAAGACCAAGTAAGAGGAATTGTCACCATGGCCAAGCGCATCGACGTCGAAAGCCTGAACGTCTATTACAGCGACTTCCTGGCGGTGCAGGACGCCTCGATCAAGATTGCGCCGCTCACCGTGACCGCCTTCATCGGGCCGTCCGGCTGCGGCAAGTCGACCTTCCTACGGACGCTGAACCGGATGCACGAGGTGATTCCCGGCGGCCGGGTCGACGGCAAGGTGATGCTGGACGGCGAGGATCTGTACGGTCCGGGCGTCGATCCGGTGAATGTCCGGCGGACGGTCGGGATGGTGTTCCAGAAGGCGAATCCGTTCCCCACTATGTCGATCTACGACAACGTGATCGCCGGCTACAAGATCGCCGGCACCCGCAAGGGGCGCAACGAACTCGACGACATCGTCGAGCGGTCGCTGCGCGGCGCGAACCTGTGGGAAGAGGTCAAGCACCGGCTGAACCGGCCGGGCGCCGGGCTGTCCGGCGGTCAGCAGCAGCGACTGTGCATCGCCCGGGCCATCGCCGTGGAGCCACAGGTGCTGCTGATGGACGAGCCGTGCTCGGCACTCGACCCGATCTCAACGCTGGCCATCGAGGATCTGATCAGTGAGTTGAAGACCCGGTACACCATCGTGATCGTCACCCACAACATGCAGCAGGCCGCCCGGGTTTCCGACCGCACCGCCTTCTTCAACCTGGCCGGGGTCGGTCAGCCCGGCCGACTGGTCGAGTACGACGAGACCACCAAGATCTTCTCCAACCCGTCCGAGAAGGCCACCGAGGATTACATTTCCGGCCGGTTCGGCTGATTCCGTCCGGGGTCAGTTGTCGCGGGCGATCGCGATCAGCCGCAGGATCTCCAGGTACAGCCAGATCACCGTGACCATGATGCCGAACGCCCCGGTCCAGCCGTACTTGCGCGGCGCGCCGTTGCGCACCCCACGCTGGATGAAGTCGAAGTCCAGGACCAGCGAGTAGGCGCCCATGATGACCACCAACACACCCAGGATCAGGCCCAGCGGGATGCCGAAGATCTCCACGCTGCCGCGCAGCCCCCACGGATTGGCGCCCGCCCCGCCGAAGATCATGATCATCAGGTTGACCAGCGAGAACGCCAGGTAACCAAGCATGGCGACGAGGAAGACCTTGGTGGCCTTGGCCGAGGCCCGGATCTTGCCGCTGGCGAACAGGGCGAGGGTCACCCCGACCACACACAGGGTGGCCAGCCCGGCCTGCAGCACGATGCCCGGGTAGCTCGACTCGTAGAAGGCCGAGATGCCGCCGAGAAACACACCCTGGGCGAGTGAGTACGCGAGGATCAGTACCGGCGACGGCTCGCGCTTGAAGATGTTGACCAGGGCCAGCACGAAACCGACCACCGCAGCGCCGATCCACAGATACGGCATCGCGTCGACGGTCGCCCAGCCGATTGCCGCGCCGACCAGGAGCACACCGAAGCAGGCGAACGACTTCATCAACGTGTCGTCGATGGACATCCGCTCGGCGCCCGGGGCGTGCGGGTCGTGGGCGGTCGGCTGGTTGTACAGCTGTTCCAGCTGGGCGGCACTCACCTGTGCTGAGGCCTGCGGCTTGTCGCTGAAGGCCTCGTTCCGGCTGTACGCCGGGTTGTTCATTGCCATCGTGTTCGTCGCCTCTCGAGGGGTGACCGGATGTGAGCACGTACGGGACGGGGCGAAACCTGCGTACTGACTGCCGGTACAGCCTATCCGGCGACGACCCAGGACCCGATGGATTCGCGCTGGGTCACCGGCTCGGTCGGCTGACCGGGTCGTCAGGTCCCGGAGGCGCCGAGGACGAAGGCCGCCAGGTCCTCGGACTGTCGGGCCCGCGACGGCTCGTGCAGATACATCATGTGTCCGGCGGGGTAGTAGACATAGGAAATGTTGTCCCGCAACGACTCCGGTAGGTCCATCCGGGCAAGGGTGTTCTCCGCCGCGGCGAACGGCGTTGCCCCGTCGAAGTAGCCAAGGGCGACGTTCACCTTCAGGAACGGATTCGCCCGCAGTGCCGCGTCCAGGTCGGAGACTACCGAGACGCCGCGGCCCTCGAACTCGGCGTACGACCACGGCTGTACCCGGTCGGTGAGGATCTCGTACGGAAGATCGCTGGTGTACCCGAGTTCGGCCTGCAGGTAGTGGTTCACCGCGGCCGTGTACGGAGTCTGGAAGGCGGAGTAGGAAACGTCACCGTCGGCAGCAGCCGCGTTGCGATCGGCGGCCGGTCCGGTGAACCTGCCGTCGAGACGCCCCACCGTCTCGCCCCGGTTGCGCAACAACTCGGCGAAGAAGCGCTGGTGTTCGATCCGCAGGTTCGCCCGGTCGACGTACTCGGTGCTCAATCCGGTGACGGCGGCGACCCTGGCGACGATGTCGGCGCGTTCGGCGGCGGTCAACCGGGAGCCGCGGGCCAACGCCCACGGATAGTCGTGCTCGGCCAGTTCGCTGGCCTGCGCCAGTACCTCGTCGAGGCTCCGGGATCCGTGCAGACCGTGGTAGTGCGCGTAGGCAGCATAGGTCGGCAGGTAACCGATGTAGGCCGCGTCGTTGCCCTCGGTGAACCGGACCGAGCCCATGTCGAGCACGGAAGAGATCAGCATCAGGCCGTTCAGCGTCATCCCGATCCGCCGGGACAGGTGCGCGGACAGCGCGGCCGCCCGGAGCGTCCCGTACGACTCGCCGGCCAGAAACTTGGGGGACAGCCAGCGCTGATGGCGAGTGGTCCAGAGCCTGATCATCTCGGCCATCGCGTCCCGATCCGCGGTGAAGCCGTGGTAGTCGGCAGGCTTGCCGCCGGCCACCGGCCGGCTGTAGCCGGTCGAAACCGGGTCGATGAACACCAGATCGCTGTGCGCCAGCAGGCTTTCGGCGTTGTCGACCAGTCGGTAAGGGGGCGGCACGGGAGCGCCGGCGTCGCCGGCGAGTACCCGGCGCGGGCCGAGCAGGCCCATGTGCAGCCAGACCGATGAACTGCCGGGCCCACCGTTGAAGGCGAACGTCACCGGTCGGGTCGCCGGATCGGCGTCATCGGCGGTGTAGGAGACGACGAACATCTCGATGGCCGGACGGTGGCCGTCGAAGGCGCCGTCGGTGTGCTTCTCCTCGTGCACCACGATCCGTCCGGCGGTGGCGGTGTACTCGAGCGCGCCGTCGGGCGTGGTCAGGGTGTGTCGGGTGGTGACCAGGTCGTCGGTCGGCCCTGCCTTGTCGGCCGGCCCTGCTTTGTCGGTCGGCACTGCTTTGTCGGTCGGCACTGCCTGCGCGGCGGAGCGGCCGTGTTCTGGGGTGGGATTCGTTGCGTCATCGGGCACCCGGGCGATGCTAGCCGGTGCCGATCACTCCGGCGGCGTCAGGACCACCGTGGTGTCGCCACCGACATTGTCGCCGGTCACCAGGAAGACGATCCGGCGGGCCACCGCCACCGCGTGGTCGGCGAACCGTTCGTAGAACCGGCCGAGCAGCGCCAGGTCGATGGCCGTCGGCACGTCGTGGGTCCAGGTCGGCGCCAGCAGCGCGGTGAACATCTGCCGGTGCAGGTCGTCCATCAGGTCGTCCTCGGCGTCCATCCCGTTGGCGATCTGCAGGTCGCGGGTTCGCAGCACCTGCGATGCCCGGCCCGCCATGTGTTGGGCCACCGAGCTCATCCGCTCGAAGATCGGCCGGATCTCCATCGGCACCACCGAGTGCGGGTGCTTGCGGCGGGCCGCCTTCGCGATGTGGATCGCCAGGGTGCCCATTCGCTGCACGTCGGCGACGACCCAGATCGCCGACACAACAGCCCGCAGGTCGGAGGCCACCGGGGCCTGCAGCGCGAGCAGCTCGAGTGCTGAATCCTCGGCGGTGGCACGCATTTCGTCCAGCCTGACGTCCATCGCGATGACCTGCTCGGCCAGCGCGAGGTCGCTGTCCAACAGGGCGCGGCTCGCGTCGCGGATCGCCGTCGAAGCGAGGTCGCACATCCGCGAGCCGTGTTCGCCGAGGTCGGCGAGCTGGGTCTGATAGGCCTGGCGCATGACCCAAGCCTAGGCCCAGGGTGATGCCGGTTCCCACCGATCCGGTGAACGCAGGGTGAATGGCGGATGGATCGTCGTCGGCGAACTGTCAGACGCAGCCGGTCTGCTCGGCGTTCACCGCGTTCAGATCGGTGCTGTCGAGCGGGCTGGCCGCCGTGGTCTTCGGGGTTGCCGCCCCGGCGCCACCGGCGTTGACGCCCGCGCCGGCGGCGGAACCGCCGGTGTCGGTGGTCGGTGTCGGTGTCGAGTTCGAGGTCGCGGATGACGACGAAGGCGACGTCGCGGGTGTGCTCTGCAGCCGGGTCGGCACGGTCTGGCCGACGGCGACCGACGACAGATTGCCGTCGTAGCTGGTGCCCAGTACCAGTCGCACCTGGTAGCTCCCGGTGTCGTCCACTGCTACCAGCTGCGAGCCCGGCACCGCAGCCGCCACCACCACCGCGGCATCGCGGTTGCCGGCGGTGTACTCGACGGTGAGACCGTTCTGCGTCTGGTCCTCCGGCCGGTACAGGTCATCGGGGGTGACGGCGAATCCGTAGCCGTTCAGGATGTCCATCGCCTCGGTGGACTTGCCGGCCACCCCGGTCATGTTGACGATCTGCAGCTTGATCGAGCCGGGGTCGACGGACAGCGTCTGCGGGGCGGCGCTGGTCGAGGTGGTGGCCTCGGAGCTGGTCGACCTGCTCGACGCAGACGCGCTCTTGGACGCCGTGCCGCTCTTGGTCGCTGTGCTCCCCTTGGTCGCGGCGCTGCTGCTGGAAACGGTCTCGCCTGGCAGCCGTTCGTCGTTGACCAGAGCGGCGAACATCGGCTCGGCCTTGTCCTTGACCAGCACCTGGGAATCGCCGTCGTCAACCGGGTTCGGGCGGGCCGGGACGGTGAAGAAGGTGACCTTGCCCGGCGCGAGATCGCCGAGCGAATGGGCCAGATCCAGCAGTGAGTCGAAGGTGACGTTGTCGGTGAAGGTGGCCGAGGTGAACGCCTTCAGGAAGTCGTTGAGCTTGCCGGGGCGGAGCAGAGTGCCGGCGCTGGTGAGCTGCCGCAGCATGGCCGACAGCACCACCTGCTGGCGGCGGATCCGGCCGTAGTCGCCGGTCGAATCGCCGATCACCTTGCGCGCCCTGACCAGGTTGAGGGCCTGGTCGCCGCGGATCGTCTGCACGCCGGCGGTGGGTACCACCGTCTGCAGTTCGGCGTCGACGATCGGCTTGCAGACATTGACGGTGACCCCGCCGAGCGCGTCGACCATGGACTTGAAGCCGTCGAAGTCGATGCCGATCACCCGGTCGATCCGCAGTCCGGTGAGCTGCTGGACGGCCTTCACCGAGCAGGCCGGTCCGCCGACCGAGTAGGCGTTGGTGATCTTCCACTGGGTGGTGTCGTTGACCGGCTGCTCCTCGTCGGACAGTTTGCCGGTCTCGGAGTTCCAGATCTTGCAGTGCGGGGCGGTGACGTGCAGGTCTCGCGGGATCGACAGGACGGTGACGTTCTGCCGATCGGCGGACAGGTGCGCGATCATGATGGTGTCCGACTGCGCGGTGTTCTGGGTGCCGTCGCTGTTGCCGGAGTTGGCATTTGCCCCGGCCCTGGTGTCGGAGCCCAACAGCAGGATGTTCTCCGGCTCGTACAAGGTGACCGGCGCTGCCGCGGCCGTCGGATCCTTGGACTTGGTCGACGGGGTCGAGATGTGCGTGTCGGTGGGTTGGACGTAGGAACCGTTCCCGCTGTTACCGGCGATGTCGGCATCGGCCGTCTTGGTCAGGTTCCAGTAGATGCCGGTGAACACCAGGATCAGCGCGGAAACGGCGGCGATGGCCGCCCGGCCGGCCCAGAGGAATCCGTGCGTTGAGGTGCGGGATCGCCGCGGCCCGGTCGCCGCGTGCCCGGTCGCCGCGTGCCCGGTCGTCGCCTGTCCGGTCGTCGCCTGTCCGCCCACGCCGGTCCCGGCCGGCGATGCCGCCGGGCGGTCCTCGCGGGCTGCGGAGGCGGCGACGGCTCCGGCAACCGGTGCAGTCAGGTGCTGACGGCGCAGCGACTCGCGGATCGAACTGATGTCTTCCTGGGGGCCGATCAACGGCATCTGATCGGTGCCGTCGTCGTCGTGCCCCGGCATGCTGACCACACCGGGTCCGCCGAACCGGGGTCGCACGTCGGCAGCGGGGGGGTGCGGCTCTGCCGGGGCGGCATCAGCCTGGCTCCTGAGCGCGGCGGCCGCCTGCGGATCGATGATGTCGGTGGTCTCGCTGGCGCCGGGGATCTCCGGCGCCGGGGTCGGGGTCGGCGCGTCCGGCGGCGTCTGCCGACCCGGCACGGTGCCGCCGAAGGCGGCGATCAGGTCGGCAGCGGAGATCTGGTCGGCCCGCTCACTGCGCCGACCCGGCTCGTCCGGTGCCGCGCCGGCCGAGTCGCCGGCCGGGCTCTCCCCGGTCCCGTCGGCCGCGGTCCCGTCGCCTGCGGTCTCGTCGCCTGCGGTCTCGTCGCCTGCGGTCTCGTCGCCCGCGGTCTCGTCACCCGCGGTGCCGTCACCCGCGGTGCCGTCGCCTGCGGTCTCGTCACCCGCGGTGCCGTCACCCGCGGTCTCGTCACCCGCGTCGTCACCGGTCCCGGCCAGGGCCGCGCGTTCCTCCGCCTCCCGGCGGCGCCGCCGCCGACCGCCGGTCTCTTCCTCGTTCCCGAGCCTGGCCAGCAGCTCGTCCACCCTCGTCGCGTTCAGCCGCTGTTGGTTCCACCTGCGCGGACGCTCCCAGGGCGCCGAGCCGGCCGCGTCGTCGCCGGCAGCGCCGCCGCGGGGGTGCTCACCACGGCCGGCGTCGCCGTCGCTGCGATCGCGCGGCGGTTCGCTCACGCGACCCCTCCTTGCTCAGTTCAGCGCGGCCACGGATCGGGCGCGCCACCATGGCCCCGGAATGTCCCGGGACGGACTCCACGATGGTACGGATCGATTCCGGGTGTCGGTAGCTGACCGGGACATCCTCAGGCCACGCAGAGCGGTGGCAGGTGGGCTCCGTCACTGAAGATGCTGATCAACAGCGCGGCGGTGTCGGTCCCGGTGATCCGGCCGCCGGTGTAGCTGCGGACCAGGGTCGGCAGCACGAAGGTGTTCGGACTGCCGTTCGGGTCCGGGCGAAGGCCGGTCCACACCGGCTCGAACCGCACGGTGGTGGTGGCCGGCGCGCAACTGCGCTGATCTGCGGCGCGGTCGTCGGCCACCAGGGCCTGCAGCACGGCTCGTTGCCGGGCCGGATCGGTGTCCGCGACGGCGTTGACCGCATCGATCGTCCGATGGATCTCGGCGAGCTCGGCCGCCGATGGGGCCACCGCGGTGGCGGTCTGGCGGACGCCGTCCTCGGTCGGGACCACAGATCCGCGCGCGGCCGAGAGCAGTCCGGCGAAGGTCACCAACAGCACCCCGATCGCCGCCACGGCGACGCGTCGCACCGGGTGGCGCACGTCAGCCGCCGCTGGAGTCCAGCTCGGCGCCGACCGGAACCAGGTCGTCCTCCGGATCGTCCAGCCAGCCGTGCGGCAGATGCACCCGGTGCTGCGGTGAACCCTGCCGTCCGCGCGGACCTTCGGCGCCGGCCGGGAAGCGCTGATTCAGGTCCATCAGGCGGATCAGGTCGTCGAGATCCTGCAGGCTGGAGACCATGCCGAGGTCGAGCCGGACCAACGAGCCGACCGGGAAACCCTTGAGATACCAGGAGATGTGCTTGCGCAGGTCGCGGATCCCGCGGTCGGCGCCCATCTCCTCGATGAGCAGCTCGGCGTGCCGGCGGAGCATCTTGGCCACCTCGCGCAGGGTCGGCGGCTCCGGCTCGGCCCGGCCGTCGAAGGCAGCGGCCAGGTCGGCGAACAGCCACGGTCGGCCCTGGCAGCCGCGGCCGACCACCACCCCGTCACACCCGGTTCCGGCCATCATGTCCAGCGCGTCCTGGGCCGAGAAGATGTCGCCGTTGCCCAGGACGGGCACCGTCGTCACCGCTTCCTTGAGTCGGGCGATCGCCGACCAGTCGGCGGTTCCGGAGTAGTGCTGCATGGCGGTCCGACCGTGCAGCGCGACCGCCGCGACGCCGGCGGCCTCGGCGATCCGGCCGGCGTCCAGATAGGTGATGTGGTCGGGATCGATACCGATCCGCATCTTCACCGTCACCGGGATGTTCGCCGGCGCCGCGGCCCGGACCGCGCGGCTGACGATCTGCTCGAACAGCCGGCGCTTGTAGGGCAGGGCGGCGCCGCCGCCACGCTTGGTGACCTTCGGCACCGGGCAACCGAAGTTGAGGTCGATGTGGTCGGCCAGGTCCTCGTCGACCACCAGCTGCACCGCGCGTTCCACCGTCGCCGGGTCGACGCCGTAGAACTGCAGCGACCGCGGCGACTCCTCGGGGCCGAACCGGATCATCTCCCGGGTCTTCGGGTCGCCCTCGACCAGTGCCCGGGTGGTGATCATCTCGCAGACGTACAGCCCGGCACCGAACTCCCGGCAGAGCTTGCGGAAGCTGCGATTGGTGATGCCGGCCATCGGGGCCAGTTCGACCGGGGGCCACACCTCGTACCGGCCGATGGTCATCGGATCCGCGACCGCCGTTTCCGGGCGCGGCGGGCCAACGCGCACGAGTTCGCCGGCGGCTGTCATGGGTCCAGTGTCCCAGAAGTTACGACCGCAGCTGCTCGCCGGCCAGTGCGATGTGATCGAGGTCGGCCAGGTCCAACACCTGCAGGTACACCCGCTGCACGCCGGCCTCGGCCCAGCGGCCGAGCTTGTCGACCACCTCGGCGACGGTGCCGCCGGTGGCGTTCTCCCTGGCCTGCTGCGGATCGCGACCGATTGCCGCCGCCCGCCGGGCGACCTCGGCGTCGTCGCGGCCGAGGCACAGCACCTGGGCGGCGGAGTAGACCAGCGAGCCCGGGTCGCGATCGACCGCCTCGCAGGCGGCCCGGACCCGGTCGAACTGTTTCGTCACCACGTCCAGCGGCGAGAACGCCACGTTGAACTCGTCGGCGAATCGCGCGGCCAACGCGGGTGTCCGCTTCGGTCCGTGCCCGCCGACGATGATCGGCACCCGTGGCGTTCCGGTCCGGCCGATCTGCGCGGGCTTGGGCAGTCCGGGCGCCCCGGTCAGTGTGTAGTGCGCTCCGGTGTGGTCGAAGGTGCCACCGACGGTGGTGTCCCACAGCCCGGTGATGATCTCCAGCTGCTCGGTGAGCCGGTCGAACCGCTCGCCGAACGAGTCGCCGAACGGAATGCCGTAGGCGGTGTGCTCCTGCTCGTACCAGCCGGAGCCGAGCCCCAGCTCGAATCGGCCGCCGGAGATGTCGTCCAGGTTGGCGGCGGCGATCGCCAGCATCGAGGGATGACGGAAGGTCGCCGAGGTGACCAGGGTGCCGAGCCGGAGGTCCGGCACCGCGGCGGCGATCCCGGCCAGGCTGACGAACGATTCGGACGGGCCGGGGTGTCCGTCGCCGGCGCCCATGCTCATCAGGTGATCGGAGCGGAAGAACGCGGAGAAGCCCGCGTCCTTGGTGGCCAGCGCGACGTTCAGCAGGGTGGCGTGCGAGGCGCCCTGCTGCGGTTCGGTGAAGATCCTCAGGTCCATAGGGCGACGGTAGTTGGAGATGTCGGACGGCGGGTTCAGCGGGTCTCATCGCTGTCGAACCGGCGGATCCCGACCGCCTTGCGGGTGGCCTCCAGGGCGGCGACGGTGCGGTCGTACCGGGCCTGGGCCACCGCGACGAACAGCACGTCGACGACGCTGAGGGCGGCGATCCGGGAAGCCATCGCGCCGGAGCGGAAGGTGGTCTCCCTGGACGCGGTGATCAACTGGTGGTCGACCGCAACGGCCAGCGGCGACCGGGGTACCGCGGTCAGTGCAACGGTGGTCGCGCCGTGCCGGCGGGCCAGTCCGATGGTCTCGACCGTGTCCCTGGTCGAGCCGGTGTGCGAGATGGCGATGGCGACGTCGCCGGGCGTCAGCAGCGCCGCCGCGGTGAGCGCGGCATGCTGATCCGACCAGCTGAAGCTGATCAGCCCGATCCGGTGCAGCTTCTGCTGCAGATCCATTGCCACGAAGGCGCTGGCGCCCACGCCGAACACGTCGACCCGGCGTGCCGCGGCGACCGCGGCGACCGCTGCGGCCAGGTGGTCTCGATCGAGCAGTCGCGCCGTCTCGGCGATGGCCTGCGAGTCGGCGAAGGTGATCTTGGCGATCACATCGTCCAGACTGTCGGTCCGCGAGATGTCGGCCCCGGCGGCGTACCGCTCCGCCCGGGCCTCGGCCCGCCCGCCCTCGGCGGCCAGTCGCACCCGCAGGTCCCGGTAGCTGGGCACCCCGAGTTCGCGGCACAGTCGCAGCACCGTGGTCTTGGAGGTGTGCGCAGCGGTGGCCAGGTCACTGATGGTCAGCCCGGCGGCCACTCCCGGATCGGCGAGCAGGACGTCGGCGACCCGGCGCAGCGACGGGACCAGGCTCGGGGCCAGCCCGCGCAGCTTCGGCAGTAGTTCATTCACCGCTGTGCTCCTGTCGGTGGGCCAGCAGCAGATCGGAGGCCGGGCGTTGGGCAGATTCCACCACATGGCAGCTGACCCGGTGGCCGGTCCCGGCCGGCCCGAACGGCTCGAGTGCCGGGTTGACGGAACTGCAGATCGGTTGCGCCAGTGGGCATCTGGGATGGAAGCGGCAGCCGCCGGGTGGCCGGGCCGCGTCCGGCACCTCGCCGCGGACGGTCAGCGCCGGCCGCGCGGCCTCCACGACCGGATCGGCGACCGGCACCGCGCTGTTGAGCGCAGCGGTGTAGGGGTGCGCCGGCGCATCCGAAACGGTGTCCCAGCTGCCGATCTCGACCACCTGGCCCAGGTACATCACCGCGATCCGGTCGGCGATGTGCCGGACCATGCCGAGGTCGTGGGAGATGAAGATGTAGGTCAGCCCCAGCTCGCGCCGGAGCCTGGCCAACAGGTTCATCACCTCGGCGCGCACCGACACGTCCAGCGCGGACAGCGCCTCGTCGAGCACCAGGACCGCGGGCTCGACCGCCAATGCCCTGGCGATGCCGATCCGTTGCCGCTGGCCGCCGGAGAGCTGGTGTGGGTAGCGGTCGGCGGTCCCGGCCGGTAGCCCGACCATTTCCAGCAATTCCCCGATCCGTCGCCGGCGGCCCGCCGCATCCGAGACCAGACGGTGCACCGTCAATACCTCGCCGAGCGCGTCGCCGACCCGCTGCCGCGGGTCGAGGCTGGCATAGGGATCCTGGAAGACCAATTGGATGGTGCGGCTGCGTCGGCGGCCGCGTCCGCTGCGACTTCGGTGTCCGCCGGCCAGCAGATCGCGCCCGTCCAGCAGGATCTGCCCCGAGGTCGGGCGTTCCAGCTGGACCAGCAGCCGGGCGGCCGTCGACTTGCCGCAGCCGCTCTCGCCGACCAGGCCGAGGGTCTCGCCGCGCCCGACCGAGAAGCTGACCCCGTCCAGCGCGTGGACGGTGCCGCGGCCACGGGTGCGGTAGTGCTTGACCAGGTCACGTACCTCGATCATCGGGCTGCTCCCGGTGCTGTCGGTCATGTCCAGTCCCCGGGCTCGACCCAACAAGCGGCGTGCGATCCGTTGCGGGGCAGCAGGTCCGGCTCCCGCTCGGCGCAGATCTCGATACTCTGCGGGCATCGCTCACGGAACGGGCAACCGATCGGCAGGTCCGCCAGCGGGACCGCCGAGCCACCGATCTGCGGCAGGTCGCCGCGGTCGGTGCCCCGCATCGGTGGCACCGACGCGACCAGGGCCGCCGAGTAGGGATGGGTGGGTGCGCCGAACAGGTCGAGCACGCTGGCCTGTTCGACGATCCGGCCGGCGTACATCACCGACACCTGCCGGGCGATCCTGGCGACCACCCCGAGATCGTGGGTGATCCAGACGACGGCCAGTCCGTACTCGTCGCGGAGCCCGCCGACCAACTGCAGGATCTGTTGCTGGATGGTCACGTCCAGCGCGGTGGTCGGTTCGTCGGCGATCAGCACCTTCGGCCGCGGCGCCAGCGCGATGGCGATCAGCACCCGCTGCCGCATCCCACCGGACAGCTGGTGCGGATACAGCCTGGCCATCGCGCCCGGGGTCGGCAGGCCGACCTCGTCCAGCACCTCCATGGTCCGACGGGTGGCCTCAGCGGCGGTCCAGCCGTGCACGGTCAGTGCCTCCCGGACCTGGGGGCCGATCCGCATCATCGGGTTGAGTGAGGTCATCGGATCCTGGTAGACCATGCCGATCTGGGCGCCGCGGATCCGGCGCCGGGCGGGCTCCGGCAGGTCGGCGGTCTCCTGTCCGTCGATCCTGATGGAGCCGGCGGTGACCGTGGCGCCGGCCGGCAGCAGGCCGGCGATGCTGAGCGCGGTGAACGACTTGCCGGAGCCGGATTCGCCGACCACCGCGAGGGTTTCGCCGGCCTCGACGGCCAGATCGACCCCGCGGACGATCTCCAACGGACCGTCGGCGGTGGCCACCGCGGTGCGCAGGCCGGATACCTGCAGCACTGCACTCACGAGGTCCTCCCGCGCGTCCCGGTCAGCCGTTGACGACGTGGTCGGGTGCCGCTGGTCTGACGCGGATCCAGCGCGGACCGCAGGCCGTCGCCGAGCAGATTGAGGCCGATCACCAGCAGCACGATGGCGGCGGCCGGGAACACCAGCGTCCACCACGCGGTGGACACCAGGTTCCGGGCGTCCGAGACCATCAGGCCGAGGCTGGCGTCCGGCGCCTGGGTGCCGAGTCCGAGGAAGGAGAGCGCGGATTCGGTGAGGATCGCCCAGGACAGGGCAAGGGTCACCTGCACCACGATCGGCGCCGCAACGTTGGGCAGCACGTGCCGCAGCAGCAGCCGCGAGGTGGGGATGCCCAGCACCCGGCCCGCCCTGATGTACTCGCTGCCGGCCACCGACAGGGTCGGTCCCCGCGCCACCCTGGCGAAGATCGGCGCATAGACGACGGTGATGGCGATCGCGGTGTTCACCCAGCCGCTGCCCAGCGCCGACACCAGTGCCAGGGCAAGGAGAATGGCCGGGAAGGCGAACAGGATGTCGATCAGCCGGCCGATCACCTGATCGACCCAGCCACCGAGGAAGCCGGCCAGCACGCCGAGGAACGTTCCGATCACCGCGGCGGCCAGCACCGACACCACCGACACCCGCAGCGAGGTGAAGATGCCGGCGAAGGTGCGGGCGGCGATGTCCCGCCCGAACTGGTCGGTGCCGAACCAGTAGCGCCCCGACGGCCCCTGCAGCCGGTCCTGCGGAGCCTGGTCGATCGGGCCGTGCGGCAGCAGTCCGGACACCCCGAGCAGCGCCAGCAGGATCATCAGCACCATCAGCACGATGCCGATCCGGCCACCGGGGTCGCGCCAGACCCGGCGCAACAGCGCGGTGGGCGACCGGCGGCCGGTCGGCGGGCCCGACTCGACCGGCTCGGCGATCGGCGGCGGTGCGCTGGTGCTCATGCGGCCCGGGTCCGGGGATCGATGACCCGATACAGAAGGTCCACCAACAGGTTCACCACGACGAATCCGACCGCCACCACCAACACCGAACTCTGCACCAACGGATAGTCCCGGTTCTCGATCGAGGTGAACAACAGCCTGCCCAGACCGGGCAGTGCAAAGATCTGCTCGATGATCACCGTGCCGCCGAGCAGGTAGCCGAACTGGATGCCGGTGATGGTGACGATGGGAACCGACGCGTTCCGCAGGATGTGCCGGCTGCGGATCCGGCCGGCCGGCACGCCTTTGCCGCGGGCGGTGCGCACGAAGTCGGCGTCGGCCACCTCGACGGCGGCCGACCTGGTGGTGCGCATGACGTTCGCCGCGAAGCCGACGGCGAGCACCAGCGCCGGGTAGATCATCTGGCTCAGGTTGCCCGTCACCGATGAGGTCAGCGGGACGAAGGTGCCGGTGTCCGGGAAGTACCCGAAATAGCTGGCGAGCGCGGCGACCACCACCGCGCCGAGGACGAACTCCGGCACCGCCAGCCCGAGCAGCGCGACGGTCTGCGCGGTGCCGTCCCGCCACCGTCCCGGCGCGCTGGCGGCGAACATGCCGAGCAGTACCCCGGCGGCGGTGCCGATGACCGCGGCCAGCACCGCGAGTTCGACGGTGATCGGCAGCGCCGCTCCGATCAGCGAGGCGGCCGACTGCCCGCTGATCAGCGACACCCCGAGGTTGCCGGTGAGCACCTGACCCAGCCAGGAGAAGAACTGCACCACCAGCGGTTTGTCCAGGCCGTAGTAGTGCTCAAGGCTCGCCCGCTGCACCTCGGTGAGGGTGCCGGACTCGATGCCCATCGACGCGGTGATCGCATCGCCGGGGATCACCCGCAGCACCAGGAAGACCACCACGGCGACGCCGAACAGCGTCAACAGGGCGCCGCCGAACCTGACGGCCGCCCAGCGCAGGCCGATCACCTGCGGTCAGCCCGACAGGGTCGCGGAACCCAGGCTGGTGAGCGACTCGTCCGCCCTGGCGGTAAAGCCCTGCACCTTCGAGGACACCAGGTAGTAGTCGTCACCGCGGAACATCCAGACCCACGGCGACTGCTCGAGCAGGGTCTTCTGCAGCTGCTGGTAGGTCTGCTGCCGGACCGTCTCGTCGTCGGTCGAGTTGCCCTTGACGAGCAGCTCGTTGAGTTCCTTGGACTCCAGCCCGGCGGGCTTGGTCAGGCTGCCGTCGGTGGTGAAGTACCTGCCGTACATCAGGAACGGATCGGAACTGCCGCCGTTGAGGGCCACCGCTGCGTCGTAGTCGGCGTCCAGCCAGGCCTTGACGTACGGGCTGGTGGTCAGCTGCTGCAGGTCGAGGGTGACGCCGATCTTGGCCAACTGCGCCTGCAGGTTCTGGCCCTCGGCGACGCTGGTGGCGTACTCGCCCGTCTCCACGATGGTCTTCAGGTGGAACCCGCCGCCCTCACCGGCATCGGCCAGCAGCTGTTTCGCGGCGTCCAGGTCACCGGGCTTGCACGGCAGTCCCTCGGTGGGATCGAACTGGTAGCCGGGGCTGGTGATCGGCCCGGTCACCTGACCGTCTCCGAAGGCCGCGGTGTCGATCACCTGCTGACGGTCGACGGCGCAGGCGATCGCCTGCCGCACCTTGAGTTTGTCCAGCGGCGGACGCCGGCCGTTGAGCTGCATCACGTGGTAGGACAGCACCGGTTGCTTGACCAGCGCGAAGTTGCTCGCGCCCTCGGCCTGGGCCGCGACACTCGGGTCGGACAGCACGCCGAGCTGGAAGGAGCCGGCCTTCATGCCCGCCAGGATCGACGATTCGGACGGGATCACCCGGAATTCCAGCGAGGCGACGCCGGGCGCGCCGCCCCAGTAGTCGGCGTTCGCGGCCAGCGTGACCCGCTGCTCCGGCTGCCAGCTCTTCCAGCTGAACGGCCCGGTGCCGTCGGGCGTCTTGCCGACGGTGCCGGCGGTGATGTCCTTGGCGTGCAGGATCGATGAGTTGGTCGAGGCCAGTGCGTAGTAGATCGCGGTGTCCGGCGCGGACAGGTGCAATACCGCGGTGCCCGGGTCCGGCGCGTCGACCGAGGTGATCAGCGAGAGGTTGGAGCGGCCGACGGCGCTGGTCTTCTCGTCCAGGATGCGCTCGATCGAGGCCTTGACGTCGGCGGAGGTGAAGGCGTCGCCGTCCTGCCACTTCACCCCGTCCCGGAGCTGGAAGGTGATGGTCTTGCCGCCGTCTGAGGTCTTCCAGCTGGTCGCCAGCCCGGGGATCAGCTTGCCGTCCGCATCTGTCTTGACCAGCGAGTCGTAAACCAGGCCGAGGGTTTCGATGGTCTGGAACGCGGTGGCCAGGTGCGGGTCAAGCTTGTCGACGTCGCCGGTGCGGGCGACCACGAAGGTGCCGGACGGTGCCGCGGCCGCCGTCGCCGAACCGGGCGCCGTCGCCGAACCGGACGCGGCCGCGCCGCTGTCGGCGGCGCCGGTCGTCTCGCCGGCTGCCGTGCTGTCGGTGCCCGAGTTGCCCACCGACGCAGGTTGTTCCGCCGAGCTGTTGCCGGTCGAACCGGCCGGCGAACAGCTCGCGACGACCAGTCCGACTGCGACGGCAATTGCTGCTGCGGCGACCCTGCTGCTCCTGCTGTTCACGGCTGTTCCTCCAGGCTCGACCGGCGATCCGCCATCACCCTGACACTGAGGCGACGGTAGTCAATTACTCAGGCCCCGGGCAATGGGTAACCTGCTAACTTGGCCGGATGCAGCCGAATGGCGCAACCGAAACGCTGGACGCGGCGATCCGCTTCACGCTCCGTGCCGGCGTCCCCGGCGCCCACCTGTCCGTCCGGGCGCCCGGGGCGGCCGCCGATCGGTGGGCGGGGGCTGCCCAGGAATTCGACGATGCCGGCCGGCTGCACCGGCCGCTGACCGCCGACACCGCCCACGATCTGGGTTCGGTGACGAAGATCGTCGGGACCACCGCCATGCTGATGGCGCTGGCATCGGCCGGCGAACTGTCGGTCGACCACCGTCTCGACCGGTTCCTGGACATCGGCTCCCAGGTATCGGCCGGGACCACACTGCGCGACCTGCTGACCCATCGGTCCGGCCTGTGGGAGTGGTGGCCGACCTATCTGGAACCGGCGGACCCGCTGGCGACAGTGCTGGCGCTGCCGCTGCGTTACCCGCCGCGAACCGGGCGGCACTATTCGGACCTCGGCTTCATGATCCTCGGCCGGGTGGTGGAAACCGTTACCGGGCAACGACTGCCGGCGGCGCTGGTGGACCTGGTCTGCGGTCCGCTCGGCATCGTCGGGCTGCAGTACGGGGCCCCGCCGCCCGACCATCCGGTGGCCGCGAGCTCGCGCGGCGATCGGATCGAACGGCAGATGGTCTCCAGTGGTCAGCCGTATCCGGTTCGGGTCGATGCCAGCGGGTTCGACGGCTGGCGGGAGCGGGTGCTGGTCGGAGAGGTGAACGACGGCAACGCCTTCCATGCGTTCGGCGGCGCTGCCGGTCACGCCGGCCTGTTCGGGACGGTGACGGCACTGCATCAGTTCGGCGCCGCCGTGCTGGCGGCTCGAAGGCGCGAGGGCGCCCGGCCGGCTGCGGCCGGGTTCTTCGAAGTCGGGCCGGATCCCGGTCAGCTGCTCGGGTTCCGCAGCTGGCGCGACAGCTGCGCCGGGTGTTCGGCCGAGCTGATCGGGCACACCGGGTTCCCCGGGATCGGGTTGGCCGTCATCCCCGAGCACGATGCCACCCTGGTGCTGGCCACCAACCGGTTGCACGTGGACACCGAACCCGCGGCCTTCGGTCCGCTGTGGGACGCCGCGCTGGCCGCCGGGCACAGATTTCTGCACAGCGATTCTCTGCAGACCGATTCTCTGCACACCGATTCTCTGCACACCGACGAAGGGCAGGCCGAATGGACCTACGAGTGATCGGGATGATCAGCGGCACCTCCTACGACGCGATCGACGCAGCGGTGGCCGACTTCTCCCTCGACGGCGAGACGCTGACGATGACGCCACTCGGCCTGACCAGCATGGAGATGCCCGCGGCGGTCCGCCGGCAGATCGCCGACGTGTTGCCGCCGAACACCGTCAGCCTGGAAGCGGTGACCCGGTTGGACGCCGAGCTCGGTCGGCTGTTCGGCGCCGTCGCTGCCCGCGCGCGGGACGAGACCGCTGGTGGCGCAGCAGATCTGGTGGCATCACACGGGCAGACCGTGTTCCACGGCGTCGACGACGGGGTGGCGTACGGCGACATCCAGCTCGGCAATCCCGCCTGGATCGCGCAGGCCACCGGGTTGCCGGTGGTCTCCGATCTGCGCAACCGGGACATCGTCGCCGGCGGCCAGGGCGCTCCGCTGGTGTCGATCCTCGACGCGCTGTTGATCCTGGCCGACGCGCCGACCCGCGGTTCGCTGAACCTCGGCGGAATCGCGAACATCACGGTGACCGGTCCGGATGGCGTCCTGGCCTACGATCTTGGTCCGGCGAATGCCCTGATCGATGCGGCGGTCGTCGAGATCTCCGGCGGTGCAGAAGGTTTCGACATCGACGGTCGCCGGGCCGCACGCGGTGCGGTGCGGACGGATCTGCTGGAGCGGCTGGTGGCCGAGCCGTACTATGCGGCGCCGGCGCCGAAATCGACCGGCAAGGAACTGTTCCACCGCGGCTATCTTGACAGCCTGCGTGCTGGGCTTCCGGAGATCGCGGACGACGACCTGGTCGCCACGCTGACCGAGCTGACCGCATGGGTGGTCGCCCAGGCGTGCACCCGGCACCGGCTGACCGATCTGGTGGTGGCCGGTGGCGGCGCACGGAACCCGGTGCTGATGCAGCGGATCCGTGACCTGGTGCAGCCGTGTGCGGTCCGATCGGTCGACGTGTTCGGGCTGCCGGCGCAGGCGAAGGAGGCCTACGCCTTCGCACTGCTGGGCTACCTCACCGTGCACGGTCTGCCCGGAACCCTGCCGGGCGCGACCGGTGCGCCGGTCGGGTCGATCCTCGGCTCGGTGACCCCGGGGCCGCGAGGCTGGCAGCTGCCGCCGGCCGGGTCGCAGGCACCCAGGCGGCTGATCGTCGGCGACATCGCGGCAAACCTAGGCATGCCGTCGGACCAAGCTGGGTAGCTGGCGGGGCGCCCGCGCCGGCGCCCGATCACCTCTTCCTTCCAGCAGAGCGCACTGCAGAGCATCACCACACAGTCGCAGCACACCGAAGGAAGGAAAGCATCATGGCAACACTCAAGCTCACGTCCCTGCATTGCCAGCGTCGTAACGACCTGGAGGGACTGGACGAACCACAGATCGTGGTGAACAAGAAGGCCGCCTGGACCGGCGCGATCGGCAAGGGGGACACCCAGACGCTCTCGACCTCGGTCGAGTTCGACGATGTCGCGACCGTCGTGCTGCAGGAGCTGGACGGCAGCAAGCCGCAGCAGATCGGGACCGCGTACACGGTCTCGGCGAGCGGCGGGAACCAGGTTCCGTTGGTGTTCAAGACCTCTGGGACGCACTACGAGCTGTACTACCAGATCACCAACAAGAAGTGACGCGGTCGTCGCGGCGCGGGCTCCGCCGGGGTTCCCGCGCCGCGGCACTGTCGTTGCCGGTGCTTCGGTGCACATCGCGCCGGGCATCTTGACGACCCGATCAGAGGCTGCTGTGCTGTCCGTAATGAGGTTCGCGGAGCGTGAACGCGAGCTCGCCGGGCTCGCCACCGCTCTGGATCGGGCGAGGCTCGGTGGCGGCACCATCGTCCTCGTCTCCGGCGAGGCCGGCATCGGCAAGACGAGCCTGCTGGCCCGATTCACCGACCTCGTCGAGGCCCGCACCCGGGTCTTCCGCGGCACCTGCGAAGACCTGCTCACCCCCCGCCCGCTCGGTCCGTTCCGGGACATGGCCCGCGACGCGAACGGGGCCCTGGGGACCGGCATTCTCGACGACCGGGATGCGCTGATCGACTCGCTCGTCACCGAGATGTCGTTCGTCCAGCGACCTGCCGTGGTGATCGTCGAAGACATCCAGTGGGCCGACCAGGCGTCGTTGGACGTGTTGCGGTTCCTCGCGCGCCGAGTGGCCGGCCTGCCCGCGTTGCTGGTGGTGAGCTATCGCGAGCCCGACCTCGCCGACGAACATCCACTGCTCCGGGTGGTGGCCTCCATTCCCGCCGCCGCGGTCCTGCGGCTGCCGCTGACCGGCCTGTCCGATACCGCGGTGGCCATGTTGGCTTCCGAGGCCGGGGTCGATCCGGCGCCGATCGTCGCCAGGGTGGGCGGCAACCCGTTCTACCTGAGCGAGGTGATCGCGGCCCCGGCCACCGAGGTGCCGATCTCGATCCGGCACGCCGTGATCGGTCGGATGGCGACCCTGCCGGCCGATTGCCGGGCGGCGGTCGAGGATCTGTCGGTGGTGGTCGCCGAGATCGGCTGGGCGCTGATCACCCGATTGTTCGGCGACGTCGCGGTGCTCGATCCGGCCGAGCGGCAGGGGATCCTGGTGCCTTCGTACGCCGGGATGCACTTCCGGCACGAGCTCGCCCGGCGAGCGGTGGAGGATTCGCTGCGCCGATCGCGGGCGATCACCGCGCACCGCCAGGTATTGGCGGCACTGATCGAACTCGGTGCGGATCCGTCCCAGCTCGTCCACCATGCGATGGCGGTGGGTGACGACGATGCGCTCGTCGAGCACGCCGAGCGGGCCGCCGAACAAGCCGCGCAGGTCAACGGTCATCGCGAGGTGATCCGGTTCTGCACCATCGCGCTCGAGCACGGCCGGCTCGCCGGTGCCCGACGGGCCGGCCTGCACGTGCTGGCGGCGGCCGCGCATTACAGCAGCAACGAGTTCAGCGCGGCGGTGGGTCACGCCGATCGGGCGGTGGACCTGTTGCGGGACAACGGATTGCAGCCCCTCCAGTTGGGCGAAGCGCTGTTGATGTCCGCCCGGATCCGGACGTTGCTGGCCGAGCCGCGGATGGCCCGGACCCTGGCCCTGCAGGCGGTCGAACTGCTCGAACCGCTGGGACCGAGCAAGGCGTTGGCTCTCGGCGTCGCCATGCTCGCCGCCCAGGACACCGTTCAGGCCCGCTATGCCGACGCGGCGGACCGGGTGGAGCGAGCGGTGCAGCTGGCCCGGCTGGTCGAGGCCGAGGACGTGGTTGCCTATGCGCTGAACTATCGCGGCGTGGCCCGGTCGTCGCAGGGTGATGACCGTGGCATCGCCGACCTGCAGCGGTCGATCGCGATCGCCGAACGGTTGCGGCAGGCCGACTACGAAACGGTGGCGGCGCACAACCTCGCGGTGATACATCTGCGGGCCGGCCGGGTCGGTGAGGCCGAACCGCTACTGGTGCGGGCACGCTCGGTGGCGCGGGAGCACAACCTGGACAACGCGCTGTTCCGGATCGAGGCCCAGCTGTGCCTGTGTCAGCTGCTGCGCGGGGAGTGGTCGTCGGCGGAGGCCGGCCTGCGCGAACAGTTGGCGGGCGCCACCGACGCGGGCGCGGTGGCGGTGAATCCCCTGAGCCTGTTGGGCCGGATCCTTTGCCGGCGTGGCGATCCGGCCGGCGTCGAGCTGCTCGAGCAGGCGTGGCGGCTGGCGGTGGCCAGCGGCGAGGACCAGAAGCTGTCGGTGGCGGCTGCCGCGCGGATCGAGAACTGCTGGCTCACCGATGATCCCGTCCGGCTCAGGGCCGAGGCGAACAGCGCCCTGCCGATCATCGCGCGGGCCGGGAATCGCTTCGGGCAGGCGGAGGTTCTCCGCTACCTGCGCCGGACGGGTACCCCGGTGGAACCGTTCACCGGCTGCCCGCCACCGTTCGCCGCGGGACTGCGCGGCGATTGGGCCGAGGCCGCGAGGCTGTGGGCGCTGGCCGGCAACCCGTACGAGCAAGCCTTGGAATTGAGCGAATCACCGGATCCCGCAGTGGTTTTCGAGGCGCTGGAGCTCTTCGACCGGCTCGGCGCCACGGTGCCGGCGACCCGGACCCGGCGTCGGCTGCGGCAGGCCGGCATCTCCGGGGTGCCACGAGGTCCGCGGCCGTCGACGAGGGCGAACCCGGGGTTGTTGACCGGCCGTCAGCGGGAAGTGGTGACGCTGCTCGCGCAGGAGTTGACCAATGCCGAGATCGCCCAACGCCTGGTGCTCTCGCCGCGAACCGTGGACAACCACGTCGCCGTCGTCCTGCAGCGACTGGGCGTCGGCTCCCGCACCGAGGCGGTTCGGGCCGCCCGCCGGCTGGGCCTGCTGCCGGATCGCCCGATGCCCTAGGTAGTCGGGTGGCCAAGATGAGCGGCGCTTACTCATCCGGGAACGATGCTGACGGCCGATGATCGGCACCATGCCAGCTCTGTCTCTACGGTCGGCGTCACCCACCGATTCGGTGGCGCTGCTCAGTCGGATCCGTCGGGGGGTGATCGGCGACGGTGACGTGGTCGACGGCCCCTACGGACCCAGACGGATCACCTTCGCCGATTACACCGCGTCCGGGCGCTCGCTGGATTTCGTCGAGGACTTCATTCGCCGCCAGATCCTGCCGGGCTACGCCAACACTCACACCGAGACGTCGACCACCGGCCGTCGCAGCACCCGCTGGCGCGAGCATGCGCGGAGCGTCATTCACCGCGCGGTCGGCGGTACCGACGACCATCTGGTCATCTTCTGCGGCTCCGGATCCACTGCTGCGATCGACAAGCTGGCCCGGTTGCTCGGCGTGCGCGGACCGAAGACCGGGTCCGGGCCCCGACCGGTGGTGTTCGTAGGTCCGCACGAGCACCACTCGAACGAGCTGGTGTGGCGCGAGTCCGACGTCGATGTGGTGTCGATCGGGCAGACCGGGAGCGGCGTGCTCGACCTGTCGATGCTGGACGAGCGGCTGGCCACGTTCGCGGACCGGCCGCTGCGCGTCGGGGCGTTCTCCGCGGCCTCCAACGTCACCGGGATCCTTGCGGACGTCGACCGGATCAGCCGGTGCCTGCACTCCCGCGGGGCGCTCGCGGTGTGGGATTACACCGCCGCGGCGCCGTACCTGCCGATCCGGGCGGAGCACAGCGACGCGATCGTCTTCTCCCCGCACAAGTTCGTCGGCGGCCCGCAGTCCCCTGGGGTGCTGGTCGTGCGCCGCGGGCTGGTGCCTGGCCCGGTCCCGACGGTGCCCGCGGGCGGAACGATCGCGTTCGTCGGCCCGGATGCGGTGCGGTACCTGGACGACCCGGTCGCCCGGGAAGAGGGCGGCACTCCGGCCATCGTCGAGTCGATCCGGGCGGCGCTCGCCGTCACCGTGAAGGAGCTGGTCGGCACCGAGCTGATCGAACAGCGGGAGCAGCACTTCTGGCGAAAGGCGGCTCTGCGGTGGAGTCGCAATCCGCATCTGGAGCTGCTCGGCGACCTTCGTGCGCCGAGGCTGCCGATCGTGTCGTTCCGGGTTCACCGGCACGGCCGGGTGTTGCACCACAATTTCGTCGTCGCGCTGCTGGACGACCTGTTCGGGATCCAGGCCCGTGGCGGGTGCTCGTGCGCGGGTCCGTACGGGCACCAGCTGCTCTGCATCACCCCGCGGCGGTCGGCGGCCCTGCAGGAGCAGGCGGGCCGCGGATTCCTCGGCATCAAACCGGGGTGGGCACGCGTGAATTTCGCCTACTTCATGACGGACGAGGTCGCGGATTTCGTGATCGAGGCCATCGAACTGGTGGCAACGGACGGCTATCGGCTGCTCGACGACTACCTCTTCGAACCGCGCAGCGGACGATGGCGGCATCGCTGCGCGCCGGCCGACCCCGAGCCGTCTTTCGGTGCGCTGCTCGACGCGCCGGTCCAGGTCGGTCCGCCGTGGTCTCCGGCCGTCGGCGAGGAGGTGCTGCCGAGCTATCTCGCGATGGCTCGGGAGTTGCTGTCCGCCACCAGCTATGACCTCGAGGATCGACCCAGCGGCCTGCCGCCCGAACTGGAGCATCTCCGGGACTTCCACCTGCCGGCTCGCTGTTTGCTGACCGTCTGACACCGGCTCGTCATCGGCGCTGGGTCTGGCCGGGCATGCCGGTTTGGTGGGGTGGCAGGGTGGCGTATTGGTGGCCGGTGGGGGTGGTGACGATGGTTTCGCCGGGTTGGTCGCCGGGTTGGGTGTGCCAGCCGGGGATGTCTTTGGCGTAGTTCCCGGATTCGCAGAGTCCTTGGCCGTTGTCGATGCTGGTGTCGCCGCCGTCGCGGTAGGGGGTGATGTGGTCGGCGTGCCGGATCGCGGCGGCGCAGTAGGGGTGTCGACAGACCCGGTCCCGCAGGGTGATGAACCTGCGCAGGATGCCGTCGAACTCGCGTTTCCGGGAGTCCATGTTGGTCGCGACGCCGGTGACCGGGTTGACCAGCACGCGTTGCAGCCACACCTTCGCGCGGCGGAATTCGCGGGCGGTCACATCGGGTTCGGGGTTGGTGGTTTCGCAGGTGCATTCGCCCGGTGGGTGCTGGCCGGCGGACGCGGCGGGTGGTCCGCTGGCTGGTGTTCCGCTGGCTGGTGGACCGTTGTCGGGTGGTTGGCCGGCGATGATGGCTCTGGCGTGTTCGGCCGGGATCGGACCGAAGTCGTTCAGGTAGGCCGGTTCGTCACCGCCGTTGAATACCGTGTCCGGGGTGACGGTCAGGTTGATCACGACGGGCACCAGATGCGGGTCGCGTTCGCCGGTGACCGCACAGACCAGCAGGTCGGCCATGATCTGGTTCAGGGTGCGGGTCTCGCCGCCGACACCGCGGATCGCTTTCGCCCTCTTCAGCAGGGTCGCGTACACCCGCACACCCTGCGCCAGCGGCAGCGAGGCCCCGAGGTTCGCCATCCCGTCCTTACCCGGCCGCACCCAGACCCGCCGGTCCTTCTCCGCGGCAGTGCGGCGGTTGATCAGGCCTTTCGGGTCGATCGCGTAGGCGGCCTGGTCGGCGGCGTGTTCGGTTTGTTTCTTGTTCCACCCCGGCATCAACGGGCTGATCCCGGCATCGACGATCGTCGCGTCCAGATCGGTCAGGTGCGAGGTGCGGTTGGCCAGGATCGCGCACTGCTCCTCAGACACCGCACCGGCCCACAGCTGCTGCAACGCCTGCGGTAGCCGGTCCCGCAACGTGACAGCCAGAGCGACGTGCCGGGACGCCGCGACCGGCGACACCCGGCGGGCGAAGCCGATCTGCTCGCCGATGCCGCGGCCCTGTTTCGAGGCCGCCACCCCGGCGGCGGCCTGTGCGGCGCGTTGCTGTTCGGCGAACGCGACCTCCTCCGCCAACAACGCGGCGGCCAGGACCGCCCGGGCCTGTTCCAGCGCGGCGATCCGATCGATCCGGGTTCCCGGGTCCGCGGCCGGTGCGGACGTGTGCAGGATGTCGGTGAAGGCCCGGGTCGAGCGGATCATCCCGTCGCCCAGCGGCCGCAGCAGCCGGGCCGCCTGCTCGGCGAACCCTTCGCCCGCGGTGAGCCGGATCGGCGCCCACGACGGTGCCAGCGCCGCCAGCACGGCCGCTCTGCCTTCCGGTACCCCACCCGTGTCGATCATACGTTCGATTCTACTCCGAACCTCCGACACTGCAAGGGATTTGATCTCTGTTCGCTTCCGGTGAACCCGACCGAATCTCGGCAGGGCAGCACCCGATCCACGCGGCCGCCGCCATCGGCGAGCACATCCGGAACCAGCGGCGGTTCCGTCCGGCGTGATCGGCCCACCGTAGAACGCACCACCGACAGCGCCGGATCTGACGGCTGTGACAATGGGCGGATGTCGACGACCTCACCACCGGGCGCGGCGATTCGGTTGCGGCCCGCAGGGCCGGCCGACATCGAATCGCTGGCACGGATTTTCGTCGCGGCGTTCCAGCACGCGTATCCCTCCGTGCTGCCGGCGGAGGTGTTGGCCAGGGTTGACCTGCCGTGGACGATCGATATCTTCAACAACTGGAGCGCCTCTCCGGGTCTGCAGACCGTCCTCGCCGAGAAGCGAGGAGCAGCAGTCGGTTTCGCTCGCTTCGGGAACGATGTCGCCGACGACAGCGAAGACCGAACCGGCTACCTGGCCTCGCTCTACGTCGATCCGGCGGCCGCGGGTGCAGGGATCGGACGGGACCTGCTCGATCACGTCTGTCGGACCCAGGCCGAGCACGGCAAGCAATTCATCCGGCTGTGGGTGTTCCGGGACAACCAGCGCGCCCGCCGGCTGTACGAGGCTGCCGGCTTCGTCGCCGACGGTCGCGAGCTCACGGATCCCGAATGGCAGGTGCCGCAGATCGGTATGTCCCGTCGGCTGTCCCGGGGCGGGCAGCTGGCCGCAGGTCAAGGACAATGACCTCCATGCCAACACCCTCGACCTCAGAACCGCAGCAGCTGCTCGATCTCGCGACGAGGGCGGCACACGCCGCCGGCGCTGAACTGCTCCGGCGATACGGCCGGATCGAGGGGCTGGAGACGAAATCGTCGGCCACCGATCCGGTGTCCGACGCCGATCGCGCCTCCGAGCGGATGCTCGTCGAGATGATCCTGGCCGAGCGGCCGGATGACGGGATCATCGGCGAGGAGGGCGCGGATCATCGGAGCGCCAGCGGCTACACGTGGGTGATCGACCCGCTGGACGGCACCGTCAACTACCTCTACCAGCTGGACAACTTCTCGGTGAGTATCGCAGTGGAAGCCGCGACCGAAGGCGAGACCCCGGACGGCACCGGCGATCCGGTCGTCGCCGTCGTGTGCGATCCGGTCACCGGCCGCACCTTCACCGCCACCCGCGGCGGCGGCGCGTTCCTCGACGGCCGTCGGCTACAGGTGAACGAGCCGGTGCCGATGGACCGGGCGATGGTGGCCACCGGTTTCGGCTACGACCCGGCCCGGCGGGCTGCCCAGGGCGCCTTCGTTGCGCGGCTGTTGCCCCGGGTGCGGGACATCCGCCGGATGGGCTCGGCCGCGCTGGACCTGTGCGCGGTCGCGGCCGGCACGGTCGACGCCTATTTCGAGGAAGGGATCCAGCACTGGGATCGGGCAGCGGGGGCCCTGATCGTCCGGGAGGCCGGCGGGCTGATGACGGAGTTCACTCCTACGGGCCAGCCGAGCGGTTGGCTGGCGGCCGGCCCGAGCCTGCATGCCGTGTTGACCGAATTTCCCGGCGGCGGCAAATAGCTCCTTCGGGCGAGGTCTCGGATAACGATTCGGGCAAGGAGCGCCGCCGAACGGGTGACCTGATTGCCCGGACGCCTCCGGGCTGCTTGGCTCGTCACACAAAGTTCACTCAGGCGTGTGCTGGTGGACCACCTGAGCGCCCACACTGACCCGGCCGCACCTCAACGGTGCTGCCGGGGGGCTCGATCTTCACGTTCCGGACACAATCCGGACCCGCAGAAAGTGGTGAGTGCGTGCACAGAAATCGATGGATCGCCGGCTTCTCGGCCCTCGGTCTGACAGTGGGAACTGCGCTGGTGGTGCCGTCGACGGCCCAGGCCGTCGACCTGACCAGCAAGGTCGTCATCAACGAGGTCTACGGCGGCGGCGGCAACGCCGGCGCCACCTACCTGAGCGACTTCATCGAGCTGTTCAACACCGGAACCACGCCGATCGATCTGAGCGGCTATTCGGTGCAGTACGCCTCCAGCGCCGGAGGAAACTGGGCACAGACGCCCCTCTCCGGCTCGGTCGCGCCCGGCGCGTACTACCTGGTCAAGGAGGCCGACGGCGCCAACACGTCGGCGACCCCACTTCCGACACCGGACGTGACCGGCACCATCCCGATGTCCGGGACGGGCGGCAAGGTGGCGCTGGTCAACAACCAGACCGCGCTGGCCTGCGGCACCGATTGTGACGGCAATGCCGCAGTGGTCGATTTCGTCGGTTGGGGCACGACCGCCAACGACTCCGCCGGATCGCCGGCGCCGGCCACCACCAACAGCACTTCGGTCGCCCGCAATGCTGCCCACGCCAATACCGGCAACAACGCCGTCGACTTCATCGCCGGCGCGGCCACCCCGGGCACCGGCCCGACCGATCCCGGCGTCCCGCAACCGAAGACCATCGAGGAGATCCAGGGCACCGGTGCGGCTTCGCCACTTGCCGGCAAGGCCGTCATCACCAAGGGTGTGGTCACAGCGGCGTACCCGGTCGGCGGAAAGAACGGCTACACCATCCAGACCCCAGGGACCGGCGGCGCGATCGACTTCGCCAGCCACACCGGCTCCGATGCCGTCTTCGTCTTCTCGGCGGCCACCGTGGGCAGCGTCGCCATCGGCGACTACGTGCAGGTCACCGGAATCGTCAGCGAGTTCAATGGGCTCACCGAGGTGACCGTCAGCACCGCAGCGGACCTGGTCAAGCTGACCGACACCGTCGAAGCGCCCACCGCGGCCACCACCACCGCGCCGCTGAGCACCGATGTGCAGCGCGAGTCCCTCGAGTCGATGCTGTACCGGCCGACCGGCGACTACACGATCACCAACACCTACGGCACCAACCAGTACGGCGAACTCGGCCTGGCATCCGGCGACCAGCCGCTGCTGCAGTGGACCGAGGTGGCCAAGCCGGGCACCGCCGAGGCGAACGCCGTCAAGGCCGATAACGCCGCCAGGGCAGTGGTTCTGGACGACGGCGCGACGACGAACTTCCTGTCAGCGGCCAACAGCGCGCAGACCCCGCCGTATATCTCGATGAGCGATCCGATCCGGGTCGGTGCGCCGGTCACCTTCACCAAGGACGTGATCGTCGACTACGCGAACAACGCCTGGAAGTTCCAGCCGACCGCGCAGGTCACCCCGGCCGACGCCGCCGCCTACCCGGCCACCTGGACCGACACCCGCACCGCAGCACCGGACGACGCCAAGATCAACGCTGACGGGCAGTCCGACTTCAAGGTCGCCTCGTTCAACGTGCTGAACTACTTCACCAAGCTCGGCGCCGACGTCGCCGGCTGCACCTCGTACAACGACCGCGAAGGCAACCCGATCGCCGTCAACAGCTGCCCGGGCAACGGCCCGCGGGGCGCCTGGGACGCGGCGAACCTGCAGCGTCAGCAGGACAAGATCGTCGCCGCCATCAACGGTTCCGGCGCGAATGTCGCCGGTCTGATGGAGATCGAGAACTCGGTCGTCCTCGGAGAAACGACAGACAGCACGGTCGCCCACCTCGTCGACGCGCTGAACGCCGATGCCGGCGCGGGTACCTGGGCCTTCGTCCCGTCGTCGACCGAACTGCCGCCGGCCTCCGAGATGGACGTCATCAGCAACGCGATCATCTACCAGCCCGCGAAGGTCACCCCGGTCGGCGCCTCGCACGCGCTCGGCACCCTCAGCGCTGACGACCAGGCGTTCGGCAACGCCCGCGAGCCGATCGCCCAGGAATTCGTTCCGGCGGCCGGCGGCGACAAGTTCCTGTTCGTGGTGAACCACTTCAAGTCCAAGGGATCTGCCGGTCCGTGGCCCGGTGACACCGACACCGGTGACGGTCAGGGAGCATCCAACGAGTCCCGGGTCCGGCAGGCCACCGCGCTCAAGGACTGGATCCCGACGATCGTCGATCCGGCCGCAGAGGCCGTGGTGATGGTCGGCGACTACAACTCGTACTCGCAGGAGGACCCGCTGCAGGTGCTGTACGCGGCCGGCTACACCGATGCCGAGCACGACTTCAACGTCGGCAAGTACTCCTACTCGTTCTCCGGGCTGTCCGGCTCGCTGGATCACGTACTGCTGAACGCGAAGGCCCAGCAGCGCGCGACCGGCGCCGACATCTGGAACATCAACTCGCCGGAGTCGGTGGCCTTGCAGTACAGCAGGTACAACTACCACGGCACGCTGTTCTACGCGCCCGACGAGTACGCGGCTTCCGATCACGACCCGGTGATCCTCGGCTTCAAGAACAGCTTCAAGAACACGAGCCCGCCGAAGACGCTCAACCTGTTGAACATCAACGACTTCCACGGCCGCATCGATGCCAACACGGTGAAGTTCGCCGGCACCGTCGAGCAACTCCGCGCCGAGGGCGGCGACGCCAACACGCTGATGCTGTCGGCCGGCGACAATGTCGGCGCCTCGCTGTTCGCTTCCGCCTTCGAGGACGACAAGCCAACTATCGATGTGCTGAATGCCCTGGATCTCAAGGCATCTGCCGTCGGCAACCATGAGTTCGACAAGGGCATCGACGATCTGAAGAACCGGATCCAGGCGCCCTACGACGCCACCACCAACCCGCTGGGCGGCGCGAACTGGAAGTACCTGGGCGCCAACGTGTACGAAAAGGGCACCCAGACCCCGGCGCTGCCGGAGTACGAGATCCTCACGGTCGACGGCGTCAAGGTCGGCGTCATCGGCGCGGTCACCGAGGAGACCCCCTCCCTGGTGACCCCGACCGGAATCGCCAGCCTCGACTTCGGCGACCCGGTCGCCGCCGTCAACCGCGTTGCCGCTCAGCTGACCGACGGCAATCAGGCCAACGGCGAGGCGGACGTGCTGATCGCCGAGTACCACGAGGGCGCCGGATCGGGCACCCCGGACGGCGCCACGCTGGAGCAGGAAGTGGCGGCCGGTGGTGCCTTCGCCGACATCGTCACCAAGACCAGCCCGAAGGTCGCGGCCATCTTCACCGGCCACACCCACAAGGAATATGTCTGGGACGCACCGATTCCCGGTGTCGCCGGTAAGACCAGGCCGATCCTGCAGACCGGCTCCTACGGCGAGCGGATCGGTCAGATCAAGCTGACCCTGAATGCCGACAACACGGTCGCCTCCTACACCGCCCGCAACGTCGCGCGGGTCACCACCGACGATGCGACCCTGGTCGCGACGTACCCGCGGGTGGCGACGGTCAAGACCATCGTGGACGGTGCGCTCGCGAGGGCCGCGGTGATCGGCGATCAGCCGGTGTCGTCCGTCACGGCGGACATCACCACCGCGTTCAGTGGCACCGGCGCGGGCTACACCGGTCCCGGTGATACCTACGTCGCTCCGACCCGGGACGACCGCGGCAAGGAGTCCAGTCTGGGCAACCTGGTGGCCGATTCACTGGTCGATTCGATGTCGTCGGCCGATCGCGGCGGCGCCACCATCGGCGTGGTCAACCCCGGCGGCCTGCGGGCCGAGTTGCTCAAGGGCAACGACGGCGTGATCACCTACGCCGAGGCGAATGCTGTGCTGCCGTTCGTCAACAACCTGTGGACGGTCACCCTGACAGGTGCGCAGTTCAAGACCATGCTCGAGCAGCAGTGGCAGACCAACGCCGACGGCACGATCCCGTCGCGGAACTACCTGCAACTGGGTCTGAGCAAGAACGTCAGCTACACCTACGACGCGAACGCGGCGCAGGGCAGCCACATCACCTCGGTGACCATCGACGGCAAGAAGCTGGATCCGGCGGCGAACTACCGGATCGGCACCTTCTCGTTCCTGGCCACCGGCGGCGACAACTTCCGGATCTTCACCTCCGGCACCGACGTCAAGGACTCCGGTCTGATCGACCGGGACGCCTGGATCCAGTACCTGAAGGACAACGCCCCGGTGTCGCCGACGTTCGCCCGGCACGCCGTCTCGTTGCCGAACGTGCCGGCAGAAGTGGCACCGGGCAGCGCACTGGCCTTCACCGTCGGCGGGTTGAACCTGACCAGCCTCGGGTCGCCGAGGAACACCTCGGTGACGGTCAAGATCGGTGACACCTCGCTGGGTGACTTCCCGGTGAGCACCGTGCTGGATGCCAACGACGCGTTGAAGAACGGCGTGCTCAACGGCAAGGCGGACGTCTCCGCGACCGTCCCGGCATCGCTGGCGGCCGGCAGTTACGACCTGACCGTCACCGCGGCGCCGTCCGGCACCACGGTGCGGATCCCGATCACGGTCAAGGCCAAGGAAGGCGTGCCGCCGAAGCTGTCGATCAATGCCCGTTCGCAGTGCTGGGACGGCAAGGCCGTGGTCGCGGTGTACGCGCTGAACACCGGTACCGTGCCGACCGATATCCGGCTCACCACGCCGTTCGGCGACAAGAAGTTCGACAAGGTCGCTCCGGGCAAGGCCGCCTACAACGGTTTCTACGCACCGACCAAGGTGGTCGAAGCCGGGAATGCCACGGTGGCCGCGTACACCTACGTGAACGGGGTCGGGTCGTACGTCAGCCTGAAGGCGCCGTATCTGGCGATCGACTGCCGGGTGACCTCGACGGTCACGCTCAGCGGCGCGGCCGGCCAAACCTACGGCACCAGTAAGCCGCAGACGCTGACGGCGTCGGTGGCGTTGGCCGACGGGTCGAAGGCGGCCGGCACCGTGGTGTTCCGCAACGGCGTCACCGAGTTGGCGACCGTGCCGGTCAACAAGAACGGCAAGGCGAAGTTCAAGGTGGTCAGGAAGACGCCGGCCGGGGTGCTGCGGGTCACCGCGGAGTTCGTCCCGGCGAATCCGGCGGATGTCGCCGGTGCCACTTCGGCGGAGACGAAGTTCCAGGTGTACACGGCGTTGACCGACACCTCGGTCACCGGCAAGGTCTCCGCGCTGTCGAAGAAGCTGGCCGAGCAGAGCGGCTTCACATCGGGTCTGACGCTCACCGCGACGGTGGTGGTGAGCGACTCGACGGTGAAGGCCAACGGGGTGCTCAACGTCAACATCAACGGCAGCAAGGCCGCGTCGGTGACGGTCAAGAACGGCAAGGCGAAGACCGCCGTCATCCCCGTTGCCAAGGGCACCGCCACGGTGATCGCGACCTTCCTGCCGACCGATCCGAACCTGGCCCGGTCCGGTTCGGGGATCGTCACGGTGAAGATCAAAAACTGACGTCGGTTCACCACCGGAGCCCGGGCCGTCAACGGCGACCCGGGCTCCGGCCGTCTCGCGGCGGCCGGCGGCGGCGCACCGGATCGGGTGACGGCCCGTGATTCCCGCGATTCGGTGCGAAGGCCGGAGTGACGGTTCGTGCCCGCGGTCCCCGATGGTGGGAATGCCCGCGAGTTCCGTTGATGGCCGTGGTGTCGGTGTGGTCTGATGATCCAGGTCCAACAGCGCGGCCACCTGTATTTCTGTCCCATGCGGAGGCGCTGTGTCCGTTGTATCCTCGCCCGGCAAGGCCGGTGCGGTCGTGGCCGGACGGCCATCGAGCGGCCGGTCGGCCAAGGTCGGCAGGCTGCTCGCCGAGCTCTCGGCGGCCGGTGACCCGACCCGGCGCCGTCAGCTGCGTACCGCCGTCATCCTGGCCAGCCTGCCGGTCGCCCGTTCGGTCGCCGCACGCTATCGCGGGCGGGGCGTCGATCAGCACGATCTGGAGCAGATCGCCGCGCTGGGGCTGGTCAAGGCGGTCCGGCGCTGGAAGCCAGGGCTGTCCGACGACTTCCTGCAGTTCGCCGTGCCGACGATCACCGGCGAGATCAAGCGCTACTTCCGCGACCACTGGTGGACGGTGCGCCCGCCGCGGCGGTTGCAGGAGACCAGGGCCGCGATGGCGCAGTTCGAGCAGGACTACCGACAGGACACCGGGCGCGAGCCCGGCGAGCGGCGCACCGCCACCGAGTTGGGCGTCGGCCTGGACACCGTCCGGGAGGCCAAGCAGGTGCGGCAGCGGGCCCGTCCGTCATCGCTGGAGGCGGCCGCCGAGGCCGACAACGGCAGCTACGACCGGGCACTGGCCACCGACGATGTGAACCTGCGCCGGGTCGAGGACCGGTTGACGGTCCAACGCATGCTGGAGACCCTCAGCGAGCGGGAGCGGACCGTGGTGCAGCTGCGGTTCTTCCGGTCGTGGTCGCAGGCGAAGATCGGTGAGCGGATCGGGGTCAGTCAGATGCAGGTCTCCCGGATCCTGCGGGACATCTACGGCAAGTTGCGCCTCCGCTGGGAGAACTGAGCCCGGAGCGGCGCGGAATCAGTTGCTGTCAGGCAGTTTCGAGGTCGACACCAGATGCCCGGCCACCGCGCTGAGCTTGCGATTGCTGTTCTGCGAATACCGGCGCAGCACCGAGAATGCCTGCTCGGCATTGATCGAATAGCGTTCCATCAGGATGCCCTGGGCCTGGCCGATCAGGTGCCGGGCATCGACTGCGCGCCACAGGTCCTGCTCGGTTCTGCTCCTGGCCAGTGCCACCGACGCGTGTGCGGCCACCACCCGGCAGGCGATGATCTCTTCGTCGGTGTAGCCACGACTCTGCTCGTCGTACAGGTTGAGGGCGCCGAGCATCCGGTTCGCGGTGAACAGATGGATGGACAACACGCTGCGGATCCCGGACTGCCGCACCGCAGGGCCCCAGCGCGGCCAGCGCGGATCGGTGGCGGTGTCGGCGATCGCGTAGTAGCCGCCGTCGGCGGCTGCGGTCAGGCAGGGCCCCTCGCCGAGTTCGTACTGCAACCGGTCGGCCGCCGCTGCGGCATCGTCGGTGACGGCGGCCGAGCTCAACGACCCCGGTCGGTCGATCAGCGTGATGCTGGCGTGGTCGGAGACCGTCGTCTCAACCGCGAGCGCGGTGATCGAGGCGAGCGTCGTCGACAGGTCGCCGACCGCCAGGTGCCGGAACCTCTCGGCCAGCACCAGTTCGAGCGGGTCGGATCCGAGGTGATCGACGGGCTCCGGGTCCGTCCTGGGCTTCCGGTCGCCGGTGGGGTCGGCGGCGGCCGTCACGGGGCACCGTTCGAGGAATCGGCGGGCGGCGTCATCGGTGGCACCGCCGACCGGGCTGATGCCGACGATTCGCGGCGGCCCTCGGCCCCGCCGGCGGTGCCCTCGGTGCCACGGATCACCACGATCCGATCGCCCGGCTGGAACACCTTGACGCCACCGGAATCGAACCGGTGGGACACCCCGTGCCGGATCACCGTCAGCACGATCTCACCCTGCGCGGACAACCGGGACGGCGCCAGCCCGACATCCTCCGGACGCACCACGCGCTCCGAGATCTGCAGTCCGGCAACGGGTTCCAGCAGATCCTCGAGCAGTTCGCCGGCGGCCGGCGCGATGGTCGACAACCCGAGCAGCCGGCCGGCGGACTCTGCGGTGGGGATCACCACGTCGGCGCCGCCCTGCCGGAGCACACCGATGTTCTGCTCTTCTCGCGCCGCCGCCACGATGGTCGCGTGCGGAGCCAGCCGGCGCGCGGTCAGCGTCACCAGCACGCTGGTGTCGTCCCGATCGGCAGCGACGATCACCCGCTGGGCGCCGGGAACCGCCGCCCGGACAAGGACCTCCTCCCGCCGGGCATCGCCGACCACCCCGACACAACCGTCGCCGGTGGCCACCTTGATCATCGCGCTGTCGTTGTCGACCACCACGATCGTCTCTGCGGGACAACCCTGGTCGATGAGTGCGGCGACCGCCGAGCGGCCCTTCATGCCGTAACCGATCACCACCGTGTGCTTCTTCACGCGTCTTCTCCAGCGGGCGTAGCGGAACTGTTGGCGGCTGCGTTCGGTCAGCACCTCGATGGTGGTGCCGACCAGCACGATCAGGAACAGAAAGCGGAGCGGGGTGATGACGATGATGTTCGTCAGCCGCGCCGCCGGGGTTTCCGGGGTGACATCGCCGTATCCGGTGGTGGACAGGGTGACGGTGGCGTAGTAGAAGGCGTCCAGCCAGCTGTCCACCTTGCCATCGAGATCCCGGTAGCCGTCGCGTTCGAGGTAGACGATGGTCGCGGTCAGCACGATGCAGGCGAAGGCAATGCCGATGCGGATGAGGATCGCCCGCAGCGGACCGTGTTCACGTTCCGGCAGCGCCAGCCGGACCGGCAGTTCCTTGGACACGCCCGAACCCTACTGCCGTTCGGCGCGGCATCGGCGCAGGGCCGGTCGGGGCCACCCGATCAGTTGGTGTGCGGGTCCTGATCGGCCAGGAAGGCCTCGATCTGGGCGCCGAGTTCGTCGGCCGTCGGCAGCGGCTCGGACTCGGCCAGCAGACCGCGGCCGGTGGCCGCCACGAAGGTGTCGTACTGCCGCTCCAGCGCCTGCACCACCTCGGCCACCTCGGCGTTCCCCTCCAGCTCGCCGGCCAGCTCACTGTCGAAGGTGCCGATCGCGGCGTTCAGGCCCTCGGGGTCCAACTGCAGGGCGGCCAACTCGCCGACGGTCCGCAGCAGGTGCTGCGCGGTGACCGGGTAATCGCTGCGCGACAGGTAGTGCGGGACGTGCGCGGCCAGCCCGATCGCGTTCAGGCCCAGCTCGCCGAGCCGGTACTCGATCAGCCCGGCGACGTGGCCGGGCACCTGCATGGTGCCCATGAATGCCTCGGACGTCGAGACCAGGCCCGGTTGGCCGGAGTGCTTGGACATGCCGGCGGGCCGGGTGTGCGGCACGGCCATCGGAATAGCCATCAGGCCGATCACCAGGCGGATGTTGAGCCGGTGCACCAGATCGACGATGGCCGCGGTGAACCGCTCCCACAGCAGGTCGGGTTCCGGGCCGGTGAGCAGCAGGTACGGGGTGCCGGCGGTATCGGTGAGCCGCCGGATCTGCAGGTCGAGACCCTCGTAGGCGGTGAACGCGCCGTCGGTGTAGGTGAGGGTCGGCCGGCGCGAGCGGTAGTCGGTGAGCACGTCGGCGTCGAACCGGACCACCACGTTGCCGGCGTCGGGGGAGTCTGGGCCACCCTCGTCCGTCAGCGCCTCGGTGCCCTGCAGCAGATGCTGGACCGCGATCCGGACACCGTTCCCGGCGTCCACGTAACCGTCGAGGGCGACCAGCAGCACCGGCTCGCCCAGGCCGTCGGCGGCCTGCGCGTTCAGGGTGTACAGATCTCCCGGCTCCAGCATGTGTTTCCTCAGCACTCCTTCGAGTCGTTGCCCCTCAAGGATGCAACAGCGGCGGCCGGATGGGGATTCCCGGGGCAGTATTCCCCTTCGCCGAGAGCGAACCGTGACCTGGCGGGCCCGTGCCCACGACCCGTTGCCGACGACCCAGGCGCCGGGCCATGGGATTCTGCACGGGTGGGAGAACCGACGGGGACGAACGGCGTCACGGTACTCGGCTGCCTGTCGGAGGACGCCTTCGCCGATCCCGCCGCCGTGGCCGCCTCGCCCTGGCTCCGCGGGGTCGGCCGGCTGCTCGACTGCCAGAACGGACACCGGGTCGGGCCACGCCCCGGCAAGCAGATCGATCCGCTGCTGGTCGGGCGGGTGCTGGTGATCGGCGAAGATGCAGATCTGGCCGCGGTGGCCCTGCGGCTGCTGCGGACCGACGGGCTGGGCTCGGTCGAGCTGGCCTACGTCAGCCGGTTGCCCACCGCGTTCACCGCGGCCCGCCGGTTGCCCACCGGGCCGGCCGGACTGCGCACGGCCGGGCAGGGGGTGGCCACGCCGACCACGCTGCTCCGCGACGACTCCGGCGGGGTGCTGCTGGCCGAGGGCATCATCGCGCCGATCACCGGGCTGGTCTACGCCGACGAACACCGGCTGCTGGCCGGCCCGGCGACCCGGCTGCTGGTGAGACCGGACGACCTGGACAGCAAGGGGCTGACGGTGACCGTCACCCGCCGTCGCCGGTTCGGAGTGTTCGGCGGCGGCTCGGGCACCACCGCGGCCCGGGCCGTCCAGGTGACGGGCGAACCGATGACGCCGACCCTGGACGGCGTCGTTCGTCCGCGGCCGGTCACCACCTGGATCTGGTACCGGCACACCGAGCCGCTGCTGCTGGTGCGCGCCCAGCCGTAGCGGGGTTGTCCCGGTGCGCGTAGCGGGGTTGTCCCGGCGCGCGTAGCGGGGTTGTCCCGGTGCGCGTAGCGGGGTTGTCCCGGCGGGTCAGCCGGCCAGCGCCTTGCGGGTGTAGATCTCCTCGGCGTCCAGCAGCTTGCCGACCTGCTCGATGATCACGCTCTCGATCTTCCCGCCGAACAGCGGGATCGGCACCGAGGCCTGGCCCTGCACCGTCAGCACCGATTTCCCGGTGTCCGCCGGACTCAGCGTCATCGTGCCGTTCAGGGTGGCCGGGGCGTTCTTGATCACCACGTCGAAGTCCGCCCGGTAGCTGCCGTCGTCGGTCGGCCGCCAGGTCTCGGTCCGCAAGATCACCGGGTCGCCGGGCAGCAGTGAGGCGACCATGGTGGGCATCGCGGAGGCCGGGATCGCCTGCTTGGTGGCGATCTTCACGGTGCGATCGGTGCCGTCGCCGGTGCTCGTCAGCTCGGTGATCTCGGGGTCGATGCCGCCGGCCGCCTGCAGTCTGCCCTCCAGGAAGCCCCGGTCGGAGAACTTGCCGAACACCGTGTCCGGATCGGCGTCGTAGTTCTGGACAGCATGCAGATCGGTCGACACGGAGGCTCCTGTGGGGTTCGGGTCGGAACTGGTCGCGCCCCAGTAAACCGTATTGCGGGCGAAATCACGTGCAGCTCTAGTCTTGCAAGGTGCCCGCCCCCTTCATGCTCTGCGACCTCACCACTCTGCGGTTGGGCGGCCCCGCGCCCGAGTTGATCAGGGCAGCTACGCCGCAGCAGGTCGCCGAGTCGGTCGGCCGCCGGGATGTGCTGGTGCTCGGCGGCGGGTCGAACCTGGTGGTCGCCGACGCCGGTGTCGAGGTCCCGGTGGTGCAGATCGCGATCGGTGGCATCGCCCGGGAGCGGGCCGCCGACGGCGCCGAGCTGGTCACCATCGGGGCCGGCCTGAACTGGGACGACGTGGTCGCCGAATTGACCGTCGAGGGCCTGGCCGAGGTCGCGCCGCTGTCCGGCATTCCGGGCTCGGTCGGTGCCACCCCGGTGCAGAACGTCGGTGCCTACGGCGCCGAGCTGGCCGACTTCCTGGACAGCGTCACCGCGTTCGACCGTCATCGCGGGGAGATCCGGTTGATCCGGGCGGACGAGCTGCAGCTCGGCTACCGCAGCTCGATGCTGCGCGGCACCGATCGGGCGGTGATCCTGGAGGTCACGCTGCGGCTGCACCAGGGGTCGACCGCCGTGCGCTACCCGGAACTTGCCCGTCGGCTCGGCGTGCAGGCGGGGGACCAGGCGCCACCCGCGGCGGTCCGCGAGGCGGTGCTGGCGCTGCGCCGCAGCAAGGGGATGGTGCTCGATCCGGCCGATCCGGACACCAACAGCGCCGGCTCGTTCTTCACCAATCCGATCCTGGACGAGCAGCAGTTCGCCGCCGCCACCGCGGCGATTGCGGCCCGGCTCGGTCCCGACGTGGCGGTGCCGGCCTATCCGGCCGGTCCGGGGCGCACCAAACTGTCGGCGGCCTGGTTGATCGAGCGGGCCGGCTTCGCCAAGGGCTATCAGGGTCCGGGTGGCAGAGTCTCTATCTCGACCAAGCACACCCTGGCGCTGACCAACAGGGGCACCGGCAGCACCGCCGATCTGTTGACGCTGGCCGGCGAGATCCGCGACGGCGTGCAGGCCGCGTTCGGTGTCCGGCTGCAGCCGGAGCCCGTGTTGGTCGGGGTGAGCCTGGGCTGACGGGGGCTCTGCTCGGCGTACCCGCAGGTCGGTGCCCACGGGTCTCACATGGTCCGCCGGTATCCTCAGCGATCATGAGGAAAAGACGGCCGGCTGCGCGCCGGGCGACGATGGTCGGTGCGTTGGCAGCCGCGGTCGCGATGGTGCTCAGTTCGTGCTCGTCGGGCGGGGAAGTCGTGGTTACCGTGCTCACCACCCCCGGGGTGGCGCAGAGCTCGGCCCCGGTCACCGTTCCGGGGCAGGATGCCGCGGCCGATCCGAGCGGCAGCCAGCAGGCGCCGCCCGCCGAGACCAGCTCGGGGAAGCTTGCCGACGCGATCCGGATCAGTGCGAAACCGGCCTTCGGCAGCAAGAACAACGGCCCGAACGACCCGGTCACCATCACCGTTTTCTCCGGAAAGATCGCCGAGATGACGGTGACCGGGGACGACGGGTCGACGATCGAGGGCAAGGTCGGTGACGACAAGGCCACCTTCACCACCACCGACAAGATGACCTATGGCGTCACCTACACGTTCGCCGGGACCGCGGTGGCGCCGGACAACAGCACCAAGAAGATCTCCGGGAAGATCTCCACGGTCAAGCCGACATCCACTGTGCAGGCCCTGATCCAGATCCCCGAGGGCGGGACCGTCGGGGTCGGCGCCCCGATCGTGCTCACCTTCCTGACTCCGGTCACCGACAAGGCCGCCGCCGAGAAGGCGCTGAAGGTGACCACCGACAAGGGCGACATCGAGGGATCGTGGGGCTGGCTGCAGGACGAGGACTTCATGAACCAAGGCTCGCAGCAATCCCAGGTGCATTTCCGGCCGAAGGAGTACTGGCCGGCCAACACCAAGGTGACGGTGACCGCCGACTTGGCCGGGGTGAACCTCGGCGATGGCGCCTGGGGCCGCGAGGACCTGGTCCGGCACTTCACCATCGGGCGCAAGTTGGTGATGGTGGCTGCGGTGGAGACCAAGCATCTGGTGGTCTGGAAGGACGGGAAGATTCTCCGCAACTATCCCGTTTCCTACGGCAAGGAATCCGAACCGGGGAGGACCACGGTCAGCGGGATCCACATCGTGCAGAGGAAGGACCTTGAGTACAAGATGACGAACCCGGAGTTCGGCTACTACAACCTGCCGGAGCGGTGGGCGATCCGGATCAACAACAACGGCGAGTTCATCCACGAGAACAAGGGCGTGGAGGCGGCTGGGTACCTCGGCAAACGGAACGTGTCGCACGGCTGCATCAACATGGGCGGCAAGGACGCCGAAGAGCTGTACAAGATGGTGATTTACGGCGACCCGGTCGAGGTGACGGGTACCTCGGTGCAGATGAGCGCCAAGGACTATGTCTACGACTGGGCGTTCTCCTGGGAAGACTGGAAGAACCTATCGGCACTGGGCTGACGGCCCGGCGCCTCGCGGCCGCACTGGACGAACTGGGGGCCCAGTTCGTCCACGAGGGTGACGGCTCGCCCGGCAGTCCGGATGCCTTCCTGGTGACGCTGCCGGGGGAGCGCCGACACCGCACCCTTGTCTGGCTGATGGTCGGCACCCACGACCTGCTGATCGAGTCGTTCGTCTGCCGCCGGCCGGACGAGAACGCCGAGGGCGTCTACCGGTATCTGTTGCAGCGCAACGCGTCCCTGCGCACCGTGGCCTACGCACTGGACGCGGTGGGCGATATCCATCTGGTCGGCCGGCTCGGGCTGACGGCTGTTGCTGCCGACCGGGTGACGGCCGAGATCGACACCCTGCTCGGCACCGTGTTGTCCGCCTCGGACGCCGATTTCAACCCGATTCTGGAACGTGGCTTCGCCTCGGCAATCCGGCGCGAGTGGGCCTGGCGGCATTCCCGCGGCGAGTCGGCGAAGAACCTCGAGGCGTTCCGGCACCTGATCGATACCTGAGCTCGTAATGCGATCGTGACCTCGGGGGTGCAGCCGACCGGACCCCCTGTTCCGTCCCCACGGACAACCAGCGTTGCTGCGTTCGGCGGCCGCGCGTCAGTCCTGGGAGCAGCGATGGGGTCAGCAGCGAAGCGGAGAGCTCAACGACGAACAACCGCGGCTGACGGTGGCCGCCCCCGATCCGGTCGCCGGTGGGCAGCCGGCCTGCTGGCCGCGCTGGTCGTGTCCGGCGCTGCGGTGTCGGCCTGTACCAACTCCAACGAGAACTCAGCGGCGGGTGACGCCGCGTCCTTCGGCAACGACTCGGCGGAGTCCGGCCCGGCCGGCGGGGCAACTGAGCAAGAACGGGCGGCCGGCACCGTCGGTGCGGCTGCGCCGTCGGCGGCCTCGTCCGCCGGTGCAGCCGCGTCCGCGGCAGCGGAATCGGGCTCGGCCGGTTCGGCCGCGGGGGACTCGGCCGACGGCGGATCGGGTGCGGCGAAGGGTGGCTCGAAGGCACCGGCGACGACCGATCCGGAGCCGGTCGCCATGGACGGGCGGCAGATCATCCGCACCGCCAGCTTCGCCGTCGAGGTCACCGTGCCCGCCACCAAGGACTCCGATGCGGATCAGAAAGCGTTGCGGCAGAAGGTGTCCGAGCTGGCGATCAAGGCCAGGGCGGCCGGCACCGGGGTCGGTGGTTACGTCAGCGCGTCCGAAGGTGAAGGAACCACCCAGTCGATCACCCTGCGGGTACCGGTGAGCAAGTACGACGCGGCGCGCAGGGCGCTGGCCGGGCTCGGCGAACTGACCGGCACGGAGAGCTCCGAGGACGTGACCGGGGCGCTGGCCGATATGGACGGCCGGATCGCCACCATGAAGGCCGCCGTCGGCCGGCTGCGGCAGTTGCTGACGAAGGCGACCAAGATCTCCGACATCATCGCGATCGAGTCGGAGCTGTCCGGTCGGGAGGCCGATCTCGAGGCGATCATGCGCAAACGGGCGGCGATGGCCGATCAGGTCGCGTTGTCCACCATCACGCTGGTGATCTCCGGGAAGGTGGTGGCGGCCACCGAGAAGTCGAACCCGGCGCTGGTGCTGCCGGTTGCCCAGCTCGGGTCGCCGGGACCCTCGGGGTTCGTCGGCGGTGTGCTCGGCGCGATCACCGTGCTGAAGAACATCGGCGCCGGCATGGCCGTGGTGTTCGGGGCGCTGCTGCCGTTCCTGCCGATCCTGATCCTGTTGGCGTTCGCCACGCCGTGGCTGCGCCGCCGGTTCGGTGAGCTGCGGCGGGACCGCTCGCCAGGTGCCGGACTGCGCCCGGAGTTGCGCGGAGACCGCTGACTGACCCGATCGGGTGATAAAACCTCCTGGCTCTTGACCCAGCCGTTCTGAACCGGTTTAAAGAGAACAACATTAAACCGGTTTAGTTGTTGAACCGGCGGCGGCGACGATGCAGCGGAGGCTCCGATGGCGCGCAATCCGACGATTGCCGATGTCGCCGAGCGAGCCGGTGTCTCCAAGGGTGCCGTCAGCTTCGCGTTCAACGGCCGGCCCGGCGTCGCCTCGGCCACCAAGGAGCGGATCCTGGCCGCTGCCGCCGAACTCGGGTACGCGCCCAGCTACTCGGCCCGGTCGCTGTCGAACCGCCGCGCCGACGCGATCGGTCTGGTGCTGGCGCGGCCACCGGAACTGTTGCGGGCCGATCCGTTCTTCCCGCCGTTCATCGCCGGCCTGGAATCGGTACTCGCCCCGACCGGTCGTTCACTGGTCCTGCGGTTCGTGTCCGCCGTCGACGAAATGGCCGCGTACACCGAGCTGTCCCGATCCAACCGGATCGACGGTGCGATCGTCGCCGACCTGCGAGTGGGTGATCAGCGACCGGCCTTGCTGGCCGAGTTGCGGGTGCCGTTCGTCAGCCTGAACCGACCGGACACCGCCGGTCTCGGTCCGGCAGTCTGCCTGGACGACCGGCCCGGCGTCCGCGACGCCGTGAACCGGCTGATCGCGTTGGGCCACACCAGGATCGGTCACATCGCGGGTCCCGCGGAATTCCTGCATGCGAACAGTAGGCAGGCCGAGTGGGCCGGCACGCTCGCCGCCGCGGGCCTGCCGCCGGGACCGCTGGTGGAGACCGACTTCACGGCCGGCAGCGGCGCCGCGGCCACCGAGCGGTTGCTGGCACTGGCCGACCGACCGACCGCACTGCTGTACGCGAACGATCTGATGGCGATCGCCGGCATGTCGGTGGCGCAGCGAAAGGGCCTGCGGGTGCCGGAGGATCTGTCGGTGATCGGCTTCGACGACACCGAGATCTCCGGCTACCTGCATCCGGCGCTGGCCAGCGTGCGCACCGACGCTTACGGCTGGGGCGCCGCCGCCGGTGGCCGGCTCACCGAGCACATCGACAACCAGGACGCGACAGACCTGGAACTTCCTGCCGCGCAATTCGTTCCCCGCGGGTCGATCGGGCGACCCGGCGGCAGCTGACCGCGATCCATCCGTCTTCACCGCAGCACCGATCGTCACCGCGCACCAGATCGTCACTGCAGCACCGAACGTCACTCACCTGACCGACCCCACCCATCGCGACAAAGGAGTCAAGATGACCATCACCCAACGATCCGGCACCCGCAGGAGAGCCGCGCTGGTCGCCGCCACCGTGGCCGTGCTCGCCGTATCCGCCTGCGGCTCCAGCGGCGGCGACAACGCCGGGAGCACTCCGGCCGGCGGCGCCGCCACCGCAGGCGCGGCAACCGGCGGCGCGGCAACCGGTTCGGCCGGCGCGGCCGCCCCGGTCGGGCCGACCGGCGAGATCAAGATCTGGTACTCGAACAACGAGCAGGAGGTCGCCTGGGGCAAACAGGTGGTGGCCGCCTGGAACGCCGCCCACGCCGACCAAAAAGTGACCGGCGAGGAGATCCCGGCGGGCAAGTCGTCCGAGGAGACCATCGGCGCCGCGATCACCGCGGGCACCACTCCGTGCCTGATCTTCAACACCTCGCCGGCCGCGGTTCCGCAGTTCCAGGACGCCGGTGGCCTGGTCGATCTCAGCTCGTTCCCGGACGGCGCCTCGTACATCGAGACGCGCACCGGCGCCGATGTCGCCAAGCAGTACCAGAGCGCAGACGGCCACTACTACCAGCTGCCGTGGAAGTCGAATCCGGTGATGATCTTTTACAACAAGGACATCTTCACCAAGGCCGGGATCGACACCGACAAGCCACCGCTTGCAACGTATGACGAGTTCCTGGCGACGGCCAAGAAGGTCGTGGATTCCAAGGCGGCGCAGTACGCGATCTATCCCTCGCCCAGCGCCGACTTCTATCAGCCCTGGTTCGACTTCTACCCGATGTTCGCCGCCGAGACCGGCGGCAAGCAGCTGATCGTCGACGGGAAGTCGCAGTTCACCTCGGCCGAGGGCATGAACGTCATCAACTTCTGGCGGCAGATCTACGCCGACAAGCTGGCCGGAACCGAGGTGTACCAAGGTGATTCGTTCGCCGACGGCAAGGCCGCGATGTCGACCGTCGGCCCGTGGGCGATCGCCAGCTACAAGGGCAAGGTGAACTGGGGAGTGGTCCCGGTGCCGACCAGCAAGGGGATGCCCGCCGATCAGATCCACACCTTCTCCGATGCCAAGAACGTCGGGCTGTACACCTCGTGCAAGAACACCGGCACTGCCTGGGACTTCCTGAAATTCGCCACGAGTGAGGAGCAGGACGGCAAGCTGCTGGAGCTGACCGGGCAGATGCCGTTGCGGACCGACCTGCCCACCACCTACGCCGACTACTTCAAGAAGAACCCGGAGTACGCCGAATTCGCCTCGCAGGCCGCCCGCACCGTCGAGGTGCCGAACGTGCCGAACTCGGTGGAGATCTGGCAGGACTTCCGTAAGGCCTGGAGCACGGCCGTGATCTTCGGGAAGGCGGACCCACAGTCCACCTTCGCCGACGCGGCCACCCAGATCGACAAGCTCGCCGCGGGCTGATCACCATGTCGACCATCGCCCCGACGACGCAGTCGCGGCAGCGGTCGGCCGGCGGCCTGATGGCGAAAGTCGTCGGCCGCCAGCCGATCGGGCTGCTGTTGTCGGCCCCGTACGTGGTCTTCCTCGCGGTGGTGTTCGCCTTCCCGCTGGGCTTCGCGGTGTGGATGAGCTTCCACAAGTTCCGCTTCACCGCCCCCGGTGTCAAGGTCGCCACCCCGGGCGTCGGCCTGGACAACTACAAATCGGTGCTGACGGATCCGGACGTGCTCGACTCGTTCCGCCACGTCGGCGTCTTCATCCTGATCAACGTCCCGCTGACAGTGATCCTGTCGCTGGTACTCGCGACGGCACTGAACAAGGCGATCAGGGCCAGGGCCTTCTTCCGGGTGGCCTTCTACGTGCCATACGTGACGGCCAGCGTCGCCGTTGTCGGGGTGTGGCTGTTCCTGTTCAACTCGCACGGCCTGGTCAACTCGATCCTCGGCCCGCTGGCGCCGGATCCGAGCTGGCTGGTCAGCAGCTTCTGGGCGATGCCGATGATCGCCTTCTTCGTCACCTGGAAGCAGTTGGGGTTCTTCATCCTGCTGTACCTGGCGGCCTTGCAGAGCGTGCCCAAGGAGTTGTACGAATCGGCATCGACCGACGGCGCCGGCGCCTGGAAGTCGTTCTGGAGCGTCACCGTTCCCGGCGTTCGGCCGGCCACCGGACTGGTCGTGCTGTTGGCGATCATCACCGGCGCCAACCTGTTCACCGAGCCGTATCTGCTGACCGGCGGCGGTGGACCGGACGGCGCGTCCACCTCACCGGTGCTGCTGATCTATCAAAAGGGCATCCTGCAGAACCACCCGGACCAGGCGGCCGCGATCGGCGTGATCCTGATGGTGCTGGTGCTGATCATCGCCGGCATCAACCGCTTCCTGACCGAACGGGGGAACCGATGACCGGGCAAGCAGTTTCAGCCGGGACCGGCCTCGAGCCGGCCGAAGTCGGTCGCCCCATCTCGGGCGGCAGCATGCGGCGCACCAAACCGATCGGGCGGTGGGCCGGGATCACCCTGCTGCTGATCGCCGCGCTGGCATTCCTGTTCCCCTTCTACTACATGGTCGTCGGTTCGTTCCAGAAGACGCCGGACACCACGATTGCCGGCGCCTTTCCACGGTTCGGCGACCTGAGCCTGTCGAACTACACCGCGATCAACTCCCGGCTGGACATTCCGCAGGCCCTGCTCAGCTCGGGGATCTTCACCGGCGGGGTGCTGCTGTGCACCGTGGTGTTCGGCGTACTCGCCGGATACGCGTTGGCCCGGTTGCACTTCCGCGGCCGCGGCCTGGTGTTCTCAGCCCTGGTGCTGATCCAGGTGGTGCCGTTCCAGCTGCTGATGATCCCGCTGTACGTGTTGATCGCCCGCGATTACGGGCTGTCCGACTCGTACCTGGGGATGATCCTGCCGTTCGCCATCAACTCGACGGCGGTGTTCATCTTCCGGCAGTACTTCCTGCAGTTGCCGCAGGAACTGTTCGACGCGGCCAGGATCGACGGTGCCGGCGAACTGCGAACGCTGTGGTCGATCGCCCTGCCACTGGTCCGTCCGGCGTTGTTGACCGCCGTGCTGCTGACCTTCATCGGACCCTGGAACGAGTTCCTGTGGCCCTTCCTGATCACCAAACAGCCCGACAAGCAACCACTCGCGGTGGCGCTGGCGAACTACATCTCCAACGTCGCCTCCAGCGTGGCAAACCCGTACGGCGCGATCCTGGCCGGCGCGGTGATCCTCGCCGCACCCGCGGTGGTGCTGTTCATTCTGTTCCAGCGACACTTCGTCTCGACCGATCTCGGGTCGGGCGTGAAGGGATGACCTCATGACTGACCCCGTCGACGAGCCGACCGCGGCCCCCTTTCCGTACACCCTGCGCCGGATCGGGGTGATCATGTCGCCCGATCCCGACGACCCCAGGGAGGCCGAGGGGGTGCTGAATCCGGCCAGTGGCCGCGACGCCGACGGCACCCTGTACCTGTTGCCCCGCCTGGTGGCCGACGGCAACCTGTCCAGAGTCGGGCTGGCCAAGGTGCTGGTCTCAGACGGCGTCCCGGTCGGTGTGCAACGCGAGGGCGTCGTGCTGGAGCCGGACGCCGGCTGGGAACGGGGTGCCGACCATGCCGGGGTCGAGGATCCCAGGACCACCTACGTCGCGGACCTGGGTGTGCACCTGATGACGTACGTCGCCTACGGGCCGCTCGGCCCCCGCCCGGCGCTCGCCGTGTCGAAGGACCTGCGGCAGTGGGATCGATTGGGGCCGTTGCACTTCGAGTACCAGGCCGACCTGGACACCGACCTGAACCTGTACCCGAACAAGGACGTGCTGATCTTCCCCGAACCGGTGACGGCGCCGGACGGCACCGAGGCGTTCGCGATGCTGCACCGGCCGATGTGGGACCTGTCGTGGATCGCGGCCGGCGCCGGCGAGCCGCTGCCGCACGGGATCACCGACAACCGGCCCGGTATCTGGATCTCCTATGCACCGGCAGCTGCGGTGCGCGCCGACCCCGGCGCGTTGGCACATCTGTCGCAGCACCGACCGGTCGCGTTCGCCGAGATGGACTTCGAGGCGCTCAAGATCGGCGGCGGGCCGCCGCCGATCCGGGTTCCGGAGGGCTGGCTGTTGATCCATCACGGCGTCACCGGCGAGCTGTCGGCGGATACCGACCAGCAGCAGCGGGTGAACTACGCGGCCGGGGCCATCTTGCTGGACGCCGACGACCCGAGCCGGGTACTCAACCGGACCCAACATCCGTTACTGGCGCCGGAGACCGACGACGAGCGCAGCGGAATCGTGCCGAACGTGGTGTTTCCCACCGCGATCGAAGAGATCGACGGCCGCCGGTTCGTCTTCTACGGAATGGCCGATTCGAAGATCGGCGTGGCCGAACTGCTCACCGAAAGGAACGGACAATGACGTCAGTTCTCACCCGCGGGAGGAGTGCTGCGGTGGCCGGCACCCTGCTGCTCAGCACACTGAGCGCCGCACCCGCGCTCGCCGCCACCACCGATTCGGCAGCCGCAGCCCACCCGGCCCCGACGCAGCGGCTCACCAACCTCGACCACCTGGATTGGCTCACCGACCGGGTGGCCGTGCCGGATACCGCGGCGCACACCACCTACCGGCTGGCCGCCGATCCGCAGATCGGCGTGATCTGGGTCTATGCGGACGCCAGGGACGGCGGCACCTTCGAACGGGTCGGCGGCGGCGGTCTCGATCCGGCGACCGGCCACTGGGGGCAGGGCTCCTACGACAGCGACGACATGACCAGGGCGGCCGTCGTCTACCTGCGCGAGTGGCAGGCGACCGGCAATGCCCACGCGAAAGAACAGGCCTATCAACAGCTTCGCGGCGTTGCCTACTTCCAGACGGCCACCGGCCCGCACGCCGGCGAGGGCGTGCTGTGGATGCAGCCGGACGGCTCGCTGAACCCGACACCCACCCCGCCGGACTCGCCGAACCCGGCGGACTCTGACGCCAGCTACTGGCTGGCCCGGACCCTATGGGCCTACGGCGAGGGGTATGCGGCTTTCAAGAAGGCCGATCCCTCCTTTGCGGCGTTCTTGGCCGAAAGAATGCAGCTGACGGTCGCCGCCCTCAACCGCGACGTGCTCGGCGACTACGGGAAGTACCAGGTGATCCACGGGGTTCGGGTGCCGGCCTGGCTGATCGTCGACGGGGCCGACGCCTCGTCCGAGGCGATGCTCGGCCTGGCCGCCTACGTCAAGGCCGCCGGTCCCGGGACCCGGACCGCGTCGTCAGCCCTGAAGAAGCTGGCTCGCGGCGTGGCCGAGATGTCGGCCGGCAGCATCACCCAGTGGCCCTACCGCGCGCTGCTGCCATGGGCGCTGTCCCGCTCCGACTGGCATGCCTGGGGTGCGCAGATGCCGTCCGGGCTGGCCGCGGCCGCTGCCGCGCTGCACGATCCGGCGTTGCTGCGGCCGGCGATCGCCGATGCCGCCGGCTTCACCCCCCAGCTGCTCACCTCGACCGGTCCGGTGAACGGGCTGCTGCCGCTGCCCACCGACGCCACCCAGATCGCCTACGGCGCCGACGCCAGGGTGCAGGCCGCGGCCACCGTCGGCGCGGCGAGCCGGCGGCCGGGCATCACCGCGCTTGCCGCAGTGGCGGCCGGCTGGTTCTTCGGCGCGAACGCCGCCGGAGTCGCCGTCTATCACCCGGAGACCGGGGTGACCAACGACGGCGTCCAGCCCGACGGAACGGTGAACCGCAACTCCGGCGCCGAGTCCACCATTCATGGCCTGATGAGCATGCAGGTGCTCGACGCCCATCCCGACCTCGCTGCGCTGGCCCGCTCGTCCGCGAACATCCGGCAGCGGGACGGGCTGCAGGTGATCGAGGCCGAAACCGGCGCGGTGTCGGGCGGGGCGAGCATCGTCACCCCCGATCCGGCCTGGACCGGCGAGTCGCTGTGGAGCGGTGACGCCGTGCAGGTGACGGCGGGTTCGACGGTGAGCTGGCAGTTGCCGGCGGCCGACCAGCCGCGGTTGGTGCAGCCCGTCGTCGAGCAGCTGCATGGCGCGACGGCGCGGACCCGGTTCACCGACGGCGGCCGTCCACTCGGTTCCGTCGACTTCGGCGGCGTCGGTGCTCAGGGCCAGGCGCAATCGGCCGGGATGCTGATGCCGGTTGCGCTGAGCCGGACGGCGCGAGCCGGGCAGACCACGGTGACGGCCACCACCGGCGGCGGTACCGGCCGGATCGATGCGCTGATGGTCATGCCGGAGGTCGCGACGCTGGTCGCCGACGGCAACGGCGCCGCCACCGCGCTGCTGACGTCCAAGTCGCGCAGCCCCGAGCTGCGGAAGGTCGCCCTCGCCGGGTCCGGCCCGGCCTCCGTCGGGGTCTACGACTCCGCCGGGCGGACGATCGCCCGATTCGCCGCCGGCGGCGAATCGATGACGGTGCCGGTGCTGCCGGGAGGCTTCACCCTGGTGACCCGCACCTGATCGAACCGCCGATGGCCGGCTGCGGCAGGATGAGGGCATGACCTCGACCCTCATCCTGCTGCGCCACGGCGAGAGCACCTGGAACGCCAAGAACCTGTTCACCGGCTGGGTGGACGTGCCGCTGTCGGAGACCGGTGAGCGGGAGGCGAGGCATGCCGGCGAGCTGCTCGCCGAGCAGAACCTGCTGCCGGACGTGCTGCACACCTCGGTGCTGCGGCGGGCCATCTCGACCGCGAACCTGGCGCTGGACACCGCCGACCGGCACTGGATTCCGGTGCGCCGGCACTGGCGGCTGAACGAGCGTCACTACGGCGACCTGCAGGGCAAGGACAAGAAGCAGACCCTGCAGACCTACGGCGAGGAGCAGTTCATGCTGTGGCGGCGCAGCTACGACGTGCCGCCGCCGCCGATCAGCGCCGACAACGAGTATTCGCAGGCCGGCGACCCGCGGTATGCCGACCTCGGCGCCGACGCCCCGACCACCGAATGCCTGGCCGACGTCGTCGTCAGACTGGAGCCGTACCTGTACGGCCCGATCGCCGACGACCTGAAGGCCGGCAAGACCGTGATCGTGGTCGCCCACGGCAACTCGCTGCGGGCCACGGTCAAGCTGCTGGACGGGATCAGTGACGACGCCATCGCGGCCCTGAACATCCCTACCGGCATCCCGCTCAAGTACGAACTGGACGCGGATCTGAAGCCCGTCACCCCAGGCGGTTTGTATCTGGACCCGGCGGCGGCGGCCGAGGCCGCCCAGGCGGTGGCGAACCAGGGCCGCTGACGCAGGCGGGGAGCAACTCGCCGACCCGGTCAACCGCCGGTCAGCGAGAGCCAGTCCGCGTAGAACAGGCCGAGACCGATCGCCGCCGACACCGCGGCCAATAGCAGGAACCGCACGAAGATCGTGGTCTCCGCCCACCCGGACAGTTCGAAGTGATGGTGGAACGGTGCCATCTTGAAGATCCGGATCTTGCGGGTCTTGTAGCCGATGATCTGGATGATGTCGGAGGCCATTTCGATGACGAAGAGGCCGCCGATCACCACCAGCAGTAGTTCGGTCTTGGTGAGGATCGACAGACCGGCGATCATGCCGCCCAGCGCGAGCGAGCCGGTGTCGCCCATGATGATCCGGGCCGGATGCGCGTTCCACCACAGGAAGCCGACGCAGCCGCCGACCGCGGCGGCGGCCACCACGGCCAGGTCGAGCGGATCCCGCACGGCATAGCAGCCGGGATAGGCGGCACTGTTGGCCGGCAGGACCCAGCAGGCGTTGCGGAACTGGAAGAAGCAGATCGCCACGTAACTGCCGAGCACCATCACCGATGAACTGGCGGCCAGCCCGTCCAGGCCGTCGGTGAAGTTCACCGCGTTCGTCCAGGCGGCGATCAGCAGCACGGCGAAGATGACGAAGCCGATGGCGCCGAAGGTGATGAACTTCAGGTCGTGCGTGTAGGACAGCCGCACCGATCCCGGGGTGAGGCCGAAGTCGTTGCGGAACAGCAGCACGCCGATCCCGAAGGTCACCGCGATCAGGGTCTGGCCGATCAGTTTCGCCCGCTGCCGCAGACCGAGGTTGCGCTTGTTACGGATCTTGATGAAGTCGTCCAGGAAGCCGACCAGCCCACAACCGGTGGTCAGGAACAGCAGCAGCCAGGCCGAGGCGGTCGGGCCGCCGCCGCGTTCGGTGATCATCCGGACGATCACCGAGACCAGGTACCCGATCCACATGGCGATGAGGATGGCGACGCCGCCCATGGTCGGGGTGCCGCGCTTGGCCTGGTGCTGCTTGACTTCCTCGCGGATCTCCTGGCCGAAGCCGGGTCGGGAGAACAGCTTGATCAGGAACGGTGTCAAGGTCACCGCCACGATCAGCCCGACCACGGCCGCGATCAGGATGCTCTTCATGGGGTCGGTTCCAGCCTCTCGTTCGGGGGCGCTGCCACCGCGGTCAACGCACATTACGGGTGAACGGCCGATGAACGGCTGGCGGAACAGCGGGTGAACGCGGGTCCGGCGGCCGAGCGGATGGTCGGGAGCACCTGAGCCGTCACCCTACGATGAAGACGTGCCGTGGGTCGGATACCTGGCTGTCGCGCTCTGCGGAGTGCTGCTGGGATGGTTGCTCGCCGCGGTTCTCATCCGGCGAGCGGAGGGGCCGCGCGTCGACGCCACCTCGCACCAGGACGCGGCGCTGGCCGCCGAGGTGGTCGCCCGTTCGGACAGCGCCTACCTGGTGACGGACCGCGGCGGCAACGTGCTGCTGGCCAACCAGCGCGCCCGCGAGCTGCGGGTGGTCAGGGCGGGCATGCCCGACACCCGGGTGCTCGAAGCGATCGCCCGGACGGGGGTGTCCGGCGAGCCGATCGATGTCGATCTCGGGACGATGCAGCCCGCCGCCGACACCACCGCCGGCGGCAGCCCCGTCGATGACGCCGGTGACCCGTCGATGGTGCATGCGGTCGCCCAGCCGCTGGGCGCCGAGATGATCCTGGTGAGCGCGGTGGACGAGTCCGCCGCCCGCCGGGTCGAGACCATCCGGCGTGACTTCGTGGCGAACGTCTCGCACGAGCTGAAGACGCCTGTCGGTGCCATCGCGCTGCTCGCCGAGGCAGTGCTGGACGGCTCGGACGACGAGGAGTCGGTGCGGCATTTCGCCGGCAAGATGCTCGCCGAGTCGACCAGGCTCGGCGCCCTGGTGAACGAGCTGATCGCGTTGTCCAGATTACAGGGAGGGCTGCCGCTGCAGGACCTGGCGGTGGTCGAGGTGGACGCTGTGGTGGCCGAGGCGATGGGCCGGCTGGAGACAGTGGCCGAGACCGCCGGCATCACGGTGATCAGCGACCCGCTGTCCGGGTTGCTGGTGCGCGGCGACCGGACCCTGCTGGTGACCGCGCTGACCAACCTGATCGACAACGCCATCAGCTACTCCCCGCCCGGGACCCCGGTGTCGGTCACCAGGTCCAGCCGCGACGGGAGCATCGACATCTCGGTGACGGACCGCGGCATCGGCATCGCGCCGGAACATCAGCAGCGGGTGTTCGAGCGGTTCTTCCGGGTCGACCCGGCACGGTCACGGGCCACCGGTGGCACCGGACTGGGGCTGGCCATCGTGAAGCATGTCGCGGCCAACCACGGCGGGCAGGCACTGCTGTGGAGCCGGGCCGGCACCGGCTCGACGTTCACCCTGCGGTTGCCGCAGCTGCCGGAGACGGTCGACACCGCACGACCGGCGCAGCCGGACCCGGCCGCCGCCACCAACGCCGGCGGTGCCGACCGTCGGGCATCGCTGATCGAATCTGCAGGACAACGAGAAGGAGCAACGTGACCAGGGTGCTGATCGTCGAGGACGAGGAGTCGATGGCCGAGCCGTTGGCCTTCCTGCTGCGCCGGGAGGGTTTCACCACCACCACCGCCTCCACCGGCCCCGATGCGTTGCTCGAGTTCGACCGGGCCGGCGCCGACATCGTCCTGCTGGACCTGATGCTGCCCGGAATGAGCGGCACCGAGGTGTGCAAGCAACTGCGGCAACGCGCGGCGGTGCCGGTGATCATGGTGACCGCCCGCGACTCGGAGATCGACAAGGTGGTCGGGCTGGAGCTGGGCGCCGACGACTACGTGACCAAGCCGTACAGCTCACGGGAGCTGATCGCCCGGATCCGGGCCGTGCTGCGGCGCGGCACGGAACCCGAGGACCTGGACGAGAGCGTGCTGTCGGCCGGACCGGTGCGGATGGATGTCGAGCGGCACGTGGTCAGCGTCGGTGACAGCGAGATCACCTTGCCGCTCAAGGAGTTCGACCTGCTCGAGTACCTGATGCGCAATTCCGGCCGGGTACTGACCAGGGGGCAGCTGATCGACCGGGTGTGGGGTAGCGACTACGTCGGCGATACCAAGACCCTTGACGTCCACGTCAAACGGCTGCGGGCGAAGATCGAGCCGGACCCGGCAGCGCCGCGACACCTGATCACCGTCCGCGGCCTCGGTTACAAACTAGAGGGGTGATGGGGCGTAGCGCGGTTGTCCCGCTGCCTGCCCCGTTAGGCTGACCCGATGCGACTTGGCGTACTGGATGTCGGGTCGAACACCGTGCATCTGCTGGTGGTCGACGCCCACCGGGGTGGGCATCCGACGCCGCAGCTCTCGCAGAGCACCGGCCTGCGACTGGCCGAGCACCTGGACGATGCCGGGATCCTGAGCGACCAGGGAAAGGACGCCCTGCTGGCCGCGGTCGGCGAGGCCGCCCAGGCCGCCGCCCGGCTGGGCTGCGCCGAACTACTGGCATTCGCCACCTCGGCGGTCCGGGACGCGTCGAACGCCTCGGATGTGCTTGACCACGTCCGAACGCTGACCGGGGTCGATCTACAGGTGCTGCCGGGTCCCGATGAAGCCCGGCTGACGTTCCTGGCCGCCCGCCGGTGGTACGGCTGGAGTGCGGGAAACTTGCTGGTACTGGATATCGGTGGCGGCTCGCTGGAGATCGCGGCCGGCAAGGACGAAGAGCCCGAGGTGGCGTTGTCGTTGCCGTTGGGAGCCGGTCGGCTGCACCGCGACCGACAGTTGGCCGATCCGCCGAGCCCGACCCAGGTCGGCGAGCTCAAGGAATGGTTGACGGAGCGGCTGGCCGCGGCCCGGCTGCAGATCAAGGCGGCCGGTCCGTTCGATCGGGTGGTGGCCACCTCCAAGACGTTCCGGACGTTGGCCAGGCTGACCGGCGCCGCACCGTCCAGCGCCGGACCCCGGGTACAGCGGGTGCTGACGGCGGCCGGCCTGCGCCAGGTGTCGGCGTTCCTGCAGCGGATGACCGCGGCGGATATCGCTTGTCTGGAAGGGGTTTCGCCGAATCGGGCGCCGCAGATCCCGGCCGGCGCGCTGATCGCGGAGGCGGCGGTGACGGCCCTGGGACTTTCCGAGGTGGAGATCTGCCCGTGGGCACTGCGGGAGGGCGTCATCCTGCGACGTCTCGACCAGTTGGCGTTCGGACCGTGACCGCTACCGGCCCCGATCGCGGCCCCGATGTCGGCGGCTATCCCGAACGCCCCCCGCTACGGCCCTCGATCCCGGTGACCCTGTCCACCGCCTCGGCATTTCCGGAGTCGACCGGCACCACCTTCGCGATGGCTGCCGAGATCGGCTTCGACGGGCTGGAGCTGATGGTGCTGGCGGATCCGCTCACCCAGGATGCGGACGCGTTGCGGCGCTTGATGGACAGGTACGAGCTACCGATCGTCTCGATCCACTCGCCGTGCCTGTTGGTGACGGCCAGGGTGTGGTCGACCGATCCGCTGGTCAAGCTGGCCCGCTCGCTGGAGCTGGCCGAGCGGGTCGGCGCTTCGGTGGTGGTGGTACATCCGCCGTTCGTCTGGCAGCGGGCGGCGTCGACCGACTTCGCCGCCTCGGTGGCCGAGTTGCAGGCCCGGACACAGGTGAAGATCGCGGTGGAGAACATGTTTCCGCTGACCGTCGGCAGCAGCCGGTTCACCCCTGGCGTTCGGGTGAACAGCTATCGGCCGCACTGGAATCCGGTGCCGTCCGGGCATCGGTACTACACATTGGATCTGTCGCACACCGCCACCTCGGGTACCGACGCGTTGCAGCTGGCCGAACAGATGGGATCCGGCCTCGCGCACATTCACCTGGCCGACGGCTCGGGGTCAGGAAAGGACGAGCACCTGGTCCCCGGACGCGGCACCCAACCGTGCACCGAGTTGCTGGAGGGCCTGGTGCGCAATGATTTCCGTGGTGCGGTGTGTGCCGAGATCAGCACCCGTGGGCTGTCGCGGCGGCGGCGCGAGGACGACATCGCCCAGTCGCTGGTGTTCGCCAGACTGGCGCTGACGCCGACCTGAGCCGCGGTCGCCGGAGATCTGCGCATCCGGTATGAGGTATCTGTCCGATCATCCGCATTCTCTGATCGGCATGGCACTGGACAAACTGTGACGGCTGCGGACCGGTTGAAGTCGCCGTGAGGGCGCTGATCCGGTCGCGGACCGCCCGCGTGGGCGTGACGCTGGCGATCGTCACGGCGCTGACGCTCGCGGCGGGGTGTAGCCAGGTGCCCGCTGACGGTCCACCGGCGAGTGCCAGATCGACGGCCGTCACCACGGTCGTGCCACCGGTGGCGGGGACCCGAACGCACGCTCCGGCGGCGGCATCGGCCACGGTTGTGCCCACTGCCGCCGGCGCCGCCCCGACGGTGCGGGCGTTCGCGCCCGGTGGGTTCTCGGCGTCGGTGCTGGACGCCGACATCAGGGTGCTCGCATCGTGGGGGGTCGGAACCTACCTTTCTGCGGGCGACGCGGAGCCGATGGTCGGCGTGACGCAGCCGGCCTCGCCGCTGCGACTGCTGCACAGTCAGGTGCGCGGGCTGGCCGCCGGTGCGGCGACCGGCGACGGGCTCACCGGCGCGGTCCTGGACGACATCGTCTCGCACGCCGCCGGTACCGAGGTGCCGTTCTCGGCGATGCTGGCCGGCTACCTCGGCAGCAAAGGCGTTGCCGCGACCGCGCTTCGGGGCTCGCTCACCACCGTCGACCTGGCCCACCCGAAGACCACGGTCTTTCCACTGGTCGTGCTGGTGGCGCTGGTCAGGGATCTGACCGCGGGGAGCTCGCCGCCGGGCCTGCACGGTGGCCGGGGCCCCGTGGTGATGCCTGTCGCCGGGCAGCGCGCAACCACGGCGCTCGATCCGTGCGCCCTGGCCCAGGATTTTCTGAGCAATACGCTGAAGGCCGTACTCGGCGCGTTGAAGACCTCCGGACCCGACACCACCGGCTGGTTCTCGGTTTTCAAGGTGATCGTTGACGGCGGCGTCGCGGTGTGGAACGCGGCGATCGACGGCGTCGAGTTCGTGATCGTGAACGGGGCGAAGACGCTGATCGCCCCGATCCTCGGGGTGCTCGCTCAGGTGGCATCGGTGGCGGCGGTGATCGTCTCTGCCGCGCAACTGATTCGGCCGGTCACCACGGCGTGGACCCTGGACCGCCCGCCCCTCTACGGGATCGATCAGCCCGGCGGGCCGTTCACGCTGACTCTCACGGCATCGCCGACCGGTCCGACGGACTGGCCGGTCGAGGTCCGTTCCTGCGCGGCTCTGGCGGGTGTCACCCTGCCGAATCTGGCGTTGGACACCAACGGCGTCGAATGGCAGTTCAGCTCGCCGGTCGCCGAGGCCGCGGTCCGGACGAAGTCGGTCACCCTGACCGCCGGCGCCGCCGGGACCGGCGTCGGTCGGCTGGAGTTCGGCACCGGTCAGGAATCGGCGGAGAATGCGGTCAAGGGGCAGCCGCGGTTCGGTGACGTACGGGTCACGGCGACGATCACCCGCAACGCGAAGCTGCTCTCGGGCGCGGTCCGCGGCGCGCTCGGTCGACTGTTCGGAACGCTGCCGGCGGCGCTGTCCGGCCTGGCATCGTCGTTCGTGATGACGAGCGTTCAACCGCTCCTTGACAACGTGGAGAAGCTCTTCACCATCACCGCTGTCACCGACTTCAGGATCCTTTTCCATGGTCCGGCCGAGAAGTCGACGACCGCATCGCGGTCGGCGAGGTCCGGGACGCCGAAGGCGGATTTCTGCGCCGGATACCGGGCCACCGCGGCCTGGTCGAAGGCGAACCCGGCGAACCCGGCGCCGGCGTGGGCCGCCGAGATCGTTCGTCAGCTCAAGGTCTTGCAGCCGATAGCGCCGGCAAATCTGGCGCGGGCCACTCAGGTGATGACCGACGTCTACGCGGGCGTCGCGGCCGGCGCCAATGGTGGACAGCTGGGCGAACTGATGGAGCGGACGGGATTCCCGGCGGCGGCCGAACTACTCGGTACCACCTGCCATGTGCCGTTCGCCGCGTTCGGGCCGGGAGGGTGAGCGTGCGAAGTAGGTACTGGATCTCTGCCGCGGCGCTGGTTCTCACGCTGCAGGCCTGCGGGGCGTCGTCGCCCGGTGCATCCGATGCGCCGAGGGTCGCCGGCGGCGGGGCGGCGTCGGCCGGCACGATGCCGGCCGGGGCGCCCGCCGTGATCGACTCGGCGGCAACCGGATCCGTTGCCGGGTCGGTGGTCGGCGGCGTGGTGCTCGACGATGAGGGCGGAAGCGCCGGTCCGCAGCTGTGTGCGTTGTTCACGGCTGCCGAGGTCGGTGGCTGGCTGGGCGAGTCGATCGTCCGGACCGAAGTGGCGGGTCCGTTGAACTCGGCCTGCTACTGGCATGCGGCGGGCGACGGGCAGGCCGTGATGATCACCGCGGCCTTGCCGCAGTTCTATGCCGAACCGGGCGACGACTCGACCGTGTTGACCGGCATCGCCGACGCGGCCTACTCCGGCCCCGGCATGTTGGGCGACAAGCAGGCTGCCGCTTTGCTGCTGGACCGGTTCACCATCGTGGTATCGGTCGGTGGCGTCAAGGACGCCGAGCCGCGCGCGGTGACGGTCCTGCGGGCGATCGTGCAGCGGATAGCGCCGGGGTACGAGCCGGCGCCGGCACCGGCCGATCCCGCCGAGATCGGTGCCCGGTTGTGCGCTGTCGCAACCGTTTCCGAGGTCGCCGGGTATCTGGGCGGTCCGGTCGGCGCCGGACAGGTGGATGGCGCCTCGTGCCGCTGGCAGTCCGCCGACGGTGCGGCGGCCTTACAGGTGTCGGTCGGACCGGAAGGCAGCTACCAACCACCCGAGGGCCTGACGGACTATCGGGTGCTCGGCGACGCGGGCCCGGGCATCGAGCGTGCCTACACCGCGCCGAGCGGTTTGGGCTATTGGGATGCCGTCGCGCTGGTCCCAGGGGTCGGGGTCGCCACCGTCTCGGTCCGCGCGCCCGCAGATGCGGTCGGCGCCGCGACCCGGGCCTTGCGAAAGCTGGTTCCGAAGCTGTCGACTACCGGGTGAGCCCGGCCCGGTCGGTCCTCGCGGTGCGGCCAAGGCCGGCCGTCGATCACCGACCGTCGATCACGCCGATCAGCCGGGCGATCTCGGTAGCCAACGTGTCCCGGGCGGCGCCCAGGTACTTCCGTGGATCGACGACCGCGGTATTCGTCGCCAGGTAGTCGCGCAACGCCGCCGAGAAGACCTTGTTCAGGTGGGTCGAGACATTGATCTTCGTCAGCCCCGCGGCGATGCCGGCCGCGATGGCGGCGTCCGGCACCCCGGACGAGCCGTGCAGCACCAACGGAACCGTGACGGCAGCGGCGATCTCGGCGATCCGCGGCAGGTCCAGAGCGGCAGTGCGCTCGGTCATCGCGTGTGAGGACCCGACGGCGATCGCCAAGGCGTCCACCCCGGTGGCGGCGACGAACCCGGCGGCCTCCCTCGGGTCGGTCTTCACGCCGGGCGCGTGGGCGCCGTCCTTACCGCCGACCTCGCCGAGCTCGGCTTCCACCCACACGCCGGCGTCGTGCGCCCGCTGTACCACGGCAGCGGTCCGGGCGACGTTCTCCGCGTAGTCGAGCGTCGCTCCGTCGTACATCACCGAGGTGAAACCGAGATCGATCGCCTGGTCGATCAGCGTCTCGTCGGTTGCATGATCGAGGTGAACGACGGTGGGAACCGTTGCGGCCCTGGCAATCTCCAGCGTCGCCCGGCCGATCGGCGGCAGCCCGCGGTGGAACTTCGCGGCGTTCTCGGAGATCTGCAGGATCACCGGACGGCCGGCGGTCTGCGCGCCGGCGACCAACGCCTCGGCGTGCTCGATGCCGATCACGTTGAAGGCACCGACCCCGACACCGGCACGGCGGGCTTCGACCAACAGTTCACTGCCCACCAGCGGCATTTACGACTCCAGGATGATCGAACGGGTGAGATTGCGCGGACTGTCCGGATCGTAGCCGCGATACAGGGCCAGTTCGATCGCCAGTCGCTGGGCGCGCACCAGATCCGCCAACGGGTCGCCGCCGGCCGTCTCGACCGTGGCGCCGGTGGCCTCGATCTGGTCGATGAGTCCCGCCGGCGGTTCGCCGAAGATCCATACCAGCGAATGCTCCTCGGCCACCGCGATCGGCCCGTGCCGATAGTCGTAGGCCGGGTACGACTCGGCCCAGGCGATCGCCGCCTCGCGCATCTTCAGCGCTGCCTCGTTCGCCAGGCCGACGCCCGGGCCGTGGCCGAGATAGGTGAAGTGCACCTTGTGCTGCCAGCCGGTGGGCAACGGCGCCTGCAGTGCCGCCCGGCCCTGCTCGATCAGCGGGGCGAGATCGTGGCCGAGTCCGGCGCGCAGGAGGGCCAGTGCCGTGGTGGCGAACCGGGTCTGCACCACCGATTTCTCGTCCGCGAACGGCAGCAGGATCGCGGCATCGGCGGCGCGGGCGCCGGGGGAGTCGGCATCGCCGACGATGATCAGCGTGCGCTGGCTCTCCGGCAGCGCCGCCAGCAGTTCGAGCACCTCGGTGGTGGTGCCGGACCGGGTGATGGCGACCAGCAGGTCGTAGCTGCGGCCGGCCGGGAACTCCGAGGCGTAGAACGCGTCGGTCTCGCCGCCGACGTCGCCGCCGGCCTGTTCGCGATAGACGGCGTACGACTGCGCGATGAAGGCGCTGGTGCCGCAGCCGACCACCGCGATCCGCTCACCCGGCTGCGGCAGCAGGGCCACCTGTTCGGCGGCAACGCCGACCGCGCGGGACCAGACGTCCGGCTGGGAGGCGAGCTCGGCCAGCACATGCCGCCCGGCCCCAGCAGCGGCCGGTGCGTCGAGATCGTGGTGCTGGGCTGTCATCGCTGGCTCGCAATCGTTTCGGCGCTCATGATCGAATTAGCTCGAATGTTCTGTCTAACGGACATAATTTAGCAGATCGGGCCGACGGCTGCCCGCCGGGGAGGAGACGTGCGGAGCTACTTGACGGCCCCCGCGGTCAGTCCGCCGATCAGCCGCTTCTCGACGAACGAGAACAGCACCACCACCGGAACGATGGCGACGGTGGCGACGGTGAACACGTACTGCCAGTCCTGGCTGTAGAAGCCGAAGAACTTCGGCAGCGAGACGGTCAGCGGCTGCAACTTGTTGTCCTGCACCATCACCGAGGCTGCGGCGTACTCGTTCCAGGAGTTGACGAAGACGAACACCATCGCCGTCACCACGCCGGGCCAGACCAGCGGCAGCGAGATCTTGAACAGCACCTGGAAGCGGCCGGCGCCGTCGACCACCGCCGCCTCGTCCACCTCCTTGGGCACCGAGGCGAAGAACGCCTGCATGATCCAGATGGCGAACGCCAGGTTGAACGCGCCGTTCACCAGGATCAGGGCGACCCAGGACATGTGCCCGGTCCAGGTCAGGAACTCCTTGAACAGGCCGATGGCCAGCACGGTGGGCTGCAGCATCTGGGTGATCAGCACCAGGAACAGGAACGCCAGCCGGCCGGGGAAGCGGAACCGCGCCAGGTAGTAGGCGGCCGGCGTCGCGACCAGCAGCACCAGCACGGTGGCGCCGACCGAGATCACCACGGTGGCCACCAGCCCGTTGAACGGCGCGACCTGGGACGACCAGACGTTCACGTAGTTCTCGAAGTGCGGGCCGCTCGGCAGGCCGAACGGCGGCGGGATGCTGGTGATCTCCTGCTGCGTCTTCAACGATCCGAGCAGCATCAGCAGGTACGGCGCGACGAACACCGCGACGATCACGATCGAGCCGATCACGATGCCGATCCGGTTCGGCGCCCGGTCCGGTCCGGTGGACCGGGACCCGCCGGGCGCGGGCTCGGTCAGCGTGAGCGGCCCGGCGGCGGGGGTGTCGGAAATGTCGGTGGTCATTCGTCAGACCTCCTTGGTGGGTCGGACGAGGAGTAGGTAGATCACGATGATCACCAGGCAGAACGCGAAGTTCAGCACCGACAGGGCTGACGAAACCCCTGGTCCCAGCGTGGTCTTGTACAGGAACACCAGTGGCGTGGTGGTCAGACCGGTGTTGTAACCGGCCGTGGGGTTGAGGATCTGCAGGATCGGGAGCGAGTTGAACACGTTGATGATGTTGATCAACGCGGCCACCGCGACCGCCGGCCGCAGGATCGGCAGCACGATCTGCCGATAGGTCTGGCCGCGACTGGCGCCGTCCACGTGCGCGGCTTCCAGCACGTCCTTGGGCACCGTCTGCAGGCCGGCCAGCAGCGTGTACGTGGTGAACGGCAGCGAAACGAAGATCGCCACCACGACGGCCACCCAGAACGCGGTGTCCGGGTTGTCGGTGAGCGCGGTCGTCGGGCCCAGCAGCCCGAGCGCGCGCATCATCCGGGCGATCAGCCCGTAGTTCGGGTCCAGCCCGTTCAGGAAGATGGAGCTGGTCATCACCACGGATGCGGCCCAGGGGATGACGATGGCCAGCCGGACGATCTTGCGTCCGCGGAAGGTCTTGTTCAGGAACTGGGCCAGCCCGAGCGAGATCAGCAGGGTGACGGCGACCACCACCACCACCCAGACGATGGTGTTGACGATGATCCGGCCCATCGGCACGCCGGGGAAGGTCAGCGCCAGGTGGAAGTTGCTCCAGCCGGCCGCGCCCTGTTCGAAGCCGTACTTGCTGAACTTGCGGAAGGCGTTGTAGATCATCAGCCCCGCGGGATAGAGCACCACAGCGGCGATCAGCACCACCGCCGGCAGCAGCCACGGCACCGCCATGGCGAAGCGGCCGAGCGCCCCCGACGACGTTCGGCGTCGGCCGGTTTTCGGCAGCGGCTCGATCGGGGAGGTGGAAAGCGTAGTCACGTCATCCCTTTCGTCGGGTCACGGGATCGGTACGGGCCGGCGAGGACGGGCTCGGGCGGCCCCGGACGGCGCCGCCGCGGAGAATCCCGCGGCAGCGCCGTCGCTCGGGTGGGTCAGCCGCCCGCCGTCATCTGCGCCTGGATCTCCTTCAGCACATCGGCCGGTGCCTCGGAAGCCAGCTTGCCGGCGGTGGACTGCAGCGCGGATTGCAGCGCCGCCCACTGCGGGTTGCCGCTCGGGGTGAACTTCACCGTCTTCAGCGCGTCGTAGAACGGTGCGTTGTCGGCGTCGCTCTTGGTCGCGGCCTCGATCGCCGCGGTGGTGGCCGGCAACAGGCCGGTGCCCTGGTACCACGGGGTGTACTGCTCCGGCGTGTAGAAGAAGTCCAGGAACGCCTTGGTGGCGGCCTTGCGGGCCTCGTCCTTGTTGTTGAACGCCAAGATGTAGTCGGTGACGCCGTAGGAGATGCCCTCACCCGACTTCGACGGGATCGGGGCGACGTCGAACTTGATGTCCTTGAACTTCTCCCGGGTGACCCCGGTCAGTCCGGAGTGGGCCACGTACATCCCGACCTTGCCCTGGTTGAACAGGTCGGCAACGTCCTGCCGGTTCGAGGCACCGACGTTGGGCTGGGTGACCTTGGCGTCGATGAACTTCTTCATCTCGGTGAACGCCTCGGTGGCCTGCGGCGTGTCCGCGTTCAGCTTGTCGCCGTCCACCCAGGTGCCACCGGCGCCCCAGAGCCAGACGGTGCTCTCTGCTTGAGCTTCCTCCGGCCCCAACGGCATGCCGTAGCCGGTGACGCCGCCGCCGAGCTTGGTGATCTTCTCGGCGTCGGAGTACATCTCGTCCCAGGTCTTCGGGGCTGCCGTGATGCCGGCCTTGGAGAACAGCTCCGTGTTGTAGACCAGCAGCCGCGAGGTGGCGATGTCCGGCGCCGCCCACTGCGTCCCGTCGGTGCCGACGCCGTTCTTCATCAGCGCCGGTTCGATGGACTTGAGGGTGTCCTCGCTGAGCACGTCGGTGATCGGGTACAGCAGGCCGTCCGCCGCCTCGCCGAAGTTGTTGTCGTTGAGGATGTCCGGCATGTCGTTGGCCTGGATCCGGGCCTGCACCTTTGAGGTGAAGTCGGTCCACGGTTCGATCTGCAGCTTGACCGTCACGTTCGGCTGGATCTTCTTGAACGCGTCGATGATCTTCTGCCAGTCGGCCTCCGACGAATCGGCGTACGACGGCGCGAGGATGCTGATGGTGGCGGCCGGCAGCTGTTCGCCGCCGGCGGCCGACGACTCGGCGGGAGCCGAGGACTCGCCGGCGGCCGACGACTCTCCGGCGGCGGACGATTCGGCCGGAGCCGAGGATTCGCCGCCGGCGGCCGAGGTGTCCGAGGCCGGCGCCGTGGTGCCGGCGGAGGTGCCGCCGGCATTGTCGCTCGAGCCGCACGCCGACAGCACCAGGCCTCCGGCCACGGCTAGTGCGATGAGGGGGATGGATTTCTTCACGAACGCCTCCATGCGTTGGGTTGAAGATCGCTGCCCGAGGCGGGTAGCGGAGTTGGTAGTGACGGTGTGGTGCTCGCCGAAGTGATGTCCTCCGGCGCTGTGCAGCTCAGCAGGATCGCGCTGACGAGTGCGCTGTCCGTCGGCGGCCTCCTTTCCTGGATCCCGGCATGATGGTCGTCGTCATCCGACCAGCAGTGGATGCGAGTCGATGGCCGTGGCAACGGCGCCGAGTACGCCGGCGCGATGACCGAGCGAGGTCCGCACGATCCGCACCCTGGCCGCGGTCCGCGGCTGGGTGTACCGCTCGACCGACCGGCGGACGGCGTCCACCAGCGGTTCCAGGGCCTCGTCGATGTCGCCGCCGAAGACCACCGCCTGCGGGGCCAACAGGTTGCACAGGTCGGCAACGGCCCGACCGATCTCCCGCCCCATGTCGGTCAGCACCCGCACCGTTGCCCGATCACCGGCCCGGGTCAGCCGGTCGAGGTCGGCCGCCGAGAGGGCATCGGCGTGGACCTCGCGCAACACCTCGATCGCCTGCGGCACCGACGCAATCGTCTCCAGGCAACCCCGGTTGCCGCAGGTGCAGATGCTGCCGGATTCGGAGACCTGCACGTGCCCGATCTCGCCGGTGCCGCCCTCGGCGGCCCGGTGCAGGCGTCCGCCGAGTACCAGGCCGGCGCCGATGCCGGAAGACACCTTCACGTACACGACGTCCTGCAGACCCTTGGCCGCGCCGAACATCTGCTCGCCGACCGCCGACAGGTCGGCGTCGTTCTCGGTAGTGGTCGGCAGCCCGGTCTTGGCCGTGAGGATCTCGGCCGGCACCAGATGGGCCCAGTTACGCATCCGGCCGGACACCACGGTGCCGGATTGCGGGTCGACATACCCGGGAATGCCGAGCACCAGCCGGCCGATGTCCTGCCAACCGATCCCGCCGGCGTCGATGGCGTCGCCCAGCAACTCGGCCGCGCGGTCCAGCGCGCCGGGGCCGGCGTCGTCCACGTCGAAGTCGATCGCCTGCTCGACCTTGACCTGGCCGGCCAGGTCGGACACCGCGACCCTGATCGATGCGTGGCCCAGCTCCAGGCCGGCGACCAGGGTGCGCGGCGGGACGAACCTGAGCAACCTCGCCGGCCGGCCGGTCCGGCCGGTCCCGCGATCGTCGGCGCCGGTCTCGGCGACCAGACCCTCCGCCTCCAGTTCGGCGATCAGGCTGGACACCGTGGTGCCGGACAGGCCGGTGTGCCTGGCCAGCGCGGCCCTGCTGATCTCGCCCTGGCGCTGCAGCCGGTCGACGATCAGTCGTCGATTCGCCGCGCGCAACGAGGTGAGCCCTCGGGAGCTGGTCGCGGTCACCCGGAGAGCATCGACCACCGACCAACAGTTCGTCAATAACCTGCGTAAACAAACGTCAAATTGATACCTGACGATGCGCCCCGATCAGGCTGGACGAGACTTTTTGACACGGGAAGCGCAGTTTCGAGCAGATATCTGCCTACTTCGTGCGTGATGCGGTGAAACAAGGGTGTTCCGTCGGACCACGTACGATCCCTGCTGTGGCTCTGCACCTCTACGACACCGCGACCCGTTCGGTCCGCCCCTTCGTTCCCCTCGTACCCGGCGAGGTCTCGCTGTACCACTGCGGCGCCACGGTGCAGGCGGAACCGCACATCGGGCACCTGCGCGGGGCCGGGATCGTCTACGACGTGCTGCGGCGCTGGCTGGAGCATTCCGGCTACCGGGTCACCCAGGTCCGCAACGTCACCGACATCGACGACAAGATCCTGGCCAAGGCCGCCGCCGCGGACCGGCCGTGGTGGGCCTGGGCAGCGGTGAACGAGCGGGCCTTCGCGGATGCCTACGCCGCGCTCGGCTGCCTGCCGCCGACGATCGAGCCGAGGGCGACCGGGCACATCCCGCAGATCCACCAATTGATCACCGAGCTCATCGGGGTCGGCAAGGCGTACGCCGCCGCCGGCGACGTCTACTTCGCCGTGCGTGAACAGCCCGACTACGGTTCGCTGTCCGGTCAACGGATCGACGAGATGGAGCAGGGCGAGGCGGATCCGTCTGCGGGTAAGGGAAAGCGCGACCCCGCCGACTTCACCCTGTGGAAGGGTGCCAAGCCGGGAGAGCCGTTCTGGGACTCGCCGTGGGGTCCAGGGCGGCCCGGTTGGCACATCGAGTGCTCGGCGATGGCCAGGACCTATCTCGGCGATGAGTTCGACATCCACGGCGGCGGCCTGGATCTGGTGTTCCCGCATCACGAGAACGAGGCCGCCCAGTCGCACGGCGTCGGGATGGGCTTCGCCCGGTACTGGATGCACTCGTACTGGGTGACCACGTCCGGCGAGAAGATGTCGAAGTCGTTGGGCAACACGCTGGCGGTACCGGTGCTGCTGGAGCAGGTGCGCGCGATCGAGCTGCGCTACTACTTGGTGAGCGTGCACTACCGGTCGTCGATCGAGTACTCCGCCGGCGCCCTGGAGGACGCGGCGAAAGCGTTGCGGCGCATCGAATCGTTCCTGCAGCGCACGGCGGCGCGGTACGGGAAGGTCGAGATCGGCGAGCTGCCGGCCGATTTCGTCGCGGCGATGGACGACGACCTGGGGGTGCCGCGGGCGTTGGCCGTCGTCCACGACCATGTCCGTAGCGGCAACTCGGCGGCCGACGCCGACCAGCAGGAGGTTGCCGTCTCGGCCGCCGCCGCGGTCCGGGGCATGCTGGCCGTTCTCGGGCTGGATCCGCTGGACGCGATGTGGGCGACCGGCTCGACGCCGAGTCAGGGAACCACCGCGCTCGCCGAGGCGTTGGACTCGCTGATCTCCGGGATGCTCGAGGAACGCCAGCAAGCGCGTGCCGCCAAGGACTTTGCCGCAGCCGATCGCATTCGCGATCGACTGTCCACCGCCGGGATTCAGGTCGAGGACGCAAGCTCCGGCTCCACCTGGTTGATCGAAAGGTAGCTCCCATGGCCGGAAATTCACAGCGTCGAGGCGCCGTCCGTAAGGGCAAGAAGGGTGCAACCGTCGGCTCCGGCGGGCAAGCCCGTCGAGCCCTCAAGGGGCGGGGGCCGACCCCAGCCGCCGAGATCCGGACCAAGCACCCGGCGGCGAAGAAGGCTGCCGCCGCCGCGAAACGGGCCCAAGCGCCGCAGGTCCGCGGGCCCCGAGGCCGCAAGGAGCTGCCGGAGACCGTGGTCGGTCGCAACCCGGTGGTCGAAGCTCTACGGGCGGGAGTACCCGCAACCGCGTTGTATGTGGCGCAAGGGGTCTCGGTCGACGAACGGATCGCCGAGGCGGTACAGGCCGCCGGTAACCGCGGAATCGCCCTGATGGAGATCTCCCGCGGGGAGATGGACCGGCTCACCGGCAACGCGATCCATCAGGGGCTGGCCCTGCAGGTGCCGCCCTACGACTACGCGCACCCGGAAGACCTGCTGGCGATCGCCAGGGACTCCGGGGTGCCGCCGTTACTGGTGGCCGTCGACGGCGTCACCGATCCGCGGAACCTTGGCGCCATCGTCCGGTCGGCTGCGGCGTTCGGCGCCCACGGTGTGCTGGTCCCCGAGCGGCGCTCGGCCGGGATGACGGCGTCCGCCTGGCGCACCTCGGCCGGTACCGCGGCCCGGCTCCGGGTGGCCAGGTGCACCAACCTGGTGCGCACCCTGAAGGAGTGGGCGGCCGAGGGCCTGATGATCGTCGGGCTGGACGCCGACGGCACCGTCGACATCGACAGCTTCGAGCTGGCCACCGGGCCGCTGGTGCTGGTGGTCGGCTCGGAGGGGCGTGGTCTGGCCCGGCTGACCCGGACCGTCTGCGACGCAACGATTTCCATCCCGATGGCGCGCACCGTCGAGTCGTTGAATGCGTCGGTGGCCACCGGCGTGGTGCTGGCCGAGGTGGCCCGCCGACGCCGGATCCGCTGAGTCGGGACGATGAGCCGCTCAGGATGAGCCGTAGACCGCCAGTTCCTGCAGGTGCAGGGTGTAGGCGTTCTTGGTGTTGCCGAATCCGGTGACCCGGACGTACCGGAAGTCGCCGGACACCGCGAATTCATCGCCGACGTCGGTCTGCGCCGCCGTGCTCGTCCTGGTCGCCAGCTCCGTCCAGGCCTGGCCGTCGACACTGCCATCGACCGTGTAGCGGTACGACCGGCCATCGGCGTAGTAGGGCGTGACCCGAATACTCGAAAGGGCCTGCACCGCACCGAGATCGATCTGCAGCCAGGCGGGCACGCCGCCGCACTGCTTCGGATCGCACAGCCAGTTGCTGCTCAGGTCACCGTCGTTGGCAAGGCCGGCGCGGTGGCTGCCGTCGACGCTGGAGGCGGTGGCCGGCTTGCCCTGGCTGAGCGGCGTCGGCAGCTCGCCGGTGCACTCGACGACGGCGCCGCCGAACGAGACCGCGTCGAAGTACCGGTTCGCGTCGGACTGGTCGACCGCCAGCCGCAGCTGGTGCACCCCACTGATGTCCAGGTCGAGCGGGATCGCAGTGGCGCCGGTGGTCGCCAGTCCGCTGCGCAGCACCGGTGAGGTGTAGATCAGCTTTCCGTCGCCGTAGATCCGGACCACCGCGTCGCCGTCGGCCGTGTGGTTCATCGCGTCGTCGATGCCGATCGTCGACCCGAAGCGGTGGCACTGCCCGCCGAGCTCGAACCGGATGTCGGCGTTGGCGTTGGTGCCCAATCCCTTTGCGTACGTCACCTGGTCGAGCCTGATGGGTGCGTCACCGGACGGGGTGGCCGCGGTCACCGCGTCTCTGGCGACCGGATGCAGGCCGTCGTGGTTGCGGGAGGACGCGAACGGCAGGTCGCTGAGCAGGTGCCGGCCGGCGGCCGCCACCGGCAGCACGGCCACCCGTTCCAGGGTGGCCGGCCCGGTCGGCTGGTCGAACGTCACCGCAACCGTCAGGGAGACCTCGTCGAGGTCGGCCGGCCGGCCGTCGGCTGCGGTCACCGTCCAGGACCGGGCCACCTGGCCGCCCGGCGGCGCATGGTCCGGGGCGGGACCGGTGGGCGTCACGGTGATTCCTGCCGGTGCGGTGACGGTGAAGTCGACACCGGTCAGCGGCGCGAAGAAGTTGGCGTTCGGCAGCGTGGCGGTCACTGTCGCGGGCTGCGTCGATGGCTGGGTCGAGGACGAGACGACACCGGTGGGCAGCAGCGCGAGATCGAAGTCGTACTCGTCGTCGGCCAGCCGCTGCAGGACCTTCGTTGCCTCGGTGTAGCTGTCGCCGCTCGGCCTGGTCGGATACCGCTCGGTCCCGCGGGCCCAGTCCTCTGCCACAGCTGCCCAGTCGATCGCGACCGGTGCGGTCCCGGTGTGCAGCGACTCCCGAAGTGAATCGAAGTATCGCTGCCACCGCGGGGCGTAGTAGCCGTCGAGCAACCCGGACCACTCGCGGTAGGCATAGTCGGACAGGTCGTCGGTGGTGCTCCACGAGGTGATCAGTTTGCGGGCGTCGTACTCCAGGTTCGCCCGCTCCGCCGAGGTCGTTGCCGCCGACCTGGCCTGTTGCAGCCAGCGGCCGAGCAGATCCTGCGGGTCGGTGGCGACCAGGCTGTCGGTGAGGCGGAGGTAGCCGATCCAGGAATCGGCGAGCCGGGAGAAACTCGCCTGGTCCTTCGCCAGGTAGGCATCCCGGATCTGCGGCAGCAGCGTCCGGGTGCGGTCGGCGACGGACTGCCGGGCGATCTCCACCAGGTCGTCGCGGTAGGCGGAACTGCCGCGCAGCTTCGTGCCGACGGCCAGCAGATCCGGCAGCGCGGCGGCGAACGCCTGCGGGTCGTCACGGACGGTGCTCTGTGAGAACTGGTGCGGGCGATCCGTCGTCAGACTGGGCACGGAGGCGAACAGGCCGCCGTGCCCGGACGACCGGCCGTTGTTCGGTGGGATCGAATAGGCGGTGTCCTGCAACACCTTCCAGGCTGCGCGGGCCGCATCGTCGGCGCCGCCGTAGCGGGCGTCGGCGTAGTCGGCGAACCACTGGTCGAGATCGACCGGGCCGCTCTGCCAGGGCAGCTCGGTGAGGAAGTCCATCGCTACGGCGTTGTTGTAGCTGGCCTCGGGCATCACCGCGATGCCGTCCAGCGCGCTCCCGGGCCTGGCCCGGAAGTCCCAGAAGCGCTCGTTCCAGCTGGCGATCGGCGCGCCGACCGTCGAATTGCCGCCGAAGTTCCAGATCGAGCCGAACGCGTACGGCGTGCCGAGCCAATCGGTGTCGCGTTGCGGATCGAGGGCCCGGTCGGACAGGCCGTCGACGATCAGCATCCGGCTGCGGTCGATCGCCTGTACCGTCTCCGGTCGCGGGTTGCTCTGCCAGCCCAGTGCGACCCAGATGGCTCCCGGATGTGCGGTGTCCAAAGCCTTCTGGACGGCGACCGAGGCATCGCCGACCGAGATCGGGCCCGGGCGCCCGCCCTCGTGCAGCAGGTCCATCTTGTACATGGTCGAACGGCCGAGGAGCTGGTCCTGGACGCGGTAGAAGCGGGCGGCGACCTGATCGAAGAGGGGCTGGGTCGGCGCCAGCCAGTCCGGCCGGGTGGTTCCCTCCCAGTTCCCCTGCGGGACCGTGACGGCTCCGGCGTTCCGGTCGGCGAAGTCGGTGGGCACGGTGCCGAAGTACCCGGGCAGGACCGGGGTGATGCCCATGCTGCGCATCCGATCCGCGATGCGCCGGCCGAGGGCGGCGCGTTCGGTCAGCAGCTGTGGGCTGACCGGCGCGGTGAAGTTGGACAGGTTCTGCAGGAGCCACCACGGCTGGTAGGCCGGCGACGGGATCCAGGCGCGGAGCTCGTTCGGCTGGTAGCCGAAGTGTTGCAGCGTCTGGTAGTAGACGGCGTCGGCGCCGACCGGCATGAACATCTCGTTGATGCCGTGCAGCGCGTTGATGTCGATCAGTCTTTCCCAGTCGGCGAAGGTCCGGAACGGCCCGGAGTACCCCTCCTCGGTGTCGTTGCCGGCGAACCGGTGCGAGACCAGCGAGGTGTGTTCGATCGGGGCATCGGGCAGCGGCAGCCGCTTCGGCAGGTCGAGCTGCTCGCCGGTCCACGAGATATCCGCCAGCGCCACGTGTTTGAGATACCAGTTGAACCCCATCAGCAGTGCCGAGGTGCTGCTGCCCTCGACGAACAGCCGCCCACCGCGGGCGCTGATCCGGAATCGATCCTGACCTTGCAGTGCGGTGACTCCGACCAGCGAGACCTGGTTGGCATGCTCCTTCCCGACCAGTCGCCGCAACGCGTCGCGGGCCGGGCGGAGGTCGAAAGTCCCGCGCGGGAGGGCGGTTCCGGCAGCCAGGGAGGCGGCGGCGCCGTCGGCCGGTCGGGACGCCGCCGACGCCGGAGTCGGGTCCGGGGCACCGGCGGCCGGCGTGGCCGACAGCAGCGCGGCCACCAGGCCGGTCGCCACTGCGGTGGCAATCGCCCGCAGTCGGGGTCGCCGACCCGATCTCGCGGTGGGTACTCGGTCAAGCGCCATGGGGATCTCCGGTAATTAAGAAGCAATCTTTCCGAACTCGCGAATCCTGACAGCCGGATCACTTCCGGTCAAGACCCGGTCGTCCCGACCGGCAGTTCCGCGAGACGGACCTGCCGAAACGATGTCCCAGCAGCGATGTTCCGCCGTTCGCCGGGTACGTTTCTGCGGATGAACAGTTGCGATGGCCGGGGCCGCCCCGTCGCCGGCAGTCCTGGCGATCCGGGCCGGCAGCGCAGATGACGGTCAAGGAGCCCAGCGGCACGGGGGTTTTGCGGCGGCTGAACACGGTGGCCGTGCTCACCGCCGTCCGGTCGGCAGGCGATGCCGGCGCCAGGATCGCCGAGCTCGCGACCGACACCCGATTGACCCGGCCGACCGTGGCTCAGGCGATCGACGACCTGGTCGCCGGGCGCTACGTCCTCGGCATCGCCGCCGGATCCGGCCGGCCGACGGTCGGCCGCCCGGCGATGCGGTACCGGCTTCGTCCCGGCCTGCTCCCGGTGCTCGGGTTGGACATCGGGCCGCATCGGCTCAGTGCGGCTGTCAGCGACCTGCAAGGTGTCCGGCTGGCGGCCGCCGACCGTGCGGTCCGCCCGCCCCGGAATGCGGCCTCGGTCTCGAAACAGTTGACCGCCTTGATCGATCGGGTGCTGCGGGCGACCGGGCTGGAGCAGGAACAGATCGCGTCGGTGGTCGCCGGCTCGCCAGGGGTGATCGAGGTGGACGAGGCCGATGTGCGGATGGCCCCGTCCGTACCGGGCTGGGCGGCGTCGGGCGTGTTCAGTGCGCTCAGCCGGCGGTTCGCCGGCCGGGCCATGGTGGAGAACGATGCCAATCTGGCCGCCGTCGCGGCCGCGGCGGAGCACCCCGGCCGGACCCTGGTGGTGATCCACTGGGGCGAGCGGCTCGGGGCGGGCATCGTCATCGATGGTGCCTTGCACCGGGGCGCGCACCGCGCCGCCGGCGAGATCGGCATGATCCCGGTGTCCGCCGCCGGGGTCCGGTTCGACGACGAGGGACGGGGTCCGCTGGAACATCTGCTCGGCGCGGCCGGCATCGTCGCCAATGCCCGGGCAACGGCGGAGGGGTTTCCGGACAGCTCGCTGGCCGGCGTCGATCAGCTGACGGCGCAGGACGTTTTCGCGGCCGCCGAGCGCGGCGACCCGGCCGCGGTTCGGGTGACGGCCAGGGTTGCCAGGGTGATGATCCAGCGGCTGGCACCGGTGATCCTCACCGTGGATCCGGACGCGCTGGTGTTGTCCGGCGGGGTGGCCAGGGCCGGGGCGTTCCTGGTCGATCAACTCCGGCGGGAGCTTCCGCGGTACACCCTGGTGCCGCCCGAGTTGCAGGTTCGGCCGGACGCCGACCGGGCCGTGCTCGACGGCGCGCTGTCGATGGCGCGGAGCCGGGCCTGGGACCGGCTGACCGATCAGCTGCGGAACGGTGACACCGGCCGCTCGCCCCGGCCGATCCCGGACGAGTGATCCCAGGGCGGCCGGTGCCGCCGCCGGAACGGCTCAGCCGACCGGTTCGGCGGTGACGGCCGCCGAGGTGACCGTCCGCCGGCCCCAGCCGCGCCGGGCCCGGAGGCTGCCGATCAGCCGACAGACCAGGTAGATCAGGAACGAGACGGTGGTGACGCACGGGCTCACCGGCAGCTTCGGCGTCAGCGAGAGGATGATCCCGACGACCGCGGAGAACATCGCGAAGGCGACCGACAACAGCGTCACCTTGGCCGGTGAGGCCGTCACCCTGACTGCGGCCGCGGTCGGCGTGATGAGCAGCGAGAGCACCAGCAGCGCGCCGACGATCTGCACCGCCATGGCTACCGTCAACCCGAGCAACAGCATGAACAACGGGGCCAGGAACCGGACCGGAACTCCGCGGGCCGCAGCAACTTCCGGGTCGACCGAGGCGAAGAACAGCGGCCGCCAGATCACCGCGAGTGAACCGAGCACCACCACCGCGACGGCCACCAGCAACCACAGCTGGGTCTGGTCCACCGCGACGATCTGCCCGACCAGCAGCCCGAACTTGTTCGCCGACCGGCCCGGATACAGGGCCAGGAACAACACCCCGAGGCCCAACCCGAACGGCAGGATCACGCCGATCGCCGAATTGCGGTCGCGAGCCCGAAAACCCAGTAACCCGAACAGGATCGCCGCGATCACCGAACCGACGATCGAGCCGGTGGCCACCAGCGTGCCGGTGGCAGCGGCGCCGGTGCCGAAGAACAACAGGGCGGCGGCGCCGCCGGCGAAGGACAACTCCGAGGCCCCGTGCACCGCGAATGCCAGATCCCGGGCCTGGATCATCGGGCCGATCACCCCGCCGAGCAGGCCGAGGATCGCGCCGGCGATCAGCGAGCCGTACACGTAGGGCAGCAGCTCGGCGATCGTCGAGAGCGAGAAGACGTCCGACACCTAGAGGACCTCGATGTCGTCGTGATCCCCGTGGTGCACATGGTGATCGGTGCCGAGCACGACGATCCGGTCGCCGGCCCGCAACACGTCGATCGGGGTGCCGTACAGCTCGGACAGCACCGCGGAGGTCATCACCTCGTCCGGCGGACCGATCCGGAACTCGCCGCCGACCAGGTACAGCACCCGGTCGACCATCGACAGGATCGGGTTGATCTCGTGGGTCACGAAGACCACCGCCGTGTGCGCTTCCCGGCGGCGGCGGTCGATCAGGTTCGACACCGCCTGCTGGTGCGCCAGATCCAGGCTGAGCAGCGGCTCGTCGCACAGCAGCACAGCCGGATCGGTGATCAGTGCCTGGGCGATCCGCAGCCGTTGCTGCTCACCGCCGGAGAGCATCCCGACCGGCGAGTCCGCGTAGCCGCCGGCCCCGACCGCGGCGAGCGCCGCGTCGATTCGTTGCCGTCGATCCCGGCCCGGCCAGGGCAGTCCCCATCGGTGGCCGTCGATGCCGAACCCGACCAGGTCGCGGGCGCGCACCGGTAGGCCGGGGTCGAAGGAGCGCTGCTGTGGTACGTAGCCGATCGCACTGGAGCCGCGGCTGGCCTGCCGGCCGGCGATCTGCACCGTGCCGGCGGTCAGCGGCAGCTGCCCGAGCAGCATCTTGAGCATGCTGGTCTTGCCGGCACCGTTCGGGCCGAGCACCGCGACGAACTCGCCGGGGGCGATGTCCAGGTCCAGCCCGGACCACAACACCCTGGGGCCGAAGGCGAGTTCTGCGTCGCGCAGCCGCACGGCGGGGGTGGTGGCTCCGGCTGCTGGCACGGGAGTCATTATCGCTTCCCGCCGGCCACTCGCCGGACCGGCGGTGCCGGGCGCGAGTCGCGTCGTCATCCCAAGGCCTTGCTGAGCGCGTCGAGGGTGCCGCCGATCCAATCGGCGTAATCGGTGACGCCGGCCGGCAGGGTCTCGGTCACCTTCAGTACCGGGATGCCGGTCTGCTGCGCTTTCGTCTCCAGCCGTTCGGTGACCGGTCCGGCGGTCTGTGAGTTGAACACCACCAGGCTCACCGTCCCGCCGGCCAGCAGCGCGTCGACCTGGGCGATGTCGCCGGGCGCCGGGTCGTTCTCCTGCTCGATCGCCTCGGCAAAGTCCCCGGGCGTGACATCGCTGATGCCGGCCGAGGCCAGCAGGTAGTCGGCCACCGGCTCGGTGACAACGGCCTTGACCCCCGGGTGCGCCGCGCCGATGCCGGCGGCCCGGTCCTTGAGGGCCGCCAGCACCTTTGTGAAGTCGGCGGCGTTCTTGTCGAAGGTGGCCTTGCCGGCCGGATCCAGTTCGGCGAGTTTGCCGGCAATGGCGTTGCCCAGCTTCGTCATCGCGTCCAGGTCGTAGAAGACGTGCTCGTTGAAATGGTCGGAGTCGCCGGTGTCCAACCCGGAGATCTGGACGGCGTCGAGCAGCTGCGGCCGCGGATCGGCGGCATCGACCATCTGCTGGGCGAAATCGTCGTATCCGCCGCCGTTGGCAATCACCAGTTGGGCCTTGGCGATCTTCACCTGGTCCTGCGCCGAGACCTCGAACGAGTGCGGGTCGGCGGCCGGGTCCGACAGGATGGCCGACACCTGGACCGCGTCGCCGCCGATGGTCGTGGCGATCGAGGCGTACACATTCGTCGAGGTGACCACCGAGATCGAGGCCGGCCCGCCCGTCGGATCGGCAGCGGCTCCGTTCGCGGTCGGGTCCGCGGCACCGGACGAACCGCAGCCGGCGACCAGCACGGCGGCGGCAGCGGTCGCGGCGAGGGCGGGGACGGCACGGGGCGCAAATCGCACTGGGGGGCTCCTGACGGCTAAATGGGAATCATTCCCATTCACAGTAGCAGCGTCCAGCGGTCGCCGAAAGCCGGATCGCCACCCACCCGTAGGATCTGCGATCTGTGGATCCCGGCACGACGGGGCAATCCGGCACGGCGAGGCAGCGGCGAGGAGCACGGTGAGGCATCATCTGGAACGACTGGGCAGCACCCAGGACGGTGTCGAGGCGATCTTCTCCGCCCGGATCGATCAGCTGCGCTCGCCCTGGTCCACCTACGCCGTCTTCGACCGGTCGGGACTGATCTTCGGCAACGGGCTGACGGGCGTGCCCGCCGACGGCCGACCTTCGGTGGACACCGCGTTCCGGATCGCTTCCTGCACCAAGAGTTTCACCGCCGCGGCGGCCTTGCTGCTGCGCGATGCGGGCCGGCTCTCGCTGGACGATCCGATCGACAAGTTCGTCCGGCTGGGCGGCCCCGAGGGGGCCGGTGGCCGGCTACCGACCGTTGGCCAGTTGCTGTCGATGAACGGCGGATTGCCGACCGACGACCCGTGGGCGGACCGGCAGGAGTCGATGAGCATTGCCGACTTCGACCGGCTGGCGGGCAACGGGTTTCGGTTCGTCCGTCGGCCGGGAACCGGGTACGAGTATTCGAACCTGGGGTTCGCGCTTGTCGGCCGGGCGATCGCGGTGGCGGCCGGCCGTCCCTATGTCGATTTCGTCACCGACGAGTTGTTGCGACCGCTCGGCCTGGATCAGATCGCGTACCACGCAGGGGTTCCTGCCGCCGACGGGGTCGCCGTCGGCTACCACCGGACCGGCGGTGGCCCCGAGCCGGCCGAGTGGGTCGCGCAGCCGTTCTCCGGGCCCGGTGCCTTCTCGCCGATCGGCGGCCTGTTCGCCACCCCGCGGGCGCTGGTCGACTGGGTCCGCTGGCTCGGTGATCCGGCCGACGAGCGGGTGCTGTCGGCGGCGTCCCGCCGCGAAATGGGCACCGTGCACACCCCGATCGGGGAGGACGACGACGACGGCAATGGTTACGGGTACGGCCTGGTGGTGGAGGAATCGCCGCGGCACGGCACGGTCCTGGCGCACTCGGGTGGATACCCCGGCTTCGGCGCCCACCTGCGCTGGCACTCCGAGTCCGGCATCGGGATCGTGGCGATGGAGAATGCCACCTACTGCGGCACCAAACTCGCTGCCCGTGCGGCACTGACGCTGATGCTCGACGAAACCGCGATGCCGGAGCGGGCGCCGGAGCTGTGGCCGGAGACGATCGCGGCCAGGGATACCGTTGAACGCCTGCTGCGCCACTGGGATCCGGAACTGGCCGGCGCGCTGTTCGCCGACAATGTCGAGCTGGACGAGCCGCTGTCGCGGCGGGCCGCCTCGATCGGAGAGTTGGTGCGGGCCGCTGGGATCGCAGCAACGGACCCGGTGCCGTTGCTGTCGGCTTCACCGTTCTGCAACTCACCGGCGCATCTGGTCTGGACCAGTCCCGGCAGCAGCGGCTCGCTGCGTTGCGAGATCCAGCTGACGCCGCAGTCGCCCCCGCTGGTGCAGACGCTCACCGTGCGATTGGGCTGACGGCATCAACCGCAGAAGGACCCGCGAACCCCAAGGTTCGCGGGTCCTTCTGCGGTGATCGGTCTGATTTCCACGGTCATCACCGCAGTACAGGCCGCGAACCTCTTACTCCTTGGTGAGTGACGCGACTCCGGCGACGTCCGTTGCGGCCAGTCCGGCGTCAGCCGCCACCGCGCCGGACGACTTCAGCCGCTCGCCGGTGTTCGGGTTGAACACGTGCACGTGGTCGCCGTCCTGAACGGTGGCCCGCACGGTGGTGCCCTGGGTCAGCTGCACCCTGGCGTCGGTGCGGATCACCAGGCGCTCGCCGTTCGGGCCGTGCCCGTGGATGAACGAGTCGGCGCCGAGCTCCTCGACCAGGTCGACGGTCACCGGGATGCCTTGGCTGCCCAGCAGCAGGTTCTCCGGGCGGACGCCGAAGGTGACCTCCTTCAGGCCCTCGGAGCCGGCCTCGGACTGCACGTCGCGGGGCAGCGGGACGACGGTCTCGCCGAGCTGCACGCCACCGTCGGCCAGCGGCAGCTGCATCAGGTTCATCGCGGGGGAGCCCATGAAGCCGGCGACGAAGACGTTCGCCGGCTTGTCGTACAGCGTCCGCGGGGTGTCGCACTGCTGCAGGATGCCGTCCTTGAGCACGGCGACCCGGTGACCCATGGTCATCGCCTCGACCTGGTCGTGGGTGACGTAGACGGTGGTGGTGCCGAGCCGGGCCTGCAGCTCGGCGATGTTCGCCCGGGTCTCGACGCGCAGCTTGGCGTCCAGGTTGGACAGCGGCTCGTCCATCAGGAACACCGAGGGCTCGCGGACGATGGCCCGGCCCATGGCGACGCGCTGCCGCTGGCCGCCGGAGAGCGCCTTCGGCTTGCGGTCCAGGTACTTCTCCAGGTCCAGCAGGCCGGCGGCCTCCTTGACCTTGGCGGCGATCTCGGACTTGTTGACGCCGCGCAGCTTGAGCGCGAAGCCCATGTTCTCGGCGACGGTCATGTGCGGGTACAACGCATAGCTCTGGAACACCATCGCGATGTCGCGGTTCTTCGGCGGCACGTTGGTGACGTCCCGGCCGCCGATCAGGATGCGGCCTTCGTTGACGTCCTCAAGGCCGGCCAGCATCCGCAGCGCGGTGGACTTGCCGGAGCCGGACGGGCCGACCAGCACCAGGAACTCGCCGTCGACGATGTTCAGGCTGAGCTTGTCGACCGCGCGTACCGGCGGGTTGCCCGGGTAGACGCGGGATGCCTCGTCGTAGACGACCTCTGCCATCTGGGGTCCTTCCTGTTCTGGTGGCGGCCACAGCACGGTGGCGACACTGCTAGCTGGCGCACCGCACGCTCGGCGATGCCTGTCCTGGCGAGGCTAGCGACCGACGTGCCGGTTGGGAAGCACCGTCGGGAAAACGCTTTCCAAGCGCGCCCACGTTTCACCCGTTCGGGGGAACGATGGGCGCGGGGTCGATGGGCGGTGGCTGTAGCTGCCCGGCTCGGGCGGATGTGGTCAGATCGTGATCTGCCGCGGACCGGACCGTCGGTGTCGCGGCGCACACTGGGATCATGATCGAGTATTCCAGCGGGCTACCCGGTCCCCGTGCCGGCGGCGGTCGGGGCCGGGGGGACGCGTCGGTCGGCAGCCGGCCCGCCCATTGCGGCATCGTGCCGCCGTACCTCCTTGCCGCGCTGGCGATGTGTGACGATCCGACACTGGCCGCCAGGGCGGTGCGGACGCTCGAGCGCGACGCGGCGGTCCGGCAGGACCGGCTCAACCCGCAGGCCGGGGTCGCGGCCGGGCCGGCTGCTGCTGCGGGTCAGGCGTCCATCAGCTCCGAGTCCGGCACCGGGTTAAGGACCGCGTCCGGCACCGGGCCGGCCACCGAGTCCGGCGACCCGGTACCGCACCGGACGATCGCCGACGCGGATAACGGCGAGACGCTGCCCGGCCGGACGGTTCGCAGCGAGGGCGACCCGGCGGTCGCCGACGCCGCGGTGAACCAGGCGTTCGACGGGCTCGGTGCCACCTGGGACCTGTACTACCAGGAGTACCGACGGAACTCGTTGGACGGCAAGGGATTGCCGCTGCTGGCCTCGGTGCACTACTCGCACGACTACGACAACGCCTACTGGGACGGCACGCAGATGGTGTTCGGCGACGGCGACGGGAAGGTGTTCGGCGCCTTCACCGCCAGCGTCGATGTGATCGGTCACGAACTCACCCACGGCGTCACCGACTACACCGCCGGCCTGCGGTACCAGGGCCAGTCGGGTGCGCTGAACGAGAGCATTTCCGACGTGTTCGGCGTGCTGGTCAAGCAGCGGCTGCTCGGCCAGAGCGCCGATCAGGCCGACTGGCTGATCGGCGCCGACCTGCTGATGCCGGGCGTCGACGGCGTCGCCCTGCGCTCGATGAAGGCGCCGGGCACCGCCTACGACGATCCGGTCCTCGGCAAGGATCCGCAGCCGGACTCCATGTCCGGCTATGTGAACACCACCGCCGACAACGGCGGCGTACACATCAACTCGGGCATCCCGAACCGGGCGTTCTACCTGGCGGCCACCGGCATCGGCGGCCAGGCGTGGTCCGGCGCCGGCGCGGTCTGGTACGCGGTGCTCACCGGCGGCCCGATCAGGGCCGACTGCGATTTCGTCACCTTCGCCGGGCTGACGATCGACGCGGCCGGCGCGCAGTTCGGTGCCGGTTCCGAACAGCAGTCCGCGGTGCGCAGCGGCTGGGAGCAGGTCGGGGTGCTGCCCCCCGGCGGTACGCGGCGGGCGACCGGGTCCGCGGCGACCCCGGCGGCCGGTCCGTCACCGACCGGGCATCACCCGCCCGCCGCCGACGCCCGGCTCACCGTGCGCCGGTCCGGCGGGTTCGCCGGACGCACGGTCGAGCACACCGTGCGGCTCGCCGATCTGCCGCGCGAGGACGCGACCCAGTGGCAGGCGCTGTTGTCGGGCCGGTTGCAGCAGCTGCCCGCCGGCCGCCCGCAACCCGACCGGTTCGTCTACCAGGTGGAACTGTCCGGTGCCGAGAGCACTACCGCACCGGCGTCCGTCACGCTGGCCGAACAGGACCTGCCGAGCGACGTCCTCGGCCTGCTGAACCGGGCATTCCGCCGTTCCTGAGGGCGCCGACGCCGGTCAGCGCCGCTGTCCCGGCCGGTCCAGTCCGATCGCTGGAACCTGCTCCGATACGGTGCTCGGATGGAAGGTCGTTTCGGGAGGGGCCACGGAGCAACGCTGGCGTCGCTGGCGAAAGAGCTCGGCGTGTCGCGGACCACGGTCTCCAACGCCTACAACCGGCCCGACCAGTTGTCCCCGGCGCTGCGGCAGCGGGTGATGGACGCCGCAGCCAGGCTCGGCTATGCCGGGCCGGACCCGATGGCCCGTTCGCTGCGCACCCGCAAGGCCGGTGCCGTCGGGCTGCTGCTCACCGAACAACTGTCGTACGCGTTCCGGGACCCGGCGGCGATCGCCTTTCTCGAAGGCCTCACCCTGGAGTGTGACCAGGCCAGGATCGGGCTGCTGCTGATCCCGGGCAGCCCCGGGGTCGAGGACGTGATGAGCGTGTCGAGCGCCGCGGTCGACGGATTCGTCGCCTACTCCACCGCCGAGGACGACCCACACCTGACGGCGATGCTCGGCCGGCCGGTACCGACCGTGATCTGCGACCAGCCGGCACTGGACACGGTGGACCTGGTCGGGATCGACGACCGCGGAGCGATCCGCGAGTTGGCCGGGCACCTGGTCGAGTTGGGCCACCGCAGGATCGGGGTGATCTGCATGCGCCTCGGCCGTACCCGCCGCGACGGCCCGGTCGACCTGGCACAGCAGGCCGGCGCGCTCTACCACGTGCAGCGGAACCGGTTGGCCGGCCTGCGTGACGGGTTCGAGGCGGCCGGCGTGGCCTGGGACCGGATTCCGGTGGTGGAACGGTTCGACCACACCGTCGAGGCCGGCGCCTCGGCGACGGCGGAGGTGCTGGCGCTGGATCCGGGGGTCACCGCGGTGGTCGCCACCTCGGACGTGCTCGCGCTCGGGGCCGTGCAGGAACTGCACCGGCGGCGGCAGCGGGTGCCTGAGGACGTGTCGGTGACCGGATTCGACGGGGTCAAGACGGCCGTCGACGCGGGGCTGACCACCGTCGCCCAGCCGGTGGTCGAGAAGGGGCGGCAGGCCGCGAAGCTGCTGCTGAACCCGGCCCAGCACGAGCAGCCGCGCCGGGTGATGCTGCCGACCACGTTCGTCCCGGGCTCGACCGCCGGCCCGCCCCGGGTCTGATCACCGATGACCGTGCTGTGACCGGCGGTCCTGGTGCACGACCACGTCCACGACCGGCAGTTCCGTGCGGGCAATGGTCATCTTGATCAGTAGGCGCGGGCGAGGATCGCCAGCAGCTCCGGCTCCACCGCGACATCGTCGGTCTCCGGCAGCGAACCGTCCGGCCGCACCAGACACCGCACGGTCACGCCCTGCCCGGCGATCGCCGCCTCGCCCTCGTCGCCGAGCAGCCGCCACGGGATCCTGGCCCAGCCGCTGCCGGCCGCCTGCGCGGCCTCGTCGACCGTCCGCACGTCGACGGTGCGGCCGTCCCGGTGCTGCAGTGCCTGGTCGTAGAGCGCCTGATGGTCCTGCTCGATCGCCGAGACTGCCGCCCCGACAACGGATTCCACCGGCAGCGACTCCTTGGTCGACGGCACCCGGCGGACCAGCATGACCGTCCCGGCGGCCAGGTCCCGCGGGCCGACGTCGACCCGGATCGGTACTCCCTTGAGCTCGTGGTCGACGGCCCGGCGACCGAACGGGGTGTCCACCCGGTCGTCCAGCCTGGTCCGGATGCCGGCGTTGGTGAGATCGGAGACCAGCTGCGCAGCAACGGCTTCCACGTTCACCGGGTCGCCGGGTCCACCGGCCTTGACCACCGTCACCACGGCCTGCACGGCCGCAAGTTTCGGGGGCACCCGTAGGCCGGCGTCGTCGCCGTGGCACATGATCAGCCCGCCGAGCATTCGGGTCGAGGTACCCCAGGAGGTGGTCCAGGCGAGCTGCCGCTGCTGGGTCGCATCGGCGAAGCCGATGTCGAACGCCTTGGCGAAGTTCTGCCCGAGCTCGTGGCTGGTGCCCATCTGCAGCGCCTTGCCGTCGCCCATCATCGCCTCGAGGGTCATGGTGTTGACGGCGCCGGCGAACCGTTCCCGGCGGGTCTTGCGGCCCGCCACCACCGGCATGGCGAGTTCGGTGCGCATGAAGTCGGCGTAGACCTCGTGCAGGATGCGCCGGGCGTACCCGGCGGCGTCGGTGGCCGAGGCGTGCGCGGTGTGACCCTCCTGCCAGAGGAACTCGCTGGTGCGCAGGAAGATCCGCGGCCGCAGCTCCCAGCGGACCACATTCGCCCACTGGTTCAGCAGCAACGGCAGGTCCCGGTAGGAGGAGATCCACTTGGCCAGGTACTCGCCGATCACCGTCTCGCTGGTCGGCCGGACGACGACCGGTTCCTCCAACTGTTTGCCGCCGGCGTGGGTCACCACCGCGAGTTCGGGGGAGAAGCCCTCGACGTGCTCGGCCTCCCGGCGCAGGTACGACTCCGGGATGAACAGTGGAAAATAGGCGTTCTGGCCGCCGGCAGCCTTGATCCGCCGGTCCATCGCCGCCTGCATCCGCTCCCAGATCGCGTATCCGTACGGTCTGATCACCATGGTTCCGCGGACCGGACCGTTGTCGGCGAGTTCGGCCTTGTTGATCAGATCGGCGTACCAGCGGGGGAAATCGTCTACGCGCGGCGTCAGGACTGAGGTCTTCGGCATGCGCGCCATGGTATGACGCCACCAGGCCGAGACAACCGCGCTACCCCACCCGTTCGCCGGCACAGCGAAGCGAGGACACCGACCCGGCGACGAAGGAGCGGGGGCGGTGACCGCAGTCGAGCGCGGCCCGGCGAACCAAGAGTTACTGCAGTGGGAACTTGTGCGTCTGCCGGGCGGCGGCCAATGCCGTCAGCAGGTCCGCCACCTGCCGCGGATCGCTGATCCGCAGTTTCGCCGCGGTCTCGCCGGGGCCGACCTTGACCCCGACATCACCGGGCTGCAGTACCCCGAAGGCGTGCTCGTCGGTGACGTCGTCGCCCAGGAAGATGGTCCGTGGACCGCCCAGCGCGCTGCGCAGCCCGGCCAGTGCCCGCCCCTTGTCGGCCGTCACCACCGACAGCTCGAGCACCTTCTTGCCGGGGAGCACGCGAACCCCGTCCCATTCGGCCATGCCGCGGGTGATCTCCTGGGCGACAGCGGTTTCCACCTCGGGCGTGGTACCCCGCAGGTGCACGGCGATGCCGGTGGGCTTGTGCTCGAGCCGGATCGTCGGGTATTTCTCGGCCAGGTCGGCGACCGCCCGGTCGAGCCGGTCCTTGAGGTGCTGTTCGTCGTCCGTCAGCGTCGTCGGGGTCGGTCCGGTGTGCGCGGCGTGGTGCACCAGTCCGGAGATCCCGGCGTCCTCGGCGCCGTGCGAGCCGACCAGGTGCACCGGGCCGGCGTCACCGACCAGCAGCCGCAACTGATCCAGCGATCGGCCGGAGATCACCGCCACCGAGGTGTTGGGCAGCACCGCGAGGGTGCGCAGCGCGTCGATCGCGGCCGGCAGCGGTCTGGCCGCGGCCGGATCCTCGACCAGCGGGGAGAGCACCCCGTCGAAGTCCGTGCCCACCAACAGATATTGCTCGTCGGCCAGGCTGCGGACCGCCGACTTCACCTCGGCCGGCAGCCGCTTGAGCGCAGCCGCGACCGGATCCTTGGTGTCCTCAAGGGTGGAAAGGAAGGTCTTGGCCCAGGCGTCGACATCGTGCGTGCGCACCTGTCGGCGCAGAAAGCGCATCCGCTTCTTCTGCTCCTGGTGGGGCATCTGCAGTGCGGTGCGCAGGGTCTCCTTGACGCCGTTGGTGTCGTAGGGGTTCACCAGCAGCGACTGGCGCAGTTCGCCGGCGGCGCCGGTGAACTCGCTGAGCAGCAGGACGCCGTCGCCGTCCGTGCGGCAGGCGATGTACTCCTTGGCGACCAGGTTCATCCCGTCCCGCAGTGGGGTCACCGCCATCACGTCGGCAGCGACGTAGAACGCCGCCAGCTCGTCCCGGGGGAACGACTGGTGCAGGTAGGAAACGGCCGGGTGGCCGATCCGCCCGTAGTCGCCGTTGATCGCGCCGACCTGCCGTTCGATGTTCTCCCTGGTCCGGACGTAGGAACCCAGCCGCTCCCGGGACGGGGTGGCGATCTGGATCATCGTCGCGCCGTCCACCGCCGGGTCGCGCTCGGCCAGCAATTCGCCGAAGGCCCGCAGCCGGACGTTGATGCCCTTGGTGTAATCGAGCCGGTCGACGCCCAGGATGAGCTTTCGCGGGTTCCCGAGATCCGACCGCAGCTTCGCGGCTGCCTCGGTGACCTCGGGCCGCACGGCGAGTTCGGACTGGGCCTTGGCGTCGATCGAGATCGGGAAGGCGCCGACGCGGATGTTGCGGTCGGCGTAACTGAGCGACGAGCCCGAGACGTCGGCGCCGACCAGTGTTCTGGCCAGCCGGGCGAAGTTCCGGACCGCACCCGAGACCTGGAAGCCGATCAGGTCGGCGCCGAGCATGCCGGCGATGATCTCCTTGCGCCACGGCAGTCGCATGTACAGCTCGACCGGCGGGAACGGGATGTGTTGGAAGAACCCGATTCGCACATCGGGCCGCAGTTCGCGGAGCATGGCCGGGACCAGCAGCAACTGGTAGTCGTGGATCCACACCACGGCACCGTCGGCGGCCACTTCGGCGGACTTCTCGGCGAACCGGCGGTTCACCCGCCGGTAGGCGTCCCACCAGTGCCGATGGTATTCCGGATCGGCGATCGCGTCGTGGTACAGCGGCCACAGCGTGCCGTTGGAGAAACCCTCGTAGTAGGCGCTGATCTCGTCCGCGGACAGCGGCAGCGGGTGCAGGGTGAGACCGTCGGTGGTGGTCGGGTCGAGCTCGACGTCGGCGTCGCCGGCCCAGCCGATCCAGGCGCCCTCGCGCCGGGACAGGATCGGAGCCAGCGCGGTCACCAGACCGCCGGGTGCCTGCCGGGCGATGGTGCTGCCGTCCGGCTGCTTCTTCAGGTCGAACGGCAGCCGGTTGGCCACCACCACCATGTCGGCGCGGTCACCGCTGGACGGCGACGCGGTGGAATCGATGGGGTGGATCCGCGGCCGATGGTGCTCGGTCTCCGTGCCTGCAGCTGCATCATGGGGCTTCACGCCCCAACCCTAGCCACCCGCGGCACCGGCGATCAGTGCCCGAACGGATCGGGATCCCTACCCGGCATCCAACTGTTGCCGGGTACTCCCCAGCCGTTCTCCTTCACCATCTTCTTGGCGGCCCTGGCATTCCGGCCGACCAGCCGGTCCAGGTACAGGAAACCGTCGAGATGGTCCGTCTCGTGTTGCAGGCACCTGGCGAAGAACCCGGTGCCTTCGACCTCGACCTTGTTGTTGTCGACATCGACGCCGGTCACCTTCGCCCAGTGGGCCCGTCCGGTCGGGAAGTTCTCGCCCGGAACGGACAGGCAACCCTCGAAGTCGTCGTCCGGATCCGGCATGGTCTCGGGGATTTCCGAGGTCTCCAGCACGGGGTTGACGACGTACCCGACCTGTCGGACGCCCTCGTCATCCGGGCAGTCGTAGATGAATACCCGCCGGCCGTCGCCAACCTGGTTGGCGGCCAATCCGGCCCCGTGGGCCGCGGTATTGGTCTCGAAAAGGTCGTCGACGAACTGCCGGAGTTCCTCGTCGAACACGGTGACCGGCTCGGTCGGTCGGTGCAGCACCGGCTCGCCGCAGATGACGATGGGTCGGATGGTCATGCGGGAAAGGGTAGGTCGCGCCCCCGGCGGCGGTGCGTGCGGGATCCTGCCGGGCGCCGGTGGATCTCAACGGGACATCATTCTCGTTACATACTGTAGTCGGGGATTCCGTCCTGTCACCTGTATGGTGTAGCGTCATGGCTACCGCAACACCGAAACGAACAGTATGTCCGGACTCGAAGGTCACCTCATGCAGCCTCTGGACGTAGATCAGCAGGCGGGATTCGCCGCCGCGCTGTGCAGTCAACTCCGCGAATCGCGCCGCCGTCAGGGTCTGACGCAGGCCCAGGTCGCCGCACGCACCGGCGGGCTGGTGTCCAAAGCCGCACTGGCGAACTACGAAACGGGGCATCGATCGCTCCGGGTCGACGTGTTCTGGGTGCTCGCCCGGGCACTCGGTGAGGACTGCGGCAAACTGATCGCCGGAGCCGAGCGAACGATCGTGCCGGCGGCCGCGTTGCGCGGCCGGAGCACGATCTCGGTGCGGGTGGCCGATGTGCTCGCCACCTCGGACAGCGCGCTCGCCCCGGTGCGACGGTGGTTCTCCATCCGTCACCCGGACGGCGGTGCGGGTCTCACCGAGACCCTGGGCGAGGGCGCCTTGAAGGCCCTGGCCAACCTGATGGGGATGACCGTGGCGGAATGCCGTGACCGGCTCATCGATCTGGCCGGCGCGGGCGAGCCGGCGCCGGTGGGACTGCCGCACCAGGCCCCGGCGCCGGACGGCGTCATCTACCGGGCTACCACGGCCTGACCGCACGTTTCGGGCGCCGGTGACCGGCCGTACACCGGCCGGTCGCCGCAAGTGGCCCTCGTCGACGGCGTTGATCTGGGATCATGGTTGTTCGCCAGCCGATCCGGGCAGGACACCCGCTGCCGAACCGACCGACGAAGGATGATGCGTGGCTTCCGACGACCGCTATTTCTCCGACCCCGCTGCCGTACCGCCGGGTGAAACCGCGCCCGCATCGGGTGCCGCCGACCGGCCCGGTGCCGACGGGGGCCGGTCCGGTCGCCGGAAGGGACTGATCTCCGCCCTGGCGGCGGCCGGGGTCTTCGCGGTGCTGCTGATCGGCTATCTGATCGACCTCGGCGTGACCAGGGGGGAGATCGAGCGAGGCACCGAGATCGCCGGGGTCGACGTCGGCGGGCTGACGCCGGAGCAGGCCCGGAAGAAGCTCGATGAGCAGCTCGGGTCGCGGTTCGCGGCACCGGTGGCGATGACGGTGCACGGCACGGCGGTGACGGTCTCGCCCGCCGAGGCCGGACTGACCGCCGACCTCGATGCGGCGGTGGCGGCGGCCGGCACCAGCTCGGCGTCGCCGATCGCCCGGCTGACGTCGTTCTTCCGGTCCGAGCAGATCCCGTTGGCCACCGCGGTCGATCGCTCCGCGCTGACGCAGTGGCTGTCGTCGGTCGCCACCTCTACCGATATTGCTGCGGTCGAGGGATCGGTCAGCAAGAAGGGGACAAAGATCGCGGTGGTCGCTCCGGTCACCGGCCTGCATCTCGAGGTGGACGCCGCGGCCACCGCGGTCGCGGTGGCCTGGGCCGATGGCGGGCCGGACGCGGTGACCGAGCTGGCGCTACCGGTCACCGAGCAACCGGTGCGGGCGTCCGCGGCCGGCGTCGCCGCGGCGAAGCAGAAGGCCGGGACGATGCTGTCCGCACCCGTGGCCGTCGACGCCGCCGGCACCGACGCGAAGCTGTCCGTCGCGCAGATCGCCGCCGCCATGTCGATCAAGCCGGATGCCGAGGACGGATTCTCGGTGACGGTCGACGTCGCTCGGCTGCGGGTACCGGTGACCGATGCCGTCGAGGCCACCCAGACCGAGCCGAAGGATGCGGTGATCGCGCTGGTCGACGGGAAGCCGCAGCTCACCGAGGCGATCACCGGCCGGAAGGTCGACTGGCCGGCCAGCGAGCGGGCGCTGACGGCAGTGCTGGCCCAGAAGGACGGCCGGACCTGGCAGATCGCCTACACCACCAGCGATCCGGACTTCACCACCGCACGGGCGAAGGCGCTCGGGATCAAGGAGGTGATCGGCGAGTTCACCACCGGCAACTTCGTCTGGGCCTCCGGGCAGAACATCAAGACCGCCGCGGCGAAGATCAACGGTGTGGTCGTCCAGCCCGGCGGCACCTTCTCCCTCAACGACGCGACCAAGCCGCGGGACGCCGCGCACGGCTACATCGAGTCCGGCATCATCCAAAACGGAAAGGCCGACAAGGCGTTGGGTGGTGGAGTGAGCCAGCTGTCCACCACCCTGTACAACGCGGCGTTCTTCGCCGGCATGCGCGACGTCGAGCACAAGGCGCACTCGTACTACATCTCCCGCTACCCGGAGGGTCGGGAGGCCACCATCTTCGACGACGTGATCGACATGGTGTGGGCCAACGACTATCCGACCGGCGTGCTGGTCCAGACGATCTGGACGGAGAACGACATCACCGTGCGGTTGTGGGGGACCAAGCAGGTCGAGGTCGAGTCGCAGACCGGCGAGCGGTACAACTTCACCAACCCGCCGCAGACCACGGTTCCGTACGGCCAGAGCTGCAACCCGTCGGACGGCAGCTCCGGATTCTCCGTCGATGTCACCAGGATCATCCGCGACCTGGCCGGCAAGGAGATCAAGCGGGAGACCAAGACGACCGTCTACAACGGGCAGTACCAGGTGATCTGCGAGCCGGCGCCGGCTCCGCCGCCCACCACCGCGCCGCCTGCCACGACGCCTCCGGCTACGGCACCGCCGGCGACGAAGCCGCCGGCGCAGACCCAGCCACCCGGCCAGACGCCCCCGCCGGTGACGAAGGTCCCGGGTCCGTCCCTGCCGGCGCCGCCGCCGCAGAACTGACGGCGTCATCCCGGCGGTTATTCTTGTTCGGGCCGGCTCGCCGGCCAGGCCACCATGGCGCAATCGGTAGCGCAGTGCTCTTGTAAAGCAAAGGTTCGGGGTTCGAGTCCCCGTGGTGGCTCTCCCTGAGGGCGCCCGGCAACGCGGGATACGGTGCAGGCGTGACCGTAGACGCCGCCGAATTCCTCGATCTGTTCGACCCAGCTGTGGTCGCCGACCCGTACCCGCACTACGCCGCGCTGCGTGCGGTGGCGCCGGTCGCCTGGCACAGCGGGCTGGGCACCTACGTCACCAGTACGCACGCCGCCGCCTTCGCGGTGCTGCGTGACCGGAAGCTGGGCCGGATCTTCACCCCGAAGCCCGGAGCCGAGTGGGACGTCTTCAACTGGTTGCATGCCGACTCGATCCTCGACTCCGAGCCGCCCAAGCACACCCGGCTGCGCCGGTTGGTCTCCAGCGCGTTCACCCGCGGGCACATCCAGCGGATGGCGCCGCGGATCGTCGAGCTCACCGCTGGGCTGCTGGACGAGTGTGCGGCGAAACTGGCGGACGGCGGAACCTTCGACGCGATCGCCGACTATGCCGAGCCGCTGCCGGTGCTGGTGATCGCTGAGTTGCTCGGCGCACCGACCGCCGACCGGGTGCTGCTGCGCGACTGGTCGCAGGCGATCGTGAAGATGTACGAACCGGGACCGAGCGCCGAGCAGCTGCTCGCCGCGCAGATCGCCGCCCGGGACTTCGCCGGCTACGTCGAGGAGCTGGCCGGCCATCGGGCAGCGCACCCGGGCGAGGACCTGCTCACCGCGCTGGTGCAGGCGCGGGACGGCTCCGACCGGCTGTCACCGACCGAGCTGATCGCCACCGCCGTGCTGTTGCTCAACGCCGGACACGAGGCCAGCGTCAACGGGTTCGGCAACGGGCTGGCCGCTCTGCTCGATCACTCGCCGGCGCTGGACCGGGTGCTCGACAACGTGGATGACGACGCGCTGATCGAGTCGCTGGTGGAGGAGATGCTGCGGTTCGACTCACCACTGCACCTGTTCGAAAGGACGGCGTCCGCGGATGTCGAGATTGCCGGGATGACGGTGCCCGAGGGCGCGAAGATCGCCGCGCTGCTCGGCGCCGCGAACCGGGATCCCGCGGTTTTCGATGCCGCCGATACCTTCGACCCGACTCGAGATCCCAACCGGCACATCGCTTTCGGCGCCGGCATTCATTTCTGCATCGGGGCTCCGTTGGCAAGGCTGGAGATGCAGATCAGCGTGCGGGCGCTGCTCAAGCGCTTCGGTCGTCTGCAGGTCGACCGGGCGGACCAGCGAGAGACGTTCGTGCTCAGGGGCTTCCACTCACTGTTGTTGGCGCCTGTCGTCAGGCCGTGACCATGCCGGTGATCCGGTCGGCCAGCACCTCCAGGAACCGCTCGTCGTGCTCCGCACCGAACGAGACCCGCTGGATCAGGTAGCCCTGGATGGTGGCGATCACCATCCGGGCCAGGTCGTCGGGACGACCGGCCAGTGGGTGTCCGCTGTCCTGCCAGCGCCGCAGCAGCTCGCCCCAATCACCCAGCAGGGCTGCGAAGAACCGCCGCGCCGTCGCGGAGATCACCGGGCTACGCACGGCCTCGGCCCAGGCCTGGATCGCCACCGGGAAGAAGGCGCCACCGGCGCTCCGGTGCAGTTGCTCGATCCGGCCGAGCATCAGCCGCATCGCCTCGCCGGGGGAGACCGGCCGGTTGGCGGCCAGCAGTTCACCAGCGGCGCCATGGGCGGCGCCGAGCGCCTTCTCGGCGGTCGCCACGATCAGGTCCTCCTTGGACCGGAAGTACAGATAGACCGCGCCGGCGGACAGATCGCTGGCGGCGATGATCTGCGCCATCGAGGTGTTGTGGAAGCCGTTCCCGGCGAACAGGTCCCAGGCGGCGGACAGGATCTGCTCGCGGCGTTGTTCGCGGTGTTCGTCGGTGACCTTCGGCACGACCCGACTGTAGCCGACGAAAAAGCGAATGATCGTTCTTGACAACGGTGAGGGCCGCGGGCACACTCAACCGAACGATCATTCGTTTTAGGAGGCGACGATGAGCTACCTACCTGCCCGACTCGACCGGCACGGCGTCTGGGCCAAGGCCGGCCTGCTGTCCGTGCTGCTCAGCGCCGTCACCGTCGTCATCGTGGTGGCCTTCGCCTGGCCGACCAGCAGTAGCGCGCCGCGGAACCTGCCGGTGGTGGTGGCCCCGGCCGCGGCGGTGCCGCAGCTGAGCCAACAACTGGCGGCGGCCGGCGCCGGGGACCTGCTGGACCTCAGCCCGGTCGCCGACGAGGCGGCGGCCAGGGCCGCGCTGGCCGACCGGGATGCGTTCGGCGCCATCGTGATCGGGCCACAGGGTCCCGTCGTGCTCAAGGCCGGCGCCGCGTCACCCCTGGCCGCCCAGGTGATGGACCAATTGGCAGCCACGCTGGCGGCCGGTCGGCCGCCGGCCACCGCACAGGACGTCGTGGCCCCGCCGGCCGGGGACCCGCACGGCTCGGCGTTCGTCACCGCCGTGCTGCCGTTGACCCTGTCGGCGCTGCTGGTCGGCGCGGCCTTCGGGCTGCTGGTGCGGCGGCGCATGCAGCGGTTGGTCGGGGTGCTCGGTGCCGCCGTGCTGATGGGGATCTTCTTCACGCTCGTGCTGGACAGCTGGCTGGGGTTGCTCGGCGGCCACTTCCTCGCCGAGGCCGGGGTGATCGCGCTGGCCGTCGCCGCCGTCGCCTCGGTGGTGTCCGGGTTGACGGCGCTGGTCGGCGCGGGCGGGGTCGGCATCGGTGCGGCGCTGTTCGTGCTGCTCGGGGTCCCGTTGGCCGGCATCGCCGCACCGTGGCAGGCGCTGCCGGACTTCTGGGGTTCCGTTGGTCGGTTGCTGCCGGCCGGTGCCGGTGGCGAACTGCTCCGCCGGGTGGCCTTCTTCCCGGACGCCTCGGTCGCCTTCCCGCTGCTGGTGCTGCTGGGCTGGCTGGTGATCGGCATCGGCGTGACCTGGGCGAAGCGGGACCGCAATGCACCGGAGCCGGCGGCGGTGCAGGCCGCCCGCGAATCGGTCGGGTTACCGGCCGCTGAGCTCACCCACTGACGCGGGTCTATTCCTCGATCGAGTCGTCGTCAAGGGACCCGACACCCATCAGGGTCGGGTCCAGCAGCGCGGCCTCTTCGGGCCGGAACGGCAGCACCGACTCGATGTACGACTTGGTCGCGAAGTCCATCGAGACCTCGTGCCCGGCCGCCTCGGACAGGAACCACCGGTGCTCGAGCACCTCGTGGAAGATCTCGGCGGGTTCCAGGCGTTCGCTCAACTCGGCCGGCACCGCCTCGATCACCGGCTCGAAGACGTCGGTCAGCCAGTGCCGGGCGACGGTGAACTCGTCGACGTCGGTCTCCGGCATCACCGCCTGGGTGCGGTAGGCCTCCAGGTCGTTGAGGATCCGGCGGGCCTGATTCTCCTGCACATCGAGCCCGGTCAGCTCCAGCAACTTGCGCCGATGATGGCCGGCCTCGACCACCTGGGTCTCCAGCACCATCTCGCCGTTGTCCTCGTTGATCTGGATCTGCCCGACGTCGTAGCCCAAGTTGTTGAGCCGCCGCATCTTTCGTTCGATCTGCCACCACTCGTCGGTGTGCATCGGCTGCGGCTCGGTGAGCTCGCGCCACAGCGAGTCGTAGCGGTCGAGCACCGAGACGGCGGTCTCCAGCGGGTCGACGGACTCCGGCAGCAGCCCGGACATCTGTAGGTCCAGCAGTTCACCGGCAAGGTTTGTCTCGGCGATGTCCAGGTCGTTCATCCGTTGACCCTTGGACAGCTGGTCGCGCATCTCGCCGGTCTCCGCGTCGACCAGGTAGGCGGCCAGCGCGCCGGCGTCGCGCCGGAACAAGGTGTTGGACAGCGAGCAGTCGCCCCAGGCGAACCCGATCAGGTGTAGCCGGACCAGCAGTTCGGCCAGCGCGTCCAGCAGTTTCGGCTCCAGGTTCGGATCGAGTCGCCGGGAGAACAGGGCCCGGTAGGGCAGCGAGAACCGCAGGTGCTTGGTGACCAGGGCGGCGTCCAACGGTTCGCCGTCCGGGGTGGTTCGGCCGGCCACCACGCCCACCGCCTCGACCACCGGGATGCCGGTGCGGGCCAACGTCCGCAGCAGTTCGAACTCGCGGTCGGCCAGGTCGGCGCTGATCTCCTTGATCGCGTAGACGAGCCCGCCGATTCTGGCGAACCTGACCACGTGCCGGGAGATGCCGCGGGGCAGACTCACCAGCTTCTCCCGCGGCCAGTCCTCCAGCGCCGTCGACCACGGCAGGGTCAGCAGATCCGTCGGATCCGGCCCGGCCGTGAATTGCATGCGCATCCGCTCAGCGTGGCACATTCCGGCGCAGGTGGCGGGGAGGTTCGGCACGGCCCGACGCCCGTCGACCTCGCGTTCGTGAACAGTTGCCGTGGGCCGCCGGGGACTGACGAGGAATGCTGGGTCGATGAGCGAAACTTCGTCCGACGAGCCGCTGTACTACCGCAGCGCCACCGAACTGGCCCGCGCGCTGCGCGCCAAGGAGATCTCGGCGCGGGCGGTGCTGGCCGCGCACCTGGAGCGGATCGAGCAGACCAACCCGCGGGTCAACGCCGTCGTCACCCTGGTCGCCGACGCGGCGATCGCCCAGGCGGCGGCCGCCGACGACGCGGCCGCCCGCGGCGAGTTCACCGGCCCGCTGCACGGGCTTCCGGTGGCGCACAAGGACAATCACCTCACCGCCGGCATCCGCACCACCTTCGGATCGCGGCTGCGAGCGGACTTCGTGCCGGACACCGACGACCTGGTGATCCAGCGGATGAAGGCGGCCGGGGTGATCACCCTCGGCAAGACCAACGTGCCCGAGTTCGTCGCCGGCGGGCACACCTTCAACGAGGTCTTCGGCATCACCCGCAACCCCTACGACCTGTCGGTGACGGCCGGCGGCTCCTCCGGCGGCGCCGCCGCTGCGCTGGCCGCCGGCATGCATCCACTGGCCGACGGCAACGACTTCGGCGGGTCGCTGCGGCTGCCGGCCGGCTACTGCAACGTGATCGGGCTGCGCCCGAGCGCCGGCCGGGTGCCGGTGTACCCGGCCGCCGACGGGTTCGCCGGCTTCAGCGTGCAGGGCCCGATGGGCCGGACCGTGGATGACGTCGCCCTGCTGCTGAGCGTGATGGCCGGCCCGGACGGCCGGTCGCCGATCTCGCTGGAGGCGCCGGGCTCTGACTTCGCCTCGGTGCCCGCCGGTGGGCTGACGGGCAAGCGGGTCGCGTTCTCGACCGACCTGGGCGGCGCGATCACCGTGGATCCGGAGATCGCATCGCTGGTGCGGGCGGCCGCTGCGGATGCGGAGCGGGCGGGGGCGATCGTCGAGGAGGCGTCACCGGATTTCACCGGCGCCGACGAGTGTTTCCGCACCCTGCGCGCCTGGCAGTTCGAAGCGACGATGGGCGCGACCCTGGACTCTCACCGGGACCTGGTGCGGCCCAGCCTGTATCAGAACATGCTGGCCGGCCGGGAGCTGACCGGACCGCAGGTCGGTCGGGCCGCGGTGCTGCGCACCGAGCTGTTCCACCGGATGCGCGAGTTCCTGGATCGCTACGACACACTGATCCTGCCGGTGGCGCCACTGCCTGCCTTCGACGCCGAGATCCAGTACCCGGAGCAGGTGGCGGGGGAGCGGCAGGAGGATTACCTGGGCTGGATGCGTGCGGTCTGTGCGGTGACCGTCACCGGACACCCGGCCATCTCGATGCCGGCCGGCTTCACCGCGGCCGGCACCCCCGTCGGCGTGCAGTTCGTCGGCCGGCACCGCGCCGAGCGGGAGCTGCTGGGCATGGCGAAGGGGTTCGAGGCGGTCACCGGGCACGCGCTCCGTCACCCCGGACTGGATTGATCGGTGTGCCTCCGGCGCTCGGCTGCGTCGGCGGGGTCCGGGCGGGGAGAAGCGCTCCGACTCGTCGGGTTGGGTTGCGCTGGCGGGGTCCGGGCGGGGAGAAGCGCTCCGACTCGGCGGGTTCGGTGACGACGATGGGGCCGGGGCGGGGAGAAGTGCTCCGACTCGGTGGGTTCGGTGACGGCGGTGGGGCCGGGGCGGGGAGAAGCGCTCCGACTCGGTGGGTTGTGTCCGTTCAGCGGCCGCTGATCAAGGGCGCCAGGGTCCGGCCGAGCAACTCGACCCGACCCTCGACGTGGCAGTTGGCGGCGGCGTTCACGGTCACGCCGTCGATGCCGGTGGCGAGCAGCTCCGCATACCGCGCGGCGACCTCCTCCGGCGAGCCGATCACCGCCCGCTCCCGCTGTCCGGCGGCCCGCGGGTTGCGGGCCACGAACTCCTCGAACTCCTTGACCGCCTGCTCGTGGGTCGGCGCGATGCAGGCGCTGGTCTGGTACGAAACGGTGATCTCGGAGCGGTCCCGGCCGAGCCTGTCGCAGTGGGCGGCCAATGCGTCGAACTTGCGGGGCAGATCCTCGACAGCGCAGATGATGTTCGATTCGTCCGCGTACTGCGCGACCATCCGCAGCGTCTTCTTCTCGCCGCCACCGCCGATCATCACCGGAATCCTCCCGAGCGGGGCCGGAGAGTTGATCGCCTCGTGCACGTGGTACCACTTGCCGTCCAACGACGGGCGCTCGCCGCGCAGCATCGGCAGGATGATCTGCAGCGCTTCCTCGAGCCGCTCGAACCGGTCGGTGAACGTGCCGAACTCGAAGCCGAGTGCCTGATGCTCGAACTCGTACCAGCCGGCGCCGATGCCCAGCTGGGCCCGGCCGCCGGACACCACGTCCAGCGCGGTGACGGTCTTGGCCAGGAAGGTCGGGTTGCGGTACGTGTTACCGGTGACCAGCGACGACAGTCGGACCGTCGAGGTGTGCTGGGACAGGGCGGACAGCAGGGTGTAGCACTCGAACATCTCGTTGTCCGGCTCGCCGATGCCGGGCAGTTGGTAGAAGTGGTCCATCACCAGAACCGTGTCGAAGCCGCTGTTCTCGGCCTCGACGGCCTGTCGGGTGATGTTGGCGAACAGGTCGGCGGGTGCGGTGTCGGGGTAGCTGAAGTTGGGAATCTGGTATCCGAGAACGGTCACCGGGCGAATCTACGCCGTCCGGTCGGCAGCCGCCGCGGAGCCGGCCCGATCGCTATCGGGACGCGCTCGGCAGTACGGTGCCGGTCACCTCGCCCAGCCGGAGGGTGCCGCCGCCGGTCGACGGGGCGGTCGCGGTCAGCGTCACCGTGTCGCCGTCCTGCAGAAAGGTGCGGGTGGCACCGTCGGCCAGGGTGATCGGGTGTCGGCCGCCCTGGCTCAACTCGATGAAGCTGCCGACGGTGTCCGGGGTCGGCCCCGACACCGTGCCGGAGGCGAACAGGTCGCCGGTGCGCAGCGACGCCCCGTTGATCGTCAGGTGCGCCATCATCTGGGCCGCGGTCCAGTACATGCCGGCGAACGGCGGCCGGGACACCACGGTGCCGTTGAGGTCCACCTCGATCGCGATGTCCAACCCCCAGTCGCCCCCGTCGGCGAGATACTCCAACACCGGGACGGTCCGGGCCGGTGCCGGCACCCGGGCCGCGGCCAGCGCCGCCAGTGGAGTGATCCAGGCAGAGATACTGGTGGCGAACGACTTCGCCAGGAACGGCCCGAGCGGCGGCTGTTCCCAGGGCTGCAGGTCGCGCGCGCTCCAGTCGTTCACCAGGCAGACGCCGAAGACGTGCTCGGCGAGATCCGTTGCCGGAACCGACGTTCCCTGCTCGGATCCGACGCCCACCACGAAGCCGATCTCGGCCTCGATGTCCAGCCGCCGCGACGGTCCGAACGACGGCGCATCGGCGTCCGGCGCCTTCGACTGCCCGCGCGGCCGGCGGATCGGCGTGCCGCTGGGCACCACGGTGCCGGCCCGGCCGTGGTAGCCGATCGGCAGATGCTTCCAGTTCGGCAGCAGCGGCGCCGAATCCGGTCGGAACAGCCGGCCGAGGTTGGTCGCATGATGTTCGCTGGCGTAGAAGTCGACGTAGTCGGCGACCTCGAACGGCATCCGCAGGGTGACCTGGGACAGCGGCAGCAGCAGTGGCGAATCCGGCTGCGCGCCCGCCGGTTCGGTGCGGGCGGTGCTCGCCAGCACCTCGGTGACGTCGGCACGCACCGCGGCCCAGGTGTCCGGGCCGGCCGCCAGCAGGGCGTTCAGCGTCGGCTGCAGCAGCAACTCCCGCCACCGGGGCAGGGCCGCCGGGGTGTCCAGAACCCGGTCGCCGTAACGCACCCCGACTCGCGGAACGTCGGCGCCGTCGGCGGAACCGGGGCCGGAATCGGCGAAGATGCCGTAGGGAAGATGGTCGATGCCGAAGCCCTGCAACGGGTCTGACGGTTCGGCCAGCTGCCGAGGGGCGGTCATCGGCACTCCTTCGGGAGGGTGAGGTCATGCGCCACCCGACCGATCACACCGAGCCGGGCCGCTTCGGTCAACGGCTCGAGCACACCGCAGCAGCCGAAGGAGGTGAAGATCGACCTGGCCCGCGCCACCTGGATGTCGTCCCAGTCGTTGAGGGCACCGACGAGCTGCCCGGGGTCGTCCTGTTCGAGCCAGTCCGGCACGCGGCTCGGCTGGTCGAACGCCGCGTCGACCGCGAGCAGGACGTTCAGCACGCCGTGCTGGGTTGTCGTGCGCACCGCGTGGTGCAGGCCGGCGGTCAGTTTGATCGGCAGGTTCAGTCGGACCGCATGGACCAGGACCGATGCCAGTTCGGCGGCGGACGGCACCGACCCGGGTTCGACGCCGCCGGTCCGGTACTTGCCGCGGAGCCGGCCGGGCGGTAACCGATCCCGCAGCGTGGCAACGACTTCCAGTTGCTCGGGACGCCCGCGTTCGATCTCCAGAGCGACCCCGAGCTGTTCCCCGGTGGTTCCACTCAGCGGCGCGAGGTCCGTCAGCAGATCGTCCAACGGTCGTCCGGCGGCGGCGATCTCGACCCCGACCACGCTCAGCCCGTCGCGACCGATCGCCAGCTGGGTGGCAGCGACCAGGGCGGCCGCGTCCCCGGGGGCCCCGATGATGCCGATGGCGATCGGTTCGGCCGGATCCTCCAGCAGTTCCAACAGTGCCGGCAGCGCGGACGCCTGCACCAGCAGCGGCCCGATCGAGGTGCAGGCGGGGGATTGTCGGAGCCGGCGGTGGGCGTCGAGTGCGTCGGGCAGAGCGGCCGAACCGGGTGGGAAGACCGCAGCGTCGTCGATCAGCGTGGCGAACAGGCCGCCGTGCACCACGCTCGGCGACGACCCGGTCGCGGCTGAGGTGCGGTCTCTTGACCCGGCGCTGTCTCTTGACACAGCGCCGATGCTAGCGGAATGTCTCTGTAGAGCGACAGATTCGTCCGCTGAGCGGACGTCGCCGGTGAAAGTTGTCGAAGAGGATTCAGCACAGCCGCGGCGCGGCGAAGGAGTTTCCGATGGCCCATTACCGCAGCGTCGGCGAGATCCCGCCGAAGCGTCATACCCAGTTCCGCGCGCCCGACGGCGCGCTGTACTCCGAGGAGCTGATGGGGGAGGAGGGGTTCTCGTCGGACTCGTCCCTGCTGTACCACCGCAGCGTCCCGTCGGCGATGGTCGACGCCAGGAACTGGCAACTGCCGGACCTGACCACGACGCCGAACCATCCGCTGGCACCGCGCCACCTCACGCTGCACGACCTGTTCGGCGCCGCCGCCGACACCGCGGCGATCGATGCGGTGACCGGCCGCCGGCTGGTCCTGGGCAACGGTGACGTCCGGATCTCCTACGTGGTCGCCGCCGCGCCGAGCCCGTTGTACCGCAACGCGATCGGTGACGAGTGCGTCTTCGTGGAAGCGGGTTCCGGGGTGGTGGAGACGGTCTTCGGATCGCTGGCCTACCGGTCGGGTGACTATGTGATCCTGCCCCGGGCCACCGTGCACCGATGGGTGCCGGCCGAGCTGTCGCGGCTCTACTGCATCGAGGGCAACTGCCACATCGGTCCGCCCAAGCGCTACCTGTCCAGGTTCGGCCAGTTACTGGAGCATTCGCCGTACTGTGAAAGGGATCTGCACGGCCCGGTCGGCCCGCTGCTGGCTCCCGATGCGGCCGCCGGCACCGACACCGAGATCTACACCAAGCATCGCGGCAACGGCCCGAGCGGCATCGTCGGCAGCATCGTGGTGAGTCCGCACCATCCGTTCGACGTGGTCGGCTGGGACGGCTGCCTGTACCCGTACACGTTCAACGTCAGCGACTTCGAGCCGATCACCGGCCGGGTGCATCAGCCGCCGCCGGTGCACCAGGTGTTCGAGGGGATCAATTTCGTGATCTGCAACTTTGTTCCGCGCAAGGTCGACTACCACCCGCTGTCGATCCCGGTGCCCTACTACCACTCGAACGTCGACTCCGACGAGATCATGTTCTATGTCGACGGAGATTACGAGGCGCGCAGGGGATCCGGCATCGGCAAGGGGTCGATCAGCGTGCACCCCGGTGGGCACTCGCACGGCCCGCAGACCGGCGCGGTCGAGGGTGCCATCGGCAAGGACTACTTCGACGAGCTGGCGGTGATGGTCGATACCTTCCGGCCACTCGAGCTCGGCGAGGGTGGCGTCGCGGTGGACGACGGCAAGTACGCCTGGAGCTGGGCCGGCCGGGGCCCGGCCGACACCGCGGCGGACGGCCCGGCGGCGGACGGCGACTCCGGCCCGCTGACGATCGGCTGAGGCCGGTTCCGGCTCCAGCTCCCTACCCCTTGTTGGGGGGCAGGGACGACTGTGGAGGAGATGACGGGCAACTCTGCAGGGAGAACTGGCGAGTGTGCACGGGCGGGATCACTACGCAGGATGGCTCAGGCCGCGGACCGTGCGGCCGGTGTCGGTCCTGGTCAGCTCGGTGAGATGGCCACCGGCGGCACCGATCGCGATCAGGTCGGCGGCCGTCGGGTCGACGAGTTCGAACTCCGTCAGCCCGTCGTTGCGGTGGTTGTACCCTTCGCGAGCGGCATGACCGCCGGTGCTGATCCGCTCCAGCGAGCCGGTGGACGCCAGCGAAGCCCGTGCCACACCGAGGATTCCGAGCGCGTCGTCGGCGGCGTCCACCAACGGCTCGCGGTTGGATTCCAGCATCGCCCGCAGTAGCTCGGGCCGGGTGCCGGCCACCCGGGTGCCGTCGGTGAACGAACCGGCGGCCAGCGACAACGCCAGTGGGCCACCGAGTTCGGCCACCTGGGCCAGGGCCAGCGCGAGCAGGTGCGGTAGGTGCGAGACCCTGGCCACGGCCAGGTCGTGATCGATGGCGGTGCAGGGCACCACCCGGCTGCCGACGGCCAACGCCAGGCCGGCCACCAGGTCCCAGGTCTCCATCCGGCTACCGTCGTCCAGGCAGGTGACCCAGGCCGCATCGGCGAACAGCCTCGCGTCGGCAGCCGCGAAGCCGGATTCGGCGGTGCCGGCCATCGGATGCCCACCGATGTAGCGTGCCCGCGGCACGATCGCCGAGACCTGCTGGGCGACACCGGATTTGACGCTGCCGACATCGGTCAGCAGTACCTCGGGGGCATACCGGGTGATCTTCCGCAGCAGAGTGTCGAAGGCCGTCAGCGGTGCGGCCAGGACGACCAGGGCGTCGTAGCGGACAGCCCAGGCCAACGCTTCTTCCAACTCGGCATGGGCGAGGAAGCCGCCGGCTGTCGCGGCCGCTCTGGTGCCTTCGCTCGGCGACCAACCGGACACCGAAAGCCGTTCGCCGGTGGCGCGCAGCAACGAGCCGCCGATCAGGCCCATCCCCAGCACGCAGATCGCCGGCGGCAGCGGCGGGGTCACAGCGATTCCCGGGCGGTCGGGGAGTCGGTGCCGGCCTCACGGCCGGAACCGATCTGCATGACCAGACTGATCCGGTCCGCCCGGAAGTCGGTTCGCACCCACACGGATATTGCTCGCGAATCGTCCACCAGCACACCTTCGATCTTCCAGTACGGGCGGTCAACGCCGATGCCGAGTTCCGCCGCCAAATCCGCGGTCGCGTTCGCCAGCGTGACTTCTGCCGTGCGATAACGCAAACGCACCTGCCGGGCGTCGATCGCCGTCAGCAGCGCCTGGTGTTCCCGCAGCCCTTCAGTCACCTCGGTACGGTCCGTGCCGACCGCCCACAGCGCCGAACGGCCGATCGGCTGCTCGTACGCCGTCATCCGCACCGACAGCCGTAATCCAGGGGTGCCGGTGGGCACGCCCATGGCCTGCGCCGCGGTTCGAGGCAGCGTGCCCCCACGCACCAGCGGCACGGTGGTGTGCCCGACTCCGGAGCGGATCAGCTGCTCCCAGGCGGTCGGGCCGCCGGCCTTCACCGAGAACTGCATCGGCCGCTGGACGAACGTGCCCGCGCCCTTGACCCGGCGGACCATGTTGCGCCGTTCGAGCTCCTCGATCGCGGCCCTAGCGGCGGAGCGGCCGACGCCGAAGCGCACGGTCAGTTCGTTCTCGCTGGGCACCCGGCTGCCGGTCGGGCTGTCGGCGAGTTCGTCGGCGAGCTCGTCGGCGATCTCCAGGTAGCGGGTGGGGGCCATCGGGTCATCTTCGTCGGCGGTCGAATCGGGCCCACGACCGGCCCCGCGGAGGTCAGGCAGAGCAGACGGCATCGGGACGCCCGGGCCGGCGATGGCCGGGTGACGACCGAGCAAATGCCCGGCCGAACGGACCAATGGATAGCCGGAGTTGCGGGGAGGTCGTACGTTTGTCACGTGAGCACCGACGGTTCAGCGGTAGCAGTCGTCCACGAGGACGGGAAATGGCGATGCTCGCTGCTCGCCGAAGAGCTGATCGACGACCTGGACGGGGTGATCACCGCCCTGCGGAGGGTGTCGGCGACCGGCGCGGTGTTCGCGATGATCGCCGTCGACGACGAGTTCTTCGTGATCGTCCGGCCGATCCCGGGCGGGGCCTCACTGCTGCTCTCGGACGCCACCGCAGGTCTGGACTACGACATCGCGGCCGATGTGCTCGACCTGCTTCAGGTGCCCATCCCCGAAGAGGACGACGAGGACGACGACGAACCGTGGCCGGAGGGTGAACTCGGGTTGCTGGCCGACCTCGGGGTGCCGGAGGAGCAGATGTCGCTGATCGTCGCCGAGGACGACCTGTTCCCGGACGAGCAACTGCAGATGATCGCCGAGAGCTGCGGGTTCGCCGATCAGTACGCGGCCGTCGTCGACGCCGACTGACCCCGACGGTGACGACCTCGTTCGTCCCCGAGGACGACCTGCTGCTGATGCGGTTGGCGCTGCAGCAGGCAAGAATCGCCGCTGCGGCCGACGAGGTCCCGATCGGCGCGGTGCTCGCGCTGGACGATTCGTACGTGGTCGCCGGCCGCAACCAACGCGAAGCCACCGTTGACCCGACCGCCCATGCCGAGATCGTCGCGCTGCGCATCGCGGCCACCCATGCCGGGACCTGGAACCTGTCCGGCGCCACCATGGCGGTGACCGTCGAACCCTGCACCATGTGCGCCGGCGCCCTGGTCGCGGCCAGGGTGTCCCGGCTGATCTTCGGCTGCTGGGAGCCCAAGACCGGTGCCGCCGGGTCGCTCTGGGACGTGCTGCGGGATCCACGTCTGCCGCACCGGGTGGAGGTCCGCGGAGACGTGCTGGCCGACGAAGCGGCAGCCCTGATGCGGGACTTCTTCGCCCGGCGGCGCTGACCGAACCGCGCTACCTGGCCGCAGGCGGTCGAAACCACCGCCGTCCCTCCGGTAAGGTTCTTCCCGGTAGCGTGTCCGAGCGGCCTAAGGAGCACGCCTCGAAAGCGTGTGAGCGTGAAAGCGTTCCGTGGGTTCAAATCCCACCGCTACCGCCAAAAACCCCTGGTCAGGGCATGTCGAGTCGATCATGCCCGACCAAGGGTTGGATCTTGATGGACAAATAGGTGCACTCGTAGGTGCATTTTTTGACCCCCTCGGAACCGGTCAGGACTGGGGGTGCGAGAGGCTCCCCGCGCATGTGCTCTGCATGGAGAAGCAGCAGCAGGAGGGTTCAGCACCTCGACCGTCGGATCTGATCGCCCGGATTGTGGCGGACCTGGCCGTGTTGGGTGAAGCACTGGCGCCCCGGCCGGTAGAGGACGAGGCGCCCACCCCGAGCCGGTCGTGCCCAAGTTGATGCTGACCGCCGAGGAGGCGGCCGAAGCGCTCGGGCTCAGTCGCACCGCGGTGTTCGCGATGATCCGCTCTGGTGAACTGCAATCGGTGAAGATCGCGTCTCGCCGCCGCATCCCCTTGACGGTCCTGCAGCCCGGGAGTGGACTGGGTGCCGTCGATCTGTGCGCGCCCGCTGGCGCCGGTGATGTAGCCCTCGGGGCTAGTGGTGGTGCCGTTGATTGCTCCACCGGTGACGGTGACCCAAGTTGTGGTGCCGGCCTTCTGCGCCTCGGCCATGAAGGTCACGCCCGGGATCGGCTTGCCGGTGACGGTGTCAACCTTGGCGACCGCCGCACTACCGAAGACGCGGGCGTCGCTGACGGACACGCTGCCCGTTCCTGTTCCGGTGCGGGTCACCGTCGCGGTGACGGTGGCGGCCTTCGTGAAGCCCGCGGGAGCCGACGTCTCGACGATCCACACCGTGTCGCCGACCTTCACATCGCCGGTCAGGTAGGCACTGGTGGCTGCGCCTGAGGCAACCGAGGTGATGGTGCCAACGGTCGCGCCGGTCGCACTGGTCTTGTGGATGGCGAAAGTCGCGCCAGCCAGGCCGTTACCGGTGGCGGCGTCGGTCTTGACGATCGAGACCTTGTCGCCGACCTTCACGTTGCTTCCCAGATAGCCGGACGTCCAGTTGCCGGAGGTGTCGGTGGTTCCGGTGGCCAGGACGGTCGAGCCCTTCTTGACCTGGAACTTGGCACCCTGCAGACCAGGGCGTCCGCCGCCGAGTACGGAGAGGCGTTCACCCCGGCCGCCGAGAACCTGGTGCTGCGCGGTGGTGACCAGACCCGCGGGCTGGATCAGCTGGTGGGCGACCTGGAGCGCGGGCTGCTGGTCACCTCGCAGTGGTACATCCGCGAGGTCGACCCGATGACGCGGCTGCTCACCGGACTCACCAGGGACGGGGTCTACCTGGTCGAGCGAGGTGACCGGTGCGGTGAACAACTTCCGGTTCAATATGTGGCCGCTGGACGTGTTGCGCCGGGCATCCGACGTCGGGGCGACCGAGCGGTGTCTGTCCCGGGAGTGGAGCGACTGGTTCACCCGCAGCGCGATGCCGCCGGTCAGGGTCGACGGGTTCCACATGTCGTCGTTGTCCAAGGCTCGCTGACGCAGACAGTAGGGCGTAGGACCGGCGGCTGTCGACGATGGCTTTGCAGTGCGTGTGCGCGCTTTTGGAATGGGTCAAGCGCCGTCACCGTCGGACCGAATCCGGCGGAACGTGCAACGTTTCATGCTCCGGTTGCCTCTTAAGGTGTAGCGAGGTCATGTTCGGTCCGGGGGGCGAGAGGAGTTTGCTGGTGTCCGACGGTATGGAAGCGTTTCAGGCAGTCGCACTCCTGGTCGAGCGAGATGGCCTTGCTCTAGTGCGGTACGCCTATCAGCTGACCCATGGGCATCACACTGCCGAAGACCTGGTCCAGGAGTCCTTGTTGTCGTGCCAGCGCGGCTGGGCACGCACGGGGACGCCTCCGGAGCCGGCCAGAAAGGCATACGTTGTCCGATCAATCACCCGCAGGTATCTTCGGGCAAGACACAGTCTCGCCTGGCGCCGGCACGCCGATGCTGAACTCGGGCACCACGTTGCCGACGCCGAGGACATCTCCGGCCGGACCGCAGTTTGGACCGGGGTGTGGTCTGCATTGGCGACGTTGCCAGCGAACGAACGAGCTGCGGTGGTGATGCACCACTACCTCGGCTACCCGTATGCGGAAATCGGCGAGCACCTCGGCTGCCGAGAGTCGACCGCCCGATCACTGTGTTACCGCGGACTCTCTCGAACTGCGCGCCCTGCTCCGCGACAGTGACCCTGACGAACAACTAACCCGGAGAGCGATCCCATGAAGCGACCCAACGAGTCAGACGCGGGCGTCACCGCCCTCCGCGACGCGATGACCGCCCGCGATGACGACATCGCTGAACACCACCTGTGTGTCGAGCCGGTCAGGCCTCCAACGCGACGCTGGCCGCCTATCGTGACGGCCGGCATCGTGACCGCGGTCTTGATTGGCGGGATCGTCACCACAGTTGCGCTCACCGATAGGGACCATCCATCTACGGTGACGCAGCCAGACACCGTGGCGCCGGCGACGTCCACACACGTGGCAGCTCAACAGACACCGGTGCCGACGACATGGGCGCCGTCGGCCACTGAGCGCGATCGCAACGCGAGCACCTTGAGTAACCCGGACGGCGGATCGATCACACCAGGTGGTGTTCTAACCTTCCGTGGCGTTCAGCTCACGGTGCCCACGACGTGGGTGCATATGGACAATTACCCACTGTGCAAGGCAGCTCCCACGAACTACGCGCTGATCGAGACCCAAATAGACCAACAGACCATCTGCCTGGCACAGCAGGAGGAATCCTCGCAGCGCACGAATGCTTCGGGCGTGTTAGTGACGCCACTTGAGGTCGCAGACACCTGGATGAACACGGATGTTGCCACTGAGCCGATTCACGTGAACGGGCTTACGGGTCGCACCGGTGACGACGAACACCCCCACTATACAGCCTACACCATCGTCGTATTTCCTACGCAGGGCGTTGCCATACGCATCGAAGCTGAACCGAGCCAGCTCCGATCGATACTCGCATCGATCGCCCTGGTCATCGAATAGGCGCGAATCCGGGGCGTAGTTATCCGAGAATCACGTCCACATTGAGTGCGTTGGCGTCGGTGGTAATTCCTGTATAGAACACTGTGCAACTATTCAATATGATCCCAGACAGGATGCCGTACACCAGGTGATATGAAAAGATTGGCGCGCCGCTATCTCCGCCTTGGGCGCACATGTCCGATTCCACCAGATGGTTAACCGGAACTACGGGCAGAGCGCAGTTCCCGTATGAAGAGTTAGCCTCGCAATACGATACAGTTAGCGTCACGTCGGTAATCTCACCGCAAGTCGTTCCGGTGGTTCTTCCGGACTTGCAAACCCTTACTCCTACAGTGTTCAGGCTAGTACCCTGAACCAGGTACTGCCCGTTAACTCCGCTGTAGTTGCTGTAGATCCACGGCTTGATCGTCCAGTTGGGGTTGGTGACCTTCACGAGTCCGGCGTCACCGCCGCTGCGATAGGTACTAGAGTGCTTGGGGCCGATGCTATGCAGGCTGCTGTTCGGATATACGGCATAAAAGGGATCGCCGATGTCGAAGCCGCAGTGTCCAGCCGTCATCATATAGGTGTTGCCCGTGCCGCGCCCACGTACCATGACGCCGGAGGTGCAGTAATAGTGATTCTGTCGCGATACGAATTCCAGACTGATGCCGCCCCTCAGGTAGTCGGTGCACTGATTCGTGGTATTGCAGGTTTGGGTGACAGGCATACTATCGGCACCACTAACCTCGATCGGTATGATGGATTGTTCTTGAACGCCGACGATGATGAGGTCGACGGCTTTCACCTGTTCGCGAGGGACTGAAACGCTGATAGATTCCGTTCTAATGTCGGGCTTGACGACGTACTGGGTGTAAGGGAGGTCCGTGTGGATCAGGTTTCCGATCTGGTCAGCCAGGGCAACCATTTCCGATTCTGTAAAGCGGGCTGACACGACCTTCACCCTTTCGGCAGGTACGCCGATTGTGGAGAGCTTAGTGTCTAGCTCCTTCAACTGATCCTCGCCGATGCTCCCCTTAATGCGCACCCGCGGACCCTCGGGGTCGTAGTAGAGGCCGGCGTAGGAGTCCAGGAAGGCTTCCTTCGCTAAGACTCCGATCAGCGACGCTTTGCTCTCGACGTCGGCTCGAATCGTCGCCTCTTGCAGGCTCACGTGGTCTGCCGCAGCGATGTGCAAGACGACGGGGTCCTCGTCCGTTTCTGCGGTCGCGGTCACAGTGACGGCCATCGAACCCACGAAGAGAGCGGCGACCAGAGCCGCCACCCCTTCAATCCGGATCCGTCGTGTGCGAGCAATCCGCCTCATGGTCCCTCCCCTTCCCGAATAGTTGTCCCGGGACACTAGCCTCGATCTTTCGCGAGTCGGCCGGGTTGGTCTGATGGCGCCGGGTCTTGATCCTTTTCTCCTTCCGTTTGCGGTTGGTGGTGGCTGGTGGTCCGCGTGTCGCCGCGGTTGGTGCGTCGGGTTCCACTGCCCGAGGGGTGGTGCTGCCAGGTCGGGATAGGTCGGGTTCTGATGGTCAGGTCGGTGCTGGGTTCAGCTGTCTGATGGCAGTGGTGATCAGGCGGACCCAGGGTGTGTGCGCCGACAGCCGCAGGTGTACTCGGCGGGATCGTCTGGCGATGCGGCCGGCGATCGAAAACAGGCGTAGCCGCAGCCGTTTCGGTTCCCAGGTGCGTGCTTCGGTGCCT
>NZ_AUFT01000017.1 GCF_000426645.1 Nakamurella lactea DSM 19367 | reverse complement strand
GTGCGTGGTCCACTCCGACCGCGGATCGCAGTTCCGATCCAAGAAATACGTCCGGACCCTGGCCAACAACGGCCTGCTCGGCTCGATGGGCAGGGTGGGGGCATGTGCCGACAACTCGGCCATGGAGAGCTTCTTCGCGCTACTGCAGCGCAACGTCCTGGACCGCCAGCGGTGGCGCACCCGCCAGGAGCTGCGCCTGGCGATCGTGACCTGGATCGAGCGGACCTACCACCGCAAACGCCGGCAACGCCGCCTCGGGAAGCTGACCCCGATCGAGTTTGAGACAATCAACAGAGCCGCACCCGCGGCCTGACGAACCGGTCAACCAGACCCTGGGCAAACCCGCGAGTTGCTTTAGGTGGTCATCAGTCCAAGTAGATATCGCCGTCCCCTTGAATCGGACGTCACCGATATTGCAGATGCCATAAGGGGTGAGGTGACCCGATCGACAGTTATATCTGCCGACCGTAGGGCTAGGAAGTGTATCGTCGATGAACAGGCGAACAGTGTAATTGGAACCTGTGGAGTCCAACGACACGTTGAGGTCGGTGGTGTGTTGTAACTCTGCGTGCGTGTAGCCTCGGCCGCCGCTCGCATTCTCGGACCTAGCGTGTATGACAACCGCACGTTTGCTGTGGGTACGTAACATGGCTGCGAGAGCGTTGTGCAGCCGCCAAAGTTGTTCGCCATGGCTGGTAGCGGACGCATCACCGGTGTGACTACGACTGCGAGCACTGCGACGAGCACACGAGCACTGCGACGAGCACACTCGCCCAACATCGCTTTTCCTGCAGGGCTGGACGTAAGCGCGGATGCTTGACCATCGCTGCACATTGCACCAGCCTGGCAATAGTGCATGTACCAATCGGCGGATCGTTACCCAATCGGTACCCGACACCTATTCCTCTGGTCCGGCGACGGCTACAGGCTGGGACTCCCGGGTCCGCCGGGAGGCCTGCCACCGTCAGCAACTACGCAACGCCCGACAGCGGTGTCGTCAACCCAGGCATGACCGTCCTTGTGTCGATCGCATCCGGATGTCTTGGAAAGGCTCCGGCCTCGCAGGTCCGGGTCTCCCAGCGACGGGCGGCACGCGATCGCTAACCGGTCCGACGTCGGATCTTGGACCCGAGCCAGACCAGCGGGTCGTACTTGCGGTCGACGACGCGTTCCTTCATCGGGATGATCGCGTTGTCGGTGATCTTGATGTGCTCGGGGCAGACCTCTGTGCAGCACTTGGTGATGTTGCACATCCCGATGCCCTGGTCGTCGCGGGCGAAGTTGGCCCGGTCGGTACGGGTGTCCAGCGGATGCATGTCGAGCTCGGCCGCCCGGATGAAGAACCGCGGCCCGGCGAAGGACTCCTTGTTGTCCTCGTGATCGCGCACCACGTGGCAGGTGTCCTGACAGAGGAAGCATTCGATGCACTTGCGGAACTCCTGCGAGCGCTCGACGTCGACCTGCTGCATCCGGTACTCGCCGGGTGCCAGGTCCGGCGGGGCGAAGGCCGGGATCTGTCGGGCCTTCGCGTAGTTGAAGGACACGTCGGTGACCAGGTCCTTGATCACCGGGAACGCCCGCATCGGGGTGACGGTGACCGTCTCGTCCTCGGTGAAGGTCGACATCCGGGTCATGCACAAGAGTTTGGGCATCCCGTTGATCTCGGCGCTACAGGAGCCGCACTTGCCGGCCTTGCAGTTCCAGCGGACGGCCAGGTCGCCGCTCTGGGTGGCCTGCAGCCGGTGGATGATGTCGAGCACGACCTCACCGTCGTTGACCTCGACGGTGTAGTCGACGAGTTCGCCGCCTTCGGCGTCACCCCGCCACACCCGGAAGTGCGCGTCGTAACTCATGACTCACCCGCAAGCTTGCTCATGATTCGCTCCGTTCCGGCAGCTGCGCCAGCTCGTCGTCGGTCAGGTACTTCTTCAGCTCGTCGCGCTTGAACAGGGCGAGCAGGTCCTCGCGCATCGGGACCATCGGCTGCTCGACGACCTTGACGTGCGCCGAAGGTCCGCTGCCTTCCAGCGAACAGACCAGGTTCTTGCGCCGCCAGTTCGGATCCATCTCGGGGTAGTCGTCACGGGTGTGGCCGCCGCGGCTCTCCTGGCGCAGCAACGCAGCCCTGGCAACGCACTCGCTGACCGCCAGCATGTTGCGCAGGTCGAGCGCCAGGTGCCAGCCGGGGTTGAACTGGCGATGACCCTCGATCGTCAGATGCACCGCCCTGGCCTTGAGCTCCTCGAGCTTGACCAGCGCCTGCTCGATCTCCTCGGCCTTGCGGATGATGCCGACCAGGTCGTTCATCGTCTGCTGCATCTCCTGGTGCAGCGTGTACGGGTTCTCACCGCCCTCCTCCTCGAATGGAGCCAGCGCGACGGCCGCGGCGGCATCGATCACCGAGGAGTCGACCGTCGGCCGTTCGTCACCGAGGCCCTTGACGTACTCGGCCGCGCCGATCCCGGCCCTGGCGCCGAACACCAGTAGGTCCGACAGCGAGTTCCCGCCGAGCCGGTTGGAGCCGTGCATCCCGCCGGAGACCTCACCGGCCGCGAACAGTCCCGGCACCCCGGTGGCCGCAGCGGTGTCCGGGTCGACCTCGACGCCGCCCATGACGTAGTGGCAGGTCGGGCCGACCTCCATCGGCTCGGCCGTGATGTCGACGTCGGCGAGCTCCTTGAACTGGTGGTGCATCGACGGCAGCCGCTTCATGATCTCGGCAGCGGAGCGACGGGAGGCGATGTCCAGGAAGACTCCGCCGTGCGGCGATCCCCGACCAGCCTTGACCTCGGAGTTGATCGCCCTGGCCACCTCGTCACGGGGCAGCAGTTCCGGCGGACGCTTGTTGTTGTCCGGGTCGGTGTACCAGCGGTCGCCCTCCTCCTCGGTCTCGGCGTACTGGCCACGGAAGACGTCCGGCACGTAGTCGAACATGAACCGCTTGCCCTCGGCGTTCTTCAGCACCCCGCCGTCGCCGCGAACCGACTCCGTCACCAGGATGCCCTTGACCGACGGCGGCCAGACCATTCCGGTCGGGTGGAACTGGACGAACTCCATGTTGATCAGCGTCGAGCCGGCGCGCAGCGCCAGGGCGTGCCCGTCACCGGTGTATTCCCACGAGTTCGAGGTGACCTTGAACGACTTGCCGATGCCACCGGTGGCCAGCACGATCGCCGGCGCGTTGAAGCGGATGAAGCGGCCGGTCTCGCGCCAGTAGCCGAAGGCCCCGGCGATCGCGCCGCCCTCGGCGGTCAGCAGCTCGGTGATGGTGCATTCGGCGAACACCTTCAGCCTGGCCTCGGGGTCGCCCGACTCCTTCTCGTCGTCCTGTTGCAGCGAGACGATCTTCTGCTGCATCGTCCGGATCAGCTCGAGACCGGTGCGGTCGCCGACGTGAGCAAGCCGGGGGTACTCGTGACCACCGAAGTTGCGCTGGCTGATCTTGCCTTCCGGGGTGCGGTCGAACAACGCGCCGTAGGTCTCCAGCTCCCAGACCCGGTCGGGCGCCTCCTTGGCATGCAGCTCGGCCATCCGCCAGGAGTTCAGGAACTTCCCGCCCCGCATGGTGTCGCCGAAGTGCACCTGCCAGTTGTCGTGGCTGTTGACATTGCCCATGCTGGCCGCGATTCCACCCTCGGCCATCACTGTGTGCGCCTTGCCGAACAAGGATTTGCAGATGATCGCGGTACGCAGGCCCGATTCGCGGGCGGCGATCGCCGCACGCAGACCGGCGCCGCCCGCCCCGATGATCACCACGTCGTAGTCGAAGTGCTCCACCTCGGCAGCCATCAGTTGATCAGCCTCCAGTCACTCAGGGCCCCGGACGCGACCAGCGCGATGTAGGCGTCGGTCAGCATCAGCGTGCCCAGCGTCGTCCAGGCCAGCTGCATGTGTTTGGTGTTCAGTTTCGAAATGAAGGTCCAGGCGCGGTAGCGCACCGGATGGGCCGAGAAGTGCTTGAGCCGGCCGCCCATCAGGTGCCGGCACGAGTGGCACGACGCTGTATAGGTCCACAGCAGCACCACGTTGACCAGCATGATGATCGTGCCGAGGCCGATCCCGAATCCGCCGTCCGCGCCGCGGAAAGCCCTGATCACGTCATAGGTATTGATCAGCGACACGATCACCGCGGCGTAGAAGAAGTACCGGTGGATGTTCTGCATGATCAGCGGGAAGCGGGTCTCCCCGGAGTACTTGCTGTGCGGTTCGGCGACGGCGCAGGCCGGCGGCGACAGCCAGAACGACCGGTAGTACGCCTTGCGGTAGTAGTAACAGGTCAGCCGGAAGCCCAGCAGGAACGGCAGCACGAGCAGTCCGAACGGCACGAACGGCGGGAAGTCGCCGAACCAGGTACCGAAGTCCCGGGCGGCGGGCGCGCACGAACTCGTCAGACAGGGCGAGGAGAACGGCGAGAGGTAGTGGTACTGCTCGACGAAGTAGGCGCGCTGGGAAACCGTCCTGACCAGCGCGTACAACAGCCAGATGACCAGCAGGGTGAAGGTGAGGGCCGGTTGGACCCACCATCGGTCGGTCCGCAGGGTCCGATCCGCGATCCGCGCCCGGGCGGGCGACCCGACTCCCCCTGGCACCGATCCGGTTGAAGCCTGCTCGAGGCCACTGCGGCTCATCCTCGACTCCTCACCTGCGGTTGTCCCGACCATCGTTGGCCTGACAACGGGGTCACTGTAGCGCGCGTCACTCGACTCGACCGGAGTGACTCCTGTCACTGCGGTCACTCGGCCGACGGTCGCGCCCATCCCCGCAGATGTGCGGTTTTGATCGGAATGGTTGACATTTGCGCGAAGCTCCGGTTCAGTTCCGGGCGAGGGGCCGCATTGCGGCTACAGGTCCGACGGCGTACTTCCCAACTGGAGCTCACCCATGCCTTCTGTTCGGTTCACTCCCGCCCGCAGCAACCCCCACCCGGACGCCCGCCGACGGTTCGGCAGGCGCCGCTGGTCGGTCGGTACCGCGATGGCCGGCGCCGCCCTGATCGGCGCGGCGCTGGTCACCCCCGCGCAGGCCGCACCGGCGGCCCAGCCGGTCTCCGCCGTCGCCCCGGCCGCTGTGGTCGCCGCCCCGGCCGGCGGGCTTGCCCCGAATTCGACCAGCCGCACCCACACGGTCACCTTCGACAAGTACTCGTTGCAGCTGGACGGCAAGCCCACCTACATCTGGTCCGGTGAGTTCCACTACTTCCGGTTGCCCAGCCCGGATCTGTGGCGTGACGTCCTGCAGAAGATGAAGGCCGAGGGCTACAACGCGGTGTCGCTCTACTTCGACTGGGCCTACCACTCGCCCAAGCCCGGGGTCTACGACTTCTCCGGCGTCCGCGACATCGACCGGCTGCTCGACATCGCCGAGGAGACCGGGCTTTACGTGATCGCCCGGCCCGGCCCGTACATCAATGCCGAAGTCAGCGGCGGCGGCTTTCCGGGATGGCTGTCGACGGTGGACGGCAAGGGCCGCAGCAATGATGCGAGCTATGTCGCCGCCGCGGACCAGTGGCTGACGGCGGTCGACCGGATCATCGCCCGGCATCAGTACACCAAGGGCCAAGGGTCGGTGATCCTGTACCAGATCGAGAACGAACTCGCCGCCACCGGCAGCTCGCAGCGCGACTACATGCAGCACCTGTACGACAAGGTCCGCAGCGACGACATCACGGTGCCGATCTTCCACAACGACAAGGGCCGCAACGGGATCTGGGTGCCGACGGGGTCCGACGTACCCGGCACGGTCGAGGGCCCGACCGACCTCTACGCCTTCGACGGCTACCCAGGCGGCGCCTGCCGCACCGACGGCACCACCGGTAGCCCGGCGACCGCGCCGGACTGGGGCATCTGGGGCAGCGGGGGTGCCAACGGCGGGTCGACCGCCTCGCCGGACACCCCCGGGTTCGCCGCCGAATTCGGCGGCGGCTGGTTCGACTACTGGGGCAGCAACGGCACCTACCAGTGCACGGCAGAGCGCGAGGGCCCCGGATACGAGCGGGTCTTCTACGGCACCAACATCGCCAACCGGATCAGTATCCAGAACATCTACATGGGCTTCGGCGGCACCTCGTGGGGTTGGCAGCCGGCACCTGTCGTCTTCAGTTCCTACGACTACGGCGCCGGTATCGACGAGGCCCGTCAGCTGCGTCCGAAGGTCACGACGATGAAGCAGCTCGGGCTGTTCGTCCAGTCGGTCAATCCGATCACTAAGATCGACAAGGCGGCGATGGTCACCCCGAGCAGCCCGGCGATCAAGGTGTACGACGACGTGAATCCCGACACCGGCACCCACTTCTACATCGCCATGCACAACCCGTCGAGCGCCACCACCGACGAAAGCTTCACGTTCCCGATCGCCACCGCTGACGGGACATACACCGTGCCGCAGCAGGGTTCGCTGCGGATCGACGGCCAGACCTCGAAGATTCTGGTCGCCGACTACGACCTCGACGGCGCGAGCGGACCGCACCTGGTCTACTCCACCTCGCAGATCATGACCCACCTGCGCCAGGGCGCCTCCCAGCTCGCGCTGCTCTACGCGCCGCCCGGCGATGACGGCGAGACTGTCCTGCGTTACTCGCAGGAACCGAACGTCCAGGTGCTCTCCGGCACGGTTGCCAGCAGTTACGACGCGGCGACCGGCGACCTGCGGTTGAACTACGTACACGACAGCCTGGCGCAGGTGCGGATCACCGGCGGCGGTCGGACTCCGCTCACCCTGTTGCTGGCCGACGAACATACCGCCGGCACCTTCTGGCAACAGACCACCCCGGCCGGCACCGTGCTGGAGCGTGGACCGGAACTGGTTCGTTCCGCGACGATCGCACGCCAGACGCTCGCGCTGACCGGAGACACCTCGACCGCCGCGGAGCTGCAGGTGTGGGCTCCGCCTGGCGTCGACCGCGTCACCTGGAACGGCACCAGGGTCGCTGTTCACCGAGCAGCGGACGGGAGCCTGGTCGCCGACCAGCTGCTACCCGGGGCCGCACCGATCGCGCTGCCGGACCTGACCGCTGCCACCTGGCGCTCCGCACCCGGATCGCCCGAATCCGCACCGGGATTCGACGATTCGCAGTGGCAGCCGGCCGACCGGACCACCACTGCAAGCACCACCAAACCGGCTGCGGGCCAACCGGTGTTGACCGCCGACGACTACGGCTTCCACAGCGGTGATGTGTGGTACCGCGGTCGCTACACGGCGACAGCTGCGGCCACCTCCATCACGCTGCGGTATGGCGGCGGCGGCGCTGGGATGCTGCAGGCCTGGCTGGACGGCGTCTACCTGGGGCAAGACGTTCTGGGTACCGGGGTTTCGTCACCGCCGACCAGCGGCACCGTCACCTTCGCGGTGCCGAACGGACTGCGTACCGACGGGCAGCACCAGCTGTCGGTGATGGTCCGCAACGACGGTCACAACGAGGACGGCGGGGTGAACGACGCCTACAAGGAGGGCCGCGGGCTGATCTCGATGACCATGGCCGACGCGACCGGAGCGATCGTGCAGCCCACCGCGAGCTGGCGTATCCAGGGCAACCGTGGCGGCCAGGATCTCGCCGATCCGGTCCGCGGCGCCATGAACGCCAGCGGCAGCTACGGCGATCGGGCGGGCTGGTTCCTGCCGGGCTATCCGGACGGATCCTGGGCCGAGGCTGACCTACCCGCTGCGGCCGCGACGCCGGGAACTACGTGGTACCGCACCAGTTTCCAGCTGCACACGCCCGCAGTCGATGACGCGTCGCTCGGCATCACGATCGGTGATCCGACGACGCCGCGGTCGACCGGCGACTATCGAGCATTGATCTACGTCAACGGCTGGAACATCGGCCAGTACATCGCGAATGTCGGGCCGCAGCACACGTTCGTCGTGCCGAACGGCATCCTGGACCCCAACGGGCGCAACACGTTGGCCATCGAGGTGACCAGCGCCGGCGGCGTCGGCAACGGACTGGAATCGGTCGCCCTGGTCGATCTGGGCACGGTACGCGGCGGTGTCGACGTCCGGCAGAACCGGGCGCCGAGTTGGAATGCGCACACCTGGGGTGTCCCGGCGAGGGTGTCGAATGTCGCGGTCGACCCGGTGCGCCTCGAGCAGGACGGGACGGTGGCCGGCGGCGACACCGTCACCGTCGACAGTGCGATCCGCAATCAGTCACCGCGTCCGGTGTCCGCCGTCAACGCCTCGGTCGACCTGCCGGACGGTTGGACAGCCACACCGGTGAGCAGCGCACCGGCCACCCTGGCACCGGGCGCTTCCGCCGCGGTCAGCTGGACCGTGACGGTGCCGGAGGACATTGCTGCCGGCAAGTTCCCGATCACCGTACTGGCCGGGTACCGGCTGGATGGCCACAGTTCGACGACCGGCGCCTCCACCACGGTCAGCGTCCGGCCGTTCGGTGAGCTGTTCGTCAGCGACCTCGAATGGAGCGGCTCGACCAATGGTTACGGACCGGTGGAACGGGACCAGAACGTCGGCGGTACCGGCGAAGGTGACGGCCAGCCGCTGTCGATCAACGGAGTCGGCTACAGCAAGGGCCTGGGGACGAACGCCGTCAGCACCGTCACCCTGGATCTGGCCGGGAAGTGCACGTCGTTCGCCGGCGACGTCGGCCTGGATGATTCGGCCGGCTCCAAGGGCTCGGTGACCTTTGCCGTCGTCGGCGACGGAACCACGCTGGCGTCGACTCCGGTGATGCGGGGTGGACAACCGGCACAGCAGCTGACCGCTGATCTGACCGGCCTGCAGACGCTCGTGCTGCAGGTCGGGGACGCCGGCGACGGCGTCGGCCACGACAACGCCGACTGGGGCGATGCCAGGATCGTCTGCACCAGGTAGCCGGTCGAGCCACCCCGGAATCGTCAGCGGACCGCGGACCGCACGACGTCGGCGATCTGCTCGGCCTCGATCAGGAAGCCGTCGTGCCCGTGCGCCGAGTGCAGGGTGCGCAACGGCCGGGCCGTCGGCGCGGTCGCGATCAGCGCACCCTGGGCCGGCGGGAAGAGCCGGTCGGAGTCGACGACGGCCACCGTCAGCTCGGCGCGGATCGACGCCAGCGCGGCATCCACTCCGCCGCGGCCCCGGCCGATGTCGTGCAGGTTCATCGACTCGGTCAGCACCAGGTACGAGTTGGGGTCGAACCGGGCGGCCAGCTTGTCGCCGTGATGGTCGAGGTAGGACTGCACCGCGAACCGGCCGCCGGACGCGACGGCCTCGCCGGCCTGTTCGTCGCGGCCGAACCGCTCGTCCAGTTCCGCCGCGGACCGGTAGGTGATGTGGGCGATCTGCCGGGCGACGGCCATCCCGGCCAGTGGTGGTCCGTCACCCCCGGCTTCGACGTAGTAGTCGCCGCCGCGATACCGCGGATCGCTCCGGATCGCCGTCAGTTGCGGTGCGCTCCAGGCGATCTGATCACCGGAGTAGGCGGCGCAGGTGGCGATCGCCACCACGTTGCGGACCCGGTCGGGCTGCATGACGCCCCACTCAAGAGCGCGCATCCCGCCCATCGACCCGCCGATCACCGCGACGAACGAGCGGATGTCCAATCGGTCGGCCAGGGCGACCTCGGCGGCCACCTGGTCGCGGGGCGTCAGCCGGGGGAAGCGGGAGCCGTAGGGCAGCCCGTCGGGTGCCGTCGACGACGGCCCGGTGCTGCCCTGGCAGCCGCCGAGCACGTTCGCGGCGATCACGAAATGCCGGTCGGGATCCAACGGCGCACCGTTGCCGATCAGCCCGTCCCACCATCCGGGGGTGGACTGGCCGGGTCCGGCCGGCCCGACAACGTGGGCGTCGCCGGTCAGCGCGTGCAGGACCAGGACGGCGTTGTCCCGCCGCGCATTCAGCGTTCCCCAGGTCTCGTACGCCAGGGTGACATTCGGGATCACGACGCCCGCGTCCGTGCGCAGGTCACCGACGTCGGCGTACTGCCGGCCGCCTCGGGTGGCCGGCACCTTCGGGCGCGCGGCCGCCGTGGGACCGGCTGATCCGGTCCCACGGCGGTGCGGCGCGAGAGTCAAGCCGATGCACCCGTCGCGGTGTCGGACGCGGCGGCATCGGCCTTGGCGGCGGTGAAGCCGGCTTCCAGGTCGGCCAGGATGTCGTCGATGTGCTCGATGCCGACGGACAGCCGGACCAGGCCGGGGGTCACGCCGGTGGCGGCCTGTTCCTCCGGGGTCAGCTGGGAGTGCGTGGTGGATGCCGGGTGGATCACCAGCGAGCGGACGTCACCGATGTTGGCCACGTGCGAATGCAGGTCCAGCGAGTCGACGAACTTCTTACCGGCCTCCAGGCCGCCGTCGATCTCGAAGGCGAGCACCGCGCCGGCACCGGCCGGTGCGTACTTCTGGGCCAGCGCGTGCCACGGGCTGGACTCGAGCCCGGCGTAGGCAACGCTGAGTACCTCGGGCCGCTCGGACAGCCACTGCGCCACCGCCTTTGCGTTCTGCACGTGCCGCTCGACCCGCAGCGACAGGGTCTCAAGACCCTGCGAGATGAGGAAGGCGTTGAACGGCGAGATGGCCGATCCGAGGTCGCGCAGCAGCTGCACCCTGGCCTTGAGGATGAACGCCAGGTTCGCCCCGAGCGGCGAGCCGACGCCGAGGTCGCGGGCGTAGACCAGGCCGTGATAGCTGGGATCCGGCGTGTTGTAGTTCGGAAACTTCTCCGGGTCGGCCGCGAAGTCGAAGTTACCGCTGTCGACGATCACCCCGCCGATCGCGGTGCCGTGCCCGCCCAGGTACTTGGTCGCCGAGTGGACGACGATGTCGGCGCCGTGCTTGATCGGCTGGATCAGGTACGGGGTGGCGATGGTGTTGTCCACCACCAGCGGAACTCCGAGCGAATGCGCAACGGCGGCAACGGCTTCGATGTCGAGCACGTCCTGCTTCGGGTTGGAGATGGTCTCGCCGAAGAACGCCTTGGTGTTCGGCTTGGCCGCCGCCCGCCACGACTCCGGGTCGTCCGGGTCCTCCACGAAGTCGACGGTGATGCCGAGCTTCGGGAACGTGTAGTGCAGCAGGTTGTAGGTGCCGCCGTACAGGCTCGGCGAGCTGACGATGTGGTCGCCGGCCTCGGCCAGGTTCAGTAGCGCGATCGTCTCGGCGGACTGACCCGAGCTCACCAGCAGGGCGCCGACACCGCCTTCCAGGTCGGCGATCCGGTTCTCCACCACTTCGGTCGTCGGGTTGTTCAGCCGGGTGTAGATCGGGCCGAACTCGGCCAGGCCGAACCGAGCGGCTGCCTGATCGGAGTTCTCGAAGACGAACGAGGTGGTCTGGTAGATCGGCAGCGCGCGGGCGCCGGTCTGACTGTCCGGGCTCTGCCCGGCGTGGATCTGGCGGGTCTCGAAGGACCAGGTCATGGATGACTCCTTGGGTACGCGGACGGTGTCCGCGGTGGCGGGGACGGTTCGGGTACCGACCGGCTCACGGCCGGTGGGTGGTCAGGACGGTCGGTATCGGCTGGGTGCGTCAGTTCGTGACTGACCAACGGGGATGACGATTCAGCTGCGACAGCAACACATTCGGCGGCTCATTGAGCGCTCCTCCTTGGGGCGTTCTTCCGGGCCACACTGTCATTCCGGGTTGCCGAACCCGCGCCGGGTTCGGCGGGATCGTCATGACGGGCCCGCGCTTGCCGATCGCCGGTTGACGATCAGCCTGGTCTTCACCCGGAGCACCCCACCGCGAGTGGAGGGTTGCCGCCCAGCAAGCCGGGGCTCGATGCTGGAACTCATGACCTGGTGCTGAGTGTAGCGGGCAGTCCGTCGGCACGCCACGATCGGCCTAACTATCTCATGATTTGGAATGATTGACCGGCATTCGGGATCGGGTCAGGCGCCAGGGGCCAGGTCGGCGAGCAGGGTCCGGAGCCGCTGCTCGGCCTGCTCCGGGTCACCCTTGGTGAGCGCCGATCCCAGGCCGACGGCGACCGCGCCGGCATCCAGCCACTCGCGGGCGTTCTCCGGGGTCACCCCGCCGGTGGGCACGATCGGCAGCTGCGGCAGCGCCGCCCGCACATCGCTGATCCAACGCGGGGTGTAGTTGGACGCCGGGAACAGTTTCACCGCGGCGGCGCCGGCCTCCAGCGCGGTCAGCATCTCGGTCGGGGTCGCGGTGCCGACCACCGTCGGCACGCCGTACCTGGCCGCCGCCCTGATCGTCTCGACGGACAGCGTCGGCGAGACCAGGAACCGCGCACCGGCCCGCACCGCTGCCACCGCTGACGGGCCGTCCAGCACGCTGCCGGCGCCGATCAACGCATCCGGGTGCGCGCCGCGCAGGTTTGCGATCGCCTCCAGTGCCGCGGGATTCGTCAGCGTCACCTCGACCGACTCCAGGCCGGCGCGGAGCAAGGTCTCGGTGGCCGCGACCGCCGATGCCGCGTCGGCGGTCCGCACGATGCCGATCACCCGCTGTCGGGTCGCCTGCTCCATGATGTGCCACCCGAACACGCTGATTCCCTTCGCCGGCGGACGAGTTCGGTCCCGAGAACCTTCCCAGAACCCTTTGCCAAGACTAGGCGGCGCCTCACCCGCACCCCGGCGGCGGGCCGGTGGGAGCGAGGGTCCCCAGGCGATCGAACTTCGGGCAACCGTCAGCGCAACACCTGCTCGACGCCGCCGTCCAGCGATGCCAGGAAGCCGGCCAGCTCGGCCGGCGTCGGGTAGTCCTCGGTGTCCGACCAGCCGCCGACCGCGAACGCGGCCACTGCGGCTCCCTGCCGCAGGCACTCGGCCGGCCCGTCCCCGGCGAGGAAGCCGGTCAGGTACCCGGCCACCAGCCCATCCCCGGCACCGACCGGGTCGACCACCCGGCGGGCCAGCGGCGGCTGGGTCAGTACACCGTCTGCCGTCACCACCGTGCAGGTGTGGTCGGAGTTCTTCAGTACCACCGCCTTTGCCCGCCGCTCGCACAGGCCACGGGCCACCGCGAGCGGCTCACCCTGCTCCACAAGCGCCAGCTCCGCCTCCCCGGCGAACACCAGGTCGGCGCGCCCGGCGAGCTCCGGGATCACCGTCCGCCAGGCATCCAGCGGGGCCAGCCGGGTGCGCAGGTTCACGTCGAAGCTCACCGGCACCCCGGCATCGTCGGCCAAGGTCATCAGCTCCCGGACCGCATCCAGCGAGCTGCCCGACAGCAGCCCGGTGATTCCACTGACGTGTGCCGCCCGCGGTACCCCCTGTGCCCAGGCGCGCCGGACCAGGTCGGCATCCAGCCGTGACCCGGCGGATCCCGCCCGGTGGTAGCTCACCGAGATTGCCCCGTCGGCGGAGGAGTTGCGGATGAGCATCCCGGTGAAACCGTCCACCACCCCGACCCCGTCGACGTCCACCCCCTCGGCGCGTAGCCGCCGCAGCACATAACTGCCGGCGTCGTCGGTGCCGACGTTGCCCACCCACGAGGCGCGCAATCCGAGTCGGGCCACCGCGATCGCCACGTTGCCCTCGGCACCGCCGATGGACGAACGGAACCGTTCGGCCCTGGCGACCGCGTCGCCGGGCTCGGCGACGAATACCCGCATCACCTCGCCGAGGGTCAGTAGATCCGGCCCGGCGGGCGTAGCGCCCTCGGCAGCGGCGGGCAGGTCAGGCACAGTCGTCACCTTGGCTCCTGAACTGGTCGGGGGGTCGAGCCTAGCGATTGTCGCTACCCGCGGTGCGGCCGGCACCCGGGCCCGGATAGCCTGTCCCGCGGCGCGACGCCGGATCAACCTGGAAGGACGCTTCGTGGCACTGGACTTCCGGTCGGTCAGATACGGCGGCGACTACAACCCCGAACACTGGCCGGTCGAGAAGCTCGACGAAGACGTCGAGCTGATGCGACAGGCCGGGGTCAACCTGGTGTCGGTGGGCATCTTCGGCTGGGCCACCGCCGAACCCACGCCCGGCGCGTTCGACTTCTCCTTCTATCGCACCGTGCTGGATCGCCTGCACGCCGGCGGGATCGGCGTCTGCCTGGCCACCATGACGGCATCGCCGCCGCCCTGGCTGAGCCACCGCCATCCGGAGATGCTGCCGCAGCGGATCGACGGGGTCACCCTGTCACCGGGAGCGCGGCAGCAATACTGCCCGTCCTGCCCGGTGTTCCGCGATGCCGTCGGCTCGCTGGTCGAAGCACTGGCCGCCGAGTTGGGCGATCACCCCGCCGTGCAGCTCTGGCACCTGCACAACGAGTACGGCTGCCACCTCAAGGGTTGCTGGTGCGACGTGTCGGCGGCCGCGTTCCGGACCTGGCTGCAGCGCCGGTACGGCAGCATCCAGGAGCTGAACCGGGCCTGGACCACCACGTTCTGGTCGCAGGGCTACTCCGACTTCGCCGAGATCCTGCCGCCCCGGGTCGCACCGACCTTCCCGAACAACGCGCAGCAACTGGACTTCGCCAGATTCTCCAGCGACGAACTGCAGGACCTGATGCGGGTGGAGGTCGACATCCTGCGACGAGTCACGCCGAACGTCCCGCTCACCACCAACTTCGCCGCAGTGACGCCTTCGCTGGATCTGTGGAAGTGGGCGCCGGACCTGGACGTGGTCTCGTTCGACAACTATCCGGATCCGGCCGACCCGAGCTCGTTCCGGATCGCCGCGATGGACTACGACATCGTCCGCAGCCTGCGTCCGGACCGGCCGTGGCTGCTGATGGAGCAGGCGCCCAGCGCGGTCAACTGGCGGACGCGGAATGCGCCGAAGCCGGCCGGAAAGATGCGGACGAGCAGCTGGCAGGCGGTGGCACACGGCTCGGATTCGGTGATGTTCTTCCAATGGCGCGCCTCCCCCGGCGGCGCCGAGAAGTTCCACTCCGCGATGGTCGGGCACACCGGCCCGGACAGCCGGGTGTTCCGCGAGATCACCGCCCTGGGAAGCGAGTTGGCCGCACATCAAGAGCCCACCGGTTTGCGAACCCGGTGTGACACAGCACTTCTGTTGGACTGGGACAGCTGGTGGGCCGGCGAACTGGACTCGCACCCGACCGGCGACCTGAAGCTGCGGGACCAGATGCTGGACTGGCACACGGCTCTCGGCGCCAGTGCGGTGCCGACCGATGCCGTGCACCCCGGCGGCGACCTGTCGCGGTTCCGGCTACTCATCGCGCCCAGCCTGTATCTGATCACCCAGCGGTCCGCGGACAACCTGGCGGACTGGGTCGCCGCCGGCGGAACCCTGGTGCTCAGTTACTTCTCCGGGGTGGCCGACGAGCGGGACCGGATCCACCCCGGCGGCGCCCCTGGCCCGCTCCGGGACCTGGTCGGTGCGACGGTACAGGAATGGTGGCCGCTGCAGCCCGGCGAGCAGGTACGGGTCAGCCTGGACGGTTTGCCAGACAACAACAACGGCGCTGACGGCGCCCGGACCAGCACTGCCGCGGACCCCGCCGCGGCCGCCGGCGGGTACGCCGCGGAGGTGTTCAGCGAGGACCTGGTGCTCCGCGGTGCCGAGGTGATCGGCCGCTACGTCGACGGTGGCCTGGCCGGCGGCCCCGCAGTGCTGCGCAACAGGGTCGGCAACGGCACCGTCTATTACCTGTCGTGCCGACTGGACCCGGCGGGCACCCGAGCCGTGCTGGACGCCGCACGCACCGACGCCGGGGTGCGGCCGCTGCTGTCCTGGCTCCCCGACGGCGTCGAGGCGGTCCGCCGCGGGGACGGCGCCGACGCGTTGTTATTCGTCATCAACCACACCTCGGAGCCGGTCGCCGTGGCGCTGCCGGAGCCGATGTCGGATCTGCTCACCGACGCCTCCGGCCCGACGGACACGGTGCGGCTCAACGGATACGGCGTGGCGATGCTGCCCATGCCCAACTGACCAACCTGGACACTTCCGCGCGATCAGGTCAGTGCGGCCAGCTCCAGCCGGAGATCGCGGGATCGTCCTCGCCGTGTGCCCTGGTGAATGCCCTGGCGGCCAGCCGGGCATCGACCATCTGCTGGCGCAGCGTCGCCGCCCGTTGCCCGAGTTGTGGCACCCGGTCGATCACGTCCATCACCAGATGGAAACGGTCGAGGTCGTTGAGCATCACCATGTCGAACGGCGTGGTGGTGGTGCCCTCCTCCCGGTACCCGCGGACGTGGAAGTTCGCATGCCCGGTGCGCCGGTAGGTCAGCCGGTGAATCAGCGTCGGGTAACCGTGATAGGCGAAGATCACTGGCCTGTCGGTGGTGAACAGTGCATCGAACTCCCTGTCCGGCATGCCATGTGGATGTTCGGTGTCCGGCTGCAGGCGCATCAGGTCGACCACATTGATCACCCGCACCCGCAGTTCCGGCAGGTGTTGGCGCAGCAGGTCGACGGCGGCCAGCGTCTCCAGCGTCGGGATGTCGCCGGCGCAGGCCAGCACCACGTCCGGGTCGCCATCGCCGTCGTTGCTCGCCCAGTCCCAGATGCCCAGACCGCGGGTGCAGTGGGCGATCGCCGAGTCCATGTCCAGGTAGGTCAGCGCCGGCTGCTTGCCGGCCACGATCACGTTGATGTAGTTGCGGCTGCGCAGGCAGTGATCGGCCACCGAGAGCAGCGTGTTGGCGTCCGGCGGCAGATACACCCGCACCACCTCCGCCTTCTTGTTCACCACATGATCGATGAAACCCGGGTCCTGGTGCGAGAAACCGTTGTGGTCCTGCCGCCAGACGTGCGAGGTGAGCAGGTAGTTCAGTGAGGCGATCGGCCGCCGCCACGGGATGCTCCTGGTGGTCTTGAGCCACTTGGCATGCTGGTTCACCATCGAGTCGATGATGTGGATGAAGGCCTCGTAACAGGTGAACAGACCGTGCCGACCGGTCAGCAGATAACCCTCGAGCCAGCCCTGGCACAGGTGCTCGGACAGCACCTCCATCACCCGGCCGGTGGAGGCCAGATGGTCGTCACCGTCGACGATCTCGCCCTCCCACACCCGGTCCGTCACCTCGAAGACGGCGCCGAGCCGGTTCGAGTTCACCTCGTCCGGGCCGAACAACCGGAAGTTCTCCGGGTTGGCCGCAATCACGTCCCGCAGCCACACCCCCAACTGTCGGGTCGCCTCCGCCGTGGTGGTGCCGGGAGTCGGGACGTCCACCGCGTAGTCGGCGAAGTCCGGCAGCTCCAGCGGCCGCAGCAGCAGCCCCCCGTTTGCCCGCGGCGTCGCGCTCATCCGGAAGTCACCCGCCGGCGGCAGCTCGGCCAGCTCCCGACGCAGTCGACCGTCGGCCTCGAACAGATCCTCCGGGTCGTAGCTGCGCATCCAGGCCTCGAGCTGCGCCCGGTGTTCGGCGTTCGTGCGCACCTCGCTCAACGGCACCTGGTGAGCCCGGAACGTGCCCTCCACCGGCAGCCCGTCCACCACCTTCGGGCCGGTCCAGCCCTTCGGCGACTCCATGATGATCATCGGCCAGCGGGGCCGCTCGGTGTCGGTCCCGGCCCTTGCCCGCTGCTGGATCCCGGCAATATCGGCCAGTGCGTCGTCCAGTGCCGCCGCCATCTGGCGGTGCATCAGAGTCGGATCCGACCCGGCGACCAGGATCGGCCGGTAGCCCAGCCCGCGGAACATCGCCAGCTGTTCGTCCCGCGATATCCGGGCCAGCACCGTGGGATTGGCGATCTTGTAGCCGTTCAGATGCAGGATCGGCAGCACCGCGCCGTCGGTCACCGGGTCGAGGAACTTGTTCGACTGCCAGCCGGCCGCCAGCGGGCCGGTCTCGGCCTCACCATCGCCGACGACGCAGGCCACGATCAGCTGCGGGTCGTCGAAAGCCGCGCCGAAGGCGTGCACCAACGAGTAGCCGAGCTCACCGCCCTCGTGGATCGACCCCGGTGTCTCCGGGGCAACATGGCTGGGGATCCCGCCGGGGAAGGAGAACTGCCGGAACAACAGCCGAAGTCCCTCCAGGTCATGGCCGATGTGCGGGTACACCTCGGAGTAGGTGCCCTCCAGGTAAGCGTTGGCCACCGCGGCGGGGCCACCGTGACCGGGCCCGGCCATGAAGATCATGCTCAGCTCGCGGCGCCGGATCTGCCGGTTGAGGTGGGCGTAGACGAAGTTCAGTCCGGGGGTGGTCCCCCAGTGCCCCAGCAGCCGCGGCTTGAGCTGGTCGGGGGTCAGCGGGTCTCGCAGCAACGGGTTGTCCATCAGGTAGATCTGCCCGACCGACAGGTAGTTGGCGGCACGCCAGTACCTGTCGATAAGGGTGAGTTCCTCATTGTCGAGATGTGCGGTCGAATGGGCCGTCGCCTCGGTGATGTCGGACACTACGGGCTCCCTGAATGTCGGCGGAATTGTCTCAACCATCACCGCACTGATCCGACAGCGCAACCAGGGCCGATGGGATTCTGTCCGTGGGACTTCGGTCCCAACATCGGCGGAGTCGGTCGGTGGAGCCCGATCACGGCGATGGCGGAGAGCACGGCGGCGGCCGCGGCACTCCGGCTCCGACCTACAGCCGGGGCGCCGCGACCGGCGTCATTCTCGATACCGTCATTCTCGATACGTCGCGGGCAGCTCGTCAGAGCAGGAACTTGTGGTCGGCGACAACCTTCCGCTGGGACCACCAGTGGCCAAGGCCCCAGGTGGATGCGATGCCGAAGACGGCCACCGCGATCATCCCGAGCGCGTAGATCAGGTGGTAGTCGATGAACGGGTTGGTCGAACCGGACGGATCGCCGGCCGAGGTGAACCGTGCCAGTGGCCATTCGGCCGCCCACATCAGCACCATCAGGATGGAGCCGACGACGGCGGTGAGCCGTAACACGACACCGGTCAACAACGCGACGCCGACACCGAGTAGCGCCAGCATGAACAGCCAATCGACCAGGCCGTTGCCCGCCATCGAGCGGAACATCGACTGGGTCGGCCCGACCTCGACGTGGCCGAGGAAGCCGTTGGTCGGCGATCCACCGTTGAGCCAGGACCGCGCTCCCGCGGTCGAGTAGCCCAGTCCGAACAGTTTGTCCACGAAGGCCCACAGGAACACCAATCCGAGCGCGATCCGCAGGACGTCGATGATGCGATGACCCGGCACGGCTGCCGCAGCCGAGGCCTCGGTCGTCGCCGGAACCCGATCCGGCCGCGGCGAGACGACGTCGGCGGGCACGACTTCGCGGGCCCTCGGTGTGCTGGTGGTCATGGCTGTTCACTCCTTCCGATCGGGAGGCTCCCGGGCGCTTGTCGCCCGACGTTCTGCTCCCTCACCGCTGAGTCTGGGCGCGTACGCCGGGTCGTCACCAGGGCCATTGGTCGCCGCAAGACAGCCGACGGATGCACGAAACGCTGTCGACACCGGGACTTTCGGCCCTGTTGAGGGGCCGCTCCCCGCTCCTACAGTCAAAGTCTGGAACGCATCCGGTCGCCCCGGCCGATCGCGGACCTCCCGGAAAGGAAACGACCATGACGGACAAGCCCGCCCGCACCATTGTGATCGGAGTGGACGGATCGAATGCCAGTGTCGGAGCTCTGCGGTGGGCAATGCTCAAGGGCCAGGAACTCGACGCCACCGTGCAGGTCGTGCACTGCTGGTACCCGCATTCGTTGCCGGAACTGCTGTTGGGTTCGGTTCACGAGATGCGCACCGGGTCGGAGTGCATGCTGGCCAACGAGGTCACCGCGGCCCGGGCCGACACCGGCGTCTCCACCCAGGTGATCACCTCGAGCGTTCAGGGCCGGCCGGCGCCGGTGCTGTTGGCACACGCCGAATCTGCGTTGATGTTGGTACTGGGCACGCACGGCAAGTTCGGCCTCAGAGAGCTCGTTCTCGGGCAGACCGCGGCGCAGTGCCGGCGAAAGGCCAACTGCCCGGTGGTGATCGTCGACGCCGATGGCCGGCGGGTGCTGGACGAAGCTTTAACCGATCGCTGATCGACCGCCGGCCTCCTACAGTAGGTCGGTGATCCGCGACTTCCCGCCGGTGGTCGACGCCTACCGCCCGAACGCCATCGACCAGCCGGCCACCAGAACACCCGGTGCCTTCCTGCGCTGGCTGCTGCGATCACAGGCGGACGTGCTGGCCGCCAACGTCGTCGCCGGGGTGCTGTGGTACATCCCGGCAACCCTCGGGCCGTTGCTCCTCGGCAAGACGATCGACGAGGGAATCCTGCCGGGATCGACGTCCGGCACCATCTTCTGGGGAATGACGCTGCTGCTGGTGACGGTCCTCGGGTCGCTGTGCGGAGTCCTGTTCCACACCGTCGTGGTGCGCGGTTGGCTCATCGCGCTGTACGGGACCCTGAAGCTGGTCAACCGCAAGACCGTGCAGCTCGGTCACGTCCAGGCCCGCCGGTTGCCGACCGGTGAGGTGCTCAGCGTCGCCTCGTCGGACTCCGACATTTTCGGGTCACTGATCGAGGTCACCGGCCGCGCCGTCGCCTCGTTGATCGCCTTTCTCGCGGTCGGCGCCATCGTGCTCGGCATCTCGACCGACCTCGGTCTGCTGGTGTTGATCGGTCCGCCGGTGCTGGTGGCGGCCGCCTACCCGCTGCTCAAGCCGATGGCCAAGCGGCAGATGGTGGAGCGCAGCGCGAACGCCGAACTCACCGGCATGGCCACCGATATCGTTGCCGGCCTTCGCATTCTGCGCGGCATCGGCGGCGAGAAGACCTTCGGCGACAACTACGCGGGGCAATCGCAGCGGGTCCGATCCGCCGGTGTTGCGGCCAGGGTCTGGCAGTCGGTGACCGACGCTGTCGCCGTGTTGCTGCCGGGCATCTTCCTGGTGCTCCTGATGTGGCTGGGTGCCCGCGACGTCCTGCAGGGCCGTCTGCAGACCGGACAACTGGTCGCGCTGTTGGGCTACGCGATGTTCCTGACCGGCCCGGTCACCAACTTCTTCCAGTTCTTCCAACGCTGGACCCGTGGCATGGTCTCCGCGCGCCGTGCCGTTGCCGCCCTGCGGATCGACCCGCCGTGGCGCGATCCGGACCAGCCCCGCGCGCTGCCGGCCGGCGTCGCCGTCACCGACGAGGTTTCGGGCTTCGTGGCCCCACCCGGCGAGCTGACCATGGTGGTCAGTGCGGTGCCGGACGACTCGGCGGCGCTGGCCGACCGACTCGGCCGCTACCTGCCGACGCTGGCCGATCCGGTGCCCACCGTCGATGATGCGGCCAGCGGCCGTAAGGCCAAGCGCGAGCACCGCAAACGCCTTGCCGCGCAAGAGGAGATCGCCAAGGCCGACCGGGAACTCAGCGGCGGCCGATGGGGCGTCCGGGTCGGTGACGTCGACCTGGCGCAGGTACCGCTTGCCGAGGTCAGGAAGCACATCGTGGTCTCCGACACCGCCTCAACGGTGTTCTCCGGCACCCTGCAGGAACTCGTCGACCCGCACGCGGCACTGACCCGTCAGCAGGCGGAGGCGGTGCTGCACACGGCAGCCGCCGAGGACGTCTTCGACGCCGTCCCCGGTGGCTGGCAGGGCCGGATCGACGAACGCGGCCGCGGGCTGTCCGGCGGCCAGCGGCAGCGGCTGGTGCTGGCCAGGGTGCTGGGCCTGGACCCGGAGGTGCTCGTCCTGGTCGAGCCGACGTCGGCGGTCGACGCGCACACCGAGGCCGCCATCGCCGGTCGGCTCGCCGAGTTCCGGAAAGGGCGGACCACTGTCCTGATGTCGGCGTCCCCATTGCTGTTGCATCACGCCGACACCGTCGCGCTGCTGGCCGACGGCAAGATCAGCGCAGTCGGCAGCCACGAGCGGCTGTTGCGGACCACGCCGGCCTATCGCCGGGTGGTTGCCCGGGATCTCGATGCCCAGGACTCCGAAGCCGGGCACCCACCGTCGGATCGACCGTCGACCAACGGTGACCGGCGATGACCGCTGATCTCGACCGCGCCGGTCTCCCGCCCGGCGACCCGTCAGCGGAGACCGAGGAGTTGTTCGCCGGCTCCCGGCAGACCTGGCTCCAGGACCCCGAAGCCGCTGCGCCGCCGGTGATCCCACCGGAACTGATCCCGCCGACCGCCGGCACCACGACGGTCGAACGGGTCCGCGCCTGGCACCGCCGTCACCTGGTGCGCACCGAGCGGGCGGCCCGCTACTTCGCCGGCTCCCGCAACCCGGAGAACGGCCTGCCGGTCGCCGAGAACTCCGCGGTGCTCTCGTTCCTGCGCGGGCTGATCAGTACCCGCAAGGTCAAGTTCGGTGCGCTGATCGCTTTGAACATCGCCGCGGCAGTCACCGGGCTACTGGTGCCGCGGCTACTCGGGACGCTGGTCAACGCCACCACCACCGCGGACACGCCGATCAGCCACATCACCGGCATCGCCATGGTGGTGATCGGCATCGTGCTGCTGCAGAGCCTGTTCGTGTTCGCGGCGAACGTCAGTTCGGCGGTCTTCGGCCAGGATGTGCTGGCCGCCGCCCGCGAATATGTGGTGCGGGCCGTGCTCCGGCTGCCGCTCGGGACGGTGGAGCGGGCCAGTACCGGCGACCTGGTGACCAGAGTGACCCGGGATGTCGGGACGATGAGCGACTCGGTGCAATGGGCGATGCCGCAGGCAATCATCTCCGGCCTCACCGTGGTACTGACCTTCGTCGCGCTGCTGGTGAACGCGCCGATCCTGGCGGTGCCGTCGTTGTTGTTCGTCGGACTGGCCGTTCCCCGGGTCAAGGGCTATCTGCGCAGGGCACCGAAGGGCTACATCACCGAAGGCGGCACATACTCGCGGATCAACGCGACGATGACCGAGACCGTTGAGGGCGCACGGACTATCGAGGCGCTCGGCCTGCAGGAGCAGCGGATCGGACGCACCGACGACGACGCCACCGTCTCGGCACAGGCCGAGCGGTACACCATGTCGCTGCGGAACCTGCTGTTCATCGTGATGGACGTGGCGTTCAACGCGCCGCGCGGAGTGACCGTGCTGCTGGGCGCCTTCGCCTATGCCAAGGGGTGGGTGACGATCGGGCAGCTCACCGCCGCGATGCTGTACATCGAGGGCCTGTTCGGTCCGCTCGACCAGTTCATCTCGACCGTCGACCGGCTGCAGGTCGGGGCCGCGTCGACCACCCGGCTGCTGGGTATCGCCGGTGTTCCCGCCGACCGCACCCCCGGCGACCGGTTGCCCGCCGGCGACCATCTGGTGGGCGAGGATCTCCGGTTCGCCTACCGCCCGGACCACGACGTGCTGCACGGCATCGATCTGCATCTGGCCAGGGGCGAGCGGTTGGCCATCGTCGGACCGTCCGGCTCCGGCAAGTCGACCCTCGGCCGGCTGCTGGCCGGGATCAACGCGCCACGGACCGGGTCGGTGACGGTCGGCGGCGTGGACCTGGTGAAGCTGCCGCTGCCGGTGCTGCGCACCGAGGTCGCCCTGGTCACCCAGGAACAGCACGTCTTCGTCGGGACGGTGCGGGACAACATCGTGCTGGCCAAGGAGGGCTCCGACGACCAGGCGGTGCGCGCGGCGCTGGTCGCCGTGGACGGCTGGGACTGGGTCAGCCGGCTACCGGACGGCCTGGATACCAAGTTGGGGTCCGGGAACACCTCGCTCACCCCTGCGCAGATCCAGCAGATCGCCTTGGCCCGGTTGATCATCGCCGACCCGCACACGCTGGTGTTGGACGAGGCGACCTCGTTGATCGACCCGCGGACCGCCCGTCATCTCGAAGGATCGATGAACGCACTGCTCACCGGCCGGACCGTTGTCGCCATCGCCCATCGGCTGCACACCGCGCACGACGCGGACCGGATCGCCGTGGTGATCGATGGCAGGATCACCGAGCTGGGTAGCCACGACGAGCTGCTGGCGTTGAACGGCGAGTACGCCGCCCTCTGGCACGCCTGGACTTCCTGAGTCTCGCTCGCCGGCGCGCGGCCGGCCCGCACGCAGCCCTCGGCGATGTGCGCTGGGCGTCAAAGGGCTCGGTCACCAACCGCGGCGGGCCGGCCGGTTCCCGGCCGTTGACGGCTTCGCGCTGCGGTACACGATGTACGGCCGGGTCAGGTAGCCCAACGGCGCGCTGAAGACATGCACAAGGCGAGTGAACGGCCACAGCGCGAACAAAGTGATCGCCGCCAATCCGTGCGCCTGGAACGTCCAGGGCGCTGCGGCCATCAGCTCCGGGTAGGTCTGGAAGCGGAAGATGCCGCGGAACCAGATCGACACCCCCTCCCGATAGTCGTAGCTGCCGACCAGGTTGGCCACCACGGTGTTCGCCAGGCCGAGCACGATCACCAGGGCCAGTAGCGCGTACATCACCTTGTCCATCGACGTGGTCGCCGAGAACACCGGTCCGGTGGTGCGTCGGCGATAGATCAGGATGGACATCCCGACCAGCGTGCAGATGCCGGCAATCGCGCCGACCGTCACCGCGAAGAAATGGTAGAGCCCCTCCGAGATGCCCACCGCCTCGGTCCACGACTTCGGTACTCCCAGGCCCATCACGTGCCCGAGGAACACGGCCAGGATCCCGAAATGGAACAGCGGACTTCCCAACCGCAGCAACCGGTTCTCGTACAGCTGCGACGAGCGGGTGGTCCACCCGAACTTGTCGTAGCGGTAGCGCCAGATGTGCCCGACCACGAAGATGGTGAGACAGATGTAGGGGTAGACGACCCACAGGAACAGCGTCATCGGCCGGCTCCTTGGAACGACGGCATCGGCAGATCGACCGATCCACCGGCGGCCGGTGGTCGTTCCGGCATCGCATACGGGGACATCCCGACCTCCTCGTCCGGTGGACCCTCGGCGGCCAGCCGGCGGATGGCCTCGTCCTCGTCACCGCGGAGCGGCGGCAACGTCGCCGACACCGCCTCCAGCACCGGTGCCCAGCGCGAGTCGCTGTCCCGCAACGAGATCCGCAGCAGCTCCAGCCCGGCCCGGTGCTCGAGCAGCAGCTCACGGCCCCGGGTGCCATCCACCGTCGCCGCGTACTCCAGCACCACGCACAGGTGATCGGGCAGCTCGGCGTTCTCCCCGCTGTCCGGCAGGGCGAATCCGGACTCGCGGTAGGTCTGCTTGAAGCGCAGCAGCGCGGCGCCGCGTTTGCGGGTGTCGCCGTAGAGGAAATAGGTCAGGTAGAGATTGCACCGGCGACGGCTGTCGAAGGTCTCGACGTAGTCTGCCTGCAGCTCGGGCAGCGCCGCGGCGGTGAGCCGCTCGCACACCACCCCCAGCGGCTCGCCCAGCGGCCGGGCCAGCCGGGCAGCGGCCGCGGACACCACGGCTAGGTTGTCCAGCAGCGTCTGGTCCGGGTAGCCGAGCAGCAGCGACGCACACTGCCAGCCGGTCGCCAGCTGACCTGCACTCCACGGACCGGGAGCCCTCCGCGAAACGGTGCGTCTCACCGGCTCTCCCCTCCAGGACTGTCGGAGCCGCCGCGCCGCCGGCGGAACATTCCCTTCGGCGAGCCCTTGCCGTCCCAGCTGACCAGGGTCACTGCGTTCCCACCTGCCACCCCGCCCAAGGAGTCCGCCTGCTGTCGCTCCTGCAGCACGGCGAAGTTCTCCACCGCCACCGGCACCGACTGCTGCCCCGAGCCCTCGCCGAACGGCCCTGACCCGCCCATCCCCGGTCCACCGTCGAAGTCAAGTGCACACTCGGTGGCGAGTTCCTCCAGTCCATGCGCTTGCTCGGCGTGCGCGGGCGGGATCACGTACCGCTCGTCGTACTTGGCCAACGCCAGCAGCCGGTACATGTCGTACATGTCCTCCTCAGACATGCCGACCGCCGCCGGAATGCCGCCGTCCGGGTCCCGACCGAGGTTGATGTCGCGCATGTACGACCGCATCGCGGCCAACTTGCGCAGCACTCCGTCGACCACCGGCACCGAGCCGGCGGTGAACAGTTCGGCCAGGTACTCGATCGGGATCCGCAGCGCATCGATGGCGGCGAACAGGTTCCGGTGGTTCTCGGCGTCCTCGCCGGTCTCGGCCACCACATCCACCACCGGCGAGAGCGGCGGGATGTACCAGACCATCGGCATCGTGCGGTATTCCGGATGCAGCGGCAGCGCCACCTTGAAGGTGTTGATCAGGGCGTGGATCGGCGAACGCTGGGCCGCAGTGATCCAGTCGTTCGGGATGCCCTCCCGCTCGGCCGCCCGGATCACCTCGGGGTCATTCGGGTCCAGCAACAGCGACCGCTGCGCCTCGTACAGATCCTGGTCGTTCGGTGTCGACGCGGCCTCCAGCACCCGGTCGGCGTCGTAGAGGATCAGGCCGATGTACCGCAACCGGCCGACGCAGGTCTCTGCGCACACGGTCGGCATGCCGACCTCGATCCGCGGGAAGCAGAATGTGCACTTCTCCGCCTTGCCCGTCCGGTGGTTGAAGTACACCTTCTTGTACGGACAGCCGGAGATGCACATCCGCCAACCGCGGCAGCGGTCCTGGTCCACCAGGACGATGCCGTCCTCGGACCGCTTGTAGATCGCCCCGCTCGGACAGGAGGCCGCACACGACGGATTCAGGCAGTGTTCGCAGATCCGCGGCAGGTAGAACATGAAGGTCGACTCGAACTCCTGCTTCACCTGGGTGGAGACCTTCTTCAGGATCGGGTCGTTGGCGAAGGTCACCGCCGATCCGCCCAGGTCGTCGTCCCAGTTCGCCGACCAGGTGATCTTCATGTCCTTGCCGGTGAGCAGCGACTTAGGCCGGGCCACCGGCAGATGCTGCTGGGCCGGCGCGTCGGTGAGCGTCGAGTAGTCGTAGGTCCACGGCTGGTAGTAGTCGTCGATCGACGGCATGATCGGGTTCGAGAAGATGGTGGCCAGCTTCTTCAGCCGACCGCCGCCCTTGAGCGTCAGCCGGCCCCGGCTGTTCAGCGCCCAGCCGCCGCGCCAGCGTTCCTGGTCCTCGTAGGTGCGCGGATACCCCTGTCCGGGACGGGTTTCCACGTTGTTGAACCACACGTACTCGGTGCCGGCCCGGTTCGTCCAGGCCTGCTTGCAGGTCACCGAACAGGTGTGGCAACCGATGCACTTGTCGAGGTTCATCACCATCGCCATTTGCGCCATGACCTTCATCAGTACGTCACATCCTGACTGCGCCGACGGATCACGGTCACTTCGTCACGCTGGTTCCCGGTGGGCCCCAAGTAGTTGAACGCGAAGCACAGCTGGGCGTACCCGCCGATCAGGTGGCTCGGTTTGATCATCAACCGGGTCAGCGCGTTGTGGATGCCGCCGCGCTTGCCCGACGTCTCCGACAGCGGCACGTCGATCAGCCGGTCCTGGGCGTGGTACATGTACACCGTCCCCTCCGGCATCCGATGCGAGACAATGGCTCTCGCCACCACCACGCCATTGCGGTTCACTGCCTCGATCCAGTCGTTGTCGGCGATCCCAACCTTGGCCGCGTCCTTGTCGCTCATCCAGATGTTCTGCCCACCGCGGGACAGTGACAGCATGAAGAGGTTGTCCTGGTACTCCGAATGGATCGACCATTTGTTATGCGGGGTCAGGTATCTCACCGTCACACCCAGCTCGGAGACGTCGCCGAGCTCCGGCTCGGAGAACAGCGCTGCCATGTTCAGCGGTGGCCGGTACACGGGGAGCCCCTCGCCGAGCTCGGCCATCCAGTCGTGGTCGAGGTAGAAGTGCTGACGGCCGGTCAGCGTGTGCCAGGGCTTGTTCCGCTCCACGTTGACGGTGAACGGCGAGTACCGCCGCCCGCCGGTCTCCGAACCGGACCACTCCGGCGAGGTGATCACCGGGACCGGCGCCGCCTGGGTGTCGGCGAACGTCACCTGCTTACCCTCGTGCTCGGCGGCCAGGTCGTGCAATAGGGTGCCGGTACGTTTCTCCAGCGTCCGGAAGCCCTGGGTGGCCAGCAGGCCATTGGTGGTTCCGGACAGTGCCAGGATCGCCTCGCACACCTGGTCGGCGCGTTCGATCGACGGCCGGCCGTTCGCGGCGCCCCCCCTGGCCACCCCGTTCTTGTGGCGCAGGTATTCCAGCGGGGCGGTCAGGTCGTAGGTGATGCCCTTGGTGGTCGCGCCGAGGGTGTCCAGCAGCGGGCCGAGCGCGACCATCTTGTCCGCCACCGCACCGTAATCACGCTTCACCTCGACCAGCTTCGGCATGGTGGCACCTGGAATGGGTTCGCAGTCACCGTGTTTCCAGTCGCGGACCACGCCGTGCGGGTTGGCCATCGCGTCCGGGGTGTCGTGGGTCAACGGCAGCGCCACCACGTCGGTACGCTCCCCGAGCCGCTCGGCGGCAAGCTCGCTGAACTTTCGCGAGATGGTGAGCCAGATGTCCCAGTCGGTCCTGGTCTGCCACGGCGGCGCGATCGCCGGGTTGAACGAGTGCACGAATGGATGCATGTCGGTGCTGCTCAGGTCGTGCTTCTCGTACCAGGTGGCGGCCGGCAACACGATGTCGGAGAACAGCGTCGTGCTGGTCTGACGAAAATCCATGGTGAGCAGCAGATCGAGCTTGCCCTCCGGCGCCTTCTCCCGCCAGTTCACCTCCTTGGGTCGCAGGGCGGGCGGAGTCTCGGTGGCCCGGACCGCGGAGTCGGCGCCCAGCAGGTGCTTGAGGAAGTATTCGTCGCCCTTGGCCGACGACCCGAGCAGGTTCGCCCGCCAGATCGACAACACCCGAGGGAAATTCTTCTCGTCGTCCGGATCCTCGGCAGCGAACCGGATCTCGCCGGACTTCAGGCCGTCGACGATGTAGTCGGCGGTCGACCGGCCGGCCGCTGCGGCCTCGTCCGTCAGGTCCAACGGATTCCGGTCGAAGGTCGGATAGGAGGGCATCCAGCCCATCCGCGCGCTCTGCGCGATCAGGTCGGCGGTGCTCTGCCCGGCAAATCTGCTGCCGGCGCTCCGGTGCGCCGACAGGGTGTCGGCACCGAAGTGGTCGTAGCGGTACTGGTCGGAGTGCAGATACCAGTAGGCGGTCTGGATCATGTTGCGGGGCGGCCGGTTCCAGTCCAGCGCGTTGGCCACCTGGGTGTACCCGGTGAGCGGTCGCACCTTCTCCTGGCCCACGTAGTGCGCCCAACCACCGCCGTTGCGGCCCTGACAGCCGGTCAAGGTGGTGAGTGCCAAGAAGGCCCGGTAGATGGTGTCGGAGTGGAACCAGTGGTTGGTGCCGGCGCCCATCAGGATCATCGACCGGCCGCCGGACTCCTCGGCGTTCGCCGCGAACTCCCGGCCGATCCTGGCCGCCGCGGCCGCCGGCACCCCCGTCAGCCCCTCCTGCCAGGCCGGGGTGTACGGCGCCGACGGATCGTCGTACCCGTCGGGCCACTCGCCCGGCAGTCCGTCCCGGCCGACCCCGTACTGGGCGAGCATCAGGTCGAACACGGTGGTCACCAGCTGATCACCGATCCGGCGCACCGGAACGCCGCGCAGTGCCGCGTCCGCCTCGCCACCCGGACCGTCGAACCGCGGCAATTCCACCAGCACCGCGTCGGCGGTGCCGCCCGCCCCGTCGGTTCCGGTGGCGCCGTACAGCGTCAGCTGCGGGTCGAGGTCGCCGAGCTCCAGATTCCAGCGGCCCTCGTCGGCCGGGCCGAACCGGTGCCCCAAGGATCCGAGCGGCACCGCCGGCCCGTCGGTGGCGCCGTCCAGCACCACCGTCTTGAAGTGCGCGTTGTCCTGCGCGGCGAACTGCGGAAGATCCGCCGCGGTCAGGAACTTGCCGGGCCGGTAGACCGCGCCAACGGCACCGTCAGCATCGGTGGCACCTGCGACCGGGTCCAGCTTGATCAGGTACGGCAGGTCGGTGAATCGTCGGGTGTAGTCGGTGAAGGCCGGCACCTGACGATCGACGAAGAACTCCTTCAGGATCACGTGGCCCATCGCCATCGCCAGTGCGCCGTCGGTGCCCGGCCGGGCCGGCAGCCATTCGTCGGCGAACTTGACGTTGTCGGCGTAGTCCGGCGACACCGCGATCACCTTCTGCCCGCGATAGCGGGCCTCGACCATCCAGTGGGCATCCGGGGTCCGGGTCACCGGAACGTTGCTGCCCCACATGATCAGATAGCCGGCGTTCCACCAGTCGCCGGACTCGGGGACGTCGGTCTGGTCGCCGAACACCTGCGGCGAGGCCACCGGAAGGTCGGCGTACCAGTCGTAGAAACTCAGCATCGAGCCGCCGATCAGGTTCATGAACCTGGCGCCGGAGGCGTGCGACACCATCGACATCGCCGGAATCGGCGAGAACCCGGCGACCCGGTCCGGACCATAGGTGGCGATGGTGTGCACGTGGGCGGCCGCGACGATCTCGGCGGCCTCGTCCCAGGAGGCCCTGACCAGGCCGCCCTTCCCGCGGGCGGACTTGTACCTGCGGGCCAGCTCCGGGTCGCCGACGATCGAGGCCCAGGCCCGGACCGGGTCACCCTCGTTGCGCCCCTTGGCCTCTCGGTACAGCTGCAGCAACACCCCGCGGATGTACGGGTAGCGCACCCGGGTGGGCGAATAGGTGTACCAGGAGAAGGCGGCGCCACGCGGGCAGCCGCGCGGCTCGTACTCGGGACTGTCCGGCCCGGCCGATGGGTAGTCGGTCTGCTGCGTCTCCCAGGTGATGATGCCGTCCTTGACGTACACCTTCCACGAACAGGACCCGGTGCAGTTCACTCCGTGGGTGGAGCGAACGATCTTGTCGTGGCTCCAGCGGTCCCGGTAGAAATTGTCCGCCTCCCGTCCGCCGACCTTCTTCATCGTGCGCAGATCGTCGGAAACCGTTGCGCTGGTGAAGAATCGGCGGGTACGTAACAGCGCGTCGGTGAGCGGTCCGTCCAGCCCGGGTTGCTGGGTAGTGGTCATGGAGTTCCTTCCGTTGCGGCGGTGGTGGCGCCGACAGTGGTGGCGCCCAGCGCCGTGCGACGGACGACCGTGACGGTCAGCAGCAGGGCGAGCACCGCGGTGACCGCCAGCAGGATGAGGCCGATCGCGTACGACTCGGTGCGGCCGTAGACGTATCCCATGATCAGCGGCGGGACGAAGCCACCCAACCCGCCGGCGGCACCGACGATGCCGGTCACCCCGCCTACCCGGTTCGGTTCGGTGGCGGAGGCGATCAGGGCGAAGGTGGCGCCGCTGCCCGCGCCGAGAGCGGCTGCCATCGCCAGGAAGGCAACGGTGCCGACATGTTCGAGCAACGGCGTCGCCGAGGCGACGGACGCGCCGGCTGCGACCACCACGAAGCAGGTTGCCAGCACCCGGATGGCGCCCAGCCGGTCCGACAGCCAACCGCCGACCGGTCGCATGACCACCGCCACCACGACGAATCCCGCCATTCGGTTGGCGGCATCGCCTGGAGTGAGCCCGTAGGCGATCTTCAGGTACGAGGGCAGGTAGACGGAGAAGGCCACGTAGCCGCCGAAGGCGACCGCATAGAGCACGCTGGCCTGCCAGGTGATCGGCAGCGCCGCGTTGCCGCGCAACCGGTTCCACAACGTTCCGGACGGCGCCGTCCGGCCCGGCGCATCGCGCAGCACCAGCCAGGACACCACCGCATAGACCAGCAGCGCCGCCGCGGCGTACAAGAAAGGCGCGGTGTGGCTGCCGGTGTACAGCGTGACCGTGGTGAGCGCACTGATCGCGGTCCCGCCCATGCCGGCCCCGAAGATGCCGATGGCCAGCCCGCGGCGCTCGGGCGGGAACCAGGCGTTGACGAACGGCACCCCGACCGCGAATGCGGTACCCCCGATGCCGAGAAAGAAGCCGCCGATCAGCAGCAGAGTGTAGGAATTGAGGCCGACGAAGGCCTCGAACAGCACCGGCAGCACGGTCGCCGCCGACACCAGCGGGAACATCACCCGACCGCCGTAGCGATCGGTCAACGCACCGACGATGATCCGGCCCAGCGATCCGACGATCACCGGAACCGCCACCAGGAGGGCAACATCCGATTCGGTCAGCTCGCCAAGGGCCCCGGTCTGCCGGAACAGTGGGCCGAGCGGGCTGAGGAGTGCCCAGGCCCAGAAGTTGACCGCGAACCCGATCGTCGCGATCGCGAGCATCAGCCACGGCTTGCCGGACCCGGCCCTGCTCGGGAGTGCGTCGGTCCGTTCCACTGCGGCACCCACCTCGTCGTGAGCCATCGAACCTCCCGCCAGATCGGCTCTGGACCGATCTCGCCTGCGCAACCTCGCCTGTCGATCTTGACGCTAAGGCCTACGACCGGCAACCGGAAGGGACCAAGGTCCCGATCACCGTGGGTCGCCTGACTGCACAACCTGACGCTTGCTGAGGGTCGAACCACCTGGTCAACCCACGTTCGTCGATATATCGTCGCTGTCGGAGAACATGTCCGATCCACCGAAGCCTGTCTTTCACGGGGGCGTTCGTGTCAGTGCGATCGATTCGGCCCCGAGCAGGCCGTGGGTTCCGGTTGATCTGTGCGCTGACGGTGGCGCTCCTGGCAGCCTCGCTGTTGCCATTGGTCGTAGCCGGACCGGCCGCTGCGGCGTCCGCCCTCGGACTGCAGAAGGTGGCATCGGTCTCCAGCACCCAACCCGGAGCCGACTTCAAATACACCCTGACGCCCCGCTGTTCAGGGCTGACGGAGGCCTGCGAGAACGCGACCGTCAGCGACGTGCTCCCGGCCGGCATCGAGGTCACCGCGCTGCCGCAGAGCAATGCCGAGCGCACCGTGAGCTACGACGCTGGCACCCGCCGGTTGACCATCGCCTTCATCATCCCGCTCAACCCACCCAGCCCGGCCGGTGCGGTCGGGCTACCGGCCGGGTCGTCCCGAAACGTCGAGATCGGCGTCCGGGTTCCGGCCGACAGCGCCGTGACGGACGGCACGGTGATCACCAACGAGGCGACGGTCACTGCCGACAACGCTGCCACCGCAACGGCTTCGGCGGATGTCAGGGTCGACGTACCGCGGGTGGTGCGGCCGGTCGCGACCAAGACCTGGACCGATGGCGGCGCGGTCGCCGGATCCGGCGAGGCCGGCACCATCACTCTCGGCGTCCGCAACTCCTCGTCCTCCACCGCCCAGCTCAGTGAGCTGGCCATCCAGGACGCCACGCCCGCGGTGTTCGACAGGTTCGACGTGACCGACATCGGACCGGTGGTCTTCCCACCGGGTGCCGACCGGGTGGTGGTCGCCGCTTGCACGGCGGCGCTGTCCTCCTGCACCGTCGCCGATTACACCAATTCGCCGGCCCAGGCCGGACCAACGCTGTCGCTGCCGGGCGGAGTCACGGCCGGTGAGGTGACCGGGCTGCGGTTCATCTTCAGCAACGCGGCCGGAACGCCGATCCCGACCAGCCCGAACGCAGGATCCGTGCAGATCGGCACCGTGCTGCGGGACACCCTGCGCTCCACCGGCGGTACCTACAGCCCGACGGTTCGTGATGATGTGGCGAACTGCGTGGTGCCCAGTGGTACCGATCCGGTACTCGGCGAGGTGAGCGGCCCACCTGTCTGCGCCACGTACGCAGTGCAACCCGCCCAGGCGACCATGACGCTGGACAAGACCTTCTTCTCCGACACCAACGCCGACTACACCGCCGACGGCCAGGCTGTCGACGGCCGCAACTCGCTGGTGTCCGGGATCGTCAAGGCCACCAACACCTCGCCGTTCCCGGTCGCCACCATCACCATCACGGACCCGTCGACCAGCTCGCCCAGCGAGTACAGCAAGGTCGACGTCAGCAACACCAGGATCGTCTTCCCGGCCGGCGCCACGGTCGCCGACGTCAGCTTCGATTGCGCCGGAACCACGATCAGCAGGCAATTCCTGCCACCGCCGACCACCGTCGACGTCCCGGTGCCCTGTACCAGCGGCCGGGCCGATTCCGTGACCGTCACCTTCACCGGGCGCGACGCGGCCGGCAATGGCACGATCGCCGCCGGCGCTGCCGGATCGCTGGGGATCCAGGGCCGGCTGAACGACACGGTGACGCCGGAGGATCTGGTCGGCGGCTCCTCCGCCGGCGTGCAGAACTGCGCCTCGGGGACCGCCACCAGCTCCGACGACGGCGTCGGTTCGGCCGCCGCGGCAGAGTGCGCCTCGGTCGCGGTGCAACCTGCCTTCGCCCAGGTCAACGGGGTCAAATCGGCGCAACTGCCGACGATCCTGCCCGGGCTGCCGCGCACCTTCACGCTGTCGTTCATCAACCGGGGCACGGTGCCGGCCACCGGCGTCACCCTCAGCGACCCGGTGGATCCGACCGCCGCGAACAACCCGTTCGACTCGCTGCGACTGCAGTCGCTGACCCTGCCGGCCAGCCCGGCCGCCTCCGCAGAGGTCTATGACCCGGACGCCGGCGACTATGTCCCGTACGTCGCCGGTAATGCGGCGTTGCTGGAGCGGGCCAAGGGATTCCGGGTCACGGTCACCGACCCGCTGCCGATCAACGCCCGCTTCTCGCTGACCGCGTCGGTGTTCCTCCGGGATGGAGTGGACACCGGCAGCCGAATCCAGAACTGCGCCGCCGTCGGGTCCGATACCCAACCACCGGCCCGGTTCTGCGCGCCGGCCATCACCGCCACCGAGCCGAGTGAGGGCGCGAGCGTGCAGAAGTCGCTCAGCCCGGCGGAATCGGTCCGGCCACAGCCAGGACTGCCGGGCAGCACTGTCCAGGTCAGGCTGGCGGCCCAGAACACCGGCACCCTGTGGCTCAAGCGGCTGGTCGTCACCGATACCGACCCCGACTTCTTCGACGCGGTCGACCTGGCCGCGCCGGCCGGGAACATTCGCACCAACTTCCCGCCGGGCGCCGACCGGGTGCGGGTCGATGCCTGCACCACCGGTTGCGCTGCCGGCACTTTCGTCGAAGGCACGCCGACCGCCGACCGCACCCCCGGTCTGCCGGGCGGGCTGACGGCGGCTGAGGTCCGTGGCCTGCGCTTCACCTTCCTGACCGCCGACGGCAGCTTCACCATTCGTCCCGGCACCAACTTTCCGAGTAGCGGCGCCTGCACCGCGGCCAGCGTCTGTTTCGACGTGACCACCAGGGAGAACCTGCACTCAGGGCCGGCGGTGCCGGACACCCTGTCCGACACCGCCAACGGCGGCTACGAGACCACCCGGCAACAGGGCACACTCGCCCTGATCCCGGACACCACCGCCACCCACGTGCTGGGCGAGGGCACCGCGCAGCTGCTGTTCAGCAAGACGCCGGACTCGTCGGTGGGTCCCGGCGATCCGATTCCGTTCACCTTGACCATCACCAACACCGGAACCGGGCCGCTTCCCGATCCACAGATCGTCGATCCGTTGCCCGACCAGTTGGAGTTCGCGCCAACCGATCCGACTCGGCCGTACACCTTCGAGATTGTTCAACCGGATGGCGCGCCAGCTCCTGCGGGGCCGGTCTTCACGACCACCGAGTCCCCGGCCGGCCGGGTCAGCGCCCTGCAGTGGAGCTTCCCGGGCCTGGTGTTGCTGCCGGGCGGCAGCATCACCGTCACCTTCCAGGCCCAGCTAGCCCCCGGGGTATCGGCGGACAGCACGATCGAGAACCGGGCCGGCGGCACCGCCGACCGACCGGACCTCGGGTGCGCGGCCGGGGCACCGCGCCCCGGGAGCGAGACCGACAACGAGGCGTACGGCGACGGTCTGTACTGCACCTCGGCGTCGGTGGTGACCACCTTGGCCGGCAATGCATTCCGCGCCGACAAATGGGTGGCCGGCGACGACACTCTCGGCTGGATGAACAGCATCACCGGCGAGCTGCTGCCGATCGGCGACGGCTCGTGTCCACGACTGACCGTCGACGGCCGCGATTACACCCGCTATCCCTGTGTAGCCAGGGTCGCGCCCGGCCGCGCTTTCGACTTCTATCTGCGGCTGGTCAATGCCGGTACCAATCCGGCGAACGAGGTCCGGATCGTCGACGTGTTCCCCGCTCCCGGCGACACCGGCGTGATCCTCACCGACGAATCCCGCGGCACCCAGTGGAGCAGCCCGCCGAGCCTGCTCGGGCCGGTCACCCTGCAGGGTCCCGGCGAGCTGAACGCCGCGTACACCACCGACACGCCGGCCTGCACAGGCGATCTGCAGGAACCGCCGCTGGTTCCGCCGGCCGACGGCGCCTGTACCGACGGCGACTGGGATGACGATTTCGCCGGGTCCTCCGCGTTCCGCGGATATCTCACCTTTGCCGGCGGGCTCCCTCCCGGCGGAGCCACTTCGCTGCGATTCCGGATGGTGGCGCCGGCCGCTCCGCCGAACCCCTCGCAGAACGAAATCGCTTGGAACTCGTTCGCGCACACCGAGTTCTTCACCGAACCCGGCGGGAGCATCACCCAGCTGCCGCCGACCGAGCCGATCAAGACCGGCGTCGCCCTGGTCTACGGCCAGCTGACCATCGCCAAGAAGGTGCTCGACTCCGACGCCACCGGTCCCTACGGGTTCGCCTACTCGTGCTCCGTTGTCCCGGAGAACCTGGACGGGTCGGACGGTGCTCCGGTGCCGGCCGGTGAAGGAGCGCTCGCCCTGGCCGCGGACCAGTCGTTGCCGATCGGTCCGCTACCCGCCCGCGCCCGGTGCCGGGTCTGGGAGACCGACACCGCCGGCCTGATCGGTGATGCCACCGGCGAGGCGAACGCAAAGGTCGTGACGATCCCGGTCGACGGGACGGCGGCGGTGCCCACGGTCACCGTCACCAACCGGCCAGCGCCGGTCACGCCCACCACGCCGACGACTCCCAGCTCACCCACCACCTCGGGCGGACCGCCCGGATCTGCCACGACCTCCACCACGACATCCACACCGCCCCCCGCCTCGACCGCGACATCGGGCCCCGCCACCACCGGGAACACATCGCAACCATCCGGACCCGGCGATCCGGAGACAGATCAACCGCCGGGCAACGGTTCCGCGTCCCCTCCCCAGGCTCTGCCGAACACCGGCGTGCCGGCAACCCGGCTGGTCGAGTGGGGGCTGTTGCTGCTCACGGTCGGAGGCGGGCTGATTGTCTGGGGTCGACGTCGCGGCAGGCTCCACTGACCTCTCGGAGTCCGGTGCGCGATGTCCGATCGGCAGCCGCGAGCAGTTGCGGGAGGTAAGTAGTCTTGGCAGAGCAACTCTCACCGCGACCCGCCGCGCGGCGGCATCCCCTGTGGAGCCCGCTGCTGCGCGGCCGGCAGCAGGAGTGCGCCGCACTCGACGGTCTGTTGCACGATCTGACCCGCGGGCAGAGCTCCGTGCTGGTGTTGCGCGGCGAGGCAGGTATCGGTAAGAGCGCCCTGCTCGATCACCTCGCCGAACGAGCAACCGACCGTCGGTTGGTCCGGGCGGTCGGCGTGCAGGCCGAAATGGAGCTCGCCTACGCCGGCCTGCACCAGCTGTGCGCGCCGCTGCTCCAGGACCTGGGCGAACTTCCTGTGCCACAACGCGATGCGCTGCGAGTCGCGTTCGGGCTGCAACCCGGTGCCACACCGGACCCCTTCCTGGTCGCGCTCGCGGCGCTCGGCCTGGTGTCGCAGGCCGCCGGCCCGTCCGGCCTGGTCTGCCTGATCGATGACGCCCAGTGGCTCGACCATGCCTCGCTGCAGGCGCTGGCGTTCGTCGCCCGGCGGTTGGGCAACGAGCCCGTCGTGATGGTGTTCGCGCTGCGCGGCGAGGGTGGGGCGGCCGAGCTCGGCGGCCTGCCCGAACTTTCCATCGGCGGCATCCCGGACCAAGACGCCCGATTGTTGCTGGCGGCCGTTGTCCCCGGCCGGCTGGACGAACGGGTGGCCGATCGCATCGTCGCCGAGACCCGCGGCAATCCCCTCGCCCTGCTGGAACTTCCGCGCGGGATGACGCCTCCCGAACTGGCCGGCGGTTTCGGGTTGCCGGACGCCGGAGCGTTGGCCGGGCATCTCGAAGGCATGTTCGCGCAACGGGTTCGGCAGCTGCCCGCGGGCACCCGCCGGCTGCTGCTGGTGGCCGCCGCCGAGCCGATGGGCGATGTCACGCTGCTCTGGCGCGCGATCGGCCGGCTCGACCTCGGACCGTCGGATGCGGCGCCGGCCGAGGCGGCGGGGCTGGTCGAGTTCGGCGTCAGAGTTCGGTTCCGCCATCCCCTGGTGCGCTCGGCGGTGTACCGAACGGCCGAGCCCGATGAGCGCCGACAGGCCCACCGGACCCTCGCGGCCGTCACCGTCGATGATCCGGACAGGCTGGCCTGGCACCTGGCGCATGCCGCGGCCGGGTTGGACGAACCCGTTGCCGCCCAACTGGAACATTCGGCCGATCGAGCCCGTCAGCGTGGCGGCGCCGCGGCGGCCGCTGCGTTCCTGCAGCGTGCCACCGAGCTGACACCGGACCCCGCCCGCCGGGGGGCTCGAGCCCTCGCCGCCGCCCGGGCACAGCTGGATGCGGCCGCACCGGATGCGGCGTCCGAGTTGCTCGCCACCGCGAGGCTGTGCCCGCTCGAGCCGTATCAGCGGGCGCAGCTGGGCCTGCTCGGGGCGCAGGTCGCATTCCTGCTCCGCCGCGGCAGCGATGCCCTGCCGCTGCTGCTGGCCGCGGCTACCCGGCTGGCACGCTTCGACACCGCCCTGACCCGCGAGACCTACCTGGAAGCCTTCGCCGCGGCCATCTTCGCCGGCGATCAGGGGGACGCCCGGGCCCTGCCGGCAGTGGCGGCCGCCGCGCTCGTCGACCGGCCCAGCACCGCGACACCGGCGCCCACCGAGATGCCGTCACCCACCGAGATGCCGCCGGCGGCGGACGCCGCGTCGCCGATCGACGGCCTGGTGCGCGGACTCGCGACCGTGTTCACCGACGGACTGCCGGCGGCCGTCCCCGCTCTGCGGGCGGCGCTCGAGTCGTTCCGACTGGCCGACGACACCGCCACCGAGGTCAACCGCTGGTTGTGGCTGGCCAGTCGGATCGCTTCGGATCTGTTCGATCGTCAGACCTGGGACGAGCTGTCCGCCCGCGGCGTCCGCGTCGCCCGCGAGACCGGCTCGCTCAGCGTGCTGCCGATCGCGGCGAGCTATCGGGCCGGCGTGCATCTGCACGCCGGCGAGTTCGAGGCGGCGTCAGCCCTGATGGACGAGGCCGGGGCGATCAGCGTCGCCACCGGCACCGCGCCGCTGTTCTACACCACGCCGCTGCTGGCCGCCTATCGTGGCGACGAGGCAGTTGCGCTGCCGATGCTGGCGGCCGCCGAACGGACCGCAGCCGACAGCGGCCAGGGGCTCGCCCTGAGCATGCTCGGTTGCGCCCGTGCGGTGCTGTTCAACGGTCTCGCCCGATACGAGGAGGCACTCGCCGCCGCCGAGCAAGCGGCCGCCCATGACGGGCTGGCAACCTACGCCCCATCCCTGATCGAGGTGATCGAGGCAGCGGTGCGCTCCGGACGGCCGGCGGCCGCCGCCGGTGCACTGGACCAGCTCGCACAGCGGTGTCAAGCCGGTGGCAGCGACTGGGCGCTGGGGCTGCTGGCCCGTTCGCGCGCCCTGCTCAGCACCGACCGGGCGGCCGAAACCCTTTACCAGGAAGCAATTTCCCGCCTCGAGGTGGCGGGCGTCGCGCTACACATGGCCAGGGCACAGTTGGTGTACGGCGAATGGCTGCGCAGGGAGAACCGGCGGCTGGACGCCCGGCGGCAGCTGACAACTGCCATCGAGTTGTTCGACGGCTTCGGCGCGCTTGCCTTCGCCGAGCGCGCCCGTCGCGAACTACTGGCGACCGGCGAGACGGCGCGGCGGCGGCACGACGACACCCGACAGTTGCTGACTCCGCAGGAGGCGCAGATCGCCCGGTTGGCCGCCGACGGGCTGACCAATCCGGAGATCGGGGCCCGACTGTTCATCAGTGCTCGGACGGTCGAGTACCACCTGCACAAGGTGTTTCCCAAGCTCGGCATCGGCTCACGCCGCGAGCTCCGGCGCACACTGGGCTGACGGGGCCAGGGCAACGGGCCCCAGGTCACCGGGATCCCCACCACACCCGAGTCGCCGTCCGGTGCTGGCGACTGGGGTGTTCCACAGATTCGAGCGTGGCCGGCGACCGGCAGTATCGGCATCGACCGCAGACGCAGCAGGCGACCGCGGCACCGACGGAAGGCGAAAGTCCATGAAGATCATCGTGATCGGCGGCACCGGGCTGATCGGCAGCAAGGTGGTGGCGAACCTGACCGCCCGCGGGCACCAGGCGGTGGCCGCCTCACCGAACAGCGGCGTCAACACCTACACGGGTGAGGGTCTCGGCGCCGCGCTGGCCGGCGCCGACGTGGTCGTCGACCTGGCGAACTCACCATCGTTCGAGGATGACGCGGTGCTGGACTTCTTCCGGACCGCGGGCCGGAATCTGCTCACGGCGGAGGTCGAGGCCGGTGTCGGGCACCATGTCGCGCTCACCATCGTCGGCGCCGAACGGGTGCCGGACAGCGGGTACATGCGGGCGAAGATTGCCCAGGAGCAGGTGATCGAGCAAGCCGGCCAGCCCTACACGATCGTCCGGTCGACCCAGTTCTTCGAGTTCCTGCGCTCGATCGCCGATGCCGGCACCGACGGCGACACCGTACTGGTGCCGACCGCCGCCCTGCAGCCGATCGCCGCCGTCGACGTGGCGGCCGCCGTCACCGAGGCCGCGCTGGCGGACCCGATCAACGGCTCCTACGAGATCGCCGGGCCCGCGAAGATCGGTTTCGACACGCTGATCCGCGAGGTCCTCGCCGCCGACCACGACCCGCGGACGGTGGTGGGCGACGAGCACGCCCGCTACTTCGGCACCGAGCTCACCGACGGCTCGATCACCGCCGGCCCGGACGCCCACCTCGGTGCCACCACCTTCGCCGAGTGGCTGGCCGCCAACCCGAAGCAGAAGTAGCGGTCAGGGATCGCCGGCTTCCGGTGCGGCGTTCGAGCACCGGGCTGATCAGCCCGGTGGGAGGTCCTCGTCGAGATCCTGGCCGGGCACCGCATCCTGAAGCGCCAGCAGGGACCTCAGTACCGTCATTTCGTTTCGATAGGCCCGTCGACCGGCCTTCGTGATGCTGACCCAGGTGCGCGGTCGACTGCCCTGGTAGCCCTTCTCCACCAAGATCAGTTGGGCCTGGACCAAGGTCGTCAGATGGCGGGAGAGGTTTCCGGCGGACAAGGCGAGTGCTTCCCTGAGGTAGCTGAATTCCACCCGGTCCCCGCCGGCGAGAATCGCCAGGATCCCGAGCCGGAACCGTTGATGCACCACGTCGTCCAGCGCTGCAGCGGGATGACTCATGCGATCCGTCGCAACCGCCGCGTCGCCACCCGGTGGGCAACTGCGAACGCGCCGGCCCCGACCAGCAGCACCACTGCGACCGCGCCCAGGTTCGCGATCTGTTCGGCGTACGCAAACGACGGCACGCCCATCCGGTACAGGATGTTCTCCATGTTGTACAGGTTCGCCAGCAGAGCAAGAGGCACCAGTGCGGTAGACAGGATCCACAGGCCCGGCCGGTTCTCCAGCATCGCCCACACCAACACACCCACCGCGAGCGCCAGGACCGGCACGTTCCCGCGGATCAGCAGATCACCTGGGGCCAGCCAACTCATCACGATCACGACAGCGACCAGCAGCGCTGCCGCACCAGCCAACGCCAGCGGGCTCCGATCGACCCAAATTCCCCGTCGGTGTCCTTGGCGACGGGCGATCAGGATCATCACCAGATAGGCCGCCAGACTGGCGACGACCCAATACGTCAGGCGGGCCGGGTCCGCGAAGTAGAAGCTTGTCGGGCCGGCTTGGATGAACGTCATTGCGATGCCACCGATCACCACTGCGGCCAGTAGTAACAGCGGGATCGCCGGGCTCGGCCGATCGGCCCGCAGCCGGCTGCGGGCGAACTCAGCATCGTTCAGCACGTCGCTCATGCCAATCAGTTTGCATCGCCAACCGAGAGACGTCAACCACGCTCCAGATCACCCTCGCCCGGCGCTGCGGGCTCAGTTGCTCACCTGGTAGCGCCTCGGTCGGCTCGGCGGCTGCGCCAGCGCAGGGCCGCGACGGTCCCGATCACCGCGAAGATGCCGGCCAGGATGTAGCCGAAATACTCGGTGTCGACGCCGGCCATCGCGGTGAGCAGACCACCACCCACCCCGGCCTCATCGGCCAGCAGGCTGGCGGCGGCCAGTACACCGACAGTCAGTGCGGACAGCACACTGATCCCGGTGACCACCAGGTTGTAGTTGATCTTGCGCAGCGGGTCGGCGTCCGCGGACTGGTACATCTTCAGCATCATCAGACCGTTGATGGTGTCGCCCAACGTCATCGCCGCCGCGAACAACAACGGCAGCGACAACAGCGCCAACGGCGGCGCGCCGGCAATCCCGGCCGCCCCGGTCACCATCACCAAGCCGATGGTGGAGGCGGTGTCGAAACCCAACCCGAACAGGAAACCCAGTCCGTAGATGTGTCGCGGGTGCCGCACCCGGCGCAACGGAGCGGCCATCAGCCGCGCCGCGGGTCCCCGCGGCGTGAACGCGTCCGCCGGCACCGGGAACTCGGGATCGGCCCTGAGACCGCGGCGCAGTGTCCACGCCGCCCAGAACGTCACCGAGTTGTTGACCGCCACCAGCAACAGATACAGCCCGGACACCGACAGCCCGACGATGCCCAATATCCTTGCCGTCACGCTGTTCTCGTCCAGCAGGGTGCTCACCAGCCCTGACCCGGACACCACCAGGATGCCCATCGCCAGCACCACCGTGCTGTGACCGGCTGAGAAGGCCAGCCCGACCGAGGCGGGCCTGCGACCCTCCGCGACGAACTTTCGGGTGGAGTTGTCGATCATGCTGACATGGTCGAAGTCCATCGAATGCATCGCGCCGCGGCCGTAGGCGAACAACGCCGCGCTCAAGGTCACCGCGCCGGCGCCGGTACCGAAGGCGTTTCCGAACAACAACCCGAGCGCCACCAGATGAATCGCCGCGATCACCGCGAAGGTGAACCCGAGCCGGACCCGGAACGGTCTGGACTCGCCGGCCGCAACGGAACCGCCCGACAGGCCGAGGGCCGGCCGGGGCGGTAGCTGCCGGCTCATCGGCATACCGGCGCCGAAGTCGCGTTCCGAACAGACATGTCGCCTCTTTCTACCAGGGAAGGCTGGGGCGGGCGAGTGGTTCAGCGGCCGGTGTCGCCCCCACCCGTTCGGGGCGACACCGGCCGGTGACTACCTGCGGATGATCGGGGTGCGATCGGATCTGACCGACGTGTCGGTGTAGCCGGCAGCGTGGCCGGTCACCACCACCGACAGCGCCTTGCCGCGATCGGTGCCGGCGACCCGGTACGTCGACTTCGTCGCCCCGGCGAGCTTGGCCGCACCGGCATACCACTGGTAGGAGAAGGCGGCCGCCGGCTTCCACTTCCCCACCCTCGCGGTGAGCGTGGATCCGACCTTCGCCGGACCGGAGATCTTCGGCTTCGGCGCGCGGATGAAGCTGCCCTTGGCCACGCTCAGCACGAACGACGCGTCGGACGCGCGGTAGGTGTCGTCACCCGAGTAGAAGGCAGTGACGGAGTAACTCTGCCCGGGCGACGGCAGGGCCCGCACGACGCAGGACGCGACGCCCCTGGAAATGGTGGCCTGGCACCAGGTTTCCTCGCCCGTCAGGAAAGCGACGGTGCCGGTGGCCGCTGCCGGGACGACCGTGGCCGTCAGCTTCACGTCCTTGCCGAAGGTGGCCGCGATGTTGCGGACCTTCACCGATGATGCCTTCAGCTCCGGCTCGGTCGGCGCCGTCACGGTCACCACCCGCGGTGCGACCGCTTGGTTTCCGTTCGTGTCGGCCACCAGGTAGGTCAACGGGTAGGAACCCGGTGTCCGGGTGTCGACCGAGCCGACCACGGAGATCGCACCGGTCACATCGCCGTCGGTGTTGTCGACCGCCGTCACCCCGGCGAGCGGATCGAAGGTGTCACCCACCGACACACTCGTCTGTGCCGGCACCGTGAGCACCGGCGCGACGGTGTCGGTGCCGGCCGCGGTGGCGACGAACACCCCGCCGACCTGGTTGATGGATCCGACCAGGTCGCCGCTGCCGGTGCGGCTGGTCGACGTCCAGGCGTAGACCTGCCCCTGCGTCAGCCCGGACCAGCTGACCGAGGCCGGCCAACCGGAACGGGCGGTCGCCTCGCCGATCACCGTGTCGGTCGGGCTCACCACGGTCAGCCCGTCGGTGGCGAAGCTGGTGGTGCGGGAGGTCAGATCGACCGGCAGCACCATGTTGTCCTCGGCACCGTTGTAGCGCTTCTTGGTGTCGTACTCGGTGGCGCCGAAGTTGTCCAGCAGCGGCGAGTAGGTGTCAACGCTCATCTCGGAGCGAGCGACGTCGAACTGCAGCAGACGCAGGAAGCTCGCGCCGAACTGGAGCTGGTCGGTGCCACGGTGATCGGCGACGCCGTCACCGTTGAGATCGACGTCCCCATTGCTGGTCAGCTTGTCGGGGAACAGCTCTGCCGCCGACACCGTGTAGAACTGGTAGTCCGCGAGCAGCTCGACGACGTTGTGCGAGACCGTGACCCCGACATCGGACTTCAGGTTGGTACCGACACCGTGTTCGTGGCCCGCCAGCACCAGGAACACATTCGGGTTGGCCGCCACGACCTGGTCGTAGAGCCGGGAACCGTCGGTGGAGAAGCCGGCGCCGCGGCCGTCCGCATTGTTCGACGGTGCCAGGTAGGCGTGGGTGATCAGGATGCCGTTGCGGTCGTGGTAGCGCTGGAAGATCGATGTCGCCCAGGTCGCCTCGTCCGCGGTCACGCCGTAGGACAGACCGACGGCCACGAAGTCCAGCCCGCCGGCCGAGAACAGCACGTAGTTGTTCTGGTTGTCCTTGCCGCGGGTGACGGTTGTGCCATTGGCATCAGTGGTTTCGTCCCAAGCATGGTAGGAGGCGTGCTCCTGTGCCGGCCATTTCTGCGAGCCGTCGTAGTACCGGTTCGCGCTGAACGTCTGGCTGAACCGCGAGGCCGATCCGGTCTCGTTGCCGCTCTGGTTGTCGTGGTTGCCGGCGATGACCTGGTTGACCATGCCGGAATCGTCCAGCGTTTGCTGCGCGATGGAGGCGAACGCCAACTCCTTGTCGACCTGGGCGTTCAGGCCGGGACGGGTGCTGGGATCGGAGATGTCGTTCTCGATCACGTCGCCGGTGTGCGCGGTGTAGGCGATCTTCTTGTCGGCGGCGTTGTCGGCGATCCACTTCGTGCTGGCGTGGTAAGCCTGCGCCCAGACTGCCTGCTCCTCGGCGAGTTCGACGTCAGACGTCTCGGTGACGCCGTCCCAGTCGTCGTAGGTTCCGCCGGCCGCACCCTCGGAGATGTACTGGGTGTCGGTGAAGTGCACCAACGAGAAGTCGTAGTCGTCCGGGTCGTCGAAATGATCCCGGCTGACGGCCTCGCCCGCGCTGGCGTCCCGCGCCGAGATGTCGTCGGCAAAGGGGTCTTCACCGGTGATCAGCACGTGCACGGCTGTTCCGTCGACCAATGCCGGACGCACCGTGGCGACCAGGGTGGTGTCGCCCTCGGCGGCGCCCCTGGCCGTCGCGAGTTCCACCCACTGCGCGGCCGTCGGGTTCCAGGCCCGCAGGCTGACCGACCGCTCGGGGTCGACGATGCCGCTCCAGGACAGCTGCCGCTCACCGCCGTCCGCCGGAACCTGCACATCGAAGCGCTGGAAAGGGATCTGCCCGGTCGACGGGCTGGTGGCCGTCACCCCGTCGGTGATCTGCCGGCCGGTGAGGGTTGCGCCTTCGGTGTAGGTGAACTCGAGCGCGGACGGCAGCACCGGAACGACGCCGGAGAATCCGCCTTCGGCGACCGAGGCGGTTGCCTGGTCGAAGGTGGTGGTGACCTTCCCGCCGTCGGGGTCGGTCGCGATCGCCGACAGGGTCACCGTGCCGTGGCCCTGTCCGGTGTCCACGCCACCGCCGACCGGGATGGCCGCCGAGCTGAACGGCACCTCCCAGCGCAGCGCCTTACCGAAGACATCGGCGGCGGTGATCACGATGCGGTGCTTGCCGGCCTTGAGACCGGCGCCGATCCGTTGACCGGGGGTGATGACCTGGTCGTCCAACAGGTACGTCCACCCCGTCGCATTCCCCGGATTCGTGACGTCGACCGCGAAATCAACCGGTGAGGTGAGGTTGGTGCCCCCCGCCGGGACCGTGCCGACCAGTTCGACGCCCGCGTCCCGGTATTCGCCGAGCGCCGCGATGTTCAACGCGCCGATCTCGGTCGCCGTCAGCGCCGTGCTGAACACCCGGGCGTTGCGGATCGTTGCCGGCGCGTAGAACTGGTTCAGCGAGTCCGCACCCACGAAGAAGAAGTTGCGGGCCGGGCTGGACGGCAAACCCAGGGCGCCGGCCAGTGGCGCCTCCTTGGCCAGCTCGCCGTCGACGAAGAGGCGTTCGGTGGTGCCGTCCCAGGTGCCGACCGCGTGGTACCAGCGACCCGGAACGATCGTGGTGGCGACCGCGTGATAGCCGCCGCCGACATAGGCGGTGAAGGTCAGCTCGTCGTCGTAGATCACGATCGAATAGCCACCGGACTCCTTGGAGGAGCACAGGTCTTTCTCCGCACTGGCCGGCAGCGGCCCGTTGTAGCGGAAGGTGCACTCGATCGACACCGAGGTGCTGATCTTGCTCCACTGGTCGCCGAAGGCGTACGCGTAGGAGTCGTCGGCGCCGTCGAACGTTCCGACGTTGGTGCCCAGCGCGCTGTCGTTGCCGATCTGCGGGCCGCCCGAGGTGGTGACGGTGAGGTTCTGCGCACGGTCGACCGGGGTGCCGTCGGCAAAGTCGACATCCAGCACGTCGGCCGCCGGAGTGGCCGGAGCGGTGTTCCAACGATCTGCCAGCACGCCGGCCCTGGCCGCGTCGACCGGACTGCCGTAGACGGCCGCCGCCGCGTAGCTGGAGGCCGGCGCGAGCTGTCCGACGCCCGCCGGTGCCGCGTCACCGCCGACGACGAAGCGCCGCGAGCTGGCCGCCGGCGGCTGCAGGGCGCCGGCGGCGGGAGTCGAGGCCGCCGCGGCCCCGTTCACGTACAGGGTCAACGCATTGCCGTCCCAGACCGATAGCGCGTGGTACCAACGGCCGCTCTTGACCGGGGTCGTAACGCTCTTGTAGGCGCCGCCGATATGGGCCATGGTGCCGAGGTTGCTGCCGTTGAGGTAGATCGAGAAGCCGCCCGACTCCTTGTCCGAACACAGGTCGTGCTCCCCGCTCACCGGTAGCGCGGCATCGACGCGGAAGACACATTCGACGGTGAAGCCGGTGGCGAGGGTGCTCCACGGGTCGACCTCGAAGGACACCGCGTCGTCGACCCCGTCCACCCGGAGGATGCCGGTCGGGGCCGCGCGGAGACTCTGGTCGGTATCGAAACTCGGTGCGCCCCAAGCCTTCGACGCAATGTTCTGGGCTGCGTCGTGCGCCACGCCGTCGGCGAAGCCGATGTCCAGCACATCTGCGGCCGGATCCCCGGCGGCCGGAGCGGCCGCGGTGACCTTCGGGGTGACCGTCGGCGCGGGTGCCGCGGCGGCCGCCAGAGCGGGCTGGAGACCGACTCCGGTGACGATCAGGGCCAGAGCCGCGGCGATGACGCGCCGTCGGCCTCTGGTGGGTGGTTTCGAACGATGTGTCACTGCGTGACTCCTTCTGCTGATGGTCTGCTGGCGACATCGGTGCCCATCCCCGCGGTCTCGCGGCACCGCCGCGATCCGGGCGTTGGTCGGGTGCGTACGTCGACCAGGAGCGCCGTCAGCCGGGCCCCACGCCCGCGGGATGTGTGCACTGTGTGAGTCAGGTGTGAACGCAGCCGCCTGGGTGGCGGACATCGGGTTGTCCCGCAGGTGAAGACTTGGTGTCGGCGGCGTACGGGCGGCCCGCCGCACCTGCAACGGCGGCGTACCCCGACTGTTCACCTTCCCGACGATCGGTGGTCGGCAGCCGGCCGATCTGCGGTCGACTTCGGCGCCGACGCTGACGGCGCCCTGCGGAATCCCGTGCGGTCCCTGCCATTCGCTGAAGGTGTTGCGTGACCCTGGCTCGTGCCGTGCTCCGATCCGCGGTTCTCGTCACCCTGCTCGCGGCTGTTCCCGTCCTACTCGTCCCGGCCCCGCGGGCCTTGGCCCATCCGTTCGGTCCACCGCAGACCGCCACCATCGAGGCGGTCGGCGCCGATGCGGTCCAGGTACGCTGGCAGTTCGGGGCCAAGGACGACATCTCTTATCTGGCAGTCGCTCTGAAGGTGGTGTCTGCCGACCGGGTGACCCTCGACGGTGCGGTGGCGTTCGAGGACGGCGACGCCGCCCTGGTCGCGGCCTCCCCCGTCTTCCACACCTATCTGCTGCAGCACATCTCGGTGAACAACCAGGGCGAGCCGTGCACCGGCACGGTGGGTCCGGCCGGCGCGCTGACCGAAGAAGGCACTACCGTCACCTTCCGCTGCCCAGGCCGGCTCGGTGCCACAGCGGTGCGCATCGACATGCTTAACGACCTGCACCCGGCCTACCGGACGCTGGCGACCGGTCCTGATGGACAGCGCGCCGTCTACGACGGCGAAACCACAGTGCACGACTGGACTCTCGACGCTGCCGAGGCCGGACGACCAACCCCGGCCGGGGCGGTGACGTCCGCCGGGGCGGCGCCGGCGCCCGCGTCCGCCGGTGGCCTCGGCACAACACCGTCCGAAACCCCGGTCGCCACCGGCGTTGTCGCGGCGCAGCCGCCGCCGGTCGCCGCTGCGACCGATCTCGGCCATGGCGCAGCCGTTCAACTGGCCGCTGTCGGCGCGGGCCTGTTGGTGTTGGCGGCCGGCACGCTGGTCTGGCGACGGGGCCGAAGGCGGCGGGTCTGATGGACCTCGCAGATCGGCTGCAGAGCCTGGTGAACGCTTCGGGCTTCGCCCCGGCCGCGTTCCTGTTCGCACTGCTGGCGGGCGCGGCGCACGCGGTCGGTCCCGGCCACGGCAAGACGCTGGCGGCCGCCTACCTGGTGGGCGACAAGGGACGAGCGCGGGACGCCGTCTGGTTGAGCGGCTCGGTGGCACTGATGCACACCGTGTCGGTGCTGGTGATCGCCGTCGGCTGGACCTTCTACTCGCTGTCCGATCTGGTCCGGCTGACGACGCTCACCACCGTGCTGCAACTCGCCGCCGGGCTGCTCACGGTGGGAACCGGGGTGTGGCTGCTGCGTCGGCACCTGCGCGGCGCCCCCGGCGGCGGCTTGCACAGCCACGCCGGGATCACCCACAGCCACAGCCAGATCGACAGCCACAGCCACGGCCACAGCCACGACCACGACCACAGCCACAGCCAGATCGACAGCCACGACCACGACCACGGCCACAGCCACAGCCACGACCACGGCCACAGCCACAGCCACAGCCACGACCACGACCACGACCACGACCACGACCGTCATGGCACTACCACGCTCGGGCGGCCCGGCCTGATGATCCTCGGTGCGGCGGGCGGTCTGATCCCGTCCCCCACGGCATTCCTGGTGCTGATCACCGGGTTCTTCTCCGGTCACGCCGCGTTCGCGCTGCTGCTGGTGATCACCTTCGGCCTGGGGATGGCCGTCGTGCTGCTCGGCGTCGGGCTGCTGGCGCTGGGTGGCAGCTCGCTGATCACCCGCGGTGCCCGGTCCCGACCCATCCTGCGATTGGCCACCCGGGTCGCGCCGGCCATCGGCGGCGCCGCCATCACCGTGGTCGGTGTGGTGATCACCGCGGTGGCCGTTGCCGGGTTGTCCACGGCCTGAGCCGGCGCTACGTCGGCCGGGTCACATCCGGATCTTGGGCAGCAACGCGGTGGGAATCAACGCGATGACGCCCAGGCCGGTGGCCCACCACATGGTCGCCGAGAAGGCCTCGGCCGGCAGGACGGTCGACAGCTGGTGTGTCAGAACCGTTGCCAGCACGGCGGTGCCGAGCGCACCCCCGACCCGGTTCAGCACGTTGTAGGCGCTGGTCGCCCGCGGTATCGAGGCATGCGGCAGGTTCGCGTAGCTGGACGCCATCAGGGCCGTCATCGTCAGCCCCATGCCGAAGCCCCTGAGCAGCAACCCGAGCGCTGGCAGCAGCCAGCCGGATCCGGCCTGCAGACCGATCAGCGGCACCGTGCCGACGATCACCGCGCACACCCCGATCAATGCTCGCCAACGGGAGTGCAGGCCGGCCGGCAACAGGTTGTTGACCGCGGCCGCGAGCCCGGTGCCGATCCCCTGCGGCATCAGGAACAGCCCGGCGCCGATCACCGTGGCCCCCAACACCTGCAGCGACAGCAGCGGCAGCAGGAACATCGAGCTGTACAGCGCCGCCCCGAGCACGAAGCCGATGATCGTCGACATCCGGAAACTCCGGTCGGCGAACAGCTTCAGGTCGATCAACGCCCGCTCCGGACGCCGCACCGCGTGCACCGTGTAGCCGACCAACAAGGCAACCCCGGCCACCAGGGCGATCACCACCCGCACTGCACCGAATCCGTCCGTCCCGGCCTCCGACAGCGCGTACACCACTGCGCCCAGGCCGAGCGGCAGCAAGGCAAGCCCGGTCCGGTCCAGCCGGGACTCCTTCCGCGGCAGGGACTTCGGCAGCAGCCGACGGGCGATCAGCAGGGTGATCAGGCCGATCGGCAGGTTGATCCAGAACAACCAGCGCCAGTCCAGCGCCGACAGGATCACCCCGCCGATCACCGGTCCGAGCGCGGGCGCCAAGGTCACCGGGACGACGATGATGCTGAACAGCCGCGGCGCCTTCTCCTTGCCCGCGGTCTGGATCAGCAGCGCCTGACCGGTCGGCTGGATCAGTCCGCCGCCAAGGCCTTGCAGCACCCGCAGGGCGATCAGCGCCGGTCCGGACCAGGCGAGGCCGCACAGCACCGACGCGCCCACGAAGACGGTGATCGCCGTCAGCCAGACCCGCCGGGCACCGAACCGGTCGCTGGCCCAGCCCGCCACCGGCATCACCACGGCCAGGCTCAGCAGGTAGGCCGCCGAGACCCATTGCAGTTGCGCCAGCGACATCGACAGCCCGCTGCCGATCGCGTCGATTCCGACGCTGACGATGGTCGCGTCCAGCAGCGACATCACCGCGCCGAGCGCGAGCACACCGGCCAGCACCAACAACGGCCGCTCGATCGGTGGTCGCCGAGCTTGCGACGGTGCTGCTGACTTCGCGGTGGAAGGGGGTGAGGCAGGAGCCGAGGTCATGGCAATTATCAAACCATACGGTCCAGTTTGATAACAAGAGATTTTGGACGTTCGGACCTAGACTTGCCGACATGTCGCCCACCGCCGAGCCAGTTCGCCGTCCCGGCCGCCCGCGCTCGGAGGCCAAGTACACGGCGATCCTGGGCGCCGCCGCCGAACTCTTCCTGGCCGACGGCTACACCCGGACCAGCATGGACGGCATCGCCAAGCGGGCCGGGGTGTCCAAGCAGACCGTCTACGGCCACTTCGCCGACAAAGCGGCCCTGTTCAGCGCGGTGGTCGCCGAGGCACGATCGGGCGACGAGTCGGCGCTCGGTCGGCTGCCCGAGACGCCGGGATCCCACCTGCCGGCGATTCGGGCCGAACTCTCCGCCTTCCTGGACAAGAACCTGCAGATCGCATTGTCTCCCAAGGTGTCCGCGCTGCGTCGGCTGATGATCAGCGAGATCGCTCATCACCGTGAACTGCGCTGGTTCTGGACCGAGGGTGCCCCACAGGTCGCCCGAGCCCGGCTCGCCGCCTACCTCGCCACGGCCGACGCCGCGCAACTGCTGCGGGTCGAGGATCCGGACGAGACGGCCGGCCAGATGATTGCGCTGTCGGGGTCCGAGGGCCAGCTCGCCTCCCGCTACGGGACCGCTACGTTCACCGCGGCCGACCGCAAGGCCATCGTCGATCGCACCATCAGGTTGTTCCTGCGGGCTCTCGCCCCGTAGTCCCGGCCCGGACACCGCGGCGGCCGAGGATCCCCGGACACCGCGGCGGCCGAGGATCCCCGGACGCGGTCCTGGCGGGTTGACCCAGAACCGCAACCTCTTGCGTCAGCCGGCTGAGTGCCGCCCGCGCCGCCGCCTGGTCATCACCAACAGTGCCAGGCCGCCGGCCACCAACAGCGCGGCGTAGGTCAGCAGCTGCCCCACCGGCACACCGGTGTTGGGCAGCGGCGCCGCGCTGCCCGGATCCGTCGGGCCGGGTGGGTCCGTCGGCGGGCCGGCCGGGGAGGTGCCCGTCGGCGGCGCAGGGGTCGACGGCCCGGTGGTCGCCTCCGGGGTGGTCGGGGCGTCGAACGTGTTGGTCACCGTGATGGCCAACGTACCGACCTGATCACTGCGTTCGACCACGACGGCATTGTCGTACGAATCGTGATCGACCGCGGTCGCGGTAGCGCCTCCGTTGTCGGTCTCCTCGGCGAAGCAGTGCGCGCCCAACGGGAGCAGCACCGGCTTGCCGTCGGCTCCCTTCGCCACCACCGTCTGTCCGCCGCGCAGCCTGGCGTTTCCGGAGTAGACGCCCAGTCTCTGCCCGTCCGAGGCCTGCACCTGGCAGGTCACCGCGACGGTGAAGATCTTGTTCTTCGCCGCCGCAGCTCCGGTTCCGGTGAGCTCCTTGGTCAGCTGAACGGTCGCCGCCGAGTAGACGTTCACGAAGCCGGCGGTGGCGACCTGGGCGACGCCGTCAGCGACGTCCGGAACGGTCACGGTGACCGGCGGCGGAAGCTCGTCCGCGCCACCGGAATCGGTCTCGGTGATGGTGCAGACCGCACCGGCCGGCAGCCCCGTGATCGGATCGGACGTCAGCGTGGTGGCCGTGCCGGACCGCTCGAGCGTCACCGTGCCCTGATAGGCCTTGGTGTTGCCGTTGAATGCACACTGCACCGCGAAGCCGTACGGACCGGCGCCGATGGCGGCACCCGGACCGGCAATGTCCTTGACGACCCGGACACCGCCCGCCCGGTACTCGTTGTCGATGACGATCTCGGCCGGATCGTCCCCGGTGATGTCGACAGCCGCGGAACCGTCAGCCCCGGCTGCGGCCGGGACGTAGCTGACCCCGGTGGCCGAGCCGGTCTCCGTCTCGATCGCCGAACACGTTGCGCCGACGAGAGTTGCGACCTCGGTCTGTTCGCCCGCGGTGACCGCGACCGACTTCGGGAACCCTGGCAGCACCTTGTCGTCGGCGAAGCAGGTCACCTCGGCGGTGAACGTCTTCGGCGCGTAGGAGGCTGCGTCGCCGGTCACCTTCTTGGTGAGCAGCAGCGTTCCGGGATCGAAGCTGTTCGTGACCTCGACCGTGACCGGATCGCCGTCGCCGACGGTGATCGGCTGATCCGGGCTGATCGTCACCGTGCTGGCTCCGGCATCGTCCGGCTCGGTGACGGTGCATTCGGCGCCGGTGGCGATGTTCTCGACGGTCTTCGACAGCGGCTGGCCACCACCGAGCACAACGGTGTCGTCCCAGACGGTGCGCGAGCCGGAGTCGTCGTCGAGGACGCAGCTCATCGCCAGGGCGAACGGTCCGGCGCCATAGGTGTCGGCGACATCGCCGGTGACGATCTTGGTGAGCGTCACCGGGCCGGCGGCGAACCGATTGGTGATCGCGACCGCATTGATCGCGTCGTCACCGCTTTGCGGGGCAAGCTCGATCGTCGCCTCCGCGCCGTCCGTCGTCTCCGGGTCGCCGGAGCCGATGGTTGCCACGATCTCGGTGCCCGCCGCGCCCTTGTCGTCGGACTCGGTGACGGTGCAGCTGGCGCCGGCCGGCAGCTTGTCGAACCGGACGGTCTGCCCGTCCGTCAGCTCCGCCGTCATCGGCGTGTCCGCCGAATACCCTTCGCCGTACACCGGTCCGCCCAGGAACTGGCAGGAGATGTCGACGGTGAACGGACCGTACGAGATCGCCGTGCCGTCCTGATCCACTGCCGCGCTGTCAACGGTCTTGGTGACCGCCAGCGACGCGTACTCGTAGGTGTTGGTGAGCACCACGGTCTCGACGTCGGTCAGCTCGCGCTGCACGGTCGCCGTCGTCGACGACCACGAGGTCTGGCCGTGGTCGCCCTCGGTCACCGTGCACGCCGAGTGGTACGGCAGATCGGTGACGGTCACCGGTTCGTTCGGCACCAACGTCAGGTTCTTCTGTGCGTCGGTCAGCGGAACGTCCTGGCCGACCGAGGTGCAGACCAGCGTGGCGGTGTAGGAATCCGGCGCGTACTGGTCGGCGGCGTCGCCGGCCAGCTCCTTGACGATCTGCAGCGGGCCGGTGGCCAGTGCTGCGCCGACCCGCGGCGGTTCGGTGGTCAGGGTGTAGCCCTTGGTGGTGCCCGATGAGGTGGTGTTGACCCAGCGGCCGGACATCCCGATGGTGTTGAACGTGATGGTGTCGGCGCCCGCGGTGGGCGAGAACGCCGGAGCCACCATCTGCAGCTCCACGTCGATCGAGGCGGCCGGAGCGAGCATCGGGTCGAGCAGGATCTCCAGCTTGACCCCGGTCACGGTGTCCGGATCGACCGGCAGCACCTGCCCCGCCGGCCACGCGGTCCAGGACCCGTCCGGGCACTTCACCGAATCGGTCCCGAGATCGTTGGTACACGGCAGGGTTGCCGTGCTGTACCAGATGTTCAACGTCTGGCCGGCCTGGCTGAGCGTCGGCCGCGGCCCCTCCAGCAGCGGCCGCCACTGGCTGCCGCGCTTGAGGTCGGGATCGGTGGCCAGCGTGTCGCCGGGCACCGGGAACCGGTCAACCGCAACGATCCGGTCGATCGGCCGGTTGCCGGTGTTGACGAAGTGCAGTCGCCAATCGACGTCCCCACCCGGCTCGGCGACCGGCACACAGGGCCGGGAATAGTAGCCGTCGCTGTCCGCGACACAGGGCTGGTCGAAGTCGACGGCCGGATCGGTGGTGGTGCCCAGGACGTCGGAGCCCTCGGCCTTGACCTGCTTGGTCACCGACAGCGCACCGGCCGACAACACGTTGTTCGTCGCCGTTGCCCGGCACTCACCGCTCGCCGTGTTGAGCGTGCCGTCGCAGGCATCCCACGGGCGGTCGCCGACGATGCCGAAGGAGTTGGTGAACTTGGTGTTTGCCGCAAGCCCTGGTCGGGTCTGCATCTGGAACTTGATGGTGTAGGTGGCACCGATCGGAATGGTGCTGCCCGCCGGGAAGCTGAACTTCGTCCCGGTCGCCGACGACTCGACCGTGACCTCGGCGGCGTCGGTCGGCATCCCGGTCCCGCCGGCGATGGCGAAGCTGAAGACCGCACCCGCGTCCGGGAAGACCACCTGCGGTCCCTGGCCATCGGCCGGGAAGACGTCGGTGATGACGGGGTTGGTGATGTCCACCGCCCCGGTGTTCTTCATGGTCAGCGTGTAGGTGAACGGCTGGCCAGGGTTCACCTCACCGTTCGGGCCCTTGCGGACCTGGACGGCGTTCTGGCCGTGCTGGTATTCCACCGTCGCGGCGGCGTCGTCGGTGTCGGTCAGCGGATCGTTGTTGACGTCCCGGTCCGAGCTGGTGACGCCGGCCGTGGTGGTGTTGCTGGTGGCACCGGCCACCGTCTCACCCGGCGCCGGCGTGCCGAGGTCGGTGCTCACCGGACCACCGGTGTGCAGGGTGTCGCGGCGGGTCGCGGTGAACCCCACCTTCTGGATCGGGTGCGACGGGTTCTCCCAGTTGGATCCGTCCGCCTTGGAGAAGGTGTACCGCAGGCCCTGGACCTGGGCCGGGGTCACCCCGGCCGGCAGGGTCACGGCCGGCCCGGCGACCGTGTTGCCGGGGACCCACTCGCCGCCGCTGACAACAGGTTTGCCGTCACCGCCGATCGACCAGGTGCCGCCGACGTAGGCGTCGACCTTCACCCGATTGATCGGCCCGGTCAGGGCGACCGGCGACAACGCTTGCAGGTCAAAGGCATTGAAGAAGGTCGGCGACTGATCGACCAGGGTCATCTCGACGGCGCGGGACGGGCCGGTCGGCTGGCCCTGCAGCGTCACCGTCACCGGACCGTTCGACGGCTCGGTGATCGATTCCGGAGTGATGCTCTTGGTCGCCTCGACCCCGATCCCCTGCGGCTGGATCTCGATCGAGGCGCTGGCGTCGTCGTCAGCGGTCTTCGGCTCGACAGCGGGGTAGTTCGCCAGATCGGCCGCTTCGACGCCGACCTCGTTGGCGACCCTGCCGGTCTGGGTGGGAGTCTCGGCCGTCCGCAAGCTCGGCCGCAGCCGGGCATCGAAGGTCGCCGACGCCGTCGCGGCCGCGTTGATCCGGCCGGTGTAGGTCAGCGTCATCCCGGTGACCTCGGTCAGCTGCGCCTCGGTGAGCGCCAGCGCCTGCGCCCTGGTACAGGGCGCGGCCTCGGTGCAGACGCTGCCTCCGACGAGTACCACCGTCAGACCCGTTGCCCCGATGCTGCCCGGGTCGGTGATGGCGGTGAACCCGGTGAGGTTGAAGGATTCGAACGGGGTGGATCCGCCGACCGGGTCGGTGATCACCAGACGATCGACCTTGGCCGGGGTGGTGTTCTTGCCGCTGATCGTCACCCGGCTGGTCGGGAACTGGTCCGCCGGTGTCCCGGCTGCTGGCAGCCCGAGCGGGCCGCCGGACCAGGTCTTGTTCGCGCTGACGGTCACCGGAACGTCGATCAGCGCGATGTCGTCAGCGTCGGTCACGGTCAACGTCGGATCAGTGTCCGGGTCGAACCAACCGGTGGCCCGCACGGTGTTGCGGATCTGGCCCTGTTCACCGGAGATGTTGTAGACCCGATCGGCGGTGATCGGCACATTGTTGTTGCTGCGCAGCTCATCCCGCAGTTGGAAGACCGGGTGCAGGCGCCGGTTGTTCCCGAAGGAGGCGGCGATGCCGGTACCGACGGACGGGTCACCGGGACCGCTGATCCGCTGCACCCTGGTCGGGCTCTCCACGTAGGTGAACCGGAAGCCGATCGTGTCGGCACGTTCCGCGGTGGTCAGGTTGAAACCCGGGAAGGTCCCGTCGCATGCGGCCGGGCACAGGTCGTTGGTGGCATCGGTCCAGGCGCCGGCAGCCGGGTCGGTGGATCCGGCCGGCAGCCGGTACAACTCGACCCCAGTGATCTGGTCGAAGGTCAGCACCGGGTCCATCGCCGTGGTGATCGGATCCAGCCGGACCAGATCGAACACGTCGTAGACACTGGCCGGTAGCGCGGTGGTGTCCGGATCCGCGCTGTCGGCAATGGTGCCCTTCTGCAGACCGGTGTAGCCCTGCGTCGACCAGGAAATGGTGATCCCCGACTGCTGCCCGGACCGGGCGTTGAGCAGGTCCTTGTCCCAGTTCTTGTCGATCGGGTCGATGGTGCCCGGGTCGATGGGAATCAGCTGGACATCGTCGCAGGCGGTGGGATCGGCGGCGCCGGTAATGCTGCCGTTGGATGCCGACGAGCCCGCGCAGTTGGTGATCGTCGCATCGGAATTGGCCATGCCGGGCCGCAGCGAACTGACGAAGTTCGGCGCGACCGCGGTGCCGGGCGCGAAACCTTCCGGCTCCGGCAGGGTCGACGTGTAGACGAACCGCAGACCCTGCGCGTTCTCCTTGACCGCATCCGGCAATTCCTGGTTCACGATCGTCGGACCGGCGATGTTCGTCATCCCCGGCACGCTCACCCATTGCGTCCCGTTCCAGTACTCGACGGTGAGCGTGGAGTCCGCGGGAACGGCCGTGGCGGTGACGCTCTGCGGCTGGAACGCGGCGAACCACTCGTCTCCGGCGATCGGATCCGGGTCCTGCACGACGATCTGGTGCGCGTCCGTCGTCGAATCCGGGAACGGCTTGAGGTGGCCGTTGAGCGCAGAGGTGGCGATCTGGCCCGGCAGCGACGGGATCTGCGCCGGGTGGATCTTCTTGCTCACCTCGATGGCGAGCCGGTCGGTGATGGAGGTGATGTCGTCCGAGGCGTTGGCGGTGCCCTCGATCGAGCCGATGGTCCCGGTGACGTCGATCGTGTTCGACCGGGTGTAGGTCTCGTCGGCCTGATCCTCGTCCGTCTGCACGGTGAACGGGATGGTCGCCTCGGCGCCCTGGGCGATCGGCCCGTCGAAGGTGACGGTGAAGCCGGTCACCGGGTCGCAGCCGGCCGGTGGTGCCGGCAGGGTGTTGACGGTGCTCGTCTGCTGAGGCGCGCCGGCCGTTCCGCCACATTGATAAGTGATGGTCGCGCCGGTGGCGCCCCGCGGCCAGACGATGCCGGCACCGGCACCGTCGGTGCCGAGGCCGGTGAAGGTCAGACCGCCGTCGGTGAACGGGTTCGTGCTGCCGGTCCCCGGCTCCGTGATGGTCAGCGAGTCCAGCTCGTTGTCGGTGGTGTTCGTCGCGCCGAGGGTGACGGTGCTCGGGTCCCCGGCCTTGACGGTGTCCGGGTCGAACGACTTGGAGGCCCCGACGCTGACGTCGGACGGCGGGATCCGGTAGGTGTCGGAGGCCGGCGGCGAGGTCTTGCTCTGGTCATCCAGCGTCACGGTGGTGTCGGCGGAGTTGGTGATGATCAGCGGCTTCGGCGCATCGACGACCGCCTGCGTTTGCTCCAGGTCCATCGCGACGCCGGCCACCGCACCCGGGGTGATGCCCGCGCCGGCGGTGCTGATGAAGACGAACTGCAGGCCCTTGACGTCCGCCGGATCGACCCCGGCCGGCAGCGTTCCGGGCGGGCCGAGCGGACCGTCCACCCAGGAGCCGCCCACGAACGCCCGCACCCGTACCGCCTCGGCGCCGTCCGGCAGGGTGATGTTGCCGAGGCCGGTCAGTGCGAGGTAGTCGAAGGGGTTGGGATCGGCGGTCGGGTCCACCGGATCGCTGATCACCAGCCGGTCGACCGGCACATTGGACGTGTTCGTTCCGGTGACCGTCGCATCGGCGGGCGTTCCCGGTTCGGGCACCGCGCCGGGCTGGGTGATGTCCTTGGTGGTGGCCGCGTTGAGGACCGGCGGGACGTTCGGGATGACCTCGGCCGTCGACTCCTTGGGGTTGGCGTTGTCGGCGGTGATGTGTGCGGTGTTGTCGAGTGGGGTGCCGCTGAGCTCCGGCGGATAGGCCGGATCGAGCCGGACCGGGACGGTGATGGTGATGACCACGCCCGCGCTGAAGCCGGGAACGCCGCCGGCCAGGCTGTCGGTGAAGGTCGCGGTGAAGCTCGTGTCATCGTGCGTGACGGTGGCGTTGCCGCCGCCCGCGCCGTTACCGGAAACGGTCGGATCGCCGACGATGGTGATGCCGTCCGGCATCGTGTCGGTGATCGCCGCGTTCAGGCAACCGGCCACCGTGCCCGCCGTGCACTGCACTTGAATGGTGTAGTTGAACTGCTGACCAGGGGTGATCTCGGAGGCGCTGGACGCCTTGTTGATCGTCATCGACGCGGTCGGATCGGCCGCCGACGCCGGGACCGTTGCCGCCATCGGCAGGCCGAGTCCGATCGCGATCGCGACCGCTGTCACCCCGAGGCGGCGCCAGAGGGTCGGTCGATTGATCCTGTGCGCGTGACGCATGTAGAACTCCCGGCGCCCCAACTGGGACGTATCGGCGGACATGGGAACGGCACTAAGAAGGACATAGCGACCAAGATCATTTGATCACAGAGTGTGCGGGGTCGCGACCGTTGGGGCTAACGCTCGCCCGTTCATCCGATGAAGAAGGACGCCACCAGGTAGAGATTCAGCGCGCTGATCGCGATGGTCACCGCCCAGGCCAGCGCGCTGGTCAGCCGGCTGTTGGTGGCGTCAGCCATCAGGCGGCGATCCGCGGAGAACCTCACCAACGGGACCAGCACGAACGGCAGCCCGAAACTCAGGATGACCTGGGAGATCACCAGCACGCCAGTGGGTTCGGCGCCGACGGCCAGCACGATGAAAGCCGGGATCAACGTCACCGCGCGGCGGGCCAACAGGTTGATCTTGCGTTTGAGCAGGCCCTCCATGATGACGCTGCCGGCGTAGCAGCCGACCGAGGTGGAGGCCAGTCCCGAGGCCAGCAGCCCGATCGCGAACAGTAGCGCGATGCCTGATCCGAGCGAGTCGGAGACCGCGGCATGCGCGCCCTCGATGGTGTCGATGTCGCCGGTGCCCTGCAGCGCCGACGCCGCCAGCAGCAGCATGCTGATGTTGACCGCCCCGGCCAGCAGCATTGCGCCGGTCACGTCGAACCGGGTGCCGGCGAGCAACCGCTCCCGCTTCGGACCGGGCTCGACCCGGCCGAACCGGTCGCGGGACAACGCCGAGTGCAGATAGACGACGTGCGGCATCACCGTGGCGCCGAGCATCGCGGTCGCCAACAACACCGAATCGGTGCCGGCGAACCTCGGCACCAGGCCGGACGCCACCCCGGAGGCCGACGGCGGCGAGACGAAAAGGCCGGCCACGAACCCGATCGCGATCACCAGCAACAGCCCGGTGATGACCCGCTCGAACGGCCGCTGCCCGCGCCGGTCCTGGATCAACAGCACCAGCAGAGACACCACCCCGGCGATCACCCCGCCGAGCAGCAACGGCAGATCGAACAGCAGGTTCAGCGCGATCGCACCGCCGATCACCTCGGCCAGATCGGTCGCCATCGCGACCGCCTCGGCCTGCAGCCAATAGGCGATCCGGCCGCGGGTCGAGGTCCGGCCGGCCACCAACTCGGGCAGCGAGGCGCCGGTGGCCAGGCCGACCTTCGCGCTCAGGTACTGCACCAGCCCGGCGGCAATGGTGGCCAGCACCAACACCCAGACCAGGAGGTAGCCGTAGCGGGCACCCGCCTGCAGGTTCGCCGCCACGTTGCCCGGATCGACATACGCCACCGCGGCCACGAAGGCCGGCCCGAGCATCGACCAGAGCCCGGCGCGGGTAGCGCCGGGGGCGGTCGGTTTGGGCGCGAACATCGCCTCATTGTTGCCTACCGGGGTGACACATCTGCTCACCCGGCCGACCTGCGGGCCGGCGGCCCGGTGCGCGTTCCCGGGCCGACGCCTCCCGGGCTAACTTGTCGGGCATGACGACCGACGCCGCGCTCACCGCGCTGCCCACCTCTCGCGTGCCCGATCCGGCCGACGCTCCCCCGCTGCGCTGGGGCATCCTGTCCACCGGCGGGATCGCCGCCTCGATGACCGACGCGCTGCTCAAGCACACCAGCCAGCGGGTGGTGGCGATCGGCTCGCGCTCGCCGGAGTCGGCCAGGGCGTTCGCCGACCGGTTCGGTATCGATCGGGCGCACGGGTCGATGGAGGCGATGCTGGCCGACGACGAGATCGACGTGGTCTACATCGCGTCACCGCACTCCGAGCACCACCGGCAGGCCATGGCGGCGATGGCCGCCGGCAAGAACGTCTTGGTGGAGAAGGCTTTCGCCCGCAACGCGGGCGAGGCGGCCGAGATGGTGGCGGCGGCCAGGGCCGCCGGGGTGACGGCCATGGAGGCGATGTGGGCGCGTTTCCTGCCGCAGGCCGACATCTTGCGGCAGCTGTTGGCCGACGGCGCGCTCGGCGAGGTGGTCACCGTCATCGCCGACCACGGCCAGTATTTCGCGCCCGACCCGGAGTTCCGGCTGTTCAACCCGGATCTGGCCGGCGGCGCGCTGCTGGACCTGGGCATCTATCCGGTCTCGTTCGCGTCGATGGTGCTGGGCGCACCGACCGCGGTGACGGCCCGCGGCAGTAAGGCCTTCACCGGGGTGGACGGGCAGGTGTCGCTGCTGCTGGAAGCCGGTGACTTGGCCGGCGGCGCGGCCGGTGACGCGGCCGGCGGCGCAGCCGGTGACGCGGCCGGTGACGCGGCCGGTGAGGCGGCCGGTGACGCCGGCCGCGACGCCCGTGGCGGAGCGCAGGCGCTGGTGAACACCACGCTGTTCGCCGCCACCCCGACCACCGCGACCGTGTCCGGAACCGTTGCCCGGGTGGAGATCAGCGGGCCGTTCTACGCGCCGGGCACGCTGACCTACCTGCACCGCGACGGCAGCAGGCTGGAGTTCGACGGCGGCCCGATCCGCGGCCACGAGGCCCTCGCCTACGAGGCCGCGCACCTGGCCCAGCTGATCTCCGACGGTCATCTCGAATCGCCGATCATGCCGCTGGACGAGACGATGTCGATCATGACGACGCTGGACGAGGCCCGTCGTCAGCTCGGCGTCGTATTGCCTGGCGAGTAGCCCGCTACCGGAGTGGATCAGCCGGCGCCATAGCCGACCCCCGGATCCCCGTTGCGGGGATCTACTTTTCCCGTTCTGTGACGGATGGGACAGAACGCAACAGTCTGACCCTCGTAGGCGAAGTCGATCCTCGCCGGGAATGGGGGTTGCGGCGAGGCTGAACGCGCGTTTAGCATGTTGACCGTGCGTTCAGCCGAGGATGACCTGACGGCGCGGGCCCGGATCCGGGACGCGGCGACAATGCTGATCGCCCGGCAGGGCTTCGCCTCCACGACGGTCCGCGCGGTGGCGACAGCGGCGGGGGTGTCCCCGGCTCTGGTGCTGCACCACTTCGGCTCCAAAGCGGGTCTGCGGCAGGCCTGCGACGACGCGGTCTGGGACGAGTTCCACGCGGTGATCACCTCCACCGCGGACGACGTCAGCGCCGGCGAGCTGCTACGGCAGTTCTCCATCAGGACGAACCACTCGCCCGCGGCGATCTATGTCACCCGCGCCCTTCTCGACGGCGGCGAGTTCGCCCACCGGGTGTTCGACGGGATGGTCGCCGACGTCGAGGGCTACATGGCCAACGCGGTCCGGTCCGGCATCGTTCGTCCGGCCCGCGACGAACACACCAGGGCATTGATGCTCACCAGCTACTCGCTCGGCTCGATGCTGTTGGGGCGCTACATCGTCGGCGAGGACGTCGACCCGATCGAGATCCCGGACCGACTCATAGATCTGTTCACCGACGAGGGCCTGGATGTGTACACCGACGGCCTGTTCACCGATTCTCGGATCCGCGACGCGCTGCGTACCGCCACGGCCGCCGAGAAGGCGAAGGGACCGGCCGCCCGCAGCGCCGCGAACGCCACTCAATCAACGAATCACCCGAAAGGCATGTCATGACTGCACCGACCAAGACCGACCTGGCCATCGAGATCGCCGGCGTCACCAAGACTTTCGGGCCGGTCACCGCACTGCACGACTTGGACCTGAACATCGCCACCGACGAGGTGCACGGCTTCCTCGGGCCGAACGGCGCCGGGAAGTCCACCGCCATCCGAGTGCTGCTCGGCCTGCTGCGGGCCGACAGCGGCACCGCGCGGCTACTCGGCGGCGACCCGTGGACCGATGCGGTGCAACTGCATCGTCGGCTGGCCTATGTCCCGGGCGACGTCACCTTGTGGCCATCGCTCACCGGCGGCGAGGTGATCGACCTGATGGCCAAGCTCCGCGGCACCGTCGACACCGCCCGCCGCGACGACCTCGTCGAACGGTTCGAACTCGATCCGCGGCGCAAGTGCCGCACCTACTCCAAGGGCAACCGGCAGAAGGTGGCGATCATCGCCGCGCTGGCCTCCGACGTCGAATTGCTGATCCTGGACGAGCCGACCAACGGGCTGGATCCGTTGATGGAGGCGGTGTTCCAGGACTGCATCCGGCAGGCCAGGCAGCGGGGCACCACCGTGCTGCTTTCCAGTCACATCCTGTCCGAGGTGGAGGCGCTGTGCGATCGGGTGTCGATCATCCGCAACGGCACCGTGGTTGAATCCGGCACGCTGACCCAGCTGCGGCATCTGACCCGCACCACGGTCAAGGCGGATCTGGATCGGGTGCCGGATGACCTGCAGGGGTCCACTGGCGTACACGACGTGAAGGTCAACGGCAGCCAGGTGTCGCTGTCGGTGGACACCGAACAACTCGGCGATGTGCTCGGCCGGATGTCCCGCGCCGGGGTGCGCGCGCTGAGCAGCCAGCCGCCGACCCTGGAGGAGCTGTTCATGCGGCACTACAGCGCTGACGGGAGGGCCGCTGACGGACAACGTGCCGACCGGAGCGCCGGAGAGCGGGGGGCAAACGGAACCGGTGAGCGGCGATGAGTGCCCTCGCCACCACGCCCTCGCCGCGCCCCAGGACGGTCCGCGCCGCGGCCGGCCGGTCGTCCGGACTCGGCGGCAGCCCGACCGCCGGCACCGCTGCCCTGCTGAAGTTCGGGCTGCGTCGGGAGCGGATTCCGTTGGCCGCCTGGATCTACGGGGTGCTGGCCATCGTGCTGTCCACCCTGCTCGCGTTCGCCGGACTCTACCCGGACGCCGCCTCCCGCGCGCAGTTCGCCGACAGCCTGGCCAACCAACCGGCGTTCGCCGTCCTCACCGGGAAGATCTTCGACTCGTCGCTCGGCGGGCTGACCGCCTGGCGCACCACCCTGCTCGGCGGCGTGCTGGCGGCCCTGATGGGCATCTTCACCGTGGTCCGCCGGACCCGGACCGACGAGGAGGCCGGCCGCACCGAGCTGTTGCTGTCCACCGTGGTCGGCCGGGCCGCGCCACTGCTGGCCGGCCTGGGCACCGCGCTGGTCGGCTGCTCGGGCATCTTCGTACTGACCGCCGGGGCGCTGATCATCAAGGGCGAGAACGTCACCGGATCGTTGGTGCTGGGGCTGAACCTGGCCTGCGTGGGGCTGTTGTTCGCCGCGGTGGCGGCGGTCGCCGCGCAACTGTTCGACGGCGCCCGGCCCGCGCTGGGCATTTCCGGTCTGGCGCTGGGTGTCTCGTTCGGCATCAGGGCGGTGGCCGACGCCGGAGGTGACGGCAGCGCGTGGGTGCGCTGGTTGTCGCCGCTGGGCTGGGCGGAGAACGTGGAAGCCTTCGCGGCCAACAACTTCGCGGTGATCGCGCTGATGCTGGTGACGACGGCCCTACTGGTGCTGTTGGCGCTGCGGCTGCTCGGCCGGCGGGACGTCGGGCTCGGCCTGTTCCCGGCGCGACTCGGCGCCGGCCGCGGCACCATCGGCACCCCGCTGGGACTGGCCCGCCGGCTGCAGCTGCCGGCGGCAATCGGTTGGACGGCGGCGCTGGCGGTGTTCGGGCTGGTGATCGGTGGCATCGTCGACAGCACCAAGGATCTGTTCTCCGACAGCCCGCAGATGACCGAGATCCTCAAGGACATGGGCGGTCCGGGCGCGATCACCGATGCGGTGCTCAGCGCGCTCGGCGGGATGGCCGGCATCCTGGCCGGCATCGCGGCGATCTCCGCGGCCGGCCGGATGAACGGCGAGGAACAGTCCGAACGGGCCGCCCTGCTGCTCGCCACCCCGGTCCCCCGGCCGCGCTGGCTGGCGAGTCACGTCCTGTTCGCGCTGGTCGTCCCGACGGTGATGTTGGTCGCCGCGGGCATCACGACCGGCGTCCTGCACGGTGCCCGCTCCGGCGACTTCGCTAATGGCTTCGGCGATTCCGTCAGAACGATGCTCGCGCAACTACCGGCCTGCTGGGTGGTCGGCGGCATCGCCGTCGCGATCTTCGGCCTGCTGCCCCGGCTGTGGGTGACGTCCTGGATCGTGCTGGTGGCGGCGGTGTTGATCGCCCAACTCGGCCCGGCACTGCAGCTGCCACGATGGCTGCTGGATCTGTCGCCTTTCGTCCATTCGGGGACGGTCGCCACGTCCGGGATCCCGTGGCTGGCAATGGGTGTCCTCACCATGATCGCTGCGCTGTTCCTGGCGATCGGCTTCGTCGGATTCCGTCGCCGGGACCTGATGTCGCGCTGACGCGCGGCACTCCTCGCGCTTGCTCGGCACTCCGCGCGCATGCTCGGCACTCCGCGCGCATGCTCGGGCGTGGGCAGAACCCGAAGAGTAGAAGTCTGGGCCGCCACCGTCACGCATTGATCCTGGTCGACACCCTGCCAATGGGTGACCGGCGCGGAGGCAGCGCACCGCATTCTGGGTATGCCGTCGCGGCACCGGTGGACTGCCGGTGCTGGTATGCGCAGCTCCGCTCGGGTCGGACGCGCGGTCGGGTGCTCGGTTCGGACGCGCGGTCGGGTGCTCGGTTCGGACGCGCGGGTCGGGCGCCCGACCCGCGGTCGGGCGCGCGGTCGGGCGCGCGACCGGGCGGCTCACTGGCGCCGGCGCAGGGTGACCTGCACGCCGATCCGGACAGCTGGCCACACCCGGTCTATCGGTGGCCGGCATCGGCTGTCCCGGTGCCGGCGGGCCGGTGCTGTCCGCCGGGGGTGCCGCGGCCGGGGATCGGATGAGGGTCCTTGTCCGGCCGAGCGGTCGTCGACCCACCGGGCCGGCACTCTCGTCGGCCGGTCTCCGGCGCACCCGGACGGCGAGGTCGACGGCCGCAGAGACTTCAGGGACCTGGGGTCACGGCGTAGCCCGGCGGATCTCGGTATCGCCTCGGGTGCAGAGGTATCGGTCGGGGATGGATCCGGCGCCCGGCCGGACTCGGGGTCTTCGGACTTACCGCCGCCAGAGCCAGAGCCACTCGACTCAGCGGCGCCAGAGCCAGAGCCACTCGACTCAGCGCCGCCAGAGCCAGAGCCACTCGACTCAGCGCCGCCGGGATCGGGGTCACCGGACTGGGTGTCGCCGGAACCAGGCCGACTCGAGTCGGGGTCACCGGACTTGGTGTCGGCAGGGCCGGCAGTCCCGGTGAAGTGGCCGCCCGCGGTGAACAGGTGATTCCGGCGGGGCCGCTGGGCCGGATCCAGCCACCTGGGCGGGATGAACTCCGGGCGCCCGTCGGCGCCCATCCGACACAACCACCGACCACGGTGGATCTCCGTATGGTGAAAACCACAGAGCAGCACACCGTTCTCGGGCACCGTCAGCCCGCCGTTGGCCCAGAAGACAACATGGTGCGCGTCGCACCACCCACTCGGCGCATCGCATCCCGGCCAGGCACACCCGGCACCATCGCGAATTTCCAACGCTCGCCGCAACGCGGGTGGGAACGACCGCCGCTTCGTCCACGCCTCCAACGGCAGCGCCTCCGAGGACAAGAGGATGGGGCGTACATCGGCGTCACAGGCAAGGACCCTGGCGATCCGTGCCGACACCGTGCCCACGAAATCCAGCGTCGCGATACCGCGACCATCGATCAGATCCGCCAGGCCGACGGTCACCGTCGCCTGCGGCCGCACCCCACCATTGGTCGGTCCGTCACCGGCCTTCAGGAACCGCCGACACACCTCGACCAGCGCCTGCCCCCGCCGCACCCCGGCCGGCCGCAGGTCCGGCAGATCCGGCCCGGCCGGACGGGGCTTGGCCAACGGTTCTACCGCCTTACGGAGCAATTCCGTGCCCAGGTCGTCCAACAAGCCACGAAACGGCGTCAACCCATCACCGCGGCGACTACCGATCGACAACTCGACCCGATCCGTCGCATCCAGATCGTTCAACGACCCGTCCGGATCGGTGATGTTGCGGATCTGCTCGGCGACATCCTTCAACTGGTTGGCGTCCCGGTCCTTGGCCGCCTCCACCAACACCCGCTCACACAGTCGCCGCAGCTCCTCGTCCACCTTGGTCGGAATGCCCCGCATCGCGGTGATGATCACTCGACTGTGATCGAACCCGACCTCACCGGCATCGACCGCTGCGCTCAAGTGCGGTAGCTCCGCTACCGCCCCGGCATCCGGGTCCGTCACCGACCGGGCTACCTCTTCGGCGGACGCCTCCGGCGCCAGAATGCTCTGCGCGGCCAGCACCCGACCCCGCGCCTCCCCCGGCGTGATCGACAACAACTGGCTTAGCAGCTTCGACGTCGAGGACACCGCATGCGACTTCGCGACCCCGCGTACCTCCAACTCCGCCGCCAACCGCACCTGCACACCAAAAGCGCTCCGCAGCAACGCCTCCACCTGCTGCGTCGCCGACAACAACCGATCCTCACCCAACCGCCACCACGGCAAATCCCGCAACCCGGCGACCACCGCAGCACCGGAGGCGAGCAGCTCATCGAGCTCTCCCACCGTGTCCGCGCCCCAGGCCTTCCCCATGCCAACAACCCTAGAACCCGGCACCGACAGTGCCCTCTGATCGCCTGCTTCCGGTTGAATTGCTGAGTAGCCTCGCCTATGCGCGGGGCCCATCTCGGGGCGGAACAGCGCGAAACGACTACGACGACAGGACGGTGGGCATGGTCTCGAATCGAACGATCTGTTTTCTGGGCGGGCTGCTGGTCGGAAACTGCGGGCCGCACCTGGCTTCCGCGGTCACCGGGCGTCGGCATCTCACCCCGCTGGCGGGCAAGGACTCCTCACCGGCGGTGAACGCGGTGTGGGGGCTGCTGAACCTGACCGGCGGCCTGGCCCTGGTGGGTCGCGGCGCGCGCACCGGGGAGACCCGCTGGGACCGGCGCCTGGTGGCCTTCAACGCCGGCGTGGCGACCTTCGCGGTCTGGATGGCCGGCACCGAGGCGGCGATCCCGATCAACAGTGGCGCTCGGCAGACGAACGGCGCCATCGCCATATAGCGTGCTGCTGCCTGGGTTTCGTCATCGTCGATGGAGCGCCGCTATCGGACCTGGAGCAGACTGCGGGCGGCGGTCGACCGCCGGGTCGTCGAGGTGTTCACCGAACTGATCAACGCGCTCGATGTCGACCTGCTCGGCAGGTCTGCCATACAGCTCTGGCCTGGCAGCCTGGACGGGGCGTGGTGCGTCGCGGGCAGGACGAGGACGGCGCCTTCGTCGACCCAGGCCCAACGGCAGCGCTACGTCCACTGACGCATTTGAACGCCGCAAGAGCCGGCGGGTCCCGGGCATCCTGGCCGCTGTCAGGCACGCCCGGCGGCGCCCCGCCCCGCGGCCCGCCTCGGCGCGGTCGCCAGCACGTACCGGAAGATGTTCTCGAAGCGATAGCTGCCGTCATCCAGCCGGTAGGGCGCGGCCGCTCGCTCGACGGTGGTGGCGACCAATTGGTCGGTGACGTGCTCGGGAAGCACGTCGGGCAGCTCGAAGGCGAAGGCCTGCAACAGTTCCCGCTCGTCAGCCAATTCGTACGGAACCGGCACCTCGCCGGCCGCTGTCACCCGCAGCCCGGCCCCTTCCAGCAGTTCCTCCAGCACACCGGCACTGCGCACGTCCGGGTCGCGCACCGACGGTCCGGCGCGTTCCGGGCCCAATCCAGCGACCGCGTCGTCGACCTCCCGCACCTGCTGGTGCTCGCGCTCGGCCCAGTTGCAGACCGCCAGCACGCCACCGGGCGCCAGCACCCGGACGGCCTCGGTGACCGGTACCGTCACGTCGTCGGAGAACTGGAACGAGTTGACGGCGGTCACCACGTCGAACGAGTCGTCGGGCCACGGCAGCCGCTCGGACGAACCCTGCCGGATGTCGGCCCGCGGCACGGTGTTCCCGGCGATCAGCACCATGTTGTCGGAAGCATCGACGCCGCTGACGTCGGCTCCCAGATCGGCCGCCATCGCGGCCAACTCACCGCTACCGCAACCGACATCCAGCAGCCGGGTGCCTGGGCCGACCTTGGCCAGCGACAGCAGCACGTGCCGGGCCGGGTCGGCCAGCGAGCTCCACCACTCCTGCCACTGCGCCGCCCTGGCATCGAAGGTTCCGGCGTCGGCCATCGTCATTCACTTCCTTCTTCAGGTTCGAGCGCGCTTCAGGCTCGAGCGCGGCCCAGCCGGGTGGGCACGAGCGTGCCCAGCACCTCGTTGAGCCCTTCGGTGGTGGAGGGATGCGTCCAGATCGAGTCCCGCAGCGTGCTCGCGGTGACCCCGGTACGGATGGCCAGCGCCAGCAGGTTGATCACTTCCTGGCCGTCCACCGAGAGCCAGGCCGCGCCGAGCAACTGATCGGTGTCGGCATCGACCACCAGCTTGAGCAGCCCGCGCGGTTCGGCGACCGCCTTCGGCCGCGGCATCGCCGCGACCTCCGCGACCTTCTTCTTCCCGACCAGCACCTCGTGTCCGGCGTCGACCGCTTCCCGCTCCGTCATCCCCACCCGCGCCAGCGGCGGCGTGATGAAGGTGGTGGCCGGCACCGCCACCCGATCGGCCGTGGACCGGACCCCTTGCCCGGCAAGCTGATCCAGCACGATTCGGTTGTCGTCCAGCGAGACGTAGGTGAACTGCGGACCGCCGTTCACGTCCCCCACCGCGAACACCCCGTCGGCCGTCGTGCGCAGGTGTTCGTCGACCCGGACAGCGCCGCGCTCGGTCAGCTGAACACCCGCCGCGGCCAACCCGAGTCCGTCGGTATTCGGCCGGCGGCCGACCACCACCAGCACCGCGTCCGCCGCGACCGAGCCCGGCCGCTCCCCGACCGTGTAGCGGACGGTGGCGGCATCGGCACCGTCGACGATCTCGGTGACCGATGCGCCCTCCAGCAACGTGATTCCGGTGTCGGTGAGGATCTCCCGGACCGCGGCCGCCACATCGTCGTCCTCCCGGCCGAGGATCGCCGGCGCGCCCTCGAGCACGGTGACCTCGGATCCGAACTCCCGGTACATGTTCGCCAGTTCCAGACCGATCGATCCGCCGCCGATCACCGCCAGCCGGCCGGGCAGCTCGGTGCCGGCGATCAGGTCGGTGCTGGTGAGCACCCTGCGGCCGTCGATGCCGGGGATCTTCGGCAGCACCGGTAGGGCGCCGGTGTTGATCACCACGGTGTCGGCGGTGATCGTCAGCCGGTCGTCGCCGCCGGTCACCTCCACCTGCTTCGGGCCGGTGAAGGTGGCCCTACCGGTGATCGTGGTGACGGTGTCCACCGTGTCCAACATGGCGAAGTTCTTGGCCCGCATGGCCGCCGTCAGCCGGTTCTTGCGGTCGATCGCCGCGGCGTACCCAGCCCGGCGATCGCCACCCCGGACCGATGCCTGATCGGCGTCATGCAGCAGGGTCTTGGTCGGGACGCAGCCGATGTTGATGCAGGTGCCGCCGTACATGTCGGCCGACTGCTCGACCATGGCGACGCGCTTGCCGGACCGGCCGACGGTGCCGGCCAGCGTCTTGCCGCCCTTGCCCCAGCCGATCACCAACAGGTCGACGTGCAGGGACTCCAAGTGCTGCGGCTCCACGGGCAACGGATCCATGGTGGCGCCTTCCGTTCCGCCCGGGTCCGGCGCGGCGGGCTGCCCCGAAATCTACGCCGGATCCGTGTCGCGCATCCGCTCCGCGTGCGCCCTGGCAACCGCCCGCAACGCGGTCTCCGGGTCGTCACCGCGGGCGCCGGCAGCGTAGGCCAGCCGGAAGATCTGTTCGGCAGTGGAATCGCCGTCCGGCAGCGGCGTGCGGTCGTCGAACTTCGCGGCGCGGGAACCGAGCTTGCCGGCCAACGCCACCGCCGGCTGACCGAGCGCCACCCCGTCCAGCACGTGCGCCCGGCCGTTCTTGGCGGTGCGTTCGGCCTTCTTCAGCTCGTCCCAGCGGTCCTGCTGGTCGGTGGCGGTGGTCACCGCTGCGGCCGGGTCACCGGCCGCTGTGCCAAAGACGTGGGGATGACGGCGCCGCAGCTTCTCGGCAAGGTCGCCGGCGACGTCGTCGATGGTGAAACCGCCGTCGGCGGCAGGGGTTTCGGCGGCGATCCGGGCATGGAAAAGCACCTGCAGCAGCACGTCTCCGAGTTCCTCACGGAAGGCCGCCGGCTCCCCGTCCTCGATCGCCTGCACCAGCTCGTAACACTCCTCGATGAGGTACCGCAGCAGCGAGGTGTGGGTCTGCTCGGCGTCCCAGGGGCACCCACCGGGCGAGCGCAACCGGTCCATCACCGCAACCGCCTCGAGCAGCCGAGCGCCGGCGATCTCGGGAACGGTCACCGCTCAGATCCCGGACTGCGCAGGCACTACCTGCAGAGCGACCGGATCCCAGACGCCGAACCGCGGGTTGACCGTGACCGGCTCGTTGCGTACGTACGAGGCCAACGCCAGCCAGGCCAGCGCGAACTGGTCGGCGCCGGTGGCGTTCTGGATGTTGGTGGCCAGCTGGTCGGACTCGACGACCTTGCGCTCGGTGATCCTGGCCAGCGAGGCGCCGTTGTCGATGTCGACCAGCACGATCGAGCCGACCGGCTCGGTGTACAGCCCGAAACCGGCGTACTGCGGCTGGGTGAGCAGGCTGATCGACTGCGTGCCACCCTTCTGTTCGGCGGCTGCCGCGGTGAGTGCGGTCTTCATCGCGGCCGGGTCGGCCAGGAACCGCTCCCGGGCGGCGATCGCCTCGGCCCGGTTGGCGTAGCCGCTGATGATGTCGGCCTTGACCTGCACGTCGGTGGCCTTCTTGCCCTGGTCCCGTTGCGCCAACTGCAGCACCAGCAGGGTGTCGCGGACGGCCTGCGGCACCTGAGCCTCGGTGTAACCGCCGCCGAGCACCTGCAGCAGCTGCTCTGCACCCTCCGAGGTGGTCGCGTTGACCTGGGCCTCGTCGACCGTCAGCTTCTCGGCCGCGGCGGCCTGGGTGATCAGGTCGTGCCGGATCTGGTTGGTGAGCACCTGCCGGTTCCGGAACTGCAACTCGTTGTTGCCCGGCGGAGTCTCGGCGCCGGCCGTCAGCGCGGCGGTGGTCGCCGAAACGAACGACTCGTCGATCCGCTGCCCGTTGACGGTCGCGGCGGAGCCGACCTGGTCGGTGCAGGCGTTCAGTGACAGACCGAGAATGACGGCGGCCGCGACCGCCGTCAGCCGGCGGGTACGGGGCGAGCGCGCGAGTGTGAGGGAGGGCACGTCCCTAGCTTCTCATCCCCGCCGGGCTGACGAACGATCAGGCGTGCTTGCGGCCGGACCGACGCGCGCCGAGCACCACCAGGGTGATGCCGAGCAGGATGATCGCCAGTCCGATGCCTACGGTGAGCCCCACGTTCAAGCCGGCTCCGGTGGAGGCCAGGTCGACGGCCGGCTGGACCGGCACCGGCGCGGGCGGCACCACAGCAGATGAGGTGGTGAGCGGGACGGCCGACGAGGTGGTGAGCGCGATCGTGCTGCCGGTCACCGGGGGTGCCGGGTACGGGGCGACCGTGTCGGCCCAGCCCTGAGCGGCGGATACGACCATCGTCAGCAACGCGACGGCCGTGACGACTGCGGCGGCGGTAGCTTTACGTAACATGCTCGGTTCCCTCATCACACACTCGGGCCAGTTATTAAGTACTGATGGTAACTCTCAGCAGGCAGATTCCGGGTTCAACTGGATATCTTACGCCTATCGAGTGAATCGTGCCTGGCCATTTGTGACCCGCGGCGATCGACTCAGGGCGTCGCCGGGGCGCAGGCCGGGTAACGCTCGGCGTGGTTGTCCCAGAGCCGCGGACCCGGGGTGGTGATCAGCCGGGGGTCGACCAGCGTGCTGCCGTCGCCCGGATCCGGCGCCGCCAGGTCGGCGGTCACGGTGGCCTTCTGCCCCGGCATCAGGTCGAGGGTGACGACCGCGACCTGCCGGCCGTGATCGGTGCCGCGCAGGGTCGGCACCGCCGTGCCGTCAACCAGTACGGCACCCAGCGACCCACCGGTCGGTGCGAACAGCAGGATGTTGGTGCGCAGTTGATAGGGCTTGCCGGTGCCGACGCCGCCGAGCACGTACGGCGACAGCCCGGTCTTCGGCGCATCGTTGGCGAAGGTGGCCGACAGCGCCAACTGCCGGCTGCCGTCCGGATGGCACTGGGTCGCGGACAACCGGGTGATGGCATCCAGGTAGTAGCCGAGCTTCGAGCCGCTGCCGTCGTTGACGAACACCCCGACGCTCGGAACTCCGAGCGGGTCGTCCGGCAGCCGGCCACTCACCGCGGTGGTGAGGATCTCGGCCTGCTCGGTGGGATGCGCGCTCCAGATCAGCACCCGGCGTTGATCGACCATGTCCTTGGTGTTGCTCACCGTCACCCGCAGGTCGCCGCCGCCGGAGGTGAGCGCCTGGAACACCGCAGCGGTGGCCGCACCCAGGTAGGCATCACGGGCCGGCACGTCGCCGGAGCGCGGGAACTGCTGGTAGATGCCGGACAGCAGGAACTCGACGGCGTTCGCGGAATCCAGCTGCTGTCCGTCGGCCAGGGTGATCGGGTCGTGCGCCACCAGCATCCGGGAGACGACCATCGGGTCGATCGCCACCACGCCATCGACCTGACTGCCGGTGCGCGCGGTGTACATCTTCGCGAACGTCGACGCGGCCGATGGGAAGTCGGGGGTGAAATTGACGTCGGTGGGATAGCGCGCGACCAGGTCGGTGTACAGCGATGTGGTTGCCGCGTCGACCTTCTCGATCGGCGGGTCGAAGACCGGGATGTCCCGACTGGCCGCCCCTTGGGCGGTGATCGACATCTTCCCGTCGTCGATCCGGATCGCCGCGTAGGAGCCGAAGATGCCACCGGTGGCGCGCGGCTCGGCCAGGTTCTGGAACACCAGCAGATACGTGCGCGGCCCGTCTGCACCGAGCATCGGGCCGACCAGCCGGCCGAGCCGGGCACCGGCATCGGTCATCCGCTCGACCCTGGGCAGCTCCTGTTGGAACAGCGCCACCGCATCGTCGACCGGGCCGACCAGGTGGCTGCGGTCCACGCCGGCGACCAGCGCCTGCGCCTGCTTCACGGCGCCGTCCATCGCCAGCATGCTGGTGGCACCGGACTGGACGACGGCCAGGTCCATCGCCCCGTTCTTCGGCAGCAGGTGACCGGCATCCAGCGAGCGGGTGAGTTCCGCTGCGGCCGGCAGCGGCGCGGCGACCGCGTCGACGGCCCGGGACACCTGGCCGACAGCGTCGAGGTTGTCGCCCAGCCAGGGCACCACTGTCGCCAGTCGGTACAGCGGGTCGTCGACCGCCGACCGGGCGGCCGCGGCCTCGTCGCGCAGCTTCCCGGCCAGCGCGATCAGCGTGTCCGGCTCGCTGATGCCGTGAGAATCGAACTCGGTCTGCAGGTCTGCGACGACGCCTTTCGCCGCGGTCAGATGGTGATACGCCTGATAGGCACGGAAACCCACCCAGCCGACCACGGCCAGCAGCAGGATGCCGAGCCCGAGCAGGATCCGGCCGCGCAGCCGGCGGCGCTTCCGCCCGGCCCCGATCGGCGACTTGTCGGTCGGTTCGTCCGGCGGCGCGGCAGCGGGCTGCTCCGGCGGCACGGCAGCAGGCTCGTCCGGCGGCACGGCAGCGGGCTGCTCCGCCGGTCGGGCAGCAGCTTCCTCCGTGCTCACACCGTGCTCCACTCACCGGGCCGATCGCGAGAGGCGAAGACCTCCGCTCACCCAAAAGCATGCCACTCTTGTCGCCGTTTCCCGACTGTCAGTCGCGAGTTTGTGCAGTCATCACTCTTTCGGTGGATATGAAACTGAGACCCATGGCTACCTAGCGCAACTTCGCTCGAGGTGCGACACTGACCTCATCAGAGCGTGGCCGGCAGCGGCCGCGGCACCCGGGGGTGGGCCCGGCAGGGCGTCGGCGCAGGAGGAATTCGTGGTGGGCGATCGCGGTGGGCAGCAACTGCCGGCGGGCGTCTTCGTGCACCCGCTCGGGCTCTGCGAGAGTTCGACCGTCGGCGCCGGAACCAGGGTCTGGGCGTTCGCGCACGTGGTGGACGGCGCGGTGATCGGCACCGACTGCAACGTCTGCGACGGCGCCTATGTCGAGTACGGCGCGGTAGTCGGCGACCGGGTCACCATCAAGAACCAGGTGATGATCTTCGAGGGCGTCACCGTCGAGGACGAGGTCTTCCTCGGTCCCGGGGTCGCCTTCACCAATGACCTGCGGCCGCGGGCCGCGATCAAACGCGGGGCTGACGCCCTGCTGCCCACCCTGGTCCGCACCGGTGCCACCCTCGGCGCCCGGGTGACGGTGGTCTGCGGCGTCACCATCGGGGCCAACGCCTTCATCGGCGCCGGCGCGGTGGTGGTCGCCGATGTGCCCGATCACGCGTTCGTGGTCGGCAATCCGGGCCGGGTCCGCGGCTGGGTCTGCAGCTGCGGCGAACGGCTGGACGACAGCCTGCGGTGCGCCTGCGGTCGCCGCTACCAGCGCTCCGGCGACGGTCTCGCGGCGACAGACGGGCTCGCCGACGCCGGAGCGGTACCCGCGGCCGCGACCACCGAGGCCTGATCCGATATGTACGTCACCCTGCGCGGCACCCCCGGAAAAGGTTCCACCACCACCGATTCCGGCCCGGGCCGGTCCATCCGCAAGCGGGTGCCGGGTGCGGTGCTGGGCCTGGGTTTCGTCAGCCTGCTCACCGATATCTCCTCGGAGTCGGTGGCCGCGGTGCTGCCGCTGTACATCACCGTGGTCATCGGCATGGGACCGCTCGCCTACGGCTTCGTCGACGGCATCTACCAGGGCGTCAGCGCGCTGGTCCGGATCGCCGGCGGCTGGTGGGCCGACAGCTCGGATCGGCCGAAGTGGGTGGCCGCGGTCGGCTACGGGCTGTCCGCGCTGTCCCGGTTCGTCCTGCTGATCACCCAGGGCTTCTGGTTCATCACCTCGACCATCGCCGCCGACCGGATCGGCAAGGGGCTGCGCACCGGCCCGCGCGACGCGCTGATCGCGACCGCGTCCGACCCGGATCATCTCGGCCGCAACTTCGGCGTGCACCGGGCGATGGACACCACCGGCGCGCTGATCGGCCCGCTGCTGGCCTTCGCCGTGCTGGCCATGTTCCCGTTCGGGATCGGCGGCTACCAAACAGTTTTCGTCTTCTCCGCGGCGTTCGCGGTGATGGGTGTCGCCGTTCTGGTGCTGGCCGTCCCGGATCTGCGCCGCAGGTCCCGCGATGCGAAGGACGCCGGGGCTGACGGGGCTGCCGAGCCGGTCGCGCCGCCGCGCAAGCTGCGGCTGGCCGACCTGCGGCAGCCCGGCCTGCGCCGGTTGCTGATCGCCGCCGGGCTGCTGAGCGTGGTGACCGTCGGCGACGGGTTCCTCTACCTGGCCCTGCAGGACGGTGGCCAGATCTCCGCGCAGTACTTCCCGCTGCTGTTCGTCGGCACCAACGCCGCCTATCTCGGCCTGGCCATCCCGCTCGGGAAGCTGGCCGACCGGATCGGCCGCGGCAAGGTCTTCATCGCCGGACACGTGCTGCTGCTGGCCTCGTATGCGTTGGCGGCATCGCACTTCGGCGGCCTCGGCGGCGCGGTGGCGACGCTGCTGTTGCTGGGCACCTTCTATGCGGCGACCGACGGGGTGCTGGCGGCGCTGGCCAGCCGGGAGGTGCCGGAGGCGGCGCGGGCGACCGGCATCAGTGCCGCGCAGACCGTGGTGGCGCTGGCCAGGTTCGCCTCATCGATCCTGTTCGGGTTGGTCTGGCAGGTGAGCGACCGGTCGGTGGCGTTGCTGGTGATGGGGGTCGGCATGGTGATCACCGTGCCGATCGCCGGCTGGCTGCTCCGGATCGCCAGGCCCGCATCGGCGGCGGTGACGCAGTGACGTCGGAGAAACAGTGACGGTTCGCGTCCGCCTGGTCGTGCTGGCGGTGGTCTTCGTGCTGGCCATCGGCGCCGCCGTCGGCTACCTCATCTACGCCAAGGCGCAGACTGCCAACGAGGCAGCGGCGGCGCCCGCCGTGCCGGAAACCTCGGACGTGGCAGCGATTCTCGCGGAGAATCACGTGGTCTTCCGGTCCAGCGCGCTGGGCGACAGCTACGGAAAGCTGGCCACCGTTGCGCTGGCCGACCCGGGCGGCCCACGGGCCGTTCTCGGGTCCAGCTGCGAGCGGGTGTACGCGACCTGGACCAACGGGGTGTGCATCACGGCGGAGCGCGGGATCGCGGCGAAGTACGGGGTGCAGATGCTCGACGCACAGCTGCAGCCGACGCTGTCCACCGCCCTCACCGGGCTGCCGAGCCGGGCCCGGATCTCCGCCGACGGATCGATGGTGGCAACCACCACCTTCGTCACCGGGCACTCGTACGCGGCGTCGACGTTCTCCACCGCGACCGTGCTGCAGCGCGCCGACGGCACGGTGATCGGCAACCTTGAGGACTTCGCCACCACCGTCGACGGCAAGCCGTTCACCACCGTCGACCGGAACTTCTGGGGCGTCACCTTCGTCGACGACGACACGTTCTACGCCACCGCCTTCTCGGTCTCGGCGGCCAAGACCTGGTTGGTCAAGGGCAGCATCGCGAAGAAGACGATGACGTCGCTGCGCAGCGACGCCGAGTGCCCGTCGGTGTCCCCGGACCGGACTCGGGTGGCCTTCAAGATCCGGCAAGGTGCGGCCGCGCCGGGCCAGTGGCACCTGGCGGTGATGGACCTGACGACCGGCAAGCAGACCGTGCTGGCCGAGACCCGCAGCGTGGACGACCAGGTGGAATGGCTGGACAACGACCACATCCTGTACGCACTCCCCCGCACCGGCGCCGACGCGACCGTCTCGGACATCTGGTCGGTGCCCGCCGACGGGACCGGCACGCCGGCCGTATTCATCCCGCAGGCTTCGTCGCCGGCGGTGGTGCAACGATGACGGCCGCCGCCGCGCCGCTACCGGCGCCGCTGGATGACGAACCGGCGGAATTCGTCCTCGTTGGTCAGGTCGACGAAATCGCGGCCGGCCGGGCTGGTGCCGGCGCCGGCCGATCGGCTCTCTGAACCGGTCGCGGGCAAGGCTTTCCGGCCGCTGACGGCGTCAAACACCGAGACGTAGCGTTCGGCCTGGGGACGCCAGTCCAGTTCGTCGGCCACCCGGGTGCGGGCGGCGATACCGAGATCGGCCCGCAAGTCCGGGTCATCGAGCAGCTTCTCCACCGCGTCGGCGAATGCCTGAACATCGCCCGATTCGACGTACAGCACCGTGTCGCCGCCGGAGACTCTGGTCTCGACCAGGTCGAAGGCGACCGATGGCAGCGCGTACGCCATGTATTCCATCGTCTTGTTCATCGTCGACACGTCGTTGAGCGGGGTCTTGCGGTCCGGACACAGGCCGACATCGGCGGCGCTCAGGTAATCGGCGACCATCGCCTTGTCGGCCCGGCCGGTGAAGGTGACCACGTCGTCCAGCCCGAGTCTGGTGCACTGGGCCTTCAGGTCGTCCAGGCAGTCGCCGAAGCCGAGCAGCGCGGCGCGCAGGCCGGTGCGGCCGCGCCGGTGCACCAGCTCGTCGATCACCTCCAGCACGGTGTCGACGCCGTCCTGCGGGCCCATGATGCCCAGGTACACCAGCAGGTGCTCGGCCTCGCCCCTGATGTCCTCGGGCGGGTACACCGGGCGCATCTGTCGGGTGTCCGGGCCGCTGCGCACCACGGTGACATCGGCCGGGTCACGGTGGCCGCGGGTGACCGCGATCTTCTTGTACGACTCATTGGTGGAGATCACCCTGGCCGCGGTCCGGTACGTCATCCGCTCCAGCCAGCGCAGGCCGCCGTACTGCACTTTTCCCCCGATCGAGGTCGGTTCGCCGAACCTGGACAGGTACAACTCCGGATTCAGGTCGTGCTGGTCGAAGACGAACGTGACGCCTCGCAGCCGCCAGAGCCGGGCCAGCAGCCAGTAGGTGTCCGGAGGGTTGCAGGCCTGGATCACGTCGAAGCCGCGCTCGCGTCGCACCCGCAGCGACAGCCACGCGGTGCGCAGCCAGGAGTAGACGAACTCGATGACGAAGCCGCCGAGGCCTCGCGCCTCCGGTGCCGGCCGGTATTTGTAGATCGCCACCTCGTCGATCTCCTGCCGGGCCGGGTCGCCGGGCCCCTTCGGGCAGATCACGCTGACGGAGTACCCCGCGGCCGTCAACGCCTGGCATTCCAACCAGACCCGGCGGTCCAGCGGCACCGGCAGGTTTTGGACGATGACGAGAACGCGCTCGCGCATCCCGGTCCTTTCAGCTGATTCGAATCGCGACAACTACGAACCTTTCAGCGCAGCCTCTTGGCCACGCCCTTCAGCTGAACCTTCAGCTGCGATGAGAATGCGGGCACCGGAAGAACTGTCGACCTCATCGAACTCGCGCTGTCGTCGACGCGGACGCTGAACCTGGGCTGCAGCCAAGATCCTGCCGACGAGGCACGCCGATCGCTGGAGAATACTCGGGTATATCCCAGCCCCCTCAGGGAACTCAGCAGTTGTCGGTCGTAGCGCCCCAAAGGCAACGCCGCTTGGTCGACCGGGCGTCCACTGGCATCCGCGATGCGCTCTCGGGCCTCGACGAGCTCGATTTCCCGTTCCTGCGAAGCCATTCCGCGCCAGGGTCGATGGTTCATCCCGTGGGTGCCGATCGTCATCCCCGCTCGGTCGAGGGCGCGAACATCGTCCTCGGCCAGGCTGCCGGGCTGCCCGAGCCGGCCCGCCAGGACGAAGAAGGTCGCATGCAGATCCCTTTCGACCAGTGCGGGAAGTCCGTACTCGAGATCCGACCGATTGCCGTCATCGAAGCTGATCCTGACGTTGCGCCAGGTCGCGATCTCATCGAGGATCCGGTGGAATTGGTCCACCCCGATCCAGTACCGGTCCTCACCCGGTTCCAGCTCGCGGCCGGGCTCCCCGATACCGTGGAAGCAGATGTTCAGCAGTCGATCAGCCATCGGAATCCTCGCCGTCGTTCATGGCTTCCGCCTTTGTTCGGGTCGACTCGTCCCGCCCCCAGGAATCGCCGTTCGATGACGACCGGCGCGCAAGGACGGCAGCGAGGGCGGTGATCCCGACGTACACGACCGCGGCGGGCGCGAGCCAGGGCTGCGGCAGCACCACCTCCCGGAGCCAGGCCCATCGATCCGCGTGCCGCACGTCTACCGCGACCTCGCCGGATCGGCCGGCGGCCCGCATCGCGGCATTCCCGCGGCGTACCCGGACCAACCTGCGCACCAAGTCCCTGGTCCGTAGCGGAGCCGCCACCACCGTCGCGACGGCGGTGGCTTCCTGCTTTTCCGCAGCGTCGAACAGGGAATCGAGGAACAGGTCGTCGGCGACCATTTCCGGGAAGGTGTCGAACCTTCGCCGGCCGGCTTCGGACAGGGCGATCACCCCCCGACCGAACAGACCGCTCCGGAAGGCCGGAAGTCTCTTGTTGATCGCGAAGTAGCCACGAACCAGCAGTGGTCTCCCCCGGACGTCGAGTTCTCGGCGGGGGACGACGGCAAGCACGGGAATGCCTCCGGCCGGCGGCCGCGCGCCCCGATCCAGCGCCTCGACCAACGTCCGCACGACAAAGGTCGACGCCGTGATGTCGGCATCGAGGTAGATCCGTGGATACCCGACGGCGACGGCGTCGCCCAGGTTCAGCGCTTTGGCCTTGCCGGCCTCCGCGGTGTCGACGACTCGCACGCCGGGCCGAGCGGCGGCGACACTCGCGGTCGCATCGGTGCACCCGTTCGCCACCACGGTGACGTCGAGTTCGCCCGGGGCTGCGTCGGCCAGCAGTGCATCGAGACAACGGCCGATGACGGCGGATTCGTTGTGAGCCGCGATCACCACGCTCGTCACGGCGTCGTCCGGATCTGCCCGAGAATGTCGTACACCTGGTCGCCTCTCCGTCGCGATCGACAGCACCTTCCGACAACGCCCAATCCAGTGATCGAGTGCGCTCTACGACAACAGATCGACCACTGAGCGTAACGGAGCCTTCACGTCGAGCACCCTCGTGCAGTACTTTAACCCCATGCCGGTTGTTCGTCCCGCTGTCGTCGAACCGATCACCGCCGCGGACCTACCGTCGGTGGCCGATTTTCTGCACGTCAACCTCAATTCCCGGGTAGATGCGGCGGCCTGGGCGTCGGCACTTCAACCCCCTTGGCACGCCGAACAACCGAACCACGGCTACCTGCTGCGGACCCCGGACGAGGTAGTGGGAGTCTATCTCGCGTTGTACTCCGAACGGGTGATGGCGGGGCGCGCAGAGCGCTTCTGCAATCTCGCAGCGTGGTGCGTTTTGGAGGACTACCGATCGCAAGGTCTGCGGCTGCTCCGCAGCCTGCTCGGTCAACGGGGCTATCACTTCACCGATCTGTCGCCGAGCGGCAATGTGGTGGCCTTGAACCTCCGGCTCAAGTTCCAACAACTCGATACGGCCACGGCTCTGGTCCCCAACCTGCCTTGGCCGCTGTGGCCGGCGCGCGCCCGAATTGTGACCGACCGGCGGGCGATCGCGCAGACCCTCCGCGGCGGCGATCTCGAGATCTACCGCGACCACCTGACAGCGGCCGCGGCCCAGCACCTGGTGGTCCGCCGCAATGACGACTACTGCTACCTCATCTTCCGCAAGGACCGGCGCAAGAACCTGCCGCTGTTCGCGTCGATCCTGTATGTCTCGAACCGGGAACTGTTCCGCGAGACGGCGAGCCTCGTCTACCGGCATTTCCTGTTGCGCCACCGGTTGCCGGCAACCCTCGCGGAACTCCGCGTCGTCGGCGCCGCGCCGAAGCTCTCGGTGGCGCTGAAGAAGCCGCGCCCGAAGATGTTCCGCAGCCAGACCCTGCAGCCGGATCAGATCGACTATCTGTACAGCGAACTCACCAGCGTGGCCTGGTAGACCATGACTGCACGATCAAGGAGCCCGCGGTGATCAGAACTCAGCTGCACCACCTCTTGCAGGACAGCGCCGGCATCCACGGGTCTCGGCCGGCACTCACCTACAAGGATGAGACCTGCAGCTACCAAGACCTGTGGCGCACGGTGCAGTCCGTCGCCCGTGGCCTGATCGGGTCCGGACTCGAGCGCGGCGACCGGGTCGCGATCCTGCTCGACAAGCGCATCGAAACCGTGGCGGCCATCTTCGGCACCTCGGCCGCCGGCGGCGTCTTCGTCCCGATCAATCCGCTGCTGCGCCCGGCGCAGGTCGGCTACATCCTCGGGAACTGCGACGTTCGGGTCCTGGTCACCTCGCCGGAACGACTGACGCAGCTCACGGACGAGCTCGGCGCCCGACCTTCCGTCGAGCTCGTCATTGTCGTCGGCGGCGGCCAATCATCGGCAGCGGCAGGCACTGTGCCCGGCGTCCGGGTGCGTTCGTGGGACGAGGAGTTCACCTCCGACGGGCTCGGCGAGATCGATCGTGACGGCATCGATCTGGATATCGCCGCGATCCTGTACACGTCGGGGAGCACCGGCAAGCCGAAGGGGGTGGTACTGAGTCACCGGAACCTGATCGTCGGCGCCGAAAGCGTCAGCCAGTACCTGGCGAACACCGCCGAGGACGTGATTCTGTCGGCCCTGCCGCTGAGCTTCGACGCCGGATTCAGCCAATTGACCACCGCCTTCGGCGTCGGCGCGCACGTGGTCCTGATGAACTACCTGTTGCCGGCCGACGTGGTCAGACTGTGTGCCCGACACGGCGTCACCGGGCTCACCTGTGTCCCCCCGCTGTGGATCCAGATCGCGGATCTGGCCTGGCCACCGGAGGCGGCGGCCACCTTGCGGTACTTCGCCAACACCGGCGGGCGGATGCCCAAGTCGACGCTCGACAAGCTCCGCGGGCATTTCCCACAGGCGGCGCCGTTCCTGATGTACGGGTTGACCGAGGCGTTCCGGTCGACGTACTTGGATCCTGCGGAGGTCGATCGACGACCCGACTCGATCGGCAAGGCCATCCCGAACGCGGAGATTCTGGTGGTCCGCCCGGACGGCACCGAATGCGATCCCGGCGAGGAGGGCGAGCTGGTCCACCGGGGTGCGCTGGTGTCGCTGGGCTATTGGAACGATCCGGATCGCACCGCCGAGCGATTCCGTCCGGTACCCGGACGGGAGCGGGACGCGAGCTGGCGCGCGCCGGAGCTGGCCGTCTGGTCGGGCGACGGGGTGACCAGGGACGAGGACGGCTTTCTCTACTTCGTCGGGCGCACCGACGAAATGATCAAGACCTCGGGCTATCGGGTGAGCCCGACCGAGATCGAAGAGGTCGCCTTCGCCAGTGGCCTGGTGCGGGACGCCGTGGCACTCGGCATGGACGATGCGAAGCTCGGGCAGCGGGTGCTGCTGGTGGCCAGTCCGGTTGCCGGGCAGGATCTCGACACGAAGGAACTGCTCGCGGTGATGCGCCGGCAGCTGCCGCTGTACATGCTCCCGTCGACAGTGGTGGTCAGGCCAGAGCTGCCCAGATCGCCCAACGGCAAGTTCGACCGGGTACGCCTGCGTGAGGAGATCGGCCAGTGAGTGAGCGCCCCAGCATCGCCGCCTTCGCCGGTCCGGACGGGCGGCTGGCGGTCGGCGGAATACCGGTCGGCCGGCTGACCGAGCGAGTCGGGTCGACCCCCTATTTCGCCTACGACCGTCGGCTCATCACCGAACGGATCGGGCTGCTGCGGAGCACCTTGCCGGCCGGGATCCATCTCAGCTATGCGGTCAAGGCGAACCCGATGCCGGCAGTGATCCACCATGTCGCCGGCTTGGTCGATTCGCTCGATGTCGCGTCGGCGTTGGAGATGCGGGCGGCATTGGACACCCCGACGCCGGGCGACCGGGTGAGCTTCGCCGGCCCTGGAAAGACTGACGCCGAGCTGACCCAGGCCGTGGCCGCCGGGGTGACCATCGAGATGGAGTCGCCGACCGAGGCCGACCGGGTAGTGCGGGTCGGCAACCAGCTCGGCATCCGGCCGCGGGTGGCGATTCGCATCAACCCGGACTTCCAGGTGAAGGGCTCGGGGATGCGGATGGGCGGGGGCCCGCAACAGTTCGGCGTCGACGTCGAGCAGGTTCCCGGGATGCTGACCGATCTGGCCGCCGCGGATCTGGAGTTTCAGGGGTTCCATGTCTTTCCGGGCTCGCAGAACCTGAATGCCGAGATCCTCTGCGACGCGCAGCGCAAGACCGTCGCCCTGGTGCTGGAGCTGGCCGACAAGACACCGTGGCCCATCCGGTATCTGAACCTGGGCGGCGGATTCGGCATCCCGTACTTCGACAAGGACCGACCGCTGGACCTGCCGGCGATCGGTGACAATCTCGCTGCGCTGCTGGACGAGTCGATCCGGCCGAACCTGCCCGACGCCAGGGTGGTCGTCGAGCTGGGCCGCTACATTGTCGGCGAATCCGGGGTGTACGTGACGCGGGTGGTCGATCGGAAGGTGTCGCGCGGCAAGACCTATCTGGTGGTCGACGGCGGAATGCACCACCAACTGGCGGCTTCGGGCAACTTCGGCCAGGTGATCCGGCGGAACTATCCGATCGCCGTTGCCACCCGCTCGCTGACGGACGCCGCCGAGGAGGTGACGGTGGTTGGTTGTCTGTGCACGCCGCTGGATCTGCTCGGCGACAACGTTGCGCTGCCGCGGGCAGACGTCGGTGACCTGATCGTGCTGTTCCAGGCCGGCGCCTACGGTCTGACGGCCAGCCCCACTGCCTTCCTCGGCCATCCGGCGCCGGCCGAGGTCCTAGTGTAGCACCTCACGATCGATTCACCCACCATCCACAGAATGGAGTAGCGAATGGATATCAGCTCGTCGACGCTGGAGGGCGTCAAGGAAGTTCTCGGCACCACGCTCGGGATCCAGGATCGGGTGTCGTCGCTGGAGGCCAGCACACCCCTGTTCGGAAGTATGCCGGAACTCGACTCCCTCGCCGTCGTAGAGTTGGCGGCCGCGCTCGAGGAGCGGTTCGACTTCGTGATCGACGACAGCGACTTCACCGGCGACATCTTCGAGACCGTCGGCAGTTTGGCCGAGTTCGTTCAGCGAAGCGCCACCGGTCCGCAGCCGGTCTGACGACTCAACTCACTTCGGCAGCCAACTGTCGCTGCAGCCGAGCGCTGCAGGACGACGAGACGGGCGGAGAAGCGCGTTTGCGGCTGCCCACGACGCCCGGCGCCCGAGAAGGGCCCGTCGCACCTCGGTGACCACGGCAAGCACGAGGTAGGTCCCCGAAGCCAGCGCCTTGTGCCGCCGACGGTAGATCCGCACCCGATTGACCATCTTCATCACGTGGGTGGTGGTGCTCTCGCCCGAACCGCCGCCGATGTGCATCACCACGGCCGTCGGTGCGTACAGCGTTGTCCAACCTCGGTCGCGGGCACGCAGGCAGAAGTCTGTCTCCTCGGAGTAGAGGAAGTAGGACTCGTCAAAGCCGTCCAATGCATCCCAGCATTCCCGGCGGATGAGCATGACGGCGCCCATCGCCCAGTCGACGACGTGCTCACGCCGATACTCGTCGGGGTCGTAGACGATCTCGGAGAACCGCGGACTCTTGGTGAAGCTCAGACCGCCTACCCGGCCCAGAGTGGGGTCCCGGCGCAGCGAAAGGGAGAGTTCGTCGTCGAGTTCGAAAACCTTCGGCACCACGACCCCGGCGTCCGGTCGGCTCGCCGACGCGGCCACCAGCGCTTCGATCGAACCGGGTCGAAGTGTTGCGTCCGGGTTCAGCGCAAGTACGAAGTCGGCCTCGTCGACCTGCTGGGCCCCCCGGTTCAGTCCGGCGCCATATCCACGGTTGGTTTCGGCGATGACGATGCAGTCTGTTCGAGACCTCGCGAGATCGAGAGTGCCGTCCGTGGATCCGTTGTCGACCACGACGGTCACGCCCGATACCGATCCGAACGCCGCAGGCAAACTGTCGAGAAGGTCGCCAAGGTGGCTCGCACTGTTATAGGTCACGACGACGGCAGCGACCACTGGCATATCGCTGCTCACCGGCGTGCGGCCTTGATTCCGGGCAGGAATCCCGCCTGATCGTCGAAGCTGGTCGCGCTCGTACCTGATCGGTCGGCCAATTGCAGGCGTAACGAGGCGCCGGCCAGGCCGATGAGCAGGAAGAAGGTACCGGCCGACTGCGGGAACGCGAACGTGTCGAAGAATGCCAGCCCGCAGGCACCTGCAGCGACCGATGCCACCAGTGCCTGGGAGAGCTCACGGTCGAAGTCGCTGCGTGCCGCCTTGCGTGCCTGGCGGGCGACCCAGATCGCCGACCCGATGACGATCAGCAGTCCGCCGAACCCCAGAACCCCGCCCTCGATGAGTAAACCGAGATACCCGTTGTCCAGGATCCAATACTTCGGCAAGAAGGTTCCGAACCCTCTTCCGAGCCACGGGCTGCGGCTGATGAATTGCCCGGCGACGTCGAAGCTCCCGGTTCGCGAAGCGATACTCGGATCGTCGGAGGCACCGGTGAACAGATTGGTCAGCGTGCCCAGTACACCCGGCGAGGAAAGGTAGACGACAACGGCGGTGGCGCCGGCGAACGCCAACGCCTTGAGCCGTGCAGCAGCCGACCAAGAGGAACCAAGCACGATCAGTCCGACGGCCGCACAGAGCAGGGCGGACCGGGAGATCGACAGAACGACCGCCAACGCGACGGCGCCGAGGACCACCCTGTACAGCCATCGACGCCTGGGCGCGTGCATCGCATAGGCCACGCACAACGGAAGGACCATGGTCAAAACGACGCCGTACTCGATGGGATGGGTGGAGGTGCCACTCGGCCGGGTGAGGCCGCTGCGCTCGGCCAGGGTCAGTCCGGAGGCTCCGGACGTCAGCCCGGGAATCTGAATCCGATCGATGAACAGTTGCTTGGTCGAGTACTGCAGCAGCCCGAGGATGGCGACGAGTCCGACGCCGATCACCAGTCGACGGATGACCGTGCGATGGCGCTCCAGACTCACGATGCCATCGTTGGCGATGAGCGCAATCCCGGACAACCCAACCAGCTTCAGCATGCCGTTGTCGGCGGGGCTGATCTCGTCACCGGACATCGGCGACGACATGGCGTGCGCGTACACCACGAACATGCTGATCAGCCAGGCCAGGATGGCCATCTTCACGGGCTGGAACCCGTCGAAGAGCCGCCAGTTGCGGTGGAGGTGGAACCACACCCACCAGAAGAGCGCGCCGATCGCCATCACGGTCGATGGCGCGCCGGCCGAACCTAGGGGCGCAAGCCGCATGGCCGACGGGATGGCGAGCAGCAGGACGACGTAGACAGTCAGCACGGACGTCGCATCCAAGCCCGGCGCAGCGCTCGCGCTCGGTCGGAGTCCTGGGGCCCGTGGAGCTGGCATCGGGTCGCCTGCTTACCGCTGGGCGGCTTTTGGGGCTTCCACAGTGGCCCCTGAGTCGTTCACGCTTCGCAAGCGCCCAGGCACGATGTCGTGCGCGATCTCGTCGGCGTCACGGGGCGGAGATTTGGTGGCGCCCGGCTCGTTCCGATGCCCTGGGCTCTTCCGACGTCTTCCCTTTTCGGTCCGCGGACTGGGCCGTTCGAGCTCGTCGGCCTCGGCCGTCTCCTCCGCCTCGATCGCCACCTGGTCGGCCCGCTTGCGTCGGCGGGCCATCAGGCCGTCGAACAAGCCGATCAGCAGCAGGCACACACCGAGAATCCCGACCCCGGCGACGATGCCTGCCCTGATCTGGCCCTTGTGGACGACGGTCGCAACCTTGTCGGCCAACAGCGGGCGCGAGGTGATCAACGCGGCCGACTTCAGGTCCAAGCCGGCCTGCAGGTCACTCAGAATCTTCGGTACGCGTTCGATCACGGTGTTGAGCGCGGCAGTCGCATCCTCGCCCGTGTTCGCGTGAGCTGTGATCAGGATGATCGGAGCGCTGTTCGTGAAGTCCGGCGTGGCCTCGAACGACGAATTCGGCACCTGCGTGGCGACCGCCTCTTGCGTGGACTTCGAGGTCAAGGCCCGGATGACGATGTCGCGTGCCTGCGACACGCCGTTGAGCACCAGGTAGGGGTTTCCTTGTATGGCTTGATCCTCACTGGCCCGCTGAACGGTCTCAACGGGAGGAAACACCAGCACGGACCCCTCGGCCTCATAGGTGGGACCCACGTAGTCGATGATGTACAGGGTGCCGCCAATGGTGATGGCGAGAGCCACGATGAGCAGATACCAGCGCCGGAGAAGAGTCGCTCCGAAGTCCTTGAGCTGCATACAAATCCTCCTCTGGCGCGGGCCAGAGCGAGCTCTGAAGATCCACACCCCGACGGGACCTTGGCCCAGCAGACGGCTTCTAGCCCCGAGCTCCGTTCGCTCGTCACTATCGTATCACTGCTCGACGACGCATACAGCCGAATGGGTGTACGACCTAGCGATCAGCGGTAGGACTGACCACACTCCGCTATGATGAGCCCATCGATTAGGACCAGGGACCGTGGGGAATCATGACATCTCGGGAGTTGCTCTGGCTGCTCGTGAGGCGGTGGTACCTGGTTCTGCTTGGCATGGCATTGACGCTGGTCGTGGTCTGGCCGATGAGCCACCGCGAGGGGGTGTACTGGGCCCAGGTCAACGTCGTGATCGTCCCTCCCACGTACGAGTACTTCCCGAACCAACTCGAAGACCCCCAATACTCTCTTTCGGCGCTCGCGGGAGTGATCGTCGCCGAGTACAACGGCGACAACCAGCCCGTGCAGATGGCTTCGTCCGACACCACGCTGTTCGGCGAGGGGGTGCGATCCGGCACCGAGGTCCGCATGGTGAACCGCGGAAATCAGTGGCAGCCGCTGTACCCCGTCGCACAGATCGACGTGCAATCGGTCGCGAGTACGCCGGATCAGGTCGCCGCCGACGTTGACCGGATCACCACGGACCTGGCCGCCCTCCTCAACCAACGCCAGGTGAAGCTGGGCGTCGCGCCGACAATGCTGGCCCACGCCATCAACACACCTGCAACGCCGTCGGTGTATTACGTCGCCGGCAGTCGGATGCGGGTACTCGGCGCGGGCGCGGTCGTAGGTTTCGCGGTCACCGTCGCCGGTGTGTACTGGATGGAACGGATTCGGCGGCGGCGCACGCGAGCAGATTCGTTCATGGGCACTCGATATCGTCGGGCTGGACCCGGCGTCCGTTCTCGATTGCCGCTAGGCGCGGGTAGGTAGATCGTGTCCGAAGGCGAAAGCCCCGCCGAGCGCACGGCGAATCATGTCCTACTCACCCGGTTCAACCTGCCGTCGGCTGGAGTACAGGAGCTGATCCGTGCGAAGGATGGCTGGTTGCGCGAGCGGGTGTCGCTGTTCGAGCGCTTCACCGTGCCGTCGGTGGTCGGACAGACCAACCGACACTTCACCTGGCTCATCTACTTCGACCCGGCGAGCCCGCAGTGGCTGCGTCAAATGATCGCCAAGTACGAGCACGATGGAACCTTCGTCCCGGTCTTTCGGGAATCCGTATCGACCGAGCAGATGATTTCGGACATCCGAACGATCATCGGGACGCCCGCCGACGATCTGCTCACCACCAATCTCGACAATGACGACGTCATCGCGACCGACTTCATCGCTCGCTTGCAGGGCGGTTCCGTTGCTGAGTTCCAGAGTGCGATCTATGTGCGAAACGGGCTGATCCGTACCGGGGGGCGGCTCTACACGCACAGGTATCCGCGCAACGCATTCAACTCGGTTCGAACGCCCTGGGCCACTCCAACTGCCACCTGTTGGTCAGAATGGCACACGGACTTCGACAAGCTCATGCCGGCGATCGAGATCGGTGGCGACGCCGGCTGGATGCAAGTAGTGCATGGTTCCAACGTCAGCAACCGGGTGAGGGGGCGCCTGGCATCACCCGGTCCGTTCCGGCGGCTCTTTCCGTCCGCCCTGGACGGCTTGCCCGAACCCAGTGCGCGGGAACTGAACCTCGATCGTTTCGTGGTCTCGCCTGCCCGCACTAGCCGGGAGCGAGTTCGGAGCGCCGGCAAGCACCTGATCCTGACGCTCTTCGGCCGCGATGCCCTAGACCGGATCAAGGTCATCCTGCAACCACGGAACGGGTCGGGAGAAGCCGGGTAGTTCGCCTAGCTTGCCGCCGTCCCCCACGCTGCGGCCGGAGCTCACTCCTCCGGTCGCCCGATCGCTGCGCCGTTGTCGTACCGATTGCCGGACCAGGTGTTGCCGTTGGGCTTGCCAACGCCGTTCAGGCTGTTCGTCGGTCCGAAGACGCCACACTTCCCGTTGTAGCCACGTCCGAAGATGTTGTCCGTCACCTTGACGTTCGAGGGAGCGGGATAGGGCTTACCCGGGTAGTAGCCCGGATTCAGGCAGTATCCGGGTTGACGATCGGACGCGTTCGGCACTGCCGAATTGATCCGCGAACCAGCCAGGAAATTGCGGTTGATGGTCACGTTCTGGATCGGCGCGAAGTCACCATAGAAGCCGATGTCCGCGGAACAGCCGGCGTCGCCGCCCGGGCTCGACACCTTGTCCCAGTCACCGCATGATGCCCAGTTGTGGTCGATCACGAACTGATTCGTGCCGTTGCCACCGAAAGCGTTGTAGTGGTACTCGAGGCCCAGATTCATGCCATGGACCCAATTGTCCTTTGCCTCACAATATGAATCGCACTTGATGACGCCCTGACCGCCGTGCGAATTCACGCGGTACACGAAGATATTGCTGCGTCCAATGTTCTCCCACCATGGGAGGTCGGACGGGACCACCTCCGTGTCCGTGACAAGGACCGGACCGTAGTTGTCCTGCTCGGCAAAGATGACACCCTTCACCAGGCTGTTCTTGATCGTCACGCACGGCGTCGAAGCGCTGTGCGTTCCGTTACCCACCTGAACGAGAATGGTGTCATTCACTATCTTCGAGTCGATCACCACACCACAGGACTTGATGGTGGTCGGCCCGGTGTAGTTCGTCAGAGTGACCGGTTTGCGCGTGTCGCCCGGGAGCCCGTGCGGATACCCGGTGTTCTGCGGGCCGGGCCAGCACCCTCCCCACGGATCGGGGCCGCCCGGCGTGTTTGCCGCACCGACACATCCGGCGCTCGTCGGAGGAGGCGTCGAAGTAGGAGGCGTGGTGGTCGGCTTGGTCGTCGTCGGAACCGTCGTCGTCGGCCTGGTCGTCGTCGGCTTGGTCGTCGTCGGAACCGTCGTCGTCGGCTTGGTCGTCGTCGGAACCGTCGTCGTCGGCTTGGTCGTGGTGGGCTTGCTGGTCGTCGGCCTTGTCGTGGTCGGCTTATTCGTCGTCGGCTTGGTCGTGGTCGGCTTGGTCGTGGTGGGCTTGCTCGCCGTCGGCTTGCTCGTTGCAGTCGGCTTGGGAGGTGTCACCGACCCGGTGGCCCCGGTCGATCCGTTCTTGATCCGGACATCGACAAAGTAGTTGGCGTTGTTCCACGTATAGGTCGGATACCCGAGCGCATAGCTGTATACGCTGGATTGTGCCGTCGCGTGACCGTTGCTGACTTGAGACCTACCGCCGAGCGTGTACTGATCCGCCGGGTATCGCCCGGCCGGCGCGGTGTACGACGCAACGTATGACTTGTTTGCGAGAACAGTAACCTGGTGCGGAAGCGTCGCGACCTGCCAGCCGACGGCCGTTGCGCTCGTCGCGCTGAATGTCGCTCGCGCCAACACCTTGCCCTCGGGACTCCACAATGTCGCTGCGGTCGCGGGTTTTGTTTGGGCCAGCTTGTAGTACCGAATCGCGTCGACGGTGCCGGTCTGCAAGGGCTTGAAGCGAACGCCAAGCTCGACCTTCTTCGTGTCGGGGTCAGCGCCCGATCGGGGCTTGGTGGCGTTGGACCAGATCCAATTCCCGGTCGACGCGGGGACCGCGGCCAAGCCAGAGGTACTGACGGCGGCGGTCGCGCCGGCAGTGCCGACGACGCCCGCCACCCCGAGCAACATGAGGATGGACACCAGCAAACGTGGCGCAGCCCGCCTTGCCGAACCCTTGGGCTGGACGGCGTGGCCTCCTGATCGGCGTGGCATCGTAGTAACTCCTAAGAATTCATTCGATAGCAGACTTCGAGAATCTGCGAATAGTTCGTTATCCAGAATTTCTGTCGCTGCTGCCGAAACGTTACCCACTGCCTTGACGGCGATCAACCTGGCGAACGCCCGCGCGGGTGAAGGCCAGCTTCGCGATTCGACACTGTGCCCCGGAAACGAAGACTACCGGGCGATAACGATTCGATAACGGAGATCTCGTCCCCTGATTGCCCTATCGACTAACACGTTCCGTAGCTAGGCGTCGCAGTGAGCCACTGACAGCACGCGTCCGGGGGAATCTCGATGCCAGTCCCGTCGGCCACACCCGAACACCTCGGAGGCCACGGCGTGAGCGCGCCGCCGTATCCCAGGAAACGTAGATCCGGTAGCGCGGCGCTACGTCTAGTGGCGCTCACTCCGCTGCGGAGTTGCCTGGAAGAGCGGGACGGCACGTTGGTCCAACCACTCGTCGGGGAGTCGGCCGGTCACCGGGCCGGCGATCAGCCACCACCCGCCACGCTGGACTCCCGCGATGCAACTGTTGCGAACGCCCGAACGGCTGAGGCGATCGAGATCATTCAGCAACAGGTCGGGCGCAAGGACGGACTCCGTTCCCGAAACAGCGTTGAGCCTGTCGATGAGGTCGTCAATGCTGGTGCAGGTCACAAAGATCACCGGTCTGCCGCGGCGCGCGAGCCGGATCGGCTCTTGATCGAATTCGGCGAAGCCGCCGCCGGTGTCGAGATTGAGCACGTGCAGTGGTGCGTCACGGGAGTAGTCAAGAAGATCAACATCGTGGCGAATGTCGGCGAGCACGACCGGTACCCGCAGTCCTTGACGCAGCTTCGCAGCTGATCCGGACTGCCGCAGCCACCGCAGACGCCACCCGTGCTTGCGAAGGGGGCCGGCCGATTTCCATGGAGCTGGTGTACGGGCGATGGTCCCGCAGGTGGTGTTCACCGGAAGAACGCCCGGGTGCAGTGATGCCACGCGGCGATGCGCCTCGTCCAGTCGGTCCAGGTTCACCGTCAGACTGTTGTGGGTGATCGCGAGATCGATGGCTCCGACTCGCAGCCCCAAGGACTTCATCCGGAGGCCGTATTCGACGGCGTAGGCATGCCAGGCCAGATCCGGATCCTCCGTCAGTGGGTGTTGGAGCACTTGATCGCGCCGGATCATGAAGAGAACCTCGTCGAGGCTGTCCACATCGACCGGTGCCGGAGCGCTCCGTCCTATCAATTGGACGCGATCGCGGAGCCGACCGACGGAGCTCCCGGTCGAGGTCACGCCGTTGGCTCCGAGCACTCCCCAGGTCTCGTCGCTCAGGAAGGATGCAGACTCGACGATTCTGTCCAAGGAATGCAGATAGACGTCCTGGTGGGCGAAGACCACAACGTCGTTGCGCGCGCACCGAGCCCCGTGATTGAGCGCGGCACCTGCCGTCGAAAACGTGTGCGCCGAGTTGTCGACCGGGATGAACTCGATGGCCGCAGTACCGGTGTACGCATCGATGGCTCGGTCGAGACAATCTCGGCGCACGTCGACGTCGTTGAACACGCAGATGATCGTCACGCCCGGCGCCTGGGTGCCGGGGTCCGGCCCGGAAGTCTCCGAGGGACCATCGCCGTCAGTGGGTTCGAACACGTGCACCGCCTGATCCTGCCGACTGGACGATCCGGTTGAGCGTCTCACTGAATGCCTTGGTCGAGAACGACGACTGGGCCCGCTGCCGAGCCGCCACCGCCAACTCGACTCGCTCCTGCTCATCACCGAGCAATCTACGAACGGCGCCGGCGAAGGCAACCGTGTCGCCGGCCGGGACCACGATCCCGGCATCGCCCACCTGCGCTCTGACGCCACCGACATCGAAGGCGACGACAGGCAGTCCGAGCAGCATCGCCTCGAGGACGACCAGCGGGAACGGGTCATCTCTCGAAGGCAACGTGAAGATGTCGAACTGGGACATGTACGAGTACGGGTTCTTCCGCTGTCCGATGAACTCGACGGCCGGCGGTAGGTTGCCCCGGGCACCGGGATCATCCTGGCCGACCCAGACGAACCGCACGTCATGATCGGTCGATGACGAGGCGAGGATGGAGCTGGCCATCTCCACCCACAGATCCGCCCCCTTCCGAGGTTCGACCGCCCCGCAGGCCCCGACTATCAGCTGCCCGGCGGGCTTCGGCATCTCTGCCGTTTCCTCGGCGCGGGTTGCTACTTCGGCATCGTCAGGTACCGACGGGAGCAGCTCGATCGATTCGGGTTCCAGACCCGTGATCTCTGTGAGATCACGGTGGGTGCTCGGGGAGCAGGCGACCAGGTGAACTCTCACCAGCTCGGCAGCGGCACCCGTCTTGGACAAGAACTCGGAGGTCACCGCGCCCGACTCGTGGACATGCAGGATGACCCGGCGGCCGAGCCATCGCGCCGGACGCAGATAGGCCGCCGCCGCCACCGAGTTCACATAGACCAGGTCGGGACGGTGCCGCAGAATTGTTGACGCCGCGACGGCCGAGTCCATGCCCCTGGCGACCGCGTCGAGTATCGGAAACCTGCGCATCCGTCGTCGCAGACGATGCAACGGTTCCACGCTCGTTGGGGCTGCCTCGGCAAAGTCGGCAAGCATCGGCCCGGGGAAGCGGGAGATAACCCGGACGTCGTGCCCTTGACCGGCAAGGGCGCGGGCAGCGGTGACCGCAATCCGCGGTGCACCGCTCCGGGATGCCTCGTGGCTCACCATCAGCACTCGCATGTCGTTGACGTCAGCCTTCTGTCCGACTCGCGTCGACGGGCGTCCCGACCCGACCCCGCATCGAATCCAAACGGCGCTTGGTCGCCGCTCGACCCTGATGAGCCATCGCTCTGACCAACGTTTCGAGACCGAAGACAGTGCGCGCAGCGGTACCGGCACCCCGGCGGATCTCCGCGCGGTACATGCTTACCAACGAGTCAGTGGCGGCGCCGAGGCCGAATTTGGAGATGACGAGTTCGTGGCCGATGCGCCCGAGTTCAACACCGCGTTGCGGGTCTATCAGCGACTCCAGTTGCTCGGACAAGACGGCTATCGGATCGGCAGCAGGTTCAGTTCCATAGAATCCGGACTCAAGAAAGTATGGGATTGTCCGGGGCTCAAGCGCCTTGGCGAAGCCCCTTTCACCCAATACGATGACCGGCTTGCTGTGCGCCATCGCGCGCAGGGCGGAGCCTCCCATTCCCATGACGACATCCGCGGCCGCGTAGGCGGACCGCGGATCGTCTAGTGCTCCGGTGAGCACCACCGCCGGTCGGCGCAATCGGGAGTTCATCGCCTCGGCACGTCCCGCGATCTCATCGAACGCGTCTCCGTCGCCGACGATCACCAGCCGCAGCCGTGGGTGGTCGAGCCTCCCCAAGGCCGCGATCGCATATCCAATACTCTCGGCCTTCATGATCGAGGCGATCCGGCTCACGATCGTCACAACGATGTCGTCGTCAGCGAGTCCGGCGGCGAGTCGGAACTCGGCCGCGCCGCGCGCCCCGGCGAGCTCCGCCTCGATATCGACGGGAGGCTCCATCAAATGGACGGCAGCGCCGTGGAATCCCTGTGCCTCCACCTGCATGGCCCTCGTCCCGACGATCATCGGCGTTTGCCGGGGTGTGTACCTCACGTTTTCCATCGTCCAGTTGGTCACGACAGCGATGCGTCGGGATCGCCCGCCGATCGACGCCACCGCGGCTGATCCGAGCCACGGCGCGAAAACATGGATCACATCTGCAGAATGAGCGTCCGCGAAGCGCCGGATCTGCCTGGTGCGGGCCAGCGCTCCGGCTCGTGCGTCGATGCGGGTGAGAGGAAATCCAGACCGTTCGGCGTAGCTGGCGATCGACACCGGCCCGGGTTCGTCAATCGCGAAAACGTTGACGGTGTGCCCCCTCTCGCGCAGGGATCGGCCGAGGTCCAGTGCGTTGATCGGACAACCACCGAGCGCCATGCTTTCCAAGCCGATCACCACGCTCAGTGGTTGATCCGGGGTGCTGGGGCCGGCACCGAGGTTCACCGCAGACAACGGCTCGGACATCACGTTCCCCCTCACGAGCCGGCCGGCTCGACGCGGCCCCAGCGCGGCACCCAGCTCGGAACGAAGCGCGGTGGAACGAACCTGACGACAATCGGCAGGACAAGGCACGCATAGACAAGAACGCCGACCGTTCCACCGGCGGCCAGGGCCAACCACGGCGACGAGGGCAGCTGGGAGACCGCCCATGCCGCCGCTGCTGCGACGACTGCTGCACCCGCGGGCGGCGCGACGACCCGAATGACCTCCGCCATCGAGATGTTGGCGACGCGGACAACGCACACCAGATAAGCAGGCACTGCCACCAATCCGATCGTCAACACGTGAGCCCACGCCACCCCGGCCAGACCCCAGGCATGTTCGCCGGCGAGCATGCCAGGCACCAGGAACACGACCCAGAGGAACTGGATCGCCAGCAATCGCCCGGTTCGCCCGGCCGCCACCAGAACGTTGACGTACAGCAAGCTGAACGTGTACAGCACCCCGTAGCCGGCCAACACGGCGAGGACGGGGATCGACTCGGCCCATTTGGCACCGAAGAGCGACAGGATCAACGGGCCGGCCAAGGCGAGGGTGAGCGCTCCCACCGGAAATGCGAGCAAGGCGACCAGCCGCGAAGCCATCGTCAGTGCATTGCCCAGCCGCGCTCTGTCGTGGCTGACCCGGCCGAATGCCGGCACCACCACATTGTTGAGTACTGATCCCAGGACAGCAGTCGACCAACTCGCCACGTTGAAGGCGATCATGTAGACGCCGACCTCGGCGGCGTTCACCAACCGGCCGAGGATCATGTAGTCGGCATTGAGCAGCGTCCAGTTCACCAGGTTGGCCAGAGCGAGCGGCAGGCCGAATCGCAGCAGGGGTCCGATGCACTGGCTCCGCCATCCTGGTCGGTAGCGACGGGACGTGCTGAAGTAGAAGACCAGTCCCGTGGCGACCTGGCCGATCACTCTGGACCAGGCAAACGCTGTCGCGCCGCCGCCGTTCACCGCCAGCAGCACGAGAATCGGGTTCGCGACCAGGAACCCGACGACCGTTCCCAGGAAGATGCGGTTCTGCTTGAATTCTCGAACCAATTGCGCGCCAGGAACGGCGAAGATCCCGGTCAGCGCCAGGCAGATGGACAGCACCCGGATCGGCTCGGCAGCTTCGGGTTGGCCGAGTGCCGACGCCAACCAGCCCGCGCTCGCAAACATTCCGATGCCCAATCCGGCGCTGACCAGGATCGACATGGAAGCCGCCGTCGGAGCAATGTCGTCGGGCTCCTTGGCAGAGCGCGCGATCGCTGATCCCAGCCCTACCTCGGAGAGGCTGGACACCACGAGGAACACCGCGAGAGCGATCGCGAAAATGCCGAAGTCGTCAGGAGCCAGGAGCCGGGCAAGAATTGCCGTGATGGCGATGCTGGCGAACCGCATGGTCAGGTTCGAAGCAACCGACCAGAGCGCCCCACGACCAACTTGCCGACCCAGCGAATCAGGCGTCGTCTGCGCACCATCATCCGAGAGATGATCTGTGGCCGGCTCATCTCCAGTGTCGTCGGTGCCCACAAGGGCTTCTGGGTCTCGGATTGTTCTCACCTGTCGGCGTTGACCGCCGAGCGCAGTGCGTCGGCAACGTATGCCTGTTGCGGCCGGGTGAGGTGCGGATAGACGGGCAGGGAAAGGATTCGCCCGGCAGCGGCCTCTGCCACCGGGAAACACCCCTCGCCTTGTCCCAGATCGGCGAAAGCCGGAGTCAGGTGCACCGGGTCGGGATAGTGGATGCCTGCGCCGATCCCAGTCGCCTGCAACGCGCCCAGCACCTCGTCCCGGCGGTCGACCTGAACCACGTACAGGTGCCAGACGTCCTCGTTGCCGTCCAGAGGCCTCGGGAGCACGACCTCGGGCAGGTCGGCCAACAGCTCGGCATAGTAATCGGCCACGGTGCGCCGCAATTGATTCCAGGCTGCGAGCCGCTTGAGCTTGGCAGAGAGCACCACGGCCTGAAGGGTGTCCAACCGGGAATTGAACCCGATGGTCTCGTGGACGTACTTCTTCTCGCTCCCATGCGCTCCGAGCAGCCGGGCGCGGCGAGCCAGGTCGGGATCATTCGTCAGAACAGCTCCGGCATCGCCGGCGGCACCGAGGTTCTTCCCTGGGTAGAAGCTGGTTCCGGCCGCGATGCCGAAAGATCCCGCCGCCTTGCCGTGCCGGCGCGCACCCTGCGACTGCGCCGCGTCCTCGACGATGACAGCTCCGCACTCGGCGGCGAGCGGTTCCAGGAGTTCGACCGGTGCGGTCTGGCCGAACAGATGGACCGGAACGATCGCCTGGGTGCGCTCGGTGACCGCCTCGGCCACCCGATCGGGATCGATGAGCAGATAGGTGGGATCGACGTCGACCAGCACCGGCTTGGCGCCGATACGCACCACGGCTTCCGCGGTTGCGATAAACGTGTTGGCCGGCAGAATCACCTCGCCGGTCGAGTCCACGCCGGCGGCTCGCAAGGCGAACTCCAGAGCATCGGTGCCGTTACCGACGCCGACGCAGTATTCGACGCCGATCTCCCGCGCATACGCCTGCTCGAACTCCGCCACCTGCGGGCCACCGATAAAGGCCGTGGCGGCGAGAACGGCGTCCCACCCCTCGCGCACCTCATCGGCAATCTCGGCCTGCTGTGCGGCCAGGTCGACCAAAGGAACCTTCACTGCTGAGCACCCCTCGCTGTGTATTGAAACTCGTTCTGTGGCAACCCGATCGGGTGGGACGGCACGCCGACCCAGGTCTGGCCAGCTGGCAGATCCGTCAGCAGCACAGATCCCATCCCGAGGGTGGACCGGTCACCCACCCGAACACCCTGCCGGACGGAGGAATTCATGCCGAGATACGTTCCCCGGCCGAGCCGGACAGCGCCGCCGATGCTGACCCCGGCGCAGAGCGTGACGAAATCGTCGACCACCACGTCATGGGTCAGAGTCACGTTCGGCATGGCGACGACGTGCTCGCCGACCGCCACGTCACAGGTGAGGACGACGTTCGCGAGCAGGATCGACCCCGACCCGGTCGTGCAGCCTGTGCCGATCGTTGCGCTGGGATGAACCACTGTCGCGTATCGATCGCCGCCGACGCCACGTCCATTGAGGCGTTCCACGATCGCGGCTCGGGCAATTCCGGACCCGGCGCAGACGACGACCCTCGCATCGATACCTCCGGCGGCCTCCCAGCTACTCCCGAGTACCCGGACGCCGCCCACCTCGCTGTTGTGCAATTCGACGTTGTCGTCGAACAGACCGATCGGGTCCAGCTCGCCCGCCGCTCGAATGGCAGCAAGCGTCTCGCGGGCGAGGCCCCCGGCCGCGATCAACACAACAGGTTCGAGCGCCACCGGTCAGCTCACCGCCGAGCCCGCGCGCAACACATCGATCACCCTGGCCTGCTCGGAGTCCGACATCTGGTGGTACAGCGGGAGAATCAGTGTGTTGTCGGTGAGATGGTCGGTGACCGTCAGCTCGGCACTGCCGTGGTCGCCGTCGGCATAGGCCGGCTGGCGATGGGCTGCCATGATGCCGCGGCGCGCGGAGATCTCGCCGTTGGCGAGCTCCACCAACAGTCCGTCTCGATCCAATGCATAACCAGGGCCCACCTCGACCCAGCAGGACTGGAAGTTGGTGGTCCCCCACTCCGGGTCCGCTACCAGCCGCAGACCGTCGATCTCGCCGACCGCCTTCGCGTATCCGGCGGCGAGTTCGCGACGCCGGTCGACGACGCCCGGTAGTCGACCGAGCTGCACCAGGCCCATCGCCCCTTGCAGATCGGTCATCCGGTAGTTGTAGCCAACTTCCAGGTACTGTTCCGGCGGCGCCAACACGCTGGCGTGCCGGTCGGCGGCCGACACGCTCATCGCGTGCTCGCGCAACAGTCGCGTGCGGCTCCCCCAGTCGTTCCGCGAGGTGGTGACCATGCCGCCCTCGCCGGTGGTGACGATCTTGCGGGGGTGGAACGACCAGGCGGTGATCTCGGCGCCGGCGCCCACCGGCCGCCCTCGATAGGTCGATCCGGCGCCGCAGGCGGCATCCTCGATCACCACGATGCCGCGTGGGTCGCACAGCGCGCGGATATCGGCCAGGTCGACCGGGACGCCGCCCTGGTCGACGGCGATCACGGCCCTGGTCGCCGGGGTCAACGCCGCCTCGACGGTGGCTGCCGTCAAGTTCCCGGTCGTCACGTCGACGTCGGCGAACACCGGGCGGGCACCGACGTACATCGGCGCATTGCTGGTGGCGATGAACGAGAACGACGGGACGACGACGTCGTCGCCCGGCCCGACGCCGGCAACCACCATGGCCAAATGCAGTCCGGTGGTGCAGCTGGAGACGGCGATCGCGTGTTCGGCCTGCATCGCCTGGGCAAAGGCGGATTCGAAGGCTGCGACCTTCGGGCCCTGCGCTACCCAGCCGGACAGGATCACCTCGGTGACGGCGTCGACCTCTTCCTGGCCGAGCAGCGGCTGCATCACATTGATCCGGGCCATCTCAGCCACCCGTCCCCGCAGTCGCCGACACGGCGTCCACGGGTGCGACCACCTGCTGCTCGGCCCGCCACCAGGCCACCAGGTCGGACAGACCGGCTGCCAGGTCAACCTCGGGCGTGAACCCGAGATCCCTTGTTGCGGCAGCAGTGTCGGCAAGCCGACGGGTGACTCCGTTCACCGCGCGCTCCGGGCCGTGCTCCACTCCGAGGTCAGAGCCCATTGCGGCCAGCAGCCCCTCCGCCAGGCCCTTGAGGGAGGTCTCGGCGCCACTGGCGATGTTGTACACGCCCTCCCGAACGTCGCTGGTCGCCGCCAGCAGGTTCGCCCTGGCAATGTCGGTGGTGTAGACGAAGTCCATGGTCTGGGCGCCGTCGCCGAAGATCAGCGGCGGCTCGCCACCGGCAATGCGTTCCATCCAGCGGATCAGCACCTCGGTGTACAGCCCATGAATGTCCATCCGCGGCCCGTACACATTGAAGTAGCGCAAGGCGACGTAATCGATGCCGTACATCGCCCGGAAGCTGCGCAACATGCCTTCGTTGAACGACTTCGCCGCCCCGTAGAAGGTGTCGTTGTTGTGGTGGTGGTGCCGCTCGCCGGTCGGGAACTGCTCGGCCAGGCCGTAGACCGACGCCGACGATGCGGCGATCACCTTGTCCACCTTGTGTTCGGCGGCGGCCTCCAGGACGGTGAAGGTGCCGTCGACCAACACCTGCAGGGCCAGCCGCGGCTCTTCCGCGCACTGGGTGATCCGGATGGCCGCCTGGTGGAAGACCAGGTCGGACCCCCGCACCACGTCGTGCACCAGGTCGACGTCACGGAGGTCGCCGACCACCAACTTGACCCTCGGATCGGGCAACGCGGTTGCCAGGTTCTCCCGGCGCCCCCGGACCAGGTTGTCCAGGACGGTGACGCTACCGACGCCGGCGGTGAGCAACTGGTCGACGATGGTCGAGCCGATGGTGCCTGCGCCGCCCGTCACGAGCACGCTGGCGCCGCTGAGTGATGACATGATTTCGCTCCGTTACTGCAATTAGCCCAGCTGGGTCATGAAGACATCATGACGCCGCCGTTGGTTACGAGCAAGCCCCAACCGGGTGTCAGGGTGTGACGCTTTCGAGTGATACCGGCGCGCCGCCCCGTTCCAGGGAGTGGCTCACCGCGTCCAACACGGACAGCACTCGCAGCCCGGCCGGGCCGTCCGTACGGGGGGCCCGCTGCTCGCGGATGGCCGCGGCGAACTCGCCGACCATCGACGACAGCGCCTCCTTCTCCGGCAGCGCGGGGACGGTGATGTCGCCGAGCCGGTACGACACCGTCGCCGCCCGTCGCTGCTCCTCCGCGTCGGCGGCCTGGATGGCCAGGTCGACGCCACGATCGTGGATCGCAATCCGCTGCTGCGGGTTGAGGTCGTCCCAGACCAAGGTGCGCCGACTGCCGCCGATCACCATCTGCCGGATCTTGGTGGGCGAGAGCCAGTTGACGTTGACGTGCGCGATCGCGCCACCGGGCAGCGGCATCGAGAGGTAGCCGACGCAGGCCTTGCCCGCGCCGAGCGGGTCGGATCCGTTGGCCGACACCGACTCCGGAGCCAGCCCTCCGGGCAGGATGTAGTCGAGGATGGACAGGTCGTGTGGCGCCAGGTCCCAGAACACGTCGACGTCGGGCTGCACCAGCCCGAGGTTGATCCGGACCGAGTCGATGTACAGGATGTCGCCGAGCATGCCGTCGGCGACCACATCGTGGATGTACTGAACGGCAGGAGTGAAGCAGTAGGTGTGATCGATCATCAGCACCCGGCCGGCCTCGTCGGCGGCGGCCACCATCGTGGCAGCCGCTTCCGGGGTGTCGGCCAGCGGCTTCTCCACCAGGACGTGTTTGCCGGCAGCCAGCGCCTTCAGCGCCAGCGGCGCATGGGTGCGGGCGGGCGTCGCGATGGCCACGGCGTCGATGTCGTCTCGCTGCAAGAGCCGATCGATATCGGTCTCCACCTCGACCGTCGACCGAGCGCCGATCACCTTGCGTGCCCGCGCCTCATCGAGGTCACAGACCGCCACCAGGTCCCAATCGGATGACCCGCGGAAGTTCCGGACCAGGTTGGGTCCCCAATAGCCGGCGCCGATGACGGCCCCCCGGTACTGCTCCGTCATTGGTTGTCTCCATTCCCCGACGCGCTCGCGTCGGTAGCGCCGACCTCGTTGCCGGCTGCCGATCCACTGATGATGGTCGTGCTGGTGCTTGCCGCGGTAGTCCCCGTGACTGACTGAGATGTAGTTGTTGCAGTCGACGATGCCGTGGGCGCGGCATCGTCCGTCGGCGCACTGGGGTGCGTCGTGGTTGGTGTCGCCGGCGCGGTCGAACCGGCCGGTGGTGCGGAGCTGGTCGGCGCGCTGCTCGACGACGCTGTGCCCGGCGAGGTGCTCCCCGGCGTCAGTGGCCCCGTCGAGGTCGGAGTCGTCGTGGTGACGGCGGTGGTCGTCGACTCCGGCTCCCGGGTCGGGTTGTCGGCCACCCGGTTCGCCGCGGCCTGATCGGCGGGGTCGTTCGGCACCACCAGGACGATGTCGACCCAGAAGTTCGTCAGCGACGCATTGGTCGGGAAGGCATTGCCCGGATAGTTGTAGACGCCACCGCCGGCCGGAATGTGTAGATACCCGGAATCGATGCCCGCTGCGAGTCCACCGGACGTCACCGCGTAATGACCGTGCGGAGCGGTGTAGCTGGCGGTGTAAGTGGCACCGACCGTGATCGGCACGGGTGTGTCCAGCCGGACGGAGCGCCAGCCAGTGTCGGTGCTGGTCGACTGCCCCGAGCCGATCTTCGCCCCGGTCGCGTCCCAGATCGCCACCGGCTGCGGGCCGGTGTTCCCGGGTCCGGCGTAGAACTTGACGGCGGTGACCATGCCGGCCTTGTCCGAGGTGAATCGGATGCCGAGTGCGACGGAGTCGGAATCGTTCCAGGCCGGCGTGTCCGGGGTGGCGGAATCCGACCAAATGCTGCTGGCCGTTCCCGGCGGCGGCGCTGGGACACTGGCGAATGTCCAGGTTTTCGGCTCGGCCATCGCCACGCCTGAGGCACTTGCTGCCGATACCGAAGCGGTAAACGACGTGCCGTAGGCGAGCGCGGTGGTCGGGGTGAAGGTCGCTGTCCGGGTCGCGGCGTTGTACGCGACTCCGCCCGAAACCTGACCGCCGCCGGACGCCGTCACAGTGAATGTGAGCGATTGTGGGTCGATCGCGCGGGCGAAGGTCGCCGTCACCGGCGCATCGATCTCCGCGGTGGACCCGGCGGCCGGCGTCAGGCTCGTAATTTGCGGAGGCGTGGTGTTATCGGTCTTGAAAACAACGTCCACGTAATAGTTGCTGTTGTTATACGTCGAATTCGGGAATGCGTCGCTACCGTATCGGTAGGTTCCGGTCAACCCGGTGAGTGGTGTGTTGGTGACCGGCTGGTCGAAGTAATCCAGCGCGACGGAGTAGTGCCCGGTGGGCATGAAACTAGAGGCCACGTAGGTGGTCCCGCCGGTGATCGCCACCGGCGTCGAGAACTGGGCGGTCTGCCAGCCGGGTGGCTGCTCGGTGAACGTCAGTGATGCCAGCTTTGTCCCGTCCGCGGTGTACAGCGCCCCGGTATGAGTACCGGTGTTCGCACCATCCCGGTAGTACTTCAATCCGGAGATGAATCCATCGGACTGAGCGGTGAAGCGCAGGCCAACCGTGACAGCTCCGGCATCACCGGAGTCGGAAAGTGCGGGTACCAACGTCGAGGAGAACAGCGAGCAGGGGCACGCAGTAGCGCCAGAGGTGGTGAAGCTGGTGACGGACGGTGCGGACATCGGTGTGCCGGCGAGGCTCTTCGCTCCGGACACCTTCACCGTGTACGTAGTGCCGGACAACAACGGAGTAGCCGGGACGAAGGTCAGTGCCGAACCGATGGACTCCTGGCTCGCCGCGCCGACCACGGCGGCACCGTTTCCGTCGGTCACGGTGATCAATGCCGATCCCGGCTGGATCTGGGTGGCGAAGCTGACCGTGACGGTGGCCGTCGATGGCACCGAGGTGGCACCGTTGCCCGGATCGACCGAGGCGACCTGAGGTGCTGCGGCCGGGTCGACGTTGAAGACGGGATCGACGTAGAAGTTGGTTTGTGAAGTGGACGTCGGCGCACCGGTGCCGTAGGTATAGCGACCGGCGCTGTTCGCTGTGTGCAGCGGCGAGCGGCTGATCGGCGAGACGAGACCGCCCGAGCCGACGGAATAGTGACCCTGAGGTGCGCGATAGGACGCCGTGTAGGTCTGGCCCGGGACCACGTCGACCGGGGTGGCGAAGGTGGCCTGCTGCCAACCGTCGGTGCTCTCCTGGGCAGCAGTGGCGGTGGCAAGCCGGGTCCCGGCGCTGTTCCAAAGGCTGACCGGATGTGCTCCAGGGTTGTCGGATGCCTTGAAGTAGCGAACTCCGGTGATCTGGCCGGCAGTGTCGACGGTGAACGCGGTACCCAGTTCGACAGAGTCGGGGTCGGCCGCTGAGGCGCCGGCCGGAACGTCGCCGTCATCGAAGAGGGTGCACGGACAGACACCGGGTGTCTCGGGAGCCTTCGCCGAGGTGAACGTCCAGGTCTCCGGTGCCGGCATCGGGCCGACTCCCGGCGCGGAGGCGTTGAGCCTGGCGGTGTACGCGACACCTGGCGACAGGGATTGTGTCGGGGTGAAGGTCACCTTGCGGGTCGTGGCGTTGTAGCTCACCGCGCCGGCAACCGGCTGATGGTCGGCAGCAGTGGCGACGGTCAGATCGATGGAGGACTGATCGATCGCTCGGGAGAAGGTCGCGGAGACTGCGGTGGCAACCGGGACGCTGGTCGAGCCGTCGAGCGGAGTCACGGTAGCGACCGACAGCGGCGTCGTATCGGTCGCCGAATAGATGACGTCGACGTAGTAGTTGGTCTGGTCCCATGACGTGTCCGGCATTCCGTTTCCGGTAGCGAACACACCGTTGAGGTTGGTCGGTCCGCCCGGAGCGGTCAGGACGCCAGCGCTGTGCGAGCGCGCGGCGAAGTATCTCGCGTCCGCGGAGTAATGGCCGTTCGGTGCGCGGTAGGCGGCTACATAATTGGCGCCTGCAGAAACGGGGACGGCACTCGGGAACGTCGCTGTTTGCCAACCGGTCGCGGTCTCATCTTTGAATGTCACGGTCGACAGGACGGTGCCGTCAGCGGCGTACAGCGTTCCTACGTGGGTGCCGGTGTTGCCCGCGCCCTTGTAGAACCGAAGGCCGGTGATGAACCCATCTGCCGAGCTGGTGAAGTTCATCCCGATCGTCACCGCATCCGAATCATCCGCGGACGGCGTCGTCGGAACACTCGCCCCGAACAGGCTGCACGGGCAATTCACCGTCAGCGGTAGGTTTGTCGGAACTGCCTGGGTGTTCCCGCTGTCGTCGGTGGCGCGGACACGGACCGCCTGTGCGCCGGTCCCGGTGACGATGCCCGTGTAGCTGTACGAAGAGGTCCCCGATGCGGGGTGCCAGCTCAGCCCGCCGTCGACGGATACCTCGACGCCGGCCACGCGGCCGCCGCCGGAGTCGGACGCCGTGCCGGTGACGGTGATCAACGATCCTTGCGGGATGGCAGAGTTCGGGGCCGGCGCGGTGATGGTCGAGGTCGGGCCCGTGGTGTCGGTCGACTTGCTGGCCGGCGACAGGCCGGCGATCAGCGACGTTGCGCCGGCCCCCATGTCGGCCAGCAGGTTGACGGTCGCCTGCTGCATGCGCGGGTCCGCAGCGGTCGCGGTGCCGTCGTGGTCGCTGTCCAGCCCCCACGCCCACTGCACCGTTCCGGCACCGAACACCAGAGCACCGCTGGGTGCCTTGTACATCGTCAGGTGATGCGTGGTCGTCCCGGGGGCAACCCCAGTTTGCGAGCCGAAGTCCTGCAGATACTGGGGCGTCGGCCCGGTCGTCGTCGACAATCGAACCAGGCCGGCAGGTCTGGACCCGTTGTCGATATCTTCATCGGATTCGTAACCGATGGTGTGTGCTGCGAGGGCCGTGCTGGTCCCCGCCGGCTGACTGGCCAATGCCGTGTTGCGCCACAGCCGGAACTTGCCCTCGTCCGCAGACACCGTGATTGGAAGATCGGTGAAGTTGGACATGTACATCGTGCCGGTGAGCGCGTTCTCGGGGCCGTGCCCGTTGCCACCGAACCGTGGATCGCGCCACGTCGCTGTGGCCTCCACCGGGTCGATCGGCGCGTTCGCCCAGGTGTCCTTGTAACAGACCAGGGTGCGGTTGGCCGTGTTATTTCCGTCTTCGCTGGGTTCCCAGCGGGTCTTCCAGTACACCTCGTTCCCGGAGAAGAATGCGAGATTCACCCCCGCATCCCGGGCGTTCTCCACGTTGGTACGTTGCCCCGCAGACCAGTACTCGTCGTGACCGACCGACAGGAACGCCTTGTGATTGGTGAGCAGGTTGCCACGGATGTCCGTGTCGAGTCCGGAGATGTAGGACAGGTCATAGCCGTTTGCCTCGAGGAATCGGATCATCGGATACTCGTTGGAGAACAGGAAGTCTCGTCCCCCTTCCCAACCTCGGGTGGCGAAGGGGCGGTTGTAGGAGACCTTGTACGCACGGCCGTTGCCCTGACCGACGTAGAAGTCCGACCCACCATAGGTGTTGTACGCCTGCCAGGTCGGATCCGACGTCTGGTAGACGATCTGCGAGTGCGATGAATCGTCGCGGACGATGAACGGAATGTGGCTCTGTCCGCCGTCGTCCGTACGAACGAGGTTGGCGATGTACACACCGGACACCGCAGCGGCCGGGACCGCCCACGAGGCCGACACGCGCCAGGTTCCGCAGTCGTAGATCTCCGTGCTCTCGTCAGTGGCACAGGCCGGTTGATTGTGCGCCAACGAAGCGGTCGGGTTGACCGTGTCGACCAACCGAGCCCCGTCACCCTGGTAGTAGCCGAGCCGATAGATTTCGATCCGGTACGCCGGCGCATCGGTAGTGATCTTGAACTGCACCGTCTGGCCATGATTCACCGAGATCTGCGTCGCGAAGCCTTGGATCGAGTCGTCACCCGCGCCGTCGACGTCCCAGACATCTTCCGGGGTGCCCGGCAGCTGGTTCTCGCAGTAGACCGCGTTGCCGGTGCAGGTCGCTGCCTGCGCTGCGGGCGCGACGAAGATGATCAACCAGAACGCCATGCCGGCCACTGTCAGGATCGACAGTGGCCGTACGAATGCGGATCGTGTCATGTCAGTACGCGCCTCTTCTGCCGAGCACGGCAAAGAAAGTTTTCCAGATGATCAACAGATCACCGGTGAAGGTCCAGTTCTCTACGTATCTCAGGTCGAGTCGGATCGACTGCTCCAGGCTCAGGTCCGACCGACCGTTGATCTGCCACAGGCCGGTGAGTCCCGGAGTCACCAGCAGCCGGCGCTGCCCGGCCAGTTTGAATCCCTCGAGTTCCTTCTCCAGACAGGGCCGCGGTCCGACCAGCGACATGGTCCGGTTCAGCACATTGATCAGCTGCGGTAGTTCGTCGATCGAGTACTTGCGGATGAACGCTCCGACCTTGGTGACCCGCGGATCGTTCTTGCTCTTGTAGAGCACCCCGTTGCCGTCGTTGTCCGCCGTCAGCACATCGTCGCGCTTGTCGGCACCGACGCTCATCGACCGGAACTTCCACATCGTGAAGTGGGTGCCACCGCGGCCGACCCGCGCCTGCTTGTAGAAGACCGGCCCGCGATCCTCGCGCTTGATCGCGATGGCCACGATCAGGAACAGCGGCGAGAGCACAATCATCGCCAGACCCGCCGTCAGCAGATCGGTGGCCGTCTTGAACACCCGCTTCCAGCCGGTGAAGGTCGGTTGCTCAACGTGCAGCAGCGGCATTCCGACGAACGGGCGGATGTGCAGCCGTGGTCCGGCCACCTCGACCAGGCCGGGGTCGACCAACAGCTCGACTTCGGTCCCTTCCAGCGACCAGGCCAGCGTCCGCAGGAATCCCTGGTCGGTACCCGCTGTCACCGCGACGGCGTCGACCCCGAACTCGCTGATCACGGCGGCCACGTCCTCCAGATCACCGGCCAGCGGCAGCTTCGCCTCCTGCACGGCGGTGATGTCGTCGCCGGCGGGCACGCACACGGCAGCGACGCGCATGCCGCTGTGCGCCTCGCGAGCGAACGTGTCGGCGAGCGTGGTGACTGCCCGCGAGCTGCCGACGAGCAGCACACTGCGCACGTCCTGCCCCTTGGACTGCCTGCGGTGCAACGACCTTCGGCTGACCAGACGGACCAGCAGGCTCAGCGCTGCCATCGCCGGGACGGTGACCAGGACCGTGCGCACCCAGGTCTCCGGGAACAGCGCCGCGGCGAAGCCACCCACGGCGACGCACGCCACCAGCGCCTTGAACACCGACCGCAGTTCGTCGCTGCCCACGCCGATCCGGCTGTGGTCGTACCCGTGCAGCATCCCGATCGCCAGCGCCCAGACGGGAGCCAGCACCAGCGCCACCATTGGCAGATCGCCGAACGCGCCGAACATCGACGGAACGGCGTTGGCGATCAACAAGCCGACCGCGCCGACGGCGACGTCTGCTCCGATCAGCAATCCGACGTACCGCCGGCACCATGCCGGGAACCGTCGTGCGCCGTTCCCGCTGCCCGGGTCGACCACGCGTGCCTGGACGGTGTCGGTCGGCTCGCCCTCGAGCGAGCGGGTGTCCTCGTCGTAGTCCAGGGCGTCGATCTCGCGCGCCAGTTCGTCGAGTTCGTCCAGCTCGATCTGCTCGGCCCTCGCCAGCTTCGCCGCCGACCGGCGTGCGAGCAGCGCGGTCTCACCTGCGGTCTTGGTCTTCTGCCCCATGGGTAGCGTCTTTCGCTCGGTGGCTGCCCCAGACGCTGTGCGGGCTCGCTCACTTACTGTGATGGGCGAATCCACTGTGTCCCCCGATTTGGCGGCCGAATTGATCACTGCGAGTAGACCTTATGCCGAGTCTAGCCGGATCCCTATACCCCAATCGGGTCGACGGCTGCTCGAACGAATGAATCTACTACACGGAGTGAGCAGATGGCGTCTTGGATACGCCAATCAGGGGTCAATGCCACACCTGCGAGGAAGAACGATTACTGCACGCCATGGACCCTAGAGCACGCCTGGGTGGCATCGAACGTGTTTCCGCAGGTCGACGTCCTGGATGGATCGAGGGTCTTCGCACCGACGTGGGCGTCACCCCCTCGAATGGAGTAACGATGACGACTCTCTGTCGGCACGACGATGGTCGGCAACATTGCGACGGCTGAGCCCACCCGATCGGCCGCAATCAGGCTCGACAAGGCCACGAAGAACGTGCGGCGAGTCGCGGACGCCAGAGCGAACAGGCAGCGGATCAGGCAGCGCGAATCCAGGCAGCGCGGATCAGGCAGCGCGAATCCGGGCGGTGCGGATCCGGGCGAAGAGAGTCAGGCACCCACCGGCGCCGGCGCGAGATCGCGCAGCACTCGCCCGCAGTACTCCAGCAGCGCGACGTCCCGCAAAGCCGGCGCGGCCATGCCGCTGCCCTCGGTCGGGGTGCGCAGCGTCAGCACGCCGTTCGCCGGCTTGTACTTCGATCCCGGGTACAGACGGGCCATCCGCAGCTGCACCGAGTCCGGGAGCTCGAGCTTGCCGAACCGCAACCCTTGCGGACCGAGCACCACCTCGGTGAGCCCGGCGGTCCTGGCCAGCTGGCGGAAGGTGGCCACCGCGAACAGGTTCTCCACCTCGGCGCCGAACGGCCCGTACCGATCCAGCAGCTCGGCGCGCACGGCCGCCAGTTGTTCGGCATCGGTGGCCGCGGCGATCTTGCGGTAGCCGTCCAGCCGGAGCCGTTCGGTAGGGATGTAGTCGTGCGGCAGGCTGGCGTCGATCGGCAGTTCGATCCGCACCTCGGCCGGCTCCTCCTCGACCACGTCGCCGGACGCCGCCCCGGCGGCCTTCTTGAACGCCGTCACCGCCTCGCCGACCAGCCGGACGTAGAGGTCGAAGCCGACCCCGGCGATGTGCCCGCTCTGCTCGGCTCCCAGGATCGAGCCGGCACCGCGGATCTCCAGATCGCGCATCGCCACTGCCATTCCGGCGCCGAGGTCGGAATGCTGCGCGATGGTGGCCAGCCGGTCGTGTGCGGTCTCCGTCAGCGCCTTCTCGCCCGGGTACAGGAAGTAGGCGTAGCCACGTTCGCGGCCGCGGCCGACCCGGCCGCGCAGCTGGTGCATCTGCGACAGGCCGAGGATCTCGGCATGGTCGACGATCAGGGTATTCGCGTTCGAGATGTCCAGGCCGGTCTCGACGATGGTGGTGCAGATCAGCACGTCGAAGTCCCGCTGCCAGAAGCCGTTGATCACCTTCTCAAGGGCGTCCTCCTTCATCTGGCCGTGGCCGACCGCGACCCTGGCCTCCGGCACCGCCTCGCGGATCCGCTTGGCCACCGCGTCGATGTCCTTGACCCGGTTGTGCACGAAGAACACCTGCCCGTCGCGCAGCAGCTCCCGGCGGATGGCCGCGGCCACCAACTTGTCGTCGAACGCGCCGACATAGGTCAGGATCGGGTGCCGCTCCTCCGGCGGGGTGGCGATCGTGGACATCTCACGGATGCCGGCCAGGGTCATCTCCAGGGTCCGCGGGATCGGGGTGGCCGACATGGTCAGCATGTCGACGTGCGCCCGCAGCGCGGTGATGTGCTCCTTGTGCTCGACGCCGAACCGCTGTTCCTCGTCGACCACCACCAGACCCAGATCCTTGTACCGGATGCTCGGCTGCAGCAGCCGGTGGGTGCCGATGACGATGTCAACGCTGCCGTCCGCCAGGCCGGCAACGGTCTGCTTCGCTTCGGCATCGTCGGTGAACCTGGACAGCCCGCGAACCGTCACCGGGAACGCCGACATGCGCTCGCTGAACGTCGAAAGATGTTGCTGCGCCAACAGTGTGGTCGGCACCAGCACCACCACCTGCTTGCCGTCCTGCACCGCCTTGAACGCCGCCCGGACGGCGATCTCGGTCTTGCCGTATCCGACGTCGCCGGAGATCACCCGGTCCATCGGGGCCGGCTTCTCCATATCGGCCTTCACCTCGTCGATGGCGGCCATCTGGTCGGGAGTCTCGGTGAACGGGAAGGCGTCCTCCAACTCCCGCTGCCAGGGGGTGTCCGGCGCGAACGGGTGGCCGGGCGCCGACGCCCGGGCCGCGTACACCTGCACCAGCTTCGCCGCAATCTGCCGGACCGCCTTGCGGGCCCGGCCTTTGGTCTTGGCCCAGTCGGAGCCGCCGAGCTTGTTGAGCGCCGGCACCTCGCCGCCGACGTACTTGCTCAGTTGGTCCAGCGCGTCCGTGGGTACGAACAGCCGGTCCCCCGGATGCCCGCGCTTGCTGGGGGCGTACTCGACCACCAAGTACTCGCGCTGCGCGCCGCCGCTGGTCCGGGACACCATGTCCACGAACTTGCCGATGCCGTGCTGGGAGTGCACCACGTAGTCGCCCGGGGTCAGCGCGACCGGGTCGATCGCGTTCCGCCGACGGGACGGCATCTTCACCGATTCCGGTGCGGCGCCACGGTTTCCGGTCAGGTCGGCCTCGGTCACCACCGCCAGGTTCGACGCCGTCAGCTCGAAGCCGTCGTCCAGCCGGCCGACCGCGACGGTCACCACATCGGCCCGCGGCTGCTCCGTCATCGGCGGTGTCGCGACGATCACGCCGAGGTCGGCCTCGGCCAGCCGTTCCGCCGCTCGGCTGGCCGTGCCGGCCGCCGGCACCACCAGCACGGTGCGCCCGCCCTCGGCCATCCGGCGCTCGCTGTCGGCCACCGCGGCCTTGATGTCGCCGCGGTAGGGGGTGATGGCCCTGGCGACCGGATGGTCGGCGGAATCCTGGCTGGCGTCCTCGGTGCCGAACGGGGCGAGCCGCCACAGCGGTAGGTCCGCATCCCGCACGGTGTCCAGCACGTCGTCCAATTCCCGGTAGGCAGATTCACCGAGGTCGATCGGCGCCTTGCCGCCGGTGGCCGCCGCCATCCAGGAGGCGGCCAGGAACTCCTGCCCGGTGCGCACCAGATCCTCCGCCCGGCGGCGGATCCGCTCCGGGTCGGCCAGCAGCACATGCGTGCCCTCGGGCATCAGGCTCGGCAGCAGGACCAGCCGGCCCGGCATCAGCGCCGGCAGCAGCGATTCCATCCCTTCCACGCCGACGCCGTCGGCAATCTTCGCCAGCATCTCGGCCAGCGTCGGGTCACCGGTGGCGTTCGCGGACAGCGCCGCCGCGTGCTGCCGGACGTCGTCGGTAAGCAGGATCTCCCGGCAGGGGGCGGCCTCCAGCTCGTCGACGTCGCCCATCGAACGCTGGTCGGTGACGGCGAACTCGCGCAGCTCGGTGACCTCGTCACCCCAGAACTCCACCCGCACCGGGTGCGGCGCCGTCGGTGGGAAGACGTCGAGAATGCCGCCGCGGACGGCGATCTCGCCACGCTTCTCCACCATGTCGACCCGGGTGTAGGCGAGGTCGACGAGGCGGTTCACCAGCTCGGTCAGGTCGACCTCGTCGCCGGCCCGCAGCCGTACCGGCACGATGTCGCCGAGACTCGGCGCCATCGGCTGGATCAGCGACCGGACCGTCGTCACGACCACCTGCAGCGGGGTTTCGGTCGGATGCGCCAGCCTGCGCAGCACGGCCAACCGCCGGCCGACGGTGTCGGCCCGGGGAGAGAGTCGTTCGTGCGGCAGCGTTTCCCAACTGGAGAAGATCATCGCCGTGTCGGGGCCCAGTAGGTCGGTGATCGCGTCGGTGGCGATCTCGGCCTCCCGGCCCGTGGCGGTCACCAGCAGCACAGTGCTGCCGGTGCCGGCCAGCGCGGCGGAGACGAACGGCCGGATGCCGGTAGGACCGACGATGGTCCTGGCCGGGGCACCGGCGCCGGCGGTGATGTCGGTGAAGAACGGATCGGCCAGGACCGTTTCCGTCAGGCCGGACAGTGCTGCTGGATGGCCGACTACTGTGCTCACTCGGGTACCTGCCCTCGATCGACTGCGAACCGCGCACGTCCGGGACGGGGCACGGCAGAAACCCCCGTTCCGCAACCGGAGGGGGGTCGCTACCAGCCTAGCGCTGCCGGCCGCCAGGTGTGGCGGTGACCGGCGGTCAGTGTTGGGCGAACATCGGATGGGTCGGACGCCTCCGGGATCGACCGGCCATCGTGTATCCAAGGGTGCCAGTCGGTTCTCTGGAATGTTGCCGGTCAGCGCCGGAACGACCACATCGACCGGTCGAGCGATCAGGGTTCAGAAGCTGTTGACACGGACGTCCGTTCGCCCAACGATCAAGACGTGGCGGTCCGGTCAGGTGACACGAGCGGCCAACCAGACAGGAGTCCCGATGAAGGCGCTTCTCCGAAAGGGATTAGTTGCCCTAGGTGTGCTGTCACTGGTGGCTGTCGGAGCGGCGACCGGAACCACACCAAGCGTGGCTGCTCCAGCAGGCACGCTCCACTATCCGGACCTGCAGAACATCATTCCGCCGAGCGACATGTCAATCGTCCAGACCGGCACCGGCAGAGAACTGCGCTACACCCATCTTCTGTACAACGCCGGTTCCGGGCCGCTGGAGATCAAGCCGCTGTACAACAACGCCTCCGGCGACTACCAGGGCCTGCAACGGATCTACACGCACGACGCAGCCGGGAACTGGACGATCGCCAAGCAGGTGCGGATCGGTGGGGCGTTCGTCTACCACGCCGAGCACGGGCACTTCCACTTTCCGATGGCCGCCTTCGGTCTGTATACGGTCGCCCCCGGCGGCGGGGTCGGCAATCCGGTAACCATGAGCCCGAAGAACGGCTTCTGCATCGCGGATTCCTACATTCTCGATTCAACGTTGCCGCATTCCGGCACGTTCGGCTACAGCGGCGGCACCTGCACCGACCCGACAGCCATTCGCGGGATTTCGGTCGGTGGCGCCGACGAGTACGACTATCGCGACCCGGGCCAGTCCGTGCCGATCGACGGCGTTCCGGACGGAACCTATTGGTTCCGTGCCCTCGTCGACCCGTTCGATTACTTCCAGGAGAGCAACAAGGCAAACAACGAGACGGACGTCAAGGTCCAGATCAGTGGCACCACTGTGAACACACTGGAGACCGTCCATCCGGACTCGACACCGCCACCGGCCACGTTGACCGCGCCGATCGACGGATCGCGCGTGGCCGGGACAGTCACGCTGGCTGCCGCCACCCCGCCCGTGGGCAGCAAGGGGGTCCAGTTCATTGTGGACGGAGCGCCGGTCGGCAGCGAAGTGACTGCCCCGCCGTTCAGCTACTCCTGGGACACAAATGGGTTGACGAACGGCGCACATTGGCTCGCAGCGCAAGTCACCGATGCCAACGGCACCATCGGTACGTCGCCCATTGCCGAGGTCACGGTTTCCAACGGCGCCGCGCCTCCTCCGCCGCCGCCGGCGGGCGTCCTGGCACTCGACCAACAGGCAAGCAGCGATGGGACCGGCCCGGTGACCGCCGAGCTCTCGACGGGAGCCGCGGGTGATCTGCTGCTGGCTTTCGTCGGTGGAGATGGACCCGGCTCGGCGGCGGAGTCGGCGAAGATCAGCGGCGGTGGCCTGCAATGGTCACTGGTCAAACGTGCCAACAGCCAGAGCGGCACCTCCGAGATCTGGCAGGCAACCGCCCCCGGCCGGCTGTCGGACTCCGCGATCACTTCGACCCTCGGCTACGGCGGGTACGACCAGTCGCTGACGGTCGTCGCATTTTCCGGGGCGGCAGGGGTGGGAGCTGCGGTCGGAGGGGGCTCGCGAACGGGTGCCCCTGGGGTGAACCTCACAACGACCGCGGACGGCTCGTGGGTCTTCGGCGTCGGAAACGACTACGACCGAGGGATGCCTCGCACCGTTGGCGATGGGCAGCGGTTGGTGCACCAATGGGTGGACAGCCGGACTGGGGACACGTTCTGGGCGCAGTCGCGCGTGGCGCCGACTCAGGCTAGCGGAACCCTTGTCCCGCTCGGCGATCCGCAGCCGACCGGAGACCGTTGGAACCTGGCCGCAGTCGAGGTGCTGGCCGGCTCGCCGCCCCCGCCACCGGACACCACCGCACCGTCGGTCACGATCAGTGATCCTGCGGCGGGTGCAACGGTCTCCGGCAACGTGCCGGTCGCGGCGGTCGCGAGCGACGACGTCGGGGTCGTCGGTGTGGCGTTCCGCGTGGACGGCTCACCGATCGGTGTGCCGGTGACTTCCCCACCGTTCATGACCACGTGGGCGACCGGATCCCTGTCCCAAGGGCAGCACACGCTCACCGCGGTTGCCTCCGACGCTGCCGGCAACACGACAACATCCGCACCGGTCAGCGTGAACGTGGACAACTCGGCGGCTCCGATATCCCAGATACGGATCGATGCGCAGGTATCGCGGGACACCTCCAACACCATGACAACACCGGCGTTCTCGACCACGCAGCCGGGCGACGTGCTGGTTGGATTCGTGGCCTATGACGGGCCGAGTTCCGCATCCCAGGCCGCGACGGTGTCCGGGGCCGGGCTGACCTGGACGCTGGTCAAGCGCAGCAACATCCAGGCGGGCACGGCCGAGATCTGGTCAGCGAAGGCGACGGCGGTACTGACCGGTGTCACGGTCACCGCAGTCCCGGGCAGAACCGGTTACCACGGCTCGTTGACCGTCATCGCCTTCAAGAATGCCGGCGACGTGGGCGTCGCCGGCGCGGCCAGCGCGCCGACCGGCGAACCTGATGTCTACCTGCCGGGGGTCGAGCCCGGCTCGTGGGCATTCGCGGTCGCGAACGACTGGGACCGGGCCGTTGCCCGGACACCGGTCAGCGGACAGATGCTCGTGCACCAGCGGGTCGACACGTCCGTCGGTGACACTTTCTGGGTGCAGTCGACTGCAGCTCCGAGTACCACACCCGGGGTCGTTGACATCCACGACTCTGCGCCGGCGAACGACAGGTGGAACTACTCAGCCGTGGCAGTACGTCCGGCCGCGACCGGTTGAGCGACATCTGCCCGAGCACACCCGGTGCAGCTCCAGACCCCGCCCAGTTGCTCCCGCGTCGATGGATCAGTGACCCATCTCGTGGGCGGTCGCCTGAATCCGGGCCAGCCGCTGCGCGGAGGGCCAACGGATGTTCTTGGCCCAGCCGAACTTCTCGAAGATCCAGATGGCCCTGGCCGACATGTCCAGCTGGCCGCGCAGCACCCCGTGCCGGGCGCAGGTCGGGTCGGCGTGGTGCAGGTTGTGCCATGACTCGCCGAAGCTCAGGATGGCCAGCGGCCAGAAGTTGGACGACTTGTCGCGGGCGGCGAACGGCCGCTCGCCGATCATGTGGCAGATCGAGTTGACCGACCAGGTCACGTGGTGCAGCAATGCGATCCGGACCAGCCCGGCCCAGAACAGCGCGGTGAGCGCGCCCTGCCAGCTCCAGGTCACCAGCCCGCCGATCACACCGGGGGCGAAGATCGACACGATGGTCCAGACCCAGAAGTACTTGTCGATCTTGACGATGCTCTTGTCGGCCAGCAGGTCCGGCGCGAACCGCTGCTGATTGGTGTTGTCCCGGTTGAACAGCCAGCCCATGTGCGCGTGCCAGAAGCCCCTGGCCAGCGCCGGCACCGAGGTGCCGAAGGTCCACGGCGAGTGCGGGTCGCCCTCGCGGTCGGAGAACGCGTGGTGCCGACGGTGGTCGGCCACCCAGATGATCACCGGACCCTGCACGGCCATCTGGCCGACGATGGCCAGCCCGTTGCGGAGCCCGCGGTTCGCCTTGAACGAGCCGTGGGTGAAGTAACGGTGGAACCCGACCGTGACGCCCATACCGGTGAAAAAGTAGAAGAACGCCCCGATCAGCACGTCGGACCAGCCCAGCCCGCCCCAACTCCAGGCGAACGGCACCGCGACCAGCACGGCCAGCAGCGGCAGGAAGGCGAACAGATAGACCGCGATCTGCGCGGACATCCCCCGGCGGCCCTCGGTGATCGGCTTCGGACCTTTCGCCGCCGAGACGGTCGGCGCGGTGGTCGCGGCGGACGGTGCTGCCGCTGCCTCCGGGGCCGCAACAGCGGCGGGGGCGGTCTGCGGAGGATTCATAGATTTCCCTTGATCATCGAACGGGCTGACGCCGACGCTACCGGCTCAGGCAGGCACGAGCATCCGGGGTTAGGCCTACCTTACCAAGACGGCTGTCGTCGCGAGCATCGCGCAACCGGGTGAAACGCCACCGATCGTCGTGGAATGATGGACCCGGTTCGACGATCCGCCGTGGTGTAATCGGCAGCACCTCTGATTTTGGTTCAGATAGTTCAGGTTCGAGTCCTGGCGGCGGAGCTTCGCGACCGGTATAACGGCACCGAAGCGCACCGAGGGAGTCAGATGGCAGGCACGGCGCAGTTACCCGACGCCGCCAGCTCCCGGATCGCCGCGGTGATCGTGCTCGCCGCGGGCGCCGGCACCCGGATGCGCTCGTCGCTGCCGAAGGTGCTGCACCCGATCGCCGGCAAGCCGCTGATCTGGCACGCCGCGGCGGCCGCCGGCGCGTTGTCGCCGCAGCACCTGGTGGCGGTGCTCGGGCACGGCCGCGACCGAGTGCAGGAGTTCCTGGCCGCCGCCGGCGATCTGCCGCCGGTGACCATCGCGGTGCAGGACGAGCAGCTCGGCACCGGGCACGCCACCTCCTGCGCGCTGGCCGCGCTGGACGCGGTCCCCGAGGGCACGGTGATCGTCAGCTACGGCGATGTGCCGCTGCTCCGCGCCGAGACCCTGGCCGCACTGGCCGACGAGCACCAGCGGTCCGGCAACGCCGTCACCGTGCTGACCGCCACCGTCGCCGACCCGACCGGCTACGGCCGGATCGTCCGCGACGAGAGCGGCGCCCTGGCCGGCATCGTCGAGCAGAAGGACGCCGACGCGGCGCAACGGGCCATTACCGAGATCAACTCCGGCGTGTACGCGTTCGACGGCGCGGTGCTGGCCGAGGCGCTGCCGCGGGTCGGCAGCGCGAACTCGCAGGGCGAGCAGTACCTGACCGACGTGGTCGGGCTGGCCCGCGGCGACGGCCGCAGGGTGGGCAGCCTGCACGCAGACGACCCGATGGAGACCGAGGGCGTCAACGACCGGGTGCAGCTGGCCCAGCTGGCCAGGGTGCTCAACGATCGGATCATCCGTTCGCACCAGCTGGCCGGCGTCACGATCCACGACCCGGCCACCACCTGGATCCACGCCGACGTGGCCATCGGTCAGGACACCGAGATCCTGCCCGGTACCTCGCTGGAGGCCGGCACCGTCGTGGGTGCCGGCGCATCGATCGGGCCGGACAGCACACTGTCGGCCTGCACCGTGGGTGACGGCGCCCGAGTGGTCCGCTCGCACTGTCTGGGCGCGGCGATCGGCGTCGCCGCCACCGTCGGCCCGTACAGCTATCTGCGGCCCGGTGCGGACCTCGGCGAGGGTGCGCACGTCGGCGCGCACGTGGAGATCAAGAAGTCGACGATCGGGGCCGGCGCCAAGGTGCCACACTTGAGCTACATCGGCGACGCCACCATCGGCGCCGGCAGCAACATCGGCGCCGGCTCGATCACCGCCAACTATGACGGGGTCGGTAAGTTCCCCACGACGATCGGCGAGAACGCTTTCGTGGGAACCAATTCCACCCTGGTTGCCCCGGTCACGGTGGCTGACGGCGCCTACATCGGCGCCGGTTCGACCGTCACCGACGAGGTGCCGGCCGGCGCCCTCGCCGTTGCCCGCGGCCGGCAACACAACTCCGACGGTTGGGTCCTGCGGCGCCGCACCGGCACCGCCTCCGAGACGTCCGCCCGGGCGGCCGGAGCCACCGACCGTGACACTCCCAGCAAGGAGCCATCCGCGTGAACGCCATCTCCATGACGAATAGCAAGAGCCTGATGCTGTTCTCCGGCCGCGGTTATCCCGAACTGGCCGAAGCGATCGGCGAGTACCTGGACGTCACCGTCACTCCACAATCGGCCTACGACTTCGCCAACGGCGAGATCTTCGTCCGGTTCGAGGAGAGCGTCCGCGGCAGCGACGCTTTCCTGATCCAGTCCTGCGGCGTGCCGATCAACACCTGGGTGATGGAGACGCTGATCATGATCGACGCGCTGAAAAGGGCGTCGGCCAAACGGATCACCGTGGTGCTGCCGTTCTATCCGTACGCCCGGCAGGACAAGAAGCACCGCGGCCGGGAGCCGATCTCGGCCCGGCTGGTCGCCGATCTGTTGAAGACCGCCGGCGCCTCCCGGCTGATGACGGTCGATCTGCACACCGATCAGATCCAGGGCTTCTTCGACGGCCCGGTCGACCATCTGTGGGCGCAGCCGCTGCTGTCCGGCTACATCGCCGAGAAATACTCCGGTGACGACCTGACTGTCGTCTCCCCCGACTCCGGCCGGGTCCGCACCGCCGAGCGCTGGGCGGACCGGCTGGGCGGCGCCCCGATCGCCTTCATCCACAAGACCCGCGACCCGGACCAGCCCAACCAGGTGGTGGCCAACCGGGTGGTCGGCGACGTCGCCGGCCGTACCTGCATCGTGGTCGACGACATGATCGACACCGGCGGCACCATCGCCAGCGCGGTCGGCGAGGTGCTGCAGGCCGGCGCCAAGAAGGTGATCGTGGCGGCCACCCACGGTGTGTTGTCCGATCCGGCCGCCGAGCGGCTCAGTACCTGCGGCGCCGACGAAGTGGTGCTGACCGACACCCTGCACATCCCGGACGAGCACCGGTTCCCGCAGCTCACCGAGCTCTCGGTGGCGAAGCTGATCGCCCAGGCCATCCGCGAGGTCTTCGCCGACGGATCCGTCACCAGCCTCTTCGACGCCTGAAACCTCCACCCCCGACGACGTAGCGGGGTTGTCCCGACGGGACAACCCCGCTACGCCTGCACGGTCCAACTCGTCGGCCCCACCGCCGCCGCCGACCGATGTCAGTGAGTCCACCAGTGGCGCGGAAGCATGCGCACCGCCGCGAATTCTCCCGCTGATACACTCGCCTACAGGAGAATCTATCGCCAAAGGACAATTTGATGACTTTGTTTCCGTCTGTCGCCGTCATTGGCGGCAATGCCGAGGTGGCGGCAACCCTCGTCGACCGCGGCTACCCGCTGGTCGACGGCACGACCGCCGGCCTGACCACCGCGGACGTTGCCCTCGTCAGCCCGGAGGCGATCGACGCCGCCACCCTGGACGCTGTGCGCGACGGCCTCGGTCTGGTGGTGCTCGGCGCCGACGTCGAGCTGCCGGCCGCCGGGATCACCGGCGCCACCCACGACGACGGTCACCAGGCGCCGCCGGTGATCCCCACCCGCGAGGAGACCGCCGCCGTCACCGGCCAGGACCTGCTCGCCCGGGTCGACACCGAGCAGCTGCGGGCCACCGGGAACCTGGCGCTCAGCGGCCCGGCCGGAGCACTGCTGCGCTCCGGCGGCGCCGCCGTCGCCGCGATCTCCGAGCTCGGCTCCGGCCGGATCGTGGTGCTCGCCGTCAGCGCCGGGATTTCTGACGCCCCCGGCTCCTATCAGGAGCTGCTGTTCAATGCGGCCACCTACGCGGCCCGTCGTCCGTCAGCCCCGAAAGCCAGGGACGTCCACGCCCTGGCGGCCGATCCGCGCTGGCAGTCGTTGAAGGCTGCCGTGGTGGGGCTGCAGGACCTGCAGATCAAGGACGGCTCGGTGCCGGACGCCGGTCAGCACGAACTGGCCGGCCGGCTCGTCGGCCGGATCTGCGACGACATCAACGATCTCGCCCCGAAATTCCCGCACGACGCCGACTACCTGACCGCCCTGGTCAAGGACTTCACCCGGTGGGCCGACGGCGGCTTCGGCGAGCCCGACTTCCTGGACTCGCTGCAGGCCTTCGCTCCCGCCCAGAACCGGGTCGACGGCCGCGAACACCTGGTGTTGTTCCCGATGTACACCCAGAACGGCAGCCCCGACCGTAAGGTGGAAGCCGTTCTGCTGCAGGTGATCTGGCCGGACTTCATCGCCGAGCTGGAGGCGGGCGACTACTCCAACAAGCTGTTCCTGCCGATCCGGTTCCTGGACTTCACCCCCGGCTACGACACCAACTCTGCGGTGCTGTTCCCGGAAACCGTTGCCATGCGCGAACTTCCGAAGTTCACCTGGGGTGGCATCTTCGCCGACCGGGAGGCCGCCCGATTCCGCCGGGTGGTCGGCAACGCCGCCGAGGTGACGAGTCTGCAGCTGCCGCCGGATGCCGCCCGACTGGTCGCCGACCAGGACCTGGCCGAGCGGACCTTCGTGATGTGGGACCTGATCCACGATCGCACCCACATGCACGGCGACCTGCCGTTCGACCCGTTCATGATCAAGCAGCGGATGCCGTACTTCCTGTACTCGCTCGAGGAGCTGCGCTGCGACCTGACCGCGTTCCGCGAGTCGGTGAAACTCCAGCAGCAGGGCGGTTTCCCGCATGCCCGGATGGTCCAGTACGCAGTGATCTTCGACCGCATCTTCCGGTTCCCGATCACCGGAAACCGGGCCCGCAACTACGACGGGCTCGGCGGGCAGCTGCTGTTCGCCTGGCTGCACCAGCACGGCGTGCTGCACTGGACCGACAACCGGCTGACCATCGACTGGGAGTCGGTCACCGAACCGGTGCTGGAGCTGGGCCGGCGGATCGAGGAGCTGTACTGGAAGTCCATCGACCGGCCGAAAGTCGCCCACTGGCTGGCCGCCTACCAGCTGGTGAGCTCCGTTCTCACCCCGAACCCGCTGTCCGACTGGGCCCGGTACACCGCCGGCGAGCGGGATGCGCTGCCGCTGGCCGGTCCGCCCAAGGGGCTGACGGATCGGGTGCTGGACGACGAGTTCCCGCTGTCGATGTTCTACGAGGCGCTGAACAAGAAGATGAAGGACGTGGTGGCCTCCACCGCCGGGATCACCGGCTGAATCGGGCGGGTTGCCGCCTGCGCCCGGGCGTACCGGCCCGGTCGGCGCGTCAGCGGGGGCCGCTGTCGCGCTGGCCGGGCCGGGTCCGCTTGATCCGGTAGAGGTCGCGGTCGACCAGCCGGAACAGATCGACCGGATCCATCCCGGGCTTGCCGACGGCCCAGCCGATCGAGCAACTCACCGACGTCACCGCGTCCTCCAGCTGCATCGAACGGCCCACCTCGGTGTCGATCACCCGGGCCAGCGCATCCGGATCCGGGATGTGGCCACCGACCACCAGGAACTCGTCGCCGCCCAGCCGGCCGACCAGGCTGTCGTTGCCCACCACCGCCCGGATCCTGGCACCCACCTCGACCAACAACTCGTCGCCCGCCTGGTGGCCGTGGGTGTCGTTGACGGCTTTGAAGCCGTCCAGGTCGATCAGCATCACCGTCACGTCCGCCACGGCCTTGTCCGGCCGGCGGCCCGACCGGCGACCGAGCCGACTGTCCAGCAGGGCCATCACCGCGCCCCGGTTCGGCAGCCCGGTCAGCGGATCGGTCCTGGCCTGCTCGTTGCTGCGGGTGTTCAGCGCCACCGTGTGGTGGGTAGCGACGATCACCACCACGACCACCGGCAACATCACCGGTGCGGTCTGCGAAAGCTCGGCGATCAGCGGCGCCGTGGTGAGCGCGGCCAGCCACATCGCCGTCCGCCGCGCCCCCTCCTTGGCGATGTGCCACCACCCCTGGACGCCGGCCAACCGCTGCGCGGTGGTGATCAGGGCAACGTTCACCACCTCCCAGATCGCGGCCACCGTCAGCCCGCTGATCAGCAGGACGGTGGCCGACGGTCCGACGGCCGGGTCGAAGGAACCCCAGATCAGCTGCAGCACCGCGGCGGCGACCAGGCCCTCGATCACCACCACGGCAATGTTGAACACCATCCGCCACTTGGCGCCGCCCAGGCTGACCACCGCGATCACCGTGACGAACGGGTACGCCAACAGAGTGGCCGGGCCGAAGCCGATCAGGGCCGCCGACAGCAACGCTGCCGACCAGTGGATCCGCATCTGGCCCCGCACGTCGCGCAACCACGGCGTCAACGGATAGGAATCGGTGACCAGGATGAGGGCCAACAGGATCCACAGCGCCGGTTGGGAGAACGTCCGGCCGACGTGCTGCCACCCGACCAGCACCACCACCAGCACGAGCCCGGCGACGGCCACCGCGACGACCAGGAAGAAGTACCAGCGCAGCGCGGGCGGGCTCTGGCGCAACGGAACGGCGCGTGCGGACTGCGACTCGCTGGTCAACAGCTTCACCGGCACCCCCATCTGATCCGGCACCCACCGCAAGGATCGACCCCTGCACAGTACCGCCGGTCCGTCCCACTGCCCCGGCCGAAGACACCGCTGACCAGGCCGGTGGATAGGCTCGGGCCATGAGCAGACCGGCACGTGAATCGGTGATCCTGGTGACCGGGGCGACCGGCGACGCCGGCCGGGCCGCCTGCCGGGCGCTGGCGGCGGCCGGGCACCAGGTGGTGGCGGTCGGCCGGAGCGGCGCGGCGCCGGCCGAACTGACCGGCGACCGGGTGCAGTTCCGGGCCTGCGACCTGACCGATGTGGAAGCCGTCGGCGACCTCGGCCTGGCCGTCCGCGGCGAATTCGGTCTGATCGACGGGCTGGTGCACCTGGTCGGCGGCTGGCGCGGTGGCCGCACCTTCGAGGCCAACACGGATGACGATTGGGACGTGCTCTCCAGCAGCCTGATCCAGACCCTGCGGCACGTGACGCTTGAGGTGCACGACGACCTGCTGGCCTCCGACGCCGGCCGCGCGGTGATCGTTTCTTCCACGGCGGTGACGAACCCGACCGCCGGCAACGCGAACTACGCCACCGCCAAGGCGGCCGCCGAGACCTGGATGCTGGCTCTCGCCGATTCGTTCCGGCGCAACCAGTCGGGCCGCAGCCAGGAGCCACTGCCGCAGACCGCTGCCGCGGTGATCCTGGCGGTCAAGGCGATCGGCGACAAGCCCGGTTTCACCACCGCAGACGCGCTGGCCGGCAAGATCGTCGAGGTATTCGCCGGGTCCGCCGACGAGCTGAACGGATCGCGGATCGACCTGACCGCCGGGCTGTAGATGGCGATCCCCGACTTCGTCCTGGAACTGCGCCGGCACGTCGGCACCATGCCGCTGTGGCTGATCGGCTGTACGGCGGTGGTGCTCCGCGACGGTGCGGCAGGCGCCGCCGGTGCTGCCGAGCCCGAGTTGCTGATGGTGCGGCGGGCCGACAACGGCGCCTGGACAGCGGTGACCGGCATCGTCGATCCGGGCGAGCACCCCGCGATGGCCGCGGTCCGGGAGACGTTGGAGGAGACCGCGATCACCGCCGAAGTGACGGCCCTGGTGCAGGTCGGGGTGACCGGCACGGTCACCTACCAGAACGGTGACCGCACACAGTATCTGGATCTGACGTACCGGTGCCGGTACGTCGCCGGGGACCCGCACCCGGCTGACGGCGAGAACGCCGAGGTGCGTTGGGTGTCGCTGGCCGCCCTGGGCGCGCTGCGACCGGCGATCACCCCGCACATGCGGGCCAGGATCGACGCCGCGCTGGCCGACGACCCACAGCCACGCTCCGTCCCACTCGAACGCGATTGACCCGCCCCCCAACAACTACCGACTCGTGAAGGACCTTCCGTGAGCACGTTGCACGACACCGGCTACCGCGGCTTCGCCTCCGACAACTACGCCGGGGTGCACCCCGAGGTGCTGACGGCGATCGCCGAGGCCAACGGCGGCCACCAGATCTCCTACGGCGAGGACGCCTACACCGAGCGGCTGCAGCAGGTGCTGGCCGGGCACTTCGGTGCCGGCGTCTCCGGGTGGCCGGTGTTCAACGGCACCGGCGCGAATGTGCTGAGCCTGCAGGCGATCCTGCCCCGCTGGGGGGCGGTGGTGTGTGCCGAGACCGCACACATCAACACCGACGAGAACGCCGCCCCGGAGCGGGTCGGCTCGCTCAAGCTACTGACGGTGCCCACCCCCGACGGCAAGCTGACGCCGGAGCTGATCGACCGGCAGGCCTGGGGTTTCGGTGACGAACACCGCGCTCAACCGCTGGCCGTGTCCATCACCCAGACCACCGAGCTGGGAACCTGCTACACCGCTGACGAGATCGCCGCGATCTGCTCACATGCCCACTCACTGGGGATGAAGGTGCACCTGGACGGATCGCGGATCGCCAACGCCGCAGCCACTCTCGGGGTCGATCTGGCCGAGTTCACCTCGAAGGCCGGGGTCGACCTGCTGAGTCTGGGCGGCACCAAGAACGGTGCGCTGGGCGCCGAGGCGATAGTGCTGCTGGACCCCGCTGCCGGCGACGATGCGTACGGACTGAAGTACCTGCGCAAGATGAATATGCAACTGGCGTCGAAGATGCGCTTCGTCTCGGCGCAGTTGATCGCCCTGCTGGAGGGCGATCTGTGGCTGCGATCGGCAGCCCATGCCAACGCAATGGCTGGGCGGCTGGCCGCCGCGGTGGGCAACCTGGACGGTGTCCGGGTGACGCAGCCGGTGCAGGCGAACGCGGTGTTCGCCATCCTGGACAAGGCGGCGGCCGACCGGGTCCGCAAGGATTTCCGGTTCTACGACTGGAATCCGGCCACCGGTGAGGTGCGCTGGATGTGCGCCTGGGACACCACCGAGGGCGACGTCGATGCCTTCGCGGCGGCGATTGCTGCCGAGGTGGCGTAGCAGGGTTGTCCCGCCGCCCCCCGCACACGTAGCAGGGCTGTCCCGCCGCCCCCCGCACACGTAACAGGGGTGTCCCCGCCGCCCCCCGCACACGTGTCAGGGGTGTGCCGCGGCGCGGGACACCCCTGTTCCGCCTCTTACCCGGCTACGCGGACAGCACTCAGACGGACGTACGCCTGGGCAGCACCCAGTCGGGGCGCGGGAAGTGGCAGGTGTAGCCGTTCGGGAGCTTCTCCAGGTAGTCCTGGTGCTCCGGCTCGGCCTCCCAGAACGGGCCCGCCGGCTCGATCGTGGTGACCGCCTTTGCCGGCCACAGCCCGGAGGCGTCCACATCGGCGATGGTGTCGCGGGCGATCTGTTCCTGCTCCGGCGTCACCGGAAAGATCGCCGATCGGTAGCTGCTGCCGATGTCGTTGCCCTGCCGGTCGCGCGTCGACGGGTCGTGGATCTGGAAGAAGAACGCCAGGACGTCCCGGTAGGTCGTCTTCGTCGGATCGAAGACGATCTCCACGGCTTCGGCGTGACCGGGGTGGCTGCGGTACGTGGCATGGTCGTTCCGGCCGCCGGTGTATCCGACACGGGTGTCGAGCACGCCCGGCTGGCGGCGGATCAGATCCTCCATGCCCCAGAAACATCCGCCGGCCAGCACCGCCGTCTCGGTCTGGGGCCTGCGGGTGATCTCTCCGGTGTCGTGAATGCCACTGGTCATGATGCTTGCTCCTTCGTGCTGGTGGTGTGCCGTGTGTCGATCGGCAAGGTGTCGAACTGCGAGCGGTACTCGCCGTAGCCCTGCGCCCCGAGTTCGTCGACCGGGACGAACCGCAACGCGCCCGAGTTCATGCAGTACCGCTGTCCCCCGGCATCGGCCGGGCCGTCGTCGAACACGTGCCCGAGATGACTGTCGGCGCCGGCAGACAATGCCTCGGTGCGGATCATCCCGTGCGAGCTGTCGGTCCGGGTACGAACAGCATCCTCCTCGATCGGTCGGGTGAAGCTGGGCCACCCGGTGCCGCTGTCGAACTTGTCGTTCGACGAGAACAGCGGCTGGCCGGAGACCACGTCAACGTAGATCCCCGGCTCGTGATTATCCCAGTACTCGTTGTCGAAGGCCGGCTCGGTGCCGCCCTGCTGGGTCACTCGGTACTGGTGGTCGGTGAGGCGGCTCAGTGCCTCCGGGGTCTTGCGGTAGTGGTGGGACACGTTTCCTCCTGCTCTGACATCGCTGATTGCGGCGTCACCATTGATAACAACGCAGGGGCCGGATCTGGTCCCGGCACTCGCGCCGCTGCCGGGCGACGTCGAGTTCACCGTGGCGGCAACCCTGCACGCGATCCGCTGCCCCCGGTCCGGGCCTCCTCATTTCATCGCTTGAAATCTGAATTCATTGCCGGAGTATTCTTCGCGAGGGCCAACCAACCGGGTTGCAACGCACGGAGAGACAACAGATGGACGAGCTGCACATCATCGGCGGCCGCTTGATCGACCCAGCCGGCGGACTGGACGCCTTCCACGACCTGGCGATCAAGGACGGCAGGATCCGCGCCGTCGGCGAGCTGGACACCGGGCAGGCACGTCAGGTGCTCGACGCCACCGGACTTCTGGTGACGCCGGGGCTGATCGACATGCACACCCATCTGCACGCCGGAGGCTCCTTCTGGGGGTTGGAACCGGATCCCGTTGCCTGGTACACCGGCGTCACCCACTGGGTGGATGCCGGCAGTGTCGGCGCATACGGGATGGCGGGATTCCTCGAGGCCAGGAAGGACTTCCGCGTCAACACCTCATTGTTGCTGCATATCTCGGCGCAGGGCCTATCGGCACAAACCGGTGAATCACGGGACCTCGCCTTCCTCGATGTCGATGCTCTGGTCGCCGCCGCCGCCAACCGACCCGACATCGTCAAGGGCATCAAGGTCCGGATGGACGGCTCGACGGTCGGGGACAATGGACTGCAACCGCTCCGGACTGCGCTGGCCGCCGGTGAGGCAACCGGACTTCCGTTGATGATGCACATCGGCCCGGCGCCGTTCAGCCTCGATCAGCTGGTGGATCTGCTACGCCCCGGGGACATCCTGACGCACTGCGCCGGCCGTACTGCCGACGGGATTCTGCGGCCCGGCCGGATTCGGGACAGCCTGCGGGAAGCCCACCGACGAGGCGTGATCTTCGACATCGGTCACGGCGCCGGCGGGTTCAACTTCGAGGTGGCCGAGGCGTATCTCGCGCAATCGCTGCCACCACACGTCATCTCGACGGATCTGCACGCGCTCAGCGCCAGCGGGCCGGCGTTCGATCTACCGACCGTCATCGCCAAGCAGCGCGCCATCGGCATGTCGCTGGTGGACGCGATCCGCGCGACGACGGCGACCCCCGCACAGGTACTGGGACTGGCCGGCGGAACCCTGGCCGTCGGATCAGCGGCCGATGTAGCCGTCTTCCGTCTGGTCGACGGGCCGTTCGCGGTCGCCGACACCCAGGGCGCCACCCGGACCGCGCCCGAACGCCTGGTGAATGTCGCGACCCTGGTCGCCGGGAACCCGCTGCCCCCGGCCCTGCCGCCGGCGCCGCCGACCTGGGTCAACCTCTCGCCCGCGCAGCGTGTCGCGTTGAAGTCCAGGGAGCAGCGCTTGCGCGACATGCTCACCGAACAGCTGGTTCCGGTCGACGGGGTCGCAGACCCGTTCCGTCGGGAGTCCTCCAGCTGATCGGGATCCCCGTCACGCTCGCGGCGCCGGCCGCGCGGCCGTCACCATGGTGAGTCCAGACTCGGATCGAACGGCCGACGGCCTGGCCGTCGACTTCGTGGCAGAGGCGGGCCGCATGCAGCTCACCGAGATCGTCCAGCGGGTACGTGACGGACGCCTGCGGACGAACATTCGCCCGGTCGCGTCTCTTGACGATGCGGTTGCCGCCTTCAACCTGGCCCAGCGGGCCAAAGGGAGGACGAGCGTCGGCATTCGTTAGTGAATCTCCGCTGGACCTTTGAACCTCCTCGGGCTGACGGGCGGAACTCTGGCATTCCGATTACCCGGTCAACATGGCAGTTCTTCCGTCACTGTCGACGGGCTCGCCGTCGGTGACCGCCCGTCGGCGGGCATCGGCACGCTGGTCCGCCGCTGTCATCCGAGTGCCTCCGTCGTAGGGACGTCCGTCGGATCGCGAAAGGCCGCGACCGGACCGAATGCACCGCCTTCTTCGAGTTCGGCGAGCCGCCCCTCGGTGTACCCGATCAACTCGGTAAGCACGGATCTGGTGTGCTCACCGCGCTGTGGCGCGCGCGCGGGCGGGGCGTGGTGACCGGCGACCCGAAGCGGTGTCGCCACCTGGCGTACCGTTCCCCATCGCGGGTGTTGGACCTCGATCACGCTGCCTCGTGCCAGCGTCTGCGGGTCACGCATCGCTTCTTGGACGGATTGCACCGTGCCGGACGGAACCCCGTGCGCAGCCAAGATTTCGCTCCACTCGGCGGCGGTCCGTGACCGGAAGATCGGCTCGAGCTCGGCCAGGAGAGCGTCCCGGTGTTCATCTCGGGCGGCGAAGTCGACGAAGCGCGGATCGGTGGACAGGTCTTCTCGTTGCAAGGCGGTCGCCAACCTGATGAAGAACTTCTCCTTCGGTGCGGCCACAACGATCCATGAGTCTGACGCCTCGAAGACCTGGAACGGAACCAGCGAAGGGTGCGCGGACAGGGTGGTCCTGGCCGGCGAATACGCGGCCGTGAGGTGCCAGGTGCCTAGATAGCTAAGCATCGCCAGCGCGGCCTCGAAAAGGCTGATGTCGCAGTCGGTTCCCTTACCGTCGCGCCTGGCTTGATGAACCGCAGCGAGCATGGCCAGCCCGGCGTAAAGTCCGCCGGAGAAGTCGACCAGCGAAAGGCCGGTCTTCGCCGGCGGTCCTCCTGGCTCTCCGGTCAGCGTCATCCACCCAGCAAGCGCCTGCAGAATGTAGTCGTAGCCACCCTGCTCACGACGAGGACCGGTCATCCCGAAACCTGACAGCGAGCAGCAAACGATCGCCGGGTTGTACTCGGCAAGATCGCGGTACGTGATCCCCAGCCGCTCCGGTACGTCGCCACGGAGGTTGGAATATACGGCGTCGCTGACACTCACCAAGTCGGTGAAGGCGCCGCGGCCGGCTGCCGTCGACAGATCCAGCGTAAGGGAACGCTTGCCCCTGTTAAACGATTCAAAGAACAACGAGTCCTCTCCCTCGGCGTACGGCGGCACATAGCGCCCGACGTCTCCCCCCACGTTGGGATCTTCGATCTTGATCACCTCGGCGCCGAGGTCGGCCAGCTGCATGGATCCGAAGGGGCCGGCGCCGTACTGTTCGATGGCCAAGACGCGAATGTCGGACAGCGGGCCGACGCGTTCGTCACGAGTTCCGACCAATGGCCGGTCACCGGCGGAGTGGTCACCTGCCACACGCCGGCCGGAAACCCCGCACGGGTCAGACATCCGCGCTACCGCCACATCGTTCGGCGCCGATGCTAACGACCGGGTCCGGGAACACCCCGAGGCGATGGGCCCTGTCCGGCACCAGGAAGGTCCGGCGGAACCGGAGGAACTCTACGCCGTGCTGATTAAGCCCACGGGTCACGACCGAGACCACCCCGGATCCGGGACGAGACACCGATGGTCGCACTCCCGTCACCAGACTCTCGGTGTAGACAGTGTCGCCGACGAACAACGGCGCCACCAACTCGATGTCGGTCCATCCAAGGTTGGCCGTAGCGTTGGCACTCAGATCCGACACACTCATTCCCAGAACCAAGGCGACCGAGAAGCCTGAGTTGACCAATGGCCTTCCGAATTCGGTGCGGGCGGCGAATTCGGCGTTGAAGTGCAGCTGGTTGGTGTTCATCGTCAACAGGGCGAACCAGCTATTGTCGGCCTCGTTCACGGTGCGCCCCAAGGGGAACCGATGCACATCTCCGACCGCGAAGTCGTCAAGAAAACGGTTCAACGGCCCTACCGCGATCTCGGAATCCAATCCCACTCCTTGCTCAACGTTGCCCGTGTAGTATTAGTATCGGATACCATCCTGGGTGTCAAGACCCCTGGGTGCTGGTGGAGCGTCGGTGATGTCTGACCACGACCACCTGACAGATCTCCGTCAAATGCCCAAGAAAGGCGTCAAATGAGTCGCAGTGAACGCGTGGTCGGAAAGACGGCGGCGAAGGGCCAACGCGGCATGGTGGCCAGCCACAACCCACAGGCCGCAGAGGCTGGTGCGCAAGTGCTCGCAGACGGTGGTAGCGCGGTCGACGCCATCACCACAATGTCGTTCCTGACCGGAGTGCGAGAGGTGGCGATGAACTCCGTCGGCGGCGTCGGAGTCCTGCTGCACCACTGCGCAAGTACCGGCACCACCGAGGAGATTTCGTTTTACGGCCGGACCCCAGCAGCTCTGGCGGAAGATACCTTCGTCCCTTACCTGCTGCCGCGTGAATCTGGTTCCGCAGCCTTCGGCTGGCGCCCGGTTCGCGATGACGTTCACGAACGCGGACCACTGTCAGTCGGCGTTCCCGGACATGTCGCCGGCATTTCCGCCCTGCACACCAGGCATGGCTCGGCGCCATGGGCGGATCTACTCGCCCCAGCGGAACGGTTGGCCCGCAGCGGGTTCGATCCAGATGGCGAGGACACCTTCCACTTCGGATCGGAGTTCAATCATGTGCAGCGCTACGATGAGATGAGAAGGGTCTTCCTCAGCGGAGGCATCCCTCGGCCGGCCGGTTTCTATCAGGGGCGGACGATTCCGGTAGTCCAACCGGACCTGTCGGACAGCATCGCAGCGGTCGCAGCGGGCGGTGCCGACGAGTTCTATAACGGCGAGCTCGCCGCCCGGATCGCTGCCGGAGTCCAAGCCGAGGGCGGACTGCTCAGTGCCGACGACCTCGCTCGGTTCCGTCCAGACTTCGGCGACGGCCTGCGAGGCTCCTACCGCGGCTACCGGGTCATCAGCAGCTCAGGTCCGAACGGCGGCGTTACCCTCCTGGAAATGCTCAACCTGGCCGAGAACTTCGATCTCGCCGCACTCCCGAGGTTCTCGGGTCAGTGCCTCCACCTCCTCGCGGAGATCATGCGGCAGGCGTGGACCGACAGATTCGTCCACGTCGGGGATCCGGACCGGACACCGGTGCCGCTCACCGGTCTGATCGACAAGCGCTACGCATCGGACCTCGCCACCGAGCTCCCCAAAGAACATCGTGGTGCCTGGACGACACCGGGCGATCCATGGACATTCGATCCAGCCCGACGACCGGCGGACCGTTCGGTACCGGCCGGCGACCTGGCCGGCAAGGACACGACCCACCTACTGGCCGCGGACGCCGACGGCAACGTCGTGAGCTTGACCCAGACACTCGGGCTGGCGTTCGGCTCCTGCTTCATCCCGCGCGGCACCGGCCTGAATCTCTACGATGTCACGATGTGGATGAATCCCGAGCCGGGTACCCCGAACTCCGTTGCGCCGTGGGTCAAGCAGGTCGGGCATGCGACGCCGACACTGCTGCTCAAGGACGGCAAGGTAGTAGCCGCCCTTGGTGCCCCCGGGGGGCGCCGGGTGGTGACCGCGATGTTCCAGACCGTGATCAACATCGTTGATTTCGGCATGGACGTCGCTGAGGCGATTGCCGCCCCGCGACTGCATTGCGAAGGCGCTGCACCGTCGGCACCAGTCGGACCGACCGTGGCCGACGTGCTGGTCGACGACCGGGTCCCGGCCGAGGCCTTAGCCGACCTCACCCGGCGTGGCCACCTGGTACGGCAGTGTCGCGAGACCGAGACGCAGTCGTTCCTGGCCAAGCCTCTCGGCGTCCAGTACACAGACGACGGTCTGATCGGCGGAGCGGACGTCTTTCGGCGTTCCTTGGCGATCGGTGTGTGAGGTGAACGTAGCCGTCGATGCATCCGGTGACGAGCCTGAGCCGGCCGGCTCGAAATCCGAACTGGTCTACCAGTGGCTTCGCAGCGAGGTCGGGAACGGCAATCTGCGACCGGCAGACCGGGTCAACGCCGACCGGGTATCGCGCGAGCTGGAAGTCTCCAAGGTCCCGGTTCGAGAAGCGATCGCCAGACTGGCGGCCGAGCGGGTACTCCTGGTGTCCCCCAACGCCGGTGCCGTCGTAGCCCCGCTGTCCTGGCGTGAATTAGCCGACATCCAGCAGGCCAGGCTGGTTCTCGAACCGCCGACAGCGGCGTCGGCCGCCGGGAACGCGACCAAAGCCCGGATCGGGGAGCTACGTGTGATGATCACCGGGCTCCGGCGCTGGGCCCGGACGCACGACGGCGATCCGTTCGCGATGAACCGCTCCTTCCACCTCGCGTTGGTGGCGCTCGCCGGCAACGAACTGTTGACCGAGATGCTTGACCTTGTCCTGCAACGGGTGAGCCGGTACCGGATGATTGCCCAGCACACGAGCGCCTCTGTCGGGTCAACCGCGAGGGAACACGCTGCCATCGTCGATGCCCTAGCGGACGGCGATGGCCCTTCGGTACAGCGCCTGCTCAGCGCTCACCTGCAATCGACCCACAGCGTCACCGGCAGTGCACACGAGGTCGACCCTCGATACTTCGTCGACGAGCCCGATGAACAACGTCCGATGATCTGCTGAAGAATGATGAATGCACACCGGTCACGGCACGATCTGGTGATCAGCGCGCTGTTCTGTCCGGCGAACCGACCCGACCGCTGTCTGAAGGCGACGCGATCGGGTGCCGATCTGGTGATCGTCGATCTCGAGGACAGCATCGCTCCCGCCGGGAAGGCCGCGGCACGGGTCGAGATGCAGCGGTTGTTGGTCCAACGGACTGCAGTCCCGCTGTGCCCCCGGATCAACGCGATCGGGTCACCGTGGTTCGCCGACGACGTCGAAGTCCTGGCCGCGTCGCAGCACTTCTCCCAGGTGATGATGCCCAAGGTGCAGACACCAGACGAAGTCGCGGCGCTGCGCGGCCGGATGCCGGGAGTCCGAGTGCGGGTGCTGATCGAGAACGCCGTCGGTATCAGAAACATGGCGGCGATCGCGGCTACAGACGGCGTTCTGTCCATGGGGATCGGCGAGGCCGATCTTGCCTCCGAACTCGGAATCACCGACCCGAAGGCGCTCGAACCGATTCGGGTCGGCCTCGTGGTCGCCTGCCGCGCGGCGGGCCTGCCGGCACCGATGATGTCGGCCTATACCGACCTCAACGACGATGGCGGTCTGGTCGCTGCCTGTCGGCGCGCACGCGGCCAGGGATTCCTCGGCGCCCAGGTCGTTCATCCTCGCCAGGTCCCGCTGGTCGTCGACGCCTTCACCCCTGGCGCTGCTGAGGTTCGCGGCGCCCAAGAGGTACTCGCGACGCTCGCGGCCGCAGCAGAGCATGGATCATCGGTCGCGGTGCTGCAGTCCGGCGCGATGGTCGACGCCGCGATGGCTCGCGGCGCCCAGCTCACGCTGGAGCTGGCGAGTCAGCGGTCCCGCCGGCCGACGTGACGCCCAGGACCGGCTTAGCCGGGTTCGACATCCGGGCGCACCGAACGAGCGGTCCGGCGCAGTGCGTAGTTCCGAGCGCGCCTGAAACAGGCTGCCAGCCAACGGCTCCGAGGCACTTCGATCGACGTCGTAGCCCTCCTTCGCCGTGGTGATCAGCAGATCACCGCAGCATGTCAGTACATCACCCAGCCGCCGTCCACGCAGATCACCTGACCGGTGATGAACGCGGCGTCGTCGCTGGCCAGAAAGGCGAACGCGCCGCTGAGATCGTCGGCATAACCGCGCCGTTGCAGCGATTGCTTGGGAAGGATCCTCGCCGCGACGTCATCGGCGTCGGGCGCCATCTCAACCTCCTGCTCGGTCCGGATAGCACCCGGCATGACGGCATTGATCCGAACCCCGTCGGGACCCATCTCGCGGGCGAGCTCCCGGGTCATCCCGAGGATCGCCGCCTTCGATGCCGTGTAGTGCAGCGCGTCGGGTTGTCCGGTCATCACCATCACCGAGGTGAGGGTGATCATCGAGCCGTGGCCCGAGGCCTTGAGATCCGGGTAGGCGGCCTTCGCGAGTAGCCAGGTGCCACGGGTGTTGACCGCCTGCACGAGATCCCACTCCTGCAGCGACAACTCGGTGAAGTGCCGGCGACCGGACGCGGCCGCGTTGGCGACCACGATGTCAAGCGGTCCCAACTCGCTCCTGGCCGCGGCGACCAGTCCGTCGATGCCCGCCGGATCGGCCAGGTCGGCGCCCAACGCGACGGCACGTGCGCCCTGTCCGACGAGCTCCGCGGCGAGATCACCAGCCAGACGGGCCATCTCAGCTGTCGGCTCATGACCGATGGCTACGGCGGCACCCTCGGCCGCGAACCGACGCGCGACCGCCGCCCCAATACCTCTCGAGGCCCCGGTGATCAACGCTGTTCTGCCGACCAATCGTCGTGGTGTGGGAGCCATCGCGCCAGCCCTCTCTTCAGTGCAGCGGACCGAGGTCGATTCGCGGGAAAACCGCAAATTTCGCTTGTTGAAATTTGCGGTTCATTATCGGAGACTGGAGCCGAGGGGTCAAGAGGCGCACACCACAAGCAGTCGGAGGCACAGATGGACGACCTACGGATCCTGAACGGACACCTGATCGACCCAGCCGCGGATATGGACGCCGTCGCCGACATTGCGGTCAGGAACGGCCGGGTCCGTGCCGTCGGCGTCCTGGATGCCGAACCGGCGCGTTCAGTCGTCGATGCCTCGGGGCTTCTGGTCATCCCTGGATTGGTCGACCTGCATACCCATCTTCATGCGGGTGGCACCTTCTGGGGTATGGAGCCGGATCCGGTTGCCTGGTACACGGGAGTCACCAGCTGGGTCGACGCAGGCAGCGTCGGCGCCTACGGGCTTGCCGGACTAATGGAGGCTCGGAAGGACTTCCGTGTTCGTAGCGCAATACTGCTGCATATCTCGGCCCATGGTCTGGCCGCCCGCACGGGTGAATCGAGGGACCTGAGTTTCCTCGATGTCGACGCGTTGGTTGCGGCTGCCACCAAGCATCCGGAGGAGGTCCGCGGCATCAAGGTGCGGATGGACGCATCGACGGTCGGCGACAACGGGCTGGAACCCCTGCGGATCGCGTTGCGCGCCGGCGCGGCTACCGCGCTCCCGGTCATGGTGCATATCGGGAGCGGCCCGTTCACCCTGGACCAGATCGTCGACCTGTTGCGACCCGGCGATATTCTGACCCACTGCGCCGGTCGCGGGGCTCGTGGTGTCACCCTGCCAGGGCCAATCCGGAACAGCCTGCGCGCTGCCCACGAGCGCGGCGTGATCTTCGATATCGGACACGGTGCGGGCGGATTCAGCTTCGAAGTGGCGGAAGCATATCTCGCGCAATCGATGCCCCCGCACGTGATCTCGACGGACCTGCACGTACTCAGCGCCAGTGGCCCGGCGTTCGACTTGCCAACGGTGATGGCCAAGCTGCAGGCCATCGGTATGCCGTTGGTGGATGTGGTTCGGGCCACGACATCCGCCCCGGCAGCAGCACTCGGGCTCGACGCCGGGACGCTCACTGTTGGAGCGCCTGCCGACATCGCGCTGTTCCGCAGGGTCGACGAAGCAATGGAAGTCGGAGATGTCCATGGAGTCGCGCGCACAGCGTCCGAACGACTGGTCAACGCCGCGACATTCGTTGCTGGAGAATATCTACCACCGACATTTCCGCCGGCACCACCCAGTTGGGTGTCGCTGTCCGACGCGCAGCGGACTGCACTGAATGCCCGGGAGCGGCGGCTGCGCGAGCTGCTCACCGACCCGCTGGTTCCGATTTCGGGCGTGGCCAATCAGATCCCAACCACCACCGCGGTCAACCAGGAGTGACCGGACGGCTCGGACGCGCCGATCAAAACCCCCGTTCGACGTCCGGGTCGAAAGGCCAGATTGGTCGAGGGATACGGCTGAAGGGAAGTGAGAGAAGGTCGTGCTGTGCCGGCCCGCGCATATCGACATCGATTAGCTCCGAGCCGATGTGCTCGTACCCTTCGTGGTACTGACCAGCGGACTTCGCCTGCACCATCCAGGCTCCGTCGACGTCCAGCCCAGCCGCCCGGTAGAGCCGGTCGTCGGTCATCGAGGTGGCCAGCTCACTGATCACCAGGCTCACCTCGCCGATCCGCAGTACCGCGAACCGGCCGGTGCTGATCGGCCTGCCATCGGGTGCAGAACTGTTGTCGCCGAATGAGACCACTGTGCCGGTGATCTCGATCGGGGAAAAGAAGTGCGGCGATAGCGTGCCGCCGACCTTGACAGTCGTCTTCGCGCCAGTGCCGGCTTCCACACACGCCTGCAATGCCGGAGCGTCGGTGACGGAGCAGAGCACCGGGCCGCCGATCGGTTCGTCCAGCACTGCCTGCAGCAACACCGAACTGTCGCCGGTGCTGCCGGCCGACGGACTGTCGGCGCCATCACCGAGCACGACCGGGCCACCGATGCCCTTCGCATCGCGTGCCCTGGCCAGCGCGTCGGCGAGCGACTCCTTGTGGACCACCAGCCGTTCCCGTCGGTCGAACAGTGACGCGGCCAGTTCGTCGGCGTATCCCTGCGCCCTAGGCTGGTCTCCGTCGGTCACCACGACGACCGACCAGCCGAAGTCAGTGACGTCCAGCCACGGCTGCGTGCAGAAGATGCTGGCGTCCAGAACGCCTGGCAGGGACTGGATGTGGTGCAGACGGATCATCACCTCCGACACTGGCCCGGTGGTGGTGTTGTGCACTTCGGAGGCAGACATCACCGGGATCTTACGGAAGCCGATGGTCGGCCTCGTGCGCCCCTGGATCGCGTCGATCAACATGGCCATGGCCCGGCGGCCGGTCTGCACCATGTCGATGTGCGGATAGGTCTGGAAGCCGGCAATCATCGGAGTAGCCGCGGCCATCGTCGCAGTGCCGTGGGTATGCAGGTCGAAGCTGCCCGAGATCGGGAAGTCCGGTCCCACGATCTGCCGGAGCGACGCCATCAGATCGCCCTCGACGTCGTCGCAGCCCTCTGCCGTGAAAGCACCGTGCAACCGCAGGTAGATCCCATCTACCTCGGGCAGTACGGCCGTCAAACCGTCGAGTACCAGCCTCTTCAGTTCGGCGTGGTCCTCGGCGCGCACCGATGGACCGCTGATGCTGCGGGCGTGAAAGGTCGGAACCACAGCGACGCCACGTTCGGAGGCGACCTGCAGCGCACCGGCCAGTGAATCGTTGAGCCTGCCGACTTCCAGCACTTCGTCGCCCTGCAGGAAGCTGTTGGTGCGAAAGTCGTCGATCGTGCCGACGCCTCCGGCAAATGTGTTGCCTTCGCGGGCCAGACCGGCCACGGCGATCTTGATACCTGGATTCATCCTTCTCCTTCAGTATCCAGCGGTGAGGTCGATTCGGCCGATCAGGTCACGGCCGGAGGCAAATCGTGTGGCGTTGTCTCGTACCCGATCGGCGAGTGCTGCTTCCAGCCCGGCCCTTGGGTTCGCGGCGTGCGGGGTGATCAACACACCGGGGGTGGTCCACAGCGGGTGACCGTCGGGCAGCGGTTCGGGGTCGGTCACATCCAAGGCAGCACCGGCGATCCGGCCGCCGGCCAGTGCGTCCACGAGCGCGTCGGTATCGATCAGTCCGCCGCGGGCGACGTTGACGATCCAGGTTCTCGGCCTCAAACGGGCCAGCACGGCGGCGTCGATCAAGCGCACGGTATGTGACGTCTGTGGTGCCGCAATCACAACGTGATCCACCTGGTCCCACAGTTCGTCGAGGTCGGCGGCGGCCACGGTGCGATCGGCGCCAGGCACGTCCCGCCCGCTGCGGTTGACGGCGATCACCGTCGCCCGGTACGGCGCCAGCATCTCAACCACCCGGCGACCGATCCCGCCGGCACCGACGACCGCAATCGTCGTGTCGGCCAGCCCGGAGACCGTGTCCGCCACGGCTTTTCCCCGCCAGGTTCGAAGCCCCGCGGCCACCACCAGCCCGCGCACGCCAGCCAGCAGCAACCCGACCGCATGCTCCGCGACGGTCTCCGAGTACGCACCGGCCGCCGAGGTCCACACCCGCCTGTCGTCGAGCCGTCCGTCGGCGAGGTATGTCTCAATCCCCGCCGCGGGCAATTGAACCCAACGCACCCGTGCCGGGAGGTGCGGTAGCGAGGCCGGTCCGGTCAGGTGGACGTAACCATCAGCGTCGGCGAGGGGCCCGACCTGGCAGCCGCCGGCCGAGATAGCCTCCGGCAACCAGGCCGGTGGACTGTCGGACACCGCAATCACCGGGCGGTCGTTCGCCTCCGGGTTGTCGGGCATGATTCAGATCTCCTGATGGTTCTGGTTGGTGGGATTGGACATGGCCTGGGCAGGAACACCAGGGACATCGGGTCGCAGTCGTCGCCCGGGTCGGCCGCCGAGAAACTGGCCGTCACGGACTGCCATCTTGCCGCCCTGGTACACCGCGGATATGCCAGCCGGCGGCACCATCGGGTTCACGTAATCGGCCCGGTCGAGCACCGCGGCAGCATCGAAGAGCACCAGATCAGCACAGTATCCGGGCTCGACCCGGCCGCGTCTCGGCAGGCGGAAGGTCTCGGCGGGCAGGGACGTCATACGGCGCACCGCTTCCGGTAGCGTCAGGACACCCTCGTCCCGGACGTACCGAGCCAGGATTCGCGGGAAGGTGCCGGACGTCCGTGGGTGCGGCTTCCCCCCGGTGCCGGGAGGAAGACCGTCTGAACCAATCATCGTCCGCGGATGTCGCATCGCCGTCTGTAGGTCGGCCTCGTCCATCTGGTGCACGACCATCGACACCCGCAACCGCTCCCGGGTCAGCATTCGCACCACCGCGTCGAAGGGCCCGCAGCTCCAGTCGTCAGCGATGTCGGCGACCGACCTGCCCACGTCCTGACCGCTACCGGTCGAGGCCACGACGATGTTCGACCAACCGCCGGCCCATGCCATGTTCTCCCACGTTCCGAGCGGCCCGTTCGCAATCTGCTCCCCCGCGCGTTCCCGGTCCGCAGGGTCCGCCAACCTGGCCAGCACCGCCCGGTCGCCACCTTCCTGGAACCATGGCGGCAGCAGCGCCGTCATCATGGTGGACGAGGCGGTGTACGGGTAGACGTCGTGGTTGATATCCACCCCGTCCGACCTGGCCGCATCCAGCTCCGCCAGCGCCGGCGCGACGGTTCCGTGGTATGGCTGCCCGGCCGCCTTCAGGTGCGACACCTGCACCCGGCGTCCGCTGTCTCGGCCGATCCGGATGGCCTCCCGGATGCTGTCCATCAGGTTGTTCCCCTCGCCGCGGATGTGGCTGACGTAGATGCCGTGCTCGGGCAGGCAGCCGGCCAGCTCGCTGAGCTCTTCGGTGCGGCTGAACATCCCAGGCGGGTAGATCAATCCGGTGGACAAGCCGAAGGCACCCGCTTGCATCGCCTCGGACAGTCCGTCGGCCATGGCCCGCAGTTCGCGCTCGTTCGGCGCCGCATCCACCATGCCCATGGCGAGGATCCGCAAGGCATGGTGGCCGACCAACGGCGCCATGTTGGTAATGTAGCCGCGCTCATCGAGCACCCGATACAGGTCGGCGACGCTGCGCCAGGAGGCGTCCAGGGGCGGAAAGATCCGACTGAGCAAGGCATCGAGACCGGCGTCGACCGGCCCGCGCGGCGCCAGGCTGAACCCGCAGTTGCCCACCACCTCCGTGGTGACGCCCTGCAGAATCTTGCTGAGATCGGGTTCGTCCAGCAGTGGCGCGTTGTCGGCATGCGAATGCACGTCGACGAAGCCGGGCGACAGCACCAGCCCGGTGCAGTCGACCGCGGTCGCACCCGCGGTGGTCAGATCGCCCGCCGGCACCACCGCGGAGATCTGTTCGCCGCCGATCAACACGTCGCACCGACGCAACGGCCCACCGGACCCATCGGCCACCTCGGCGTTCAGCAGAGCCGTTCTGGTCATCGTGCGCTCCATCCGCCATCCACGATCAGATTGTGTCCAGTGATGAACGATCCGGCGTCGGACGCCAACAACAGCACCGCGCCCGCCAGGTCGTCGGGCTCCCCGAGCCGACCGATCGGGATCGACTCACGAAAGCGTTCGGCCTGCGGCGCTGGCAGGCTCGATTTCGGGATCTGCCCGGGGCTCAGGCAATTCACGCGGACTCCTGTGGTCGCCCACTCCATTGCCAGGGCCCGTGCCATATTCACGATGGCACCTTTGGCGATGTGGTAGTCGGCGGCCGAGCCCTCCCAACTGTCGTCGTAGGCCCGCCGATCCGAACCCAGCGAACTGTGAATCGAGCCGATAAGGATGATCGACCCAGCCCCGGCGGCAATCATCGGCCAGGCCGCCGAGCGGATGCAGGCGGCCGTCCCGAGGACGTTCAGTTCCATGGACGACCGGATTTGCACATCGGTCAGCTCGGTGAACGGCCCGCGCGCCGACGAGCCGCCCGCGTTTGCCACCAACACATCCAGCCGGCCGGAGTCGGCAGTAATTTCACCCACCACTCGTTCGACAGCCATCGAATCGGTGACGTCACACTCGTGACCTTGAGCCTGGAATCCGCTTTCGGACAGGCCATTCGCCACTCTCTGACACCGTGCGCCGTTGCGCGCCATCAGGTGTACCCGGGCGCCAGCAGCTGCCAGCGCCCCTGCCATGGCGGCACCCAGATGTGTTCCACCGCCGGTCACCACCGCCACCCGGCCGTTGAGGTCGAACAACTTGTCAGGTCGCAGTGGCGTGGTGACCGGCGCTCGTGTCATCCCTTCTTCGCGCCCTTGAGCACGATCCGGTCGTCGACATCGCGCGTCACCCCGGTGACGCTCTTCGCCGTCGCAATGAGCGAGATGTTGGTACAGACCGGGATCCCGAAGGCCTGCTCGGTGATCACCCTGTTCAACTCGGCGTAGGCCTTCTGAACCGCCTCCGGGGTGGTGGCTGACTCGGATGCCTTGATGGCGTCGATGTACTCCTGCGGTGTCTTGTCTTTGAGGACCGGATTGTCGACGATTCGGAAGATCGAATTGGTCGCGATACGGGACGGGCTCTTGCTGGTGTTGCCCAGACCACCCATCAGCAGGCCGAAGTCGCCGGCCAGCAACCGCTCGGTGAAGGTCGCCGAATCCAGCGTCTTGATCTGGAGGTCGAATCCGACGGACTTCAGATCCTGCTGGAGGATCTGAAGGATCGATAGAGCGGCGGCGTTCGAACTGTCTGCGACTGCCTCGCCAGAGGCAGGCGAACCGGCTTCCGCCCACAACTTCTTGGCGGCGTCCAGGTCGTGCGAGTTCTTCTCGGCGTAGCTCGAATCGTTGGCCGGCGAGTTCGGACCCCACGGCAGGAAGAGGGGTTGCCCGTAGCCGAAGTAGACTTCATCGACGACGCGCTGCCGATCCAGCGCCCGACCGATCGCCTGCCGCAGTTTGATGTTGTCGAACGGTGCCACGTTGATGTTCATCCGCACGCAATCAACCAGCGCGCCTGGGTACCCCTCGATGATGGTGAACTGGTCCTTGAGCTGAGCAGCGTTCTTCGCCGGGAACCGGTAGATCACATCGAGTGCGCCGGATTGCAGCGCGGTGACCATCGAATCGGCATTGTCGAAGATGCGGAACGACAGTGTGTCCAGGCTGACGGCTCCGGCATCCCAGTAGTCGGCGAATCGACTCAGCGTCACCGTGTTCCCCGGGTCGCGGTCCTTGAGCTCGAACGACCCGGCACCATCGCCCTTGGCGGCGAAGAAGTCTGAATTGTTCGTCGCCTTCGTGGTCACCGGGAAGTTCTCCAACAGGTCGGTGACCAGCAGTTCAGCAACTGGTGAGTTAAAGGTCAGCACCACCGTGTTGTCGTCCGTGGCCTTGAAAGACTTGACGATCGACATCGGGCCATTGAGTTGCTGGCCCTGGTCGGGGTCAGCCGCCCGCTCGAATCCCTGTACCAGATCCTGCGCGCTCCACGTCGACCCCGACTGCATGGCAACGTTCTCGCGAAGGGTCAGCGTTATCTGCGTGTTGTCGTCGTTCAACTTCCAAGCGGTGAGCCCAGCCTCATGCGCGGTGAGTTCGTCGTCGTAGTCAAGCAAGAACGTGTTCATGTTCTGGAGGAGGATGAAGTTCGGGGTGCCGTTGTAGTACGGATCGAAGTTCGAGATGTCTGCGACGACGCCGACGGTCAGCTCGCCGCCTCCCCCACCCTCGCTTCCGCCGCCACCTCCTCCGCTCGTTGCGGCGGCTGAGCTGCCGACTGACGGGCTGCCTGCGTCACTGGAGGTGGCGGCTGCTTCGGACGGTGTGGATGCACTGCCGGATCCAGTACCGGCGTCATTGCTGCCACAGGCTGCGAGCACCCCTGGACCCAGGATGAGTGCGCCGCCGGCAGCGAAGGTGAACTTGAACAGGCGTCGCCTGTTCAACAGCGGGTGGTCAGCAGGAAGCTGACCGCCGACCGCGCGATCTTCGGGGGAATTCTCGTTCATGTCGGGCCTTTCGTGCCGGAGGGAATGATGGGGTGCGGCAGAACTTTTGTGACCGTAATGAAATTGCAGGTGCAGCAGGTTCAGGAATTCGCTAACTCAGGCGGACCCTGGGGTCCAGGAACGCGTAGAGCACGTCGACCAAAAGGTTGATGACCAGAAAGGCGAGAATCGTGAACAGCACTGCCGCCTGGATGATCGGGTAGTCCCGGGCGGTGATCCCCGAATAGATCATCCGACCAAGTCCCGGATAGGAGAAGACCACTTCAGTGACTACCGTGCCGCCAAGGAACTCACCGATCATCAGGCCGACGATCGTGACGGTGGGCAACATGGCGTTGCGCATGGCGTGTCGAGAAATCACGGCTCCTTCAGGCACTCCCTTTGCCCGCGCCGTCCGAACGTAGTCCTGACCCAATGCGTCGCGCAGCGACGCGGTGATGAACCGGGCGATGATCCCGGATATGTAGATGCCCAAACACAGGGCAGGTAGCAGGGTGTTCCTGATCGCGCCGATCGGATCGGACCAGATCGAGACGTAGTTGGAGATCGCTGGGAACACCTGGTTCTTCACCGATAGTCCGATGATCAACAGGATGCCCACCCAGAAGGTGGGCACGGCCAGTGCAACCGCTTGATAGAGGTTGATCACCTTGGTCGCGATCGACCGGGGTTTCACCGCGGCAACGACACCCATCGGGAAGGCGAGCACCAGACCGATCACCATCGCGAACAGGGCGAGTTGCAGCGACGCCGGGATGCGAGACGACAACTGCTCCATCACCGGTTGGCCGTTGATGGCCGAATTCCCGAAGTCCAGATGGATGGCCTGTCCGATCCAGGTGAAGTACTGCACGATCACCGGGCGGTTCAGGCCGAGTCTTTCCTCGATGGCGGCGACGGTCTCCGGCGTGGCGTTCTCGCCGGCAAGCGCGGCGGCGGGCGAGCCGGGGACGGCGTACACGATGGCCCACACCGCGATCGATGCAAGGATGACGACCGGGATGAACTGCAGGAACCGCCGGATCACATAGCTGCCCATCAGCCCATGCCCCCGACCTTCGCTCGGCCTGTCGTCTTGGTTCCCAAGGCTGTCTGCAGGCCGCGGCCGACGCCATCGAGGGCGGCGATGGTGATAGCCAGGGCTACGCCGGGCAGAATGGCATACCAGATCTGCTGGTACAGGAACGATCGGGACGTCTGCAGCATGCCGCCCCAGCTAGGTGCGGGCGGAGGGGTGCCCAGCCCGATGAAACTCAAAGCCGCTGCCGCGAGGATGGCCACCGACGCGGTGACGATGATTTGCACGATGATCGGTCCCATGGTGTTGGGAGCGATGGTCCGCGCCATGATGTCGGCCTTCGATGCGCCCATACTGCGCGCCGCTAGTACATACTCGCGTTCCTTCAGTCCGAGGGTCGAGGCCCGCGACAGCCGGATGAAGGCAGGGATGGCCCCGATGCCGATGGCCAGGATGAGGTTGATGATGCCGCTGCCCAGGATCGCGATCAGCACCAGTGCGAACAGGATGCCGGGCACGGCGAGCACGAAGTCTGTGACCCGCATGACGATCGCGTCGATCCACCCGCCGAGATAGCCGGAGAGGACGCCGAGCGGCAGCCCGACCGCGCACGCGAGCAACGCGGCGCCGGCGGCCGTTTCCAGCGATAGCCGAGTGCCGTACACCAACCGGGAGAACAGGTCCCGGCCCAGTTCGTCGGTACCGAACCAGTTCTGAGCGCTTGGTCCCTGCAGCGCCTTTCCGGCCCGTTCCAACGGATCGAATGGTGCGATCAGTGGCGCGAAAACAGCCACCAACACCAGGATCAATAGCACGATTGCACCCGCGACACCCGGTGCGCTACCCAGGAACTTGCGCCGCACCGTCGCCCGGCGAATCACCGGAGCGGCTGCCGATGACTCCTTCGCTGCTGTGGTCACCCGGCACCTCCCGCCGGCCCCGGGAAATGGCAGGCCACGGGTTGTGCGCCGGTCCGGATCTTCAGCACAGGTGCTTCGACGTCGCAGATGTCCTGCGCCCGGTGACAGCGGCCTGCGAAGCGGCAGCCCGCGGGCGGATCGACCGGGCTCGGAAGATCGCCCTTGAGCACGATCCGCTCGCGCTTCGCGTCTGGGTCGGGAATCGGCACCGCGGACAGTAGAGCCTGGGTGTACGGATGCAGCGGGTTGGTGAAGATCTGTTCCTGGTCGCCGATCTCGACGATCTCGCCCAGGTACATGACCGCGACCCGGTCGCACAGGTGCCGGACGACCGACAGATCGTGGCTGATGAACAGGAAGGCGATGCCGAGGTCGGACTGCAGACGGCGCAGCAGATTCAGCACCTGCGCCTGCACCGACACGTCGAGCGCAGAGGCCGGTTCGTCCAGGATGATTACCTTGGGCGACAGCGCTAACGCCCGGGCGATGCCGATCCGCTGCCGCTGGCCGCCGGAGAACTCGGCGGGAACACGTTCCACCTGGTCGGCCCGCAGACCAACTTGATCGAGCAACTCGGTCGCTCTGGCTCGGCGCTCCACGGCGGTGCCGGACTTGTGGATCCGCAGCGGCTCCGCGACGTTGGCCACCGCGGACAGCCGCGGGTTCAGCGAACCCATCGGATCCTGGAACACCATCGACATCCCGCGGGCCAGATCCTTTGCCCTGGTCTCGGCGGTCAATGGCCTCCCGTCCAGCATGACCGACCCGGCCGTCGGTTCCACCAGCCTGATCACCGCTCGCCCGGTGGTGGTCTTGCCGCTGCCGGACTCGCCCACCAGCCCAAGAGTGCGGCCGGCGTACAGATCGAAGCTGACGTCGTCGACCGCGTGAATGGCACCGACCTGTTTGCCGAAGACACCGCGCCGGATCGGGAAATGCTTGACCAGGTTCTGCACCCGCAAAACCGGCTCGGTTGAGGTGGTCTCGATCTGCGCGGCAGGCTGCGTCCCGGTGCCCGAACCCGGGGGCCGGTCGGCGTCATGCACTTCGGTGCTGTCCCCTTCGGCTAGTTTCTCTGCGTCGGTCATGACGGCTCCCGCACCAGGTGCTCGCGGGCCGACCACGCGGTTGTCTCGTCAGCAAAGTGGCACGCCGCCCAGGACCCGGCTGCCGCGGAATCGGCGGCGGCGGCCGCGAGTTCCGGGCGGTCGCTGGTGCAGATGTCGCGATCCGCGGACAGCCCACATCGTGGTTGGAACGCACAGCCCGGTGACCGGATCAGCAGGTTGGCAGGCGATCCGGGGATCGGCACCAGTTCCTCGACGGTACTGTCCAGTCGAGGCAGGCACGACAGCAGGCCGACGGTGTAGGGATGCTGCGGGGCGCGGAAGATGTTCCGCACCGGCGCGGTCTCCACCACCCGCCCGGCGTACATCACGGCGACGCGATCCGCGACCTCGGCGACCACGCCGAGGTCGTGGGTGATCAGTACGACGCCGGCGCCGGTCTCCTCCCTGGCCACTTGCAACAGATCCAGCAACTGCGCCTGGACCGTCACATCGACCGCCGTCGTCGGTTCATCGGCGATGATCACCCGCGGGTTGTTGGCGATGGCCATGGCGATCACGACACGCTGACACATCCCCCCGGAGAACTCGTGTGGGTACTGGTTGAAACGCACGTCGGGCTGTGGAACTCCGACCAAGGCGAGCAGCTCGATCGCCCGGCCCCGCGCCCCCTTGTTGGTGAGCTTGCGGTCGTGCACCACGAGTGTCTCGGCGACCTGCCGACCCACTGTCATCACCGGGTTCAGCGCCGACATCGGGTTCTGGAAGACCATGGTCAGGTTGCTGCCCAGCAGCCGCCGGAGCTTCTTGTCCGGCAGCCGGAGCAGATCGAGACCGTCGAACATCACCCTGCCGCTGACGATGCGCCCGGCGTCGAGCAATCCGAGCGCAGCCAAGACGGTCACCGACTTACCGGAGCCGGTTTCCCCGACGACGGCGAGGGTTTCACCGGCGTCAACGCTGTAGCTGACTCCGTCGACCGCGCGTAGAACACCTTCCGGGGTGGTGAACTCGACCGCAAGATCCTCGATCTGAAGCACCGGCGTCACCACGGCGACTCCAGGTCAGGATCGAACGGGAACAACGGCCGGACCGGTTTGGTGTACGGCAGGCGTTCCAGCCGGGAATCGGCGGGCCCCGTGGTATCGACGTCGATGCAGTCTGCGGCCAGTGGTTCGTAGTAGCCGCGATAGCCACCGGCCGACTTGACCACGACGATCCTTGCTCTGGTTGGCTCCAGCCCGACCCGGCGGAACGGCTGCAGGTCCAGTTGGCTGGCCGGGCGGCTGGTGATCACCACGTCGACAGCGGCGTCCTTCCCCGGCTCGATCCTGAGCACCGCGGTCGTGCCGACGTCGGCCGGGGCCGGCGGGTACATCGAGAGGTATCGGCCATCGCTGACGGTCATCACAGTGCCGGTGACCTTCACCGGCCGATGGAAGGCCGGAGCCAGCGTGCCGCCCAGCTCGACCGCCGCGGTCCGCCCGACGCCAAGGGCGGCGAGTTCGAGGGCGGCAGGCGCATCGGTGACAAGCGCAATTGCCTGGCCCGGTACCGGATCGGCTACCAGACCGGCCAAGATCTGCACCCCGTCGCCGGTCGCGCCGGCCGACACACTGTCGGCACCATCGGAAAGCACGAACGGTCGTCCATCGTCCGGTGCATTGCGGACCTGTTCCAGCGCCGCGCGCAAGTCCACCTTGAGCGCCTCGATCCGGTGTCGGCGATCCCAGGCCATCCGGGCGAGTTCGTCCGCGCGGTCCTGGGCACGGTCGGGATCGCCATCGGTAATCACCAGGGTTGCCCAGCCCAACTCGGTGACGTCCAACCACGGTTGGGTGGCGAAGACGCAGGCGTCCAGTACACCCGGTTCGGCAATGATCTCGTGCACCCGGTCCATCACCTCAGACATCGGTGGCACATTGGTGTCCTGACCTTCCGCCGAGGTCACCATGGCAATCTTGCGCCAGCCCAGCGCCGGTTTGGCGCCACTGATCGCGGCCAGCAGCAACGCCATCGCCCGGCGTCCGGTCGATGCAATGTCCAGATGCGGGAGCGTGTGGTAACCGGCGACCAGCGGTGTCACGGCGGCCATCTTCGCGGTGAAATGCGTATGCAGGTCGGCGGAATAGGCGATCGGAACCTCGAGTCCGACCAATTCGCGCACGGCTTGCAACAGGTCGCCCTCGGTGTCCTCACAGTCCCGCGCGACCATCGCGCCGTGCAGCGACAGGTAGACGCCGTCAATGTTCCCGACATGCGGTCGCAGGCTGGCCAGCAGTCGCTCGCGGAGTACCGGATAGACACCGGCGGCCACCGGAGGCCCGGACATCGCACCGGCTTGCCAGGTCGGAATGATCCTCGCTCCGGCGGTCTTCGCGACCTCTGCCGCGGCGGCCAGCGAGTCAAGCCCGCCACCGGCCGCCAGCATCGCGTCCCCGGTGGACGCTCGGCGCTCGAAGTCGTCCAGGTCGGTAGTGCCCGGCGCGAAGGAGTTCGCCTCGAACATCAATCCTGCCAGGGCTATCCGTGGTCCGGGTGTTGCCGACGCCTGGTCATCGGAATCCATGGATCTCACCACCTTTCCGGTTCCAGCAAGCGAAACCTGAGTTTCTGCTTGCCGCAATCTATCGATCCCTGTGTTCCTGGTCAACGGTTCCGACGGACGGCAATCCAACCGAGACACTGTGGTGACGTGCACGCCTTCGGACAAGTCTTGACGCAGGCCGGGTTTTCGCTGGCATCAAGTAGCGACGGGGATGTGCGCTATCACGTCGACCTCGAACTTGAGAGTGCCGAGACCTCCGGACAAAGAGGTCCGGGCGGGCAGCGGTTCGGTGAAGTACTTGCGGTACTCGCGGTTGTACTCGTCGCGGTAGGAAGTGTCCCCAAGATAGGCCTTCACCTGCACGACGTCATCCATGGTTCCGCCGGCCGCCGCAAGGATCCGCTCGACGTTCGAGAACGACAGCGCCATCTCTTCGGCGAAGGTCCCGGGAACATAGGCACCGGTGTCGTCGACCGACGCCTGGCCGGAAACGAACACCAGTTCCCCGGCGCGTACCGCGGGCGTGAAGGGCAGGTGGCTGGACGGTACGTCACCAGTGATGGGGATGCGTGGCATGGAGTCCTCTCCTATCGGGTCGCTGGGACCCTGGTTCCGGGTCAAACGGCGGAGTTCGACCGATAGCGGGTTTCGGGTTCGAACGGGTACATAGGTTCGCGGCGGTTCCGGTAGCTGAAACCGATCACCGAGTTGCGGGTCACCCCGGGCGTGTCAGCCACCACCAGGCCCTCGCAGATCTCGGAGTACCCGGCACGGGGTCCGTTGACGCCCTTGCCGATCACTGCCCTGAGCTGCTCGGGCTCAATTCCGACAACCCGGTACTGGGTCGGCGAAATCGGCTGGACCACGATGGAAGTCAGAACGACGGAGACTCCGTCGTCAGTGCGGATCCCGACCATTTCGCCGCCGTCGAAGAACTGGAACCCGCCGTGGGCGATCTTGGGCTCGGAGTATTGCCCGACGTGCCGGCCGGTGATCACACCGGTCAACTGAACCTGCTCACCGTCCTGCTCGGCCGACCGTCCGCCCGCAGGAATGTCGACTCGTCCGCCGACCGGGGTCCCCTGCAGTGCCGCCACCACCAGGGGATCGAACAAGGTGATCCCGACGCCGGCCACCCGGCGCCGCAACACCTCTGCCAGCAGCACGGTCGAGTCCCCGGGACCGCCGCCACCGACGTTGTCGCCGACGTCAAGGACGAGCAGGGGCTTTTCGCCACGATGGGCATCGATCACGGTGACGACGTCGGACACCGGCCGCCCCGCGCCCTGTAGCTCAGCACGGCGATCCCATACAGCTGACGCCACACGGCGAGCGGCGTCCGCTGCCACGTCACGGTCCGGATGGGTGGCGAGAACCGACATCCCCATCTGCGCGGTGTCGGCGTACGGGAACCCCTCCAGGATGCTGACGTCCAGCATCCCTGGTTCTGACTCGACCTCGCGAGCGTATCGCAGCAGCCCTGCCATCGGTTCGGTCGACGTGTCCTGTTGGACGATGGTGACCACCAAGGGCAGTGGCTCGAGCACTATCGCCGGACGCGCACCGGTACGGACGATATCGAGCACCCGTGCCCGGCATTCGGCGCCGACGATTCGGGCGTCGATGTGTGGGTTCGTCTGATAGGCCAACAAGACGTCGACGGCATCCACCAACCGCTGCTCGACATTGGCGTGCATGTCCAGCACCGATCCGATCGGCACGTCGGGCCCGACCACAGCGCGCACCCGTTCGGCGATGTCGGCGTCGGCCGAGAGTTCTCCGTTCGCGACGGCAGCGCCGTGCAACACCAACAGGACGGCATCAACTGGGCCGGCGTCCTCGAGGTCGTCGCAGATGCGCTCCAATAAGGTGCTGTAGGCCTCGGCACTGATCGGTCCGCACGGTGTCACGAAACCCACGCCGAGCGGCAGGATGTCGACGTCAGCGTCGGCCGAACCTGCTGCGGTGTCTGAGCTTTCCTGCAGGAATCCACCAACCACAGCGTGCGAGCTCCGGTAGTGCTCGACCATGTCGCTTCCGGTGTGCCAGCCCGTCGCGAGGTAGCTGTCCAGCGTGGCTTCCACGCCCGAGAAAGTGTTTGTCTCGTGCAACAGACCGGTGATGGCCAGCCGAATCACAATGTGCCCTTTCGTTGTGCGATGGCCAGATAATCGGACACCCGGCCGGCCAGGTCGGCGATCGTGGTGATCTCGGCCGGCGATGCGGGCTTGGTGAAGCGACGCAGGTCCTTGAGCCCGTTGCCGGACAACACGACGCAGGGCCGATCGTCGGGGCCGAGTCGACCGGTCCGGACATCCTCGGCGACTGCCGCCAGACTCACGGCGGCGGCGGGTTCGACGAAGATGCCCTCACTTGTGGCCAGCAGATCCTGCGCTTGCCATACCATTTCGTCGCTCATCGTGGTACCCCAACCACCGCTGGCCCGGACTGCTTCGGCAGCAGCCGGCCCGTCCGGCGGCTCCGGCAGTTGCAGGCCCGAGACATCGGTATCGCACCGCGACACGATCGGCTCGGGCAATTCGCCGGCCAGATGGCGGGCCACCGGCGCACAGCCAGCCGGTTGGCACGCAACCACAATCGCATCGGACCCTCCGCTGCGAAGCCCCGCGGCGGTCGCGACCAGTAAACCTCCCCCACCGACCGGGACGTAGACGTGGGTGATCCCCCCGATTGCAGCTAGTTCGGTACCAATGCCCTGGGCACCGTGCATGCCCTCGGGATTATGGACGTGAGTGGTGATCGTGAGCTGCAGGTTCTCTTGCTCGGCGATCCGGCCGAGTTCGGCCATCACCACCGGGCCCATCGTCGACATCGCAACCATCTCGACGCCGTACGGCCGGATTGAGGCAAGCTTCTCCACTGGCGCGTCCGACGGCACGCAGATGAACCCGGGTAACCCAGCCCGCTGTCCGTGCGCAGCCATTGCCGCGCCACCGTTGCCGGACGAGGTACCGATCCAGCCGCGCCTCCCGGCGGTAAGGGCAGCGGCCATGGTGGCGGCGGCGATGCGGTCCTTGTAGGAGCCCGTCGGGTTCAGGTGTTCGGCCTTGGCCACCAAGGCAGGCAGCCTCCACCGCTCGGCGAGTCGCGGCAGCGAGATGACCGGGGTATTTCCAGCACCCAGATCGAGATCCGTTGGTGCAGGGGTACCCCCACTTCTCCCTGGATGCGTGGTCACGTCGTCACTTCCGCGTCTGAGTGCGAACCGACCTCGGCTGCGACGATTGCCAGGGTGTCGCCGGCGATCACCCGCGCAGGCGCTCGGAGCAGCATCACACGACCCGCGATCGGTGCGGCGACCTCAGCGACAAGATCAGCGTGCTCACCGAGGATCCGGCCGAGCGACTGTCCGGCGACAACAGGTTCACCGACCTCAACGTCGCAGACGAAGTATCCGGCGACGACGGCCACGATGCCTTCGTCGGTATTTCCCTCACCCCGGACGATGACCGATGGTCCGGCCGCGACAGGTGCGTCGACAATCATGCCCAGGTGCTGCAGGACCCGCAACACGCCGCCCGTGTAGCAGTCGAGATCCCGTTGCCGAAGCCGACCGCCGCCACGGCCCTCCACGTAGATCGACGGGATGCCGAGTCCGGCTGCCGCGGACAGGCTGCGACCGTCCGAGGATTCCGGATGCTGCCAGGTGATCGGCGCGGCGAATGCCGTCGCAACGGCGGACGCGCGCTCGGCCAGCGAACCGGTGCTGTGAAAGCCGACCAACAACGGCATGTCAAAGCCGAGACCGGCGGAATGCAGGTCGATCAACAGATCCGAGTCGGCAATCAGGTTCTCGGTGAGGTGCGCGGCGATCTGCCTGGTCGGTGAACCGGATGCATCCCCGGGGAACACCCGGGCGAGATTCTCCTGGTCAAGCGGGCTGCTACGGCAGTTCGCCGCCCAGGCCGCCGGGTGCGCAGGGGCGGCCCAACGGACGGTGCCGGCAAGACTGTCCACCCGGAGCCCGGACACCGCGGAGCGCACTGCCAGCACGCCCTCCAGTTCATCGCCATGGACGCCGCCGAGTAGCGCAACGGTCGGACCGGCGCCGCTACCCGTCAGCGTTTCGATGCTCGGGAGGTGGAACATGTCAGGCGGGTCCCGGGCCGTCGCCGACGGTGGCCGACAACGCCTCGGCGAAGGCCTGCACCGTGGTCGCGACATCATCGGCGGTGTGTGCCGTCGACAAATACCAGCGGCCGCCGGGGAGCGCGAAGACGCCGCGGCGCAACAGGTGCACGATCAGCCGGTCGTAAAAGACCTGATCCCCGGCGAAGAACTGATCCAGGGTCGAGCCGTCTCCGGTCCCGAAAAGCACCTGCACGACAGGTCCGATCTGGTTCACCGCACCGAGCACACCGCTGGCCGCGATCGCGGACCGCATTCCGGTGGCGAGTTCCTGGCCGCGAGCCTCGAAGGCTGGGTAGATCCCGTCGGCGCCCAGCGCTTCGAGTGTCGCCACCGTAGCAGCGAGCACCACCGGATTGCCGTTGTAGGTGCCGGCGTGTACCACTCCGGACGTCACCTGTTCCAGCAGCGAGGCCCGGCCCGCAATCGCCGACACCGGATAGCCGCCGGCGATCGCCTTGGCCAGTACCACCAGATCCGGCTGCACTCCGTAGCGCTCGACGGCGCCGCCGTAAGCCAGCCGGAACCCGGTGATGACCTCGTCGAATACCAGTACGGTGTCGGTCGCATCGCACAGTTCACGCAGCCCGGCGAGATAGCCCTCAGGTGGTGCAATCACACCGGAGTTGCACAGCACGGGTTCGACGAACACAGCGGCGATATCCGACTCCTGGTTCTTCAATACCGCTGCCGCCGCGTCCAAGTCGCCGAACGGAACCAGGCTGACGTCCGACAGAGCCGAGTCCAACTGCCCCGCACTGCCCAACGATTCGACCGAACCGGCGCTGTCGGGGCGGTATCCGAGCAGGAACGTATCGGACCAGCCGTGGTAGTGCCCGAGCATCTTGGCGAACCGCTTGCGCCCAGTTGCCGCCCTGGCCAGTCGTAGTGCCACCTGATTGGCCTCGGAACCGGTGTTGGACCACAGCACCCGCTCGACTCCGGGGATCGCTGCGACCACCCGCTCCGCCGCTTCGTACTCCAAGGCGTGGCCGGCGCCGTACGTTGCGCCCAGACTGATCCGGGAAGCGACCGCCTCGGTCAGGCCGGGATGCCCGTGGCCCAGGATCACCGGTCCCCAGCCGAGAACATGGTCGAGGTACGTATTGCCGTCCAGGTCCGTCATTCTCGGCCCCGAGGCCGAGGAGAAGAACAACGGGTGCGGCTTCATCGACGCCCGCATCCCTGTCGAGACGCCACCGGCCAATGACTTTTTCGCCCGCGCCCACGCGGCCTCCGATGCGGGCCACGACTCGATCAACATCTCACGGCCTCCCGGCTCCAGGTTCAGCTAGTGAAACTTTGCTTTCGCTCACTGGATACTACTGCTGAGACGGAAGTGTGGTCAATGGATCGACCGGGACGTTGGCATCTCTGTTGTTGACGGGTTCGACTCCCGACCGCTACCGTCCGGTGCGAAGCGACTGATCCGCCAGCCAAAACGGTGATTCCACTCGCTAGACCGCTGGCGACGGCCGCCCATCGATCGCGCATCACCGGAATGTCCGCGGGAGTCGTCATGTTCGATCTGGTCATCCGCAACGCCACCGTGATCGACGGAACGGGTGTGCCCGGCCGTCGAGCCGATGTCGGTGTCCGCGATGGCCGCATCGAGTCGATCGGGGTTCTCCCCGGAGAGACTCCGGCTGCCCGTACGATCGAAGCCGCCGATCGGGTCCTGGCTCCCGGCTTCATCGACATCCACACGCATTCCGACCTGCACCTGATTGCCGATGGCCTGGGCGAAAGCAAACTCAGGCAGGGCGTCACAACCGAAGTAACCGGAAACTGTTCGTTCGCACCCTTCCCGATCGAGTCGGCCCGGATCGGCCTGCACATGGACCACCTCGCCCGCGCCACCGCGCCGATTCCCCTCGACTGGTCGGATCTGGATGGCTATGCCCGGGCGCTGGATCGCGCGGGTCTCGGTCTGAACGTGGCCCCTCTCGCTGGCCACGGAACCCTGCGGGTCTGCGCCATGGGAGTTGATCAACGCCCGCCGAACCCGGACGAGCTCACGAGGATGAAGCGGGAACTGGATCGCAGCCTGGAACAGGGTGCATGGGGCCTCACCACCGGACTGACACACGTGCCGTCGGCATACGGCGAATTTGATGAGGTCGAAGAATTGGTGCGCCTGGTTGCGCGCCATGGCGGTCTCTACGCATCGCACGGCCGAGCGTCGGGCGCGGTGACCGAAACCGTCGACATCGGAAAGGCCACCGGCGCCCGCGTCCAGCACAGCCACCTGGCCCTCAATGATCCGGCGAAATGGGGCACTGCTGCAGCGTTGCTCGCAGATCTCGAAGACGCGGCCGCCGCCGGCGTGGACATAGCGTTCGACGTCTACCCGTACGTGGCTTCGTCGTCGGCCTTGACCCAGTATCTGCCGCCGTGGGTGCAGGCCGGTGGGACCGATGCGATGCGAGCTCGGCTGTCGCAGCCCACGGAACGTGCTCGTGCCCTGCGCGACATGGCTGCCGGATGGTTCGGCGGGATTCCCTTTCTGTGGGACCGGTTCACGATCTCCGACTCGCCCGACGGCTACGGCATCGCCCGAACCATCGACGATCTCGCTGCTGAGACCGACACCGACCCCTACGAATTCACCCTCAGTCTGTGCGAGCGGTATGGCAACACCGTCGGCGTGGTGCTCTTCTACCGCTCCGAAACGGACGTGGAGGCGTTTCTGGCCCACCCGATGGGATGCGTGGGCTCGGACGGCAACGCCGTTCCGCTGCGTCAGGGCAGCGCCCGAATCCATCCCCGCTCGTTCGGGACCTTTCCGCGGGTCCTGGGCCGGTACGTCCGGGAGCGCGGCACGCTCAGCCTGGCGAGTGCCGTCAACAAGTTGAGCGGCCGACCCGCCGAGGTCCTCAGACTCAAGGGTCGCGGGCTGATCCGCCTCGGATACGCCGCCGATCTCGTCCTGCTCGATCCGGAAACCGTCGCCGACACCACCGATTTCGGCCAGCAGCCGTCCGCTCCGCTGGGGATCGATCTGGTCGTCGTCAACGGCACAGTGATGGTGGACCATGGCGTCGTCGGTACGGACCGACCCGGCCACGTCCTGCTCCGGGGTCAGTAGCGCCTCGCCCGACGGCCATCGAAGGTTGGCGCCACCCGACGGCAGGACTCGGTGGTCATGGCATTCCGGTGGACAATCCGGCGCCCAGCAAAGCCGGTAGGCACAACGCGGAGTACTGAGCCAGTGCGCCTGTGTGGGCCGGTCTGGGGGGCTGCCAACGCGCGCGTCGTGCGTCGAGTTCCCGACCAATGGCGACCGCATCCGCCTGCACGCCTGCGATCCCGACCAGATCGAGACCGCCGGCGCCGATGTCGATCTCGATGAGATCGCCATCGACGACGAACGCGAGCGGACCGCCGTCCAGCGCCTCCGGGTAGGCGTAGCCCACGCAGGGTCCGCGACTCGCCCCGGAGAACCGGCCGTCGGTGACCAACGCGGTGGTGGCACCCAGGCCCGGATCAGCGGCCACCAGCTCCGACAGGAAGAACAGCTCCGGCATCCCCGTGGCCTTCGGACCCTGGTAGCGCACCACGATCACGTCACCGGCGTCGACCCGGCCGGACACCACCGCGTCGACGGCGTCGGGTTCGGTGTCGAATACTTTGGCCGGACCGACATGTCGCTGCATGTTCTCGGCAACTGCATGGGATTTGACCAGCGCACCCTCCGCGAGGTTCCCGGTCAACAGAACGGTGGATCCGCTGGCGTACACCGGCTCCCCCGCTGAATGGATCACTTGTCGGGCCTGGACGTGGTAGTTCCCCAGGAACAGGGCGGCCTGGCGCTGCAACTGTGATCCGGAGAGCCGTTCCAGGTTCTCACCAACGGTGCGACCGCTGACGGTGATCGCGTCCAGGTGCAGGCGGTCTGCGAGTTGCGTCATCAGTTGCGGGACTCCCCCGGCGTACCAGAACAGTTCGGTCGGGTAGCGGCCCGCGGTCTTTGCATCCACCAGTACCGGAGTGCTCCGGTGGATGCGGTGGAAGTCTTCGGCGGTCAGCTCGATGCCCGCTTCCCGGGCAATGGCGATCAGGTGCATCACCCCGTTCAGCGAACCGCCGATGGCCGCATGCACCATGATCGCGTTCTCGAAGGCTTCTCGGGTGAGCACCGTCCTCGCCGTGATCCCCGCTTTCAGCAGCGCCATCACACCGATGCCTGCTGCCCTGGCCGCCCGCCGGAGTTCGGCCATGGTCGCCGGTACCAACGCCGACCACGGCAGTGCCATGCCGAGGGCCTCGGCCATCACCTGCATAGTGGCGGCCGTGCCCATGTATTGGCAGGCTCCGCAACCCGGACAGGCGAATCGCTGGAAGGCCAGGAATTCTTCCCTCGGCAGGGTGCCCCTGGTGACCTCGACGCTCATGTTCCACAGTTCCTCGTTGGACCGCAGCTGCGGCCCAGAGGCCATCGCCCCGCCGGGGACGTGGATTGCCGGCAGGTCAAGACGGGCGAGAGCGATCAGGTGCGCGGGTCCCGCCTTGTCCCCGGACGAGGACGTGACGACCGCATCGAACGGTGTCGCCCTGGCATGGATCTCCACCATGTCCGCGATGAATTCACGCGACGCCAGCGGGAAGTTCATCCCGCTGTGAGCCTGCGCGATGCCGTCGCAGATATCGGTGGTGGTGTAGTCGGCGGGCTTGCCACCGGCCTGCAGCACGCCCTTGCCGATCTCGTCAGCCAACTCCCCTAGGTGGTAGGAACTCGGGTGCGACGAGCCCGCAGTTGTTTCCACCAAGATCTGCGGCAAAGACAGGTCTCCCACCGACCAGTCCATGGACAACCGCAGCGCATCGCCCTCGAAACTCACCGTCCTGGTCCGCTGGCTGGCGAGCCTGTTATCGACGTCCGGCAGGATCTCGGCGTGGTCTTCAGTGGGCTGAACGATCATGGCAGACTCCGTTCTTTGTGCACCTTCACCGTTCTCGACGGTGCTCCGACATCGCGGCCAGCGGTCTCCGGCTGGGCCGCCGACGTCACCGGGCCAGAAGCCCCTTGACGATCGCCGCCACCGCACCCACCGCGGTGAGCGCGATCAACATCCAACGGAGATTGGCACCAGACCAGCGCCGGACGATGAATTCGCCGGCCACCGTCCCGATCAGCAGCGCACCGATGGCGACCACCAGGTCTGTCCACGGCAGTGAGGGGAAACCCTTGAACCCCAGCGACAACGCGTTCATCACGATCGCACAGACAGGCACGGTGGCAACGAACCCTGGTCCGGTCCAACGTTGCGCCAGGCCGTACAAGGCCAACGCCGGGCCACCAACCCCGGCGAGCACGTTCAGCGTCGCCGAGAGGACCCCCGCGGGAAGGGCCCCGAGACGGCCGGCCAGGATCCGCGGCGGCGCGGTCCGGAGCACCAGCAGGATGGCGACCAGCAGCAACACCCCGATCAAAAGCGATAGGGCAGCCTGCGGCAGTCCACGGGCCAGCAGAGCCCCTGCCGGCACCACCACCAGCGCCGGCAGCGAGAGTTCGGCGGCCCGGCGCCACTCGATCCGCTTCCAGTGGGTGGCTACCATTGCCAGCGCGGTGATCAGACTGAGCAGGTTGCACAGCAGGACACCCTGGAAAGGTCCGAGCAACAGCACCAGCAGCGGCGAGGCCACCAGCGCGAAACCCAGTCCCGTCAACCGGACCACGATCGCACCGGCGATCACACAGGCGCCGATCACGATCAACGTCATGAGAGGGGCTCGTGAGCATCGCTCACGCCCGCGTGTCGTCGGGGCGGACGCCTGCCGGCCAGTAACGGCAACTCGCTCCGTGGCCACCGTCGAACAAGTGCCACTCCGGCGAGCCGTCTTCCCGGTGGTTCCGACCGAATACGCATTCGCCCTCCGGTTCAGGTGCCGACCGCAGATCTGCCTGCACCGGTGGCGCCGCCAACCGAGCACGCTGCACGTCTGGATCGGGCACCGGCACCGCATCCAGCAGGATCCTGGTGTACGGATGCCGCGGCCGGGCGTAAACGTCGGCCACGTCGCCGAGCTCGACGATCCGGCCGGCGTACATCACCGCGACCCGATCGGCGATCTGTTGTACGACAGCCAGATCGTGCGCGATGAACAGGTACGACACGCCCAGCCGCTGCTGCAGCGAGGTGAGCAGCTCGACGATCTGTGCCTGGATCCGGACGTCGAGTGCCGAAACCGGCTCGTCACAGACAACGAAGTCCGGGTCAACAGCCAGCGCCCGGGCGATGACGATCCGCTGACGCTGGCCGCCGGAGAACTCGTGCGGATAGCGGCGCCGGACCTCGGCATCCAGGCCGACCAGGTCCAGTAATTCGTCAACCCTGGCGTCGATCCCGCTCGCCGGAACCGTCCTGTGCACCCGCAGTGGTTCGGCCAGGATCCCCTCCACCGTCATCCGGGGATGCAGGCTGGAGTACGGGTTCTGCAGCACGAACTGCATATGTCGCCGCATGCCACGCAGTTCGCCCGGGCGCATCCCCCCGAGCTCACGACCGAGCAACCGCACCGATCCGCTCGACGGCAGCAGCTGCAGGATCGCCCGGCCGGTCGTCGTCTTGCCCGAACCCGACTCGCCGACCAGACCCAGCGTCGTCCCAGCAGGGATGTCCAGGTCCACCACGTCGACCGCGGCGACGGCCGAATGCCCCCTGCGCGCCGGAAAGGTCACTCCGAGGTCGCGCACCATCAGGACCGGCTCGCTATCGGACTGCCCGGCTTCGACGGGGGGAACGCGATGCTGCTGGGAGATCGGCACGGACATCAGGTTCCCTCCGGCAGTTCGATCCGTGGGACCGCTTGGATCAACGCCTTGGTGTAGTCCTCGCGAGGCGAATGCATGATCGCATCGACGCTGCCGGATTCCACCACCTCGCCGCGGTACATCACGTAGACCCGGTCGACCATTCCGGCGATCACGCCGAAGTCGTGGGTGATGAGCATCAACGACATGCCCAGTTCTTCCCGCAGCCGGATCAGCAGCCGCAGGATCTGCGCCTGCACGGTGACATCCAGCGCGGTGGTGGGTTCGTCGGCGATCAGCAGTTCCGGTTCGCAGGACACGGCGACGGCAATCAACACCCGTTGCCGCATGCCCCCGGAGAACTGGTGCGGGTGGTCGTTGGCCCGCTGCGCCGGCTCACGAATGCCCACCAGGTCGAGCAACTCAACGGTCCGGCTTCGCGCGGCTCTCCGGGACCATCCTCGGTGCCGCCGCAGCATGTCGTCGATCTGGTCGCCGATCGTCAGCACCGGGTTCAGCGAGGTCATCGGATCCTGGAACACCATGCCGACCTGTCGGCCGCGGATGTCCTGCATCTGTTTGTCCGACAACCCCAGCAGCTCTCGGCCATTGAACAGCACCGACCCGGTCCGTTCGATGGTGGATCCCTCAGGCTCCAGTCCGAGCACGCTGCGAGCGGTGACGCTCTTGCCACTGCCGGACTCGCCGACGAAGCCGACCGATTCGGCCCGGCCGACTTCGAAGTCGATGCCGCGCAGGGCGGGCACCCTGTGGCCGTGGCCCTCGAAGGTGGCTGTCAAGCCGCGAACCCGGAGCAGGGCAGCGGCCTCGCCCTCCACGGGAGCATCATCCTTCGGCAGGACCGGATCGCCGGACATCATCGTTGCCCCGCAACGTCAAACCGGTCCCGCAGCCCGTTGGCGAGCACGATGAAGGTGAGGGTGGCGAAGACGATCGCCGCGGCCGGCGCGATCACGTTCATCGGTGCGAGTTCCATGAACTGCCGACCGCTGGACAGTTCCCCACCCCAGTTCGGGTCGGGCGGGGGCGGGCCGAGGCCGAGGAACGACAGCGCGGTGATCGTAAAGATCGCTCTGGAGAGCATCAGGCTGGTCTCCACCAGGATCGGTGAGACCACCATCGGCAGGATGTGCCGCGTCGCGATCCGGAACTCGGAGAGCCCGACACTACGGGCCGCCTCGACGTGGTCCCAGCGTTTCACCGACAGCACCGGCCCGCGGACCACCCTGGCCATGCTGGGGGTGTACACGATCGCGATGGTCAATATCAGGTTCGGGATGGTCGGCCCGAGGGCCGCGACGACGGCGACGGCCAGCAGGAAGGCGGGGAAGGCGAACAACACGTCCAGCACCCGCATGATCGCCTGATCGACTGCACCGCCGAGGTAGCCGGCGAGCAATCCGAGGATCGCGCCGATCAGTAGCGCCAGAACGACTGCTATGACCGTGATGGACAGGGTCGCCCGGCCGCCGATGATCATGCGGCTCAACACATCCCGGCCGATCGAGTCGGTGCCGAGCAGATGCTCGGCGCTCGGGCCCGCCAGCGATTGGGGGCTGGTCAGCTCGGCCGGGTACGGCGCCAGCCACGGGCCGGCCACGACGATGGCCAGCAGGACGAACGCCATGACCGACCCGAGGATCAGTAGTCCGCGACCGCCGCGGCGACGGCGGGCCACAGGAACCGGAACAGCGAGTGGGGTACCGACGATGTCACTCATAGCTCACCCGCGCATCCACCCGGGCGTAGGCGATGTCGACCGCGACGTTCACCAGCACGACCACGACGGCAACGAGCAGCACGATGCCCTGGATCACCGGGTAATCCCGGCTGGTGACCGAATCGAACAACAACTGCCCCATACCCGGGATGTTGAAGATGGATTCGACAACGATGCTGCCGCCCAGCAGCGAGGCGTACTCCAGACCAGCGACGGTGATCACCGGCGTCATCGAGTTCTTGATCAGGTAGCGGCGCAGGATGTTTCCTCGCCGCAACCCTTTCGCCCTCGCGACCATCACGAAGTCCTGGCTGGATACCTCCAGCACCGCGGCCCTGGTGTTCTCGGAGATGGTCGCGGAGATGGCCAGCGCCAGGGACAACGCCGGCAACAGGAGGCTGCCGATGTTCGCCAGCAGATCCTCTGAGATCGGTGTGAACCCGAACACCGATAGCTGGGGCAGGTACAGCCCGGCCAGCAGGACGATCAGCGTGGCCACCACAAAGTTCGGCACGGCGACCAGAAAACCGTTGAGGCCGCGGACTATCCACTCGGCCTTGCCGCGCAGCCGGGCTGAGATCAGGCCGGTGGTGCCGCCGAGCAGCAACGCCAGGATCGCCGCAATCAAGGTGAGCTCCGCAGTTACCGCCAATCGGCCGAACAGCTCGGTGGTGACCGGTCGATTCGTGGCGAACGAGGTGCCGAGGTCGCCTCCGAAGGCACTGGTCAGCCAACTCCAGTACTGCTGCCAGATCGGGCCGTCCAGGCCGAGGTTCTTCCGTTGTTGATCGAGCATCTCCGGAGTGGCACCCGGCATGGTGCCGGCCACCTGCTCTGCGAAATCGCCGGGCAGAGCACGAACCAACAGGAACGAGACGATCGACACTCCGAAGAGGATCGGGATCGCCCACGCCAGCCGGACCAGAACCAGACGACGCATCGCCTACTGATCCCGCCAGGTGCTGCGCACATAGGTCCGGCTGTTCGCCGGCAGCGCCACATAGTCGTGGATGTAGTTCCACCACATCTCCCAGCGCAGCGGATATTGGTAGATCTGCAGGCAGTACACCTGGTCGGCAACCATCTTCTGCAGATCCTGGTACAGGGCAGCCCGCTTGGTGTTGTCCAGCTCGGCGCGGGCCTTGTCTGCCAGCTCGTCGTAGGCGGTGTCGGTCTGTCCCATCGCCTTGCCGTAGGTGCTGGTGCTCCGCAACCGGTCGCAGATCGCATCAGGGTCAGGGGACCACGACAGCGCGACCGACAGCAGCCCGTAGTCGCCGCTGGACCACATCTCCAGCAGTGGAGCGGTTTCGATCGGCTTGAGCGCTACCGTGATGCCGGCCTCGGCCCACTGTTGCTGCAGGATCTGCGAACATTGCACGTCGAGGTCATTGGCCGCCACCACGATGTAGTCGCCGAGGTCGATCCCGTCCGGATGGCCGGCATCGGCTAGCAACTTCTTCGCCTGCGCCACATCGCGCTGGTAGTAAGGGAGTTCGGTCGTGCCGTCGTAGCCGCCCACCTGGCTCTCCGGGATCATCGCACCGACCTTGCCGGATCCGGCGAGAACCGTTTGCACGCAGACATTCCGGTCGGTCGCCAGACTCAGCGCCCGACGGACCTGGACGTCGTCGAACGGTGCCTTGGACTGGTTGATCCAGATCGGGAAGGTCCGTGACGTCTGCCCGGGCGCCGATACCAGCTCCGGTGCGGATTTGACGATCTGTGCGGCGACCTTCGGATCCTTCAGCCACGTCATATCGATGGCTTTGGATCGCAGCGCCGAGGTGATCGAGGACTGATCCTTGAAGAACGTGAACACGACGGTGTCCAGCAGCGGCAGGTCCTTCTCGAAGTAGCTGTCGAAAGTGGTGAGGGTGAATTTTTGGTTGGGGGTGTAGGAGTCGAATTTGAACGGGCCGGACCCCACGGGTTTGGTGTCCTGCCCGGCAACTCCCTTGGGCACGATCGACCCGATCGCCGGCGAGGCCAGGTAGGCAAGGAACGCGGCATCCGGCGTCTTCAGTTCGAATTTCACGGTGAGTTCGTCGACCACGGTTACCTTTTTCACCGTCGCGTAAATCGAAGCATGCGAGCTGGCGTTCTTCTCGTCGAAGATGAAGTCGAAGGTGTACTTGACGTCGTCGGCGGTCAGGGCCTGTCCGTTATGGAACTTGACGTCGTCGCGCAGCTTGAAGATGTACGTCGTGTCGTCAGGAGTCTCGTACGAAGCAGCCAGGTCCGGTTCGATCTCCATCTTTGGGCTCCACTTCAGCAGGCCGTTGAACAACAGCGCAATGAAGTCGTAGGACGAAAACGCCGTGGTGGTGTGCGGATCGAGGCCGATCGGGTCCGCGTCGGCACCGATGGTCAGCGTGCCGCCGCGTTGTGACTGCCCCGTGCTGGTCGCGTCGCCGGCCCCGGCGGCGCTCGTTCCGGCCGCGGTGGCCGCTGAGCTTTCGGCGCCTGCCGCGCCATCGGTGCCACAGGCGGCCAGCAGGGCCGGGCCGAATACGACCGCGCCGGCCGCGGCGCCGTACCGGAACAGCGACCGTCTGTTCATCACCCAGGCGGCGGCAGACATGCGAGAAGTCGACTCGCTCATGACTTTCCCTTCACGGAGGTTTGTGCGGTGTGCGCAGGGTCAGTGGTGCGGTGGGTATGTCGTTTCCGGTTCGAACGGGTACATCGGGCGCGGGCGGCGCCGGTAGCTGAATTGGTCGATCGACGCCCGGGTGACGCCAGGCGTATCCACCATCAACATGGTCGGGCAGATCCGGCCGTAGCCTGCCTTCGGGGAGTGGACACCCTTGCCCACGATGGCGGTGAACTCGGTCGGCTCGACGCCGACCATCCGCAGCAGTTCCGCCGAGGTGTTTCCCTGCGGATGGGTGGTCACCACCACGGCGTTGCCGATGCTGGTCCGCAGCGCGACTGTTGGGCCGACGTTGAACCGGCTGAACCCGCCGTGAGTCGGTCCGGAGTCGGTGAACTCGCCGTCGGATCGTCCGGTGATCACCGCTTCGACAGTCTGCGGCGTTCCATCCTGTTCGGCGCTGCGCCCACCAACTGTGGCCGTCACCCGGGCGCCGATCTCTTGGTCGGCCAACGCCCGCACGCAGGCAGGATCCCAGAGGGTGAAAGCGATACCACCGACCCCCTGCTCCTGGGCGGCCTGCAGCAAAACAGTGGAGTCGCCGCAACTGCCGCCACCGACGTTGTCACCGACGTCCAGTAATAGGATCGGACCAGGCCCGGTGTGGACGCAGACGGCGGCAAGCGCGTCGTCGACACTCGGTGCGCTGTCCTGCAGATGGTCCCTCGCCGCCCAGATGGCTGCGGCAACATCGGCGGCCGCTGCCCGAGCCACCGTCTCGTCGTCGTGGTGGCTGGCCACCACCGCCATGCCCATCTGTTCGACATCGGCGTACGGGAATCCCTCCGCCACGCTGACGTCCAGCATGCCCTCTTCGGATTCCCACTTCGCGCATCGGGCGAGGATCTCCGCCATAGGTTCATCCTGGGTTCCCTGGCGCAGGATGTTCACCACCAACGGCAACCGCTCGAGCACCGTGGCCGGCCGCGGCTGTCCGGAGGCAATGGCGATGACGCCGGCGCGGCACTCGAGCGCCTGCCGGCTGGCGTCGATGTGCGGGTTCGTCTGGTAGATCCGCAGGACGTCCACGGCGTCGACCAACTGCTGATCCACGTTGGCGTGCATGTCCAGCACGACGCCGATCGGCACATCCGGTCCGACCGTCGCCCGGACCCGGACGGCTATCTCGGCGTCGGCATGCTCGACGTCCTCTGCGACGGCGGCACCGTGCAGGCCGAGCAGTACACCGTCCCAGCTCTCGCCGGCCAGCGAACGACAGATCTCCCGGGTGGTTTCCGCAAAGGTGTCGGCGGTGAAGGTGCCCATCGCGCCGGCTCGAAAGCTGACCAAGGGAACCAATTCGACCCCGTCCGGCACGTCTGGGTCGAGAAATCCGGCCAGCGTCGACGTCGAACCCGCGTAGTGCTCGGTGATCTGCTGGCCGAGATGGATATCGCCGCGATTCCGCATCCCCTCAATCGTCGCGTGGACGCTGGAGAACGTGTTGGCTTCCAGGCTGAGGCCCACCACTGCAAGACGCATCGCTGCCCCTGTTCACCGGAACTTCGGGTTTGATCGGACACTGGGTCGGAACGAAGGTTCGATTTCATTGGATGCAACCCAGGTCCCATTCTTAGCATCCGCGGACCCAGCGCGCAATACTTCGCAGGCCGGGACGATGTTTCCACCTGATGGACAGGCTCCCGCGTGGGCGGCGCTCGCCCGGGTCGTTGACCGACGTCTGTAGAGACTGCATACTCAGACCGTGATTCCATCATCTGGAACGGAACGGGGAGGCGCAGTCGTGAGACCGACCTGGAACGTCACCTTGAGGAGGCAGCGCTATGGCAGCTGACGCCGATTCCCCGACGGCCTATCCGATCCGTTCGGTGGATCGGGTGTGCGACATTCTGGACACGCTCGCGAATTCTTCGATGGGCGTCACCCTCACCGAGGTCTCCGAGGCGACCGGCCTGCCAAAGAGTTCGACCTTTCGCTACTTGTCGGCCCTTGAAGCCCGCCACTACGTGGAACGCGCGAACGACAACGTCAGTTACCGCCTGGGCCCGGCGTTCCGTCCGCAGCACACCCGGAGGATCTCGCAGCTGGCCGAATTGGCCCGCCCCGCCCTGGAACGACTACGCGACAAGATCGACGAGACGACCAACCTCGGGCTGCTCGACGGAACAAGTGTCGTGCACAGCGTTGTGTGCGAGAGCAAGCAGATGATGCGCTTGGCCGCGCACGTCGGCGACCGGGGGTACGTCCATGCGACTGCTCTCGGCAAGGCCATGGCGGCGACCTTGCCCGACGACCGCGTCCGGTCGATCCTGACCGCCGCTGGGATGCCCGTCATCACCTCCGAAACGATCACCGATCCAGACGCGTTCCTTGCCGAACTCGGGGACATCCGGGAGTCCGGGTACGCCATCGACCATGCGGAGAACCAGGGCGGCGGACTGTGTGTCGCGGCAGCGATCCAAAAGATCGGCTTCCCGGCGGCCGTCAGCGTTTCGGCCCCGTCCAGCCGATTCACTCCCGACCAGGTGCCGGCGGTGGCGAAGTCGCTGCAGAAGATCGCCAAAGACCTGTCGCGACAGATGCGGAGCTAGCACCTTCATGGACGCGACCAACCACTGGCTGATCCCCGACGACCAGCGGATCGACTGGCGCAGCAAGGCCTTCGGTCCCGGTCAGCTGGGACGCACCATTGGCGATTTGGTGGCCGACCAGACCGTCGTCAGTGACCTGCCGACCCCGTTGGTCACCCTGGACGCCGCCGCCCTGGAATACAACATCGAGGTCATGGCCGAGTTCCTCAACGCCGGCGACCTCCTCCTCGCGCCACACGGCAAGACCACCATGGCCCCGCAACTCTGGCATCGGCAACTTCGGGCAGGAGCCTGGGGAATCACTGTCGCGACGCCGTGGCAAATGCGGGTCGCCGTTCAGCATGCTGTCCCAACTATCATGCACGCCGGGGCGATGTTGGCCCCGGGCGATCTGGCCTTTGTCGCCAGGCACCTCGACGCCGACCCGCGGGCGCGCGTGCTCGTGTGGGCCGACTCGCCGGCCGTGGTCGCTGTGATCGCTCATGGATTTCCGACGAGCGGACGCAAGTTGGAGGTGTTGGTCGAAAGGGGCGGCCCAGGAGCCCGTACTGGTGCCCGCACCCTGGAGGAAAGCCTGCACACAGCAGAAGCGGTCGCGGCGGCGCCGAACCTGACGTTGGCCGGCGTCAGCGCCTGGGAAGGGTCGCTCGTCGGGACGTCCGGACCGAACGGCCGGGACGTCGTCGCCCGATTCTGCGACGGAGTCGCCGACACCCTCGAATCAGCTGTCCAGAACGGACTACTCTCCCCGGACGATCGCCCGGTGCTGACCGGTGGCGGCAGCGCCTACTTCGACATCGTGGCCGAACGGTGGGGCAGGCTGCGCGGTCTGGGTGCGCAGATCGTCCTTCGGTCAGGGTGTTACCTGACACATGACGACGGCGGCTATGCCAAGTCGTCACCGTTCGGTCGCACCGTCGGCCGACCGCTCCGGGCGGCCCTGCACGCCTGGGGCCAGGTAGTGTCACGGCCGGAGTCGGGGCTCGCCCTGCTGAACTTCGGTAAGCGGGATGTCACGTTCGACAGCGCTTTCCCTGTGCCCCAAGCGATCCGCGGCCGCGACGAGACCGGGATCGATGCGGCTCTGGCCGGAGCACACATCAGCGAAGCGAATGATCAGCACTCGTACCTGCGACTGGATCCTGACTCTGATCTCAAAGTCGGCGAGGTGGTCCGCTGCGGCATCGCCCACCCGTGCCTGACCTTTGACAAGTGGACAGTGATCCCAGTGCTCGATCGGACCGACGTGGCCGAGCCGCGCATGATCGGCGCGGTCCGCACCATTTTCTGAGCCGCGACATAACTCTGCACCAGCGGGCCGGTTATGCAACATCACTCGCGACGGTCGTGGCCGTCGAGACTTACCGGTACCTGGAACATGGCGAATCGACTCGCTCCATCGCTAGCACAGTCGGCGTGCAGCTTCCAGTGCCGCACGGACTATCTGCCGGGCTTGCCGCTCCACTCGGAGTAGAAGGTCCAGATCTCGTTCCAGGCCTGTTCCGGAACGATCTCCCCAACCCGGGTCTGCAGGGCGATCGGGTCAGCGATTCCGGAGGTGAACACCTTGTCGAAGTCCGGATGGTCGGTCGTCATGGTCACCGAGGCAGCCGGCCCGCTGGTGCCACTTGGTTCCCCGTCACCGGCAAGCATGACGGCGATCCGGCATAGGTTCTCGCCGTGCAAATCCGCCTCGTCCAGGGCGAAGTCGACGCTCTTGGTCTGGCGGTCATCGGGACCGCCGACGTGCATGGTCAGGACGCCCTGGGTGTTGTCGAACTCGAGCTCCCATTCGTAGAACGTGGCCGGGTCGTTCTCACCGTTCGTGACGGTCATCGTGCCCAGGACCAGGGCTGCACACTGGCCACCGGGAGACGAGGCGCCCGGCAGTTGGACGGTGGTCCGGTCGCCGCCGCTGGTCGAACCCGACTGTTGGGCGAGCCAGTTCCGGAAGTCGGCCATGATGTTTTCCAGCAGTTCCGGCGGCAAGGAATCCAGCACGTCGTCCTCGAAGCCGGCGGCGGTCTTCTCGTCCAACTCCGAACGGCCCTGTTCCCCGCTGCCCAGAGTGATGGCGGCGTAGGCCCGCTTGTCGTCCGTGTCCTTCTCCCCGTCCTTCGCGCCGTGGTCGGCCACCATGGTGCAGAGCCGGAAATCGCGGTCGGCGTCAGCAGGCACGTCGTAGGTCCAGGACTTGGCCTTGTCTCCGGATTCCAGTTTGAACAGCCCGGGTTCGCCGGGGTGCAGCGTCAACCACCAGCGGTACCGATTGCCGGTGTCCTGGTCGATCTCGAACTCGAGCACCAACTCCTGATACTTCCCACACTCCGCGGTCGACGCCTGCTCCGGAAGATTCGCATCCGCGGATCCTGGTGTCGCAGTCACGTCCGAGGAGGTCGATGCCGCCGGGGACGACACAGACGACACAGACGACGGCACCATCGGCTCTCCGGCTTGCTGGGTCGAGCAACCGGCAAGCACTGTCGAGCCCGCGAGCACGGCGACGGCCACTCGGAGCATCGGGAATCGGAGGTTACGGACAGTAATGGTCATACCGGTGAGACGGCCGGCGTCGCCGGAAAGATCCGATATGGCGCAGAACGTTCCGAACTGTCCGTTATTGGTGAATCGTGCTCTGCCGGGCCCAACACAGCGGGTTTTGCCTGCTCGCGGCCAGCCGGTAAGGTGGGGAGGTTGCCTCGGCGAGGGCGGAACAGTCCAGCGACGGACAGGTTCGGCCGTGATCGACGCGGTGGGTTCGGTCCCGCCTGTGTCGTCGTCCCAGGCACGGAGACCACGCACCACCGCAGCAGACCACATCATCACCCGAGGGAGTACCACCGTGTCCGAGACCCAGACCCGCCTGAGCGCCGAAGTCCGCACCGAGTTCGGCAAGGGCTTCGCCCGCCGCGCCCGCAAGGCCGGCAAGATCCCGGCCGTGCTGTACGGCCACGGCGCGGATCCGCGCCACCTGTCGCTGGAGGCGCGCGAGTTCGCCCGCGCCATCAAAGGCGGCGCCAACACCATCCTCACCCTGAACCTGGGGGACGGTGAAGAGCTCGCCCTGCCGAAGTCCGTGGTGCGTCACCCGCTCAAGGATTACGTCGAGCACGTCGATCTGCTGGTGGTCAGGCGGGGCGAGAAGGTCACCGTCGACATTCAGGTGCACGTGACCGGCGAGCCGGTTCCCGGTGCCCTGGTGGTCAACGAGCAGTCGGTGCTGTCCGTCGAGGTCGACGCCCTGCAGATCCCGGATCGCTTCGAGATCGACGTGACCGGCGCACCCGTCGGGACGCAGTTCCTCGCCGGTCAGGTCGCCATTGGCGAGTGCACGCTGGTGACCGATCCGGAGGCGCTGATGGTCGCGATCCAGCACGCGCCCACCGCCGAAGAGGTCGAGGCTTCTGACGCCGGTGCCGCCGCCGAGCTGGGCATCGAGCAGGATCAGCCGGAGGCCGCCGAGGGCGAGAAGTCCGAGGGCAGCGAGAGCTGATCGCGAGTTCATTCCGCAGTGCCTGACGAAGGCGCCATCCGCATCGCGGGTGGCGCCTTCGTCGTCCCCCTGGACGTTGCCCCAGACCTCGCCGAATCCACCAGAGCTGACGGCGCCGGTAGCGCGTTGGTCCCGACCCCACCGGGAATCCCTGAGATCAGCCATCCGGAGGCGATACCGAGTCGGTGAAGCTGACCACAGATCCAAGGTTCGCGTCATCTCCGTCGGTCATCTGGGGGACTCATGTCCGCTGTATCGTTCGTGTCGCCGCTGCGTCATCGCCGCCCGCTGGGCGTGGTGTTCATCGCTCTGCTGGCCGGGATACTTGTTGCGCCGCAGATCTCCGCGCCGACGACACCGCCGCCCGGCACGACCCCGGCCGCCGCGGCACCGGCGGCTGTCGCGGACGGCAGCGCGGATGCGACCACGGATCCGGCACCGGACCCGGCGACAACGGATGCGGCGCCAAGCGATCCGGCAACAACAGACACGGCGACAACGGATCCGGCAACAGCAGGCACCACCACTACAGATTCGTCCGGCACCGATCCGGTCGCCGGGAACACAGCACCCACCGAGCCCGCAAACCCCGCCCCCGCAACCTCGAACACCTCGAACACCTCGAACAGCAACCAGAGCCCGGCCTCCGACAACTCCACTGGCGCCGGCCCGGCCGGCACGAGCACGGGATCGCCGAAAACCCCTGCCGCCGAACCGATCGACGCCGCCGCCATCGCCGATCCGGTGAGCGCGAAAGTCGTCTTCCGGGACACCACCGGCACCGTCCCCGCCGGGTACGTCCGGGATGCCGGAGCGGCCTACACGGAGCCAAGCGGGATGGGCTGGGTGACGCAGGCCAGCCTGGCCGACGACACCCACGCGCCGATCGACGGAACCCGGAACGTCCGCACCCGCGCCTGCACCACCATGCCGGCCGAGCAACGCGGCCTGATGCACCTGCAGGCCCCCAACCCGGCGACCGCCGACACCACCCCGATGGCCTGGGAGTACGCGCTGCCGAACGGCGTGTACCAAGTGTCCGTCAGCGTGGGCGATGCCCAGCTCGGCGGCGACGCCGAGTCGCATGTGCTGCACGTCGAAGGCGTCACCGCCTTCAACGAACTGCCCAAGCCGGCCACCGGAACCGGCTGTGCCACCACCGATCTGCACACCACCACGGTGTGGACCACCGTCGACGACGGCCGGTTGACCATCGACGCGATCGGCGGCACCAACACCAAGCTCAACTTCGTCACCATCGACTCGGCCTCGGTCGGCAACCTGACCGCCGTCGGTAGCAGCACAGCCGTCACCCTGGACTGGGACGACGTGGCAGACGCGCCCGGGTACCGGATCTGGCGCTCCGACCGGCTTCCGGTGGTCACCACCGGCACCCCGCTTGCCACCCCGGACGCATCGACCTTCGTCGACGGCACCGCGGTCAAGGGTCAGCTCTACTACTACGCGGTGGCCACCGCCGCCGGCGCCGGATCGGCGATGGCCGCCGGTATGGCCGACGATCCCACCCCGGCCACCCTGGCCCTGCCGGCCAAGATCAACTTCCAGGCCGCCGGCGCCACCCCGGCCGGATACCTCGCCGACACCGGCCAGAACTACGCCAACCTCCGCGGCTACGGCTGGGTATCGCCCGGAACACAGGACCCGGTGGACCTGAGCGGCAACGGCCGGATCCGCCCGGCGCAGTCCGGGGTGCCGGCCACCCTGACCAGCACGATGCACATGCAGGGCAACCAGATCATCAGCTTCTACCCGGGTGATGCCACCCACCGGCCGGTCGAAGGCAGCTGGCAGCTGGCCGTGCCCAACGGCAGCTACGACGTAGAGGTGGCCGTCGGCGACTCGGCCCCTGGCTCGGACCCCACCACGCACGTCATCAACGTCGAGGGCCAGAACGTCATCACCAAGGCAATGGTGCTGACCCCGGCGCCGGCCGGCGACGACAGGTTCGTGATCGCCACCAAGACCGTCGTGGTGGACGATGGATTCCTCACCGTCGACGCCGACGGCGGCACCAACACCAAGATCGACTACCTGGTGGTCGCGCAGACCCCCGCGGATCCGCCACCGGCGGCCCCGACCGGGCTGGCCGCCACCGCCGGTGACGGCTCCGTCGCGCTGAGCTGGACGGCGAACGCTGAACCGGATCTGGCCGGCTACAACGTGTTCCGCAGCACCGCCGCCACCGTCCCGACCTCGGGAACCCCGCTCAACGGAACCACCCTGCTGACGACTCCGTCGTACACCGACACCACAGCTGCCAACAACACCAGCTACCACTACGTGGTGGTGGCCGTCGACGAGGCCGCGCAGGCATCGGCCGCCTCTGCCGTCGCGACGGCGAAGCCGGACGCCACGGATCCGGCGCTGGCCCCGTTGCCGTTGTTCGTCAACTTCACCACCAAGACCGCCGACCCGTTCCCCGGATACACCGCCGACTACGGCGAACCGTTCACCAACACCGTAGGCCGCGGCTGGGTCCAGCCGGGCACCAGCACTCCGCGGAACATCGTCGGCAACGGACGACTGCGCGCCGCTCGCACAGGTGTGGACGTCTCGCTGCTGCAGCGCGGCCTGATGCACATGCAGCCGCAGGGCATCACCAACTTCGACGGGGTGCCTGAGCCGGCCTCGTACGAGATCGCCGTGCCCAACGGCAGTTACGACGTCACCGTCAGCGCCGGCGACCAGCCCGGCAGCACGGTCGCCGGCTGCCCGGCGCCGTGTTACGACTCGGTGCACGGCATCGTCGTGGAGGGCGCCGGCGCAATCCACGACTTCCAGGCCACCGCGGCCAAGGAGTTCGACGTCAACACCGTGACGGTCCTGGTCGACGACGGCCGGCTCACCATCGCGGCTGACGGCACCAACACCAAGATCAACTACCTGACGGTGGCCGCCGCCGACGTCACTGCACCCGGGGTGCCGGCGGACGTCACCACCACCGCCGGCGACGGCTCCGTCACCCTGAACTGGAGCGCCGTCGCTGCCGCGGATCTCAAGGGCTACCAGGTCTATCGCTCCACCGAGTCGCCGGTCGAGCTGACCTCGGCCAACCGGTTGACCGCAGATCCGATCACCGCCACCACCCTCACCGACACCGCCGTGGCCAACGGCACCAGGTACCACTACGTGATCACCTCGATCGACACCACCGGCAACGAATCCGCGGCCTCGGACGCGGTCGAAGCGCAGCCCGCGGACGCCACGGCGCCGGCCGGCCCGGTCGGTCTGGTCGCCATCGCCGGCGACACCGAGGCCGTCCTGCGCTGGACACCGAACATCGAGCCGGATCTGGCGAACTACCGGATCTACCGCTCGACCAGCACGCCAGTAGCGATCGACACCGACACCTTCGTCGGCACCGCAGCTGCCGCCGAATTCACCAGCACCGGCCTGATCAACGGCAGCACCTACTACTTCGCGGTCACCGCGATCGACGCGGCCGGCAACGAATCCGCACTGTCGGGCGAGAAGTCCGTCGTGCCAACCGCTGTCCCGGACCTGGTGGCGCCGGCGGCGCCGGCGAACCTGACCGCCGTCGCCGGCGACCATCGCGTCAGCCTGGCCTGGGACGCGAACACCGAGGACGATGTCGCCACCTATCAGATCCAACGGTCGGCGACCGGCGGCAGCGGATACACCCAGCTGGCGACCGTGCCGGCCGGGCACACCGACTACGTCGACACCGACGCCGCCAACGGCGCGCAGTACTACTACGTCGTCACCGCCACCGATCTGGCCGGCAACGTCTCGGCGATCTCCAACGAGGCGTCCGCCACCCCGGCGGACGCCACCGCACCGGCGGTGCCGGTCGGGCTGACGGCAACCGCGGGCATCCAGCGGATCGTGCTGACCTGGACCCCGAACACCGAGCCGGACCTGCGTGGGTACCGGATCCACCGGTTGGCCGACCCCACCGACGAGCCCGGTGACGACAACCTGATCGGCATCCTGATCGAGCCCGGCCGCACCTTCGTCGATGCCGACCTGACGGCCGGCACCAGGTACTACTACGCGATCGTCTCCTACGACCGCACCGGCAACCTGTCCGCCGCCACCGCAGTGGTGGATGCGGTGCCCGACGACACGCCCGACACCACCGCGCCGGACGCCCCCGCCGGTCTCGCCGCGACCGTGTCCGACGGCGCCGTGACGCTGAGCTGGACCGCCGTCACCGCCGCCGATCTGGCCGGCTACACGGTCTACCGCTCGGACACCGCCACCGGTTCCCGGGTGAAGCTGACCAACACCCTCGGGGTCGGCACCAGCTTCGTCGATACCTCCGCCACGCCGGGCGCAACCTCCTACTACGTGGTGACCGCGGTCGACAAGGCCGGCAACGAATCGACCGCCTCGGACCAGGTTTCCGCGGATGTCCCGGCGTCCGGGATCGACGTGAAGTTCAGCTTCCAGCCGGACAGTGCGCCGGCGATCACCGGCTACACCAAGGAACTGGGTGCCGCCTACACCGACGCCCGCGGCTACGGCTGGGTCACTCAGGCCTCGCTCGGCTCGGCCACCCACGTCCCGCTGGACCTGACGGCGAACACCCGGCTCCGGACCCGGACCGCACCCGTCACCGCCCTGCAGAACCGACTCATCCATATGCAGTACGACACCATCGTGCCGCTGCCGACCAACAACGGGACGCTGACCTCCGGCGCCTGGGAGTACGCGGTCCCGGCCGGCCGCTACACCGTGACGGCCAGTGTCGGCGATCAGCCGGGCGGCGCGAAGACCGGTTGCGCGGCACCGTGTTACGACAGCCTGCACACGGTGCGGGCCGAGGGCACCGCGCTGATCGACAAGTTCCAGCCGACCGCCGCTGCCGAGTACAGCACCGGGACCGCGACGGTCGACGTCACCGACGGCCGACTGACCGTCGACGCCATCGGCGGTAGCAACACCAAGATCAACTGGGTGAGCATCGTCGGCGCCGGCCCGGTCGCTCCCGACACCACCGCACCCGGCGCCCCGGTCGGCCTCACCGCGATCGCCGGCGACGGCACCGCCACCCTGTCCTGGGGCGCGCCCGGCGACCCCGATGTGGTGGGCTACAACGTCTACCGGTCATCGGCCGCCGAGGTTCAGGCGGTCCCGGCGAACAAGCAGAACACCGCGCTGCTGACGGCGAACACCTTCACCGATGCGGGCCTGACGAACGGCACCACCTACCACTACGCGGTGACCGCGGCGGATGCGGCCGGGAACGAGTCGGTGCTGTCCACCCCCGTGCCGGTGACGCCGGACGCGAACGCCGCCGACTCGGTGCATCTGAAGGTCAACTTCGCCGACGCCGCGACCGCGCCGCCCACCGGGTACGTCACCGACTTCGGCCAGGCCTTCGGGCCGCGGACCGGCCCGAACCAGGGCGCCGGCAACACCTATGGCTGGGTGAAGATCGGTACCTCGACACCGGTGTCGATCGAAGGCAACGGCCGCAACCGCAACACCGGCACCCCGTCGGCCAACCAGCCCGACCCGCGGCTGGCGACGATGATCCACACCCAGCTGCCGACCAACGCCACCGACGGCGTGCACCAGGACGCCACCTGGGAATACGCCGTGCCCAACGGCATCTACCAGGTGACGGTCGCCGTCGGCGACGCCGGCACCGCCGTCGACAGCTCACACTGGCTGAACATCGAGAACCAGAACGCCATCGCGGCGTTCGTCCCCAGCAGCACCGGGAAGTTCGCCACCGCGTCCCGCACCGTGGCCGTCACCGATGGCCGGCTCACGCTGAGCCCGACGGGCGGCACCAACACCAAGATCGACTATGTCGACATCGATTCGGTCGACCGCGACGGCCGGCCGTACACCACCGCGGTGACCCCGGCGAACCTGGCCACCAACGTGGTCGACAACACCTCGATCGCCACCGACAACAACCTGAACGCCACCGTCGGCGCGGTCGACGCCACCACCCTCGGCGGCGGAAACGTCACCCTGACCCGGGTGGTCGACGGGGCGAACATCCCCGGCACCGGCGCCACCAGCGGTGGCGGCGACACCATCTCCTTCCTGCCCGCCGAGCCACTGGAAGGCGGCGTGCTGTACCGCTTCTCGGTGACCAGCGGGGCCAAGGACGTCAGCGGCCGGGCCTTCCTGCCGTTCTCCTCGGTGTTCACCACCGCCAACGGCTCCGGAACCGGCGGCGACCTGTCGTCGGTCGCCTTCGACAAGACGGACAGCGGCGCCGGCCTGGGAAAGAGCTACACCTCGCTGGTGATCGGCCCGGACGGAAAGCTCTACGCCGGCAGCATCTACGGACAGATCTACCGGTGGACGATCAACGCCGACGGCACCCTGTCCGGCATGCAGACCATCGACACCGTGCGCACCCACGCCAGTGCCAAGGGCTGGGAGGGCGCGCCGAACCGCACCGTCATCGGACTGGCCTTCGATCCGGCCTCGACCGCCGACAACCCGATCCTGTGGATCACCGACAACTACGCCTACCTGGGCTCCGACGTGCCCGACTTCACCGGCTCGATCGCCCGGCTCACCGGGCCGAACCTGGAGAACTACCAGGAGATCGTGGTCAATCTCCCCCGCTCCATCAAGGACCACGAGACCAACTCGATCGCGTTCAAGGACGGAAAGCTGCTCATCACCCAAGGTTCGATGAATGCGATGGGCGCCCGCGAGGGCACCTGGCGACGCGACGAGCACCTGATGTCGGCGGCCATGCTGCAGCTGGACCCGGCGAAGCTGCCGGCCTCGCTGCCGGTCGACGCGGCCACCCCGGACATGGCGGTGCCGGCCCGCGGCGGCGTCCCGGCACACACCGGCAGCTACAGCCCGTACACCGCTGACGCACCGGTCACCTTGTACGCCACCGGCATCCGCAACGCCTTCGACCTGGTGGTGCACTCCAACGGCCGGGTGTACGCCGGCACCAACGGCTCGGCCGCCGGCGGCGCGACGCCCGCCTCGCCGGCCAGCTATCCGGCGTCCTGCGCCAATCGGCCGGACGGCGGCTACTCGGGTCCGGCGGTACCCGCGATCGCGAACAACCAGCAGGCCGAGACCGACTACCTGTTCGACATCCACCAGGGCAAGTACTACGGACACCCGAACCCGATGCGGTGCGAGTACGTGCTGAACGCCGGTAATCCCGCCGGCTACACCGGCAATCCGCTGTTCAAGGTGAACGGCTACCCGCTGGGTCAACTCGCCGATCCGAACTACGACCTGGCCCATGTGCACGACGCCGGGCTGCACGCATCGGCGAACGGCACGATCGAGTACCAGAACACCGTCGCCTTCGGCGGCGCGCTGGCCGGCAAGGTGATCGTGGTGCGCTACAGCGCCAACCAGGAGATCGTCGCGTTCAACGTCACCGCCGGCGGCAGCGTGTCCGCCCCGATCACCGGGATCACCGGCTTCACCGGCTTCCGGCAGCCGCTGGACATCGCCCAGGACGCGACCACCGGCAACCTCTACGTCAGCGAGCTGACCGACAATCCGGCGACCACCGGGATCAAGCTGCTCAAGCCGCAGGGCGGCGGCAGCGCCGCGAAGGTGCAGGCCTCCCAGCGGCTGGTCTTCACCGACGTCAAGGGCGGTGCCGCCGCTGCACCGAAGTCGGTGTCCGTCAAGAACATCGGCGGCCTGCCGCTGGTGATCTCGGCGGCCACCATCGCCGGCACCGACGCCGCGCTGTTCACCCGCTCCGGCGGGCCGGCGCTGCCCGTCACCGTCGCACCGGGGACCACGGTCACCTTCCCGGTGACGTTCGCGGCCACCGCCGCCGGGCCGCGCGGGGCGAACCTGATCCTGACCTCCAACGACCCCAGCGCCCCGACCACCTCGGTGACCCTGCGCGGTCTTGGCACCGACGGCCTCGGCGGCAGCGCCGAGCCGTCACTGCAGTGGATCCTTGACACCCTGCAGATCCCGGTGGACGTCGGCGACCCGGACAAGACCGACAACGTCATGCCGGACACCTCCGCGGCGATCGGCGACGAGGTACTGATCCCGTCGTTCAGCAAGCTGCTGTTCGACCGCGCGGTCGGCATCACCCCGCTGTCGCTGTTCGGCCCGGCCGGACCGGCCGGCAACCCGAACGTTGCGGTGCTGGCCGCGCACAGCACGGCCGACCCGAGCGCCCGGACCGTGCTGTTCAACGGGCCGAACACGTCCAACCAGACGGTGCTGCCCGAGGTGAACACCGTCGGTGAGTACGACCTGGACGCGCCGTTCGGCTTCGACGTGACCTGGCCGGGCCTGAGCAACCGGGTCACCTACAGCGAGGACGCCCTCAACACCTGGTCCGCCGCCGCGCCGCACAAGGTGCGGGTCTACCCGATGAAGAACCCCGACGGCAGCGCCGTTCTGGGTAGCTACATCGTGGCGCCCGAGGATGTGCCCAGCGGCGTCGACTTCCAGGACGCGGCCTTCGTGGTGAGCAACGTGAAGCCCACCCCGACCGCAGGTGCCGGCAAGATCACCGTGTCCCCGGCGGAACTGGTCTTCAGTGGCGTCAAGGGAACCAGCAGCGCCGCCCGTCAGGTCGTCGTCAGCAACAACGGCAGCACGCCGTTGCAGCTCGCTTCGGTGACCGTCGCCGGCACCAACCCGGGATCGTTCACGGTGACCGGTGGCGCACCGCAGTCCGTCGCCGCCGGCGAGACCGCAACGCTCTCCGTCACTTTCACCCCCGGCAGCAGCACCGTCGGGCCGCAGAGCGCGACGTTGCGGATCGACTCGGACGATGCTGCGACGCCTCGCGTCGAGGTCGGGCTGCACGGCCTGGCCACCAACGGTGAGCAGGGCAACAACGAGCCGCCGCTGAAGTCCGTTGTCGATGTCCTCGGCTACCCAATCAACGTCGGTGGCAGCGGCCTGATCCTCGGTGTCGACCCGCGACCGATCGGCGACGAGGTGCCGGCCCCGCTGTTCACCAAGGCCGGGGCGGAGCCGGTGACCATGACACCGGTCGCCCGGTACTCACCGGACGAGCTGCTGCCGTTCGGCTGGTACAGCCCGAACACCGGTGATCCGGTGACGCACGAGCTGGCCACCATCGGGCTCGGCCAGGAGCAGACGCTGAACCCGCAGATCGTGGCCGGCGGCGACGACTCGTTCGACCCGGGCGCCACAGCCTTCGGGTTCTATGTCGACTCCCACTCGTTCAACCGCAAGAGCTACACCCAGGACAGCCTCAACACCGGTACGCCGCATGCGGTGCGCAGCTACCCGGCGAAGAACCGGGCCGGTGAGCTGCTGCCGAACACCTATCTGGTCACCTTCGAGGACGCGTCCAACGGCGACTATCAGGACTACGTGTTCGTGGTCACCGGGGTGGAACCGGTCGGCGGCGCATCGACGGGTGTCCCGGTGGCGCGCATCGACTTCCAGCCGGCGAGCTCCACCGTCAGCCCCGGGTACACCGCAGACACCGGCGCGCCGTACACCGCGGCAAGGGGCTTCGGCTGGGTGCAGCCCGGAACGTCGACGCCTTATGACATGACGGCGCAGACCCGCGACCGGGCCGGCAGCACCGAGGCCAGACTTCGGACGCTGATTCTGCTGCAGCCGACGGCTGCCCAGGCACCGGGCGGGCCGGGGGCCTGGCAGTACCAACTGCCCAACGGCACCTACACGGTGACCGTCGGGGTCGGCGATCCCGGCTATACCGACTCCACCCACCGGGTGCAGGTGGAGGGCCAGACGGCGATCCCCGGTTTCGTGCCCACCTCCGGCAACCTGTTCGCCACCGGCACCGTCACCGTGCAGGTCACCGACGGCATGCTGACCGTCGATGCCCTCGGCGGCGACAACACCAAACTCACCTACCTGGAGATCTACCGGCCGGACACCGCGCCGGACACCACTGATCCGACGGTGAGCGTTGACATCTCGGGTCTGCAGGCGGCCGCCGGGGTGTACCGGAACAGCGCGACCATCACCGCCACCGCGACCGACGCCGGCAGCGGGGTGTCCGGGATCTCCTACAGCCTGGACGACGGCCCCTTCCAGCCGTACACGGACCCGGTGCAGGTCACCGCGCCCGGATCGCACACCGTGCGGGCCCGCGCCGCCGACGTCGCCGGGAATGTCGCCACCAGTGCCGCGGTCACCTTCAGTGTGGTGACCGCCGATGCCGGCCGGCCGGTCCTGTCCCTGGAGAACCCGGAGGGTGTGCCCTATCCGGATCGGCTGGTGATGTCCCGGATCCAGAATCCGCAGACCGGCAGCACCTGTCGGGACGCCGCGAACTGCGACCCGGTCACCGGTCCGTTCTTCCCGGCGAACGTGGTGCACGACACCGCATCCCTGGTGATCCGCAACACCGGCATCGACCCGCTGAACGTCACCTCGCTGGCTGTCACCGGTCCGTTCACCCTGGTGGACCCGCCGACGCTGCCGACCATGGTCGCCGTCGACGACACGTTGACCCTGCAGGTGCGGTTCACCGCCACCACCAACGGCGCCGGCAACGGCCTGTGGACCGGCGCTCTGACGATCGGGTCCGACGATCCGGCGCGTCCCAGCGTCCCGGTCGAGCTGGCCGGGTTCTGGCAGTCGGTGTCCGAGGGCGGCCAGGAACCCAGCCTGCCCGAGATGGGTGCCTTGTTCGGCTACACCACTGCCTTCACCGCGGCCGGCGACGCCCTGAACCAGCACGGCGCCGTGCACGCCAGCGGCGACGAGGTACTGAGCCCGTACTGGTTGCGGGCCGACAGCAGCAAGCCGATCTCCGTGCGGCAGTTGGCCGCCTACCACACCCAGGGCAACACGGCGACGCTGTTCTGGCACCCGAAGACCTCCGGCAGCGCCACCTCCATCGTGACCCACGCCGGGGCCGACGGGCAGTCGATCCTGCCGCACCGCAACGGTTCTGCCACCGCGCCCGCGGCCGGCACGTTCTCTCCGACCGGCGCGTTCGGTCTGCGGATCGACGGCGAGTGGAGCGATCCGACCCGGAACAACCAGGCGGCGGACCAGGCCAACGGCTGCGTCGGCGAGTGCGGACATCACCTGCGGGTCTGGACGGTGCGGGACCGCAGCGGCGCCGTGGTGCCGGACACCTGGCTGGTCGGCATGGACTACTCGGGCATCAATTACGACTACAACGACAACCTGTACCTGATCAGCAACATGAAGCCGGAGGCGGCCACCGATCCGGCGTCGCCGGCCCTGCTGCCGGGCGCCGCCGCCCTGATGCTGAACTTCGACCAAGCGGTGGCGGGCACGCTGGCCGATGCCACCGGCCAGGGCAGCGGATTCGTCAGCACCCAGCCCAACAAGCTGGACGTGGCACCGGGTTCCAACTCCTACGATCCGACGCGCCTGCACCTGGCGCCCGGGTCGCCGGGGACGCTGACGGTCGATTCCGCCGGCAGCGCGGCGGCCGGAACCAACGGCAGTGCCGACAACACCCTGGTGAACGGCCTGCAGCTGCCGTTCGACGCCTCCGGTGGCACCTTCTCGGTGACGGCCCGTACCCTCGGCCCGGTCACCGAGCTCAACGCCGGCAGCGAGCAGCAGGCGATCATGTTCGGCGCCGACCAGGACAACTACGTCAAGGTCGCCGCGATCCACAAGTCCGGTGCGCCGAGCATCGAGTTCTACAACGAGATCGGCGGCACCGGCACCACCATCGGGACGGCGGTTCCGATCCCGTCGCCGGGCACCGTCGCCGACCTGGATCTCGCGCTGATCGGCAACCCGGCCGCCGGCACCGTCCGGGCCGGCTACCGGATCAACGGTGGCGCCTGGGTGGTGCTGCCGACCGCCTGGACCGCACCGGCCGCGGCCGTCGGCAAGATCTTCGGTACCCGTACCGGCGCCGGCATCCTGGTGTCGAACAAGGGCGGCACCGCGTTCTCCGCCACCTACGACTCGTTCGCGGTGGTCGACGGTGACCTCACCACGACCGCAGTCGAGCGGGCGGCGCTGTACCGACTCGATGTCGGCGGCTCCGCGCCGTTCGTCGACGCGAAGGGCCGGACCTGGGCCCCGGACAGCGGCCGGTTCAGCCCCACCACCGCGGTCGCCGAAGGAGCAACGACCACTCCGTCGGAGATCCAGGGCACCGATGACGACCCGCTGTACCGCACCTACCGCGGCAACGTCGGCAACGTGCCGCAGGCCGACCGGGTGCTGCGCTACGAACTCCCGTCCTTGGGGGCAGCCACCGTTGATCTGCGGCTGCACTTCGCCGAGCGGGCGGCCGGCAACAACGCCGCCGGCAAACGGGTCTTCGACATCGAGGTGGAAGGCGCGACCGTGCGCCGCAACTTCGACATCTTCGCGGCCGCCGGCGGGCAGAACACCGCCACTGTGCTGCCGATCGACAATGTGACCATCACCGGTGGCCGGCTGAACCTGGCCCTGCGGGCGTCGGTCGACTACCCGTCGATCGCGGCCATCGAGGTGCTGTGCCATGGCGCCTGCCCGGTGCCCGACGACACCGCGCCGGCCACCCCGACCGGCCTGAAGAGCGCCTCCGGCAACGCCATCAAGCTGAGCTGGACGGCCAACGACGAGCCGGACCTGATGGGCTACCGGGTGTACCGGTCGACCTCGCAGACGGGTCCGTTCACCGCGGTCGGCCCGGCGCTGGTCACCGACCCGACGTTCACCGACGGCACGGCGCCGGCCGGAAGCACGCTCTACTACCAGGTCCGGGCGATCGACTCGTCGGAGAACCACTCCGCGGCGTCTGCCACCCTCGAGGTGGAGCCGCCGTTGCCACCGAGCATCCGGATCAACACCGGTGGCCCGGCACAGGCGGTCGGCGGCACGTCCTGGTCGGCATGTTCCTCGTCGACCGCGTGCAGCGGCTGGGTGAGCGGTGGAAACGCCTATTCCGAATCCGACACCGTCACCGGGGTGCCGAGCGGGATGAACAACACCATCTTCCAGACGGAATGGACGGGCGGACAGTCGACGGCGGTCGGGGCCAAGATCTTCGGCTACGCCGTGCCGGTGGCGAACGGGCCGTACCTGGTCCGGTTGCACTTCGCCGAACTGAACAAGACCGCCAAGGGCACCAGACTGTTCGACGTCAAACTCGAGGATTCGACAGTTCTTTCGAACTTCGACATCTGGGCCGAGGCCGGGGGCATCGACAAGGCCATCGCCGTCGACTTCCCGGTGGCGATCACCGACGGCGTGGTCAACCTGGACTTCGTCAAGCGGGTGGAGAACGCCAAGATCTCGGCCATCGAGATCATCGCCGTCGCTCCGGATGCCGTCGCGCCGGCCGTGGTGACCGGCGTGAAGGCGACCGGAGCCGGCTCCGGCATCACGGTCGACTGGTCCCCCAGCACCGCCGACGATGTGGTCGGCTACCAGGTGTACCGGTCGGCCTCAGCGACCGGCGCCTTCAGCAAGGTGACGCCGAACCCGGTGCGCGGCACCGGTTTCGTCGATATCGCTACCGCCGAGGGCGCCACCGCCTACTACCGGGTGACGGCGATCGACAGCTCCGGCAACGAGTCTGACGTCTCCGCGACGGTCAACGCCACCCGACCGGACACCACCGCACCCGCCGTGGTGACCGGGCTGACCGCCACCGGATCGGCCACCGGTGTCGCCCTGAAGTGGACGGCTTCCACCGCCGATGATCTGGCCGGCTACAACGTGTACCGGTCGGCCACCGCGGGCGGCAGCTACGCCAAGGTGAACAGCGCGCCGATCGCAGCAACGAGCTACCAGCACAGCACCGCCCCGGAGGGAACGTCCTACTATCGGGTGACGGCGATCGACAAGACCGGCAACGAATCTGTGGCGTCCGGCACCGTCGATGCCACCCGTCCCCCGGCGACGGCCACGGCGGTGCGGATCAACACCGGCGGTCCGGCCCAGACGGTCGGCGGCACGTCCTGGACGGGCTGCTCCTCGCTGACGGCCTGCAACGGCTGGGTCAGCGGCGGCAACGCCTACTCCGAGAACGACACCATCACCGGAGTACCCAGCGGGATGAACAACACCACCTTCCAGTCCGAATGGACCGGCGGCGGATCGACCGCGGTAGGCGCCAAGGCATTCGGCTTCGCCGTCCCCGTCCTCAACGGCAACTACCAGGTCCGGCTGCACTTCGCCGAACTCAACAAGTTCGCCGCCAAGACCCGGCTGTTCGACGTCAAACTCGAGAACACCACGGTGCTGTCGAACTTCGACAT
>NZ_AUFT01000016.1 GCF_000426645.1 Nakamurella lactea DSM 19367 | reverse complement strand
CGACTTCCCGGTCACCGTCACCGACGGCGTCGTCAACCTCGACTTCATCAAACGGGTCGAGTGGGCCAAGATCTCCGCCATCGAGATCATCCCGACTCCCTGACCGACCCGGTCGCCGCGGCTGCGGCGAAAATGACGGCACCGGCGGAATTCCGCCGGTGCCGTCAGCCGATCTGCGAGTGCGGCGTCGACGCCAACACCCGACGGGCCAGCTGCAGCCGCGAGCGGATCTCCAGTTTGACGAAGATCTGCTTGAGGTGGGACTCGACCGTATGTCGTGAGACGAACAGGCGGGCGGCGATCTCCGGGTTGGACATGCCGTCGGCGACCAGCATCGCCACCCGCAGTTCGGCGCGGCTCAGCACCGACACCACCGGCCGGGCATCCCGGGGCGGCGCCGGCGTCTTCGGCGAGCTGATCGTTCGCGGCTTGGTCGGCGAGTTCCGGCCGTCGCCGCGCCCCGTCGCGGAGAACAGGTCGTTGCCGGGCACGATCGCCCGCACCTTCTTCTGCGCCCTGGCTGCGTGCCATCGCACGGTGCCCTCGGTGATGTCCAGCCGGCGGGCGACCTCCCTGGTGGTGGCACCGGCCGCGAGCGACTGATGGACCTCCCGCTCACGGGGTGTCATGGACCCTCCGGTGGCCGGGCCCAGTTGCCGCGCTACCCCGGTCCGCGACGCCTGCAGTAGCTGCATGGCGTCCATCCGGGAGAACCCGCTCTCCCCGCGGCGGACGCCGTCCAACGTGCGGGCCCAGGTCGCCGCGCCGGCGGTCGGCAGCATCCACCCGTCGGCGCCCGCCGCCACGGCGGCGAGCAATTCATCGAGCGACGCTGCCGGGGCGACCACGACGATGTGCCGGGCCAGGGGTGCGACCTGCGCCCCGTCGACCGACCGGGCGACCCGGCCCGCGTGGTCGACGGCGACGACGCAGATGTCCACCTGCGATCCAGCGCCGGTGTGGTCCATGACGGTGATCCCGGCCTGACTCAGTCCGGTGCGGAATCTCATGACGGCGGCCAGATCACCGGTCACCACAATTGTCGGCGTCGTCGTCATGGCGCTCCCCAGGTCAGGATGATGGCTCCGTGCGTCGTCCCCCGACGATCGCGCGTCCCGTTGGCCACCCGACAAGGCCTCCAACCGACCGTGCGTGCACGCAGTGTAAGCACACGGACGGATGAGACGTCAACAATCCACCCGAACGGGTGACATGAGTGTCGAATCTTCGGATCGCCTCATCGAAACTGCATGGCTTTCGTTCCATTCGGATGAGCTTTCGAAAGCCCGGCCGCCCCGCCTCCCGTCGGCCCGCCGGCCCGTCGGGCGGCAGCGTGCAGCCGGTTACGGTGTCCGGGTGAACTCACCGACTCCGCCGGCACCGGCCGGGCCTGCCCTCGATCCGGCGCTGATCGTCGGGCTCGGCAACCCAGGACCCTCGTACACCGGGAACCGGCACAATGTCGGAGCGATGGTCGCCGACCTGCTGGCCGAGCGGATCGGCGGGAGGTTCAAGTCGCACAAGTCCGGCGCCGATGTGCTCGAGGGCCGGCTGGCCGGCGCGCGGGTCGTGCTGGCGAAACCGCGCTCGTACATGAACCTGTCCGGTGGGGCGACCGCCGGCCTGGCCCGGTTCTTCAAGATCCCGCCGGCGCAGATCGTGGTGATACACGACGAACTCGACCTGCCACCGCAGACCGTCAGGGTCAAGCAGGGCGGCGGCGAGGGCGGCCACAACGGGCTCCGATCGATCTCGAACTCGTTGGGCACCAAGGACTATCTGCGGGTGCGGTTCGGCATCGGCCGACCACCGGGGCGCCAGGATCCGGCCGATTTCGTGCTCAAGGACTTCTCAACGGCCGAACGTAAGGAACTGCCGATCGACCTGGAGAACGCCGCCGACGCCGTTGAGCTACTGATCCGGCTCGGCCTGCTGGAGACACAGAACCGACTGCACTGACGGTCGAATATCGGCGGCTCTATCCGGTGAGGCCGGGGAAGCTCCAGGTACCGTCGAGGACCTCGGGTCGCGGTCGGTAGAGCCGCACGAGGTAGTTCCAGCCTTCGGTGATCGGGATCGCGTTGGGGATCTCGGGTGGATAGTCACCGAACCGGACCGTCACGGAGCCGTCGGGATTGCGCACCCCGGTGATGTTGTTGACCGTATAGGCGCCGCGCTCGTTCGGCTCGAAGAAGCCCTTGGCGTTGTACACCGAGATCGACCAGAAACCGTCGACCGGGACGTCGGCAACGGTCAGTTCGTAGTTGCCGACCGGCAGGCGCGGATCGACCCCGACATAGAAGGCCTCGCTGCTCGGCAGGCCACCCCAGCCCGCCGCAGTGCCGATCAGGTGACGCACCGGGTCGACGTCGTCCTTGGCTCCGAACATCCGGTCGAACCCGGTCAAGTTGCGGGCCAGGGAAAGCAGCGCATCGCGGGTCTCGTCGAACGATTCGGTGTCGTAGTCCGGATACTCGAACGCCGCAGCTGAGCCGTTGGTCAGCGAGATCTGGCCCTGGATCGCGGCAACGGCGGCGATGTCCGCCGGATCGGCCGGATCGACAAGGACCCGGATCGCAACTGCCACATACGGCGTACCGAACCGGTCCGAGCTGATCTCGTACTCGCCCGGTTCGTGCAAGATCGCGTCAACGTAGTGGTCCTGATTGACGATCATCGCCGACAGGTACCGGTCGCCGTGGTCGGGCAGCGTCAGCGTTGCGCCGGCGGTGGCGTCGACGATCGCGAAACTGTAGAGCGTGTCGCGGTTGAGTCGGATCACCGTCTGCTTGTCGATCGCCGCCGGTTCGCGGTTGTGCAGGAACCGGCCGACTCCACCCGCGTTCTGCTGCAGCTCGTGGAACATGCGGTCGGTCTCGGCGCGGGCGAAATTATCGACGTTCACCTGGGTGGTCACAAATGGATCATTGCATGCGGCCAGACGGCACGCCAGAGTCGGCAGTACCCGACCACGACGGCCTCTCGTACCCGTCGATCCGCCCGGTCGGACGGGACCACAAGGCTGCCCACGGTGTTGTTATGAGTCCCGCAACGGAACCGAGATGTCACCACCGGGCTCCTCGGTGATCCGGTCGCGCATCCGCACCACCGTCGGAGCCTCGATGAACCCACCGGCGACCAGTGCCTGGCCGAGGGTGAACGACTTCGCCCGGTCGAAGATCTCCCGCGGTACGAACCCGAAGATCTCGCTGAGTTCCAGCAGATCGCGCGGACCGTTCATCTTCATCATCACGATGTTGTCGCACTGCGAGATCACCTCGGGGTGCACCTTCGACGGCCGCTGGGTGGACAGCAGCAGCCACAGCCCGTACTTGCGGCCCTCCGCCGCGATCTGCACGATCTGCTCGACGAGCAGCTTCTCGACCAGGGTGTCCGGGTTCGGCGGGCACAGGTTGTGAGCCTCGTCGATGACGATGAGCCTGGGCACCCGGCTCTCCCGCTTCTCCCAAAGGTGTTGCAGCACACTCAGTGCGGCGATCCGCGGCTCCTCACGACGACGGAATCCACCCAGGTCGAGGACGGTTGCGTCGGCGCGCTCGGCGATGATCTCTTCGGCGGGGACCTCGCCGCGGGCCCACAGATCCCACTCGAGTGCCCCGAGGTTGTCCACCCTCAGCGCCAACGCACGCCTGGCCGGCACCGACGCGGTCCGCAGTCCCGCCATCATGGCTTCATAGTCCTGCGGCCCGAACTCGCGCTCCAACTGGATCAGCATGTTGTACTCTTCGGCGTCCACCAGCGGGTCGAGATCCAGCACGGCAGCCCGCGCCCGCAGGTCCAGATCGACGAAACGCACCCGCAGTCGTGGCTGTTGGTCGCCGGTGGAGTGAAGTACTCGGATGTCCCGCTCGGCCAGCAGTCGGCTCTCGCTCTCCGATGCGGTGGCCCGCGAATGCCCGAGCCGCACGAAGTCGCCGTTCGGGTCGAACACCAGCACCGGAAGCGCGGTGTGCAGGATGATCTGTTCGAGCAGAACCCCGAGCGCGTAGGTCTTGCCCGATCCGCTCTGTCCACACCAGAACGTATGCCGGTTGAGCTTCTTGGCCAGTACCCCGATCTCTCGCAGAGGATCGGTCGCGTCGCCACCGACGACGAGCACTTCCTTGGTCGCCACCTGGTACCTCACTTTCGATGTCGTTCCGACGGTAGTAGCTGATCTTTCGGCCGGTCTCATCCAGACCGGACGAGAACGGGCCGGGCCGACCGGTCGTCAGTGCCGGTCCGCGGCGGCACCGACCGCGTCACGCAGCAGCCCGGCCGCGGCCGCCCGCTTGATCTTGCCGGACGGCGTCTTCGGCAGGGTCCCGACCGGCACCACCTGCACCAGCGCCGGCCTGGCACCGATCACCGATGTGACCAGCGACCGCACGCCGTCGGTGATCCGTTGCACGGCAGCGGCATCCCCGGCCTCCCTAGACTCGACGACGACGGCGAACGACTCGCGCCCACCACCGGTCGACCAGCGCACCGCCGCCGCATTGCCGGCCCGCACCCCAGCGACCGTCTGCGCGACCCGTTCGATGTCGGTCGGGTAGATGTTGCGTCCGCCCATGATGATCACGTCCTTGACCCGCCCACAGACCACCACCTGACCGTTGACCAGGTATCCGAGATCGCCGGTGTCCAGCCAGCCGTCGGCTCCGCGGGTCGGCAACGGGCCGTCGACGGTCAGGTATTCGGAGGTCACCGAATCGCCGCGCAGCTGCAGTACCCCGACCTCCCGCTCGCCGAGCTCGCGGCCGTCTGCGGCCTTCACCGTGACCTCGATGCCCGGCAGCGGCGGGCCCAGCAACGGATACCGGCGGAGGGCCCCGTCATCCGCGTGCTTTGGTTCGGACTCGTTGACCGGTACCGCTTTTCGCTCGTTTTCCAGCGCCACCGCATCCACGGTGTCGATCTGCAACGGCGTCCCCCACGGGTGGAAGGCGACCCCGAGTGTCGCCTCCGCCATCCCGTAGGCCGGCACCATGGCGGTGGCCGGCAGCCCGAACGGCGCGCCGGCCTCCAGGAAGGCCTCGGTGGCCGCGACATCGATGGGCTCGGCGCCGTTGAGCGCGAACCGCAGGCTCGACAGGTCGACCCCGGTCGCCCGCGGCAGTACCCTGGCGGTGATCGCGTAGGCGAAATTCGGTGCGGCCGTGCAGGTTCCGCCGAACCGCGAGATCAGCTCCGGCCAGAGCAGCGGGTTGCGCAGGAAGTCGCCCGGGGTCACCTTCACCAGTTCGAGCCCCCGACACATCGGCAGGGTGAGGAAGCCGACCATCCCCATGTCGTGGAACAGCGGCAACCAGGACACCATCACGTCCCGGCCGGCCTGCAGATCGGCGGTGGCGCACATGGCCTCGATGTTCGCCCACAGATTCGCGTGGGTGATCCGCACCGCCTTCGGCGTCGCGGTGGAGCCGGATGTCAACTGCAACAACGCGGTTGACGCCTCGTCCACCGCGATCGGTTCGAATTCCGTGTCGTCACCCGCGTCGAGATCCGGGATGTTCAGCACCGAGATGCCGCCGGCGACCAACGCCTCCGCCGCGCTCTCGAACGGTGCTCCGACGATGATGAACCGGGCGCCGATCACCCCCAGCACGGTCGCGGTCTCGTGAGCGTAGGACGCAAGGTCGGTCCGGGCGGTGGGTTGGTGCAGCATGGTGACCGAGCCGCCGGCCAGCCAGACCGCCTGCGCGGCCGGCGCGATGTCGGCCGGCGTGGCGGCCAGCACGGCGACCGCGGATCCGGCGCCGACCCCACGGTCGGCGAGCACCGCGGCCATCCGGCGCGCCCGACTGTGCACCTCGCGCCATCCGGTGCGGACCGGCGCCGCCGGATCGCCGGTCGTCATCCCCTGTGCGCTCGCAGCGGCGGCGACCAGCGCCGCGGTGAACTGGCTCATGCCGCACAACCTATCCGGCGGTCCGTCGGACCGGTGATGCGCCCGGCGAGGATGCGGCACGGGGACGAACGCTCCGACTCGGCGGGTTCACTCTCATTGCACCGGCCCCGGCGAGGACGGACGCTCCAACTCGGCGCCTTCAGCCACCCGCGCTGAGCATGCGCGATATCAACTCGCAACTGTCACATCCTTCACATGCGTCTCACATGGAACTACAGTTTTCAGGTTGCACATCCGCCACGAGAAAGGTCCGACATGACGACCGACCCGGAGGAGTTCGAACCCGACCCACTGCGCCACCCCGTCGACGAGGGTGGCCCCAAGGGAGTGGGTGGGAGCGATCTTCGCTTCAGCCCCTGGAACCTGCTCCTGCTGGTTCCGCTGCTGATGCTGATCACCGTTTGGTACAACAAGGATTCACCGCGGCTGTTCGGGATGCCTTTCTTCTACTGGTTCCAGTTCGTTTATGTCTTCGTCGGTGTCGCCTGCGTCTGGATCGTCTACGCGACGACCAAGCACAAGGGTCGGCCGCGTGCGGATGTCAACACCGACGAGAACGGGGCAACCCGATGAGCAACATCAACTGGACCGAACTGATCATCTTCACCGTGCTGTTCGTCGGGGTTGCCGGCATGGGTTTCTGGGCCGCCAAGTGGCGTTCCGGCAGCACGATGGACCACTTGGACGAATGGGGGCTCGGCGGCCGCAAGTTCGGCGGCTGGATCACCTGGTTCCTGGTCGGCGGCGACCTGTACACCGCGTACACCTTCGTCGCGGTTCCCGCGTTGGTGTTCGGCGCCGGCGCGATGGGCTTCTTCGCCCTGCCCTACACGGTGATCCTCTACCCCATCGTGTTCCTGCCGGTGCTGAGGTTGTGGTCGGTCTCCCGGGTGCACGGCTACGTCACCCCGGCCGATTTCGTCCGTGGCCGTTACGCCAATCGCACTCTCGCGCTGCTGATCGCCATCACCGGCATCGTGGCCACCATGCCCTACATCGCCCTGCAGTTGGTGGGGTTGGAGGCCGTGCTGCGCACCATCGGGATCAACGGCGGCGGCATCGCCGGGCACTTGCCGCTGTTCATCGCGTTCCTGGTGCTTGCTCTCTACACGTTCAAATCCGGACTCCGGGCGCCGGCACTGATCGCGTTCGTCAAGGACATCCTGATCTACATCGTGATCATCGTCGCGGTGATCTACCTGCCCAGCAAACTGGGCGGTTGGGGTCACATCTTCGACACCGCACAGGAAAAGCTGACGGCGCCGAACCCGACCACCGGGAAGCCCGGCACCGGCAGCATTCTGCTGAACAGCAACAACCAGCTGCAGTACGCGACGCTGGCCCTGGGATCTGCGTTGGCGTTGTTCCTCTACCCACACTCGGTGACCGGCGTGCTGGCCTCCAGAGGGCGAAACGTGTTGAAGAAGAACATGATCGCGCTGCCGGCCTACTCGTTCCTGCTGGGCCTGCTGGCGTTGTTGGGCTATGCAGCGCTCACGGCCGGCGTCAAGCCGATCATCAACGCGGCCACCGGCAAGGGCGACGGCAACACCATCGTCCCGGTGCTGTTCCACAACGAGTTCTCCGACTGGTTCGCCGGAGTCGCGTTCGCCGCCATCGGGATCGGCGCCCTGGTGCCGGCCGCGATCATGTCGATCGCAGCGGCCAACCTGTGGACGCGGAACATCTACAAGGAGTACATCCGCAAGGATGCGTCACCGAAATCCGAGGCGAAGCAGGCGAAATGGGCTTCGCTGGTAGTGAAGCTCGGTGCGGTCGCCTGCATCCTGTTCATCGACCCACAGTTCTCCATCGACCTGCAGCTGATCGGCGGCGTCATCATTCTGCAGACACTGCCAACGGTCGCCATCGCGTTGTACACCCGATGGCTGCACTCGTGGGCGCTGGTCGCCGGCTGGGTGGTCGGCATGGGCTGGGGCCTGTTACTGCTCTACGGCATTCCGAATCCCGCCTCCGGCAAGCAGCATTTCGGTGGCTCGGCGCTGACTCTGGACAAGCTGTCGATCTTCGGCTGGCACCCGTGGGCGGGCTCGACGCTGCAGATCTACGTCGGCTTCGTGGTGTTGATCGCCAACTTGCTGGTGGCGGTGATCGTCACCGTGATCCTGCGGGCAACCAAGACCAAGGACGGGGCTGACGCCACCGCCGGCAGCGACTACCACGCCGACGAGGGTGACGCCGAGCTGAAGGAGATCGCGCCCGCACACTGACCCGGTCGGGTTCGCCGGCTCGCGACCGGGCCAATACCGCACCGGAGCCCGCGAACCTCGAGGTTCGCGGGCTCCAGTGCTGATCCGGCCTACCTTTGCCGGGTCACGGGACCACGACAAGCTTGCCGGTCGCCCTGTTCTGCTCCATGTACTCGTGTGCCTCGGCGATCTGGTCGAGGGCGAATACCCGATCCAGCGGGATCAATCGCCGGTCGAGCTCGGCCGCCGCAAGGTAGTCCCGGAGTACCTCGGCGGGCAGGTCGGCGGATCCACCTGAGTATGACGTGAGGCGCACACCGGACGGCAGATAGGCGTTCGGATAGAAGTTCTCGACAATCCAGGAGTTGCTCAGCATCCCGGTGAAGCACGCGACGCCGTGGACTTTCAGCGTCCGCAAGGTGTCGGACAGCGTCGGTGCGCCGACGAGCTCGAGCGCCAGGTCGGCGCCGGCCGGCAGGATCTCGCGCAGTCGAGGGGCGACGGCCCCGTCGTCGACAAGCACGTGGTCGACGCCGATCTCGCGCAGCCGGTCGGCTTTCGCCGGCGACCGGGTCGTCGAGATCACGGTAAGTCCCTGGCGCTTGGCCAGCACGGCAGCAGCCATCCCGACAGATGATGTTCCGCCGCGGACGAAAAGGGTCTGGCCCGGTTGTGCGTCCAGCCCGGTGGTCAGGCTCCCGTAGGCGGTCTGCAGCATCTCCGGCACGGCGCCGAGCAACTCCCAGGGCAGATCGCTGCGGAACGCGGTGACCTGCCCGGCGGGAACGCAGGTGTATTCGGCGTACCCGCCGTCGAACGTCCGCCCCATTCCGCCCATCATCGTCATCACCCGTTGCCCTGCCGCGAACTCGCCGCCGGGACAGGCGACCACCTCGCCGGTCGCCTCGATGCCGGGTACGCGTGGAAAGGTGACACCTTCGGCCAGTCCGAGGCGAGTGTGCAGCTCCGACCGGTTCAGGCCGAAGGCGCGAACCCGGATGAGCACCCAGCCGGGCGCCGGATCCGGGATCGGCAGCCGGCGGACCACGAGGGCATCGGCGCTGCCCGGACCGTCGAGAACCACCGCGCGCATCATGGCCGGCGCGACGCAACTCATGCGAGCACATCCTCGGTGCGCTGCTGCTCGGACAGCGCCGTCAGCAGGGATTGCAGCTCGCCGACACCGTGGCGGCCCAGGCTCACCCCGAACCGATCGCGCAGCCATCGCTCACCGGTGGCCGAGCCCGCCTCGACAACCCGGCTGCCCTGCTCGTTCAGGCGCAGCCGGCTCGCCCGCCGATCCGTGTCGTCGACGACCCGGTCCACCAGGCCGGCACCTACCAGTCGATCGGCCAGCTTGCTGGCACCTCCCGGTGAGATGTCCAAGGCCTCGGCCAGGTCCTGCACCCGGCTGCCCGGCGCGGCCTTCAGTAGCCGCAGCGCGACCACCTGCCCGAGGGTGAATCCGTGCTCTGCGATGAGCGCGCGGTCGAGTTGGTTCCACAGGCGGGTCTCGATCCGGACCAGCGTTTCGAACAGCCTCAGGTTCTCCGTCATCCCCAGCGTGTCTGTCATGTCCAGCCCAACTGCAATCCGAGGAACTATATTCCCAGGAACGTATCTTGGCGGCCGGAACCGGTCCGCCCGCTCAGCACCCGGACAGCACCGGAGCCCGCGAACCTCCGGGTTCGCGGGCTCCCGTGCTGTTTTCGGGTCGTGTCGGTGGTCCACCACGCTAGGACCCGCGAACCGGGTGGGGCTCAGGCCGCGTGGACCGCCGACTCCACGCCGACCGACTCGGCCGCCGACTCGGCGGCCGGCTCCAGAGCCTGGGCGACGATGTCGGCGACGTCCGTCATCGGCCGGACGTCCAGTTCGGCAAGGACCTCGGCCGGGACATCGTCCAGGTCGGGTTCGTTCCGCGCCGGGATGAAGACGATCTTCAGGCCGGCCTGCTGGGCCGCCATCAGCTTCTGCTTCACCCCGCCGATCGGCAGCACCCGCCCGTTCAGGGTGACCTCGCCGGTCATCCCGACGTCCGAGCGAACCGCCCGTCCGGTGGCGAGCGACGCGAGCGCCGTGACCATGGTGACGCCGGCGCTCGGTCCGTCCTTCGGCACCGCGCCGGCCGGAACGTGCACATGCACACTGCGTTCCACCGCTGACGGCTCGATGCCCAGTTGCTCGGCGTGCGAGCGCAGGTACGACTGAGCGATCTGCGCCGACTCCTTCATCACGTCGCCCAGCTGTCCGGTGAGCTTGAGCCCGGTGCGCCCGGACTCCCCCTCGCCGGCCGGCAGGGCGGTCGCCTCGATGTACAGCACATCGCCGCCGAGGCCGGTGACGGCCAGTCCGGTCGCCACACCCGGCACCGCGGTCCGCTCGGCGACGTCGGAGGTGAACCGCGGGCGCCCGAGGAAGTCCTTCAGGTTCTCCGCAGTCACCGCGATCGGCGACTGCGCGCCGGCACCCAACTTGGTGGCCGCCTTCCGCAGCACCTTCGCCAGACCGCGTTCCAGTTGCCGCACACCGGCTTCCCGGGTGTACTCGGTGGCGATCAGCCGCAGCGATTCGTCGTCGATGGTCACTTCGGGAGTCTGGTCGTCGTCAGCCCCGTCGGTGGTCAGAGCCGCCCGTTCGGCCTGCCGCGGCCACAGGTGCGTGCGCGCGATGGCCACCTTGTCGTTCTCGGTGTAGCCGTCGAGGGTCACCAGTTCCATCCGGTCCAGCAACGGGCCGGGGATGTTCTCCACGGCGTTCGCCGTGGCCAGGAACAGCACGTCGGACAGGTCCAGGTCCGTTTCCAGGTAGTGGTCCCGGAAGGTGTGGTTCTGCGCCGGGTCCAGCACTTCCAGCAGCGCCGCGGCGGGATCTCCCCGATAGTCGGCGCCGAGCTTGTCGACCTCGTCCAGCAGCACCACCGGGTTCATCGAGCCGGCCTCGGAGATGGCCCGGACGATGCGGCCCGGCAAGGCGCCGACGTAGGTGCGCCGGTGCCCGCGGATCTCCGCCTCGTCCCGCACGCCGCCGAGGGCGACCCGGACGAACTTGCGGCCCAGCGACTTCGCCACCGACTCACCAAGCGAGGTCTTGCCGACCCCGGGCGGGCCGGCGAGTGCCAGCACGGCCCCGGATCCGCGGCCGCCGACCACCTGCAGCCCACGGGCCTGCCGACGCGCCCGGACCGCCAGGTACTCCACGATCCGGTCCTTCACGTCGTCCAGACCGTGGTGGTCGGCGTCCAGCTGGGCGCGGGCCGCGGTCAGGTCGGCGTTGTCTTCGGTGGTGACGTTCCACGGCAGTTCCAGCACGGTGTCCAGCCAGGTACGGATCCAGCCGCTCTCCGGAGACTGGTCGCTGGCCCGCTCGAGCTTGCCGACCTCGCGCATCGCCGCCTCGCGCACCTTGTCCGGCAAATCGGCGGCCTCGACCCGCGCCCGGTAGTCGTCCGAGCCCTCCGGCTCGCCCTCGCCGAGTTCCTTGCGGATGGCCGCAAGCTGTTGCCGCAGCAGGAATTCGCGCTGGGACTTCTCCATGCCCTCGCGGACCGATTCGCCGATCTTGTCGGCCACCTCGGCCTCGGCCAGGTGTTCACGGGTCCATTCGATCAGCACCGTGAGCCGCTCGTCGACGTCCGGTGTCTCCAGCAGCTGCCGCTTCTGCTCGACGGTGAAATACGAGGCCCAACCGGCGGTATCGGCCAGCTGCGACGGGTCGCTGATCGACTCGACCGTGTCGATGATCTGCCAGGCGTTGCGCTTCTGCAGGCTGGCGACGACCAGCGCCTTGTACTCGACGGCCAGCTTGTTGGTGGCCTCGGTGGTCGCGGTGTCGTCGACCGGCTCGGCCTCCACCCACAGCGCGGATCCGGGCCCCGTCACCCCCGTGCCGATCCGGGCGCGCCCCTCGGCGCGCAACACCGCGCCCGGCGCCCCGCCGGGCAGCCGGCCGAGCTTTTCGATGGTCGCGACGGTGCCGAAGCTGGAATAGCGGTCGGTCAGCCGGGGGGCCAGCAGAAGCTGCTTCGGTTCGCCTTCCGGGGCGGCCGCGACCGCCGAGTCGACCGCCGCCTGGGCGGGTTCGTCCAGTTCGACCGGCACGACCATGCCGGGAAGTACCACGGTGTCGGGCAGCGACAGCACCGGCAGACGCAAAGTTTCAGTCATGTCTCTTGGTCTCCTCGAATAGTTGAGCCTGCACGACTCAAGTCATTCGGGGCACCGGTTGTTCCCAAGACGCTGCCGTGTTTGCTGTCGGCGAACGGTCCGGTTCCTGGGCACCGTGTCGGCGTCCGCTGCTCGAACAGCGCGACGAGTGGTGAGCCTGCTACTCCGAGTCCTGGACGGCCAGCGGCCCGGTTGCGGTGAGCCCAGCCTCGGTCTCCGACGATCGAAGTCTGGCCAGCAGGGCCATGATCTCCTCGGACAGCGCGGCGAGGTGCTCACGGGGAGGACCGTCGTCAGCCGGCCAATATGGTTCGTATTGCCGGAGCGCTGAGACAACCGTCCTGGCTTCGCTCGGCGAAAGTTTCAACACCACGCCGTCAGCCTCGGGGCCTTGGGTCATGACACAAATGTAGACGCGCCATCGGCGGATAGCGCCACATCGGTACGCAAGGTTCCCCGAGCGCGAAAACTCGATCATCGGCCTGCATCACGACCCGATCGAGATCGACTGGCCCGCTCGTCTGTGACGAACGCTGCGACGATTGCCCGTGCTGGTAGGCCAACTATTGCCGCGGAGTGCCGACGTCAGTCGGACGGGCTCCACTCACCGATTAACACCGTGCCGCCATCGACGATGTCGATCGGCAGGGTCATCGGATCGAGTTGCACCGGGGCCGGGGCGCTGCCCCGGGTGACGGTCATGATGACGTCGCGGGCTTGCTCGAGGCCGTGCACGGCACCGGTACCGCTCCAGCCGATCCGCACGACGGCCGACGCGCCAGGGGCCAGGGTGACCGGGAGCGGGTTCTTCGGCACCGGCTCCGGCATTAGGTCGTGGCTCTCCGCGACCCAGAATGTCGATCCATCGGTGCCCCGGAACTGCACTGAGGCAAAGCCTTTGAGCACGCAATCGGCACCGCCGGTATTGGTTGCCGTGACCGTGAATTGTCGGTACATCATCGCGTGATCGGTCCCGCCGGCGACCAGGGTGAGCTGAGACGGCTGACATGCTGTGCCGCCCTGCGGGTCCGCCACGTCCGGGAACGATCCGGTCGGCATCGGAGGCGTCGAACGGACACTCCTGCTCGAGGTCTGCCCGTCAGTCCCGTCAGAACCGTCGGCGATGCCCGACGTCTGGCTCATGACGATCGTCTCGACGGCGTAGCCGGTGGTTTCGGCGGCCCGCTGACCGGCCTGCGCGCCGATACCGCAACCAGACAGCACTCCGAGGACCAGCCCGACCAGGCAGGCCAATCGGGTAGCACGACTGTTGACGCCCGGGCCCGCCATGCGCCCCCCGGATCGATGGATTGATGGGGGCCAGGTCACCGACGCAGTATTCATCACGGCGCCGCGGGTGATCCGCTCTGCACTCCTCGGTCATGCGGTTCGGGTTCGGTCCAGTCGCTCTGGAAGCGGCCGGAATCCGGCGGAGCGGTAGGTGGCCACAGCGGTGGTGAGCGAACTCATCGTGCAGTGCGCGACAGACATCAGCATCGAATTCAGACCGGGTCCGCGACGTACTTCGAACTCAGCCGGACCGCTGATCAGGCCGGCGGCGCTACCCTCGATGTCGTACTCGTCCGGGAAGGTGATGGACATGGCCGCCAGTCCGGTGGCACCCACGCATCTGCTCACCGTCGACGATGACACCGCACTGGGCGGGGACGAGCACGGGCGCACCGAGTTGATGGAGGGCAGCCTCATCGTGTCCCGAGCCCGACACCCGACCACAATGCAGCGATCGTCGCCCTGCTCCTGCAGCTGCAGCCACAGCTTCCGGCTGATTTCGAACTCATCCCCGACATCGACGTCGACCTGCAACTCGCGCCGCCAGGTGCGCCCGGCACCGTCCGCCGGCCCGATCTGGTGATCGTCGGCCGGGACGCCCGGCAGCGGGTCCGGTCCGATGGCGGCCTGCTCCGTGCCGCCGACCTCATCGTCATCATCGAGATAGTGTCCTCCGGCTCCCGCCGCATCGATCGCATCGTCAAGCGGGCCGAGTACGCCGACGCGGGCATCGACCACTATTGGATAGTCGATATTGATGCCCAGGCCACCCTCACCGCACACCGCTTGGCGGGCACGGACTATCGGGTCGAAGCACCGGCCACCGGCAGGTACACCGCCGACGCGCCGTTCGGCGTCGATCTCGACCTGGCCGGATTCTGATCGGAGCGCAGCGACGACTTCGCCGAGCCGTTCTGCAACGAGCGTGCGCAACCGCTACCAGCGGATGGGGCCGTCGCCGTCGACGAACGTGCCGGACGGAGCGCCCGCGGGAGCAGTGGCGGCTGCGACGACTGTCCGGGCGGCCTGCTCGGGTGTGGTCGGCGCCTGGTCCTTGTTGGCCGGGGTGAGCTCCGTCTGGACGAAGCCAGGGCAGACCGAGGTCACCACGATGGGGGTGGCTGCCAGCGCCTTGGCCAAGCTGATGGTGTAGCTGTTCAGGGCGGCCTTGGAGGCTTGGTAGGCAGGCACGACCATCGAGTAGTACGCCGATGCGGGATCGGCCTGCTCGGTCAACGAGCCCATTCGGCTCGAGACATTGACGATGCGGCCGGCCGGACTCCTGCGCAGCAACGGCAGGAACGCCTCGGTCACGGCAAACGGCCCGACGGCATTCGTGGCGAAGGTAGCGGCCACCACGTCGCCGCCCTGGCCGGTGCCCTCGGGGAGGATGCCCGCGTTGTTGACCAGCACGTCGACGTGATCGAACTCCTCGCTGACCGCCCTCGCCGCCTCGGTGACACTGTTCGGTGCGGTCACGTCCAGCACCACGCCCCTGGCATCGACTCCCGCCGCACCCAGCTTCCCGACCGCTTGGTCGACGGCGTCCCGGGCCCTTCCGGTCACCACAACGGTGTACCCCTGCCTACCCAATTCGGATGCGGTGGCTGCGCCGATCCCGCGGGTGGCACCGGTGATGACAGCGACTTTCGACATGAAGCAAACTCCTCGACTGGGTGAAAGGGTGGCCGGCGTGCCCAGGGCCGCCGTGCCTGTACACATTGGAGACGCGTCGGTCGCGTCTTTCGTGAGATGCACTTCCGCGCCGGGGATTCCGGCCTCCATTGGATGGATCGATTGAGGTGGCCGGGTCCCGGAGTGCGGTGAGAGAATCCGGCCATGCCCAACTTCAGTCGGTCGGACGATCTGCAGGGAGCGGAGTTCGTCAACGTGGACCTGCGTGGCGCCCGGTTCGTCGGAGCCGACCTGTCCGGCGTCGTGATGCGCGGCGTCGACCTGCAGCGGACGGACATCGACTCACCATGGCTCTTCGACGGCGATAACCCGTTTCGGGTCAACGACATCGATGTGCGGCCGTACGTCGACGCCGAGCTCAACCGCCGCTTCCCTGGCCGCGCCGAACGGCGCGCCGCCGACCCCGCCGGCCTACGCGCGGCCTGGGTCGCGCTGGAAGGGACCTGGGCGGCCGCCCTCGAGCGGGTCGCGGCGATGCCGGCGGGCACGGTCGACGTGTCGATCGCCGGTGAGTGGTCGTTCGTCCAGACGTTGCGGCATCTGATCATGGCGACCGACACCTGGCTGGGCCGGGCGATTTTGCAGGTCGACCGGCCCTACCACCCGCTCGGGCTGCCGAACGAAGGCTTCGAGGCCGACGGAAACGACATGTCCGTCTTCGCCACTGCCGCGCCCTCGTACTCCGAGGTGCTCGAGGCACGGGCGGATCGGGTGGCGATGGTGCGCGACTACCTGGGCTCCGTCAGCCAGGACGAGTTGGCTGCGGTCCGCCGGAACCCGCACGCCCCCGAGTACCAGGAGACGGTGCTGTCCTGTCTGCACACCATCCTCGGCGAGGAGTGGGACCACTACCGTTATGCGGTACGGGATCTCGACGTGATCCAGGAAGCAACGGCGGCTGAACCGACTCCGGTCGACGGAGAGGCGGTCGACGGAGACTGATCCGCCGGGTCGTCGTTCGTCAGCCCGGATTCGTCAGCCCGGATTCGTCAGCCGAGTTTCGTCAGCCCGGTTCGTCCTGCGGGTCGGGAAGGTGCGGGTGCTCGGTCGGGTACAGCGCGGCGACGAAGCCGTAGCTCTGCTCGCCGCCGCGGGGCAGCCGGCTGAACTCGTCGGCCAGGTCGAGCATCCGGCGGCGGAACTCGCGCAACTGCACTCGCGGGATCCTGGCGTAGCGCAGGATCGCCGACAGTTCGTCGTTCAGGTGTGCCGGCTCGGACTCGCGGGCCGCCGTCACCAGGTAGTTGCCGCCGATCGGCCGACCGGCCTCGTCCAGCGCCTTCAACTCACCGACGAAGTGCAGCCGGGCGGTTCGGCCGTAATAGCTCTCCGTCACCGCCCGCACCCGGCGGGTGCGCACCACGGTGGTGATCCCCGCCTCCGTCAGCAGTTTGACGTGATAAGCGACGGTGCCCTTCGGCCGGCCGAGGGCGGTGGCGAGTTCGGTGATGGTCGCGGCCCGCTCCAGCAGCAGGTCGAGGACGGCCTCGCGCAGCGGATCGGCGATCGCCCGGACCTGGGCGATCGTGGTGAGCTCCATCCGCTCGTCGAGCTCGTAGTCGAGCCCGTCCTTGCCTTCCGTCACCGCATCAGTTTAACGTTACCGAACGTTTGACAATTCTCAACTGATAGCGAGGTACCGATGGACATCGTCTTGATCCCCGGCCTGTGGCTGAACGGCCCATCCTGGGATCCGGTGACCCGCCGGCTGGAGCGGGCCGGTCACCGGGTGCAGGCATTGACGTTGCCAGGCATGGAGTCCAGGGACGCCGACCGCAGCGGCATCACCCTGGACGATCACGTCGCCGCCGTGGTCGCGGCGCTGGACGGGGCTGACGGCCCGGCCGTCGTCGTCGGCCACTCGGCCAGCGGCACCCTCGCCTACTGCGCGGCCGACGCCGGGCCGGACAAGGTGAAACGACTGCTGTACGTCGGCGGATTTCCGGCCCGGGACGGCGAGCTCTTCATGTCCGGCCTCCCGACCGACGGGGCTGACGCACCGTTCCCCGGTTGGGCGGAATTCGAGGGCCCGGACAGTGCCGACCTGGACGAGGCCACCAAGGACCGGCTGCTCGGCGAGTTCATCCCGTCACCCGCGGGGGTGCTGGCGGGAACGGTCCGGCTGACGAACGACCGGCGGATCGACATCCCGGCCACCGCGGTCTGTCCGGAGTACTCCCCCGAGGACTTGCGGGCCTGGCTCGACCACGGCGACGTCCCGGAACTGGCCAGGGCGACCGATCTGAGCATGGTCGACATCGATTCCGGCCACTGGCCGCAGATCACGGTTCCGGACAAGCTGGCCGAGCTGATTCTGGCCGAAGTCGCGCGTTAGCGGTCGGGGCTCACCAGCGCAGGCCTCCAACCTGGACAGTTCCGCGCGCAAAATCGCCGATCCACCAGCGCAGACGTCCAACCTGGACGGTTCCGCGCGCCGTTGCGCCGTCCCGCGGACCGATCCCATCAGGCAAGATGACGTCATGGCGTACAGCGTGGTACGGGATTTTGTCGTCGACGAACGAGATATGCGGTTGCACTCCACCGGGGTCGGAACTCCGGTGTTGATGCTGCACGAGCTGGCCGGGTCGGCGCGCTGCTTCGCGCCCGTCGTGCCGCACCTGGTGGCCGCCGGACGCGAGGCCGTCGCCCTCGACCTGCCCGGGCACGGGCGCAGCGAGGCGGTGCCGGGGTCGTCGCTGGACGGCTGCGCCCGGCGGGTGGCGGCCGCGCTCGACGAGGTGACCAGGGACCCGGTCGACATCGTCGCCGTCGACTACGGCGGCTACCTTGCGCTCAGCGTTGCGGCGTTGTTCGGCGATCGGGTCCGCAAGCTGATGCTGGTCGAACCGCTGGTGCCGCCGCGCGCCGGCCGGGCGCCGGCCACCGTTGTCGGCACCACGCAACGGGCCAGGGGCGCATTCACCGTGCTGCGGCAGGGCCGGCACGGTCTCGGGCAGATGCACTCCGTGCTCGAGCAACTGCGCACCGCGGACCCGGCCTGGTGGGACCGGCTTTCCGGCGTCACCGCCCCGACCCTGATCGTCGACGGCGGCAACGGCAGCGCCGGTAACGGGGTCGACCTGGACGGCCTGTCCGCGGCCGTACCTGATTCCAAACGCATCAGTGTCGGTGTGGGACACCGGGTCTGGGCCGCCGACCCGAAGATGTTCACCGAGCTGACGCTGGCCTTCCTGACCGGCTGACGGTCCGGCCCGCCGACCCGGCCGGACCGCACAACGACCTTCCGCTCGAGCTCAGTCCGCCGATTTCGCCGGGAACGAGATCGCCGGGAAGTCAGCCAGCCCACCGGCCAGCAGGTCGAAGCCGATGTCCAACGTGCGCAACGCTTCCGATGCCGATGCGTCCGCGTTGATCCCGGCGACCTGGCGCAGCAGGTTCGCCATCATCAATGTCTGGATCACCGCGAAGGTCTGCTCGGCAACCATTCTCGGGATCAATCGATCCGCCGTCAGCTCACCGAGATCCGGCTCGTCCGAGGACGATGCGCCGCCGGCGGCGTCCGACCGCAGCGCCTGTTCCACCCAGTCGCCGGTGTGGTGCGCGGGCGAGAATCCGGCTGCCTCCTCGAGGGCGGCCACCAGGTTCTCCCGCATCGCGCTCATCCGGCCCTCGAGCGCGGTGGTCAGCGCCGGGCTGCCCAGCAGCATCCTGGCGAACGGCGCGACCCCGTCGTGCAGCCCGGTCCACTCGGCACGACGCTGCAACTCCGATCGGACGAACTCGCGGATCGCCTCGATCGGGTTGGTTTCCGGCTCCCGGTCCCGGACCGCGTCGGCCAGATCCGGGTAAATGGTGGCGCCCGCGCCGAAGAACAGATCCTCCTTCGCCGGGAAGTAGTTGAACACCGTCATCTTCGAGACGTCCGCCGCCGCCGCCACATCCGCCACCGAAACCGCCTCGAACCCGCGCTCCAGAAACAGCCCGATCGCGGTGGTGGCGATCCGCCGGCGGGTCTGGTCCTTCTTGCGCTCCCGCAGGCCGGCCTGGCTTGACATGGCACTCAGCTTAGCCGCTGTCCGTAGTCGACCTAATTATCGACTTGTCATATTTCTAGGTTCGGTCTATTTTTGATCTCGACCAACCTAATCTTGAAGGAGCCCACCGTCATGACCTCAGCCGTTCCCACCGCGTCGCGTGTACCGCCCGGCATGAGTCGGTTCGCCCAGACCGCGGTGACGATTGCCGGGATGGCGGTCCTGCTGATCGCCATCCTGGACACGAACATCGTCACCAGCGCCGCGGTGCCGATCGCCGACGAACTGCACGCAGTCGGCGGCGCCGCCCAGGTGCCGTGGTTGGTGACGGCCTACCTGCTGGCCGGCACGGTGGTGCAGCCGTTGTACGGAAAGCTCAGCGACATCGTCGGGGTCCGGCCGGTCATGCTCGGATCGCTCGGCCTGTTCCTGCTCGGCTCGCTGGCCTGCGGACTGGCCACCTCGATGCCCGAACTGATCGTGCTGCGCGCCGTGCAGGGCCTGGGCGGCGGCGGGCTGCTGAGCGTGACCATGGTGGTGTTCGGGCACCTGCGCGCCGAGGACCCGGACAGCTCGGCCGGCACCAACGGCAACGCCATCGCCGGGCTGCTGGTCGGTTTCGGGCTGGTGATCGCCCCGCTGGTCGGCGGCCTGCTCCTGTCACACCTGGGCTGGCGCTGGATCTTCTTCGTCAACCTGCCGCTGGGATTGGTTGCCTGGCTGGCCATGGCCCGCTTCCTGCGGGTCAGCTTTGTGCCGACGAGGGAACGGATCGATGTCCTCAGTGGGCTGCTGATCGGCGGCGCGGCCGCCCTGCTGCTGTTGGTCTGCGAATGGGGCGGCCAGCGGTATTCCTGGTGGTCCGCACCGATTCTGGGCCTGCTGGTGGCCGTGCTGTTGCTCGGCTTCGCCTTCGCCCGCCGACAGCGCCGCTCACCCGCGCCGTTCTTCCCGCCGCGACTGCTGCGTCATCCGGTGCTGCGGGTGGTGACCCTGTTGCAGGTCGCCACCGGTCTGGGACTGGCCGCCGGCACGGTGTACCTGGTGATCGAACTACAGGTGGTGCACGGGCTGTCGCCGATCGGTACCGGCGTGGCGATGATCCCGGAGGCACTGGGCCTCGGCCTCGGCGGTCTGATCGGCGCCCTGTTGATCAAACACCATCGTCCGTTGCGGCTGTCGATCATCGCCGGTACGGCGCTCACCGCGGTCACCATGGTCGGGCTGGCCATGCTGACCGTGCACAGTCCCTGGTGGCTGATCGGCTCGCTGCTGTTCCTGCTGGGCGCGAGCATCGGCATCTGCATCGGCAACGAGGTGATCATCGTCCAGTCGTCGGTGCACAGGGCCGATCTCGGCATGGCCACCACCGGAATCCGGTTCGTCGAGTCCGTCGGCACCTCCGTCGGGGCAGCTGTTTTCGGGGCGATCTTCGTGACGGTCGTCGGGGTCGCCGGGGCCGCCGCGTCGGTGATGCACGCCATCGACCTGGTGTTCGCGATCGGGGCAGCGGTGATGGCGATCGCCGCCGCCGTTGCGCTCAGGTTGCCGGCCGGGTCGGTGCAGCAAATGTCCGCAGCTCAGCCGCACATGTCCATCGCCAGCAACCCGGCGCCGCTGGCCTGAACGCTGACGTCGCCGATCGCCTGGTCGGGTCCGATCTGCAATCGGAAGTCGGAGTGCACGTTCTCCCGGCTACGGAAGGCCGCACCGTTCAAGGTGAAGGTCGCGGTCTTCCAGGTGTCGGTGTTCGTCCTGGTCACCGATCCGGTGCTGTGGTAGGCCTCGTCCGGCTGGGCCGAATCGTATTGCAGGAGCCAGCTTCCGGTGCCGTGGTCGAAGTAGCTCACCTCGACGGTCGCGGAGTAGCTGCCTCCCGGTATCAGCCGGTCGTCCAGATCGAAGTACATGTAGTTCGACCGCTCACCGACCGTCGCCCGGGCCGGGCGCCCGCCGATGGTCACCCCGGTGGTGACGCCGTCGTCGTTCTCGACCTGTTCGAGCCCGGCCGGCTGGTTCTGCCCGCCGAGGGTGATGCAGGCCTTGGCGGTGTCGTCCTTCCCCGGGTTCACCACGACCACCGTGGTGGTCGGCAACTGCTGCGTCTTTCCGCCGACCTTGGTGGCGAAGCTGAAATCGACGGCCCGGAAGTCCGACCTGGCACCGGGATCGACACTGATCCGCACGACCGATGCACGTTGACCCACGGATGGTGCGATGACCAGCCCGCTACTCGGCGACACAGTGACGCCGGCCGGCGCCGTCGCCTTCCACGTCACCCGCTTCTGCCCAAGGCCGGTGCCGGCCGCGCCGACCAGGATCTCCTTGACCGACCCGGTGGGGACGGTCAGCGTCCCGGTCGGATCGGTGAAGCCGATCGCCGCGACCTGGGCATCGGAGTATGACGGCGGTGCATCCTTCGGCCTGGTCCCCCAGGCCTTGCCGGCCTTCCCGGGTGTCGCGGCGAGGGTGACGTCCACGGTCCCGCCGGTCTGCAGGATGGACGGCGGCAAGGCGGTACTGGTGCTGTTGGCGCCGTTCACCGCGGTCCTGGAGATGTAGTGGTCGGCGGTCCCGGCCCGCGGGGTGTTGACCGTCAGCGTCTTGCCGTTGCCCAGCGAGATGACAGCGGTGCTGAACATCGGCGTGTTCAACGACAGGTCCGGCCGGCCGGGCGTCACCGGGTACATGCCGAGCGCGGCCCAGACATACCACGACGACTGCGCCCCGAGGTCGTCGTTGCCAGGAGCACCGTCCGGGGTCGGGCTGTACAGCTGGGTCTGCAGCCGGCGCACGGCATCCTGCGTCTTGGCCGGCTGTCCGAGATAGTTGTAGACCCAGGGCACACCGAAGTCGACCTCGTTGCCGGCCCACATGTACGGCACGTTCGGCCCGTCGTTGATCTGGCGGAAGAAGGTGTCGAGTCGTTTGGCCGCAGCCGCTTTGCCGCCCATCACGGCGATCAGGCCGGCCATGTTCTGCGGCACCAACCAGTTGTACTGCGCGGCATTGCCCTCGTCATACCCGTCCTGCCCGAACGCGCCGGCCGGCGGGGTGACGAAGGCCGGCCCCGCCGGGTAGGCACCGTCGTCATCCCGCGGCTGCAGGTAGCCGGTGGCCGGGTTGAAGATGTTCTGCCAGTTCTGCGACCGGGCAGTGAACTCGGCGGCCAGGTCGTGCCGGCCGACCTTCGCCGCCAATTGGGCGATGCCGAAGTCGTCGATTGCCCACTCCAGGGTCTCCGAGGCACCCTGCCGGCCGTGATCACCCTTGGAGTCGGCATTGTTCGGCGCGTAGCCGAGCCGCACGTAGTCCTCGACGCCGGGGCGCTCCCGCCAGCCCCAGCCGATCGTCTCGGACCTGGTGGCGCCCTTGACCATGATGGGCAGCGCCGACTCGATGTCCAGCCCTTGCGCGCCGAACGCCGACAGGTTGGCGAACACCGCGACCGAGTTGTCGCCGTTCATCTGCGAGGTGGTGCCGTTGGCCAGTGGCCAGCGCGGCCACCAGTCGCCCTGCTGTTGCGCATCCCGCAGCAGCGAGTTACCCATGTCGCCGGCTTCCTTCGGTAACAGCATGGCCTGCAACGGGATCAGCGAGCGGTAGGTGTCCCAGTCGGAGAAGGTGGCGTACTGGGTGTGCCCGGCCGGGATGTCGTGGATCTCGTTGTCGAACCCGATATAGCGGCCGTCGACGTCGTTGAAGGTGTTGGGGTGCAACAGCCCGTGGTACAGCGCGGTGTAGAAACTGGTGAGCTGGGAGTCGGTGCCGCCGCCGACTCCGATCTTCGTCAGCAGCGCTCTCCACTCGGCCCTGGTTTGCGCGGCCGTCGCGTCCAGGTCGAACCCGGAGATCTCGGCGGCCATGTTCTTCTTGGCGCCGGCGACGCTGACGTAGGACATCGCGACCTTCGCCGTCACCGCGGTGTCGTCCGTGGTGTCGAAGGTGAGGTAGGCGCCGGAGTTGCGGCCGGTCGCGGTGTCGCTGCCGGCCGTCACCGCCCCGCCCTGCCAGGTGCCGTGCGCGCTGAACGGCCGGTCGAAGACGATGTCGAAGTAGACCGTGTATTGGTTGCCGTTGCCGCAGAAGCCGCCGGTGGTACTGGATCCGGACACCTCCCGGTCGCCGGTCACGGTGACGTCGGCGGCCCGGCTGCCGGACAGGCTCGACCCGGACTTGACCAGCACCTGGGCGGTGCTGCCGGCCGGGTAGCCGAACGTCGCCAGGCCGGTCCTGGTGCTCGCGGTGATCCTTGCGTCCACGTCGGAGTCGTTGAGGTGCACGGCATACGAGCCGAGTTCGGCGTGCTCGTCGTCGTGACCGAAGTGCTCGGAGCGGTTCGCCGGATCGGTCACCTGGCCGGTGATAGGCAGGATCGGCACGTCACCGAAGGCCGTGCAACCGACCGAGGCGTGGTTCAGGCTGAAGCCGCGCAGCTGGTCGCTGTGGTACTGGTAGCCGGCGTACGAGCCGACGGTGTCCGGGCTGAACTGCATCATGCCCAGCGGTGTCGACACTCCGGGAAAGTTGTTGATCTCGCCGACGGTGCCTCCGCCCCGGCCGGTGCCGATCATCGGGTCGACGTACCGGGTGGGGTCGGCGACCACCGCGCCGGCCGCCGTTGCCCCGGCTACGGCCGCCCCGGGCGGCGGACCCGACTCGGGCGATGCACTGGCCCCGGCCGTTGCCGGCGCGGTGACCAGCAACAACGCGGCAGCAGCGGTGGTCAGCATGGTGCGTCGACCGGCCATCAGGTCCTCCCAGAGCGTGACAACGATGTCAGATAGGTCGTCGTCAGCAAACACGCCCCGGTCCCGTTGGTCAAGACCCCGGTACTCCGCGTACTGCACCAAGAGTGGGCACCGGCCACACCCCTGGTGCATGTCGCGGGTGTCGGCGGCTACTTGTCGGCGGTCAGCCGGCCGCCCTGGCCCCAGCTGTCCGGCGTGGTCTCCTGGATCCAGATCTGCACGCTGTCGGCGGGCACGCCGAGGGTGTCGACGAACGCGTTGGTGACGTTCTTGACCAGCTCCCGCTTGAGCTCGACGGTGCGCGGTCCCTGTTGGATGGTGATGGTGGGCATGGGTGCCTCCTGGTCTGACGAACTACTGTCTGACGGTCGTCGCCGGTCGGCGACCCACCCAGTGCACCGCGCCGCCCGACCGGGAGCCAGCCCGATTCACCGATGACGGCGATCAGGATTCCGAATCGGTCCGGAGCTCCCTGGCCGCCTGCGCGCAGGCCCGCAGCAGCGGCGCCATGCTCCGTGAGGTGGCGTCCGCCCGCACGGCCAGCCAGGTCGTCAACAGCAGCTCCGGACTCACCCGGCGGAAGGCCACCTGCGGGACCCGCATGGTGGCGGCGTGCGCGGCGAAGATCACCGTCCAGTGCTGGGCGCCGCTGCCGATCTGGGCCAGGGTGTTCTGCAGGGAGTGCTCGCCGGAGCTCATCAGCGGTTCGAAACCCGCTGTGGCGCAGGCAGTCAGCACTAGATCGACGAGCGGCGGGTTGACCGAGCGCGGCACCAGCTGCAGGGCATATCCGGCCAGCGCGGACAGCTCGACCCGGGGTGGCCGGGCGGCGGCCGAGCCCGCCGGCAGGGCCACCAGGAGCTGGTCGTCCCACACCTGAAGCAGCTCGAGGCCCGCGGCATTGCCGACGTCGCCGCGGACGAAGGCCGCGTCCAACCGTCCGGTGCGGACCCGATCCAGTCTCGACCGGGTGGAGGTGCTGACCAGCTCGGTCTCCAGCGGCGGGTCGCCGTCCCGCAGTGCGAGCAGTACCCGGTCCAGCCGCTCCCCCATTCCGGAGCTGGTGCCGATCCGCAAGGTGCCGTGCCCGCCGGGCGGGCCGACGGCGGATCTCGCGTGTTCGGCCGCGGCCAGGGTGGCGCGGGCCTGCGGCAGGAATCGTTCGCCGGCGCTCGTCAGCCGCACCCCACGGCCGGCCCGGTCGAACAGCGGGGTGCCGAGTTCGCGTTCCAGGTGGGCGATCTGCTGACTGACGGTCGGCTGGCTGACCCGCAATCGCTCGGCGGCCCGGCCGAAATGCAGCTCCTCGGCGGCCGCCACCACGAACTCCAGCTGCCGCAACTCCACCCGACGATCCTGCCAGATCCACCATCTGTTCCGCCGGAGAGCACCCGATGTGGGTTCTCAGCGCCCACTCGATGCATTCGACGGTACGGGCCTGGCTACGCTGGGGGGATGGGTCGGGCCTGGATTGCGCCGGATTGGGACGGCGCCGTCAACCTGCACCACCTCGGGGGTGACGTCTACCGAATGGCCCGCCGTGAGTGGCTGACCGACGCGGGCTGGCGGCAGGCGCACCTGGACGGCGTGCGCACCGTGATCGACCTGCGCTCGGACCGCGAGCGGCGCCGACGCGACACCGACCCGCAGGTCGACCCCGCCGTGCTGCAGCAGATCCGGCTGGTACCGGCGGCCACCGAGGATCCCGATCATCCCGAATACCAACGGATCCTGGTCCCATACCTGGACCACCCGCAGGGCTATGCCGACTACCTGCGGCTGTTCCCGGACCGGGTGGCCGCGGCGTTCCGGGCCGTTGCCGCGGCCGAGGGTGCGGTGGTGATCCACTGTTCCGCCGGCCGGGACCGCACCGGACTGATCGCCGCCATGCTGCAGGAGTTGGCCGGCGTGCCCCGCGGGCAGATCCTGGATGGCTACGAAGCGGCGGCCCGCGGCATCAACGATCACCTGCGTGGCCGGTCGCACCAGCACGAGAGATGGCACCCGGAGGCCGAACTCGCGCCGAAGATCGTCGACCGGCGGGCGGCGCTGGATCGGTTCCTGAGCGGACTCGCGGTGGCGGACTGGTTGCGCGACAACGGGTTGACCGACGCCGAGGTCGCCACCCTGGCCGCTCGCCTGCACACCTGACCCCCCCCGCAGGGCGTAGCGGGGTTGTCCCGCCGGCGGGACAACCCCGCTACGCCACCGGCGGGACAACCCTGCTACGCCTTGGGTTCGTCAGCCCTCGAGCTGCTCGGCGGCCTCGAGCCAGGCCAGCTCGGTGTCGGCGTGTTCGTCGGCGGCGGCTCTCAGCTGGCCGTTGAGCTCGGTGGCCTTGGCGTAGTCGGCGCCCACCTCGGCCAGCTGGGCATGCAGCTGATCCTGTTTGCGCTGCAGGGATTCCAGCTTCTTCTCCAGCCGCTGCAACTCCTTGCGCAGCGCCCGCAGCTCGCCGGCGTCACGAGTTGGAGCGGCCGCATCGACCGGCGCCGGGGCGGCAACCGACGTCCCGCCCGCCGGTGTGCTCACCGCCGCCGTCACCGGCTGCAGAGCTCGGCGCCGCAGATACTCCTCGACCCCGCCGGGCAGGTGGGTCAGCCTGCCGTCACCGAAAAGCGCGTAGACGTCGTCGGTGACCCGCTCGATCAGGTATCGGTCGTGCGAGACCACGATCATGGTGCCCGGCCAGCCGTCGAGCAGGTCCTCCAAGGAGGTCAGCGTGTCGGTGTCCAGGTCGTTGGTCGGCTCGTCCAGGATCAGCACGTTCGGCGAGGCCATCAGGATCCGCATCAGTTGCAGCCGGCGCCGCTGCCCGCCGGACAGCTCGCCGACCCTGGTCCACTGCTGGGCGTGGGTGAAGCCGAACCGCTCGGCCAGCTGCGAGGCCGTCATGTCCCGGCCGCCGAGGTTCACCGTGCCGGCGATCTCCGATACTGCTTCCAGCAGACGGAGTTCGGCCGGCAGCTCGGCCGCGTCCTGGGACAGGTAACCGATCTCCACGGTCTTGCCGCGCTTCACAGTGCCGCCGCGGACCAGCCCCCGGGTGCGGGCCGCGGGGTCGTCCGGATCGTCGGTGAGTACCCGCAGCAGGGTCGACTTGCCGGAGCCATTGACGCCGACCACACCGATCCGGTCGCCGGGGCCGATTCGCCAGGTCACGTCGTCCAGCAGCACCCGATCGCCGGCCGGGGCAGGGACCGCCACCGTCAATTTCTCGACGTCGAACACGTCCTTGCCGAGCCGACGCCTGGCGAAGCTGTGCAGCTCGGTGCTGTTCCGCGGCTCCGGCACGTCGGCGATCAGCGCCTCGGCCGCCTCGATCCGATAGCGCGGCTTGGAGGTGCGGGCCGGCGGACCTCGCCGCAACCAGGCGAGTTCCTTGCGGGCCAGATTCTGTCGGCGTTCCTCGGCAGCCTGGGCCAGCCGCAGCCGCTCGGCCCTGGCGAACACCCAGTCCGAGTAGCCGCCCTCGCGGATCTCCACCCGCTCGTCGACCACCTCCCAGGTGGTGGTGGCAACCGCGTCGAGGAACCAGCGATCGTGGGTCACCGCGATCAGCGCGCCGCGACGGGCCAGCAGATGCTCTGCCAGCCAACTGATTCCCTCGATGTCCAGGTGGTTGGTCGGCTCGTCCAGGATCAGCAGATCGGCGTCGGTCACCAGCGCAGCGGCCAGCATCACCCGGCGCTGCTCGCCGCCGGACAGCCCGCCCAGCACGGTGTCCAGGCCGATATTGCCCAGCCCCAGACCGGTCAGCACGCCACGGACCGCCGAGTCCGACGCCCAGTGGTGGTCGGCGCCGCTGCTGAAGGTGTGCAGCGCGACGTCCCGGACGGTGGCCGTCGGGTCGAGATCCGCTGCCTGGTCGACCATCTCGATCCGGGTACCGCGGGTCACCGCGATCCGGCCGGAGTCCGGTTCCAGCCGGCCGCCGAGCACGGCCATCAGCGTCGACTTGCCGGATCCGTTGAGCCCGAGGACGCCGATCCGGTCGCCGTCCTGCACGCCCAGCGACACCGACCCGAACAACCGGGTGACGCCCCGGGTGACGCCGACATTCTCCAAGTTGACGATCGGGGGCATCAGCCGATGCCGTTCATGATCCGGGCGCCGGGAACCGGGCCGGTGGCCACCCGGACCGCGCGACAGGTGCCGGTGCCGGCCAGCTGTGCCGCGACTTCGCCGGCATGCCGGGCGTCCGTGCACAGCAGCGCGACGGTCGGGCCGGATCCGGAGACCACCGCACCCAGCGCTCCGGCATCGGTACCGGCCCTGACGGTGCGCCGCAGCCCCGGATTCAACGAAATGGCGGCCGCCTGCAGATCGTTGCCCAATGCGGCGGCGACGTCATTCACGTCACCTGATCGCAGCGCGCCGATCATCTCGTCGACGGAGCCGGCGCGCAGCGGCCGGCCGGCCGCACGCAGCCGGTCCAGTTCGCCGAACACCTCCGGGGTGGACAGCCCCTCGTCGGCCAGGGCCAGCACCCAGTGCAGGGTCATCCTGGTGAGCACCGGCGACAGCAGCTCGCCACGACCGGCGCCGACGGCGGTGCCGCCGAGCAGCGCGAACGGCACGTCGGAGCCGATCTGCTGCCCGATCTCGGCCAGATCCCGCGGGGTGAGCTGGGCATCCCAGAGCTGGTTGCACGCCACCAGCGCGGCCGCCGCGTCCGCGCTGCCGCCGGCCATCCCGCCGGCCACCGGAATCTGCTTGTCGATCTCGATGGCCACCGGTCCGTCCTGCACGCCGTACACCCCGTGCTCGCGCAGGGTGGCCTGCAACTGCCGGGCGGCCTTGCCGGCCAGGTTGTTCAGTCCGGCCGGCACCGTCCCGTAGCCATTGGTGCGCACCGACCAGCGGGCGGCCGGCCGCACCGTCAGCTCGTCGTAGAGGTCGACCGCGTGAAAGACGGTGCTCAGTTCGTGGAAGCCGTCCTCGCGCAGGTCACCGACGGCCAGCGCCAGGTTGATCTTGGCCGGCACCCGGACCCGCACCGGTGCCCGGTCGTCGCGCGGCCGCTGCGGTCCACCGGATCCCCGCCTGGACCGGCGCCGGCCGGGCCCGCCGGCGGACGGGTCCGAGGTGGTACTGGCCAGCCGCGGCCGGAACGTGCCGTCCGTCATCGGGCCCCCTGCCGCTCGTCCCTCGCACAGGCGCCCCGACCTGTGTCAACATTCGCCCGCATCGGCTCGCTCATCCGGCGGCCTGGGCGATGGCGATGAAGGCGTCCACATCCAATACTTCACCACGGGCACCGGGATCGACTCGCGCCCGCTCCAGGATTTCCTGGGCCGCAGCGGACGAACCGGCCCAACCGGACAGCGCCGCCCGCAAGGTCTTGCGGCGTTGGGCAAAGGCGGCGTCGATCACCGCGAAGACGGCGGCCCGGTCCTGCGGTCGGGGCGTCGGCCGTCGGTCCAGCGCCACCAGGGCGGAGTCGACACCGGGTACCGGCCAGAACACGTTCCGGCCGACCGATCCGGCCCGCCGGGTGGGGCCGTACCAGGCCGCCTTGGCGCTCGGCGAGCCGTAGGTCTTCGACCCCGGCGGCGCGGCCAGCCGGTCGGCGACCTCGGCCTGCACCATCACCAGCACCCGGCGGATCGAGGGCAGTTCGGCCAGCAGGTGCAGCAGTACCGGCACCGAGATGTTGTACGGCAGGTTCGCGACCAGCGCGGTCGGCGCATCGGGGATGACGGAAGCGTTGGCCTGCATCGCATCTGCGGTGACGACCGTCAGCCCGCCGGCGCTGCCACGGTGCGCGGCAACGGTTCTGGGCAACAACTGGGCCAACCGCGGATCGATCTCGACGGCCGTCACCCGCGGAACCACCTCGAGTAACCCGAGGGTCAGCGAGCCGAGGCCGGGGCCGATCTCCAGAACGTGTTCGTGGGCGTCCAGGGCGGCGGCAGAAACGATGCGCCGCACTGTGTTTCCATCATGCACGAAGTTCTGGCCGAGCGTCTTGGTCGGGCGCAGGTCGAGTTCGGCGGCCAGCCGGCGGATCTCCGCGGCACCGAGCAGTGCGCCGGCCTCAGGGTTGTTCAGTGTCGATCAGCCCTGGTACTTGCCGAAGCCCCAGCCGAGCAGCCGGGCACAGTGCCACGGGGCCAGGCCCTCCTTGGCGTACAGCCGCTCGGCCACGATGATCTGCTGGGCCTCGGTCGCCAGATCGGCACGAGGAGCGAACTCGCCGCCGCCGTACTCGAGCCAGGTCGGGGTCTTGAACTGCAGGCCCCCGTAGGTGCCGTTCCCGGTGTTGACGGACCAGCGGCTGGTCGACTCGCAGAAGGCCATCCGGTCCCAGGGGACGCTCCAGGATTCCGGGGCCCCGGTCTCCTTGGTGCCCACCTTGACGACCTTGGCCTGCGGGGTGCGCAGCACGGTGTTGGCGACCACCTTCTCCGAGGCCTTGCCGTTGACGACGGTGCGCTTGATCGTCAGCCGGCGGACTCCGTCGCGGCCGGCGGCGGTGACCTTCGACTCGCCCTTGCCGAGAGTGGCATCGGGCACCGTGACGTCGGCCGGACGGGCGATCTTCTGTTCGATCGCGCGGTTCTTCACCGCGATCCTGGTGACCACGATCTTGGTCCCGTCGGCCACCGCGCTGGTCCTCGCCGGACTGACCTTGTCGGTGGCGGACAGCGAAATCCCTTGCGCTGCCAGTACATCGGCTACGTCGGCGCCGGGGACGCGAGCCTTCTTCGGTGCGCCGGTACCGTCCACCACGGTGACGTTGTGCAGCCGGTGACCGGCCAGCGTCAGCCCTTCCGGGCCGATCGGCCGACTGCGGTCGGCGGCCACTTGGTACTGACCGTTGTCCAGTCCGAGCTGGTGCAGCGCCGCGTCGACCGAGGTGGCCGTCGTCCACAACTGCCGCTGGGTGCCGTCGACGTCCGCGGTGATCAGCCGGCCCCGCCGCAGGGTGATCGACCCGCCGTCGGCGACCGCTGTGGCGGCCGCCGGCGCGAGCAGGTCGTGGTCGCGGACCGGGATGCCGGCGGTGGCGAGCGCATCACCGACGGTCGCGGCGTCGGTGGTGATGGTCCGCGGCGTGCCGTCCACCACAACGGTGACGGCCTTCATGTCGTCGCCGAAGGTCGGCGCTCCGGTCCCGAGAATCACCAGACCCGCGGTCAGGGTGGCCAAGGCCGGACGTCGCAGCCGGGCCAACCAGGACTCGCCGACCGGCAGCAGAGCGTCCGCAGTGGATCTCGGCTCGACCGGCAGCAGCCCGGCGAATGCCGGCGCCGGCGGCTCGGCAACCGGGGAGAGCTGCCGCCCGGCCACCGGCGTGAGTGCCGACGCGGCGACCTCGACCAGCGCCTCCTGGGTGCGCGGCGGCGGAACCACCCATACACCTCGGTCGGCGGCGATCGGCGGCCGCGACGGCGGAGCCACCCAGTCACCCCGGTTGGCGGCGACCATCAGCTGCGGCGTCGGCACCCGGGCGCCGCTGGTCCGCTGTGCCGGAATGACGGCACGACGCCGGACGGCCCGGCGCGCCGCGAGTTCCTCGGGCGACACCCACGGTCCGCGGTCGGCCGCGGCAGGACCGCGCCGAGCGTTATCGGGTTGCAGCACAGGTTCGGACACAGGAGTGATCGGCGACGTGGAGGCCATAGGCGGGCGTCAGCCTCGGTATCCGCAGGACCAGGCGCCGATGCCCTGGCCGGCCAGGGTCCGTTCGGCGACCGCGATCTGCTGAGACTTGCTGGCCAGGTCGGCCCGCGGCGCGTAGGCCAGGCCGCCGTAGGCCGCCCAGGTCGACTGGCTGAACTGCAACCCGCCGTAGAAGCCGTTGCCGGTGTTGATGCTCCAGTTGTTGGTCGACTCACAGTTGGCGATCGCGTCCCAGTTGACGCTCCACCCGGAACTGGATGAGGACGCCGCCGGCGCAGCCGCGGCCGCCTGCGCGGGCTCGGCCTGCTGGGTCGGCTGCGGTTCCGGTGCGGGCTTGGGCTTGGTGCCCACCCGGATCACGGTCGCCTTCGGCTCGGTGGTCACCTTCCGGGACGTCTCCTTGGCCGGGGCCGCCTTGCCGTTCGTCAGCACGGTGCGATAGCTGATCGCCAGTGTGCCGGGATGGCCCTGGGCATCGACCTCGGAGGTGCCGACGAGCAGGTCGGCATCGTCGACCTGGGTGTCCGCCGGCTGTGCGATCGGCTTCTGGACCACGTTGGTGGTCACCGTCACGCGGGTGACGGTGACCTTGAGCTTGTCGGTGAGCACCGTGGTCGCGGCCGGAGTCAGCCGGTCCATCTTGCCGACGGCGATCCGGTGAACCTTGAGCAGTTGGCCGACGGTGCGGGCGCCGCTGGTGATCGCGGTGGCCGGCTTGCCGCCGACGGCGACCGCGACCGTCGGCAGTCTCTTGACGACGATCTTGGTGCCGGCGGTCAGGGTGGTGCCGGCGGCCGGGGACAGTCGATCGTTCTTGCCGATGGTGATGCCGCGGGCGGTCAGCAGCTCACCGACGGTCTTCGCGGCGGTGGAGACGGTGGCCGGCTTCGCCGTGCGGTTGGCGATGGTGACGGTGTGCAGCGTGTCGGCCTGCAGCGTGAACCCGGCCAGCGGGATGCTCCGCGACCGGTCGGCCGACAGCCGGAAGTTGTCGACCCCGAGGCCCAGCTCGGCCATCGCCTGGTCGACGGTCTTGGCGGTGGTCCACAACTTGCGGGTGCGACCATCGACGGTGACGCTCAGCAACCGGCCGCGTTGCACGGCGATGGTCGAGCCGTCGCTGACGGCGGCGGCGCCGGCCGGGGCGAGGGTGTCGTGCTGGCCGACGCTGACGCCGGCCGCGGCCAGCGCGCCTTCGACGGACGAGGCGTAGGTGGTGACCTGCTGACGCTGCCCGTCAACGGAGATGGTGACGTCCTTGGCCAGCGCACTCATGGTGCCGCCGGCGGCGGCCACCAGGGCGATGACGACGGCCGAGCCGATCAGCAGCGGCTTGCGCAGGCGGCGCTTCGGGCCGGCTGTCCCACCGGCGGCGGTATCGGCGGCCGCGGTAACGGCGACGGCGTGGCCGATGGCTTCGGGGCCGGTGGCCCCGGTGCTCGGAGAAGAATCGGTGTCCACGAAGGAAGTGGAGGAAGTTTCGGTCGAATTCGGGGTGTCGGTGCTGCTGTCGACCGTTCCCGGGGCGCGCTCGTCGTCGAAGAAGATAGCCACAAATGTCCCTGCTCAGCTGAACCCGGGCAGGGGCGAGCACGCCGGCCGTGAACGCACCCCGAATGGCGCACACAACATCTAGGACGCACCCGGAACTTCCCCATCCCGGCTGGTATCACGGAAGGGTAACGGGGTGGACACGGCCAGGGCAAGCCGGTGACCTGGGGTGTTGTCCACATCTCCCTCGCGAATCCACCCGTTCGGCGGTAGCGAGCGTCAGCTCAGGCGGTAAATCCGTTCCGCGTTCGAGCGCAATCGGGTGCACAGCTCCGCCAGATCGGCGCCGCGGAGAGCGGCCAGCGCACGCACCGTGTAGGGCAGGGCATAGGGCTCGTTGACCGTCCCCCGTTGCGGGTGCGGGGTGAGGAACGGTGCGTCCGTCTCCACCAGCAGCAATTCGGCGGGGGCCAGCTTCGCCGCTGCGTGCAGATCCGTCGCGTTGCGGAAACTGACCGGACCGGCGAACGACATCGCAAAGCCGGCATCGGCGCAGCGGCGGGCGAGCTGCGCGTCGCCGGAGAAGCAGTGGAAGATCACCTCCGGCGGCGCGCCCTCGGCCCGCAGCACGTCGAAGACCGCGTCGTGGGCGTCCCGGTCGTGGATCATCAACGGCTTGCCGACGTCCTTGGCCAGCTGGATGTGCCAGGCGAACGCCTCGGCCTGCGCCGGGTGCGGGGCCGCGTCCCAGTAGTGGTCGAGGCCGGTCTCACCGATCGCGACCACTTTGGGCTGACGGGCCAGCTCGCCGAGCTCGGCCCGGGCGGCGTCGTCCAGGGTGTCGGCCCTGGTCGGGTGCAAGGCAACGGCGGCGTACAGGTCCGGATGCCAGGTCGCCGCGGTTGCCGCCCAGCGGGCGGCGGCCAGGTCGTCGGCGATGGTGACGACCTTCGCGACACCGACGGCGGCCGCCCGCTGCATCGCACCCGCCACCAGCTCCGGGGTATCCGCGCCGCAGGCATCCAGGTGGGTATGCGCGTCGATCACGCTGCCGGGCAACGGTTCCGGCGGTTTCGCTGGTCTCCGGTCGCGCAACGATTCGGGCAGTGGCGAACTGGATTGTTCGTCTCCGCGGTCCCTGCGGGCCGGCTGGTGTCGCTCCGCTCCACCGGCCGTTGCCTCCGCTCCCTGTCGACTCACACTCAGTCCTTCTTGATCGGCGCCCAGTCGGGCCCGGTCTCGCCGAGTTCCGGATCGAGCTTGCCGAACAACGGGGTCGGCTTCGCCAGCGGAATGCCGGACTCGATCGGCCTACGTCGCCAGGTCGCCTGCTGGCCGGCCCAGTCCCCGGTGAGCACGGGATAGTCGGTGACCTCCGGCACCCCGACCCCCTCGACGGCGTCATCGAAGTCGGTGACGTTCTGAATCTCCGGCTCCGCGGCCCAGACACCCTGTCCACCAAGGGCTTCGAAGACCTTCTGGGACGAGTGCGGCAGGAACGGGGTGAGCAGCGTCTTGGCATCGTCGACCACCTGCAGCGCGGTGTTCAGCACCGTCCCGAGCCGATCGCGATCCGCCGGGTCTTTGGCCAGCTTCCACGGTTCGGTGTCGGAGATGTACTTGTTGGCCAGCGATACCACCCGCATCGCCTCCCCGGCAGCCTGCTTGAACCGGCTGCGCTGCAACAGGTCCCCGACCGTGCTGAAGGCGGTATCGGCGGCCCCCAGCAGCTGGGCCTCGACGTCGGTCAGGGCACCGGCCGGCGGGATCGCACCGAAGTTCTTGTGCGCCATCGACACCGAGCGGTTCACCAGGTTGCCCCACTCGTTGGCCAGCTCGAAGTTGGTCCGGCGGACGAACTCCTCCCAGGTGAAGTCGGTGTCCTGGGTCTCCGGGCCGGCGACGGACACGAAGTAGCGCAACGCGTCCGGGCCGTACTCGCGGAGGAAGTCGCCGACATAAATGACCGTGCCCCTGGACGAGGAGAACTTGGAACCGCTCATCGTCAGGAACTCGCTAGAGACCACCTCGGTGGGCAGATCCAGGTGCCCGAAGGCTCCCGGCTCGCCGCCCTTGGCACCCTCGCCGTTGTAGCCGAGCAATTCGGCGGGCCAGATCTGGCTGTGGAAGGTGATGTTGTCCTTGCCCATGAAGTACCGGTGCTGGGCCTGCGGGTTTGCCCACCAGTGCTGGTAGTGATCGGGACCTTCGCCGAAGCGGCGGGCCCATTCCACCGAGGCGGACAGGTAGCCGATCACCGCGTCGAACCACACGTACAGCTTCTTGTCCGGCCGATCCCGCCAGCCGTCCAGTGGCACCGGGATGCCCCAGTCGATGTCGCGGGTCATCGCCCGCGGGCGCAGATCGTCCAGCAGGTTCAGCGAGAACTTCAACACGTTCGGCCGCCAGTCCTTGCGGGTGTGCAGCCACTCGCCCAGCGCGACGGCCAGGGCCGGCAGATCGAGCATGAACTGCTCGGACTCGACGAACTTCGGGGTCTCGCCGTTGATCTTGGACCTCGGGTTGATCAGGTCGATCGGATCGAGCTGGTTGCCGCAGTTGTCGCACTGGTCGCCGCGCGCGCCGTCGTACCCGCAGATCGGGCAGGTGCCCTCGATGTACCGGTCGGGCAGCGTGCGACCGGTGGACGGGCTGATCGCGCTCTGGCTGGTCTGCGGCACGAAGTAGCCGTTGCGGTGCACCGCCCGGAACATCTCCTGGGTGACGGCATAGTGGTTGCGCGTCTCGGTCCTGGTGAACAGGTCGTAGCTGACGCCCAGTCCCTGCAGGTCGTCGACGATCACCTTGTTGTAGCGGTCGGCGAGCACCCGTGGGCTGACGCCCTCCTGTTCGGCCAGCACCAGGATCGGGGTGCCGTGTTCGTCGGTGCCGGACACCATCAGCACCTCGTTGCCGGCCATCCGCTGGTAGCGGGAGTAGATGTCGGCGGGGATGCCGAAGCCGGAGACGTGGCCGATGTGCCGCGGGCCGTTGGCGTACGGCCAGGCGACAGCTGTCAGGACGGGGATACTCATGAGGTCAGGTTAATGGCCCGGTCGAAACCGAAATGACCCACTGCCGGCCGAAGTAGGTAGGCTGAAGCATCGGGCGATTCGCCGGCGCGACTGCGGAAGCCACGCCATTTCCCGGTTCACGATGACTTCGGTCCACCAGTTGGTCCGGGGACGGACGCAGGGCCATGACGCTCGCCACCGACCGAACCAGACAGAGCACCAGCGAACATCGCCCGGACTCGCCCCGCAAAGCCACCGACTACGCCACGGTCATGCATGCCGTCCAGCAACGCGGCCTGCTCAAACGCCGCCGCGGTTACTACCTGGCGAAGATCGTGATCCTGTTGGCCCTGCTGGCCGGCCTATGGGTCGGCTTCTCCTTTATCGGCGAGAGCTGGGCCCAGCTCGGCATCGCCGGGGGGCTGGCCTTCGTGCTGACCCAGCTGATCTTCCTCAGTCACGACGCCGCCCACCGGCAGATCTTCACCTCGGGCCGGTGGAACGACTGGACCGCACTGGTACTCGGCACCGGCATGGGGGGCGTCAGCCTGGCCTGGTGGAACAACAAGCACTCCAAGCACCACGCCGCGCCGAACCAGATCGGCAAGGACCCGGACATCGACCCGTCGCTGGTGCACTTCTACCTGGCCGAGAAGCCGATCCGGTCCCGCTGGGCACTGGCCATGCACGCCCGGCAGGGCTGGTGGTTCTTCCCGCTGCTGCTGGTCGAGATGCTCAACCTGCAGGTGCAGAGCGTGGTGGCACTGATCACCGATCCCACCATGAAGCGGCGTCGACTCGAGTTGACGCTGATCACGCTGCGGCTGGCCGCGCTGCCCGCGCTGCTGTTCGTGTTCCTGCCGCCCGGCATCGCCGCCACCTTCCTGGGCGTGGTCCTCGGGGCGATGGGCGTCTACCTGGGTGCGTCGTTCGCCGTCAGCCACATCGGAATGCCGGTCGTCCCGCCGACCGAGAAGATCGACTTCTTCCACCGACAGGTGATCAGCTCGCGCAACGTACTCGGCGGGCGGGTGGCCAGCTTCGCGATGGGCGGGCTGAACTATCAGATCGAGCATCACCTGTTTCCGAGCATGCCGCGGCCGAACCTGCGGCTGGCCCGGCCGGTGATCCGGGACTTCTGTCTGGAGCAAGGGGTCGTTTACCACGAGGTTCCGGTCTACCGCGCCTGGCTGATCGTGGTGCGGTACCTGAACCAGGTCGGCATCGCCGGCCGGAACGCCTACGGCTGCCCCACCGCCAACTCCCTGCGCTGATCCTCAACCGGCGCGACGGTCCCTGGCCAGCAGGGCGTTGAGCACCTCAGCACCCTGCTCCGCACCGTCAACCGTTACCGCGTATCTCGATCCCCCGACCCGGTCGACGACGATGCCCGGCCCGGACCTGACAATCGCTGCGGTGCCCCGGGCCGAGAACCGCAAACCCCAACCGCCCCAATGCATTGGCTGGATCTGCTCCGCCCGGGAACCGGCGATGTTGCTCAGCGCGATCGTGCTGCACGGCCGGCCGAACGGTCCCCACAATGTGTGCAACCCGGACTCGTCCACCCGCACGCCGAGCTCGGAGACCATGATCAGCAGCAGCGAAGCCACGAACACCACCACTGCGACCGGCACCGACAGCACCACCAACACTGCACTGGCCACCAGGGCGAGCACCGCGATCCAGCGCACCGGCAGCGAACTGGCCCGTCCCACCCAGACCACCCGCTCGGTGTCGCCGAACTGCAGGGTGCTGTCGGTCCCGATCGGCACGGCCGGCAACCGGTCGGCCGGCAGCAACGACCAGCCGGCCGCCCCGGCCAGCAGCGGCACAACCAGGACGATCACCACCGCGTACCACGGGAACGACACCTGCTGAGCCGTGCGGGCGCCGGCCGACACCGCCATGGTGGTGCAGAAAATGCCTGTGGCCAGCCAACTTCCGAAGAGCAGCGCGGCTACCGAGATCCGGGCGGGGCCGGGATGACGACGAAGCAGCACGGCAACGATCGCGGCGATGGCCAGCACCAGACTCAGCGCCAACAGCACCAGGAAGAAACCGATCGAGCCGGCGGTTCGATCGACCTGCCCGTGCAGGTTCCAGTGCGTCGGGATCTGCTCGGGCGTGCGGCCGGAGAAGAGCAGCCGGAACGCGATCAGCAGCACCGGCGCGGCCGCGGCCAGTCCGACCGCCGCCCAGCGGCCGTGTCCGGAGGGTTCTGCGGTCATGTCGATACCTTTCTTATTCTGTCGATCAGGGCGTCCCGGGCGATCCCCAGCCGGTCCGCCGAACGCAGCAGATCCCGGATCTGGTCGTCCAGCCGCAGCGCGCTGGTGTCCACGTCCGATCGGATCTGGGCGCCGCGTCCTCGACGCAGTTCGATCAGCCCCTCGTCGCGCAACACGGAGTAGGCGCGCAGCACGGTGTGCATGTTGACGTCCAGACCGGCGGCCAGTTCCCTTGCCGCCGGCAGCTTCTCGCCCGGAACGACGTCGCCGACGACCAGCGCGCCACGAACCTGGCCGGCGATCTGTTCGGCCAGCCCCACCTCGGAGGCCGGATCCACACGAATCAACATAGTTCGCATGATACTAGAACAATGCAGGGTTGTGCACGCCGGCTCGTGAGGACGAACCCACCGACTCGGCGACTCCCGCACCGAAACCGGCCACCGCGTGAGGACGAACCCACCGACTCGGCGACTCCCGCACCGAAACCGGCCACCCAGCGAGGACGAACCCACCAACTCGGCGGCCCCCGCACCGAATGCGGCCGTCGGGCACCACGTCGGGCCTGCCATGATCGAGCCGACGAACGGAGACCGACCATGGCTGACGCTCCCCCGGGTCCCGCCCCGCAACGCTTCGACGGCAGGGTCGTGCTGATCACCGGCGGCGGGTCCGGCATCGGCGCGGTGACGGCCGCCAGGTTCGCGGCCGCGGGCGCCACCGTGGTGGTCGCCGACCTCGACGGCGACCGGGCGAGGGCGACGGCAGCCGACCTGCCGGGAGCGCTGGGCATCGAACTCGACGTCAGCGACGAGTCGGCCGTCGCCGCCGCGATCGCGGGACAACCCCGCTACGGCTCAGGGGACGGGGGCGTCGACATCCTGGTGAACAATGCGGCGGTCTGCGACGCCGCCTCCTTCGACGAGATCTCCCGGCGGGCCTGGGATCGTGACATCGCCGTCAGCCTGACCGGCAGCTACCTGATGTCCCAGGCCGTCCTGCCGTCGATGACGGCCCGCGGTGCCGGGGTGATCGTCAACGTCGCTTCGGTGAACGCGGTCGGCTTCTACGGCAACGAGGCGTACTCGGCGGCCAAGGCGGGGTTGCTCAGCCTGACCCGATCACTGGCCGTCGGCTACGGGAAGCACGGAATCCGGTGTAACGCAGTGGTTCCCGGCACCATTGCCACCCCGATCTGGCAGCAGCGGGTGGACCGCGACCCGGCTATCCTCGAGCGGCTGAAGCGCTGGTATCCGCTGGGCCGGGTGGGCACCCCGCAGGATGTGGCCGCAGCCATCGCCTTCCTCGCCGGTGACGACGCAAGCTGGATCACCGGCGTCGCCCTGCCGGTGGACGGCGGCCTGCTGGCCGGCAACGGCCCGATGACAGACGACATCTTCGGCCGCTGATCGACCAACAGCCCGAACAACCGCGGCCTGTAACCGAAGCCGCCTCAGTCCGGATCGGTGAACGGGATGCTCAGCGAGTCCGGGTCCAACCGCAGCAGCTGTTCCTTGTGCAGCGCACTGAGTCTGCCCAGTGACCCGGCGCCCTTCGGCGTCAGCTGCACACGCACCACCCGGGCATCACCGGGATCGGCCGCCCGGCAGACCAAATCGGCACGCTGCGCGCGGTCGATCAGCTCGACCACGCTGTGATGCCGTAGCTGCAACTGCTCGGCGAGTTCCCCGACGGTCGCCCAGTCCCGGCCCGGGTACCCCTTGACCGCCAGCAGGAGCTGATACTGCTGCGGCGTCAGACCGTGTGCGCGGACCAGTTCCTCGCTGAATCGCAGGTACTTGCGTAGCGCGGCTCGGAAGCCCGCCAGCTCCTCGTATTCCGCCTTGGTCAGCGGCCGTGGCGACTCGCCAGATGGCGACTCGCCAGATTTCGGATCGCCGGATGGCGGATAGCCGCGCGTTGAACTGTCAGCGTGCTTGGGCACCGGGCGCCGCCCTTCTACTCGTCGTTAACGCTCTCGATCCCCCCACCCTGTACGACTCGTATATATCGGGCTACGATATTCCTCACGAGGCGCGTCGGATACTCGGAGCACGGAACTCGGAGCCGGCGAACCTCCTGGGAGGTGCGTCATGCTCAGTGACCGCGAACGCGAGACTTTACGCGAAATCCAGCGTCAACTCGCCACGGACGATCCGGACCTGGCCCAAAAGCTCGACCGGGTCGAACCGCCGTCGCCGCCTGGCCCCGGCCGGGGTGCCTGGCTGGGTGCGACGATCGGCTGCCTGTTCTTCATGTTTGTGCTGCTGGCCTCGCAGTCGCCCTTCGGCACCCTGTTGTTCCTGGTCGCCGCCGCGGTCTGCGGAGTGATGTACCTGCGCGCCGACCGTCACTTGCGCGCAAACCAGCAGGCGGGTCGCCGGCCATGACCGTGCTGGTGACGATTCTGGTCGTGCTGCTGGTGTTGGCGGTCGTCGCGGCGGCCGGCTCGGCGAGGGTGGTCAATCAATACGAGCGCGGGGTCGTCTTCCGGTTCGGCAAGGTGCTGGCCGAACCGCGCGGGCCGGGCCTGGCGATGATCGTCCCGATCATCGATCGACTGCGGAAGGTGAGCATGCAGATCGTCACCCTGCCGGTTCCGGCGCAGGACGGCATCACCCGCGACAACGTGACCGTCCGGGTCGACGCCGTCGTCTACTTCCGGGTGATCAACCCGGTCACGGTGATCGTCGACGTCGAGGACTACCGATCGGCGGTCGGTCAGGTCGCGCAGACCTCACTGCGGTCGATCATCGGCAAAAGCGACCTGGACGATCTGCTGTCCAACCGAGAAAAACTCAACCAGGGCCTGGAGCTGATGATCGACAGTCCGGCCATCGGTTGGGGTCTGCACGTCGACCGGGTCGAGATCAAGGACGTGGTGCTGCCCGAGTCGATGAAGCGGTCGATGTCCCGACAGGCCGAGGCCGAGCGGGAACGAAGGGCCAGGGTGATCACCGCCGACGGCGAACTGCAGGCGTCCGAAAAGCTGGCGCAGGCAGCGACAGTGATGGCGCAGACGCCGGCGGCCCTGCAACTGCGGCTACTGCAGACCGTGGTCGAGGTGGCCGCCGAGAAGAACTCCACCCTGGTGCTGCCGTTCCCGGTCGAGCTGCTGCGGTTCCTCGAACATTCGACGCCGGCAACCACGGCGACCGGCCACACTGCCGGGACCGTCCACCCCGCACCGGTGTTCGAGAACCTGCGGCCGCTGGTGGAACAGTTGGCGGACACCGCGATTCCGAGCCAGCGATGACGGCGGTCGCCCCACGAACCCTGGTGCAGCGCCCCCTGCTTGCGCGGCCGGCGAAGGGGTCGAGGTTTCTCGGCTATCTGAAGACGACGGACCCGAAGGTCCTCGGCATGATGTACATCGTCACGACGCTGTCGTTCTTCATGATCGGCGGCCTGCTGGCCATGTTGATGCGGGCGGAACTGGCCAGGCCGGGCCTGGATTTCCTGTCACTGGAGCAGTACAACCAGCTGTTCACCATGCACGGCACGATCATGCTGCTGTTCTACGCGACGCCGATCGTGTTCGGTTTCGCGAACCTGGTGATGCCGCTGCAGATCGGCGCCCCCGACGTCGCCTTCCCCCGGCTGAACGCCCTGTCCTACTGGTTCTATCTTTTCGGTGCCACCATCGCGATGCTGGGGTTCGTCACCCCCGGCGGTGCCGCCGCGTTCGGCTGGACCGCCTATGTACCGCTGTCGAACATCGAGAACTCGCCGCAGGTCGGCGGCGACCTGTGGATCATGGGCCTGGCGCTGTCCGGGCTCGGCACCATCCTCGGCGCGGTCAACATGATCACCACGGCGATCTGCCTGCGCTGCCCGGGGATGACGATGTGGCGGCTGCCGATCTTCACCTGGAACATCCTGGTCACCTCGATCCTGGTGCTGATCGCGTTTCCGATCCTCACCGCGGCACTGCTAGGGCTGGCCGCCGACAGACACTTCGGCTCGCACGTATTCGACCCGGCCAACGGCGGAGCCATCCTCTATCAGCATTTGTTCTGGTTCTTCGGTCATCCCGAGGTCTACATCGTCGCGATCCCGTTCTTCGGCATCATCACGGAAGTCATTCCTGTCTTCTCCCGCAAACCGGTATTCGGCTACCGCAGCATGGTGTTCGCGACCATCTCCATTGCCGGCCTCTCGTCGGCCGTCTGGGCACACCACATGTTCGCCACCGGCAGTGTTCTGCTGCCGTTCTTCAGCTTCATGAGCTATCTGATCGCCATCCCGACGGGGCTGAAATTCATCAACTGGATCGGCACCATGTGGCGCGGCCGGGTCTCGTTCCAGACACCCATGCTGTGGTCCTGTGGGTTTCTGGTCACCTTCCTGTTCGGTGGGCTGACGGGAGTGATCCTGGCCTCGCCGGCGCTCGATTTCCACGTCACCGACTCGTATTTCGTGGTCGCGCATTTCCACTACGTGTTGTTCGGCACCATCGTGTTCGCCACCTTCGCCGGTGTCTATTTCTGGTTCCCGAAGTTCACCGGCCGGTTCCTGGACGAGCGCCTGGGGAAGTTCCATTTCTGGACCACCTTCGTCGGCTTCCACATGACGTTCCTGGTGCAGCACTGGCTGGGCAACATGGGCATGCCGCGCCGCTACCCTGACTACCTACCCACCGACGGCTTCACCTGGCTGAACGGCTTCTCATCGATCGGCGCCTTCGTCCTCGGTGCATCCATGTTGCCGTTCGTCTGGAACGTCATCAAGTCCTGGCGGCACGGCGAGGTGACCACCGCCGACGACCCGTGGGGCTACGGCAACTCGCTGGAGTGGGCGACAAGTTCCCCACCGCCGCGGCACAACTTCACCTCGCTGCCCCGAATCCGCTCCGAGCGCCCGGCATTCGAACTGCACCACCCACACATGGTCGAACGAATGCGCAGCGAGGCTCACGCCGGCGGCCCACGGTGGGAACCGCTGGACCCGCTGGATGCCGACGCCGAGTTGGCCATCCTCGACAACGACTGAGCCGCCCGGTACCCGGCCGCGGACCGACCGGGCCGACCGGAGGCCCGGTATCTGCTCGACCGGCACGGCAGGATAATGACCGTTCCGGCCGCGAGGGAGAGACCAGCAGATGGAGACCGTTGACGAGCATGTTCGCCGCCGACTCGGCGAGTGGGCCGCCGATCCGGATCGGGCCGGGGTGCCGCGACCGATTGAGACCCCTACTGCCGCAACGGTTCGACCGGACACCGAGCTGTTGTGGAGCTACTTCCGGGCTCAGGTGCTGAGCCGGCACACCGACCTGGCCGCGCGCTGGCTGCAGAGCCGGGGCGAGGGCTTTTACACCATCTCCTCGGCCGGGCACGAGAGCGACGCGGCGGTGGCGTTGGCGCTGCGGCCGACGGATCCGGCGCTTCTGCACTACCGGTCGGGCGGTTTCTACGCGGCCAGGGCCGGGCAGGTCCCGGGGTCGGATCCCGTCCAGGATGTGCTGCGCGGGGTCGCGTCATCGGTCGACGACCCGATCTCCGGCGGCCGGCACAAGGTCTTCGGCCACCACGACCTGGCGGTGATTCCGCAGACCTCGACGATCGGTTCGCACCTACCCAGAGCGGTCGGTCTCGCCTTCGCGCTGGGGAAGTCGGCGCCGAGCCGGGCCGCGCACTGGCCGGCCGACGCGGTCGTGGTGACCAGCTTCGGCGACGCCTCGTTGAACCACTCCACCACTTCCGGCGCGATCAACGCCGCCGCCTACTGCACGCACCGCGGTATCGAGCTGCCTCTGCTATTGGTGTGTGAGGACAACGGCATCGGGATCAGCACCCGGACGCCGAACGGCTGGGTCGAGGCCGTGCTGCGCAGCATCCCCGGTATCGACTACCTGACGGCGGCCGGCGACGACGCCGTCGAGACGCTGCGGGTGTCCCGGCAGGCGGCCGACGCGGTGCGCGGCCGCCGGCGTCCGGTCGTCCTGCATCTGCGGACGGTGCGATACCTGGGGCACGCCGGGTCGGACGCAGAGATCGGCTACCGCTCCCCCGCCGACATCCTGCGCGACTACGCCCGGGATCCGCTGCTGGCGGCGGCCGCCGCGCTGATCGAGGCCGGGGCGGCGGACGCGCAGGGGCTCCTCGAGCGCTACGACAAGCTCGGCCACGAGGTGCACGAGGTCGCGCGCGACCTGTGCGGCACTCCCCGGCTGGCCACCGCGGCCGAGGTGATGCGGCCGCTGCTGCACCGAGAGCCGCCCGCGGAACGGGCGGCCGCGGCCGCCGTCAGCACCGACCGGGCGACGGCGGTCGGGCCGAAGCTGCCGGAGAACAGGGGGCCGTTGACACTGGCCGAGACGATCAATGCGACCCTCGCCGACGTGCTGGCCGCGCACCCGGGGGCCACCGTCTTCGGCGAGGACGTCGGGCCCAAGGGCGGGGTGTACGGGGTGACCCGCGGGCTCCGCAAGCGCTTCGGTGCCGCCCGGGTGTTCGACACCCTGCTGGACGAACAGACCATCCTCGGCACCGCGCTGGGCGCCGCGCTGGCCGGCGAGCTGCCGATCCCGGAGATCCAGTACCTGGCGTATCTGCACAACGCCGAGGACCAGTTGCGCGGCGAGGCCGCGTCGCTGGCCTTCTTCTCCGACGGGCGGTACACCAACGGCATGGTGGTCCGGGTGGCCGGCCTGGCCTATCAGCGGGGATTCGGCGGGCACTTCCACAACGACAACTCGGTCGCGGTGCTGCGGGACATCCCGGGCCTGTACGTCGCGGTGCCGAGCCACCCGGCCGAGGCGGCGGGCCTGCTGCGCTCCTGCATCGGCCTGGCCGCCGGCTCGGGCAAGGTCTGTGTCTTCCTGGAACCGATCGCGCTGTACCACACCCGCGACCTGTTCGACGGGGACGGCGGCTGGCTGGCGGACTATCGCCCGCCCGGCGCGGACGATCCGGCCGACGTCGTCGGCCGCGCCCGGAGCCACGGGCAGGGCAGCGACCTGCTCATCGTCAGCTACGGCAACGGCGTGCGGATGAGCCTGCGGGCCGCCGAAAAGCTCCGCGCCGACGGCAGTTCCGTCACTGTGCTGGATCTGCGGTGGCTCAGCCCGCTACCCACCACCGACCTGGTCGACGCGGCCCGTCGACACCGCCGGGTGCTGGTGGTCGACGAGGGACGCCGCAGCGGCGGCGTCGCCGAGGGCGTGCTGGCCACCCTGGTCGATCACCACCTCAACGTCGGAATGGTCAGGGTCACCGCCCAGGACTCCTTCATCCCGCTCGGGCCGGGCGCGAACGCCGTCCTGGTCTCCGAGGACGACATCGTCAGCGCCGCTCACACCCTGACCTGATCGCAATCATTCGGTCCATAGAGGGTTGAACCGCAAATCTTTCCGCGTTAGCGTGAACTTGCCGCAACAAACGGGAGATGACGCATGTCGAACACCGCTACGGACACCACGACCAGGCCGACGACGACGATCGGCACGCTGCTCGGGCCGCTGCGTTCGGTGGGCGGCGCCCGCCGGACCACCGGCCTGGACGACGTCACGCTGGAGCGGTTCGCCGCGACGGACCCACGGCTGCTGGAGGCCACCGAAGCCGCCGTCGCCGCCTTTCAGGAGATCGCCGTCGAGTTCGGCGAGCTCATCGATCTGGACGAGGACGCCCAGTGCGCGGCGGTCCAGGCCGGATACGTCAATTTCTACCCGCAGCACAGCGTCAACCCGTACGTGGCGCTGGTCGGCCGCGGCCCCTGGCTGATCACCCTCAAGGGCGCCGTGCTGTTCGACGCCGGCGGGTACGGGATGCTCGGCTTCGGCCACCCGACCGGAGACATCCTGGAGGCGATGGCCCGCCCGCAGGTGATGGCCAACGTGATGACGCCGAGCATCTCCCAACTGCGCTTCGAACGGGCCATCACCGCCGAGATCGGCCACACCCGCTCCGACGGCTGCCCGTTCACCCGGTTCATGTGCCTGAACTCCGGCTCCGAGGCGACCGGGCTGGCCGCCCGGATCGTCGACACCAATGCCAAGACGCACACCGATCCCGACGGCGAGCACCCCGGCGCCACCATCAAGCGGCTGGTGGTCAGCGGCAGCTTCCACGGCCGCACGGACCGGCCGGCGCTCTATTCCGACTCCTCCCGCAAGGACTACGACGCCGCGCTCGCCAGCTTCCGCGGCGACGACTCGGTAATCGTCATCGAGCCCTACGACGAGGTCGCACTCAAGCAGGCGTTCGCCGACGCCGAGGCGAACAACCACTTCATCGAGGCGGTGTTCCTGGAACCGGTGATGGGCGAGGGCGATCCCGGCCGGGCGCTCCCGCCCTCGTTCTACGCGCTGGCCCGCGAACTCACCGCGGCCGCCGGTTCGCTGCTGTTGATCGACTCCATCCAGGCGGGACTCCGCTGCCACGGCGTGCTGTCCGTCGTCGACTATCCCGGCTTCGGCGAGCTCGAGCCGCCGGACCTGGAGACCTACTCGAAGGCGCTCAACGCCGGCCAGTACCCGTTTTCGGTGCTGGCCCTCACCGATCGGGCGGCGGCGATCTACCGGCGCGGTACCTACGGCAACACGATGACGACGAACCCGCGCGCCCTCGAGGTCGCGAGCCGGGTCCTCGGCAAGGTCACCGATGAGGTGCGAACGACGATCCGCGAGCGGGGCACGGAGGCGCTCGCCCGGCTGACGGACCTGCAGGCCGAGCTGCCGGGCGCCGTCACCAAGGTGCAGGGAACAGGGCTGCTGTTCTCCTGCGAGCTGAGTCCGGCATACCGGGTGGTCGGCGACGACTCCACCGAGGTCTGGTTGCGCGAGCACGGGCTCGGCGTGATCCACGGCGGGGAGAACTCGCTGCGCTTCACCCCCCCGTTCGATGTGACATCCGATCAGCTGGAACTACTGGTGTCGCTGGTAGAACGGGCACTGCGGGACGGCCCGCGGGCGGGTTGAGCCACCACGAACAGGAGAACAACGCATGACAGAGGTCATCACCGCGGCTGACGTATCCGCCGTCGACATTTCCGGCAAGGCGCGTGACATCCTGTCCCGGCTGGGCGCCGGCGATCCGTTCGTCGCCGACGGCGAGCTGGTTTGTACCTCGCCGATCGACGGCAGCGAGCTCGGCCGGCTGCGGGCAGACACCGCGGCCGACGTCGAGGCGGTCGTCGGCCGGGCGCAGGCGGCGTTCCTGCAGTGGCGGACGGTGCCGGCGCCGGTGCGCGGTCAACTGGTGCGGGAGCTGGGCGAGCTGCTCCGCGAGCACAAGGACGACCTCGGCGCCCTGGTGTCGATCGAGGCCGGCAAGATCGTCTCCGAGGGCCTCGGCGAGGTGCAGGAAATGATCGACATCTGCGATCTGGCCGTCGGGTTGTCCCGTCAACTGCACGGGCTGACGATCGCCACCGAGCGCCCCGGCCACCGGATGATGGAGCAGTGGCTCCCGCTGGGCGTGGTCGGCGTGATCTCCGCCTTCAACTTCCCGGTGGCGGTGTGGTCGTGGAACACCGCGCTGGCCCTGGTCTGCGGCGACGCGGTGGTCTGGAAGCCCTCGGAGAAGACCCTCTTGACCGCGATCGCCTGCCAGGCGCTGCTGCGGCAGGCGGCCGAGCGGGTCGGCGCGCCGGTCGACGTCTCCCAGGTGCTGCTGGGCGCCGCCGAGGTGGGCGGGGCGTTGGTCGACGATCCGCGGGTGCCGCTGATCTCGGCCACCGGGTCCACCCGGATGGGTAAGCAGGTGGCGCCCAGGGTGGCCGCCCGGCTCGGCCGGACCCTGCTCGAACTCGGCGGGAACAACGCCGCCATCGTCGCGCCGAGCGCCGACCTCGATCTCGCCGTGCGCGGCATCGTCTTCTCGGCGGTAGGCACCGCCGGTCAGCGGTGTACGTCGCTGCGCCGGGTGATCGTGCACGAATCGATCCACGACGACCTGCTGGCCCGGTTGCAGGCCGCCTACGCCACCCTCCCGATCGGCTCACCGTTGGAACCCGGAACCCTGGTCGGGCCGCTGATCGACGCCGCTGCCACCACAGCCTTCACCGCGGCCGTCGCCCGGGCCACGGCCGACGGCGGCACCCTGGTGGCCGGTGGCGATGTCGCCGACGGCGTGGCCGGCGGCCAGTACGTGCGGCCGGCGATCATCGACATGCCCCAGCAGACCGACATCGTCAAGGCCGAGACTTTCGCCCCGCTGCTGTACGTGCTCGCCTACCGCGACCTGGACGAGGCGCTGGAGCTGCACAACGAAGTGGCGCAGGGGCTTTCGTCATCGATCTTCACCCTCAACGTGCGGGAGGCCGAGACCTTCATGTCCGCGGTCGGCTCCGACTGCGGGATCGCGAACGTCAACATCGGCCCGTCCGGCGCCGAGATCGGCGGCGCCTTCGGCGGCGAGAAGGAGACCGGCGGCGGCCGGGAGTCCGGCTCCGACGCCTGGCGCGCCTACATGCGCCGGACCACCAACACGGTCAACTACTCCAGCGAACTGCCACTGGCCCAGGGCGTCGAGTTCGGCTGACCTCCCCCGGGTTCAGGCGGCGGGTGCCCAGCGGGTGCTGCGGATGATCGTCTCGGCCAACTCCGCCGAATGTCGACGCCACCAGGCCGGGCCCAGCGGCGTGTCCGGCTCCGGCTCGAGATCCGGTCCGGTCGGCCACACCGGGGCCGGAGCCGAGACGATCGCGGCGAAGATGTGGTCGGCGACCGTCTCCGTCAGCCGCACCGACCGGCCCCATTCGGCGACATCGGCCGAAAGGGCGTCGGCGGCAGAGTCCCGGCTGCTGCGGGACGATGGCACGTCCTGTTCGTTCATCGGGGTGTCCTTCCAGCTTGCCGGTCGTGGATGTCTTCGACGGAATGACGCCGCGGATCGGGCTCACCGTCGGCGGCCATGGCCGCCGCAACGGTGGCCCTGGCCCGGGACAGCCGGTAGCGGACGGTTCCGGCCGGAATGCCGACAGCGGCACCGATCTGGGCGCTGGTCAGCTCGCCGGCGGCGGCCATGGTGAGCACCAGACGCTGATCGTCCGGTAGCTCAGCCACCACCCGACCGACCGCTGCCAGCCGGTCGGCGGCCAGCGCCGGTTCGCTGGCCGCCGGCGCCGTCCGGGCCGGCTCGGCGCGCAATACCGTCTCGGCCCGCTGACGCACGGCGGCCCGCCGGCCGCTGTCGATCACCAGGTTCCTTGCCACCGTGAACAGCCAGCCCCGCTGCCCGTCCGGATCGCGACCGGCCAGGTCCGGCAGGTGCTGCCAGGCCCGTAGGAACAGGTCCTGAGTCAGGTCGGCGGCCAGACCCGGATCGGCGACCCGACCCAGGAAGTAGGCGTGCACCGCGGTCCGATGCGCGTCGTAGAGGCCGCGGAACTCAGTCTGTGGATCCACCCTTGCCCCGAATCGACCCGAACGCCTGCGTCGCCAGGTATTGCAGTGTCGGGACCAGGGCATCCGGTGCGGTGATGTTGCCGAATACCACGATGTCGGACACCTTGTCCCGCAACAGCTCTGCCGATACGTCGTCGGCAATGTCCAGGTTGCCGGTGACGATCAGGCTGGCCGGGGCCTCCAGCAGGCGCAGGTACTCGGCGGCCAGTGGGGCGCCGCCGACGAAGGTCCGCGGATTGTCCGAGACGTACCAGCCGACCTGGCCCTGGGCCACCAGTCGCGGATCGAGCGCCTCCTGCGCCGCGGCCGGAAACGCCGCCTGCCCGACGACCACGACCTGCCGGTAGCCGATCCCGCCGACCTCGCCGGTCACCACCGTCTGGCCGGCCAGCACCAGCACGTCGTCCGGTTCGCCGATCGGGTTCGTCAGGCCGGCACCACTGATCGACAACTGTCCGCCGTGGGTGCGGATCTCCTGTGTCTCGGCCCATCGGTAGGCGACCACCGATCCGGTGCCCTCCAGCACTCTGCCGATGGCGGCCTCGCTACCGCGCGGCACCAGAACCGTTCCGGTGACGTGGATCAGCGCCGGCAGGTCGCCGGTGACCGGGCCGGTGACCGCCAGCACGCCGGTGACGATGAGCGCATCGTCCGCGCTGCCGAGGCCGTCGCCACCGACCGTCAGGGTGCCGGTGTGCACCCGCGGCCTCGTCCCGTCCGGGACGAACACGGTGGTGGCCACCTTGCGGGTCGGGATCGCCGTGTAGGCCGCGGCCAGTGATCGGGGCACGACCACGACTGCCACCTGCTCGATGCCGGCGATGCCGGCCAACTGCTCCGGCGCCGTCAGCCCGCTCAGGTCCAGGACCGGCCGATGGCCGATCACCCCGCCGCTGACGGGACCGGTGGTCGGGTCGGCCATCAGAAGACCCTCCGCTCGTTGTCGGCCGGCGCCGGGATCCGGCGGAGCACCCGCCGCCGGCCGTGCCGACGGCGACTGTTCGTCACCCGATCCCGTGTCTCGTGTTCCAACATCCGCAGCATCGCTTCCGTGTTCATGTCGTACATCTGGACTCATCTCCCGTTCGATCGGGCTCCATTCGATGCCCGTCACCCTGTACAACGAACGAGTCCTGCAGGTGTTGGCGGACCGGCGGAATTTCTTGCCGCGGTGCGGGCGCCGTCAGCCCCGGTTCGGTCCGGCCGCTCCCCGTTTCTTGATCGCCCGCCAGCCGCCGGCCCGGTTGTTGGCGATGATCTGCCGGAACATCGCCACCAGTGGTTCGGCGCTGATCTGCTCCCCCTCGGAATAGGCCACCGTGCGGGCCGTCTTGTTGTCGTGCCCGGCCGTGATGATCCCGGCCGGATCGGGCACAATGCCTCCGTCGTAGAGGAAGATGTTGACGTGGTCCCTGGCCGCCAGGAACGCGCAGATGTTGCCGTCCAACACGAAGTACGGCTGGACCGTCCGTTTGATGGTCTCGGCGACCTCCGGATCGGCGGAGTGCACCAACTCGCGGACCCGGCGACAGATGTCCTGTTGCCAGCCGGGCAGGGCCTCGATGTACGCGTCGACCCGCGGATCCGGTGCGTTCACGGCCTTCTCCTGTCCCACGACGGATGATCAACGAACCGAGTCCCCGGCTGTTCTACGGGTGGACCCGGCCCGGCGAACGGAATCATCGGCCGGCGAATCATGCCGGATCCCTTGCCATCCCGAGCGGTTGTGGAATGCTGTTTCAGAAGCGTCACACCATCCCCGCACACACGGAAGAGCTGACCCTCCCGATGAAGATCATGACGATCTACGCCCACCCTGCCGACACCATCACCAACTGCGGCGGCGCGCTGGCCCGACACGCCGACGCGGGCGACGACATCGTCGCCGTCATCCTGACCCACGGCGGGCGCATCCACCCCAACAAGTACGCCGAGGAGATGCGCAAGGACAACCCGGACCCGGCTATCGCCGCGGCCGGTCTGCAGGACATCGTGGACAACAAGAAGGACGAGTTGCGGCGGGCCGCCGAGATCATCGGCATCGGCACCGTGGTGACGCTCGATCACGACGACATCCTGAACGTGCTGCAGGAACCGATGGTCGCCGAACTCGCCGAGGTGATCGCCGAGCATGCGCCGGACATCGTGATCTGCGACTACCCGAAGAACCCGGTCTCGGCCGACTCGTCACACACCATTGCCACCATGACGGCCCTGGCGGCGATCCAGCAGGCCGGGCAGTTCCTGGCCCACCTGGACGGGCAGAAGGAGATCAACGTCCGGCAGGTGTTCTTCACCGGGCTGTCGGTGCACAACACCGACGCGCTGTCGGCCTACGGCATGCGCAACGACATGTCCGTCGACATCACGCCGGTGGTCGGCCGCAAGATCGCCGCCATGGACGGCTTCGTCAGTCAGGGCTACGACGGCGTCTTCGCCCGCAAGTTGGTCGAGGCCAACAACGGCGAGGCCGGTCGCGCGGCGGGTGTCAACTTCGCCGAGCCCTACACCCGGTATCGGGGCGAGACCCACGAACTGTTCCCGCTGACCGAGCAGGCCAAGGTGACCGATCCGCTCACCAGGCACGTCAGCTACTCGCAGATCAACCTCCGCGCCGACTACCCGGTGAGCTGAGGCGCTACCCCGGTTCGCGGGTCCTGTTGCGGTGACGACCGTCCGACCACCACACCAGGACCCGCGAAACCCGAGCGGGTAGTCGCGTTCGGACCCGCGGGTCAGCGCTTGTTCGGGGCGCCGAAGCGCAGCCCGTCGAAAACCAGGTCGACCAGCCGGCCGGCATTCGCCGGCGACCAGACCGGCCCGTCGCTGGCCATGCAGATCCCGCCGATGCTGCGGGTGAGGTCCTCGGCGGTGATGTCGTCGCGGATCTCACCGGCGGCGGCCGCGGAGGTCAGCAGCAGGTTCGCGGCGTCGCGGATCCGCACCCTGGTCTCGGCGAACAGATCCGTCCGGTCCGCCATCATGGTGCGCAGCATGCCGACCAGACCGCGCTTGGTCGCGGCATACAGCACGAACCGGCGCATCCATTCCTGCAGCGCCTCGGCCGGCGGCAGCTCGTCCACCAGAGCGGTGGCGCTCTCGCACAGTTGTGCCACTTCACGCTGGTAGACGCCGAACACCAGCTCTTCGCGGGTCGGGAAGTGTCGGTACAGGGTGCCGATGCCGACGCCGGCCTGCCGGGCGATGTCCTCCAGCGGCGATTCCACACCGTTCTCGGCGAAGGCGCTTGCGGCGGCGGTCAACACTGCCTCGCGGTTCCGGCGGGCGTCGGCCCGCATCGGCCGGCAGCCCTCCGCGCCCACCGGCGTCACGACCGGCTGCTGTCCCTCGACCGACTGCTGGTCGGCCTGCGACTGCTCCGCGGTCGTCGTCGACCGAACCACTTCGCTACCTCCTGAACCTCGAGCCCGCGTTTCGCCGCGAGCATAAATCAAACCTGTTGCGAACCGGAGGGTGCCTCCGTATAGTTACCGGAGGGCCCATCCGTTTAACCGATACTACTCCGCGAGGAACATCGTGACGACTCAATCCTCTGCGACGCAATCCGCCGCACCACCTACTACCCCAACCAGCCGGCGCCCGGGGATCATCCTCGGCGTCGTGCTGATCAGCCAGCTGATGGTCGTGCTGGACGCCACCATCGTCAACATCGCCCTGCCGGACATCAAGAACGCGCTGGGCTTCTCGTCGACCGGACTGTCCTGGGTGATCAACGCCTACACGCTGGCCTTCGGCGGGCTGCTGTTGCTCGGTGCCAGGGCCGGCGACATCCTCGGCCGGCGACGGGTGTTCCTGGCCGGCATCAGCCTGTTCACGCTGGCCTCGATGTCCGGTGGCGTCGCCGCCAGCTCGACCGAACTGCTCATCGCCCGCGGCCTGCAGGGCATCGGCGCGGCGCTCGCCGCACCGTCAGCACTTGCCCTGCTGATGACGCTGTTCCCGGAGGCCAGGGAACGCACCAAGGCACTGGGCTGGTACACCGCGGTCTCGATCGGCGGCAGCGCGGTCGGCCTGATCGTCGGCGGCATGCTCACCCAGTGGGTCTCCTGGCGCTGGGTGCTGTTCATCAATGTCCCGATCGGCATCGCCCTGCTGCTGGTCTCGCTGCGGGTGATTCCTGATACCGCACGGCATCCCGGCCGGTTCGACCTGACCGGCGCCCTCACCTCCACCCTGGGCATGGGCACCCTGGTCTACTCGCTGGTCCGGGCGGCCAGCGACGGCTGGGGAGATCCGTTGACGCTCACCGGATTCGCCGTCGCCGTGGTGCTGCTCGGGGCGTTCGTGGCCACCGAGCTGCGGGCGAGTTCGCCGATCACCCCGCTGCGGCTGTTCGCCGACCGGAACCGGGCGACCTCGTACCTGGCCCGATTGCTGTTGGTGGCCGGTATGTTCGGCGTGTTCTTCTTCCTGACCCAGTTCCTGCAGGACATCCTCGGCTACTCGCCGGTGGTCACCGGGCTGGCCTTCCTGCCGCTGACGGTGGCGCTGTTCGTCGCGTCGCAAGCCAGCGCCAGGGTATTGACCCGTCGAATCGGTGAGAAGCCGGTGCTGGTCGCGGGTCTGCTGACATCCACCGTCGGGCTGTTCTGGTTGACCAGTCTGTCCGCGGACAGCAGCTACCTGCAGCTACTCGGCCCGCTGCTGCTGTTCGGCATGGGTAACGGACTGGCCTTCGTCCCGCTGACGTCACTGTCGCTGGCCGGAGTGGCCCCGAAGGACGCCGGTGCCGGATCCGGTCTGGTGAACGTCACCCAGCAGGTCGGCGGCGCGATGGGGCTTGCGGTGCTGATCACCGTGTTCGCCCAGACCGCCGGGCCGAACGTCAACGCGGCCTCCGCCGCGCTTGCCGCCGGGCGTCAGCCGAGCGCGGCCGCGATCGAAAGTGCGCACCAGGCCTACATTCTGGGCGCCGATCGGGCCTTCGGCTGGGCGGCAGCCTTCCTGGCGGCAGCCGCGATCCTGGTGGCGGTACTGGTCCGCCGGCCGGTGGCCGACGAGCCGGCGGCCGAACGGTCGGCACCGGCCGGCCGCGCCGACGAGGACGAGTGGTCCGAGGACCAGCGGTCCGGGGACGACGACTTCGCCGTCGGCGAGCTGCTGGTGGCGTCGGAGGACGGAGCCGTGCCCGGATCAGCGATCGCCTGACCCGATAACACCGATAGCGGACGATCGACGAGCCGACCCGAGCCGGGTCGGCTCGTCGGTCTCTGTCCAGGACCAGCCCGGCCGGGCTGACTCCGGGGTCAGTCCGGCCGGAATCACGCTGTCCAGGATCACTCTTTTCGGGATCGCTTCGTCCTCGCTGGGGCGGGGGCCGGTCGCGGGGTCAGGCCTCGATCTCGGAGCGGTCGCCCGACCACAGCGTGTGGAACGCACCCTCGGCGTCGGTCCGGCGGTAGGTGTGCGCACCGAAGAAGTCGCGCTGACCCTGGATCAGCGCCGCCGGCAGCCGGGCGGAACGCAACCCGTCGTAGTAGGCGAGCGCGGCCGAGAAGCCCGGCACCGGGACACCGGCGAAGGTCGCCTGCGCGATGGCGAACCGCCACGACTCCTGCGCCTTGCCGATCGCCTCGGTGAAGTACGGGGCCAGCAGCAGTGATTGGTGCGACGTACCGCCGTCAGCGGCGTCAGCCCCGTCCTGGTCGGCGCCGGCCACCGGTTCCGGACCGGAATCGGCGGCATAAGCCTCGGTGATCCGGTTCAGGAAGGCCGCCCGGATGATGCAGCCGCCCCGCCAGATCCGGGCCACCGCACCGAGATCGATCTGCCAGCCGTACTGCTGCGCGCCGGCGGCGATCAGGTCGAGGCCCTGGGCGTAGGCGACGATCTTGGAGGCGTACAGCGCCTGCCGGACGTCCTCGACGAAGTCGTCGACGTCGTCGGTCTCGATCACCCCGTCCGGGCCGGGCAGGTTACCGACCGCTGCCGCCCGTTGCGCCGCCTGGGACGACAGCCCGCGGGCGAAAACCGCCTCGGCGATGCCGGACACCGGGATGGCCAGGTCCAGCGCGTTCTGCACGGTCCAGGTGCCGGTGCCCTTCATCCCGGCGGCATCGACGATCACGTCGACCAGCGGTCCACCGGTCCTGGCATCGGTCTGCGAGAGCACCTCGGCGGTGATCTCGATCAGGTACGAGTCCAGCTCGCCGTCGTTCCAGTCCCGGAAGATCTCGGCGATCCGGGCCGGTTCCAGCTTGAGGCCGCGGCGCAGCAGGTCGTAGGCCTCGGCGATCAGCTGCATGTCGGCGTACTCGATGCCGTTGTGCACCATCTTCACGAAGTGCCCGGCCCCGTCGGTGCCGATGTGGGTGCAGCACGGGTCGCCGTCGACGTGCGCGGAGATCTTCTCCAGGATCGGGCCGAGCGTCGCGTAGGACTCGACGGAGCCGCCTGGCATGATCGACGGACCGTTCAACGCGCCCTCCTCACCACCGGAGATGCCGCAGCCGACGAAATGGATTCCCTTGTCCCGCAGCGCTTTCTCCCGACGGATCGTGTCGGTGAACAGCGCGTTGCCGCCGTCGATCAGAATGTCGCCCTCGGCCAGCAGCGGGGTCAGTTCGTCGATCACCGCGTCGGTCGGCCCGCCCGCCTTGACCATGATGATGATGGTCCGCGGACTCTGCAGTGAGTCGACGAAGTCCCGCGCCGATTCGCTGGGCACGAAGCTGCCGTCGGTGCCGTGCTCGGCGATCAGGTGCTCGGTCTTGGCGTAGCTGCGGTTGTGCACGGCGGTGACGAACCCGTTGCGGGCGAGGTTGCGGGCCAGGTTCGCCCCCATCACCGCCAACCCGGTGACGCCGATCTGTGCCTGTGGTGTCGATGCCTGCGTCATGCCGGGTTCCCTTCTCGTCCGGGGCACGAACCCGTCCCCGGGTCTGCGGGTGCTGTCCCGACCAGTATCGCGGGTCGGCGATGTGCACCGGCGTTCGGGCGGTCGCCGCCGGCCGCGACCACCCGGACCCGACACCGGCTCAGCGGCCGCCCTTGGCGGCCAGGATCTTCCCGGTCCCGGCGTCGATCCGCAGCGCGACGGTGACCCCGACGGCCGCCCGATCGCGCGGCACGCCCTCGACGTCGTAGATCTGCCGGCCGTCGGCGGTGCCGGTGCTCTTCCACCACTGCAGGTCGGACAGGTCGTGGCCGAGCAGTTTCGGGTCGCTGCGGTTCGCCGCCGCGAACAGCACCTGCTCGATCGCCATCGCTTCGTAGCCGGTCGACCAGCGCCGGTCCGTCGCCGGCCAGGGCTGCGGGATCGGCCGGGCCTCGATCGGCGGGTCGCCGACCGGACAGCCGACCGCCTTGCGGATCTGCAGGGCCGGCAGCACCGGATCGCCGGTCCGCAGCAGCACGGAGGTGGTGCCGTCCCGACCTTCGGCGCCGTTGGTCACCAACACCTCGACCATGGTCACCGCCTCGCCGCCGGACAGCACCAGGCAGCGACCGTCGGCGAACACCGTCGCCGGCGGCCGGTCGAACGGCCAGTCCAGCGCGCCGTCCAGGTCGTCGCCGGCGACCTGCGGATCGATCCTGATGGTGAACCTCCGGGGCGGCAGCAGCGCCGGCTGTTCGACGACCGTCAGCCCCTGCAGGGTGTCGAGTCGCTCGACGACGGCGGTGACGGCCGCCCGCGCCCGGCCCGCCGGCGAGTCGTCGGGTCCGCTCATCGACCCGGAGGGCACGTCACCGGAGTGGATCTCGGTCGATTGGCCATCGACGGTGAACGTGACGTCCGTATAGCCGACGTCGGTCACCGGGGTGCCGGGATCGGCCGCGCCCCGCAGCTTCGCGACCTGATTCAGCAGCTCCTGCAACGAGTCCGGCGCGATCCGCAGTTGTTCGTCGCGAATTCCGTCGTCGGCCGGGCGGACGACCCGGCCGTCCCCGTACACGGTGGTGGTCGAGGAACTCTGCACGCCGGCGATGGTCGCCCTGGTGTGTACCACCGACAGCACCACGGCATCCGGCGAGCTGTCGAACCGGACGTCCACACCGCCGTTCGCGGTGGTGCTGCCGGCCGTCGAGCCCGGCGTCCCCGCGGATCCCGGGACGGCTGACGCGGCGCACGCCGTCAGCAGGGCAGCGGTCAGGACGGCGGTCAGGACGAGAACAGCGGGTTTACCTCTCATGCCTGGGCTGACGCGCCCGGAGCCGGGCCGGTTGCATGGTCAGCTCATCAACGCGTTCATCTCCGGGTACGGAATCGGGTCGGCGAGCTCGGTGTAGGTGCCGGCCCCGAGCAGTTCGGCGGCCGCCCGCCGGGTGTGGCCGTGGATCGCCGCGGCGATCGACGAGCCGGCGGAGGCCCGGCGGACACCGACGCCCGCCAGCTCCGGAATGCTCGGCGAGCCCGGTCCGACCAGGATGTTCAGCGGGGCGTCGACGGCCTCGACCAACCGGCCGATCAGCTCGAGGTCGGCGACGCCGGGGACGAAGATGCCGGAGGCACCGGCGGCCAGGTAACCGCCGGCCCGCTCCACCGTCTCGTCGAAATCGCCGGCCCCGACCAGATAGGTGTCGGTCCGGGCGTTGATGAACAGCGGCACGCCGGCGGCGTCGGCGGCGGCCCTGACCACCGCGATCAACGCCGCCTGCTCGGCCGTCGACCGGAACACACCGCCGGTCTGGTCCTCGAGATTGACCCCGACAGCACCGGCCGCCAGCACCTCACGGACGGTCTCGGCGACCTCGGCATCGGTGCGGCCGAACCCGGCCTCGATATCGGCACTCACCGGGACATCGACGCCGGCGACCATCCGGGACAGGCTCGCCACCATCAACTCCCGGGAGAGCGCGTTGCCGTCCGGGGCGCCGAGTGCCCAGGACACGGCGGCGCTGGAGGTGGCGATCGCCTGCGCCCCGGCATCGACGGCGATCCGGGCGGAGGCGGCGTCCCAGGCATTCGGCAGCACCAGGAGGTTTCCCTTCGCGTGCAGCTCCTGGAAGCGGCGGGCAGTATCGGCGAGGGCGGGCGGGATACGGGATTCGGTCATGGGTCCGACTCTAGATTCGGGCACCGACACAGTCCCGGCCGTTTTCGGACCCGGCCGCCGGACGCCATCGGGCCGGTCGCCGACGGCGCCACTAGGCTGAGCGGACCCGGAGCCGAACGGACGGGAGGCATCGCGATGACGGGCCCGAACCAACAGCAGCACATCCTGGCGCCACCGGCGAAGGCGGCGATCTTCCTGGTGGCGGTCGTACGTCCGGGCTCCGAGGGCGCCACCCGCGAGCTGCTGGCCGACCTGCCCGGTCTGGTCCGCTCGGTGGGCTTCCGGATCCCCGATGGCAATCTGAGCTGTGTCGTCGGCATCGGCGCCGGGCTCTGGGACCGGCTGTACGGTCGGCCGCGACCGGCCGGTCTGCATCCGTTCCGGGCGCTGACCGGCACCCGACACAGTGCGGTCGCGACGCCGGGAGACCTACTGTTCCACCTGCGCGCAGAACGCCTGGATCTCTGCTTCGAACTGGCCGGCCAGATCGGCCGTCGGCTGGCCGGCATCGGCGAGATCGTCGACGAGGTACACGGTTTCAGCTATTTCGACGAACGCGACCTGCTCGGCTTCGTCGACGGGACGGAGAACCCGCAGGGCGCCGACGCAGCTGCGGCGGTGACCATCGGCGACGAGGACCCGGACTTCGCCGGCGGCAGCTACGTCATCGTGCAGAAGTACCTGCACGACCTCAACACCTGGAACGCGCTGTCGATCGAGGAGCAGCAGCGGGTGATCGGCCGGACGAAGCTCGAGGACATCGAACTGCCCGACGAGCTGAAGCCGGCCAACTCGCACGTCGCGCTGAACACCATCACCGACCCGGACGGCACCGAGCGGCAGATCGTCCGGGACAACATGGTCTTCGGCGCCGTCGGCGCCGCCGAGTTCGGCACCTACTTCATCGGCTACGCGGCCACCCCCGATGTCATCGAGCTGATGCTGCAACGGATGTTCATCGGCGAACCGCCCGGCAACTACGACCGGATCCTCGACTTCTCGACGGCGGTGACGGGCTCGTTGTTCTTCGTGCCCACCGCCGACTTCCTGGACGACCAGCCGGGCGTCGAGGACACCCCGGCAGACGGATCACTGGGTATCGGCAGCCTGAACAGGAGCGGACCACCATGAACAACCTGCATCGCGAACTCGCCCCGATCTCGGACCCGGCCTGGGCCCAGATCGAGGAGGAGGCCCGCCGTACCTTCGTCCGCAACCTGGCCGGCCGCCGGGTGGTGGACGTCGTCGGACCGGCCGGCACCGAGTTGTCGGCTGTCGGCACCGGGCACCTGCGCCGGCTCGACACGCCACCCGGCGAGGTGATCGTCCGGCAGCGCGACGTCCAGCCGCTGATCGAGCTGCGGATGCCGTTCACCGTCGCCCGCGACGCGGTTGACGATGTCGAACGGGGCGCCCAGGATTCCGACTGGCAACCGGTCAAGGATGCCGCGACCCGGATCGCCTTCGCCGAGGACCACGCGATCTTCCACGGCCTGGCGGCGGCCGGCATCGGCGGCATCGCACCCGGCAGCTCGAACGCGCCGCTGCCACTCCCGTCGGACGTCCGGGAGCTGCCCGACGCCATCGCCAGGGCGGTGAGCGCGTTGCGGCTGGCCGGGGTCGACGGGCCCTACAACCTGCTGCTGTCGGCGAACCTGTACACCGCGGTCGCCGAGACCACCGATCACGGCTACCCGATCCGCGACCACCTGACCCGGATGCTGCACGACGGCGACGTGATCTGGGCACCGGCCATCGACGGGGCGTTGCTGCTGTCCACCCGCGGCGGGGACTACCAGCTGCAGCTCGGCCAGGACCTGTCGATCGGCTACCTGTCGCACGACCCCGAGCGGATCGAGCTGTACCTACAGGAATCGATGACCTTCCTGGCCTTCACCGCCGAGTCCAGCGTGCCGCTGACCGCCGGACCCGCCGGCTGACCGACGATCGGTGCGGACGGGGCGAGATGGCGCGATCCGGGCAGCCAGAAACCGTCACCCTGACGCGTCAGCCCGGGGCGAGCGACTGGCCGGGACAACCCCGCTACGCCTGAGGGGCGTCAGCCGGCCAGCGCCGCCTTGACCGCGGCGGAGATCCTCGATCCGTCCGCCCGTCCGGCGGCCTTGGCCTGGACGGCCTTGATCACCTGGCCCATCTGCTTCATCGAGGGAGCGTCACCCCCGTCGGCCACCTCGGCCACCGCGGCGCGCACCAGCTCAGCCAGTTCTTCATCGGCGAGCTGCTGCGGCAGATACCCGGAGATCACCTCGGCCTCGGCCAGCTCCTTGTCCGCGAGTTCCTGCCGGCCGGCGCCGGCGTACACCTGCGCCGACTCGTTGCGCTTCTTCACCTCGCGGGCCAGCACCCGGATCACGTCCGGATCGGTCAGCTCCCTGGCCTGCGCGCCGGCCACCTCTTCGTTGGTGAGCGCGGCCAGCGTCATCCGCAGGGTGCCGGTGACCAGGGTGTCTCGGGCCTTCATCGCGGCGGTCAGGTCGGCACGGATCTTGTCCTTCAGGGCTGACATCTACGGCTCCTTCGGTGCTGATTCAGGATTCGGGCTCTTCAGATCTGTCGCACCGTTCCGACCGAGAGCCACACTCCCGGCCGACGGAGCCTGGCTGCCGGCAGTCGGGATCCCGGACTCGATGGCGCCGGCGATCCGGCGCTCGATCTCGGCCATCGCGGCGTCCGGCAGCACGATCAAGCCGTCCAGCTCACTGCGCGCCTTGCGGTAGGCGGCCTGCCGTTCGGCGGGGGTGGCGGCCGAGTCGGCGGCGATCGACACCAGCTTGCGGGCCCGTTCCAACGACTCACGTTCGGAGTCGCTGAACCCGGTGCGGCGGCGGCGTTTCGCCTCCCGTTCGGCGATGTCGAAGGCGACCTCGTAGTCGCGCACCGCATCCCGGTACTCGGTGAAGACGGCCGGGTCGTGCAATTCCTCCCTTGACGTCGGGCGCAACGAATCGGCGACCCGCTTGGCCCGGTGGAAGTCGACCGTGAGCGGTTCGCGCATGTCGATCATCATCGGGAAATCGATCAGCGTGGCGATGTCGATCTCGTAGTCGAACCAGCGCCGGTTCACCTCGTCGTGGGCGGCCAGCGCCCGGTCGATCTGGCTGTCCCTGGTCTGCTTCTGCTCGACCGCGGCCGCCTTTCCCGCACTCTTCAGCCGGAGCATCTCGATCTTGTCCTGGCGGCGCTTCTCGTTGTACTTGGCGACGCCACCGATCCAGCCACCGACCACGCCGCTGAGAGGGAAGACCAGCCACCAGTAGCTGCCGGCCCATTGCCAGAAGTTCACCCCTCCACCGTAGCGACCGGCGCCGCCGGCCTCGCAGGACAACTCGTGGTTCGCAGGGCGAAGTCGGCTTGCGAACCACTGGTGGCCTTGCGCACCTTGGCGTCAGTCCCGGGACCGAGCGGCCGTGGCGGCCGAATAGACGGTCCGGCGGGGCAACGAGTACCGCGCGGCCACCGTGTCCACCGCGTCCCGGCGGGACGAGCCGGTGGCGACCAGTTCGGCGACCTCGGCGGCCAGCGCCACCGCGTCGGGGGTGACGGCCGCCGCGGTGTTGCCGGCGATCACCAGGGTCACCTCGCCGCGGACGTCGCCGGCGCCGGCGGCCAGTTCGGCCAGGGTGCCGCGGCGAACCTGCTCATAGGTCTTGGTCAGTTCCCGGCACAATGCGGCCGGCCGGTCGGCGCCGAATGCCTCGACCATCGCGGTCAGGCACTCCTCGATGCGGTGCACCGACTCGAAGAACACCATGGTCCGCCGCTCGTCGGCCAGCGCGGCCAGCGCCCGGCGGCGCTCCCCCGGCTTGCGCGGCGGGAAGCCCTCGAAGGTGAACCGGTCGCTGGGCAACCCGGACAGCGCCAGCGCCGTCAGCACCGCGCTCGGGCCGGGCACGGCGGTGACCGTCAGCCCCGCCTCGGCGGCGGCGGCCACCAGCCGGTAGCCGGGGTCGGACACGCTGGGCATCCCGGCGTCGGTCACCAGCACCACCGTCGCACCGTCGGCGATCCGCTCCAGCAGCCGCGGGATCCTGGCCTGCTCCACCGACTCGTAGTACGAGACGATCGACGCGGACAGCGGAACGCCGAGGTCGGCGGCCAGCCGGTGCAGCCGCCTGGTGTCCTCGGCGGCGATCACGTCGGCGGTGCGCAGCGCCTCGATCAGCCCGGCCGAGGCGTCCGAGACCCGCCCCAACGGGGTGCCGGCGAGCACCAATCGGCCCGACTGCGCACTGGTACTCATCCGGTCACCCTACGATCGTCGTCATGCATGGTTCTGGTCCCGGGGACGAACACAGCGCCGATCCGGTCGGCAACCCCTGGGATGACGGCACCCCCACCGAGCGGGTGGTGTCCCTGACAAAGCGACACGAAGGCGCCGAACCCGGCGCGGCGGACCCGAGCCCGGTCGCTGTGACCGCGCTGGCCGTACTGGACCGGCCGCTCGGCGACGGCGACGGCAACGAGGACCTCGACGGTCCGCTGCTGCTGCACCGGCCGTCCGCCCGGTACGACGACGTCGACGAACGGCCCGACCGCTCCGACGTGGTCGCGGTCGGTGAGGTGCCGCCGCTGGAGCGGCCGGTCGGCCGGCGCCGGTTCCGTCAGCCCGCCCCGCCCACCGACCGGCTGCGCGGCTGGATCGTCACGGCGGTGATCACCGCCATCGGCGCGGTGGTCCGGTTCTGGAACCTCGGCGCCATCACCGACGGTGGGACGCCGATCTTCGACGAGAAGTACTACGCACTGAACGCCTATGAGATGACCCGACTCGGCGGCATCGAGGAGAACCCCGCCTACGGGCTGGTGGTGCACCCGCCGCTGGGCAAACAGCTGATCGCGATCGGCGAGATGCTGTTCGGCTACAACGGTTTCGGCTGGCGGTTCGCCTCCGCGGTGGCCGGCACCATCTGCATCCTGCTGATCATCAGGGTAGCCCGCCGGCTGACCGGCTCGACCCTGCTCGGCGGCATCGCCGGCATCCTGTTGATCTGCGACGGCGTCAGCCACGTGAACGCCAGGGTCGCGCTGCTGGACGTGTTCCAGGAACTGTTCGTGTTGGCCGCTTTTGCCTGCTTGCTGGTGGACCGGGCGCAGGTCCGGGACCGGTTGGCCAGGGCGGTCGCCGAAGGCGCGCCCGGCCTTGACAGCCCGTACGGCATCAAGCTCGGCGCCCGTTGGTGGCGGTTCGGCACCGGGCTGACGCTCGGCCTGGCCACCTCGATCAAGTGGTCAGGGATCTACTGGATCGCCTTCTTCGGGGTGATGTCGATCATCTGGGACATCCTGGCCCGCCGCGAGGCCGGGGTCCGCCGTCCCGTCCTCGGCACCGTCCGCCGGGACCTGCTGCCCTCCCTGTGGTCGTACGTGGTGATCGGCATCGGCACCTACATCGCGTCCTGGTGGGCCTGGTTCCGCAGCGTCTCCGGGTGGGCCCGCAGCAACTACGTCGCCGACACCCAGGACTGGGACTCGCAGACCCTGCACTCGATCGCCAACCTCTGGCACAACACGCTGTGGCAGTGGACCTGGAAGATGCTCGACTTCCACTCCAACCTGCTCACCCCGACCAACCCGGCCGACCGGCACCCGTGGGAGTCCAAACCCTGGACCTGGCCGATGGGTACCCGGCCGGTGCTCTACTACGCGCCGGCCGACGCACCGGCGCCCGGCTGCGGCGACGGGGTGCAGAACTGCGTCCGGCGGATCTTCTTGATCGGCACCCCGATGATGTGGTGGATCGCGCTGTTCGTGCTCGGCTGGGCGCTGTGGCGGGCCATCGGCCGCCTCGACTGGCGGTACATGGCCGTGCTGGTCGGCTACGGCGCCGGCTACCTGCCCTGGTTCGTCAACCTCGACCGGCAGATGTACTTTTTCTACGCCACCCCGTTCGCCCCGTTCCTGATCCTCGGCATCGTGCTGATGCTCGGAGACATCTTGGGCAGCAGACGATTCGGCGTGGAGAGACGCATGCTCTCGCTCGGCGTGGTCGCGTTGTACGTCGGCCTGGTGGTGGCCAACTTCATCTGGCTCTGGCCCATCCTCAACGGCGTCCCGATCACCCCCGAGCACCTGCGGATGGAAACCTGGATCCCGTCCTGGGGCTGATCTGACGGGGAGCGGCACCTGCGGGCGGTAGCACCTCAACGGCGCTGGAGGTCAAGTGATCCGGTGGTGAACAACCTCCCACTGCCGGGCGGTTTGGCCGCGGGTAGGGTCGGGCACAAGACAGGTAGGAACAACCTCTTCCACGTCTCGTCGAGCCCAAGGAGGCCCTCAAACGATGGCTGTTTACACCCTTCCCGATCTGCCCTACGACTACGGTGCACTCGAGCCGCACATCTCCGGCAAGATCATGGAGCTGCACCACGACAAGCACCACGCCGCCTACGTGACCGGTGCGAACGGCGCGCTGGACCAGATGGCCGAGGCGCGGGAGAAGGATTCGTTCGGCACCGTCAACCTGCTGGAGAAGAACCTGGCGTTCCACCTCGGCGGGCACATCAACCACTCGATCTTCTGGCCGAACATGTCCCCGGACGGTGGCGACAAGCCGGATGGCGAGCTGGGCGCGGCGATCGACGAGTTCTTCGGATCGTTCGACGGCTTCCGCAACCAGTTCAACGCCAACGCGAATGCGATCCAGGGCTCCGGTTGGTCGATGCTGGTCTGGGACACCCTTGGCGAGCGCCTCAACATCATGCAGCTGTTCGACCAGCAGGGAAACCTGCCGGCCGCCCAGGTGCCGATCCTGCTGCTGGACATGTGGGAGCACGCCTTCTACCTGGATTACCAGAACGTGAAGGGCGACTACGTCAAGGCCTGGTGGAACATCGTCAACTGGGCTGACGTCACCGCCCGGTTCACCGCCGCGCGGACCAAGACGGCGGGGCTCATCCTGCCGGGCTGACCGCTCGGGTTGTCCGCTCCCGGCGCCGCCATCGTTTCCCCGATGGCGGCGCCGGTTGCCGTTCCGGCAACGGAGTCAGGCGCCCGAGACCAGCGGCACGAAGGTGTAGCGGCCGAGGTCGGCGTCGCGGTGGCCGGGCCTGACCCGCAACAGATGCCCGTCCACCGGAATCACCATCACGCCGTGCTCAGCGAGCTGCTCAAGCAGTTCGCCGGGCACCTGCCGCGCCTCCGCCGAGACCAGGATGCGCTGGTAGGGCCCGTCCTGCGGGCGACCCAGCACGCCCGGTTCGGCCGCCTGCAGACGGGCCCAACCCAGCCCGGCCGCCGCGACGTTGCCGGCGCCCCAGGCGGCCAGCTCCGGAATCCGTTCCACCCCGATCACCGTGCCGGTCTCCCCGACCAGCCTGGCCAACAGCACCGTGGTCCAGCCGGAGCCGGCACCGACGTCCAGCACCCGTTGGCCAGGGTGCACCCGCAGAGCGGTCAGCATGTCGAACACGGTCCGGGGCTGGGAGTTCGTCTGTCCCGCGCCGATCGGCAGCGGCCCGTCGACGCCGGCCAGGCCGACCTGCTCGGCCCGAAGGAAGTTCTCCCGCGGAGTGGCGGCCATCGCCGCCCGCACCGCGGCGATGGTCGCCGCCACATCGGTCCGGCTCATGACGGCGGCGCGTCAGCCCCGTCCTTGCCGTGCAGCTTCGCCGCGAGCGCGGCCTCGAGCCGCGCGACCTTGCCGTCCAATTCCCCGGTGTGCCCTGGTCGGATGTCGGCCTTGAGGACGAGCCCGACCCGGCCGGAGTGCTCGCCAACCGCCGCGCAGGCGCGTTTGACGACGTCCATGCACTCGTCCCAGCCCCCCTCGATGGTGGTGAACATGGCGTCGGTGCGGTTCGGCAGGCCCGACTCCCGCACCACCCGGACGGCATCGGCGACGGCGTCGGACACCGAGCCATCTGCATCGGCGGCACCGGACGGGGACACGGAGAAGGCGATCAACATGACCCAACGTTACGTCGCCGGCATCGTCGATTCCGCGGCCGGCAGGGCCTCCGCTGCCCGTTTGATGTCCGGTTCGATGTAGATCACCGTTGCGGCCGGCACGGCCGACCGGATCCGCACCTCGACGGCGTCGATGGCGGCGGCGATCTCCGGCGCCCCGGCGTCCTTCGGCACCGCCACCTTCATCGCGACCAGGATCTCGTCCGGCCCCAGGTACAGCGACTTCATGTGGATGATCGAGTCGATCTCGTCGGTCGACTCGGCGGCCGCCCTGATCTTGGCCAGGTCGGCCGGGCTGGCCCCCTCACCGATCAGCAGCGACTTCATCTCCACCCCGAGCACCAAGGCCACGATGATCAGCAGCACCCCGATCGCCACCGTGCCGGCGCCGTCCCAGACACCGTTGCCGGTGATCACCGCGATCACCACGCCGATCAGCGCCAGCACCAGGCCGGCCAGCGCGGCGATGTCCTCCAGCACGATCACCGGCAGCTCCGGCGACTTGTGCCGGCGGACGAAGGCCAGGATCGAGATGTCCTTGCGGTAGGCCCTTGACTCCCGCAACGCCGTCCGCAGCGAGAAGCTCTCCAGGCAGATCGCGATCAGCAGCACCGCGATCGGCAGCCACGCGGTGGTGATCGGCTCCGGGTGCTGCAGCTTGTGCACGCCCTCGTAGATGGAGAACACCCCGCCGACGCTGAACAGGATGATCGCCACCAGGAAGGCGTAGACGTACCGCTCGCGGCCGAAGCCGAACGGGTGCTCGGCGGTGGCGGCCCGCTTGGCCCGCTTCCCGCCGATCAGCAGCAGGATCTGGTTGCCCGAGTCGGCCAGCGAGTGCACGGACTCGGCCAGCATCGACGACGAGCCGGAGATCAGGTACGCGATGAACTTGGTGATCGCGATCCCGGCATTGGCCAGCAGTGCGGCGATGATCGCCTTGGTCCCACCCTCGGTGCTCATCGGTACGCCTTCCGCTCGTTCCTGGCCAAGGCGCCCCGATCGGTGCCGCCGTTCGCTCGCTGCCGATCGCTCATCCGTAGATGATGACGGACGATCGCGGTGTTCACGAACTCCGGACCGTCCATCACCATCGGGTGTCACCCGATCGCCCTATAGAGTCGACCGCAGTGACCAATGCCGTGTTCGCCCAGGAGACAGCGATGAGCAACCATCCCGCCATTCCCGCGTCGGTCGTCGACCGGCCCGCCTCCTATGCGCAGATGTTCGCCGACCGGGTCGCCGCGACCCCGGACCGGGATGCCTTCCGCTACCCGAAGGACGGCAGCTGGCACACGCTGACCTGGCGGCAGACCGCCGACCGGGTGAACGCCCTGGCCGCCGGTCTGATCGCGCTCGGCGTGCAGCCGGAACAGCGGGTGGCGATCGCCGCCGGCACCAGCATCGAGTGGATCGTCGCGGACCAGGCGATCATGAGCGCCGGCGCCGCAACCACCACCGTCTACCCGTCCACCCACGCCGAAGACGTCGACTACATCCTGTCCGACTCACAGTCGGTGGTGGTCTTCGCCGAGGACGCCTCCCAGGTCGCCAAGGTCCAGCAGGCCGTGTTGCCCGACCTGACCGCTATCGTCACCTTCGACGAGGCGGTGGCGGCGGTCGCCGCGGACGGCACGTCACCGACCGGTTCGGTGGTCCCGGTGATCTCGCTGGACGAGCTGGCCGCCAGGGGCAAAGCACTGCTGGAAAGCACACCGGACGCGGTGACGGCGCGCACCGAGGCCGCCGGGCCCGAACAGTTGGCCACGCTGATCTACACCTCCGGCACCACCGGCCGACCGAAGGGTGTCCGGCTGGTCAACGACAACTGGACCTACGAGGCCACTGCGATCGACGCGCTCGGCATCCTGAACGCCGACGACGTCCAGTACCTGTGGCTGCCGCTCTCGCACGTCCTGGGCAAGGTACTGCTGGTCGCCCAGATCCGGATCGGTTTCGTCACCGCGGTGGACGGCAATCTCGACCGCATCGTGGAGAACCTCGCCGAGATCAAACCGACCTGGATGGGCGGCGCGCCGCGGATTTTCGAGAAGGTCCGCAACAAGGTGACGTTGACCGCGACCGGTGCCGGCGGCCCGAAGGCGAAGATCTTCGATTGGGCGTTCAAGGTCGGCGGCCGGATGACGGCGGTCAAGCAGGCAAAGGGCAAGCCCGGCAGGCTGTTGAGCGCGCAGTATGCGTTGGCCAACCGGCTGGTGTTCAAGACCCTGCAGGAGTTGCTGGGTGGCAACATCAAATTCTTCGTGTCCGGCTCCGCGCCGCTGTCCCGCGGTGTCGCAGAGTGGTTCGACGCCGCCGGGATGACGATTCTCGAGGGCTACGGGCTCACCGAGTCCAGCGCGTTCAGCTTCGTCAACCTGCCCCAAGACACCAGGATCGGCACCGTCGGGCCGCCGGCCCCCGGCACCGAGGTGATCATCGCCGCGGACGGCGAGATCAAGCTCCGCGGCGGCGGCATCATGCGTGGTTACCACAACAATCAGCAGGCCACCGATGAGGTGCTCTCCGCCGACGGCTGGCTGTCCACCGGCGACATCGGTGAGCTGGTCGACGGCTATCTGAAGGTGACCGACCGGAAGAAGGACCTGATCAAGACCTCGGGCGGCAAATACGTTGCGCCGCAGAAGCTCGAGGGCATCTTCAAGGCGATCAACCCGTACCTGAGCCAGATCATCGTGCACGGTGACGGCCGCAAGTTCATCTCGGCATTGATCACCGTCGACGACGAGGCGATCGCCGACTGGGCGAGCAAGAACGGCCTGGGAGATCTCTCCGCCGAGCAGCTGGCCGGCTCGGCGCAGGTGCGGACGCTGATCTCCGGCTACGTCGACGAGCTGAACAGCAAGCTGGAACGTTGGGAGACGATCAAGAAGTTCGCCATCCTGCCCAAGGACCTGTCGGTGGACAGCGGCGAACTGACCCCGTCGATGAAGGTGCGCCGGCGCGCGGTCGAGAAGCAGTACGCGGTGATCCTGAACGCCTTCTACGACGACTGATCGGCCCCGGCGCCGTTGCCGGTCAGCACCCCGCCGGCGGTCGGTGGTCGGTGGTCAGTACTTCGCCCAGGACAGGTTCCAGTCGCCGTAGCCGTCCCAGCTCTGCAGGGTGGATCCCTTGCTGTTCTTGACGATCACCACGTCACCGGGCAGTGAGCTCGTCATGAACCACTTCGCTGCGGCATCGGTCATGTTGATGCAGCCGTGCGAGACGTTCGAGTTGCCCTGGGCGTAGACCGACCACGGCGCGCCGTGCACGAACTCACCGGTATTGGAGATCCGGGTCGCCCACTTGACCCTGGTCCGATAGGCGCCGGCGCCCGTCAGTCCCCAGGTGGAGGAGTCCATCAGGTGGGTCGGCAGCCGCTCGGTGACCACGTGCACGCCGTTGTAGGTCGGGTACTTGTCGTTGCCCAGCGACACCGGAATCTGCTTGACCACCTTGCCGTTGACCCGGACCGCCATCTCGTGCGTCGCCGCGTCCACCGTGCTGATCATCGAGCGGGACACCACGAATCGGCTCGACGCGTCCTGGCCGCCGTAGAGACCGCCGGAGATCTGCTTGCCGTAGATCTTGACCGTCACCTGAACGCTGCTGTTCGGCGCGAAGTAGTTCTTCGGCCGCCAACGGACCTCGGTGTCGCTGAACCACCGGAACTTGCCGATCTGGTGGAACTGGGTCTTGACGGTGATCATCTTCTCGACGGCGGCCTTGGCCGCGGCCCCGCGGATCGGTTCACTGAAGGTGATCTGCACCGGCTGACCGACGCCGACCCGCTTGTTGTTCGACGGGAAGATGCTCGCCGTCAGCCTGGCCTTGGCCGGCAGCGTGGTGAAAACCGCCTCGTCCCGCTGCAGCTGCCCGTCGGACTTCTTCGAGTCGACGACCACCCGGTACTTGCGGTCGAATCCCAGTTCGGGGTCGACGCTCCAGTTGTTCCGATGGATCTTGTACCCGTGATAGACGGTCTTGCCCTCGGGATTGATCACCTTGACGTTCTCCAGCAGCCCGCCGCGGGAGGAGACGGTGATCTTCTGCAGCGGCGACACCTTCGTCGCGCCCTGTCCGGGGCTGACGGCGATCTTGACCTTGGGTGCGACGGGCTTGGCCGGCGCGGTGGTCTTGGTGGCTGACGGCCTGGACTGCGACGCTGCGGCCGGATCCGTCGAAGCCGATGCGGCCGGACCCGACCCGGTCGTCGCCGGGTCGCCGGCGCCGTCGTCCGCGGCCGGCGGCGCCACCACGGTGATACCGCCGGCGGCTCCCGTCGGCGGGGTGGGCAACTCCACCTCGGCGGCGGGGCCGGCGCCGTCAGCGGCGGTGTCGTCAGCGGCCGTGTCGTCAGCGGCCGTGCCGGCGGTGACCGTGTGGGTGACGACGGCCGCCGCGCCGTCGTCACCGGCGCCGGCGGCGGTGCATCCGGCCAGCAGCAGGACGACCGTCAGCCCGGCGACCAGCCGGCCGGCAGTGCTCGGACGAGCCGAGCCAGGCAAGGGTGGGCGGAGCCCGCTTCGCTCACTCATACGTCCCAGTGTGCACAGCGTTCCCGCGGCACCCGGTCCAGCGCGCCGGACCGGCGCCATTCTTGACAGCTTCGTGACCTCGCCGCTCCTGACCTGACCCGGCCGCGGGCAGCCCCGCCCGCTTCGGAACCGACGGTCCCACCGAAGGTCCAACGGTCCAACCGACGGTCCGACCGGCCCGGGTCAGGCGGCGGTCCCGAGCAGCTCGGAGATCGCCGAGATGGTGCTCGGCGGCACCCGGCAGCACCCACCGATCAACGCGGCCCCGGCGGCCGGCCAGCCAGCGACCAGCGCCAGGTCGATCGTCGCCGCTCCGGTCCAGGCACGTGCCTGCGCATCCCATAGCTCGCCGCTGTTGGGATAGACGACGGCCGGTCGGCCGCTGGCCCGCACCGCGGCGGCTGCCAGCTCGGCGATGTCGTCGGCGGGACAGCAGTTGACGCCGACCGCGATCACCTCGTCGATCCCGGACGCCAGCGCGAACGCCTCGGCCGCGGGCTCGCCCGTCCTGGTCCGGCCGTCCGCGCAGGTCAGTGACAGCCAGGCAGGGATACCGGAGCCGTCGAGTTCGGCCAGCACGGCCTCGGCCTCCGCGGAGGACGGGATGGTCTCCACGGCCAGCAGATCGGCGCGGCCGTCGGCCACCGCCTGCATCAAGACCTGCAGCCGCGGACGGTGCCACTGCCGCAGCTGCCGCACCGTCAGCCCGTAGTCGCCGGTGTACTCGGAGCCGTCCGCCTGGGCGGCGCCGTAGGGGCCGACGGACGCGGCGACCCACCGGTCGCGGCCGTCGTCGATCCCCGATCGGGCGGCATCGGCGGCGTCACAACTGCGCCGCAGCAACAGTTCCGCCTCGGCCGCATCGATGCCGGCGGCGGCGAACCCGTCGAAGGACGCCTGGTAGGAGGCGGTGATCGCGACCTCGGCTCCGGCCGCGTAGAACTCGGCATGCGCCCGCTGCAGCGCGCCCGGGTCGTCGCGCAGCAGTCTGGCCGACCACAGGGCCGAACTCAGGTCGTGGCCGTGCTTCTCGACCAGGGTGGCCAATCCTCCGTCCAGCACGACGGCCCGGCGTCGCAGCGTCTCACCCAGTGGAATCGTTGTGCTGTCGCCCATCCGTCGCCTTCTCGTGCTCAGTTGCCGGCATCGCCCACCCGGCCGGAGAGCCCGCTCCGGGCGGTCATCGGCTGGTACCTCCCATCCTGGACGAATCCGCAGCACACCGCGACCGCTGTCAGCCATCTGCCGAGTTCGTCCTACCCGCGGGCCGTACCGCCGCCAGGCAGTGCGCGGTTCACACGGTCCACAGCGCCCGAGTGGGTGACATCCGCGCCGCCCCGCAGCCAGGGGTGCCGACGGCCGGCTCAGCCGCCGAGGAGCGCGGCACCGAGCAGATCGTCGCCGCCGATCGGACTGGCGGCCACCCGCCAACTGCCGAGCGGATGATCACCCTGCGCCCAACCGCGGCCGCCCGGCTGCCACAGCGGCTGCCAGACGACGGCACCGGAGCCTGCGTAGTAGGTGTTGTCGCTGCCGAACGCGGATCCGGCCCGGTAGCCGACGGCGACGCTGGCGTTGCTGCCGGTGCTCTGGGTCCAGGCTCCGAATCCGTGGACGTCGCCGACGCTCCGGTCCGGGTCGGCATTGTCGCCGATCCGGCTGCCCGTGCCGTCGAACGTCATCGAGGCCTCCCAGACCGGGCCGGTGGTCGGCCCGGTGACGTGGGTGACGATGGTGTTGCCGAACGAGGCCCGGCCGAAGTCGAGAGTCCAGTCGGCGGTCACCGGCTCGTCACCGAGCGGGATGCCGCCCAGCGTGATTCGACTGCCGGCCACGGTCACCGATGCCGCCGGGCCGGTGGTGTCCGTATTGCCGAAGTTGCTCACCCCGAGATATGGCGCGGTCGCCCGGTAGTCGTCGTTCAGTACCGACCGCCAACCGCCGGAGCCGTCGGCCACGTCCATCGAGGTGATCGCAGTGGTCGGCGATGTCTGCACCGTTGCCCGATAGTTACTGGTCTGCACCGTCTTCCCGGCCGTCACCTCGGTGCCGTTGAAGTTGAGCGGGCGCAGGTAGACGCCGCCCATCCCCCAGCCCGCGCCGCTGACGTAGTACGTCCCGTCGGTGTCCTTGACGACCTCGGCGGCGTGCGCGTCGACATGGCCAGCTAGCTGCGAGATGTCGAAGTTCAGCGGGTCGCGGCTCTTGTACACCCTGGTGTCCGTGTAGCTCTTGTCGCAACAGATGAACAGGTAGTACCAGCCGTCCTTGGCCACCACGAACGGCGACTCGGTCGGGCCACCGAAGGTGCCGACGGCCGGGTGGGTGAAGGCGACGTTCTTCGCGCCCCAATGGATCAGGTCGGAGCTGGTGCGATAGGCGACCTGGTGGTTGCCGCCGGTCGGGGTTGAGTTGGCTGTGTAGTACATGACCCACTGGTTTCCGACCCGCAGCACCATCGGGTCACGGGCGTCGTAGCCATCGGTGAACAGCGGCTCGACGCGCTTTGTCCAGTGCGTCAGGTCGGTGGAGGTGGCCAGCCGGATCTGATAGGCGTCGTGGTTGTCGTCGAGCCCGGCCGAGTAGTACATGTAGTAGGTTCCGTTGTCCTGCAGCACATACGGCGCCCAGACATGCTTCTCGCCGAGGGTCGGGTCGGCCTGGATCACCGGGTCCTGCTTGGTGTACTGCGCTTGGGTCAGGCTGGTCGCGCTGGCGTGGCCGAAGAAGTTCTCGTTGAGCGGGTCGGCCGGCTCGGCGTGGGTGATACCGAACAGGTGCCAGGAGTTGTCCGGCCCCTGGACGAAGGTGTGGTCGTTGAAATACCACGGCCCGCTCTCCCCGACCGAAGGGTCGTAGACCCGTTGCCGGTCGCCGGCGTTCACCACGGTTGCGGTGTGCGAGTACGAGGTCACCGTGGCCCCGGACCGGCCCTGCAGGTGCAGTTCGAGAACGTCGAGGCCGATCATGTAGCTGGTCGCGGCGGCGTTCTTGCCGGTGGCCGTCAGGGTGAGGGTGTGCTCGCCCTTGGCCAGGGTCGCGCTGCCGAGGTCGTGCCCGACGGCGGCCACCCCGGCTGCCTGGTAGCCGTCGATCGGCTCGCCGAGGTTCTTGCCGTCGATGGCCAGCTGGGCGATGGCGTAGTCCGGGGCCTTGGTGAGCACGGCGGACAGGTCGAAGGTGCCGGCCTGGGCGAGTTGGAACTTCAGCGTCACGGTGTCGCCGGTCTTGGTGCCCTGGAACCACAGCTGCTGGTTGCCGGACCAGGTGACACCGCAGCAGTTGCCCTGTGCCACCACATCCGCGGTGCTACTCACCGCCGGCAGCAACGACTCTCCCTCGATCCCGAGGGTGTCGCCGGTGGTGGCGTGCACAGTCGCGGAGAGCTTGCCGGTGTTGCCCGAGCTGTCCACCGCACGCACCTGGTAGTACCAGGTCTGCCCGAGACCGAGGCCGGTGTGGGTGAACGAGGACAGCGTCGGACTACCGACCAGGGTCGTGGTCGACGGACGGAAGTGCCGGTCGGTGGACCCGTAGACCAGGTAGTGATGAACAGCCACATCGTCGGTGGCCGCCTGCCAGGACAACCGGTTGCTATTGCTGTCGGTGCCGATGGCCACCAGGCCGTCGATCGCACCCGGTTTGCTGTGGTCGGCCTTGCGATCGACCAGCGAGATCGCCTGGTACGACGCGGCGCTCCAGGCCGGCGATCCCGCGGTCGGGGTCACGGTGATGGTGAGCCGGTCACGGCCGGCGGTCAGCGCAGGATCCAGCTGGAAGGAGTCGTCCAGCCACTGGTGGGTCTGGTTGCCCAGCGGCTGCAGCCAGGTCCCGGCGGGCTCGCCGTTCACCGAGACGGCGGCCGACTGATAGTCGTTGCTCTGCAGCGACATTCGCTGCAGGGTGACGCCGGCATTGTGCGGGTCGATCCCGAGGGTGAAGCTCACCGGCTCGGTGCTCTCTTCGACACTCGCGGTGACCGGCTCGGCGTCGTGATCGCCCTCGAAGGTCTCGGTCCTGGTGGTCGGGGCGGTCCCGCCGGTGTACCGGTGCGCCTGCTCGCTGCTGGTGTCGCCGACATCGACCTGGTCGGTGATCCTGGCGGCCGGTTGGTCGGCGAATCCGTACCAGTACGCGGTCGAGGAGTACTCGGCCGGCTCGTTGTCGACCGGGCCGTGCTCGATGCCGAACGTCAGCCCGTCGTTGAACGCCACCGCATCGCCGATCATCAGCCGATACGGTGCGTCGCACTGGAATTCGCAGCCGTAGGACTTGGTCGGCATCGCCGACAGGCCGTTCATCGGGTTGCTGAACTCCCGCCGGTTGAAGTACCAGCCGGACTCGTAGAAGTCTTCGGTGCCGGTGCCGTGCAGCGCCGGCGATCGGGAACCGTCGGCGTAGCTGCGCTCGTCACCCTCAAGGTAGTCGCGGATGTTGCCGCTGGTGATGTGCCCGCGCATGGTGTGGCTGACGCCGACGAACTTGCCCTTGCCGGCGGTGTCCAGGAACAGCCAGTCCTGCCCGTCGACGGTGTCGGCGCGGTGGTGGCTGGCGTTGAAGTAGCCGATCCTGGCGTCGCTGCGGCGCAGTTCGCTACCGATCTGCGGGTCGGCGTGCGAGGTGACCGAGGATCTCCCGGTGCTGATCGTCTGATCCGAGTTGTTCACCAGTTCCACGGTTGCCTTGCCGGCGAACGGCATCGGCCACCAACTCGTGTACCAGCCGTCCGGCGCGGTGTCGACCTTGTAGAACATCGCCTTCACCGTGCTCTCGGTCAGCCCGGAGCCGAAGAACTCGCCCAGCGGGGACTCGACGGTCCTGGCGCCGTCGAAGCTGACCCTGACCATCACGTCGCGGAGCAACTCGTTGGACGCCAGGATCTTCGGGTCGTCTGTGTCGGTGGGCCGGTCGGTCTGGTTCGGCGTGCCGGTCCAGGTCTGGCCGACGATCGCGTAGTCGTGTGCCTGCTCGCTGGCGACCGCAGCGGTCGAGGTGCCGACGTCGAGTTCGTCGGTGCGCTTGTCCTGGCCGGCAACGACAGAGTCCACCCAATAGCGGAACTCGTTCCAGTCGATGCTGGCCGAGACGAACTCGTTCTTCACGGTGATGCTCGACTTGCCGGCGGTGGCGGCGGCCGGCAGTGTCACGGTCTGGTACGACCAGAAGCCGGCGCCGTCGTCGGTGGCCGGCCACTGGCCGACTTTCTTACCGTCGACGTAGATGTCGGCCACCTGGTGGTTGGAGTTCGCGTCGAACCGACGGGTGAGCTTGACCCCGGCGTTGGCCGGATCGATCGCGACGGTGAAGGTGCTGCTCCCCTTGTGCGCCCGACCGTCGTCGCTGATCAGCGGGAGCGGCTTCGGGCCGACGATCTGCGGGATCTCCAGCTTGACCTCGTCGATCGAGCCGGAGCCCTTCAGATTCGCCAGCGTTGTCCGCTGGCCCGGCTTCAGCGTGAAGCCGTCGGTGACGGTCCTGGGGTGAGCGGCCGCCGGCTTGGGATCCTTGCTGCCCCAGGTCTTTGCCGCGGCCACCACGTCGGCTGCCTTGTCGGCCGGGTCGTAGGTGCTGACGCCGACGGCGTCGGCGAAGGTGCGGTAGGTGACGTGGTAGAACAGCGGATTCTTGGTGGTGGTGACCCGCATCGAGCTGCGGTAGGACATCGGCACCTTGATGTACACGCCACCGCTGCTCTGGTCGGCGTTGGCCACCAGCGGATAGACGAACGGGGCGCCGAGCTTGCCGTCGACGATGTCCTGGATCTTGGCGTCCAGCACGGTCTTCCCGTCCAGGTCGATCCTGATGTTGCCGGTGTTGGTGATGTCGCCGTTGTCCCTGGTGAACCAGATCGAGTCGATCTCGCCGGGCCCGGACCGTTCGGCGAGCACGCAGCCCTCGGCGATGGTGCGCAGGCAGCTGTAGGTGCCGCCGAAGCCATCGTCATTGCCGCCGGTGCGGTCGAAGCTGGAGAACTGGTGGGTCTGCACCCCGGTGGTGATCTCGTCCACCCTGTCCAGCTGCCGGTAGGTGTCCCATCCGGTCGGGCCCTTGGCATCCGGCCGGGCGTCGGCGCCGGCGGGATGCTGCGCCGCGTACTCGGCGGCCGCCTGCTGCAGGGATGCTTGTCGGGCCGATCCTTGGTGGGCCGACGCCTGCTGGGCAGCGGGCGCCGCGCCGGTGCCGGCACTCGCGGTGGCGGGCACGGCCAGCGCCACCGCGGTGACCACCGCCGTCACCAGCACCAGCGGACTCTTGCGACGGGACGGGTAGCGGCGGGCCGTCTTGAGCCGGGACGTGTTCAGGTAGGAGTGCGCCATTGCTGTCCTCCGGGACCGAATCGCTGTGAGCAATCGATTTCTCGTCTACCGAAGCACGCCGGACTGCCGATCACAAGACCTGTCCCCCAGATGCGTCACGGCGACCACTGGGCGTGGCGCCCGGTCGCTCCCGATCCCGCCGTTTACGACGTCTCGGTGACCTCCGGACGGGCAGAGCGACCACATCCCACACCTTTGCGACGTCTCGGTGACCTCCGGACGGGCAGAGCCACCACATCCCACCCCCGTGCGAGCGGCACGCGTCATCCCCGCCGCGCGGCGATCGGGCTGCCGGCGACGGGGATGACGGAACCCCGGACTACCGAGGAATCACTTGTTCGAGAAGTCGTACTTCTTGTAGAGCTCGTCGGCGTTCTCCGGGGTCACCGCGGTGACCGGCAACACCTGCTTGGCCGAGAACTCTTCGCCACCAACCATCTTCATGATGGTGTCTACGGCCTCCGCGGCACCTGTCGGGTAGATGAAGGTGCCGGCCAACTGTCCCTGCTGCACGGCCCGGATACCGCCGTCCGGAATGGCCAGACCGTCGGTGCCGATGAACTTGATCTCCTTCTGCTTACCGGCGCCGGCCGCGGCCAGGTAGGCGCCGAGCGCCATCGGGTCGTTCTGCGCGTAGACCAGGTCGATCTTGGTGCCGCCCTGCAGCCACTGCTGCATGATCTTGGTGGCGTCCTCCTTGAGCCACTTGGCTTCCTGATGCTCAACGATCTTGATCTTCGGGTTCGACGAGATGCCGTCGGCGAAGCCCTGGTTGCGGTCGATCTGCGGCTGGTTGGACAGGATGCCCTGCAGCTCGGCCACATTGCCGCCGTCCGGCAGCAGCTTGGCCGCGAGCTCGCCGGCCGCCTTGCCGGCCGCCACGTTGTCGCCGCCGATGAAGGCGGTGATGCAGTCGGTGTTGACGGTGCGATCGAGGATGATCACCTTGATGCCGGCCTTGCAGGCCTGCTCGACCGGCGGGGTCAGCGGGTCGGCCTCGTTCGGCGAGACGATCAGGATGTCGACCTTCTGCGAAATGAACTGCTGCACCTGACTCACCTGCTTGGAGCTGTCCTGCGCCGCATCGGAGATCGGCAGCAGCTCCAGCTCCGGGTGCTGGGCAACGTAGTACTGCAGCTGCTTGTTGAGCTGGGCGCGGTAGGGCTCGGCGTTGTTCGACTGCGAATAGCCGATGACGTACTTGTCCTTCTTCGGCAGATCGACCGACGTCATCGGGCCGCCGGCCGCGCCGCTGGCGGACGCGTCGGCACTGCCGGCGGTGTCGGCGGCGCTCGATTCGCTGCCGGCGGTGTCCGCGGCACTCGACTCGGCACCGGCGGTGTCGGCCGCGCTGGTGGCGGCCTCGCTGGTGGCGGCCTCGCTGGTGGCGGCGGCGGTGTCGGCCGCGCTGGTGGCGGCCGGCGGCGTGCTGCTGCCGCTGTCGGCGTTGGTGCTACAGGCCGACAGCACCAGCGCGGTGGCGGCGGCGACTGCTCCGAGGATGGCGAGTTTCTTTCTCTGCATCACGACTCCCTTGTTGTGACGATGCTGTGGTGACGATGCTGTGGTGACCGGTGAATGACGGACGTGCTGTTTGGACAGGCGGTGCGTGGGCTCACCTGGCCCGATCGCGGTCTGGCACCTCCTCGGACGGGCTCTTGACATCCCCGGCCAACGGGTCGGTGGCGGATGCGGTCGCCTCGGCCCCGCCGTCTTCGCGGCGGAACGTGCGTTTGAGCCAGGCGGCCAGGTCGGAGAACAGTTCCGGACGCTGAATCACCACCGCCAGAATGACGATGATGCCCTTGATAATCATCTGCCAGTTCGCACTGAACTGGTTGAGCCCCAACACGTTGTCCAACAGTGTCAGGATGAGGGCGCCGATGAAGGTGCCGACGACGCTGCCCCGCCCACCCATCAGGCTGGCGCCGCCGATCACCACCGCGGCAATCGCGTCCAGTTCGTAACCCATGCCGGCCACCGGGTCGGCGGAGGCGTTGTAGGCGGCGTTGATCGGTCCGGCGAGCCCGGCCAGCATTCCGGAGATGGTGAACACCGCGATGGTGACGGCGGTGACGTTGACCCCGGAGAGCCGGGCCGCGGTCGGGTTCCCGCCGACCGCGTAGATGTGCCGGCCGAACTTGGTCTTGGACAGGATCAGTTGGAAGACGATGACCACCACGACCAGGGCGAGCACCGGGAAATACCCCAGGATCGGCACGTCGAACAGCGATGTCCCTGGGGTACCGAGTTTCTGGAACTGCTGCGAGCCGGGCAGTACGTTGCCGGCGGCATCGATCTGCACCGTACCGATCGAGGTGTTGTTGCTGAACTCGCGGACGATGCCCCTGGCAATCGTCATCATCGCCAACGTCATGACGAACGACTGGATCTTCAGCAGCGCGGTCCCGGCGCCGTTGACCAGCCCGAAGACGGCGCAGACCAGCATGCAGACCGGAACGATCGCCACCACCGGCCAGTTCTGCTCGGTGAGCAGCCACGCAGCGGTGGTGCCGCCGACGGCGAGCAGGGCGCCGACCGACAGATCGATCCCGGCGGCGATGATCACCAGGGTCATCCCTACCGCGAGGATGCCGCGCGGGGCGAAGTAGCCGATCGCGTTGGTGAAGTTCTCGACGGACAGGAAATGGTCGCCCTGCGACCAGATCCCGATGATCAGGATCAGCACCAGTCCGATGTATCCCTGCAGCGATCCCAACAGCGGCAGCGCCCGGCGCAGCGCGCCGGGTGCCGGTGGCACGACCGCTCCCCCGTTCTCCGGAGTCGATCCCGGCGGAGCCTTCGGCCTGCTGGGCGGGGTCCCGGTCATGCGGCTCCTCCGTCTCCCGCGAGCACGCTGGTGCGTGCCATCGCGGCCTCGAGAATCTGCTCCTGGTCGGCGGTCTCGGCGTCCATCTCGGCGGTGACCCGGCCCTCGCAGAGCACCAGGATCCGATCGCTCATCCGCAACAGTTCGGGGAGCTCCGAGGAGGCGACCAGGAAGGCCACCCCCTGGGCGGCGAGTTCGTTGACCAGCTCGTAAATCTCGGACTTGGCGCCGATATCTATACCTCTGGTCGGCTCGTCGAGCAGGATGACCGTCGGCTGGGTGAGCAGACCCTTGGCCAGCACCACCTTCTGCTGATTGCCGCCGGACAAGTTGCTGATCCTGGTGTTGATGCTCGGTGTCTTCACGCCCAGCCGCCGGACCTCGGTGACGACCGCTGCGCGTTCGGCCCGGTTGCGCACCCAGCCCCAGCGCAGGTACCGGCCGAGCGCGGCCAGGCTGGTGTTGAACCGGACGGTCGCCCCGAGTACCAGGCTCTGTTGCTTGCGATCCTCGGCCACCAGCACGATCCCGTTGTCGATGGCGTGCTTCGGCGACTGCGGCTGATAGTGCTTGCCGTCCAACAGGATCTCGCCGGTCACCGCCCGCGCGGGGAAGGCGCCGAAGATCGACTCAAGGGTCTCGGTCCGCCCCGCGCCCATCAGCCCGGCCAATCCGACGATCTCGCCGGGGTGTACGTCAAGGTCGATGTGGTGAAGAGCGACCCGGCCGCTGACGGAATCTCCCTGCAGGCTCAGGTTCCGCACCCGCAGCCGCGGCCCCGCCTCGGCCGGACGACCCTCCGGCATCCGTCGCGGCAGGTCGGCCACCGATCTGCCGACCATCATCCGGATCAGCTCGTCGCGGGAAGCGCCGGCCATCGGACGGGCCCCGATCCACCGTCCGTCGCGCAGCACGTTGACCGAGTCGGCCAGCTCTTCCAGTTCCTCGATCCGATGCGAGATGTAGATGATCGCCACCCCGTCGGCGGTCAGGCTCCGGATCACCTGGAACAGCCGGCGCACTTCGGCGTCGGCGAGGGCGGAGGTCGGCTCGTCCATGATCAGCACCCTGGTGTTGAGCGAGAGCGCCTTGGCCACCTCGATCAGCTGCTGTTCGGCGACCCGGAACTGCCGGACCGGCCGCCGCGGGTTGATCGTCAGCCCAACCCGCTCGAGCAATGCCTTCGCCGAGGCGTTGGTGCTGCGCCGGTTCACCAGGCCGATGCCGTCCCGCTGTTCGCGGCCGAGCCAGATGTTGTCGGCGACCGACATGTCCGGGACGAGATTCAATTCCTGGTGGATGGTGCTGATGCCGAGGCGCTGGGCGTCCGTCGGGGTGTGGATGCGTGCGGGCGTGCCGTCGATCAGGATGGTGCCGTCGTACCCGGGGAAGACGCCGGACAGCACGTTGATCAGGGTCGATTTGCCGGCCCCGTTCTCGCCGAGCAGTGCGACCACCTCACCCTGCCGAACTGTCAGTGAGACATCCTGCAGCGCAACAACTCCAGGGAACGATTTGCCGATGCCGCGCATCTCCAGCAGCGGGGGCTCAGCGGTGCTCATGACTCCCTCCGGTCGTCACCTGCGCTCGCGCAGCGACCGGTCGATCGGCCTCTGCGCTGAAATCGATTACTGACCGCGCCGACACTAGGTCGCACCGCACCCGGTGTCAAGCACTCGGCGCGGTCGGCTACCGCTGCGGGACCGACACGGACAGCAGCACGACCGAGTCGTCGAGCGCCTCGAGGTTGTGCCGCAGCGCGGGAATCGTCAGCAGGTCACCGGCGGTGCCCTCCCAGTTGTCGTCCTCGGTCGCGAGCCGGACCCGGCCCCTGAGCACCTGCAGGGTGGCCTCGCCCGGCGCCTCGTGGTCGTCCAACCCCTTGCCGGCGACGAAGGCCAGGACGATCTGCCGCAGGGTCCGACCGCGCCCACCGAGGACGGTGACGGCGCTGCGCCCGGTCGCCACCCGTTGGGCCGCGGCCAGTTGCTCGACGGCCAACTCCGTCAACGATATCGATTCCATCGCAACGCTCCTCATCGTCCTGAGCCTCCCGACGCCCGGGTACCCACGCATGTGGGCAGGCATCGTGCCAGGGTGGCCGACCGACCGGTCGGTGCGTCGCCGCCGGTCATCCGTGGTTGAGCAGGTCGACCAGGACGGCCGCCTGGCTGATCTCCGCCTGTTTGGTCGCCGTCAGCAGGGTCAGCGGGCCGGCAGCGGCGAGGGTCCGCAGCTGCTCGACCGCAGCCGCCCGATCCGGCTCCGCGAGTTCGTGCCGATAGCGCTCGCGGAACTCGTCGAAGGCCTCCGGCCGGTGCCCGTACCACTGCCGTAACTCGTCCGACGGGGCGACGCCCTTGAGCCACTCATCGAAGTGCGCCGCGTCCTTGCGCAGACCACGGGGCCAGAGCCGGTCGACCAGCACCCTGGTTCCGTCACCGGGCTCCGGGTCCACATAGGCCCGCTTCAGTCGCACCATGGCGATCCACCACCTCTCGTCCGCCCCGGACACCGGCCGGTGCCGGAGAATCTCTCAGCCGGTCAGGACGAGGATGCCGCCGATCAACAGCGCGAGCACCTTTGGCGGCTCCGGCACTCATGGTGATCGCGGGACGGTCAACCGGGCGACGCAGGCATCGGGTTCGGCGAACGGCAGCAGCTCCGGCACCGACAGGCCCGATCCGATGGTCGCCGCGGCGCCCCGCATCAATCCGAGGTGCACGGCGCAGATCACCGGACGCTCCTTCGCCAGTTCCAGGAACGGGCAGTGCCGAAGGCCGACCCGCACCGCACCCCGCCCACGGTCGGCGCCGGCGGTGCCGGCCAATCGCCGCCCGCCGGTCGCGGCACCCCTGGTCGGCGGCGGCCGGCGCAGCTGCGGCGCGAAGCCGAGGTCGTCAAGTACGCGCAGCAGCAGCTCCACCTGCTCGTCGACGGATGCGTTGTCGGGTAACGGCTCTCCCGCGACTTCGGTAGCCAGCTTGCGGCCCCAATCGGCGCCGGCGGCCGTCGCGACGGCGACCGGATCGTCCAGCCCGGCCAGGGCACCGGCCAGCATCGCGGCGAGCAGCCGATAGTGCCGGGGACCGGTCGGATCCAATCCGGCCGGGGCCCGGAACGCCAGCGGCGGCCGGCCGGGACCGTCGACCGGCAGGCTGACCCGCTCCAGCAGGCCGTCGGCGACCAGCGCGTCGAGGTGGAACCGGGCGGTGTTCGGGTGCAGCCCGAGAGTGTCGGCAAGTGCCGCGATCCGGACCGGCTCGGCGGATCGGCGCACCGCCTGCAGCACCTGCAACCGGCGTCCGGTCGGCGCCGCCGGCGCTGCGGCGTCGACCCGCCAGCCGTCGCCGGTCGTGAGTTGTTCGTCAGCCCCGGGTTTCCCGGCGGCGCCGGTTCGCACGTCAGCCCTGTCCCTGCGGCGGCAACCCCGCCACCAACTCGGTATCCACGCCGGTCGGACCGAGCCGGGCGGCCCCGCCGGGCGACCCAAGGGCGGCGTCCCGCCCGGGTAGCGGTTCGGCGAAGAACCTGTCGTTGTCGGCCAGGTACGGACGCAGCGGCTCCGGCAGGTCGTCCTCGTAGTAGATCGCGTCCACCGGACAGACCGGCTCGCAGGCGCCGCAGTCGACGCACTCATCCGGGTGGATGTACAGGGTGCGGGCACCCTCGTAGATGCAGTCCACCGGACATTCCTCCACGCATGCCCGGTCCATCACGTCGACGCAGGGCAACCCGATCACATAGGTCATGAACTTGAGTTTACACAAAGATGACTTGTATAAATAGAGAGCACGCACGACCCGAAGAGGAGCCTTCATGACCGAGACACGATCCAGCCGGGAACTTGACGTACGGGCGTTGCGGAAGCCGGACAAGCATCCGGCCATTTTCGGGATGTTCGACACCCTCGCGGTCGGTGAGTCGTTCGTCCTAGTCAACAACCACGACCCGAGGCACCTGCACGACGAGTTCGAACGGGACCGGTCCGGGGGGTACGGCTGGGAATACCTCGATCGCGGCCCGACCCTGTGGCGGATCCAGATCAGCCGGCTGACGGCGGCGGCGCCGCCAAGGGTGCTGTGCAACACCGACCAGGTGGCGGGCGCCGCCGATGCCGCCGGTGCGGTGTTCAAGCTCGAGATGGCCGAACGCGATCTGGACGCCAACATCGTGTCGTTGCCGGCCGGCGACGGCATCGACACCCACCGCGGACCCGACCTCGACGTGCTGCTGCACGTGCTCGCCGGCGCCGGGACCCTGACCACCGAGACCGGCGAGATCCCGCTGACCCCAGGGGATCTGGTCTGGCTGCCGGGCAGGTCCCAGCGACAGTTCAGCGCCGGCGACGACGGCCTGCGGTACCTGACGGTGCACCAGCGGCGCCGCCCGCTGAGCCTTGACCCGACCGTTCCGCCGGCCCGCTGAGGCCCGGCGCCGCCGGTCTCCGTGCATCGGGCGCAACCGGGTCGGTGCAGCGGCTCACTGCAGCCGGACGTAGACGGTGAGCAGCATGACGCAGTCGTCGATCGCGGTGAGATCGTGCCGGGCCGGCGGCAGCATCAGCAGGTCGCCGGCGTTGCCCTGCCAGCTGTCGCCGACACTGGCCACCGCCACGCTCCCGCTGATCACCTGCAGGGTGGCCTCGAACGGACTCTCGTGCTCGGCACAACCGCGGCCGCCGGCGAGCGCCACCACGGTCTGCCGCAGGGATCGCTGGTGCCCGCCGTAGAAGGTCTTGGCGCTGCGGCCACTGCTGGCCTGACGGGCGATGGTCAGATGCTCCTCGGCAAGTTCCGGCAATGAGATCGACTGCATGATCGCGCCTTTCCGCCGGCCGCTGCAGCGCGGCGCAGCACTGATGGCTTGAGTGTGACACAGAACGCGCCGGCCGACCGCGGTAGCGGCCGGCCGGCGGAGCTCCTGTTCCGGGCTCCTCCACCGGCAGCAGGCTGACCGCGCCCACTGCCGTTGCCACACCTACTCCCGATCCACTCTCCGAACGGAACGCCATGCCTATCGCCGTTGCCGCCCTGGTCACCGAGACGCCGGGCGAAAAGTTCGTCCGCAGCACGATCGAACGCCGGGATCCCCGGCCGAACGACGTGGTGATCGACATCGCCTACGCCGGCATCTGCCATTCCGACATCCACCAGATCCGCCAGGAGTGGGGCAAGGCGACCTTCCCGATGGTCCCCGGCCACGAGATCGCCGGCGTGGTGAGCGCGGTCGGCAGTCAGGTCACCAGGCATCGGGTCGGCGACCGGGTCGGTATCGGCTGCCTGGTCGATTCCTGCCGGGAGTGCGGGAACTGCCTGGCCGGCTTCGAGCAGCACTGCCTCAAGGGCGCGGTGGGCACCTACAACAGCCGTGACTACGACGGCGCGGTGACCTACGGCGGGTACAGCGGACAGATCGTCTGTGACGAGAATTTCGTGCTCTCGATCCCCCAGGGGGTGGCCCTGGATGTGGCGGCGCCACTGCTGTGCGCCGGCATCACCACCTACTCCCCGCTGCGCCGCTGGGGCGCCGGGCCGGGCAAGCGGGTCGCGGTGATCGGGCTGGGCGGCCTCGGGCACATGGGGGTGAAGATCGCTGCCGCCCTCGGGGCCGAGGTGACCGTGCTCAGCCAGACGCTGGCCAAGGTCGACGACGGCCGGCTGTTCGGTGCCGCGCACTACTACGCCACCGCTGACCCGCAGACCTTCACGGACCTGGCCGGCACCTTCGACCTGATCCTGAACACGGTGTCGGCGAACCTGGACGTGGACGCCTACCTGTCGCTGTTGCGGCTGAACGGCGCGCTGGTGCACGTCGGCGCGCCGAGCGATCCCGATTCGTACCGGGCATCGTCGCTGGAGAAGTTCAACCGCTCGATGGCCGGCTCCAACATCGGCGGCATCGCCGAGACCCAGGAGATGCTGGACTTCTGCGCCGAGCACGGGCTGGGCGCCGAGATCGAGGTGATCGGCGCCGATGAGGTGGACGTCGCCTACGACCGGGTGGTCGCCAGCGACGTCCGCTACCGATTTGTGATCGACATCGCCACCCTGCAGTCCGCCTCCCCCACCAAGTAGCGCAAACCTTCGGGACACGCCTGGCGCCGCTCGGCGTGTCCCGGCAACTTCCCGCTACCTCGGGGGGTGGTCAGGTCGGGCGGCCGTAGGTCTCCAACAGCCGGAGCCAGATCTCACTGATCGTCGGGTACGACGGAACCGCGTGCCACAGACGGGATATCGGCACCTCGCCGACCACTGCCACGGTGGCCGCGTGGATCAACTCGCCGACATCCGGGCCGACCAGGGTGACGCCGACGATCACCTCGCGGTCGGTGTCGACCACCATCCTGGCCTGTCCGGTGTAACCCTTGGCGTGCAGTGCGGCGCCGGCCACGTCACCGATCTGGTAGTCGATGACCCGCACCGGAAGTCCGGCCCGCTGTGCCTCGGCTGCGGTCAGCCCGACGCTGCCGATCTCCGGATCGGTGAACACCACCTGGGGCACCGCTGCGTGGTCGGCGGTGGCGACGTGCGATCCCCACGGATCGTCGTGCACCACACCGCCTTTCGCCCGGGCGGCGATCACATCGCCGGCCGCTCTGGCCTGGTACTTGCCCTGATGGGTGAGCAGCACCCGGTGGTTGATGTCGCCCACCGCGTACAGCCAGCCGTCCCCCAGCACCGAGCCGTCGGTATCCAGCACCCGCATGGTGTCGTCGACCGTGAGCCATGACCCGTCGGACAGGCCCACCGACTGCAGGCCCATCCCCCGGCTGCTGGCACTGCGTCCGGTGGCCGCCAGAACCTCGTCCACGTCAAGGGTTTCGCCGTTATCCAGGGTCAGCCGGACCGTACCGTGCGGGCTGCCGTCTCCGGCCGGCGGTGCCACCCGCTCGGCCCGGGCGACCCCGACGCCGCGCCGGATCGTCACCCCGGCGCTTTCCAATGAGGCGGCGACCAGGTCGCCGGCGAACGGTTCCAGCCGGTCCAGCAGACCGCCACGCAGCAGCAGGGTGACGGCGCTGCCAAGGCCGGCAAAGACGGTGGCCATCTCGGCGGCGACCACGCCGCCGCCGATCACGGCGAGCCGGTCGGGCACGTACTGGGCGCTGGTCGCCTCCCTGCTGGTCCAGACGCCGATCTCGGCCAGGCCCGGAATGTCGGGCACCGTCGCCGTGGTACCGGTGCAGATCGCCACCGCGTGCCGAGCCGTCAGGGTGACGGTCCCGGCCGGGTCGTCGCCGGCCAGCACCTCGACGGTGCGGACACCGGTGAGCCGGCCGTGCCCGCGGTGCAGGTCGATCCCGGCCCCGTCGAGCCAGCCGACCTGGCCGTCGTCGTGCCAGTCGGCGACCAGCTCGTTCCGCCGCGCGAATACCGCCTGCGCATCGACCCCACCGGTCACCGCTTCCCGGGCGCCGGGTACGGACAGCGCGGCGCGCCGGACCGAACCGGGACGCAGCAACGCCTTCGACGGCGTGCAGGCCCAGTAGGAGCATTCACCGCCGACCAACTGATGTTCCACGATCACCGCCGACAAGCCGCCCTGCACGGCGCGATCGGCGACGTTCTCGCCGACCGGCCCGGCGCCGATGACGATCACGTCGTACTCGGTCTGCTCACTCATCGATCGACCTCGTTTCTGCGGCGGATTCCCCCGGGACGGCAGCCTCGAACCTACTCGTCCGGGCGTCCGGTGCCCCTTGTCGGGCCGGTCGCGGCGGCGCACAATCGAATGGTGGAGGTCTGGACGATCGAGGTCGCCGATGGCCCGCGGTGGAACGCCGCGAGCTGGCGCCGCGCGTACGGCGAGGGGCTGGTCGAGGCGGCGGTGACGCACGGCGCCCGGGAGTGGTCGTGGGTGGTCAGGGACTGGGGCACCCTGGTGGAATTCGTGTTCGCCGATGACGAGAGCTGGCTGCGGTTCCGGCGGGCGCCCGGGGTCCAGGCGGCGTTGGACGCCGCCCCCGACCCGGAAAACGGACTGTGGGTCTACAACGGACCCGGCGGCAGCAGCCCGGTCCGGGTTCCGCGCGGCCCGGCTCCGCTGCGGCAGTCCGGAGCCGCCCCGACCCCGGAGCCGGAGCCCGGCCCCGAGCTCTGGCAGCAGCCGGTGGGCATGCGCGCCGGTCTGTTCCAAGAGCAGGAGCCGACCGTCAGAGCTCGGTGAGCGGAATGCCGGTGTCGGCCAACCGATCCGCGGCAATCTGTCGTCCGGTCAGCGCCCGCAGGTCGTCGTTGACGTCCCAGATGTTGACGTTCATCGCGGCCCGCACGGTGCCGTCGTTCACCCAGAAGGCGATGAACTCACCGGTGCTCTTGTCGCCGCGGATCACCACCTGGTCGGCGGCGTCCGCGTAGCCGACGTACTCCATCCCGAGGTCGAACTGGTCGGTGTAGAAGTAGGGCTGCCAATCGAAGGAACCGGAGCCGCCGGCGATCACCGACCCGGCGAGCTTGCCCTGCCTGATCGCGTTGTCCCAGTGCTCGACCCGGATCCGCCGGCCCAGCGCGGTATTCGTCGCGCTCGCGACATCGCCGACCGCCCAGATCCGAGGGTCCGAGGTCCGCAGCCGCTCGTCGACCAACACGCCGTTGTCGACCTCGAGACCGGCCGCCTTCGCCAGCTCGGTGTTCGGTTTCGCCCCGACCCCGACCACCACCAGGTCCGCGTCGAACAACTCGTCGCCGGCCCGCACGCCGGTGACCGTCCCGCCGCTGCCGACGATCTCGGTGACGCCGATGCCCAGCCGCAGGTCGACCTGATGGGCGCGGTGCAGCTCGGCGAAGTAGCCGGCCAGCTCGTCGCCCAATACCCGTTGCAGCGGCAGCGGCGCGAACTCGAGCACGGTCACGGCGCAGCCGGCCAGCCTGGCCGCGGCCGCCAGTTCCAGCCCGATCCAGCCGGCGCCGATCAGCACCACCCGCGCGCCGTCGGTGAAGCCCGCCCTGAGCTGCTCGCTGTCGCCGATCCGGCGCAGGGTGTGCACCCCGGCCAGCTCCGCACCCGGGACGTCCAGCCGGCGCGGGCTGGATCCGGTGGCCAGCACCAGCTGTCGGTACTCAAGGGTGTCGCCGGTCGCCAGGGTGACGGTCTGCGCGGCCCGGTCGATCGAGGCGACGGTGTCGCCGAACCGGGCGGTGATGTCGTGGTCTGTGTACCAACTCTGCCCGTGCACGAAGACCGAGTCGCGGTCGGCCTTGCCCTGCAAGAAGTCCTTGGACAGCGGCGGCCGCTCGTACGGCCGGTCGAGTTCGTCGCCGATCAGGGTGATCGAGCCGTCGAATCCGTTGTCCCGCAGGCTCTCCACCACGTTCGCGGCCGCCAGGCCGGCGCCTACCACAATGCAACCCGGATTCGTCGCCATCTCGTTCTCCCTGATTCTGTGCGCTGATGCTGGGGACTATCCCCGAGTGTGCCTACTTCGCGATCGTTGGGCTACCGCGCGACGCCTTCTGAGCCGATCGCGGCCAGGAACTCGGCCCGGGACGACGGCACCGCGCGCAGTACCCCGAACAGCGCCGACGTCCTGGTGACGGCCCCGGTGGCCCGCACGCCGCGCTGTGTCATGCAGCTGTGCTCGGCGTCGATGACCACGCCGACTCCGCTGGGGGCCAGCCGGTCGTCGAGCCACTGGGCGATCTGCTGGGTGAGCCGCTCCTGCACCTGCGGGCGGCGGGCGAACATCTCTACCACCCTGGCGAATTTCGACAGCCCGAGGATCCGCTCTCCCGGCAGGTACCCGACGTGGGCGACACCGGTGAACGGGAGCAGGTGGTGCTCGCACACCGACTGCACCGGGATCGAGCGCACCACGACGAGCTCGTCGTACCCCTCGTCGTTGGGGAAGGTGGTGAGTTCGAACGGCCGCGGGGTGAGCAGCTCGGCGTAGGCCTCGGCCATCCGCTGCGGGCTCTTCAGGGTTCCGGGAGCGTCGCAGTCGACGCCGAGCGCCTGCAGGAAGTCGCGGGCGGCGCGGGCGGCCGCCGCCAGGTCGACCGCCGGCCGCGGCCGACCGTGCTGGAAGTCTGGGTAGCTGACCTGCTGAACAACATCGACGGGCATGAAGCGCCTCCTGGTGAGGGGTAATACCGTCTAACGGGTAGTACAGTCGACGTTAGACCCGGTGGGAATGTAACGTCAAGCGAATTGTCCGTAAGAGACCCGTTGCGGCACCGCCGGTGAGAGGGATGACGAGGATGGGCACGTTCGAGCAGGACGTCTCGGGGATCGGCGCGCTGGCCGACCAGGTGCGCCGCCAGTTGTACCTTTTCGTCTGCGCACAACCCGGGCCGGTGAGCCGGGACCAGGCCGCCGACGCGGTCGGCATCGCCCAGCACCGGGCGAAGTTCCACCTCGATCGGCTCGAGGCAGACGGTCTGCTGGAGTCCGGCTACGCCAGGACGACCGGGCGCACCGGGCCGGGCGCCGGCCGGACCGCCAAGCTCTACCACCGGACGCAGCGGGACATCTCGGTCTCGCTGCCGGACCGGGAGTACGAACTGGCCGGCCGGATGATGGCGGAGGCGATCTCCGAGTCCACCCGCACCGGCGAACCGGTTGCCGACACCCTGCACCGCGCGGCCACCGCCGCAGGCCAGGCGATGGTCGACGGTGCCGACGGGTCGGCCGACTCGCCGGACCGCGCGTTGGCGGTCGCGACGAAGGTACTGCAGGACAACGGCTACGAGCCGCGCCGGGAGGACGACCGGATCGTGCTGGCGAACTGTCCGTTCCATTCGCTGGCCGGCGAGCACCCCGCCCTGGTGTGCGGGATGAACCTGTCGCTGCTCACCGCGATGAGCGGCTCGCTCGCCGGACGTCGACTGCAGGCCAGGCTGGCGCCGGCCGCCGGTCGTTGCTGCGTGGTGCTCACGGCGCCTACGGTCGACGAGGCGGCCGGATCACCCGAGGGAGCCGACGCCGCCGCGTCGGGCGTATCGGACGGCGAACAACCGGTCTGACGGCGGCCGGCCACGCCCACCGGGCAGCGGCGAGGTTCCGGTCTGCGCCGGGCCCGTCGCCCGTCATCGCACCGGACGTCCGCCGATGAATACCTGCCGGACCCGTTGCAGCGCAGTGGGATCGGCAAGCGGGTCGCCGTCGACGGCGAGCAGGTCGGCGTCGTGACCCACGGCCAGAGTTCCCTTCCGCCGGTCAAGACCCAACACCCCGGCGGCCACCGAGGTGATCGTCCGCAGCGCCTCCGCCGGGCTGAACCCGATGCCGCGCAACATGTCCGGCGCAGTTCGCAGCACATCGTGCGGCTTCGTCGGCCCGATCCCGCCGTCGGTCCCGACGACCGTTCTGGCGCCCGCGGCGTACAACCGGCGATGGATGTCGATGATCTGCGGCAGCCTGCGCATCACTTCCGCGGGCGGCGCCACGCCGGGTATCGACACCTGCCCGAGGGTCGCACCGACAAAGATGCCGGCGGCGACGATCGCGGCGATCTGCTCGTCGGACGCCGCGTTGCCGCCGGCGGTCCAGAAGCTGCAGTGTTCGATCCCGTCGACTCCGGCCGCGACCGCGTTGTCGATGGCCGGCACCGCGTGGGCGTGCGCGACCAGCGGAAGGCCGCGGCGGTGGGCCTCGTCGACCGCGGCCCGCAGCAGCGCCGCGTCGAACTGGGCCAGCTCCTGTCGGGTGCCCGGGGTCAGCGTTCCGCCACTGGCCATCACCTTGACCACGTCGACGCCGCGGTCCGCATGCTCGGCGACGGCGCGGCGGATGGCGGGTTCGGTGGGCTCGACCACGCCACCGAGGTAATAGCAGTGCCCGCCAGGGGTGGTCAGCGGCGGGCCGGCGGCCAGGATCGTCGGCAGGTCCGGCCGGCCACGCAACTGCAGGGCGAGGTAGCCGCGATCGCCCAGGTCGCGGACGGTGGTGACGCCGCCGCGCAGCGCATTCCGGCCGGCCAGCACCATGGCCGCCAGCGCAGCGTCGTCGTCCCTGTCGGCCAGCGCAGCGACCGGATCCGGGCCGGCGTCGAAGGCAAGATGGACGTGTAGGTCGATCAGGCCGGGCAGCAGGGTCGCGCCCGGCAGGTCGATCACCGGGACGCCGGCCGGTGCCGGCCCGGCGAACCCGATGCCGGTGATCACACCGCCGGCGACGACCACCACCGGGTCGGCGATCAACGGCGATCCGGTGCCGTCGAACAACCATGATCCGCGGACCGCGACCGGCCCGGACGCGGGGTTCGCCGCCATCGCACGAGAATACTGCGGCGGCCTCAGCCGAGTCCGGTCCGGCGCATTCGGAATCGGCCGTGCTGGGGCCATACTGGGGAGATGATCCTCATCATTCTGGTTCTCCTGGTCCTCTGGCTCGGCATGGGAGTCATCGGCTTCGTGGTCAAGGGCCTGCTGTGGCTGGCGGTGATCGGGATCGTGCTGTTCCTGGTGACGGCCGCCTGGGGTTGGCTCACGCAGAAGAAGAAGAGCGGGACCCCCAGCTGATCTCACGTTCTGCCCGGCGGTGACGTCTGCAGAGTGATGGACACCAAACCGCCGTTCGAAACGGTCGTCGACCAGCACGGCAGCACCGTGTTACGCGTCTGCCGGGCCGTTCTCGGCCCGGGACCTGACGCCGATGACGCCTGGTCGGAAGTCTTCCTGGCCGCCCTGCGCAGCTACCCGGAACTGCCGGCGGCGACCAACATGCAGGCCTGGCTGGTGACGGTGGCGCACCGGAAGGCGATCGACATCATCCGAAGCCGGCAACGCCGGGCCACCCCGATCGAGGCGGTACCGGACACCGAGTCGACGATCGGGCTGCCGGACCGGGTCGACGAGCAGGAGATCTGGCAGGCCGTTGCCGCGCTGCCGGACCGGCAGCGGATGGCCGTTGCCTACCACTACCTGGGCGGCCTGCCGTACGCCGGCGTGGCCGAAGAGCTGGGCGGCAGCACCGATGCGGCCCGGCGGGCGGCCGCCGACGGGATCAAGAAGCTACGCACCACCGTCACCCGCGGCGGTGCAGCATCGAAGGGAGCACCACGATGAACCAGACCACCGGCGAACCGATCGCCGGTCGGCTCGCCTCCCTGACCGAGCCGACCGCCACCGAACTCGCCGCCCTGCGCCGACAGCTGGCCGATATCGCCGACACCACGGGGATTCTGGACGTCGCCTATACCGTCGTCGACTCGCCGGTCGGACCATTGCTGCTGGCCGGCACCGAGCGCGGCCTGGTGCGCATCGCGTACCGACGCGAAGGGTTCGACGCGGTGTTGCAGGCGCTGGCCGATCGACTCAGCCCGCGGATCCTGCGGTCTCCCGGCCGACTCGATGCGGCCGCCCGTCAGCTCGAGGAGTACTTCGCCGGCCGGCGGACCGGATTCGATCTGGCACTGGACTTCTCGCTGTCCAGCGGATTCCGCCGGTTGGTGCAGCAGCACCTGCCGGACATCGGCTACGGCCACACCGAGACCTACCGGGACGTGGCCGCCGTGGTCGGCAACCCACGAGCCGTGCGCGCAGTCGGCAGCGCCTGCGCCACCAATCCGTTGCCGGTGGTGGTCCCCTGTCACCGGGTGGTGCGCTCCGACGGAACGCCGGGCGGCTATGCCGGTGGACCGGCGGCCAAGGTCGCACTGCTCGCCCTGGAGTCCGCAGCCTGAGGTCCGGCGTCAGTCGAGCTCCCGCGCTGCCCGGCCCATCCGGCGAATACCCTCGGTCAGCAATTCGGTGGAAGTCGCGTAGTTGAGCCGAATGTGCCCGGCACCGCCACTGCCGAACGCGGCGCCGGCACTCACCGCAACCTTGGCCCGCTGCAGGAACATCGCTGCTGCGCCGACGCTCAGGGTCACCAAACCCGGTTCCGCCGCCGGTCCTTCGTCAACCCCGAGCGCGGTGCAGTCCAGCCAGGCCAGGAAGGTGGCCTCCGGCGGGCGATATCCGACCGTCGGCAGGTGCTCGGCGAGCAGTTCCGCGAGCCGCGACCGGTTCCGGTCCAGACCGGCCAGCAGCGCGTCGAGCCAGTCGCCGCCGTCCCGCAGGGCCGCCGTGTGGGCGATCATCCCGAGGTGGCTGACGCCGTGGCTCACCTCCTCCGGCACCCTGGCCAGGTCGGCGGCGGACCGCGGCCCGGCCACCGCGACGGCGGCCTTCAGCCCGGCCAGGTTCCAGCCCTTGGACGCGGACATCAGGGACAGTCCGTCGTCGCCGCCGGGCACACTCAGGTACGGCACGAAGTCGGCGCCCGGCAACACCAACGGGGCGTGGATCTCGTCGGCCACCACCCGCACGCCGTGCTCGGCGGCCAGCGCCGCGACCGCGGCGAGTTCGGTGGCAGTGTGCACCGTCCCGGTCGGATTGTGCGGATTGCACAACAGATAGGCAGCCCGACCGCCGCTCCTGCCGGCCCGTTCGAAGGCCGCGGCCAGCGCGTCGAGGTCGACCCGGTGAGCGCCGTTCAGCGGTGCCTCGACGACCCGCCGTCCCGAGCTCCTGACGAACGCGTAGAACGGCGGATACACCGGACTGTTCACCACCACGCAGTCACCGGGATCGGTGACCAGCCGCAGCATCTCGACAACGCCGAGCATCACGTCCGGGACGACGGTGGTCAGCTCAACGGCCAACCCTTCCCATCCCCAACGCCGGGACGCGAAGTCCCGCAACGCTTCCGCGTATCCGGTGCCGTGGGCGTAGCCGGTGTCGCCGGCCCGGATGGCTCCGATCAACGCCCGCTGGACCGGCTCGGCCGGCAGCACGTCCATCTCGGCCACCCACATCGGCAGCACGTCGGCGGGGAACTCCCGCCACTTGGCGCTGGTCCGCTGCCGCAACTGCGCAGCCGTCAGCTGCTGCAACGGGTTCGGCAACGCGGTGGTCATGCCGGTCCGTCGGGGGTCGGCACTCCGTCGGTCACGTCCCAGACGTGGTGCGCCAGATCGTGCAGCGCGTACACCCCGAGCGTGTAGGCGGTGAACCGTGATCCGTTGCTGCGCACCCCCTGTCGTTCCCAGGCGTCCGCCGGGACCGAGCCGAACGCCGTCACCAGTGCGGCGCCGCCGCTGACGATGCCGGCCGCCACGTCCCGCGGGTTCTGCAGACCGTATTGACCTTCGACCGCGGCGACGTCCTGATCCCAGTTCGCGAACCTGGCGTCGTCCTCGGTCAGGATCTGCTCGAGCCGCCGGCGCATCAGCTGCGTCACCTCCCGCACATGCGCGCCGTACTCGAGTCTCGACCAGGTCGACGGTTGCGGCCGCACCGCGCAGGAATCCGCCGCCAACAGGGCGGGCCAGGGCTCCAGGGCCGCGGCGATCCGGCCCGCCAGGTTCCCGCGGCTGACGGAACCAGGGTCGAACCCGCATTCCGGGCAACTGCGGTCCAGTACCCAGGTCCAGTCCTTCGTGTCCGGCTGGATGCTATCCGGTTCGATAACCATGCCTCCGACCGTAGCGGTCGCATCCACCCTGCGGGAGATCGAGGCCGTCAGCGACCGGCACGAGCGGCCACCAGCCCACTGTCGGGCGGCAAGCCATGGAAGACCGCGTTCGGGCAGTACGGGCCCCGCTCAGCTTCCACCCACGCCACCGGCCCGAATGGGGAATGCTCCCATTCGGGCCGGGGCTGCTGGTGCCGGGTGCCGACCGGCCCACCCTCGGGCGGAGTTGCCGGCATCGGTCACAGAGCCGGTTGAAGACTCGCGAGAGCCGACCTGCTCAGTACACCTCGACCTTCCCGGTCGGGCGTGGATCGAAGCAGTCGTTGAAGAAGTACTCACCTCTCTTGTTGAACCGATAGGTGAAGGATTGCCCCGGTTGCAACTTGATGTCGAACAAGCCCTCGAAGAATTGGGTCGCGCCGTGCTCGTGCACGTTGTCCGATGGATTCACGAAGGTCACCGTTGTACCCTTCGGTACCCGCAGATGGGTGGGAGCCATTCCGTTGACGGACGTTGACTCCTCATTTCCGACCTCTCCGGTATTCGAGTTGTAAGTACGTGCGAGTACCACCGTGTTGTTGACGGCGCTCCCTTCCACCGGGTCCCCGGAAACAGGCCGGCGGATCACCGGCGGTGGCGGCGTCGGCGCCGGCCCGAGCTTCCCGCCGATCTTGAACGCCCACAGGAAGTCTCCACGCGGAGCAGAGTCGCCATAGGGCGTGCCGGTCCCGCCGGCGTACATCGCCAGGTACTGCTCGCCATCGACCTCGTACATGATGGGGCTGGCGCTGATCGCTGCTCCGCACTGCCAGCGCCAGATCTCATGGCCATTGCGGGCGTCAAGGCAGAGCAGGTTCCCGTCCGGCTGCCCGATGAACAGCACATCGCTCGCAGTGTTCAAGATCCCGTTCCCGTGGGCCAGCGAATAAGGCATCCGCTTCTTCCACTTGACCGTGTTCTTGCGCGGATCAACCGCGACGATTCCACCGGTTTGATATTCACCCGGCGGCCGCAAACCGTTGCTCCGTTCGACCAGATCGTGAGCGGCAGCGACGTACCCGAATCCGGTGTACACCAGACCCGTGCTGTGGCTGTACGAATGGTGATTCCAGCACGCGCCCCCACCGTGGCCCGGAGTCGACAGGATCGGGATGTCCCAATGCGGGTCGTAGAGCGCCCCCTGCACGTAGTTGGGGACTGCCCGATTCGGGTCGCCGGGTATCGAGGTACCGAGTGGCTGATCGACGATCCGATGTTCGGTCCAGGTCCCCTGGCGTGGGAACGGCTGGGTCGGCCAGGTCTTCTGCCGCGCGTCCTGCGGAACCGGAACCTCGTCGATTCCCAGCGGAGCGGAGCCGTCGGTACGATCCAGGATGTAGTACATGCCGGACTTGCTCCCGTAGACGACAATCTTTCGTTTCCGTCCGTGGATCTTCACGTCCGCCAGCACCGGCGGCATCTCGTTGTCCATGTCCCAGATGTTGTGATGCACCGATTGGAAGTGCCATCTGTACTTGCCGGTCTTCAGATCCATCGCAACGATCGAACTCGAGAACAAGTTCATCCCACCGCGTTCCGAGCCGTCCTGTGATGAACGCGAGCCGCGTGCATTTCCGAACGTCCAGTACACCAGGCCAAGTTCGGGGTCGATCGCGCAGTGTTGCCACGGTGTCGCGCCGCCCCGGAGGTACGAGTCGCCTTCCCAGGTGTCGTTGCCGATCTCACCGGGACCCGGGGTTCCCCAGAAGTGCCAGATCAGCTCGCCGTTGCCGGCGTCGACCGCCAGCGCAGCACCGCGGTCGCCATCTGCCGTGCCGCAGTACAGGATGCCATCGTGGTACGTGATCGCAACCTTCTCCATGTTTCCGTAGCCGTTGATCTGCTTCTCCCAGACCACCGCGCCCGTCTCCTGGTCCAGTGCGATGATCCAGTTGCCGTTGCCGTGGGTGAAGACCTTGCCGTCGCCCACGCCCACCCCCCGCCGGGTCAGGCTGCCACGGGTTTGGCGGTACTCCCATTTGGTGACGCCGGTGACGCCGTCGACGGCGAAGACGTTGCCGAAGGCCGACTCGATGAACAGCACGCCGTCGACCGCCACCGGCGTGCTCTGATTGGTACCCGTGTTGATGCCGCCCTCGATCCGGTTGACCCACGCACCCTTGAGTCGACGAATGTTGCCGCGGTGAATTCCGGCCAGACCGGAGTAGTTCTGGTTCCCGAGATTGCCACTGACCTTGGGAAAGTCGGCCCCTCCGGGTGTCGAGAAGCTCGGGGTGCGCCCGCGGTGATCCCGGTGGTGATGTGGACCGGCACCGGTGGGCGCCGGTGCTGCCGCGTCGGCCACCCCGGCCCCGACTGAGGGCACCAGGACGGCGCCGACGACCGTGACCGCAGCACCTTTCAGTAGATCCCTGCGCTGGATGTTCGACATGCTGGCTCCATTTCTCCAAGCGATTGGTGACTGATCGGACCGGCTTGCATGCGGTGTTTGCAACGGCCCAGGCTGACGAATCGCGGCGCGATCCATCAGGCGGTACCGCATTGCCATTGGATGGTCCGAACGTAGTCCGGAATTGGCTGCGACTCAATACCCTTTGGCCAATTGGAGCAACCACATTCGCCGAACCCTTGCCTGCCTGGGACAGTCGGGGGTATCTTGTCAAAATCCTCTAGACGGCCCGCACAGTCCACGTAGCGGTCCGCGCGACTGAAGGAGATCATTGTGGCATCCACCCTGAACCCGCCGGCACCGCACGATCCGCCGAGGACGTCAGCCGAGTCGGCCCGACGCACCTGGTCACCCCCCAAGGTCGAATCGATCCCGACCCGCCCCGAAGTCACTGCCTACGCGGGGGACTCCGGTCCGTGGACGCGCCGCTGAACCGGGACCGGTTCGCCGCGGCGCTGTCTGAGCTGCGCTCACGGTACTGGGACAGCCATCCCTTTCACCTGCGGTTGCATGCCGGCCAGGCGAGCGCCGATGACATCCGTCGCTGGGTGGCGAACCGCTGGTACTACCAGAGTCGGCTGGCCCGAAAGAATGCAGCGATCATCTCCAACTGCCCGGACGAGCAAATACGTAGGGACTGGCTCGCCCGCGTCACCTTCCACGACGGAAATGGCGCGGGCGAGGGCGGTCTGCACGACTGGCTGGCCCTCGCCGAGGCCGTCGGGCTCAGCGCAGAAGAGGTTCGCGACGAGCGACATGTGGTGCGGGGCACCCGCTTCGCCGTCGATGGCTACTTGCACTTCTGTCAGACACGGCCATGGATCGAGGCGGTTGCCGCCGCGCTCACCGAAATGTTTTCCCCGCAGCTGATGACCGATCGGGTGAGCGCATGGGAGCTGCACTACGAGTGGATCAAGCCAGCAGGCCTCGGGTATTTCGCGAAGCGCATTCCGCTGGCTCGGCAGGACAGTCACTACACCCTTGGCCTGGTCCTGGACCACTGCGTGACCAGGCCCGCCCAGGATGCCGCGCTGTCGGCGCTCGCCTTCAAATGCGACGTGCTCGGCGGAATGCTGGACGCCATCGACTACGCGGGCACCACCTCGGCACGACCGAGCGCACCGGAAGCGTGAGGGCACAATGATCAGCGCTGACGCGGGGAGCAGGGTCGGTGTGCCGGGACTACGGCGCGGAGTCCGGTTGGTCCACGACTCGGTGCGCAGCACGTTCGCCTTGCTGTACCCAGAGGGAGTGCTGCTGCTCAACGAGTCTGCCGGCGCCATCCTCGCCCGCTGCGACGGGATCCGGACCGCCACAGACATCGTCGGCCTGCTCGGGCAGACCTACGAGGGCGTGACCGACTCAGACATCCAACACCTGCTCGACGATCTCACCGAGCGGCGGCTGATCACCTTCGACGGCACGGGAACGCCGGTCAATACGGCGCCCGAGATCCACCGACCCGGCGCGTCCGCCCGCTCGCCGGCGCCGTTGGGCCTGCTTGCGGAATTGACCTATCGGTGCCCGTTGCACTGTACCTATTGTGCGAACCCGCTGAACCTGGCCAGTTACCACGCCGAGTTGGATACCGACGCCTGGTGCCGGGTTCTCGATCAGGCCCGGGACATAGGGGTCCTGCAGGTGCACTTCTCCGGCGGCGAACCGCTGTTGCGCCGCGATCTGGAGACACTCGTCGGCCATGCCCACCAACTCGGCATGTACATCAACCTGATCACCAGCGGCATCCCGCTGGCAGTTGATCGACTCGGCGCGTTGATCGACGCCGGGCTGGATCATTTCCAACTCTCCGTACAGGACGACCGGCAGGCCGAGGCCGACCAGGTCGCCGGGCTCCGCGCACACGAGCGCAAGCTCGCTGTCGCCGCCAAGGTGAAGGAGTCCGGTCTGCCGCTGTCCGTCAACGCCGTGCTGCACCGTGGAAACGTCGGCAGGCTGCTCGAGATCGTCGAAATGGCAGCATCTCTCGGCGCCGATCGAGTCGAACTGGCACACACCCAGTTCTATGGCTGGGCCCTGCGGAACCGAGCCGCGCTCATGCCGACGGCCGAACAGGTCCAGGCCGCGACGCTGGATGCGATCACCGCTCGACAGCGATTCGGCGACCGGATGGAAATCGTGCACATCGCCGCCGACTATCACACCAACACCCCGAAGCCCTGCATGGACGGCTGGGGCAGCCGGCAACTGGTGGTCGCACCCAACGGCGATGCCCTACCCTGCCTAGCGGCGGCACAACTACCTGACATACAGATACCCAGCACCCTGGAAGCCCCGTTGTCCGAGATCTGGTACGAATCACCGGCATTCAACCGTTTCCGGGGGACCGCCTGGATGCCGGAACCTTGCCAGAGTTGCGCCCTGCGAGAGGTGGACTTCGGCGGCTGCCGCTGTCAGGCGTACCAGCTCGTCGGCGATCCGGCGGCCACCGACCCGGTATGCACCCTGTCTCCGCACCATGAGCGGGTGGCCGCGACGCTCGTCCCACAGCTGCAGCCTGCCCAAGCAGTACCCCGGCGAATGCGGTGAGAGTTCGGTTCCTCGGCACGGCGGCCGGTGGCGGCCTGCCGCAATGGAACTGCGCCTGCGAAGGATGCACCCGAGCACGGCGCGAGGGCACCGCACGTACTCAAGACTGCCTGGCGGTCAGCGGTGACGGCTCCGCCTGGTACCTGCTCAACACCTCGCCCGACCTGCGGACCCAATTGCTCAATGCACCGGAGCTGACGCCCAGCCAAGGGCTTCGCGTCAGCCCGATCCGCGGCGTCCTGTTCACCAGCGCGGAGCTCGATCACACGCTCGGCCTTTTCACTCTCCGCGAGGCCGATCAGCTTGCCGTGTACGGGACACGGCCGGTACTCGCAGCTATCCCGGCCGCCCAGGTAATCGGCAACTACAGCACCGTCGACTGGCGCACGATCAGCTGCGGCGTCCCCTTCGAGCTCGACGGCGGGCTGACCGCCACAGCATTCTTGTGCAGCGCCAAGCGGCCCCGGTACGCGCAGGAAGGTGAATCGCAGGATTGGGTGATCGGTTATCGCGTCGTCGGAGCTGCTGACGACCGGGTGCTGGTGTACGCACCGTGTCTGGCGCTGTGGCCGCCCCGATTTGCCGCCATCATCGCCGACGCGGACCTGGTGGTCCTGGACGGTACCTTCTTCCATTCCGACGAGATGGCCCGGCGCACCGGCCTCGATCGGCCGGCTTCGAGCATGGGTCACTTACCTATCGAGGCAACGCTGCCACTGATCCGGGACATATCCGGTCCGCGTTACACCTATACACATCTGAACAACACCAATCCATTGGCACACCCGGACGCGCCAGAACATGAACTGTTGACAGCCGTCGGCGCCGATGTTGCGCCGGAGGCCGGCCTCATTCAGCTTTGAGGACTTCGCGGATACAGGAATTCGCGCCCTCGAAAGCATTGTGCTGCGACTCACCCGTGGTTATGATTCGAATACCTTCAGGTGGATCAGAAAGTCCACCTAGCGGACCATCAGAAGGGCCCCGACGAAAGGATCTCCGCATGAAGAAGCGTTCGAGAACGATCATGCCGGTGCTGTTCAGCGCCGGCGCCACGGCGATCGTGGCAGCCGGACTGATGCTGGTCAGTGGGCTGCCGGGTGCAGCGGTGCGATCGGAACCTACCGCCCTGCCCGCGGCCCAGCCCGCCGTCCAGCACAGGGACAAGGGCGCCCAGAATCTCGGAGACCCCGACTACGGCGTCTGCCGTGGCACGGATCCCAAGTGCTATCACGACTGGCACAACTTCGATACGTCCGAGGGCTACCGGGTCCTGCTCTACACCCGCACGGCCGGTCCGCGCCATGCCAATCTGGGCCCGGCCCTAGCGCCCGGACTCAATCCCCCGTTTGACCGACAAGAACGTGGTACAAAACGCCATCATCAAGATGGGCCAGGAGCATGGCTTCAGCGTCGACTACACGGAAGATGTCACTCGGTTGTCGTCTCCGGGCCGACTTTTCCCATACAACGCGGTGATCTTCTACAGTACCTCCCGTGACACCCTCGACGATGCGGCGCAGACGTCGTTGCGCCAATACATTCGCGGCGGTGGCGGGTTCGTCGGCGTGCACAACGCGTTCGGCACCGAGTACAACTGGCCATGGTACGAAGGTCTGCTCGGCGGCACGAACTACTACGACCACGGGCACAACCAAGAGGCCACCGTGCAGACCCTGGACCGACGGGACGTGTCCACCGCAGGTCTGCCGAGCCGCTGGACATTCAGTGACGAGTGGTACAACCTGGTCCCGTTCCCTTCAAAGGTTCGTTTTCTCACCGCGGTTGACGAAAAGACCATGGCCCCAGGCAGCAACGACGGGCCCGGTCACCCCGGACACGGTGACTTCCATCCGACCACCTGGTGCCAGTACTACGACGGCGGTCGGGCGTGGCTGACCACCATGGGTCACGACGCCAAGATCTTCACCGATAGTTCCTACCCGGGCGCCCTCGAATTCCAGAAGCTGTTGCTCGGAGGCATCGAGTCGGCCATGGGAAAGACCCCATTCTGCCGTTGACAATGCATGCCACCAAGGTGCGGCCCCGGCATCAGCTGCCGGGGCCGCTCCGTTGTCGAGTTAAGGGATACTGGGGTCTGCCCGTTGCCGGAACGGGCGCAGTGCGCGGATCCGTTCGGCCGGCTTGGGGGGAAGGCACCGAAGCGTGATATCTCTTGCCGGACCGGCGCCGTGCGGACACCGCCGGGCACACCGGCCTACCCGCGGATCCGGGTCAAAGGCCGAGGTAGACCTTCCGGACCCGGGGATCGCGGCGCAATTCCTGTGAAGCGCCCTGCATCGCGACCTCGCCGTTCTCCATGACCAGGCATTCGGTGGTCGCCTCGAAGGTCAGCTTGGCGTTCTGCTCGACCAGCAGAATGCTCATTCCCTCGCGGCTCAATCGTTGCAGAACTGCCAGGATGTCCTCGATCAGCTTGGGCGACAGACCCATCGACGGCTCGTCCAGGAGCAGCAGCCGGGGACGCGCCATCAATGCCCGGCCGATCGCCAGCATCTGCTGCTGGCCACCGGACAGTGCCCCGGCAAGTCGCCGACGCATTTCGGCCAACACCGGGAAGATTTCATACACCTCGGCCAGCGTGTCCCGGACCTGTTCGTTCCACCGCTGCGCATAAGCGCCGAGCATCAGATTCTTCTCGACCGGAAGTCCGGGGAAGACATGTCGTCCTTCGGGCACATATCCGATACCGTGCCGGACCATGTCGTTGGCCCGGACCCGCATCAGGTCGACGTCGCCGAATCGGACTGCTGTCGCGGCGCGGGGCACCAGCGCCATGAGCGCCCGCAACGTCGAGGACTTGCCGGCACCGTTGGCGCCGATCAGGCCGACGGATTGGCCGGCAGCCACGCGCAGGCTCACTGATCGGACCGCGGTGACGCCGCCGTAGTGGACGCTCAGTCCTTCGATGATCAGTTCACCGCTCACGTTTGATGGTTGGTTCGCACGCTCGCTCAGGGTTGATGGTTCGTTCGCACGCTCGCTCACGGGGTCGCGTCCAATACTGTCGCGGGGGGCAGCTCGTCCTCGGCGGAGAAATTGTCATTGACTTCCGCGTCTCCGAGGTAGGCCTCGATCACCTCTGGCGTTCTGGACACTTCGGCGGGAGTTCCCTCGGCGATCACGGATCCACTGGCCAGCACGGTGATCCGTTCGCACATCGACATCACCAGGCCCATGTTGTGCTCGATGATGATGACGGTGACTCCGCTCGCCCGGATGGACCGCACGATCTCACCTAGCTGCCTGACTTCCTCGCCGTTGAGTCCGGCCGCCGGCTCGTCCAGCAACAACAGCCGGGGCCGGCCGGCCATCGCCCGCGCGATCTCCACCCGGCGCTGGGTGCCGTACGGCAGCGAGCGGGGTGCGGCCGGCGCGAAATCGACCAGTCCGAACCGGGCCAGCAATTCATCGCCGGCCCGGTGCATCTCGCGGTCGTCACGGAAGACGCCGATCGGCCACAACAGGTAGCGCCAGATACTCCGGATCCGGCTACGGTCCAGGCCGACCAGGACGTTCTCGCGCACCGACATGAGGTGGAACAGTCGCAGGTTCTGGAACGTCCGGGCCATGCCGGCGTGCGCCAGTTGATGTGGCGGCCGGCCCGTCGCGGGTTTTCCGGCGAAGATCACCTGCCCGCTGCTCGGCTTGTACAGCCCGCTGATGACGTTGAACAGTGTGGTCTTGCCGGACCCATTGGGTCCGACGATGCCGCGGATCTCGCCGGCCCGAACCTGAAATGACACGTCCTGCAAGGCGATCAGCCCACGGAAGCGTTTGCCGACCCCCCGCACATCCAGGATCCAGTCGTCCCGGTCCGGTCCCCCCACGACGTCCGGAGATGCCGGTTCGTACGGCTGGAAGTCGCCGAGGACGGCCGCCTTGTCGGGCCGGCGACGACCCCACGCCGATCGGACCCGGCCGGGCAAGCCGGCCAGTCCGTTCGGCGCGAACACGACAGTGAGCGCCACCACGGCGCCGTACGCCAACTGCGCATAGGTCGACACATCCACCAATGCCTCCCGCAGCAGCGACAGCCCCAGTGCCCCGACGACACAGCCGACCAGGCTGTGCCGACCACCGATGATGACCATCGCCAACAGCAGGAACATGTTGGCAATGCTGAAGGTTTCCGGCGCCACGTACCTGATCAGACCGGCATAGAGCACCCCAGCGAGGCCGCCGTACACACTTGCCAGGGCGAACGCTGCCATCCGCAGGCTCCGGACCTCGGCGCCTACCGCCCCGGCGGCGAGGGCGTCGTCCCGCATGGCCCGCATGCGACGGCCCAGCGGCATTCGCACGATGAACATCCCGAACGCCAGGGCGCAGGCGAAGACGATCAACTCGAAGTAATAGAACAGGTATTCGCTCGACAGGTCCAGCCCGAACAACGTCGGCGCGGGTATCCCGGATATTCCGGAGGCGCCGCCGGCCAGCGGGGAGTTGGTGGCCCAGCTGACGAATGCGACAGCCAGACCCAGCGTGACGATTCCAAGGTAGTGCGATTGCATTCGCAGCGCGGGTGTTCCCACCAACAGCCCGACCACTGCGGTCCCGATCACCGACAGTACGGCCGCGGTCCAGAAGCCCATCCCGACGTGGGTGGTCAGGACCGCGGTCATATAGGCCCCGACGCCGAAGAACGCTACCTGGGCGAGGTTGATCTGTCCGGCGATACCCATCACCAGGCCCATGCCGATCGCGAGGATGGCAAAGACAATGGCGACATCCACCACGTGAATGGCGTACAGGCTGAGGCCGTACGGCAACACCCAGGCCGCGACGGCCGCCAGCGCAAGGACGACCAGACGATATCTCATGCGCGATTCACCGTTCTTTCACCGAAGATGCCGGTCGGTCTGATCATGATCAGGGCGGTGAAAACCAAAAAGACCACGACCTCGGAGTACCCCTGGAATTGGCCGGCGGCGAACCCGTCGAGCAATCCGATGGCCAACCCGCCGACGATCGCACCCGGGATACTGCCGAATCCGCCGAGGATGGCAGCGGCGAACCCTTTGATGCCAAGGGTTCCGCCCATTGCCGGGCTGACGTACAGCAACGGTCCGACCAATCCACCGGCGAGGGCCGCCAGCCCAGCGCCGATCGCGAACGCGATGGCGTTGCTGCGGCCGACGTGGATACCGACCGCCGTCGCCGCCTCGTAGTCCATGGCGACCGCTTGCATCGCCGAACCACGCTTGGTCCGCTGCAGAAAGAGCATCAGCAGGATCATCGCGACGGCTGCGATCCCGAGTACCACCAGGTTGTACGTACGCACCCGGATTCCGAGCAGGTTCAGCGGTTCGGCCGGTACCGGCGAGGGAACCGCCCGCCCGGTTGCGCCCCAGATGATCGTCGCCAACGCCTCCAGGACAATGCCGAAACCGATGGTACCGATGAGCATCAGGTCGAAGTCACGATTCTCCAGCGGCCGCAGCACCCATTCGATAACGACGCCGATCAGGCCCGTCACCACGATCGCGATCACCATCGACACCGCGAACGGCAGCTGCGTCGTCATGTAGAACGTCGACGCGACATAAGCGCCGATCATGACGACATTGCCGTGCGCGAAGTTCACCAGCCCCATGGTGCGATACACCAACGAGAACCCCATCGCGACCAGGGCGTAAATCGCGCCGATACTCAGGCCACCGACAATGGTCTGAAAGAACACCTGCATAATTCTCCGTCCCTGGGGCCGGCCATCCGCAGATGACCGGCCCGCTCGGCCGCAACGGTCGGATTACTCACCTCACGATCAGCTGGCCGCCACCAGCTTGCCGTCCTTGATCACACCGATCGAGGTGGCGAAGATGCCGACACCCGATTCGTCGAAGGCGAAGTCGCCGAGCAGACCGTTGTATTTCGTCGCCCGCACGGCATCGGCGAGCGCCTTGCCCGTCGCTCCGTTACTCGTCTTCATGGCCGTCAAGAAGATGTTCGTTCCGTCATAGGCCTTTGCACCGTGCAGTTCGGCGGTCTCGTTGTAGGCGGCCTTGTACGCCTCGGCGAACTTCTTCGAGGCGTCGCTCGTCTCGTTGCTCAGGTACGGCGAGCTCACGATCGTCCCTTCGACATTCTTCGCACCCGCGGTGTCGATGTACACCGGAGTCCCTTGGGGCGCTGCACCCGCGAACGGTACCGTGATGCCGAGATCACGTGCCTGCTTGACGATCAACCCCGCCTCGACCTCCTCGGAGCCGATGAAAATCAGGTCGGGATTCGCTTCCCGGATCTTCGTCAGCGCCGCGCTGAAGTCCTTCTGTTCCATGGTGACCACCTGGTCCGCCACTGGCGTGACGCCACGGGCGGACAGCGCCGCAAGGAAGGCATCGTGCTCGCCCTTGCCGTAGCCACCGTTGTTGCTGATCATCGCGATCTTCTTGATGCCCTTTTCGTCCACGATGTGCTTGGCCAGTGATTCGTCATAGGTAACGCTGGTCGGTCCGTTGAGGAACAGGAAGGACGTCTTGAGCTCAGCCAGGGCCGGCGACTGCCCAGAGGTGATGTTCGGGATCTTCTCCTCTGCCAGGACCGGCGCCATCGCCAGCGTCACGGCGCTCTCCGAGGTCCCGATCATGGCGATATAGCCCTCGCTGGCGATCTTCTTGGCAATGTTGGTGCCGACCGTCGGGTCGCCCTGGTCGTCGAAGACATCGAGCTGAATCTGTCGGCCGTTGACGCCGCCGGCCTTGTTCCACTCGTCGACGGCCAGCTTGGCTCCCTTGGACTCCCAGGCACCCAGCGAACTGAGCTGCCCGCTCTGGGCGTCCACCACGGCGATCTTGATCGGATCGGTGCTACCCGGCGACGCCGAGCCCGCCTGGTCCGAACCGGATACCGCCGCCGCATCGGCCGGCGTGTCGGCCGCCTTTTCGGAGGCTCCGGGAGCACTGCAGGCACCGAACAACAAGGTCAATACGGCAGCGACACCGACCGCCGCGCTACGACGGGGATTGCGAAGACTGTGCATGGGTTTCCTCACCTCGGGGTCGTGGGTCATGGACTTATGATTGATCGAAAACACCTTGATAGATGTCCGTGATGTTCCAGTGCCCAGGAGTTGGCACCTTTTCATTGACCATCGGGACGTCCAGCACTGCCGGTCGGGCCGAGTGCAGTGCGGTACTGAGGGCGCTGCGGAGGTCATCAGGACTGGCGATCAGATAGCCGTCCGCTCCGCACGAACGGCCCAGCGCCGCAAAGTCCGGGCTGTACGGCCGCCCTTCGGGATCTCGGAACTCACAGCCGTAGCTCCGTCCGAAGAATGTCTGCTGCAGGTCGGCGATGGTGCCGTGGGCGCGGTTGTTCATCACCACGAAGATCACCGGCACGCCAAGTTCCACCGCCATCGGGATGGCCGGCAGAGCGGCACTCATGCCGCCGTCACCGACCAGCGCGACGACGGTCCGACCGGGGCTGGCGATCTGTACGCCGATCGCCGCGGCCGGGCCGAATCCCATGGTGGACGCGCCACCCGGAGTGATGAAACGGCCGGCTGCTGGCAGCGAATAGCACTGCGCCACACCGTTCTTGTTCCAGCCCACGTCCGTCACCAGGATCGAGTCCGCCGGCAGCACGTCCCGCAGGTCGCGCAGGATCCGTTCCGGCCGCAGCGGGAACTGGTCACTGCTGCCACGCTCGCGACTGGCCGCGAAAAGCTCGCTGCGGGCCACCCGGATCGTCTCGCGCAGTTCTAGTCGATCGATCGGCTCCGGCGCGACTGCCTCGACCGCCCCGGCCAGTGACTGCAGGGCTTGGCCCACATCCGCGACGGCGCCGATCTCGACAGGATAGTTGCGGCCGATCTCTGCAGGGTCGATATCGATCTGGATCAGCCGGGACGGCGGAAAACTCCAGGTGAATTTCGGATTCCAGGAGCTGGCGTCCGTTTCGGCGAACCGGGTCGCCAGGGCCAGCACCACATCCGCGTTCCGGGCATAGTCGTTGGTCACCTCCAGTCCCCAGAATCCTGGCATTCCCAGCAGCAGTGGGTGTTCGTCGGGAAGTGCACCCTTGGCCATCAGGGAATGGGCGACCGGGATGTCCAGGTGCTCGACGATCCGTAGCAGTGCTGTGCGCGCCGCTGCGTCCCGCACGCCGCCACCCAGGTAGACCAACGGCCGCTGGGCGCCGGCCAGCGCTGCGGCGATCCTGGTCGCAACCGAGTCCGGCAGACCGGGGGCACTGTCGTGTTGTACCAAGGGCAACGGTGCGGCCTGATCATCCGGGAGTGCCCGGGAGAACAGGTCCATCGGCACGTTGAGCAGGACGGCACCTGGGCGCCCGGTGGTCGCTGTCCAGAAGGCTCGCTCGGCGAACCGCAGCAGGTCCTCTGCCCGCTGCACCCGCCAGACCCGCTTCACGAATGGCGCGTAGATCGCGGCCTGGTCCGCATCGGCGTGGAGGTTGACCTCCTGGTGGGGGTGCCGACCATGGAAATAGGAAGGGATGTCGCCGGCGATGGCGACCAGCGGTACCGAGTCCATGGCGGCCGTGGCGACCCCGGTGACGGCGTTCATCATGCCAGGCCCGACGTGCATCAACAGCACCCCGGTCTTGCCGCTGGCCCGGGCATATCCGTCCGCGGCATGCGCTGCTGCCTGCTCGTGCCTGGCGATGACGAACTCGATCGAGCTGCGGTCCAAGGCGGCGAGTAGAGCGATGTTGGTGTGTCCACAGGTGCCGAAGATGTACTCGACCCCGTAGGACTCGAGTTGGCGCACCAGCGCCTCCGCTGCGGTCGCGCCGGCAGTCGTTTCGTCAGTTGTGGTGCCGATTGCGGTGGTGGCGCTCGCGGTGGTGGTCGTCGTCATGTGTTCTGCCCTTCGGTCAACGTGATGCAGGACTTACCGGGTGCGGCGGCCGCGGCCCGGAACGCCTGGGCTGCCTGATTCATCGAGAAGTGGGCCCGTACCACCCGGCCGGGTTCGAGGTTCTCGGACTTCACCGCGGCGATGGTGGCGGCGAAGCCCTCGGGATGGTCGTAGATCAGGCAGCCTTGCAACGTCAGTCGCCGCCGGACCAGTTCGAAGGTCGACAACGGAACCGGGGTCATGCACTGGCCGATCAGCGCGAGGTGCGCATCGGGCAGCGCCTTGGCCATCGCCAGCTCGAGAGCAGCTGGTACGCCGGCAGTTTCGAAGATCAGGCGGAAGCCCTCCGGCGCGTCGAGTGCATCGCCGTCGTGCCCGCCGAGCTCACCGGCGAGAGCCATCCTGCCGGGTTGCGGGTCCACCACGTAGGGCTCGACACCCACCCTCAGCAATGCCAGGACGACCAGCAGCCCCTGCGCGCCGGCACCGATGACCAGCGCCTGCTGGCCGGACGTGGCACCCGACCGGGCGACCGCCGACATCGCCACCGCCAGCGGCTCGATGCAGATCACGTCGTCGTCGCACCAATCCGCGGGTACCGGCCAGGAGAACCGCGCCGGGACTGCGATACGTTCGGCCAGCAGCCCCGGCTCGGACATTCCCGGGATCCGGCGCCGAGAACAGGTCGCAGTCGCACCCACTCGGCATCGCGGGCAGTTCAGACAGGCGTAGTTCGGCTCGATCACCACTCGCTGGCCGACATGCCGGTCCGCGACGGAACCGCCGACGGCGATCACCTCGCCCATGGCCTCGTGTCCCAGGACCCACGGCATCCGGGGTACCCGACGGTGCCCGCGGACAACCGAGAGATCGGACCCGCACACGCCGACACCGCGGACGGCGACGACGACATCCTCGGGGCCGCCGGTCGGCTCCGGCCAGTCCTCGAGCACCGTCACCTGACCAGGGCTGCGCAGAGCCACGGCTCTCATCCGCGTCGGCCCTTCATCAGCCCTGGCCCCACACCGACATGCCGCGCAACACCAGAGTCTTGATCACGGTGTAGTCATCGATCATCCAGCGCGGCGATTCCCGCCCGAAGCCGGAGGACTTCACACCGCCGAACGGCAGATGATCCAACCGGAAATTGGACGAGCCGTTGACGATCAGCGAGCCGACCTCCAGATCCCGCCAGGCACCGACAATCCGACCGATGTCGCGGGTGAACAGACCCGCCTGCAGGCCGTACCTGCTGTTGTTGCAGGCAGTGACAACCTCGTCGAAATCGTCGAAGGGGAGCACGCTGACCAGCGCGCCGAACACCTCTTCGGTAACCGCGGTCGCGGTGGCCGGTGGATTCGCCAGGACAGTGGGAGTCGCGGTCGCCCCGTCGCGGGTGCCGCCCAGCAGTACCTGCGCACCGTCGGAGACGGCCTGCGCAGTCCAGTCGACCACCCGTTGCGCGGCCGCCTCATCCACCATCGATCCGACGTCGGTGTCCGGGTCCATCGGATCGCCGACCCGTAGCGCCCCGACCTCGGCAGTGAAGGCTTGCAGGAATTCGTCGAATCGCGACCGCTGCACGTACACCCGCTGCACCGAGATGCAGCTCTGACCCGAGTTGGTGTAGCCGGTACGGGCGCAGGTCGCCGCGGCGGCCCCGATGTCGGCGTCCTCGCACACTATGGTGGCGGCGTTGCCACCGAGTTCCAGTACCAGGCGCTTGGCTCCGGCGGCGCGGGCGACGGCCTCACCGGTGGCAGCGCTGCCGGTAAAGCTGATGACGCCGACCTCGGGCGCCGCGCACAGCAGTGCACCGACGTCACCGCCGCCGTGCAACAGCTGAACCGCACTCATCGGCGCGCCCGCCTCGAGCAACAGCGCGACAACGGCAGCGGTGGTGGCCGGCGCCTGCGGTGGCGATTTGACGATGGTGGTGTTGCCTGCCGCAAACGATGCTCCGAGCTTGTGCGCCAACAGATTTGCCGGAGCGTTGAACGGCGTGATGGCCAAGGCGACGCCCACCGGGGCGTGGTAGGTCAACGCCGTGTTGCCGGCCCCTCGGGCCCATCCGGCGACCGGCAGGTTCTCGCCGCCGATCCGCCGGGCTTCCGCGGCGCAGATGGAGAAGGTTTCGGCGACCCTGGTGATCTCGCCACGACCGTCCTTCACCGGTTTTCCGAGTTCCCTGGCGATCAGCCGGCCCAATGCGTCGCGGTGCTCCTGGGCCAACCGCGCGGCCCGGTCCAGGACCTCTGCCCGGGTAGCCGGGGAGAGACCGGCCACCGCGGCTGCGGCAGTCCTGGCGAACCGGGCCGCCACTTCGACGTCGCCGGCATTGGCGACCCGCGTCCGGCTGACCACTCGACGCAGGTACGGTCCCGTCCGATCCGCCGTCGGCCCGTCCAGCAGCCACGACCCTGCCAATAGTGCCGGGACGCTGGTCACGGCGTCCCCCGCCCCGGACGACAGGATCTCTTCGAGCATCTTCACTCTCCCAATGAAACCGTTGCGTGGTCCAACTGGACCGCCGTACGGACTGGATGTAACCTACGATTGCGGGCGTCCTCCTGGCAAGGGGTCCGCGAAAATTACCGATATGGAACCGCTCGGCAACAGTATTCGGACAGCATTGACCCGGGTACTGCAGCATCACTGGAATCAACAGGAAACATGGGAGGCGTCGTGAAAGCAGCTCCGCAGAATGGACGAGCGGATCAAGCCGTCCTGGCAGAGAAGGCCACCGGGGTACGAAGTGTTCAACGCGCCCTGGACATCCTTGCACTCCTCACCGAGGATCGGCCGTTCATCACCATCAGGGACATCGTCGAGGTCACCGGCCTGGCCAAGACGACGGCCATTCGGCTGGCCCAGGAGTTGGACCACAGCGGATTGCTGTGGTCCACATCGAGTGGTTATATGGCGGGGCCCGGCTTGTGGCGATGGGCTTACTTGGCCCAACGGAGCTGGGAGCTTCCACTGGAGACCCAGCGGGCGATGCGTGAACTGGCGTCCCGGGCGCGCGAAACCGTCAACGTCTATATGGTTCGCGACATCTACCGGGTCTGCATCGCGCAGCAGGAGAGCCCGCAGCCACTCCGTCACGTCGTTCACATCGGCGACGAGCTACCGCTCTGGGGAGGCGCGTCGGCAAAGGTGCTGCTCCGTGATGCCGGACCCCATTTGCTCGCCCGGATCGCCCGGAGCTCGCCGTACGGCGACGCACATGTGAAACGACTCCGCGAATGGATCGACGATGCCGCGGCACAAGGCAGCGCGATCAGTCACGGCGAACGTGAGGATGGCCTGTCCGCAGTCGCAGTACCGATTATCGGACGCTCGGGGTCGGTCGTCGCAGCCATCGCGCTCAGCGGGCCGACGGTGCGATTCACCGATGAGCGAATCGTCGAGTTCACCGCCGAACTGATCGAGGTGTCTTCACGACTGTCCGAACGTGGATTCGAGCATCCTCTCGGCTCGTCCATCTGAGCTTCACCCAGGCGCGCGACGCATCTGCTGATGCGGAACCGCAGAAGGAGCAGGCGAATGCACGATCGACCCCTCACCGGCACCCGGGTGCTCGACCTGACCAACGTCCTCGCCGGACCCCACTGCAGCTATCAATTGATGTTGCTGGGCGCCGAGGTCGTCAAGGTCGAATTGCCCCGCCACGGTGACCTCGCCAGGCAGCTGGGCCCCGAAGAGGAGCTCAACCGGGCCGGGATCGGTGCATCGTTCCTCGCCCAGAATGCCGGAAAGAAGTCGATCGAACTCGACCTCAAGGATCCCGCCGGCCGGGCGACATTCGAGGAGATGATCCGTAACGCCGACGTGCTGCTGGAGAACTTCCGGGCCGGCGTACTCGCCCGACTCGGGTTCGACTGGCCGCGTCTGCAGAGACTGAACCCGGGACTTGTCTACTGTGCCATCACCGGCTTCGGGCAGCAGGGACCGATGAGCCAGGCCCCGGCTTACGACCAGGTGATCCAGGGCCTGTCCGGAATGATGAGCGTCACCGGCAGCATCGAGACCGCGCCATTGCGGATCGGCTTTCCGATCTGCGACACCTTGGGCGGTTTGGCTGCGGCGCTTGCCATCACCGCGGCGCTCAACGGCCGGCAGAGGGACGGGTTGGGCGCCTTTCTCGATGTCTCCATGTTGGAAGCGTCGATGTCCGCGATGGGCTGGGCGGTCTCCAATTACCTCATCAGCGGGTTGCCTCCCGAGCCGATGGGTAATCAGAACGCCACCGCGGCACCGTCGGGTACCTTCGACGCGGCCGACGGCCCGTTGAACATCGCTGCCAATCAACAGGGTCAGTTCGAGACGCTCTGCCGCCATATCGGCAGGGTGGACCTACTCACCGATGTCCGTTTCGCCGGCAGGGAAGCGCGTAAACACAACCGGGACGCGCTGAACACCGAACTGAATGCGGCATTACGCAGTCGAACTGCGCTGGAGTGGGAACGCGTTCTGAATGCCGATGGTGTGCCCGCTGCCAGGATCTTCACCGTCCCACAGGCCGTCGATTCCGAACAGCTGAAACATCGGCAGTTCATCAGTGAGCTCCCGTTCCCTGACGCATCCGGACGGGCACTGCGAGTATTCGGCAGCGGCGTGCTGTACAACGGCGAGCCGCTGCATCCCACCTCGCCACCACCATTACTGGGTGAGCACAATGCCTGCTTACCGGGGCTGCTGAATCGATGGAAAAATGCCCGGCCCGAGGCAGGACACCGAAAGAATTGAGTACGCGATGGCTGACGAACGATCCACGACAACCCGCGACGAGGTGGCCGATTGGTGGGCCACCTCGATCTCCCGCATCGAACCCGGCGTCATAGAGCTGCGGGGCCATCCGGTGCAGGAACTCATCGGGTCGGCCGGCTTCGGTTCGGTGATCTGGCTGATGTTGCGCGGCGATCTGCCCAGTCCCGAGCAGACAGCGCTGATGGAGGCCGCCCTGGTGGCCTCCGTCGACCACGGCCCCCACGCACCGTCCATCGCGGTCGCCCGGATGACGGCCACCTGCGGGGTCGGCCTCAACAGCGCCGTGGCAAACGGCATCAATCTGCTCGGCGATGTGCATGGTGGCGCAGGTCAGCAATGTGTGGAACTGCTGACCGAAATCTGCGCCGAGGTCCCCGCCGGTGACGCCACCGACGAGCAGGTGTTGGGTGTCGCCGCGGAGGTCGTCGCGCGGTGGCAGCAACGTTCGCGGTACCTGCCCGGCTTCGGGCACCGATTCCATCCGGTCGACCCGCGGCGCGACCCTTTGCTCGGTCTGGTCGATGTCGCTGTCGACAACGAAGTGGTCGGCGGGCAGTACCTGCGCGCGGCCCGAGCGGTGGAGATCGTGCTCAATCGGGGCCGAAGTACGCCCATTCCGATGAACGTCGACGCTGCCACCGCGGTGATCTACGCCGAACTGGGGTTCCCGGCGCCGCTGGCTCGAGGACTGTTCGTCCTGGCGCGAGCCGTCGGGGTGCTGACGCACGCCTGGGAAGAGACGCAGCAGGGCCGGCGGATCAAGGGCCCGATCCCACCGTCCATCCGACCGACCTTTCTCGACCCCGGCGACGAGGCCGCTGGGGCTCACGCCCCTACCGAGAGCTGAGGCGCTGACTCCGTGCCGCGTTGTCCGATTCGTATCACCGCTGGTCGCGGCGACCGGCGATCACCAACCCGGACTCGTACGCGCGGATGACGGCCTGGGTGCGGTCGCGCAGTCCCAGCTTGCCCAGCATCCGGCTGACGTGGGTCTTGACGGTTTCCTCGGTCACCACCAGTCGGCCGGCGATCTCCGGGTTGGACAGACCTTCGGCGACCAGCAGCAGCACCTCGGTCTCCCGCGGTGTCAGCGCGGCCACCCCCTGGTCGGGTGAGATCCGCCGGTCCGGGCCGGGCAACGGCCGGGACCGCGCGAATTCGGCGATCAGCCGCCGGGTGACGTCCGGGGCAAGCAGTGCTCCACCGGCCGCGATCACCCTGACCGCCTCGAAAAGCCGTTCGGCGGTCACATCTTTCAGCAGAAAGCCACTCGCGCCCGCCTGCAGGGCGTCGTACACGTACTCGTCCAGGTCGAAGGTGGTCAGGATCAGCACCCGCGGTCCGCCGTCCGCCGCGGTGAGCTGACGCGTCGCCTGGATGCCATCGACCCCCGGCATCCGGACGTCCATCAGCACCACGTCGGGATGGACGATCGCCGACCTTCGCACCGCGTCCGCCCCGTCGGCGGCGGCGCCGACGACGGTGAAATCCGGTTGGGTGTCGAGCATTCCGGCAAACCCGTCCCGAACCACCTGGTGATCGTCGGCCACCAGGATCCGCACCGGGGCAACGGCGGTCACAGCCGCTCCGCCCTGGCCGGCAACCTGGCCTCGATCAGGAAGCCACCACCGGTTGCCGGACCGGTGCGCAACCGGCCACCAACCGCAGCCGCCCGTTCGCGCATACCGGCCAGACCGAGTCCGACCTGCTGCGGTGCGCCGCCCACGGCCGCGCCCGGGCCCGGCCCGTTGTCCCGGATCCGCAGCCGCAGTTCGTCATCCCGGTAGTGCAGTTCGACGTCGACGGCAGCACCGGGGGCGTGCCGCCGGGCGTTGGTCAGTGCCTCCTGGACGATCCGGAATGCGGCCAGCTCGACCACCGGGTCCAGCGGGTCCGGCCGGCCGTCGACGATCAGCCTGGCGCCCGAGCCGGAGGCCGCCCTGGTTTCGTCGAGCAACTCGTTGAGCTGCCGCAGGCCCGGCTGCGGCTGCCGCAGCGGAGCATCGGTCCCGACATCCTCGCGCAGCACGCCGAGCAGCCGGCGCATCTCGGTGAGCGCGGACCGCGCGGTATCCCCGATGGCGGAGAGCCGCTGCGCGCCGGCAGCCGGTAACTGCGGCACCGTCAGCCTGGCGGTCTCGGCCTGCACGGCGATCATCGAGATGTGGTGGGCCACAACGTCGTGCAGCTCGCGCGCGATCCTGGCCCGCTCGCCGCGCACGCCGTGTTCCAGCAGGGTGTCGAGCACCGCATCCCGATCTGCCGAGTACTGCCGGGTCTGCCGGCCCGACCGGTGGAGCGTGCCGACCCAACAGGCCGACGGCGCCAGCGCCGCCACCAGGACGGCGATCACGTCGGTCTCCCGGTTCGCCAGACCGACCCCGATCGCCAGCACCGCCGGTACCAGCAGCAGCACGATCAGTGCCCCGGCCGGCAGCCGGGATCCGCGGCGCCCCAATCGATACATCGCGCACAGCAGCGCGACGACGCTGGCCACCGTGAGGGTGCCGAACGGCACCATCGAGACCACTGCCGACCCGACGATCAGCACCGCCGACCCGGTCGCCGCCAGCATGGCCAACGGCAGGGTGCTGCACAGCGCGAGCAGCGCGACCAGCAGCACGAACAACGGTCGCACCCCGGGGCCGACGGTGCGCGCGGTCGCCTCGATCACCGCGGCCATTGCCAGCAACACCGCACCGATCGGAACGGCGTGCGGGATCGTGGGCGCACGGTGCGACAGCGATTCCCACCGCAGTGAGCCTCCGGGCGCAGCGTCCATGATGGTCATTCTGTCGGTTCCGGCGCCGATCCGCGTCCCTCGCGTCAGGGACAACCCCGCCCGCGCCCGAGCCGCCCGGGCACCCTGGTCGCTCGCGGCAGTGACCGAAAGATGGCTCCCAGGGGTGACGACCGGGCCGGCCCGGCTGCCTAGCGTTGTCGGAATGGAACCCAGTATCGAAGTCATCGGGCTGCGCAAACGATTCGGCTCGACCCAGGCACTGGACGGGCTGACGTTCGCTGTCCGGCCCGGCCAGATCACCGGCTTCGTCGGGCCGAACGGTGCCGGCAAATCGACCACCATGCGGGTGATCCTCGGGCTGGACGCGGTCGACGAGGGCACCGCGTTGGTGACCGGGCGACCGTACCGGAGCCTGCACCGACCGCTGACCCACCTCGGCTCGTTGCTGGACGCAGCCGCGCTGCAGCCGAGTCGCACCGGTCGCAACCATCTGCTGTGGCTGGCGCATTCGCAGGGCCTTGGCGTCCGGCGGGTCGACGAGGTGATCGAGCAGGCGGGCCTGCAGACCGCGGCCAGGCGCCGGGCCGGCGGCTACTCGCTGGGCATGCGACAGCGACTCGGCCTGGCCGCGGCCATGCTCGGCGATCCGCCGGTGCTGATGCTGGACGAACCGTTCAACGGGCTCGACCCGGAGGGCATCGTCTGGATGCGCGGACTGCTGCGGTCGCTGGCCGGACAGGGTCGCGGGGTACTCGTGTCCAGCCATCTGATGAGCGAATTACAGGACACCGCAACGCATCTGGTGGTGATCGGCCGGGGGCGGCTGGTCGCGGACACCAGTGTCGCTGAGCTGATCGGCGAGGCCTCCGGCGGCCGGGTCACCGTGCGCACCGCTGCCAGGTCGGAGGCGACAGCCGTGCTCGCCGGGGCCGGCGCGACGGTCAGCAGCTCCGACGCCGGGACGTTGACCGTCTCCGGGCTGGCCGCCGAGGCCATCGTGGCCGTGCTGACCCGCAACTCCGTGCCGTTCGCCGAGGTGAGCGCGCACCGCGCCAGTCTGGAAGAGGCGTACATGGAACTCACCAGGGATTCCGTCGAATTCGTCGCGGCCGCGACCCAGGAATCGGCGTCATGACCCGGCCATCGGACGAGGCCATGCTGGACGCGCCATTCCGCTCGGCAGCTCCGGCCGGCCGGGCCGGCTTCGGCGCGCTGCTGAAGTCGGAGTGGACCAAGTTCCGGACCGTCCGCGGCTGGTTGGTCGCCCTGCTGGTCGCCGGTCTGGTTACCTTCGCAGTGGGCGCGCTCTCCGCGACCGGCAGCAAGCGGGAGTGCGCCGGACCGGACGGACAGCCCTGCGCTGTTCACATCCCACCCGTCGGCCCGAACGGCCAGTCGGTGACCGATCGGTTCACTTTCGTCCACCAGGATCTCCCCGGCGACGGCACCGTCACCGCGCGGGTCTCGTCGTTGACCGGTGACGGTGCGGCTCCGGAGCCGTGGGCAAAGGCCGGACTGATCGTCAAGGCCGATCTCACCGAGGGTTCGCGGTACGCCGCGGTCATGCTGACCGGCGGGCACGGGGTGCGCTGGCAGTACGACTTCACCGCCGACGCGGCCGGCACCACGGGCGACGCGGCGGCGCCCTCGACGGCACCGCGCTGGCTGCGGTTGACCCGCAGCGGCGACACCATCGCCGGTTACGACTCGGCGGACGGCGTCAGCTGGAACGCGGTCGGGACGGCGACCATCCCGTTCCCTGGCACCGTGCAGATCGGCATGTTCGTCACCTCGCCCGATCACACAGTCACGGTGCAGCGGTTCGGCGGAACGGAGACCAACTCCGAGGCCAGCCAGGCGATCGCTGCCTTCGACAACGTGGCCGTCAACGGTGGGGCCGGTGACTGGGCGGACACCCAAGTGGGTGGTGACGACGGTGGCCCGGGCCCGACCCCGAACGCCGGCTTCACCGAGGCGAACGGGACGTTCACGATCACCGGCTCCGGCGACATCGCCCCCGCTGTCGCCGGCCCGGAGGGCAACACCGTCGAGCGCAGCCTTGCCGGGGTGTTCGCCGGGCTGATCGTGGTGATGGTGCTCGGTTCGGTGTTCATCACCTCCGAGTACCGCAGGGGTCTGATCCGCACCACCCTCGCCGCCCGACCACAACGCGGACAGCTGTTGGCCGCCAAGGCCCTGGTGATCGGCGTCGTCACCTTCGTCGTCGGGGTGATCACTTCGGCGCTGACCTTCTGGATCGTCGGAGCGATCCGCCGCGCCAACGGCGTGAACGTGATGCCGGTCTCCTGGCAGACGGACCTACGGGTGATCGCCGGAACCGCTGCGCTGCTGGCGGTCTCCTCCGTGTTCGCACTGGCCGTCGGCACCCTGCTGCGGCGGGCCGTCGGTGCGGTCACCATCACGGTCGTGCTGGTCGTACTGCCGTACGTCCTGGCGGTTGCCTCGGTGCTGCCCAGCGGCGCGGCGCAGTGGCTGCTGCGGGTGACGCCGGCGGCCGGGTTCGCCATCCAGCAGTCCACCCCGGTCTACCAGCAGGTGGACGCCACCTACCTGCCGTCCAGCGGCTACTTCCCGCTGTCCCCCTTGGGCGGTTTCGCGGTGCTCTGCGGGTGGACGGCGCTGGCGCTGGCGCTCGCCGCCGTCTCGCTGCGACGACGCGACGCCGCGGCATGACGGCCGCGACCGGCAGCCGGCCGGGCCCGGAACTACTTCGGGCGCTGCACTCCGAATGGACGAAGCTGCGCACGGTCCCCGGGCCGGCGACGTTGCTGATCCTGACCGTGCTGCTGACCGTCGGGCTGAGCGCGGGCATCGCCGGCGCCGTCAGCTGCGGGTCGGCCGGTTGCCAGCAGGATCCGGCCCGGTCCGGTCTCGCCGGCTTCGCCCTCGGGCAGGCGACGATCGCGATCTTCGCGGTGCTGATGGTCGGCGGCGAGTACGGCTCCGGGATGATTCGCAGCACCCTGACCGCCACCACGGGCCGGACCACCGTGCTGGCAGCCAAGGCCGCGCTACTGACGGCTGTGGTGCTCGCCGCCGGGATACCGGCGGCGCTCGGATCCTGGCTGACCGGCCGCCTCCTGTTGCCCGGCAACGGCTTCACCGCCGAGCACGGCACCCAGCTGCTAGGTCTCGGAGATGGCCCGACCCTGCGGGCAGTACTCGGCTCGGTGCTCTACCTCGCCCTGGTGGCGCTGCTCAGCCTGGGCGTCGCGACCGCGGTCCGGGATGCGGCAACCGCTATCGGCATCGTGCTCGGTCTGCTCTACCTGTTCCCGATCATGGTCGGTCTGGTCACCAATCCCGACTGGCACCGGCACCTTCAGCAGATTGCGCCGATGAATGCGGGCCTGGCGATCCAGGACACCGTCGGGCTCGACCAGATGCCGATCGGCCCATGGTCCGGCCTCGGCGTGCTGGCCGCCTGGGCGGCGGCGGCACTGCTGATCGGCTGGTCGGTGTTCACCGTCCGGGACGCCTGAAGTCTCGGCCAGTGCTTCCGTCCGCCGATCTCGCCGGCATGGGATGACGGGCCCGGGGATACGGGGCACCGGAAGGGTCGTCCGGCGCCCCGCATCTGTCCGGCTACCTGACCCGGATCTGGCTCCGGAGCGGCAGATTCGTCGACGAGTTCCCGACCTCGACGCCGTAGACCCCGGGCAGCACCACCCAGCCGTTGCCGGAGTTCTGCCAAACGGCCAGCGATTCCCGGGGAACGTCAAGGTGCACCGTGGTGCTCTTCCCGGCATGCAACGTGACCTTCGAGAACGCCTTCAGCTGGTGCGAGGGTTCGCCGGCCGCCTCGGGCATGGTGACATACAGCTGAACCACCTCGGATCCCGTTCGGCGACCGGTGTTGCGGACCTCGACCGATGCCCGCAGACCGGACTTCGTCGTCGACAGGCGCAGCCTGGTCGTCAGGAACGTGGTGTACGAGAGCCCGAACCCGAAGGGGAACAGCGGTTTCTCACCGGAGCTGGTGTGCCAGCGGTAACCGATCGCCAGATCCTCGTCGTAATAGACCTGCACCCCATCGCCGGGGAACTCGACGGTGGTCTTCGCCGGCCCTTGGTCGTCGGACGCCGGGAAGGTCTCCGGCAGCCGACCGCCGGGTTCCTTGTCACCGAACAACATCTCGGCGATCGCATTCCCCTGTTCCTGCCCGGCATACCAGTTGGCGATCACGCCGTCGACGTCCGTCAGCCACGGCATCAGCACCGCGCCGGAGGTGTTCAGCACCACCACCGTCCGCGGATTCGCCGCTGCGACGGCGCTGATCAGTGCGTCCTGATCGGCCGGCAGACTCAACGTCGAACGGTCCATCCCCTCACTGGTGATGTCCGCGACGACCACCACAGCCACGTCTGCCGCGGCAGCGGCCGCGGCCGCTGCCGCGTGCAGTTCGTCATAGCCGACCTGATATCCCAGGTGCAACGAGGTGCGCGGCACCCGACCGCCGGGGACCGGCGTCGCCGAGACGTAGCTGATGGCGAAGTCGTGTGCCCCGGCGGTGAGGGTCACCAGCGCATTCTGCACCGACTCGGCGCCGGTGCGGAAGGTGAGCAACAGCTGCCCGTCGATGGTGAGGGTGGTGACGCCGCCGGCCTGCAGCGAGAAGCGGTACCCGCCGGCGGTTTCGGCGGTGAACGTACCCACGTAACTCGCCGACCACCCATCCGTCTCCGCGGCCACCGGAGCCGGGGTGCTCCGGATGTCCAGGTTCGGCACGGTCTCGGTTGCCAGCGGAGTTCCACTGAGATCCGTTGAGGCGTAGTACGTCGCGGTCAGGCCGCTGCCGAACGCCGAGGCCGGGACGATCGGCAGCGCCTGGATACCGAGGGTGCCCTGGCTGTAGCTGACCGGAATCCGGCCGGCCCTGGCGGTGATGCCCGCCAAGGGGGTGACGACGGTGCCGTTGGCGTTGACACTGCCGGATCCGCCGCCGTGCGTCTGTGCTCCGGCATCTGCCGCGTCACCGATGACCGCGATCGATCTCGGCCGACGGAACGGCAGCGCGCCGCCCCGGTTCCTGAGCAGGACGCTGCCTTCGACCGACAGCTTGCGGGCGAGTTCGAGATGCTCCGGTGAACTGACCACCTTGTCCACCACGGTTGTCGGGTCGGGAAGCGGATGGTCGAACAGGCCGACCCTGAACATGGCGGTGAGCACATGTACCACCATCGAGTCGACGGTGTCCTCGCTGACGGAACCGTCCAGCACGGCCGCCTTCAGCGCGTCACCGAGATAGCTGTCGCGCGGCATCTCGATGTCGGAACCCGCCTTCGCGGTCTGCACCGTACTGTGCGTTCCGCCCCAGTCCGACATGGTGATGCCGTCGAAACCCCACGTCTCCCGCAAGGTTTCCTGCACGTTGCCGCGGTTCTCGCTGGCCCAGGTCCCGTTGACCTTGTTGTAGGACGTCATCACCGCGCCGACGCCGCCGTGCTGCACGGCGGCCCGGAAGCCGGGGAAGTACAACTCCTGCAGCGCCCGCTGCGAAACGACGACGTCGATCGAGTTGCGCAGGGTCTCCTGATTGTTGGCCGCGAAGTGCTTGACGGTCGCGATCACGTAGTTGGACTGGATGCCGCTGATCGTGTTGGCCGCCAGCTCACCATTGAGATATGGGTCCTCGGTGTAGGTCTCGAATGACCGGCCCCAATACGGCAACCGCAGAATGTTGATGCACGGGGCCAGCGCGAAGTTGTGCCCTTTCCCGGCCTGCTCGGCGCCGTACGCCCGGCCATAGGCGGTGGCGGCGGCGACATCCCAGGTCGCGGCCAGCGATTTCGAGTCGGGCCACTGGGTGACCCCTACCGATCCGTTGCCGACACCGCTGGGTCCGTCGGCCATCCGCAGTGCAGGGATGTTGAGCCGGGTATTGGCCGGGATGCTGCCGGTGAAACCCTGGGTCGCCGGCGCCCCGTGGCAGAACACGATCTTCTCGTCCAACGTCATCTGGGCCACCAGCCGGCGGGCCTTCGCGATCGCCACAGCAGATCCGGGTTGGACCACCGGCGGCGAGGTGACGTCACCCCCAAGGCCGGCCGGCGCGCTCGGCGTCGCCGGCCTGCTGCCGGTCACGGCGGCGGTGGCCGCTGCCGGGCTGACGGTGGCCACGCCGGCCGCGACGGCGCCGGCGCCGGTGAGTTTCAACAGTGCTCTGCGATTGACCTGCATCTGTCCCTCCCAGGACTCATTCTGCTAATACACGGCATAATTGCCGCGCAACGATCGGGACTCACCGTGCGTGAGCCCAGATACCGCCAAATGGGAATGACCATCGCGTCGAACCGGATGGGTCGGTCCGACGGTGAGATGCGCTGTGCGATAAACGCTACGCCCGAAATCTCGAACCGGTCAATGCTTCAAGCAACTTGTTTTCTTTGGCACAGTCGGGCGTCAATTTTGCGTCTTGACAACAAAAGCCTCTCACTTAGAGTTCGGGGTATGGACCTCGAGGAAGGCGGCCGGGAAAGCTCATCTGCCCGCTCCCACCGGCTCGCTCAAGCCGGTGTGCTGGCCGTGCTGCGCAGCGGTCCGGCGGTGTCCCGGGCCGAGCTCGAACGGGCACTCGGGCTCAGCCGGTCAGCGGTGGTGAAGGCGGTCGACCACCTGTTGGCCATGGGGGTGATCGGCGAGGAGCCAGGGCAGTCCGACGGCGGCCGCGGCCGGCCGGGCCGACGACTGGTTGCCCGGTATCCCGGCGGCACCGTCGTCGGGATCGACTTCGGCCACGACCACATCGCCGTGGCCATCGCCGACCTGGACCTGACGGTGCGGGCCGAGGATCGGACACCGTTTCCGGTGGACGACGATGCCAATGCCGCGATGGGCGCGGCGGCCGAGCTCGTCGCCGACCTGATCGACGGGGCCGGGCTCGCCGCCGCCGAACAGCCGACGATCTGCGGTGTCGGGGTTCCCGGCCCGTTGGACGCGGCTCGCCGGATGGTGTCCTCGCCGACGATCCTGCGGAACTGGTCCGGGGTGGACCTGGTGGAGGAACTCGGCCTGCGCACCGGGCTGAGCGTGGTCATCGACAACGACGCGAACCTCGGCGCGATCGCCGAACTGCATGCCGGCGCGGCCGTGTCGTACCAGAACTTCATCTACGTGAAGGCCTCCGGTGGCGTCGGCGCCTGCGTGGTGATCAACGGGCAGGTGCTGCGGGGCCATGCCGGCGCCGCCGGGGAGATCGGCCACACCCAATTGCGGGCGGACGGCGCCTGGTGTCGATGTGGGAATCGTGGATGCCTGGAGACGGTGGTGTCGGTCGGTCAGGTACTCGAGCAGATCGGCAACCTGTATCCCGGCGTTCCCGATCTTCGGGAGAACCTGCCGGAGCTCGCCGCGCACCCGGTCGCCCGGAAGGTACTCGCCGAGTCCGGGCGCACCCTCGGCATGGTGTTGGCCAACCTGTGCGCGCTGCTCGACCCGGCCGCCTTGGTGATCGGCGGCGAGCTGGTACTTGCCGGGCCGGAATTCATCGCCGGATTGGATGAGTCGGTTCAACGGCTGGCGCAGCCAGGACGGGACAACCAGGTCCACGTCCATCCGGCAGCTCTGGGTATTCGGGCCGAGCTGATGGGCAGCCTGTTGATCGCCAGGGATGCCCAGCTGGCAACAACCACAGGCTGACGTCCGCACCGGCCGGTCGGGGGCCGGGCGGGACACCGCCCGCGCCCAGGGCGTATCCAACAGTCCGGATCGGCGCGACAATGACGGGGTGACGCCGTTCGTCGGTCGCGATCCGGAGCTCGCCGAGCTGTTGGCGGCGGCCGACGAGGCCGCGCGCGGGCACGGTTCCGTCGCGCTGATCGGCGGCGAGGCCGGCATCGGCAAGACCCGACTGACGGTGGAGCTCGCGGACCGCTTGACCCGCAACGGTTTCGCGATTGCCAGGGGTGGCTGCCGGCCAGCCGACGGGCCTGCGTTCGGCCCGTGGGCGACGATTCTGTCCACCCTGACCGGTGGTGCCAAGGATCTGCCGCTGATCGCCGAGCAGCCGGCGGCGGCGCGCGCAGCCGGGACGGTTCCCGCCGCCGCCGACCGATCGGGCCTGTTCGCCGCAGCGTCCCGGCGGTTGCGGCAGGCGGGCACCCGTCCCTGGCTGGTGGTGCTGGACGACCTGCACTGGGCGGATCGCGACACCATCGCCCTGCTCGGTTATCTGGCCGTCGACGTCGTCGCCCTACCGGTGCTGCTCATCGGCACCTACCGGGACGACGAACTCGATGATGCGGAACTGACCTTCTCGGTACATCCCGACCGGCGGCTGGTGCTGCGCGGCCTGGACCGTCCGGCCCTGGACCGGGCGATCCTCGGGTTGACCGGCGTGCAACTGCCACCACAACAGCTCGCCACCCTGCACCAGCGGACCTCCGGCAACCCGTTTTTCGCGGGCGAGATCGTCCGGCTGCTCCGGGCCGAGGGATCACTGCGCGCTGCTGGATTGCCGATGGCGCTGCCGACATCGGTACGCCTGGTACTCGATCGCCGGTTGGCCCGGTTGTCGTCGTCCGTGGTCGAGATCCTCAGTGCGGTAGCGATTCTCGGGAACGAGGCGGACGAAGCGGTGGCCGCCGCGGTGGCAGGAAAGGATGCGGCATCGTGGGACGAAGCAGTACGGCAGGCGATCGATGCCGGCCTGATCCGCCGACGCGCGCCGCACACCGTCGCGTTCGTGCACGCGCTGATCGCCGAGGCACTGCGCGCGGCACCGGGCGACCGTTCCCGCCGCGACCGGCACGAGCGGGCGGCGCTGGCACTTGCGGCACACAACGGTGCCCGGGACCGGGAGGCCGCGGCGATCGCCGGGCACCTGACCGCCGCGGCCGAACTCGGCGGGCCTGCCGCACCGGCGGTCGAAGCGGCCATCGCCGCAGCCGAGGCGGCTACCGCGACGGTGGCCAACGACGCGGCCGTCCGGCATCTGACCGACGCCCTCGCGCTGCTGCCCCGCGCACCGGAGGTCGTCGACCGCGACGCCCTGCTGATCCGGCTCGGGGACGCATGCGCGGCTGCGGGCGATCCGGTCGGCGCCAGGACCGCTTTCCGCGATGCGGCCCGATCGGCCCGAGACTCCGGCGACGCCAACAGCTTCGCCCACGCGGCGCTCGGCTATGCCGGCGGGCCGGTCGGTTTCGAAGTGGGCTGGCTGGACGCCGAGCAGATCGATCTGCTGCGCTCAGCGCTGAACATGTTGGACGAGCTGGACTCCTCGATCCGGGTCGCGCTGCTGGCCCGGCTGTCCGTGGCCCTCACCCACGCCGAGTCGATCCCGCGCCGCCGGGAGCTCGCCGAGCAGGCGGTGGCGATGGCTCGCCGGATCGGCGATTCGCCTTCGTTGGCGGGCGCTTTGGCCGCCTTGTGCGATGCGATCGCCGGTCCGGACGACGTGGCGGCCCGGCTCGCCGCGGCCACCGAAGTGGCCGATGTCGGGCGGTCCGTCGGCGATCGTCAGACCGAGTTGTTGGGCCGCCGCCTGCGGCTGGTCGCGCTCGCCGAATCCGGTGACTGGCCGGCCGTCGACCGGGAGATCAACGCCTATGCCGTGGCGGGTGAACCGTTGCGCCAGGACCGTTTCGGCTTCTACCCACCGCTGTGGCGGGCCATGCGGGCACTGATGCAGGGTCGCTATGAACTGTCGGCGGAGCTGACCTGCCGGGCTGCGGCCATGGCGGACCGGGCCGGCAGCGTCAACGGACTGCTGCTGACGGCGAGCCAGCACTACGACCGGCTGCTGCAACTGGGCCTGCGGGACGAGGCCTGGCAGGTGTTCACCACGGCCCTGAACGACGCAAGACTGCCGACGTTCTCGGCCGTCGACCATGCGGTGCTGCGGATCCCGTGCGCGCCGGACGACGAGGCGCGGGACCTGCTGGACGGGCTGATCGGCGACGGCCGGATGGCACGACCGATGGACTCGGAATGGCTGGGGGCCATGTGGGTGGCCGGCGAGGCTGCGGTGCGGACCGGGCACCGCGCGGCCGCCGCCGCGGTTCACCGTCAGTTGCAGCCGTACCGCAGGCTGTTCGTCATCGACGGGATCGGTGCGGCCTGCTGGGGTCGGGTCGGTGACCTGCTCGATCGGCTCGGGCTGCTGATCGAGCCGATCGTCCCGCGGCGGCTGCCGGATGCGGGGTCACCGGTGCCGGCATCCGTGTTCCGCTGCGAGGGCGACGCCTGGCTGATCGACTACGCCGGACGGCGGGTCCAGGTCAAGGACGCCAAGGGCCTGCACGATCTCGCGGCGCTGTTGCGCGCACCGGGACGCGAGATCCACGTGGCCGAGCTGGTCGGTGCAGCCCCGGACCGCTCCGATGCCGGCCCGCTGGCCGATCGCCGGGCCATCGCCGACTACCGACGCCGGCTGGCCGATCTGCAGGAGCAGCTCCAGCAGGCCGATGCCGACGCCGATCCCGTTCGCAGCGAGCGATATCGGGTCGAGCGCGCGGCTCTGATCGACGAGCTGGGGGCGGTGACCGGACTGGGCGGCCGACCGAGGGTCGCCTCGTCGGCCACGGAGCGCATGCGCAAGACCGTCAGATTCCGGATCCACACGGCGATCCGGCACCTCTCGGCGCTGCACCCAGAAGTCGGACGTCATCTGCAGACGGCGGTCCGGACCGGAACGTTCTGCAGCTATCGGCCGGAACGCCCAGTTCCATGGGAATTCTGACCATGGGAGTTCCGCCCGTCGGGAGCCCGACCGACAAGCGCCGACCAGGAAAGCGCCGGCCGAATTTCCGGCCGGCTCGCATCGCGAGGCCCGGACTCGCGCCTACCGGATGACTGTCCCACCCGAAACCAGGAGGCATCATGACCACGGTCGACACATCCATCCCGGTCGGCGGCCCGCCGGCCGACCCGGAACAGGCGGCAGAAGAGCTGGCCGGCCGGATCTTCGAGGCGGGACTGGCCGCCGTCGAGCTGGCCACCGTGCACCTCGGAGACCGGCTCGGGCTCTACCGCGCGCTGGCCGACAACGGACCGCTGACCGCGGCGGACCTTGCCAGGGTGGCGGGCATCGCGCCGCGGTACGCCACCGAATGGCTGGAACAGCAGGCCTGCGCCGGGATCCTCGCCGTTGACGATCCGGCAAACGAGTCCGACCGCCGGCGGTACACACTGCCGGCCGGCTGCGAGGCAGTTCTGCTGGATCCGGAATCGCCCGCCTACGTCCTGCCGCTGGCCGACCTGTCGCAGATCATCCCGCCCGTGATGTCCTCGCTGGTCGGGGCGTACCGCACCGGGGCCGGTGTGCCGTACGCCGACTACGGCTTCCACGACATCCAGGCGGCGCTCAACCGTCCGGTGTTCAGGACACTGCTGGCCGACGAATGGATCCCGGCGATCCCCGACGTCCACGCGCGACTGCGGGACGGCGGTCGCGCGATCGAGTTCGGCTGCGGCGAAGGTTGGGCGGCGATCGCCATCGCGGCCGGATACCCCACCGCCACGGTTGCCGGCTTCGATCTCGACGACGCGTCCATCGCGGCGGCGCGCCGGCACGCCGCCGAGGCGGGCGCCGCCGACCGTGTGCAGTTCGAGGTGGCCGACGTCGCCGGCCTGCCCGCTGACGACCGCTACGACGTCGCGTTCTGCTTCGAGATGCTGCACGACCTGGCCCGGCCGGTCGAGGCCCTCCAGGTCGCGCGACGGCTGACGGCGGGCGGACCGGTGATCGTGATGGACGAGCGGGTCGGCGACCGGTTCACCGCGCCGGGCGATCCGCTCGAGCGGTTCTTCTACGGCGCCAGCGTCTTGCACTGCCTGCCGGTGGGGATGGCCGAGCAACCGTCGGCGGCAACCGGTACCGTGATGCGACCGGACACACTGCGCCGCTATGCCCGGGAGGCCGGCTTCACCGACATCAGCGAACTCGACATCGAGCATCCGATGTTCAGGTTCTACCGGCTGCAGGGATAACCCGGCAGCGAGGCGGTCAGCCGGCCTGCTGCTCGATCCCGTCGACCCGGTCCGGGTAGAACGCCACGTGTTCGGCAATCTGCGCGACAGCCGGGTACGGATCGGTGTACTCCCACACCGCATCCACCGCACGGTCGCCGCCGGCCGGGATCGAGTAGTACCCGGCCTCGCCCTTGTAGGGGCAATAACTGGTGGTCTCGGACCGCTGCAGCCGGGTCCGGTCGACATCGGCGAGCGGAATGTACTGCACCGCCGGGTATGACGATTCCTGCAGGGTCACCGCTCGGCGGGTGTCGGCCACCACCTCACCGGCCACCCGCACGACGACCCTGTTCGGGTTCGCCAGCAGAGTGATCGGATGGTCGGGACCCGGTTCGAGGACAGGTTTTTCGGTCATTCCGTGCTCCTTCGATCGGTGACGGGCCGAGTGCCCGACGCGAAGCGCCGACACCCTCAACGGTGCCAACGCTGACAGTCGTCAGACATTCCCGGGTCCGTCGATCGCCGGGCCGGGCGCCGAATCTCGATCAGCTCCGGCCGATCACAGTTCTGCCAGCCCGTTGCCGGCGACCATCAGGCCGATCAGGAACAGCACCACCGCCATGATGACGTCGGTGTTCCTGGTCAACCACTGGTCGGCGGCCGCGAGTGCGGACTCCGCCCGTTCGCCGAGCGACATCTGGGCGATCACCGGGCCGGCGACCCCGAGGCTGGCGATCAGCACGAACACCACAACGGCGACCGCCTGCTCGGCGACCCTCGGGGTGGCATCGGCGATGATGGCGGCACCGGCAGCCAGGAAAACGATGTTCTTCGGGTTGACCGCTGCCAGCAGGAACCCGAGCCGCAGTCCCCCCGCAGCAGTGGTGCCATCGAGCTTCGCCATCCACTTGGGCACCGTCGGTTCGGTGCCGGACGGCGTGCGCCGCAACCACTTGCGGACCGCGAGGACGATCAGCGCCGCCCCCAGAACGATCTTCAGATAGCCGGCCCACCAAGCCGGCTGGCTCGCCAACGTCACCAGATCGGCCAACGCGATCAGCACCGCGGCCACGCCGGCCAGACCGAGCATCCACCCGATCAGGAACGACGTGATCACCGCCCGGGAACACCGGATCACCAGAATCAGCGCCACGATCACCATCGGCACATTCGCCAACAGCAGACCCGCAGCGACCGGCATCGACTGCCCGATCGCCGTCAACACCGCGCATCTCGATCCATGGTCATCCCCGGAGGTTAGCGGCCGGCTCCCAGCCCCCCCATCGCGCCCGGCAACGGGCCCGGCTGCCGCCCTGGCAGCGACCCGACGAAAGTCGCCTCACGTTCGGCCACCGGCCGGCGTCTACCCGGTGAATCCCACGACAGGAGAACCAGATGAAGCGACAGACGTTGATCGACAGCCGACTGGGCGTGCTGACCTTGGTCGCCGACGGCGACGCGCTGACCGGGCTCTACTTTCCCGGCCACCGGCACCGGCCGGAACGCGCCGCATTCGGCCGGGCGGTGGTGGCACAACACGATCCACTGTTCGCCGAGGCCGCGCGCCAACTGCGCGACTACCTGGACGGAGCACGTAGCGAATTCGATCTGCCGATCCGCACCGACGGCGACCCGTTCGACCAACGCGTCTGGCAGTTGCTCCGCGACATCCCCTACGGCACCACGACGAGCTACGGAAAGCTGGCCGCTGAACTGGGTGACGCCAGGCAGGCCCGGCGGGTCGGGCAGGCGGTCGGCCGGAACCCGCTGTCCGTCGTCATCCCCTGCCACCGGGTGGTCGGCGCGGACGGACGGCTCACCGGCTACGCCGGCGGCCTGCACCGCAAGGCGTTCCTGCTCGAACTCGAAGCGCCGGCTGCGGTCGGCGCTGGGCGACTGTTCTGATGACCGACAGGATCAGCACCGGACCCGCGTCGGCCCCGGATCGGTGGCGGCAGCGGGTGGACCACGGCGACTGGACTGCGATCACCGACGAGCTCAACGCCTACGGCGGAGCCGTGCTGCCACAGTTGCTGACCGCTCCGGAGACCCGGGAGATCCGCGAGCTGTATGACGACGACGTCAGGTTCCGCAGCACCGTCGATATGGGCCGGCATCGCTTCGGGCAGGGCGAGTACCGATACTTCGCGACGCCCTACCCAGAGCCGATCGAACGCCTCAAGCAGTCGCTGTACCCGCGGCTGCTGCCGATCGCCAGGGACTGGTGGGACAAACTCGGGCGAGCTGCGGCCTGGCCGGACACCCTGGATGAATGGCTGCAGCAGTGCCATGCGGCCGGACAGACGAAGTCGACGGCCATCCTGCTCAAGTACGGGGCCAACGACTGGAATGCCCTGCACCGCGACCTCTACGGCGATCTGGTCTTCCCGCTGCAGGTGGTGATCAACCTGAACGAACCGGGCGTTGACCACACCGGCGGGGAGTTCCTGCTGGTGGAGCAACGGCCACGGGCGCAGTCCCGCGGCACCGCCACCCTGCTCCCGCACGGCCACGGCTACCTGTTCACCACCAGGGATCGTCCGGTGCGATCGGCGCGCGGATGGTCGGCCGCCCCGGTTCGGCACGGAGTGTCGGCGATCCGCTCCGGGGTGCGGCACACGCTGGCTCTGGTCTTTCACGATGCGGCCTGACCGGCCTCCGGCGAACCGTTACCCTGCGTCGCATCTACATCGATTGTTGATATAGTTTTCCAATGGCTTCCCGTCGTGCCCTAGACCGACCGGATCCGGCAGATCCGGCAGACCCGCCGGATCTGCCCCGACTGACCCGGGCGATCGAAGACTTCAACTCGATCTTCATCCGGCTCCCGTCGGTCCGTCGGCTCAATTTCTCTGCGCTCTCGGTGCTGCACACCCTGGACCGCAGTGGCCCGCTCCGGCTGACGGACCTGCTGGCCACCGAGCAGCTCAAGCAACCGGCCATCTCCAGCCTGGTCAATCGCTTGGCGGCCGACGGGCTACTGGTGCGGGGACCCGACCCGACGGACGGACGAGCGGTACTGCTCTCGCTGACCGCCGATGGCCGGCAGATCGTGCGGTCCCGGCACCGCGACCGGATCACCAGCCTCGGTCGCCTGGTGGACCGGCTCGACGACGACGAGCGCGCCGTCCTGACCGACACCACCCGGGTGCTGGTGCGCCTGGTCGAGATCGCCAAGGAACTCGGGAACGATGGTGCCGCACCGACTTCCGCGCGCAGCGTCGCGGCCGACAGCAAGGGAGTCTGACGAATGTCCGAACGATCCGCGGCCGCCACACCGGCCGAGGCCCCCCGCGCGCTGCCGTTGGCAACCACACCGATCCACGTCCCGGACGACGTGCTCGAGGACCTGCGCCGGCGGTTGCTCACCACCAAATGGCCGCTGGACGTCGGCAACGACGACGCGTTCTACGGGGTGCGGCGCAGCTACCTGCAGCCGCTCGTCGAGTACTGGACGGACGGCTACGACTGGCGGGCCGCGGAACGGGCGATGAACGCCTACGCGCACTTTCGGGTCGAGATCGACGACGTCCCAGTCCATTTCATGTACAAGGCCGGGGTCGGACCGAACCCGGTCCCGCTGATCCTGAGCCACGGCTGGCCGTGGACGTTCTGGCACTGGTCGAAGGTGATCGAGCCGTTGGCCGATCCCGCCGCCCACGGCGGTGATCCCGCCGACGCCTTCGACGTCATCGTCCCGTCGCTGCCCGGCTTCGGCTTCTCCACGCCGTTGACCCGCCCGGATCTGAACTTCTGGAAGATCGCCGACACCTGGCACCAGTTGATGACGGGCGTGCTCGGGTTCGACAGGTACGCGGCCGCCGGCTGCGATGTCGGTGCCCTGGTGACCGGCCAGCTGGGGCACAAGTACGCCGACGAACTGCACGGGATCCACATCGGATCAGCGCTGAAGCTGGACTTCTTCAACGGCGACCTGGCCTGGAACATCGGTGGCGGACAGCCACTCCCGCAAGATATTCCGTCGGACGTTCGAGCACAGGCGATCGGGACGCAGAAGAGGTTCGCCGTCCACCTGGCGGCGCAGATGCTCGATCCCAGCACCCTCGGCTTCGCGCTGGCCGACTCCCCGGCCGGCATGCTTGCCTGGATCCTGGAGCGCTGGACCAGTTGGTCGGACAGCGGCGGCGACGTCGAGTCCGTCTTCAGCAGGGACGATCTGCTCACCAACGCCACCATTTACTGGGCCGGGAACGCTATCGACACCTCGATCCGCACCTACGCCAACAACAACCGCTATCCGTGGGCACCCTCGCACGACCGCCGGCCGCAGGTGCAGGCGCCGACCGGCATCACCTTCGTCGGATTCGAGAACCCGCCCGGGGTGCGCACCGCCGAGCAGCGGGTGCAGAACTTCCTGGCCAGTGATCGCGCCGACTGGTACCACCACGTCAACGTGACGGCGCACGATCACGGCGGGCACTTCATTCCATGGGAGATACCCGACGAATGGATCGACGACCTCAGGCGAACCTTCCGCGGGCGCCGCTGACGGTGTCGAGGTCGTGCTGCACGAGCGCGCCGCTCGACGTAGACCCTTTGTCGCGAACGGGCGGTGCGTCCACGGTCTCGGAAAACTCGTCGACTCCTGCCGAACAGGTATCCCCCGGCGGATGGACGCTCTCTTCGAGGAAACATGCCCCGTCGAGGGCTCCCGATCCGCACGGAAGGTGACGGACATGAACGAGTTCACAGCCATACCGGTTGCCGGTATCCCGGACCTGCAGCGGGCAGCGCTCGCCGAAGCGCGCCGGATGATGCGGGAAGCGAAGGGAGATCGGGCGGCGGCCACCACGCTGATGTACGACGAATTGGAGCGCCGTGGCCTGATCACCCAGGTCGAGCGGGAAACCCTCGGCAAGATGCACCAGGTCGGTCTGCGCAGCGCGAGCTCGAAGAGTTCGGCGTCGAACGATGAGCACGACCGGGCCGACGCCACCGCCGGCTATCTCGAGGTGAGCCGGATGTACGACCGGATGCTGGCCGACGGCGGAACCGGGCCGGTGGCTCTGGCGCTCGCGGCCGGCGCGGTCGGCTCTTACGAGGTGGTGGAGAACCCGGACGGCGTCCCCGGTGTGGTCTATGCCAAGAGCAACCGCAATTACCAGGCGATCCTGGGCGGCGCCGGCGCGATCATCGGGTCCGGGTTCGGCCCGTTGGGCGGCGCGATCGGCGGCGCGGTCGGCGGAGTGATCGGCACCATCGTGGACGACTGCAAGGACTGACCGACCCGTCACCGATGGCCTTGCCCGGAGCTCGCCAAGCAGCCCCGGACCGGGAGCGCCCCTATGGTGAGGGTGGTGAGCACAGATCAGCAGCCATCGGCACTGTCGCAACGGGTCCGGGCAGTCCCGAGGCTGATGCGCCGGGCGCCGTGGTGGCTCACCGTCGTCGTCGGGCTGCTGCTGGTCGGGCTCGGGCTGTTCCTGCTGACCCGCCCGCTGACCGCGCTGGGCGTGCTCGGCTGGTACGTCGGCGTCAGCTGTGTGATCTCCGGCGTCGGCGACCTGCTGTCCGCACCGGCACCGGAGGGGCCGGCGGACCGGCGCGGCAGCGCTGCCGCGCTGGTCGCCGGGTCGGCCTGGATCCTGGTCGGTGTCGCCGTACTGGTCTGGGTGGGCCGCAGCGCCGATGTGCTCGGTCCGCTGGTCGCCGGCATGCTGCTGGTGTCGGGTGTTCTGGCGCTGCTGCGGCTGTTCCGCGACCGGTCGGCCGAAAGCTGGCTGGGCGCCGTGTTCGGGCTCGCCGAGATCGCCTTCGGCGTGCTGGCATTGGTCTGGCCGGACGCGACCCTGATCGTCATCGCCATCCTGTTCGGCGGCCGGACCGTACTGTTCGGGGTATCGCTGATCGGGCGGGGCCTGCTCGCTCGGCTACGCGGGGTCGGGCCGGCCAGCACGCCCGGCCGGCGGTCCCGGTGGCTGCTCGGGCTGCGCTGGACCGGCGCGGTGCTGGTGCTCGCCCTGGCCGCCGTCACCCTGTTGGTGAGTGCCCGGTTCCGGGACGGCATCCCGGTCGCCGACGCGTTCTACGACGCACCCGCCGACCTGCCGAACTCACCGGGGAAGCTGTTGAAATTCGAGCCCTACGACGGTGACCTACCGGCCGGGCTGGCCGGCTACCGGCTGCTCTACGTCACCACCGACGCGGACGGGACCGCCATCCCGGCCAGCGGTGTGCTGGCGGTGCCGACCGGGGCCAGCGAGCCGGCGCCGCTGATCAGCTGGGCGCACGGGACGGTCGGCGTGACGCGGGGCTGCGCGCCGAGCATCGGCCGCAACGCGATCAGCGAAACCGGCATGCCGGCAATGGATTCGCTGGCCCGCAACGGCTGGGCGATGGTGGCCACCGACTACCCGGGGATGGGCACCGATGGCAACTTCCCGTATCTGATCGGCCAGGGCGAGGGGCGCTCGGTGCTGGACGCCGCGCGCGCGGCCCGACAGGTTCCGGGCGTGCGCATCGCCGACCGGACGGTGATCTGGGGGCATTCGCAGGGCGGACATGCGGCGCTCTGGGCCGGGCAACTGGCGGCGAGCTATGCGCCGGAACTCAACGTGGTCGGCACCGCAGCGTTGTCGCCGGCCAGCGATCCGATGGCGATGGCGGCCACCGTGCTGGCGCACCCCGACTCCTTCGGGGCCAGTCTGGCGGTGTCGTTCGTCATCGGCGCCTATACCCGCTACTACTCCGATCTGGACTTCGACCAGGTGATCGCGCCATCGGCGCGGACCATCGTCCGGGAGGCCGCGGCCCGCTGCACCGGTGAGGGCGGCACCCTGGTGACCATCCTGGCCGGGCTGGCCATCGCGCGGGACCAGCCGATCGTCCGGGCCGGTGCGCTGGCCGGGCCGTTCGGGACTCGGCTGACGGCGAACATCCCGACCGGCCCGTGGTCGGCGCCGCTGTTCGTCGGGCAGGGCGAGGCGGACGAGGTGATCCCGTTCCGGATCACCCAGCGGTACGTCTCCGACGAGTGCGCGGACGGCGCGGAGATCGAACTTCACGGCTATCCGGCCGGGACGCACATGAGCATTCTAGAGACCGGATCGCCGTTGAGTCTTCAGCTGGAGAAATGGACCAGTGCCCGGCTGGCGGGCGAACCGGCCACCGGCACCTGCGGTTGATCGTCCCGGCCCGGAGCCGTCGGCGGCCGCGATCGGTCCCGCGGCGGTCAGTCGCCGGCCGACCGGGCTGCCGGGACGGGCAGATCGATGTCCAGTTCGATGGCGAGTTCGCGGGCGCGCTGTTCCAGGGTTGCTGCCTCGTCGCGGTCGGCGGACAGTCCGCGCTGCCGCAACACTTCCGCCAACAGACTGGCGGCGAACACCACCGAGGGACGCAGGCCAACGGCTTGGTACCGGTCGACGCAGTGACGCAAATGGTCGACCGCGGCGTCGAATTCGCCGGCGGCGGCCGCCAGCGCGCCGAGCGCCTCGTCGACCAGCCCCAGGTAGATCACTCCCGTGCCACCGAACACCAGTTGGCCGGCATAGGGCTCGAGCCGGCCGCGCAGCTCGGCGATGGCTTTCCGATCACCGAGTGCCGACCAGAGTCTGGCCCGTCCCACCATCAGCGGGAGCCAGAGGTAATCCGCCGGCGGTGACTGTTGTTCGCTCCATGGACCGACCACCATCCTCGCCTCCTGGAGCCGGCCGCTGATTGCCAGGGTCAATGCCTGCAGCTCGCGGAGCCCGGTCGACGGCGTACTGGCAACGGCGTTGCGCAGCAACGGTTCCACCGTGTGCGGCCGGCCCTGCAGCCAGCCTCGGGTCCAGTCGTGCAGCACGGACAGGTCCGCGCCGGTCATCTCGACGAGCCGGTAGAAGTCAGCCGTCCGAACGTCTGCGGCCGCACCGGCGGCGAAGTCGCCGGAGATGGTCGTCAGCAGCGCCCTGGCCCAGCCGATCACCACCATCACCGGGACAGCACCTTGCTGCTCGGCAAGCTCCCAGGCCCGGCCAAGGTCGGCGCGGCCCTCGGCGATGCGGCCGAGGCCGACCCGATCACACCCGCGGCTGCACAGCGCCCGGGCCGACCGGGTCCGATCACCGAGACGCTCGGCCAGCGCCACCGCCTCGGTCACCACGGCCAGCCGCAGTTCTGCCAGTTCGGGCCGCTCTAAGGCGGCGTGCGCCAACAGCAGTGCATCCAACAGTTCCTCGGGGGTACCGACCCGTCGCGCGATCCGGATGGCGTCGGTGGCCAGGGCGACGCTGCGGCCCGGATCGTCCGGCAGGTAGTAGGTCTCGACGGCCAGCGCGCCGGACAGTCTGGCCCGCAACATGTCCCGATCGGCGGGCAGCGCCTGCAGCACTCGGGTGAACAGCTCGACGGCGGTCGGTAGATAGGTCCCGTAGTCCCGCCAGATCCAGATCGTCTCGAGCGTCATCACCACCAGCGCTTCGGCCGCGGCGACCGGTTCGCCGGCCGCCAGGGCAAGCTCGGCGGCCGACCGAACTGCCTGCCAGGCCTGCCTTTCCCGACCCAGCCGGCGGTGCGCCGTCGCCAACCCGAGCTGGATCCGGTAGTGCTGCGACCAGGCCGTCGCCGGATTCCCGGCCGCCTCGTCGGCCGCCGCATACCACCGTGCCGCCTCCTCGTCGGCAGCCCTGGCGGCGGCGACTTCGGCCGCCCGACAGCACCACCGCACGGCATCCGGAGCGCGGTGCGGCTCGGACGCTCGAAAGTGTCGGGCGAGTTCGGCTGCGTGCTCGTCACCGGTCGCCCGCAGTTCGAGCATCGCGTCGCCGATCCGTTCGTGCCACCCGGCCCGGCCCGCTGGCGCCAGCCGTTGATAGATGGTCTCCGAAATCAGCGCGTGCGAGAACCTTTGGCGCTCACGCGGAGTGACGATCAGCCCGGCTTGCCGAGCATCGTCGATGGCCTTGTCCAACCGATCCGGTGGCAGCCCGATCGCCTGCCGCAGCACGTCGACCGAGAAGTGTCGGCCCATCACCGACGCCGCCTCCAACAGCTGCAGGGCATCCGGGCCGAGTACCTGCAGACGGCCACGCACCATGTCGATGACGCCATCGGGAACCGTCGTGTCCGCGGCAGCCGCCGGGTCGGTCACAGCCCCCCGCGCGACCAAGAGGTCGAGCAGCTCTCCGGCGGCGAACGGATTCCCGTCGGTCCGCTCGGCGATGATGTCGATCACCCGTTGATCCGGGCGGATGCCACACCGCCGCTCGGCGAACTCGGCCAGCGCATCCGGAGCCAATCCTGATAGGGCGATCCTGGTCGGACGGCAGCGCGCCAACGCAGCCATCGTCTGGGTGAACGGGCCGTCGTCCACCAGTTCCGGATCGCGGATCGTGATCAGTAGCGCCACCGGCAGTTTCGGCAGGGCAGCCGCGATGCGGCGGAGCAGCCGGCAGCTGTCGGCGTCCGCCCACTGCAGGTCTTCGAGCAGGATGACGATCGGCCGCGCGGACATCCGTCCGGCGTCCCCGAGCAAGGCGATCATCGCGGTCGCGAGCCGGAAGACGGCAGACCCTGTGTCCACCGGCCGGTCGAGTCCGGCCGTGCCCGACCGTGCACCGGCGGCTCGGGCGCCGAGTGGGGCCAGGTCGTCATCGAGGCCGTCATCGCGGCCGTCCGATATCGGGTTCGGCGGCCCGCTTCGCAATCCGCAGACCACTTCGCTCCACGCCCACAACGGCGGCGCGTCACCCTCGGCGTCCCACGCACCCCGGACGGTGGTCGCACCGCCGGCCGCCGCCGCCCCGACGGCGGTTTCCGCCAGCAGGGACTTGCCGATCCCCGCCGGGCCGGTGATCAGCAGCAGCCGGCCATGTCCGTCAGCGGCATCCCGGACGGCCGCATCGATGGCGGCCAGGTCCGGGTTGCGACCGACCAACTGGTCGCCCTCCATCGCTCCGCTCGTGTCCGCCGGGGGCGAGGCCGGAACGGGGATGACGGCGACCGTAGCCCCATCGAAGGCATCCGGCTGCCGGCCGCCGGCGGCCAGCAACGTCCCGTCGTCCTGTGCAAGGACTGCGGCCTCGACGGCGCGCAGCGCCGGGCCCGGGTCGACGCCCAGCCGATCGGCCAGCAGGGCGCGCGCCCGCCGGAGCGTGGACAGCGCCTCACCCTGGCGCTGCGCGCGATAGTGCGCGATCGCCAGCAGCCCCCAGGCGCGTTCGCGAAATGGTTGCTCGGCTACGACTTTCTCCAGTTCACCGACCGCCCTGTGGTGCGCACCCAGGTCCGATTCGAGCTGCCACCGATACTCGACGGCGGTCCACCGCAGCTCGGTGAGCCGGGCCGCCTCCGCCGTGACAGCGGTGGCAGTGGCGGCAAGCCCGTGGTAGGCGGCGCCGCGCCAGAGCGCCAGTGCGCCGTCGACGACAGCGATCGCCTCATCCGGTCGAGCGGCGTTCGCCTGGTGCACCAGCGCGACGAACCGGTCGGCGTCGACGGAGCCGGGCGGCAACAGCAACTCGTAGCCGGCGCCGCGGGTCACCAGCATCGTCGGCCGGGTCCGGGGCGGCCGGTGTGGTTCCAGCTCGCGGCGCAGGTTGGCGACGTAGCTCTGCACCGACGCCATCACCTTGGCCGGCGGTTCGTCACCCCAGAGCTGGTCGATCAACCGGTCGATCGGCAGCGCGGAGCCCCCGGCGACGAGCAGCAGGGCGAGCAGGGTCCGCTGTTTGATGCCGCCCAACTCGAGCGGGCGCGCACCGTCCCGCACCTCGATCGGCCCGAGCACCCTGACCTGCACCGGAACAGCGTAAATCCGGCACCGCGATCCGGTCAGCACATCGTGGTCGGGACATCCGGGGCTGGAGATCCAGGGCTGGACATCCGGGCGTCCCAGTCGTTCCCCAGTGGGCTCCAAGCGACGGTGGGTCTGCTGGTCGAACACCGGCTCGGTCCATCGGGCCGAACGTCCGTCCCAGGAGTTTCAATGACCCGCATTCTGATCACCACCATGCCGATGGCCGGCCACCTGCAGCCGCTGGCACCGTTGGCCGCCCGACTCGTCGCCGACGGTCACGACGTGCTCTGGTACACCGGCCGCAAGTACGGTCCGGCGGTCGAGCGCACCGGCGCCCGCTTCCAGCCCTATGCGCTCGAGCTGGACTGGGACGACGCCCGGCTGTACGAGCGCCCGGCCGGCACCGGGCTCAAGCAACTGCGCGCCGACATCCGGGACGTGTTCATCCTGCCGATTCCGCAGCACATGGCCGATCTCGCCGCGGTTTTCGACGAGTTCGCACCGGAGGTCATCGTCGCCGAGCAGGGCTTCATGGCCGGGCCGCTGGCCGGCGAACAGCGCGGCATCGGCAGTGTGGTGGTGGCGATCTTGCCGCTGGGCATCACCAGCGTCGACACGGCGCCGTTCGGTCTGGGCAAGCCACCGGCCACCGACGCGGTGGGTCGGCTGCGCAACCGGCTGCTGAACGCGATGATGAAGAAGGTCGTCTTCGGTGAAGGTCAACAACTGGCGGAGCGGCTGCGGCGGGAGGCGGGACTGCCCGCGCTGTCGGACTACTTCATGGACTGGGGAGTCCGCGTCGCCGAGCGTTACCTGTCGGTGAGCATCCCGGAGATCGAGTACCCGCGTCGCGACCTGCCGGCCAATGTCAGCTTCGTGGGACCGATGCTGCCGGAGCCGGGCGAGCGACCGGCCCTGCCGTCCTGGTGGGGCGATGTCGCGACGGCCCGCGCCGCCGGGCGGCCGGTCGTGCTGGTCACCCAGGGCACCATCGCCACCGACCCGAACAACCTGGTGCTGCCCAGCGTGCGCGCGCTCGCCGGTGACGACGCGCTGGTGGTCGGTACCACCGCCGGGTACGACCCCGCCGTCGTGCTGCCGGTCGATCAACGCCCGGCCAACCTGCGGCTGGAGGCCTTCGTCCCGTTCACCGAGCTGTTGCCGATGACCGACCTGATGATCACCAACGGCGGCTGGGGCGGCGTCCAGATGGCGCTGGCGCACGGCGTTCCGCTGATCGTTGCCGGCACCACCGAGGACAAGATGGAGGTGAGCGGGCGGGTCCGCTGGTCGGGCGCCGGCCTGACGCTGGACACCGACACGCCTTCGGTTGCACAGCTGACGGCGGCCGTCGGCACGGTCCTGGGGACCGACAGCTACCGCGAATGCGCTCGCCGATTGATGAAGGCCTACGCCAGGTACAGCGACGCCACCGAGCGGGCCGCGGCGCACGTGTTGGCGGTGGCGGACCGGACGGCGGACGCAACAGCCGCCCGGGCGCAGTCGGCGTAGCTGGCGGTCAGCGGGTGATGTCTGTCCTTGCGCCAGGCGAGGCCGAGCCGGGAGGGCGGTAGGCCGGTGACGGGCCGCGTCACGACTCCGCCGCGGGTCAGTGACGGTGCGTTGCCGCTGGCGATCAGGCACATGCCGCGGCCGTCGACCAGGAATTCGTAGGTCTCGTCCGGGGACGTGATTTCGGCGGCGACGATCGGTTCCGTGCCATGGCGATGGGCGGTGCCGAGCCAATAGTCGCGCAACGGCCCGGCGCTCTTGGGGAGCGCGAGGAACGGTTCGTCGGCCAGTTCGTCGAAGGCGATCGTCTCTCGAGCGGCGAGCGGATGCTGGTCCGACATCGCCACCAGGCAGGGTTCTTCGACCAGCACGGTCCACACGTACCGGCTCGGGGTCGGCATGGGCAGCCAGACGAATGCCACGTCGCTCTCGTCCGCGGCCAGACCCGCTGTCGAGTCGAGCCAGCTGACCTGCCGGAGAGTGAGGGTGGTGTCGGGATGTTGCCGGGTGAACCGGTGGTGGATCGCAGACAGGAGCCCGTCTCGCCCGGGGCTGGTGCTCATCCCGACCACCAGCGTCGAGCGTCGTTCGGTCCGGATCCGCTCGACCGCCGCAGTGGCGAGGTCCCATTCGGCGATCAGGCGTCGAGCGTGTGGGAGTAACGCCTCTCCCGCCGGCGTGAGCCGCACGTCGCGCCGGCGCCGCTCGAAGAGCTCCGATCCGAGTGTTCGCTCCAGCATGCTGACCTGCTTGGACAGGGCGGGTTGGGAGATGTAGAGACGCTCGGACGCGCGGGTGAAGTGAAGTTCCTCGGCCACTGCGACGAAGTACCGCAGGTCCCGCAGATGGACATCCATCACCAATGGCTATCACACCAGGTATTGGACAGCCATCCGGTCCGCGCCGACGCTGATCTGATGGAACGGACGCAGGACCAGAGCCCGCCTGGGCGCCGTGTCTGGCTCGTGACCGGCGCCGGCAGCGGCTTCGGGCGGGCCATCGCGCAGGCGGCGATCGCGGCGGGTGATGTCGTGGTGGCCACCGCGCGGCGCCGCTGCGCACTCGAAGACCTGGTGGCCGAGCATCCCGATCGGGTCGATGCCGTCCAGCTCGACGTCACTGACGCGACCCGGATCGACGCGGTCGTGGATGCCGCGGTGGAGCGGCATGGGCGCATCGACGTGCTGGTCAACAACGCCGGTCGCACCCACGTCGGTGCCGTCGAGGAGACCAGCGACGCCGAGCTGCGGTCGCTGCTCGACGTCCACCTGTTCGGTCCCGCCGCGCTGGTCCGGGCCGTCCTGCCGCACATGCGTTCGCGCCGGTCGGGAACGATCGTGCAGATCAGCAGCATGGGCGGCCAGCTGTCTTTCGCCGGCTTCTCGGCCTACAGCGCCAGCAAGTTCGCGCTGGAGGGACTCTCTGAAGCGTTGGCCGACGAGGTCAGACCGTTCGGGATCACGGTGCTGATCGTCGAGCCCGGCTCGTTCCGCACCGGACTGTTTGCGCACGGCAGCCATAGCCCGACCACCGAGACCTACTCGGACTCGGTGGGGCCCACCCGCGACATGGTGCGGACCGCCGACGGCACGCAGCCCGGCGACCCCGCCAAGGCAGCCAGGGTGATCCTGGCCGTGCTCGAATCCGACGACGCCCCGCTACGCCTGCCACTCGGAAGCGACGCGGTTGATGCCATCGCGGCCCACCTCGACACCATCCGCACCGACCTCACCGCCTGGGAGAAGATCGCCCGCGATACCGCATTCGGGAAAACGCCGTCGCTTCGGTGACCTGACCCAGGCAGCCGGGGCCCGTTCGCGTCAGACGTGCTGTCGCCCGGCAGCCAGATGCAACGCAGCGGCGAGGGCTGTCAGCTGAGGCTGAAGTTGGCGCTGACCACCTGGCCCGAGTTGAGGGTGAGGTTCACCCGGTAGCAACCAGGGGAACCGGGAGTCGCCCAGTTGTAGATGTACTGCTCGGCCGTCATGTCGTAGCGCAGGCTTGTCCCGCCGGAGCTGGTCGCCGGCAGGTCGCTGCTGGCGGAGCCGAGCGATGCGCACGAGATGGACTGGTACCTGACTGAGCCGATGGCGCTCAGCGTGCTGATGTGCGCGCCGGCAGCGTCGGCCAACCGCCACTTCAAGGGGTAGGTGCGTCCGGCGTGCCCTTCATTGACGACCGGCGGGTTCGCGACCGGAGGCAGGAAGCCGTCGAGCCGATAGGCGACGGAGTAGTTGATGGTCGTTGTGCCGACCAGGCCGTCCTGGCTCGTGGCGATCACCGTGTAGGTGTGGCTGCCCACCGTCGAGGTGTCCAGCATGCCCGGCGAGTTCGAGCCGTTGGAATCGGTGCAGCCGGAGAGCCCGGGGCCGTAGACCCCTTCTGCGCAGGAGAAGCTGGTCGGCACCGACTCTCCGACGGTGTACGTCTTCCCGACGGCCGGCGAGGAGATCGTCGCCGCAGGCGGCCTGGGCGGATAGGCGACGGTGCCCGAGAAGCTGGCTCCGATCACATGCATGGTGAACGGGTCACCGGGTGCCAACGTCCCGTACGTCGGATAGCACGAACCCAACGAGAAGACGATCTTGTCGTCCGAGTAGGACGAGATCACCACCCCGATCCAGTCGGACGCACGAGGCTGACCCGCCCCCGCCGTCCACCCCTCCGCCGTCAACGTGTCATCCAGATAGAAGTTCGCACCATAGTTGCCGCCGAGGTTGCCCCCGCAGTTCGCGCCGTACGTCGCCGGATCCTGAACCGCACCGAGAGCAGACACCGTTCCGAACCCGGAACCGTTCACCGTGACCGTCGGAGAGGAAGGGCTTCCAGAGACCGACACCGAGCTGATCGCCGGGTATAGGACGGTTCCGGAGAAGCTGGCGCCGATCACATGCATGGTGAACGGATCACCGGGTGCCAACGTCCCGTACGTCGGATAACACGAACCCAACGAGAAGACGATCTTGTCGTCCGAGTAGGACGAGATCACCACCCCGATCCAGTCGGACGCACGAGGCTGACCCGCCCCCGCCGTCCACCCCTCCGCCGTCAACGTGTCATCCAGATAGAAGTTCGCACCATAGTTGCCGCCGAGGTTGCCCCCGCAGTTCGCGCCGTACGTCGCCGGATCCTGAACCGCCCCGAGAGCAGACACCGTTCCGAACCCGGAACCGTTCACCGTGACCGTCGGAGATGACGGATCTCCGGAGAAGTACACCGAGGTGATCGAGGGCAGCACCGCTGCGGCGGCCGCGCTTGGGACGACGAATAGGCCGCTGAAGGCCAGCGTGACGGCGGCGAGCAGCGTGACGACGCGCCGTCCGGCTCGCCATGAATCCGTGTTCACGGAACGAACGGCTCCGCGCGTCGATGCGGAGGCCATTGGATTGCCGCGCCTGCGGCGACGTTTGAGGGTCATGTGGCAACAAGACCATCACACCGACCCTGCGCGCGTCGGACCTAGCTCCCAATTTGTCGGGCAGGTCGCCCGCTCAGGGTCCTCGCGCTGACAAGCACGACGCGACTCATCTGACAAGCACGTCGCGACTCATCACACGGTGGAGCTGAGGAGAATCGATCCCGGCGCCAAATAACGTATGGAGGACCGGACGAAAAGCGTGTCCGGTCCTCCATACCTTGGTGGAGCTGAGGGGAATCGAACCCCTGACCTCTTCGATGCGAACGAAGCGCGCTACCAACTGCGCTACAGCCCCTTGCCACGCCCGCCGGGGCGAACGCACGGTAAGGATATCAGCCCCGCCGGGTCCAGATTCCACTCGCGTGACCCGCCGGATCGGGGCCATCCCGCCGACTCGGGGCGTTCCTCCCCGCCGCACACCGTCCACCGATAACGGCGCCGCCGACTCGGAGAGTTCCTCCCCGCCGCAAGCGATCCAACCACCCGCCGGCAGGACCCGGTCGTGTTCAGGCGGCGCGGTAGCACTCGCCCTGCAGCACCGGGACGGCGACCGAGGTGCCGAACTCGGCGGCCAGGGCGATCTCGTCACCGTGGCCGTCGGCGATCAGCTCCCGGCCGGACGCGCAGGCCGCCAGCGACCCGGGCAGGGTCCGCTGCGCCGTCCGGTAGGCGGCGATGGCCGCCTGCGCCTCGGGTGACGGCAGCCCACCCAGCGCGTTGAGCACGGCGCCCGCCCCCCACAGATCCTCGACTGCCGGTCGCAGCACGTCACCCGGCCACCGTTCGCCGGCCGCCACCACCGCGATCGGCGAACCGGCCGCATGCCGCTGCACCCAGAGCGCCACCGCGGGCGCATTGCGCAGGCACGCCCCGACCACGGTCGCCCCGCGCTCGGACAGCGCCCGTGAGATGGCCGACCCGTTGGGCGACGGCAACACCAGCCGGCCGCGTTGCGCCAGCGCGCCGCCGGGCTGCAGGGCCGACCTGATCGACAACGGCGACAGGCTCACCCCGGCCGACCCCGCCTCACTCCGGCCGACCGCCAGCACCGCCTGTTTGGACGCCGCGAAGCTCGCCGCAGAGGCATCGCGGAAGCGGTACGGGTACACCTCGATGCCGGCCTCGACCGCCACCGACAACGCTGTGGTGAACGACAGAACATCCACCACGACAACGACATCGGCGCCTTCGGAGATGGCGATCGCGCCCTGCAGGCCCCAGTCGAAGCGGACCGAGGCGGAGGTCTGTGCGTACGGCTCCCCCGCCGTCGGTCCCGAACGGCCCACCCGAGATGTCACTGGCCCGCGGCACGCCGGTAGACGACGGGTTCGTAGTGGTCCAGGTCGTCGAACGCCGGATCGTCGTCGTCCAGATCCACGACGGTGCCGACCTTGCGGTGCATCGGTGGTAGCTGCGACGACCGGGCGGCCGGCCGCCGCGCGGGGCCGTGGCCGGCGGCCGCCGGGCGAGAGCGATGGGGCGCCGGGCGTGCGGCCGCCGACCGATCGGACCGGTACGGGGACACCGGATCAGCCTCGCGACGGGCGGCCGGCCGGATCTGCAGGGCCCGCTGCATCCTGGCACGCCGGCGCGCGGAGATCTCCCGCTCGATCCGCACCTGACGGCTCAGATAAGTCAGGTAGCCGACCAGCACCAGCCCGGTGACGGCGGCGCCGATCCACAGCTTGTCGCTGATCCCGACCATCGCGCCGGCAACCAGTCCGCCGGTCAGCAGCACCAGCAACAGGGTGACGAACCGGCGGCGGCGGTACCGGAACGCCGCGGTGGCCGCGTCGTGCTCCGGGTCGAAACCACCGCGCCCGGGCCGGTGCGCCGGTGATCCGGCGGGCGCGCTCGCACGCTGCGCCGGCCGCCGGCGATGCGGCTCGGCCATCGACGCGGTGTGCGCGGATTCCCACTCGTCCGCCGCGTCGTACTCGTGATCGTCGGCGGCGACGTCAGCCGCGCCGACCGCGCGCCGAACGTCGTGGCGAACGTCGTGGCGGACATCGCGATCGAAGTCTTCCTCGGTGAGCTGCTGGCCGGCGAAGTCGTCATCGAAGTCCTCGCCGGCGAAGTCCTCATCGGCGAAGTCGTCGTCGCGATCGACCAGCGCCTCCACCAGATCGCCGTCAGCATCGTCGTTCTCGTCGGCGAAGTCGTCGTCATACCGGTCGTCGGCAGCGGCGTCGAAGTGGTCGTCAGCCACGAGATCGTCCTCCTCGTCGGAGTCGTGTCGTCGGTGCACCCTGGGCCGGCGCAGCCGGGCCGCGCGGCGCAGCACCCGGAAACCCGCCGCGCCGTCGTCGGTCTCCGGCACGGCCTCGCGGCTGCGGGCGAACATCGGCACCAATACCCACAACCAGGCGACAGCCAGTAGAACAAGGATCAGGGATGTGGGCAGGTTGGGCATCTTCCCCTGCTCCTCTCGTGCTCGCGTCCGGCCGGATCGGGCGGGGTGTCCACCGAAGCGCACGAACGCCGACGGGTCGACGCTCAACGCATCGGCCGGAAGAGTGACACCACTGCCCTCTGGTCACGCTAGTCACACGAGCCCCACCGACCACGCAGACACGCGGAGGCCTACGCCTGGAGCATGGCCACCAGGCCACCGGGGACCTCGTCGGCGGTGAGGGCGAACAACAGATGATCGCGCCACCCGCCGTCGATGTCCAGGTACCGCCGGAGCAGTCCCTCCTGCCGGAAACGGAGGTGGGCGACCACCTTCTGGCTCGCCACGTTCGCCGGCGCGATGGTCGCCTCCACCCGGTGCAGCCCCTCGGCGCCGAAGGCGTGGTCGACGGCCAGCGCCACCGCCGCGGTCGCCACCCCGTGCCCGAACAGCTCCGAGTCGACCCAGTAACCGACCCAGCCCGATCGCAACGCCCCACGCTGGATGCCGCCGAAGGTCACCTGGCCGGCGAACTTCTCGTCCACCACGATCGCGAACGCGATCGCCTCCCGCCGCACCGCCGCGGCCCGCAGCTGGGTGCGATGACGTCGCCATTCACCCCGGGTATGACGCCTCTCCCAGCTCAGCGCGCTGGTCACGTCCCACGGCCGCAGGAACTGCTCGTCACGGATCCTGATGCTGCGCCAGGCATCCGCGTCCGACCGCAGCAGCGGACGCAGCGCCACCTCGCCTGCCCGGCTGGGCACCGGCCCGAGACCTCCCGTCCGCACGACCATGGTGGATTACGGGCGCTGCGCCAGGAACGACACCGTCACCTCGACGCCGGTGGGCAGCTCGGTGGTGTCCTCGTCGATCAGCACCAGGCAGTTCGCCTCGGCCAGCGAGGCCAACAGATGGGTGCCGCCGGCACCCAGGATGTGCACCAGGTATTCGTCGTCGTCATCGCGCATCAGCTGGCCGCGGAGGAACTGCCGGCGACCGGCCGGCGAACTGATCGGAGCGAGCGTGCGGGCGGTGATAGTGCGTCGATAAGGGTTGCGGCGCCCCAGCATCACCCGGATGACCGGCCGGACGATCACCTCGAAGACCACCAGGGACGACACCGGATTCGCCGGCAGCAGGAACACCGGCACCTTGTGATTGCCACCGCCGAGCAGCCCGAACGCCTGGGTGGACCCCGGCTGCATGGCGACCCGGGTGCGATCGATGCTGCCGAGTTCGGACAACGCCTCGCCGACCCGCTCGGCATGCCGGCCGCCGGCGCCGCCGGCGATCACCAGCATCTCGGACACCAGCAGCCGGCCCTCGACCAGCTCGGCCAGCCGCCGCGGGTCGTCGTCGACGATGCCGACCCTGGTGACGTCCGCGCCCGCATCCCGGGCGGCCGCGGCCAACGCGAACGAGTTGACGTCGTAGACCTGTCCGGGTCCCGGGGTACGGGAGACGTCGACCAGCTCGTCGCCGACCGAGACGATCGTCACCCGCGGTTTGGGGTGCACCAGCACCTTGTCCCGCCCGACGGCAGCCAACAGCCCGACCTGGGCGGCGCCGATGAAGGCGCCGGACCGGACCGCGACGTCCCCGGGCTGCACGTCCTCGCCGGTGCGCCGGACGTAGTCGCCGGAGCCGACCGACCTGGTGATGTCGACCCTGGCGCCGGCCGGCCGACCGGCGGACAGCGGGACCACCGCATCGGCGATCGTCGGCAGCGGCGCCCCGGTGTCGACGTAGACGGTCTGGCCGGGCTGCAGGCGGTGCGCAGACCGGGACCCGGCGGCGATCTCGCCGACCACCGGCAGCGACACCGGCACGCTGGTCGAGGCCTGCCGGACGTCGATGGACCGGACCGCGTAGCCGTCGACGGCGGCCTGGTCGAAGGCGGGCAGCGCCGATGACGCGACCACCTCCTCGGCACAGAGCAGGCCCTGCGCCTCCGAGATGGCCACCCGGACCGGCGGCGGGGTCACGGCCGGAGCCAGCACCATGTCCAGTTGTTCGGCGACGGAACGCATCGGCACGGGTTCGGTCACCTCCGGGTCTGGGCCACGACTGGTTCGGCTGACTGGTTTGGCTGACGGCGTCCGCCGGACTGCTTTCGCCGACAGGCTCGTCGGAAACCCACGCTATCTGCTGCGGCGCGCAAGGATGGACGGACCCGCGGTGTCCCGATCGGTTCTACCGTGTCCGGGTGTCCCATCACCATTCGAGGGCGGCCTCGACGACGGCGGCGAAGGCCGAGCAGCGGCGGATGGCGGTGGCCCGCCGGCGGGCCAGGTCGCCTGAGCACATCGCGGCCGCCCGGGCAGCGATCGCCGAGCACCTGATGGCCTACCTGACCGGATCGGCGCAACCGGCCGCGGGCGGGGTGATCGCCGGCTATCTCCCGCTGCCGAGCGAACCGCTGGATCCGCGGCTGCCGTCCCGATTGGCCACAGCCGGCTTCCGGGTGCTGCTGCCGGTGGCGTCCGCCGGGGCCGCGCTGAACTGGGCCGAGTACTCCGGCGAGTCACGCACCGGGGACTTCGGCATCCAGGAGCCGGTCGGTGAGTTGCTCGGGATCGACGCGGTGGCCGACGCCGTCGCGGTACTGGTGCCGGCCCTGCTGGTGGACGCCAACGGCGTCCGACTGGGGCGGGGCGGCGGGCACTACGACCGCACGCTCGGCGGCGCTCGGGGGGAGTCGATCGCGGTGATCTTCGACGACGAGTGGGTCGACGAGCTGCCGGCCGAGCCGTTCGACGTGCCGGTGACGGCGGTGGTGACCCCGGGCGCCGGCGTGCGCCGGGTGATCGGCTCCGGGTGATCACCGCCGGGTGACCCGCTGATTTCTTCGTCACACCCGACGCGGAACAGCGCAGCCGTCAGTTGCGTTGGAACGTGTTGAATTGGCAATCTTGCAGGTAGAGTGCCAACGCTGAGCTTGGCCGTTGGAGGTCCGTGTGCCCACTTACCAGTACGCCTGTACCGCTTGCGAACACCGCTTCGAGGCAGTGCAGAAGTTCACCGACGATTCGTTGACCGTCTGCCCCGAGTGCGCGGGTTCGCTGCGCAAGGTCTACGGCTCGATCGGCGTCGTCTTCAAGGGCAGCGGCTTCTACCGCACCGACTCCCGCGGCGGGCCCGTCGCGCCCGGCGACGGTGGCGCGAAGTCGGAGAACTCCGCCGAGAAGGCCTCCAAGCCCTCCGAGAAGTCGGGTAGCTCGTCCGACGGCGGTTCGTCCGGCAGCGGTACTTCCGGCAGCGGTACTTCGGCAAGTGGCACTTCCGGCAGCGGTTCCTCGGCCGGTGGCGCTTCCGGCGCATCGTCCTCGAAGTCCGGCTCGTCGTCGTCAGCTGCCGGTTCGAAGAAGTCGTCGACGTCCGCGGTTCCGGCCTGACCGAATCCACGGCCGGGCCACCGGCCGCGGGCGGTGCGACGCTATTTCCGGCCGAACAGCCAGTAGGCGGCCGAGTTACCCGTGTTCAATGCACTGGCGACGCGCCAGACCTGCTTGCTGCCGCGCACCCGTTCCGCGGGGCGGCGACTCAGGTCGCGCCAGGTCAGGGCGCACACCGCAACATGTAGCGCCAGGATCGCAGTCAGCAGCAGGGGGTCCGGCTTCTTCTTGCTCATCCACCCAGTGTGAACCAGCCCGCCCCGAGCCGATCCGGCACACTGGGGTATGGCGCGACGAGCGGCGGGGCAGTTGGCGATCGGCTGCCTGCTGTTGGTGGGCGGCTGCGGTACGCCGGCCACCGGCCCGTCACCGACCCCCGCGCCGTCGACCACCGGCGCCACCTCATCCGGCGGCGTGACCACACCCCCGACGTCATCGGCAGTGCCATCATCGGCAGCCCCGACGTCGACCCCGACAACAACAGCGCCGTCATCGGCGGCATCCGGCGAGCCGTCGCCGCCCGTCGGTTCCTCGTCAACAGCGACGCCGCCGTCGTCGGCCCGGCCGGTGCCGGCCGAGCTGACCGCGGCCGACCTGGTGACCGGCCTGTCCACGCCGTGGGGCATCGACTTCCTGCCCGACGGCACCGCGCTGGTGACCAGCCGAGACGACGCCACCATCACCGCTGTGCGAGAGAACGGCGACACCACCGACGCCGGCCGGGTGGACGGGGTGAGCCCCGGCGGCGAGGCCGGGCTGCTCGGCCTGGCGGTCTCCCCCGGCTACCCGACCGATCACACGGTCTTCGTCTACTACACCGCCGACAACGACAACCGGATCGCCGCGTTGACGCTGACCGACGGCAGCGTCTCCGCCCAGCACGACATCGTGACCGGGCTACCGAGGGCCGCCAACCACGACGGCGGTCGGATCATCTTCGGACCCGACAAACTGTTGTACGTCGGCGTCGGCGACGCCGGGAACCCCTCCGGCGCACAGGATCTGAGCTACCTCGGCGGCAAGATCCTGCGACTGAACCCGGACGGCACGGGAGCCGACGGCAACCCGTTCCCACAGGCTCCGCTGGTCTACAGCTACGGGCACCGCAACGTGCAGGGGCTGGCCTTCGATTCCGCGGGCCGGCTGTGGGCGGCCGAGTTCGGGCAGAACACCTGGGACGAACTCAATCTGATCAGGGCCGGCGGCAACTACGGCTGGCCGAACACCGAGGGTCTGACGAACGACCCGAAATACGTGTCACCACAACGGGTCTGGGCCACCTCGGAGGCCTCGCCGAGCGGCATCGCGATCTGGCGCGGCTCGGTGTGGATGGCCGGGCTGCGGGGTCAGACGCTGTGGCAGATCCCGATCACCGGGACGGCGTCGACCACGGATGCGGCGGCGCCGAACCAGACCGGGGAGCCGATCGCCCACTTCGCCCAGCAGTACGGCCGGCTCCGCACGGTGGTGGTGGCGCCGGACGACAGACTGTGGTTCACCACGTCCAACACCGACGGCCGCGGTTCGCCGCGACCCGGCGACGATCGGATCCTGCGGATCCCGGGCTGACGACTTGTCCACACCGCACAGGCTGTCCACAACGCTGGGCCGACGCGCGGCGGGTAGCCCTGTGCCCGGCCTACCGTCGCCCGATGACACAGAACCGAGAGGTCAGCGCTCTCCAGCCGCGACGACTCGATCGGTTCACCGGGCCGTTCCGGGCCCGCCGGCGGGGCGGCCGGCGGGCCCGGGTGGTCCGGCGCGCGGTGGCGGTTCTGCTGCTGCTCGCCGCCGCCGCGGTGACGCTGGTCCGGCCCGAATCGGACCGGCCAGGGGTGGTGGCGGTGGCCGTCAGCCACGATCTGGCCGCCGGTGACGTGCTCGGGGACGACGACCTGCAGCTGCGCACGGTGCCGGCCGTGCCGGACGGCGCGCTGACCGATCGGGCCGCGGCCCGCGGCCGGACGCTGTCCGGCGCGATCCGCCGGGGCGAGCTGCTGACCGATGCGGCGGTGGTGGCGACCGGCGGCCCGGATCCGGGCCCCGGCCGGGTGGCGGTGCCGATCCGATTGGCCGACCCGGCGGCCGCTGCACTGCTGCAACCCGGGGTGCACGTTGCGGTCCTGGTGGTCGACGACGGCGGTTCACCCCGAAGGCTGACGGCCGACGCTGTTGTACTCGCCGTGCCCGGCACCGCGACGGCGAGCCAGAACGGCAACCGGATCGGCGTATCGGCAGGTGAGAGCGGTCGACTGGCGATCCTCGCGGTCCCCGAGTCGGACGCCGATCAGCTGGCGGCGGCGGCGCTCGCCGGCGACATCGCCGTGAGGTTCACCTGATGGGGTGAGACGGGCCGGTCACCACGCCGAGGCCCGCAGGGGTGACATCCTCGATCGCGCTGTGTAGTGATCGCAGGTGAGGGACCACGATTCGCCGTGCTGGGCGGTCGCGGGGCGCGCCGAACGACGGAGCCGGAATTCCCAGCTAATTCTCATCTTGTGTGTACTCTCCGAGCCGCAGCCCAATGGGCTCCGATACCCGCGGAGCCCCACAGAAAGGAGAGCCCGTCATGGTCAAAGGCTTCAGAGACTTCATCATGCGTGGGAACGTCATCGAGTTGGCGATCGCGGTCGTCATCGGTGTCGCGTTCCAGGCAATGGTCGACTCGTTCGTGTCGGCGTTCATCACCCCGCTGCTGAACACCTTCGGCGGGGCCAGCTCGAACGGTCTCGGGTTCAGCTTCCGTAGCTCGACGCCCGCGCTGGCCGAAGCGACCTACGTGAACATCTCCGCCATGATCAACGCGATCATCGTGTTCCTGCTGACCGCCCTGGTCGTCTATCTCGCGCTGGTTCTGCCGATGAACAAGCTGGCCGAGCGCAAGGCCGCCAAGCGGGCCGCCGCCGGCATCGTCGACGATCCGGAGCCGCCCTCGCAGGAGGAGCTGCTGGCCGAGATCCGCGACCTGCTGAAGGCTCAGCAGCGCAACTGAGAGTCCGCGCCCGGCAGGCCCGGGCGCCCGCGGGGAACTCTCCGGCAGTCGGATGCACTGGAACCGGCCGTCATGCCACGATCACCGATCGTGGTGTGGCGGCCGGTTCTCTGCGTACCAGGCCGCGCTGTATCCCTGCTCGCCGTCACCCCAGTGGCGTTCGTCGCCGGTCGTCTCCGGCAGCAGGCCCTCCGCAATGGATTCGGCGAGCCGATGGCGCACGGCCCGCTGCCGAGCGGCACGGCCGGTCTCCACCGCCCGGTCGGGGCCGGTCTCCGCCGCCCGATCGGGGCCGGTCTCCGCGGCCCGGTCGGGGCCGGCTTCCGCGCCCGCCGCGGTCTCGGGTTCGTCCGGTTCGGGCGTCACCCCACCCGAACGCGAATCGCCCGGTAGATTCATCTCGTCAGCCTGCCACAGGCGCACTACCTGCGAGAATGCGAGGACCGATCGTGAGCTTCATCGATAAGGCCAAGGAACTGGCCGAGGACGCCGGCGAGAAGATCAAGGACGCAGCGGAGACTGTGGGCGACAAGGTTTCCGAGGTTGCCGGTCCGGCGTGGGAGAAGACCAAGGACGTCGCCGAGTCCGTCGGCGAAAAGGTTTCCGACGTTGCCGGCGATCTGAAGGACAAGGTGTTCGGTGACGGGGATCCGGCCGACAAGGTCGCGGCTGCCGGCTCGGACGTCAAGGACGCCGCAGCCGACGCCGGCGAGGCAGTCTCGGACGCGGCGGCCGACGCCGCCGACAAGGTCTCGGACGCGGCGGCCGACGCCAAGGACGCCGCCGGCGACGCGATCGACGACGCCAAGGACTCCTGAGCCGCACCGCAAGATCCCGTCAGCCCCCGCGCCGGTCGACACCGGACGGGGGCTGACGGCGTTCAGCGGCCGTTCAGCCTCAGTCCAGCACGGGGTCGGACAGCTGATCGATCGTGTAGGTGGCCAGCGGGATCAGCGTTGCCAGGCTGTCCCGGATGGCGGCCCTGGAACCGGCGACGTTCGCGATCAGGGTCGATCCGGAGACCCCGACCATGCCGCGGGAGACCACCGCGTCGGTGACCCCGGCCGTCATCCCCGACCAGCGCAGCGCCTCGGCGATGCCGGGCAGCGCCCGGTCGACCACCTCTTCGGTGACGTCCGCGACCACGTCCCGGGGGGTGACGCCGACGCCGCCGACGGTGACGATCAGGTCGACGCCGCCGATCACGCCGGTGTTCAGCGCCGAACGGATGTCGACGGCCTCGCTGGGCACGGCGACGGAGCCGTCCACCACGAAACCTGCCTCGCCGAGCAGTTCGGTGACCAGGGCGCCGGCGCCGTGGTCGTCGTCGCCGTGCACAAGTTCGTCGGAGACGGACACGATGAGCGCCCGTCCGACCGGGCCGGTGGTGGTCAACTCGGGCCTCCAAGATGTGTCTGCCGCGGGTGAATGCCCGGCGGCTGGGCCGGCCCAGCCTATCCACCCCAGGTGTGGTTTCCCGAGTGGGTCCTGTGAGTTCGTTGTGGACCGCTGTGCCGGCCGGACCGAGCGGCGGTCAATCGCCGAGGAATGCGACCGCCGCGGACCGGAACACGCCGGCCGGGACCGCGCTGATGTGGTCGCGGCGCGGGATCTGCAGGTAATCGGCATTCGGCAGCGAGGCCGCCAGGTGTTGCGCGCCGGCGGCCAACGCGTCCCGCTCGCCGGAGGCGAACAGGATCGGCTGCCCCGGCCGGCCGGGGGCCACCGGGGCACCGGCGAGTCCCCCGACCAGGGCCAGCAGGGCAGCCGGATCGGTGTCGCGGCCGGCCCTGATGATCTGCACGATGCGCCGGGTGTCGGCGGGCAGCTCGCCCTCGTCGTCGATCGCCGGATCATCCGCCCCGGCCGGCGCCAGCGCGTGCCGCAGCAGCGGTTCGTCCACCCCGTCGAACAGCGCCCGTCCGTCGAAGCCGCCGAGCACGGCCCGGCGCGGCCGGCCGGCCGCCGTCGGGTCGCCGTCAGCCGCCCCGTCCCGGGCCGTGAGCAGCTCCCAGCCGATCCTGGCGCCCAGCGAGTAGCCGAGCAGATCCACCGGGCCGGCCGGCTCGCCGAACGCGGCGATGCCGGCCTCGACGATCCGGACCAGCCCGCCGAGGGTGTAGACCGCCGGATCCGTCGGGGTGTCGGACCGGCCGTGGCCGAGCAGGTCCGGCGCGATGACGAACCGACCGGCCCTGACCTGTGCGGTCAGGTGCCCGGTGACCTGCCAGGTACCGACCGCGGACGAGCCGAAGCCGTGCACGGCCAGCACCGGCGGCCGGTCGCCCGGGATACCGGCGGTCAGCACCGAGATCCGGTGCCCGTCCACCTCGATCTCGTGCCGCTGGGTCGACAATTCGCCGTGGCGCATCGGACCAGTGTGGTCCAGCGATCCGATCGCCCATCGGCCACCCGGGTTCGCGGGCCCTCTTGCGGTTATCCGATAGCTGCAAGAGAGCCCGCGAACCGAAGCGCCGGCCGGGGCGCTACTGTTCCACCGTTCACCAGCCCGAGCCCGAGCCTCGCCGGAGGATGCATGGCCAACCGCCGCACCACATCCAGGGATCTGGCACAGATCGCCGTATTCGCCGCACTGATCGCCGCGCTCGGCCTGCCCGGCACCCTGTACATCGGCGGCAACGCCGTCCCGATCACCCTGCAGACGCTCGGCGTGATGCTGGCCGGCGCGCTGCTCGGCGCCCGTAAGGGGTTTCTCGCGGTGGCCGTCTTCAACCTGCTGGTGCTCTGCGGGCTGCCGCTGCTGGCCGGTGGCCGAGGCGGCCCGAACGCCGTCTTCGTCTCCCCGGCGGCGGGCTACGTCTGGGGATTCATGCTGGGCGCGTTGGTGATCGGCGCGCTGACCCGGCGCATCCTGCCGGCCTATCCGCTGTGGCTGGGGATCATCGTCACGGCGCTCGGCGGCATCGTGGCGATCTACGCGATCGGCATCCCCTGGACCGCGATCCGAACCGGGCTACCGCTGTGGACGGCGGTGGCCAACTCCGGCATCTACCTGCCGGGAGATGCGATCAAGGTGGTGGTGACCGCTTTGGTCGCCAAGCAGGTGCACCGGGCGTACCCGGGGCTGATTCCGCTCCGCCGCCCGGCCGCGACCGTGAGGGACGTCGCGACCCACCGGTGAGCGGTGAAGCACGGTGAGCGGCGAAGCACGGTGAACGGCACCCACGGTTCCGGCAACTGGCGGCCGGCGCTACGGCCCGGCAGCATCGAGCCGACCCGGCCGGCCATCCAGTGGACCGGGCAGCAACTCGACTACCGGGAGTTCGGCGCGCGGGTACGGGCGGCCGGTCATCTCGACGCCGACGATGGTCCGGGCGCCGGTGGCGCGACCGGCGCCAGCGGGGTGGTGGATGCCAGCCGGCTGCCGGTACCGGAGCAACTCGTCGCGGTGTTCGCCGCCGCGGCCACCCGGCGGGCGGTCTGGCTCGCCGACCCGGCCCAGCCCATCCCCACCACCGCGATCGGTCAGTCGCTACCGGCGGACGCGTTCCTGCTGGTCGGCACCTCCGGTTCGTCGCGAGCCCCGCGGGCAGTGGTGCGGACCCTCGGGTCCTGGACCAGTTCGTTCGCCGGGTACTCGGCGCTCACCGGTATCTGCGCCGACGACCGGGTGCTGCTGACCGGTCCGCTGTTCTCCACCATGCAGCTGTTCTCGGCGGTGCATGCACTGGCGATCGGCGCGACCGTCACCGACGACCCGGCGACGGCCACCACGGCGATCTGCGTGCCGACGGTCCTGGGCCGGTTGCTCCAGCTGCCGACCCCGGCCCTGCGTTCGGTCGTGGTGGCCGGCGCGGTCCTACCGGAATCCCTTGCCCGGCAGGCCATCTCGATGGGTCTGACGGTGACCGAGTACTACGGGGCGGCCGAGCTGTCCTTCGTCACCGCCCGCCGCTGGCCGGCGCCGCACGCGCCGTTCCCCGGGGTGACGGTGCGGCTCCGCGACGGGGAGCTCTGGTCCCGGTCCGACTTCCGGGCACTCGGCTACCTGACCGCCACCGGACTGGCCCCGGTCCAGCTGGATGCCGAGAAGTTCGCCTCCGTCGGCGATCTGGCCACCGTCGACGACGCCGGCGGGTTGCAGATCACCGGACGGGGAGACGCTGCCGTGACGGTCGGCGGCCGGACGGTGATCGCCGAAGATGTCGAGACCACCCTCGGCACCTTGGCGTCGGTGTCGGATGCGGCGGTGCTCGGCCTGCCGCACCCGCGGTTCGGCGAGCAGCTGATCGCCGTGGTGGTGCCGGCCCCCGGCGCCGACCTCGGCATTGTCCGGGCGGCCGCCAGGCTGGTGCTGCGGGGCGAATCGCTCCCGCGCCGGTGGCTGCAGGTCGACCGGATACCTCGGCGACCGAACGGGAAGATCGACCGCGGCGACACCCGACGCCTACTCCAGGACCGGCTGGCAGACCTTTGACAGTGGCCGCGCCGACGGGCACGCTGAGCTGGCCGGCGCCCCCTGGGCCCGACCCTCGTGACGGGAATGTGGTCCCGTCACACCACCGTCCTTCGGGGAGCGCATCGATGTCGATCGGTTCTGCCAGCCGTACTGCCCGCACACCGATCCGCGAACGGGTGGCCGGCGCGCCGATCTCCTGGGGGGTCTGCGAGGTGCCGGGCTGGGGGTTCCAGCTGCCGCCGGCCACCGTACTGCGACAGATGCGGGAGGTCGGGCTGACCGCCACCGAGTTCGGGCCGGACGGATTCCTGCCGGATCAACCGACCGACAAAGCCGCTGTGCTGCAGCAACACGGGCTGGCCGCGGTCGGGCAGTTCGTGCCGGCGGTGCTGCACGAGCCCGACCACGACCCGCTGCCCGGCGTCCGCACGGCCATGACCGGCCTGGTCGCCGCTGCGGCGAGCACCGTGGTGATGGCCGCCGCCACCGGCGCGGCCGGCTACGACTCCCGGCCGGAGCTGGACGCCGCCGGCTGGCACACCCTGCTGGGCAACCTCGATCGGATCGCCGAGGCTGCCGCGGACGTGGGGTTGGCTGCCACCCTGCACCCGCACGTCGGCACGATGATCGAGTCCGGACTGGAGGCGCAACGGGTGATCGACGGCTCCGGCGTCGCTCTGTGCCTGGACACCGGGCACCTGCTGATCGGCGGCGGCGACCCGGTGGCGATGGCCGCCGCGCACCCGGAGCGGATCGGTCACGTCCACCTGAAGGACGTGAGACTCCCGCTGGCGCAACGGGTCCGCTCGGGCGAGATCGGATACGCGGCGGCGGTGGCGGACGGCATGTACGCACCGCTGGGGGCCGGCGACATCGACATTGCCGCCATCGTCGCCGGTCTGGAGTCCCGCGGCTACGACGGCTGGTACGTGCTCGAGCAGGACACCGTGCTGACCGGCGACCCGGCCGACGACCCGCTGCTGCCCGACCCGGTCGACGACGTCCGCAGTTCGCTGGACTACCTCTTCGCGGTGGCGGACCGACATGAGTGAGCCGTACGAACTGATCACCATGGGACGCACCGGCGTCGACATCTACCCGCTCGATCACGGCGTGGGCCTGGCCGAGGTCAAAACCTTCGAGAAGTTTCTCGGCGGCAGCGCGACCAACGTGGCGGTGGCCGCCGCCCGGCACGGCCGGCGGGTCGCGCTGATCACCAGGACCGGGCACGACCCGTTCGGCGGCTATGTGCGGGCGGAGGCGCAGCGGCTCGGGGTGGATCCCGAGTTCATCACCGAGGTTGACGGACCGCCGACGCCGGTCACCTTCTGCGAGGTGTTTCCGCCGGACGACTTCCCGCTCTACTTCTACCGGTATCCGATCGCTCCCGATCTGATGATCCGACCCGATGAGCTGCCCGGCCGGGCGATCGCCGACGCCGCGGTGTTCTGGTGCACGGTGACCGGGCTCTCGCAGGAGCCGAGCCGGTCGGCCCACTTCGCTGCCTGGCAGCGGCGCGGACGGATCCCGAACACGGTGCTGGACCTGGACTACCGCCCGATGTTCTGGGCCGATGAGGCGGAGGCGACCGAGCAGGTGGGCCTGGCCCTGCAGCAAGTGACGGTGGCCGTCGGTAACAGCGAGGAGTGCCGGGTCGCGGTCGGCGAGAGCGACCCGTACCGAGCCGCCGATGCGCTGCTCGAGCGCGGCCTGGATCTGGCCGTGGTCAAGCAGGGTCCCAAGGGAGTACTGGCGGCCACCGCTGACGAACGGGTGGAGGTGCCGCCTTTTGCGGTGCAGGTGGTGAACGGACTCGGCGCCGGCGATGCCTTCGGTGGCGCGCTGGTGCACGGGCTACTGGCCGGCCGATCACTGCGCGAGGTCATCGAGTTCGCCAACGTGGCCGGCGCGCTGGTGGCCGGCCGGCTGGAATGCTCCACCGCCATGCCCAGTACCGACGAAGTCCAGGCGGCGCTGGACGGACCGGAGCAGTCATGACCAGGCAGCGCTGGGTGTACCCGGCCGGCAGCCGGAGCCGCGACGACTCGGCGGTGGTGATCGACGAGTCGATCGACGGCTGGCAGTACACCGGGCTGACGGTGCTGGCGCTCGATCCCGGTCAGTCGCGAACCGTGGAGTTACCCGGGCGGGAGGCGATCGTGCTGCCGCTGTCCGGTGGCTGCACGGTGACGGTGACCGGCACCGACGGCGAGCACACCGCCGAGCTCGCCGGGCGGGCGTCGGTGTTCACCGGCCCGACAGACATCGTCTATGCCCCAGCGGATTCGCGGCTGACGATCACCGCCGACCCGGGCCGGCCGGCCAGGATCGCGGTGTGCACCGCGCTGGCCAAGGCCGGGTCGACCGCGCCGTTCGCATATCTGCCGGCCGCGCAGGTGCCGGTCGAACTGCGCGGCGCCGGCCGGGCATCGCGGGAGGTGCGCAACTTCGGCACCCCGCAGACCCTGGACGCCACCGCCATCATCGCCTGCGAGGTGATCACCCCGGCCGGGAACTTCTCCTCCCACCCGCCGCACAAGCACGATGTCGAGCGGCCCGGATCCGAGACCGAGCTCGAGGAGATCTACTACTTCGAGGTGCGGGCCGCCGCCGAAGCTCCGAGCGACGCGGATCCCGTTGGCTACCAACGGGTGTACGCCAGCGACGACCGGCCGATCGACGTCCTGGCCGAGGTCCGCAGCGGCGACGTGGTGCTGGTGCCCTACGGCTGGCACGGGCCGGCGATGGCGCTGCCCGGCTACGACCTCTACTACCTGAACGTGATGGCCGGGCCGGGTCCCGAGCGAGCCTGGCTGATCTGCGACGACCCGGCGCACGGCTGGGTCCGCGGGCTGTGGGCGGACGAGCCGGTCGATCCGCGGTTGCCGATGGGTCATCCGGCCGACCAGAAGCAGGGAAACCCGCAGGGAGACAACCGATGACGCACGCCTCCGCGACCTCCGCCGTCCGACTCACCGTTGCGCAGGCCGTGGTGCGGTTCCTGGCCGCGCAGTTCAGCGAGCGGGACGGCGAGCGCCGCCGGCTGTTCGCCGGCGTGCTGGGCATCTTCGGGCACGGCAACGTCGCCGGTATCGGTCAGGCCCTGCTGCAGCACGAACTTGCCGCGAGCGCCGACGGCGGCGGCCCGGAGCTGCCGTACGTGCTGGCCCGCAACGAGCAGGCGATGGTGCACACGGCGGTCGCCTTCGCCCGGCAGAACGACCGGCTGCAGACCTGGGCCTGCACCAGCTCGATCGGCCCCGGCTCGACCAACATGCTGACCGGCGCCGCGCTGGCGACGATCAACCGGATCCCGGTGCTGCTATTGCCGTCCGGCGCATTCGCCACCCGGGTCGCGCCGCCGGTGCTGCAGGAACTCGAGCAGCCCTACGCCGGCGACCTCAGCGTCAACGACGCCTTCCGCCCGCTGTCGCGGTTCTACGACCAGGTGCAGCGGCCAGAGCAGCTGGCGGCCGCCCTGCTCGGCGCCATGCGGGTACTCACCGATCCGGTCGAGACCGGCGCCGTCACCCTGTCGCTGCCGCAGGACGTGCAGGCCCAGGCCTACGACTGGCCGACCGAGCTGTTCGCGGAGCGGTCCTGGCACATCGCCCGGCCGCCGGCCGAGGCGGACCGGGTCGCCGCCGCGGCAGCCGTCATCCGGGAGGCCCGACGACCGCTGATCGTGGCCGGCGGCGGCGTGCACTACTCGGGCGCTGAGGCTGCGCTGCAACGGTTCTGCGAGGCGACCGGAATTCCGGTCGGCGAAACCCAGGCCGGCAAGGGATCGCTGCTGCACGGGCACCCACAGCTGGTCGGCGCCATCGGTTCGACCGGCACCACCGCGGCGAACGCCCTGGCCGCCGGCGCCGACGTGGTGATCGGCATCGGCACCAGGTACAGCGATTTCACCACCGCGTCGCGGACCGTCTTCGGCAACCAGGCGGTGCGCTTCGTGAATATCAACGTTGCCGGGTTCGACGCCGTCAAACAAGCCGGACTATCGGTAGTGGCCGACGCTCGGGACGCGCTGCAGCAGCTGACCGACGTCCTCGCCGGCGACCAGCCGTACCGGGTCGACGACGGCTACACCGCGGAGGCCGGCCGACTCTGGGCCGACTGGGATGCCAAGGTGCAGGCGGCCTACCAGCCCGGACCTGACGTCACCGACCGACTGGCCCCCGGCCTGCTGACCCAGGCACAGGTGCTCGGCGCGGTCAACGAGCTGTCCGATCCGCGGGACGTGGTGCTGTGCGCTGCCGGTTCGATGCCTGGCGATCTGCACAAGCTGTGGCGGGTCAGGGACCGCCGCGGCTACCACGTCGAGTACGGCTACTCCTGCATGGGATATGAGATCCCCGGCGCGCTGGGGATCCGGATGGCCGACCCGAGCCGGGACGTCTTCGCGATGGTCGGCGACGGCGGCTACCTGATGATGCCCGGCGAACTGGTGACCGCGGTCCAGGAGCGAGCGAAGATCATCGTCGTGCTGGTCCAGAACAACGGGTTCGGCTCCATCGGTGCACTATCGGAATCCCTTGGCTCGCAGCGCTTCGGCACGCAGTACCGGTACCGGACCGAGGACGGCCGGTTGGCCGGGGAGTACCTGCCGGTCGATCTGGCGGCCAACGCCCGCAGCCTCGGCGCGACCGTCATCGAGGTGCACTCGGCCGACGAACTGCGGGACGCGATCGGCGCCGCCAAGGCGAGTCCGGGCGACGGCGGGCCGGTGGTGGTCCATGTGCAGACCGATCCGCTGGTGTCCGCACCGGACAGCGACGCCTGGTGGGACGTGCCGGTCAGCGAGGTTGCCGAACTCGACTCGACCCGCGCCGCGCACGAGCAGTACCGGCAGCAGAAGAAGGCGCAGCGCGACTACCTGGCACCCTCCTGAACCCCCGCGGCAGGTAGCGGAATGTTGGAGGACACGCCGGCGAGAATTGCGCTACCTGCCCAGGTTTCCGCTACCTCGACAGCAAGGGGTCAGCGGCGGATCTCGGCCAGGGCGACCGGGCGATGCTCCCGCAACGAGATGGTGGCGGCCTCGGCCACCCAGCTCGTTTCCAGGGCGTCGGCCACCGTGCACGGCGATTCGATCCGTCCGGCGGCCACCTCCAGGAAGGTGAGCAGCTCGGCGGTGAAGGCATCGGCGAGACGATCCATGAAGAAGGTGTGCGGGGGCCCGGCCGGAAACCTGGCGCCGGGCGTCGTCGACCGGATCGGCGCGCCGTCGTCCCAGCCGGCGGCGACGCTGTCCGCGCTGCCGTGCACCTCCAACCGGACGTCGTAGCCGCTGGCGTTGTAACGGGTGTTGGACACCAGCCCGAGAGTGCCGTCGTCCATCGTCAGGATGCAGGCCGCCGTCGACACATCGTTGTTGTCCGCGAACAATTCCGGGCCGGCGGTGGCATCGATGCTGCCGGTGGCGTACACCTCGGTCACCTCGCGGCCGGTGACCCAGCGAATGGCGTCGAAGTCGTGGATCGCGCAGTCGGCGAAGATGCCGCCGGACACCGCGAGGTAGCCCGCCGGCGGCGGCGCCGGGTCCAGCGTCGTCGAGCGGACGGTGGTGAGCCGGCCGAGTTCGCCGGACAGCACCGCCGCCCTGGCCGCGACGAACGCCGGGTCGAACCGTCGCGGGTAGCCGATCTGCACCGGCACGCCGCTACCGGCCAGCCGGTCTCGCACGTGGATCGCGGCTGCCGGGCTGGCGGCCACCGGCTTCTCGCAGAACGTCGGCAGGCCGGCGTCGACGGCGGCCAGCAGCAGCTGTGGGTGCGCGTCGGTGGCCGCCGCGATCAGCACCGCGTCGATGCCGCTGCGCAGCACTCCGTCGGCCGAGTCCGCGGCCTCGCAGCCGAGCCGCTCCGCGGTCCGTTCCGCCACCCCCGGAGCCGCGTCTGCCACCACCAGCGAGTCGACACCCGGCAGCGTCAGCAGATTCCGGGCGTGGAACGCCCCGATCCGACCCAGCCCGATCATTCCGATGCGCATCGTTGCCCCTTCGTCATCCACTCGCTGCCGTCCACCAGCAGTCAACTCGCGTCGACGCTGCCGGACGAGTTGATCACGTTGACCGGCGCACGGCCCGACGCGGGTGGGTTCGGGCGGGCCGAATCTCTGCCGGTCCCGGCCGCGGGACGTATCGTCCGGCCATGAAGGTTCGCTCGATCACGGCCGACAATGAGGGCATCATCCTGGCCGGGAGCCTGTGGGAGCCGCCGGGTATCCCTGCTGCGCTGCTGCTCATGCATCCCGGATCGGGCCCCTCCGACCGGGACAACGACGTGCTGTTCCCGCCGATCCGGGCGACCCTGCTGGCGGCCGGGATAGCGGTCTGCTCGTTCGACAAGCGCGGTGTCGGCGAGTCCGGCGGCAGCTGGCTGACGGCGGACATCCACACCCAGGCAACGGATCTGGCGGTGTCGCTGGCTGCGGCCCGGGCCGCGCTGCCCGACGTCCGGGCGGGCCTTTTCGGTCATAGCCAGGGCGGCTGGGTGGTACTCGAGGCGCTGCACCAGGTCGCCGCCGACTTCGTCGTCACCAATTCCGGGCCCGGGGTCTCGCCCCGGGTACAGGAGATTTTCTCGACCGGGAATCAGCTCGATCGGCTGCCGCTGTCCGCGGACGGCAGGGCCGCCGCCGTCGCCGTTTTCGCCGACCTGATGGAGCTTGTCGGCCGGCGGGTGCCGTACCGCACCGCCGCCGCCTGGTTGGCCGAGCCCACCCGGGCCGATGCGCTCGCGGCCCTGGTCGATGCCGGCGCCTTCGTGCCCGACGAGGAGTCGTCGTGGAACTTCGCGACGATGCTCATCGATCATGACCCGGTTCCGGCGTTGCAGCAGGTGCGGGTCCCACTGCTGGCGTTGTTCGGCGGACAGGACACGGTGGTCCCGGTGGCCGCCAGCGTCCAGCGGTACCGGGCCGCGGTTCCCGAGCCGCTGCTCAACGTGCGCGTCCTGCCCGGCGGTGACCACCGGATGCAGACCGGTGACGACGATGCGTTCGTGCCCGGCTATCTGGACGAGCTGGTCGGCTTCATCTCCTCCGTCGTCGGTTGAGCACGGGGTCCGGTCCGAGGGGCGCGGACCCGGCGGCGGCACACCGTCTAGCGTGAGCGGGTGTCCAGCGTCCGCCCGGTGATCGTCACTGCCCGTCGCACTGCGATCGGGACCGCGGGTTCAATGCACGCCGATATCGACGTCATCGGCCTTGCGGCGCCCCTGCTGGCGGAGGCCGCCCGCACCGGCCGGGCTGACGGCGCAGCGCTCGGATCGGTCGACGAGGTGGTCCTGGGAAATTGCCTCGGCCCCGGCGGGAACATCGCCAGGGTGGCGGCGCTGGCCGCCGGCCTCGGCGAGCAGGTCCCCGGGGTGACGGTCGACCGGCAGTGCGGCTCCGGCCTGGAAGCCGTCGGCCAGGCCGCCGCGCTGATCCGCTCCGGCACCGCCGGCACCGTGCTGGCCGGCGGGGTCGAGTCGGTGAGCACCGCGCCGCTGCGTTTCTGGCCGGCCCGCCGCCCCGGTTCCGAGCCGGTCCGCTACACCAGGGCGCCGTTCGCGCCGGCCGGCTTCCCGGACCCCTCGATGGGCGAGGCCGCGGACGCGCTCGCCGACCGGATGGGCATCGGCCGGGCGGAGCAGGACCGGTACGCGCAGCGCTCGCACCGGCTCGCCCACCGGGCAGCGACGGCCGGCACGTTCGACGACGAGATCGTCGCCGTCGCCGGGCTTTCCCGCGACCAGCGGCCACGGCCGGGGATGACGGCGGAGCGGCTGGCGACCCTGCGGCCGGCGTTCTCGGCCGCCGGCACCGCGACCGCCGGCAATTCCTGCGGCATCTCGGACGGCGCGGCGGTGGTGACCGTCACGACAACGGCCCCGGGCCGGGTCGGGCTGCTGATCCGCGGGGTGGCGACGGTCGGGTGCGACCCGGCGCTGCCGGGGTTGGGCGCGGCTGCGGCGATCCGAAAGGTGCTGTCCAGCACCGGGATCGGCGTTGGCGACATCGGCGCGGTGGAGATCACCGAGGCGTTTGCGACGGTCGCGCTGGCCACTATCGAACTCACCGGGTTGCCGGAGGAGATCGTCTGCACCGACGGCGGGGCGATCGGCTACGGCCACCCGTGGGGCGCCTCCGGCGCGGTGCTGCTGGTGCGGCTGTTCAGCCGGATGGTGCGCGCCGACGGTCCGGAGCTCGGCCTGGCCGCCTGCGCGGTCGGTGGCGGGCTCGGGATCGCCATGCTGGTGGAGCGGGTGGGCTGACCACAGATGAGCGAGATTCGTTTCGACGCAGTGCATCACCGCTTCGGCGAGCGCACCGTGCTGTCCGGCATCGACCTGACGCTGACCGAGCCGCGGATCGGCATCGTCGGTGCGAATGGCTCCGGCAAGTCGACGCTGGCCCGAATGATCAACGGCCTGGTCGAGCCCACCGCCGGAACCGTCACCGTCGACGGTGTGGACACCGCCAAGCAGGGCCGCGAGGTGCGCCGCCGGGTCGGGTTCGTGTTCACCGATCCGGACAACCAGATCGTCATGCCGACCGTCGCCGAGGATGTCGCCTTCTCGCTGCGCCGCTCGGGTCTGACCAAGCCGGAGATCGCCGAACGGGTGGCCCAGCTGTTGCGCCGCTTCGGGCTCGACGGTCACGCCGATCACCCGACGCACCTGCTCTCCGGTGGCCAGAAGCAGCTGTTGGCGCTGGCCGCGGTGCTGATCCGTGAGCCTTCGGTGCTGGTGGCGGACGAGCCGACGACGCTGCTGGACCTGCGCAACGCGCGGATGGTCGCCGAACTGCTCGCCGGGCTGGCGGAGCAGGTAGTGCTGGTGACGCACCACCTCGAGTTGTTGGCCGACTTCGACCGGGTGCTGGTGATCGAGGACGGTCGGGTACTCGCCGACGACCGGCCGGCGCCCGCGCTGGCCGCCTATCGGCAGGCGGTCGGTCGACAATGAGCGGGCGGATGTCGACGATCGGTACCTACCGGCCGGGATCGTCGGCGCTGCACCGACTCCCGGCCGGCCCGAAGATGGCGCTGCTGCTGGTCGCGGTGATCGGCGTGGTGCTGTTGCGCCAGCCCTGGCAGCTCGGGATCGCCGCGCTGCTGGTCGCCGTGCTCTACGGCTGGGCGCGGATCCCCTGGCGGGTCGCCGTGGCGCAGGTCTGGCCGCTGCGCTGGACGATCGTGGTGATCGCCGCGTTCCAGCTGTGGCTGGCGGACTGGCGGGCGGCGGTGGTGGTCTGCGCCGGGCTGATGATCGCCGTCGCGGTGGCCGCCCTGGTCACGCTGACCACCAGGGTCACCGAGATGCTGGACCTCTGCGTGCGGCTGCTCGGCCCGCTGCGCCGGGTCGGGGTCGACCCGGACCGGGTCGGCCTGGTGCTGGCCCTGACCATTCGCTGTGTCCCGCTGCTGGTTTCGGTGATCGACGAGGTGAACCAGGCCCGTCGGGCACGTGGTCTCGGCTTCTCGCTGGTCGCCCTGGTTTCCCCGGCCATCGTCCGGGCGCTGCGGTCCGCGGACGCGATCGGCGACGCGTTGATCGCCCGCGGTGTTGACGACTGACGCCGTGGGTCAGGATTCGGCGAGCACCTGCCGGGCGAGCAGCAGGGTCGCATCGTCGAACAGCACCAACTCAACTCGGCGGACCTGACTGTCCGCACCGCAGACCGCGGCGACCGCCTGGACGATCGCATCCTCCTTCGGCCAGCCGAACACACCGGCCGAGATCAGCGGGAAGGCAACGGTTTCGGCGCCCAGCGAATCGGCGACGGCCAGGCTCGACGTGTAGCAGGACCGCAACACGTCGCGTTGGTCCTTGTCGGCCGCATACACCGGCCCGACGGTGTGGATCACCCATCGGGCGGCGAGGCTTCCGCCGGAGGTGGCGACCGCCCGGCCGGCCGGCAGGCCACCGGGGTAAAGGCGCTCGCGGATCTCCCGGCACTGGGCGAGGATCTCCGGGCCGCCGGCCCGGTGAATGGCTCCGTCAACCCCACCGCCGCCCATCAACGAGGAGTTGGCCGCGTTGACAACGGCGTCGACATCACGCTGAGTGATGTCCCCGGCCACCAGGGTCAGATCCATACCCGTCAGTGTGGCTGACGCCGCCCCGTCCGCATACGGCGCGAACGGGTGATTGGGGCGAATTCTCTGCGAACGATCGACGGTAGCTCGTTCGGCGCAGTCGACCCGGCGTCCCTTTCGGGCACGCGCTGACGCCGGGGATCGGTCGTCATTTCGGTCGGGTCAGCCGGCGTCCAGCTCGGCGACCAGCCGCTTCGGAGCGGTGTTTCGATAGGACGCGTCGACCAGTTCCCGCACCTCGTCCCAGTCGACGCGGGTCTCGTCAGCCCCGAAGGCCCGGAAGTTCAGGCCGACCCAGCCGGACGGCCCGAGATAGGCCGGGTCGAAGAACCGTTCGTCCAGCAGCAGCGCTGTCCGTTCGGCGGCGTCCGGCAGCACCAGCACCGACTGCGACCAGACGGTGGCGGAATGGTTACCCTTGACCACTCCGCCGAAGACGGCGAACACCTTGCGGGTGTAGAAGTTCGGGCTTCCGTGCGAGACCTTCTCCAGGGCCTGCGGCAGGGCGAGACAGATCTCCCGCAGTCGCGCCAGGTACGGATCGTCTGCCGAGTATCGCGCCGGATGTGTCATGACGATCCACCGTAGGCCAGGACCGCACCGCAGGCGGCGGCCTACCGGCCGTGATGCAATGGCGGTATGTCACTCACCGACGGCGATGTCGCCGCTCTTGCTCGCGCGGCCGTCGACCGGATCGACCCGACGCTGGAGGTGAGCATCGATCCGGCCGACGCGCTGGATCCCTACCGGTTCGGCTCCCCCGCGTGGACGGTCTCGGCCGGTGGCGCCAGCAGCTACCTCACCGCCGGGATGACGCCGGACGAGGCGACGGCCAAGCTGTTGGCCGATCTGGGTCGCGCTGCACCGTAGCGGCCCCGGTCAGCCGATGGCCGCGGGCACCCGCACCGTTCGATAAGCTGTGCACGATCGGCCCTCATAGCTCAGGGGATAGAGCACCGCTCTCCTAAAGCGGGTGTCGCAAGTTCGAATCTTGCTGGGGGCACCATCTCGACGGGAAATTGCCTGGTCAGCCGCGCCGCCGACGGCGGCGAGGTGATGCGGATGATGCTCGGGCTTCATGCTCCAGGCGCTGGTCGATGCCGAGGCGTCCGCGGCGATCGGCGCGCAGCCGCACGAACGCACCCCGGACCGCACGACGCAGCGCAACGGCACCCGGGGAAAGACGACGTCGACGACCGCCGGGGACCTGACGGTGAAGATCCCCAAGCTGCGGCAGGGCTCGTTCTTCCCGTCCCTGCGGCAGCCCCGTCGGCGGGTCGATGCGGCATTGCACGCGGTCGTGGTGCAGGCCTACGTGCACGGCGTGCCCACGCGCAGGGTCGACGACCTGGTCAACGCGCTCGGGGTGGATACCGGGATCAGCAAGTCCGAGGCGTCCTGGACCTGCGCCGGCCTGGACACCCAGGTCGATGCCTAAGGCGCTCGCCCGTTGGACCACACTGCGTTCGGCGTGCCTTCCTGGACGCCACCCACTGCAAGGCCCGCGTCGGCGGGCGGGTGGTGTCCCAGGCGGTGATGATCGCTACCGGCGGCACCGCCGACGTCTGCCGCGAGGTTCCTGGGGTCGCGGGTCGGCGACAGCGAATCCGAGGCGCTTTGGAACGAGTTCGTCAGCGGCCTGCGGGACTGCGGCCTGCACGGGGTACAGCTGGTCTCAGGTAGCGATCGTCAGCCGTGCATGGCGCGGGTCAGCTGAGACGACCTTGTGGTCAGCTATGTCGTCGACGACGTTCGGTGAGTCCGGAGCAGATGCATCGACGGGGTTGGGTACAGCGGCTTGTTTGCAGGCTCGATAGGATCCAAAGCGACCCAGCGAACCAGGTCTCCGTTGTCGCGAACGCGCAGCGTTACGTCGATCGGCATCGCTGAGATCTCCGATGACTCCACTGCAAAAATGTGCGCAGTCTCGTGCCATTCGGTCCCCTCGAACTCGAAACGAGTGACAGCTGTGCCCAGGAAATCAACTTGATCGAGCTGAACCCCCAGCTCTTCGTTGAATTCGCGTCGGAGCGCTTGGTCGCCCGTCTCGCCAGTCTCAATCCCTCCTCCAAGCGCGCGGAAGAATTCCCGCCCGGTCCGCCGGTCCCTGCCTTCTGACACCAAGACGTGACCGTCGCGGCACGGCAGCCCGACAGCGATAGCGCGCGTGATCAGGTCCACACCGCAAAGGCTATCCGAACCCGCTCCCGCCAATCGGGTTGTCCCATCTGGCGATCGTCTACTGAGACGTGAGTCGTCGGTGGACTGCTGGGACCTGGGTACGGGCTTCTGAATCGCTGGTCCAGTTCGTGAGCCGTCTATCGCCGTGGATTCGCGGCACGAGGTGCAGATGAAGATAATCCACGGTTTGTCCTGCGCTCTCACCATTCGACTGGAAGATGCTCAGCCCATCGGCTGGCAGCCGATCCATCAGCATCCGGCTGACGGTTGCCACAGCCTGACCGGTGGCCGCCCACGCGGCCGCTGCGCCGGGCACTGTCACCTGGGGAACATGCTGGACCGGGACTACCAGCGCATGTCCGGTGCGAACCGGATCAATGTCAAGAAAGGCCCAGGCGCCCTCGTCCTGGTACAACAGGTGAACCGGCTCGATGCCGGCAACGATCCGGCAGAAGACGCAGTCAGTCATGCTCGCATCCTGCCCGGTCCGTGCGCAGCTTTGTCCCGCCGGTACCCAGCTCGTCACTAGAGTTTGTCTCCCAGCGGCACTGGAAGCGCTCAACGCCGGCGTACTTCTCTCCCAAGGTTGTGACAGTCCAACCTGTCCGGCGGTAGAAGCCAACTGCGTCGATGTCCGTTTCCGCTGTCAGTGATTCCACCGCTGATCGCCCGTGTCTTAGGCCAGGTTTGGTCGTGGTAAGAGTTGTTGGACTTCCTCCAGAACCCGAAGCCGGTGCACCACGCGCCCGCCGGTAGGGCACTCACGAGGATGAGCAAGATGGCGGCCGCCAGAGCAGTAGACATCGCCAGAGCCCTGTTTTCATCTAAGTCATCCCACCTGTTGACAGGAAGCGGTTGCGGTTTGCCGATTACTTGATGGTGCGGATCTGTTCCGTGAGCTCTGACAGCGATTGGGCGGGGAAAGTGCCGGAAATCGGGCGGGGTGATCCGTCGACGAACAATGTGGCCGACGTTGTCAACGTCTTGCCGTGAGGAGGAGGGAAGGTGGTACAGCCAGCTCCGGTCGAGACAATAGCGTCCTCCTCGATCAGCGGTAATGCGATGAGCCCAAGGCCAGTTGCGGGTACGTCCTCAGAGGCGAAGAGCGCGCCGAAGAATCGGCCCTTCGGTCCCCAAGCGACAGCGCTAGTTGAACCAGCGACCGTTTGCGCCTCTTCTTGGTACGTACCTCCAGGCACGTATGTCTCGATGGGCTCGTTCACGGCTAGTTGGCGACCGGCGACGCCCCGATCGATGCGAACGATCAGTTGGGTCAGCACCAGGTGCTCGAAGGTGGGGCTCATGATGGTCCGGTCTGTCGTCTCGACAGTGCCGGTCACCCAGGACATCGTCTCGTCATTCCGGACCTCGCTGACCCATTCGCTCATGGGCTGTGGCGAGTGGCACGTGGCGTCGTAGTGCAAGACGTAAGGGCCGGTCGCGGACTGGCCAGTTTTCGGCGGCGGCTGTTGCGGCTCGGGGATTGAGGGAGCGGCCGATGTTGACGCTGTGCTCGGAGAGGCTGAAGTTGAGTTCGTGCTAAAGGCGTCCGAGGGTTGCCCTGCGCTCGGAGGCGCCGGTCTCGCACAGGACACCACGGCCAACACTACGATCGCCCCCACGGTGCACTCTCGGAGCGGTCGAATTGCTCGCATCATATTGTTCTCCCTGTTGGTCCGCCTCAATTACTGATGCCTTGCGCCTAGGACGCACGCTGGGGTGCAACCGGTTGCATTATGTGCGCCTGTGACTGGGCCTGAAATCGGGCTGAAAGGGTCAAATTACGTTGGATTGGCTCTTCGCGTACCGCCAGTCGGTCCTGGGCGATCTTCGCCGATTCCCCGAGTGCGGGTCTGGTTACGGAGTCACCCGCATGACCCTGTCAACTAGGGCTGGCCCCACCGTGACGGCTTGAATTGGCCCCACCGCGACCTTCGGGCGTGGGCACAGTCTGCCGCCCAGACCTGCTGGTGTCCGCGGCTCTGTTGCAAGGCTGTCGGTTAGTCGCTGGCGACACACAGCTGAGTCCTGTGGGGATCAACCCTTTATGCCTCCACTCGGAGCGCCATTGCGGAGCTGGTGACATGGGCCTACTGTCGCTGTTGTGTGAGACCTGACCATCAGGGTCGGGCGCGAGGGGAGTCCTACCGGGGTACACGTGAAGCGGGCGGTGCCACACGAGGCCGGCGCCGACACCCGACCTTCCACTTCAGATCCCCAGAGACCGGCCGCACTTGTGTACTTATCGTCGGGTACGGCAATTTCGCCAGGTACCGATCCCTTCGCAGACTGACTCGTAGACAACGTCCGATGCTGCGAGGCACGGAAGGATCCATTGACGGGTGCGGGAAGTTGCCGCGCCGCAAGTTCCTGTCTACCAGTCCTAAGGGGACCCGTTATGTTCGGTCGTCGCTTGTTGGTACCACTCGGAATCGCTTTGTTTCTGGCCTCATCGGGGTTGTCCACCGCAACCGCCGCGCCAGCCGCGGACAACGCCCGTGCGCGCTTTGTGTCGAGCCTCGATCATGCCCAGTCGGCGAAGTTCGCGCAGCTGTCTCAAGCTCAGCAAAACGAGGCGGTAGCAGTATTCAGTGATCCGCTGGTGCTGACTGGCGCGCTCACCGCAGCGCAGGTGTCGCGCCAGTACCCGGGGGCCGCGGTTACCGATTCGACGGCGGGCAGCCGGGCGGCGCTGCCCGCGCCATCGGCCGGGACGGCAAGCATGCCCTTGGTGGTGACGCCGTCCACGATCTATTCCGTCCATTGGTACTACAGCCACACCGTGACGTTTCTGTGGTTCTCGAACACCGCCCGGCTGGACTACTACTACTACACGAACGCCAGTACCGTGACCAGCGACCAAAGATGCACCTGGACGGACAGCGGTGTCAGCGTCAACGACATCGACAACTTGCAAGTGGACCACTGGGTCAGTAGCGGGTACGGATACTGCTACGCGACGGTCCAGATTTCCGCCTCATTCTGGGTGAGCGCCGGCGTGTCCGGTCACGGGTACGTCTACCAGGACATGAAGGTCAACGGGAGCACCGGAGCCATCTGGACCTACTTCCACGAAGTAGCGCCCTGATCATCGGCAGGGGGCGGGTCGGGGTACAGCGCCCCTGGGACAGGGACACAAGAGGAAGGATCGTGCTCAAATGAGCTCAAAAGTCGAATACGTATGGAACACATCACGATCGTTGACGGATGTGCGAGAATGGGCACGATCCTCACTTGTTCCGGTCCTGGAAAAATGGGGATACCGAGTCGACGCCGATTCCGTCGACTGCATCACCTTGGAACGTCGGCGAAGTTTCTGGCCCATGGTGTTCATCAGCCCGTTGGCCTTTCTGGTTAGTCCCTATCAGAAGGACCATGCCGTTGTCGCGTTTGCCTCGCTCACCCCAGGTGGTACGCGAATGACGGTGACTGGAGACCTTCCCCGAAAAATCGTCGCCGTACTCAACCGGCTTCCGCAGGCGGAGCTGGGACCGGGACTCCACAACCAACCAAGCGACAGCGCGTGTTGAATCATTTTGTTCGTTGGCTGGATCCAGCTGGTCGTAAAGTGTGCAGCACTCTGAGCCGGCGCAGAGCCGGAAATCGGTCAAGGCGCTCGTTGCGGTGCCAGGTTGGTAACCGACCTGGTGCTCACTGTTACTGAGTACGGCTGTGGGCGAGGCGGTAGGAGTGGGTGCCGGTTTCGATGATGGTGCCGTGGTAGGTGAGGCGGTCGACGATGGCTGCACAAAGGCGTGGGTCCGCAAAGGTGTCGGTCCAGCCGGAGAACGACTGATTCGACGCGATCGCGATGCTGTTCTTCTCCTCGCGTTCGGTTAACACCTGGAACAGGAGTTCGGCGCCGCGCCGGTCGAGTTCCATGTAGCCGAGTTCGTCGATCATGAGTAGGTCAACGCGGCCGTAGCGGGCGATGGTCTTGGCCAGTTGCTTATCGTCGGCGGCCTCGACCAGCTCGTTCACCAACTTCGTGGCCAGGGTGTAGCGGACCCGGTAGCCCTGTTCAGCGGCCGCGGTGCCGAGAGCGATGAGTAGGTGGGATTTGCCGGTGCCGGAGTCGCCGATCAGGCACAGCGGGTCACCCTTACGGATCCAATCGCCCTTGGCCAGCTCGTGCACCGTGGCCGGGTTGACGGCCTCGTTGGCGTCGAAGTCGAAATCGCCCAGCCATTTGTCGCGGGGGAACCCGGCGGCCTTGACCCTGCGGATGCTGGAGCGGCGGTCCCGGTCGTCGACCTCGGCCAGCAGCAGTTCGGCCAGAAATCCCTGGTATGTCAGCTGATCCTTGGTTGCCACCGTGAGCGCCTCGCCGACCAGGGCCCGGATAGTGGGCAGCCGCAGCCGCCGGCAGGCCTGATCGACCGCCGCGACGGCGGCCTCCTCGGTCAGCCCACGCCGGCGCCGCAGCGTCGGGGTGATCGAGGTTGCGGGTGCGCTAGGACTCATCAGCTGGTGCTCGCTTTCACGTCGGGTGCGGTGCGTCGTCGTGGGAGAAGTTCGTCGTAGACGGCGACGGACGGGATGGGTCTGGTGTCTGGTGGGAGTCCGGCGATCACCGCGGCCGGGTCGGTCAGCCGACGCTGGGTCAAGCTGACAACCCGCTGCTCACGGGCAACGCTCTGTTCAGCATGGTGACGGTCCGAGCTGGCCCCACCCGCTGCTGTGGTGGTGTTGGCGTGGCGGCGGGCCTCGACTGCGACGACATCGGCGGTGACCGCTCCTACGGACAGAGCGCTGCTGATCCCGGCTGTCACTTGCTCCGCGGTCATCGAGCGGTGCAGCAGCAGCACGTCGACCAGCTCGCGGGTGCCATCGGTGTCGCCGTTGACTTTGCGAGACGCCGCCCAGAACGCTTCGTGCGCGGAGGTGAAGGCGCCGGCGGTGCGGGCTTGGGCCAGCGCGGTCGAGCCTGGCAGCGCGCCGGGTTTGTATCGCAGCACCTCCAGATAGTGATCCAGGACCAGCTGACAGCCCGTCCGGGCAGCGATCCGCGGATGGGCGGCCACCACGGTGCGGCCGTCGAACACCACCACCTCCGAAGCACGTAACGAGACCCGGACGCGGTGGCCGATCAGCCTGGCCGGCACTGAGTAACGGACCATCCGCACCGTGACCAGCGACGAGCGGTCCACCCGCGGGTGCAGCACCAGACCGGGGTCGAACGCCTCGGCCGGTAGCGGCCGCAACAACGGCCGTTCCGCGGCGAAGTCGACGCCGATGTTGTTCTGGTGCCCGGTGATCCGCCGATGGTCGTCGGCGGCTTCCCAGACCTTGATCTGCTCGTTCAGCTCATCGAGCGATTCGACCTCGGGCATGGGTGTGAGGTGATTGCGGCGGAACCAGCCGACAGCGCCTTCCACACCGCCCTTTTCGTGCGCGCCGGCGATGCCGGGCTGGCAGTAGAACGGGTCGAACCCGTAGTGCGAGCGGAACAGCACCCAGCGGGCGTTCTCATCCCGTCGCCGGTCCCGGCCGTGCAACACTGCCGCGACCGCGGCGGTGAGGTTGTCGTACTTGATGTGCTTCGTCGGGACGCCGCCGATGGCCCCGAACGGCTCAATATGGCCCTGCGGAACGCTTCCTGGCCCTGGGTCGGGTAGATCCGGTGGATGGCCTTTCCCGAGTGGGACAGCCAGAGCACGAACATGTGGCACTTGGTCTTCACCCCGCCGAGGACGACGTAGACCTCACCGAAGTCGACCTCGGCTTCTTGGCCGGGCGCGTGGTCCTGGGCGATGAACACGTCCTCGACGCGGCGGCCGGCCTCCAGATCGATCGCAGCGCGACGGACCCGCACATAGTCCCGCACCGTCGAATACGACAGGCCGGTCGCTGCGTGCTCTTCAACCAGCCGGGCCAGGATCCTCGTCGCGGTATGGCGTTGTTTGCGCGGTGCGTCCAAATCCGCACGCAGCATCCCGTCGATCACCGCCTTGAACGGATCCAGCTTCGGCGCCCACCGCACCGGCTCCTTCCGTGTCGGCGGCACAGCCGACGACAGAGCCTGCCGCACGGTCCTCCGGTGCACACCATGGCGAGTCGCCAATGCACGGATCGAGAGTTCCTCGACCCGGGCATCCCGACGAATCGCAGCGAACAGCTCCACCCGAGATCCCATCCCGGCCACCAACAACCATCTTGTGTCAGTCATGACACCAAGGCTCGGGTGGGGCCAGATCAAACCGCCACAACCACCCCGGCGCGTCGCAAGTGGGGCCAGATCAGACCGCCACCCTGCGCCACCCCAACCTGTCACAGTCAGGATGCAGCTTCAGGCCGAACTCAACGCCGACGCAATGGCCCGACGGGCACACCAACAAGCGGGCCGCCCGCACGAGGGCTACCGCTACGTCGCAGCCGGATAACTCGGCCCCGGGCGCCATACGATCGCCCTTCATATCCGACGACATGCCCGCGGCCGCCTGCAGGCACTCGGGCACTCGGACGGTGCGCCGGCGCTGCCAGCCGGGATATGCCGAGCGTCAAGCGGCGTCGCCCTTGATCCGCGGCGACGGCGCCGTCTGCGCAACATGCAGGAGGCCTCGGCTGTGCTGTTCGAGGAACTTCGGTCAGATCGCGAGCCACACGATCCCGGCCGACGCACTCGCGCACTGCTGATCCGCAAGGGGCGACCTCGCGCTGGGGGCCGAACTCGATCAGCCGCGGCGGCGGCCTGAGACACACGGGCCATCGCAGTTGTGGACCGGCCTGTGCGATCACCGACGAACGGGTCTCTTGCGACGCTCCCGGACATCTGGTTCCACGGAGTCACCAGGTGTCTCGTTTGGCAATCGCTTATCGAGACGGCTGAAAGTTGTTTGTAATGAACTGGGTTCTCAGCCGTCTTGGTCGGTGACGGGGTTCGGTCGAACCTCGCAAACCGTTCGAGAGGGGAACTGCAAATGGCTCGATGGTCAAGACTGTTCGCGGGAGCGGCGGTCGCCTGCGCGACCGTGCTCGCGGTGCCGGCTGCCGCGCACGCAGCGGGGAGTGTCAGCGACTCGAGTGAGGGGAAGTACTGCGCGTACTACGCCCCCACGAAGACGATGACGTGTGTGGAGAACGAGGCGGATTTGCCGGCGGCCCGGTCGGCGGCCTTGAAGTCGGCGGGAGTGTTGGCGGAGGACTACATCCTCGGCATCTTCTTCGACAACTCGGACTACAACACCGGCGCCGGGTACGTCCAGTGGTGGGACAGCAGCAACTGCACTGCCAGCACCGGCGACATCGACGATGGCTGGGCCGACACCACCACCTGGAGGAATCGCATCAGCTCCTTCCAAGGCAAGTCCGGTTGCAGGATCAAGGTGTGGTCGAGCACCAGCTATACCGGTTCCACCAACGGTGCCTATGTTTCGGCGCAGGCGAACCTGAACGTGCTGAACGATCACATGTGGTCTGCACGGTTCACCTGATCCGCTGTCGTTGTTGATGGTTTGGCCCTGCTCAACCCCCGACGGTTGAGCAGGGCCGGGCCAGCTGGTCTATGGGTGCGAGGTCTGAACCACTACCGGGGTGCCGCCCTTGTTTGCCCACTGCGACAAGTCCATACCGGCGGCAATCTCCCTGGCCTGCGCGGCTGCGACCGCCGGTGGCGTGGTGATCGACAAGGAGCCGTCCTGGAGGTACCAGGCAAGAGCGCGAGGGCCGTCTCCGGTCGCGCTGCAATCGATCGATACCGCCGTCGCCGGGCGGCCGCCGAGGCTTTGATCGCCTTCACGTTTGATCCACTGGCAGTTCGTCAGGATGGGGTCAGGAACCGGGTCGAACCCGCCGAACGTCGCACCGACGACAGCGATCGTCAGACTCACGCCGTCAGCGCAGTCACTCGTCGGTTCGGCTGCGACGCAGACCCGTACGGCATCTGCCGTGTTGTTGGTGACCTGGGCTTGCCAACCGTCCGGGACGGGGAAGCTCACGCCGGCCACGGCGGCCCGGTTCCCGGCGACCTGGAGCTGGGCCGCGGTGTTCGTCTCGGTGGCCGAGCGTCCGATCCACACGGCAGGGACCGCGATCAGGATGGTGGCTGTGGCAGCCACCGCCGGCAGCAGCCACCGCCGGTTGGGCCGACGCCGGCCGGGTGCGGGCGCGGCGTCGGTCGGCGGGAAGTCAGCCAGCACCTCACTGACTGGCCGGGTCGCCGTCACCTTGGCTGCCGCCGCGGCGAACGCTGCCTTCAGTTCGTCTTCGATGGGGTCGTTCATGACAGCTCCTCCCGGAGAGAGCGCAGCGAGTTCAACGCGTGGTGTGTCGCGACCGCGACAGCGCCCTCGCTGATGTTCAGAGCATCGGCCGTTTCCGCGACCGACAGCTCGGAGTAGTAGCGCAGGACCAGCACCTGCCGCTGACGCGGCGGAAGATGCCGGACCGCTTTGAAGATCAGCTCGTATCCCGCCGCCTGCAGAACCGGCTCGTCGGCACCCTGTTCAGGCGTGGGCCGATCGGGGACGAAGGCCCGGGCCGTCCTGCGTCGACGCAGATTGGATCGGCACCCGTTCGTCACCGCGCGATACAGATACCCGAGCGCCTTCGTGGGGTCGATGGTTGACCACCGGGCGATGACTTCGGCGAACGCATCATGGACGATCTCCTCTGCCAGGCCCCGGTCATCGGTCATCAACGCCGCGGTCCGGATCAGCGTCAGGTGATGACCCACGTACAGCGATTCGGGAGTCAGAGTCATCTCCACTGCCGGCCCATCAGATAGCCGGCCGTGGGCCAGTTGGCGGGCAGCCGCATCGGACGCCTCGTCCGTTGCGACACCACCGGCTCGGCCGCCTCTCACCGTTTTCGCTTCCACACATGTACAAGACGCCCGAGTCGCCTCCAACTAACAAACTCAATCGGCGTCGACCCCTCGATGGCCCCTGACAACCTGGCCATCGACTAGCGAGACGGCTCAGATCGCAGTGTTCAGAACGGTGGTTCGGTGTCATCGACCCAGGTAGCTGCGGCGGTCGGACCGCGGCGAGTCCGCACAAAATCGGCGACCCACTCCGGTCCGGTCTGCTCACCGATCGCGCATTCCCGAACATCTACGTGGTCGCGCGCGGCCCTCTCCATGTTCGTGAGGTCATCGTCGGTCACTGACGCGATCTGCTCCAGGAGCGGCACCACCCGCCTGGTGAAGTTCCAGCTGCCGCTGGTCACGAACGCGTTCACCAGGCCGTGGGACAGCCGGCCGTGGAGTGATGGCGTCTTGATCAGCCAGTCGAGCACGAACGCAGCGACCTGCACGGATGTTGCGTTCTGGCAAGGCTGATCTTGGTACTTGCCGAGAAAACCGTAGGGGTGGATGCCGTAGTTGAGCGGGAGCACTGGCCGCTGTCGCCCCAGCACCCAGCCCACTTCTTGGTCGCACCAGGCGCTTTCGCGGAATCCGTCGTGCAGGAACACGATCATTGCGTCGCAGTCAGCGAGGCCCTGTTCGATGACTTGCGCCCACTCCTTGCTGGGTTCGATGGAGTCGTGTGCGACGAAGCCTTCGACGCCGAAACGGGCGAGTTCTTCGCGGACCTGTCCAACGACGTTCTTGTGCGCGGCCAGGTGCGAGCAGAACAGTCGTAGGTTCTCGCTTGTCCAAGGTCCTCGGCCTGGATGACCGGATCCGACCGCCTCGTCGACCAGGAACCGGTGGAGGGCAGCGAGTGGTTCGTCGCCGGCGTTCTGGATCATCTGGATGACGTAGGCGGCCTTGGTCTCGGGAAGGTCGTAGTCCGAGGTCGGCAGGCCGAACTGGCCCAGCACAAGATCCACTTCGGCCCAATCCTGCTTATCGAGCAGCGTCGCGCACTCTCGGATCAAGGGGATGCGCTCGCTCGGTGACAATGCCATGCCTGATCTTCCCCTACCCGGCGCCGACCGCGACGTTACCTTGGGTCCGGTTCAGGCCGGGTACTCGGCGGGGCCGACCGCGGAAGGCAATGGATTCGTCAGGCCTCGGGGTGCCAGCTCGGCGTGCCCGCCACGTCCGACTGATGGACTTTCCGACGAGCGGCCAGTGCGTCCTTGAGGGTGAGGAGCGATCCGATCACCGTCATGAGTGCCAGCGCGCCGATGACTCCCGCTACGAGTCCGAGTCCGTCCCGAAGGTACGAGATTGCCGCGGTGATCAGTAGCGGAGTCACGAGCAGCAGCCCGAATACGGCGAGAGTGGTACTCCAGCGCGACGGTGCGGTGGTGTTCATAGAGAACTCCCTTCCTGCCGCCAGCGTCGCATCTACCACCGACAAAGCCCTGTCGCCAGCCGCGAAATGCCCGGGATCCTGGCCGGGCACCGGGGGGTTGTGCCCGGCCAGGCGCCGAGACTGCCGGGGGGGGTGGCTGGTCTCGGCGGGTCCGGTGATGCAACGCCCGCGGCCGGCGTCGGCTCTGGGGGTTACGTGACAAGTTCTACCGCGTGGCACCGACATCTGCAGATGTGGGTCGGCGGCGTAGGACACGGGCGACGTCCTCGAGCGGGAGCCAGGCGGTGGTACTCGATCGCGGGTCGCCGGGCGTGGACTCCCAACTGACCATCACAGCGCCTGACGGCGTCCAGCGGAACGCGCGAGCTAGCTTTCTGGCGGCGCGGGGCCGCATGCCACGTCCGAGCAGCGTGCGGCAAAATTTCGAGGTCCAGATCAGGACGCCAACGGTGCGCAAAGACCCTCGCTTACCTCACAAGATCAGCCGGCTGGCCGATGCGTGGGGTCGGTGCCGGCGAGACCCGGCAGGGCCAACTGAGTGGGTCCGAGCTATTGACAGCCGCCGGAGTTCGCAGTACGACATACGCTGGAAGGTCGGCGATACGCCATCTGGCTGCGGCCTGGGGAGGAACTCACACTGCAGCTCGGCCGATTCATCGGCGCTACGTTTGGAGAGCAACATGTCGTTCGCACTGGCCTCTGGACTCATCGCACTGGCTATTGGCACGCTCGGCGCGCCATCTGTCTCCTCCGAGCAACCGTCGCTCGCCCCCGGAGTTCAACGCCACACAGCGGTCAAATGCCCGGCGGGATCCGAAGTTCGGTACCCAGCCCACGATGGACCGCTCACGTCAGGCGAGCTGGCCGAACTGGGTGTCGCCTCAGGCAGCTCGATATATGAAGCTGCGCGGAAGGGCAGCATCCGATGGGTTCGGGAGGCCCATTGCGGCAAACCAATCGCCTCAAGATCCCATGGAGTGCCGCCAAAACGACCTGCAAGACAGGTAACTCCGAATGCTATCGAAGCGACCAGCGATAACTGGGACGGATACGTGATGGCCGTTGGTGGTACGCCAAACGATGCTGAAATGAATTGGACGGAGCCGACTTTGCTGGCATCTGCGGACGGCCTGCCCACAGACGTCAGCATCTGGCCGGGTCTCGGATCAGGCAGTGACGCCAATCACCCGCTCATTCAGGCTGGCACTCATGGACAGATAGGCGACAACAGTCCTGGGGCTACTCAGAAGGACTGGCTATGGACAGAGATCTACCCTCAAGAGGACGAAATCCCAGTGATGGATATCCAGGTCTACGGAGGGTCGCAGGTCTTTGTAGCAGCTACGTATGACCCGGATGAGCACAACGCACACTTTGTACTCTGCGCGGATGGGGTGTGCATCACTCTCACGAGACCAGCAGTCTCGCCGGATTCTCAAGCAGAATGGATCGTCGAGCGGCCTAGCTATACCACCTATAGCCGCCTCGCGCATTTCCCCACTCTGACCCTCGAAAACGACGCGTTTAACTACAGAAAGCCCGATGGCTCTTACCCCGGCACCGGCGTGCTTCAGCTGTCCGATCCCCCATACTTTGGCGGCGATACCCTGTCTAGAATGACAATGATCAGCACAGCTCCTGATCAACACCATCTTGCTGAGGCCAGCGCCGTCAGTGGTGGGGCGTTCGATGCTACCTGGGTGGGCGAGTATTGATCAAGCGTCTATCGGCCATTGTGGCCACGGTGGTGATTCTTGCGGTTGGAGGCTGCGGCTCGGGCCACATTCCAGCTAGCTCCGGCGATTCGAGCCACGTCAAGCTGCCGCTAGGCCCGAGAGCGGACGTTTGTGGGCAGCACCCCTGGGGCCGTGAGGTGCCAGGACTCAGCGACATGAGTGACGGCCAAGCAATCGTAGTTCCTCGAAGGTATGGAACGTTCCTAGTTCTCAGCTCTGCAAGCTGCGAGAACGGGGCTCGCGTGAACGTGCTTCCGTCGAGTGCTGCCGAGCAGTCAACATTGGTCACGGCAAAGGATGGCCGTCCGGTGCTAATCAAGATCGAACCCACTGCCGAGTCGCCGCAGTTTCGAGTCGAGCCTGCTGACGGGATCGCTGCCCGACTGACCGTTACCATAGTTGATCATTGATGTGGAGGTCTCATTTCGGGCAGCGCCACCGGAGAACCGCTGTGCACGTCGGTCGGTCCAGCGAACATCGATTGGCCGAAAACCACAGTAGCTGCTACATCACCGCCGGCCTCGGTCTTGTCGCGGCTCCGGCCGTCAATCGGCGTACCAGAGGCCTTCGCCTGCCGCAACAGCCCATCGATCATCGTAGAGTTCGTCGCCGGTGCCAACAGCTTCGCGCCATCCACACCACCCACCGGCGGCATTGTGCGAGGTACGCGACCGCGAGTGATCGGCGGTTGGGAGAGCCCCGCAGCCGATAGAAGGAGTGGAGGTACGACGTGGACAAGCAGTGTGCTAGCTTCCTCCGGAGCTATCGTCGGCCAGTGCCGTAGCCCACGCGATGGTCTCCGCTGAGGAAACCTCGGTGAAACCGACGGCGGCCGGGTTCATCAATGAAGGTCCGACTCGGCCAGTGAGCGTCCCGGCAGGTTCCCTGCGCGTTCCAACACCGCGCTCGCAAAGCACACCCGCCCAGGCCGTCGTAGTCTGACTGAGCGATCCGCGGTTGCGGGACGACGTCGGGAAGAAGATGTGCGATGGTCGATGTTGCAGGGTGTCGAGCTTCCGAGTGTGGTTGTCGACAGAGGGACGCTGAACTAATTGCATGGGTGGCGACGGGTCTGGTGAACGACGCCATCGGCCGCCGCATGTCGCTGAGCTCGGCGACGATACGACATTACCTGATACGACTGTATGCTCGGTTTGCGGTTTCAAATAAGGCGGAGTTGGTCGCCAGAGCGATAGCCCTCGGGCTCATTTCGGTTCGACCTTGGCCACCGGCACCGACGCTCTGCAATTGTCCAGTCGAGGTAGTCAAGCGTCCCACCTGCGCTCTACGTGTTGTGGAGCCAGCACGCGGATAAGATGAGCGAAACCCTCGTGTCCTTCGCTTGAACGCGGCTGAGCCCGCCCAACGCTGAGACCGGTGTATGGCGGAAGACCACGTGGCCGACGCAGCGTTTCGTCACAGACGGTAGGTGACGAGGCGGCCCCCGCGCGAGATTGTTGATGACGCGGCGCCCACAGCGGCGGAACCGCTGCCTCCCGCAGCGCACTCGGTTGAGATGGACCAAATGGTCAGCTCAGTTCCGACTAGTTGGTCATTGACACGCTGTCTCACGCTGACAGTGTTGAAGGTGTCCGATCCACGGTGGCCTCAAGGGGAAGGAACACCAAAATGACAGCTCGTAGGAGAATGCGACTCTTCGCTGGCGCTGCGGCGCTGGTGGCGACAACGCTGGTTTCACCAGCAGCTGCCGCGTCGTCCGTCGCCGCCGTCGGGGCATCCACGCATGTGACAGCCGTTACTCCCGGCGGTGGGATGCAGCCCGATGGAGACGTCCAAAACTACCCACCCCCTCAACCGCCGTACTTCTACGTCGCGATCTACTACGGAAGCGGCTTCGACCTGGCCCTGGATCAGTGCACAGCAGCAGGTGAACAGGGCATTGATGATGGTCTGTGGCGTGACTGGTGGTGTGACGTAACGAACGTCATCACGTACGCTACTTTGTATGGGACGAACCACTGACGCCACCCGCGATCCGGTCCTTGATGCATGGATGACAGAGTGCCTGGGTCACCCGCCCTCTGGCAAGATCGACCAGATGACCGAGATGCTTGCCATCACCTCTCAAGGCCGCAGAGGCCAAGTACCCAGCGAGGTCTTGCGCCGCTGGCGGCTCCAATTAGTTGTGAACCGGTGGAAAGTACTCCAGTCGGAGCGAGAACTCCTAGAGGCGTGCAAGGCACAACGGCTGACTTGGGAACAGACTGCACAGGTGTTAGGAGTCGCTGACATAACCAGCGCGCATCATCGGGTGGCTGAGATGGAGGATGAGTATACCCGCCACCATCCAGACCGGAGAGCAAGCGAGTGGGCGCCCTGACGGATACAACCGCCGATTGCTGATCAACCGCCGGACGTGAGTCCGCGGAATCATCGGAGTGTCTCGCCTTGACCCTTTTCCAAACAGGCGCGCTAGCAAATCAGGCGCACCGCGATGACGTCTATGACGCAAGTTGGGCGGTGTCGCCGCCAGCCTGAAGTGGCCGTGGTGAGCGTGTTCGAGCACGCTGGTCCTCCGCGTCGTCCCCTAACTTCACCCGATCCCATGCTCGCCGGCCCCGCTCCTGTCGTCACTGCTCGGAGCCCGTCGAGGCTGTCGCCGTAGAACAGCCGGTTCTTCCCTGTGGTCATGCCCCGGCATCATGTCAGCCGGGCTAGCCTCGATCTTTCGCGAGTCGGCCGGGTTGGTCTGATGGCGCCGGGTCTTGATCCTTTTCTCCTTCCGTTTGCGGTTGGTGGTGGCTGGTGGTCCGCGTGTCGCCGCGGTTGGTGCGTCGGGTTCCACTGCCCGAGGGGTGGTGCTGCCAGGTCGGGATAGGTCGGGTTCTGATGGTCAGGTCGGTGCTGGGTTCAGCTGTCTGATGGCAGTGGTGATCAGGCGGACCCAGGGTGTGTGCGCCGACAGCCGCAGGTGTACTCGGCGGGATCGTCTGGCGATGCGGCCGGCGATCGAAAACAGGCGTAGCCGCAG
>NZ_AUFT01000015.1 GCF_000426645.1 Nakamurella lactea DSM 19367 | reverse complement strand
TCGCACCCTCCACCCGCCAATCCGGCAAGATCCGCGCCGTCGGCTTCCGCTGGGCCTGCGACAAACAACTCCGCGACGCCGTCACCGACTTCGCCGGCGACTCCCGCCACGCCAACCCCTGGGCCGCCGACCTCTACAACCGAGCCCGAGACCGAGGCCACGACCACCCCCACGCCGTCCGCATCCTGGCCCGCGCCTGGCTGTTCGTCATCTGGCACTGCTGGCAAGACAACCTCGCCTACAGCCCCGAAAAACACCACACCCTGCAACGCCTCCTGACCAACCAAAACACGACCAACAACACGGCGGCTTGACACAGGGCATCTCATGACGTCTCCCCGCTCGTCCCTCGCGGGTTGGCGTCATTCAGCGCTGATGATTCGCTCGCACGCTCGCTCATGCGCTCCACTGTTCCAGACGGCGTCCAGGCCCGCGCCGTTTCTGCCATCACCCGTCAGGTCGGACTCAGCGAGTTCTGAAACGTGCGGCCGTCCCGGTGAGCTGCTGGGCGGTGGGTCACTCGACGGTCGTGCAGTGCGACCAACCCAACGGACTATCGTTCCCGCATGCCTGGATCGACCGAGTCCGCCCTGAAGTTCGTCAGCGTCTCCCTGGACTGCGCCGACCCGGTCGAACTGGCCACTTTCTACGCGGGCTTACTCGGTGGCCGGATGCTGTGGAACACCGCGGACAGTGCGGGTTTGCAGGTGCCGGGACTCGTCCTGGTGATGCAGCGCATCGCCAACTATCGACGGCCGCGCTGGCCGGATGAGTCGATCGTGCACCTCGATTTCACCGCCGGAGATCGCCTCGAGGAGCCCGAACAACGGGCTGTTGCCCTTGGGGCCGAGAGGGTGGATCCCCAACCCGACCCACGCTGGCGGGTGCTGCTGGATCCAGCCGGCCATCCGTTCTGCATCACCACCGTGACGCCGCCGCCGGAGATGCTGGAGCCCGCCGGTCGGTAGGCGACCGCCAGGGCTTCCCACAGCCGCCGGGGACGGTTCCGTCAGGCGAAGAGGTCGTCCAGTGACGGCAGGACCACCGTGGCACTCCCGGCAGCGGCTAGCGCAGGTGCGGGCGGGCCGGCCGGGCGGACGCTGTCCATCTCGGCCAGCGCGGCGGCAGTCAGGAACCGACTCGGCTTGGTGAGCACGTGCCGGGCGTGCAGGCTGGTCGGGTGATCCGGCAACCGGGCCGGCGTGTAGATCCGCAGCGAGTCCTTGGCCCGGGTGATCGCCACGTAGAACAGCCGCTGTTCCTCGGCCAGCCCGTCGGGAGTGCTCAGCGCCATGTCGGACGGGAACGATCCGTCGCACGCCCGCAGGACGTGAACCACCGACCACTCAAGGCCTTTGGCCGAATGCACCGTAGACAGGGTCAGGTAGTCCTCGTCCAGCTGTGGCTTCTTGGCCCAATCGGAGCTGACGGTCGCCGGGTCGATGGTGACCTGGGCGACGAAGTCACTCAGACTCGCCTGAACTTCCGCCGCTGCCACCAGCTCGGCGACGTCCGGTCCGCGGCGCTCCCAGTCGACATAGTGCTGGGCGAGCAGCGGTAATACGACGTCGTGGCAGACCCGCGCCACCTCGGCGCTCGTGCGCATTTCCTGCGCCAGCGCCAGACCCGTGAGCGTCGTCGTCAGCGCGGTCCGCGCCTTGGCCGGGGCGCCGGCCACCGCTTCGGCGTACTGCGCGGGCTCGGCACCGGCCAGCACCCCGGCCAGCCTGCGGGCATGGGCCTTGCCGATCGCCCGGTGCCTGGTCAACAGTCGATACCAGGAGACCTCGTCGGCGGGGTTGAGGGCGATCCGGAACGCGGCCAGCAGGTCTCGGACGTGCGCGGTGTCCAGATAACCGATGCCGCCGAACTTGACGAACGGGATGTTGCGCACCTTCAACTCGATCTCGAGCTGGTTGCTGTGACTGCCGGTGCGCATCAGCACGGCCTGTTCGCGCAGGTCGAGCCCGTCGGAGTGAGCGGCGAGAACGGCCTCGGCCACCTGCCGCGCCTCGTCATCCCCGTTCTCGCAGTGCAGCAACGCCGGCCGCGCCCCGACGGCGTCCCGATCGGCGACCAGGTCGAGCCGGAGCTCGCCCGGCCGGGCGACGTTGGCCAGATTCAGGATCTGCTGGGTGGAGCGGAAGTTTCGCTCCAGCCGGATCAGGGTTGCCTCCGGCAGGTCGGCGTGCAGGGACAGCAGTTGCCCGGCCGTTGCGCCGCGAAAGCCGTACACGGCCTGCGCATCGTCGCCGACGACGGTCAGCCCGCTGCCGTCGGGCCGCAGCAGCCGAACGATGTCCACCTGCACCTGGTTGACGTCCTGGTACTCGTCGACGAGCACCCAGTCCCAGCGTTCCCGCAGCCGCGCGCCGGTGTCGGGATGGGCCAGCAACGCCCGCCAGGTGAGCAGCAGATCGTCGAAGTCGAGCAGGCCGCGGCTCCGCTTGCGGGCGGTGAAATCCCGTAGCAGGTCGTTGATCTGATCGGCGTGGGCCAGGCACCAGGGGAACTGCTCGGACATCACCGTGCGGGCCGGCGTGCCGGTGTTGATCGCCCGAGAGTAGACATCCGCGATCGTCTTCGAGGTCGGCATCCGCCGGTCGGTACCGGTCAGCCCGGACTCCTCGCGGGTCAGGTCCAGCAGATCGATCACGTCGGCCGGATCGAGCACCGTGACGTCGGTCAGGCCGAGGTGTTGCGCATGTTCGGCGGCCATCCGGTGCGCCACCGCGTGGAAGGTGCCGCCCCAGATCCGGCCGCCGGCGCCGGTGTCGGCGCACATCGCGGCCGCCCGGCTGGTCATCGACGTCGCGGCGCGGCGGGTGAATGTCAACAGCAGGATCCGCTCTGGCGGCACCCCGGATTCCAGTAGCCCGGCGACCCGCGCGGTCAGGGTACGGGTCTTCCCGGTGCCGGCTCCCGCCGCGATGATCAGCGGGCCCGCGTCGTGTTCGGCCGCGGCGCGCTGCCGGTCGTCGAGACCGGCTCGCCACTCGGATTCGATCATACGTACTACCATAACGCGGATGACGGCTGCCGCCGGTGATCTGCCGATCGGGTCGGCGCGCCAGCTTTGGCGCGCCGGCCGGCGCCACACCGAAGCGTCGACCGCTGCCGACGGCAGATCCGCTACCGGCGAAAAGGGTTGCCCGGGCGGCGAACGACCTGTCTGATCGGTGGATGGCGAACATGCTGATTCTCGGTGGCACCGGTTGGTTGAGCAGGGAGGTGGCCGCGCAGGCGGTGACGGCCGGGCACCAGGTGACCTGCCTGGCCCGGGGGAGCACCGAGCCGGCCGCCGGTGCCCGGTTGGTGATCGGTGATCGGGACGTACCCGGTGCCTACGACGACGTTGCCGACGATCGCTGGGATGTGGTCGTCGACGTCTCCCGCCAGCCAGGGCAGGTGCGATCGGCGGCGACCGCCCTGCGAGCATCGCTAGGCGACCACGGACACTGGGTGTTCGTCTCCACCGGGTCGGTGTATCTGCCCGATGCCGACCGGCTGGTCGGCACCGAGGATGATCCGGTCAGGCCGGCGCTGGAGGTCGACGAGGCGGGCATCGAGACCTACGGGGAAGGCAAGGTGGCCTGCGAACTCGCGCTTGATGAGATTCTCGGCGACCGCCGGGTGACCGTTGCCCGGGCGGGACTGATCGGCGGGCCGGGCGATGGATCGGACCGGTTCGGTTACTGGCCAACGGCTTTCGCCCGGGCGGCCGCGGACGGGCAGGGGCCGGTGCTCGTCCCGGACGTACCCGAGCTGTCCACGCAGGTGATCGACGTTCGGGACCTGGCGACCTGGCTGTTGCATGCCGGACTGACGGGCACCGCCGGTGTCTTCGACACCGTGGGGACTCCGACCACCGTCGGGGCGGTATTGCGGCTGTGCCGCGAGATCGCCGGGCACACCGGCGACGTCATCGGTCGCGATCCGGAATGGCTGACGGCCCAAGAGGTTGGGTACTGGTCCGGTCCGAAGTCGTTGCCGCTCTGGCTGCCTGCCGACCACGAGCTGGCGGTGCCGAGGACGGGGGACAAGGCGACCGCGGCCGGACTGGTCCGGCGGCCGATGACGGAACTGGTCGCCGACGTGTTGGCCGACGAGATCGCCCGCGGGTTGGACCGTGATCGGGGCGCCGGGCTGACCAGGGCCACCGAACTCGAACTGATCGACGTCAGCTCGTGATGTCCTTTCCGGCGAACCTGGCCCAGGAGGCGAGCCAGAAGATCAGCGCATAGCTCGCGGCGCAGATCACCCCTTGCCGCAGCGTGTCCCAGGCGACCGGCGAGCGCAGCAGGTCGCCGAACGCGGTGAACCGGTGGGTCAACAGCCAAGGTCCCAGCCAACCCAGTTGCGGGATCGAGTCCAGGATGTACATCACCACCGTCATCACGACCAGGCCGGCCATCGCCGCGATCGGCTGTTCGGTCAGACTCGACAGGAACAGCCCGATGGCACCGAGCGCGGCCAGCTGCACCGCCAGGTAGACCGTGGCGCCGAGCACCCGCAGCAGACCGCCGCCGAAGCCGATCTGGTTGCCGGACAACAGGGTCATGCTGCCGCCGTGGAACAGCGCCACCCCGATCACCAGCCCGACAACGGTGATCAGCATCGTCGCGGCCACCGCGAAGATGGTGATGGCGGCGTACTTCACCGCCAGCAACCGGGTGCGGTTCACCGGCACGGTCAGCAGGTAGCGCAGGGTCCCCAGGTTCGCCTCGCCGGCGATGCTGTCACCGGCGATCACGGCGATCGCCAGCGGCAGGAACAGGGTGATCTCCACGGTCAGCGCGGCCAGCGGGACGAACAACCCGTTCCCGGTGATCGAGGCGAAGAAATCGGGCCCGTCGCCCGGTCGCGGCGCCGACACCTTGACCGCGACCGCGATGATGATGGGCACCAGCGCCAGCACGGCCAGGCCGGCGATGTTGCGACGCCGGCCGAAGATCAGCCGGAGCTCGGAGCGCAGGAACCGGCTGGAAACGGGGCGTGGCCGGCGCAGGCCGATCGGCGCGGCGCCACCGGCCGGCAGTTCAACCGTTGACATCGAATCCCTCTCCGGTGAGCGCGACGAACAGATCTTCCAGGCTCGGCCGTTCGATGGTGAAGCCGAGCACCGGAATCGCGGCGTGAACCAGCGCAGGCACCACCTTTTCCACCGCCACGTCGCCTACCGTCCCGAGTGCGGCAGCGTCCTGCTGCTGCACCTCCGTCAGCCCTAGTTCGGTGAGTACCCGGGCGGCGCCGGCCGGGTCAGGGGTCTGCACCCTGGCCCGCTGCGTCCCGCCGACCCTGACCTCGGCGACCGTCCCCTGGGTGACCAGGGTGCCGGCGTTCATCACCCCGACATGGGTGCAGATCTGCTCCACCTCGGACAGCAGGTGGCTGGACACCAGCACGGTGGCGCCGGTGTCGGACAGTGAGGCGATCAGATGCCGAACCTCCCTGGTGCCCTGTGGATCAAGGCCGTTGGTGGGTTCGTCGAGGATCAGCAGGCGCCGCGGCATCAGCAGCGGAGCAGCAATGGCCAGTCGTTGGCGCATGCCCAAGGAGTAGGCGCGGTAGCGCTTTCCGGCCGCCGGGAGCAGGCCCACCCGGTCCAGCGCCGCGTCCACCCGGGTGCGCATCGTGGCCGGATCGCTGTACCGATCGGCGGCGTCCAATCGGGCCAGGTTCGCCCGGCCGGACAGGTAGGGATGAAACGCAGGGCCCTCGACCAGGGAACCGACCAACGGCAGCGCGTGCTCGGGTACCGGCCGGCCGAGCAGTTCGTGGCTGCCGGCGGTCGGCTGGATCAGGCCGAGCAGCATCCGGATGGTGGTCGTCTTCCCGGATCCGTTCGGCCCCAGGAAGCCGAACACCGATCCGACGGGCACCTGCAGATCGATGCCGTTGACGGCGATCTGGTGCTTGAACCGTTTCGTGAGTCCGCGCGTGCGGACCGCCAGTTCGGCCTCGGGAACGCGCACCGGCCCGCCCTCACGGGCGGGCTCGGTGACGGTGGTGCCGTCGGTCATCGCGTTGTCACTGGCTCAGGGCCGTGTACAACAGATCGGGGGCGACCGCGCCGACGGCGATCTTTCCATTGTCGGTGATCACCGCGGAGAAGAGCTTGGAGCGCAACAGGTGTCCTGACCCCCAAGAACCGGAAACCTTCGGCAGCGCAGTGAGAATGCCACCCAGGGCGGCGCCGGGGGGTTGCGCTGTCGGCGACGGTGACGGGGAGGCATCCGAGGACTTGGCGGGGCCGGGCCGTCCGGTCAGCGCGCCGAGCCCGCTCGAGGCATCCATCACCAGCACGGTCGACCAGCCGCTGCCGACGATCTTCGGGGCGCCGAGCTCTCCGGCGGCCTTCGACGTCGCCGCCTTCCGCTCCTTCGCCCGGTCTGCCGCCGAGGGCTTTGACGAGTCCTGCTCGGTCACGGTGGCCCCGGGCGGCGGGTTGAAGGCGAACTGGGCGGCATCCGGCCGGTTGAAGTCAACGGCGCTGAACGCGACCTGAATCGCCGGGGTGGGCTGACCCGTGGCGAAAACCTGTACCCGCAACGGGATGTGCTCGGTCGCGTCGACCGCGATCCGGACCTGCGCGACCAACGATCCTGCGGTCTTGGGCGTCAACACCAGTTCGTAGGCGGACCGCCCGGCCACCTCCGCGCTGCCGTCGGTGGTGACCTTGGTGCTCGGGGAGATCGCGGCCAGGGCCGCGTCGGCGGCCTGTTGCGGCGTCATCCCCGATATCGCGGGCAGCACACCGGATCCCGGTTGCCGGTCCGTAGAATCCGACTTCTCTGAGGAGCCAGGCTCGTCCGAGCTCAGCGTGCGGTGCGTCGCCGTGTTGTCCTTGCTGGACCACGTCCACAGGTCGTTGCCGTTGCGGATCACGTCGGACTCGCCGAGCGAGCCGAGCACCGCGACCCGCAGCTGATGTGGCCCGGCGTACCACAACCGCAGGGTGTGGGTGCCGGCCAACAGGGAGGTGAGGTTCGCGCTACCCGGATCGCCGCCGAGGCCCAGCCCGGGAAGGGTCGGCAGGCCGAGATCGGAGCTCTGCACGACGGTGCCGGACAGCCCGGTCACCGACGCCTGCTGGATGTCCACCAGCAGTTGCGCTGCACTGCGCGGCGCGAGCGGCGGCGAGGCGTCGGCCGGTGAGTTGGCAACGAGCGCGCCGCCACCGATCACCAGGGCCGTCGCGGCGGCGGGCACGATCCAGCGCAGTATCGGAACTCGATTGAAGATACTCATGCACCGAGTGTGCGACCCGGTCGCTGTGACAACGCTGAGAACCTGTGAAAACTCTGAGCCGTCAGATTCGCGGCGTGTCAGGCTGGCAGCGTGCGGGTACTCGTGGTGGAAGACGAGGCGCGGTTGGCCGCGGCGCTCAAACGCGGGCTGACGGCCGAGGGCTTCGTCGTGGACGTCGTCGCCGACGGCCCGTCCGGGCTGGACGCTGCCCGAACCGGCGACTACGACGCGCTGTTGTTGGATGTGATGCTGCCGCGGCTTTCCGGCTACGAGGTGGTGCGCCGGCTGCGCCGGGAACGGAACTGGTTACCGGTGATGCTGGTGTCGGCCAAGGACGGCGAGCACGATCAGGCCGATGGGCTGGACTGCGGCGCCGACGACTACCTGACCAAGCCGTTCTCCTATGTGGTGCTGCTGGCCAGGCTCCGGGCGCTGCTGCGGCGGCGGGCGGTGCCGCGGCCGGCGGTGCTCGCTGCGGGCGAGATCGAGTTGGACCCCGCGCTGCGGTCGGTGCTGTTCGCCGGAGCCGCTGTGCACCTGACCCCGCGGGAGTTCACCCTGTTGGAATACCTGCTTCGACACCGCGACCGGGTGGTCAGCAAGACCGAGCTGCTGGACCATGTCTGGGACGTCGGCGAGGACGCCGAGCCGAACCTGGTCGAGGTGTACGTCGGATATCTGCGGCGCAAGCTGGCCCCGGACGCGCTGCTCACGGTTCGTGGCGCCGGCTACCGCCTTCGCACGTGAGCCGGCCCGAGGCGATCGCGGAGGCGATCCATTGGCACTGAACTGGTTCCGCCGGCTGGGCCTGCGGACCCGGCTGATGATCATCGGTGTCACCGGGCTGACCGTGGCGCTGGCCGTCGGCGTGGTGGTGCTGTACACGGCGCTGCAGGTGGCGGTCACCAGCGCGCTGGATGAGCAGGGCCGGGCGGCGGCGAACCAGGTCGCGGCGATGGTCAATACCGGCAACGTGCCCGATCCGATTCCGGTGTCGGGTGCCCAGTTGATCCAAGTGATCGACCAGCAGAACCGGGTGGTGGACGCCTCGGTGACCGCCGACCGATTGACTCCCTTGCTCCGTCCCGCGGAGGTCACCGCGGCATTGGGTGGTGCCACCGTCACGGTGGGCGGCGCGCGGGCGGCCCTCGCCGGCCCGTTGCGCGTGGTCGCGGTGACCGCGGGACCCGCCGACAACCAGCAGACCGTGCTGGTCGCGCTCCAGGTCGGCGATGTCAACCACAGCAGCACGGTCCTGCGAACGGTGCTGTTGATCGGATTCCCGGTGCTCGTGCTGGTCCTGGCCGGCATCGCCTGGCGAGTGATCGGCTGGGCACTGCGGCCGGTCGAGCGGCTCAGGGCCGGTGCCGAACGGATCAGCGGGTCTGACGACGACCTGCAGCTTCCGGTGCCGGCGGCCAGGGACGAGATCCGTGCTCTGGCCCAGACTCTCAACGGGATGCTGGGTCGGCTGGCCGCGGCCCGGAGCCGGCAACGCGACTTCGTGGCCGATGCGGCCCACGAGCTGCGCAGCCCGTTGGCCAGCATGCGGACCCAGCTGGAGGTGGCCAAGCACCTGGGGGAGGCAGGGGAACTGCCGGCCGACTTGTTGCAGGACGTGCAGCGGTTGACCACGATCGTCGACGACCTACTGCTGTTGGCCAGGACCGACGGGGGACGGCCGGCGCGCCGGACCGCCTTCGACGTGCGGGCGATGTTGCAGGAGGTCGCCGCGCGCTACGTCGGTCCGGTAACGGTCGAGGTTGCCGCCGGTCCGGCGGTCCGGCTGACGGCCGATCGGGAGGAGCTCCGACGGGCGGTCGGCAATCTGACGGACAACGCGACCCGCTACGCCGCAGGCGTTGTCACTCTGTCGGTGCAGCGATCGGGCACGCAGGTGCGGATCGGCGTTACCGATGACGGGCCCGGAATTCCGGCGGCCGACCGCGAGCGGGTGTTCCAACGGTTCGCCCGGTTGGACAGCTCCCGGGACCGCGACACCGGCGGCAGCGGGTTGGGGCTGACGATCGTCCGGGAACTGGTCGGCAGGGCCGGTGGCACGGTTGCCTTCTACGATGCGGACCCGCCGGCGACGCTCTGCGCCCTCATCACGGTGCCGGTGTTGACCGTTGACACCGTCGAGCATGTGTAGAAAACTTGCGATCTTGAGCTACACCACGTAGCCGATTGACGTCCCCCAGGTCGGGAAATGAAGGGCGGAGCAACAATGCTTCCGGACACGCCACGACGAACCATCCTGCGGACCAGCGGCCCGGAGACGCTCCGCGGCCGCGTGCCGAGGGCGCCCGGCGGGCGAGGTCGCCGGGCCGCCCGCCGATCACTGGCCACGGCTTCGGCGATCGCCGTGTTGGCCGCCCTGCTCCCGGCGACTGCCGGATCAGCGGCAGGTGTCACAGCACCGGCCGACCCGGCGGGCAACGACCGCATCGCCGCTGCACCGGCCGAAACCGCCACCGGAGAGGTCGCGCGTGAGACGGGGTCCGATGTGAATACCCAGGCGGCTGTGGCGGCAAGTTCGGAACCGGTCTCGTCGACCGCCGGCGGTGGTCCGCAGTTGGACGACCTGATCGGCCATCGGGCGACGACACTGCGGATGGGCACGCCGAAGCAGGCCGGTCTGCTCCCCGGGTACGCCGACAAGATCCCGGTCGACAACGCCTACGGGTCGGAGCTCGGATCGGGCAACAACGGTCACCAACGGCATTCCGGCAGTGTGGTGTTGGCCGCGCGGAACGGCGTGATCGCCGAGTATGCCGCCGGTGGCTACAACCTGCGCTATGCCGACTGGGCGGGGACGGAACTGCCCAGGGACCAATGGATCCCGGCCACCAAGGACACCCTGTACGACCTGGCGTCGCTGACCAAGCTGTTCACCTCGATCGTCGCGATGCAGTTGGTCGATCGCGGCCGGCTGGATCTCGACGCCACCGTTGCCTCCTACCTGCCGGCGTTCGCCGCCAACGGTAAGCAGGCCGTCACCATCCGGCAGCTGCTGACCCACACCTCCGGCCTGCCGCCGGACCCGGTACCCGGGTTGTGGACCTACCCCAGCCACGAGGCCATGGTGAACGTGATTCTCACGCACAAGCTGCAGGCGCCGCCGGGTACCACCCGGATCTACGCCGACCTCAACATGCTGAGCCTGCAGCTCGTGGTGGAGTCGCTCACCGGCAAGACGCTGGACGTGCTGGTCCGGGAGGGCATCACCGGGCCGTTGAAGATGACCGACACCATGTTCAACCCGCCGGCATCTCTCAAGTACCGGATCGCCGCCGAGGAGTACGAGTCGACGGAGAACCGTGGCCTGGTCTGGGGCGAGGTGCACGACGAGAACGCCTGGGCCCTCGGCGGGGTTGCCGGCCATGCGGGGCTGTTCTCCACGGCACACGACATGGCGATCCTGTGCCAGATGATGCTCAACGGCGGCAAGTACGGCGCTGCCCGCATCCTGTCGCGGGACTCCGTGCTGGCCATGCTGACCGATTCCCCGGCCATCCCCGGACCCAACGGCCTCGGCTTCGAGCTGAACCTGCCGTCGTACCAGGGGGCACTGGCGACCCCGTACACCTTCGGGCACACCGGGTTCACCGGCACGTCGATCGTGGTGGACCCGACCACCCAATCGTTCGTCGTGCTGCTGACCAACAACGTCCACCCGAACCGGGACATTCTGGGTCCGATCGCGGTGGCCCGGCGCACCATGGCCTACGACCTTGCCCGGGCGATCCCGGTCCGGCCGGCGACCGGACAAACCGCCTGGTACGCCGGAATGACGGACCAAGCCACCACCACGCTCACCCTGCCGGTGAGCCTGCCGGCTTCGTCGCGGCTGGACTTCCAGCTCTGGTACGACACCGAGCCGAACTCCGACATGCTGTTCCTCGAACAATCGGGCGACGGCGGACAGACCTGGAGTCAACTGCCGTTCCACCTCAGCGGCCGAGGACTGGACGTCGACACCGCCGGGGCGATCTCCGGATATCAGGGGCGCCAGTGGCTCCGGGCGACGGCCGACCTCCCGACGGCCGGCGATGTGCAGCTCCGGTGGCGGTACACCACCGACCCGTCGTACCTGGGCCGCGGTGTGTACGTCGACGACGTCACCATTCGTTCCGGGCACCGGAAGGTCTTCGACGACCGGCGGCCGGCCGATGCTGCAACGTTCCAGCCGGACGGCTGGGTGGCCAGTCGCGACTGACCCGAAACCGGCCGGTCAGGCTGATGTCGCCGGCCCACCCGCCCGGTTGCTACCCGCCGCGGCAGCGGCGGCAACCCGGAACGCGCCGATGAGGCCGAAGGCCAGGAAAACGGCGGCGGCCAGCAGACTCCAGCGCGTCGACGAGGCGAAGACGACGGGGTCGCCGCCGGACAGGCTGTTGCCCAGCCCGATGGCCATGACCGCCCCGGCGATGGTCGAACCGAGCGCCGAGCCGACCTGGCGGACGGTGCTCTGGGTTGCGGACCCCTGTCCGGATTCCTCCGGCGGGATGTCGGCCAGCACGGTGCTGGTGAGCTGCGCCGAGGCCAGCCCGAGGCCGACCCCGTAGATCACCAGCAGTCCGGCGATCAGCCACGGCGAGGTGCCGGTGCCGATGACCAGCGCGGTCAGCAGCACGCCGCCGGTCTCCAGGGCAAGCCCGATGATCACCACCCCCGGCGGGCCGAATCGGGCTGCCAGGTGCCGGGCCTGAGCGCCGGACACGAAGGCTCCGGCGGCCATCGCCGCCAGTACCAGGCCGGCGCCCATGGTGGTCAGCTGCAGGACGTTCACCAGGTACAGCGGCAGCACGAAGACCAGCGCGAACTCGCCGATGGCGACCATCGCGGCGGTGACGTTGCCCCAGACGAACGTCCGATGGCCGAACAACTTCAGGTCCAGGATCTGCGACCGCCGCACCCTGGTGCGATGCCGCTCCCAGACCACGAACAGCGCGATCAGTGCCATTCCCAGCAGGATCGCGACCGGTGCGGCGGAGATCGGCATCGACGTCGACCAGTGGATGCCCAGGATCCGCAGGTCGGCGATCGGCCTCCACCAGCCGAGTTGTGAGCCTTCGATGACGCCGAACACCAGCAGCCCGAAACCGAAGCCGGACAACAGCAGTCCATCGACATCAAGGCCTGGCCGGTCGATCTTCGTCCGCGACTCCGGCACGAACAGCAGCGCTCCGATCACCACCAGCACACCGATGGGGACGTTGATCAGAAAGATCCAGGGCCAGCTGAACGACGAGGTGAGCCAGCCGCCGAGCAGCGGCCCGATCGCGGCCGCCCCGGACATCACTGCCCCCCAGACGCCGAACGCGGCGGCCCGCTCCTTGCCGCGGAAGGTGGTGTTGACCGACGACAGCGTGGAGGGCAGCACCATCGCCCCGCCGATGCCCTGTACCAAGCGGGCGGCGATCAGCGAACCCGCGGTATCGGACCCGGCCGCCAGCAGACTCCCGGCGACGAAGACGACGACGCCGGCGATCATCCAACGTCGTCGACCGAGGCGATCGCCGAGCCGCCCGCTGGTCAGCAGCAGCGCCGCGAAGACCACCGAATAGACACTGTTCACCCATTGCGCGTCGGTGAGGTCCAGCCGCAGATCGCGCACGATGGCCGGTAGCGCAACACCGACGATCGTCCCGTCCAGCACGATCATCGCGACCGCCAGCGCGAGCACCGCCAGCCCGATCCATCGGTTGCGCCGGGCCGGCCCGGGTCCGGCCGGCTCGGTCGTCGGTGGCCCTGAGGACGACGCAGGCGAGTACATGCAAACTCCGATCGACGGCGGCCGGAACCCGGCTACTGTCTCAGACTTCCAGCGGCCAAGCAGGGCGACATCGATCGAAGGTTTGATTTGATACGTCTGTTTGCCCCGGGCTGAGTCAGGGCGCCGCCCTCGTCGCCGCTCCCTCATAGATGTAGCCCGCGGTCTTGGAGGCGTGCAGGTAGAAGTTCGTCAGCCCCGTCAGCTGAAGACCGGAAGCGGTGATCAGGTCGGCGATCGGAAGGTTCAGCCGGCATCCGCCGGCGACCCGTCGTTGGATCGGCGTGAGCCGCGTCTGCCAACGGGCAACCTTCGGGTCCGGTGAGAGACCGTGCTCGGCGAAATGCAGCGATCCGCCTGGCCGCAACACCCGCCGGATCTCGGAAAGTGCCCGCGCAACATCGGGAATGCTGCACAGGGTCCACGTCGACAAGACCTGGTCGACGCTCGCCTCCGGCAGCGGCAGGCGCTGCCCGTCAAGACCGATGTATTCGACCGGGATCCGCGATCGGCGTTCGCCCTCGGCAGTTTGTGCCGTCGCCCGCCGGTCGGCGAGCCGGCGGGAGAGCAATGCCGGTTCCACCGCCAGTACTCGGCTGACGGTCGCCGGATAGAGCGCCGTGTTCAGGCCGGAGCCGAATCCGATCTCGAGTACTTCGCCGGTCAGGTTCGCCGCCACCCTGGCACGGATCGGGTCCAGTTCCTTGTCCCGCATGGCGCGGTCCATCAGGTGCGGGAGAATCCGCTCCGTGTAGACGCCCATGCCGCCAGTATCGCCGGCGGCCCGCTACCGAGCCAGCTGTTAACCGCCGGTCGTCCTGGTTCTGGCCAATTCTGCGGCGTCTTCGGCAAGCTGGACCGCTCGCTGCGACAGCGAATCGACTGTCCCATGACCCTTTCCGTCGGCGTGGTCGGTGACGTCCGCAGCCAGCGTGGCATAGTCGGCGGCCAACCGGCGGTACCTGGTGAACCAGCTCGACGGCTGGTCCGCCGGGGCCGCGAACCGGCCGTCCACCTGCAGAATGGTGCCGGCGATGCCGGCCATGGTGGCATTCACGTCGACCAGATCATCGTGTTTCCCGATCGAAATGTCGGTGGCGTCGGCGACCGCCCGCCCGGCCCGCCGGGAGACGGCGTAGATGACCGCAGCGCCGCCGACTACTGCGACCAACGCGATGAGCGCCAACAGGTATCGGGGAGCGGACGCCTGGATCACTCTGGCCTGCTGCGGCACGATGCCGGCGTTCGCCAGCGCGTCGTACTTGACCGCCATGGTTTTCACTGCGTCGAGCGGATGGTCGGCGAACCCGGAGATGCCGGTCGCGATCACCGACTCCGCGACGAAGGCCTTGCCGAAGCCGTCGTCGTCGTCCGCGCCGGGCAACAGCGAGCACCCGTAGTTCTGCAGGCCGTCGTCGCCGGAATAGACGATCACCACCAGCACGCCGTCGGCCGCGCTCTTCAGGTCCTTGCAGGTCTGCGCGGCCACCTCGTCGTCGGTGGTGTCCAGGAACACCGCGGCCAACCGGCGATTACCGATCACCCGCTGGGCGGCAGCGGTATCCAGTTGGTACGACGTGTCGGCGTACACCGAGGAGGAGCGGATGGTCGAGGCGACGTGGCTGTCGAAGATCCCGCCGGTCCACAGCGACCAGCCGGCGAGCAGCACGCAGCCGACCAGTACCCAGCGATAGCTGGTGGTCAGTGCCGAGGCCAGGAGCTTTCTCACGACGACCTCCCGGCCAGATATGCCTCGGGCCGGTAGTCGGGTCGATCGAGCAGATCGGCGAGCTTGCCGAACTCCCGTTGCGCCGCATCGAGTTGGGACCCGACGATCGCCGCGCTGCGGTCGGCGTCCAGCGCCTCGCGGGCGGCGGTGAGCCGCACGACGCCACGGGCCAGCCGAGGGTTCGTCCGATCGTCGGCCAGTCCGGACAGCTCCACCGCCAGCGAGCTCAGTCCGGCGAGCCGACCCCAGGACGACATCGGCACGGTTCCCGAGCCGTCCGCCGGCGCTTCGTCGCCGCCGGGTGCGGCGTCGGGCCGACGACGGGCGGAATGCACGGAAGCGCCGAGGAACACCAGCACACAGGCCAGAAACAGCCACGGCAGGACGGGCAGCGCGACGCCCACCGGATCCGGCAGCTGGTAGGGCAACGGCCGGTCGAACAGCCCGGCGTAGCGGATCCGTGCCCACTGCTGCAGGTAGACGTTCAGCACGTTCCACTGCGGGTACGCGTTCTCGGAGATCAGTTGCCCGTACCGGCTGTAGTAGGACGCGGTGGCCACCTCGGTGTTGTCGGCGCCCGGCCCGGCGTAGCTGCACCAATAGCCGTACATCACGATGATCGGCGTGTCCGGGAACCGTTGGGCCAGCGCAGCTGCATAGTCGGGAACGGGCTCGCCGGCCACCTGGCGGGGGAGCGCGACAACGATCGGTGGGGTGGTCGGGAACGCCTGGCCGGCGACCGGAGGAACCTCGTCGAGGTCGGCACCGGGGGCCGTGTACAGCCGGTCGGTGCCGAGACCGTCGACCACGGTGCGCAATTCGGCGGTGGTCGGTGTGCGCCACTGGACCGCGCTCGCGGCCTCGGACGGTTCCGGTTCGTGCAACACCCCGGCAAGGCGACTCAGGATCAGTGAGGTCACGTCGCCGGTGACGAACTGCTGCTGCCAGCCGTCGGTGTCCGACGGCATGATGTCGTAGCCCGCGAAGGTGACCGCCAGTCCGACGATTCTGAGGTTGTCGCCGGGTAACGCCGCGATCCGGTCTTCGTCGGTGTCCGACAGATCCGGCGGCGCGACGATCACCTTGATCTTCGGTTGCGGGTCGTCCTGTTGTGCCCTGACCTGGTCGGCGTGGCCGATCGCGGCGAGCACCCGCGGCTCGTCGAAGGTGGCTATCGCCCCGGGCAGCCGAACGATGGTGGACTTGGCGAACAGCGCCGCCAACGCGGCGTCCGACGGCAGCGTGCCGGTGTACTCGTGCGTGCTGCCGTCGGCAGACCCGGCGGTGTCGTCACTGGCGTCGTCGTTGCCGTCGTCGACGCTGCCGACGTGCTGGGTGCCGTAGAGGAAATCGGTGGTCTGCCGCTGCGACAGCAGGAAGACCAGCAGCAGGGCGATGGCCAGCGCCAACGAACCCCACTGGATCCATCGAGCCGCGGTCCTTGGCCCGCGCGCTGCCGCCTTTGCGGCATCAGCCATTCGCTGCCTGCCACAGGCGATCCGCCCGGTCGGCCAGCTCGGCCGCCTGCCGGGCGCCCGATGCGCCGGTGCTGCCGGAGATGATGAGGTGGGCCCGGTCGAACAGCTGGTCGGCTTCCGGCACGGTGCCGTGGCAGGCGTCCCGACTCACCTCGGCGGCCTCGAGGGCGGCCCTGGCACCGGCCACCGCTTCGTCCCGGCCCGCGCGACGGGATCTGTTGCGCACCACGACCACCGAGCCGACACCGGCGATGACCAGCACCAACACGCCGATCAACCAGATCGGCCATTCGTCCATCGGGGCGGCCTACTCGAGGTAGTCGCGCAACACCTGCGAACGCGACGGATGACGGAGCTTGCTCATCGTCTTCGACTCGATCTGCCGGATCCGCTCACGGGTGACGCCGTAGACCTGGCCGATCTCGTCCAGGGTGCGCGGCTGCCCGTCGGTCAGGCCGAACCGCAGCCGCACCACGCCGGCTTCGCGCTCGGACAGGGTCTGCAGCACCGACTGCAACTGATCCTGCAGCAGGGTGAAGGAGACCGCGTCAACGGCCACCACCGCTTCCGAGTCCTCGATGAAGTCCCCGAGCTGGGAATCGCCCTCGTCGCCGATCGTCTGGTCGAGTGAGATGGGCTCCCGGGCGTACTGCTGGATCTCCAGCACCTTGTCCGGCGTGATGTCCATTTCCTTGGCCAGTTCCTCCGGAGTGGGCTCGCGACCCAGATCCTGGAGCAGCTCACGTTGGATACGGCCCAGCTTGTTGATCACCTCGACCATGTGCACCGGGATCCGGATGGTGCGGGCCTGATCGGCCATCGCCCTGGTGATTGCCTGCCGGATCCACCAGGTGGCATAGGTGGAGAACTTGTAACCCTTGGTGTAGTCGAACTTCTCGACCGCCCGGATCAGGCCCAGGTTGCCTTCCTGGATCAGGTCCAGGAACGCCATCCCACGCCCGGTGTAACGCTTGGCCAACGACACCACCAGCCGCAGGTTCGCCTCCAGCAGATGGTTCTTCGCGCGTTCGCCGTCGCGGCGGACCCAGCGCAGGTCGCGCTGCAGTTCGCGGGAGACCTTGGCGCCGGAGTCGTCCGTCGGATCCTCGGCCTGCTTCAGCCGTTCGTTGGAGAACAGCCCGGCCTCGATCCGCTTGGCGAGGTCGACCTCCTCCTCGGCGTTGAGCAGCGCCACCTTGCCGATCTGCTTCAGATAAGCCCGGACCGAGTCGGCGGATGCCGTCAACTCGGCGTCCTTGCGGGCCTGCTTGAGGGCCTCGGACTCCTCTTCGTCGTCGTCCCAGGCGAACTCGGCCTCGGCCCGCTCGGTCGCGGTGGTGCCTTCCTTCTTCTCGCCGTCGGCCGCCTCGGGGCCGACTTCGGCCTCGTCGGCGCCTGCTGCGGCCGCCGTCTTCTTCGGCGCGGCCTTCCGGCGGGTGGCGGCCGGCTTCTTCGCCGCGGTGGTTCCGGCGGCCGTGCCTTCCGCGTCAGCCTCGGTAGCGGACTTGTCCGCCGCGGCCTTCTTGGTGGTGGGCTTCTTCGCGGCGGTCTTGGCCGTCGCCGCGCTCCGGCCGGCGGCGGGCTTCTCGGCCGCTACGGTGTCCGCTGCGGCGTCTGCCGCTGCAGTCTCGGGCGTGCTGCTGGTGCTGCTCGATTCGCTGGGAACCGCTGTCAAGGGAGCCTCCGACATAGGCGATGTGGACGTGGACGCCGACGATGCGTCCGCTGCGGCCTCGGCGGTGGGGGTGGTACGGGTTGAACCTGCTGCGCCAGCCACTGATGACCTTTCCTGTCCGATGAGCGGTCGACGATCCAGCGGCGGTCCCGCGGCCTGCGCACACTGCACGTGTGATGTCTAGGTGCCTGCTGGGATGGGGCCGAATCGGCGACCGCTCCAGTGTAGCCGCCGACGCCGGCCACTCTCGACCGATCGTCGGTGGTCAGTGCCCTGTTCCGGATGCGTTCGCGGACATCCCGGCAGCCGCCGTCAGTCCTTCTCCACACCCTCGACCGCGGCCAGCGCCGCGCCGACGATGCCCGCGTTGTTGCGCATTTCGGCGACCACCAGTCGGGTGCGGGTCTCCAACAGCGGTACCCATTTGTCCGGTTTCTTGGAAACTCCGCCGCCCAGGATGATCAGTTGCGGCCAAAGCAGGTTCTCGATCGTCTGCAGGTACTTGGTGACCCGCTTGGCCCAGTCCTCCCAGCTCAGGTCCTTGCGCTCCTTGACGGAGGCGGCGGCCCGGCGCTCGGCATCGTGGCCGTCGATCTCGATGTGGCCGAGTTCGGCGTTCGGGATCAGCACCCCGTCGTGGATCAGCGCGGTTCCGATTCCGGTGCCGAGCGTCACCATCATCACCAACCCGCTCTGGCCGGCGCCGGCGCCGTAGCGGACCTCGGCGAGCCCGGCGGCGTCGGCATCGTTGAGCACCGTCACCGGGCCGGGCAGGTGGGGGTCGGCGGTGGTCACCAATGAGGTGCCGATCCAGCTGTGGTCCACGTTGGCGGCCGTCATCACGGTGCCCTTCTGGATCACTCCGGGAAACGTCAGCCCGACCGGGCCGGCATAGTCGAAGTTCTCCGCGACCGCTCCGCAGGTCTTGGCCACCGATTCCGGCGTCGACGGCTGCGGGGTATCCAACCGGTAGCGCTCACCGATCAGTTCACCGGTCGACAGATCGACGATGCCGCCCTTGATCCCGGTGCCGCCGACGTCGATCCCGAAGGCCTTGGTCGGCTTCCTGGCGGTCACCGCCGGCCTCTCGGCGTCTTCGGCGGGTTCCTCGGTGTCATGGCGGGCTCACTCTCTCGATCAGCTTGCGCAGGCCGCGGTCGGCAGGGGTGGAATGGGCATGGTGGAACGTGGCGCCAGCGTGCGCCCGTCGATGACGGCCGGCGGCGTCGCCGCCTCGCTGATGGCCTTCAACTCGGTTTTGACGGTCTCCGGCGTGTCGGCGAATTCGAAACGGGCGCCGATCGCCATGTCGACGGAGTCGTCCACCCGGCTGTCCACTACCAGCTGGGCGCACGGCATCATGATCAACGCAGTCCGGGCACCGGCGACACCTGCAGCGCCGTAGCGGATCTCGCCGACGCACCGCAGATCGCCGGCCGGATACAGCGGATCGTTGTCGACCGCACCGATCGACGCGAACCCGACGTTCCGCAGCTCGTCCGACATCGTCTTCGCCATCCCGCGCTGCTGGGAGGCGTTGAACACATTCAGGGTGATCCCGGCCGGCGGGGCCGGCCGGACACTCGCCAGGGTGTTCTTGTCGGTGAGCGTTCCGAGGGTGGTCGGACCCTTCCGGGTGGCGCTGCTGGAGGTCGTCGCCTTCTTGCTGGTGGTCGACGGCGCGCCGCCGAAGGTGGTGGTCGGTGTCTTCGTCCGACTGGTCTGGGTCTGCGTGCTGGGGGCCGGGCCGGGCGTGTTGCAGCCGGTGCTCTCGGCGGCGACGGGCTTGAGGGCCTGGAACCAGATGATGCCGGTTGCCAGCAGCAGCACGACGGTCACCACGAGCACCGGCCAACGGCGTCGGCGGCGGTACCGTGTGGCGGCGGGGTCGGAAGTCACGCTGCCAGGGTAGAGGCACGGCGGCCGGGCGCCTGCCGCGACGCGGCGGGCCGGTCCGGGACGGGCGTATCGGGGGGTCCCGGATGCGGTCGGAGCGGCAGTCCGCTATGGTGCTGCCGCCGACCGCAATATCCGGGGAATCTCCGTACGCAAGTTCGTCCGACGAAGATCACTGCGACTCGGGCACAAAATCGACCCTCCCTGCGTTATCACCCGCGAACCACCCGATCAAAGCAACGAGGTAAGGAACGACCGATGGCTACCGATTACGACGCCCCGCGCCGCAACGAGTCGGACGAGGTCGGTGAGGATTCGCTGGAAGAGCTGAAGGCTCGTCGGAACGAGGCCCAGTCGGCCGTCGTCGACGTCGACGAGGGCGATACCGCCGAATCCTTCGAGCTCCCCGGCGCCGACCTGTCCGGCGAGGAACTCACCGTGAAGGTGATTCCGAAGCAGGCGGACGAGTTCACCTGCAGCTCCTGTTTCCTGGTGCAGCACCGCAGCCGGCTGGCATCCGAACGAAACGGCCGCCCGATCTGCGTCGACTGTGCCTGAGCCGACCGCCCGCGACCGCACCGTGAATGCAAGCGCGTGACTCGACGGCGCTGCAACAGAAGGCTGCTCGCCGCGGGTGTGCCGGAACGCACACCGTGAGCACCGAAGACGCTCGGCCCCCGGCCGGACGGGTTACCGTGGATGTCATCACGGGAACGCGTCCGGCCGGACGCGTCCGGGCACGCAGGTCCAGCGTTTGGGAGACAACAGTGACGAAGGTCGGAACCTGGTTGCGGCAGTTGACCACCGACCAGGACCAGGTCGAGGCGGAGATCCTGAGCTCGGAGGTCGAAGCGAACGACGAGGCCAGGGCGGCGGGAGTCTGCTGCCAGGGGGAGAAGGTGACCCTGCTCGGTCGGCTCCGCTCGGTCGACCTGCGGCCCACCGACTCACTGCCGGCCTTCACCGCGGAGTTGTACGACGGGACGGACGCGGTCGAACTGATCTGGCTCGGCCGCCGGTCGATCCGGGGTATCGAGCCGGGTCGCACCCTGAAGGCCCGCGGCCGGATTGCCGTCCGTAACGGCGCCAAGGTGATGTACAACCCCGAGTACGAGCTGCACACGAATTCGTGAGCGAGCTTGCGCACGAACCATCGGCACAGAACGAGGACAACCCGCGTGCGGGTACCGCCCGCGAGCGCAGCGAGTGGGGGACGACAAGCGGGGAGTACTTCGTGAGCGAAGCAGCCACCCCGGAACACCCGCCGGAGCCGACGCAGCCGAGTACACCGAGCGAGCGACCGCTGCCCTCCACCTGGGAACAGATGGGCGGCCTGAGCGGAATGCTCGACTCCGCGCTGCCGGTGATCGTCTTCGTGATCGCCAACGCCGCAGCCGGACTCGGCTGGGCGATCGGCGCGGCCATCGCCGCCGCGGTGGTGATCGCCGTCATCCGGCTGTTGCGCCACGAGCCGGTCGGTCAGGCCCTCGGCGGCCTGTTCGCGGTGGCGGTCGCCGCGTTCATCGCGAACCGGTCCGGTTCGGCCAAGGGATTCTTCCTGCTGGGCATCTGGTCGTTCGTGGTCTACGGCGTCGCCCTGTTGATCTCGATCCTGGTCCGCTGGCCGCTGATCGGGGTGATCTGGGAGAACCTGAACGGCCGGGGCAACGCCTGGCGCAAGGACCGCGCCCTGGTCCGGAAATACGACCTGGCGACCGCGTTGTGGGTGCTGGTCTGCGCGGCCAGGTTCGTCGTGCAGCGCTGGCTGTACGACAGTGACCAGGTCGGCTGGCTGGCGTTCGCCAGGATTGCGATGGGCTACCCGCTGTTCATCCTGGTGATCATCGGCACCGTGCTGATCGTCAACTCCGGGTCCGGTAAGAACCCCCGTCAGCAGTGGCAGGAGCTGCGGGAACGACGCAAGGAAAACCCGAAGGCCAAGCCGTTGACGTTCAAGGAACGGATGGCGTTGGCCGAGCAGCGGATGGACCGCAAGAAGCAGGACCGGCAGGGCTGACGGCCCGGCTACAGCAGGGCCCGGCGCACGTCGTCCTCGACGTCCGGGGAGGCGACGAACAGCAGCTCGTCACCGGCCTCGACCGGCTCGTCGGGCGAGGGCACGATCACCCGGCCGCCGCGAAGGATCGTCACCAGCGCCGCGTCCCGCGGCAGCCGCAGATCCCGCACCGGGCGCCCGGCCATCGCGGTGTTCGGCGGCAGCGTGACTTCCACCAGGTTCGCCTGGCCCTGGCGCAGGGTGAACAGCCGGACCAGGTCGCCCACCGTCACCGCTTCCTCGACCAGCGCGGCCAGGATTCGCGGTGTCGAGACCGCGACGTCGACGCCCCAGGAGTCGTTGAACAGCCATTCGTTGCGCGGGTCGTTGACCCGGCCCACCACCCGGTCGACGGCGAACTCGGTCTTCGCCAGCAGCGAGACCACCAGGTTCACCTTGTCGTCCCCGGTGCAGGAGATCACCACATCGCAGGTCTGCAGCCCGGCCTCCTCCAACGAGGACACCTCGCAGGCGTCGGCCTGCACCCACTCCGCCGCCTCGATCCGCTCCGGCTTGATGGCTCCGGGATCCCGGTCGATCAGCAGCACCTGATGGCCGTTCTCGAGCAGCTCGGAGGCGATCGACCGTCCGACCGAGCCGGCCCCGGCGATGGCGACGCGCATCAGCTTGCCTCCGCCGGCGAGTCGGCGGCCCGCTCGGCAACCTGCTTGGTTTCGCCAGAAAGTGTTGCGGCGTAAATCACATCACCCTCCTGCACCACCGTGTCGACGTCCGGGAGGACGCCCTTGCCGAATCGCACGATGAAGGCGGTGCGCACCCCGATGGCCTCCTCGAGCTGCACCAGCGGGCGGCCGGCCCACCCCGGGTGGTAGGGCAGGTTGATGATCGCGCCCGTCCCGGAGGGATCGCGCCATTCGGTGATCATGCCGTCGGGCAGGATCGCCCGCAGCAACCGGTCGGTGGTCCACGGCACCGTCGCGACGGTGGGAATGCCCAGCCGCTCGTAGACGGCGGCCCGCTTGGCGTCGTAGATCCTGGCCACCACCGTCTCCACGCCGAACTGTTCGCGGGCCACCCTGGCGGCGATGATGTTCGAGTTGTCGCCCGAGGACACGGCGGCGAAGGCGTGGGCATCGCGGATCCTGGCCTTGAGCAGGGTGTCGCGGTCGAAACCGACGCCGAGCACCTGCTCACCGGTGAAGTCCGGACCGAGCCGGCGGAACGCCGAGTCGTCCCGGTCGATCACTGCGACCGAGTGACCGAACCGGTGCAGACCCTTGGCGAGCGCGGAGCCGACCCGGCCGCAGCCCATGATGACGATGTGCACGTGGTGAACACTAACGCCAAGCACTCGTGCAGGGTGAAGTGGACGTAGGCTTCCGCGCTGGAGGTGGACGAGTGTCCAAGGTAAGGGTTGCTACCAAGCGCCTGTTGTTGGGGCGCCCGTTCCGCAGCGACCGGCTGGCGCACACGCTGCTGCCCAAACGGATCGCATTGCCGGTCTTCGCCTCGGACGCGATGTCCAGCGTGGCCTATGCGCCGCAGGAAGTTTTCGCCGCCCTGTCGGTGGCCGGCATCGCCGCCTACGTCTACGCGCCATGGATCGCCGTGCTGGTCTGCGTGGTGATGATCGTTGTCGTCCTGTCCTACCGGCAGAACGTGCACGCCTACCCGAGCGGCGGCGGCGACTACGAGGTCGCCACCACCAACCTCGGGCCGACCGCGGGGCTGGTGGTGGCAAGCGCGCTGTCGGTGGACTACATCCTGACGGTCGCGGTGTCCACCGCGTCCGGGGTGGCCAACATCGGTTCGGCGATCCCGGTCGTGGGTGAACACCCGGTGCTCTCGTCGGTGGTCATCGTGCTGCTGGTGGTCACCGCGAACCTGCGGGGGGTGCGCGAATCCGGCATGGCGTTCGCGATCCCGGTCTACCTGTTCATCGCCTCGATGCTGGTGATGATCGGCGCCGGGCTGGGCCGCTGGCTGTTCGGCTCCGAAATGCGGGCGGAGAGCGCCGGATTCGAGATCCCGGTGACGCATTCGCTGTCCGGGCTGGCCCTGGTCTTCCTGTTGTTGCGGTCCTTCTCCACCGGGTCGGCAGCGCTCACCGGCGTGGAGGCGATCTCGAACGGCGTACCAGCTTTCCGCAAACCGAAATCGAAGAATGCGGCCACCACCCTCGCGCTGATGGGGCTGATCGCCGTCACCATGATCCTCGGTCTGGTGGCGCTCGCCCAGATCACCAAGACGCACATCGTGGAGCCGGGTACCCAGCTGATCGGCGCGCCCGCCGACTACTACCAGAAGACGATGATCGCGCAGATCGCGCAGTCCGTGTTCTCCGGGTTCAGCCCGGCGTTCTACGTCGTGTCCTTCGCCACCGGACTGATCCTGATCCTGGCGTGCAACACCGCGTTCAACGGCTTTCCGGTGCTGGCGTCGATTCTGGCCAAGGACAGTTATCTGCCCCGTCAGCTGCGCACCCGCGGCGATCGGCTGGCCTTCTCCAACGGCATCGTCTTCTTGGCGGTGGTCGCGCTGATCCTGCTGATCGCCTTCCAGGCCAACGTGACCGCACTGATCCAGCTGTACATCGTCGGCGTCTTCGTGTCCTTCACATGCTCGCAGGCCGGGATGATCCGGCACTGGAACCGGCATCTGCGGGTGGAGAAGGACCCGGCAGCCCGGCGGCGGATGCGCCGCAGCCAGATCATCAACACGATCGGCCTGTGCTTCACCTCGGTGGTGCTGGTGATCGTCCTGATCACCAAGTTCCTGGCCGGCGCCTGGATTGCCATCCTGGCGATGGCGCTGCTGTTCGCGATGATGAAGGCGATCCGGCGGCACTACGACCGGGTGGCCACCGAGCTGGCGGCCGACGAGGACGACATGGTGCTGCCCAGCCGGATCCACGCCATTGTGCTGATCTCGAAGCTGCACCTGCCGGCGATCAGGGCACTGGCCTACGCCAGGGCCATCCGGGCCGACACCCTGGAGGCGGTCGTGGTGAACGTCGACCAGCAGGAGACGGCGAACCTGGCCAGGGAGTGGGAGGACCGGCAGATCCCGGTGCAGCTCAAGGTGATCGACTCGCCGTTCCGGGAGATCACCAAGCCGATCCTCGAGTACGTCCGGCGGGTCCGGAAGGATTCGCCGCGCGACCTGATCACGGTGTTCATCCCGGAGTACGTGGTCGGCCACTGGTGGGAACAGGTGCTGCACAACCAAACCGCGTTGCGGCTCAAGAGTCGGCTGTTGTTCACGCCCGGGGTGATGGTGACCAGCGTGCCGTGGCAGCTGGCCTCATCGGAGAACGCCGATCGACGGCTCCGCGACGTACCGACCCAGATCACGCTGCACCAGACCGGTCGAGATGACAACTGAGCACCTGCCGGCCGATTCGGGATCGGGCCGCAAACCCCGGATCGGCGACGAGGTGGAGTTGGAGATCGGTGCTGTCGCCCACGGCGGGCACTGCGTGGCCCGCTGGGACACCCGGGTGGTGTTCGTCCGGCACGCGCTACCCGGGGAGCGGGCCCGGGTACGGCTCACCGACGTCAGCCATGCCGGGTACTTCCGGGCTGACGCCATCGCGATCCTGCGGCCCGATGCCCGGCGGGTGACACCGCGCTGTGGACATTTCCGGCCGGGTGGTTGCGGCGGCTGCGACTTCCAGCACGCCGACCCGGTGCGGCAGCTCGAGCTGAAGGCTGCGGTGGTCGCCGAGCAGTTGTCCCGGATAGCCGGCATCGAGCGACAGGTGCAGGTCGAGGCACTGCCCGGCCGGGTGGACGGTGACGCCGGGTACGGCTGGCGGACCAGGGTGCGCTGGGCGCTGGACGCCGACGGCCGGATCGGGCCACGGGCGGCCCGCTCGCACCAGGTGGTCGGCATCTCGGTGGCCGCGCCCTGCGAGATCGCCGCGCCCGGCCTGACCGAGCTCGCGACGGTGCTCGAGGTGCCGGAGCGGGTGCGCCGACTGCGGGGCGGCGGCCACCGGAAGCTGCCGGAGGTGACGCTGACCCACGCCGCCGACGGTGCGCCGATCGCGGTCTGGGCCGGCGCCGGAGCCGAGGTGCCGCTGATCACCGAAACCGTTGCCGGCCGGGACTTCTCGGTGGCCGCTGACGGCTTCTGGCAGGTGCATCCGGAGGCCGCTGCGGTGCTGTACGCGGCCGTCGGTGAGGCGTTCGACGGGGTGGAACTGACGGGCGGCACGGCGTGGGATCTGTACGGCGGGGTCGGCCTGTTCGCCGCCGAACTGGCCGATCGGGTCGGACCGACGGGTGCGGTGCTGACCGTCGAGGGTGACGCCACCGCCACCGAGTCGGCCGCGGCCAATCTGGCCGACCTGCCGCAGGTGCGAGCCGTCAACGGCCGGGTGGAGCAGGTGCTGGACGAATTGGCGGACCGGGTGGATGCCGTGGTGCTCGACCCGCCGCGGTCCGGCGCCGGCCGGGCGGTCTGTGTCGCGCTGGCGGCTCGTCAGCCCTCGGTGATCGTGTACGTCGCCTGTGATCCGGCTGCCTTGGCGCGCGACACCGCTGCCCTGGCCGAGGCCGGGTACCGGCTGGACACCCTGCGCGCGTTCGACTGTTTCCCGCAGACCCACCACATCGAGTGCGTGGCCAGATTTGTGCCTGACCCCTCCAGCAGGTAGCGGAACGTTGGGGGACGCGCCGGTGGACATTGCGCTACCTGGCGAGGTTTCCGCTACTTGGGAAGTGCTCAGGCGGAGCTCAGCCGCCGGTGACCCGGGCGGCGAGCCACTGGGCCAGCTCGGCCGGCTTGTTGGTGATGATCGCATCCACCCCGAGGTCGGTGAGGACCTCCCAGTCGGCGACCTCGTCGGCCGTCCACACCGAGACTGCGATGCCGGCGTCGTGCAGGGCGGCCACCGCGCCGGCCGGGTCCGGCTGCCCGCGCAGCAGCAGGTGGTGCGGGTTGTAGGTGACGGCGCCCAGCTCCCGCGCCGCCGCCACCGGATCGGTGTCCCACCCGACGGTCAGCAGCCCCAGCGGGCGGTCGGGGCTGATGCTGCGCAGGGTGGCAAGCGCATCGCGTTCGAAGGACTGCAGCAGCACCCGGTCGTCGGCGCCGGACGCCCTGCTGACCTCCAGGATCGCCACCAGCTGCTCCCGGGTGTGCTGACCCTTGATCTCCAGGAAGACCCGGCCGTCCGCCGGCAGCTCGGCCAGCAGCGCACTCAGCTCCGGGATCCGCTCGCCGGCGAACGCGTCGCCGAACCAGGAACCGGCGTCCAGGGTGGCCAGATCCAGTGCCCTGGACTCGCGGACCGCGCCGGTGCCGGAGGTGGTCCGGTCGACGTCGTCGTCGTGGATGAGCACCGGGACGTTGTCGATGCTGGGCTGGGTGTCGGTCTCCAGCCAGCGGACCCCGGCATCCCAGGCGGCCCGGAACGCGGCCATGGTGTTCTCCGGCGCGGCGGCGCTGGCCCCGCGATGCCCGACGACCAGCGGCCGCGGGGTCGGATCGTCGGTCAGGGCGGACTGCGGTTGCGACATGCAGCGGATCCTATGTGCTCGGACAGTTGTGGGCAGTAGCGTCGAGGAGTCCCGAGTACCGTGAATCGGAGCCGAAACGAGGAGCCGTTCTGTGTCGCTGATCGACCGCATCACCTCTCCGTCCTCCGTGCGTACGTTGACCCCGGAGCAACTGGACGAGCTGGCCGGCGAGATCCGCGCGTTCCTGGTGGAGAAGGTGGCCAGACACGGTGGGCACCTCGGACCGAACCTGGGCGTGGTGGAGCTGACCCTGGCCATCCACCGGGTGTTCGACTCGCCGGCGGACCCGATCGTGTTCGACACCGGGCACCAGTCATACGTGCACAAGATCATCACCGGCCGGGCCGCCGCCTTCGACGACCTGCGGGTACGCGGTGGGCTCTCCGGGTACCCGAGCCGCGCGGAGTCCGCCCACGACTGGGTGGAGAACTCGCACGCCTCGACCGCATTGAGCTACGCCGACGGGTTGGCCAAGGCGTTCGCGGTGCGGCGGGAGACGGGCCGCACCCCGGTCGCGGTGATCGGTGACGGCGCGATGACCGGCGGGATGGCTTGGGAGGCGTTGAACAACATCGCGGCCGGCAAGAACCGCCCGCTGGTGATCGTCTTCAACGACAACGGTCGGTCGTACGCTCCGACCACCGGTGGGATGGCCGAGCGGCTGGCCGCGCTGCGGCTCAAGCCCGGGTACGAGCGGATGCTCGACTCGGTCAAGTCGACGCTGCCGAAGGCGCCGGTGATCGGCGGCCCGCTGTACGGGATGTTCCACGCGGTGAAGACCGCGATGAAGGACTGGCTGCTGCCGCAGACCCTGTTCGCCGATCTAGGCCTGAAGTACGTCGGACCGGTGGACGGGCACGATGTGCAGGCGGTGGAGCGGGCACTGCGCCGGGCGAAGGGCTTCCGCGGCCCGGTACTGGTGCACTGCATCACCAACAAGGGTCACGGCTATGCGCCGGCGTTGGCTGACGCCGAGGATCTGATGCACGGACCGCCGGCCTTCGACCCGGCGACCGGCAAACCACTGTCGGCCAGTGGGCTCTCGTTGGGCAAGGTGATGGGCCGGGAGCTGGTCCGGCACGCAGCCGAGCGGGACGATCTGGTGGCGATCACCGCGGCGATGACCGGCCCGACCGGGCTGGGACCGTTCGCCAAGAAGTACCCGGAGCGGTTCTTCGACGTCGGCATCGCCGAACAACATGCGATGACGTCGGCGGCCGGGCTCGCCCTTGGCGGGCTGCACCCGGTCTTCGCGGTCTACTCCACCTTCTTGAACCGGGCGTTCGACCAGCTGTTGATGGATTGTGCGATGCACCGACTGGGGGTGACGGTGGTGTTGGATCGCGCCGGCATCACCCAAGAGGACGGCCCCAGCCATCACGGGATGTGGGACATGTCGTTGGCCGGAATCGTGCCCGGGCTACGCCTCGCGGCGCCGCGGGACGAGCCGAGCATGGTGGAGGAGTTCGCCGAGGCGATCGAGGTCGGCGACGCTCCGACCGTCATCCGGTATCCGAAAGGTGCTGTGCCGCAGACGGTTCCGGCGATCCGCCGGATCGACGGCGTGGACGTGCTGGCGCAGGCGCCGGAGGATTCGCCCGATGTGCTGCTGGTTTCCGTCGGGGCACTGGCCGGTAGCGCGGTGGAGGCGGCCGGGCGGTTGGCCGATCACGGGATCGGCGTGACGGTGGTCGATCCTCGGTGGGTGCTGCCGGTGTCGCCGGCGCTGGTCGAGCTGGCCGGCGGCTACCGACACGTGGTGACGCTGGAGGACGGCGGCCGGTCCGGCGGTGTCGGGTCGGCGGTGCGCGATGCCCTCGGGCCCGCCGCCGATGTCCTGGTGATCGCCCTGCCGCAGGAATTCCTGGAGCCGGGTTCGAGGTCCGAGCTGTTGGTGGACAAGGGATTGAGCGGTCAGGCGGTGGCCATCCAGATCGCCGGCCACGTGTCCAGCAGCGATCTGGGCAGTCCGGTGGCCGACTCGGCGGCAGGATCGGACGAAAGCCTGCAGGCGTGATCCAGGTGCTGGTACCGGACGCTGCCCATCCGGTCGGTCAGCTCGGCGGAAACCCCTTGGTGCCGAACGGCTTCCAGTGGCCGACGTGCGTCAGCTGCGACGGACGGATGACGCATCTGGCCCAGCTGAGCGTCGACGGTCGACTGCTGACGGCGTTCCAGTGCGAGAACGACCCCGGCATGTGCGAGGACTGGGAGCCGTTCGCCGGCGGAAATGCGGCGGTGGTGTTCACCGACGCCACCGTGCGGGCGACCACCCCCGACGGGGTGCTGAGTTATCTACCGATCCTGGTCGGCGTCGGTCGGCTCGACGGCGACTACTCCTCGGTCGACGACGAAGACATCTTCGGGCAGTTCGGCGGCGACCCGTCGTGGATCCAGGATGACGAGACACCCGACTGCCCGAACTGCCCGGCCGGCCCGATGCGCTTCGTCGCCCAACTAGATCCCGGCCCGCACCAGTTCAACTTCGGCGACTACGGCCGGGCCTACCTTTTCGACTGCTCGCTGTGCTCCGCCGCCGCCTGGCTCTGGCAGTCCTGACCCGGCGCTTATCAACGTCGCAGGCGCTTCCGAAGTCGTCGACTTTCGTCACTCCCGTCACAAAAGGACGACGTTCGCAAGCGCGACGGAAGTTGATAAGCGCCGGGGTGGGGGTTAGGGGTTGTCAGGCGGGGAGGGTGGCGACACCGGGCGGGTTGAAGCGCTGGCCGGTCACTCTCTCCGAGATGCCTTCGCGGTCCAGGTACGGGGTGATGCCGCCGAGCCAGAACGGCCAGCCGGCCCCGGTGAGCATTGCCAGGTCGATGTCGGCGGCCTCGGCGACCACGCCCTCGTCCAGCATCAGACGGGCCTCGGTGGCCAGCGCCGCCAAGGCCCGTTCGCGCACCTGCTCGGCGGTGGAGGGCGAATCGCCCAGCTGCCAGAGCTCCGCCACCTCGGGGGAGATCCCTTGGCTGCCATCGGGATTCCAGGCGATCAGCGCCTTGACACCGGCATCGACGGTGCGGCGCAGGTTGGCCGACACCACGAACCGATCCGGGAACGAAGCGTTCAGCGTCTCCTGCACGTGCAACGCCACCGCCGGTCCGACCAACTGCAGCAGCATGATCGGCGTCATCGGCAGGCCCAGCGGGGCCAGCGCGCCGTCGGCGACCTCCGGCGGGGTGCCCTCGTCGATCGCGGCCAGGATCTCGCCCATGAACCGCAGCAGCAGTCGGTTCACCACGAAGCCGGTGGCATCTGCGGTCAGGATCGGGCCCTTCTTCAACTGCTTGGCGAGGGCGAAAGCCGTTGCCAGCGCGGCATCGTCGGTGCCCTCGATCTTGACGATCTCCAGCAGCGGCATCATCGCGACCGGATTGAAGAAGTGGAAGCCGACGACCCGTTCGGGATGCTGCAGGCCGTCGGCCATCGCCGCGACCGACAGTGAGGAGGTGTTGGTGGCCAGCACCGCCTCGGGGCTGACGAACTTCTCCAGCTCGCCGAAGACCTGCTTCTTCACCTCGAGTTCCTCGAAGACGGCCTCGATCACGAAGTCGGCGTCGGCGAAGACGGCGTAGTCCAGCGACCCGGATACCAAGGCGGTCAGCCGATTGCCCTCGTCGCGGCTGATCCGGCCCTTGCCGGCCAGTTTCGCGATCTCCGCGTGCACGGCGGCGATGCCCCGGTCGAGGCGATCCTGGTCGACCTCGGTCAGTACCACCGGCACGTGCAGCCGGCGGGCGAACAGCAGCGCCAGCTGCCCGGCCATCAGCCCGGCGCCGACCACGCCGACCTTGCTCACCGGCCTGGCCAGCGAGGCATCCGGTGCGCCAACGGGTTTGCGCGCCCGCTTCTGGGTGAGGTTGAACGAGTACAGCCCGGCCCGGAACTCACTCGAGGTGATCAGGTCGGCCAGGGCATCGTCCTCGGCCGCGAAGCCGACGGCCAGATCGGCGGTCCTGGACAGCTCGATCAGGTCCAGTGCCCGATCGGGCGCTGCGGAGGCGCCGTGGGTGCGCATCCCGCTGATCGTCCGGCCGCGTTCGATGGCCGCCGCATAGTCTGCCTCGCCGTATTCCTTGCGCTGCACGGTGATCGAGCCGTCCAGTACGCCGGCCAGCCAAGCCAGCGACTGCTCGAGGTAGTCGGCGGCGTCCAGTACCACGTCCACCACGCCGAGCTTCAGCGCGTCCTTCGGCTTCATCATCCGGTTCTGATTCAGCGCGTTCTCGATGATCACCGTGACCGCGCTCTCCGGGCCGGCGATCTTCGGCAGCAGCTGGGTGCCGCCCCAGCCGGGCAGGATGCCCAGGAAGCATTCGGGCAGCGCCATCATCGCCGCGTTGCTCGCCAGCGTTCGGTAGTGGCAGTGCAGGCCGACCTCGACACCGCCGCCGAGGGCGGCGCCGTTGACGAACGCGAACGTCGGGATCTGCGAATCGTGCAGCCGACGGAACACCGCGTGGCCGAGCTGCCCGATGGCCTTGGCCGCGTCCCGGTTCGGGAGCAGACCGATGCCGCCCAGGTCGGCGCCGACGGCAAAGACGAACGGCTTGCCGGTGACGGCGATCGCGGCCGGCGCAGCCTCGAAAGCCTGGTCCAGCGCGGCATCCAGGCTGCGCAGCCCGGCCGGACCGAAGGTGCTGGGCCGGGTGTGGTCCTGGCCGTTGTCCAGGCTGATCAACGCGACCTTGCCGTCGACGCCGGGGACGTCGATGAGCCGGGTGGTGGCGGTGGTGACGACCTCGCCGGGCAGCTCCAGCGCGTGGGTATCGGCCGCCGCGGTGGTGCTGGGCTCCGTGCTGCTGGTCACTTGGCGTCTCCTTCGACGAAGTTCGGGTTCTCCCAGATCACGGTGCCGCCCATGCCGAGGCCGACACACATGGTGGTGATGCCGTAGCGCACGTCCGGTCGTTCGCCGAACTGCCGGGCGAGTTGGGTCATCAGCCGCACGCCGGAGGAGGCCAGCGGGTGCCCGATGGCGATGGCGCCGCCGTACTGGTTCAGCCGGGGGTCGTCGTCGGCCAGGCCGAAGTGGTCGGTGAAGGCCAGCACCTGCACGGCGAATGCCTCGTTGATCTCGATCAGGCCGATGTCGTCGATCGTCAGACCGGCCTTGGCCAGCGCCTTTTCGGTGGCAGGAATCGGTCCGTCGCCCATCGTCTCGGGGTCGACCCCGGCGAAGGCGAAGCCGACCATCCGCATCCGCACCGGCAGTCCCAGCTCGGCGGCGACGTCGGCGGCGGCCAGCAGGCAGCCGGTGGCGCCGTCGGTCAGCGGTGACGAACTACCGGCAGTCACCCGGCCGTGCGGACGGAACGGGGTCTTCAGGTTGGCGATGCTCTCGGCGGTGGTTCCCGGCCGCGGCGGCTCGTCGGCGGTGGCCAGGCCCCAGCCCTGCTCGACCGAGCGGGTCGCCACCGGAACCAGATCGGGCGCAATCTTGCCGGCCGCCAATGCCTGCGCGTACTTGCGCTGCGACTCGGCGGCATAGGCGTCGGCCCGTTCCCTGGTCAGCTGGGGGTACTTGTCGTGCAGGTTCTCCGCGGTGTTGCCCATGTTCAGCGCCGCCGGGTCGACCAGCCGGTCGGCCACGAACCGCGGATTGGGGTCGGCGCCCTGGCCGATCGGGTGGTTCGTCATGCTCTCCACGCCGCCGGCGATGGCCACGTCGTAGGCGCCGACGGCGATGCCGGAGGCGACGGTGGTGACGGCCGTCATCGCACCGGCGCACATCCGGTCGATCGCGAAGCCGGGCACGCTGCGGGGGAGGCCGGCCAGCAGGGCGCTGGTCCGGCCGATGGTCAGGCCCTGGTCGCCGGTCTGGGTAGCGGCGGCGACCGCGACCTCGTCGATCCGCTCCGGCGGCAGTTCCGGGTGTCGGCGGAGCAGTTCGCGGATCACCTTCACCATCAGGTCATCGGCGCGGGTCTGCGCGTATTGGCCCTTGGGGCCGGCCTTGCCGAACGGGGTGCGGGCCCCGTCGACGAAGACCACATCCTGCAGGGTGCGAGTAGTTGCCACGTCAGCCTCCTTGCCGTGCGGGTCGCGAAGAATGCGGCGCCGCGTGCGGTGCGATACGGCAATGCTACCCGTCAGTAACTTGCGGCTCGGCCGGGCCACCCGGCGGCTCGGCCGGGCCACTCGGCGGCTCGGGGCGGGCATCGAGGGCCGCCACCAGGATCGGGGCCACCAACTCGATCTGCCACTCGCGGGCGCCCTCGGCGCGCAGCCGGTCGGGGAGCTCCGCGGCCGGCGGTGGCTGCCAGAGCATCAGCCGGACCAGGCTGGGCGTCATCAGGTTCTCCACCGGCATGCCGATCCGTTCGGACAGGTCGCCGAGCGCGGCCTTCGCGGCGACCAGCCGGGCGTGCGCCGACGGATCCTTGCTCGCCCAGCGGGCGGCCGGCGGCGGACCGTCCGCCGGCAGGTGCTGGGGTGGCAGTGCGGAATCGGGCAGGGCAGCGGCGCGCCGCAGCGCGGCCAGCCAGATGTCGGCGTTCCGCCGCTGGGACCGGCCGCCGAACACCGGCAGCTCGACCAGTTCGGCCGCGGTCGTCGGCCGCACCGTCGCCGCCTGGACGATCGCCGAGTCCGGCAGCACCCGGTGCGGCGCCACATCCCGCCGGGCGGCCGCGCGGTCCCGTTCGAGCCACAGCTCGCGGATGGCCGCCAGCGTCCGGCGATCGCGGATCTTGTGGATGCCGGAGGTCCGTCGCCACGGATCGGCGCGCGGTTTCGGATCGGGCGCGGCGACGATGGCGGCGAACTCCTGCCGGGCCCAATCCAGGCGGCCCTGCCGGCGCAGCAGGTCCTCCATCGCGTCCCGCAGCTCGATCAGCACGTCGACGTCCAGCGCGGCGTACACCAACCAGGAGTCCGGCAGCGGTCGACGCGACCAGTCGTCGGCGCCATGTCCCTTGCGCAGGCTCAGCCCGAGCATCTGCTCGACCAGCGGTCCGAGGCCGACCCTTGGCAGTCCGGCCAGCCGGCCGGCCAGCTCGGTGTCGAACAGGGTGCGAGGGCGCAGGCCGATCTCGGCCAGACAGGCGAGATCTTGGGTGGCAGCGTGCAGCACCCACTCGGCGTCGGCCAATGGCCCGGCCAGTACCTCGAGGTCACCGAGCGGGATCGGATCGATCAGCACGGTGCCGATGTCTGCCCGGTGCAGTTGCACCAGATAGGCGCGCTGTGAGTACCGGTAGCCGGAGGCGCGTTCGGCGTCCAGGGCGATCGGCCCGCTGCCGGCGGCCAGCTCCCTGGCCAACTGCTGAATCTCCAGCGGGTCACTCAGCGGACCGCGAAATCCATTGCGTGGCACCAGTAACGGGACCGGTTCCGGAGTCCCGTCGGCGCCCTCCGGTTGAGCGGCCTCTGCTGCGGGTGCCGGAGTCAGGAGATGACTCCGGCCCGCAGCGCCAGCGCCACCATGTGCGCGCGATCGCCGGTGCCGAGCTTGCGGCCGATCCTGGCCAGATGACTCTTCACGGTGAGCGCGGACAGCGACAGCGAATCGCCGATCCACTTGTTGGAGCGGCCGTCGGCGACCAGCCGCAGGACCTCGATCTCCCTGGCGGACAGATCGTGGATGGTGCTCGGCAGGTTCGAGGCCGCCGGATTGGCCCGCCGGCCGATCAGCACGCCGTGGGCTCCTGCGCCGACCGCGTCGATCACCGGACCGATCTCGGCCACCGGTGCCAACGCGATCACCCGCGCCCAGCCCGCCTCCTTGGCCGCCGTCACCAGAGCAGCGGCCTGGGCGCCGAAGCCGAGGCTGACCAGCAGCAGGTCGCCGCCGGGTGCGGCCGCCAGTTGCCGGGCGGCCTCGACGGCATCACCGGTGTGGTCCACGACGCCGATACCGCTGGCCGCCAGCGTGCGGGCCAGTGATTCGCGAGAACCGACGTCGGGATCGGCGACCATCGCCCGGACCTGGGTGAGTTGTTCGGGATCGACGGCCTCGGCCGGCACCCGCGGTCCCGGCAGAACGCCACTGCGGGGCCGGGCAAGGCTGTGCGAGGCAGCTGTCTCGGCTGCGTAGGAGCCCACACCTGTCCCTTGAGGGAAGGACGTGTTCACGAGGGCTCCTGTTCCGCTGACGGGCCGGTCGCAGAATGCTCCGGCCGGATCACAGATCGCGCAAGGCACCGAGCCGAACGCGCTGATACCTCCGGTAGCAGTGTCACTGACATGGACCCGCTTGGTCAAGCATGTTTACCGCCCTTTCCGGACTTAGCGGGACAGATCATCAGGCATTCGAGCGTGACGTCCCTCGAATGGCCGACACACCCTCAGGGGGCAAGCCCGCGGCGGCCGACAACAACTCCAGGAAGGCTGCCAAATGCGGAGCGGTGTCCGTCGACCGGGGTGTCCACGATGCCCTGACCTCGAGGTCGTCGGCGTGTTCCGGACCGGAGATATCGCCGAAACGGGTCGATGCGGTGGCCGTCACGGTGCCGCCCAGCGCCGTGTGGTCGGTCGCCGAGACGGCGTCCACCAACCAGCTCCAGGCAACCTCGGGCAGCAGCGGATCCCTGGCGACCTCGTTCTCCAGTTCGCAGGTCGCGAAGATGACGATCCGCAGCGTCCCGTCCCAGGCGTCGACGCCGTTCGGGTCGTGCAGCAGAACCAGCCGGCCGGAGCCGACCTCGATGTCTTCCGAGTTGTACAGGGTCGCGGAGATCGCGTGGCTGAACGGCGCCAGCCGGGCGGGCGCGGGCAGCGAGCCCAGGACGATCTCCCTGCGCGGAATCACGGACGCGAGGCCTGCAACGGCGAGGTCGAACTCCCCGGGTGCGGTCGAAGTGGCCGACACGGTCATGGACAGGACCCTACGGGCGGGCGCCGACAGTCGCCGGGAAGCGCGCCGACCATCGTCCGGTTCAGTCCTGTTCGGCCGGCTCCAGGGTCAGCGCCACCGAGTTGATGCAGTACCGCTGGTCGGTCGGGGTGTCGTAGCCCTCACCGGCGAACACGTGCCCCAAATGCGAGTTGCAGGTGCCGCAGCGGACCTCGGTGCGGACCGTTCCCAACGACGTGTCGGTCAGCAACACCACGTTGTCGGACTCGCTGGGCGCGTAGAAGCTCGGCCAGCCGCAGTGCGAGGCGAACTTGGTCTCGGACCGGAACAGCTCGGCGCCGCAGGCCCGGCAGCGGTAGACGCCGACGGTGTCGACGTCGGTGTACTCGCCGGTGAACGGACGTTCGGTGCCGGCCTCCCTGAGCACGTGGTAAGCGGCCGGGTCGAGGGCGGCGCGCCACTCCTCTTCGGTCTTGACGACCTGCTGCTTGCTCGGACTCTCGGTCATCCACCCAAGCTACCCGCCGGGGCCGGGAGCACGGTCCGGGCGGCCGCACCGGTCACGGCGGGCACAACAGGCCGGCCGCCGGCTCGGTGCCGTCGATCAGATAGCTCTGCACGGCATTGCCGACGCAGCTGCTGGCCGGGAACGTGCCGTGGGCGCCGGACTGCCAGCTGATCAGCTGGGCCGAGGACAGCTGCGAGACGACCGACTGGACGCCGCTGTAGGGGCTGATCGGGTCCGCGTTCGACCCGGCGACCAGAATCGGCGGCGCCCCGGCACCGGTGACCCTGCCCAGCGGCAACACCGCCGTCGGCCAGTCGCTGCACAGCCCGGCCTGGCCGATCAGGAAGGCGCCGAAGACCGGAGCCTTCTTCTTCGCCGCCGCGGCGTTCTGCGCCAGACTGGCCTCGGAAAGCCGTTGGCCGGCGTCATTGCAGGTGTAGGCGATGTTGGATTCGAGCAGGTGGCGGTCGTCGTCGAGTCCGAGGTCGCGGAGCAGCAGGGCCATCATCGGGTGCAGATCTCCGTTGCCGCCGTCCGCGGCGGCCAGCGCCTTCGTCAGCTGCGGCCAGCCCTCGGGATCGCCGAGTTCTCGGCTCAACAGCAGGAGCACGCTGCCGCCCGTCATCAGCAGCCCGCCGGCCGACCCGCCGGTATCGCCGAGGGTGGCGATCAGCTCGGTGACGTACTTCTTCGGGTCAGCGCCCAGCGCGCACGAGTCGGCAGCACACTGGTCGGCGTAGTCGTCCAGCGCCGACTCCAGCGCGATCGCCCTGGCCAGGGCGGTGTCCGTCAGCGACGCCGCCGGGTCGGTGGGGGAGTCGAGCACCAGCCGCTGCACCCGGCCCGGGTAGCGGTTGGCATAGACCGCGCCGAGGGTGGCGCCGAAGCCCTGGCCGACGAACTGCAGCCGGTCGTCGCCGAGCGCGGCGCGCAGGGTGTCGAGGTCGTCGGCGGCGTTCACCGTGCCGAAATCGGTGATGGTGGTACCCACCTCGTCTCCGCAGTCGTAGGTGAGCGCCGTGCTCAGCGTGCCGATCGCGGCGGCCTGGTCCGGGTCGGACGGGTCGGTCGGCGGCGCCAGCACCTCCTGCAGGGTGTCCGAGCGCAGGCAGTCCATCCGGGGATTGGTCGGCAGAGTTCCGCGGAGATCGAGGGTGACGATCGCGTGCCCGGCGCGCAGGTCGGCGGGCAGCGCGCCGGCCAGGTCGGCGATCTGCGCAGTGCCGTTCGCGCCCGGGTCACCGCTGAGCAGGACCAGGTTCGGCGCGTCGGCCGGGGTCTTGTCGGTGCGGGCCCGGACGACGGCCAGATCCTCCGAGCCGGAACCGCTCTCGGTGTAACTCCCCGGCACCGGCAGGTGGGCGCACTCCAGGGTGAACGCGACGCCGTCCACGCTCTCGGTCGCCAGGTCCGACGGGCACGATCCCCAGCTCAGCGGATCGGCCTGCTGGCCGGAGCCACCGGGCCCGGTCGGCCTGGCCGAGGGCGACGCACTGGTCACGGTGGTCGGTTGCTGGCCGTAGGTCGCCAGCGGGGGCCGGCTGGACGGGCCGACCGTACAGCCGGTGACCAGCGCTGCCACCGCGACCACGGCGGCGGTGACGCCGGCCGGCCGGATCGGCGGCCGTCGTCTCACCGCTCCCTCCGGTACCGGGTGAACAGGTGATCGCCGTCCGCGAGCAGGGTGACCAACCGCCACCGATCGGCCCCGCCGTCGGCCGCCCGTTGCGCAAGCAGATCGACACCGCCGAGCATCGGCGTGGTCGACCCGGTGCCCAGCAGGGTCGGCGCGATGGTCAGCGACAGCTCGTCGACGTGATCGCCGACGGCCAGTTGCCCGAGCAGTGTCGGGCCGCCCTCACAGAGGATCCGGCGCTGGCCGCGGTCGGCCAGCAACGGCAGCGCGGCCCCGACGTCCACGCTGCTCCCGGTGCTGATCACCTCGGTGCCGGCCGGCTGGTCCACCCCGTCCGCGGTGATGACGAACGGCGGCTCGGCGCTGTCGACGATCGCCGGCAGATCGGCGGGCAACGGACGGGAGGCGACGATCGCCCATCGCGGGAGTTCGCTGCGGCCCCAGCGCCGGCGCCGGGCGGCCCGCCGCGGATATACCTTCGCGCCCGGGTAGTTCTCGGCGATCACCGTGCCGGCGCCGACCAGCACCACGTCGGCCAGGTCGCGCTGCAGACCCATCAGCTTCTGGTCGATCAGGGTGCCCATGCCGGCCGATCGTCCATCGATCGTCGCGCCGCCGTCGAGCGAACCGATCATGTTGGCCCGCAACGTCCATGGCGGACGGTTGTCGACCGCGTCCGGGTTCGCGTTCGGGTCCGGTTCCAGCGACGGCCAGGCCATGGCGGCGGCCAGCAGATCCTCGGCATCGGTGGTGAACGTGCCGGCGTCGGTCAGTGAGATGGTGGACAGGTGGCCGGCCGTCACGGAACCGGGGCGGAAGATCTGCACCCGGCCATTGCATCACGAGTCGGGATCGGGCCGACCGGAATCGAGCCGAGGCCGGGTCGGGACGCGCGGGTCAGGACCCGCCGAGGACCGCCGCCAGCGCGTCCACCGATGAGTCGATCTCGTCCCGGGTGATCACCAGTGGCGGGGCGAACCGCAGCGTCGATTCGTGGGTCTCCTTGACCAGCACCCCGCGGTGCATCATCGCCTCGGACACCGCGCGGCCGGCCGGGGCGCCGGGGGCCAGCTGGACACCGGCCCACAGCCCGCGACCGCGGACCTCGGCCACCCCGTTGCCGACCAGTTCGCCCAGTCTGGCGTGCAGGTGCGCACCGAGATCCGTTGCGCGCTGCTGCATCTCACCGGTCGCCAGCAGTTTGACCACTGCCCGTCCGACGGCGCAGGCGAGCGGATTCCCGCCGAACGTCGAACCGTGGGTCCCTGGCGTCAGCACGCCGAGCACGTCGGCCCGCCCGACCACGGCGGAGACCGGCAGGATGCCGCCGCCGAGTGCCTTGCCGAGGGTGTAGAGGTCTGCCCGGACGCCCTCATGATCCAGCGCCAGCAGCTCGCCGGTGCGGCCGAGGCCGGACTGGATCTCATCGGCGATCAGCAGCACGTTGTGTTCGTCGCACAGCCGGCGCAGCTCGGCCAGGTATCCCGGCGGCGGCACGATCACGCCGGCCTCACCCTGGATCGGCTCGACCAGGACCGCCGCGGTGTCCGCGGTGAAGGCGGCGGCCAGCGCCTCTGGGTCGCCGTACTTGACGCTGACGAAACCCGGGGTGAACGGGCCGTAGTCGGCGGTGGCGACCGGGTCGTCGGAGAACGAGACGATCGAGATGGTCCGGCCGTGGAAATTGCCGCCGGCGGTGATGATCTGCGCCCGGTTCTCCGGCACGCCCTTGACCTGATAGGCCCACTTGCGGGCCACCTTGAGGGCGGACTCGACGGCCTCGGCGCCGGAGTTCATCGGCAGCACCATCTCGGTACCGGTGAGCTGTGCGAGTTCGGCGGCGAAGTGCCCCAGTTGGTCATGGTGGAAGGCCCGCGAGGTCAGGGTGACCCGGCCGAGTTGTTCCACGGCCGCGGCGATCAACGCCGGGTGCCGGTGGCCGAAGTTCAGCGCCGAATAGCCGGCCAGCAGGTCCAGATAGCGCTTGCCGTCGACATCGGTGACCCATGCTCCCTCGGCGCCGGCGATCACCACCGGCAGCGGGTGGTAGTTGTGCGCGCACCACTGCTCGTCAAGGGCGATCAGCCCCGCTGAGCTGCCGCCGGTGGTCGAGGTGTCGGTGCTGCTGGTCACGTCGCGTCTCCTGCATCTGGGGTTGCCGGGTCGGTGGCATTGCCGGACGACCCGCTGCCCGGGTGGTGCGGGGTCGCCACGATCTCCGGCGGTGCCGGAGGTATTCGTCAGACTACGGGGCGTGTGCACAGCGATCGGTGCCTACCGATGCCTTCCCACGGACCGTTCGATGCGTCGTCGGGGATGACGACACCGCGTTTGTTGCGTGCCTGATCCTCCCGGAACGCCGATCGACGTTCCGGGGGAGCGCCGATCGGGCCCCGCCCGGCGTCGGCGGGCCGGATGCGCGGGCGGTGCAGTCGTGTCAGGGTGTGCCATGGCCAAGAAGAAGTCCGTGAAGGACAAGCACTCCTCGAGCAAGAAAGCCGGCAAGTCGGCAAAGTCGTCCGCGAAGTCGTCGGCCAAGGCGGTGGCAACGGCTCAGGACGGGCTCATCGGCGACGCGAAGTCGTCGGCCGGGGCGGCGGCGCCGGAGCTGGCCGATGCGCTGCGGGTGCCGCGCGGGCCGGTAGATCTCGCCGCGTTCTCCACCATGCCGCTGGATATCGGGCCGCAGAACAAGGAGCACGCGCTCTCGGCGCTGGAGAAGCTCGGCCCCGGCCTGGCCGACCTGCAGGAGAAGCTGTACGCGCAGAGCGTCGCCGGCAACCGCCGCAGCGTGCTGGTGGTGTTGCAGGGGATGGACACCGCAGGCAAGGACGGGGTGATCAACCACGCGATGGGGCTGCTCGATCCGGGCGGTGTGCGGCTCACCTCGTTCAAGACCCCGACGGCCGAGGAGCTCGCCCACGACTTCCTCTGGCGGGTCCGCAAGGCGGTTCCGCGGGCCGGTGAGATCGGCATCTTCAACCGGTCGCACTACGAGGACGTGTTGATCGTCCGGGTGCACGACCTGGTGCCGAAAGCGGTGTGGTCCAAGCGCTATGCGCTGATCAATGCCTTCGAACGGGAGTTGGCCAAGAGCGGCGTCACTGTGCTCAAGTGTTTCCTGCACGTGTCCAAAGAGCAGCAGGCGGAGCGGTTGCTCGCTCGGCTCGACGACCCGACCAAGTACTGGAAGTTCAACCCGGCCGACGTCGACGAGCGGCTGCTGTGGGACGACTATCAGACGGCGTACACGGATGTGCTGGCCAAGTGCAGCACGGTCGGCGCGCCGTGGCACGTGATCCCGTCGGACAAGAAGTGGTACCGGAATTGGGCGGTCGCCTCGCTGCTGTTCTCGACGCTGGCCGGCCTGGATCCGCAGTACCCGCCGGCCGGATACGACATCGACGAACAGCGCCGGCGGGTGCAGGAGAGCTGATCGCTGGGAGGTGAGTGTCACAGCACCGGTGTGTCGGCCGGCTGCCGCACTGGGGACAATGGGGCGGTGACCCCTGAGCAGGCCGGTACCGGCTGGACGTTGATCGTCCCGGTGAAGGCGACTTCGCGCGGCAAGAGCCGGATCGCGCTCGCGCCCGCCGATCGGCGGCGGGTGGCCAGGGCACTCGCCCTGGACACCGTGACCGCGGCGGCCGCTGCCCGGACGGTGACCACCCTGGTGGTGATCGTCGAGAACGAACCGGACGGTGCGCTGCTGTCCCAGGTGGCCGGGGTCCGGGTGCGGCTGACCGCGGCGACGTCGTTGAACGAGGCGATCACCGATGGGCTGGACGGGGTCAGCGGGCTGGTGGCGGTGCTGCCGGGCGATCTGCCGGGCGTCCGCGGCAGCGACATCGATGCGGCGTTGGCCCTGGCCGTCGCCGGTTGGGCGAGCGAGTCGGCGCCGATGGCCGTGGTCGCCGATCGACAGGGGGTCGGCAGCACGCTGCTGGCCGGCGTCGACCCGGCGTCGCTGCGCCCGCGGTACGGACCGGACTCCTACCGCCGCCACCTGGCGGCGGGGGCGCTGGCGCTGGAGGTGCCGCCCGACAACTGGATCCGCCGGGACGTGGACACCGCCGAGGACCTGGCCGAGATCACCACCGGGCGGACCGGTGTGCTGGTCGCCGAACTGTCCATGTCCGCCCGTGCGTGCGTGGAGCAGGCATGCTGACCGCCGGTGCTACCGTCGCCACTGTGGACCGTCGCTTCCTGAGGCCGGGGTGGATCTTCGGCCACCTACTGGTGGTGGTCGCGTTCCTGGTCTGCTGTCGGCTGGGGCTGTGGCAGTGGCACCGCACGAAGGACGCGGACGGAACGCTGCAGAACCTCTCGTACGCGATCCTCTGGCCGGCATTCGGCATCGCCTTCATCTACATGTGGATCAAGTTCCTGCGTCTGGAGACGGCGAAGGACGCCGCCGAGAGCCAGGAGCTGGACGACGGGCTGGCGGCCATTCTGAGCGACGGCGCCGCTGATGATGAGAACCTCGGGGCTGACGCCGCCCCGGTCGGCGACGGATCGGCAGGAGCCGCGGCCGGCGGGGTCCGCGCGGGCGATGCCCGCGAGACCGATTCCGGCGACGCCGACGCCGAAACCGACGGCGCCAACGTCGATGACGATGCGGAAGGCGAAGCCGACGAGGACTCCTATGACGAGGGCACGTTCGTCGGCACCGTCGAGGTGGTCGATGACGACGACGACCCAGAACTGGCCGCGTACAACCGGGCGCTGGCTGCACTTGCCGAGAGGGACGAACGACGTGGCCGTTGAATCATCATCAGGATCGGCTGCTGGGCCGACCGTTGCAGCGCTGCCCGAGAAGACGGCAAAGGCATTGCAGCGCTATCGGATCGCGGCGTACGTGGTCGGTGTCGGCCTGCTGATCCTGGTGCTGGCGATGGTGCTGCGATATGCCTTCGACCTGCGCTGGGCGACGGCGGTGTGGGGACCGATCCACGGCGTGCTGTACGCCGCGTATGTGCTGCTGGCGTTCGATCTCGGCTACCGGGAACGGTGGAGCTTCAAGGGCATCATCGGTGTGCTGTTGGCGGGCGTGGTGCCGATCTTGAGCTTCGTGGTGGAGAAGAGGGTGCACCGCAAGGTGCTGGCCCGCGAACGACTCTGAGCACCCATCAACAAACGCTCGCCGGGACACCCAGCGCCGGAGACATGAGTCTGATTGCGGTGTGAGGGCCAGACCAGGAAGGACCAGCGTCGACCCAGAGCGTATCGCGACCGTTGAGAATTCGGGACAATTTGTGCATCGCAACGGATGCAGATCATTGTCGGGTATCCCGGCGGCGCGTGTGTGTCTTGGTCAGCCGCTTGGCTCTACCGCAGTAGCTCAGAGTTGCCGTCATGGCCACGGTCCGCAGTGCCTTGGGGGTTGGAGCTGCGGTGAGCAGGTTTAGGACACCACGGCAGTCGAAGTGGTTGCCCAGAAGCCGGTCCAACGCAGCGAATGTGCTGTGCCGGGTCACGCAGCCCGTTGGCCGACTGGGTCAGTGGCCAGCCAGGTCATCGCCGTAGACTTCCTGGGGACTCGCCGCAACCACCGCTCTGCAACCCCGGCCGGAGCCAAGTCGGAGATGGTGGTGATCGACGACGTCGACGAGGTCACGGAGTCTCCTGACTGCGGGAGGTAGCGCGGATGCACCTGTCGCGTCGCGAATGGCACTTCCGGCAATCTGGCGGCGACTATCCTCTGGCATACGAACGGAAAGGTCGACTATTCGCCCTGACCGACTTTCTCTGGAAAGGATCAGCAACCGAATGAGACATGCAGTCATCGTGGACAGCGCCCGGATCGGCATGACCAAGGCATTTCGCGGCTCACTCAACAACACACGGCCCGACGACCAACTGGCGTTCGTCATCCAGGCGGTCGTCCGACGTAACGACCTCGATCCGGCTGCCGTCGATGATGTCTCGGTCGGCTGCGCCTTTCCCGAAGGACCTCAGGGAAACAATATCGCTCGGGTCGCCGCGTTGCTGGCCGGCCTACCCGAGCGGACCACGGGGGTCACAGTAAACCGGTTCTGTTCTTCAGGATCCCAGGCGATCGCCATCGCCGCAGCATCGATCGCCGAGGGCGCAGCCGATGTCGTCATAGGGGCTGGCGTTGAGACGGTCACTATGATCCGCGATGGCAACTACAACGAAGCCAAGATCAAGAACGACGTCGTCTCCGAACGCTTTCCTGGCATCTACCTGCCGATGGGGATCACGGCGGAAAATGTCGCTGCCCGATACGGGATCTCGCGTGAAGAACAGGATCGGTACGGCGTCGAGAGCCAGCGCCGGACTGCCGCGGCCCAGGACGGCGGCGTGTTCGACGAGGAGATCGTGCCGTTCCAGGTGGTGCGATTGAAGCCCGGTGCCGGCGACAACGAAATGGTCTGTGAAGAACACACCATCCTCCGGGACGAGGCCAATCGTCCCGGCACGACCTACGAGGACATCGCCAAGCTGAGGCCATCGTTCCTGGACGGCGGCACCGTTACTGCGGGGAACAGTTCTCAGCTGGCCGACGGCGCGTCCGCGACGCTGCTGATGGAAGCCGGCTACGCAGCACGGAACGGCATCAACCCGATCGGGCGGTATCTGGGGTCGGCCTACGTTGGCTGCGCTCCCGACGAGATGGGAATCGGCCCTATCCACGCGGTACCCAAGCTGCTCGACCGGTTCAATCTGTCTGTGGACGACATCGACCTGTTCGAACTCAACGAGGCTTTCGCATCCCAGGTACTGGCCTGTCAGCGGGAGCTCAACATCCCGCTAGAGAAGCTGAACGTCAACGGCGGAGCTATCGCGATCGGACATCCGTTTGGCGCCACCGGATCTCGCTGCACCGGTCATCTCCTGCGAGAGCTCGGCCGGCGCGGAGGCCGGTACGGTGTCGTGACCATGTGCGTCGGAGGCGGCATGGGCTTCGCGTCGTTGTTCGAGCGTCTTTGAGCGTCCTGAATGGCAGACCGCGGAGGCTAACATAGAAGCCAAGGCCGCCTCCTCCCCGGGACCAGGGCGAGCGCCGGGGTAGTACTCGCCGGTCGACTCGTCGCGTACGCCTTCGAACGGCCACGCCGAGTTGTGAACAAACGGAATCGTGCGCGACGCGACCTTCCAACAAATGTTCATGGGCGTGGCTCGAAGACGTTGTCGCCAGCGCCCGACCATCAGTCGGTGACCATCAGTCCGAGAATCTCGGCGACGCAGGCCGGCTTGTCGCTGCCCTCAATCTCAACGGTCACCCGGGTGCGGGCCAGAACGCCCTGCGGCCGTGTTTCGACCGCGAGCAGTTCGACAGCGGCCCGGACACGCGCGCCGACCGGCACCGGGGCGGGGAAGCGGAACTTGTCGCTGCCGTAGTTGATGCGCATGCTTAGTCCAACGACCCGGTATACCTCCGAGCTGAGCCGCGGGATCAAGGACGCGGTCAGGTAGCCGTGGGCGACTGTTCTGCCGAACGGGCCGGTGGCGGCACGGTCAGGGTCGACATGGATCCACTGGTGGTCGTCGGTGGCGTCGGCGAAGGTGTTCACCCGCTCCTGCGTGATCGGCACCCACGAGCTGTGACCCAGAAGAGTTCCTGTGGCGGCCGCGAATTCATCGATGTCGGGGAACTCACGCGCTGCCGGTGATGATCCGGTTCCGTGAGTCTGCGGATGGCTCATGGTCGAATCATGCAGAGGTATCAGCACCGGAGTCAAGGCAGGTGGTCACCACTCGGTCCACAGCGGCGGCCACTCGTGCAGAACGGCCGCCCGGCTGTTCCGGACGCCCTCCGATGCCCGGAACACGGCCAGTCGCTGTGGTAGGCCGCCCGGCGCTTCTATTCATCCAGCGCGGGACGGTCCGGGATGCGCATATCAGTTGCTTGCCGGCGCGTACCGCGATCAAGTTGCTGCGATGCCAGCACTAGATTCCTGGCCACCGTGTGCACGCCGGGGTCAGGAACCGCCTGGTTCACCAGGGCGATTTCGGCCGCGGTGCCGGCGTCGATCGGGGCAACAGCATCGCCGTCGCAGCCTTTGGCGGGATTCGCCGCGCCAGCCGGCCGATCCGCACGCTTCGGTCGGCGCGTCGATCCGTATCCGGGCTGGGCGAAGTCGCGTGCGAGGCCGCCAGCGCCAAGTGCGCCGCGGGCAGCAACTCCACGCAGCCGCTTGCGTACCCCGTTGACCGCTGTAATCACCGGCCTTGTCAACGGGATGCCGGGTCACCCCGGCGAAGCCTCACCCGTGGAAGCGACCCTCGTCCAGGCGCAGACACTCCCCGCGGGCCCTGGCCTTCAGGTCTGCTCCGGCGCAGAAGGCCAGCTCGCCGGTGCCGGTCAGTACCACCACCGCTACCATCGAGTTGTAGTGCGTGGGCTTTACAGCGTCGCCAATGCCGTGGGTGTGGGCGGCATCGACGGCATTTCAGACGTCCGGGTGGTTCATGCGATGGCGATCACCTGCTGGTCGATCTCGTCGATCAGGACGCATCGTCAGTACATCAGCTGTCGGTGTGCACCTTGCCTACAACTGGCGGGCCGAACTACCGCACTGTGACTACTAGGATAGTAATGATTGAAACGCAAGCAGGTCAGAGACCTGCGACGGGCGGAGGAAGGGGAACGATGCCCCAGATGCGGCAACCCCGGCTGGCCGAGATGGTTGCTTCGCGACTGCGCGAGGACATCCTGTCCGGACGGCTGAAGGAGGGCGACCGGATCCCCACCCAGGCGGAGCTGTTCCAGGAGTTCAAGGTCAGCCTGCCCGCGTTGCGGGAGGCGATGCGCATCCTGGAAACCGACGGGCTGATCACTGTGCAGCGCGGCAATGTCGGTGGCGCTGTCGTATTTGCGCCCTCCCCAAAGCGCGCGGCACAGATGATCGCGATGGTGCTGCAGAGCCGCAAGACTTCGCCCCTTGCGGTCAGCGAGGCCATCAACCACCTGGAACCGATCTGTGCGGGAATGTGTGCAGCCAGGGAGGATCGCGCCGACGTGGTCGTGCCCGAGCTGCGCCGGCTAGTCGCCGTCCAGCGGGCGGCGCTGGAGGACACCGATGGCTATCTGGCCGCCGTCCGGTACTTCCACGCCGCTGTGGTCGGACGGTGTGGCAACGAGGCGTTGATCGTGGTGATCAGTTCCTTGCAGGCGATCTGGGCGGCGCACGAGTCGATGGTCTGGGCGGATCCTGCCGATGCAGACGTCCCCCGAGGAACACAGAGGCTGGAGCCGAAGCGCCGTCGCGAAGCCCTGCGGGCACACGAGAAACTGGTGGAGGCGATCGAGGCCGGCAATGTCGACCGGGCCCGCCGGTTGACGGCCACTCATCTGAACGCCTCACATCACAACACCATCGGTGCAGGGGGCTCAGTGTTGGCCAGCTTGGTTGCCGGCCCACACTGACCTTTACCAGTATCGAACCCGCTGCGGCACTGGCGATCCGCCTCCGACATCGACAGTCCGACCGGTGGTCCGCCCTTGCCATTCGGCCGCAACTGTCTAATGATGTAGATGATAGCGAGATCGACGGAAGGAAGATGCTGTGGCACAGAATCGGGTCGCGATCGTCACCGGAGCCGCCCGGGGGATCGGAGCGGGTACCGCTGAACGTCTGGCCGCGGACGGCTTCTCCGTTGCAGTTCTCGATCTGGAGCAAGGGGCGCAAGCGGGTACGGTGCAACGGATCACCGGCCAGGGCGGGCGTGCGGTCGCCGTGGGTGTCGACGTAAGCGACGAAGCCTCGGTGGCCAACGCGATGGCCCAGGTCGTCCAGGAACTGGGTGCTCCATCGGTGTTGGTCAACAACGCAGGGATCACTCGGGACAACCTCCTATTCAAGATGTCGGCCCAGGACTGGGATTCGGTACTGGCAGTCCATCTCCGTGGCGCATTCTTGATGAGTCGGGCGGCGCAAACCCACATGGTGAGGGCCCGCTACGGCCGAATCATCAACCTGTCCAGTACCTCGGCATTGGGAAACCGCGGCCAGGCCAACTATTCCGCGGCCAAGGCCGGCATTCAGGGGTTCACCAAGACGCTGGCGATCGAACTGGGGCAGTTCGGCGTCACCGTCAACGCGATCGCGCCCGGATTCATCGTCACCGACATGACCAGAGCGACGGCGAATCGGATGGGCGTCAGCTTCGAAGAGCACCAGGAAAGCGCCGCCGCTGAGATTGCGGTGCGCCGCGTCGGTGCCCCGGAGGACATCGCCAACGCGGTGTCGTTCTTCGCCGACCAACGATCCGGATTCGTGTCTGGCCAGGTGCTCTACGTGGCTGGAGGTCCCCGGAACTAGCTCCGTCCCCTGCCGCCTGGCAGGGAGGCTACCGATCGTTGTCGAGCCAGCGTGGCATGTTCGTCGAGACCCGGTCCAGGAACCGAGCCGGCCGCTTGTCGAGAAACGCGGTGATGCCTTCTCTGGCATCGTCGGACCGGCCTCGGTCCTGCATCAAGCGGGAGGACAGCCGTTGTGCCCACCGGGGATCCGTCGCCCCAGCGGTTCGCCAGAGCAGCTGGCGGGTCATCGCCACGGAGACCGGCGCGGTGTGGTCGATGATCCGGTGGGCGGTGTCCAGCGCAGCGGGCAGCAACTCGTCGGGCGGGTGTACGGAGGCCACGAGCCCGGCGGCCAGTGCTTCGTCGGGGGTGATGCGCCGACCACTCATTGTCCATTCCAGGGCACGCGAGATCCCCACGACCGTTGGCAGGAACCATCCCGAGGCCGCTTCCGGAATGATGCCGATCCGGGCGAAGTTGTAGCTGACGTGGGCCGTGGTTGACATCAACCGCACGTCGGCCGCCAATGGCAGCGTCGCGCCGATTCCCACGGCCGGGCCGTTGAGGGCGACGAGCAGCGGCTTGCGCGAGTTGAACATGCGGAGGGTGATTTGGCCGCCGGGATCCTCGTGCTCGATGCCTTCGGCGTAGTGGAACCGTTCGGCGCCGGCTGCGAGGTCGGCCCCGGCGCAGAATGCCCGCCCGGCCCCGGTCAGGACGACCGCCCGCACGACGTCGTCGGCGTCGGCCACGTCAAGCACGTCGAGCAGTTCGGCGCCCATCTGCGGGGTGTAGGCGTTGAGGCGGTCCGGCCGGTCCAGGGTCACGATCAGCACCCGGTCCTGCAGATCGGAGCGGAGATCGGTGTACTCGCGGTCGTTGAACTTCCTAGGGCGTATCGACATACAGATCCAGGGTGGGGTGTGGGCCGCCGCCGTAGCGGGTCAGGTCGTCGATGCCGGCGGCCGCGAGCACCTCGGCGTCGATCAGGGCCTGTCCGGTGGTGGCTCCCTGTTCGCGTTCTAGGAGCACCATCGCGGCGTCGGCGACGATGCTCGGGTCCCTGGAGGTAGCAATGGCTTGGGCGCCGCCGAGCAGATTTTGCACGACGGCGGTGGCGATTCTGGTTTGCGGCCAGAGGCAATTCGCATCGATGCCGTCGGCGGCGAACTCCGCAGCCCAGCCCAGAGTCAGCAGTGTCATGCCGTACTTGGCCAGCGTGTAGGCCGGGAATTTGCCCAGCCACTGCGGCGCCAGATTCAGAGGTGGGGACAGGGTCAGGATGCGGGCCCGGTCGGAGCGCCGCAACGCCGGCAGGGCCGCCCTTGTCATGCAGAAGGTGCCGCGGACATTCACCTGCTGCATCAGATCGAACCGTCGCAGATCGATGTCAGCCGTGCCGGATTTGTTGAGCACACTGGCGTTGTTGATGCAGATGTCGATCCCGCCGAACTCCGTGATCGCGGCGTCGACCGCACGCTGTACGTCGTCCTCATTGCGGACGTCGCCGACCACCGCTACCGCACGGCCACCGACGTCTTGGACCTGCTGCGTCGCCGTGTGCACGGTGCCGGGTAGCCGGGGATCCGGGGTGTCGGTCTTGGCCAAGATCACCGCATTAGCACCGCGCCGGGCTGCGGCGAGCAGTATGGCCAACCCGATGCCCCGGCTTCCACCCGAGATTACGACGGTACGGCCCTTGAGTGTGCGCGGTACGGCGTCTCCGGGGACTGAACGGACTTCCACGCGGGCTCCTTCCGCCTTGCGCAGGGGGCGCTGCTCGCTGCGCTCCTAAGAATATGTATCTTATACATATTAGCTGGCCCGCGGGTGCGGAGTCAGCCCCAATGCGCTGCTGCACAGGAGGTGTCGATGGGATCACTGCCGTTGCGGAACTTGACCGTCGTGTCGATCGAGCAGGCGGTGTCCGCCCCTCTGGCGACCCGACACTTCGCCGACCTCGGTGCCCGGGTGATCAAGATCGAACGTCCGGGCAGGGGCGACTTTGGTCGCGCTTACGACGATCACGTCAACGGCCTGGCGACCTATTTCGTCTGGCTCAACCGGGGCAAGGAATCCATCGAACTCGACACCAGGTCCGAGCAGGGCCGACAGGCGCTCGAACGATTGCTGACCCGCTCCGACATCTATGTCCAGAACCTCGGCCCCGGCGTCGCCGCCCGATACGGGCTGGCCGCCGCCGACGTGGTGGCACGACATCCGACTGTGGTCGCGGTAGATATCTCCGGGTTTGGCCAGGACGGGCCGATGTCCGGTCGGCGTGCCTATGACCTGGTGGTGCAGGCGGAGACCGGGTCGGTGGCGATCACCGGCACCCCTGGCGCGCCGGCCAAACCCGGCATTGCGGTCGCCGACATCGCGGTCGGAATGTACGCCTACTCGACCGTGCTGGCCGCTCTGCTCGAGCGGGCGGGCACCGGACGCGGTACTCCCATCTCGGTGAGCATGTTCGACGCCATGGCCGACTGGATGGGCTACAGCCTGTACTACGCCCGTTACACCGGGCAGGACCACCGTCCCTACGGCGTCGGCCACCATGCCATCGTGCCGTACGGGGCCTTCGAAACCTCCGACGGACAGCAGTTGGTGCTCGGGTGTCAGAACGACGGCGAGTGGGGCCGGCTGTGCGTCGAACTGCTGCACCGCCCGGATCTGGTGGACGTTCCAGACCACCTCGGGGCGAAGAATCGGGCGGAGCATCGCGAGCAGATCCACGGACTGGTGGCGGATGCCGTGCAGCAGTTGACCCTCGATGAGGCATGCACGGTTCTGGAGCGAGCCGGGGTCGCCCACGGTCGGATGAACACGCCGCGAGAACTGCTCACACATCCGCAGCTGGTCGACCGCGGACGTTGGCAAGAGATCGGCACCGAGGTGGGACCGGTAGCTGCGCTGCTGCCCGTCCCGCAAGTGCCAGGCTGGAGTTTCCGATTGGGCGACGTGCCAGCACTCGGGGCGCACACCGAGTCGGTGTTGCGCGAGTGCGGCTACTCCTCGGCAGAACTGCAGGAGTGGCGTAGTGCCGGAGTCATCGGATCCGGTCCCCGGGGCGCCGAATAAGGGCGCATTAGGCACAGACGACGGCACCGAGAGTTAGGGAAAGCCATGGACACCAAAGACATCGTGATCTGCGAACCTGTTCGCACCCCAGTCGGCAGGTTCGGCGGCGACCTGCGCTCGCTGGAGGCCGCCGACCTCGGCGCGGTAGTGGTGCGGGAGGTGCTGCGCCGCACCGGCGTGGATCCGGATATGGTGAACGACGTCGTGATGGGGCACTGCTACCCGACGATGGAGGCCCCGGCCCTGGGCCGGGTCGTCGCCCTTGACGCAGGACTCCCCGTGTCTGTGCCGGGTATGCAGGTCGACCGCCGTTGCGGCAGCGGCATCCAGGCCGTCTCCCAGGCCGCGAACGCCGTCCGGGCCGGCGAGGCCAGGATAGTGATCGCCGGTGGGGCGGAAAGTATGTCGAACGCCGTGTACTACACCACTGGCCAGCGATGGGGAACCCGCGCCGGCGACGCCACCCTCCACGACGCGCTGGGTCGAGGCAGGGTGACGGCTGGCGGGCGCAACCACCCGGTGCCGGGCGGGATGCTGGAAACCGCGGAGAATCTCCGTCGCGAGTTCCAGATCCTGCGCCGTGAGCAAGACGAGTTGGCCTTGGAATCGCACCGCAGGGCGCTGCAGGCCCAGGACGCGGGGCGGTTCGACGACGAGATCGTCGCGGTCTCGGTCTTCGAGCGTCAGCAAGAGCGGCTGATTACTCTGGACGAGCACCCTCGACGCGACATCAGCCTGGAGAAGCTCACCGGGTTGCGGCCGGTGCTGGCCCACGCGGATCCCGGAGCGACCGTCACGGCCGGCAACGCCAGTGGCCAGAACGACGGCGCTTCGGCGTGTTTGGTGACCGCGGCGGACACCGCCGACCGTCTCGGTATCACCCCGATCGCCAGGATCGTCTCGTGTTCAGTGTCCGGGGTGCCGCCCCGCACGATGGGTATCGGTCCGGTGCCGGCGTCAGCCTCGGCCCTACAACAGGCAGGCCTGCAACTGTCGGACATGGATCTGATCGAGGTGAACGAAGCCTTCGCGGCGCAGGTGCTAGCGGTGACTCGCAGTTGGGGATTTGGGGCTGACGATTTCGAGCGGCTGAACGTCAGTGGCTCCGGAATCAGCTTGGGCCATCCGGTGGGAGCCACCGGCGGCCGCATCCTTGCGACCGTCACCCACGAGTTGCGCCGCCGCGACGCGAGATACGCCCTGGTGACGCTCTGCATCGGCGGCGGCCAAGGGATTGCGATGGTATTGGAATCGGTCCGCTGAGCGGGCTGCCGGTCAGTCGACCGGCAGCCCGATGTTCCCCTGTGTCGCTGCCCGACCGATGATCAGCTTCTGGATCTCCGAAGTCCCTTCGTAGATCCGGAACAGCCTGGCATCGCGGTAGAACCGCTCGACAGGGACGCCGTGCATGTAGCCGGACCCGCCGTGGATCTGAACGGCCCGGTCGGCTGCCCTGGCCAGCGCCTCGCTGGCGAAGTACTTGGCCTGCGCCGGCCCCACCTTAGTGTCGGCACCCTGGTCGTACAGGTCGGCGGCGTCCAGCACCAGTGCTCGGCTGGCCCGATAGTCGGTGGACATGTCAGCCAGCATCTCCAGGATCAGCTGGTGCTGGGAGATTGGCCGCCCCCCCTGTATGCGTTCGTTGGCATACGTTCTGGCCTCGTCGATGAGCCGGCGGATCAAGCCGGTGCACAGGGCGGCGATGTGCAAACGACCATGGCCGAGGCTGGACAACGCCAGCCGGTAGCCGTTATTCAGCTGGTCTTGGCCACCGAGCAGCTGATCATCGGACAGCCGCACGTCGGCGAAATGGACATCGGCAGTCCACGCGCCGCGCTGCCCCATCTTCCCGTCCTTGGGCCCGACCGAGAGCCCGGGCCTGTCGCTGGGCACCAGGAACACCGAGATTCCGCGGCCGCTCGTCTGTTGAGTGTCGGTGCGGGCGAAGACCACGAACAGGTCAGCCACCGGGGCATTGGTGATGTATCGCTTGCTGCCGTTGAGGATCCAGCCGGATCCGTCTCGAACGGCGAGAGTGCGCAGGGAAGCGGGGTCCGAACCGGCCGCCTCCTCTGTGAGAGCGAACGAGGCGATTCGCTCCCCGGTGGCCATCGCCGGCAGGTGATCCCGCTGTTGTTGCCTGGTCGCGCCATGCACCAGAGTCTGCCCGGCAATGCCATTGTTGGTGCCGAACAGCGAGCGCAGAGCTGGAGTCGTGTATCCCAGTTCGAAGACCAAGCGCACCTCTTCGCTCATCGACAGGCCCAACCCTCCTGCCCAGGCCGGCAGTGCGAAGCCGAAAAGGCCCATGTCTTTGGCCTCCTGGACGACAGCATCGGGCACGCAGTCGTCCGACTCGATCCGATCCTCCAGGGGGAGCACGCGTTCGTGTACCCAGGTCCGGACCGATTCGAGGATCTTCGCGAAGTCTGAGCTGTCCACACAGCCTCCTAATTAGTGAGCTATTAGATGCCTACAGTAGGCGATCGGGGCGCAATTGCTCAACACTCCCAGCGACAAACAGCGCCTGTCTCTGTTGACGTTCCGGAGAAGAGTGGATAGTTTGAGCCAAGCACGCACCGAAATTGTGATGTTCGTTTCGCGAGGAGGCGACGACGTTGGGTGACGCCGTTAAGGTCCGCCGGTTGAGTACCGACAGCAACCTCGACCGTCCGATGGGCAGGGCGGAACTGCGGGCGGAGTCGGTGACGCGGGTCTTCCGTAGTCGCCGCTCGGAGGTGCACGCGTTAGGCCCGGTTTCGCTGACCATCGGGGCCGGACAATTTGTCTCGCTCGTGGGACCGTCCGGGTGCGGCAAGTCGACTCTGGTCAAGCTGATCGCCGGCCTACTCACCCCGACAGAGGGTGAATTCACCATCGCTACCCCGGACGGACGTCCGCCAACGATCGCCACCGTATTCCAGGATTTCGGCATCTTCCCCTGGAAGACGGTGCTTGACAACGTCGCCCTGGCTTTGCGCGCGCAGGGTGTCGACGCGCCGACCGCCCGTTCTCGGGCGGTGCACTGGCTGGAACGGATGGGACTGGAGAGCTTCCAGAAGGCATACCCGTCAACGCTGTCCGGCGGCATGAAGCAGCGGGTGGCCATTGCTCGCGCCCTTGCCACAGAGCCGGACGTCTTGTTGATGGACGAGCCCTTTGCCTCACTGGACGCCTCACTGCGACAGTTGCTGCAGGAGGATCTGTTGACCATCGCGCAGCAGGACGTGGGACGGACCGTCGTATTCGTCACCCACAGCCTGGAGGAGGCGATATTCCTCAGCCATCGGGTGATCGTGATGAGTAGCCGGCCGGGGACGGTACTCGACGACGTCGAAGTGCCCTTCCCTCGGGACCGGGACGCCTCGATCCGAGAATCCCTGGAGTTCAACACCTTGCGGGGCACCTTGTGGGAGCACCTCAAGGGCCAGGTGTCCCGCCCACAGACGACGAAGGGCCGGTGAGCGCAGGCATGAGTTCCGACACCACGCCGGTGCGCGACGACTTTGTTGTTGCACTGCGCCGCCAGCCGGCGCGATCGATCCAGGGTCAACGGGTTTATGAGCGTCGTCACCGGTTGATTAACACTGGGTTGGCCATCGGTGTCCCGTTGGTACTGCTGGCCCTGTGGGAGGTCAGTTCACGGACGGGACTGATCGATCACCGCACGTTCCCGGCGCCGACCACTGCGCTGGGGGAGATGGTGAACCTGGCCCGCGACGGCGAATTGCAGCGTCACGTCTGGGCCACCCTACGGCGGATCCTCATCGGGTATCCGATCGGAGCCGCGGTCGGTCTTTTTGTCGGCGTGGTTATGGGTACCAGTCCGCGGATCCGGGCTGCGCTGGAACCGACGCTCAACGGCTTGTATGTGGTCCCAAAGATCACGCTGCTGCCGGTGTTCTTGTCGATCCTCGGCTTCGGGGAACCGCCGATGATCGCGCTGATCGCTGTGACGGTCTTCTTCTTCGTGTGGATCGGCACGATGGAGGCGGTGGTATCGATCCCGGGCGGTTTCGGTGAGTCGGCCCAGTCGCTGGGCCTGGGCCGGGTGGCCACCCTGCGGCACGTGACGATCCCGGCAGCGCTGCCGAACCTGTTCGTCAGCCTCCGAGTGGGGATGACGATCGCCATCCTGGTGATCGTCGCCGCCGAGTTTGTTGTCGGCGACTCGGGGCTTGGGTACCTCATCTTTCACTCGAGGGCGCTGTTCATCTACGGCTGGATGTATGCCGGGATCCTGCTGGTGGCCCTGATGGGCGTGATTCTGGCTGCGGTGGTCACCGGGCTGGGGCGGTGGGCCACGCCGTGGATGGCTGCGGACCGAGCCCGGCTCCGTGGATTGGGCGGCTGACCACCGGCGAACGACTCAGTATCGATCGCAGCACACGAGTACCCACCGGGACCCCCCGGCGGTTGGACAGTCACGATCAGAGATGGGATGGACCATGAAGTCAAGAATTCTCCGGACGGTGGCCGCCGCCGTCGTTCCGCTCCTGCTGCTGGCCTCCTGTGGCAGCGACACTGACGACGGCCAGCCCCAGGGGTCCACCGCCCAGGGATCGTCGAGTGGCGTGGACAGCTCGGCGGCGGACACGACCGCACAATCGTTGGCGGAAAACGGATCCGGGTCGGCTGTCCAAACGTCCGGGGCAGGAACTGCGTCCGGTGGTGCCGGCGCGACCGGCGATTCCGGTGCGGCGCCCGGTATCTCCACGGTCGCCGGATGCGAGTCCCTGGTGATCGACACCGCCGTGGGCTCGGAGTCCCCGGTCTGTAGCGCCGGCGCCCCGGCCGCGCAACCGCTGGCGGAGAAGACATCCTTGAAGGTCTCGTTCGGCGATGCGAGTGTGGAGACCAACGGCCTGTACATGATGGCCATCGAGAAGGGCGAGTTCGTGGCGGAGAATCTCGACATCTCGACCGTCACGTTGCCGTTCACAGACGCGCTGCCAATGATCGCCTCCGGCGAGCTCGATCTGGCCTGCTCGGGACCTCACTCGTCCTACTTCAATGCCATCGAACAGGGTTTCGACGTCAAATGGGTACTCAACAAGTACTACGAGCCTGAGGGCGAGTACGGCGGTCTGTGGGGCCGGCCGGGGATGACTCTGGAAAAGCTGAAGGGCGGCACCATCGGCTCAGCGTTGGGTGCCACTACCTCGTCGATGGCCAGGCTGAAGCAGATGCTTGAGGGCGCTGGGCTGTCGCTGAAGGACGTGACCATCACCCAAGTGCCGTCCACAGACATGTCGCTCGCGTTGCAGAACGGTGTGATCGACGCAGGGGTACTGACCACCCCGGCATGGCTGACGTTGATGAAGGAAGACGGCAGCACCGAGTTCGAGTTTCTCGGCAGCGTAGTACCTGTGGGCTCCAGCCTGTATGGCTGCGTCGCGGGGCCGAGTCTGCTTGAAGCCAACAGGCCGGCCGGCGTTGCCCTGATGCGAGCGATCGCCCGCACCCAATTCACCTATTTCCGGCCCGGGTGGAAGGACAACGCCGACTTCGTGGCAGAACTCGCCACCGTGATGGACAGCAAGCCGGAGGCGCTGGCCAAGACACCGGAGCCGATCTTCGACTGGTTGATCCGCGACGGCACCACCGATCTGCTGCAGCAGGCCTTTATCGAGTTGGGCGTGCTCAAGTACGACCAGCCGATCCCAGAGGACAAGGTGGTCGACCAGTCACTGATGTACGAGGCTTTGGGCGTCGCCGCCGGCTGACCGGAAGGTCACGATCGCATGCGGCCGGGTACCGGCCGCGACCGATCACGGAAGGAACAGGGGAATAGTTGTGGTGCAGCAGAAGTCGCCGGCGGAATCCGAGCTCGGATCCCTGCTCTGGCCGGAGACTGTCGCGGTGGTCGGCGCTTCCGGGAACGAACAGCGGATCGGCGGCCGGGTCTACGGACAGACGCGTCGTGGCTTTACCGGCAGGGTCTACCCGGTGAACCCTGGCAGCCCGGAGGTGCAGGGTGACCGGGCATACGCCCGGCTGGCGGACCTGCCAGAACGGCCGGAGTTGGTGTTCCTGGCGGTTGCAGCCAGCCAGGTGTTGACCGCCGCCGGGGAGGCGATCGAGGCCGGGGCACGCTGCTTGGTGATCCTTTCCGCCGGTTTCGCCGAGACCGGCCCGGAAGGGCTACGTGCACAACAGGAGCTGATGGACAGGGCCCGGCAGGCGGGCGTGCGGGTGCTGGGCCCGAACTGTGTCGGAGTGATCAACACCCGCAACCGGTTGTTCGGGACCTTCGTGCCGGTCGCCGACTTTTACCGGTCCGGTCGAGTGGCGATCGTCGCCCAGAGTGGGGCGGTGGGTGCCCGCCTTTTCGCCCAGGCGCAGCACCAGGGCATTGGTGTCTCGTATCTGCTGACCGGAGGCAACGAGGCGGACGTCGACGTCGCCGACCTGTTGGACCTGGTCACAGCGGATATCGAGATCGACGTGGTGCTGGTGCATCTGGAGGGGCTGCGGAACGGGCGACGCTGGCATGAAGCTGCCCTGCGGGCCCTGAGATCGGGCACCAAGGTGGTCGCCTTCAAAGCCGGCCGCGGGCGCCGGGCCGCGGCTGCAGCTGCCAGCCATACCGGTGTGCTGGCGGTCGACGACCGAGTGCTGGACGCCGCGTTCGCTCAGGCAGGGGTGCTGCGGGTCGCCGATCCGTTGCAACTGGTCGACATCGCCGGCGGGCTGGCAGTGACCCCACCGGTCGGACCCAGGGTGGCGATACTGTCGGCGAGCGGGGGGATCGGTGTCATGCTCACCGACGAGGCCGAGCGTCTGGGCCTGCAGATCCCGGAGACCTCGCCGGAACTGGCCATGGCGCTGGGCCGCCGGATCCCGGCCTACGGCTCCGTGATGAACCCCATCGACTACACCGGGCAGGTGGTCAACGACGCCAGGCTGCTCCGTGACGTGATCACGGAGGTCGTTGCCAGCAAGGAGTTCGACGCCGTGGTACTCGGCGGGATCCCGCCCAGCCAGATCGACGCGGCCCGCAGCTTCCTGCCGTGGATCGCCGCCGAGCACGGAGTGCCGATCCTGGTGTGGGCTGACGAGGCCAGCGTGCCGCTCCTGGTCGAGGCCGGTGTTCCGGCGTTCAGGCATCCCTTCTCGCCGGTGTTGGCTGTGAGCCACGGCATCAACCAGATACGGGCAATAGACAGGGCACCAGAGATCGCGATGGCGATGTCGCCAGTGGACGACTGGAGTGAACCGGTGACACTGGTCGAGGACCAGACACTGCCGCTACTGGAATCGATCGGGGTGCCGGTGATCCCGTCCTGGCAGGTACACACCACGGCACAGGCAGCTGAGCGGTTCCATGAGACCGATGGCGCGGTAGTGCTGAAGCTCAGCGCCGGCTGGTTGCCGCACAAGAGCGAGGCAGGGGCGGTCCGCCTGAACCTCGTTTCAGCGGCAGCCGTCGACGAGGCGTTCGCTGCCCTAGACGACTTGCGTCGTTTCGGCCCCGGCGACGGAGTGATCTTGATGCAACCGATGCATTCCGGCACCCGGGTCGAGCTGATGGTGGGTGCCACCCGGCATCCAGACTTCGGTCCGGTGCTGACTGTCGGACTTGGCGGGCGACTGGTGGAGATTGTCGACCGCGTGGCAACGGTGCTGGCCACCGGGACCACCGCCGACTTCGCAGATGCCGTGCGGTCCCTGTGCGACGGTCGCCTGGTTGGCCACCACCGCGGTCTGAGCGAGGCGGAGGCGGACAGCGTTGTGGCTGTGATGGACGCCATGGCCGCTCTCATGCGGACCGACCCCGGCGTCATCGAGTGCGAGATCAACCCACTGGCGGTCGGCGAGGACGGAAGCCTCGTCGCCCTGGACGCACTCCTACGCAGAACGGACAGTCAGACATGCGCTCCCCCCACCCTGTTGCCGCCGACTCTGACACCGCCGAAACCCCCGGTGCCATAGTAGGTCCGCTGGCCGGCATCCGGGTGCTGGAGATGGGACGGGCGGTGGCCGCGCCGCTGGCAGCGCAGACGCTCGCCGAGTGGGGGGCCGACGTGATCAAGATCGAACGCACCGGCGGAGGCGACTACGTCCGACAGCTCGGACCACCGTACGTGACCAGCGACGCGGGGCAGATGCGCGACGAATCATCGCTGTTTTCCACAGTGAACCGCGGCAAGCGGAGCCTCCAGGTGGACCACAGCCTGCCGGATGGCCAACGGGTGATCCGAGATTTGGCAGCCATCAGCGACGTGCTAATCGAGAACTACAAGGTCGGCTCGCTGCACCGCTACGGACTGGATGCTGAGTCGCTGCGCACAGTGAACCCGGCGCTGGTGTATTGCTCGATCTCCGGGTACGGACAGGATGGGCCGCACCGGGACAGAGCCGCGGTGGACACAGTAGTCCAGGCCAGATCGGGGATGATGTCGTTGACCGGGCCAGCTGACAGTGACGGTCAGCGTGCCGGCTTCTACGCAGTGGACATCCTGGCCGGGCAACAGGCGGCGGCCGCCATCCTGGCCGCTCTAGTCGGCGTCAAGGCGGGCGGAAGCGGTGTGCACCTAGATGTATCGCTGCTGGATGTAGCGATCTCGGCGATGGCGCACCGCACCCAGGAGTACCTGTTGAGCGGACTGGTGCCGACCCGGGCAGGCAACGAGAGTACGGCGGTGCCGATCGGCGGGCCGATCCGCTGCCAGGACGGCATCATCATGGTGCAGGCCTCCACCGATGCCAGGTTCGCCCTGCTCTGCCGGGCGATCGACCGCGAGGACCTGGCGACGCGGTTCGCTTGCCGGGAGGAGCGGTTGGCGGGCAAGGCCGAACTGCTGCGTACCTTGGAAGAACACTTCGGGGCCAGGACCTGCGCGCAGTGGTGCGAGTTGCTGGACGAAGCCGGTCTGGTATGTGCTCCGGTGCTGGACATAGAACAAGTGCTGGCCGACCCTCAGGTGCGGCACCGCCGTCTGGTCCGGCACTATCGGCACCCGCTGGGTGGTTCGGTGCCGGCTGTACGGCAGCCGGTCCTGATAGACGGCGTGGCCGCGCCGGTGTTGCCACTCCCGCCGGTCGGGGGGCATACCGAGGAGATCCTGCGGGACCTGCTCGGCCTGAATGGCTCGGCCATCACCCGGATGGTCGACTCCGGTGCAATCGGCCTCGGCAGTTCCCGGGAGGAGGGCCGATGACTCCGGAGCCAACCGTCCTGGTCGAGAACCACGGCCCCGTCAGGCAATTGACCCTCAACCGGCCCGATCGGCGCAACGCTTTCACCCCGGCCATGACGGAACTGTTTGCCGACCTGCTGGTCGACGCCGGCCGGGATCCGTCGGTCCGAGCGATCGTTGTGGCCGGGTCGGGCGACCACTGGTCGGTGGGTGCCGACCGGAAGCGGCTGGCCGAACTCGCAAACCATCCCGCTCCGCCGCAGATCCCGGAGGACATCGGGCGTTGGGACGTGCCGCGGCGGATCCCGAAACCGGTGATCGCCGCAATAGGTGGTAACTGCGCAGGCATCGCCATGGTCATCGCACTCTCCTGCGATGTGCGGTTTGCCGCCGCCGACGTCACCTTCTCCACGGCCTACTCGCGGTTGGGGCTGGTGGCCGAACGCGGCCTCTCGTGGTTGTTGACACACACCTGTTCCCCTGGGGTGGCGATTGACCTGCTGTTGTCCTCGCGCAAGGTCGGGGCCGACGAGGCGTCGCGGATCGGCCTGGTGTCGGAGGTGACCGAACCGGGCCGGGTGCAGGGGCGGGCCCTAGAGTACGCATCCGAGCTGGCCGGGACTATCAGCCCCTGGTCGATGGCGATGATCAAACAGCAGTTCCAGCGGGACCTGCAGGGCAGTTACCCGGAGGCAGTGCGGCGGGCGATGGGCTACACCCGGATTGCCTTGGATCGCGCCGAGTTCCGTGAGTTGCGCGGTAACCCGAATCGTCGGCTGGGGCTGCCGCCCCCGTTGCCGTCAGACTGGACGGCGCCCGAATCGTAGCGCCCGCCGTCCGGGGCGCCGGCGTCAGGAACGACGGATCAGGGCCTCCTGGGTGATGGTGGCGACAGCCTGTCCGTCGGGGGAGCGCACCGTGCTGCGGCACAAGGCTCGTCCCCGGTCGGCCCACGGGCTGAGATGATCGAACAACAGCCAGCCGACCAGCAGATCCGGCCGGTGACACCACACGATGTGCTCCAGCGACGTGCCCCGAATCCCCCTGCCGGGAATGGTGTGCCCGTGCGGCAACGCTGCTGCCCCCATCAGCCCGAGGTCGGAGGCGTACACAAGGGCACCGATCCGCGCAGCGTTGGTCGGCAGCTCTGGGATGCGGATCCACATCTGCTCACGTGGCGGCAGGACCGTTTCTGGCCTGCTGTCTAAGCGGGTCGGCGGGCGGGGGAAGGAGAATTCCAGGGGAAACCACTTGAGCAGCCGCAGGATCCAGTCCGAGGTCGGGCCTCCGGCTAACTCCGCGACATCTGCCGCCGGCCAGGCGGTGGCCAGATCGGGTACCGGTTCTTCGTCGGGATCGGTATGTCGGAAACCGTCCTCGGCGACGTGGAACGAGGCGGATACGTGCAGGGCCAGAGTGCCCTGCTGGGCGACGGTGACGGTGCGCACGCTGAAGGAGCCGCCGTCGTGCAGCGGGGCGACGGCAATGTTCAACGGTTCGTCCAGCCGCCCCGGGCGCAGGAATCGCACGTGCAGGGAATGATTGGTGCGGTCATCGGGAACCGTTGCGCTGGCGGCCATGAGCGCCTGAGAGGCCAGTTCGCCGCCGTAGAGGCGACCGCCGCGGCCAAGGGTGCGCGGGATGGCCGTGAATTGTCCGGGTCCGAGCCGCCGCACGGACAGGATGTCTGTCAGTGCGCTCACGCGGCCGACCCGCCCGTGCTCCGGCTTGGCCCGACCAATGGATCGACTCCGTCCTGCAGATGTCGCGTCATCCGGCGCCGGGCGACCGCCACGTCGCCGTCCAACATCGCCTGGGCAATCCGGCCGTGCGCGCGGTGCATGGCGTCTAGCAGCGCGCCGGGATCCCCCTTCTCGCTGACCCGGGCGCCCTGGACGCTGCTGAGCACGTCGGCCAACAGTTCGATGGCGCGGTTGTCGGTCATTCGAGAGAGCACTCGATGGAACTGGTAGCCGATCTCTAGCTGGTCGCTGCGCTCGGCGTCTTCGAACTCCAGGTGCTGCAACAGGGTTTTGCGGTCCTGGTCGGACAGCCGCATGGTGGCGTACTCAACAGTTGCCAACTCGATTGCGTTGCGGACCTCGGACAGGCTCCCGGACGGGATGTCCATCATGTCCAGATACCGGCGTACCGCCTGCGCTGCCCGGGCCGAGCTCATCCGACCAACTACCAGCCCGCCGCCCGGGCCACGATGCATCGCCGCGACGCCGTGGTGCTCCAGGATCCGCACGGCCTCCCGCAGCACTCCCCGGCTGACTCCGTGCTGCTCCAGCAGATCGGCCTCCGAACCGAGGACGTCGCCGGGAACGTGGCCACCCGAGTGGATCTCCCGGGCGATCGCCTCTGCCAGACGCGCCGGCAATTTGGCCATCGGTCGCGGGGTAGTCACCGTTCCGCGGGTGGTCTGTCGTGCCAGTGTGTTCAGGTGCTCGCGCATCAGCACGGCGGCATCGGCCGCCCGCCCGGCGATGATCGCCTCTACGATGGCAGTGTGGTCGTCGTCGGTTCCCTTCGGGGCGATGATGCCCACAGGAACCCGCTTCCAGATGGAATCCAGGATCGCACCAAGCAGAACATCCAGCGCCGGGTTCTTCGATGCCGCCACCAGGGCTCGGTGCATGTTGAGCCAGGGCCGCCCGCCGCCGCGGGAGGTGCGCAGTAGGGCACGCAGTTTCGTGATGTCGTCGTCGTCGATGTGCTCGGCGGCCCGTTCCACCGCCAACACCTCCAACGGTCCGCGCAGCTCGTTCAATTCGCGCGTCGAGACCCCGGCGAAGTCGATGTAGTTGCAAACCAGGCTGATGGCCATATCGCGCGCCGAGGCCAGTACGAAGATCCCGCCGTTGCGGCCGCGTTTGGCGACCGCCGCCCGTCGGTGTTCGAGCAGTCGAACCGCTTCCCGGACCACCGCTTTGCTGACGTCGTACCGCTGGGATAGCTCACTCTCAGAACCGAGCAGGTGGCCGGAACCTAGGTTGGCGGAAATGATCTCGTCTTCGATCTGGGCACACAGGACCGCAGCGCGCTTGGGTGCCGGGGTGAGTGTCGACGCCCCCGCCGATTCGTCGTCCACAGTCGCTCCCTCCGGCGAACTAGGGCCAAAATAAAATAGCATACTCTACAGGGCAACGAGAGACTCGGTCCATTGTAGAAGAGAAGGCTATTTAGCTTCCAGAACGCGAAACTCTCCGCCTCATCGTAGGGCAATTTCCTCCACCTTGCCCGCGGCGACCCAGTATGGGTATGTTGTTATCTATTGACAGGTGGGAGTTCGTGTCGACATGCAAGCTGCTGATCCGTACGTGGCGCTGGCCGGGGCCATCGACGACTTCGTGGCGCAGTGCAGCGATCTCGAGGCGGTGCTGAACCGCTGCCCGGACCTGTCGGCGGATTCCGCAGCGATCGACTGGACCGTCGCGGACACCATCACGCACCTGTGGCACACCAACGACGAGGCTGCGCTGGCGGTGAAGGATCCGGCCAAGTTCGCTGCCTGGGCAGAGGTGGCCAGGGGCAACACCGCCTTGCGAGAGGAGCAGCGACGCAGGGGTCGGAAACTTGGGCGCGGGGTGGTGGACGAATGGCTGCGTTCGGTCACCGTTTTCGAAAGTGGTGCCCGCCAAAGTGATCCGGAAACCCGGGTCGGCTGGTACGGGCCCCCGATGCGGCTCGTGCGGCTGGTCGGTGCCCGAGTGATGGAGCACTGGGCCCACGGCATGGACATTGTCGATGCGCTCGGCGGCCGGCTCCCGCAAACTGATCGGCTGTACCACGTGGCCGAACTCGGCTTCATCACCCGGCGGTGGAGCTACCAGGTCCGTGATCTCACGCCGCCCGACGACGATGTTCGGGTGGAACTGGACCCTCCCGCTGGTGGTGGGCGGTGGAGTTTCGGGCCGGAATTGGCGGCGGAGCGGATCACCGGGTCGGCGGTCGACTTCTGTCTAGTCGTCACCCAACGTCGCCACCTGCTGGACACCACCCTGACCACAACACCAGGAGCGGAGGAATGGCTCCGCGTCGCCCAGTGCTACGCAGGGGCACCCGGAATTGGGCGTCCCCCGCGAGTGTCGGCGCCGGGACCCGAGAACTGCACTGAACGGAGGAACACCACATGAAGCAGCAGGTCGACCACGGCCGGATCACCGACGAGGGCATCGAAAAGATGCGTCTGCTGATCGGCTACCCCAATCCCACGATTCGCAGCGGCCGGGTCACGTTGCCATGGAACACGGAGGCTACCGTCGACGCGATCCGACACTTCGCCGAGGGGTACGGCGACGACAACCCGATGTTCGTCGATCCGGAGCACGGCGTCGGAACCCGGTGGGGAAGCATGGTGGCACCGCCGGGCTTCGAGGCGACTATGGGGATGGACCGCTCCCCGAAGGTGCCGGCGGACCTGCGTCGGGAAACCCGAGGAGCGCTGCGGGGGGTGCAGCTGTACCACTCCGGTAACGAGGCGCGGTACTACCGCCCGATCACTCCGGGCACCACCCTGGACCGCACCTACGCTATTACCGAGGTCACGCCCAAGAGCTCGACCTTTGCCGGCCGCTCGGTAATCGTCACTAACAACTACCAGTGGTTCTCTGGCGGACAGCTGTACGTCGACCTCGACAAGTGGTTCGTGCACGCCGAACGCAAGCCGAAGAAGCCGCGCGACCCGGCAGGGAGTGCCGAAGCAGCGAACGGGACCACCCGGACCGGCGGGGCCGATAGTTCGGGGGAGTGGGAGCCGTACGTATACACCGTTGCTGAGATCGAAGAGATCGACGAGCTGTACCGATCGGAGTTCGTCCGTGGCGCGGACACCCGGTACTGGGAGGACGTCACCGAGAACATGAGGATGCCGGTGATGGCCAAGGGGCCACTCACCGTCACCGACATGTTCAACTTCCATATGGGTGCGGGCTGGCTGGTGTACGGCAACCCGGCACTGAAGCTGGCTGCCGCGCAACGTCAGGCCATGCCCGGCTTCTACTCCCGCAACCGGAACAACGCCTGGGATGTGATGCAACGGGTGCACTGGGAAGAGGACCTGGCCAGGGAGGTGGGGGTGCCGACCATCTACGACATCGGACCTATGCGCTGGTCATGGCTCCTGCACTACTGCACCAACTGGTGCGGCGACGACGGATGGGTCTACCGGGCACGCTGCGAGTTTCGCAAGTTCAACTTCGTCGGCGACACCACCCGGCTGCAGGGCCGAGTGATTGAGCAACTCATCCACCCCGAACTCGGGCCGAGTGTCGAGTTGGAGATCACAGGTACCAACCAGCGCGGCGAGGAAAACATCCGCGGGTCGGCTACCGTGCTGCTGCCGTCTCGGGAGCGCGGCCCCGTCGTCCTGCCTAGCCCACCGCCACCGGGGCGTCAGGTGGACCCGGAGGGACCTCGGTGACCGAAAAGGTGAAACAGGATCGGCAGAGTGCCTTTGCGCAGCGCCTGGAAGCGCTGTTCGTCGCCTACGGCGACGTTGCGGCACTGGATGCCGGGGGGACGCAGATTACCTGGGACGAAATAGGTGACGCCGGACAACGGGTGTTGGACACCCTTGCCCTTGTCGGAGCCGGCAGCGGCACCGTCGGCTTAGTGATCCGCACCCGGCCAGACAGCGTTGCCGCCTTCCTCGCGTTGCTCCGCACCGGCCGTCCGGTCGCCCTGATCAACTATCTGCAGGGTGCGACGGCGCTGGCGGACGAACTGCGCGGGCTGCGGCTGCGCGCAGTGGTGATGGACGTCGATTCGGTGGAGCCTGCCGTATCGGAGGCACTGGACGCTGCAGGCACTCATCTGGTCAGCCTGCAAGGACTGAATCGGCCTGCCGGCACAGTCAGGGCCGCGACCCCCGTCCACGACAGGGATGTGTTCGCCCACGACGACACGGTCGCCTACTCGATCACCACCAGCGGCACCACCGGTCGACCCAAGCGGATCCCCGTGCCGCGCACCAAGATCGCCAAGCCGGACAGGGGCACCCTGGCCGGTGACCCGCGACAGGCCAAGGGCGCCACCATCAACACCCTGCCGTTCGCCAGCATTGGCGGCGCCATGGCCATCGTCAATTCGGTCTGGCGAGGCCGCCCACTGGCGATCATGGATCGCTTCGACGTCCGGGAGTGGGCCGGACTGGTCCGGCGGTACCGGCCGCGCATCGCCGGCGCGCCGCCCGCCGTGGCCCGCATGGTGATCGATGCCGGCATCGATCCGAAGACATTCGAGGGAGTCCGGTGCTTCTACACCGGCTCGGCGCCTATGTCGATGGCAACGGCGCAGGAGTTCGAACGCATCTACCACCTCCCGGTGTTGCAGTCCTACGGGGCCTCCGAATTCCTCGGCCCGGTCGCCAGGCACACCATGGAGGACTGGGACACCTTCGGGCGCAGCAAACTCGGGTCGGTGGGACGGCCGATCCCGGGGAAGGCGGTGGAGATCGTCGACCCGGTCACCGGACAGGTACTGCCCCCCGACCACGTCGGGACAGTCCGGGTCGCGGTCCTGACCGCCGACGAGCCCCCGCAGTGGGTGTCCACCAACGATCTCGGACGTCTCGACGCAGACGGCTTCCTGTGGATCCAGGGCCGCACCGACGATGTGCTGATGCGAGGGGGCTTCAAGGTCTCCCGCGGCGATGTGGCCGCCGTGCTCAACGCCCATGACGCAGTGGCCCATGCCGTCTGCCTCGGGCTGGGCGACGAGCGGCTTGGTCAGGTGCCGGCGGCGGCCGTCGAAGTGAAACCGGAATCCACAGTCACCGCGGGCGAACTGCTGGACTGGTGTCGGCAGCGGCTGAAGAAGTACGAGATCCCAGTCCTGATCGACGTTCGGAGCACCCTCCCCCGCAACGAGATGATGAAACTCTCGGAATCCACTCTGGCCCAGGAACTGGCTGCCAAGGTGGCCGCAACCCGAACGGAGATCCGCGATGCCTGAGGTACCAGACACCATCCAGGAGATGGAACAGATCTTGCCAGGGGGATCCTCACCCGACCTGCGGTTGAACCTGCAGGGGAGCACGCTTCACATCGAGCTGAACCGCCCGCACCGCGGCAACGCGCTGCGCTCGGTCGACTGTGCCCGACTGGCCACCCTTATCGATCACCTGGGAACCGCTGAGGTCCCGTCGGTAAGGGCAGTATTGCTGTCCGGCGAAGGACGCCACTTCTGCACCGGCGGTGACCTGGAAGCTGCCGGGGCGCAAAGCTCGCCGCGGATCGGACACCTGCAACGGAGCCTGCGGCGCGGCGCGGCGCGACTTGTGCAGTCTTTGTGGGACTGCCCTCTGCCGGTGGTAGCCGCGGTGAACGGCCGTGCCATGGGTCTAGGCCTCCATGTGGCGCTGGCCAGCGACTTCATCTTCGCCGCCGGCTCCGCCAGACTCTCGGAACCATTCTCGCAGCGCGGGTTCGCAGTAGACTCCGGCGGCAGCTTGCTGCTGCCGCTGCGGATCGGCCTGGCCCGCGCCACCGACATGCTGATGCGCGGCGGCATCGTCGACGCAGCCACCGCGGCCAGGTGGGGTCTAGTGACCGAGGTGGTCCCCGGTGACGACGCTGTCCAGGTCGCCAGACAGCGGGCCGATGAGCTGGCCGCCGGCCCGACCGTCGCCATCGGCGAGACGAAGCAACTGATGCGATCGGCCGCCTCGGCTCAGTTGGCAGCCGCGATGGACCGGGAAGCGCGCTCGGTGGAGCTCACCATCCGCTCCCGGGATTTCAAGGAAGGGATCGCGGCCTTCGGTGAGAAACGGCAACCACAGTTCACTGGAAGCTGACATGACCGCAACCTTTATGCATCTGACCGACAGCCACTTGGAGCTGCGGGCGCGAGCCCAGGAGTTTCTGTCAGACCACTGGTCCACCGTTGAGCAGCGCGCCGGATCGACGGAAACGTTCCGGCGCACCGCTATCGACGCCGGGCTGCTGTATCGCTGGGTGCCCAAAGCCTACGGCGGGGCAGAGATGGACAGCGACGTGATCAGCGAGGCGATCATCGACGCCGAGTTCCGCGCGGTACAGGCGCCGGGTGAACTGGACTCTATCGGAGCCAGGATGGTAGTGCCGACCCTGCTGGAGCACGCCAACCCCGCTCTGTGTAAAGCCTTCGCGGGTCCCACCATCGTTGGACAGATACGTTGGTGCCAGGGGTACAGCGAGCCAGGGGTTGGCAGCGACCTGGCGAGTGTGACCACCAGGGCCACCGCTACCGACGACCGGTACTGGCGGATCGACGGACGCAAGATCTGGACGTCTTACGCCGCGGACGCCGACTACGTCTTCGTGCTTGCGCGCACCGATGCCGCAGACCGCGGACACGACGGGCTCAGCTACATACTGGTACCAATGGACCAGCCGGGCGTCCGGGTCGAACCCATTCGGCAGATCACCGGCGCGGCCACCTTCAACGAGGTCATCTTCGACGATGCCCGCACCCCACTGGACCACGTAGTGGGAGAACCCGGGAACGGATGGACCGTCGCGACCACGACTTTGCGGCACGAGCGAACGATGATCAGCGGCGCCGGTCGGCTCGGCACTCTGTTCCGTGCACTACTGCGGGCGTACGCCGCGCGCGGCGCCCCTCACGACCCGGCCCTGGCCCAGCGGCTGATGGAACTGCGGGAACTAGTGGAGGTCAAGCGTTTCGCGACCATCGAACAGGCTTTCGGTACCGCCCAGGACCTCACGGTGTTGCGTCTGACCGACAAGCTGTTCCAGTCGGCTTTCCAGGAGAAGGTGGCCGCACTGGCCATGGACCTGCTGCCGTCGGTCGCTGCCGACCTGCCGCGCACCGAAGTGGTTGAGGCCCGTTGGGTGACGCAGATCCTCGGGTCCTTGGGCCTGACAATCGCAGGCGGCACCTCGAACATCCAGCGGGACATCCTGGCCCGGCGCGGACTGGGGATGCCTGAACAGCGCAGAGCCGACCAATGACAGGTTTCGGCCCGTCGCCCGACCAGCTTGAACTGATCGGGACGATCGAACAGGCCTGCACCAGAGCCGGCCTACCCGGCGCGCTCACCCGGGACGATGCACTGGGGACCGTGACTGCGGCGATCGACCGGCTGGCCAATCAGGTGGGAATCGTAGGGCTGGCGGTGCCGGAGAGTTGCGGTGGCGCCGGCGGGTCGTTCGTTGACCTATACCTGACCGCGGTCACCCTCGGGCGGTTCGCTGCACCGACATGGCCGGTCGATCAGGCGCTGGCTGCTTGGGCATTGGCAACAGTGTCGGTTGCGACGGAGCCTGCGCGGGAGCTGGTGCGCAACCTGATCGCTGGACAGACACGGGTTGCCGTCGCCCCTGTTCCTGACACCGCGATACAACCGACCAGGACCGGCCGGGTCTCCGGTGAACTGCCCGCGGTAGCGCTGGCTGCCGGGACCGACGCGCTCCTGGTAGCCGGTCCGCACCTGTTGGCGTGGGTCGACCTGGCTGATGCCGGCGTTCGGACGCAGTCTCTGGGCCGGCTGGACCTGGTGCGGGATCACGGGGCGATCAGCCTGCAGGACTGCGCCGTGCGGATTCTGGCGCAGGGACCGGGGGTGGGTGCTCTGATTCGGGCCGCGGCCCTCACACTGACCACCGCGGACGCGATAGGTGGCAGCCGCTCCTGCCTGGACCAGGTGCTGGCGTATGTATCCGAGCGGCAGCAGTTCGGCCGCCCCATCGCGGCGTTCCAGGCGGTGCAGCACCAGATCGCCGACCTTGTCGTGCAGGCCCGCCCGGTCCGGGCGATCGCCCTCGGGGCGGCGTACCGGGTCGACCAGGCGGGCGTAGAGCTGGGCACAGAAGCCCACAATGCCTTTCGGCTCGCCGCAATGGCCAGGAATCAAGCCGTCGAGGCCTTCGTCGCGGTGACCCGACGGGCCGTCGAATTACACGGCGCTTACGGATTCACCTGGGACTGCCCGGTGAACCTGTTCCTGCGCAGGGCACTGGTCGACCGGGTGCTCGGCGGGACTCCGACAGAACTACGCCGCGAACTCGCCGGCGATGACCCGCTCGCCGCCGCCCGGGGAGCCGACTGGCCCTATCCCTTCGCCATCGGACTATGAACCGGCCGACTAGACTGCGTAGCCTGCCGGGCGGGCAATGCGGACCCATCGGGACGATCGGTAAGGAATGGCGAAGCAAGTGGCGCAAGACGGCGGCAGGGGCGGCAAACCCGGTCAGGTAGCGGCGCAGATCCGTTCACAGATTCTGGACGGGCAATTCAGCGACGGGGACCTACTTGGTCGCGAACTCGAATTAATCGACCGGTTCGGTGTATCCCGGCCATCGCTGCGGGAAGCGTTGCGGATCCTGGAGGCGGAGGGCCTGGTGTCGGTGCTGCGGGGCGCCAGCGGCGGGGTGGTGGTCCATCGACCGAACCAGGAGCACCTGGCGCGGGCGGCTGCAATGGTCTTCCAGGCCAGGAACATCCGGTTGGACGACGTGTTCGCGGCTAGGGCGATTCTGGAACCCGCCGCTGTGAAGGTGGTCGCCGGGCTCCCACACCGCGTGCGGATTGTCGGACGGCTGCGGTACCTGATCGAGGCGCAGCGATTGGTGATCGAGGACCCGGTTCTGTACGGACAGGCGAACGCTAGCTTCCACACCGGGCTGGTCGCCTGCGCCGGCAACGAGACTCTCTCAACTATCGCCCAGATGCTCGACGAGATAGTGGCACGAGCCGTCACCGCGGTAAGTATGTCCGACGGCACGGCCGAACCGGTGGCCGTCCGGCGCCGGGGCCTACGGTCCCAGGAGCGGCTGGTCGCCTGCATCGAGAACGGCGAGACACGCGCTGCCGAGCAGCACTGGAAGCTGCACATGGAGAAGGTGGGGAGGGTGATGCTCGGCCAGCGGGCATCCACAGTCGTGGACCTGCTCGACCACGAGTGACCCGCGGGCGCGGCCCCGGGTACGCGTCCTTCAGAACCTGCAAAGACGTCACTGCGGCTCGGGGACCTCGAAATGCTCGTCCCGCATGGCGAAGGCCTGTCGGGTGCCATGCAGTGCCCGGGTCTTGACGAAGTTGAACTCTCCGGCGGAAAACTGCAGGTTCGTCGCGAACGCGTGGATCAGCGGGCTGATCACGTCCTCACCTTGGTAGTGCTGCAGTTGCTCGACCAGTCGGAACGCCTCCTTGGCAATGGCAATGCCGTCCGCCGGCATCCTGGCCGCCTTTGTGGCCAACCAGGCGGCGCGGGCGGGAACCTGTTCGTCCGGCAGGGTTTCGGTGAAGATGTTCAAGTGGCTGAGTGCCCTCGCCTGCACGATGTCGCCGGTCAGCAGTAGTCGCTTGGTCAGCGTCGGGCCGAGCCGGTAAAAGAACAGGTGCAGCGATCCCAGGGCTGGTCCGAGGAAGCGGGTGGCCGGCATACCGATCCTTGTGTCCTCGCCGATCACACACATGTCGCAATACAGAGCCATCTCCAGCCCACCACCGAGGGCATATCCTGTTACCTCGGCGACGGTCACCTTCGGATACGACCCTAGGCGCCGGTAGAAGTCGAAGGTGTTGCGGTCCACGGCGATCCGGGTGCGTTGACTAGGGCGTGACTTGGACGGCCGGTCCAGTTCTTCGCCCTTGGCGTACCAGCGGTAGGCGTTGCCCATATCGGCGCCCGTGGAGAAGATTCCGTTCGAACCGCGCAGCACCACTGCCTTGACTGTGTCGTCCTCGGCCAGCTCATCCAGAGCATCCGCCAATTGGTTCCGCATCGTCAGGTCGTAGGAATTCTTCTTGTCCGGGCGGTTCAACGTGATTCGGCCGACATGGTTGTCGGTGTCGCGCTGTACCAGAATCTGCTGCTTGGTCATGCCGCTCCTCGGTGCCATCGGGTGGCCGCACCTGTGTGCGCCGCACCATCCTGACGCGAGCGTACATACATCTATAGCTTTGAATCAAGACCTATAGATGTTTCAGATACTGATGATCTCGGCCGTAGCAGTGATGTGCCCCTTATCGTCGGCGATGCACAGTTGCTCCGGCGAGCGGGCCAAGACCGTCAGGCCCTCTCCGAGATACAGCGGCGATGCGAGCCGATAGCCGAAGGTGTGCCCCGTCATCGGCCCGCGAACGGCCTCGGCCAGCTCGGCCATCAGCAGCGCCTGTAGCGGACCGTGCACCACCAGCCCGCGGTGGCCCTCGACCTCGCGGGCGTAGCTAAGGTCGTAGTGGATGCGATGGGCGTTGTAGGTCAGCGCCGAAAACCGGAAAAGTAGGGTGGGATCCACCGCGATCGACCGGTGCTGCAGCGCTTCGGCCCGCAGGTGCTCGATCGCTGTGTCGGTACCGACGGACTGTCCTGTGGGCGTGGGCGCGGGCGTGGACGGGGTCGCCGGTTCCAGGTAGGCGATGTCCCGTTCCTCGGTCAGGATCACCCGGTCGTCAACCCGGATCTCGGTGCGGCTGGTGACGAACCTGATCCGCCCGCCGGAGCGGGTGTCCTTGTCGACACTGCGGATGACGTCTGTGCGTGCCTCGGCGTCGTCACCCACCATCAGTGCGCCGGCGAAGGTAATCCGCCCGCCGGCAAACAAGCGCCGCATCCCAGCTCGTGGCGGGCTCGGAAGGCCCTGACGGGGGTGGCCGTCCGGGCCGAGCTCGGATTGTGCGGCGAGCGGCAGGAAGTAGATCAGGTGCCACAGGGGGGGCAGCGGATCCCCGACAGCCGGCGCCGGCCGGTCGAGCAGCCCGGCAAGAGCGGCCGCTCGGCGGTAGTCGAGATGATCGGTCTGGGCGCAGTGTTCGCTCAAGGTCGACTCCGAGGAATAGCGGACGTGCACCGGTCATGATGCACGATGACAGGGGGACCGTGCGCCTGGATGGCAGGGAGGAGACACAGTCGGTGACTAAGTCACGACCGGCAGCGTACCGGCAGCTCGCCCACGGGATCCGCGCACGACTGCGCGCCGGGGAGTGGGCGGACGGCAGCGCGCTGCCGACCGAACTCGAACTGGTGCGCCGCGAAGCGGTGTCCCGGCAGACAGTCCGTCGGGCGATGCAGGAACTGGTGGCTGAGGGCGTGATCTACCGGGTACCAGGCCGGGGGACCTTTGCCGCGGCCGACCCGAATGCACCGTACCTGCGGCAGTTCGGTTCCGTCGATGACCTGATGGCGCTGTCTCAGGACACCGAACTGGAGATCCTTGAGCCGCTTCGGACGCACGACGACCCGGGGCCAGCGGCCAGACTCGGCCTGGGATCTGCTGCAGTCAGTAGCGTGCGGTTCCTACGCCGCCACGGTGCGGACGTCATCTGCCAGACCCGCGTGTACCTGCCGCCGGCGGTGGGCGCGTTGCTGGCAGACATCCAGGAGCTGGCCGTGGCGGGCAGCAAGACGCCGAACACTGTCCTCGGTCTGCTGGACCGGCGGTTGGAAGTGCCGATCGCCCACACCGAGCAGACGATCACCGCGGTATCGGCCGGTCGGGAGCTGGGTCGGGTGCTCGGCGGGTCGCCGCGCGAGCCACTGCTGCTGGTGGAGCGCTTGTACCAGGACATCTCGGGTGTGGCAGTGGAACTGGCGATCAGCCATTTCGTTCCCCGCCACTACGCCTACCGGGTCACCTTGCGGCGACAGCCTTTCCGCGCAGCGGTGGAGTGAACCGCTCTGGACAGTCGCTGACCTACGGGTCATAATGGCCGTACAAATCCTTAATGGCCGTACAAATGCGAGGCCGGACGAATGAGGTGAGACGTGCCCGGATCAACGGAGTCGGCACCGGGCGTCGACGATTCCCGCGGGCCGCTGAGCGGTCTGTGGGTGGTCGAGATCTCGTCCTTCGTGGCAGCGCCGTTGGGCGGCATGACGCTGGCGCAACTTGGCGCCCAGGTGATCCGGGTCGATCCGATCGGTGGTGCTGCAGACCGGGACCGCTGGCCGGTCACCTCGTCCGGGGCGAGTCTGTACTGGGCAGGGCTGAACAAGGGCAAGCGATCGCTGGTCGCCGATCTCCGCTCGGAGACGGGTCGTGGTCTGATTCGGGATCTGGTCGCAGGACTTGCACCGGGCACCGGAGTGGTGCTGACGAACTCGGCCGGCCGCGGTGGACTGGCCGCCGACGACCTGACTGCGGTGTGCCCCGACCTGATCCACGTCGAGATCCTCGGGCGTCCGGACGGTTCGCCGGCTGTGGACTACACGGTCAACGCCGGCCTGGGATTCCCGTCTATCACTGGCCCGGACGGCTGGTCCGGCCCGGTGAACCATGTGCTGCCGGCCTGGGACGTCGCTTGCGGACTGTATGCCGCCGTGGGGATCTGCGCTGCTGCGCTGCGCCGCAGCACCACGGGAGCAGGCGAGCGCATTCGGCTGGCCCTTTCCGATGTCGCGTTGGCCACCGCCGGCAACCTGGGCCTGCTCGCCGAGGCGCAGGTGAACGGGGTGGACCGGCCTCGCGTCGGGAACCACATGTACGGCAGCTTCGCCCGTGACTTCGCCTGTGCCGACGGTGGGCGCATCATGGTAGTCGCGCTGACCCAGCGACACTGGCGGGATCTGGTGGCACTAACCGACATCGCCAACCTGGTCAGTGCGCTCGAAGCGGCGCTGTCGGTGGACTTCTCTTTGGAGGCGGACCGGTACACCCACCGCGAGGTGTTGGCGGACCTAGTGCAGGCCTGGTTCTCTCGGCATGATGCGGACGCTGCTGCGGCCGGACTCGCGAAGACCTCGGTGCTCTGGGAACGGTACCGAACGTTTACCGATGTCGTCGCCGATCTCACCGCCGGCAGCGAGCCGGCCGACTGGGATCACGATCGTGCGATGATGCGTTCCCTGGATCAGCCGGGGATCGGGCAGTATTTGGCTCCCGCGTCACCCCTGGACCTGATCTCTACACGCCGGGCGCCGCAACCGGCGCCGCTGTTGGGCGAGCACACCGTGGAACTGCTGCGCGAGCGGCTCAGCATGGACCCGGAGGTGATCGCCGTCCTATGTCGTGACGGCGTGGTGTTCGACGGCAGTGAACGATCGAAGGGAATCCGCGATGCGCCGACTTGCGACCACTGACGGGCTGACCGAGCAACAGCAAGAGATATTGGACCTGGTGCGCACCTTCGTCGACCGGGAGATCATACCGACGGCAAAGGTGTTGGAGAGAAACGACGAGTACCCGTCCGACATCGTTGCCGGGATGCGAGATCTGGGAGTGTTCGGGCTGATGATCCCCGAAGAGTACGGTGGCCTGGGGGAATCGCTCCTTACCTACGCGCTCGTCGTGGAGGAACTCTCTCGCGGCTGGATGAGCGTGTCCGGAATCATCAACACTCACTTCATAGTGGCGTACCTCTTGCTGCAGCACGGCACCGACGAACAGCGCGCCCACTACCTGCCACGGATGGCAACTGGGGATGTGCGTGGCGCCTTCTCGATGAGCGAACCCGCTCTGGGATCCGACGTCGCCGCCATCACCACCCACGCAGCCGGCCCGGCGGACGGCCAGTACTCCATCACCGGACAGAAGATGTGGTTGACCAACGGCGGATCGGCCAACCTTGTGGCACTGCTGGCCAGGACCGACGAGGGTGCGCCGCGCCCGCACCAGAACCTGACCACGTTCCTGCTCGAGAAGGAACCCGGATTCGGCGAGACCGCACCGGGGCTCACCGTGCCGGGCAAGATCTCCAAGCTGGGGTACAAGGGAGTCGACACTACCGAGCTGATCCTCGACGAACACAGGGTGTCGGCGGACCAGGTACTCGGGGGCGTCCCCGGCCGCGGCTTTTACCAGATGATGGACGGGGTGGAGGTCGGCCGGGTGAATGTGGCGGCCCGGGCCGTCGGCGTGGCCATCAGGGCGTTCGAGCTTGCCATCGCCTACGCGCAGCAGCGACGGACCTTCGGTAAACCGATCGCCGAGCACCAGGCGATCCAGTTCCGGCTGGCCGAGATGGCCACCAAGATCGAGGCGGCCCATGCCCTGGTGGTGAACGCCGCCAGGAAGAAGGACACCGGCGAGCGAAACGACCTGGAAGCGGGGATGGCTAAGTACCTCGCTGGCGAGTACGGCCAGCAGGTGGTCGAGGCGTCGATGCGGATCCACGGCGGGTACGGCTTTTCCACCGAGTACGAGATCGAGCGGCTTTATCGGGATACCCCGATGCTGCTGATCGGCGAGGGAACGGCCGACATCCAGCGGATGATCATTGGGCGGCGGCTGATGCAGCTCTATACGCAAGACGCTGGGTAGGGTGACCCATCCGCGGAACGGCGGGGCGGCCCCGCCGAACGGTCACATGCCAGCCGCCTCCCCGCGCGCGACAATGCGCTCAGCCATCCTACGAGTGGCCTCGTCGATCATCGCACCGTCCAGAGCGGTCGCGCCGGCACCAGCGGATTTCGCCTGTGCCAACGCTTCCAGCACCTCCCTGGCTCGTCCGACCGCCGTCGCGGACGGGGTGAACGTGTGGTTTACCACCGGGATCTGCGAAGGATGGATGCACCACTTTCCGTCGATCCCCAGATGCCGGGCCAGGCCGGCGGACTCCCGTAGGCCGCGCTCGTCGCGGAAATCGGCGAACGGACCGTCGATCGCATCCGCCCCGAACGCCCGGGCGGTGGTCACCAGTCGGGACAGGACGTAGTGCCATTGGTGGCCGGGGTAGCCGCGTTCGATCCGGCCAATATCGGTCTGGTCGAGCCCCAGATCGGCGGCGTAATCGCCGGGCCCGAACACCAAGGCCTCGGTGCGGTCGGTGACCTCGGCGATAGCGGAGACGAAGGTGACACCGGCGCCGGACTCGAACTGCAGCTCCAGGCCGATCCTGTTATCCAGCCCCAGGTCTCGCTCGAGTTGGCTGAGTAGATGTTCGACGAACCAGACCTCACCGGGATGTTGCACCTTCGGTAGAACCAAAGTGTCTATGTGGCCGCCGGCGCCTCGCACGAGCTCAATCACATCCCGGTACTGGAACGGCCCGGCGGCGTCGTTCACCCGGACCGCGACGACTTTGCCAGAGTAGTCGTGGGTGTTCAGTGCCTCGACGATCTTTGCACGGGCGGTGGGCTTCTCCGCCGCGGCGACGGCATCCTCAAGGTCCAGCAGCACCTCGTCGGCCTCGGTGGTCACGGCCTTGGCCAGCATCTTCTCGCTGGAACCGGGAACGGACAGGATCGAGCGGCGCAGCCGGGTAGGCCGCTCGAGCCGCGGTCCGAGCGCCTGGAAGGGTACGACGGGCATGGTTCTCCTTGCAATTCCCCGGCTCTGCGTTCCGGCGTCGGCGGCGCTTTCGGCGACGGTCGCCGGCATCGACCCTCATGGTAGGGCAGGGCAGCCTTCCGCCGGGGCCAAGCCGGGCGTCGATCCGCAGATCCCGCAACCGGCCCCGAGTCCTCCTCCGGGAGCCATGCTGGGTGGCCACCAAATTTCGCCAGAAATCAGGACTGGTCGATCGGATCAGCGGAAGGACGACATCGGACGGCGGGACCAGGTCGTCGGTCATATGCGGGAGACTCCTGGATCAGTGTGTTGGTAACGCTTCGCGGTCCGAGAGGCTCCAGCAATTCGATGAGTAAGCACAGTCACGCTTCTGACAAGGGGAAGCCCAGTGGCTCGGAGCGAACGCAGTCGGATTCCGCCTGATGGCTCAAGTGGTACGGCGGAGAGCCGAAGTTGTTTGGGCACTGTCTACTCTGCAGAGCTTCAAAAACGTGGTCTGGATGGCAGCGCGCCCCTTTCCGGTGGTCTTGGCTTCTGTCGGAGCGGTCGAAGAGTGGCGAAGAGAGGCAAATGATCCGAGAGGTCGTCGCCGGATACCGGTCCCAGTGTCGCCAGATGGCCATTTCGATGAGCAACCTGGGACTTTCGCGAAGTGTCACCACGGTACGACTGACATCTGGCACGGGCTGTCGACGCTGAGCGCGGGCAAATAGAGCGAGGCGCCCTCCTACGGTGCCGGTGCTGCGATCGGGCCGCACCGGCACCGCCGCTCCGCCAGCCGTTGCTGCGGGCGCCCGTCCACCACCGCTCAGGTGACCGGCGGTAGCGGGGGACCGTCGGTGCCCAACTTCTCGCGGGAGATCAGACTGGGCACCGGCCAGGTGATACCCGGTGGCGGCCACGCCTGCCCGGTCTTGCGCAGGAACGACGCCGGTGGTTGGTAGATCGGCGGCTGGGTGCCGTCCGGGATCAGGCTGTTCCAGGTGATGCCCGCCGTGCGGTCGTGGAACTCCTGCCGGATCGCCGCCAGCACGGTCGGCTGGGTGATCAGGTCGATGGCTGTACCGGCCAGGTAGCGGGACGCGGAGAGCAGCGCCTGATGGGCGATGTTGGTGGCGGCGGTGGCCGTGGCCGCCCAGTTGTGATTCGGCGTACCGGGCGGCCAGGTCGGCGTCACACAGGAGATCTTCGGCGTCTGCCAACTGACGTCGGCGGTGTCCGACGACGCGCCACCCAGGAAGGTCGGGTTCGGCGGCGTCAGCGGGAAGATCGTCGAGTTCATGCCGACCTGCGGCTTACCGAGCGAGGCCTGAACAGCCTTGGCCAGGGTCTGATCGGCAGCGGTGAACTCGGTTGGCCCGATCTGCTGCATGTTGTCGTACATCAGCTCGGCGCCGGCCTTGTTCCCCAACGTGTTCCAGATCGCCGAGTTCATTCGGTACTGCAGTGTCGTCTGGCTCGCGGATGCGGCGGCCTGGGCGCAGGCGAGGATCTTCCCGTAGAGGACGTTGACCCGGGCGGGACTGCCTTCTCGCACGTAGTACCAGATCGAGCACATGTCCGGCGTGACATTGGGTGCGCCACCGCCGTTGATCACCGCGTAGTGGAACCGGCCGGACGCTGCGACGTTCTTCTCCCGGAGGAATTCGGTCATCGTGGCCATCAGCAGGGCGCCGTCCAGGCCGGACTTGTTGCCCAGCGGACTGCCGCCGTGGCCCGCGGAGCCGAGGAAGGTGAAGGTTGCCGACAGCAGCGCGCTGTTCGTTCCCCAGCCGGTGCTGGTGACAGACGTGGGATGCCAGTCAAGGAACGCGTCCAGGTCGCGGTAGGCGCCGGCCTTGACGGCGTAGGCCTTGCCGACCAGCTGCTCCTCGCCGGCCGAAGAGAACACTTTGATGGTGGCATTGAGACGCTTCTTCTTGATCGCCTTGCTCACCGCGATGGCCGCGCCGACGGAAGCCGCGCCGAGCGTGTTGTGGGCGTCACCGTGCCCGGGTCCGTATGTCGGACCGTACGCGTCGTAGTTGTAGTTGAGCGGGTCGTGGATCGGCACGCCCTTCTTCTGCGACAGCCCGGGTAGTGCGTCACACTCGGCATTGAAGCCAAGGGTGGGCCCGCCATGACCCTGGGAATAGGTGGCAACGAATGCGGTGGGCAGCCCGGCGGTGCCCCAACGAATCGTGAATCCGTGTGAGCGGAGCAAGTCGGCTGTGGCCAGCGACGAGTCCCATTCCCTCAGCGAAAGTTCCGCGAACTCCCAGATCTGGTCGCTCAAGTCGGTGATCGAGGAGCGACTGCCGTCAATCCAATCGAGCGCGATGTCTTTGGCGCTGGAGGGCTTCGCGACCTTGGTCGGTGGTGCGTAGGTCGCGGCGGTGACGCCGAGACGGTCGTCGAATCCTTGGGTGGCAGCGTATACCGGATCACCGGACAGGGCGGCCGCGGCGGTCGCTCCGGCCCCGACCCCGAGAACCTGCAGCATCTTCCGCCGACTCATCTCGTGCGCGGCACGGTCCTGCAGGTTGCCTTCGTCGATCATTCCTTGCTCCTCAGTGCGCGGGAAAAACGGACGGGGGAAAGGACCTGTAAGGCGACGGAAAAGGCCGACGACTCTGGTCCGGGATCGGAGCCTTCCCCCAATTGGTGGTAGGGGAAAGTAACGCTCAGCCATATTGCGGTCAAGCGTTCGGCGATTGATTCTTTGGCTTTCCGGGCAGCTTGCCGGAAAGGTATCCCGCAGTGCGGCCGCGCGCAAGAGCGAGATTCTCGGTTGTTTGGGACGCGATGCCGCGGTACGGAAGTCTTCCGGCGAACGGCATTCCGATAGGGACTCGGCGTGATGGCTCGGCGCGGCGATTGGGTGGCCGGTCAACTGGCCCACTGGGTCGGGAGACCAGGGGACTCCGGGCCATCGGCGCCCGGGTCGCGCCGTTCGGCGATGACGATCGATTCGCGACCATAGGTCCCGGCGGCACGCCGCCGACAGCTCCTTGTCGGGATCAACCGGCTGTTCAGCACAACCGACCCGACGTCGCGGACCGGCCCTGACTTCGGTGCGCCGTCGGGCTCGTCCGTTACGTCATCGGCTGGACGTGGATGCGGCAGGCGTTGGGTGCAGCCGGTCCCGGGAACAAGTGCCTGACTGGATGTGAGCGGCGCGGGTGATATTCAACGCTGCTGACCGGCGTTTCCGCTGGTCGAAGTGGTGGGCGATACTGGGATCGAACCAGTGACCTCTTCGGTGTGAACGAAGCGCTCTCCCGCTGAGCTAATCGCCCGGGATGTGCTCCCGGCCGCTGGGGCCGAGTGCACCGGTTACTTTACCCGATCGTCGCCGAGGTCATCGACAGTCGTGGCGCCGCCGGCCGCAGCCTTCCGGCGAATGGCGGTCGAGTCCGTATTTCGCCCGATTGTTAGGCCGAACGAGTGAATACTGCCGGACCCGCGTGACCGGCACCGATCCGCCACGTCCCCTCCAGCGAAGCACCTGATCGACGACCTCCTAGCCGGAGGGCGCCACAGAGTTGGAGGACTCGAGCATGTTCCGTTCAGCGATTTCGGCCCCACGACTGGTCGACGCGGACACGACGATGTCGTTGGTCTCGGACCCGGACACCCCCTTCGTCGAGGCGGAGCTGCGGTACTTCACCAACGAGCCGTTCAGCGTCCGCCTCTCGCTGAGCCTGGCCGAGTCGCCCTCCGTCGAGTGGGTGTTCGCCCGCGAACTGCTGATCCAGGGCGTGCGACTGCCGGCCGGCCAGGGCGACATCCAGATCTACCCGATCCACGAGGGTGTGGTGATCGAGTTGCACTCGCCGGACGGTGAGGCGCAGCTCCTGGCCGACACGACGGCGCTCACTGGCTACGCCGACGCGATCGAGGCGGCCGTTCCGCTCGGCGAGGAGGATCGCTACTTCTCGCTGGACGCCGAGCTCGCCGACCTGGCGATGCTCACCGGTCAGGACAGCAACGGGCACTGATTGATACCCGGAGCAGCCGGTTTGGTTGCCGACCGAATCCTCGGATAGAGTTGGGCAGCACGGCGAGGAACCTCGCCGCGATGTGCGGACGTGGCGCAGTTGGTAGCGCACAACCTTGCCAAGGTTGGGGTCGCGGGTTCGAATCCCGTCGTCCGCTCGGTGGGCCCTAGTTGTACCAAGTAGTGCCGGGGCTCTCGACTCGGTGGGATGGCCGAGAGGCGAGGCAACGGCCTGCAAAGCCGTGTACACGGGTTCGAATCCCGTTCCCACCTCGGCATGTGGCGATCCACCGGCCACATACGGGCGATTAGCTCAGCGGGAGAGCGCTTCCCTGACACGGAAGAGGTCACTGGTTCAATCCCAGTATCGCCCACCACAATGAGGCCCCTGCCAGCGGAAACGCTGTCGGGGGCCTCGTTGCATGTGCGGGCCGGGCGGCGTTACCGGATACCGGCACTGCCGAAGACGGCTGGTCCGCCAGTCAGCGCGCTCAGTCCGGCGGCCGTGCGGTGTCCGTACGACAATGGGTACAACATTCGTGCGACCCGGGAGAGCTGGCTGCGGTGACCGCTGATCTGATCTCGCGGGCGCGAACCGGCGACGGCGAGGCGTTTCGCGCGTTGACCGAGCCGTATCGCCGCGAACTGCACGTGCACTGCTACCGGATGCTGGGCTCGGTGCAGGACGCCGAGGACGCAGTGCAGGACACGCTGGTGGCCGCTTGGCAGGGCCTCGGCGGGTTCGGCGAGCGGGCGTCGATCCGCACCTGGCTGTACCGGATCGCGACGAACACCTGCCTGAATGCGGTGCGGGCGTTGCGCCGACGTCCGGCGAAGGCGTGGGACATTCCCGGGGTCCAGCCACCGGAGCCGACCCGGCTCGGGGAGATCCCATGGCTCGGGCCGTATCCGGATTCACTGCTCGAGGGTGCACTCAACGTGCCGGTCGGCCCGGAGGCCCGATACGAACAAACCGAGTCGATCTCACTGGCGTTCGTCGCCGCGCTGCAAGCGCTGCCGCCGCGCCAGCTCGCGGTGCTGATCCTGCGTGACGTCCTCGGGTTCCACGCGGACGAGGTCGCCGGCATGCTCGACACCACCGTGCCGTCCGTCAACAGCGCGCTGTCCCGCGCCCGGAGGAGGATGCACGACGAACGAGAAGAGCTGCGCCACCAGGATTCGCCCGCGGCCGGCTCGCCGGCCGAGGAGGCGATCGTCGCCAGGTTCGTTCGGGCCTACCAGTCGGCGGACATCGCCGCGCTGGTCGAGCTTTTCACCGACGACATCTTCATCTCGATGCCGCCGCTGCCGCTGGAGTACCTCGGCCGCGAGCCGGCCAACCGCTTCTTCGAGTTGCTGCTGATGCCGACCCGTCGGTACCGCCTGATCCCTACCCGCGCCAACGGTCAGCCCGCCTTCGGCGCGTATGTCCTGACTCCGGAGGGCGACTATCGGGCGACCGGTCTGTTCGCTGCTGCGCTGTCCGGTGACCGCATTCGTGCCCTCACCCGGTTCGAGACCGGCGACTTCGCCTGGTTCGGCCTGCCGCAGTCCCTGCCCGCGCAGTAATCGCCTGCCGGTCGACAACGCGGTCGGCCGACTGATCAGTTTCGCGCCGGCGCGGTGTCTGTCCAGTTGGCACCAGTCACCGCGAACAAGGAGAGCCCAAATGGGAAAGATCGTCATCAGCCAGAACGTCACCCTCGACGGCGTCGTCCAGGACCCGACCGGTGAGGAGGGTTCCAGCTACGGCGGATGGTTCGAGCAGATGACCGTCGACGACCGCCGGGGTTGGGCCGAGGTGCAGTACGACGAGGCGCTGCGCGCTTCGGCCTTACTGCTCGGTCGTCGCAGCGACGCCTACTTCGGTGATCGGTGGAACACGCAGACCAGCGACTGGGCGGTACGGCTCAACGGGCTGCCCAAGTACGTCGTGTCCGCCACGATCACCGCGCCGGTCTGGCAGAACGCGACGGTGCTGAAAGGGGATGTACTGCAGGAGATTTCGAATATCGCGGCGGAGATTGACGGAGAGATCGTGGTCTATGCCAGTCGACAGTTGGTGCACACCTTGCTGGCGAACGACCTGGTCGACGAGATCCGGCTCACCGTGTTCCCGGTCGTCACCGGCGCCGGCGAGCGGTTGTTCGCGCCGACGAACGGCAGCCGAACCCTGCGTCGCTCGGGGAGTCGAGCCGTCGGCGACAACCTCACCCACCTCACTTACCAGGTGGTCCGGACCGGCTGATCATCGACCGGACGAAGGGTCTGGCCGACGGCGCCCGGGTGCGATGGCGGGTCCGGTCAGAGCAGGCCGATGCGGGCTGCCTCCATGACGGCCTCGCGGCGGTTCGGCACACCAAGTTTGCGGTAGATGCTGGCGACATGGGTCTTGACGGTATTGACGCTGATCATTCGCGCGGTTGCGATCTCCGCGATGGCGAGCAGGGACGACAGGTCCTTGAGTAGTTCCTGCTCACGCACGGTCAGCACGATGGGTGCGGGCATGCGGCGGGTGGTGGCTTCCTGACCGTCGGCCATCTGTGCACGCAGGTGCTCGACGAATGGCTCGGCGCGACCATACCGGCCCAGTCCGGCCCAGAGTTCATTCTGGATCTGGTCGGCCACCTCCAGGAACGGACGGCGATAATTGCGCGGCGCGGCCCAGTCCAGGGCCTGCTCGAGCGACTGGTGGGCCAGGGCCGCGTCGCCGCGGTGGTGGTGGAGGCGCCAGGCCAACACATCGGCCGCCACCAGGGTGGTGCGCACATGTACCTCAACGCCGGAAGACCTGGCGAGGCGCAGGCTCTGGAGCGCCTCGCTCTCCCGTCCGCGGGCCGCCTGGAGGGTGGCAAGCAGGGTGAGGCTCTCGGCGCTGTGCGGCAGTTGGCGCTCGACCCTCCGGACCGCCTCCTCCGCCCAGCGGTGTTCCCCGACGCTGAGCGCCAGCCGCACCTCTTGCGGCGTCGCGAAACTGTTCAACGCGGGTGAGACCTGGTCTGTGGTCGAGTCCTGCCACAACTCGTGGAACAACCGTGCGGCGTCGTGCCGCTCCCGGCCGGCGGCCGACTCGAACTTCGCCAGCGCAGCCATGCTCCGCACGCCCAACGCGACTTCGACATTGGTCACCGGGTCCAAGCAGTGGATCGCGCGTTCGGCGAAGTACTTCTGCTCGCCGGTCTGGCCGGTCTGGAAGCCGGTCCAGGCCGCCAGCAGATAGGCGTAGGCCAGCCGCGGCGAGTCGGCCCACCCGCGCGGTCGGGCGAAGTCGATGGCCTTGTCGGACCAGGCTTTCATCGCGGTGAAGTCGCAGGCGGACCCGGTGACGCCGGAGAGCTGGGAGAGGATCCACAGGGCCATCTCGTCGTGGCCGCCGGCCTCGGCGAGCTGCAGCGACCGTTCTAGGTCGGTGACGGCCTGCTCGTACTCGCCCAGGCGCATCCGTGCTGAGCCCCGATAGCTCAGCACCAGCAGGTCGACGTCAGGATCCCCGCTCAGCTCCCACTCGGTGATCTTGGTGCCCTCGAGCTCGGCCGGGACGTCCCCGCCGAGGAGAGCACGCTGGACGCCGGCGACCCCGACAAGCCGGTTGACGATCGGAGCGGCGTGGTCCTGCGATCTGGCAATAGCCAGAAACTCGTCGGCGACGGCCAACTGGCCCAGTTCCAGCGCGGCCAGGGCGGCCAGCGCGCCCAGCGCCGCACCGGCGGGCCAGTTCGCCCGGTTGTCGATGTGCCGGACGGCGCGCAGTACCAGTTCGGCTTGGCCATCGAGGATCAGGGCCGGACCGCAGACCTCGGCGATCTCGGTGACGGTCCCGGCGTCGGCTCCCGACAGCGCGATGATCAGGCCCTCGCGCTGTCGACCGTGGTCGACGAGCCACTGGGCAACGCGTCGATGCTGCGCAGCCAGGGCCTCGGGATCCCGGCGGGCCAGCGCGGCCATCAGGTAACCACGGAGCAGACCGTGATAGCGATAGCTGAGCTTCCTGCCGGATTCCAGCACCAACGCGTTGGCCTGGCACAGTTGGTCGAGCACAGCTCCGGCATCGCGTCGTGCCGAAAGCTCATGGGCCAGTGAGACAGTCAGCACCTCGGGGACACAGGTCGCCATCAGGAAGTCACGCGTTCGTGGTGCCAGTTGCCGGAAGACCTCGCCGAACAGGTAATCGGCGACGGCCCGGTCGTCTCCGGCGAACGACGACACCGCGGCATGCTGGTCGGTGGAGTCCGCCAGGGAAACGGCGGCAAGTCGCAGGCCGGCCGCCCACCCTTCCGTACGGGCCTGGAGGTCGGCCAGATCAGTTGCGTCGAGCGCGATCCCGAGTTGGGAGAGCAACACCTCGGACTCGGCGAGATCGAAAGCCAGCTCCGGTGCGCGAATCTCGCTCAGCTCACCGGAAACACGAAGTCGTGCGGTCGCGAAACTGGGATCCGTTCGTCCCACCAACACGAAACGCAGCGCCTCGGTGCGGGCCGTGAGCATCCGGTCGAGGTCGGCAATCAACTGCGGCTCACGCAACTGGTGGACGTCGTCCAGGACCAGCCAACGCGTCCCGGGGATGGTGCCGACCGCCTCGGCCAGCACGCTGATGAACGCCGACTCGCTGGCTTGCCGGGGCGGCCGGAGCCGGCCGAGCACCTCGGCGACGTCACCGGTGGAGACGCTGGCGACCGCCCTGATGACGTCCATCCAGAAGCGGAACGTCTCGTTGTGTCCGTCGTCCAGCGATACCCAGGCAACTCGTCCGTCCACGTCGGGGCCATGCGCCCACTCGGCGACGAAGGTGGTCTTTCCGTACCCGGCAGGCGCACACACCAACGACACCGGGCTCTGCGCGAAACCCTTGAGGTGCCCCAGTCGTGGCCTGGTCACCAGACTGGACGCGACCGCAGGCGGACGCCATCGATGAACGCCGCTGCTGGGCGCCGGGCGGAGACCGGTGTTGTCGCTGCCCATGCAACCCCCAGCGCCGTTGATCCGATCCAGGTCAGCGTTGATGTTAACGATCCCGCCCGGCTGTCACCCCGCAGCGCCGTCCGCGGTGTCGATCCGCTCGATCCGGCAGAGTGTGAGGCCGAGCGTCTGAATCCGTGCGATCACCGTGAACAGATCGGATTGGTCCACGACCGGACCGGTTATCACCGCACGGGCGCGATCGTTGCGAACGCGCTCGAATTCGGGGAATGCCGCCAGCGCGATGTCGGAGACCGGGCTCCCCAGTTCGATCAGATACCGCATCGCTGCTCCCGCCGGGCTCCCTCTGGTGGACCCAGAGGTCGATGAGGTTCCCAGTCTTCGCCCGGCATCCGGACCGCGGATCGTCCCAGATGGGTGACTCCGGTGTCCGCGGGCCTCCGAGGAAACTTCTGCGATTGGTGTCGAATTCGGGCCCGGCGTACGACGTAGGGGTGTATCAACCAACCGACACCCTCGAAGGGACCCTCCCATGGCTCAGTACGCAGTCCTGCTGTACGCGAACGATTCCGCCGACTTCGCGCACCCCACCGACGAGTCCGACGCCCACCAGCGGCACGCCGAGGAACTGGAGCGGTCCGGCGCCTTGCGGGCGGCCTATGCCCTGACCCCGCGTGCGCTGGCGACCTCGGTGCACGGTGACACGGTCACCGACGGCCCGTTCCTGGACACCAAGGAGATCGTCGCCGGTTTCTACCTCCTCGACGCCCCGGATCTGGATGCCGCGTTGGCACTGGCCAGGCGGAACCCGGTATGCCAGCAGGGCGGGGGAGTCGAGGTCCGGCCGGTTGCCGGCGGCGGGCCGGTGGCCACCGCGGGATGACGGACCCCGAAGGTGTCCGGGCAGCGATCGCCGACGCGCACCGTCGCGTGTGGGCTCTGGTGCTCGCCGCAACGGTGCGGGTTGCCGGCGATCTCGGCCTAGCCGAGGAGTGCGTGCAGGAGGCGTACTCCTCGGCGCTGACCAGCTGGGCACGGGACGGGATCCCGAAGAACCCTGCCGCCTGGCTGACCACCACGGCCAGGCGACGCGCGGTGGACGCAATCCGCCGTGAGCGCGCCCTCCGCGCCAAGCTGCCGCTGCTGGTGGAGCCCACCGAATCGGTCGAGGACAGTGCGATGGATGAACGGTCGTCAGCCAACGAGGACCCGCAGGCCGCCATACCGGACGACCGGCTCCGGCTGATCTTCACCTGCTGCCATCCGGCGTTGCCCCAGGACGGACAGATCGCGCTCACCCTGCGGCTGATGTGTGGGATCTCGACGCCCGACATCGCCCGGGCGTTCCTGGTCCCGGAAGCGACGATGGCCGCCAGGATCACCAGGGCCAAACGCAAGATCGCCGGAGCTCGAATTCCTTACCGGATACCACATACGGCCGAACTGCCGGATCGGCTACGCGCCGTTCTCGGGGTGATCCATCTGCTGTTCAGCACCGGACACACGGCACCGTCGGGAGCGGACCTGCTGCGCACCGACCTGGTCGAGCGGGCCCTGCAACTGGCCCGGACCCTCGGGGACCTGATGCCGGACGAACCTGAGGTCCGCGGCCTGCTGGCGCTGTTGCTGGTCACCGACGCCCGCCGGGCGACCCGGGTGGACGCCGCCGGTCGGCTGGTCAGGCTGCAGGACCAGGACCGATCGCGCTGGGACCGGACGGCGATAGCCGAGGCGCACGACCTGATCGTCGCCGGGCTGCGCAACGATCGGCCGGGACGGTACCTGCTGCAGGCGGCTATCGCGTCGCTGTACGCGCAGGCACCGTCGTACGAACAGACCGACTGGTCACAGATCGTCGCGATGTACGACGCGCTGCTGGTGGTGTGGCCGTCACCGGTGGTGGCCCTGAACCGTGCGGTGCCGCTGGCCATGGTCGCCGGTCCGCAGACCGCCCTGGTCGAGATCGAGCGCATCGAGCAGGACGGGAGTCTCCCTGCGTACCAGTACCTTCCGGCGGTCAAGGGCGACCTGCTGAGCCGCCTCGGGCGCGATCACGAGGCTGCCATCGCGTACCGGCAGGCACTGCAGCTGACGACCAACGGTGCCGAACGTGCCTTTCTCGCGGGACGACTCGCCGCCACCGCGGAGGTCACGGCAACTCCGACCGACGCTGATCCAGGTACGTCCGCTCCACCTGGTTCGCGGTGAGTTCGATCGCCCGGTCGTAGGCCGCGCGGGCTTGGCCCGGGCGACCGAGCCGACTCAACAGATCGGCCCGTACGGCGTGGAAGACGTGAAAGCGATCGAGCCCGGCGATGCCGTCCACCAGTGCCAGGGCTGACGCGGCACCCTCGACCTCGGCGACGGCCACCGCCCGGTTCAGGGCCACCACCGGCCCAGGATCGAGCCTCGTCAGCCGGTCGTAGAGCGCGAGCACCTGCGCCCAGTCGGTCACCGGATCGGTGTGCACGGCGTTGATCGCGGCCTGCAGCTGGTAGCGGCCGGGTCGGTTGCGGCGCAAGCACTCGCGGACGATCGAGCGGCCTTCCTGGATCAGGTCCGCGTCCCACCGGGAACGGTCCTGATCGGCCAGCCGTACCAACGCGCCGCCCCGGTCGGTCCGGGCGCGCCGGCGGCCCTGGCCGAGCAGCATCAGTGCCAGCAGGCCGGCAGCCTCGGGCTCGTCCGGCATCAGTTGCACCAGCATCCGGGCGAGCCGGATCGCCTCGGTGGCCAGATCGTCGCGGCCGAGATCGTCACCGGCGGTGACGGTGTACCCCTCGTTGTAGATCAGATAGACCACCGCGAGCACTGCGTCCAACCTGTCCGGCAGTTCCGCCTGGTCGGGCACCCGGTAGGGGATGTGGGCGCCGGCGATCTTGGCCTTTGCCCTGACGATCCGCTGCGCCATGGTCGTCTCGGGAACCAGGAACGCGCGGGCGATCTCCGGGGTGCTGAGCCCGCCGAGCAGCCGCAGGGTGAGCGCGACCTGCGCCGGCCGGTTCAGCGCGGGATGGCAGCAGGTGAAGATCAGCCGCAACCGCTCGTCCGGCACGGCATCCTCCTCGATCGGGCCGGCCGGCTCATCGAGGCGGGTCAGGTCGGCATACTTGCGTTCCCGCACCGACTCCCGGCGCAGATGATCGATCGCGCGATTGCGGGCGGTGCGGATGATCCAGCCTGCCGGGCTGGCCGGCCGGCCCTGCTCCGGCCACCGCTGGACGGCGGCGGCGAACGCGTCCGCGACCACGTCCTCGGCCAGGCCGATGTCGCCGAGCTGACGGATCAGCACCGAGACCGCCCGGCCGTACTCGGCGCGGAAGACCGCGGCGATCTCGTCCGCCGTCATCCCGTCATCCCCGTCATCCCGGCCCGCTCGCGGTCAGAACGGCTCGGCGTCCCGGAACGGTCGGACCTCGATCGGCAGAGTCGTTGCGGCCGCGGCCTTACGGGCCCAGCCCAACGCCACGTCGAGATCCGGTGCAGTGATCACCCAGATCCCGCCGATGTGCTCCTTGCCCTCGGCGTACGGACCGTCGGTGATCATCGCGTCCGGCCGGACCACGGTCGCGGTGTCCGCCGGCAGCAGGCCACCGGTGAAGACCCACGAGCCGCTGTCCCGCAACTCCTGGTTGAGCGCACGGAGTTCGGAGACGATCCGGGACATCGTCTGTTGGTCCGGCGCCGGGCCGTCGGGCTGCTGGATGGCGAGCAGATAGTTCGGCACGGTGCTCCTTCAACGGCGGTCGTACTGGGCGATCAGGACGCCCTTGGTGGTGGTGACGCTGTGGGTCAAGGTGAATTCGGTGAGCGGCGCCCGGTCGTCGAACATACCCGCGCCGGCGCCCAGGGTCAGCGGATGGATCAGCAGGGTGTACCGATCGATCAGGCCCGCGGCGTGCAGACTGCGGACCATCGATGCGCTCCCGACGATCGCCAGGTCGTCGCCCGGACTCGCCTTCAGGGCGGCCACCGATTCGACCGCGTCACCCGGCAGCAGGATCGAGTTCTGCCAGGCGTCGCTGTCCCGGAGCGTGCTCGACGCGACATACTTGGTGACGGCGTTCAGGTATCCGGTGAACGGGTTCGGGTCCTGCCGGCCCGCCCAGGCCGTGATGAAATCCTGCCAGGTGCGGCGACCGAACAGCATCGAGCCGGGGCGGCCCATGCCGTCGGACATCTCGCTGGCCATCACCTCGTCCTGATACCGCCCGCCCCAGCCGCCGTACCGGAACCCGCCGCGAGTGTCCTCGTCGGCGCGGCCCGGCCCCTGGACGACTCCGTCCAGGGTGAGGTTCATGGTGACGCTGATCGTGCGCATGCCGAATTCCTTCCGTCAAGGAGGCCACCGTTTCGCGGCCGTCGACACCTACACGAACGGTGGTGGCCCGGATCGACATCGGGTCGGAAGGGATCCCGGGCTCCCACGCTCACCGGTTGCCGGGGGCTGGCTCCTCGTCGTCGGCCAGCGAGCGGCCGGACAACTCGAACCAGCGCAGGTGTTCGAAGCTGGCCGACACCCGGGCGCCGAGCGGCTCGTCCTCGGCCGGCGCGACCTGCCGGTCGAACAGGTGCCGGGCCTGCAGCAGATAGCTGGCGAGCGCGGATTCGGTGGCCCGGTCCGAGTGACGGGGATAGCTGAGGCGGCCTTCGGTGTCGTAGCCGAGTTGTGCCAGTCGCAGCGGCGGCTCCACAGGTCCGTTCCGGTGCCGCCAGAGCCCGCTGGTCGGATCGAACAGGTAGTCGCCGGCCAGCCGCCAGCCCTCGTCGGCGATCAGCTCGACCGCCTGCACGATGTAGTCGAACACCGCCTCCGACAGGAAATAGTTGAAGTTGACCCGCACCCAGCCGGGCTTGATTCCCTCGCAGCCGCCGACGATCTCGTCCTCGAACTCGTGTGACTGCGCCAGGTCGATGCCCAGCAGCCGATGTCCGTACGGACCCGCGCAGGAGCAGCCGCCGCGGGCTTGGATGCCGAACACGTCGTTGAGCAGCGCCACCACCAGGTTGTGGTGCAGGAACCGGCCGCCCGGACTGCGGACGGTGAAGGACACGATGGAAAGCCTTTCGGCGTCCAGGTTTCCGAGAATGTTGATGTTCGGGTGCTCTTTCCACGAAGTGACGGCCCTGGCCAGGAAGCCGGCCTCGCGTTCCCGGATCCGCTCGATCCCGACAGCCTGCTGCAGTTGGAACACCAGTCCGGCGCGGATCGATTCGATGATCGCCGGGGTTCCGCCCTCCTCCCGATGCACCCGGTCCTGGACATATCGATGCTCGTCGGAGTTGACGAACATCACCGTGCCCCCACCGGGCACCACCGGAACCCGTTGGCTCAGCAGCTCTGTGCGCACCGCCAACACCCCGGGTGTCCCCGGCCCGCCGATGAACTTGTGCGGCGAGATGAACACCGCGTCCTTGTAGTCGCCCGGCCCGTGTTCGTCGTCGCCGCCGGGCCGCCCCATCCGGATCCTGGTGTACGGCGCGGCAGCCGCGCAGTCCCACAGCGACAGTGCCCCGTGCGCGTGCAGCACCGACGAGATCCGGGAGGTGTCCGACACGATGCCGGTCACGTTGGAGGCCGCCGAGAAGGACCCGATCAACAGCGGCCGATCGGCGTAGGCGTCGAGTTCGCGTTCCAGCGCGTCGATGTCGATCCGGCCGTCGGCGTCCTCGCCGATCGTCACCACGTCGGCGATCGACTCCCGCCAAGGCAGTTCGTTGGAGTGGTGCTCGAACGGGCCGATGAAGACCACCGGCCGTTCCTGCGGCGCGATGTGCCGGCTCAGCCGGTGCCGATCCTCGAGAGCCGACGGGATCCGCAGCCCGAGAATGCCGACCATCTTGTCGATCGCCCCGGTCGAGCCGGACCCGCAGAAGATGACGCCGACCTCGTCGTCACCGCCGAGCGCGTCCCGGATGATCCGTCGGGCGTCCTCCCGCAGCCTGGTGGTCTGCAGGCCGGTCCCACTCGACTCGGTGTGTGTATTGGCGTACCGGGGGAGTACCTCGGCTCGGATGAAGTCCTCGATGAAGGTCAGACTGCGGCCGGACGCGGTGTAGTCGGCGTACGTCACCCGCCGGGGACCGTACGGGCCCCACATCGGCTGGTCGTCGCCGATCACCGCTTCCCGGATCCGCTTGATGATCGGCGGCTCGGGGTCGGTCTCGCGTTCGGTCCCGGTTGCGCTGCCGGATCGGTTGACGACGCTGTCGACCATGGCTGACGATGCCCACCCCTCGAAGGATCGGAGGAACTGTTCACTGACAGTGTGGGCCGGAATCGGCCAAATGGGTAGATTGCCGGGGCAGAACGTGGCATCCAACGGTCGCGGCAGCGCCGTTCAGATCTTTGGTCGCCTCAGCTCACAGTTGGCGACGATCGCATCGTGGATATACCGGGACAGCCCCGGCGCCATATCGTCGAAGTTGCGGCCGATTCGCTCGTTGTTGCGGTAGGCCTCTGCGAGCCGGCGGTGCACCGAATAGTCGCAGTCGTGGTGCCAGCGTTCCAGGTGCCGCCGATGCTCCTCGGCCAGATCGGTGACCGTGCTGTCGTCGGGCGGGATGCCGGCGCACATCGCGTCCAGCAGCCGCTGATGGATGTCAGCCTGCTCGGAACGCAGCGCAAGCCAATCCTGCTTGGTGTACCGCGCGGTGCGCTGCTGCCGCTGCGACCACTGCTCGCTGTCGCCGCCCCACTGCTGTTCCGCGCGATCCGCATGGTCCTCGAGCCGGGTGCCGCCGAACACCTCGAGGCGTTCCTGCGCGGTCAACGAGATCCCCATCCTGCGGGCGGACAGCTCCCGCTCGATCAGCGCCAGCATGGCCCTGCGGCGGGCGATTGACTCGGTCAGTAGCCCGTGCTGGCGCTGCAGGTGTTCCTCCGCAGTGGTGGCTGGATCGGACAGGATGGTGGCGATCGCCGCCAGTTCGAATCCCAGCTCCCGGTAGAACAGGATCCGCTGCAGGCGCTGCAGATCGTCCGGCGAATAGAGCCGATAGCCGGCCGAGCTGCGGGCCGTTGGCACCAGCAGCCCGATCTCGTCGTAGTGGTGCAGCCGCCGGACCGACACTCCGGACAGCTCCGCCAGGGCACCAACGGTGAATTCCGTCGTCGTCATACCGACCACGATGCAGCCTCACACGATGTGAGGGTCAAGCGGTGACTGGTCACGTCAAGCGGTGAGGTCAGGCGTCGGCGTCAAGAACGCCGACCTGGCTGCCGCGCGGGCCGCTGGTGCGACTTGAGCAGGGATTCGACCTTCGCCAGTTCCTCGCGCAGTTGGTCGGCGCGCTCCTGAGCCTCGCTCAGCGCCACATCGTTGATCTCGGCGACCGCCTCGCGCAGCGCGGCGTCGTCGAACAGCTCGACGGCCGCCGTGATCACGCCGGCAGGAACCGGCGCCGATTTGACCAGCGACCGGCCGCCGCGGGTTGCCGCCATCGTCCAGGAATGCCCGGACGAGGTCACCGTGACGGTGACCTGGGCGGGTGCGCGTCGCCGGGCGGCCGCTGAACGCTGCGGACGAGCAGCAGCCGGGACCGACGGTGCAGCAACGGCTTTCGGCTGACGGACGGCTTGCCGGGTGGGCCGGGTCGTCGATCCGGTCGGGACGCCGGCGGCCGCCGGCTGGGTGGCAGTCGCCGGGGGCTGGGTGGCAGACGCCGGGGGCCGGGTGGTGGCGGCCGGTGCGGTAGCGGCCGGTGCGGGCGTGGCCGGGGTCGGTGCGGCAACGGTCGGCTTCGGTGCCGCCGGCTGCCTGGTCGGCGCCGTCGGGGGGACCCGCTTGGCCTTCGGGGCGGCCTTGCCCGCCCGGGTCGGCACCGCGAGTTCGCCAGGGCCGAAGGTGAGGGTGTCGGCGACGCCGCCGATCCTGACCCGGACGGTGATGAAGTCGTCGCCGTCGGTGGCCGGGTCGCCGACCGTGACCACCTGCCCGGTGGCGTCGGCCCCGAACTGGGTGTCCAGCAACGTCACCCGTGGCTTCCGGGGGCCGGCGGCGGCGGTCCGGAGCTTCGCAACCTGCTCGTCCGTCAGCCCGGGGTTGGTACGCGGCATCGCTGGGATCCCTTCACGGTTCGTTCGGTGTGTTCCTACCATCGGCCCTGTCAGTCTGACCGGGTCCACCGACAGTCGGCGGCAGCGACACCGGCCGGCCGGCGGCTACCGGGAAGCGACCAGCGCCACCAGGAACTGTCCGCCGCCGGGAGTGATGTCGGTGTCGACGTCGAGCTGCGGCGCCAGTCGGGAGAACCGGTCGACCAGCCAGTCGGCGGTCTGCCGGGCATCGTCGCGGCTGGGGCAACGGGCCACCACCTCGCGTCCGCCCTTGCGGCCCAACCGATCCGCCACCGCGATCAGCGGCGCCGGATCGGAGACGAACAGCCGTGTCGGCCACGGGACCACCGGTTTCACTGCACCCTTGCGGGTGTTGCAGGCGCGATGCGCCAGCCGCTCGCCGGCATCCTGATCGCCGCCCCTGCCCTTGGTCGCCTTGCGCGACTTGGCATCGGACTGGAGGCTGTCGACGCTCGGCCCGCGGGCATCGTTCACCGACTTCTGCGGATCGACGGGCTCGTCGCACAGCCAACACCGCCAGCCGTCCCGTTCGCCCACCTCGTCGAGTCTGCTCATCGGACCGACGTTAGTCGGTCGGTGCCGGTGCGCCGGGCCCCGGCTCCCCCCGCCCCGGCTCCCCACGCCCCGGCTGCGAACGGCCGTCCGGGGCCACTCCGGTGAGAACGGCGTCCGGATCCGACGAGACCCCGACACCCGCGGCGGCGGCTGCGGTCGCCGCCGGATCGTCGAGGTCGTCCAGCGAGGTGACCGCCTCGCCTCTGGCGACCATGCCGGACACGTCGGACAGCGGGATCTCCTTGATGAAGAAGGCCAGCACCAACGCGATCAGCACGAACGGCACCAGGTACCAGAACACCGGCGCCAGCGAATCTGCGTAGGCGGTCACGATGCCATCGCGGACCGGTTGCGGCAGCGTCTTGAGTGCGGACGGATCCAGCGAGGCGCCGGCGGCGCCGGCCTGCTCCGGCGACGCTCCGGCATCGACGAACACCTGCTGCAACTTGGTCGCCAGGTTCGTGGTGAAGATCGAGCCGAAGATGGCCACACCGAGCGATGCGCCGACCTCTCGGAAGTAGTTGTTCGTGCTGGTTGCGGAACCGATGTCCTTGGCGCCCACCGAGTTCTGCACGATCAGCACGATCACCTGCATGATGCACCCCAGGCCGAGGCCGAAGATGAACATCATCACGCAGACCAGCCAGATCGGCGTGTCGGCCGCCAGCGTCGTCATCCAGATCAGCGCCACCGCAGTGATGGCGGACCCGACGATCGGGTACATCCGGTACCTGCCGGTCCGGCTGATCGCGATACCGCTGCCGATCGCAGTGATCATCAGGCCACCCATCAACGGCAGCATCAGCAGCCCGGAGGCCGCGGCCGAGGTGCCTGAGGACATCTGCAGGAAGGTCGGCAAGAAGGCCAGCGCGGCGAACATGCCCAGCCCCAACACGAAGCCGATCGCGGTGGCATTGACGAAGATCCGGCTGCGGAACAGCGACAGCGGGATCACCGGATCGGCCGCCCGCCGCTCGATGGCGATGAACGCCAGCGCCGCGATGAACATCCCGGCGAAGATCAGCCAGGTGACCGGGCTGCCCCAGCCGAAGTTTTCGTTGCCGCCGAAGTCGGTGAAGAAGATCAAGCCGGTGGTGGCCAGCGACAGCGCCACGATGCCCGCGTAGTCGATCCGGTGCGCCGGCCGCTTGTTCGGCAGCTTCAGCGCGAAATAGGCGACGGCAAAGGCGATCACGCCGATCGGCAGGTTGATGTAGAAGCACCATTCCCAGGTGAGGTGGTCGACGAACAGCCCGCCGAGCAGCGGGCCGGCCACCGCCGAGATGCCGAACAGCGCGCCGAGCGGGCCCATGTACTTGCCGCGGTCCTTGGCCGGCACGATGTCGGCGATGATCGCCTGGGACAGGATCATCATGCCGCCACCGCCGAGGCCCTGGACGGCCCGGGAGATGATGAACGTCCAGAAGCTGCCGGAGAAGGCGGCGCCGGCCGAGCCGAGGGTGAAGATGGCGATCGCGAACAGGAACAGCCGGCGGCGGCCGAGCACATCGCCGAGCTTGCCGTAGATCGGCATCACCAGAGTGGTGGCCAGCAGGTACGCGGTGGTGACCCAGGCCTGATGCTCGACGCCACCGAGCTTGCCGACGATGGTCGGCAACGCGGTCGAGACGATGGTCTGGTCCAGGCTGGACAGCAGCATGCCGGCGAGCAGCGCGGAGAAGATGATCCAGATGCGGCGCTTGTCCAGCAGCATCGGCGCATCCTTGTTCACCGACACGGGGCCGGCGGGGGAGACAGCGGTGGTCATGACAGATCCTTGGCAGAGTTCGGGTGATGGAGAGGTGACGGACTGGAAAGAAAGGGCGCGGCGCGATTCCGGTGACGAACCGCTCAGCCGAGCAGATCCCTGGCGATGGACAGGTTCTGCGCCATCAGATCGGCGAACGATGCACCGTTGTGCTCGTCGGCGAACCGCTGGAAGCTGCGGCCGGTCACCGAGCCCACCAGGTCGACCGCGAGTTGGACCCGTGGAGCAGTCCGGTCGAGGTGCTCGCGTTCGGCGACCAGCTCGGCGAGTTCCTCGGAACGGGCGGCGATCCGCTTGCGGAACAGCGTGATCAGCCGGTGTTCGGTCTCGACGATCTGCCGGAACAACCGAAGCCGTTCCACGTCGAGACCGTCCGGCGTGCTGTCGATCAGCAGCGCGACCAGATCTTCGATCAGGTTGCCGCTCGGTCCTCCGGACAGGAACCGGGCCCGGAGCTCGGCGCTCGGCGTCTCCGGGTCGTTGAACAACGCATCTTCCTTGGTCGGGAAGTAGTTGAAGAAGGTGCGGCGGGAGACCCCGGCGCTGGCCGCCAGTTCGTCGACGGTGAAGCCGTCGAAGCCGTGTTCGGCGGTCAACCGGAGGGCGGCCAGCGCTATCCGGTGGCCGGTCTCGCGGCGTTTGGTCTCGCGAAGACCGCGCTCAGGGGTCGCGATTGCACTATCGATCACAAAGTGCAGTCTTGCACTCTGGCGATTGGAGTGCAAATATTCTCCGCTGTGTCCCTGCGCACAGCGACGGGCCTCAGCTACCGGGATGCTGCCAGCGGAACCAGCCGGTGGCGCTGTGCCAATGCCCGCCGGCCGCGAGCACGTCGGCGATCGCGCGTTCCAGGCGGGACGTCCTGGGCAGCTCGTCGAGGGGACGGTCGGGCTCGTCGAAGGTGAATTCCAGCGCCGAGACGTCATCCACCCGTGGCGGGCCGGCGAGGGTGAACCGGCGTTGGAACGCCACGATGTTGGACCGCTCGTCCAGATACCCGGTCAGCTGCGGATCCAACAGCCAGGAGGCACAGACGGCGATCGGATGCCGCTCGTCGGGAAAATGTGCGGCGAAGAAGTCCCGCGCGGCCCGGATCGACGCGTCGCAGGCGGCCGGTGTGAGCCCACCGAGGAACCGGGGGATGTGCACGAACAGCACTGGATCGCCCTGCTGCACGGACAGGCCTGCGGCGCCGGCCGATGCGGCGACATCCGCGCCCGCCGAGAAGCGTTCGAACTGCAGTCTGCCAAGCTGGTAAAGCCGGCCGGTGAAGTGCAGCGTCAGCCAGTTCTGCTTGTCGAAACCCGGTGTGCCGTATCGCTTCCCGAAGACGTAGGCCTGGCGGCCGAGGTCGGCGAGGGTGGCCCGTCCGATGCGGTCGGGCACGCCGAACCGGCGATGCAGGTCACGGATCGACGGGAGCAGCGCCGCGTAGCAGATCAGGTAGCCGAGCCGGCCGAACTCGGTGCCGGCCGGCGGCAGCGGCAGGTCGAAGTCCTCGAGCCCCGCTCCCATCCCGTCCCGCACCCTCGAAGCTGCCGCCCGCAGGAACTCTCGTCGGTCGGTGTCCAGCCGGTCGGCCACGGACAGCGCGGCGGCGATGGCGTCGTACGGCACGGTCAGCTCGGCCAGCCGTTCGGCCAGGTCGGTGCCGGTGGGCAGCGGTAGGTCGGACACCTCAGCAGTGTGTCATCCGTCCGTCCGCCGACCGCCCGTCGCTGATCGGGCGAGAAACCGCCGGGTAGTCGCGGCCGAATCCTCCCCGATCCCGGCAAGATGACCAGATGCCTGAAACAGCACCACCGGTTGCGCCGTCGCGGCCGGCCGGCACGCACCGGCTGATCCGGATGTCCGGTCGCCGCACCGATGAGCAGCACCGGGTGGCCACGCCGCTCGAGCTGCTGTTCGACCTGACCTTCGTGGTCGCCTTCGGGTTCGCCGGCAACGAGCTGGCGCACACCATCGTCACCGGTCACGTCGGCGCCGGGTTGATCGGCTTCGCGGTCGCCATGTTCGCCACCTGCTGGGCCTGGATCAATTTCTCCTGGTTCGCCTCCGCCTTCGACACCGACGACTGGCTCTACCGGATCGTCACCATGGTGCAGATGGTCGGCGTGCTGATTCTGGCGCTGGGCATTCCGCCGCTGTTCAGCTCATTGGTCGCCGGCGCGCATCTCAACATCACCGGCATCGTGATCGGTTACGTGGTGATGCGGATCGCGATGGTCGTCCAGTGGCTGCGAGCCGCCCGACAATGCCCGGCGAACCGGCGGGCCGCCCTCACCTACGTGGTCGCCATCGTGGCGGCCCAGATCGGTTGGGTAACACTGATATTCCTGGACATCACGGTGCTCCCGCTGCTGCTGTGCGCACTGGCGCTGGACATCGTGGAGGGACTCGGGCCGGTGATCGCCGAACGCCGGCAACCGACCCCGTGGCACGCCGAGCACATCGCCGACCGGTACAGCGCGCTGGCGATCATCGCGCTCGGTGAGGGCGTCGTCGGCGCCGCTGCCGCGCTGTCCGCGGTGATCGAGGTCGAGCACGGCTGGACCTGGGAGGTCGCGTCGGTGGGCCTGGCCGGGATCGGGCTGACGCTGGGCATGTGGTGGTCGTACTTCACCCTGCCGTCCGGGGAGGCGCTGCAGGTGGCCCGCGGCAAGGGCTTCGTCTGGGGCTATGGCCAGATCCTGGTGTTCGCGGCGATCGCCGCGACCGGCGCCGGGCTGCACGTTGCCGCCCTGCAGATGGAGCAGCCAACCGCCGCGGGCGAGGCGGCGGCGGGCGGGGCCGCGGCGGCCGAGGCGCACGTCGGCGTCAGCGCTGCGGTGCTGGCGGTTGCGGTCCCGGTGGCCGTGTTCACCGTTGCGCTGTACGGGCTGTACACCTACCTGGTGGGACAGTTCGACCGGTTCCATCTGCTGCTGCTCGGCGGCACCGTCGTCGTGCTGGCACTCGCGGTGCTGCTGGCCACCACCGGTGTGCCGCTGCCGATCTGTCTGTTGCTGCTGGCGCTGGCACCCGCGGTGACCGTCGTCGGGTACGAAACGGTCGGCCATGCCCATCAGGAGCGGGTGCTCGAACGGCTTCGGAGCGGGGTGGCCGATCGCCCGGCGGCGGCAGAACCTCGCCCGGCGCCCCGCTAGGCTGACCGAACCGCGACCTGCGCCCCTGCAGGCCGCATGTCGAACAGGAGCCAGTCGTGTCCGTGCCCGCAGCCCAGCCCACCGCGCCTGCCAGCGTGAGGGTGCCGGCGGGCACTACCGCCTCGGCCGCGATCGGGGAGGCCGGGCTGCCGCGGACCGGCCCGCAGGCGATCGTCGTGGTCAGGGACGCCGACGGACGGCTCCGCGACCTGGCCTGGACACCCGAGTCCGACGCCGAGGTCGAACCGGTGGCGGCCGACACCGACGACGGCCGCAGTGTGATCAGGCACTCGACCGCGCACGTGCTTGCCCAGGCGGTGCAACAGCAGTTCCCGGAGGCCAAGCTCGGTATCGGGCCGCCGATCCGCGACGGCTTCTACTACGACTTCGATGTCGAAACGCCGTTCACCCCCGAGGATCTGGTCGCCCTCGAGAAGCGGATGAACAAGATCATCAAGTCCGGGCAGCGGTTCTCCCGCAGGGTGTTCGACTCCAGGGAGCAGGCGCGGGCGGAGCTGGCCGGCGAGCCGTACAAGCTCGAGCTGATCGACCTCAAGGGCACCGACAGCACCGAGGCCGACGCCGCTTCGGCGGACACTGCGGAGGACGACGCCAGCTCGGTGGAGGTCGGCGGCGCCGACCTGACCATCTACGACAACGTGCACGCGCACACCGGGGAGACGGTCTGGAGCGACCTGTGCCGCGGACCGCACCTGCCAACGACCAAATACATCCCGGCGTTCACGTTGACCCGCTCGTCGGCGGCGTACTGGCGGGGTGATCAGAACAACGCCGACCTGCAGCGGATCTACGGAACCGCCTGGGAGTCGCAGGAAGCCCTCGACGCCCATCTGGAGCGACTCGCCGAGGCCGAGCGCCGCGACCACCGCAAGCTGGGCGTCGAGCTCGACCTCTTCAGCTTCCCGGACGAGCTGGGCTCCGGCCTGGTGGTCTTCCATCCGAAAGGCGGAATCCTGCGCCGCGAGTTGGAGGGTTACGTCCGGCAGCGGCACATCGACGAGGGTTTCGACTTCGTCAACACCCCGCACATCTCCAAGGAGGGGCTGTTCCATCTCTCCGGGCACCTGCCGTACTACGCCGACGGCATGTTCCCGCCGATGGAGATGGAGGGCAGCCGGTACTACCTCAAGGCGATGAACTGCCCGATGCACAACCTGATCTACCGCTCCCGCAACCGTTCGTACCGTGAGCTGCCGCTGCGGCTGTTCGAGTTCGGCAGCGTCTACCGCAACGAGCTGTCCGGCGTGGTGCACGGACTGACCAGGGTCCGCGGGATGACGCAGGACGACTCGCACAGCTACTGCGCGCACGAACAGGCCGGCGACGAGGTCAAGAAGCTGCTCAATTTCGTGTTGAGTCTGCTGCGGGACTTCGGTCTCGACGACTTCTACCTGGAGCTGTCGACCAGGGACGACACCTCGAACAAGTTCATCGGCAGCGACGAGCAGTGGGCGGATGCGACCGCGTTGCTGGAGTCGGTGGCCCGCGAATCCGGTCTCGAGCTGGTGCCCGATCCGGGCGGCGCCGCCTACTACGGGCCGAAGATCTCGGTGCAGGCGCGGGACGCGATCGGCCGGACCTGGCAGATGTCGACCGTGCAGTACGACTTCAACCAGCCGCAGGGTTTCGACCTGACCTACCAGGCGGCCGATGGCACCCGGAAACAACCGGTGATGATCCATTCGGCGAAGTTCGGCTCCATCGAGCGCTTCATCGGGGTGCTCACCGAGCACTACGCCGGAGCGTTCCCGGCCTGGCTGGCGCCGGTGCAGGTGGTCGGCATCCCGGTCGCCGAGCAGTTCGCCGAACACCTCGACTCGGTGGCGGAGCTGCTGCGCGGCAAGGGAATCCGGGTGGATGTCGATCACTCGGACGAGCGGATGCAGAAGAAGATCCGTACCCACACCACGCAGAAGATCCCGTTCCAGCTGCTCGCCGGCGCCAAGGACGTCGAAGCAGCGGCGGTGTCCTTCAGGTTCCGCGACGGCGGCCAGATCAACGGGATCCCGGTCGCCGCTGCCGTCGACGCAATCGTCGACTGGGTGGCGCGCCGGGAGAACCGCGAGCCGACCGCAGAGGCGTTCGACGCGCTCGCGGCCACCGCGGCCACCGCGTCTGACGCGGCGGACGGTCCGGCGGCCGAAGGACAACACCGCGGGTGACGGACGATCCGGCAAAGCCTGAACTGGTGCCGCAGCAGGGAATCGGCGAACCCGACGGGTTCGCCAGGCTGTGGACCCCGCACCGGTTGGCGTACATCCAGGGCGGTGCCGCCGACCCGGCGCCGGCCGCCACCGATGCCGGCAGGGCCTGCCCGTTCTGCCAGATCCCGTCCCTGCCGGATGCCGAGGCGCTGATCGTCGCCCGCGGCCAGCGGGTGTACGCGGTGCTCAATCTGTATCCGTACAACCCCGGTCACCTGATGCTGGTGCCCTACCGGCACATCCCGGACTACACCGATCTCGACGCCGCCGAGCTGGCCGAGTTCTCCGACTTCACCAGGCGGGCACTGACCGTGATCCGTTCGGTGTCGGCGCCGGACGGCTTCAACATCGGGATCAACGTCGGTGCTGCCGGCGGCGCCGGAATCGCGCCGCACCTGCACCAGCACGTGGTGCCGCGGTGGTCCGGCGACGCCAACTTCATGCCGGTGGTCGGTCACACCAAGGTGTTGCCGCAGCTGCTCGGTGAGACCCGCGACCAACTCGCCAAGGCCTGGTAGCCGCAGATGCTCAATTCCGTTGCCCGCTCCGCGGTGTCCAAGGTGGTCGACCCGATCGGCCGCGCGTTCCTGCGGATCGGGCTGACGCCGGATGCCGTCACCCTGATCGGCACCGCCGGGGTGGTGATCGGCGCCGTCGTGCTGTTCCCGCTCGGGCACCTACTCGCCGGCACCCTGGTGATCACCGCCTTCGTGCTGTTCGACCTGATCGACGGCGCGATGGCCAGAGCCCGCGGGCACGGCACCGACTTCGGCGTGGTGCTGGATGCCACCTGCGACCGGATCGCCGATGGCGCCGTGTTCGGCGCCATCGCCTACTACTGCTTCACCAGGGGCGACGCACCGGAGATCGGCGTGGCCGCGCTGATCTGCCTGGTCACCGCGCAGGTCATTTCCTACGTCAAGGCCAGGGCCGACTCGGTGAACCTGAAGATCGGCGGCGCACTGGCCGAACGTGCCGAACGAAACCTGTTGGCGCTCTTCGGCACGGGTCTCGCCGGCATGGGCATCCCGCACGTCCTGGCGATCCTGCTGTGGATCCTGGCCGCGGCCAGCGCCGCCACCGTGGTGCAGCGACTGCTGCAGGTGCGGAAGGCCTACCTGGACCGGGAATCGACCGCGGCCACTGGTCCGGCACCGGACCGGGCACCTGGCCAGCAGCCGTGACCAGCGGCCGAGACCGGCTGGTCGGCACCGGCCTGACGGTCGGCTGGCGAGCGGCCCAACTGCTGCCGGAACCGGTCGCCGACACCGTTTTCCGGGCCGCGGCCGACCGGATCTTCCGGCGGCAGGGACCTCCGGTGATCCAGCTGGCGAAGAATCTCGCCCGGGTGCTGGGCGAGGCGGCTACCCCGGAGACACTCTCGGCCGTGGTGCACGAGGCCGTCCGCTCCTACGCCCGGTATTGGAAGGAGACCCTGCGGCTGGAATCGATGGACCTGGACGAGGTGCACCGCAGGGCGGTGGCCGGCACCACCGGGCTGGAGCACCTTGAACTGGCCAGGGAGCAGGGCCGCGGGGTGATTCTGGCGCTGCCGCACAGCGGAAACTGGGACATCGCCGGCCTGATGATCTGCCGGTTGCACGGCGCGATGACGACGGTCGCCGAACGGCTGGAGCCGGAGTCGTTGTTCCGCCGGTTCGTCGATTTCCGGGAGTCGTTGGGAATGGAGGTGCTGCCGCTCACCGGCGCCGGCGCCTCGGTGTCCGGGATCCTCAAGGACCGGCTGAACGCCGGCGGCATCGTCTGTCTGCTGGCCGACCGCGACCTGTCCCGGAGCGGGATCGACGTCGACTTCTTCGGTGAACGGACCAGGATGCCGCCCGGGCCGGCCATGCTCGCATCGCTGACCGGTGCGGCGCTGTGCCCGGTCCACCTCAGTTACGACGGAACGGGGTGGCGGCAGCGGGTCTTTCCCCCGGTGGAGCCGACCGGGGTCCGCCTGCGGGACAAGGTCGCCGGCGCCACCCAGGCGATGGCCGACATATTCCAAGCGGCCATCGCCGAGTATCCGGCAGACTGGCACATGATGCAGCCACTGTGGACCGCCGATCTGCGGGCAACTCCGGAGCAGACCTCGCCGACCGGACGAACCCGTGGCGCCGTCGCGAGTGAGCTCGGAGAGCTCTCGTGAGGGTCGGGCTGGTCTGCCCGTACTCGCTGGACATTCCCGGCGGCGTCCAGGCACATGTCGCCGACCTGGCGAGGACTCTCATCGGGATGGGCCACGAGGTCTCGGTGCTCGCCCCCGGCGATGACGACGGTGACTATCCGGATTTCGTCGTGCCGGCCGGCCGCAGCGTCGGCATTCCCTACAACGGCTCGGTGGCCAGGCTGGCCTTCGGCCCGGTGTCCTATGCCAGGGTGCGGCGGTGGATCAGGGCGGCCGATTTCGACGTGCTGCACGTGCACGAGCCGGTGGCACCCAGCCTGTCGTTGCTGGCCACCATGGTCGCCGATGGGCCGATCGTCGCCACCTTCCACACCTCGAACCCGCGGTCGCGGATGCTGGCCGCGTTCCAGCCGGTGCTGCAACCTTTCCTGGAGAAGATCACCGGTCGGATCGCCGTCAGCGAACTGGCCAGGCAGGTCCAGGTCGAGCACCTGGACGGCGACGCGGTGATCATTCCGAACGGGGTGGACGTCGACTTCTTCGCCAATGCCGAACCGCTGCCCGGGTATCCCAGGCCCGGCGGCACCATCGGTTTCGTCGGCCGGTTCGACGAACCGCGCAAGGGGATGACGATCCTGCTGCAGGCGGTGCGGCGGCTGCTGCCCCGTCATCCCGACCTGCAACTGCTGGTGGCCGGCAGCGGTGACCACGACGACCTCATCAAGGCTGCCGGGCCGCTGGTGGCGCCGCACCTGGTGAACCTGGGCAGGGTGAGCGATGCGGAGAAGGCCAGGCTGCTGCGCTCGGTGGATGTCTACTGTGCGCCGAACACCGGCGGCGAGAGCTTCGGCATCATCCTCACCGAGGCGATGAGCGCAGGGACGCCGGTGGTGGCCAGCGACCTGGACGCCTTCGCCAGCGTGCTCGACGGCGGCAGCGCCGGGCTGCTCACCCCGGTGGGCGACTCTGCCGGCCTGGCCGCCGGCCTGGCCGACCTGCTCGACCAGCCCGACAAGGCACAGGCGTTGGCCGAGCACGGCCGGGAGGTGGTCGCGGCCTACGACTGGAAGACGGTGGCCAGGACCGTGGTCAAGGTCTACGAGACGGTGATCGCCGCCGATCCGCGGCACGTGGTGGAAGTGGACTGACCCCGGCTGTTGGATCCTGACGTCGCCGTTGGATCCGGACGTCGCCGGTCCATGCCATCCTTTCAGGATGACGACGACCATTATCGCCGTAGTCGTCGTGTTGTTGCTGATCGCGGCATTGCGACTGTGGCTCACGGCCAACCGACTCGACCGGCTGCACGTTCGTACCGAGGCCGCCTGGGCGGCACTGGAGGGCGCCCTGTCCCGCCGGGTGGTGGCGGCCAGGGCGGTGGCCGCCGCCGGCGGCCTGCCGCCGGAGCGGGCGGCGCTGCTGCGCGGCATCGCCCGGCAGGCCGACGACGCGGACCGGGCCAGGCGGGCGGCCGCCGAGAACGAACTGTCCCACGCACTGGCCGAGCTGCCGCCGACGGTACCGGCCGACCTGCACGGCGAACTCGACGATGCGCAGGAGCGGATGACCCTGGCCAAGCGCTTCTACAACGACGCCGTCCGCGACACCAGGGCATTGCGGGAGGCGTGGTTCACCCGGCTGTTCCGGTTGGCCGGCAGCGCCGCGATGCCCGAGTACTTCCAGGTGACGGAGTACCCGACCGTCGATCTGCGCAAGACCAGCGTCGCCGGCAACAGGCAGCCCGATGGGTCGTCACCGCTGTCCACCGGTCCGGTTTCCGGGCCGGGAGTCGACCCGCAGACCATCGACCCGATCAGCGGCGTCCGGCGGTCCGGCCGGGTCGTGGTGCTCGACGAGGCCGGCCGGGTGCTGCTGTTCCACGGGACCGACCCCGGGCGGCCGGGCGAGTCCGGCTTCTGGGTGACCCCCGGGGGCGGCACCGAACCGGGCGAGGACGAACTGGCCTGCGCGGTGCGCGAATTGCGCGAGGAGACCGGCATCGTGGTCGAGCCGGCCGAACTCGGCGGGCCGATCTGGATCCGCAAGGTGCAGTTCGAGTTCATGGGGGAGTTGCTGTTCTCCGAGGAGACATTCTTCACCCTGCGGTTGCCCGGCGGCCAGGTCGACATCGACATCTCCGGATTCACCGAGCTGGAATGCAACACCGTCGACGGCCACCGCTGGTGGAGCGCCGCCGAGCTCGTCGAGTCCGGCGAGATCGTGTACCCGGTGGAGCTGCCGGCCCGGCTGGGGGAGGTCGCCGACATGCTGCCGACGATGGTCCGTACCTCCACCCCTGCGGCCATCGATTGACCTACGGTGGGCCCCGGACCGGAGGCAGTTCGGGAATTCCGGTCGGGAACTGACACGCCGAGGGACAGGAGCTGCCGACCGTGCAACGCCGTCTGATCGCCCGGGCGCTGATCGTGCTGATCGCCGTCGCCGTACTGGCCGGATGTACCACCGCGACCGGAGGTTCCGGGGCCGCCGCACCCGGCGACCTCGCCGCACTTGCCGCCTCGGCCTCGTCGGCGGCGGAGCAGTCGCGGGCGGCCCTGGCGGCCAGGCAGGAGGCCGCGGCGAGGGCGATCGCCGCGGCAAAGGCCAGGGCGGCGGCAGCGAAGGCGAAGGCCACCAAGGCGGCGGCGGCGAAGGCCGCGGCGAAGGCGAAGGCCGCCCAGCTCGCGAAGGCGAAGGCCGAGAAGGCAGCGGCGGCGAAGGCGAAGGCCGCGAAGCTCGCTGCGGCGAAGGCCAGAGCCGCGGCCGCGCGCAGCCGCGCGGCGGCCGCCAAGGCGGCGGCCGCGCGGATAGACCCGTTGACCGGTCGGGCCCGCAGCCGGAACCCCGTGATCGCGGTCAAGCTGGACAACACGTCCGCCGGCCGCCCGCAGTTCGGCGTCGATTCGGCCGACATCGTCTACGTCGAAGAGGTCGAGGGCGGGCTCACCCGGCTGATCGCGCTGTTCCACACGACACTGCCCACCGAGGTCGGACCGGTCCGCAGTGTGCGGAGCACCGACACCCAGCTGCTGCCCGCCTACGGCCGCCCGCTGTTGGTGTATTCGGGTGGCGCCGGTGGCCCGTTGAGCATGCTGGCCGCCAGCCGGGTGACCGATGCGGCGCCGTACGCCGCGACCTGGCGGTCCGGCGCGAAACCGGCGCCGTACAACTTGCACGCCAACCTGCAGCAGGTGGCGTCCGCGTACCGTGCGGCAGCCGGTCACGACCCGGCGCTACAGGCGCCGGGGATGCAGTTCCAGTCCGGGTTTCCGAAGGACCAGAAGTGGACCTCAGGGCCGTCCGTCGATGTCCGGATCGGCAACGTACACACCGCGTTCCAATGGACCGGCAAGGGGTACCGGGTGATGCCCGCCGGCGCTCCGGGCACTGCCGCGAACGGCACTCCACTGATCGCCCAGAACGTGCTGGTGCAGCGGGTGCACGACGACCCGGACGGGACGGTCGACTCGGTCGGGTCGCCCTCGATGCTGACCAGGACGGTCGGCGGCGGCGAGTTCGTCCTCTACCGCAACGGGCGGGCGACCACCGGACGTTGGTCGCGTGGTACCGCGGAATCGCCGACCGGCTACCGCGACAGCGCCGGCCGGCAGGTGAAATTTGCCCCGGGCAAGACCTGGGTGCTGTTGGTCCCGCAGAGCGGCGCGGTCAACGGTCGCTGACCGGCTTCGCCGCCCCAACCGGCGCCGCCCGAACCGGCGACACGCGACGGGGCGTCTCGCGAGGAAGTCTCGGTTCGGTGCTCTACCGTGTGAGCCGTGACTTCTCGGAAGAATGTCCGTCTCGTGACGGCTCTTGCTGGCGTGACCTGGTTGCTCGCGTCCCTCAGTGCGTGTAGCTCGGATACCCCGGCGCCCGAGACCGTTACCTCGGTCACCAACGTGGCGGCCAGCACGCCGCCGGTCGCCAGCTCGGCGACCCCGACGACACCGGCCAAGACGGTGACGGCCACCACCCGGCCGAAGCCGGTGGCCAAGAGCACCGTCAGCCGCCCGCCGACCGCGGCCAAGGACCTGCTGACCGGACTCAAGCCGAACGGCGGTCCGGTGATCGCCGCCAAGATCGACAACACCAGCGCCGGCTTCCCGCAGTTCGGCGTCGCCGATGCCGACATCGTCTACGTGGAGCAGGTGGAGGGCGGGCTGACCAGGTTGATCGCGGTGTTCCACTCGACGCTGCCCGCCGAGGTGGGTCCGATCCGGAGCGTCCGGTCGACCGACGCCGAACTGCTGACCAGCTACGGCACACCGGGTCTCGCCTTCTCCGGGGGTGCCGGTGGTCCGCTGGCCGCGCTGGCCGCGACGCCGGTCGTCGACCTGTCGCCCGACCGGGCGGGCAGCGCCTACTGGCGCTCGGACGTCGGCGACGGTACGCACAACCTGCACGTCGATCTGGCCAGACTGGCCAACGACAACATCAGCGAGCTTGGCGCGCCGAAGTCGCCCGGATTCCATTTCGCCGCAACGGATCCGCGGGTGGCAGCGGCGCCGAAGGCGCCCGCCGTGTCGGTCACCATGCAGGCCGGGCGCACCGGGTTCGCGTTCACCGACGGCCGGTACGTGGTGAGCCACAAGGACAGTCCGTACGTCGACCACGACGGAACCGCGGTACTCGCCGACAACGTGCTGGTGCAGCACGTCACCGACGAGCCGGACGGCACGGTGGACTCGGTCGGCTCTCCGTCCTATCTGTCGCACACCATCGGCACCGGCAGCTTCACCCTGTTCCGTGACGGCCACCAGATCTCCGGGACCTGGAAGCGGGCCGCCGCAGCCGATCCGACCAGCTTCCTGGACAAGGCCGGCAAGCCGGTGCCGTTCAAGCCGGGCAAAACCTGGGTGCTGCTGGCGCCGCAGAGCGCCCAGGTCGACGTCGCCGGTTCCGCCGGCTGACCTGCCGCCGCTACTCGGGCCGGCCGTCGCGGAGTTCGCCGAGGTCCCAGAAGAGCCCGGCCATGATCTGCAGCGACTCCCGCATCAGCGGGGCCAGCAGGTGTTCGTCGGGTGCGTGCTGGGCGCAGCCGGGGTAGGAATGCGGGATCCAGATGGTCGGCAGGCCGAGCACGTCGGCGAACGCCTCGTTGGGCAGCGAGCCGCCGAGATTCGGTAGCAGCCCAGGCTCCTTACCCGTGGTGGCGCGCATCGACGCCAGTGCCCAGCGCACCCATGGGTCGTCCGGATCCAGCCGGGTGGCGTTCATCCCGTGCTCGACGGTGACGGCGACCATCTCGAATCCGTGGGCGTCGAGGTGTCCGCGCAGCACGGTCCCGATCGTCGCCGGGTCGGTGCCGACCACGAACCGGAGCTGGCAGAAGGCCCTGGCGTCAGCCGGTATGGCGTTGACCGGACCGTCCGGATCCCCGGCGACCATCGCCAGGATCTCCAGCGTGTTCCAGCCGAAGAGCCGTTCGGTGGGGGACAGGCCGGGCTCGCCCCAGCCGGGATCGACGGCCGGGCTGCCGGCGGACGAATCGACCGAGAGCTGTGCCAGCGCGCTGCGGACGGAGTCCGGAATCGCGGCCGGCCGCAGCCCGTCGACCAGCAACCGGCCCCGCTGGTCGACCATGCCGGCCAGGGCATTGGCGAGGACCACCGCCGGATTGCTGAGCACGCCGCCCCAGTTGCCCGAGTGGTGGCTCTCCGGCCTGGCCCGGTAGCTGAGCTCGAAGTTGCAGACGCCTCGGGAGCCGAGGAAGACGGTCGGCAGATCGGCGGACAGCCGTGGACCGTCCGAGGCCAGCAGCAGGTCGGCGGCCAGCTCGTCGCGATGCTGCGCACAGAGCTCGTTCAGGCCAGGTGAGCCGGATTCCTCGCCCATGTCGATGAGCAACGTGACGTTGTAGCCGAGCTTCCCGGCGCGAACGGTCAGCACCTGCTCGAGGGCACCGAGGTTGACCGTGTGCTGGCCCTTGTTGTCCGCGCTGCCCCGGCCGTACCAGCGGTCGCCCTCGACGGTCAGCCGCCAGGGATCGAGGCCCTCGCGCCACTGCTCGGGATGCGCGAGCTGGACGTCACCGTGCCCGTAGGTGAGCACGGTCGGCAGCTCGTCACCCTCGTGGCGATGCGCGATCAGGAACGGGTGCGCGGCGGACACCGGGTTGTCGACGATCCGGGCGGTGAACCCCATCCGCTCGACGTCGGCGACGATCGCATCGCTGAGGTAGGCCCGCAGCCGAGGGCCGGCCGCCGGATCCTGGCTCTCGGTCCGATGCGCGACGCGGCGCTCCAGATCGAGCCGGAACCGGCCGGAGTCGAAGTACTCGGTGGCGGCGGCAATCGCGGTGCTGCGGTTCAACTTCGGGCTCCAAGCATGTCTGGGTCTGTGGTCGGTACCCGTGCCCGGCTGGGCACGCCCGGCTAGGCCAGCCAGCCGGGGAAGGCGGTCACCGCACCTTGCGCAGCGGTCCGGTCGATCTGCGACAGCCGCCGAATGGCCTCCGTCAGCTGTTCTGGTGGTGCGGTGAACGGCAGTCGTAAGCAGGCTTCCATGGTGCCGTCCGGGCCGAACCGCGGGCCCGGCACCACCCGCACCCCGGCGGCCGGCGCCAGCCGTGCCAGCTCGGTGGCGTACGGCCCGGGGAGCCGGACCCAGAGCGAGGCGCCGCCGGCCGGATCGGTGGCCGACCAGTCCGGCAGGTATTCGGCCAGCGCCGCCCGGACGGCGGCAGCTCCGGCCGCGAGCCGGGCGGACTGCTGCTCGAGGGCGGCGGCCGGATCGGCCAGCAGGTGGCTGACGATCAACTGGTCGAGCACCGGCCCGGCCATGTCGCCGAGCGAGCGGGTCACCGCCAGCCGCTCCACGATGGCCGGGGTGGCCCGCACCCAGCCGATCCGGAGTCCGCCCCAGAACGCCTTGGACACCGACCCCAGGCTGATCACCGGACACCCCGACCCGCCCCGTCCACGCCCGGTCGCCCCGTCACCGAACGCGGACATCGGCGGCGGTAGCTGGTCCGATCCGGCGACGCCGAACGGCACGTCGCGGAACGACTCGTCGACCAGCAGGGTGCCCCCGGTACGCCTCGCCTGCTCGACCGCCCGCTCCCGGTCGGCGGCCGACATCAGGGCACCGGTCGGATTCTGGAAGTCGGGGATCAGGTACGACACCCGCGCGGCCGACTGGCGCAGAATCGCCCCGAACAGCTCGAGATCCCAAGCGGTGTCGGCATTGTCGCCGAGCGGCAGTGGAGTGGGCACCCGGTGGGCGGCCCGGATCGCGTCCAGTGCCACCGGGTATGTCGGGCACTCAAGCAACACCCGGTCGCCCGGGGAGGTCAACGAACTCAACGCCAGCCCGAACGCGTGTTGCGCGCCGCCGGTGATCAGGATGTGCTCGGCCGTGGTCGGCACCCCGGCGTCGCAGTACCGCTGGGCGACCTGGTCGCGCAGCACCGGCAGCCCGAACGGGAAGTACCCACTGCCGGCGGCGTAGCCGGGCAGCTCGCCCGTCGCCGCCTCGACCGCGCGCTGCAACGGCTCGGCCGGCGCCGGCAGGCTGGCGGTGGTGAGGTCGATCAGCGCCGGCTCGTCAGCGATCGCCGGCGCACCGAAGATGTCCGAGCGCCAGGCCGCGTGCTCCCGCGGGATGGCCAGCCGGCTGCCGGACCCACGGCGGGAGCTGAGCCACCCGTCATCCCGTAGTTGTTGGTAGGCCGCGGCCACCGTCGTCCGGGACACCCCGAGGGCCATGGCCAGGTCGCGCTCGCTGGGTAGGCCGATGCCGACCGTCAGCCGGCCGTTGAGGGTGGCCGCGCGAATCCGGTCGGCCACCCGACGATAGGTCGGTCCCTCGCCGGTGACCGGCCCGAGCCGCCGGACCAGGCTCGTCGCCGATACCCGGCCAGTTGTGGCAGTGGCACTGGTCATAGAGGCCACTTTCTCTCAATTGGCTATGGAAGTCCAGGCCGGTCGGTGGCGACGATGGTCCGGTGACCTCGATCCCCCCAGCACCGCAGGCCGGCGCTCTGCCCACGCACCACCGGTTCTCGCCGTTGCGGCTGCTGTCGCCGATTCCGGTGGATCGCCGGTCGCGTCGGTTCAGTCAGCTGTTCGCCGGGCTCTTCCTCTACGGCATCACGATGGGCCTGATGGTCAGGGCGGTCCTCGGCCTCGACCCGTGGGATGTCTTCCACCAGGGACTGACGTCGGTGGTGCCGCTGTCCTTCGGCACGGTGATCACCGGGGTGTCGGTGCTGGTGCTGCTGCTGTGGATCCCGCTGCGCCAGCGGCCGGGCTTCGGCACCATCGCGAACGCGCTGGTGATCGGCTGGACCACCGACGCCACCCTGGCGCTGATCCCGCCGGTCGACACGCTGGCCGTGCGGATCCCGATGATGGTGCTGGCGATCGTCGGCAACGCGTTCGCCGGAGCGCTCTACATCGGCGCCGGCCTCGGGCCCGGCCCGCGGGACGGGCTGATGACCGGCCTGGTGGCGCGGGGCGTCAGCTCGATCCGGTGGGTGCGGACCGGGATCGAACTGACCGTGCTGGCCGCCGGTTGGCTGCTGGGCGGCACGGTCGGGATCGGAACGGTGTTGTACGCGCTGTGCATCGGCCCGCTGCTGCACGTCCTTCTCCCGCGGATGACGGTGCGGCCGGCAACGGGCCGCCGGTCAGTGGAACTGCGGCACGATCAGGTAGATGCCGAACAGCACCACCGCGCCGGCGAAGGTCAGGCACCCGTAGCCCACTAGCCGCCACCAGAGCGGCCGGCCTGGGGTGGACACCTCGCCGGGTTCGGTTTCGTCCAGGGTCTTCCCGGTCGATCTGTTCAGGGCCAGGATCCCGAACGACACCGCGACCACCACCAGTACGGTGCTGATCAGGGTCGCAATGGTGACCTGTGCGAGGGCGTTCCAGTGGATCATCGGGTCCCCGGTCCGCTGCGGTTCTTGCCTTTTTTCTTGCCCTTCTTCTTCTTGCCCTTCTTCTTTTTCTTCCGCTTCTTGGGCATCACCAACGCGGCCGGCGCGGCCGGCGGCATGGTCGGCAACGGCGGCGGCTCGGTCTCACCGACATTGCCGGCGTGCACCGGGTTACGGCGGGCGATCAGCCAGATCGCCAGCGAGGCCAGCAGCAACACCACGAACATCGCCACCACGCCTGCGGTGCCGATCTGAATGACGAACGCCGCGACGGCTCCGACGGCCGCTGCCGCCGGCAGGGTGACCAGCCACGCCCAGACCATCCGGCGTGCGGTCTTCCAGCTGACCTTGCCGCCGCGACGGCCGAGGCCGGCGCCGACGATCGCCCCCGTGCTGACCTGCGTTGTGGACAGGCCGAAGCCCATGTGCGCCGACGACAGGATCGCCGCGGTCGAGGCGGTGGAGGCGGCGAAGCCCTGCAGCGGCGCCATCGACGTCAGCCCGTGCCCGAGGGTGCGCATGATCCGCCAGCCGCCGGACGCGGTGCCGAGCCCGATCGCCAGACCGGCCGTTATCACCACCCAGAAGGCGGGTCCGGTGCCGGAGGCCTGGTAGCCGCTGACGATCAGCACCAGGGTGATCACCCCCATCGTCTTCTGACCATCGGAGGTGCCGTGCGCGAGCGCCACCAGTGACGACGAGACCGCCTGCCCGTAGCGGAACCCGACGTTCATCTGCTTCTGGTCGCCGCGTCCGGAGATCCAGTAGCCGAGTCGGGTGGCCAGGGCTGCCACCAGGCCGGCGACCAACGGCGCGGCGACCGCCGGTACCAGCACCTTCGCCACCACCACGTCGAAGTGGACACCGGCGAACCCGGCGCCGACCAGCACCGCCCCGATCAGCCCGCCGAAAAGGGCGTGCGACGAGCTGGAGGGCAGGCCGAGCAGCCAGGTGACCAGATTCCACAGGATGGCGCCGACCAGCCCGGCGAACACGATCGCCGGCGTGACCAGGGCATCGTCGACGATCCCGCCGGAGATGGTCTTGGCCACCTCGGTGGACAGGAACGCCCCGGTCACGTTCAGCACCGCTGCCAGCACCACCGCGACCCGCGGGCTCATCGCCTTGGTGGCCACCGCCGTGGCGACGGCGTTGGCGCTGTCGTGGAAGCCGTTGGTGAAATCGAAGATCAGTGCGGTGATCACGACGAGGATCACGGTGAACAGTGCGGCTGTCATCCGGTCCTTCCATGATCTGGCCCGAATGGGGTCGGATGATGATCCTGCCGCGCCTGGTGTGGACGGTCGGCGGATACATTGAACCAATGTTCGATGTGATGACTGCAATCCACGTGCTCGTTGCCGTCTTCGCCGTCGGCCCGATGGCGATCCTGCCGATGATCGCACTGCGCGGCATCCGGGAGAAGCAGGCGCCACTGGTCGATTCGATGGCCAGGTCGACGTTCGTCTTCTCGCTGGTGTCGTTGGCGGTGGTGATCTTCGGCTTCGGTGCTCTCGGGACGGCGCCGGAGCAGCGGGACTGGTCGTTCGGATCGCTGTGGATCTGGCTGTCGATCGTGCTCTACCTGGTGGCGCTCGGCCTGATGCTCGGCCTGGTGGTGCCGACGATGCGCGCCGCCGCTGACGGGCTGCGCAGCGCGGCCGACAGCGTGCAGAGCGGCTACTCGAAGGTGGCCGCCGGCAGCGGCGTCGCCACCCTGCTGCTGGTGGCCGTGGTCGTCCTGATGGTGACGAAACCGTAGGATTACCTGCATGAGCGGGCATTCCAAGTGGGCGACGACCAAGCACAAGAAGGCGGCGATCGACGCCAAGCGCGGCAAGTTGTTCGCCAAGATGATCAAGAACATCGAGGTGGCGGCGCGCACCGGCGGGGCAGATCTGGCCGGTAACCCGACGCTGTACGACGCGGTCCAGAAGGCCAAGAAGTCCTCGGTGCCGAACGACAACATCGAGCGCGCGGTCAAGCGCGGTGGCGGCACCGAGGGCGGCGGCGCCGACTACCAGTCCATCACCTACGAGGCCTACGGCCCGAATGGTGTCGCGATGATGATCGAGTGCCTCACCGACAACCGGAACCGGGCGGCCACCGATGTCCGGGTCGCCGTCACCCGCAACGGCGGCAACATGGCCGATCCGGGCAGCGTCTCGTACATGTTCTCCCGCAAGGGTTTGGTGATCGTGCCGAAGGCCGACGGGCTGACGGAGGACGACCTGCTGCTGGCGGTGATGGATGCCGGGGCGGACGAGATCAACGATCTCGGTGAGGCCTTCGAGGTGGTGTCCGAGCCGACCGACCTGGTCGCGGTGCGGACGGCCGTTGTCGATGCCGGCCTGGACTACGACTCGGCCGAGCAGAGCTTCATCGGTTCGGTGCCGGTCCCGTTGGACGACGAAGGAGCCCGCAAGGTGCTCAAGCTGATCGACGCCATCGAGGACCTGGACGACGTGCAGAACGTCTACACCAACGCCGACATCCCGGACGAAGTGATGGAGCAGCTCCAGGAAGACTGACCCGCCCGCCTGGCCCCGGTGAGCCGACCAGATCCCTGGCCCCGGCGTGGCGGTGCCGGCAGCGTGGCTCCGCCCGGTACCGTTGGCGTACAGGTGTTCGGATCGGGTGATTCGGACCGACGGCCGACGGCGGGAGGGCAGACGTGCGGGTGCTCGGCGTCGACCCCGGCCTCACCAGATGCGGCGTCGGCATCGTCGACGGCACCGGCGGCGGCGGCCGGCCGACCATGGTGCACGTCGGCGTGGTGCGGACGCCGCCGACCGACGAGGTCGCCGTGCGGCTGCTGGCGGTCGCCGAACACGTCGAGCAGCTGATGGACAGCTACCGTCCCGATCGGGTGGCATTGGAGCGAATGTTCAACCGGCACAACGTATCCACCATCATGGGGACGGCTCAGGCCGCTGGTGTGGTCGCGGTGGCCGCCGCCCGACGCGGCATCCCGGTCGCCTGGCACACCCCGACCGAGGTGAAAGCCGCGGTGTCCGGCAACGGCGCCGCCGACAAGGCTCAGGTGACGATGATGGTGACCAGGCTGCTGCGACTGGACACCGCACCGAAACCGGCCGACGCCGCCGATGCGCTGGCGCTGGCCATCTGCCACCTGTGGCGGGCGCCGATGGCCTCCCGGTTGGCGTCCGCGGTGGCGGCGGCGAAGGCCGGTCGCCGATGATCGCCTCCGTGCGCGGCACCGTGCTGACGGTGGCGCTCGACCAGGCCGTGATCGAGGTCGGCGGGGTGGGGCTGGCGGTCCGCGCCGCCCCCGGCACCCTCGCCGGGCTGCGCCGCGGCGAGTCCGCCCGGCTGTTCACCACACTGGTGGTCCGGGAGGATTCGCTGACGCTGTTCGGCTTCGCCTCCGACGACGCCAAGCAGCTGTTCGAACTGGTGCAGTCGGTGTCCGGCGTCGGGCCCAAGATCGCGCTCGCGCTGCTGGCCGTCCTGGAGCCGGACGACCTGCGCCGGGCGCTGTCCGCCGGCGACACCACCGCGCTGACCAGGGCGCCGGGCATCGGCAAGAAGGGTGCCGAGCGGCTGGTGCTCGAGCTCAAGGACAAGGTCGGTGCGATCGGTGCCGGCGCCACCGGCGGTGGGGGAGCGAACGGCGCTGTAGCTGGCGCGCCCTGGCAGGAGCAGCTGGTGGATGCGTTGGGCGGCTTGGGTTTTGCCGCCAAGCAGGCGACCGACGCGGTCGACCGGGTGGCCGCGGACATGCAGGACGCCGCCGATCCGACGCCGGCCACCGGTGACGTGGCCGTGTTGTTGCGGCGAGCCCTGGCAATCCTCGGCCGGTCCCGATGACCGGCGCCCCACCGCCCGATCCGTGGCCGGAGCCGGCGACCGACGATCTGGTCTCGCCGGACGAGTCACTCGGCGATGCCGACATCGAGGCGTCGCTCCGGCCGCAGTCGCTGACCGAGTTCGTCGGCCAGGAGCGGGTCAGGGAGCAACTCGAGCTGGTGCTGACCGGGGCCAAGTTGCGCGGCGCGGTGCCCGATCACGTGCTGCTGGCCGGTCCGCCCGGGCTGGGTAAGACGTCGCTGGCGATGATCATCGCCGGCGAGCTCGGCTCGGCCATCAGGATCACCTCGGGCCCGGCGCTGGAACGGGCCGGCGACCTGGCCGCGATCCTGTCCAACCTGGTCGAGGGCGACGTGCTGTTCATCGACGAGATCCACCGGATCGCCCGCCCGGCGGAGGAGATGCTGTACCTGGCGATGGAGGACTTCCGGGTGGACATCATCGTCGGCAAGGGCCCCGGCGCCACCTCGATCCCGCTGGACATCGCCCCGTTCACCCTGGTCGGTGCCACCACCCGATCGGGGCAGCTCACCTCGCCGCTGCGGGACCGGTTCGGCTTCACCGCGCACATGGAGTTCTATTCCGCCGACGAGCTGACAACGGTGCTCACCCGCAGCGGCCGGATCCTGGACGTCGATCTGCTTCCGGACGGTGCGCGGGAGATCGCCGGGCGGTCGCGGGGAACCCCGCGGATCGCCAACCGGTTGCTGCGCCGGGTCAGGGACTTCGCCCAGGTGCGGGCCGACGGCAGGGTGACCCGAGCGGTGGCCAGGCAGGCGCTCACGGTCTACGACGTCGACGAGCTCGGCCTCGACCGGCTGGACCGCGCCGTGCTCGGCGCGCTCTGCCGGACCTTCGGCGGCGGCCCGGTCGGCCTGAAGTCGCTGGCCGTCGCCGTCGGCGAGGAGCCGACCACCGTCGAGGAGGTTTGCGAGCCGTTCCTGGTGCGGGCGGGCATGCTGGCCCGCACTTCGACCGGCCGGGTGGCCACCCCGGCGGCGTGGGATCACCTGGGTCTCACGCCCGGCGCGCGTCCGAGCGGTCGGAACGCCCTGTCGCTATTCGGCGGCCCCGACGAGGACTCCGCGGGACCGCCAGCGCGGGATGCGGGAGACACCCGTCACCTCCGGTAGTCTTGGGGGACTTGCGCGAATTCGGTTCGTCGTTGAGCCACGCCCGCTGTGGTAGGGCCGGCGCGGACCGTCCTCCCGGGACCGCTGAACGGCGGGTCCTCCCGGAAGACGTGCCCAAGAGGAGATGCGAGACCCATGGAACAGATGTTGCTGCCGATCCTGATGTTCGCGGCACTCGGCGCGATGATGTATTTCGGCATGCGCAAGCAGAAGCGCCAGGTCGCCGAGACGCAGAAGATGCAGGAGAAGCTGATCCCGGGCACCCGGGTGATGACCACTTCCGGCCTGCACGGTGAGATCACCGCCGTCGCCGACGACACCATCGAGCTCGAGATCGCACCGGGGGTGCGCACCACCTGGGTGCGAGCCGCCGTCCGCGAGGTGGTGGTGGAGAGCGCGCCCGGTCTCGACGAGACCGAGTACGCCGATGACGCGTATGACGCGGACAGCTATGACGACGCAGACAGCTACGACGCCGATGCCTACGAGCAGTCCGGCGAGGTCAGCCTGGAGAAGCGTCAGCCCGGCCGCAGCGACATCGGCTAGGCTCCTCGATCGCACCCGGCGGCGCCCTGCGCCGCCGGAGCACATCCCGGGTGACTTGATCGCCCACCGGTGGCGAGAGTGCCCGTCCGTGTCTGGGTGACTCGCGTTTCAAGAAGAAAAGGCTAGACGTGGCGAGTCCCAACGCCGGGAAGTTCCGGCCCTGGTTGCACATCGGCGTGTTCGCCGGACTGGTCATCCTGCTCTACGGGCTGGTGTTCCTGACTCCGGGTGAAAACACCCCCAAGCTGGGCATCGATCTGCAGGGCGGCACCCGGATCACCCTGGCCGCGCAGACCGAGACCGGCGACGCGCCGTCCCGCGAGTCGATGCAGCAGGCCCGCAACATCATGGAGACCCGCGTCAACGGCTCCGGTGTGGTCGGCGCCCAGGTGCAGATCGACGGCTCCCGCCAGCTGGTGGTGACGTTCCCCGGCGAGAAGGACCTCCGCGATCTGGCCCGCAGCGCCCGGATGAACATCCGGCCGGTGGTTTCCGCGGTGGGCATCACGCCTCCGTCGGACGGCACAGCCACCACCGGTGCCACCACCACTCCCACCCTGACGACCGCGCCGGCCATCGGTGAGACGCAGGCGACGCCGCCCTCGCCGGTTGACACCGGCAGCGGGACGGCCGAGAGCGATGCGGCGACCACCGATTCGGCGACCACGAGCGCGGCGACCACCGGCTCGGCGACCAGCAGCGGGCAGGGGTTGCGCGCTGCCGGCGCCGCCGCCAGCACCCCCTCCGGAACCACGGCAACGAGCTCCGCGCCCAAGACCACCGGCACGACGACGGGTTCCGCCGCGGCCACCGGTTCCGCGACCGACGCAACCGGCACTGCGACCGACACCGCCGGGACCGCGACCGGAGCCACCGGGACGGCGACCGGAACTGCCGCGGCCGCCAAGGGCGGGACCTTCCCCGAGGGCAGCGACCCGACGATCCCCACTCAGCCCGCCGGCAACGACGAGGCCGCCTTCACCGCCTGGCAGACCGCCGCCACCACCAGCATCCAGAACGGCGACCTGACCTGCGCCGATCTGAAGACGCACAATGGCAAGGACATCCAGGGCCTGGACAAGGCCGAGAAGCCGCTGCTGGCGTGCAACGAAGACGGCACCGAGATGTACGTGCTGGAGAAGACGCTGATCCCCGGCGACCAGATCAGCACCGCCTCCGCCGGCATCGGCAGCGACGGCGGCTGGGCGGTCAACGTCAAGTTCGACACCACCGGCTTCAACACCTGGGCCGCCTACACCGCGGCCCACGTCGGCACCCAGACCGCCTTCACCCTTGACGGCCAGGTGCTCTCGGCTCCGGTGATCCGCGGCCCGATCAACACCCCGACCACCGAGGTGTCCGGCTCCTTCAACCAAGAATCGGCGACCGCGCTGGCCAACTCGCTGAAGTTCGGTGCGCTGCCACTGGTGTTCACCCTGGACAAAACCGAATCGGTCAGCGCCGAGGTCGGCGCCGAGTCGCTGCAGGCCGGCATGATCGCCGGCGGTATCGGGCTGCTGCTGGTGGTCGTCTACTGCCTGTTCTACTACCGGCTGCTCGGTGCCATCACCGTGTTGTCGCTGGTGCTGTCCGGAATGCTCGTCTACGCCGTGATGGTGCTGCTCGGGCGCTGGATCGACCTGTCGCTGGACATGGCCGGCATCGCCGGTCTGATCATCGCGATCGGCATCACCGCCGATTCCTTCGTCGTCTACTTCGAGAGACTCAAGGACGAGGTCCGGGAGGGCAGAACCTTCCGGTCCGCGGTGCCACGCGGCTGGGAACGGGCCAAACACACCATCCTGTCGGCCGACGCGGTGACCTTCATGTCCGCCGTCATCCTGTACATCTTCGCGGTCGGCGACGTCAAGGGCTTCGCGTTCACCCTGGGTCTGTCCACCGTCCTCGACCTGGTGGTGGTGTTCCTGGTGACGCACCCGCTGGTGTCCCTGGCCGCCGACTCGAAGGCGTTCCGGTCGCCGGCGCTCTCCGGTCTCGGTGCGGTCGCCGCCGCCGGTGCCAAGCACCGGGCCGCCACCGCCCGCTTCGCGACGAAGGAGGCCTGAGATGACGACCAGCCTCAGCAAGCCCGAGCACAAGCCCGCGAAGAAGGCCGGGTTCTTCAACCGGCTGTCCACCGGCACCGGCGCTTTCGACATCCTGCGGCCCAGGAAGGTCTACTACACCGTCGGCATCGTGCTGGTGGTGGCGTCGATCCTGCTGATCATCTTCCGCGGCTTCAACCTGGGTATCGACTTCGCCGGCGGCACCAAGCTCACCTTCACTCCGGCAGCGACCAGCGTGCCGAGCGATGCGCAGGTCGGCGAGGTGATGTCCGATTCGATCGGTGTCAGCGACGTCACCGTGCAGCGGGTCGGCCAGTCGTTGCAGGTGGTCTCCGCCGAACTGCAGCCGAACCAGATCCAGACCGCCGCCGCCGCGCTCAAGTCGGCGTTCGCCCTGCCCGGCAACGTGGTCGACACCGCGGTGTCCGGCACCTGGGGGGCCGAGGTGTCCAAACAGGCGATCATCTCGGTGATCGTCTTCCTGGTGGCGGTCGCGCTGTTCATCTGGATCCGCTACGAACGAAGATCCGCCGTCGCCGCCGTGGTCTCGACGGTGCAGGTACTGATCATCACCGCCGGCATCTATTCGCTGGTCGGCTTCGAACTGAGCCCGGCCACCGTGATCGGCATGCTGACCATCCTCGGCTTCTCGCTGTACGACACCGTGGTGGTGTTCGACAAGGTGCAGGAGAACACCCGGGGCCTCACCTCGCTGACCAGACGCACCTACGCCGAGGCGGCGAACCTGGCCGTCAACCAGACGCTGATGCGTTCGATCAACACCTCGCTGATCGCGCTGCTGCCGGTCGCCGGGCTGCTGATCGCCGGCATCGCCCTGCTGGGTTCCGGCACGCTCAAGGACCTCGCCCTCGTACAGCTGGTCGGCATGCTCGTCGGCGCCTACTCGTCGCTGTTCGTCGCGGTGCCGCTCGCGGTCGACCTGCGGATCCGCGAGCCGCAGCTGCGGGCCCACACCAAGCGGGTCGAGGCGAAGCGGGCCGCCGAGGGCCTGATCGTTGACGCCGTCGGCGACCCGATCGGCAGCCGGGCTCCGGTGGTCGCGGCCAAGGGCGCGAAGTCACACAAGACCCTGGCGAAGGCCGGCGGAGCGGCGGCGACCGTCGTCGCCGAGGCCCCGGTCAAGCCGGCGAAGCCGGCCGTCAGCCCGGTGGTTCCGGACATGGCGCCGGGGGAGGCCCCGCGACCCGGTGTGCGTCCGGCCGGTGCCAGGCCGAAGCGGCCGTCCGGCAAGGCGGCGCGACCGACGGGCAAGCGCGGCCGCTGACGCGGTCTTCGCCGGCCCCGCCGGCTGGCTAAGCTGAAGGGTCTGGACCCTGCGGTCGCGTGGGGCCTGGCGGGGGTTACCCCGCGATCGAACCCAGCCGGAGGTGAGCCGTGGCAGTTCCCGACATCGACGGGACGCCGGCGGCCCCGGCTGCCTCGGTCACGACCGAGCCGGCGGAACCGGCCGACACCGATCGGGCGGCGGCTCCGCTGACGCCGTCGTCGGCGGCCGTCGCCGCGTCAGCCCCGGTGGTGCCGCCAGGTGCCGAGGTCGCACCGTCGGCGACCAGACGGGTCCGGGCCAGGCTGGCCCGCCGGATGAGCGGGCAGCGGCAGTCCGGGCCGCAGCGCACGGTGCTGGAGCCGCTGTTCGCGACGCACCGCACGCTGCACCCCAAGGCCGACCTGAAACTGCTGCAGCGGGCCTACGAGGTGGCCGAGAAGGCCCACCGTGGACAGTTCCGCAAGTCCGGCGATCCGTACATCACCCACCCGCTGGCGGTGGCCACCATCCTGGCCGACCTGGGGATGGACTCGACCACGCTGGTCGCCGCGCTGCTGCACGACACCGTCGAGGACACCCCGTACACCTACGCCGATGTCGAGCGGGAGTTCGGTTCGGAGGTGGCGCACCTGGTCGACGGGGTGACCAAGCTGGACAAGGTCCGGTTCGGCGACGCCACCGAGGCCGAGACCATCCGCAAGATGATCATCGCGATGGCACAGGACCCGCGGGTGCTGGTGATCAAGCTCGCCGACCGGCTGCACAACATGCGCACCATGCGCTTCCTGCCGCCGGACAAGCAGGCCCGCAAGGCCAGGGAGACGCTGGAAGTCCTTGCGCCGCTTGCGCATCGGCTCGGCATGTCGACGATCAAGTGGGAGCTCGAGGACCTGGCGTTCGCCATCCTGCACGCCAAACGCTACGACGAGATCGTTCGGCTGGTGGCCGACCGGGCCCCGTCCCGGGACACCTACCTGGCCGCCGTCACCCAGCAGATCGACGCCGAGCTGTCGGCGGCGAAGATCTCGGCCGAGGTGGTCGGCCGCGGCAAGCACTACTACTCGATCTACCAGAAGATGCAGGTCCGCGGCCGCGACTTCGACGAGATCCACGACCTGGTGGCGGTGCGGATCATCGTCGGATCGGTCCGCGAGTGTTACGCGGCGATGGGCGTGGTGCACGCCATGTGGGCGCCGATGCCCGGCCGGTTCAAGGACTACATCGCGCAGCCCCGGTTCGGCGTCTACCAATCGCTGCACACCACGGTGATCGGGCCGGAGGGCAAGCCGCTGGAGGTGCAGATCCGGACGGCGGAGATGCACCACACGGCCGAGTACGGCATCGCCGCGCACTGGCGCTACAAGGAGACCAAGGGCACCCACACCGGGTCGGCGACCACGGTCGACGAGATGGCCTGGATGCGGCAGCTGCTCGACTGGCAGCGGGAGGCAGGCGACCCCGGTGAGTTCCTGGACAACCTGCGGTTCGAGATGGCGTCGTCGGAGATCTTCGTCTTCACGCCGAAGGGCGACATCCACACGCTGCCGGTCGGATCCACCCCGGTGGACTTCGCCTACTCGGTGCACACCGAGGTCGGCCACCGCTGCATCGGCGCCAAGGTCGACGGCCGGCTGGTCGCGCTGGAACGTACCCTGGCCAGCGGCCAGATCGTCGAGATCTTCACCTCGAAGGCCCAGGGCGCCGGCCCCAGCCGCGACTGGCTCTCCTTCGTCGCCTCGTCGCGGGCGAAGACCAAGATCCGCCAGTACTTCGCCAAGGAGCGGCGCGAGGAAGCCATCGAGGTCGGCAAGGACGCGATCGCGAAAGCCGTTCGGCGGGAAGGACTTCCGGTCCAACGACTGATCTCGCACCAGGCAATGGCGGAGGCTGCGCACGACCTGGGCTATCGGGACATCGCCGCGCTGTACGCGGCCGTCGGCGAGAGCCATGTGTCGGCGAAGACGGTGATCGCCAAGGTCGTCGGGTTCCTCGGCGGCGACGAGGCGGCCGGCGAGCAGATCGCCGAGAAGGCCACCCCGCTGGTGGTCCGGCGGCGCACCCCGAAGGGATCCTCCGGGGTACTGGTCGAGGGCATCTCCGACGTCCAGGTCAAGCTCGCCCGGTGCTGCACCCCGGTTCCCGGCGACGACATCCTCGGCTTCGTCACCAAGGGCGGGGCGATCTCGGTGCACCGCACCGACTGCACCAACGCCGACGCGCTGCGGGCCGAGCAGGCCCGGCTGGTCCCGGTGTCCTGGGATCCGAGCTCTGCCTCGGTCTTCCTGGTCACCATCCAGGTCGAGGCGCTGGATCGGCACCGGCTGCTCTCGGACATCACCAAGATGCTGGCCGACGAGAAGGTCAACATCCTGTCCGCCAACCTGTCGATGTCCAAGGACCGGATGGCGATCAGCCGGTTCAGCTTCGAGATGGCCGACCCGAAGCACCTCGGGCACCTGCTACGGGTCGTCAGGGCCGTTGACGGCGTCTACGACGTCTACCGGGTGACGAGCGCCTGACCGGCAGTTTCGCGGATCGGCCGGCTGGTGTGTCGGGGCGCGGAGGTGTCCGGGTTGGTCAGGTGGGCTGGCGCCGCACGCCGCAGCGCCAGGCGTCAGTTGGTGGTCGTCTTGGACACCGGCGCCGACTCGCTGGTCGGGGCCGCACCGGTGTCCGCTGCGCCGGTGTCGGCCGCGCCGGTGTCGGCAGGCAGCTCGTCGGTCGGCGCCGCGCCGCTGTCGGCCGACGAACTCGGCCACGCGGTGGAGGCCACGACGGCCTCGGCCGGCACCTTGACCGACTCGATCTTGGCGGCGGCATTCGGCGCGCCGTCCTGCCGGTCGTCCTTGACGCCCTTCTCGGCGATCGACTGGACCACCTTCATGCCGGCGTCGGACACCGTGCCGATGATGGTGTAGCTCGGCGCAATCGTGGTCTTGCCGTAGACGATGAAGAACTGCGAACCCTCGCCGGTGGTACCGGTGTTGGCCATGGCCAGCGTGCCGACCGGGTACTTGGCCTGGTCGGCCACCTGGGTGGCGTACTCGTAGCCGGGTCCGCCGTTGCCCTTGCCGGACGGATCCCCGCACTGCAGGATGTTCAGCTCGGCGCTCTTGGTCAGCCGGTGGCAGTTGGTGTTGTCGTAGAAGCCCTGCGCGGCCAGCGACAGGAACGAGTTCACCGAGCAGGGGGCGAGGCTGCGGTCCAGCGTCACCGGCACCGACTCGCCGTTCAGGGCGATGGTGGCGTCCACCTTGCCGGTCTTGGCCGGGGAGATGTTCGATGGCGGGTCGACCTTCTTCGCGGCAGTGCCACTGGCCGGGTAGGTGCACGGGGTGGCCGGCGCGGTGGAGGTCGCGGTGCTGTCGGTCCCGGTGGCGTCAGACGCGGTGGCGTTGGCGTCAGGGGCCGCGGTGGTGGTGCTGTTCTTGTTCGCGGTGACCAGCCAGACGACACCGGCGGCGACGAGTACCACGGCGACGGCGCCGGCAATCAGGGTGTTGCGGCGCCGACGGGTGCGCTCCTGCTCGCGACGGGCGAGCTGACGCTGCAGCTTCCGCTTGGCCGCCTCGCGTCGCTGCTGATTGCTCGGCACCGGGTGTCCTCCTGGGGGTCGTGAGCGCTCGCGGGTCCAACGGAAACGATGTCGGGCCCCGGCGGCCGAGTCTAGGTGACCGCCGCCGGCCAATGATGCGAGGATCGTCTGAGAAAACCCTGTGCAGCCGATCCCGGTGGATCGCGACCGGCCGGCCGCTAGGGTGACCGGGTGCTGATCGCAGGGTTCCCGGCCGGTTCGTTCCAGGCCAATTGCTACGTCATCGCAGCCGAGCCCGGCGGGGAATGCGCGGTGATCGATCCGGGGGAGAACTCCGCCGAACCGCTGGCCGAGGTGCTGCGGCAGCATCGGCTGACCCCGGCGGCCGTGCTGCTCACCCACGGGCACCTCGACCACGTCGCGGGAGCGAACGAACTGTGTCGGTCCGCCGGCGTCCCGGCCTACCTGCACGCGGCCGACCAGCACCTGCTGGACGACCCGTTGGCCGGCCTGAGCGAGCCGCTGCGCCGACAGCTGGCCGGGATGGACCTGACCGGGCTGCGGCCGCCGGAGGTCCGTTCGTTCGACGACTCAGCGACCCTCGAGCTGGCCGGCCTGCGGGTCGCGGTCGATCCGGTGCCCGGCCACACCCCCGGCTCGGTGGTGTTCCGGTTGGCAGCAGCGGTCGATCCGAACGGCGGACGGCCGGAACTGCTGTTCACCGGCGACACCCTGTTCGCCGGCTCCGTCGGCCGTACCGATCTGCCCGGCGGCTCCTGGGACGAGCTGCGGCACTCGCTCAGATCGGTGCTGTTGACCCGGGCGGACGACGCAGTGGTGCTGCCCGGTCACGGGCCGAGCAGCACCATCGGGACCGAACGCGGCGGCAACCCGTTCCTGATCGGCTGAGAGTATTAGAGGATGAGGATGAGCCGACAGGGAGCGAGGAAACGTCTGGTGCGTCGAGGGACGAGATACGCCGGACGGCCCGGAACGACCGCGGAGGCGAACAATTGAGCAGAGTCAGCCCGATCAGCGGGTTCCCCGAGTTCCTGCCTGCCGACCGGATCGTCGAGCAGCACTTTCTGGACGTGATTCGGGAAACCTTTGAGCTGCACGGGTTCTGCTCGATCGAGACTCGATCGGTGGAGCCGATCGAGCGGCTCTCGGCCCAGGGTGAGGACACCGACAAGGAGATCTATGCGATCTCCCGGCTGGCCGGTGGCGGCGACAACAGCCGCGAACCGAGCCTGGGGCTGCACTTCGACATGACGGTGCCCTTCGCCCGTTACGTGCTGGAGAATGCCGGCAAGCTCAACTTCCCGTTCCGTCGCTACCAGATCCAGAAGGCCTGGCGGGGGGAGCGGCCGCAGGAGGGTCGCTACCGCGAGTTCACCCAGGCCGACATCGACGTGGTCGACGTCGGCGAGCTGTCGCCGCACTTCGAGGCGGAGATGCCACTGGTGGTGGCAGATGCCTTCGGCAAGTTGCCGATCGGCGAGTACGTGATTCAGGTGAACAACCGCAAGATCCCCGAGGGCTTCTACCTGGGCATCGGGCTCGACGACGTGCCGGGAACCCTGCGGATCGTCGACAAGCTGGACAAGGTCGGGCCGGACGCGGTGCGCACCATGCTGGTGGCGGCCGGGGCCACCGACCAGCAGGCCGCGCAGTGCCTGGCGCTGGCCGGGATCCGCACCGCCGACACCTCTTTCGTCGACCGGGTCCGGGAACTGGGGGTGTCACACCCGACCCTGGATGACGGGCTGACGGCATTGTCCGCGGTGATCGAGGCGGGGGCCGCGAACGCACCCGGGCGGATCGTCGCCGACCTGCGGATCGCCCGCGGGCTGGACTACTACACCGGCACCGTCTACGAGACGCAGCTGATCGGATACGAGTCGTGGGGCAGCTTCTGCTCCGGCGGCCGGTACGACGCGCTGGCCTCCGACGGCCGTCACACCTATCCGGGGGTCGGCATCTCGATCGGGGTGTCGCGGCTGCTCGGGCTGCTGATCGGCAAGGGGCTGGTGACGTCATCCCGGTCGACCCCGGCCTGCGTACTGGTCGCTCTGGTGTCGGAAGACCAGCGAAGCAACTCGTCAGCCGTGGCGAAAGCCCTGCGGGACAGGGGGATCGCCTGCGAGGTGGCACCGGCTGCGGCGAAGTTCGGCAAACAGATCCGGTATGCGGAGCGGCGCGGGATTCCGTTCGTCTGGTTCCCCGGCGACACCGGCGACGCGCTCGCCGGTGAGGTCAAGGACATCCGCAGTGGAGAACAGCTGCCGGTTTCGGCATCGAGCTGGCAGCCACCGGCCGCCGACCTGCGTCCGGTGGTGCACACCTCACCGCGGGCGTAGCGGGGTTGTCCCGTCAGCCCCGTGCCGGCTCGACACAGATCGCCTGTCCTCGATCAGTACGACCTGGCAGTGTGAACGAACGTTTTGGGTAGATCGACTTGACCAAGCTATCGAACAGGCGTTCGATGAATGGATGCGATGGGACGCGCAACGAGCGGATCGGCAGGACGACGAACCGACGTTGCCGGGGATGCCATTGCTGGCGGGACTCGTCCGCTCGGTCCGGCCGCCGGAGTTCGCCGGCGTCACCTTCCACGAGGTGTTGGCCAAGTCGGCGCTGAACAAGGTGCCCGGATCATCGGCCATGCCGTTCGGCTGGACCGTCAATCCGTACCGGGGCTGCACCCACGCCTGTGCATATTGCTTCGCCCGCAACACCCACACCTACCTGGAGCTGGACGCCGGGCACGACTTCGACTCCCAGATCGTCGTCAAGACCAACGTCGGGCAGGTCCTGCGCCGGGAACTGGCGAGGCCGGGGTGGCAGCGGGAACACGTCGCCTTGGGCACCAACACCGATCCCTACCAACGCGCCGAGGGTCGCTATGCGTTGATGCCGAGGATCATCGATGCGCTGGCCGACTCCGGCACTCCGTTCTCGATCCTCACCAAGGGCACCGTGCTCAGTCGCGACCTCGACCGGCTGGCGCGGGCGGCGACGAAAGTGCCGGTGGGGATAGGGATCTCATTGGCGTTGCTGGATCCGGAGCTGCAGGCGAACCTGGAACCCGGCACCCCGTCACCGAAGGCCAGGCTCAACCTGATCCGCCGGGTGCGCGATGCCGGGCTGCCCTGCGGGGTGTTCGTCGCCCCACTGCTGCCGCACCTGACCGACTCGCTCGAGCAGATCACCGAGTTGTGCGGTGAGCTCGCGGCGGCCGGGGCGACGGGCGTCAGCGGCATTCCGCTCCACCTGCGCCCCGGCACCAAAGAGTGGTTCCTGCAATGGCTCTCCGGCGAACGAGCTGAGCTGCTGCCGGTGTACGAGCGACTCTACCGGCGCGGCGCCTACCTCCCCAGGGACTATCGGGACATCGTCTCCGACCGGATCCGCACGGCCCGTCGCGCTGCCGGACTGGGCGGCTTCGGCGCAGCCATGCAGGGCCGAGGGGGAGTGCCGGGGGATGCTCGGGCCTCGTTCCCGGCCGGCAGCCTGCCGACGGTCGCCCCGCCCACCGAACCCGACCGCGCTGCCTCGGCCGGCGAGCAACTCAGGCTCATCTGACGGAGGATCGCTGGCATGAGCACCGTCTGGCATGAGCACCGTGTGGTGGCAGGGCATCGACGACCCGGACCGCATCGATCGGGCGACCTTCGCGATCGAGCCGGGCTCGGCCGAGCCGTTCGCGGCCGAGGGGGAGAGCGTCACCCCGACTACCGGCTGCGTTGGCAACTCGACACGGTGCAGGGGTTCGTCACCCGGCGGTTGCAGACCAGCGGGCAGCTCTACCGGTTGCTCTCGGCGACCGGCGAGGGCTTCCGGGTCCGCTATACCGGTGAACATCGTGACGTCACGGCGGTGTTGACGGTCGATCCGAACGGCGTGGTGATCGACTATCCGGGACTGGCTCATCGGATCGTCCCGCCGGTCGAAGGTCACGATTGAAATTACGGTGCGTCGGCCCTGTTCTGTGGGAAAAGTCCCTGCTAACGTCCGTTCAAGTGAAAATTCCACGCCGACGGTGTCGCGGATCGTGACGCACAGACCGTCGATCGGGCACCTCCTAGGAAAGGCGGCACGATGAGGATCAGAACGCGCAGAACCACGGCGGTGACGGCGGCCGGGATCGCCCTGCTGCTCACGCTCGGAGCCTGCGGCTCGGACAACAACGGCGAAGGGACCAGTGCCGCCGACACTGCGGCCGCCGCCGGAAGTTCCGCGGCCGGCGCGGAAACGACGGGTGCGGACACCGCAGGCTCGGACACCGCGGCTTCGGGCACGGCGGGTTCGGACACCGCCGGCTCCGACACCGCCGGTTCGGACACCGCGGGTTCCGCTCCGGCTGAGTCCGGCTCGCAGGACTTCGCCGGCAAGAAGCTGACCGTCTGGATCATGGAGGGCACCAACCCGGATGCCACCCCGTTCTTCGCCGACGTGGCGAAGGACTTCAAGGCGCAGACCGGGGCCGACCTGGACGTGCAGTTCCAGCCGTGGGCCGACGCGCACGACAAGTTCACCACCGCGATCGCCGGCGGCACCACTCCGGACGTGGCGGAGATCGGCACCACCTGGACGCCGGAGTTCGCCCAGGCCGGCGCACTGGAGGACCTCACCCAACAGGTGGCGCCGATGAAGGACAACCTGGTCCAGGGCCTGGTGGATGCCGGGACCATGGACGGCAAGCTCTACGGCATGCCCTGGTACGCGGGTGTTCGCTCGTTCGTCTACAACAAGGACGTGTTCGAGAAGGCCGGCGTGCAGCCGCCGACCACCTGGGACGAGCTGGTCGCGGCCGGCGAGAAGATCAAGAGTGCGGTTCCCGACGTGGTGCCGTTCGCGGTGGCCGGTGACTGCTCCTACTGCATGATGCCGTTCATCTGGGGCGCCGGCGGCGACGTCGCTACTCAGCAGGACGGTAAGTGGACCTCGACGATCGACTCTCCGGAATCGCAGGCGGGCCTGACCTTCTACACCGACCTCGCGCTGAAGCAGGGCTTGTCGACCCCGGCGGCGGCCACCTGGAAGGAGACCGACCTGCTGAAGAACTTCGAGTCCGGCAAGCTCGCGATGGTGATCACCGGCAACTGGACGATCACCAAGATCACCACCGACGCCCCGGACATGAAGGGCAATCTCGGTGCCTTCGCGATCCCGGGCAAGACCGCCGACAAGCTGTCACCGTCGTTCCTCGGTGGTTCGCACCTCGGCATCTTCAAGGCCAGCCAGAACAAGGAGCTCGCCTGGAAGTTCATCGAGCTGATGTCCAGCGACAAGTACGCGCAGCAGTGGGCGCAGTCGTCGAACTTCTTCCCGGGCATCAAGTCGCTGCTGGACGAAACCGCCAAGAGTGCCGACCCGCTGATCGCCCCGTTCGCCAAGCAGATGGTCGAGGCCGGTAAGAGCATGCCGGTGACCCCGGATTGGGGCAAGATCGAGGGCGCCAAGGTGCTGACGAAAATGCTGCAGAGCGTCTTGACCGGGAAGGCCTCCGTTGCCGATGCCACCAAGACGGCTGCCGGCGAGATGAACGACTCCTTCGGCGGCTGACGAACTCGATGCCCGACCCGCACCAGATCGTCGCGGCGCCCGCCGCTGCTCGTCCCGGAGGCGGGATTCCTGGCAGCTCACGGGCGCCGCGGCGCGTACCCCTGGGTGTCAGTTTCGGCCGGGGCGTCCGCCCCTGGTTGTTGCTGGCTCCGGCGCTGATCGTCCTTGCCCTGCTGCTGGTCTGGCCGCTGATCCGGGTCGGCCAGCTGTCGCTGCAGGACTACGGGCTGGAGCAGATCGTCTCCGGCAAGGACAATTACATCGGCTTCGAGAATTACACCGAACTGCTCTCGGACCCGCTGTTGTGGCGGACGGTGCTGCCCAACACCGTCGTCTTCGCGTTGGTCTGTGTGGTCGGCACGGTCGCGCTCGGCACCTTGGTCGCCCTGCTGTTGAACCTGCTCGGCCCGGCCTGGAAGTGGATCTGTTCGACCGCGGTGATGATCGCCTGGGCCGTGCCGGCATTGACCGGAACCTATGTCTGGGTCTGGCTTTTCGATCCGTTCGACGGGCTGATGAGCAAGGTCTTCGCCGGCCTGGGGCTGATCGATCCGGCGACCTCGAACTGGTTCACCGACCGGGTCGGTTTCTATTCGATCGCCGCCCTGAACGTGATCCATCAGGGGTTCCCGTTCGTCGCGATCACCATCATGGCAGGGCTGACGACGATCCCGCGCGAACTGCACGAGGCGGCCGAGATCGACGGAGCCGGTGCCGGCAAACGGTTCTGGTCGATCACGGTGCCGATGCTGCGTCCGGTGTTCGCGGTCGTCACCATCCTGTCGACGATCTGGGACTTCAAGGTGTTCACCCAGATCTATCTGATGCCGGGAGGCAGTGGCGGCAACGACGACGTGCTCAATCTCGGCGTCTGGTCGTACCTGGAGTCGTTCGCTCAAGGCTCCTACGGGAAGGGTTCGGCGATCGCGGTGCTGCTGACGGTGATCCTGTTGTTGATCACCGGCGTGTACCTGCGCACCCTGTTCAAGGAGCGTGAGCTGTGAGCCGCGCAATCCGGCGCACGCCGGCTGCGAAGGTGGGCATCACGGTCGCGGTGATCGCGCTGCTGATCTTCGCCCTTTTCCCGGCCTACTGGATGGTCTCGACCGCGCTGGACGGTAAGGCCGCATCCCGTGGCTCGCAACTGCTTCCGCAGTCGCTCACGCTGAAGAATTTCTCCACGGTGATCAACGACGGCGGCTTCGGTCATTACCTGCGGAACTCGCTGCTGGTGGCGGTGATCACGGTGGTGCTCAGCGCGATGGTCGCCCTGCTGGCATCGGTGGCGGTGGCCCGCTTCCGGTTCCGCTTCCGCACCTCGGTCGTGGTGATGATCCTGATCGTGCAGATGGTGCCGCTGGAGGCACTCGTCATCCCATTGTTCCTGCAGATGCGGCAGTACCACGCATTGAACAGCCTGCTGGCGCTCAGCGTGGTGTACCTGGCCTTCTCGCTGCCGTTCGGGATCTGGATGATGCGCGGTTTCGTCGCCGCGGTGCCGAAGGAGATCGAGGAAGCGGCCTACGTCGACGGGGCCGGCTGGTGGCGGATGTTCTTCTCCGTGCTGCTCCCGTTGGTCGCGCCCGGACTGGTGGCCACCAGCGTGTTCTCGTTCATCACCGCCTGGAACGAGTTCATCTTCGCGCTCACCTTCATGTCCGACGACAGCAAGTACACCGCGACCGTCGGCCTGCAGAAGTTCTTCGGCCAGAACACCGCCGAGTGGGGACCGATCATGGCCGCCTCCACCCTGCTCAGCCTGCCGGTGGTCATCTTCTTCACCGTGGTGCAGCGCCGGCTCGCCCAGGGGCTGACCTCCGGCGCGGTCAAGGGCTGACGGGCCCCGCTCCCGATGTCGCGCCCACTCCCGATGATCGTGGGGCACTGCACGGTGTACCGGACAAATGTCCAGCAAGAGCGGGCTGAACACCATGAGCAACGCGGAAGGGCAGGAGCGGAATGACGGATCGGCTGCGGCGGCTGGTCGCCGGCGTGCTGGCGCCCGGATTCAACGGGACCGCGGTTCCGGCCTGGCTCCGCTCGGCGATCGACGGCGGGCTCGGTTCGGTGGTGCTCTTCGGCCACAACCTGCAGTTCGACGGGGAAGCGCCCATCGAGCCGGACGAGCAGATCGGGCCCGGCGAGCCGGTCGAGCACTTCAGCCGGATCGCCGGGCTGACAACGCAATTGCGCGCCGAGCGCGTCGACCTACTGATCGCCTCCGACGAGGAGGGCGGCGACGTCAGCCGGATCGAGGTGACCGGCGGTTCCTCGCTGCCGGGGGCCGCGGCACTCGGCGCGATCGGCGACGTCGGGCTGACCGCCGATGTGGCCGCGGCGCACGGTCGCCTGTTGCGTGCGCTGGGCATCGACTGCGCGCTGGCGCCGGTGGCGGACGTGAACTCCAATCCGGGCAACCCGGTGATCGGCGTCCGTTCCTTCGGTGCCGATGCCGTCGGCGTCGCACAGCAGGTGGTGGCGTACTCGGCCGGCCTGCAGGACGCCGGGATCATGGCCTGCGTCAAGCACTTTCCGGGTCATGGGGACTCGGCGGTCGACTCCCACCACGCCCTGCCGTACCTCGACGAGACGCTCGAGGACCTGGCCGGCCGCGAGCTGGTGCCGTTCCGGGCGGCCATCGACGCCGGGGTGGCAGCGGTGATGCCCGGACATCTGGTGGTGCCGGCGGTGGACGAGCTACCGGCGTCGATCAGCCGGCGATGGATCCAGATCCTGCGCGCGGAACTGGGTTTCGACGCTCTGGTGATCAGCGATGCGCTCGACATGGCGGCCGTCGCCGCGACCTACGGTGTGCCGGGGGCGGCGGTGCGCGGCCTGCAGGCCGGCATCGATCTGCTGTGCCTTGGCAACACCAGGGGTATCGACGACGAACTGATGTTCACCAGCTGTCTGGACGCGATCGTGGCCGCGGTGCGGGACGGCCTGATCAGCGAGCAGCAGCTGCAGGACTCGGCTACACGCCGGGTGACGGCGATGGCCGCCGTCGACGTCACCCCGGTCGTCGACATCGCCTCCGCGGTGGCCGACCTGCGGAGCATCGGGCGGAAGGCGGCGGAACTGGCGATCGGCCCCGGCTGGCCGCCCGAGCTGTCGCCGCTGCCGGCCGACAGCCGACCGGTGATCGTCGACCTGCGGCACGGCAGGACGATGGCGGCCGGTCCGACCTCGGCCCGGCTGACCGACGCGCTGCAGCGGACCTGGCCGGGCTCCACCTCGATCGGCGGGCCCGATGCGCCCGCCTTGCTGCCTGCGGACCCGCGACCGGTGCTGATTCTGGTCCGCTCGCCGGTTCGCGACTCGGCCGGTGGGAAAGCCCTCGATGCACTGCTGCGCCTGCGACCGGACGCCGTGGTGATCGACACCGGATGGCCGACGCCGACCGGTCATCGACGGACGGTGTTCAGCTACGGCAGCGCAGCGGTGAACATCCGGCTCGTCTGTGAACGACTCACCGGGCTCGGTCGATAACGACAGCGGAACCCGCGAACCAAGAGTTCGCGGGTTCCGTGTCGTGAGAAGCAGCGCGCCGGCCGCCAGTGTCACTGTGAGGTTGGTGAACCGGGAAGGTCAGGCCTCGCGGCGGATCCGCAGCTTCTGGCCGCTGACGGTCGCCGACGCGATCTTGCCGACGGCGGCGGGGGACAGGTTGGCGGCGATCTCGACCACGCTGTAGGTGTCGAAGATGTCGATCCGGCCCAGATCGCGGCCGGCGATGCCGCCCTCGCCGGTGATCGCACCGACGATGCCGGCGGGACGCACGCCGTGGTTGCGGCCGACCGCCACCCGCCAGCGCGGGCCGGCCGGGCCTTCGCTCTTGCGCCGGCGCGGTTCTGGCCGGGTTCGGTCGTCACGGGAGTCGCGGGCACCGAACTTGTCGCGCCGGGTGTCGCCGCGGCCGGAAGCCGTTGCGCCACGGTCAGATCGGTCGGCGCGGTGCTGTTGCCGGGTGAATGCCTCGGTGTCGATCTCGCGCTCGGCGGGAGCGCCGTCATCCCCGGAAGCGTTGGCCAGTACGGCCGCCGCCACGTCGTAGATGCTCAGCGAGTTCTCCTCGGCGAAGCTCACCAGCGAGCTGCGGAAGTCGTCGAGCCGCGGCCTGGCGACCCGCTTCGCTGCTGCCGCAAGGACCGTCGTCATCCGGTGCTTGGCGACGTCGGCCGCGGTCGGCGGGCTGATCTTCTCCATGGTGGAGCCGGTGGCCCGCTCGATCACCCTGACCTGGAAGATCTCCCGCGGGGTGAAGAAGGTCAGCGCACGGCCGGTGCGGCCGGCCCGGCCGGTGCGGCCGATCCGGTGGGTGTAGCTCTCGGTCTCGCGCGGCGCGTCGAAGTTGACCACCAGGTCGATGCGTTCGACGTCGAGCCCGCGGGCGGCGACGTCGGTGGCGACCAGCACGTCGATGGCGCCGGATCGCAGCTTCTCGACGATCCGCTCGCGGTCCTTCTGCGGTACGTCACCGTTGAGGGCGGCGGCAGAGACGCCGCGGGCGGCCAGGGCGGCGCCGACCTCGTCGCAGGCGGACTTGGTCCGGACGAACACGATGGTGGCGTCGCCGGTGCTCATCTCCAGCACCCGGCACAGCGCGTCGACCTTCTGCCGGAACGGCACCACCGCGTAGGACTGCGAGATCGCTGCGGTGGTCTTGGCCTTCGCCTTGACGGTGATGTCGACCGGGTCGGTCAGGTGGGTCTGGGCGACCCGACGGATGGCGGCCGGCATGGTCGCGGAGAACAGCGCGGTCTGCCGCTGCTGCGGCGCGTCGGACAGGATCCGGTCGACGTCCTCGGCGAAGCCCATCCGGAGCATTTCGTCGGCCTCGTCCAGTACCAGGAATTTGACGCCGTGCAGGTCGAGGGTCTTGCGCTCCAGGTGATCGATGATCCGTCCGGGGGTGCCGACCACGACCTGTGCGCCGCGTGCCAGCGCCGACTTCTGCGGCAGGAACGGTGCGCCGCCGTAGACCGAAACCACCTGCAGGCCAGGCAGATGCACCGCAAAGCTGGTGATCGCGGCGGCCACCTGCATGGCCAGTTCGCGGGTCGGGGTCAGCACCAACGCCTGCACGCGACGCTCGGACGGATCGACAGCGGCCAGCAGCGGGACGCCGAAGGCGGCGGTCTTGCCGGTGCCGGTCTGCGCGACGCCGGTGATGTCGCGGCCGTCCAGCAGCGCCGGGATCGCACGCTCCTGGATCGGTGACGGGGTGACGAAGCCGAGCCCGTCGATGGCTCGCTGCAGCGGAGCCGGCAGTGCCAGGTCGGCAAACGTGCTGGTGACGTCGGCGCGGGGCGAGTCGGAAGACGGGGAATCGGAGCTGTCCGTATCAAGGGCAGCAGAAGACAGCAGGGCAGGGGCGGACGCCATGGGATACCAATCGGTGCTCGAGGCAGGAGACGTGATGGGCGCCAGGTTTGGCGGCATCGATCGCTGCCGCCTGAGATCGAGACTTCCGATAAACGACTTTGACGGCCGACATTCCTTGTCGAGCCGAGCGAACGCACTCCAAGTTCCCACTCAGCGTAACCGATGCTGGGACCGGCGCCGACCGGTTTGCCGGTGAGTTCACCCACACCGCCGCCCCCGTGCGTCTGCGTTGAGCTGGCCAGGCGCATGCGTTGAGCTGGCCGTGCGCATGCGTTGAGCTGGCCACACCTGCGTCTGCATTGAGCTGGCAATCCGTGGTTGTGATGCCGCCCAACCACCGATTGCCATCACAAAGCTGGATCTGGGAGCTGGATCTGGGAGCTGGATCTGGGAGCTGGATCTGGGGGAGGGTCAGGGGCGGCGGCAGGGCCGGTGGCAGACTGAAATTCAGTTCCAGCACCAACAGGAAGGACGAGGTCTATGAAGATCCGTGGCGCGGTATTGGAGGAGATCGGCCGGCCGCGGCCGTTCGCCGAATCGACACCCATCAGCATCTCCGAGCTGGACCTGGACGGGCCGGGGCGGGGCGAACTGCTGGTGCGGATCGAGGCGGCCGGTCTGTGCCACTCGGACCTGTCGGTGGTCGACGGCAACCGGGTCCGGCCGGTGCCGATGCTGCTGGGTCACGAGGCCGCGGGCATCGTCGAACAACTCGGTGACGGAGTCGACGACCTGGAGATCGGCGACCGGGTGGTGATGACGTTCCTGCCGCGCTGCGGCGAGTGCGCGGGCTGCGCCACCGACGGCCGGCTGCCCTGCGAGACCGGCACAACGGCGAACAACGACGGAACCCTGCTGGACGGCGGGATGCGACTGCACCGCAACGGCAATGACGTCAATCATCACCTGGGTGTCTCCGGCTTCGCCACTCATGCGGTGGTGAACCGCAAGTCCGTTGTCGCCGTGCCGGCCGACGTGCCGGCCGACGTGGCAGCGGTCCTCGGCTGCGCCGTGCTGACCGGCGGCGGCGCCGTGCTCAACGCCGGCAAACCCGAGCAGGGTGACGCGGTGATGGTGGTCGGGCTCGGAGGCGTCGGGATGGCCGCTGTACTGACCGCCGTATCGCTGGGCCTCGGCGAGGTGATCGGAGTCGACGCGGTGCCGGAGAAGCTGGCCACCGCAAGAGAGTTGGGTGCCACCGCCGTCTACACACCGGCGGAGCTGGTCGAAAAGGGCATCAGCGCGCCGGTGGTGATCGAGGCGGCCGGCAACGCTCGCGCCTTCGAGACCGCGGTTGCCGCAACGGCTCCGGGCGGCATCATGGTCACGGTCGGACTGCCCTCGCCGGACGCGCGGGCGCAGATCGCGCCGCTCGGCCTGGTGGCAGGCGCCCGCACCATCACCGGCAGCTACCTCGGCTCCGCGGTGCCGGAGCGGGACATTCCGAAGTACGTGGAGCTCTGGCGGGACGGCAAACTTCCGGTCGAGAAGCTGATCTCGTCCAGGATCGGGCTGGATCAGGTGAACGAGGCGATGGACGCGCTGTCCGACGGGCTGGCGCTGCGTCAGGTGATCGTCTTCGACGAGTCGGACGGCACCGGCTGAGCCGCTGGCCGCCGCCGGCCGGCCCGACGCTACGGTGAGGGAGTGCCCAGTGCCTTCGACGATCTGATCGCCGCCAATCGTGAATTCGCCGACTCGTTCGAACTGGCCGGCTTCGACGGTGTCGCCAGGGCCGGGGTAGCCATGGTGACCTGCATGGACTCCCGGATCGATCCGCTGCGGATGATCGGTCTGCAGGCCGGTGACGCCAAGATCCTGCGCAACCCCGGTGGCCGGGTCACCGACCAGGTGCTGGTTGCCCTGGTGCTGGGGGTGAACCTGCTGAACGTCGAACGGGTGCTGGTGGTCGAACACACCAGGTGCGCGATGGCCGGCGCCGATGAGGCCGAGCTGCGGGCGAAGGTCGCCGCCGCCAGCGGCGAGGATGCCTCCTGGATGACGTTCGGCGTGATCACCGACCAGCGGGCCGACATCCTCGACGAGGTGTCCAAGGTGCGCCACCACCCCCTGCTGGGTGATCGGGTGAGCGTCGGCGGCTTCCTCTACGACGTCGACACCGGCCTGCTCGATCAGGTCTGCTGACCGGTCGTCAGCCGGCTGCCTCGATCTGCTGCACCAACGCTCGGTCCCGGAGCCCGACACAATCCAGCTCCCAGAACGGCGCTGGGTACACCAGAGTTCCCGTCATCCAGGGGCGGTAGCCGGGCAGCAACGCCACCTGGAACGCCGGAGCCGGAATCCGCAGGGACGGTCGGCGAAATCCCAGCGGCTCGGCGGCGGTGAATCCTCTCGCCCCGTAATACGTCGGCGAGCCCTCGAGGAACACCGCCGGTGCCCCGGTAGACGCCGCCAGCTCGACGGCGCCGGCGACCAGGTCGGTCCCGATGCCGGCGCCCTGGTGATCCGGCAGCACCGCCAGCGGCGACAGCACCAGGACCGGCACCATCGATTCCCAGGCGTCGATGTGGCCGACGGTCAGCATCACGTGCCCGACCGCGGCGCCGTCGAGCTCGGCGACCAGCGCCAACGGATCCGACCCGGGCGGACTCTGTGCGGCGAAGCGGCTGTACGGCCGGAGCGCCCTGACCAGGGTGGGCAGCATCGGCTCGTCAGCGCCGAAGGCCGCGCCGACGATCTGCTCGACGGCGCCGGCGTCCGAGAGCGACTCGCGGCGCAGCACAACAGGGGAAATCATCGTCCTCAGCTTGCCCTGTCCCGCCATCCCGGTCACCCCCATTTCCCTGTTGAAACCGGTCGGCGCTGCTCGCCGTAGGATCAGCTGCGCGGGCAGCTGCCCGCTGGGCCCTACCTTCGAATGCCCCGCAACCTCGAACGACAAGGACTTTCTCTCGTGCTGCGTGACCGTGACGCCGGAACCCTGACCATCGCCGACGAGGGCGCCACTGTGCAGTTGGCCGGCTGGGTCTCCCGCCGGCGTGATCACGGCGGGGTCATCTTCATCGACTTCCGGGACGCCTCCGGCCTGGTGCAGGTGGTCTTCCGCGAGGGCGAGGTGGCCGAGCGGGCACACCGGCTGCGCAGCGAGTTCTGCCTGCAGATCACCGGCGTGGTGGAGCGCCGCCCCGACGGCAACGAGAACGCCGAGCTGCCGACCGGGCAGATCGAGGTCTCCGTCACCGCGTTCGAGGTGCTCAACGAGTCGGCGCCGCTGCCGTTCCAACTCGACGACGACGTCGCCGTCGGCGAGGAGACCCGGCTGAAGTACCGCTATCTGGACCTGCGTCGGCCGAAGGCGGCCGCCGCGATGCGGCTGCGCTCGCAGGTGAACCGGGCGGCCCGCAGCACCCTGGATGCGCACGACTTCGTCGAGATCGAGACCCCGACGCTCACCAGGTCCACCCCGGAGGGCGCCCGCGACTTCCTGGTGCCGGCCAGGCTGCACCCGGGCAGCTGGTATGCGCTGCCGCAGTCGCCGCAACTGTTCAAGCAGTTACTGATGGTGGCCGGCCTCGAGCGGTACTACCAGATCGCCCGCTGCTACCGGGACGAGGACTTCCGGGCCGACCGGCAGCCGGAGTTCACCCAGCTCGACGTCGAGATGAGCTTCGTCGACCAGGATGATGTCATCGCCCTCGCCGAAGAGGTGCTGGTTGCCATCTGGAAGCTGATCGGGCACGACATCGTCACCCCCATCCCGCGGATCACTTTCCGCGAGGCGATGGACGCCTATGGCAGCGACAAGCCGGACCTGCGATTCGGGCTGCCGCTCACCGAGCTCACCGACTTCTTCGCCTCGACCCCGTTCCGGGTCTTCCAGGCGCCCTACGTCGGCGCCGTCGTGCAGCCCGGCGGTGCCGCCACCCCGCGCCGCGGCTTCGACGCCTGGCAGGAGTGGGCAAAACAGCGTGGTGCCAAGGGATTGGCCTACGTCACCGTCGCCGAAGACGGCACCCTGGGCGGGCCGGTTTCCAAGAACATCTCGGATGACGAAAGGGCCGGCCTGGCCGCCGCGGTCGGTGCCAAGCCGGGCGACGCGGTGTTCTTCGCCGCCGGTGCCCGCAAGGCGAGCCAGGAGCTGCTCGGCGCCGCCCGCAACGAGATCGCCAAGCGGGACAACCTGATCGACGAATCGCAGTGGTCGTTCGTCTGGGTGGTGGACGCGCCGCTGTTCGAGCGGTCGGCAGACGCCACGGCGGCCGGAGACGTCGCCGTCGGATCTGGGGCCTGGACGGCGGTGCACCACGCGTTCACCTCGCCCAAGCCGGACAGCATGGACACCTTCGACACCGATCCCGAGCATGCGCTGGCCTACGCCTACGACATCGTCTGCAACGGCAACGAGATCGGCGGCGGTTCGATCCGTATCCACCGCGCCGACGTGCAGGAGCGGGTGTTCAAGGTGATGGGCCTGAGCCAGGACGAGGCCAGGGAGAAGTTCGGATTCCTGTTGGACGCCTTCGCCTTCGGTGCGCCGCCGCACGGCGGGATCGCCTTCGGCTGGGACCGGATCGTGATGCTGCTGGCCGGTGCACCGTCGCTGCGCGAGGTGATCGCCTTCCCGAAGTCCGGCGGCGGCTTCGACCCACTGACCTCGGCGCCCGCGCCGATCACGCCGGAGCAGCGCAAGGAGGCCGGCGTGGATGTCAAGCCCGGCAAGCCCGTGGTGGACAACTCCGTTCCGGCGTCAGCCGTTGTGGACAACTCGACGGCGAGCTGAGCCCGTTCGGCCATGCTCGGCGGCATGACCTTTCGAGACCTGCCGGACAACATCCGTGACCTGTCGCTCGACGACCCGGTGCTGGCCGCCGACGTCGTCGACCTGTTTTGCTGCGAGGACGTCAGGAACGACGGCGCTCTCGCAGTGCTGATCTGCGACTCCGCGGGCCGCATGGTGCAACCCGTGCTGGTCGACGAGATGCAGTGGGCGTGCCCGGCGCAGGATCGGATGGTGATGGCGGCGAATCTGTTGACGGCAACGGCCATGTTCGACGGAAGCTTGATCGTCGCCTTCGCCCGCGCCGGCTCCCTGGTGACCGACACCGATCGCGCCTGGCACCAAACGTTTGTCGATGCCAGCCGCGGGGTCGGCGCGCGACTGCTCGGAACCTACGTTGCCGCGCCCGGACGGGTGGTACGTCTGCCCGATCCGGAGTTCCTGGCCGCTGTCGGTTGAGCAGCCGGCCGGGTCAGCCGGCGGGGGAGCTGCGGCCGAGTAGCTCGTGCTCGCGCGAGCGCACCTCGGCCCGCAATTCCTGCATCACCACGGTGGTGGCCGGGCGGCGCAGCGCCCGCGGCGCCAGGGCGGCGACGTAGTCGTTGCTCACGTCCACCTCGGCGCGCAGCACCCGTCGCAGGGTGACCTGGGCGTCGGCGAGGAAGGCCGGCAGCAGTCCGATGCCGGCTCCGGCCACGGTCGCCCGCAGCTGGGCGTGGACGCTGGTCGAGCTCACCTGAACCGGACGACCGCCGAACAGGCCCTCGAACACGTCCAGGTCTGCCACCCGCAGCAGTGACTCGACGTAGTAGACCAGCCGGTGCTCGCGGAGCTCGTCGATCGACGTCGGGGCTCCGTGGTCGGCGAGGTAGTCGCTGCTGGCATACAGACCCAGCACGTACGGGCTCAGCACCACGGTCTCCCAGCGCGGCACCGAGGATCCGACGCCGATCTCGATGTCGGCGCCGTGTCCCTGGACCACCGGCCGGGTGGCCGAGGTCAACTCGAGGGTGACCTTCGGGTGGGTCCGGACCATCCGGGCCATCGCCGGCCCGACGAACTCGGCGGCGAACGCGTCCGGGGCGGCGATCCGCACCAGTCCGGACAGCTCGCTGACGCCTCCTGGTTGTGCGAGAGTGCGTACTTGCCCGATGGCCCGCTCCACGGATTCGGACGCGGCCAACAGCGATCTACCCAATTCGGTCAGTTCGCAACCCCGGGCCGAACGCACCATCACCGGAGATCCGACCGCCACCTCCAGGGCGCTGATCCGCCGCGAGATCGTGGTGTGATCAAGTCCGATGCTGGCTGCCGCCCCGATCAAGGTGCCGGAACGCGCCACTTCCAGCAAGATGAGCAGATCGTCCGCCTTCACCATGACGACAGCATCCGCCGGCCGCCTCCGGTTGTGCAAATCTGCACAGACAGTGTGCGTGTTCGGTTCTGGCATGTCGGGTCACGGCGGCGCAAGATGGGGCGGTTCCCTGTCGGAGGGCAGGCGGCAACATCCGGACTGACGAGCAAGGGAGCGTTCGACGATGAACGTTGGATGGATAGGCCTCGGGCACATGGGTGACCCGATGACGACCAACCTGGTCAAGGCGGGGCATCAGGTCAAAGGTTTCGATCTGAGCGAGCCGGCGACGGCCGCGGCAGCCGAGCACGGGGTCACCGTTGTCGGCTCGATCGCCGAGGCGGTGGACGGGGCCGACGTGGTGTTCACCATGCTGCCGGCCGGAAGCCACGCCAAGGCGGTGATCACCGGCGACGACGGCGTGCTGGCCAACGCGCCGAAGACCGCCGTGGTGATCGATTCCTCCACCATCGACATCGACACCGCCCGGGAGCTGCACACCACCGCCGAGGCCGCGGGTTTCGCGTTCCTGGATGCTCCGGTGTCCGGCGGGGTGTCCGGTGCGGCAGCCGGCACGCTGACCTTCATGGTCGGCGGTGAGCCGGAGATCCTGGAGCGCGTTCGCGAGGTGATCGAGGTGATGGCGGGCAGGATCTTCCACTGCGGCGGACCCGGCAACGGTCAGGCGGCGAAGATCACCAACAACATGATGCTGGCGATCTGCCTGCAGGCCACCTGCGAGGGCGCGGTGCTGGCCGAGCGGCTCGGTCTGGACAGCGCCACCTTCCAGCAGCTGGCCACCGTGTCGTCTGGCGACAGCTGGGCTCTGCGCACCTGGTACCCGATCCCCGGCGTGGTGGAGACCGCCGCGGTGAACCGTGATTTCGCCGACGGGTTCTCCACCGCACTGCTGCGCAAGGACCTCGGCCTGGCGTTGCAGGCGGGCGAAAGCACCGGCACCGATGTGAGTTTCGCGGCCGGCGTCGCGAAGCGGCTGGACACGCTGGTCGAACGGGGCCTGTCCGAGCGTGACTGCTCGATCCTGGTCACCCTGCTGCAGGACGGCGTCGACTCCGAATCCGCTCGCAAGGGAGTTGACGGATGAGCGACATCCCAGGAACCGGTGCCTCGGCGGGGAATCCGCCTGAGCTGTCCAAGAACGCAGAACCGGCGGGCGGTGAGCCGAAGGAGGTCGTCGGCTGGAAGACGCTGCGCAAGGTGGTCGCCGCCTCGATGGCCGGCACGGTGGTGGAGTGGTACGAATTCTTCGTCTACGGCACCGCGACCGCGCTCGGGGTCTTCGGCGCGGTGTTCTTCCCCGGTGAGACCGCGAAGACCGGTCTCATCTACGCCTTCTCGACCTACGCCATCGGCTTCATCGCCCGCCCGCTCGGCGGTCTGGTGTTCGGTCATTTCGGCGACAAGTTCGGCCGCAAAAGGCTTTTGCAATTGTCGATCGTCATCGTCGGTGTCGCCACGTTCCTGATGGGGTGCATCCCGTCACACGCGGTGATCGGCTTCGGTGCGCCGCTGCTGCTGGTGATCCTGCGCTTCATCCAGGGTTTCGCGGTCGGCGGCGAGTGGGGCGGCGCGGTGTTGCTGATCTCCGAGCACTCGCCGAATGATCGGCGGGCCTTCTGGGGCAGCTGGCCGCAGGTCGGTGTGCCGCTGGGCAACCTGATCGCCACGGCAGTGATGCTGGTGCTGAACGCCACCCTGTCCAAGGAAGACTTCTTCACCTGGGGCTGGCGGGTCGCGTTCTGGCTCTCCGCGGTGATCGTGCTGGTCGGCTGGTACATCCGGCGCAGCGTCGAGGACGCGCCGATCTTCAAGGAGGCGACCGAGCGCGAGGAGGAGATGGTCAGCACCCGGCCGGCCTTCATCGACGTGTTCCGGCTCTACCCCCGGGAGATCATCGTGTCGATGATGATCCGGGCCGGCGAGAACGTCCTCTACTACATCGTCGTCACCTTCTCGATCACCTACCTCACCGGCATCGGCATCAAGGCCGTACCGATTCTCGGCTTCATGCTGATCGCCCATTTCCTGGAGATGTTCTGGATCCCGTACGTCGCCGGCTGGGCGGACAAGATCGGCCGTCGGCCGATCTACCTGGTGGGCTCGGCACTGATGGTCGTGTACGCCTGGGTCGGTTTCCTGCTGTTCGATGGCAGTCGCAACGGCGGATCGTCGTTGTGGTTCACCCTCGGACTGGTGGTCGGTGTGTTCGTCCACGGCCTGATGTACTCGGTGCAGCCGGCGATCATGAGCGAGATGTTCCCGACCAAGATGCGCTACACCGCGGTATCCATCGGCGCCCAGCTGACGAGTGTGGTCTCCGGGTCCGTCGCACCGTTGATCGGTGTCGCACTGCTGACCAACGTCGCCGCCAAGGACACCCCGGTCGCCGACATCACCTCGGCGAACTCCGGCTGGGGCTGGGTGGCGGTCTACATCGCCGCGATGGGCCTCGTCTCGTTCATCGGTGCCATTCTGTACAAAGAGACCAAGGGCAACGACCTGGCCGAACTGGACGCCAACGACCGCCGCTACGAGTTGGTCCCGGTCCCCGAACCGTGACGGTGCGGCGGCCGAGATCACGAGATCGAGGGAAGAGCAATGAGTTCAACGACTGAGCAGAGCACGACCGCCACCGCCACCGAGGTGGCTGAGGCACCGATGTTGATCGGCGGGCAGTGGGTGCCGGCGGTGGCCGGCGAGTGGATCGACGTGGTCTCGGCGGGCGAACGGTCGGCGACCCTGGCCAGGGTGCCGCGCGGGCGGGAGGCCGACGCGGACCGGGCCGTCAAGGCCGCCAGGGCGGCCTTCCCCGGCTGGCGCGCGGTGCACTTCAAGGAACGTCAGCAGGCGTTGTTGAAGATCGCCGACGCGCTGGCCGACGCCGCCGAGGAACTGGCGGTGCTCACCGCCAAGGACACCGGCAACGCGATCCGCACCCAGGCCCGCCCGGAGTCGCAGACCCTGGTCGACCTGTTCCGCTACTTCGGTGGGGTGGCCGGCGAGTTCAAGGGCGTCAACCTGCCGGCCGGCGACGGGCAACTGCAGTACACCCGGCGGGAGCCGCTCGGCGTGGTGGCCGGGATCCTGCCGTGGAACTCGCCGCTGATGATCGCCGGATTCAAGACCCCGGCGGCGCTGGCGGCCGGCAACACGGTGGTGCTCAAGGCGGCCGAGGACGCGCCGCTGACCATCCTGAAGATGGCCGAGATCTGCCAGCAGTTCCTGCCGGACGGTGTGCTGAACGTGGTCACCGGCTACGGCACCGAGGTCGGCGAGGCACTGGTCCAGCACCCGGACGTCGACAAGGTGTCGTTCACCGGATCGACCAGGGTGGGCAAACACGTCGCCTCGACAGCGGGCGAGCGGATCAGCCACATTTCGCTCGAGCTGGGCGGCAAGAGCCCGTCGATCGTCTTCCCGTCTGCCGCCAGGGACGCCGACCAGGTCGACGCGCTGGCATCGAACCTGTTGCTGTCCACCAGGTTCGCCCGGCAGGGCCAGTCGTGCACGGCCGGCTCCCGGCTGTTCGTGCACACCGACGTGTACGACGACGTACTGGCCGCGGTCGCCGCCAAGGCCAAGGCGATGAAGGTCGGCAACCCGTTGGACGAGTCCACCGACATGGGCGCGATCATCAACCAGAAGCAGTTCGACCAGATCAACAACTACATCGCCGACGGCAAGAGCCAGAAGGGCGTCGAGCTCGCCCTGGACTGTGCGCTGGACATCCCGGACGGACTGGACGGCTTCTATCAGGGGCCGACCATCTTCTCGATGGGCGACAACTCCTGGCGGATCGCCCGCGAGGAGATCTTCGGCCCGGTGCTGGTGGCGATCCCGTTCTCCGATCGGGACGAGGCGATCCGGATGGCCAACGACTCGCACTACGGGTTGGCTGCTTTCGTCTGGTCCAACGATCTGACCGAGGCGCTGGACACAGCGCACCGGATCGAATCCGGCTGGGTACAGGTGAACCAGGGCGGCGGCCAGGTGATCGGGCAGGCCTATGGGGGCTACAAGACCTCCGGAATCGGCCGCGAGGTTTCCCTGGAAGGTGCGATGGACGGCTTCACCCAGGTCAAGCAGATCAACGTCAAGATCGGCTAGTTGCGCATGTGTAGCGGTGCACCGAAAGCGAGCGACAACAGCGCTTTCGGTGCACCGGGGCCGGGGATGGCGAAGGGACCTGGATGGAATCGCTGACCCCGGGCGATGACGTCCTGCTGCGCCGGCCGAGCCTGTCGGACGCGCCAGGACTGCTGGCCGTGCACGGGGATCCGCTGGCCTACCTCTTCGATCCACAGGAGCGGCACGTCGATCTCGGCTACACCGAACGCTGGCTGCAGCCGATCCTGCAGCACTGGACCGACCACGGCTTCGGCTACTGGACCGTGCTGGTTCCGCTCGACTGGTGGCCAGCCGGTCCGCCGGGCAGCGGGCCGGCGGATGCCGGCCGGGTGGTCGCCGGTATGGGCGGGATCCGGTTCCATCGGTGCGCCGGCGTGCAGGTGCTCAATGTGTATTACCGGCTGGCCCCGCCGGTCCAGGGGCGGCGGCTGGCCGGCCGGCTGGTCGACGCCGCGGTGGAATGGGCCGCGGTGAACCTGACCGGCACCGATCTGGTGGTCAGGACCCGTCCGCAGAACGCGGTCGCCCGGCATGTGGCGCGGCGCGCCGGCTTCGTGGACGAAGGGATCGACCCGGAGGATGCGGCGATGGTGCAACTGCGGCTCCGGTCGCCGGCAGCCAGCCGGTAGCGTCGGGAAACGTGAGCAACGATCCGGGACTGTTCGCCGAGCCGGCGACCGACAGCGGCGGGGCTACATCGGGTGCCAGGGCGACCCGGTTGCCGACCGACCCGGTGGACCCCAACGCGCCGCTGGCCGTCCGGATGCGGCCGGCCACTCTCGACGAGGTGCTGGGGCAGGATCACCTGCTCGGCCCTGGCGCCCCGCTGCGTCGGCTGGTGCAGGGCGGGGCGCCGGCCTCGATGCTGCTGTACGGCCCGCCGGGGACCGGCAAGACCACCCTGGCCACCCTGGTGGCCGGTGCCACCGGCCGCCGGTTCGCCCAGCTGTCCGCACTGAACGCCGGGGTGAAGGAAGTGCGCGCGGTGATCGCCGAGGCCCGGGATTCGCTGCGGCGCACCGGTGAACAAACCGTGCTGTTCATCGACGAGGTGCACCGGTTCTCCAAGACCCAGCAGGATTCATTGCTGGGCGCGGTCGAGGACCGCACCGTCATCCTGATCGGCGCCACCACCGAGAACCCGTACTTCTCGGTCGTCTCGCCACTGCTGTCCCGGTCGCTGGTGTTGCAGTTGCGGCCGCTCGGCGACGCCGACGTCGAGGCGCTGATCGACCGGGCGCTGGCGGACCCGCGCGGCCTGGCCGGGAAGGTGGGCATCGCCGACGATGCGAAGGCGCACCTGGTGGCGCTCGGCGGAGGTGACGCCCGCCGGTCGCTGACCGCGCTGGAGGCGGCCGCCGACAGCGTTCTCGACCCACGTGACGGCGCCGCTCCGGCCGACGACGGCATCATCGACCTGGCCGCCGTTGAGCGCGCGGTCGACCGCGCGGCGGTGCGCTACGACCGGGACGGCGACCAGCACTACGACGTGATCAGTGCCTTCATCAAGTCGATCCGGGGGAGCGACGTCGACGCCGCGCTGCATTATCTGGCCCGGATGATCGAGGCCGGGGAGGACCCGCGGTTCATCGCGCGCCGGCTGATGGTGCACGCCTCCGAGGACATTGGGATGGCGGATCCGACGGCAATTCAGGTCGCCGTGGCAGCAGCGCAGGTGGTGCAGCTGGTCGGGCTGCCCGAGGCGCGGATCGGCTTGGCGCAGGCCACGATTCACCTGGCGACCGCGCCGAAGTCGAACGCGGTGGTCGCCGCCATCGACGCGGCGATGGCCGACGTGCGGGCCGGCAAGGCCGGTCTGGTTCCGCCGCCGCTGCGTGACGGGCACTATCCGGGTGCCGCCAAGCTCGGCAACGCCCAGCGCTACGTCTATCCGCACGATCTGGCCGAAGGCGTTGCGCGGCAACAGTACCCACCCGACGAACTGGTCGGAACCGACTATTACACGCCGACCGGGCGTGGCGCCGAGAGGGGCCTGTCCGAACGACTACCGAAGCTGCGGAAGGCGATTCGCGAGCGGCCGTCGTCGCCGGAATAGCCGTTCGTCGGTGCGGGTTGCCGTACCTGAGGAACCTGTATTCACCCACCACCGGAGGGACGTCGAGAATGACGCGAGCTATCCAGATCAGCAGGACGGGCGGACCGGAGGTGCTGGTCCCGGCCGACATCACGGTCCCGGAGCCCGGCCCAGGTCAGGCCACCGTCGAGATCGCTGCGGCCGGGGTCAACTTCATCGACATCTACCAGCGCGAAGGCAGGTATCCGCTCGACCTGCCGTACGTACCCGGTTCCGAGGGTGCGGGCCGGGTCACGGCGGTCGGGGCTGACGTCGATCTGGTGAAGGTCGGCGATCGGGTGGCCTGGGCATCGCTACCCGGCTCCTACGCCGGCGCGGTCACCGGCCCGGCGGATCGGTTGGTGCCGGTACCGGACGGCGTCAGCGACGAACAGGCCGCGGCATTGCCGCTGCAGGGCGCAACGGCCCAGTACCTGGCCAGGGACTCGTATCCGATCGCCGCAGGTGACACGGTGCTGATCCATGCCGGAGCCGGTGGTGTCGGCCTGCTGCTGACCCAGGTCGCCAAGATCCTCGGGGCAACGGTGATCACCACCGTGTCCACGGCAGACAAGGGTGAGCTGTCCAGCGGCGCCGGGGCCGACCACGTGATCGTCGGGTACGACGATGTCGCCGCCACGGTCCGCGAGCTCACCGGCGGTGACGGCGTCGCCGCGGTGTACGACGGCGTCGGCAGGGACACCTTCGAAGGATCGCTCGCCTCGCTGCGTCGACGGGGGCGGATGATCCTGTTCGGCGCTTCGAGCGGTCCGGTGCCGCCGTTCGACCTGCAGCGGCTCAACCCATTGGGCTCCCTGTCGGTCAGCAGGCCCACCCTGAAGGACTTCACCGTCACCCGCGAGGAACTGATCGGCCGGACCGATGAATTGTTCGGCTGGATCGCCGACGGCCGGCTGACCCTGCGGGTCGGCGCGACCTATCCGCTCGATCAGGCCGCGCACGCGCACCAGGATCTGGCCGGCCGTCGGACCACCGGAAAGGTGCTGTTGATCCCCTGATGCGGCCGGCCGGAAAATAAGAGAGCGCCGCTCTCGATTCTCTGTCATGATGTGAGTCCCGCTCCACGTAGAGAGCGGTGCTTACAGAATCGAGGCGGAGCAATGACGATGACGACGGAACGGCCGGCCGGGCCGATCGATGCCGCGGCGACCCGGATGTCGCCGGTGCTGCTGGCCGCGGCCGGGTTGCTGTTCGCGGTGTACCCGGCGGTGCGCCCCTATGCGCCCGGTGGCGGCGCGGACACGGCGACACAGTTCGCCTCACCCTGGTGGCTGGTGGCGCATCTGGCGGCGGTGGCCGGCTTCCTCGCGGTGGCGGCCGCGTTCGTCGGCGTGCCGCGGATGCTGGCCGGCAGTGGCGGCGAGCGGGTGGCCGCGGTCGGTGCCGCGCTTACCGGGCTGGGGGTGGGTCTGACGGCCCTCTATTACGGGTCCGAGGCGTTTGCCCTGCATGCGCTCGGGGTCGACGCCACCAGTGGCGCGCCCGACGCGTTGAATCCCGGCACCGTCCTCGATCTGGCCGACCGGATCCGGACCGGCGGGGTGGCGATGACGACCTTCGGCGCCGGGTTGCTGCTGCTCGGTGTCGGGGCGGTGCTGGTGGCGGTCGGACTCGCCCGCCGCTTCCCGTGGTGGAGCGGTGCGGTGATGGCGCTCGGCTTCGCGCTGTTCATCCCGCAGTTCTGGGCACCGCCCGCGCTGCGGATCGGCCACGGCGCGTTGCTCGCTGTCGGCCTGCTGCTGCTGGCCGCGGTACTGCGAACCAGGGAACGTCGGACTCGGGCGTAACGTTCGATCGGTGGCACGGGAGCGAACGAGGCCTGCCGGACGTCGGATCGGCTTCGCCGATCCGACGGTGCCCATCCTGCTCGCTGCGCTGGCAGTACACGTGGTGCGGCGCAACGTGTTCGACGTCGTCGTCTTCGGTCTGACGGTCGTGGTCATCGGCATCGACCGGTACCGACGGTTCCCGGTGTCGACGCCGCGGCGCGCACCGGTTCCCAGTTGGCTGGTGGCCGCCGGGGCGATCCTGTTCGGCGTCGTCATCGGAGCGACCGACGTCGCCGGTTGGCCGGTCCGGATCTCGCTGGCCGTCGCCGGCATCGCCGCCCTGTGGCGGGTGGCCGGTGCCCCTCCGGCTGCCACCGGCCGGACCGGAGGCCCGGCGCCGGCCGGACGGGCTCCCCGCGGCTGGCTGACCTGGGCGGGTCTGCTGGTGCTCGCCGCCTTGCTCGAACTCTCCAGCTTTCTGCAGCAGCCCGATCCACAGACCGGCAGCTACGACCACCCGACGCTCTCCACGCTGATCGAGCCCCTCCTCGGGTCGACGGTGTTCCGGATGATCGCACTTGCGATATGGCTGGCGGCCGGTTGTTGGCTGGTCCGGGCGTGCCTGCGGCCGGGAGATCGGCCGCCGGGGGAGAGGCGGTGAGCAGTCACCTGATCACCGTGCTGGCGTATGCGCTGATCGCTGCGCTGTTGGTGGCGGTGGAACTGGTAGCCCGATTCGGTACGGCACGGGTCCCGACGCTCGGTTCGCTGCTGCGCGGGGCGCTCCGACATCGGGCCGCGCAGTTCGGATTGCTGTTGGCCTGGTGGTGGATCGGCTGGCACTTCTTCGTCGGTTGATCTCCGGTCCCAGCCATCTGAAGCAAACCGCGCGAAATATATCTTGCGAAAGAAACATTTCATGTTTAGGTTGGATGGATGGCAGACATCACCGACCCGAAGGCGATGCGGGCGCTGGCACACCCGCTGCGGATCCAGCTGCTGGAGGCGCTGCTCACCAAGGGTGAGGCAACCGCGACCGTCCTGGCCGACATGGTCAACGAAAGCCCGTCCAACTGTTCGTTCCACCTGCGCAAGCTCGCGCAACACGGCTACATCGAGCGGGCCGACGATGCGGCGGGCCGGGAAAAGCCCTGGCGCGTCGTCGATCCGACGCAGAATTTCGTGGGGGATTCGGACGACCCGCAGTCGCTGCAGGCGAGTACCGCGGTGAGTGCCGCGTTCCGGGAATGGGACGTCGCGCGGATGCGGGCGGCCGACGGGCGCCCGAACCCGAAGCAGTGGCGGGGCACCACCTTCCAGCGTGGTGCGACCATGTACCTGACGCCCGACGAGGCGAAGGGGATCGAGGCCGGGCTGGCCGCGCTGGTCGAACCGTATCTGGAGCGGCTCACCGATCCGAGTAAACGCCCGGACGGTGGCGGACTGGTCCGGCTGTTCGCCGCCACCACCTACCTGATTGAGTACCAGGATCAACTGGATGCCGAGCAGCGTGAGCGGGCCGCGGCGAGGAACGAGTCGTGAAGTCGCTGATGCGGGTGCCGCACTTCCGCCGGCTGCTGGCCGCCTGGTCGATCGGCAACTTCGCCGACAGCGCGCTGTTCCTGACGCTGGCCGTCTGGGCCAAGGATCTGACCGGCAGCAGCGGTGCCGCTGGGCTGGTGTTCTTCTGTCTCGGTGCGCCGATGCTGGCCGCACCTTTGTTCGGACTGTTGGCGGATCGGCTGCGCCGCAAGCCGTTGCTCATCGCCTCGAACCTGATCGCGGCGGCGGCGGTGCTCGGCCTGCTGGCCGTCCAGCGGCCCTCCGACCTGTGGATCCTGTACCTGGTGACCGTTGTCTACGGTGCGCTCGGCAGCCTGAACGGCGCCGCCCAGTCCGGGTTGCTGCGAACGATGCTCACCGACGACGACCTGGGACCGGCCAACGCCCTGTTCATGACGATCGACCAGGGGCTGCGGATCCTGACGCCGTTGGTCGGCGCAGGGCTCTACACCGTCTACGGCGGGCCGGCGCTGGCCGCGGCCACCTCGGTGTTGCTGGTGATGACCGCGCTGGGACTGCTGACCGTCAGAACCCGGGAGCCGAGGCCGACCGGCTCATCGGCGACCGATGCGGGCTGGACCGCGATGATGGCCGGCTTCCGGCACCTGCGTCGAGTCCCGGAACTGATGTCGATCGTGATCGGCATGGCGGTATCGCTCGCCGTGATCGGGCTGTTCGACTCCTTGCTGTTCGTCGTGGTGGAGAAAGGCCTCGGGCGTGAGCCGGCGTTCTTCGGGGTGCTGATGAGTGCGCAGGGCGCCGGCAGCATCCTCGGTGGGATCACCGCGGTACGGCTGCTGAAGTGGCTCGGCCCGATCCGCAGCGTCGCCGTGGGTCTTGGCACCCTGGCAGTGTCGTCGATCCCGTTCCTGTTCGGTAGCACCACTTTCGCCCTGATCGGATCGGTGGTCGGCGGGGCCGCGATCCCGTGGGCATTCGTCGCGCTGGCGACCACCCGGCAGAAGCTGACGCCGAATCACCTGCAAGGCAGGGTGGCCTCGGCCACCGGAATGGCCCTGCAGATACCGCAATTGACGTCGATCGCGGTCGGCGCGGCGATCGTCGCCGTTGTCGACTACCGGCTACTGCTGGTCGCCGCAGCGCTGGTGATCGGGTCTGCTGCCGGCTGGCTGTGGTGGCGACCGGTCCGGCCGGCCGCCACCACGGTGGCGGCCGAGGTGCCCGCGGAAGCGCCCGGCGTCGTCATTCCCGCTGACGAGCTGACGAGCTGACCGGCCGGGGGCGTCAGCCGACCAGCCAGGCCGCGGTGTCCGGCGGGAGCGCACCGTCGACGAGCTCGCCGGAGGCGAGCAGCAGCTCGCCCGGCGGCAGCGGCACCGGACCGTCACCCAGGTTCGCGATCACCGTCACCGGTCCGTTGCTGAACGTCAGCACCGACGGGGCTGACGGCACCCACCGCAGCGCGCCGTTGCCCAGGTCGCGCTCGCGGCGGGTGGCCAGCGCCGCCCGGTACAGCTCGAGGGTGGATCCGTTCACCCCGACCTGCCGGTCGCGAGCCAGTGCCGAATACGATTCGGGTTGCGGCAGCCAGGTTCTGCCGGTCGGGCCGAACCCGAGGCCAGGTGCGTCGGCCTCCCACGGCAGCGGAATCCGGCAGCCGTCCCGGCCGCGCTCGAGCTGCCCGGACCGCATCCAGGTGGGGTCCTGGCGCAGGTCGTCGTCCAGTGCTGTGTGCTCCGGCAACCCGAGTTCCTCGCCCTGGTACAGGTAGGCCGAACCCGGCAGCCCGAGCATCAGCAGGGTCGCGGCCCTGGCTCTGCGCAGGCCGAGGACGGCGTCGGGTTGATCGTCAGTGGCGCCGATCCCGTTGGGCCGCAGGGTGAGGTCGGCCAGTCCGAACCGGGATGCGTGCCGGACCACGTCATGGTTGGACAACACCCAGGTGGTCGGGGCGCCGACGCTGTCGTTGACTGCGATCGACGAGTCGATGACGGCGAGGATGGCGGCGGCATCCCACGGCGCCGACAGGTACTCGAAATTGAACGCCTGGTGCATCTCGTCCGGCCGGACGTACCTGGCCAGCCGGGACAGCGGGGAAACCCAGGCCTCGGCAACCATCATCCGGTCGCCGGGGTACTCGTCGAGCAGCCTGCGCCAGTCGCGATAGATCTCGTGCACGCCGTCCTGATCCCACATCGGTGAGGTCGGGCCGCTGTGCACGATGGCGTCCCCGGCGCCGCTGGTGGCGGTGAGAATCGTGCTCATCATGTTGGTCTCGGCGTCGGAAGTGACGTCGGGCAGCCCGTCCGCCTTGATCAGCGCGTTGGCGACGTCGACCCGGAACCCGTCGACCCCGCGATCGAGCCAGAACCGCAGCACCCGCAGGAATTCGGCCCTGACCTCCGGGTTGGTCCAGTCGAAGTCCGGTTGCTTGGTGTCGAACAGGTGCAGGTACCACTGCCCCGGCGAGCCGTCCGCGTCGGTGGTCCGGGTCCAGGCCGGTCCACCGAACACCGACGGCCAGTTGTTCGGCGGTTCGTTGCCGCCGGGTCCGACGCCGTCCCGGAACAGGTAGCGGGCGCGTTCCGGCGAGCCGGCCGGCGCGGCCAACGCCGCCTGGAACCAGGGGTGTTCGTCGGAGGAGTGGTTCGGCACCAGATCGACGATCACCTTGAGCCCCAGGCGATGTGCCTGTCCGATCAGCGCGTCGAAGTCGGCGAGGCTGCCGAACAGCGGGTCGACGTCGCAGTAGTCGGCGACGTCGTAGCCGGCGTCCGCCTGCGGCGAGCGGTAGAACGGCGACAGCCAGAGCGCGTCGACCCCCAGTTCGACCAGCGCCGGCAGCCGACCGGTGATGCCCGGCAGATCGCCGACGCCGTCTCCGTCCGCGTCCGCGAAGGAACGGGGGTAGATCTGGTACACGACGGCGTTGCGCCACCACTCCGGGCTCATGGATCCAGCGTATCGAGTGGTTTCGACGGCGAGTGGCCGGCACATGAGACGAGGCAGAAATGGCGGCGGTCCAGCAGCACAAGTTGACATCCTCCCCGCCCTGACGGGCGGGGATTCCAGGGCTCCGCTCAGGCGGCCTGCGGGTTGACGCTGCCCACCGGGGTGGGGCTTGCGCGTCCAGCAACCGCGAGTCCCGCGGCCAAGATATTGCATGCTGCGTTGATGTCGGCGTTGCCGCGCCAACCACACTTTGTGCATCGGAAGTCCGCTTGGCTCTCGCGGTTCCCGGCCTCGGTGTGACTGCACTGGTGGCAACGCTGACTGGTGAAGGCCGCCAGGACCTGCACGATCCTGCACCCGGTGTAACGGGCCTGATGGGCCAGGGTAAGCGCGAAGCGGCCCCAGCCCTTCCCGAGGATCGCCCGGTTCAACCCGGCCTTCTGCGACCGCTGGTTGGCCAGGAAGGCGCCTGGCCGGTCCGGGTCCGGTTTCGCCGCGGGGCTGCGGGTCATGCCCTTGGTGTTCAGGTTCTCGATAGCGACCAGCGAATGCTCCCGGACCAGCTGGCGGGCGGTCTTGGTCAACCAGTCATCCCGCCGCCGCCGGACCTTCCCCTGAACAGCCGCGATCCGCTTCTTGGTCCGCAGATACCGCGCCGACGGTTGCTGCCGCCGACCGCGGGCCTTCGGGTTCTTGCGTTGCCGATCCTTCGACGGCTTCGAGCGCGGTCCGTGTTGGCGGCCCAGGCGCTGCTGCAACCGGACCAGCCGGTCCTGCTCGGCGGCGGTGATGAACGTCTGATCGAGCATCCGCCCGTCCGACAAAGCTGCCGCGATCTTGACACCCCGATCGACGCCGACCGCCGGCCGCGGGTCCGATACCGGCGGTTGGACTTCCAGGATCCCGTCCTCGACCAGAAAGGTGACGTGCCATTGGCCGTCGCGGACGTTCACCGTCGCCGAGCGGACCCGACCGTCGAGGTCGCGGGTCCACCGGAACTTCACCCACCCGAGTTTCGGCAGGTTCACCCGCCCCCAACGCTTCGACAGCCGTTGCACCCGCATCCGCGGACCATCAGGGAACCGCATCGACGGGGACCACCGATCCTTCGACCGCCAGCGGACCCGCCAAGTACCCACCGCCCGACAGGCCCGATCCAAATCCATCAACGTCTGCTGCAACACATGCGACGGCGCCTGCGTCAACCACGCCAGATCCGGGTCGGTCTTGGCCTGAGCCAGCTCCCGGGCCTGCTGCGGATAGTTGACCCACCCGTCGCGCCGCCGGTATTCCCGACGCTGCTCCAACCCGGTGTTCCACACAGCACGGCAAATACCCGCCCAGTCATGCAGGGCGGCGTCCTGTTCCGGGGTCACCCGCAACCGGAATATCCTGCCTACCACCATGACCTGACCGTCCCATCCACCACCGACAGTGCCTTGTCGGCACTGAGTGTGGCTCCAGGTTGATGCGCTAACTCCGCCCTGAAGGACGAAGTCTGCGCGCTACGTTTTCCGATCACCCTCGACGAGTCCGAGATGCCCACCCGCTGGTACAACATCGTGCCGGACCTGCCCGCTCCACCGCCGCCACCGCTGCACCCCGGTACCCATCAGCCGGTCGGCCCGGAGGACTTGGCGCCGCTGTTCCCGATGGAGTTGATCGCCCAGGAGGTGTCCACCGACTCCTACATCGACATCCCCGACGAGGTACAGGACGTCTACCGGCTCTGGCGGCCGTCACCGCTGTTCCGGGCGCACCGGCTGGAACGCGCGCTCGGCACCCCCGCGCGGATCTACTACAAGTACGAGGGAGTGTCGCCGGCCGGCTCGCACAAGCCCAATACCGCTGTGCCGCAGGTGTTCTACAACGCCAAGGCGGGCGTGAAGAAGCTGACAACGGAGACCGGTGCCGGCCAGTGGGGGACCGCGCTGGCCTTCGCCTGCGCACTGTTCGACGTCGAGTGCGAGGTGTGGCAGGTCGGTGCGTCGTACGACGCCAAGCCGTACCGGAGGACCCTGATCGAGACGTTCGGCGGCACCGTGCACCGCTCCCCGTCGCGGCTGACCGAGGCCGGAAGAGCCTTCGCCGACGGACATCCCGGTTCCCTGGGTATCGCGATTTCCGAGGCGGTCGAGGTCGCGGCGCAGCGCGACGACACCAAGTACGCCCTCGGCTCGGTGCTGAATCATGTGCTGCTGCACCAGACGATCATCGGCGAGGAGGCGCTGCTGCAACTGGCCAAGGCCGGCGAGAGCGGCGCAGACCTGGTGGTCGGCTGCACCGGCGGCGGGAGCAATTTCGGCGGGCTGGCCTTCCCGTTCATCCGGGAGAAGCTGGCCGGCCGACAGAATCCGGTGATCCGCGCCGTCGAGCCGGCCGCCTGCCCGTCGCTGACCCGCGGTGAGTACCGCTACGACTTCGGCGACACCGCCGGGCTGACGCCGCTGATGAAGATGCACACCCTCGGGCATGACTTCATTCCGGATCCGATCCACGCCGGCGGTTTGCGCTACCACGGAATGGCGCCGCTGATCTCGCACATCTACGAACTCGGCCTGATGGAGGCACTGGCCGTCGATCAGACCGAGTGCTTCGCCGCCGCGCTGCAGTTCACCAGGACCGAGGGCATCGTGCCGGCCCCGGAGCCGACCCATGCATTGGCGGCGACCATCCGAGAGGCTCTGGCCTGCAAGGAATCCGGTGAGGAGAAGGTGATCGTCACCGCGCTCTGTGGGCACGGCATGCTCGATCTTGCCTCCTACGACGCCTACCTGAACGGCCGGATGACGGACTCCGAACTGTCGGCCGAGTCTCTGCGTGCGGCCTTCGCAACGGTCCCCGAGATGGCGTAACCCATTCATCGCGCGACCGTCGCCGGTCGCGCCGAGCCGGGGAGAACGCTCCCAGTCGGCAAGTTGGGGTGCGATTTTGCTGTTGTGGCGGGGAGAAGCGCTCCGACTTGGTGGAGTCGGTTCGACCGGGAGCTGACGGCAATTCGATCGGTCCGGCGTGCGACCATGAGCCATGGCTCTCCATCAATTCCTGGCATTCGGTGTCGCTGCCATGATCCTGATTGCGATTCCTGGCCCGAGCGTCATGTTCGTCGTCGGGCGGGCGCTGGCGCACGGCCGGCGCACCGCGTTGGCATCGGTGGTCGGCAACGCACTCGGGCTGTACACGGTCGCTGCGCTGGTAGCGCTCGGTCTCGGACGGCTCCTGGCGACGTCGATGATCGCCTTCACCGCGGTCAAGATCGCCGGTGCCGGCTATCTGGTGTTCCTGGGTATCCAGGCGATCCGGAAGCGCCGGCGGCTGCACGAGACAACGGAGGCCACCGAGGGCGATCGAGGCTTCTGGCGCTCGGCGGCGGAGGGATACCTGGTCGGCGTCGCCAACCCCAAGGGGTTCATCATCTTCGCGTCCGTGCTGCCCCAGTTCATCGATCCGGGCGCCGGGAGTGCCACGGCGCAGATGCTGCTGCTGGGCCTGGTCGCGTTCGGGGTCGCCTTGGTGTCCGACAGCCTGTGGGCGGTCCTGGCCAGCGCCGTCCGGTCGTGGTTCAGCAGGTCGCCGCGCCGCACCGCCGCAGTGCAAACCGTCGGTGGGGTATCGATGATCGGCCTCGGCATCTCCATCGCGACCACCGGCGCGAAGGGCTGACGGACAGAACATCGATCAGGCGGCGGTCGGCTCGAGTGGGTCACCCGGGTGGTAGCGCCGACGCGGCCCGGTCGGCTTGGAGCGCGGGCGAGTGCCAGGTGGTCGTCGCATAGGGGCTGGAACATACGACGGCGTTCGGCGCGGCCGGATCGGCAACGCCCCAGCTGGCCGCCAGCCCATCGGCCAGCTCGGCGACGGAGCCCAGCGGCAGGCAGCCGGCGGAGACAGCGTGGCGCAACGCGAGGCTGAATTCCAGGGCGCTGCTGTAGAACGGCGTCATGGCCGCTGCGCGCCATGCGCTGGTGCCGGCCCAGGCGACCGCCCGTTCGATGGTGGTGACCGTCTCTGCGCAGCCGGGCAATCGCAGCAGTCCCATGGTGGCCAGCAGTGCCAGGGCGTTGGCGCCGACGGTGCAGTCCACCAGTTGGCCACCGCCGACCTTGCGATGCCAGGTCGCGAAGGCGCCCGGGACGATCCAGGCCGGCCCGGGCTGCCGCGGCCGGACGACGCGGTGAGCCGCTACCCCGAGACAGCTGATCCGGATCGCCGCCCGATCCGAAAGGCGCCCGGCGTGCCACAGCTCGAGTGTCATGATCGCCGTGTCGTCGACGTCCCCGCCGACGTCGGGCGCCCAGCTGGGTCGTTCGCCGGCCGGCCAGAAGCCGAAGCCGGCAGGGCCCGTCCGGCACGCCTCCAGCTGGTCGAGCCAACTCGGCGGCACGGATCGACCGGCCAGCCGGCGGGCGCGGACCGCCAGCGCCGTGACGAAACCGTTGTGATCGTCCCGGACCTGGTCGCGCTCGCGGCCGGGCAGTCGCACCACGCTCGGCAGCCCGTGCGTTCCCGCCGGCGCACCGGCAGGACCGGTCACGTCGGCCTGATACCGGCCTGACTCCATAGTTTTCCGTCCCTGCTCACGCCGACGCCGACGATGCCGAACCGCCACCTGCCATCCGGCTCGCCCGCGGCCAACGCGTTCAGCACGGCAACCGAACCAGGCGCGGCCGGCGCCCGGCGCAGCGCTGCCAGGGTCGCCGCGTCATCCGGGAACAGCGCCTTGGCGAAGGAGAACCAGCAGACGGCCAGCGGCTCGGCCCGTTCGTCCAGCACCATGCTGACGCCGGATGGTCGCGGCAACCTGGTGGTGCCGGCGAGCTCGGTGACGGCGGCCCACAGCACGGCGTCGCGACCGGTGATCGACTTCTCCAGTCCCCGGATCAGCGGCTCGTCCGGATCTGTCGTGCGGGTGTACAGCTCGATGGTGCCGTCGTCGTTGAGGCCGACCATCCGGCAGACCAGCCCGTGGCTGTGCAGCACCGGATGCAACCGGCCGGACGGTGGCGTGAGGCCGAGTCCGCGCACCGCGGCGGGAACCCGGAGTCCGGTGAGTTCCGCGTAGACCTTGCGGCTGTCGGGGCTGTTGCTCCGGTGGCGGCCGGCTGTCCAGGCGCCGAAGCGCAGCGGCATGTCGTGTTGCAGGGCGGCGGTCCGGTCCAGCAGCCGCTGCAGCGCAGGGACTCCGGTCGGCGGGGTGCGCGGCATCGAGGGACGATCAGCGATTTCACTGCCGAAGGCGGCGCGGGCGGCGATCACCAGCCGGTCCCGCTCCGCCATCTCCGGCGGGCCGCACTCGGCGATCCAACGGACGGCGGCGTCCTTCGAACTCCAGGCGAACTCCAGGCCCAGCCCGGTATTCGTCAGCCGGGAGAACCGGTCCGCCAGTTCCGGCCAGGCCGAGCCGTCGACCGGGCCGAGCGCACCGGCGATCGCCGCCGCCGCGCGTTGGCCGGCCGCCCGGTCGATGCGCGCCAGCCGGCGAAGTGCCATGCCGGCGGCCGCCATCGTGCGTGGCGCTGCCCCCGCAACGGACGACCCGGCGAGCAGGGTGGTCATCGCAACTGCACCAGGGTCTCGGTGATGTCCTGCCACGGCCGTTGGTCGAACAGCCCCGGCCCGCTGAGCGTCAGCCGCAACCGGTAGCCGGCGACCGCCGGGTCACGCAGGGCCAGGTGCAGCCGGGCCGGTTCGGTCTGCGTTCCCGGAATCTCCAGATGTGCCGTGCGGTGGTAGTCGTTGGCGTCGTCGTCGTAGGCGACATCCACGAACGCGGTGCTCACCGCCGCCGCGTCGAACTGCGGCACGAACACCAGGTCGAGGGCACCATCGAACATGTCGCCGACCAGCAGCGCGTTGTCCACCAACTCCTGCGCCTCGCTGCTGGCCGAGGTGCCATCGGTGAGGTGCTGGGTGATCCGGTAGCTGACGGATCGACCCCCCCCGGTCCGCCGGTCGCCGCGGATGCGGAAGGTGCCCTTCGGCTGCTCTCTGGTCAGCGTGACCAGACCCCGCGGCTCGGGCGTGGCGTAACCGGCGGCATCGAGCCGGACCTCCAGCGACGTCACGATGTCCCAGTCGACCACGCCCGCCTCGAGGACGATCTGCCGCAGATCCAGAAACTCGACGGGGTTCAGCACCAGGTCACGACGATCGGTGTCGGTCAACTGCACCTCGTAGTGCGAGCTGTCGGCGGCCCACTCGGACAGTGGGTCGAAGTCGTAGGCGATGGTGGCGTCGTAGGTCACGTCGCGGCGGGAGTTCAGCGCGATGGTCACCGACTTGGCCGCCAGGTCGCCTGACGTGAAGGTCATTTCGCGGTGCCGGAAGTCGTCCGGGGTGGCGGGGTCGCCATAGTCGATGGAGACCTGTGAGCGGACGAGGCCGAGCTCGGCGAAGTTGCTGGCGGGGCTGGCAGTGATCTCGAGCGTTCGGAAGAACGAGTCGTCGAGGTCGATCTCCTTGATCAACTTGGCGGTGTCGGTCAGGTCGCCGGCCAGCAGACCGAGGAAGCCCTGGGGCGCGACGACCCGCTGGGTGGCTTCTGACTTGCTGTAGCGGAAGGTGAGCTTCTTGCGCTCCTCCTGGTGCACGAACTTGAGTTTGAAGGCGATTGCCGTCTCGGTGACGGCCTTTGTCGGGTCGACAGTTGGTTTCGTCCCGCCGCCGCTCCCGCCGCTCCCGCCGCTCCCGCCCGAGCTCTTGTCGGCCGGCCGGGACAAGGTGCCCGTCCAGGTCTTGGCGGCGGTCGTCGTCGGCTGCCCGGCAGCGGCAGCGATGGTGACCACCCGTTCCACCGGGTCGCCGGCGGGGTCGGTGTGAGCACCCGGCTCGGCGGCCGCCTTGGTGTCCCCGTGCGCGGCCAGACCGCCGACCGCGCCACCGGACTGCATGACGATCGACTGCGCGACATCGAGCCGGCGCTGGGACAACGCCTGGTTGTAGCTGGCCCGGTCCTGTTCGGACTCGGCAATCTGGTGCTCGTGGCTGGCGTAGGCGTCGAGCTTGACGGTCTTGGGCGCCGGCAGCGACGCGAGCCAGGCGCGCAGCCGATCGCCGCCGCGCTCCCCGCCGGACCAGCTGGCTGCGCCCTGGCCGCCGGCCGGGGCGACTCCCGAGGCGTCCTGGAACCTGCTGTCCTGCACCGAGTTGTCCAGATAACGCTTCAGCTCCGGACACGGCGGATTGGCCGCCCAACCGGCGGCGGCCGGCTTGTCGAAGTCGAAGAACAGCTGGAACGTCTGGGCTGCGGGTGCCGGCGTGGTGGTGCCGGGCCAGGACACGGTGATCGGATGTGATGTCTGTGCCTTCACGTCGATGGTCACGGTGCCGTCGGCGGCGACGGTTGCCGGCTGCCCGTCAACGGTGACGGTCGCGCCAGCCGGCTTGACGGTGATCTTCTCGGTCTGCCCGCTGGTCGCCGGAGTGTGGGTGACGCCGAACCCGGCAGGCAGCGGCGTCGGGCTGCTCGCCGTCTGTGTCAGTGCCGCCGGCTGCTGGGTCGTGGTGGCGGGCTTGTCGTCCTTGGGCTTGTCGTCCTTGGGCTTGTCGTCCTTGGGCTTGTCGTCCTTGGGCTTGTCGTCCTTGGGCTGGTCCGGCAACGTGGTGGTGGCGGGGTCGGTGGCGAGCTTGCCGGGGGAGAGAGTCGGCTCGAACCACTTCGCCAGCAGGTCGTCCTTGAAGAAGTCGAGCGCCCACTTCTCCTGCTCGGCCTCGTCCGCCTCGCCGGTGAAGTTGAGCACCTTGATGGTGATCGCCCCGTTCTCCTTGAGCCACTCGAAGGCCGCGTCGATCCCGGCCTTCACGAACATGTACTGGGCGGAGATGCTCGCGCTGAAATGGTTGTAGATCATCTCGTAGTCGGCGGTGATCTCGACGTCGATCGCCGGCCGCATGGCCAGGTAATGCAGTTGGTAGACAACGCCTACCGGGGTGAATCCGTCCGACATCGCCGCCCGCATGATCGTTGCCCCCTCCTGCGAGAGCGTCAGGCTGAAGGCGGCGTTGTTCGCATCATCCATCGACGGCACGGACGTGCCGAGGATCGCCTCGACCGCATTGAAGGCGCCGGCGGGCGCCGGATCTGCATGGGTCCCGCCCGAGCCCTGCAGGTTGAAAGCGATGCATTGCACGCTGCCGCCGTCGAATGGCGGTTGGGTCAGCCGGGGCGTCGCCGTGACGCCCGGCTGGGCGGTCAGTTGCGAGACGATCCTGGATCTGGTGCTGTCATCCAACGTCGCGGTGGCGGTGAACATGGCGAACCCACCGCCGACCAGGCCGGCGTCGTTGACCTGCTTCTTGTACAGCAGCAACTGGAACGACGGGGCACCGGCCCGGCGGGCGAACGCCACGGACGGCGGCAGGTACCAGAACTGGTTGGGATCGGCATGATCGTGGAAGACCGAGGTGCCGTCGATGACCAGCGGGTTGGACAGGCTCAACATGGCGGGCTCCGATACGGTGGCCGGGCGGGTCGATCGCCGATCAGGCGACCGTGAGTTGCAGATCGAGGGCGTCCGAATCGGTCCAGTCGGTGGTCCTGGACATCCCGTTCTGCAGGATGATCTTGCTGCGGTACTGATAGCGGTCCCTTGTTCCATCGGCGATCGGGTACTCGAAGCGGCCGGTCTCGGTGCTGGCATCCAGCACGATCGTGTCGGCGACGCTGATCCCACCCAACGGGTCCTCGAAGCGCAGTTCGACGGTCGCCGAACGCATCTTTCGCTGGGTGAAGTCGGCCGGACGATGCACCGTGACGATCCGTCTGCCCTTCATATCCGGGCTGACGGTGATCCGGATGTCGTCGGTCATCGAGTCCGGCAGGACAACGGTCCGGCCGTCGGTGTACTGGAAGGTGACCGTGTAGTGAACCGTCACCTGGTTCGGGTCCCGCGGGGTGAACTCGAAACTCTCGGGTGCGGCCCCGTCCTGGAAGGTGAACGACTTCGCCTCGTGCACATCGGTGTCCTCGTCGTCGTAACGCACGTCGACGAACGCCGCGGCCAGGTCGGTCCACACGTGCGGCGGGGTGATCGCGATCGTCCGCCGGGACGCGGCGAACGGATCCCGCACGGTGACCGACTCCTCGGTGACATCCGACCAGTCGGTGGTCACGTCCGGCTGTCCGATGGCGAAATAGGTGATGCGTTGCTGGAACGTGGTTTTGCTGCGGTCCACCACGAACATCAGCCATGTGGAGTCCTGGGTGGTCTCAACGAACCGGAACTGATCCGTCTGGTTGATCGCGTTGTCCACGTCGACGTAGCGCAACTCGAGCAGGATCGAGGAGTAGTCGGTCCAGGCGATGCCTTCGGTTCGCACGTTGATCGGCCGCACCGCGAACAGATCGCGTTCGGGGACGAGGAGTTCCTCCGGTTCGGTGCACGCCTGCGGAGTCGAGGAGAAGCTGGCGGGGCGCTCGGTCGTGTCGACGTCGGTGAGGTTGACCTCGTAGGAGACCTGAACGTCCCGCACCACCGCGCCGTTTTCCAGGATGTTGGCCCAGTCGAACTCGGCCGTCCATTGCGGCGCCGTCAGGAAGGCGTTGGTGCTCTGGCCCCGGTAGTCGGCGTGCACATTGATCGAGGAGATCTGCGGAGCGGCCAGGCCGGGCGAGTAGAAGACCTTCAGGTGCCGCCGCTTGAACCACGGGTCGTCGATATTGACGCGTTTGACGAAGTCCGCACGCGGCCGGCCGCTGGCCGAGATCAGCGAGAGCACCTGACCGAGGTGGCCCTGCGGATAGATGGTGCGTTGCACGGTGGCGCGCTCGGAGAAGTTGACGTCCAGGTGCTTGCGATCGATACGCGTGTAGTCGGTGTGCTTGTAGGAGAACGACACGTTGTCCTGAGCGCCACCGCCACCGCCACCGGCGGCCAGGGCCGCACCCTGGGTGGCCAGCCGACCGATCGCGCCGAGCGCCTTCTCCCAGTCGCTCGGCTTCTCCGGCGTCCACGGCGGCACGCTCGGGGTGAAGAAGGCGTCGGTGATCATCTGCCGGACCTGGGCGATGGCCGCGCCGGCCCGGTCGACCACTGCGCTGCCGTCCTCGGGTACCAGCACGTCGGCGGTGAACTCGATCGCCCGTGATTCGACCAACTCGTCGACCACCGAGTTGATCTCGGTGGAGAACCACAGCACCTTGGCCGAGAAGCTGTCGTCCAGGTGCTTCTGCACCCGATCCCAGTCGATCTTCAAGTGCACGTTGTACGCCGGCCGCAGGCCGAGGAAGTCCAGTTGGTAGATCACCGCGATGGGCAGAATGGCGCCGTCGATGCACTGGTCGACGACGGTGAAGCCGGCCTGGTCCAACTGGACCGAGAAGCTCGCCTGGTTGTCGTTGTACAACGCCGGGTTGGTCCCCTGGTCGATCGCCAGCACGAACCGGGGATGACCATCGTCGACCGGGGTCGGCTCGCCCGTTGCCATACCGAGCAACTGCAGCCGGACGGTGCCGCCGACCAGCGGTACCGGCACCAGGTTCGGCCGGTCGAGCAGGTGCTCGTTGCTGGCGATCCGGCCGGCGATGGCGGCCCGCTGGTCCTCGTCGATGCCGATGTTGACGTCGAAGTCCAGGAAGCCTCCGCCACCGCTCTCGCCGGTGTACGCCAGCAGCAGGAAGCTCGGGTCGTCGGCGTCGGACACCGGGTTGTTGCGGGTGCTGAGCCGCGGCGTGCCGGGCAGGAAGTACCAGGTCTTCGGATCGATGTGGTCGGGGAACACCGACACCCCGTCGATGAAGGCGCAGCGGCTGTCCAGAAGTAACATCGCGGTCTCCGTCGGTTGGTGAGCTCTTGTCCCGCCGGGTCAGGCGGGCAACTCGGGGAAGATCGTCGTGGTCTGTGGTTCGGTTGTCGGACCGACAGTGGTGCGGGTGCCGTCCAGGCCGAACAGGGTCGCCGTCCAGGTGTATGTCTGCTGGGTGTGATCCTTGAGCGGGACGGTCCAGGTCTGCGCGCCGGGCGAGTCCGCCTTGAACGTCAGGTCCTTGCGCAGGTGCACTTCGTTGGCATCGTCGTCGTAGGACAGCGTGACGAGCGCGATCTTCAGCTTCGCCCAGTCCAGCAGTGTCGGGTCGACGGTGATCGTCAGATTCTGCTCGACCTTGTCGCCGACGGCGATGACGCCCGCGGTGGACGTCGTCGGCTCGATGTCGACGGTGGTGCCGTCCTTACGGCTGACGAACCCCGTGTAGCTGATGGTGCCCTTGGTGTCGTCGATGACCGGGAAGGACCACTGGAAGTCGGGGGAGTCCTTGCTGAGCACGAAGGAGGTCTGCTGCGTGTAGTCGTTGTCCGGATCGCTGTAGGTGGCCTGCAGGGTGATCTCGGAGATCGTGTTCTCCAGGTCGCCGGTGGCACGGAAGGTCACCTGCTTCGGGGCGCCGAACGGGTCGGAGACGCTGAGGGTCTTCGCGCCGATCGGGACGGTGCCCGGCTTGCCCTCGACCTCCCGGCCGTCCGTCAACGAGTAGGTCACCTGGTAGTCAAGAGCTTTCGTCCGTGGTGCGCGGATGATTTCCCTGACCTGGGCGGTGCTTGACGCCTGGATCAGGTTGATCGTCTTGTCGACCGGGTTCTCGCCGGCGTACGACAGGTGCACCTGGGCCCTGGCGACGGCGGTGAAGTCGATACCGTCCGGAGCGACGTCCAGCACGAGCACGCCGAGGTCGTCGACGTTGATGATCAGCTTGTCGCCGTCCTCGGTCTTCTCGGGCGAGGTGTAGGTGAAGGCGCTGCCCTTGTAGTTGACCGTGTAGGAATAGCTCACGTCCCGTTTGCCGTCGGTGACCAGCGACTCGAACTCCTCGGTCTGGTCGGGCTTGGTGAAGATGAATTGCTGGGTCTTCGCCGGGTTGCTGTGCGGGTAGGTCACCGTGACCACCACGCTGTGGATGGGCAGTAGCTCGAAGTCGGCGTTGACGCTGATGGTCACGCGCTTGGTGCGGAAGAACTCGTCGGCCGAGATCTTGGTGTAGTAGTCCTCCCATTTGATCGGCGTGCCCGCACCGTCGGTCAACGACGTCACCGACGGCAGCTGTCCCTGCGGCGACTTCTTGACGATGATCGACTTGGTCTGGCTGAACGAGACGTGCACGTCGCTGATCTGGGTGCTGCTGACTGTCCGCTTGACGTTCTCGAAGTCCTGGTCATCGGTGAGGGACTTGACGTTCGGGTCGACGTCGGCGGCCGCGGTGAGCAGGTTGCGCTCCACCGCGGCGGCCAGCTGCTGTTGGACGACGGCGAGCATGTCGGCGGACAGCTGGGCGTTCTCCTGCGGTGTGAGGTTCGGGTTGTCGATGCTGGTGCCACCGACGTCGGTGACCTCCGAGTTGTAGCGCGAGGAAGAGATCGTCTCGGTGTAGCTGTCCTCAGACCAGAAGTTGTCCTCGATGTCGACGCTCTGGAAGAACGAGTAGAACTTGCTGGCGAACCAGGTCCCCCAGGCCTTGTTGGGCGGCAGCTGGCCGAAGAATTCGAGGTTGTAGACGACCGTGATCGCCGAGTTCGCGCCGGTGGACAGCGTGTTCTTGAAGACGGCGGTGCCGATATCGGTGAGTTCCAGCGCGAAACTGGCGACGTTGTTGCCGTACAGGCTGGGCGTCGCGGCACCGTGGATCTTCTCCGCCAGCGCACCGCCCTCCTGCAGCAGCAGGCTGACCGTGCCGCCGGTCCAGTTCACCGGCGCGATCGTCACCTGCGGTGCCTGCTGGCCCTGGAAGCGCTTGTTGACCTCCTGCTGCAGGGCCGCGGTGATCTTCTCGACGATGTCGTCGGCGATGGACAGATCGGCCGAGAAGACCACGAAGCCGCCGAACACGTCGTCGCCCTGCACCCGCAGCTGTTCGTACTCGATGAATCGCAGTTGCAGAGCGCCGTTGGCCGCCTTCGCGAACGTCGGTGGTCCGGGGAAGATGTAGAACGTCGAGGCGCTGTCGGTGTCGCCATGGACCTGGTACCCCTCGACCAGTCGGATGTCGTCGAGCTTGAGCATGATCGTCCCTTCGGGCCGGTTGATGGGGCGTCCGCCGATCGGTCGGCGGCTTCAGATCCAGTCGGCGGCGTCGATGTCGAGCACGAACTCCACGCCGGGTGTCGGTGTCGGCGGCGCCGGATCAGTCGGATGCGAACCCTCGTGCCGGCCGGCCGACGCGGTGGTGGTTTGTCCTATCTGAGGGTCCGGATCCGCGTTTGCGGTCGCGGCGAATGGGGGATCTTCTCCGCCGTCCGGGGGATTCACCTCGTCCCGGTCACCGGCCGATCGGGCCGAGGAGTCGGTCGGGCGACCGCTGCTGGTGCTGCTGCTGGTCGAACTGCTGCTGGTGATGACGGTGCTGCTGGTCATGCTGATCGTCGTGCCCGTGACGCCGGCGGTGCGAGGGACGACGATGACCCGATAGCGGATGCGCAGTCGGTCGCGCCGGCCGGACAGCCCGGCCCGCACCTGTCGGGCGGCATCGGCATCCAGGCTCACCTGGAAGGCCGCGTCCCAGCCGATGGTGCCTGACGTGAACGACGTCGCGGCCGGCGTGTTGCCCTCGCCGATGATCAGCTCGGCGGCGGCCCGCCGCACCGGGACGACGGTGAGCGCGATCCGGTCGGCCGCGACCGACACGCGGTCGGCGAGCGATCGGCGCAGCGCGGTGAGCAGGTCCGGCCCGGCGAACAGGTGTGTGGTCACCGTCAGGTAGGCGATCGGTCCGGCCTCGACCACCGACAGCGACCGGCGGCCGTCCGGCAGCCGGACGACCTCGCCCGGCGGCAGGTACTGCCAGGCGGCCGGATCGTCGGTGGGGAACACCGTGATGCCGTCGACGACGGTCCACCCGCCGGCCGGCTGGCCCGGCCCGCCGGCGGTCATGGTGCGGTCACCGTCAGCGGGTCCCCGGCCGGGACGGGATCGGACCAGTCGGCGGCGCCGAGCAGACGCCAGCGGTAGCCGGTCGCGAAGGGCGAGCGGGCGAACCAGTGCGCGGTGTCTGAGGGCTTGGCCCTGGTCAGGTCGAGGCGGCCCCCGGCCGGCACCAGGTCGCGGTCGGCGTCCTGGCCGATGATCTGCACCCTGACCACGTCCTGCGTCGCACGGGTGAAATCCGCGGTCACCCGCACCTGCGCCGGGCCGGTGCCCGGGAACAGGAACGGGTCGACGGTCGCGGTGCCCACCGGCAATGGGGCCGTGGCCTGGTGGCCGTCGGCGTCGACAGCAGTTACCTGGAACCACTCCCGGCCGCGCACCGCCTCCGGCGGTGGCAGCACAAAGGTCGCGGCGGTGATCACGGCCGCGGCGGTCGCCCCGATGGCCCCGCTCGAGGTGATCGGGCTGTCGTCCCGCCGGTAGTCGATGGTCACCGCGCAGTCGTGCAGTGCGCTGTCCAGGTCGACCGGCACGACCCGCGCACCGAAGGCATCGGTACCGATGATCAGCTCGAGCCGGCGCAGCCCGGACCGGCCGGCCTCGTCCAGCGTTCGCGGCTGCCCGCTGCGGAGTTCGGTCTCCGAGTCCAGCAGGACGTACCCGGTGACCGTCCCGGTGATCGGCGCCTCCGGGGCGAGCCGGACCGGCACCGTCACCGTGCCGGCCTCGTCGAAGATCGGCATCTCGTCGATCGATTGCGGGCGCGCGGGCGGTTCGGCGGGGATCTGCAGGTGCGCGCCGAGCGCGGCGGCACCGATGATCGGCGCTCTGGCCGTGGTGCGGACGGTGATCCGCCGCCAGCCCGAGTCCAGCGCCGGCAGGTTGTGGACCGCGATCACCGCGGGTTGTCCGGCGCCCGTCGGTAGCAGCGCACCGGGATTGGCGATGACCGGGAAGAAGCGCGGGACGACCACGGCGTCCCGCAGGTCCTCGTGAACGACGCCGCCGGCGGCCGCCCCGGGGTCCAGTCGCAGTCGCACGGCGTTCTCGTCGGCCGTCGCGGCGTCGGCGGCCGCGGCGTCGAGGGGCGCGGGCACCGGTGTGCCGAAGCGGGCCACGATCCGGTCGACGACCGCCTCGGCAAGATCGGCTTGATCGGCTTGGTCGGCGGGGTTGGGGCCGCGCGACGGATCGGCCGGTCCGTTGCGGTTGCCGGGTGCGTCGGTGGTGAGACGGACGCCGAGGGACGCCGGGTCGGCCCGGCACCTGGCCACCAGATCTCCCCGGGTCAGTTCGCCGGTGGGCAGCGCGTCGAGGGTCAGGTCGATCGCCGCGGCGTACCTGGCACCGACGCCGAACGCCGACAGCACCGCGTAGGCGGTGAACGGGCTGGCTCCGGCCAGATAGCTCTGAACGGCCAACTCGGTCACGTTGGCGTCCAGGAGCAGAGTGCAGGTGAAGGACGAGGCGCCGGCCGGGTCCAGTGCGATCGGTACGCCGAGGCCGCCTGGTCCGGTCGTTCCCGGCTCCGTCATCCCTGTTGTCGTTGCCGGCACCGCCGCGTCGTCGGTGAACGCGGTCACCAGCGCGGTGCCGGCCGCCAGTGGTAACCGCTGCAGCCGGACGGGTGTGCCGAGGGCCGAAACGGCGGCCTGCTGGAGGTCGTACCCAGCGGCGAAGGTGATCGCCAGCACGCCGTACCGGGCGACGGTGTCGCCGAGGTCGGCGCTGTACTTGTCGACGCGCATACCTCCGGCGGGCGGAACGATCAACCTGACCGGCGGCAGATACCAGCCGCCGGGCCGATCGTAGGCCGCGAAACAGCGCACCCCGCCCAGTCTTTCGGGATGGTGCCAGTCGGGCAGGCCGGTCAGACCCGGGGTCGTCATATCACACCGGGACCACGAGAACGCCGGCGGATCCGGTCCGCCAGTCGGTGTCCGCGGTGGTCTCGCCGGAGGTGTGGATGACGGTCTGCCGGAATCGGTAGCGCCCGCCATCGTCCCGGCGCAACAGGACGTCGGCCAGCGGGACCGGGACGGAGGTGACGATCTTGCTGGTCGCGGCGTCCAGGACCGGCGCGTCGGTCCGGATGCCGTCGATCTCCACCACGACCGTCTCGACCGGGTTGCCGCCGCCGGCAAGTTTGGCCGGCGTGGTGATGATCGTCAGCGGCCGCGCCGACATCTGGTCTATCCGGCTGTCGAGGGTGACGGCGAGGATCGCCTCCGCGTCGGGCAGCACGGTGACGCCGCCGGGGTCGATGTCGACGGCGATCTCCCCGTCGCCGGGCAGCGCCGCGGCCGGTGTCAGCGTCGCTGCGCAGCTCGCCCCGGCGGTCAGGTCGGTCGGCAGCGCGGGGCCCTCGACGGTGCAGCCGACCGTGCTGCCGGCCCGGCTCAGCGTGATCAGAAGTGCGGTGATCCGCACCGGACTCTCGGTGGCATTGGTCAGGGTCACGCTCAATGCACCGTCCGCCGACGGGTTCGCCTGGTCTGCCGGCGCCAGTGCGGTGGTGAGGACCGGGCCGACTGTCTGGCCGAACCGGATGCTCACCGGTACCTGGTCCGGCGTGACCCCACCGGCCTGGACGGTCACCGCGCCGCGCAGCGCGTCGGCCACTACGTCGGTTGCCGCCAGCGCGGCGAACACGCTCTGGAACGCCGCGAACGGGAAGGTGGCCGACAGCGGGAACCCGTTCGCCAGGTCGATCTGCGGAGTCGCCAGTTGCGCCCCGGCCGGTAGTGCCAGCGACAAGGTCGCCGGTGCCTGCGCCGGTTGCAGAACCGGGATGGGCTGCGGTTGACCCTGCGGCGCAGTGGGAATGGCGGCGGTCAGCGCCTGACCCGCAGCTGCCAGCCGGGCGTCGTCAGCGAACGGTTCGAGGTGGACGGTGAGCTCCACGGTGGCGTCCTGGCTCTGCTGCCCCTGGTCGATGCCGAAGGCCAGGGCCGGGCGCAGCGGCGGTTCGTCGGTCCGGCCGAGCCGGAATTCGTCGGGCAGGTAGGAGAACACCTCTGGGCGGGCGTTGTCCTGGAAGTAGACGTGCACCCGACCGGCGTCGGTGTCCGGGTAGCGCACCTGGTGGCGGGTGAAGCCGGGCTGGGGGGAACCGGTTCCGCCGCCGAAGATCTCCGGGTGTACGGCCGGATCGAACCGCAGCGGGATCGATGAGACCGGAGCGAGGTCCTGGTAGCTGACGGCGGCCACCGGTTCCGCCGGCCCGGTCACGACCACCGGGCGGTCGCCGCGGATGGGGTCGATCGCGAACAGCCGCTCTGCCGCGCTCGTCGACAGCCACCCTGCCGTGCGGTGATCTCGGACGATCCGGGCCGCGACGCCGACCTGATCGTCGGTGATCAGCCCCAGAGGCTCGCCGGCAGCCGCCTCGCGGGCAACCCGGAACGACCTGCTCGACAAGAAGTGGGCGGTGCCGCCGGTGATGTCGCGGGCGCGGTCGGCGGCTATCCGTGTGGCGAGCTGATCGGTAGTCACCTCACCGGTGGCCGCGGCTTCTGCGCTCGAGGTGTCCACCGCGGTGGTGAGGTCGATGACGGCGGCCGGCACCGACGTCCAGTTGGTGATCCATTCCGGGTGCGGATCGTCGTCCGGGTGCACCGGGATGAGCTTGTCGGGTTCCACCGGGACGAACTGTTCGGGCGGGACGAGTTGGTCGGTGACTGCCAGGTTTCCCGCCTCCAGCACCGTGATCCATCTGGTCGGGACGGGCTTCGTCCCGCCGGTGGATACCGGCACGGCGACTGTTGCGCTGCGGGTCAGCTCGAGTACGGCGCCGACGTCCGACCGCATGGCCCACAGGATGGCGTCCTTCTCCTCGAGGGTGACGGCGAAGCCCACGGTCCAACCCCCGGCGTCCGGTGTTACCTCGGTGGCGGTGTGCACGCGGGTGATCGGCGTCGAATACTGCAGCGCTGCCGTGATGGCGACGGTCAGTGCGGTGGCGGATCTGGCGGCATCACCGAGTTCCGGAGCCGGGAACGGCTCGACGCCGAATCTGACGGTCCAGCGGCCGTCCGCCGATGGCTGGATCCGCACGTCGTAGGCCTGCTGCGAACTGCGCAGCCGCAGCCGTGGCAGGTAGTAGGTCGTCCGGTCGGGCGCGGTGAAGATCATCGTGTCTGCCGCCGGCGCGGCCGGCGCCACCGGATGGGCGCTCTCGGCGGCCGGCACCGTCGCCGGCCGTGGCCGCCAGCGAGAGGGGCGGCGGGCGGCAATGATCGCCGAATCGGTGCGGGTCAGCCTGACCGCGTGCAGCCTGGAGGCCAGGGGTGATGTCTGATCGGGCACGGCGGCTCCTGCCGATGAGTGCGCCGACGGCTCTGGGATGCGCGTCGTCCGTCAGCCAGAAGAGGGCCGGGCGGGCCGACCGGATGCACCGTCACTGCTGCGGCTCACCGCAGCCTTGGCGACGGCGCCGCAGCCGGCCCGACCGAGTCCTTGGGTTCGCTGTCGACCCGCGCCGGGGAGTCATCCTCCGAGTCGGCGGGTTGGGGTGCGCTTTCGGTGGTGCGGCGGGGAGGAACGCTCCGAGTCGGTCGGTTGGGGTGCGTCGGTTGGGGTGCGTCGGGTTGAGTTGTGCCGGGTTGAGTTGTGCCGGGTTGAGTTGTGCCGGTTGCGTCAGCCCAGGGCGCGGTGGATCAGCGCGGCTACTGTCGACGGGGCCGGTGCGTCGGCGAGTTGGGTGTATTGCGTCAGACACGAGAAGCCGTCCATCGCCACCGTTCGTTCGCCGCCCTGCGCGCGCAGCCGCGGCAGCCAGTCCTGTTCGCCGATCTGCCGACCCAGGGCAGCGGTCTCGGCGGCGAAGCCGAACGAGCCGGCCAGCCCGCAGCAGCCGGCGTCGGCCACCACCACGTCGTAGCCCAGCCGCTGCAGCACCTCTCGATCGGGGTCGACCCCGACGGTCGCCCGCCCGTGGCAGTGCGGGTGCACGATGACCTGCTCGGCGTTGCCCGCCGCCGGCACCGGCCGGGTCGGCAGCCCGACGGCCAGCAGGTGCTCGGACAGCGACCGGGCCAGCCCGGCCAGCCGACCAGCCCGCGGGTCGTCCGGCAGCAGCTGCGGCAGCTCGTCGCGGAACGCGGCCAGGCAGCTCGGCTCCGGTACCACCACCGGAATCCCTTGTGACACATACGGATCCAAGATGTCCAGCACGTTTCGCAGGGAACGCCGGGCCAGCGAGAGCATGCCGGGGTCGTACAGCGTGCGGCCGCAGCAGGCCCACTCGGTGGGCACGTGCACCCGTTCGCCGACCGCCCGCAGGGCGCCGAGTACATCGGTGCCGAGCTGCGGATCGAACACATCGGTGAAGGTGTCCGGCCAGAGCACCACCGTCGGGGCTGACGGTGTCGCTGTCGAGCGGGCACCGGAGGTCGTCTTCCACCGCCCGGCGTCACGGGCCAGTCGGCGCTGCTCGGTCCGCGCGGTGCGGCGGAACGATTTCCGGGTGAACCGCGGCGCCGGGCGGGAGGTGGTGACCCCGGCCGCCTTGCGTACCAACGGGCTCACCCCGCGCATGCCGAGCACCAGGTTCGCCAGAGCGGGCATCCGGGCGGCCAGCCGGGTCGCCCAGGGCAGCAACCCGAGCGCGTACATGTGCCGGGGGCGCGCCCGGCCCGCGTAGTAGTGCGCGTGGAACTCGCTCTTGTAGGTCGCCATGTCCACCCCGGTGGGACAATCGACCGCGCAGCCCTTGCAGGCCAGGCACAACGACAAGGCGTCGTGCACGTCGTCGTTGCGCCAGGTCTCCGGCGACACCTCGCCGGTGAACATCTCCTGCAGCGCCTTCGCCCGACCCCGGGTGGAGTGCCGTTCGTCCCGGGTCGCCCGGTAGCTGGGACACATCACCCCAAGATCGTCCCGGCGGCAGCGACCGACGCCGACGCACCGCTCGGCGGCCTCGGCGAGCGACCCGCCGTCGTGTGACAACGCCATGATCGTCTGCTTGCCGAGCTTCGAGACATGGTGCTGTGGGCCGTGTTTGAGGTTGGTGTCCAACGGGAACGGATCGACCAGCTTGCCCGGGTTGAGGATGCCGGCCGGATCGAAGAGTGCCTTCAGCGACCGGAACGCCTGGATGATCTCCGGCCCGAACATCCGCTCGAGCAACTCGCCGCGCGCCTGCCCGTCGCCGTGTTCGCCGGAGACCGAGCCGCCCAACTCGACCACCACATCGGCCGCCCGCTCGATGAACGAACGGAAGTCGGCCAATCCGGAAACGGTGGAGAAGTCGAACGGGTTCCTGGTGTGCACACAGCCCTGGCCGAAATGGCCGTACCAGGCGCCGGAGTAGCCGTATTCGGCCCACAGCGCAGTGATCCGCCGCAGGTACTCGCCGAGCCGGGCCGGCGGTACCGCGGCGTCCTCCCAGCCCTCGTGGTTCGGCGGGCGACCCGGTGGTCGGGCGGTGGCCGCCAAGCCCGCCTCCCGCACTGCCCAGAGCTGTTTCACCTCAACGGGATCGGTGATCCGCCTGGCCTGTACGTCGGCCGGCAGCCGGGTCAGGAACTCGCCGACCCGGCGTTCGGCGATCGCCGGATCGTCGTCACCGATTTCGGCCAGCAGCCAGCCGCGGCCCGGTGGCAGCAATGCGATCCCGGCCTCGTTCAGTCCGATCGCCGCCGATTGGTTGACCAGTGTGTCGTCCATCCCTTCCAGGCCCAGCAGGCCGAACTCGACCAGCGAGGGCACGGCATCGGCGGCCAGGAAGATGTCCGGATAACCGAGGGCCACCAGGTGCCGGACCGCGGGGGAGGGCGCCAGGTCCAACTCCGCCTCGACCACCAGCGCCAGGGTGGATTCCGACCCGACCAACATCCGGGCCAGGTCGGTCGGCCGGCCGGGTACCACCTGGTCCAGGTTGTAGCCCGAGACCCGGCGCGGGATGTCCGGGTAGCGGTCGGCGATCTCCTCGGCGTACCGGCGGCCGAGCTCACGGGCGCCGCCGAGCAGCCGGGCCAGTTCGCCGCCGCCGGCGACCGCCGCGGAGTACTCGTCGGCGTCATAGCGGCCGACCCACAGGTCCTCGCCGGCGGCGGTCACGATCCGCAGCCGGCGGACGTTGTCCACCGTCTTACCGGCATACAACGCGTGGGTGCCGCAGGAGTTGTTGCCGATCATCCCGCCGAGGGTGCACCAGGCGTGGGTGGCCGGGTCGGGACCGAACGTGAGGCCGTGCACCTCGGCGGCCGCGCGCAGATCGTCCAGCACCAGGCCCGGCTGCACCCTGGCCACCCGCTGCTCGGGATCCAACTCCAGGATTGCCGTCATGTGCCGGGAGAAGTCCAGCACCACACCGACATTCACCGTCTGGCCGGCAAGTCCGGTGCCGGCGCCACGGCCGAGTACCGCGGCGCCGACTTCGGCGCAGGCCCGGACCACCGCGACCACGTCGGCGGCGTCCCGCGGGAAGACCACGCCGAGCGGCACCTGTCGGTAGTTGGACGAATCCGTGGCGTAGACCGCGCGGGTGGCGCCGTCGAACGCGACGTCGCCGGAAACCAGTTCGGCCAGCCGTTCGCCGAGCCGCACCCGGCCGGGTTCGTCCAGCGGATTCCGGTCGATCACGGTTCCGGCGGCTGCTCGCTGGCTCATGCCCCCAGTGTGGTGGAGCAGGTGCCACCCGGCTGCACCGGGTCGGCACACACCACACCGGAGTACACGGCGCGGGATCCGGCCTCGCCGATCCGCACCACCTGGACGACCGTCACCACGCTCACCGCAACCGCGAGCACGGCGACCACCCAGTGCAACCAGCGCGCCCGGAGGACCGCAGCCGGCCCGACCCGCTCGGCCAGCAGCGGCAGTCCCCAGACCAGCAGTGCCGCGACGAACAGGCCGACCACCCAGGGCAGCAGCTCGTCACCCAGTTCGGTGTGAGCCCGGATCAGCGGGTTGGTCTCCCGGAACGGGAGCCGGGCCAGCAGGGCCTCGCCGGCCGACGTGGTGATCGGGACCAGCACCAGGGCGATCAGGGCGACCGCCGGGGTGACGACACCCAGCCGGCGGTGCGCCGCCGGCCACAGCGCGGCCAGCACCAGCAGCAGCGCGGCCAGCGGCACCAGCACCACCACCCCGTGCACCAGCAGGATGTGGGCCGGCAGCCCGTTGACGGCGGTCACCGGCACCACCCGCGGAAGTTGACCATTCATGAATGATGCCTGTGAATCGTGCGGGTCAAGCATGCAGGTCGCCCAGCACCTGCCATTCGGTACCGCCTTCCGGGTAGCCTGGGACACCGAACCCCAGCCGAAGGAGAACCGTGAAGCGCAGGTACGTGTTCACCGCGGGCGTCGCACTCGGCGTCGCGGCGACCCGGCGTACCCGCCGGGCGAAGGTGGCGGCGCGCGAGGCGCTGAAGGCGAAGCTGACGCCGTCGGCGATCGCCGCCGACCTGGCCGACGCGATTGCCGAGGTCGGCAACGCGGTGGGTTCCTTCGCCTCGGACGTCAAGCAGGGCGCGGCCAACCGCCGCGCCAGCTACCGGCCGGTGATCGACAACTCCAACGGGGCGGTGTTGTTGCTCGGCCCGGAGAAGATGCCGCAGGGTGTGCCCGGCCCACTGCCGGGTGCGGCCGTCGACGCCGCTGCCGGCGCGGCCGCTACCGAGCGGCAGGACCGTCGCTCGGCCTGACCTGTCCGGTCAGCCTGCGGAACTCCTGCCGCGCCCCGCCACCGTGTCCCGACCCCGGGGCGAAGCAGCGCGCGACGTCATCGCGTTGCGGCAGCGCCCCGACGCAGATGGTCCGTTCGCCAGCACACTCACGACACCCGAAAGCCACCGCCATGCAGACCCATGAGATTCGCCGCCGGTTCCTCGATCATTTCGAGCGTTCCGGCCATACCGTCGTCCCTTCCGGCTCGCTGATCAGCGAAGACCCGACGGTGTTGTTCACCATTGCCGGAATGGCGCCGTTCAAGCCGTACTTCCTCGGCCAGGCCACGCCGCCCTTCGACCGGGCCACCAGCGTGCAGAAATGTGTGCGCACTCTCGATATCGAGAACGTCGGCATCACCACCAGGCACAACACCTTCTTCCAGATGGCCGGCAACTTCTCCTTCGGCGACTACTTCAAGGCCGGCGCCATCGAGCACGCCTGGGAGCTGGTGACCGGCAGCATCGACGACGGCAACTACGGCTTCGACCCGGAGCGCATCTGGGTCACCGTCTTCGAGACCGACGACGAGGCCATTGCGCTCTGGAAGGACATCGCCGGGTTGCCCGACGAGCGGATCCAGCGCCGCGGCGTCGAGGACAACTTCTGGGACATGGGCGTTGCCGGCCCGTGCGGCCCGTGCAGCGAGATCTATTACGACCGCGGCCCTGAGTTCGGCGTCGAGGGTGGGCCGATCGCCGACGAGGAGCGCTACCTGGAGATCTGGAACCTGGTCTTCATGCAGGACCTGCGCGGCGACGCCGGCCCGAAGCAGGGGGTTCCGGTGCTCGGCCCGCTGCCGAACCAGAACATCGACACCGGCCTGGGCGTCGAACGGGTCGCGTTCCTGCTGCAGGGCGTCGACAACGTGTTCGAGACCGACCTGCTGCGGCCGATCATCGGTACCGCGGAGAAGCTGTCGGGACGCGTCTACGGCACCGACCACACCGACGACGTCCGGTTCCGGGTGATCGCCGATCACATCCGCTCCGGCACCATGCTGATCAACGACGGGGTGACGCCCGGCAACGAGGGCCGCAGCTACGTGCTGCGCCGGCTGCTGCGCCGGACCATCCGTTCCGCCCGGCTGCTCGGCGTCACCGAACCGGTGCTGCCGACCCTGACGGCCGAGGTCCGGGACCTGATGAGCGAGTCGTACCCGGAGCTGACGGAGAACTACTCGCGGATCGAGCGGACCGTCGAGAAGGAGGAGCAGACCTTCCTGAAGACCCTCGCTTCCGGTACCAAGCTGTTCGAATCCACTGCGGCGCAGGCGAAGGCGCAATCGAGCAGCACGGTGACCGGGGAGTCGGCGTTCGCCCTGCACGACACCTACGGCTTCCCGATCGACCTCACCCTGGAGATGGCGTCCGAGGCCGGCCTGAGCGTCGACACCAAGGGCTTCACCGCCCTGATGGACGAGCAGCGCGCCAGGGCCAGGGCGGACGCGAAGGCCCGCAAGGGTGGCTTCGGAGACCTGTCGGTCTACAAGGAGTTGCTGGACACCGGCGGCCCGACCGAATTCACCGGGTATGACGAACTGCAGTCCGAAGCCGCCCTGCGCGGGCTGATCGCCGACGGCAAGCGGGTGACCTCGGCGGCCGAGGGCGACATCGTCGAGGTGATCCTCGACCGCACCCCGCTGTACGCCGAGTCTGGCGGGCAGGAGTCGGACGCCGGCGTCATCCTCGGCCCGAACTCCTCGGCCGAGGTGCTCGACGTGCAGAAGGTGAGCCGCAAGCTCTGGGTGCACCGGGTCCGGGTCACCGACGGTGAGCTGCACGAGGGTGAGTCGGTGCTGGCCAAGGTCGATCCGGAGTGGCGGACCGGGGCCAGGCAGGCACACTCGGGTACCCACGTGGTGCACGCGGCGCTGCGCCAGGTGCTCGGGCCGGAGGCGCTGCAGTCCGGCTCGTACAACAAGCCGGGATACCTGCGGCTGGACTTCGCCTGGAACAGCGGGCTGTCCACCGAGACCCGCAGCGAGATCGAGGAGGTGGCCAACCTGGCGGTCCGCAAGGATCTGCCGGTGTCGGTGCAGTACACCTCGCTGCCGCAGGCCCGCCAGCTCGGCGCGCTGGCGCTGTTCGGCGAGACCTACGACGAGACGGTCCGGATCGTCGAGATCGGTGGGCCGTGGTCGATCGAGCTGTGCGGCGGTACCCACGTCGATCACTCCAGCCAGATCGGGCCGGTCTCGCTGATCGGCGAATCGTCCATCGGCTCCGGCGTCCGCCGGATCGAAGCGGCGGTCGGTATGGAGGCGTTCCGGTCGTTGGCCGCCGAACGGGCCCTGGTCGCGGAACTCGCCGGACTGCTCAAGGTGCCGGCGCCGGAGGTGCCGGCGCGGGTCGAGCAGCTGGTCGAGCGGCTGCGGTCGGCCGAGAAGGAACTGGAGAAGTACCGTGCCGCCGCGGTGCTGGCCTCGGCCGGCGCGCTGGCCGACTCCGCCGAGCAGATCGGCGGGGTGCACCTGGTGGCCGCGACCGCCCCGGACGGGGTGTCCGGCGGCGACCTGCGCAACCTTGCCTCGGACGTGCGGGGCCGGCTGGCCGGCAAGGCCGGGGTGGTGGCGCTGTTCTCGGCGTCGGCGGATGCGGTGTCGTTCGTGGTCGCCTGCACCCCCGCGGCGGTCGACGCCGGACACCGGGCAGGGGATCTGGTCAAGAGCTTCCTGCCGGCCATCGGTGGCCGCGGCGGTGGCCGCTCGGAGCTCGCTCAGGGTGGTGGCACCGATCCGGCCGGGATCCCGGCCGCGATCGCCGCGCTGAAAGGCGCCCTGGAGTCGTGAGCACTGCCGGGTCAGGGACCGATGCCGACCTCCCCATCGGGGGCCCGGCCGGCAGGCCGCCGGCCGACACACCAGCGCCACGTGGTGTACGGGTGGGGGTCGACGTCGGTACCGTGCGGGTCGGGGTCGCGATCAGCGACCCGCACGGGATCCTGGCCACTCCGGTGACGACCCTGCAACGGGACAGCGCCGGGCGGGACCTGGACGAGTTGGCAGCGCTGGTCGCCGAACGTGCGGCCGTGGAGGTGGTGGTGGGTCTGCCGAGGACCTTGCAGGGCACCGAAGGGCAGGCCGTGACCGCGGCCCGCGATTACGCCGCGGCGCTGACCCGGCGGATCGGCGCCCTCCCGGTGGTGTTCGTCGACGAACGGATGACCAGCGTGACGGCGAACCGGGTGCTGGCCGAGCGCGGCGTGAACTCGCGCAACCGTCGGCAGATCGTCGACCAGGCGGCCGCAGTGGCGATCCTGCAGACCAGGCTGGATGCGTTGGCGGCCGATCGATGAACGACGACCAGCTCGGCCTGTTCGGCACCGGTGGGCACACCGGTGAGCACCCGGTGGTGACCGAGCAGGTGACGGCTGACCCGCGGCGGCGGGCGGGCGGTCGCCGGCGCGGGTCGGCTGGCGTGCCGGCCGCCGGGGCCGACCCCACCTCCGGCCCGGCCGCCGTCCGCCCCGACGACACCGGCAGCGTCGACCTGGACGCGCTGCGGGCCGCACTGCGGTCCACCGCCGATAAGCCACAGGTCGATGCCTCACCCCGGACCACCCGGGTGGCCGCTCGGGAGCGGCAGGCCGCCGTCAGGGCTGCCGCCCGCAAGCGCACCAGGCGCCGCCGCAGATCCGTGCTGATCGCGTTGCTGGTGCTGGCGCTGATCAGCGCCGGCATCGTCGCCGGCTTCATCTGGTGGCGCAGCCCCGGCACCGAGGAGGTACGCGACTTCGCCGGCACCGGCGACACCGAGGTGATCGTCCGGGTGCAGAGCGGTGACGGCCTGCCGACCATCGCCCGCAAGCTGGCCGATGCCGGGGTGGTCGCCAGCGCCCAGGCGTTCGAGGACAGCGCGGCCAACGACGCGGACGTCGCTGCGCTCAACCCGGGTTACTACCGGGTCCGTCAGCACTCGTCGGCGGCGGCCGCGGCCGATCAGATCGTCGATGCGGCCAACCACGTCGGACAGTTGCAGATCATTCCCGGCCGCCAGTTGGCGGACGTCGCGCTGAGCAGCACGGCCGGCGGAAAGACCACCCCCGGGTACCTCACCGACATCGCCAAGGCGGCCTGTGTGCCGCTCAACGGTGCGACGAAATGCGCCACGGTGGCCGAGCTGCAACAGGCGGCCAGGACCATGCCGATCGACCAGATCGGCCTGCCCGAATGGGCAGCGGCCGACGTCGCCAAGGCACCCGACCCCGACAAGCGGCTGGAGGGCCTGCTGCTGCCAGGGGACTACGACGTGCCACCCGGCGCCGATGCCCAGGCCCTGTTGAAGTCCGTCTTCTCCACCGCGACCGCCTGGTGGAACGGATCCAACATCATCACCGGCGCGGATGCGCAGCACCTGACGCCCTATCGGGCGGTGATCATCGCTTCGCTGGTTCAGCGCGAGGGCATCGTCACCGACATGCAGCAGGTTGCCACGGTGGTCGACAACCGGCTGACCAAGCGGATGAAGCTGCAGTTCGACTCGACGGTGAACTATGCGCTGAACCGGGCCCAGATCGCCACCTCGGACGCCGACCGGGCCAATCCGAGCCCGTACAACACCTATGCGCACGCCGGTCTGCCGCCGACCCCGATCAGCTCGCCGGGCCCGGACGCGCTGAAGGCGACCTACGATCCGGCGCCGGGCACCTGGTTGTACTTCGTCAAGATCGACAAGAGCGGCAAGTCGTGTTTCAGCGTGACCTTCGACGAACACGAAGCCTGCGTCGCGAAGGCCAGGGCCAACGGTGTCTTCGACGGTTGAGCCTGCCGCGCACCGCTGTGCGGTGGTCGGTTCGCCGGTCGGCCATTCGAAGTCGCCGGTGCTGCACCGGGCCGGCTATGCCGCCATCGGTCTGACCGACTGGGATTATCGGGCGATCGACTGCGACGGTGCCGGCCTGCCCGGCCTGGTCGCATCGCTCGGCGACGAGTGGTCCGGCCTGTCGGTGACCATGCCGGCGAAGGCCGCCGCCGCTGCCCTGGCCGACCGCCGATCCGATCGGGTCGAGCTGCTCGGGGTGGCGAACACCCTGGTGCGCAACGGATCCGGCTGGTCGGCCGACAACACCGACGTGGACGGCGTGCTCGGCGCGCTGCGCGCGCACGCCCTGGCGGACCCAGGGTCGGTGCTACTGCTCGGTGGCGGCGGCACGGCGCTGTCCGCGCTGGCTGCGGTGGCCGAGCTCGGCGCCACCCGGGTGACGGTGGCCGGCCGGCGGCCCGAGGGCCGGCGGGCCGCGCTGGAACTCGCCGCCACCCTCGGTCTGACGGCAGCCGAGTGTGGTCTCACTGCCGAGGAGCTGTCCGTTGCGGTGCGCGGCACCGACCTGGTGCTGTCCACGGTCCCGGCCGGGGCCGCCGATCCGTTCGCCGAGCTGCTGGCGCCGGCGCCTGCGTTGCTCGACGTGGTCTACGACCCGTGGCCGACGGCGCTGGCGGCGGCCAGGGCCGGGCGGCCCGGTGGCGTCGGCACATCCACTGCCACCGGCCTGGACATGTTGCTGCACCAGGCGTTACGACAGTTCGAACTGCACACGTCTCGGCCGGCGCCGGCGGCGGCGATGCGCGACGCGCTGCGGTCGGCGGTCGGCCCCGGCGCGCCCGAGCTGCCGCTGCCCGGCGAGCCCGAGCCGCCGCTGCCCGGCGACCCGGGCGGCGCCGACAGTCGATCACCGGCCGCGGCTGCTGTGGACAACTCCGGCCGGTCGTCGGCGTCGTGACACGCTGATCCGATGACGCTGGCGGGGGCTCTGACGGCCGGTGCGGCCGGGCTGCTGCTCGGGGCATCGGTGGGCCTCGGCATCCGGCTGCTGCTGGCCCGGTTGCGCCGCGGCGCGGTGCTGCCGGCCGGGCCGGTCGAGGCGGCCGCCGCACTGGTCACCGCCGCCGCGGCGGTGATCGGCTGGGGGAGCCCGCTGCTCGGGCTGCTCTGCTGGCTGGGACTGTTCGGAGTCGCCGTCAGCGCGGTCGACCTGCGGCACCATCGACTGCCGGATGTCCTCACCCTCCCGGGCGCGCTGGTGACCGTCGGGGTGGTGCTCATCACGGCCCGCACGGCGACGGCGGCCGGCAGCGTACCCAGGGCCCTGCTGGCCGCGGTGGTGGTCGCCGCGGTGCTCGCGGTGCCCGCGCTGCTGGCACCGGCGGCCATGGGCTGGGGCGATGTGAAGCTGGCCCTGGCCCTGGGCGCGGCAACGGGTTTCGTCTCATGGCAGATCCTGCTGATCGGTGTCTGCCTCGGATTCGTGCTGGCCGCCGTGGTCGCCGTTGGCGGCATCGCGGCGGGTCGCTGGACCGCGAAATCGTCGATCGCCTTCGGCCCCTTTCTGGTGGCCGGCGCCTGGCTGGCCTGCCTGCTCGCGGCGGCCGGCCGCATCTGATCGGTACCCTCGCGGCAATGAAGACACCGCCGCGACGGACCGGGCTGCCGGCCGGCCTGATCGCCGTCGCCGGCGGCGCGCTGATGCTGATCGGTGCGTTCCTGGGTTGGTTGACCACGACGACCGAGACCGGCGGGCGGACCTCGGTGTCCGGCTTCGGCGCCATCGCGGGCGACAATCCGCTGGTCGGCAGCAATCTCAATGATCTGCTGGCCACCGGGGGCCTCGGCACCTTCCGGCCGGGCCTGGTCTCGCTGATCGTCGGCGGCGTCACCGTGCTGGCGGGTGCGGCGGCAGCGTTGGTCCGGCCTGCCGGTCGACACCCGTTCCGGATCGCCGCCCTGGTGCTGGTGGTCGGTGGCCTGGTCGGCCTCGGCTGGGGCCTGTGGCGCGGGTTCGATCCCGGCACCGGTGGCGTCCTCGCCGCCGGCGAGGGCAGCGCCGGCGCAGGTCCCTGGCTGACGGCGGCCGGTGGGCTGGTGGCCCTGGTGTGCGGGTACTGGTTGCTCAGTGGTCGGTCTGACGTCCGAATCGATCCGTCGGTCCGGCATCCCGGGATCCAGCTCTGAGTCCGGGGCCGGCAGCGAGTTCGGACTTGGCCGTGCGTTCGGAGCCGGTAGGGAGTTCGCTGCCGGCTGTGCGTGCGGGGCCGGTACCGATCAGGGCCGCCGCTTCCATCAACATCCAGCCGGACAGCTGCACCGACAGATCCCGCTCCGGCTCGCGGCTCGCGGCGACCATCGCGTTGCCGCTGACCGCACCGGTGCCGCCGCGACCCGGTTGCCGAGCAGGGTCGGCCCAGTCCGGACCGAAGATCGGCCCGTCGCGACCGTGCCGGGCACCACGCCAGGCGGCGTCGGCGGACCGCAGCACCAACTCGGCCGCGGCCGACCTGGTGCGTGCGTCCTGCCGGTCGGCGTCGGGTAGCCGAACGGCGATCTGGGCCAGGTAGCGGGCCAGGATGCCGGTGAACAGCCCACCGTTGCCGCCGCCGTGTCCGGTCAGCACGCCACCGGGAGCGAGGTGGGTGCCGACCGCCGTCACCAGCCGGTGGATCCGGCCGTGATCGCGCCCCGCGCGAACCGCGAGCTCCAGCTCGGCGCCGAGCACCACACCCTGGCAGTAGGTGTAGACGGTCTCGTCGACGGCGGCCTCGCCGTCAGCCTCGCCGGGCACCAGGCCATCGGCGATCAGGTCGGTGCCGACGATCCGCAGCCGCTGATCGATCCAGTCGGCGGTGGCCAGCGCCCGGTCCTGATACCCGGTGCGGGCCAACAGGATCGCCGCCGGACCGTTGGCCGGGGTGTTGCGGAACACGTCGCCGCGCCGCCACGGGATCCCGCCGCCTGCCAGGTCGGACCAGGCCCCGACGATGGTGCTGGTGATCCCGCTGACGGCGGCGCCGGAGGGCACGCCGGCCAATTCGTCGGCGCGCTGAAGGGCCAGCGCCCACCAGGCGATGTCGTCGTAGTAGTTGTTGCCCCAGCGACCTCCGTTGCGGAGTCGGTGCCCGCGGATGAACCGGGTGATCGTGGCGCGGCGCTCGTCATCGGGTGCCCGCATCTGGGCATCCACCAGGGCGTCCAATAGATGCGCCTGCCACCAGTAGTGCCACCGCAGGAACAGTCTCTGACCGAACGACGGCGGCCAGGCCACCACACCGAGCCTGGTGCCGGGCAGTGCCCACAGCCGTCGCAGACTGCGGGCGCGGATGGCCTGCTCGGCCAGGGCCGCGCGGTCCGCCGGGGCGACTCGCGGGGCTGACGCCGGCTCGGTCACGGCGGCTCAGGACGGGTCGTAGAGCGAGCCGCGGTCGAATCCTCTGCGGGGCCTGGTCCGCTTCGACCGGCCGGGCGCCGGCGGCGACTCCGAGCCCGGTTCCGGCACCGGCACGCCGACCGATTCCGCCGCGGCCCGCGCCGCGGTCCGAGGGGGCTGCCTTGCCTGCGGATCCTGCGGGTCCAGATCCTGCGGGTCCGGATCACGGGGGTCGGTGAACTCTCGGAAGACGAAGAATCCGATGGCCAGGATCGACATGGTGCCGAAGGCCAGCCACTGCCAGGCGTAGGAGAAGTAGGGCCCCGGATCCATCTGCGGGACACCGATCGGGGTCAGCACTCCCGGGCTGCCGTCGACCAACTGGATGAAGCCGCCGAGTACCGGACCCGGCAGGTCGGCGATCGAGTCGGCCGCGATGCCGTACACCTCGAGCCGTTCCCCGACCCGGACCGGCGCCCGCTTCAGCGGGTCGGGTTGGAACGGCTGCAGCCGGCCGGTGACGGTGAGCTCACCGCTCGGCGCTGCCGGGGCGGCGACACCGCCGGTCAGCTGGTCGATCGGGACGTAGCCCCGGTCGACCAGCAGTATCGAACCGTCGGCGAGCTGCAACGGCGCCAGGATCTCCGACGCCGGGTTCCCGGTGTTCTCGTCCTGCCGCAACCGCACGACCACCTGCCGGTCGGCGAGGAACTGGCCGGTCGCGGTCACCTGCTGCCAGGATTCACCCGGGTCGATCCCGTCGGTCGACGTCAGCCGCTGGTCCAGCGGAACCGGCTCGGCCCGGGCCGCCACCGCGATCTCCGAGTTGCGGACGTCGCGCTCCACGTGCCGGTGGAACTGCCATGGCGCCAACACCCAGAAACACACCGCGGCGAAGGCCAAGGCCCCGGCGATCGCGCCCAGCCAGCCGGGCGATCGAAGGAACGCCAGCCGGGCACCAACGCTGGGGCGCCCGGGCACGTCGGGCCGGCCGGACGGTCGGGTTCGGGTGCTGGTCATCCGTCCAGCCGCTCCCGGACGGCGGCGACGATGTGCGGAGCGGCCGACCTGGTCATCGCCAGCACGTCCTCGAATCCGGCTCGCGGACCGTAGTAGGGATCGGGGATCTCGTCGTCAGCCGCGTCGGGGTCGAAACTGCGAAGCAGCACCACCTTGTTCTGATCGTGCCCGTCCGGATCGCCGAGCAGCCGGCGCAGTTCCTCGACGTGTCCGCGGTCCGCTGCCAGCACCAGGTCGAGTTCTTCGAGTTCGCCGGCGGCGATCTGCCGTGCGGTGTGCTCGGTCGGGTAGCCGGCCGCCGTCAACACCGCCACCGCTGTGTCGTTGGCGCCCTGGCCGACGTGCCAGTTGCCGGTGCCGGCGCTGCTCACCTCCACCCGGGAGCCCAGACCGGCGTCGGCGAAGGCCGCCTGCAGCACCTTCTCGCCGATCGGTGAGCGGCAGATGTTCCCCGAACACACCACGCTGATGCGGAACGGGCGGTTGCCTGCAGGACCTCCGGCGGAACCCGCGGGTCCGGGGACTGCTTGACTGGGCACCAGATCATTGTTCCACTCCTGCCGATCCCGGTAGCGTGCCCACCACGACCAGGAAGGGAAACGCCGACCGTGCCTCAGGCCGATCCAACAGATCAAAGGCGGCTGCTCGACATTGCCGCCACCGACCGGGCGATTGCCGCCGCCGACCACCGCAGGAACACCCTGCCCGAACTCGCGCTGATCGCGGCCGGCACCGAACGCACCGCGTCGCTGCGGGTGGCCAAGGTCAATGCCGAGACCGAGGTGGCCGACCTGGAGCGGGACGGCCGCAAGCTCGACCTCGAGATCGATCAGGTGCGGGCCCGGGCCGATCGGGACGCCGAGCGGATGGCCGCGGGGGCCGGGCCGGCCAAGGACCTGAGCAACCTGCAGCACGAGATCGACACCCTGGCCCGCCGGCAGGCGACCCTTGAGGACAGATCGCTGGAGCTGATGGAGCTCCGGGAGAAAGCCGATGCGGTGCTGGCGACCGCGACCGCGGACTTCGATGCCGCGGCCGCCGAGATCGCGGCCGCCGAATCGCGCCGGGACGACCAGTTCGCCGACCTCGACGACGAGCTCGCCCGGTTGCGCGCCACCAGGGCCGAGCAGGCCGGCCAGGTACCGGACGACCTGCTGGCGCTGTACGAACGGATCCGCAAGACCGGCAAGATCGCCGCCGCAGAACTGCGCGGCGCCGAATGCCAGGCCTGCCGACTGGAGCTGGACTCGGTCGCGTTGTCGCAGATCCGATCCGCCCCCGCCGATCAGGTGATGCGGTGCACCGAGTGCGGCGCCATTCTGGTCCGGGGCTGACGGACACCGCTGTGACCGCGACCGAGCACCCGGGCAGCGACGACCAAGCCGCCCAGGGCGCTGCCGGCCCAGGGACGGACAACATCGATGCTGACCACCTCGATGCCGACGAGCCCGTTGACGCCGACGAGTTCGTTGACGCCGACACCGACGACACCGATGACCCGGCCGCCGGCCCGCCGTCACTGCAGTTGCACCGGCCGGGCGCCGGACCCGGCACCACCACACTGCTGGTGGTGCGGCACGGCGTCACCACCTGGGGGGAGCACGGCAGGTTCGCCGGCCGGGAAGACGTCGCACTCACCGAGCGGGGCGTGGCGCAGGCCAGGGCGGTGGCGGCCAGGTTGGCCGGCGACGGCGTGACCGCGGTGGTCAGCTCCACCCTGCAGCGTTGCCGCCGTACCGCCGAGATCATCGCCGCCGCAACGGGTTCCGCCGCAGTGGCGGTGACCACCGACGATGGACTGCTGGACGGTCGGCTGGGGGAGTGGTCCGGCTTCACCGCCGCCGAGATCGCCCGGAAGTGGCCGGCGGAGTTCGAGGCCTGGCGGTCCGACCCGCAGGCCGCGCCGCCCGGCGGCGAGTCGTTCGCGCAGGTCCGCGACCGCGGACGCGGCACGGTCCAGCGGGTGCTGGCCGCGCATCGCGGTGGCACGGTGGTGCTGGTGACCCACGCCGCGACCACGAAGATGCTGTTGGTCGAGGCGTTGGCCGCGCCGCTGGACGTCGCCTACAAGATCAGGGTCGACACCTGCTCGATCAGCATGATCACGGTCGACCGGGACGGCGCCACCATGGTCTGCTCGATCAACGACACCGGACATCTGCGCGGCAGGCCGTAGGATCGGCGACGGATCAGGCGACCGGGCGGCCGCGTCGGCACCGTTGTGAACGTGAGCAGCGGTGTCGCCGAGGAAAGTCCGGGCTCCACAGGGCAGGGTGGTTGCTAACGGCAACCCGGCGTGAGTCGCGGGACAGTGCCACAGAGAACAGACCGCCGGCGGGTTCGCCCGCCGGTAAGGGTGAAACGGTGGTGTAAGAGACCACCAGCGTCCCGGGTGACCGGGGCGGCTCGGTAAACCCCACCCGGAGCAAGGTCAAGAACTTCCGGCTCCGGCCGGAGGTGCGCAGGCGTTCGAGGGCGGCCCGCCCGAGTCTGCGGGTAGACCGCTGGAGCGTGTCGGCAACGGCACGCCGAGATGGATGGTCGCCGCCCGGCGGGAGTCTCCCGCCGGGAACAGGACCCGGCTTACAGGTCGCCTGATCCACTATCGGCAGGATTTGCCATTGTCGGTCGTAACGAAGCCCGCCGAACTCGTCGCTGCGCCAAAGTTGTCCGGACAGGCTGCAACGATTGCGTATCGAAGGGCCGCCCACCTGCACGGTCGTGTGAAATGATCGGTGCAGTTCGTGATCGCGAACGCAGGGGCACCGCGGGGTCGGGGTTGAACTCCGCTGGGGCCGGCAGTTCGTCGGCTCCAGCGGGACGACCCACCGGCCCCGGCACGGCATGGTCGTTGCCTCCCGTCAGGTGCCGTTCACACGTCGTGCTGCCATGGCGGACGGGTCCAGGGTGACAATCGGTGACATATCGTCGACGGATGCCTCGTGTTCCCGTCCTGGCCATCGCCGTCATGGCCGTCCTCGGCCTGACAGCGGGCTGCGCAGACTCCGTCGGCGGCGCCGCAGTGGCGGCGACCACCCCGGTGCCGACGCCACCGCCGGCACCGTCCTCCGATCCGCTCGCCCCGACCTCGGTCCCGACGCTGACCCCAGTCGCCACACCGACGTCAGTCCCGACACCGCCATCGGAACTTGTTCCGACGTCAGCCCCGACCTCAACCCCCGCAGTGCCCTCTCCGCCGGCCTCCTCGGCCGCAACTTCTGGGCAGACCACCCGGGTGACGAGCACGAGGACCTGGAAGTTGCCGAACCCCGAACCGGGCCGCAAGAAGAACGCCTACGGGGACCTGATCGCCAAGCCGGGTGAGGCCAACGGAGTCACCTTCACCTCGGACGATCAGCCGGACGGCGAGCTGATCTTCGTCGTCAGCAAGATCACCCTCGATCCGAAATGTGTTGCCGGGGCAGCCAAGTCGCGCCGGGGCCACTTCCTGCGGATCGACCTCGAAGTGGAACCGCGCGACGTGAGTGCGGAATCGGCCGAGCTGTGGAGCAGTTCGTTCGCCGCCCCGTCCTGGGTCGCCTACGACGCCAAGGGCACCGCGCAACCAGGAACCGACACCGAGGAGGCAGGCGGCTGCCTGAAATCGGAGGAACAACTGCCGTACGTCGATTCCCGGCTGATCGCCAAGGGCACCTTCGTCAAGGGCTCTGTCGTGCTCGACGTGAGCAGCGCCAAGGGCACGGTGGTCCTGGACCTGAACACCGACGGCGGCTGGGAGTTCCAGTACGGCTGATCCGGCGTGCCACGGCGGCGCCGGACCACCGGACGTAACCTGTGCCGATGCCGTTCCGAAAGATCAACACCGCTGCCACCGACATCGATTTCGCCGGCATCCGGCGCGACCTGGAGATCCCGGCGGGCTACCCGCAGCCGGCCGTCGACGAGGCGGTGCAGATCGCCCAGCACCTACCGACCGCGCCCGACGACGCGACCGACATTCCGTTCGTCACCCTCGATCCGGTGGGCTCCAAGGACCTCGACCAGGCCGTGCACCTGGAGGCCGGTCCGGACGGCGGCTATCTGGTTCGCTACGCGATCGCCGACGTGGCGAGCTACGTCGGCGCCGGTGGCGCGGTCGACGCCGAGAGCCGACGGCGCGGGCAGACCTACTACAGTCCCGACCTGATCAGCCCGTTGCACCCCTTTGAGCTGTCCGAAGGCGCGGCCAGCCTGTTGCCGGATCAGATCAGGGCCGCCGTGTTGTGGACCATCACGCTGGACGCCTCCGGCGCGCCGACCGACGTGCGGCTGACCAGGTCGATGGTGCGGTCGGTGGCACAACTGGACTATCCGGGCGCCCAGGCCGACGCCGACGCCGGTCGGCTGCACCCCTCCATCGCGCTGCTGCCCGAGGTCGGCAAGCTGCGGCTGGCGGCGGCCAGGGCGCGGCACGCCATTTCCCTCGACCTGCCGGACGTGGAGGTCCAGCGCGGCCCGGACGGCAACTGGACCCTGGAGCTCCGTGCGGTGCTGCCCATCGAGCAGTGGAACGCCGAGATCAGCCTGCTGACCGGGATGTGCGCGGCGACCATCATGCTCGGCGGCGGCTACGGCGTGCTCCGCACGCTGCCCGAACCGTCCGACCGCGACGTCGCCAGACTCCGCAAAGAGACTGCGGCACTGGGCATTCCGTGGTCGGACGAGCTCCCGCCCGGTGACGTGATCGCCGGCCTAGACGGCTCGAAACCGGCGGACGCCGCGTTCCTGCAGGACGCGCTGAAGTTGCTCAGGGGCGCCGGCTACACGCCGTTCACCGGGACGCCGCCGGCCGACCACTCGCACGCCGGGGTGGGGGCGCCGTACGCCCACGTCACCGCCCCGCTGCGCCGGCTGGTCGACCGGTTCGGCACCGAGATCTGCCTGGCCCAGGTGGCCGGCACCGAGGTGCCGGACTGGGTGCGCAGTTCGCTCGACGCGATCGCCGACACCATGGAGGCGACCGACCGGACGGCCCACGATCTGGAGCGCAACTGCGTCGGCGTGGTGTCCGCGTTCCTGCTGAAGGGACGCGAGGGCGAGCAGTTCACCGGCGTCGTGGTGCAGATCGATCAGGAGAAGAAGCGGGCGACGATCGCCGTCGACGAGCCGCCGATCCAGGCCAAGTGCGCCAGCGACGGGCTCACTGAAGGCACCAGGGTCACCGTGGAGCTGGTGTCCGTGGACGACCGGAACTTCGAGATGCGCGCCGTCACCTGACCATTGGGCAACCGCTGACTTGACGCCCGCTGTCGGCATGGCACGCTGTGCCGATGGGCGATGAGATCGGTCAGCACACGCAGTGGTACTACAACGTGATCACCGGGCAGGTCGAGCAGGAGGGCCAGGGTAAGGGCACCGATCACCTCGGTCCCTACCCGAGCAGGGAGGCGGCGGAGGGCGCCCTTGCGGCGGTGAAGGCGCGCGAGGAGCAACTCGACGCCGAGGACGCCGCCTGGACCGGCAACGACGAACCACCCCGGGGCTGACGGCAGCAACCGCCGCCTGGCGACAGATCCGACCTGGTGGTGGTACTGGCGGCCGCCATTGTGGGATCGGGACGCCCGCTCCGGCGCTCCGCCGCGCTGTCGGGCCGGCCGATTCGTCACCCAGAACGACACCCCCTCACCACGACGGACGCGACGGACGAGCCGTCCCGGCCCGATGCGGTTGACCGGACACGCCCACGATTTGCTGGCAGCCTGTCACTCGTAAGCGGACTGACGGACGCTGCGGACGCGTCGTGTTGCAAACGGTCCATGATCCGAATGCCATCTCCGGAACTGCGCTGGAGTGGCATCCGGCTACTGCTGCCAATCCGGCGAGCCCGGCGAGCAGCCCCGCGACCGCGCGACGGTTCTGGGCGGTCTGAACATCCTGCAGCGTCTTGTCCATCCCGGGACGTCGCGCGTCCGTGGAATGGCCACCAGGGTCGGTGCTGCGACGGCCACTAGCCGCGGTGCTGAGTCCGTCGGTAGTCGTAGACCGACATCTGAGCCATGTCGCCATGGTTCGGACTATACGGAAAAGCGCGGTGATGCCGGTTGGTTGGCGGATGTCGCTGGGCTGCGCTCCACCCGCCGTGTCCTTCGCTCGCTCTCGGCTCACAACCAGTGATGACATGATCGATCGTGTGCCGCGACCGCTGAGTGCCCGAATCCGCCGTTCCCGTCCAGCCGCCCGGATCGGCCTGCTCGCCGTCGCCGGGCTGCTGCTGGCCGGCTGCGGCGCCGGGGTGGTCGGCAGCGCGATACCGGTGAGCACCGCTGCTGGGAGCACCGTTGCCGGGAGCACCGCCGCCGGCGGCACTGCCGCAAGTCCGACGCCCGCGAACCCGGCGCCGGGCGACCTGGGGCCGGTGCCGAAGGGCCTGGAGGCCTACTACTCACAGCAGTTGCAGTGGCAGGACTGCGCGGAGTTCGCGCAGACGGACAGCGACCGGGAGACCTACGGCACGGCCGGATTGCAGTGCGCCAGGCTGAAGGTTCCGGTCAGCTACGACGACCCAGCCAGCGGCCAGGCGACCGTCGGCGTACTCAGGGCGCCGGCCACCGGCGACCAGGGCGACCGTCTGGGGTCGGTCATCTTCAACCCAGGCGGACCCGGCGGTTCCGGCATGTCGACGGTCGCCCAGTTCGCCACCGAGAAGATCGACCTGCGACAGCATTTCGACCTGGTCGGATTCGACCCGCGGGGCACCGGAGCCTCCAGACCCGCCGTCACCTGTCGCACCGACGCCGAGCGGGATGGCGAGCGGGCGGCCAACCTGCGCAGCACCACGCCCGAAGGCATCGCCGCGATGAACGCCTACGCCGCCCAGGTCGCGCAGTGGTGCACCGAACGCACCGGCAAGGACGAAGGCATCTCCGGCGCGGCCTTTCTGGCCAGCGTCGGCACCACCGACGTGGCCAAGGACATGGACATCCTGCGGGCAGCGGTCGGTGACCGCCAGCTCACCTACGTCGGATACTCCTACGGCACCCGCCTCGGTACCTCCTACGCCGAGCAGTTCCCGGCCAACGTCCGGGCGATGATCCTGGACGGCGCCATCGATCCGAACCTCGATCCGGGAACCGAGGTGGTGAACCAGGGCAAGGGGTTCCAGGAGGCCTTCGACGAGTTCGCGAAGTGGTGCGCCCAGCAGCCGACCTGCGTGCTCGGGAAGGACCCGAGCGCCGCCACAGCCGTCTATCAGCACCTGGTCCGGCCGCTGCTGGACACACCGCTGACGTTGTCCGACGGCAGGGTGCTGACCTTCAACGACGCGAACACCGCCACCATCCAGGCGATGTACGCCGAGGCCTTCCGGGAGCCGTTGGCCAACGCGTTGCTCGACCTGAGCCGCGGCAACGGCGACCTGATGATGCGGATCGCCGACCTGTACGAGGACCGGGACAGCTCCGGTCACTACTCGAGCCTGATGGACGCATTCCTGGCGATCCGCTGCATGGACGATCCGCGAACCGATCCGCAGCAGGTCGCCGAACTGAACAAGCAGTACAACCAGGCGGCGCCGTTCCTGGACTCCGGCGATCCGGTGGTCGCGACCAAGGACGTCTGCGACTCCTGGCCGGCAAAGCCGACGCTGACGCCGCACACCCCGAACGTCGACAACCTGACGGCGAAGATCCTGGTCATCTCCACCACCGGCGACCCGGCCACCCCGTACCAGGCCGGCGTCGACCTGGCCAAGGATCTGGGCGGGGCACTGATCACTGTCAAGGGCACCAGACACACCGCGTTTCTGGGGGCCGGGATCGCCTGCGTGGACACCGCGGGAACCGACTACCTGGTCAGCCTGAAGGTTCCGCCGGCCGGCACCACCTGCTGATCGCCCAACGGTGAAGGGATCCTGCGGATGAGCCTGCTGGTGGCCGGCGGCCGAGTCGTGACGCCGGTGGACGGCGGTCCGGTCCGTGATCTCGGATTACTCGATGTGCTGATCGACGGCAACCGGATCGTCGCCGTTGGTGAGGTCGGCGGCGCCCGCGCCGCGGCGGCTGGCAGCTGCGAGACGATCGACGCCACCGGCTGTTTCGTCCTGCCGGCCGCCCTCGACCTGCACGTGCACCTGTCGGCGCAGGCGTCGAACGGGGGGGAACCGAACGGGTTCGTCGACGACTTCGCCATGGGAACCGCGGCCGCCGCGGCCGGCGGTGTCGGCACGGTCGGGCAGATGTCCTTCGCCGAGGACGGCTGGACGCTGTCGGGCGCGCTGAACCGCGATGCGGCGGCGGCGCAGCGCGACGCGCGGGTGGACGTCCTGCTGATCCCCGGCCTGGTCACCCCGACGGCCGAGGACGTCGCGGCGATCCCGGCGCTCGCCCGCGCCGGTCACCCTGCACTGAAAGTCGTCGATCCGAGTTTCGGCGGCGACCCGTCGCTGATCGAGGCGGCGATAGCGGCCGCCGGCCGGGCCGGGATGATCGCCCTGGTGCACTGCGAGAACGCCGCGTTGATCGATGCGGCCGGACGCCGGCTGATCGCTTCCGGCCGCGGTGGTCTGGAGCACTTCGCGCAGAGCCGCCCGGTCGAGACGGAGGTGTCGTCGGTGCGGTGGGCCGTCGAGGTGTGCCGGCGGACCGGTACGCCGATGGTGTTGGTGCACGTGTCAAGTGCGCAGGCACTGGCGGTCGCGGCGTCGGCGCGGGCCGATGGGGTGCCCGTTTTCGTCGAAACCCGGCCGATGTACCTGCATCTGACCGATGAGGTGTTCTCCCGCCCGCAACCCGGCCGGTTCACCGGGATGCCTGCGGTCAGGTCCGCGCGGGATGTGGCCGCCTTGTGGCAGGGGATCGCCGACGGCACCGTGCACACCGTGGCCAGCGATCACGCGCCCTGGCGGTTGGCCGACAAGACCGATTCAGGGCTGACGGTCGCCAGCGCCAGGATGGGCGTGGCGGATCTGCAGACCTGGGTGGGCATGCTGTTCTCCGAGGGCGTGCTCGGCGGCCGGTTCGGCATCGAGACCTTCGTCGAGGTCACCTCGACGAACGCCGCCCGGTTGTACGGGCTGGCGCCGGCCAAGGGATCGGTGTCGGTGGGTGCCGACGCGGACCTGATGATCCTTGATCCACTGCGGCACAGCGTGATCGACGGCGCCGCACAGTACTCGGCGGCCGGCTACAGCGTGTACGACGGGATGACGGTGCGCGGCGGCGTCCGAGCCTGCGTCGTGCGCGGCGCCCTGGCATGGTCCGACACCGGCGTGCTCGCTGCACCGGGACACGGTCAGCTCGTCGGACGGACCTCGGAGACCGGCGCGCTCGGCCGGGCCGTCGCCCGCGGAGAGTCGGGCTGGTCGGGACTGGCGCCGACCTGATCTGCGTGCCACATCGCCAGCAGGCCGCGGAAGTGGGCGGCGAACCGGTCGTGCTCCTCGGCCGGATAAGTGGCTTTCACCGTCTCGATCAACAGGTCGTCGAACGCGCTGCTGCCGATCCACTCGTGCACCATCTCCGGTAGTGCGGCCAGGCTGGTGGCGCAGAACTCGCGGTACTCGTCGGCCTGGAAATACTCGTCCGCGAGCTGCGCGTACTGGCCGAGCTTGTCGGTCCAACTCAGGTCGGGATCGTCGCCGACGGCGAACCAGGCGCGGGTCGAGGTGTCGACCTGGCCGCGGCGGCCGGTGACCGCGCAGAATACGCTCCAGCTGATCAGATTCCTGATCGCCCACGGGAAGTAGTAGTGCAGCGAGGTGATGGCGATGTCCGGGCAGGCGTTCGCGTAGTCGATCGGCTGCACCCGCTGCCCGGTGACCAGCGCCTCGCAGGAGTTGAACTCCCAGCGGAAGAACGCATTGATGGTGCGGGACAGCGTCAGGACCTCCTGGCCGGCCTCGGCCGGCAGGAAGTTGTGCGCCACCTCGTAGCGGTCGTGCATCGGCAGTTCCGGCCGGAACTTCATCACCTGGGTCTCCGGGCCGATGGTCAGGGAGCGGGCGAACGAATCGAACGGGCTGACGGCCGACTGCAGGTGCATCAACATCTGCCCGGACGCGTCGTAGGCGTGGTGCAGTGCGGCGGTGTCGTCGATCCGGGAGACGCCGCGCCAGGCGCCGCCGTCGAACGGCTTCATGAACATCGGGAACCCGACCCGGTCGGCCACCTCGTCCAGGTCGAACGGCAGGTTGTAGGTGGAGGCGGTGTAGGCCCACTTCTCGTGATCGATCGGATTCTTGTAGGGCACCAGCACGGTCGGCGGGATGTCGAATCCCAGCCGGATCATCGCGCAATAGGCGGAGTGCTTCTCCATCGCCTGAAAGGTGAACGGGTTGTTCAACAGATAGGTGTCGTTGACCAGCGAGGCCTTCTTCAGCCATTCCCGCGGGTGGAAGTACCACCAGGCGAGCCGGTCGATCACTACGTCGTGGCGTACCGGGTCGCGCAGGTCGAACGGCTCGATGGTGATCCGCTCGGTGCTGATCCGGTGATCCTTGCCCCGGTGCCGGACCGGACCGAGCCCGCGTACCAGCGTCTCGAACGCCCGCGGCCAATCGCTCTCGGTGCCGAGCAGCAGGCCGATCAGATGCGTGGTGTCGTCCTTCTTACCGGTCATGACTCCCCGCTCAGTGCCGATGATTCGTTCGCACGCTCACTCATGGGCCGATCCTCACACAGTGCGGCCCGGGTGGCACCACCTCGCCGGCGAATGATGCGGACCGGTGATCAGCCGACCGGCCGGTACGTGATCAGCCCAGGGCCGGCAGGTACAGCGCGGCCTGGGCGCGCCAGCTCGGCCAGTCGTGCGGCCATTCGGTGCCCCAGATGAACAGGTCGTTGCCGATGCCCTTCTCCTGCAGCACGTCCGCCAGCTGTTTGGTCGACTCCAGGGAACCGGTGGTGTCCTCCCACTGACCGGATCCGACCACCAGGGTGATCCGGACCGCGGACCGCAGATAGTCGAGGTGCTCGCCCTGCAGGCCGGGTACGAATTCCATCGGGTTGGTGAAATAGACGTCATCGGTGTGTTCGCCCCAGCTGCGCCAGCGACGCGGGTCGTAGCTGCCCGACATCGCCACGGCATGCGGGAACAGGTGGGCCTGCCGCAGCGCGAACAGGGTGGCATGGAAGGCCCCGAGCGAAGTGCCGGCGGTGGCGATGTCGGCCCGGCCGCCGGAGTGGTCGCGGATGAACGGCACCACCTGCCAGATGATCCAGTTCTCGTAGGCGAGGTGGGCTTTCGCCCTGTCGCCCAACGGCTTCCAGGACGCAGACCACGACTCGGTGTCGTAACTCGGGACGCAGAAGACCTTGATCCGGCCCTCGTCGACGGCCCCGCGGACCGCGTCCAGCAGCCCGTTGGAGACGAAGTCGTGCACCGACCCGGCCTCGGACGGGAACCACAGGATCGGCCGACCGTAGTGCCCGTGCACCACCACCTCGGCGGTCCCGCCGCCCAGTTGCGAGGCGTCGAGCTGATGGAACTCGGTCTGTGTCATCGCGCCACCTTCCGTCCGTCAGCCCAGTTTGCGCAATAGCTGGTCAAGGCCCGGCGACCAGGCATCGCGCCAGCCGATCATGGTGTGTGCGTCCGGCACGATCCTGGCGTCGACGTCGTAGCCCTGGAAGGTGAGTGCGCCGGCCAGCTGTTCGTTGTTGGCCCGATTCTCCTCGATCGCGCCGACCGTCATCAATACCGGCACGGTCCGCGACTGGCCCGGCAACGCGGACGACATCGCCGACACCGCCGCCACCACCTGGTCGAACGGCGGCCAGCGCGATTCCTGTGGGTCGAGTTCAGCGGTGAAGAACGAGCCGGACTGCAGGGCGAGCGCGTCCAGCGATTCCGGCCGGCGCCGGTGAATGGTGAGCATCGACACCGCGCCGAGGCTGACGCCCAGCCCGAGGGTCGCGGAGGTCCGGACCCGCTCGCGCAGGGCGGGGATGACGACGCCGCCGATGTGGTCGGCGTACTCGGGCTCGGCGGCGTACCAGACGTCGCGGTATCCGTTCGGTGGATCCAGTAGCGCCACCCGGACCGGCTCCGGTTGCGCGCAGGCCCAGGACAACAGCCCGCCGCGGGTCGTCAGGTCGCTGCCGTCGTGGGCGATCAGCAGTGGCGCAGCGGTCTCTGGCGCCAGGCCTGCCGGAGTGAACAGCTGGATCGGCACCGGTACGGCGAGACTGCTGGGCGGATCGGCGATCTCGACGGTGTCGCCGACCACCTCGGTACCCAGCCAGGCCGGCTCGGCATAGTCCGGGAAGCGGATCTCGGACTTGTCGCCGAACGGACCGGGCACCCGGAGCGGATTGGTGGGATCGGTGACGAACTCGTCGCCGTCCGGGCGGTGCAGGATGAGTTGGTATTCGAACCGGTGGGCCAGCGGCCTGGTCAGCCGCAGCGTCCAGTCTCCGCCGCTGCGGTCGAAAGTGTGCGGTTCGGTGAGAATCCAGTCGACGCCGAGGTCGACCCCGGTGACCCGGTCGCCGAACTCCACGACCGGCAGCGACCAGCTCACCGCGTCCTCGGTGACCAGCGGTCCGACGACGCCGGGGGCGTCGTTCGGGGCCGGTTCGGCCGGCGCCTCGGGTCCGGACATTGCGTCACCGTACCGGCTCGCCAGCCCCGGCAGAGTCGCCAGCGGACCCCCTCGACCGTCCGCGGCCCGTCCGGTGCGCTCCCGCGTAACGCGACCGCAACATGGTCCTCATAAGGTGAGCGAATGGATCGTCAGCAACAGTTCGTCCTGCGCACGCTCGAGGAGCGCGACATCCGCTACGTGCGGCTGTGGTTCACCGACGTGTTGGGCTATCTGAAGTCGGTGGCGATCGCGCCGGCCGAGCTGGAGGGCGCGTTCGTCGACGGCATCGGCTTCGACGGCTCGGCGATCGAGGGCTATTCGCGGGTCCACGAGTCGGACATGGTCGCCAAGCCCGATCCGGCGACGTTCCAGGTGCTGCCCTGGGAGGCCGACGAGGGCCGGTCGTACTCGGCGCGGATGTTCTGTGACATCGCGATGCCGGACGGTTCACCGTCCTGGGCCGATCCGCGGCACGTGCTGCGCCGGTCGATGGAGGCCGCCGCCGAAATGGGCTTCACCTGTTACGTGCATCCGGAGATCGAGTTCTTCCTGCTCCGGGGTCTGCCGCAGGACGGCACCCCGCCGGTGCCGGCCGACAGCGGGGGCTTCTTCGACCAGGCCTCACACGACGCCGCCCCGCACTTCCGGCGCAAGGCCATCGACACCCTCGAGGCGATGGGGATCTCGGTGGAGTTCTCCCACCACGAGGGCGCGCCCGGGCAACAGGAGATCGACCTGCGGTATGCGGACGCGCTGACCATGGCCGACAACATCATGTCGTTCCGGTACGTGGTGCGAGAGGTGGCGATCACCCAGGGGGTGCGCGCGTCCTTCATGCCCAAGCCGTTCCCCGATCAGCCCGGATCGGCGATGCACACCCACTTCTCGCTGTTCGAGGGGGAGACCAACGCCTTCCACGACCCGGATGACGAATACCAGATGTCGGCCACCGGCCGGGCCTTCCTGGCCGGCGTCCTGCAGCACGCCCCGGAGATCACCGCGGTCAGCTGCCAGTGGGTCAACTCCTACAAACGGCTGGTGATCGGGGAGGAGGCGCCGACCGTGGTGTCCTGGGGGCAGGCCAACCGGTCTGCGCTGGTGCGGGTGCCCAACTACTCGCCAGGTAAGTCGTCCAGCCAGCGCATCGAGTTCCGGCTGCCCGACGCGGGCACCAACCCGTACCTGCTGTTCGCGGTGGTGCTGGCCGCAGGACTCAAGGGCATCAAGGACGGCTACCAGCTCCCCGATCCGACCAACGAGGACATCTCCGGCGTGTCCGACGCCGAGATCCGTGCCCTCGGCTATGCCAAGCTGCCCGGTTCGCTGGAGGCCGCGCTGACGGTCATGGAGAACTCGGAGCTGGTGGCAGAAGCGTTGGGGGAGCACGTCTTCGACTACTTCCTGCGCAACAAGCGAGCCGAGTGGGAGGCTTACCGCAGGCAGGTGACGCCGTACGAGTTGCAGCGATATCTGACGCTGTAGAACCGGGCGCCGCTTGCGACCATCCCGCGCCGGCGAAATGCCCCATTTATCCCAACCCTGGGCGTTCGCCGACGTACAGCCCGTGCAGCCGGAATCGCAGCGGCGGTTCGGCGTACTCCTCCAGCGCGTGGGCGGTCCAGCCGGCGAGTCGGCTGATGGTGAAGATGACGTCGCCGCCGTCCGGGACCATCCCGGTCGCCTCGCCGAGCAGCGCCAGTGCGAAATCCGAATTGGGGAACCAGCCGCGGCGGCCGTCGAACTCCTCCACCAACCGCCGGGCGGTGCGCAGCAAACCCCGATCGGTCCCCGGCAGCTCGGCGATCCGCTGCAGCAGGAAGTCGGCGCGCGGATCGCGTTCGGTGTAGATCAGCTGGCCGAAGCCCGGCGGTTGCCGTTCCCCGGCCAGGTACTCGCTGATCACCGCGGCCGGGTCGACAACGGCCTGGGTCAACAGCCGGCGGGCCCGGCTGGCCGCCGCTCCGTGCGCCGGGCTGTCCATCGCCCCGAGGGCGGCCGTCAGCACGCCGTACGGGTCGGCCCTGGTGCCGGCGGCGACCCTGGCGGCGGTGGTGGAGCTGGCCAATTCGTGATCGGCCAGCAGGATCATTGCGGCCTCCAGCAGCCTGATCCGATCGCGGCGGGCGGGCAGCGCGGTGACCGCGGGCCACAGCCGGTCGGCGGCCGGAGCGTCCGGTTCGGCCGCAGCACCGACCAACGGCAACACCCCGATCGCCGTCGAAATCGCCTGCCGCGCAGCTGTTGTCACCGCAGCGGCGGACAGGTCACCGCGGACCTCGGCGTAGCCGGCCAGGACAGCGATCGACGTCCGCACCATGTCCAGCCGGCGGGGCATACCGGCGATCAGGCCGCCGCGATCGACCGCCGCGGGTGGCGGCAGCGGCGCCGGTTCGGACTGCCAGAGCAGCGCGCACACCTGCTCGAACGTCGACGAGTCGGCCAGCTCCACCGCCTCCCGCCCGCGGTAGTACAGCCGGTCGTTGTGCAGCAGGGTGACCCTGGTGTGGATCCGCTCGGCCATCCCGGTCAGCGCGTTCCGCGGCCCCTTCGAGCGGAGCGTCTCCACCAGGTCGGCCGGGAACCAGGAACCCCGGCGGCCCGACACGGTCACCTTCGGCAGCACGCCGCGGCTGACATAGGCGTAGATCGTCTCCGGTTTCACGCCGAGCACCCGGGCCGCCTGCTCGGTGCTCAGGTGGTCGGGCGGGGGAGTCGGCTCGATGGTCATGACACCGTCATACATTGATGTGATCAACATTGACAACATTCGTTCGGGCAGCGGACCGTGGTCGCTGACGAGAGGAGCCGACATGACGGCAGACACGACAGCAACCGCGGCGCCATTGACCGTGCCGGCCGGGCTGGCCGGCGTGCTGGTGGCGGAGACCGCGATCGGTGACGTACGGGGCACCGAGGGCTTTTATCACTACGGGCCGTACTCGGCGATCGAGCTGGCGCAGCGGCGCACCTTCGAGGACGCCTGGTTCCTGATGCGCACCGGCCGGCTGCCGTCGGCCGCCGAACGGACCGGGCTGCTCGAACAGGTCGGCCGGTTTCGCGAGCTGCCGCCCGCGCTCACGGCGCTGCTGCCGGCGATCGCCAAGGCCGGCAACGACTTTCATCCGCTGGCAGCGCTGCGCACCGCGTTGTCCTTCCTCGGTGCGCACGACGATGTGCCGCCGCTGTGGGGCTCGCCGCCGGCGGATCGGGCGGCCGCGGCGTTGCGGGTTTGCGCCGTCACCCCCGTCCTGCTCGCCCGGCTGTACCGGTTGCGCAACGACCTGCCGGTCGTCGAGCCGGAGCCGGACCTGCCGACCGCCGACTATTGGCTGCGGGCCGTCACCGGCGCGGTGCCGGATCCGGACCACCTGCGGGCGATCGACGCCTATCTGGTGAGCACCATCGATCATGGCTTCAACGCCTCGACGTTCACTGCCAGGACCGTTGCCTCCTCGGGTGCCGACCTGGTGTCGGCCGTCTGCGGTGCCATCGGCACCTTCTCCGGTCCGCTGCACGGCGGCGCCCCGGACCGGGCGCTGGACGGGCTGGACGAGATCGGCAGTCCAGATCGCACCAGGGACTGGGTGCGGGCGAAGGTCTCGGCGGGCGAGCGGATCATGGGATTCGGACATGCCGTGTACCGGACGGCGGATCCGCGGGCGGTGCTGCTGCGCGAGATCGGCCGGTCGCTGGGCGGCGAGTTGATCGAGTTCGCGGTCGACGTCGAGAAAGAGGTGGTCGCCGGACTCGCCGAACTGAAACCCGACCGTGAGCTGTACGCGAACGTCGAGTTCTACGCCGGCGTGGTGATGCAGCAGTGCGGTATCCCGCGATCCATGTTCACCCCGACCTTCACGGTGAGCCGGATGGTCGGCTGGTGCGCGCACATCCTCGAGCAGGCTGCCGACCGCAAGATCATCCGGCCCAGCGCGGCCTATGTGGGGGAGCCGCCGAAGCGGCCGGTGCCGGCAAGCGGGATGTCACATCTGAGGTAGCCCGCATCGTCGGATAGGGAACGTGCCCCATGCCCGTGGCTACCTCAGAACCACACAGTGGAGCGGGTCGGACAGTCGTGTCCGCTCGGGGTCGTCCGGCGAAGGGCAGGTAGCCAGCATGTTGAAGCTTGTTGACGGAGAGCTGCCGTGCTGGTCGGAGGACCCGGACCTGTGGTTCGCCGAGCGACCTGACGACATCGAGCTGGCGAAGGCCTTGTGCGCCGAGTGCCCGATCCGGGCGGCCTGCCTGGCCGGCGCGCTCGAACGTGAGGAGCCCTGGGGCGTCTGGGGCGGCGAGCTGTTCGACCACGGCGTGGTGATCGCCCGCAAGCGCGCCCGCGGCCGCCCGCGCAAGGCCGTCGCCTGAGCGTTCGGGGCCGGTTGGCGACCGCCTAGGATCGGGGGCGCCATGACCGAAAATCTCCCCGGCGCTGTCCGCGACCGGGTCGCCCCGTCACCCACGGGCGACCCGCACGTCGGCACCGCCTACATGTCCCTGTTCAACCTCGCGTTCGCGCGCAAGAACGACGGGCGGTTCCTGCTCCGGATCGAGGACACCGACCGGACCAGGTTCCGCGAGGACTCCGAACAGCAGGTGTACGACACGCTGCGCTGGCTCGGCCTGACCTGGGACGAGGGGCCGGACATCGGCGGGCCGTGCGCGCCCTACCGTCAGTCGGAGCGGCTGGACACCTACCGGCCGTTCGTCGAACAACTGCTCGCCGACGGCCACGCCTACTACTGCTGGTGCACCCCGCAGCGACTGGCCGACATGCGCGAGGCCCAGCAGAAGGCCAAGCGCCCCACCGGCTACGACCGGCTCTGCTACGGCAAGACCGCCGAGGAGCGAGCGACCCTGCCGGGCTTCGCCGAGACGCCAGTGGTCCGGATGCTGATTCCACGCGACGCGCCGATCGCCTTCACCGATCTCATCCGCGGCGAGGTGAAGGCACCCCGTCCGGACGACCAGGTGATCCGCAAGGCCGACGGCTACCCCACCTATCACCTGGCCGTCGTGGTCGACGATCACCTGATGGGCATCACCCATGTGGTGCGTGGCGAGGAGTGGATTTCCTCGACGCCCAAACACCTGCTGCTGTACCGCTGGTTGGGTCTGCAGCCACCGGCGTTTGCGCACATGCCGCTGCTGCGGAACACCGACAAGTCCAAGATCAGCAAGCGGAAGAACCCGGCGGCCCGGCTCACCTGGTTCGCCGAGCAGGGCTACCTGCCGGACGCGCTGGTCAACTTCCTGGCGCTGTTGGCCTACCCGCCGATCACCGAGACCGACGAGGCCGGCAACCCGGTCGAGCGGGAGGTCTTCACCTTCGACGAGTTCAGCGCCGGCTTCGAGTGGAGCAAGGTCAACCCGGCCGGCCCGATCTTCGACCTGAAGAAGCTGGATTGGTTGAACGGCGTGTACATCCGCTCGCTGGACGAGGCCGACTTCGTCGGTCGGATGGTGCCGTTCCTGGTGGCGGACAACGTCTTCGGCCCGGAGCGAGCGGCGCCCACGGACGAGCAGCTGACGACGCTGACGGCGGTCGCCCCCTTGATCCAGACCAGGATGGCGCTGCTCACCGAGGCCAGCGGGTACGTCCGGCCGTTCTTCCTCGGCGCCGCCGAACTGCCGATCGCCGACGACGCGCGCGCCGAGCTCCCGGCGGGCACCGCCGATATCCTCGTCGCCGCCCGGGCCGCGGTCGCCGGGGTCGACGACTGGACCGACGAGCGGATCGAGGCGGCCGTCCGGGCGGCGTTGATCGATGGCATGGGGCTCAAGCCGAAGGTGGCCTTCACCCCGATCCGGGTGGCGATCTCCGGGGCCCGGATCTCGCCGCCGCTGTTCGAGTCGATGCGCATCCTGGGCCGGGACGAAACGCTGGCCAGGCTGGACCGGCTGACCGGCGACCTCTGAGAGTCAGCCGGCGAGCGCGGCCAACGTCAGCGCAGTCAGCTGCTCGGCGAGTTCGGCGTCGGTGAGTGGAGAGGTGAAGGTGCCGACGGCATTGAGCAGCCCGAATGCTGCGTGTACTGCGGTCCGCACCCGCTGCTCCGGCCAATCCGGATGCAGCTCGGCCACCAGTTCGCGCCAGCGGTGCACCAGGGTTCGCTGTCGCTGCATCAGCTGTGCGGACTCCCGATCGGGCAGATGGTGCACCTCGCGGACGAAGACCGCCATCACGGTGCGGCTGGCAGCGACACCATCGGCGTAGGTCCGCACGGCGTCGGTCAGTCGTTCCGCGGCATTCCCGGTGGGCCCGGTGGGATCGTCGGCGGCCGGTGCCGGATCCTCGGCGGCCGGTGCCGGCCGGGTCACCACGGTGTCGATGATCCGGTCGAAGACCGCGGCCAACACCGCGGCCTTGGAATCGAAGTGCCGGTAGATGGCCGGTCCGGTCACCCCAGCCGCGGCACCGATCGAGTCCATTCCGACTGCGGCATAGCCGTTGCGGGAGAACAGCTCCGCCGCCGCCGCCACGATGGCCGCGCGGCGGGCGGCGCCGCGTCCGGTGACGCCGGCGGTGGTGGTCGGCATGTCCGGCAGCGTCAGCCGCGCTGGACCCGCGGCTTGGGGACCCGCCAGCGACGCGGCATCACGGCCCGGTTGAAGGCGTAGAAGCCGAGGGCCCGGCCGGTACGGGAGAGGGTGGTGTCGTCACCCT
>NZ_KE384551.1:115388-244652 GCF_000426645.1 Nakamurella lactea DSM 19367 | reverse complement strand
CCCGGCGCATCACCTCCGCCTCCTGCTCCAGCAGCCGGATCCGCTTGCGGGCCTCCCGCAGCTCGCCGGACTCGCCCGAGGCCGGCGCCGCCGCAGCCAGCCCGTCGGCGATGTCGGCCTTCTTTACCCAGTTGTGCACGCAGGCCTCGGAGATCCCGAAGTCCTTCGCGATCTGGGTCCAGGGGACTTCGCGTTTGCGGGCCAACGCGACCACGTCGTTGCGGAACTCTTCGGGGTAGGGCTTCGGCATGGTGACCATCCTTCCAGCAAGGACCTCATCCTCACAGGATCAGTGGTCAACCAGACCCGGGGCACTCCCCGCTTGCCACGAGTTTGGGCACTCTGTCGGATTATGGCACCCAGACAAGGCGGGGGATGCGAATGACAGCGCGGCCAGTCGCAGCACGTATCGATGCATGGCATATGGCGCCGCACCTTCGTCCGTTGGCCCGCACAACGCTGCACACCTGAACGCTCACTACTGATCATTGAGGTTGCCGTGTCGGTGCAACCGGACGTGACAACTGCCACGTCACCAACACGAACCCAGCGGAGGACGCGATGAAGCTCACCAGGCGGGCGCAACTTGCCGGTGCGGGCGCGGTGGCCGTGGTCGCCGTCGCAGCGATCATTCTGGCCACCCGAAACTCGACCGCTGTCTTTGCCGGCACGGACGTGCGCTACGCCACCGGCGCGCCGGCAGCTGTAGAAGCCATGTGCGATCCCTACAGCAGCGACCTGGCGGATTTGGTCCGCGATAGCGAAAGTATTGTGCTGGCGACCGTGACATCTGAGACACCACTGCTGGCGAACGTGTATGGCACAGATGCGCCGAAGGAGGTCAACGGCGAGTTGCCACCTCGTAAAGGTGACTTTCTCAACCGCGCACTCGCCGTGTCGATCGACAAGACGCTATTCGGTCCTGAACGTCGCAACGTGGTGGTCGTCGTTGAGGGCTGGCAGTACGACACTGCGAGTGACAGCTGGACGCCGTGGGCGGTGAACGGCAATCAGCGACTGATGCCCGGGGATCGCGCCGTGCTGTCTCTGATGAAGAATCCCGCCGACGATCCTGCTGCACTGCCCGGTTCGTTCGCACTGGCGTGCAGTGGACCGTTCCTGATCAAGGACGGCAAGGTCGTTCCGAAGCCGGACAGCACCGACTTTCAGGACGACGGCGCGTACTCGATGACAGAGGACCAACTCATCCAGGCAATTGAAGAACTGGCCCGCTAGCAGACTCGGCCGGCCGCGTGGCCGCGACGCGACACGCTGGCCGTGACCGGCGGCGCGTCATCAGGGCATTGCGACAACCGCTGCGAAGTCTGCGCTGGGCCGGTTCGCGTTGGTGTCCCGGCCGCCGGCCAGTGGCGCCGGCCAGTGGACCGGAGCGGCGACATGGTCGTCCTGTTGGCCATGTCACGCGCCCGCGGGCCCGTTTAACGGAGAGCGCCTTCGCTCTTGTCGTCGACGGCAACATCCCCGCCGGACCACCGTTGGACGCGGCAGTCGAGCGGCTGAAGCCGCGTCCCGGTGCTGGCCGGATCGAACGGGGACGATGCCCGGATCGGTCTGTTCCCCACCGGCAAGATCGACCCGGTTGACAAGTTCACGCTCAATGCCGTCGTGGGCGCTTCGGCGCACCCGGCAGACCCTCGAGCGCTGTCGGTCGGCCCGGCCAGGGCCGAGCGACGGCGGCGGCCATGGCCGAGCTCGGCGACCGGCAGCCGCCCCGCCGGCGAGAGGTAACCGTTCGGGCGTAATCAACGCCGCCGGGTGCCGGTGTCCGAGGTGACGCTCATTACTGCCAGGACCCGCGACCAGCAGCAATAGGCGTACCTTGCTCGAGCGGGCGCCGGCCGAGGGTTACGGTACTGTCCGTGGTCACTTCTACGACACCCGCCAGCCGCCCAGCCGGACCACCGCTTGGCCGGCGCACCACCATCGCCCTGAAGATCCTGATGGCCGTCACCGGTGCGATCTTCGTCGGCTATGTGCTGCTGCACATGTACGGCAACCTGATGGCGTTCGGCGGCGCGGACGTCTACAACACCTACGCCCACCACCTGCGCACCTTCCTGATGCCGATGCTGCCGTACCAGGGTTTCCTCTGGGTGCTGCGGCTGGTGCTGGTGCTGGCGTTGGTCGGGCATGTATTCGCCGCCTTCACCCTGTGGAACCGTGCGCAGAAGGCCCGCACCACCAGGTACGCGGTGAAGAAGGCCGTGGCGGCCACCCTGTCGGCGAAGTGGATGCGCTGGGGCGGTGTCGCGCTGCTGGCCTTCGTGGTGTTCCACCTGCTGGAGTTCACCACCCGCACCATCACCCCGGGTGGCGACAGCGACAGCCCGTTCACCCGGTTGACCAACGGCTTCAGCCTGTGGTGGGTCTTCCTGATCTACCTAGTGGCGATGTTCGCGCTGGCCATGCACCTGCATCACGGAATCTGGTCGGCAGCCCAGACTCTCGGCTGGACCAGCTCGGCGCTGTCCCGCCGGGTCGCCAAAACTCTCGGCCTGACGATCGCCCTGGTCGTCTCCGTCGGCTTCATCGTTCCGCCGTTTCTGATTCTGGTCGGCGTCATCAAGTAAGGGTTCGATATATGACTGACACTGGGCACGATCCGCTGCAGCCGGCCGAGGACGTTCGCACCGCCGCGGACGCCGCGACTCCGGCGGCCGATGCGGCGATGCCGCCACGACAGCCAGCGGCGGCCACCGCCGACGGACTGATCGAGGGGCTCTACCGGATGGGCGAGCCGATCGCCGACACCAAGGCCCCTGAGGTGCCCGCTGCCAACATGTGGGAGACCCACCGGTTCACCAACAAGATGGTGAACCCGACCAATCGCCGCAAGCTCAAGGTGATCATCGTCGGCACCGGGTTGGCCGGCGCCTCCGCCGCTGCCACCCTCGGCGAGGCCGGCTACCGGGTGAAGTCGTTCTGCTACCAGGACTCGCCGCGCCGGGCCCACTCGATCGCCGCCCAGGGCGGCATCAACGCGGCGAAGAACTACAAGGAGGACGGCGACTCCGTCTACCGGCTGTTCTACGACACCGTCAAGGGCGGCGACTACCGCTCTCGTGAGTCGAACGTCTACCGGTTGGCCGAAGTCAGCGCGAACATCATCGATCAGTGCGTGGCGCAGGGGGTGCCGTTCGCCCGCGAATACGGTGGCCTGCTGGACAACCGGTCGTTCGGCGGCGTCCAGGTCTCCCGCACCTTCTACGCCCGCGGCCAGACCGGTCAGCAGCTGCTGATCGGCGCCTACCAGGCGCTCGAGCGTCAGGTTGCCGCCGGCAGCGTCGAGACCTTCACCCGGCACGAGATGCTGGAACTGATCGTTGTCGACGGCCGGGCTCGCGGCATCATCGTCCGCGACATGGTGACCGGCGAGATCGAGACCCACCTGGCCGACGCGGTCGTGCTGTGCAGCGGGGGCTACGGCAACGTCTTCTATCTGTCGACGAATGCCATGGGCTGCAACGTGACCGCCTCCTGGCGGGCGCACCGCAAGGGCGCCTACTTCGCCAACCCGTGCTACACGCAGATCCACCCGACCTGCATCCCGGTGTCCGGGGAGAACCAGAGCAAGCTGACCCTGATGTCGGAGTCGCTGCGCAACGACGGCCGGATCTGGGTACCCAAGCGGCGCGAGGACTGCGACAAGGACCCGCGGGAGATCCCCGAAGAGGACCGCGACTACTACCTGGAGCGCATCTATCCCTCGTTCGGCAACCTGGTGCCCAGAGACATCGCCTCCCGGCAGGCGAAGAACGTGTGCGACGAGGGTCGCGGCGTCGGCCCGAAGGTCGGCGATTTTCGCCGCGGCGTCTATCTGGACTTCGCCGAGGCGATCGACCGGATGGGGCTGGACACGGTCAAGGAGAAGTACGGCAACCTGTTCGACATGTACGCGCGGATCACCGGCGAGGATCCGTACGCCACCCCGATGCGGATCTATCCCGCGGTGCACTACACCATGGGCGGGCTCTGGGTGGACTACGACCTGGAGTCCAGCATCCCCGGGCTGTTCGTCGCGGGTGAGGCGAACTTCTCCGACCACGGTGCCAACCGGCTCGGCGCCTCGGCGCTGATGCAGGGACTGGCCGACGGCTACTTCGTGCTGCCGAACACCATCTGCGACTACCTGGCCGACGGTCCGTTCGACGACGTGACCGACCGCAGCGAGGTGGCCGATGCCGCTGCCTCGGTGTCCGACCGGATCACCAGACTGCTGTCGGTGAACGGTGAGCGCAGCGTGGACTCCTTCCACAAGGAGCTGGGCCACATCATGTGGGAGTACTGCGGAATGGAGCGCAGCGAGCAGGGCCTGCGAAAGGCCGTCGAGCTGATCCGCTCACTGCGGGAGGAGTTCTGGCGCAACGTCAGGGTGCTCGGGACCAACGAGGAGTTGAACCAGTCGCTGGAGAAGGCCGGCCGGGTCGCCGACTTCCTCGAGCTCGGCGAACTGATGTGCATCGATGCGCTGCACCGCAGGGAATCCTGTGGTGGTCACTTCCGGGCGGAGAGCCAGACCGAGGACGGCGAGGCACTCCGGGATGACGAGAACTTCGCCTACGTCGCCGCCTGGGGCTGGGGCGGCGAGAACCAGCCGCCGGTGCTGCACCAGGAGGATCTCATCTTCAAGGCGATCGAGCTGAAGCAACGGAGCTACAAGTGAACTTCACCCTCAAGATCTGGCGGCAGGCCTCGCAGCGCGACCAGGGGCAGTTCGTCACCTATCGGATCGACGAGATCTCCGACGACATGTCGTTCCTGGAGATGCTCGACCTGCTCAACGAGCAGCTCATCGCCAAGAGCGAGGACCCGGTGGCTTTCGACTCCGACTGCCGCGAGGGCATCTGCGGGATGTGTGGGCTGATGATCTCCGGGCAGGCCCACGGCCCCGAGGTGACCACCACCTGCCAGCTGCACATGCGCTCGTTCACCTCCGGCGACACCATCACCATCGAACCGTGGCGGGCCGATCCGTTCCCGGTGCTCAAGGACCTGATCGTCGATCGCTCCGCCTTCGACCGGATCATTCAGGCCGGCGGCTACATCTCGGTGAACACCGGTGCCGCCCCCGAGGCACACTCCGTCCCGGTGCCGAAGCCGAACGCCGACCGGGCCTTCGACGCGGCCACCTGTATCGGTTGCGGCGCCTGCGTTGCGGCCTGCCCGAACGCCTCCGGCATGCTGTTCATGGCCGCGAAGGTGACCCACCTCGGCGAGTTGCCGCAGGGCCAGCCGGAGCGGGCGTCCCGAGTGCTCTCGATGGTGACCCAGCACGACCACGAGGGGTTCGGCGGCTGCACCAACATCGGTGAGTGCTCGGCCGCGTGCCCCAAAGAGATCCCGCTCGATGTGATCAGCACCCTGAACGGCGACCTGCGCCGGGCGATGCAGCACAAGCCCTCGTAGTTGTTTGTTGAAGTCCGGCGTCGGCTACGCCGACGCTGATGGGGTCGCTCGGCGCTACGCCCTCTCGCTCGCTGCGCTCGCATTGTTCCGCTATGCGCTTTCGCGACCACATCAGCGTCGACTTCGCCTCGGGTTTCAAACCTTGTGGTGCTGGTTCGCTCGGTGGAGGTTCGGGGTGGGTGCGGATCGCATCTCGCTCTGACGGAGTTGAACGCGTCGCGTGATGTTGCCGGGCATGGGGCTGATCGCATCTCGCTGTTGAGCTATGGGGCGACCGATAGACTTTGTCGGTGAGCAAAGTTGATGCGATGCGGGCGATGCGGGAGGCTCGGTATGCGGCTGCCGGGGCGGGGACCAAGGGTGCCAAGAGTGCAGCCGCGAGGTCGGCGACGGAACCGGTGACGGCGCCCGCGGCCCCGCGCAAGCGGCCGGCCGGGGCGAAGAAGGTCGGGGCAGCGACACCCGAACCCACTGAGACGCCCGAGCAGATCGGCGCGCCGGCGGCACCGGCCGCCGAAGAGCCGGTCGAGGCGCTGTGCGGGCATCGCAGCATGAACGGCCGTAACTGCCGCCGGCCGGCCGGGCACGCCGAGAAGAACCACCGCTACAGCTGACCGCGGCGACGGCGCGCTCCCGATGATCATGGCGCCCAGCCCGACAGGGCCGACCGAAGGTCCGGATCGCCGGAGCAGCGAACGATGATCAACAAGTGTGGGGTTGGGGGGCAGGGGCGACTGCCCGCCACCCACCCCGGCGGGGTGGTTGGCGGGCAGCCGGGTGTCACCTACCGGGAACCGGTGACAGCTTGGTTGCCCAGGCAGACGGTGCGCTGCCGACCTTGTACTGCAGCACCGCGCCGTCGGCGAACTTCTTCAGCGGCAACCACGATCGCAACTGATTGCCGTGATCGACGCGCAGCGACTGGATGAACGGCGCCTCGCCCGCATCCTTGTCCGTCTCGAGTCGCATCCGGTGATCGCCCAGCCACACGGTGATCCCGGGGAATTGCGGCGTCGACAGTGCCACGCCGCCGTTCGCCTGCGCCACCGGGAACATGCCGAGACCGGCGAACACGTACCAGCTCGAGGTGGCGCCCATGTCGTCGTTCCCGGGCAGTCCGTCCCGGCCGGTGGTGAAGGCGGTGTTCATCACCTGCTGTACGACGTACTGGGTGGAGGCGGGCGCGCCTGCCCAGTTGTAGGCCCACGGCGCCGGGTGGCCCATCTCGTTGCCGATGTAGAAGCCCTGGGAGTCCTGGCCGCCGTTGAGCTGGGCGGCGGTGGGCACCTTCGTCAGACCTGAGTCGATCGAGAACAGCTGGTTCAGCCGATCAACAGCCTTCTCCTTGCCACCGATGGCGGTGATCAGCTCCGGCCAGGCAAACCCGAAGGCCCAGAAGTAGTTCGGCTCGGTCGACTCGTGGAACGAGCCGGCCTCCAGCGCTCCGGGCTCGCCCGGTACGGCCGGCGCCTTGCGGGCTGCGATGGTGCCGTTCTGGAAGTCGAAGATGTTGCGCCACCAGGTTGCCCGGTCGCGCAGCGCGGTGATGTCGGCCCGCTTGACCTGCACCGACGGGTCCGCCAACACCTTGCGCGGCACCGCGTCCAGGAATTCGGCCGCAGCCTCATCGCTGGTGTAGCGCTCGATGTTCGCCGACGACGCGTCCGGGTAGTAGCCGTCGGTGAGGTACTGCTGCTGGTTGGGCATGCTGGCGTTGCCGTTGCAGTTGCTCTGCGGATCGAAGACCGACTGCTTGACCAGCCGGGCTGCGGTGGTCACGTCGAAGTCGGTGGCGCCGAACGCATAGGAGCCCGCGAGCACCGGGGGGGCGTTGTCGCCGGCCATCGGCGTCGAGTCGTCGCTGGCGTCGACCCAGTGCGGGAAGGCGCCGCACTGTTGCGCATCGACCACCAGCGACTGCATCACCTCGTTGGCCTCCTTGGGTGCCAACAGCGCCAGCAGCTGTGCCTGCGAACGGTAGGTGTCCCACATCGACAGTCCCGAATAGTGCGTCGAATAGCTGCCGGTGCTGCCGTCGGGGCGGGTGTAGGTGTAGTCGGCGACGTTCACCACCGGGCGGTCGGGGACGCTGCCGGTGACGTCCACCCCGGTCGGGAGTGGCCTGCTCGCCTGCATGCTGCGGAACTGCCCGTTCACGTCGGAGTACGTGGTCGGCGACCCGAAGACCCGGTACAGCGCGGTGTAGAACTTGGTCAGCGCGTCCCGCTGGTCTCCGGTGAGCGCGCTGGGATCGGCGGCCTGATCGATTTGGACCGTGTTCAGCCGGGTGTTCCACTCCGCGTCGGCCTGGGCCCGAACCTGGCCGAACGTCGAGGTCGCATTTTCGGTGTCCAGGTTGAGCTTTGCGTTCGCCACGCTCACCGACGAGATCCCGACCCGCATGGTCAGGGTCGGGTCGGCGTCGGTCAGGTCGTACTGCAGCAGCGCCGAACCGTTGGTGACGGTGTTGACGGTTCCGCCGGTCTGGGCCCGCAGCGGCTTGTCGAACTCGGCGAAGAAGTAGACGTTGGAGTTGAACGGGGTGCCGTACGGCGTGCAGAACGCCGGTGCGACGGTCTTGCCGGACAGCTGCCGGCCGTCGTCGCTCACCGTCAGCGACGTGTTGTTCGCCGAGATCTTGCCGGCACTGCCCCGGGAGTTGCTGTTCCCGTTGAGCCGGGTGTCCAGCGAGAAGTAGCCGGAGTTCTTGTCCGGGTAAGTGAATCGCGCCATCCCGGTGCGGTTGGTGGCCGTCAGCGCGACCTCGACCTGGTTGTCGAGCGCGACCGAGTAGAAGCCAGGAGCCGCCGACTCGGTCGCGGTCCGGAACCCCACGCCGGACGGGATACCGGCGGCCGAGGCGACGGACGTGGCCGTCGACGACGGCATCATCCCGACCACGCCTTGCCCTGGGCAGCCGACGCCATTCAGGTGGGTGAGGCTGAAGAAGTTGATCTTGGCGCTGGTGGCCGTCGCTCCGGTCAGGTAGCCGCCGGAGCCGTTGAAGTTGGTGCGCGGCATGTCCGGGCCGAAGTTCACCATGCCGAAGGGCACCTTGGCGCCCGGGTTGATGTTGCCGGCATAGCCACTGGTCCGCGGGACCGCAGTGCCGATGAACGGGTTGACGTACTGCGTCAACGCCAGTTCAGATCGCTGGCCGGGGCTTGCGTCACCGGTGGGACCTGCGGCAGAGACCGTGGCCGGCGTGATGACGCCGAGCAGCAACGCGGCGACCGCCGCGTAGCCCCCGAGCCGATAGCGGGTCGGCGGGACAAGTGCGCTACGCCGCCGGTGTCGTGACCATCGCATGGAATCCTGCTCCTTCGTCAGAGAGCTGACATCGTTGTCATTGGCAGTGCTCGGGTGAGCTTATCCGACCATGGGACAGGTGTCCGACCCGTTCGGGCGGCGAGCGCTTCGGGGGCGGCTCCCGATCAGCCGGGTTGGCTGCCGACGACATCTGGCGACTTCCGGCGGCACCCGAACTCGCTGGAAATCGGTGCAACCTCGCAAAGGGGCCGTTCCGTCATCCCGCTGCGGCGTCGTCTCGCGGGAGGCGGCCGCTGGGAGGCGCGGCATGATCGGACCTGTTCAGCCACGGCGGTACCGGCGCTGGGTTGCGGCGCTGACGGCCTTCGTGGTGCTCGCCTCCTTGCTGGTCTGGATCGCGCTGACTCACCAGCCCGACCCGCGAACCGCGCAGGCGGCCGACCCGGGCAGCAGGCCCACCAGTTCGGCGGGCCAGGGCGCGACCGATCCGGTCGGTGCCGGGCAGAACGGGACCGGCGGGGGCGGGAACGGAACCGGGCAGAACGGGACCGGGCAGAACGCCGGAGGCGGGGCGGTGCTGCCGGTCGGGCTGAAGCTCAGCGCCGGTCGGGCGCAGCAGCCGGCCGCGCCGGTCACGGTGGCTGACGGCACCCCGTTGGCTGCGGACCGAGTCGCCGCGATCGTGGCACGGCTGCCGGAGTTCGCCACCGACAAGCAGCTGACCGAGTCGTTCCGCTGGCCCACCCAGTCCATCGTGAAGCCGAACGGTGGCAAGCGGGTGCCGATCACCTTCCCGAACGCCGACCAGGACGGCCAGAACCCGCCGGACAAGCCGGTTGCCACGCCGACCGGGCCGTTGCAGGTGCTCCGGATGCAGCCACAGGGTGCGGTGAGCATCGCGCCGTTCATCAGCGTCACCTTCAACCAGCCGATGGTGCCGGTCGGCACCGTCGGGCAGGTCGGGGCGATCACCGTGCCGATCACCATCAGCCCGAAGGTCGCCGGCTCGTGGCAGTGGATCGGCACCAGCACCGTGCGGTTCGTCGCCGACTCCGCCGATCTGGACCGGCTGCCGATGGCCACCGACTACACCGTCACCGTTCCGGCCGGGATGAAGTCGGCCGCCGGGGCGGCGCTGACCAAGGCCGCGACCTTCACCTTCAGCACCCCGCCACCGAAGGTCACGCATTTCGAGCCGACCGGGAAGTCGATGGAGCTCGACCCGATCTTCCTGGCGGTCTTCGACCAGAAGGTGGATCCGGCGACGGTGCTGCGGACCACGACCCTGGCGGCCGACGGTGCCGATCGGCCGATCCGCCTGGCCACTGCGGCCGAGCTGGCCGCCGATGCCGCCGCGTCGAAGGTGGCCGGCGCCGCCCCCGACGGTCGGGTGGTCGCGTTCCGGCCCACCACGGAGCTGCCGGCCGACCAGGACGTCACCGTCACCTTCGCTGCCGGTACCGCGTCCGCCGAGGGTCAACGGACCAGTACGAAAGCCGCGACCTTCAGCGGGCACACCTACGCCGCACTGGCGTTGCGCAGCACCCTGTGTGACGGCTGCGAACCCGGGCAGGCGATCAGGCTGACCTTCAACAACAATCTGGACCGCAAGGCCTTCGACCCGACCACCATCAAGATCAGCCCGGAGCTCCCCGGCGTGGAGATCAGCGTCTCCGGCACCGACATCTACCTTCAGGGCGCGACGGCGGCCGACACCCTCTACACGGTGACGGTGCCCGCCGGTCTCACCGACACCTTCGGGCAGAAGCTCTCGGTTGCGGCGAAGGGCACCGCCCGGATCGGTTCGGCGACCACCCGGATGGACCCCTTCCCGAATCCCATCACCACCCTCGATCCGCTGGTAGACACCCCGAGGCTCGCGGTGAACACGGTGAACCGCAAGGAGTTCCGCGAGCGGTTGTTTGCGGTGTCGCCGAAGGACTGGCCCGCCTTCCAGCGGTTCTACGTGGCCGCCGCGCAGGCCGGCAACCGAGCCGACGAGCTGCCGGCGACGCCCGATTGGCCGGTGCTGATCGACCGGGTGGTCGCCGTCAAGGGAGCCCAGAACCGGGTGGTGGCCACCGATCTCGATCTCGCGAAGGCATTGGCTGCGGCGGGAGGTGCCTCGGGCGCCAGTAAGAACCTGGTGGTGCTGATCGAACCCACCGACGCCGAGACCTTCACCCAGAACGAGGCCTGGCAGAACCGGCCGACGATGACCTGGGCCCAGACCAGCACGATCGGCATCGACGCCCTGGACGACGGAACGGGGCTGCGGGCCTGGGTCACCGACCTGCGCGACGGCGCCCCGTTGCCCGGCGTCGGCGTCGCCATGCTGGACGGCAGCGGCACCGCCGCGCCCGCGCGCACCGCGACCACCGACACCCACGGCATCGCCGCCATGGACCTCACCCGCAGCGGAGGCACCGCCCTGCTGGCCACCAAGGGGGACCAGACGGCACTGCTGCCCTCGATGATGTGGGGGAACAGTTGGACCAGCCAACCTGCGCAGAGTCGGCTGCTCTGGTACGTCAACGACGACCGGCAGACCTACCGTCCGGGGGAGACCGTGTCGGTCAAGGGCTGGGTGCGGCTGCAGGCGCCGGGGGTGGCCAGCACCCTGTCCGCGGTGCCGAAGAACAGCACGGTGCGGTACACCGTTCGCGACGGCTACGGAAACGACATCGCCCACGGCAGCACGGATGTCAGCGCCCTCGGCGGATTCGACCTGACCGCCGCCCTCCCTGCCGGGGCCAACCTGGGGGGCGCCACTATCGAGTTCAGGATCATCGGAGTAACCGGCGTCGGCGACAATTACTACTACCACAACTTCCAGATCGCGGACTTCCGCACGCCCGACTTCGAGGTCGACACCCACGGCGAGAGCGATCCACCCTACGTGTTGGGCAACGATCTGACCGTCGCCGCCGACGCCACCTACTACGCCGGGGGACCGCTGGGTGACGCCACCGTCGACTGGCAGGTCCGCACAGCAGCGGCGACCTACGCGCCGCCCGGTTGGAACGGATTCACCTTCGGGATCTGGACGCCCTGGTGGGACGTGGACAACCCCGGCTTCGGCTACGACACCGGCGGTATGTACCGCGGTGGCCCGTACGCCGGACCGTACGGTGACCCTTACTCGGACTGCTGCGGGCCGGTCGAGGACGACTCCAGCACGGTGCAGAGGCTCTCCGGCACCACCGACGGCAAGGGCGCCGACTACCTGAACGTGAAGGTCGGCGACCTGGGAGCGGACTTCGCCGGGCTGCCCGTCACCGTGACCGCGCAGGCCACGGTGACCGACGTGAACCGGCAGGCGATCGCCGGCAGCACAGATCTGCTGGTGCACCCGGCCGACTACTACGTCGGCCTGTCGTCGACCGACACGTTCGTCCAGCAGGGCAAGGACCTTGCCGTGCAAGCGATCGCCACCGACATCGACGGTGCGGCCACCGCCGGGCTGACGATCGACGTCCGGGCCGCCAAGGTGACCACCAGCTGGAACAACGGGACCTCGGTGGACACCGAGACCAACGTGAAGAACTGCCGGGTCACCTCCACCACCGGGCCGGTGACCTGCACCTTCACCCCGGCGGCGGCCGGCACCTACCGGATCACCGCGACCGTCACCGACAAGTCCGGCCGGACCAGTCGCAGCCAATTGACCCGATGGGTCGCCGGACCCGACCAGGCCATCGACAACTCGGTGCAGCGCCAGCAGCTGACCATCGTCCCGGACCGCAAGGAGTACCGACCAGGTGACACAGCCGAGCTGCTGGTCCAGTCGCCGATCACCACCGGCAGTGGACTGCTCACGGTGCTGCACAACGGGATCGCCTCGACCATCACGTTCTCGGTGCGGGACGGCTCGGCGGTGGTCGACGTCCCGGTGACCGAGAACGACGTCCCCGGGGTCTCGCTGTCGATCGAGGTGGTCGGCACCGCTCCGCGGTCGGACAACGGCTCGGGCGTCACCGTGCCGCCGCGACCGGCGTACGCCACCGCGGGCATCGACCTCGGCGTCTCCACGCAGAGCCGCACCCTGAAGGTCACGGCAACCCCAAAGGACAAGACCGTCGCGCCCGGCGGCAAGACCCGGATCGACGTGACGGTCGCCGATCAACACGGAAAGCCGGTGGCCGACAGCGAGTTCGAGGTGGTGGTGGCGGACGAGGCGATCCTGGCGCTCGGCGGCTACCAGTTACCGGACCCGCTGCAGGCCTTCTACCCGCAACCGAGTAACCAGCTCAATGCCCTGTACGGACGCTCGATGGTGGCACTGACCGACCCGAACCCGCCGGCCGCTCAGAACGGCGGGGCAACGGTGGCCGCATCCAGCGCCGCAGCCGCCGGCGGCGCTTCCGAATCCGCGTCGGCCTCGGGCAGCGATGGGTCCGCGGCCGCGCCGATGGCAACGGATCAGCGCAAGACCAACGGCACGGCGCTGTCGGCCGGGGACGCAAACGCCGCCTCGAAACCGGGCACTCCGATCGCGGAGCGGAAGAACTTCGAGCCGCTGGCGCTGTTCCGGCCCTCAGCCACCACCGACTCCGACGGTCGAGCGACTATCGATGTCACGCTGCCGGACAACCTGACCCGCTATCGGGTAATGGTGGTGGCGGTGGCCGGCGCCACGGACTTCGGCACTGCCGAGTCGACGATCACCGCCGGGTTGCCGGTGACGGTCCGGCCGTCAGCCCCGCAGTTCCTGAACTTCGGCGACACCCTGCAGTTGCCGGTGCTCCTGCAGAACCGGACGGGGACTGCCCTGTCCACCGATGTGGTGCTGCAGACCGCGAACCTGAAGCTGACCGGTCCGGCCGGCAAGCGGGTCACCGTGCCAGCGAACGGGCGGGTCGAGGTCGACTTCGCGGTCGCCGCCGACCAGGTGGGCACGGCCCGATTCCGGGTGGTGGCAGTCGGCGGCAACAGCGCCGACGCCGCCACCGTTGAGTTGCCGGTGTACACCCCGGCGACCACGGAAACCTTTGCCTCCTACGGCATCGTCGACGGCGACACCACCGTGCAGCAGCCGGTCAGCGCGCCGAAGGGAGTCTTCGACCAGTTCGGTGGGCTGCAGATCAGCACCTCGTCGACCGCGCTGGCGCAGCTCTCCGACGCCGTCGGCTACCTCGCCGACTACGACTACGACAGCTCGGATGCGTTGGCATCGCAGATCATTGCCATCGGATCACTCGGCGACGTGCTGCAGGCTTTCTCGGCGCCCGGCCTGCCGTCAGCGGCGAAACTGAAGGCCCTGGTCAACGCCGACGTGACGAAGCTGCTGGCCATGCAGAACGACGATGGCGGCTTCCCGTACTGGACGCGTGGCGAGGAGACCGACCCGTTCAACACCATCCAGGCCACGCAGGCGCTGCTGGTCGCGAAGGCCTACGGATCCGAGGTGCCGCAGAGCCGGATCGCCAGGGCCACCAAGTATCTGAAGGCGATCGACTCGCACATCCCGAAGACCGCGAGCCAGGCCACCAGGGACACCCTGAATGCCTACGCGCTGCGGATCCGGATGTTGGCCGGTGACACCGATTCCGCCGCGGCGAAGACGATGGTCGACCGCCGGGGTGCCGCGCTGCCGTTGGACGCGGTGGCCTGGCTGCTGCCGGTGGTGACCGACGCCGCCGTCAAGTCGACGCTGCTGCAGCGGATCGGCAACGCCGCGGTCGACAACGCCGGTTCGGTGACCTTCACCAACAAGGTGACCGATGACGCCTGGACCACGCTGCAGTCCGACCGCCGGACCGACGGGCTGATCCTTGATGCCCTGGTCACCGTGCAGCCGGACAGTGATTTGATCCCGAAGGTGGTGGCCGGCCTGATGGCCGCGCAGCGCGGCGGGCGGTGGAACAACGTGCAGGAGAACGGGTTCATCCTGCTCGCGTTGCGTCACTACTATGACGCGTTCGAGAGCACCACCCCCGACTTCGTCGCCGGTGTCTGGTTGGGCGGCCGGTTCGCCGGCCAACACGACTTCACCGGTCACACCACCGAGCAGGGCGCGGTGAGCATCCCGACGAAGGAACTCGTCAGCACCGGCGATACCGCCCTGACGGTGCGCAACCAGGGCACCGGCACCCTGTACTACCGACTCGCGCTGCAGACCGCGCCGACGAATCTGCAACTCGCGCCGCTGGACCGAGGTTTCGTGGTGTCCCGCAGCTACTCCGGGGCCGACAACCCGTCCGACGTGACCCGCGCAGCCGACGGCAGTTGGCACATCAAGGCCGGGGTCAGGGTCAGGGTGCAGGTGCAACTGGTGTCCAGGAGTGCGCAGAGCCATGTCGCACTGATCGACCCGCTGCCGGCCGGACTGCAGATTCTCAATCCGGAACTGGCGACCACGCCGAAGGATCTGGACCCGAAGTCGGCCGCGGCCAAGAACGCACAACGCTGGGGCTGGTCCCCGACCTGGTACGACCACCAGAACCTGCGGACCGACCGGGCGGAGGCGTTCGCCGGTTGGCTGCAGGGCGGCGTGTATTCCTACAGCTACCTGGCCAGGGCGACCACGGCCGGCACCTTCGTCGCCCCGCCGACCAGGGCGGAACAGGTCTACGCGCCGGAGACGTTCGGCCGGGCCGGAACCGACCGGGTGGTCATCTCCAACTGAGGCACCCGACTCCGGAATATCACTGAGAGTGCCGAGAATGGGGCGCTTCGACGGCAAAAGAGTGAGAGGGCAAGAGCTTTCATCGACGCTGGGTGACGGCTCTGGCAGGAAGTTGCCAGTCGGCGCGGTAACGGTGCGTAACGACGACAGGCTCGACGAATACCTATCCGCAGTCGGGGCGGAGCAGAAATTCGTGGAGGCTTCGTGGTTGCCCTGTCCCGTCGGTTCGCCCTGGTTGTTGCCGGATTGGTAGTGGCAGGAGCGGTAGGTGTCGGCGGGGTCCTCTCTGCGCCGGCCGCGGCCGCACACCCGCTGATCATCGATCCCTCGTGTGCCGCCAGGCCATCGGTGGCGGACCCGGCCGTCGGCGCGTTGGCCGCCGAACGGCGGGTGTCGGTGCCGGAGGCGCAACGGCGGATCGCGGCGCAGCAGTCGGCGGCAGTGGTCGGCCAACGGCTGCGCAGCGGTCTACCGGAGAAGTTCGGCGGGATCTGGATCGCCGGGGACGGTTCCGACGCCGTCGTGACCGGAACGACCTCGGGCAGCGCGTCGGCGGTGATCGCCGATACCGCTGCCCGCTGTGGCATCGCCTCGGTGCGGGTGGTCACCGTGCGGCATTCGGCAGCTCAACTGGCCGCTGCCGCGGACTGGATCGAGCGACGGGTGCCGGCGGACCGGGCCAGCGTCGGCATCGACTTTGCGGCGAACACGGTGCGGTTCAACATTTCCGGCGCCCCCGATGCCCGGCAGCGCAGTGCGCTGGCGAAGATGCCGGCCGCACTGCGGTCGGCCGTCACCCTCGGACGACTGGCCGCGGAACCGGATCCACTCGCCTGTTCCGGCAACTTCTGTGATGCCCCGTTACGCGGCGGGGTGGAGATCCAGGGGCCGGCCGCCGCGGGCTACGTCACCCTGTGTTCGTCCGGATTCGTGACGGTGAACCTCACCGGGACCGCCTACTACCTGCTGACGGCCGGGCACTGCGGCGCCAAGGGCGGGGTGTGGAACACCAACTTCGCGAACAAGAGCAAGCACCGGATCGGTGCCATGTACAACAAGGTGTTCGGTGCCGGCGGCGACATGGCCATCATCAGGATCGACAGTCCATCGGGATGGAAGCTGCCCCGCGGACTGGTCTATGTGCAGGCCGGTGCGGCCACCACCCGGAACGAGGCCTACCAGATCACCAAGGTCGGCGACAGCGTGCAGGGAATGCGCACCTGCAAGAGCGGCCGGACCACCAAGACCACCTGCGGCAAGGTCACAGCGGTGGGCGTCGCGGTGAGCTACAACGGCACCGTGGTCCGGAATCTCGTGCAGACGAATATGTGCGCCGGCGGCGGAGACAGCGGCGGAGCGGTGTACAGCGGGCATGTCGCCTACGGTGTGCTGTCCGGTGCGGCCGGATCGTGCACCACGTTCTACCAACCGGTGAAGTCTGCGGTGGCGGCCCTCAACGTCAAGGTGGTCACCGACTAGCCGTTGCGGGCGGATCATAACGTTGCTGACAGGTCGACCTGGTTCTCCGCTGCCCACTCGGCGAGGTTGGCCAAAGGACCGTTGGCGAAGGACACTCCCAACGGGGTGAGGTCGTAGACGGCAGCGTCGCGCCCCGATCCGCGTGGGGTTCTTTCGACCAGGCCGCGCGCGGTCAAACGTCGGAGGGACTCGGTCAGCATCTTGTCGCTCACCCCGGCGATGCGGTCCAAGAGGACACTTCGGCGGGTCGGGCCCATGCGCAGAGCAGAGACGACGACCGGGTCCCACGTGTGGTTGAGGAGTTCAACCGCAGATCGCACGAGGCAGTCCGAGATGAAGGTCTCGCAGCCCTGTTCGTTCACCAGCCCAGTCTCCCATCCCGCTCCTACCGATTGGTAGGAGCCGGCCCCTTAGCGTCTTCATGACACCTCAGGAGACGAAGGAGATCATGGTGAATATCGGACTGTTGGGGACCGGAAACCTTTCGGTGGCACTTGGGAAAGCGTGGGCCACCGCTGGGCACTCCATCGTGGTCACGGGCCGTAGCCCCGATCGCGCGAAGGCCGCCGCGGAGTGGATCGGTGACGCAGCGACGCCAATCGACCCGGGCCAGCTCGCAGACCAGGCCGAGGTCATCGTGGTTGCGATCGCCTGGGGCGGGCTGGAGGAAGCGCTGAGACTCGTCGGTGGCCCGGACGGGATGCTGTCGGGGACGACCGTCATCGATTGCACCAACGCTGTGGACTTCGCGACCGGGCGTTTGCTTCCGGAGACCGGATCGGCCGCCGAGTTAGTCGCCAATCTCGCGGTCGGCGCCCACGTGGTCAAGGCACTGCATCTCTTCGCCGGCGCATCCTGGCCATTCGCCGGCGAGGTAGGCGCCTCGCCGGTTGTCGCGATCTGTGGTGACGACGCAGGCGCTCTGAATCGAACGGCGGCGCTGATCGGTGATCTCGGGGCGCGGGCCGCGGTATTGGGCGGGTTGAGCGCTGCCAGGCAGGCCGAGGAAGCCGCTGGCTTTGTGATGCGTGTGGTCGCTGCTGGCGCAAACCCGCGCTTCGCGGTCCCGGACGTGGACCCGGCCCTTATTGGCCTGGGGACCGCGAACCCGTGACCATATTCATCGAAGCCGATGATTCACCCGAACTCGCCGCTTTTCATTGGAGGCACGCAGGCGACTCGTAGAGCGCTGCAGGCTCCGCCCGATCGCGTCCTCTCAGCCGCGCCGGATTCGTCCGGCGCTATCGACGATCAGTGCCATGGGTTCGGTCACCCGATCGTTGCCGTTGATGCTGGAGACGCCGATCGCGCGGTACCTTCCGGGGTTCAGGCGTGGTTTTGATCCAGGCGGATCCATCGTCGAGTTCCCTGTGCAGAAGGCGAGTTGGTGATGGTTGCTAGGGAATTTCTCCAGCCAGGATGCCCCGGGTTGTAGCGGTCGCTCGGCAGTGAGGAGGCCGAGAGAGTTCGGATAGGCCAAGGCCAGGTGGTCCTGATCGTCGATGAGGACGACGTTGCCGCCGCCTTCGGTCCAGATGACCTGCGTGTCTGCGGCGTTGGTTCCGGAGACAGTCCAGTTCGGGCCGTCCGCAGAGGTCATCGTCAGGGTCAGGTCGGGGTCGGCTGCGGGGATCTGCGGCAAGGGTGCATTGCACCCCGCCAATGAGATCGTGGCGTTGGCGGTGAGGCCGGCAACCTTGGTGTCGCGGTTGTGATCCGACTTGGGGACAGGCGGTCCGGAGGCTGTTGCCCCGGGACCTGTTGGGATCGGCGTGCCTACGGGTGGTGTCGTCGTGCGGTGTGCGGGTGGCGCGGTACTCGCCGGCGGTGCATCCTTCGCGTGGTGGACGGTGACCGGCACGATGACAGCGAGTGCGACGATTGCTGCCACGCCGAGGCTCGCGGCGATGGCCCGTCGCCGCCGGTGGCGGGTGATCCGCGAATCGATGCGGGGGGTCAGCGCGGCCGGATCGGTGTCGTCGGCGATCATGCTCAGGGCGGTACGCAGGGCCTGATCGTCCGGGTTGTCATGATCGTTCGTCATCGTTGCTGCTCCTGTTGATCGTTGTGCTGGTGATTCAGTGCAGTGCGGAGCTCTCGCCGGGCGCGGAACAGCACGACGCGCACGGTCTGCTGTTGCACGCCGATCTCGGTCGCGATCGTTGCGTCGTCCAGGTCGAGGACGTAGCGCAGGACAAGCGCGGTTCGGTCTCTGGGGCTGAGGTGGTGAAGTGCGTCGGCGACCGCGGCCGAATCTGCATACGTTGCGGCGATGTTTGCGGGGTCGGTTTCGGACCGCGCCAGCAGTGGGGTAACGCGGGTGTGACGATCCTTGGCTCGGCGCGTGCTGAGATGCGAGTTGGTGATGGCCCTGCGGAGGTAGGCGACCGGCGCTTCCATGGCACGTATCCTTGGCCAGTGCCGGTACGCATAGAACAAGACGTCCGCGGTCGCGTCCAGGGCGTCCTCGCGATTCCCGGTCACTACGCGAGCGAAGCGCAGCAGGCCAGCCTGTTCGGCACGGCAAAAGTCCTCGAAGCTTTCGGACGGTACTCGCGGTCCCGACACCGGCTGATGCTGCAAGCTGGTCACCACCCTCCACTGGAAGCACGACCTATGAGGTGAGCGTTCGGCCGGCACTGTTCGTTTCACGTCGTCCAACGCTAGCTTCCGGCGAGGGTGTCCCTTCGAGGACGCATACGGTCGGATGTTGCTGCGGCGAAGTCGATATCGCCGCTGGTCTCTTCTTCCCAAACCCTTCCCGGTTGTGACCCGATGACGGTTCTACAGATGGTGAAGGAGTTGGATTCCCCGAGGTCACGACGGCAGTGGCAGAGCGATTCACGGCCGCCGATGAGGTGCACCGTGGCGGCACTGCTCTCAACGGGCGCCGGGCTGGAATCGGCGATCGTGGTCGGTGCGTTCCCGCGTTCACGAAATCGTCGTGGCTGATCATCCCGCGGTGCTCCGGTTACTGGTCACCATTGGGCCTGGCGGCGTTGCCGGCCGCTCGCTGGCCGGCCGAAGGGCGCGCGGGAGCGTCGTCTACCGTGAGCAGATCACGAAAGGACGGGTATATGGCGCTTCGGTTGGGTTACAAGGCATCTGCTGAGCAGTTCGGGCCGGTGGAACTGGCGGACTTCGCGGTGTTGGCGGAGCAGGCCGGGTTTGATTCGGTGTTCGTGTCGGATCACTTCCAGCCCTGGCGACATGACGGCGGACACGCCCCGGCGGCGTTGCCGTGGCTGGGTGCGGTGGGGGCAAGGACCGAGAAGATCGTGATGGGCACCTCGGTGCTGACGCCGACCTTCCGGTACCACCCGGCGGTGATCGCGCAGGCCTTCGCAACCCTGGGCCTGCTGTACCCGGGCCGGGTGATTCTCGGCGTCGGATCGGGGGAGTCGCTCAACGAGGTGGCATTGGGCCTGCAGTGGCCGGACGGCAAGGAGCGGTTCGCCCGGCTCAAGGAAGCGATCACGCTGATCAAGAAGCTGTGGGTCGAGGACCGGGTGACCTTCGAGGGCACCTACTACTCGACGGACAAGGCGACCATCTACGACAAGCCGGAGCAGCCCGTCCCGCTGTACGTCGGTGCTTCGGGCCCGGCGGCCACCCGGCTGGCCGGGCGGGTGGCCGACGGTTTCATCACCACCTCCGGCAAAGCTCCCGAGCTGTACTCGCAGACCCTGTTGCCGGCGCTGGACGAGGGGGCCGGCAAGGTGGGTCGGACGCTGGACGACCTGGACCTGCTGATCGAGATGAAGGTGTCCTTCGACCACGACGCAGACCGGGCGCTGGCGGACACGAAGAACTGGGCCGCGCTGGCGCTCTCGCCGGAGGAGAAGACCCAGGTCCACGACCCGATCGAGATGCAGCGGCTGGCCGATGCGCTGCCGGTGGAGCGGGCGGCGTCCCGGTGGATCGTCTCGACCGATCCGGAAGAGCACGTCGAGAAGATCAAGACGTACGTCGATCTGGGGTTCAAGCACCTGGTGTTCCACGCACCCGGCACCGATCAGGCCCGTTTCCTGACGCTGTACGGCGAGGAAGTGCTGCCGCGGTTGCGCGCGCTCGGCATCGCCGGCGACGCGTGAGGCCGATCGAGCGGCTCGCGCTCCGCTCCATCGTGCTGCCGGAGCCGTTGCGACCCAAGGGGTCCTACGTGCCGGTGCGGATCTTCCAGGGGACCGCGTGGGTCTCCGGATGTACAGGTCGGTCCCGTGAACACGGGCCGCTGGCGGGGGTTGTCGGTGCCACACTCGATGTCGAGGCGGCCCGTCAGGAAGCCGAGCGGGCAGCCATCAACCTACTCGCCGCGCTGGAGCACGGTGTCGGCCTGGACGCGGTGGCTGCGGTGGTGCAGGTGCGCGGATTCGTCCGCGCTGCGGACGATTTCGCCGACCATCCGGCCGTGCTGGACGCGGCTTCGAACCTGCTGTTGGACACCTTCGGTCCGGAAATCGGAACACATGCCCGTACCGTCGTCGGCGTCAGCTCGTTGCCTGGCAACGCTTCCGTCGAACTAGACGCGGTCATCGCGCTGCGCTGACGCCTGCTCGCAGCGCCCGGCCGCACCGGAACCGGCGCGCCCGAGGGTCGGGCGGGCCTTCGGCCGCCGGCCGCAGGATACTGACCGGGTGCGGGCAATCGGCTTCAAACGGGACCTGCTGCGACCGGCCGCTGGAGCGGAGGTCAACCGGGTCACCTACGGCGAACTGTTCTTCGACCTCGTTTTCGTCTTCGCGGTCACCCAGATCTCGCACATCCTGATCCACCAGCAGAGCGCGGTGCTCCTGGTGCACACCCTGGTGCTGACCCTGCTCGTCTGGTGGGTCTGGGTCGATTCGACGTGGTCGATCAACTGGCTCTACCCCGATCGGGCCGCGGTGCGAGTGCTGCTCATCGCGTTGATGCTGCTCGGATTGCTGATGGCCAGTGCGATCCCGGAGGCGTTCACCACCAGGGCCGTGTTGTTCGCCTGCGCCATGATCGCGATGCAATTGGCGTGCAGTGTGTTCATGGTCTTCGCGTTCGCCCGGTCCCAACCCGCGCATGCCGTCAACTTCCTGCGGATCTCACTGTGGCACGTGCTCGCCGGCGTGTTCTGGGTCGGTGGGGCGCTGCTGCCTGCGGACCTGCGGTTGGGGATCTGGTTGCTCGCACTGGTTCTGGACTACGCCGGCCCCCGGTTCCGGTTCTGGATGCCCGGGCTCGGCAGTTCGGACATCCGGACCTGGGACGTGTCCGGCGAGCACATGGCCGAGCGGGTGAGCCTGTTCGTCATCATCGTTTTCGGCGAGACGATCATCGTCACCGGCACCGCGTTCAGCCAGCGCCCGCAGACCTGGCTGAACGGATTTGCGTTCCTGGCCGCGTTCCTGGGCACGGTGCTGATGTGGCTGCTGTACTTCAATCACAATCAGCGCCGTGGCAGCGAGTACTTCGCGACGGCTCGTGAGCGCGGGCTGATTGCGCAGATCGCCTACAGCTATGTGCCGGTCGTCCTGGTGATCGGGATTGTGTTGACGGCAGTGGCCGATGAACTCGTGCTGAACGCGCCGCTCGATCGCTCGAGTGGATGGACCGCCGGGTTGCTCTGCGCGGGAACGGCGGCCTACCTGCTGGGGAACGCGCTGTTCAAACGCGCGACGGGCGGCCGCTGGTTGCCGGGGCACCTAGTGGCCATCGTCATGCTGATGGCCGCATTCGCGCTGCATCCGCTGGTCACCTCGTTGACGCTCAGTTGGATCGTCAATGCGGTCTTGCTGGTCGTCGTCACGGCCGACGAGTTGGCCGCGCACCGCGCCGACGGTGCGGCGACGGACACCGCGGAAGGCTGAGCTGACGACCGTCGGAGCCGGTCGACGTCAGCGTCGATGCATGCGCGTTGAGGAGATCGCCAGCGGGACGGTGATCGCCACCAGCCCCGCGAACGACAGAAAGGTGGCCGGCGTCCCGATCGCTGCGGCACCGACTCCGACGACTGCCGCGCCCAGGGCGGTGCCGCCGTCGAACCCGGCGTTCCAGATGGCGCTCGCCGTCGTGGTGTTGGCCCGCTCCACCCGGTTGAACGACGCGACCAGGGTGAGGTTCTGGACCGCGCCGTAGCCGCATCCGAGGACAGCGGCGCCGAGCAGGATCAGGGCCGTGCCGGTGTCACCGTCCAGCCCGCCGGCGAGCACCAGCAGCCCGGCGACCGCGGTGACCGACCCGGCCGGTAACAGCAGGCGCATCCCGATCCGGTCGGCGAGCGAACCCACCAGCCAGCGGGTCAGCGCGCCGGTCAACCCGAACGCGAGCACCGCCATCGTCGCGGTCGGGCCGGTGGGGCGCACGATCGGCAGGTAGGTGAGCAACGCGCCGCCGGTGAGCGTCACCACCAGCAACACGGTGGCCGGCGACAGGGTCGCCATGATCGCTGACCTGGCCGACTCAGGTGCGTGCTGCGGTGCTGGGGCGGCAGATGGTGCCGGGTCGCCGGGCGGTGCAGGATCGGCGGGCGGTGCCGCGCGGCCGAGGGCGGCGGCGGCCGGGATCGCCAGCAGCGGCGCGGCAGCCAGGAACGCCACCCAGGGAAAGTGGCCGGCGGACGCCAGGGCGACGCCGGCCGGAACGGCGGCAAGATTGGGCACCGCGATCGCCAACCCGTAGATGCCGATCGCCTCGCCGCGACGCTCCGGTGGCACCAGAGTGGCGCTCAGCGAGGCGCCCAGCACGGTGAGAATGCCGAAACCGCAGCCGCGAACGGCGGAGATCACCAGCACCCAGCGCAGGTCGGCGCTGACGGCCAGCAGCGGTGCCGGCCCGCCGAGCAGCACGCTGCCGGCGATGAGCACCCGCCCCAGACCGAACCGGCGCGTCAGCCGAGGCACGACGAGCTGGGTGCCGATGGTGCAGATCAGAAAGGTGGTGGTGACCAGGCCGGCGACGTCGTCGCTGGTGCCAGCCATGGCTACCGCGGCCGGCAGCGACGCCAGGGTCAGGAAGAAGCCCAGGAACCCGAGCACCGTGAAGATCAGCAGCGGGCGGACTCCCGGCAGGCCCCACAGCGAGGGTGGTTTCGGGCGCGCAGTATCTCTGATGTCGGGCCGCCCTTCGGATCCGTTCGTGTGCGCGGGCGCTACCTCGACGTCGGCGGCCCTGTCCGGCATCCGATCACACCGGGTCTGTCCGGCGTCCGGCAGCTCACCGCCGGCGTCGCTGGATCGGGTCCGCCGTTACTGCTTGAGCGCCATGGCGAACACCGCTACGTGGTAGCGACCGCCCTGATCCGAACCGGGAAGGGTGACGTCGGCGATGGTCTTCGACGGATCCGCCGGGACATCGTGGAAGTAGACGTAGGTGGTCCGGGTGATCCGCCCGGTACCGGCCAGGTTGTGGTACGGGAGGGCGAGCGCGACGGCGGTGCCGGCCGGCAGGTTCGGGGTCTGCCAGTCGGGATCGCTGACCCGGAAGTCCGTTGAGCTGCCGTCCGTGTAGCGGATCGTCCCGGTGCCGCTCACGGTTCCCCAGGCGCCGGTGGTGAGGAAGCCGACGCCGGATGCGTTGTCTCCCACCGTGATCACCTGCCGGTCGGCGATGACGCTGTCGACGGCGGAGCGCTCGGGCCAGGCGAACCGGTAACCGCCGTACGCCAGGTCGCTGCCGGGCAGTACTCCGGCGTCGGCCAGTGCCTGCCAGGAATAGCTGGAACCGTCACCGTCGATGCCGCCGGCCAGGTCGGCCGGTGCCGGATCGGCGTCGTCCGTCATCCCGTGGGTGTTCCGGGCGGACGCCAGGTCCGGATAGGGCGTCGATACCCGGAACAGGGGCTTCGGGTCGATGGTGACCCGCTGCCCCTGGGCCCTGGCGGTGACCGAGACCGGGATCGCGACGATTCCGGGTTCGGTAGGAACCGTGATCCGGAACGATCGTTCGACGGACCGACCCGCCGGTACGACGGCGATCGCCGTCTTCGGGATGACGGCGGCGCCGTCCGCGGGCTGGGGTGCGATGGTGGCGACCACCGGGGAGGCCGACCGGTTGGTCACGGTGACCGCCGCAGTCGCGGTGCCGGCCGTCGCCGGCGCCAGATCGGGGCTGACGGCTGCCGCCAGCGGCGCCGGAACGACCGGATTCGCACTCGCCCGGGCGACCATCAGCCCGGTGCCCGCCTCGGCTGTGACGGTGGCCTGTAACCGGATCAGTTCGCCTGGGGTGCCGAGCGGGAGCGCGACGGTGCCGCGCACCGTCAGGGTGGCGCCCGGCCGGATCGGGCCGGCCGGCCCGGTGACCTTCACCGTTCGGCGCGCCGAGCTGTCCAGACCGACCGCAAGCACGGTGATCTTCGGGTGGGTCACCGTCGCCGCCGTGGCGTTCCGGACCGTGACGCTGAACTCGTTGCGGCCCAACGCGGTCAGCGTCGGTGTGGTGATCGATGCGCGCAGCACAGCGTCGGTCGGCGGGGCCAGGAACTGGATCTCTGCGACGTTGGTGTGACCGCCGGCCGGCGAACGGTAGCGCAGCCAGCGATAGCCGGTGTCGTCGGTAACGGGCACCTGCAACCAGTCGTTCGGCGTCCGGTAGCCGATGGTGGCCAGGTCGTGGCAACCGCTGTCCGGTCCATCCGTGCAGCCCTGGAACGTGCCGCCGACCATCCGGCCCAAGCCGGATCCCGGCCGGGGCAGTAGGCGCACCGCCGTCACCGAACTGGCATTGCCGGCGCCGAGGTCGATGCCGACGTATCCGGCATCCTCGTTGAGATCGACGTAGCTGGCCGGATCTCCGTCGAAGCCGTGCGCCGGGTCGCCCGCGGCGTCCCAGGGCGGCCCGGAGGCGAAAACCGTGCCGGTCAGGACCTTCGCGTCGGGTTGGCTGCGCCACGGTTGGCCCGGTGGCGGCCCGAGCCGGTCGATCCGGTCCTCGATGTCGAACGCGGTTGCGGTGCTCGGTGCGCCCCACGACCGGTCGGCCAGCACCTGCTGCGGGCGTTCGGCGAACCAATCGAAATAGGAGTCGGTCTGCGACTCCGCGTTGTCGGACCATCGAGAGATGGTGTAGCCCACGATGTTCGGCTCGGTGCGTGGCTGAAACTCATCGGCGAACCACGACGTATTCGGCTGCAAACTACCCCCGGGCGGTGGCCCGGGGGTGACGTAGAAATGCGAACTCCACGACACCAGCACCTGGTAGCCGTCGCGGATGAACTCGTCACCGTCGTTGGTCCAGGACTCGACGGTGATGTTCTTGTTGATGTCGACGGTTGGGTGCTGGTCGTGGCGCCACCAGTCCCAGGCAACGGTGGTCTTGCCGTGGGCGCGGACGATCTCGTTGACGTCGTCGATGTAGTGCACGAAGACGTCGGCGGTGTCGCCGTAGCCTTTCGCCTTGGCATAGTTCACCAGCTCCGGGCAGGCCTTCTGCGCACCGTCGGTGGGGTACTCGTCGGTGCCGATGTGGAACCGGGGACCGGAGAACCAGGGGATGAACTCGTCGAGCAGTTCCTTGGTGCGGGACAGCGTTTCGGGTTTGGTGACGTCCAGGGTGTAGTTCGGGGTGCCGAACATCGTGCCCATCGACGTGCACGACCAGTTGAGCTCAGGCCAGATCGTGGTAATGGCGGTGGAGTGCGCCGGCAGGTCGATCTCGGGCAGGATCTCGATGCCGTACTTGGCCGCCTCGGCCTCGATGCCGGCGATGTCTGCCCTCGAGTACGACTGGTCGGCGGCCAGTCCGGGGAACTTGGGGCTGTTGAGCCGGAAGCCGTTCCACTCGGTGAGATGAAGGTGCAGCGTATTGAGCTTGAGCCAGGCCATTTCTCGGATGAGCTGCTTGATGTACGCGATCTGATAGAAATGCCGACCAGCATCGAGCATCACACCCCGATCGCCGGCCTTCGGCCAGTCGTCGATCGTCCCAGTAGCCAGGGTGCGTCGGCCCGGCGACAGGGTGAACAACTGCTCAAGGGTCTGCATGCCGCGGGCGACTGCCGCCGGGCTGATCCCGGTGACGGTGATCCGCTCGTCGATGACGATCCGGTACGTCTCCTGGGCCGCGTCGCCGGCGGTGACGGGGCCGGGCTGCAGTGTCGGGTCGACCCTCAGGACGATGTCGCCGGGGTGATCGGAGCCGACGGCGACCGGCAGTTTCTGGCCGGTGATCGACCCGAGGTCGTCGGCGAAGGTGTCGGTGTAGATCTTGGGCACTTCGGCACCGCGGACGATCCGTGCCCCGGCGTCGAGGGTGAAGGTGCCGTCCGCCGCTTGCCACTGTTGCACGCCCGGCACCAACTGGCTGATGTCGGCCACCTGCGATTCGACCGCGCCCGGCCCGGCCGCTGCCGGGTCGGGCGTTGCGGGGGCAGCCCCGGCGGATCCGGGCGGGACGAGAACAGCACCGGCGGCGAGCGTGGCCACCGCGGCGGTGGCAAGCAGCCGGCGCACAGACAGCGACATGGGATGCACTTCCTCCTCGATCGACGTTCGATCAGGGTAGGCAGCGATATGCCGGCCGACAAGTGCGATCACGCATACTCAGGCTGATTTTCAATCAGAATCGCGCAGATCATCCGTCTGCCGCCCGGCAGTGACGCATGGTCACGCTGATTGCCGGCCGGTTGATTCCTTGCCAGAACGACCACTACCTGTACGCAACACTTGGGACTCCAAACCGAGGAGGAACCCGATGGGGAAAGTGGTCATGAATGCGTCGGTCTCAGTGGATGGCTTCATTGCGGCTGAGAACGACGATCCCGGTCCACTGTTCGATTGGTTGGTCAACGGTGATGTGCCGTTGGACGACAGCGGTGTGCTGAAGGTGTCGCAGGCGTCCCACGACCACATCCGGCCTTATTGGGACCAGATCGGGGTGACGATCGCCGGCCGCCACGTCTTCGACATCACGGATGGCTGGGACGGGAAGCCGCCGAGCGGAATCGACCACGTCGTCGTCGTGACGCACCGGCCGGCGCCCGAGGGCTGGGATCCCGAGGCGCCGTTCCACTTCGTCGACGGCGTCGAGGCCGCCGTGGCCAAGGCCCGGGAGCTTGCGGGTGACCGCATCGTCGAGGTCGCCGCTGGCGACGTCGGTGGCCAGATGCTCGCTGCGGGCGTGGTCGACGAGGTGCGCATGGACATCGCGCCTGTCGTGTTCGGGTCCGGTAAGCGCTACTTCGGGTCGGTCGACGCGCAGCACCTCTTGGACGGTCCGGACGTGGTGATTCAGGGCAACCGGGTTCTTCACCTTCGGTATCGGGTGCGCCATTGACCGAGTTGCGCGACTACCTGGTCGTCAATTGCCGCCCGACGAGCCGAGTTGGGGCGCACGCGAGTTCCAGCTGCGAAGGTTCTGGACCACCTCGCCGTAGAACCTGATCACGGAGGTTTCCACGGATGTGATGAGGCCGTCCTTGCTCCCGGACCGCTTGGACCCCATGTTCGTCTCGAAGCTGATCTTGAAGGCTCGGATCTCGCGAGTATCGGTAGGGATCAACAGGTCCGGCCGCTTCCGGATTGCTCCGAGAAGGCCGACCGTCGTTTGGCCACGGCCGCCGGTGAGAACGGCCTCGATCCGTAGACCGTCGCGAGCCTCAGGTATCTGCCGGAGCAGCCAGTTCACCCGGGTCTGAGCCCGCCCTTCCCGTGGTGCATCGATCCGCACCGAACACGTTACGTGCTCGGTGCGGAGATCAGCCTCGACGACGATTCGATCGACCGCGCCCGGGATCTTGATCGAGCCGAACAGAAGGCCGGAGTCGGCCAGTTGTTGCTGTCTGGTAGCGCTGTCGGAACGATTGCGAGGCGCCATGGCCGCTGTTTCGACGCCGAGCAGACCTGACATGTCCAGGCTGACGCGCTGGATCAGCTGGTCGAATTGGCTGGTTACGTCTGCGCAGCCCTTGTCGGTGCTCCGGAGTGTTTGGGCGCGTACAGCATCGCGGACCTTGACCCATTGCGGCCCCATGTTCGTGAAGCCGTGCAGTCCAGATCGCGCGTGGGTCATGTAGCGCAGGAACTCTTCAAGAACTCGCTGCTGAGTCGGATCACTGACTCGTTCGTATTTCGCCAACAGGGTGGCTTCTGTCCGAATCTCGTCCCACGACAGGTGGTGCAGCGATACCTTCCTGAGCTTGCGCTTGTCGATGGTGACGGGGTGATCATCGGAGGAGCCGGTCAGTTGATTGCTGATGGTCAAAACCGCATCGATCCCCTTGTCGCGGGCGATGTCGACGTACTTGTCGACTTGCGCGTCGGTCAGCTTCGCGTCGGACGTCTTCACCTCGACCAGGGTGGTCCACACGCGCTTTCCGCGAGTCACACGAACGACACCGTCAGGCCGGTAGGCCTGGTCGTCCAGCCCGAACGGCACTTCGATGAACGTCTCGACGGCTCCCGAGGGGGCTCCGAACTTCTTCATGATGGATCGGCCGAATTCCTTGACCAGTCGCATGACTGCCAACAGTGCCGAGGTTGCTCGCCGCTCTTGTTCCTCGGCTCCACCGATGCCGGCGACGGGGAAGAGCCGAGCAGTTTGCCAATCGGTATCCGAGTCCGTAGGGACTGTGCTGTTCCAGTCGGACGGGAGCTTTGGCGGGCGTACCGGTCGGCGTACGGAGACCGTTGTGGTGCTTTCGTCCGTTGAATCAAACCCGGGATTCGTGGCAGGCGAGTCGGTGCTGCTCATGGTCGTTCCGGCCGGCTGCGATCCTCGCCCCGCCGGGGCGGGGGAGGTCGAGTCATCAACTTGCTCGTCGATGAATTCGCCAGGTCCGGAGGTTTCCACAGTTGGACCCTGGGCGTCATCCGCCGTCAACGCCCCATCGGGTTGATCGATTTCGACGCCGAATTCGAGTGCCAACTGGGCGAGCCCGTCGTCGAATCCTTGGCCTACCGCTCTGAACTTCCATTCCTCCTGTCGGCGGTAGAACTCACCGAAGATCCATCCTGTCTCCGAAGATGCGTCGCTGGCAGTGAATACCAACAGTTCAGTAGCATCATCGGACTTTCGGATCTTCAACCGCACCGCCGCGGCGTCGCCGAAGGTTTGACTCAGCGACTGGTCGAGACTGGCGCAGAGAACGATCCGCTGGATGTCATCCGGAACACCGTCGAGCTCGACGGTGACCATGTCGGTCGAGACGGGTTGGTCGTCGTCATCGGAGCGGATCTTGTCGCGGAGATGGATGGCACCGGACAGCGCAACGGGCTGATTGTAAAAAACGAAGTCGTCGTTGGATCTGACTTTGCCCTCCGCGTTGAGCAGCAAGACACTGACGTCCGCGTCGATCGGCTGCCCGTCAGTTCCGGTCGTCTCAAGTACCGCAGTGACTGAGCCAAGTTCTTCGTCGAGGTCGCGCAATGCGACATTGTTCCCCTTGGCGAGCTCGATCGGCAACGCATCCCCGTTGATCGTCATGCTTGAGGATTGCACGGAGTGTCCCATTCGCGCGCGCCGGTGGCGGGACCGGCGATGTTGCTGGACAGCCCAACCACAATGGCTGAGATGAACGAGGTCGAGGTCGTTGTTGCCCATCGCGAGCGCGCGACCGTGCGCGTCGGTGATGTGTTCCTGAAGATCGACGCCGATCAGGCGCGCACCGACGTCGAGGTAGCGGCGATGGCGATGGTGCCGATCCCCACTCCCGAGATCCTGTGGCGGCAGCCACCCGTGCTGGCGCTTGCCGCACTCCCAGGGACGCCGCTCGGGCGCCTCGGCGAGCCATCGGTCGCGCCGCCCGCGGCGTGGGCCGCGGCGGGTGCCGCCGTCCGGAGGCTGCACGAGACGTCACTGCCGCCATGGCCCGGCAAGAGCCAGGAAGAGGTGGCTGCGCACCTGGACGCCGAATGTGGGTGGCTCGTCGCGAACAGCGTGGTTCCCGCCGACGTGATCAACCGAAACCGCCTGGTCGCCGAGACGGCGCTGCGAGCCTGGACGCCGGTGTTCACGCACGGCGACCTGCAGGTCGACCACGTGTTCGTCGAGGGTGACCAGGTCATCGGCGTTGTCGACTGGTCGGAGGCGGGGCCGGGCGATGCCCTGTACGACCTCGCCACCCTGACACTCGGACATCAGCAGCACCTCTGCGACCTCGTGGCCGGCTATGGCACCGACGTCGACCTCGAGGTGATCCGCGGGTGGTGGTCGTTGCGGAGCCTGCGGGGGATCAGGTGGCTGATCGAGCACGGCTTCGACCCGTCCCCGGAGATCGGTGTGCTCAGCTCCCAACTGTGAGACCGCGGCGTCCGGTCGGGGTCGGTCAGCTGCGGCGAGATCCGGCGACCAGGCCGGCGATGCCGGCGATGATGCCCAGGCCCGCCCCGAACAGGGTGAGCCAGGGCCCGACTCCGATGTGGCCGGTGGCCATCTGGCCGAAAGCGTCCTTCTGCTGGATCATGTCGGAGATGGCGAAGCCGCCTGCGACGATGGCCGCAGCCAGTCCGACGATGAAGGCCCAGCTCGCCCGACTCACCGAGGCGGCGATCGCACCGAGAATTGCCATGGCGATGCCGGCGCCGAAGGTGGGCCACCCGGAGAAGTACCAGCGGAGACCAGCGGACGTTCCGTGCACGGTGATGGTTGCCGCCGGCCCAACCGTCACCGTGATCCACGGCAGGAATGCCGATCCCACGATGATCAGCCCGGCGAGAACCTGCAACAGGCCGGTGACCAACAGCCGGATCTTCTGCTGCCTCATCGCGGCGGGCGGCTCGACCCAGACGTGAGGTTGTTGGGGCTGCGACTCTTGCCAGAACTGCGGTGCTTGCTGGGTCGGCGGGAGTTGCTGGGTCGGCGGCTGGCCGGCGCCGGCCTCGGGTGCCTGTGGTTGGAGGAAAGAACCTGCCAGCCTCGCCGCTTGTTGCGGCGAGTGCGGCACGGCCACCTGCGGGATCGGCACATGCGCGTGCCGGCCGAGGTTTCGTGCAGTGCCCAGGAGCCCGTCCAACGGATTGTTGCCCGGGTTCATCGCAGCTCCCATGACCAGTGGTTCCTCTGTTCCGGATGGTAGTCCGACGAACAGGAGTTTGCGCCTGTTCCCGACAAACGGTGCGGGCGGGTCGGGTCTCGGGCGGGTGGCCGGGGTGACGCGACGTCCCGGCGAGCCGGATCGATCGGACAGATAGGCTGACGCGGTCGGATGCGGCAGCGCAGCTCATCATCGACAATGACACCTGACCCACGCACCGAATCGATTCAGAAGGGATGTGCCCATGGCGGCCATCGAACTCATCGGAGCACGCGAGATCCTCGACTCCCGGGGTAACCCCACGGTGGAGGTGGAGGTCGCCCTTGACGACGGGTCGCTGGCCCGCGCCGCGGTCCCGTCCGGTGCCTCGACCGGCGAACACGAGGCCGTTGAGCTGCGCGATGGCGACTCCGATCGCTACAACGGCAAGGGCGTGCAGAAGGCCGTCGAGGCCGTGCTCGACGAGATCGGCCCCGAGTTGATCGGGTACGACGCGACCGAGCAGCGGGTGATCGACCAGATGCTCATCGATCTGGACGGCACCCCGGACAAGTCCCGGATCGGCGCGAACGCCATCCTCGGCGTCTCGCTCGCGGTGGCGAAGGCGGCCGCGGATTCCTCGGACCTGGAGCTGTTCCGCTACCTGGGCGGTCCGAACGCGCACATCCTGCCGGTGCCGATGATGAACATCCTCAACGGTGGCGCGCACGCCGACACCGCCGTGGACGTGCAGGAGTTCATGATTGCGCCGATCGGGGCGCCGACCTTCAAGGAGGCCCTGCGCTGGGGCGCCGAGACCTACCACGCCCTCAAGGCGGTGCTGAAGAAGAGGGGCCTGTCCACCGGGCTCGGCGACGAGGGCGGGTTCGCGCCCTCGTTGGATTCCAATCGGGCGGCGCTGGACCTGATCGCCGAGGCGGTCGCCACCACCGGCTTCAAACTGGGCACCGACATCGCCCTGGCGATGGACGTTGCCGCCACCGAGTTCTACTCCGAGGGCGCCTACACCTTCGAGGGCAAGAGGAAGTCGTCGGACGAACTGATCGCCTACTACAGCGAGCTGGCCGCCGCCTACCCGATCGTCTCTATCGAGGACCCGCTGAGCGAGGACGACTGGGACGGCTGGGTCGCGATGACCGGTCAGCTCGGCGACAAGGTGCAGATCGTCGGTGACGACCTGTTCGTCACCAATCCCGACCGGCTGGAGGATGGCATCACCCGCGGCGCGGCAAATGCCCTGCTGGTCAAGGTGAATCAGATCGGCACCCTGTCGGAGACGCTGGACGCGGTGTCGTTGGCGCATTCCTCCGGCTACCGCTGCATGATGAGTCACCGGTCCGGTGAGACCGAGGACACCACCATTGCGGACCTGGCGGTGGCGACCGGCTGCGGCCAGATCAAGACCGGTGCGCCGGCACGCTCCGAGCGGGTCGCGAAGTACAACCAGCTGCTGCGGATCGAGGAGAATCTGGGCGACGCGGCGCGTTACCACGGCGAATTCGCGTTCCCGCGATTCACTGCTGGGTGAGATGAGTTCGTCAGCCTCCGGTCCCCGCCGGACCCGCAGCGCCCGGTCGACCGGACCGGGCGGCGCCGCGCGCGCTGCCGGGGCCAAGCGGCGCGGGCCGGCCGCCCGCAGCGATCGTCCCGGCAGTCGGCCCGATGCCTCGACCGGCCCGGCGACCGGCACCGCTGCTGCTCCCGGCGGCCGGCCGCGGGCCAAGCATGCGGCACCGGCCGGTCAGCGGGAACGACGTCCCGGCATCTGGCGACAGTTCGCGGTGCTCGGCGTGGTGCTGGTTGCGGTCGCGCTGGCCATCGCGGTGCCGTTACGCGGCTACCTGCATCAGCGGGACGAGCTGGCGAAGGCACTGGCCGAACAGCAGTCGCTGGAGCAACAGGTAGCCGATCTGAAGGAACGCAAGGCCGCATTGCAGGACCCGAACTACATCAAGGCGGAGGCCCGCCGACGGCTGCAGTACGTCTCGCCGGGCGAGACGGTGTACCGGATCGTGGCACCGCCGGCGGCCGAGCCGACGGATCCGGCTGCTGCCGCGACCGATGCGCCGGCCGGCGCGGCCGAGCCCTGGTACGGGCAGATGTGGGACACGTTGACCGAGGACGTGCCGAAGAAGTGAACGCTGATTCACCGGACTCCCCAGCGAACACCTCACCGGCCACCTTCGGGGCACCGCTGCAGATCGTCGCGATGAGCGATACGGATCGGGAACTGTTCACCCGGGAGATCGGCCGGCCGCCGCGCGGGGTGATCGGCGTCGCCTACCGCTGCGACCACGGCGTCCCCGCCGTGGTGCAGACCGCGCCGAGGCTGGAGGACGGCACGCCGTTCCCCACCATGTACTACCTGTGCTGCTCGGTGCTGAATTCGGCCGTGAGCCGGATGGAGTCCGACGGCGTGATGGCCGTGATGACGCAGCGGCTGGCCGAGGACGAAGAGCTGGCCGCCGGCTACCGACGTGCCCACGAGAGCTACCTGGCGACCCGGAATGCGTTGGGGGATCTGGGAATCGGCGTGACCGCCGGCGGGATGCCGGACCGGGTGAAGTGCCTGCACGTGCTGGTCGCCCATTCGCTGGCCGTCGGCCGTGGGGTGAATCCGCTGGGTGACGAAGCGGTCGAGGCGCTCGGCGAGTACTTCCGTGGCGATCGGCCCTGCGCCCGGCTCGTCTGATCGCCCTGCGCTCGGTGGTGGTTGGGAGTGCTGCGCCCAGCCGGCAGGTAGCGCAAACTTGCCAGGACACGCTGCGAGACACGCGCTAGCTGGCCAACTTTCCGCTACCGGGGGTGTGGACGGCAAGGACGATTGCGGCGATCAATGCGGTGACGCCACAGACCGTCCAGACCACCAGGTAGCCGCCGAGCGAGGGATGAGCCGACTCGGCCGCGCCCTCGGTGTCCAGCGATCCGGTCGCCGACAGCGCGATGGCGAACACGCTGCTGGCGATCGCACCGCCGATGGTCTTGGTGGTGTTCGTCATCCCGGTGACGAATCCGGTGTCGGTGGGCGGCGCCTGCGCCGCCGCGGCCGCCGGGAGGGCCGCCACCAACGCCCCCGAACCGAGGCCGGCGATCACCATGTTGACGGTGAGTTGCAGCATCGAATCGTGCAGCGGCAGAAACAGCAGGTAGCCCAGCGCTACCGCGCCGCCGCCGATCACCATCGCCGGCCGGGTGCCGATTCGCCTGGCCAGCAACGGATATGTCAGGGCACCACCGGCCAGCGACAGCACGTAGACGCCGATCAGCAACGACAGCGTCGACGCGTCCGCGCCCAGACCGTAGCCGGTGACGGCCGGATCGGTGCGGACGAAGGTGGACAGCGGGATCTGGGCGCCGAGCACCGAGGCGCCGAACAGCAGGGCGGTGAGCTGGATCGGCCATTGTCCGCGGCCGCGCAGAATGCGCAGGTCGACCAACGGTGTCGGCGCCCGTAGCTCCACCCGGGCGAACGGGATGAATGCCGCCAGGCCGGCGATGATCACCAGCCACGGACGTGGATCGGCCGGCCCGGTGAGCCGCAGGATCACCAGCCCGGCCATCAGCAGGCCCAGTGCCACGCTGATCAGGCCGAAGCCGGCCCCATCGATCCGGCCGCCGGCCGGCGTCGCGGTCTCTTTCACGCCGAACCAGATCGCGATCAACGCGCCGGTCACCGCGACCGCCGGAATGGCCAGCAACACCGTCATCGGGATGGAGTCCACCAGCGCGCCGCTGGCCAGCGCCGCGACGATCACGCCCAACTCCAGCGCCCCGACCAGAACCCCTGCGGCGCTGCGGGTCCGGCGTTCGTCAGCGGTGGTGCGGCGGTGGATGATGGCCACCTCCAGTGGTAGCCAGACGACATAGAAACCTTGCAGCGCCCAGGCGATCAGGAAGGTCGGAAAGTTCGGGGCGAAGGCCAGCGCCCAGGACGCCACCGCGGTGACGGCGGTGGACAGCAGCAGCACCCGCCGGTGGCCGATCTGATCGCCCAAGCGGGCGAGCACCGGCACCACCAGCGCGGAGACCAGCAACTGCGCCGCCTCGAACCAGTTGACGTCGGCGTCATGGATCGACAGGTGCCTGGCGATGTCGGTGTAGATCGGTGTGTAGTAGCCCTGCAGCACCCCGCTGGCCAGTTCGACGCAGACCAGGAAGCCGACGACGGCCGCGATCGGAGTGAGCGCGGACGTGGCACCGGCGCGCGCGGCGGGCGGCCGGGACGACGGGGCTGACGGCGTCATACGGACTCCATCAGCCGGGTGTACCAGCCGACGCCCTCCAGGAAGTCGGACACGCCGATCCGCTCGTCGACGTTGTGCAGGGTGCCGCGCTGCTGCCTGGTCATCCGGAACGGGTTGAACCGGTAGACCCGCGGCCAGCGGCGGTGGAAGTACCGGCCGTCGGTCGCCGCCATCACGATGTATGGCACCGGCACGGCGTCCGGGATGGTCTGCCGGATCACCTCGGTGAGTAGTTCGAACGCCTCGTCGGTCGGCGATACCGGGCTCGGCTCGCTGGCCGATATCACCGAGATCTCGACGGACCTGTCCTTCACCGTCCGGCGGATTCGTTCCACTGCCGCCGCAACGGTTTCGCCGACCATCACCCGAACGTTGACCACGGCGGTGGCGTTGGCGGCGATCACGTTGGCGCCCGGCGCGCCGGACAACTGGGTCACCACGTCGGTGGTCCTGGTCATCGCCGCAGTCTCCGGACCCAGCTTCTGCAGGAGCCGGGCCAGCAGCTTCGGCGAACGGGCAGCGGTGGTGACGGCCAGGCGGATCGGTGCCGGAGCGTGGGCGGCGGCGGTCCGCAGCATCTGCACGGTGGCATCGGGCAGGTTGATCGGGAACGGGTCGCGGTCGAGTCGGACGATCGCCCTGGCCAGCCGAGCGGTGGCCCCGCCCCGGGCCGGCGTCGACGCGTGCCCGCCCTCGTCGGTGGTGCGGAGCTGGACGTCGACCAAACCCTTCTCGGCGATGCCGATCACGGCCAGCGGACGCTTCACTCCCGGGAAGCCGCCGAGCGCGACCGCGCCGCCCTCGTCCAGCACGAACCAGGGGCTGACGCCCAGCCCGGCGAGTTCCTCGACCGCGGCGGTGGCGGCCGGGCCGGCCACCTCTTCGTCACACCCGAAGGAGAACCAGATGTCCCGGGACGGGGTGAATCCCTTGGCCAGCAGGCGCTCCGCGGCGACACACAGCGCGATCAGCGAGCCCTTGCAGTCCAGGGTGCCACGGCCCCAGATCATTCCGTCGTCGATCACCGCGTCGAAAGGCGGGTGCGTCCAGTGGTCGTCCGGATTGATCGGTACCACATCGATGTGCGCCATCAGCACCACCGGGTCGGCATCACCGGTGCCTGCCCAGCGCAGCAACAGGGCGTCACCGGCCAGCCTGGTCACCGTGCAGGCCTGGTGCAGCAGCGGAAACCGGCCCTGGAGCAGCTCGATGAAGTCGTCGAACGCCTCCCGGTCGACCTGGACCGGGTCGCGGTGCGAGACGGTCCGGATGCGGATCGCGGACTGCAGGGCTTCGACGGCTCGCTGGTCATCGGACGACAGCTGGTCGATGGACATCATCTGCAGAGCTTAGGCGGGTTATTGGTCAGCTCCGGATCAGGCTCCGACCATCCGGTTGCCGAACGTGGACAAGGTGTACGCACCGACTCCGAGCACTACCTCGAGAGCCTGTACCGACCCGAATCCGTGAGCGGCGAACTCGACCAGCTGCTCGTCGGTGACGGCGCCGGCATTGTCCATCACTTGATGGGTGAAGCGTTGCAGCGCAGCGAGTTCTGGATCGGCGAGGGCACTGCCGGCCCGAAGTGACTCAATCAGCTGCGGGTCGGCCTGCAGCGTGCGCAGGATCCCGGTGTGCAGCTGGATGCAGACCCGGCAGCCGTTGCGGACGGCCACCGTCATGATCAGGGTTTCGCGCGCCAGCGGGGCCAGCGAGCACCCCTCGAATGCCGCGCTCGCGGCCAGGAAGGTGCTGAGTAGCTCGGGGGAGTTGGCCAGTCGGGCCGCGGCAGGCGGCACGGTGCCGCCGAACTGGCCTTGCAGTTGCTGCAGGGTCGGCCGGATCGACTCGGGTGCGGTGTCGGGGGTGAGTTCGGGGAAGTGCGGGTGCGTCGTGGTGGTCATCGTCGCTCCTCGTGGGATCATCGGAAGTGGACAACCAAGTTGACCATACCGACAACCGGGTTGTCTACTAGTTTTCCGACGAGGACAACGGAGTGTCAGATGAACCAGCCGACTGCCGGCTTCGAGCTGCCGATTCTGCTGCTGGCCGGGTTCCGTTCGCTGATCGACGATCTGCACGCCGAACTCGCCCGGCAGGGTCATCCGGAGGCCCGACCGGTACACGGCTTCGCCCTGCAGGCGGTCGCCGCCGGCGCCTCGACCGCCGCCGAACTGGGTCGCGCCATGGGAGTGTCCAAACAGGCCGCCGGTAAGACGATCGAGCGGCTGGAGTCGATCGGTTACCTCAGCAGAACCGCGGACGACGCCGATGCCCGACGCCGGACGGCGGTGCTCACCGACGCCGGGTGGGACATGTTGCGTCGCTCCGCCGAGGTCTTCGACGACCTCCGGTCGCGCTGGCAGCGGCAGCTCGGCGGGACGCGGTTGCCCGAGTTGGAGCGATCTCTGCGGGAAGTCGTTGGGCCGGCCGCACTTCGATTGGACAGTGCCGGGTGGTTCGGAACGCCCTGAGTTCGACGCGGACGGGGCGATGCCTGCGCTGAGTAGTCGATCGATGCCGGTCGGGTGAATCCGGGCGCACGGGGTGGACAGGGATTGACCAGACCCGCCGAGCGGCGTTGCATGAGCCGTTGTGGAATAGCGTTTCAGAAGACTCCAGACGGAGGAATGCATGCAGAACCGAACCAAGCTCGGACGATCCGCGTTGCGATGCGCTATCGCGGCAGCCGCTGCCGTCGCGCTGGCGTTGCCGCTGGTTTCCCCGGCCAGCGCCGGCACCCGCCCCGGCCATCCGACGACCTGGACATACGAAACCGACCCGGTCGGGTCGGTCCCCGCCGGGTGCAGCACCCCAGCGGGCAAGGCGGCGGTGACGGTTACCGACCGGCTCGGGTACCACAGCGACCGGTCGCTGGAGCTGGACGACGACTCGGCGACCTCACTACCGACCATCGCCTGCGCCCGGCCGGCGCAGCAGGGCGCGGAACTGACGTTGCAGGTGGACCCGGCCGACGTCGCGAACGGTTTCATGATCGACCTCACCGGCACCACCACTGCCGGTAGCGGCCCGGCCTTTCACCTGTTGTTCAAGGCTGACGGCGCCGTCAACTGGTACGACGGAGCTCGCTGGCTTCCGGTCGCACCGGCCGGCACGCTGCCGCAGCGGGTCTGGAGCACGGTCGGCATCGGCTCCACCGCCGACCAGGACATGGTCTACGTGTCGGTCAACGGACATACCGTCGGGTCCGGCGGGCCGTTGGGCGTCAATCCGGTGACCTCGATCAGCGGATTCCAGTTCGCCGGCTACGGCACTGCGAGCGTCGGCGACACGGTCTACTTCGACGACGTGAGCTTCGGCTCCGCGCTGCCATCGAGGCCGGCAGAGGTCAAGCGGCAGTTCAGGATCGGCGATCTGCACACCATCACCGCCTCGGACACCCCGACCCAGATGCCGAACACCGCGGTGCGGGTTCCGTTGGGCCATCACCGTGAGCGGATCATCGCCACCTACCCGGCGCACACCGATGCCGCGCAGACGGCCGGCAACAAGATGGTCTATTCCGACGACGGCGGGCATACCTGGGTCGACTACCAGGCGCACAACCCGATGCCGGATGCCCCGTCGTTCTTCATCACCCGGCTGAACGACGGCAGCCTGTACGCGATCAACTACCACGGCTACGCGAACGGGAACGTCCGGCAGTCGGTCATCGAGAGTGCGGTCTCCACCGACAACGGCGTCAGCTGGACGAACCGGGAGGGCGTGCTGAACGCGCCGGCCGACCTGGCCCCGTACGGGTGTGAGCGGCCGTCCGGCTGTACGGCGATCGTCCAGGTACACAACGTGATCGAGGATCCGGACGGCACCCTGTACCAGTCCGCCTATGGCAAGTACGCCGGTGATCCGAAGTACCGTCAGCTGCTGCTGGTCAGTCATGACGGCGGGCTCAACTGGGACGTGCAGGCGACCGTCGCGGTGGATCCGACCCTGTCCAGCAGCGGGGCGTACGAGGGCCCGTGCGAGGGTGTGTTTGTCCGGACCGGGCCGCACAGCCTGCTGGCCGTGATGCGCACCGGTTCGTACCTGCCGATGCACTCCGCCCGCTCGAACGATGACGGCAAGACCTGGACGGCGCTGCAGCAGCTGAGAACTGTGTCCGGACAACCGGTTTCGAGCGTGTTCCCGGCGATGGAACGACTCGGCGACGGCTCGCTGCTGTTGATGGTCGGTCGCCCGGGCCTTGCCCTGCTGCGTTCGTTCGACGACGGCGCCAGCTGGTCCGACCCGACCTGGGCCGACTACACGAACTCGGCCAACGGCTACATGTTGGCGATGGGTGGGCAGTCGGTGATGCTGTTCGGCGACCGCGGTGCGAACTGGCAGCGCCCGTTGCAGTACGGGGTGTGGAACCGGTCGGTGACGGCGGTGGGCCGGCACTGAGTGCCGCTGACCCTACCTGGCAGCCGGGCACCGGTCCTCCGACGGAGTGATCGGTGCCCGGTGCCGCAATCTCGGCTGAGTGTGTACGGCTATCTCATCTAATGACGGAGGACATGAATGCGACCCAGAAAGACGCTGCACCGCAAGGTATTGCGCTGCGTTGTACCGCTAGCCGTCGCCGCGGCGCTGGCCGTGCCGCTCGCCGGACCGGCGGCGGCGGTGACCAGCGGGCATCCGAAGGCGCCGGTGCAGTGGACCTTCGAGCGGGACCGGGTCGGCGAGCTACCGACCGGCTGCACGACTCCGGCCGGCACGACGCCGTTCGCCGTCACCGACGAGCGGGCCTACCGGAGCCGGAAATCCCTGGAGCTCAACGATAGTTCCGCGTCGTCACTGCCGATGATCGGCTGCGCCGAACCCGCGCAGCAGGGCGCTGCCCTGAGCTTTCGGGCGAACCCGGCCGGCGCCGCGAATGGATTCGTCGTCGACCTCACCGGTAGCACCGCGATCGGTAGCGGGGTGGTGTTCGAGCTGCAGTTCCGGGCCGACGGCAGCGTCGGTTGGACCGACGGCAGCCGTTGGCTGCCGGTCGCCCCGGCCGGCACCATGCCGCAGCAGACCTGGAGTACGGTCGCCGTCGGAACGACCGGCGACCAGGACATGGCCTATGTCTGGATCAACGGTCGCGCGGTCGGGTCCGCTGGGCCGTGGGGGGTGAACCCGGTGACGTCGGTGACCGGGTTCCAGCTCGCCGGTTTCGGCACGCCGGGCAGCGGGGATCGGGTTTTCTTCGATGACGTGAGCTACGGCTCGGCGTTGAGATCCCGTCCCGCAGCAGTGAAACGGCAGTATCAGATCGGCGATCCGACGACGATCGTTGCCTCGACCACGACGACGACGCAGATGCCCAACACCGCCGCCAGGGTACCTCTGGGGCATGGCCGCGAGCGCATCCTGGCCAGCTACCCGGCACACACCGACGTCGGCGACACTGCGGGCAACCAATTCGTCTACTCCGACGACGGAGGCAAGACCTGGACCGACTACCAGACGCACAACCCGCTCCCGGATGCGCCATCGTTCTATCTCACCAGGCTGCACGACGGCAGTCTGTATGCGATCAACTATCACGGTTACGCGAACGGGAACTCGAGGCAGTCGGTGATCGAAAGCGCGGTCTCGACGGACAACGGAGCCAGTTGGACCAACCGTGAGGGTCTGCTGACGGCGCCGGCCGATCTTGCCCCTTACGACTGCGAGCGGCCGTCCGGCTGTACCGCGTTCGTCCAGGTGCACAACGTGATCGAGGATCCCGATGGCACCCTGTATCAGTCCGCGTACGGCAAGTACGACGGCGACACCAAGTACCGCCAGTTGATGCTGATCAGCCACGACGGTGGGCTGGACTGGTCCGTGCGGGCGACGGTCGCGTTCGACCCGACGCTGTCGAGCGATCCCGCGTATGCGGGACCATGCGAGGGAGTATTCGTCCGGACCGGGCCACACAGCTTCCTGGCCGTGATGCGAACCGGTTCGTACCAGCCGATGTACAGCGTCAGATCCGATGACGACGGGAGAACCTGGACGACGCCACAGAAGATGAAAACGGTGACCGGACAACCGGTGTCCAGTGTCTTCCCTTCACTGGAACGGCTCGGTGACGGGTCCCTGCTGCTGATGGTCGGTCGTCCGGGTCTGTCCCTGCTGCGATCTTTCGACAACGGCGAGACCTGGAGTGACCCGACCTGGGTCGACTACACCAACTCGGCCAATGGCTACCTGTTGGCGATGGGTGGCACATCGGTGATGGTGTTCGGGGACCGCGGCGCGGCCGGCGAGCTCGGCGGGGCACCTTGGCAGAGCCCGGTCGAGTTCGGCGTATGGAATCGCACGGTGACGGCGATCGGCGGGCCGCGCCGGCCCGGACGATGATCCACTGACCCGCGGTGTGCGGCGCTGCCGCTCTGCCCCGGCAGCCGGGGCAGAGCGGCAGCGGTTGTCAGCCCGTCGGCCGGGCGGTCCGTCGGCCGCGCGGTCCGTCGGCCGCGCGGGCCGTCAGCAGCGCGGTCCGTCAGCCCCGAGGGTTTACGCCGTGTGCTCGATCGCCGGAGGCGTGAGCACCGGCGCGGGGCGGCGGATCGGGAAGACCAGCGGGTCGCGGCCGAGCAGGCGAAGCGTCTGCTGCCACGGCGACCCGGTGGCCGGCAGCGCGTGGCCGAACGCGGCGCCCGGCTGGTCCCGGCGTTCGTCGTCCGGGATCGGCTGGGCGATCGCGAACACCGCCGCCGCCAGATCCTCGCCCGGCTCGAATGGCTGGCCCAGCGAGCGCGCCACGTCCCAGGTGTGCACGACCGTGTCCAACAGTTGCGCACCGATGATCATCGGCAACGGCAACGGCTGGGTGGGATGCAGCTCCACCTCCAGTGCCGAGTCCTCCAGGTCGGCGCCGGCGAAGGCATCCAGCAACTCCTGGGTCGATTGCCGCCAGACCCGCGGGCTGAACGGCACCGGTCGGTAGGCGGACTTCGGGGCATTGCCCTCACGGACCGCCTGGGCGAAGCCGAAGTGCTGCCCGACCATGTGGGCCAGCAGCTCGCCGAGGTTCCATTCGGCGCACGGCGTCGGTAGTTCCCGCTCGGCGACCACGATCGGATCGACGTAAGTGTTGGCGATGGAGATCGCCTTGCGATGCAGAACCCGCTGGTCAACTGTGCTCATGACTCCCCATTTCATCACAATATTGTGACGATCGCTAGTGGGTGACGACCTCTAGACTGTGTCGATGGAACAACGGCTGCTGGATGAACGTCGCGACCTACTCGCTTCGTTACTGCCGATCGCCAGGGCGCTGCGCAAGATCGAGGACGCCGCCGCTGCCGGGCACGGGGTGAGCATGTGGCAATACGCGGCTCTCGCCCTGGTGGCCAAGGTTCCGGGGTTGAGCCAACGCGAGGCCGCCGACCGGATGGACTACAGCCGGAACCGGATCATCGCTGACCTCGACCATCTGGAGAAGGAGGGGCTGCTGATCCGCCGACCCGGCTCCGACCGCCGGGCGAATGTGCTGGAGGCGACGCGCCGTGGGGTCGCGGTGATGCAGCAGGTGCGGGCCGAGATCCATCGCCGGGAGGACGAGCTGTTGGCCGACCTGACCCCGGACGACCGCCGGGACTTCGACCGGACGGTCCGGCTGATCGGTGAACTGGTGCGTCGCTGACCTCCGGCCCGACCCGGCCGGTCAGGTCCAATCGACGATGACGCCGGAGATCGAGGTATCGCCACGGTCGAGCCTGGCGTAGATGTCGGGCAGTTGATCCGGCCGGATCCGGTGGGTGACCATCTCATCGAGGGACAGTCGGCCGGCGGCGATCCGGTCGATGATCAGGGCGAGATTGCGGGGTCGGGTCCATCGAGCCAGGTCCAGCGGCACGTCGGTCACCGGATGGGCGTACCCGGAGGTGAGGGTGATCTCCTTGGTCATCAGGTCACCCTCCAACAGGTTGATACCGGCAACCGACGTGTGTCGGGACACCACGCACAGCCGGCCGCCGCGTCGCAGGAGTTGGTAGGCCTGCCGGACCGCCTGCCAGGATGACGCGCTCTCCAGCGCGAGGTCGACACCGGCCGGCCCGGCGAAATCGTTCACCGCGGCAGCGACGTCAGCGGAGTCGGCCAGGACGGCCAGGTCTGCACCGATCCTGGTGGACAGCTCGAGCCGGTCTGCAGCGAGGTCCAGCGCGATCGTCCGCAACCCCCAGGCGCGAGCCACCGCGATGCCGGCCAGTCCGACCACGCCCTGCCCGAAGACCGCGGCGCTCTCGCCGAACGTCGGGCTGCAGCGCCGCAGCGCATGCAGGGCTATCTCGGCCACCAATGCGTAGGCGAACCGTTGGTCGTCGGCCCCGGTCGGTAGCCGGAAGGCGTTACCCGCATCGACCACGGCCCAGGACTGGTGCGGTTCGAGGACGAACACGCGATCGCCGGGATCGAATCCGACGACGTCCCGGCCGACCTGCTCAACAGTGCCGACCATGCTGTAGCCGCTGGCCATCGGATACTCCTGCGGATTCTGCGGGACGTGCTCCTCGCCCCGGTACATCCGGACCTCGGTTCCTGCGCTCACCGCGGTGTACCTCGCCCTGACCAGCAACTGGCCGGCGCCGATCGGGGGAACGGGTTGTTCGACCAGCTCGGTTGCTCGTGGACCGGTGAGGCGGAAGGCGGGCACATCGGCTCCTAGAAATGGAATGACGTTTTAGGAACCGTATCCACCGCCGCAGCTGCCGTCAACGGCTGTCGGTGAGTCGTCGGTCGACCGCCCGGCGCCGGCTCCGAGCGGGCCGACCCTGCCGCGCGTGGCGCGGGACAACCCGCTACGGCCGGATGATCAGCACGTCCAGGGTGCGCGGTCCGTGCACACCCTCGACCCGGGACAATTCGATATCGCTGGTGGCCGACGGGCCGGAGATCATCGTCAGCGGAGCGGTCGGCGTCAGCCGGGCGATGCCCTCGGGCACCGACTCGACGATCTGGTCGGCCCACAGCACCACCAGGTGCCGGTCCGGCACCAGGCTGATCGCCCGCCGGCCCTGGCCGGGTCCGGCGTCCAGGATGATGGTGCCGGTCACCGCGATCGCCACCCTCGCCTGGGTGACCACCGCGTCGATGCCGTCCAACTCCGCTGACGACAACGTGTTCGGCTCACCGTCGACCGTCACCGCGCGGCCGTTGCCGCGCGCGGCGTCGACCACCCGCTGCTCCAGCCCGGGACCGATCACCAACGAGCGCACCGGATCCAGTGCCCGGGACACCGCGTCGGCCAATTCGTTCTCGGCGATCACCCGGACGCCTGCCTTATAGTCCTCGAGGCGGTCCACCAGCAGCTCGATCGCCTCGGTCGAACCCGGTGCCATGGTGCCGGACGTCCGGTACTCCCGCGGAACCGGCTCGGGAGTCGGAGCATCGGCGATGGCCGACAGGATCCGGTCGAGGATGACGTCGCGGGTGCTGTGTCGTCCGGTTCGCCGGCCGCGCTCGGCTGCGGGCACAGATCCGGCCCCTTCGTCGCCGTTTCGGTGTCCTCGCGTCGCTGTGCCGGCGGACGAGGGTGGCTGCTTCGTCTCCGGCTTCGTGTCTTCACTTTGCTGTTCCTGCGAACGAGGGGGCGGTGGCGCCTGGTGTTCGGAGGCCCACCAATCGCGGAACGTCTGCTTCGGCGGATCGGGCAGGTCGCGGGAGCCGGTCCAGGCGCTGAGCGGCCAGGGCAGCGAGCTGATCCTGCCCTTCTTGCCGGCCAGCAACCGACCGACCTTGAGGCCCTTCTCCGCTGTGGCGAAACGCTTCTCGCTGCTCATCACCCAGGATGCGGTCTTCATTGCGGCGTCCCAGCCGCCGGGGATCTTCCGGTCGCGATCGGCGTCGACGGCACGGCCGCGGAGTTCGACCAGGATGGTCGGGATGTCGATCTTGACCGGGCAGGCGTCGAAGCAGGCGCCGCAGAGCGACGAGGCGAACGGCAGCGACGCGCTGGGGTCGTCGTGGCCGCTGATCCCGGTGAGCTGCGGGGTGAGGATGGCGCCGATCGGACCGGGGTACACCGAGCCGTAGGCGTGCCCGCCGGCCCGTTCGTACACCGGGCAGACGTTCAGGCAGGCCGAGCAGCGGATGCAGTGCAGCGCAGCGCGTCCGACCTCGTCGGCCAGGGCGTTGGTGCGACCGTTGTCCAGCAGTACGAGATGGAACTCCTGTGGTCCGTCGCCGGGGCTGACGCCCGTCCACAGCGACGTGTAGGGATTCATCCGCTCGCCGGTGGACGAGCGGGGGAGCAGCTGCAGGAACACCTCCAGATCGGAGAAGGTCGGCAGCAGCTTCTCGATGCCCATCACGGTGATCAGCGTTTCCGGCAGGGTCAAGCACATCCGCCCGTTGCCCTCGGATTCGACGACGGCCAGCGTTCCGGTGTCGGCGATGGCGAAGTTCGCCCCGGAAATGGCCACCTTGGCGGAAAGGAACTTCTTCCGCAGGTGCTCGCGGGCGGCCATCGCCAGCCGGCGCGGCTCGTCGGTGAGATCCGCTGGGGCATCGGGCATCTCGCGCAGGAAGATCTCCCGGATCTCGCTGCGGTTGCGGTGGATGGCCGGCACCAGGATGTGCGATGGCTTGTCGTGGCCGAGTTGGACGATCAGTTCGGCCAGGTCGGTCTCGAAGGCAGCGATGCCCTGTTCCTCGAGGTACTCGTTGAGCCCGATCTCCTGGGTGGCCATGGATTTCACCTTGACCACCTCGTCGGCCCCCTTGGCCTTGACGAGTTCGGTGACGATCCGGTTCGCCTCCTCGGCGTCGGTCGCCCAGTGCACAACGCCGCCGCGGGCGGTGACCGCCGCCTCCAGCTGCTCCAGCAGCGCGGGCAGATCCTTCATCACCTGCTGTTTGACGGCGGATCCGGCGTCCCGCAACGCCTCCCAGTCGGGCAGCTCGCCGACCACGGCAGCCCGCTTGGCCCTGATGGTGGCGGTGGCGTTGCCGAGGTTGCGGCGTAGCTGGGTGTTGGCCACCTCGTGTTTGGCGGCCTGCGGGAACGACTCGGTACCGCGTAACGGGGATTCGTCAGGCGCGGCCCGCCGGGGGATGCCGAGGAAGGTGGTCACCGGGAGTCTCCGATCGCATCGACGAACTCCACCGCGACCGGGGAATCCTTGGTGGAGGCCAGGATCTCGGCCAGGTGCACGGTGCGGACGCCGGTCCGCAACCGGCTGAGGCCCCCGCCGATGTGCATCAGACACGACGAGTCGCCGGCGCTGCACACCTCGGCCTTGGTGGCCTGCACGTTGGCCATCTTGTCGGCCAGCATCGCGGTCGACACGTCCGGATTCTTCAGCGCGAAGGTGCCGCCGAAGCCGCAGCAGACGTCAGCATCCGGCAGGTCGACCAGGTCGATGCCCTGTACCGCGCGCAGCAACTGCAGTGGCTTCTCGCCGACCCGCAGCATGCGCAGCGAGTGACAGGTCGGGTGATAGGTGACCCGGTGCGGGAAGTATGCGCCGACGTCCGTCAGCCCGAGTACGTCGACCAGCAACTCGCTGAGTTCGTAAGTGCGACCGGCCAGCTCGGTGGCCCGCTGCGCGAGGGCGGCGTCACCCCCGCGGTTGGCCACCATCGCGTGTTGGTGTCGCACCGAGCCCACGCACGAGCCGGACGGCGCGACGGCGACGTCCCACTGTTCGGCGGAGAACACCTCGACGTAGTTGCGAACGATCGGCAGTGCCTCGTCCAGATACCCGGTGTTGACGTGCATCTGGCCGCAGCAGGTCTGCCCGGCCGGGAATACCACCTCGTGCCCGAGCCGCTCCAGCAACGCGACGGTGGCCTTGGCGACGTTCGGGAACATCGCGTCGGCCAGGCAGGTGGCCATCAGCGCGATCCGCATGGCACTCCTCGGCTAGACATCGTGTGGTCTGACCACACTAACGCACCTCAGGTGCCGCTGGAGGTGACGATGGTCGGCACCATCACCGCGACCATCACCGCCGCCTGGACATCGGCGATCGCCTTCTTGACCGCGGCGCCGGCCCACTCGCCCTCGCTCAGTTCGGCGGCGCGCGCCTTCAGGCTCTTCTTGTCCGCGTCGGGGAAGAGCTTCGGCAGCGCCTGGCAGGCCGCCAGCAGGGAGATCAGCGCCGCGGTGTGCGGCGAATCGGGCCGGGCGTTCTGCAGCAGGGCGAACTGCAGCCGGTTGCGCAGATCGGCCTCATGCCGACCGTCGATCTCCGGCCAGCTGGTCCTGGTGAACACGCCGAGCACCTTGGTCTGCTCCTTGGACACCCAGCCCTTGTCGGCGATCCGTTCGAGCAGCGGCTGGCGCACCTTGCCGGCGATCTTCTTGATCACCTCACCGGCCCGGCGCGGCCGGTCGGCGCAGGCGTCCCAGGCCACCGCCAGCGTCGGATCGGTGGGGCGCCCACCCACCGCACTGATCTTCGGGCCCCCGGAGCGGGCCGGCCCGTCGGGGACGATCGCACCGGCCATCGCCAATTCCAGGACCAGGGCGCCGGCCAGTGCAGCGTTCAACTGGGTGGCATCGACCAGCGGCCGGCCGGACCTCTCCTCCAACAGGAGCAGCAGCATGTCCTCGGCGAGTAGGTCCATAGCGGCAACGGTACTCACGTGGCCGGGTCGAGGCAGAGGTTCGCCGCGGGGTTGCACCGGGGCGCTTCCCTAGACTTCAGGTGTGCGCGCCTACCAGGAAGTGCTGGCCAGGATCGAGCAGGACCTGCTCACCGGCCGGATCGACGTCGGGGGACGGCTGCCGCCCGAACGCGAGTTGGCGCTGCGTTACGGCGTGTCCCGGGCCAGCGTCCGGGAGGCGATCAAGGTGCTGGAGGCGATGGGGGTGATCCGGACCAACGTCGGATCGGGTCCGGGCGCCGGTGCGGTGGTCATCGCCGATCCCGCGGCGCCGATCGGATCCGCGCTGCGCTGGCACCTGGCCAGCCGTCACCTGCCGGTCGCCGACCTGGTCGGCACCCGGGTGCTGATCGAGTCGTGGGCGGTGCAGGCCGCCGCCGGGAACGCCGGCGCCGAGCAGCTGGCGGGAGCGACGGAATTGTTGCGGGCCATGGAGAACCCTGGGCTGACGGCCGAGCAATTCCTGGAGCTCGACACCCAGTTCCACGTGGCGCTGGCCGAGGCGGCAGGCAACGGGGTGATCACCGCGATCATGCAGGCCATGCGGCACGGCATCCAGGCCTACGTCACCGAGGCGGTGTCCGCACTGACCGACTGGCCGGCGATGGCCGAGCGGCTGCGCGCCGAGCATGCCCAGGTGCTGGCCGCCGTCGTCGACGGCGACGGGCCGGCCGCCGGGCGCGCGGTGACCGCGCACATCAACGGGTTCTATGCCGACACCGGGGTCGGCTGATGACCGGCCCGCCGTTGCGGGTGGCCGCGATCGACTGCGGTACCAACGCCATCCGGCTGCTGATCGCCGATGTGATCTCCGACGGCGGCCGGCCGCGGCTGGTCGACGTGCACCGGGAGGAGCGCCTTGTCCGCCTGGGTGAGGGGGTCGACGGGACCGGAATGCTGGCATCGCAGGCGATCGACCGGGCCTGGCGGGCGCTGGCCGACTACGCGGCGTTGATCCGGGCCGCCGGGGTACTGGACATCAGGATGGCAGCCACCTCGGCGGCCAGGGATGCCGGCAACGCCGCCGAGTTCGTCGAGGTGGTCCGCTCGACCATTCACCGCGAGCCGGAGGTGCTGACCGGCAGTCAGGAAGCGGAGATCGGTTTCGTCGGCACCACCCGCGAGCTGGACCCGTTGGGCGGCAAGGTGTTGGTGGTGGACATCGGTGGGGGATCGACCGAGTTGGTGGTCGGCCGGCCGGCCGGCGCCGATGGGGCGGCGCCGGATGCGTCGGTGAGCATCGATGTCGGCGCGGTACGGATCACCGAGCGCATCCTGCGCGGCGATCCGCCGTCGGCGCCGCAGCTCGCCGAGGCGACCGGGTGGGTGAGCCGGCTGACCGGGCCGGCCCTCGACCGGCTGCCGCTGCGCGGTGTCCGGCAGGTGGTGGCGGTGGCCGGCACGGCGTTGACGGTGGCGGCCGCCGCGCTCCGGCATGTCGACCTCGACCCGGCCGCGCTGCACCTGGCGACCGTCCCGATTGCCGAGATCGACCGGGCGACAAAGCTTCTGCTCGGCGCCAACCGGGCGCATCGGGCGGCCCTGCGCTACGTGCCGGCCGGCCGGGTGGATGTGATCGGTGGCGGCGCGCTGATCCTGCGCACCATCACCGAACAGCTCGCCGAGCGGATCGGCATCGACAGCATCACCGTGTCGCAGCACGACATCCTGGACGGGCTGGCGCTCTCGCTGGTGCCGCAGCTCGGCTGAACCCGCCCGCCTTCGCGGGTCGTACTGTGGTTATCCGCCCGACTTGTCCGGTCATCACGACCGCTTGACCTGCGAACCCGGGGGACGGCTCAGGCAGCGGCCGCTGCCAGCGGTTCCCGCCGGCCCGGCCGCAGCACCTTGGCCACCGCCAGCGCCTGGCCCGCCGAGAGGTTCGGCAGGTAGGCGCGGCCGATCGCGACGGCGATCTCGGCCAGATCGGCCTGGAACCCGTAGGCCAGGTGCACCGGCTCGAACCGCGGGTGGAACTTGGTCTTGTAGGCGAGCAACGACCGGAAACCGTAGGCAGGCTCGAGCATCTCGCCCATCCGGTCCAGCCCGCGGGCCAACCGGTCCATCGGCACCGAACCGGAATCGCCGACCGGCCGGGCCAGTGGTGCCACCGACAGGCTGACGAAGTCATAGCCCTCGCGTTGGAAGGCCAAGGCGCTCTCGGCGATCAGGAATTCCATCACCGGGCGGAACCCGTCGGTGCGACGACGCATCACGTCCAGCGTCCAGCCCACCACCCGGCCGCCGTCGTGCACCGGCATCCAGGTGGTGACGCCGTGCACCACCCCGTCATCGCCGACCGCGACATGGGTCCGCATCACACCGTCCCGGGCCAGTTCCACCGTGCCGAGGGTGAAGCCCATCTCCGGCAACGGTTTTCCGTCAGCCCAGGCCCGCGACACCTCGTCGATGCCGGCCAGCACATTCGGATCGGCGGTGGCCTGATCGACCACCTGGAAGCGAATGCCCTCCCGCTCGGCGCGGTTGCGCGCGGTCCGCACGTCCTGCCAGGACTTGCCGGTGAAGGCCAGCTCGGTCAGTTCGATCACCGCGTCCTCACCGATCTGGGTGTGCTGCCAGGCATTTCCGGTGGCGGCCAGGAACTTGTCGGTCACCGAGTACCAGGCCGGTGTCCAGCCCGAGCGCAGGCAGAACCGCTGGAACTCGGCGGCCGCCGCCTTCCACCGGTGCCGCGGTCCGACCGGGTCACCGATGGCGATGGCGACCCCGGACACCACCCGGTACCCGACTGCGACGTCACCGGCGGCGCAGAACCAGCCGCGGAAGGCCGGCCAGCTGCGCTGCCAGCCCAGATTGCCGCCGCCGTTGCGGCGGATCATCGCGATCATCCGGTCGCGCGCCGGGAGCCGGCCGTCCCGACGACCCCGGTCCAGCCGGCCGGGTACGTCCGCCGCGTAGAGCAGCGGCACCAGTAGGAAGATCAGCGCGATCGCCCAGGCCCACGTGGTGAGCAGCAGAATGGTGTGGGCGGTACGGGTATGCGCGGCGAACCCGCCGTCCTGGAACAGTGCGCGGGCGACCACCTGATGCGCCCGGACGCCTTCGTCGGCGCCGGCCAGCTGGCTGCGCAGCACCCACAGCACCATGCTCGATCCGGCGATGAACACGCCGACTGCGATCAGCAGCCTTGGTAGTGCCCGGCGCAGGGCGCCGGTCGGCAGTCGCCACGGCCAGTAGCCGCGGGTGGCAACCAGTGCCGCCAGCAGCAGCCCCCAGAGCAGCAGGTCCGCCGAGGCGTGCCCGGGGTGGGCGACGGCTGCCCTGGTCACCGCCAGCGCGGCGACGGCCAGCGCCGCCCACCAGGCCAGCGGTAGGCCGCGGCGCAGTGCATTCGCCACCACCAGTACCACGCCGACGAAGATCAGCGCCGGAGCGAGCGCGCCCAGATGGCCGGTGTCGGCCGTCAGTCCGTTGCCGAAGATGCCGCCGTTGCCGGGATAGATCGCGGTGACCAGCCGGGAGACGGCCAGAACGACCATCGCCCAGGCGATTGCGGTCCGCACCCGCTTGATCCGCGGGATCCTCCCGGCGCTGACGTCCGCCGACCGGCGGCCGGCCAGCACCGGTCCGGCGAGCAGTCCGGCCGTCCAGCCCACCAGATGTTCGGCATCCCAGAGCAGCCCGGAGCGCAGCACCATCACCAGCAGATAGGCCGACACCACCCAACGCACCCGGCGTCGGATCGGGGCGCTCATCAGGCAGGTGGCGGCACCCAGCAGGCCGATTGTTCCGGCGGACATTCCCAGATCCGTCTGTCCGGCGACCAGTTGTGCCCACGGCCAGCTCAGCTGGCCGGCGCCGGCGAGCGCGAACGCCACTCCGACCGTGCCGATCAGATGGGTACCGAGCAGTGCCACGGCGGACCGCGCGGCGCCGACCTGCCGCTCGTAGTAGCCGACCGCAACGGCGACCAGCGGACACATCACCAGATACATGGTGGCGTCCGGCAGCACGACGGCCCCGACCCCGAACTTCCAGAACTGGCCGTCCTGCAGGGCCGACAGGCCGTACCCGATCCGCGCACCCAGTTCGTCCGGGCTGCCGCCGATGACGACGTGGATCAGGCCACCCACCAGCAGCATGGCCAGCACCATGGCGGTGGTGAACGGCAGGGTGCGGACCAGGCCGGGGACCGCGCGCAGGGCAGCCACCGAACGGGAACCGATGGCGGTCGTCATCCGGGCGAGGCTGCCGATTGCGGCGGGTCGCCGGGACGAAGGTTCGGTGGGCACGTCTTTGGGACGCAGGTGGCGTTCATCGGTTCCGGCGCTCACGGCCATGCCTGACTTCTCCTCGGTCGGGGCCGACCCTGCTCTCGGTTCGGCCTCCATCTGATGCTTCGGAACGCTATGAGGATTCATCCGGCGCCCCCAGCCCCTCAGGGGGCCGATTCGGGGTGGGGCTAGGCCGACCGTCCGGGGTGGAGTTGACGGCATCAAAGGCGCTGGCACGGTCATGGGACGATGCATCGATGACCGACCCGACCCGCGCGCCGAGTGCCGCCCGGTCCGCCGGCACGCTCGGTGACCTGGACGCGCTGGTCGGCAGCTGTCGGGCCTGCCCCCGGCTGGTGGCCTGGCGGGAGGAGGTTGCGGCGAACCCACGTGCGTCGTTCGCCGGCCAGACCTATTGGGGCAGAGCGGTTCCCGGCTTCGGCCCGGCCGATGCCCGGATCCTGGTGGTGGGCCTGGCCCCGGCCGCGCACGGCGCGAATCGCACCGGCCGGATGTTCACCGGCGACCGCTCCGGTGATGTGTTGTTCGCGGCCCTGCACCGCGCCGGGCTGGCTTCCCAGCCGCACGCCGTCTCCGCTGACGACGGACTGACGCTGTCCGGCATCAGGATCACCGCGCCGGTGCACTGCGCGCCACCGGCGAACAAGCCGACGCCGGGGGAGCGCGACACCTGCGCCCCGTTCCTGCAGCGCGAACTCGAACTGGTCCACCCTCAGGTGGCGATGGTGCTGGGTGCCTTCGGCTGGCAGGCACTGTTGGCGTCACTGGCCGCGTCCGGCTGGAGCATTCCGCGTCCGCGACCGAAATTCGGCCACGGCGCCGAGGCCGTCGTCAGCCGAGTTGATCCGGACACCGGCGGACGCAGCGAGCTGATCCTGCTCGGCTGCTACCACGTCAGCCAGCAGAACACCTTCACCGGAACCCTCACCCCGGACATGCTGGACGCGGTGATCGGGCGGGCGAAGGCGCTGGTCGGCTTACCCTGATGCGCGAGACCGCGGTCCGCGAACCGTCATTCCGGTTTTCGAGCGCCGCGATCCGCCCCCGTAGCCCAATCGGCAGAGGCAGGCCACTTAAAATGGTCACAGTGTGGGTTCGAGTCCCACCGGGGGCACCACCGGAGCACTCGGTGCTGACCGGCCGTCAGCTGGAACTCCGGACGCTCCGGCTCAGCGGTCTTTCGGGAGTGCGTCGTCGATCGCTCGGATCTGGCCGAAGTAGCGCCGATTGACCTTCATCTTCTCGCCGCCGACCGTGAGGTCATAGAACAGGCCCGTCGGCTCGCCGAGACGCTGGCCACGAGCCGATTCCTCGATCAGCCGCTTGACCGCGGTCTGCGAGAACGTCCCGGACCGGAACACCAGGAACCGGCGATCGGTGGCGACGACAACGCGATAACCGCCCTCTCCGAGGCGATTGCGGATCGTCTGCTGACCGGCGAACGCACCCTGGACCTCCTCGCCCGGGGCGAGGTGTTCGCGCGCGTTCTTGATGATCGCGTCGGCCATTGCCATGGTTCTGCTCCGTCCGCTTGCCGTCGTGCCGCCCGGACGAGCCTGCCACCCAGAGCAGTGACCGCCCGCGGCGGCACCGGACGGCTGATCGAGTGCGGGCCGGCGTAGTTTCTGGCAATGGCGGATTTCGTGCTGATCCACGGGACGACGCAGACGCCGCGGGGATGGGATCGGCTGACGGAAGCGCTGCGTTCGCGAGGCCATCGGGCGGTGGCCGTTGACCTGGCCGGTAGCGACGAACGCTCGATCACCGGGTACGCCGAGGAGATCCGCCGGCAGGCGCCCGCTGAGCTGCACGCGCCCATCGTCGTCGCACACTCGGGCACCGGGCCCGTGCTGCCGGCCGCGGCCGGGCTGCTCGGCGCGCAGCGACAGGTCTGGCTGGCCGCGATCGTCCCGGATGGCCGACGCCCACTTCTCCAGGAGATCCGATCCGCGCCCACCGAGATCTTCAACCCCGAGTGGCCGGGCAAGGACCCGACCGCAGATCCCGTTCTGGCCGGCCACTTCCTGTTCCACGACTGCGATCTCGAGACGCTGCAGTGGGCGCTCACCACGTTGCGGTTGTTCGCGCCGGCCGCGCTCTACGCCGACCCGGTGACCCTTCTTCCGAGCATCCCGTCCAGTTACGTCCTGGCCACGCAAGATCGAACACTGCGACCCACCTGGTGCCGGCGGGCCGCCGAGCAGCGCCTCGGCGCCGAGGTCATCGAGATCGACGCGGGACACTGCCCGCACGTGTCGCGGCCGAGCGAGCTCGCCGACATCCTCGACCGGCTGACCGTGGCCGCAGCCGGCTGACCAGTGTCGACCTCCCGGTGCTGTATTCGGCGGGTCGGATCCGGTCGCCGGACGAGTCCGCCGAGGTGGTCGGGCGGCGCCCCGGTGGCGGCGCGGAACTCTCCGGGTCGTCGAAGCGTTGATCCAGATGAGCCACCGCGACGCACCCGGCCCGGGTGCCGGGATCGGTAGCGTCACAGGAAAGACCCGACATCTCTTTCGGAGGACATCGTGCCGAGCAGCAATCCTGCCTTCCGCAACATGGAGGCGGTGATCAACGGGCAACAGGCCGCGCCGAGCGCCGAGTACCTTGACCAGCTGTACCACCAGCCCGCGTATCAGAAGCCGCCGGTGCAGACCGAGCGCCTGCTGACGTTGGACGACGTGGTCACGAAGACTGCCACCCTGCTAGGCACGGCAATCGTCGCGGGCGCGATCACCGCCTACTTCCAGGCGTATGCGCTGGCCATCCCGGCGGCCATCGTGGGTTTCGTGCTGGCCATGATCGTCATCTTCAAGCGGTCCACCAGCCCCGCGTTGATCGTGCCCTACGCGATCGTCGAGGGGGTGCTGCTGGGTGCGATCACCGCGGTCTTCGAGGACCAGTGGGCGGGCATCGCCATCCAGGCCATCCTGGCCACCGTCGGTGTCTTCGTCGGCATGCTGGTGGTCTACAAGACCGGCGTGATCCGGGTGACCCCGAAGTTCACCAAGATGCTGATCGGCGGCATGGTCGGCGTCCTCATCCTGATGGTGGGCAACCTGGTGCTGGGCGGGCTGTTCGGCATCAACATGGGGCTGCGGGACGGCAGCACCACGGCCATCATCTTCTCCATCGTCTGCATCGCGATCGCCGCATTCAGCTTCATGCTGGACTTCGAGGCCATCGACCAGGCGATCAAGCAGAACGCCCCGGCGAAGACCGCCTGGTACTTCTCCTTCGGCTTGATGGTGACCCTGGTCTGGCTGTACCTGGAGATCCTGCGGCTGCTCGGCTACATGCGTTCCGACTGACCGTGACCGACCCGCTTCACCGGCCGGACCCGCAGCTCGACGACCTCGTTCATCGGCTGCGGGTCCGGCCGTTGTCGTCGTGGCAGCACGGCGACCGGATCGAGCGCACCCGGATCGCCCTGCAGCAGTTGGCCGACCTGGCCGCCGCCGCGCAGCAGCGTCCGTCGCTGCCGGTGCCGGAGCTGTCCCCGATGTCGTTGGCCGATCAACTCGCGGTGCTCGCCGCCGAGGCAGGCGGGGCTGACGAGGTCGCCGTCATCCTCGGTCGGCTCGCTGCGGACCTGGGAATCCGCTGACGGTTCGCCAACCCGTCCCGGGTGCACCGAAAGTGGACGCGGAGGATCACCGCCCTTGCCCAGGGTGAAGGCCGTCAGCCGGTGGCGCGGGCGTCCAGGGCCCGCCGGGCGGCCTCGATCACCTCGGGCGTCATCACGTCCACCGCCCTGGCGTAGCCGGATGCCGACGGATGGAAACCATCGGCGTAGAACAGATCCGGCCGGCCGCGGAACTCCGGCGACACCAACCGGCCGATCGCGATCGGCACGCCGTCGGCGGCCCGGACCGCCCGGTCCTGCAGCGCCGCCAGCCGCTGCGACCAGCGGGTGACGAGCGTCCGCAGCGGCTGCGGGATCGGCGCGATCACCCCGAAGTCCGGACAGGTCGCCACCACCACCTGCACCCGCTCGGCGCGCAATCCGGCCACCGCGGCACCCAACAGCCGGGCGGCCCGACCCGGTGGCACCCGCTCGGTGATGTCGTTGGCGCCGATGACGATCACCGCCAGGTCGGGTCGCTCGGCCAGCGCGGCGGTGACCTGGTCGGCCAACTCCGCGGATGCCGCACCGACCCGGCCGTGGGTGGACAGCCGCACCGGCACCGCGAACTCGGTGGCCAACCGGCGGGCCAGCAGCACTCCGGGAAGTTGGTCGGCACGATCGGTGCCGAACCCGACCGAGGTGGAATCACCCAGCATGGTGAGCGTCAGACCGGCAGTGGCATCGCCGGCGGGAGCCGGACCAGGATTCTCGGCCCGCGGCATCGCGGTGCGGGCCGGCGGATACAGCCCGTCGCCGTCCGGCGGCCTGATGTCCCCGGCGGCGAGGGTGCGGCCAGGCGGGATGGCGCCGGAGGCGACAGCGGCGTCGATCGCCGCGTCCTCGATCCGGCGGGCCGCATCCCTGGCCTGACCCGACATCGCCGCCCAGCCGATCCCGCCCAATCCGACCAGCGCGACGCCGACGGTAGCGGCGGCGGTGACCGCGGTCGCTCCGAGGCCGTTGTGGGGATGATCGTCGCTGCGGGCCACGCCCGCATTCTGCCCGAGGGCCGGTGGCGACCGCAGGTGGATTCCGCGGCCGGCGGATCCGGTCCGGCGCCCGCCGGCGCACCGACGCGGTGAGATCTGCCGCGCGCGGCGAACCCTCCGGGGGCCGCTAGCCTGACCTCAGCAGCATCAGCGCGCCGGTTCCGGCCCGGCCGCGCCCCGATCGTCAAAAGAGGAGACATCGTGCGATACGCGAATTCGGTGATCGATCTGGTCGGCGGCACCCCGCTGGTCAAACTGAACGCCGTCACCGAAGGCATCGAGGCGCTGGTACTGGCCAAGGTGGAGTACGTCAATCCGGGCGGCAGCGTCAAGGACCGGATCGCACTGAAGATGGTGACCGCGGCGGAGGAGTCCGGTGCGCTCAAGCCCGGCGGCACGATCGTCGAACCGACCAGCGGCAACACCGGGGTCGGCCTGGCCCTGGTGGCGCAGCAGCGCGGCTACCAGTGCATCTTCGTCTGCCCGGACAAGGTCAGTGAGGACAAGCGGAACGTGTTGCGGGCGTACGGCGCACAGGTGGTGGTCTGCCCGACCTCGGTACCGCCGGAGGATCCGGGTTCCTACTACAACGTCTCCGACCGGCTGGCCAGGGAGACCCCCAACGCCTGGAAGCCGGACCAGTACTCGAACCCGAACAACCCGGCCAGCCACTACGAGACCACCGGCCCGGAGATCTGGGCCGACACCGACGGCAAGATCACCCACTTCGTGGCCGGCGTCGGCACCGGCGGCACCATCTCCGGCACCGGCCGCTACCTCAAGGACCAGTCGCCGGCGGTCAAGGTGATCGGCGCCGACCCGGAGGGCAGCGTGTACTCCGGCGGTTCGGGCCGGCCGTACCTGGTCGAGGGGGTGGGTGAGGACTTCTGGCCGACCGCCTACGACAAGACGGTGACTGACGACATCGTCGCGGTGAGCGATGCCGAGTCGTTCGAGATGACCCGCCGGCTGGCCCGGGAGGAAGGGTTGCTGGTCGGAGGTTCGTGCGGCATGGCGGTGGCCGCGGCGCTCAAGGTGGCGAAGGGCCTGACCAAGGACGACGTTCTGGTGGTGCTGCTGCCGGACAGCGGCCGCGGTTATCTCTCGAAGATCTTCTCCGACAGTTGGATGGCCTCCTACGGTTTCCTGACCCGCGACGACGCCGCGACCGTCGGAGACCTGTTGCACGCCAAGAGCGGATCCATTCCGGCCCTGGTGCACACCCACCCTGCCGAGACGGTGCGGGACGCGGTGGAGATCCTGCACGAGTACGGGGTCTCGCAGATGCCGGTGGTGAACGCCGAGCCGCCGGTGGTGGCCGGCGAGGTGGTCGGCTCGGTGTCCGAGAAGGCCTTGCTGGATGCGCTTTTCACCGGGAGAGCGGCGATGGCCGATCAGGTGTCGGCGCACATGGACGCACCGTTGCCGCTGATCGGCGGCGGCGAGTCGGTGGAGGATGCGCGGAACGCGCTGGAATCGTCCGACGCATTGATGGTGGTGGAGGACGGCAAGCCGTCCGGTGTGGTCACCCGGGCAGACCTGCTCGCGTTCGCGGCCCGGTGACGTCGATGACGACTGTGCCTGCGGCCCAGAATGATTCGAACGCCGATGACGGTTTCGCGACCATGGCGATCCACGCCGGCCAGGACCCGGAGGCGCTGACCGGATCGGTGGCGGTGCCGATCTACCAGACCTCCACCTACGCGCAGGACCAGGTCGGGGTGCTGCGCGCCGGCTACGACTATTCGCGGGCCGGCAACCCGACCAGGACCGCGCTGGAAACCGCGCTGGCGGCGCTGGAGGGCGGCCGGTTCGGCCACGCTTTCTCCTCCGGGATGGCGGCCGCCGACACCGCGCTGCGGGCGATGCTCAAGCCTGGCGAGCATCTGGTGATACCGAACGACGCGTACGGCGGTACCTTCCGGCTGATCGACAAGGTCCTGGTGCCGTGGGGGATCAGCTACACCGCGGTGCCGCTGTCCGACCTTGATGCGGTTCAGGCCGCGATGACCCCGGCGACCAAGCTGATCTGGGCCGAGACCCCGACCAACCCGCTGCTGAACATCGCCGATATCGCCGGTCTGGCCGAGATTGCCCACCAGAGCGGCGCGAAGCTGGTGGTGGACAACACTTTCGCCAGCCCGTACCTGCAGCAGCCGCTGGCACTGGGCGCCGATGTCGCACTGCATTCGACCACCAAGTACCTCGGCGGGCACTCGGACGTGATCGGCGGCGCGCTGATCACCTCCGACCAGGAGCTGGGCGAGGCCTTCGGGTTCCACCTCAAGTCGATGGGCGGAGTGGCCGGGCCGTTCGACTCCTGGCTGACCCTGCGCGGAGTGAAAACCCTTGCGGTGCGGATGGATCGGCACTGCGACAACGCCGAAGCGGTCGCCGACATGCTGCTGTCGCAGAAGAAGGTGCGCAAGGTCTACTACCCGGGCATCCCTGAGCATCCCGGACACGACATTGCCGCCGGGCAGATGCTGCGGTTCGGTGGCATGGTCAGCTTCCGGGTGGTCGGCGGCCAAGAGGAGGCGGTGAAGATCTGCTCTCGGACCAGGCTGTTCACCTTGGCCGAGTCGCTCGGCGGCATCGAGTCGCTGATCGAACACCCCGGCCTGATGACGCACGCGAGCGTCGCCGGCTCCAGCCTCGAGGTGCCCGACGACCTGATCCGGCTGTCGGTCGGCATCGAGGACATCGAGGACCTGCTCGCCGATCTGGCTGACGCACTGGCTTAGTGGTTGGGTCGTGGCACCGGCGGCGCTCCGGGTGACGGGACCGTCACCCTGCGCGCCGCCGGCGCCGGCGGTTGCCGATTCGTCCGAACCTGCCCCGTCAGCGGGGTGGAATTGAAAGAATGGCGATCATGCGGGAGGAACTGAGTGGCGGGTCCGGCGGCGCCGAGCATGCGCAGGTGGTGTCGGCGGCGGTGTTGGCTGCCGCGGCCAGGGGTGAGGACGAGTCGGGCGGAGTCGATCCGCTGTTGCTGCGGGCCGGGGATCCGGAAGCGACGGCGCGGATGACGGCCGCCGATTTCGATCCGGAGGATGCGCTCGGGCCGGACGTCTCCGAGCCGGTACTTGACCCCGCGCACTGTGCGCTGACCATCTCCGTCGAGCCGGGCCGGATCGATGTGTCCCTGGTCGCCCGGCGCGGTGAACTGGTTTCCGCGCAACGGATCCCGGCGGTCGGCGCGGACATGCAGCCGGAAAGGGCGTTCGACACCCTCACCGAATCGGTGACCGCCGTGCTGCACGCTGCCGGCATCGAGCCAGAGGACGCGGACACGCTGGCCGGGATCGGGGTGGTGGCCGCCGGCACGGACGTGGCTGCACCGGCCACGGCCTATCGCGGCAGCGGGTGGCGATCGTTCCCGTTGCGCGAACGACTTTCCGACCGCTACGGGCTGTCGGTCACCCTGCAGTCACCGGCCGCTGCCATGACGGCCGGCGAACACTGGCGCGGCGCCGGCCGCGGCCGCCGGAACATGCTGGGCGTGGTGCTCGGACACGGTATCGACGGCGCCCTGGTGATCGACGGCCGGATGATGGTCGGCACCACCGGCAATGCCGGGCACATCGGCCACGTCTGCGTCGACCCGTACGGCCCACCCTGCGCCTGCGGTGGGCGAGGTTGTCTGCAGGCGGTGGCCGGCGGGGCGGCGATCGCCGAGTGGGCCCGCACGCACGGCGGGAGCGACCCGGCCGCCGATGCGCGGGCGGTGACGGAGGCGGCCCGGCGCGGGGATCCGGTGGCGCTGGCCACCCTGCGCCGCGCCGGCGAGGCGATCGGCCAGGCGGTGGCCGGCGCCGTCACCCTGCTGGATCTGGACGTGGTGGTACTCGGCGGGCCGCTGGCCGGCGCCGGCAGCGTGCTGTTCGACCCGATCGCCGACGGCTACGCCCGGTTCGCGGCACTCAACTACGCCTCCCCGGCACGGGTGGTGCCGGCATTGCTGGGCCGGGAGGGTGCCCAGGTCGGCGCCGCCGCCGCAGTCCTTGAGGCGCACGCCTACCCGACCGGGTTGTCCGCCTGAAATGGCACCAGGAGTGCGCATCGAGCGCACTCTCGGCGCACTGAGCCGGCAGGCCGCGACCCACATGGCAAGATCGCGACATGACCTCGCTGGTGACCCTCGACGAAATCCGTGCCGCGCGCGAACTGCTCCGCCCGATCATCCGGGAAACGCCGATGGAATCGTCCCGGCCACTGTCCGAACGGCTCGGCGGCGCCGTCCACCTCAAGTGCGAGAATCTCCAGCGCACAGGGTCTTTCAAGATCCGCGGCGCCTACACCAGGATCGCCCGGCTGTCCGATGACGAGAAGGCCGCCGGGGTGGTGGCGGCCAGTGCCGGCAACCACGCCCAGGGGGTCGCACTGGCCGCGTCGCTGCTGGGCATCCGCTCCACCGTGTATATGCCGGTCGGGGCGTCGATCGCCAAGCTGCAGGCCACCAAGGCCTACGGCGCCGACGTGCACCTGTTCGGCACCACCTTGGACGACTCGCTGATCGAGGCCCGCAAATACGCCGAGGAGACCGGTGCGGTGTTGGTGCACCCGTTCGACCACCCGGACATCCTGCGCGGCCAGGGCACCACCGGCCTGGAGATCCTGGAGCAGGTACCCGAGGTGAAGACGGTGATCGTCGCACTCGGCGGCGGCGGCCTGATCTCCGGGATCGCCGTCGCGATCAAGGCCCAGCGGCCGGATGTCCGGATCGTCGGCGTCCAGGCCGAACAGGCGGCGGCCTGGCCGGATTCGCTGGGGGCGGGGCATCCGGTCCGGCTCGGGCAGATGGCCACGCTGGCCGATGGGATAGCGGTGGGAGAGCCGACGGCCCTCACCTTCGCGCACGTGTCGGAACTGGTGGACGAGATCGTCACCGTCTCGGAGGACCAGCTCTCGCGCGCGATGCTGCTCTGCCTGGAACGGGCCAAGCTGGTGGTCGAGGCGGCCGGCGTCGCCGGTGTGGCTGCGGTGCTGGACCAGCCGGAGCGGTTCCGGGCGCCGGCGGTGGTGGTGCTGTCGGGTGGCAATATCGATCCGCTGTTGATGAATCATGTCGTCGAGCACGGCCTGGTGGCCGCCGGCCGGTTCCTGTCGTTGCGGGTGGAGATCAGCGACCGGCCGGGATCATTGGCCCAGCTGTTGGCCGAGTTCGGCCGGCTCGGTGCCAGCGTCGTCGATCTGGAGCAGTCCAGGTTGGGCAGTGGGATCGAGCTCGGCAACGTGGAGGCGGCGATCCGGCTCGAGTGCCGCGGCAGTGACCATCACGATCTAGTACTGACGGCGCTGACCGACGCCGGCTACCGGGTTCTCGACCACAGCTGATCCGGCCCGACCCAGGAGGCGGGCCCGGTCCAGGAGGCGCGTCGACAGCAGACAGCGGCCGCGACACCCGAGGGTGACGCGGCCGCCGGAACCACGAAGAGAGGTCAGCCGGAGAACGGCTTGGCCTCCACGATGGTGACCTTCTGGGTCTTGCCGTTCGGCAGCTCGTACTCGCGGGCCTCGCCCGGGGTGGCACCGAGAATGGCGGAGCCGAGCGGGGACTGCGGCGAGTAGACCGACATGGCGCCGTGCGCGCCCTCCTCACGGGAGCCGAGCAGGAAGGTCTCGCGATCGTCGTCATCCCCGTCGTAGGAAATGGTGACGACCATGCCGGGCTCGACCGTGCCGTCGTCCGCGGGGCTGATCCCGACCTGCGCCTGGTTCAGCAGCTCCTGGAGCTGCCGGATCCTCGCCTCCTGTTTGCCCTGCTCCTCGCGGGCAGCGTGGTAGCCGCCGTTCTCCTTGAGGTCGCCTTCTTCGCGCCGGGCATTGATCTCGGCGGCGATCACGGGCCGGTTGGCGATCAGGCCGTCCATTTCGCCCTTCAGCCGGTCGTAGGCCTCCTGGGTCAGCCAGGTGCTGGTTGCGCTCTCGCTCATGGCGACTCCTCACTGCGGCGGCCACGCCGGGGAGGGCGTAGCCATAGGGCACACCGGGGATCCGGTGTGGATGGGACGGGATATGCGCCGACACGAGCGGGCTCGCTCGACGCACGGCCCGCGACAACGGTCGTACAGATCAACTGCGAACTCGGGTCGTGGTGTCGGTACTGACCCACCCGGCCCGATATATAGCGAGGCGGCCGCCGGACATCTGCCACAGTCTGCAAGCGCCGGAAGCCGCATCTTCTGTTGCCAGGATAACACGTGGACGCGCTCCAACAGCGGCTTTCGGGCCTGACGGGGGTTGTCTGCGCTGGTGGCGGGCCCGATCCGGACGCCGGTGGTGGGAGGGAGTCGATGCCCGGGTCCGGCGGTGCAAGCGCAACAATAGGCAGTGGGCCCGTGACCGGCGCGGGCCATCCGGAAGGACACGCGTTGACCGAGACCATCCTCGAGGCCGCCCAGCGGCGGAACGAGCAGGCCGCCGCCGCACCCCTGCGTCTGATGGCGGTGCATGCCCATCCCGACGACGAGTCGAGCAAGGGTGCGGCGACCCTGGCGAAGTACTCAGACGAGGGCGCCGGCGTGCTGGTGGTGTCGTGCACCGGCGGCGAACGCGGCGACATCCTGAACCCGAAGTTCACCGTCGGCGAGATCGACATGCCCAGCGTCCGGCAGCGTGAGATGGCAAGGGCGGCAGAAATTCTGGGCGTCGCACACCTCTGGCTCGGCTACGAGGACTCGGGGTACCACGAGGGCGACCCGGCCACCTGGGAGCTGCCGCCCGGGTGCTTCGGCGATCTGGACGTCGACGGTGAGGTGGAGACGTTGGTCCGGGTGGTGCGGCAGTTCCGCCCCCACGTGATGACCACCTATGACGAGAACGGCGGCTATCCGCACCCGGATCACATCCGCTGCCACGTGATCTCCAAGGCGGCCTTCGAGGCGGCCGGCGACCCGGACGCGTACCCAGCTGCGGGCGACCCCTGGGAACCGCTGAAGCTGTACTACAACGTCGGCTTCTCGCCGACCCGGATGTCGAAGATCAACGAGGCGGTCCGGGAGGCCACCGGCGAGGGCCCGTTCGACGAATGGCTCAAGCGGTTCGCGGACAACCCTCGGCCCAACCCGGCCGACCGGATCACCACCCGGATCCCCGTTTCGGAGTACTTCGAGAAGCGGGACATGGCGCTGCTGGCACACGAGACGCAGATCGATCCGGACTCGCACTGGTTTGCCGTCCCCCGGGAGATCGAGGCGCGGGTCTGGGGCACCGACGACTTCGAACTGGCGCAGAGCCGGGTCGAGACCTCGATACCGGAGAGCGATCTGTTCGCCGGTGTGCGGGAGCGGGTGCAGTCGTGAAGCTGCTTGATGGCCTGCGAGCAGCGGCCGTGCTGGCGGCGCCGGCCGAGCCACCGCCGGGTAAAGGCCCGGAATGGGGGAAGGCGGCGCCGATCGGGTTGCTGGTGATCCTGTTGTTGTGCGTGGCCATGTGGCTGCTCTTCCGCAACATGAGCAAGCACCTGCGCAAGGTCAGGGAGGCCGCCGCGGCGGAGGAGCTCGCCGCGGCGGAGGAACTCGCCGTCGCCGAGGCCGAGCGGGCGGCTGCGGCGAAGATGGCGGCCGCCGGTCGGGGTGCAGCGACGTCGCGGGCGTCCGGCGAGATCTCGAGCACCGACCCAGCCATCGCAGACTCTTCGGTCGAACCCAACTCGGAACGCTCCGGCGATGATCCGGACGATCGCCCCTGACCTGATGCTTCGGCGCTGTCGCACGGCCCCTCCCGGATCTTCGGGCGGGGCCGTTCGGCGTTGTGCACCGGAACCTGGGCGGTGATCCGATCTGGCCTCAACGTGGGCAAACCCGCAGGTCGACCTGCGGGTTCGGAAGAGTTGAGGCCAGAAATAGTCACGCGCGACTGCGGCCGGCGTCCGTGAATCCGACGCTGTCGGGAACAAATCCGCCAGCCGCGCGTTGTGTAGATGTGTAATGTTGTAATCAAACATTGCGGAGGTTGGTGACAGACACCGACCCACAGACATGAAGGAGGCTCCCGATGAGGGACCACAACACACATCGCGGCCCGCGCGCACGCTTCGGGCCGGAAGGACCGGCCGACAGCGCGGCCGGGTCGGACAACGCGGATGACGTCACCCCTCGCGGACGCGGCGGACGAGGCGGCGGGCGTGGCGAAGGCGGTCACCGCGGCGGCGAACGCGGCGAACGCGGTGAACGCGGTGAACGCGGCGAGCGGGGCGGACGCGGAGAACGTGGCGGACGCCGGGGCGGCCCGCACGGCGGATGGGGCCCGCGTGGCCCGCGCGGTCGCGGCGTCCCGGAATCTCCGGACGCCTCCGACGCGGCCGGCTGGTTCGCCGGACGGCTGCCGGAGGGCTGGTTCACCGGCGCACCCGAGGTAACGGTCGACCGCGACGAGATCCTGGTGGTCGGCACACTGCCGGCGCTCACCGAGGAACTCGACGACGCGGCGGCGCTGGCCGCTGCCCAGAACGGTCGGATCTCCCGGTTCCGGGAGGAAACCAGGGCCGAGCGGATCGATGTCGCCCGGCAGGCCGAACACCGCTACGGCCGGCAGGTGTCCTGGGGTGCAAGGATCGGCGACACCGAAGAGCTGTTCACCACGCTCTCCGCGCCGGTGATGACCCGGCTGCGGCAGGACGAGCGGCAGGTGCTGGACACACTGGTCGCGGCCGGCGTCGCCCGTTCCCGCTCCGACGCGCTCGCCTGGGCGGTCCGGCTGGTCGGCGAACACGCCGACGAATGGCTCGGCCAGCTGCGCGACGCCATGCAAGAGGTCGACCGGCTGCGCGCCGAGGGCCCCGAGCTGTGACAAGACCACCTCGATCCTCGCCGGGCCGGCTCGCCCGCCGGGCGGCTCAGTAGAGCAGCAGCCAGATGGCCACGCAGTGACACAGCGCGGCCAGCGACACCAGGGCGTGGAAGAACTCGTGGTAGCCGAACGTCTTCGGCCACGGATCCGGCCGGCGGGTGGCGTAGAACACGGCGCCCACCGAGTACAGCAGCCCGCCGGCCAGGATCAGCACCAGCGCGGCGACTCCGCCGTTGTGCAGGATGTCCGGGATCAGGAAGACGGCGACCCAGCCGAGCGCGAGGTAGAACGGCACGCCCACCCATCGCGGTGCATGCGGCCAGAGCATCTTCAGTGCCACCCCGCCCAGCGCACCGCCCCAGACGATCGCCAGCACCCAGACCCGTTTGTCCAGCGGCAGGGCCAGCACCGCGATCGGCGTGTAGGTGCCGGCGATGAACACGAAGATCATCGAATGATCGGCGCGCTTCATCCAGGTCCTGGTCCTCGAGTTCTGCCAGGTGTGCAGGTGATACGTGGAACTGATGGTGAACAGCCCGATCACCGTGAGGGTGTAGACCGCGCATGCCACCGCAGCGCTGATGCCGACGGTGGTTGCGGCCATCACCACCAGCGCGGTGCCGACCACCGATGCGATGTAGGCGGAGTACAGATGGATCCAGCCGCGGGCCCGCGGGCGAACACGGCCCGCCTGCTCGGCAACAACGGGGGCGGCGGTCATCCCTCCATAGTTCCCCACGATTGGCGTAGTCACCAGGGGCAACGGTGGTGATCTCCTCCGGCCGCAGCAACCGTGGGTAGGGTGTGACGCGTGAGGCTCCCGGCCGTCGTCTACCGACTGTACGAACGCAAGCTCACCCGGGAACTCGTCGGTGCCCAGATCCCGCACCATGTCGGCGTGATGCTCGACGGCAACCGCCGTTGGGCCCGCAAGGCCGGTTTCGAGAACGTGTCCGACGGTCACCGGGTGGGGGCAAGGCATATCGCCGACCTGCTCGAATGGTGCACCGCGGCGGGCATCGGCACCGTCACCCTGTGGTTGCTGTCCACCGACAACCTGCGGCGCTCGGATGACGAGGTCGAGGCGTTGCTGGCGATCATCCCGGACGTTGCGGACGAACTCGCCGCCCCGGACAAACCGTGGCGGCTGCGGATCGTCGGTTCGATGGACGTGCTGCCACAGCCGGTGGCCACCCGGCTGGCGGCCGCCGAGATGCGGACCGCCGACCGCACCGGGCTGCAGATCAACATCGCCGTCGGGTACGGCGGCCGCCAGGAGATCGTCGACGCCGTCCGGTCGTTGCTGGCCGAGGGCGCCGAACGCGGCGACGACCTGCCCGAGCTGATCGAGTCCGTCACCACGGAGGGCATCGGTCGGCATCTGTACACCTCGGGACAGCCCGACCCCGACCTGTTCATCCGCACCTCCGGCGAGCAGCGGCTGTCCGGATTCCTGCTGTGGCAGAGCGCGCATTCCGAGTACTGGTTCTGCGAGGCCTACTGGCCCGATTTCCGCCGGGTCGACTTCCTGCGCGCACTGCGCGACTACGCGGCCAGACACCGACGCTTCGGCGAATGAGTCAGTGAAACTGGAAACCCGTCCCCAGTCGAGCAGATTCGGCCGTTTCGGGCTGGATCTGGCCAACTGGCGACGGGTTTCCAGGCGCACCGGCAGGCGAGTCCGGTTCTCATGTCGTTCACACACCCTGACCAATCTGTTGCCCGTTTAGTGTGGTCATGTGGTGTTGGCCGCTCGAAGCGGCGATCTGGCCGTGCCTGAAGGAGGACGCATCATGTCGAGCGGTGGACGTTTATTGGTGGTCGACGACGAGCCGTCACTGCAGGACATCGTGGCCACCTCGATGCGTTTCCTCGGGTACGAGGTCGCGGTCGCGGCCACCGGCCGGGAGGCGGTCCGGGCGGCCGTCGAGACCCAACCCGACCTGATCGTGCTGGACGTCATGCTGCCCGATTTCGATGGGCTCGAGGTGATGCGCAGGGTGCGCGCCGCCGGCGTCGACGCCGGCGTCGTCTTCCTGTCCGCCAGGGACACCCCGGCCGACAAGATCGCCGGCCTGACCGCCGGCGGCGACGACTACGTGACCAAGCCGTTCGGCCTGGAGGAACTGGCCGCCCGGGTGTCGGCAGTGTTGCGCCGGGTCCGCCCGGCCGGCGACGTGACCGATGCGCTGGTGGTGGCCGACCTGACGCTGGACCCGGAGACCTACCAGGTGACCAGGGCCGGCGAGGACATCGACCTGGCACCGACCGAGTACAAGATGCTGCGCCACCTGATGATCAACTCCGGCGTGGTGCTGTCGCGGCGTCAGCTGCTGGATGCGGTCTGGGGCGTCGACTTCGTCGGCGACGATTCGGTGGTCGCCACCTACATCTCCTACCTGCGGCGCAAGATCGACCTCGACGGGCTCGAGCCGCTGATTCACACCCACCGCGGATTCGGCTACGTGCTGCGGGCGCCCCGGAAGTCTTCTGCCGCAGCGAGTTCGACCCATCAGCCGGGTGGCTGAGGCGGCGCGAATGACGACGTACCAACCACAGCGCCGCCGCTGGAGCCTGCGGGCGAGGCTGATCGCCCTGGTGCTCGCGGTCGCCGCGCTGGCGTTGGGCGCGGTGGATGTGCTGCTGCCGATGAACCTGCGCTCATCGATGATGGACGAGAAGAAGGCCGGTCTGCAGCGGGCGATCGATTCGATGGGTCCGCGCGCCAGTAGCGAGGGACTCTCACAGCTCAGCGCGTCCAGTGCCCTGCGCGGCGACATCGGCTGGTCCTCGGTCGACGCCCAGGGCAAGACCCTGGTCGTGGTCAGGGTGCTCAGTGACGCCGACGCCAATCCGGCGATCCCGGCGAAGCCGTCCAGCGCGGAGCCGGCGACCGTCGCGGACAATAGCAACGAGTCCGTCAGTTACCTGATCCTTGCCTCGTCGATTCCGTACAAGGACCTCAACGGCGACAGTGTTCGGTTGGTGGCGTGGACGCCGTTGGCCGATGTCGATTCGACGATGGGCCAGCTGATCTTCACCGAGCTGCTGATCACCGCCGGCCTGCTGCTGCTGCTCGGCGCGACGTCCAGCGTCATCATCCGGCGCGAACTCAAACCGCTGGAGGCGATGGCCACCGCGGCCGACGACATCGCCGGCGGTGACCTGGATCGACGGGTCTACCCGGGCGACGCCGGAACCGAGGTCGGTCGGCTCGGGCTGGCCTTCAACGGCATGCTGGACGGCATCTCCGAGCTGATCGCCGAACGCGAGCGCAGTGAGGAACGGCTGCGGCAGTTCCTGGCCGACGCGTCGCACGAGCTGCGTACCCCGGTCGCCGCGGTGCGCGGCTACACCGACCTGTACAAGGCCGGCGCCCTGCCCGACGAGGCTGCGGTCGCCCGTGCGATGGAGCGGATGGGCTTCGAGGCGGTCCGGATGGGCGCGCTGGTCGGTGACCTGCTGACGCTGATCCAGGCGGACGCCGAGAAGGGCGAGCGGCACGAGCCGGTGAACGTGGCCGAGCTGCTGGCCGGGGTGGTGGACGACGCCGCGGTGATCGACCGGACCCGGCAGTGGCGGCTGGTCGGGACCGACGGGGTGACGGCGCTGGTCTACGGCGACCGGCTCCGGCTGCATCAGCTGTTCGCCAATCTGCTGGCCAACATCCGTACCCACACCGAACCGGGGACCGTCGCCACCGTCTCGCTCTCGCTGTCGGCGTCCGAGGTAGCGATCGCGGTGAGCGACAACGGGCCCGGGGTCAGCGATGCCGACCTGCCGAAGCTCTTCGACCGGTTCTACCGGGTCGACGCCTCGCGCAGCAGGGAGAAGGGCGGCACCGGGCTCGGGTTGTCCATCGTGGCGGCCATCGTCCGCAGTCACCGCGGCCGGATCATGGCATCGCACACCCCCGGTGGCGGGCTGACCACCGTCATCGTGCTGCCCAGGTGGTTGCCGCAACCGACGATCAGCGTGGTCGACACGTCAGCCCCGAAGACCGGGCCGACGCCGCTACCGCCGACCACCGGGCCGATCCCTTCGCTGACCAAGACGCCACCGGTCGGTCAGCTGTCCGCCGGCAAGAACGGCGGGGACGGCTCCGACCGGGCTGACGCCACCGCCCTGGACCGGAACCCCTGATCTTCACCTTTCGGGGTGCGTGTCGTCATCGTCGCGACCCCCGACCGGCGGTACCGTCCGAATCGCGGGACGTGGGGAAGCGGACCGCGCGGAGGCCCTTGAGATGACAGAGCGGAACGTGGCGGCGGAACTGCCGCGCTGCGCTGTGTTCGGAAGGGGGCCGGTTCCGGACCCCCACGGGCGGTTGCGCCGGTAGTTCACGGAGCAGCCGTCCGCCTGGTCCGCCGGCCGACTCGAGCACCGAATGTGGGCGTGCGGTACCCACGCCCACCAGGGAGCCACCGTGGCAACACGCCGCACGTCCGCCGACACCTCCGCCCTCGCCGCTACCGACAGCTCGACCAAGACCCCGCGTCGTCCCAGCACCCGCGGCACTTCGGATCCATCGACCACCCGCCGCCGCTCCACCCGTAGCACCACCGGCACCGGCGCCGACCAGCCGGACGCCGTTCGGCACAAGACCTACGTGATCGACACCTCGGTACTGCTCTCGGACCCGTGGGCGGTCGGCAAGTTCGCCGAACACGATGTCGTCCTTCCACTCGTGGTGATCGGTGAGCTGGAGGCGAAGAGGCACCATCCCGAGCTCGGATACTTTGCCCGGCAGGCACTTCGGCTGCTGGATGACCTGCGGATCGAGCACGGACGGCTGGACAGTCCGGTGCCGGTCGGCGAGCACGGCGGCACCCTTCATGTCGAGCTGAACCACACGGATCCGACGGTGCTGCCGGCGGGATTCCGCAACGACACCAACGATTCCCGGATCCTGGCCTGCTCGCTGAACCTGCGGGCCGAGGGGGCCGACGTCACCCTCGTCTCCAAGGACATGCCGTTGCGGGTCAAGGCATCCGCGGTCGGACTGGCCGCTGACGAGTACCGGGCGCAGGACATCCTGCCGTCCGGCTGGACCGGCATGGAGACGATCGAGGAGTCCACCAGCGAGCACGTCGACGCGCTCTATGCGGCCGGCCTGGTCGATCTCGACGCGGCCCGCGAGCTGCCGTGCAACACCGGGGTGAAGCTGGTGGGGCCCACCGGTTCTGCCCTCGGACGGGTGACGCCCGGCAAGCAGTTGCGGCTGGTCCGCGGCGAGAAAGAGGCGTTCGGGCTGCGCGGCCGGTCGGCCGAGCAGCGGATCGCGCTCGACCTGCTGATGGACGACGAGGTCGGCATCGTCTCGCTCGGCGGCCGGGCCGGCACCGGCAAGTCCGCGCTGGCGCTGTGTGCCGGACTCGAGTTGGTGATGGAGCGCCGCGCGCACCGCAAGGTGGTGGTGTTCCGGCCGCTGTATGCCGTCGGCGGCCAGGAACTCGGCTACCTGCCGGGCAGCGAGGGGGAGAAGATGGGCCCCTGGGCGCAAGCCGTGTTCGACACGCTGTCGGCGATCGCCTCGCCGCCGGTGATCGAGGAGGTGATCGCCCGCGGCATGCTCGAAGTGCTACCGCTGACCCACATCCGGGGCCGATCGCTGCACGACTCGTTCGTGATCGTCGACGAGGCGCAGTCGCTGGAGCGCAACGTGCTGCTCACCGTGCTGTCCCGGCTCGGTACCAATTCGCGGGTAGTGCTGACCCACGACGTGGCCCAGCGGGACAACCTGCGGGTCGGCCGGCACGACGGGGTGGCGGCGGTGATCGAGGCGCTCAAGGGCCACCCGCTGTTCGCCCACGTCACGCTGACCCGCTCGGAGCGGTCGCCGATCGCCGCGCTGGTCACCGAGATGCTGGAGTTGCCGGACATGACCTGAGCGGCTTCCCGGGACCGGCGGGCCCGGCCATGGACAATGATCGGAGCCACCGGCGGTAGCGGAACCCTCCGGGAGTTCCGCGATCACCGGCCACCGACAGTTCGACCGAGAGGGGCACCATGCCCGCGCGCCAGCACGGAATGCCGCGACGATGGGCGGTGGCCGGTGTTCCGTTGCTGCTCACCGGGCTGGTGATCGGTGCTCTCACCTTCGGCGCCGACGCGCCGGAGGCTGCCGCCCGACCTGCGGCAGCGGCGCAGGCGGCGTACGTGCCCGAGGCCGCGCCGGCGGCGTTGCTGCTGGCGCCCACCACAGTGCAGAAGGGGAAGCTGACGGTCACCGTCGACCCGGCAACGGCGATCGGTGCGACGGAGGCCGCAGTCAACGTCAGCGGTAAGGGTTTCGACACCGCCGAGGACCTGTGGGTGGCGATCTGCCAGGCCGACGGCAAGGCACCGAAGGATCTGTCCGGGTGCCTCGGCGGTGCCATCCCGGACGACAACGCGACGACTTCGTGGGGCGTCGTCACCGACAACGCCGATGACGTGCCGCCCGGTCCGGTGCCGGCCAAGTGGTCCGGCGACGGATTCAGCCTGACCCTGCAGGTCGCGGCGGCCGACGACGGTGCCGACTGCGTCACCGGAAAGTGCTCGGTCTACGTCCGGTCGGCCGGGGACTCCCGGGCCGAGGACGTCGCGGTGCCGATCGCCTTCGCCGCGCCGACCACCGACCCCACCACCACCTCGACGACGACCAGTGAGCCGACCACCAGCACCTCCGAAAGCACCACCTCCAGCCAGGAACCCACCACCTCGAGCAGCCCGAGTCCGGTGCCGACCACCGTGCAGGCCCAGAGTGTGCTGCTGACCGACGTGGAACAGGGCCGGGAACAGGTGGTGGTGTTCACCGGGTTCGAGCCGCGGGAGGTCGCCGCCGTCACGCTGAGCGGGAACCGGGTGACCCTGCCGAACGTGCGCGCCGATGCCGCCGGCTCGGTCCGGGTGGCCTGGACCGTGCCGAAGGACTTCCCGGTTGGTGGCTACACCCTGCGGGTGGAGGGCCAGACCTCGCTGCGGGTCGGCGAGGCCGGCTTCACGGTGGTCGCCGCGGCCGTGCCGACCACCGCGTCCGCAGCGGTCAGCACGCCGTCGCCCACCACTTCGGCGCCACCGACCACTTCGGCGCCGACCGCGACCTCGGCACCGGCCACCTCCTCGGTGGCATCGTCCCCGGTCAGCTCGTCGGCTTCGGAGTCGTCATTGGCTCCCGCGACCACCTCGTCGGCGATCGGCGCACCGGACAGGGGTAGCTCGGGGACCCCGTGGTGGTTGTGGATCACGCTGGCCGTGGTGCTGCTGGTCGGTCTGGTGGTGGCCGCGGTGGCAATGGGTCGCCGGCGGCGCGAGGAGTCCGACGCCGAACGTGCCCAGCGGGAGGCCGAACTGGCCGCCGCCGCCGATGCCGAGGCGATGCGTCATCCGAATGCTGCGCCGGGCCCGGTGCCGCCGCCGGCAGGCTTCGACGAGCATCCGGACCGGCCGATCCTGTTCTCCCACCGCCAGGCCGAGAACTACTCGCCGCCGACAGAGGTGATCGGTGACCCGAATGCCCCGACCGAGATGATCGGGCCGGCCGGCGAACAGCAGCCTGGCCGGCACTCTGCCCCCGAGCCGCCTGGCACCCAGCAATTCGACCCGTTCGCCGACGAGGACGTCCCGCCGGCGCCACCCGCCGGCCCCGGAACGCAGCAATTCGACCCGTTCGCCGACGACCCAGCGGCCGGGACCGGCGTCGATCGGCCGGACGGTGCCGGCGACGGTGGTGACGCCGACAACGGTGACGACAACCGTGACGACAACGGCGGTGACGACAACGGCGGTGACGACACCACCCAGTGGCGCCCGCCGAGCCGGTAGCCGCCGCGAGGCTGCGGTTGGTCAACGGGGCGCCCTGCCGGCCGGCGGGGGCGGACGCTCCGAGTCGGTGGGTCCGGATACGTAGGCGCCCCGGCGGCGGGGACGAACGCTCCGAGTCGGAGGGTCTGGTGACGCGCGTCAGGGCTGGGTTGTCAGGGGCGCGTCATCAGGGTGGGTCATCAGGGATGCGTCATCGACAGCACGTCGAGGGCGGCGTCGAGCTGGTCGGCGGTCAGCGTGCCGGCTTCGACATGGCCGCGTTCGAGCACGACGGCCTTGATCGTCTTGCCTTCCTTGAGCGCCTGCTTGGCGACCGAGGCGGCTTGTTCGTAGCCGATGTACTTGTTCAGCGGGGTGACGATCGACGGGCTGGACTCGGCGTAGGCCAGGCAGCGGTCGACGTCGGCCTCGATGCCGTCGATGCACCGCTGCGCCAACAGCACGGAAACGTTGCTCAGCAGGCGGATCGACTCGAGCAGGTTCTGCGCGATCACCGGCAGCATCACGTTGAGCTCGAAGTTGCCCTGGGTACCGGCGAAGGCGATGGCCGCGTCGTTGCCGATCACCTGGGCGCAGACCTGCAGGGTGGCCTCCGGCAGCACCGGGTTCACCTTGCCGGGCATGATCGAGCTGCCCGGCTGTAGATCCGGCAGGTGGATCTCCGAAAGCCCCGCCCGCGGACCCGATCCCATCCAGCGGATGTCGTTGCAGATCTTCACCAGGCCGACGGCGATGGTCCGCAGTTGGCCGGACGTCTCCACCAGGGAATCCATCGCGCCCTGCGCCTCGAAGTGGTTGCGGGCCTCGGTGAACGGCAGGCCGGTGGCCTGCGCCAACTCGGCGATCACCGCGGCCGCGAACCCGGGCGGAGTGTTGATGCCGGTGCCGACGGCGGTGCCGCCCAACGGCAGCTCGGCCAGCCGGGGGAGTGCGGCGTTGAGTCGTTCGACGCCGTAGCGGACCTGGGCGGCGTACCCGCCGAATTCCTGGCCGAGCGTCACCGGCGTCGCGTCCATCAGGTGGGTGCGGCCCGACTTGACCACCGTTGCCCACTCGGTCGCCTTGTTCGCCAGCGACGCTGCCAACACCTCCAATGCCGGGATCAGTTCGCGGACAACGGCTTCGGTGGCCGCCACGTGGATCGAGGTGGGGAAGACATCGTTGGACGACTGGGAGGCATTGACGTGATCGTTCGGGTGGATCTTGCGACCCAGCGCCTCGGTGGCCAGCGTCCCGAGCACCTCGTTGGTGTTCATGTTGGAGCTGGTGCCGGATCCGGTCTGGAACACATCGATCGGGAAGTCCGCGTCGTGCGCACCACCGGCGACGGCGGCAGCCGCGGTGGCGATGGCGGCGGCCGTCTCGGCCTCGACGACGCCGAGTTGGGCGTTGATCTTGGCGGCCGCCGACTTGACCAGCGCGAGCGCGCGGATCTGTCCGCGCTCCAGGCCGCGGCCGGAGATCGGGAAGTTCTCCACCGCACGCTGGGTCTGCGCCTGGTACTTGGCGTTCTTCGGGACCCGGACCTCGCCCATCGTGTCGTGCTCGACGCGGTACTCGCCGTCGGTCGCGGTGGGAGTGTCGGCAGCGGTGGTCGCCGCGCTGTTCGCGTCGGTCGCCACGTCGTTGTGATCAGCCATGAGCCAACGGTATCCGGCCGGGTGATCGGGCCGGAAGTCGACGGCGCCCGAGGTGCGCACTCTCACAGGGCGGGACGGGGTGGGCCGGCCGGCGTGGGAGGATGGAACCGTGGCGGACGCGGTGACGAACCAGGCAGAACCGGGTGACGGGGCAGGGCACCGTCAGCCCGGAGCGGTCGGGGCCGATCCGAGCACCGCGACGGTGACCGTCACGACGCCGGTGGTGCTCAGCCCGGAAGTGGCCCGCAAGCGCGACAAGACCTTCCGGGACATGTTGCTGTCGGTCGGGCTGATCGCGGTCGTTGTGCTGTTGTTCGTCGGCCTCAACGGCGGCTTCACCTTCTCGCCGGGGCACCCTGACGATTCGGCGCCGGCGCCCACCGCCGATGCGGTCGGCGAGTTCGCCAAGGCGAACAGGATGGTGCCGTTCAAGCCGGCGGTGCCGAAGGATCTGCCCGGCGACTGGCACGCCAACAGTGCGGCGATCACCAACCCCGACACCGTCGCGCAGGGCACCCCACTGTCCGTCCGCGGCGGGTGGCTCACCCCGGGTGGCGCGTTCATCGCGCTGGTCGCGACGAACGCCGAGCCGTCCGCCCTGTTGCGATCCGAGTTCGACCAGGCGTCCACCGATGCCGGCACGGTCAAGGCCGGTGACGCCGACTGGACGGTGACCACCGGCGTCCGTTCCGAGGTCGCCTGGTACCGAACCGCGGCTGACGGGATCACCTACCTGATCACCGGCAACGCCGACGAGCTCGCCTTCCGGGCGCTCGCGGCTTCGATCGCCGGCGCCTGACCTTCGTCATCGGCGTTTCCGGCGTCCTTGCGGGCCCGGACGGTGAGCCGTGACGAATGGTCAGTCGTCGGCCTCGGCGAGGGCCGTGTCGACGCGCTTGCGGGCGCCGTCCAGGAACGCCGTGCACTGCTTGGCCAACTGCTCGCCGCGCTCCCAGAGGGTGAGCGATTCCTCCAGGCTGAGCCCGCCGGATTCCAGCTTCGTCACCACCTTCGCCAGTTCGTCCCTGGCGTGCTCGTAGTTCGCCGCGGTGTCCGGCGCCTGGTCGCCGGCGCCACCTGGTTCGGTGCCGGCCGCGGTCGCCGGGTCCTCGGGGGCCTTCTTGCCACTCATGCTGGGTCCTCCAGTTCGGGTCCGGTACTTGTTGCCGCAAAGGCGCCGTCGGCCACCCTGATCCGCAGCGACGTTCCCGCGGGAACGTCTTTCACGCTGTGCACGACCGCGCCGGTCCGGCCGCCTGCCTGCACCACCGCATAGCCGCGGGCCAGGGTGGCTGCCGGACCGAGCACCGCGAGTTGCGCCCTGCGGTGTGCCAGATCGCGATCGACCCGCTCCAGGGTCTGCCCGATCACCCGGCGGCTCCGCTCGACGAGCCGGCCGACGTCGTCCTCCCGGGCCCGAATCGGCCCGTACGGATCGGCGAGCACCGCGGCGGAGGTGAGCCGGTCGAGTCGTGCGCGCTCGGTGCTCACCCAGCCGACCAGCGCCCGCCTGGCCCGGTGTCGCAGTTGCTCGACCCGGTCGTGTTCGGCGGCGGCGTCCGGAACGATCTTCTTGCCGGCGTCGGTCGGGGTGGAGCAGCGCAGGTCGGCGACGTCGTCCAGGATCGGATGGTCGGGTTCGTGGCCGATCGCGGAGACGACCGGGGTCCGGCAGCCGGCGACGGCGCGGCACAGCGCCTCGTCGGAGAACGGCAGCAGGTCTTCGACGCTGCCGCCGCCGCGGGCGATCACGATCACCTCCACCTGCGGGTCGTTCTCCAGCCGCAGCAGGGCCTCGAGAATCTGCGGGACCGCCTGATTGCCTTGCACCACAGTGTGTTCCACGGTGAACCGGGCGGCCGGCCAGCGATGCCGGGCGTTCACCACGACGTCCTTCTCGGCGGCCGAGTCGCGGCCGGTGATCAGCCCGATCCGGCGGGGCAGGAACGGCAGCGGGCGTTTGCGGGCAGCCGCGCTGAGCCCTTCGGCGGCCAGCAGCTGACGCAGCCGCTCCAGCCTGGCCAGCAGCTCACCCAGGCCCACCGGGTGCATGGCATCGACCCGGAACGACAGCGAGCCCCTGGCCGGCCAGTAGTCGAACTTGCCGTGCACCACCACCCGTTCCCCGTCGGTCGGCGGGGTCGGCAGGGCGGCGATCACCGAACGGTGGCAGGTCAACTGCAACGACATCTCGACCGCCGGGTCGCGCAGGGTGAGGAACGCGGTGCTGGCGCCCGGCCGCAGGTTCAGCTGGGCGATCTGGCCCTCCACCCAGGCGGCGGGCGCTCGGCCGATGTACTCGACCATCCGCTGGGCCAGCGCCCGCACGGGCCACGGGTTCTCCCTGGTGGTGTCGCCGGCCCTGGCCGGCGGCCCGGCCGGGCGGTCGGCCGCCGGCGCGGTCACCGGTGCTGCAGGGTGACGATGCGGTTGCCGAGCAGGGTGACCATCGCCGGCCGGTTGCCGCCCGCCTTCTCGTGCTCAAGTAGCCGGCGGACCTGCTCGACATCCAGGTGCCGCAGGTGCCCGCGGACCTGGGCCATGGTCATCGAGTCGTACCCGGGCAGCGGCTGATCGTCGGCAGCGGCGTCTGACGTGGCGCCGGCGGACGTGGCGCCGGCGGGCGTGGCGCCGGCGGACGTGGCGCCGTCTGACGTGGCGCCGTCTGACGTGGCAGCGGCGGGTCTGCTCGTGGTGCCCGAACCACCCGCGGTGGCCGACCCACTCGCGGTGCGTGACGCTCCCGCTGCGGTGGCGTCAGCGGCGGTGGCGTCAGCGGCGGTGGCGTCAGCTGCGGTGGCGTCAGCTGCGGTGGCGTCAGCTGCGGTGTCGTCAGCCGAAGAGCCTGGCAGGTCCGGTTCCTCGTCGTCGAAGTGCGCCCAGGCCGGGTGTTCCTCGGGTTCCGGCTCGCGCTGGAGCAGCTCGTCGCCGCGGATCGCCAGGTCGACGAACTGCTGCCGCAGCTGCAGGCCGGCCTTGGTGACGTGACCGGCGATCTCCACCCCGATGGTCGGCAGGTTCTCCGGAAGCCCGCGGAGGGTGTCGAGACCTGTCGACACCAGGCCGGCGGCCACCCGGACCGGGAACGGCAGAGAATTCGGCATGACACCAGACTGCCGCATCCCCGGCCCGGGTGCGATCGAAGGGGGTGTGCCGGTCGGCACGGTCAGGCCCGCAGCCGCGTCGGGGTGACGATCAGCGGCACCGAGAACTTCTCGGCGAACCGGTCGACGGTGCCGAAGATCGCGGCGATCCGCTCCAGGTACTTCCGGACGAATGCCGGATTCTGGTCGGCCGGTGGAACGTCGGTGGCCCGCGCGGCCGTGCCGTCGATCCGGACGATGTCCCGGCCCAGATCGGTCACGTCCAACCCGATCGTCACCTTCGGGTTGTGCTCGAGGTTGCGGAGCTTGGCCTTGCCGGCCTCGCTGTAGATCAGGATGCTGCGGTCCTCGCGCACCAGGAACCACACCGGGACGCTGACCGGCTGCCCGCCGGGGGTGACGGTGCTCAACCAGGCCATCAGGTTGTTGTCCAGCCGCGCGCGGACATGCTCCCGACGCGCTGGTTCGAGCGAAGAGGTGAGATCCACGGCACAACCTTCCGGGTCGACGTGGCGCCGAGGCTGCCGGTGCCAGGGCGCAAACGATACGGCCGGGTGCCGACAGCGGTCGGCGGCTCCCAACAGGTGCCTACCATGGGGATCATGACCGAACCGACCCGACGCGTCCTGCTCGCCCGCCCGCGCGGCTACTGCGCCGGGGTGGACCGCGCCGTGGTGACCGTGGAGAAGGCGCTGGAGACCTACGGCGCCCCGGTCTACGTCCGCAAGCAGATCGTGCACAACAAGCATGTGGTGGCGACGCTGGAGAAGCGTGGCGCGGTTTTCGTCGAGGAGACCGCCGAGGTTCCGGAGGGTGCGCTGGTGGTGTTCTCCGCGCACGGGGTCTCGCCGGCGGTGCACACCGAGGCCGCGGAGCGGAACCTGCAGGTGATCGACGCCACCTGCCCGCTGGTCACCAAGGTGCACAAGGAGGCCAACCGGTACGCCGGCGACGACTACGACATCCTGCTGATCGGTCACACCGGTCATGAGGAGGTCGAGGGCACCTACGGCGAGGAGCCGGACTCGATCCAGGTGGTGAACAGCGCCGCCGATGTCGACGCCGTGCAGGTCAGGGACCCGGAGAAGGTGGTGTGGTTGAGTCAGACCACGCTGTCGGTGGACGAGACGCTGGAGACCGTCGATCTGCTGCGCCAGCGGTTCCCGCTGCTGACCTCACCGCCCAGCGACGACATCTGCTACGCCACCCAGAACCGGCAGGAAGTGGTCAAGCAGATCGCCGGCGACTGCGACCTGGTGCTGGTGGTCGGCTCCCGCAACTCGTCCAACTCGGTGCGGCTGGTCGAGGTGGCGTTGGACGCCGGCGCGAGCGCCGCGCACCTGGTCGACTACGCCTCCGAGATCGACCCGACCTGGCTCAACGGGGTCGGCACCGTAGGGGTGACGTCCGGCGCCTCGGTCCCGGAGGATCTGGTCGACGGGGTACTGGAATGGTTGGCCGGCAACGGCTTCGGTGACGTCGAAGAGATCACCGCGGCCACCGAGACGCTCACCTTCTCGCTGCCGAAGGAGCTGCGCAGCAAGCCGGTACCGCGGGGCTGACGACCTCGCCGACTGGTGCGGCCACCCCGCCGCGCCTACAGCTTCTCCCGCCAGGCCCGTTCGAACGGCAGCCGCCAGGCGTTCGGTGCGATCAGCTGGTGGATGGCGTTCGGCCCCCAGGTCCCGGGCGGGTAGACCTTGGCCGGCGGAGGATCCGTGAGCAGCGGCTCGGACAGCTGCCACAGCGATTCGATGCCCTCGGCGGTGTTGAACAGGGTGTGATCGCCCCGCATCGCATCCAGGATCAGCCGCTCGTAGGCCTCGAGCACGTCGCCCGCCGACGCGGTTTCCTGGGTGGAGAACTGCATCGACAGCTTCTCCAGATGCATGCCGGGACCCGGCCGCTTGCCGTAGAACGACAGCGACACCTTCGAGGCGTCGGCCAGGTCGAAGGTCAGGTGGTCCGGTCCCTCCGAACCGACGCCGGAACCGGCCGGGAACATCGTCCGCGGCGCTTCCTTGAATGCGATCGAGATGATCCGCTGTCCCTCGGCCATCTTCTTGCCGGTACGCAGGTAGAACGGCACGCCGGCCCAGCGCCAGTTGTCCACACCGACCTTGAGGGCGATGAACGTCTCGGTATCGGAGTCCGATGCCACCCCGGTCTCCGTGCGGTAGCCGGCGTACTGGCCACGGACGGCGTCGGCGGGGTGGATCGGCAGCATCGACCGGAAGACCTTGTTCTTCTCCTCGCTGATCGCCCGCGGCTCCAGCGCGGTCGGCGGTTCCATCGCGACGAAGGCCATCACCTGCATCAGGTGGGTGACGACCATGTCCTTGTAGGCGCCGGTGGCTTCGTAGAAGTTCGCCCGCTGGTCGAGTCCGAGGGTTTCCGGGATGTCGATCTGCACGTGATCGATGAAGTTGCGGTTCCAGATCGGCTCGAACAGGCCGTTGGCGAACCGGAAGGCCAGAATGTTCTGCGCGGCCTCCTTGCCCAGAAAGTGGTCGATCCGGAAGACCTGCGACTCGTGGAACGTGCGGTGCACGAAGTTGTTCAGCGTGATGGCGCTGGCCAGGTCGGTCCCGAACGGTTTCTCCATCACCACCCGCGAGTGATCGACCAGGTCGGACTCCCGCAGCATGGTGATCACCGCCTCGGCGGCCTTCGGGGGCACCGACAGGTAGTGCAGCCGGCGGACGCCGGTGCCGAGTTCGGTCTCGGCGGCGGTGACGGCGGCCTTCAGCGCCTCCGGCCCGGCCGCCTGCGGTACGTAGCTGAGTCGCTCGGCGAACCTGGCCCACTTCTGCTCGTCGAACGCATGGGTGCCGAAGTCCTCCGCGGCGGTACGGGCCAGCGCGCGGAACTCGTCGTCGGACAGCTCTTCGAGCGAGGTGCCGACCACTCGGATGTCCGGAGCGAGTTTGGACTCGTCCAGATGGGCAAGGCCCGGCAGCAACTTGCGTTTGGCGAGGTCACCGGTGGCGCCGAAGAGCACGATGACGTGCGGCGGCAGCGCCTCCTGATCACGCCGGTACGGGTGGGCGCCGGGAGCCGGGTAGGCGATGGTCTGTGCTGGAGTGGACACGACCGAATGATGACACGGATCGGTCCGGCGGGCGGGTCAGGCGGAGCGACGGGGCCGGGTCGGCTCGGCGACCATCCGCAGCAGACCGAGCAGGATCGCGAGGCCGGTGCCGACGCACATCAACGGGAACGTCTTCACCACGTTGACGCCGGCGAAGACGCTGTCCAGGCCGGCGAACATCCGTCCGCCGACGAGGACCACCACGGCGAGCACCAGCGGCGGCTGCACCATCGTGGTGAACACCGCGTGCCGTCGGACCACCAGCACGGCGAGCCCGCAGCCGGCCAGGAAGCACACCCACAGGGCGGCCGGCACGCCGTCGGAGAAATCGTTCCCGCCGATCATCAGGCCGATGGCGGTGACCAGCAGCGCCAACAGCACCGCCCCGTACCAGGGGACGCCGGGCATCGAGGGCACAACGGAGGCGTGAGCACGGGTGGTCGTCACCCCGGTCGGCCGGGCAGCAGTCGTCGTCACTCCACCACGGTAGCGGTCCGCGAGCCCGGCGGCGATCACATCGCGTCACCCAGAGCGACGCAAAGGGAGGTCGCGGACCGGCTCGGCCACCGTTCTGGCGGCGGTGTCGACCTGGTCCGGTTGCTCAAGGGGATCGGTCGCGGCGCCGAGATCGGTGAATCGGCGAGCGCTCACCAGCACCCGTGACTCGTAGGACCGGATAGCCGAGTTGTACGACTCGACGGATCGCTGCAGGTTCGATCCGACCCGTCCCAGGTGCTCGGACAACACCACCAGCCGGCCGTGCAGCTCCCGGCCGAGAGCATGCACCTGTTCGGCCGAGGTCGACAGCCGCTCCGCCCGCCAGGTGAACGCGATGGTCCGCAACAGCGCGATCAAGGTGCTCGGGGTGGCGATCACCACTTGCCGGGAGAAGGCGTACTCGGTCAGGCTCGGATCCTGCGTCATGGCGGCATCCAGCAACGGTTCGCCGGGGACGAACATCACCACGAACTCCGGCGCCGGCTGGAAGTGCCGCCAGTACGCCTTGGCCGCCAGGGCGTCGACGTGGGCGCGCAGTGCCCTGGCGTGCTCGCGCATCGCCGCGGCCCGGTGCCGTTCGTCGTCGGTGTCCAGCGCCGCGAGCCAGGCTTGGAACGGGACCTTCGCGTCGACCGGGATGTGCCGGCCGCCGGCCAGCCGGATCACCATGTCCGGCCTGGCGCCGGCCGCGGCCGGATCGTCGCCACCGCCGGCGAAACTCGTCTGGGTGTCGAAATCGCAGTGCTGCACCATGCCGGCCAGCTCGACGATCCGCTGCAGCTGCACCTCGCCCCAACGGCCGCGGACCGTCGGTGCGCGGAGCGCGCCGACCAGCGATCGGGTCTGCTGACCGAGCTCGGCCGAGCTGCGGTGGAGGGCCGCGACCTGCTCGTGCAGGCCGGCGTAGCTGCCGGCCCGTTCGCGTTCCACCCGGTGCAGCTCGGACTCCACCCGCTGCAGGGCGTCGGCGGCCGGGCCGAGGACGGCGGTGACGGCGCCGATCGGGTCGACGGAGTCGGTGGCCCTGGCGCGGCCGAGCCGGATCCCGATGATCACACCGCCGGACAGGCCGATGGCCAGCAGCAGTGCCCCCACGAGCAACGAGTTGTTCATGCCACCAAGGATGACGAGGGGTACCGACAGCGATGCGGACCTGACGGCATGGCGTGTCGCTGCCGTGCGGCGCGGAGGGGTGGCGGGAGGCCGCCGAGACGTCGCAAAGGTCGCGCGAAGTGGGCGGATGGGCCGCGGGAGGCCGCCGAGACGTCGCAAAGGACCACCGACGACGCTGACGATCACCCGCGACCCGGGCCAGCTCAGCTGGCGAGCAGCCGCTCGGTGAGGTCCGTTACCGCCGCTGCGTTGCCGGCCAGGTGCCAGCGTCGGCCGCGGTGCTCGATCACGTCCGTCCGGCCGCCGGCCGCCTCGACCAGCGCCTTGCCCGGCAGCCAGTCCCAGTCCGGACAGGAATGCTGGGCCCAGGCGCCGATCCGACCGCCGGCCACCCCGGCCAGATCCACCGATCCGGATCCGAGGATTCGCGGTGCCGCCGATCCGGAGACCAGCGCGAGGAACGGCGCGAGTGCGTCATCGTTGGTCATGGTGCCCGGGTTCACATAGGTGGCCAGGCTGACCTGATCCAGCGCGCGGTCGATCAGCGGGACAACAGGTTCGCCATTGCAGCTGGTCGGATGCCCCGGACCACCGAGCCAGAGCTCGCCGGCCGTCGGTTGGTACACGGCGCCCAGTGCCACGGTGCCGGCGTCGGTCAAGGCCAGAGCACTGCACCAGTAGGCCAGTCCGGACAGGAAGTTGTAGGTACCGTCGACCGGGTCGATCACCCAGGTCCGGCCGGAACTGCCCTGATGGCTGGCGCCCTCCTCGCCCAGGATGCTGTCGTCGGGTCGCGCCCGGCGCAGCGATTCCAGGACGTATTTCTCGGCGGCATGATCGGCGGCCGTCACCACGTCCGACACCGACGTCTTCCGGAACCCTTCCAGTCCACCGGCCCGCATCTGCGCGGCCAGCTTTCCGGCCTCGGTGACCAAGGTGGCAGCGAGATCGAGGTCGGACAGGGACGGGTCGATGTCGAGCGGGTCGGCGGCCATGGCCGTCAGCCTAGGGCGACGTGGATTCGGCGGTCAGGCTGCCTCGTGGTCCAGCAACCACCGCTTGGCCGGCAGGCCCCAGCGGAACCCGCCCAACGTTCCGTCGGTCCGCAGCACCCGGTGGCACGGCACGAACAACGCCGCGGCGTTGGCCGCGCAGGCACCGGCCGCCGCCCGCACCGCGGCCGGTCGGCCGGCCAATTCGGCGTAGCGGGTGTAGGTGACGGGCTCGCCGGCCCGGACCGTCCGCAGCACGTCCCAGGCATGCGAGCGGAATTGCCCCGAGGTCTGACGGACCGGCACCGCGTCGATCGCGGTGAGATCGCCGTCGTGGTAGGCGATCACCGCTTCGGTGATGCCGTCGATCGCCTCGACCGTGGTGATGGCTGACGGCCGGAGCGCGGCGGCGACCTGGGGGAGAAGCGCCGCCAGATCATCGGTCCAGCCGGAGGCCAGAACGGTTGCCGCGCCCGCTGTCCCGCCCGCAACCTCCGCGATGACGGTGAACGGCCCGATCGGGGTGGCGACGGTCGCGGCCAGCGCGGTCGACGGCGCTGGTGCCAACGACGCGGTGACGGACGACGCGGTGACGGACGACGCGGTGACGGACGGCGCGGTGACGGACGACGCGGTGACGGACGGCGCGGCGGTGGCCGGCAGGGCGGCGGACTGTGTCGCAACGGTTCTCATCGGTTCTCCATAAGATCGGTGACCGGCGGGGTGGTTGCCGACCGGGGGCGGTCGGGTGCTGCCCGCCACAAGTGCATGCCGGCGTACGAGCGGAACGGGCTCCATCGCCTGCCGTGCTCGTCAAGTGATCGAGGCGTCGTCGGCAGCCCGAGTGCACCAGCACCGTTGCGCAGCACCAGGTCGCCGGTGAGCAGGACGTCCGGATCACCCAGCACCCGCATCGCGACATAGCCGGCGGTCCATGGTCCGATGCCTTGCCGGGCAACGAGTTCGGCCGTCAATTCCGAGGTTCGACGGCCCGGATCGACGCGGAGCTCGCCGGTGGCCATGGCGGCCGCTGCCTCGGCGATGGTGTACGCCCGGCGGCGTGGTCCGCCGATCGTCTCGGGGCCGAGAGCCGCGATCGCCGCCGGGCTCGGGAACAACAGCCGGATCTCCGGATCCGGCGAGGGCACCCGTTCGTCGGCGAGCACGGCCAGCTTGCCGCAGGCCGTGCGTGCCGCGGCGACCGAAACTTGTTGTCCGAGTAGCGCTCTGAACAGAATCTCGGGTCCGTCGACGGCTCCGGGCAGTCGCAATCCCGGGACGCTGTCGATGGCCGGTGCGAGCTCCGGGTCACCGCTCAGCGCGGCATCGATCCCGGCCGGGTCGGCATCGGCGTCCAACAGCCGGCGGCAGCGGTCGACAGCCGGTGCCAGATCGGCGAGCTCGGTCAGGGTCAGCTCGGTGTCGACGGCCGCCGTCGGCCCCGGTCCGGCGACGTCCGGCGGGAAGGTGAGCCGGACGACGCCGACCCCGGCCGGAAGTCGCAGGCTGCGTGAGTAGGTTCTCCCGCGGATCGACTCCACGCCGGGGACTGCCCGCGCCGCAAGGAATTCCAGCAGCGCGGTGGCGGCGAACGGTGCCCTGACGGGAAGTCGCAGCCGGATGGTGCCGGCCGGCGTCGTGGTCGGGCTGCCGATCGCCCTGAGCCCACTCGGATCGAGGTCGAACACCTCGCGGAGGGTGTCGTTGAACTGCCGGATGGAGGCGAACCCGGCGGCGAACGCGACGTCCGAGATGGGCATCCGGGTCGAGGTGAGCAGCATCCTGGCGGTGTGGGCCCGGCGAGCCCTGGCCAACGCCAGCGGGGCGGCGCCGACCTCGGTGACGAGCAGTCGGCCGAGGTGCCGGGGGGTGTAGCCGAGCCGGCGGGCCAGCCCTGGCACCCCCTCACGATCGACGACACCGTCGCCGATCAGCCGCATCGCGGCGCCCACCGTGTCGGCGCGCAGGTTCCATTCCGGCGATCCGGGTGCGGCGTCCGGCAGGCATCGTTTGCAGGCCCGGAAGCCGGCCGCCTGGGCGGCCGCCGACGTCGGGTAGAACTCGACATTGCGGCGGTGCGGAGTGCGCGCCGGACAACCCGGCCGACAGTAGATCCGGGTGGTCCGGACAGCGGTGAAGAACTGCCCGTCGAACCGGGTGTCCCTGGTCTCGACAGCCCGGTAGGCGGCTTCCGGATCGTTGATCACCCGCTCCACTCTGCCAACGTACCGACCGCCGCGCTAGCGGAATTCGGACACGGCCGTCGATGGGTCCGTGCCAGACTGGGCGGCGTGACCCGGACACCGCCGAACCCGACAGGGCAGACGTCAGACCCGACCGACCGGACGCCGCCCACCCGCTGGGAACAGCAGTGGGCCGAGCAGCCCGAGCGCTGGCAGTCGTATGCCGACAAGTTCGCTACCTACTACGCCGATGGCACCGACATGGACGGTGAGGCCCGGTTCGTCGACATGCTCGCGGCCCGCGATTCGGTGGTGTTGGATGCCGGGTGCGGGACCGGCCGGGTGGCCGCCGGACTGGCGGCCCGCGGCCACCGGGCGATCGGGGTGGACAAGGACGCCGGCCTGGTACGGATCGGCATCGAGCGGTACCCGCTGGTGCCGTTGCTGGTCGCCGATCTGGCCGACCTGGCCGCCGACGCCTTTGCCGGAGCGGGTGTGGCCCCGCCGTTCGACTTGATCGTCAGCGCCGGGAACGTGATGGTCTACGCCGCGTCCGGCACCGAACCGCGGATCCTGACGAACCTGGATGCGCTGTTGGCGCCCGGCGGCCGGGCCGTTTTCGGCTTCGCGACCGATCGCGACTACACCGTTGATGCGTTGGATGCGGACTCGGCCGCGGTCGGCTGGCTCGGTGAGCACCGGTTCGCCACCTGGCACCTGGATCCGTACGCCGGAGATTCGGACTGGGCCGTCAGCGTCTTCCGCAAGCCCGGTCGGCGGCCGGAACCGACGGGTCCGGACGGTCGCTGGGCGCCGAAGGGCTAGCGCGGTGCGCCCAGCCGCCGTGACCACCTAGACTCGGAGCCCGTGAGTCTCACCCTCGGAATCGTCGGGCTGCCCAACGTCGGCAAGTCCACCCTGTTCAACGCCCTGACCCGGGCCGATGTGCTGGCGGCCAACTATCCGTTCGCGACCATCGAGCCGAACGTCGGCGTGGTGCCGCTGCCCGATCCGCGGCTGGACCAGCTGGCCGAGATCTTCGGCTCGACCAAGACGGTTCCGGCAGTGGTGTCGTTCGTCGACATCGCCGGCATCGTGAAGGGCGCCAGCGAAGGTGCCGGGCTGGGCAACAAGTTCCTGGCAAACATTCGTGAGGCGGATGCGATCTGCCAGGTGGTCCGGGTCTTCAGCGATGACGACGTGGTGCACGTCGACGGGCGGATCGACCCGATGTCGGACATCGAGACGGTGAACACCGAGCTGATCCTGGCCGACCTGCAGACCCTGGAGAAGGCGATCCCGCGGCTGGAGAAGGAGGCCCGCAACGCCAAGGAGCGCAAGCCGGTACTGGAGGCTGCGCAGGCCGCGGAGAAGATCCTGAACGACGGGCGCACCCTGTTCTCGGCCAAATCCGAGGTGGAAACTCCGCTGCTGCGGGAACTTTCGCTGATGACGACGAAGCCGTTCCTGTACGTCTTCAACTCCGACGAGCGGGCGCTGACCGACGAGGCCAGCAAGGAGGCGCTGCGCAAGGTGGTTGCCCCGGCCGACGCGGTGTTCCTGGACGCTCAGGTCGAGTCCGAGCTGCTGGAGCTGGACGAGGAGTCGGCGCTGGAGCTGCTGCAGTCGGTCGGGCAGCACGAGCCCGGGCTGCATGCGTTGGCCCGCGCGGGTTTTCACACTCTTGGGCTGCAGACCTACCTGACCGCCGGCCCGAAGGAATCCCGGGCCTGGACCATCCACCAAGGCGATACCGCGCCGCAGGCCGCCGGGGTGATTCACACCGACTTCGAGAAGGGTTTCATCAAGGCCGAGGTGGTCTCCTTCGACGACCTGGTCGCTGCCGGTTCGATGGCGGCGGCCAAGGCCGCCGGCAAGGTCCGGATCGAGGGCAAGGACTACGTGATGCATGACGGCGACGTGGTGGAGTTCCGCTTCAACGTGTAGCGGGCTTGCGGTAGTGGCGGCTCCGACATCTCCCACGGCGAAGTGAATTCTCCCGGACCCGAACCGGCCTCCGGGCTGAGGACCTCAACCGGTGGGCTTCGTCGCCACGCCGTCCAGCCAGAGCGTCTCCGACTCGTCGCGGTGCACGCCGTCGGTCCCGACGTGCTTGGTGTCGATCGTCGGGCCCTTCTGGATGACGTGCACCAGTGCCATGCCGTGGCCCCGGCCGAGGTCGTAGTCGTCCTTCAGCCAGCTGAGAATGTCGCCCGCTTTCACGCCCGGAGCGTCGAACCCCTTCTGCTGCGCGATGTCCACCAGCTGGCGGGGCGTCATACCCGTCTTCTTCTCGATGGTGTCCAAGTATGCCTGGAACGACACGGGTGCTCCTTGAGTATCGTGGGTACCGATCGGTACCCACGGTTCAGAGTACTGTTCAGTACTGATGGACGGCAAACCGGACTCCCCGATCTCGCCCGAGAAGCGTGAACAGATCCTCGGCGACGCCCTCGAAGTCTTCGTGGCCAATGGGTACGTAGGCACCAGCACCGACCAGCTCGCCGCCGCGGCGGCGGTCTCCAAACAGACTCTGTACCGCGCATTCGGCGACAAACAAGGTCTGTTCGCCGCGCTGATCCAGGTGGAGTGCGATCGCATCCACGACCCGTTCGCCCCGTTGGTCGACGGCATGCACCACGCCGCCACCGCACAGGAAGCGGTGCGCAGTCTCGCCGAGCAATTCGCCGGCCCGATCATGTCGTCGCGGATCCAGCAGCTCCGCCGGCTGGTGATCGCCGAGGCTGCGCGGTTCCCGGAACTGGGCGAGCTGTACTGGGAGCGCGGCTTCCTACGGGTGCTCGACTCGGTTGCGCGCTGCCTCGCGGTGCTCGACGAGCGGTCATTGTTGCGGGTGTCCGACCCTGCGGTCGCGGCGCAACAACTGGCCGGGATGTTGCTCTGGATCCCCAGTAATCGCACGATGTTCGCCGGCGCGTCGCGGTCCGTCAGCGCGGCGGAGGTGACGGCCGGCGTCGATGCCTTCCTGCGTTCGTTTGCTGTGACCGCGTGAGAAGCGCGCCGTCGATCGAACCTCGGATCCAGCCAGTGGCGGTGCGCAGGCCACGTCAGGTGAGGTCCGCGGAGTTGCTCGACGACCTCGATCTGGCGGAGGATCGGGTGGCAGGTCAGATTGCTCGCGCCCCCTGGAAAGGTGGCGTGAGCGCGTGCATCGACGGTGCGGCTGGAGGGTTTTTCCGGCGTGCGATCATGCCGTCATGAGTCTCCCGACCCCGACCTTGGAAACCGAACGACTTCGGTTGCGTCCCTTCGGAGCTGCCGACGCCGACGACCTCTTCGCCTTGCAGAGCGACGCTCATGTGTTGCGCTACTGGGACTCTCCACCGTGGACGGACCGGGCGTCGGTGGCGCGTTTCATGGCCGGATGCCAGCAGATGGCGGAAGAAGGCAGCGGTGCGCGGGTAGCGGTCGAGCGCCGGTCCGACGGTGTCTTCGTCGGCTGGGGCACCTTCAACAGTTGGAACCCCGACTTTCGGAGTGCCTCCCTCGGCTACTGCTTCGACCGGGCGGCGTGGGGTCACGGCTATGCGACGGAGGCCGCACACGTCCTGCTCGCGTGGGCGTTCGGTGCGCTGGACCTCAACCGGGTTCAGGCCGAGACCGATACCCGGAATGTGGCATCGGCCCGTGTGCTCGAGAAGCTCGGCTTCCAGCGCGAGGGAACGTTGCGCGAGGACTGCATCGTCAACGGTGATGTGTCCGACTCCTGGGTGTACGGCCTGCTGCGACGCGACTGGACGGGTTGATTTCGCCGGCCTCGCGCAGATGTCTGGAGCCGCACCGCGCCAGACAGCGCGTGCTCGCCTCTGGGGGGACGGAGGAGGACGAGGGTTCGAGCCCGTCAATCGGCGTGCGGCCCTGGGCGAGCCGTGACGACGGCGATCGAGCCGGCGACCCGCTGAATCATTCCCAAGGCAGATGGGTGGTCACTGGCGTGGGAGCGGGCAGCGACTGATTCGCCGCGAATCGCCTGACTACTGCGGGTGTTTCGCCGATCTGCAGCGCGGATGCACGGTCGTCGATGCGGACGGTGACGAAGGAACCTTCGAGGGGGACAACGTCGGGGACGGCGATCTCGTGGACGCCTGGAGCGAGCTCGGCGTCGACGAGAGCCATTGACCGAACGATGGGCTCCGGAGGCACGATCTCGGCCCAGACCCCCTCGACCGTGACCGGGCAGGCCTCGAACAGAGTCAGCCGGAGCACCCGGCTTCCGGGGTCGTATTCGATGCCGTCTGCCGTTCCGCGGAAGAACTGCTCGACCTGGGCCACCAGTAGCGGCGGGAGCCCGCCCAAGCCCTGGAGCAGCGAGATCTGCGGATTGACTGTCGGGATCTGGCCGCGCAGCCACTCCTTCGTCTCTGCTGGGACCATGCCGCCCAGGAGCACCAGATCGACCTCGCGAAGGTCGTAGTCGTCGAGCGCCTGATCGAACCGGTTGCTCGCGTTGGCCCCGTATCCGCGGTCGCGCAGCATCGCGACGGTGTCGACGAGCACAGACGTGCTGCGTCCGAGGATGAGCACTCGCTTCTTCTGTCGGGACATGTCCACTCCATGTTGGTTGAACCAATGTTGGTTCCGCCAACATAGCTCATCGTTGGCGGCACCAACATCCGATGAGGCTGGTGGGATGCGAGAGCACGTCAGTCCTGCCCGGACCCCGGACCGGCTCAAGGAGCGTCCGACCTGGTTGTTGAATCGGGCCGCCGGTCGCGCGTCCGCTCTCCTTGCGTCAGGGTTCGCGGAGCGCGGGGACGGGCTGCGCGGATATCACTACCGACTTCTCGCCTCGCTGGAACAGTGGGGGCCGGTTGCCCAAGCCGACCTCGGTCGTGACGCAGGCATCGATCGCAGCGACGTGACCACCGCGCTGGTCGAGCTCGAGGCGCGCGAATTGGTGACTCGAACGGTCGACCCGACTCATCGTCGGCGCAAGATCGTGAGCATCACATCGTCCGGGTCCACGTCTCTGCGCAGGTTGGATGCTGTGCTGGACGACATTCAGCGGGAGGTTCTCGCTCCGCTGTCTGCTGCGCAACGCAAACAGTTCGTGTCGATGATGGCGCGGCTCGCGGACCAGTAGTCGCCGGTGGCGCAGCGAGCGATCCGGACAATGTGATGCACGACGGCGACGTGGTGGAGTTCCGGTTCAACTTGTAGCGCGGGTGCTACGATTGCGGTATGAGCATGGGTGAGCCGCAAGTCGAGAGTCTTTCGCAGCGCGAGCTGCGCAACGAGTCCGGACGCGTTCTTCGCGCGGTCGGGGAGGGGCATTCCTTTGTGCTGACCAACCGCGGAGTCCCCGTCGGTCGCATCGTTCCTCTCGATGCTCCATCGCCTACGCTGCTGATCGCGCGGCCCGCCAAGCGTGTTGGTGGTTGGGCAGTGCTGTCACCTCGGAGGTCGGAAGACGACCGCCCGATGGCGCGAATCCTTGATGAGCTGCGAGAGGATCGGGTGTGAAGGACGTCCCGCTCGTCTACGCCGACACCTCTGCACTCGGAGCGCTCCTGGTCGCTCAGCCCGAGACTCAGGCGCTGGTCGACTGGCTAGAACAAACGCCTGCCAGGCTTGTCTCGAGTGATCTGCTCGAGACGGAGTTGCGTCGCATGGCGGTGAGGGAAGGGCGTGATCAGTCGAAGGTCACCGCGATTCTCGATGGCGTGTCGCTCGCGGCACTTGACAGAGCCACGTATCGGTCCGCAGGGTTCCTGCCGATGCCGTACCTGCGTACCCTCGATGCTCTGCATCTGGAGGCGGCGATGCGTCTTGATGTTGAAGCCGTCCTCGCATACGACCGTCGGCTTCTGGACGCAGCGAGGTCTGCGGGACTCGACGTGATCGCTCCCGGCGCGGCGAGCGCCTCGTAGGAAACTGACGCTGTGCAGCTCGCGCGATCGTTCGTGAGGGCGAATTTCCCTCAGGGCCGTGCGGCGTTTCTTCGGGGGAGTGCAGCTTCCGGTGTCACGAAGGTCGGCGGCGAGCGGTCGGCCGCCCCGGCGGCGGCTGCTGCCGGCCGGCGAGCACGAAGACGATTGCCGCGCCGGCCAGGACGATGCCGGCGGCCCAGAGGCCGGCGATGTTCATGCCGCGCACCGAGTCTGCCGCCGAGTGTCCGGCTGCGGCAGTCGCGGCGATCGTGGTCAGCAGCGCCGTGCCGACCGAGGCGCCGATCTGCTGCGACGTCATGACCATCGCGCCCGCCACCCCGGTATCGGGTCCGGCGCCGAGGGTTGCGGTGCTGTTGGCGACGATCAGTACCCAACCAGATCCGAAGCCGACCAGCACAAGCACCGGCAGCACATGCAACCAGTAGTTGCTGTCGACCCGGACCGCTGCGAGCAGCGCCAGAGCGACCGCCAGGGTCAGCAGTCCTGGGCACAGCAGCGCACGCACGGACGCCCGTCCGAGCAGTCGGCTGACGATCCGCACTGCCAGCAGCAGACCGACCGTGAGCGGCAGGAACGCCAAGCCGGTCATCACGGGTGAGTAGTGCAGGACGTTCTGCAGGTGGAAGGTGAGGAAGAACAGCGCTGCGAACATCCCGACGGCCAGGCCGAACACGGCGACGTACGACCCTGCGCGCAGCCGATTCCGGAGCACTCGCAGCGGGAGCAGGGGTTGTTCTGCCCGCTCCTGCCACCAGAGGAACACGGCGAGCAGCAGGGCGCCAGCGGCCAGCGACCCGACCGTCGAAGGAGCGCCCCAGCCGTCGACCTCGGCGCGCGAGAAGCCCAGGACCAGCGACATCAGACCCAGCGTGGCCAGCACGGCACCGCCGACGTCGAGGCGTACGCCGGGGACCAGGGGGGCGGCGTGCACTGCGTACATGACGCCGGCCGCCGCGAGGGCGGCGATCGGGAGGTTGACGAACATGCACCAGCGCCAGCTGACGTAGTTCGTCAGTACGCCGCCGAGGATCAGGCTCAACCCGGACGAGCTGCCCATGATCGTGCCGTAGATCCCGAATGCCTTGCCGCGCTCGGCCGCCGCGGGGAACGTCGCGGCGAGCGTGGCGAGTACTGCCGGGGTCAGGGCCGCGCCGAAAGCTCCCTGGAGCGCCCGCGCGCCCAGCAGCATCGCGGGGCCGGTCGCCAGGCCGCCGAGCGCCGAGGCCAGGCTGAACCCGGCCAGGCCGATGATCAGCATCCGCCGCCGGCCGACCAGGTCCGAGATGCGCCCGCCCAGCAGGAGAAGTCCGCCGTAGCACAGCGCAAAGATCGTGATGACCCATTGCCGGGTGGGGTCGGACATGTCGAGGGAACGCTGCGCCGACGGCAGCGCGATGTTCATGATCGTCAGGTCGATACCGACCATCAGCTGGGCGGTCGCCACTGCAGCGAGGGCCCACCACCGCCGCGGATCGAGCTGCTGGTTCGACGTGCGATCGGGTCCGGTCACCGTGGTCACGGGTGCCTCCATATTCGTAGGCCAATCCAACGTTGGCGAAGCCAACGATAGCCATGGACTGTGGGGTTGTCCAACAATTACGGCTAGGCTGGGTCCATGGATGAAGCACCGGCCCGGCTACGCGGGAAGGCCAGCTGGCTGATCAACAAGACCTCCCTGCACGCGCACCGGCTCCGCAGCGAGGCGCTGGCACCGGTCGATGCGCACGGCTACCACTTCGCGGTGCTCGCCGCGCTCGAGGAGGGGGAGCCGGCCAGTCAGGCCGATCTCAGTCGGCGCACCGGCATCGACCGCAGCGACATGGTCGAGATGGTCAACGAACTGGTCGACCACGGCTTCGTCGTCCGGATGCCCGACCAGGCCGACCGCCGCCGCAACGTCATTACGATGACCGCGACCGGACGCCGGCGGCTGGCCCAGCTCGACGACCTGCTCACCCAGGCGCAGGGCGAACTGCTCGCCCCGCTGTCTGCCGCGGAGCGCAAGCAACTGCTGGCGTTGCTCGGCCGGGTGCTGGCCTACCACGCCGAGAGATCCGGCTGAGCGTCGCCCGACCCGTCATGCTGGGCCGACGCTGCTGATCCCTGGCCCCGACTGGCCGACGCTTCTGTGCTGCCGTTACTCGCTGCGCCGGGCCAGCACGTACAACCGCTCGGTGGCAACCTCGACCGCCGCGTTCGGGCCGCGCAGGTACCACTCGACGTCGACCAGGCCGGCGGCCTCGATGGCGGTGAGAACGTGCTGTCGGTCGTGCAGCACGAAGTCCAGATCGACCGTCGCCCCGAAAAGCTCGTCGGCGTGGTGGATTCCGTCCCCGATGTGGAGGGCCAGCGCCAGCACACCCCCGGGGATCAGCACTCTGGCGAGGCCGGCCACCGCGCCGGGCAACTCGGAGTCGGCGAGGTGAACCAGCGAATACCAGGCGGTGATCGCGGTCCAGCCGGCGGCGGCCCGCGGCCGCAGCAGCCTGGTCAGATCGCCCACTTCGAACTCCACGTCGGGATGCTCGGCGCGGGCACGCTCGATCATCCCGGGGGACAGGTCGAAGCCCGTGGCCACGGCACCCGCAGCGGCCAGGTACGCGGTCACCTGGCCCGGTCCGCAGCCCACGTCCGCGACCGGCCCGCCGGTGGCGGCCGCCGCCACCAGGTCCAGTAGCCAGCGATCGAAAGGCTTGCCCGCCAACTCGTCTCGCAGTTGCTCGGCGTACCCTTCTGCACAGGCGTCGTAGCCGGCAACCACCATCGCGTCCCTGGCCTCGGCGCCGTCGGCCAGTAGCGACTCCCGATCGACGACCGGTACTGCTCCCGAGGACTCGGCAGGCAGCTCGCCCAGCACGTGCGCCCAGCGTCGATCCTGTTGGCCGGGACGGCGTTCCAGCTCGAGCACCAGCGGCTCGGTGAGCGCCGCGAGCTGCTGGAGCATGGCCTCGACGGCGGTGCGGTCCGGGAAGGTGTGCAGTCGCTCGGTCCGGGTGCGTAGCTCGCCCGGCGCCTGCGGCCCGCGCAGCAGCAGCACCGTGAGAATCGCCAGCGCAGGTTCGGCAATAGCATCATCCAGCTGCAGTCGCTCGGCCAGCCGCTGGTGGAACTTGACCGCGCGGGATCCGGCTCCGGTCCACACGGTCCTGACCAGCTCGCGGTCCCGTAATCCGCCCAGCACCTCGTGCAGCGTCTGATCGTCGTAGTCCGTGACCGGGTCGCGACTGCTGGTCTGGTTACAGGCGGACCGCAACCCGTTCTGCGTCATCGGGTATGACGCCGGAACGGTGCGTTCCTTCTCCAGCAGGGCGCCGAGCACCCGTTGCTCGACGGGCGTCAGCTGCGGTCGCGGATCGTCGGTTTCGGCCACCGGGGCAGCCTACGTCGCTGCCCGGCCCGCGCGCCCGGGACAACCCCGCTACGCGGGTTCGGGGGTGACGGGACAACCCCGCTACGCCGGTGCGGGTGCCGGGGCTGCCGGTCTGATCGATCGGCCGGCTCCGTCATGAGGATGCAGATCGTCCGGAACCGTGGCTACTGTGCCCGTCATGGCTATCGCACGCTTTCCCAGCATCGTGATCGACTGTCCCGACGCCAACGCCCTTGCCAACTTCTACGCGGCACTGCTCGACTGGAAGGTGGAGCCGTCGGACGGCTGGATCAACGTCCAATCCGACTACGGGCAGTGCCTGTCCTTCCAGCCGGTGGAGAACTACTCGCCGCCACAGTGGCCGGGCCAGCAGGTGCCGCAACAGATGCATCTCGACGTGGTGGTCGACGACCTCGACGCCGGCGAGGCAGCGGTGCTCAAGCTCGGGGCGACCAAGCACGAGCACCAGCCGGGCACCTCGTTCCGGGTGTTCCTCGACCCGGCGGGGCACCCGTTCTGCCTCTGTCTGAACTGAACCGGCCGACCTGATCCGGGCCGTCGCGGCTGACTTGTTCCGAGCGGCCGGGTCGGGTCAGCCGGTCGCCGACTCGGCGCCGTGACTCGGCACGTCGAAGTACGCCCCGGAGTTCAGGTCGTCGATGAGCGCCGGGTGGGTCGGCTGCCAGCCGAGCGTCCGGCGGGTGAATTCGCTGGTGGCCGGCGAATCCATGCCGAAGAACTGACCGAGCCAGCCGAAGTGCTCCGCCGCCTGGTCGGCCGGAACCGAGGCGGTCGGCAGGTCGAGTCCGCGGCCGATCGCCTCGGCGATCTCGCGGGTCGGCACGCCCTCCTCGGCGATCGCATGCCACACCGAGCCGGCCGGGGCGTCAACGACAATCCGCCGGACCAGGTTGGCGGCGTCGAGTCGATGGACCGCCGGCCAGCGGCCGGAACCGTCGCCGATGTACCCGGAAACCCCTCTCTCCCTGGCGATCGCGACCAGGACGGCGACGAAGCCGTGGTCGCCCGGACCGTGCACGGTCGGCGCGAACCGGACGACGGCAGACCGCACGCCACGGTCGGCCAGTTCCAGCGCGGCGTTGGCGTTCGCGATCCGGGGGTGCTGGTCCGGGTCGGGCCGATCCTGTTCGGTGGCAGGCCGTCCGGGCGTCATCCCGGCGACGCCGGAGGCGACGACCAGCGGACCGCCGCTGCCCTGCAGGGCGTTACCGAACACCTCGATCGCCTGTCGATCCCACTGCGCGGCCAGCTCCATCTGGGAGAAGTCGTGGTGGTAGCCGAGATGCACGATGCCGTCGGCGCCCGCCGCACCGGACCGCAGGCTGTCCAGGTCGTCCAGACCACCGCGGTGAACCTCGGCCCCGAGGGCGGCGACGGCGGCCGCCGAGGTGTCGGAACGGGCGAGGCCCAGGACCTGATGACCGGCGTCGAGAAGCTCGGGGATGACGGCGGAGCCGATCCAGCCGGACGCGCCGGTGACGAAGATGCGCATGGAATCCTCCAGAGTCCGTACCGCGTCGCCGAGGTGCTCCGCGGGTGTCAGGACGTGATGTCACTTGACGACATCACTGTAGCAGCTGATGTCAGCGACTGACATCACGTACGATCGACCCATGGGTAGATGGGAGCCGGGCGCCGGCGGGCGATTGCGCGAGGCGGCCTTGGAGCTCTACCTGGAGCAGGGGTTCGAGCAGACGACGGTGGCCGAGATCGGCGAGCGGGCCGGGGTGACCGCGCGGACCTTCTTCCGCTACTTCGCCGACAAGCGCGAGGTGCTGTTCGCCGGCTCGGAAGTGTTGCAGGACACCATGATTGCCGCTCTCGAGGGCGCGCCGGAATCGGCATCGGCGATGACAGCGGTGCGGGCAGCGCTGGACGCTGTCGGCCGGGTGCTGACCGACCGCGAGCACTCGGCGCGCCGACAGTCGGTGATCGTCGCGAACGCCGAGTTGCAGGAGCGCGAGTTGATCAAGATGGCGTCGCTGTCCCGAGCGCTCTCGGACGGACTGCGCCGCCGCGGCGTATCCGACCCGCAGGCGAGTCTGGCGGCCGAGACGGGGATCGCGGTGTTCCGGGTCGCATTCGAGCGTTGGGTCACCGAGCCGGCGGACCGGGACCTGGCCCAGGTGATGCGCGAGTCGCTCGACCAGCTGCGGGCGATCACGGCCGGCTGACGCAGGTGATGTGGCGGTCCGCTGCGCCGATGGTGGCCAGCAGCCACGGGTAGACCGTCGCGGCCCACACGCGCTGCCCGATGCCTGCGCAGTGCCCGTCCGCGCCTTGCGCCGCGGTGAGCGCGACAAGGGTGGTGGGTGCGGAGGTCATCGCGTCCCGCAGCAGACCCGAACCGCCGCCGGCGAAGTCGTTCTCCGCATCCACCAACAGGGTCGGACAGGTGATGCGGTCGGCGACGGGCAGCATGTCGTAGCGGCGCAGTTCCGCGAAGTAGTCGGCGATGGTGTGCAGGCCATGCGTGGCCATCCGGCTGCCGAAGAACTCCGCTCGATTGGCCGACATCTTCATCTGGACGTTGACCAGGTGCGGGGCGATCCTGCCGACGAGGCCGTCCGGAATCCGGTCCGCCATCCGGGGCTGCGCCGGATCCAGTACGAGCGCGGCGATCCGGTGCTCGAACGCGGCCGCCCTGGCGGCGATGTACCCGCCGAAGGATCGCCCGACCAGCACGACCTTCGATGGATCCACCTCCGGCCGGGTGAACAGCCAGTCGATCACTGGCGTCACGACGGCGTCTGTCTCGGGGAAAAAGTACAGACCCTGCTCGTACAGCGCGCCACCCTGGCCCGGTCCTTCGTAGGTCAGCACGTTGAACCCGCGCTCGATAGGGTCCGGAACCCCGAACATGCTCTCCGCGCTGGAGTCGTAGCCGGCCGGGATCACCATGGTCGGGCGGGCCGCCCCGCTGCCGTCGGGAGTATGCCAGTACCCGTTCAGATGCGTTTCCTGATAAGGAATCTGGATGGCTGACGCAGGATATGGCAGGAGCTCGACGGCGGATCGGAAGGCCGAGACCTGGGCCGCGTACCCGCTGCGCAGCCGTTCGTCCTGCAGATCGCTGCGCAGGAAGTAGTAGGACTGGCGGTGATATTCGCTGGCCCGGAAATGGGCGTCCCTGGCGGTGACCAGGTCGCCGGCCGCGCGGGCCGCGGCCGCGACGCCGTCGGCGCGGCCGGCCGCCGCCGACCAGGCTTGCCACCAGGCCGGACCGGAGCAGGTGCGCACCGTACGCGCCGCGGTGAACGCCTCGCCGAGATCGGCGCTGCCGTCCACCGCGGCGCTCAGGGTCCGGGCGAACTGCCCGTCGTAGCTGGCGTCCTTGAAGTAGATGCGGGCTGGGTCGTTCATTTCAATGCTCCTGATCGGTGACGATGGAACCGGGATCGGACGGGGTGTGAAGTCCTGCCGGGCGGCGGCGCAGATTCGCTCCAGCGCGGCCAGAAGTTCGAGATTGCCGGAGAACGGCAGTGCCTGCCTGCCCGGCTCGCTCGATCGAGCGACCCCGGTCAGCCGTCCGTCCGGTCCGGGGGCGATGGTCACGGTGATTTCCACACCACCGACAGTGCCCGGCCGTCGGCCGGCGCGCCCTGGGGAAACTCCCCAGTCTTTGCTCTCGGTGTCTCGCCGGCTGCGCCCGGCCGCCAGGATGCCCGCCGACGCGCGGGATATTCTTCCTACGAGCAGGCGGTGAACGCCAGGAAATTCCGGGGAAGCCCATGAATCCCTCAACCGGTGAGTTCGTCGGACGCACGACCGAGCTCGCACGGATCGACGCCGCGGGCGCTCAGGTAGCGACCGGGCGATCGTCACTGGTCTGGATCGAGGGCGCGGCCGGTGCCGGGAAGTCTTCCCTGCTGGAGCGGGCACTGGACCGGCTGCCGGCGGAGTTCGGCGTCATTCGGGCCGAGGCGGACGAGTTCTCCGCCGACCTGCCGTACTCACTGGCGGGGCAGCTGGCCCCGGTCAACGCCGAGACCACGATGAGCGCCGCGATCCAACTGCTGGCCGCCCTGGGCGATCTCGGTGCGCAGCGCCCGGACGCGCCGCTGGCGGTCGTGCTGGAGGACCTGCACTGGGCCGACCCCGCCTCGCGGGAGGCACTGTTGATGATGGCGCGCCGGCTGGTCACCGACCGCATACTGCTGCTCATCACCAGCAGGCCGCAGGGCCCACCGGACGGCTGGGACCGGATCCGGCTCGATGCGCGACGCACGAACCTGATCCAGGTCGGCGCGTTGACGCCGACCGAGGTCGGCGAGTTGGCCGCCCGATCCGGGGTCGCTCTCACCCCCGCTGCCGCCCGGCGCCTGCACGCCCACACCGCCGGACACGCTCTGTACGTCAAGACCCTGCTCACCGAGCTGGGTCCCGAACAGCTCACGGCCCCGGAGGGGGACCTGCCCGCCCCGCGTTCGCTGGCCGCGACGACGGCGGCCCGACTTGTGGCCGCCGAGCCGGATGCTGTTGAGCTTGCGCTGGCGCTGGCCGTACTGGGCCGCCCGTCGGATCTGACGCTGGTCGGGCGAGTTGCCGGCCTCGCCGCACCGACCGCGGCATTGGATGCGCTGCTGCCCACCGGGCTCGTCACCCGCGTCACCACCGCCGCATCCGGGTCCCAGGGTTCGACGGTGATCGCCTTCGCCCACCCGCTGTTGCGGGCGGCCATCGTCGACGACCTGTCCCCCTTGCGTCTCCAACAGCTCAACCTGGCGGCGGCCCAGGAGCTCGGTCCGGTTGCGGGGCTGCCGCATCGGGTCGCCGCGACCGATCGGGCCGACGACGAGTTGGCCGAGGACCTGACGAGGGACGCGGAGCGTCATCGCACCGCCGGCTCCCGGGGACTCGCCGCCCGGGATCTGCTCTGGGCCGCCAGGGTGTGTGCGTCACCGGTCGCCTCGGACCGGCACCTGCTGGACGCGGTGCGCCTGTTGGTGGACGACAGCCAGCAATTACACGCCGCCGGACTCCGCGAGCGGGTCGTGCACTCGACTCCCGGCCCGGCCCGGAGCCTGGTGTTGGGCATCCTGGACTGGGAGGCCGGCGACGCGGCCGCCGCTGTCGCGCACCTGTCCGAGGCCGCTGCCTGCACCGACCCCGAGTTCCGCGGGGAGTCGGTGGAGGCGCAAGTCCGGCTGGCCCGTGCGCATGCCGTCACCGACGACGGACCCGCGGCAGTGGCCCTCACCCGGAGCGCCTTGGAACAGCAGGATCTGGCTCCCGAACTCGAGCAGATGGCCTGGATCGCGGGCGCGACAGGGGTGATGTGGCAACGCGGCGGCAACGCCGCCCTCGGGTGGTTGCACCCCAGGTTGCCGCAGCCGCCCGAGGAGACGCCGGCATCGGAGGTGGACCTGCTGATCCTGCGCGGCACCCTCAAGTACTACGCACGACGCAACGTTGCGGCCGCCGCAGACCTTCGCGCTGCGATCCAGCTGGTCCGTGCGGGTGCGCGGGCCGAGGAGCTTCCGCGTGCTCACCTGCAGCTGGCCCAGGTGCTCGCACTGACCGGCGACTGGGACGAGGGTCTGATCCACGCGCGGTTGGCGCTCGCGCTGGTCTCCGACCGCGGGCTGGTCTGGATGCGGGCGCAGGCCAACGCCGTGCTCGCGACCCTGATGGCGGTCCGCGGCCGGTGGCAAGAAGCCGCGACCCACCTCGGATATGCGACCGCGGCGGCGACCCGCAGCCGGATCGCGGAGGCAGCATTCACCGCCCGCAATGCCGCGGCGAACCTGGCCAGAGCTCACGGCGACGCCGCCGGGGTACTCGCGGCATACGCTCCGCTGCTGGCGGGAGGTGACGCCGCGGTGAGCTCCCGGCTACCGATGGCGACGACCATGACGTGGTTCGGCCAGATCGTGTCCGCCACCATTGACATCGGGGACCTCGCGGCGGCGGAGCGCCGGCTGGAGATCTTCGCCGACGCCGCCTTGCGGCGCGAGCTGGACCTCACGGCGTCGGTGTTGGGTTTGCGCGCGCAACTGCTGGCTGCCCGGGCCGACGCCGGCACGGACGCCGCCGATGAAGCGGTCAACCTGTACCGATCGGCTTTGGATCACGCGACCGAAGACCTGCCGTTGCTCGACCGAGCGGATCTCCGGCACCGACTCGGTCGACTGCAGCTGGCCCGCGGCAACCGCCGGGAAGGCACCGACGAGCTCCGCAGCGCACTCGCCATCCTCGATGGTGCCGGGGCAACGCCCTACGCCGAGCGGGTAGCCGCCGACCTCGGACGGGCCGGGCTGCGGATCGACGTGTCCGCGGGACGGCCCTTCGCTGCGCTCACCGAACGAGAACAGGATGTCGTCGCGCTGGTCGCGAAGGGGCTGACGAATCGCGAGGTCGCCGCTCAGTTGTACGTCACCGACAAGGCCGTCGAGTACCACCTGGGAAACGTCTTCGGCAAGCTCGGCATCCGGTCACGACGTGAGCTGCGGTCGTTGGCGTGATTCCACTGTTCAGTTGGTGAAGTCAGTTGGTGAAGACGGACTTCACCGCCGACGCCTGATCGCCCCACGGGTTCGACGCGCACCACTAGGCGTCAAGAACTAGGGGCTTTCCCCAGGTACTCCGGGCTGCGGCGCGTGTTCCATTCAACGTGTCGGCGGAGACCACCGCCGAAGCAGACCAGGAGTGGTGCCCTCCAGGTGCGCACCCTCCTCCGTCCCCGGAGTCAAAGATGAACTACCTCAAGGAATGTCAGCAGATCTTCCGCTCGCCGACGGGCGCCGCCGACTGGCCGGAGCACGACGGACGGGTGGCGCCGCCCAGCATGCCGTGCGGCATTCGGAGCGGCATTCGGCGCGGCATGCGGCGCGGCGCCACCGCTGTAGCCGCCGTTTGCACCGCCGCAATGAACCGTGTCGTCCCGCGCCACCGCCGGCGAAACACCTTGGCGCTCATAGCGTGCGGTGCGCTGCTTGCCGTCACCGCGGCCTGCGGCGCCGCCAGCCCTGAACAGAATGCGGCGGCGGCGCCCGTCGCCGCGTCGCTGTCCGGCGGGTTGTCGCCCGTCGGCTCGACACCCACTGGACCGTTGCCAGTCGCGTCTTCGTCAGCCTCGTCGTCAGCCTCGTCGTCGTCAGTCTCGTCGTCGTCAGTCTCGTCGTCGTCAGTCTCGTCGTCGTCGGTCGCGTCGTCGCCGGTCGCGTCGTCGCCGGTCGCGCCGGCGGCGGATGCGCCGGTGACGTACGGCTTCACCGGCGCGACCGTATCCGTGCAGGTCCCGGCTGACGCCACCTCACTGCAGTTCAGCCTGGCCGGCGGTTCCGGTGGCAACGCTAGCGGCGGCGATGCCGGTCGGGGTGGGTACGGCGCGGTGCTCACCGGCACCGTTGCCGTCAACCCAGGTACCACCGTGGCCATCGCAGTCGGCGGGCAGGGCGGCCACTACGGCACCAACCCGGAGAACAACCACGGCGGCTGGGGCCAGTTCCCCGGCGGAGTCGGGGGTCTCAACACCGCGGAAGGGGGCTTCGGTGCCGGCGGTGGCGGTGGCGCGACCAGCCTGACCGTCGACGGCGCACTCATCGCCGTCGCCGGCGGCGGCGGTGGCGGCGGCGTCGGATTCGCCGGCTACCACGGCGGCGACGGCGGCGCCTCTGGGGTGCCCGCCCACAACGGCAACACGGGCAATGGCCCATCCCCTGGGAAAGGGGGGCACGCCGGAACTGAGGTCGGTGGGGTCGGCGCGGTCGGTGGCTCCGGCGGAAAGCTCGACAGCCCCGGAGGCGGCGGGGGCGGAGGCCTGGCGGGCGGTGCGGGAGGCTCCGCCGTGCACAACTCAGCCGGTGGGGGCGGATCCGGAACCTGCATGACCGCCCTGCAGGTCACCTCGCCGACGGCCGCCTACGGCACCGGCCTCGGCAACGGTGAGGCGGTCATCACCTGGTACACCACAGCCTGAACCGCTCACCCATACTTCCTGCACCGCAACGATTCTCGGTCCGCGGACGGCCCCGTCGTGGTCAACAGCCCGCGCCGACTCCCACCTTTGGAATACCGGAAAGAAGAAACCCGATGTCACACATCTCATTGTCTGCACGTTGGCGCACCACCCTCGGGGCCGGCGCCTGCGCCACCGTACTTCTCGTCGCTTCCGCCTGCGGCTCCGACAACGCGAGGCCGACCCGTTCGGTGGGCCACGCCCCTTCGATGGTGGCGCGGATCGCCTCATCCCCGGGCAGCTCGTCGCCGGGCAGCTCGTCGCCGGTCAGCTCGTCGCCGGTCAGCTCGTCGCCGGTCAGCTCGTCGCCGGTCAGCTCGTCGCCGGCCCGTCTGTCGCAGGACGTGCCGATCACCTACGGTTTCACCGGCGCTACCGAAACGGTGCCGGTACCCAGCAACGCTACGTCGATGTCGTTCACCCTCATCGGTGGCTCCGGAGGCAGCGGTGACTCCGGTGCACAGGGTGCGTTCAGCGGCGGGCGGGGTGGTTACGGCGCGGTCGTCAGCGGCACGATCGCGGTGACCCCGGATTCGACCGTGACGATCGCGGTCGGCGGGCAGGGCGGCCACTACGGCACGAACCCGCAGAACAACCATGGCGGGTGGGGTCAGCCCTCGGGCGGGGCGGGCGGCACGAATCCCAACAGCGGGGCGGCCTTTGGCGGCGGCGGGGGTGGTGGCGCGACACTGCTGACGGTCAACGGGGCGCAGACTGCGGTGGCCGGTGGCGGCGGCGGTGGCGGCACCGGGGGGAACAGCCCGTTCAGCGGCAAGGGCGGCGACGGTGGCAGCGCCGGGGTGCCGGCCCACAACGGCAACGACGGCAACGGAGCCGGACACGGTGACGGCGGCACCGCCGGCGCCGAGATCGGCGGGACGGGCGGCATCGGTGGAGTGGGTAGCGGCGGAGACGACGGCCCGGGCGGCGGGGGTGGCGGCGGCGCGCTCGGCGGGGCGGGCGGCCACGGCGGTTCCGGCGCCGGCGGCGGCGCAGGGGCGGGCACCAGTATGTACGCCGTCCAGGTCACCTCCCCGACGGTCGGCTACGGAACTGCGCCGGGCGGCGGCGAGGCGGTCATCACCTGGACCACCAGCTCCTGATCAGTCTTATCCGTTGGCGCGGAACCTATCCCGCGTCGAACCGCGGTCCAACGCGCGCCTACGCCCCGGCCGGCCAGTTGTCGAAGGCGGCGATGAGTCGGCGCGCGGTGCCGGCGAACAGGACGCCCGGCTCCGGAAAGGCCATCCGGCCGGCCTCAGTGATCAGGGGGAATCGCGCCGGATCCAGCCGCTGCTCGCGCCGGGCCAGCGTGTAGCGATCGTCGACGGCCGCGGCCACCGCCTGCTCCTCGATCGTGGCGCCGATGGTGAAGGAGTACAGGACCATGGCTACCTCGACCGCCTGCGGCAGGCTCATGCCCGATGCCACCAGCAATGCCAGCGGCGCCTCCTGGGCCTGCAGCACCCCGGCATCCGTCAGATACGTCCCGCTGAACAACCTGGCGCCGTCCCGGTGCCGCAACAAGGTGCCGCGAACCGTGGTCGCGAAGGTGAGCAGGTAGTCCCGCCACCGTGTATCGGGATCGACTTCGGGCAACGCCGCCTGGATTTCGCGCCACAACTCGGTCGCCATCTCGTCGACCAGCGTTTGCTTGTTCGCGACATGCCAATACAGCGCGGGAGCCTTGACCCCCAGGCGGGCGGCGAGGGCACGCGTGGTGAGTCCGTCGAGGCCGACCTCGTCGAGCAGTTCGAGCCCGGCGCCCACGATCAGTTCCAGGGTCAGCCCCTTCGCCATGGCACTCCTTCGGTCATCTGTGTCCGTCGATCGCGATAAGACCCGTTGCATCCTTAACGATGTTAAGGCATCCTGTCCTGGAAGCTATTGAACAACGTTAAGGAGACGTCATGCGTGCCGCAGTGCTCACCGAGTCGGGAGCGGTCCCGTCGTTCGTGAACTTCCCAGATCCGCCGAACTCGGCCGGACGGCAGGACGTGACGATGGTCGCCGCCGGGCTGCATCCGGTCGTTCGATCGCTGGCCGACGGCGATCACTACGGCAGCGACAGGTCGTGGCCGATGATCCCGGGCGTCGATGCAGTGGCCAGGGACGCCCAGGAGCGGCTGGTGTACACCGGGTTCGCCGAGCATCCGTACGGGACCTTCGCCGAGCGGATCAGCGTGCCAATGGTGCTGCCGCTGCCGGCTGGTGCCGATCCGAAGCAGATCGCGGCCGGTCTCAACCCGGGGATGTCGTCCTGGCTCCCGTTGCGATCGGCCCTGGCCTCACGGGACGAACTCGGCACCGTCGTCATACTGGGGGCGACCGGGGTCGCCGGGCGACTCGCCGTGCAGAACGCCGCGGCGTGCGGCGCCGAGCACGTCATCGCGGTGGCTCGGGACGCCGCCGCGCTGGCCGAGGTGGCCGGCGACCGGGGCGCCGTCAGCCCGGTGACGTTGACCGGCGAGGTGGCCGTCGATGCCGAAGCTCTTCGCGCCGGGTTCGCCGAGCACATCCCTTCCCTGGTCCTGGATTTCCTCTGGGGCGAGCCGGCGGAGGCGACCTTCGCGGCGCTCACCGGGACGAGCCTGGACCAGCGGGCCGGGACGATCGACTATGTCGAGATCGGGCAGGCCGCCGGGTCTTCGGCGGCGCTGCCGGCAGAATTGCTGCGCAGCACGGCGATCACCATCCGCGGCTCGGGTGCCGGGTCGAGCCGTATCGACGACATCATGGCGGAGATCCCTGGATACCTGCAGCGCTTCGCCGACGGCACGGTGAGGGTCGAGGTCGCCGAGTTTCCGCTCGCCGAGATCGCGCGTGCCTGGCAGGCGTCGACGCCGGGGCGGCGCGTTGTTCTCACCGGGCAGCGATAGCGAGCCGCCGACCGTTGCTAGCTGTCGGGCCGGCTCTGCACTGCGGCGATGATCAGGTCCGCGACGACGTGTGCGTACGTGTCCGGATCGATCTCCGGGTGCTGGCGGAGGTAGCCGAGCATGGCGTCCAGCGCGCCCTGGTAGGTCACGGCCATCACCCTGGTGTCGAAGGCGCGCAGTGATCCCTCCTGCTGACCGCGTCGGAACAGCTTTTCCTGTTCGAGGTAGGTCGACTCGTAGTCGCCGAGTCCGAGGATCGGATGCCCGTCCGCATCGCGGAGGTGGGTGATGATCTGATCCAGGGCGGTCAGTTCGGCACGGTACGTGGTGTGCACGGCAGCGACCCGGTGGATCGACTGACGGATCACGTCGGGAACCGGGACCGACAGGTCCAGGGTCGCCGCGATGCCGTTCCGTACGGCGTCCAGGGTGATCCGTGCGGTCTGCGTCATCAGGGTTTCTTTGTCGCCGAAGTAGTGCGACAGCAGCCCTTTCGACAGTTCGGCGGTAGCAGCGATCCGCTCCAGACTCGCCCCGTTGTACCCGAGATCGGCGACGGTGGCCACGGTCGCGCTGATGATCTGGGACCGGCGTTCCTGTTCGCTCAGCCGACGCCGCCGGCCCGCTCCTTTCGACCCGGTCGGGTCGGGCGGATTCGGCGAATCCGGCGGGTCCGGCGGATCTGGCGGTGATGCCCGTGGGGATGACGGTTTCGCCGCGGAACTCATCGACTCACTGTGTCGCAGTGGTGCCGGTTCCGGCAAGGCGGCTCACCGGGTATGTCGGATACGGCGCACCGCGAACCCTGTGCCCGCCATCAGGACCGCAACCACGACCATCTGAACGCGCATCCAGCCCGGAAACGAGTGGGGGAGGGCCGCCTCGACCAGATTCGCCACGACCAGGATGCCTGCGATGAGGCCGACCGCGGTCAGCGCGCGCGACGACCCGCGGCGCGCGGCGCGCAGCCGGATCAGTAACAGCGCTGCGAACAGCGCGACGATCACCGCGTGTCCCCAGGCTTCGGACGTCGCCTGCTCCGGCGCGGTGACGGAGAGGATGGCAAGTGCGGCCAGGGTGGCGACGGTGAGGACGAGGTAACCGGCGACCAGCATGGTGACGACGGTGAGTCGGCCCGGCGCCCGGGTGGCGCTGGGTCGCGGAGAGGTGTTATTGACCATGCGGCCAATAATATTGACCGTCTGGCCAATAGACCAAGTGAATTTCTTCGATACCGCTTCCGAGGGCTGCCGGGTCGACAGTTGGCCGGATTGACGTGGACCTGCGAGCCCGGGCCGTGCCACGCTGGTCCGGTGACCAGCATTTTCGAGGCGTCGGGCGGCGATCGGGCATTTCTGGCACTGGCGGCGGCCTGGCATCGCCGCTGCCTGCAGGACCCGGTGGTGAGCCACGCGTTCTCGCACCCAGGACAGCACCCGCAGCACGTCGAACGGCTGGCGGCCTATTGGGCCGAGGCAATGGGCGGCCCACCGACCTACTCCCGTTCGATGGGCGACGAGAGCCGGGTCGTGCGGATGCACTCGGGCAATGGCGAGCATCAAGAGATGGACGAGCGGGCTCAGCTCTGTTTCGCCCGGGCCCTTGACGACGCAGGGTTCCCGGACGACGTCCGGCTGCGGACAGCGCTGAAGGACTACTTTCGCTGGGCCACAACGGCAATGGCCGCGCACCCCGATTCCGCGGCGGGGGTGCCGGACGGCCTGCCGGTGCCGCGCTGGTCCTGGCACGGCCCTGTCGACGCCGGGGGAAACGGGGCTGACGTCGGGGATGACGATCCGCCGGCCGGGTTCGAGCCACCCAGTGGTTAGGTAGCGGATGGTTGGTCAGGTAGCGGAACGTTGGTCAGATGGCGCGGTTGTCCCGTTCTGCTCCGGGCAGGATTCCGCTACCTGCAGGGTGGACGGGCGCTCGGCGGTCAGGCCGCCTGCCGGTAGTCGAAATCCTCGAGGGACGCGGTGATCTCGTGCCGGTTGTCGCGGTGCCGCAGGCAGTATCTGGTCGGGTACCAACCGCCGGCTTGGACCGCCTGCGCGGGTGGAATCGGGAAACAGCGACTTGGGCGGGTGCCGTCGATCAGTCCGGCGAACCAGGCCTTGGTGACCATCGGTTCGTAGAAGGTGACCTTGCCGTTCCACGTTCCCTGGATCCAGGAATGGGTGAACGGTTGTCCGTGGAACTCCGGCGCGTCGGTGTTGATCAGATGGTTGCCCATACCCGGCGCGACAGCGCCGGTGAATTCGTACTTCGGCGGGTTGTACTTGGCCGGCGGCAACACCTTGCCCAGTTCGAAGTCATCACAATTGACGAGTTCGCCGCACGGGCCGGTGCGGATCTTCAGCCGCTCCGAATTCGCGTTCAGATAGAAGTGGATGTCGAAATGTGGGGAGTCGTAGACGTGCATCGGCGGGTGACCCATCGGGTTCCAGTTGATCAGCAGGTAGGTGAACTGGGTATCCACCGAGCTCTTGAAATGCTCACTCAACTGCAACGTGCTGCCGTAGCCGTCGGTGCACTCCGTCATCGGATCCGTTGTGCCATCGGCGTTCTTGTCGAAGCACCACTGTCCGTCGCTCGGCGGGTCGGTCGGCAAGCCGATCAGTGTACGGTCCGGGAAGACCAGGCCGATTGCGCTGGGCCGGCCGTGCTCCGACTGTGAATACGCGGTCAGTGTGCCCTTGCCGCGCGGCGCCGACTGCCCGTAGTCGGCGCACGGCCCGCGATAGGACAGCGTGATCCGGACCAGCAGGTTGGCTACCTCCGCCGGCAGGTGAATCGTGTGTTCGCGATCGGGCCGGTCTGACGACACGAAGCACAGGGCCTGCAAGCCGCCGTGACGCTCGGCGGGTGGCGGAGCGGAGGCACCGGTTTCCGAGGTGGAGGCGCTGCCCGACGAAGCGGCAGCTGCGGTGGGTGTCACGATTGCGGCGATAACTGCCAGACAGCAACCGAATGCGAGTCCGCTCCGGTTCTTCTTCGACAAGGGTCCCATGTCACCTTCCAGGTCAGAGGCGCCGCGATCTGGCCGCAGCCGGGACCAGTGGTAGCACCGGCTTCGACGGCGAGCCACACCTTTTCCTTGTCAGGACAAGGCCGGACCGGGTCCTGCTCAGCAGCCGCGGCACCGGAACACGTTGGCGAAAAAGACTTTCCCTTCGCGGTGGCGGCAACCCTACGGTTGTGGTGTGCGATCGGAGGGTGGCGCGCGGATCATGTGTCGACGAGCACGTCCGGGCCCGCAAGGCCGGCCGTCGCCGGTGGCAGGGCATCAACATGCCCGGGCCTGAGCTGCCGGGGCTGGCCCGTGCCTGCCAGGCGTTGGCCGAGGGAGCTGTCGTCGTGGTGCCCAATCCGCCCCCGATGACCTACGGCATCGTGGCGACGTCGGCGCGAGCTCTCAACGCGATCAAGCGACGCCCGTTGGAGCAGAACGTTGGCGTGTCCCTGCACGAGCAGTCACAGTGGTCGGCGGTGGCGTCCAGCATCGAGCTATCGGCTGCGGCGCTGTCGGCGGCGGCGGGACTGATGGAACAGCGGTTCACCGTGCTGCTGCCGATGCGCCCGGGCCGACCGCCGCCCGGCTGGTTCACCCCGGCCGTCCGGGACGGCTATCTGGCGGCGTTCAACGGGTGCTGGGCTCCAACCGCCCGCCTGTGGAAGGAGTTTCCCCGGTTGTACGGCAGCAGCGCGAACGTCTCCGGCGAAGCTCCGGCGGACTCCGCGGCGCGCGCGGTAGAAATGTTCGGCACCGATTGCGTCGTGCTGGACGCGGACGCCGTCGACGGTCCGGCCGTCGAGCGGCAGGCCAGCACGATGGTGCGGATCGATCGGCTCGGCCGATTGACCCTGCACCGCGCGGGTGCGCAGAGCAAGGCCAGCGGCCTGGGGCCCGAGGAGTTCCTCGAGCAGCTGGCCGCGGAGGTGGGGCTGTCACGCAGCCGCTGAGCAACTTCCGTTGAGGTTCACCCCTGTTCGGCTCCAGGGGATGGTCATCGCTGTGGGCTTCGCCGCCGATACGGCCGATGCGTTGCCGTCCGGCCGCACGATCGCGGCTCGCATCCACAACACTCGCCTGCGGCTCAGGTGATGGCATAGATCGCGCCCTGGCCGCGGCTCACCACCTCGCGGCAGAAGGTCTGTGCCTGCCGGAGGAGGTCGCAGGTATACCGGATGTCGCCGCGACGGTCGCGACGTTCTGCATCGAAGTAACTGTCGACGTCGGCTGCCGTCACCAGTTCGATGTCGGCAGCGATTTCCGTCATCTCCTCGGGCGTCAGCACCCCGTAGTGGGGCAGATAGGTGCCCTCCGGTGTGTAGTAGACGTCCCCGGCGACCAACCGGGCTGCCGGCCTGGTAGAGGGTCCATCCATCGTCCATCGGAGTCCTCCGAACAGACCCTGCAGCACGGACCAGCCCTTGTCCAGGCAGGCATCCGACCACCCATGACGGATGCTCTCGTGCTCCGCTGCATGAACGAATCTGTTCGGATCGGCGCGGGCACTGTTGACGTCGTCGGCGGCCAGTGCGAAACCGTAGTAGCGAATTCCCATGGTTCCCAAGCGTTCCAGGGTCCGACCCGTGGCGGCTGAGTTATCCACAGTGGTGCCGATCATCGCCTAGATGTGGACAACTGAATCGATCGTCGGTGGAAGTTCGTACGGTTGTTTCATGGCGGACAGCGCGGAAACGGCGACGGTGGCAGAGGTTCGTGCCGCTGTTGCGTCGGTGACTGTTCTGCTGCAGGGACTGTCGTCGAGCGTCCACCAAGTTCCCAATGGCGAATTGGGCGAGCTGGTCGGCGAATTGGGCAACCTGGCGGCCTGGGCGGTGGCGGGCCAGGTGGTGGCCACCGCAGAGGCCGACGATCGCGGCGCGATCGAGGAGTCGCGCGCGAAGTCGACGGCCGGTTGGGTGCGGGATCAGGACTGGCACTGTCAGGCGGGAGCGGCATCCTCGATCGCGAAGGCCGCGGCGATCGTGCGGCGGCGGGATGTGCCGGCGCTGGCCGACGCGGTCCGGGGTGCTGACCTGCCGCCGAACGTGGCAGTCACGGTGGCGCAGGAATTCGACAAGCTCTGCCCTGAATTGCAGCCGGGGGCACGGGATGCGGTGCTGGATCAGATGATCGAGGCCGGCGCGACGTGTGGGTCGCAAGTGGTGCGGGACCTGCGGGAGCTGCTGTTGACGCAGTACGGACGGGACGGGATCTTCCAGGAGGAGCAGGACGGCAAGGCCCGGTATGTGGAGTTGTCGCAGCCGCGGGAGGTCGACGGTGTGTTCCACTACCGGCTGCAGCTCGACGCCGAGGGTAAGGCGGTGTTGGAGGCGGCGATCGGACCGCTGGCCGGGCCGCAACCGGGCCCGGACGGTGAGCCGGACATGCGGTCGGCCGGGCGGCGGCGGGGCGAGGCATTGGTCGCGGTGTGTCGCCGGTCGGCAGCCGCTGCCGAAGGGTTGCCGGTCCAGGCGAAGGCTTCGCTGTTCGTCATGATCAGCGAGCCCGATCTGGCCGGCCGTCGAGGCGCCGGCGGTGTTGTCGGGTCGGCGGCGCAGGGCACGGTGCTGGCTGCTGAGACCGTGCGGAAGTTGGCGTGCGACGCGGCAATCATTCCGGTCTTGCGCAATCATCGGGACGAGATCCTGAACGTGGGGACCGCGAAGCGGTATTTCACTGTGGGACAGATCAAGGCTCTGTGGCTGCGGGACCAGCACTGCACGTTCGACGGGTGTGACACGCCGGCGCATTGGACGGATGCGCATCACCTGAAACATTGGGCCGATGGCGGCCCGACCTCGTTGGACAATGCGGCTCTGATTTGCGGGCGGCACCATACCGTCGTGCATCGGGACAGACTTGCCGGCCGGGTGGTGGACGGCCGAGTCGTCTGGGATCGGACACCTGGTTCGTACGACCAACTCCTGACGGCCAAGACCTCCGGCTGAGGACTGCGGATCGGCGGCGGCATTCGATCAGGAACAGTTCCGAGGTGGCAAAGAACAGGCCAGGAACCGGGAGAAGTCCCAACCGTCCACCGCTACCGCCTCGCCCTCGGCGACACGGTCGTCCAAGGTCGGAATCGTTGCCACGATCGGAACGCTAGATTCGCTGCCCGGTCGCGTCCAGGTCGAAACCCTGGGCACCCCGAAGATTGTGGTCGCCGCTATCGACCATGCTCGCCTACAGTGCTGCAGTGCCCGATCCGATCTTCAGCGACCGTCGACTGGCCGAGATCTACGACCCGATGGACCCCGACCGCAGCGATCTGGACGCTTACGCCGCCATGGTTGACGAGTTCGGCGCCGGCAGCGTGCTGGACGTCGGCTGTGGCACCGGCACCTTCGCCTGTCTGCTTGCTGCCCGGGGCGTCGAGGTGATCGGCGTCGACCCCGCCGGCGCCTCGCTGGACGTCGCCAGGACCAAACCGGGCGCCGACCTGGTCCGCTGGATCGATGGTGACGCGACAACCCTGCCGTCGCTGCAGGTCGACCTGGCGACGATGACGGCCAACGTCGCGCAGGTGTTCGTCACCGACGAGAGCTGGGCAGCCACCCTGCAGGGCATCCGCGCCGCATTGAAACCCCAGGGCCGGGTGGTGTTCGAGGTCCGCGACCCGGCTCGCCGGGCCTGGCAGGAATGGGACCGCGAGCACACCCACGAGACCAAGGACGTTCCCGGCGTCGGCCCGGTCGAGACGTGGTGCGACCTGACGGACGTGAGTGGCCAGCTGGTCAGCTTCCGCTGGACGAACATCTTCCACGCCGACGGTGCGACGATCATCTCCGACTCCACGCTCCGGTTCCGGACCCGCCAGGAGATCGAACAGTCCCTGCGGGACAACGGATTCACCGTGGACGTGGTCCGCGATGCGCCGGATCGCCCCAGGCGCGAGCTCGTCTTCGTCGCCACTCGGGAGTCGTGATCCGTGCTCACCGAATTCTCACGGGACGCGGTCTTCACCGTTGCCTGGTTTGGGCTGATGACGATGGTCTGGTTCGGCTGGGCACAGGAGGATCCGCCACCGAGATGGCGGATCTGGCTCGGCATCGGCTCGGTGATCGGTACGGCAATCGCCATCGGATTCGGCGTCGCGACGGCGGCGAACTGGGACTCCCCGAGCGCCTTGCAGGGGCGATACCAGTGGTTCGGCGTTCTGGTTGCCGCGGAGGTCTTGCTGGCCGGCGGCGGGTGCGCGTGGCTGGCCAAGACCCATCGGCAACGCTGGATGGCCTGGTGGGTGGGCCTGGTGGTGGCGGTGCACTTCCTGCCGCTCGCCTGGCTGCTGGACGATGCGTCGATCGCCGTGATCGGGGCCCTGGAGCTGGTGATTCTGGTCGGACTTCATCGTCGGCTTCGTTCGGACACCCGCACCACCAGCGCGCAGGTCGGGGCCGCGATGGGCACGAGCCTGTTGGCCTACGCGGTGATCGCCGGTCTGACCGTGGTCGCCACCGGTTGACGACTGCTCGGTTGACGACGCGGGGAGGACCTCAGCCCTCAGCCCTCAGCCGTCAGCCGATGGCAGACCGCAGGTAGTCCTCGATCCGTTCGTCATCCCAGCCTTGTGACTCGCGCAACCCGACGGCGAGCATCGCCAGATACGGCCGGGTTGGCGGAGTGTGCGGGACTGCGGCCGAGCCGTGCGGCGCGGTGAACGTGTACATCGGCAGGCCGTCGCGGGCGCCGACCTCGATCAGCGTCTCGTACCGACCGGGACCGGCGGAGTGCCGGCCACCGGCGAAGCCGTCGATCAGCACCTGCTCGATCGGATCCGCCGGATCCGGGAGCCGGTGCATCTCCTGGGCCGCGACGTCGGCGAACTGTCCGACGGTGATCAGGTAGGCGCGGGCGGGAGCGGGCCCGTTCGCGTCGTGGTCGTAGAAGGCCATCCCGCCGCCCCAGGTTCGTGACCGCCCCGCGAAGTAGATCCGACCGGGCAGCTCGACGGCCGCGTCGTCCGTCGGTGCGGTGGAGTCCCTGGCGCCGGGGTAGCTGCGCCGCGCGCCGTCCGGCCGACCACCGGCCAGGTAGTGGGTGAATCGCGCCCGGCACATGTTGGAGCCGTAGCTGACGTACCAGATCCGGCTCGGCTTCCCCGGCGATCGGTTTCCCGTCGATCCCGTCTGTGCGGATCCCGTCCGTGGCGATCCCGTTCTCGGCGACCGGGTCCCTGGCGATCGCGTCCCCGGCGATCCCGTCTGCGGTGCCGCGGACGCCGAATCGTCGCGCGCCGAATCGTCGCAATGGGTCACGACGTCGACCGTATCGGGCCACGGTGTCGCTACGCTCTGGCTGTTCGACCCGCCGTGATCACCCCGACCGGCGGACGGCCGAGAAGGAGTGCGCGTGCTGAAGCGGTACCTGGCATCGTCCTGGGCGCCCTGGGTGTTCCTGGTGCTGACCGCAGTCGCCCACGTGCTGGTCACGCTGGCCGGCGCCGACCCGTTCAAGATGGTCGACCTGAAGGTCTATGTCGACGGCGCCCACCACTTGTTCGACGGCACCCTCTACGACTTCTTCTCCGAGCCGCTGCACCTGCCGTTCACCTATCCGCCGTTCTCCGCGCTGCTGTTCGGGCTGATCTCCTGGCTGCCATGGACTCTGCTGCGGATCCTGTGGCAGGCCGCGTCGTTCGGCGCCGTGGCGCTGATGATCCACGCCACCCTGCGGCTGCTCGGCCGAACCGGGAAGGGCGCGCCCAACCCGATGCAGAACGTCCGCGGAATCGTCATCACCGGCACCGCGCTGGCGATCTGGCTGGAGCCGGTGCGCACCACCTTCAACTACGGACAGATCAACCTGTTCCTGGCGGCGCTGCTGCTGGCCGGCGCGGCGTCGGCCAAGGAGTGGTTCGCCGGCGGCTCGGTCGGCATCGCGGCCGGCATCAAGCTGGTGCCGGCCATCACCGGGCTCTACTACCTGCTGCAACGTCGCTGGACCGCGGTGATCGCCGCGTTCGCCGCGTTCGCGGTGACCGTCGTCATCGCGTTGATCTTCCTTCCCAGCGAGACCGTCCGGTTCTACACCGAGCTGATGCTCGATCCCGGCCGGACCGGACCGGTCTGGTCGGCGATCAATCAGTCCTGGCGTGGGACGCTTGCCCGACTCGCCGGCCACGACGTGTCCACGGGCTGGGTCATCGCCTCCCTGGTGACGGTGGTGATCGGGGTGGCAGCGACCTGGTGGTCGCTGCGGGCCGGGGACCGGACCGGCTCATTCCTGGCGGTGCAGTTCATCGGGCTGCTGGTATCGCCGATCTCCTGGTCGCACCATTGGGTGTGGGTGCTGCCGCTGCTGCTGTGGGCGTTCTTCGGACCGCATCGTCGTCGGCCGCTGGCCTGGCTGTTGGCGGCCGGCTGGCTGGCCGCGACCTGCAGCTACGTCGTCTCGATCCTGATCGCCTGGCAGTACGAGGGTGAGCCGGCCAGTCGGCCCGGCCTGCATTCCTGGTTGGGTACCGCGTACGTGCTGATGGGCATGCTCACCCTGGTCGTGTTGGCCGTGCTCAACCGACGCCCGCTGCCGCTGCAGGACGGCGAGACGCTGTCGTCGCGCCCGGCGGCGACCGCGTAGGCTGACGCCTGACACGGGAGTCCGGTGCGCCGGGCTGAGAGAGGGACACGGAGTCCCTGACCGTCGAACCTGACCCGGATCATGCCGGCGCAGGGACGTCCTCTTGCCACCCGTGCCTGAGCCCGCGAGGGAAGGGGCACCCCATGCAGAACCGCTCATCCAGACACCGATCCGGTCGCCGCGCGGCGGCCGGATTGGCCGCCACCACCGCTCTGCTGACCGTGCTCGCCGGCTGCGGCAGCGACGCCGCCGGCGGGCAGACCCCCGGGCCGGCGGCCGGCGCCGACAGCTCGGCCGCCACGACCGCCGGTGGGGGTTCGACCGGCGCCGGGTCGAGCGCGGGATCGAGCAGTGCCGCGACCGGCAGTGCCGCGACAGGCAGTGCCGCGACAGGCAGTGCCGCGACAGGCAGTGCCGCGACAGGCGGTGCCGCGACGGGCGGCACGGTGACACTGGTGACGCACGACTCGTTCAACATGGACAAGAAGGTGCTGGCGAAGTTCCAGACCGACACCGGCATCACGCTGAAGATTCTGGCCCAGGGCGACGCCGGCGCGATGGTGAACAAGCTGGTGCTGACGAAGGACGCGCCGCTGGGCGACGTGGTGTTCGGCATCGACAACACCTTCGCCTCGCGGGCGCTGGACGCCGGGGTGCTGCAGCCTTACGCCCCGCCCGCGGCGCACAACGGCGCCGACAAGTACTCGATCGGTGGCGGCTCGAGCGACGACCAGAACCGGCTCACCGCAGTGGATTACGGCGACGTGTGCGTGAACGTCGACCACACCTGGTTCGCGAACAAGAAGCTCGCCGAGCCCAAGACCTATGAGGATCTGGCCAAGCCCGAGTACAAGGACCTGCTGGTCGTCCCGTCGCCCGCCACCAGCTCGCCGGGTCTGGCCTTTCTGCTCGGCACCATCGCGCATTTCGGCGGCGGCGACTCGACAGACGCCGGCGACGGCAGCGGCTGGCAGCAGTACTGGACCGCGTTGAAGACCAACGGCGTGAAGGTCACCGCCGGCTGGGAGGACGCTTACAGCGTCGACTTCTCCGGTTCGTCGGGCAAGGGGGCCAGGCCGTTGGTCCTTTCCTATGCGTCGTCACCCCCGTTCGAGGTCAAGCCGGGCGAGACGAAGGCGCCGACCGGAGCGCTGCTGGACACCTGTTTCCGGCAGGTCGAGTACACCGGGGTGCTGGCCGGCGCGGCCAATCCGGAGAGGGCGAAGAAGGTAGTGGATTTCCTGCTGTCCAAGGAGTTCCAGGCGGCGATGCCGGACCAGATGTACGTCTATCCGGTGGATGACGACGTGGCGCTGCCGAAGAACTGGCAGCAGTTCGCCCCGGCGGCGAAGGACCCGGCCTCGCTGCCGGCGGACCAGATCGCCGCGCACCGTGACCAGTGGATCCAGACCTGGACCGACCTGGTCGAGGGCTGAGCGGAACTCCGATGGCAGTCGCCGACCCGATTGAGCGGCCCGCCGACCCGATTGAGCGGCCCGCCGACCCGATTGAGCGGCCCGCCGACCCGATCGAGCGGCCCGCCGAGCTGATCGAGCGGCCCGCCGGGCTGATCGAGCGGCCCGCCGATCGGGCCTTGGCGGTCGGTCGCCGGGTCGGGCTGGTGCTGCTGGCCGCGGTGCCGCTGGTCGCGCTGGGACTGTTCTTCTGCTACCCGGTGGTCGCCTTGATCGGCCGGGGACTGTGGTCGGACAGCGGCCTGGACCTGGGCGCGTTCGCCGACGTCTTCGGCCGGTCCCGGATGCGTTCGCTGGTGGTGTTCACCATCTGGCAGGCGGCGGTCTCGGCCGGGCTGTGTCTGCTGCTCGGCATACCGGGGGCATATCTGTTGTACCGCTGCCGGTTCCGCGGTCAGGCGGTGCTCCGGGCGTTGGTCACCGTGCCGTTCGTGCTGCCGACGGTGGTGGTCGGGCTGGCCTTTCGGACGTTGTTCGCCGCCGACGGCCCGCTCGGCTCGTGGGGCTGGGACGGCTCGCTGGCGGTGGTGCTGGCCGCACACGTGTTCCTCAACTACGCGGTGGTGGTCCGCACGGTCGGGGCCACCTGGGCCGTCCTGGACGAGCGGCCGGCGCAGGCCGCCAGGAGTCTGGGAGCCGGCGGCGTCCGCACTTTTCTCACCGTCACCGTTCCGGCACTCGGACCGGCCATTGCCGGAGCAGCGGCGATGGTGTTCCTGTTCTGCGCCACCAGCTTCGGGGTGATGCTGATCCTCGGCGGGTCGAAGTTCCGCACCCTGGAGACGGAGATCTACCGGCAGACCACCGACATCTTCGACCTGCGCACCGCCGCGGTGCTCTCGATCACCCAGATCGTGCTGGTGACCGGGGTGCTGGTGCTGACCGGACTGTTGCGGCGCAGGGCCGAGGCCAGGCTGTCGCTGACCGGCGCCCGGGCCGGCAGCCGGCGGCTCGGGCGGGAGGCGCTGCCGGCGCTGCTGGTGACCGCCGCCGTCGGGGTGGCGTTCCTGGCGCCGATGCTGGTGATGGTGCTCCGATCGCTGCAGACACCGACCGGTTGGGGGCTGGGCAACTACCGCGCGCTGGCCACCCTTGGCGAGGACAACCTGATGCTGGTGCCGGTGACGGACGCGTTGGTGAATTCGTTGCGGGCGGCGGCGATCGCCGCCGCCCTGGCCGTACTGGTCGGCGTCGCTCTCTGCGTGGTACTGGCCCGTCGGCCGCGGAACCGCGGCGTGGGACGGATTCTGGGCGCCGTCGACACGGTGATGATGCTGCCGTTGGGGGTCTCGGCGGTGACCGTCGGCTTCGGCTTCCTGATCGCGTTGGACCGGCCGCCGTTGGACCTGCGCGGCTCGGCGCTGCTGGTGCCGATCGCCCAGGCCATGGTCGCGCTACCGTTGGTGGTGCGGATGGTGCTGCCGGTGCTACGGGCCGCCGACGACCGGTTGCGGCAGGCGGCCGCCACCCTCGGGGCGCCGCCGCTGCGGGTGTGGACGGGCGTCGACCTGCCGCTGATGGCCAGGGCATTGGCCGGTGCCGCTGCGTTCGCCTTCGCGGTCTCGCTCGGCGAGTTCGGGGCGACGAGTTTCCTGGCGCGTCCGCAGACACCGACCCTGCCGGTGGTGATCGTCCGGCTGATCAGCCGCCCGGGCGCCGCGAACACCGGCACCGCGCTGGCCGCCGCGACCGTGCTGGCACTGGCTTGCGCGCTGGTGATGGTCGCGGTGGATACTCTCGCCGGAGCCCGCAACGCCGCCCGGATCGGAGGCTTCTAGATGCTCTCGCTGACGGATGTCCGGGTGACCTACGTGGGCGCCCGGGGGAGCGACCCGGTTACCGCGGTCGACGGCGTCGAGCTGGACCTGGCCGACGGGCAGGTGCTGGCGCTGCTCGGGCCGTCCGGCTGCGGTAAATCGACGTTGTTGCGCGCGATCGCCGGGCTGGAGCCGCTGAGCGGCGGCCGGATCTGCTGGGACGACACCGATCTCGCGCGGATCCCGGTGCACCGCAGGCACTTCGGTCTGATGTTCCAGGACGGGGTGCTGTTCCCGCATCGCACGGTGGCCGGCAACATCGGCTACGGACTGCGCCAGCTGGGTCTGGCCCCGGCCCGGCGTCGGCACCGGGTCGATGAACTGCTGGAACTGGTCGGTCTACCGGGGCTGGGCGGCCGTCGGGTCACCGAGCTGTCCGGAGGGCAACAGCAAAGGGTGGCGCTGGCTAGGGCGCTGGCCCCGCAGCCGCGGCTGTTGTTGCTGGACGAGCCGCTGGCCGCCCTGGACACCGCGTTGCGCTCCCGGTTGCTCACTGACTTGCGCACGGTGTTGACCCGGACCCACAGCACCGCGCTGTACGTGACCCACGACCAGGGCGAGGCATTCGCGATCGCCGACCGGGTCGCGCTGATGAACGAGGGCCGGATCCGCCAGGTCGGTAGCCCGTCCGACGTGTGGCGGGAACCGGCTGACGAGTGGGTGGCCCGATTCGTCGGCTACACCACGGTGCTGCCGGTCGGTCACGGCGTACCCGGCCTGCCCGATGGCCCGATCGCGCTCCGGCCGCCCGCGTTGGTGGTGGATCCGGACGGCCGGCTGGCCGGCCGGGTACTCGAGGCCCGGCCGGCGCCGGATACCGTCCGGCTCACCGTCGAGCTGCCCGGATCCGGTGCGGTCCAAGCGATCTCGGGTACGTTGCCGGCCGTTGGTGCGACCGTCCGGCTGGCCGTCGACCTGTCGGCCACCGCCCCGTTGCCGGCCGGCAGCGCGAAGGCGCCGGATCATCATGCGCAGGACGATCAGGCGCCGGACGATCAGGCACCGCAGCATCACGCATCGCTCACATCGGGCACAGTGAACCGGTGACCCTGATTCGCGCCGCCGCGGTGATCGACGCCGCCGAACCGGCGGTGATCCGTGCTCTGGCGACGGGCGACACCTGGCGCCGCACTGCCCGAGCAGTCGGCGGCCGGCTGGCCGGGCCGAGCGGGGCGCTGCGGACCGGCGACACCATGACGTTCACCGGATCGGGGCCACTGCGGCCCGGTCGGCAGTTCGCCGTCAGCATCAGCGACGCCGGGCTGCCGGAATTGCGGGGTGTCGCCGGCCGCACGGCCGGTCGTTCGGTGCGGGCCGGCCGCTCGTCCGGCCGGACCGGCGACCCGGCCGGTGACGGCGGGACCAGCATCACCCTGCACACCAGCCGGACCGGGGCTGGCGTGCTCACCCGGTTGGACTACCGGACCGGGGGTTCGGCGTTGAGCAGCGCGCTGACCAGGCGCCGGGTGCTGCTGGCGGCGCAGACCCTGCTGGGCATCGCCACCCTGGTGGCCCGCGAACCGCTGGTGGTGGTCGCCGGTGCGTTGCTGGGCAGCGACGAGCGCGCCCGTCCGACGGTGCTGGCCGCACTGCGTCCTGGTCAGGGACAGTGCGAGGATCACCGGCCCGCCGGTTGGGAGCTACCCGGAGGGAAGGTGGAGCTCGGCGAGTCCGAGTTTGCCGCACTGGCCAGGGAAATGGACGAGGAACTGGGAATCGCGGTATCGGTCGGCGGCCGGATCGGCCCCGACGTCGACCTAGGCAGCGGGATGGTGCTGCGGGCCTTCCGGGTGACCTCGGACGAGGTGCCGACGGTTCGCGAGCACCAGGAATTCCGTGCGCTGACGGCCGACGAGTTGGACACCGTCGACTGGCTGCCGGCCGACCGCGACCTGCTGCCGGCGCTCCGCGACTTGCTCCGTGGCTGAGCCGACCAGCGAAGCGAGGACACGAAGACCCGCGCCGAAGCAGCCGGGTATCGCGCCAGCAGTCGAGCGCCAGAGGCGCACCAAAAGCTACAGCCGTAGCGCAATCGTCATCTTCGAAATACGCCCGGCGTGGCAGGATGCGACCACACGGATACCTGCGTGCTGTTGGTCCGTTCGGGCCAACCCGACCTGTACTGGGAGTCATCGTGATAGTTGCATCCACCCGTTCGGCGGCGCCCCGCCGCACCTTCGCGCTGCGTAGTGGCGCGGTCGCGATCGGTGCGGTCGCGCTGCTCGCGCTCGGCGCCTGCGGGAGCGCCGACAAGACCGCGGACAGCGCCTCCAGCGCGATCACGGCTGCGGCCAGCGGCGCCGAGTCGATGGCGTCAGCGGCCACCAGCGCCGCCGGTTCGATGGCCTCGGAGGCCACCAGCGCGGCCGGTTCGATGGCGTCCGGCGCCACCAGCGCCGCCGGTGCGGCAATGGATCAGGCGGCCATCGACGCGGCCAAGAAGACGCTCATCGATCCCAGCAAGCTCACCGTCTGCACCACGCTGCCGTTCGAGCCGTTCGAGTCGAAGAAGGGCGGTGAGGTGGTCGGCTTCGACATCGATCTCGTCGACTTCATCTCGGCCGAACTCGGCGTTCAGACGAGCATCATCGACACCCCGTTCGAGGGCATCAAGTCCGGCGAGGCGAACAACAGCGGCAAGTGCGACCTCTCCGCCGCCGGCATGTCCATCACCGCTGAGCGGCAGAAGGTGATGACCTTCTCCGATCCGTACTTCTCGGCGAACTTCTCGCTGGTGGTGCCCACGGCCAGCACGGTGACCAAGATCGAGGACCTCAAGGGCAAGAAGGTCGGTGGGCAGGCCAGCACCACCGGCCTCGACTGGCTGAACGAGAACAAGGACAAGTACGGCTACGAGGTCGTCGAGTACACCGGGTTCGACCTGCAGAGCCAGGCCATTCTCACCGGCCAGGTGGACGCGGTCTTCAATGACGTTCCGGTACTGAAGAAGCTGGTCGACGACAACGCTTCCACCGTGAAGATCGTGCAGACCGTCGACACCGGCGATCAGTACGGCTTCGGGCTGAAGCTGGGCAACGAGGCCCTGGCGACCGTCGTGAACGGTGTGCTGTCGGATATCAAGGCAGACGGCAGGTACAACGAGAGCTACAAGAAGTGGTTCGGTACGGACGCTCCGAAGAATTGATCGCCTGCGGTCGCCCCGCTCGGTGCACCCGGGCGGGGCGACCTTCGGCGTACGACCCGCAACTCTGAACCCCTCGGAGCGACCATGGCGTTGACCCGCACGCAGCGGAAGCGGATGTTCCGCGGTATCCAGTACCTCATCGGGCTGGTCGTCGTGGTGATCGTGGCGCTGCTCATCGACTGGCCGGTGTTCGTCAAGGCGTGGTTCAACCTCGACATCGCGTGGCAGATGTTCCCCGACGTGCTCGCCACCGGTCTGGTCAACACGCTGTTGTACACAGCACTGGGATTCACCTTCGGTATCGCCCTCGCGATCGTCCTGGCCCTGATGCGGCTGAGCTCGATCAAGGTCTATCGGGCGGTGGCGATGGCCTACATCGAGTTGTTCCGCGGCCTGCCTGCCCTGGCCGTGCTGGTGATCATCGCCTACGGACTGCCGCGCGCCTTTCCCGGTTTCAAGTTTCCCGGCGACACCCTGGGTCAGGTGGCGGTCGGCCTCGGGGTGACCGCAGCGGCCTACATGGCCGAGACGTTGCGGGCCGGCATCCAGGCCGTGCCCAAGGGTCAGGTCGAGGCGGCGCGGACGCTCGGCATGTCGCCTGGCCGGACGATGGTCACCATCGTGCTCCCGCAGGCGCTGCGGATCGTCATCCCGCCGCTGACGAACGAGATCATCCTGCTGGTCAAGGATTCGTCGTTGGTCTACATCCTCGGTGTCACCACCGACCAGTACGAACTCACCAAGTACGGGCAGAGCGCCATCAACGAGTTCGCCAGCGTTACCCCGTTGACGGTGATCGCGGTGCTCTACCTGTTCATCACCCTCCCGCTGTCCTGGTTGGTGCGCCGACTCGAGCGCCGTCACGCAAAGGCCCGCTGATGTCCTTGACCAAGAACCCGACACCCGCGCCGACCGGCGGTGGAGCCGCGGCGATCTCGATCCGCGGGCTGGTCAAGTCGTTCGGTCCGATCGAGGTGCTCAAGAACATCGACCTCGAGGTCGGCGCCGGCGAGGTGGTCTGCGTGATCGGGCCATCCGGTTCCGGCAAGTCGACGCTGCTGCGTTGCGTCAATCTGCTGGAGGAGCCGACCGCCGGCACCATCGTGGTCGGCGCTCACGAGATCACCGACCCGGACGTCGACATCGATCAGGCCCGGCGGCAGATCGGCATGGTGTTCCAACAGTTCAACCTGTTCGCGCACCTGTCGGTGCTGAAGAATCTGACGATCGCGCAGACCAAGGTGCTCAAGCGGCCGGTGGCGGAGGCCACCCGGGTCGCCATGGCGAACCTGGACCGGGTCGGGCTGGCGCACCGGGCGGACGCCTTCCCGGCCCAGCTGTCCGGCGGCCAACAACAACGCGTCGCGATCGCCCGCTCGCTGTCGATGGATCCGGAGCTGATGCTGTTCGACGAGCCGACTTCGGCGCTCGATCCCGAGCTGGTCGGCGAGGTGCTGGCGGTGATGAAGGGGTTGGCCAAGGAGGGGATGACGATGATGGTCGTCACCCACGAGATGGCTTTCGCCAAGGACGTCGCCGACCGGGTGGTCTTCATGGACGGCGGCTACATCGTCGAGGAAGGTACCCCCCAGCAGGTGATCGGCGACCCGCAGCACGAGCGGACGAAGAGCTTCCTGGCCAGGGTGCTGAACCCGACGGCGGTGCAGGAGGGCGATCAGTTCCCGGCACCCGACCAGAAAACGGAGCCGAAGTAGCGAAGCGAGGACAGGTGCGGCCGCGACGAAGGAGCGGTCGCGCCTGACCGCAGCCGAGCGCCCGTAGGCGACCAGATGACACAGCCGAGCGCCCGTAGGCGACCAGATGACACAGCCGAGCGCCCGTAGGCGACCAGATGACACAGCCGAGCGCCCGTAGGCGACCAGATGACTGAGAACCTGCTCACGTCAGACCCGATCGTTGCAGGTAAAGCGGGCCGGTACGGGTAGGTTTGCTCATTGGCAATGCCTACCTGGCTTCGCCGTGCCCGCACTCCGGGTGTCAGCACCCCGTAGTCAGCACCCCGCAGGTCAGCGCATGCCAGTGCCGGCCGAGCGCCGTCATCCGTCATCACCAGGAAGTTCATTCATGCCGATTCGTTCCGATCTCCGCAACGTCGCCATCGTCGCCCACGTCGACCATGGCAAGACGACGCTCGTCGACGCCATGCTCTGGCAGTCCGGCGCCTTCCGCGAAGGGTCGGCACACACCGACCGGGTGATGGACTCCGGCGACCTGGAGCGGGAAAAGGGCATCACCATCCTGGCAAAGAACACCGCGGTACACCGTCATACCCCCGATGGCGAGTTGATCATCAACATCGTCGACACCCCCGGCCACGCGGACTTCGGTGGCGAGGTGGAGCGGGCGTTGATGATGGTGGACGGCGTTGTGCTGCTGGTCGACGCCTCCGAGGGGCCGCTGCCGCAGACCCGGTTCGTGTTGCGCAAGGCGTTGCAGGCCCGGCTGCCGGTGGTGCTGGTGATCAACAAGACCGACCGGCCGGATGCCCGGATCGACGAGGTGGTGGACGAGACCTACGGGCTGTTCATCGACCTGGACGCCGATGACGAGCAGATCGAGTTCCCGATCGTCTACTGCGCCTCCCGGGCCGGCCGGGCCAGCCTGAACAAGCCGGCCAACGGCGAGATGCCCGACCACGAGAACCTCGACCCGCTGTTCGACGTGCTGCTGGAGGCGATTCCGGCCCCCAAGTACACCGAGGGCGCTCCGCTGCAGGCGCAGGTGACGAACATCGACGCCTCGCCGTTCCTCGGCCGGATCGGCATGTGCCGGGTGATCGAGGGCACGATCACCAAGGGTCAGCAGGTGGCCTGGATGAAGCTCGACGGCACCGTGGTGAAGACCAAGATCACCGAGCTGCTGATCACCGAGGCGCTGGACCGGGTGCCGGTGGAGTCGGCGTCCGCCGGCGACCTGATCGCGGTGGCCGGGATGGCCGACATCACCATCGGCGAGACCCTCGCGGACCCGGACAATCCGGTGGCCCTTGAGCCGATCCACGTCGACGAACCGGCCATCTCGATGACGGTCGGTATCAACACCTCGCCGCTGGCCGGCAAGGACGGCGGCAGCAAGCTGACCGCCCGTCAGGTGAAGAACCGGCTGGACAGCGAGCTGATCGGCAACGTCTCGATGCGGGTGCTGCCGACCGAGCGGCCGGACACCTGGGAGGTGCAGGGCCGCGGCGAGCTGGCGCTGGCCATCCTGGTGGAGACCATGCGCCGGGAGGGATTCGAATTGACCATCGGCAAGCCGCAGGTGGTGACCCGCGAGGTCGACGGCAAGAAGCAGGAGCCGTTCGAGCGGCTCACCGTCGACGTGCCCGAGGAGTATCTGGGCGCCGTCACCCAGCTGCTGGCGGTCCGCAAGGGCCGGATGGAGAACATGACGAACCACGGCACCGGCTGGATCCGGCTGGAGTTCCACGTGCCGTCCCGCGGCCTGATCGGCTTCCGCACCGACTTCCTCACCGACACCCGCGGCACCGGCATCGCCTCGGCGATCTTCGACGGTTACGGCCCGTGGGCCGGCGAGATGCGTTCCCGGGCAACGGGTTCGCTGGTCGCCGATCGGGCTGGCAAGGCCACCCCGTTCGCCATGTTCTCGCTGCAGGAGCGCGGCACCATGTTCGTCCCGCCGACCACCGATGTGTACGAGGGCATGATCGTCGGCGAGAACTCCCGGCAGGACGACATGGACGTGAACATCACCAAGGAGAAGAAGCTGACCAACATGCGTCAGTCCAGCGGTGACGAGCTGGTCCACCTGGTGCCGCCGCGGGCGCTGAGCCTGGAGCAGAGCCTGGAGTTCTGCAGCGACGACGAGTGTGTCGAGGTGACGCCGACCTCGGCCAGGATCCGCAAGCTGATCCTGAATGCGGGGGAGCGGGCCAGGGCCCGGTCGCGCTCGAAGAACGCCGGCTGACGCTCCGCGCCGGTCCGCCGGCACGCCATAGGGTGGGGCGGTGACGGAACGCCGTGCCGCCCGCCCGTGGCTTGATCAACGGGGCGGCATGCTCACCGGCCGGCGCCGGTTGCTGTTGCGTTCAGTGATCGCGGTCGCCGCGCTACTGGCCACCGGGTGCACGCCGCCCGGCCTGCCGGCCCCGCTGAGCCCGGAGCAGACGTCCGGTGGATCCACCGGTCACTCCGGCGTCGCCACCGTCACCGCCACCGGTCAGGCCACCGCCGGCTCGGTGACGATCGGCATCGACGGGCCGATCAGCGGCTTCAACCCCTATGCCGTCGCAGACTTCTCGCCGGCCGAGCGGACGGTCGCGTCGCTGGTGCTGCCGTCGGTCTCGACGGTGGCGGCCGACGGCACCGTCGGGCTGGACCGGCGCCTGGTGCGGTCGGCGACCGTCACCGACACCAATCCATTCACCGTGACCTACGACCTGGTCCGTGACGCCGCCTGGTCGGACGGCACCCCGGTAACCGCCGAGGACTTCCGATATCTGCACGAGCAGCTGGTGGCCGCCAACGGCACCGTCGGGGCCGCGCCGTACGCCTCGATCAATGAGATCCGCTCGCAGGACGCCGGCAAGAAGGTAGTGGTGGTGTTCAGCGCGCCGGTGCAGGACTGGCTGACGATGTTCTCGCCGTTGCTGCCGGCGCACATCCTCAAGGACGCGCCCGGCGGCTTCGCCGGTGGCCTGGCCGGCGGCGTGCCGGTGTCCGCCGGCCCCTATCGGCTGGACTCGGTGGACCGGGTGACCGGACTGATCACGTTGGTGCGCAACGACAAGTTCTGGGGCGAGCAGCCCGGACCGCAAACGGTGCAGTTGCGGGTCGGCACCGGCGCGGAGCTGGTATCTGCCCTGCAGCGCGGCGACGTGCAGGCGTTGTTGATCCGGCCGAACAGCGCGGCCGCCGACGAGCTGGCAACCGCGGTGCCGGCGGATCGGCGGATCGATGTGCCGGTGCCGGCCACCGTGCAGCTGGCGTTCGCCGGTGCCACCGCCACCGCCACCGCCAACGCCCCGGCCAACGCCACCGCCCCGGCCACTGCCACCGCTCCCGCCACCGATCCGGCGCCGGCCACCGACCCGGCGGCCGGCAGCGGCACCGCCACCCGGCCCGGGTCGTTGCCGGCCGTCCGCCGGGCGGTGGCCGCCGGATTGTCGAAGGAGGTGATCACCGACGCGCTGTCCGGCTCCCGCGTCGACGGCATGGCCGAGGTGACGTCGATGGTCCGGCTGCCGGCCGAGCCCGGATCGGCGACCGGCGCGGTGGATGGATCACCTGGGGTCTTCGGTGACGCGGCGACCGCCGCCGCCGAGCTGGCCTCGGCCGGCTATCTGGTCGACGGGTTGTATGCCACCAAAGACGGTGTGCCGCTGAGGCTTTCGCTGGGTTTCGCGACCGGTGACCCGCGGATCGCCGCCGCCGCGAAGCTGATCCAGCAGCAACTCGGCAGGGTCGGCATCGAGGTGGATCTGCTGGTGGACACGCCGGACGGTGTCGTCGCCCGGCTGACGACCGGCCAGATCGACATGGCCCTGCTGACGGTGCCAAGGGGTAGCTCGGACGCGGTGGCTGCGGCGTCACTGTTCGGTTGTCCGGTGCGGGACGGGGTTCTCGCCTCGAACCTGACCGGGTACTGCTCGACCTTCGTCCAGCCGACGCTGACAGCCGTACTGACCGGCGGGGGGACCGTGACCTCGCTCGACCCACAGTTGTGGCGCGACCTGCCGACGATTCCGCTGGGACAACCGGCGGCGGTGTTCGCCGTGGCGCCGGAGCTGACCTCGGTACTGGACGGGGCCGGGGCCGGCTGGTTGTGGACCGGACCGCTGAGCGGCGTGGCCGGCTGGCCGGCCTGATCGGTCGACCCGGTCGGGAACTTCGCTGCGTGGATCCGGTCACTCTTTGATCACGGTGCGACACTCGCGGGCGCCGCGGTGACATTCAAGAGGAGGTAAGCACACACAAGGAGGACTCATCCATGAGGACAACCCGGGCAGTAGCGGTCACTGCTCTCGTCGCCGCGACTGCGTTGGTGGTGGCCGCATGCGGCAGCACCGAGCAGCAGGGCGGCAGCAACACATCGGCGCCGAACACCGCCACCTCGGCGCCCGCCGCGCCCAGCGACACCGGCGCGACAGGCTCGGAGGGTGCGGGTACGTCCGGTGCCACCGGATCGTCCGCCGCCACCGCGACCGGCGGCGGCGCCGCTGCCAGCGGGGACAACGCCTGTGGCGTGCCGCACGGTCCGTACGACAAGCCGGCGACGACCGGCGGCTCGGTCAAGATTTCCTGGAACCAGCCGCTGTATTCGTTCAACACCAACAGCGGCCACGGCAACGCGACCGCGAACACCCAGCCGCTGTACCTGATGAACCAGGGCGGGTTCTTCTACTACAACGACAAGCTCGAGCTGGTGAACAACGACCAGTTCGGTACCTGC
>NZ_KE384551.1:0-114083 GCF_000426645.1 Nakamurella lactea DSM 19367 | reverse complement strand
CGCTGTTCGGCTGGCAGTCGACGGCGGTCGGTGCCTCGCAGATCGCACCGAACTTCATCACGGGTGGCCAGAACAACTTCTACGGCTACTCGAACCCCGATGTCGACGCGGTGCTGAAGAAGCTGAACGCGGAGCCGGACATCAAGAAGCAGGATGAGCTGAACATCCAGGTGGAGACCCAGCTGTTCAAGGATGGCTTCGGGGTGCCGCTGTTCCAGTTCCCGGAGATCGTCTCCTTCAACTCCAAGAAGATCCAGAACGTCAAGGGCATCCCGCTCTCGCCGGCGTACTTCTGGAACTACTGGGAGTGGACCACGGCCAGCTGATCCGTCCGGCTGATCAGGGCTCCTTCGACCGACGCCACCGTCGTGCAACCGGCGGTGGCGTCGGTGCGATGGGCCTCCACGATCGTGGAAGAGCTCCACGCAGCGTCATCATCTCCCGGTCAACGGGACGAATGTCCGATTGAATTCTGCGCATCAGTCCCTGCGCGGTCACCCTTTGGTCACGATCTAGCGTGGGGGGGGTTCCAAATGGCGGGACAGTTCGTAGAGTCTGGCCGTCAGACACGACGAGGGAACGCGTGCGCTTTCATCAGTCCGGAGGCCGATGGGGGCTATCCCGGCGAGGGCGTACGGCAATCCAAGGAGGACTCATCCATGAGGAGAACCCGGGCAGTGGCCTTCACTGCTCTCGTCGCCGCGACTGCGTTGGTGGTGGCCGCTTGCGGCAACACCGACCAGGCCGGCGACACGAACACGTCCGCACCGGCTGCCACCAGCTCCGGTGCGGCAGCCCCGAGTGATACCGGCTCGGCGAGTGCATCCGAAACAGCGGCATCCGGCTCGGAAACGGCCGGCTCGGCCACCGCAACCGAGACCGGCACCGCTGCTCCGGCCGGCGCCGTCTGCGGTACGCCGCACGGTCCGTACGACAAGCCGGCGAAGACCGGCGGCTCGGTGAAGATTTCCTGGAACCAGCCGCTGTATTCGTTCAACGCATTGACCGGTCACGGCAACGCGGTGGCGAACGCCGACCCGCTGTACCTGATGAACCAGGGCGGGTTCTTCTACTACAACGACAAGCTCGAGCTGGTGAACAACGACCAGTTCGGTACCTGCGCGAAGGTTTCCGACGATCCGCTGACGATCAAGTACACGATCAACAAGGACGTCAAGTGGTCTGACGGTGTCCCGGTGACCGCAGCCGACCTGCTGCTGCAGTGGGCGGCGCCGAGCGGCCAGTTCAACACCGAGGAACTCAAGACCGACGAGAACGGCAACCCGGTGAAGCAGGCCGGTGTCTCGTTCGACGCCGCCAGCGAAGCGATGAAGCTGGTCACCGAATTCCCGGAGATCTCCGACGACAACCAGTCGCTGACGATCAAGTACTCCGAGTTCTTCGTCGACTACCCGTTCCAGCTGAACGTCGGCGTGCCGGCGCACGTGGTGGCGGAGAAGGCGCTCGGCGAGACCGATCCGACCAAGGCCACCGCTGACATGGTCGCCGCGCTGAAGACCTTCCACGAGGGCGTCAAGGAGACCAAGGACAAGGACGGCAACACCGTCAATGACGCGTCCGCGGTCGACAAGACGGTGGTGGCGAACGTCAAGAAGATCGCCGACTTCTACAACACCGGCTTCGATGCGACCGAGCTGCCCAGCGATCCTTCGATCTACGTGTCCAACGGCGCCTACGTGCTGAAGGACTACAAGAAGGATCAGTACATGACCTTCACCAAGAACCCGGACTACACCTGGGGTCCGATCCCGTCGGTCGACACCATCACGCTGCGCTTCTACCCCGAGGCGATGGCGAACATGCAGGCGCTGCAGAACGGCGAGGTCGACGTGGCCAACCCGCAGGCGACCTCCGATGTGCTGAACGCGGCGAAGGCTCTCGAGGGTCAGGGTGTCAAGGTGCTCACCGGCGACGGTGCCACCTACGAGCACGTCGACCTGGCGCAGAACAACGGTGGGCCGTTCGATCCCAAGGCCTACGGCGGCGACGCGCAGAAGGCGCTGGATGTGCGGCTGGCCTTCCTGAAGACCATCCCGCGGCAGGACATCGTCGATCGGCTGATCAAGCCGCTGAACCCGAACGCCGCCCTGCGTGACTCGTTCAACGTGGTTCCCGGTTCGCCGGCGTACGACGCGACCGTCGCGGCGAACGGCAGCAAGGACTGGCAGAAGGTCGACATCGCGGGTGCGAAGGCGCTGCTGGCCAAGGCCGGCGTCACCTCGCCGAAGGTGCGGCTGATGTACGCGCAGGGCAACGTCCGGCGGGCGAACGAGTTCAAGCTGATCCAGGAATCCGCCCAGCAGGCCGGCTTCCAGGTGATCGACGGTGCGAACAAGGACTGGGGCTCGCTGCTGAGCAACACCAAGGTCTACGACGCGGCGCTGTTCGGCTGGCAGTCGAGCGCGGTCGGTGTCTCGCAGATTCCGCCGAACTTCATCACGGGTGGCCAGAACAACTTCTACGGCTACTCGAACAAGGAGGTTGACGGCTGGCTCAAGCAGATGAACGCCGAGCCCGACGTCGACAAGCAGAACGAGCTGAACACCAAGGTGGAGACCCAGCTCTACAAGGATGGCTTCGGGGTGCCGATCTTCCAGTTCCCGGAGATCATCTCGTTCAACTCCAAGAAGATCCAGAACGTCAAGGGCCTCACCCTGGTCCCGGGCTACATGTGGAACTACTGGGAGTGGACCGCTGGCGCCTGATCCAGGCAAATCCGGCTTTCGGGCGGTGGCGGATGGTTCCTGACGGAACCTCCGCTACCACCCGGGACCAGCAGTAACGCCACGGTGCCGGGCTCGGCCGAGCCCGGCACCGTGGCGAGTCCGGGGTCGTTGACACCACTTCGGACGGATAGGAAACCGGCCGTCGGTGCAGTAGCGTGCTCGGCAGCCAAACCCCCACAGGCATCTCGACCGAGGAGCACGGCACATTGCTCACCTTCATCATCCGGCGGATCATTGCCGGGTTCTTCATCGTGCTGGGCGCCACATTCATCGCCTACATCCTGGTCGCCAACGCCGGAGACCCGCTGACCAATGCGCGTCAGCTGCAGGACCCGGCAATGCGCGAGAACATGATCAAGAGCCTGACCACGTCGCTGCATCTGGACGTCAACCCGGTCGCCCGCTACTTCCTGTGGCTCCGCGGCATCGGCGGCTGTTTCGTCGGGGCCTGCGACTTCGGTAAGAACATCCAGCAGGGCGATGTGACGTCAGACCTGGGCACCTACATGGGTACCTCGCTCAAGCTGATCTTCTCGGCCATCGCGCTGGCGATCATCATCGGGCTGACCGTCGGCATCGTCACCGCGCTCAAGCAGTACTCGGGCTTCGACTACGCCGTGACGTTCCTGACCTTCCTGTTCTTCTCGCTGCCGGTGTTCTGGGTGGGCATCGTGCTCAAGGACCTGGTGGCGATCAAGTTCAACAACTTCCTGCAGGCCGGTGCGGTGTTCACCACCGCGTGGATAGTGATCCTGGCGTTGTTCTTCGGCCTGCTCGCCTATTCGGTGCAGTCGGCCCCGTTCCTGCGGAAGCTGACCATCGCGGCGATCGTCGCCGCGGTGGTGGCCCTGCTGTCCTGGTACATCTCCTCCACCGGCTGGCTGCTCGACCCGAAACTCGGGATCATCGTCATCGCGATCCTGTCCGCCGCCATCGCGGCCGGCGTCACCACCTTGACGGCAGGCCTGGCCAACAAGAAGGCGCTGTACTCGGCGTTGAGCACGGCAGCGGTCGGCGTCGCGCTCTACTACCCGCTGCTGTCCTTCTTCCACTCCGGGATGAACCTGTGGAAGCTGCTGCTGCTGCTGGTGATCGCCATCGTGGTCGGCATCGCCGTCGGGTACCTGTGGGGCGGTGACGACAAGGCGCTGAACGCCAGGACCGGCGCGCTGACCGCCCTCGGGATTTCCATCATCATCTTCATCGACCGGTTGATGCGGGCCTGGTACACGTACTCCAACAACCCGGAGATCGGCGGCCGGCCGCTGGCCACGGCGAGCCCGTCGACCCCGAACCTGGTCGGCGACTTCTGGATCCAGTCGCTGGACACGTTGACCCACCTGTTGCTGCCGACCATCACGCTGATGTTGATCTCGGTGGCCGGGCACTCCCGTTACGCCAGGGCCAGCATGCTGGAGGTGCTCAACCAGGACTACATCCGGACAGCCCGGTCCAAGGGCCTCACCGAGCGCACGGTGATCATGCGGCACGCGTTCCGCAACGCGTTGATCCCGATCACCACGATCATCGCGTTCGACATCTCCGGCCTGTTGGGCGGCGCGGTCGTCACCGAGCGGGTGTACGGCTGGACCGCGATGGGCACGTTGTTCCAGAACGGGCTGCAGAACACCGACCCGAATCCGGTGATGGCCTTCTTCCTCGTCAACGCGATATTGGCGGTGTTGTGCAACATGCTCGCCGATATCTCTTACGCAGCACTCGATCCGCGAATCAGGGTGGGATCATGAGCGAACTGGTGAACGAATCATGAGCACTGTGCCCCACGACCACCGCGAGCCGGGTGGCCCGGTCGTCGACGAGACGTCGTTCGAGCAGAAGGAAGTCGCCGGTCTGTCCCAGGGGCAGATCGTCCGTCGCCGGTTCCGCCGGCACAAGGGCGCGATGATCTCGGTCGTCGTGCTGATCCTCATCGTCATCCTGGCCGCCACCTCGATCGGCTGGGGACCGATCCCGCACTGGTGGAAGTGGACGTACTCGGAGACCATCCCGTTCGTCGATGACCAGAGCCCGACGCTGAAGATCTGGCCGTTCTCCAACGGTTTCGCCTGGGGCGATCACCCGTTCGGCTCGGACAACGAACAGGGCCGTGACCTGTTCGCGAACGTGATGCGCGGCACCCAGCAGACGCTGATCGTGATCGTCATCCTCGGGATCCTGGCCACCGTCATCGGCGTGGTGATCGGTGCGCTGGCCGGCTTCTACCGCGGCTGGGTCGACTCGGTGCTGATGCGGTTCACCGACCTGGTCATCACCCTGCCGGCCATCCTGATCACCGCCGTCCTCGGGTTCGTCTTCAACGCCAGCGGCGTGTTCGTGGTGGCGATCTCCCTCGGGCTGCTGTCCTGGACCGGACTTGCCCGACTCGTCCGCGGTGAGTTCCTCACCCTGCGGGAACGCGAGTTCGTCGACGCGGCGAAGGTGGCCGGGGCGTCGGACGCCCGGATCATCTTCAAGCACATCCTGCCGAACACCGTCGGCGTGATCGTGGTCAACGTGACCCTGCTGATGGGCGGCGGCATCCTGTCCGAGGCCGCGCTGAGCTTCCTGGGCTTCGGCATCCAGTACCCGGACATCTCGCTCGGCTCGCTGATCAGCCTCTACGCCGGCAAGATGAGCTTCCAGCCGTGGCTGTTCATCTGGCCGGGCGTGATGATCATCGTCATCGTGCTGGCCATCAACTTCATCGGTGACGGACTGCGGGACGCCTTCGACCCCCGGCAGAAGCGGATCCCGAAGGCCAAGGACCTGCGTCGTGGGGCTCCGGAGGCGGCGACGACGTCGGACGCGGCAACGGCGTGAGCGAGCTTGCGTGGACCCGCGCGGAACGGAGCGGAGCGACGGATCGCGGGGACGAACCATGGGCACTGAGCGACGCCAACCCGCGTGGGGGCACCTCCCGCGAGCGCAGCGAAGTGGGGGAGGACGAACGGGGAGGCGGCGTGATGACGCAGATCCACCGCAGCGGGTCAGACGGTCGCGGCCAGCAGGCCGAGTCCGAGCAGCAGCACTGCGGCGACCAGCTGGATCACATGCCAGCGGACGCGCGGCCGGTCGGTCTCCAGCGTCGGGTTGTCCAGGTACCCGGCGTCGCGCAGTTCGTCCCAGTGGCGGCGGACCACCAACGCGACGTCGCCGGACGGCGAGCCCGGTGCGTCACCCGGGCGGATGGTGTCCTTGCCGACGAAGGAGGACTCGGGCAGCGCCCCGCGTTCCTGCTTGCTGAGCCGGCGTGCGCTCATCCGGCTCGGCGCCGGCGCCGCCCAGGCGGTGTACGTGCCGTAACTGGTGACCAGTGCCAGCGCCCACTTGGTGTCGATCCGGGAGATCGACGGCCAGGGCAGATCGACGGTCCTGGTGACGTTGATCAGCCGGACGCCGCCATCGTCGACCTGGACCGCTGGGTACCAGAAGACCGCCCAGGCCCCGCCGCCCACCAGCAGCAGCCATGGCAGCACCGACAGGGCGTCGCCGATGCCGTCCTGGATCAGCACCACGACCAGTCCGACGACGCAGATCGCCACGGTGATGACGGCCAGAATCCGGCTGAAGCTCGGTCGATACACGTATTCCTGCACTCTGCCATCTTGCCCGCCGCCATTTTGCACGTCGCCATCGTCGCATCCGCGCCCCGCGGCGCCCGCATCCGGCGCTACCAGATCCTCACGGAGGGACCCCAGCTGTGACCACCATCGACACCACCGGCGCCACCCCCGCGGTGCAGCGGGGCACCCCGGTGCTCTCCGCCCGGGACCTGGACATCGACTTCTGGGTGGACGGCACCTGGTACCCGGCTGTGGTCGGCAACAACTTCGATCTCTACTCCGGCGAAGTGCTCTCCATCGTCGGCGAATCCGGATCCGGCAAGTCGACCACCGCGATGGCGCTGCTCGGCCTGCTGCCGAAGAACGCGCACGTCCGCGGGTCGGTGAAGCTCGGCGATCGGGAACTGGTCGGCGCCTCCGAGCGCGGGCTGCGGCGGATCCGCGGCCGGGAGATCGCGATGATCTTCCAGGAGCCGATGACGGCGCTCAACCCGGTCTATACCGTCGGCTTCCAGATCGCCGAGATGCTCCGCAGCCACCAGGCGGTGTCGCCGGCAGCGGCCAGGGTGCGGGTGCTCGAACTGCTGAAGATGGTCGAGATCCCCGATCCCGAGCGCCGGATCGACTCGTACCCGCACCAGCTGTCCGGCGGCCAGCGCCAGCGGGTGATGATCGCCCAGGCGCTCGCCCTCGACCCGCAGTTGCTGGTCGCCGACGAACCGACCACCGCGCTGGACGTGACGGTGCAGGCCGAGATCCTGCGGCTGATGCGGAACCTGAAGGACCGGGTCGACGCCGGGATCATCCTGATCACCCACGACATGGGCGTTGTCGCCGACATGGCCGACCGGATCATGGTGATGAAGGACGGCGTGGTCGTCGAGAGCGGCACGGCGAACGAGATCTTCAAGACCCCCAAACATCCGTACACGGTGCAGCTGCTGGAGGCCGTTCCGCACCTCGGTGGGACGCTGGATCTGCCGGCCGTCGGGGCGACGGAGCCGGATTCGGCGACCGCAGGTTCGGCGACCGCAGAACCCAGGCTGGAGAAGCACCACCGGACGATGGCGGAGACCGACGCGGCCGTCGGTGAGGCCGTCGTCAGCCTCAAGGGGGTAGCCGTCGAGTACCCGAAGCGCGGCAGCACGCCGGCCTTCCGGGCAGTCGACGATTTCACCCTGGACATCGGCCGCGGCGAGGTGGTCGGCCTGGTCGGCGAGTCCGGCTCCGGCAAGACCACGGTCGGCCGGGCGATGGTCGGTCTGCTGCCGTTCGTCGAGGGCTCCGCGAACGTGGTCGGCACCGACATGGTGGGCGTCCGCAAGAACGCCCTGCGCGACCTGCGCCGGAACGTGTCGTTCGTCTTCCAGGACCCGGGTTCCTCGCTCAACCCGCGGATGCCTGTCGGCGAATCGATCGGCGAGCCGCTGTTGTTGCACAAGATCGCCAAGGGCAAAGGTCTGTCCGACCGGGTCGAGGTGCTGCTGGACCAGGTGCACCTGTCCAGGACGATGCGGAACCGCTACCCGCACGAACTCTCCGGCGGGCAGCGGCAGCGGGTCGGCATCGCCAGGGCGTTGGCCCTGCAGCCGAAGCTGCTGATCGCCGATGAGCCGACCTCGGCGCTGGACGTGTCGGTGCAGGCGAAGGTGCTGGAGTTGTTCCAGGACCTGCAGGCCGAACAGGGGTTCGCCTGCCTGTTCATCTCCCACGACCTGGCGGTGGTGGAGATGCTGTCGTCGCGGATCGCGGTGCTGCACCACGGGCACCTGGTCGAGGTTGGCACCCGGGAGCAGATCCTGAACGCGCCGAGGGATCCTTACACCCAGCGGCTGCTGGCCGCGGTGCCGGTGCCCGACCCCGACGAGCAGAAGATCCGGCGGGAGAAGCGCGACGCACTGATCGCCGCCGGGGTCGGCGTCGAGGCGGGAGACGACTCGGTGTTCGGTGCCGCGGCCGGGGTGGACGCGCCGGTGTACGACGAGGCGGCGGGGACCAGAGCCAGCGACGGACGGGTCGAGGTCGACTCGTTCCTGGGCACCGCCGGCACCGATGCCTCGGAGTCGGTGTCCGGCTACGGCGCCGCCGACGCGCAGTCCAGGACCACCACCGATCCGTCCTACTTCGACACCGTCGATGAGTGGGATGCCCCGGACGAGGGTGACGAGCCGCGTCATCGCGGTTGACCGGCAGCAGCCCGGTGACCGATCCGGCGGCTGATGCGGTGACGGACGCGGTGAGCCGCCCAGGGGCGCGGTCGGCGACGGGTTCGGGTCCGGATTCGGCGCCGCCGCTGCGGGAACCGCGCCGACCGGGCGCCGTTGACCGGCTGCTGGTGGCCGGCAGCTGCCTGGTCGGCGGCTACGCGGCGCTGTTGGCGTTCTTCTTCCTGCCGCTGTACGTCGGGTCGTTCCCGCTGCCGGTGTCGGCGTTGCTGCTCGCCGGTCTCACCTGGTTGCTGCCCAGGGTGGCGTATCGGCTGACCGGCTCGCTGGCGGCCGCCGCCGCACCCGCGGTGTCGGTGTTCGTGGTGCTGCTGGTCCTGTTGATCTGGCCGGCGGGGTTCAACGCCGGTCGCCCGATTCAGATTCATCTGGCGCAGTGGCGGATCTTCCTGCTGCTCGGGTCGGTCGCGCTGGCCGGCGCGGCCGCCCTCGGCCTGCTGTGGGGCGACAAGATCGCCGCCCAGGTGCGCCGGGAGCAGGAGCAGCGGCCACCCGTCATCCCCGCGGTTCCGGATGATCCCGCCGATCCGGCCGTGGAGCCGCCACCAGCCGCGCGATAGGTTCGATCGATGTCCGTGGATGCGTCGAGCCGGCAACACGGGGTCTCGTCCGTGTTGGTCGGTCGACGCAGCGAACTCGACAGGCTGCTCGGGGCGTTGCGAGCCCCGTCCGGCATCGTCGTCGTCGAGGGCGAGGCGGGAATCGGGAAGAGTCGACTTGTCGCCGAGGCGATGGCCACCGAACCGGCGACCACGTACTTTCTCGGTCAGTGCGAGATGGTGCAGGAACCGTTCCTGCTCGGGCCGGTCTTCGACGCCATCCGGCGCAGCGCCGAACGGCTGGTCGTGCCACAGCGGCTGAATCCAGTGACCGGCGCACTGGTCCCGTTCCTGCCGGAGATCGCCGATCGGTTGCCGCCCGAGCCACCGCGGTTGGCCGACCAGGCCGCCGAACGTCACCGGCTCTATCGGGGGGTCACGGCGTTGCTGGCCGCCGCCGGTCCGGCAGTGCTGGTGCTTGAGGACCTGCATTGGGCGGCACCCAGCACCGTCGAATTCATTGCCTTCTTGGCTGCCCATCCCTCGTCCACCCTGCGGGTGGTGCTGACGGTGCGCACCGAGAATCACGACGAGCTGGCCATCTGGGAGGCGCTGGCCCGATCACCGCTCGGGCCGGCCACCCGGATTCCGCTGCAGCCATTGCCCGCCGCCGACGTCCGCCGGCTCGCCGAGAACATCCTCGGCGGCGTCGCGTTGTCGGAATCCTTCGTCAGCTCGCTGTCGGAGAAGACCGCCGGGATCCCGTTCGTCGTCGAGGAAGTGCTGCGGACGCTCACCGACGAGGTGCCCGCGGCGCCGTACGAAGCCGATCTGTTGGCCGGCCTCGCGGTGCCGACGGCCCTGCGTGACATGCTTCGGCAAAGGCTGATCTCGCTGGACGAGCGCACCCAGGAGATCCTGTGTGGTGCAGCGGTTCTGGGCATGCAGCCGGATGAGGAACTGCTGGGCCGGATCGTCGAACACGACGCCGGGACGGTGGCCAGGGCGCTGGGCCGCGGCATGCGGACCGGGTTGCTGTTCGAGTCGGCAGGCCGTTGTCGGTTCCGGCATGCGCTGGTGCGGCAGACGGTCTACGAGGCTGCTCCGGCGCCGCTGCGCCGGCTGCTGCACCTGCGTGCCGCACACTCGCTGCAGGCGGGTCCGCAGCCGCACCCGGTGGCCCGGCTGGCCCACCACTTCCGGCTCGGCGGCAAGGACTCAGAGTTCGTCCGCAACGCCGAGGCGGCAGCCGACCTGGCCATCGGTCGCGGTGACGACGCCACAGCGGCGAGGTTCCTGCTCCAGGCGCTGGAGGTCGAACTGCCGCTGGGCGAGCGGATCCGGCTGGCCCGCCGGCTCGGACCAGTGGCCGTGCACGGACTGGCCCAGTCCGCGGCGGTCCCGATCCTGCAGGCCCTGCTGGCCGACCGGCGGGTCGACACCGCTTCCCGCGGCGATCTGCGATTCCTGCTCGGCCGGCTGCTGCGTCAGCAGGGTGACCTGCGCCAGGCTTACTACGAGATCGAGCAGGCGATTCCCGACCTGGTGGACAGCCCGGCGTCGCAGGCGCTGGCGTCGGCCATCCTGGCGGTCCCGCTGGTCTCCGGCCCGACCCTGGCCGATCACCGGCGACACAGTGCGAACGCCCAGCGGTTGGCCATCGCCACCGGTGACCCGCGGGTGCAGATCGCCGTCCGGATCGCAGACTGCTCGCTGCGGCTGGAATCCGGTGACCCGAGCGGTCGGTCGGCGGCCGAGGCATTGCTGGCCGAGCCGGCGCTGCTGGTCCGGCCGCGAGAGGTGGGCAGGGCCAGCCTGAACTGGGCGCAGGAGGTGCTGGACCTCGGTGACCTGCAGTGTGCAGAGACGTTGCTGGCCAAGGGCATCGGCGCCATTGAACAGCTGGAGGACCTGCGACTGGCCGCGGTGATCCACCTGACGGCGGCCGAGATCGAACTGGCCGCCGGACGCTGGTCAGGACTGCTCGAGCGGGTCCGCAGGATCGCGGCCGAGCTGGGAGATTTCGCCGCGGCCCAGCTGGACGCGCAGTTCCTGCTCGGCCGGTTGCTCGCCCGACAGGGCGAGTCGGCGGAGGCCGAACTGATGCTGCGCGAAGTGATCGCCAGCGCGGCAGCTCGCGGCGCCATCCGCCCGCTGGTACCGGCCAGAGCGGCTTTGGCCCGGTTGCTGTTGGACGACGGCGACGCCGCCGGCGCGGTCGAGCAGGCACTGCTGGCGATTGATCAGGTGCGGGCGAAGGGGATCTGGGTGTGGGGCGCCGACAGCGTGCTCTGCCTGGTCGATGCCCAGCAGAGTCTCGGTCGGCTTGAGCTGGCCAGACGGCTGTCCGACGAGTTCGTGGGTCGACTGACCGGCACCGGCTCACCGGCCGCGGCAGCCACCGTGCTGCAGTGGCGGGCGATCTTCGCCCGCGCGGCCGGTGACCACGAGATGGCCCTCGGCCTGCTCGGCAACGCCGTGGCCGACCTGACCCGGCTGGGCCTTGCCCACGAACGGGGGCTCGCTGTGGCCAGGCTCGGCGAGTGGCAGTGCAGCAGCGGCAATGTGGCGGGACCGGCCAACCTGGCGGCCGCGCTGCGCTCGTTCGGCGAACTCGGTGCCCGCCGCGACATCGCCAGGATCTGCCGGGTGATGCGGTCGAACGGGGTGCCGGTGCCCAGCCCGTGGCGCGGGGGACGGCGCTCGTACGGCGCTACCTTGTCGCCGAGGGAGCGGGAGGTGTCGCACCGGGCGGCGGCGGGCCGCAGCAATCAGCAGATCGCCACCGAACTGCAATTGTCGACCAGGACGGTGGAAAGTCACGTGGCCAGCGCGCTGCGAAAGCTCGGCGGCCGATCGCGGCGTGAGCTCGCTTCGCTGCTGACGCCGACGCTGCCCGAACCGGGCGAGATCGTCGATGCCGTGGCGCCGCCCGGGCCGAATTCCGCAGCGAACTCGATGACGGGTCGGTAACAGGAGCCAAAGTTCAGTAGCCGCTACGGATCCATCGGCCGGTCGGCGTGTGGTCGGGTTGGGTTCACCGTTCCGACCGACCGAAGGACCGCCGTGATCCGTATTCCGTCAGCCGTCAGACGCAGGTCGATCCGCCGAGTGCCCTGGTTGGCCACCGGAGCGTTGGTGCTGTCCCTGCTGTCCGTGACCACCGCCGCAGCCGAAACGCCGGCCGCGGCCGGGTCGGTGGTGGCCGCGGCGGCTGCCCCCGAGCCGGCTGCCCCCGAGCCGGCTGCCACCTCGGCACCTGTCTCGGCTGCGCCGGTCTCTGCCGCGCCGGTCTCTGCGGGGACCAAGGACCCGACCGCCGCTCCGGGCAACGGCAGCCACACCGCGCAGGTCTGTCCCAGGCCGGAGAAACCCGGCGAGATGGCCTGCATGTCGGTGGTGCGCACCGATGACGGCGCTGCCACTCCCCGGTTCGGGCTGCAGCGCGCCGCAACACCGGCCGGCTACGGACCCGCGGACATCGCCTCCGCCTACCACCTGCCGGCCACCGGTGGCGACGGGGTGACGGTCGCGATCGTCGATGCCTTCGACAACCCGAACGCCGAGGCCGACCTGGCCGTCTGGCGGGCGCAGTACGGACTCTCGCCGTGTACCACCGCCAACGGTTGCTTCCGCAAGATCGACCAGCGCGGCGGCACCGACTACCCGGCCGCGGACGTCGGCTGGGCGCTGGAGATCGCGTTGGACCTGGACGCCGTCTCGGCCGCCTGCCCGGCCTGCCACATTCTGCTGGTGGAGGCAGACGACAACTACATGAACAACCTCGGCGAGGCCGTCAACCGGGCGGTCGCGGAGGGCGCCAGGGTGGTGTCGAACTCCTACGGCGGCACCGAGTCCGACTCCAACAACGAGTTCGACGAGTCGTACTTCGACCACCCGGGAACGGCGATCACCGCCAGTACCGGCGACTTCGGCTACGAGGTGAACTATCCCGCCGCGTCGCCGAAGGTGACGGCGGTCGGCGGCACGTCGCTGGTCAGGGATGCCGGAAGCGCCAGGGGCTGGACCGAGAAGGTCTGGTGGGACGGCACGCACGGTCCCGGCAGCGGCTGTTCGGCGTTCTCGGCGAAGCCGAGCTGGCAACAGGACACCGGGTGCGCGGGGCGGACCGTCAGCGACGTGTCGGCGCTGGCCGACCCGGCCACCGGACTGGCCGTCTACAACACCTATCAGAACAATGGGTGGATGGTCGGCGGCGGTACCAGCCTGGCCGCCCCGTTGGTCGCCGCCATGTACGCGCTGGCCAAGGCACCTGGCAGCGGCGACTACCCGTCGCAGTACCCGTACCTGCAGAACTCGGCGCTCAACGACGTGACCGAGGGCGTCAACGGCAGTTGCGATCCTGCCTACCTGTGCACCGCCGGCCCCGGCTACGACGGCCCGACCGGGCTGGGAACGCCGAACGGGGTGACGGCACTGTCGCCGATCGGCGCGCACGGCGAGGTTTCCGGAATTGTGACAGATGCGGCCTCCGGCAAGCCCGTCGCGGGCGCCACCGTGACTGCCGGCCATGCGGTCCAGCACACCGACGCCAAAGGCCGCTACCGGCTGGTGATTCCGGTCGGTGGCTACCCGATCGAGATCGCGGCCTACGGCTACGCAACGGTGACCCACCAGGTCACCGTCACCGAGGGTGGCAGCGTCTCGCTGGACGTGCCGCTGGCACCGCGCCCGCGGGTGACGGTGAGCGGTGTGGTCAGCGAGGGAGCCGACCACCGCTGGCCGCTGTACGCAGAGCTGACCGTCCCCGGCGACCCGGCCGGCCCGGTCTATTCCGATCCGGTGACCGGCCGTTACGAACTGACGGTGCCCGCCGACGACACGTATCGGATCGCCGTCGCGGCGAAATACCCCGGGTATTCCCCGGCGACACTCGACCTGACGGTCGCCGACGCCGATCTGAGTCACGACGTGTCGATCGCCCCCGACACCTACTCGTGCACCGCCCCTGGCTACCGTTCTGACCCGGAAACCGTTGCCTACCAACAAAATTTCGACTCCGGCCAGCTGCCCGCCGACTGGTCGCAGACCGACGAGGCCGGCACCGGGCAGATGTGGACGTTCGCCGACGAGCGGGGTTTCGGCAACGACACCGGGGGAAAGGGCCTGTACGCCTGGGTGTTCAGCGCCGGTTACGGCGCCGATGGCCACCAGGACACCTCGCTGATCTCGCCGTCGGTCGACCTGAGCGATGCGGCCAGCCCGGCTGTCTGGTTCGGCAACGACTACGACCCGGCCGGCGGCGACACCGGCGACGTCGATGTCTCTATCGACGGCGGTGCGACCTGGCAGACCCAGTGGCACGGAACGTCCGTGACCGTCAAGGGCCGGACCATGGTGCCGATCCCGGAGGCGGCCGGCGAGGCGGACGTCAAGGTGCGATTCCACTACACCGCGGCCTACGGCGGCTGGTGGCAGGTCGATGAGGTCGCCGTCGGCAACCGCAACTGCACGGCCCTGCCCGGTGGTCTTGCGGTCGGGCACGTCCGCGACGCGAACACCCAGGCGCCGTTGAACGGTGCCACCGTTGCCCGGGCAGGTGGACCGACGGTGAAAACCGTTGCCACCCCTGAGGATTCCGGACTGGACGACGGATTCTTCTGGCTGTTCGCGGCCAGTGGTCCGGCCACCCTCACGGCGTCGATGGCGCAGTACACGACCACAGCGGCGACCGTTGACGTGGCGGTCAACACGACCACCGCGGTGACGCTGAAGCCGACCGCCGGTCGGATCGAGCTCGCCACGACCGACCTGAGCGCCGCCCTGGCGCTCGGTGAGCGGACCAGCAAGCAGGTGACGATCAGCAACAGCGGGACCGCCGATGCGGTGATCAGGATCGCCGAGCAGCCGGGCCACGTCAGCGTGCTGTCGGCCGGTGCGGCAGTCGGGACCGGCGGCGCCGGGAGCGAGCGGGCCGGTGCGCAGCTGCAGCTGATCAAGGGCAGCTACGCGCCGGGCGCGATGGCCAGGAAGGCCGGCGCCACGCGGAAGACCACCGATGCGACCGCTGCGGCCGGCGGTGCCGCCCCAGCGGCCCTGCCCTGGACCTCGGTGACCGACTACCCGACCCCGGTGACGCACAACGCCGTCGCCGCCCACGGCGGCGACATCTACTCGGTCGGCGGATTCAACGGCAGCACCGTCACCGCCGCCGGCTATGCCTACGACCCGGCGACCGCGAAGTGGCGGCAGATCGCCGACATGCCCTACCCGAGGGAGGCGCCGGCAGCGGCGTTCCTCCGCGACAAGCTGTACGTGGTCGGCGGCTGGTCCGCCGGTGGAGCACCGCGCGCCGACATGGATGTCTACGACCCGCTGAGCAACAGCTGGACCAGCGGACCGCCGATCCCGATGCCGTTCGCCTCGGCCGGATTCGCGGTGCTCGACGGTCAGCTCTACGTGGTCGGCGGCTGCCGCGGTAGTTGCGGCAAGCAGGAGGTCTACCGGTTCGATCCGCAGGCCGGCAGTTGGAGCTCGGTCACCAAGTACCCGCGGACCGTCTCGGCGCAGGCCTGCGGTGCCATCGACGGAATCCTTTACTGCGCAGGCGGTTCGGCCGGCTCGTCGTCGGCCCGTACCTACGCCTACGACCCGGCCACCACGGTCTGGACGCAGAAGGCGAACCTGCCGATCGACTTGTGGGGAATGGGGTCGACGGTCTCCGGCGGTTCGCTGCTGGTGTCCGGTGGGGTGACCGGCGGCAGCACGACGATCACCAACCAGGGCTTCTCCTACCACCCGGACTCCGACAGCTGGACGGCCTTGCCGAACGCCGACAATGCACTCTACGGCGGCGGATCCGCGTGCGGTCTCTACAAGATCGGTGGCATCGGCGAGTCCGGCGCGGCCACCCGACTGTCGGAGCTGCTGCCCGGCTACGGCGACTGTGGTGCGGCCGATCCGGTCGGCTGGCTGTCCGTGAGCCCGGCGACCGCCACCGTGAAACCCGGCGCCAGCCTCACCGTCACCGTCGGCTTCGACGCCTCGGTCCTCGGCCAGCCGGGTGACTACTCGGCAAGCCTGCTGGTGGTGGCCGATACCCCGTACGCCGCCGACCGGGTCGGCGCGACACTGACCGTCAGCCCGCCGACCACCTGGGGCAAGCTGGCCGGCACGGTGGCCGGCACCGGTTGCGACGGGACCGCCGGACCCATTGGCGGGGCCGTCATCCGGGTCGATTCCTGGGCCGGCGTCCAGACCGTCCGCACCGATGCCGACGGACGGTACGCACTGTGGCTGGACAAGCGGAGCAACCCGGTGTCCATGCTGATCGCCAAGAGCGGCTGGAGCCCGCAGACGGCGAGCGTCAAGATCAAGGCCGGGCAGACCACCATCCACGACTTCACCCTGCAGCCGACCGGCTGCGCCACCAGCACCCGGAGGACCTCGTGAGTCTCACCCGTCAACGTTCCCACCGGCGCGTGCGGGCCGGCGCCGCCCTGCTCGGCCTTGCCCTGTTGGCCCCGTTGGTGACGGTCGGGACCGCCTCCGGGGCCGGCACGGTGCTGCTCACCGGCACCGTCCGGGACGGATCCGGCCACGGCTGGCCGCTGTTGGCAACCGTTGGCCTGGCCGACCCGGCCGCCGGAACCACCCATACCGATCCGGTCACCGGCGCGTTCGAACTGCGGGTCCCGGCAGACTCCACCCAGACCGTGCACGTGCAGGCCGACCTGCCCGGGTACCTGCCGGCCGACCAACAGCTGACGATCGGCGATGGTGACACCGCAGCCGATCTGCAGCTGGCGGTCGATGCCGGTCGGTGCACCGCGCCCGGCTACCGGTACCGATCCGACGGGCTGCTCGAGGGCTTCGACGGATCTGGCACCCCGGCGGGATGGACGACGGTCGACAACATCGGCACCGGCCAGGGTTGGCGATTCGACGATCCGGGCAAGCGCGGCAACCACACCGGCAGCAGCGGCGGGTTCGCCATCCTGGACAGCGACTTCTACGGTTGGGAACGACAGGACGCCGAGCTGATCTCGCCGGTGATCGACCTCACCGGGGTCACCGACCCGAGCGTCGGTCTCGACTACGACTTCACCATGTACGACTACAACGAGCCGTCCGGCATCGGCGACGTCGACCTTTCGATCGACGGCGGGACGAGCTGGACCAACGTCTGGAAGGTCGACCTGCTGGACGCCGGCCCGAAGTCGGCAGTGGCGCCGATTCCGGCCGCCGCGAACCAGTCGCAGGTCCGGGTGCGCCTGCATTACACCGAAACCCAGATCACCGCCGGCCTGTGGTGGGCCGTCGACAACCTCTATGTCGGCAATCGCAGCTGCGACCCGGTGTCCGGCGGACTGGTGGTCGGTCAGATCACCGATGCGAACACCGGCGATCCGGTGAACGGCGCCACCGTGACGGTGGCCGGCACGACCGCGACGTCGGCGCCGACTCCTGACGATCCGGAGCTGGGCGACGGCTTTTATTCCGTCTTCGCGCCGGCGACGGGCGGCCAGACGGTGGCTGCGGCCAAACGGCAGTACGTCTCGGTCCGGCAGCAGACGAACGTCCGTTCGAACTGGACCACGGAGGTCGATCTCGGCCTGCAGTCCGGCCGGCTGACGGTCCAGGACAGCGCGGTCGAGTCCACCCAGGTCCTGGGCGTCTCGGCGAGCCGACCGGTGCGCATCAGCAATACCGGGACAGCGCCGATGACGGTGACGGTGGCCGAACGGCCCGGTGATTTCACCAGCCTCGCGGCGACCGGCGAACCGGCGGTGACGGCCGCGACGACAGCCGCCGCGAAGAGGGCCGCCGCGACTGCAACCGGGGCGATCGAGCCTCCGGCGAAGCGGACCAAGGGGGAGTTCCTGCCGTACAAGGATTCCGGCGACGGCACCGCCGGTGCCACGGCACCGACGAAGGCGGCGGTGACGGCCGCCGCGAAGGCAGCGGCGGCGGCCGCCGATGCCGGCGGCGCCGGCTGGATCGGTCGGCCCGACTACCCGATTGCCACCGGCGACAACGCCGCTGCGGCGCTGAACGGCAAGGTCTACTCGTTCGGTGGTGCCGGCGACTTCGGCACGACCATCGCCAACAGCTACGTGATGGACACCGCCACCGGCGCCTGGAAGCGGATCCCGGACATGCCGGTCGCGCGGCAGGCCGGCATCGCCGCCGCCATCGACGGGAAGGTCTATGTGACCGGAGGCTGGTCGGATTCGCTGACCACCGAGATGGCCACGAGTCTGGACATCTACGACCCCGGCAGCAACAGCTGGTCGGCCGGCCCGTCCATCCCGACGGCCACGGCGGCCGCCGCCAGCGCGGTGCTGGACGGCTCGCTGTACGTGATCGGCGGCTGTCGGCTGACCTACGACTGCGGCGACACCGGAGTGTTCCGCTACGACGTCGCGGCAAAGAAATGGACCCGGCTGGCCGACTATCCGACCGAAACGTCCTGGATGGCCTGCGGTGCGATCGAGGCGAAGATCTACTGCGCCGGCGGCGTCGGCGACGATCCGAAATCCAACGGCACCGGGACGATCCCGAGCAAGGCGGTCTACATGTACGACCCGGCCGCCGACACCTGGACCCCGCGGGCGGCCATGCCGACCACCAACTGGGCGATGGCCAGCACCGTCAGCAACGGCAAGCTGCTGATCTCCGGAGGCGTGATCAACTCCTTCGTCACCAACGAGGGAATCGCCTACGACCCGCTCACCGACAGCTGGTCGAAGCTGCCGAACGCGACGAACCAGTTCTTCCGGGGCGGCAGTGCCTGCGGTTTCGTCAAGATCGCCGGTGGGCAGAGCTGGGCCTCCTACTCCTCGTTCGTCGAACAGCTGCCGGGCAACACCGATTGCGGCAGCGACCGGGACTCGAGCTGGCTCAGTGAGGCCACCACCACGGTGAAGTTGGAACCCGGTGCCGCAACAACGATCTCGCTGACCTTCGACGGCGGCTCGGTCGACCAGCCCGGCGATTACACGGCGGCGGCCCTGCTGCGGACGGACACGCCGTACGCAGCCACCACCGTGCCGGTCACGATGCATCTGACGGCGCCGAAGAAGTGGGGCAAGGTGGTCGGGACGGTCAGCGGGCAGGGGTGCTCGGGCGCACCGGCTCCGTCGGCTGGTGCCGACGTGACGCTGAGCAGCTGGAACAGCAGCGTGCACCTGACCACTGGTGCGGACGGCCGGTACGAGCGGTGGCTGGACGTGCGGAACAACCCGGTGACGGTGATCGCCGGCCGCGACGACTGGCTGCCCGACAGCGGCACGGCACGGCTGAAGGCGAACAGGGTCACCGTGGTCGATCTGACCCTGGAACGGCTCGACTGCGGTTGAACGGGCCGCGGTTGAACAGGCCGCGGTTGAACAGGCCGCGGTTGAACAGGGTGCCGCCGAAGACACCGTGGTCGTCGTTGGTACCGCTGAGTCGGCCGCCCGCCGCTGGACGGCGGCCGGCTCAGGGGGTGGATGTGCCACTCGCGGTGACGGCGGGGGATACTGGGACACGAGATCGTGTGACGGAGGCGAACACCTCCGCGCTGTGCGCCAGTGGGAGTAACGCCGTGACCTATGTGATCGCCGAGCCGTGTGTCGACCTACTCGACCGCGCCTGCGTCGAGGAATGCCCCGTCGACTGCATCTACGAGGGCGAACGGATGTTGTACATCCACCCCGACGAGTGCGTCGACTGTGGCGCCTGTGAGCCCGTCTGTCCGGTGGAGGCGATCTTCTACGAGGACGACGTGCCGGATGCCTGGGCCGACTACACCAGGGCGAACGTCGACTTCTTCAACGATCTCGGCTCGCCCGGCGGCGCAGCCCGGACCGGCAAGATCCCCAAGGACGACCCGCTGATTGCGGCGTTGCCGCCGATGGGGCAGGGCAGCGCGGAATAGTCGTCGACGCACCGGAGCGGCTGGACCGCGAACCCTTGTCGAACAGAGCCCGTCAGTGAGTCATCAGTGAGGATGTTGTCGTGAGCGTCGGAGTGGGCAGCCATGCCGTGCAGCTGCCGGAGTTCCCGTGGGACAGCCTGGATGAGTCGGGAGAGCTGGCCCGTCAGCACCCGGACGGCATCGTCGATCTGTCGGTCGGAACCCCGGTCGATCCGGTGCCGCTGTCCGTCCGGCGGGCGTTGGCTGATGCCGCCGATTCGCCCGGCTATCCGACCGTGCACGGCACCGAGGAGCTGCGGCGGTCGTATTCGGAGTGGCTGGAACGCTCGCACGGGGTGACGGATCTCGATCCGCGGAACGTGTTGCCGACCATCGGGTCCAAAGAGCTGGTGGCTTCACTGCCGACCCAGCTGGGGCTGGGTGCCGGCGACCTGGTCGCGATTCCCGAACTGGCCTACCCGACCTACGAGGTGGGCGTGCGGATGTGCGGGGCCGACCTGGTCCGGTCCGACGATCTGCGCGAGGTCGGAGCCGGTCGGGTGCAATTGCTCTGGCTCAATTCGCCCAGCAATCCCACCGGTCGGGTGCTGAGCGCGGAAAAGCTGGCCAAGATCGTCGCCTGGGCCAGGGCCAGGGGCACCGTGGTGGTCTCCGACGAGTGCTACCTGGATCTGGGGTGGGAGGAGCGGCCGGTTTCGGTCCTCGACCCGGAGGTGTGCCGCGGTGATCACACCGGGCTGCTCGCCGTGCACTCGATGTCCAAGCGGTCGAACATGGCCGGCTACCGGATCGGTTTCATCTCCGGTGACCCGGCGCTGATCGGCTCCTTGCTGGCGCTGCGTCGCCACCTCGGCGCGATCGTGCCAACCCCGGTGCAGGCCGCTGCGGTGGCGGCGCTCAACGACGACGGACACGTGATGATCCAGCGCAGCCGCTACGGCGAGCGGCGGCAGAAGCTGACGGACGCCCTGTCCGGCAACGGATTCGAGATCGGGGCCGACGGCTCGTCGGTCGCCGGCCTGTACCTGTGGGCGACCCGCGGCGAGGACGCCATGGACACCGTCGAGTGGTTCGCCGAGCGGGGCATCCTGGTCGCGCCGGGAACCTTCTACGGTCCGTCCGGCAGCCGGCACGTGAGGGTGGCGCTCACGGCCACCGACGAGCGGGTGGACTCGGCGGTCGCCCGACTGCGGTGACCCTGGCCCGATCGCACGCCGGTCACCGAACGCCGTGACGGCCGGCGTCAGCCGAACTCCGTCAGCCGAACGGCTCCGGGCGAACTCCGTCAGCCGAACTCCGTCAGCCGAACGGCTCCTGACGAGCGCGGTCAGCCGAACGCAACGATCGCCGCGGCACGGACCGCTTCCCACGCTCCGGGATACTCGATCCTGGCCTGTACGCAGCGCTCGCGGCAGCCTTCGACCACCCGGCCGGCCGCCAATGCCGCCTCGGTGTCGTCGCTGTCGGACACCAGCTCCCGCAGCTGGTCCTCCAGCACGCAGGCGTCCTGGTGGTTGCCCAGCACCTCCTGAAACACGCTGAGCGCGACCAGGTATCGGCGAATCGCCGCGCCGCCCTTGCGGCGGCCGGAACCTCCGCCGCCAGGACCGGTCAGCAACTCGGCGGCATAGCGGGCCCGCTTGCCGTAGATCCGCAGCGCATGCAGGTCGTCGTCCGGCGGGGTGTCGCCGAATCTGCTCACCAGCTTCGCGCGGGCCTTGGCCAGCTTCTCCCACTCGAGGCCGGCCAACTGCTTGAGGTCGGCCCACGGATCGGCGACCGGTGGCGCGGCCGCGGCCTCGTCCAACTCGGCCAACATCTCCCCGAAGGACGCATCGTCGAGCTCCGCCAGCAACTGCCCGCGGGCTGCCCTCCGGTCGACCTCCAGCCGGCCGATCAACCGCTCCAGCGCGCCGGTGTCGGGGTCGCCCAGAGCTGCCGCCTCGGAGTGCATCCGATCGATCATCACGTCAAGGTCGCGGACCTCACCCAGGGTGCCGGCCAACTCGGCCAGGTCGGCCCGCAGCCGGTCGGCCGCCGCCGGATCCAGGGCCGGCTTCGCGGCCTTGAGATAGGCGCGAATCCGGCGGGTGGCGACCCGCATCTGGTGCACGTGTTCGATGTCGGCGCCGTCGCGGCTGCCCGGCTCGTTCTCCCGGATCGCCGCGGTGGCTCTGGCCAGCACCTCCGACAACGCGTCGGCCACGTCGGTGGGCAGCAGTCCTTCCCGGCGGCGCGAGGGTCGGGGCGCCGGTGCGGTCATCGCGCGACGCTGTCGTGCCCGCCGTGCAGGGCGGCGTTCAGGCCGCCCCACGACCCCTGCCTCGGCACCGCCTCGACCGCTCCGGTCAGTGAGTTGCGGCGGAACAGCAAGCCGGAGACGCCGGACAACTCAAGGGCTTTCACTGTTCGCGGGGTCTGCTCGAGCAGCGTCAGCTTGGTGCCGGCGGTGAGGTAGAGGCCGGCCTCGACCACGCAGTCGTCACCCAGCGAGATACCCACTCCGGAGTTCGCCCCGAGCAGGCAGCGCCGGCCGATCGTCACCTGCGCGGTGCCACCGCCCGACAGCGTGCCCATGATCGAGGCACCGCCGCCGACGTCGCTACCGTCGCCGACGACCACGCCCTGCGAGATCCGGCCCTCGACCATCGAGGCACCGAGGGTGCCGGCGTTGTAGTTGCAGAAGCCCTCGTGCATCACCGTGGTGCCGGCGGCCAGGTGGGCGCCGAGCCGAACCCGGTTGGCATCGGCGATCCGCACGCCGTCCGGGATCAGGTAGTCCGTCATCCGTGGGAACTTGTCGACGCCGTGCACCGACAGTTGCACGCCGGCCATCCGCGATTCCACCCTGACCTGCTGGAGCTCGGCCGGCGGCACCGGACCCAGCGACGTCCACGCGTTCGTCGGCAACAGGGCGAAGATGCCATCCAGATTCACCGAACGGGGCTGCACCAGCCGGGCCGACAGCAGGTGCAGCCGGAGGTAGACGTCGGCGGTGTCGACCGGCGGCAGGGCCAGCGAGGCGATCGTGGTGCTGACCGGCCTGATCCGTACCCGGCGCAGTTCCGCCGATGGGTCCGTATGGTCGTCCGTCGACAATCCGTCCAGGTCGGGTTGAGCGGCCGCATTCGGATCGGTGGCCAGCGCGCAGGCCGGGTACCAGACGTCAAGGACATTGCCGTCGGACGCAATGGTCGCCAGGCCGTTGCCGATCGCCCCTTCGGTCCTGAGTTCGGGTGCAGTCATGGGTTCAGATTAGTGGGGTCGCCCCGCCCCTTCCGGGGAGGTCGCATCGTCAACCGACGGCGATCGCGACCTGTCCGGCCGGCCGGGCGGTGGCCGCGTCATCGTGCCAGGCGTTCCCGGCGTAGCGCCGGCCGTCCACCTCGACGGCGGTGACGCTGAAGCTGGTCGCGTGCGCGACCGCCCAGGCGGCCAGCGCCCGGCCGGCGGCCTCGGCCGATCGGTCCGGCAGGGCCGCGCCGAGTACGGCGGTGGCGCCGTTGTCGGAGATCTCCCGGACCGTCAGCCCACCGAGCTCGGCGTTCGCCGCGGCCAGCACGGCGGTCAACGGGTCAGAGGCATCGGCAGCGCCCGACAACGGGTCCCGGGACGGCGGCGCCGCCGTTGACGGACCCGCGCCGGCCCGGCAACTCAGGTCCGGCGGCACCGTCCCGCCGAGTGCGACGGCGAGCGTCTTCGCCTGGCCCTCCCACTTCGCGTAGGCGTCGGGGAAGCCGGAGTACTGGACGGCCTGGGCCGCCTCCGTGAGCGGGACGGTCTGCCAGTTCGGCACCTCGACCAGCGCGTCGTAGAACTTCCCGGCGGCGTACACCGGGTCGATGATCTGTGCCTTCGTTCCCCAGCCCTGGCTCGGCCGCTGCTGGAACAGGCCGAGCGAGTCGCGGTCGCCGTTCGGCAGGTTGCGCATCGACGACTCCTGGAACGCGGTGGCCAACGCGATCACCATCGCGCGCTGCGGCAGGCCGCGGGAGAGCCCGACCGCGTTGATGGTGGAGGCGTGCTGCAACTGCACGGCATCCAGATCCAGGTCGGCGGCGCCGCTGTGGCCGCGCACGTGGCACTCGGGGCCGGCCACCTTGTTGCTGCGGACCACGAAGAACACCACCGTGCCGATGACGATCACTCCGACGGCGGCGAGGGCGATGATCAGCGGTCGGCGAGGCACATCGACGACGGTACAGATGCGGCGGCGGCGTCCAGGTTCGTCACCGACCGGCCGGACCGTGTGACCCGGGCCGTGCACTAGCGTGCACTGATGGCCCTGGACCTGTACGCCGATCCCGCAGACCTGACCGCCGCGCTGGTCGACATCCCCTCGGTCTCCGGTGACGAGCAACGGATCGCCGACGAGATCTTCGCCGCGCTCGGCGCGCTGGATCGGTTCGAGATCGTCCGCTCCGGCAATTCGGTGCTGGCCAGGACGAACCTCGGCCGGCCGACCAGGGTGCTGCTGGCCGGGCACATCGATACCGTGCCGATCGCCGACAACGTGCCGTCCCGCACCGCGGGCGACGTGCTGCACGGCTGCGGCACGACCGACATGAAATCCGGTGACGCGATGCTGCTGCACCTGGCGGCAACGCTGGAGAACCCTTCCAGGGACCTGACTTTCGTCTTCTACGACTGCGAGGAGGTTGAGCACGAGCGGAACGGCCTGACCCGGATCGAACGGGACCTGCCGGGCTGGCTGGTCGCCGACCTGGCGTTGCTCGGCGAACCGACCAACGCCCTGGTCGAGGCCGGCTGCCAGGGCACCTTGGCGTTCGAGGTGACCACCCGCGGCAAGCGCGCGCACTCGGCGCGATCGTGGATGGGGCACAACGCGATCCACGACGCGCAAGCCGTACTGCAGCGGATCGCCGAGTTCGACATCCGGACCGTCGAGCTCGACGGCTGCACCTTCCGCGAGGGCCTGAACGCGGTGGACATCCGCGGCGGCGTGGCCGGCAACATCATTCCGGACGAGTGCACGGTGCGGGTCAATTTCCGCTATGCCCCCGACCGGTCCGCAGCTGATGCGGCCGGTGCGGTCGCGGATCACTTCAACGGATTCGAGATCGTCATCTTGGACAACGCCGCCGGCGCGCTGCCGGGTCTGTCGCAACCCGCGGCCGCCGACTTCCTGGCTGCCACCGGCGGTCGGGTGCAGGGCAAGCTCGGCTGGACCGATGTGGCCCGGTTCGCGGCGCTGGGAATCCCGGCGGTCAACTACGGGCCCGGCGACCCGTTGCTGGCGCACACCCGCGACGAACACGTTTCCAGGGAGCAGATCGGGCAGATGACCGAGGCGCTGCGCGGCTATCTGGTCTGACGCCTATCGTGGCGAGCGTGGAACCAGACACGACCGAACAACCGGCGACCAGCCCCGACGGCGCAGCAGAGGCCGACAACGGGTCCGAGTACGCACCGACCCGGCAACGCAATACCGACGATCACCCCAGGGGCGAGAAGATCCGCGGTCCGGTGATGTTGCGTGGCGCCCGCAGCGTCGAGGACACCACCACCGACCAGCGGTTGTTGGACTCGCGGGGGCCGCAGGACTTCATCCACACCGATCCGTGGCGGGTGCTGCGGATCCAGGCCGAGTTCGTCGAGGGCTTCGGGGCGCTGGCCGAACTGCCGCGGGCCGTCACCCTGTTCGGTTCGGCAAGGGCCAAGCCGGACAACCCGTATTACGGCAAGGCCAGGGAGATCGGCGCCGCACTGGCGAAGGAGAACTTCGCGGTGATCACCGGCGGCGGGCCGGGGATCATGGAGGCCGCCAACCGCGGCGCCAAGGATGTCGACGGCCTGTCCGTCGGGCTGGGGATCGAGCTGCCCTTCGAGCAGGGCATCAACGAGTGGTGCGACATCGGGGTGAACTTCCGCTATTTCTTCGCCCGCAAGACGATGTTCGTCAAGTACTCGCAGGCGTTCGTCTGTCTGCCCGGTGGCTTCGGCACCATGGACGAACTGTTCGAGGCGCTGACGCTGGTGCAGACCAAGAAGGTCACCAAGTTCCCGGTGATCCTCTTCGGCTCCGAGTTCTGGGGCGGGCTGGTGGACTGGATCCGCACCACCATGCTCGGCGCCGGCACGGTGGGGGAGAAGGACCTGGCCCTGCTGCACGTCACCGACGACGTCGACGACGTGCTGAGCGTGGTGCACGAGAGCTACAAGGCCTGGGAAGAGGCCCACTGACCTGGGGCCATCCGCCCCAGCGCTGGCTGGCGTCCCGGCACCCCGGCACCCCGGGCCCACCCACCTTGCGCACCCCCCCCGGGCACCCCCCGCGGGCGATGATCATGGTTCCCTGCCCGGCAAACCGGACGCTCAACCGGCGTTTCGCGGGCTGAGCGCCATGATCAACAGCGTCGGGGCCGGCCGCGGCCGCCGCTTGAGCGAGCAGTCGCGCATGGGAGACTGGTGCTCGTGCTGCGTTGGATCACTGCCGGGGAGTCACACGGCCAAGCCCTGACCGCCGTCATCGAAGGATTGCCCGCCGGCATCCCGGTGACCAGCGGCGATATCGCCGAACAACTCGCCCGCCGGCGGCTCGGCTACGGTCGCGGCGCCCGGATGAAGTTCGAGCAGGACGCGGTGACGATTCTCGGCGGGGTCCGGCACGGGCGCACCCTCGGCGGGCCGGTGGCGATCCAGATCGGCAACACCGAGTGGCCCAAGTGGGAACAGGTGATGTCCTCCGATCCGGTCGATCCCGAGGTGCTGGCCGGACTGGCCCGCAACGCACCGCTGACCCGGCCGCGGCCCGGTCATGCCGACCTGGCCGGCATGCAGAAGTACGGTTTCGACGAGGCGCGTCCGGTGTTGGAGCGGGCCTCGGCGCGGGAGACCGCCTCCCGGGTGGCGCTGGGCACCCTGGCCCAGCACCTGCTGCGCGAGGTGCTCGGCGCGGAGGTGGTCTCGCACGTGGTGTCGATCGGCGAAGCGGACGCGGTCGACGCCGACGGTTCGCTGCCGACCCCTGACGACCGAGATGCGATCGACGCGTCGCCGGTGCGCGCCCTGCACCCCGATTCGACGGCCGCGATGGTCGCCGAGATCGAGGCCGCCAAGGCCGACGGGGACACCCTCGGCGGGGTGGTCGAGGTGCTGGTCTACGGACTGCCCGCGGGGCTGGGATCGTTCGTGCACGCCGATCGCAAGCTGGACGGCCGGCTGGCCGCGGCACTGATGGGCATCCAGGCGATCAAGGCGGTCGAAATCGGTGACGGTTTCCGCACGGCCCGCCGCCGCGGCTCGGTCGCGCACGACGAGATCGACGCGGCGGCGGTGGAAGGCACTGCGGGACAGCGGGTATCCCGCCGCTCGAACCGAGCCGGCGGGATCGAGGGCGGGATGACGAACGGCGAGGTGCTCCGGGTGCGGGCGGCGATGAAGCCGATCTCCACCGTGCCGCGGGCGCTGGCTACCGTCGACGTCCGCAGCGGCGATGCCGCGACGGCGATCCATCAGCGCAGCGATGTCTGTGCCGTCCCGGCGGCCGGCGTGGTGGCCGAGGCGATGGTGGCCCTGGTGGTGGCCGACGCGGTGAGCGAGAAGTTCGGCGGCGACAGTGTTTCCGAGATCCGGCGCAATGTCGCCGGATACCTGGACGCGATCGCCGGGGCGGTCGCGAACCCCGGTGCCGATACCGCTGCCGATGCTGCGGCGCCGGTGGTGGCCGGGCATCCGGCCGCCGGAGACGAGTAATGGCGCCCGTCGTGGTGCTGGTCGGCGCGCCCGGATCCGGCAAGACGTCGGTCGGCACGGCGGTGGCCGAGCTGCTCGACCTGTCGCTGCGGGACACCGACGCCGACATCGTGCAACAGCAGGGCCGGCCGATCTCCGACATCTTCACCTCCGACGGTGAGGACCACTTCCGGGAACTGGAGCAGGCGGCGGTGGCCGCCGCGTTGGCCGAGCACGACGGAGTGTTGGCGCTCGGCGGCGGAGCGATCCTGGCGCCGGAGACCCGGGAACTGCTGCATGGGCACCGGGTGGTGTTCCTGGCGGTGTCGATGCCACAGGGGGTCAAGCGCACCGGGATGGCCGCGAACCGGCCGTTGCTGGTCGGGGTGAATCCCAGGGCCACCTTCAAGGCGCTGCTGGACGCCAGGCTGCCGTTGTACCGGGAGGTTTCGGTGCTCGAGGTCGATACCGACGAACGGACCGTACCGGAGATCGCGGCGGCGATCGTCGACGAACTGGACCTGCGATGACGGGGGCTCCAGGGGCTCCAGGGGCTTCGGTGGCTCCGGTGGCGGTGGTCCGGGTCGCGACCGCCGCGCCGTACGAGGTGCGGATCGGGCGCGGGCTGGACGAGGCGGTGGTGGCGGCCGCCGCCGGGTCACGGCGGGCCGCGTTGGTGCACCCGGTGAGTCTGGCCGAGCGGGCGGGCCGCCTCCGGGATCGGCTGACGGCGGCCGGCATCGATGCTCAACTGATCCAGGTCCCCGATGCCGAAGAGGCGAAAGCCCTTGGTGTGCTGGCCTTCTGCTGGGACGTCTTCGGGCAGATCGGGCTGGAACGCAGCGATGTGGTGATCGGCCTCGGCGGCGGCACGGTGACCGATGTCGCCGGGTTCGCCGCCGCCACCTGGATGCGCGGCGTCCGGGTCGTGCAGGTGCCGACCACACTGCTGGGCATGGTGGACGCCGCGGTCGGCGGCAAGACCGGGATCAACACCGGCGCCGGGAAGAACCTGGTCGGCGCCTTCCACGAGCCGTCGGCGGTGCTGGCCGATCTGGCCGCCCTCGACACCCTGCCGGCCGTCGAGCTGGTGGCCGGGATGGCTGAGGTGGTCAAGTGCGGGTTCATCGCCGACCCGGCGATCCTCGAGCTGGTGGAGGCCAACCCGGCGGCGGCGCTGGATCCCCGTGGCACCGTGCTGCCGGAGCTGATCAGGCGGGCCGTCCAGGTGAAGGCCGATGTGGTCGCCGCCGATCTGCGCGAGTCCGATCTGCGCGAGATCCTCAACTACGGCCACACTCTGGCGCACGCCATCGAGAAACGGGAGCAGTTCCGGTGGCGGCACGGCGAGGCCGTGAGCGTCGGCATGGTGTTCGCTGCCGAACTGGCCAGGGCGGCCGGTCGGCTGGACGGCTGGACCGTTGACCGACATCGTCGTGTGCTGAGCTCATTGGGCCTGCCGGTTGGCTACCAGGCCGACGCCTTCGACGAGCTGGTGCAGACGATGAGTGCGGACAAGAAGACCAGGGCAGGCATGCTGCGGTTCGTCGTGCTGGACGGCCTGGGCGTGCCCGGCCGGCTGGAGGGGCCGGATCCGCAGCTGCTGCGCAGCGCCTACTCGAGCATTGCCGTTGATCCCGTATCGCTTGGCGCCGTGGCTGGTTCGTCGGACACTGCTGGTTCGTCGGACACGGCTGGTTCGTCAGACACGGCTGGTTCGTCAGACACGGCTGGTTCGTCAGACACGGAGGAGACCCGATCATGACCGATGCCCCCGATCCCACCGAGTCGGATGCGGTGCTGCGCGCGCTGAGCGAAGATCTGGTGTCCGACGCCGAGCGCGAGCTGGCCGGCAGGGCCGGGATCGAACGCCGAAAGGTGTTGGTGCTCAACGGCGTCAACCTCGGCCGGTTGGGGGTCAGGGAACCGAACGTCTATGGCAACGTCAGCCACGCCGAGATCGCCGACCGGTTGGTGTCGGTCGGGGCATCGCTCGGGCTGCAGGTCGAGGTGCGGCAGACCGACGACGAGACCGAGCTGGTGCACTGGCTGCACGAGGCCGCCGACGGTGAGATCCCGGTTGTGTTGAACCCCGCCGCCTGGTCGCACTACTCGATCGCGTTGCGGGACGCCGCTTCCCAGCGCACCGCCGACCTGGTGGAGGTGCACCTGTCGAACATCCACACCCGCGAGGAGTTCCGGCACCACTCGGTGATCTCGGCGGTCGCCTCCGGGGTGATCGCCGGCCTCGGCCCGCTCGGCTACGAGTTGGCCCTGCAGTTCATCGCCGCTCGCAGGTAGCAGCCCGCGCCGATCGCGGGAGTGCACTGCGCACGGGCGGCATCCCTGGTTGGCCCTGCCGGTTCGGCGTTTTGGACTACCGGCGCGCCGGGGGTATCTGATCGGTCTGCCGTCCGGACCGAACACTGCTGGTTCAACGTGGTCTTCTTGGGCGAGTCGTCCGCGAACAATCCGCAGTTCCAGAAGGAACCGGAAGACGCCGACATGAGGGCGGCGGACGGTGTTCCGCTGGCACGGCTGCCGGCGAGTTCGAAGCGCAGGTTGCGCGGTCGAACGAGATCGTCGCCGGCCATGCACTCGACGACGTCGGGGCCGACCCTGAGTACCAGCCGTCACTGCGGTCCGGATCCCGAGCGGACGAGCTGCCGTGCCGCTCGAACTGTTGCGCCGAACCGTCGTTTCCGGGTGCGGATACGCCGCGAGTACGCGGCTGAATCTTCCCCAATAGTGCCGATCGCCCGCGCCGACCAGCTCGTTGTGGACAACTCATGGTCGATGCGGCGGATTCTGCGATCGTTCGTGTCGTGGACAGGGGGTGGCGGCTGGGGCGGGCGGATTCGAACGGGCCCGGCTGTCGGTGCTGTTTCGTACAATTGTTCCTATGACGAGCGGTGGCGTGGCGGTGATGCCGGCGGGTGAGCGGTTGGCGCTCGTGGATGCCGCTACCGCTGCGCTGAAGGATCTGTCGGAGGTGATCCATCAGGTGCCTAACGGGCAACTCGGCGAGGTGGTCGGCAGCTTCGGTCAGCTGTGTGCGTTGGTGGAAGCCGGGATGGTGATCGCGACCGCCGAGGCCGAGCAGCGCGGCGAGGTCGAGGCTTCGCAGGCGAAATCTACGACGGCGTGGGTCGCCGATTGTGACTGGTTCGCGCAGCCCGGTGTCGCGTCCGCGATCGCGAAGGCCGCAGGGATCCTCGCCCGCCCGGACATGGCGCCGTTGGCCGATTCGATCCGCTCGACCGATATTGCGCCGCAGGTCGCGGTCACCGTCGCAGCCGAGTTCGACAAGATCGGCCCGGCCCTGACCGACGAGGCGCACCCGGTGATCCTGGACCTGATGATCAAGGCCGGCGAGGAACACGGCGCGTCGACGGTCCGGCAGATGCACGACCTACTGATCGAGCGGTACGGCAAACCCGGCGTCTTCCAAGACCAACAAGACCGCCTGCACCGCTCCGTCGAACTGTCCACCGGCCGGCGGGGCACCTCCGGGCTGTACCACTACGACCTGACGGTGGACCCGGAAGGCAGAGCCAACCTGGAAGCGGCGATCGGCCCGCTGTCGGCCCCGACACCGCAACCCGACGGGCAACCAGACACCCGGCCGGTCGGGCGGCGCCGCGGCGAGGCCTTGATCGAGGTGTGCCGCCGCTCCGCGGCCGCGGCCGACGGGGTCCCGGCGCAGCCGAAAGCGACCCTGCACGTCACCATGTCCTTCGACGACCTGGCCGCCGCGTTGGGCGGCGGTGAAGTATTCGGGTCGCTGGCTACCGGGACATTGCTGGCCCCCCACACCGTCCGCAAGCTGGCCTGCGATGCGAAGATCATCCCGCAGGTCCTGGGCGGCGGCGGTGAAGTCCTCGACCAGGGCCGAGCACAACGACTGTTCACACCTTGGCAGATCCGCGCCCTGTGGGCCAGGGACAAAAAATGCACCTTTGACGGCTGCGACGCGCCGGTCCACTGGACCGACGCCCACCATCTACGACACTGGGCCGACGGCGGGCTCACGGACATCGACAACGGCGCCAGCCTCTGCGGACCACACCATACAATCGTGCACCGCGACCAACTCGCCGGCACCGTCGTCGACGGCCACGTCATCTGGGACCGAAGACCCGGCTCCTACCAACAACAACTCGCCCGAGGGACCGGACGGCAACCGATGGTGCTCACGCCTGCCGGGTACCCGAGCTGATCTCGGTCACCTGCAGCCGTGCGTCAGCCCGGCACCGGCTCGCCGGAGGCAGTCAGTTGAAACTCTTGACCGGCCCGATCGGATCTCCGAAGGCCACCAGCGTGTGCCACAACTGTTTGAGGTGTTGGGCGGTGGTCGCCGGGTCGTGATCGGTCCATCGGTGGGGATTGTGGACCAGATCGACGGCCGCCCTTCCTACAGCCGCCGCCGTCAACGGTCCGCCGTCGGCGAATTCGCGTTGGACCCGCCGGGCGAGACCGGGGATGGCTGGGCCGCGAAATTCTGGACCGACCCGTCCGGCCGGAAGGCCATATCCAGGATGTCGGAGCAGCGGGAATTGGAAGCGGTCGGCAACCTGCTCCAGCGCTGTGCCGTCTCTGGTGTGGTCGAACGACGGGTCGACGACCAGGGCGGCGACGTCGGCGGCCAGATCGATCGGCCCGTGGACCTGCGCCTCGACGTAATCGTCCAGCGCTCGACCCAACGCTCGCACCGGGGTCGGCTCAGGGCCGTCGGTCCGGTGCCGGCCGGAGTCGCCGGCCGTTGGCGGCTCGCCCGCCCGGATCGCGGCGATCAGCTCCGCGACGTTGCCGCGGGGCAGATTCAGCACCCGGCCGCTCCGATGTGCCGTCTCGAGCAGGCCGGCCAGCACCCCGAGCCCAGCATCGGACGTTCCGATATCGGTCGGCGTACTACTCGAGTCGCCGACGCTGAAGGTGCTGCGCCGCACCGTGTGGGGACGCAGCACCAGCACGCAGGAACCGAATCGGGGACAGCTGCCGTCCGGGTATTCGGCGATGTTCAGTCCGCCGTAACGGGGCCGGTGCACGGGTGCTGACCCGGTGATCGCGGCGTAGTCGTCGCCGAAAAGGGTGACCTCCCAACGATGACGGTCGCCGCCGCGGTGTGCGGTGAGGCCACCGGCGCTGATGCCGGTCTGATACTGAGTGAGGTAGCCGCCGGTGCGCAGCAGCGATTCGGCAACGGTGAGACCGGCTGTCGCCCCGGTTCGGACCACACGGTCCGGGTGGAAATTGATCGTGATGGGATGCTGGAAGAGCCGATCGGCCAACGACTCTGTCGACAGGCCGGCCTCCGGGAGGACGGCACCCGTCAGCGCCGCGGCGATTCGATCCCGGTCCCGGCCCGATCGTGCTGCTGCCCGTGCCCGGACATGATTCACCGCCGGTGGTGACGGTTCGGCGCTCATCCCGTGGTGCCGTCGCCCGGCAGCTCGTGACGAACCGTCCAGGCCGCCGACTGGCCGAACCTACCGTCGAACACGAAGTCCGACAGCGGGTTACGTCGTCGAACCTGGCGTTCCCGGATGGCCAGCGATGGCTCAAGGCCTTCGATCGACTCAACCGGAGCCGGTCGGCCGACCGCGATGGCGGTGGTCACCCGCCAATGATCCGGGACGCCGAACACGGTCGCCACCCGGTCGTGGTCGAACCCGGCGAACTGGTGCACGGCCAGCCCCATCGACTGGGCCTGCACCGTCAGGTGGGCGGCCGCCTGACCGAGGTCGTACTGCGCATACTCGGAGTACAAGAACTCGCTGCCGGGCTCGGAGGCAGTGCGGTGCAGGGTGATCAGCAGGGCGCTCGCCCGCGGGGCCCAGAACGCGTTGCCCCGCGACAGTAGCTCGACGAAGGCCCGATGGGTCGGGTCATCGCGACGCCCGACCAGGAATGCCCACGGCTGGCTGTTTCCGGCAGACGGGGCCCAGCGCGCGGCGTGCAGCAGCGCGGTCAGGTCGCCATCGGTGAGTTCGTGCGCCGGGTCGAATACCCGCGAACTCCAGCGGCGATCCAACAGCGGCGTCAGGCCCGTCGCCGGATCCGTTGCACCGTCGTCAGTTTCGCGTTCCCAGGCCATCGGATTCGTCCTGCCTGTCGCTGGAATGACGACCGCCCACCGGACCGCCGGGCCCGGCCTGCTCGGCCCGCTCGATGGCCAGCCTGGTCTGGTTGGCGATGGCGGCGGTGACCTGGGGTGGAGCGGTGATCGCGCCCTGCTCGGTGAGCTCCGCGAGGATCGCGCTGACCTGACGCAGATAGATCGCCTGCTCGGCGGCGGTGGTCGAACCCTCGGCGTGCCGCAACAGCTTCGATGCCTGGCTCAACTTCCGCTGCTGCGCCGGGTCGAGCAGGGTGACGCCGACCTTCTTCGCATGCCGTTCAGCCCGGGACCAGGCGGCGCCCAGCAACCGCACCCGCTCGCGGTACTGCCCCGACAGACCCTCGTCGGACGGAAAGGTGTCGGTCCGCAACACGTTCGCCTCGCCCAACGCCTCCAGGAAGTCTGCGGTCGCGGGGACGGTCACGTCGGTGATGGCCGGGAAACGCATCAGCAGGTGCGGGTCGATCTCGTACGGCAGATAGGCGCCGAGAATCTCGTCGTGCCGGCGGCCGGCGGCCTCCCACAACAGCCTCTCGGACGGTGCCGGCGGAGCCGCCGGCGGCGTGCTCGGAGGCCCGGTCGGACGGGTCGCCCGGGTGGATGCGGACGCCGACGGACCGGCCTTCGGCTGCGGCTTCGGTTGTTGCCCACTGCCTTCGACGCGCGACTTCCCGGCGGCCGGCCGTGGCGGAACGGGCGGGCGTTTGCGGATCAGTGCCTCGGCAATCCGGTCGGCGTAGCGGTTGCCCGAGTCGATGGCCACATGGAAAGTGACGCCGTCCTTGCGGACCAGCGTCAGCCAGCGGAAGCCCCGGATCGGGTAGGCCCGCAAGGCCGGCGCCAGCGGTTCGCCGCGCCACGGCCGTTCGGAGATGCTCGCCGATTCGAGGTCGGCCAGGTGGATCTCGTGCACGTCGTCCGGCCAGCGCCCGAACCGCACGGCCTGTTCGCTCATCGCGATGCCGACCTCAGGTCCGGGCCGGGTGAGGGCGTAGTAGCCACCGCCCACCGCCGCCAGCCAGCCGGCCAGCGCGATGTTCGACCAGAGCTCGTCGGCCGGCAGGACTCCCTCGGCGGCCAGCAGCACCCAGAGCAGGATGCCGAGACCGCCGGCGGCGATCAGCAACAGGAACCGGGCCAACGGAGTCGAGTGGTAGCGCGCTTCCCGCAGGTAGGCGGCATAGACGACCGGGGATTCGCCGGCCGGCACCGGCAGGTGCAGGGCATCCGGATGCATCCAGGGTTCGCTCAACCCATACACCTCCCCGACGGAGATCGGTCGACGTCGTGCGCCGAACAGCGCCCGGTGCGCCGGTTGTTACAGTCCGACCATGTCCGGCCAGACTATTGGGAAGCTCATCGGGATGGCCCGCCGAGGGGTGGTTTCCGGCGTGCTGACCTTCGCCGGTGTCTCGGTGGTGACCGACAATCCCGGCTGGCTGGGCTACTCGGTGGCCGGCGTCACCGCGCTGGTGCTGGCCACCCGAACCGCGTCGGCCTGCCATGACGCCGGTGACCGCGAACGGCTGATCCGCGACCGCGCCGATGCCGAACAGCCGGACAGCCGGTTCGAACCGGTCGATGCCACCGCCCACACCCGGGTGGTGTCCGTCGAGACCGTCCGGGACGTCCGGGCCGACGGGCCCGAGGGCGAGCGGTCGGCCCGGGTGGGTGTGTTGCTGGCATCGGACCGCCGGCGCACGGCGGATGCCTTCCTGACCCACGCCTACCGCACCGTGCCGCTGTCGGACCTGGCCGCGCTGGAGAACGATCGGCAGGGCGGCTGGCAGCATGCGAGCGACCCGGCGGTCTTCCGGCTCGGCAGCACCATCGATGCCGGGTCCCATCCGGTCGAGTTTCCTTCCGTCACCGCCTTGCCGCCGCCGCGGCGGCCGGAGGCCGCGCCGGGTCGGCGAGGCGGGGGGCGGGCGTTGATCGCCACCTACTGCGTGGCCTTCCTGATCGCCGGGCCGACCACTGCGGCGCTGATGCCGGACACGTCGAGCGTCAGCACCGTGGTGAACTCGTTGACCGACACGGTGTTCGGCGACGGGATGGGCGCCGCGCTCGCCGATCCGAACGCGGCGCTACGGGCGGCGCTGGAGCATGCGGAGCAGCTCGTACCGGGCAGCAGCGGACAGGTGCGGGCCGTCCGGCTGTCGGAGTCCGGCACCACGCTCACCGCATGGGATTCCCGGCGGGAGAAGGACTTCACCGTCGACGACGACGATGACGATGCCCGGTACGACTCGTCGCTGAGCGTGTCCCGCGGCACCTTCGTCCTGCAGGCCGGCCACCTGCCGGATCTGGCCGCGATGCGCGACACGGTGGTGGGCGAACTACCGGCCGGACAGGACGTGACCGTCGACGAGATCGTCATCAATCGGCCCTCCGAGGGCGCAGAACCATTGGTGACCTTCGGTTTGTACGGCAGCGACGGCATCGACGAGGTCGAGGCGACGCTGGGCGGGGACATCGCGCCGGTGTTCCAGCCGCAGGACGTGGCCGCCTCCTACCAGCGGATCGCGGACCTGCTGAAGTCGCAGAAGATCGGTCCCGGCGACCGGGTGCTGCGCAAGCTGATGATTCAATCCTCGGCGAGCGGAGCCGCCACCCTGTCGGCGAGTGACATCCAGAACGACGGTGGGGTGTATCTCGAAGTGGTACGCGAGGACGAGGCGGCGGAGATCTACCAGCGGCCGGGCAGGTTCCCGGTGCTCGACCCGAGTTCCGCCGGCTCCGACTCGGAGGCGCTGTTCTCGCTCAACGACGTGCCGCTGGCGCAGATTCAGGCACTGATCGAGCGGGACGCCGAGAAGTCCGGCGCGGAGAGCGCGGACCTGGACCAGATCGCCCTTGCGGTCACCGCCGGATCGGCCGACAGCGGCACCGGCGACAAGCGGCCGACCCCGGCGCAGGCGGCACCCGAGCTGCGGATCCAGCTGGGCTCGCTGCGGGCCTCGGACCAGACCTACCCGATTCCGGTCAAGTAGCCGGCAGATCGGTCAACGGCCGGGCGGATTGCTCGTAATCTGATCCGGTGACCATCGACCGTCCGGGACCGGCCGCCCGCCGCTCCCGACTGCGCGCCCTGCTCGCCGAACGCGACCTGGACGCGCTGCTGGTCACCGACCTGCTCAACATCCGCTATCTGACCGGGTTCACCGGCTCGAATGCCGCCCTGCTGGTCGCGGCGGACCCGGGTGCCGGCGGGGATGACGAGCAGACCCTGTTCTGCACCGATGGCCGCTACGACCTGCAGTCCGCCGCCGAGGTGCCCGACCTGCGGCGGCTGATCGAGCGACCGTGCGATCTCGCGCTGGTTGCCCGGGCGAGCGGCCGGGTCGGGTTCGAGGCACACGTGGTCACGGTCGCCGGCCACCGGAGCCTCGCCGAGGCGGCCGGGCGTGATGCGGCCGCCCGCGCCGAGTTGGTGCCCGTCAGCGACCTGGTGGAGCAGGGCCGGGCGATCAAGGACGCGACCGAGATCGAGGCACTGACGGCGGCCTGCGCGATCGCCGACCGCGCCCTCCTGGAGCAGATCGAGGCGGGTGGCGTCAGACCGGGCCGCACCGAGCGTGAGGTGGCGCTGGATCTGGACCAGCGGATGCGCCGGCTCGGCGCCACCGCGCCGGCGTTCGACACCATCGTGGCCGCCGGTGCCAACTCGGCCATCCCGCACCACCAGCCGACCACCGCGCCGCTGCGGCCGGGCGACCTCGTGAAGTTCGACTTCGGCGCCGAGGTCGACGGCTACCACTCGGACATGACCCGGACCGTCGTCCTCGGTGAGCCGGCCGACTGGCAGCGGGACCTGCACGCGCTGGTCCGGACCGCGCAAGAGGCGGGACGGCACGCGGCGGTACCCGGGGTCACGGGCGGCGAGCTGGACGCCGCGGCCCGCTCGGTGATCGTCGCCGCCGGCTTCGGCGAGCAGTTCGGGCACGGCCTCGGGCACGGCGTCGGCCTGCAGATCCACGAGGCACCGGCGGTCGCGGCCGGATCCGCGGTTATCATTGCTCCCGACATGTGCGTCACCATCGAGCCGGGGGTCTACCTTCCGGGGCGGGGCGGAGTGCGCATCGAGGACACCGGCGTGATCTCCGCACTCGGCTACCAGGTCCTCACCATGACCAGCAAGGATCTCCAGGTCCTCTGACGCCGCCCGGAGTCACCGGGGTGGCGCCGGGGCCCGGCGATCGACACAGAACGACGAGAGAAGGCGCACGTGGCATCCACTTCGGACTTCAAGAACGGCCTGGTCCTCAAGCTCGAGGGTCAGCTCTGGACGATCACCGAGTTCCAGCACGTCAAGCCGGGCAAGGGTCCGGCCTTCGTCCGCACCACGCTGAAGAACGTGCTGACCGGCAAGGTTGTCGACAAGACCTTCAACGCCGGCGTCAAGGTGGAGACCGAGACCGTCGACAAGCGGGACATGACCTACCTGTACAAGGACGGCACCGACTTCGTCTTCATGGACGGCGACACCTTCGACCAGATCCACATCCCGGCGGCGACCGTCGGTGATGCGGCGAACTTCCTGCTGGAGAACCAGGAGGCAACGGTGGCGCAGAACAACGGCACGGTGCTGTACGTCGAGTTGCCGGCGTCCGTCGAGTTGCTGGTCCAGCACACCGACCCCGGCCTGCAGGGCGACCGCTCCACCGGCGGCACCAAGCCGGCCACCTTGGAGACCGGCGCCGAGATCGCGGTCCCACTGTTCCTGAACACCGGCGACAAGATCAAGGTCGACACCCGCGACGGCCGTTACCTCGGCCGCGTCAACAGCTGATCCGGCCCCGGAAAGAAGACGACCCACGTGTCTGCCAGATCCAAGGCCCGCAAGCGTGCCCTGGACGTCCTGTACGCCGCGGACGCCCGGTCCGCCGACCCGTTGGCCGTGATGGCCGAGCGGATCGACGGGCCGGAGCCGCTGGTGCTGGGCGACTATGCCGAATCGCTGATCCGCGGGGTGGTCGCGAACCAATACCGGATCGACGATCTGCTGGAGCAGCATTCCGAGGGCTGGACCCTGGAGCGGATGCCGGCGGTGGACCGGGCGATCCTGCGGATCGGCGTGTACGAGTTGCTGTACGCCCCCGACGTCCCGCCCGCCGTGGTGATCGACGAGGCGGTGGAGGCGGCGAAGACGCTGTCCACCGACAACTCGCCGAAGTTCGTCAACGGCGTGCTCGCCCAGATCCTGGCGATCACCCCGCAACTACGGGGCTGACGGACCCCGGTCTGACGAACCCGGTCTGACGGACCCCGGTCTGACGGAGCCCGGTGGGAGGTCGCCCCGGGTCGACTATTCGACGTCGGTGCCCTCGGGCAGCACGCCCCAGTCGACCAGCTGCTCGGCCAGCGCGCTCGGCGGCATGCCGTAGATCACCGCGAGCGAGCGCAGGTCCTCCGCCCGGATGGTCAGTGTGCGACCGGCCGAATAGTCGCCGCGCTGCGACTGGATGGTCGAGGCGTACCGGGCCAGCGGGCCGGCCTGGTAGGTGGGCAGTTCGGCGAGCCGCTCCAGGTCGATCACCAGTTTCGCGGTCGGCGAACTCGGCGAACTCACGTTGATGTCCGGCAGCAGCTCGGTGATCGGGACGCCGTAGAACTGGCCGAGCTCGGCCAGCTTGGTGACCGTGATGGCGCGGTCGCCGCGCTCGTAGGACCCGACGACGACGGCCTTCCACCGGCCCTCGGACTTCTCTTCGACTCCGTGCAGACTCAGGCCCTGCTGGTTCCGGACGGCCCGCAGTCGTGCACCTAAGGCGTGGGCATAGTCCTGCATGACTGGCTCCTGACGAGGTGAAGCAGCGTGTTCGTCGGCGGGCGAGGTGTCCGACCGTCGACTGTCCTGCTGCGATTGTGGGCCGAGCGTGCGCGGAACGACAAGATCGAACCATGCCTTACGCACAGTAGTCGCCGGAGTGGGGTGTGGGCACCCCGGGCGCGCCGGGACTTTGTCACCGGTCCGGGCGGCGTGCGGCCGCGCCGCCGGCCCGCCGGCCCGGCGGCAGCCGGGCCGGTCCTGGATTGCTAAGGTGGTCGGAGTTCCATCCTTCAAACCCGTCCAGTGAGGCGGGAAAGGAGCCACGGGCATGACGCCTGGCAACACCCCTGCGCGCCGCGAGGACAGCACCGCCGGCGCCGGCCCCGAGGTCCGTGCAGAGATCCTCAGCGAGGCCGACATCGCTCGCACCATCGATCGCATCGCCCACCAGATCTTGGAGAAGGCCGGCGACGAACCCGTTGTGCTGCTCGGCATCCCGACCCGTGGCGTGTACCTTGCGCGCCGGCTGGCGGATCGGATCGCCACCTTCAGTGGTCGTCCGTGTCCGGTCGGATCGCTGGACACCACGCTGTATCGAGACGATCTGCGCCGTCGTCCGCCCAGGGCGCTGGAGGAGACCTCGATCCCGGCGGGCGGCCTGGACAACCTGACCTGCGTGCTGGTCGACGACGTGCTCTACTCCGGCCGCACGATTCGTGCCGCGCTGGACGCGCTGCGCGATCACGGTCGGCCGTCGGCGGTGCAACTGGCGGTGCTGGTGGACCGCGGTCACCGGCAGTTGCCGATCCGGGCCGACTACGTCGGCAAGAACATCCCGACAGCGGCGGACGACGATGTCGCCGTCAGACTCACCGAATCCGACGGCCGCGACGCTGTGGAGTTGATCCGCGCATGACCACCACCATCAAGGCCACCACCCGGTCCGCCGCCAACGGCGACTCCCGCGGTGACTCCGCCGTTCAGCCCCCGGCTCCTTCGGGCATGCCGAGACACCTGCTGTCGGCCGGCGACCTGAATGCCGAGACCGCGACCCTGGTGCTGGACACCGCGGAGCGGCTGGAGCAGGCGATGTCCGGCCGCGAGGTGCGCAAGCTGCCGACGCTGCGTGGCCGCACCGTGGTGAACCTGTTCTACGAGGACTCCACCAGGACCAGGATCTCCTTCGAGCTGGCCGCCAAGCGGCTGTCCGCCGACGTGATCAACTTCTCCGCCAAGGGGTCCAGCGTCTCCAAGGGCGAATCGCTGAAGGACACCGCCCTGACCCTGCAGGCGATGGGGGCCGACGCCGTTGTCTGTCGGCACTCGGCTTCCGGTGCGCCGCAACGGCTCTCGGCCTGGGTGTCCGGCCGAGTGGTGAATGCCGGTGACGGCACCCACGAGCATCCGACCCAGGCCCTGCTCGATGCCTTCACCCTGCGCCGGCATCTGGGCGAACTGGCCGGCCGCAAGATCGTGGTGGTCGGTGACGTGCTGCACTCCCGGGTGGCCCGCTCCAACGTCCTGCTGTTGTCGACGCTGGGGGCGCAGGTCGAGTTGGTCGCCCCGCCCACCCTGCTACCGGTCGGCGTCGGGAGCTGGCCGGCGAGCGTCTCCTACGACCTGGACGCCTCGCTGTCCGGCGCCGACGCGGTGATGATGCTGCGGGTGCAGCGCGAACGGATGAGCGGCGCGTTCTTCCCGACCGCGCGTGAGTACACCCGCTCGTACGGGCTGGATGTCCGACGGCGGGCGATGTTGCCCGATCACGGGGTGGTGATGCACCCGGGGCCGATGAACCGCGGGATGGAGATCACCCCGGCGGTGGCCGACGGCGACGGCTCGGTGATCGTCGAACAGGTCGCGAACGGGGTCACCGTCCGGATGGCCGTGCTGTACCTACTGCTGTCGGGCGAGATGGAGACGAACGCATGAGCAACGGTCATGGTGTCAGCACGCTGATCACCGGTGCCGCACCGTACGGCGAGGAGGCCGCCGACGTGCTGATCACCGACGGCGTCATTGCCGCCGTCGGCGCGGCCGCGACGGCCGCCGCGAAGCGGGCGACCGACGTCGAGGTGATCGACGCCGACGGACTCGTCCTGCTGCCCGGCCTGGTCGACCTGCACACCCACCTTCGGGAACCGGGCCGGGAGGACGCCGAGACCGTCGAGACCGGTTCCGCGGCAGCCGCTCTCGGCGGCTACACGGCGGTGTTCGCGATGCCCAACACCGACCCGACGGCCGACACGGCCGGCGTTGTCGAGCAGGTGCTGCGGCTGGGCGAGGACGCCAGGCTGGTGGACGTCCGGCCGATCGGCGCGGTGACCGTCGGCCGCAAGGGCGAGCGACTGGCCGAACTGGCGGCGATGGCCGGGTCGGCGGCGCAGGTGCGGGTGTTCTCCGACGACGGCGACTGCGTCTCCGACCCGCTGCTGATGCGCCGGGCGCTCGAGTACGTCAAGGCGTTCGACGGGGTGATCGCCCAGCACGCCCAGGAACCGCGGCTGACGGCCGGCGCCCAGATGCACGAGGGTGACGTTTCGGCGACCCTGGGGATGACGGGCTGGCCGGCAGTCGCCGAGGAGGCGATCATCGCCCGTGACTGCCTCCTGGCCGACCACGTCGGCTCCCGGCTGCACGTGTGCCACCTGTCGACCGCCGGGTCGGTGGAGTTGATCGCCGCCGCCAAGGCACGCGGCACCAGGGTCACCGCCGAGGTGACCCCGCACCACCTGCTGCTCACCGATGCGCGGGCCATCGGCTACGACCCGGTGTTCAAGGTGAACCCGCCGCTGCGGACCGACGCCGATGTTGCCGCGCTGCGAAAGGCGTTGGCGGACGGGACGATCGACATCGTCGCCACCGACCACGCGCCGCACGCCAGTGAGGACAAGGAATGCGAGTGGGACGCCGCATCGCCGGGCATGCTCGGCCTGCAGACCGCACTGTCGGTGGTGGTGGCGACCATGGTCGAGCCCGGCCTGCTGGACTGGCGCGGGGTGGCGGCGGTGATGAGCGAGCGGCCGGCGGCGATCGGCGGCCTGGCCGGGCACGGGCGCCCGATCGCGGTCGGCGAGCCGGCGAACCTGGTGCTGGTCGATCCGGCCGCCCGCTGGACTGTGCGGGGCGCCGAACTGGCCAGCCTGTCGGCGAACACGCCGTTCGAGGGGATGGAGCTGCCGGCCAAGGTGGTCGGCACCTTCCTGCGCGGCCGACGGACCGTCGCCGGCGGCGCGTTGGTGGCCGGGGTGAACGCATGACCGCGAGTCGTCAGACCACGAGCGCGGCGGTCACCGGCGGTCCGGCGGCGCTGGTACTCGAAGACGGCCGGATCCATCGCGGAACCGCTTTCGGGACAACCGGAGTCGCTCTCGGCGAGGCCGTCTTCACCACCGGGATGACTGGCTATCAGGAGACCCTCACGGATCCCTCGTACCGGCGGCAGGTGGTGATCGCCACCGCGCCGCAGATCGGCAACACCGGCTGGGTCGCCCCGACCGGGCTGGATGACAACGGCGGGCGAGACGACAACGAGTCGAACCGGATCTGGGTGGCCGGCCTGGTGATCAGGGACCTCTCACCCCGGCCGTCGAACTGGCGCAGCAGCGGCTCGCTGCCCGACGAGCTCGCCGCGCAGGGTGTGGTCGGCATCGCCGATGTCGACACCCGTGGGCTGACCCGGCATCTGCGGACGGCCGGGGCGATGCGCTGCGGGATCTTCTCCGGCGCAGAGCTGACCACCGATGAGCAGATGCTGCAACGGGTCCGGCAGATTCCGCCGATGGCCGGCGCGGACCTGGCCGGCGAGGTGACCACGGCCGCGGCCTATCTGGTGCCGGCGACCGGCGACCGGATCTGCTCGGTGGCGGCGATCGATCTGGGCATCAAGGCGAACACGCCGCGGATGTTCGCCGCCAGGGGAGTGGACACCTACGTGCTGCCGGCCGCAGCGACCATCGACGACGTGCTGGCCCTGAACGACGGGACCGGCGTGGACGGGGTGTTCCTGTCCAACGGACCCGGCGACCCGGCCACCGCCGATCCGGTGGTCGAGCTGACCAAGGAGGTGCTGCGGCGCGGGATCCCGTTCTTCGGCATCTGCTTCGGCAACCAGATCCTCGGCCGGGCATTGGGTTTCGGGACCTACAAGCTGGCCTTCGGACACCGCGGGATCAACCAGCCGGTGGCCGACCTGCGCACCGGCCGGGTACTGGTGACGGCGCAGAACCACGGGTTTGCCATCGAGTACCCGGCCGCCCCGTCGGAGGTGGTCGACACCGAGTTCGGTCGGGCCAGAGTGGCCTTCAGCTGCCTCAATGACGGTGTCGTCGAGGGCCTGGAATGCCTTGATACGCCGGCCTTCTCGGTGCAGTTCCACCCGGAGGCGGCGGCCGGCCCGCACGACGCCGGATACCTGTTCGACGAGTTCGTGACGATGATGGCCGCCGGCCGACAGGGGAATGCAGATGCCACGTCGTGACGACCTGAAGCACGTGCTGGTGATCGGGTCCGGCCCGATCGTCATCGGCCAGGCCTGCGAATTCGACTACTCCGGTACCCAGGCCTGTCGGGTGCTGCGGGCCGAGGGGCTGCGGGTCTCGCTGATCAACTCCAACCCGGCCACCATCATGACCGACCCGGAGTTCGCCGACGCCACCTACATCGAGCCGATCACCCCGGCGTTCGTGGAGAAGGTGCTGGCCGACCAGGCCGCGTCCGGCCACCCGGTGGATGCACTGCTGGCCACCCTCGGTGGGCAGACCGCGCTGAACACGGCGATCGGCCTGGACGAGCTCGGCATCCTCCAGAAGTACGGGGTGGAGCTGATCGGTGCCGACATCCCGGCGATCCAGCGGGGTGAGGACCGGCAGATCTTCAAGGACATCGTCCGCAGCGTCGGCGGCGACGTACCCAGGTCCGCGGTCTGCCACTCGATGGCCGAGGTCCGCGACACGGTCGCCGAACTAGGCCTGCCGGTCGTCATCCGGCCGTCGTTCACGATGGGCGGACTCGGGTCCGGAATGGCTTACACCGCGCAGGATCTGGAGCGGCTGGCCGGCACCGGTCTGGCGGCCTCCCCGGTCACCGAGGTGCTGATCGAGGAGAGTGTGCTCGGCTGGAAGGAGTACGAGCTCGAGTTGATGCGGGATTCGGCCGACAACGCGGTGGTGGTCTGCTCGATCGAGAACATGGATCCGATGGGGGTGCACACCGGCGATTCGGTGACGGTCGCCCCGGCACTGACCCTGACCGACCGCGAGTACCAACTGATGCGCGACCTCGGGCTGAAGATCCTGCGTGCCGTCGGGGTGGCCACCGGCGGCTGCAACATCCAGTTCGCGGTGAATCCGGTGGACGGCCGGATGATCGTCATCGAGATGAACCCGCGGGTCTCCCGCTCGTCCGCCCTGGCCTCCAAGGCCACCGGCTTCCCGATCGCCAAGATCGCGGCGAAACTGGCCATCGGGTACACCCTGGACGAGATCGCCAACGACATCACCCGGGCCACGCCGGCGGCTTTCGAGCCTGCTCTCGACTACGTGGTGGTGAAGGTGCCGCGGTTCGCGTTCGAGAAGTTCCCCGGCGCAGACCCGGTACTCACCACCACCATGAAGTCGGTCGGCGAGGCGATGGCGATCGGCCGGTCGTTCGCCGAGGCGTTCGGAAAGGCGTTGCGGTCCACCGAGACCAAGGCGCAGGGCTATCTGTTCCCGCCGGCCGCACCGGAGCCGGGCTTCGACGTCGAACGCGACACGCCGGCGCTGCTCGAGGACCTGCGACCGGCGAAGGACGGCCGCTGGTACCGGCTGCTGCAGGCCGTGCGGGCCGGCGTCGACGTCGAGCAGCTGCACGAGGCGACCGGCATCGATCCCTGGTTCCTGGATCAGCTGGTGCTGGTCGCCGGCATCGGTGATCAGGTCGCGGCCGCCGCAGAGTTGGACGACACCCTGCTGCGCAAGGCGAAGCGGTACGGCTTGTCGGACAACGACATCGCGCTGCTGCGGGCCGGGGCCGGGGACGCTGCGCTGGCGACCGAGGAAGCCGTTCGCCGACGGCGGCACGAGTCCGGCATCCGGCCGGTGTTCCTGACCGTTGACACCTGCGCCGCCGAGTTCGAGGCACACACCCCGTACCACTATTCGGCCTACGAGATGGATCCGGCAGCGGAGTCCGAGGTGGCGCCGCAGACGGAGCGGCCCAAGGTGATCATCCTCGGATCGGGACCGAACCGGATCGGCCAGGGCATCGAGTTCGACTATTCGTGCGTACACGCGGCACTCTCCTTGCGGGAGGCCGGGTACGAGACGGTGATGGTCAACTGCAACCCGGAGACGGTGTCCACCGACTACGACACCTCCGACCGGCTGTACTTCGAGCCGTTGACCACCGAGGACGTGCTGGAGGTGGTCGCATCCGAGCAGGCCTCCGGCACGGTGGCCGGGGTGATCGTCACCCTCGGCGGGCAGACCCCGCTGAAGCTGGCCCGCGATCTGGAGCGGGCGGGTATCCCGATCCTCGGTACCCAGCCGGACGCCATCGACCTGGCCGAGGACCGTGGGCTCTTCGGTGAGCTGCTGGGCCGGGCGAAGCTGCCGGCACCGGCGTTCGGTACTGCGACCTCGTTCGAACAGGCGAAGCAGGTGGCCGCCAGGGTCGGCTATCCGGTGCTGGTCCGACCCTCGTTCGTGCTCGGCGGCCGCGGGATGGAGATCGTCTACGACGAGCAGGCGCTGGCCGACTACATCGGCCGCGCGACCGAGATCGCCGACGACCGTCCGGTGCTGGTCGATCGTTTCCTGGACGACGCCATCGAGATCGACGTCGACGCCATCTGTGACGGCACCGAGGTGTTCCTCGGCGGCGTGATGGAACACATCGAGGAGGCCGGCATCCATTCCGGTGACTCCGCCTGTGTGCTGCCGCCGATCACCCTGGGCCGCACCGACATCGCCAAGGTCAGGGCGCACACCGAGGCGATCGCCTTCGGCGTCGGCGTCCGCGGTCTGCTGAACGTGCAGTACGCCCTCAAGGGCGAGACGCTGTACGTGCTGGAGGCGAACCCGCGGGCGTCCAGGACCGTGCCGTTCTCCTCGAAGGCCACGGCGGTGCCGCTGGCCAAGGCCGCCGCCAGGGTGATGGCCGGCGAGTCGATCGCCCAGCTGCGGGCCGCCGGTGTGCTGCCTGCCTCCGGTGACGGCGGCCAGCCGCGCCCCGGTGCGCCGGTGGCGGTGAAGGAAGTGGTGCTGCCGTTCCATCGGTTCCGCCGACCGGACGGTGGCGCGATCGACTCGCTGCTCGGTCCGGAAATGCGGTCCACCGGCGAGGTGATGGGGATCGACAGCGCGTTCGGCCCGGCCTTTGCCAAGTCGCAGACCGCGGCCTACGGGTCGCTGCCGACCTCGGGCACGGTGTTCGTCTCGGTGGCCAACGCCGACAAGCGGTCGATCGTCTTCCCGGCGAAGCGGCTGGCAGATCTCGGATTCACCATCCTGGCCACCGAGGGAACGGCGGAGATGCTGCGCCGCAACGGGATGCAGGTCCAGACCGTGCGCAAGCACTTCGAGTCGACCGACAATGTGGTGGAGCGGATCAGGGCCGGCGAGGTGGACCTGGTGATCAACACCCCGTACGGGAACTCCGGGCCTCGGATCGACGGTTACGAGATCCGCACCGCCGCGGTGGCCGCCGACATCCCGTGCATCACCACCATTGCCGGTGCCGCGGCCGCCATCCAGGGCATCGAGGCGTCGATCAGGTCGGAGGTGCACGTCGCGCCGCTGCAGGAGTTGCACCGGCGGATGACCACCGGCGAGCCGACCCCCCGACCGGCCTCGGACGGATCGACCGTCGGCCAGTCCGTTGACCCGTCTGTGGGCGACTCTGTGGGCGACTCTGTGGGCGACTCCGTGGACGAATCCGTGGACGAATCCGTTGACCAGTCCGTGGGCCGTTGATGGACTTCCTGGACACCGGCTACCGCCGGCTGGCCCGGCCGGTGCTCTTCCGGATGGGCCGCGGCGACCCGGAGACCGCCCACCGCCGCGCGCTCGGCGCGCTGGCCGGGGTCGGTCGTCATCCCTGGATGTCGGCCGCAGTGCGCCGGATGCTGACCGCGGACCCGGTGCCGCGCAGGGTGTTCGGCATCGATTTTCCGAATGTGGTGGGCGTTGCGGCCGGCCTGGACAAGGACGGACACGCACTGCGGGCCTGGCCCGCATTGGGTTTCGGCTTCGTCGAAGCCGGAACGGTGACCGCGCACCCGCAGCCAGGCAACCCGACGCCACGGCTGTTCCGGCTGCCGAGCTCGCGGGCGATCATCAACCGGATGGGCTTCAACAACGACGGTGCCGCGGCCCTGGCCGACCGGGTCGCCGGGATCGGCGGCCGCGGCAGTCTCGGTGTGCCGCTGGGCATCTCGCTGGGCAAGTCGAAGGTGACCCCGGTCGACGAGGCGGTCGGCGACTACCTGGCCTCGCTGGCCGCGGTGCACCCGGTGGCGGACTACCTCGCGGTCAACGTCTCCTCGCCCAACACGCCGGGGCTGCGCAGCCTGCAGGACCGCGGGCCGCTGGACGAACTCCTCGATGCGCTGACCGAGCAGGCGCGGACCCTGGCCGGTACCGGTGCGGCGCTCCCGGTTCTGGTCAAGATCGCCCCCGACCTGACCGACGCGGCGATCGGCGAGCTGTTGCAGGTCTGCACCGACCGCGGGGTGGCCGGCGTGATCGCCACCAACACCACAGTGCTGCGGGACGGGATCGCCGCGGCGGACGCCCATCTGGCCGACGAGTCCGGTGGGCTGTCCGGTGCGCCGTTGCGACGGCGAGCGCTCGAGGTGGTCCGATTCGTCTGCGCGCACACCGAACTGCCGGTGATCGGCGTCGGCGGCATCACCACCGCGGACGACGGACTGGCCATGCTGGACGCCGGGGCGGCCCTGCTGCAGCTCTACTCGGGCTTCATCTACCGCGGGCCCGGCCTGGTCCGCGAACTGACCGGCGCGGTCGCCGAACGGGACGCAACCATCGATGCGGAGAGCGAGAAATCATGACGGACACCAGCTTCGGGGAACGACTGGGTGCGGCGGTCGCCGACCGTGGGTCGTTCTGCCCCGGTATCGACCCGCACCCGGAGCTGCTGCGTAGCTGGGGCCTCGACGTCGATGCGGCCGGACTCGAGCGGTTCGCGCTGACCGCCGCCGAGGCGTTCGGGGACACCGCTGCGATCGTCAAGCCTCAGTCGGCGTTCTTCGAGGCGTTCGGCAGCGCGGGTGTCGCGGTGCTCGAACGGACCATCGCCACGCTGCAGAGTGCCGGAGCGCTGGTTCTGTTGGACGCGAAACGCGGCGACATCGGCTCAACCATGGCCGCCTACGCTGCCGCGTACCTGACCGACGGCTCGCCGCTGGCGGCCGATGCGCTCACCGTCTCGCCGTTCCTCGGGTTCGGATCCCTGGAACCTGCGGTGGCAGCGGCGAGGAACTCCGGTCGCGGCCTGTTCGTCCTGTGCCGCACGTCGAATCCGTTGAGCGAGCAGGTCCAGCGGGCGGTCGGCGCCGATGGCCGGGCCATTGCCCAGGTGATGGTCGACGAGGTCGCGGCGCTCAATGCCGGGACATCGCCCGGATCGTTCGGATTGGTGATCGGCGCAACGGTGGGCCGGCTGGACGTCGATCTCTCCGCCCTCAACGGGCCGGTGCTGGCGCCCGGTATCGGCGCCCAGGGCGCCGGGATCGATGACCTTCGTACCGTTTTCGGCGACTTGCTGCCGTCCGTGCTGCCGAACTCGAGCCGGCAGGTGCTGGCGGCCGGTCCTTCGGTGCAGGCCCTGCGGGATGCCGTCAGCCGACAGAACGCCGCGCTGCGGGCCTGACCGGCCGGTCGCCCGCCTGTTCGGTCCTGCCGATCACCCCCTGCTCGCGGAGCCGTCGGCGCGCCGAACCGGCGGCCGGCAGCGACCAGTGCCCGTCCGGTCCGGGGCCGGCGTCAGCCGCGGCCACCCGTAGATCGGGTGGCCGCAGGTCGGGGGCGGTCGCGGGAGCCGTTACCGAGTTGTTGAACTGCCGCATGGCGGGCCAGCCGGCCAGCGCCTCGAGCACCTCGCCGGACACCACGCCGCCGTCGCGACGCTTGACCCGGACCGCCACCAGCAGGGAGGCCAGGCCGGTCACCCAGGCCAGCCCGAACGGCACCCACGGCAGCCCGGACGGCCCGCCGTCGAAGGCCAGCAGCCAGCCCGAAGCCAGCACGGTGGTGGTCACGAACGTCGCCGCCTCCCGGCGATCGAGCCTGCTCTCGGCATCGATCATCAGGCCGGGAACCAGGACCAGCACGGCAACCAGCAGCAGGTAGGAGAACAGCACCTGGGGAGTGGCGGTGCCGGTCAGGAATTTGATCCCGATGGCCATGGCGACCAGCGTGGACAGTGCGGACCGCAGCACTCGCATCCCCATCGGCTCAGGCTACGTCGCCGCGGGCTGGGTCCGCAGGTCACGGTCCGGTAACCTGGGCTCTGACACGCACGCCTGGACCTCGCGGCACCGCCGTGAACGGAACCCGGGCGTCCGGTGCAGGGCAGGTGCCCGAGTCCGGCCCCACGAGAGCGCTGCGACAAGCGTGGCGCCACCCACCTGCTCAAGGGAGCCATCACGGTGACAACCACCGAATCTGCTGGATCAGTCGTCAACCTCACCGCGGACGTGGTGAACGGCCTGGACTTCAAGGTCGCCGACCTGTCGCTGGCCGACTACGGCCGCAAGGAGATCGAACTCGCCCAGCACGAGATGCCAGGCCTGATGTCGTTGCGCCGGGAGTACGCCGACGTCCAGCCGCTCAAGGGCGCCCGGATCGCCGGCTCGCTGCACATGACCATCCAGACTGCGGTGCTGATCGAGACGCTGGTCAGCCTCGGCGCCGACGTCCGCTGGGTCAGCTGCAACATCTACTCCACCCAGGACCACGCCGCGGCGGCCACCGTTGTCGGCCCGCACGGCACTCCCGAGGCACCGAAGGGTGTCTCGGTCTACGCCTGGAAGGGCGAGACGCTGCCGGAGTACTGGTGGTGCACCGAGCAGATGCTGCGCTGGCCGGCTGCCGACGGCGAAGTGGCGCAGGGCCCGAACATGATTCTTGACGACGGCGGCGACGCCACCCTGCTGATCCACAAGGGCCTGCAGTACGAGAAGGCCGGCGTCGTTCCGTCAGCCACCGAGGACGACAGCGAGGAGTACACCGTCATCCTCGACCTGCTGCGCAAGTCGCTGGCCACCGATCCCGGCTACTTCACCCGGATCGCCCCCGAGATCATGGGAGTCACCGAGGAGACCACCACCGGCGTGCTGCGGCTGTACCAACTGGCCGCGGCCGGCGAGCTGCTGTTCCCGGCGATCAACGTCAACGACTCGGTCACCAAGAGCAAGTTCGACAACAAGTACGGCTGCCGGCACTCGCTGATCGACGGCATCAACCGCGCCACCGACACGCTGATCGGCGGCAAGGTCGCACTGGTCTGCGGCTACGGCGACGTCGGCAAGGGCTCGGCCGAGTCGCTGCGCGGCCAGGGTGCGCGCGTGGTGATCGCCGAGATCGATCCGATCTGCGCACTGCAGGCGCTGATGGACGGCTTTGAGGTGGACACCGTCGAGAACGCCGTCGAGCGGGCCGACATCATCATCACCACGACCGGCAACAAGGACATCATCCGGCTCGAGCACATGGAGCGGATGAAGCACCAGGCGATCCTGGGCAACATCGGTCACTTCGACAACGAGATCGACATGGCCGGGCTGGCCAAGTCGGGCGCCACCAAGCTGGAGATCAAGCCGCAGGTGCACCTGTGGACCTTCAAGTCCGGCAAGACGATCCTGCTGCTGAGCGAGGGCCGGCTGCTGAACCTGGGCAACGCCACCGGTCACCCGTCGTTCGTGATGAGCTCCTCGTTCGCGAACCAGACGATCGCCCAGATCGAGCTGTTCACCAAGAACGATGAGTACGACAAGGAGGTCTACCGCCTCCCGAAGCACCTGGACGAGAAGGTCGCCAAGATCCACGTCGAGGCGCTCGGCGGGGTGCTGACCAAGCTCACCAAGGAGCAGGCGGAGTACATCGGCGTCGACGTCGAGGGCCCGTACAAGGCGGACCACTACCGCTACTGAGTCTGGCGGCTGAGCCCGCTGGAGCGAAACAACACCGGAGCCCGCGAACCTCGAGTTCGCGGGCTCCGGTGTTGTTATGGGCGGGCTCCGGGTGGTCAAAACCGCACTGGGACCCGGCGAACGGGGACGCCGTTCACCAGCGTGGGCCGGACCAGACCAGCGTGGGGGTCGTCGGCTTCGGATAGGGCCCGGAGCCGCGCAGGTCGCCGGTGTCGCCCCAGCAGGCGACGGAGTGGTCGGCCAGTACCGCGCACGGCCCCGAGATCGAGGTCACGGAGCTGAGCCCGGGGAGCTGTGCGGGCGTCACGATCTGCTGCGATGCCCAACAGCTGACGGTGCCATCGGTGCGGCGTGCGCAGTAGCTCGCAACTCCGAACGCCGTCACCTCGGCGGCCCCGCTCAGCCCGCTGACCGGATGCGGGACGGAGGTGTTGAAGGCGTCCTCGCCGGTGGCCCGACCCCAACAACTGACCGTCGAGTCCGTCAGCACTGCGCAACTGCTGTAGGAACCCAGGCCGATCGAGGTCACGCCCGCCAGGCCGACCACCGGCTGCGGGATCTTGGCGTTGTGCCAGGGGGCGGCGGTACCGTCGCCGATCTGTCCGAACGAGTTGAAGCCCCAGCAGGTCACGGTGCCGTCGGTCAGCAGCGCACATGTGTGACCGGATCCCGAACTCAGCGAGGCGACGTCGGTCAACCCACTGACCGGTCCGGGTGTGGTGGTGCCGGTGAGGGTCCCGTTACCCAATTGCGCGTTGCCGTTCGCACCCCAGCAGTCCACCGTGCGGTCCTGCAACAGCGCACAGGCAAACGCCTCGCCGACCGAGATGGCGATGGCTCCGGTCAGACCGGTGACCGGTGTCGGCGTCCCACGATCCGCTGTGCTGCCGTCGCCGAGCTGTCCACTGGTGTTGGCGCCCCAGCACCGAACGGTCGTGTCACCCATCAGTGCGCAGCTGTTGGAGCCGCCGGTGGCGACGGCAGTGACTCCCGTCAGACCGGTCACCGCCACCGGGACGCTGGACGACCGGATGGTGTCGTCGCCGAGCTGTCCGTGGAAGTTCGCGCCCCAGCACTTCACCGAACCGCCGGTGATCACCACACACGCGTGATCGTTTGCCGTCCGCCCGATGGCGGTGACACCGGACAGCGGCTGCTGCGACACCTGGTAGTAACCCACCACATCGATCACCACGTCGACCGCAGTCCCCGAGTAGTTGCGAACGGCTACCCGGTCCGTTGCTCCAGCGCGCAGGATCGCGGTATTGGTGATCCCGGCGCCCGCGTAGTTGACCAGCGTTGCCTGCGGCTCGCCGGCGTCGGCCGGCCAGACCCGGAGGAACCCGGAACCCAACCGCTGCACAGCGGACACGGATGCCGCGACGCCGACCGCCTGTGACGGGATCGGGCTGCCGCCGCCGCCCTGCTCCCTGATCTGCTCCTGATCGTCGACCAGGTAATACCGCGCCACCTTGTTCGCCGGGATCGGACGGTCGACGTGGGGGTTGTCCTCGTTGTAGTAAAAGTTGCGGGTGTCGACGACCCGGGTCGGATCGACCGGGACGTAGAACGCGGCGCCGCTGGGCAGCCGGCTTTCGGCCGCGGGCAGGTAGTAGCCCTGGATGTCGATGACCACCTGCGTCGCATGTGCGTAGGCCAGTGCGGTGACGGCGCCCGATGTCGACAACTGCACGGCGCCGCTGTTGGTGATTCCGGCGCCGGCGTAGTTGACGAAAGTCGCGGTCGGCTCGGCCGTGCCGGCCGGCCAGACCCGCAGGAATCCGACTCCCGCGGGAGCGACGGCCGACACCGAGGCCGCCACTGCCGTAGCGGTCGCCGGGACGCCGCAGTGTCCGCCGATCTGCCAGGTCCGATGGTTGCCGACGGTCAGCGGGCCTCCTGAGCTGCGGGTGTCGACCACCCGGCACTGCGCCAGCGACACATACATCGATGCGCTCGCCGGGAGGGAGCCCGAAACGGCTGCGTAGTAACCCTGGATATCGATCACCACATCCGTGGTCGCGGACCCCAGGTTCTTGCCCGACACCTTTCCGGTAGCGGACAGCTGGATCGGGCCGGTGTTGGTGATGCCGCGGCCCGCGTAATTGACCACCGTGTCCTTCGGCTCGGCGAGTCCGGCCGGCCAGACCCGCAGGTACCCGGTGCCCACCGGTGCCACCGCGGACACGGAGGCCTCGACCGCGGTGGCGCCCGTCGGGACGCCGCAGCTCCCGCCGACCTGCCAGGTCCGCTGCACGTCACGGCCCATCCGTCCGCCACCGCCGGACCGGCGGGTGTCGACCACGCGACACGGGGTGATCGGTACGTAGGCCGAGGCCAGCTCCGGAAGGGGATTCGCCAGGTCCGCCGGAGCGGCAGCGGGCGCGGCAACCGGTACTGCCGCGGCGGCCGGTACTGCCGCGGCGACCGGCGTCACGAGCACCGCCGGGGCGCCGAGCAGTAGAGGGATCAGCAGGGCGAACGGAGCTGCTGCCGAGCGTGCGCGACTCATAGGACCTCCCGTGGCTTCCAGGCATCTGACGTTAGGCCGGTCGACACGGGTGCGCGAGACGACAGTGGAGCCCGCGAACCTCGAGGTTCGCGGGCTCCAGCGTTGTCATGGGTTCCGGGCGGGTTCCGGGCGGTCACCACTGCACCAGAACCCGCGAAAAGGGGGCGGGCTCGGCGGACTGGTTACCTGAGTGGGTACCGGACTGATTACCTCACGCCGAGCAGGTCGATGACGAAGATCAGCGTCTTGCCGGACAACCGGTGTCCGGCGCCGGCCGGACCGTAGGCCAGCTCCGGCGGGATGGTCAGCTTGCGGCGGCCGCCGATCTTCATTCCGGGGATGCCCTCCTGCCAGCCGGCGATCAGCCCGCGCAGCGGGAACTCGATGGACTCGCCGCGGTTCCACGACGAGTCGAACTCCTCCCCGGTGGCGTACTCGACGCCGAGATAGTGCACCTGAACGGTGGCGCCGGGCACGGCCTCGGCCCCCTCGCCGACAGTCACGTCCTCGATCTGCAGGTCGGTCGGTGCCGGCCCCTCGGGGAACTCGATCTCCGGCTTGCTGTTGTTGGCTTCGGTCATGCCGACCATCAAACAGCACACCGCCCGGTGGGCGAAATGGGCACCGCCCGGTGGGCGAAATGGGGTGGGTGGCGTGCCCGTAGGGTGTGCGCCGTGGGACGCCTGATCGTCATCGAGGGCCTGGACGGCTCCGGGAAACAGACACTGACCGCCCGGCTGCGCGCCGACATCGAGGCCCGCGGCGGCCGGGTGGCGACGTTGGCGTTCCCGCGATACGGCGCCAGCGTGCACGCCGACCTGGTGAAGGACGCGTTGTACGGGCGGCTGGGCGACCTGTCCGACTCGGTGTACGGGACCGCACTGCTGTTCTCGCTCGACCGCCGCGGCGCGCTGACGCAGATCAAGGACGCCATCGCCGAACACGACGTGCTGCTGCTGGACCGCTACGTCAGTTCCAATGCCGCGTACGGATCGGCCAGGCTGGGCGGCCCGGACGTCGACACCGGGTTCCCGCAGTGGCTGCGCGACCTGGAGATCGACCGGTTCGGGTTGCCGGTGCCGGATCGTCAGCTGCTGCTCGCCACCGACGTGGCGGTGGCGGCCGAGCGGGCCGCCGGCCGGGCCGCCGGCGACACCGATCGTGCACTGGACAACTTCGAGAGCGACGCCGCTCTGCAGCAGCGCACCGCAGCGATGTACCGGCTGCTGGCCGAGCAGAGCTACCTCTCGCCGTGGACGGTGCTGCGGCCGGGTCCGGACGGTCAGGTCACGGTGCCGGCCGAACTACTGGGCTGACGGACTACTGGGCTGACGAACTACTGGGCTGACGAATCGTCAGGCTGCCCCGGGGACGGCGCGGGCGGCGGCGGCCAAGGTCGGCGCCAGGTTCTCCTTGCGGATCCGCAGGTCGATGTAGGCGAGCGCACTGACCGCGCCCGCCCAGGACCCGGTGAACATCGTCACCAGCGCGCCGATGCCCTCGGCGACCAGGTAGGCGCCGCTCGGCGTCAGACCGTTGAAGGCCTGCCCGAGCAGCGAACTTACGAAGGTGGTGAGCACCACGGTCACCACCAGCACCGCGGCGACCAATCCGAGCAGGCGGCCGCGTTCGCCCCTGGTCAGCTCGGCCGAACGGCGCAGCGACACCCCGATCGTGCCGCGCTCCAGTACCAGCGCGGGGGCCGCGACCAGCCAGGCCAGGTAGATCAGCACCCCGGGAATGACGAACAACGCCAGCCCGACGCTGACCAGCACCCCGACCAGCAGCGAGATCGTCAGGAGCGGAACCCAGCGACCGCCGAGCCGTTCCCGCCAGTCGTGACCGGTGGTGGGCCGGCCGAGAGTGTCCTGGGCCGCGCAGACCGTTGCCAGCCCGGCGGTGGCCACACCGGCGGCCAGCGAGATCACCAGGTCGAGCAGCAAGGCGCCGATGATCCCCGACGGCACCCCGGCCGTCGTCCCGTTGACCAGGCCGTCGAGCCAGGCGCCGCTGAGGTACAGGTCGGTCTCCCCGGTTGCCTGCAGGATTCCCCACGAGGCCAGCCCGCTGACCACCGACAGCACCAGCGACACCGCTGCCAGCGGCACGAAATGCCGCCGGACCACCTGAACGGCGGCACCCAGGATCTCGCCCACCGCCAGCGGCCGCAACGGGATCACTCCCGGCTGTTCCGGGCGTCCGTACGACGGGAACCGGGGAGGCTGGCCGGCCGGCGGAAGGGTCACATGCTCATGGTCCCACGCCTGATCGGCCGCTCGGCGACTGCTCCAATGACTGCGCAGTGTGCCCGATTGGCGGGGTTCCACGCCTCGGGATGACACCATAGAAGGATGAGACCACGTGTACTGGTCGTCGACGACGATCCCGCCCTGGCCGAGATGCTCACCATCGTGCTGCGTGGTGACGGCTTCGACACGGCTGTAGTGCGCGACGGCGTGCGGGCGATCGAGGTGTTCCGGGAGACCCATCCGGATCTGATTCTGCTCGACCTGATGTTGCCCGGTGTCTCCGGACTGGACGTCTGCAAGGAGATCCGGGTCGAGTCCGGGGTGCCGATCATCATGCTGACGGCCAAGACGGACACCGTCGACGTGGTGCTCGGGCTGGAGTCCGGGGCCGACGACTACGTGATGAAGCCGTTCAAGCCGAAGGAGCTGACCGCCAGGATCCGGGCCAGGCTGCGGCGCAGCGACTCCGGGGCGGCCGAACGGCTGAAGGTGGCCGACGTGGAGATCGACGTGCCCGGGCACCAGGTCACCAGGGACGACCAGCCGATCTCGCTGACCCCGTTGGAGTTCGACCTGCTGGTAGCGCTGGCCCGTAAGCCCCGTCAGGTGTTCACCAGGGAGGTGCTGCTCGAGCAGGTCTGGGGGTACCGCCATGCGGCCGACACCCGGCTGGTCAACGTGCACGTCCAGCGCCTGCGGTCGAAGATCGAGAAGGATCCCGAGCACCCCGAGGTGGTCGTCACCGTGCGGGGAGTGGGGTACAAGGCCGGGGTGTCGTGACGCACGATCCACTGGAGCCGACTCCTCGGACGCGGCCGGACCGGCCGGTGTCGCCGTCCGGCCCGGTGGACCGTGAACCGCGCACCGAGCCGATCAGGGTCACCCCGGCCAACGCAGCCGTCGGGGATGACGGCAGCGCGACTGACGGCACCGCGACTGACGCCGTCGCAGGGGACCGTCCCGCAGGGGACAGCCCAGCAGGGGACAGCGCCGGGCAGGACAGCACCGCGGCTGACGGTGCGGACGACGTCACCGCAGCGGACCGCCCAAAGGCTGACGGCGCCGACCGTGCGGACGGCGCCCGAGCCGCCGGTGGCGGGCGCGCTGCGCCGCCGTCCCGCGGCGGCGCAGCGCTGAGCCGGGAACGATTCGAGCGACTCGCCATCGGGTTGCGCTCGGCCGTCTCGTTCTGGAGTCGGTCGCTGCGGCTGCGGGTGTTGGTGCTCACCCTGGTGTTCTCGTCACTGGCGATGGTCGGTATCGGGCTGATCCTGCAGAAGCAGATCACCGAGCGGTTGCTCGAGGCCAAGCGTTCCGCGGCCATCGTGGAGGTGGACAGCGCCCGGCTCACCGTGCAGAGCGACCTGGCCGGCGCCGACCCGGACCGGGCGACGCTGGAGCAGCAGTTGCCGACGGCGCTGGACAAACTCGGCCGGCCGGCCGGCCGGGAGAACGGCGCGCAGGGCAGTGCGGCCGGCGTCTTCGAGCCGGTGATCGTCGCGTTGCGGTCCTCGAGCATCAGCGTCGGCCCGGTCCAGGACGTGCCGGCGGACCTGCAGGAACGGGTCGCCGCGGGCATGCTGTCCACCCAATACACCTCGGTGGAGCGGGACGGCGTGCGGATACCCGCGCTGGTGGTCGGCGCACCCGCGGTCACCGACACCGATGCCTTCGGGGTGTACCTGATCTTCCTGCTGACCAGCGAGCAGCGCACGGTCCAGGTCGTGCAGACGACGCTGCTGCTCGGCGGCGCCGCGCTGGCCCTGGCGCTCGCGCTGATCGCCACCCTGGTGGCCACCCAGGTGGTCCGTCCGGTGCGCCGGGCGGCCGCGGTGGCCGAGCGGTTCGCGGCCGGTGCCCTGGACGAGCGGATGCCGGTGAAGGGAGCCATCGAGCTGACCACCATGGCCCGTTCGTTCAACGGGATGGCGGAGGCGATCAGGGCGCAGATCCGGCAGCTGGAGGAGTTCGGGCGGCTGCAGCGCCGATTCACCTCGGACGTCTCGCACGAGCTGCGGACACCGGTCACCACCGTCCGGATGGCCGCCGACCTGTTGCACGCCGACCGCCAGGAGTTCCCACCGCACCTGGCCAGGGCCACCGAGCTGCTGGTCGCCGAGCTTGACCGGTTCGAGGTGCTGCTGGCCGACCTGCTGGAGATCAGCCGGCACGATGCCGGGATGGCCGAGCTGAACGCCGAGCCGATCGACATCCGCACCCACGTCAGCGCCTGCGTCGAGGTGATCCGGCCGCTGGCCGTCAACGTCGGGGTGGAGATCCAGTTGTCGCTGCCCGCCGAACCGGTGGTGGCGGAGATCGACTCCCGCCGCTTCGAGCGGATCATGCGGAACCTGCTCGGCAATGCCGTCGACCATGCCGAGGGAAAGCCGGTGCAGGTCGAGGTGGGCGGCGACGACCAGGCGGTCGCAGTGACCGTCACCGATCACGGCGTCGGCCTGAAGCCGGGGGAGGCGAGCCTGGTGTTCAACCGGTTCTGGCGGGCCGATCCGTCCCGTCAGCGGCAGACCGGTGGAACCGGACTGGGGTTGGCGATCTCGCTGGAGGACGCCCGGCTGCACGGCGGCTGGCTGCAGGCCAGCGGCCTGCCGGGGGTCGGAGCGCGGTTCCGGCTGACCCTCCCGCGCACGTCCGGCGCGCTGGTCACCGGGTCGCCGCTGCCGTTGCGGATCGGCACCGATTCCGACGACGAGGAGCCGGACCTGAGCGCCACCCGCAGTTCTGCCGTCGAGCCGCGGACCGGGTCGACCACCTTCCCGATCGGCGATCTCGCGGTCACCGTGTCGGACCGATCCGGAAGGGGTGAGCGGTGAACCGCCGAACGCCTCGGAGGCCAAGGGCGGCGTCGCGGGCCGGCCACCGCGGCCTGGCCGCCTTCCTGCTGCTGACGATGCTCGCGGCCGCCGGGTGCGCGGACATCCCGTCGTCCGGGCCGGCGCAGGACGTCCTGCCGATCGAGCAGCCGGACGCCCCGCAGACACCGGCGGCGGTGCAGGCCGGGCTGCCGCCCGACTCGATCGTCCGCGACTTCATCTCCCACTCCACCGACACCTCACAGGACACCAAGGCTGCCAACTCGCTGGCCGTCGCCCGGCAGTACCTGACGCAGGACGCCTCGAAGAACTGGCATCCGGACTCCGCCGAGGTGGTGGTCCTGCGCAACGACTACCGGGTCGAGGTCGGGGCCAAGGACACGGTGCTGCTCAAGGGCACCGAGATCGCCACCCTTGGTACCGACCGGGCGTACCACGCGGTCCCGGGCCGGGCCTACGAGAAGACCCTGCAGATGCAGAAGGTGGCCGGCGAGTGGCGGATCAGTGACGCACCCGAGCAGCTGCTGGTGGGCGAGACGGACTTCCGCAACAGCTACTACGAACGGGTGGTCTACTTCCTCAACCGGACCGGGACCGTGCTGGTGCCCGACCCGCGGTACGTGACGCCGGGGCCCACCCCCGCGAACCGGGCCGACCGGCTGGTGCGGATGCTGCTGGCCGGCCCGAGTTCGACGCTGGCGGCAGCCTCCGACTCGGTGACCAGCCAGCTCGCCGCCCCGGCCGGCGGCAAGGTCGCCCTGCGGTCGGCGGTCACCATTGACGAGAATCTGGTGCGGGTGGATCTGACCGGCGTTGACGTCTCCGGGAAGGGCGCGAAGATGGCACTGGCCGCCCAGCTTGCCTGGACGCTGCAGTCCGAAGGCGACGTGGTGATCACCATCGACGGTGAGCCGCTGGACCCGCTGGTCCCGAGCTACTCCACCACCAACACCGCCTCGTACAGCCCGGACGGGACGCCGGGCAACGGGAACCTGCCGCTGGATCCCTACTACGTCGACTCCGCGGGCCGGATCATCTCGCTCGGCCGGAACCCCGGAAAGGCGATGTGGGGGCGGCTCGGCACCTCTGGTTCGGTGATCGCGGCATCGATGTCCGCAGCCAACGGGACGCTCGCCGCCGTCTCCAGGAGCTCAACGGGGCAGGAACTGCTGATGGGCAAACCGCTGCAGTTCCAGAACGCCGAACCGGTGCTGGCCGCCGACTCGCTGACCGTTCCGACGTTCGACCGGGCGGGCAACGAGGTCTGGGTGGTGCAGGACGGCGCCGACAAACCGCAGGTGATCCGGTTGACCACCAGTAGCCCCGTCACCCGGCAGGTGGTCGCCGCTCCCGAGCTGGCCGGCAAGGGCGCGGTGACCTCGCTGGTGCTGTCCCCGGACGGGGTTCGGGTGGCGGTGGTCGCCGACAGCAAGCTGTACGTCGGTGTGGTCACGATCAGCAAGGCGCAGCCGAGCGATCAGTCCACCCTGTCGATCTCCGGGCTCACCGAGATCGACCCGCAGCTCTCGGACGTCGGACCGGTCGCGTTCCGGTCGGCCGCGCAACTGGTGGTCGGGGCGAAGGTGGGCAGCAGCTCCAGCGGATTCCGGGTGCTGCACCTGGTATCGGTGGACGGCCGGGAGCGGACCGCGGTGTCCGACGACGGGATCTTCGGTGACGTCGATGCCGTGGCGAACGGGCTGGACGGCACGATGCTGACGTCCTTCGACGGGCGCGTCTACCAGTTGGACGGGACGCCCCGGTCCGGCGAGTGGGTCTCGCCGGACCCGAACGCGGCCGTGGTCACCGGCTCGGCGCCGTTCGTCCCCAACTGAATCAATTGGTTCGCCGGTAGCGCTGTGCCTTTTGGTTCGCCTGCCGCGCTAGCTGCGGGTCGGATCGGGGCTCCTTCGTCGCCCTGATCCGCTTCCTCCGCATCGCTGGACCGGCGAACGGGTGCTTCGCGCCGTGTCCTGGTCGCTGAGCGCCAGTTCGTCGGGGGCTGTCCCGGAGGTAGCGGAAACCTGTTGAGCTGGCGCGCGTGTCGCGGCGTGTTGCGCCAACTTTGCGCTACCTGCCCGGCGGGGCTGTCCCGGAGGTAGCGGAAACCTGTTGAGCTGGCGCGCGTGTCGCGGCGTGTTGCGCCAACTTTGCGCTACCTGCCCAGGCTGGCAGGTTGTCCACCCAGTGCGGGTTGTCCACAGGGGGCGGCAGCCGCGCCGCGGCGGGGCGGCCGAGCCGGCACAGTGGCTCGGGTGACGTCTCAGCTTCCTCGGGGGTGGCCTTCGGCGGCGTTGGCAACGCTCGTCGACCTGGTGCTGCCGCGGCCGTGCCCGGGCTGCGGCGGTCCGGAGCCGTGGTGTGGCGGCTGCGCGGCGACGGTGCGCGGCCGGCCCCGCGAGCCGGTGCTGCCGGACGCCGCGCTGGAGCGGTTCACCGGGATACCGCTTCCGGCGTTCCGCTCGCTGGCCCGCTACCGCGGTCCGGTCAGGGCCGCGATCGTGGCCGGGAAGGAACGCGGCCGGCGGGACCTACCGCCGGTCCTCGGTGCCGCGATCGGCGTCGGACTGCTGCGGCTGCAGGCGATCTCGCTGATCCCGCCCGAGATCACCCTGGTGCCGGCGCCGACCAGGGCCGCCGCCGCCCGGGCCCGCGGCGGCGACCCGGTGCTGACGATGGCCAGCTCCGCTGCGGCGGTGCTGGCCCGGAACGGTCAGCGGGTCCGGGTGGCGCCGTGCTTGGTCACCCGTGCCGGTGCCCGCGACTCGGTACGGCTGACGGCGGCCCAGCGGGCCGACAACCTGGCCGGCCGGATCCGGGTCCGCCCCCGTGCACTACCTCCGGACGGTGCCGCGGTGGTGCTCATCGACGACGTGCTCACCACCGGCGCTACCGCGCTCGCGTCCGGCGCGGTGCTTGCGGAAGCTGGGTTGCCCGTGCGGGCCGTCGTCACCCTCGCCGCGGTACCGCCCTGGCGGGATGTGCGGTAGCCGCTGGACCATCGTCAGTCCCGCGGCGGTGCCGTCAGCCTTGCGGCGGTGCCGTCAGTCCCGCGGCGGTGCCGTCAGCCCTGCGGCGGTGCCGTCAGCCCTGCGGCGGTGCCGTCAGCCCTGCGGCGGTGCGGTCAGCCCTGCGGCGGTGCGGTCAGCCGGTCGAGCACTCCGGTCTGGGCCAGCATGGCGAACCGGTCGGGAACTCCCCAGTGCTCGACGATCCGGCCGTCGACCACCCTGGCCACGTCGACAACGGTGAACTCGAGCGGCCGGTTGCTGGGCGGGCCGAAGAACGGTCCACTCGCGGTGCCGACCGCGCGCACCCTGACCCACACGGTATCGCCCCGGGCGGCCCAGTCCTCGATGGTGAACACCGCGTCGGGGACGGCGGTGTGCACGTCGACGATCGCCGCCTTGACGTGCTCGAGCGCCTCGACCCCCGAACCGCTCAGCCCGAACTGATGCTCGATCAGGTCGGGCGAGCAGAGCTCGTCGACCACGGCGGTGTCGCCGGTCGAGAAGCCCTCGTCGAACATCCGCCGGAGCACCTCGACAGCGGCGCCCTGGCCCTCCCGACCAGTGTCTTCTCGCACGGCGATGGGGTGTTGCTGGACTTCGGTCATTGCCTGTCTCCTCGTCATCGGGTCGGACGCAAGTGCAGTCCTACTGCGTTGAGTGCAGCAACGCTGCACTGGATGCATTGATAGTGTGCCCGGGTGACCGGTTCCGTCAAGCCCTCCTACCGACGGCAACAGGCCGAGGCGACCCGCGGCCGGATCGCGGCGGCCGCCCGCGCGCTGTTCGCCGAGCACGGCTACGGCGTCACCAGCATCGAGAGCATCGCCGGCGCCGCCGGTGTCGCCGTCCGGACGGTGTATTCCGCGTTCGGCAGCAAGCGGGAGATTCTGTCGCAGATCTGCGAGGACTGGCTGGAGCAGGCGAACGCCCGACCGCTGGCCGAACGGGTGCTCGCCGAGCCGGATCCGCAGGCAAGGGTGCGCGGCGCCGCTGCCTGGCTGACGAACCTCTACGACAGCGGCTTCGACGTGGTCACCATCTTCGAGGGCGCCACCGATGAGTCGGCGAAGACCCGGGAGCTGTTGCGCGCCAAGCTGGCCGGCCGGGATCAGGTGCTGGATGCGATGGTCGCCTCGCTGGCGCCGGTGCTGCCGGCCGGGGTGCCGCGGTCGCAGGCGGTGCTGCGCGCCCTGGCCGCCCCCGGCGTCTATCGGGCGCTGCGGATCGAGGCCGGCTGGTCGGCCGACGACTTCACCGATTGGATCGCCGCCGCCCTGACCGCGCGGTGACCGGTGTGACCGGACAGCGGACCTTCCACCCGAGCCCCATGGTGGCGGCGGCGGACATTCCGGTCTCGGCTCTTCGTCAACCCGGTGTTGTCCGACATGTGGGGGGCCTGTCACTTCCGTGTTGATCCGGCGTGCTGCGCGCGCTGCTCTTGCGGATCGGTGCGGGGTGGGTAGGTTCGACTTATCCCAGGGTCTGAGGCGACCGAGACGCCACCGCAGACACCTCGAAGGGAGCAGCGGGCCGACACCCCGGGACGGCATCAAACCCCCGCGTGTGTGCCGCGAGCCCCGAACGCTCCGGCCGCCAGAACCGCTAGGAGGACCTGTGGAGATCGTCGTCAAGGGCCGCAATGTTGAAGTTCCCGATCATTTCCGGACGCATGTCGCCGAGAAGCTGACCCGGGTCGAGCGGTACGACTCCAAGATCATCGGTGTGGATGTCGAGCTGTCCCATGAGACGAACCGCCGGCAGGCGAAGAACTGCCAGCGGGTACAGATCACCCTCGAGACGAAGGGTCCTGTGGTGCGCGCCGAGGCTAGCGCCGAGACCTTCTATGCGGCACTGGATTCCGCCGTACACAAACTTGAGAGCCAACTGCGTAAGGCGGCCGACCGCCGGCACGATCGCGCCCGGACGCCGGCCCTGGCGGTGGCCGCCTCGCCGGAGGAGTTGGCCGGGCCGGACGAGCGGTCCGCTGCCGACGAACACGATCATCCGGAGGACGCCGGCCCCGGCCGCGTCGTCCGGATCAAGGATCACCCGGGCGATCCGATCACGGTCGACCAGGCGCTGTACCGAATGGAACTGGTCGGCCACGACTTCTACCTGTTCCTGGACGCCGAGACCCAGTTGAGTTCGGTGGTCTACCGGCGGCGCGGCTTCGACTACGGCCTGCTCCGGCTGGCCGAGGCCGGCAGCGGGGTCGGCGACGACGAACTGACGGAGTCGACCGGCTGAGCAGGCCCGGCCGGACGCCGGCACGCGGTCGAGCGGCGGTGGCCGACGCCGGTGGTTCCGGTGGCGGCCACCGCCGGTGGCGCCAGCGCCTACCATGGAACCGCCGGGGGCTGACGCCGCCGGTTTGACGAGCGCGCTGTCTCGGCGCGCGCCATCCGTGCGCGGCTGCGTGCGCCACGACAAGACGAGGGTGAACACGTTGGTTCTGTCCCGATTGCTGCGGGCCGGCGAGGCCAAGACGATCAAGCGTCTGAAGGCCATCGCCGATCACATCAACGACATCGAAGGCGACTACACCGACCTGACCGATGCCCAGCTGCGTGAGCTGACGGACACCTACAAGAAGCGATTCGCCGACGGCGAGAGCCTCGACGACCTGCTGCCCGAGGCGTTCGCCACCGTCCGGGAGGCGGCCCAGCGCACTCTGGGACAGCGGCACTACGACGTCCAGTTGATGGGCGGCGCCGCGCTGCACCTTGGCAACATCGCCGAGATGAAGACCGGTGAGGGCAAGACCCTGGTGTCCACCCTGCCGGCCTACCTGAACGCGCTGTCCGGCGAGGGCGTGCACATGGTCACCACCAACGACTACCTGGCCCAGCGGGACTCGGAGTGGATGGGTCGGGTGCACCGCTTCCTGGGCCTCGAGGTGGACGTCATCCTCGCCCAGCAGACGCCGGACGTGCGGCGGGTGGCGTACGCCGCCGACATCACCTACGGCACGAACAACGAGTTCGGCTTCGACTATCTGCGCGACAACATGGCCTGGTCCAAGGACGACCTGGTGCAGCGCGGGCACCATTTCGCCCTGGTCGACGAGGTCGACTCGATCCTCATCGACGAGGCCAGGACGCCGTTGATCATCTCCGGTCCGGCCGACCAGTCGTCCAAGTGGTACGCCGAGTTCGCCCGGCTCACCCCGCGGATGATCCGCGACATCGACTACGAGGTGGACGAGTCCAAGCGCACCGTCGGCGTCACCGAGGACGGCGTCGCCAAGGTGGAGAAGGCCTTCGGCATCGACAACCTCTACGAATCGGTGAACACCCCGCTGGTCGGCTTCCTGAACAACGCCATCAAGGCCAAGGAGCTGTACAAGAAGGACAAGGACTACATCATCGTCTCCGGCGAGGTGCTGATCGTCGACGAGTTCACCGGCCGGGTGCTGCACGGCCGGCGCTACAACGAGGGCATGCACCAGGCGATCGAGGCCAAAGAGGGCGTCGAGATCAAGGCCGAGAACCAGACGCTGGCCACCATCACCCTGCAGAACTACTTCCGCCTCTACGAAAAGCTCGCCGGGATGACGGGTACCGCCCAGACCGAGGCCACCGAGCTCCACCAGACCTACAAGCTGGGTGTCGTCCCGATCCCGTCGAACAAGCCGGTGATCCGGGAGGACCGGTCCGATCTGATCTACCGCGGCGAGGACGCCAAGTTCGCCGCCGTGGTTACCGACATCGTCGAGCGGCACGAGCAGGGCCAGCCGGTGCTGGTCGGCACCGCGTCGGTGGAGAAGTCCGAGCGGCTGAGCAAGCTGCTGCTGCGGGCCGGCGTCCCACACGAGGTGCTGAACGCGAAGAACCACGCGCGAGAGGCGGCGATCATCGCGATGGCCGGCCGGGAGGGCGCCGTCACCGTGGCGACCAACATGGCCGGTCGCGGTACCGACATCGTGCTCGGCGGCAACCCGGATTTCCAGGCCGACCTCGACCTGCGCGACCGTGACCTCTCGCCGACCGAGACGCCGGAGGAGTACGAGGCCGCCTGGGCCGACGCGCTGGAGGAGGCCACCAAGAAGAGCAAGGCCGAGGGCGACAAGGTCCGCAAGGTCGGTGGGCTGTACGTCCTGGGCACCGAGCGGCACGAGTCCCGGCGGATCGACAACCAGCTCCGCGGCCGGTCCGGCCGGCAAGGCGATCCGGGCGAGTCCCGGTTCTATCTCTCCCTCGGCGACGATCTGATGCAGCGGGTCGGCGGCAACACCGTCGACATGCTGATGATGCGCCTGGGCATGGAGGACGACGTGCCGATCGAGCACCGGTTCGTGTCCAAGGCCATCAAGAGCGCGCAGACCCAGGTCGAGCAGCAGAACTTCGAGATCCGCAAGAACGTCCTCAAGTACGACGAGGTGATGAACAAGCAGCGCACCGTCATCTACGAGGAGCGGCGCCGGGTGCTGGACGGCGAGGATCTGCACGATCAGGTGCAGAACATGATCGCCGATGTGGTCAGCGCTTACGTGGACGGCGCAACCGAGGCGGGCTACGCCGAGGACTGGGACCTGGACACGCTGTGGACCGCGCTCAAGACGCTGTACCCGGTGTCCGTCAGCTCCGAGCAGGTCGCCAAGGAACACGGCGAGCTGAACCGCGAGACGCTCAAGGAGGCCGTGCTCGCCGACGCGAAGAAGGCCTGGGCGAACCGCGAGGAGGAGCTCACCCCCGAGGTGACCCGGGAGCTGGAGCGTCGGGTGGTGCTGTCCGTGCTGGACCGCAAGTGGCGCGAGCACCTCTACGAGATGGACTACCTCAAGGAGGGCATCGGCCTGCGGGCGATGGCGCAGCGCGACCCGCTGGTCGAGTACCAGCGCGAGGGCTTCGACATGTTCAACGCGATGCTCGACTCGCTCAAGGAGGAGTCCGTCGGGTTCCTGTACAACCTGCAGGTGCAGGTGGTGGCGCCGGACGGCACGGCCCAGGGCGCCGGCGCGGCCGGGTCCGACGGCGCCGCCGGTCAGGTCACCGGCGACGCGGCGGGGGCCGGCCAGCAGGCGGCCGGGTCCGGCAAGGGCCGGGCGCTGCCGCCGCCGAAGACCGGGCAGAAGGTCAAGCGGCAGCGGCCGATCGCGGCCCTGCCCACCCAGGAAGCGGCCGCGGCGTCCAACGGTGGCAGCTCCAACGGCGGTACGTCGACGGCCGAAGCCGAGCCGAAGAAGGCGACGCCGGCGGCACTGCGGGCCAAGGGCCTGGAGGATCGCGAGGCGGCGCAGCTGAGTTATTCCGGTCCGTCGGAGGACGGCGGCACCGCGACGACCCGGACCGCCAAGGGTCGGCCGAAGGCCGAGACCGGATCCGCGACCTCGACCAAGGAGCCGGCGCGCAATGCGCCCTGCCCCTGCGGCTCGGGCAAGAAGTACAAGCAGTGCCACGGCCGTCCCGGCTCGCCCGGGCTGCCCACCGACAACTGAGTCCTCCGGTTCGCCTCCGGCGCTCGGCTGCGGTCGCGTGGCGCAGGCTCCTTCGTCGCGTACGCCACGCGTCCTCGCTTCGCTGCTTCGGCTCACGCGTGGGTGTCCTGGGTCGCCCGCCGGGGCCGCCCGGGCGGGGAGAAACTTTCCGAGTCGGCGGGCTGGGTGACGGGCGAGGCTGCCTGGCGGGGACGAACGCTCCGAGCCGGCGGGTTGGCTGACGGGCGGGGAGAAACTTTCCGAGTCGGCGGGCTGGGTGACGGCCTAGGCTGCCTGGCGGGGACGAACGCTCCGAGTCGGCGGGTTGGCTGACGGGCGGGGAGAAACTTTCCGAGTCGGCGGGCTGGGTGACGGCCAAGGCTGCCTGGCGGGGACGAACGCTCCGAGTCGGCGGGTTGGATCGCGCCGTCGGCTCGCGGGTGGGTGACAGCGCTCGTCCCGCCGGATTCACTCAGCCGATCTGTAGGGCGGTGATCTGCCAGCGGCCGTCCTCACGGGCGGTCAGCTGGAAGGCGAGCGCCCGGACCCTGGCGCCGCGCCGGAACACGGCGGCCACCTCGGCGACTCCGGCCCGCGGTTGCCGGACATGGGTCGACTGCAGCTTCGCCAACTCGGTGCCGCGCTGCGCCCGGCCGTCCAGCAACGCGGTGAACACGGGCGGGCTGCAGTGGTCCCGCAGCTGGGTGACGCCCCGGACTCCGGTGATCACCTCGACCAAGGCCCTGGCCAGAACCGTGCTCACCTGTCGCAGCGGCGGCAGGCTTGCTGTCGGCTTCTGCCGGGCTGTCGCCCGGGTGGCCGGCCAGAGCGGTGCCGCAGGACCGGCCGGTGCGGTGACCCGCGGCGGCTGGGTGAGAGGCATCGCCGGTGCGGCCGACGCGGATTGCTCTGCGGTGACGGGCGCCTTCGAGACCTTGGTTCCCGTCGCGCTCGCTGCCGCTGTGGTCGCTGCCGCTGTGCTCACCGCCGCTGTGGGCGCCTCCGCTGTGCTCACCGCCGCTGTGGGCGCCTCCGCTGTGCTCACCGCCGCTGTGGTCGCTGCCGCTGTGGTCGCTGCCGCTGTGGGCGTCACGGTTGTGGCCGGCGCCGCTGGTGCGTCCGGTGAGCGGCGGCGGGCCGGGGAACCCGGGCGGATCCGGCGGACGCGGGCCGTCGCCGTCAACTCGTCGTCGAACGGCGGTTCGGCATCCGGCACCGCGACCAGGCGGGTCCGACTGCGACGGTCACGGCGGGGGGCATCGGCCGGCGCGGCAGAGTCGGACGGCGGTGATGCGATCGGTCGGGGCGCCAGTGCGGTGGTCATGATGTTGCTCCATTCGTCGGTGTCGTCGGTGTCGTCGGTGTCGTCGGGTTCGCTCGGGTTGGCGGGGGAGCGGGGGGAGCCGGGGGAGCCGGATGCGGGGGTGGATGCAGGTGCTGCCCGGGGAGGATCAGGTCGGGATCGGCGCCGATCACCGAGCGGTTCGCCGAGTACCAAAGCCGCCAACTTGCATCGATCCGGGCGTCGGTGATCGGGCCACCTGTCTCCCGCAGTTGGTGCTCGGCCAATGACCACAAGGTGTCGCCGGCGTGCACGATCACCACGGTCAGGCTCGTCGCCGCGCTCGTCCGCTCGGATTGGCCGGCGCCGGTCTCTGCGGTCGGCGAGGCCGGTGTGGTTGATGCGGCGGGCGCGGTCGAACCGGCTGACCCGGCAGCGCCCGTCGGCCAGTCCAGATCCACCTTGGGCGCCCGCGGATCGGCGCCGGGGCGATGCACCGGCCAGTCGAGGTCGATCGATCCGGCCGCCGGTCCGGGATCCGGCAGTGCCTGATCGATGGTCGGGGTATCCGCGACGGTCGGACCCGGCGACGGCACCCCTCGTGCAGCCGTCCCGTGGTCCGGTGGCGCCGTCGCGGTGACGACCGGGACGACGTTCGCACTCGCCCCGGCCCCCACGGGCGCGGATCGGTCGCTGCCACACGCCGTGGTGCCGGCCAGCAGGGAGAGACCGACCCCGGCGATCAACGCGCGACGCAGCGCGGTCGGCGCGACCCTGCGGAGCGCAGCCGCTGCGACCCGACCCGGCCCACCGGGCAGCCGGGTCATCACGGCCAATGCCGCCGTCACGATCGCCCAGACCAACAGTGACCAGACCAGCAGGGACGCCGCAGTCAGTGCCGTGGTGTCGAGCACGGCGGGACCGGCGACGTGTCGGGTCCCAGCGACGACCGAGGTAGCGGTGAGCGGCCCAGGCAGTTGGGTGGCGATCGCGGTCAGCGCGACGATCGAACCCAGTAGTTGAAGCCAGACCCACCCAAAAGTCGACGCTTCCGTACGATTCACTGCGTTTGACATAGTTTGAAGTCAAACGAAGGTAAACAGCCCATGTCAAGGTCAAATCATGATGTTCACTACATCGGGTGCAGTTCGGTCGTTGGTCAGCCGCCTGTTCAGCTCGGTTGACGGTCGGCGGCCTCCGGTGTCACCGTGGCTGGATGCGCTGGGAGCAACTGTTCGCCGACCTCGAGGCGCAGTACGACGAGCTGGAGGAGGCGCAGCTGCAGGCCGAACTCGCCGAGCGGCAGCGGATCGAGTTCGGCGGTGTCGGGATGGTGGCCAGGCTGGCCGGCTCCGTCGATTCGCCGGTACGGCTGCGCACCACTGGCGGGACGGCCGTATCCGGCATCCTGCGGCGGCTCGGACCCGACTGGGTACTGATCGGCGAAGCGCCTGGTCGCGAGGCCGTGGTCTCGTTGGCCGCGGTGAGCATGGTCGAGGGGCTGACGGCAGCCACTGGCCAGCCGCTCGGCGCCGTGGCCGGCCGGCTCACCCTGCGCAGTGCGCTGCGCGGAGTGGCCAGGGATCGGTCACCGGTGTCGGTCACCCTGCTGGGCAGCAATGGTGGGCCGGATGCCGGAACCGGCACCGACGTCACCGGCACCATCGATCGGGTCGGCGCCGACTTCCTGGAGCTGGCCCTGCACGCGGCCTGGGAGCCGCGGCGGGCCGGCAGCGTGCGTCGGGTGGTGCTGGTGCCGCTGGCCGCCGTGATCGTCGTCCGTGCCCAGCCGATGGGATGACGGCCCCCTGGTCTCGAGCAGTCGGCCGCGGCCGGGCGGCTCGGGCGTAGCCCGCGCCTCTGCCGCGATATCGCTGGCACTGTGCAACATCAGGGGTCGATGATTGCGGGATGAACGCTGAGCCGAGACGGTGGACGCAGGCCACGGTGTTTCCCGATATGTGGGTCGACCCGGATGACGATCCTCGCGAGACCGGGACTTCCGGCACCGATGAACGCAGCATCCTGCTCGACTACCTGCGCCGGTACCGACTGACCCTGCAGCTCAAGTGCGCTCAGCTGAACGCCGAGCAGCTGGCGCGCCGGTCCGTGCCGCCGTCAACGATGTCGTTGTTGGGGCTGGTGCGGCACATGGCCGAGGTGGAGCGCTCCTGGTTCCGCCGCACCATGGCCGGACAGGACGTGCCGAAACGCTACTGCACTCCGGACTCACCCGACGAGGACTGGGACGGAGCGCGAGCCGACGACGCGGTGGTGGCCGAGGCCTGGCAGGCCTGGCGCGACGAGGTCGGCTTCGCCGATGCTTATGTCGCCGGCACCGCGGATCTGTCCACCCTCGGCACCACCCGGGACGGGGATACGGTGCCGCTGCGAGACATCCTGGTCCACATGATCGAGGAATACGCGCGGCACTGCGGGCACGCCGATCTGCTGCGCGAATGCATCGACGGTCGGATCGGCCAATAGCGAGTTTCGGGGTTGGTCGTTTCCGCAGGCGGGACGAACCCGGGAGGTCAGCCGTCGAGCTCGGCGAACGACTCGGGTGCCTCGTCGAGCGCGGCTTCGGTCCGGCGGTAGGCCCGGTCGATGTATTCCTCGAGCTTGCTGCGCTCGACCCGCCACTGGTTGCGCCCACCGATCTGGATGCCCTGCAGGTCGCCGCTGCGGACCAGCGCGTAGGTCTGCGATGCGGAGATGTTCAGCACGTCCGCCACGTCGGCCAGGGTGAGGAACCGTTCGTTCGTCATGCTCGCTGCCTTCCGGTGAGGTTTCACGATCGGGTGATGCTGCACTGCCTGACAGGCACCCGGTTCGCCGCTTTCAGTATGCCTTGATGTCGTTGGCGGCCGTTTGAGTTGTCCACACCGCCGTCCGGCCAGTTGCGATAGTTTTCCGTTCGCGGCAGAGTCCCCTCAGCTGATGTGGACGACTGTTGAGGTGTGGACGGAAGCGGGTCAGGGGTTGCGGCAAGTGGTGGCACAAGCATGGTGACGACCGCGTCGCCGAGGTCGTCGTCCCCGGCGAGTTCCCCGGGAGTGCCGCCGGCACCGATCCCGCGCCGGATCGGCAAACCGAAGTGGCTCGATCCCCGGATCGTCATCGGCCTGCTGCTGGTGATCGCGGCGGTCGTGGTCGGGGCCAAGGTGATCGGTTCCGGGAAGCAGACGACTCCGGTCTGGGCGGCGGCGCACGAGCTTGCTGCCGGAACCGTGCTGGAAGCCGCAGACCTGGAACGGGCCGACGTCAACCTGGGCGAGGCGGCCGGTGGCTACCTGACGGCGGAGGAACCGGTGGCGGGCCGGGTCCTCAACCGGAGGATGAATGCCGGCGAGCTGGTGCCCGCCGGCGCGCTCGGCGATCTGCCGAGCGGTGGCCGGTTGCTGGCCGTCAACGTCGAGGCCAGCGGGCTGCCGCCCGGGGTCGCTCACGGCTCGCTGATCGACCTGTATCTGGTGCGCGGTGGGTCCGGTTCCGATGGCGCGGTCAGTACCGAGCGCATCGCCAGCGAGGTGACGGTGCAGACCGTTCGCGCGCCGTCCTCCGGCGGCCTGTCGGGCGCCGGGTCCAGCGACTACCAGGTGGTCCTGCTACTGGACGCCAAGACGGCCGACGCGCTGGTCAAGGCTCTGCCCACCGGCACGCCGATCATCACCCTGGTGACCGGAGTGCCACGGTGATCAACCGATGACCGGCGGGGTTGCGACCGCCGGCAGCGGGCACGACTGGGAGAACGAACTGGTGTCGGCGCTGGGCCGGCCGGGTGCATCGCTGTCGGTGGTCCGGCGCTGCGTTGACGTCGCCGACCTGCTGGCCGTCGCCGGCACCGGTCAGGCGGCCGTCGTGGTGGTGGCAGCGGACCTGCGCCGGCTGACCAGCGATGCCGTCCAACGGCTGGCGACGGCCGGGGTGGCGGTGGTCGGCGTCTACTCGGCCGACGATCAGCGGGCCAGGGTCCGGCTGGAGCGGATCGGGGTGACGACCGTCGTCGCCGACGACGCCGGACCGGAAGCGTTGGCCGACGCGGCCCGGACCGCAGTGCTCGAACGCACCCTCGGCGGTGCTCCGGGTACCGGCTTCGGCGATCCGCGGTCCGCGGTGCCGTGGCCGGGCCACGGCGGCACCGATCACCCGGACATGCTCCCGCCCAACGGATTCGACGCGTCCGAACCGGAGCGGCGACCCGGCCGGGTGATCGCGGTCTGGGGTCCGACCGGAGCGCCCGGCCGGACAACGGTCGCGCTGAACCTGGCCGCCGAGATCGCCGAGAGTGGGGCGCCCACCCTGCTGATCGACGCCGACACCTACGGCGGGGTGATCGCCAACGCGCTGGGGCTGCTGGACGAATCGCCCGGCCTGGCCGGCGCCTGCCGGATGGCCGCCAACGGACGACTGGACGCCGCGCAGCTGGCCGCGCTGAGCTGGCAGGTCGGGCCGATCCGGGTGCTCACCGGTATCGCCAGGACCGACCGCTGGCCAGAGGTGCGGGCCTCCGCGATCCCGGGGGTGCTCGCGGTCGCCAGGACCACGGCGGCGACCGTGGTGGTCGACTGCGGGTTCGGGCTGGAGGCGGACGAGGAGATCACCTTCGACACGGCCGCCCCCAGACGCAACGGCGCCACCCTCGCGGTGCTGGCCGACGCGGACCTGGTGCTCGCGGTCGGATCGGCCGACCCGCCCGGGATCGAACGACTGATGCGCGGGCTGGCCGACCTCGCCACCATGGTGCCGGACGCCGATCCCAGGGTGGTGCTGAACCGTCAGCGCAGGAGCGCCGCAGGCAAGGACGAGGCCGCTGACGCGGTCGCCAGGTTTGCCGGTATCGGCGTGCTCGCGGTGCTGCCCGAGGACCGGGAGGCCACCGACCTGGCCTGGCGGTCCGGGTTGCCGCTGTCCAGGGCAGCGGCCGGTTCGGCGTTGCGCACCGCGATCGGTGAGCTGGCCAGGACGGTCGCGCCCGCCGCGTCCGCCCCGGTTGCCGATCCGGCCTCGCGGTAGCCGCGGTCCCGCCGGCATCGCCCGTCCCGCGGTCGCCGCGGCGCTTCGGCCCGATATGCCACGATGACACCATGACGGATCGGTTGTCGCCCGGCGACACGGCCTTCCTGTACACCCAGGACGCCGCGACACCGATGCACGTCGGCGGTGTGGTGATCCTGCGCGGCGATCCCGAGGTGGACTACGACCGGATCGTCGCGCACATCGCCGAGCGACTCTCGCAGGTGCCCCGATACCGGCAGAAGGTCAGGGTGGTACCCGGTCGGCTCGCCCTGCCGGTCTGGGTCGACGACGAGGACTTCGACCTCACCTACCATGTCCGTCGGTCGGCACTTCCCAAGCCCGGCAACGATTCCCAGCTCGACGACCTGGTCGGCCGGCTAATCTCCCGCCCGCTGGACACGGAGCGGCCGCTCTGGGAGATGTATGTCGTCGAGGGGTTGTCGGACGGCCGGGTGGCGATCATCAACAAGACGCACGAGGCGATGGTCGACCGGCTCGGCGCGGTCGATCTGGCCGCGGCGATCCTGGACCTGACCCCGGACCCGGATCGCGGCCGGAGCCCGACCTGGATCCCGCAGCCCGCGCCGTCGAACGTCGACCTGGTGGTGGACGCGGTGTCCGATCTGACGGCCAGCCCCGGCGAACTGGTTGACGTCGCCAGACTGGCCGTCGTCGACCTGCGTTCGACGCTGTCCAGGGTGACCGACCTGGCCGGCGGCTTGATCGGCATCGTGCGGCAGACCTTCTCGCCCGCGCCGCGGTCGGCACTCGGCGTCAGCAGCACCGGCGCGCGTCGGTTCGCCCGTTACGCGGCCGACCTGGAGGTATTCCGCCGCATCCGGTCTGCCCGGGAAGGCACGGTCAACGACGTGGTGCTCGCGGTGCTGGCCGGCGCGCTGCGGGCCTGGCTGCTGTCCCGCGGCGAACCGGTCACCGACTCCACCGGGCTGCGGGCACTGGTGCCGATGTCGGTGCGGGTGAACGGCGGATCGGCACCGGTCGCCTCGTTCCTGGTCGACCTCCCGGTCGCCGAGCCGAGCCCGGTGATGCGGTTGCACCAGGTCGCGTTCCAGACCCGCGTGCACGCCGAATCCGGGCGTCAGGTGAGCGCCCGCTCGCTGGCCTCGCTGGGCCGCTACACCCCGCCGACGCTGCATGCTCTCGGCGCCCGGGTCGGCTCCCAACTGTCGCGGCGGTCCTACAACGTGCTGGTGACGAACGTCCCCGGCCCGCAGACCGCGCTGTTCGTGGCCGGCGCCGAGGTGCAGGCGATGTACCCCGTCGCCCCGTTGGTCAAGGGGCATGCGCTTGCGGTGGCCTGCACGTCGTACCGGGGCCGGGTCTACTACGGGCTGACGGCAGACCGGGAAGCGATGCCCGACGTCGAGGAGTTCGCCGAACTGCTGGCCGAGTCGCTTGCCGAGCTCGCGCACGGACTGCCGGCCAAGAAAGGTGGACACCGACGGTGAGGATCTATTTGCCGGCTACCCCGGCTCAGCTGCGCCGGATCGTCGCCACAGGCGAGGTGCGCCCGGTATCCGGCATCGGGTTCGGGGTGACGGATGCCCTGCGCGCCGAGTATCCCGGCGCCGACGACGAGGAACTCGAGTATCTGGCGATGACCGACGCTGCCAGGGCCAGCCTTCGACTGCTCGCCGCCGACGGCGTCGGGGATGCGGTGCCCGGCGACGCAAACAGCGAGTCGGCGCCGTCGTCCGGCGACCGGGCGATGCGGGTGGTAATCGCCGCCGACACCGACGATGCGACCGAGTATCCGCAGGGTGACAGGGCGGCGGTGCGGCTGTCCGGCCCGCTGCCATGGCGCAGCGTCGCCGCCGTCCACCTGGACGGCGCCGACGCCGCGCCCGCGGTGCTGGCGGCGATCGAAGCGGTGGATGCGGCCGACCTCGGCGACCTCGACGCGGAGTTCGCCGTCGGCGAGGCCACCTCCTACGAGCTCGCCTGGTACGCGCCGGATGAGATCGAGTACCTGATCGGCGAACTCGGCTGATCGTCACCGGCGGCGGCAACGGATCTGTCCCCCCGGTAGGGACTACCCGGGTACAACGGCCGCACCGAACGTTCGGCTGATCACCGTCAGACCCCCGTCCATCGCGGACTCGATCCGGGTGGCCAGCTGGTCCGGAAGGCCATGCCTCAGCCCGCCGCGGCGATGCAGAAGAGGTGACCCTCGGGGTCGGCGAGCACCAGCCAGTCGCCGTTGCCCGGTTGGAAGTCCGGTCTGCTCGCGCCGAGCGCGATCAGTTCGTCAGCGGCGGTGGCCGGATCGGCGACCTCGAGATCGAAGTGAGCGTGTTTCGCCGGGTCCGGCCAGGTCGGGCCGCGGTAACCGGCGACCCGCTGGAGGCCGAGCCTGATCGGGCCGCCGTTGTCGAGCTGGGCGCCGTCCTCGTCGGCGTGGATGACGTTCCAGCCCAAGGCTTTGCGGTAGAACTCGGCGAGTGCGGTCGGGTCTGCGCAGTCGAGGATGACGGTGGTGAGGATCGCGGGTGCGGACATTTCTGGTGACTCCCTTTCGACGTGGTGGCTGTCCTGGGAAGCGTGCCCGCCCCAGCACGTCCGGGTCTTGAAGATCCTTGCGACCCCGGGACCGCCGATTTCGAGGACTGCGGATCGAGTGTCGGACCCTGCCCGTAGCGTCCCGGCCATGCGTTCGATGACCGATCTGGCCGTGCGGCCCGGCTTCAGCGTCAGCAGTGTGACCTGCCGGGACGACCACACCGGGTGGTCGTCAGCCGAGATGGCCGGCGGGCACCGGGTGGTGCTGATCCGCCGCGGCCGGTTCCGCCGTCGTGCGGCGGGCTGCGTCGCAGAGCTCGATGCGACCGTCGGGTACCTGGCGTTGCCCGGCGACGAGGAGCATTTCAGTCACCCGGCCGGCGGCGACGTCTGTACGTCGGTGAACCTGACACGGGAACACTGGGCTGTTCTCGCCGGCGACGAGATGCGATTGCGGCGGCGGTCGGTGTACGTCGACGCGGCGCTCGCGCTGGCACACCGTCGGTTGCTGGCGGCCGCGACGACGGGGGAGACCGGACCCGTACTGTCCGAACAACTTCTCGGTCTGGTCGGCAGGGTGCTGACGCAGGCGGCGGCCGGGCCGGTGACGGCAGCCGCGGCCGGGCAGCGCGTATCGCCCGGCGATCAGGTGGTGGTGGCGCGAGCGCGGGCTGCCGTCATCGACGGCGACCCGGCGGCCGACGGGCTGTTCACGCTGGCGGACCTACTGGCGGTCTCGCCGTACCGGCTGAGCCGCGCGTTCAGCCGCGAGATGGGGGTGTCGCTGACCCGTTACCGCAACCGGGTCCGGGTCGGGCTCGCGCTGGATCGGCTGGCGCAGGGCGAACGCAGCCTCGGGGTGCTGGCCGCCGATCTCGGCTTCGCCGACCAGGCCCACCTGAGCCGCACCGTTCGGGAACACCTCGGGCAGACGCCGGTGGCGCTCCGCCGATTGTTGGCGCCGGACCCCGTGGTCGGTGGGTCGGGACGATCCCTGCGCTAGCGGACCGAAACGCCAGCAGCGGAAGTGCGACGAATTCGCACTTCCGCTGCTGGTCACTGCTGGTGGTACAACTGCCGGGTCGGGTCCGGCAGATCGTCACTCGCCGGAGGCGAGTACGAACTCGATGTCGATCGCGATCTCGATCTTGTCGGACACCACGGCGTTGCCGGCGCCGAAGCCCATCTGGATGTCGACGCCGAACTCCTTGCGGCTGATGGTGACCTCCGCGGAGAAGCCGGAGCGCTCCAAGCCGTAGGCGTCGGTCAGCGCACCGTTGAACTCGGCGGCCAGCTCGACCGACTTGGTGACGCCGTGCACGGTCAGGTCGCCGATCAGCGTGAAGTTCTCGCCGTCGAAATCGCGGATCCCGGTGGAGACGAAGTCGATGGTCGGGAACTTCTCCGCGTCCAGGAAGTCGGCCGACTTGACGTGGTCGTTGCGCTGTTCACTCTTGGTCTCGACCGAGGCCACGTCGATGACGGCGGTGACGGTCGAGTCCTCGATGCCGTTCGCGCCGACGGTCAGCGTGCCGGAGGTCAGCTCGAAGTTGCCCCGGACCTTGCCGACGCCCATGTGACGGGCCTTGAACGACACGTCGGTGTGGGTCGGGTCGGCGTTCCAGGTGCCGGCGGCGAGTGCGGTGGTTGAAGTGGTCATGGATCCGGGTCCTTCCGATCGGTTGTCCGTGGCCGGTCGGCTGCGGACTGCTGCTTGGCAAGTACATGAAGCTTCAACTTTCGTTGGCTCAAGAATATTCCGCGATGCCTGGGGCTGCAGCGTGAAACCGTCGGAAAGTGGGCGGCTTCACACCGCCGGCCGACCGGCCGGTGAGGCGATCTGCACCTCGGTCGGGTGACCGGCGAGCACCCAGTGACCGCGCCCGGGTGCCGCCGGGACCCGCCGGCGGGGCAGCGCGGTCTCGAGCACTGTGCCGTCGACGGCATCGGCGCCGAGCAGGACGCCGGTGCGGAAGGCGGCCGCCTCGGCGACCAGCCCGCGGTGACTGCGGGCGGCCAGGTCGAGCCGGACGCCCAACGCCAGGTACTGCCCGGCGCCGGCGACGGTCAGGAACCGCACCAGCACCTCGCCGGCCGGGTGGTCGGCGAACCGGTCGGCGTCGTCGGCCAGCAACAGCAGCCGCCCCTGATGGCCGGCCAGCAGGGTCACCAGCGGCGCGGCACCGCCGCGCAGGTCGAGGTCGGCAACTCCGGGCACCGGCTCGGCCGGTCGCAGCGTGGCCCGTACCACCCGGATCCCGGCCGCCGCCGCCCGGCCACCCAACACCGCCAGGGTGTTGCTGACACCGCTGCGCCGCCGGCCGGCCAACAGTAGGGCGCCGCCGGCGCCGGTGAGGTCGACCGTCAGCGGACCGGCCGCGTCACCGCCGACCCCGATCGGGACCGCCGCCGGCCGGGCTGTCGGCAGCACGTCGATCGGCACGGTCGTCGGCAGCGGCCGGATCACCCACCGAGCCGGCGCTCGGATCGGTGCCGGCTCCTGCATCGGTTCTGGTGCCGGCAGCGGCGCCGGCGCCGGCACGGTCAGCCGATCGATCGGTGCGCCCGCCGGGGCGACGGCGACCTGCAGCTCCCCGGCGGCGGCGCCGGCGAGCCGACCCCTACCGGGCGGTAGGCCGGCGACCGGCTCACCTCCGGCAGCCGCGGTGGCCAGCGCCAGCACCTCGGTGAAGGAGGCCGCCAGCCGGTGCTGAGCCAGCCGCGGGCCACCGGTGACCAGCACCCGGATACCGACGGACGGGCCGCGGCCGACGAGCTCGCCGAGGGTGCTCTGCCACTGGCCGTAGTCGATCGCGTCCAACGCGGCCGCCAGCGCCTCGAATCCGTCGATCGCCAAGCCCAGCACCGGCCACCCGCCGCCGGTGCCGCCGACCCTTTCGTTCAGCTCGTCGGTGAGGACGGTGAGCAACCGCAGGACCAACGCGGGTTCGGTCCCGTCCAGGTAGCTGTCGACGAGCGTTGGTCCGGTGCCAGGTGCCTGGTTGCCCGGCGTCCGGGTGCCCAGGTCGGTCAACGCCCGGCCGGGGTCGACCAGCAACAGCCGGCCGCCTGCTGCCGCCACGGCCCGAGTCCACCGTCGGGCGACCCCGGTGCGACCGGAACCCGCGGGACCGTGGACCAACAGCGAGCCCGTCGGCAGCGGCCAGGGGCGTTGCAACTGTTCGTCCGGCAGATCGAGCATCCCCAGGACGGCCGGATCCGGGTGCTCCAACAGCCGCGGCAACGGCGGTAGCCACGGAGGCGGTGGCAGCCGGGTGCCGGCGGCGGCGGTCGTCGCGAGGTCGATCAGCCTGGTCAGCGGGACCGGCCCGGCCGCCGGCGGCGGCGGTCGGTCGCGGCGCCAGACCTGCACCCGGTCGGTGCTGGGCGCCGTCACCTGCAGGGCCTGGAACGGCACTGGGCGTCCGCCGCCGGTGCGCAGCAGCCCGCGGCCCGGCAGCTGTGCCGGGACCCGGGCCGGTGCCGGACTGTCCAGCACGGCCATCGCATCGGCCGGATCGGCCACCCGCAGGCAGATCCGCGCCGAGGTGTTGGCCAAGATCGCCGGACTCACCACACCCGTCGGCCGCTGGGTGGCGAGCACCAGGTGCAGCCCGAGCGACCGGCCGCGTTGGGCGATGTCGACCAGGCCGGACAGGAAGTCCGGCAGCTCGGCGGCCAGCGTGGCGAACTCGTCCACCACGATCACCAGTCGCGGCGGGGCGTCGGCGGCCGGCAGCCCGGTCAGTTCGGCCACTCCGGCATCGGCCAGAACCCTTTCCCGGCGCCGGATCTCGGCGCGAAGGCTGGACAGCGCACGGGCGGCCAACCGCGGATCGAGGTCGGTGACCAGCCCACTGGTGTGCGGCAACCGGGCCGCCTCGGCAAAGGCGGCGCCGCCCTTGTAGTCGACCAGCAGCAGCGCCAGCTGCTGCGGCGGCAGCTCGGTCGCGAGGCCGGCGATGAGCGTCTGCAGCAGCTCCGACTTGCCCGCGCCGGTGGTACCGGCGATCAGTAGATGTGGGCCGTCGGCGGCCAGATCCAGACCCAGCGCGCCGGCCGGCCCCACCCCCAGGACGAACCGCGGCCGCGATCCCCGCTGCCAGTTGGCCGCCAGCGTCGCGGGGCTCGGCACCGGCCCGCAGACCTGCCGCGGCAGCAGGCCGGCGCCGCTTGCGGAGACCGTGAGTGGAGCGAGCGCGCCGGCCAGCTCGGCGAGATAACCGGGCCCGACCCCGACCGGATCGCCTGCCGCCCGGTCCAGGTCGAGCACCTGTCGGCAGGCCGCGGGCAATCCGGTGCGGGTCCGGGCGACGACGATCACCAGCAGGCGGTCGTCATTGCGCCGCAACAGTTCTGCAACCGAGTCGTCGTGGCGCAGTCGTTCGACGCCGTCGATCAGCACGACCGTCAGCCGGTTGTCGTCGTCGGACCGGGCGAGCGCGGCCAGCAGCGTGGCCGGGTCGCGGTGGACCCGGCCGGGACCGTCGGGTCGGCCGGCGTGCGGAACGTCGCGCAGCACCGAAAGATCGTCGGCGGCGGACAACACCTGCAGCGCCAGCACGGACGGCGGGAACAGGCCGATGAGTTGGGCCAGCAACCACCGCAGTCCGCCGCGGCGGCCGCCGCAGATGCCGAGTACCCCCGAGCGTGGCAGTGGGGAGGGGAGCGGTACGTCGTGCAGCTCCGTCGGGCCCGCGCCGGGGAGCCGGCTCGGCCCGGACCCGATCTCGAGCACGACGTCGAACGACGGTGGGTCCGGACCGCCGTCTGCCGACCCGGTCGGCGCCGCGCCGGCGGTCGGCTCGGTCTTGGTCGGCTCGGCGACGGCCGTTGGCATCCGTCGTTCCCACAGCCTGGTCCCGCCGTCCCTTGCCCATCGCAGCAGCCGGGCCGGGTCGGCGAATCGCTCCCAGCGATCGGCCCGCTCGGCGGCCAGTCCGTCCGCCAGTGCAGCGGTGTAGGCGGCCAGGGTGGCGGCATGCTCGGCCGTCATCCTGCGGTGCGAGCGCCGGCCGGCCACCCGGTCGCCGAGCCCGGTGGCCAGCATGGTGATCGGGCCGAGGGCCGCCATCAGCAGGAACATCCACATCCCGGTGAGCAGCGCGATGCTCACCCCGGCCACCGCTCCGGCCAGGGAGGCGATCACCGGCAGCGGGCGGCGCTGCCGGACCGGCGGCGGCCCTGGATCCGGCGGCAGTTGCCGGGCGAAGCCGCTCGGCGCCGCCGCCGGCAGGGTCAGCACCCAGTGCCCGGCACCGTCCGGATGACGCAACATCGGGACCACCGCTGGCAGGTCCAGGCGGACCCGGCTGGCGCCGAGCGCGGCGATCTCGCCGACCGCCAGCGGCACTGGGTGGCCGGGTCCGCAGTCCCGATCGCCGACCCGGGTCCCGTTGGTGGACAACAGGTCCGCGATGACGATCCCGGTCCGGTCGGGGAATCCGGCCGCCGCGGCGCCGCCGACGACCGCATGCCGGGCGGACACCTCGGGATCGGCGAGCACCAGATCGGCATCGGGTGCCCGGCCGATCCGTACCGGGTCATCCTCGAGCGCGACGGAGCCGCCGGCCGTCGGCCCGGCGATGCAGTCCAGCACCAGGGCGCCGGCGATCGGCGGGCCGGCCACCGGCCAGGTCTGCAGGGCCGCACCGGCCAGGAGTGGGGGCAGGCCCAGCGGCTGCTCCGGATCCAGCGGCGCCGCACCGAGGTACAGCGGGCTGTCGGCCGCCAGCCCGGCGGCCCGGCAGACCAGCGGCCCGACCTCGCCCCAGCGGGCGGCCGCCGGCGCCCGCACCACCAGATCGACGGCGGCCCCAGGGGACCGCAGCAGGATCGGGATCTCGGCATCTGTCATCGGGCCATGGTCGACGCGGCGACCGACGGGCCACGGACCACGGCGTCACCGCTGTGGACAACCTGCGGTAAGTGGACAACGACCGCAACCGAGCGCAAGGAGCTTGCAAACTTGCGTAATATCACCAGCATGGCGAAGCGGCTGTCGGACGTGGCGAAGAAGGTCGGGGTCAGCGAGGCGACGGTCTCGCGGGTCCTCAACAACAAGCCCGGGGTGTCGCAGGCGACCCGGGATGCGATCCTCACCGCGCTGGATGTGATGGGTTACGAGCGGCCCAGCAAGCTGCGCGGCGAACGTGGCCGGCTGGTCGGTCTGGTGCTCCCGGAACTCGGCAACCCCATCTTCCCGGCGCTGGCCGAGGTGATCGGCGGGGCATTGGCGCAGCAGGGATTCACACCGGTGTTGTGCACCCGCACTGCTGGCGGTGTGACCGAGTCGGAGTACATCGACCTGCTGCTGGCGCAGCACGTCTCGGGGGTGATCTTCGCCGGTGGGCTGTTCGCCGAACGGGCCGCCGACCACGGGCACTACGCCAGGCTGGCGGCCGTCCGGCTGCCGGTCGTGCTGATCAACGGTGCGGTCGAGGGACTTGGCTTTCCGCGGGTCTCCTGCGACGAGTTGATCGCCATGCAACAGGCCCTCGGACATGTCAGATCCCTGGGACACGAACGGATCGGGCTACTGCTCGGGGCGCCGGACCACATCCCGTCGGAGCGCAAGCTGGCCGCCGCAACGGTGCTGGCCGGCCGGGCGGGCGCCGAGCTGGATCCGGCGATGGTGGTGCACAGCCAGTACGCCCTTGAGGCCGGCCAGACCGCCACCAACCGGCTGTTGGAGGCCGGCGCGACCGCGATCGTGTGTGCCAGCGATCCGCTGGCGTTGGGCGCCATCCGCGCGGTGCGCAGGGCCGGCCTGGAGGTTCCGGCCGACGTCTCGGTCGTCGGCTACGACGACTCCGCCCTGATGAGCTCGACGGATCCGGCGCTGACCACGGTGCGGCAGCCGATCGAGCCGATGGGCCGCGCCGCGGTCGACATCCTGTCCCGGATGATCGCGGGCCAGGAGGTGCCCGACGAAGAGCTGCTGTTCGAACCGGAGCTGGTGGTCCGGCGGTCTACCTCGATGGCTCGCGACCGGCGGCTGTCGACGCGGTCCGGTAGAACGGACTCGTGATTTGATCGCGTTTCGATAACGCGTCTGTCAGGTTCTTGCGCTATTCCCGTCGACTAGTTACGGTCGAGCCCATTCCGCAGCTGCCACGGTGCCCGACCAGCGGGCGCACACACTGGCGATCGCGGACGGGACGAGGGAGTCCAGACGTGGTCAGCAGCCCGACCGATCGGCCGGCAGCGCCGTCCGAGCGGTGGCGCAGTGCCGAGCAGCGGCGCAGTGCCGAGCAGCGGCGCAGTGCCGAATGGTGGCGCAGTGCGGTGATCTACCAGATCTATCCGCGCAGCTTCGCCGACGGGAACGGCGACGGCACCGGCGATCTCGCCGGCGTCAGGTCCAAACTCGAATACCTTCGGGCGCTGGGTGTCGACGCGGTCTGGTTCACCCCGTGGTACGTCTCGCCGCTGGCCGACGGTGGCTACGACGTCGCCGACTACCGGGCGATCGACCCGGCCTTCGGCACCCTGCAGGAGGCCGAGTCGCTGATCGCGGAGGCGGCCGAGTTGGGCATCCGGACCATCGTCGACATCGTGCCCAATCATGTCTCCGACCAGCACCCATGGTTCAGGGAGGCCCTCGCGGCCGGTCCCGGATCGCCCGAGCGGCAACGCTTCTGGTTCCACCCGGGGAAGGGCGCTGACGGCTCGGAGATCCCGACGCACTGGGTATCGAGCTTTCAGGGCAGCACCTGGACCCGCACCGCGGACGCCGACGGCCGGCCGGGAGAGTGGTACCTGCACCTGTTCACCCCGCAGCAGCCCGACGTGAACTGGAATCACCCGGATGTCCGCCGCGAGCACGAGGACATCCTGCGGTTCTGGTTCGACCGGGGCGTTGCCGGCATCCGGATCGATTCGGCCGCACTGTTGATCAAGGACCCCGGCCTGCCGGAGGTCGGGACCGACGCCGGTGCCGGCCGACACCCGTTCACCGACCGCGATGAGTTGCACGAGGTCTACCGGAGCTGGCGGGCGGTCGCCGACAGTTACCCCGACCCGAGGATCCTGGTCGGCGAGATCTGGCTGCCGGACGCCCGGCGGTTCGCCGACTATCTACGCCCCGACGAGATGCATACCGCCTTCAACTTCCAGTTCATGTCGTGCCCCTGGGACGCCAAGCAGCTCAGGGAGTCGATCGAGACGACGCTGGAGGTGCACGCATTGGTCGGCGCCCCGGCCACCTGGGTGTTGTCCAACCACGACGTGACCCGGCCGGTGACCCGGTATGGCCGGCAGGACACCTCGTTCGCCTTCGAGGCCAAGCGATTCGGCACCCACAGCGATCTGCGGCTCGGCACCCGGCGGGCTCGGGCGGCGGCGCTGCTCAGCGCGGCGTTGCCGGGCAGCCTGTATCTCTACCAGGGCGACGAGTTGGGTCTGCCGGAGGTCGAGGATCTGCCCCGCGAGGCCATCCAGGACCCGATGCACTTCCGCTCCGACGGGGTCGATCCGGGCCGCGACGGATGCCGGGTGCCGCTGCCGTGGACCGCCGATCCCGCGTTCTCCCACGGCTTCTCCGGCCCGGTCAGGCCCATCGGATCGGTCGGTCGGGTCGGCCCCTCCGGGCCCATCGGCCCGGCCGATCCCGTCGGGGCGGACGGCGGACGGCCGTCAGCCCCGTGGCTCGCCCAGCCCGACTGGTGGGGGGAGCGAGCGGCCGATGTCCAGGCCGGCGACCCCGGCTCGATGCTCAACCTGTATCGGTCGGCGCTGGCCCTGCGCCGGTCCGAGCCGGCACTGCAACACGCCCCGCTCGACTGGCTCGACCTGCCAGGTGCCGGTTCCGAGGTGCTGGCGTTCGTCCGCGGCGACATCGCCTGCCTGGTCAACCTCGGCGCCGCTGCGGTGCCGTTGCCGCACTACTCCGAGGTGCTGATCGCCAGCGGGGACCGCCCCGATGGCGAGCTGCCAACGGACAACGCCGTCTGGCTCCGGCTCTGACGGAACGACGACAGCGGGGTCGCCGACCCCGCCCGACCCACCGCAGGTTCGGATCACCTGCGCCGACAAGGAGCGACAATGAAGTCACCACGCATCATGAAGGCGTGCACCCTGGTAGCCGCGATCGGTCTCGGGACGACCCTGGCGGCGTGTTCCTCGGCCGCCACCGACGCGGGATCGGCACCGGCCAACGCGGCCGCCGGCCAGGACGCGAGCAGCCCGGCCGGCACTACCCCGCCGACCACCGACGCGGCCAGCACCGACTCGAGCGCTGACGCCAGCACGGAATCCAGCACCGAGGGCGCGGGCGACGGCGCCGGTAGCAGTCCGGCCGCGAGTAGTCCGGCCGCGAGCAACCCCAATGTCCTGGACCCGAACACCAAGGTCACCCTGAACGTCGTCGGACTGCTACCCGGATCGAAGCCCGACGCGATCAAGGCGCTCGCCGACGAGGTCGCCCAGTTCCAGAAAGAGAATCCGAACATCACCGTCAAGACCCACGATTACGAGTGGAAGGCAACGACATTCGCTGCCGACCTGGCCGGTGGAACCCTGCCCACCGTCTTCGAGATCCCGTTCACCGACGGCAAGACGTTGATCGCGAACGAGCAGATCGCCGACATGCAGCCGTATTTGGATCAGCTGGCGTACGCCAAGGAGTTCAACAAGAACGTGCTGCAGTACGGCCAGGGCCCGAACGGCGACGTCTACGCCATCCCGGCCAAGAGCGTCTACGGCGTCGGGTTGCACTACAACCGCGAGCTGTTCACCCAGGCCGGCCTGGACCCCGACAAGCCGCCGACCAGCTGGGACGAGGTTCGGGCCGCGGCCAAGGCGATCGCCGGCAAGACCGGGCAGGCCGGCTTCGCCCAGATGTCGCAGAACGGGACCGGCGGTTGGCAGCTGACTGTTGACACCTACGCGCGTGGCGGTCGGGTCGAGACCAACGACGGTGACAAGGCCACCGCCACGGTGAACAACGACCAGACCAAGGCTGCGCTGCAGTTCCTGCACGACCTGCGCTGGACCGACAATTCGATGGGTGCCAACTTCAACTACGACTGGGGCAGCATCAACCAGGCGTTCGCGGCCGGCAAGGTCGGTATGTACACGTCCGGCCAGGATGTCTACACATCGTTGGTGCAGACCAACAACATCGACCCGAAAAGCTATGGGCTGACGATGATCCCGCTGCAGGGTGCGGACTCCGGTGTGCTCGGCGGTGGCACCATGGCGGCGGTGACCGCCACCGCGTCCTCCGACGAGAAGGCGGCGGCGATCAAGTGGATCGACTTCCACTACCTGCGCAAGTACACCGACCAGACGGCGGCGGTGGCGCTGGCCAAGATCCAGCTGGCCAGCAAGCAACCCGTCGGGACCCCGGAACTGCCGATCTTCAGTGAGCAGCAGTACGAGACCTACAAGAGCTGGATCGCCCCGCTGGTCAACGTCCCGCTCGATCAGATGACGGGCTTCACCGACAAGATCCTGGACGCCACCCTGGTCAACGAGCCGGCCGTCGCGACGCAGGACGTTTACGCCGCCCTGGAACCGGTGGTGCAGGCGGTGTTGACGAACAAGGACGCGAACATCGATGCGCTGTTGAACGACGCGAACTCCAAGGCGCAACGCGCCATCGACGCGGCGAGCCGCTGACCGGTCCCCAGGAGTGATGAGCCGTGGGCGCTGCCCGCACCCTGACGCCGCCGGCCGACCTCGAGGCGGTCGCCACCGCTGACCGGCCGGCGCGCGCCGGCGGTGCCGGCCGCCGGTCCGGCCCGCTGACCTGGGTACGGCGGGGCGGGTTGAGCACGCTGGTGTTCGCCCTGCCGCTGCTGGTGGTTTTCGGGTTCTTCTCCTGGTGGCCGATCGTCAGGGCGGTCGTGATGAGCTTCCAGCGGACGAACCTGGTGAAGCCGGCGACCTGGGTGGGTTGGGACAACTTCCGCTACGTGCTGACCGATCCTGACCTGCCGGTCGCGATCCGGAACACGGCGTACTTCGCGCTGCTGGCACTGGTCATCGGGTTCCCGATCCCGTTGCTGCTCGCGGTTCTGATGAGTTCGGTGCGCCGGGCAAAGGGCCTGTACTCGGTGTTGGCCTATCTGCCGGTGGTGGTGCCTCCGGTGGTCGCGGTGCTGCTGTGGAAATTCTTCTATGACGGCTCGGCCGACGGCGTCTTCAACACCATCCTCGGTTGGGTGGGCCTCGGGCCCTACGCCTGGTTGTCGAGTCCGTCTTTGGCGATGCCGTCGCTGGTGCTGGAGGCCACCTGGGCGGCGGCGGGCGGAACGGTGATCATCTACCTGGCCGCGCTGATCGGCGTGCCGGGGGAAGTGTACGACGCCGCCGAGGTCGACGGCGCCGGTCTGTGGCACAAGGTCTGGCATGTCACCATGCCGCAGCTGCGGGGCGTCCTGTTCATCACGTTCATTCTGCAGATCATCGGCACCGTACAGGTTTTCATCGAGCCGTTCCTGTTCACCGGCGGTGGCCCGGCGAACGCGACCCAGACCATCCTGCTGATGATCTACCAATATGCCTTCGGGCGTTCGCTCGGCGGCGACTACGGGGCGGCCACCGCCCTGTCGGTGATGCTGGCCGCCGTGCTGGCCGTCCTGTCGGTCCTGTACTTCCGGCTCACCGCGAGTTGGAGCAAGACATGACACTGCCGACCCGACAACGGATCCGACCGCCGGCGGGTCGGGACCGTGGCACCCGCAAGGGCTCGGGACTCGAGGGCGACCGCGGGTTCGTCTCCGACCAGGACTGGCGCCGGCCCGGCGTCCGGCGCACCCTCGGCGGACTGCACCTGGTGCTGCTGGTGCTATTGGTGGTGATCGGCGTCGGGCCGATGCTGCTGCTGGCGAAGTTCGCGATCACCCCGACCCAGGACATCATCCGGACGCCGCTGGCGATCTTTCCGCACGGCATCGCCTGGTCCAACATCTCCCAGGCGTGGAACGACGTACAGATCAGCAGGTACTTCCTGAACACGGTCTGGGTGGCACTCGGGTCGTGGTTCGTGCAACTGCTGGTGGCCACCACCGGCGGCTTCGTGCTGTCGGTGCTCCGCCCGAAGTGGGCGGCCCTGGTCAATGCGTTGGTGATCGCCACCCTGTTCGTGCCGGCGGTGGTGCTGCTGGTGCCGCTCTACCTGACGGTGCTGCACCCCCCGGTGATCGGTACCTCGCTGATCAACACCTACTGGGCGGTCTGGCTGCCGGCCGGGGCCAGCGCGTTCAACGTGGTGCTGATGGCCCGGTTCTTCGACTCGCTGCCACGAGAGATCTTCGAGGCGGCCAGAGTGGACGGCGCCGGCCCGTTCCGGTTGTTCGCCTCGATCGTGCTGCCGATGTCCAAACCGATCCTCGGGGTGGTGTCGGTGTTCGCGTTCATCGCCAGCTGGAAAGACTTCCTCTGGCCGATGCTGGTGCTGAAGAACCCGGATATCCAGCCGCTGTCGGTGCGGCTGCCGAGCATCGCGGCCCAGACCGATCTCGGCGTATTCCTTGCGGCGCTGGCGATCTCGACGCTGATTCCGGTCCTGCTGTTCATCGGGTTTCAGCGACTGTTCCTCAGTGGCGCCGGCCTCGGCGGCGCGGTCAAGGGCTGACCGGTCAAGGGCCGACGGAGTTCGTCAGCCGGCGTCGGTTTCCAGGCCGGCCCGGGAGTTCAGCAGCCGGCGGAACGAGGCCAGCCGGCCCGCGGTGGCGCCGCCGGCAGCGACGAAGCCGTCCAGCGCGCACGGCGGGCCCAGGTGGTCGCAGTTCGGCGGGCAGTCGGCGGTCGCCCCGACCAGATCGTCGAAGGCCACCAGCAGATCGTCGGCGGTGACGTGGGCCAGACCGAACGAACGAACCCCGGGGGTGTCGATCACCCAGCCGCCGTCCGGGAGTTCCAGTGCCACTGCCGAGGTCGACGTGTGCCGGCCCTTCCCGACGCCGGTCACCGAACCGATGGCCCGGTCTGCGTCCGGGACCAGGGCGTTCACCAAGGTGGACTTGCCGACCCCGGAGTGGCCGATCAACACCGATAGTCTCTCGTGCAGCATCCCGCGAACCCTGTCCACCAGGGCGCCGTCGAGATCGCGGCCGGAGTCCTTGCGCGACACCAGGATCGGCAGGTCCAGATCGTCGTAGGCGGCGATCAGCCCGGTCGGGTCGGCCAGATCGGCCTTGGTCACCAACAGCACCGGCTGCAGACTGCCGGCAAAGGCCGCGACCAGGCACCGGTCGACGAATCCGGTGCGCGGCAGCGGGTCTGCGGCCGCGGTCACGATCACCAGCTGGTCGGCGTTGGCCACCAGCACCCGCTCGCTGGTGTCGGTGTCGTCGGCAGAGCGGCGCAGCACCGAGGTGCGCGGCGCGATCCGCACCACCCTGGCCAGGGTGTCGTCGTGCCCGGTGGTGTCGCCGACCAGGTCGACCCGGTCGCCGACCGCGATCGCCCGGCGGCCCAGTTCCCGTGCCCGCATCGCCATCACCCGGCGTTCCCGCTTCGTCCGCTCGTCGACCAGCACCGTGTAGCGGCCCCGATCGACGGTCACGACGAAGCCGCGGACGGCGTCCGAGTGGGCGGGCCGGGTCTTGGTGCGTGGCCGCGACCCCGGCGACGGCCGCACCCGGACGTCGTCGTTGTCCCACCCATCGGCGAGCCGGCTCACGATGTCTCCCCGCTCGTCACTCGCGGGTTGACCTCGTTCGGCGCCGATGACGGGCTCACAAGTTCGCTCGGTGCAGTACTCCGTCGGTGGCAGCGCCGGAGTCGACGGCTGAGCCGGCCAGAAGTGCCGTCCACATGGCGGAGAAACCGGGCAGAGTCTTAGAGGTGCTGGCGATGTCGTCCACTCCTACCCCGGGCACCCGCAGGCCGACGATGGCACCCGCGGTCGCCATCCGGTGATCCGCGTAGGCCAGCCAGTCGCCGCCGTGCAGGTCGGCCGGCTCGATGTGGATGCTGTCCGCATCGGTGGTCACCGCGCCGCCCAACGCGCGGATGTCGTGTTCCAGTGCCGCCAGCCGATCCGTTTCGTGGCCGCGCAGATGACCGATGCCGCGAAGGTGGCTGGGGCCGTCGGCAAGGACCGCGACCGCGGCAACGGTCGGGGTCAGCTCGCCTACGTCGTGCAGGTCGATGTCGATGCCCGCCAATCGATCCGGGCCGATCACCGTCAGCCCCGCCGCGTCCAGCCGGACCGTGCAGCCGAAACGCTCGGCGATCTCCCGGAAGGCGTCGCCGGGTTGGGTGGTGACGGCCGGCCAGTACGGAACGGTCACCGCACCGCCGGTGACGGCTGCCGCGGCCAGGAACGGGGTGGCGTTGGACAGGTCGGGTTCGATCGGCAGTGTCCACGGTTGCACCGGCCCGGGTTCCACCCGCCAAGTGTTCGGTTCGCTGTCGTCGACCACCACGCCCACCGAGCGCAGGTTCTGCACCGTCATCTCGATGTGGGGCAGCGACGGCACCGGCTTGCCGTCGTGGTGCACGGTCACCCCGCGGTCGAACGACGGGGCGGCCAGCAGCAGTCCGGAGACGAACTGGGATGACGCGGAGGCGTCGATGGTCACGGTGCCGCCGGCCAGCGAGCCGGTGCCGCGCAGCACGAACGGCAGGGCATCGCCGTCGATGTCGGCGCCGAGCGCGCGCAGGGCGGCCAGGACGGTTCCCATCGGCCGGCGCCGGGCCTCCGGGTCGCCGTCGACGGTGATCTCGCCGTGTCCGGTCGCTGCCAGCGGCGGCAGGAACCGCATCACGGTGCCGGCCAGCCCGCAGTCGATGGCGGCGGGCCCGTGCAACGGCGCCGGTCGGACCAGCCAGTCGGTCGCGGTGTCGTCGACCGCCACGCCGAGCGCCCGCAGTCCCGCGACCATCAGCGCGGTGTCCCGGCTGCGCAGCGGAGCCACCACCGTCGACGGCGCGGTGGCCTGGGCGGCCAGGATCAGCGCCCGGTTGGTCAACGACTTCGAACCCGGCACGGCCACCACCCCGGACACCGGGCCGGCCGCGACGGGTGCGACCCAGCGGGCCGGCGACGGGACTGTCATCGGTCCATGATCCCGTACCGGGGCGGTCGGACGACGTGCCGGGTGCCGTAGCTCATCGACGGGCGCTCAGGTACCGGGGAACGGACGGTCGCCCCAGCCCAACAGGGTGCCGACGAAGGCCTGTCCGGTGGTGGAGGTCGCCCAACAGGCGGTCCGGCCGCCCGACTCCTGCCAGCCGGTCAGCGACAGCTCGCCGTGGAAGGTGGGATCGGGGGCGCCGATCAGCCTGGCCCCCTCCCGATGGCAGTTCAACCGGTCGCGGACGTCGACGAAGTCGGTGAGCTGCTCGGCGTAGTGCGGCTCGGTACAGGGAACCGCCTCGCCGCCGATCACCTGGGCACAGCGGGAGAACGCCGCCGGCATCGGGCCGGCAGCCGCGTCGGCGACCGACCCGAGATAGCTGACCGGCAGGGTGTCGCCGGCCGGACGGACCTGGCAGGCCAGCCAGCGCTGATCGTTGTTCCACTGGTTCGTCGACGGTGCGGTGGCTACTGCCTCGATCTGTGGACGGACGTGCGCAACGGCAGCCGCGGCAGAGCCACCGCTGCCGATCCCGGCGTACTCCTCGGCCGCGGCCGTGCAGGCCGCCGCGGCCTGCTGCATCACCGGCGCACCGAGCGACTCCGGGTACGGCGTCGCGTCGTCCAGCGTCAGCACGGCCACGATCTCGGCCGAATGCGCCGTGCTGCACGGCACAGTCCCGACGCTGATGACACGGACCAGGTTCTCGGGTCGATCGATGGGAGCCAGGCACTGTCCGACGGTCGGCGGCGGTGCCGGCGGCGCGGCGACCGCGAGACCGTTCGCCCGGCGGCCGAGCACGCCGGGCACGCACAGGGTCGCGATCAGGGCGACCGCCAGCAGTCCGTAGCCGTACACGCGTCGGTCATCCGCCGAGGTGCGGGTGACCACCTCGTCGGCGTCGATGACCGGCGTGTTCATGGCTGTGTGCTCACGATCACAGTGTCCTCGATCCCCGATCGATTGACCAGACTGCGGCGGCCGCCGGGACCACATCGTCACCATATGGTGACGATATCGGACGGTGACGGGAAGCTGGTCGGCGGCGGGTGCTGACGCCGGACACCCGGTCGGAGGTTGCACACCAAGGTCAGCACCCTTCGCCGCCGGGCCGTCGCGGTGTCGGCGCGCCGTGGCAGCATCGTCGGTATGTGCGGAAGGTATGCGAGCACCCTGGACCCGGAAACGCTCTACGGGGTGTTCGAGGCCGAGCCCGATCCGATCGCACCGCCCGGCAGCGGGATGTACGGCGGCGACGTGCCACGACCCCGGTACAACATCGCGCCGACCGACACCGTGGCGATCGTCCGGGTCCGGCCGGAACGGGACGACGCACCAGCGGGACGGTTCGTCGGCGAGGCCCGCTGGGGACTGGTGCCCTCGTGGGCCAAGGACATCAAGGTCGGCAGCCGGATGTTCAACGCCCGGGCCGATTCGGTGCCGACCAAGCCGGCGTTCCGCAACGCGTTCGAGCGTCGGCGGGCGCTGGTGCCGGCCAGCGGCTACTACGAGTGGCGGGTGATCGGTACCGACGCGAAGGGCAAGCCCCGCAAGCAGGCGTTCTACATCACCCCGCAGGACGGCTCGGTGATGGCGTTCGCCGGCCTCTGGGAGTTCTGGCGGTCGCCGGAGGGGGAGCCGGTGGTGTCCACCTCGATCATCACCACGGACGCGGTCGGGCGAATGCAGCAGATCCACGACCGGATGCCGTTGGTGCTGCCCGCCTCCGAGTGGGATCAGTGGCTGGACCCCGCGGTGGCCGCCGCCGACCTGCTGCCGATGTTGGCGCCGCCCGACCTGCACTTGGTCGATGCCCTTGAGTTGCGGCCGGTGGGCGCGGGCGTCGGCAACGTCCGCAACGATTCACCGGACCTGGTCGTCGAGGTCACCGCCGAGGAGCCGGTCGCCGGCTGACCGCGGCGCGGTGCGCTGCGATCGCGGCCAGATCCTGTTTGAGCCTGCTGTCGTCCCGGTCGGTGACCCGTTCCCGGTCGAAGCCGAAAGGGACCGAGCCGTAGCCGGCCATCCGGCGATGGTTGTGCTGCAGGGCGGCAACGACGCCCAGCACCAGCGCGATGAAGGCGAAGAGTGCGATGAGGTTCGTCATGGCAGAAAGTCTGCGCTGATCGAAGAACTGCCACCAGTGGCAGAAATGCCGGACTACGTCGATTTTCTGCCAACCTGCTGGCATGATGACCCGATGACACTCACCTCCGTGGCGGTCCTGGTCCCCGAGGGCACTGCGCCGTTCGAGTTCGGCCTGATCTACGAGGTGTTCGGCGTCGACCGGACGGACGAGGGCGTCCCCCGATTCGACTTCCGGGTCTGCGGCAGGCGACCGGGAGAGCCGATCACCTTCGGGTCCGGCATGCGGCTGGAAGTGCCGTTCGGCCTGGATGCCGCGGTCGACGTCGATCTGCTGGCGATGCCGGCCTTTCCGATGGACACCGAACTGCCCACGGACATGCAGCAGGCGCTGCGACTGGCGCACGACAACGGCGCCACGGTGCTCTCGGTGTGCTCCGGCGCGTTCGGCCTCGGCGCCGCCGGGCTGTTGGACGAACGGCCCTGCACCACGCACTGGCGTTATGCGGACGAGCTCGCGGCCCGCTATCCCCGGGCAAGGATCGACCGCGACGTGCTGTTCGTCGACGACGGCGACCTGATCACCAGTGCCGGCACCGCGGCGGGCATCGACGCCTGCCTGCATCTGGTACGGCGTGAGCTCGGTTCAGCGGTGGCGACCACCATCGCCCGGCGGATGGTGGTGCCGCCGCAGCGGGACGGCGGGCAGCGGCAGTTCATCGACCTGCCGATCCCGGAGTGCACCGGCGATTCGCTCGAACCGGTGCTCAGCTACCTGATCCAGAACCTGGCGGCCGAGCACACGGTGTCGGAACTGGCCCGGCGGGCCACCATGTCGGAACGGACCTTCGCCCGGCGGTTCGTCGCCGAGACCGGGTCGACGCCGGCGAAATGGCTGGCGCTGCAACGACTTCACCACGCCCGGCACCTGCTGGAGGAAACAGATCTCGGCGTCGAGCAGGTCGCTGCCCGGACCGGCTTCGGCACCGCGGCGCAGCTGCGCCACCACTTCACCCGGGCGATCGGGGTGCCGCCGGTCGCCTACCGCCGCAGCTTCACCGCGAAGACCGGCTGACGCAAAGGGACGGGGAATGATCGGTCCGAGTGCGGCACCGATGACCGACCGGTCGCACGCCGCTCGGATCAGCCGCGGGGGATGACGAAATCTACCAATGTCGCCCCGGTGTCGCCGAGCTCGGCCCAGCCGGCCGGGACTCGCAGCACGGCGAACGCCGACGTGGGAAAGTGGGACCGAAGCTGGGCGAGATGCTCGCTGTCACTGTCGCTATCACCGCCGAAGCCGTCAGTGCCGTGCCCGCGGCTGTCGGCGAGCGCCAATGCGGTGCCCGGCATGCCCGGCGCGTGCCCCACCACCAGCAGCGTGCGAATCCGATCGTCGGTGCCGGCGATCGCCTGCAGGATCTCGCCGGGAGAGGCGTCATAGATGTCGTCGGAGAACGTCACCGGTGCGCCGATGCCGGTGGCGGCCAACGTTTGTCGGGTGCGCAGGGCGGTGGAACACAGCACGGCCTCGATCGGCGGCCGCAGCCCGGCCAGTAGCGCGCCGGCCAGTGCAGCCTCCCGTCGGCCGCGCGGGGCCAGCGGCCGGTCGTGATCGCGAACCGCCCCGGGATAGTCGGACTTCCCGTGTCGTAACAGCACCAGGCTGCGGCCTTCGGTCACGGTGCACCTCTCTGCGGCTCGGCCGGCGCGTCAGCCGGCGGCGATGGCTGCGAACCTACCGCCGGTCACCCGGACCAGGTCGTCCGGTGCCAGCTCCACCTGCAGTCCGCGCCTGCCCGCGCTGATGCAGACGGTCGAAAGCTCTTGCGCGGAACTGTCGATCACGGTCGGCAGCCTCTTGCGCTGGCCCAGCGGCGAGATGCCACCGGCAACGTAGCCGGAGGAGCGTTCGGCGTCGGCCACCGGCGCCATCGTCGCCTTCTTGCCGCCGACCGCGGTGGCGAGCGCCTTCAGGTCGAGCGAGCCGGCCACCGGCACCACGCCGACCACCATCGAACCGTCGACCAGCGCGACCAGCGTCTTGAACACCTGCGCCGGATCGCGGCCCAGCGCGGCCACCGCCTCGTCACCGAAGGCCGTGGACCGCGGGTCGTGCTCGTAGGGCAGCAGCGTGTACGGCACCTTCGCCTTCAGCAGGGCGGCGATGGCCGGCGTCGGTGCACCCGCCATCGCCCGTCAGCCCAGGCCCTTCTCGGACACCCAGTCCTGGGCCACCGTTGCCGGGTCGAGGTGCTGGTTGGCCACCTTGTCGTTGAGCGTCACCAGGTCCTCGGTGGTCAGCTTGGCCGAGACCGCGTTGAGCGCGTCGGTGACCTGTGGGGTGACGGCAGACTTGGCGATCAACGGCACCACGTTCTGCGCGCCGAACATGCCCTTGGTGTCCTCCAACGCCACCAGGTTGTTCTTGGCAATCGCGGCATCGGTGGTGAAGATGTTGCCGGCCTGGATGATCCCGGTGGTCAGCGCCTTCACCGTGATCGGCCCGCCGGCGTCGGTCACCTCGAAGCTCTTGAACGTCAGCCCGTAGTACTTCTGGAAGCCGGGCACGCCCGTCATCCTGGTCTTCCATTCCTCGGGCCCGCCGAGCACCATGTTCTGCGACTTGCCCTTCAGATCCTCGATGGTCTTCAGGCCCTCCTTGTCGGCGGTGGCCTTGGTGACGGTCAACGAGTCCTTGTCCTCGGCCGGTGCCTTGTCCAGGATGGTCAGGTTGGCGGGCAGTGCCTTCTTCAGATCGGCGAAGGTGGTTTCCGGGTCGCTCGCGGTCGCCTTCTTGTCGAAGTACTGCAGAGCCGTGCCGGTGTATTCGGGGACGAGGTTGATGGATCCGTCCTTGAGCGCCGGGATGTACACCTCACGGGAGCCGAGTCGCGGCTTGGTGGTGGCGTCGATGCCCTTGGCCTTCAGCGCGGCGGCGTAGATCTCGGCGATGATCACATTCTCGGTGAAGTCGGCCGAGCCGACGATGATCGGTCCGCCGGCCGCCCCGGCACCGGAGGAGCCGCTCGCCGATCCGGCGCCGGTGGAGCCATCGGCGTCGGAGGAGGCCGCGCCGGTAGCCGAGCCCGCTGTGTCACTGCCGGCAACGGAGGTGCCGCCCCCGGCGGCCGGATTGCTGGTGGTTTCCAACGGGTTCGACGAACTGCTGCAGGCGCTCAGGGCCAGGGCGGCAGCCGTCACCGCCGCGACGAACGGTGCGTACTTGAGTGCGATCTTCACTGTGCTCTCCTCGAATCGATGTGCATCTGCTGTGTTCGTCACTGCTGTACCTCGGCCAGTGCGGCCGGGTCGTTCCTGGTGGTCAACGCCGGGCGGCGTCGTCGATTCCCCGGTCGACCGTTGCTGCGCAGCCCGGGGGAGATGGCGGCGTAGCCGATGGCGGCGATCACCCGGTCGCCGACGATCGCCAGCACCGCCACCAGTACCGCGCCGCCGGCCATGATGCCGTAGGGGTTCACCGGTGATTTCGGGCCGTCCAGGATGAATCTGCCGAGTCCGCCCAGGGTCACCACTAGTGCCAGAATCGTTGCGGTGGCAACGATCTGCAGGAACGCCGAGCGCAGGCCGGCGAAGATCAGCGGCGCGGCGACCGGCAGCTCGACCTTGCGCAGTACCTGCCCGCCGGTCATCCCCAGCCCGCTGGCGGCATCCCGAACGGCGGGGTCGACCGCCCCGATGCCGGCATAGGTGTTGGTCAGGATCGGCGGGATGCCCAGAATCACCAGCACCAGGATCGACGGGACGTACAACCCCCACCGGGCCGGGATGTCGGGATTGTCCTGGACGATGGTCAGGCCCCACAGCACCAGCAGGGTGAGCAGCCCGAGCGAGGGCAGCGCGCGCAGCAGGTTCGCCAGGCCGACCGCCGCGGTGATGCCCTTGCCGGTGTGCCCGATCAGTGCACCGAGCGGCAACGCGATCACCGCCGCGATCAGCAGCGCGAGCACCGAGTACTGCAGATGTTCGGCGATTCGCGTCCAGATTCCGTCCGGCCCGACCCAGTTGGCGCCGTCCGACAGGAACGTCCAGACTCCGTTCATCCGATCACCTCGGCCGGGCCGACCACTTCGGCGAGCTCGGCCGCCGCCGCCGACCGACCCCGCCGGCCGATCCGGCCGGCCCGCTGCCACGGGGTGAGCAGCCGGATGGCCAGCACGATCAGCAGGTCCAGTACCAGCGCCAGCACCAGGCAACCGACGATGCCGACGATGATCGGCGTCGCGAAGTCCTCCTGGAAGCCCTGGGTGAACAACGATCCGAGCTGGGGCACCCCGATCAGCGCGGCGATGGCGACCAGCGACACGTTCGACACGGTGGCCACCCGCACCCCGGCGCCGATCACCGGGGCGGCCACCGGCAGATCGACGGCGAGCAGTTGCCGGACCGGCCGGTAGCCCATCGCCAGGGCCGCCTGCCGGACGTCGTCGGGCACCGTATCCAGCGCGTCCGCGACGGTACGCACCAGTAACGCCACCGTGTACAGGGTCAACGCGACCACCACGTTGATCGGGTCGAGGATCTTGGTGCCCAACAGACCTGGCAACACCACGAACAGCGCCAACGAGGGGATGGTGTAGGTCAGGCCGGCGAGCGTCACCAGCGGCGGCCGCAGCCACCCGTAGCGGTGCGCCAGTGCGCCGATCGGGATCGACAGCAGCAGCCCGATCAGCACCGGCAGCACCGACAGCCAGACGTGCTGACCGAACTCCTGCCAGATGGTGGGCCACTGGCTGTCGATCCACGCCCAGTTCACGCCGGACGGTCCTTGCTCAGCACCGCTGGCGCGGGCACGGGAGGCTCTCCCGGTTCGTCCCTGGCGGTGCGCTCGGCGACCGCGAAAACGTCGGCCGCCCTGATCGAACCGGTCACCCGCCCGTCCGCGTCGACCGCGACCCCGCGGCCCGACGGTGACGACAACGCGGCGTCCAACGCGGTGCGCACCGAACCGCCGGGGCCGAGCAGCGTGCCACCGAGCCGCAGATCCGCCTCGGCGACCGGAGTGCCGCCCGGATGCGCGGCGGCGTCCACCCAGCCACGCGGGTGGCCGTCGTCGTCGGTCACCAGCAGCCAGTCGGCGCCGGTCGGCACGTCGCCGATCCGGATCGTCGGCTCCGGCCGGACCGCGATGCCGTCACCAGCCGTGAACGAGAGCGCGCGGTAGCCGCGGTCGCGGCCGACGAAGCCGGCGACGAAGTCGTCGGCGGGTGCCGCCAACACCTGCGACGGGGCGGCGAACTGGGCCAGCCGGCCGCCGACGGCCAGGATGGCCAGCCGGTCGCCGAGCTTGATCGCCTCGTCGATGTCGTGGGTGACGAACACAATGGTCTTGCCCAGATCGGCCTGCAGCCGCAGCAACTCGTCCTGCAGTTCGGTGCGCACGACCGGGTCGACGGCCGAGAACGGCTCGTCCATCAGCAGGATCGGCGGGTCGGCCGCGAGCGCCCTGGCCACCCCGACCCGTTGCTGCTGGCCACCGGACAGCTGCGCCGGGTAGCGCCGCCCCAGCGCGGGGTCCAGCCCCACCCGCTCCAGCAGGGCGGCCGCCTCGCGGCGGGCGGCGGCCCTGGGAGTCCCGGTGAGCACCGGCACCGTCGCGACGTTGTCCAGCACCGTCCGGTGCGGGAACAGTCCGGCGTTCTGGATGACGTAGCCGATGCCCCGACGCAGCCGGGACGCCGGCACCGCGGTGACGTCGGTGCCGTCGATCAGGATCCGCCCGGCGGACGGGTCGATCATCCGGTTGATCATCCGCAGCGAGGTCGTCTTACCGCAGCCGGACGGCCCGACCAGGACGGTGGTGCTGCCGCTGGGGATCTCCATGGTCAGCTCGTTCACGGCGACGGTGCCGTCCGGATAGCGCTTGGAAACCGCGTCGAAGGTGATCACTCGCAGCTCGCCTCCGTTCGGACAAGGGTCGCGCGACCCAGGTTTTTCGAGTGCTGGTTGGTCAACTACTTCGGCGCACCGACACTACGCGGACCCGCCGACAACGCACGCCGGAATATGGCCTCAGGGGCGGGTGTTGACACCGACAGACCACCCGCAGCAGCCCCGACCGCCCTGATCGGCGGGCGGGCGTTTGATCCGCGCAGATCCGTCCGAGGAAGGATGCACAACAGGTGACGAACACCGCAGTGCTCGATCGCATCGGCGACCGCCATGCCGGCCGGGTAGCCTCGGACCGGCGAGCGACATTTCCCGTCCGGCCCCCGACGGCCGTCGGCAGTAACCGAGCGAAAGTGAGGCGCGTGGCCGGAACCTCGACCCAGGGATCGACCGGAGCGGAGCAGGCAGCCGCCCCGGCAGAAACCGATGCGGAGCTGTCGGCGAGGTTCACCGCCGAGGCGATGCCGCTGCTGGACCAGCTGTACGGCGCGGCCCTGCGGATGACCAGGAACCCGGCCGATGCGGAAGACCTGGTCCAGGAGACGTATCTGAAGGCCTTCGCGGCCTTCGCCAGGTTCACCCAGGGCACCAACCTGCGGGCCTGGCTGTACCGGATCCTCACCAACACCTACATCAACGGCTACCGCAAGAAGCAGCGGCAGCCGCAGGTCAACACCACCGACGAGATCACCGACTGGCAGCTGGCCGAGGCCGAGTCGCACACCTCGACGGGTCTGCGGTCGGCGGAGATGGAAGCTCTTGACCGGCTGCCGGACTCGGACGTGAAGAACGCCTTGCAGGAGCTGCCCGAAGAGTTCCGGATGGCCGTGTACCTGGCCGACGTCGAGGGCTTCCCGTACAAGGAGATCGCCGAGATCATGGGAACCCCGATCGGCACCGTGATGTCCCGGCTGCACCGTGGCCGGCGTCAGCTCAAGGAGTTGCTGGCCGACTACGCCAGGGAACGTGGTTTCCTGCGGAAGGCGGCGGTAGCCGCCGAGACCGGACAGGTCGGTCCGTCATGACCGACGACACGAACGCGGCAACCGGCGGGTCGGAGCTTCCGCACGAGTCCGAGCACTCCGAGTGCGATCAGGTGCTGCGCGACGTCTGGTTGTTCCTGGACAACGAGATGGACGCCGGTGCCAGGGCCGCGGTCCAGCGGCATCTGGACGACTGCTCACCCTGCCTGGACGAGACCGATCTGGAACAGAAGTTCAAGGACCTGGTGCACCGCACCTGCGGGGGCGAGCGGGCACCGGAACAACTGCGGAACCGGCTGACGACGGCGATCAGCGCCGTCACCGTCACCGCCGTGACAGACACCGGCGAGCAGGTTCAGCTGAATCAGGTTCGCGTGGTGCGCACCGTCAGCGACGCAGGGGATCCGACGCAACAGCTGTGACTGCGGGCCGGCGTCGGCCGGCCGCCGAAGAACGGCCGGCCGGCCCTCGTGCCCGGATCGGGCTCAGGAGTTGGGGCGCTTGCCGTGATTGGCGCCGGAATTCTTGCGTGCCTTCTTCTTGCGTGCCCGTTTACCCATGTCTACGACCTCACTTCCGTCTCACGTCGGTCCTGATCGCCGGGCCGTCGGCCCGGGTCGCGGTCCACCGCCGGGAGCGGGGACAACCGCTCTATCCTGCCACGCGGGACGGCGTCGGAACGTCCGTGGTTTGATGACACCTGCCCGACACCGTGGGCGCGGCCGGGAAGCAGTCACGCAGACGTGGGCGCGGCCGGGACGCAGACCAGCAGAGCAGACACAGACCCAGCACAGGACGACAGAGGAGCTCAGATGGCCGAGCAGGTACACGCCGAGATGGTGGCCAATGTGTGGAAGGTGCTGGTCTCGGTCGGGGACACCGTCGCCGACGGCGACACGCTGGTCATCCTCGAGTCGATGAAGATGGAGATCCCGGTGATCGCCGAGGTCGACGGGACTGTGTCGAAGGTCGCCGTCGCCGAGGGGCAGGTCGTGCAGGAAGGCGACCTGATCGCCGAGATCGACGACTGACCCGACCACCGTCAGCCCCGGCGATCCGCGCCGCGGCGGTCCGTGCGATCGCGGTCCGTACCGCAGCCGTCAGCCACCGGGTCCGGAGCCCACCCATGTCGACCCTGTCGGATCTGCTCGCCGAGCACACCACCCTGCCCGGCGACGCCGTGGCGCACCTGCAGCAGCTGGTGTCCGAATGGCAGCTGCTGTCCGACCTGTCGTTCTCCGACCTGACCATGTGGGTGCAGGACCAGGGCGTGAGCCCGACCAGCTTCGTCTGCGTGGCCCAGGTCAGGCCGACCACGGGCCCGACGGCGCATGCCGACGACCAGGTGTCGCGCACCGAGTCCGGCGCACCGATCGACCAGCTGGTCAGTGCGCTGGGCCGCGAAAGAGGCTGGGAGAGCAAGGATCTGCCCGGCGTGAACGGCAGCGCGGTGACCAGGACGCTGATTCCGGTCCGGCTGCGCGGTGCGGTGATCGCGGTGCTCGCCCGGGACACCATCGACCGTTCCCAGCGCGGACCGAGCGCGTTGGAGACGGCCTACCTGGATGCGGCCGAGTCGCTGCTCGGAATGGTGGCCGAGGGCAGCTTCCCGGCACCGGAGCAGAAGGGCGAGATGCACACCGGCCCGCGGGCCGGTGACGGACTGTTGCGGCTGGATCCCGACGGCACGGTCGAGTTCATCAGCCCGAATGCGCTGTCCGCGTACCACCGCCTGGGATTCGCCGGCGACGTGGTCGGCGCCCATCTGGCCCGGTTGACCAGGGGCCTGATCGGCGACCCGTTCGACGCGGCCGAACTGGCTGCCAGGATCACCTCGGCGGTCGAGGGCAGGCCCAGCCTGCGGATGGAGATCGAGGCGCGCGGCGCCACCGTTCTGTTCCGGGCGATGCCGTTGCTGATCGGCGGTGCGCCGTCCGGAGCGCTGGTGCTGGTGCGGGACGTCACCGAGGTGCGCAGGCGGGACCGGGCGCTGCTGTCCAAGGACGCGACGATCCGGGAGATCCACCACCGGGTGAAGAACAACCTGCAGACGGTCGCCGCCCTGCTCCGGCTGCAGGCCAGGCGGTCCACCGAAGACTCCGTGCGGCACGCCCTCAACGAGTCGGTGCGCCGGGTCGCCTCGATCGCGCTGGTGCACGAGACGTTGTCGACCGCGCCCGACGACCGGGTGGACCTGGACACCGTTGTCGACCGGCTGGTCCCGATGCTCTCCGACGTGGCGGCGGTAGAGGCGCCGGCCGGGATCCAGCGCAGCGGCAGCTTCGGCGTGCTGACCGCGGACCGGGCCACTCCGTTGGTGATGGTGCTGACCGAGGTGGTGCAGAACGCGCTGCAGCACGCCTACCCGGACGGCGGCAGCGGCAAGAAGGTACTGGTGGACATCGAGCGCTCGGCCCGGGAGCTGACGGTGCGGGTGATCGACGACGGTCAGGGCCTGCCACCGGGCTTCTCCCCGGAGCGCAGCTCGGGGCTGGGTCTGCAGATCGTCCGGACCCTGGTTGACGCCGAGCTCGGCGGCACGATCGCCATGCGCAGCCGGACCGACGGACCCGGAACCGAAGTGGTGATCACGGTTCCGCTGCGGCGCCGCGGGCAGTGACGGTCGCCCTGGCGGCAGCACAGCGGGGCTGACGCGAGACCGCCCCGGCGCCATCGGCACCGGGGCGGTCTCGCAAGGTCGGGGTTACAGGCTCCGGGCGCGGGCCCTGGCCCGGCGGCGCTTGAGCGCGCGCCGCTCGTCCTCGGACATGCCGCCCCACACGCCGGCGTCCTGTCCGGATTCCAGCGCCCAGCTCAGGCACTCACTGATCACGGGGCAGCGCTCGCAGACGGCTTTCGCCTCTGCGATCTGCAACAGAGCAGGGCCGGAGTTCCCGATCGGGAAGAACAGCTCCGGGTCCTCATCGCGGCAGATCGCGCGGTGACGCCAGTCCATCGGTAGTGCGCTCCATTCTGTGGGCCTGGCGATGATGACCAGGTCACGCTTAGGGTGAGGGCCGGATCGGCCCGCGGCTTGGTGGGCCGCTCTCATCAGTCTGGTGGTGCGTGATCGATGTTGTTCGAACGCGCAAGCAAATGCTTCCACGCAACACGGCGATGTCAAGAGCAAATGACACGGAGGTTACGTAACTCACGTCCGCCGGTGACGAATCCGAGTGCCGCCAGGATGCCTGGTCAGATCGATTCAGCAGATCATCGGTCGAGGTCAGGGCTCAGACCAGGACGCGAAGCGCCCGCGGGATCGAGACGAACTCCACCTCGTCGAACTCGCCGAGATAGTCGCCGTCTGCCTGCACTCCGGTCGGCCCGTTCGGTGCAGCAACGCGCACCCAGGCGACATCGTCGGTCCGGACCAATTGCCGGCCGTGCGGGCTGTGACCGGGCTTGGATCGGATGAGCTGACCGACCGTCCTGGCCACCGTCGGCAGCGCCAACGACCGGGCGACGAACACGCCGAGGCCACCGTCGGGGGAGGTCTGCGGATTGGTCCGGATCGGCCGACCGGACAGGTAGGTCCACGGATTGACGTTCGAGACGAAGGCCAGGTGGCAGCCAGGGATCGGGTCGTCGCCCGGCAGCGTCACCACCAGCGGGCCGGTGGACTTCTCGTGATCGCGGTAGGCGGCCAGGGCGTGCCGAAGATGCAACAGGTTGGAGATCTTTTTGCCCGCAGCCCTGGTCTCCTCGACCCGCCGGACCACGTCGGCGTCCAGCCCGATGCCGGCGTTGAAGGTGAAGTATCGCCGGCCGGCCCGCCCGACCGACACGGTCCGCGGCTCGCGTCCGCTGGTCAGCGCCTCCAGGATCTGCTCGGTCGCCGCGGTGGGATCCGGGTCGATGCCGACGGCCCTGGCGAACACGTTGGTCGAGCCGCCGGGGACGATCGCCAGGATCGGGCCGGCCGGCCGGATACCGCCGGCCAGCAGGCCGTTCGTCACCTCGTTGACGGTGCCGTCACCGCCGTGCACGACGACGAGGTCGAAGCCCTCGTCGGCGGCCTTGGCCGCCAGCTCCGCCGCGTGCCCGCGGCCGTGGGTGTGTTCCACCCGCAGGCTCACCTCGCCGGCCAGCGCATGGGTCAGCAGGTCGCGCCTGCGCTCGGTGGTGGAGGTGGCGTGGGGATTGACAATGAGCATCGCGTGCATGACGCCCGAAATCCTATCCGCCTGCGGGACCTTAACCTGTACAGGTGAGTGAGCATCAAGATCCGCCGCCGATCACCATCCCGCCGCCCGGTCCGGTACGGGCCGCCGGTGCCCTGGTCGGGCTGCAGGCCTGCGGGCTGATCGCCATCGCCGTGGTCAGCGTGATCTCCGGTCTCGGCCACCATTCCGGGCTCGGTCAGCTGCTGGCCCAGGGCGCCTACTTCGTGGTGCTGGCGCTGTTCCTGGCGGCCATCGCCGCCGCGCTGATCCGGGGCCGCCGCTGGGGCCGGACCCCGGCGATCGTGGTCCAGATCCTGGCCGGCGCCATCGGTATCTGGCTCGCCTTCCCGAGCGGCCGGCCGGTCTGGGGTATCGGCCTGATCCTGCTGGCCGTCGTCACCGGCGGTTTGCTGATCGGCCGGTCGGGCACCGCCTGGATCAACGAGTTCCCCGCGCTGTTCGGGCCAGAGCCTGACCGCTGAGCCGGAACGTGCTCCAGCCGTCCATGCCGATCGCGCCGAGCGAGCGGTAGAAGTCGATCGACGGGGTGTTCCAGTCCAGCACCGACCACTCCACCCTGGCGTAGCCACGGGCGGCGGCGATCTCGGCCAGGTTGACCAGCAGCGCCCGTCCCAGGCCGGACCCGCGGTGGGCGGGCCGGACGTACAGGTCCTCGAGGTAGATCCCGTGCACGCCCTCCCAGGTCGAGTAGTTCAGGAAATGCAGGGCGTAGCCGACCGGGGTCTGCCCGGCCCCGGTCGGGTCCGGGACGGCGACGTGACCGAACAGGGCCGGGATGGTGCCCGCCGGGTCGCCGAACAGCGCGGCTCGCAACAGTTCCGGGGTGAGATGGCACTCCTGCGGCAGACGCTCGTAGGCGGCCAGCTCATGCACCATCGCCACCACCTCCGGCAGGTCGGCCTCGGTGATCGGCCGGACTCGTGGATCAGCCATTGCCGTGCAACCCGGACGGCACGTTCAACTGGGCGATCGCCCGGTCGCGGTGGTAGTAGCCGAGCACCGAGACCGAACCGGGGTCGATCAGCAGCAGTGAGCCGGCGGACACCGGCAGTCCGGCCCAGCGGGCGGCGAGCACCCGGGAAAAGTGACCGTGCCCGACCAGCACCACGTCACCCTTGACCAACTCGCGCTCGGCCAGCTGGAGCACCCGGACGGCTCTGGCCCCCACCCGTTCCGGCGACTCGCCGCCGGGCGCCCCGTCGGTGAAGACCGACCAGTGCGGCAGCCGCTCGCGCACCGCGTCGGAGTTCTCGCCCTCCAGCTCCCCGTAGTTCCACTCGGCGAGGTCGTCGACGGTCTCGGTGACCGTGAGCTGCGCCAGCTCGGCGGTCCGCCGGGACCGGCGCCGCGGGCTGCAGAACACGGTGACGGGGGAGATCCCGACCGCCTCCAGGGTTGCCGGCAATGCCGCCGCCTGCCGTTCGCCGTGGGCGGTCAGGTCGATGTCGGTGATCGAGGTGTGCCGACCCGCCGCGCTCCACTCGGTTTCGCCGTGCCGGATCAACGCGATGCGAGCTGCCATCGGACGAACGTACCTGCCGTAGGCTCGGCGTCATCGAACCCGTCGGTGCAGGAGTCTCATGACCATGAATGCGCAGTTCGCGGGCGACGCGGAAGCGGGCAGATCCCGGCCCGAGCGGGACGAGCTGGTGACGGCCGTCGAGCACGAGATCGTCGCCCTGGCAACCCGGCTGCGGGCCGGTGCGCCGCTGGCCGCCCACGACATCCATGAGCGGCTGACCGTCGGGGCCTACCGGATCCTGCTGCGGATCAACGACGAGACCGACGCCAGGATCACCGATCTGGCCGTTCATTTCGAGGTGGGCAAGCCGACCATGAGCCGGCAGGTGGCCGCGCTGGAACAGCTCGGCCTGGTCCGCCGCCGGCCGGACCCGGATGACGGCCGCGGCGCATTCGTCTCGCTCACCGAGCAGGGCAGGGCCGCCTTCGCCCGGGCCCGGGCGCGGCGACACAAGTGGATCGACGGGCTGATGGCCGGTTTCGCCGACGACGAGGCGCGGGTCTTCGCCGAGTTGCTGCACCGTTTCGTCAGCCGCCGGCCCGGCGACCCGCGCGACTAGCGCGACTGGCTCGACCGGGCCGGTTGGTGCCGGCCCGTGATCGACTCCGCCGAGGCGGTGTGGCGCCGACCACCTTCGGCATTATTTAGTTGCACCAAGCAACCAACTCTCGCTACGGTGGTTGCTCTCGGCAACGACGAAGTTCTCGAGCTTCCCCGCGCGGGTGGTTCACCGCGTTCCAGCACGCTTTCTGAGGATTCGATTCATGACCTCCGTGGTCCCCGAAGACCGTTTGTCGGACGAATCCGACTCCGCGGCCCGCACCGCCATCAGCCCGAAACCCGTCGGCCCGGCACCCGTCGGCCCGGCACTCGTCAGCCCGGCACCCGTCGTACCCGAACCGGGCGCCGCCCGGGCGGCCGGCAGCCCCGAACCCGTCGCGGACGGGGCCACTGCGGCGCCGGTCAGCCGCACCCACCGGGAGATCATCCGGGCGATGTCCGGCCTGATGCTGGGCATGTTCGTCACCCTGCTGTCCTCGACGGTGGTGTCCACCTCGCTGCCGGTGATCGTCGCCGACCTCGGCGGCGGGCAGTCCGCGTTCACCTGGGTGGTGACCGCCACCCTGCTGGCCACCACGGTGTCCACCCCGATCTGGGGAAAGCTCGCCGATCTGACCTCACGCACGCTGCTGGTGCAGCTGGCACTGGGCATTTTCGTCCTCGGTTCGGCGCTGGCCGGACTCTCGACGTCCCCGGGCATGCTGATCTCGTTCCGGGTGATGCAGGGCCTGGGCGCGGGCGGGATGACGGCGCTGGTGGTGATCGTGATGGCGGACCTGATCTCGCCGAGGGAACGCGGTCGGTACATGGGTCTGCTCGGCGGCGTCACCGGTGTCGCGATGGTGGCGGGGCCGCTGCTCGGCGGGGTGGTGACCGATGCCTTCGGCTGGCGCTGGAACTTCTTCATCGGTGTGCCGATCGCTGTCGTCGCTGCTGTCGTGCTGCAGCGCACGCTGCACCTGCCGGTGCGGCGCAGCAAGGTCCGCATCGACTACCTCGGCGCCGGGCTGATCGCCGCCGGCGTCTCCGCGTTGCTGATCTGGGTGACGTTGGCCGGTGGCTCGTTCGACTGGATGTCTTGGCAGAGCGCCGTTTTCGTCGTCGGGTCGATCGTTGTCTTGGTGGCCGCGGTGTTCGTCGAGCGGTCGGCCGCCTCCCCGGTGATCCCGATGCACCTGTTCGGCATGCGCACCGCGGTGCTGTCCATCATCGCCTCGGCCGTCGTCGGCATCGCGCTGTTCGGCTCGACGGTGTTCCTCGGCGAGTTCCTGCAGCTGTCCCGCGGGAAGACGCCGACCGAGGCCGGGCTGCTCACCATCCCGATGGTGGTCGGCCTGTTCCTGTCGTCACTGGTAATCGGTCGGATCATCTCCGCGACCGGGCGGTACAAGCGCTGGATGGTGATCGGCGCCGTGTTGTCGTTGGTCGGCTTCGCCCTGCTGGCCACCATGACCTCGCACAGTCCGCTGCTGCTGATGGGCATCTACCTGTTCGTGCTGGGGGCCGGCACCGGCATGGTGATGCAGAACCTGGTACTGATCGTGCAGAACGAGATCGCCGCCTCCGAGATGGGCGCGGCAAGTGCCGCAGTGGCGTTCTTCCGGACGCTCGGCGGCGCGATCGGGGTTTCGGCGCTCGGCGCGGTTCTCGGTTCGAGGGTCGGTTCACTGACCGCCGAAGGCATTGCCTCGAAAAACGTTCCGCCCGCGCAGCTGTCGGTGCTGTCCGATGGTCTGCCCGAGCCGGCGGTGGTCCGCGGTCTGCCGGACCCGATCCGTTCCGTGCTCCAAGACGCTTTCGCCGGTGGGGTTGCTGAGGTCTTCATGATCACCGCGGGGCTCAGCATCATCACCGTCATCACCATGCTGCTGCTGCGCGAGCGGCCGCTCGGCACCCGCAACGCCGTCGAACTGCTCGCTGAGTCCAAGTCCACTTCCTGAGGGCCGGTTCGCAGGTTCGCAACGCCACCAGTGGGTCGCAACGTTCGTGACGGTTGCGAACCACTGATGGCGTTGCGAAGGTCGGGCGGCATTGGTCGCTGCCCACGCATTGCTGTGCTGGTCAGCCTTGATCGGGCGGAATGGGATCGTCCGGCTCGTCGTACGACGAGTGCAGAGCCTGGTGTCCGAGCGCCACGCTGAGGGCTGCCAGGGCGGGCGTGGCTCGCGCCAGGTCCGCTCGGTGCTGTGCCGAGATGCCCGCGATGGCATATCGGACCTGCTGGGTGCTGCGTTCCGTCGCGGCGATCCGCAGGCTCACTCCGGCCCGGGTGGCGCGGAGGTGTGCGTCGCCGACCCGCTGGTCGTTGGGTGTCGTCATCAGTAGACCGAGTCGTTGCATCTTGCGTGCGCCATGCTGGACGGCGATGCGCGGTAGACCGGTGGCCTCGGCGATGGCGGCGACGCGCGAGTCGGGGTGACTGAAGAGGTAGTTCAGCACATGCACCTCCTCGTTGGAGAGCAGTTGGTGGCCCGCCCGCAGCTCGACCTCCCTCCGGATCGCGATATTGAACGACATGAATGCGTGGCCGAGGTCGGCGACCGCGCGAATCAGATCAGTCGGGTCGTTCGTCGTCATCGCAGGGCCAGCATCGATGCGAGGTGCAGCGCACCGGTGAGCTCGGCCCTGATGCCCAGGCTTGCCGGCAGGATCTCGACGGCGGCCGAGATCGCAGGCTGGGCATACCTTCCCACGGAGGACTCCACCCCCTCGAGCAGCGGGCTGCCGGCGGCGCCCAGTTCGCCGCCGATGATCAGCGCTCCCGGGTTGAGCAGGTTGCAGACGTCCGCGAGGACGCCACCCAGGATGCGGCCGGCCTCGTTGAGCAGTCGATGGGTCGTGGTGTCGTCCAGCGCGGCGAAGGTGACGGTGTCGGCGTCTGCGTTCGGGTGGGTGTGGGCGACCTGAGCGAGTAGCGCCTGCACGGAGACGACGGCCTCGAGGCAGCCGCGGTTGCCGCACCGGCACAGTTCAGTGCGCCCGGCAAGGTAGGTGTGGCCGATCTCGCCGGCGATCCCGGTGCTGCCTTTCCAGGGCACCCCATCGATGACCAGGCTCGCGCCGATGCCGTGCGAGGCCTTGATGTACAGGAAACTCGGGTGATGACGGCCGGCGCCGACCTTCAGCTCGCCATAAGCGCCGAGTACGGCGTCGTTCTCCACGTGGACCGAAATCGGCGCGCCGATGCGCCGTTCGAGTTCCTCGACCGGCGCCAGGCCAACCCAGCTGGACAGAATGGTCGATGACCGGACCAGACCGGTCTTGTTATCGACCGGACCGGGGATTCCGGCGACCAGGGTCGACAACCTGTCCACGCAGTGTTCGCGACCCAGCTCGGAAAGCAGCTCGGCGGCGAGATCCATTGCCTCGCCGGCCCTTAGGTCGACGTCGATATCCAGCCGCTGCTCGCCCAGCGGCCGGCCGAGGGCGTCGCCGACCGCCACGTGGATGTGATTGTGCCCGAAATCGATCGCTGCCACGGACCCGCCCGAAGCCACCACCCTGAGCCGGGTCGAAGGCCGGCCGCTGCCAGAGCCGGGCCCCTTGGCCTGGTTCTCAGCCTCGGCGACCCGCCCCTCGGCCAGCAGCCTGACGACCGCATGGTTCACGGTGCTGCGCGACAGCCCGGTCATTTCAACCAGGTCGGTCCGGGTCGCGTCACCCCGACTGCGGATGAGTTGGAAGAGCTCCTCCCGGACGCGGTCACGTGGCGGGGTCTGCTCGTAGGTCGAAGACATGCAGTGACTGTAGAGCAAAAGGCCAGCCTTTCGAGCCTTTATTGGTCATTTAATAGAGCCTACAATGGCATAAAAAAGGATCACAACGATCTGGATTCGATCCGTTGACAGTCATAAAAGGCCTCGCATAGCGTCCTCCTGGTCTAATGCCGGATCCCGCAGGAACGAATGCCCACAGAAGCTGGGCTCCGAGCCGGTGCGCGGACCGGACCGCTGGTTAGGTACGCAGTTGTCAGAGAGGACGACTTTCCATGCACCTTCCCCACCGCACTCGCGGAGCGACACGGGCGGCACTATCGCTCACGGTCGCCGCCGCTCTCGCCATGACGGGGGCCATTCCGGCCTCGGCCGCGACGACCGATCCAGACCCGACCTCGCTCGAACTCGCCGACGCCCAGCTGTCCAAGGCTGCGGCGACCCAGGGCATGGTGCTGCTGGAGAACCACGACAACGCGTTGCCGATCGTCAAGTCGACGTCGGCGAACGTAGCGCTTTTCGGCGTGGGCGCCTACAAGACCGTGAAGGGCGGAACCGGCTCCGGCGATGTCAATAACCGCTACACCATCAACGCACGGACCGGTTTGCAGAACGCAGGTTTCACCGTCACGACCAGCGCGGCGTACTGGGACGCGATGACCAGCGCGTACGACACCAAGTACGGCTCGTCCTCCGGCTCGCTCTTCGGGCCGGCCATCGACTACTCGTCGGTGGAGCAGCCGCTCACCGCGGTGACGGTGCAGCCGACCGCCCCGACCGACACGGCTGTCTTCGTCGTGGCGCGGAACGCCGGCGAGGGCGCTGATCGCGCGAACGCCGCCGGTGACTACCTGCTGTCCGCCACCGAGACCGACGATCTACAACGGATCGGGCAGAACTATCAGCACGTCATCGTCGTCCTCAATGTCGGCGGCATCATGGACACCAACTTCTTCGGGCAGGTCAACGCAGCGGCCCACGATCCGGCCGGCGGCACACCGCTGGACGCGATGCTGCTGATGAGCCAGGCCGGCCAGGAGTCCGGCAACGCGCTGGCCGAGGTACTCGACGGCGACGTCAACCCGTCCGGCAAGCTGACCGATACCTGGGCGTCCAAGTACAGCTACTACCCGGCCTCGGCGACCTTCGGAGCCAACGACGGAGACATCGACCAGGAGAACTACACCGAGGGTCTCTACGTCGGCTACCGGTACTTCGATTCGTTCTACAAGGCGATCACCCCGGCCGGGACCGATCCGGCCGGCGCCGTTTCGTACCCGTTCGGATATGGCCTGTCCTACACCGACTTCAAGATCGATGCGCAGAGCGTGACCGCAAACCGCAAGACCGTCACGGTCAAGGCCAAGGTCACCAACGTCGGCAGGACCTACACCGGCAAGGAGGTCATCCAGACCTACTTCTCGGCGCCGCAGACGGGCATCGACAAGCCGTACCAGGAGTTGGCCGGCTACGCAAAGACCGACGACCTGGCACCAGGTGCCTCGCAGATCCTGACCATCACCTACGACACCACTCAGATGTCCTCGTACGACCCGGCCACGGCCGCTTACGTGATGGACTCCGGGGACTACGTCATCCGGGTCGGGGACTCCTCGCGGAACACCCACGTCGCGGCGAAGATCCACCTCGCGGCACCGCTGACCACCGAGCAGTTGCACAACGAGCTCACTGATCAGGCCCCGGCCACCGAGCTCACCAGTGACCCGGCGAACTTCTACACCTACCCGAGCGAGCACGCCGAGATCGCGGCCGCGCGTTCGATCCGGCTGAACACCGCCGGGTTCGTGACGAAAAACGATGCCTCGGCGTACCAGCAGACCAACACGGTCGACAGCTCGTCCCCGTACTACCCGATCGACGGGGCCAAGGTCTCCTCGACCACGGCTTATGTGGATCCGGCCCAGACCGACTGGGAGGACACCGGCGCGAAGTACACGGCCAAGACCGGTGAGACGATCACCCCGGTCACCACCGACCCGTCCACGACGTTGTTCGACGTCGCCAAGGGCAGCAAGACGATCGAGCAGTTCGTCGCCGGCCTATCGGTGACGCAGTTGGCGAACATCGTCGAGGGTGCCAGCGCGGCCGGCTCGACGCTGTCGGCCATCGGCGCTGCCGGCTACACCACCGCGAAGTACGAGAACCTGGGCATCCCCGGGATGACGCTCTCCGATGGACCGGCCGGCCTCCGGTTGACCCAGCAGATCAATTCCACGCCGAAGACCTATCAGTACGAGACCGCCTGGCCCATCGGCACCCTGCTCGCGCAGACCTGGGACCGCGACCTGGTCCAGCAGGTCGGTGATGCCATCGGCAAGGAGATGATTGAAGCCGGGGTCACCCTCTGGCTCGCTCCGGGCATGAACATCCACCGCGATCCGCTCAATGGCCGCAACTTCGAGTACTACTCCGAAGACCCGCTGGTCACCGGCCTCACCTCGGCGGCCACCACCGCGGGTGTGCAGAGCAACCCGGGCGTGGGCGTCACCATCAAGCACTTCGCCGCGAACAACCAGGAAGCCAACCGCAACGCGGTCAACGAGACGATCTCCGAGCGGGCCTTGCGGGAGATCTATCTCAAGGGCTTCGAGATCTCCGTCAAGACTGCCCAGCCGATGGCGATCATGACCTCCTACAACCAGATCAACGGCACCTACTCCGCCGCGAACTATGACCTGGTCACCAACATCCTGCGTGGTGAGTGGGGCTTCAAGGGCCTGGTCATGACCGACTGGGGCGGCAACCACAATGCCGTCGCCACCATGTACGCCGGCAATGATCTGATCGAGCCCGGTGGTAATCAGGCCGAGATCATCAACAACATGAAGCAGGTCGCGCCGACCATCGACTACGACGGCGTGCCGGCTTACAACACGCAGACCCTCACGTTCGGGACGTTCGTCTTCACTCGGAACACCTTCGCACTCGGCGGCCTGACCCTGGCCGCCACCGGCTCCCAGTCCTTCAGCACCACGGTGGATACCAGCACGGATCTGTCGCAGCCACCGCTGTCGACGGTCACCACCACGGATGCGATCAACAACCAGATCGTCACCCCGGTGCCCGTGTACGGCACTCCCGCCGGTGCTTACGCCGCGGTTCAGGCCCTGTTGGCGCCGACGAATACGGCGCTCAACGCGACCCAGAAGGCCGCGATCACCGTCTCCGACGTCGAGTACCAGACTGCGGGGGACAGCACGACTCCCGTTGTCTCCTACAAGGTCACCGTCAAGGGCGACTATCCGGCCGCCGGCTACACCATGCGTCTTGGTGATCTGCAGCGTTCGGCGATCAATATCCTGAACGTTGTCGAGCAGAGTGCGCAGTTCCAGCAGTTGGCCACCATCAAGGGCGTCAGCGGAATCACCGTCGGCTCCTACACGGGCCAGTTCACCGACCTCGCCTCCTTCGCGTCGTACGCCAAGAGCGACGTCAAGCTCGACGGAACCGGCCCCGAGGTCACGGTTAAGGATGGTGCGCAGTACACGGTGGGATCGGGCGGCCTGTATTCGAAGGTGTCGTTCAAG
>NZ_AUFT01000012.1 GCF_000426645.1 Nakamurella lactea DSM 19367 | reverse complement strand
CGCGGACCGTTGCGCAGCAACGGAACGCGGGGACGAACCATCGGCACTGAGCGGGGTCAACCCGCGAGGAACGAGCGGGGAGACGCCGTGAGCGACGACGACCCTGGCTTCGAACCGGCCGGCACCGACGCCGAGAACGGCCCTTGGCTCAGCGACCGGCAGCAGGTGGTGTGGCGCCGCTGGTTGGCGATGTGGCGGATGGTCGATGCGCGCATCGAACGTGACATGCAGCAGCACGGCGGGATGCCGTTCGCCTACTACCTGGTGTTGGCCATGCTGAGCGAGGCGCCGGACCGGCAGATGCGGATGAACCGGCTGTCGGAGATCGTCGGGTTCTCGCAGTCCCGGCTCAGTCACGCCGTCGCCAGGTTGGAAGCCCTGGGCTGGGTACGCCGCGAGCAGGCCGAGGGCGATCGGCGTGGGCAGATCGCCGGCCTCACCGATGCGGGGCTCGAACGGCTGAAGAAGGTCGCTCCGCTGCACGCGGAAACGGTGCGGGCCAGCCTGTTCGACCCGCTGTCGGACGAGCAGCTGGGCGCCCTGGAGAGCATCTTCGATGCGATCCAGGCCCAGGAGTCCGACTACGAGCGGCAGATGCGGGAGATCGATCCCCAGCGCTGAAGCGACACGCCGTGTCGTTTCAGCTGGTCCTTGACGCCGGAGACCATACCCGGTATGCATACGCAGTATGTCCATCAAGTACGGCCTCCTGGCCCTGCTTTCCGACGCCGACGCCTACGGCTACCAGCTGCGTTCCCGCTTCGAATCCGCCACCGGATCGGTCTGGCCGCTGAACATCGGGCAGGTGTACACCACCCTCGCCCGGCTCGACCGTGACGGCCTGATCGAGGGCATCGGCACCGACGGTGACGGCCGCGCCATGTACCGGCTGACCAACGCCGGACGCACTGAACTGAGCGGCTGGTGGGACACCCCAGTAGCGCATGCCGACCGGCCACGGGACGAACTCGCCATCAAGATCGCCCTGGCGATCACCACCCCTGGGGTGGACGCGACGGCGATCCTGCAGACCCAGCGCCGAGAAACGATCCGGCACCTGCAGGATCTGACCAGGGTCAAACGACAGTCCGACCCGGACGACCTGTCCTGGCGCCTGGTGGCGGAGTCGCTGATCTTCGCCGCCGAAGCCGAGGTGCGCTGGCTCGACCACTGCGAGGCCTCACTGGTCCGACATGGCCGAACCCGAAAGACCAAGCCCGGTAACACCTCCGGCGCGGCGGACGGCGATTCGGTGAAAGACCCGCAGGCGACCGAAGGGACAACCCGATGAGTATCGAAGCCGGCAAACATCGCCCACCCGAGCACACCGGGCAGGTCCTGGTATTGCGGGACGTGGTCCGGGTGCACGGATCCGGGGACGCCGAGGTGCGCGCGCTGGACGGGCTGACGATATCCATTGCCGCGGGCGAATTCGTTGCGGTGATGGGCCCCTCCGGATCCGGGAAATCGACCCTGTTGCATCTGGCCGGGGGGCTCGATACTCCTACCTCGGGCACCGTCCGGGTGGAGGGCACCGACGTCGGAGCGCTGTCCGTGTCGGGGCGGGCAGCGCTCCGGCGTCGGCACATCGGTTACGTGTTCCAGGATTTCAACCTGATCCCGACCCTGACCGCGGCCGAGAACGTGGCACTGCCACGGGAACTGGACGGCACCGGACGCAAGGCTGCGCGCACGGAGGCGATGGCGGCGTTGGCCGAGCTCGAGGTCCAGGATCTGGCCGATCGGTTCCCGGACGAGATGTCCGGCGGCCAACAACAGCGGACGGCGATCGCCAGAGCGATCATCGGCAAGCGACGGCTCCTGCTGGCCGATGAGCCGACCGGGGCGCTGGACTCGCACACCGGCGAGGCGGTGCTGGAAGTGTTGCGCGGCAGGGCAGACGCCGGCTCGGCAGTGGTGCTGGTGACGCACGACGCGCGCTTCGCCGCCTGGGCGGACCGGGTGATCTTCCTGCGGGACGGCACGGTGATCGACACCGCAGGAGTCGACTCCGCCGAAGAACTGCTGGCGCACAGTCGATGAACCGGCTGCGGATCCTACTGCTGCTGGCCTGGCGGGACGCCGTGCGGCACAAGGGCCGTTCGCTGCTGATCGTCGCGCTGGTGGCGTTGCCGGTGCTGGTGATCGGCGCCGCCGATGTACTGCTGCGATCGCAGCAGGGCACGCCCGAGATCTCCGTCCGCGGCCAACTCGCCGGGTCATCGGCCTACCTCTGGGCGCCGCTGGGTGCGGCGTCGACGGACCAATCCCCCGCCGACACCTGGGCCGGCCAGTTCGTTGCGGTCGACAAGTCTGCGCGGCCGGCGGCCACCGCGACGTTCGAAGGCGGTCCCGGCGACCCGGCGATGGTCGATGTCGGGCAGACCCCGCTCCGCTCGGCGTCCGAGGTTCTGGCCCTGTTGCCGGCCGGATCGTCGGTGACTCCTTGGGATCATGGCAACACTCCGATCAGCGCAGACGGCATTCGGTATCGGATGGCCGACGCCGATCTGCTCGACCTGGCCAGCCCGGCCGCCGGCGACCGCTACCGGGTGACGGCCGGGACCGCAGCAGCCGGCCCGGACCAGCTCACGCTGACGCCAGCACTGGCCGCCGAGCTCGGAGTCGCCGTCGGCGACACGATCAGCGTCGGCGCACCCGCCCGCGACTACCGGCTGGTCGGTCTCGTCGAGGCGACCGTGCATGGCTCGACGCCGGTGAAAGCCGTTGTCGGTCAAGCGAACGCCGTCGCCGGCGTGGCTCAGTGGAACGGCCCTCGGTATCTGGTCGCCAGCCCCGTCCCGATCGGCTGGGATCTGGTGCAGCAGTTGAACGCCGTCGGGATTCAGGTGTATTCGCGGGCAGTCGCCCTCGATCCCCCGTTCGTCCCGGAGCAGCCCTACGACTCGGGGGCGGCCATCGGCCTCGCCGCGGCGGTGATCCTGGTGGTGCTCGGGCTGACCCAGGTGGTCTTCCTTTCCGGACCGGCGTTTGCCATCGCCGCCCGGAAGATGCGCCGGCAGCTCGGCCTGGCCGCCGCGACCGGCGCGGCCCCGAAACACATCGCCGGAGTGGTACTCGGGTCCGGAGTGCTGCTCGGAGTGATCGGATCGATGCTCGGCACCGCCATCGGCGCACTGATCGGAGTCTGGATCCAACACCCGCTCACCAAGTGGACCGGCATCGATTTCCCTGGCGTCACAGTGCGTTTCGGTGAATTGGCGCTGATCGCCGGCATTGGCGCAGTGACCAGCGTGCTGGCGGCGGCGTGGCCGGCCGTCACCGCCTTGCGGACGGATCCGATCGCTGCCCTGGCCCGTCGAGCGAAACCGCCGAAACGGCCGGGAATGATCTCACTGCTCGGGCTGGTGCTGGCCGGCGTCGGCGTGATCGTGGTGGTGTGGGCCGCTTCGAGGTCGATCCCTGCGGAGATCACCGGCATGGCCCGAAGCGACGTCACCGGGCAGCGTTCGCTCTGGATCGGCGCCGGACTGGTGGCCATCCAGCTCGGCCTGGTGGTGGGCACGCCGCAACTGATCGCGCTGTTCGCCCGCTTGGGCAGGGTGTTGCCGACCACGCCGCGGATGGCGCTCCGGTCGACCGCCCGGCATCGCGGACGCAGTACCGGCGCGGTGGCCACCATTCTGGTCGCCAGCACCGGCGCCGTCTTGGCCGCCGTACTGATCCATACGATGAATGCTCAGCAGGAGACCGAGTACCGGCCTGCGCTCCGTACCGGCATCGTCACCGGGACCAGTTATTCGACGGCGCCGGACGGTGCAGTGACCGCGGACGGTCGCGACCGCGCCGAACGTGCGGTCGACGGCCTGGTCGAGCGCCTCTGGCCCGGTGCACCGTCGGCGGTCGCGAACCGCCTTGCGGTGGTCGGCCATCAGAGCGAGGAGGTGGTGCCGACCGAAGCGGCAGACTATCGCTGTCCGTGGTACTCGCCCGCCAACGGCTCTTCCTACGTCGACCGCGACATCACGGTTCCGGATGCCGGTGAAAGCGCTGCGGCCGCAACTGATATTCGCTGCGCGGGGATGTCGTTCTCCGCCTTGACGCCCGAGCAGGGCCACATCGCCGTCAGCAACGGTCAGTCGTCGATGCCGTCGATCGTGGTCGGTGACGCCACCTACCGCCGGTTGCTCACCGGCGTCGACGATCCGGCCGCCGACTCCGCCCTGACTGCCGGGAAAGTGGTGGTGCTGGATCGGCACTATTTCGACAAGGGGAAGTTCTCGATCTCGACCATGGAGTGGCCGAACAACGCGGACAAGCCCACCTATCACCCGGCCGGATCCGCGCCGGCGGTGCTGGGCCGATGGGCACTGAGCCCGGTGATCGCCATCGTTCCACCCGCGGCTCTCGCGTCCTTGAACGCGATGGCCGGCGCTCCTGGCTTCGTGGTCGAGACGGCTTCCGCAACCAGGGCCGAGGCAGAGTCGCTCAGTGCCACCGGAGAAGCCGCCGGCCTGTCACTGTCGGTATATGTCGAGACCGGGTTGCCGCCTTGGACCAGTGAATTCCCCTCGGTCTGGCTGATTCTCTGGATCGCCGTCGCCCTGATCATCGGGGTGGTGCTGGTGGTGACGGCGCTGGGCGTGGTCGACGCGGATGACGATTCCGCCACCTACGCGGCGGTCGGTGCGTCCGCCAACCTGAGACGCACGCTGTCCGGCTGGTCGGCGCTGACCACCACCGGGGTCGGGTGCCTGCTGGGCGCCGCCTCCGGGCTGCTGGTGTCCTGGGGGATCTACCGGTTGCTACAGAACCTCAATGGCGGCGAGGTCGGCATGCTGGTGCCGTGGCCGCAGCTCGCGATCCTGGTGATCGCGCTGCCCGCTGTTGCGTTCGGCCTGGCTGCCTTGTTCACCCGGTCGAAGATCCAGTTGATCCGCCGGGCCGAGTAGCTGACCTGGCTAGTCGGTGCCGCCCGGCCGGCCAAATCCAACGTTGTGCACCAGGCGCCTGATCCGGGGCAGCTGACCGTTGCGGCGGGTCGGATGCACCCGGTTGGTCAGCAGCACCACATACCGGCCCGCATCCGGGTCGACCCACACGGTCGTCCCGGTGAAGCCGGTGTGCCCGAACGTGCCTGAGCCGGCCAGGTCGCCCGCCGGACTCATCGCAGGGTCGCGGCCCTGCCAACCCAAGGAGCGGCGCAGCCGAAGGTGGTCGGTGGCCGGGGCGATCATGGTGGCAAGGGTTCTGGCCGACATCACCTCTGTGTCCTCGCCACGCGCTCCACGACAGAGCAGCTGCCCGAGCATCTGAAGATCCGTGAGCGAGGCGAACAGCCCGGCGTGGCCGGCGACACCGCCGAGCACCTCGGCGTTCTCGTCGTGCACCGTCCCTTGCACGACGCCGCCGCGCCACGGACAGTCCTCGGTGGCGGCCGCCGATGCCCGGTCCGCCGGATCGAGGCGAAACCTGGTGGCCGGCATCCCGGCCGGCCCGGTCACCGTGCACCGCACCAGTTCATCCAGCGGCATTCCGGCCGCCAGCTCCGCGATCAGGCCGAGCACGATGAAGCCCTGCGAGCTGTACTCCACATCAGTCCCGGGCGCGAATTTCAGGGATACGCCCCGGATCTCGTCCAGCACCGCCTGCCGGCTCGCGCACCACCGGTACATCGGCAGGCCGCCGGGAAATCCAGAGGTATGGGTGAGTAGCTGACGCACGGTCAGCTGCTCCTTGTCGGTTCCCCGATACTCCCGCAGATGCAGTCCGACGGAGTCGTCCAGGGTCAGGCGACCATCTTGGATCAGCGCCATGACGGCCATCGCCACGATGGGCTTGGTGACCGATGCCAGATCCCACAGCGTGTCGGCGTCGGCGGACGGGCCGCCCCAGAACAGCTCGCCGATGACGCCGGCGGAATCGATCCGGTCGGCGGTGCCGACGGACCACGCCGCGCAGGAGAATGTCCTGTCCTGCTGCGCATCCCGCAGGATCTCTTCGATTCGGTCGGTCATCGCGTCCTGTCCGTCATCGCACGGTAAGCTTGGATCTTACGAATCGTATGTCTGTCCGTGACGCACCCACTCGGACGGCCGGGTGACCCGCCGCGTCGACGCCACAAGTCGACGCAAATGCATTAGAGTGCAATACATCACGATCTTGCCGCCACGAGATCAACAGACCCGAGCGAGGAGCGCGATGATGCCAGGGCGCACCAAGAAAACGACTCATACGGATCAGGACCCGTCGGCGCCCGCTCGCCGGCCGGCCGGTCGGGGGGCGGCGTCGACGGCCCTGCAACGCCGCATCATCGAGCGGGAGCGGCGGATCCTGGACAACACGTTCAAGCGGATCGAGGAGGACGGCACCGCCGTGCGGGCCACCGGGCTGATCGTCGCGGCACGGCGCAGATTCGTCATCGGCGAAGGCAAGTCCTTCGCCTACGCGACCTTGCTGGCCGGGGATCTTTCGGCCGGCCTGTCGCAGGTCACGCTCATCGACGGCGCGATCGTCCGGCCGTTGGACATCCTGGCGGACCTGCGGGACACCGACGTGCTGATCGCGTTCTCGGTTCAGCGCTATCGCCGGTACACCGTCGAGTTCAGCCGGCAGTTCCGCGCCGGCGGAGGCGCCGTGGTGGCGGTCACCGACAGCCTTGAGGCACCGATCTGTTCCATCGCGTCGGTGAACGTCGTGGTCCCGACGGAGAACACGCCGGACGAGGATTCCCCGACCGCCGTGGTCGCGGCCATTCATGTGTTGACGGCGCTTGCGACCGCCAGCGCCAAGGGCGCCCGACGGCGGATCGACAAGCGGCGCAAGCTGACTCGCACGCTGAGCATCTACGTCGACGAGGACTGAGTGACGAACCGGCCGGCCCGTCATCGGCCGGCCGGATCGCCCGCTGCCAACGCCGCCGTCCGTCCCAGTCGCAACCGCCTGCCCGCCGTCGCCCCGGTGAAGACGCCCGCCTGCACGACATGCCGACCTGAGACGAACACCTCATCGATCCCCACCGGATACCTGTCGGGATCGGCATAGGTCGCCCGGTCGGCGATCGTCGCCGGATCGAACACCACGACGTCAGCGGCGTACCCGCGTTGAAGCCGGCCCACCCCCTGCAGTCGGAACCAGTCCGCGGGCAGGCCCGTCATCCGATGAACGGCCTCCTCGAGGCCGAACAGCCCGAGATCCCTGCTGTACCTTCCCAATACCCGGGCGAACGTGCCGCGGGCACGGGGATGTCCCAGCCGCCCGCTGCCGGCCGCCGCGCTGTCCGATCCGATAGCGGTGTACGTCGCCCGCAACGCGGTCTGCACGTCGGCGTCCGTCATCGCGAAGGCCACCATCCCGGCACGCAGCCGTTCCTCGCGCAACACGTGCACCAGCGCCTCGGCGCCGTCGGTGCCGCGCCGATCCGCCAGCTGCGCCAGCGTCTGCCCCTCGAACCGGCCGTCTGCGGTGTTGCTGACCAGAATGCCCTGGTACCCACCACTGTCGTGGACGTGGTTGTCCCACCCGGTGTCGGCCAGCTCGGTGCGCAGCCGGTCGATGATCTGCGGGCGGGCGAGTTCGGCCAGCAGCGACAGATCGTCGAGCGCGAACAGGTCGGGCGGCAGACAGGCGGCCAGGGTGGTGGCGGAGGCATCGTAGGGATAGGCGTCGAACCCGATCTCGATGCCCTCGGCGCGGGCGGACTCGGCCGCGGCCACCGAGTTTTCGATGGTCCCCCACTGCTCGGGTCCCTTGGCCTTGTGATGGGAGACCTGCACCCTGACCCCGCTCCGCCGGCCGATCTCGATGGCCTCGCGGATCGCCGTCATCCGGCCGCGCCCCTCGGCCCGGACATGCGAGGCATAGATGCCGCCTGCCTCCCGCACCACCGTGGCGACCGCGACGAGTTCGTCGGTGTCCGCGAACGCACCCGGCGGATAGATCAGCCCGGAGGACACGCCGACGGCGCCGGCCGCCATCGCGTCGCTGGTCAGTTCCAGCATCGCGCGGAGCTCGGGCGCGGTCAGTGGACCGGGGCGGAACCCGGCCACCGCCACCCGCAGCGTCCCGTGCCCGATCAGCGGCGCGTAGTTGGTGACATAGCCGCGCCCGTCGGTCACCTTGAGCAGGTCACCGAACGAACTGCCGTCCCAGCTGACCGGCGAGAAGATCCGCTCCAGGTGTTCGTTCAGGGTGTCCTGGTGCTCGGGCGTCCGCGGCGCGAGGCTGAATCCGCAGTTGCCGACCACCTCGGAGGTGATGCCCTGCAAGACCTTTGATCCATCGTGGTCAGGGAACAGCGGCGAGTCGTCGCCGTGCGAATGAACGTCGATCCAGCCGGGCGCCACCCACCGGTTCGACACGTCGTGGACCCGGGTCTGCGGTGGCAGTGGCCCGATGTCGCCGACCTCGGCAATGACGCCGTCCCGCAGCAGTATGTCGCCGCGCAGCGCGGGCGCGCCGGTGCCGTCGACGAGCGTGCCGCCGACCAGCGCGTCCGCGGTCATGCGCCGACCGCGGAAGCAGGGGGCGCCGTGGGGTTGTCCGGAGCGCCCGACGCGGCGAAATGGCAGGCGACCAGGTGCGAGTCGGACAGCGCGGGCAGCACCTGCGGGTCGCGCTCTCGACACCATTGGGCGCGCGGGTCGTCGGCTTTCTCGGCGTACAGCGGGCAGCGGGGATGGAACCGACAGCCGCCGGGGATGGCGGCGGGGTCCGGCGCCTCGCCCTGCAACAGGGTGAGAGTTTGGGCTGAGCGGCGCCCGGGAAGGATCGACAACAGGGCCCGGGTGTAGGGATGCTGCGGCCGCAGGAGCACCTCCTCCACCGTTCCCAGCTCGACGATGCGGCCCAAATACATCACCGCGACCCGGTCGGCGATGTTCCAGGCCAGTCCGAGATCGTGGCTGACCACCAGTGCCGAGAGGCCGAGGGTGTCGCGGAGATCGATCAGCAGCCGCAACACCTCCCCCCGCGCGGAGGCGTCCAACGACGACACCGGCTCATCGGCAACCAGTACCGAAGGCTCCAGCGCCAGGGCACCGGCGATGACGACCCGCTGCTGCTGGCCGCCGGAAAGCTGATGCGGGTACCTGGCCAGGAATTGCTCCGGCGGGCGCAGTCCGGCCTGGGTCAGTGCGGTGCACACCCGCTCGTACAGGTTGCCGGTCAGGCCGTGCAGCCTCGGCCCCTCGGCGACCAGGTCGTAGACCGTGTGCCGCGGGTTCAGCGCTCCGGCCGGGTCCTGCAGCACCAGCTGCACCGATCGGCGATGCTGCCGCAACGCCGCCTTGGAGTACTTGAGCGGCGCGCCCTGGCTGATCACCTGCCCGCCCTGCGGTTTGACCAAACCGACCAGCGCGCGGGCCAGCGTGCTCTTCCCACACCCCGATTCCCCGATCAGCGCGATGATCTCGGCCCGGCCGAGAGCCAGATTCACGTCGTCGACGGCCCGCGCGGGCGCCGCTGACCGCCGCGAGGAGAACGTCACCCGCAGGTTCCTCGCCTCCAGGACGTCTGCCGGGCCGGGCACCTCGATCGCTGCAGCGCTCACCTGCCTGGATTCCTCTCGGTCACGGATGCCATTGCGCCATCGGGTCTCTGGTTGACGTTCGGTCGGTCGGCGGCGAACTCCGGGAGGACCCGCAGGCATGACGACTGACGCTGCGGACCCGCCGGCCACAGCTCGATCTCGTGATCGGCGCAGCTCGGCATCACCACCGCACAGCGCGGCGCGAAGGGACAGCCGGGCGCGGTGGCGGTGGCGTCCGGCGGGTCCCCCGGCAAGCCGCGCGGCTGCCGGCGCGAAGCCGGATCACCGATGACGGGGAATGCGTCCAACAGCGCGGCACTGTACGGATGCCTGGGGTCGGTCCGTACTTCGCCGGTCGGACCGATCTCGCAGATCGAGCCCGCGTACATCACCGCGAGCCGGTCACACACCTCGGCCAACACCGACAGGTCATGGCTGATCATCACCAGCCCGACCGACCTGTTCGCCGTCAGATCCTTGAGCAGCTGCAGGATCTGCGCCTGGACCATGACATCCAGCGCCGTGGTCGGCTCGTCGGCGATGATCAGATCCGGGTCGCAGGCCAGGGCCATGGCAATCATCGCGCGCTGCCGCTGGCCACCGGAGAGTTCGTGCGGATACGCGTCCAGGCGCGTGGCCGGCAGGCCGACATCGCTGAGCAGACCCGCGGCCCTGGCCCGTGCCGTCCTGGGACTGACCTTCTCGTGCAGCAGGATCGGCTCGCTGATCTGCGTCGCGATCGTCCGTACCGGATTCAGCGCCGACATGGCGCCCTGGAAGATCATCGAGGCGCCGGCCCAGCGGACGGCCCGCACCCGCCCCCAGTTCATCGTCAGGATGTCCTCGCCGTGGTAGCTCACCCGGCCGGTGACGGTTGCCGTTGCCGGCAACAGTCGCAGGAAGCTCATCACCAGCGTCGATTTGCCGGACCCTGATTCGCCGGCGATCCCGAGCGCCTCACCGGACCGCACCAGCAGATCGACGCCACGAACCGCCTTGACGCTGCGGCTGCCGACCTCGTAGGACACCCGCAGGTCGGAGATCTCCAGCAGTGGCGGCGTTGGCCCCGCCCCCTCGGCAGGCTCGTGGGTGCCGCTCATCGCGCGGTCTCCGTCCGCGGGTTGATGATCGTCTCGAGCGCCCGGCCGCACAGGGTGAATCCGAGTACGACGATGAGAATGGCTACTCCAGGCGGAATCAGGTACCACCAAGCACCGGCGGTCAGGGCGCCCTGACCGAGCGCGCTGTTGAGGATCGAACCCCAGGACACGTCCATCGGGTTGCCCAGCCCCAGGAAGGTCAGGGTGGCCGCGGACAGGATCGAATCGGCGATCTTGAGCGTGCTGGTGACCAGCACGATGGGGACGACACTGGGCAGGATCTGCCGACGCATCACCTGGCCGTCCCCGGCTCCCAGCGCCTTGGCCCGCTCGACGAACGGGCGGGCGCTGACGGCCAACGTCTGCGCGCGGACCAGCCGCGCCGTTCCGGTCCAGGACGTCACGGCGATCGCGATGATGATCGACGCGTTTCCCTGACCCAGCACCGCGGCCAACGAGATGGCCAGGGGCAGGCCCGGAAGCGCGATGAACCAGTCGGTGACCTGCATGAGCAGTCGGGAGATCCACCCACCGTAGTGCCCGGCGACGAGCCCGATCGTGGTGCCGACCACCACCGTCAGAGCGGTCGCGATCAGGCCGACGACCAGCGAGGACCTGGTACCCCAGATGACCAGGTCCAGCACCGACCGGCCGGCCTGGTCCGTGCCCAACGGATAACCCGCGAGCGGTGGGTTCAGCGACGGCCCACTGACTTTGGTGACGTCCAGGTCGGCCGGCGAGACGATCAGCGGCGCGAACAACGCGGTGCCGATGACGATGACGAGGATGGCGGCACCGAAGAAGCCGGTCGGCATCGTGAAGAACTGCACCGCTCGCCGGCGGAGCCCGGCGAACCGGGCCGGCGGCCTGCCGAGGGGTGGGGCGGATGCCGCTACTCGCGCATCCACCGCGTCCGGGACCGAGTCCGTCATCCCTGCACCCGAGGGTCGAGCACGCGGTAGAGCAGGTCGGCGATCAGATTGAACACGATGACGGATCCACTGAAGATGACGAACGTTCCTTCCAGCAGCGGTAGATCGGGAATTTTGATGCCGTTGTAGACCAGCAGGCCGAGCCCCGGCCAGGAGAACACCGTCTCGGTGACGATCGCACCTCCGACCAGCCCGCCCACCTGCAGGAAGATCACCGTGATGGCCGGCAGCATGGCGTTCGGCACCGCATGGCGCTGCCGAACCTCCGCGTCTCGCAACCCCTTGGCCCGGGCGGTGGTGAGATAGGCGTTACCCAACTCGTCCACCAACGACGAACGCATGATCATCAGGTTCTGTGCGAAAGTCACCGCGACCAGGGTGAGACACGGCAGCACCAGGTGATGGGCGACGTCCAGGATGTGCGCGATGCCGTGCCCGTCGACTGTCGGATCGCTCATCCCGCCTGCCGGGAACAGGCTCGGAATCGGGCCGACGCCGATACTGAAGACGACCAACAGCATCATGCCGAGCCAGAACGTCGGGACCGACCACAACGTCACGGCCGTGCCGGTCCAGAACCGGTCGAACTTGCTGCCCGGCTTCCAGCCGGCTCGAACACCCAGCCACAGCCCGAGAGCCACCGAGATCAGCGTCGCGGTGCCCATCAGCAGCAGGGTCGGTCCGATGGCCGACCCGATGAGACTGCCCACCGATTGCCGGTACTCCCAGGAGTAGCCGAAGTTCCCGGTCAGGACGTTCCTGAGAAAGTGGAAGAACCGCACGACGATCGATTGGTCCAGGCCCAGCTGTGCCCGCAGATCGGCCATCTGCTCCGGAGTCACGGACTGCGCCCTGGCCAGCGACTGCGCCGGGTCCGACGGCACCAGCGAGAACACGATGAACCCGATGACCAAGGTGACCAGGAAGCTCTCGAGCGACATCAATGCCCGACGGCCGAAGTAGCCCCAGCCGATTCTGCGCCGCCGCCTGACGGCAGGGACCGGGTCGGTCCCTGCCGTCAGCGCGGCGTCATCATTCCGCAATGCGGCCAAATGCCTATTCCTTCACATCTGTCGACGAGCGCTTGCGCCGGATCAGCACCGTGCCGGCACCGCCCACCACGACAACCACCACGACAATGATCCCGACGATCAGCCAGACGTTCGTTGACGAATCGTCCGCGGTGGCGACCGGCTCGGCCGAGCGCCAGTTCAGGAAGGCGTTCTGCGGCGGATAGTTTCCGTCGCTGTTGACCGTGCCGATCATGTAGTTCTTGGTCTGGTTGGTGGTCACACCGGACAACCCGTTGGCGTAGAACAGGATCAGGTTGTTGCCGGAGGTGTACAGGATGTTGACCATCTGCTGGATCGTCTGCATGCGGGCACCCGCGTCCACCTGGGTGGACTGCAGCGCGTACAGCTTGTCGAACTCCGGGTTGCAGAAGAACGAGTCGGTGTTGCCGTTCTTGCCGTCCTCGTCGGGAAGTGTGGCGCAGGTCTGGGTCGACAGCAGGTAGGTCGGATTCGGACCGGTGCCCCAGCGATCGAACAGCATGTCCCAGTCGCCCTTTGCCAGGTTCTCGTTCAGCAGCGAGAAGCTCATCGGCTCCAGGGTGATCTTGATCCCGATGTCCTTCATCCAGGGGACGAAGTAGTCCGCGACCTGGGCGTCCTGGGCACTGTCGCTGTGGGTGCCCAGGCGGAACGCCAATTGCTTTCCGGTCTTCGCATCGACGCGATAGCCGTCGGCCGCCTTCTTGTACCCGGCGTCATCGAGCAACTGGTTCGCCTTTGCCGGATCGAAGGTCACCTTGTCCTTGTCCGCCGGCTGCCAGTTGTCGATGTACTGCGGCGGGAGGAACGCCGCGCTGGCGACACCGCCACCGTCGAGCACCTTCTTCACCAACGTGTCCCGATCGATACCGAAGTTGATCGCGTCGCGAATCGCCGGGTCGGCCAGCAACGGGTTTCCGGTGCCGATCGCCTTCCCGCTCTTGGTCTTCGCTCCACGGTTGACCTCGATCGACAGGAACAGGCTGCCCAACACCGAGTAGGTGGTGATGTTCGGATCGCCCTGCAGGGCCGTCCGCTGGGCCGGCGTCATGCCGGCAACGTTCAACTGGCCGCTGCGCAGCGCGGCGACCGCCGCATCCGGCGTGTTGTACTGCTGGTAGATCAGCTTGTCGTACTTCGGCCCCCCGAGGAAGAAGTCCTTGTTGGCGGTGAGCGTCGCGTACTGATTCGCCTTGTAGTCAGTCAGTGTCCATGGACCGTAGCCGACCACCGGGATGGTCAGGTTGGAGTCGGCCGCCAGGTCGTTGACCTTGCTCTCCCAGATGTGCTGCGGGACGATCGGGATCCCTGGTTGGGACCCGCCGGCAGCATTGGTGAACAACATGTCGGCGACCGGGACCTTGGTCTGGATCACCAACGTCGCGTCGTCCGGCGCGGTGACCTTGTCGAACTGGGTGACCAGGGCGCCGTTGGAGGTCGCCGCGGTCTTGTTGGTCATCAACAGGTTGTACGTCCAGGCCGCGTCCTTGGCCGTCAACGGCTGGCCGTCGCTCCACTTCAGGCCGGTGTGGATCTTGAACGTCCAGGTGAGCCCATCACTCGAGGTGGACCAGGAGTCCGCGAGGTACGGCGCCGGCTTCTGGTTCTCGTCGAGATAGGTCAAGCTGGGATAGATGTTGGTGTTGATGTACTTGTCGCCCTCGACATAGGACGTCCACGGGTTGAAGTTGCTCTTGAACGACGCGCCCTGGACGATCAACGTCGATTCCGACGCGGCGCTCGCCGCGGGGGCCAGCCCTCCCAGCGCCAGGGCTGCGACGCACAGCACGCTCGCGGCCGCCGCTGCGACCCGTCTCACGAGCCTGCGATTGGAACCTGCCATCTCCACGTTCTCCTCTCGGCCCGGGCACGTTGCCCGTGACTGCAATCGGGGTGGTTCGTTTCCGGAATCGGACTGACGGACGTGCGGCATCGCTGTCTGCAGGAAATGGGGCCGGAGGTGTTCGCCGACCACCCGGAGTTCGCCGGCGTTTCCGCCGCGAGCACGGCCGGTCGCGGCCTGGTGGCCAGCATGGTGCCGGGTTCTGGGTTTGTCAAGCATGAGATATGTTCCGAATACCTCCACCCGAAGACACCGGGCTCGCCTGCATCGCGATCGAGTCGCGAATGATCCAGCACGGGTATCCAGGCCTGAGACGGCTGCTCCCGCCGTCGGTCCGGCAACGCATCGGCACGCGGGCAGCCGGCGTCCGCGAACCTCTGGACGGACCCCGCCCTCAGGGGCTAACTTACGATACGTAACGAATAGCCAGGCGCCGAAAGGAATTCATGACCGCCGTCGACGTTGTCGAAATCTGCTCGAGGCTGCTCGCCATCGACTCCAGCAACTACGGACCGGACGGCCCCAGCAGCGAACGAGAGGCAGCCGAGTACATCGTCGGTCTGCTCGAGCCGGCGGGCTACCGACCCGAGATTCTCGAGTCGGCTCCGCGGCGCGCGAACGTCGTGCTCCGCGTACCCGGCGAGGACCCGACGCTGCCCGGACTGCTGGTACACGGCCACACCGACGTTGTCCCCGTCGAGCGGGATCAATGGAGTGTCGATCCGTTCGGCGGCGAGGTGCGCGACGGCTACCTCTGGGGTCGCGGCGCCACCGACATGAAGGATGCCGTGTCGATGATGTTGGCGTGCCTGCTTCGCTGGAACGAGGACGGCGCGCGGCCACGGCGGGACATCGTGTTCGCCTTCGTCGCGGACGAGGAGGACTGCGGCAACTACGGCGCCCAGTGGCTGGTCAGCGAGCACCCGGAGCTGTTCGACGGAGTCGGCGGCGCGATCGGGGAATCCGGCGGGTTCGTCGTTCCGGTGGCCGACGTCAATGGCGTGCTGCATCGGTTCTACCCGATCGCGGCCGCGGAGCGCGGCATCATGCACCTGGCGGTGACCGCCCGTGGCACCGCCGGTCACGGTGGGTCGCGCAACCCGGACAGTGCCGTTGCCAAGCTCATCGGCGCGCTGGCCAGGGTGGCCGATCACCGCTGGCCGATCCGAGTGCCGGCGACGGTGCAGGCATTCTTCGACGTGGTCGGGCCGACCCTGGGCATCTCCCCGGACCTGTCCAGCCACGAGGGTTTTGACGCCACCCTGCTACAGATCGGCGATCTGGAGGACGTCGTCCGGTCCACCGTGCAGTGCACGACCAACCCCACCGTGCTGCGAGCCGGCGAGCAGGTCAACGTGATCCCCAGCAGTGCCTACGCCGAGATCGACGTTCGTACGCTGCCAGGTACCGAGGACGAGACCCTTCGCATCCTGGACGAGTTGCTCGGCGATGACGTCGAGTGGCGGTTCATCGAGAACCGCCCGGCGCTGGAGACGTCGATCGACACCGAGTGGTACCGGGCGATGCGGGCCTGCATCGAGCAGACGGATCCGGAGGCGGTCGTGGTGCCGCGACTGCTCGGCGGCGGGACCGATGCAAAGGCGTTCGGCCGGTTGGGCATCGCCTGCTACGGCTTCACGCCGACGACCCAGGACCCGCAGGGGCGCACCGGCAGCGGCATGCACGGCGTCGACGAACGGGTGCCGGTTTCTTCTCTGCAGGGCGGCCTCGAGGTGCTGTACCGATTCTTGAGCACGGTCTGACAACGCCCGCATCACTCCCACCACTGGAAGGGAACCATCCGCTGTGACGAACCACCCGGCCGGGATGCCATTGCCCGAGCTGCTCGACGCCATCACCGACCGATTCAGCGGCCGCGTCGGATACGTGTTCTCCGACCTGCGCACCGGCGAGCGAGTCGTCCGCAACGAGGACACCGAATTCCCGACCGCCAGCACCATCAAGCTCCCCATCCTGACCGCCCTGCACGAGCACGCGCAACAGACCGGAATGGACTGGGACGCGCCGATACCCGTGCGCCGGTCGGAGGTGGCCTCGGGGTCCGGCATCCTGCAGTACCTGTCCCGGGATCTCGAGCTGTCGCTGAAGGATCTCGCCTGGCTGATGATCTGCCTGTCCGACAACACCGCAACGAATCTCGTCCTCGGCGAAATTGGACGGGAGCGCACCTCCGAGATCATCGGCCAGCTCGTCGACCCGGCGATCCGGCTCCGCGGCTTCGCCGGGGCCGGCTTCGAGTCGAAGTACCCGTCGATGGGCTACGGCACTCCGGCCGCGATGAGTGGGTATCTCGAGCAGCTTGCTCGCGGCACTCTGCCCGGCGCGGCGCAGACCGTTGCCGTTGCCGGACAACAGGTATTCCAGTCGATGTTGCCCCGCTATCTGCCCCAGTCCCCGACCGCAGCTGTGCCGTTGACGATCGCCCACAAGACCGGTGCGCTGCCTGGGGTGCGAGTAGAAATCGGTCTGGTCTCCAGCGCCGCCTCAACGGTCACGATCGCCGTGATGACGGCCGACTGCGCCGACCTCGGCTACGACACCCTTCATGAAGGCGAGCAGTGCATCGGCGCCCTGACCTACGCGGTGTGCCGGGCCTGGCTCGGCGTTTCCAGCGACACCGGTGACGCAGCCGTGGATCTCGTTGGATGAGCGCCGAAGGTTCGAGCGGACAGGGGTGCGGAAGGGCGCTTCGGGTCGATGACCTGTATGCGATCGAGACCCCGGAGCAGCCGGCGCTGGCGCCCGACGCGATCCGGATCGTCTACCCGGTGGCGCGCACCGATCCGGATGCGGACGGCATGCGGCGCCGGCTGTGGATGGCCTTCGCCGACGGGCGCGATCCACGCCCGCTCACGCCTGGACCGGACGACTCGGCTCCGGCCTGGTCGCCCGACGGGACGCGGGTGGCGTTCGTGCGCGGCGGTGACGGCATCCCCCAGCTGTGGCTGCTCACCGTCGACACCGGCCGGCTGGATCGGCTGACGGAACTGCCATTCGGCGCCGGAAGGCCGGCGTGGAGCCCTGACGGGCACCGGATCGCCTTCGTCGCCGGCCTGGACCTGGGCGGTGCCGGAGTGGACGCGCGGGACGCGCACCGACCGCTGGTCGCCGACCGGTTGGACTTCCAGGGCGACGGCGAACCTTGGCGCCACACGATTCGCAGCCACCTGCACGTGCTCGAGGTGCCCGGAGCCGAGGCGCCGGAAGGGGTTCCGACCGCGCCGGTCCGGAGGCTGACCCACGGCGACTGGGACGCGAGCGCGCCGTCCTGGTCGCCCGACGGCACCCGGCTGGCGTTCACCGCGGCGATGGATCCGGATTCCGACCTGCTCCGCACCAGGGCCGTCTACATCGTCCCGGTCGATTCTGCCGACAACACACCGGATGTGGTCGGGCCGGCGAACGGGCACCTCGGCTCGGTCCAGTGGATCGGCAACGGGACTCTGCTGGCCGGTGGCCGAACGGACACCAGAACGGGTCACGACTCGCTGTGGCGCATCGAGATCGCGTCCGGCGACACCGCTGATCTCACCGCTGGTCTGGATCGCAGCATCATGCGGGGATCCGTCGGCTATCCAGGCGCGCCGCCGCAACTGGTCGATGACGGCCGGACGATCCTGTTCTGCGCGCGGGATCGCGGATGCACTCACCTGTTCGCGATCCCGGTCGCCGGGGGTACTCCACGGCTGCTGATCGGTGGGGCCGGGCGGGTGGTGGCCGGGATGTCCGCCGCCGGTGACCGGATCGCCGTCGCGCTGACCACACCGCGGTCGTTCGGCGAGATCGTCGTCACCGACGGCACCGGCGGTGACGAACGGGCGTGCACCTCCCACGGCGCCGCGCTCGCTGATGTCGAGATCCGCGAGCGCGTCGAGCGCTACTTCGACATCTCCGACGGAACCCGGGTGCACGGCTGGATTCTCCGGGATCCGGCTGCCAGTGGTCCGCAGCCGCTACTGCTGGACATCCACGGCGGGCCGCACAATGCGTGGAACGGGACCGCAGATCCGGTCCATCTCTACCACCAGGTGCTGGTCGACCGCGGCTGGACGATCCTGGTGGTCAACCCGCGCGGGAGCGACGGGTACGGAGAAGCTTTCTACACCGCCACTTTCGGAGCGTGGGGACGGGCCGATGCCCAGGATTTCCTCGAGCCGCTCGACCAGCTGGTGGCCGAGGGTATCGCGGACCCGGACCGGCTGGCCGTCACCGGATACAGCTACGGCGGATTCATGACGTGCTACCTGACCGCGCACGACGAGCGCTTTGCGGCCGCGGTGACGGGCGGTCCGGTGGTCGACCTGGTCAGCGACGCCGGCACCTGCGACGAGGGGCTCTATCTGTCCCAGGCGGAGATCGGCGGCAGCTGGTGGTCGGATCCCGAACCGTTCCGTCGGCTGTCGCCGCTGAGCGCCGTCGCGCAGGTGGGTACTCCGACGCTGATCCTGCAGGGGAACGACGACGCCAGATGCCCGCGGGGCCAGGCGCAGCAATGGTTCACGGCGCTGCGCGAGCGCAGGGTACCCGCCCGGCTGGTGCTCTACCCGGGTGCCAGTCACGGTTTCGTGTTCCAGGGCCGGGCATCGCACCGGGTGGACTACAACGAGCGGGTGATCGACTGGGTGGAGCGGTTCGCGGCGCCGGCCGCGGCGCCGCCATCATGATGCCGGTCAGTCCGGGCGGATCGTCGTGCGCCAGGACGTCACCGCGTCGAGCACCTCCAGGTCCGGCTGCACACCGATCCCCGGACCACCCGGCAGTTCCATCCGCCCGTCGGACAGCACGAACGGCCGGGTGATGTCCTGCGCGAAATACCTTTCGGTGGCAGAGATGTCGCCCGGCATGGTGAACCCCGGCAGCGCGGCCAGCGCAAGGTTGGCGGCCCGGCCGAGCCCGGACTCCAGCATGCCGCCGCACCACACCGGAACGTCGTTGCCCAGGCACAGATCGTGAATCCGTCGGGACTCCAGGTACCCGCCCACCCGGCACGGCTTGATGTTGATCACCCGGCACGCGCCGAGCGCGATCGCGTCAGCCGCAGCGCGCAGCGAGACTATGGACTCATCAAGGCAGATGGGCGTGCGCATCAGCCGGGCGAGGGCGGCGTGGGCGCGCAGATCGTCGAACGCCAGCGGCTGCTCCACCAGCGTCAGTCCGAACTCGTCCAAACGCGCCAGGTGCTGTGCGTCGGCCAGCGAGTAGGCGCCGTTCCCGTCGACCTGCAGCATGACCTCGTCGCCGATGTGGCTGCGGACCGCCCGGACCGTGTCGACGTCGCGGCCCGGTTCGATCTTGAGCTTGATCCGGGAATACCCCGCCTCCAGGTACTCGTCGACCCGCTCCAGGAGCGCCTCGACGGTGTCCTCGATGGCCACCGACACACCGACGGGAACCGAGGTGTGCACGGCGCCGAGGTGATCTGCCAGCGAGATCCCGGCGCTTCGGCACCAGGCGTCCAGCACCGCAGCCTCCAGCGCACACTTGGAGGTCCGGTGACCCTTGTAAGGCGCGAGAATCTCGGAAACCGTTGCGGGTGTGAGGTTCCCGGCCCGCAGCAGGGCCGGACCCAGCACCCGGGTGATGACGTCCACGGCGCCGTCGAGGTACTCCGACCAGTAGACCGGGACGTCGTCCGCCGAGCACTCGGCCCAGCCGATGCCTTCATCGGTGTGCAGTTGCACGATCAACAGGTTTCGCTCGTACTCGGTGTATTGCGAGGTTCGGAACGGGGTCACCAATGGCAGCGAGATCCGCCGCAGTTCAATGGCTTGCACCTTCATGTCTGCTCCACTTCGTACCGACCTTCGGCGTCGATGCCCGTCACCATCCAGCCGTCCGGCAACGAGGCGAATGCCGCGCGCTGCCGACGGCGCCACTGGAGCGCCGCCGCCGGATCGGATGCCACCAGCTGTTCGATGTCCGGAGGTGTTTCGATCGTTCCGGTCGGCGGTGGCAGCGCAGGCGATGCCGGCGAGGCGGCCGCGTCGGATGCCGCCTGCACGCGCGGGCTGGCCAACTCCCAGCGCACCAGGAGGCGATCGGAGGCCATACCTGCGTTGAGGGCGTCGGGGATGGTCCCGTAAAGATCCTCGCGATACGCCGCTGCCACCGCACCCAACCGGTTGAGGTTGAGCACCGCGTTGCGGCGCACCAGCGGGTCGAATGTCCAATGGATGACGTCGATTCCGCGCTCGAGCGCCCACTGACGCTGGTACCACTTCAGTTGCTGGCCGACGCGCAGCCCGCGGGCGCTCGCCCGCACCGCCGCCACGTGCGAGTGCAGCCCCGGTGTGCGTTGCGTCCCGGGAGCGGCGACCTCACCGAAGGCCATGGCCACCCCCACCAGTCGTCCGTCGAGCTCGGCGCCGCCGACGAATCCACCTGCACACGCAACGGCCACCAGGAGATCGACCGGCATCGCCTCCTGCGACCCGAAGACCTCTGTCATCAGATCCGCGGCCTCGGTCAATTCCGCCGGTCCGGACAGTTGCCGCAGGTGCAATCCGGTGGAGGCGTTGGACTGCGAACCCGTCACAACGTCACCCCGTTCTGCGCTGATTGGTCCGCTTCGCACGCCGCTCACGACTGTCTTCGAAGATCGTAACCCGCCGGTGCGTGATGTGGAAAGCGGTGCTGCCCCGGCGATTCCACTATTGTGGGGTCCGGATGCCGCCGTTCGGTGATCGGTCGCCCACTGCTATCATTTTCCTGCCGTGATCACGGTTTTCACGACCGTTCGTCGAGACGTCCGGAGTCCCTCTTGAGCTATTTCGACATGCCGCTGGATGAGTTGGAGCGCTACCGACCGGATGTCCGACCGCCCGTGGATTTCGATCGCGTGTGGGCCGAGACGCTGGCGGCGGCGCGGTCGGTGCCGATGCAGGTGCAGCGGAGTGCGGCGACGACGCGGCTGCGCACCGTGACGGTCGAGGACCTGCGGTTCCCGGGATTTGGCGGTGAGCCGATTGCGGCCTGGCTGGTGCGTCCGGCCGCCGCGGCAGGGGTTCGGCTGCCGATCGTGGTCAGCTACCTGGGTTACGGCGGCGGCCGCGGCCTGCCGTTCGAACATCTGCGATGGGCATCGGCCGGCTATGCGGAGCTGCTGATGGACACCCGGGGTCAGGGGTCGACCTGGGGCACCGGCGGCGACACACCGGATCCGCACGGCTCGGCGCCGGCGTACCCCGGCTCCCTCACCCGAGGTATCGGCGCGTTCGAAACCCATTACTACCGAAGGTTCTTCACCGACGCAGTACGCGCGGTGGACGCCGCACGTTCGCTCGGCGACGTCGATCCCGACCAGGTGGTGGTGGCCGGTTCGAGTCAGGGTGGCGGCACCGCACTGGCGGTGGGTGGCCTGGTCGACGGTCTCGCTGCGGTGATCGCCGGTGTGCCGTTTCTGTGCCACCTCCGCCGGGCGGTCGCCGTCAGCGACTCCGGGCCTTACGCCGAGATCGAGAAGTACCTGGCCGTGCATCGAGGTCAGGCCGAGCAGGTCTTCCACACCCTTGACTACATCGACGCGATGCACCATGCGTCTCGGGCCAGCGCTCCGGCGTTGTTCACTGCCGGCCTCCGCGACCACACCTGCCCGCCGTCGACCGTGTACGCCGCGTTCCATGCCTACGGTGGACCGGCAAGCATGGTGACCTACGAGTTCAACGGACACGAAAGTGGCGGCGCGTACCAGGACGCTGCGGAGATCGACTTCCTGCAGGACGTCGCCCGAGTGCTCCCGCCGACCGGATGATTCCGCCCACCGAGGCCTGCCTACCGGTTGTCGGTGGCGGGTAGATCCAGCTCCAGCGACAGCGAACGGCTCCCCGCCAGGGCCTTGATGGCAGCAACCGCGACAGACGCATCGACCGGCGGCACCTGAACTCCGTCGCGCCGGCGCAGGGCGACGGCCGCGTCGGCCGCCTCGCGGGCACCGATCACCGCGGCGTACGGGATCTGACGATCGCGCCCGTGCCGGATCCGTCGGCCGAGACTGCTGTCTGCGCCGACGATCTCGGCGCGCAATCCGGCCGAGTGCAGCTCCTCGAGAAGGCGCCCCGCCGCCGGCTGCTGATCGGGACCGACCGGCAGGACCTGGACCTGCACCGGCGCCAGCCACACCGGAAAGGAGCCGGCGTAGAGCTCGATGAGCAACGCGGTCAGCCGTTCCATCGCCGACAACAGCCCGCGGTGAATCATCACCGGGCGCCTCCTCGACCCATCTGCGGCGACATACTGCAGGTCGAACCGCTCCGGTTGGTTGAAGTCCAACTGGACGGTCGACAGGGTCTCCTCCCGGCCGGCGGCATCGATCACCTGGACGTCGATCTTCGGTCCGTAGAAGGCAGCCTCGCCCTCAACCGGCCGGAACGGGAGCCGTAGTTCCCTCAGCACGTCCGCGAGCCGCGCCTCGGCGCCGGCCCACAGCCGCCGATCACCCAGATACCTTCCGTCAGGTCCGCTCAGCGACAGCCGATAGTAGGCGACCTCGATCCCGAGAATCCGGTAGGCGTCATGGATCTGCGCCACCGCCGCCGCGACTTCGGAACCAATCTGATCCTCGGTGCAGAAGACGTGCACGTCATCCAAATTGATCTGCCGCACCCTGGACAGGCCGCCCAGCACCCCGGACAGCTCACTGCGGAACATCGAGCCGAGCTCGGCCAGCCGGATCGGCAGCTCGCGGTAGCTGTGCAGTTGCGCGCCGTAGACCAAACAGGCGTGCGGGCAGTTGGCCGGCCGTAGGACGAACTCCTCACCACCGACCACCATCGGCGGGAACATGTCGTCGGAGAACTTGTCCCAGTGCCCTGAGCGCTCGAAGAGCTCACGTTTGGCCAACACCGGGGTGTAGATGCGCCGACAGCCGGCGGCGACGGCTCGTTCTGCGGCGAATTTCTCCAGTTCGGCGCGGATGACGCCGCCGTCTGGCAGCCACAGCGGCAGGCCGGAGCCGACCAGTTCGTGGGTGGCGAACAGTTGCCGGTCGCGCCCGACCTGTCGGTGGTCGGCTCGATTGTTGTTCTGGTGCATGGGATGTCCTCTCGCAGAGGTCGGCCCGGGGACTTCGTCGAAACAACGACACCCCGGGCGCCGGCCCGGGGTGTCGAGTGTCAGTTCGCAGTAATCACATGACAGCACGCCGGGATGGTCCGCCCGGCGTGGTCGTCAGTGAGCGATGAATCATGCCGACACGGTACACCCGCGGTAACGGTCCTCGCCCGACCTTTGATTGAATCGCCCGATGAGCGAACAGAACCAGAGCTGGTGGCCGGAACTCGGCCCGGATGGCCGAGTGTGGGTATTCACCGGCGACTCGATCACCCACGGGGTGGTGCACACCGGCACCAGCAGGGATTACGTCGAGCTGTTCGCCGAGCAGATCCGGTGGCCGAAGTGGGGTGAGCTGGTGTTCACCACCGCCTTCAGCGGCTGGCAGATCGTGCAGCTGGCCGACAGGCTGGACTGGGCGGTTCTGCGGCACAACCCGGACGTGGTGTCGTTGATGCTGGGTACCAACGACTGCGCCGACGAAGCCGCGACTAACCCGGCCCGATTCGGCGCCGCCTACCGCGAGGTGCTGGACCGGATCACCGACTCCGGTGACCCGCGGGTGATCCTGCAAACCCCGCCAGGCGTGCGACCGGAGGCCGCACAGGATCGATTCGCCCGGCTGCCCGGGTTCGTCGACGAGATCCGATCGATCGCGGCCGAGCGGAACCTGCTGCTCGTCGACCACTTCGCACACTGGCAGCAGGCCGGCGCGGCTGCCGATGCCTGGTACGACGATCCGTTCCACCCCAACGCTTCCGGCCACATCGAGATGGCCGGGCTGCTCGGCCAGACTCTGCAGGTTCCACCGCGTCCCTAGGCTTTGACGGTGGTCCCGGGCATACCCGTCTGGTGGGGCGGCAGGGTGCGGTAGGAGTGTCCGGTCGGGGTGGTGGTGATGACCTCGCCGGGCCTGGAACCCCTGGTGGTGTGCCAGCCAGGGATCTCTTTGGCATAGTTCCCCCGCTCGCACAGGCCCTGGCCATTGTCGATGCTGGTGGGTCCGCCCTCGCGGTACGGAACGATGTGGTCGGCATGGCGAATGTCGGCGCCGCAGTACGGCTGGCGACACTGTCGGTCGCGGACGGTGATGAAACGTCTGGCGGTGCCTTCGAACTCGCGGCGCCGGGAATCGATGTTGGTGGCGACTCCGGTGATCGGGTCGACCAGGATTCTGGTGATCCAGGCCTTTGCCCGCCGGAATTCCCGAGCGGTGACGTCACAGCTGTCCGACTCACCGCCGGAACCGGGATCCGGTATCAGCGCCCACGGCAGCGGTGGCGACGACCGTCGCGGCCGCCGCCGCCCCGATCGAAGCGGTGATAGTGGCTGCGGCGATCGGGGCGGTGGGGTTCCGGTGGGTTCACCGGCCGCCGCCGCGTCGCCTGAACCCGCATCATCCGGGGTCGCGTCACCGGCGGCCGCGTCGACCGGCGGCGCGTCGCCAGCAGCCTCAAGTCCGGGATCTGGATCTGGTGCGGCGTCGGCTATCTCGACGTCGGCCACCGGTTCGACAGCGGCTTCGGCTACCGGTTCCGGTGGTCGGGGCACGTCGGCACCCGGTTCGGAACCGGGTCCGCTGGCGGGTGGCTGACCGGCGATGACCCCGCGGGCGTACTCGGCCGGGACCGGCCCCACCCCCTCCAGCTGAGCCGGCTCGTCACCGTCGCCGAACAACGCGTCGGCGGTGATCGTCAGATTCACCTCGACCGGCACCAGATGCGCCTGCTCCTGCCCGGTCACCCTGGTGACCAACTCATCGGCCATGATCTGCCCACGAGTCCGCTTCTCCCCACCGATGCCCTTACTGCTGTCCGCGGCCTGGCTCAACGCCTTGAACACCGCGACACCTTCCACCATCGGCAACAGCGCCGTCACCTTCGCCATGCAATCGGGGGCCGGCCGGCACCACACCCGGCGGTCCTTTTCGGCCTTGGCCCGCCGATCCACCGAACCCTGCGGATCAATCTCATAGGCAGCCCGGTCCGCGGCCTGCTCCGTCTGCTTCTTGTTCCACCCCGACATCCGCGGGCTGATCCCGGCGTCGACGATGATCGCGTCCAGATCCGAAAGATGCGAGGTCCGGGTCGCCAGGATCAGACACTGGTCCTCGGACACCTCACCCGAGAGCAACAGCTTGAACGCCTCCGGCAGCCGTTCCGCCAGCACGGCCGCCAACCCGATGTGGTGGGCCGCGGCCACCGGAGAGATCCGGCGCGCGAAACCGACCTGCTCGGCGATGCCCCGACCCAGCTTCCGGGTCTTGACCCCTGCGGCCACCTGTTCGGCGCGTTGCTGCTTGGCGAACGCCAACTCCTCTGCCAACTGTGCCGCCGCCAATACCGCGCGGGCACTCTCGAGAGCAGCGATCCGATCGATCCGGGTAGCCGGGTCCACCGCGTCCGTCGCAGCAACAGCCGAGCCAGCAGCATCAGGGTCCGGACCAGCAGCGTCGGTGGTCAATGAAAGGGTGGTGCTGGCCGGAAAGGTGGTGGCGTCGGAAAGAGCCGCAGTGAAGGCCTCGATGGTCCGCACCATGCCGTCGCCCAGCGAGTGCAGCAAACGCTCGAGTTCCAGTTCCACGGCGCTGGCGAACAGCTCCTGCCCGTCGATCACGTCGACCCGAGCCTTCCCCACCCTCACCACCGCTCCCCTCTCCGATTACCTTCCATTCTAGATCACTTGAATCCAGGCCACAAGGTATTATTCGCACAAGTGTACTGGCTTGGTAATGGGCGATGGGACCGTGGCCGACATCGAAGGTCTGGTCGCCGCAGGCATCTGTTGGCCGAACTCGCGGGAGGTGTGACCGCTGGGGCCGTCGACGACCGGCCGTGCCGTTCGACTGACGTCAGCCGGCGGAGTGCCCGGCCGGAACCACCTCGGCCGGTTTCGGCGGGGGCGGCGGAGTTCCGTCACCGAAGGGTCTGCCGCCCAACGCTTCTCGGCCGTGCTCGGTGAGCCAGCCGGAAAGGTCCGGCCCCTTCGGGACGATGCCACTGGGGTTCACGTCGGAGTGCACGATGTAGTAGTGCTGCTTGATCTGCACGAAGTCGGTGGTGTCGCCGAACCCGGGGGTCTGGAACAGATCCCGGGCATAGGCCCACAGCACCGGCAGTTCGGACAGCTTGCTGCGGTTGCACTTGAAGTGGCCGTGGTAGACGGGGTCGAACCGGGCGAGCGTGGTGAACAACCGGACGTCCGCCTCGGTGATGGTGTCCCCCACCAGGTATCGCTGAGCCGTCAGCCGCTCCGTGAGCCAGTCGAGCGCGGTGAACAGCCGGTCGTAGGCCTCGTCGTAAGCCTGCTGCGATCCGGCGAAACCGCAGCGATACACACCGTTGTTCACCTCGGTGAACACCCGCTTGTTCACCGTGTCGATCTCCTCCCGCAGGTGCTCCGGGTACAGCTGCGGTGCGCCGTCGCGGTGGAACTCCGTCCACTCGGTCGAGAAGTCGAGGGTGATCTGCGCATAGTCGTTGGTCACCACCTGGCCCGTCGGCACGTCGACGATCGCCGGCACGGTGATGCCCCGCGGGTATTCGGGGTCACGGGCGAAGTATGCCTGTTGCAGCCGTTCGATCTTCAACACCGGGTCGACCCCACCCGGGTCCAGGTCGAAGGTCCACGAGCGCTGGTCGTGCGTCGGCCCGCACATGCCCATCGAGATGGCGTCCTCCAGACCCAGCAACCGGCGGACGATGATCGTCCGATTGGCCCAGGGGCAGGCCCTGGCGACCACCAGCCGATAGCGGCCCGCCTCCACCGGGTAACCGTCGCTGCCGGCCCGGTCGATCCTGGTGGTGATGTAGTTGGTGTCCCGCTTGAATTCCTTGCCGGTGGTCACGTACCCGGCTTCGGTCTCGCTGCTCATGAGCTCGATGTTGCCACGTTTCGGCCGGCTCGGAGCAGACCGATCAGGCCGAAGCCGGAAACGATCGCCCACACGCCCTCGAGCACCAGGAAGCCCCACTGCTGCTCGAGGACGGCCTCGACGGCGAGAATGCTCGATCCGGCGAAGTTCAGCACCAGATAGACCAACGACTTCGGGTTCATCATCCCGCGCTGGGCGGCGGCGAAGGCGGCCAGCACCAGCAGTGATCCGACAATCTGGACGATCTGACTCATCACGACTCAGCTCCCTCGGGAGCGTCGTCTTGTCGGTCCGGGTACGGCGCACATCTCGTCCGGGTCACCACCATCCGGCGGCTCCGTAGCTATTTTCGCACGCCCGGTCGCCCGGGGCCAGCCGGCGAACCCCGTTGGTGGCGGATCTCACCGGCTCCAGTCGACCCGCTCGGCCAGACCCAACAGGACGCGACGGCGATCTGGGTTGGACGCCCCGGCCCAACCGATCCGACCGAATACGTGCTCGCGGAAATGCTCGTGACCGCCACGGTTCTGCGCGGCCGCACCCGTGGACGCGGCGTTGTGCAGGAGTGCCCGCAGCGCGTCGTACTCGCTGCGATTGACCTGTGGCCGGGTGTTGATCACCAGGGAAGCCAGCCGCTGCCGTTGGTGGCTGCGCATCACCGAGGTCTTGTCCGGATGCAGGCGGAAACCCTCGTCGGTGACGATCTTCTCGATCACCCACCGCACGGCCGCCGGGTCGAACCCGCTGCCGGACACCGCGAGGTCGTCGGCATAACGGGTGTACCGCAGGCCGTGCCGGGCCACGTACCCGGCGATCCGCCGATCTGTGTTGCGCAGCACCAGGTTCGACAACGCTGGGGAGGTCGAGGCGCCTTGCGGCAGGTGCCTTCCGCGGAGCAGCCCGGCGATCGCCGGATCGAGGCCGCACAACGCGGCGATCGGTGTGGCGGTGGTGCACAGGTCGGCCAGCAGGGCAGCGATCGGCGGCGGGTAGCCGACAGCCACGAAGACAGCCCTGATCCTCGCACCGGGCACGCTTGCGAAGAAATCCCGCAGGTCGACCCGCAGCACGATCGGCCCGCCGGCGTGTGGCGCGGCGAACGACCGGGCGTCCCGGCCCGGCCGGAAGCCGTGCGCGGCCGGGTGTGGTTCGATGACGGACACCAAGGTGCGCAACAGCTTTCGCTGAATCTCCCGCAACCGTGGCTTGGGGATCTCCAGCAGCCGCAGCCCCGAACGTTTGGCGATCCGGCGCTGCCGGTAATGCTGCAGAGGCCCGCGGTGGCTGCGCAGCCAATTGCCGTGGTCGGCGAACCAGTCGAGCTCGCCGATCGTGAGATCCAAGAACGAGGCCAACTCCGCCGGTGTGTTCAGTACCGGCAGCCCGGCCCACAGCACTGGGGTGCGCGCCGAAGCGGCGAGCAATGCACCCGTCTGCGGCTCGGACAGCGGTTCGGACACGCTGCGCAGCTCGACGAGGTAACCGGCGAGGGTGGCCCGGACATCGACCGGTTCCCGCGGGAACGCCTGCAGGATCCGGTGCGCGGTCCCGTCCGCCTCGGCGTCATCCAACACCTCCGCCATGGCCGCGGCCAGGTCCGACCGGCGCCACCGCGCCCTGGCCGCGACCACCAGATCGGCGAGCAGCCGAGCCCAGTCGGGTGAGTACAGGTAGTCCCCGGTCATCGGGAATGCGGGGCGGGCGGGGCGACCAACCGCACCTGTCCGCGGCGCCGCCGGACACGCGAAGCATGTGGTCCGGCGTCGGACGCTGATACCAACTGTGAACTGCACCCAGGGGTTACCCCTGAGACGGGTCGCATCGACCCACTCTCGCCTCGCCCACCCCGCATCCGACCATGCTGCCACCTGCGGCCCCCGGCCGCAGATCAGGACAGCCGCACCCGCGGGTCGAGCACCGCGTACAACACGTCGACCACGATGTTCGCGACCACCACGAAGACCGAAGCCAGCAGCACGACGGCGATGATCACCGGCTCGTCCTGGTTCGTCACCGCGGTCACCGACATCTTTCCCAAACCGTTGAGTCCGAAGACTTGTTCGGTGACGATGGCGCCGCCGAGCAATGTCGCCACATCGATGCCGAACTGGGTGACGATGGGCACCAGCGCCGCCCGCAGCCCGTGTCGGAAGATCACCCGCCGTTCCGAGAGCCCCTTCGACCGGGCCGTGCGTATGTAGTCCTCCCCCAACACCTCGAGCATCTGCCCGCGGGTGAGCCGGACGTAGACCGCCATTGAGGCCACCGCCAGGGTGATCCAGGGCAGGATCAGGTGGACGAACCACTGCCACGGATCCTGCGTCAGCGGCACGTATCCGCCGCCGGGGAAGAAGTCCACCCCGGCCAGGTGCAGCTTGTAGAACAGCAGATACAGCAGCAGCAGACCCAGGACGAAGGTCGGGAACGACAAGCCGATCAGCGCGAACAAGGTAGACAGCCGGTCCAGGAAGCTGCGCGGCCTGGTTGCCGACAACACCCCGATCAACACCCCGCTGACCACCCAGATGATCGCCGCCCCGATGGCCAGCGACGCGGTGACCGGCAACGCCTGGCCGATCAGCGTGGTCACCGGCTGGTGGCTGTAGTACGAATACCCGAGGTCGCCGTGCACCAGGCGGGTCAGAAAGTGCCAGTACTGCACCACAATCGGCTGGTCGAGACCCAGCTGGGCGGTAACGGTGGCGACCAGTTGCTGATCGGACGCGGCGAACCGACCCAACAGCAGGAAGGCGACGTTCGGCGGGGCGATGAAGAAGATCGCGAAGACCACCAGGCTGATCAGCCAGACGACGATCGCCCCGGTGAGGATCCGGCGGATGACGAATCTAATCACGGTCGCAGCCCTCTCCTACTTGGCGAACAGCCGCTCGGTGCGCGGGTCGAGCGCGTCGCGCACGCTGTCGCCGAGCAGGTTGAACGCCAGGGTGGTGAGCACCAGCGCCGCGCCGGGGAACACCAGATACCACCAGGCGACCTGGTAGAAGTTCTGTGCGTCGCTGATCATGTTCCCCCAACTGGGAGTCGGCGGGATGATCCCGACACCCAGGTAGGAGAGCGTCGCCTCAAACACGATCGAGACCGGAATCAGCAGTGTCACATAGACAATCACCGGTGCCATCAGGTTCGGCAGCACGTCGATCACCATGATCCGCAGGTTGCCGGCGCCGAGCGAGCGGGCCGCCTCGATGTACTCGCGCTCCCGGATGGCCAGCGTCTGCCCGCGGACGATCCGGCCGACGGCGGCCCAGGAGAAGAAGGCGATGACGAGGATCTCGATCAGTTCGCTCGGGCCGACAACGGTGACCAGGGCGATGGCGAACAGCAGGAACGGGAACGAGAGCACCACGTCCATCAACCGCGCCAGCACCGAGTCCACCACCGGGCCGAGATAACCGGCGCAGAGCCCGACGATCACCCCGATCAGCACCGCCGCGACCGCCGCGGAAACACCGACGACCAACGACACCCTGGTACCGAAAATGATCCGGACCAGAATGTCCCGGCCCAGGTTGTCGGTGCCCAGCAGATGGTGTGCGTCCGGACCGACCGGCAGACCGTCAGCGGTGATGCCGTTCACCTGGTCCTGATCGGTGGCGTTGTAGCCGATCCAGTTGGCCAGCGGATCAGCCAGGATCGCCACCAGCACCAACAGCAGGATGAACGCGGCGCAAACCACCGCGACCCGGTCCCGGCGCAACCGGATCCAGGCCAGCTGCCAGGGGCTGCGACCCTCGACCTGTCGCTCGACGCCGGGCTGCGGCACGGCCGGATCCGGCAGGTCGGCGACCTCGGAGAGTTCGGAGGCGGACATCGCTATCCCTCGGTCGGCTGATCGACGGCGGATCCGATCCCAGGGGTGAGGACGGTCAGATCCTCGCCCGGCGCCACCGGGAAGTGGCACGCCGTCGCGTGTTCGACCGGATCGCCGGGCTCGGGCTGCAGCTGCGGCTCGGTGTCGAAGCACAGCTGCTGCGCCTTCGGGCAGCGGGGGTGGAAGCGGCAGCCGGACGGCGGGTCGACCGGCGACGGCACATCGCCGGTGAGGATGATCCGTCGTCTGGCCCTGGCCCGGTCCGGGTCGGCGATGGATCCGGCCAACAGCAAGGCGTTCGTGTAGGGATGACGCGGCTGCCCGTACAGCTGGTCCCGATCGGCGAGTTCGACGATCTTCCCGAGGTACATCACCGCGACCCGGTCGCTGACATGTTCCACCACCGACAGATCGTGAGCGATGAAGACGTACGTCAGGTTGAATTCGTCCTGCAGGCCCTCCAGCAGATTGATGATCTGTGCCTGGATCGACACGTCCAGCGCCGACACCGGCTCATCACAGACGATCAGCTTCGGACGCAACGCCAGGGCCCTGGCCACCCCGATGCGTTGCCGCTGGCCGCCGGAGAAATCGGCCGGGAACCGGTTGTAGTGCTCGGGATTGAGCCCGACCAGCTCCATCAACTCCTGCACCCGTCGCTTGCGCTCGGCGCCGTCGGCCACACCGTGGATGGCGAACGGATCGCCGATGATGGACCCGATGCGGCGGCGCGGATTGAGCGAGCCGTACGGGTCCTGGAAGATCATCTGGACCTGCCGCCGGTACGGACGCAGCTCGCGCCGGCTCAGCCGAGAAATGTCCTGTCCGTCGAACACGATGGAGCCGGCGGTCAGCGGGAACAGCCGGGTGATGCAGCGGGCCAGAGTCGATTTGCCGCAACCGGTCTCACCGACCAGGCCGAGCGTCTCCCCGCGACGGACGGTGAGCTCGACACCGTCCACCGCCCGCACCCGGCCGATCTCCGTCTTGAAGATGATCCCGTGTTTGATCGGGTAGTGCTTGACCACCCCGCGCAGCGTCAGCAGCACGTCGTCGTCCGACGGCCGACGCTGGATGGAGGGGGTTGGGTCGGGTTTCGTCATCCGATCTTCTCCCGCCCCGCGTCGGCGGCCTGCTGCCGGGCGGAGTCGTCCGCACTGCCAAGCCCGGTCAGATCCAGCGGCAGGTGACATGCCGAGAGATGGCCCCGTTCAACGGTTCTGAGCTCCGGGATCTCGGTAAGGCACCGATCCATCACAAACCGGCAGCGCGGATGGAAGGCGCAGCCGGACGGCAGGTTGATCAGGCTCGGCGGCTGACCCGGGATCGGCCGCAACTTCTCGTTGACGCCGGCCGAACCCGGGATCGACTCCAGCAGACCCTGGGTGTACGGGTGGTGCGGCAGGTAGAAGAGAGTTCGGCGGTCGGCGATCTCCACCGCCTTGCCGGCGTACATCACCAGCACCTGATCGGCCATGTCGGCGATCACCCCCAGGTCGTGGGTGATGATGATCAGGGCGCTGTCGAACTCGTCGCGCAGCCGTTGCAACAGATCGATCACTTGCGCCTGCACGGTGGCGTCCAACGCGGTGGTCGGCTCGTCGGCGATGATCAGTTCGGGGTTCAGCGCCAGCGCCATGGCGATCATCGCCCGCTGCCGCATCCCACCGGAGAACTCGTGCGGGTAGTCGTCCACCCGGCTCGCCGCCTGCGGAATGCCCACCAGGTCAAGCAGTTCGATCGCCCGTGCCCTGGCCGCGGGCTTGCTCACCCGCTCGTGTGCCCGGATCATCTCGACGATCTGCCAGCCCACTCGATAGAGCGGATGCAGGCTGGACAACGGATCCTGGAAGATGGCGGCGATCCGGGCACCGCGGACCCGGCGCAACTGGGCACTGGTCATCGTCAACAGGTCCTGCCCGTCGAACTCGGCGGTGCCGCCGACCTCGGCGCCCCGGGTCAGGCCGAGCAGAGTCTGGGTACAGACGGTCTTTCCGCTGCCGGACTCGCCGACGATGCCCAGCGTCCGACCCTTCTGCACGTCGAAGGAGACCCCTCGGACGGCCTGGACCAGGCCGTCCGAGGTCCGGAACGAGACCGTGAGGTCCCGCACTTGAAGAAGGGCCACGGCGAGCCTCCTCAGCTCGTCGGGTTCAGCCAGATCTGCGTGACGTCGTACTGGACGCTGGAGGGCAGTTCGATCGCGTTGTGCACCCGTTCGGAGCGCATCAACGGGGTCGACTGCGTCTGGAAGGGCACGATCACCGCGTCCTTCATCGCCTGCACATCGGCTTCGTGCATGGCCTTCTGCACTTCGGCCGGATCGGTCGAGGTGAGCGCCTTGTCGATGTCGGCGTTAACGGTCGCGTTGTTGTAACCGCTCCAGTCCGTCGAACCCGGGCCGTAGGTGCGGCCGTCCAGCAGCGGTTCCATCACCGAGCGGGCGTTGTTGCCGTACCAGTCAGGGATCCAGCCGGGCTCGGAGATGTCCCAGGTGCCCTTCTTGGATCCGGTCGGATCCGACAGGTACTTGCCGTAGTAGTCACTGGCCTTCGATGGGACACCCTTCACCGTGATGCCACAGGCCTGCAGATCCGCTTGCACGGATTGATAGATATCCGGATGCTTGCCCGAGGTGCGGTAGACGTCGATCAGGGTGAACCCGTTCGGGTAGCCCGCGGCCGCCAGCATTGATTTGCACTTGGCCGGATCACCGGAATTGTTCGGGGTCGGATACAGGTTGAACTCCTCGTAACCGACATTGCCCGGCGGAATGATCTGGTTCAGCGGCGTGTTCAGGCTCGGGCCACCGTAGATCTTGCCCTTGGACACCTTGTTGATCGCGTACTCGATCGCCTGCCGCACCTCGACCTTGCCCAGCGCTCCGCCGTTGTTCGACGACTGCTGGTTGATCACCAGGAACGGGTTGGTGTCGTAGTTCGGGTAGATCCCCATCCGGGCATCGTTGGACGCCTTCAGCTGCGGCACGGTGGCGGTCGGAACCGTGGTGTCCCATTCCATATCCTGTGTGCCGGCGGCGATCTGCTGCTGGACCGCGTTCTCGTCCGGCCCGAGGGTCACCTGGATGTGATCGACGTACTGGTGGCGGACGGGATCCGACGCCTGGGTCCACGCCGGGTTCTTGTCCAGCAGGTACGACTGACCGGGCACGTACTTGGTGATCGAGTACGGGCCGTCGGAAATGGTGTGCTGACGGAAGTTCGCGTCGTCCGGAAGGTACTGCAGGTACTCGACCGGCGCCGCCGAGGAGAACGGCAGCGACAGGATGTTGACGAAGTCGGCCGCCGGCTTGACCAGCTCGATCTGCAGGGTGGTGTCGTTGACCGCCTTCATTCCCGAGATGTCGTGCCCGGTGATGTAGGCCTTGAAGTCCGCGACGGTCGGCTTGACGTTCTTGAATGCGGCGCAGTAGGTGTCCATCCCCTTGATCACGCCGATGTAGTAGCCGGGGGCGCCGACCGAGTTCTGCGTCGGGTTGCACAACCGCTTGAATCCGAGAATGAAGTCGGCCGCGGTCACCGCGCGGGCCGGCTGGGTGTCCCACATGACGTCCGGCCGCAGGTGAATCGTGTAGGTCTTGCCGTCCGCCGAGACGCCGCCGTTGGCGGTCGTCGGTAGTTCGGTGGCGACGTCCGGCACCACCGAGATCGACGTCGCCGGATCGGAGGACGCCGGGTTGGTGTACAGCTGCCGAGTGAACGCCCGTTCCAGCGTGTAGGTGGTCGTGTAGTAGCCGGCGGCGGTGTCCAGGTGGTCGACATCGGCGTTGCCGATCATCCGCAGCGTGCCGCCGGGGGTCGGCGAACCGGTAGCGTTCACGTTCGCCGTCTGCACCGGCGCCTGGCTGGTCGGCGCTTGGCTGGTCGGCGCTTGGCTGCCCGGTGGCTGACTCGGCGAGGACGCCGACGACGAGGCACCGACTGTCCCCGTGCCCGACGGTGCTGACCCACCGCCGGTCGCCGGCGGCGACGAACTGACCGAGGGTGTCGACGAGCTGGCGCTCGACGAGGGAGAGTTACTGCTGCAGGCCGCGGTTACCAGTGAGGCAACCGCGAGCACTGCCAGGAGCGAGAACCTGCCGTACTTGCCACTCATCAAGGCCTCCAAGTCGTTGGATGAACTGACTGGAGCCTCGAACCGGAGCGCGACGATCAGCCACGCCGGGGCACGGGGCGCGGTGCCTAACACTGGCGTGGGATGCGCGGCGGAAATGCCGCGTACGGAGCGTGGTGTCACTCGGTACCATTTCCCAGATTACGCACGTTCGGAGTACCCGCAACTCGAGCGACTTGCAGTTGAGTAACAGTTGCCGGGGCCATGGAATCAGGTCGGTGGTCGTTCCCGGCGTCCGACCGGCAGGAGCGGCGCGGCAGTACTACGGTCGGCCGGATGACTCACAACCGACGCCAATTGATCATCGCCGGGCCGGCCGTGATTGCCGGCACCGTGCTCGGTGCAGCTCCGGCACTCGGTGCGGCCCCGGCACACGGCGCCACCGGCGATGCGGTGCCGGATCACCACGGAGGGCGGCCGCCGGTGACTCCGGATGCGTTTCTCGACGTGCTCACCATTCCCGCGATCCAGCAGTTGTTCCGACGACACCGGCTCACTGCACGGGAGTTGACGGAGCGCTATCTGGATCGCATCGCCACCATCGATCCCCTGCTCGGTGCGGTGATCGTCCTCGACCCCACCGCCCGTGCGCAGGCCGCAGCCGCGGACCGGCGACGCCGCGACCGGCGAACCCGCGGGCCGCTGGACGGCATCCCGGTGCTGCTCAAGGACAATGTCGACACCGCGCACCTGCAGACCACCGCGGGGTCGCGGGCACTGTTGGGCGCACCGCCGCGCTCGGATGCCGCGCTGGTGACGGCGTTGCGGGCGGCCGGCGCAGTGATCCTGGGCAAGGCGAATCTCTCCGAGTGGGCGAACTTCCGCTCCAATACGGCGACGTCGGGCTGGTCGGGGGTCGGCGGGCAGACGAACAACCCGTATGTCTTGGACCGCAACCCCGATGGTTCGTCGGCCGGCTCCGCGGTCGGGGTCGCGGCGGCACTGTGTCAGGTGGCCGTCGGCACCGAGACCAACGGCTCCATCGTCGGACCGAGCGGCCAGAACGGCGTGGTCGGCCTGAAGCCGACGCTCGGGCTGGTGTCACGCACCGGCGTCGTGCCGATCACTGCATACCAGGACACCGCAGGGCCACTGGCCAGACACGTGATCGACGCGGCGATTCTGCTCGGCGCGTTGCGCAGTCCCGACGGTCGCGATCCGGTGACGTTGTCCGTGCCCGACTCGGTGCCCGATTCCTTCACCGACGGGCTGACGTCGGCCCGGTTGCGGGGCCGCCGGATCGGGGTGTGGCGGCAGGCCGGGATCGACGCCGATACCGACGCGATCGTCCAGCACGCCGTCGAGGTCATCACCGGCGCCGGCGGCGTCGCGGTTGAGCTCGAGGTGGCCGACGGTGAAGCCGGAGACCTCTCGTTCACGGCGATGAAGTCGGAATTCCCGGCCGCGCTCGCCGGCTACCTGGCCACCCGACGGACCCAGTACCGGACCCTGCAGGACCTGGTCGACTTCGACCTCGCCGATCCGATCGAGCTGAGCAAGTTCGACCAGAGCCTGTTCCTGGACTGCCTGGCCGCTCCGCCGGCCTCCGACCCGGCGATCGTCGCGGCCCGGAAGCAGTCCACCGAGCTGTCCCGCGCCGCTTTGGACGGACTCCTCGACTCGGACCGATTGGACGCCATCATGTCGCCGGCGAACTCGCCGGCCTGGCTGACCACCTACGGCAGCGGTGACGCCTTCCTCCTCGGATCGTCCGGCCCGGCCGCCAGGGCCGGATACCCGAACCTCTCGGTGCCGGCAGGCTTCGCCGGGGAGTTGCCGGTCGGCGTCAACTTCATGGGACGACGTTGGGACGACCACCGGCTGCTGCAGGTGGGCGCGGCCTTCGAACGGGCCGCCCACGCCCGCCGCGCCCCGCGCTTCCTGCCCAGCAGCTGATCGACCCGCGCACGTCGGCTATCGCTGGTTCAGCTTCCGATAGTGCGACGGGGAGATGCCGAACCAGGCATTGAACGCCTGCCTGAGCGACTCAGCCGAATGGAACCCGGTGGACCTGGCGATGGACGCCACGGCTCGATCCGTGGTGATCAGCGCCGTCGCCGCCGCCTCCAACCGGGCGTGCCGGACCATCCGGGCCGGGGTCTGGCCGAGGTGCTCGACGGTGAGCCGGGTCAGGTGTCGCTCGCTGACGCCGGCGACCGCGGCAAGGCCGGTCGTCGACAGGTCCGACTCAGGATGGGCCACAACATGATCCAGCACCCGGCGGACTACATCGTCGCTGGGCCGGCGGGCTTCGATGAACATGCTCATCTGCGCCTGGTTTCCCGGGCGCTGCAGGTAGGTCACCAATCCGAGCGCCACCCACCTGGCCCGTTCCGCTCCGTGGTCGGCCTCCACGAAAGCCAGCGCGAGATCCAGCGCGGAGGTGACGCCACCCGACGTCCAGATCCGCTCGTCCTGGATGAAGATCGGCCTGGCGTCCACCCGGACAGCGGGGAACCTGGCTGCCAGCTCGTCCGCGTATCGCCAATGGGTGGTGACCCGCCGCCCGTTGAGAAGTCCGGCGGCTGCGAGCACCGTGGCGCCGGTGCACACCGACGCCACCCTCCGCGAGCTCCGGGCCAACCGCCGCACCTGGTTCAGCAAGGCGCTGTCGGCGGCTGCGGTTTCGTGCCCGAGTCCACCGGACACGACGAGGGTGTCGACCGCACCTTGTACCTGCGTCAGCGCCAGCTGGGCGTGCACCTCGAGTCCGGAGTCGCAGCTCACCGGGCCGCCGGACATGGTGGCGAGCCGGATGCGGTAAGCCGGTCTGGCGCCGAGCCGATTGGCCAGGTCCAGGCAACTCGTCAGACAGGCGACGTCGAGCAACTCCAGACCCTGGTAACCGATCACCAGCACCGGCCGCTCATCCCCGGTAGGCAGGCCGGTACCGGAGGATGCAATGGACCCGGCCTGACCCCGATAGCTGCCGGCCATCTCGGCTACGCCGTCCCGTCGAGCATCTTGGCGTAGCGACGACACGGGACGCCGATCTGTTCGCCGTCGAACTCGGCGTCGTAGACGAAGGTTCCCTCGTCACGCCAGCCGCACCTGTCATAGAAGCGCCGGGCGCGGACGTTCTCGGGGATCACCGCCAACCACGCCTGCCGAAAACCTCTGCTCGACAGGAGATCCTCGGCCGCCGCCAGCAGTGCCGCGGCCACCCCCGTCCCGCGCCGATCCCCCGCGACATACAGCTGTTCCACCTCGTTGGCGTTGACCATCACGAAGCCGGCGATGGTGTTCCCGCCGACGCCGACCAGCGTGTCCGGCCACCGCTCGTTCGCCCGGGTGAGGAAGGTGTGGTCGGCTCGTGCCGCGACCAGTTCCGGGCTGACGAAACCGTCATGCGCGTCGTGCCAGCCCTGGCACCAGATGCGAGCGACGTCCCCGGCGTCGCCGGCCAGCGCGGCCCGGACGACGTGGTCGGTCACGTGGCTGTGCCCTGCCCGGCCAGCGGTGGTGCGTCGAGCACGGTGGTGTCGTACACGAGCATCTGCAGCCGGCCGTCGAATACTCGGCTCTCGACGAGGTCGAGCTGGACGTCCGGATAGCCGTCGAAAATGCGCTCGTGGCCGGTTTTCCCGGTGATCACCGGGAAGACGACCGTGCGGAAGCGGTCCACCAACCCGGCGCGCAGCAACGACCGGCACAGCGACAGGCTGCCGAGGGTGCGCAGCGGCCGGTCGGAATCCCGCTTCAGTGTCCTCACCGCTTCGACCGCGTCCGTGCGGACCAGGGTGCTGTTGGCCCAATCGGCCGCCTCCATCGAAGCGGAGAAGACCACCTTCGGCATCGCCCCCAACACATCGGTCCCCGGTTCGCCACCACTGGCCATCTCCTGCATCATGCGATAGGTGTTGCCCCCCATCAGGATCGGGTCATCGTTCTCCGGCGAAGCGGCCAGCCAGTCGAGATACTCCGGCCCCTCGAGGCCCCACCAGCCCGGCCATCCCTCAGCGGCGGCGTAGCCGTCCAGGGACATGATGAAATCGATCGTCAGCTGTTGCATCGCAACTCTTCCTTTCTCTGGTCCAACGGTGACACCGTCAGAGCTTGGCCGCTCGGTAGCGCGGGAATTTCACACTGGGTACGTCCGCGTCGATCGGCCGGGTCGGTTCAGGTGGGTCAGCTGGTGTTCGAGCCCGACGATAGGGACGAGCGCGCCCTGACGAAAGGTCGAACGCCCCACCTGTCCGAAATCCTGGGAAGCCAGTCCCGTCAGCCATGGCCGGGCCGTGGTCGAAGGCGGAAGTGCTTCAGAAGTAACCAGACGGTTGCGAATGCTCCGCGGCTGGGCTAGTGTTCTGAGGAGTAACCAATCGGTTGCGCAATCTCGGAAGGACGGCAGATGAACACCCAGAACGGACTGCAGTCGTTGCCCGACTCGATCGAGCGGACGGTCACCATCAACGCACCCGTGGACCAGGTCTGGCGGTTGGTGTCCTGCCCTGGATGGTGGATCAACGACGGCGAGATCCGCGACCACGAGATCACCGTCGACGGCTCCGTCGCCACCGTCCGGGACCCCGAACTCGGAGTGTTCCCGATCGAGATCGTCGAATCCCGGGAACCGGAGTACGCCAGCTATCGCTGGCTCGCCGGCAGCAACGACGAGCAGGACGGAGCGGCGCACACCTTGGTCGAGTTCTTCGTCACCGGCGACGACGGCGCGGTCCAGGTCCGGGTGCTCGAGAGCGGCTGGGCAGCCGCACCCGCCGACGACCGCGTCCGCAGCGCCTACGACGAGAACACCGAGGGTTGGGAGCTGGAGCTGTCGGCGGCCAGGGTGCTGCTGGAACGCGACCCGCGGCGGGCATGAATCCAACGGACGGCACGGAGCGCCCGCGGCCGGCCGGAGCGGATGGACCCGGCGGCGTGTTCGCCTGCCTGGCTGACGAGAACCGGCGGGCCATCGTCGATCTGGTCGCCGTCAGCCCACTGACTGCCACCGATCTCGCCGGCCGACTGGGCATGTCCCGGCAGGGTGTGATGAAACACCTGCGGTTGCTGGCGGAGGTGAACGTGGTCCGGGCACAGCGGCGTGGTCGCGAGGTGCGGTACTCGGTGAACCCGGATCCGGTGCGGGAGGCCGCCCGCTGGCTGGCCGCCAGGGCTACCGCCTGGGATCGGCAACTCGATGCGCTGCGCAGGGCGGCCGAATCACCCGGCTGACCTCGGGTCAGTAGACCGGTCGGGGCCTTCCATGCTGGAGCCGCCTTGGGGAATCGAACCCCAGACCTTCTCATTACGAGTGAGATGCTCTACCGACTGAGCTAAGGCGGCCTGGTGCGTAGCGCACCGTCGAAGAGTCTAGCCGCTCAGGACCGGTGCCTTGTCCGGGCCGTGACGCGACGGACCACTGGTCGCTCACCGCTCACCTGCCGACTGCGCTTGATCGCCCGGCGTCACCAGCCCGCTCTCGTAGGCCATCACCACCGCCTGCGCCCGGTCCCGGAGCTGCAGCTTGGACAGGATCCGGGCCACGTGTGTCTTCACGGTCGCCTCGCTGAGGTGGAACCCGCCGGCAAGTTCGGCATTGCTCAGCCCGCCGGCCAGCGACTGCAGTACCTGCAGCTCGCGCGGGGTGAGGGCGGACAGGTCGCGACGCAGGCCCGGCTCCCCGGCATCGCGGCTGGCGAACCGTTCGACCAGCCGACGGGTGATGGCCGGGGACAGCAGCGCATCACCGGTACGCACCAGCCGGACCGCGGCCACCAGATGTTCCGGACTCACGTCCTTGAGCAGGAATCCGCTGGCACCGGCCCGCAGCGCCGCATAGACGTACCGGTCGAGGTCGAAGGTGGTCAGGATGATGATCCTGGGCGGGCTCGAATGGCCCTGCAGGATGCGCCTGGTGGCCTCCAGCCCATCCAGCTCCGGCATCCGAATGTCCATCAGCACCACGTCCGGCACGGTGCGTCGGACCACCTCGATGGACTCCTCGCCGGTGCCGGCCTCACCGACCACCTCGATCCCGCCGGCCCGCAGGATCATCCCGAATCCGGAACGGACCAACGCCTGGTCGTCGGCGATCACCACCCGTACTTGCTCGTTCACGTCACCGCCGTTCACGTCACCGCCGTTCACGTGACCCCCGTGGGAATCTCGGCGCAGACCTGGAAGCCGCCGCCGGACACCGGCCCGACGGACAGGATCCCGCTGTACACGGCCAGCCGTTCCCGAAGCCCGATCAGGCCCCGACCGCCACCGTCATCCGCTGTGGCGGAACGGTTTCCGCCGCTGTCGGCGACCTGGACCCTGACCTGCCGGTCTCGATATTCGACCGTCACCCTTGCCCGCGCACCGTCGGCGTGCTTGACGATATTGGTCAGCGCCTCCTGCACGACCCGGTAGGCGGCCAGGTCGGCACCGGCCGGCAGCGCAACGGGTTCGCCGACCACCGACAGCTCCACCGGAACTCCGGCGGAGCGCATCCGCTCGGCCAGAGCGTCCAGCTGTTCAAGGCCCGGCTGCGGGACCAGGTCCGCGTCATCCTCGTCGTTCGACGAGCGCAACAGACCCATCACGTCCCGCAGTTCGGCCATCGCCTCCCGTCCGCCGGCCTCGACCGACAGCAGCAGCTGCCGTGCCTGCTCCGGCTCGGCGTTCATCACGGTGCGGGCGGCGCCGGCCTGGATCAGCATCACGTTGACGTGGTGGGTCACCACGTCGTGCAGATCCCTGGCGATCCGCGAGCGCTCCCGCTCGACAGCCCTGGTGGTACTCGCCAGGGTCTGCGCCTGGGCAGCCCGCAATCGTTGCTTCCAGCCGTGAATTGCGTTGGCCGCCAACGCAACGACGAGCAATACGAAGAACGGCACGTACCCGGGGGCGATCTCGGGCACGTTGGTCTCGTACAGGCTGAGGATCAGCAGCGTGCCGGCGGCGATGCTGGCGAGCGCGGCGTTGCGGAACGGGCTGTACCGGACGGCGCTGTAGCCGGCCAGCAGGCAGGCGGTGAAGGTGAACATGGCGGTGGCGTCCGGACTGACTCCGGTGTCGTACTCGGCGTGGAACAGCACCGTCAGCACGAGTACCGACCAGAACCCGGCCAGCGGGTACCGACGGCGCAGCGCCAGCGGCAGGGTGCAGACGGCGGCCAGGACCAGCACCGCGATCGGAGCATGGTCCCGAGCCCACAGGTCAGGTGTGATCGGTGGGGTCGGGACTCCCGGCCACACCCCGGGCAGGCCGATCGGCAGCGGGCCGTCTTCGGACGGCGTCGTCGGGTTGACGGCGCTGTAATAGGTGGCGGCCGCCAGCACCACTGCGATCGAGACGTCGGCGGCCCAGGCCCAGCGGGAGAGTCTCGGAAGGTCATCGGTGCGGCGCCGGAGCGCGACGACGGCCGCCTGTGCCCGCCGGACGATCGCCGCTCGGTCCATCGATCCATTGTGACGGGTCGGCCCGTCTACCGCGTCATCCCCGAGGCTGACGGTGCCCGCCGGCGGCGTACCTCGCAGGGATGACGGCACCGCAGCTCGTCCCGGAGCGGTAGTCATGATCGTCACCGCGGGCGATGTGTCCGGCCGCCCGAAGTTCCTAGCCTTCGCACCATGATCAATCCCACCGTGCTGGTCGAGATTCGCGACGTCGCCAAACGCTACGACGACAGCGGCGCCGGCCTGGACTCCGTGACGCTGACCATCCGCAGCGGCGAGTCCGTCGCGGTCCTCGGCCCGTCCGGCAGCGGCAAATCCACCCTGCTGAACCTGCTCGCCGGACTGGACCGGCCGACGGCAGGCACGGTGACGGTGGGCGGCGTGCGGGTCGATGCGCTGGGCGAGGCGGGATCTGCCCGGTACCGGCGCACCGCGGTCGGCATGGTGTTCCAGTTCTTCAACCTGCTGGACGACCTGACGGTGCTGGACAACGTGCTGCTGCCCGCCCAGTTGGCCGGGACGCCTCGCGGCCAGGCGAACGACCGGACCACCGAGCTGTTGCGGCAGCTGAACATCGATGACCTTCGCGGCGCGTACCCCGGCCGGCTATCCGGCGGCGAGCGTCAGCGGGTCGCGATCGCCAGGGCGCTGGTCAACCGGCCGGCCCTGCTGCTGGCCGACGAACCGACCGGTGCACTGGACACCGCCGCCGGCGCCGACGTGGCAGAGCTGTTGCGGGATATCAACTCTCGCGGACAGACCGTGGTGCTGGTGACGCACGACCTGGCACTGGCCGGATCGGTCACCGGGCGCACCGTCGAGCTGGTCGACGGCCGGATCACCAGCGACGCCGCGACGGCCACCCGATGACTGCCCTCGGCCGGGTGGTCCGCTCCGGGGTGCGCCGGCGGTGGCTGCAGAGCGCGGTACTGCTGCTGACCACCATGGTGTCGGTGACCGCGTCGGTACTGGGCATCGGCCTGTTGTTGGCCTCGTCGGCACCGTTCGAGCGCGCCTTCTCCGATCAGCACGGCGCCCACCTGCGGATGGACTTCGACGGTGCATCGGTGACACCGCAAGAACTCGCGGCCACCGCCTCGATCGACGGTGTCAGCGCCGCCGCCGGCCCGTTCCCCATCGCCACGGTGGAGCTACGAATGGGTGAGAACACCGGCTCCGGCCCGGGTTCCGGGCCGCCAAGCGGATTCGACTTCGGACCGATGACGCTGTCCGGCCGGGCTGATCCGGACGGGACGGTTGACGCAGTTTCGGTGGTCGCGGGGCGGTGGGCCACCGGCCCCGGCGAGGTCGTGATCAACCTGCAGGAGGACGTTTCGGTCAGGCTCGGCGTCCGGCTGACGGCCTCGACATCCGGCGGTGCGACCGCGCTGACGGTGGTGGGCCTGGCCCGATCGGTGACGAACAGCGCCGACGGCTGGGTGACCCCGGCGACGGTGGCAGCACTGACCGGCGCCGGCCGGTCCCCCGACCAGCAGATGCTCTACCGCTTCACGCAAGCCGACACGGCCGGGCAACTCTCGGCGGACCAGTCCCGCGTCGCCGCAACGCTGCCGCCGTCAGCGCTGACCGGATCGCAGTCGTACCTTGCACTGCGTGAGCTGTTGACGGCGAACTCGGCGGCGTTCGTGCCGTTCGTCATCGCCTTCGGGGTGATCGCCATGGTGATGTCGGTGCTGGTGATCGGGATCGTGGTCGGCGGCGCGGTCGGCGCCGCGAGCCGGCGGATCGGCATCCTGAAGGCGAACGGGTTCACCCCAGGGCAGGTGGCCCGCAGTTATCTGGTGCAGTCGCTGATCCCGGCCGTCATCGGGGTGGCGGTGGGAGCGGCGCTCGCCGCCGTCCTCGCCCGGCCGGTGCTCGGCGAGATCGAACAGACCTACGGTGCGGCCGAACTGGGACTGCCGGTGTGGGTGATCGCGTCGGTACCGGCGGCCGCCCTGCTACTGGTGGCGCTGGCCGCGGTGCTGCCGGCCCTGCGGGTGGCCGGCCGGCCTGCGGTGGACGTCCTGCGCCAGGGCGGCCGCACCTCCCCGACCGCGCGCGGGCAACGGGTGCAGCGGGCGCTCGGTGCCCTGCCGATACCGCGACCGCTCAGCCTGGGGCTCGGCGGGCCGTTCCGGCGTCCGACGCGCTCACTGTCGATGGCCGCCACCGTCTTCTGCGGCGCGGTCTGCCTGACCTTCGCCGTCGGCCTGATGTCGTCGCTGACCGCAGTGCAACACAGCCGCGACCCGCTGTCCGGGGCCGCGGTGGAGGTCGGCCCCGGTGCCGAGTTCGCTGCCACGGCAGAACCCGGCGGGGCCGGCGGACCGTCCGCGCCCGGCGGCCCGATCCCGGCAACCGGCGACCGGGTGCTGGCCGATTCCGCCGCCGTTGCGGCAGCCATCACCTCGACACCCGGCACCCGGCAGCAGTTCGCCATCACCGAGGCCGAAGTCGGCGTCTCCGGCCTGACCGGTGGCACCTCGATAGTCGCCATCAGCGGTAACAGTCTGTTCACAGCCCATCAAATGGTGGCCGGGCACTGGCTGACCGGCTCTCCCGGCGAAGCGGTGCTACCGACCCACGCCCTGAATGCGGCCGGTGCCTCGGTCGGCGACCGGCTGACGCTGTCGTTGGCCGGCCGCTCGACGGTGGTCACGGTGGTCGGCGAGGTCTTCGACCTCTCCCACGACGGGATGCAGATCTATACCGACGCGTCGGTCCTTCCCCCACTGGGGGTGGACAGTGCACCGCAGCGTTTCCTGGTGGACCTGCAGCCCGGCACCGATCTGGGCGCTTACCTGCAGGCATTGAACGGATCGGTGACGGGCCTGGGTGCGGATGCGCACGCCGCCAGGGACGGTTCGTCGTCGGTGCTGGTCACCATGAACGCCGTTGCCGCTCTGCTGACGACGATGTTGATGCTCGTCGCCGGCATCGGCGTGCTGAACACCGTGCTGCTGGAAACCCGGGAACGGGTCAGGGATCTCGGCGTGTTCAAGTCATTGGGGATGACGCCGCGGCAGACCGTCGCCGTGGTGCTCACCTCGGTCTGTTGGACCGGTTTGGTCGCCGGCGCGCTGGGAGTCCCGGTCGGGGTGCTGCTGCACCATGCCATCGTGCCGATGATGGGCGGCGCGGCGGGCGCGGTGTTGACCCAAGGACAGCTGTCCGTCTACGGCGCACCGGTGATCGCGCTGCTGCTGCTCGGCGGGCTGCTGATCGCCGCGCTCGGAGCGCTGGCGCCGGCCGGCTGGGCAGCTCGGTCCAGCAGCGCGGCGGCACTGCGCGCGGAATGACGGTCCCTGCTACCGGCTGCCAACGAAATCGGTGGTGGCCGCGACCACCGGGGTCGCGACCACCACCAGGGGAAAGGTCAGTGGACGGGGTTACGCCGCGATCAGGAACTGGCGGTGTTCAGCGAATGCCATTCGCTGAACGGGATCGCCCAGTCGTAGATGTCGCCGTCGGACGGCCCGAGTTGCACGCTCGTCCCGGTGATCACCACCGGGTCGCCGTACATCGCCTTCTCGAAGTACGCCTTGGCGTTGACGTCGGACAGGTTCAGGCAACCGTGGCTGACATTCTGGATGCCCTGCACATCGATCGTCTCCATGTTCTGATGGATGAACTCGCCGTTGTTGCTGATCCGCACCGCCCAGGGCTCGGGCAGGTCTTTGTAGTGGTACCGCTCGCTGGTCATCTTCTTGTCGGCTTCCTTGCCGGTCACCACGTGGATGCCGGAGCGGGTCACCCGGTGCGGATCGCCGACGTCGTCGCCACTGCCCATCGAGGTCGGGTAGTCGGCAACGACCTTGCCGTCCTCCTTGACGATCAGCCGCTTGTCCTGCGGGTTGGCGTAGGTCACCCGGTTGCGGCCGATGGTGAAGTCACTGGTCGCGGTCTCCCGGGCGCCGTAGAGCCCGTCGGACACCTCGATGCCGAGCAGATCGACCGAGACGTGCACCTTGGTGCCCTCCGGCCAGAAGTCGGCCGGCCGCAGGTCGAGCGAGCGACACTGGTCGCCGTCGTGCTGGATCCAGGTGCCGCGCAGCGTCACCTTCGGATCGGTGGTGACGGTGACGTGCTTCTCCACGTCGGCGTGATCGGCGATGCAGGCGCCGAACCGGATGATGATCGGCGCCGCGACCCCGACCAGCGCGCCGTCCCCGGGCGAGATCCTGGTGGTCTGGGTGGGCGGATCGAAGGTCGTCCAGATCCCGTCGATCTTGGTGGTCGCGCTGCCCGGGGCCCCGGTGGCCGTCCCCTTCGCGTGATAGGTGCCGCCGTAACGGAGCCGCTGATCCGAGGTCCAACCGGTGCGATCGGCCGACAGTTTGCCGGCGATCTTCGAACCGTCCTCCGCATACACCGCGAGGGTGGCGATCTTGCCGCCCTTCACCGTCAGCTTCATCGGATCCAGCGGGTTGAGCTCGTCGGTGCCGAAGGCCGGGCTAGCGGTGACGGTTGCCGACTTCGGCTTCGGCTTCGTGGTGGTGGTTCGGGTGGTCTGCACGCTGGACGAGGTCGCCGGGTCTGATGCGTCCGTGCCCTGCTGCGTGTCGGCGGTCGGGTCGGTGACGGTGATCGGTGCGGTCGCCGAGCCGGCGGTGGACGACGTCGACGGCGCGGTCGATCCGGCGACGGAAGAGGCCGGCGGCGCACCGTTGCCTGCCGGGGTCGCCGAACCGGCGTCACCGCTGCACCCGGCCAGCAGCAACGCGGCCGCGGCGATCACGGCGGTGACGCCGAACGTTCGAATCCGCTTCATCTGTATCCCACATTCGATGGCGGTCCCCCGGCGGGCGCTGCACCCGACATACGTCGCTCACTACCGCAGGACTCGGCGCCGGCCCGACAGGCCGACACATCTATAGATACGCCGCAGGGGTGGTAGAGGTTGCGTATTGACACATCTCAACTCTGCAACGTTGTGCTGTGTACGTAAGAACTTCGCGAAAAGTCCGTGAATGTCCGGAAATCTGCGGGTCGGGATCGGAAAAAGCGGCCGAATCGCGCAACCGAGGGTAGTCGACGACACGCCGACGCTGCGCCGATCGGACGATTCTCCGGAGACGTCGAACCGGACGAACGGCGCCTTCAGCGCGAGTCGTACGCCTTGCGGGCCGAACAGACCGACGCCTTCGGGCAGACGTGACTCGACCCGTCGGCGGACAGCTTGATCACCAGCGACTCCCGCGGCACCGAGTGCCCGACCACCACGCCGTCGCCCTCCGGCGTCTGCACCCGCTCCCCGATGGCCGGCGCGGTCCGCTTGAACTCCTGGTACAGCGGGTGCTCGTACTTCAGGCAGCACATCAACCGGCCGCAGGCGCCGGAGATCCGCATCGGGTTCGCCGGCAGGTCCTGGTCGCGGGCCATCGCCAGGGTGATCGGCTCGTAGTCCTTGAGGAACGTCGAACAGCAGGTGTCCCGACCGCAGGAACCGATCGCTCCGGTCACCCGCACCGCATCGCGGGCGGGCAGCTGCCGCAGTTCGACCCGGCTGTCCAGGGTGGCCGACAGGTCGCGCAGCAGCGAGCGGAAATCCACCGTCTCCGGCGCCGTGTAGAAGATGACGATCTTGCCCTCGTCGGGCTGCGGATCGACCGCGATCACCTTCATCTCGAGCTGGTGCTCGCGGACCAGCTTGCGGGTCGCCACCATGGTCCGCGCCTTGGTCCGGCGGGTGCTCTCGGTGGCGGCCAGATCGGCGTCGGTCGCCATCCCGAGCAGCCGCGGGAAGCCGTCGGTGTCCTCGGCCGAGTACTCGGCGGCCCACATCACCTGGGCCGCAACGGCGCCGTGGTCGGTGGGCAGCAGGACGTGTTGGCCCACCTCCGGCCGCAGATCGCCGGGGTCGGCGTAGTGCAACTGCCCCTTCGGGCTGAAGGTCACCGCGCAGAGCATCCCCATGGCCACCCACCCTACGTCGGCACCGGCGAGGTGGTCAGCGGGCAGGCTCGCCGATACCCGCCAGCACCGTCATCAACGCCTCCACCGCGATCTGCGGTTTCACATTCAGTTCGATGGCCTCGCGGCAGGCGAGCACGGCGTCCAGCCGACGCAGCGCGCCGGTGGCACCGAACCGGCTCGCGGCAGTATCGACGTCGGCCGTCAGGTCCGGGTTGGTCAGCGGCACCCGCGCGCCCACCGCCCGAACGATCACATCCCGGTAGAAGCCGGACAGGTCGATCAGTGCCCGGTCCAGCACGTCCCGCTCGGTCCTGGTCGCCCGCGACTTCTGCCGACGCTCCAGCTCGCGCACTGCGCCGACCGATCCGCGGGCGGCGCCCGCCGCCCCCTTGCCGGTGCCGCCGGCACCGAGCGCGACCTTGAGTTCCTCGATCTCGGTCGCGTCCCGGCCATCGGCCATCGACCTGGCCTCGGCCTTGGCCGCCTCGAGCAGTTCACCGGACTCGGCGAACACGTCGCCGAGGGAGCGCAGCGCGCCCGGCACCGCCAGGATCCTGGCCCGCTGTTCGCGGGCGTCGCCGTCCCTGGCCAGCCGGCGGGCCCGCCCTACGTGTCCGCCGGAGACCGATGCCGCCCAGGTCGCGGTCTCGGGATCGACACCGTCCCGCCGGGCCAGCACCTCGGCGATCGCCGGCACCGACGGGGTGCGCAGGTTGAGCACCCGGCAGCGGGACCTGATGGTGACCGACACGTCCTCCGGGTGGGTGGACGGCGCGCAGAGCAGGAAGACCGTGTACGGCGGTGGTTCCTCGACCGCCTTGAGCAGTGCGTTGGCGGCGCTCTCGGTGAGCCGGTCGGCGTCCTCGATCAGCACGATCTGCCGGCGCGCGGTGGCCGGCCGCCGGGAGGCCAACTGAACGACGGCGCGCATCTCCTTGACCGAGATCGTCAGCCCCTCGGGCACCACGGTGCGGACATCGGCGTGGGTGCCGTGCAGCACCGTGCGGCAGTGCGTGCACTCGCCGCAGCCGCGGTCGGCGCACTGCAGCGCGGCGGCGAAGGCCTTCGCCGCGGTGGACCGGCCGGAGCCGGGCGGGCCGGTGAACAGCCAGGCGTGCGTCATCGCGGCGGCCGGAACGCCCGGATCGCCGTGGGTGGCGGCGACCGCCGCCGTCAGCTCCTCGATCGCCGCTTCCTGCCCGACCACGTCGGCCCATACGCCGCCGGCCGCGACCGCACCTGTCGTCACCCCAGCAACCTACCCAGCCGGGACGACAGGCGGCGCTGCCCGGTCAGGACGGCAGCGCCCGGCCGATCGCGACCAGCGAATCCAGCCGGGTCAGGTTCGCCGGGTTCAGCGGGGAGGTGATCACGTCGGTGACGACCAACCCGGCCCTGGCGGCCGTCGTCTGCAGGGTGGCCGGGGTGAAGTGCCAGATGTGCTGCTCCGGTTTGAGCGTCCACCAGCGCTTGCCCAGCACCTTCGCCGGCAGTGACGAGATGTAGGGAACGGACAGGGCGAAGGTCCCGTGATCGACCAGCCGGCGCCGCACCTCGACCAGGAACTCGAGCGGATCCGGGACATGTTCGAGGGTGTCCCAGAAACAGACGACGTCGTTCCGGTCGGTGGCCGGCGCGTCGACGAGTTGCCCGTTGAACACCTCGAACCCGCGTCGCTGCGACTCCTGCGCGCCGGCGGCCGACAGTTCGACGCCGTTCACCTGGTAGCCGGCCCGCTGGGCCGCCGCCAGGAACAGTCCGTAGGCGCTGCCGATCTCCAGCAACCGGCCCGGCGCCGGCGCCACCCGGCCGATCGCCGCCAGCCGGCCGTTGGTCCAGGCCCGCTGCAGCAGCATCGCCGGGTTGCGGCCGCCGGCCTGCCCGCCGTACACCCCGCCGTCCTCGAAGTAGCTCGGCTGGTCGTAGAACCGTTGCAGCGCTTTCGGATTCAACCGGGGAGAGACGAAGACCAGCCCGCAGGTCGGGCACTGCACCACGGCGAACGGATCGAGGCGGTACCGGACTTCGCCCCATTCGTGGCAGACACAGCATCGCACCTGCTCGGTGTCGGCCGCGGTCCATTGCTGTTCGGGCACCCGGTGAACCTCCGTGTTCTCGCCGACCCCCGGGCAGACCCGGTGACCGGCGCGGTGGACGCCGGGCGTCCCACGCTATCGGACGCCGACGCCGCGACTCACCGGCGCCGCGGACCGCGAAATCCCAGTGGTCAGGCGGCCCAGCGGCAAGAGGCGGATGTTGGATGAGCTGACGTCGGTGATCGGGCGGACACGCGGGAACAGAGTTCGGATTCTGTTCCGATCCCCGCACCCGAGATTAGCCGGCGAGCCGGCGGTAACTGCCAGGGGTCCGGCAGCTGATGTGCCTGATACCGCGATCCCATCACCCACTCATAGAAGCAGCTGCTGGCCGATCTGCCAGCCCGGCTGGCAGTGTCCATCGACACCGGCGTCACCCCCGAGCAGATTGACGCGGCGCGGGCCGAGGTCGCGCGAGACAAGGGCTGGTAACCGACGACCGGCGGCTCACGATGCTTGCAGGACGGCTCACCGTCGCCTCTATGGATGCCAACCACGAGTTGATCCCTGGCCAGCAAGCCACGTGACCGTAGGATGAGCCTGTCCGGCCAACCGCCAACACCGTGTCGGGAGGCGCTACGACAGACGTAGCAAACGTGCGCTCGACACGCGCGCCCAAGGACGAGAATTTGACCGCGCCATCCGCCCACCGCCGCAGGAAGTCGGTCCCGAACGCTTTGTACCCCCGAACGTATAGGTAGGTATGCGCGACACGCGAACGAGCAGGGAGGGGTCCGCACCGGGCACCGGCCGGCGGAACCCTTCGTCGGCCTCGCTCGACGATGAACTGGTCGCCCTGGCTCGCCACCTTTACGGACCTGCGATTGCCCTGACGTCTGGCGATGTCCAAGCAGCCCAAGACCTTGTCCAAGACACCGTGGTCGCTCTGATACCCCGTTGGCAGGACCTCGGCCCACACCGTATGGCCTACGCCAAGAGGGCCCTTGCCAATCGCTTCACCGATCACCTCCGCCACAGCTATGTTGAGACGGCACACGCCCACACCCTGGTGCGCCGCGGTTGGCCAGACCCCATCACGCCCTCCGTTGACGATCGGATTGATATCCAGCGAGCCCTGGCGCACCTGGCCCCGCGAACGAACCAGGTCGTCATCTTACGATACTTAGTCGGGATTCCTGCGGTAGAGGTAAGCAAAATGCTCGAGATTCCCGCCGGGTCAGTTCGCAGGATCGCCCATGAGGGGTTACGCCAACTTGCGGCATCACTCAGCCCCGAAGAATCTGAAGGGAAACGCGATGAGTAACCACGATGGCGACGACAGTCCGCTCGTCAGTCAAATTCAGCGGGCCTTCGATGAAGTTGACCTACCGCCCGAACTCGAAGATCGAATCCGGCGGACTGCCGCAACCACATTTGAGAACCGCGACAACTCGCACAGGCGAGCCGTCGGCCGCTGGAAAGTAATTAGCGTCGCGGCTGCGGTGACCGCGCTCGCCGCGGCAGGGACGGTCCTCGCCCTGCGCGTTCTGCCCAGCGACCGGCCTGCGAATACATTGCCGAACCCAACTCATATCACCGAGAGTCCGGTGAATCCAACAACGCTCAATGCCTGCGGCTTGGCACTCCACGACTTTCACATTCTCGGTCCCGATGACGCCACCGTCAGGTTCAATGACACCCAGGTTCCCACCAAACCGTCGACCTTCGAACTGCGAAATGTCTCGCAAGGCACCTTTCGAGCATTCACGCAATCCGCAGATATCCTGTACCTTGACCCCGCCGATCGTCACGTTGTCGGAATGAGCCCACAAGATGCGATGGGCGTGACCAATACGAACCTTCGGCCGGGCGACAACATCACCGTTAGATTCGTACCCACCCCGCTGACGTGCAGTGCGATCGACGCCAACGAACGCGGAAAGATGCTTTCGGACGGGACCTATCCCGTCTATCTGCGTGTGGAGAGCTTCGCCGGAATTAACGCGGACGGGCCGAAGGAGACCTACCTCATGCCGGCCGTGGCCCAGGTGAAAGATGGCTGGTCCGTCCTGTCTCACTCCACATGACTAAGCGGCCCCGGGCTCGACTAATCCGCGTGGGCCGCTTAGCTGGACATTCGTTGGAGCCAAGTTCCGGTTCCGTTGAACCGACGAGCTGTCGTGCGTCCAGATGGGGTATCGGCGTACTCCATCTGTGAACGGCCAAGAAACCGGACGACCTCGGCATCCGCTGGGCAGGGCAGATTGCTCACGCTCGTTCGCATACCGCGCGCCAGAGACGACACAGAGTGGCGTGACCTACGGAGTGACTCCATTCAACCACACATTTCGCTCGATAAGCGCAGTTCGAACTTCCTCGGCGACCGTATAGCCGGTCGCGGCCGATGTGCACCCATTCACCGCTCCGACCATCTGGGAAACAATGCCATGGGCCGTGTGCGCGATATACACGGGTCCACCACTGTCCCCTGAACATACACGGGCATAGAAATCAAGATATGTCTTTCCTGCCTCGGTCCCTCTGAATGGGCCACACTTCGTGCCAGACGATGTTCCGGTCCTACATAGGTAGGAATTCACTGGGAGCGTCGACGAGTACCGTGCAGCAGTTATCGCGTAGTTCTCATTTCGCGTGGTGACATAACGAACATCGTCGATTACTTCGCTACTGGCGAGCACGTAAACAGTATTATTGGTGCCCGATCCCCACGATGCCGTGTTCGTCACATGAACTATGGCACTGTCCGAACCGTGACTTGGATCGTATTGGGAGCTATGCGCCTTTCCAATCGATACTTGCTGCAGATCCGACACCCGTAGGCCGGTAAAGTTTTCAACGTCGCCACCCGTGGCACAATGTCCGGCGGTCAGGATATAGTGGGAACTGTCGGTCATGCTCTTTACCATAAATCCTGCAGAACACGCCGTGTGGGACGCTCCCTTGATGTAAACACCACCCCGCATGGGCGACGTGCAGGCCAAATGGCCAAGATCGGAGTTACAGGTTGCGGGCTCCGGGTCAACGCGCAAAATCGAAACTTCGGGGTTCGTCGCGAGGAACGAAGGCGGGACCGGCGCACTATCGGTGGGGATCCGAACCTCCAGCCTATTGGACGCGACTTGAAAGACTGCACTACTCGCCGAAATGCCGGCGCTCTCCAATTCACGCCGTAACTCTGGCCAAAGAGCATTCTCCATGTAGCTCTTTGACTGGGCCGCTTGCTGCACCTTAAGGTCCGGAGGCGTGCCCAGCTCAAGTAGCACCCGGTTCAATGACTCCATGCTTGTACCCTTGACAACTAGGGTTCCACTGCTGTGGTCAATATACGAACCAGCATATGTGTCGCCGAGAACCGCCATCGCAGCCATATTTTGATCGATCAGACGTTCCTGGTTTGCCATTTGGCGCGCGGCCTCGTCCACCGGAATTACCTCGTCTATCGCCAGCTGCAATGCGGCCGCCTCGAGCGACTCATCCCCGAGATCGACCAACGCGGCGGGACCGCCAGTTTGATCAATCGGTGAAGACGCTACGCCGGGAGTCAAGTAAAGCGCAAGAAACGGTGCCAGAACAGCGGCTGATTTGAGATTCATCGGATGATCCTATTGTTTGCCTGCAGCGTGGGGATTGCTCCTGTCTGCCCTCAGGCAAAGCTGAGCATGGATACCGCTGCCTCGTCAACAGGGCGACTTGACTCATCTCAAAGGTCCGGGAAGTTCGGTGCTTGCCTCACGTAAAAATGTCCGCGTGGGGGTGGGTGTTCCCTGGTCGGATGCGCGAGGGGTTGTCGACGGATGCCCAACGGCGCCGCGGACGGCGAGATCCCCGTCGTCCGGCCGAACCGGGCGGTTCGCGACGACGGGGATGTCCCGGTCGGCCGTTACTTCTTGACGGTGAAGCCGGCGGTGACCTTCTCCCCTGACTCCTTGCCGACCAGCACCACCCGGTAGTTGCCGGCCTTGCCGGGGGCGGTGGTCAGCACGGTCGCCGCACCGGCGTTCAGGTTGCGGCTGCCCAGCTCGACGGTGGAGGCACCCTTGGTGATCGTGACGGTGGCGGCCGAGTCGCCAAGGTACCTGCTGGCCTCGACGACCAGACCCTTGCCGGCCTTCACGTTCTTCGGGGCGACGGTGACCTTGGCGTTCTTGCTCAGTTGCGCGGGGGTCATCTTCAGGTTGAGCGCGCGACTCATGATGAAGAAGAGGTCGGTCTGGTCAATCAGGCCGACAATGTTGGCCGCCTGCGGTCCGTAGCCGGCCACCGGCAGCTCCGCGCCGGTGTGCTGCTGCGAGCCGCCCTTGGCCGCGGTGGCGTAGGAGATCGTCATCGGGCTGCCCTCGTTGGTCAGCAGGTTGGTGGTGATGCCCGGGGTTACGCTGCCGGCCTCGACGATCTGGCTGGTGTGCGAGTGATCGGCAGTGACGAACACCGAGGTGTTCCCGTCCTTCTTCGCGAAGGTCATTGCGGCCTGCACGGCCTCGTCCAGGTCGATGGTCTCCCCGATCTGGCCACAGGCGTCGGCGGCGTGGTCCTGCTTGTCGATGCTGGCGCCCTCGACCTGCAGGAAGAAGCCCTTGTCGCCGTTCTTCAGCAGCTTGATCGCCTTGTTCGTCAGGTCGGCCAGCGACGGCTGGCTCGCCTCGCGGGCCGGGTTCAGCTGGCAGCGGGTGGCCGGCAGCGAACCGCCGTCGGCGGTGGCCTGGGGGCCGATCCAACGGACCGGCATGTTGCCCGGCGCGAACAGCCCGAGCACCGGCTTGTTCTGATCGGCCTTGCCGAGCTTGTCCAGACCGGCCTTGTCGGTGACGACCTGGTAGCCACGATCCTTCGCCTGGTCCAGCAGGGTCCGGCCGGCGTAGTGGCCGGCGGTAGCGGTCTCGGCGAAGGTGGCGGCGCCGCCACCGAGGGTGACGTCCGGGCGGGTGTTGATCAGCTGCTCGGTGATGGAGCCGGGCCCGCCGTTCTCCAGCGCCGCCTCCGGGCAGCTGGCGGAGGTCTTCACCGGTCCGTAGCAGCCGCGCGCGGAGATGTGCGCGATCTGCACGGCCGGGGTGGCGTCCTGCAGTTCGGCGGTGGAGACGTTGCCGGTCTTCAGCCCGTTCGCCTTGGCGTACTCCAGCAGGGTCTTCTGCGGGGCGCCGGCGATGTCCACCGAGATCGCACCGTCATACGTCTTGGTGCCGGTCGACCAGGCGGAACCGGTGGATGCCGAGTCCGGGTCGTAGTCCGGCTTGCCGTCCTTGGAGAGCGAGTAGGTGGTGTACTGCCCGGTCAGCGGGAGCGCGTCGATGCCGGGCAGCCGGCCGCCGGCGCCGTAGCTGTAGTTGCGGGCGGCGGTGATTTCCGAGGCACCCATCCCGTCGCCGATCAGCAGGATGACGTTCTTCGCGTGACCACCCTTGACCTGCGCGCGGAGGTTCGCGGTGTTGTCACCGGCCAACTGGGCGGCGCCGCCGTGGGCGGCCCGATCCTGCTTCAGGGCGGCCGATCCGGGCAAAGCTGCGGCAGCGAGGCCGATCAGGGCCAGGCCGGCGATGCCGGCGCGCCGCCAGCGGACGGTGGTGCGGAGGTTCATGAAGAACCCCTTTCTCTGGGGAACGGCTGGTGGACAAATTGACAACCGGTCCATCGCAGCAACCGCGGGCAGCGCCCCGGGGATGCTTCGGAAAGGGGCAGGCGAACGCCGGGTGGCCGTTCGGCGAACCGCGGCGGCCGGGTGGGATGTCGGCGGCCGCGCGTAGCCTGCCCGGGTGGCCACCACCGTTGCTCCGGACAATCTTTCCGACGGATCGGTGGATGAGGCGAACCGGGAGCCGTCGCCCCGACACTGGGTCCGGCGGCTGTGGCACTACTGCCGCCGCTACCCGGGGGTCACCGCCGTCGCCATCGCCGGGTCCTGCGGCCTCGCGCTCAATTCGCTGACGCCGTTGCTCACCAAGCTGGTGATCGACGACATCTCCAGTCACGATCGTGCCGCTACCCGATGGGCCATCGCCGGGCTGGCCGCGGTGGCCGTGCTGCTGTTCGCGACCACCTTCCTGCGCCGCTGGTCGGCCGGCAAACTCAGCCTCAACGTGCAGCACGACCTGCGGCAGGATGTGTTCTCGGCCATCCAGCGGCTGGACGGTCCCGGCCAGGACCGGCTGCACACCGGGCAGGTGGTGTCCAGGGCCGGATCCGACCTGCAGATGGTGCAGGGACTGATGTCCATGGTGCCGATGGTGTTCGGCCAGCTGGTGATGTTCTGCGTCTCGTTCGTGCTGATGCTGATCCTGTCGCCGCTGCTGACGCTCACCGGGCTGGTCGTCATCCCCGCGGCTGTGCACCTGACCAGGGCGACCCGCAGCACCATCTTCCCGGCCACCTGGATGGCGCAACAGTCCGCTGCCGACGTCGCCGAGATCGTCGAGGAGGACGTGACCGGCGTCCGGGTGGTGAAGGGCTTCGGCCAGGAGGACCGGGAGATCGGCCGGCTGCGAAAGGCGGCAAGGACCCTCTACGCGCACCGGCTGCGGGCGGTGCGGCTGACGGCCAGGCTGAACCCGGCGCTGGCCGCGCTCACCTCGGTCGGGCAGGTCGCGGTGCTGCTGCTCGGCGGTTGGCTGACGATCAACGGCTCGATCAGCCTCGGCACCTTCGTGGCGTTCACCCTCTACCTTGCCGCGCTGGTCGGCCCGACCCGGATGATCACCATGCTGTACGTGCTGGGCCAGCAGGCCGGCGCCGCGGTGGAACGGGTGCTGGAGATCGTAGACCTGGACGCCGGGATTATTGATCCAGCCGATCCGGCAATTCTGCCGGCCGGTCCGCTGCCGGTCGAGCTGGCCGACGTCCGGTTCGGCTACGCCGCTGAGCTCGACGACGACCGGGCCGTACTGAACGGCTTCAGCCTGCGGGTCCCGGCCGGTCGGACGGTCGCCGTCGTCGGCCCGTCCGGGTCCGGGAAGTCGACACTGTCGCTGCTGCTCCCCCGGTTCTACGACGTGCAGGGCGGCAGCGTCCGGGTCGGCGACGTTGACGTCCGCGCGCTGTCGATGGCCGCCCTGCGGGCGTCGGTCGGGGTGGTGTTCGAAGAGGCATTCCTGTTCTCCACCAGCCTGTCCGAGAATATCGCCTACGGCCGCCCGGAGGCGACCCAGGCGGAGATCAGGGCTGCCGCCGATGCCGCCGAGGCCACCGAGTTCATCGAGCGGCTGCCGCAGGGCTTCGACACCGTGGTCGGCGAACGCGGGCTGACCCTCTCCGGCGGTCAGCGGCAGCGGCTGGCGCTGGCCAGGGCGATGCTGACCGACCCGCGGGTGCTGATCCTGGACGATGCGACCAGCGCCGTCGACCCGGCCACCGAGGCGGCCATCCACGCCACCCTGCACAAGCTGACCGCCGACCGGACCACCATCCTGATCGCCCACCGCCGGTCCACCCTGGCACTGGCCGACACCATCGCCGTGGTCGAGTCCGGCCGGGTGATCGATCACGGCACCCACGACGAGTTGGTGCAGCGCTGTCCGCTGTACCGCTCCCTGCTCGGCACCGACCTGGCGGCCGTCCCGGCGGCGTCGGAACTGGTGCCGGGTCCGGACGGGGTGACGCCGCAGCTCTGGCCGCCGCCGCCCGATGCGGAGAACGACGGCGGGAACGGCTCGGCGGACGGCGGGCTCCGGTCCGTCGCCGCCGGCCGCGCTCCGGCAGCCGGGGCCCGCGCTGGCGGCGGTGGCGGTGGGTTCTTCACCGCGCTGTCCGGGGTTCCGGCGACGCCCGACCTGCTGGCCAAGATCGAGGCGCTGCCGCCGGCCGACGACCGGCCGGTCGCCGAGGACCTTGCCGAACCTCCTGCCGGGGAACGCTTCTCGTTGTGGCAATCGCTACGCCCGGTGCGTGGTCTGCTGATCGCGGCCGCGGTGTTCGTCGGCCTCGACGCGTTGGCGGCGGCCGGACTGCCGGCCCTGCTCCGGTCCGGCGTCGACAAGGGGGTGGCCGGCGGTTCGATGACGACCGTCGCCTGGCTGACGGTGATCGCCGCCGCCCTGGTGCTCGCCGACTATCTGGTGCAGCGGGCGCAGATGGTGACGATGGGCCGGGCCGGTGAGTCGGTGCTGTTCCACCTGCGGAGCCGGGAGTTCACCCACCTGCAGCGGCTCGGGCTGGACTATTACGAGCGCGAGATGGCCGGCCGGATCATGACCAGGATGACGAACGACGTCGATGCCCTCTCGTCGTTCCTGCAGACCGGGATGGTAACCGCTGCCGTGTCGCTGGCCACCTTCCTGGCCATCGCCATCGCCCTGCTGGTGATGAACCCGTCGCTGGCGCTGGTCGCCTTCGCCACCCTGCCGATCCTGATCCTGGCCACCGCCCTGTTCCGCCGGTACAGCTCCCGGCAGTACACCAAGGCCCGCGAACAGGTCGCCGTGGTGAACGCCGACCTGCAGGAAAACGTTGCCGGGCTTCGGATCTCGCAGGCGCTGGGTCGGCAGGAGAGTAACTCGAGCTCGTTCGCCGAGAAGTCCGACGACTATCGCAGGATCCGGATGCGGGCGCAGACCGCGATCGCCACCTACTTCCCGTTCGTCGCCCTGCTGGCCGATCTGACCGCGGCGGCAGTGCTGGCCGTCGGTGCCGGCCGGGTCGAGGCCGGCGCGCTGACCACCGGCACCCTGCTGGCCTTCGTGCTGTACCTGAACTCGTTCTTCACCCCGATCCAGCAGCTCTCCCAGGTGTTCGACGGCTACCAGCAGGCCAGCGTCGCACTCACCCGGATCGCCGAACTGCTTGACACCCCGACCTCGACACCCGCTGCCGCGCACCCGATCCCGGTCACCAAGCTGTCCGGGCAGGCCGACCTGGAGCGGGTCGGATTCGGGTACAGCGCCGACGCGCAACCCGCGCTGGTGGACATCGACCTGCAGCTGGTACCCGGCGAAACGGTCGCGGTGGTGGGCGCCACCGGCGCCGGCAAGTCGACCCTGGTGAAACTGATCGCCCGCTACTACGACGTCACCAGCGGCCGGATCGTGGTGGACGGCAACGACATCCGCGAGCTGGACCTGCCGAGCTACCGACGGCGGCTGGGCGTGGTGCCGCAGGAGGCGCACCTGTTCGCCGGCACCGTGCGGGACAACATCGCCTACGGTCGCCCGGAGGCAGCGGATGCGGAAGTGGAGGCAGCGGCCAGGGCGGTCGGTGCGGTGGCGGCGATCGCCGAGTTGTCCGACGGGTTCCGGCACCGGATCGCCGAGCGGGGCCGCAACCTGTCCGCCGGACAGCGGCAGCTGATCTCGTTGGCCCGCGCCGAGTTGGTCGGGCCGGACGTGCTGCTGCTGGACGAGGCGACCGCCGCGCTGGATCCGGCCGCCGAGGCCGCGGTGCTGGACGCCACCGATGCGCTGGCGGCGAACCGGACCACCGTGGTGGTGGCGCACCGGCTCACCACCGCCTCAAGGGCCGACCGGATCGTGGTGATGAGCCGCGGCCGCGTCGCCGAGATCGGCACCCACGCCGAACTGCTGGCCCGCGGCGGCGCCTACAGCGACCTGTACGCCGGCGCCGAGGGCTGAGTCCGGCGGCCGGCTGTCCGGCCGTCGGGTCAGGCTCGCAAGGCTGCCAGCGGTTCGCAACGACAATTCGGCCTGCGAACCACTGGTGGCCTTGCGGGGTTTCGCGCGACGACGGCCAGTCGCTGACCGGGCCGGCCGCGGTGTCGGTCAGGCCCGCTCGCGCCACTCGTCGGCCAGCAGCGCATAGCCGTAGCCGTCGAGCCAACCCCGGGTCCGGTGCAGGCCGTCCCGCACGCTGTGGATCTCGCGGCGCATGCCGACCTTCTCCATCAGCTTCCAGGACGGCGTGTTGTCGGCAAAGCAGTTCGCGCTCACCCGGCGCAGGCCGAGATCGTCGAAGCAGCACCGGATCAACTCCGTCACCGCCTCGACCGCATATCCGCGCCCGGTGTGTGCCTCGTCAAGGCACCAGCCCAATTCGGCGTGCACCGCGACCGCCTGCACGGCCACCTCCTCCTGCGCCCAGCCGTCCTCGACCTTCAGCATCAGGTCACCGATCACGGTGGCGTCGCGTTCCAGCACCAAGGTGGTCGCCAACGACTGGGGCTTCTCGAAGTGTGCACGGAATGCGCCCTCGGTCGGGAACTCCCTGGTCATCCATTCGTTGGCCGCGGGCTGCCGACGGTAGGCCCAGATCGCGGGCAGGTCGTCGATCGCCAGCCGGCGGATCGTCAGCCGATCGGTGCGCAGCGGCCAGGTCACGGTGTCCAAGGGCGAATCCACCGAGCCATCGTGCCCGATCGGGCGGCTGCGGTCGAGAGGATTCGCGGTTGGCTATCCGGCCGGCTGCGGCGAACCGCTGGCGGCATACTCGATCGCCGGGACCGGGCTGCGCACCCGCAGCACCGAGGCGATCCGCTCGACCACCTCGGCCGGTAGCTCGGCGCCGTCGTCGCCCAACGGGGCGACCCGCAGGTACCGTTCCGGGGCTGACGCGGCCCGCTCCCGATACGCCTGCTCGGGATCGACGGCCTCCTGGTCGGCCGGCTGCTGGTCGGCTGCCTGCTGGTCGGCCGACTGCTGGTCGGCCGGCTGCTGGTCGGCAGGCTGCTGGTCGGGCGCGCCGGGCCGATCAGGCCGGCCGGGACCGTCAGCTCTGTCGATTCCGTCGGCCAGGCCGTCGGTTTCCCGCAGCTCGAACCCGGCCTCGTCGGCGGCCTCGATCGCCTCCTCGAGGGTGCCGGGCAGCTCATCGGCACCCGGTTCGCCCGGCGGCACGGCCGCCTCGATCGCCGACTGCCCTGGCACCTCCGGGCGGTCGGCTGACGGGTCGACGAAGATCGTCAGATCCGCCCAGGCCCCGCGGGCCACCCACATGCCGACCCGCAACAACCGCTCCTCGTCCTGCCCGCCCTGGGCGCCGAACCGGACCACCAGCGCATCCAGGTACTCCTGGTAGATCACCACCGCGCCGGCCTGCAGAGCCGGCCGCACCGTCTCGGTGAGCCGGTCCGCCAGGTCGGCGGTCGCCCGCAGCGCGTCACCGGGACTGGAGTACGACGACTCCGGCCAGCTCTCCCCGCGTTCCAGCAGGGTCTGCCAGCCGTCCGCCTCGAGACCGGCGGCCACCGTGTCGGCCACCCGGGCGTTCGCCGCGTGATCCGGGCCCTCGACGGTGATCAGCACGCCTGGCCGGTCGTTGTCCTCGGCGAGCAGCCGGCGTCGGCGCAGGATCCGGGACACCACCCCGGCGCGCATGCCGCCCGCCTGCCGGCCGGCGATCACCGCCACCACCACCGCGACCAGGCCGCCGATCGCCAACACGATCCCCGGCCCGGACATCGAGAAGGTGAACGTGCCGATGGTCAGGGTGTGCACACCGATCGCCCCGGCCAGGATCGGTCCGACCGCGATCGCCCCCAGCAGGGTCAACCGCACCGACGACATGACGAAGGCGAACACCCTGCCGCGCAACTGATCCGACACCTCGTGCCCGATCATGGTGAACCCGGTGATCCAGGCGACGCCGGCAGCCAGGCCCATCACCGCCGCGGTGATCACCGCGCCGACGAAGTCGGGCACCAGACTCATCAGCAGCAGCATCAACCCGGCGACGCCGATCGCCGCGGTGAAGACCGCCCGGCGGGGCACCGCCGGCAACACCTTGGGACCGATCAGCATGCCCAGCGCCAGCCCGGTGAACACCGAACCGAACAGGATGCCGTAGCCGGCGTTGCCCGCACCCAGGGTGGCCACGTAGGCCTGGGCCACCCCGGCCACCAGCCCGCCGGCACCGAACGCGCCGAGGATGCCCAGATACAGCGCCCGCATCACCTTGCTGTTCTTGACGAACGAGATGCCTTCCTTGACCAACGAGAAGACGCTGCGGGTGGCGGTGCGCTCGCCGACGAACGCCGGGATCAGGTTGCGGGAGAAGTAGATGATCGATGCGGTGACCACGAAGGTGCACGCGTTGAACACCAGCGCGACCACCACCGCCGTGCTGGAGGTGCTGCCGGCCATCAACCCGGAGCTCTCCAGCACCTCCTGATCCTTGGTCCCGAAGAACTGCGCGACCGTCGACAGCAGGGCGAAGACCAGCGAGGCCACCGGGACCATGCCGTAGATCGAGACATAGTTGAGCTGGTTGGCCACCGCCAGCCGCTCACGCGGCACGATGTTGACCCACATCGCCTGCTTCGCCGGGGTCGAGAACAGCCCGACCGCCTCGACCAGGAACTGCCCGACCAGCAACACCGTCAGGTTCCCGGCGAAGGCGATCACCAGGTAGATGGCGCCCGCCGTCAGGTCGCAGATGATCGCCACCTTGCGGCGGTCGAACCGGTCCACGAAGGCGCCGGCCACCGGGCTCAGGATCAGGTCCGGCAGCAACCGGGTGACCAGCACGCCGGACACCGCAGCGCCCTGCATCAGACTCGACGAGTCCCTGGTCAGGTAGGCCGCCAGCGCTGTGGTGGCCAACAGCCCGAGCCAGTCCCCGAGGCTGGACAGGGTGATGCCGGCCCAGAGCCGACGGAACACCGGGATCCGGATCAGCGCGCCGAGCGCCGACTGCTGTTTCGGCGCGCCGCCAGGGGTCCTGGCTGCGCCGGATGACGCCGCTGAGCTCACGTCACTGCCCACTGTTGATCGCATCGACGATGGACTGGACGATCTCCCGGCCGAGGCCGGTGCCCAGCAGGATCAGCAGGATCAGCCCGAAAAGACAGCCCCAGCCGCGCTTGCCGACCGATTTGCCCTGGGCCGCGGCCAGCTGACCCATCAGCTGGCGGCGTTCCTGCGGGGTCGCGGTCTTCATCTGCTGGAGCAGCGCGGCCCGGTCGGCCCTGGTCAGCAGGCCAGGCACCTGGGGGCGATACGGTCCAGCTCCTGGCGGCACCGGCGGCTCGGCGAAGGGCCGCTGCGCCGGCGCGTTCGACGACGCCAACTGGGCGGACGTCCGCCCGCGGTAGGGATCGGCGAGCTGTGAGTGCTGCGACGACCGCAGCGCCGTCTGCTCGGCCGCCCGCCGCTGGGCGGTGACCCGGCCCTGCGTCAACGATGTCCGGCGGGCCTGATCGGCGGCCCGCTGCCGGGCCTCGGTGCTCGACCGTTGCTGCGCCTGCTCGGCGGCCAGCTGCCGTCCGGCGGCGACGATCGCGTCGTTCGTCAGCGGCGGCGGTCCGTCCACCCTGGTGATTGCGTCCGGGGCGGTCAGCGACCCGGTGAACCCGCTGCCGGCGGTGCGGCCGAGCGGCGCCTCGGCCAGCGGGTCCCCGAACACCACCGGAGCCTCGGTGACGATCGCCGGATCGCCGGTGCCGTCCGCGCCGAACAGGGCGTCGGCGAAGTCGCCTCCGCTGCCCAGCCGTCCCGACGTCATCCGTTGATCGTAGGAGACCCGGCGACCGACCCACTCCGTTTCCCTCAGGGTTCGCCCTGAGATCGGGCGCCGACGGGACAACCCCGCTACGGGCTGACGGGACAACCCCGCTACGGCAGCCGGACGATGGTCAGCCGGCGGTCTTGCGGGCGGGTGCCTTCTTGCGGACCGTTCGGGCGGTAGTGGCTTTCGGCTTCGCCGGCGCCTTGCGGGTCTTCTTCGGCGCCGGTCCGCGGGCCCGGCGCTCGGCGAGCAGTTCGGCGCCGCGGTCGACGGTGAGCGTCTCCACCTCGTCACCCTTGCGCAGCGAGGCATTGGTCTCCCCGTCGGTGACGTACGGCCCGAACCGGCCGTCCTTGATCACCATCGGCTTCTCGGTCGCCGGGTCGGTGCCCAGCTCGCGCAGCGGCGGCGCCGCGGCCGCCGAGCGGCCGCGGGCCTTCGGCTGGGCATAGATGGCCAGTGCCTCGTCCAGGGTGACGGTGAACATCTGTTCCTCGTCGGCCAGCGAGCGGGAGTCGGTGCCCTTCTTCAGGTACGGACCGTAGCGGCCGTTCTGCGCGGTGATCTCCTCACCGTCCGGCGCGACGCCGACCACCCGCGGCAGCGACAGCAGCCGCAGCGCGTCCTCCAGCGTCACCGTCTCCAGCGACATCGACTTGAGCAGCGAGCTGGTCCGCGGCTTCTGCGCCGCGGCCTTCTTGCTGCCCTTCTTGGGTGCGGATGCCCCGGCTGTGCCCTCCGATGCCGGCTCCGGCAGCACCTCGGTGACGTACGGCCCGTAGCGACCGTCCTTGGCCACGATGACGTGCCCGCTCACCGGATCGGTGCCCAGCTCCTTGTCGCCGGCCTCGGCCTTGGAGAACAGCTCGTCGACGGTCTCCGGCGTCACCTCGTCCGGGGCCAACTCGTCGGGCAGGTTCGCCCGCTCCATCTGCGGCGCGGCCGTGGCAGTTCCGTCAGCGCCGGCAGTTGCGTCAGCCCCGTCGGTCTGCTCGACGGCCGCGATCGGCAGCGCCGGCCGCTCCAGGTACGGCCCGTACCGCCCGACCCGCACGTAGACCTGCCGGCCCTGCGAATCCTTGACCAGCGGCAGCGAATTCACCTCGCGGGCGTCGATGCCCTCCAGGTTCTCGCCGACCAGCTTCTTCAGCCCGCCGCTGCGACCGACGCCGCCCTGCGGTCCGACGTCACCGCCGAAGTAGAAGGAGTTGAGCCACGGCACCCGGCCGATGGCCCCGGCCGCGATCTGGTCGAGGTCGTCCTCCATCGCCGCGGTGAAGTCGTAGTCGACGAGCCGGGAGAAGTGCTGCTCGAGCAGGCCGATCACCGCGAACGCGATCCAGCTGGGCACCATCGCCTGGCCCTTGCGCCAGACGTAGCCGCGGTCGGTGATGGTCCGGATGATCGAGGAGTAGGTCGACGGCCGGCCGATGCCCAGGTCCTCGAGGGCCTTGATCAGGCTCGGTTCGGTGTACCGGGCCGGCGGCGAGGTGGTGTGCGAGCCCGGCGTCAGTTCCCTGGTGTCCAGCAGCTGCCCGACCTCCAACTTCGGCAGCCGGCGTTCGGCATCGTCGGCCTCGCCGCCCGCCTCGGCGTCAACGGTCTCGACGTAGGCACGCAGGAACCCGGGGAAGGTGATGGTCCGGCCCGAGGCGTTGAAAACACAGTCGACAGAAGGCCCGGCCCCTCCCTCAGCCGGGGTTGTCCTGGCGGCGATCCTGACCTGCAGCGTCAGCCCTTTGGCGTCGACCATCTGGGAGGCAACGGTCCGCCGCCAGATCAGCTCGTAGAGCCGGAACTCGTCGCCGGACAGCGACTTCGCGACCTCGCCAGGGGTGCGGAAGCTCTCGCCGGACGGCCGGATCGCCTCGTGCGCCTCCTGGGCGTTCTTCACCTTCTTGGTGTACTGCCGCGGCGCCGACGGCACGTTCTCCGGTCCGTACAGCTCGCGGGCCTGCGCCCTGGCCGCGTCCAGCGCCGTCTGCGACAGCGTGGTCGAGTCGGTCCGCATGTAGGTGATGTAGCCGTTCTCGTACAGCCGCTGCGCGGTCCGCATGGTCCGCTCGGTGGAGAAGCCGAGTTTGCGGCCCGCCTCCTGCTGCAGCGTCGAGGTCATGAACGGCGGGTACGGCCGCCGGGTGTACGGCTTCTCCTCGACCGAGGTGACGTTCGCGGTCCCGCCGGCCAGGCCGGCCGCCAGGGTGGCGGCGCCGTCGGAGTCGAGCAGCAGCACGTCGGCGGATGCCTTGATCTGCCCGGTGGTCTCGTCGAAGTCCCGACCGACCGCCAGCCGGCGGCCGTCCACCGTTGCCAGCGCCGCAGTGAACGTGCTGTCGTTGCCCTGCTGGGCGAACTGGGCGTCGATGCCCCAGTAGGTGCCGGCGCGGAAGGCCATCCTGGCCCGCTCCCGCTCCACGATGATCCTGGTGGCCACCGACTGCACCCGCCCGGCGGACAGCTTCGGCATCACCTTCTTCCACAGCACCGGAGAGACCTCGTAGCCGTACAGCCGGTCGAGGATGCGGCGGGTCTCCTGGGCGTCGACCATGTTGTCGTCGATCTCGCGCGGGTTGTCCACCGCTGCCTGGATCGCGGCCCTGGTGATCTCGTGGAAGACCATCCGCTTGACCGGAACCTTGGGCTGCAGCGTCTCCAGCAGGTGCCAGGCGATGGCCTCGCCCTCGCGGTCCTCATCTGTGGCCAGGTAGAGCTCGGAGGCGTCGGCCAGCAGCGCCTTGAGCTTGGCGACCTGGGCCTTCTTGTCCGGCGACACCACGTACAGCGGCTCGAAATCGTGGTCCGTGTCGACGCCGAGCCGTGCCCACGGCTGGCCCTTGTATTTGGCCGGTACGTCGGCGGCGCCGCGCGGCAGGTCGCGGATGTGCCCGATCGACGACTCGACGACGTATCCGTCGCCGAGGTAGCCGGCGATGGTCTTCGCCTTGTTCGGGGACTCGACGACGACCAGCCGGGTGTTCCCGTCCGATCCCTTACGACCTGCCATCAATACTCACGTTTCCTTCTTGTTCTGTCCGCTGTCGAGCGCTGTCGAGCATTCGAACGGCTGTCCCACGCGACGATGCCCGTTTCGGCGCATGATGCCACGCCGGTTCGTCCGGTGGATTCAGCGGCCCGTCGGGAATGCGTCCGGCGGCGCTCCGACCGGTGGCTCACCGAGCAGTTCGGCGAGCCGATCCAGCCGCCGCCTGCCGACAATACGCATGCCGGGTCCGCCGCCCCTGCTGCCGAGCACGGCCGCGGTCAGACCGATGGCAGACAGCGAGGCGGCCAGCCGCGGATAGGTGTGGCCGGCGTGCGGGTCGGTGCCGAGCAGGTAGCCGGACGGATCGGCCCGGCCGGCGGCCAGCGCCCAGCAGCGGAGCAGGCCGCCCGGCGGGGTGGGGAACGCGGCCGCGGTCTTCACCGCGCCGCGGGTCCAGGCGGCGGCGAGTGCGTCGAGTTCCGCTGACCGCTCGCTGCGCACCAGGAATGACGGCACCGTGGCTCCGGCGGCCCTGGCCTGCGGGTCGGGGTCAGGGGCCGACCCCCGACGGACGCTCGAGTTCACTGCGCGCCGGTCGAACTCCGCGCGGATCGCGTCGGCCCGCCAGGCGTCCAGCAGCAGGATGGACAGCCGGCTGCCGTCGGCGTTCCTGGTGATCTGGCCATGGGCGGCCAGCAGCCCGCCCAGGCCGTCCAGGGTCGGGTCGGCGACGTCGGCCGCGAAGAACGAGAGCTGTCCCACGCCACGCACCGTATCCGGCTCGGCAGGTGTCTGGTGCCGCAGCGGTTCAGCCCACCAGCGGGGCGCAGCTCGGGACCTTCTTCAGCTGGGCCACCATCGCCGGTGCGCCCATCATCTCGTCGAAGGCGTCCAGCGGCGCGTTCGCCTCGTTCATCGCGTCCAGGGCCTGTTCGAAGGCGCCCTGCAGGGCGTCGTCACTGCCGGCCGCCGCGATCGGACCGGCTCCGGCCCTGGCCGCGTCGGCGCTCTTCGGAAACGCCGCGACGACGGCCGCGGCCAGCTTGCTGCCGCCGGAGACGGTCGGCGCCGGCAGCGACTTGAGGGCGGCGACGGCCTGGTCCAACCGGTCCGCCTGATCGGTGAGCAACTTCGCCGCGGCCGCCTTCTGGGTCTCCAGGTCGCCGGTGAGCTTGCCGAACTGCTCGCGTGGCTTGTTCGCCAGCCCGGCGCACATCGAGTCGAACCACTTGGTGTCGGTGGCGGAGAAGGAGCCGACCACCCCGGTGCCACTGGGCTTCGGGGTGCTCGGTGTCGGCTGCGGCTTGCGACTGGACGGCGACTCCGAGGTGGTCGGTATCGCGGTCGCCGCGGTGTCGTCCGAGGATGCCGCCGCGCCGGAACCGCTGGTCGGGGCCTGACCGCCCGAGCTGCCCGCGCTGCTCGGGCCGGCGGGCGCTGCGGTGCTGCCGGTGGAGTTGCCGCTCTGCGCGCCCTGGTCGTTGTCGGAGCAGGCGGCCAGGGTCAGCGAGAGGGCCGCGGCCAGCGCGGCTGCCAACACCGCGCTGCGGGTGCGTCTGACGGTGGCACTGCGTCTGACGGTGGCACTGTGGCTGACGGTGGCACTGCGTCTGACGGTGGCACTGCTGGTGCCTCTGCGGGTGCGGGACATCGGGACCTCATGACGTTTCTGCGGGCGCGGCGCCGCCGGGTCGGCGGGATCGATCAGCACCACGGTACCGAGACCGGGCGGCTGCGGACGCCACCTTGGGGACCGGCGCCGGACAGCACAACGGCCGGCAACCCTGTCCGGGTGCCGGCCGCTGTACGTGGTCTGCTGGGCGTGCGATCAGCCGTTGAGTGCCTTGCAGGCCGGGATCTGCGCGATCGCGGCCTGGGTGGCCGAGTCGATCTTCAGGTTCTGCATCTCCTGCAGCGGCTTGGTCGCATCCTGCAGATCGGTGCCGATGCTCGCCAGACCGGACATCGACGCCGGGTCGTTGGGGTCGGCCGCAGCGAACTGCTTACCCAACTCGGTGAACTTCGGGCCCAGCGTTGCGAACGACGTGACGATCTTGGAGGCGAACTCGTCGCCGCCGTCGAAGGTCGGCGCCGGGATGTCCTTCAGGCTGGCGGCCGAGGTGGTGAAGGCGCCACCCATCTTGGTCATCGCGTCGGCCAGCGTGGTGAACGTCTTCTTCGGGTCGGACATGTCGATCTTGCTCTGCAGATCCTTCAGGTCGGCGACCGGCGCCATGCCTTCGCAGAAGGTGCTGAACCAGGCGGTGGTGCCCTCATCGAGGTCGCCGTTGGAGCCGATGGTGGTTCCGGCGTCCGAGGAGGCGCCGTCGGAGCTGCCCGCATCGGTCCCGGCGTCCGAGGTGCCGGCGTCCGAGGTCCCGGCATCCGCGGACTCGTCGGCGGACGATTCGTCAGCCGAGGACTCGGCGGGCGACGTGCCCGCATCCGAGCCGGCGTCCGAGGTCCCGGCAGCCGAGGTTCCGGCGTCCTGGCTGGAGATCGCGGCAGCGGTATCGCTGACCGGAGTGGCGGTGCCGGCATCGCTGCCGCAACCGGCCAAGAGCAGAACACCTGCCGCAACGAACGCGGTCAGCGCTGTGGTGCGCTTCATCTGTTGAGGTCCCTTCTCGCGGCATCTGCCGCAGTTTCCGATCGGGCCCCTGCGCCGATCGGGGCCGGCGTGCCTCGCACTCCGACTCACTGACGCTAACAATGACGCGCCGCCGCCCCGACCGGTTCCGCCGAAGTCCAGGGAGATTCGGGAACGAAAGAGGCCCACCTCACACCATCCGGGTCGGCGGGTGTGAGGTGGGCCTCGTCCAGCGGTCGGCGGGCTAGACCGCGGCCGGCGTCGGGGTGGTGTCCAGCGCGTTCGCGCGTCGCTTGGAGACCAGCACGGCACCGGCGATGATCAGGAACGCGACGATCGCGATGATGATCCGCAGGCCGGCGTTCGCGCTGTCGCCGATGGACAGCGCGACCACCGCGGGGGCGATCAACAGCGAGACCAGGTTCATCACCTTGAGCAGCGGGTTGATGGCCGGGCCGGCGGTGTCCTTGAACGGGTCGCCGACGGTGTCGCCGATGATGGTCGCCTCGTGCGCGGACGAGCCCTTGCCGCCGTGGTGGCCGTCCTCGACCAGCTTCTTCGAGTTGTCCCAGGCGCCGCCGGAGTTGGCCAGGAAGACGGCCATCAGGGTGCCGGTGGCGATGGCGCCACCGAGGAAGCCGGCCAGCGGCCCGACGCCGAGGCCGAAGCCGACGGCGATCGGGGCAAGCACGGCCAGCAGACCGGGCGTGGCCAGCTCCCGCAGCGAGTCGCGGGTGACGATGTCGACGACCTTGCCGTACTCGGGCTTGTTGGTGCCCTCCATGATCCCGGGGATCTCCCGGAACTGCCGGCGGACCTCCTGCACGACGGCACCGGCCGCGCGGGACACCGCGTTGATGGCCAGGCCGGAGAACAGGAACACCACAGCGGCACCGAGGATGACGCCGACCAGCGTGTTCGGGCTGACGATCTCGAACGCGAAGCTCGAACCGATGTCGCCGGCGATGTCGCCGGCCTTGCGCAGCGCCTGGCCGATGGCGTCGGTGTAGGAGCCGAACAACGCGGTCGCCGCCAGCACGGCGGTGGCGATCGCGATGCCCTTGGTGATCGCCTTGGTGGTGTTGCCGACGGCGTCCAGGTCGGTCAGCGTCTTGGCGCCGGCCTCGGACACCTCGCCGGACATCTCGGCGACGCCCTGGGCGTTGTCGGAGATCGGGCCGAAGGTGTCCATCGCGACGATCACGCCGACGGTGGTGAGCAGGCCGCAGCCGGCCAGCGCGATGGCGAACAGCGCGACTCCGATCGTGCCGGACAGCAGGAACGCGCCGTACACGGCCGCGCCGATCACCATCGCGGTGTACACCGCCGACTCCATGCCCAGCGAGATGCCGGACAGCACGACGGTCGCTGGCCCGGTCACGGAGGTGGCCGCGACGTCCTTGGTGGGCTTGGACTTGGTGTCGGTGAAGTAGCCGGTGAGCCACAGGATGACGGCGGCCAGCACGATGCCGATGATCACCGCGACGATGGCGATCAGCGCCGGGTTGCCGCCGCCGGTCATACCGAGGTCGGCGAACGAGGTCGGCAGGTAGACGAAGGAGGCGACGGCACACAGCACGGCGGAGATGCCGGCCGAGATGTAGAAGCTGCGGTTGATCGTCGTCAGACCCGATTCACCGTGCCGTGGCTTGGTGATGTACACGCCGATGATCGCGGTGATGATGCCGATGGCCGGCACGATCAGCGGGAAGACCAGGCCCTTGGTGCCGAATGCGGCGGAGCCGAGGATCAGGCTGGCGACCAGGGTGACGGCGTAGCTCTCGAACAGGTCGGCGGCCATCCCGGCGCAGTCGCCGACGTTGTCGCCGACGTTGTCGGCGATGGTGGCGGCGTTGCGCGGGTCGTCCTCAGGGATGCCCTGCTCGACCTTGCCGACCAGATCGGCGCCGACGTCGGCGGCCTTGGTGAAGATGCCGCCGCCCACCCGCATGAACATGGCCAGCATGGCGGCGCCGAAGCCGAAGCCTTCCAGCACCTTCGGGGCATCGCCGACGTAGACCAGCACCACGACGGCGGCGCCGAGCAGGCCGAGGCCGGTGGTGGTCAGACCGACGGTGCCGCCGGTCCGGAAGGCGATCCGCATGGCCTTGTCCCGGCCACCCGGACCTTCTTCGTTGGCGGCGGCCGCGACCCGGACGTTCGCCCTGGTAGCCAGCCACATGCCGAGGTACCCGATGGTGGCCGAGAAGCCGGCGCCGACCAGGAAGAACAGGCTGCGGCCGATGCGCTCGCCGGCGGAGTCCGCCGGTAGCACGAACAACAGGGCGAAGACGACGACGACGAAGATGCCGAGCGTCTTGAACTGCCGGGTCAGGTAGGCGGCGGCGCCTTCCTGAACGGCAGCTGATATTTCCTGCATCTTGGGGGTGCCGGTGCCGGCGGCCAGCACACCGGCACGCAGGACAAAGGCGATCGCGAGGGCGATCAGGGCGACGACGCCGACGATGACGACAATGGTCTTGTCGCCTCCGCCCATCGTGACGCCGGAGGCTGCGGCGAGGTCCGCCGCCGCTTCCAGAGTGGGCCGGAACATGGGCTCTCCTACCGTGTTGTGCTCGTCAGGGGCTCGACGCACCGGTACGCGGCGAAAGGCGGACCGGCGCTGGTCGACACATGAGCGCACGCCGGAGCGAAGACCGGCGCGCTGGCGTCACCCTAAGGCACCGGAGCCGGTGCTTGGTGCGCGGGGCGGCAGATGTCGGCCGATTTCACCGGTATGCCCGGACAATTCCGGTGTGCCTCAGACCCCGTAGGTGGCCAGCCGGATGGCCGCGTACCTGGCACGCACCGCCTGGCCACGCTCCAGGTCGGCTGCCGACGGGTCGGGCAACGCCGTCGCGGCCACCGGCCAATCCGGCAGCGCGTCGGGCCGGCCGCCGGCCAGCACCCAAGCGGCCTGCCGGGCGGCGCCCAGCGCGACGTACTCGGCCGGGTCCGGCAGCGCCACCGGCAGGCCGAACAGCTCGGCCAGCGAGGCCCGGACCGCACGGGACGCCGAGGCGCCGCCGATCACCAGCAGCCGGCGGGCGCGGAAGCCGGTCGCCGTCAGCGCATCGAGGCCGTCGGCCAGGCTGCACAGCATGCCCTCGACGGCGGCCCTGGCCAGGTTCTCCGGGGTCATTGCGGCGCGGGTCAGGCCGTGCAGCGATCCGGTGGCGTCGGGCAGGTTCGGGGTGCGTTCGCCGTCCAGGTACGGCAGCATGGTGAGCCCGCCGGCACCGGGTTCGGCGCGCAGTGCCAGTTCGTCGAGGCCGGCCAGATCGGTGCCGAGCATGGCCGCGGTCGAGGTCAGCACCCTGGCGGCGTTCAGCGTGCAGACCAGCGGCAGGAACCGGCCGGTGGCGTCGGCAAATCCGCTGACGTACCCCGTCGCGTCGGCACACGGCTCGTCGGCCACCCCGAAAACGGTGCCGCTGGTACCCAGCGACAGCACGACGTCACCGGGTCCGGCGCCCAGCCCGAGGGCCGCGCCCATGTTGTCGCCGGTGCCGGGTCCGACCAGCGCGCCGGACGAGGTCCGACCGACCTGCTCGCCGGGGTCGGCCAGCCGGGGCAGCCGCGGGGCGCCGCCGAACGCCCGCTCCAGCAGGTCGAGCCGGTAGCAACCGGTGGCCGGGGAGAAGTAGCCGGTGCCGGAGGCGTCGCCGCGGTCGGTCACCGCGTCCGCGGCCGGGTCGCCGCTGCGGGACAGCTGCCAGGTCAGCCAGTCGTGCGGCAGCATGACCTGCGCGACCCGGGCGGCGTTGGCCGGCTCGTTGCGGGCCAACCAGCGCAGTTTGGTGACGGTGAAACTGGCCGCCGGGACGCTACCGACGGCTGCGGCCCACTCGGCCGCGCCGAGCTCGTCGATCAGGTCGGCGGTGTCGGCGGCCGAACGCAGGTCGTTCCACAGCAGGGCGTCACGGACCACCCGGTCGTCGGCGTCGAGCGTGACCATGCCGTGTTGTTGGGCGGCCACCGCGATCGCCGACGCACCGTCCAGCAGTCCGTCCGAGGCCGACTCGAAGGCCTGCCACCACTGGCCCGGCGCCGCCTCGAGGGTCTGCGGGTGGTCCGCCCGGCCGGACCGCAGCACCCGGCCGGTCTCCGCGTCACAGACCAGCACCTTGCAGGACTGGGTGGACGAGTCCACTCCGACCACTGTCGATCCCGTCATGCCGCCGATCCTTGCACGCCCCCCGATCGCGCTTATCAACTTCTCACGCGCTTGCGAAATAGTGCACTTCCGTCACGCCCGTCCCAGAATCGTCCAGTTGGCAAGCGCATGCGATGTTGATAAGCGCCGGGACGGTCGGAGGCGGCGGGGAGAATGCAGGAATGACGGACGACCGGGATCTGCTGAGCGTGCTGCTGCGCTCGGTACCCGCCTGGCAGGAGCCCGTCACCCATGTCGAGGAGATTCCGGCCATGGCCGGGCTGGCGGTCGACTGGCCGGACTGGACACCGGAGCTGCTGCGCCGGGCGCTGCTGGAGCGCGGCATCGACCGGCCGTGGGCGCACCAGGCGCAGTCGGCCGAGCTGGCCTGGGCGGGCCGGCACACGGTGATCGCCACCGGCACCGCCTCCGGCAAGTCGCTGGCGTTCCAACTGCCGGCGCTGGCCCGGCTGCTGGCCGATCCCCGTGCCGGCGTGCTGTACCTGTCGCCGACCAAGGCGCTGGCCGCCGACCAGTTCGCCTCGATCGAGGGACTCGGGCTGCCCGGCGTCCGGCCCGCGGTCTACGACGGCGACACCCCGCTCGACGAGCGGGACTGGGTCCGCGAGCACGCCCGGCTGGTGCTGACCAACCCGGACATGCTGCATCGCGGGGTGCTGCCCGCCCACTACCGCTGGGCCCGGCTGCTCCGCCGACTCTCCGTGGTGGTGATCGACGAATGCCATGCCTACCGCGGGGTGTTCGGATCCCATGTGTCGCTGGTGATCCGGCGACTGCGGCGGATCGCCAGGAGTTACGGGTCGGACCCGGTGTTCGTACTGGCGTCGGCCACCGCCGCAGATCCCGCTGCCGCGGCCGCCGCGCTGATCGGTGCGGACGTCACCGCGGTGACCGATGACGCCGCGCCAAGGGCCGGCCGCCGCTTCGTCCTCTGGGAACCCCCACTGCTCTCCGATGACGACACCGCCTCGCTCGGCGACGGTGGAGGTGGAGGTGGTCGCGGCGAGAACGGCGGCCCGGTCCGGCGTTCGGCGCCGAACGAGACCGCCCGGATGCTGGCCGATCTGGTGGCGGCCGGCGCCAGGACGTTGGCGTTCGTCCGCTCCCGACAGGCCAGCGAACAGGTCGCTCTGTCCGCCGCCCACCGACTCGAGCGCACCGACCCCGAGCTGTCCGGCCGGGTCGCCGCCTATCGGGGCGGCTACCTGCCCGAGGAGCGTCGTGCGCTGGAGAAGGCTTTGGGCACCGGCGATCTGCTCGGTGTCGCCTCGACCAATGCCTTGGAACTCGGCATCGACATCTCCGGACTGGATGCTGCCCTGCTGGCCGGCTACCCGGGAACGCTGGCCTCGCTGTGGCAGCAGGCCGGCCGGGCCGGGCGCGGCGGCGAGCGGGCGCCGCAGGCACTGGTGGTCTTCGTGGCCAGGGACGATCCGCTGGACAGCTACCTGGTGCACCACCCGGACGCCGTCTTCGGCAAACCGGTCGAAGCCGCCGTCACCGACCCGCAGAACCCGTACATCCTCGGTCCGCACCTGCGCTGCGCCGCGGCCGAGCTCCGGCTGACCGAGGACGACCTCCCGTTGTTCGGTGACCCGGCTCATGTTCGCGAAGTGCTCGCAGATCTGGTGCGGGACAAGCTGTTGCGGGTGCGTTCACAGGGCTGGTACCACGTGCTGCCCGGACATCCGGCGGGCGAGGTGGACCTGCGCGGCGGCGGTGGACATCAGGTGGCGATCGTCGAGTCGGCGACCGGCCGGATGCTCGGCACCGTCGACGGCGCCAGGGCGCCGGCCGGGGTGCACCCCGGGGCGGTGCACCTGCACCGCGGCGACAGCTACGTGGTCGACGACCTCGACCTCGAGCAGGGGGTGGCGTTGGTGACGGCGGACAAGCCGGACTGGACCACCTCGGCCCGGTCGATCTCCAGCGTCGAACTGTTGGACGGCGCGCGGCGGCGGCAGTTCCCCGGCGGGGTGACGCTGGCACTCGGGCCGGTCAGGGTGACCGAGCAGGTGGTCGGCTACGTCCGACGCCGGCCCCGCGGTGAACTGATCGACATGATCGAGTTGGACCTGCCGGAGCAGGTCCTCGACACCCGCGCAGTGTGGTACACGATCGAAGCCGAACGCCTTGCCGCGCATGGCATTCCGGAGGCTGCGGCGGCCGGGGCACTGCATGCGGCCGAGCATGCGGCGATCGGCCTGCTGCCGCTGTTCGCCGGTTGCGACCGCTGGGACATCGGCGGTCTGTCGACGAACCTGCATCCGGACACCGGAGCGGCGACGGTGATCGTCTACGACGGGTTCGCCGGCGGCGCCGGCTTCGCCGACCGCGGGTTCGCGGTGATGACGCAGTGGCTGACCGCGGTGCGGGACGCGGTGGCCGGCTGCCGGTGCCGCTCGGGATGCCCTTCGTGCGTGCAATCGCCCAAGTGCGGCAACGGAAACCACCCGCTGTTCAAGGACGGGGCGGTGCTGGTGCTGGACCTGGTGTTGGCCGCCATCGGCGCCGGTGAGCTCAGCGCAGCGGATCGAACGGGCGCAGCGGATCAGGCGTCACCCCGGTGACGATCTGTTCGGCCAGTAGCTTGCCGGTCAGCGGCCCGAGCGAGATCCCCCACATGCCGTGGCCACCGGCCGTGTAGATGCCCGGCGTGCGGGTGGCGCCGACCAACGGCAGGCTGTCAACGGTGACCGGTCGGCCGCCCACCCAGACGTCGTGCCGGTCGTCCCAGTCGACGCCGGTGAGCAGAGGTCGACCCGCCCTGACGATCGATTCGACCCGGCCGAGATCCAGCGGGGCGTCGACATCACGGAACTCCATGGTGCCGGCCACCCGCAACCGGTCGCCCAGCGGCGTGCAGGCCATCCGCTCGTGCGGGAAGTACACCGGACCCGGAACCGTCTGGGCCACCGGAACACTGAACGAATAGCCGCGGCCGGCCACCATCGGCACCTTGACCCCGTACTGTCTGGCCAGTTCCGGCAGCCAGGCGCCGGTGGCCAGCACCACAGCGTCACCGGAGACCGGCTCGCCACCGAAGAGCTCGACGACGAAGCCGTCGCCGGCATGCCGGATGGTTCGTACGGCGGCACCGGTGTTCAGTTGACCACCCCGGTCCTGCACGGCAGAGGCCAGCGAGTCGGCGTACTCGCCGGGATTGATGTACCGCTGGCCGGAGATCTTGACCGCCATCTCGACCTCGGGCGCGACGATCGGCACCGCGGTTCGCAGCGCAGCACCGTCGATCGATTCGGTCTCCAGATCCAGCCCGGCCTCCCGGATCTGCTCGATCTCCTTGACCAGTGCCCGTGAGTCGACGGCCTTGCGGAACGCCGCCATGATCGGTGCCTCGTGGGTTGGCGACTGCACCCCGCCGGCGGCGAGTTCGTCGTAGGCGTCGATCGCCATCCGGTTCACCGGGACGTAGCTGGCCATCGTCCGCCGCCAGGTCCTGGCCGTGCACCGGCGGGCGAAGCCGAGCATGAACCGCCAGAGTTTCGGGTCGAACTTGAACGGCACGTACAGCGGAGAGTCCTTGTCCAGCAACGCCTTGATCCCGTAACGCAGAATGCCGGGTTCGGCCAGCGGGATCGACAACCCCGGCGAGATCCAGCCGGCGTTGCCCCAGGAGGAGCCGGCGGCCACCCCGGAGCGGTCCAGCACCACCGTTTCGACCCCGCGCTCCTGCAGGTACCAGGCGGTGGACAGACCGACCATGCCGGCGCCGATCACCACCACCCGATCCGGTCCGGTGTGCTTGCCGATGTTCCCGGTCATCCCGGCTCCTTTACTGTGCCGACGCCGCTGCCGGCCGACGCCGCTGTCGGCCACCCGACCGGGACGCTACCAGCGGCCCACCGGGACGCCGCGCTCACCAGGACGCCGGCCTGCCCGGGCCGTGCCCTACCGGTCAGCCGACCTGGCCGGGCGAGACGATGGCACCCTGCTCGATGAGCGCACCCTGCAACGCCGCCACGTCGACGCGGGACGGCGAGACGCCGTCGCCGGCGGCCAGCGCGGCCGCCACACCCGCCGCATGCCCGATGGCAGCGCAGGTGGCACCCACCCGCGTGGAGCCGAGCGCATCACGGTCGACGGAGATGCATCGACCAGCGACCACCAACCCCTCGACGGTCCGCGGAATGAGCGACCGGTAGGGAATGCCGTACGGGAGCGGGACGTACATCTGGTGCATGCCGACCTCCCCGTCCGCCGGGTGCACGTCGATCGGCCAGCAGCCGACGGCGACGGAGTCGTTGAAGGCCGTGCCCGACCGGACGTCGTTACCCGTCATCGTGTAGTTCCCGACGAGTCGCCGGGTCTCCCGAACACCGATCTGGGTGCTCGTCTGCAGCAGCCGGGCTCCCTGCAGTCCCGGCGTCCTGGTCAGGAACTCGCTGATCGCCCGGCTCGAACGACGCCCCTCGATCTCGGCGCGGGTCAGGTCGCGAACGTTCGATGCGTCGCCGTAGTGCCGAGTGCTGTTGACCCACAACACATCCTTGTCCAACCCGCCGAACCACGGTCCGCCGTAGGAGGGCAGCCGCCCGGCGGCGCGCTGCTGCCTCATCAGCCTGGGGTCGAAGGGAACATCGTTGCGACGCGAAGAGTGGTCGCCAAGAACGGGCTCGCCGAGCATCCCCGGTTCGGGCCCGATGGGGACACACTGTGGAGCACTGTGCGAAATCGCCGGATCGAGTGCGGCGCCGACCATCCGGAACGGCATGGTCATCGGCTGCAGCGAATCACTTTTCTCCCAGGCATTCCCGGCACGGGCGAACACCTCGCCGTCACCCGTGCAGTCCACCGTGGCTCCGGCCAGCACGGCCGACCGCCCGTCGACGTTCTCGATGCACAGACCCACCACCGCACCGCCCTGGACAATGGGGGCGGCGGCCCAGGTGTGGAACAGGGTCTCGGCGCCGGCCTCCGCCAGCAACTCGTCCGCGACGAGTTTCATCACCTCCGGCTCACTGTTGAGCACGAAACCGGCGTTGTCTTCCGCGCCACCGAGGCTGACGGCGCGACGAAGCCACTCGCCGGGGACGCCGTCGACCGCCCGGACGTACGGGCGGAGCCAGCAGTTGTAGCCCGCGAGGGTCAACACCATTCCGGCGGTCCACATACCGCCGAGGAAGCCATGGCGTTCCAGTAGCAGGGTTTTCGCACCCATCCGGGCCGCGCCGACCGCAGCGCTCACGCCCGCCGGCCCGCCGCCGACGACGAGGACGTCGACCGCGGCGAAGACCGGTAGGTCGCGGGCGGCCTCACGGACGGTCGGTCCGGGCCGCATCGTCGTCACCCCTTGAGGTTCAGGTGAATGAGGATGCGGGCAGGCTGCCGCTCGCTGGCGCCGGACACGGTCAGCCGCAGCCAGTTCCCGAACTGCCCGACCGGCAGGTCGATGAGCGAATCGGCAGCGGCGAGGGTCGCAGCCGATCGCCGCAGCCAGTTGATGCCGTCCGGGGAGACCTCGACGCCGAGCGCCAGATCGGCGTGATCGCCCTCGGTCTGCAGGAAGAAGACGGCCTCGGTCGCCCAACCCGCCTCGTACGGCAGTGTGGCGTAGTCGTCGGAGATCCGCACCCGGCGCGCCAGGACGGAGGTATTCGTGTTCTGCATGAACGTATCCCGCTCACTCGGTCGAGTAGACGATGGAATCGAGGAAGAGGTGGACGCTGCGGTTCGTGTCCGTCTCGACGTAGAAGATCGGATTGATCAGGTTGTCGATCGAGGAGTACCGCTCCACCAGCGTCGGCGAAATCCCGCGCAGGTCGAAAACGGTATCCATCGATTGCAGTTCGATGTACTCCCGCTTTTCGATGTCCACCAGCAGCCGGAAGTACAGCCAGTTCAGCTTGTCGGGGCTTTCGTTGTACAGCAGGTCCTGTTCGCCGCCGGGAAGCCACTGGTAGCCGTCCGACGAGCCGTCCGGGTTGCGGCGCCCGTACCAGAGGTTGTCGATGCCCACCTTGCACCAGCCGTCCTCGACGCCGAAGTTCCAGTCGGCGCGGGTGACACCGTCGGACGCCTTCCAGTACTGCCAGCGTTTGACCGGCTTGCCGTCGATGGCGTTGACGTATCGGACACCCGGCATGTAGCGGTACTCCGAGTCCTGCACATCGAAGTAGAAGCCGATCGCACGCAGGTCCTGCTCGCCGAGGCCGACCCGGTCCTGCGCCGGGGTGTAGGAGTACCACGCCTCGATCTGGATCTTCGAGGGATCACCGAACCGGGACAGCCTCTTGAGAGCGACACCCATCGACCCGGCGGCCGGCGGCTCGGTCGGCGGACCTGCGTTCGGCGCGGTGGTGAGCTTGAGCGAGTAGGTGCCCTCCATCGAACCGTGGGACGAGGCGAACCGCATCGATGCGCTGGAGAGCATCGCCGGCGCCCAACTCGTCAGGTCGACCGCGGAATCGAACGATTCGTAGTTGTCGTAGACGAAGTTCGGCGTCAGGTCCAACCAGCCGTTGAAGCCCTTGTCGAAGTCGTCGTAGGTGATCACACGGGCCAGCGGGTTGAACCGCTCGAGGCCACGCTCATAGCTGAGAATGCGTTGCATCATGTCCTTCTCGGCAGTGGTGGGACGCCGGGGGCGGAGACAGGGTCGCCGCCCCCGGCGTGCGGAGCTACTTCAGGAGGCCAGGTAGACGGTGCTGAAGTCGATGTACTCGGTCGGCGGAACGACCAGGCCCTTGACGTTGTTCTTGTACGCCACGTTGACCTTGGTCTGGAACAGCGGAATGGCCGGAACGTCTTTCGCCATGATGTCCACGACCTGCTGGTACAGCTTCAGTCGCTCGGCCTTGTCGTTCGACTGCTGCGCCTTGGTCATCAGCTTGTCCAGATCGGGGTTGCAGTAGCCCAGCCGCTTGGCCACGCAGCTGTACAGGCGATTGAGCGTGTAGTCCGCGTCACCGGTCAGCGTCTGGTTCGGCTGGAAGTCCATGTACCAGTTCAGGGCCTGGAACTCTTTGAGCCAGGTCGCCGAGTCCAGACCGCGCGGCTCGACCGTCACCCCGATGGCCTTCCAGGACGAGATCAGCGTCTGCGCCAGCGCGCTGTCGGTGGCATTCGCCAGACTGAAGATCATGTCGATGCTGAACCCGTTGGGGTAGCCGGCATCCGCCAGCAGTTTCTTCGCCCCTTCCGGGTCGTAGGTGGGCATGTCCTTGGCCGGGAGGCAGCCGAACGCGGTGGACGGGCAGAACGAGTCCATCGTCTGCCGGGAGTCACCGTAGAGGCTGGACACGATGGTCGGCAGATCCAGCGCCATCCACATCGCCCGGCGCACATCCGGGTTGTCCAGCGGCTTGCGGGAGTTTTCGAACCAGACGAAGTAGTAGCTCAGGCTGTCGAACTGCGACAGGGTGACGTTGGGCAGCGCCTTCACGGTGTCGAACTGGTCGTAGGTCAGGTCGTTGAGCACCTGGACCTGGTCGTTCGACAGCGCAGTGATCTTGGCGTTGACGTCGGTGATCTGCTTCATCGTCAGCGTCTTCAGTTTCGCCTTCTCACCCCAGTACTTGTCGTTGCGGGCGAAGCTGAAGTGATCGTTCGCCACGTAATCGGTGATGACGAAAGGGCCGGTGCCGATCGGCTTCGCCCAGTACGCGTCGTCGGCGGCCGTCGACTTCGTGTGCGAGAACTCGGCCTTGCCGATCTTGACCATCGACAACACTCCGACCAGGGTGCCGGTCGGCGCATTCGTGGTGATCTTCACCGTCGCATCGTCGGGGGCCTCGATCTTTTCGATCGGCGCCAGCACGGCGGCCAACGGTCCCTCGGCCGCGATGTACCGTTCCAGGCTGCCCTTCACGTCCGCCGAAGTGAACGGGGTCCCGTCGCTGAAGGTGACGCCGGTGCGGAGCTTGAAAACCAGCTCGGTCGGGGTGTTCCACGACCACTCGGTGGCCAGGCCCGGCACGATCTTCATGTCCTGGTCGAACTTGACCAGGGAATCCAGCACCTGGGAGATCGCCATGTTCACGCCGATCTCCAGCGGGTTCTTGGAGATGTCGGAACCCGCCCACCCATAGGCCGGCACGAACGTCAGGTTCTGTTGATCGTCGGGCAGCGCATTGCCGGCCGGTGCTGCGCTCTGGGCGTCGGAGCCGCCGTTACTGGTGGTGGCGCCGGCACCCTCGGAGGTAGCGCTTCCTGCTGCGGTGGTGCCGGTATCGGTGCTACCGGAACTGTCGCTGTTGGAGCAGCCCGCGAGGGCCAACGCCGCGATCGTCAGTGCCGTCACGACGCCCGCGAATCTCTTGCGTCCTACTTTCATGCGAGTTCTCCTTCGATCGGGTGACACGGTCCGTGCCATGGACATTCACTGCGGGTCAAGGCTGAACGCCGCGACCACCGCGGCGTGATCGCTCGGCGACACCCCTCGGTGGAAGTACTCGATGACCTCGGCGACTCGTGGCCGCACGGGTCCCCGGAAATAGATCCAGTCGATCGCCTTCGGCGGTGATGCGACTGGAGACTTGGTGGTGCCGACCGTCTCCGCGAAGCCGCTGGGGATCACCGGATGGGTGGGCGGGCAGTGCCGTCCCAATGCGCTGAAGGCGTCGAGATATCCGCCGTTGCCGAAGGTCCAGAGCGGGACGCCGATGTCGTTGATGTCGACCGCGAACAGCACCGGCTCGTCCTCACCGGCGATCTTGGCCAGCTCTTCAATGACCCGCAACGCCTGCGGAACGCGCTGATTCACCCCGGATGCCAGCTCTATCGGGGTACCCGCGTAGGACAGGTGGGCGGTGGACATCAGCAGTGTGCCGCCGCCGTCGGCGCGACGGAGCCTGACCCAGAACAACCGGGCGTCCGCGTCGAGAATCCCGACGTCCTCGGCGCCGTGGCCGACCCGGGCGAACAGATCGCTTCGCCACCAGATGTTCGACTGCCGCTGCCAGCCGGGGAAACCGTCGTCGACCCTCTCGTGATCGGGCATCGCCGCATCCAGCACGTCGCGCGACCACGGGCGGAGCTCCTGGGTCGCCAACAGATCGGGTGGCCGGGCGCAATACAGCCGGCCGAGGGCGGCGCTGCGTTCCTGCGCCCAGGTGTCGCCCCACAGGTTGTGCGTCTGGACGACGACGGTGGTCATCGGAGCTCCGCAGCGTCGGCGGTGCCGGCGGGCGCGACGGTGTGGTTGTACCGCAACAACTCCCGGGCTCCGCCGGGTTTGATCCTGATGGACGTGACGGAGCAGTTGTCGGGTGCGGAGAATGCGGTGTGACCGGGCGACGGCAGACCGAGGGCGGCCGCTGCGGCCACCCGGATCGGCCCGCCGTGGCTGACGGCGACCATGGCCCGATCCCCGTCACCGTCGGGCAGCCGCCCGACCGCGCGGGCCAGCGCCGCGGCGACCCGGCTGCGTGTCTGGGCGAAGGTCTCGCCTCCGCCACGCGGCAGGTCGACACCGTCCTCGACCGCGGCGACCGTGTCCGGGTGCTCGGCGGCGATCTCGCCGAAGGTGCGGCCGGACCAGTCACCGACGCTGATCTCTCGCAGTGCCCGGTCGGTGACCACCCTGGCGCCGATCCGGGCAGCGTAGGGCCGGCAGGTGTCCATTGCCCGCGGCAGGTCGCTGGAGATCACCAGGTCGGGTGCGGGCACCAGGTCGGCGAGTGCCTCGCCGAGAGCCGCGGCCTGGCGGACGCCGTCATCCGTCAGCCCGGAATCGGTCTGGCCCTGGTAGCGGCCCTCGACGTTCCACCGCGATTCGGCGTGGCGGACAAGATGAATCGTGACGGTGCCGCTCATGTCGGGGACTCCAGCCAGGGCCGGACCACCGGGACTGCGGCGAGCAACGCTCGGGTGTATGCGTCCCGCGGGTCGGCGAAGATCTGCCGCACCGCGCCCTCCTCCACCACCTCACCCTTGTTGAGCACCAACACCCTGTCGCTGAGGTGCTCGATCACCGACAGGTCGTGCGAGATGAACAGGTAGGACAGGCCGAACTCGTCCTGTAGGTCGGCCAGCAGGTTGAGCACCTGCGCCTGGACCGACACATCGAGGGCGCTGACGGCCTCGTCACAAATGATCAGCTTCGGCCGCAGAGCGAGCGCGCGGGCGATGCAGATCCGTTGCCGCTGACCGCCGGAGAACTGATGCGGGTAGCGGTCGCTGTAGTCCGGGTTGAGCCCGACCCGCTCCATCAGCTGCTTCGCCTCGTCCGTCCAGTGCGCGCGCGGCAGCTGCCCGCGATGCACTCGCCAGCACTCGGCGATCTGGTCGCGCACCGTCAGCCGGGGGTTCAGCGAGGCGTACGGGTCCTGAAAGACCATCTGCATGTCCCGGCGGACGGCCTTGAGCTGCTGCGGGCCGTACCGGGTGATGTCGCGGCCCTCGAACTCGATCGAGCCGGCGGTGGCCGCGACGAGTCCGATCACGGCGCGGGCGATCGTCGACTTGCCGGACCCGGACTCCCCCACCAGGCCGACGGTCTCACCCGGCCCGACGTCGAAGGTGACGTCGCTGACGGCGACGATCTCCCCGACCCGGCGCAACATCACGGAGGACCGGATCGGATAGGCGACCCGCAGGTGCTGGACCCGAAGTACCGGGGACGGTGCCGGTCCGGCCGGCCGGTCAGTCATGGGCGAGCACCTCCTCCGACCGGAAGCAGGCGGCGACGTGGGTCGGCTCCCAGCCGTCCGGTCGTCGCAGCTGCGGTATCTCGTCACGACACCTGTCGATCGCGTGCGGACAGCGCGGGTGGAATGCGCAGCCGGTCGGCAGCGCGAGCAGGTTCGGCGGGCCGCCGGGGATCGGCGTAAGTCGTTCTCCGATGACCGTCGTCGACGGAATCGATTCGAGCAGCCCCCGGGTGTAGGGGTGGGCGGGATGGTCGTAGACCTCCCTGATCGTGCCGGCCTCGACGATGCGGCCGGCGTACATGATCGCGGCCCGCTTGGCGACGTCGGCGACCACGCCGAGGTCGTGGCTGATGAGGATCATCCCCATGCCGGTCTCGGCCTGCAGGTTGGCCAGCAGCTTCATCACCTGTGACTGCACGGTCACGTCGAGGGCGGTGGTCGGCTCGTCCGCGATGAGCAGTTTCGGTTCCAACGCAATGGCCATCGCGATCATGATGCGTTGCCGCTGGCCACCGGAGAACTGGTGCGGATAGTCACGGATGCGCCGCTCGGCGTCCGGGATGCCGACCCGGTCGAGCAGCTCAAGGGCCTTGGCCAGCGCCTGTCGCTTGTCGATGCCCAGGCGCCGCCGGAACGGCTCGGCGATCTGCCAGCCGACCCGGAACACCGGGTTGAGCGAGCTCAGCGGGTCCTGGAAGATCATCGCGATCTCGGTGCCGCACAGGCGTCGGACGTCCTTGGCCGGGAGCGTGACCAGATCGCGGTCTGCGTAGCGAATGCTGCCGCCGACAATGGAGCCGGCCGGCCTGGGTAGCAGCGCCATGATCGCCTGGGCGGTGACCGACTTGCCGGAGCCCGATTCGCCCAGGATGGCGATGGTCTCGCCCCGCCGGACGTCGAAGCTGACCCCGTCGAGCGCCCGCACCACTCCGGCGGAGGTGGAGAACTCCACCTGCAGGTTCTGCACGCTCAACAGCGGCGCGTCCGGTGGCACCGACTTCTCCAGGGCGACCGGCGTCGACTGGCTCATCAGGCGCTCCGCAGCCGCGGGTCGAACCGGTCGCGCAGGGCGTCGCCGAGGATACCGGTGGCCAGTACCAGGATGGCCAGGGCGATCCCGGGCAGGGTGGAGATCCACCAGGCCGTCGTCAGGTAGGCGGTGCCGGCCTGGATCGAGCTGCCCAGGCTGGGGACGCCGAGCGGAACGCCGACACCGAGGAAGGACAACGCCGCCTCGGCGAGGATCACGTGGCCGAACTCCACCGTTGCGACGACCAGGATCGGCGCCAGACAGCCCGGCAGTTGGGTCCGGAACATCAGGTGCAGATGGCCGGCGCCGAGCGTCCGGGCCGCATCGACGTACTCCCGGTTCTTCAGCGCCAATACCTGACTGCGGGTGACCCGGGCGAAGACGACCCAGCTGGCGATGGACAGCACGATGATGATGTTCGTCAGACCCTGGCCGAGCACCGACGCCAGCAGGATCGCCAACAGGATGGACGGGAAGGCCAACTGGATGTCGGCGATCCGCATCAGGGCCATGTCGATCCAGCCTCCGAAGTGACCGGACAGCAGGCCGACGAGGACACCGAAGACACCGGCGAACAGCAGGGTGAGCGCACCGACGGTGAGTGACACCCTGGCACCCATCATCATCTGGGCGAACATGTCCTGCCCGACCTGGTCGGTACCGAAGATCGCCGTCTTCCCATCTGCCACCGTCGTCCCGGGCGGCTTGAGGCGGTACAGCAGCTCGGTGTGCAGCGGGTCGAAGTGATACAGGATCGGGACCAGGATCGCCCCGACGACGTAGAGCGCCACGATGATCAGCGGGATGACGATCCGCAGCCGGACCCCCCGTCGCGCCCTGCGGGCACGGCGCATCGTGCGCGCGGCCGCGCCGGCCCGTGCCGCAGTCGTCACGACAGCCTCACCCTCGGGTCGAGGTACCCGTACAGCAGATCGATGATCAGATTGACCAGCACGAACGCCACGGCGATCACCAGCACGCAGGCCTGCACGACCGCGTAGTCACGGACCTGGATCGAGGTGACCAGCAGCCGGCCGATGCCGGGGAACGAGAACACCGTCTCGGTGATCACCGCACCACCGAGCAGGGTGCCGAACTCCAGCCCGACGATGGTGATGATCGGGATGGTCGCGTTCCTGATCGCGTGCGGGAAGATCACCGTTCGCTCCGGCAGGCCTTTGGACCGGGCGGTGACGATATAGCCCTCGCCCATCACTTCGAGCAGGCCGCTGCGGGTCATCCGGACCAGGATCGCGATGAACGGCAAGGCCAGCGTGATCGTCGGGAGCACCAGACTCGCCGGCGAGTCCAGGCCGGCGCTCGGCAGCCAGTTCAGCTTCCGCGAGAACACCAGCATGAGCACGATGCCGACCCAGAAACCCGGGAGTGACTGGGTCAACAGCGACAGGGTGGTGACAGCGCGGTCGCTGAATCGGTTGACCCGCAACGCGGCCAGCAGGCCGAGGGGGAAACTCACGATCACCGCGAAGACGCAGGCCAGCACCGCCAGCAGCACGGTGTTCGGCAGTACCTGACCGATGAGCTGCGTCACCGGGACGTTCTGCGTGTAGGAGTTGCCGAAGTTGCCCGTCACCGCCTTGCCCAGATACCCCAGGTACTGCAGCAGCAACGGCCGGTCGAGGCCCATCTCCGCCCGCAGTGCGGCGATCTGCTCGGGCGTCGCGGTCTCACCGGCGATCAGCACGGCCGGATCGGCGGGCACCAGGCGCACGACGATGAACACGACGGTGACGGCGCCCCACAGTACGAACACGGCCAGCAACAGGCGTCGTGCGACGTAGCCGAGCACCCCGCACCTCCGCTGGATGTCGTGGTTGCCGTCGCCGTCGCATGAGATCTCCGTCGACCCGCAACATTATCGTTCATGCACACTGTCGCATTGATGGTCATATGTCAACAGATCGATGTGCCTTTCACAGCAAGCACTTCCTCGTTGGATCGCAAGGTGCTGTCAATTGCGCGGCGCCTCTGGACGGCGATCTTCGGTAACGCTAATGTGAGCGCGACGATGCCGACGGCGGCAGCGCGCAACCCACTCCTAGGAGCAGCGGTGACCACCACCGACATCAGCGGGTTGGCCGACGCACTGCGCGGTGCGCTGCGCAGCAGCGACGGCCGGCTGTCGAAGTTCAACCCCCTGCGGCGGATCCTCACGTTCGACGACTTCAACGACGGCCTGCACGGCTGGGTCGAACTGGGCGGCAACTACAACGGCCGAGGCGACCTCGAGTCGTTGGACCGACACTTTCGGGACATGCGACCCCCGCAGTTGTCCAACGCGAATTTCTTCGACGTCGGCACGCACGGTGCGATGTCCGGCACCTACTCGATGAAGCTCGCGACCCGGGCACACCGCGGGCACAGCGCCACCGGCATCCGGCGGCTGACGATGAGCGGTCGCGGCCTGCTGCAGATCGAGGCGTACCTGGCCTGGAAGACCGAGGCGAACCTCTCCGGCACCGAACAGGAGAGCAATTCCTTCGGGGACATCACCTGGGACGCGAACTCGCATCCGTCGGAGGCACAGTTCGGATCGTTCACCGTGGCCACGGACCTGTGCACCGAGGGCGTCAGGTACCACAACGTCATGCGTTTCGTGAACGCCGATGCCGACGGACACCTGATCCAGAAGTGGGCCTATCCGGTTGTTCCTGAACCCACCCCGCACGAGCGGCACGAGGGGGTGCACGACTACGAGTACGGCGCCGACTTCACCGCCCCCGACCCGAACGACTGGCGGTACCTGTCCGACGACCGCGTCGAGACCTGCTACAACGAAGTGCCGACCAAGATCAACTGGCACTATCTGCGGTTCTTGATCGACACCAGCACCCGCTCCAACGTCGAGCTGCAGTTCAACAATGACGTGATGGATCTGCGGGGCGTGCCCGTTCCGCCGTACGCCGACAAGTACGAGTCGCTGGAGAACCTGCTGAACTTCTACTTCTCCGCGAGGACCGTCAGCGGTGTGCGCAACTTCCTGTTCCTGGATTCCGTCGTGATCTCGGCGGGGTGGTGATCATGGCGATGCGACAATCGCAAAGTGCGGTCATCGAGCGCGGGGTCGACCTCGATACCGTCCATTCGACCGATCCGTTCGAAGTGGCCTGGGCCGGCGAGGCCAGGTGGTTCGTCCAGTTCCTGCGGCCCGCCCCTGGCTGCCGGGTCTCGATCCAGGTGCAGATCTCGCCCGACGGCATCAGCTGGATCGACCACGAGTCCGTGGCCGCGCGCGAGACCGAGGCGGTCGGAATGGTCTCGATCCCCGTGGCGCAGTTCGGGCACTGGCTGCGACTGACGACCAGCAAGGTGGCGGGCGAGAGTTCTCCGTCGCTCCGCATCTACCTTGAGCTCAAGGAGTGACATCGAAGCGGATCGGTCGAACGGTAGGAGCGCGTCGTGCAGGAAGTCGGTAGCAATCCGCACCGAACGACCCTCAAGGATGTCGCACAGGTCGTCGGGCTGTCGGTGAACACCGTCTCCCGTGCCCTCAACGAGAGGCCGGGAGTCGGTGAGGCAACCAGGCAGCGGATCAAGGCGGAGGCCGAGCGGATCGGCTACGTGCCGAACATCCACGCCCGATCGCTGGTCCTCGGTTCACGCCAGACCATCGCGATGATCGTCACCAACCTGTTCAATCCGTTCTTCGCGGAGTTGGTCAGTGAGGCGGAGTCACGCGCGATCGAAGCCGGATACACGCTGCTGTTGCTGCTGTCCGAGGAATCCGAGGACCGAGAGGTGGCTGCGGTCGCCGCGGCACTGCGTTCCGGGGTCGACGGCATCCTCGCGGTTCCGGTCAGCAACGACTCGCACGCGTACGACGGGCTGACCCGGGCCGGTCTGCCACTGGTGCTGGTGAGCAGGAACATCGCCCATCTGAACGCGGATCTCTACGCCAACGACAACGTGTCGGGAATGCGGATGACGACGCACGCAGTGCTCGATCGCGGGGCGACCGACGTCGTCCTCATCGAAGAGGATCTGCAGATCTCGACGGTGCGCGACCGGATCGCCGGGTTCCGGCTGGCGCTTCAGGACCGCGGCGTCCCGTTCGACAGCCGCAACATCGTGCTGATCCCGACCCGCCGGTCGGCGAGCGTCGCGCTGCCGTGGTTGCCGTGGCAGGCGGAGGACGCCCATCGGGTCGCCACCGACCTGTTCGAGCGGGGCCGCCGCCCCCATGCCTTCGTGCTCGGCAACGACCACTTCGCGCTCGGCCTCTACGCCGCGCTGCGGGCGCAGGGTCTGCGGGTCCCCATCGATGTCATGGTGATCGGCTGGGGCGACCAGCCGTTCGCCCGCTACCTCGATCCCCCGCTGTCGACGGTGGCGCTGCCGGCCCGGCAGGTCGCCGCGCATGCGATGAAGCGACTGCTGCACAAGGTCTCCGGTAGTCAGGAACCGCCGGAGACCTTGTGCATCGAACCTGAACTGATCGTCCGAGGCTCGCTGCCACGCGAGCTCGTTCTCGCCACCGGAGGCCAGACGCCGTGACCAACTATGCCGCAGTGATGCCGACCCTTGGCACCATCGAGATCTCGGACGTCGGCGACCCGACGCCTGGACCGCGGGACGCCGTGGTGAAGATGGAGGCCGTCGGCGTCTGCGGATCGGACACCGCGTACTTCACCGTCGGCTACGTCGGCGACTACCTGGTGAACGGGCCGATCATCCTCGGCCACGAGTGCGCCGGGGTCGTCGTCGAGGTGGGCACGGGCGTCACCGGCGTCCGGGTCGGTGACCGGGTGGCGATCGAGCCCGGCCGGCCGTGCCGGGACTGCCGGGAATGCATGGCCGGCCGCTACCACCTGTGTCCCGACCTGATCTTCTTCGCCACCCCGCCGTACGACGGATCGCTTCAGCAGTACATGGCCGTCGACGAACGTCAGCTGTTCGTCCTTCCGGACACCATGTCGTTCGAGGACGGTGCGCTGTGCGAGCCACTGTCGGTGGGCATCTGGGCGTGCCACCGCGCCGGACTGCAGCCGGGCGACAGCGTGCTGGTGACCGGAGCCGGCCCGGTCGGCATCATGGCCGCGCAGGCGGCCAGGGCGTTCGGCGCCGCTGACGTCACGATCACCGATACCTCCGACTGGCGCATCGATTTCGCCGCTCGGCTCGGCTTCACGGCGGCGCGGGCGGGCGAGTCCGAGCGCAACGACTTCGACGTGTTGCTGGAGTGCTCGGGGGCACCGACGGCGCTGGCCGACGGTGTGTGGCGGCTGCGGCCGAACGGCCGGGCGGCCATGGTCGGCATGCCCAAGCAGGACGTCACGCTGGCACTGTCCCGGCTCAACGTGAACGAGCTGACCATCGGCCTGGTCAACCGGTACGGGCACACCTGGCCGACCGCGATCTCGCTGATCGCCGGTGGCCGGGTGGATGTGTCCACGATGGTGACCCAGCGGTTCCGGCTCGATCAGACCGTCGAGGCGCTGCTGAATGCCAGCCAGGAGCCCGCCTCGATGAAGGCGATGATCGCGCCGCAGCAGGTCACCGGCTGAAGCGAGCGATAGCGGCCACGGTCAGCGACCACCGGGGCTGCGCTCACCCTCACCGGACACCACGGGCCCCGCCCGCGCCCGGCCCTGCGCCGATCCGACGGCCGGCAGCAGTTGGTTCCGCACCACGACCACCACCAGCACATCGCTGCCGGACAGCTCGCAGGACAGCACCGAGCCACCGTTCGCGGCCGCGATCGCGCCCGCCCGCTGGCAGGCGGAGCCGGTCCCGGACTGGACCGCGGTCGCGCCGGCCAGCGCGGCCAGGTCGGCGGCGCCCTCGGCGCGATGCCGGGCGATCACGGCACCGCCGATCTGCAGCGCGATGATCAGCAACGCCAGCAGCGCCGCGCCACCGATCGCGGTGAGCACCGTGGCGTAGCCGCCGTCAGCGGCTTTCCGGCCACGCAGATCACCCATCGCCGGCGCCCTCCTCGCTGGCCGCGACCGCAGTGGCGCTCACCCTGATGCCCGGCAACAGCCCACCGACCCCGCTCGCCGAAACCGTTGCCGTCACGGTGTTCCCGTCGACGCTGACGGACAGCGCGGCGCCGGCCGGGGCAATCGACCCGACTGCGGCGGCCGCCCGGTCCTGATCGCCACGGGCCGCCAACCTGGCCGCTTCCCTGGCCGCATCGACACACCGGATCTGGGCGATCGCGCACCCGATCCCGGACAGGCACAGCGCCAGCAGCACCACCAGGACGGACAGCGCGACGGCTGCCTCGATGGTGACGGAGCCGCGTTCGCCGGACCGCCGGGACCGGGCGGGCATCACACGATGCCCAGTGCGCGGGTGATCAGCGACGTCAGCCCGGCGACGATCGAATCGCCGGTGACGATCCGGTAGAGCACCGCTGCCAACGCGGCGGCGACCAGCGTGCCGACGGCGTACTCGACCGTCGTCATCCCGCGGTCGTCGTGTCCGATCCGGCTCCACAGCAGTCGCCCGAAGGCGATTGCCCGATGCCGTATCCGCGACTGGATGTCTTGTCCCACAGGCCTTCCCCCTTTCTGATTGTCGGCACCGCCGGCGGCGGTACCTGGTGCCGATCAGCCTGCCGGGGACGATCGGTCCGGCGCCGCGACTGCGGCCCGTTCTGTGGACCGATGACGACGGGTGGACAACTTTCCGGGCGTCGGACACCGACGAGCACCGGGAATCACCACAGGTGCAGGGTGTCGAGCAGTCCGACAACGGCCGGGGCGAGCCCGAGGCACAGGAACGCCGGCAGGAAGCACGCGCCCAACGGTGCGGTCATCAGCACGCCGGCCCGACCGGCTGCGGTCGCAGCGGCGTCGGAGTTCTGCCGCCGCAACTGATCCGCCTGTTCGGTGAAGGCCGCCGCCAACGCGGTGCCGCCGGCCGCCGATCGGCAGGCGGCGGCCGCCACCGATGCCAACTCGGCCAGCTCGGCGGCCGGTCGCCAGGCGGCCTGCGGATCGGCGCCGACCATCAGCATGGCGGCCACCTCGTCCAGCACCTCGATCGGCGTGCGCCAAGGACCCGGCGGTGACGACGCCGCCGGGCCGGTGGCGCCGACCGCGACCAGCGCCGAGCCGATCGGCAGTCCCGACCGCAGGCAGGCCGCCACCAGGTCCAGTCGGCCGGCCAGTGCCCGCCGTTGCGCGGACAGCTGGGCGGCACTGGGGCGGTTCGCCCGGCGGGCGAGATACACGGCCAGCGGGACAGCACCGAGCACGCCGCACCACCACCACCGCGGAGCCAGCAGTGCGATCGCCACCGGCAGCCCGATGGCGGCCGCCCAGCGGCGGATGCCGGTGACCAGCCGCGCGCCCGGGCCCGATCGGCCCGGGCCGGCGGCCGTCGGCCCGGCACCGTGGCCGGGTCCCGCGACACCCACGCCGCTCGCCCCGATGAACCCTGGAAGCGGACCCGACGGCCAGATCAGCAGTGCCGAGCCGATCGCGAACAGCGCCGGGGCGACGACGGCGGACGCCGTCACGGGCGCACGATCCTGGCCGACCAGAGCAATCCGGCGCAGGCCAGCGCGACCCCGGCCGGCAGCAGCAGCCCGCCGGGTGCTGGACCCAACAGCACCTGCAACGGCCGCGCGCCCATCCCCGACCCGAGCAGCAGGCCGAACGCCGGCAACGCGGCCAGCACGTAGCCGGAGAACCGCGGCCCGGCCACCTGCGCGGACCGGTCGCCGGCGGCCCTGACCCGGTCGGCCAGGTCGCCGGCGATCGCATCGACCAGCGCGGCCCACGGCACCCCGTGCCGGGCCGACAGCACCAGGCCGGCCCGAAGCTGCTCAGCCACCTCACCGGCCGGTCCGGATCTGGCCGGTAACGCACGGTCGAGACCGAGCCTGCCGGCGGCCGCCAGATCGGACATCAATTCGCCCGCCGGGCCGCCGATCGCGGCAGCGGTCGCCGCGGCGGCCGCCGGCGGCGGCGCGCCGCTGCGCAGCTCGCGGCCGAGCATCCGGACCGCTGCCAGCAGGCCGCTCCAGGCCCGCTCCCGGCGGCGCTCGGCCCGTTGGTCCCGCACCAGCCGAACCGCAGTGCCGACGGCAATGGCGGCTGCCGCCGCCGGCAGCGGCCCGGCGAACAACCAACCGAGCGCGCCGGCACCGACGGCCGTCAATACAGCGCTCGGCAGGATCGGCGTCCAGCCGGCACCCGGCCGGCCGGCCGGGCCGCGGCCAGCGAGGCGGCCCGGCGGTGACGGCCGACCGGTGCCCGACTCCGGCCACAGTGCGACAGCAGCGGCCGCCAACAGCAGCGCCGCCGCCACCGCCGGCCGTTCCGGCCAGCCGGACCCGGCACCGGCACCGGGGATCACCACGGCGGTGCCACCCCGCGGGACAGCAAGAGTTCCCGCAGGTGGGAGGCTCCCGGCTCGACCGGCAGCCCCTCCAGCACCGCGGGGTCCGGCTGGACCTGCCCGTCCTGCCGCCGCCGCAGCACCCCGACCTCGACGAGCCGACGCACGCCGTCGTCCCGACGCAGGTGCAGCACCACCGCTATCGCTCCGGCCAGTTGGGAATGCAGGGCCTCCCGCGGCACCCCGCCGGTCGCCGCGAGCGCCTCCATCCGGGCGGGAACGTCGCGCACCGTATTGGCGTGAACGGTGCCGGCCCCTCCGTCGTGGCCGGTGTTCAGCGCGGTCAGCAGATCGATCACCTCCGCGCCGCGGACCTCACCGACGACGATCCGGTCCGGGCACATCCGCAGGGCCTGCCGGACCAGCTCGCGCAGGTCGACCGCACCGGCGCCCTCGACGTTCGGTGGCCTGGCCACCAGCCGGACCAGATGCGGGTGCGGCGGACGCAGTTCTTCGGCATCCTCAACCGTGACGATCCGCTCGCCGGGCGGCACCTTGGCCAGCATCGCCGACAGCAGCGTGGTCTTCCCGGAACCGGTGCCGCCGGAGATCAGGAAGGCCAACCGGGCCTCGATGATCGCTCGCAGCAACGGTTCGCAGATTCCGGGGAGGGCGCCGCCGGCGGCCAGTTGGTCGAGGTCGTGGCGGACCGGTCGGAGCACCCGCAGCGACAGGCAACTGCCGGACGAGGCGACCGGCGCCAACACCGCGTGCAGTCGGGTGCCGTCGGCGAGCCGGGCGTCCACGTAGGGATGGGCCTCGTCCAGCCGGCGATCGACCGAGGTGGCCAGCCGCCGGGCCAGCCGTTGGACCGCTGCCTCGTCGGCGAATCGCACATCCGCCCGCTGCCAACCGTTACCGCGGTCGACGCGAACGTCATCCGGGCCGTTCACCACCACGTCGGTGGTGTCCGGGTCGGCCAGCAGCGGGGCCAACGGGCCGGCCCCGACCAGCTCCCGTTGCAGCAGGTGCAGCAGCCGCAGCATCTCGGCGTCGCTGACCAGCCCGGCCTGCTCGCCGCGGACCGCCCTGGCCAACGATGCGGGGGTCGGCTCAGCACGTTCGTCGGCCAGCCGCGCCTGCACCCGCTCCACCAGGCCGGCCGGGAGCCCGTCGACCGTCTTCGTGCCGATCGCGTTCAGCTCGGCGGTGCTCATACGGTCACCGGCTCGACCGCAGCCAACACCGCGGCCGCAGCCCGACCGAGCGGCGACTTCGGATCGGTGCCGGGTGGCCGGCCGTGCTCCAGGTCCTGCAACAGCCTGGCCTGTGGCCGCACCCGCGCCAGCAACGGCAGCTGCAGCGCCTGGGCGATGTCGTCGGCGCCGATCCCGCCCGGCGATGGGCCACGGACCACCACCCCCGCCCAGGCGCCGAACGACCGCAGCCGCTCCACCTGACGCTGGGCCGCGAAGCACCCACGGACGTCGGCCGGCACCACCAGCACGATCAGGTCGGCGATCTCGATGATCCGGTCGGACGCCGCGGTCGGCACCCGAGGCAGGTCGAGAACCGTCAGGTCGCCCGCGCGCCGGGCGGAGTCGATCACCACCTCGGCGACCGCGGCCGGTACCTCCCGATCGGCAGCGCGGTCGAACCCCAGCACCGGCAGCTGGCCGCGGGACAGGGCGAGCCCGGGCAGTGCCCGGCGCAGCAACTCCGGCGACAATCGGCCGGCCGGCGCCGCCAGGTCGGACCAGCGGACGCCCTCGGCATCCTCGACACCGAGCACCACGTCCAGTCCGGCCCCCCACCGGTCGCAGTCGGCCAGCAGGACCTGCCGGCCGACCCGGTGAGCGGCCACCGCCACAGCGGTGGCGAACACCGAGGCACCGGCGCCGCCGCAGGCACCGAGCACCGCGATCGCCCGGCCACCGCTGCCCGGTTCGGCGATGGCCCCGCCGAGGGTCTCGACCAGGAACTCCTCGGCCTCGACCACCGACACGGTGCGCTGGACGCCGAGCAACACACAGTCCCGCCACAGATCCGCGGCGGGTTCCGCCTGCGTCACCGCGATCACGCCATCCCGGCGTGGCAGCCCGGCGGCCACCGCTGCGGGCACCTGGGCGATGTCGATGACGATCACCGGGGCGGCCCGCCATTGCGACCGGTCCACCGTGGCGCAGGTCAGCACCTCTACGCCCGCGGCGGCCGCCAGTCGGAGCAGGTCCTCGGCCATCTGCCGGTCGTCGGTGATGATCAACGGTTCGTTCATTCCTGGTGCCCCCTCGCCGGTTCCCGCGTCGGCGCGGGATCGGACACCAGTCGACCCGGCAAGGCCGACGCCGTCGAGGTCGTCGATCGACTGTTGTGGACCGGTGGGTGTCTGTGGACAACGGCGAGCACGAAACCCGGTACCGCGATGCCCTGCGGCGACGGCCGCGGCATCGATCGGAACCGGGACGTACGGCGCCCCGTCAGAAGGACATCGGTATCGTCCGGCGCCGCCGGGATCGCTCCGCCCAGGACCGATCCGCGCCGGAACGGCGCGGAATCGATCGGGGAATAGGGGCGGCCCCCGCCGGGGGGAGGCGGGGGCCGCGGGGTTCAGTTCCGGGGGGTTGAACTGAACCGGGTGGTCGGTTTCGGGGGGGGTGAAACCGACCTGTCCACTGTAACCCGGGTCCCCGTCAAACGTCACGCCCCGCGGAGGATAAAAGTCTGGCGGAAATCGAGGGCCGGCACGTCGACCACGGATTGTTCCGGTCCTGATTGGGCTTTCCGGGTGACGATCACCGTGTGCGCGCCACCGTTCGTGCAATTCCCTGAGCGCCGTTCCGTGACGTCGCCGACCCGGCCGACCGACCCTGCGGCGAAACCCGGCCGCGGGTTATTGCCAACAGTGGGGAGCAGGGGTAACACTGACGGTACGGAGCCCCGATCGGCCAGGGACGGAGTGGAAGAGAAATTCCGCCCACCCCGACACGGAGAGTCCGGCGGGAACCAACGGCACCCACTCACCGCCAACGCCGCGGAAGGTGCGCCGTCAAGGCCTGCGGGGAATGACCCCGCGACCTGCAACGACGACGAAACTCGGTGCAGCTTGCTAGCCGTGGGACTTTCCGCTGACGGCGCCCGATCGGCAACGATCGGGCGCCGTCTTCCATCTCCGCCGGGTCCGTCGGCGGGTCCGGGCGACAGATCCCGGTTCCCGCCGCCCGGTCCGTCAGCCCGTTCCGGGCGCTCGTCGCGACACGCCGAAGGGCCGTCGGCCCGGACGGATCGCCGGCCCGACCCCGGGCCGTCAGGGCGCCAACAGGCGATGTCCCGGAGCAACCAATCCGAACTCCGATAATTCACTCTTTCGGAGGGCTCCGCATCGGCGGGCGGGCCGACGGTCACCGGCCGTGAGCGGACGCCGTGGCCACCGCACCCGTCAGCCGGCCGATCAGTCGGCGGCGGCGGCGGCGATCGAGCCGCCCTCGCGGGCTCCCGCGCTCAACCACTCGCAGTTGGCGACGACCCAGTCGGCAACCCCCGCCGGCGACCCATCGGCATAGCCGTCGGCCAACTCGCGATAGCGGCCGCCGGCCCGTAGTTCCGCGACCTCGGGAACCCCGAGCCCGTGCGGATCCAGGCCGGTCGTGACAGCGACCAACCGGCCGGCCGCCCTGGCGACCACGCCGTCGGCGGTGCCGAAGGGCGCGCCGGCCAGCACCTCACCGTGCGCGAGCGCCACCACGATCGGCGCCGGAGCGCCGTCGGCGGCGATCAGCCCGGCCAGCGCGGCGAGCCGGTCCGCCGCTCGCACCGGCCTGCCGAGCGTCTCCGGGTCGGTCACCAGGTCGGCGGCGGCCAGCGTGTGTAACCGGGCCAGCACCTGCAGCGGCGAGCGCTGCCATACGGCGGTGGCCGATCCGAGCGCGGCGGCCACCCGCAGGGCGCCGGCCAGCACCGGGTCGGTGACCGACTGCTGCTGCTCCGTCAGCGTCGGGTCTCCGCCGTCCAATGCCGCCGAGGCCCGCGCCGCCCGCACCGACGCCGCGGCCGACGTCTTCGGCCAGCCCCGCCGGTTCGCCGGATGACGATGCAGCGCGGCGAGCGCCGATCGCGCATTCTCGACGGCGTCGGCGACCCCCGGCAGGGCGAGGAGTTCGGCCGCGCCGGCGGCCCGTTGGTTCACCGACATGCCGTCACCGTATCGATCCCGGCACCCGGACCCGCCGTGGCCGGGCAATGCCGACGGGGTTAGTTTCGTAACACGCCAACGCCCGGCCGTCCGCCGGTGTGTGCGAACCCGCCCGATGCCGTGCTCCCAGGGAGAAGACCGTGGCCGACAATCCAGCCAACAGCGAGACCCTCGACAACCTGCTCAGCGAGAACCGCACGTTCCCGCCGTCAGCAGAGCTGGCCGCGAACGCGAACGTCAAGCAGGAGGCCTACGCCCGCGCCGAGGCAGATCCCGAGGCCTACTGGGCCGAGCAGGCGAACCGGCTGGACTGGGCGACACCGTTCACCCAGGTGCTCGACTGGTCGGATGCCCCGCACGCCAAGTGGTTCGCCGACGGCAAGCTGAACGTCGCGGTCAACTGCGTCGACCGCCATGTTGACGCCGGCCACGGCGACCAGGTGGCATTCCACTGGGAGGGCGAGCCTGGCGACAGCAGGTCGGTGACTTATGCGCAGCTCAAGGACGAGGTGTGCAAGGCGGCCAATGCCTTGGTCTCGCTCGGGCTGCAGACCGGGGACCGGGTGGCCATCTACCTGCCGATGATCCCGGAGGCGATCGTCGCCATGCTCGCCTGCGCCCGGCTCGGCCTGCCGCACTCGGTGGTGTTCGGCGGGTTCTCGGCCGAGGCCCTGCGCTCCCGGGTCGCCGACGCCGAGGCGAAGCTGGTGATCACCGCCGACGGGCAGTTCCGGCGCGGGTCGGCACTGCCGCTGAAGGCCGCCGTCGATGAAGCCGTCGAGGCGTCCGATTCCGTGCAGCACGTGCTGGTGGTCCGGCGTACCGGCATCGACGTCGAGTGGGCCGACAACAACCTCTGGTGGCACGAGCTGGTCGACGGGCAGTCCACCGAGCACGAGGCGGAGGCGTTCGACGCCGAGCACCCACTGTTCATCCTGTACACCTCGGGCACCACCGGTCAGCCCAAGGGCATCCTGCACACCTCCGGCGGCTACCTCACCCAGGCCGCGTACACCCACCACGCGGTGTTCGACCACCAGGCCGGACAGGACGTCTACTGGTGCACCGCCGACATCGGCTGGGTCACCGGGCACACCTACATCGTCTACGGCCCACTGGCCAACCGGGCCACCGAAGTGATCTACGAGGGCACCCCGAACTCGCCGCACGAGGGCCGGCACTGGGAGATCATCGACAAGTACCAGGTGTCGATCTACTACACGGCGCCGACCACCATCCGGACCTTCATGAAGTGGGGCAAGGACATTCCGGCGAAGTACTCGCTGGCCTCGCTGCGGATCCTGGGCAGCGTCGGCGAGCCGATCAACCCGGAAGCATGGATGTGGTACCGGGAGAACATCGGCCACGACAACTGCCCGATCGTCGACACCTGGTGGCAGACCGAGACCGGCGCGATCATGATCTCGCCGCTACCCGGCGTCACCGCCACCAAGCCGGGTTCGGCAATGCAACCGATCCCCGGGATCAGCGCGAAGGTGGTCAACGACGAGGGCGTCCCGGTCGGCAAGGGCCAGGGCGGCTACCTGGTGATCGACAAGCCGTGGCCCTCGATGCTGCGAACGATCTGGGGTGACGACGCCCGGTACGTCGACACCTATTGGTCCCGATTCGCCGCCCAGGGCTACTACTTCGCCGGTGACGGCGCCAAGTACGACGATGACGGCGCCATCTGGCTGCTCGGCCGGGTCGACGACGTGATGAACGTGTCCGGGCACCGGATCTCCACCACCGAGGTCGAGTCGGCGCTGGTCTCGCACCCGTCGGTGGCCGAGGCCGCCGTGGTCGGCGCCAGCGACGCCACCACCGGGCAGGGCATCGTGGCCTTCGTCATCCTGCGGGGTGACGCCGCCCAGGACGCCGCCGAGGCGGACGCCTCGGACCGGGTCACCGAGCTGCGCAACCACGTTGCCAAGGAGATCGGCCCGATCGCCAAGCCCCGGCAGATCATGGTGGTCGCCGAGCTGCCGAAGACCCGCTCCGGCAAGATCATGCGGCGACTGCTGCGGGACGTGGCCGAGAACCGGCCGGTCGGCGATGTGACGACGCTGGCCGACTCGGCGGTGATGGAGCAGATCTCCAGCGGCCTGTCCGCGGGCAGCGAGGACTGACGCGGCGGGTCCGGCCTGGACGGGATCGGGATTGGGATCGGGATTGGGATCGGGATTGGGATGGCAATCCGTGGTTATGGTGCTGCCAAAACCACCGATTGCCATCCCAATCCTGGCGAAGGGGCCGGGCGAAGGCCGCGGGCTCGCCTAACACTTCTTTCAGTTAGAATTGTGAGATGAGGCCCCCGCGACTGTCCGGCAGGCCGCTGCTGACCAACCGGATCGATCGCGAACTGTTCGTCGATCGTGAGGTCGAGTTGCGACGGATCGCCGGCGCTCTGGCCGGCGGGCTGAACTGCGCGATCACCGGCGAGCCCGGAATGGGCCGCACCAGCCTGCTGCACCGTGCTTTGGCCGCCGAAGATGGGCCGACGTTGCTGATCGGCGGCGGCGCCGTCACCGACGCCACCGACCTACTGGACCGGATTATTGCGAAGCTGGCCGACACCGGCAGGCAGCCGACCCCGGTGGCTGCCGATCCCGATCCGGTGCTCGACCGGATCGCCGCCTTGCGGGGTCGGATCGGGCCGGACCGGCCCGTGATCGCGATCGACGACGTTCCGCCCGCCGCGGGGGTCGACCTGTTCGGTCGCTACCGGGACGACCTGTGGACGGTGCCGGCGACCTGGCTGGTGACGGTGTCGTCGGCGCACGCCGGGTTGCTGCTGCGCCCGCCGGCCGACGTGTTCTTCGAGGTGCGGATCGACCTGCCGGCACTGTCGGACGACGGGTCGGAAGCGTTGTTGCGCAGGCGGATCGGTGACGAGTCCGGGTGGGACCCGGAACCGGTGGTCCGGGTGGCGCAAGGCAACCCGCGCCGGCTGATCGCCCTGGCTAGGCAACTTCGTCAGGCGGACCCCGAGCAGCGAACGGCAGCCGCCGATCGGCTCGCCACAAGCGCCGCAACCTTGGCCGGGATGTCGGTCCCGGCCCGGATGCTGGCCGCCGAGTTGGAAGCGGTGGGAAGCGCCTCGGCATCCGATCCCGTCCTGCAGCAACGACTCGGCTGGACCCGGTCGCGGATCGTGCAGGTGCTCAAGGAACTCCAGGCGGCCGGGCTGGTGACCGCCACCGACGAACGGTCCGGCCCCGGCCGCCCGCGCAAGGTCTACCGGCCGACCGATCCGGCATCGTCGGAGGCGTCTGCCAGACTCAGTCGATCATGAGCCAAGACCTGCTGAACCTGCTGCGCGACAACGGTGCGTTCGACCCGGCGCCCCGGCACGCGGAACTCTCGGACATGCACGTCCCGTTCGACACGCTGTCCGGCGCCCGGAACGTCGAGCACGCCCTGCTGGCCGGGCTGCGGGCCGGGAACCGGATCGCCCTGCTGGGGGCCAGCGGCTCGGGCAAGTCCAGCGTCGTCGCCTACACCCTCGGCCCACTGGTCGAGGGGATCTTCCCGATCCCGGTGCCGGTCTATCCCGAGCCGGCGACGGTCGCCGGCAACGGCACCGAGTTCGTCGCGCACCTGGTGCGCACCATCAGCCGGATGCTGCAGGCCACCACCCCGGGGCTGTCCCGTCCGGCGCAGCAGCTCGAGCAGCGGGCGACCGCGGGCGGCACCGGGCAGCGCCGGCATCGGATCAGCGCCGGCTGGCGGTCGGCGGGGCTGGGCCCGGAGCTGGCGTACGAGCTGGAACGGGCCGTCAGCGTGCCCGCGCCGACCGCGGGACAGGTGCTGGACCAGGGCCGGCAGATCCTGGACCTGGTGGCCGCCGACGGATTGGTGCCGATCCTGATCCTGGACGACACCGACCGCTGGCTGGCCGCTACGGCGCCGGAGATCGCCAGGGTCCGCCGCGAGTTCTTCTTCACCGTCCCCCGGCTGCTGGCCGAGGACCTGGGGGCAGCGGCCGTCATCGCCGTCCACCCCGAGTACCTGCAGGATCCCGGATACCAAGCGGCGCAAGGCTTCCTCACCGACGCGATCCAGGTGCCGGCGGTGCCGTCCGCCGCAGCCGTCGGCGCGGTGTTGGCCCGCCGGGTGGAGTTGGCCAGGGCCGCCGAGACCCCGGACGTGGCGGAGGTGTTCACCCCGGACGCGCTCGAGGTGTTGTACGCGCACTACACGGCGTGGCCGTCCAACATCCGCCGCAACATCCTGTTGCCGGCGCACACCGCGCTGTCGCTGGCGCTGGACGATGGCGTCGACCGGATCGACGAGGGCCACATCATGGTCGCCATCACCAGCTGACGAGCTTGGCCAGACGGACGTCGGTGGTCAGCCCGCGGTGCGGACACGCGGACGGTGTATCAACCGCGCACAAGAACCGGCGCAATTCGCGGGTGGTGACGGCGGGGCCTCCACCGGGTTGGCGTGACCGGGTCCTGTGCGTACGACGAGCTCGGATCCTGGCATGGCGTCGTCCCGGGCCTTGCCGATCGCGACGGGCGGCGACGAACTCATCTGGCGGGAGCCGCGATGCTTCCACCGAGCGTGCCAGCCGCTGGTCGGCCACGTCGGTGGCGAGCGATCCGACCCAGCGCCGCGTAGCCGCTCAGCGTGGCGATCGGGCCATCCGGCTGTGCCGGTGCAAGACTGCGAACACCAGACCCGCGCCGAACGACAGGCCGACGAGATGGGCTTGCTCGATCCGGAATTCTCAGAACCTCCATCATCGGAAGATCTCGACACCCACCCTGCGCCACGCACCAGTCCAGCCCGTCAGCCAGGCCCTTGGCACCATCTGCGAAGAGCCCAGAAACCGCCACGCCATCAGGTCGGATGAGTCGTATGTGCGCAAGCCACCCTTCCAGCGGCACACTGAGCAGCGAACATCGCAAGGCCCCCGATCGTGAACTAGGTGTGAGAGCGCAATCCGTGACCCAGCAACGCATGATGCCAGATGGCCCAGAGTTGCTGACACTTGCCCGAACGCTACTCGGCCCAGCCCGGTTACTCACCGGTCATAAGCAGGATGCGGAGGATCTCGTTGCAGACACGATAGTAGCCATGCTGCCAAGGTGGTCTTCGATCAAAGGCAGCAAGACAGCCTACGCGCGACGCGCCCTTACGAACAGATTCATAGACGCATACCGAAGGAAAGCACGAGAGCCCGACCACCGTCAAATAAGCCTATTCATCACACCAGACCCTGCCGACCAGGTAATTCTTAGTGCCGACCTCCAAAATCTGATCAAGGACCTGTCTGAACAGAGCAGGCAGGTTCTCGTGATGCGGTACCTCCTTGACCAATCGTCGTCCGATGTCGCTGCTACCCTCGGCATACCCGCAGGTACTGTCCGACGAATAGCACACCAGACACTGCGGCAGCTTGCCAATAGGCTGTACCCACTCGATCCCTTTCCGAGATAAGGAGGCGCCTTGTGCTCACCCCAAGAGAGCGTCGTACACGTGATCAGATTCGTAATAGTTTCGGAGACGAAGAGCTGTCGCCAGAACTGTGTGTGCGAATCGAAGGCGCAATAGTCGAAAGCGCGCGCTCGACACCTCGTCGCGTGCGTTCCAACCGGCGCTTCGGCCCGTTCGCCATACTCGCGGTCATTGCGCTGGTCGTTGGCCTGATCGTGATTGCACAGGTTTTCCACAGCGAAGGCACGGATCGCGTTGCTTCCCACAGCAACACCCAACGTCCCGTGCCCATCCCAGGCTCGTGCGGCACGCAATGGACTACGGAGACGGGTACTCCCGGCCTACTGAATACTGTCAATTGGCCTGCAACTCTCAGCTTATCTGCCTCGACTACCGTGACGGTCAGATTGACTAACCGGTCAAACGGACTTCTCGTCGGGAGTAGTAGATGGACGATCGTCGTCACGGACCAGGCTGACAGGATCGTTGCAACCTTCGCAGACGAGCAACTGACTCTTAAACGAGAGGTTCAGCTCGAGCCCGGTGCATCCGAGACAACCAAGGCCAAGATGGGACCCGTCCAAACGGCGTGCGACTCCTACGCACCACCCAAGCCCGGGACGTACCGTATCAGCGCAATCGCAACTCTCGGTGCTCATTGGGCAACTAGTGTCCCTGTAGATATCAGCGTCATCCCTTAGTCGCTGGTCCGTCACAGCGATCTTGGCGGCTACTTCATGCGATGTTCAGGTTCACATTTAGGCTACTCAGAGCAGCAGGAAGAGATCTATACAAGATGCTGCCGTAGCAGTTGGCCCCATTCATTTGTCGCGCGACCACAGACGCACCGCGCTCGGCGACAATTCCATATGCTCGGCCAGCGACGTAAACCGGCCCGCCACTGTCGCCCTCGCAGGCAACCGAGTAGTAGCCATCGTCATTCCCAGGGAAATCAATCTTCCCGAAACCGGTCTATCCGTCTCGAGGGTTGGTATACCCAACTTGCTGCAGGACTCCGCATCCGGTTCCGCCATTCGCCCCCGACTTGCAGATGTAGTGACCCACCAGAGCTCCGCTCGTAGAGGCATTTGGCGCCAAGTCGTAAGTCTCGTTTCGCGTGGTGGGGTAAGGACCGATGCTCACCGCCACGAACAGGTAGTTCCCCCCGAAAGAGGCTCCATTGGTTACGGAAACGAGACCGTCGTCGCGGGTACTGGTCGAGAACCAGTTGTGGACTACGCCGATAGTGTAGGAACCACCGCTTGGCGTGAAACCCTTAATAGTGGCCCCTGCCCCGCCTTCGTCGTGCAGGCAGTGCCCTGCAGTCAGAATGTAGGGCTTCCCGTCAGAATTACTCCGCACATTGAAGCCCAGGGTACAGACACGAGTGTTTCCGATGTCTACACCGCCGCGCGTGGGTGGTTGACACCTCATCGGAACCGAAGCGGTCGGAATTGAGCATGCGAGCTCTTCTTCGCGCGGATCACTTTCGCGACCCTCCGAACCTTCGAACGACACGGCGGTGCCGTACGATTCCGCCAGGGCATTCTGTATCGTATTTCGTTCAGCTGCGGTCTTATATAGAGCTACTCCAACTGTATTGGTCCAAATGTCTACAGAGGTGGTCACTCCGACGACTGGAGACAGAGCAGCGTCAATCTTGCGGCTGATGCCTGCTAGTTCGATTAAGCCGTGTTGGACGAGATCGACCTCAAATGGAATATCGTCCGGCATTCCGGATGCTATTGCATCCGTCATCAAATCGATCCGCTTCGTGCTGAGAAAGTGCACAGTGCCGTCACCTTGCTGCGAGATAAATGCACCCGCGAAAGTATCCGGAAACGACAGCAAGAGCGACTGTGTCAGGTCCTCGACCTTGTACTGATTTGCGATCCGATACTCGGCAACCCGATTGGAATGGACTGTACATGAGCCATCGCAACTGCAGCTGGGTCGACCCTCGTCTCGTCGGCGCTGGCATCGTTGTCTCGAGAACTGGCTTCGGCTGAGACTGCTGGAGGCACCAGGACGGCGGCAGCAAGTGTCAAGGCGAGCCCGCACATCGCCGCTCGGTAGAGTTTGCCCAACTCCGGCTCCTGAATTCGGCTGTCGATTTGAGGGTGACGATAGCGCGCGCGTCCCCGTCAGTCCATAACCCGATCAGAATCGGATCTGCCTGGTCATCGCCATGCTTGCGAACCAGCCCCGCCGCCTGTTACAACTCCCCGCCCCTGTCGGGCGTTCGGAACCGAGAGGCTCACTCTCTTAGATCGTCGGCCGCTTGGCCCGAGGCTTCCGCTGGACCGACCATGGCTGACCCGACACGCGCCATGGAACGCCTGATCACCGCCGCGATCCGTCAGCCGACAGCATCTGCCTGACCAGCCGGGCCTGGTGTTGATCGACACCTGGATCCCCAATACGCCCCTGCGCGGGTCTTCCAGCAGGTCGCCGGCCCGATCCAGGAGCACCCCGATCGGCATCGGTGTGTGTAGACCGACCTTGGGTCAATGCCGAGGGGCGCGTCCTGAAGGGACGCTGTCACGGCAGCGTCAGTGCCCGCCGGCCAGCAGGTCGAGGGCGGCCTGCTTCTCCCGCTCGAAGCGGGCGACGACGTTGTGCTGGATGTTGGGTGGGCTGCTCGGGAAGTGCGCCCGGCCGTCGTCCCGGCCCCGCTCGTCGTACATCGCGGTGACCAGGTCAGCATCCGACATCGCCGCGACGTCCTTGCCGGCCAGCGCGTGCGTCATCACCCCGACGCTGAACCCGCGGTGCTGTACCGCCATCGACCACATCGCCTCGGCGACCACCGGGGATCGCCCCTGCAGGCTGAACCCGGGGACGGCCGCCTCCACCGAACGCACCACCGGCTGGTAGTGGGTCTGCGCGATGAAGTCGTACTGGGACTTGCCGAATCCCTCGGGATCTGCCTGCGCGAGCGCCTGCCATTCGGTCTTGAAGGCGGCCGACCCGGGCGTCAAACCCTTCAGCTCGGCGGCGATCGCCGGGTCGTGGGCGGCCGCCCACTTCACGTATTCCGGCATCGTCGGCGTGGAGATCTGGAACGTCCCGTACGACACTCCACCCGGATCGTCGATCCCGGTCGAGACGGTGTCGAGGCGCCCGTTCGACTCCTCCGCTGCGGACAGCGCACCGCTCGGGTGCCCATACCGGTCCTCGACCGCGGCCGACATCGGGGCCGGCTGGGCCGACGACTCCGGCGGGGCCGGCGGGGCCGGCGGGGCCGGTTGGGCAGACGGGGCTGACGACTCCGACGACTCCGTCGGGGCCGACGGAGCCGGCCCGGCTCCCGAGGAGGCGACCGGCGCGGCCGGCGCGGAACCGGCGGCTCCGCTGGCCGCATCCTGCTCGGCCGCCTGGGCCACCAGGTCCTTCGCGGCCAGCAGCATCGCGGCCGAAACCCTGGTCAGCGCCGGTTCGCACGAAGCGTCCCACTGGCCGGCGAACCGGTCCCGGTCAGGCCCGTACCAGGCCGTCGCCGTCAGCTGGGCGGTGGTCCGGCGGCCGATCTCGCCGAGAGTCTGCGCGCCCTGGGTGATCTGCCGGCCGAGTGCCCTGAGCTGATCGGGGTTCGCACCGAGAAATTCAGCACTACGGGATCCGGTCATGCCGATCAGCGTGCGACAACCGTCACTCTGCCGGCAATCCGGTCGGGCCGGAACCTTCCTCTCCGACCACGTGCCGCACGACCACCGGCCGCGCGTTCGACCGGCCGGATCAGCAGCCGGCCGGTGCTCGTGGCACCATGAGTCGCGGCCGACCGATCGTGCCGCTCGCCATCGAAGACCGAAGGAGGGACCGTGGCAACTCCCGGCACCCCGCACCCTGACCTGTCCAAGCGCCACGACATCCCGCTGGTCGCGGAGCGTGACGTGGACCGGACGGCGTCGATCGGCACCCTGGTCAAGGACGCGTCGACGCAGATGTCGACCCTGGTCAGGGCCGAGATCGAGCTGGCAAAGACCGAGATCACCCAGTCCGTGAAGCAGGGCGCGATCGGTGGGGTGTTCTTCGTGGCCGCCGGCGCCATCGGGCTGTTCTCGTTGTTCTTCTTCTGGCTGATGGTCGGCGAGATCCTGGACATCTGGCTGCCGCGTTGGCTCGCCTTCGTCATCGTGTTCGTGGTGATGCTGCTGATGGCGGGTGCGTGCGTGTTCCTCGGCATCAAGAAGGTCAAGAAGGTCAAGAAGCCGGAACGGACGATCGCCAGCCTCGATCAGACGAAACAGTCACTGACCGAGGCGGTCAAGCAGCACGACGGCGCAGCCTGAGCTGTCTGTCCGCCGCGGCTTTATGGGCGGCCGCCGCCCGGCGCAGATGGGTGCGATGACGCAATACCAGTGCGACGCCGCAGCCGCCGAGGACGACGGCGATCAGCAGCAGGACCAGCAGCGCAGTCGTCATCTATTCACGATACGCCGAGCGGTCCGACCCGTCAGCCGTGCGGGACGCAGGCTCCGGTGGGCTCCGCCGTCGCATCGGTCTTGCCCGCCTCCAGCACCTGCCGGACCTGCTCGCCGGTGAGCGCGTAGCCGATACCGGCCACGTCCGGCGCGGTGCCGAAGACCACTCCGATCACGGTCCCGTCCGGGTTCAACAACGGGCCGCCGGAGTTGCCCGGCTGCACCACGGCGCGCAACGTGTACACCTCGCGCTGCACCGTGCTGGCGCCGTAGATGTCCGGTCCGCGCAGCTGGAAGCGGGTGGCGATCCTGGCCGGCTCCACGGAGAACGGTCCGTTCAGCGGGTAACCAGCGACGATCGCGTCCGACCCGATCTCCACCGGCGCCGGGTCGAAGGGCAGCGCCGGTAGGCCCAATCCGGGAACCTGCAGTACGGCCAGGTCGGTCTCCGGGTCGTAGAGCACCACCTGCGCCGGCAGCCACCCGTTGCCCGACTGGATCTTCGCGGTGGCCGAACCGGCGACCACGTGGGCGTTGGTCAGCACCCGGTCGTCGGCGATCACGAACCCGGTGCCTTCCATGCCGCGGCTGCACTGCGGCGCGTCGGCCATCACCTTGAGGATCGATCCGCGGGCCGCCTGCACTGCGGCGTTGCCGGCCAGTGCCGAGTCCGGCGCCGGCACGTTGTCGGTCGGGGTGCGACCGAGCGGTGCCAGGATGGTCGGCAGCCCCGAGTCACTCAGCGCGGCGCCCAGCGCCGACGAGATCTGCTGCGCCTGGCTCGGCATCGCCGCGTCGATCTTGTTCAGCAGCATCGACGAGCGCACCGCCGACGACAACCACGGGATCGGCGCCGCGCCCAGCGGTACCGCGATCATCCAGGTCACCAGCAGCACGGCCAGGGTGTGTCCGACGAAGCCGAGGACCCGGTCCACCACCACCGCCGGTTGCCAGGTCACCCGGCGGGACAGCGACCGGCCCAGCCAGGAGCCGCCGAGTTCGCCGAGACCGACCCCGACCACCGCGCAGGCCACTCCGATGGCGACCTTGGCGCCGGAGTCGACCAGCTGGTCCATCAGCAACGGGGCCAGCCGGAGCGCGATGATCGCGCCGGCGACGGCGCCGACCAGCGACAGCCCGGCGACGATCAGACCCTGGCGCAGGCCGGAGACCGCCGCCCAGATCAGGAGCACGATGATGATCGCGTCGACGAAGGTCATCGGTCGGCATTCCGTAGCGACTCGAGCGCCGATGCGGCCGCATCGTGCGGCGGCAATGTCAGGTCGCGGCCCGGTGTCCACGGCCGGCTCCAGCCGCCGAACTCGAGCACCGCGTCGAGCAGGATGCCGGTGAACCCCCAGACCACCATGGAATCCACCTCGAACGCCGGCCCCCTCGCACCGCTCGACAGCGTCACGGACCCGCGGCGGTGCGGGTCGATGAGAGTGGCGATCGGGATCCTGGCCACGGCGCTGGTCTCCGCCGGGTCGACCACGGCGATCGGACCAGGGGTACGCCAGTAGCCGATCACCGGCACCACCCGATTCCCGGAGAACCCCAGATGCAATTCGGTGACCTGCAGCAAAGGCAGCACCGACGCCGGGTCGAGGCCCGTCTCCTCGGTCGCCTCGCGCAGCGCGGTGGCCACCGGATCCTCCCCCGGCTCGGCGTGCCCACCGGGAAACGCGGGCTGGCCGCCGTGCGCGCGCAGGCCGGCCGCCCGCTCGGTCAACAACACGTCGGGCCCGGATCCGTCAGCCCCATCGGAGAGCAGAATCAGCACGGCACTGGACCGGCCGTCGTCTTTCGCCGCGACCAGGCCTGACAGCGGCGGCGGGAACGGCCGGTGCGTCACCGCCTCGATCAGCGGGTGCAGCCACGACGGTGCGGTGTCCGCACCGGGCAGCTCGATCCCGGCCGGCCCCGCAGGATCGGTCACCCGAGACCGTCCAAGCCGACCAGCTTGAGCAGCCTGGGGCGCTCGGCGCCGACCACCAGCGCAGCGGCCGCCGCCGGTTCGGTGGGCCCGGTGCCGTAGGACGGGCACAGCGATGCCAGGTAGCAGGCACCGCAGGCCGGCTTCTTGGCATGGCAGACCCGGCGACCGTGGTAGATCGCCCGGTTCGAGAACGGGGTCCACTCGGCCTTCGGCAACTGTTCGGCCAGCTCGGCCTCCACCTTCACCGGGTCGGTGTGCTCCGTCAGCCCCCACCGTCGGGCCAGCCGGCCCAGGTGGGTGTCGACGGTGATGCCGGGCTTGCCGAAAGCATTGCCCAGCACCACGTTCGCCGTCTTCCGGCCGATCCCGGGGAGCGTCACCAGGTCCTCGAGGGTGTCCGGGAGCACCCCGCCGAAGCGCTCGACCACTGCCTGCCCCAACCCGATCACCGCTGTCGTCTTGTTGCGGAAGAACCCGGTCGACTTGATCAGGGTCTCCAGCTCCGCCCGGTCGGCGCCCGCGTAGGCGGCGGCATCCGGGTACCGGGCGAACAGCGCCGGGGTCACCAGATTGACCCTGGCGTCGGTGCTCTGGGCGGACAGCACGGTGGCGACCGCCAACTCCAGTGGCGTGCCGAAGTCGAGTTCACAGGGCGCCTCGGGAAACTCGACCGCCAGCTCCGCGGCGATCCGGCGAGCCCGCCGGGTCCTGGCCAGCGGCGTCGCCGGCGCCGTCGCCTTCTTGATCGGCGTCCGCCGGGTTGCTGTTCCTGCCATGCCAGCTAGGTTGCCACAGCCGCCTGAGCCGCCCCCACGGGTTGACCCGGACTGCACGCGCCCACGACCGCCCCTTGTCAGCTGCGGCGGCTCCGACGGTGCACAATGAGGTCGCTATGACCGTCTTCCTGGTGTTACTGATCCCACTGCTGCTGATGATCTTCGCGCTGCTGATGGAACGCGTCGAGCACCGGCTGCGGACGGCCACCATGACCGAGGACGAGGTCGAGGAGTTCCTGGAGTCGGCCCAGCCGGACGAGGTGAACACGTTCATCCGCGAGGGCTGGACCAGGGCGTTGTCGCTGTTCCGGCTGCGCCGTCGGCCGCGGCCGACGCAGCATGCGGACCCGGTTCCGGCCGAGCCGCAGCACTGATCCGGATATCCCGGGCGCATTCCGGCTCGACCGGGACCGGAGCACCGCCTGTTGCAGGTTCGTCGCGCGATTCTGCGCGCCCAACGGCAAGCACGACCGGCGGGTTTGCCTAGACTGTGACCCACACCTCGGAGCTGTCGCCGCCAGGCACCGCTCCGGGGTCCGTCGGGTCACGGCGGATCAGCTCGAACGGCCATGCGGCCGAACTACAGGAGGACCAGGTGGAGGAGAACCTCGCCAAGGCCGGCATCTTCCAGGGTGTCGACCCGGATGCGGCGCTCGCCCTCGGCTCGCAGCTCGAGACGGTGGAGTATCCGCGGGGCAGTGCGATCTTCACCGAGGGCGAGTTGAGCGACCGGCTCTACGTGATCCTGTCCGGCAAGGTGAAGCTCGGCCGGCACTCCCCCGACGGCCGGGAGAACCTGCTCGCGGTGATGGGCACGTCCGACATGTTCGGCGAGCTGAGCGTGTTCGACCCTGGTCCCCGCACCTCGACGGCGACCGCCGTCACAGATGTCCGGCTGGCCACCATGGACCGGGCGAATCTGCGCGAGTGGATCTCCCGCCGGCCGGAGATCGCCGAGCAGCTGCTGCGGGTGCTGGCGCGTCGACTGCGCCGGACCAACAACAACCTGGCCGACCTGATCTTCACCGACGTGCCCGGCCGGGTGGCCAAGGCGCTGCTGCAGCTGGCCCGCCAGTTCGGCCAGCAGGAGCAGGGCGAACTTCGGGTGACGCACGACCTCACCCAGGAAGAGCTGGCCCAGCTGGTCGGTGCGTCGCGGGAGACCGTCAACAAGGCGCTGGCCGACTTCGGCCACCGCGGCTGGCTGCGGCTGGAGGGCAAGTCCGTCGTCATTCTCGATCCCGAACGGCTGTCCCGCCGCGCCCGCTGACGACCGTTGCTGACGAACCGCAGGTCATGCTGATCCGCGATGCCCGCCCCTGGGGCGGCGACCCGAGCGACATCACCGTCACCGACGGGCTGATCTCCGCGATTGCGCCGAGTTCCTCGGCCGGAGCCAGGAACGTCGACGTGGTCGAGGGTCGAGACCGGATCCTGCTGCCCTCGTTCTCCGACGCCCACATTCACCTGGATTCGAATCGACTCGGCCTGCCGTTCCGGCCGCACACCGCCGGCACCGCCGACGCGCCGGCCTCCCTGCGCCAGCTGATCGACAACGATCGCGCGAACTGGCGGGCAGCGGAGACTTCGATGGCCGAACGGACGGGCACCGCGCTCGGCCTGGCGATCGCCCGCGGCGGCACCCGGTTCCGGTCCTACGCGCAGGTCGACGCCGACTGCGGGCTGGAGCGGCTGGAGGCGGTGCTGGCCGCGAAGCAGCAGCACCGGGATCGGGCCGAGGTCACGGTGATGGCATTCCCGCAGGCCGGCATCCTGCTCGAGCCGGGAGTGCCGGCGCTGCTCAAGCAGGCACTGCGATCCGGCGCCGACGTGATCGGTGGGCTGGATCCGTGCGGCCTCGACCGGGATCCGGTCCGGCACCTGGATGTGGTCTTCGGGCTGGCCGAGAAGTACCAGGTGCCGGTCGACATCCATCTGCACGAACGGGGCACGCTCGGCGCGTTCACCATCGAGCTGATCGCCGAGCGCACCGCCGCGCTGGGTATGCAGGGCCGGGTGACGCTCTCGCACGCCTTCGCGCTGGGCACCAGCAACGACGACGCCACCGTCGGCGCATTGATCGAACTGCTGGCCGCGCAGGACATCTCGGTGGCCACGGTCGCGCCGTCCGGCAGCGGGGTACTGCCGATCCGCCGGCTCACCGAGGCGGGGGTACGGGTCGGGCTCGGCCAGGACGGGATGCGCGACTACTGGTCGCCGTACGGCAACGCCGACCTGCTGGACCGGACCTGGCAGCTCGCGTTCACCCAGGGCTTCCGGCCGGACGAGCTGATCGAGTACTGCGTCGCGGTGGCCACCGTCGGCGGCCGGTCGGTGATCGATCCGTCGGCCCCGCGGGTCACCTCGATCGCGGACCGCCCCGGGCTGACGATCGGCGACCCGGCGGACCTGGTGCTGGTGCCGGGCGACTCGGTGACGGCAGCTTTGATGGATCGGGGCACCGACCGGACGGTGATCAGGGCGGGCACGGTGGTCGCCGACCGGCTCGAGCTGCTGCCGGCCGGCTGAACACCTCGGCGCCCGGCAGCGCGGTTCAGGCCTGCGGGTCGCCGCCCGTCTCCTTCCATTTGCGCGGACCGGTGCTGCCGGCCGGGTAGCTGTCCAGCGGCACCTTGTCGGCCTTCCAGGCCCTGAGCACCGGCGCGACCACCCGCCAGCAGTCGACCGCCGAGTCGCCGCGGACGGCCAGCCCGGGATCGTTGTCCAGCACCCCGGCGAGCACCTCGCCGTAGGCCGAGAGCTCGCCGGGCCCGAAGTCGACGACCATCTCGTGCGGGTCGAGCTCCATCGGGTCGCCGGGGCCGTTGACGTTGATCTGCAGCCGCATCTGATCCGGACCGAACCCGATGTGCAGGCGCTCCGGTTGCGGTGAGCCGTGGAATCCGTCGGGCAGCCGCGGGGCCGGCTTGAAGGTGATGACCGCCTCCTTGCGCCTGGTGCTGAGTGCCTTGCCGCTGCGCAGGGTGATCGGCACGCCCGCCCAGCGCCAGGTGTTGACCTCCACCGTCATCTCGGCGAGCGTCTCGGTCTTGCGGGCCGGGTCGACGCCCGGCGAGGCGGCGTAGCCGGCGAGTTTTCGCCGGCCGATCCGGCCGGCGGTGTACCGGGCGCGGCGGCTGGAGCCGACCGGGTCGTCGGCCCACACCCTGGTGGCCCGCAGGATCTCCGCCTTCCGGTCCCGCAGGTCCCCGGCCGTCAGCGTCGGCGGCGCCTCCATCGTCAGCAGGGTCATGATCTGCAGCAGGTGCGACTGGATCATGTCGACCAGCGCGCCGGCGCCGTCGTAGTAGCCGGCCCTGCTCTCCAGGCCGAGGTCCTCGTCGAAGACGATCTCCATCTTCGCCACGTGCAGGTTGTTCAACACCGGTTCGAACAGCCGGTTGGCGAACCGGAAACCGAGCAGGTTCAACACCGTCGACTTGCCGAGGAAGTGGTCGATCCGGAAGACGTTCTCCTCCGGCACCAGCCGCAGCACCAGCTCGTTCAGCTTGGCGGCGCTGGCCGCGTCGGTGCCGAACGGCTTCTCCATCACCAGCCGGGTGTCCCGAGGTAGGTCGACCTTCGTCAGCGCCTGGCAGGCCAGCGCCGTCACCGCCGGGGGCAGTGCGAAGAAGATGGACACCGGGCCGACCGCCTTGTCCAGCAACATCTTCAGCTGCTCGGGATCCGTCACGTCGGCCTGCGTGTAGCTGGTGTCGGCGAGCGCCTTGGTCACCAGGGCGCCCTTGGCGTGCTGGGTGGCGAAGGCGTCGGTGACCCGCTTGTGCCACTTCGCCTGGGTCCAGGGCTCCATCCCGCTGCCGAGCAGCAGCAGGTCCCTGCCGCGGTCGCAGGCCAGCAGCCCGCCCACCCCGGGCAGCAGTAGCCGGCCGGTGAGGTCGCCACTGGCGCCGAGGATCAGCAGGGTCTGCCGGTCGCCGCCGCGGGGACCCGACGACGCGGTGCCGCGGCCGGTGGTCTTCTTCACGCTGCGCTGTGCCATCCGTTCAGCCTGCCAGCCGCGGCGGCCGGGCGCAGGTCAGGCCGGTCCGAGGTGCTCGGCGTTCCGGCGCAACCGGCTGACGGTCACCGACATGGTCACCACCGTGGGTTCCGGCAGGGCCGCCACTGCGGCGGCGATCTGCTCGGCGGACCGATGCCGGGCGGTCGGGCCCATCGCGACCAGGGCACGCAGGTCGGCGGGTGAGAGCCGCAGCTGCGCCGTCACCGCGGTGGCGGCGACCAGCTCGAAACCGGGCCGCCAACCGACGGCCACCGACGCCGCCTTGCCGGCGTCGATGTCCAGCATTCCCAGCGGGCCGCGGATCTCGGCCAGGTGGCCGGGCTCGGGGGTGACGACGACGGCGATCCCGCCAGGTCGCAGCACCCGGGCTAGCTCCGCGACGTCGCGTGGGGCGAAGATCACCAGCAGGGTGTCGATCGCCCGCGAGCGGATCGGCAGCGGCGCCCAGGCGTCGGCCAGCACCGACGCCACGCGCGGGTGCGCCTTGGCCGCCCGGCGGGCGGCATACCTGGACGAATCCAGCGCGATGCCGACCTGCGGTTCGGTGTGGGCCAGGTAGTACGCGGTTCCGGCGCCGATCTCCAGCACTGCGCCGGGCCGCTCCGGTGTCCGGTCGCGCCGGACCGCGTCGCGGACGGCCTCGGCGATCGCCGCGTAGTGCCCGCCGCCGAGGAACTCTGCCCTGGCCGCCACCATCGCGGCGTCGTCGCCGGTGTCGGTCCGCGACCGGCCGCCGAGCAGCGGCAGGTAGCCCTGCCTGGCCAGGTCGAACCGGTGTCCCTGTGGGCAGCCGACGGTGCCGGGGTCGACACCGGCGAGGGCCGCGCCGCAGTGCGGGCACGCCAGTAGCGGCAGCGCCGGCCCGAGCGCCCCTGGCTCGGTCACTACTGTTGGTTCCGCAGGTATTCCAGTTGCGCGGCAACGGATTTCATCGCCGCGAAGCGCACCTGCGCCGGCGTGTCTGTATACACCGCGTCGACCACCTGGTCGATGGTCGCATCGGCGCCGAGCCGGCGCAGCACCTCGCGGATCTGTTCGAGGCGCAGCAGCCGGTGGTCCCGGTACTCCCGACAGGTCTGTTCCAGGCTCGCCAACTGCGGGCCGTGCGCGGGCAGCACCCTGGCGGCGCCGTAGCCCTGCAGTCGATCCAGCGATCGCAGGTAGTCGGCCACGCTGCCGTCCGGATGCGCGATCACCGTGGTGCCCCGGCCCAGGATGGTGTCGCCGGTCAGCATGCTGCCGCCCGGGCCGTCGTCCGGCAGCAGGAAGCTGACCGAGTCGTCGGTGTGGCCGGGGGTCGGCACCGCCTCGATCACCACCCCGGCGGACTCAATCCGTTCCGGGCCGGCCAGTGGTGTGCCGCCGCCGTGGCAGTGCACCGGGTCGGCGGCCCGCACCGGTGCGCCGGTCAGCTCGTGCAGCCGGGCGGCCCCCTCGGTGTGGTCGGGGTGCCGGTGGGTGATCAGGATCAGCTGCACGTCGCGGGCCGCACCGAGCGCCGACAGATGACGTTCGTCGGCCGGACCGGGATCGACGATCACCGCACCGGCGCCCCGCCGGCCGATCACGTAGGAGTTGGTGCCCTCCAGCGTCATCGGGCCGGGATTGGGCGCCAGCACGGTGCGGGTCAACTCGGTGGTCGCGGTCGGGGGAACCGGCGGCAATGCCATCTGATCTCTCCTCGGTGCTGATCTCTCCGCGGTGCGGTCTCGGCCGGGTTCGGGCTCGGCCCGGTTCGGCGGTCGATGCCACGTTGACACCTCCCCGCCTTGACGGACGGGGATTCGAGAGCCACTCGGCCGGTAGTCGGGTTGGTTGTCATGCTGCCACTCCGTCGTCCCGGTCTCCCGTGGTTCTTCCTGCTTCATCGACAGATGCCAGCGTTGTCAGCTGGTCTTCTCCCGTCTCCAACAGCCCCGGAGGGCCGTCCGCGTGAGCGGCAGGCGTTTTTAGACTCCGGCTGTCCACCGGCGTCGTCGGTTGAGTGCTCGCGGATGCGAGTAGACGCAATCCCTCGGTGAGGATGTTGCGGGCGGCATTCACATCACGGTCGTGAGCGACACCGCATTCGACACAGGTCCAGTGACGGACCCGGAGTTCTCCTCGACCTTTGGGGCCGGTGATCTGCCGGCAGGACGAGCAAGTCTGGGTGGAGGGGTAGTACCGGCCGACCTTCACCACGGTCCGGCCCTGTCGGGTGGCCTTCTCGGTGATCAGCCGCAGGAACTGGCCCATCGCCTGGTCGTGAACGGACCTGGCCAGATTCGATCTGGCCATCCCCGTGATGTTCAGGTCCTCGACGGCGATCACGTCGTGGCCGGCGATGATCTTCGCCGCCTGCCGGTGGGCATGATCCAGGCGGGTTTGCCTGACCTTGCGGTGCAGGACGGCGACCCGTTGCTTGGCCTTGCCGCGGTTCTTCGAACCCTTCTCCTTACGAGACAGCGCGCGCTGGGACCGAGCCAGGGCACGGGCCTTGCTGCGCAGGAACTTCGGGGTGTCGATCCGGGCGATGGCCTCCTGGCCGGTGGCGGTGTCGCTGGTCACAATGGTGGCGAAACTGGACAGCCCTGGGTCGATGCCGCACACCCGTCCCGCGGCCGGCGCCGCGTCCTCGGTGACCTCGACGACGAATGAGACGTAGGTGCGCCCATCGGCCTCGCGGATGACGGTCACGCTGGCCGGGGTAGATGGCAGCGGCCGGGACATCACAAGCTTGACGGGGCCGATCTTCGGCAGGCGCACGACAGCTTCCCGGTCCCCGGTTCGGGAGACGGCGAACCTGGCGTTGCGGGTGAAGCACGCGGACTGGCGTGAGTCGTGTCGGGATCGGAACTTCGGCGGCCCCATCTTCGGCCCCTGGCGTTCGCCCGTCAGGCCGGCGAAGAAGTTGCGGTATCCGCGATCAACGTCGGCGATGGCCTGCTGCAACGGCACCGCGCTGACCTCGGACAGGTATGCGCGTTCTGGTGTTGTCTTCGATCGAGTGAGGGCGGCGCTCAGTTCCGAGTATTTCAGGTACGGCTGGCCCGCCCGATAGGCGGCCCGCCGGGCTGCGATGGCGTCGTTGGCGGCGACCCGCACACACCCGAACAGCCGGCTCAGGGCGTGCCGCTGCTTGGCATCGGGATAGGCCCGATACCGATAGCGCAACACGGTCGATTCCACCCCCCGAGCATATTTTCAGCCACCGACACCGAACCCGCCCCGACCTGACTCGAAGCACCGATACGGGAACTGCGCGCCGACTTCGACTGCGAACTCGTCGAGTTCAATGGCGAAGGCGAACACGTACACCCGCTGATCAACTTCCCGCCGAAGGTCGCCCTGGCCCGACTGGTGAACTCCCTCAAAGGTGTGTCCAGCCGGCTGATGCGCAAGAGTCCCCTGGCCTGGCCCGGCGCCACAACCGCCAACAAACTCTGGTCCGGCTCCTACTTCGCCGGCGCTGCCGGCGGCGCACCACTGGACGCCCTTCGCACCTACATCGACAACCAGAACCCGCCCCAGCAAGCCTGCGTGGGCCTAAACGGTGATCCACCGCCGCCCCGAAGGACAACGCCCTCCCACCTGGCCCCGAGGTAGCGCCGGCCGTTCCGGGCCCGCCACGTACCCTGCGTTGATGGCAGACGTGCGGACGGTGGCGCAGGCGCAGCAGCTCTTCCACCCGGACGGGGTGTACCTGAACACGGCCACCGCCGGCCTGCCGCCGGATCCGTCCTGGGAGGCGTTGCAGGGTTCCTGGTCGAAGTTCCGGGCCGGCACCGCGCAGGGACCCGACTACGACGAGTGGGTGGAGTCGGCGCGCGGGCACTACGCCCGGCTGGCCGGGGTCGACGTGCAGCGGGTGGCGATCGGCAATCAGGCGTCGGTGTTCGTCGGCACGATTGCGGCTTCGCTGCCGGACGGCGCCGAGATCCTCACCGCCACCGGCGATTTCACCTCGGTGACCTTCCCGTTCCTGGCGCAGCAACGGCAGTCGCACCGGCGGTTCACCGTGCGTGAGGTGCCGCTGCCCGAACTGGCCGGGGCGGTCACACCGACCACCACCCTGGTGGCCGTCTCCGCGGTGCAGTCGGCGGACGGGGCGATCGCCGACCTGCCCGGGATCGCGGCGGCCTGCGCGGCCAACGACAGTCTGTCGTTGATCGACACCACCCAGTCGCTGGGCTGGTACCCGCTGCGGACCAACGACTTCGACGTCACGGTGACCAGCGGCTACAAGTGGCTGCTGGCGCCGCGCGGGACGGCGTTCATGACCATCCGGCCGGAGCTGATGGACCGGATCGTGCCGGTGGCTGCCGGCTGGTACGCCGGCGAGGAACGCTGGTCGTCGATCTACGGCAGCCCGCTCCGGCTGGCCTCCTCGGCCCGCCGCTACGACATCTCTCCCGCCTGGCACAGCTGGGTCGGCGCGGCCCCGTCCCTGGAGTTGTTGGCGGACATCGGATCCGCGGCCCTGCACGAGCATGCGGTGGGCCTGGCCAACGCGTTCCGCGCCGGCGTCGGTCTGCCGCCGGGCGAGTCGGCGATCGTCAGTCTGGACCTGCAGCCCGGGGCGGAGCAGCGGGTCGCCGATGCCCGCGTTACCGGGGCCATGCGAGCCGGCAAGCTGCGATTGTCGTTCCACCTCAACAACTCCGCTGACGATGTGGCAGCCGCCGTCGGAGCGTTGAGCGGCTGGATCAGCTTGTCATCGGCGGTACCGGCATCCCGAGAGCGCCGAACTCGTGGTCGCCGAACCTGACCACCACCGACTCCCCCTCGGCCGAGATCACCCGCGGCGAGGCGGGATGCACCCGGCGGTCGATCTGCAGCAGGTCGGTCGCGGATGGCAGGGCGGCCAGGTCGGAGAGCATCGCCACCGTCGGGGGCATCAGGGCGATCTCGCCTTTCCGGCCGGCATCCAACGCGTCCTGCGGCCGGACCCAGCGGCCGATCTCGGCCTCGGTGGTCAGCAACTGCGGCTCCGCGCCGGCCGGCGCGACGGCGGCCAGGAAGAAGGTGTCGTAGCGGCGGGGCTGACCGGGCGGCGTCACCCAGCGGGCCCAGGGCCGCAGCAGATCGGCCCGGATCGTGGCGCCCAGGGCCTCGATCCCGGTCCGGTGGCCGACGATCCCGCGCCGGAGGTCCTCGCGGACGGCCGGGTCGGTGGCCGCCGATCCCGGCGGCAGATCGGCGAGCAGCACCCCGGTCTCCTCGAACAGCTCGCGGACCGCGGCCGTCACCACCGCCGCCGCCAGTACGGAGTCGGCCGCGAACCGGTCGGCCCACCAGTCCGGTGCCGGGCCGGCCCAGTCCGGCGTCACCTGGTCGCGATCGTCGACCCCACCGCCGGGGAAGGCCGTCATCCCACCCGCGAACGCCATCGACGCCACCCGCTGCAACACGAAGACCTCGGGGCCGGCGGCTCCGTCGCGGAGCAGCATCACCGTCGCGGCCGGCCGGATCCGCACCGCCGGATCGGGCGGGCGCGGGTCGGCTGACATGCGATCACCGTACGCGGCAGCAGGTCGACCCGGCCGCGGCTATGGTCGGGACGTGACGACCGACGCCAGCACACCGTCAATACGGGCCGGCAGCGCGGGCTACGTCGACAGCGAGGTCGGCCGGCTGCGCACCGTCATGCTGCACCGGCCCGGCGCCGAACTGTCCCGGCTGACGCCCCGCAACAACGACCGGCTGCTGTTCGACGGGGTGCCGTGGGTGAGCCGGGCACAGGACGAGCACGACGCGTTCGCCGAGGCATTGCGGACCCGCGGCGTCACCGTCCATTACCTCACCGACCTGCTCACCGAGGCGTTGGAGTCCCCGGACGCCCGGAAACTGACCATCGCCGAGGTGCTCACCGATCCGCAGCTGGGCACCGATCTCGGCGACATCGTCGGCGCCCACCTGGAAACGCTGTCGCCGGCCGAGCTGACGTCGGCGCTGATCACCGGTATCTCCCGGACCGAGCTCGCCGACGGGGCCGGGCTGGCCTTCGCGTTGATGGCCGACCAGGACTTCGTGGTGCCGCCGCTGCCGAACGTGTTGTTCACCAGGGACTCTTCGGTCTGGGTCCGCGATCGGGTGGCCGTCACCTCGATGACCATGCCGGCCCGGCACCGGGAATCGACCTTGACCCATGCCATCTGGAGCCATCACCCGGAGTACGCCGGCACCGAGCACCTGTACAACGACGATCTCGAGCCGCTGGAAGGTGGCGACGTGCTGTTGCTCGGCCCGGGCGTCGTCGCCATCGGGGTCGGCGAGCGGACCGCCCCGGCCGGGGCCGAGCGGCTGTCCCGCAACATGTTCGAGGCCGGCTTGGCGCACACGGTGTTGGTGGTGCCGATCGCCCAGGACCGTGCCACCATGCACCTGGACACCGTCTGCACGATGGTCGACGTCGACGCGATGATCATCTATCCGAACGTCGCCGACACCCTCACCGCCTTCACCGTGACAGCACCCGACGGCGCCCAGACCCAGCTGCGGGTGAGCCGGCGCGAACCGTTCCTGCCCGCGGCCGCCGCGGCGCTGGGGATCGAGAAGATGCGCACCATTTCCACCGGCCTGGATCCGGTGACGGCCGAACGCGAACAGTGGGATGACGGCAACAACACCCTGTGCATCGCGCCCCGGGTCGCGGTGGCCTACGAGCGGAACCTGGTCACCAACGCGGCGTTGGAACGGGCCGGCATCGAGGTGATCCGGATCGCCGGATCCGAACTCGGCAGCGGCCGCGGCGGCCCCCGGTGCATGTCCTGCCCGATTAAGCGCGACCCCGGCTGACGGCCACCGGCATGGGCGAGCGTTCGGAGGTGCGGCTGCCTCCGCAGGGCGGATTGCCGCCGGTGGACGTCGGGACCGGCGAGGTGGTGGAGATCGCCTGTGACGAATCCGGGTTCTCGGGGCGAAACCTGCTGGATCCGTCGATCCCGGTGATCACCCACGCGAGCGTCGATCTGCGGGTGGACGAGGCTGCCGAACTGATCGCCGCGGTACGGTCCGCCCTGCGGAGCGCACCGGGCGAACTCAAGTCCCGGCAACTCCTTCGCGGCCGAAGGGCGGACCAGGTGCTCGCGATGCTGCTGACGGCGCTGTCCGGCCGGGCACACGTTCACGTCGTCGAGAAGGAGTACTACCTCGTCACCCGGATCGTCGACCTGTTCATGGCCGAGCCGACCTACGCCTCCGGCACCCGGCTCACCCAGCAGCAGCGTCCGGCCGCACTCGCGCTGTACCGGGCCCGGGGCTCGGCCGGTCCCGACTGGAATACCTTCCTGGCGACCTTTGTCGAGCTGGTCCGGACCAAACGACGGCGGGAGCCGGATCGCCGGGCCCTTGACCGGTTCTTCCAGGCGCGGGACGCGCTGCTCGCCGGCGGCATCGGGCCGCCGGCCGCGGGTGTCCTTGAGGAGCTGCTCCCCGGCCGGGTATTGGCCGTCGTGTCCCGGATGACCCACGACGACCGGTCGATCCCGCCACCGTTGGAGCCGGTGCTGCCGGCGTTGGCCGAGACGGTCATGTTCTGGAGTGCTGGGCACCGGTCGGTAGTGGTGATCCACGACGAGCAGAGCGCCCTCACCCCCGACCGGCTGACGCGGCTGAAGCAGGTGCTGGCGGAGAGTCGCGGACCGGCGGCCGGGACGGAACCGGGCCGGCCGACGCGGCCGGCGATGTCACCGTTGGCCGGTCTGGTGACGGTCGACTCCCGGGACGATCCCCGGGTCCAGGTCGCCGACCTGCTGGCCGGGGTGGCCAGGCACGCGGAAGAGTCCGGTGACGACGGACCTCTGCAGCCCTTCGTCTCCCCCACCTCCCTGCGCGACCGCGCCCGTTCCGGCTGACAATCCGCCGCCCCGGCGGGTCCTCCCCAGGGCAGTCGTCCCCAGCGGCTCGCCAGATCACCTCTTGACAACGATGTCAGACGACGGTGAACTACCGGGACCAGGAGCGGGCAAGGGAGCCGGCTCGGGCACCGGGAGGAACCACCCATGCACCGTCGTCCGTCACGCCGTCCCAGTCTCGCGCTGGTCGCCGGAGTCGCCGCCGCACTGGCCCTGAGCCTGCCCGCCCAGGCGGCGGCCGCGACCCCCGCCGTCCTGGTCGCCGCGGGGAGCACCACCGCGACGGCCGCTCCGGTGACCGACCCGGCGAGTGACGTCGACCCGCTGGTCGGCACCGCCAACGCGGGCAACACCTTCCCCGGCGCGGTCGCCCCGTTCGGCATGCTCAGCTTCTCCCCCGGCCAGTCCCGCTACTACGGGCCGACGTCCGGCGCGAACGCCGGCAAGGGCACCGTCCGCTGGGCCTCACCCAGCGGATACCAGTACGGCACGGACTTCATCACCGGCTTCTCGCTGACCCACCTGTCCGGCGCCGGGTGCAACGGCGCCGGCGGCGACGTGCCGATCATGCCTATCACCCAGGACGTCACCGGCTCGCCGACGCTGCCGGCCGGCGGCATCTCCACCGCCTACTCCAGCACCTTCTCGCACGATCAGGAGCAGGCATCGCCCGGCTCCTACCGGGTCACGCTGGACTCCGGCGTCACCGCGTCGCTGGCCGCCACCGCCCGCACCGGCAGCGCCAGATTCGCCTTCCCCGCCGACAAGCCCGCCGGTCTGCTGATCCGCGGTTCGGACTCGATCGCCGGCAGCTCGGACGCGGCCGTCACCATCGATCCCGCTGCCCGCACCGTCTCCGGCTCGGTGACCAGCGGCAACTTCTGCGGCCCGTACACCGGCGACGGCATCCTGCAGCACAGCTACTACACCCTGCATTACACGATCGCCTTCGATGCGCCGTTCGCCGCGGTCGGCACCTGGAAGGACGGGACGGTCAGCAGCGGCAGCACCTCAGCGCGAGGCGGCACCGGCTACACCGGCGGACTGAACCCGGATGGCGGCACGGCCAACGGATATGCGCCGGCCGGCAAGGGATCCGGCGGCTACCTGATGTTCGCCCCTGGTTCAACGGTGAACGCCAGGGTCGGCATCTCCTACGTCTCGGACGCGAACGCGACAGCCAATCTGCAGGCCGAGAATCCGGCCGGCCGCACCCTCGAGCAGGTCACCGCGGCCACCAAACGGGACTGGAACGCCGAGCTCGGCCGGATCACCGTCGGCGGCGGCACCGACAACGAGCGCAGCACCTTCTATACCGCGCTCTACCATGCGCTGTTGCACCCGAACCTGGTGAGCGACGTGAATCGCCAGTACCCCGGCTTCGACGGCCGGGCACACCTGCTCCCCGCCGACCAGCAGGCGCAGTACACCACCTTCTCCGGCTGGGACGTCTACCGCTCGCAGGTGCAACTGCTGACGCTGTTGGATCCGCGGCGCGGCAGCGACATCGCCGCATCGCTGCTCAACCAGGCCGACCAGAACGGCGGCGTCTGGGACCGCTGGACGCACGTCACCGGCGGCACCCATGTGATGGTCGGCGATCCGTCGGCCGCCGCGTTGGCCGGCATCCTGGCCTTCGGCGGCACCGACTTCCCGATCCGGCGCGCCTTCGACTCCCTCGCCACGGCGGCCAGAGTGCCGACCCAGCAGGACTATTCGAGTGCCGGCTGGAACGTCGCGGTGATCGGACAACGCCCGTCGCTCGATCAGTTCCTGAGCCACGACTTCTACCCCGAGGGCTGCAACGCCTGGGGTTGCCCGAACGAGACGCTGGAGATGGCGGCGGCCGACTACGGGCTGGCCACCATCGCGAAGTACCTCAAGGACAAGAAGTCGTACACCGAGTTCGTCACCCGGTCACAGTCCTGGCAGAACCAGTTCAACCCGGACGCCACCGACGGCGGCGGCTACATCCAGAGCCGGATGGCCAGTGGCAGTTGGGTTTCCGGCTTCGACCCCGGCTCCTCGTCCGGCTTCGTCGAGGGCACCGGCGCCCAGTACACCTGGATGGTGCAGCACAACCCGGCCGGCCTGATCGACGCGATGGGCGGCAACGACGCCGTGAACGCCCGGCTCGACAGCTTCTTCAAGGACGCCGACGGCAACTGGGTGCTGATCGGCCCCTGGGACGGCACCACCCACGCCAACATGGACAACGAGCCGTCGATCGGCGCCGCCTGGCTCTACAACTACGCCGGCACCCCCTGGAAGACCCAGGAGACGGTGCGGCAGACCATCTCCCAGCTCTGGCTGGACACCAAGGACGGCGTTCCCGGCGGACCGGACGGGATCCCTGGCAACGACGATCTCGGCGAAATGAGCTCCTGGCTGGTGTTCGCCGCGATGGGCCTGTACCCGGAGAATCCGTCGTCTGCCGACCTGACGATGGCGGCGCCGCTGTTCCCGTCGATCACCGTCACCCGCAGCACCGGCAAGAGGCTGCAGATCACTGCGCCGGCCGCCGCACTGGACGCCCAGTACATCGACAAGCTGAAGGTCAACGGTGCGACCAGCAGCAAGACCTACCTGTCGGCCGCCGCGCTCAGAAAGAACACCACCGTCGACCTCACCCTGACCACCACACCGAATACCGCCCGCGGTACCCGTCCGGCCGACGCGTCGCCATCCAACCGCGACGGCGAGAAGCCTTACACGGCCAGCATTTCCTCGCCGGCCACCACCGCGGTGCCCGGCGGGCTGAGTAAGGAGGTCACGCTGGACGTGGTCCGGCTCACCAGCAAGGCACCGAAGAAGGTCACCTACACGGTGACGGCCGGCGACGGTCTGACGCCGATCCTCCCGACCTCGTCGATCACCATCGGGGCTGACGGCAGAGCCTCGGTGCCGATCGTGTTGCGGGCCGACAAGAACACCCCACTTGGCAGCCACACCGTCACCGTGCACTACGCGGTCGGCAAGACCGATCTCGGATCGCTGACCTTCACCGTGCTGGTGGCGAAGCCGGCAAAGACCCTGCTGTCCACCAGCTTCGAACCGGGCCAGCCCCAACCGGCCGGCAGCGTCCGGCTGGATTCCACCGGCTTCGGCGAGTACTGCTGCGGGATCGGCGGCACCGAATCCAAGGCCCAGGGCGGCGATGCCAACACCGGTACCTGGGCGACCATCTACTCGGCCCGCGCGGTGACGGCCGGCAATCACGCCGACAACGTGCTGCTGTCCGGCGGGCAGACCGGGCAGCGAGTCGCCGCCGGCGACGTGTTCTCCTACGCAGTGCGGCCGCAAGCCACCGGCGGCCCGTTCGGCGACTACGTGCAGAACGCGAGTCAGTACGTGGCCGTCGATCTGCTGTTCACCGACGGGACCAGGCTGTCCGACAGCGGCGCGCTGGCCTCCAATGGCGCCACTCTCGAACCGGAGCAGCAGGGCGGGGCGCTGACGCCGGATACCTGGACCACGGTGCAGGTATCGATCCCGGCGCAGGCGGCCGGTAAGACCGTCGACAAGGTGCTGCTGGCCTTCGGCACCGGCGACGTGGTCGCCACCGCCGGCCATTCGGACGGCTACCTGCGCGGCTGGATCGACGACGTGTCGATCACCCATCCGCTACCGGCTCTCACCGTCACCGCGCCGGCCGATGCCGCCGCCGTCAGGGGCCAGGAGTTTACCGGCACGCTGGCGTCGTTCACCGGCGGGAACGGCGCCGCTGCCGGCGATTTCACCGCGAGCATCGACTGGGGCGATCGCAGCGCGGCCTCGGTCGGCACCATTGCCGCCGTCGACGACGGCTCGTACACGGTGACCGGCAGCCACACGTATTCGAAGCTCGGTGAGTTCACCGCCACCGTCTCGGTCACCGACACCGATGGCGTCACCGAGTCGGCACCGCTCACGGTACGGGTCACCAAGGCCTCCCAGCGGGACCTGCCGACTCTCACCGTCAGTCGGCAGACGGCCCTTCGGGCCGGCGAGATCACCGTCAGCGGCGGTGGTTTCACCCCCGGCGAGCAGGTGCGGATCGCGGTGGATGCGGCCGGCGCCACGGCGGTGACGGCCACCGCCGGCGCCGACGGCGCCGTGCAGGCGACGGTGCCGGTCCCGAGGTCGGCGGCCGACTACGACACCGTCACCGCGTTCGGCGTCATCTCCGCGTCGCCGGCGGTCGGCGGCATGACGGTGACCGGCTGACGGCTACCGGACCTGCCGGGACGGTTCGGTTCCCGGCGGGTCCGTAGAGTGCCGCCATGGCTGCAAGCAACGATGCGTTGGGGATCGGGCTGCTGGGATTTCGTCAGGCCGTGGCCGAACGGGACTTGGGCGTTGAGGGCATTCACATAGCCCGGGAAGGCCACGATCCAGTGGCCTTTCGGTGGGTTTCCGACGATCGGCGCGAGGTCTACTCGGTGTCCAAGACCTTCACGTCGGTGGCGGTCGGCATCGCGCAGGCCGAAGGGCTGCTCGAACTGGACGACCGGGTGCTGTCGCATCTTCCGCAGTTCGCCGACGCCGCCGCCAGTGGCGTGCAGGAGATGACGATCCGTCATCTGCTGACGATGACGGCCGGGATCGATTACCGATGGGATGATCCCGACTTCGACCATCCGGGCGATCCGGCCGAGGACTTCCTGTCGACCGCACCACATGCCGCGCCCGGGAGTTGGTTTGCCTACCGGGGCACGAACTCGTACCTGCTCAGTCGCATCATCGCCGCCGCCAGCGGCCAGGACATGCGCGACTTCCTGATGCCGCGACTGTTCACCCCGTTGCAGATCGGGAATCCGCAGTGGCTGCGGTGTCCGTTGGGATATTCGATGGGCGCACTTGGCCTGCAACTGCGGACCGAGGAGATCGCGCGACTAGGCATCACCCTGCTGCACAGAGGTGCCCACCAGGGCCGGCAACTCGTGCCCGCCGAGTACGTCGACCTGATGCACGGCCCGTCCATTGCTTCCGACCTTGAGGGCGTCGAGGGTTCCTACGGCCTGCACTGCTGGCACTGCGCGCGAGATGACGCGTGGCGGATGGACGGCCTGTACGGCCAGTTCTGCGTCATCTTTCCGCACCAGCGCGCGTGTGTCAGCGTGACCTCGCACTACGAGAGGCCGACGGTCGACATCCTCGACGCGATCTGGGACGAGATCGTTCCCCACCTGTAGGCAATAGCCGCAGGCCGACGCTCGGCGCCGACCCCTGGCCGGTTCAGGCGTGGGAACTGAGCTGGAATACCACTTTTCCTGCGACGCGCCGGCCACGCAGCGCATCGACTGCCTCGTCGAAGCGCTCCCAGGAGCCGCGCCAACCGATCTCAGGCACCACTGCACCCTCTGCGACCAGCCGTACCAACTGGGCAAGGTCGGCGGCGGCGTCGAATTCATTGACGTAGGACGTGAGCGTCTTGGGTGGGCCAACGGTCGCGTAGGGAGGGAAGACGGCCGGCTCCGCCGAAGTCCACCCGATCGATTGCAGACTGCCGCCGGCAGCAAGGAGTTCCCAGGCCCTGACCAACTGGCGACCACCGACCGTCTCCACGACGATGTCGACGGGTTCGTTGATCCCCGCCATGCCCTCCACCACCTCGTCTGCGCCAGCGTCGGCGAGGCCGTCGCCGCGCGCCGGAGAGCCGACCGAAGCAACGACGTACGCCCCGGCCAGTGCGGCCAGTGTCACGGCGTACCGTCCCACTCCACCCGAGGCACCCGTCACCAACACCCGCTTGCCGGGTCCGACCCCGGCGGAGCGCAGCGAGCGGAGCGCGGCCAGGCCCGCCGTCGGCAATGCTGCTGCCTCGGCAAGTCCGACACCGTCCGGAACCTCGGCCACTGCCGAAACGTCGACGGCGACCCGTTCCGCGAACGCGCCGTCCGCAAAGAGGACGACGCGGCTGCGCCGCGGCGGCCCCGACCCGTCCGTTGCGCCCCGCAGGACGATCCCGGCCGCGTCCAGACCCAGCGGCGCGCCGACCGGCACGCGTCCCGAACGGGCGTTGTTCAGGTCCGCGTAGTTCAAGGCCGCGTACTGCACTCCGACGAGTATCTGATGCGGGCCGGCAACCGGGGTGGCTACCTCCCCGAAGCCAATGTTCGAGTCCGCGGACGGGTCGACGATCAGTGCGCGGGTCGAGGTCGACGTCTCGGCTCGCTCGGTCCCCGGCTCCGCCGGTACATCCCGGTAGTTCGCCACCCCATCAACCTAAGCCAGTGCCGGCCAACAACAACGGGCGGACGGCTCGCCGTTAAGATGCCGCACATGCTGTACACGTGGCTGACCGAGCGGCTGGGCATCCGGCATCCGGTGATCAGCGCGTCGATGACCGGAGTGGCGCACGGCCGGCTCGCCCGGGCCGTCAGCCGGGCCGGCGGACTGGGCATGCTGGGGATCGGTAGCCAGGTGCCCGTCGAGTTTCTGGCCGACGAGGCGCGGATCGCGAGCGACGACGGGGCGCTGCCGTTCGGGGTGGGGCTGACCGCCTGGGCACTTCCCGGCCGTCCGGAGCTGGTGGCGGCGACTGCCGCGCAGCGGCCGGCGCTGGTGTCGCTGTCGTTCGGCCCGGTCCGGCCCGGCGACGTGGAACTGCTGCACGCCGCCGGTGTCGTCGTCTCGGCGCAGGTGCACAACCCGCAGGCCGCGCGCGACGCGGTGGCGGCCGGCGTCGACCTGATCGAGGCGCAGGGCACCGAAGCCGGCGGACATACCGGAACCGTCGCCATGCTGCCGTTGCTGCAGCGGCTGCGGCAGGAGGTCGATGTGCCCGTGCTGGCGGCCGGCGGCATCGGAACACCCGAAGCGCTGGCGGCCGTGCTGGTCGCCGGGGCCGTCGGCGCCCGGGTGGGCACTCCGCTGCTGCTCAGCCAGGAGGCCGTGCTCGACGATGCCGCTCGCGACCGGCTGCGCGCGGCCGAGGTGGACCAAACGGTCTTGTCTCCCCTGTTCGACCAGGTTCTCCGTCCCGGCTGGCCGCAGGACTATCCTGTGCGCACGCTCGCCAACGACTTCACCGACGCCTGGGCCGACAAGGTCGACCACCTTCCGCCGGGCGCCGAGGCCCGCCGGCAGGTGACCGACGCGGTCGATTCCGGGAACTACGATCTGGCACCCATCCTGGCCGGGCAGGCCGTCGGGCTGCTCACGGCGGCGCGACCGGCAGCGGACGTGATCACCGAACTGGCCGAGGGAGCCGAGGCCGTGCTCCGTTCCCGGGTACCTGGACTCCTGGGCGAACGTTGAGGGCCGGCGACGCCGCGCGCGGCGGGGTCGCCGAGTAGCTACCGTTACCGGATGACGCAGCGCGATTGGACCGACCTCACCGACTCGGTTCGGGTCTGCCACAGTGCGTTGTACGCCACCGCCAGCACGGTCGTTTCGCGACCCGGCAGCAACGAGGTGTTGCTGGTCGATCCGGCCTGGGTGCCGTCCGAATTGGCCGGCCTGGCAACGGATCTCACCGACGCGGGACTGACGGTGGCCGCCGGGTTCAGCACTCATGCGCACCACGACCATCTGCTGTGGCATCCGGGATTCGGCGCCTCGCCGCGGTATGCGTCGCCCGGCGCCACCGCGCTGGCCGAGCGGGAACGGCCGGCCCTGCTGACGGCGCTCGGACCGGGCTGGCCGACCGAGCTGACCGATTTACTCGGCCGGGTGAGCGCGACCGACACCCTGGAGCCCTGGGGCGAGTTGGTGATCCACAACGCGCACTCGACCGGACACGCAGCGCTCTGGGTACCCGACGACCGAGTGCTGCTGGCCGGCGACATGCTCAGCGACCTCGAACTGCCACTGCTGCAAGAGACCGGCTTCGCGGCCTACGACGCCGGTCTCACCGCGCTACGCCCGTACGTCGAACGGGCCGCGATCGTGGTGCCGGGGCACGGATCGCCGACCGGGGCACCGATGGAACGTTGGCTGGCCGACCGCCGCTACCTGGATGCGCTGGCGGCCGGCACCGACGCCGATGACGAACGGCTGGCCAACCCGGACATGCCGCAGGCACATGCGGCGAACCTGACCGCCGTCGCCGAAAGCCGACCGGCCGAATAGCCGAACGGCTCAGCGAACCTCGACGATCGCTTCGACCTCGACCGGAGCGCCCAGCGGCAGCTCGGCGACACCGACCGCGGACCGGGCATGTCGGCCGGCCTCGCCGAGCACCTCGGCCAGCAGGTCGGACACTCCGTTCACCACGCCAGGCTGCCCGGTGAAGCCCTCGGCGGACGCGACGAACCCGACCACCTTCACCACCCGCACCACGTTGTCCAGCCCGACCTCGGCGTCGATCGCGGCCAGCAGGTTCAGGCCGGCCTGCCGGGCCACCGCCTTCGCGTCCTCGGGCGACACCTCGGCGCCGACCTTGCCGGTGGCCACCAGCTTGCCGTCGGCGAACGGCAGCTGACCGGAGGTGTAGACGTAGGAGCCGGAGCGGACCGTCGGGACGTAGGACCCGGCAGCGGCCGCGACCGGCGGCAGGGTGATGCCCAGCTCGGCCAGCCGGTCGGCGACGGTGCCGTTCTCGCTCCCCATCACTTCACCCGTTTCAGGTAGGCGACCAGCTGTTCGGGATTCGGGCCGGGAATGACGCTGACCAGCTCCCAGCCGTCCTCTCCCCAAGTGTCCAGGATCTGTTTGGTCGCGTGGGTCAGCAGCGGCACGGTCGCGTACTCCCAGGCCTGCCTGCCCTGTGGTGAGCTCATCCGCCCACTGTAGGTCGACCGCTTCGGGACGCCTATCGCGCCCCTGGTCGGGCCGACCCATAATCTGGTGGGCATGCAGTGGTGGCGATGGGTGGCCGCGGCCGTGGCGGCCGTGCTGCTGGTGATTCTGTTGCTGCTGTGGTTCGACACGTTGAAGGAGAGGCAAGGGTGGAGCACCGCACGTGCGGCCCGGCCACCGGCGATCGCCTCGATCGCGGTGCCGATCGGCTTCCTGCTGGTCCTGGTGCTGCCCTGGTGGCTCGGCCTGATCCTGGTCGCCGGCCCGGCCGTCGCGGTCGCCGTGATGGCGCTGGCGAGCTGACCCGGTGAGCACCGCAGAACCGGCACCGGCGGCACCCGCCGCGGCCGAATCGGTGGTGCCGGGCTGGGCCGCCGCCAGCGCACAGGCCCGACTGCATGTGGTGACGGGCAAGGGCGGCACCGGCAAGACCACCGTGGCCGCCGCACTGGCGTTGACCCTGGCCGCCGGCAACCGGCGGGTGCTGCTGATCGAGGTCGAGGAACGACAGGGCATCGCCCGGCTGTTCGACCTGCCGCCGCTGCCCTACGCGGAGACCCGGATCGCGGTCGCCCCGGACGGCGGCGAGGTCCGGGCGCTGGCCGTCGACGTCGAGGCGGCGCTGCTTGAGTACTTCCAGCTGTTCTACAACCTCGGGCTGGCCGGCCGGGCGTTGAAACGGATGGGTGCGGTCGAGTTCGCCACCACGTTGGCTCCGGGGTTGCGCGACGTGCTGCTCACCGGCAAGGCGAAGGAGACGGTCACCCGGCGCGCCGCCGGCGGCGAACCGATCTACGACGCGGTGGTGATGGACGGCCCGCCGACCGGCCGGATCGTCACCTTCCTGAACGTGACGGTGGCGATGGCCGACCTGGCCCAACGCGGCCCGATCCGCTCGCAGGCCGAAGGGGTAGCGACCTTGCTGCATTCTCCTTCCACCGCAGTACATCTGGTCACCCATCTGGAAGACATGCCGGTGACCGAGACCCTGGAGGCGATCGCCGAACTGCGTGAGGTCGGCCTGCCGGTGGGTTCGATCATCGTCAATGCCGTGACCGATCCACTGCTGCCCGCCGACGCGCTGGACGCCGCGGCCGGCGGCGACCTGGACGCCGCCGCGGTGGCCGACGGGTTGGCCGCCGCCGGCCTGACGGTCGACCAGGCCGGACTCAAGACGCTGGTCGAGCAGGCCACCGACCACGCTGCCAGGGTCACCAGGGAGTACGAGCTCGAGTCGGAGCTGGCCACCACCGGACTGCCGATGCTGAACCTGCCCCGGCTGGTCGACGGCGTCGATCTCGGTGGGCTGTACGAACTTTCCGAGATGCTCACCGATCAGGGCGTGACGCTGGACCGGGAGCGCCCATGACGGAGCTGAGCCTGCGCGAGCTGGTCGCCGATCAGGCCACCACCGTGGTGGTGACCTGCGGTTCCGGCGGTGTCGGGAAGACCACCACGGCAGCCGCGATGGCGGTGGCCGCCGCCGACGCCGGCCGGAAGGTCGCGGTGCTGACCATCGACCCCGCGCGACGGCTGGCCCAGTCGCTAGGCCTCGGCGAGTTGGACAACACCCCGCGCCGGGTGGAACTCGATGCGCCCGGCGAACTCTGGGCGATGATGCTGGACACCCGGCGCACCTTTGACGAGATGGTGCTCGCGCACTCCAGCAAGGAGCGGGCCGAGCAGATCTTCGCGAATCCGTTCTACCGCACCATCGCGACCTCGTTCTCCGGGACCCAGGAGTACATGGCGATGGAGAAGCTGGGCACGTTGTCGGCCACCGGCGATTACGAACTGATCGTCGTCGACACCCCGCCGAGCCGATCAGCCCTGGATTTCCTCGATGCGCCGCAACGTCTTTCGTCATTCCTGGACGGTCGGATGATCCGGCTGCTGGTGGCACCGGGTCGCGGCGTGATGAAACTCGTCGGCGCCGGGCTGACGCTGTTCACCAAGGCGATCCGGACGGTGATCGGCGGTCAGATGCTGACCGACGCGACCCAGTTCGTCCGGCTGTTCGAGGATCTGTTCGGCGGGTTCCGGGAACGGGCCGAGGCGACGTATCAGCTGCTCCGCGAACCCGGCACCCGATTCATCGTGGTGGCGACGCCGGAGGGTGAGTCGATCAGAGAGGCGTCCTACTTCGCCGACCGGTTGCGCGCGGAGCACATGCCGCTGGCCGGCCTGGTGATGAACCGGACCCATCCGTTGCCGGCGTCGTTGTCGTCGCTGACGGTCGCGGCCGTTGACGCCGGGATCTCGGCGATCGCCGAGACCGACCCGCTGACCGCCGGCGTTCTGGCCGTGCACGGCAAACTGCTGGCGATCAACGCCGAGGAGCGGCGGATGCTGACCAGGGTCACCCGGGCACATGCCGGCCTGCCGATCCGGCAGATCCCGGCCCTGCCCACCGACGTGCACGACGTTGCCGACCTACGCGCGATCAGCCTGTGAGCTTCACCCGGCAGTGGCCGCGGTGGAGTCGTCGCGGGCCTGGCTCAGCACGTCGAACCAGCTGGTCACGTCCGGGCACTTGCGCAGGATTGCCCGCCGCTGACGCTCGGTGAGACCGCCCCAGACACCGAACTCGACCTGGTTGTCCAGCGCATCGGCCAGACATTCGAGCTTGACCGGGCAGCCATGGCACATCCGGGCGGCGTCACGCTGGGCCGCGCCGGTGACGAACAGCAGGTCCGGGTCCTGATTCGCGCACACCGCGCGGGTGGTCCAGTCGGTGGAATTTGCAACGGTGGCGGTCCCGTCCTGCGGGACGACGCGCAGGCCTCGTGCGCTCATCGTGTGTTCCCCTTCTCGGTTCGTACCGGGCCCGGTTCGGCCCTGGTCGGCCATCCACCCCTGTGATCGGCCGACGTGCGTACGACGCGCCGCTGGGTGATCGCGTTCCCACCCGAACGGGGACACTTTCGCCCGACTGCCGGTCACCGTCCGGAACCGTCACCGCCGGCAGTGGCGGCGCGGATCACCCTGGGTCCCCCGGCAGGCCCGGTACCCTGGCGAATCGTGCGGGTAATGAGCGGGATCGGACGGCTACTGGTGGCCACCTTGGTGGCCGGCGCGCTGGTGGCCGGCTTGATGCTGCCCTACTTCGTCGGCGTCGGGCTGGCGTCCAACAAGGCGACGGCGGCGATCGCCGACGTGAACACGGACGACTTCTCCGATCCGGTACCGGAACGCACCACGGTGTTGGACGCTTCCGGCAAGGTGCTGACCTACATCTACGACCAGAACCGGGTCGTGGTCCCGCTGTCGGACGAAAGTGAGCTGCTGATCCGGGCGGTCATCTCCACCGAGGATCGCCGGTTCAAGCAGCACCACGGGGTGGACTGGCCGGGCACCATCCGGGCCTTGCTGCACAACGCCTCGTCCGACCAGATCCAGGGCGGCGGCTCGACGCTGACCCAGCAGTACGTGAAGAACTACCTGTTCCTTGTTCAGGCGAAGACCGACGCCGAGCGGGCCGCGGCCATCGAACAGACCCCGATCCGCAAGCTGCGCGAAGCGAAGATGGCGCTGCAGCTGGAACTGAAGCTGTCCAAGGACGACATTCTCGAGCGGTACCTGAACACCGTCGCTTTCGGCCCGTCCACCTACGGCGCCGAGGCCGCGTCGATGCGCTACTTCGGGGTGCACGCCAAGGACCTGGCGCTGCCCCAGGCCGCGCTGCTCGCCGGCATGATCAACAACCCGAACAAGTACAACCCGCTCAATCCCGATCACTTCAACGACGCCATGGAGCGGCGCAACCTGGTGCTGCAGTTGATGGTCCAGTCGCACGCCATCTCGCAGGCCACCGCCGACGAGGCGAAGAAGGCGCCGGCGATGCTCAAGCCGGCGCGGACGCCGAACGGCTGCGGCGACGTCGCGTCGGTCACCACGAACGGCTACTACTGCCAGTACGTGCTCGACTGGCTCAAGAACAACGACTTCGACACCAGCACCCTCGGCACCGGCGGCTACACCATCCGGACCAACCTCGATCCGGCGGCGATGAAGGATGCGAAGGCCGCGGTCGACGCGAACGCCGACCCCTCGTCGGACACCACCAAACGCATCGCCAACGTGATGGCGGTCGTCCAGCCCGGCCAGTCCACCCGCCGGGTGGTCGCGCTGGTGGCCAACCGGCCCTACGGCCTGGCGGCCAACAAGGGACAGACGGTGCAACGGCTGCCCACCACCTTCGCCCCGCTGGGTGCCGGGTCCACCTTCAAGATCTTCACCGCGGCCGCCGCGCTGGAGTTGGGCATGGGCACGGAGCGCCCGACGTTGGCGGTGCCGACCGAATACCGATCGCCGCTGGCGCCGAATCACGCCTTCAAGAACTCCGGCGGGTATCCGCCGACACTGACCATGGAGGGCGCGCTGGCCACCTCGCCGAACACCACCTTCGTCGCGCTCGAGGACCAGATCGGGCTGGACAAGGTCACGCAGATGTCGGTGAAGCTCGGCCTGCGCGGCTACAGCCTGGACGCCGGGGACGTGTCGCCGCAGCTGGCGGGGTCCGGTCAGTCGTACGCCGACGAGGTGGTGCGGCAGAAGATCGCGTCGTTCACCCTTGGGGTGTCGCCGGTCAGCCCGCTGGAGCTGGCGAACGTCGGGGCCACGCTGTCCTCCGGTGGTGTCTGGTGCGCACCGAGCCCGGTGGATTCGGTGTCCGACCGGGACGGCAAGCTCATCACGCTGAAGGCGACGCCGTGTGACCAGGCGGTACCGGCCCCGCTGGCCAGCACGCTGTCGCGGGCAATGGAGGGCGACCTGACCGCCGCGGACGGCACCTCGCACGCCGCCGCGGTGAAGGCGAACTGGACCAGGGTCGCCGCCGGCAAGACCGGGACCACCCAGGACTACAAGTCGTCGGCCTACCTCGGCTTCACCCCGCAGTACTCCGGCGCGGTGATGGTCTGGGACTACCTGACCCGACCGAAGTCGATCTGCAAGGACCCGCTGCGCACCTGCACCAACGAGGAAGCACAGAGCGGACAGGGGATGTCCGGCGGTTCGGTCCCGGCCGCCACCTGGCTGGACGCGATGACCCCGCTGCACAAGGACCTGCAGGAAAAGGACTTCGGTCCGGCCGATCCGACCTACCTCGCCGGGCAGCCGAGCAACCAGGTCCCCGATGTGGTCGGCCTGCCGATCGACGAGGCGACCACCAGGATCACCGAGGCGGGCTTCAAGGTGTCCGCGCAGTCGACCGACAAGTCCGGCGCCGCGATCAACATCGTGGTCGCGCAGAACCCGGACCAGGTCGCGCTGCCGGGGACCACCGTGGTGCTGACCGTCTCGACCGGCGGCACCACCACCGGCGGCGGCTGACGTGCCGACCGCCGCCAAGGCCCTTGGAGCGCTGACCGCGACCGGGGCCGGGGTCGCGGGTTGGGCGATCGGGATCGAACCGCGGTTGTTCACCCTGCGCCGGGTGTCCGCGGAAGTGCTGGAGCCCGGCTCCTGGCCGGTCCGCATCCTGCACCTGTCGGACCTGCACATCCTTCCCGGCCAGCGGCGCAAGGCCCGCTGGGTGGCCGCGCTCGCCGATCTGCGTCCCGACCTCGTGGTGAACACCGGCGACACCCTGTCGCACCGGGATTCGGTACCCGCTGCGGTGGAGGCGTTCGGCGATCTACTGGACGTGCCCGGTGCATTCGTGATGGGCAACAACGACTATGTGGCGCCGATCTTCAAATCGCCGCACTACTACTTCGTCGGCGGCAACCCGCGGCGGGCCAGGGTCCCGCTGCCCTGGCGGGACCTGGCGGCGGCCCAGCGCGAACGCGGCTGGGTCGATCTGGACAACGCGGCGACCGTGCTGACCGTCCGCGGACAGCGGATCGCGCTGGCCGGGGTCGACGATCCGTACACGAAGCGGGATCGCTACCCGAAGATCGCCGGACCGGCCACGGCCGATGCCGTGGTGCGGATCGGGGTGCTGCACGCGCCGCAACCGCGGTTGCTCGACCTGTTCGCCGCCGACGGCTACGACCTGGTGCTGGCCGGGCACACGCACGGCGGCCAGGTCCGGCTGCCGTTCGTCGGCGCGGTCACCACCAACTGCGACATCGACCGGTCAAGGGCCCGCGGGCTGTCCCGGTGGGGCGCCTCGACCTGGCTGAATGTCTCGGCCGGCCTCGGCCACAGCCCGTACATGCCGGTGCGGTTCTGCTGCCGACCGGAGGCCACCCTGCTGACCTTGACCGCGCGAGACTGACGGCACCGTCGGGCGCCGCCAGGCGATGGGCTCGAGGCGGGTGACGGTCCGCCGCCAGGCAGCGTTCGAGTCTTGTCCGTTCTGTCCGGCCCTCGTAGAGTGAGCCCGACTCAAGGGGGCTTTCCGATGGCCGAACCAGCCGCGGCGCAGCATGACACCCGAGTGGATCGCGCAGGTGCACTTGATGGCGACACCCTGCCCGCGCCGGCACCGACACGGCCGCTCGGTGGTTGGGTGGTGCCGGCATCCGGCCTGGTGCGCGGATCTGGGCCGGGAGCGGTCCGTCGCTCCGCAGGGACCCTCGACCCGCTGGGTGGCTCCCGAGTGGACCAAAGCGTGGATGCCGCGCTGGCACGCCGACGCGGGGGCGGCAGCCCGCTGCCTACCGACGTTGCGCACGCGATGGGTTCTGCATTGGGGGCCGACCTGAGGAACGTCCGGGTACACACCGGCGACGAGCCGGCCCGGCTGGCCCGGTCGGTCCAGGCCCTTGCCTTCACCCATGGCACCGACATCTATTTCGGTGCCGGGAAGTACGCGCCCGACACCGGTGCGGGGCAACGGTTGCTGGCCCACGAGCTGGCGCACACCGTCCACGACGTCGGCCGATCAGCGGCGGGCCCGCCGGTGATCGGCCGGGCCACCGACCCGGCCGAAGCCGACGCGGATCGAACCGCGGAGTCGGTGATGGCCGTGCTGAGGCGATGCGCCGCCACCGGTCCGCAATCGGTTTCGCGGATCGCGCCGAGTACCAGGCCGGCCGGCCTCGGCACCCTCCGCCGGGCCGGCGACAAGATCGCCTTCGAAGCTGCCGGGAAGGTCGACGAGGCCGACCAGGCGCTGGTCAAGCAGATCGCCGACGCGATCACCAGTCATCAAGTCGCAAAGCGGGACTACAAGAACGAGATCGAGAGCGACAAGGATCGAAAGATCGAACAGACCGACGACGCCGACCAGGACACACGAATTGCAGCGCTGAAAACGTTCCACAACGACTACAAGTCGTCGGGCTGGGACCTGAAGAAACTATCCGACGAGATCCTGACGGCAACCAAACGAGCGGTGACCATAGGCGCCGAGGAGGGTGATGAGATTCCCATCATCTCGAACGCCAGCGGGGAAACCGTGTACCGCATCCTGCTACGGCAGGCGCGATTCCGTGCGCCGGCGGACAGTGAAAAGGAAGCGAGTCTGGCGAACCCGTTCGTTGTCAAGAAAGGCACCACGAAGCAGTACGTTCACGACGCCCGCGATCTGTCGATCGGTCGATTCGTCTACCGGGGCTGCGACTTCGAACAGATGACTCAACTGTTCACCAAAGGCGAGATGTTACCCCGGAACACATCGGACAAGCGCGGCGACCAGTTCGATCTGTACAAGTTCAAGGGCGGGGACCGCAACTCGGCGCTCAAACAAGAAGAAAAACTGTTCCTGCAACAGCGCGACGGCAGCGGACCGAATCAGCGTCTGTTGTCCGCGACTCACGCCGGGCCTAACCGTAAGGTGTACAGCAATCACGGCAAGGTCTTTACCAGTGAAGCGGCGATCAAAGTCGACCTGGCCAAGATCGAAAAATCGAAGATCTTCGACATCCACCTTGAGGAGTCGCACGCATCGAAGGTCGCCTACGGCCGGAAAGAGCAGGGTGACTGGCGGGCGACAACGGACAAAAAGGAGCGGGATCTGTACGTCTACAGCGCAGAGAAGAACCGCGAGACACTGCTGACTAGTTTGCCGCTGGCAGCCGTGGTCGAAGTCAGCGTCGACGGAAATCGCATGAGCCTCGAGGATGCCAACAAACGCTTCAACCGAGCGGTCATCCTCGCCGAGCAAGAAAAGCAACGTCAGGCCCAAGCTGAGGCGAAAGCCGCCGCCGAGAAACGTCAGGCCGAAGCGAAAGCTGCCGCCGAGAAACGTCAGGCCGAAGCGAAAGCCGCCGCCGAGAAGAGCCAGGCCGAAGCAGAAAAGGCGGAGAGAAAGAGCGAGCAGACGAAGATTGCCGCCACGGAGGAGTTGCGACGTAAGGCGGTCGCGGACAAGTTCGCTACTCTCCTCGCCAAGGACTCTAAATGGAAATCGGATTTTGAGGATGAGATTTCCACCTATGTCTCAGACCCCGTGGACTGGATCAAGACCTACGAAGAATCGATGGAAGATTCTACCGAGTTCACACCTCTGGACCCCAAGCGGGCTGACCTCGCCGAACTCAGAGACGTGCTCCAATACATCAGATCGATGTTCGGTTAGCCCACGGCCGCACGCGACCGCGCGGACGTCCGCGGGCCAGGGTGCCGACTAGAACATCGGAGGCGGCCGGAAGCTCACGCCGTGCGACGCCGCAACGTCAGCGAACCCAGCAGCAGTGCCCCGATGGCGAAGGCGAGCACGATGCCCACCTTGCCCAGCACCTGGCCGGTCGCGTCAGCGCTGGTCGACACCAGGGTCATCGCGTCCACCGCGTAGGACAGCGGCAGGACGTTCGAGATCCAGTGCAGCACCGTCGGCATCTCGTCCCGGGCCACCAGTAGCCCGCAGAGCAGGAACTGCGGCAGTACGAAGGCCGGCATGAACTGCACGGCCTGGAACTCGGTGCGGGCGAAGGCGCTGACGAACAACCCGAACGCGGTGCCCAACAGCGCGTCGACCACGGCGACCAGCACCAGCAGCCCGGTCGGCCCGACCGGGTCGAGGCCGCATACCCAGACCGCGAAGCCGGTGGCGACCAATGCCTGGACGATTGCCAGGGCGCCGAAGGCCAGCGCGTAACCGAGCAGGAAGTCGGCCTTGCCCAGCGGCGTGGTGAGCAGCCGTTCCAGGGTGCCGGAGGTGCGCTCCCGCAGGGTGGCGACGCTGGTCACCAGGAACATCACCACGAACGGGAAGATGCCCAGCAGCGGCGCACCGATCGCGTCGAACACCGGCGTCCCGCTGAACACCCAGGCCAGCAGCCCGATCAACACGCACGGCACCACGATGAGCAGCGCGATCGTCCGTGGGTCGGCCCGCACCTGGCGCAGCACCCGGCCGGCGGTGGCCAGGGTCAGCCGCGGTTTCATGCCGCCGGCTCCGCTTCGATCAGCGTCAGGAACGCCTGCTCGGCGTCGGCGGCGCCGGTACGCCGCAGCAGTCCGTCCGGGGTGTCGTCGGCGAGGATGACGCCCTCCCGCAACAGCAGCAGCCGGTCGCAGCGGGTCGCCTCGTCCATCACGTGGCTGGACACGAGCAGCGTGGTCCCGGCGTCGGCCAGCCGGTGAAACAGCTCCCACAGGTCGCGGCGCAGCACCGGGTCGAGGCCGACCGTCGGCTCGTCAAGGACCAGCAATTCCGGACTGCCGACCAGGGCTGCGGCCAGCGACGCTCGAGAGTGCTGCCCACCGGACAGCTCGCCCACCCGGGTGTCGGCGTGCGAGGTCAGATCGACCGCCGTGATCGCCTCGGCAATCGAGGCCGACGAGGCGCCAACCAAGCTGGCGAAATACCGGAGGTTCTGCGTCACGGTGAGGTCGGCGAACACACTGGGTGACTGGGTCACGTACCCGACCCGCGATCGCAGCCCGGCAGATCCGGCGGGCTCACCCAGCACCGTGACGGTGCCGCTCTCGATGATCTGGACCCCGACGATCGCCCGCAGCAGGGTCGATTTGCCGCCGCCGCTCGGCCCGAGCAGGCCGACCACCTGGCCGCGCGGCACGGCCACCGTCAGGCCCGGCAGCACGGTCCTGCTTCCGCGCACGACGCACAGGTCCTGCACCAGTACCGCAGGTTCGTCCATGGCGAAAGGCTAGGCCCAACTCCCGGGCCACGGCGGACGAGACATCATCGGGTTCGGGGCTGCGGCTTGAATCGGCGAACCTCATGCGGCCAGCCGCATGCCTCCGCGACCTTCGCAGCCCACATCTTGGCGGCCTCGTCGTCGGCCACGTCCACCACGGCGAACCCGCCCAGAAACTCCTTGGTCTCGACGTAGGGACCGTCGGTCATCGTCACGGTTTCGCCGTTCGGGTCCGCGCTGTAGACCGGGCCGTCCTCCTCCTCAAGTCCCCCGGCGAACACATAGACGCCGGCCGCCTTCATCTCTTCGGTCACTGCCATCGCCCGCGGACCACGCCCACGGAACCATTCCTCGGTGTGGTCTCCGACCCACTGCTGGTTGAAGTACAGGAGGTATTCGGTCACGGTTGCTCCTTCAGTTCGCGCGGACCCGGTCGGTCCGCTGTCGCACCCACCCAACGAACGGGGAGCGACGATTCCGACACGGATGTCCCGGTGGTGAAGGATCAATTGTGGCGCAGGCGGGATTTGGCTGCCTCGCTCCGCTCGTCAGCGTTCAAATCCTGACGGTCCTGATGAATCAGCAAAGGGCCCCGGCCTAGCGGCCGGGACCCTTTGCTGATTGGTCGGGGTGACAGGATTTGAACCTGCGACCTCTTCGTCCCGAACGAAGCACGCTACCAAGCTGCGCCACACCCCGGAGGTCGTGACAAGTCTAGCGGATGTTGCGCGTGCCCCCGACCGGGTCTCAGTTCCAGCCGCGAGCGTCCTGTTTGAGCGCGGTGTCCACGCACAACGCGGCGGCGATGCACAGCGACTTCAGTGGTTCGGCCAGTCCCGGCATCAGCTGCACGGCGTACTTGTCGGCGCTGGTGAACATGGTCGTCAGGACGCCCTCGAAGGTCTTGGTGATGCGTCCGACCTCGGAGCCGTTGGCGTCCAGCATCTGGAAGTTCCAGGCGATCCAGTTCTGGGCGTTCAGCGAGCCCACCTCCCGGCCGCCCGCTTCCATGCCGAAGCGGATCCTGCCGAAGACGTTGCGCTGGACCAGCCGGCCGATCTCGCCGCCAAGGGGATTGCTCACCACGAGTGTCGACTTCACGATCTTGGCCGGCCTGGTCAGCACCATGAACGGCCGGCCCGAGGCGTCCCGCACCTCGAGCGTGTGGGTCATGTACTGATCGAGGCTGCTCAGGAATCTGGCGGCCTTCTTGAGTCCGGACTGGTTGATCTCGGCGACGTGACCGATCACCGCGCCGTCGGCGCCGTAGACGTCGTACTCGTTCGTGAGTTCGATGATCTTGCGCCGCTGGGACACGGCCATGGTGTCCTCGGTGTACGGCGAGCGGACTCCTTGGGCCGGCTGTTGGCCCGCTGGTTGGCCGTAGCCCTGCTGAGCGGACTGCTGGCCGTAGCCCTGCTGAGCGGACTGCTGGCCGTAACCCTGCTGCTGATGGCTCTGCTGCGCATAGCCCTGCTGACCCGTTGGCTGTTGCTGCTGCGGCGGATCCTCCGGTGGCGGCGGCGCCGAGCCGAACTGCACCTGGCCGCCGTACTCGGAACCGGGCACGTACGTCGAGCCGGCGCCGGAACCACCCGCCGCGTTGCCGGCGGTACCGGCCGCCGGAGCGGGTGCGGGTGCGGCATCCTGGGCCGGGCGCCGGTGGTCCGTCCAGGAGGTCCCGTCCCACCATCTGAGCATCGCCGGCTCGCCCGCCTGGCCGGGCGCCGGATCCGGATACCAACCCGAGGGTGTCGCTGAGCTCATCGGAGTGCCTGCCGCTCGATCATCGGCCCAGTGTTTCACTTGGGGATGGGGCTGGAATCATGCTGGGGAACGCTCCGCGAAACACGCGGAGCCGGCGCCCGGCGATCCGGCCCGCGACAGATCGTCTCGTCAGCGACGAGACAACGAAAGGAAGCCCGTGCAACTGCAGCGAATCGGCGAATCCGGTAGCGAACGTCCGGTGGCGGTGGTCGACGACGTCGCCTACGACATCTCGTCGCTCACCTCCGACATCGACGGTGCCTTCCTGGCCGGCGGCGGCATCGCGGCGGTGCGGGCCGCCCTCTCGGCAGAGCCGAAACTGCCGACACTGGACATCGCCGGGCAGCGGATCGGCGCACCGGTCGCCCGCCCGCACGCCGTCTGGTGCATCGGGATGAACTATGCGGCGCACGCAGCCGAGTCCGGCGCCGAGCCGCCCAAGGTCCCGGTGCTCTTCTTCAAGACCCCGAACACGGTGGTCGGTCCCAACGACGACGTGCTGATCCCCCGCGGTTCGGTCAAGACCGACTGGGAGGTCGAGCTGGCCATCGTGATCGGCAAGCAGGCCCGCTACCTGGAGTCGGTCCAGGACGCCTGGGAGTACATCGCCGGTTACACGGTGTCCAACGACGTCTCCGAGCGCGCGTTCCAGCTCGAGCAGTCCGCCGGCCAGTGGTCCAAGGGCAAGTGCTGTGAGACGTTCAACCCACTCGGGCCGTCGCTGGTGCCGGCTGATGAGGTCGATCCAGGGGCACTGCGGCTCACCTCGACGGTGAACGGTGAGCCTCGACAGGACTCGTCGACGGCGGACATGATCTTCGACGTGCCGACCATCGTGCATCACCTGTCCCAGTACGCCGTGCTGGAGCCCGGCGACGTGATCAACACCGGTACCCCGCAGGGTGTGGCGCTCTCCGGCCGGTTCCCGTTCCTGACCGCGGGCGATGTGATGGAAGTTGCCATCGACGGCCTGGGCACGGCCCGCCAGACCTGCGCCCAGGCCTGATCCCGAGAGGTGGTGGAGATGACGTCACCCGAGCAGCACGGTTGGTCCCAGCCACGGGACGGCCGGCCCGCGCCCGCCGAGGAGCGCACCGCAGCGGAGAGCACCGCAGCGGACGGCACGGCGGCGGAGAGTGCTGCCGCAACCGGCGCCACCTCCACCGCCACCTCCACCCCCCATCCGCCGGCGGCGGTCCCCGACCCACTGCTCGACGACCCGTCGGCCGAACGTCGCTGGCGTGACCGGTACAGCGCCAGCCGGATGTCGCTGCCGGTGCCGGCCAGGGACGTTGCCGGCCGGGCGGCGTACGTGTCCAACGAGTCGGGCACCTACGAGCTGTACTGCTGGGACGTGACGGGCAATCTGCAGCTGCAGGCGACGGACCGACCCGACGGCACGACGCTCGGGACGCTGTCGGCGAACGGCCAGGGCCTGTGGTGGTTCGACGACGACGCCGGTGACGAGTTCGGCCGGTGGATGGCCCAACCGTTCGGCGCCGCGCCCGGCAGCGCCGGCGAAGCGATACCCGGCGTGCCGCCCGGTTATCCGGCAGGTCTGGAAGTCGGCCAGCAACTGGTGCTGGCCGGTTTCAACGACGACGACGGCACCCGGATCCACCTCGCTCGCGGCGGGACGGACACCGAGGTGGTGTACCGCAACGAGAACGACGGCTCGGTGGGCGCCCTGTCGGCCGACGAGCAGATCTGGGTGCTGGTGCACACCGAGCACGGCGACTCCCGTTACGGCGCACTGCGTTCCTTGCGCACCTCGGACAACTCGACGCTGGCCGAGCTCGACGACTCTCCCGGAAAGGGCCTGTCGCCGTTGGACTTCGCCCCCGCTCCGGGCGATCAGCGGTTATTGGTCGGGCACGAGCGCCGCGGTCGCGACGAACTGCTGATCTGGGACGCCGGCACCGGCGAGGTCACCGAGCTCGCGATCGACCTCCCGGGCGACCTGACCGGCTCGTTCTTCCGCGACGGCGCTGCCGTGCTGGTGCTGCAGACCGAGGCCGGCCGCGGCAGGCTGTACCGCTACCAGTTGGACACCGGCGAACTGCAGGCGCTGCCGGCGGACCCCGGAATGATCGACAGCGCATTGGCCCGCGACGACGGTGTCGTCTGGTACCGCGGCTCCAGCGCCGCCACCCCGGTGCGAGTGCGTCAGCTGCATCCGATCCCGGACCGCGACCGGATCACCTACGTGCCGACCACCCTGCTGACCTCACCCGGTCCCCAGGCCCCGTCATCGGAGCCGGTGCACGATGTCTGGGTGGACGGTCCGGGCGGGCGGATCCATGCCCTGCTCGCGACACCGGCCGGCGGACCGGCGCCGGATCTCGCCGGCGGGTCCAATATCCCGCAGCGCGCGGTCTTCCTGGTGCACGGCGGACCGGATGCGGCCGATGAGGACTCCTTCGACGCCGAACGGGCCCTGTGGCTGGATGCCGGCTTCGCCGTTGTGCAGGTCAACTATCGCGGCTCCAGCGGCTACGGATCGCAGTGGCGGGACGCCATCACCCAGCGGATCGGCCACACCGAACTGGCCGACCTGGCCGCCGTTCAGGATCACCTGATCAGCGCCGGAATCGTCGACCAGGATGCCTGCGCCCTTGTCGGTGCCTCCTGGGGCGGCTTCCTCACGCTGCTCGGGCTGGGCGCGCAGCCCACCCGGTGGCGGGTCGGGGTGGCCGGCGTCCCGGTCGCGGACTATCCGGCCGCCTACCAGCAGGAAATGGAGCCGTTGCGGGCCTACGACCGCGCACTGTTCGGCGGCTCACCGCAGGAGGTGCCGCTCAAGTACCTCGATGCCTCCCCGCTGACCAGGATCGATCAGGTGACAGCGCCGGTGCTGGTGCTGGCCGGCGCCAACGATCCGCGCTGCCCGATCGGCCAGATCGAGAACTACCTGCAGGCGCTGTCCGCCCGCGGCGCCGACTACGCGGTATACCGCTACGACACCGGCCACGGCTCGATGGTGGTCGACGAACGGATTCGCCAGGCCGCGGTGCAGGTCGGGTTCGTCCGCGCCGTACTGCGGCGATAGGCGCAGCCGAACCCCGCGAACCGTCAGGCGGTCAGTCGGTGACCAGGTCCTCCCAGCGGAACTCGCCGTCAACCGTTGCGTCACCGGCATGCAGTTCGTTCTCCCGGCCGCGCAGCTCGACCCGTCGGATCTTGCCGGAGATCGTCTTGGGCAACTCGGCGAACTCGAGCCTGCGGATCCACTTGTACGGCGCCAGGTGCTCCCTTGCGTAGCCGAGGATCTCTCTCGCGGTGGCCGCGTCCGGCGAGAAGCCGTTGGCCAGCACGACATATGCCTTGGGGACCGACAGCCGGAGCGGGTCGGGTGACGGCACCACTGCCGCCTCGGCGACCGCCGGATGCTCGATCAGCACCGACTCGAGTTCGAACGGCGAGATCCGATAGTCGGACGCCTTGAACACGTCGTCGGCGCGACCGACGTAGGTGATGTAGCCGTCGTCGTCCCGCGAACCGACGTCACCGGTGTGGTAGTAGCCGTCCCGCATGGCTTCCGCGGTCCGTTCGTCGTCCCCGTGGTAGCCGGCCATCAGCCCGACCGGACGGTCCGACAGATCCAGGCAGATCTCGCCCTCGTCCCCGACCTCACCGGTCGCCGGGTCGACCAGCACCACCGGGTAACCCGGCAGCGGCCGCCCCATCGATCCGTCCTTCACCGGCTGACCAGGGGTGTTCGCCACCGCCAGGGTGGTCTCGGTCTGCCCGAACCCGTCCCGAATGGTGACGCCCCAACCCTTTCGGACCTGGTCGATCACCTCTGGGTTCAGCGGCTCGCCCGCGCCGAGTGCCTCCCGCGGCGGCGTGGTCAGCTCGGACAGATCCGCCTGGATGAGCATCCGCCAGACCGTTGGCGGCGCGCAGAAAGTGGTGACGTGGTTCTCCCCCATCACCCGCATCAGGGATCTGGCGTCAAACCTGTTGTAGTTGTACAGGAATACCGTGGCACCGGCCAACCACGGCGCGAACACGTTGGACCAGGCGTGCTTCGCCCAGCCGGGCGAGGAGATGTTCAGGTGCACGTCGCCGGGCTGCAACCCGATCCAATAGATGGTGGACAGGTGGCCGATCGGATAGCTGATGTGGGTGTGCTCCACCAACTTCGGTAGCGCGGTGGTCCCCGAGGTGAAGTAGAGCAACAGCGTGGCGTCGGCAGGCGTCGGTCCGTCCGGCGTGAAATCCGTTGCGGCACCAACCGAATCGCTGTAGTTGCGCCAACCCTCCGGCGCGTCCCCGGTACCGCCGACCCGGATCCGGGTGAACTCGCCGGGTACGTCGGCGAAGGTGGTGACGTCGGCGTCCCTGGCGATGACGAACTTCGCGTTGCCGCGCTGCACCCGGTCCCGCAGGTCGGCGGCGGCCAGCAGCGTGCTGGCGGGGATGACGACAGCGCCGAGCTTGATCGCGGCCAGGATGGTCTCCCACAGCTCCACCTGGTTGCTGAGCATCAGGATGATCCGATCGCCGCGGGTCACCCCGAGCTCGCGCAGCCAGTTGGCCAGCTGGTCGGATCTGGCCGAGAGCCCGGCGTAGGTCCAGCTCCCGGTGCTGCCGTCCTCCTCGACGATCGTCAGGGCCGGCCGGTCCGGGTGCTGCTGGGCGAGCACGTCGAACCACTCGAGGCCCCAGTTGAACTCGGCGGGGCGCGGCCAGCTGAACCCGGCCTTCGCGGCCGCCAGGTCGGTCCGGTTCGCGGTGAGAAAGTCCCTGGCCCGCTCGATCGCCTCGGTGGCCTCGGTCCGTTGCGCCGTCATCGCCTGCCTCCTTGCGTGGTCACTGCCGGGTCCGGAAGTGCTGTGGGTCGATCATCGTCCGTCATCGGATCCGGTGCCCATCTTCCGGGCGAACGAGACGACCTGGGCGGCAACCAGCTCGAGCGAGTCGCGCGCGCCGTCGTCCTCGGTCAGGTCGTCGTCGAAGTGGGTCATGCTGGAGTTGATCGTCACCCCGTACGGCGTCGGCCACCCGCGCAGCGCATGGGTCACCTGCCGCAGCGTCACCAGGGTGTCGACGGTGGCCTGCCAACCCCTGGCCACGGCGACCAGGCCGACTGCCCTGCCGTCCAGGTACGGCCGGGCGTCGTCCCGCAGCTCCTCCAGGTAGTCCAGCGCGTTCTTGACGACACCGGAGATGGTGCCGTGGTACCCGGGCGAGGCGATCACCACCCCGTCGGCCCGGCGGACCGACTCGATCAGGTCGCGGGCCGCCGGCGGCAGCTGCGCACCGGTGAAGTACGGCGGGAACGCGATATCCGGGCCGGTGAACACCGTGGTCGATGCCCCCAGCCGCTGCGCGGCGGCCAGCACCGAGCGGAGGGCCGCTCCCGACTGCGACCCCGGGTCGACCGAGCCACCGATCCCAACGATGCGTAGGTTCACTCCACCGATCCTGCCTCGCGCCGTTGTCGGGCGAGGCGCTGGGTCGCCCGTCGCGCCTACGGCGTTGCCACGGACGTCGATGCGGGCTGATGCTTGGTCCGTCGTGGCATACCCTGACCGGCCTGTTGACGCAGCCCGGCCAGCAGCAGGTCGAGTCCGGCGCGGAACTGGTCGATGTCCCGGTGTTTCTCGAACTCGCCAAGAATGGTGTGCAGGAACGGGTAGTCGGCCGGGTCGAGTGCGCGCCACTCGGCCACCACCCGGTCCATGTACTGGGCGCGATCGAGCTCGCCGCTGATCAGTTCCTCCGGGAGTTCCTGACCCATGTCGGCGGCCACCCCGACGACGAATCCGACCACCGCCGACGCCGCGTGGAACGACTGTCGCGGTGTCAGGTTCAGCCGCAGGACCTGCTGACCGAGCCGCTCGTACAGCTGCAGCGAGTTCGGCTGGAATCCGGTGTTGCGCATGAAGTAATTGCCGAGCCACGGCCGGTCGACGGTGGCGCCGTACAGGGCGATGCCGATGTTCCGGATGGCCTCGATCGGGTCGTCGTCGTCGACGAACTTCTCGGTGGCCTCCAGCATGGCGCCCATCACGTGGTCGGCGGCCCTGTCGAGCAGTTCGTCCTTGCCCTGCACGTACCAGTAGATGCTGCCGACGCCGCCGCCCAGCCTGGCCGCCAGGGCCCGGAAGGTGAGCGCCTTCTCGCCGGAGGAGTCCAGCAGCCGGACGGCCTCGGTCAGCACCGCTTCCATCGAGTGCGATGCACGCTGGCGGCCGGTGCGCTGTCCTGGTCGATCCTGGGTCACTGTTGCATCCTATCGAACCTCGTTCTATAGTTCGAACCGTGTTCGGTTATCGAACATGGTTCGATCTTCGAGAGGTATCCCATGAGCACCCATCAGTCCTCGTCCCCTTCCCCCGCGGTGACGTCTCCCGCCGGCCACGCGGCGGTGTCCGGCGCCCGCACCTATCCCTCCTTGCGAGCGGCGTGGATCCCACTTGCTGCGCTGTGCCTGGCGTTCTTCGTCGAGATGGTCGACAACACGCTGCTGACGATCGCGCTGCCGACCATCGGCCGCGATCTGCACGGCAGCACCACCTCGCTGCAGTGGATCACCGGCGCCTACTCGCTGACCTTCGGCGGACTGCTGCTGACGGCCGGCTCCATCGCCGACCGGTTCGGCCGTCGCCGCGTCCTGCAGGTCGGTCTTGCCGCGTTCGGCCTGATGAGCCTGCTGGTGCTGGTCGTCACCTCTACCGGTGAGCTGATCGCGCTGCGGGCGGCCCTCGGCATCGCCGCAGCCGCCATGGCACCGATCACGAACTCTCTGGTGTTCCGGCTCTTCGACGACCAGGCACTACGGATGCGCGCGATGACGGTGATGATCGTCGTCGGGATGAGCGGCTTCGTCCTCGGCCCGCTGCTCGGCGGCACCGCCCTTGCCCACGTGAGCTGGGAGTGGCTGCTGGTCGTCAATGCGCCGATTGCCCTGATCGCGTTCCTCGGCATCCGGCTCGGTGTCGCCAAGGACCGCCCGGAAGACCTCACCGCCGACGTGATGGACGTGCCCGGCGCCGCGCTCACCATCGTCGCCATCGGTCTGGCGTGCTTCACGATGACCAGCGGTGTCGAGCACGGCTGGCTGTCCGTGCCCACCGTGCTGGCTGCGGTGGGCGCAATCGCGGCCGGCGTGGGTTTCGTGCTCCGCGAGCGCAGCGCCGCGTTCCCGATGCTGGACCTGCGGCTGCTGCGCAACCGCACCGTTCGCGGAGCGACGCTGGCGCAGATCGGCACCGCGATAGCGATGGCCGGCGTGATGTTCAGCCTGGTCCTGCACTTCCAGTTCGCCTTCGGCTGGAGTCCGGTCCGGGCGGGCCTGGCCAACTTGCCGTTCATCGTCACCATGCTGGCCGCCACGCCACTCACCGAACGCCTGGTGGCGCGGTTCGGCCGCCGGGTTGCCTGCCTGTTCGGCGCGGTGTCCCTGACCGTCTCGCTGGTCTGGCTGGCCTGGGCCGTCGATCACGGGTACCTGGCGATCGCGGTCGGCATGGTGATCATGACCGTCGGGTTGCGGACGGTGATGACGATCTGTGCCGTCGGCCTGGTGGATGCCATGCCCAGCGAGCGGACCTCGCTGGCCGCGGCGCTCAACGACACCGCCCAGGAGGTCGGCACCAGCATCGGTACCGCGCTGGTCGGCACGTTCATCGCCGCACTGGTGGTGACGGTGCTCCCGCTCGGTGCCTGGAGTCCTGCCCTGGTCACGTCCTACTTCCACGGCGAACGCGTTGCCTTCCTGGTGCTCGCCGTGTTGGTCGGCGCGGTGGCGCTGCTCGGCGCGCTCACCATGGACGACTCGCGCACGGCCGATGAGCACCACTCGGAGTCGGCGGCCTGAGGTCCCGACGTCCGTACCCTCGAGCCATGAGCATGGGGTGGTCGGGCCGAACGCTGCGGCGCCGGGCACCCGCAGTTCTGTCGATCGGGCTGCTCTCGGTGGCCCTGCTGATCGGCGGATGTGGGGCTACCGGGCCCGGTGACGCCTCGTCGCCGCCGACGCAGTCGCCGGTGACATCCAGCTCGGTGATATCCAAGCCGGTGACAGCCAATCCGGCGCCATCCAATCCGGCGCCAGGCACGTCCTCCTCGACCCGTCCGTCGTCAGCCCGGTCCTCGTCAGCCCAGTCCACGTCAACCCAGTCCACGTCAGCCCAGTCCACGTCAACCCAGTCCACGTCAACCCGGTCCACGTCAGCGCAGTCCTCGTCAACCCAGTCCACGTCAGCCCAGTCGGGGGTGCACGCGCTGCCGGCCGGCGTAGCGACCGAGGCCAGCGGACTCGCTGTCACCGCGAACGGGACCTTCTACACCGTCGACGACGCGACCGGCACCGGCGAACTGATCGCGTTGCGGGCCAACGGATCGGTGCTGGCCCGGGTGAAGGTCGCCGGAATGTCGGCGACGAATGCCGAGGCGCTGACGTCCGGACCGTGCGAGCCGACCGGGACCGGCACCGGGAACTGCCTGTTCGTCGGCGACATCGGCGACCACACCCACCGGGAGTCGGTGACGATCTACCGGGTCCCGGTGCCGACCGGCCCGCCGTGGTTCGCCCAGTCGATCGCCTGGACGTACACCTATTCCGACGGGCCGCACAACGCCGAGTCGATGTTCCTGGCGCCGGACGGCGATCTGGTGGTGATCGACAAATCTGCCCGCGATTCGACCGGAACCGTTGCGCCACATCGGATCTATCGCGGCAAGCCGGGCGGCGGGGTGCTCGATCTGGTTGGCACCTTCACCCCGCCGGCACCGGCCGTGCCGGAACAGTCGTTGCTCACCGGGACGGTGGTCACCGACGCCGCCTACGACGGCGACCGGGTGCTGCTGCTGACCTACGACCAGGTGATCCAATACACCGCGCCGGCGCCCGGCGCCGATCCGACGGGCTTTCCGCACTGGCCGCACCGCTCGCTGCCGATGCCCGCCGTCCCGCAGGCCGAGGGCATCACCAGCCTGCCGGACCGGTGCGGTTACGCCGTGATGTCCGAGGCGGGTCCGTTCAAGGGCCCTGGCCGGCTCGCCGTGATGCCCTGTCGGCGCTGAACCCGGTCAGCGGCCGCGGTTCTTTATCGACCACTACGCGAGAAGTGCTGCAGGTCAACCGGATCGGTCCAGTTCCCGCCCCAGTGCCAACCGATCGCGGCGAACGCGGAGACCACCGCATCGCCCGAGTGGATCACGCCCGGCGAGTCCGGCCGATCGACGTATCCGGCACCGTCCGGCGGAAGCACCGTGTCACCCGACAGGTACGGGTTCTCCCGCGGGTTGATGTCGATCGCCTCGCCGTAGGAGTGCTCCGACCAGCTGGAGCCGCCGGTCACCGGCCGGCAGTTGAAGGCGGAGCTGTTGTCGGCGGCCATCGACGCGTCGTCATCCGCACCGAAGTCGTCCACCAGCCGCATCGACCTGATCGGAAAGCCCTTGTCGTACAGCGTCTTGAACACCGTGACGACGTCGGCGGCGACCCTCGCCGAGACCACCAGCTCGCCCTGGTGCGACCGGCCGTCGAACCCGCGGATGGTCACTGTCAGGTAGCGCAGGTCGGTCAGCGGCACCGGACAGCCGGCCCGGTACGACGCCGTCATCCGGGTGGCCAGCTCCGGGCCGATCCGCTGCACGGTCGACCGGAACGCTTGCGCCCCGGCGGATGCCCCCGCAGTCACCCGTAGCGTGGTTGTCCCGCCGCCCGTGACCGCGCTGGTCATCCCCGAAGTGGGCCGTAGCGTGGTTGTCCCGGTGCTCGTGACCGCGCTCGTCATCCCCGAAGTGGGCCGTGGCGTGGTTGTCCCGGCGCCCGTGACCGTGCTCGTCATCCCCGAAGTGGGCCGTAGCGTGGTTGTCCCGGCGCCCGTGACCGTGCTCGCCGCACAGCCCACCGCCAGCCAGCAGCCGATCACCAGACCGGCTGCCCGGACCCGCGATCGCCTGAACGCCACCATCAGCCCACGGTATCCGCCCTCGCAGGTAGCGGGATTTTCCACGACACGCCGGCACCAACAGCGCTACCTCGCAAGAATTCCGCTACCTCCCTGGAGGGACGGTCTCCGGGACAACCCCGTTACGCGTTCGGGGAGGGCTCAGCGCAGCGCAGGAGCGATTAACTCGGCGATCTGCACGGCATTCAGCGCGGCGCCCTTGCGCAGATTGTCGTTGGACACGAACAGCACCAGCCCGCGACCTCCCGGCACGCTCTGGTCGACCCGGATCCGGCCGACCAACGACGGATCGGCGCCGGCCGCCTGCAACGGGGTCGGCACGTCGGCCAACTGCACCCCCGGGGCTGACGACAACAGCTCGGTCGCCCGGGCCACCGTCAGCGGCCGGGCGAACTCGGCATGGATGGCCAGCGAGTGCCCGGTGAACACCGGGACCCGCACGCAGGTGCCGGCCACCGCGAGCTCCGGAATGTCCAGGATCTTGCGGGACTCGTTGCGCAGCTTCTGTTCCTCGTCGGTCTCGCCGGATCCGTCGTCGACCAGCGAACCGGCCATCGGCAGCACGTTGAAGGCGATCGGCGCGACGTACTTCTTCGGCGCCGGCATGCTCACCGCGGCGCCGTCGTGGGCCAGCTTCGGCGCGTCGGCACCCACCGCCTGCACCTGCCCGTCCAGCTCCTCGACGCCGGCCAGACCGGATCCGGACACCGCCTGGTAGGTGGCCACCACCAGGCGCTGCAGCTGCGCCTCGTCGTGCAGCGGACGCAGCACCGGCATCGCGGCCATCGTGGTGCAGTTCGGGTTCGCGATCACCGCGCCCGTGCCGGCCGCCCGCCCGGCGGCCACCGCGTCCAGCGCGGTCTGCGGGTTCACCTCGGAAACCACCAGCGGCACAGCGGGATCCATCCGGAAGGCGGACGAGTTGTCGATCACCACGGCGCCGGCATCGACGAACCGCTGCGCCTGGGCGCGCGACGTCGATGCACCGGCCGAGAACAACGCGATGTCGATCCCGGAGACGTCAGCCGTCGCCGCGTCCTCGACCACGATCGCACCGTCGGCCCAGGGCAGCGAGCTGCCCGCCGACCGCGCGGAGGCGAAGAACCTCAACGTGTCGAACGGGAAGTTCCGGGCCGCCAGGATCTCCCGCATCTTGGCGCCGACCTGCCCGGTCGCGCCGACAACCGCCACTGTCAGTCCATCGGACATGGCGCTCACCGTCCCGTTCCCGCGTACACCATGGCCTGTTCGTCGCCGCCGAGATCGAACGCGTCGTGCAGCGCCCGCACGGCGGTATCCAATTCCTCGTCCCGCACCAGCACCGAGATCCGGATCTCCGAGGTGGAGATGATGTCGATGTTGACCCCGGCGGCGGCCAGCGCCTCACAGAAGGTGGCCGTCACCCCGGGATGGCTGCGCATGCCGGCACCGATCAGCGAGACCTTGCCGACATGGTCGTTGTAGATCACCTGGTCGAACGCGATGGCGTCGCGCCTGCCCTCAAGGGCGGCAACGGCTTTCGGTCCGTCGTCCTTCGGCAGGGTGAAGGTGATGTCGGTCTGCCCGGCCGTCCCGGGCGAGATGTTCTGCACCACCATGTCGATGTCGATCTCGGTGTCGGCGATGGTCCGGAAGATCTGGGCCGCCACGCCTGGGTGGTCGGGCACGTTGGTGACGGTGATCTTCGCTTCGCTGCGGTCGTGTGCAACTCCGGTGATCATGGCCTGTTCCACTGGGAGCTCCTCGATGGTGCCGGTGACGATGGTGCCGTTGCGGTAGGAATACGAGGAACGCACGTGCACCGGAACCTGGTACCGGCGCGCGTATTCAACGCACCTCAGCATCAGCACCTTGGCGCCCGATGCTGCCATCTCCAGCATCTCCTCGTAGGTGATGGTGTCGAGCTTCGCCGCGTTCGGCACGATCCGCGGGTCGGCGCTGAACACCCCGTCCACGTCGGTGTAGATCTCACAGACGTCGGCCTCCAACGCCGCGGCCAGGGCCACCGCCGTGGTGTCGCTGCCGCCGCGGCCGAGCGTCGTGATGTCCTTGGTGTCCTGGCTGACGCCCTGGAACCCGGCCACCAGCGCGATCGCTCCGGCATCCAGTGCCGCCCGGATCCGCCCGGGGGTGACGTCGATGATCCTGGCCTTGCCGTGCACGGCGGTGGTGATCACCCCGGCCTGCGAGCCGGTGAACGAGCGGGCCTCGGCGCCCAACGCGGAGATCGCCATCGCGACCAGCGCGTTGGAGATCCGCTCCCCGGAGGTGAGCAGCATGTCGAGTTCGCGGGCCGGCGGTACCGGGGCCACCTGCTGGGCCAGGTCGAGCAGTTCGTCGGTGCTGTCGCCCATCGCGGAGACCACCACCACCACGTCGTGACCGGCCTTGCGAGTCGCGACGATCCGTTCGGCGACGCGCTTGATCCGCTCGGCAGAGGCCACGGACGAGCCCCCGTACTTCTGCACGACGAGGCTCACAAGGGCTCCCTGGCAACACGACGGAACCCACAGAATACCGGTGCCGTCGCACACCCTTGCCACCAGCGGCCGCCGAGCGGGACAACCCCGCTACCGCAGGCGTAGCGCACTTGTCCCAGCAGCGGGACAACCCCGCTACGGCAGGCGTAGCGGGGTTGTCCCTTCGGGCGCCGATCTACAGGTTCGGCTTGACCTCGGAGTTGTAGATCTTCGTCAGCGTCGCCTTCAACGCTGTCATGGTGTCCTGCACCGACCCCTGCGAGGTCAGGATGGTGGCGCACGACTTGGCCATCTCCTGGTCGGCGCCGGGGATGAACACCCGGGCGTTGTCCTGCGGGCGGGTCACCGCGAGTTGGTCGATCGCGGTCTGCACCAACGGATTCGCCTTGACCAGCGCGCTGGTGTCGGCGTCCGTCTGTACCGGCATGTAGCCGGTGGCGGCGGAGAACTTGACGGTGTTCTCCGCGTTCGTCAGGAACTTCAGGAACAGCGCGGCCGCCTTCTGGTTCTCCGGCGCGATGTCGATCGGGATGCCCAGGCCGGCACCACCGGTCGGACAGACCGGCTTGTCCACCTTCGGCCCACCCGGCAGGAAACCGACGCCGACATCGAACTTGGCGGTCTTCTGCACGCCGACCAGGCTGCCGGTGGAGCCGACGGTCGCGCTGACCGCGCCGGCCGCCAGGTCGTCGGTGGCCGCCTTGCTGGAGACGCCTGACCACTTGTCCTTGTAGACCGAGTCCTGCAGGAACTGCAGGGCGGCCACCGACTCGGCCGAGTCGCAGGTGATGTCCCACTCCTTGGACCAGCCGCCGCCCCAACCCCACAGGTTGTTCTGGAAGGCCCAGCCGGCGTAGTCGGCCAGCGCGGGCAGCTGGTAGACGTGCTGCGTGCCGAGGCCGGCCGCCGCCAGCTTCGGCGCCCACTCGGCGAACTCGTCCCAGGTCTTGGGTGCCCGGTCCTCCAGTCCGGCCTTGCTCCAGTGCTCCTTGTTGTAATAGAACAGCGGCGTCGAACGGGCGTACGGGATCGCCCACTGGCCATCGGCGTACTGGTAGTCCTTGACCAGGCTCTCCCGGTAGGCGGAGGTGTCCAGCTCGACCGCGGTGAGCAGGTCGTCGAGCTTCAGGATCGACTTCTGCATGTAGTAGCGGAACCACCACACGTCGGAGAAGATCACCAGGTCCGGGAGCCCGCCGCCGCTCTGCGCGGTCTGGAACTTCTGTGCCACCTCCTCGTAGTTCGAGCCGGCGGTCACCATCTTGACCTGGATCTTGTCCGGGTTGTTGGCGTTGAAGTCGGCGATGATCGCCTTCTCCACATCCTCCGAGCTACCGGGGTGGTTGGTCCAGAAGGTGATCGAGGTGGCCGGCTTGACCCCGGCCCAGTCGGTGCCCGACCCGGCCGCCGCGCCGCTGGACCCGGCAGCACCGGAACCTGCGGCGCCGCCGGCCGCTGGCGTGCTCGGCGGTGCCGTCTCCGGGCCGCCGCAGGCGGCCAACGCCATGGCGCCGGCCCCCAGGCCGGCCAGCCCGAGGAAGCGCCTGCGGTCGAGCTTCTTGATGCCGAGCGCGGCCAACGGATCGGGGAGGTTGAGCGTCATACCTGGTTCCTTTCAGCGGGTACTGCACGGGTACAGCACGATGGGTAACAGGAGTGGGCACCAGCTGGTGCAGATTCTCGGCGGGTCACTTGACGGCTCCCTGGGTGAGCCCGGCAACGATGAACCGCTGCAGCGCGGCGAAGATCACCAGCACCGGCACGATCACCATCACCGCACCCGCCATCAGCACCGGATAGGCACTGGCGTCGCCCTCGATGTTGCGCAGCAAGGTCAGGCCGACCGGCAACGTCATCCGCGACTCGTCGTTGGTGATCACCAACGGCCAGATGTAGTCGTTCCACTCGTTGACGATGGTGACCAGCGCGACCGTGACGATGGTCGGTCCGGAGATCGGCACCACCACCCGCATCATCCGCTTGAAGTGGCTGGCGCCGTCGATCTCGGCGGCCTCCATGATCTCGGTGGGCAGCGACAGGAAATGCTGCCGGAGCAGGAAGGTGCCGAAGGCGGTGCCCAGCCCCGGCAGGATGATGCCCCAGTAGGTGTTCACCCCGCCGAGCCCGGAGATCAGCACGTAGTTCGGGACCAACGCCACCTGCGGCGGCACCATCAGGGCCACCAACACGCCGACGAACAACACCCGCTTGAACGGAAAGCGGACGAACACGAACGCGTAGGCCGAGGTGATCGCCAGGATCACCTTGATGGTCGACCCGACCACGGTGACGATCGCCGAGTTCAGGAACAGCCGGCCGATACTGATCCGCTCCGCGGCCTGGCCGTAGGCATCAAGATCCGGGTGTTTGGGCAGCAGCACCAAGTCCTGGGTGACGATCTCGTCCGGCGACTTCAGTGAGCCGAGCACCATCCAGATCAGCGGCAGCGCGATGATCAGGGTGGCCAGCAGCAACGGCAGATAGCCGGTGACCAAGGTGGCGACGACATTCGACCTCGACAGCGGACCGGGCGGCCGGTTCGCGTCGTTGCGCTCGTTCTCCGGCAGGTTCTCGCCGAGTGACCCGGCGGCCGGCATCGCCACACTCATGCGTAGTGCACCTTCCGCTCGATGAAGGACAACTGCACGACCGTCATCACCAGCAGGATGGCGAACAAGATGGTGGCCACCGCCGCTGAGTAACCGGCACGGTTGTACCCGCCGAACGCCTGCAGGTAGGCGTCGTACATCAAGGTGGTGGTGCCGTTGCCCAGCGGCGTCATGATCCGGATCAGGTCGAACGCCTGCAGCGAACTCAGCATCGTGGTCAGCAGCAAGAAGAAGGTGGTCGGCGACAGCAGCGGCAGGACGACGGACCGGAAGGTCCGGAAGGAACTGGCGCCGTCGATCGAGGCTGCCTCCAGCAGGTCCTTGGGCACGGCCTGCATGGCCGCCAGATAGATCACCGCGCAGTAGCCGGTGTTCTTCCAGACGTAGACGATGATCACCATCACCAGGCTCAGGCCCGGCTTGTTGAACCATTCGGGGCTGGTACCGCCCATCGCCCGCAAGACGGCACCGAGCACCCCCACCACCGGGTCGAAGATGAACACCCAGACCAGGCCGATGCCCACGCCGGACAGCACGTACGGGGCGAACACCGTCGCCCTGGCCAACGTGCGGCCGCGCAGCGGGCGGTTGAGCACGGTGGCGAGCATCAGCCCCAGCACCATCGACCCGCCGACGGTGGCCACGGTGAAGATGGCCGTCGTCTTGAGCACCCCGAGCGAGTCCGGGTCGGTGAAGAACTCCCGGTAGTTGCCGAGGCCGATCGGGGTCGCGTACTTGCTGCCGAGGGTCCAGTTGAGCGTTGAGTAGTAGATGTTGGTGATCAGCGGCCGGTAGATGAAGGCCATGATCAGCAGGATGTTGGGCAGGGCGAGGATCAAGAAGATCGGAAAGTCGCGTCGGTCCCGTGCGGTGAACCCCCGCCGCAGCCGTTTCGGCTTCGTCGGTCCGGCCGCCGGTACGCCGGTCCGATCCGTCACCGTGGCGCCCACAGGCAATCCTCCTCGACTTTCGGTCCGGCACGTCGTCGTGTTCGGTCCAACGACCGGATCCGAGGTCGGCTGTTGCCTGGGCTCTCGGTCCGATCAGGCTCGGGCCGAGAAATGTCCGCGAGGCAACGCCTCGGTGACCGGTCGTCGAACACTTTAAGCACACGAACCACGCCGACGGCAGAGCCAGGCGGGTTTCTCAGGTAACGGATCGGGCACGACCGCGCTACAGTGATCCCGTGGTGCGCATCGCAGTGCCGTCCAACGGCCTGCTCCTTAGCCGCCGCGACGGGGCCTGATCCGACCGGCTCCTCCGTCGCGGGGCTTTGCTGATCCTTCGGGACGCCCGCCGGTCCTCTCCCTCCCAGCTCGGACAGGACACCCACCATGACCACCGTTTCCACCCGCCCCGGTTCGCCCAGCCCCGCCGCCTACCCCGGCATCAGCACCCCGGCCGGTGACGTTCCGGCCGATCAGCCGGCCTGGAACCGCCAGCGGCCCAGCCAGATGCACTTCGGCCGCTACACCCCGTTCACCCCGATCGACCTGCCCGACCGGACCTGGCCGGACAAGGTGATCAGCAAGGCGCCGCTGTGGTGCGCGGTCGACCTCCGGGACGGCAACCAGGCGCTGATCGACCCGATGTCGCCGGCCCGCAAACGCCGGATGTTCGATCTGCTGGTGGCCATGGGCTACAAGGAGATCGAGGTCGGTTTCCCAGCCGCCAGCCAGACCGATTTCGACTTCGTCCGCGAGATCATCGAGCAGGACGCGATCCCCGAGGACGTCCGGATCCAGGTACTGACCCAGGCCCGCCCCGAGCTGATCGCCCGCACCTACGAGGCCGTCGAGAACGCCCATTCGGCCGTGGTGCACCTGTACAACTCGACCTCCACCCTGCAGCGCCGGGTGGTGTTCGGCCTGGACCGGGCGGGGATCACCAGCATTGCCACCAGTGGCGCCGAGGAGGTGCTGCGCTGGAGCGAGAAATATCCGCAGACCGATTGGCGCTTCGAGTATTCGCCGGAGTCGTACACCGGCACCGAGCTGGAGTACGCGGTCGAGGTCTGCAACTCCGTCTCGGCGCTCTGGCAACCGACCCAGGACCGGCCGATGATCGTCAACCTCCCGGCAACGGTCGAGATGGCCACCCCCAACGTGTATGCCGACTCGATCGAGTGGATGCACCGGAACCTGGAGCGCAGGGACGGGATCATCCTGTCGCTGCACCCGCACAACGACCGCGGTACCGGAGTGGCGGCCGCCGAGCTGGGGTATATGGCCGGCGCCGACCGGATCGAGGGCTGCCTGTTCGGCAACGGCGAGCGGACCGGCAACGTCTGCCTGGTCACGTTGGGGCTCAACATGTTCAGCCAGGGCATCGACCCGCAGATCGACTTCTCCGACATCGACGAGATCCGCCGCACCGTGGAGTACTGCAACCAGCTGGCGGTCCCGGAACGCCACCCGTACGGCGGCGACCTGGTGTTCACGGCCTTCTCCGGATCGCACCAGGACGCGATCAACAAGGGCTTCGATCACCTGCGCCGGGACGCCGCTTCGGCCGGGGTCCCGGTCGAGGAGTTCACCTGGCAGGTGCCGTATCTGCCGGTGGACCCGAAGGACGTCGGTCGCAGCTACGAGGCTGTGATCCGGGTGAACTCGCAGTCCGGCAAGGGCGGCGTGACCTACATCATGAAGACCGAGCACGGCCTCGACCTGCCGCGCCGGCTGCAGATGGAGTTCTCCAAGGTGGTGCAGGGCTTCACCGACAGCGAGGGCGGTGAGGTGTCCCCCAAGGCCATGTACGACTATTTCGCCACTGAATACCTGCAGCGGACCACGCCGCTGGAACTGCTGCGGGCGAAGGTGGAGAGCCCTGACGACGACGGACCGGACACGGTCACCGCCAGGGTGGTGATCGATGGCACCGAGCAGGTGATCTCCGGGTCCGGCAACGGGCCGGTCGCCGCCTTCTGCAACGCGTTGTCCGGCAACGGGTATGACGTACGCGTACTCGACTACGTCGAGCACGCGCTGTCGGCCGGCGGCGACGCGCGGGCCGCCGCCTATCTCGAGGTGGCGATCGACGGGCAGGTGCTCTGGGGCGTCGGCATCGACTCCTCGATCACCATCGCCTCACTGCGGGCGGTGATCTCGGCGGTCAATCGCTCGGCCGAGGCCGACGGCGCCCCGGTCGACGACCGGCGCTGACGTGCGCCGGATCCGGGTCGACGCGATGCCGATCGAACGATTCGGATCGACCGGGGTGACCATGCATCTGCCGACCGCAGACCCGCAGGCCAGGTTCCGCACCGACGGCCCGACCACCATGGCCGTCGCCGAGCTGGCCGCCGGCGCGGTTCTCGGCCGTCATCCCGCGGTCGGCCCGCAGTTGCTGTCCGTCGTCGCCGGCACCGTCACGGTGGCCGGCGACGACGGACGATGGCAGTCGCTCTCGGCGGGTGAGGCCGTGCTGTTCGCGCCGGGCGAGGAGCACGAGACCAGGGCCGATGCACCGGCGACCCTCGCCATCCTGGAATGGGCCGGTTCGCCGGACCCGGGTGGGGCTGGGTAATCTGCGAACGTGACGGACCTACATGAGACGCTGATCTCGGTATATGAGACGGTGCTACGTCGTAACGCGGGCGAAACCGAGTTCCATCAAGCGGTTTACGAGGTACTGGAATCGCTGAACCCGGTCGTCGACAAGCATCCCGAGTACGCCGACCATGCGGTACTGGAGCGGCTCTGCGAGCCGGAGCGGCAGATCATCTTCCGGGTGCCGTGGTCCGACGACGCCGGCCAGGTGCAGATCAACCGCGGCTTCCGGGTCGAGTTCAACTCGGCGCTCGGGCCGTACAAGGGCGGGCTGCGGTTCCACCCGTCGGTGTACCTGGGCATCGTCAAGTTCCTCGGCTTCGAGCAGACCTTCAAGAACGCGCTCACCGGGATGCCCATCGGCGGCGGCAAGGGCGGCTCCGACTTCGACCCGAAGGGGCGCAGCGACGCCGAGGTGATGCGGTTCTGCCAGTCGTTCATGACCGAGCTGTACCGGCACATCGGCGAGTACACCGATGTGCCGGCCGGCGACATCGGGGTCGGCGGCCGGGAGATCGGCTACCTGTTCGGGCAGTACAAGCGGATCACCAATCGCTTCGAATCCGGAGTGCTGACCGGCAAGGGCGTCGGCTGGGGCGGCGCCCTGGTCCGCACCGAGGCGACCGGCTACGGCGCGGTGTTCTTCACCGAGGAGATGTTGCGCACCAAGGGATCCGGGCTGGACGGCCGCCGGGTGGTCGTCTCCGGCTCCGGGAATGTTGCGCTGTACGCGGCGCAGAAGGCCGCCGAGTTCGGCGCCACCGTCGTCGCCTGTTCGGACTCCAACGGCTACGTGGTCGACGACTCGGGGCTCGACGTCGAACTGCTGATCCAGACCAAAGAGGTCGACCGGTTGCGGGTGGCCGACTACGCGCAGCGGCGGGGTTCGTCAGCCCAGTATGTCGAGGGCGGTTCGGTCTGGGACGTGCCGTGCGAGGTCGCGCTGCCCTGCGCTACCCAGAACGAGCTGGACGCCACCGGCGCGAAATCGCTGATCGCCGCGGGCGTGGTCGCGGTCGCCGAGGGCGCCAACATGCCCACCACCCCGGACGCGGTGCGGCTGCTGCAGGATGCCGGCGTGATGTTCGCCCCCGGAAAGGCGGCGAACGCCGGCGGGGTGGCCACCAGCGCGCTGGAGATGCAGCAGAACGCGTCCCGCGACTCCTGGACGTTCGAGCACACCGAGCAGCGGCTCGGCGAGATCATGAGCGCGGTGCACGAACGCTGCGCCGAGGCCGCCGACGAGTTCGGACAGCCCGGCAACTACGTCGCCGGCGCCAACATCTCCTCGTTCCTGCAGGTGGCCGACGCGATGATGGCCCAGGGCCTGGTCTGACGCCGCATCGCGGTTGTCCCGGCCGCCGCTGCCGTTGTGATGGCAATCCGTGGTTGTGGCGGTAGAACAACCACGGAATGCCATCACAACTCTGCGGGATGCAACCCGATCGAGTGTCAACCATTTGGCGGGTGATGTCCGTCGTTCACAGTAGGAAGCCGAACGGCGGACGGAGACGCGGTGGGCCCGAACCCCCGGGAGCAGGCAGTGCGCACATTGTTCGAGACGCGCTGGACTACTGACGTGCGTCTGGCCGGCCTACTCGGAGCTGACGATGCGGAAGACGTGGTCGCCGAGTCATTCGCACGCTTGCTGCACCGAAACGGTGCGTTTCCCGCAGATGCGGGCGCATATCTGTACCGCACAATCGTCAATCTAGTTCGGGACCGCCAGCGGCGCGCGCAGATGGCCCAACGACGTCTTGCTCGTGTCGGCGCCGAGCCCGCGACCGTCGAGTCTCCGACGGAGCCCGACGGCGCGGTCGCCAGAGCAGTGGGTTCGCTACCGCCGCGACAGCGGGAGGCAGTGGTGTTGCGGTACTGGCTGGATCTGACCGGTGACGGCGTTGCTGCGGCGATGGGCGTAACGCCGGGGGCAGTGAAGACACACTTGTCACGAGCGCACACGGCGCTGCGGCGGGTGCTCAAGGAGGCGGGCGACAATGACTAGCGACGGGCACGATACCGGCCGGAGTGGCAACAACGCAGATCTCCCGGAATTGGATCCGGCTGAAGAAGAGGTGCTCCGTCACAGCCTGGAACGACAGGCAGGGCAGCACACCGGCACACTGCGCTGGGAGGACGTGACCGGCCGCCGCCGTCCAATGCGAGCCATTGCGGGACCACGACTGCCACTGCTGGTAGCAGCCGTGGCGTTGGTGATCGTCGTCGGGGCGGTCGCAATCGCGGTTGCCGCGCGGCGGCCTGCGGTGAGCAGTCCACCGGCCGAAAACACGGCCGCGGTGGGCACAGCGGTGCAACAAACGGCGTCGACACCGTCAGCCCCATCGACGGTTGAAGGTAGCAACACTGTGGTTGCCACCAGTAGTGCGGGCGCGACAGGTACCCCAAGTGAACGTGTTTCGGACTCTGGCGAGGTGGTTTCCTCAGGTCCCGGTTTTCCAGCATCGTCGCTGGCACCGTCGACGTTGAAGACTAACCCGGCCGACTATCCGGCGAGCTTTGTTTCGGTGATGTGGGCCAAGAACGACGACCTCCTGCTCGTGACCACCTTCGGGAGCGGTTCACTTTGGTGTGCCAGGCGGGTCATCTCGATCGAGCAGACGGGCCCGCATTCGGTCAACTTGATCCTGAGCGGAACGGACGACGTCATCGGCACGCACACCGGACCGATCGTGTGGGCCTGTACAGACGACCTCCGGCCGTACACCTCCGTCGTGCGCCTTCCAGACGGCCTTACGCCGGATCATCCACTGGACGTCTCGGTCATCGGGCCAACGATCCATCTTCCGGCGCGAGACAAGTAGACATCGCCGAGAGGTTCACGTTTCAGGTCCCGGTCGCGACTGTGACATTCAAGTCCGCCTCGGCATAGAGGATTGGATAGAACAGGGCGTCACACACCGCGGACCCTCCCGAATGCGTGCCGTAAGCCCGATGCGAAGCGAACACCGGACCGCCGCTGTCACCGCCCCGCCGGCAATAGGCAGCCTCCGAAAGGCCGTCAATGTTGTGATGGGCCTGACCGTCAACCTCCGATCCTTGAGTTCCGTAGTCGGTCGAAATACCCACGGCCAGCACTCTTCCGCAGAAGGACTTTCCGGTGGTCGTGCCGGTCTCACACACTCGATCGTCGTAGGACTGAGAAGGCGGCACCTGGTCCAAGACGGTTGTAGTCGAAGTCGTCGACAGGGTCTGGCTTCGCGTCAGCTTGCGATGTTCCGGTCCGCACCATTACCCAGGCGTGTAGTGGCCCCCATTCTCCTGCGACAGCGCCCGACTTTTCGATATAGACAATGCCCGCGTCGCCGTTCATCGCAGGGTGCGATGCGTTGTGAAAGTAGCTTGTGTTGTGGCCCTTGCCGATAGGGTGCGCAACCATGTTGGCGTCCCAGGCATTCTTGTAACCATCCTGTCGGATCGGTTCCGCGACGCAGTGGCCGGCGGTGAGGATGTAAGGCTTGTGATCACTGTTGCTGCGGACGACAAACCCCGCTGTGCAGCCCTCCATCCAAACGCCGCCGCGAATCGGGCGATCACAACGGTTGTTGCCTGGAGGTAGCTGTGCTCCGTGGCAGGCGTCTGGGTGTGCAGCCGGAGCTTCGGCGTACACAACTGGCATTCCAAGGTCCGGGATGTCGGCTGCAATCGAGTCAAGCACCTCACGCGGACCTTTGATCCGCACCACCTCGCCGACCTCATCGACATCCAGCGACCACCCGGCAGCCCGCTCGGGCGTCGCGATAATCGCCCGTGCCCGCGACATGATCGCCGCCATCTGCCGCAACGTGTAGTGGGCTGGTTCGACAAGCACCTTCCCCTCCAGGATCGCCCCCGCAGTCGCCGCGAGTTGATCCACGGTGGCGGTGTCCGCAGGTGTCGGTTCGATCAGCTTCACCACGACCTGGTTCAGCTCGTTGAACGTCACCACCGTGAAGCGATCGCCGAACGTGGACTCGGCAAGCGGCACGAGAGCATGCTTGGCGAGTTGCAGCTCGTCCGACCACTCGATTGCCACCGCCAGAGAGGCCCGGGCCGCGTTCGCGGTGGCAACCGCGGGCGCGACCATGAGCAGGGCAATGGCACCCAATCCGATCGTTCTGCGCGTTCGGGATGAATTTCGCATGGCGCGAAGGTAGTACCACTCCGGACTTACTGCATCTCGAACCCGGCATGCAGGGCAGACCCCTAAGTGGGTGGCGTGCACCTCCGCCGTGCCCGTGCTCAGACCGAAACTGGTGCTGGCCTTGGCCAGTACCGAGGATGCGAGCAACGCTGCACCGGGTCTCTTGGGGTCGATCGGACCTCCGGGACAACTCCGCTACGGCACCCGTAGCGCACTTGTCCCACCAGCGCCCGGGACAACCCCGCTACGCCCAGGTCACCGGGATGCCGTGCGGCGGGGCCTGGCCCAGCACCCTTTCCTCGCCACCCGGCCAGCTCCGCGCGGTCACCAGGAACGGATGCCCTTCATCGACCCGGCGAGGTTCGAAGGCCACGTGCACGAACGGCTGGTCGGCGGTCGCCGTCGCGCCCAGCTGCTCGATCCGGGCCAGCACCCGCCGTTGTTCGTCATCGGCCAGGTATTGCCACGTCACCGAATGCCAGAGGACTGTCAGCGCCCCCGACTGCAGTTCCAGCGTGTCCAGCAGGTCGGCGGCGCCGGACCGGACCAGCCGGGCCGGGTAGGCCCTGGCGATCTCCACCGCGCCGCGCAGCCGCCGCAGCCGCGCCGTCTGATCCGGCCAGACGTACGACATCAGCCGGATCGCGCCGGCATCGGTGGACGGGTCCAGTGGGTTCAGGTCACCGCCGACCCGTTCGATCACTTGCAGTCCACCGACGGCATCCGGCGGTCGGGCGTTCCAGGCCGGATCCAGCTCGACCGGCGACATCACGCCCCACACCGGGCCGTCGGCCGCCACGAACCGGAAGCGGTCGGCCCGCAGGTTGAGCCCGCCGGACGCGCCGATCTCCCACAGCCGCACCGGCAGCGGGTCCGGCCCGACGACGTGCAACAGGGCGCCGATCAGCGCGGCCGACCGGCCGACCTCGTTGGTCTGCGGCGCCGACGCCAAGCCCTCCCGGAACCGGTCCGGTTGATCCCGCAACAACGCCTGCAGCGCCGGCCACGCCAGGTCGGCGTCGCTGTCTCCGCCGCAGCTCGGGAAGTGCGCCGCCAGCTCCGGCGCTTCGCCGGCCAGGGCGATGCCGTGCGCGGTTCCCATCAGCCGCAGGGCGAGCGCCGACGGCCCCGGGTCGTCCTGGTGGCCGGCCAGCACGGCGGCCGCCGGGCCGCCGGCCGCGATATCGTCGGCCACCAGGTCGATCAGCCGGCCGTACAGCGGCGAACCGAGCGCTGCGCAGGCCCGTGCCTGCTGCCGGAACAGCTCGACCATCCGCGAGTCACCGGCGCCGACCAGGCCGCGCACACCGTCCGGCACCGCACCGTTCACGGCGCCGTTCGTCGCCCCACCGTTCGTCCTTGCATTGTTCGTCATCGCGCCGTCCGCCATAGTCGAACTGTAGGCGGCTGGCGATCTTGTCGACGGGCCGGGAGGTCCGTGGACGACCCCGGCCGGCGGGTGCGGGACACTGATGTGATGCATGTTCATCGGCGGCATCGGCCGGCCCGCGGCGCCGATGCCTGAGGGCCACACGCTGCATCGGCTGGCTGCCGAGTTCACCGAGCGGTTCCGCGGGTTGCCGACCCGCTCGTCGAGCCCACAGGGCCGCTTCGTCGCCGAATCGTTGCTGATCGACGGCCGACGGCTGGACGATGCCGAGGCCCACGGCAAACACCTGTTCCTGACGTTCGGCGAGCGCATCGTGCATGTCCATCTGGGCCTGGCCGGCAAGATCGGCTTCACCGATGGTGACCCGCCACCGGTGATCGGTGCGATTCGCTGGCGGTTGACCACCGAGGCTCCGCACAGCACCGCTGATCTGCGGGGGCCGGCCGCTTGCGAGCTGCTGACGCCCGGCGAGGTTGACGCGCTGACCGCGCGGCTGGGGCCCGACCCGCTGCGCCCGGATGCGGATCCCGACGCGGGCTGGCGCCGGATCACCCGCTCGCGGACCCCGATCGCCGCGCTGTTGATGGACCAGCGGGTGGCCGCCGGCGTCGGCAACATCTACCGCGCCGAACTGCTGTATCGGCATCGGATCGACCCAATGATGGAAGGTCGCCTGCTCAAACCCGGTGAGTGGCAGGCGATGTGGGCCGATCTGCAACAGTTGATGCGCCACGGCGTGCAGACCGGGCGGATCGACACCGTCCGGCCCGAGCACGAGCCGGAGGCGATGGGGCGCCCGCCGCGGGTCGACGCCCACGGCGGCGAGGTCTACGTCTACCGCCGGGCCGGTCAGCCGTGCCTGGTCTGCCGCAGCAAGGTCCGGATCGCCGAGTTGGCCGGCCGCAACCTGTTCTGGTGCCCCGGATGTCAGCGACGCACCCGCCGGCGGGGCCGATGAGCAGCCCGGCGCGCTCGAATCCGTCGCTGACCGAGGTGGCGAACACGATCCTCGCGCTCGACCCGAGGCACCCACCGACCGCAGTGGTCGCGATCGACGGTCCGTCCGGTTCCGGCAAGACCACGCTGGCCGATCGGCTCGGCGATGCCGTCGCCGCTCGGCACCGGAGTGTCGCGCTGATACACGTCGACGACCTGCTGGCCGGCTGGGACGGGCTCGCTGACCTGCCGGGCGACCTGCTCCGCTGGGTGCTGGAGCCGGTCGCCGCCGGCCGCCGGGCGCGGTATCACCGGTACGACTGGACCGCCGACCGGTACGCCGAGTGGTGCGAGGTGCCGGCCGCCCAGGTACTGATCGTCGAGGGCGTCGGATCCGGCGCCCTGACAGCGGCGCCATTGCTCGACCTGCTGCTGTGGGTCGAGGCACCGGAGCCGATCAGGTTCGACCGCGGCATCGCCCGCGACGGCGAGGCCTACCGGCCCAACTGGCAGCGCTGGGCGCTGCAAGAGGCGGCGATGTTCGCCGGCGACCGGACCAGGGAACGGGCTGACGTCAGACTCGACGGCACCGCGCCGGTCCCCTGACCGGCGCGGGTCGCCGTCAGCCCGCGCTGCCCTCCAGCAACGGCTCGTCCACCCCGGCCGGATCCGCCGGCGCGCCCGGCCCGGTGGCCGGCTGCGCCCTGCGCAGCGCGCGCAGCACCGCCAGCCCGATCACGAACGCACCGATCGCGCAGCCGGACAGCACCAGGTACGACAGGTGCGGCGCGTAGTGATCGGCGATGAAGCCGGCCATGGGCATGGCGATCGCGATGCCGACGGCCAGACCCGAGCTCACCCAGCCCATCGACTCGGTGAGCCTGGCCGCCGGCACGATCCGTTCCACCAGCGACATTCCGGCGATCAGCGCCGGGGCGCAGGCCAGGCCGGCGACGAACATGCCGATCGCCAGCTGCCAGACCGAGCCCATGAACACCACCGGCAACGACACCACCGACAGCGCGGCCAGCGCGGTGATGTACTGCCGCAGCAACGACGCCTTCAGGTTCAACCCGCCGAACACCAGCCCGGACAACAGCGAACCGAAGGCATACAGCGCCAGCAGCCCGCCGGCCGTTCCCGGCTGGCCGAGTGCCTTGGTGGTGGCCAGCGTCGCCACCTCGAGGGTGCCGAAGACGCCGCCCAGCAGCACCGAGATGGCCACGATGCCGCCGAGGCCGGGGAGCAGGATCGCCGACCGGCCACCGACCCCGCGCAGGTTGCCGGACGGCGCCGGTTCGGTACCCACCTGACGCACCAGGAAGAACAGCCCGATCGCCAGGAACAGGGTGGCCACGATGATCGCCGACGACGGGAACAGTTGCAGTGCAAGGAAGGTCGCCAGGACAGGTCCGACGATGAAGACTGCCTCGTCGATCAGCGACTCCCAGGCGAAGGCGGTCCGCAGCTGCGGCGTGCCGGAGAGCATGGCCGACCAGCGGGCCCGCACCAGCGGACCGACGTTCGGCTGCGAGGCGCCGGCCACGAAGGCCATCGCGACGATCGGCCAGTTCAGCGGGGTGAACACCGCCAGCGCGATGAGCGCCGCCATCGCCGGCAGGTGCACGGCCAACTGGCGCGGCACGATGCTCCGCTGCCCGCGCGCGTCGATGAACCGGGAGATCTGCGGGCCGACCAGCGCGCCGGAGACGGCATACGTGGCCGAGACGATCCCGGCGAGCGCGTAGGAGTCGCGGACCGCGGACACCAGCAGGACAGCGCTGACGCCGGCCATCGACATCTGCATCCGGGCCAGCGCACCGGCGGCGGAGAACTGCGCGGCTCCAGGGCGGCGGAGGACCTGGAGGTAGGGGCCGAACACGGGAATTGCTCCGTTCGAAGCGTCCTGGGGCCGGAAACCCAGTGCTTCGTTGATCGAGAAGGAGGTGAACCGTCCGGCCGGTACAGTTTACGGCATGGCCACCGACACCCGCGACCGGATTCTGACCGCTCTGCGCGGATTGCTCGCCAGCGGCGGCACCGATGCCGCCACCCTGGAGAACGTGGCCGCGGCGGCCGGGGTCTCCAAGGGCGGGCTGCTCTATCACTTCCCGTCGAAGCAGGAGCTGTTCCACGGGTTGCTCGAGCAGACCAAGCAAGCGGTGGCCGCGGAGCTGTCCGGGCTGACCTCACGGGACGACGTGGTCAGAACCTTCCTGGAGTACTCGGCGCCGCGGGACGAGCAGGAGCGCGGCTTCATCACCGCGTTGATCACCGGGATCCGCAACGAGGGCGGCCAGGTCGGGTCGGCGGCCGGGCAGGAATCGGGGCCAGGTTCGGGCACGGGCACGGGCACGGGCGCCGATGACGAGTACCGGGTGGCCGGGCTGTTCGCGGATATCTTCGCGGCCTGGGAGGAACCGATCCGGCAGTCGGTCGACGACCCGGTGACTGCCGAGATCATCCTGCAGGTCGGGAACGGCATGTACCTGGCCGCCGTCTGCGGACTGCCGGCCCCCGACCCGGAGCTGACCCGTCAGCTGGTGGATCGGCTGGTGGCCGCGGCGTCCTGACCCCGCGCGAGGATCAACTTCCCATCTTTTGTGACGGGAGTGACGAACGAGCTAATTCCGTCCTCGCGACCGAGGTGGATCCTCGCCTGGGCAGGGGGTCAGGAGTCGACGATGCGGCGGCCGGCGAAGGCGCGGCCGAGGGTCACCTCGTCGGCGTATTCCAGGTCGCCGCCGACCGGCAGCCCGGACGCCAACCGGCTGACGGTCAGGTCCGGGAAGGTGCGCAACATCCTGGTCAGGTAGGTGGCGGTGGCCTCACCCTCCAGGTTCGGGTCGGTCGCCAGGATCACCTCGGCCACCCCCGGCTCGGCGATCCGCTTGAGCAGCTCGGCGATCCGCAACTGGTCGGGGCCGATCCCGTCGATCGGTGAGATCGCGCCACCGAGCACGTGGTAGCGGCCGCGGAACTCCCTGGTCCGCTCGATCGCGGCGACGTCCTTGGACTCCTCGACCACGCAGATCTGCGCCAGGTCGCGGCGCGGATCGGCGCACACCCGGCACAGCTCGCCCTCGGCGACGTTGCCGCAGACCGTGCAGTAGCTGACGTCCTCCTTGACCCGCCGCAGCGCCTCCCGCAACCGGTCGTTGTCGGCCGGATCGACCGTCAGCAGGTGGAAGGCGATGCGCTGGGCCGATTTCGGGCCGATACCGGGTAGCCGGCCGAGCTCGTCGATCAGATCCTGGACCGGACCCTCGTACAACGCCTCAGGCCTCCGGTCCGGCTGCGGGCAGCTCACCCGTCCGGGCCGAACCCGGCGGCGCCGGCGGCTGCGGCAGACCGAACCCGCCGAGGCCCAGCGATTCCAGGTCGAAGCCGCCGGTGGCGCCGGCCATCAGTTGCTCGCCCAGCTCCTTGGCCTGCCGGCTGGCATCACGCACGGCCGCGACCACCAGATCGCCGAGGGTCTCCAGGTCGTCGAGATCGACGGCGTCCGGTGAGATCGTCACCGAGCGCAGCTCGCCGTCACCGCTGACCACGGCCGTCACCAGTCCGCTGCCGGCGCTGCCGGCGATCTCGGTCTCGGCCAGCGAATCCTTCGCCCGCTCGACGGCTTCCTGCATCTGTTGCGCCTTCAGCACGATCTGGCTCAAATCGGGCATTCCTGGCTGCATCGGGTCTCCTCACGAGGGTTACGGCATGCGCAAGCCTACTGGTGCGCGACTCTCCGACGTGTTGACGCGGCCGATCGGCATCCGGCTGGCACTGTGGACGCATGCGTGCCCGAAAGCCAGTCGTCAGCCTGCTCGCCGTCGCCGTTGCGGTGCTGCCGCTGCTTGTCGGCTGCGGTGCGGCCAGCACCGCGGATCCGACTTCGGCGACCGCAACGCCGGCGCCGTCCAGCGTGGTCGCGGTACCCACCGGACCGACGGTCACCGTCCCGGGGCTGGACGAGACCGCCGCGGGAACGTCGTCGGCTTCCTCGGCGACCCGGTCGACCACCGTGTCGTCGCCGGCGAAGACGACGGCCACGTCCAGCGAGCGGGCGACCACCGTGCCGCCGAAATCGTCCACGGTCGACGTGACCACCACGGTCACCGTCCCGCCCCCCACGCCGTCCACCTCGAAGGCCGCGGAGCCGCCGGCCACACAGCACAGCACCACTTCGCAACCGCCGAGCACCACGAAGGCGCCGGTGTCCACCAAGCAGAACAGCGGCGGCACGATGACCCGCAAGGTGGTGGTGATCGATCCGGGGCACAATGGACAGAACAACGCCCATCCGGAGATCATCACCCAGCAGGTACCGGCCGGGTTCGGTGAGATGAAGGACTGCAACACCACCGGCACCGAGACCAGGGACGGCTACACCGAGTCGCTGTTCAACTGGAAGACCGCGTTGCTGCTCAAGGAGAAGCTCGAGGCCAAGGGCATCACGGTGATCATGACCCGCGACTCCAACGACGGCGTCGGCCCGTGCGTCAATGAGCGCGCAGCGGTCGGCAACGACAACAACGCCGACGCGGTCGTCTCCATCCACGGCGACGGCGACCTGCACGAGAGCGTGCACGGCTTCTATGTGATGACGGCGGAACGGGCGCCGGCCGGCGCCGCGATGGCCGCCGAGTCCCACCGGCTGGCCACCGACATCCGGGACGGGCTGGTCGGCGACGGCTCGACCCCGAGCAACAGCCTGGGGGACAACGGTTTGTGGCAGCGCAGCGACCTGAGCGGCCTCAACCTGTCGATGCGGCCGACGGTGATGCTGGAGATGGGCAACATGAAGAGCGCCACCGACGCAGGCCCGATGACCTCGGCCGCCGGACAGGACAAGTACGCCGCTGGCATCGCTGCCGGCGTGGTCGCTTTCCTGGTCAACGGCGGCTGACGGCCGGCGCTGATCATGGCCTGGAAAACCCTGGGGAAGCTCGCCGCGCTGCCGGCCGCCGCCGGCGCGGCGCTGGCCGCCTACGACCTGACCCAGCGCAAACACGCCATCCTGCGCAACTTCCCGGTGATCGGGCACCTGCGGTACCTGCTGGAGGCGATCGGGCCCGAACTGCGCCAGTACATCGTCACCGACAACGACGCCGAGAGACCGTTCAGCCGGGACCAGCGGCGCTGGATTTACGCGTCATCGAAGCTGGAGAACAACTACTTCGGCTTCGGCACCGACGAGGACATCGAACACACCCAGGGTTACGCGATCATCAAGCACCGCACGCTGTCTCCGGTCGGGCCGGCGACCGGACAGCACAGCGGTGAGGACGTAGCGCTGCCGTCGGCGAAGGTGCTCGGCGGCCCACGGGGCCGGGCCGGGGCATTCCGTCCGGCGTCGATCGTGAACATCTCCGGAATGAGCTTCGGGTCGCTGTCGGCGGCCGCGGTGACCGCGCTGAACAAGGGCGCGGCGCTGGCCGGCTGCCTGCAGGACACCGGCGAGGGCGCCCTGTCGCCGTACCACCGCAGCGGTGGCGAGCTGGTCTTCCAGATCGGCACCGCCTACTTCGGCTGCCGCGACTCGAGCGGCCGGTTCGACCTCGAGCGACTCAAGGACCTGGTGGCCTCCGCACCGGTGAAGGCGTTGGAGATCAAGCTGTCCCAGGGCGCCAAACCCGGCCTCGGCGGCATGTTGCCGGGGGCGAAGGTGACAAAGGAGATCGCCGACATCCGCGGCATCGAGGTCGGCAAGGACTGCGCCAGCCCGTCCCGGCACGCCGAGTTCTCCACCGTCGACGGGCTGCTGGACTGGGCCGAGCTGCTCGCCCAGGCGACGGGTCTGCCGGTCGGCATCAAGTCGGCGGTCGGCGACCTGGACTTCTGGCGGGAGCTGACCGAGCTGATGACGCCGGGCGACCGCGGCCTGGACTTCGTCACCATCGACGGCGGCGAGGGCGGCACCGGCGCCGCTCCCCTGGTCTTCACCGACGCCGTGTCCCTGCCGTTCCGGGTCGGCTTCGCCCGGGTCTACCGACAGTTCGCCGAGGCCGGGCTGACGGACCGGCTGACGTTCATCGGCTCCGGCAAGCTCGGCCTGCCGCGAAATGCCGTAGTGGCGATGGCCTTGGGCTGCGACATGGTGAACGTGGCCAGGGAGGCGATGCTGGCGATCGGCTGCGTGCAGGCGCAGCGTTGCCACACCGACCGGTGCCCGACCGGAGTGGCCACCCAGGACCCGTGGCTGCAGCACGGACTGGACCCGGAGCTGAAGTCGGTACGGCTGGCCAACTATGTCCGCGCGCTGCGCCGGGACCTGGTGAAGGTCGCCGAGGCCTGCGGAGTACCGCACCCCGCCCTGATCTCGATCGACGACATCGAGGTGATGGATGGCGAGAGCCGCGCCACCCCGCTGGCCGAGCTCTTCGGCTACCGGTCGGGCTGGGGGCTGCCGTCGGCCCCCGATCGGGCCGAGCTGTTGAGGGTGTTGCAGCACACCGGCACCGAGGCCAGCAGCGCACTCGAGTCACCGGTCGCGCAGGACTGACCGCTACCCATCGCGCTCCGCCGCTCCGGCGTCACACCAATTGAAGCGGCTCCGCGTTCGGCTTCAGCCGACCGGAGCCGATCTCGGTGGCGTAGTGGCAGGCCACCCGGTGTCCTGGCTTCAGCTCGGTGAGCACCGGACGTTCGGTGTCGCAGCGCGTTTCCTGCCGCCACGGGCATCGGGTGTGGAAGCGGCAGCCGGTCGGCGGGTTCGCCGGCGACGGCAGGTCGCCGGTCAGGATGATCCGCTCCCTGGTGTCCTCCAGCACCGGATCCGGCACCGGCACCGCCGACATCAGCGCCCGGGTGTACGGGTGCAGCGGCTCGGCATAGACATCCGCCGACGGCGCCTCCTCCACCAGCGCGCCCAGATACATCACCCCGACCCGATCCGAGATGTGCCGGACGACGGCGAGATCGTGGGCGATCACGATGTACGTCAGACCCCGTTCCTGCTGTAGGTCCTCCATCAGGTTGATCACCTGCGCCTGCACCGAGACGTCAAGCGCCGAAACAGGTTCGTCGGCAACGATCAGCTCGGGACCGACCGTCAGCGCCCTGGCGATGCCGATCCGCTGTCGCTGCCCACCGGAGAACTCGTGCGGGTACTTGCGCAAAGCCGTGGCCGGCAGCCCGACCGACGACAGCAGTTCCCGCAGCTCGCGGTTCGTCTCGATCTTGCCCTTCGTCAGCCCGTGCGCCTTCATCCCCTCCAGCAGCAGCGATTCGACGCTCTGCCGCGGGTCCAGCGACCCCAATGGGTCCTGGAAGACCATCTGCATCCGGCGCCGGGTCCGGCGCAGTTCCTCGCCGGCCAGCCCGGCCACGTCGACCCCGTCGAAGATCACCTGGCCGGCCGTCGGCTCCTCCAGCCGGAGGATACCGCGCCCGAGAGTGCTCTTGCCGCAACCGGATTCGCCGACCAGCCCGTAGGTCTCGCCTCGCCGAACCGCCAGCGACACCCCGTCGACGGCATAGACGTAGCCGACGGTCTTGTCGAACACCACCCCGCGTTTGATCGGGAAGTGCACCTTCAGGTCGTTGACCTCCAGCAGGACGTCGGCGGCGTCGGCGGTGGCCGCGGACAGCGCCGCGGCCGAGGCGCGGCCGCCGGCCACCTCGTCCTCGGTCGGCGCGTCGGTCTCGGCCAGCCCTTCGACGTGCAGCTGCTCGATCCGCTCGGTGAGCTCCGCAGGCTCGGGTCGCGGCTGCTCGGGTTCCCCGGCGGCGAACAAGTCGTCCTGTGTCACAACGCTTCTCCTGCAGAATCGACCGGAGCGGAACCGCCCGTGGCGCCGACGCCGGCGCCGTCCGGCAGTACCGGGTTGAAGCACCGCAGCTGGTGCCCGTGTCCCAACGGCGCCGCGGTCAGTTCCGGCGAGGCCGACCGACAGCGATCGACCTCGTTGCCGCAGCGCGGCGCGAAGGCACAGGCGCTGGTCCACGGGATGTTGTCGGACACCGAGCCCTGCACCGGGTGCAGCCGCTCGCCGGCCGGCGCGTCCAGCCTCGGGATGGAGGCCAGCAGGCCATGGGTGTACGGGTGTTGTGGGGTGGCGAACAACTCGTGCCGGTTGGCCCGCTCGACGATCCGGCCGCCGTACAACACGTTCACCTCGTCGCACAGGCCCGCCACCACGCCGAGGTCGTGGGTGATCATGATCAGCGCGGTCCCGTTCTCCCGGACCAGAGTGCCCAGCAATTGCAGGATCTGCGCCTGGATGGTGACGTCCAGCGCCGTTGTCGGTTCGTCGGCGATCAGCAGTCGCGGCCGGCAGGCCACCGCCATCGCGATCAGCGCCCGCTGGCGCATCCCGCCGGACAGCTGATGCGGGTACTCCTTCAGTCGGCGGTCCGGATCCGGGATCCCCACCTGGTCCAGCAGGTCCCTGGCCTCGGCCCTGGCCGCGGACTGCTTCATCCCGCGGTGGCGCTGCAGCACCTCGGTGACCTGCAGGCCGATGGAGATCACCGGGTTCAGGCTGGACAGCGGGTCCTGGAAGATCATCGCCAGGTCCCGGCCGCGCCGGTCCCGCATGTCGCGGATCGGCAGCCGCAGTAGGTCGGTGCCGTCGAACGACACCCGACCGGTCACCCGGTTCCCGCGCGGCATCAGCAATCGCATGATCGCCAGGCTGGTGACGGATTTCCCGCATCCGGACTCACCGACCAACCCGACCGTCTGGCCGGGGTCGACATCGAAGCTGACCCCGTCGACCGCCCGGAACGGTTCGAGTCCGCGCCGGCGGAACTCGACCCCTAGATCCTCGACTTCGAGCAAAGGCATGACGTCACCGCCGATTCTTCGGATCGAGGGCTTCCCGGAGCGACTCGCCGAGCAGGGTGAAACCGAGCGCGACGACGATGATGCAGCCGGCCGGCCAGAATGCCAGGTGCGGGTAAGAGTCGATCTTCTGCTGGGCCTCGCCGAGCATCTGTCCCCATTCCGGGACCTTCACGCTCTGCGAGCCGAGACCGAGGAACGACAGCGCCGCCGCATCGATGATCGAGATCGCCACCACCAGTGTGGCCTGCACGATCACCGGCGACAGCGAGTTCGGCAGCATGTGTCGGAAGACGATCGGTGCCCGCTTCACCCCCAGGGCCCGCGCGGCCAGCACGTGGTCGGACTCCCGCTGCGCCAACATCTGTCCCCGGAGCAATCGGGCGAACACCGGGATCTGCACCACCGAGACGGCGATGATCACGCTGGTCTGACTGGGGTTGGCGAACAATGCCGCGATCGAGATGGCCAGCAGCAGGCTGGGAATCGACAGCAGCACGTCCACCAGCCGCATCACCACGGTGTCCACCTTGCCGCCGAACGCGCCGGCCAGGGTGCCGAGAATCAGCCCACCGGTGAAGCCGATCAGCGTCGCGAACACGCCGACCAGCAGGGTCTGCCGACTGCCGATCACCAACCGGGAGAACAGGTCACGGCCGAGCTGGTCGCCGCCGAGCGGGAACCCGGGCTGCGGCGGCGCCAGCTGGTTGCGGGCCAGCCTGGTCTGGCTGCGCAGCAACAATTCTCCGGGATCGTGCGGAGCGATCACGTCGGCGAAGATCGCGATCAGCACGAACACCGAGATGATCACCGCGCCGATCCAGAACACCGGGCTCACCCGGAGCCGACGCCAGGCGTCGGCCAGGATCGACCCGCCGGAGCTTTCGACGTCGGTGGGATCGACCACCGCGGTCGCCGACGACGCAGCCAGCTGGTCGATCCGCTCCTTCTTCTTCGTCAGTCCAACCATGGTTTCCTCACCGGGTCCTGATCCGCGGATCGATCAACGCGTAGGAGAGATCCACCACCAGATTGACCAGCGTGTAGGTGGCCGCCGACGCCAGTACCAGCACCTGCAGAACCGCGAAATCCCTGAGCTGGAAGGCAATGGCGGTGGCCTGGCCGAGGCCTGGGTAGGCGAACACCGTCTCGGTGAGGACTGCTCCGGCCAGCAGCGCGCCGACCTGCAACCCGGTGACGGTGACCACCGGAAGCATCGCGTTCCGCAGGATGTGCCGGCGCCGGATCACCTGGGTGGTCAGCCCCTTGGCCTCCGCCGTGCGCACGTAGTCCTCGTTCTGCACGTCGATAACCGACGATCTGGTGATCCGGAAGATCACCGCAAACGGGATGGTGCCCAACGCGATCGACGGCAGTATCAGGTGCCGGAAGGCATCCCAGGACGCGTCCCATTCCCGGGTGATCAGGCCGTCGAGGACGAAGAATCCGGTGACCCGGGTGGCCGGCTGGGCCAGATCGGTCGACTGCCGGCCGCTGTCCGGCAGCCAGCCGAGTTTGACGGCGAACACGAACTTGAGCAGATAGGCCAGAAAGAACACCGGGATCGCGATGCCAACCAGCGAGCTGATGATGCCCAGGTTGTCGAAGATCCCACCCTTGCGGCGGGCGGCGAAATAGCCGAGCGGGATCCCCAGCACGATGGCGAAGATCAGCGCCCCGATGGTGAGTTCGATGGTGGCCGGCAGGCGGTGCAGGAAGACCTCGATCGCCGGGGTACCCGGTTCGACCCCGGAGGAATAGCCGAAGTTTCCGGTGAACACCCGGCCCATGTACTTGAAATACTGGACCCAGATCGGCTGGTCCATGCCCAACGCGTGCCGCATCGCCACCCGTTGATCCGGCGTACAGCGTTCGCCACAGATCGCACTGTCCGGGCCACCCGGTAGCGACCGCAACCACAGGAACAGCAGCAGCGACAGCACGAACATCACGACAACGAGTTGGATCAGTCGCCGGACGATATAGCGGAGCACGTCACGAACTCCTCACTCGACTATCGGGGTCCGAACCTCGGATCACGGCCTTGAACCTGACGGCGAAACCAGAGGGACCCTAGGCGAATTTCCGACCTCAGCGCCAACCCGACACACCACCGACGCACCAGCGGCGAGCACCGACATGCGGTGCTCGCCGCTGTACGTGCGTACTACTTCTGCCCGATGACGGCGTGTGCGTAGTCCTCGTCGGTCAACGGGGATGCCACCACACCGGTGACGTTCTTGGCCAGCACCAGTGCGGGCGGAGAACTCGAAATCGGGATGTCCGGCAGGTATTCGGACGCCAACTTCTTGTTCAGCTCCACGTACATGGCGTTGCGCTTGGCGGTGTCCGGCTCGGCATCCGCCGCCGCCACCTCACTGGCCAGGGTCTTGCCCCATGGCTGCGAGCCGGTGTCGAACCGGTTCTCCGGGTTGTTCAGCGCGAGGCTGCCACCGAGGAAATTGTCCGGCGTGTTGTAGTCGCCGGTCCAGCCGAGGAAGAACAGGTCAGGCTTGTTGGCCTCGACACCGTCGAGGTAGCCGCCGTTCCACGGCTTGGAGGTGACATTCAACTTGATGCCGACGGCCTGCAGGTCCGCGGAGAACGCGGTGAAGACGCTCTTCGGGTCCGGCATGTACGGCCGCGAGACCTCGGTGGGCCACCAGAAGTTCAGCGTCAGGTTGGTCTGTCCGGCCTCGGTGAGCAACTGCTTCGCCTTGTCCGGGTTGTAGTCGTACGGCTCGACGTCCTTGGTCCAGCCGTCGACCGTGTCCGGGTAGTTGTTGAGCGCGACGGTCGCGCCCTCCGGCAGCTGTGACGCAACGAAGTCCTTGCGGTTCAACGCATAAGCGATCGCCTGGCGTACCTTCAGATCCTTCAGCGCCGGGTTGTTCTTCATGTCGATACCCAGGTACAGGATGTTGAAGGCCGGCCGGATCAGCAGGTTGTAGTCGGCCTTCAGGCTGTCCCAGTCGGCCGGGTTCGGCAGGTCGTAGCCGTCGATGGTGCCGGCCTGCAGCGCCTGCTTGCGCGCCGTCTCGTCCGGGATCACCTTGAACAGGATCTTGGAGACGGTGGCCTTGTCACCCCAGTAGCCGTCGTACCGATCGAGCTCGATGACGCCGTTCGTCTTGTCGTACTTGCCGAACTGCATCGGACCGGTCCCGGTCGGGTGCTCCATGGCGTACGCCGGGTAGGTGAACGCCTCGCCGGAGGCCTGCACGTTGTTCGCGTCGTACTTTTTCAGCGCGGTCGGCGACTGGATGGAGAACGACGGAAGGCCCAGCAGCGCCGGGAACTTCGAGGTGTACGCGGAGATCTTGACCACCGCGGTGTCGCCGTCGGCGGTGCACGACTTGTACAGCGAGGGAACGTCCTTGCCGGCGTCGTCCTTCTGGCCCTTGAAGCCGCCCATGTTGTCGGCCCAGTACTGCGCCTGGGTCGCGCCGGCGCCGGTCTGCGAGTACATCCGGTCGAGGTTGTAGCAGACCGCGGCCGCATCGAGCTTCGTGCCGTCGTGGAAGGTCACGCCCTGGCGGATCTTGAAGTTCCAGGTGAGACCGTCTGCGGAATTGGTCCAGGACTCCGCCAGCTTGGGCTCGACGTCGGCGGTCCCCGGCTTGAAGCCGACCAGGCCCTCCATCATCTGCCGCACCGGGCGGAACGACTCGCCATCGGTGGCGTACAGCGGGTCGAACATCGACGGCGCTCCGGCGGCGCCGAAGGTGAGGGTGGCGTTCGTGTCACCGGCGGCCGCCGGTGCCGACGACGCCGATCCCGATCCCGGCGCCGAACCCGATCCGGTGTCGCTGGCGGGCGCGGATGTGTCCGCCGCGCCGGTCGACGCACCTGGTGCGCTGGCGCTGGATGGCGCCGACGACGAATTGTCGCTCCGATCGGAGCTTGCACATGCGGCAAGAGACACCGCCACTGTGGCGGCCAGTCCGGCCACCATCAGCCTTTGACGACGCACTGTCATTCAACCTCCAAGGTGAAGCCGGTGATGCGGGTCACGTTGCACCGGCGGAACCCTCGAACGGTAGAGCGTGCCTTCACCGGTCGCCTACCCCTGTCACCCGATCGTTACGATGCCTACGAGAGCCAGCACGGGTCGCCACCGCAGCCCGTTATCCCAGTTCCCGCAGCGAGGAGCCTCCCGTGTCGACCACCGATCCCAACGCAGCAACCGCCGTCACCGTCGGTGAGGCCGACGCCGCCTGGCCCGGCCTGGACGCTCCGCTGGAGCAGGCCGACCCGCAGGTCGCGGGGTTGATCGCCGACGAGTTGCACCGTCAGCAGTCCACCCTGGAGATGATCGCGTCGGAGAACTTCGCCCCGGTCGCCTCCATGCAGGCGCAGGGCAGCGTGCTCACCAACAAGTACGCCGAGGGCTACCCGGGCCGCCGCTACTACGGCGGCTGCGAGTTCGTCGACCAGATCGAGACGCTCGCCATCGAGCGGGTCAAGGGTCTGTTCGGCGCCGGTTTCGCGAACGTGCAGCCGCATTCCGGCGCGCAGGCCAACGCCGCCGCCATGCAGGCGCTGATCAAACCGGGCGACACCATCCTCGGACTGTCGCTGGCGCACGGCGGGCACCTCACACACGGCATGCGGATCAACTTCTCCGGGCTGCTCTACAACGTGGTGGCCTATGAGGTGTCGAAGGAGGACTACCGAGTCGACATGGACGCGGTGGCCAAACTCGCCCGCGAGCACGCGCCGAAGCTGATCATCGCCGGCTGGTCCGCCTATCCGCGGCAGCTCGATTTCGCCCGCTTCCGGGAGATCGCCGACGAGGTCGGCGCCTACCTGCTGGTGGACATGGCGCACTTCGCCGGGCTGGTGGCCACCGGGCTGCATCCGTCACCGGTCCCGCACGCCCACGTCACCACCACCACCACGCACAAGACCCTCGGCGGACCCCGCGGCGGGGTGATCCTGACCAACGAGGCGGACCTGGCCAAGAAGATCAACTCGGCGGTGTTCCCCGGTCAGCAGGGCGGGCCGCTCGAGCACGTGATCGCCGGCAAGGCGGTGGCGTTCAAGATGGCGGCCGACCCCGCGTTCAAGGAGCGGCTGGAGCGCACGGTGAACGGCGCGAAAGCGCTGGCCGAGCGGCTGACCGCCGACGACGTCACCGCCGCCGGGGTGACCGTGCTGACCGGCGGCACCGACGTGCACCTGGTGCTGGTCGACCTGCGCGACTCCGAACTGGACGGCAAGCAGGGCGAGGACCGGCTGCACTCGATCGGCATCACCGTCAACCGCAACGCGGTGCCGTTCGACCCGCGCCCGCCGATGGTGACTTCCGGGTTGCGGATCGGCACCCCGGCACTGGCCACCCGCGGGCTGGACGCCGCGGCGTTCGCCGAGGTCGCCGACGTCATCGCCACCGCGTTGACCGCACCGTCCGGCGAGCTGGATGCCGCCCTGGCCGAGTCGCTGCGGGCCCGCGTCAGCGCCGTCGCCGCCCGTTTCCCCCTCTACCCGACCCTCTGACCCGGCGCTTATCAACATCGCATGCGCTTGCGAAGTTGACGACTCGCTTCACTCCCGTCCCAAAACGCGCAGGTTCGCAAGCGCCGGACGGGACAAGGACGGACCGGCTCGGATGACGCCGCAACTTTCGTCCGATCCTTACGGTGGACGAGTGACTACCCCGTCCGGCCCGGTCGAGCACCCGATCGACCCGGTCGTGCGGCGGCAGGTGCTGGCCACTTTGGATGACGTCGAGCGCGAGCACGACGTTCGAATCGTGTTCGCCTGCGAGTCCGGCAGCCGCGGCTGGGGTTTCGCCTCCCCCGACAGCGACTACGACGTGCGGTTCATCTTCGTCCACCGACTGGACTGGTACCTGTCGGTCGACCGGCTCCGGAACGTCATCGAGCTGCCGATCAACGACGTCTACGACGTGAACGGCTGGGATCTGCGGAAGACACTCGGGCTCTTGAAGCGGGGCAACGCGACGGTCATGGAGTGGCTCAACTCGCCCGTCGTGTACCGCGCCGATCAGCAGTTCGTCACCGAGATACGCGAAGTGGCGCAACAGGTTCACCGACCCGAGCGCTCTTTTTACCACTACAGCCACATGGGGCGACGGCACAGCAGAGCGGTGCTGGACGTCGATCAGGTGAAGCTGAAGAAATACCTATATGCGCTCCGTTCACTGCTTTCGGCCCGCTGGGTGGCGCTCGGCATGGGACCGGCTCCGATGCGGTTCACCGAGTTGGTGGACGCCCTGGTCGCCGACCAAGCGCTGCGCGCCGAGATCGGTGCCCTGCTGATCCGCAAGCGGCGTGCCGGCGAGGTCGAACGGATCGTCCCGCTGCCGATCATCGATGACTTCATTCGCAGCGAGATCCACCGCCAGGAACAGCTGTTCGTGCCAGCCACGCCCATCGACACGGCACCGCTGGACCAGTTGCTGGGCGGCACGGTCCGGCGGTTGGACCGAACGATCGGCTCGCAGCCGGGCCCCCGGTAGCGCGGGCATCCGGCGCTTGCGAACGTGACGACTCGCGTCACTCCCGTCCCAGAACGTGCACGTTCACACGCGCATGCGATGTTGATAAGCGGCGTCAGGGGGTAACTGGCGCTTGGAGGAGATGACGCCGGTGTCGAAGCCGGCCAGATGCAGGCCGCCGTGGAAGCGGGCGTGTTCGATCTTGATGCACCGGTCCATCACCACGTTCAGGCCAGCGGCCTCGGCCCTGCGAGCCACCTCCTCGTGCCACAGCCCCAGCTGCAGCCACAGGGTCGGGGCGCCGATCGCCAGGGTCTCGTCGAGCACCTCGGGCAGGTCGTCGTGCTTGCGGAACGCGTCGACGATGTCCGGCACCTCGGGCAGCGCGGCCAGCGACGGATAGACCGGTTGCCCGAGGATCTCGGTCAGCCTGGGGTTGACGAAGTACACCCGGTACGGGCTGGACGAGAGCAGGTAGGTGGCCACGAAATACGAGGCCCTGGACGGCTTGTCGGACGCACCGACGATGGCGACCGACCTGGCTTCCCGCAGGGTGTCCCGGCGCCGGCCGGCAGTCGGCCCGATCCAACTGCGTGGTCGCGCATTCGATGCGCTCATGCGACGTCTCCCCGTTCCGCACCGGCCGCCGTCAGCGCCTGGTCGAGGTCCCAGATGATGTCCTCGAGATCCTCGATTCCGACCGAGATCCGGATCAGATCCTCTGGCACGCCGGCACTTTCCAACTGCTCGGGACTGAGCTGACGGTGCGTGGTCGAGCCGGGGTGCAGCACCAGCGTGCGCACGTCGCCGATGTTCGCCAGGTGCGAGCACAGCTGCAGCGCCTCGATGAACCGTTGCCCGGCAACGCGTCCGCCACGAACCCCGAAGGAGAACACCGCCCCAGGTCCGGTGGGCAGGTAGCGCGCGGCCCGCTCGAAATGCGGGTGTGACGGCAACCCCGCATAGTTCACGTAGGAGATCCGCGGGTCGGCGGCCAGCCAGTCGGCGACCCCGCGCGCGTTGGCCAGATGCGCATCCATTCGCTGCGGCAGGGTCTCTACCCCTTGCAGCAGAAGGAATGCCGACTGTGGAGAAAGGGCCGGTCCGATGTCCCTGAGCTGCTCGCTGCGCAGCTTGGTGAGGAAGCCGTACTCGCCGAAATTATCCCACCAGCGGATCCCGCCGTACGACGGCACCGGCTCTGTGAGACTCGGGAACTTGCCGTTGCTCCAGTCGAAACGACCGGATTCCACCACCACCCCACCGAGCGTCGTACCGTGACCACCGAGGAACTTCGTTGCCGAGTGAATCACGATGTCCGCGCCGTACTCGATGGGACGCAACAGATACGGCGTGGTGAGGGTCGAATCGACGACCAGCGGTATGCCGGCCGCATGGGCGACATCGGCCAATGCGGAGATCTCGGCAATGTCGCCTGACGGATTGGCGATCACCTCGACGTACAGTGCCTTGGTGGCCTCGGTGATCGCCGCCGCATAATCGGCCGGGTCGGTCCCGGGGACGAAGGTGGTGTCCACCCCGAACCGCCGCAGGGTGACGTCGAGCTGGGTGACGGTGCCGCCGTACAACTGGGCAGCGGCTACCAGGTGGTCGCCCGCGCCGGCCAGTGCCGCGAAGGTGACGAACTCCGCGCTCATCCCGGAGGCGGTGGCGACCGCGCCGATGCCACCTTCCAGCGACGCAATGCGCTCCTCGAAGGCCGCCACCGTCGGGTTGCCGATCCGGGAATAAATGTTGCCGTACTTCTGCAGGGCGAACAGGTTGGCGGCGTCGTCGGTGTCGTTGAACACGAACGAGGTCGACTGGTAGATCGGCACCGCCCTGGCCCCCGTGGTGGCGTCCGGCGTACCTCCGGCGTGCAGGGCCCTGGTCCGGAACCCGAAGGATCGATCACTCATCGACCCAGTGTAGGAACCGGACGAATCCACCCGGCATCACGCCCGCCGAATTCCCAGAATCCGGGAGGTGCGTGCACTTCCCGGGACAGTGCGCTATCGTCGTCAGCGATATCCATCAAGACCGGCAGAGGGACAGGCCCGATGAAGCCGGGGCAGCCTCCTGTGGAGCAATCCGCAGGAAAGGTGCCAAATCCTGCGGCATGCGGAGTCGGTGACGGCCCCGGAGTGTCGGAAGATGGAATGCGGTCGACGGCCCACCGGGTCGCCACCGTAGGGCCGTTTCCCGGACGTGTCGCAGGCGTTGGCTGCCTGACGATCCTGGGAAGGGCACGACAAATGACCGAGATCTCCCGCCTCACCCGCGGTATCCGCACCGGCATCGATACCGACACCTCTCAGGGCGCCATCGTCCCGCCGCTCTACCTGTCCAGCAACTACAGCTTTGCCGGCTTCGGCGAGCCGCGGAAGTACGACTACACCCGCAGCGGCAACCCCACCAGGGATGTGCTGGCCGAAGCGCTGGCCACCCTCGAGGGCGGCGTCGGCGGTGTCATCACCTCGACCGGGATGAGCGCGATCACCTTGTGTGTCAACGCATTGCTCTGTCCGGGCGATACGATCGTCATCCCCCATGACTGTTACGGCGGCACCTGGCGGCTGTTCGATACGCTGGCCGCGCGGGGTCACTTCTCCATCGTCACCGTCGATTTCGGTGACCAGCAAGCGGTGACGACGGCGCTGGCCGCCGCACCGAAGGTTGTCTGGCTGGAGACCCCGTCGAATCCGCTGCTGCGGATCACCGACATCGCCGCGGTGACCGGCGCCGCCCACGCGGCCGGCGCCCTGGTGGTCGCCGACAACACCTTCCTGTCGCCGATCCTGCAGCGCCCCTTCGACTTCGGGGTCGACCTGGTCGTGCACTCGACTACCAAGTACATCAACGGGCACAGCGACGTGGTCGGCGGTGCGGTGATCGCCAGGACGGACGAACTGCAGGAGCAGATCAGCTGGTGGTCCAACGTGCTCGGGCTGACCGGCAGCCCGTTCGACAGCTATCTCACCGTGCGCGGGCTGCGCACCCTGCACACCCGCATCCGGGCGCACCAGGAGAACACCACCGCCGTGGTCGAGGCCATCGCCTCCCACCCCGCGGTGTCCACCGTCTACTACCCAGGCCTGGCCGGCCATCCCGGTCACGAACTTGCCGCCCGGCAGCAGGACGGCTTCGGCGCCATGTTCAGCGTCGAGCTGGCCGGCGGCGAAACCGCGGTGCGTGCCTTCCTCGACGGACTGCGCTGCTTCAGCCTGGCCGAGTCGCTGGGCGGCACCGAGAGCCTGATCGCCCACCCGGCGACGATGACCCATGCCTCGATGAGTGCGGAGGCGCGCGCGGTGGCCGGAATCAACGACGGCCTGCTGCGGATCTCGGTCGGCATCGAACTGGCGGACGATCTGGTCGCCGACTTCCTGGATGCGTTGGACCGGGCGCACGAGGCGACCCGCCCGCATTGGTCCGAGCCGACTGTCAGGGACTGTGATCTGGTGGCGGCCGGCTGATCGGTTGTTCTACGCCATCGGGCGAACGCCGAGCTTGCGATCGCCGCCTCGAAGCCAGCAATTCGCCCATTTGGTGGATTCGAGTGGACAAGGCGAGGACTAGCGTCCCAGTCTGTTCATCCCGAAGTTGTTGGGGGGTGGGCCGCTCAATCGATCAAATGCTCAACTAAAAGGGTATCTCGTGACCGGTAGAACGAAGTCAAAGGATTCAGCAGGACATCATCCTCGCTGGTGGATCGGCACGATGGCACTCTTGGCCATTGTGCCGACCGTGGCGATGGCGAGCCCAGCATCGGCGTCGGCCGTTCGACTCACCACAGAGATGCACGTCATCGGGTTCGACGCATCGGTTGCGACCACTCACGGCTACCAGCTGATATTTGACGCGCGCGGGAAGGCCGTGGCTAGCGTTCCTAGAACAGGTGTCGGTCCGCGAAATGTGATTGAGGGCAGTTGCGGCGAGTCGTACCTCTGGATCACACCAACCGGCCAGCCGTTGGTTGGGCAGGTCGCTACCGGCTTTTCCGTCGTCGACGCGACGGTCGAATGGGATTGGCGTGCCTATTTCAGCGATCCGTACGGATCGAGCACCCAGCATTGGACTGGCGGCGCCTCTTCCGGTGAGGTAGACCGTTATTTCGCCTACGGCGAAGGCGGGCACGGCACTGTTCACGGCCAGGTAGCTACGACTAGTTTCGCCATTCTCGCCGATGGGCGGATATGTTCGAGCGGCGGCCCCTCTGACGACCAGTATCTGTAGAAGCCCACGGCTCTCCGATGTCGATCCGAAGTTCGGGTGCCGATTGGTCGATCGAAGAGAGTGTCGATGCCCCGCTCATCACCGCGCTCTACGGGCGAGACGCACTCGGAATCGAACGCCAGCCGACAGAACCACCGCTGTTGAGCCCGCCCGTCCCGCGGTCGGAAGAACCGAGCGGTCCCGGCATGTACCGCGACACATGGACCGGCCTGATCCGAGCGCTGCTGCGTGGAGCCGGTACTCCGAGTCTGACCGGAACGCAGCAAGCAGCACTCGTGGCCTTTCGTCCACAAGCTGATGAGTGGGTAGTCACGGGCAAGCAAATACTGCGGACTCACAGCCTCGGTCGCAGCAGGGTGACCCCCGGGACGATTCTGCGAGATGGCTTGTCCGGGATGGTATTGCCACGAGCAGTAGCGGTGCGGGTCGACATCGTGCCCAGCGCTCAGGATTGGCACAGTGTCCTCGATCAAAGGGTCGTGATCACGACGGCGGGCCTCGACAGTCAGGACGAGCTACGAACAGCTATGGGGGCAGTCATCCAGCAGATCAAGAACGGCGGCGCTGGATCCTGGAACCGATGACCTCGCACCCGGGTCACGAACTGGCCGAGGACCTGGTCGCCGACTTCCTGGATGCGTTGGACCGGGCGCACGAGGCGACCCGCCCGCATTGGTCCGAGCCGACCGTCCGGGACTGTGATCTGGTGGCGGCCGGCTGATTTGCCGGTCGCTGTCCCCCGCCGAGACGGTTGACCCGAAGCTGGGTCAGCCGTCTCGGTCCATTCTGCGGGCGCCGAGTTCGGTCGCCAGCAGGTCAACGGCGGCCTGTTCGGGGTCGACCGGCGGCGACGAGCTGACGATGTCCGGATCGCCGTAGTCGTCGGGCATGTCGTCGTACTCGTCGTCCGGCGGCGGCTCCGGAAGGTCGGAACGGTTGTCCGGCCGGGGTTCCCCGGCACGTCGGTCGGCCGTTGCCCGCGAAGATCCGCCGGAGTCCGGCGCCGGCCGGTCGACCGGCTCGGGCCGCCGCTGCTGTGGTCGGGCCGGTGCCTGCCGGCCGGGCACTTCGGCGGCGGCCGGTTCTCCAGTCACGCGCCTGGTCGCCGGCGGCGCCCCGACCGGGTCGCCGGCGGTGCACTTGATGGTCCAGTCGACGCCCAGCACCTCGTTCAGCGCGGCCCGCAGCAGGTCGGCGTTCGCCGCTTCGACGACCCGCTTCGCCATCCCGGAATGCGGCATCGACAGGTGCAGGGAACCACCGTCGACAGCGATCACCGAGGCACTTTCCAACAGGATCTGGGTGGTCCGGCGGCGCCGTTGCACGGCAGCCAATACCTCGGACCACACCTTGCGGACGTCGGTGACGTCGATATCGGTGCCCCGACGGGCCGTTGCGGTCGCGGGGGCCGGCCGTTCCGCGGGTTCCGGGGATGACGTGGGTGGCGTCGGTGTCCGTTGGACTTGCGCGGCCGCCGCTGGTTCGCTCGGGACCGGTTGCCGGCCGGGCGGCCGAGCGTCTGGGGCCGGATCCGCGGGTCGTTCCGGTGCTGGCACCGGCACCGGCTCCGGCGCGGGCGCTGCGGCCGGCTCCGGCGCTGTCGCCGGTTGGGACGGTGCCGGACGATGTGACCGCAGCGTGGGCGGCTGCGGCAGGCCCAACGTTGAAGCCGGTGCCGGTGGCGCGGTCGATGTCGGTGGCGCGGTCGGTGGCGCAGTCGGCGTCGGTGCCGCGATCGGTGCCGGTTCGTCGCCGCCGGCAGGCTCGGGGGTCGGGGGTCGCTCGGGGGTCGGGGCAGACTCCGGGAGCGCGCCGGACTCCGCGACCGGGGCCGGTTCGGCGACCTGAGCCGGCTCGCCGACGGGCGCCGGCCCGCCGACCGCAGCCGGCCCGCCGACCGCAGCCGGCCCGCCGACCGGTGCCGGGCCGGGCTCGGCGACCTGGGACCGACGGCTGAACTGACGACCGGCGGCCGCCGGCTCGCGGCCGGCGCGGTCCGCGTCCGCTTCCCCGCCGGCGGCGTCCCCGGGATCGTCGCCGGACGGCGAGGGACGGCCGGCGATGGACAGCCGCCGCTCCATCCGTTCCAGCCGCTGCAGCATGGCGCCGTCCTCGGTGGAGGCGGCCGGCAACAGCATCCGAGCACACATCAGCTCAAGCACCAGCCGCGGCGCGGTGGTGCCGCGCATGTCGACCAGGCCGGCGTGCACCACCTCGGCCAGCCGACTCAGGGTGGCCGGACCGAGTCGGTCGGCCTCGGCGACCATCGACTCGAGCTCGTCGTCGGGCACGTCGATCAGGCCCTTGTCGGCGGCATCCGGCACGGCTCCGAGGATCATCAGGTCACGCAGCCGCTGCAGCAGGTCGGCGGCGAACCGGCGCGGGTCGTGCCCGGCCTCCACCACCTTGTCCACCGCGCCGAACACCGAGCCGCCGTCGCCGGCCGCCAAGGCGTCGACCATCTCGTCCAGCAGCGCGGCATCCGTCACCCCCAGGAGGGCGACGGCGCTGGCATAGGTGACCCCCTCCGGGCCGGCCCCGGCCAGCAACTGGTCCAGCACCGACAGCGAGTCGCGAGCGGAGCCGCCGCCGGCCCTGATCACCAGCGGGTACACCGCCGGGTCGACCGTGACCCCCTCCTCCGCGCAGAGCTTCTCCAGCAGCGCGCGCAGGGTGGCCGGCGGAATCAGCCGGAACGGATAGTGGTGGGTCCGCGAGCGGATGGTGGTGAGCACCTTCTCCGGCTCGGTGGTGGCGAAGATGAAGACCAGGTGCTCCGGCGGCTCCTCGACGATCTTGAGCAGTGCGTTGAAGCCCTGCGGCGAGACCATGTGCGCCTCGTCGATGATGAACACCCGGTAGCGCGATTCGGACGGCATGTAGAACGCGCGGTCCCGCAGCTCACGGGTGTCGTCGACGCCGCCGTGGCTGGCCGCGTCCAACTCCACCACGTCCAGCGAACCGGGCCCCTCCGGCGCCAGCGCGACGCAACTGTTGCACTCGCCGCACGGATCCGGCGTCGGACCCTTTTCGCAGTTCAGACTGCGGGCCAGGATCCGCGCGCTGGAGGTCTTCCCACAGCCGCGCGGCCCGGAGAACAGGTAGGCGTGATTGATCCGGCCGGCGGCCAGCGCCGTGCGCAACGGCTCGGTGACGTGCTCCTGCCCCACCACCTCGGCAAAGGTCGCCGGTCGATACTTGCGATAGAGAGCCAGGGCCACCCGGCGAGACTACGTGGACGCACCGACAGCGGGCCAGCGCCGGTCGGCGGGTAGCGACGCCGGTAGCCCGAACGCGGCGAACCGATCGGTCAGATCCAGGCAGGTCGTCATTCTGGAGATCCGCCCGTCCACCAGCTCGACCAGCAGCAGCGCGAACGGCCGGAGGACGCCGCCGTCGGGGGCGTACTGCCCGAACGCGGGTCCACCGTTCGCCCCGGTCGGGACCAGCCGGTGGCCGACGCAGCCGTCGGTCTCGGCGAACGCCCTCGTCACATCCGTAATACCGGACATCCAGAACGCCACCGGCGGCATCGCGCTGATCACGTCGGCGTGGAGCAACGCGGCGAGCTTCGCGACGTCGTGCCGTTCGAAGGCGCTGACGAAGTCCGCCAGCACCCCGACCGTCCACCGCTGCGGTCGGTTCGTCGGTTCGAACATCCCCGGAGCCGGATCCGAGCACCCGCCGGGCCCGCTGCAGCGCCGAGTGCACCGCCGCCGCGCCGGTACCGAGCATCGCGCCGGTCTCAGCGGCGCTGAAGCCGTACACGTCACGCAGCACGAGTGCCGCCCGCTGTCGCGGCGACAGCCGTTGCAGCGCAGCGACAAAGGCCAGTCGAACGGTCTCGCGCTGCTGCGCGATGTCCGCCGGATCGCCGGTGTCGGGCAAGGGCGTGATCCAGCTCCCGGCGGGCAGCACGGCGCCGATCGGGTCGCCCGGCCGGCTGGGTTCGACCAGTTCTGTCGGCAACTCCCGCCGCCGGGCGGCCCGCAGCAGATCCAGGCAGTGCCGGGTGGCGATCGCGAAGGCCCAGGTACGCACACTTGCCCGGGCCGGATCGTAGGTGTCCCGCGCCCGCCACACCCGCAGCAGTGCCTCCTGTGCGGCATCCTCGGCCGCAGCCCCGTCGCCGAGCATCCGGTAGCAGCACCGAACCAGGTCCGGTCGGACCTCGGCGATGGTGGCCTCGTCGATGGTGGCCTCGTCGATCACCCTGCCATTGTCCCCTGGAGTTGAGGAACGGGCCGGCGTCCGGTCACGATCAGCACGATGTCGCGGGCGGGCAGTCGCACCGTCTGCCCGGTTCCCACCGTGAGGTCCGCATCTTCGGCGACCAGCTGGAGCCCGGTCAGATCGACGCCGAAAAAGGCGTACGACGCCGGGTCGCCACCGGCCACCGCTGCCGCCAGCACCTGCGGTTCCGGGGCCGGCAGGCCAAGTGGCACGGTGATATCCAGCCCGTGGATCACCTCGTGAGCCAGCGCACCCTGCTGATTCCCTGGCCCCGGCGTCCACCGACTCGCTACCCGGAGCTGTTGGGTGGCAAGCAGTTCCGCGTCGGAGAACCGCTCGGCATCGGACCGTGCCGTTCGATCGCAGGCCAGGTTGATGTCGCCGTCGGCCTGCTCGACCGCGGCCAGGAACTGCTCGTAGGTCTGGGTCGCGGTGGCGTTGATGTGCGCCACCACTTCGCGAATCCGCCATCGGTCACACAGGCTGGCTGCCGACCAGTCGGCCGGGTCGAGGTCGCGGAGCAGGTCGGCGTGTCGTTGGCGCTCGGCCACCGTCTGGCGGTACAGCTCCTCGGTGTATTCGGTGTCTGCCATGAGTCTGTCCCTGTTCGCTCGGGTTCGGTGCCGGGCGTGGGTTCACCCGTCACCGATACCTACGAACGGCAGGCCGCGAATTCGTCGCGCGCCCCTTCCCGATTTTCGTGGGTGGGCAGTTGTCCACAAGACGGGGATGACGGTTGCCGCCGGCTGGCACCACGATGATCCGGTCGATGTGATGTTCCTTGGGCCGCGATCGATCAGCCGTCGTAGCTGGCCTGCCGCACCGCAAACACATTGCGGTTACCCGCGCCCTCCTGCAGCGACCACAGCAGGTCCGGGTTCTTCGAGTCCTCCCAGTAGGAGATGCTCTCCCCATAGCTCACCCAGTTGTAGCTGCTGGCGGCCTTGCCAGGCGCCCAGTAATAGAGCAACTTGTAGTGCGACGAGTTGAACCACCAGCGGCCGTTGTGCGAGGCGACCCCGTTGACGTAGAAGTACGGCGTCTGCAGGGCCTGACTGGCCTTGGTGGTGGCGGCAAACGCGGTGCTGCCGCTGGCGAATGGGAAGCGGACCGCCTTGGCCGCGCGGGTCGGCGCCGACTTGCAGGCGCCGCTCGGCGTGTTGCTGACGCAGGTGTACTCGCTGACCACCAATGACTTGCTCGCCCGGTCCAGCGAGATGGTCGACCACAGCAGATCGCTGCTGGACGTGTCGGTGATGGTGCCGATCTGCGGCAGCACGTACTTGTAGTTGTGCGCCTTGTATGTCTTGCCGTCGGATTGGCGGCCGATCAGCGATTCGCTGCCAGTAGTGCTGGTCACCAGGATCTTGCGCATGTCGAACACCCGCAGTCCGTGGCTGGTGTCGGCGACGTAGAGATAGTTGCCGTACCAGACGATCCCGCCGGCGTGCACGTTCACGTCCTTGAAGCTCGGCTTGGCCGCGGTGCCGGTCGGTTCGACCAGCAGGATCTTGCGATACTTGTTGGCGTAGGTCGCATCCCAGTCGACCAGGGTGATCCGGCTGCGTGCCCCGCTGCCGCCGCAGCTGGTCTTGGTGTACCAGCTGACCATCACCAGTTGATGCCCGTCGTAGTTCCCGCTGCCCGCGCCGCCGACCGCGTCGCGGCTGGTGGAGATGCCCTGCGGGTAGCTGCGACAGTCGCTGTTGTCGGCGCTGTCGAAGCGGAATCCGGTCTCCAGGCCCGGCAGCGAAAGGTTCTGCATCGCGGTCCGGGAATGATTGGCATCGTTCATCACCGTGTGCACGTACGCATTCGGCAGCTTGGCCGCCAACGCCGAGTAGAGAGAGTTGTACTTCGTGTAGTTCGCCGACAGGTGATACGGCGAGGTGCTGATCGTTTTCGGCGCCGCCACGGCGGCCGCCGCCTGGGGCGGCTGAGTGAGCACCACGCCCGCCGCCGTCACCAGCATCGCAGCGGTTGCCGCCACGATCCGTCGCATACTCCTCATATTCCGACCTCCAGAAAGGTTCGTCGAAGCTGCGGGCCAGCGTAGGGCGGCAGACCGCTGTCAGCACCGCTTTTCCGGCCGATCACCCGTCTGCCTGGAGCAGATCGACGAACAGTGACCAGGGCCGGCGCTGACATCGGCCACCAGCTGACCCGTGCGCACCGAGGGCGTAGCAGGGTTGTCCCGGGGCCGGGACAACCCTGCTACGCCCTCTTGGGACAACCCTGCTACGCCCTCTTGGGACAAGACTGCTACGCGGTCCTGGGCTGGACGAAGACGGCGACCGTCCGACCGGGAACGGTCACCGAATCGGTTGCCACCGAAGAACTCTTGACCACCGGGTCGGCGCCGGCGGCCTGGATCGGGCTCAGCCGCAATGCTGATGCGCCGGCAACGGTGACGGTCTGGGCGTCCGGAGAGGCGTTGAAGACCACCACGATCCGCTGCAACGACCGGTCGATGTCCCTGCCGACCCGGTCGTCGATCTGCATCGCGATCACGCCAGGCGCCTGGTCGGGACCGGAGGTCAGGAAGCTCACCTTCTGCCCGATGGTGGCGGCGTCGCCCAGCCGGAACAGCGGTGACGAGTACCGCAACTTGAGCAGATCCTGCGCCCCGGCGGTCGCCGCGGCGATGTCCGCGGGCTGGGGCACCAGCGCGGCGTCGGCCAGCAGCGGACGCATGTACGGCCACTTGGCCTCGTTCGCCGCCTTCGGCGGCAGTCCGGACCCGAAGGTGGACTGCTGCCCGGTCCAGTCGATCCGGTTGAACCAGTCGCCCGAGTTGTAACTGTCACGGTCCAGCGACTTGGACCGCAAGAGATCGGTCCCGGCGTGCCAGAACATCGGGCCCTGGCCGAGCGCCACGGTGGCCAGCGACAGGGTGTTCATCCTGACCCGGTCGGCCATCGGGGTATCGGCAGGGAGCTTGTAGGCGAGCACGTCGAACAGGGTCTCGTTGTCGTGCGCGTCGACATAGTTGATCGTCTCGGACGGTTCGGCGGTGTAGCCGGTCGGGGCACCGTTGTAGTCGATGTCCTTGCCCCGCACGGTTTCGCCCTGCGCGTTCACCAGCTGATAGTTCGCCAGGTTGCCGACCAGACCGACCTTGATCCGATCCTGATCGGCCAGCAGCGTCGCCTTCTGCTCGTCGGCGGATCCGTTGGCATCACTGCTGTTCGGGTCGGTGAACAGCCCGGTGCCGAAGCCCTGCTTGCCGGGGTTGTCGTCGAACGGGCCGCCGCCGCGCACCGAATCCCGGAGCCGGTCGTTGAAGGTGCCGACCCCGGTGCCGGCCATGTTCTGCTGGGTGGCCTGGACGAACAGGGCGTCGTCAGCGACCTCACCGAAGTTCCAGCCCTCGCCGTACAGGTAGATCTTCCTGCCGTCCACCCCGTCCCGGTGCAGGGTCAACCGGTCGAGTGCGTGCCGCACGTCCAGGATGGTCTGCTTGGGCATGTGGCCCATCAGATCGAAGCGGAAGCCGTCGATCTTGTACTGCTTCGCCCAGGTGACGATCGAGTCGACGGTCAGCTTGTTCATCATCGCGTGCTCGGTGGCGGTGTTCGCACAGCAGGTGGAGGTCTCCAGGGCGCCGGTGGCCGACAGTCGGTGGTAATAGCCGGGAACCACCTTGTCCAGCACCGACTTCGGGTCCTGGCCCGACGCGGTGGTGTGGTTGTAGACCACGTCCATCACCACCCGCAGGCCGATCCCGTTGACGGCCGAGACCATCTGCCGCATCTGCAGTGTGCGGGCGGTTCCGTCGGGGTTCGTCGCGTACGAACCCTCCGGGGTGGTGTAGTGCCACGGGTCGTAGCCCCAATTGAACCCGTCGGTGTCGGCAACTGCCGACGTGCAGGCCTGCTGCGCCTCGCCGGCCGGGTCGGCGGCGGTCAACGCCGGCAGATCGCACTGCGGCGTCTGCTGCTGCGACCGATCCTCGTTGATGGTGGCGATGTCGAACACCGGCAGCAGGTGCAGGGTGTTCAATCCCGCCTGGGACAACGCCTTCAGGTGCTGCATTCCGGCGCTGTCCGGATGGGTGAAGGCCAGGAAGGTGCCGCGCTCGGCGGCCGGCACCGTCGTGTCGGAGATGGAGAAGTCGCGGACCTGCAGCTCGTACACCGAGGTGTCCGACGGCTGCGGCAGGTCGGGTTTGCGCAGCCGGTCCCAGCCGGCGGGCTGCAGCGATCTCGCGGACAGGTCGGCAACTACCGACTGCGCCGAGTTGGTGGTGAGTGCCACGCTGTACGGGTCGGTCACCACGTTCCGCTGCACGCTGTCGGTCTCGGGAACGTAGACGGTGACGGCGAACAGGTAGCGCGCATCCTGCCAGGACGACCGGCCGCGCACGCTCCACACCCCATCGGAGTCGCGCCGCATCGGGATCGTCTGCTGCGCAGTCGATCCAGCTGGCGTCAGCAGCAGCTCCACCGACTTCGCGGTCGGCGCCCACAGCGCCAACTCCGGGTTGTTGCCGTTCCAGGTGGGCCCGAGTTCGGCCTTCGCCGCCTTCGGATACAGCGCGTCCAGCAACCACGGCAATTGCACACCGGTGGCGTCGATCAGCGTGCCGGCGTCGTCGTAGGCAGCGACCACCACCTGCCCTGAGGTGATCTGCTCCAGCAGCCGCTTGTCCCGGCTCACGTAGTCCGGTAACCGGAGCGCGTCATAGCCGGACAGGTTGGGGTGCTGGGCCTTCAATGCCGCCGACAGGCCCGCCGGGTCCCGGGTCAGCGCGACGGAAGATCCGCCGGTGACCGCGGTGGCGTCGATCCCGAGCCCGCCGGTAGCCGCGTAGTGCAGCCGGTAGTGGTAGGTGTTCGCCGCGGCCGGCAGATCCCAGGCGATCACCGACGTGCTCAGCGCCTGTGCCTTCGACTGTCCCAGGTCGGCGGCGGTGGAGGCCGACGACGTCACCGTCAGCACGTGGGTGGCCAGCACGTACGAGAAGGTCACGACGGCGCCGTCGGTCACGGTGTAGGCGATGTTCGCGCCGTTCGGATCGCCGCCGGCGCCGTAGCTTTCGTCCCAGGACAGGCCGTGGGCGGCCTTCACCTCGTAGCTTCCGGCCGGGATCTTGGCGGTGGAGAAGGTGTAGGTGCCGTCGCCGTCCGGGTCCTGCAACCAGGGGCGCATGCAGTCCGGGGCCCAGTCCGCGGAGCAGCCCAGCTCGGACTGCGCCGAGCCCGGCGCGGTGACGATCGGTCCCTCCGCACTGCTGGTCACCCAATGGGTGGACGGGTCGTAGTAGAAGGTGACGGACCCACTCGCCGGCACGCTGATCGCGATGTTGCCGCCGTCCCGTTTGGCGTTGGCGCCGTAGTTCTCGGTCCAGGAATCGTCGATCGCCGCCTTGTACTGGAAGGCGCCGCCCGCCGGCAGCGTGAAGGTGCCCTTCCAGATGCCGTCGTTCGTGTCCAACGTCAGGTGCGCGGCGGCGCAAGCGGGATCCCAGTCGCCGCCGCAGCCGATCTCCGAGTCCAGGTCGCCGGCGATGGTCACCGAGGTCGGCTGGGTGGCCGGCGGATCGTTCTGCGCGGTCCCGCCACCGGTGGACGACGCTGCGGGATCGCCGACCACCGCACTGGTCGACACGGCGGACATGTTGCCGGAGTTGTCCCTCACCAAGGCACGGTATTCCAGCAGGCTGCCCTTCGGCATCGCGGCGACGTCCTGGTAGACCCGATAGGGCGGGTTGTCGTCGGTGCCCAGGGTGTGCCAGCTGCCGGTCCCGGCGGCCCGCCAGGCGAACGTCACCTGGTTGAAACCGCCGCCCGGAACAGCCACCGAGATCGGCGCCCGGCCGCCAACGGTGCCCTCGGATCCGAGACCACCGGGGCTGACGAACACCGGCTGCGGCGCCGCCTTCGAGTGCTTCAACCTGGTGTCGGCCTTCCACACCAACGACGACAGCGCCGGAACGGTGACGGTGATCCGGCCGTCCTTGGCCGTGGTCGCCGACTGCGCGCCGCCGTAGATGCCCCGGTACCGGGTGTTGGCATTGAAGGTATCGAAGCTGACGGTCTTCGGCTCGGTCGCGTTGTTGCTCGCCACCAGGTACTCGACCTGCTGATTCGCGTCGATCCGGCTGACGGCGAAAACCCCTGCGGCATTGGAGGAGTACCGCGGGATCTGGGCTCCGTCGGCCAGCGCCGGATTGTTCGCCCGGAGCTTCGACAGCTCGGCGATCTTGCGGTACAGCGGCTGCCCGGTGTTGTAGTTGTCCACCGCCGTGCTACTGCTGGAGCCGATCAGGGTGTCGTCGTTGTAGCTGGCCACCTTGCTGGCGAACATGTCCTGCCGGGCGTCCTTGTCCCCGCCGTCACCGACGAAGCCCTGCTCGTCGCCGTAGTAGGTGACCGGCTGGCCCCGGGTGAGGAACATCAGCTCCTGGGTCAGCTCGTCCCGCTGCAACAGGTCGGCACCGCTGTGCCCGCCGGAGGACAGGAAGTAGCCGATGCGACCCATGTCGTGATTGCCGAGGAAAGTCGGCGAGGAGTAGGCGTTGGAGTCCGGGTCGGTGTAGTAGTCGTCGGCGGCGTACAGCTTCGCCAGGTCCCCGGTCGGCTGCCCCAGACCGAAACCGGTTGCCCTGGCCTGGAATCCGAAGTCCAGGGTAGCGGGCAGGGTGCCGGCGGTCGTCCAGTAGGACATGTTCGCCGGGTCGGCGTCGTAGACCTCGCCGAACTGGAAGAACTTCTTCTTCCCGACGGTCGCCGCCGCCTGCTGCATTGCCGGGATGAACTTCTGCCAGAACTCCACGTTGACGTGTTTGACGGTGTCGATGCGGAAGCCGTCGATACCGAATTTGGCCCAATACGCGTAGATGTCGATCAGCCCGTCGCGGACCACCGGCTGCTCGGTGAACAGGTCGTCGAGGCCGGAGAAGTCGCCGTACCGATCCCCCTCGGTGCCGTCGAACGCCGCATTGCCCCGGTTGTGGTAGTACAACGGATCGTTCAGCCAGGCAGGCACTTTCACCGTCTTGTCTGCCTCGGAGCGGAAGTACGGGGTGTACGGGAACGAACTGGTGTTCAGGGTCGGGAAGGTGCTGCCGGCGGCGTAGGCGTGGTCGTCGAAAGCGACGCCGTTCGCATCGACGTACGGCGTGCTGGCCTTGTCGATGTACTTGTAGCTGTTCGCCGGGCCCTGCCGGTAGTCGATCACGTCGGCCGTGTGGTTGGTGATGATGTCGAAGAAGACCTTCATCCCCTTGGCGTGTGCCTTGTCGATCAACGTCTTCAGATCGGCGTTACTGCCCAGGTGCGGGTCGATCTGGGTGAAGTCGGTGATCCAGTAGCCGTGGTAGCCGGCACTGACGTCGGCGCCGGATCCCTGCACCGGCTGGTTCTTGAAGCTCGGCGTCAGCCAGATCGAGGTGGTGCCAAGCCCTTTGATGTAGTCGAGCTTGCCGGTGATGCCCTTGAGATCACCGCCGTGGTAGAAGCCCTTGTCGGTCGGATCCAGGCCGGTGGTCAACCGGTCGCCGGTCAGTCCGCCCGCATCGTTGGCCTTGTCGGCGTTGGCGAACCGGTCGGTCATCACGAAGTAGAAGCGTTCCTTGGTGAGGTTGTCGCGCAGGCTGCTGCCGGCCAGTTGCCGGTCGGCGGAGGTCACCGTCGAGCTCGGGGTGGATTCCGACGACAGCGTGACCAGGTGGGTCTGCGGGTCGTACCTGAAAGCGACGGTCGCCTCGGCCGACAGCACCAGCGGGATGTTCGCGCCGTTCGCCGCGCCACCGAGACCGTAGTTCTCGTCCCAGGAGTGCCCGATAGCGACCTTGAACTCGTAGTTGCCGGCCGGCAGCGACAGCGACCCGGTGTATGCGCCATCCGCCGTCGCCGTCAGATCCGTTGCGGCGCAGGCCGGATCCCAGTCGGCGGCGCAGCCGGCCTCGGTCTGCAACGAGCCGGCCAAGGTGACAGCGGGCGAGGGCGCTGCGGCGACCGTCGCGCCGGCCGCGGGCGACGCCAGCGCTGCGGCTGTCGGAGCCAGCAGCAACGAGCCGACCAGGACACCGGCGGCGGTCGCGGCGACCGCACGGCGGCGGATCCGGGTACGAGAGGCAAGGCGCCGGGGCTGGATTCGAATGCGGGCAGACAACATCACGGACTCCCTGGTGCCGCCGGCCGGCGGCGTTCGACGACGAGACGAACGGCGGATCGATTCAGTGACAGTAGTCACAGTCAGGCGGACCCGGCAACCACCGAATCGACCGATCCCGACGTGGCCGCCGGCCGCACCGACGGCAGCGGCGACGGCGACCTACCGCCGCTCGAGGTCGAACAAGTGCCCGCTGCCGGAACGGTCCATCGCCGCCGCCGCGGCACCTCGGGCCCTGCCCTCCCAATCGAGCAGGACGGCGGCGGTCTCGGCCGGCGTCATCGGGGTGAGCGCCGCGATCCGGACGGTCCCGGCCGGCAGTTCCAGCTCGATCGGCAGTTCGGGCGATCGCTTGCCGATCAACACACCGAGCGTGCCGTCCGGTCCCTGCCATCGCTGCGGCAGGGCGGAAACGGTCACCGACATGGTGTGCAAGCCCCAGCGCCGATGCCGGTCGGCGATCGACCGGTCCTGCTCGACCATCGCGTCCGCGACCTGGCGCAACGCCTGCACCGCGGGCGTGGCCGCCAGAACGGCCGCCGGTAGGTCGATCGAGTTTCGATCGGCGATCTCGACGAACAGTTCGCCGTCGTGTCCGGTCCGGTACTCCGGTCGCTCGGCGTCGGGGTCGGAGAGCCCGTCGGAGGCGACGATCACCGAGCCGGGGCGGCGGATGATCACCCAGCCGTGCCGGATCGACGGCCAGCGGGGTCCGCCGGCGAAGGCCGGGCCGACCTCGGTGGCGGCGTCGTCGTCGATCAGGCCGAAGTGCCGCCAGAATGCGCGCCGGGCCGCTGCCGCGGCCGTCCGCGCCTGCCCAGCGTGCCCCGCCATGAGCCAACCGTACGGACCGGGGAAGACAACTGACGAAGACATGAGCGGACCCCCGCACCCGTCAGAGCTCCCGGACCCTTGCTGCCTTCCGGCCCTGGGGGAGTTAAGGAGGTGGACGCCGCGGGGGTCCGTCGCCCACTGTACCGAACCGGCGGCCCCGGCCGGCACGCGTGACCGGATCGGCTCCGCACAGGTTCGGGGCACACCGCCCGAGCCGTTACACTTTGCGACGGAGGATTCGACTAGCGGCCTATGTCGCACGCTTGGAAAGCGTGTTGGGTGTCACAGCCCTCACGGGTTCAAATCCCGTATCCTCCGCCACGACGAACACCCGGACCAGAGCGGAACAACGCTCATCGGTCCGGGTGTTCGCATTCAACGACACTCCCCTCACCGCGGCGAACTGGGCCTGGCGTCACGGCCCTCACCGAGCGGATGTGACGGGTCCGTGCCACCATCGGCAGGCCAACGTGACAGCGTTACGGGCAAAAGGTCCATTTCGGGGAAGGATCCGCGACCGCAATGAGGTATCGCGCTAGGCCGACCATGTCCACTTCGACCCCGCGCAGGTCCGGCGCCGCAGTCACGTCCCGGCTGGCGTTCACCGTCGCGCTGGCCGCCCTCGGCCTGATGACACCCGCCGTTCCGGCGATGGCTGCCCCGATTTGCGGGCCATCGGAGGTCGCCGGCGCCTTCAACGGCGCGGCCGACGGCGACACCGTGACCCTCGGCTGCGACGTCACCATCGCGACAGCCGACAACCTGCCGCTGGACGTGCCGTCAGGCCGGTCGATCACGCTCGACCTCAACGGGTTCACGTTGGACGTCACCGCCGGCACCGGTCAAGCGGGCATCGGAGTGGCGGACGGCGCCTCGCTCACCATCGACGACGGCAGCTCGCCCAGCACCGGCGCCCTCATCGCCAAAGCCTCCGCCAACACCGGGGCGGGCATCGGTGGCGACGACGACGGTGACGCCGGCAGCGTCATCATCAACGGCGGCACCGTGACGGGCACCGGCGGCTTTCTCGCGGCGGGCATCGGCGGCGGCAACGGTGGCGACGGCGGGAGCGTGGCCGTCAACGGCGGCACCGTCACGGCCACCGGCGGCAGTCAGGCCGCCGGCATCGGCGGCGGCAGCGCCGCCGACGGAGGAAGCGTCACCATCAACGGCGGCACCGTCACCGCGAAGAGCAATGGCTCCGGCGCCGGCATCGGCGGCGGCAGCGGTGGAAACGGAAGCACCGTCACCATCGGCGGAGGCACCGTTACGGCCACCAGTTCGAGCGGCGCCGGCATCGGTAGCGGAAGCGGGAACGCCGGCGGCCCCGATCTGGCCGGCGGCGACCTCAGCGTCGTGTCGCCGGCCGTGGTGACGGTATCCGGCCGTGCGGGGAACGCCATCGGTAGCCAGAGCGACCTCGGAACGGTCAACAACTCCGGCACGCTGACGCTGCCGGCGGGCGAGTCCATCGACCTGAAGGACGGCACTCTCACCAACAGCGGAACGCTGACCAACGCCGGAACCATCAGCGGCACCGGCACTCTCGCCGGCACGGGAACGATCGCGAACACCGGAGCGATCTCCCACACCGTCACCGTCGGCAGCGGCCAGACGGTCACCGACCACCACTACGGGCTGAGTTTCGAGACCATCGACGGCGAGGTGAACTGGAACGGTGCGACGCCCTGGAGCATCGTCGACGGGCCGACGCTCGAATCGGTGGGCCGCACCACTGCCGACTTCCCGACAGCCACCAAGGCCGGCTACACCTTCACCGGCTGGTTCCTCGACACCGGCGGGACGGCATCTCTCGTCACCGACACCACAACGTTGCCCGGCACCAGCGACGGCAGCCCTGTCCCGATCACCCTGCATGCCGGCTGGAGCAGCGACGGCCCCGCATGTACCTCGGCCGGCTTCGCCGCCGACTTCAACGCCGCCGCCGACGGCGACACCGTCACCCTCTGCGGCGATCTCACTATCGCCCCCGACGACGATCTGTCCCTCGCCGTGGCGGCCGACGCGTCCATCAGCCTCGACCTCAACGGGCACACGCTGAACGTGACGGGATCCATCGATCACGCAGGCATCACAGTTCCGGCAACCACGTCGTTGACCATCGGTGACGCCAGCGAATCCGGTACCGGCGAGCTCGTGGCCGCGGCCGGACCGACCACCTTCCCAGGCCAGACCGGCAACGCCGGCATCGGTGGGGGCAGCAGCGGCGCCATCACGATCAACAGCGGAACCGTGACCGCGACCGGTGGCCTTGCCGCTGCAGGCATCGGCGCCGCCTACCGGGAATCCAGCGGACCCATCACCATCAACGGTGGAACCGTCATCGCCACCGGTGGCTGGAACGGTGCCGGCATCGGCAGCGCCGATTACGGGCAGGTCGGCCCCGTCGTGATCAACGGCGGCACCGTGACCGCCACCGGCGGCGCGCCCGACCAGGAGATGGGCGCCGGCATCGGCGGCGGCAGTCGCGGTCAGGGCGTGGACCTGACGATCAGCAGCCCCGCGGTGGTGACCGTCGCCGGCGCCGACGGTTACGCCATCGGCGGCAGCCTCGGGCTCGGAACGGTGACGAATGGGGGCACGCTGATCCTTCCGGCCGGCGAATCCATCGATCTGATGGACGGCACGCTCACCAACAACGGCACCATCAGCAATGCCGGAACCTTCAGCGGCACCGGCACTCTCACCGGCACCGGCGACATCGACAACGCCGGCGCGATCACCCATACCGTCACCGTCGGCGACGGCCAGACGGTGACCGACCACCACTACACACTGACCTTCGACGCCAACAATGGCGAGCTGGACTGGGCCGACGCGACGCTGTGGAGCATCGTCGACGGGCCGACGCTCGAATCGGTGGACCGCACCACTGCCGACTTTCCGATGGCCACCAGGGCCGGCTACACCTTCACCGGCTGGTACCTGACCACCGGCGGCAGCTCGGCTCGGGTCACCGACAGCACCACCTGGCCCGGCACCAGCGAAGACGGCACTCCGGTCGCGCTGACCCTCAAGGCCGGCTGGGACCGGCCGTGCACTGCGGCAGGCTTCGCCGCCGACTTCAACGGCGCCGCCGACGGCGACACCGTCACTCTCTGCGGCGACCTCACCATTGCGGCCGGCGACAACCTGCCGCTCGCCGTCGCGTCCGGCAAGGCCGTCACCCTCGACCTCAACGGGCACGCGCTGAACGTCGCCGGCGGCGACAACCAGGCAGGCATCGCCGTGCCCGTCGGTGCGTCGCTGACGATCAAGGACACCAGCTCTCCCGCCACCGGCTCGCTCACCGCCTCCGGCGGTTTCCTCGGCGCCGGGATCGGCGGCGCCAACAGCAGCAGCGGCACGATCACCATCGACGGTGGCACCGTCGTCGCCGAGGGCGGAATGGACAGCGCCGGAATCGGCGGCAGCAACGGCGATGCGGGCACCATCACGATCAACGGCGGCGTGGTCACCGCGACCGGCTACGTCGACTGCGACCGGGCCGGATTCGAAAACTGCTCCGGCGCCGGGATCGGCGGGGCGGGTACCGGTCGAAGTGGCACCATCACGATCAACGGCGGCACGATCGTCGCGTTGGGTCAGGGCTGGAGCGCGGGAATCGGCGGCGGCGGCGCCAGCGGCGGCTCGAACGGCGGCACCATCCTGATCACCGGAGGCGACGTCACCGCGACGGGTGGGGACAACGCCACCATCGCCGGTGCCGGCATCGGCTCCGCCGGGAGCCGCACCGCCGGCCCGGTGACGATCACCGGAGGCACCGTGCACGCCACCGGCGGTCGGGGCAATTCCCACAATTCCGGCGGAGCCGGAATCGGATCGGGCGGGCAGGCCGGGGCAGCCACCGGCGATATCACCATCAGCGGCGGGAACGTCACCGCTGTCGGTGGCTCGATCGATGGCTCAGATCCTGTCGGCGGCGGCGCCGGCATCGGCGGCGGTGGCAACTCTGCCGGCCCGACAGTCACCATCAGCGGTGCGGGGACAACAGTGTCGGCCGCTGGCAGCAAGGGCGGCGCCGGCATCGGCGGCGGCGGCTGCGGTGCCGACGAGTCGCACGGCAACGGCGGCGACCTGACGGTCGGCGCGGGTGCGACGGTCACTGTCACGTCGCACGGCGGCAACCCGGTCGGCAACGGCTACGGATCCACCGGATTCGGGACGCTCGACAATGAAGGCACCATCTTCGTGAACAGCCTGCAGATCATTCCGGCGGACGTCACGGTGACCAACGACGGGACGATCACTGCGAGCGGATCGTTCATCAACCGCGGCACCATCAAGGGCAACGGCGCCCTGAACGGGACCGGCACCATGGTGAACCCCGGTGCGATCTGGCACACCCTCACCGTCGGCGATGCCCTGACCGTGCAGGATCACCACTACCAGCTGAACTTCGACGCCAACGATGGGGTGGAACCAAACGGGGCGCAGCCCCTCCGGATGGCCGGCGCGGCAACGGCACTTCGCATCGTCAACGGGCCCACCTTGGGTTCCGTCGGCCTGACCATCACGGACCTGCCCGCCGCCACTCGCGCCGGCTACACCTTCATCGGCTGGTTCCTCGACGCGGACGGAGCCACCGCCCTCACCGACACCACGACGTTGCCCGGCTCCAGCAGCGACGGCACCCCGGTCCCGATCACGCTCTACGCCGGGTGGGAGCTGGCGTCACCGCCGACCACCCCCACCACCACGTCCACCACGTCCACCACCTCCACCACGACGCCAACAACCCGCAGCACGCCCAGCCCGCAGCCGACGACTCTCACCGTGACCACGACCGACCTTCCGGACGGGACGGTCGGCGCCGGCTACCGGGCTGCCGTGACGGCAACCGGCGCCGCCGACGGCATCTACCACTGGTCGGTGACCGGCGGCGCGCTGCCGGACGGGTTGCAGCTGTCCGACGACGGCGTCATCTCCGGCATCCCGACCAAGCCGGGCACCTTCACCTTCACCGTGTCGGTGAACGATCCGGCGACCGCCGAGCTGACGATCGTGGTGAGGCCGGCAACCGACGCCTCATCGACGGGATCGCCGTCCTCCAGCGCGGGGCCGTCCTGGACCGCTCCGCCCAGCACAACGGTCCCGCCGGCCGGCGGCGAGCTACCGGTGACGGGCGTTTCCGGCGCGCTGCTGCAGACGGGCATCGCCGGACTGTTGCTGGCGCTGGCCGGGGCGCTCTTCCTGATGTTGGCATCGCGTCGGCGCAGCACCGGGAGTCACCGCTGACCTTTCTCCGGCAGGTCCCAGCTGTCCGCCATCATGGTGGGTGATGACCACCCGCCCCGAACAGCCCACCGGCTCCGCACCGCACAGCAGTTCCGGTGCCGGGCGCTATGCGCCCAGCCCGTCCGGCGACCTGCACCTGGGAAACCTGCGCACCGCGCTGCTGGCCTGGCTGTTCGCCAGGGCGCAGGGCCGCGAGTTCCTGGTCCGGATCGAGGACCTCGATGAGCGAACCCGGCCCGGTGCGGCGCAGCGGCAGCTCGACGATCTCGCTTCGCTCGGCCTCGACTGGGATGCCCCACCGCTGAGGCAATCGGAGCACCGCGACCGGTACCGGGCGGTGGTCGACGGGCTCGCCGATGCCGAACGCAGCTACGAGTGTTACTGCTCCCGCAAGGACATCCTGGCGGCGCCCACCGCGCCGCACGCGCCGCCCGGCGCCTACCCGGGAACCTGCCGCAACCTGCCACGGACGGAACGGGAGCGGCGACGCAACGAGATCGGCCGTCCGCCGTCGATCCGGCTGCGCAGCGACACCGGCTCGTTCACCGTCACTGACGGACTGCACGGCGCATACACCGGCGCAGTGGACGACTTCGTACTCGAGCGCTTCGACGGCACCCCCGCCTACAACCTGGTGTCGGTGGTCGACGACGCGTTCCAGGGCGTCGGCCAGGTGGTCCGCGGCGACGACCTGCTGCCGTCCACTCCGCGGCAGGCCTACCTGGCCACCGTGCTCGGACACCCGGTGCCCGCGTACGCACACGTCCCGCTGGTGCTCAACGACCGCCGGGAACGGCTGGCCAAGCGGGACGGCGCCGTCACCCTCGCCGAGTTGGCCGGGCTGGGCCGGAGCCCGGCCGACGCGCTGTCGATGCTGGCGCACTCGGTGGGGCTGGCCGAGCCGGGCGAGCCCGTCAGCCCCGCGCTGTTGCTGTCGCGGTTCGACCCGGCGCGGCTGCCGCGCGAGCCGTGGGTACTCCCCGACGAGCCGTGGGTACGCGCCGGCAGGTAGGCACGCCCGGATGTGGGGCACAGGAAGGGCCGGTGGTGAGAGAATCCCGCGGTGACAAGCACCCGTTCCTCCGACACCCGCCGACCGAGGGCGGCATTCGCCAGCACCGGCCCCGGGTTCTACCCGATGATCGCCGCCGTGTTCTGTTGCCTGCTGCTGATCAGCAACATCGGCGCCACCAAGGGCATCCAGTTCGGTCCGGTGCTCACCGACGGTGGGGTGTTCCTGTTCCCGCTGACGTACGTCCTCGGCGACGTGATGAGCGAGGTCTACGGGATGCGGGCGGCCCGCCGGGTGATCGTGCTCGGCTTCGGCATCCAGGTACTCGCGTCGCTGACGTTCTGGCTGGTCAGCATCTCCCCCGCGGCTCCCGGCTACACCGGGCAGGACGCCTTCGACACGATCGTCGGCGTGGTGCCGCGGATCCTGCTGGCCAGCGTCTCCGGCTACCTGATCGGCGAGTTCCTCAACTCCTACGTGCTGGTCAAACTCAAGGAACGCACCTCCGAACGCAAGCTGTGGCTGCGGCTGATCACCTCGACCCTGGTCGGCGAGTTCTTCGACACCCTGGCGTTCTGCCTGATCGCCGGCCCGGCCATCGGCATCACCGGATTCGCCGACCTGGCCAACTACACGATTCTCGGGTTCGTCATCAAGGTCGGGGTGGAGATCCTGCTGCTGCCGATCACCTACCGGGTGATCGCCGCGGTCAAGAAGCGCGAGCCGAGCTATGCCGAGGCCCTCGCCGCCGTCCCCCAGGACGTTCGCGGGTCCTAGCGCGGTTTTGGCCGTCGAAATGCCGCGTGGTTATCAGACCCGAGCGGTGTAGTAGCGGTCGCGGAACGCGCCGCCGTACTCGTCGAAGGTGCCCGCGGAGATACTCGCCCGCAGGTTGTCGACCAGCGAGATGACGAAACGCTCGTTGTGGATGGTGGCCAGGGTGGCGAAGGTGCGTTCCTTGGCCTTGAACAGGTGGTGCAGGTACGCCCGGGTGTAGTGCGCGCAGGTATAGCAGTCGCACTCGGCGTCCAACGGGGTGAAGTCCCGGCGGAACCGGGCGCCGGTCACGTTGTACCGGCCGTCGCGGGAGTAGATGGCGCCGTTGCGGGCGACCCGCGACGGCGAGACGCAGTCGAAGGTGTCGGCGCCGGCCTCGATCGCCACGATGATGTCGTCCGGTTCCGAAATACCCAGCAGGTGACGGGGTTTGGCCTCCGGCAGCTCGTCGCTGCACCAGCCGACGATGGTGCCGAGGTTCTCCTTCTCCAGCGCCCCGCCGATGCCGTAGCCGTCGAACCCGCCGTGCGCAGAGTCGAGAGCCACCAGGCCCCTGCAGGCCTCCCGCCGCAGATCCTCGTACTGTGCTCCCTGCACCACTCCGAACAACGCCTGGTAGGGCTTGCCCGGCCGTTGCGCGGTCAGCCGATCGTGCTCGACCAGGCACCGCTGCGCCCAGCGGCGGGTCCGCTCCACCGAGGCTTCCTGGTAGCCGCGGGTGTTCATCAGGGTGGTCAGCTCGTCGAAGGCGAACATGATGTCGGCGCCCAACTGGTGCTGGATCTGCATCGAGACCTCCGGGGTGAACCGGTGGGTCGAGCCGTCGATGTGCGACTTGAAGGTGACGCCCTCCTCGTCGACCACCGCCATCCTGGTCTTGCCCGGGGCGATGACGTCGTCGGACTGCATGCCGTCGGTGGACATCGCCAGCACCTTCTTGAAGCCGGCACCCAGACTCATCACCTGGAAGCCGCCGGAGTCGGTGAACGTCGGTCCTGGCCAGTTCATGAAGGCGCCGAGCCCGCCGGCCTCGTCGACGATGTCCGGTCCCGGCTGCAGGTAGAGGTGATAAGCGTTGGCCAGCACCGCTTGTGCGCCGGCCTGCTCGATCTGTTCCGGCAGCAGCGCCTTGACCGTTGCCTTGGTACCGACCGCGACGAACGCCGGGGTGGCGATGCTGCCGTGCGGGGTACTGATCACGCCGGTGCGCGCGTGCCGGCCCTGGATGCGGGCGCCGACACTGAATCCGAAATCGCTGGGTTGGTTCACCCTCGCATCCAACCAAACATCCAGCAGTTGTCCGGCCGGGTGAGTTCGGCGAGGATCGATCGATGCCCAACGACAAGGACGACCCGCCCGGCGGCTACACCCGGCACGAGACCGAGTCGCAACGGCTGGACCGCAATTTCAACGAGTTGCTGCAGGAGCTGCGGGTGGCGCAGGCCGGGGTGCAGATCCTGTTCGCGTTCCTGCTCTCGTTGGCGTTCCAGGCGAGGTTCGAGACATTGGACCAGTTCCAGCTCGACGTCTACATCGTCACCCTGATCGCCGCGACTCTCGCCGTGGTGTTCTTCACCGGCCCGGTGGCCGCGCACCGGCTGTTGTTCCGCCGCGGCGTGAAGGACTTCCTGGTGCGCTACACCGCCCGGCTGGCCGTTTTCGGGCTGATATTCCTGTCGATCGCGGTGGTCGGCGGAGTGGTGCTGGTGATCGACGTGCTGCTCAGTCGCGGCCCGTCGCTCGGCATCGGCGCCGCCCTGGTCGTCGTCGGTCTGGTCCTGTGGATCCTGATTCCCCTGCGGGTGCGCAACGCTGCCGGCGACCCGGAACGTTGACCCGGGATGTCACCCGGCGCCGAACGCGGCGGTGACCGGGGCGGAGACGTCGCAGGGCAGCACCAGGGTGGCACCGTCCAGTTCGCCGGGGTCGGTGAGGCCGTTGGACGCGGAGGTGACGAGCATCCGCCCGGGCAGGATGGTCACCGAGGTGGGCTGACGGACCGGCACCGAGATCAGGTCGGCCCAGCCGCCTTCGGGATCGAACCTGGCCACCGCCGCGCCGCCCCAGATGGCCACCCAGAGGTGGCCGTCGTCGTCAACCGTCATCCCGTCGGGCTTGCCGAAATCCTCGTCGAGGGTGACGAAATCCGTTCCGGCGCCCAGGGAACCGTCAACGGCCAGCGGATAACGACGGATGACGAAGGCCGACGAGTCGGCCAGATACAACGTCCGGCCGTCGGGGCTGACGGCCGGCCCGTTCGGGCAGCCGAGTCCGCCCAGCAGGTGGGTGACGGTGCGGTCGGGATCGGCCCGCCACAGGTCGCCGTTGCCGATCTCGCCGGGGAAATCCATGGTGCCGAAGAACATCCGCCCGCCGCTGACCGCGGCGTCGTTCACCCGGCGCGGCGGCTGCCGGCCGTCCACCGGGCGGTCGAACCAGTCCAGCGTGCCGGCGTCCCCGACCGCGGCGAACCCGGTGCCGGCGATCACCACGTGCCCGCCGCCGGTGGTCGGCGCCATCGCACCCAGCGGCAGGTCCAGGTCCAGCACCCGGTGCAGCTCGGCGGTGCCGCCGGCACTGCGCCACAGGTCCCCGTCCAGCAGGTCCACCTGCCAGAAGTCGGTGCCGTCCCAGCGACCACCTTCGCCGAGCCGGAACCGGTGCGAGTCCAGCGGTTGCACATCGACGGACCGGGCTTGCATCATCGGCTCTCCTCGCCTGCTCACGACTCGAGGGTGGCACCCTCGGCCGTCACGGTATAGCTCCTACCCTGCACCCGCAGGCCTGCCAGCCGGGCCGCCGGGTCGAAATGTGACAGCACACCGTTCGCGGTCACCCCGCCGTCGAGCGCGATGTCGACCCCGAAGATCCCGGAGATCACCAGTTCGCACCAGGCGCCGGCCGACGAGCAGGCCCAGTCGATCAGATACGGGTACTGCGGCGGCGACTTGCGGGCACCACCGTCGATCGCCGGCACCGCCTCGTCGACGAAGTGCGCCTGCCCGGGCGGCCCCTGGTTGGTGCTGCGGGCCAGTCCGCCGATCCAGTCGGCCACCACCTCCGGGTGACCGAGCGCGATCGCCGAGCGCGCCGAGTCCGGCGGCCAGGCCGGATAGGCGCCGTTCCACTGATGGTCGGACCGCACCGAGAAGGCCGCGTCCCGGTCGTAGGGCGACAACGCACGCATCCAGTTCGGGGTGCGCAGCTCGCGGACGAAGAAGTCGACCATCTCGTCGCCGGCGCCGGCCGGCAGATCGCCGGGGATGGTGGTGCCGATGGTGGCGAAGTCGTAACAGTGCCTGGTCTCCACCAGGGTGCCGTCCGGCATCGCGGTGTGGAAGATGCCCTTGCCCGGGATGTACCGCGACGCAACCAGTTTCGCCAGATCATCCGCTTCGGAACGGAGGGCGAGCGCGTCGTCGGCCCGGCCCCGGTGCTCGGCGATGTCCGCCGCCCGGCGCAGGCACCAGACGTTGGCGCCGTTCAGACTGGCCACCTCGTGCACGTAGGTGGACACGCACTCGAGCAGATTGTCGATGCCGCCGTAATCGGCCAGGCCGGTGGCCGAACGGATCCGGTGCCAGGCCCGCGACCAGTCCTGGACGTGCTCGGCGATCGGCTTCTCGGCGCCGTCGGCGGCCGCCAGTTGCTCGTCCAGGAACGCGAGATCGCCGGTGTGCCGCAGATAGTCGTCGACCAGCCGGGTCATCGCGTAGTGGTTCACCGAGTACCAGTAGCCGACCGGGCCACCCGTGAGCCACTCGGTTCCGAAGTGCGAGTCGATGTCCAGTCCGACCCAGTGCGAGATCTGCCGGCGCATCACCTCGGGGTCCAGCAGCGCGTGCACCTGGGACGACAGGCTGTAGTCCCAGATGAAGGTGGTGGTCTGCCAGTGCTTGGGCATCAGGGTGTCGTAGGTGCGGCCGAGCACGCTGGCCGGGTTGTCCCGGCGGAAGTAGAGCACGCCCATCGCCCCCCACCAATAGAGCGTGCGCAGCGCCTCGTTGTCGGTGTGCAGCACCGGCAGGCTGCCGGAGAACTCGTCGTTGCCGGGGGTGAACAGCGCCGTCAGGCTGGTGTTCCACTGCGCTTCGGAGGCACCGACGGTGCTATCCACGTCGGCGGTGATCCGGTCGAAGGCGCTGCGCGCCAACGCCTCCCCTGCATCCTCGGAGTTGCGGCCGGAGGCGATGGTGTAGCCGTAGCCGAGGATCACGGTATCGCCGGCTTCGACCGTGGTGCCGGCCCGCAACAGCCCGGGCGGGCCGTCGAACTGCCAGTCGCCGGCGACCGGCACCAGGCCCTGGACCGCGCTGGCCGAGTCGTCGGCCGGCGTGCCGATGCGCAGCGGACCGTCGGCGGTCACGGCGTTCGGCTTGCTCGGCGGGTACGGGTCGCTCCACGGCTCGTCGATCTGCTCGACCCACGGGTGTCCGGCGTGCACCACCGCCGATTCCACGGCCAGCCCGAGCTCCAGGTACCGGGCCCGGACATCGGTGTTCGTCACCGCGATCCGCACCAGCACCGCCGCCTCCCCCGGCGGGCAGACGGAGATCGTCTCGACCAGCCAACCGTCGATCGCGGTCCGCCGCAGCACCCGGTCCGGCCGCCAGACACATTCGACGGGTGACCCGTACGACTGGGCCAGACGCCCGCCCAGGAACAGCTTTCCGGTGACGGTGTCGCCGGTGGACACCGGCGGCACGTTCAGGCTGCGGACCGCCACCACATCGTGATCGACCTGGACGACGGCGAGGTGGTTCGTCAGCCCCGGGGGGTTGATCATGTCGTCGTAGTGGTCGACCACCGTTGCACTGGTGAAGTCCTCGACGTTCGGGATGAGCCGGGCAGCGGCGGCGCTGGTCATGTTGGTCCTCTCGGATCGGGTGTCAGTCGGCAAGCAGTCGGGCGGCGAACCAGGACGCGAGGTCGGCCTCGTCGAACGGGCCGCCACCCTCGTGCCCGTTGAACGGTCGGACGACGACCTCCGGTCGCACCGTCATGTTGTTGATCGCGCCATAGATCCCCGACGGCGGGCACACCCCGTCCATCAGCGCGACACAGACCCAGACCGGGGACCGGATCCACGGTGCCAGCAGGGCAACGTCGATGTAGTCCAGGTTCGCGGCAGCCCGCTCGGCCAGATCCCGGTGCGCGGCCTGGTACTGAACCACCTCGACGAACGGTCCGGCCGAGCTGACCTGCGCACTGCGCTGGATCCCGCACAGGAACGGGGTCCGGGCCGCGCAGGCCGTCACGTCGGGCACCAGGGCCGCGGCCGCCAGCGCCAGTCCACCACCCTGACTGTGCCCCCAGACCGCCACCCGGTCGGCGCGTACCCCCGGTAGCGTCCGCACCGCGTCGATGGCCCGGGCGGCGTCGGTGTAAAGCCTGCGGTAGTAAAGGTTTTCCGGCGCATCGATGCCACGGGTGAAGTAACCGTTGGCGGCCGGTCCGCTGCCGTGCGGATCGGGGGTGTCGCCCACCATGCCTATGCTGCCCTGGCCACGGGAGTCGACCACCAGATGGTGGTATCCGTGGGCGGCCCACAGCATCCGCTCGTGCGGCAGGCCGCGGCCGCCGCCGTAGCCGATGTACTCCACCACCACCGGCAGGTCGTCGGTGATGTTCTTCGGCCGGGTCCACCAGGCGCGGATCGGCTCGCCGGCGAACCCGGGAAAGGTGAGGTCGGAGATGTCGAACGCGGTGACCCCGGTGTCGGCCGGGGTCACCGTCACCTCGCCACCGGCGGCCCTGGCCGCCGCCAGGGTGTCTGTCCAGAATTGCTGCAGCCCGGCGGGGGCGGCTCGCGGGTAGCGGTAGGTCTGCAACTGCTCGAGGGGAAGATCGGACAACGGCATGCGGGCTGGACCTCTCGGGTTCGGGTGCGGGACACGGCCGGCGCTCGGGACTGACGAAGTCGGGGTGACGGTTCAGGACAACGAGAGATCAGTTCCGGGCGTTCGGATACGAATCGTATGCAGCCTGCAGTGCGGGCGGGACGCCGGCCGCGTCCGGGTCGGCGAAATCGGTGTTGGGCAGCAACGGGTACCAGTCCGGCCGGCCGGGATCCCGGTCGTAGGGGTAGCCCCCCAGCTCGCGATACAGCTCCGCGTACTCGGCGAGTTTGTCCCGGTCCAGCTCGACGCCGAGTCCCGGGCCGGACGGGACAGCGATCTTCCCACCCGAATAGCGCAGCTTCCCGCCGACGATCACGTCGTCGGCCAGGTGGTGGTAGTGCGCATCGGCGGCCAGGTTCAGGTTCGGCAGCACCGCGCCCAGGTGCAGCATGGTGGCCAGTTGAATGCCGAGCTCGCCGGACGAGTGCACGGCGATCCCGAGTTGGAAGGTCTCGCAGACGCCCGCCGCCTTGATGCAGGGCCGGATCCCGCCCCAGAACGTGGTGTCCAGCAGAATGACGTCGACCGCCGGGTCGAGGACGTTGGCCGCCAGCTGTTCGAAGTTCACCACGACGGTGTTGGTGGCCAACGGGATCCGGGTGTTCTGCCGGACCCGGCGCATGCCGTTCAGCCCCCAGGTCGGATCCTCCAGATAGTCGTTGTCCAGGTCCTCGATGGCGGCGGCGAAGGCGATCGACTCCTCGACCCCGAGCGCGCCGTTCGGATCGAAGCGCAGCTTGTCGCCCGGTAGTGCGGCGGCCAATTGTCGGTAGCACTCCAGCTCGTACGCGGTCGGGAAGACACCGCTCTTGAGTTTGTGCACCCGGAAGCCGTTCAACCGCTTGAGCTCCAGTGCGTGCTCGACCAACTGCTCGGGGGTGCGCACCTCACCGGCGCCGTCCCGACCCGGATAGCGGAAGAACAAGTAGGAGGCGAACTCCACCTCGTCCCGCACCTTCCCACCCAGCAGGTCGTGCACCGGCAGCCCGGCCCGCTTGCCGACCAGGTCCAGGCAGGCGAACTCGAGGGCGGCCAGCAACTGGGTGCGGTTGTTGTACAGGCTGGCCGTCGGGTTGGCGATCATGAACCGCAGTGCCTCGGTGCGCGCCGGATCGTGCCCGACCAGGTAGGGCTTGAGCGAGCGGATCGCCTCCTCGGCGCTCGCCCCGCCGCCCCCCAGCTCTCCGAGCCCGACCAGCCCGTCACCGGTCTCCACCTCGACAACGGTGCGGACGAACCGCCCCCAGTGCGCGCCGTTGCTGTGCCGCAACGGCGCCTGCAGCGGCACCGTCACCGTCGTGGCCCGGATATCGACGATCCGAGAATTGTTGTTGGACACCACATACCCCTGTCATTGATTCACTCTCGACTGCCCCGCCGGCGGGCGGGCACTACCGCGAACCGGCCCGGCTCAGAACTGGCCAAGGGCCATTCCGCGGGTGAAGGTGCGCTGGGTCAGCAGGAACAGCACCACCGTCGGCAGCGACACCAGCAGACCACCCGCCAGCACCACCTGCATGGTGGATCCGCCGTAGGTGCTCTGCATCGCGACCAGAGCCGTCATCACCGGCCGGACATCGCTGGAGCGGGTCAGCGTCAGCCCGATCAGCAAGTCGTTCCAGATCAGCGTCGCCTGCAGGATGAAGACCGCGACCAACGCGCTGGTCGACATCGGCAGGTAGATCCGGAAGAAGACCCGCAGGCTGCTCGCACCATCGACGGTGGCCGCCTCGAACACCTCGCGGGCGATGCCGGAGAAGAAGTTGCGCATCACGAACGCGGCAAACGGAATGGTCAGCACCGTGTAGACGATGATCATCCCGATCCTGGTGTCGTACAGGTCGAACTTCACGTAGCCGCGGAACAGCGGCATCAGGATCATCTGCACCGGCACCACGGTGGACGAGAAGATCACCACGAACCAGGCGAAGCCGTGCCGCAGGCGCAGCGCGACGATCGCGAACCCGACCGCTGCGCCGATGAGCACCGCGATGGCCGGCGACAGGATGCTGTAGATCGCCGTCGACAGCACACCGGCGCCGAGGTTGCCCTTCTCCCACGCCTGACCCATGTTCTCGAACAGCCCGCTCATGCCAACCGGCTGCCAGACGTCGATGAAGCCGTACTGGTCGCTGGTCTTGGCGGCATTGGCCAGCAGCAGGTAGACCGGGACCAGCCAGAGCAGGCCCATCGCCACCAGCACCACCCGGCGGATCACCGAGCCGACGGTCGGAGAATTCATTCAGACCACCGACTTCGACTCGGAGAGCTGGCGCCGCAGGTACAGGCCGGCGGCCAACACCGTGATCACCGTCAGGAAGACCGCGATGGCAGCGCCGGTCCCCCACTGGTTCTCCTGGAAGGTCGCCTTCCACATCCGCAGGGCCAGGGTCTCGGACTGTTTACCGGGGCCGCCCTTGGTCATCGCCCAGACCACGTCGAAGGTCTTCAGGCTGCCGACGATCGCCAACCCGACCACCACCGTGGTCAGCGGCCGCAGCATCGGCCAGTAGATGTGCCGGAACATGCTCCAACCGGACGCGCCGTCGATCCTGGCGGCCTCCACCGGCCCGTGGGGTATGGACGCCAGCCCGATACCGAACAGCAGCGCGTTGACGCCGGCCCCCTGCCAGGTGGTGGCGATGATCATCACCCAGGTGTTCAGCGGCGAGTCCAGCAGCCAGCGCAGATCCTGGCCGGGCAGATGCAGGGTCTGCAGCGCCTCGGTGAGCGCACCGTCGGTCTGCAGGATGAAGGTCCAGATGATGCCGACTGCCACCCCGGAGATGGCGTAGGGCAACAGGAACGGCAACCGGTACCAGAACGAGCCCTTGAGCCCGTGGGAGAGCAGCGCGATCGCCAGCCCGAGCCCGACCGGCAGCGCGATGGTGCCGACCACCCAGTACAGGGTGTTGACCGCCGCGTTGATCAGGTCCGGGTTGCCGAACATGTCGCGGTAGTTGTCCAGGCCCACCCAGGTGGCGGCACCGACGCCGGTGTACTTGGTGAAGCTCAGATAGCCGGTCCACAGGAACGGCAGGTACAGCACGATTGCCACCAGCACCAGCGCCGGTGCGGCGAAACCCTTGGCCTGCCAACCGTATCGATCATCCGCCCGTTTCGGCCGGGCCGCCGGCCGCGCGGCGAGAGCCACCGCCATCGTGGTGTTCCTTCCGGTTCCGTCCCCGGTCGGCGCCGCAGTTCGAGGCGCGGCGCCGACCGGTGGATCAGCGGGTCAGCGGTCAGGCGCTACTTGCCGGCCCAGTACTTGTCGGCGGCTTCCTGGATCTTGGTGAGCATCGGCATCGGATCGGCCACCGGGTTGGTGACGAACTCACCGAAGGCCGGCGAGGCGACCGTGTAGATCGGGTTCGGAGTGGCCTCCAGCCAACGCTTCTGGATCTCCCAGTCGCCCTGGCCCTTCAGGAACTCGGCCAGCGCCGGGTCCTTCACCGTGACCTTCGGGTTGAACGACACGTCACCCCGCTTGTCCGACCAGGCCTGTTGCGCATCCTGGCCCATCCACCAGGCGCTGTAGGCCAGCGCCGCCTGCTCGTCCTGCGATCCCTTGCCGACGCACAGCGGGCCGGTCTCCAGCACCATCTGCTGCTTCTTCACGTCGGGACTGAAGTTCGGCAACGCGAAGATCCCGTAGTCCTCGTTCGACTTCATCCCGACGCTGGTCAGCTGCCCGGTGAAGAAGGTGCCGAAGTAGGCCATCGCCACCTTGCCGGTCTTCAGCAGCGTCTGCGGATCGGTCTGCACACCCGGATCGATGAAGTACTTCTTGTTCGCCATCTCGTACCAGGCCTTCACCGCGTCGACCACGGCCGGATCGGTGTATTTGGTCTTGCCGGTACCCAGCCCGACGTAGGCCTCGGGGTTACTGCCGACCAGCAGCGCCTGGAACCAGACGAACTCGAAGATGATGTTCATCTGGTGCAGTGGCACGATCCCCTTGGCCACCAGGGTGTCCGCGACCTTGACGAAGTCGGCCCAGGTGGTCGGCACCTGCAGGTTGTTGTCGGCGAAGATCTTCTTGTTGTAGTACATCCCCCAGTACGCCACCAGCAGCGGCACGCAGTACTGCTTGCCGTCGTAGGTGTAGTTGTCGATCAGCCCGGCGGGCACGTCACCGTTGGCCTCGGCGGCCTTCCACAGGTCCGTGGTCTCCGAGATCAGGCCCTGGTCGACGAGTTCCTTGAGCTGGTCGCCGGTGTGCCAGGTGAACAACGTCGGCTTCTGGTTCGTCTGGAACCCCTGCTTGATGAATGCGTCGTACTGCGCGGCGTCCGAGTACCCGGTGAAGTTGATCGACAGTCCGCAGTCCGCGGTGGACTTGTCGTTCATCGACTCGAAGTCCGGCTGCCAGGCGGCCTTGTCGGTGGCAAACTGCAGGGGTCCGGACGCCGGCACCTTGCAGTCCGGTGCGGCACCGCCGGAACCGGCGGACGTCGAGCCTTCGCCGGCGCCGGAGCTCTCGGCGGGCTCGGAACTCGCTGCTGCACTGGAGGTATCGGCCGGGCTCTCGCCCGTCGCCGCGCTCGTGGCGGTGTCGGAGCCGGCGGCGGTCTCGGCTGAACTTGTCGCCGCTGGTGTACTCGCGCCACTTCCGGAATCGCTGCTGCCGCAAGCAGTAGCAGCCAGGACCGGGACCAGCGCCGCGGCCAGGATGGTCGCGAATCTTCGGGACTTCTTCACTTTCGTCACCTCACTGTGAGACCGATGGGCAGGACGGTGATGCTGGGTGTTCGGTTGATGCGGATGGCAGAACTCGTCACGCGCCGGCGGACTAGCGGTGCGGCGTCGATCTGTGCGGCGCAGTCACCGCAAGGTCGACCTTGACGAACCGCGGCCGGTAGATGCTCGCGTCGCGGTACAGGCTCGGGTTGTCCAGGGTGTTGACGTTGTAGGTGAGATAGATCGAGTTGCCACGCCGCAGCTCCGGATGCTCGTGGGCGTTGTAGGCGAACACGTTCGGGTCGCCGTAGCTGCCCGCCGGCCCGGTTTCCGGCATCGAATACAGCGTCCCGATGTCGGTGAACGGGCCTTGCGGGTTGCAGGCGACGTAGCCCCGGATGGTGGCATCGAACGGCACGGTGGTGTCCTGGGTGACAGCGAGATAGCCGTCCCGGAACGGCGTCACGCTCATTTCGTTCGCCACGTGGTCCAGGATCCGGGCCGAGTCGGTCTCGGTGGCCGACCAGTGCGAGCCGTCCCAATAGCGCCATGTCGAGGTCGCCGCCAGGTCGCCACCGATCACCTTCGCCAGGTGCAGATACTTCTGCGCCCCGAGATCCTCGACGCCGTACACCAGCAGATCCCTGCCCTGGCGCTGGATCCACGAGCTCCACTGGATGCCGGCCGACGACGGCAGCGGAAGGATCGCCGACCGCTGCCAGGTTCGGGTGTCGAAGCGCACCAGGCTGTTCGAACTCCACGACCAGTCCCAGATGCCGGGCCCGAACTTGGCGAACTTCAGCGCGACCACATCCAACTGCCGGCCGGAGCGGTCGGCGATGCCGTCGCCGAACCAGTACCAGCTGTCCGGGTCGTCCGGCGGCACCAACGCGGTCGGATCGGTGGCGGTCCCGCCGTGCACGGTCGTCAGCGTGCCGTTCTTCTCGATGACGATCGAGTTGTTGAGGAACGGGCTGCTGGTCGGCCGGCTACCGTCCGCGGCGACCGGGCCGAGGAACGTGTCGGAGAAGATCCAGGCCAGCCGGCCCCCGGAGATCGGCGCCGAATAGGTCGAATCGGCGCCCGACCAGCCGTCACCGTCGGCGCCGCCACCGGCGTTGCCGAACGCGGTGAAGCGGTCCGTCCTGACGGTGTCGACACCGGCAGTGGCGGTGATGGTCGACCGCGCCAGTGAGCAGGAGTTGCCGGTGCCGTGGCCCACCGGGGCCGCCGCGGGCCGAATCGAAATCCCGGGGCCGACGGGAGTGGCCTGCGCACCGACCGGTGCCAGTAACGGCCCGGCGATGCCGAGCAGCAGTGCGGTGGCCGCACCGACCAGTTGCCGGCGGCTGCGGCGGGGCGGCCGTCGGTCGGCGCGCGATCGGATCGGAGCGGTGACCGCCCCGATCAGGGGGACCTGCAGTGTCGCCATGGCTGCTCTCCTCGTTGAGAGTCGGTCGGGTTCAGGTGCCGCGATGGGAGGTCGCGGTGTGATCACGGGGGTTGCGGTCTGCTTCCTGCTGCGGGTCGACCACCGCGAGCACGCCGGCCAGATGCCGGTGCATGGCCAGCCGGGCGGCCTCCGCGTCGCCGGCCACCAAGTACCCGACGATGTCGGCGTGCTCGGTGTAGTCCTTTTCCGGATTGCCGTGCAGCACCAGGATTTCGGCCTGTTCGTCGGCGTGCACCTCGGCCAGCGAGTCGAGCGTTTCGGCGAGCACCGCGTTGCCGGTAGCGGCGGCGATCGCCCGGTGGATGCCCAGATTGGCCTCGACCAACCGCGGGTCGTTGTCCGCGAGGTAGCGCTGGGCCAGCGCCAGGGCGTCGGCGAGCGCGGCCTGCGACTCGGCGGTCCGGGCACCGGCAGCAAGCGCCGCGATTCCGGGTTCGATCACCAGCCGCGCCTGCAACAGGTCGGCCAGCTGCTGCCGTGTCGGTTGTGGCGCAAGGGCATTGGCCAACACCCGGCGGTTGGAGTTGGGTCCGACGTAGATGCCCGAACCGTGCCGGAACTCGAGGATCCCCAACCCCTCCAACCGGCGCAGTGCCTCCCGCATGGTCGGCACCGCCACCCCGAACTGCTGGGCCAGTGGCCGCAGGGCCGGGATCGCCTGCCCGGTGGCGAGCGCCTGGTCGCTGATCATCTGCACCACCGCAGCAGCCAGATCGGTCGACAGGGTGGACCGTCGGAGCCCGGCCGGCGCGGATACCGCCGCGTTGGCCACCTTCGACGGCTTGGTCATCAATTGATCAAATCACATGATGACTGCCGTGTGAAGCCCCTCCAGCGGGACCGGCTCCGGAAACCCGCCGCATCTGATGGGATGGATAACGACGCGAGGATCGGGTACTGCACTTGCGACCGTTGGACAACGCCGGCCGTCCCGACCGATGGACGGCGCCGGTCGACCGGGCCGACGCAGGCCGCCGGGACCGAGGTGCACGAACGAGGGAGTCGATCAGATGGGCGTCATCGGGGATGTGACCGGCCGGGCGGCCTGGGCATTCGGCAGAAAGCTGGCTCCTGCCCAGGCCGCCGGGTTCGTCCGGTCCGTACTGGATCGCGCGATCGACGGTGTCGGGCCGCTCGGCAGCGCCGCGAAGTCGGCCGACAAGCAGCTGCGGGCCTCCGGCGGTGCGGTGGAGGTGGCGATCCGGGAACTGATCGACGGTCACGTCAAGCTGGCCGGCGCCGAGGGGTTCATCACCAACCTCGGCGGCTTCATCACGGCGGCGGTGACGATCCCGGCCAATATCACCGGGCTGGCCCTGATCCAGTGCCATCTGGTCGCCGGCATCGCTCATCTGCGCGGCTACGACCTGCGTCATCCCAACGTGCGCAGTGCTGTGCTCGCCTGCCTGCTCGGCAAGTCCGGCGTCCGGCGGATGGTCCGTGACGGAACCCTGCCGGCCGGTCCGGCGGAGCTGGCGACGGCAACCACGGTGGATCCCGAACTCAACGCGCGGGTCTCCAGAATGATCACCGGCGACCTGATCACCGCCGTCGGCGGGAAGCGGGTGGCGATCTTCATCGGGAAGCGGATCCCACTGGCCGGCGGGGCGATCGGCGGTGCGGCCGACGGGTACGGCACCTGGCAGATCGGCCGGTTCGCCGCCAAGGAACTCCGGCCAGCTCCCCGGGCGCCCTACGCCGCACGCTGACCCGGCCACTGCTGGCGAACTGCACCGAGGATGACGCCACCGAACACTCCGGTTGCCCCGGCGGGTCGGGCCGGGTCACTCCACCCAGACCGCGCGGTACCGCGGCTTGATCTGCTCGTTCACGAAACGGCCCGCGCTTTCGGCCGTCAGCAGCGCTGCCGCGACGCTCGGCGGGACGGCGAAGTACTGGTAGATCCCGCCGTCGCCGGCGAATTCGATCTCCAGCACGTTGGTCGCGCGGTCGTAGCCGACACCGACGATCGCCCTTGAGCGGACCCGTTCACGCTTCATCGTCGGGCGGTGCCGTCGGGGTGGCGATGTCGAGCTGGAGATAGTCGTGGACCTTGGTCAGCCGAAGAACGGTCCGGACGAACCACGGCAGTTCCGGCAGAGATTCCTGGTGGTGCTCGGGTTGCGGGTTCGTCAGCCGATAGGTCCGGCGCCGGGTGAGCAGTACGCACTCGCCCGCTGCCCGGACGTTGCGCACCCAGTCCGCGTCTTTGCCGTAGGTCAGGCAGAACAGGAATCCGCCGTGGCGCCGGAACACATTGACCGGAATCCGGTACTCGGTACCGGATTTGCGGCCGCGGTGGGTCACTACCCCGAACCCTGGCATCCAGGGCGCGATCTTGATCGTCAGCCGGTTCAGGCCGACCTTGTTGAGCCGGGCGATCCGCTTCGACAGAGGCACCCTGCCGATGCTAGTGCGCTGCAGCCCGTCAGGCGCCCCGATACGGTGCGGGGATGACGGTTCTCACCGACGACGACGTGCCCGGCTACTGGCGGTCCCTCGGCCTGCCGGGGTTGGCCGACATCCATGTGCATTTCCTGCCGGACCGCATGCTGCGCAAGGTCTGGGCCTTCTTCGACCGTCTCGGCGAAGGCACCGTCGGCAGCGGCACCGCCGGCGACGACTCCGGGCCGGGTGGGCAACCCTGGCCCATCCACTACCGGTATGACGAACAGACCCGGCTCGCCATCGCCCGCCGGCTCGGGCTGGTGGCCATCCCGGCCCTGGCCTACCCGCACAAGCCCGGGATGGCCGGCTGGCTCAACGATTGGTGCGCCGAGTTCGCGGCCCGGATCCCCGACGCCGTCCATTGCGGCACCCTGTACGCCGAAGGCGGCGTCGGCGACTACGTACGGACCGCCGTCCGGTCCGGTGCCCGGCTGTTCAAGGTGCATGTCCAAGTGGGCGGGTTCGACCCGTCCGACCCGGTGCTCGACCCGGCCTGGCAGGTGTTGCAGGACAACGCGATCCCCGTGGTGATCCACTGCGGATCCGGCCCGCATCCCGGTGCGCACACCGGTCCCGGACCGATTCGGCACCTGCTCGAGAGATTCCCCTTGCTGACCCTGGTGATCGCGCACGGCGGGACGCCCGAATACCTGGCGTTCGCCGACCTGGCGGCTGCGTTCGAGAACGTGCACCTTGACACCACGATGCTCGCGACCGAATACCTGAACACGATCGCCCCGCTGCCGGCGGGCTACCCGGAACGGCTGGCCGGACTGCAACAAAAGGTGGTGCTGGGCAGCGACTTCCCGAACATCCCGTACGCCTACGCGCATCAGATCGAAGCGCTGCGCCGGCTGGATCTCGGTGACGACTGGATGCGATCGGTGCTGTGGCACAACGGCGCCAGGCTGCTCGGCCTGCTGGTCGATCTCGACCGGCTCGGCTCGCTGGACACCGCTCGACTCAGCCTCCGCCCGCTCACGGTCGATGACGCCACCGAGATGGTGAGCGTATTGGCGGACCCACACTGTACGAATACATCGGGGGCAAGGCCCCGGACGAGGCGACTCTGCGCAGGCGCTACCGGGCACAGTCCGTCGGCGCTTCGCCGGACGGGACGCAGGACTGGCTCAACTGGATCGTGCGGCACACGTCGTCCGGCGCCGCCGTGGGGTACACCCAGGCGACCATCGACCGCCGGAGCGCAACCGGTGAGCTCTCCTGGGTGATCGGCGGACGCTGGCAGGGTCGGGGCTACGCGGTCGAGGCGGCGACGGCGATGGCCGAGGCGTTGCGGGACGCCGGTGTCCGGCGACTGATCGCCCACGTGCACCCGGAACACGTTGCTTCGCAAAGGGTCGCCGCCGCTGCTGGGTTGATCGCCACCGACCGCTCGCTGGACGGCGAGACCGAATGGGAGTGGACGCCGAGCTGAGAAATGAGCCGCCCCCGGACTCGCTCGCGCCCGACCCTGCCCGAATGGCAGGGTGGACAGATGTTCTCCCGCCGCCGGCTCTCCGCTCGCGCACTGCGTAACCGCCGCCCCGTCGTTCGGTCGGCCACCCGCTGGACCGCCGGGCTCGCCCGGGCGTCCGCGCTGACGGCGCTGACCGCGCTGACCTTGCTCACCGCCAACGGCTGCACGCTGGCCGACCACGGCACCACCCCACCGACCGTCGAAGGCGGCGGCGCCACCGCCGACGAACTGAACGCAGCCAAGAACGCCGTCACGGCCGCCGGCGTCGCCGCCGCCCAGAGCATCCGCAGCAACACCGTCGACCTGGTGAAGGCCGAGGGGCAATGGGCCAGGTGCGGCAACGGGTCCAACGACCCGGAGGCGGTCTACACCGCGCGGGCGGTGTTCCTGCGCAAGGCCGACAAGGACACACCGCTGCAGAAGGTCGACCCGGTCGCCGCCGCCCTGGTGACAAAGGGCTGGAAGATCACCGACAACGTGAGCGACGCCGATCTCGGAGACGTCTACCTGGCCAACGGCGACCTGACCGCCGAGGTGCTGACCCACGGGATCCAGCAGGTAACGGTCACGGTCAGCAGCAAGTGCCTGGTGTCGAACCTGGTGGGCAGCGAGCCGTTCCGGATCGGCGTCGACACCAATCAGATCAACGTGCCCTGAACCAACCCGTCGGTGTCCCCCGTCCGATCGGCGTCGGCCGCCTCTGTGGGGTCGCCCGCCGGACGGCCGATCGTCAGCCCGGCCGGCAATGCCCGGCTGTGCACCACCCCGAGCCGCTGGGTTGCCCTGGTCAGCGCCACGTACAGGTCGCCCAGCCCGCGCTTGGACTGGCCGACCATGTCGGCCGGCTCGGCCAGCAGCACCGCGTCGAACTCCAGGCCCTTGACCTCCCGCACCGTCAGTACGGTGACCCGGTGCCCCGGCCCGGCCTCGCCGGACGCCCCGGGCAGCCGCGCCGTCACCGCGGCCAGCACCGACGCCCGCAACTCGTCGGGCACCAGCACGGCCAGTTGGCCGGCGCCGTGCTGCGCCACCTCGTCGACCGCTGCCGCGGCCACCGCCGCGGCCAGCTCCCGGCGAGGGACCCGACGAGCCCAGGGGGCGAACCCGCTCTCCCGGACCGAGGTGGGCGGCGCCAGTTCCGGATCGATCCGGGCCAGCACCCCCGCTGCCACGTCCATGATCTCGGCCGGCGTCCGGTAGTTCACCGTCAGCTCCGCGAGCCGCCAGCGGTCGCCGACGTGCGGCCGCAACGACCTGGCCCAGCCGGTCGCGCCGGCCGGGTTCGAGGTCTGCGCGATGTCGCCCACCACGGTCATCGATTTGACCGGGCACCGGCGCATCAGCATCCGCCAGGCCATCTGCGACAGTTCCTGGGCCTCGTCGACGATCACGTGACCGTAGGTCCATTCCCGGTCGGCCGCCGCCCGGTCGGCGGTGGTGAACGCGAACCGGTCCTCGGTGTGCAGCTCGACGAGGTCCTCGGCCGACAGCATGCCGAGGGTGAATCCGATCCCTGACTCGGCCTGCTCCTCGGAGCCGGCACCCATCGCTTCGAGTGATTCCTGGGCGAATCGCAGGTCCTCCGCCTGTTGCTTCGACCAGGCCAGGTCGGCGGCGCCGATGTCGCCGAGCAGCTCAGCTGCCTCGTCCAGCAACGGCACGTCGCCCTCGGTCCAGGCCTGGGGATCGGTGCGCAGCAACGCATCCCGCTGCTTCGCGGTCAGCGACCGGGCAGCGAACTCCAGTCGCCGCTGGTCCGTCAGCAGATCCCCGATCAGCTGCTCCGGGGTGAGCGCCGGCCACAGGTCGGCCAGCGCGGCCACCACGTCGGCGTCCGCGGCCAGCTCCTTGCGGACCGCGGAATGATCGACCTTCGGCGCCTCGTCCAGTTGCCTGACACCGGGCCGGCCGGCGATCTGCCTGGCCAGCCCGTCCAGCACCACCCGCAGGAACACCTGCCGCGCCTTGTTGTGCGGCAACCGCGATCCCCAGGCCTGCCGCTGCGCCTTCGCCAGCATCCCCGGCTCCAGCCGCAGGGTCCCGCGGTCGTAGCCGAACACCCTGGCGCGCTTGGGCATTCGCTGCCGGTCGAGAATCGCATTGTCGATCACGGCGGCCATCATCGGCCGGCCCTTGAGCTCGGCCGCGACCGGCAGATCCGTCGGTCGGCCGACCACCCCGGGAAACAGGGTGCCGATGGTGGACAGCACAACGCTGGACTCACCGAGCGAGGGCAGCACCTGCCCGATGTAGTCCAGGAACGTCGCGTTCGGCCCGACTACCAGTACCCCGTGGCTGCCGAGCCGTTCCCGGTGGGTGTAGAGCAGATACGCCGCACGGTGCAGGGCGACCACGGTCTTGCCGGTGCCGGGGCCGCCCTGGACCACCAGCACGCCCGACCGGTCGGAGCGGATGATCCGGTCCTGTTCACCCTGGATGGTGGCGATGATGTCGAGCATCCGGCCGGTGCGCGGCGCGTTCAGCGCCGCCAGCAGCGCCGAATCGCCGGCCGATCCGAGGGCATCGCCGACGTCGGCCGGATCCACCCCGGGCGCGGCCTGCAGGTACTCGTCGGCCACCGACAGCACCCGACGCCGCCGGGTCTGCAGGTGACGTCGCCGGATCACTCCGTGCGGGGCCAGCGCGGTGGCCGTGTAGAACGGCGCGGCTGACGGCGCCCGCCAGTCGATCAGGATCTGCCGCCGTTCGCGGGTGCCGTCGGTCAGTCCCATCCGGCCGATGTGCAGGATCGCCTCGTCGGCATCGAGCCCATCGGTCCCGGTACCCGGGTCGGCCGGTCCCACGGCCCGGTCCAACCGGCCGAAGCACAACGTGTCCTCGGCCGCTGTCAGCGCCGCGACTTCCTGGGAGTAGCGGTGCTGCAAGGCATCTCGGTTGAACCGGCCGGCCGGCGTGCCGTCGGAGGAGTACCTGGCGTCACCGAGCCGACGAACGGCGTCCGAGCGCATGTCGGCGAGTCGGTCGTACATCACGTCGAGGAACTGCTGCTCCTCGACGACCGCGGCGGCCAGCTCGGCCGGCTCGGCCGGGTCACCCGCCGGGCTGTCGGCAGGGGCACCGGCCGGGCCGTCGGCAGGGGCACCGGCCAGGCGGTCGGTCGGGCGGTCTGGGGTGGCGGACGAGCGGGACATCGAACTCCTGGAGCGCGGCGGGATCGAAAGACGGGGGTCATCAAAGCTACCGCAGTTCTCGGCAGGCGCCGATCGGCGACCAGCCAACGCACCACCGCTCCGGCCGCGGCCCACCCGGTTCGTACACTCGGTCCGCGGGACGCCGGCAAGCGCGAGATCCGCGACCGAGCCGGGGATGGGGACGGCCGATGCCGAACTGGTGGCAGGGCCGGCCGCTGTGGATCGCGGCGATCATCCTGTTCGTCATCGTTTTCGCCCGGGCGCAGGGCACCTACTGGATCGGCCGGGCCGCCAGGTCCGGCTCGTTGCGCACCCGCTGGGCGCCGAAGCTGACCGGGCCACGCGTCAGCTCGGCGGTGCGGAAGCTGAACCGGTGGGGAGCGCCGCTGGTCACCGTCTCGTTCCTCACCGTCGGGTTCCAGACGGTGGTGAACGCCGCCGCCGGGCTCACTGCGATGCGTTGGCCGCGGTACACGCTGGCCATGGTTCCCGGCTGCGTCGCCTGGGCCTTCATCTACGCCACCGTCGGACTCGCCGCGTTCGACGCCTGGCTGGCGCTGGCCGCCCGGTCCGCCTGGTGGGCCTGGCTGGTGGCTGCCCTGCTGGCGGTCGGGGTACTACTGCTGCTCCGCCGGCTGCGCCGCTCCCGCGGACTCGACTCAGGATCTGTCGTGCCGGAAGACCGGAGCCACCGCCCGCAGGCCGAGAATGGCGGCAACTAGCAAGAAGTTGTAGCCGATCAGCTGGTAGAGGCTGACCGACGGCGTCACCTGGGGGCCGCCGGCGATGGACAGCAGGACGACGGCCATCACCCCGGCGGTGGCCGCGATCACGGTGATGATCACCTGGTTCAGCAGGCCGCGGATGAAGGCGCGGTCCCGCTCGTCGGCCAGCGGACGGATGTTGATTCCGAACCTGCCGTGTTCGGCGGCGGCCATCACCCGCTCCACCCGCCGCGGCAGCCGCCGCAGGATCGGCGCCAACGACACCAACTCGTCGACCGCGGCCGACTTCAGCCCGTCGGCGGACACCCGCTCGCCGGCCAGCCCGGCCGCCACCCGCCGTGCCTCGGTCACCAGGTCGAACCGGGGGGCGATCTCGGTGAGGGTGCCCTCGACCGTGCCCAGGGCCCGGAACACCGCCGCCACCTCCGGCGGGATGGCCAGCCGGTGAGCGGCGACCACCCGGAACAACTGACCGAACATCTGCGCACCGCCGGCCGAGCCGAGGGCCCCGCCCACCACGTAGCGGGCCAGGAACCGGCCGAGATCGCGTTCGAGTTCTTCGATGTCGACGTCTTCCGGCCGCGGGATCAGTTCCAGCAGCGCGTCGGTCACCGCGAGCGGGTCTGCTCCGTCGACGCCGAGCAGCAACCGCTGCAGCGCCTCGCGCAGTGCGGCGTCCAGCCGCCCGACGGAGCCGAAGTCCAGCAGCCCGATCCGGCCGTCGGCCAGCATCAGGATGTTCCCGGGATGCGGGTCCGCGTGGAACAGCCCGTCGACGGTGATCTGGTGCAGCAGGAAGTCGAGCACTGTCCGGGCGGTGCCGAGCGGATCGGCGATGTTCGGCGCGTCGGCCAGCCGCACTCCGTCCAGCCGCTCCATCACCAGCACCCGTTCGCCCGACCACTCCGGGTAGACCCGCGGTATCCGGACCGCCTGGCTCGAGCCGGCGGTCGGGGTGCCCGCGACCGCGAGCAGGTTGGCCGCCTCCACCCGGTAGTCGAGCTCCTCGCGGAGCGCGATCGCCATCCCCTCTGCCAGCCGGGCGGCACCTGACGAGGCAGCCCAATCGGTCCAGGCCTCGAGCCGATCGGCCAACCGGAACGCGATGTCCAGGTCCCGCTCGACCGTGGCCGAGATGCCAGGGCGTTGGACCTTGACCACCACCCGCCGGCCGTCCAGCAGCGTCGCCGCGTGCACCTGACCGACCGAGGCGGCGGCCAACGGCCGCTCGTCGATGTCGGCGAACACCTGCGACAGCGGCGCGTCGAACTCGGCCTCCAGCACGGCTTTCGCCTCGTCCCAACCGATCGGCGCCGCGTCGTCCTGCAGCTTCTTGAGCTCGTCGACCACTTCCCCGGCGACCAGGTCGCGGCGGGTGGCCAGCAGCTGCCCGAGTTTGACGAACGTCACCCCGGCGTCGTTGAGGGCCGCCGTCAGCGCCGCACCGAACCTGGCCCGGCCGGCCGGCGTGCCGAGCGCCCGTCGCCGGCCACCCCGGACGTAGGGCCACAGCCCGTGCCGGAACAGGATGCGGACGATCTGGAAGTAGCGCCGGGACCGGCGCAGCCGGCCGCGCAAGCCAGCACCCCACTCCCGGGCGGGCGGCACGCTGCCGTACGGCACGAACGCCTCGGCGACCACCAGGAAGAGCATCGAGGTGAACAGCACGGCCAGCGCGGCCAGCAGCCAGAACCAGCCGACCTGGCCCCGGTAGCCGTCGTTCCAGGTCTTGAGGACCAGGCCGGCCATGATCGGCTGGGTGACGATCACCGCCAACCCGCCGCCGAGCAGCAGCCGGATCAGCCCCAACCGCAGGCCGAGCATCCGCTGCACCAGATAGCCGAAAACGAACGACACCAGCAGGGTGAAGATCACCCAGAGCAGGGCGTTCAGCACGTTCATCGATCTGCCTTCCCTCGCCGCCCGACCACCCGAGCGGGCCCGGACCCACCGTCAACCATCCGAAACGTCGGATTTGGCAGGCGCGCCGACCTACCATCGGCGAATGACCACCTTCCGGCGCGCCATACTCCACGCTGTCACCGCTACGGCAGCAGCCGTCGTCACCCTGAGCAGCTGCAGCACCACCGACCCCGGCACGCCAGCACCGGCCGCCGGTCCGTCCACCATCCAACAGGCCCTGGCCGTGGTCCCGGCCTCGGTGACCCAGGTCGAGATCGTCGACCAGGCTGCGGCCAAGAAGCGCTGGGGGCTGGCCGAACTGACCGGATCGGCGTGGACCGACAAGGCACAGGCGGACAAGCTCAAGGAGTTCATCAAGCACTCGCAAACCTCGCCGGCAGCCGCCGACCTACAGACCAACTCGGCGCTGATGGGCGACTGGGGTTGGAACGGAATGGACGTCGACTGGGAGGTCCGTTACGTCGGCAAGGACGGCCCGCCGGTGACGATCAGCAAGCTGCGGGACGACCTGGACATGAAGGAGGTCACCGACTCGCTGACCGAGCACAAGTTCAAGCAGAGCGGGTCCGGTGACGAACTGCGGTTCGACACCGACATGTCCAACCCGAGTTTCCGGATCTTCATGCGGGGGTTGACGGTGATTCCGTCTCGGCACCTGGTGATCTCGGCGACCGCGGACCTCGCGGAGCTGCCGGCGGCGGAATCGAGCCTGGCCGGCAACGAGACCGCGAAGGCCCTGACGGCCGGGCTGAGCCCCGCCGACTACCTGGCGCTGTCCGTCGGCCCGGACGCCTGCGTCGATCCGATCGCCGCCTTCGCCGTGAAGGCCACTCCCGCCCAGATCGAAGAGGCGAAGGCGAAGCTCGGCGACCTCGGCGCGATCGGCGGCGCCGCCGCCGCGGTGCTCGATGACGAGCGCAGCCGGGTACGCACGGTCTATGCCGACAACGCCGCGGCGACCGCCGATCTCCCGGCCAGGCAGAAACTGCTGACCGACGGGCTGAGCTTCGTCTCGCAGCAGCCGTATTCCGAGCTCTTCCCCGGCACCGTCAAGGCCGAGGACGCCTACCTGCAGTACGACCTCACCCCGGAGCTGTCGGCCAGGGTGGCCCAGGCGTTCCAGCAGCGTGACACGCCCTGGTCGTTCTGCTGACCTGAGGCTCAGTGACCTGAGGCTCAGTGACCGGCCGCGCGGACAGCGGCCGCGCGGGCGTTCAGGTAACGCTGCTCCGGCAGGCTGGTCGTCAACCGGGCGGCATTCAGGTACTCCTCGACCGCCTCGACCGGGCGTCCGGCCAGTTCCAGCAGATGCGCCCGGACCGCGTGCCGCCGGTGGTTGTTCCGCATCACCGGATCGTCGCCGAGCCCGTCGAGCACCGTCAGCCCCGCCTCTGGTCCGTGTGCCATCCCGACGGCGACCGCGAGGTTCAACGTCACCACCGGTCCCGGGGCGACCCGATCGAGCATCCGGTAGAGCATGGTGATCTCCAGCCAATCGGTGTCCTGCCAGGTCGGCGCCTCGGCATGGACCGCGGCGATCGCCGCCTGCAGCTGGAACGGGCCGACCCGGCCGCGCGGCAGTACCTGACCGAGGATCGCCACGCCTTCGCTGATCGGGGCGTGCGCCCAACGGGTCCGGTCCTGCTCGGCCAGCGGGATCAGATCGCCCCGGCCGTCGACCCTGGCGGCGGATCTGGCGTCCGTCAGCAGCATCAACGCGAGCAGGCCGGCGACCTCGTCGTGCGCGTCCAGCTCCGTTGGCAGGCTCAGCCGCAGGTCGCGGGTGAGCCGGATGGCCTCACCGGTCAGCAGGGCGTCGACCAGCCGGTCCCCGCCGCTGGTCGCGTACCCCTCGTTGAACATCAGGTACAGCACGTGCAGCACCGCGTCCAGCCGGCCGGGCAGCTCGGCGGCGGTCGGTGGGGCGAACCGGGCGCCGGCGCCGCGCAAGGTGGACTTCGCCCGGCTGATCCGCTGGCCCATGGTTGCCGACGGAACCAGGAAGGCGGCGGCGACCTGATCGGTGCTCAGCCCGGCGACGGCACGCAGGGTCAGCGCGACCTGCGAGGCCCGGCTCAGCGCCGGGTGGCTGCACAGCAGCAGCAGCTGCAGGGTGTCGTCGGCGGCCCTGGCCACCGGCTCGTCGGCGGCCGGCGCCAGCGCGGCATCGACCGGCTCCCGGGTGGCGGCCAGCTCCTCCCGGTCCACGCGCGCCCGGTCGCTGCGCCGGGCGTCGATGAGGCGCCGGGAGGCGACCCGGACCAGCCAGCCGCGGGGGTTCTCCGGAACCCCGTCGGCCGGCCATTGCCGGGCGGCCGCGGCCAGCGCCTCCTGGACCGCGTCCTCACACCCGTCGAAGTCGCCGTAACGACGGACCAGCGCGGCCAGGACGTGTGGCGTCTCCCGACGCCACACGTCATCGAACTCGCCGGCCGTCATCGATCAGTGCGGTTGCCCGGGGCGCCGGCCTTTCGTTCCGACGGTCACTGGTCGGGCCCGCCGACCAGCATGGCCGGCCGCAGCTCGACGGTGTCCCCCGGCCCGGCGAACTGCACCGCGATCTCCTCGGCGCGCTGCCGGGAATCGACATCGATCAGGAAGAAGCCGGCCAGGTGCTCCTTCGACTCGGAGTACGGTCCGTCGGTCGCCAGTGCTCCCTGGCTGCGCCACCGGTACAGCTTGGAGGTGGCCGGGTCGCCGAGCGCTTCCCCGCCGACCAGCTCACCGGCGGCCGACAACTCGCCGAGCATCGCGTCGAACTCGGCATTCATCTGCTGTCGCTGGGCTGCCGGCAGCGCGAGCGACTCGGCGACGAAGTCGCTGGTCGGGTGACCCCAGGGCTGCGGATTGGAATGGATCAGGATGACGTACTTCACGGTTGCTCCTCGTGGTTGCTGACGTTGCGGCCTTCCGGCCCTTCCACCGGGGACGTCGAATCCGCCGCCGGGATTTCGACGTCGTCGCCATTGTCGATGCCCGGCGGGCCGATCAGAAGTGCCGCAGCAAGTCCGGGAACGATCCGAGGGTGAGTACCCCGTGGTCGTCCGGGTCCAGCTCCGCCTGCTCCAGCACCCAGGTGTCGGAACTCGGGATGTACACCGCGCCCAGCCCGACCGCCCTGGCCGGCAGGATGTCGGACCTGGGCGAGTTGCCGATCATCCAGCTGGATGACGGCGAGAGTCCTTGGGCGGCAACGATACCGGCGTAAACGTCCGGGTTCTTCTCGGGCACGATGTGGATCGAGGAGAACATGGTGCCCAGTCCACTCGCGGCGATCTTGCGGGTCTGCTCATCGGGGTGGCCCTTGGTCATCAGCTTGAGATCGTGCCGGCCGGCGAGCACCTCGAGGGTGTCGGCGACACCGTCGAACAACTGCACCCGGTGTTCGATCAGGTCGACGGCCAGCTCGTTGATCTGCCGCTGCTCGGCGGCATCCAGCGGCCGCGAGTTGAGGGTCCGGAAGCACTCGGCCAGGTTCAGCAGGAACGCCTGGCTGCCGTAGCCGTTGGTGACCGCGTTGGCCCGTTCGATGTCGTCGAGCACCGCGCGGATCTCGGCGTGGCTCAGCTCCGGGTGGGCCAGCCAGTCCAGGAAGTCGGCGATCACCGCCTCGAAGTAGGCGTTGCTGCCCCAGAGCGTGTCGTCGGCATCGAAGATCAGCGTCTGGCGCGCGGCTGTGGAGTGCACCGTGGCAGCGTAGACAGCCGGACCGACATCCCGCTGCCGACTTTCCGCCCGGGATGATGGTCCGATGGGCTACCGGACGCTGGCGGTCGGTCCGGACGCGACCGCCGAGATCGAGGTGAAGCGGTCGAGGTTCCTCGCCGTGCTGCGCCGGGTGGGCTCCGAGGAGGACGCCCGTGCGCTGACCGGCGAGCTGCGTCGCACCCACCACGACGCCCGGCACCACTGTTCGGCGTTCGTCATCGGCCCACGCCAGCAGCTGCAGCGCAGCAACGACGACGGCGAACCCGCCGGCACGGCGGGGATGCCGATGCTCCAGGTGCTGCTGGGCGCCGGCATCAGCGACGTCGCCGCTGTGGTGGTCCGCTGGTTCGGCGGCACCCTGCTCGGCGCCGGCGGGCTGGTCCGGGCCTACGGCGACGCGGTGACGGCGGCGCTGGCCGCCGCGGGCTTCGTCGAGCGCGAGCAGCTCGCGCTCGCCGACCTGGAGCTACCGCACGCCGACGCCGGCCGGGTCGAGTCCGAGCTGCGGGCCAACGGGGTGACGGTGCTCGGGACCGACTATGCCGCCGTGGCAACGCTGCACCTGGCCGTCGCCGACCTGAACAGGCTGCGCGAACTGGTGGCCGTGGCTACCTCGGGTACCGCCGAACTCGTCGAGACCGGCAGCCGGTGGATCGACCTGCCGACCTGACCCCCGAGAAATTCAACCCAGCTGCGACCAGTGGGCGAAAATCGGCCCGCAGCGGCGATATCGGCGTCCTGGTCGCACCTCTGCTGAATCCACCGCTACGGTGTCGGGATGTCTGGACGCCCCGAAGGATTCGACTACACCGAGCGCGATGGCGAGGTACTGATCACCCACTTCGGCCGCCCGGCCACCACTCTGCGCGGTGCCAGGGCGCTGGAGTTCCTGGACGACGTCGAGTCCGGAGATCCGCAGGAATTGATGGCCAGGGTCACCGGCAACTACAAGCACGGCAACGAGCGTCAGGCCCGTCAGCACCCCCGCAACCGCGGGCGCTGAGTCGATCGGGTGCTGAAAGTCAGCCTCCGGGGGCCGGCTCCGCGGTCCGGCCGGGGGTCGGCTCGTCCTGAGGCGGGTCCATCTCCTTGAACACCGGGAAGGCGAACGGCGCCAGGGTCGCCAGCAGCGTCAGCCCACCGAACACCCACAGCGCGGTGTCCACCCCCCAGGCCTGGGCGATGGTGCCGCCGAGCAGCGGCCCGAACGGCACGCCGATCCAGCCGCTGGCCCTGACCACGCCGATCACCCTGGCCAACATGTCGTGCGGGATTCGCCGGTACCAGATGCCGCCCAGGATGGGGTTGAGGGAGCCGGTCAGCAGGCCACTCAGCGCGGCGACGATGCCGGCCAGCAGCACGCTGTCGGTTCCCGCCAGTACGAAGAACAGCGGCGCCCCGCCGAGCAGGAAGCCGAAGGAGAAGGTGACCCAGCGCCGGACCCGGTCACCGATCCAGCCGCCGAGCAGGTTGCCGCCGATCGAACCGAGCGCGAGCGCGCCACCGACCACACCCAACGCCGACGGAAGGTGGCCGCGGTCCAGCACCCAGGTCGGCACCAGCACGTCACCGAGCGCGGCGCTGGACAGGTTGGTGACGGCGATCATCATGCACAGACCCAGCAGCAGCCGGTCGCGGCGGAGGAAGGCGAAGCCGACCCGCAGTTTCGTCAGGTACCTCTCAGGGGGCGGCGCGGCCGCGACCGGTACGGGCGGCGCGGCCGGCGCCGGGCCGTGCTGCGCCGCAATGGGCACCAGCAGCCCCACCAGCACGGCGGCGATCAGGAACGTGACCGCGTCGATCAGCACCACCGACGCCGGATTCAGCAAGCCCAGCAGCACGCCGCCGAGCGGGGCGCCCAGCAACAGCCCGGTCCGGTTCGCCGCGGAGTTCAGCCCGGACACCCGCTCGACCGATACCCCGGCGATCCGTGCCACGCCGGGAACCAGCACCGTGTTCCCGCAGTCGGCCAGGCCACGGGCCGCCCCGGCCGCGCCGGCCAGTACCGCCAGCACCACCAGCGACAGGTCACCGACGGAGTACAGCAATGGAATGGCACCGGTGAACAGTGCGGCCAGCAGGTTCCCCGACCAGAACGTCCGGTGCGGGCCGACGCGGTCCACCCACGGCCCACCCACCGCCTGCGCCAGTACGTAGGGGGTCATCTGGACGAACAGCACCAGGCCGGTGCGACCGGCGCTGCCGGTGGTGGTGAGTACCAGCCAGGGAATGGCGATCGCCGCCATCGAAGAGCCGAGTACCGAGATCAGGTAGGCCGACGACAGAGCGATCAGTGGCCCACGGCGGACGCCGTCCGGACCGCTTTTCGTCATCCCCGCCATCGGCAACGCTCGCTCATCTCCGGCCCGCTCCTCGATCATCGTCCCAGACTCTAGGAACGTCGGCCGCCGGACACCAGCCCCGGGTCCCTCGCCGGATGGCAAGCTGAACTCATGCCACGTACCGCTGCGACCGCCGACCGGGTGGGCCTCGATGCCCTGTTGGCGTTCATCCGGCCCCGCCACCACCTGGTGCTGACCACCTTCCGTCGGGACGGGTCGATGCAGAGCTCGCCCGTCACCGGCGGCCTTGACAGTAGCGGCCGGATCGTGATCGCCAGCTATCCGGAGCGGGCGAAGAGCCGCAACATCGCCCGCACTCCCCGGGCCGACGTCCTGGTGCTGTCCGACGACTTCGGCGGCGCCTACGTCCAGGTGGACGGTCCGGCCGAGGTACTCATGCTGCCCGAGGCGCTGGAGCCGTTGGTCGAGTACTTCCGGGAGATCTCCGGCGAACACCCCGATTGGGACGAGTACCGCCGGGCCATGGTCGAGCAGGGCAAGTGCCTGATCCGGGTGACGCCGAAGCGGTGGGGCCCGATCGCCACCGGCGGTTTCCCGGCTCGGCTGGTCTGACGATTCCCGAGATGCGGGCGACCCCGGCGTCGGCGCCGCCGCTGAGCGTGCCGGTCGCCCTCCGGCTGGCCATGCACCTGCTGGTCGGCGCGCTGCTGATCGTCGCGGTGGTCCGCGAGCAGGCCCGGCCGCTGGTGGTCGGACTGGCCCTGCTCGTCGCGGTGGTCTATGCGGTCGGCCCACTGACGCCGGCGATCGAACGGCGCCGGCGCAATGCCGCATGGTGGCTGGCCGCGCTGCTGCTCGCCTGGCTCGGCCTGCTGATCGTCACCCCCGACGCGATCTGGCTGGCCTTCCCGTGGTTCTTCCTGCTGATGCACCTGTTGCCCCTGTGGCCAGGGCTGGTGAGTGTGGCGGTGGTCGCCGGGCTGGCCATCGGCGGGTTCGCCTGGCATCAGGTCAGCTTCACCGTCGGGATGGTGATCGGGCCGGTGATCGGTGCGGCCGTCGCGGTGGCCGCGGTGCTCGCCTTCCAGGCGCTGCACGCCGAGTCCGAGCGGCGCCGGGAGCTGATCGCCGAACTGGAATCGACCAGGGCCGAACTGGCCGCGGCCGAGCGGCAATCGGGGGTGTTGGGGGAACGCGAGCGACTGGCCAGGGAAATTCACGACACCCTGGCTCAGGGGCTGTCCAGTATCCAGCTGCTGCTCAGCGCCGCCGGCCGTACGCTCGCCGACCCGCGGGCCGACCGGCCGGCGCTGGAGCGCGCGGCCGGCCACGTGGAGCTGGCCCGCCGCTCGGCGGCCGACAATCTGGCCGAGGCGCGGCGCTTCGTCCGGGCCCTTGCCCCCGCCGAGTTGCAGGGCCGGCCGCTGGCCGAGGCGCTGGACCGGTTGTGCCGCACCGTCTCTGCGGAGTCCGGGATCGCCGTCAGATTCGACAGCACCGGCGGAGCCGGCAGCATCCCCACGCCGGTGGAGGTGGCCCTGCTGCGGATCGCGCAGTCCGCACTCGGCAACGCCGTGCAGCACGCCGCCCCGTCGGCCGTGCGGGTCACGTTGAGCCGGCTGGACTCGGTGGTGGCGCTGGACATCGTCGACGACGGAACGGGTTTCGATCCGTCGACCGCGGCGCCGACACCCAACGACAGCGGCGGTTTCGGCCTGGCGTCGATGCGATCCAGGGCCGCCGAACTCGGCGGGACACTCACCGTCGAATCGACCCCAGGCACCGGAACCGCGGTGGCCGCCACGTTCGGCATCGGAGACGGCCATGACCTCGACTGACGCTGCACCGCCGACGATCCGGCTGCTGTTGGCCGACGATCACCCGATCGTCCGGGCCGGACTGCGGGCGGTACTGGAGGCCGAACCGGACCTGCGGGTGGTGGCCGAGGCATCGTCCGGTGACGAGGCGATCGCGGTGGCGCTGGCCGGCGGTATCGACGTGGTGCTGATGGATCTGCAGTTCGGTCGCCGGTTGGACGGGCCGCGGGCGACCAGGGCGATCACCGCGGCCGGCGGGCCGAAGGTGTTGGTGCTGACCACCTACGACACCGAGGCCGACATCCTGGATGCGGTCGAGGCCGGCGCCGCCGGCTATCTGCTCAAGGACGCCCCGGTGCAGGAACTGGCCACCGCGATCCGGACCGCCGCGGCCGGCCGGTCCGCACTGGCGCCCGCCATCGCGCACAAGCTGATGGACCGGATGCGGATCCCCGGGACCGCGCTGTCCCGCCGGGAGTCCGAGGTGCTCGCCCTGGTCGCCGAAGGCCTGTCCAACCAGCAGATCTCCGGCCGGCTGTTCCTGTCCCAGGCGACCGTGAAGACGCACCTGGTGCACATCTTCGGCAAGCTCGGAGTCGATTCCCGGACCGCGGCGGTGGCCGAGGCGACGGCTCGCGGGCTGATCCGCCGTTAGCGGTGCACGGTCACCGGTGGACAAGGGCGACGATGGCGATCAACACCGGGATGCAGGCCAAGGTGGTGCTGACCACCGCGTCCCTGGCCAGCCCGACACCGACCCGGTACCGCATCGCATAGACGAAGATGTTCTGCGCCGTCGGCAGCGCCGCGCACAGCGTGACGGCCAGCAACGGGGTGCCCGCCAGGCCGAAAACCCACCGCCCCACCAGATACGCCACTGCGGGGAGCACTGCCAGCTTCAGCACGCTGATCGCCACCAGGCGCGCTCGGCCACCGCCGCGTCCGGGCAGCGGCGCCCCGTACAGCGACATGCCGAACACGATCAGCGCGCCCGGCACCGCCATGCCGCCGATCATCTCGATCGGCTGCTCGAGCACCTGCGGTAGCCGGCTGCCGGTCACCGCCAGCACCACCCCGAGCGCGGAGGCGAGCACCAGCGGGTTCCGCACGGGTTGCATCAGCACCCGGCGCCACGACGGACGGATACCGGTCTCGGCCAGGTCGAGCGCCACGAACGCCACCGGCGCGAGCACCACCAGCTGGTACATCATCACCGGCGCAACGAACGCGGCGCTGCCGAACAGATACGTGGTGATCGGGATTCCGAGGTTGCCGGCATTGACGTAGCTGGACGCCAGCGCGCCGATCACCTTCTCCCCCAGCGGCCGCCGCCAGAACACCCTGTCCAACAGCAGGTATCCGGCGGCACCGACCGTCGTGGTGATCGCCGTGACGGCCAGCGACCCGGACAGCACGGTGCCCACCGGGGCGCTCGCCAAGGTGTGCAGCAGCAGCGCAGGGGTGGCAACGAAGAAGACCAGTCGGGTCAGCACCTGTTCGGTCCCCTCCGGCAGCGCCCGGAACCGCGCCAACAGGAACCCGACCGCGATCACCAGGAACAACACACCCAGTCCCTGCAGGATCGACAGCACTGGGCAGACGCTACGTGATCCTCACCGCCCCGAGACAAAATGAGGCGTTGGATCGTCAATAAACAGTGCACCATGGACAGATGAGCGTTTCGTCGGGAGCGGCGCCCCCGGACGCGGGCGGGAAGACCCACCCGCACCGATGGCAGCTGGTGCTGCGGATCGCGGCGCTCGTCGTGGTCGCCGTCATCGTCGCCGCAGTGCTCCGGTCGAAGTTTCCCGACCCGGCGCAGTTCTGGGACGCGCTGCGGTCGGCCGACTGGCGGTGGACGGTCGCGGCGTTGGGTCTGCAGATCGCCTCGATCGGCATGATGATCCGTCAGCAGCGCCGGTTGCTGAAGGCGTTCGGGGTGCCGGTCAGCTTCCGGCGGATGGGGGCGATCACCTACTCGGGTTCGGCCATCTCGATGTCGGTACCGGCCGGCAGCGCGGTGTCCGCCGGCTACGTGTACCGCAAGTTCCGCTCCAGCGGCGCATCGTCCGCGACGGCCGCATCGGTGCTGCTGCTGTCCGGCGTCATCTCCGTCGTCGCCCTGGTGCTGCTGTACCTGGCCGGACTGTTGATCACCTCGTGGACCCATCTGCGTCAGCTCGGCTACGAGCACCCGTTCATCACCGTGTGGATCGGCGGCGCCGTGCTGGCCGCCATCATCGGGCTGACCATCTGGCTCACCCGGCAGCGCCGGCGGAGCCTCGTCACCCGGGAGACCCCCCGGTTGGACGCGTTCGAGGTCCGGCATCCCAAGCTCGGCGCCGCCGGCCGGCAGGTACTGGATGCGGTGCACCGCTCGGCCGAGGTCCCCGCCTGGGACTGGAACGTGGTGCTCAGCCATTCGCTGGCCAACTGGTTACTGGACGCTGCGAGCCTGTACGCCGCGGCGATGGCCTTCGACCTGGACATCGACCTGTGGAAGCTCGCGCTGTTGTACCTGGGCATCCAGGTGGTGCGGCAGATCCCGGTCACGCCAGGTGGTATCGGCCTGATCGAGGCCTCGCTGCTGGCCGGCCTGGTGTCCGCCGGTGCCGCCCAGGGGCCGGCCGCCGCGGCCGTCGTCGTCTACCGGCTGTTCTCCTGCTGGCTGCTGATCCCGGTCGGCTTCGGCTTCATGGGTGTGCTGGCGTACAACGACCGCCGCAACGGCGTCACCGAGCCGACAGAGAGCGAGGAAACGATGGCCATTGCGACGCAGGAGCATTGGCCATCGGCCCGCAGCGATCGCGGAGGCGAGAAGTTCAACACCGAGCCGACAGACGAAGAGACGATCGCCACCGAGCCGATAGACGAGCTGCCGAACGACGAGAACGCCGGTACGCCGGATCCCGCGGTGCGCTGACCGCCCGTCGCTGCACGCATCGCCGCCGTCAGCCCCTACGCTTCGGCGCATGAGCGAGCTTGCGAGGGCATCGTCGGTACTGAATGAGGTCAACCCGCGAGGGACGAGCGGAGAGATCTCATGAGTAGCGCAGCCGTCACCCCCGAATCGGTGCAGACGCCGGCCCCGCGCGGTCAGATCGTCGCCTGGGGCCTATGGGACTGGGGATCGGCGGCGTTCAACGCCGTGATCATCACCTTCGTCTTCTCGGTGTACCTGACCGACGCGGTCAGCGGGCTGGACGACGACGGGCACTGCCAGCAAGGCATCGCCTGCGTCAGCGGCGCCGGTTCCTGGTTCGCCTGGTCGCTGGGGATCGCCGGCTTCTTCATCGCGGTGTTGGCCCCGGTGACCGGGCAGCGGGCGGATGACGGCGGGCACCGCAAGCGGGCGTTGGGCATCTGGACCGGCCTGGTGGTGCTCGCCATGCTGGCGCTGTACTTCGTCAAGGACGACGCCTCCTACTTCTGGCTCGGGCTGGTCTTGCTGGGCATCGCGTCCGTCTTCGTCTCGTTCGCCGAGGTCTCCTACAGCGCGATGCTGCGGCAGATCTCCACCCCGGCGACCATCGGCCGGGTGTCAGCCTTCGGCTGGGCGATGGGCTATTTCGGCGGCATCATCCTGCTGCTGATCAGCTACTTCGGCTTCATTTCCGGGGATGACGGCTCCGCCACCAAGGGCTTCCTCGGGGTCAGCAACTCAGGCGGCTTCAACATCCGGCTGGTCGCGGTGATGGCCGCCATCTGGTTCGCCGTGTTCGCCCTGCCGGTGCTGTTCAAGGTGCCGGAGACGCCCGGGTTGCCGAAGGAGAAGCGGGTCGGCTTCATCGCGTCGTACAAGGTGTTGTTCGCCGACCTGCGGGACCTGTGGCGGGCGGATCGGAACTCGGTGTACTTCCTGCTGTCCAGTGCGCTGTTCCGGGACGGCCTGGCGGCGGTCTTCTCGCTCGGCGCGGTGCTGGCCGTCTCGGTGTACGGCATCAGCTCGGCCGACGTGCTGATCTTCGGGGTGGCGGCCAACGTCGTGTCCGCGGGCGGTGCGCTGGTCGCCGGCCGCTTCGACGACCGGATCGGGCCGAAGCGGGTGATCGTCGCGTCGCTGATCGGCCTGGTGATCACCGCGCTGATCCTGTTGGTGGTGTCCGGCCCGATGATGTTCTGGATCTTCGGGCTCATCCTGTGCCTGTTCGTCGGGCCCGCCCAGTCGTCGGCCCGCACCTACCTGGCGCGGATCGCGCCGGTCGGCCGGGAGGGGCAGATGTTCGGGCTGTACACCACCACCGGTCGCGCGGTCTCGTTCCTGGCGCCGTCGCTGTTCGGGCTGTTCGCCGCGGTGTTGGGCGGCGACAGATGGGGCATCATCGGCATCATTCTGGTGCTCGGCGGCGGGCTCGTCGCGATGCTCCCGGTCGCGAACGCGGTCGACAAGGCACTTCTGGGCGAGAAATCGGACGCCGGCTGAATCCTGAACGCCGTTCCGCGCGTCTGTAGGGGCAAGGGAGGCGATGACAGATGACGCACGCACCGCGGTGGGAACCGCCCCGTCCGATCGGTACCCGTTGGGAGCGAGTGGTGGGCAGTGTCCGCCTGATCGCCTCGGTGGCCGGCATCGTCGGCGGCCGCACCACCACCCGCACGCCCCGGCACTGACGGCTGCCGCAACCAAACCTGCCGACTCGGAGAGTTTCTCCCCGTCAGCGGCTCCGTGCCGCAACCAAATCCGCCGACTCGGGGAGTCTGTCCCCGTCAGTCGAGGTCGACCCCGTGCTCCCGGAGCGCCTGGATCGCCCGATCGGCCTCTTCCTGCGGCGTGCCACCCAGTTCCACCACGACGACGTTCTCGTCGTCGCCCGGCTCCTCCAACGTGTCGAACTGCGAGTGCAGCAACGACTCCGGCATGTAGTGGTCCTTGCGGCGCTTCATCCGTTCGTCGATCAGCTCGTAGCTGCCGTGCAGGTACAGGAACACCACTCCGGTGCCGCTGAGCCGGTTCCGGTAGCGGCGACGCAGCGCCGAGCAGGTGATGACGCCGGACCGGCCGGCCGCCAGATGATCGCCGATCCACACCGAGATCCGGTCCAGCCACGGCCATCTGTCCTCGTCGGTCAGCGGGTGGCCGGCCGCCATCTTCTCGACGTTCGCCCGCGGATGCAGGTCGTCACCCTCGCCGTACTCCCAACCGAACTTCTCCGACAGCGTCTTGGCCAAGGTGGTCTTGCCGGACCCGGAAACGCCCATCACCACCAACACCGTCGGGCTCATCGTCGATCCTCCTGTCGTTGGACTGCACCGTCGTGGGACCGCACCGTTGCAGGACCCGCAGCCGTGGCACCACCGGCGGCCGCGCCGTCGAGAATCGCCGTCAGACCGAATTCGAAGTCGCCGCCGGGATCGGAGTCGGCGGCAGCGTCCTCGGTGTCCTCGTCCAGCATTCCGGATGCCAACATCGCCGCTACCCGCGGGAGTGCCTCGGCATCGATCACTGCCGCCAGCCGGCGCTGATAGGAGTCGTGCTCGGCCGTCGCCGCGCGGCGCGCCGTGACGTCCGCGACCAGCTGCGCCTGACCGTGCACGTACACGGTCACGGTGAGCAGGCAGCCGATCTTCTGCCGGTCGGTCAACGGCGCGTCGTCCATGGCGCCGAGGGCGGATTCCATCCAGGCCAGCGAATTCGGCGTCAGCGGTGGCTCCGAGATCGGTGAGTCCAGCACCCACGGATGATCTCGCATCACCGCGAGTTCGGCGCGCGCCCAGGCCGTCATCCGGTCCCGCCAGCCGCCCGGCGGAACCGGCGGCGGCGGCCCATAGGCGACGTCGACCATCGCGGCGATCAGCTGCTCCTTGGAGTCCAGGTAGCGGTAGAGCGCCATCGAGGTGAACCCGAGTGCCGAGGCCACGCTGCGCATCGACACCGCTGCCAGCCCCTTGCGGTCGGCGATGTCGATCGCCACCTCGGCGATGCGACGCAGGTCGACCGCGCGTTTGGGGCCGGGCCGGTCGTCGTCGCGACCGCGCCACAGCTCGGCCAGGTAGCCGGGGATGACGACCTGGTCGTCGACCGGCGGCTGTTCGACCGGCGGCGCCGGCGTGGTCAACGGCGCATGCCCGCTGCTCGGCCGACCGCTACTCATGGCTTCACCCTCTCACGTGCCCGGTCTCGACGGAGAAACTTCTGTTTACGGGGTAGACAGATGCGGCATTGTCTGTTTACAGTGTGCACTGTCTACGGCGTACACACTAGAGAGGCGAACGAAATGACACTCGACACAGAGCTCGGCGCGGGTACCGGTCAACGGGCGGGCCGCAAGGAATGGCTGGCCCTGGCGGTGCTGGCGCTACCGCTGCTCCTGGTCTCGATGGACGTCTCGGTGCTGTACTTCGCCGTCCCGTTCATCGGCGCCGATCTGGCACCGACCGCCGCCCAGCAGCTGTGGATCTTCGATGTCTACGGCTTCGTGCTGGCCGGCCTGCTGCTGGGCATGGGTGCGGTCGGCGACATCTTCGGCCGCCGACGGGTACTGCTGATCGGCGCCGTCGCCTTCTCGGCCGCATCGCTGTTCGCCGCCTACTCCGGCAGCGCCGAACTGTTGATCGCGGCCCGCGCCCTGCAGGGGTTGGCCGGCGCCACCCTGATGCCGTCCACCCTTGGGCTGATCCGCAGCATGTTCCACGACGCGAAGCAGCGCGGCAGGGCGATCGCCATCTGGACCGCGGTGATGACCGGTGGCATCGCACTCGGCCCGGTGCTCAGCGGCATTCTGCTCGAGCACTTCTGGTGGGGATCGGTATTCCTGATCAACGTCCCGGCGATGGTGCTGCTGCTGATCCTCGGCCCGTTCCTGCTGCCGGAGACCCCGCGGGACCGCAGTCGCCGATTCGACCTGCCGGGCGCCGTGTTGGCACTGGCCACCGTGCTGACGGTGATCTGGGGCGTGAAGCAGTGGGCCACCGAGGGTTTCGCGGTGGGGTATCCGGCCGCGATCGTCGCCGGTCTGCTGGCCGGTGGGTTGTTCGTGGTGCGGCAACGAACGGCCGCGGACCCGATGCTGGACCTGTCGCTGTTCCGGTCGCGGTTGTTCTCGGCCGGCGCGATCTCCAACGCGGTCGCGATGTTCGCGCTGGTCGGCAACGCCGTCTTCCTCACCCAGTACCTGCAGGCCGTGCAGGGGTTGAGCCCGTTCGTCGCCGCACTGTGGAGCATCGTTCCGTCGATCCCGGTCTCCGCGGCTGCCCCGATCGCGATGTCGGCGGCGGCGAAAGTCGGTCGGCTGCCGGTGATCTGCGCCGGCTTCCTGGTGGCTGCGGCCGGGTTCGTCACGATGACCCAGGTCGGCGTCGACGGTTCGCTGGCGGTAGTGCTGATCGCCGCCGGCATCCTGGGTGTCGGGACGGTCGTCGTGCTGACCCTGGCCGCCGAGATCGCCATGGGCAGCACCACACCGGAGAAGGCCGGCACGGTCGCCGCGGTCGTCGAGACCTCCGGCGAACTCGGCGGTGCGTTGGGCATCGCGGTGCTCGGTAGTGTCGGCGCCGCGGCCTACGCCCATTCGGTGGCGGCCCACCTTCCGGCCGCGGTCCCTGCGGACGTCGCCGGTCAACTGAAGTCGACGATCGGCGAGGCGGTCGCGGTGGCCACCGGCATCGGCGGTGACGCCGGGGCCGCCCTGTTGCTGGTCTCCCGGTCGGCCTTCACCGATTCGATGACGGTGGTGTCGATCTGCGGCGCGGTGGTGCTGGTACTGGCCGCCGGGATGGCCGCAGTCCTGGCCAGGACGACGCGGCAGGTCCGGCCGGAGCCGGCGGTGCTGACCCCCTGATCCGCCGCTCGACCACCGTCTCCCATCGCTACTTGCCCCCTTCTCGTACCGGCCGACCGTGCGACGTTGGCAGCGACTCCGACCGGCTCAGAGCCGGGTCAGTGGGCAGCGAAGGCGGCGTCGAAGGCGGCGGCCGGCGGCTCGAACTGCTGGCTGCGGACGAATTCCAAGGCCTGCGGCGCACCGGTCAGCCGATCCATCCCGGCGTCCTCCCATTCGATGGAGATCGGTCCGGTGTACCCGATGGTGTTCATCATCCGGAACGAGTCCTCCCACGGCACGTCGCCGTGCCCGGTGGACACGAAGTCCCAGCCGCGCCGCGGATCCGCCCAGGCCAGGTGTGACGACAGCCGGCCATTGCGGCCGTTGCCGACCCGGCGCTTGGCGTCCTTGCAATCGACGTGGTAGATCCGGTCCTTGAAGTCCCACATGAACCCGACCGGGTCGAGGTCCTGCCAGACGAAGTGGCTGGGATCCCAGTTCAGGCCGAACGATTCACGGTGTCCGATCGCCTCCAGGGTGGCGACGGTTGTCCAGTAGTCGTAGGCGATCTCGCTGGGATGCACTTCGTGGGCGAACCGGACGCCGACCTCCTCGAACACGTCGAGGATCGGGTTCCAGCGGTCGGCGAAGTCGCGATAGCCGGCGTCGACCAGGTCCTGGGAGACCGGCGGGAACATCGCCACGTACTTCCAGATCGACGACCCGGTGAAGCCGACAACCGTCTGCACACCGAGTTTCGCGGCGGCCCGCGCGGTCAGCTTCATCTCCTCCGCCGCCCGCTGCCGGACACCCTCCGGATCGCCGTCGCCCCAGATCCGCGGCGAGAGCATGGCGTGGTGCCGCTCGTCGATCGGGTCGTCGCAGACGGCCTGGCCCTTGAGATGGTTGGAGATCGCCCACACCTTGAGCCCGTAGCGATCCAGGATGTCCAGCCGGGTCTGCAGGTAGCCCTCGTCCTCGGCCGCCTGCCAGACGTCCAGATGATCGCCCCAGCAGGCGATCTCCAGTCCGTCGTACCCCCACCCGGAGGCCAGTCTGGCCACCTCCTCGAACGGCAGATCGGCCCACTGGCCGGTGAACAACGTGATCGGGCGCGCCATCGCGAAACTCCTTCGGTCGATCGTCCTAGTCCGGGATCTGTTGCCAGGAACTGGATTTCTCTGCGCTTTCCAGCACGGCCTGCAGCACTCGCTGCACCTGCAGGCCATCGGCGAACGAGGGACGCAGCTCGCCACCGTCGGCGATCGCGGTGACCAGGTCGCGGACCTCGTGCACGAAGCTGTGGTCCCAGCCCAGCAGGTGTCCGGGCGGCCACCAGGCGTGCAGGTAGGGGTGGGTCGGCTCGGTGACCAGGATCTTGCGGAAGCCGGCCGTCTGGTCGGGCTCGGTGCCGTCGTAGAACAGCAACTCGTTCATCGATTCCATGTCGAACACCAGGCTGCCGGCCGAGCCGTTCACCTCGATCCGCAGCTCGTTCTTGCGGCCGGTGGCGAACCGGGTGGCCTCGAAGCTGCCGACCGCGCCGCCGGCGAATCGGGCGGTGAACAGCGTGGCATCGTCCACCGTCACCTCGCCGACCTCGGTACCCCGCGACGATCCGGACAGTCCCGCCGCGCCCGGGGTGGCCTCCGGCAACGGCCTGGTCTTGACGAACGTCTCGGTCAGGCCGGAAACGCCGCTGATCTTCTCACCCAGCATGAACTGGGCGAGATCGATGATGTGCGCACCGATGTCGCCGAGTGCACCGGAGCCGGCGGCATCCTTGCGCAACCGCCAGACCAGTGGGAACTGCGGGTCGACGATCCAGTCCTGCAGGTAGACCGCCCGGACATGTCGGACGGTGCCGAGTCGACCGGCCGCGATCAGCTCCCTGGCCAGCGCCGCGGCCGGCACCCGCCGGTAGTTGAAGCCGACCATCGCGCGCACCCCGGACCGCTCCGCCTCGGCCGCGGCTGCGGCCATCGCCTCGGCTTCCGAAACCGTGTTGGCCAGCGGCTTCTCGCACAGCACGTGCTTGCCGGCGGCCAGCGCTGCGATGGCGATCTCGGCATGGGTGTCGCCCGGTGTGCAGATGTCGATCAGGTCGATGTCGTCGCGATCCAGCAGGGCACGCCAGTCGGTCTCGGTGTCGGCCCAGCCGAGCGCGGCGGCCGCTGCCGCCGTCGCCTGGCTGTTCCGGCCGACCAGCGCCCGCATCTCGGGCCTGACCGGCAGGTCGAAGACGCTGGGGGCGGTGCGCCAGCCGATCGAGTGCGCCCTGCCCATGAAGGCATATCCGACCATGCCGACACCCAGGGTGGGCTTGTCCGTCATCCGTGGTTCTCCACTCCTGGTGCTGATCCGCGATGCTGCCGTGAGGGTGCCGCCCCGAATGCTCTCTCGAGGTTTCCGAGGTCAACCGGATCCTGGCATGACTGCTAATCCTGCTCCGGTGGACGTGGGGCCGGCTGCTGCGCGGACGGCGGCAGCGGCGCCGACGGCAGTCGCCCGGAGGACGGCTGACGCGCTGACGACCCGGGGGGCGGGGAGAACTGGGCGTCCGAATGCCCGGCCCGGTAGGCGGCCTGCTCCGCGGCTGCGGCGGCCGCTGCGGCCGCCTGCTGCTGAGCCGCGTACCGCTGCTGTTCCTCGAACCGCCGCGCGGCTTCCTGCTGGCGGGCGAGTTCCTGTTGTTGGGCGGCAAACTGCTGACGGGCGAAGTCGTACTTCACGGCGTCCGCTGCCTGCCTGGCCTGTTTCGCCTCGTTCTGCTGCTGGACCAGCTTGTTGCCCAACCAGTTCAGCACCGCGTGGATCGCGGCCCCCAGGATCAGGTAGAAGACGATCGCGAACAGCAGCGACGTGTCCAGCACCGAGTACTCGCCCACGTCGTGCGAGCGGAACATGTTGTCGAAGGGACCCAGCGCAGCCGCGCTGCTCCGGTAGACCCATTCGACGAACCCCGCGTCGGGATTTGCCCCGAACAGCCGGAGCAGGAACGCCAAGGTCAGCAGGATCGCGTTGATGACCACCAACACGTAGGCGGCCCACACGACCACCCTGGCGATCTTGAGAATGACCGGGGTCGGCGACTTCTCTGCGCTCTGGGCGCGGCGCTCGTATTCCTCAACTGTGGGGTTCGTCACGGGGTTCGTCATCGCCCTAGTGTGCCCTGAATCGGACTAAACGGCCCGCAGAAAGTTCACGGATCAGCAAAACGCGGCCGGGATCGGTCCGAAGACGGCAAGATCATCCGGGCCGGCCAGGTCGGGCAACGAGACGAATACGGTGCTGACGCCGAGGTCGGCAAGGGCGCGGTAGCGGACGATCTGCTGGGCCGCGGTGCCCGCACTGTGCCGGGCGGCGAAGGCCGCGGCGGCGGTCCGGCCCCGCAATCGTTCCACCCGGCGGGCCACATCGTCGCGATCCGTGCCGACGACGGGCAGGTCCAACACGGTCACCGCCACCTCGCCGGCCGGGCGCCCTACCTCGGCGCAATGTCGGTGCAGCACAGCGATCTTGCGTGCCAGGGTGTCGGCGTCCGCCCGCAGGTTGCAGGCATCGGCGAAGCGGGCCGCGATGCGCAGGGCCGTGCGCTCACCGCCGCCGCCCACCACGATCGGGACGTCGGCCACCGGGCGGGGATAGCAGGTGGTCTCGGGCAGATCGACCAGCCGGCCGGAATACGGTCGGGTCCCCTTGGCCCACAACGCTTTCATCGTCTCGATGGTGACCTCGAGTTGTCGGTACCGCGCCGCCGGAGTCGGGAAGTCCAGGCCGAAGGCCCGGTGCTCCCGTTCCCACCAGCCGATCCCGAGACCGCAGAACGCCCGGCCACCGGACAGCGCGTCCAGCGTCGCGACGGTCTTGGCCAGCACCCCCGGCGACCGGAGGGTGACCGGCGAGACCAGGGTGCCGACCCGCAGGTCCGGGTTCAGGCCGGCGATCATCCCGAGCGTCACCCAGGGCTCCGGGATCGGCTCCCACGCCCGGCCGACCTGCGGAATCTGGATCAGGTGGTCCATCAACGCGATGCCGCGAAAGCCCGCCTCGTCGGCCGCGGCCACTACCCCGGCGAGCCAACCCGCCGGGTCCTCGACCCACGGGAACCGGGAGATCTGTAGCACGAAGTCGACTTCGGCCTCGCGGCCGACCGGTCCGACCGCCGTGCTGTCCTGGCCACCGGTAGCACCGACCGGCGCCGACCCGGCGTCCACCGCGATCACCAGATCCCAACCCTCGCCGGCGATCTCGTCCGGGACGGCACGCATCCGCCGCAGCTGCCCGGCCAGCGCGCTGGCCGGCACCGGGACGTCCCGGACCGCGTTGCGCCGCCGGCAGGTCGCCTCGTCGGTACCCAACAACACCACGACGGCGGGCAATCCGTGACGACGTGCCAGTTCCAGGTATCCGCGGCGGCGATCGGCCGCCATCCCGAGGTGTCGACGACGGTGGTCAAGGCGCGGCCGGCCCTGGCCGCGACGATCCGGTCCAGCAGGTCGAACGCGTCGGCGGAGGCCGCCTGGTCGTACGGGCCGCTGCCGACCACCCCGCGCAGCTGGTCCGAGGAGACGATCTCGACCTGCCGATAGTGCGCAGCGGCCCAGTGGGACTTGCCGGACCCGGCCGGGCCGACCAGCACCACCATCGCCGGGTCGGGGATGTCCTGGTCGGCGTGCTGGGCGTGACCGGACATGCCGGCCAGTCTGCCAGCGACGCGCCGCCGGAGGTGGCCGGGGCGGCCGGCAGCGGTCAGAATCCGATGGCTTCCCGCAACAGCAGCACCGTGCCGCGCTCGGGTTCGTACTCGGCATTGAGGATGAGCATCCGGTTGATCGCACTCGGGTACCCGTAGACCGCCTGCGAGCGGGCGCTTTCCAGCGGAAAGGCGTGCTCCTGGACGCGCCGCAGCGCGGTGTCCAGGTCGGGCACGATCTTCTGCGACCCGACGATCCAGATGGCCCGGGCGGCGCCGCCCGCGTAGGCGGGGAGCTGACTCCCACTGCCCGAGGCGGCCACCAGGGATCCGGATTCGGTGACGGCGGCGACGCTGCCCAGCACCACGTCGGGGACGGATCGCAGCCGCCGGATGTCGTCGGCCTCGGTGGCGCGGTCCATCGCCAGCAGCCGTGGCTTCACCGCCCGGTATCGCCCGCCGGCGTTGATGTCGTCATCGATGCCGGACAGCCGGAGGGTTTCGCTCGCACCCGTGAAGACCGACGCCCCTTCAGGTATCAGGTCTTTGAGGCGTTCGCGCGCGTCGGCAACGGTGCCAAGGATCTCGACGGCGAAGCCGTGCGCGGCGAGTGCGGCAGCGGTGCGCTCGAGGCGGTCCGCGGACGCCGGGTCGGCGAATGCGGGGGCCGGTAATGAGGTGGTCATGGATCTCCTTGCTGACGATGAGTGGGCAACTCGTACCGTCAGTGACGACGACGCACGACCGTCGGATGTGAGCCGACGCGCGGATCCACGTACTGCGCACCCGGCCGGGGTGCACCCTCCGTCAGCCCCGGCGGTGACCGCCCACCGCGCGGCGGGACTGGCTGGACAGCACCGACAGATCCGACTGGTGCGAGAGCACCGAGAGCCTGGACTGGTGGGAGAACAACGACAGCAGGCTCATCGAGGAGCCGATGGAACCCAGCGACGCGAACGACCCGGCGCCGCCGATCGACAGCACCGACCCGACGCTGCCGATCGACAACACGGAGCCGACGCTGCCGATGGAGAGCACCGACCCGATCGAGCGGATGGACAGGATCGACCGGTCGCGGCCGGCGGACCGGATGACGGAGCGCATGCCTGACAGTAACGCCCGATGCTTCCGCAGTCTCGTTACCCCACAACGGGTGCACCGGCCACCGCCGTCTCGGTCCCCAGCGTGCTGACGCCCGGCCGGGGTCGCGCCGGGGACCCGGTCGGGCACACCGCGCCCTCCGGGGGCCTTCCGTCCTGCTTGACGCATGCCAATATGGGCATATGATGGTCGGCATGGCACGGGCAGCGACGACGTCGGACGTCTTCAACGCGATCGCCGAGCCGCAACGCCGGCAGATCCTGGTGCTGCTGCGAGCGGGTGAGCGGCCGGTGACCGAGCTGGCCCAGGAACTGGGGATGACCCAGCCGGGGGCATCCAAACACCTGCGGGTGCTCAGGGAGGTCGGGCTGGTCCGGGACCGCAAGGCAGGCAGGCAGCGCCTGTACGGCCTTGACGCCCGCGGGCTGCAACCGGTCCACGAGTGGACCGGCGGGTTCGAGCAGTTCTGGAACGCGAGCTTCGACCGGCTCGATGCGTACGTGCAGGACCTCAAGCAGACAAGGCAGAAGGAGTAACTGATGGGTGCGCCGGAGCGAGAAGAGATGACCCAGCCAGTGCGGCCGGGGACGGCCGACCGCGAAATCGTGATCGTCCGGAGCATCAGTGCCCCGCCGGAGCTGGTGTTCGAGGCGTTCACCGAGGTGCGGCACCTGTCGCGGTGGTGGGGACCGGAGGGTTTCACCACCACCACGCGGGCGTTCGAGTTCCGCGCCGGCGGGGAGTGGGAATTCGTGATGCACGGACCGGACGGCACCGACTACACCGAGTGGATCTGCTGGACCGAGATCGCTCCGCCGGAGCGAATCGCGTTGCGGCACGGCGAGTTCCGGGGCGACCCGAACGCCTTCGAATCTGTCCTCACCTTCGCGCCCGAGGGTGCGACGACCCGGGTCGAGATGCGCACGGTGTTCCCCACCAAGGAGCTGCGAGACGAGGCCGCCGAGAAGTACCACGCGATCGAAGGCGGCCGGCAGACGTTGGGCAAGCTGGCTGCCTACGTCACCGAGATCGTTTCGACGGGAGCTGAGCGCTGATGGCCGGGAAGGTGTTCTTCAGCGTGACGATGTCGCTGGACGGTTTCATCGCGCCCGAGTCATCCGAGGAGTTGATGGGGCGGCAGTGGGTGGAACTACAGCGGTGGGTGTTCCCGCAGCGGTTCTTCCGGGAGAACCTGAAGCTCGGCGGCGGCGGCGAACAAGGGCGGGACAACGACATCCTGCGGGAGACGCATCTGCGGACCGGCGCGAGCGTGATGGGCAAGCGCATGTTCGACGCCGGTGAGCAGGCGTGGCCGGAAGACGCGCCGTTCCACACCCCGGTGTTCGTCGTGACGCACGAGCAGCGCGACCCATGGGAGCGGCCGGGCGGCACCACCTTCCACTTCGTCAACGACGGGATCGAGTCGGCGCTCGACCGGGCCCGCGGGGCCGCCGGCGACCGGGACGTCCGCATCGCGGGCGGCGGCGCGACGATCCTGGAGTACCTCAATGCCGGCCTGATCGACGAGTTCACGATCGCGCTGTCCCCCGTGCTGTTCGGCTCCGGAATCCGCCTGTTCGAGGGCGTGGACGCGGGCCGGGTGGCCCTGGAACCGGTCCGGGCGGAGCCAACGCAGCGGGTGACCCACCTGACCTACGCAGTCCGCGAGCGGTAGGTTCCCCGACCCCCGGCCTTGACCTCGACACCGACCGCGGCCCTGGCCGACGATGTGGCAGCGGTCACCGATGACGAAAACCCCCGGCCGGCGCGGTAACGCGCCGACCAGGGGTTTCTTGGCGGTAGCGGTGGGATTTGAACCCACGGAACGCTTTCACGCTCACACGCTTTCGAGGCGTGGAGAGCCGAGTCCCCAGAAGTCCCTTCGAGTCCTGACCTGCGGCTTCATGCTGGAGATCCTGCCACGAACGGCCTCGAACGGATAACGAGTGCACCTACGGTGCACCTATTGGGGGTCTCTGCACTGTCGCAGGCCACCTCTACCGTGCGAGGGATGCAGACCGAGTTGCCGTCCTTGGTTGGGCAGCGAGTGGTGATTACTGGCGCTCTCACCGGACCGCTACAGGGGCTCCGTCGCCGCGCCGCGCTGCACATGGTTGTCACGAAGCCGCCCCAGTTTCGGGCTCCGCCGGCCCTTGCAGCTCGGCATCGCTGGCGCCGTGTCGAGCGGCCGGGCCGTACAGGTAGGTGCATCGATCGGACAGCTGGCGGATGCGCGGGAACAGCCCGTTCTCCACCCAGTCCTGGTTGTGCCGTCGCTGCTCGTCAGCATCGGACCGCTGAGCCTCAGCGATCCGTTGCTTCTCCTGGCTCTGCCGATACGACTTCTGTTTGACCACCACGTATCCGGTGGCCGCCAGGGCGAACTTGACATCACCGTTGGCGCCAACGTGCTCCGGCGCTTCGTAGGTCTCGCTGAGATACACGGTCTGGCCGGCCGCTGTGAGTCTCCCCGCCGCTCACTTCGGCACCGGGCGGCGGCCGCTCCCGGTCACACAGTCACTACCGCAAGGCATGGCACGGCGAGCCGGTGGTTCATCACGTCAACTATTGCGCCAGTCGCAGCAGCGACCCAGGGCACTCCTGCAAAGTCGATGCCAACTGGGTCCGGCCTTGGCCGTGCGGGTGGCATGTGGGCGCGGTTGGGAAGCGCGCAGCGACGTTCGAATCCGGGCATGGACACCCCCGCGAACACACACGGGGTTGTGTGCTGAGCATCACAGCCGCTAGCCTCGTGCTTTCGTCGAGGTAGCACCGCTGGTGTGTGTTGATCATGAAGAAAGGTGCTCTGACCTGCAAGGATTGGTCTTGTCTAGGGACCGTCCGTGCTGAAGATCAGGAGCACCTTTCTGGTGTCGAACTCTACCTCGTTGTATCCGCGGGTCCGCGTTGATCAGAGGGCGTCGGGTGTGGTGTCCCACGCCGGCGGGGTGATGTTGACCGAAACCGTGCGGCG
>NZ_AUFT01000011.1:213343-285289 GCF_000426645.1 Nakamurella lactea DSM 19367 | reverse complement strand
CACCGGGATCGGGGTCACCGGAGTTGGTGTCGCCGGAACCAGCCCGGCTCGAGTCGGGGTCGTCGGACTGGGTGTCGGCAGGGCCGGCAGTCCCGGTGAAGTGCCCGCCAGCGGTGAACAGGTGGTTCCGGCGGGGCCGCTGGGCCGGATCCAGCCATCTGGGCGGGATGAACTCCGGGCGGCCGTCCGCGGCCATCCGACACACCCACCTGCCCAAGTGGATCTCCGTGTGATGGAACCCGCAAATCAACACCCCGTTCTCCAACACCGTCAAACCACCATCGGCCCAGAAAACGATGTGGTGCGCATCGCACCAACCAGCCGGGGTATCACAACCGGGCCAGGCACAGCCCGCCCCATCACGGACCACCATCGCCCGCCGCAACGCCGGCGGGAACGACCGGGCCTTCGCCCACGCCTCCAGCGGCAGATCCGTCGATCCCAGGACCAGCGGCTGCACATCCGCATCACAGGTCAACAACCGGGCGATCCGCACCGACACCGTCCCGACAAAATCCAGCGTCGCGACCCCCAGCCCAGAAGCCAGCTCGGCCAGCCCGACCGTGACCGTCGCCTGCGGACGCACCCCACCACTTTTCGGCCCCGCACCGGCCTTCAAGAACCGCCGACACACCTCGACCAGCGCCTGCCCCCGCCGCACCCCCGCCGGCCGCAGGTCCGGCAGATCCGCACCCGCCGGCCGCGGTTTCGCCAGCGACTCGACCGCCTGCCGCAGCCACTCGATGCCCAGGTCGTCCAACAAACCACGAAACGGGGTCAACCCATCACCGCGGCGGGTTCCGATGGTCAGCTCGACCCGATCCGTCGCATCCAGATCGTTCAACGACCCGTCCGGATCGGTGATGTTGCGGACCTGCTCGGCGACATCCTTCAACCGGTTCGCGTCCCGGTCCCTGGCCGCCTGCACCAACACCCGCTCACACAACCGCCGCAACTCGACGTCGACCTTGTTCGGGATGCCCCGCATCGTTGTGATGATCACCCGGCTGTGATCGAACCCGACCTCGCCGGCCGCGATCGCCGCCGCCAACTCCGGCAACACCGCCGCCGCCCCCACATCCGGGTCCGTCGCCGAGGGGGCTACCTCTTCGGCGGTGGCTTCCGGCGCCAGAATGCTCTGCGCGGCCAGCACCCGGCCCCGCGCCTCCCCCGGCGTGATCGACAACAACTGGCTGAGCAGCTTCGATGTCGAGGACACCGCATGCGACTTCGCGACCCCGCGGTCCTCCAACTCCGCCGCCAACCGTACCTGCACACCAAAAGCGCTCCGCAGCAACGCCTCCACCTGCTGCGTCGCCGACAACAAACGGTCCTCACCCAACCGCCACCACGGCAAATCCCGCAAACCCTCCACCACCGCGGCACCGGAGGCGAGCAGCTCATCGAGCTCTCCCACCGTGTCCGCGCCCCAGGCCTTCCCCATACCAACGACCCTAGAACGAGGCACCGACAGTGCCCTTGAATCGAGCGGCCGGCCTGCCCGGTGGACCAGGCGTGCTTGAACATCCTGCGGTGGCGTCCGCTGCGACCATCGACAATCTGCGGCACTGCAGCCGAAGTCCAGCTACCAGGAGCCCCCAACCTGCCCAGAGATCTGCGGTTCGTCAGTCATCGCGCCGGCCCCACTCGTCTGCGCTTCCTCCTGCACCGACCGCTCGATTTCGAGCAGACCCTCGTAGTAGGCGATCTTGTCGCGCAAGTGGCGCTGTTGCTGATGCAGCAGCTCGATCTGCTGCGACACCGCCTCGTCGTGATCTGCGAGCGTGTGCATGCGTTCTTCCAGGGATCCGTCGTTCAACGCCAGCTCGGCGTAACGCCGCATCGCCGCGATCGGCATCCCCGTGTCCCGCAGGCATTTGAGCACCTCGAGCCATTCGAGGTCGGCATCGCTGAACATCCGGTGTCCGCCCGCGTCGCGCTGGATGTCGGCCAACAGGCCGATCCGCTCGTAGTAGCGAAGCGTCTCGATCGTGAAACCGCTGCGCTGCACCGTCTCTGCCGGGGTGTATGTCACGTCAGCAATGATGCACCCCGGGATGAGATGTGTCACTGTGCTTGACCTGCAGCGCGCTACAGCACCGACAGTTGCCTGGTGACCACTTCACCCATCAGCGAACGCCTTGCCCTCGGGGCGATGCTGTTCGGCACCCGCACTGACGAAGCCACCTCCTTCGCACTGCTGGACCGATACCTGGACGCCGGTGGCGTCTGGATCGACACGGCGGACTGTTACTCGTTCTGGGAGGACCCAAGCGGACACGGGGGGCAGAGCGAGCTCACCCTTGCCCGCTGGCTCAAGGCACGCCCCGGGGTGCGCGACCGTGTCAAGATCGCCACCAAAGTCGGCTGCGAGCCCCTCTACCCCGGCAGCTATCCCGAGTCATCGGAAGGCCTGAGCGCCGACACCGTTGCCGCAGGGATCCGCCGGAGCCTGGAACGGCTCGGACTCGACCATGTCGACCTGTACTGGGCGCACCGTGACGACCGTAGTTCCGACCTCGCAGAGACGGTGTCGGCCTTCGGCGCGCTCGTCACCGATGGACTCGTCGATCGCTGGGGCTACTCGAACACCGCGGTCTGGCGCGTCGAACGCGCGCGATCGTTCGCTCTGAACGCGGGGACGGCCGCACCAACGGGATTGCAATTGCGGTACAGCTATCTGCAACCGCGTCCGATGGTGCGGGACAACGATCACGATCATCGGTTCGGTTGGACCACCGACGAGACTCTGGACTACGTCCAGTCCAACCCCGAGTTCGCACTCTGGGCGTACTCGCCACTGATGTCGGGCGCGTACGACCGGGCCGATCGTGCCGTCTCATCGGCGTTCGAGCATCCAGGCACCGATCGGCGGCTCGCGGCACTGGATCGCGCCGCCGGGCAACTAGGCACAACGCGCAGCGAGATCGTTGTGGCGTGGATGACGGGCGGCGCTCCGGCCATCTCCCCGATCATCGGGGTCGGTAGCATCCGGCAGCTCGAGATCGCTGTCCGCGGGGCAGCACTCAAGCTTCCGGACGAGATCAGGCGCGACCTCGACGCACAGTGGTGATCGGGCCAGCCGATGCAGCCGGTTCAGCCCACTGACTCCGTCATTTCGGGGCGGTGCCGCGCCACTCGTTCGCCAGGATCGCCATCATGATTTCGTCGGTGTACTGCCCGTCGAAGCGAAACGCGTCCCGCCGCACGCCTTCGACCACGAATCCGACCTTTTCGTAGGCGCGCTTGGCCCGTGGGTTGAAGGCGAACACGTCCAGGCCGATCCGGTGCAACCCCAGCTGCTCGAATGCGTAGCCGACAATGAGTTTCGCCGCCTCGGTCCCCAGCCCGCGACCACGCCCGGGCGGGCCGAACAGCGTGCGGAAGTTGCAGCTGTTGGCCTCCGGATCCCAGAGATTCAGCACCACCTCGCCGACGAGCTCGCCGGAGACGTTGTCGACCACTGCCAGATCCAGCCGGTCGTCCTGCGCGGCCCGGGTGCCGTACCACTGGTAGGTCTTCTCGTCCGGTTCACTCGATGCGGCCTGCGCGTCGGCACTCGAGGTCGCACTGCCGGTGAACTTGATCAGCTCGGGATCGGCCATGATCGCCGCCATGCCGACCGCGTCCTCGCGGGTGAACGGCCGCAGGGTGACCAGCCGGCCGATCAGCGTCGGCTTGACCGCCCAGTCCGACCGGGTCGGCCCATCAGAAATCGGTCCATCGGAATCTGTCATCCGTGAACGATATCGCCGCGGCGAAGCTCGTTTCCCTCGACAGCCGACGACCGATCGGAACCTGGCAGCCACCGATGCCGCGCTCGGACCGAATATCTGCTTGCTCCAGCGTTTGTAACTACTAGTATGTACGCCATGCCAGCGAAGAAGGCGAACGACGCCGATGACGACGCGCGGACCAGGCTGATCAACGGCACCAGGGAACTGCTGTGGGAACGCGGGTACGCGGCCACCAGCCCCAGCGCGATCATGCGGCGCGCCGGCGTCGGTCAGGGCTCGATGTATCACCACTTCGCCGGGAAGGAGGATCTCGCGGCAGCGGCTTTCGCCGATGCCGCGGACCACACCGTCGAGCGTGCCGAGAAGGTCCTGAACGGACCTGGCAGCGCGCCCGACCGACTCCGCGGATATCTGCTACGGCAACGCGACGTGCTCCGCGGTTGTCCGATCGGCCGGATGGCGCAGGATCCTGAGGTGCTGGCGAGCGACCCATTGAATGAGTTACTGCACAACGCCTTCCAGCGGATCCGCGAACAGGTCACTGCTGTCGTCGGACAGGGCCAGCGGGCCGGCGAGTTCCCCGACGACCTGAATGCCGCGGAGCTTGCCGACATGGTCCTGGCGGTGGTGCAGGGCGGCTACGTGTTGGCCAGGGCACAGGGCAGGCCGGCGCCATTCAACCGGGCCGTCCGCGGTGCGGCCGCGCTGATCGGCATCGCCGCGGCAGATCCACCGACTGCGGCAGCCGCCCCGGGAGCATCCACCGACGATCCGACCGCGTCCGTCGACCACCGTCGACGGCCGGCCGAGTCCGTCGACCACCGTCGACCTTCAGCCGCTGCGCGACCTCCAACCGAAGCCGACAGATCGGAGAACTGATGCATGCCATCGACTTCACACCCAGAGCCTTCGCCAACGATCCACGGTTCACCGGCGTCGTCAAGGGTGTCGATCACTCCCCCGCCTCCGACCGTCGGTTGCATGCGTTCGCTGTTGCCTCCGAACCCGGGACAGCGGTCTGGACGGAGCCCGGAGAGGAGCACTGGCACGGCGCGCTGCCCGGGACCTCGATGACCCACATTGCCGTGCAGACGGCGGATCCCGCACAGGCAGAGGTGATCTGGCTCGAGCCCGTCGCCGATGCCACGGCCGGAGCGGACCGACCATGAACTCGGCGAATGGCGCGAATCACTGGATGATGCAGTACCCGATCACGTTGCCCGCCGACTACGACATGCAGATCATCCGCCACCGGGTGGCCACCAAGGGCTCGGCGCTGGACGGCCGGAACGGGCTCGGGTTCAAGGCATACGCGATCCGCGAGCGCGGCATCGCCGGTTCCGAGGTCAACCAGTACGCGCCGTTCTACCTCTGGTCGTCAACCGCTTCGGCGGCCGACTTCCTGGCCGGCCCCGACGCGCTGTTCCGGGGCATCGTGACGTCCTTCGGCCGGCCGCGGGTACGCAACTGGCTGCCGGTAGCGGTGTCGAGCGGGCCGACCGCCGCAGCTGACGTCCGGGCGGCTCGGCTGTGGACCCGCGCGATCCCCCCGGGCGAGGACTTGTCCACTGCGGCAGCCCGATTGACCACGGACACGAGCACGCTTGCGGCGCAACCGGCGGTGCATCGGGTCGCGGCGGGCATCGATCCGAACGAGTGGCACGCGGCGCTTTTCGTCACCGCGACCGAGTCGCTGCCGGAGTCGGCTAGCCCGACCGACCGGGACGGAGCCATTCTGGAAGGCTTTGAGGTGTTGCACGTGAGCGAAGGTCCGACGACATGATCCATCGGTTCGCCCGTACCGTGCTCGGTGACAGCCCGGTCGAGAACCTCGGTCTGACGTCGTCCAGTGGACACCCGCCGGACTCGGACGACGGTTGGCCGACGTCGCCGAGCCGGCGGAGCGGCGTCGCGTTGATCGCCGCGACGGGTCGGAATCGGGCGGTTCACTACCCGCGGGACGCGGCCACCGAGCCGGTGGACGAGCTGACCCGGCGGATCATCGCCGACCTGCCGCTCAGAACTCCTCGAGGTCCATTCCCAGGTCCAGGATCGGCGCGGAGTGGGTGAGCGCCCCGACCGACAGGTAGTCGACGCCGGTCCCCGCGACGGCGCCCGCACTGCTCAGGGTCAGCCCGCCCGAGGCCTCGAGCTCCACTCCCGGGTACTCAGACCGGGTGCGACGCACCGCTTCCGCGGTCTGTTCCACGGTGAAGTTGTCCAGCAGGATCAGCGTCGCACCGGCGGCCAGTGCCTCGTCCAGCTGGTCCAACGTGTCGACCTCGACCTCCAGGACGACGTCGGGGCGCAGCGCCCGTACCGCCTCGATCGCTGCCGTCACCGATCCGGCGGCCAGCACGTGGTTGTCCTTGATCAAGGCGGCATCGCCCAGGCTCATCCGATGATTGACGCCACCGCCGCAGGTCACCGCGTACTTCTCCAGTGCCCGCAGCCCCGGCAGGGTCTTGCGCGTATCGCGGACCCGGGCGCCGGTACCGGTCACCGCGTCGACCCAGGCACGGGTGACCGTGGCAATGCCGGACAAGTGGGTGAGGATGTTCAGCGCGGTGCGTTCGGCCGTCAGCAGTCCCGCGGTAGGGCCGGCGACGATCAGCGCCGCTGAGCCAGGGGTCAGCGCACTGCCGTCAGCCATCGACTCGCGCACCTCGAGGCGGTCGCCGACCACCCGCCGGAACACCGCCAGCGCCGCATCGACGCCCGCCAGCACCCCCGATTCCCTGGCAACCAGCGCGGCCACCGCACTGGCCCGGTCCGGAACCGTTGCCAGGGTGGTGATATCCGCGCCGTCGACCAGATCTTCGGCCAACGCGGTGTCGATCACCCGTTCCAGCTCTGTACGGTCCGGCACCGTCCGCTTTCCGTCCGACGCCGGCCGACCCGGGAAGCCGATCGTCCCGACTGTCGCGCGGGTGGTTCCGATAGATGCGTTCACGATGCCACGGCCTCTCGCAGGTCGGCGACGACGAAGGCGCCGTCGTCCAGGGTCAGGGAGATCGGCTGGGCCCAGCCGAGCAGGCGTTCCGGATGATCCAGCCGGACGTGGCAGCCCCGCGATTCGGTGCGCAGCCCGGCAGCGGCGATCACGGCACCGGCGGCCAGCACCAGGTTGGCGGTTTCGAGGCTGTCCCGCAGCTCCAGCGCCGCGCTGTTCCGCTCCGGCGACGACGGTGCCTGTGACGACGGTGCCTGTGACGACGGTCCCGAACTCGATGGCGCCGGGAGTGCCGAGGTGGAGACCGCCGGTACCTCGATGGCGGCCAGCCCCGCCCGGTCCCGGCCGATCCCGGCAAACCTGCTCAGCTGGGCCTGCAGTTCGGTCCGGCTCCGCGGATCCGCGGTGGTGACCGCCGATACGTCAACGGCTTCGGCGGATCGGGCGGGTCCGGTCGCTGCTGAGATCCCGACGATGTCCTCGGCCGCTCGTTCGCCCATCACCAGCCCCTCAAGCAACGAGTTGGATGCCAGCCGGTTCGCCCCGTGCAGGCCGGTGCGGCCGACCTCACCCACCGCGTACAGGCCGGCGACCGAGGTTCGTCCGCGCAGATCGGTCTCGACACCGCCGCAGTGGTAGTGCGACGCCGGGGCCACCGGAATCGGCGCTGTCGCCGGGTCGATGCCGGCCGCGGCGCAGGAGGCGGTGACGGTCGGGAACCGGCGGTCGAAATCGTCGACCATGGTGGCGTCCAGGAAGACGTGATCGTCGATACCGCCCGGGTTCTCGGCCATTCGGCGGGTGATGGCCAATGCCACCACGTCACGCGGGGCCAGATCCTCGAGCGGATGGATCCCGGCCATCACCCGATGGCCGGCACCATCGATCAACAACGCGCCGGCTCCACGGACCGCCTCGCTGACCAACGGCCGCTGCCCGCCGGCCACTCCGGCGGCCCCGACGGATGCGAACAACACCGTCGGGTGGAACTGGATGAACTCCACGTCGGCCACCGAAGCACCGGCGCGCAGCGCCATTGCCAGGCCATCGGCTGTCGCCACCGACGGATTGGTGGTCGCCGCGAAGAGCTGCCCGCATCCGCCGGTGGCCAGCACCGTCGCGCCGGCCCGGATCAGGCCGACCCGACCGTCCGGGTCCAGCACCGAGATGCCGCGGGCGGCGCCGTCATCGTCACGGAGCACGTCGAGGGCGAAATGCCCGGCAAGCACCGCGGGCAGACCAGGAGCGGCCAGCAGGGCCCGCTCCACCTCGGCCCCGGTCGCGTCACCACCGGCATGAATGATCCGATCCCGGTGGTGCCCACCCTCTCTGGTGCGCAGCAGCCCGAACGGACCGGTGTCGAACCTGGCCCCGAGCGCCCGCAGTTCGGCGACCGCCGACACCCCCTCGGTGACGATCGCCGCCGCCGCCACCGGATCCGTCAGACCGGAGCCGGCAACCAGGGTGTCCTGCAGATGCGCGGCGACGCTGTCGCCGCTCGCGCTGTCCACCACTGCGATGCCGCCCTGCGCCCACCGGGTGCTGCCTTCGTCGACCGCACTCTTGGTGACCACCAGCACCCGCAGCCCGGCGGCAGCACACCGCCGCGCGGTCGTCAGCCCCGCGACACCCGACCCGACCACCACCACGTCGGCGGTGGCCGCCCAGGCCGTCATTCGCTACTCGCGTTGCCGGGTGTGCCGATGGCGATCATCCGCTCCACCGAACGCCTTGCCCTGGCGGCGATCTCGGCGTCGACAACGACTTCGTCGGTGCCGGATCGCAGGCTGCGCAGCAACTTGTCGGGAGTGATCATCTTCATGTAGCGGCAGGACGCACGCTCGTTCACCGGCCGGAAATCGACGCCGGGTGCCGCCTTGCGCAGCTGGTGGATCATCCCGATCTCGGTGGCGACCAGCACGCTGCCGGACTTCTTCGAAGCGGCCTGTTTCACCATGTCCCCGGTTGACAGGATCTTGACCCGCTCGGCCGGCACCGCACCGGTTCCGGCCAGGTACAAGGCGCTGGTGGCACATCCGCATTCGGGATGTACATAGAGCTCAGCCTCCGGATCCGCCGCGGCCCGATCGGCGAGTTCGGCTCCGTTGATGCCGGCGTGCACATGGCATTCGCCGCCCCAGACCTTGATGTTGTCGCGCTTGAGCACCCGACGTACGTGGGCGCCGAGGAACTGGTCCGGGCCGAACAGCACCGGGGTGTCCGCCGGGATCGACGCCACCACCTCGACCGCGTTGGACGACGTGCAGCAGATGTCCGTCTCCGCCTTCACCGCCGCAGTGGTGTTGACGTAGCTCACCACCACTGCGCCGGGATTCTCCGCCTTCCATTCGCGCAGTTCGTCGGCGGTGAGCGAATCAGCCAGCGAACAACCCGCACGGGCATCGGGAATCAGCACGGTCTTGTCCGGCGACAGGATCTTCGCCGTCTCGGCCATGAAGTGCACGCCGCAGAACACGATGGTCGATTGTGGGGTCTGCGCAGCGATCCGGGACAGCTGCAGCGAATCGCCGACGAAGTGCGCGGCATCCTGGATCTCGGGGAGTTGGTAGTTGTGTGCCAGGACAACGGCGTCGCGCCGGTCCGCGAGCGCGCGTACCTCATCGCGGAACGCGGCGGCGGTGTCGGCCACCGCAACTGCAGTGCTTCGAGTCATCATTGCCTCCTGCTCGATCGCCCACCGGAGTTGAGCTCCGGAGGTTTTCGACCTACGATCGAAAACATGCCAAATGATAGCAGGACCGCGCAGGCCGCCGAGGTTCTGGTCGCCGTATTCGGTGTTCGCCCGGTCACACTCGGTGCGCGAACTGCTGGCCCGGCTGACGGCAACCCGGGCGAGAAGCGGGCAACCGATCAGGGGCTCCAGATTCTGCTCTGGCGACGGGCGAAGGATCCCGATGCCGGCCGCTGGGCGCTACCGGGTGGGCTGCTGCTGCCCGATGAGGACGTGGACTCCTCGGCCCGGCGCCAGCTGGCCGAGAAGGTCGACCTCACCCAGGTTGCCCACCTCGAACAGACCGGGGTCTTCTCGGCGCCGCACCGGGTCCCCGGGGTGCGGACCATTGCCACCGGGTTCCTCGGGCTGGTCCCGCTGGACGCCGACCCGGCGATCCCGGACGACACCGCCTGGCATCCGGTGGATACCTTGCCGCCCATGGCCTTCGACCACAGCGACATCGCGGCCAGGGCGCACCTGCGGCTGCGCGGCAAGCTCAGCTACACCAACATCGGGTTCGCCCTGGCGCCCGCGGCGTTCACTATCGCGACCTTGCGCCGGATCTACGCGACCGCGCTCGGGCACGACGTGGATCCGACCAACCTGCAGCGCATTCTGAGTCGACGGGGCATGCTGGCGCCGACCGGCACCACCGCATCCCCCGGGCCGGCCGGCGGCCGACCGGCGGCGCTGTACAAATTCGCCGTCACGGACCTGCGGGTGACGGATCCGTTCGCGGCGTTCCGGCCGCCGGATGCGCGCTGATCGAGTAGCGGAAACCGGACCGGCGCCTCTGATCGGGCCATCGATCGGATCGGCGGGGCGTCAGATTCGCCGCTCGACCGTCAGATCACACTCGATCGTCAGACACACTCAGTCGTCAGATCACAGTCGGTCGTCAGATCACACCACCGACAAGGCCACCCAGCAGGTAGGTGATGGCCATCGCGAGCACCCCGCCGCCGACGTTGCGCAGGATCGCGTGCCCGACCGGCGCCCGTCCCAACCTGGCACTGAGCGCCCCCGTGATGCCAAGGGCGACGGCCACCGCCACCACCGTCACCCACGGGTTGGTGGTGACCACGACACCGACCAGCGGGATGGCCGCACCGATGACGAACGATGCGAACGACGCGAAGGCAGCGTGCCAGGGCTCGGTCAACTCGTCCGGGTCGATCCCCAACTTGGCTTCCGCATGGGCGCCGAGCGCGTCGTGATCGGTGAGCTGGCGGGCGATCTGCCTGGCCAGTTCTGCATCGATTCCCTTGGCCGCATAGATCCGGGAGAGTTCGTCGAGTTCCTTCGCCGGATCCTCGGCGAGCTTCCGGCGTTCCTTGGCGATCAGGGCCCGCTCGGTATCGCGTTGCGTCGAGACCGACACGTATTCGCCCACCGCCATCGACATCGCACCGGCCAGCAGGGCAATGATCCCAGCCAGCAGGATCGGCCACCGATCGGTCGTCGCACCGGCGACGCCGAGCACGATGGCCGCGGTCGAGACAATTCCGTCGTTCGCACCGAGAACTCCGGCACGCAACCAATTGAGTCGCCCGGAGATTGATCCGGAAAAAGAATCGTCGCTGATCGGCCGTTCGGCACCGGTCGGAGAATCTGCACGAGATTCAGTGATCGCCATGGCCCAAGTCTGACACGTCCCCGACCGGTTCTCCAGCCAATGAAGGCTACCCTGACCAGCGGAAATGAGAATAGGTTAGGCAATGCTCGGTGACCGTTCCTGGTGCTGGGCAGTCGATTCCACGAACCTATCGATCGCAATTCATAAGGTGAGCCTTTACTCACCTGCAGGCCGAATGGCGCACGCAAGCACGCCATCACCGCGCAATGAACCGCGGACCCCGCGCCTCGCGTGCCCAAACGCGTTTATCGAGTCGAAAAGCGGTCCGATAACCACCAAAGAACCCGCGAACAGGCGGGGGGCTGTGCCGCTCACCAAACCGGCGGTGCGGTTCTTGCCGGCATCCACCAGGACGCAGGCGGTCCGGATCCCTAGGCTGATCCCATGCTGGAGCAACCGATGTTCGCCCTTGAGCACGCCGACGTCCGACAGTTGATCGCCGACCACCCGTGGGCCGAACTGATCAGCTCGTCGCCGGACGACGGCGGTGACCTGGTCGTCTCACATCTGCCGATCCTGCAGGATCCGGACACCGCCGAACCCGTCGTCCTCGGGCATCTGGCCGCCGAAGACGCCCGGATCCATCAGCTCGGCGACCGCCGGGTCGTCCTGGTGGTGCAGGGACCGCACGGGTACATCTCCCCCACCTGGTACCAGGACGGACCCTTCGTGCCGACCTGGAACTTCGCTGTCGCGCACCTGCACGGGGTCCCCGAGGTGCTGGATGCGACCGAGACCTTCCGCATCCTGGACGCCACCTGCGAGCGGATGGAAGCCGAGCGCGGGTCGGGCTGGAAGCTGTCCGGCGTCCAGGAGTACGCCGACCGGATCGCTCCGTACACAACGGGTTTTCGGCTGGTACCGGATCGCATCGTCGGCAAGTCCAAGATGAGTCAGGACAAGCCGCCGGAGATCGTCGACCGGGTGATCGCCGCCCTGCAGACCGATCAGGTGCACGGCAACCAACCGCTCGCCCGGCAGATGCGGACGGCCCGGGATCAGGCCTGACCCCGGCGCGCTGCCCGATCGTCGCGACCGGCGGACACCCGAAGCGCACGTTCGGCCTCGAACGCCTGGTCCGCCAGCGCCAGCCGCACCACCTCCGGCAGGTCAACACGGTCGGCGAGGTCCTTGGCCTGCCGCACGGTTGCCGCCGTCAGCCCCGACGTCGGGAACGCCCACCGGGCGAGCCGGGCTGCCCGCGCCGTTCCACCGGCCGACACCGCCCCCGGCAACCGATCCAGGAATGACGCGGCGATGTCGACCAGGACGGCATCCTGATGTGGTTGCCACAGCCCCTCGGCGAACGGTGCCAACGCGCCGGCCGGCAGATGCGCCGGATCGAGCAACCGATCCAGCGCCAACCGCTTCGCGGCGAGCGAACCTTCTGCGGCGGCGGCGATCTCGGCCGACAACCAGGAGTCCGGGTCGGTGTCCACGGTGAGTTCGAGGTCGATCAGCGATGGATCGTCACCCAACGCCACCAGCCGGCGGACGAGCCGCCAGCGCAAGGTCTGCGGAAGGAACCCGTTCCGCGGCGATCCGGCGCCCGATGCGCGGACACCCGACGGACCGGGACGACGGTCACCGACCTCCAACGCGCGCCGCAATTGTCCGACACTGCGGTCGGCCCAGGCGGTATCGGAGGCAACGAGCCAGGCCCGTTGCTGCCGGGCGGTGCCGGGTGCTGAGGTCTGGGCCACCGAGAGGCAGGCCTCGGCGATCAATTCACCGACCGGACCCCGATCGCGGGGCGCGCTGAACCGGTGTGCCAGCTGCACCGCGGCGTCGGTCAGGGCGACGAACGCGCTGTCGTCCCGTTCCGTCCGTAGGCTCGCGGACAACGTGTGCACCGCCTCCGCGGCGGGAAGTTCGCCGGCCGTCACCGCCTCGGCGAGCAATCGGCGCATGCTGGTGCGGGCACCGGCCGACACCAACGTCTGTCCGTAGGCCAGCAGCGTCCGCATCGACCGCGGATCCAACCGACCGATCGCATACGCGCCATCGGCGCTGTCAACCAGCAGCAGCTCGGCGTCCGCCGCGCCGGTCAGCTCGCCGATCTCGGCGGCCGGACCGCTGACCGTGACCGACACCGTTCGGTCGCGGACCAAGGAACCGTCCACCAGCCGATAGGCCTCGAGCTCGAGCCGATGGGTCCGCAACAGCGGCCAGGCCGCCGGCGCCTCCTGCAACAGCCGGACCGTCGGACCGGTCCGGCCGGCCGCACCGCCGTCGGTCTCCAGACGGCTGTCCACTTCCAGACGCAGGGTGTTCACCCCCGCGGTGCGCAGCCACTCGGCCGCCCAGCGCCGGACGTCGAGATCGGTCACCCGGTCCAACTCGTCCAACAGGCCGTCGACCGTGGTGGCCGCCCAGCCGAAACGGGCGAAATACCGCCGGAGCCCGGCGAGGAAATCTGGTTCGCCGATCCGCTCGATCAGCTGGTTCAGGACGAAAGCGCCCTTGGCGTAGGTGATCGCATCGAAGCTCGCCTCCACCGCCGCCATGTCCGGCACCCGCCGACTGATCGGGTGTGTGCTCGGCGCCTGATCGCCCCGGATCGCCACCGCCTTGAAGTCGACGGCACCGTTGCCGCCGTGGTCGGCGAGTTCCGGGTAACTCCGTAGGGCCCAATGCCCCGCCCAGTCCGCGAACGACTCGCTCAGCCACAGATCGTCCCACCAGCGGGGACTGACCAGGTTGCCGAACCACTGATGGCTCAGTTCGTGCAGCAGGACCATGCCGCGCCTGGCCCGCTGCTCCGGTGTCGGTTCGGTCCGGAAAAGTGCGGCGTCGTTCCAGGTGATGCATCCGAGGTTCTCCATCGCGCCGGGCTGGTCCGGCAGGAAGACGTGATCGTAGGAGTCGCCGGGGCACGGCAGCGCGAACGCCTCGCCGAAGGTGTCCATCCCGTGTGCCGTCAGCGCCAGGAGTTCGGGCGACGAGCTGGCCAGCTCGTCGGCCAGCCCGGCCCTGGCGTAGAGCCCGAGCGGCATCCCCTGGTGCTCACCGGTGATCACCGCGAACGGCCCGGCGCACAGGGCCAGCAGGTACACCGGGATCGGGGGGGTCGGCGCGAACACCCAGCGGCGCAGTCCGTCCGGTGGCCCGCCGGCCGCGGCGTCGGCGCGGCTGCCGGTGCCGTCACTGCGCATGTTCGATACACAGGTCCACTCGGCGGGCGCGATCACCTCGACGGTGAATTCGGCCCGCAAATCCGGCTGATCGAAGCACGGCAACATCCGGCGGGCATCGAACGGCTGGAACTGGGTCCAGGCATACACGGTTCCGTCGGATCGATCGACCGACCGGGACAGCCCGGCCGCCTGCGCGCCGGCCTGGTGCTCGGCGGTGACGGTTACCGTGTTCGACGCCTGGGGCGTCGGAATGACGAGCCGCTCGGCACCGGCCAGCTCTCGTGGGTCGAGGTCGATGTCGTTGTGTCGCAGGCTGATCACCCGCTCGGCGATCAGGTCCAACCAGATCGGGCCGGTGCCGGCACAGTCGAAGTCGACGGTGGTGGTGCTGGTGAAGGTCCCGTCGGCGGCGAATCGACCGAGATCTATGCAGACCCGAGCAGTGGTGCGGCCGATTCGCGCTCCCCGGTCGGCTGCCTCGGCCTGGGTGAGTCCGGAGGCCGAGAACAGCGCTGCCGCCCGTTGCCCGGCCGTCCCGGCCGCCGGCGTCGGCGCAGCCGTACCGCCCGGCGAAATCCCCGGGTCGGCGGTTCGGTCTGCCATTGTCGGCTCAGCTCTCTTCGTCGGGGTGGTAGCAGGCCGCCAGATGCGGGACCGGGGATTCCGGACCAGCAGCGGTGCCGGGGAGCAGCTCCAGGGTCGGCTCGGTACCGGCGCAGACCTCGGTCGCCCGCCAGCACCGTCCCCGGAACCGGCAGCCGCTGGGCAGCTGGAACGGACTGGTGGTATCCCCGGAGAGCAGCCGAGTCGCATACTCGGCGCGGCGCTTCGGATCCGGCTCCGGCATCGCGGACAGCAACGCCGTGGTGAACGGATGACGGGCCCGACCGAAGACGTCGGAGTGGGACCCCTGTTCCATGATGCGGCCCAGATACATCACCGCGATCTCGTCGGCCAGGTGCGCGACCACGCCGAGGTCGTGCGCGATGAAGACGTAGGAGAGCCCCAACTCGGACTGCAGGCGCATCAACAGGTTCACGATCTGGGCCTGCACCGAAGAGTCGAGCGCCGAGACCGGTTCGTCCAACACCAGGATCTTCGGCTCCAGCGCCAACGCCCTGGCGATGCCGACCCGCTGCCGCTGGCCGCCGGAGAGCTGGTGCGGCAATCGGATGGCGTGCGCGCTGGTCAGACCGACCATTTCCAGCAGTTCACGGACCCGCTGCCGGCGCCGGGATCGTGGCACCACCTCCGGGTGGATCCGCAGCGGCTCGGCGACCAGGTCGGCGACCGACAGCCGTGGGTCCAGCGAGGTGTACGGATCCTGGAACACCAGCTGGATGTCCCGCCTGGCCCGGTGCAGGTCCCGACGGTCCAGCGAGCCGAGATCCCTGCCCAGCACCCTGATCTGACCGGAGGTGGGCCTTTCGATGGCGACCAGCAACTTGGCCAGCGTCGACTTTCCACAGCCAGACTCGCCGACCAGCCCGAGGGTGCTGCCCCTGCGCAGGGTCAGGGACACACCGTCGACGGCCGTCAGCGGTGGCCGGGCGGCGGTCATCAGCCCCGACCGGCCGGCGTAGGTCTTGACCACGTTGTCGACCGAGAGCACCACGTCCGAAGCGGTTTTCTGGCCGGCCACGTCCGCCCCGGCTGGCGCGGCATTCCGCTCGCTCATCGGGCACCCCCTCCGATGGCGCCGCCACCCGCGGTGCCGGCCCCGTTCGGTTCGGCCCGGACGCAGAGGTGGCAGGCCGAAAGGCGCTGCCCGGCAGCCGGAACCGGCTCAGCCGCCGGCGGTGGCTGACCGACGCGGGGATCTTCCAGCCAGCGGACCACCGGCGGTTCATCGACACACGCAGCGAAGGCGCGCGGACATCTGGTCCGGAACGAACAACCGGACGGTCGATGCGCCGGATCCGGCGGCGACCCCGGAATTGCCGGCAGCAGGGTGCCACGAAGTTCGGGACGTGGGATGGAATCGAGCAGGGCCTGGGTGTACGGGTGTGCCGGACTTTCGAAGATCGCCCCGCACGAGCCCTGCTCCACGATCCGGCCGCAGTACATCACCGCGATCTCGTCGGCGGTGTTCGCCACCACCCCCATGTCGTGGGTGATCAGCACCAGTCCCATCTGGCGTTGTGCCTGGAGATCGGTCAGCAGTCGCAGGATCTGCGCCTGAATGGTGACGTCCAACGCGGTGGTCGGTTCGTCGGCGATCAGTATCTCCGGGTCCTGCGCCAGGGCCATCGCGATCAGCACCCGTTGTCGCATCCCGCCGGAGAACTCGTGCGGGAACGCGCCGACCCGGGCCTTGGCGGCCGGAATGCCGACCTGATCCATCAGGTCGACGGCCAGCTGACGGGCAGCCCGCCGATCCAGGTGACGGCGCTTGCGGGCGCCTTCGCTGATTTGGAACCCCACCGGTAGCACGGGATTCAAGGCAGAGAGCGCGTCCTGGAACACCATCGCGATCCGCTCACCCCTGACCGCTTGCCGTGCACTCTTCGACATCGACAGCAGGTCGCGGCCGCCCAGCATGATCCGGCCGCCGGTCACCGTCGACGTCCGCCGTGGCAACAAACCCATGATGGCCCTGGCGGTGACCGACTTCCCGGATCCGGATTCGCCGACCACCGCAAGGGTGCGCCCGGCGTACACGTCGTAGTCGACGCCGTCCAGCGCGGTCACCGGTCCGCGCCGGGTCCGGAACTGCACCCGCAGGTCCCGCACGGACAGCAGCGCGTCGGTCACCGCGTCTCACTTCGCTTTCGGGTCGAGGACGTCCCGCAGGCCGTCGCCGAGCAGGACGAAGGCCAGCACGGTGACGGACAGGAACAACGACGGGAACAACAACAGGTGGAAGTCGGTGGTGAAGTAGCGCTGGGCGGTATTGAGTTGCACGCCCCAGGAGATGGCCGGCGACCGCAGCCCCACCCCGAGGAAGGTGAGCCCGGCCTCCGCGGTGATGATGCCACCGATGCTCAGGCTGAGGATCGAAGCCAGCGGTCCGATCGAGTTCGGCACCACGTGGCTGGCGATGATCCGCAGGTGCCCGGCGCCCATTTCCCTTGCGGCCACGACATAGTCCAGATTCGCGGTCTCCAACACCGATGCCCGGAAGACCCTGGTCATCGCCGGCCAGGCGAACAGTGCCAACACGCCGGCCACCGTCCAGACGCTGCGGGTGGGGATGGTGTTCAGCAGGATGATCATCCCGACCAGCGCCGGAAAGCCGAAGAACACGTCCATCACGCGACTGATGACCGAATCCGTTGGGCCGCGGAAGTACCCGGCCAACGCCCCGAGGACCACCGCGACGACGGTGGAACTGGCCACCACCAGCACCGCGATCAACACCGATGCCCTGGTGCCGTAAACCACGTTCGCGTACAGATCGCAGCCCTGCACGTCGAAGCCGAACGGATGGCCGGGCCGGCCGGTGGCATTGGAGTCGATCAACGAGCACTCTCGCGGATCGCCGTGACCGAACCAGCCGGCGAACCACTGCGGGAAGGCCGCCACCAGGAACACCAGCAGCACCAACGCCAGCGGCAGGTAGACGTGCGGTCGGCGCAGCGCCGCCCAGCGTGGTCCTCGGTCGTCCCGGTCGGACACTGCCGCGCCGGTCGGCTGCCCGCCCGGCAGCGGCTCGGCCGGCACCTGATCGGTCAGTCCGTGATCCGTCAGTCCGTGATCAGACAGTTCATTCTCAGACAGTTCATGCTCAGACAAGGCGGATCCTCGGGTCCAGGATCCCGTAGAGCAGATCGACCAGCAGGTTGAGCAGCAGGAAGACAAGGATGAGCAGGGTGCCGATACCGACGACCGTCGCACCGTTGTGCTGCGCGATCCCGCGGAAGACGGCAAATCCCAGGCCCGGCATGTTGAAGATGCCCTCGATCAGCACACTGCCGCTGATCAGGTACCCCAGGCTCAGGCCCAGCACCGAAACGACCGGCAGCAGGGAGTTCCGCAGTACGTGCCGCACCACGATGGTGCGCCGGCCGAGGCCCTTGGCGATAGCCGTGTCGACGTAGTCAGACTGCAGGTTGCCCAGCACACTCGCCCTGGTGAGCCTGGCGATCTCCGGAACCAGGAAGATCGCCAGGCAGACCGCGGGCAACACGTACGACAACGGCCAGCCGTCGGAGACCCCGGACGGCGGAAGCCATCCGAGTTTCACCGCGAACACGTACTTCGCCACGTAGGCCGTCACGAAGTACGGCACGCCGAGGACCAGCGTGGTGCCCGCCAACACGGACGTGTCGAGAAAGCCGCCCGAACGGATCCCGGCAAGGGTGCCGAGCAGCACGCCGAGCAGGCCGCCGAGCACCCAGGCCGTCAGGCCCAGTTTCACCGTCACCGGCCAACTCGCGGCGATCAGCGCGCCGACCGACTTGCCGTTGAGGTCGGTACCGAAGTCGCCGGTCAGCAGCCGTCCCATGTACGCCAGATACTGCTGCAGGAGCGGATCGTCGAGGTGGTACTTGGCCACGATCGCCGCCCGGACCGCCGGTGCCACGGCCTGTCCGGGACCGGCGATGGCCTGCACCGGGTCGCCGGGCAGCGCGTAGACGGCCAGGAAGATCAGGAAGGTGGTGCCCAGCAGGACCGGCACCATGTAGACCAGCCTGCGCACGACATACCTGACCACCGTCGCTACTCCCTTCCTGCCCGCGATTCCCCTTCTCGGCTCCGTCCGGCGGCCGCCCCGCGGCGGTGCCGCCCGCTCAGCCGGTAACGGAGATTGCCGCCAGGTTGGCGCCGCCGAGCAGTTCCGGCTCGACCCCACTGAGCTTCGTGGCGTGCAGCAGCGCGCCGGTCGGGTGGTAGAGCGGGACGGACCGCATGTCGGCCATCGCCACGCCGGACGCTTCGGTCACCTTCTGGTTGAACACCTCGGTCGAGCTCGCCGCCAGCGCATCGCTGAGCAAGGTGGTCAGCTTCTCGTTGGAGTAGCCGGTCGTGTTCAGCGCGGATCCCTTGGTGAACAACGAGTTCAGCAACCCGTACAGGTGTGGGATGTTGGTTCCGGCATAGACGACGAAGGCTCCCTTGAGCGACTGCGCACTGAAGTTCTTGTACAGCTGTCCGATCTCCTGGGTCTCCGTGGTGGCATCGATGCCGAGGTTCGTCCGCCACATGTTGGCGATCGCGTCCGTCACCGCCTGGTTCGTCGGGTCGGTGTAGGTGTACAGGGTGATCGATCCGCTGAAGCCGCCGGCCTCGGCGAGCAGCGATTTCGCCTTCTCGACGTCGAAGGTGCATGCGGCACAGTCCTTCAGGCCGCCGCCGGGCAACGACTCGGGTGCCAGCCCGGTGGCTGCGGTGCCGTTGCCCTTGAGCAGCGCGTCGACGATCGACTGCCGGTCGACCGCCATCGACAGGGCCTGCCGAAGCTTGGGGTTGTCGAACCGCGGGTCCCAGGTCGGGAACCCGAGGGTGACGACTGCCGGATATGCGACGTCGACCAGCTGGTCGGGGAACTCGGTCTTCGCGGAAGCCAGGTCGTTGCCGTCGACCAGAGCCAGATCGATGGCTCCGGCCTGGAAATCGGTGTAGACGGCAGTGGTGTCCTGATACGCCTTCACCGTGATCGACTCCACCTTCGCCTTCTGTTCGCCGGCGTAGCCCGGGTACGCCTCGAGCACCAGCTGGGTGTCACCGGCCTTCATCCCGCCCTCGGCCACCTTGAACGGACCGTTGCCGATCGGGTTGAGGTCGAAGGCCGCGAAGTCCTTGGCGGCACTGGGCGGGATCGGCGCCATGCCCGACGAGGCGAGCAGGCTGGGGAAGAAAGCGTTGGGCGAGGCCAACGTCACCTTCAGGGTGTGTTCGTCCACCACCTTGACGCCGGACAGGGTGGTCGCCGTCGCCTTGTCGCCCTTCGCCGGGTTCATCGCGGTGTAGCCGGCGAAGATGTTCATCAACGAGTTGGCGGTCATCGCATTCTTCGGATCCGCACTGGCGTTCCAGGAGTCCGCGAACGACTGTGCCGTCACCGGCTCGCCGTCGTGGAACGTCCAGCCGTCGTTGAGCACGATCGTCCAGTTCTTCTGGTCCGTGGTCTCGATCGACTTGGCGACGGCGTCGACCAGCTCGCCCTTCGCCGCGTCGTAGCGGGTCAACGGGGTGAACAGCGCGTTGCTGATGTTCGTGCCGTCGGAGAAGCCGGGCATCAGGTGGGTCAGGAAGAACGAGTTGACACCGATGCTGAAGGACCCGCTCGGTGCGCCCTGGCCGCCGTTGGCCGCGGACGTGTCGCCACCGGTCGCACCGGTGGTGGCCGATCCGGAGCCGGAGGTGTCGCTCGCGCTCGGCTCACTCGTGCTGCCGGTGGCCGGCTCGGTGGACGAGGCAGCGGCGCCGGCCGGATCGGTCGAGGTGCTGGCGGAGTCGGTGCCGGATCCGGAACAGGAGGCCAGCAGCAGCGCGGCGGCCGCGAGGACGCCGACTGCTGCTGTCCGGCGACCGAGGCGCCTGCTGATCCTCGGGACGGTGGTAATCATGGGGCGTCTCCTCGATGACTGGATGCCCCATGATGCTGCCGGGGCAAGAGCGGGGTGGTGCGGACGTCGGCGCTCGCAGAATGCCAGGTGGCCATCAGTCGATGGAAGTAGATCGGTGTGTTCCAAGGGTGGGCGTTGCCGGTCACCCGGGCATCGTCGGCCCTCGCAGAGTTTGGGCCGCGGCATTGTGACTCCCTACAACCCGGGGCCGGCAGCTGCCCGAACCTGGACGCCGCCGGCGCAGCTCGGGCCACCGGATGCGGGTCGTAGTCCGTCGTCCCGGGGACAGCCCGCCAGGGCCGGCCGGCGGTCGGCGGCCGCACGCTGTCGGATACGACAATGCTGACCGCCCGATCTGCACCGGTCCACGATGCCCGGCCAGCACCCTGCCGGAGATGATGGCGCCGTACCCGAGGGAAGGAACGCACCACCATGATCCCGTCATACCCGGTAGCTCCCGACGGCCCGGTGATCATCACCGGAGCCCGGCTGGTCCCGATCAGTTCGGATCCGATCGACGACGGGGTGCTGGTGATCGAGCACGGTCTGATCAGTGCGGTCGGCGATCGGGGCACTCGCCGGCCCGACGGCGCGACAATGATCGACGCGGCCGGCTGCTGGGTGTTGCCGGGGTTCATCGACGCGCACACCCACATCGGCACCTTGGAGGAGGGCGTCGGCTGGGCGGGCGACGATCACGACGAGGCGACCGCACCGGTCACTGCGCAGTTGCGGGCGATCGACGCCGTCAACCCGGCCGACATCGCATTCGCCGACGCGGTGGCCGGCGGTGTCCTCGCGGTCGGGGTGAATCCCGGCTCCTGCAACCCGATCGGCGGTCAGTCGGCGGCCCTGCGGACCGTCGGCCGGACGGTGGAACAGATGGTGCTGCGATCCCCCGCCGGTCTGAAATCGGCGCTGGGTGAGAATCCCAAGAAGGCCTACGGCGACCGGCAGCAGCTCCCGTCCACCCGGATGGGCGTGGCTGCGGTGATCCGGCAGGCGCTCACCGACGCGGCGGCCGATCTGGACCGGGTGGCCGCCGGCGACCCGGCGCCCACCGACCTCGGCCGGCGGGCGCTGATGGCGGTGCTCGCCGGGGAGCTGCCGTGGCGTCAACACGTGCATCGCGCCGACGACATCGCCACTGCCGTTCGGCTCGCCGACGAGTTCGGCTACCGGTTGATCGTCGACCACGGCACCGAGGCCCACCTGCTCGCCGACCTGCTGGCCGAACGGAACATTCCCGTACTGCTCGGCCCGTTGATCGTCGGCCGGGGCAAGGTCGAGCTGCGCAACCGTTCATTCGCCAATGCCGCGATTCTGGCCGCCGCCGGCGTCGAGATCTCCTTGGTCACCGACCATCCGGTGGTCCCGATCGAACTGGCCAGGGTGCAGGCCGGGCTGGCCGTCGCGGCGGGGCTACCGGCCGAGGTCGCCCTCAGGGCGCTGACCATGCACCCGGCAAGGGCACTGGGAATCGACGACCGGGTGGGCTCGCTGGCGGTCGGGCTGCAGGCCGACCTGTGCGTCTGGACGGGCGACCCGTTCGAACTGGCGAGCCGGGTGCGGGCGGCATTCGTCGCCGGCCGCCGGGTGTTCGGCTGAGCGTCGCCTGACAGCCGAATCGGGCCGACAGCAACCAGTCTGGCGAACAACGGGCTGACGGACTGGGCTGACGGACAACGGCTGACGGACAACGGCTGACGGACGACCGGCTGACGGACGACCGGCGCAGCGGCTACCGGGCCGGCGTCGGCGGTGCCCACCAGCGCAACGCGGCCGGCAGTTCACAGATCCAGCAGCCGAGATCGTGGCCGCCGTTGAATTCGTGGGTTCGCAGCTCGTATCCACGCCGGCGGAGCGTCTGTGCCATCAGGGCGTGGCTGTCCGCCATGGCCTCGCCTTCGTGACGACCGATGTCCAGACTCACCCGCAACGGCCGGCGCTCCGAGTCGGCGAACCGCTGCGGAACCAGCTCGGGTGATCCGGGCGGCGCATCCCAACCCGTCCACCAGAACGATCCGGACTGGCTCAGCACGGTGCCGAACACATCGGGTCGGGACCAGCCGGCCGACATCGCGGCCAGTCCACCGAAACTCATGCCGTGCAGGGCGATCCGGGCGGGATCGGACGGTACCGGCACCCGGCCGCCGGCCCACGGCAGCAGTTCATCGGTCAGGAAGCCGGTGAACTCGTCCCGGCAGGTCAGCTCCGCATATCTGGTCGCGGTGTCCAGCGATTCCGGTGCCACCACCGCGATCGGCGGCAACCCGCCGTCGGCGATCAGCCGATCCAGAGTCTCCGTCAGCGGTACCCATTCCATCCAGTCCCGGCCGTCGAGCATCACCAGCAGCAACTGCGAGTCCCGCCCGCCCGGCGGCTGGTAGGTCCACACCCGTCTGGTGTTGCCGAGAATCGAGCTGCTGACCCGATCGCACCGAACGGCGCCGGCCGGCGCCGCCGCCCCGGTACCGACCCAGGGCGCCGCGGTGGCCGACGGCAGGGCGAAGGTCGAGTAGGTGATCGACGGCCGCAGCGGGTCGTCGGCCGGCAGCTCCCAGGGTGCCGTGTTCCGCGAGTCCGGTTGGAACCGGGCGGATCTGACGACCGCGGCAGGTGTTCCGGCCGCCGGCAGGTCGGTCAGCGGGTCGCCAGGAGCCAGCACGTACCGACCTCGCAGATCCGAGCCCGCCCGGTAGCTACGGAACAGCAGATCGGAACCCGGGAGGGGCTGCAGGACGTTCTGTGGCAACTGCCACCACAGCGCGGGGCCGCCCATCACCATCACCGGGACCACCGGTTCCGGCAGGCCGACGTCGTCGACACCACGGCGCCAGAGGAACGTCACCCAGTGCTGGTCCGGTTCGGCCGGTTCCACCAACGGTGTCCCGGCAGCCGCGACCTCGTCCCAGAATGCCTGTAACACAGCGGCTCTGCCGGCCCGGCCGGCGGTGGCAAGTTCGGCGGCCAGCCGTGCTATCCGCGGCGCCATCGGCTGCTGGCCCTGCTCGGCGGCCACGGGCCCCGGAACGCTCACCGGTCGGTCCGGGGGCCGGCCAGCCCGTCGGCGGTCGCGAGGATGGCGCCGTACTGGGTGGCGACCAGACTGCGGATCGGCAGCGTCCTGACCTGCTTCTCGATCTCGTCCGCCTCTGCGCACCAGGTCTGGAACAGTGCCGCGAGTTCGAGCCGGCCCTCCCGGATCGCCTTCGCCTGATTGCCGACCGCGAGCTCGCCGTCCAGTGTCTGCAACAACATCCCGCCGAACCGTAGGCGGAACGAGCGCACCTGGTCCATCAACGAGAACTCTTCGGCGATGGTCGCCGGACGGTCGTTGACCGGGTCGTCGATCCGACGCAAGATGCTCTCGTGCAACGAGACCATCCCCGGGACGAAGTAGCGGCTCGCCGCCAGAAACGGGGAATCCTGCGCCGACAGCACCGGTTCGGCGGCGCCCAGGATCCGCTGCAGTTGTTCGGCGAACTCGCCGGTGTTGGCCGCCTGCTGCCGCAACAGCTCGAGATATCCCTGGCCGGCCGGCGAGGCGTCGGAACTGGCCGGATGATGCCAGTACGGAACCTCGGAGAACAGGGTGAGCGTGCCGTACCGAGCGGCATATCCACCTGAGCCGTCACCGCCCCGCAACACGCTCAGGTCGGAGCCGGACTGCTGCAGCGCGTCGTAGATCGGTTTGAATCCCAGGCCCTGGAAGATTCCGTCGGCCAGCCGGGGAATCTCCGGCGACTCCGGCTCGCCTCGATCCAGCGGCAAACCGACCGACTCCGGGATCTCCTGCAGCACCGGGTACAGCTCGGGCATCGGGCGGGACAGGTAGTAGTAGGCACCGCCGAGTTCACTGTTGTGCAGCGAGACCATGAACTCCGGCCGGAGCTCATCGATCAGCCGGACCAGGCCCGCGGTCTCCGGCAGCACCGCATCGAAGTAGTAGTCGTGGTAGTCGACCGGGAATGTCCACTCCACCTGTCGGTCGCCGGCCGGCCGGAAGAAGTGCCGCGCGTAGTGCGTCCGGGTGAACGGACCGGCGAGCCAGCCTTCGTTGAGTCGAAGCCCGTCCGGGTCGATACAGCCGACAATGGTGAATCGCAGACCGATCCGCCGTCGCAGCTCCGGATCCGCACACAGCTGGCGCGCCAGATGCACCGCGGTCAATCCCCCGACCGGCTCGTTCGGGTGCGGCAACGCGAACACCAGTGCCTGCCGATCGCCCTCGCCGACCTGCAGTGCGTGGATCGGATCGCCGAGCCGGGAGGTGGCGATCCGGCGGCGAACGGCGACGTCCGGGAATTCTGCCGCCACTTCGGTCAGCTGTCGCTCGAGCTCGTCGGCGCCGGCGAACCGGTCGTATTCCGGCACCGTCGCCATCTGCCCGCTGATCCACTGGTCCATCGAGACTCCCACCGCTCCCTGCGCCGGCGCGCCGTCCGCACCGTGAGGCCAGTCTGGCCGCCGGCAGACGGTCCGCACACTGCCGCCGGCTGAGAACCTTCTCGTTGCTCCCTGTTGGTTCCTACAAGGCGGCGCTACAGTTCGGCTGATGACGACCGCCACCGATCAGCCGGATGATCAGCCCGACGACTGGCCGTCCCGGCCCTCCCTCGGCCACATCCTGGAGCACCTGGGCATCCGGGTGCTGGACATCGTTGCGGCGCCGGTCGGCCTGGACGTGCCGACCGCCGAGACCGTGGTGGCCGGGCCGGGTGAGCCGATTCCCGATCGGCCGGACGGGATCCTGCTGGCCACGGGCGCGGGCGGCCGGCAGACCATCCGGGCCATCGAGGCGGCCGGCGCGGCCGGGTACGCAGCAGTGGTGGTCAAGTCGTTCGGAACGCCGACCGCCGACTTGGCCATGGCTGCCGGCGCCGCCGGTGTCGCGCTGCTGACCACTCCGGACGATATGTCGTGGCGCCACCTGGATGCGCTGCTCGGCGGCGCCACCCCCACCGTCGGGCCGCCGACCGGAAGGTTCGCCTCCGCCGGCCTCGGCGATCTGTTCTCACTGGCCAATGCGATCGCCGCGGCGGTCGGCGGGGCATTGACCATCGAGGACCCGCACGGCCGGGTGTTGGCCTATTCCAACCTGCCCGAACAGGACATCGACCAGGTTCGCCGGAGCGCGATCCTGGGTCGCCAGACGCCGGACCGGCCGACCAATCACGAGGAATACCAAGCAGTTTTCGCTCACGACGGCCCGATCTCCTACCCGTCGCCGGCACCCGACCACGCCGCCAGGATGGCCGTCGGTCTGTGGGCCGGCCGTCGACCGCTCGGGATCCTCTGGGTGATCAGCGACCGTCCGCCGGTCGCACCGAACGCCCTGGAGATTCTCAGCGAGGCCGGCAAGGTCGCCGAACTGCACCTACTGCGGCTCCGCAGTCACCGCGACCCGGACCGGCTCCGGCGCACCGAGGTGCTGCGCGATCTGCTCAGCGGGCAGGGTTCGGACAGCCCCGGACGGTCCGAACTGGGCCTGGCGCCCGACACGCCGAGCCGCATCCTGGCCATCGCGGCCACCGTCGGCGCCGACGTCGCGCCCTCCGTTCCGGCCCGGATCGTCGACCTGGTCACGCTGTTCTGCGACGGCTGGGACCCGCGGGCGTTGTGCGTCACCATCGACGGCACCGTGTACGCCCTGCTGCCGGAGACCGGCCCGACGCACGAACTGGGCCGGCCGGCCCAGCCGAACCGGTTACGCCGGCTGGCGGTCGACATCGTTTCCACCGCCAGGCGTTCCACCGATCTCGACCTGTTCGTCGGCATCGGCCCGGTCGCGGCCGATACCTCGAGGATCCCCGCGTCCAGGCACAGTGCCGACCGGGTACTGCGGGTGCTGCGCCGGCCACCCGGCACCGCCGGTCGACTGCCGGAGGATCGACGGCCGGAGGATCGGCGGCCGCAGGAGCGTACGCCCGACGGCCCCCCGACCCGACCGGCCGGCGCGTTCGGCAGGGCGCCGGATCCCGAGTCGATGGTCGCGGCGGTCGAGGACGTTCAGCAGACGGTCGCGCTGTTGGCCGTCGCCGATCACCTGCCGCTGGGCGATGGCATGCTGCTGCCTGCCGTCCAGCGCCTGCTGGACACCGACGCCGGCGGCGGCACACCCTATGTCGACACAGTGCTGACCTATCTGGGCACGATGGGCGATATCGCCCGCACCGCCCAACGGCTCACCGTGCACGAGAACACCGTGCGCTACCGCATTCGCCGCGCCGAAGAACTGCTCGGCCTCGACCTGACCGACCCGGACACCGTTCTGGTCAGCTGGTTGCAACTGCGACTGACCAGGCTGACGGCGTCGACCACTGGATGAGCTCCGGCTTCGCACGCTCCCCTGCTTGTGGCTTTCGACAAGACCGACCCCTGGAGTTCCCAGCCACCGACGATGCTCCGAACGCGAACCTGCACATAGCGTCGCGGGCAGGCCACCCGACGACCGCAACCCGCGTCCGCCGCCACGGTTGCCGAGGATTGCCGAGGTTGACGTGTCCGGTCCCGCATTTTCCCCCGATCTGCTGCTGCGCCGGGTTCGCCGCGGGCTCGGCGGACCGGAGGTCGACGTCCGGGTCGCGAACGGCACCGTCATCGGCATCGAAGTCACCGGAGCGGCGCCGGGCGGCGCCGAGGTGATCGACGGGCACGGCGGGACCCTGCTGCCGGGACTCCGGGACGCCCACGTCCACCTCTCGCAGTGGGCCGCGGCACTGCAGCGCGTCGATCTGGCCGCAACCGGATCGGCGGTCGAGGCGGCAGAAGTGATGCGGCGCAAACACTCCGAGTCCGGACTGTCGGCTGGTCAGGTGTTCATCGGCTTCGGGTTCCGGGACGGGCTGTGGCCGGATGCCCCGCACAAAGATCTGCTGCAACGGGTACTTCCACAGGTGCCGGCCGTGCTGATCTCCCAGGATCTGCACTGCGCCTGGTTCTCGCCTGCCGCGCTGCGGCTGGTCGATGTCGACCATCCGACGGGGCTGCTCCGCGAGGCGGACTGTTTCGAGGCACTGCGCCGGCTGCCCGAGGCCTCCGCCGACGAGACCGACGGCTGGGCGATCGAGGCCGCCAACCGGGCAGCCGCCCTCGGCGTCACCGAGATCACCGACTTCGAATTCACCGACTCCACTGTGGTGTGGGCGCGCCGCGCACAGCGCAACGGGCGACTGCCGATCCGGGTGCGGGCGGCGATTCGGCCCGGCGGGATGGCGGAGGCGATCGAGCGGGGGCAACGCACCGGGGCACCGGTGCCGGGCACCGACGCGCTGGTGACGGTCGGACCGTGCAAGACGCTGATGGACGGTTCGCTGAACACCCGCACCGCCTTCTGCCACGACCCCTACCCGGGGGTCGTCGACCCGTTGGAGGCGCGCGGGCTGCTCACCCAAGATCCGGACGAACTCGTTTCGCTGATGAGAACTGCCGCACAGCACGGTCTTTCATTTGCGGTACACGCGATCGGCGACCTGGCCAACACGCTGGCCCTCGACTGCTTCCAGGCTGCCGGGGTCGGTGGGCGGATCGAGCATGCGCAGCTGGTGAGCGAGCGGGACCTTCCGCGCTTCGCCGAGCTCGGGGTCATCGCCGGAGTGCAACCGTCCCACGCGGTCGAGGACCGCGACGTCGCCGATCTGCAGTGGAACTCGCGCACCGACCGGGCCTACCCCTACGCGTCGTTGCTGGCGGCCGGGGCCACCCTCGAGTTCGGGTCCGATGCTCCGGTGTCCCGGCTGGATCCCTGGAACGCCATCGCCGCGGCCGTCACCCGCACCAGCGGCGGCCGACCGCCCTGGCACGGTGAGCAGGCGATCGGCGTGGCCGACGCGATCTCGGCCTCGACCGGCGGCCGGCTCACGCCGTCGGTCGGCGACCGGGCCGACCTGGTACTGCTGGCCCAGGACCCGACGGAGGTCGCCGCCGAGGATCTGGCGCAGATGAATGTGCTGGCAACGATTGTCGACGGGCGGATCAGCCACCGGGCGGAATGATCGGGATCGGAGCGGTCGGCATCGAGGCCAGCGCGTCGGCGCCTTGGGCACCGGTGACGGCACCGGCATCAGGCGGTCGCACACCGGCGGCCGGCGGCCGGCCGAGATCCGGATCCGGATGCCAGGCCGCCAGGAAGGTGTAGATCAGCATCACCGCCATCGGAGTGACGGCCACCAGTGTCCAGCTGATGCTCGGTGGCATCGAGACGATCACCGGCTGGTCGACCGGATGGACGTTCACCGGCAGCTCGCCGCCGGCCATGATCGGACCGAGCCACAAGGCCAGGGCGGATCCGCCGGCCGCCCCGAGCCCGGCCGAGACCAGCAACTGCCAGGATCGGGCGAACCGGATCTGCCAGGCGGCAACGGCCAACACGATGCCGATCACCAGCGAGATCAGCGCGAACATCCCGATCGCGGTGAACCGGTGCATGCTCTCCGTCGGCAGCGACAGCGGATCGCTGTCGACGTAGGCCACCCATCGCTCCTGTGGGGCGATCCGTGCCCACAGCACCGCCTGACCGAGCCCGGACAGGACGCCGACGCCGGCCACCGCGGCGCAGGCCAGATTCCGGGAGGGCACCTTCGGGCGCGGTAGCCCGCTCACGTCAGACAATCCGCACCGAGCAGTGCCTTCAGATCACCCATCAGCGCCGAGGTCGGCGTCACCCGCCAGGCGTCGTCGAGCTGGACCATGGTCTGCCGGCTGCCGTTCATCAGTCGCAGGTGCACGGCAGTGGTGCCGGGATGCTGCCGCAGCACCTCCCGCAACCGGTCGACCACCGGCGGGGTGCAGCGCACCGCGGACATGGTGACCTGCACCGGCCCCTTTCCGGGACCGGCGTTGAGGTCCGGGACGGTCACCGACTGGGCGTGCAGTGACAGCCGTTCGTCGCTGCGGGAAACCCTGGCCTTGACCAGCACGATGGCGTCCTCGGCGAGGTTCAGCGCGTGATCGGCGTACACCCTGGGGAAGAAGGCCACCTCCACACCGCCGGCCAGATCCTCCAGGGTGGCCGAGGCCCATGGGTCGCCGTTCTTCGTCACCCGCCGTTGCAGTCCGGTGAGAATCCCGCCGACCGTGACCATCTGCCGATCGGCGACGGTACCGTCCAGGATCTCCGGGATGGAGCTGTCGCTCTGCGCGCTCAGCAGGTGCTCGAAGCCGGCCAGCGGATGTCCGGACACGTACAGCCCCAACATTTCTCGCTCGAACCCGAGCAACAGCTTGCTGTCCCACTCGGAGTCCGGGATGTCCACCGTCATCCCACCGCCGACCTCCTCGGCCGTCAGGTCGCCGAACAGGTCGAACTGGCCGGCCGCCTCGGCCTTCTTCACGCTCAGCACTGCGTCGATGGCGTCGGTGTGCACCATCAGCAGTCCCTTGCGCGGGTGCTTGAGGGAATCGAAGGCGCCGGCCTTGATCAGCGACTCGACCACCTTCTTGTTGCAGGCGGCCGAATCCACCTTGTCCAGGAAGTCGGAGAAATCGGTGTAGGCGCCCTTCTCCTTGCGGGCGGCGAGAATCCCGGCCACCGCGTTGTTCCCGACGTTGCGGATCGCCGACAGTCCGAACCGGATGTCGGTCCCCACCGGGGTGAAGTTCTTCTCGCTGGCGTTCACGTCCGGTGGCAGCACGGTGATGCCACGGGTGCGGCACTCGGCCAGGTAGATGGCCATCTTGTCCTTGTCGTCACCGACCGAGGTGAGCAGGGCCGCCATGTACTCGGCCGGGTAATTCGCCTTCAGGTAGGCGGTCCAGTACGAGATCACCCCGTAGGCAGCCGAATGCGCCTTGTTGAACGCATAGTCGGAGAACGGCAACAGAATGTCCCAGAGGGTCTTGACCGCCGCCGGCGAAAAGCCCTGGCTGGCCATCCCTTGGGAGAAGCCCTCGTACTGCTTGTCCAGTTCGGACTTCTTCTTCTTGCCCATCGCCCGACGAAGAATGTCGGCCTGTCCGAGCGAGAAGCCGGCCACCTTCTGCGCGATGGCCATCACCTGCTCCTGATAGACGATCAGACCGTAGGTCTCGCCCAGGATCTCGGCCAGCGGCTCGGCCAGTTCCGGATGGATCGGCACCACCGGCTTGCGGCCGTTCTTGCGATGGGCGTACTCGTTGTGGGAGTCGGCACCCATCGGACCAGGGCGGTAGAGCGCGCCGACGGCCGAGATGTCCTCGAAGGTGTCCGGCTTCATCGATCGGAGCAGGGCCCGCATCGGGCCGCCGTCCAGCTGGAAGACGCCGAGCGTGTCGCCGCGCGCCAGCAGCTCGAAAGCGGCCGGATCGTCGAGTGAAAGGTCTTCCAGGACAACGGTTTCGTCGCGGTTGTTCTTGATGTTCTCCAGCGCGTCGTCCAGGATCGTCAGGTTCCGCAGCCCGAGGAAGTCCATCTTGATCAACCCGAGCCGCTCGCAGGTCGGGTAGTCGAACTGGGTGATGACGGCGCCGTCCTGTGGGCGCATCATGATCGGAATCAGATCGATCAGCGGATCCGAGGACATGATCACGCCGGCCGCGTGCACACCCCACTGCCGCTTCAGCCCTTCCAGGCCCTTCGCGGTGTCGACCACCCGTTGCACCTCGGCATCGGACTCGACCAGCGCCCGGAACTCGCTGCCCTCGGAGTAGCGGTCGTGGGTGGGGTCGAAGATCTTCGACAGCGGGACGTCCTTGCCCATCACCGGTGGCGGCATCACCTTGGTGATCCGGTCGCCCATCGAGAACGGATAACCGAGGACGCGCGAGGCGTCTTTCACGGCCTGCTTCGCCTTGATCGTCCCGTAGGTGACGATCTGCGCCACCCGGTCGTCGCCGTACTTGTCGGTGACGTAGCGGATCACGTCGCCGCGCCGGCGCTCGTCGAAGTCGACGTCGAAGTCGGGCATCGACACCCGGTCCGGATTCAGGAACCGCTCGAACAGCAGGCCGTGCTCGATCGGGTTCAGGTCGGTGATCCGCATGGCGTAGGCCACCATCGAACCGGCACCGGAACCGCGGCCGGGCCCGACCCTGATGCCGTTGTTCTTTGACCAGTTGATGAAGTCCGCGACCACCAGGAAGTAGCCGGGGAACCGCATCTTGGTGATGACGTCGACCTCGTAGTCGGCGCGGCGCCGGACCTCGTCGCTGACGCCGTCCGGGAACCGGGCGACCAGCCCCCGATCGACCTCCTTGATGAACCAGCTGGTCTCGTTCTCGCCGTCGGGAACCGGGAACCGGGGCATGTACGAGCTGTTCTCGTCGAACTCGATCTGGCAGCGCTCGGCGATCAGCAGAGTGTTGTCGCAGGCCTCGCGCAGGCCGTGCTTGTCGTCCCAGATCGCCCGCATCTCGGCCGCCGACTTGAGGTAGTAGTCGTGACCCTCGAGCTTGAACCGGTTCGGGTCGTCCAGCGTGCTCTGCGACTGCACGCACAACAACGCCTCGTGCGCGGTGGCGTCCTCGGGCCTGGTGTAGTGCAGGTCGTTGGTGGCGACCATCGGCAGCCCGAGGTCCTTGGCGATCCGCAGCAGCCCGTCGCGCACCCTGTTCTCGATCGCCAGGCCGTGATCCATCAACTCGACGAAGAAGTTGCCGGCACCGAAGATGTCCCGGAACTCCGCGGCGCTGGCCAGTGCCTTGTCGTAGCTGCCGATCCGCAGCCACGTCTGGACCTCACCCGACGGGCAGCCGGTGGTGGCGATCAGGCCCTTGGCGTAATCGTTCAGCAGCTCGCGGTCGGCGCGTGGCTTGAAGTAGAAGCCCTCCAACGAGGACCGCGACGACAGCCGGAACAGGTTGTGCATGCCCTCGGTCGACTCCGACAGCAGCGTCATGTGGGTGTAGGCGCCGGATCCCGAGACGTCGTCCTGACCGCCGGAAGCCCACTGGACGCGCGACTTGTCGTACCGCGCGGTGTTCGGGGTGAGGTAGGCCTCCAGCCCGATGATCGGTTTGACCCCGGCCGCCTTGGCCTTCGAGTAGAAGTCGTAGGCGCCGAAGACGTTGCCGTGATCGGTCATCGCCAGGGCGGGCATCTGCAGGTCCGCGGCCCTGGCGAACAGTTCGGTGAGCCTGGCAGCCCCATCGAGCATCGAGTACTCGGTGTGCACATGCAGATGAACGAAGGAGTCGTCAGACACCAACCGGCTCCTTCCAGCCACGCACGATCTATGAGTGTCCGTTCTACCACCCTGGGCCGACACCGCCGGGACACCGACACCCGCCCGACCCGCCGACCTGGTGAAGTAGGTTCGATGGGGTGACGAGTCTTCCGAACGGTGACGGCGATCGCCGTCGCCCGGTGCCCGACGCCGTCGATCTGCGGCTGCTCGCCGAACTGGCGAAGACGCCGTCGGCCGGGCTCCCGCAGCTCGCCTGGCAGGCCGGCCTCGGTCAGCAGGACGCGGCCGCCAGGCTGGTGACGATGAACGATGCCGGCCTGCCGCTGCGGCTGGTCGCCGAGGGCGACCCGGCCGCGCTCTGGCAGATCGTGCAACGCGGCCCGGTGCCCGCGGCGACGCCGAATATGCCGCCGCCGGCCTGGCAGCAGACAGCCGCGCGGCCCGGTCCGGTGGTGTCCCCGGCCGGCCCCGCGTCACCGGATGCCGCGATGACGCCGATGTCACCCGAGTCGATGTGGGGAGTTCCCGGCACCGCCGCCTGGGCGTCGAGAGAGGCCGATCCGGCCTCGACCACGCAGCAGGGGTGGTCGACCGAGGTCACGGCGACCACACTCGCCGAGCGCGCCGCCGGTCCCGCCCAGGTGCCTCCGATGACGCACACTCCCCCGGTCGGTACCGCGCAGCGGGCCGTCGGGCTGTCCGGCGAGCGGCTGGTGGTGACGGTGACCGAGGTGGTCGACCCCGGCGACGACATCCTGAGCGCGGCGGGGTTTCGGCTCGACGACACCGAGCGGGCCGTGCTGGTCCGCACCACCGTCGCCAACGACGGGCCGGCGCCGCACGACTGCATGCCCGACCTGTACCTCTTCCTGGTCGCCGCCGACGGCCGCGCCCTGCCGAAGGCGCCGGTCGCGATCGGGGGCCATCCGGCCCATCGGGTCGGGGTGGCCGGCGGCGACTCGGCCGACGGTTGGACCATCTTCCTGATCGACTCCGACGTCGCGGTGGTCGGCGTGCGCTGGTGTGTGCGGCCCGATCTGGCCGACCGGACGCTCACCTGGTCGCTGCCGACGGCCTGACCCCGTCGGGCGGGGTTCCCGTCAGCCCTGGCGGAGCACGTCCAGCGCAGCGGCCAGGTCGGCGGGATAGTCGCTGTCGAACCTGACCGTCCGGCCGTCCGCCGGATGAGCGAACGACAGCGACCTGGCATGCAGCCACTGCCGTTGCAGAGCAACTGTTTTCGCCAGCGTCGGATCGGCGCCGTAGGTCAGGTCCCCGACCAGCGGGTGCTTCATCGCCGAGAAATGCACCCGGATCTGGTGGGTCCGGCCGGTCTCCAGATGAACCTCCAGCAGGGTCGCCGACCGGAACGCCTCCAGTGTTTCGTAATGCGTCACCGACTCGCGACCACCGGCCACCACGGCAAACTTGTAGTCCGCCTTGGGATGTCGACCGATCGGTGCATCGATGGTGCCGGCGGTGGGGTCGGGGAAACCCTGGATCACCGCGTGGTAGACCTTGTCGACGGTGCGCTGGCGGAAGGCGTCCTTGAGCACCGAGTAGGCGTGCTCACTCTTGGCCACCACCATCACCCCGGTGGTGCCGACATCCAGTCGGTGCACGATCCCCTGCCGCTCCGCCGCCCCCGAGGTGGCCAGCGAGATCCCCAGCCCGGCAAGGGCTCCGAGCACGGTGGGTCCGGTCCAGCCCGGCGACGGGTGCGCCGCGACACCGACCGGTTTGTCGACCACCACGATGTCGTCGTCCTGATAGATCACGGCGAGCCCGTCGACCGTCTCCGGCCGCACCTGCGGTCCGCGGTCCGGCTCGGGCAGGGTCACCTCCAGCCAGCCGCCCGCTTCCAGTCGGGTCGAACGGCTCACCTGCGCGCCGTCGAGCAGCACGTCGCCGGTGTCGATCAGGGTGGCGATGCTGGTCCGGCTCATCCCCAGCATCCTGGCCAGCCCGGCATCGACCCGCAGGCCGGCCAGTCCTTCCGGCACCGGCATCCGGCGATAGTCAGCCATCGGCTCGGTCGGCGCCTGAGGCGACCGTGGCCCGGTGCTCGCGGCGCGGCCTGGTCCCGTCGAACTCGATGCCCAGCACGGCCGTCAGCACCAGCAGCACGCCGCCGATGGTGATCGCCGAGTCCGCCACGTTGAACACCGGGAAGTGCTCAGCGTTCGGACCGAACACCGACACGAAGTCGACCACGTGGCCACGCATCACTCCCGGGCTGCGGAAGATCCGGTCCGACAGGTTGCCGAGCGCACCACCCAGGATCAGACCGAGGCTGGTGGCCCACATCGCCGACCGCAGCTTCGAGGCCATCCGGATGATCACCACCACCACGGCGAGTGCGACGATCGCCAGGATCCAGGTCATCCCGGTGCCGATCGAGAAGGCCGCGCCGGGGTTGCGGATCAGCGAGAAGTACACCAGCCCGCCGAGGATCCGCGGCGACGGTCCGCCTTCGGTCAGGTTGGCGACGGCAATCACCTTGGTGATCTGGTCGGCGATCAGGATCAGCACGGCCAGTACCAGTACCAACCCCCACTTGCGGGACGCCGCAGGCGCCGTAGGGCTGACGGGGGCGATGTCGGGCGCCGCCGCAGCGTGGTCGTCAGCCGGGTCGGCGGCAGTGTCGTCAGCGGGACGATCGGCAACTGACCCCGCGTCGACCCGACGGTCGGGGGCGGGGTCGTCGGCCGGTTCCGGCGTGTCCAGTGGGTGATTCACCGTGTCAGTGTCTCAAACAGCTGGTCACTGTTCGGACGTCCGCTCGGCAGGGCCGGTGGCCGGCCTGGTGAACCAGCCGACCAGCGGGCCGTTGCGGCTGACCGCTCGCAGCCGCTGCTCGGTGGCGCCGCGAACCTTCTGCGGCGCCACGATCAGCAGGTCGTCACCGGTCTGCAGCCTGGTCGTCGGGGTGACCGGCAGCGACACCCCCTCGCGCAGGATCAAGGCGACGGTCGTCGATTTCGGCAACCGCAGCTGGGACAGGTATACACCGTGCATTCGCGAGCCCTCGGGCACGCCGACCTGCAGCACGAAGGCACCCATCCGATCCAGCGTCGAGGCCTCGATCTGCACCTCGTCCGACGGCGCCACATCGATGATGCCGAGCCAGCCGGCGATCCGTTTCAGACTGGTGCCCTGCAGCAGGGTGTACACCACCACCACGACCACCATCAGATCCAGCAGGTCCTGTGCCGTCTCCCGCCCGTACATCAGCGGGATGGTGGCCAGCACGATTGGCACCGCGCCCCGCAGGCCCGACCAGGACAGGAACGCCTGTTCTCGCCAGGACAGCCGGAACGGCAGCGAGGCGGCCACCACCGAGATGGGGCGGGCCACCAACAGCAGCATCAACCCGATGGCCAGACCCGGCAGCAGTACCTCGGGCAGCCGGGTGGGATCGACGTACAGGCCCAGCAGGACGAAAAGTCCGATCTGGGCGAGCCAGCCCAGCCCTTCGTGGAAGGACAAGGTAATTGCCCGGTTCGGTAGCGACGAGTTGCCGAGGATCAGGGCGGTCACGTACACCGCCAGGAACCCGGACGCATGCACCTCGCCGCCGAGCGCGTACGCGCCGACGATCAGCGCCAGCGCAGCCAGCGGGTACAGGCCCCCGGCGGGCAGCGCAACCCGGCGCAGCCACCAGGCCCCACCGAAGCCGATCGCGGCGCCGATCAGCGCGCCGACGACGAGTTCGTAGATCACCAGCAACGGAGCGGTCCAGGTGATCGGATCGGGGCTGGCGAGCATCACCACGGCCAGTACGACCGGCGCGTCGTTGAGGCCGGACTCCAGTTCGAGTGCTGCCGAGAGTTTTCGGCGCACCGGAACCCCGCGAAGCACCGAGAACACCGCGGCTGCGTCGGTCGAGGACAGCACCGCGCCCCACAGCAGACTGGTCCGCCAGTCGAACCCCATCAACAGGTGCACGCCGAGTCCGCAGATCGCGATCGACACCACCACGGCGATCGTGGCCAGCGAAATCCCCAGTCCCAGCGCGGGTTTCACCGACTGCCAGCGGGTGGTGAGACCGCCCTCGGCCAAGATCAGCACCAGCGCCGCCAGCCCGAGCTGCTCGGTGAGCAGGGTGCCGGACGGAGTCGGACCGCTGGTGGCTGTCGTCCCGAAATCGATCCCCAGGCCGGCGTTGCCCAGCACCATCCCGATGGCCAGGTACAGCAACATCGACGGCATGCCGAGCCGCCTCGACACCCGGATGGCGGCCAGCGCCACCAGCATGACGATCGCCGAGATTCCGAGGATGTGCTCGAGGGTGTCCATCGTTTAAGGGCACCCCTTCATGGTCGTGGTCGGGTCCGGATTCGGCTTTACGTCGTCACCCGGGAGGCGGTGAACGACGAGGTCGCCGGGGAAGGCAGCGCCGCCGTACCACTGTTCGGACCGGGAACCATGTCGAGCGCCCTGAGCACCTCGATGATCGCCGAAGCCCGGTTGAAGGTGTAGAAGTGCAACGCCGGGACGTCCGCCGCCAGCAGCTGCTCCCCCATCCGGATCGCGTGTTCGACGCCGATCGCCCTGGCCGACCGGGCATCGGGCGCCGCGGCCAGCCGCTCAGCCAGGTCGACCGGTACCGACTGCCCGGACAGCTCGCAGATCCGCATCAGCCGACCGAAACTGGTCACCGGCATGATCCCGGGCAGCAGCGGCACGTCGGCTCCGGCCGCCGTCACCCGGTCACGCAGGTTCAGATAGTCGTCCGCCGAGAAGAGCATCTGGGTGATGCCGTAATCAGCGCCGGCGCTGACCTTGTCCACGTAGTACTTGGTGTCCGTCTCGATGTCCGGCGATCGCGGGTGCTTCTCCGGGAAGGCTGCGACACCGACGGTGAAGTCGCCCAGCGAGCGGATCAGCGCGACAAGTTCGCTGGCGTACTCCAGCCCCTGCGGATGGGCGACCCAGTCGGCGGTCGGGTCGCCGGGCGGATCTCCGCGCAGGGCCAGCAGGTTGTGCACCCCGACGGCCGCGTACGAGCCGATGACGTGCCGCAGCTCCTCGACCGAATGCCCGACGGCGGTCAGGTGCGCCACCGGCAGCAGGGTTGTCTCCCTGGCGATCCGCCCGGTGACCCTGATGGTCCGGTCACGATGGCTTCCGCCGGCACCGTAGGTGACCGAGACGAAGGCAGGCCGTAACCCCTCGAACTGACGAACGGCGAGCCACAGGCCCGCCTCATCGTCGTCGGAACGGGGCGGCATGAACTCCAGGGAGAACTTGCGGCCGGGCGCGGAGAGGCGTTCGCGGACGGTCGGCATAGTCCCCAAGCCTAGGGCAGAGCGACGACATCACCATGATCGGTACCGCTGACGGACGACGCACGAGTCCCGTGAGCCGAACAGCGATGCGAGGACCGGCGGTGCCGGCGACGAAGGAGCCCGTACCGCCGACCCGCAAGCGAGCGCGAGGCGAATCCATGGACACTGAGCCGAACAGCGATGCGAGGACCGGCGGTGCCGGCGACGAAGGAGCCCGTACCGCCGACCCGCAAGCGAGCGCGAGGCGAATCCATGGACACTGAGCCGAACAGCGATGCGAGGACCGGCGGTGCCGGCGACGAAGGAGCCCGTACCGCCGACCCGCAAGCGAGCGCGAGGCGAACCCATGGACACTGAACCCTGTGACCTCCGAGGTACTGCATGCCGACCTGCTCCCCGCCGTCGACACCGCGCTGTCCGAGTTCCTGTCGGCCAGACGCGCCGAGTTGGCGCAGATGGATCCGCGGATCGCGACAGCGGCCGATCGGATCGGCGAGTTCCTGGCGGGCGGCAAGCGGATCCGGCCGGCCTTCTGCTGGTGGGGCTGGCGGGCCGGCGGCGGCCGGGACGAAGTCGACGACTGCGCACCGGTGGTCCGGGTCGCCGCGGCGCTCGAGTTGATCCAGGCCTGCGCCCTGCTGCACGACGACCTGATCGACCGGTCGGAGACCCGGCGTGGTCGCCCAGCGGTGCACCGCGCCGAGGCGAAGGCGCACGCCGACGCGGGCTGGTCGGGTGATCCGGATCACTTCGGTGCGAACATCGCACTGCTGTTCGGCGACCTGGCACTGGCCTGGGCCGACGACCTGTTCGTCACCGGGGCCGCGGCGCTGCAGGCGATCGACCGGGCGCAGCCGGTCTGGCACGCCATGCGGACCGAGGTGCTGGCCGGGCAGCTGCTGGATGTGCTGACCAGTGCGGCGCCGGCCGCCGAGGCCGACCTGCAACGGTCCGACGCCTTCGCAGTGATCCGGCTCAAGACCGCCGGCTACACCGTGGTCCGGCCGCTGTTGCTGGGCGCGGCCCTGGCCGGCGCCGACGCCTCGGTGACCGGAAGACTGCGCCGCTACGGCGAAGCCGTCGGCACCGCATTCCAGCTCCGCGACGATCTGCTCGGGGTGTTCGGCGATCCGCTGGTCACGGGCAAGCCCGCCGGTGACGATCTGGCCGAGGGCAAACGCACCGTGCTGCTGGCGCTCGCCCGGCAACAGCTGCTCGCCTCCGGTCGGGACGCCGAACTGGCCGAGCTGGACGCCGGGATCGGCAGCGGGCCGGCCGGCCATACGGTGGATCCGGCGGCGGTCGACCAGCTGCGGACGATCATCGCTTCGACCGCCGCGGCCGACCTGCTGGAACGGCAGATCCTCCAGTTGGTCGCCGACGGCACCGCCGAGTTGGCCGGCCTGCCGGAGCCCGTCGCCGAGGGGCTGACGGCGTTCGCCACGGCCGCTACCCGACGCCGGAGCTGACCGGGGCCGGTGCCCCGGCCGGCCGGGGCCGGCTCAGTAGCCGGCGACCTGCGCCCTGCGGTGCACCTCGCGGCCACGGTTCTCCCGGAGCGCGGTGATCGGCGAACCCGGCAGCGAGTCGTCATCGGCGAAGAGCCAGTCGATGATCTCCTGGTCGGAGTAGCCGACGTCGGTGAGCTGGGTGATGGTGCCGGTCAGGCCCTTGACCACCACGCCGTCGGCGACGAATTCGGCCGGGATCCGCAGCACGCCGTCGCGGCGCACCGCGAGCAGGGCACGGTCGCGGATCAGCTGATGCACCTTGGTCACCACGACGCCGAGCTCGACGGCGATGTCCGGGACGGGAACGTAGGTAGGGATCGTCACGACCGACAGCCTGCCAGTTCCGCGGGCATCAGGGCCACCGAACCTAGACTGAGCGATGCAGCACGAGACGGCAGCGAGAAGGGGACCCGGGTGGAAACGACGCGCGGTGGGCTGACCGGCACCATGCTGGACAGCCGATACCGCATCGGCTCGGTGATCGCCAGGGGCGGCATGTCGACGGTGTACCGGGGTCTGGACACCAGGCTGGACCGGCCGGTGGCGGTCAAGGTGATGGCTGCCCAGTACGCCAACGACCCGGCGTTCCTGACCAGATTCTCCCGCGAGGCCAGGCTGGCGGCCGGGTTGTCGGATCCCGGCGTCGTCGCGGTCTACGACCACGGCCGGGACGGCGAGCACGCGTTCCTGGTGATGGAGCTGGTCGACGGCGGCACCCTGCGCGACCTGCTGCACCAGCAGGGACCACTGTCGGTCGAGGTGACGGTGTCGGTGCTGCGGCCACTGCTCGGTGCGCTGGCCGCCGCCCACCGGGCCGGCCTTGTGCACCGGGACGTGAAGCCGGAGAACGTGCTGATCTCGGCGCGCGGTGTCGTCAAGGTGGCCGACTTCGGTCTGGTCAGGGCGGTCACCAGCCAGACGGTGGCGACCGGCGACGTGATCCTCGGGACGGTGGCCTACCTGTCCCCGGAACAGGTGGAGACCGGCGCCTCCGACGCCCGGTCGGACGTGTACTCCGCCGGCATCGTGGCCTGGGAGATGCTGGCCGGTGAGCCGCCGTTCACCGGCGAGAACGCGCTGTCGGTCGCCTATCAGCACGTGCACTCCGACGTGCCGATGATCGGCGACCTGGTGCCGGACGTGCCGGCCGCGCTTGAGGATCTGATCGCCGACGCCACCCAACGGGACCCGCGGGGTCGGCCACGGGACGCGGCGGCCTTCGCCTCCCGGTTGGCCGGCATCTGTGCCCGGGCCGGGATTCAGCGCGTCCCGATCCCGGCACCGACCCGCCCGCAGCCGGCACGGCCCACCGACGAAGCCGGGGCCAGTTGGCCGGCCGGGCATACCGCTTCGGCCGGCGGCACCATGGTCGGTCCGCCGCCTGGCACCGGCGCGCCGCCGCCCGACGAGCGGTCCGTCACCCGGTCGGCGACCGCGGCCGAGCGGCCGACCGGGCAACCGGTCGGGCCGGGTGGCACCCGGGTGGTCAGGGAGCCTGCCGACCGCACCGTCGACGATCCGCGGGACAGGACGGCGACGGTCGCCCCGGTGCGCCGACGGCGGTGGCTGCGCCGGTTGATCTGGATCGTGGTGATCCTGTTGGTCGGCTTGGCCGCGGCGGCCGGTGGCTGGTGGCTCGGCGACGGGCGCTGGGCGTATGCGCCGACGACCGTCGGAATGACCCAGCAGGCCGCCGAGAGCGCGGTCCGGCAGGCCGGGCTGATCCCGCAGGTCGCGGTGTCGACCGACAACGTGGCCCCGGTCGGCACGGTGGCCAGGACCCAGCCGCGCGCCGGGGCGAAGCTGCTCCGCGGATCGCCGATCGATCTGGTGGTCTCCACCGGTCGGCCGGTCGTCCCGGAGATCGCGCCGGGCAGTTCGGTGGACGAGGCCACCAGGGCGCTGGTCGGGGCCGGGATGACGGTGAACGAGCCCTCCGACGCCGTGTCCGACGCCGACCGGGTCTACGCGGATTCGGTGCCGGCCGGCACCGTCGTCCGGACGTCGCCGGTCGGTGGAACCGAGGCGACCACCGGCACGCCGGTGACGCTGGTGATCTCGCTCGGCCCGCGACCGATCGTCATCCCCGAGGTCCGGGGCAAGACGGTCGAGGACGCCCGGAACAAGCTGATCGTCACCGGTTTCGCCGTCGCCGGCGAGGACGTGCACCGGTTCGACTCCGGCAGCCAGGACGGCACGGTGTTGGGTACCGAGCCGGCCGCCGGGCAGAAGCTGGCCCGTGGTGGCCGGGTGGCGCTGGTGATCAACACCTCGGCCACCGTGCCCGACGTCCGTGGCCGACCGTTGGCCCAGGCGCAGCAGGCGTTGGCCGCCGATGGCTATCAGGTGAGCGTCGGCGAGCCCCGGTTCGACGGGTCCGTCGATGCCGGCAGGGTGGCGACCAGCGATCCGGCCGCCGGCACCAGGATCGACCCGGATCAGCGCTCCGTCACGTTGTTCGTCTCGGACGCGGTGGTGGTCCCCGACGTCAGCTCCGGGACCCTGCGGCAGGCGAAGGACACGCTGGCCGCTGCCGGGTTGAACATCGCCGTCAGCGGCCTGTTCCAGTTCGATTCGGAGAGCGTGATCGGGCAGAGCCCGGGCGTCGGCGAACGCATCGAACCCGGCGGCACCGTCTACGTCACCGTGCTGTTCTGATGTCGTTCAGCCGCGCAACATCTCCGAGATCAGGAACGCCAGCTCCAGCGACTGCTGGGTGTTCAGCCGCGGGTCGCAGGCCGTCTCGTACCGACCGGCCAGATCCTCGTCGGAGATCTCCTGGGCGCCACCAAGGCATTCGGTGACGTCCTCGCCGGTCAGCTCGATGTGGATGCCGCCGGGGTGCGTGCCGAGTTCCCGATGGACCTCGAAGAACCCCTGCACCTCGTCGACGATCCGGTCGAAGTGCCGGGTCTTGTAGCCCGTCGAGGACTCGTGGGTGTTGCCGTGCATCGGGTCGCTCTGCCAGATCACCTTGTGACCGGTCGCCTCGACCTTCTCGACGATGGCCGGCAGCACGTCCCGGACCTTGGTGTTGCCCATCCGGGAGACCAGCGTCAGCCGGCCGGGGGTGTTGTTCGGGTCCAGCCGCTCCACGTACTCCACCACCTGGTCCGGCGTGGTCCCCGGGCCGATCTTGACGCCGATCGGGTTGGCCAGGATCTCGGCGAACGCGATGTGCGCGCCGTCCAGCTGCCGGGTCCGCTCACCGATCCACAGGAAGTGGCCCGACAGGTCGTAGAGCTTGCTGGCGTCACCGGTCTGATCCAGTCGCAGCATGGCCCGTTCGTAGTCCAGCAACAGCGCCTCGTGCGAGGAGAAGATCTCCACCGAATGCAGACTGTGCGAATCCACCCCACAGGCCGACATGAATCGCATCGCCCGGTCGATCTCGGCGGCCACCCGTTCGTACCGCTGCCCGGCCCTGGAGGTGGCGACGAATTCCTGATTCCATTCGTGGACCATCGACAGGTCGCCCATCCCGGCACCGGTGACCGCACGCACCAGGTTCATCGCCGCCGAGGCATTGGCGTAGGCGCGGATCATCCGCGACGGGTCGGCGACCCGGGCGGCGGGGTCGGTGGCGATGGAGTTGATGATGTCGCCCCGGTAGGACGGCAGGCCCAGCGCGTCGGTGGCCGCTGACCGTGGCTTGGCGTACTGACCGGCGATCCTGGCGACCTTGACCACCGGCAGCGAGGCACCGTAGGTGAGCACCACGGCCATCTGCAGCAGGGTGCGGATGTTCGCCCTGATGTGCGGCTCGGTGTTGTCGACGAAGGTCTCGGCGCAATCGCCGCCCTGCAGCAGGAAGGCCTGGCCGTTGGCCACCGCGGCCAGCTGCTCGGCCAGGCGGTCGACCTCGTGCGCGACGGTGACCGGTGGCACCGACTCGAGCACCGCCCGGACCGCCAGCACCTGCTCGGGGTCGGGCCAGTCCGGCTGCTGCTCGGCCGGCAGATCGAGCGCTCGATACAGCCGATCGCTGATCTCCGCGGGCAACGGCGGGAGGGTCGGCAGGATGTCTGCCGGGATGTCGACGGTCCAGTTCACGGTTCAAGCGTAGGCATTGCCGCGCAGTGCGTCGTCGGCGACCTGCCAACGATCCCTGGCCAGCCGGGCGTCGGCCAGCGCGTTGTGTCGCTGCGAGCCGTGATCCGGCAGCGGCGGGCAGCCGGCGGTCTCCCAGTGCTGCCGGATCTCCCTGGTGAATCGTGGGATCTGCGCCGGCAGCGCCGGCATGTCGCCCCAGAGCTGGGCGAGCGCGACATGGTCGTACGCGCCGAACCATGCCCACAGCTGCACCGGCAGGCCGGGCGCCAGCAGGAACTCGCCGAGCCGGTCGCGGATCTGCGCCCTTGACTGCCAGGCCCGGTCGGCCGGCGACGGTAGCTTGTCCAGCACATTGCGGCGGACCCAGGTGCCGGCCCGGCCGGGATCGAACTCGGTGGACACCGCATAGAACTCGCGTCCGTCGTCGGCCACCACCGCTATCGAGATCAACTCGATGGTGATGCCGTCCTCGATGAACTCACAGTCGTAGAAATACCGGGCGACCGGCCCGGCAGGTGGCGTCCTGACCACTCAGCTGGCCCTGGTACCCGGCAGCCGGGTCACCGTGCCCGGACCTTTGCCCTCGGCGATGTCCGGCGTGCCGTTGCCGGCGGCCGCGGCATCCATGTCGGCCTTGACCTTGGCCGCGTACACGTCGACGTACTCCTGGTGCGAGAGCTCCATGATCCGGTACATGATCTCGTCGGTCATCGACCGTTCGACGAACCGGTCGCCGATCAGGCCCTCGTAACGGGAGAAGTCAAGCGGCCGGCCGATCACCAGCTGGATCCGGCGCGGACGCCACATCTTGCTGCCGATCGGGTTCACCTTGTCGGTGCCGATCATCGCCAGCGGAATCACCGGGACCCCGGCCTCCAGCGCCATCCTGGCCACCCCGGTCTTGCCCTTGTACAGCCGGGCGTCGGGCGAGCGGGTGCCCTCCGGGTAGATGCCGAGGATCTTGCCCTGCTTCAGCAGCCGGACGCCGGTGTTCAGCGCGTCCTTGGCGGCCGATGCGCCGCCCCGATCGATGGGAATCTGGCCGAGTCCGCTGAAGAACATCTTCTTCAACCGGCCCTTGATGCCCTTCTCGGTGAAGTACTCGCTCTTGGCCAGGTAGACGACCTGACGCTTGATGTGCAGCGGCGTGAAGAACGAATCGGCCACCGACACGTGGTTGCCGGCCAGGATCACGCCACCGGACTCGGGAATGTTTTCGATGCCGGACACCTTGCACGGAAAGAACAACCGAAGCCAGGGGCCAACGAGGATGTACTTCATCACGAACCACACCACGGCCGTCTCACCCACTCAGTCGTTGCTGTGTTCTGCGGCGCCGTCCGGTGCTGCACCTGGGACTTACCGTACGCCGCGGGCGCTGCTGCGCCTATCGCGCCACAGCATGCAACGATGGACAGTATGACCAGCAGCATCGGTGGCCCTGGTGCCGACGCGGCCGACCCGGCCACCGAGGCTCCTGGCCGGGTGGGCATCCTGCTGTGTCACGGGTTCACCGGCTCGCCCTCCTCGATGCAACCGTGGGCCGATCGGTTGACCGCAGAGGGTCATCGAGTCCGGTTGCCGTTGTTGCCCGGCCACGGCACCAGCTGGCAGGAGATGAACGACACCACCTTCGACGACTGGCTGGCCGCCGTGACAGCGGCCCTGGCGGAGTTGTCGCGGGACTGCGAACTGGTCTTCGTCGCCGGCCTGTCGATGGGCGGCACCCTTGCGCTGCGGCTGGCCGAGCTCTACCCGGACCGGGTCGCCGGGCTGATCCTGGTCAACCCGTCGGTGATGACCACCCGGCTGGACGCCAAGTTCGCTCCGGTACTGCGGCGGATCACCCCGCTGCTGCGGCGGGTGCGGCCGTCGCTGCCCGGCATCGTCGACGACATCAAGAAGCCGGGCGTGCAGGAGGACGGCTACGACCGGATCCCGATCGTGGCGGCGCTCTCGTTGCAGCAGGCGTGGCCGGTGGTGCGCGGCGACCTGCCGAAGGTGACCGCCCCGCTGCTGTTGCTGCACTCGGTCGTCGACCACGTGGTCGAGCCGGAGAACGCCGCGATCGTGCTGGCCGAGGTCTCGTCGAAGGACAAGCGGGAAGTGCTGCTGGACAACAGCTATCACGTGGCGACCCTGGACAATGATGCCGAGCTCATCTTCGACGAGTCGATCGATTTCATCCGGCGGGTGATGGCCGGATGACTACCGCGACACCGGGCGGCAACTCCGCCGACGACGATCCCGGCGGCCGGCGGATGGACGAGGACGAGATCTCCCGACGGTTCAGCGAGATCGTCTCACCGATGTCGCAGCAGATGCACTGGGACGTCGGCGCCGATGCTCTCGACGCCGCCGCGGGCACCGAACCAGGTGGTGTCCGGAGTTCGATGGACTACTTCGTCGAACCCCCGAATCGTCCGCCCGGCCCTGCCGATCCGGACGCGGCGCAACGCGATACCGCAGAACGGCGTCGGCTGCGACGCGAACAGCGGAAGGCGAACAGGTCCGCGGAGGCGGCCGCGTTCGCCGCCGAGCAGGCCCGCCGGGAGGCCGAATATGCCGAGGACGACCAGCATTACGTTCCCGGCGAACCCCCGCCGCTGACCATGCCGAAGGTCAGGACGTTGATCTCCGTCCTGCTGATCGCCTGCGGGATCTTCCTGTTGGTCGGCCCGAATCTGCTGACCCTGAGCCCCGACGGGGTGATGATCGTTTCCGCCATCCTGGTGCTCAGCGGCGGCTCGCTGCTGGTCGCCGGGCTGCGTCGGCACCGCAACAACGATCCCGGCGAGGGCTGGGACGACGGCTCCCGGGTCTGACGGCAGCCGCCGGCGAGGTAGCGGAAAGTTGGCCGACCCGCCGGTGAGCTTTGCGCTACCTGGCCAGGTTTGCGCTACCTCCCGGGTCTGACGGTGCTGGTGGTCAGCCGCTGGCCACCAAGGCGTGCTGGGCCAGCAGACCGGCGCCGATGACGGCGGACCGGTCGCCGTAGCGGGCCACCTCGATCCGTGGGTGCGGCCGGTGGACGCCGCCGGTAATGGTCTGCCGCATGGTGTCCAGCGCCCGCGGCAGGTAGAGCGGCGCGGCATCCGACACGCCGCCGCCGATGACGATCACCTCCGGGTCGAGCACGTCGGCGGCCAGCCCCATCCCGATACCCAGCCAATGACCCAGCTCGTCGACCGCCGCCAGTGCCTGTGGATCACCTTCCGCCGCGGTTCGGGCCACCACCGTGCCGGTGACCTCGCTGTCGGCCAGCTCGTCCGGGATCTCCCGTCCGGCCTCCCGCCATCGGTCGACACCGGTGGCCGCCAGCGCGGTGCCCGAGCAATACCGTTCCCAGCAGCCACGTTTGCCGCACGGGCAGCTGCGCCCGCCGGGCACGACGGTCAGGTGCCCGAGTTCCGGGGCCACGCCGTGTGCGCCCCGGTAGATCTGTCCGTCGACGACCAGGCCGGCGCCGATGCCGGTGCCGAGCGCGATCAGCAGGGCGACCGGCGACCCGGCCGCCGCGCCGAGGTGGTATTCGGCCCAGACGGCGGAGTTCACGTCGTGGTCCATCACCACTGGTAGGTCCAGCCGGGCCGACAGGATGGCCGGCACCTGCGCGTCGCGCCAGGCCAGGTGCGGGGCGAACATCACCCGCTGCCGGTCGGTGCTGATGAAGCCGGCCACCGCCAGCCCGACTCCGGAGATCGGGTGGGTGGCCTGCAGATGACGGACGAGGTCGACCAGCAGGTCCTCGGTGGCGGCGGCGCTGGCCGGAGTCATCTCCCTGGCCCGGTTGACGATCGCACCGTTGGCGTCGATCACCGCGGCCCGCACCGAGGTGCCGCCGATGTCGATGCCGACGGTGAAGGTGCTCATCGCCGCGCCCGCTGCCGGCTCATCGGATGTCGATCCGCTCGGCCGCCGGGGCGGCCGCGGGACCGGATTCGGTGTCCACCGCCGGATCGGCCCGTTCGGAAGGGGCCACCGGTTCGGCCAGCAGGGCGCGGATCCCTTGCAGGGCGGTCAGTGCGCCGTCGACCAGCTTGGCGGTGAGCTCGGGCCGGTCGCCGCGCAGCATGGACAGCAGCGCGCACAGCGGGCAGCCGGAGCAGCTGGCCTGCCGGGCATCGTGACCGCAGGTCGGACACACCGGCGAGTCGGCGGGCGCCGACGCCGGTGCCGCCGGATCGGGTTCGGCGGCAGCCGACCCCGGATCGGTCGACCCGGTAGTTCCCGATGTCGGTTCATCGGTCGGCCGGGCGCCCAGCAGCTGCTGGGCGACGCTGAGTCGCTCGACCAGCACGTCCAGCAGCTGAGTCGCCTCGCCGCGCAGTTCACTCATCCGGGTCCTGCCGCTCGCTCATCTCATGTCCTCGCATCCGCAGCCGCCGATGCGGTGGCCGGCGGGGTGTCCCCGTCCGGGTGCAGGGCCCGCGGCCATTGTGCCGGGTCGGCAACGAAGCTGACGGACAGGGCACCGTCGCTGAACCCGGCGCCGGCGACCCGGCATCGCCGCAGTACCGACGGCAGCTCGATGCGCCGGGTCCGGCCGAGCACGGTGACCAGCAGGTCGCTGCCGGACCGCACCAGATCCAGCGACTTCCGCTCGGCCAACGGGATCGGGATGTCCATCCGGAAACCGCCATCGGTGCGGATCACCAGCGGATCACGGAAGGCCGGGCCAGGCGTCACGGACAGCGGATCACGGTCGCCGAAAACGATGTGCACCAACGCATCCAGCGCTGCTCCGGTCGGTTCGTCCGGCTGGGCGGGGATCGCCAAGGTCTCGGCCGGCCAGACCGCAGGCGGCCCTTCGGTCCCGTCGGCGCGGTTGCACAGCACGCGACCGAGGCCGATGCCGTGGACCGCCAGCACCGGCACCATGGCCGCAGCGACGTCCCGCCGCAGCCGCTGTGGTCCGCAGACCAGATGCAGGGCGGCGCCGGAGGTGAGCAGCATCCGGGCCAGCAGCAGTCGATCGAGCACCGCGCCGACCAGGTCGGGGGCGGCCGCGGCATTCGCCGTCCGGCGGCCACCCAGCAGGCCGCCGAACTGTCGCAGGATCCGCATCGGCGCCGGCAGTACCAGGTCGGCCAGCCGGCCGACCGTCTCCGGGACCGCCAACAGGTCGACGGCCCTGGCGCCGGCGTCCACCACCAGCGCATCGCAGTCACCGCCGGCCGCCACCGTCGCGATCGCGTAGAGGGTGGACAGCTCGCCCGCCCCGGGCAGGTCGGCCAGGTCGGCGGCCTCGACGTCGTCGTCAAGGCCCAGGGCACGCAGGTAGCCGGACAGGGCGGGTCGACCCGCGGCGGCGTCAGCGGCGGGGTCGGGACGGACCACCGTCAGCCCGGGGCGGTCCCGGTCGGCTCCGAGGATCTGCATCGTCGACGGATCCGAGCTCACCAGCACGGTGCGGCTGCCGCGACCGGCGGCGGCCACGGCCGTCAACGCAGCAACGGTGGTGACACCCGATCCGCCCGGCCCGGCGACCAGGGCGACCTTCATCCGTTGCCCGCCGCCGGCTCTTCCACCCGCTTGCGCAGCTCGCGCAGGGCGGTGTCCATGATCGTCTTCTCGGCGTTCCGGCGCAGCGGGCCGATCAGCGGAATGGTCAATTGCACCGCCAGCCGGTAGGTGACCTCGGTTCCGGCATCCACCGGGTTCAACGTGTACGAACCCTGTTGACCCTTCTGGAGCTTCCCGCTGACCAGGTTCCAGCTCACCGACAGACCATCTGCTGCCCAGTCGTACTCGAGCTCGTAGGTGTCCTTGATCAGACCGGCGTCCATGGTGAACCGCACCCGGCGCGGCCGGTCGTCGGTGCCCGGTTCGGTGATCTCGACCTGCTTGATCGCACCGGTCCAGTCCGGGTAGGCAGCGACGTCGGCGATCGCGTCCATGATCGCCGTCGGCTGCGCCGCCATCACCAGGGACTGGGTCGAGATGTCCGCCATGAATCGAAGGTTACCCGGCGTAGCGGGGCCGCCGACACCTCAGAGGGAGATCCGGTACGGCCGCGGGTCCCGGGCGAAGTGGCCGACGTTGACGCACTCGGTGCGGCCCCGACGCGTCCGGACGGCCTGCGGCTGGTGCACGTGACCGAAAACAGCCAACTGCGGCTGGCCGGCGTCGATCGATTCCAGCAGACCGGGACCGTAGGCCTCCAACCTGGCCGGCACCCGGTCGTACCGCAACAGCGGCAGCCGCGGCGGCAGGTGAGAACAGAGCACGTCCACCGGTCCGAGGTCGGCCACCGCGAGTGCGTACTCGTCCGCTGGCCGCAGGTAGGGCCGCCAGGCCCGCACCGCGGGACCGGGCCGGCCAGCCGCCGTCGGATCGGTACCGCCGCCGACCGCACCGGCGGCCGGGGCGCGAGTCCCGAAGACACCGCCGCCGACGAACCCGAACCGGTGGCCGCCGACCTCGACCACCTGACCGTCCACCGACGGAATCACCTGTCCCGCAACGTCTTCCCAGATCGACACCATGTCGACGTTGCCGAGGATCAGCAACGGTGTTGTGTTCGCCTGGGAGAGTGCTTCCAGCATGTCTGCGTAGCGCCGAGCGACCACCTCGGTCAGCGTGCCGACCGGGTCGGCCACCGAGTCCCACAGCTCGATGTTGAGCCGATGCAGCCCGGCAAAGTTGCCCACCGACCGGTGCCGGATGAACGGGTGCACCCGATCGGCGCCGAAGATCTCGCCGAGAATGCCGGCCGCCGGATTGTGGTAGTCGACGTAGTCGAGCAGATCCCCCAGCACCACCAGCCGCTCCGCGTCCCGGGCGGCCTTGGCCAGCCCGGCAACGTTCCCGTGGATGTCGGAGACGAAGGAGACGCGCACCCGACCACGCTAACCGGCGAACCGGCGACGGTGCCGCGCTCCCCCGGTTTACCGTCCCGGTGTGCCGGTCCGGTTCCGGTGCCGACCGAGCTGACGGGATCGTCAGCCGAGCAGTTCGACCAGCCGATCTGCCGAGCTCCGCCAGGTCCAGTCCCGTTGCACCCAGCGTCGTCCGGCGGCGCCCCAGGATGCGGCGGTGACGGGATCCGTCAGCAGGTCGATCGCCGCGCCGGCGATCGCCGCCGGGTCCCGACCGGGCACCACCACCCCGGTGTGGCCGTCCAGCACCGCCTCAGGGGCGCCGCCGGAATCACCGGCGATCACCGGCAGGCCGGCGGCGGACGCCTCCAGGAACACGATGCCCAGCCCCTCGACGTCCAACCCACCGCCCCTGGTCCGGCAGGGCATGGCGAACACGTCGCCGGCGACGAAGTGGGCAGGTAGTTCGGCGAAGGGCACCGCGCCGGTGAAGATCACCGCGCCGGCCACTCCGTGCCGCTGGGCCAGCCGGGTCAGCCGGGGGCGGTCCGGCCCGCTGCCGACGATCAGCAACCGGGCGGACGGCACGGCCGCCAGTACGGTCGGCAGGGCGGCGATCAGCTGATCCTGCCCCTTGCGGGCCACCAGCCTGGACACACAGACGATGACCGCCGCACCGTCGAGACCGTGACGTCGGCGGATCAGCGCCCGCGCTGCAGGGTCGGGCGCGAACATCCGGCTGTCGACGCCCGGCGGTAGGTACTCCAGCGCCGCGCCCGGCCCCAGTGCCGCGGCGAACCGGCGGCGGGCATAGCGGCTGACGAAGGTCACCACATCGGTGTGATCGCCGATCCGGCGCAGCGCCTGCCGCGCGCCGGGCAGCATGGACCAGCCGACCTCGTGCCCGTGGGTCGAGGCGATGATGCGCTGCGCACCGTGCCGTCGCAGATGCGGCGACAGCAATGCCAGCGGCGCGGCGGCACCGAACCAGACGCCGGTCAGGCGATGCTCGGCGATCAGCGCGGCCGCCCGCCGGGCGACGGCCGGAGTGGGCAGCATCAGTGACGTCGGATGCCGGACAACGGTGAACTGCTGCGCGGCGTCGAAGGCGGCGGCGCCGTCCCAGGCAGGTGCATAGACCACCAGGTCGTCGGCGGGCAGGTTGTCGACGATCTGGTGCAGATACGACTGAATACCCCCGGCCCGCGGCGGAAAGTCGTTGGTGACGAGCAGTGTCCGCCGCATGGTCCGTGGGTATTCAGCTGATGTGAGCGAGCGTGGGCCGGATCAGCCGACGCGGTGACCGGTCGGGTTGTGGTTGTTGTAGTACATCGACATCACCATGACCGGCTTCGACGAGGTCGAGGCGTTGACGATCTGGCCGTTGCCGATGTACATGGCGACGTGGTGCACCGGCGAGTAGTAGGTGATCAGGTCGCCGGGGCGCAGCTGATCCAGCGGCACATAGGTCAACCCGGCCTGTCCGGACGACGTCCGCGGGATGGACACACCGGCCTGTGCCCAGGCCCAGGAGGTGAGACCGGAGCAGTCGAAGGCACTGGGGCCGGCGGCGCCGAAGACGTACGGCGCTCCGACCTTGGACAGTGCGGCAGCAACCGCGGTCGCCGCTGCTCCGCTGGCGGCCGGTGCCGGAGCCGGGGCCGCCGGCGCCGAATCCGAAGCGGCGCCTGCGCTGCCCTGATCGGTGGTGCCCGGAGTGGTGGCGCGATTCCGATCCGCCCGAGCCGTATCGGCCTGGGTCTGCGCGGCCTGCGCCTCGGCGGCCTGCTGCTGTTCGCGCAGCGCCGCCTCCCGCTCCTGCTCGGTGAGCTGGTTGTACAGCTTCTTCATCGCCGCGGCCTTGGCGTTCAGGTTCGCCTGCTGCTTGGTGACGTCCTGCGCGGCCCGGTGGGCCGACGCCTCGGCGGCATCCTTGCTCGCCTTGGCCTTCTTCGCCGCGGTGACAGCGGCAGCGGCCTTGTTCGCGGCCGCGGTGGCCGCGGTGGCGGTGGCGGTGGCCTTCGTGGTCGCCTGCTTGGCCCGGGCGTTCGCGGCTGCCAGATTGGTGATGTTCTGGCTGCTGTCCTGGGCGACGACGTCGAGCATCGACGCCTGATCCAGGAAGTCCTCGGCCGAACTGGACGTGAACAACGCGGACATCGAACCGAAGTGGGCGCCGCGGAAGCTCGCGTCAGCGAACTGGTCGACCTTGCTCTGGAAGTCGGCCACCTGCCTGGCGGCCTGTTGCTGCGCGGACTTGGCGTCGGCAGCGGCCTTCTCGGCGCTGGTCACCTCCGCCTGCGCCGCGTCCGCCTCGGCCTGCCTCGCGGTCAGCGACTTGGCGGCGGCGGACGAGGCCGCTTTCGCGGCCTTCTCCGCCTCAGCGGCGACGAGAACCTTCTCGTTCAACGCGTCGGCGTCTTCGGAGGCCTGCAGCCAGGCCTTCTTGGCGTCGGCCGAGTTGTCCGGGGTCGTCGGCTCGGCGACGTACGGCTTCGGGGTCGCCGGCGCGGCGGACGGGGTTGCCGCGGCGCCGGGGGCGGTGAACATGCCAACCACGAGAGTGGCAGCGACCAGGCCGGTGACGGCTCTGGCAGAACGGGAGCGGACGACAGTGAGTAGTCCGCGGTGATGAATCGCCAAGACCGGCGTTCCCTTTCTTCCTCTGCCGCCTACCGAGTTAGCTGACGGGTTCGGGCAAGGAAGTGCCCTACCCCGCGACGAGCGCATGCTCGCGCGCAGGGATTCACCCCAGGTAACTGTGGGTCCCCGGCTCGGCCCACCCCGACGGGCCGATTCGGCGGTGACCTCCCGAACGCCGTGGTGTGGCGCTTCGTGCTGAAGGTCTCGGTCAGGTTACGAGACGGACACGGTCGAGTCCAGCCCGGGCCGGATACCCGCGCGTGTCACGCACTCGTCAGGGGCACGACAGACGGACACAGAGTGACGCAGCTCACGTCTTCGGTGGCCCTGCGCACCACTCCGCGCGACCGCGCGGTCAGCCGGTGCGCCGTTTCAGCTGCCCGTCGGTCACGGACAGTAACAAGGGCCGTACCAGACCGGAGTCGGCCAGCACCCCGAGGGCGGCGCGCTCCGTCTCGTCCCACTCGACCCCGTCCGGTGTGCCGCCCAGCAGCATGGTGACCACGCAACCGGAACATGCGGCGCCCCGGACGGTGCAGGTTTCGCAATCCACGTGCACTGTTGCCTCCTCGCGTTCGATGGATGATGCGAACGAGGCGAACGGTAGGGACCGGCACCGACAGTGCCGTCGAGACCGACCGGCAGCGGGCCCGCCAGGCCGGCGGCGAGAACGGCCGAGTGCAGGGCGAGCACGGCGAGAACCCGGCCGGGACACCCGCCACCGGATCAGCCGGGGTGCCCCAGCAGCGCGAGCAGAACGTCCGAGCCGGCCGTCCTGGCCCCCGAGCGACCGACGTCGGTCGCCACGGCTCGATCGGAGGTGGCGACCGCCACCAGCCGGCCGACGGGTTCGGCGGCCACCAGCCGGCGGATCACGTCGTCGGCGATCACTCCCGGCGGCGAGAACAGCACCCGAATCTTGCGCCCCTGCGGCGCCGTCACCGACACGGCCGCGCCGTCGAACACCACGGTGATCTCGGCCGAGGTGCGGGCGCGCAAGGTCGACAGCGACCGGATCAGCCGTTCGCGTTGGTCGGCCAACGTCAGCTCCGGGTAGCCCGTCTTGGTCACGTTGTAACCGTCGACGATCAGGTGCGCCCCAGGCACCGACAGCAGGTCGGCGAGCCGGTTCGGATCGGCGACCCGGACCGGGCTCACCGGAGCCCTGGACACCTGTCTGGCGACCAGATCGGCCGGCAACTCACCGCCGCTGGCCAGTTCCCACTCACGCCGCAGGCCGGCAGCGGCTGCCCCGATCGACGTCAGCAGCAGGTCGATCCTCCGATCGCGCGCGCCGACCTCGCGGTCACCCGAATCGCGGTGTGCCGCAAGGGTTGTCCGTATCCGGTCGGACTCGGCGACGGCCGCCGCCGCCCTGGCCTGCGCCTCGTCCCGCGATCGCTGGGCCGCGGCCAGTCGCTCGTTGAGCTCGCCGAGCTGCTCGTCGGCCCGTTGTTGGGCCTGCTCGGCGATCAGTTCCGCCTGCCGGACCCTGGTGCCCTGCTCCCGCAGCCTGGCCCGGAGCCGGTCGGCCTCGGAAGAACCGGCGACGTCGGCCGCCCGCCGGGCCTGCTCGGCCCGTTCTTCGGCACTGGTCTCCAGCGTCCGGGTGAGCCGGTCGACCTCCCGTTCCAGCTCGCGGATCCGGCGCCGGGCCGCAATCAGCTCGGACGAGTCGGCGATCCGGCCGAGCGCATCCGCCGGAATCGGCGTGCCGAGCAGGTACGCCAGCGTGACGGCGCCGACATCGTCGGTGTCGTTGGGACCCGGGGCGCCCGTTCCCGCGCCGCCCGGTTCGGCGCCGCCCGGTGCGGCGCCATCGGGTTCGCCGCCATCAGCGGCGGTGCCGTCAACAGCGGTGCCGTCAACAGCGGTGCCGTCAGCGGCGCCGTCAGTTGTGTGGTGGCGGCCCGACGGGACGGGCAGCGCGGCGCGGGCGGTGTGGGCGACCAGAGCCCGGAAGGCGGCGTCGGACTCGACCGCCCTGGCCAACGGCAGCGCGCCGCGCCGCGCCCGTTTGCCCGGTGCGAACCTGGCAACCGCGGCCAGCGTCGGTGGGATCTGGCCCGGGGCCGCCGCGCCGAGAGCCGCGGCGGCCAGGGTGATCACCCTGGTCCGCACCGGTTCCGGAAGCTCGTCGAGCCGCATGCAGTCATTGTCTCCCGCCGGCCGTCAGCCAATTTCCGCCGGTAGGACGACCGCCGGTGACGGCGCGGCGCGCCGCGCCTGTCGGTGGCCGCATCTACGGTCCGCATCATGACCCAGGCCTGCTTCGACGAACTCGCCGATCCGCTCCGCGAGATCACCTTCGTCGTGGTCGATCTGGAGACCACCGGAGGCTCCAGCAGCGCCGACTCGATCACCGAGATCGGAGCGGTCAAGGTGCGCGGGGGCGAGGTGCTGGGCGAATTCGCCACCCTGGTCGATCCCGGTCGGCCGATACCGCCGCAGATCACCATCCTCACCGGGATCAGCGATACGACAGTGATCGGTGCACCCCGGATCGAGACGGTCCTGCCCAGCTTTCTCGAGTTCTCCCGCAACTGCGTGCTGGTTGCGCACAATGCCGGGTTCGACATCGGATTCCTGCGCGAGGCCTGCCGACGGCAGCAACTGCCGTGGCCCAACCCGCGGGTGGTCGACACGGTCCGGTTGGCCCGCAGTGTGTTGACCAGGGACGAGGCCCCGAGCGTCCGGCTCGGCCTGCTGGCTCCGCTGCTCGGCTCGACCGTGCAGCCCGACCATCGCGCGCTCACCGACGCCAGGGCGACCGTCGACGTGCTGCATGCGCTGTTCGAACGACTGGGCAATCTCGGCGTCCAGAGCCTGGACGAGCTGCAGGCCGCCGCCCGCCGGGTGTCGCCCGAACGACGACGCAAACGCGGCCTGGCCCAACACCTTCCGGCCGCCCCCGGGGTGTATCTGTTCCGCGGGCGAGGCGATGAGGTGTTGTACGTGGGCACCTCCAAGAACCTGCGGCAGCGGGTCCGCTCCTACTTCGGCGCCTCCGAGCAACGCCGCAAGATCCGGCAGATGGTCAAGATCGCCGAACGCGTCGACCACGTGGTGTGCGCCCACAGCCTGGAGGCCCAGGTCCGCGAACAGCGGCTGATCGCCGCCCATCAGCCCCGGTACAACCGGCGGTCGAAGGCGCCGTTCCGGCTGTGGTGGGTGGTGCTCACCGACGAGGCGTTCCCCCGGCTGTCGGTGGTCGGGTCGCAGTCGTCGGCGATCCGCCGGCCGGGCGCGTGCCTGGGCCCGTTCACCTCCCGCAGCACCGCGGAGATCGCCGTTGACGCCATTCAGGCGACCGTCCGGATCCGCCGGTGCAGCGCGAAGATCCGGCGCACCTCACCGAACGGCACTCCGTGCGCGCTGGCCGAGCTGGGCCGTTGCGGCGCACCGTGTTCCGGCGCCGAGTCGATCGACGAGTACGCGACGCACGTCCGGCGGATCGTCGAGCTGGTGGCCGGCAGTTCGGACGAACTGCTGGCACAGCTGCGCGGCCGGATCACCGATCTCGGCGCCGGCGGCCGGTTCGACGAGGCTGCGGTTGCCCGTGACCGGCTGGCGGTGCTGGCCGAGGCGGTGGACCGCTGCCAGCGGCTGACGGCGCTGACCACCATCGCGGAGCTGGTGGCGGCCCGCCCGGACGGCTCCGGCGGCTGGGAGCTGAGCGTCGTGCGGCACGGCCGGTTGGCCGCCGCCGGACACGCCCGTCGCGGGGTGAACCCGATGCGGGTGGTCGAGCTGCTGCTGGCCTCCGCCGAGACCGTGGTGCCAACACCCGGCCCGCTGCCGGCGGCGTCCGCCGAGGAGTCCTCGACCATCCTGAACTGGCTGGATCGGCCCGGCACCAGGCTGGTGCAGCTCAGTTCGCCATGGGCCTGCCCGGCGCGCGCCGCCGGTCGCTGGCACGCTTTCACCTCGGCGGCGGCGGTGGCCCGCGGACAATTGCGGGACGCCGAGATCGGCCGGCGCTATGCGGTGGGTTGACCTGGAGCCGGCGGGTCGGCTGCGGGCCGGTCGGCAGCGGACCTGCTGCGCTGCACCAGCTCTCCCCCGGCCAGCTGCAGCAGCCGGGCGGCGACCAACTCGCTGTCCGCGCGTGCTGTCACCGGATCGCCGGCAGGCAACAGGTCGTCCCAGTGCGACAGAAAGGTGCCGCGCAGCTGGAGCTGCCCGGTCGGCCGGGCATACAGCCACCAGTGCAGGTGCTCGGTGCCGTCACCCCAGCGGGCAACCTGGATCCTCGGCACATCGAGAACCGCACAGGCCGCCTGCTCGATCGCCACCAGCAGCTCGCCCTGCCTGGCTGCCTCGACCGGTGTGAGGTCGGCCAGATCGGCGTGACGCCTGGGCATCAGGAACACCTTGAACGGCAACGAGCTCGGCTCGAACGGCATGCCGAGCATCCACGTTTCGTCCCGCCAGATCAGGTAGTCACCGTCCGGGTCCTGGCTGCTGGCGCACTGCATACAGTCCGCGCCGCCGACACCGCTGCGCTGTGGCTCCTCGTCGACCGGCGGGTCGAGCGGCTTCGGCGTCAGCGTCCCGGTCCACGGCCAGCTGCGCCATTGGGTGAGATCGGCGTGGCGGTAACCGTTCGCCCCGATCGCGGCGCTGACCCTGGCGTACCACCGTTGCGGCGTCTCCGGCATGACCGGAACGGTAACGAATCGCTGCGGCGATGGTCAGCCGGAGTCGTCCCGACCCGCGGAGACCAGGTTCCGTCAGCCCGGGTCCCGTCAGACCGGGTCCCGTCAGACCGGGTCCCGTCAGACCGGGTCCCGTCAGCCCAGGTCCGGTCAGCCCAGGTCCCGTCAGCCCAGGGCCGGTCAGCCCAGATCGCTGGTCGGCCCGTGCCTGATGACCATGGGCCGGGTCGACCGGCCGGTGCGGGACCGAGCGGGATACGCTCTGCAGATGGTGACCGCCATCGTGCTGATCTCTGTCGATGCCGACAGCATTCCCGAAACCGCCCAGGCCATCGCCGATCTGCAGAGCGTGGAGAGCGTCTACTCCTGCGCCGGCGACGTCGACCTGATCGCGGTGGTCCGTGCCGCCGATCACGAGAGCATCGCCGACATCATCCCGAATCACGTGTCGAAGGTCCCTGGCGTCATCAACACCGTCACCCACATCGCGTTCCGGGAGTACTCGCAACGGGACAACGACGACGCGTTCTCGATCGGCATGGATTCCTGACCCTGCCGGACGACCGGTCCCGGGTCACCGCTAGCTCTTGGCGGCGGCCAGTTCGGTCGACCTGACGGCCCAGTTCTCGATCAACTGCGCCACCGCCCCCGAATCGATGGCGTCCGCCGCCCGGCGTTGCGCCGCCGCGATCCGGTCCTCCAGATCGCCGCTGTGGCTCAAGCCGTCGAAGGCCGCCAGCCCGGCCGCGGCATTCAGCAGCACCGCGTCACGCACCGCCCCGGTGCGGCCACCGAACAGATCCCTGGCGACGCCGACGTTCACCGACACCTCGCCGCCCACCAGGTCGGCCGGGGTCGATGCCGCGATGCCGAGCCGTGCCGGGTCCAGGGTGCTGCGGCTCACCGCCCCATCCGTCACCACCCAGACGGTGGAGGTGGTGGTCGTGGTCAGCTCGTCCAACCCGTCGTCGCCGCGGAACAGCAGCACGTCGGCGCCGCGGCGGGCGAAGACCTCGGCCATCACCGGGGCCATGGTCGCCGCGCCGCAGCCGATCGCACCGGCAGCCGGCTGCGCCGGGTTGGTGAGCGGTCCGAGGAAGTTGAACACCGTGGGAATGCCGATCTCGCGCCGCGGGCCGGCGGTGGCCCGGAACGAGGGGTGGAACACCGGCGCGAAACAGAATCCGATGCCGAGCTCGTCCAGGGTGGTGCCCACCTCGTCGGGCCCGAGGGTGATCGCCACCCCGAGACCCTCCAACAGGTCGGCCGAGCCGCATTTGCTGGAAGCGGCCCGGTTGCCGTGCTTGACCACCGGTGCCCCGGCGGCGGCCATCACCACGGAGGCCATGCTGGAGATGTTGACCGTGTTCGCCCGGTCGCCCCCGGTGCCGACGATGTCGACCGACCGCCGCGACGTCGGCACCCGGACGGCGTGCGAGAGCATCGAGGCGACCAGGCCCTCGACCTCGGCCGCCGTTTCGCCCTTCGCCCGCAGGGCCACCGCGAAGGCGGCGATCTGCGCCGGGGTCGCCTCCCCGGACATCACCCGGTCCATCACCCAGGCGGTGGTATCGGCCGTCAGATCGACACCGTCGAGCAGTCGGCTCAGTACCTCGGGCCACGTCCTGTCCACGAAGGTCCGCCCGTCACTCGGTCGAGGTGACCAGGGCCGACCGCCGGCGCAGCACGGCCGCGACCGTATCGGCGGTCGTCACCGGGTCCAGCGGCGTGACCAGCACCTCGTCGGCCTTTGCCCAGGTCGCCAGCCACCGGTCGGCGGCTCGGCCGACCACCAGCACCACCGGCGGGATGTCGTCGGACTCCTGGTGGATCTGCCGGCTGATCCCGATGCCGCCGGTCGGTTGTGCCTCACCGTCGAGCACCACCACCGAGGGGATGTGCGAATCGATGGCAAACAGCACGTCCGCCACGCCATCGCACTCCAGGAAGTCGATCCGACCGACATCCGGCGCCGGGCGACGACCGATCGCGGCCATGATGTCGGCGCGGACCTCGGCCCGGTTGCTGTAGACCAGAACCACGGGGTTGCCCATCGATTGCCGTCCTTAACCAGTGCGGTCGTTCGCCAGTGCGGTCGGTACTCGGGTCGATCGTAGTGGGCGGCATCCGGGCGGCTTCCGCAGTGGTCCCCTGACCTCGCCAGGACGCCGGAGGAAGCCGCCCGAACGGCGGCCACCGGGAGCCACACACCCCACGTTCGGGCGACTTCGAGCTGGCTGACGACGCCCGAACTACGACTTCCGGGCACCCCCGAACAGCGCGTTGCGCTACAAATTGTCGAAGATCTTCGAACGCGCGGGTACCCGCGGGCGCAATCCAGGCCGGGACAGTCCATAATCCTCGTGTGACGACTGTGACCAGACCCGCCGGCAACCCCCCTCCGGGCTCCCCGGGCGCCTTCAGTTCCAGGATCCACACGCTGAACCGACCGAACATGGTGAGTGTCGGCGTCATCGTCTGGCTGGCCAGCGAGTTGATGTTCTTCGCCGGCCTGTTCGCGATCTACTTCACCGCCAGGGCCACGGCTGACCCGGCGCTGGGTTGGCCGACCGAACCGACCGAACTGAACGTGCCGTACGCCTTGGTCTTCACCATCATCCTGGTGGCCTCGTCGTTCACCTGCCAGTTCGGTGTCTGGGCGGCGGAGCGCGGTGACGTCATCGGGCTGCGGCGCTGGTACCTGCTGACCCTGGTGATGGGCGCGATCTTCGTCGGCGGCCAGGCGAACGAGTACGTGCACCTGGTGCACGAGGGCACGACGTTCTCCTCGTCCGCCTATGGCACGGTCTTCTTCCTGACCACCGGCTTCCACGGCCTGCACGTGATCGGCGGGCTGATCGCCTTCGTCATCCTGCTGATGCGGACCCGGCTCTCCAAGTTCACCCCCGCCCAGGCGACCAGCGCGATCGTCGTCTCCTACTACTGGCACTTCGTCGACGTGGTCTGGATCGCCCTGTTCGCGACGATCTACATCATCCGATGACGCAACCCTCAACTCCCCGGCCCCGAAAGGTGACGAGAATGCGCACCCCCGACGAAGCGCCACGCAGGCGCATCACCCGCGGGAGCAAGTCCTTCCGCAGGCTGTCCGGTGGGCTGGCGCTGTTGCTGGCGCTGATCACCGTCGGCTTCGCCTACGCGGCGCTGTCCCCCACCCCGCAGACCGCGCAGGCCGCCGCCGTCGATCCGGAGATGATCGCCGCCGGCAAGAACCTGTACATGAACTCCTGCATCACCTGCCACGGTGCGAATCTGCAGGGCGTGCAGGACCACGGGCCGTCACTGATCGGGGTCGGCGAGGCCGCCGCCTACTTCCAGCTCTCGACCGGCCGGATGCCGGCCGCCGAGAACGCCGCGCAGATGCCCCGCAAGCCCGCCTTCTTCACCCCGGAGGAGATCGACCAGCTCGGCGCCTTCATCCAGGCCAACGGCGGCGGACCACAGGTCCCCGAGGGGCAGCTGCGCGATGACGCCGAGGTGGCCAAGGGCGGCGAGCTGTACCGGTTGAACTGCGCCTCCTGCCACAACTTCACCGGTGCGGGCGGAGCGCTGTCGCAGGGCAAGTACGCGCCGGCACTGAGCGAGGCCACCAACTCCGAGATCTATGCCGCCATGCTGACCGGACCGGAGAACATGCCGAAGTTCTCCGACGGACAACTGACCCCGGACGAGAAGAAGGCCATCATCTCGTTCGTCCAGATGAACAAGGAGACCATCGATCCCGGCGGCCTGCCGCTGGGCGGGTTCGGGCCGGCGCCGGAGGGCCTGATCGCCTTCCTGGTCGGTATGGTCGCGATCGTCGGCGTCACGCTCTGGATGGGGTCCAAGGCATGAGTGGGGATTCGAACGTGGAGGTGCCCTCCGACGAGGTACTCGCCTCGATGGGCCGGGAGGAATTGGCCCGACTCGGTGCCAAGCTCGACGGTGTCGAGCTGGTCGAGTACGGCGAGCGGTACGAACCCGGTTCGCCGGCCGACAAGCATGCCGAGCGGGCCGTCTCCCGCTGGTTCGTGCTGTCCGCGCTGTTCGGACTGGCGATGATCGGGATCTTCATCTGGTGGCCGGCGGGCTATCAGCCGCCGGGCTCGGACAAGCAGTTGATGTACGCGCTGTACACGCCATTGCTCGGCGTCACCCTCGGTGGTGCGATCGCCTGCCTCGGCGTCGGCGTCATCGCGCTGGCCAAGAAGCTCGCCCCGCACGAGGTCGCTGTCCAGCAGCGGCACATCGGCATGTCCGCCGAGGTGGACCGCCGCACCCTGGGCGCCGAGGTGTTCGATGTGGTCGACAAGACCAACATCAAGCGCCGCGGCATGCTCAAGGGGACCCTCGGACTGGCCGGTGGCGTCATCGGGCTGGTCGCGATCGTCCCGGTGCTCGGCGGGTTCATCAAGAATCCATGGGCGAAGGGCGCGAAGTCCGACCTGTGGGTCACCGGTTGGGCGCCGGTTGCCGGCAAGAAGGTCCGGATGGCCCAGATCGACGGCACCCCGGTCCGGCCCGAGGACATGGCGGCCGGCGCGATCATGACGGTCTTCCCCGGCGTCCCCGGCGGTGCCAAGATGTCCGACTCCGCCGTCATGCTGATCCGGCTGCGGTCGGACGAGAAGGTCAAGATCCGCGACGGCCAGCAGGGCTGGGAGTTCGGCGACTACTACGCCTATTCCAAGATCTGCACCCATGTCGGTTGCCCGACCTCGCTGTTCGAGGCGCAGACGGGCCGCATCCTGTGCCCCTGCCACCAATCACAGTTCGACGTCAACGACGGCTGCAAACCGGTCTTCGGCCCGGCTACCCGGCCGCTGCCGCAGCTGCCGATCGCGCTGGACGAAGAGGGTTACTTCATCGCCGTCAGCGACTTCCACGAAGCCGTCGGACCCGGGTTCTGGGAGAACGGCAAACACCCGGCCTGGAAAGCGTCACCGAAGGAGAGCTCCTGATGAGCCGGCTCACCACGGCCACCGCCAAGCCCGGCGGCAGCATGGCCAGCAAGGCGCTGGACGGTGCCGACCTCCGGTACCACAACGCACGGCCGCTGCGCACCCAGCTGAACAAGGTCTTCCCGACGCACTGGTCGTTCATGCTCGGCGAGGCCGCCCTCTACTCATTCCTGGTGCTGTTGCTGTCCGGCATCTACCTGACGCTGTTCTTCGATGCGTCGATGGGTGAGACGGTCTATCAGGGGGTGTTCGACAAGCTCCGTGGCGTTCCGATGTCGCGGGCCTTCGCGTCCACCCTTGACATCTCGTTCGAGGTCCGCGGCGGTCTGCTGATCCGGCAGATCCACCACTGGGCGGCGCTGCTGTTCCTGGCCTCGATGATGCTGCACATGATGCGGGTGTTCTTCACCGGCGCGTTCCGCAAGCCGCGCGAAGCCAACTGGATCCTCGGTGTGCTGCTGCTGGTGCTCGGGATGGCCGAAGGCTTCATGGGCTACTCGCTGCCGGACGACCTGCTCTCCGGGACCGGGCTCCGGGCGGTGTCCGCGTTCATCCTGTCGATCCCGGTGATCGGTACCTGGGCCCATTGGGCCGTATTCGGCGGGGATTACCCGGGTGAATTGATCATCGGCCGGTTCTACTCGTTGCACATCCTGCTGATCCCCGGGCTGATCCTGGCGGTGATCGGGTTGCACGTTGCCCTGGTCTGGTTCCAGAAGCACACCCAGTTCCCCGGCAAGCGGGAGACCGAGGAGAACGTCGTCGGGGTCCGGGTGCTGCCGACCTTCGCCGCCAAGGGCGGCGGCTTCTTCGCGGTGGTGTTCGGCTTCATCGCGATCATGGCCGGCGTCTTCCAGATCAACCCGGTGTGGAACCTGGGGCCGTACAACTCTGCCCAGGTGTCCGCGGGCGTCCAACCGGACTTCTACATGGGCTTCCTGGACGGCATGGTACGGGTCTGGCCGGCCTGGGAGCCGCGAAACATCTTCGGGCACTACATGATCCCCGCGGTGTTCTTCCCGGCCATCGTCGGCGCCACGGTGCTGATGATCCTGGTCGGGGCCTACCCGTGGATCGAGAAGAAGTTCACCAAGGACAACGCGATGCACAACCTGCTGCAGCGCCCCCGGGACGTCCCGGTGCGAACCGCGTTGGGTGTCGCCTTCCTGACCTTCTATGTGCTGAACCTGATCAACGGTGCCAACGACATCTTCGCCCTGAAACTGGACATCTCGTTGAACGTGATGACCTGGATCGGCCGGATCGGGTCGTTCGTCTTCCCGCTGATCGCCTACGTCGTCACCTACCGCTTGTGTCTCGGCCTGCAACATTCCGACCGGGCGGTGCTGGAGCACGGGATCGAGACCGGCATCATCAAGCGGCTGCCCAATGGCGCGTTCATCGAGGTCCACCAGCCGTTGGGCGGCGTCGACGAGCACGGCCACCCGATCCCGCTGGAGTACCAGGGCGCACCGGTGCCGAAGCGGATGAACCAGCTCGGCTACGCCGGCAAAGCCGTCGTCGGGGTGATCAAGGCCAGGGACGACACCGGGCTGATCCACCACGAAGCGCTGGACGCGGCCGAGGAGACCGGCAACGGCGGCACGAACGGCAACGGCGGTACCAGCGGCGCACTGCGGCCGCGGGACGAGGCCGGTACCCACTCGGGTCACTGACCCGATACGCATCGTCAAAGGCCCGGCACCCGTTGTGGTGCCGGGCCTTCGACTTGCCGGTCAGGTCTCCACGGCCGCCGGCACCCCAGCGCAACTGTCCACCTTGGCCGCTGCCACGCAGAATCCGGCCCGATCCAGCAGCGGCCGATCAGTCGTCCGGGTCGTCATCCAGCCACAGGCAGAACGGATGCCCGGCCGGGTCGAACAGCACCCGGACGTCGTCCTGCGGTTGATGGGCCGACAGCCTGGCGCCGAGCGCCACCGCATCCTCCACCGCCGCCTCGAGGTCGTTCACCTGGAGATCGAGGTGCAGCTGCATCTGCTGGTCCGCTTCGGCAGCGGGCCAGGTCGGCGGCCGGTACGAAACGTTGGTCTGGAACGAGAGATAGCCGCGGCCGTCGGGCGGCTGGATCGTCACCCAGTCCGGCTCATCGGTGCGCAGGCGCCAGCCGAGCAGCTCCAGGTAGAACCGGGACAGCGCCTTGGCGTCAGTGGAGTCCAGCACCACACTCCACAGGGAGGTGCCGGTACGTCCCCTGATCGTCACCGAAGAGCCTCGGGTCGGCCGTCAGTCAGTGAGCGGGTGGGCGGTGGTACTCGAACATCAGCCCGCAGACGGCCATGATCAGCAGACCGGCGCCGATGATCATCAGCCAGATCAGCAGGAAAGCGGTGGCGACCGCGAACAGGGCGGCGGTCGCTGCGATGGTGATCGGCCAGTACGAGCCGGGCGAGAAGAAGCCCAGTTCCCCTGCGCCCTCGGCGATCTCGGCGTTCCGGTCCTCCGGACGCGGGCCCTCGAGCCGCCGTCCGGTGAACCAGATGAAGGTGCCGATGATCAGCGTCAGGCCGCCGGAGAGGGTCAACGCAACGATGCCGACCCATTCGTCGGAGGCGAAAATGGCGTAGATCACCGCAGCGATGAAGAAGAACGCCGTCAGCCCCAGGAACATGCCGCCTTCGACGCCCATGCCCCTGCCGGGCTTGCCGGTCTGCTCGTCGTCGTCGGTGTGGTGAATCGTCTGATCTTGTGACATCAGCTTCCGCCGTTCGGGTTCTCCGACGCGGCCTTGGCCTGCCGGTCCGTATTGAACGGGTACGTGGTGGTCGCGTGCGGGGCGCACAACTCGCCGCAGGACGGAATGTCCTTGCCGACCTGGGTGAGCGCCTCGGACAGGCTGTACGGAGCGCCGGTCGCCGCGTTCTCCGTCGTCCGCAGCTTCAGATAGGCCTGGTAGACGTTGTCCGGGACCGCCCGCACCTCGAAGTTCATCTGCGAGTGGTACGTGCCGCACAGCTCCGCGCAGCGGCCGACGACAGCGCCCTCACGGTCGATGTTCACCTGGAAGACGTTCTCCGTCTGGTTCGCCTCGGGATCCGGGAACACGTCCCGCTTGAAGACGAAGTCGGGCACCCAGAACGAGTGGATCACGTCCCGCGACTGCAGATGGAACTCGACCGTCTTGTGCACCGGCACCACCAGCACCGGCACCTCGTCGGCGCGGCCGATGGTGTGCACCTCGGTCGGGTTGTACCAGTCGGCGTCCGGGGCGTCCGGGTTGGCGATCGCGCCGGGCACCGTTGTCCCCCGGTAGCCGAAGTCCCAGTTCCACTTGAAGGCGGTCACATCGACCACCACATCGGGGTTGGGATCGTTGGCCAGCACCTTGTTCTCCACCGTCACGGTGAAGTAGAACAGCACCGAGATCAGCACGAACGGGATGGCTGTACAGACCAACTCGAAAGGCAGGTTCTCCTTGGTCTGCTTGGGGTACAACGGATCCCCGGCACGCTTGCGGTACCGCAGGAACACCCAGAACATGGCGCCCCAGACGATGACGCCGACCACCAGCGATGCGATGAAGGCGGCGGACCAGAAGTACTGCATGTGGCGGCCCTGTTCGGTCACCGGGGACGGCCAGCCGAAGCGGGGCAGGTCTGCCATCGAACAGCCGCTCAACGCCATGCCGGCGCCAACCAGCCCGACCGTCAGCAGAATCCGACGACCCGCGGACGTACCAGCCACGTTTCCGCCTTCCTCGCCGGGTTGTCGTCCGGCAAAGCTCCCCGGGCGCACAACCACGCCCACCGACCCGCTGAGCGTACTTCACCGGCCGCCTCCTCGGCCGACCGGGCGGCCCGGCGTGCCACGGTGGATTCAGCTGCCCGGCCGTGTCGGGAATACTGCAACGGATGCCTCGTCGGCGGCCCGTGGGTGCAACGGCGCGGCGTTCGGTACCACGACAGTGCAGGACAGGCGTTCCCCACCTGGGAGAACGGGTCCGGACAGGAACGGTGATGCTCGCGTGTGCGGACTGATGGGGTTCATCTCCACCCGAGGGACGGCAGCCGACCGGGTCGACGACGTGGCCGCCGGAATGCCGGCCTGTCGGCATCGCGGACCCGACGAGCCGGGCACCTGGCACGACTCGCACGTGGTGTTCGGATTCAACCGGCTGTCCATCATCGATATCGAGCATTCCCACCAACCGCTGCGCTGGGGTCCGCCCGAGGCCCCCGACCGCTATGCCATGGTGTTCAACGGTGAGATCTACAACTACCTCGAGTTGCGGGCCGAGCTGAGCAAGGACTTCGGTGCCGAGTTCGCCACCGAGGGCGACGGCGAAGCCATCGTCGCCGGGTTCCACTACCGCGGCGCCGACTGGGTCGGCAAGCTCCGCGGGATGTTCGCGTTCCTGATCTGGGACACGGTTGACGAGGTGCTGTTCGGCGCCAGAGACCCGTTCGGCATCAAGCCGCTGTACACGGCCACCACCGACGACGGCATCGGCTTCGCCTCGGAGGCCAAGAGCCTGCGCTCGCTGACCGGCACCGCGGCGGTCGACCCGACGGCCCTGCAGCACTACCTGGTGCTGCAGTACGTACCTGAGCCGGAATCGATGGACGCCGGCGTGCGCCGGATCGAGTCCGGGACGCACTTCACCGTGTCGGACGGCCGGTTGCGCACGGAACGCTACTTCCGACCGAAATTCGCCGGTGTCCCGGTCACCTCCGACGGCGATCGGCGGGATCTGTACCAGCGGATCGCCGAGGTACTCGACGATTCCGTCGCCAAGCACATGCGGGCCGACGTGACCGTCGGTTCGTTCCTTTCCGGCGGCATCGACTCGACGGCGATCGCCGCACTGGCCAAGCGCTACAACCCGAAGCTGCTCACCTTCACCACCGGCTTCGAGCGCGAGGGCTACTCGGAGATCGACGTCGCCGCCGAATCGGCCGCCGCGATCGGTGTCGAACACATCGTCCGGCCGGTCACCGAACAGGAGTTCACCGATGCGGTGCCGCTGATCGTCTGGTATCTGGACGATCCGGTGGCCGATCCCGCGCTCGTCCCGCTGTACTTCGTGGCGAACGAGGCCCGCAAGCACGTCAAGGTGGTGCTGTCCGGGGAGGGCGCCGACGAGCTGTTCGGCGGCTACAACATCTACCGCGAGCCGTCCAGCCTGCGCCGGATCACCGGACTGCCGACGGGCCTGCGCAAGGGTCTGGCGGCGGTCGGGAAGGCGCTGCCGCAAGGGTTCCGCGGCAAGGACCTGCTGCGCCGCGGATCGCTGGATCTGGAGCAGCGCTATTACGGCAACGCGCGGATCTTCCGCGAGGAGCAGCTCACCGGGCTGCTGCACAGCTACTCCCCCGGCGTCTCGTTCCGGGACATCACCGACCCGGTGTACGCCGATTCGGTTGGCACCGACCCGGTGTCCCGGATGCAGCACGTCGACCTGTTCACCTGGCTGCGCGGCGACATCCTGGTGAAGGCCGACAAGATGACGATGGCGAACTCGCTCGAGCTGCGGGTGCCATTCCTGGACAAGGACGTGTTCGACGTCGCCAGGACCGTCCCGGAGTCGGAGAAGGTGACTCCGAAGACGACCAAGTTGGCGTTGCGCAAGGCGATGGAGCTGATCGTGCCGCCGCACGTGCTGAACCGGCGCAAGTTGGGATTCCCGGTGCCGATCCGGCATTTCCTGCGCGGCGACTCGTACGCGTGGGCCCGCGACATCATCCTGGCGGCCCAGACCGACGAGTACCTGGACGCCACCGAGGCGCTGCGGTTGTTGGACGCGCACCGGGCCGGCGAGGCGGACTACTCGCGGCAGGTCTGGACGGTGCTGGTGTTCATGCTGTGGCACGGCATCTTCGTCACCGGAGCGATCACTCCCGAGGTGCCGCTGCCGACCTACCCGGTCCGCCTCTGATCTGCCGTAGCGGGGTTGTCCCGTCAGCCGTAGCGGGGTTGTCCCGTCAGCCGTAGCGGGGTTGTCCCGTCAGCCGTAGCGGGGTTGTCCCGTCAGCCGTAGCGCGGTTGTCCCGTCAGCCGTAGCGCGGTTGTCCCACCGAGTCGGACCATCCGGCCAACGAACGCCAGCGCAGGAACGGCAACCGTGCCGGACCCGGTTCCCAGGACCGGAATCCCGCCCGTCTGAAACCGGCGGAGAACCTGCCCAGGAGTGCACCCGGATCCTCAAGGTCGGCCGCTCCCCAGCGAACCACCTGCCGCCCGGTGGCCAGGATCCGTCGTTCCCGCACCCGCTGACGTTCCAAAACATCCGCCGCGGTCTCGCCCGGACGCAGGAGCTGCGTGTACTTGATCTCGCCGTCGCTCTCTCCGACGGTGCGGAATTCGTCGAAATCGAAGTCGACCCTGGCCACCTCGATCCCCGCATCGTTCCGAATCGACACCTGGAGCTCTGGCACAGGCAGCCCGAGCGCGGCCAGACACACCCTGGACAACGACTCCAGCACGCTCTCCGACCGCTTGTCGGCGAACTCGATCACCCGGTGGGCCTGGCCGGCCGACTTTCGTGCTCGTGCCAGGTCGAGGACAGCCATCAATTCATCCGATGTCAGCCCGGCGTGCAGCGCCGCATCAGCGACCACCAAAGCCTGGGTGAACGGACAGAATCTGGCCAGGTCCAGGACGGTCCGGGCCCTCGTCGTCACCCTGATTCCGTCTACGACGGTGATTTCCTCGTCCGTCAGTTGCGCTCGGTGGGGACGAATCGAACGGGTGCTTGCCACGCCAGCCGAACCGGGCCTGGTCAGGTGCACCCGGTCGGTGTCGACGCCCCAGATCGGGAGACCGTGCAAGACCGCAGCCGAAACATGGCTGACGACGGCGGAATCGGCCGCACCCCTCAGCTCGGCGATCGCTGCGGTGACCTGCTCGCGATGACGACCTTCGGCGTACTCGTGCCTGTCGGTGGAGTACCAACCGGGCCGCACAGGATTCAGGTCCGCGGTCCGCACGATGTTGTAGAAGGCTCGCTTCGACGAACCCTCGACAGTCGCCCGGGCGCGCGAGATCAGATGTGGAGGTATCTCGGGCATGGTGCCAGCGCACCCGACGGGGTGACCGAAAGCCAGGCCGGCCGCGCGGCTGTGGACAACTGGCGGGACAACCCCGCTACGCCACCCAGCGGGACAACCCCGCTACGCCACCCAGCGGGACAACCCCGCTACGCGTCCGGCGGGACAACCCCGCTACGTCACCAGGCGAGGGCGGCGGCGATCTCCTCGGCGGCCTCGGCGCCGTAGGCACCGGTCAGCCGCTCACGGGCCTCGGTGACGACGAACTCGTGCTCCTGGGTGCCATGCGTCTCCAGCACCAGGGTGGCCAGCAGCGAGCCCACCTGGGCCGCCCTGGCCAACGGCAGTCCCCTTGACCGGCCGGCCAGGAAGCCGGACCGGAACGCGTCGCCGACCCCGGTCGGGTCGATCTTGCCGTGCTCGGGGACGACGGTCATCGTCACGGTGCCCTCGTCGGCCGAGACGATCTCGACGCCCTTGGCCCCGTGCGTGGTGACCCGGTAGTGCACCTTCTGCAGGATCTGTTCGTCCGTCAGCGACGTCTTGCTCTTCAGCAGGCCGAGTTCGTAGTCGTTGGTGAACAGGTACTCGGCCCCCTCGATCAGCTGCAGCACCTGCTCGCCCTGCATGAAGGCAAGTTGCTGGGACGGGTCAGCGGCGAAGGTGTAGCCGTTGTCACGGCACTCCTGGGAGTGACGGATCATCCCCTGCGGGTCGCCCGCCCCGATCATCACCATTTCGGTGCCGCCGACTGACTCGATGATCGGCCGTAGCTCGATCTCTGCCGATCTGGCCATCGCGCCCGAATAGAACGAGCCGATCTGGTTCATCTCGTCGTCGGTGGTGCAGACGAAACGCGCGGTCTGCACGTCGTCGCAGCGTAGGACGTGATCGCAGTTCACCCCGTGGTCGGTGAGCCACTGGGCGTAGTCGTCGAAATCGGCGCCGACCGCATCCACCAGCACCGGGCGCAGGCCCAGTTCACCCATTCCGAAGGCGATGTTGCCGGCCACCCCACCGCGGTGCACCACCAGATTGTCGACCAGGAAACTCAGCGAGACCCGTTCCAACTGGTCCGGTAGCAGGGAGTCGGTGAACTTTCCCGGGAAATGCATCAGGTGATCGGTCGCGATGGACCCGGTGACGATGATCGGCACGAAGGCGCTCCGTAGCTGGATCGGGCGTGGACTGCTCTGGTATCCGGCCGGGCAGAGAGCAGCCGAACGGCACGAACCCTACCGGCATCCGGTGGGAAAACGACGCACCGCCCGGCGGCCGAGGCCGACGGGCGGTGCGGAAACCGACACGGTGCGCCGAGCGACTCTGTTGCGAGCGTCCGACGTCGAACAGGATTCGGGGTGAAGGATCAGTGGAAGCTGTCGCCGCAGGCGCAGGAGTTGCCCGCGTTCGGGTTGTCGATGGTGAAGCCCTGCTTCTCGATGGTGTCGACAAAGTCGATCACCGCGCCGTCCAGATAGGGCTTGCTCATCCGGTCGACGGCCAGGCCCACCCCGTCGAACTCGACCAGCGCGTCGCCGTCGAGGCTGCGGTCGTCGAAGAACAGCTCGTAACGCAGGCCCGAGCAGCCGCCCGGCTGCACCGCGATTCGCAGCACCATGCCTGGGGTGCCGTCCCGATCCAGCAAGGTCTTGGCCTTTTCGGCGGCCGAGGCACTCAGGGTCACGCCGTGGGCGGCCTTCGTTGCGGTATCGGCGGCGGTATCGGCAGCCGTGGCTTCTGCACTGGTCATGGTCAAGGTCCCCTGTTCGGAGTTCGGTGTTGCCGGCACTGCGTGGGTCGGGCGATGGTCGTCGCTCACTCGATGATGCCACCTTCGATGGCCTTACTGGCATCAACCTTCGTCACACCCCGGATTGTTCCCGGCGGCGGGGGGTCACCCGACGGCGGTCCCGTGACCCCCCGCGCCTCGTTTACCCTGGGTGGGTGAGTCTCCTGCGTCGCACCGCCAAGGTATCCCTGGAAAAGTCGGACCAAAGCGCCGAATCGGGCCAGGTTGCCGGCGATCCGGTCGACGCTGCGAAGCCGGTCGGCAAGGGTCGGCCGACACCGAAACGCCGGGAGGCGGAGAAGGTTCGCCGTGGTCCGGTCGCTCCTCCGCCGCGGACCCAGCGCGAGGCCGTCAAGCGGTCCAAGGAGACCGGCAAGGCGCTCACCAAGGACGAGCGGCGGG
>NZ_AUFT01000011.1:0-213333 GCF_000426645.1 Nakamurella lactea DSM 19367 | reverse complement strand
GCCGGCCGCGATCGCCGCCGCCAACTCCGGCAACACCGCCGCCGCCCCCACATCCGGATCCGTCGCCGAGGACGCCACCTCTTCCGCCGTGGCCTCCGGCGCCAGAATGCTCTGCGCGGCCAGCACCCGGCCCCGCGCCTCCCCCGGCGTGATCGACAACAACTGGCTGAGCAGCTTCGATGTCGAGGACACCGCATGCGACTTCGCGACCCCCCGGTCCTCCAACTCCGCCGCCAACCGCACCTGCACACCAAAAGCGCTCCGCAGCAACGCCTCCACCTGCTGCGTCGCCGACAACAACCGATCCTCACCCAACCGCCACCACGGCAAATCCCGCAAACCCGCAACCACCGCAACACCGGAGGCGAGCAGCTCATCGAGCTCCCCCACCGTGTCCACGCCCCAGGCCCTACCCATACCAACGACCCTAGAACCCAGCACCGACAGTGCCCTTGAGTCACCTCTCGGTCCATCTCGAGTCACCGGATACCACCGCCGGTCAGGCTCAGCTGTGCTGGATCGGCCGTCAGCCCGCCGCTATCGGCGATCGACGGGTGCCGGGCCGGTCGATCCTCTGATCACCAGCCGGGTCTCCAGCCGAACAGTTCTGGCCGGCGCTGAGCTCTCCCCGCTGCGCAACCTGGCCAGCAAGAGATCCACCGCTGCCGACCCGAGTTCCGCGGCCGGCACGTGGATCGAGGTCAGCATCGGGTGGGCGACGGCCGACATCGGGCTGTCGTCGATACCGATCACACTGATCTCCCGGCCGGCCTGCATACCGCGTTCGGTGAGCCGGGCCATCATGCCCAGCGCGATCAGATCGTCGTAGGCGATCACCGCTGTGGCACCGCCGGAGTGAGCCAGGTCCGCCGCCCGCAGGCCCGCTTGAATCTGCGGTTCGAAGGGGCCCAATTCGGTCAGCTCGATGCCGAGTTCGGTACAGGCCCGGGCCAGTGCAGTCCGGCGCTGCTGGTTCGACCAGGACCGCCGCGGTCCGGCCAGGTAACAGATCTGCCGATGACCGAGCGCCACCAGGTGTTCGACCGCCTCGCGGATGCCTTCGGTCTCGTCGATCACGACGTTCTCGGCCTTGGCGACCTCGCGGTTGACGAACACCACCGGGAACTGCGCGGCCAGTTCGGCCAGTTCCGTCTCTCCGGTGCGCGGAGACGCGATCACCAGCCCGTCGGCCTGACGCCCGAGATCGCGGGCCAACTCCGACTCGTCGGCCGCATGCTCGTCGGAATCGGCCAGCAGGACCGCATAGCCCTTGTCCCTGGCGCGCGACAGCACGGACTTCATGATCGGTGGGAAGAACGGGTTCGCGATGTCCGGGACCAGTAGCCCGATGGCGTCGGTCCGACCGGACACCAGCGACCTGGCGGCCCGGCTCGGTGCGTAGCCGAGTTGCTGCGCGATGCGTTCGATCCGCGCCCTGGTCTGTGGGTTCACCTTGTCCGGGTCGCTCAGCGCCCGGGAAACAGTGGATATCGAAACCCGGCAGGCCGCCGCCACTTCCGCCAATGTGACAGCCACGGCAGCTCCCTGGTTGAGGTAGGCGGGTCGCAGGTCAGGACAGCAGCACGCGAGGTCGATCCGAGCGCAAACCACGACTGACTATTGCTGCAAACGTTAGCAGCCAGTCGGCCGGATTCCGGCCAAGGACTGCGCGGGCCGGAGGTTCACCTCACGTCCGTCAGCCGCCGTCCAGCCGGTATTCCATGCTGTCCAACAGCTTCCGCACCTGGGTGAACGTCTCGGTGCGATAGGCGCCGATCGACTGCTCGGCCTGCAGCGCATCACGCATCGCGTCCAGATAGCGCCGCATCAGCACCTGCGCCTGCTGCCGATGGGCCGGCGATGGCTGCAGGGCCGGGTCGGGAGGTTCGGCGAACATCGGCGCCAGCCGATTGACCATCCGGTCGGCGATCTCCGGGTCGATCGGCTCGCCGTCGACGGTCTGTTCGGCGATCGGCCCGAGCGCTTCGGTGACGGTGTCCAGCATCGATCGCATCAGCGAGGTCACCTCGGCCCGCTTGTCGTGGGCCGACACCTCCTCAAGATCGAGCTTGCGGATCACCCAGGGCAGGGTGCCGCCGAATCCGATCAGGGTGATCACCGCGACGATGAAGGCGATCAGCACCGCCGTCGACCGGAGCGGGACGTCCTCCGGGATGGTCTGCGCGGCCGCCACGGTGATCGCGCCGCGCATCCCGGCCCAGCCCAGCACCAGCGAACCTCGCCGGGTAATCGGCTGGGCATCAAGGAAATCGACATCCGCGTTGCCGCGAGCAACACGGCGGCGCATCCAGTCCAACCGGTTCTGTTCGCGGTCGGTCTCCGGGTCGGCCTGGTCGATCCGTTCACTGACCTGGTCGAGTTGTTCGCGTATCCGCGCCGACTTGGCCGGCCGGCCGCGGGCGAGCAGTTGCGGAAAGGCCACCCAGACAGCGCGCAGCACGATGATGACGACGAGCGTCACCCCGGTGGCGCCGGCCACCATTCCCGGCGACGATCCCTCGTCGAGCGAGCGCACCAATCCCGGTAGCTGCAGGCCCATCAACAGGAACAGGCCGCTCTCCAGAACAAAGCTGATGGTCGCCCAGTTGGTCGACTCGGTCTGCCGGTCGCGGGCCGAGAAGCGTTTGACCCCGGCATTTCCGGTGACAAGACCGGCCACCACCACGGCCAGCACACCGGAGGCGTTCAGCTCCTCGGTCGGGAAGTAGGCGATGAACGGGACGGTGAACGATACGGCGGAATTGAGCACGGGATCGTCGAGCTTTGCCCGCAACAACACCGTCAGCCAACCCACGACGAACCCGACCGCTGCCGCGATCACCACGGCCAGGACGAATTCGCCGACGGCATGCCAGAGGCTGAAAGCTCCGGCGGTGGCGGCGACCGCTGTCCGTAGCACCACCAGCGCAGAGGCGTCGTTCACCAACGACTCGCCCTCGAGGACGGTCATCAACCGGTGCGGGAGTCCGAGTCGCTTGCCGATCGCGGTCGCGGCAACTGCATCGGTCGGGCTGACGACGGCGCCGAGCGCCACGGCCAGCGGGAAGGAGATCTGCGGAAAGATCAGGTGCACGATCAGTCCGACGGCGAGGGCCGAGACCACCACGAGCACGATCGACAGCCAGGCGATCATCTTCACGTTCCGCCGGAAGTCGATCCCCGGCAGCCGGACCGATGAGGCGTACAGCAAGGGCGGCAGGACACCGGCCAACACCAGTTCGGGCTCCACCTCGATGTGCGGCACCCCCGGCAGATAGGAACCGCCGATGCCGATCAGCACCAACAACAACGGAGCGGCCAGGCCGGTCCGCCTGGAGAACACCGAAGCAACGATGATCGCCCCGAGCGCGGCCAGCGCGATCAGCAGATAGGGCATCGGGCGATCCTATCCAGGAAGCCGCCCTCGACCAGGCGCCTGACGCGGGCCGCCGACCGGCGCATGATGTGACGATGAACCAACCCCCGTCGGTGTTCGAGGATCTGGCCGCCGAGTCCGCCGAGTTGGATGCGATCGTCGCCGACCTCGACGAAGACACCTGGCGGCTGCCGACTCCGGCCACCGGCTGGACCATCGCGCACCAGATCGCCCACCTCGCCTGGACCGACCAGGTGACGTTGCTGGCCGTTGCCGGGCCGGACGCCTTCCGGCCCGTTCTTGAGCAGGCACAGGCGGACCCGACCGGCTACGTCGATGCCGGTGCGGCGGCCGGCGCCGCCGGCCCGCCCGATGAGTTGCTGGCGCAATGGCGAACCGGCCGATCGGCCGTTGCCGCGGCGTTGCCCGCGGTCCCGCGGGGCGTGAAACTGCCGTGGTACGGGCCGCCGATGAGCGCGATGTCGATGGCCACCGCCCGGCTGATGGAGACCTGGGCGCATGGACTGGACATCCGCGACACTCTCGGGCTGCCGCCGACGAACACCCGGCGGCTGCGCAACGTCGCGCACATCGCTTACCGGGCCAGGGATTTCAACTACCAACTGCGTCGGTTGACGCCGCCGGCGGAGCAGTTCCACCTGGTGCTGACCGGGCCGGACGGGGATACCTGGGAGTGGGGTGATGCTGCTTCGGAGCAGCAGATCAGTGGCCCTGCACTGGATTTCTGCCTGCTTGCCACCCAGCGCCGGCACCGGGCCGACCTGAGGGTGTCCGCCGTCGGTGCGGACGCGCGGAAGTGGCTGACGATCATCCAGGCGTTCGCCGGAGTGCCGGGTCCGGGCCGGCCGGCGGGGGAACTGTCGGGGCCTACTGCCGACTCGACGGCCGTTCGGGAATGACGACCGTCAGCCCTCGCGCACTGGGCCCGCTCGCGGTGCTGGCGCTGTTGGCAGCAGCCGGTTGCGGCGGCGCCACCGACACCGCAGGCGGTGCGCCGAGCGCGGGACCGCAGGCCGGCACCGGCGTCATCGCCGTCAGCAGTACGGCTTTCGCCGACGGCGCCGAGATTCCGGCGGCGAACACCTGCCGTGGCGCGGGACAGCCGCCGCCGCTGCGTTGGTCGGGCGTGCCGCCGGCGGCCACCTCGCTGGCGCTGGTGGTCGACGACCCCGATGCCCCGGGCGGCACCTTTGTGCACTGGGCGTTGCTCGGGATCCCGGCTGCGGTCGATCAACTGAACGGCGCCACCCCGCCGGTCGGCGCCACCGCGCTGACGAACTCCGCAGGTCATGCCGGTTGGACCCCGCCCTGCCCGCCCAGCGGGACCCACCACTACCGATTCACCGTCTACGCGCTCGGCGCGTCGGCCCCCGACACCGCGGGCGTTGCCACCCTGAACCTGACCAAAATCGTTGCTACCCAAAGTATTGCCTCGGGTCGCCTGACCGGGCTGGTGACCGCCGGATGACGGACGTGCTGGTCCGGACCTCGTTGCTGAGGGCGTTCATAGTGCCCCGGTGTTGACGAAGGAACACCCGTCCCTCACCATCGCTGGTGCACCGACCGAATGGAACGAACACCGACCACGGATCGAACCGGAGGCAGCAAGATGTATCTCATCGTGGTGAAGTTTCCGACCAGGCCCGAATACACCGACCGCTGGCTGGACCTGGTGCACGACTTCACCGAGGCCACCCGCGCCGAGCCCGGCAACCTGTGGTTCGAGTGGTCCCGCAGCGTCACCGACCCGCACGAGTTCGTACTGGTCGAGGCGTTCACCGACGACGGTGCGGGTCCGCATGTGAACAGTGATCACTTCAAGAAGGCCATGCAGGAGTTGCTGCCGGCGCTGGCCGCGACGCCGAAGATCGTCAGCCGGCAAGTGGACGGTGACGGCTGGGACGAGATGGGCGAGCTGAAGGTGCAGTGAGCCGGTCGGGGCGGTGGCGCCGATCGCTCCCGAGTGGCAATCTCATGACATGAAACTGAGTGCACCCTTGGAAAAGGCCTTCAACGACCAAATCACCCTCGAATTTGCAGCTTCCATGGTCTACCGCCAGTTGGCGATCGAGATGGAGATCCGCGATCTGCCCGGGATGGCCGCCTGGCTGCGGCATCAGGCCGACGAGGAGATCGTGCACGCGAACAAGTTCATCGATCACCTCGCCGATCGCGACAATCATCCCGCGATCGGCGCAATTCCGGCGCCGAAGCTCGAGATCAACTCGGTACTGGACTGCTTCCAGGCCGCCTACCAGCACGAGCAGAAAGTATCGGCGGCGATCCGCGACCTGGTCGGCAAGGCGGAGAAGGCCGCCGACTACGACTCCCGACCGCTGCTCAACTGGTTCCTGTCCGAGCAGATCGAGGAAGAATCGACCGTCAGCGAGATCGTTGGCCGGATCGAACTGGTCGACGACGACGGCCCGGGGCTGCTGCGGTTGGACGACGAGCTCGCCCAGCGGCGGGTGGCGACCACCGAAGCCGCCGGCGGCTGATCGCAGGGCATAGACAGCGGTGCTCAGCGGCCGGAGTTGCCGCGCGGGGTGAGCAGGGTCAGCGTGTCGGCCAGCCGGCGGATGGCGCGGGGGACCCGGTCGGTGTCGCTGGCCGGGTCGCCCGGGGTGCCGGTGGTCCGACCGGGTTGTCCGGGATCGAGCAGGGCGGCCACCCGGTCGGCAATGCTGTCCTGATCGCCGACCGGCGGATCCTCCAACCGCGGCAGCTCGGCCAGTCGGCGGGCCTCGGCCGCCAGCTCGGTGAGTGCGGCGGCGCCGGCCTCGTCGGCCGGGAAACCCCTGGTGAGCGACACCGCGATCCGCCGGCCGGCGGCCGCGGCCGAGCCCAGCACCGCAACCCGACGCCGCAGACCGGCGCGATCGGAGCCGAAGAACCGGCCGCGGATCAGCGATTGCACCGCCTGCGTCACCTGTCGGGCATCCGCGTCCAGCGCGACGGACCTGGTGAGTAGCAAGCCTGCCGGCGTACCGGTCCGAATCGACTCGGCACATCCGTCCAGCAGGTCGGCCAACGTCTCCAACAGCTGACGTCGGGCCACCCGCAGGGTGCGCAGCGCACTGGCTGGCAGCACGAGGGCGCCGACCAGGCCACCGATCACCGCACCGACAACGGTCTCCTGCAGCCGCAGCACCAGCACCTGGTCGGAGAACGTGTGCAGCAGCGCGTACAACTGACCGAGCGCAACCGTGATCATGAAGATCATCGCGCTGTAGCTGATCGCGATCAGGTACCAGGCCAGCCCCAGACTCACCAGCAACACGACGAAGACGAGCACGGTGTGCCCGGCGGTGACGTTCGCCAGCAGTACCGCAGCGACCAGGCCGGCGGTGGTGCCGACAACCCGGCCGATGCTGCGCCGAACCGTCTCACTGGCGGTCGCGGTCCCGGTGAAGGCGATGAACGCCGCGATTACCGCCCAGTAGTAGCGCTGCGGTGACACCAGGTGCCCGACCACGACGGCCAGACCCGCGGCGATCGCCGCCTGGATCGCCTGCCGGGTGGTCAGCCGGAGGCCGGTCGGCGACCACCAGGGGGCGGATTCGCTGCCGACGGCCTCGGCGGCGACCGCCGCGGTGCCGGGAAGTTTGCCGGCTCGCAGGATGATCACCGGTTCGAACCCGTCGTCCGAACTCCTCCGGTGGCGATCATCTACCGCGCCGGCACCGCCCTCACCTCCCGCGCCGTCACCGGCGCCGGCACCGCCCTCGCCTCCGGCACCGTCGGCGCCGTCGGTGCCGGCCGAGTTTTCGTCATCGTCGACGTCATCGTCATCGCCATCGCTGCCGTGATCGTCGTCAGACCCGTTGTTGTTGTCGTGCAACAGGTCTCCGGACGACCACCGACCGATGGTGGCGACCAGGTAACCGGCCACCGCGCCGACCCGGCGGACCGCCGGGTGCAGGTCCGCCCGGGCGGCCACCGTCCGGGACAGCGCCGTTGCGGCATCGCTGTCGCCCCAGCCGAGTGCCTTCAGCAGCGGACGAACCTCGGCCAGATCCGCGGCCGGCACCCCGGTCTGCGGGTCGACCAGCCGGCGCACCACCCGGACCAGTTCGTCCATCCCGATCTCCACCTCGACCACCCACTGCCGCAGCGCCGTGGGTGTGGCTCCGGGCGGGATCGCTCTGGCCTCGGACAGCTGCCCGTCGAACAGCAGCGCCACCTCCGACACCCGCACCAGGTGGCCGCGCAGCCGCCGCACTGCTCCGGCGTCGTCCGGGTCGTCCAGCACATCCAGGCACGCCGAGACCGCCGAGCGCACCCGGGCGCGCAGCGCGGTGACGGTGCGCCGCAGCCGGGCGGCCGGGTCCTCGTAGAGCAGGGTGCTGAGCACGATCGTCACCCAGACCGCCGCGACGGTGACGGCCGCCAGGATCTCCGGCAACGCCGAGCGGGGCGGGTGCAGGAACTGCACGAAGAAATACGCCTGCCAGCAGACCAGCCCGTAGGTGATCCAGGCGCCGCCGAACCGGCGCACCCAGACGGCCAGGAACGACAGCAGCACGAATCCGATCACCGAGAGCGGCCGGCTGTCGACGGTCAGCACCGACAGGGTGACGCCGATCGCGGCGGCCGGCAGCACCGGCGCGACGGCGGTCAGCGTCCTGGTCCTGGTGTTCTCCCTGATCCCGGACGAGGTGACCATCGCGATCACCGCGCCGATCAACATCGGCAGGGTGGCCGACACGCCCAACACCCTGGCCAGCAGCAACTCCAACGCCAGGATGGTGCCGATCGCCACCAGTACCCTGATGGCCAGCCGCAGCTGGCTGAGCCCGGGGTCCGAAGCGATCAGCCGGTCGCGCGCGTCCCGCCACTCGATCGAGGCCCGGACCCGGCCGCGGCGCAGCAACTCCCGGTGCAGCGCCACCCGCCGTTGCTCGGGTCGCGGGGCCGTGGTCACGCCCTGATCGTCGCAGATCCGCGTGCCGCCGCAGACGGGTTGTCCACCTAGCTGCACCCCGGGTCGGCCAGCCAGCGGGCTGGGCGGATCGATCCGGGTTGCCTACCGTTGCGGGTATGACGGAGAACCCCGCGGCGGCCTACGCCGCCGCCGGCGGCGGGAGCTGGGACACCGCCAGGGGTCCGCAGCGGATGAGCAGCACGACGATCGAGCAACGCGCCGACCGCCCCGCATCGCCCGGCCGTCGGTACGGCCTGCGGCGGGCCGGCCGGGACGCCGTCTTCGTGCTGTCCTGGTTCCCGTTGGCCATCGGGAGTTTCCTGGCGGTCGGCGCCACCTTCCTATTGGGACTGGCCCTGTCGATCACCGTGATCGGGCTGCCGGTGCTCGCCTGGTGTGCCTTCACCGCCCGGGGTCTGGCCGTGGCGAAGCGGCGGATGATCCGGCGATTCATGCACCGGGCGGCGCCGACGCCGAAATACCTGCGCTCCGACGGCGGCTTCGTTGCGCGCGCCCGCACCACGCTGACCGATTCGCAGTCGTGGTGGGACATCGTGCACGGGCTGTTCGGCTTCATCATCGCCACCGTCACCTTCGCGGTGACGCTGGTCTGGTGGTCGGTGGCGTTCGGCGGGCTGAGCTGGCTGGTGTGGGGCTGGGCACCCCGGCTGGGGGACGACAACGCCTCGCTGCCAGAGGTGATGGGGCTCGGCAATTCGTATCTCGTGGAGCTGGCGTTCTACACGGTGCTCGGGTTGTTGTTCCTGATCACCCTGCCGGCGGTGATGCGGGCGATGGCCTGGATCGACACCGGCCCGGCGCTGCTGCTGCTGAGCGGCCGGGCGAACCAGCAACGGGAGGTCGAATACCTGGTCAAGGGCCGGGAGGCGGCGCGCACCGCCGAGGCCGGTTCGCTGCGCCGGCTGGAACGGGACATCCACGACGGTCCGCAGCAGCGGCTGGTCCGGCTCGGGATGGATCTCGGCCGGGCGAAACGGCAGATCGACAAGGATCCCGAACTCGCCCGCAGCATCCTGGACGAGACCATCGCACAGACCAGGCAGACGCTGGAGGAGCTGCGGGCCCTGTCGCGGGGGATTGCACCGCCGGTCCTGGCGGACCGAGGTCTGCGGGCCGCGATGGAGGAAATCGTGGCCAGATCAACGGTTCCGGTGCACCTGAAGCTCGACCTGTCCGACGACCTGCCGGACCACGTGCAGACCGCGGCCTATTTCGTGGTGAGTGAGGCGCTGGTCAATGTCGCCAAACATGCCATGGCGACCTACGCCGTCGTCGAGCTGACGACGGACCGAAAGGTGTTGACGGTCAAGGTGAGTGACGACGGTGTCGGTGGCGCCCAACTGGCCAAGGGGCACGGTCTGGTCGGTCTGGCCGACCGGGTCCGCGGTGTCGACGGCATACTCAACGTGACGTCGCCGCCCGGCGGCCCGACCGAACTGGTGGCGGAGATCGCATGCGGATAGTGATGGCGGACGACTCGACGCTGCTGCGGGAGGGTCTGGAGCGGCTGCTGGTCGAGGCCGGACACCAGGTGGTCGCGGCGGTGGACGACGGGCCGTCGTTCGTGACGGCGGTGTTGCAGCATCGTCCCGACGTCGCCCTTGTGGACGTCCGGATGCCACCCTCGCACTCCGACGAGGGCATGCGGGCGGCCGTTCAGGTCCGCGAAAGCTGGCCGGCCGCACCGATTCTGGTGCTCTCGCAGTACGTGGAGCTGTCCTACGCCGACGAGCTGCTGGCCACCGGCAACGGTGGCATCGGGTACCTGCTCAAGGACCGGGTGAGCGATATCGACGAGTTCCTGGACGCCGTGCAGCGGATCGCGGCCGGTGGAACGGTGCTGGATCCGCAGGTGGTGGCGCAGGTGATGACGGTGGGCCGGCGGAACGATCCGGTGCAGGCGCTGACCCCGCGGGAGCGGGAGGTGCTGACGCTGATGGCCGAGGGTCGCTCGAACGCGGCCATCGCCGCCGCCATGGTGGTGACCGAAGGTGCTGTCGCCAAACACATTCAGCGGATCTTCGGCAAGCTCGGCCTGGAGCAGGACGACTCCGACAACCGCCGGGTGCTGGCGGTGCTCGCCTACCTGCGGGGCTGACCTCCGCCGGCCGGCCTGGATCGTCAGCCCAGCCGTTGCCTGGCCGCCTCCGGGCCGAGGACCTCGACCATCCCGGGCATGGCCGTCGGGTTCCAGGCAACCTCCCAGCGGTAGCCGTCGGGATCGGCGAAGTATCCGGTGACACCGCCCCAGTCGCGTTCGGTGGCCGGGGCGATCAGTGTCGCGCCGGCGGCGACCGCCTCGTCCAGCACCCGGCCGACCGACTCGGCGTCCGGCAGCATGTGGGCCAGCGAGATCGGCGCCGCCTGGTCGCCGAGGTACAGGCCGCCGGCTTCCGCGGACAGGCTGTCCCGGCTCCACAGGCCGAGCAGCAGTGCGGGTCCGACGTTCAGGAAGACGACATCGCCCGGCACTTCGGCGGCCGGCTTCCACCCCAGTCCGTCGACGTAGAAGCGGCGGGCGGCGGCCAGATCGCGCACCCCGAGGGTGAGCATGCTCATCGATGCATCCATGGCGACATTCTGCGCGGACGGTCCGACAGCCGCGGTTTCGGCGGCCGTCGTCAGCGGGCGCCCCATCCGCCGTCCAGCACCAGATCGGATCCGGTGATCGAGTCGCTGCCCTCGCCGCACAGGTAGCTGACCGCTGCGGCCACCTCCGGTGCCTCGACCAGACGCTTGATCGGGGACGAGGACAGCATGACGGTGGCCAGCACCTCGTCGGCGGGCAGGCCGTGCGCCTTCGCCTGGTCGGCGATCTGTGCCTGCACCAGCGGCGTGTTGACATACCCGGGGTTGACGCAGTTGCTCGTCACCCCGTGGCTCGCGCCCTCCAGAGCGGCGACCTTCGACAGCCCCTCGAGGCCGTGTTTGGCCGCCACGTACGCGACCTTGAACTCGCTGGCCCGCCGGCCGTGCGCCGAAGAGATGTGCACCAAACGGCCCCAGCCGCGTTCGTACATGCCGGGCAGCACCGCCTTGGTCAGCACGAACGGCGCCGTCAGCATCAGCGCGATGATCTGCTCGAACGTCTCGACCGGGAAGTCCTGGATCGGCCGCACGTGCTGGATGCCGGCGTTGTTCACCAGGATGTCGACGCTGCCGGCAACGTCGGCGATCGCGGCCGGCAGGTTCCCGATGTCCGAGAGATCCACCTGCATCGGGGTGGCGCCGATCTCGTCCACCAACGACTGCAGGTGGACGGCATCGCGGTCGACGGCGAACACACTCGCGCCCTCGGCCGCCAACCGGCGGGCGATTGCCGCGCCGATACCGCTGGCGGCCCCCGTCACCAGCGCCGTTCGGCCGGCCTGCGGCAATACTCGCGTGTTCGGACCGAGCCCGAAGGGCCCGCCATCGGCAATGTGTGCACTGGTCATGCCAGGATCCAACCACCGCGTGAGCGGCAACATCACCCTGACACTGACGTCCGCCTGGATCGGGCCCGATCTGCCCGGTTGCCGACGGCGTGGTGGACTGGCGAGAGCGGATCCGCGCAGCGATGGAGGTTGTCGATGACACAACGCCTGGTGGTCGGGGTGGACGGCTCGGCCGGGAGCAGGGCAGCAATCGAGTGGGCGATCGCCGAGGCGCAGCTCCGCGGCGCCGAGCTCGAGGTGACCGCTGCCTGGGAATTCCCGTATGCCTGGGGTGAGGCAGCGGCCTGGGCGCCCGGTGGCGATGGCGGGCTGGCCGAGGCCGCCGGTGCGGAGGCGACCGCCTTGCTCGACCAGATCCTCGACGGTCCGCAACCCGACTGGCTGCACGTGCTGACCGTCGAAGGGCCGCCGGCCAGGGTGCTGGTCGAGCGGTCCGCCGACGCGGATCTGCTGGTGGTCGGCAGCCGTGGCCGCGGCGGTTTTGCCACCCTGCTGCTCGGGTCGGTCAGCATGGCGTGCGTCCAGCACGCGCGTTGTCCGGTCACGGTGGTCCCGTCCAGGCTCACGGAGACCACGGAGACCAAGGAGTAGTCGCGGCCCGGTGGCGTTGCCGCGGCCGGTGCCGCCGGGCACGATGGAGCGCGTGCCGGAACTTCCCGAGATCACCGCGCTGGCCGCGTTCCTCACCGACCATGCCGTCGGGCAGCCGGTCGCCGCGGTGAGTATCGCCTCGCTCAACGTGCTCACCACCTACGACCCAGCGCCCGCCGCACTGATCGGTCGCACGCTGGACGCCGCCGGTCGACACGGCAAGTTCCTCGACCTCACCTTCGGGGACCTGCATCTGGTGCTGCACCTGGCCAGGGCCGGCTGGCTGCGCTGGACCGACAACCCGAGCCCGAAGGCGCCGAAGATGGGCGGCCCGATCGCCCTGCGGGTGACCTTCCCGACCGGCGGCTTCGACATCACCGAGGCCGGCACCAAGAAGTCCGTCACCGCAGCCGTGGTGCACGACCCGCAGCAGGTGCCGGGCGTCGCCCGGCTCGGCCCGGACGCGCTGTCGCTGGATCGGGCCGCGCTGGCGACGCTGCTGGCCGGAAAGACCGGACGGATCAAGAACGTGATCACCGATCAGACCGTCCTGGCCGGCATCGGCAACGCCTACAGCGACGAGATCCTGCACACCGCAAGGCTTTCCCCGTTCGCCACCGCCGGCCGGCTTGACCACGACGAACTCGATCGGTTGGCGGCGGCGCTGACGAGCGTGTTGACCGATGCCGTCGGCCGCTCGGTCGGTGGTGAGGCAGCCAGGTTGAAGGGGGAGAAGCGCAGCGGTCTGCGGGTGCACGCCAGGACCGGTCTGCCCTGCCCGGTGTGCGGCGACACGGTGGCCGAGGTGAGCTTCGCCGACCGCTCCTTCCAGTACTGCCCGACCTGCCAGACCGGCGGCAAGAAGCTCGCCGACCGGCGGATGTCCCGGCTGCTGCGCTGAGGTGACACCGGGTCGATCCTGAAACCCGTCGCCAGTGGCTCTCGATCGGCACAAATCACGCCCGATGGGTCGTCTGGCGACGGGTTCTCAGGATGTGGCGGCGATGCCGGTGCCACACTGGACCGCATGCACACACAAAACCAGCCCGAGGTGCCTGTCTCCGAGGTGCCCGCCGATGCCGTGCTGCTCGACGTCCGGGAAGACGACGAATGGGCGGCCGGGCACGCGCCGGGCGCTGTGCATCTGGCGATGACGACGCTGGCCGAGCACCTGGACGATGTGCCGGACGGTGACCCGGTGTACGTGATCTGTCGCTCCGGCGGACGCTCCGCCAGGGTCACCGGCTACCTGAACGCCACTGGCTGGGACGCGGTGAACGTGGCCGGCGGGATGGCCGCCTGGGCGGCCGCTGACCGTCCGTTGATCAACGACTCCGGCGCCACTCCGACCGTCATTTGAGCCACCGCACTCCGGTCAACACCTCGATGAGCAGGCCAGCCCCCGCCGCCCGGCGCACCGACGTGCGCTGCCCGCGGTGTGCGCGCACCCAGCCGCCGCTGCCGGCCGGCGTCTTCCACTGCCTGTACTGCGGGACCCCGCTGCCGCTGCAACGCTGGGTCGCACACCCGCCGCCCGGGGTGCCGGACACCCGGCCGCGGCGGCTCGGCCGGCGCCCCGGGTACACCGGGCCGCCCGCCTATCGCGGCGGCCACCCGCGGTGGGGTTTCCCGCCCACGTTGTGGCGCTGGGTCGATCCGCCGGACCCGGACGCCGCGGTGACGCCGCCGGTCACCGCGCTGCGCTCAGCGGCCTTCGCCGCCGTCGTCACCGCCGTCGTCTGCGTGCTGGCCGGCCTCGCGGAGATCCGGCGGTTCGTGCTGATGTTGCGCGGCCGCACCGATGTGCTGTCCGGGAGCGACGTCAGGGTCAGCGACGCGCTGGTCACCCTGGCCTCCTGGACGGCGCTGGTGTGCGCCGTCGTCACCGCAGCGATCGCGGTGCCGGCGATCTGCCGGGCCCACCGGGCCGCGGCAGTCCGGGCCGGGAAGACGGAGTCGCGCGATCTGCGGTCGATGCTGCTGCGGCTGCTGGTACCGGTCTGGAACATCTACGGCGCCGGTCAGGTCGTCTCCGAGGTGGACGGCCTGCTGTCCGGTGCGGTCACCGAATCCGGCCGGCCGCGCCCGTCCGCACGCGCACTCGGCTGGTGGGCGTGCTGGATCCTCTCGTCGGTGCTGACGTCGGTGGTGCTGGCCCGCGGCCTCGGCGCCAGCCTGCAGGCGATCGCCGACACCGTCGAACTGCACGTCGCGGTGGACCTGGCGGCCGCGTTGGTAGCCGTCGCCACCGCGGTACTGATGCTGAGCTGGGTCCGGCTGTTCGTCGGCCCGCGCCCCGGCCGGTACGCCTCGTGGCGGGTGGCCGGGCCGGCGCCGTCCCGGGCCCGCATCACCGACGGCGCGGCCGCCGCCAGGCGCAGCTCGGGCGTGCTGCCGCCGACCGCGGCCGAGGCCGCCGAGTTGCTCGCCGCCGAACCGGGCAGCGCGGCACCGGAACGGGCCGTCGACTCCGACGGTTGACCCGGTTCGCACCGTGCAGGAGTGGGCCGCCCGGTCGCGTACCGTGACGTCGTGGCCAAGAAGACCTCTACCAAGACCCCTGTCGGCGCCGCTGCGGCGAGCACCGACGGGCTGAACCCCCGCCGTCCCTGCGAATGCGGCTCCGGCCGTCGCTGGAAGAACTGCCACGGCAGCGCGGATGCCGGCGCCGACATGATCGTCAGCCGACCGTTCGAGGGGATGACGGCCGAGACCGAGCTGATCGCGCTACGCGAGTTCGTCCCGTCGGCCACCGCGCCGCTGACTCCGCTCGGTACCGCCGTCGACGGCGAGCCGCCGAGCATCACCCTGGCCACCGTGCTGCCAGGCGCGGCGGCCGCGCTGACCCGCTCCGACGGATCGGTGCTGCTCGGTTTGCAGACCCAGGTGCACTCCGGCGATCTGTCCCGTGATCTGGGCGGCAGCCTGCAGTGGGCACTGGCCGCAGAGCCGTCCAGCATCCTGCAGGTCGCCCCGCGCGATGGCGTCAACCCTAAGCTGGCCGAGCTGATCGTCGACGGCCCCCTCGAGGTGACGGTGCACGACGACTTCGGCTGGTGGCTCGAGAGCCCGGCCGAAGAGGGCAGCGAGGTCGCGCTGTCGCTGGAACAGGCGAACGCGGCGATCATGCCGACCGCACGGATCGGCGAGCTGGCCGGCGCCTACTGGGTGGACGCCGGCGAGAAGGCGCACCTGCGCTGGGTCCGGCCGGAGGACGAGCCGGTGGTGATGGCCGCGCTGGCCCGGCTGGCCGCTGCCGGTGAGCTGGATCTCGGCGAGGGAACCCGCTACGTCGGCTCGTTCCGGGCACACGGGCGGCTGGTGCCGGTCTGGGATCTGGACCGCGAGGCGCACCCGTCGGAATGGGCGCAGCCGGCTACCGACTTCGCCCGCCGTTACGAGGCGGCGGTGGCTGACGACACCCCGCTCAGCAGCGCCGAGCGCCGGGCCCGCGACGGTATTCTCGGTCGGCAGTTCACCCTGCGGTGACCCGGCTACGGTGATCCCCGCCGCGCCCGTCCCCGCGTCATTCCCGCCGTGGATCCGTCCCGAGATGCAGTGAGGACCTGACATGCCCTGGTGGCACGCATTGTTGTTCGGGATCGTCGAGGGCGTCACCGAGTTCCTGCCGATCTCCTCGACCGGCCACCTGACCGTCACCGAAAAGCTGCTCGGCTACCAGATCGACCACCCGGACATCACCGCATTCACCGCGATCATCCAGGTCGGCGCCGTGTTGGCGACGATTCTGTATCTGCGCAAGGACATCGTCCGGATCGTCGGTGCCTGGTTCCGCGGGCTGACCAAGCCGACCGAGCGGGGCGCCGACTACCGGTTCGGCTGGGCGGTGATCTACGGCTGCATCCCGATCGCGATCGTCGGGTTGTTGTTCCAGGACCAGATCGAGACCACCCTGCGCAGTCTGTGGATCGTCGGCGGCACCCTGATCGCGTTCTCCGGGGTGATGTGGCTGGCCGACCGGCAGGCGACCCAGCAACGCCACGAGAAGGACATCACCTGGAAGGACACCCTGATCATCGGCGTGGTGCAGTGCCTGTCGCTGATCCCCGGCATCTCCCGGTCGGGTGCCACCATGTCCGCCGGCCTGTTCCGTGGGCTGGATCGCGTTGCCGTCACGAAGTTGTCGTTCTTCCTGTCGATCCCGGTGCTGGCCGCGGCCGGTGTGCTGCAGACGGTGCAGCAGTACGACGCCATCTCGGCCGGAGTCGGCTGGGGCCCGACCCTGCTGGCCACCGCGGTCTCGTTCGTGGTCGCCTATGCCTCGGTCGCCTGGTTGCTCAAGTTCATCGCCCGCAACACCTACTCGATCTTCATCATCTACCGGGTGGTGGTCGGCGTGGTGATCCTGCTGCTGGTCGGCTTCGGAGTAGTCAGCGCCACCTAGTCGTCTGGTTCGCCGGCCGCGCTCGGCTGCGGTCACGAGCTGGGCTCCTGCGTCGCCCAGCTCGTGTCCTCGCTTCGCTGTGCCGGCGAACGCGTGTGGGTGGTTGCGTCCCGGGACGTAGCGGGGTTGTCCCGCCGGGCTACGGCAGCCAGCTGACGTGACCGTGCAACAGCGGGTAGCCGATGAAGGTGACGGTGTCGATCAGGCTGTGCGCGATCACCAGTACCCAGATCCGCCGCCAGCGCAGGAAGACCAGCGCAAACACCAGGCCCATCACCACGTTCCCGATGAACCCGCCGAACCCCTGGTAGAGGTGGTAGCTGCCGCGCAGCACCGAGCTGAACAGCAGGATTCCCCAGATCGGCAGCCGCAGTTGTTGGAGCCTGGTGACCAGATAGCCGACCACCAGGAACTCCTCGGCGAACCCGTTCTGGATCGCGGCCAGTACCAGCACCGGCACCCGCCACCACGTGTCGTTGAGCACGCTGGGGGCCACCGCCAGGTTCATCCCGACGGCGTGCGCCACCAGGTACAAGCCGATCCCCGGAATGCCGATCAGGGCCGCCAGACCGATGCCGGGACCGATGTCCCGCCATCGCCAGTCGGTGCCGAGCCGCTCACGGATATTGACCCCGGCCCGCCACAGCAAGTAGATACCCAGTGCGCCCCAGGCGATCCCGGAGGCCACCGACAGCAGCTGCTTGATCAGGTCGAGAAGGCCGGCCTTGGCCTGCGGGGCGACGATGGTCACCGTCTGGGAGGCGATCGGTGTCGGCGCCAGCAGCGAATCGATCAGCGAGATCAGCGACCGGAGCCCGCTCATCCCGAGTGTCACGGTGAACACCAGGGCGATCTCGAACCAGATGGAAGCCCTGGTGTAGGGCCGTGGCGTCGCCGGCAGCTCGGTCTCCGGGTGAACTCTCATGATCTGGTCAGCCTAGGGCGTCCCAGATCCGACCGACGGCGGAAAACGATGTGAGCAGCCTGCACAAGGTCGGTTAAGAGATGTCACCGCCGAGGTTCTCCCAATCGCCCCAGCCGGTGCCGTCCCAATGCCGGTGGGCAAGGCCGGAGCCGGCAGCTTCGCCGAACACGTCGAGCCGGTTGGCCCTGCTGGCCACCGCGGTCGGCGGGCGGGTGAGGTTGCCGCCGAGATTCTGCCAGTGGCCCCATTTCGTGCCGTCGAACCATTGGTGGCGAACCGTCCGGTCGGTCCCGAGGCCGAACAGATCCAGCCGGCGGGGTCCCCAGGAGACCACGGCCGGTGGTGCGGTGAGGTTGCCGCCGAGGCTCTGCCAGTGGCCCCATTTGGTGCCGTCGAACCATTGGTGCCAGACGGCGTTGTCGGCGCCGAGGCCGAACAGGTCGAGGCGGCGGGGTCCCCAGGAGACCACGGCCGGTGGTGCGGTGAGGTTGCCGCCGAGGCTCTGCCAGTGGCCCCATTTGGTGCCGTCGAACCATTGGTGCCAGACGGCGCTGTCGGCGCCGAGGCCGAACAGATCCAGCCGCCGCGGTCCCCAGCAAGCGGCGACCGGGGGTGCGACGAGGTTGCCGCCGAGGCTCTGCCAGCTGCCCCACTTGGTGCCGTCGAACCACTGGTACCAGACGGCGTTGTCGGTGCCGAGGCCGAACAGGTCGAGGCGCCGCGGTCCCCAAGAGACCACGGCCGGTGGTGCGCTGAGGTTGCCGCCGAGGCTCTGCCAGCTGCCCCACTTGGTGCCGTCGAACCACTGGTGGCGGACGGTGTTGTCGGCACCGCGAGCGAACACGTCCAGCCGGCCCGCCGCCCACGAGCAGGCGGTCGGCGGATCGATCATCGTGCCGCCGAGGCTTTCGAAACGCCCCCACCGGCTTCCGTTCCACCATTGGTGCCACAGCTTCCGATCGGAGCCACGGACGAAGGCATCGAGCCGGTCCGGTCCCCAGGACACGACGCTGCAGGCGGGGGTGACGGGCGGCGGAACGGGCAGCGGCTCCCCGGTGATGGCCTGGAAGTCGGCCGCCAGTTGCGCCACGTCGATGCCCTGTTGGAACTGGGTGGTGCCGAAGTGCTCGGGCCAGATCACCACCCAGGCCTCGTCGACGAGATGCGTCCGGAACGATTCCGTCCATCGGGTCTGGATCGCCCAGGTGATGAATTGGTAATCGGTCGGGTCGTAGCCGACGCCGGTTACCGAGTGGCCGGCATCGATCGGGGAATCCGGGTGGTAGTCCCACGGTTCGTCGGACCAGAACTCCTGCTCGTTCGCGTCCAGCACGGTGATGCCGTACCAGACCTGGCCGAAGATGGCGTGGGCGGCGCGCAGCTCGCGCTCGTTGGTGTAGTCGACCTGGGCGAACGCCACGGCCTTGACGCCGTCGGGGCCGCCGACGGTGCGGAGACGATCCAGTGCCGTTTGGATCACCATGCCGTTGTCTGCCGCCGATCCGGGACCGTTGGCGGCGCCGCCGTTCGGGTTGAAGTCCGGATTCTGCGTCCGGTAGAACGACCAGACCTTCGACTGATCGGGATAGCGCGGGGTACCGGTGAGCGCGGCGGTCACCAGCGCACGTTGGTTGGCCCAGGTGACGGCAACACAGTCGCCGGCCACATCGTTGCCCAGCATCTTCCAGCCGGTGAAGATCCGGCCGTAATCCACGTGCGCGGGCGCCGGCGGTACCACCCCGGTCAGCATCGGCGCGAGAGTGAGCGCGGGGGCGTGCGTCGGCGGCCGGCGGCCGAAGGCGAGCGGATGACGTTGCCCTGGTGCGCTCATGAGGTCAGGCTCCTGTTCGATCGTGGTGCGGAACACCCAGGAGAGGAGCCGGCGGCCGCTCCAGGTACACCGGATCCACCTGCCGTCGGCGGAGATCGGTGTGACCGGTGTCGAGCGCCACTCGGGCGGGTACGGCAAGGCCCCGGACCGTGCGGTCCGGGGCCTTGTCGATGATGCCTGCTGACGGCTGGATCAGCAGCCGGCGACGTAGGCGTCCTTGGTGGTATCCACGTTGTCCTTGGTGATGATGGAGAAACCGGTCTGGATCTTCGGCGTCACGGTGCCACCGTCCAGCGCGGCCACCGCCTGGTTGACGCCCTCGGTGCCGATCTTCCCGGGCTGCTGGGCGACCAGGGCCTGCACAGTGCCGGCCTTCAGTGCGTCGATCTGGTCCGGGCCGGCGTCGAAGCCGACGATCTTGACCTTGCCCTGCTTGCCGGCCTGCTGGATGCCGGTGGCGCTGCCCTCGGCGGCGAACAGGTTGGTGGCGAAGATGCCGACGATGTCGGGATCCTTCTGCAGCGCGGCGGTGACGATCTGGGCCGCGGTCGACGGGTCATTGTGCGAGTACTGGATCGGAAGCGGGGTGTAGTTGCCGTCGGCCTTGGCCGCGTCGTTGAAGCCCTTCGCCCGGTCGTCGGTGGTGGAGATACCGGGGTCGACCGAGACCACCAGCACCTTCCCGCCGTCCGGCGCCAGCTGCTTCACCGCGTCGAACGCGGCCTTGCCGCCGCCGATGTTGTCGGAGGCGATCTGCGAGACGGCGTACGACGGGTCACTGGTGGTGGTGTCGACCAATACGATCTTGATGCCCGCCGCGGCCGCCGCCGCCAGCGGCGCCTGCATGGCGTCGACGCTGGTCGGCGCGATCAGGATGGCGTCCGGCTTGGACTGCACCACCGAGTCCAGGATCGGCTTCTGCAGCGTCGGATCGAACTTGGCCGGGCCCTGGGTGTTCACCGTGACGCCCAGCTTCTTGGCCTGCGCCTCGATGCCGCACTGCATGGTGATGTAGAAGTTGTCGCCGGTGACGCCCTGGATGAACGACAGCTTGTAATCCTTACTGGCCTTGCTCGGCTCGGCGGCCGAGCCGCCGGCGGATGCCTCCGAGCTCGCCGATGACGCCGCCGTCTCCGATCCGGCCGACGATTCAGCGGCCGACGACTCGGCCGCCGACGACTCGACCGCGCTGGTGGTCTCGCCACCGGCCGCCGCCGAGGTGTTGTCCGCCGGCTTCGTGCTGGAGCAGCCGACCAGGGTGACCAGCGTCAGGGCGATGGCCCCGGCGCCGGAGAGCAGTGTTGAGCGTTTCATGCCGATCCCTTTCCTTACTGTTGGGTACTGCTGGAGGTGGCGGGGGTGCTGCTGGGGTTGCTGTCCCGGCTGCGTCCCTTGCGCCGCGGAGTGGATTTCTTCTTGGCGCCACGGAGCGCTGCCGCGCGCCGGCTGTGGTCGACCCAGACGGCGGCGATCAGCACGACGCCGACGGCGACGCTCTGCCAGAACGACTGGACGCCGATGATCACCAGGCCGGACTGCAGTACCGCGGGGATGAACAGGCCGACGACGGTGCCGAACATGGTGCCGATGCCGCCGAAGATCGAAGTGCCGCCGATCACCACGGCGGTGATCACGTTGAGGTTCGTCAGCGTGGCGCCGGCGATCGTGGTGGTGCCGAACTGGGCCAGGTACATCACCGCGCCGACGCCGGCCAGGGCGCCGGTGTACAGGTAGATCAGGATGAGCTGCCGGTCGACGTTGATGCCGACCCGGCGGGCCGCCTCCTCGTTCGACCCGATGGCGTAGGTGTAGCGACCGAACTTCGTCTTGTGCAGCACGATGCCGCCGATCACCACGATCACCAGCGCCACCCAGACCAGCGCCGGGATGCCCAGGATGCGTTGGTAGATACCGAAATCGGTGAGACCGGTGACCTTCATGATGGAGATGTTGTTGCCGCTGGTGATCACCTGCGCCAGGCCGAGCGCGGCCGACAGGGTGCCGAGGGTGACGATCAGCGGCGGGATCTTGGCCTTGGCCACCAGGATCCCGTTGATCCAGCCCCAGACGGCGCCGGAGGCGATGGCGGTGAGAATGCCGACCAGTACGACGGTTCCGCCGCTGCCGTCCATCGCGGCCATCGTCTTGGCCGAGACGACGGAGGCGAATACCATCACCGATCCGATCGACAGATCGATGCCGGAGGTGACGATGACGAACGTCATACCGACGCCGAGAACCGCCAGCACCACCAGGTTCTGGGCGATCAGCAGGAAGTTGCCGGTGGAGGCGAACCGGTCGCCGCCCTTGATCGCGAAGAACGCGACGATCACCACCAGCACCAGGAAGATCCAGGTGGTCTGCCGACTGCGAAGCCGGGCCCAGATGCTCTCGTTGTGGTGGTCCGGATCGGCCGCACCGTCACCGTTCTCGGTCACTGGCGGGGCTGACGACCTGCGGCCCGCATCGGACTTCGACAGATCGGGGGCTGCGGGGGTGTTGGTCATGACGACTGCCCTTCGGTCTCCAGCGCGCCGGTCATCGCGCCGACCAGCTGCTCCATGGTGGTGTCGGCGCCCTTGAAGGTGGCGACCCGGCGGCCGAGCCGCATCACCTGGATCCGGTCGGCGACCTCCATCACTTCGGGCATCGAGTGCGAGATCAGCACCACGGCGATCCCGGTGTCCCGAACCCGTTTGATGGCCTCCAGCACGTTCCGGGTCTGGACCACGCCGAGCGCAGCGGTCGGCTCGTCAAGGAAGACCACCCGGTTCGCCCAGGCGATCGCCCTGGCGATGGCGATCTGCTGGCGTTGGCCGCCGGACATGTTGCCGACCGGCGAGGTGAGCGAGCGGACCGTCCCGCCCAGGTCGTTGAACGATTGCCGGGCCTTGCGGCGCATCTCCTTGTTGTTCATGAAACCGAACCAGCCCAGCAGCCCCGGAGCGGCGATCTCTCTGCCCAGGAACATGTTCTGCGTCGGGTCGAGGTGCGGCGCCAGCGCCAGGTCCTGGTACACCACCTCGATGCCGAGCCGGGTGGCGTCGGACGGGTGGGTCAGCGCCACTTGCCTGCCGTCGAACAACACGGTCCCCGAATCCAGCGCCAGGTTGCCCGACATCGCCTTCACCATGGTGGATTTGCCGGCCCCGTTGTCGCCGATCAGGGCGACGACCTCGCCCTCCTCGACGTCGAAGTCGGCCTCGTCCAGTGCCCGGACCGAGCCGAAGCTGCGGCTCAGCCCCCGGGCCTCAAGAATCGGCGTCATGATCCGGCATCCTCTCGTAGCGTCAGCGGCGTTGCCCGGCCGTCGATCACCTGCACCAGCGCGTCGAGCCGGCGGCGGCCCTCATCGGCCAGGAACGCCTGCCGCGCCGCGCGTTCCATGCCGACGGCCTCCTTCCAGATCGACCGGCCGGCGATGAAGCCGCTGGCGCCGCCCTCGTCACAGGAGATCCTGGCCGCCTCGGCGAAATCGTCGAAAGCGACTCCGGCGGACAGCACCGCCCAGGGGGTGGAGATGGCTCCGGCCAGCTGGCGGCAGGCAGCGGCGTCGCCCGGGTACTCGAGCTTGATCAGGTCCGGCCGCAGCTCGTCCAGCAGGGCCGCAGCTTCGATGATCCGGTCGGCCCGCTGCCCGGGTGTCGGCGGTTCCTCGCCCGCCAGCGGGAAGATGAGATTCTCGATCACCGACGGAATGCCGACCTCGCGGCAGTCCGCCACCACCTCGCGAACCACCTGCAGCACCTCGGCGGTGGTGTCCGGCTCTCCGGCAGCGGCGGTCCGGTCGGCCCGCAGCTGGACCAGGAATTTCACCGCATCGCCGCCCTGGTCGGCCACCCAACGTGCGCTGAGCGCGGGATCGCGATGCGTGCGGGGTTCGCCGTTCACCGTGCCGCGATTCGACGGCTCGGCCGCGACCAGCACGCCGTACCGCGGCCCGTCGGCCGGAAGCTGCTGCAGGGCAGGTACTCCGTAGTCGGGATCGAGCAGGAACGCTGAGGCGGACCCGCGCAGCGCCTGCACCGTATCGGCCTTGATGGCGGTGAGCTCTGCGGTATCGGCATCGTCGATGCCGACGGCCGCGTACATCCGCTTGAGCGTGTTCCGTTGGTCCATCGCGACAATCGCCAGGGTGCCCTGCGGGGTCGCGATGGATGCCAGGCCCGTGGGGCGCTGCGCGGTGGTCTCGGTCGTCATGCGGTTTTCTCCTCAATCGGATCTGGTCCGGCTGGTCGGGTGAAGCGGTCAAGGTCCTCTTGCGCCGGTCCGGCGGTGGCGTCACGACGGTTACCGGAAGTGGGCGCGGAGACAGGGTTCTCGGTGCTGCGGTGGGCGAACGAGGCGAAGGCGGCGGCGCCGAAGGCGCCCGCCTGTGGCCGATCGGTGAATCGGACCTGTGGCAGGGCCTGTTGTTTGGCCAGCCGGACCGAGGTCATTGCGGTCCAGCCGCCGGCCACCACAGCCGCCGGGGCCGGCCCGAATTCGGCGGTCATCGCCTGCAGCAGCCGGTCCGCCTCGGCGACGCCGTGCCGGACGGTGGCCAACCAGAGCAGCGCCGGCGTCACACTGTCGGACACCGCAGTGATCCGCAGCGTCCCGTCGTCATTGGCCGCCCCGGAAACCTCGACCAGGCCGGTGATGTCGACGTCGAAGGCGGCAACCGCGGCGGCATCGAGGGCGGCCCGGCCGGCATCGTTCGTCACCCCGAGCAGGGCAAGGGTGCGGCGCATCAGCAGGCCGGCCTTGGTGCCGCCGAGCAGGTGCCAGCGACCGGGCACCGCATGCCGGACCGCGTTCACCCCGGCCGCGACCAGTCGGGCCCGGCGCTGGGGGTCGACCGGCTCGTCCAGCGTTCGCAGATAGACCTGGGCGGTGCCGAAGGAGTCGAACACCTCGCCGGGGGCGACCGCTCCGCAGCCGACCGCGGCCACCGGATGGTCGTGTCCGGCCACGGCCAACGTGGCGCCGCGCAGCTCGGCCGGGCAGTGCGGGCCGCCGGCAGTGCCCAGTGGCGCCCCGGCCGCCACCTGGTCAGGGAAGAAGGTCTGTTCGATGCCGAGCAGGTCGAGCATGGTCGGCCACAGTGCACCGGTGCCCTGGTCGAACAGGCCCGTGCGGGCCAGCAGGGACGTCTCGGCGGCGGCCCGGCCGCCCAGCCGGTGCACGATCAGCTCGGGGACATGCAACCATTGACCGGCCGTCAGATCGACACCGGACTGCTTGAGCCACAACAATTTCGACAGCGTGACCTGCGGCCCGAGTGGCAGTCCGGTGATCGCCGGGAATTTGGCTGCCAGGTCCGCCGGCAGCGCGGCGAGTTGATCTCGCCCGCGCGGGTCGAACCAGGCGATCACCGGGCTGTGTGGCACGCCGCCGTTGTCCAGGATCACTCCGGCCTCGGCCATGCCGGTGACGGCCAGGCCGCCGACCCGGACCGGACCGAGTTGCTCGGCCGCCGCCCGAACCGTCTGTGCGGCCAGTGCGATCACCGCATCTGCCAGCTCGATGCCATCGGTGTCCGCCAGGCCGCCGGGCCGGCTGGTCCACTCGGTGCGGATCGACCGCACCGCGATCTCGCGACCGTCGGTGGTCGTGACCAGCACCTTCGAATGAGTGGTGCCGACGTCGATTCCGAGCAGGACAGTGGTCATCGCGGCGCGCTCCCGACGGTGGATCCGGTGCCGGTCGTGATGAGGGCGGCCGGGCGCGGGCCGGGCAGGCACTGCACGAGCCTGAGCCCACCGGACACCGACCAGGGCCCGAATGCGGCAGGTATCGCCAGCACCTGTCCGGGGTCGACCGCGAGCTCGCCGCCGGCCCCGGTCAGCGTGCCCGCACCGTCCAGCACTACTGCGACAGCGAAACCCGGTGCGGCGGAGACGCTCTCCTGCGCAGTCGGGGCAAGCACCCGGATCCGGAAGAACTCGTCGGCGGCCGGCGGCAGCACCGATTGCCCGCCGGCGGACCGGTGCGCCGGGTCGGTTTGGCGGACCAGATCGGCGAGCCGGTCGGAGTCGAGCCGCTGATGACTGACCGCGGTCAGCGCGACGTCGAAACCCAGGTCCAGGTGCGAGTCCTCGCGGCCGGAGGTGGTGATGGACCACTCGAGCAGGATCGACAGGTCCGTCGGCTCCTGGACCTCCACCACGAAGACGCCCTCGCCGATGGCGTGGGCGGTGCCGGCCGGTACCAGGATCCCGGTGCCGGGTTCCACCGGCACCCGGTTCATCCGCGACAACATCCACGCCGAATCCTGCGCCTCGGTCGCCGCGGCCAGCTCGGCCGGATCGACGTCGTCGGCGAAACCCAGCCACACACTGGGGTTCTCGCCCTCGGCGGCGAGGACGTACCAGGCCTCGGTCTTGCCGTAACAGGAGTGCAGGTGGCTGGCCGCGAACGGCCGATCGGGGTGGACGTGTACCGGCAGCCGTTGGTCGGCGTCCAGTAGTTTCACCAGAATGCCGGTGTCGGCGGGCCCGGCGGGGCCGGCACCCTGCGGGCCGAACCAGGCGACCGGGTCGGCGGTCACCAGGTCGGCGAACGGCGTGCCGTCCGCCAGCCGACTCGGGCCGGTGTCCGCCTCGCCCGCGCGGTGCACGGTGGCGGCCAGCCAGTCCTCCGGACCGAAGTCGGTCTGCGGGACGAATCCGCGCAGCGTGGCGAGCCGGCTCCCGCCGCGATAGAAGTGCGGGAGCACGTTGGGGGGCAACACGATCGGCATCATGGCGTGAGTTCTCCAGATCCACGTCGGATGAGCTGTAGCGGCAACACGATCTGCTCCGGATCCCGGCCGACCTCGCCGGTCGCGGACTCCGTCATCCGCCTGAGCAGCAGGGCGACGGCGGCCTCTGCGAGCTCTTCCGGCCGGTGATCGATCACCGTCAGCGCCGGGTCGAGCAGGTCGCCGAGCTGGACGTCGCCGAAGCTGATCATCGCGCAGTCGGTGCGGCCGAGTTCGTGCAGCGCCCGGATGGTGCCGGCAGCGCCCCGCGGATGGCAGCAGAAGAACGCGGTGGGTGGATCGGGCAGTGCCAGCAGCGCCCTGGTCGCGCCGGCAGCGGCGTCCGGCTGGTCGGAGTCCCAGCGTTCCAACTCCGGATCCACCGGCACCCCGGCGGCCGCGAACGCGTCCAGGTAGCCGCGATGCCGGTCGCGATTGGTCGGCAGCGCGTTGCTGTCGCCGACGAAGGCGATCCGCCGATGGCCGGCGGCGAGCATCCCGGCGATGGCCTCCTGAGCAGCGTCGTGGTCCTGCACCCGAACCACATCGCAGCCGGGAAGTTCCCCGTCGCGGTCGACCATCACCAGCGGAATGCCGTGCAGCGCATCGGCCAGGTAGGTGTGGTCGGAACTGGCCGGCACCAGCAGCAGACCGGCGATCCGGTGCCGGGTCAGCGCGATCACCTGCTCGCGCTCGCGGGCGCCCTGCCGGTTGGTGGCCGCGACCAGTACGGTGTAGCCGGCCGTCACCAGTTTGCTCTCGACCACCGCGACGATCGCGGCGAAGAACGGGTCGGCCAGCGAGTCGACGACCACGCCGACGGTGCGCGAGCTGCCGCTCTTGAGCGACAACGCGTTCGAGTTCGGCACGTACTTGAGCGCGGTCACGGCAGCCATCACCCGGTCCCGGGTCTGCGGGGTCACCGCCTCCGAGCCGTTGACCACCCTGGAGACGGTCTTGATCGAGACGCCGGCCTCTCTGGCGACGTCATACACCGTGGCGCGGCTCATCGCCGGCTCGCGGGAATCGGGTCGGACTGCCGGTCCGGCGTGTTGTCCGGCCGTTCGCTCGACAGCCGTTGGACGGTGATCAGGGCCGCGATTGCCGGCACCCTGGCCGGGTCGACGCCACCGGCCAGCAGCTGCTCGACCGATGCGGACGCGGTGGCCATGCCGTCGATCACGATGTCCAGGTCGGCGCGTCCCGCGGCCAGCGCCGGCGCCGCGCCACCGACGAAACTGTCGCCGGCTCCGATCGGCGACACCACCTCGACCGGCGGCGCCGTCAGCCACCAGCGGCCGTCGGCGGTGGCCAGCGCCGCCCCGGCGGCACCGGCCGTCACCACGGCGCGGACCGCGCCGCGTTCGTGCAGCGCGGCAGCGGCGGCCGCGGCCCGCTCCGGCAGGTCGTCGCCGGATTCGTGCACCTGCTCGTCCACCCGCCCGTGCAACAGGCCCTCGGCCTCGGACAGGTTGGGGCACACCAGATCAGGTCGGTAGGGCAGCGCCGCTTCCAGCGCCGCCGGGGCCGCGTCGACCACCGCCGGTGAGCCTTTCGCGTGGGCCAGCTCGACGAGCCGGCCGTAGCCGTCGACCGGCACGCCGGGCGGCAGTGAGCCGCTGCAGACCAGTACTTCGCCGGCCCGCAGTTCGTTGGTGACCGCGGCCAGGAAGGCGTCCCATTGTTCTCCGGTGATCTGCGGGCCGCGGCCGTTGACGACGGTGGTGCGGCCGTCGTCCTCCAGGAAGATGGTGCACACCCGGACGGCGCCGGTAGCTGGCACTCCGACGAGTTCGACGGATTCGCCGGCCAGCACGGTGGCGAGCCGGTCGCCGTCGTCCGCCGGTAGGAAACCCAACAACCTGGTGCCGCGTAGCCCACGGGCTGTTGAAGCGCGAACGACGTTGACGCCCTTGCCGCCGCCGGTGGTGACCGTCTCCGATGCCCGCACCACCGCACCCGGGATCAGCGCGGGCAGCCGCACCGTCACGTCGAAGGTGAGATTGGGGGTGACGACGAGCACCAGGTTCCTCCACGCTGACTCGAACCGATCCGGACGTATCGAACGACGGTCGCTGTCGGTGGTGGCGGAGTGCGTGACAGCGCTGTCATCGAAGTGCTGGTGCTAGATTGCCCATCTTTGACAGCGCTGTCAATACCCTGCGTCAAGTTCGCGGCGAACTGCTGCCAGTTCGTGATCGACCCCGCCGGCGGCCGTAGCGTGGTTGTCCCGCCGGTGGCCGTAGCGTGGTTGTCCCGCCGGTGGCCGTAGCGTGGTTGTCCCGCCGGTGGCGGTTAGCGTGGTTGTCCCGCCGGTGGCGGTTAGCGTGGTTGTCCCGCCGGTGGCCGTAGCGTGGTTGTCCCGCCGGCGGCGGTAGCGTGGCTGTCCGACGACAGCTGCGGTGACGCGGCGCGATCAGGAAGGCACGCCATGTCGGCACCCCAGCACCCAATCGGGGTCGGCACCCGGCCCGCCGTGGTCGCCATCGGGGGTGCGCCGGGGTCGGGAAAGTCGACCTTGGGTCGCGCGTTGGCCCGCGAGCTGTCGGCGGCCCTGTTGGACCAGGACACGATGACCAATCCACTGATGGCCCAGCTCGCCACGCTGACCGGCGCCGGTGACGACCTCGACCATCCGTCACTGCGGGGTCCGGTCCGGGACGCTCGGTATGCGTGTCTACGGGACACCGCACTGGAGGTGTCCGGTGTCGGTTGCTCGGTGGTGCTGATCGCCCCGTTCACCGCCGAGCGTACGGATGCTGCTGCCTGGCAGGCATTTTCGGAGCCGCTGACCGCGGTCGCCCGGCCGCTGCTGGTCGAGGTGGTTGTCGATCCGGAGCTGGCATTGACCCGCCGATCACGACGCGGACTACCAAGGGACCGGCAGGTCGGTGCCGCGGCCGCGTCCGGTACCCCCGCTGCTGCCGTTGCTCGTGTTGTCCCTGCTGCGCCGAGTAGTCCGTCCCCCGCCGCCGATCTGCACGCCGATGGCGCCGCGGATCCCGCCGCCGAGGCCACTCGGCTGGTGGAGCTGATTCGGGAGTTCGGCCGATCGGGCTGAGCTCGCAATAGATTGGTCGCCAGATCGTGTTCGGGGCCTGGCAGCGCCGTTTGCGGCAGCCGGCGACCAATCTGTTGCGGTCGCCGGCTCAGCCGCGGTGCGCCTGCGCCAGGGCTGCCTCCAACTCCGTGACCCGCACCGGATCCACCACCCCGGAACCGTGGTTCTCCACCGACGAGGCAGCCACGGCCATCCCGAACCGCACCGCGTCGATCCAGTCGGCGCCGCGTTCGCGGGCCAGCACGGTGCCGGCCAGAAACGAGTCGCCCGCGCCGATCGGGTTGCGGGCGGCCACCGGCACGGTCGGCAGCCACGCCGGCAGCCCGGTCCCGGCCACCGCGACACCGGCCGCCCCGGCAGTCACCGCCGCCTGACCCGCACCCAATGCGACCAGCTGCTGGGCGGCCTCGACCGCTCGGCCCGCGATGTCGTCGGCCCGCTCGTCCACCTGCTCGACCGCGTCGACCGCGCCGGTCAACACGGCCTGTGCCTCGGACAGATTGGGGCACACCAGGTCCGCACCCGCCTGCGCGGCCAACCGCAAGGGCAGCCCGCCGGAATCGACGGCGCACTCGCCGCCCCGGGCGTGCACCAGCTCGACCAGCCTGGCGTATCCGTCGGCCGGGGCGCCCGGCGGCAGACTGCCGGTGCCGATCACCCGGGTGGCGGCGGGATCCACCGCGCTCAGCAACGCCTGCCACCCCCGCTCGTCGACGGACGCGCCTGGCTCGTTCAGCAGCGTGACCCGGCCGGAGTCCTCGATCAGCACCGTGCAGGTCCGCACCGCGCCGGGCACGTCGATGCCGACCAGCGGCAGCTGCTCGGCGGCGAACAGCTCGCGGAGGTAGTCGCCGCCACCGGCGGCGACGAAGGCCAGCACCTGCGGGTCGCCACCGAGGGCGCGAGCCGCCCTGGCCATGTTCGCGCCCTTGCCCCCGGCGGCCGATGCGGCCGGGCCGGTCCGCTGGACCGCACCGGCATACAGCCGGGGAAGGGTCACGGTGTGGTCGATCGCGATGTTCGGGCAGACGATCAGCACGATCGGGCTCCTGAAGGTCGGTCGGGTCAGCGGTCGGTGGTGCGGGCCACTGGTTGTCGGGGCGGCGCGGCCAGCACGACTGTAGAGCGCCCACCAGGCGTCGGACGACCTGCCGGATGCGGCCGGCCGCGGTGCCATAGTCTCGCGGGGTGAACGAGCCTGGGTGGACCCGCACGGGACGGAGCGGAGCGACGGACCGTGGGGACGAACGTTGGGCCTACCTCGGGCCAGAGGGCACCTTCACCGAGCAGGCCGCCCGCGACCTGGCGGGCAGAACCGGCGCTGCCGCGGCGGCCGGGCACCCTGAGCTGGTCCCGGTGGTTTCGGTCAGTGAGGCGATGGCCCAGGTGCGCTCGGGCGCGGCCGCCGCTGCGATCGCGCCGCTGGAGAACTCGGTCGAGGGCTCGGTCTCCTTGACCCAGGACGAATTGATCCACGGCGGCGAGCTGCGGATCGTTGCCGAGGCGTTCGTCGCGGTTCGCTTCGATCTGCTGGTGCGACCCGGGACCACCGCCGAGCAGATCGCCACCGTCGGGTCGCACCCGCACGGACTTGCCCAGGTCCGCGATTATCTGGCGCAATCCTTCCCACAGGCGCGATCGGTGGTCACCTCCTCGACCGCCGGTGCGGCCGCCGCGGTGCAGGCCGGCGAGCTGGATGCGGCGGCTGCCGCTCCGGTGGCCGGTGAGCGGTACGGCCTGGAATCGCTGGCGTCCGACATCGGATTGAACAGCGCTGCCGTCACCCGTTTCGTGCTGGTCCGGCGGCCGGCCCGTCTACCCAGCCCGACCGGAAACGACCGCACCTCCCTGGTTCTCGGCGTGCCGAACCGGCCGGGCACGCTGCTGGAGGTGCTCGGCGAGATCGCCCGCCGCGGCATCAATCTCACCCGGCTCGAGTCGCGACCCACCCGGGAGACGATGGGGGAGTACCTGTTCCTGGTGGACGCCGACGGGCACCTGGCCGAGCCGGCGATGGCCGACACGTTGTCCGCGCTGCACCGGCGCGGTGCGCTGCACCGGTTCCTCGGCTCCTACCCACGCGGCCAGGGGCAGAATGTGCCGTTGCCCGCCTTTGCGACCGACGCCGCTTACACCGCGGCGGGCGGGTTCATCGACCGGCTCGGACGGGCGGACGGGTCGGTCACGCCCGAAGCGAGAGAGGAAAACCCTTGCGACTCATCCTGATCCGGCACGGACAGACTCCGTCGAACGTGCTCGGCCTGTTGGACACCATGGTGCCGGGACCGGGCCTCACCGACCTGGGTATGGAACAGGCGGAGGGCGTGGTCGAGGCCCTCGCCGGCGTCGATATCCACCGGGTGGTCGCCTCGCCGCAGACCAGGGCACAGCTGACGGCCAAGCCGCTGGCCGCCGATCGTGGCCTGGACGTCGAGGTGCTCGACGGGTTGCGGGAGATCGCCGCCGGGGCCTGGGAAATGGCCGGTGACGAGGAGTCGGTGCGCGGCTACATCGGACAGCTCGGCCGGTGGATGACGGGAAATGCTCTGCACGAATCGACGCCCGGCCCGACCGGCGAATCTGGCGCCGATGTGCTGGCCCGCTACGACGGGGCGCTGGCCATGGCCTTCGAGGACGACGCGACCCGCACGGTGGCCGCGGTCAGTCATGGTGCCGCCATCCGATTCTGGGCGAGCGTCCGCGGCGCCAACCTGCCGGACGCCTACGGGCTGGAGCATTCGGTCAGCAATACCGGAGTGGTGGTGTTGTCCCGCAACACTTTCGACGAGCCCTGGAGCGTCGAGTCGTGGACCGGAGACCCGATCGGCGGCGACGAGCTGGACGACTTCGCCGGCGACGGCCCGGCGGCAGACGAGCTGAAAGACCGCTCGCTGCTCGGCGATCCGACCGGCGGGGAGTAGCGGCCGGGTCTGCCGGGTGGGTGGCACCCAGCTCGACCAGCGTCCGTCGCGACAGCTTCCACCGCGCCGTCAACGGCGGCCTGTGGGACGATACGAACCGCTGAGGGTCCGCCGTGACGAGGGAGTTCGACATGACCCGGTCGCAGTTCGACATGCGCGCCAAGGTGGCCTCGCTGATGCCGGCGGTGGTCGCTGAGCTCAAGGAAATGATTGCCATACCGTCCGTGGCCTTCCCGGCATTTCCGCCGGAGCCCGTACGTGCCATGGCGGACCGGGCGGTCGCAGCGTTCCAGCGCTACGGGGTCCCGGCACGGCTGCAGGAGATTCCCGGCGGCTACCCGACGGTGTGGGCGGAGATCCCCGGTCCGGCAGGCAGCCCGACGGTCTTGCTGTACGGACACTACGACGTTCAACCCGCGCCCAAGGAACAGGGCTGGACCACCGAACCGTTCGTGGCGACCGAGCGGGACGGGAGGATATTCGGTCGCGGTGCCGCCGACGACAAGAGCGGCATCGCGATCCATCTCGCCACCCTCGCCGCCTTCGACGGCAAACCTCCGGTCGGGATCAAACTCGTGTTGGAGGGTGAGGAGGAGACGGTCAGCCATCTCGAGGCGTTCGTCGCCGACCGGCCGGAACTCTTCCACGCCGATGTCATGGTCGTTGCCGACATGGGCAACCTGACGGTCGGCGAACCGGTGCTGAGCACCGATCTTCGGGGCCACGTGAAGGCGATCATCGAGCTGTCCACCCTGCAGGACCCGATCCATTCCGGTCTGTTCGGTGGCGCCGCCCCCGACGCGCTGATGGCGCTCATCAAGTTGCTCGCCCAGCTCACCGACGACAGCGGCACCTGCGTGATCCCCGGCATCAGTTCCGCCGAGTGGCAGGGCGCGGAGTATTCCGAGGAGATGTTGCGGGCCAATGCCGGGGTGCTCGACGGGGTCGATCTGATCGGCACCGGAGGGATAGCCGGCCGGTTGTGGTCCAAGCCGTCGATCAGTGTGCTGGGTCTGGACTGTCCGAGCGTTGACGAGGGCGGAAACGTCCTGCAGCCGCGGGCGAGAGCGGTAGTGGCCATGCGCATCCCGCCCGGGCAGGACGAGAACGACGCAATGGACGCCCTTATCGCCTTCCTGCGGGACCGGGTGGTGGGTGGGGTGCACGTCGAGGTGACACCGAACAAGAAGTCGCCGGCATTCCACCAGGGCACCGACGGCGCGGCCTTCGCAGCGATGACCACCGCCCTGGCCGAATCCTATGGCCGCGACGTCGGCCGGGTCGGTTCGGGCGGGTCGATTCCGCTGCTGGACGAGTTGCGAAAGGCCAGTCCGGACGCAGATTTCGTGCTGATCGGTGCCGAAGACGCGGCGCTGGCCCGGATTCACGGTCCGAACGAGAGCGTTGACCCCGGCGAGATCGAACACATGGCGTTGGCCCAGGTGCTGTTCATCTCATCGCTCGCTGCCGAGTAGTCGTCATGGACACCGTGGTCATCGTCCTCGAAACGCTCGTCGTCGTCGGCGGTATCTACCTGGGTGTGCGGACCGGTGGTGTCGGTCTCGGGCTCTGGGGGGCCGTCGGAGTCCTGGTCCTGGTCTTCGTCTTTCGCGAGGAGCCGGGCAGTATCCCGTCGGACGCCATCCTGGTCATCCTTGCGGTGATCACCGCGGCGTCGGCGATGCAGGCGGCCGGCGGCATCGACTACCTGGTCGTGTTGGCGGAGAAGGTGATCAGGTCCAGACCGCAGGCGATCAATTTCATCGCGCCGCTGGTCACCCTCCTGTTCTGCGCGGGCGCCGGCACCGGGAACATCATCTTCCCGCTGCTGCCGGTGATCTACGAGGTGTCCTACGAGCGGGGGATCCGGCCCGAACGTCCGCTGTCCACCTCGGTCGCCGCTTCCGGGGTGGCGTTGGCCTGCAGCCCGGTCTCGGCCGCCATGGCGGCGTTCATCGGGCTGACGTCGGCCAGCCCGGACGCCCTCGGTCTCGGCCAGATCCTGCTGATCACCCTGCCGGCAGCGATCATCGGCACGCTGGCCGCGGCGCTGCTGTCCACCCGATGGGGCAAGGATCTCAAGGACGACCCGGTGTATCAGGAACGGCTGGCCAACGGTCTGGTCAAGCCGCCGTCCTCCGAGACCGCCGAGGCCCGCCCGACGCTGCCCAAGCAGGCCAAGCCGGCCGCACTGGTCTTCTTCGCCGGTGTCCTGCTGGTGGTGGTGCTGGGCGGATTCCACGGCTTGCTGCCGTCCTGGACCGACGCCGATGGCAAGACCACCACGCTCTCGCTGACCACGTTGTTGATCATGGTCATGCTGGCCGTCGCCCTGGTCGTCATGTACGTGGGAAGGGTCAAGCCGGCGGCCATTCTCGATGCGCCACTGACCAAGTCGGGGCTGACGGCGATCGTCGCGCTGCTCGGCATCGCCTGGATGGCGAACACCTTCATCGCCGCGAACGAGGACACGGTGATCGGAGGCCTGACCGACATCGCCAAGGACGCCCCCTGGTTCCTGGCCGTTGGGCTCTTCCTGGTCGCCGCGATGACCACCAGCCAGTCCGCTTCGGTGAACACGATGATCCCGCTGGGACTGAGCCTGGGCGTCGGGGTGCCGCAGCTCGCTGCCTACCTTCCGGCCATGGGCGGAGTGATGACGCTGCCCGCCAACGGTTCTCAGCTGGCCGCGGTGGAGATCGACCGGACCGGGTCGACCAGGATCGGCAAGTACGTGGTCAACCACTCGTTCATCATCCCGACCCTGGTGATGGTCGCCGTCTCGGTGGTCGTCGCCATTGGGCTCGGCCTGGTCGTCGGCTGACGGCGTCCCTACCGACCTGGGTTCCCGGTCGCGCATCGGCGCCGGGATCGGGCCGGGTTTCGTCAGCCCAGTTCGTTGATCCAGGGCGGATCGGCACCCGGCCGGGACACAGTGATCGCGGCCACCCTGGCCGCGAACTCGAGGGCGGCCGTCAGCCCGGCGGTGTCCAGGGTCTCCAACCGCCCGCCGAGCACGCCGGCCTCGGCCAGCTGGTGCAACAGCCCACCGTGGAAGGAGTCGCCGGCGCCGACGGTGTCGGCGACGGTGGTCGGTGCGATCGGCACCCGCACCTGGTCGCCGCGCAGCGAGGCGAACGCGCCGTCCTCACCGAGCGAGACGACAGCCAGCTGTACGCCAAGACCGTGCAGGTGCTCGGCGGCCTGCTCCGGCGAGAAGTCCGGCCACAGCTCCTGCAGGTCGTCCCCGCTGAGCCGGACGATGTCGGCCAGCGCCGCCCAGCGGTCGATCGCCTCGCGGTAATGCTGGGCGGGCACCAGCAGGGTGCGCAGATTCGGGTCGATGGACACCGTCATCCGGTCCCGCGCGACGGCGAGCAGCCGCTCGATCACCCCGCCGGAGGGCTGCAACGCCAGCGCCAGGGTCCCGGTGTGCACAGCAATCGGCGGGCGGCCGTCGGTGAACGGCCCGTCGATCAGCGGCGCCAGGCCGGCGTCGGTCCAGGCCCAGTCGGCGGTGCCCTCGACGTAGAACTCGTAGCTGGCCGAACCGGACTCGCTGAGCCTGGCGATCGCCAGCGTCTGCGGCTCCGGCGCGTCCTGGGACGCGGTCAGGTCGACGCCGGACGCGGCGAGCTTGTCCCGGGCCATCCGACCGAGCGAGCCGGTGGAGATCCGGCCGGCATACCGGGCGGTGCTGCCCAACCGGGACAACGCGACGGCGGTGTTCGCCGGCCCGCCGCCTGGGTGCACGGTCAGATGGGCTGCGCCGTCGGTGATCCCGTCGAAGGGCAGCACGGCATCAGCAACGATCTCGCCGACAACGGCAATGGTGGCCATCCGGCGAGCCTAATGTCCGGCCCGCTGCCGCCGACCGGGAACCACCGCCGTACAGTCGCCGGACATGACTGACCCGGCCCCGGCGGCCGAGCCGGCGACGGCGACCCCGCCGAACCTCCCGCTGCGCGACCGCCGGATCGACATCGTCTTCGCGGTCTTCTTCGCGGCGTTCACCATCACGTCGCTGATCAGCGATCTGTTGCCGACCGTTGGAGTCGACTTCACCCAGCCGTCGGACAATTTCTTCGTGCAGTCCAACTACTGGTACGCACACGACACCGACCCGCTGTTCATGACCCCGCCGGACTGGATGCGGATCGTCACCGGGCTGTCCGCGTTCGTCTACATGCCGTTCTATCCGGTGCTGGTGTACGCGCTGCTCCGCGGCCGGAACTGGATCCAGTTGCCGGCGGTCATCTACGCGACGATGATCGTCACCCTTACCGGCATCGTGGTGTTCGGCGTCGAGTTCTTCGGCGAGCAGCAGTGGCGCACCCCGAACCCGGCGAAGTTCCTGGCCTTCAACACCTGGTACGTGCTGGTGCCCTTGCTCTTGCTGATCCGGATGCGCAAGCCGCTGCCCTTCACCCGCCGGTTCTGAACCCGCGGGCTCTGAACCCGCCGGTGCTGAACCCGCCGCTGGTGCGGTCGGGCCGCAGGCTCAGGCCCAGCCGAGCTCGTCCAGCCGGTCGTCGTCGATGCCGAAGTGGTGGGCGACCTCGTGGATCACCGTGGTGGCAACCTGATGCCGCGCCGCGTCCTCGTCCCGGGCGAACCGCAGGATCGGCTCCCGGTAGATGGTGATGGTGTCCGGCAGGTGTCCCGAGTAGCTGCTGGTCCTACTGGTCAGCGCGACGCCGTGGTAGAGCCCGTACAGGCTGCGGGTCGGGTGCCGGTCCTCGACCAGCACCACGACGTTGTCCATCGCCCGGGTGAACTCCTCCGGGATCAGATCCAGCGCTTCCGACACCAGGTCGTCGAAGTCGCGGCGGGACATCTCGATGGACATGACCCCATTGTGCCGGGGTGTCGTGCGACGCCATCGCCCGTTCGCTGCTGGAGGAACCCGCGGTGCTCGGCCGGCGGCGCCGGCGGCCGGGATACGGTGTGCGCCATGGCGCCTGACACCGGTGGAACCAGGACGCTGCGCTGCGCCCGCTGCGGCGCCACCTTCTTCTGCCGGCCCGCCGGCAACTGCTGGTGCGCCACCGAATCGCTGCGGCTGCCCGTGCCGGCCGACGGCCAGGACTGCCTGTGCCGGGCCTGCCTGCAGCAGGTGGCGCTGGATGCCGACGACCCGCACGGCTGACGGTCGGCTGCGCGCGTGCAGCCGAGCATTCCAGGCCGCCAGGCAGAACCGACCGGCTGAGGTCCGACCCCGGTGGACCGACCCCGGTGGTCCGCGGAAATCCGGTCAGCGAGGTCGATAGGCTGATGCGGTGATCGACCTGCGAGAACTCCGCGACAATCCGGACACGGTCCGGGCCTCCCAGCGCGCCCGCGGGGCCGACGAGTCCGTGGTCGACGCGCTGCTGTCGGCCGATGCCGACCGTCGGGCGGCGGTGGCCGCCGCGGACGACCTGCGGGCGGAACAGAAGGCGTTCGGTCGAACGGTCGGCAAGGCCGCCAAGCAGGACCGGCCCGCGCTGCTGGACCGCGGCAAGGAGCTGTCCATCGAGGTGAAGGCCGCCGAGGCGGCCGAGACCGCGGCGAACGAGCGGCTGACGGCGGCGCACAAGGCGATCCCGAACGTCATCATCGACGGTGTCCCGGCCGGCGGTGAGGCCGACTTCGTGACGCTCAAGCACGTCGGGGAGCCGCGGTCTTTCGACTTCGCGCCGCTCGACCACCTCGAGATCGGCGAGCGGCTGCGGGCCATCGACATGGAGCGCGGCGCCAAGGTGTCCGGCGCGCGGTTCTACTTCCTGCGCGGGGTCGGCGCCCGGCTGCAGTGGGCGATGTTCAACCTGGCGATCGGCAAGGCGTTGGCAAACGGCTTCGTCCCGATCATTCCGCCGGTGCTGGTGAAGCCGGAATCCATGGAGGGCACCGGTTTTCTCGGCGAACACGTGGCCGAGGTGTACCACCTCGAGGAGGACGACCTGTTCCTGGTCGGCACCTCCGAGGTGCCGATGGCGGCGTATCACGGCGGCGAGATCCTCGACCTGGCCGACGGCCCGATCCGTTATGCCGGCCAGTCCTCCTGCTTCCGCCGGGAGGCCGGCAGCTACGGCAAGGACACCCGCGGGATCATCCGGGTGCACCAGTTCGACAAGGTGGAGATGTTCGTCTACTGCCGCCCGGAGGACGCCGAGGCCGAGCATCTGCGGTTGCTGTCGTACGAGGAGGACATGCTCGGCGCGATGGAGATCCCGTACCGGGTCATCGATGTGGCCGCCGGCGACCTGGGCACCTCGGCGGCGCGCAAGTACGACTGCGAGGCCTGGGTACCCACCCAGCACGCCTATCGCGAGCTCACCTCGACGTCCAACTGCACCACCTTCCAGGCCCGTCGGCTCGGCGTGCGGTACCGCGACGAGGCCGGTAAGCCGCAGGTCGCGGCGACCCTGAACGGCACCCTGGTGACCACCAGATGGATCGTGTCGATCCTGGAGAACCACCAGCAGGCCGACGGCAGTGTCGTTGTGCCGCAGGCGCTCCGGCCGTTCCTCGGGCTGGACGTTCTCGAACCGGCCTGAGCAGTTCGGCTTCCCTGAGAACCCGTCGCCAGTTGGCCCGATCCGGCCCGGAATCGCGGTTTTCGCTCGACTGGCGTCGAGTTTTCGTCGATCGGCCCTGGCGGGTGTGGCTCGCCGCTTCGGACTAGTCTGAGCCAGGTGAGCACCGGTGACCAGCGCGAACAGCACTTGCGCTACCTGCAGCGGGCCGTCGAGCTCGCCGACCACGGCATGCGCAGCGGCGACGGCGGGCCGTTCGGCGCGCTGGTGGTGCGCGGCGGCCAGGTACTCGCCGAGGGCTGGAACCGGGTGCTGGCCACCAACGATCCCACCGCCCACGCCGAGGTCACCGCGATCCGGGCAGCCTGCGCGGCGATCGGCAGCTTCCAGTTGACCGACGCGATCGTCTACTCCTCCTGCGAGCCCTGCCCGATGTGTCTTGGCGCGATGTACTGGGCCCGGCCGGCCGCGGTGTATTTCGCCGCTACCAGGGACGATGCGGCGGCCGGCGGCTTCGACGACTCGATGATCTATGACGAGATCGGCCTGGATCCGGCCGCCAGATCGATGGTGTTCCGGCAGCTGCCGGTAGCCGGGGCGGCCGAGGTCTTCAGTTCTTGGACCGACAAGGACGACCGCACCCCGTACTGAGCACGCCGTGCTGCCGGTCGAGGCGGGGCCGGGGCGCAGGGTCGAGGCGACTCGGCCGACCTGGGAGACTGGGGACGTGAGTAACGCTCCCCGCATGATCGTCACCGACCTGGACGGCACACTGCTGAACGAGGCCGGCCGGGTCTCCGATCGTAACGCCGCCGCACTGCGCCGGGCCCGTGAGGCGGGCGCGCTGGTGGTGGTGGCCACCGGTCGGCCGGTCTGGTGGCTGAACCCCGTGTTGGACGTCGGCTTCGAGGGCACCGCGATCTGCATGAACGGCGCGGTGGTGTTCGACGTCGCGGCCGAGGAGATGCTCGACGTCTCGCCGCTCACCCCGCAGACGATGCACGACTTCGTCGAGGAGTACACCGAGCACATCCCGAACTTCGCGCTGGCGGTCGAACGGCTCGGGTTCACCCAGAACGACGCCTGGTCCGAGCAGGAGTACGACCATCCTTGGGACGACGGCGACTTCCGGGTACTGCCGCGCTCCGAGCTGTTGTCCGAGCCGGCAGTGAAGATGTTGCTGCGTCAGGGAAATGACTCGTCGGTGCTGGCGGCCGCGGCCAAACAGGTGGCACCGGACCGGGTGTCGGTCACCTACTCGACCAACGCCGGGCTGATCGAGGTGGCAGCCGCCGGGGTGAACAAGGGCGCGGCGCTGCACCGATTGGCCGAACGGTTCGGCGTCGAGCCGGCCGAAGCGGTCGCCTTCGGCGACATGCCCAACGATGCCGAGATGCTGCGCTGGGCCGGCCGCTCGTTCGCCATGTCCGGCGCGCACCCGATCGCCCTGGCCGCGGCGTCCGACACCGCGCCGGACAACGACTCCGACGGCGTCGCCCAGGTACTCGAGCGCTGGTTCTGAAGCCCCCAGCCCCGGCGCTTATCAACGTCGGATGCGCTTGCGAAGTCCTCAAGTCTGGGGCTGGAGTGACGAAAGTCAACTACTCGGTAAGCGGCAGCAGGCGGGCCCCGACGACGAAGTCGGTGGGGAGTGATAAGCGCCGGGCTACAGGTACTGGCCGGTGCCGCCGGCGACGCCCGGCTCCTGGGGGTGCGCCGACTGGCCGGGCGGCAGCATGCCGCGACGGATCTGCTCGAGCTGGCTGCGGGCGGCCATCTGCTGGGCGAAGATGGCCGTCTGCAGGCCATGGAAAACGCCCTCCAGCCAGCCCACCAGCTGCGCCTGGGCGATCCGGAGTTCGGCATCGGAGGGCACCGAATCCTCGGTGAACGGCAGCGAGAGGCGCTCCAGCTCATCACGCAGCTCCGGCGTCAGCCCCTCCTCCAGCTCCTTGATCGACGCGGCATGGATCTCCTTGAGCCGCACCCGACTGGCCTCGTCCAACGGCGCCGCCCGCACCTCCTCCAGCAGCTGCTTGATCATTGTGCCGATCCGCATCACCTTGGCGGGTTCGCCGATCATCTCGGCCGGGCCGCCGGCGCCTTCGGCCTGGTCGTCGACCCCGGTGACAGTGTGTGCCGGGACATCGGCCATCCCTACCGGCTGCCCGTCCGGCCCGATCACCACCACTCGCCGCTGCTCGGTGCTGCCGGGGTTCTCCCTGTTGTCGGGATTCGTCATCGATCAGTGCCTTCCGATGTTCGCTGGTTGTCGTCGATACCGTCGTGCGTCGGGACCTGCAGCACCATCTTGCCGAAGTGGCCGCCGGCAACCAACCGCCGGTGGGCCTGGCCGGCCTGCGTCATCGGCAGCACAGTGTCGATGACCGGGCGGACCGTCCCGGCTGCGACCGGCGGCCAGAGCCGGTCCCGGACCTGTTGCACCACGGCCTGTTTGGAACCGGTTCCGGTCAGCGGCCGGAACCGCAGAGCGGTGGAGATCACCGAGCCCTGCTTGCGCATCAACGCCTGGATGTTCAGTTCGCCGGTGGTTCCGCCCTGCATTCCGACGACGACCAGGCGACCGCCCACCGCGAGGGCGGAAATGTTGCGCGACAGGTACTTCGCCCCCATGACGTCCAGGATCACGTCGGCGCCGCCGGCGTCCGCGATTCGCTCGACGAAGTCGTCGGTCCGATGGTTGATGAGCAGGTCGGCACCCAGCTCGGCGCACGCGGTCAGGGTCTCGGCGCGCCCGGCGGTGACGGCAACCCCGGCCCCGAGCGCCTTCCCCACCTGGATCGCCATGGTGCCGATGCCGGAGCCGCCGCCGTGCACCAGCAGGGTCTGACCTGCCGACAACCCGGCGGCCATCACCAGGTTCGACCACACCGTGCAGGCCGCCTCGGGCAGTGCGGCGGCGGACACCAGGTCGACGCCGTCCGGCACCGGCAGCAGTTGCTGCACCGGTACCGCCACCAGTTCGGCGTAACCACCCCCGGCCAGCAGGGCACAGCACTGGTCGCCGACGGACCAGCCGTCGACGCCGTCGCCGACCGCGGCGATCCGGCCGGAGCATTCCAGCCCGAGGATCTGGCTGGCACCCGGCGGCGGCGCGTAGTTTCCCGCTGCCTGCAGCACGTCGGCGCGATTGACGGCGCTCGCGGTGACGGCGATCAGCACCTCGCCCGGACCGGGCGTCGGGTCGGGGACCTGTGCCCAGCCGAGCACCGGCGGCGTCGCGCCGTTACTCGGTCCGGAGTCCTGCACCGTCACTGCCCACATGATGGCCACCTTAAGCGCACCGGCCCGACACGGCTGCGGGCGACGTCGTCGTTGCTGGCAGGCTGTCGTCATGACCTCCGTCGCCGGCAGCGCCGGTCCGCTCCGGCGTCGGGGAATCGACCGGGCACCGCCCGCTGCCTTGTTCGTGGTCTCGGGTTTCAGCCAGTATTACGGTGCGGCGCTGGCCGTCGGGCTGTTCGCCACCCTTCCGGCGCTCGGGGTGTCGTGGTGGCGGATCGCGCTGTCGGCCGTGTTCCTGTTGCTCTGGCGCCGGCCGTGGCGCTCACGCTGGACAGCCCGGGAACTCGGGGCCTCGGCGTTGTTCGGCATCGTGTTGGCCGCGATGAACCTGGCGTTCTACCTGGCCATCGACCACCTACCGCTGGGCATCGCGGTCTCCATCGAGTTCCTCGGTCCGGTCGCCGTGGCCGCGATCACCGGCCGTGGCCGGCGGGAGCGCTGGGGGATCGTGCTGGCCGCGGCCGGGGTGGTGCTGCTGGCGGCGAGCACGCTGTCGATCGGTGGTTGGTCGACCTCGATCGTCGTCGGGCTGGTAGCCATCGTGGTCTCCGGAGCCTGTTGGGCCGGCTACATCCTGCTCGGCCGGCGGATCGCCACCCGCCGCGATGGCATCGGCTCGCTCGCCGTCGGAATGACGGCCGGTGCGTTGGTCTTCGTCCCGTTCGGCGTCGGCTCGTTCGTCGCGGTGGTCACCGACGTGCGTGCGCTGTTGCTGCTCGCCGGCGTCGCGCTGTTCAGCTCCGTGCTGCCCTACGCGATCGAACAGGTGGTGCTGCGGCGGGTGACGGCGGCCCAGTTCGCCATTCTGCTCGCCCTACTGCCGCTGGCCGCCGCGATCGTCGGAGCGGTTGTGCTGCACCAGCTTCCGAGCCCGTGGGAGATCGTCGGGATGGCCCTGGTGTGCATCGCGATCGCGTTGTCCACCGACCGCAGCACGCCGTCGGAGACCGCCTGAGACCGTGGCGATGCCGCACGGCGCGTCCGCCTCGTTCCCAATCAGTGGGAGCGAGTTACGCCATTTGGGTGATTCGACGCCTGATCGCGTGCGCGAGCGATGACTTAGTCGTCATACGGACGTGACGCACCCAGCTGCTGTGGCGATCGGGTCTTCGACGACCGTGAGCGCCGCTGTCGGCGATGTGGTCGGCGCCGCCGATGGCGACGCAGCCGGTGAGGCAGCCGGTGACGCAGCCGGTCACGCTGGTGGCGACGCCGGACGTCTGGCAGACCTGGCTCTGCGTGCGGCGGTACACGGCCACAGCGCCGTCGCCGTCGACCGGCTGATCGACGCCGAGCGCGCTGTCCGGGTGGCGCCGGTGGGCTGGAGGGTCCGCCGCACGCTGGCCCGGTCCTACCGGCACCTGCGCATGTACGAGCTGGCCGTTCCACACCTGCAACGAGCCCCGATCGGGCACCGCCACGAGCTCGCCGAACTGCACCTGATCTGGGCCGACGAGCTGGACCAGGTCGCGGGGGCTGACGGTTGGTCCGGCCGTCGCGGGGATCGGTCCTCGCGCGATGCGGCCGCCGCGCATCGGCGGCGGGCGGAGCTCCACCTGACGACGATGCGGGATCGCCAGGACGACCCACCATTGGTCGCAGCACTGATGGATGAGTGCCGAATCGCGGCCGACCCCGCAGCGGTCGACACGATTTCGGACCATCCGGAAGCCGGTCTGCTGCCGGGGGCCCGGGTCCGCGGCTACGCAGCGCGGTGCCGCGCCATGGTCCGGCTCGGTCGGTTGCCGGAGGCGCTGTGGCACGGTCGTCGGGCGATCGAGCTTGCCGGCCAGACCCCTGAGGACCGGACAACTGCGCGTTCCGGGCACTACGCGCTGCACTGTGCCGAACTGGCCGCGGCGTCACCGGGCGCGGTGGTTGCCGACCCGTTGGTGACCGCGGCGGCCCGCCGGTTGTGGCTGGAGCGATCGCATGCCATGGATGCTGCCGGCCTGCGCCGCGACTCCGCGCTGCTCGACGCGCAACGGGAGGCTGCCGAGCGGCTGGCCGCCGTCGACCCGCTCACCTCGCTGGCAAATCGCGAGACGTTGAGCAGCTGGCTGGCCCAGCGGCCGGCCGGGCCGATGTCCATCGTGATGGTCGACCTCACCGCCTTCAAGACGGTCAACGACACCTTCGGGCACCCGGTCGGGGACCAGGTGTTGGTCCGGGTGGCCAACGCCCTTGCGATCGCCGCATCGGACAGTCTGGTCTGCCGCTTCGGCGGTGACGAGTTCGTGGTGGCCAACGACAGGGATGATCACCGGGTTGCGACGACGGTGCTGGCCATCCGGCGGGCACTCAGCGAACTCGATCTCGGCGATCTGCTCGGCGGACCGCTGCCAGGCTGCGAAATCGGCTGGGCCGTCGGCAGGCTGGGAGGTCCTACCGGTGGCCTGCTCGCCGAGGCGGATCGCCGGCTGCTCGAGGCGAAACGCCGGCGGAGTCGGTGAGCGTCGATCTCGAGGACGCGCTGACCCGCGCGCAACGCGGCGAGCACGAAGCCGTCCGCCAGGAGCTGCGGGCGGAAGTCGCCAGGACCAGCGCGGCGGCGCAGCGGCTGCCGATCCTGATCACCCTCGGAGCGGTCGAGTACTACGCGGGCGAGTTCCGTGGCAGCGTCCAGACCTGCGGCCTGGCCGCGGAACTGGCTCGGGAACTGCGGGCGCCGGGTTGGCTCGGCTACGGCTTGTCGGTACGGGCCGGCTCCTGGATCGAGCTCGGCGAGGTCGGGGGGGCCACCGACGACCTACTGCAGGCCGAACTGGTGTTGCACCGGATCGGGGACTCCGACCCGTTTGCCGGCCGGATCCGCCGGAGCCTGGCCGGCAGCTACGCCGAGCTGGAGTTGTTCGAGCAGGCTCTGCTGCACATGTCCGGCGTCGGTACCGACGAGGCGAACCGGATCGCCGACACCATCAACAGGAGCAACCTGCACTTGCGATGGGCCCGTTGGTTGCATCGCGTCGATCCGTCCGACCGGCCTGGACCGCAACAGCGCGAACACCTGCTGGCCGCGGCCGCCGGCCTGCAAACAGCTGCCGAGCTGATCGAGCGCGGGCCGCGGACCTGGGGGGCGCTGGTCGACAAGATGCGCAAAGAGACGGCCGCCCAACTGGATCCGGCTGCGGGAGTCGAGCCTTTGCGGGCGTTGATCGACGACGGAGTCGACACCGGGCTGGCCAACACCACCGCGGTCAGTCTTGCGACGTTGGTGACCGCGCTGCGCAGCCTCGGCAGGTTGGACGAGTCGGAAAAGGCCGGGCGGCGCGCGCTGGAGCTGATCGAGGATCCGCGGATCTACGCCGAGACGGTGACCGACGTCCTGTTCGCTGTGCATCGCACGCAGCGTGCGCTCGGTGTGGCCGGCGCCGCTGCTGCCGATGGGTATCTGGCCGCGACGTCCGGCGAACTACTGCGGCTGCGCCAGGAACGTGCCGACGCGTTCGCCGCCCAGCTCGAGCACGAACTGCGCCGACAGGCGCTCAGGGACCTGCGTGAACGTGCCCATCGCGATCCACTCACCGGCTTGGGGAATCGCCGGGCACTGGCCGCCTGGTTCGCCGAGCACCCGAGGGGGCCGGCGGCGATCGCACTGTTGGATCTGGACAATTTCAAGCTGATCAACGACTCCTACGGCCATGTCGTCGGGGACGCCGTGCTGGTCAGGCTCGCTGATGCCCTGACCGCGACGCTGGAGCCGGGGGCCACCGTCATCCGTTACGGCGGCGACGAGTTCGTCGTCGTCCACGCCACGGGGCTGGACCCGTCCGATCGATGGACCGAGCAGATACGTTCTGTAGCAACGACATTGAATATCGACGACATTGCCCCTGGGCAGCGGCTGTCGGCCAGCATTGGTGTACGGACAGCGTCGCCGGAGCAGGACACTCGGCTGCTGCTCGACCAGGCCGATGCGCTGATGTACCGAAACAAGGAGCCACGCGGCGCCCGGTAGCAGCCGGGTGGTCGCGCGCGAACCGGTTGATCGCGGTGCGTCAGCCCAGGTCTTTGGCGCCGAAGGTGTCGCACTGGGCCGGGTCGCCGGTCGAAAAGCCCTGTCGGAACCACTTCTCGCGTTGCGCCGAGGTGCCGTGGGTGTACTGCGACGGGTCCGACCGGCCGCTGCCCAGGTGGGTCTGGATGTAGTCGTCGCCGATCTTGGAAGCGGTGTCCAGGGCGTCGGAGATGTCCTGGTCGGTGATGTCGCTGATCAGGATCTGGCCGTCCGCGCCAGGGGTGGAGGTGGCGTTCTTCGCCCACACGCCCGCATAGCAGTCGGCCTGCAGCTCCAGTCGGACCGATCCCGAGGTCGGACCGCTGTCCGAGCCGACCCGGTCGGAGGTGCCCAGCAGGGCCTGGATGTGGTGGCCGTATTCGTGGGCCAGCACGTAACCCTCGGCGAAAACGCCACCGTTGGTGCCGAACTGTGTCTTCAGGTCCTGCCAGAACGACAGGTCGATGTACACCTGGTTGTCGGCCGGGCAGTAGAACGGGCCCATCCCGGAGCTGCCCTGGCCGCAACCGGTCGAAACCGCCTGGCTGTAGAAGACCGTCGTCGCTTCCGGGTAGGTCTTGCCGGTGGACTTGAACTGGTTGGCCCAGTAGTCCTGGATCGAATTGACGAACCCGACCACCCGGCAGTCGTCCTTGGCGTTGGCGTCGGCGCCGGTTCTGCACTCGGAGGCCAGGGCCGAGGCGTCGACGTTGTCGCCGGTGGCGGCCGCCTGCTGCAGCAGACTGCTGCCACCGCTCGCGCTGCCGGTGTCGGAGCCGCCGCCGAACTTGCCGCCGAACAGCTGGATGGCGATCAGCACGATCGCGACGACCAGGCCGATGCCGCCGCCGGCCTTGCCGATCGGGATGCCGCCGAGGCCACCACCGCCGAGACCGCCCCCGCCACCGCCGCTGCTGCCGCGTTGGTCGGAGATCTGGCCGGTGTTCAGCGAAGCACCTTCGTTGAACTTCACCATCGTTGTTGAGCTCCTCGGTGGCCGGTGCCGCTGGAGTCCGACCCGGACCAGCGGATGCGCCAATCACTGTAGTGCCGTCGTGCGGCTTCGGCTCCCGTTCGGCCTATCGACGGCCGGCGCGTTGCCCCGAACGGACGCAGTGCCGGTTCCAACGCAAACGGGTAGGGAGTGCTTCGTAACCGAATTGGTTTCGTTTGATTTCGTTGGATTGACGTTCGATCGACGCTCTGCTTACAGTTCGCGGATCCGCCGGTCCGGCGGGTTGGTCAGGAAACTCAGCGCCGAGTCGTCGGAGGTAGCACCTGTGGCATCGCTCGACGAATTCGACCGGGCCCAGTCCATCCTGGTCGAGCTGGACCGCACCGGTCGGGTGATGGTGGCCGAACTGGCGAAGCGCTTCAAGGTCTCCGCGGTGACCATCCGCAAGGATCTGGACGCGCTGGAGCGCCGGTCGATGTTGCGCCGGGTGCGCGGCGGCGCGGTCACCGCCGGCGATACCGACGAGGGCGCCTTCGACATGCGGATCCGGCATTCGATGCGCGCGAAGCAGGCGATCGGGGCGGCGGTGGCCCCGTTGGTGCGCAACGGCGACGTGATCGCCCTCGACTCCTCGACCACCTGCTACTACCTGGCCACCGAGCTGCTGGACCGGCGCAATCTGGTGGTGGTGACCAATGGGCTGCGGGTCGCTCAGTTGTTCCTGGCCCAGTCGACCGCGATGGTGCTGATGCCCGGCGGCGTGCTGCGCCGTTCCGCCGAGTCGATGGTCGGCCCGATCGGCGATGTGCTGTCCGGTCGCGGTCGGATCGACAAGGGGTTCTTCGGCCTGATGGGCCTGTCCACCGACCTCGGGCTGCTGGACATGGTGGCCGAGGAGGCACACACCAAGAAGTTCATCGCCGATGCCTGCAACCAGGTCTACGGACTGTTCGATTCCTCGAAGGTCGGAAGGTTCGGCCTGCACTCGTTCGCCTCCACTGACCGGATCGAAGCGCTGTACACCGACGAGGGCATCGAGCAGTCGGTGGTGGGTGAGTGGGCGGCGGCCGGCGTGCCGATCCATACCGTCGTGGTCTCCGCCGAGCTGGTCGACCTGCCGTTCCGCGCCGCCGCAGCCGGCGGTCGCCGGCCAAGGGCGGCGGGTCAGCGATGATCCAGTGGCAGGCGGGCCGATGAGCGCCCGGACGGTGGCGGCGGTCGATCTCGGTGCCGAGAGCGGCCGGGTGATGGCCGTCTCGTTCGACGGAACTCGGTTGCAGCAAAGGATTGTCAACCGGTTCGCGAACGTGCCGCACGAGCACGGCGGTCGGTTGCGCTGGGATGTCGATCGGCTCGGCAGCGACATCGACGCGGGGCTGACGGAGCTGGCCGCGGGGCCAGATCCGGTCGCCTCGGTCGGAGTGGACACCTGGGGCGTCGACTACGGCTTGTTCGACGCCGACGGCGCCCTGCTGGAAGACCCGATGTGTTACCGGGACGGGCGGCGGGTGGCCGCCCTCGAACGGGCATTGCGGACGGTCGGACCGGAGCGGCTGTACAACGCCACCGGTGTGCAGATCCTTTCCATCAACGGCATTTTCGGCATGATGGACGACGCCGAGTATCGGCCCGACCTGCTGCGCCGGGCCGAGACCCTGCAGATGATGCCGGATGTTTTCCACCACCTGCTGTCGGGCGCCACCGTCACCGACTACACCGCTGCCTCCACCTCCGGTGCTTACGACATGGCCGGGAACCGTTGGGCAACAGAGCTTCTCGACGATCTGGGAGTGCCGACCGGCATGCTGCCCGAGGTCGTCGCGCCCGGCACCGATGTCGGCGCGCTCCGCGGGGCGACGGCGACCGGAGCGCTGGCCGGCGCCAGGGTGATCGTGCCGGCCGGGCACGACACGGCCAGCGCAGTGGTCGCCGTGCCCTATGTCGACGACGGCGCGATGTTCATCTCCTCCGGCACCTGGTCGCTGGCCGGGGTCGAGGTCGACAAGGCGGTTGTCAGCGAGACCACCAGAGCGGCGAATCTGACCAACGAGGGTGGCTACCGTGGCTCGATCCGGTTGCTGCGCAACGTGATGGGCCTGTGGATCCTGCAGGAGTGCCGTCGGCAGTGGCAACGCGAGGGCGTCGAGTTGAGCTATCCGGAGCTCGCGGACCAGGCCGCCGCGGCGGACGGGCTGGTGTCGATCATCAACCCGGACGCCCAGGAGTTCCTGCCGCCCGGCGACATGCCGACTCGGATCCGCGAGTACTGCGCCCGCACCGGGCAGCCGGTGCCGCAGAGCTTCGGTGCGGTCGCCAGATGCATTCTCGACTCGCTGGCGCTCGGCTATCGAAGCGTGCTGGAGGATGTCACGGCGGCCACCGGTGAACGGCCGCCGTCGATCTCGGTGGTGGGCGGCGGGGTCAACAATGTCCTGCTGTCCCAGCTCACCTCGGACGCGGCCGGGGTGCCGGTGCACTGCGGTCCGGCCGAGGCGACGGCGCTGGGCAACGCCGCGGTCCAACTGGTCGCGCTCGGCGAACTGGACGGCCCGGAACAGATCCGCGAGGTCGTCGCCGCCGGCACCGAGATCACCTCCTACCTACCACGATCGGACGCCCGCTGGAGCGGCGCAGCCGAACAATTGCAGGCGCTCCGCGAAGCGGACCTCGGCGATGGCCCTGGCCGCGGCAGTGGGGAGGGCCGATGAGGTGACACCGCGGGAAACCGCGCCCTACCAGCGGGAAACCGCGCGCCGTACCAGCGGGAGACCGCTCACCAGAACAGCGGGAGACCGCGCACCAGAACAGCGGGAGACCGCGCAATAACAGGAGGAAAGGAATGACCCGCACTCGCAAGATCTCGGCGATCATCGCCATCGGTCTCGCTGCATCACTGGCGTTGGCCGGCTGTACCAAGAAGAACGAGGACACCGCATCGGCCGGGGCCGGCACCACCGCCGCCTCGGACACGGCTGCGGCTTCGGACACCGCTGCGGCTTCGGACACGGCTGCGGCCTCGGACACGGCTGCGGCTTCGGACACGGCTGCGGCGTCCGACACGGCTGCGGCCTCGGACACGGCTGCGGCCTCCGATACGGCAGGTTCCGCTGCGGGTGGGGCGCCGGTGAAGGCGTCGAAGAACTTCAAGATCGCCTTCGTGCCGAAGCTGCAGGGCATCCCGTACTTCGAGGCGATGAACGCCGGCGGCGAGAAGGCCGCCAAGGACCTCGGCGTGCAGTGGCTGTACCAGGGCCCGACCACGGCGGATGCCGCGCAGCAGGCGCAGATCGCCCGCTCGTTCATCCAACAGAAGGTCGACGCGCTGTTCGTCGCGCCCAACGACCCGAACTCGATGGCGCCGGTGCTCAAGCAGGCCGACGCCGCCGGGATCAAGGTCGGCACCTCCGACACCGACGCGCCGGATTCGGTCCGGCAGATCTTCGTCGAGCAGGCTTCGACCGAGGGCATCGGTACCGCGCTCACCGAGCAGCTGATGAAGGCCATGGGCGGTAAGGGCAAGTACGCCATCGTGTCCTGCGGCGAGACCGCGGAGAACCTCAACTCCTGGATCAAGGTGCAGAAGCAGGTGGCGGCCGACAAGTACCCGGACGCCGAGCTGGTCGACGTGGTCTACGCCGGTGAGGACCAGGGCAAGGCGACCTCGATGGCCACCGACCTGATGAACGCCCACCCGGACCTCACCGGTCTGGTCGGAGAGTGCACCTCGTCGGCACCCGGTGTGGCCCAGGCGGTCAAGGACGCCGGCAAGATCGGCACGGTCTTCACCGTCGGGCTTGGTACCCCGCTGTCGATGGCCCCGTACCTGAAGGACGGTTCATCGTCAGCCTCGATCCTCTGGGACGTCCAGGGACTTGGCTACCTGACCGTCTGGGCCGGCGTGCAGCTGGCCGAGGGCACCGAGATCGCGGCCAAGCCACAGGTGTCCGCGGACCTGAAGGACGTGTCCTACGACGCGGCCAGCAAGACGCTGCTGCTCGGTCCGCCGTTGGTGCTGACCAAGGACAACGTCGGCGACTTCAACTACTGATCCATCCGCTCCCGGCGACCGGCGGCCGTCGCCGCCCGGTCGCCGGGGGCACCCGACATCCCCTTCTGCACTGCACATTTCCGTATAAGGAGTTACCTGATGCCCACCGCATCTTCGGTCGAGCCGGTGCCCGGCCCGCCGGCGCCCGGGGCGGAGCAGCCAAGGTTGGCGCTGCACGGGATATCGAAGCGCTACGGCGGGGTCAGGGCGATCCGGAACGCGGACATGACCGTCGGCGTCGGCCAGGTCCATGCCCTTGTCGGTGAGAACGGTGCCGGCAAGTCGACCTTGATCAAGATCATCTCCGGGGCCGAGGCCGCGGATACGGGTGGCATCGAGTTCGAGGGCTCGCCGGTCAGCATCAACTCGACCCAGGATGCGATGGCCCTCGGGGTGGCGACCGTGTACCAGGAGCCGCAGTTGTTCGCCGAACTGACGGTGTCGGAGAACATCTTTCTGGGCCGCGAGGTCCGCCGGGGCGGCCGGATCGACTGGGCGGAGCAGAACCGCCAAGTGGTCGAGCTGCTTGCCCTGCTCGGGCTGCCCGAGAGGATCTCCACGGTCGCCGTCGGGGAACTCTCGATCGCCACCCAGCAGCAGGTGTCCATCGCCAAGGCGCTGGTCGGCAATGCCAAGATCCTGATCCTGGACGAGCCGTCCGCCATTCTCACCGATAACGAGATCGACGTGCTGTTCGGCGTTGTCCGCCGGCTGGCCGCCGGCGGCGTGTCGGTCATCTACATTTCGCACCGGCTGGACGAGCTGTTCCGGATCGCCGACGCGGTGACCGTGATGCGGGACGGCGAGACCATCGGCAGCTATCCCATCGCGGATCTCTCGGTGCGCAAGATCGCCGAACTGATGGTCGGCGGCATCCTGTCCGACGAGCGCGTCGAGCGCAACATCCCGGACGGCGAACCGATGTTGGTGCTGTCCGAACTCGGTTTGCGCGGTCAGTTCCACGACGTGAACGTCACCGTCAAGCCGGGCGAGATCGTCGGGCTGTACGGACTTGTTGGCTCCGGCGTGTCCGAGATCGCCGACACCCTCTACGGGATCGAGCGGTACACCGACGGTGCCGTGCTGCTGGCCGGCAAGCAGGTGCGGCCCCGCAGTCCTCGCCAGGCCGGCAAGCTCGGTATCGCTCTGCTGCCGGCGAATCGCAAGCTGCAGGGCATGTTCGGCTTCCAGTCGATCGCGTTCAACATCTCGATCGGGCATCTGCCGCGACTGTCCTACGGTGACGTGTTCGTCGACCGGGCGAAGGAGAAGGAGACCGCGCTGGCCCTGATCAAGCGGCTGGCGATCAAGACCCCGAGCGAACGCACCCCGATCGGTGCGATGTCCGGCGGCAACGCGCAGAAGGTCGTGCTGGCCCGGCAACTGGTTGCCCAGCCCAAGGTGATGGTGCTGGCCGAACCGACGCAGGGCGTCGATGTCGGCGCCAAGGAGGAGATCCACCGGATCATCACCGAGCTCGCCGAGAACGGCGTAGCCGTGCTGGTGGTGACCTCGGATCTGAGCGAGGCACTGCGGATCGCCGACCGGCTGCAGGTGATCAGGGCCGGCACCGTTGTCGCCGAATTCGGGCCGGGCGCCACTCAGGTCGACGTGCTGTCGGCGGCCGCCGGAGCCATCGACGAGGCCGTGGCCCGGTCCGCGACGACCGGTGCTGACACGGCCACAGACACCGGCACAGACCCAGACCCAGAGACAGACACAGACATCGAGAACGGAGGTGGCCGATGAGTAGCCCCACGACGCTCGAGGACCCCGGCGCCGACCCGACCGCCGCCGCTCCGCGAGCGCGGGGCCGGGTGCTGGCCCCGCCGGTCACCGGCCAGGAGGTGGTGCTGATCGGCGTCATCGCCGTCGTCTGGATCCTGCTGTGGATCTTCACCCCGGCCTTCATGACGCCCGGCTCGTTGCAGCCGCTGCTGGTGGACGTCGCCCCGGTAGCGCTGATCGGCATCGGCATGACGATGATCATCATCACCGGTGGCATCGACATCTCGGTCGGCGGCGCGATCATGGTGTGTGCCGTCAGTACCGCGAAAATGCTGGTGTCACTGAACTTCTCGATCTGGATGGCACTGCTGATCTCGATCGTCATCGGCGGGGTGCTCGGCCTGATCAACGGCCTGCTGATCGCCTACGGCCGGGTCCACGCGATCATCATCACCTTCGGCACCGCCAACCTGTTCCAGTTCATCGGACTGCAGATCTTCCACTCGTCAACCGTCAACGGGATTCCCGGCACCCTGGCCTCGCTCGGCCGCGGCGTCGACGGCCGGAGCTTCGGCGTCCCGCACTCGTTCCTGATCACCGTGGTGCTCGCCGCGATCGCCTGGTGGTACCTGCGGCACACCGCTGGTGGCCGGCACTTCTTCGCCATCGGCGGCGACGAGGTGGCCGCCCGACTGGCCGGTGTCCGGGTGCAGCGGCGGGTGCTGCTCGCCTACCTGATCACCGGGCTGCTGATCGGCATCGCCAGCCTGTTCTACATCGCCAAGGGCACATCCACCCTTGACCAGTCGGTCGGCGCCGGACGCGAACTGGCGGTGATCGCCGCGGTGGTGATCGGCGGTACCTCGATCATGGGGGGCCGCGGCTCGGTGCTCGGCACGGTGCTCGGCGCCCTGCTGGTGCAGACCGTCACCTCCGGCGTCACCCAGCTCGGCTGGCCGTCACAGCTGTCCGATCTGTTCGTCGGACTGGCCATCATCGTCGCCGTCGGCGCCGACCTGATCCGCCAGCGCGCGAGGAGGACCGCATGACCACCACCGCACCCGCACCTCAGGTGAATCCGGAGAGCGCGCCGGCCGGGGCCTCGGAATCGCTCGGATCCCGGTTGCTGCGCGCGGTTCTCACGCAGCGGATCGTGCTGCTGGCCGTGCTGATCGTGCTGGTCGTCGGGGTCGACTTCGTGCTCTCGGCCGGCGGATACATGACCGCCGAGTACAACTTCGACTACATGGCAACGGTGCTGATCGACGCGGTGCCGCTGGCTATGCTCGCGCTGGCCGAACTGATCGTCATCGTCTCCGGCCGCGGCGGCATCGATCTGTCCATCGGTGCGATCGTCTCGCTGACCGGGATGGTGTTCGGCTTCGCCTACGGCGAGTGGGGCTGGCCGTTCTGGGCGGGCCTGCTGCTCGCCGCTGCCGTGGGTGCCTTCCTCGGCTGGATCAACGGATTCCTGGTGGCCAGACTGGGGTTCCCGGCGCTGATCGCCACCCTGGCCACGTACTACGCGTTCAAGTCACTGGCCGTGGTGATCAACGACCAGCAGCCGATCTCGACCGAATCCATCCAGGGCCTCGACTCGATGACCAGGTCGGTCGAGTTGCCGCTGATCGGCCAGTTCATCCCCAACATCCCGCTGGGCGTGTTCACCTTTCTGGTGCCGACCGTGATCGCGGTCTGGTTGTTCCTGGCCAGGGGCACCTACGGGCGCAGGATCTACTCGATCGGCACCAACGATGTGGCCGCCCGGTACTCCGGCATCAACGTGGCCGGCACCCGGATGCGGGCCTACGTGCTCGCGGGGCTGATCGCCGGGTTGGTCTCGGTGTATGTCACCGGTGAGTTCTTCTCGGCCCGTCCGGATGCCGGAACCTCGGGGAACGGAATGGCGTTGCCCGCCATCACCATCGCGGTACTGGGCGGGGTGGCCATCACCGGCGGCATCGGCCGGGTGGCCGGCGTCGTCCTCGCCACGCTGCTGATCACCTGGCTCAACGCCGGCATCCTGCTGTCGTTCGAGGGGAACGACGGCACCCAGTACCAGCTGCTGGCGCTCGGCGTGGTGCTGATCGTGGCGGCGCTGCTCAACGGCATGGCCAATCGAAGATACGGCGGCGCCAGATAGCCGGCGGGGTCGCCGGTTTCCACCACCCACCACGAACATCGGTCCGCACCGATCGGACAGCGAGGACGAACGACAGTGCCACAGCAAGAAACCGCGGTGTTTGCCCCGGACCAGGTCAGCGATGAGCTTCTGGCGCTGACTCACTCGTTGGGCCGGCCGGAGCGGGACCTGGTGATCCTGGCCGAGGGCAACACCTCTCAGCAACTGACCGGCGGCCGGATCGCGGTGAAGGCGTCCGGCTCGAACATGGCAACAGCCACCAGAGACGATTTCGTGGTGATCGACGTCGCCCGGGTGACGCCGCTGCTCACCGATCCGGCCGCCACCCAGGCCGATCTGACGGCCGCGCTGGACGCCGGTGAGATCGGCGGCCGCCGCCGGCGCGGGTCGATCGAGGCCTTGGTTCACGTTGCGGTACAGGCGGTTGCGCTGGCCGCCGGAGTCGCCGACGCGGCGCGGTTCGTCGGGCACACGCATCCGACGGCGGTGGTCGGACTGCTGGCCTCGGTGCACGCGGCCGAGGCGTACGAGCGGATCGTGTACTCCGACGAGGCGGTGGTGATCGGTGCCAGCCCGCTGTACGTTCCCTACGCCCAGCCTGGTATCGCGCTCGGCCAGACCTTCCACGCCGCGCTCGCCCAGCGGGTCGAGCAGACCGGCGAACTGCCGCAGCTGGTGCTGCTCGGCAATCACGGCATCGTGGCGATCGCTCCGACCGCCGACGGGGTCGACGGCATCTCGGCGATGGCGGTGAAGGGCGCTCAGGTCCGCACTGCCGCGTACGCCGTCGGCGGGGTGGCTCCGCTGACGGACGAGCAGGTGACGAAGTTCTTCGCCCGTGACGACATCGCCGAGCGCCGCGGCAACCTGGCCAGAGGAACTTTCTGAAGACCCGCCGGGCGACCGCTAGCCCGGCAACGACCGATATCGACATCACCGGAACAGGAAGCGAAATGCAACCCGACGAAGTGCGCAGTGTCCTTGCCAAGCAACACATCGAGACTCCCTCGTGGGCCTACGGCAACTCGGGGACCCGGTTCAAGGTCTTCGCCCAGCAGGGGATCCCGCGGGACGCGTTCGAGAAGATCTCCGATGCCGCGCAGGTCCACCGGTACACCGGAGTGGCACCGTCGGTGGCGATCCACATTCCCTGGGATCAGGTCGACGACTTCGCCAAGCTGGCGCAGCACGCCGCGGACGAGGGCGTGAGTATCGGTGCCGTCAACCCGAATACCTTCCAGGAGGACGACTATCGGCTCGGCAGCGTCTGCAATCCGGATCCGAGGATCCGGCGAAAGGCCATCGACCACCTGATCGAGTGCGTGCAGATCGCCGGTGAGGTGGGCAGCAAGCACCTGTCGCTGTGGTTCGCCGACGGCACCAACTATCCCGGTCAGGACTCGATCCGAGATCGGCAGGACCGACTCGGCGAGGCCCTGAAAGAGACCTATGAAGCCATGACGGCGGCATCGGCCGAGATGACCATGCTCGTCGAGTACAAGTTCTTCGAGCCGGCGTTCTATCACACCGACCTGCCCGACTGGGGCACCTCGCTGCTGCACTGTCTGCATCTCGGGCCGCAGGCGAAGGTGCTGGTGGACACCGGACATCACGCGCCGGGCACCAACATCGAGATGATTGTGGCCACCCTGCTCCGTGAGGGTCGGCTCGGCGGGTTCCACTTCAACTCCCGGTTCTATGCTGACGACGACCTGATCGTCGGCGCTGCCGATCCGTTCGGGCTGTTCCGGATCATGTTCGAGGTGGCCCAGGCCGGCGCGGTCCTGCCGGACGGTGGGGTTGCGTTCATGTTGGACCAGTGCCACAACCTGGAGGCGAAGATCCCGGCCGAGATCCGGTCGGTGATGAACGTCCAGGAAGCCACCGCCAAGGCCCTGCTGGTCGACGCCGAGGCGTTGGCGCAGGCCAGGTCTGCCGGAGATGTGCTGGCCGCCAACGCGATCGTGATGGACGCCTACAACACCGATGTCCGGCCGCTGCTCGCGCAGGTGCGCGAGGAGATGGGGCTGGCCGCCGACCCGCTGGCCGCCTACGCCGCGAGTGGCTATGCCGAGAAGATCGTGACCGAACGAGTGGGCGGCTCCGCCGCCGGATGGGGTGCCTGAGATGGCTGCACGAAAGACCGCTGCTACCCGCAAGCGACCGACAACCAAGGGTGCGGCGTCAGCCCCGGCGAAGGCGGCGGCAGCCGCCTCGTCAGCCAGGTCGACGGGCGCACCTGAGCTGCCGCAGGGGGTTCGCGACCTGATCGCCCGGTCGAACCGGCTCGGTACCGATCCGACGATCACCAACTACGGTGGGGGTAACACCTCCGCCAAGGTCCGTCAGCTCAACCCGGCCACCGGCGCCGAGGAAGAGCTGTTGTACGTCAAGGGATCCGGCGGCGACCTCGGAACACTGAAGGCATCAGGTCTGGCCACGCTGGAACGCGACCGGTTCGTCGCGCTGGACGGCGTCTACCGCGGCGTCGAGTACGAGGACGAGATGGTCGAGCTGTTCCCGTACTGCAGCTTCGGCACCGGCGGCGCCACCCCGTCCATCGACACCCCGATGCACGGCCTGGTCGACCTGCCGCACGTTGATCACCTGCACCCCGACGCGGTGATCGCGCTGGCCTGCGCCGCCGACGGCGAGAAGCTGGTCGAAAAGATCTGGGGCGGAACGGTCGCCTGGGTGCCGTGGAAGCGGCCCGGCTGGGAGCTGGGCAAGGCGATGCGGGACGTGTCCGCCGATCCGAAGGTGATCGGCGCGGTGCTCGGCGGTCACGGTCTGACCGCTTGGGGTCGCAGCAGCGACGAGGTGGAGAAGCGCTCCCGCAAGATCATCAAGGATGCGCAGAAGTTCCTCGACCGGCAGTCCAAGGCACAGCCGTTCGGCGCAGAGGTGAAGTCGCGCAAGGCGTTGCCGGCGGCCGAGCGGCGGGCCAGGGCGGCGGAGCTGTTTCCGCACCTGCGCGGCGTGGCCTCCGCCGACCGGCGGATGGTCGGCCACTTCACCGACAGCGACGTGGTGCTGGACTTCCTGTCCCGGCGCAAGCTCGACCAACTGGTCCAGCTCGGCACGTCCTGCCCCGATCACTTCCTGCGCACCAAGGTGCGGCCGCTGCTGCTGGACACCCCGTTCAACGCCCCGCTCGAGAAGGTCACGGCGCGGCTGGCCGAGCTGCACGCCGAATACCGCGCCGAGTACCAGGGGTACTACGACCGGAACGCCACGCCGGACAGCCCTGCCATTCGCGGCGCCGACCCGGCGATCATCCTGGTGCCCGGCGTCGGGATGTTCTCCTTCGGTGCGGACAAGCAGACCGCCAGAGTGGCCGGCGAGTTCTACGTGAACGCCATCAACGTGATGCGCGGGGCCGAGGGCGTGTCGAAGTACGCCCCGGTGAGCGAGGCGGACAAGTTCGCCGTCGAGTACTGGCAGCTGGAGGAGAACAAACTCAAGCGGCGGCCGAAGCCGAAAGCGTTGGCCGGCAAGGTTGCGCTGGTCACCGGTGCGGCCTCCGGGATCGGTCTGGCCATCGCGGCGCTGTTCGCCGAGAACGGCGCCAATGTGATCGTCGCCGATCTGAATCTGGCGAAGGCCGCCGAGGTGGCCGGGCAGTTGGGCGGCCCGGACGTGGCTGTCGGCGTCGAGATGGACGTCACCGACAACGACGCGGTGCTGGCCGGCGTCGCCCAGGGCGTGCTCGCCTTCGGCGGCGTCGACATCGTCATCAACAACGCCGGCATCACCAGGGCCGGATCACTCGCCGACACCACCGTCGACGACTGGGATCTGCAGTACGACATCATGCCCCGGGGCTCGTTCCTGGTGGCCAAGGCCACCGAGCCGGCGCTGCGGGCGCAACAGCTGGGCGGCACGATCATCAACGTCTGCAGCAAGAACGCGGTGTTCGCCGGCCCGAACAACATCGCCTACTCGTCGGCCAAGGCGGCGCAGGCCCATATGGTCCGGTTGCTGGCGGCCGAACTCGGCGACATCGGGGTGCGGGTCAACGGCATCAATCCGGACGGGGTGGTCCGCGGGTCGGGCATCTTCGCCGGTGGGTGGGGCGCCTCCCGCGCCAAGACCTACGGCGTGGCCGAGGAGGATCTGGGCAAGTACTACGCCAAGCGCACCGTGCTCAAGGAAGAGGTGTTGCCCGAACACATCGCGCAGGCGGCGCTGGCGCTGACCAACGGCACGCTGTCCATCACCACCGGACTGATGGTGCCGGTCGACTCCGGGGTCACCGCGGCCTTCCTGCGCTGACCCACCCCGGCGAGGATCCACTTCGCCTGCGCGGATCCACTTCGGACGTTCTGTGACTGGTGTTGTAGAAGTCAACAATCGGACCCTCGCGAGCGAAGTGGATCCTCGCCGGAATCAGCGGGCCGGGATGCCTGCTGCGGTCGGTCCGTCCGTTAGCCTGGACAGGTCACCAGGAGGCGTGTCCGAGTGGCCGAAGGAAACCGCCTTGAAAGCGGTCAGGTGTCAAAAGCCTCGGGGGTTCGAATCCCTCCGCCTCCGCTCTGGTGATCTCTCAGGAGATCCCGGACGGGCCGAGCCTGTCGAGCCCGGCCTGACACACTGGTCGGCATGGATCTCCATGGTCAGTCCGATCCGGCGCGGCAGAACCAGGGCCGGTACCCGGCCGGGTACGGCGGTGGGACGACCCCGGCCAACGGGCCGGATCTGACGAAGTCACCGGTGCCGCCGCAGCACTGGCCGGCGCCGCAGCACGGCCCGGCGCCGCAGAATTGGCCGGCGCCGCAATCCGGACCCGGCACCGGCTCGCCCGGCGGTGCACCGGGCGACGGCGTGCTGGTCGACATCGGACCCAGCGGGAAGGCCTACGGCAGGGGCGTCGCGGCCCGGCTGGCCATCCTCGCCCCGCTGATCCTGGTGAACCTGTACAACGCGAGTAACTCCAGCGTCAGTCCGGGGATGTGGTGGGCGATCATCGGCGTCGCGGCGGTGATCGCCGTCGGGGCCGTGCTGAGGATGATCAAACGGGTGCAGCTGACGGCGACCTCGGTGGTCGTCACCCGGGTCCTTGGCGGTCCCAGGTCGATCCCGCGACAGCAGCTGGCCTACGGCATCCTGGTGCAGTACTACCAGCAGTTCGGCAACGCGGCCGGCCCGTTGCTGATCCTGGTCGACGGCAACCGCAAGAAGCTGCTCTACCTGTCCGGTCAGCTGTTCGCCGGGGCGGACATGTACACCCTGGCCAGGGGGATCGGGTTGCAGAACTTCGACGTGATCACCGAACCGACCACCCCGAAGCTGCTCGCCCAGCGGCATCCGGGTGTGCTCTCGTTCATGGAACGGCGGCCGTGGGCGTTCGCGTGGATCGTGGTGGCGGTGATCATCGTGGTGGTGATCGTCGCGCTGGTGGCCGCCGGGGTCTGACGTCGGTCGCACCGCTCCGGCGCTCCGGTGGGTGATCCGCTGGTCACATCGTCCGTGGCGCACCGCAAGGCCGGCGCACCTGTCGACATAGGGTGCCTCGGGTGAGCACGGTGGAGATCATCCTGATCCTGGTGGCCGGTATCGGCGCCGGGACGATCAACGCGGTCGTCGGTTCGGGCACCCTGATCACCTTCCCGACCCTGATCGCGTTCGGCTTCCCGCCGGTGGTGGCCACCATGTCGAATGCGGTCGGCCAGATTCCCGGTGGGCTGTCGGCGAGCTGGGGCTACCGCCGCGAACTCGAGGGCCAGGGCCCACGGATCCGGCAGCTGCTGCCGGCTTCGCTGCTCGGCGCGATCACCGGATCCTGGCTGCTGTTGCATCTACCGCCGACGGTGTTCGAGGTGATCGTCCCGGCCCTGCTGGTACTGGCGCTGATCCTGGTGATCACCCAGCCGTTCATCCAGCGCTGGGTGCGCCGACGCAAGGCCGCCGCCGGGCTGGACCACACCGTGCTGACGGCCCGGCAGAACGTGCTCCTGGTGATCGCGGTCTACCTGATCGGTGTCTACGGCGGTTACTTCACCGCCGCCCAGGGCGTGCTGATGGTCGGCGTGATGGGCGCGATGCTGCCCGAGTCGTTGCAGCGGATCAATGCCATCAAGAACGTGCTGACCGCGGTCGTCAATGTGGTGGCCGCCGCGGCCTACACCATGTTCAGGTTCCATGAGATCAACTGGGCGGCCGCGGGTCTGATCGCGGTCGGCACCCTGATCGGCGGTTTCGTCGGGTCCAGCTTCGGCCGACGGCTGCACCCGGTGGCGCTGCGCTGCATCATCGTGGTGCTCGGTTCGGTGGCGATCTGGCGGCTGCTGGCGGGCTGACGACCGCCTGAAGACCCGTCGCCAGTCGGCCCGATCCCGCCCGGAATCCGCCGCGAAATTCGTGCGACTGGGGACGAGTTTTCAGGATCGGTACGAGGTCGCCGCCGCCAGGAACTGGTCGTTCTCCGCGGGCGACCCGATCGTCACCCGGACCCCGCCACCGTCGGCGTGGGAGAACGACCGCACGATCACGGCGTGCTGTTCGCAGTGCGCCGCGAAGTCGGCCGCCCGGTCCTGCAACGGCAGCCAGACGAAGTTGGCCTGCGACGTCGGCACCTCGAAACCGGTGCTGCGCAGCGTCTCCGTCACCCGGGCCCGTTCGGAGATCACCTGTTCCCAGCGCGGACGCAGCTCGTCCGCGGCGCCGAGGGCGGCGACGGCGGCCGCCTGCGCGACCGAGTTCAGCGCGAACGGGATCGCCACCTTGCGCAGCGCCTCGATCAGCGGTTCGTCGGCCACCGCGTAGCCGACCCGCAGGCCGGCCAGCCCGTAGGCCTTGGACAGCGTGCGCAGCGCCAGCACGTTCGGCCGGCGCTGGGCCACCGCGGCGCCGTCCGGCGAATCCGGCGAGCTGTCGAACTCGCGGTAGGCCTCGTCGACCACCACCAGCACGTCGTCGCCGACCCGGTCCAGGAACGACTCCAGGTCGGCGGAGGTCACCGCCGTGCCGGTGGGGTTGTTCGGGGTGCAGACGAAGATCAGCCGGGTCTGCGGGGTGACGGCGTCCGCCATCGCGTCCAGGTCCAGCGCGTGGCCGGCGGTCACCGGGACCTGGATCGGCAGCGCGCCGGTGATCCGGGTGACGATCGGGTACGCCTCGAACGACCGCCAACCGAACAACACCTGGTCGCCATCGCCGGCCACCGCCTGGACGATCTGCTGGCACAGCGCGACCGAGCCGCAGCCGGCGATCAGTCGGCCGACCGGCGCCCCGGTGTAGCCCGACAGCGCCGCCAGCAGGTTCGTCGCGCCGTTGTCCGGATAGCGGTTGATCCCCGCGACGGAGGTGGGGGAGTCGTCGGCGACGGCGGCGGCGATCGCGTCGGCCACCACCGGCAGCGTCGGATAGCTCAACTCGTTGGACGCCAGCTTGACCGCACCGGGCACGGTGCGGCCTGGGGCGTAGGCGGGCAGCGTGGCCAACGCTTCCCGGATCCGGACCGGCATCGCGACCTCCTCGTCAGATTCCTCACGGCGAGGCTATGCGTCGGCCCCGGTCCGCCGCACATCCGGGGTGGCCCTACCGGCCGGCAGGCTGGACGTGACCCTGGTCCGGCCGCTGGTGTAGGAACGTCCCATGACGAAATCCGGCACCGGCATCGCTCCCGAGATCCTCTGGCAGCCGACGCCGGAACGGGTCGCCAGGGCGGCGATCACCGACTTCGCCGGCTTCCTGGCCGACCGGACCGGGCAGGACTTCGGCGACTACGCCGCGTTGTGGGAGTACTCCACCACCGATCTGCCGGGCTTCTGGGGAGCGCTGGCCGACTACTTCGGTGTGCGCTGGGTGAACCGCCCGCAGGCGGTGCTGCCGGATGCGTCGATGCCAGGCGCCCGTTGGTTCCCGGGAGGCACCCTGAACTACGCCGAACACGCCCTCGCCGCGATCGACGGCCGGGCCGACGGTGATCTCGCGGTGATCGTCACCGACGAGGGCGACACCGAAGAGCTGGTGACGCTCGGACAGCTCCGACAGCAGGTCGCCCGCGCTCAGGCCGGACTGCGGCGGGCCGGAGTGGTGGCCGGCGACCGGGTGGTCGCGTTGGCGCCCAACGGCATCCACGCCCTGGTGGCGTTCCTGGCGACCGCGGCGTCGGGCGCGGTGTGGTCGTCGTGCTCGCCGGACTTCGGCCCGGCGTCGGTGATCGACCGGTTCACCCAGATCGAGCCGACCGTATTCATTGCGGTCGACGGATACCGGTACGGGGGCAAGGAGTTCGATACCGGCGAGACGGTCGCGAGGGTGCGGGCGGCGCTGCCCGGGCTGTCCGCGACGGTGATCGTGCCGACCCTCGGGCGGCCGCTGCCGGCCGGCACCACCGGCTGGGACGAGTTCACCGCCGAGATCGGACAGCCGGCCGAGATCGACTACGTGCCGGTGGATTTCGAGGCTCCGCTGTGGGTGCTGTACTCGTCCGGCACCACGGGGTTGCCGAAGCCGATCGTGCAGTCGGTGGGTGGGATCCTGCTGGAGCACCTGAAGATGCTGCGGCTGCACAGCGATCTCGGGCCGGGCGACCGGTTCCTGTGGTTCACCACCACCGGCTGGATGATGTGGAACTACCTGGTCGGTGGGCTGCTCGTCGGTTCGACCATCGTGCTGTACGACGGCAATCCCGGGTACCCGGATCTGCTGGCGCTGTGGCGGCTGGCCGAGCGGCACCGGGTGACGTACTTCGGCACCTCGGCGCCGTTCATCTCCTCCTGCCGGGCCAAGGGTCTGACGCCGTCCGATGAGCTGGATCTGACCTCGGTCGTGGCCGTCGGATCGACCGGTTCTCCGCTGTCCACCGACGGCTTCCGCTGGATCATGGAGCACGTCGGGCCACGGGTGCAGATCTGTTCGGTGTCCGGTGGTACCGACCTGTGCACGGCGATTGTCGGTGCGGCGCCGACGGTTCCGGTGTGGATGGGGGAGATCTCCTGTCGCGCGCTGGGCGCCAGGGTCGAGGCGTTCGACGAGCAGGGCGGCGCGCTGATCGGTGATGTCGGTGAGCTGGTGCTGACCGCGCCGATGCCGTCGATGCCGGTCTCGTTCTGGGGTGACGACGGCGGGTCCAAGCTTCGGGCGGCGTACTTCGACGACTACCCGGGGGTCTGGCGGCACGGCGACTGGATCCGGATCACCTCCAGGGGTTCCTGCGTCATCGAGGGCCGGTCCGACGCCACTCTCAACCGCGGCGGCGTGCGGATGGGCACCGCCGAGTTCTACCGGGTCGCCGAGAGCGATCCCGGAGTGCTCGACTCCCTGGTGATCGACACCTCCGACGCGTCCGGCGAGGGCGATCTGCTGCTGTTCGTGGTGCTCGCCGGCGGTGCCGACCTGGACGCGGTCACCGCCAGGGTGCGGGCGGCGATCCGCTCCGAGCTGTCGCCCCGGCACGTGCCGGGCACGGTGATCGCGGTGCCGTCGGTCCCGCGAACGCTCAACGGCAAGAAGTGCGAGGTGCCGGTGAAGCGGATCCTTGCCGGGATGCCCGTCGACACCGCGGTATCCAAGGATGCGTTGGCCGATCCGGCAGGGCTGGACGCATTCCTGGCCGCCGCCCGGTCGGCGAAGTAGCGCCAGAGGGCAGCGCTCAGCCGAACTTGGCGACCGTCAGCAGTACCGCGGAGTCCTCGAGCGCCTTCAGGGTCAGGTTGGCCGACGGGACGATCAGCAGATCACCGACCCTTGCGGTCCAGGAATCACCGCCGCTGTCCATCTGCACCCGGCCCTGCAGCACGTAGATGGTGGCCTCGCCGGGGCTGACGTGCTCGTCAAGGGCGCGATCCTTGGTCAGCGCGATGACGGTCTGCCGCAGCACCTTCTCGTGGCCGCCGAAGACCGTCTTCGCGCTCCGGCCGCTCGAGGCGGCCCTGGCGGCGTCCAGCTCCTGGCGGACGAGCGCGGCGATCGAGGCCTTGTGCATGTCGTGAGGGTACCCGGCAGGGTTCCGTCCGCGCTGCTAGCCTCGGGGTGAGGTGGTCCGATGGAGACAATGCCCGCTGCCGGAATCACGGCAGGACAGGTGATGACGACGCCCGCGATCTCGGTGGCGCCGGACAGTTCCGTTGCGCTGATTGCCGAGTTGCTGACCACCAGGCGGATCAGCGGCGTCCCGGTGGTCGACGAATCCGGCGTGGTGCTCGGCCTGGTGAGCGAGCGAGATCTGTTGGCCAGGACCGGACGGACCGCGGCCGACGTGATGACCACAACTGTGGTCAGCGTCAGTACCGACACCGACATCGAGCAGGTACGGCAGATCCTGGTGGACCAGCCGATCCGCCGGGTTCCGGTACTCGCCGCCGGCCGGCTGGCCGGCATGATCACCCGGCACGACCTGGTCGGCCGGCTGGTCGAATGGGTCTGCGGGGTGTGCGGCGAGTCGGTCCGCGGCGCCCGTCAGCCGTCGTCCTGCCCGAAGTGCGGGGGCAGCGGCGATCGGTTCCATCTGCAGGAACAACTCCCCGGAGCGTGACGTGAGGCGGCGCAACCATCCCATTCGACGATCGTCATCCGGTGGCCCGATCGACCGGTACGGAGCCTGAGATGCCAGGCAGAGCACGGGGTTCCGTCAAGCGCGCGGCCGCGGCGGCCAACCCGACCGCGGGCGAGCCGCCGGAGGTGCTGATCGACTACTACCGGCGGATGGCGCTGATCCGGGAGTTCGAGACCAGGGCCGGCGAGATGTACACCAAGGCCAAGATCGGTGGCTACTGCCACCTCAACCTCGGCGAGGAAGCGACCGTCGTCGGGTTGATGGCGGCCCTGCGGCCCACCGACTACCTGTTCACGAATTACCGCGACCACGGATACGCGCTGTGTCGTGGCATGGAGCCCGGCCCGGTGATGGCCGAGTTGTTCGGACGGGTGGACGGGGTCTCCGGCGGACGCGGCGGGTCCATGCACCTGTTCGACGTGAAGCGCCGGATGCTCGGCGGCTACGGCATCGTCGGCGGGCAGCTCCCGCCGGCCACCGGGGCGGCCCTGGCGCTCACCCTGCAGGGCGAAGCAGGCCCGGACGCCGACGCCGTGATGTGCCAGATGGGAGACGGGACGACGAACATCGGTGCCTTCCACGAATCGTTGAACCTGGCGGCGATCTGGCACCTGCCCATCGTCTATGTGGTGATCAACAACGGCCTCGGTATGGCGACGACGGTGGAGCACGCGGCCGGCGAACCCGAGCTGTACAAGCGGGGTTGCTCGTATCGGATCCCCGGAGAACGGGCGGACGGCAACGACGTGATCGCGGTCCGGGAGGCGGCAACAGCGATGCTGCAGCGGGCCAGGACCGAGCGAAAGCCGGGACTGTTGGAGACGATGAGTGTGCGGCTGCGTGGACACTCGGTGGTGGATCCGGCGCGGTACCGCAGCCGGGAGGAAACCGCAGAACTGCGCAGCCGGGATCCGCTGCCCGCCTTCCGGGAGCAGTTGATCGGCGCCGGCGTGCTGGACGCCGAGGCCGCGCACGCCATCGACAGCGCGGTCGAACGGACGGTCGCGGACGCTGTCGCCTTCGCCGACGCCAGCCCGGAGCCGGCACCGGACGAACTGTTCTCCTACGCGTATGCCACCGAGGTGCCGAACACACCACGGGCCATGCCCGGCGATCCGGTGCTACCGGTGGGATGGGACGACTGATGGCCGAGATCACCTACCGGCAGGCACTTCACGATGCCCTGCGTGAGGAGATGACCCTGGACCCATCCGTGATCCTGTTGGGCGAGGAGATCGGCATCTTCGAGGGGTCGTACAAGATCACCGCCGGGCTGCTGGCCGAGTTCGGACCGGAGCGCGTCCGGGACACCCCGATCGCCGAGGAGGGTTTCGTCGGTGCGGCCGTCGGAGCGGCGATGCTCGGGATGCGGCCGGTGGTGGAGATCATGACGATCAACTTCTCGCTGCTGGCCATCGACCAGATCGTCAACCATGCCGCCAAGATCTACGGCATGTTCGGCGGTCAGACCGCCGTCCCGATGGTCATCCGCACCCCGGGCGGTGGCGGCCAGCAGTTGGCCGCCACCCACTCGCAGAACCTGGAGGTGTGGTACGCGCACGTCCCCGGCCTGAAGGTGGTCGCCCCCGCCACCCCGCGGGATGCCAAGGCGATGCTGACCGCAGCGATCCGCGACGACGACCCGGTGATCGTGCTGGAGAACCTGGCGCTGTACAACACCAAAGGCGAAGTGCCGGACGGTGAACAGGTCGCGACCATCGGTCGGGCGCAGGTGATCAAACCGGGCACGGACATCACGGTCGTCGGGTATTCGCGTTCGGCGGTGATCGCGTTGGACGTCGCCGCCCGCTTCGAGTCCGAGGGTGTCTCGGTCGAGGTGGTCGACCTGGCCAGCCTGCGGCCGTTGGACCGGGAGACCATCTGCCGATCGGTCAGCAAGACCGGCCGGGCGGTGGTGCTCGAGGACGACTGGCTCACCTACGGCATCGGTGCCGAGGTGGCCGCCAGCATCGCCGAGGGCGCCTTCGACTATCTGGACGCTCCGGTGCGCAGGGTGGCGGCGGCGGAGATCCCGTTGCCGTACGCGAAGTCGTTGGAGCGCATCGCACTTCCCGATGCAGACGTTCTGGTCCGGGTCATCAACGAGGTGTTGGACGCGACCCGGTTCACCCGAGGAGAGTCTCGATGACCGACGTTCTCATGCCCCGGCTGTCCGACACGATGACCGAGGGGTCGATCGGGCAGTGGCTCAAGTCGGAGAACGACGAGGTCCGTCGCGGCGATGTGCTGGCGGAGATCGAGACCGACAAGGCCGTGATGGACCTGGAGAGCTACTCCGACGGCGTGCTGCAGAAGATACTGGTGCCGCCGGGTCAGGTGGTGCCGATCGGCGAACCGATCGCGGTGATCGCCGATGCGGGTGCCGATGACGGATCGCCGGCCGCGCCGTCTGCGACGGCAGCAGCTGCCGCGCCGGCCGCGCCTGCCACGGCCGCAGCACCAACCCCGGCAGCACCGACCCTGGCAGCGTCCGGGGCGGTTCCGGCGTCGGGCGGATCCGCCGGCGCCGCCCCGGAGGCGGTGCGGCTCAAGGCATCCCCGGTCGTTCGGTCGTTGGCCCGCACGCACGACATCGACCTGTCGACGGTCACCGGCACCGGACCCGGTGGCCGGATCATCCGGGTGGACGTTGATCGGTTGATCGCCGACAGCGCCGCGTCGACCAAGATCACCGAGCCCGTCGGCACGGCAGGGCCGGTTCCCGCCGGTCCGGCCGCGACCGCCGGGGCCGTCCCGGTGGCCGCAGCACAGGTCGGCGCCGTCGGGGATGACGACGAACAACTCCCGCTCAGCAACATCCGCAGGATCACCGCGCGTCGGCTCACCGAGGCGTTCGCGGTGCCGCAGTTCTACCTGACCACGCTGGTGGATGCCGGGCCGCTCACCGACTTCCGCGCGCAGATCAACGCCGGGCTCGGGGCGGACGGGGTGAAGATCAGCGTGACCGATCTGCTGATCCGTGCCTGCGCGGTGACCTTGCGCGCGCACCCCGAGGTGAACTCGTCCTTCGGTGAAGATTCGATCATCCGCCACCACCGGGTGCATGTCGGTGTGGCCGTCGCCCTGCCGGACGGACTGATCGTGCCCGTGGTCAGGGACCCGGACCGCAAGAGCGTCTCGCAGATCTCCACCGAGGCCAAGGACCTGGCGACCAGGGCACGCGATGGCAGGCTGAAGCCGGACGAGTTCGCCGGCGGGACCTTCACCATCAGCAATCTCGGGATGTTCGGCATCGACAATTTCACCGCGGTGCTGAACCCACCGGAGGCGGCGATCCTGGCGGTCGGCGCCACCACCGAGCAGACCGCGGTCGCCGACGGCGAGATCGTCGTCCGCAAGGTGATGAAGCTGACCCTGACGGTCGACCACCGGGTGCTGGACGGCGCCACCGGCGCGACCTTCCTGGCCGACCTCACATCGCTGCTGCAGAACCCGCTCCGCATCGTGGTGTAACCCCCCGAGGCGTAGCGGGGCTGTCCCGCGCGCCGGCGCCGGGCGCACCTGCAACGATCAACACATGAACCCGACGACCCCCGCCGCCACCCGCACCGCCGAGATCGCCGCCCGCCTCGCGCCCGAAATGACTGCACTCCGCCGTCGGCTGCACGCCGATCCGGAACTGGAGCTGCAGAATCCGCGCACCCAACGGGCCATCCTCGACCAGCTGGCCGGGCTGGAGCTGGAGATCACCACCGGCTCGGGGCTGACGTCCGTGGTGGCGGTCCTGCGTGGAGGCAAGCGCACGGAGAGCAGTCCGGTGGTGCTGCTCCGCGGCGACATGGACGGGCTGCCGGTTGCCGAGCGCACCGGACTCGACTTCGCCAGCTCGAACGGCCTGATGCACGCCTGCGGCCACGACCTGCATGTGGCCGGCCTGGTCGGCGCGGTGAAGATCCTGCACGAGCTGCGCGCCGAACTCGCCGGCGACGTGGTGTTCATGTTCCAGCCCGGCGAGGAGGGGCCCGGTGGGGCGGCACCGATGATCGCCGAGGGCCTGCTGACCGCCGCCGGTCGTCGGGTGGATGCCGCCTATGCGCTGCACGTGGGCGCGGCCGGGCATCCGAAGGGCACCTGGTCCGGGCGTCCGGGTCCGCTGATGTCCGCGGCCGACGAGGTCTATCTGACGGTGGTCGGCCGCGGTGGGCACGGCTCGCAGCCGTTCCTGGCCAAGGATCCGGTCCCGGTGGCCTGTGAGATCGTGCTGGCGCTGCAGACCATGGTGACCAGACGGTTCGACATCTTCGACCCGGTCGTGGTGACCGTCGGCAAGATCTCTGCCGGCACCAAGGACAACATCATCGGCGACACCGCCGTCATCGAGGCTACGGTGCGCACCTTCTCCACGGAGAACCGCGAGCAGATCCAGCGGGAGATCGTCCAGCTGGCCAACGGGATCTGCGGCGCCCACGGGCTGACGGCCGAGATCGACTACCGGCCGGGGTATCCCGTCACGGTGAACGACCCGGACGAGTATGCCCTGATGGTGGCGACCGTCACCGAGATGTTCGGTGCCGAGCGCTTCTTCGAGATGCCGTTCCCGGAGGCCGGCAGCGAGGACTTCAGTTTCGTCGCCAATGAGGTGCCCAGCTCGTACCTGTTCCTGAGCGCAGCACCAGGCGACGAGCCGAAGTCGGCCCCGGACAACCACTCCGCTCTCGCCACCTTCGACGACTCGGTGCTCGCCGACGGCGCGGCCCTGCTCGCCGAGGTCGCGTTGCGTCGGCTGAATCGTTGAGCGCGTCGCGCACCTCGAGCGTCACGGGCGACCGGTCGGTTCGGCCGGCCCGGCCGGGGAACTGACCCAGATGTTGCAGATCCTCGGTCTGACGGCGCACGAAGAAGCACTTTTCGAATTCATGGTGTCGCACCCACCGGCAGCGCCCCGCGACCTGATCCGTTGGGCGCGCGAGGTGTGGCCGGTTCCGGTGTCGGCGACGGTGGCCTCGGCACTTGCCGGCCTCCGTGAACTGGGCCTGATCGCGGATCCCACCCCGGACAATCCGCGATTCGTGGTGATTCCGCCGGACACCGCGCTCGACCAATTGGCGCAGCAACGCGCCCGCGATCTGGCTGCGGCCAGGCGACATCTCATCGCATTGTCGGCCCGCTACCGCCACCGTTCACCCACCGCCGGGGCCGGCTCCACACCGTTGGTGGAGGTCATCCACGGCTCTGTCGAGATCCTGCGCCGCTTCGAGGAGATCCAACGCGGCGCACGCAGCGAGGTGTGTGGTTTCGACGCGCCGCCGTATCTCAGCGTGGTGGTGCACAGCAACCCGCTCGAGGCCGAGTTGCTCCGAGCCGGCATCCGGTATCGAGTGCTGTACGACCGGCGGGGCATCGACCTTCCTGGACGGCCGGCCGAGATGGCCGCGCTGGCCGAACTCGGCGAGGTTGCCCGCGTCGCCGAGTTGCCGGTGAAGTTGACGCTCACCGACCAGCCGATGGGCATGGTGCTGCTGCATACGAACTCCGATCCGACGAGTGCCTTGGTGATTCACGATTCCACCCTGTTGAACGCGCTCCGCGGGCTGTTCGAGATGTACTGGGAGCACGCAATTCCACTCGGTACGAACCCGGATGGTGAGGTCGAGTCGCCGGCGGTCGACCGGGAGCTGCTGTCGCTGTTGGTCTCCGGACTGCAGGACACCGAGATCGCGTCTCATCTGGGCTGGACCGATCGAACCGTCCGGCGGCGGGTGCGCGAGATGTCGACCGAATTCGGTGCTGCGACCCGCTTTCAGGCCGGCTACGAAGTGGTCCGCCGCGGCATCCTTGGCGGGGCGATTCCGTTCGATCCGGCGGCCGCCAATGGCGAGGGCCAGCATGGCGCCAAGAGCTGACGACGCGCCCGGTTCGCTGGCGGCGATCGGGCTGACGTCGGACGAAGAGGCGATCTATCGGGCGTTGGTCGACGGATCGCCGATCACCGCTGACGGCTTCTCCGGTGACGAATTGACCGCCAACCCTGGGTATGACGTGACGGCTGTCCTGACAAGATTGGTCGCCAGCGGGTTGGTCGCCACGACCGGAGACCCGCCGCAGTACACCGCGGTGGCACCGGATGTCGGCCTCGAAGTGATCCTGTTGGCGCGCGAACGCGACCTACGGAACGCGCAGCGTCGGATCGGCGAGCTGTCCGACTCCTACCGCGCCCACCTCGCCGGTCCGGGTATCTCGGTGGTGGAACTGGTGACCGGCACTCGCGCGGTGGCCCAGCGGGCAGCACAGATCCGGCAGGCAGCCCGCTACGAACTGCGAATTCTCGACCGTCGGGCGGCCGGCTCGGAGGCCGAGGCGGCGGGCGATCCCCAGATCCGGTGTCGCGTGCTGTACGAGCAGAACGGGATCGACCGGCGGCACACCGCCGCGATCGGAGCGCCCTCCGCCGGTCACCAGATACGAGTGGTGGCCGAGGTGCCGGTGTCGCTGGTGATCGCCGACGATCGCTTGGCCTTGCTGGAGCTGCAACGCGAGCCGCAGTCGGCGGCGGCGGAAGCTGTCATCGTGCACCCCTCCGGTCTGCTCGATGCGCTCGGCAGTCTGTTCGAGAGCCTGTGGCGGCGTGGCCGGCCGATCGGTGCGGATCCGGCCGATGTCGACCGTGACCGACTCGTCGAGATGATGAAGGCGGGGTACACCGACCAGGCCATGAGCCGGCAATTGGGCATCGGTCACCGGACGGTGCAACGCAGGATCGCCGCGCTGCTCGACGAATCCGGAGCGAGAACCCGGTTCCAGGCGGGGGTGCAGGCCGCGTTGCGTGACCTGCACCCGCCGACCGGAGACCGTTAGCCGTGGTGGGCCAGACCGAATGCCCGCGGGATCGTCTGCGAGATCGTGTTGCCCTCGTCATCGACGCCCTCGGCCCGAATGCTCACCGCGCCGGTGGTTTTCCGGTATGCCGGGTACTTGACCCTGGCGGTGACGGTGTCGCCCTTCCCGGCGCGGGTGGCAACCCGCGACCAGTGCTTGCCGTCGTCGTAACTCAGCCAGAGTTTGACGCCGGTCAATCGCGGCTGCCGGTCCAACAGGGCCGAGTGGTAACCGGTGATGGTCACCGTTCCCGAACTCCCTGCGCGCACCGTGTTGTCCAGGCCGAGACCGAACTCATATCCCAGGTACAGCTCCCGAAGTGGTTGGCACGGCTCGATCTTCGGGTCCTGCCATTCGCCGTTGACGAGCGGATGCACGTACCACCCGGTGCAGTGCAACCCGACCGTGGTCCGCGGCTTGACGACCAGGCCGTCGTCGCGGTGACCCGAACGGAAGGTCCTTGAGGTGTCCGAGGTCCGGGCGTACCGCTGTGCGGTGAGCGGCGTGCTGAGGTGTTCGGTCATCCGATAGTCGGCGACCTCCTGCGGCAGCTCGAAGAAGGGGCTCAGGAAGAGCGAGATGAAGTAGCCCCACAGGCCCTGCTGTACCGGTATCTCGTCATCGCCGCGGTAGAGCCGCATGGTGTTGGTGGGTTGGCCCTGCGGGTCGTCGCCCCAGGCGATGTAGCCGGCACCGATCCCGTTGTTGGACAGGTAGTGCTGCACGCTGAGTACGTCGCCGTTGCGGCACACACCGCACAGGATCCAGCTGTACGGAGCGGTGGCCAGGTCCTGCCGATGACCCGCGGGCACCAGGGGTTGCTCGCCCCAGTTCATCACGGTGCTGCCTGGACGTCGGTAGAACGAGGCGACGGACGACGACCAGGCTCGTTCTCCCGACGCGTAGTTCGCGTCAGCATTGACGAACCAGAGCAGGGAGTCGTCGGTCGGTCCGGAGTAGGTGGTCAACGCACTCTGCGCCGGCAACCGGAGGCCGTAGCTGCGCAGGTAGATCGGACCGGACAGCATGGGTTGCCAGTTCAGCCGCGCCGTTCCCGGCGCGTCCGCATGCAGCCGGTTCACCGTTCGCGCCAGGTTGCGGTCGGCGACCGTGAATCGGCCGCCCGGAACCTTGTCCGGCGTGGTGAAAGCCAGGGCGTACAGGTGAGAAACGTCGGGGTCGCCGCGCAGGTCCAACGTCACCGTTGTCTGCTGCAACCGGGCGGTCAACGCGCGTCCCTCGACGGCGGTGAGGCTCATCGTCGGGATCGGGTACGTCGGCCATTCGACCACCCAGTTCCCCAGGTTCAGGAATTCGCGGCCGGCGGCGCTGTAGCCCAGAACGGCGACCGCGCCGGCGGCCTTCGCGTTCTGCACCCGGTCGAGACCGCTGTCGTCACACACAGCCGGGCACAGATCGGACAGGTCGAGCAGTGCGATCTTGCCCCGAACATCGACCGTGGCGAAGTCGGCTTCGGTGCCGTGGCCGGCGGCAACGACCGAGCGGGTGCTGTGGCCCTTCAGCATGGTGACGCCGGCTCCGACGTCCTGGTAGGAGGGGTGCAGGTCCAGTGGTCTCTTCCCGCGCATCCGAACCGTCAGCGGGTCCGGTCCCTGCCAGACCTGCGTGTACGACACGAAGGTGCCACGGGTTGCCGACTTGGTCGGCAGCGTCCAGAGCCTCGTCTGTCCGAACGGCTGGTCGAAGTACTGCTCCAGCGCGATTTTCGAGTTCTCGGTGACGTCCCGGTAGCCGAGAACCGCGTGATAGGCGATGCCGGGCTTTTGGGTCTTGACCTCGACCCGCTGTGCCTTGCGCAGGTCGAAGACGACCTTTGTCGGATCGTGGACGTCGACGGTCGGCTCGGTGACCAGCGCGTGGTTCACTTCGCCCGCAGCATCGGTCCAGGTGACGTCCGTTCCGATGCTGTAGACACCGGCCGGCAGCTTGCCGGCGTAGTTCTGCACCGCGGGCGACAGCAGCAGGTTCTTGAATTCCTCACCGTCGTCGAGTCGCAGCGCCAGGAAGCCGCCGTAGGTCACATCCGTTGCCCCGACGGGGTTGACGACCTCGATCGTCACGTCAACCTGAGCGGGCTCCTTGACCGCGCCCACCGCGCTGCGGACCACGACGGAGCGAGTCGCATCGGCCGCCTCGATCGCGCCTTCGTACCACGATGGCGGGCCGGCCCGGACATCGAGAATGACGGTGACGTCTGCGGTTCCGTTGGCCGGGACGGTGAGCTCGCTGCGATCGACGGTCAGGGTGTCTGCCGGTGCCGTGCCGGAATGGGTCTTCATGCTGGGTGTCACCGTCAGGGTGATTGGCTGATCACTGTCGTTGGTATACGTCAGGGTCTTGCTGATCGGTGCCGCCTGCTCGGCCGGGACGGCTCCGAAGTCGAGCTGGCCGCTGCTGCGGACCGGCTGGGTGGTGGCTCGTGCGACGTCGACCCGGCCGGCACCCTGTTCGTAGGGTGAATATCCGTCATCCTTGGCGGAGCTGGTGAGGGCGTTCGCCAGTTGCGGCCCGGTCCAGTCCGGGTGCTGCTCGGCCAGGATCGCTGCCGCGCCGGCAACATGTGGCGTTGCCATCGATGTCCCGGAGATCGTCGTGTAGCTGCCATCGACGATCGGTCCCAGCTGCGTGCCCTCGGCCCTGGCCGCGGTGATGTCCTTGCCGGGGGCCGCGATGTTCGGCTTGAGTCCCTCGTCGAGTCGCGGGCCCCGGCTGGTGAAGCTCGCCAGCTGGTCCTGCTTGTCGACCGCACCGACGGTCAATGCCGCCTCTGCGGCGCCGGGGGCGTTGATGTAATGGCTGATTCCGTTGTTCCCGGCCGCGATGACGAAGAGCGTGCCGTACTCGGCCGAGAGTTGGTTCACCGCTTCGCTCATCGGATCCGTACCGTCCGACGGCGCGCTGCCGATACTGATGCTGACGATCTTCGCGCCCTGCTCGGACGCCCATTGCATACCGGCGATGATCTGCGAGCCCCAACCCTCGCCGTTGTTGTCCAGCACCTTTCCGACGATCAGGTCGGCGCCTGGGGCGACGCCCTTGAACCGCCCGGCGGAGGCTGCGCCGGAGCCGACGATCGTGGAAGCGACATGGGTACCGTGTCCGTTGCCGTCCTGCACGCTGGGATCGTCGCTGAACACGGCCGTGGCGCCGATGTGTCCTACCAGGTCAGGGTGATTCAGGTCCACCCCGGTGTCCAGCATCGCCACCTTGACGCCCGAACCGTCCAGGCCCCGCTGCCAGGCTTGCGGAGCACCGATCATCGGCACGCTGACGTCCAGTTGCGTCTTCACCTTCGGATCCAGCCACATCCGGCTGAACCCGCCGGCGATCCGGGCGTTGCCCGCGGGTTGGACGCTCGCCCAGAACGTGGAGGCCCCGGATTTGCTGACCCGGACGGCATTGGCGTTGACGCTGGTGAGTTCTCGGGACGAGGCGACCGCAGGCAGTGCAGCGGCGCGGGCGATCCCGCGCCCGGTCGGATACTGCACGATGACGGGTAGCTCACTGCTGTCCTTGTCCGCGTACCCGTTCCGCGCCAGGTATCTCACGTCGAACAGGCCCTTGTCGAGAAGTCCGGCGCCGACCAGACCACGGGCATCCGACGGGAAGACGTAGAACGAATCTCCTTCCCGCAACTGGGTGAAGGCCACGGTCCGGCCGTCCGGCCTGGGCGCCTGTCGCACCTGTACGCGGTCCTGATCTGTCGATGTCTCGGCCGGGTACGTCACCACATCGCCGGTGATCAGGGTGACCTCGATGCCTCCGTCCGCTGGCTGAACAGCCGCGGCGGGCACCCCAGTCGACGGCGGCACGGCGCCGCCGGAGGGCAGGTGTCCAGCGGCTGCCGCTGCGGTCACCGCCGCCGGCGGCGCCGACGCGGCGGTCGGTGGGCCACCGTGCGCAGCGGTGGTCGGCACGACCAGCGAGAGGCACAGCGCGAGCAGCGCACCAGTCACGGAACGAGGATGACGCCTACGCATTGACTTCCTCCGAAGGGGTTTCGCTTACCACCGGCCGCGGCGCGCGACTCGACGATGGCAGAGCGCCGGGCGCGACGGAAGGAGCTGGCCCTGCCGGTAAACGCCAATGACACAAACCGGACGATGGCGCACGCTGCGGCCGCCGGCCGTCAAGACGGTGGAAGCACGAAGTCCGCCCTGGTCGTGGCACCCGCACGGATCCGCGTCAACCGGAACATCGGTAGATGACCGCTCGCCGCAGCAGTCACGTGAAGTGGGTTGTATCCCTTGGACAACCACTGGTAGTAGTTGCCGTGCTGGTCGGTGCGCAGCGTGTACGACGTCTCGCCGCACAGCCCGGATTTCGGGCGATACATCGTGCAGACCTGGATGGTCGCACCACGGATCGGTGTGCCGGCCGTGTCGGTCACCGTGCCGGCCAGCTTGCCCCATGACTTCGGCGGGTTCACCTTCGCGGTGACGGCGATATGCGCTGACCCGTAAGGAGAGTCGGTGTCCAGTGACACCACAGCCGAGTAGGTGGCCGGACCAGGAACCACCGAGGAATCGGCACTGATCCGCACGCTGCGGGATGAACCGGGAGCCAGGGTGATCTCGGATTCACCGGTGCTCAGCCAGGTCACCTCGTCACCGCCACAGGCGTCGTAGCCGGACAGCACCGAGGATGCCGTGCCGCCGTAGACCGCGCCGTCGATGCGGCCACCGACCTGATACAACCCGCAACTGCTGCCACCGCGGAAGAATGCATGGTTGGCATTCGGCAGTGCGCGCCATTCGTCGGCCACCGGGTCGTATTCGGACGCCCGGTTCGTGATCACGTTGCTGATCGTCCCGCCGGCGACCTGCAGTTTGCCGTTGGCGCCGGCGAACGCCATTCCCCATCCGGCGTAGGGCAGGTCGGCGCGCCGTGTCCAGCTGTCGAGCGCCGGATCGTAGGCATAGGTGGTGTTCTTGGTCGAATGCCCTGACACGTCGTAACCGCCGGTGCAGATCAGTTCGTGATCGATGCCGGCGCAGGCATTGCGAGAGATGCTGGTGGGGTAGTCCGCGACGGCGGTCCAGTGATCGGTGGCCGGCTGATAGCGATAGACCGACGATACGTTCGACGAGCAGCCGTCCGGGCACCCGCCGATGGTGTAGAGCTGACCGTCGTCGACGGCGACGGTGATCGCCGACAGCGCGACCGGCAGGTCGGCCAGTTGTTGCCAGCTGTCGGTGCCCGGGTGGTAGGCGTAGAGCGTCTTGACCGGAATGCCACCGTAGAGCCATCCGCCGGCGACGTACATCACGCCGTTGAGGAATATCCCGGCAGCGTTGGCCAGCGGTTGGGGTAGCGGGGCGATGGCGCGCCACGCCGCCGTTGCCGGGTCGTATCGGTACCCAGCGTCGGTATAGCCCGCAGGGGTGGCGCCGCCGAAGGAGTAGACCCGGCCCTGGTAGTAGCCGACGGCATTGTCCAGGATCGTGATGGGGTAGTCCGCGATGGCCGTCCACGATGTTCCCGCCGGCGCGGACTGGTCGGCTGCCGCCCCGCCGGAGGCTGGCCGGTCGGCTTCCTGAGGCGCCAGCGCCGCCGACGCGGCGGAGGCGTTGCCCTCGATCTCGATCAGCGGCGCACCCTGTGCCGCGGCTGCCATCGGCGTGGTGTCGGCGGTGTGCTCGCCGACCGACACCGTCAGCGGTGCGCCGCCGATATTGGTGAGCTTGACGGTCTTGCTCTTCGTCGTGCCGAGTTCTTGGGTGACGCCCACCGTGTCGGTGCCGACCTTCAGCCGGCCGGCCTTCAATCGCCAGTCGCGCCGGGTGACGGTGTCCGCGGTGACCTTCACCGCCGCGGTCGCCGACGTGTACCGCCCGGCACTCGCGGTCAGCCGATGACGGCCAGGAGCGGAGAAGGCCCAGTAGTAGCCGGCATCCGAAGCCGGCGTCGAGCCTGCGGCGGTGGCGCCGCTGATCGGCCTGTCGGTGTTGGCGTCGGACAGCACCCCGGCGACCAATCCGCCCGGCACCGCCGCGCACGCGCCGACGGTCAGCTCGTCCAGCTGCCAGTAGGCGTCACCGTTGCCCGCGAAGTGGAACCGCACCCGGACGTCCGACCGCCCGGTCGCCTGCGGCACAGGAATGACGGCGCGCTTGCCCAGGCCGGATTCCATGGTCTTGGCCAGATTCCAGGTCCGGCCACCGTCGAGGCTGAGCTCGACCGCTCCGCTGGTGCCGTCCTTCGGCGTGAACACGTACTGGAACTCGAGGGTCGGGGACTGCTGTCCCCGCAGATCGATGGCCGGCGAGGTCAAGGTGGTGTCCTCCGGGGTGCCCCCGTTCTGGCGCGGGGTTGCGGTCGCGAAGTTGCCGTCACCGCCGGTGTAGTTGCGCAGCGAGCCCGGGCTGTCGAACTGCCAACCGGGTGTCGAACCGCTGACGGCCCAGCCTCCTTGCGGGATCGCCGCTGTCCAGCCCTCGAAGTCGGTGCGCAGCGGATTGGCGTAACCCGGGGCGGTGCAACCGGTCTGTTCGATCTCCAGAGCGGCGTCGGCGCGAACATCGCGGGTGCCGACGCTGACCGGGACGGTGCGCGCCAGGTAGCCGGGATAGTCGGCAGCGACGTGCAGTGTGTAGTCGCCGTTCTCCGGCAACTCGACGCGGTAGTGGCCGGTGTACGGGTCGGTGGCGATCACCCCGTTCGGATATCCGTCGATGGTGATGGTCGCCGCCAACGGCCAGTCGTGCCCGGCGCCGTCGGTCACCGCGCCGGAGACCGACCGGGTCGCCGCCGGTTGCAGCGCCAGCGGCGTCGTGGTGACCTGCGATTCGGCGATCACGATGCCGGTCGTTGTCGCATCGAGGTAGCCGAAGCCGGACGCGGTGATGTTGTAGGTGCCGGCCCGCAGGCTCGCGGTGAACCGGCCATCGGCGCCCGCTCTGACCCGGTAGGTCCGGCCCTGCGCCGGGTCGACCGCGACGACAACAGCATCGCCGATCGGCGCACCGGACGTCGCGTCGGTGACCGCTCCGGTCATGGTTCCGGCCGGGCCGAAGGTCAGTGCGTCCACTCCCGATGGTGTCCCCAGCCCGGTGGGGCCGTCCCACCCGATTCCGGCCTGACACAGGATGTTTCCGCAATCGTCGTTGGATCCGTCGGTGACGTCGTTCAGGTCGGCGCTACCGGCGGCGTATGGGTAGCTGACCGGGTAGGTGTCTTCGGCGGGTGTGCCGGCCAGCGCGTACATCCCCGCCATCAGCGGGGACGCCAGGCTGGTGCCGCCGACCTGGAACCAGCCGGTTTCCCCCCGCTGTGCGAGCGAGGTGTATACCGCCAGCCCGGTCGCGGGGTCGCCGACCGCGGCGATGTCGGCGATGGCGCGTCCGTTCGGACAGCCGGTGTTGATGCCGTCCTGGTAGGACGGATGGGCTTCGTACAGCGAGCAGCCGGAACCGCCTTCGGCCCAAGCGCTCTCGGCCCAGCCGCGTGCCGTCGATGCATCCCGGGTGAGTCTGGTGCCACCGACAGCGACGACGTTCGGGTTGCTGGCCGGCCAGTTCACCACATGGCCGTCGTCGCCGCTGGCGGCCGTGACCACCACTCCCGGGTGGTCGTAGTACTGGTCGAACTGCACCTGACCGGCACTCTCGCCGGGTACACCGTAGGAGTTGGACACGTACTTGGCACCCACGGTGACGGCGGTCTCGGCAGCAACGCCCAGGTTCTTGATCAGGGCATCGTCTGCCTGGACGAGCAGCAGATGACAGGACGGACATGCGGCCGACACGGCATCGAGGTCGAGTGCGGACTCCAGCGCCCAGCCGGCATCGTCGGCCGGATAGTCGGTGCCACCCCGTTGGTCGAGCTTGCGGAAGCAGCCGTTCTCCGTGCTGCAGACCGGCAGACCGTACTGCGCGCGGAACACCGCGAGGTCCGCCTCCGCGGCGGCGTAGCCGCCGGCAGCGACGACCGCCACGGTCCGCCCGTCACCCCCGTCTGGCAGGTTGTAGGCCGCCCGGATGTCGGCGGGACTCAACGCCGAGGCCGGCGGGCCGACCGCGTTCGGCGCGAGGCGGCCGGTGGCGCTGGTGTGGACCTCGCTGAAGCAGCGGGCATATCCCGACGGGAGATCGGGACGATTGCACCCGGTCGGGACGTCAGCGCCGGCCTCCGCGGGCGCGGTGTCCGGTGCTGACGGGGTCGACGCAGCGGGGGCGGTGGCGGACGGTGAAAGGGCCGACAGTGCGGCTGCGGCGAAAGCCGTTGTCGGCGACGCGGCGGCGGCCGGGGCCACCACCAGGCCAAGGCCGAGGACCGCGGTGATCAGCAGAACGATTCTGCGCAAGGGACTCTCGCTTTCGTCAGAGCGGCTCGTAGCCGCGGCGTCGCTCGTCGGCGTCTCGGGTCGATCGATCCGGGTGATCCGATCGATGCGACGAGTGCGATCGGCCGGCGGAATCGTCCGGGCCGCGATCGGTGCCGACCGCCCTGTCGTCGGCGAGCGGGGCCGGTCCGTCATCGCGGGATTCGTCGAACGTCACCATCGGAGTATCGAGGGACCGCGGGCCGGGCCGCTATCGGGCGGATGACCTAAAGTTCGCCCGCGTCGTCCTTGGCGATGGCAACCGCGAGTGCCGTCCGCGACGACACGCCGACCTTGCGCATGGCCGACCTCAGTTGCGTGGCAATGGTTTTGGGGGAGCGGGAGAGACGGCGAGCGATCTCCGGGGTGGTCAGGCCGTCGGCCACCAGAGCGGCGACCTCGAGCTCCCGCGGCGAGAGTCGGTCGCCGTACCCACGGTTACCGCCCCGCCACGGTTGACGGATCACCCCACCATGCTCGCGCACGGTGCCGGCGACCCGATCGGCGTCCGCCGCCGCGCCCAGCTCCATGAGCCCCTGCCGGACATCCGTGAGCAGCGTCAGCGCGGCGTCCTTGACGCCCCGATCGAGCAGACAGGTGGCCCGCCGTTCGGCGGCCAGCAACGCAGCGTACGGGCGAGGCAGGGCGGCCCAGGCGGCGGCCGCATCGGCAAAGGCATCCGGATCGGACGTGCATTCGCCCCTGGCGGCCGCCAGCGCGGCAGCGGCGGCCGCTGCGTCGCAGCCGCTGAGGCCGTGCTCGAACGCGGACAGCAGCTCGCCTGCCCGGTCGGGGCGGCCGGCGGCGATCAGCGCCCGGATCCGCACCGGCACCGTTTCCAGCCCCCACAGCCAGGCGTCCTTCTGGGCCAGCAGCGACACCGGATCGTCGGTCAGTCTGAGGGCCTCCTCGACGTCGCCGGCGGCCAGCCGCAGGGCGGCCAGCGCGGCGGCCGGCTCTTGGGTCGTTGCGATCAGGCCGCGATCGTGTGTCTCGCCCAGCACTGCCGCCAACCGCGGGCCTGCGGCAGGCTTGCCCGTTGCGGCTTCCAGCCGGCCGAGGATCAGCTGCAGGTGCAGTCGGATCACGGTGTCTTCTTCCGCGCCGTCCGCCGCCGCCGCTGCCCGCTCGGCGAGCCCGGTCCAGGCCCCGCTGCACCAGTCGAGGTACAGGACGTTCACCGTGAACATGTCGCGCATCCGGTGGAATCCGTAGCGGACGGACAGCTCCGTGCCGCGGGTGAGATGGCTGCGTGCCTGCGCGTAGCGGCCCCATCGGATGGTTTCGCTGCTGAGGTTCAGGGCGCCGCGAATGATTTGCGGGCGCAGCTCAGGTGCGGCCGCTTCGTCCGGCAGCTCGGCGGCGATGCGCCACCCCTGGGGGTCCCCCAGCGCCAGCAGGCTGGTCGCCCGATCGATGCGCAAGGCCAGCCGGTCGTATTCGGTGAAGTCGGCGGTCACCGCCGCTGCGGCGCGATCCAGCCACCGCCGATGGGTAGCGGCCGGTTGTCTGGTGGTGAACGGCATGCCGAGCGAGGACATCGCATGTGCCGCCGCGACCGGACGGTGGGCGAGGTCCGGGATGGATCGTTCGAGTTCAACTGCGGCGGCGGCGTACTCGCCGATATGGATGAGGCTCTGGCCCAATTGCGCCCGTAACTCGCCACGCTCGGTGGCGGAAAGGGACACCCGGTCGAGCGTGCTGCGCAGCGCGTGAATCGCACCGGCGCGATGCAGGTGGCCACCGGTGGCGTGCGGTGGAATCTTGCGGGCGACCCTGGCGAGGTCTGCGGGCGGGAGATCGGCGCCGGTGAGCAGCTCGTACAGATAGCTGCCCGCCGTGGCCGGATCGCCGGAGGCCAGGGCCAGATCGGCCGCCTGCTCGGCATAACGGCACCAGGCGCCGGTCTCACCGGCGGCGCGGAAATGATGGGCGAGGCGGGCGACGCCGGCGCCGTTCGCCCGCAGCACCCGCGCGGCGCCCGCGTGTAGTCGCCGGCGTTGCGGGCCGGGGATGGCTTCATACACCGCGTGGGCCGTCAGTGTGTGGCCGAAGGCCAGCCGGCCCCGCGGATCCTCGGACAGCAGCCCGCTGCGGATCGCACCGATGATCCCGTCGACGTCGGACCCATCGCCGGCAACTGCCGCCACCACCGCCTCAACCGCCGGCTCGGCCAGCACCGCGGCCGCCTGCAGGGTCAACTGGGACGCCGGTTCCAGCCGACCGACGCGCTCCAGCACCGCGTCGCGGATGGTCGGCGGCACCTCGAGTTCGGTCAGTCCGCGGCGGATCCATTCCCCGTCGACGCGGACCAGGTCGGACCGGTCGCGCAACAGCCGGACCGATTCCTCGACCGCCAGCGGCAGGCCCTCAGTCCGATCGTGCAGGAAGGCGGCGAACGCCGTGGAGACGTGTTCGTCATCGAGCATGGAGGACACCAACTCTGCGGTGCCATCGACGTCCAGCGCATCGAGCGTGAGCCGGGTCTGGTCGGCCCGGGCGGACAGCCGGCGCACCAGCGATCCAGGCGGCAGTTCGTCCGGGCGGTAGGTCACCAGCAGACCGATGCGCTGCGGTGCTGCCGCCAGCAGCAGCAGCAGCTCCAGGGTCGCCTCGTCCGCCCAGTGAGCGTCCTCCAGGACGAGCAGCTCGATGCGCATCCGGTCGAGCAGCTCGGTGAACGCGCGCAACAGGCGATGATGACCGGCAGCGTTGTCCGGCAACGGCTCCGGGGCGTCGGGCAGGGCGGTGGACCATTCCGGGAACAACGGCCGGAGAGCCCCGGCCAGTGGCGAGAGTCCCAGTCCGGCGACATCCGGGCCGGCCTCGCGGGCGGCGTCCACCATCGGGCCGAAGGTGAAGGCCTGCCGGAACGGCGGGCACACCGCGATCATCGTCCGGTCGCGGTCGGCGATGACCTCCCGGACGAGCCGGGTCTTGCCGATACCGGCCTCGCCTTCGACGAGAGTCAGCGTCGGCGGCCCGGCGAGGACGGCGCGCAGTCGGTCCGACTCGGTGTTCCGGCCCACCAGCCGAGGCACCCGAACGGCGGGCTGGGCGGACTCGTCCTGGTTCGGGCTCACCGTTGCATTGTCCGCAACGCACCTCGGGCATTGCCAGCGCGGGCGGTGTTGGCGAAGACTCGACGGCTGCTACCGGCATCCGCGCCCGAGCCGGCGATCGTCGGCTCCGGCGGCGGCGAGCGCTGTCCTGGATACCCCCCAGGGGTACTTGACGCTGCACGATCGGCGAGGTATAAGTACTGTACCGGGGTAAGGTAGGAGTGACGGACATGAGCGAACACGGCGGGCACCAGCAGCTCCGCGCCGACGTCGAGCCGCAGGGTCACGGTGGCCAGCAGGGTGACGGTGGTCAACCCGATCACAGTGGTCATCATGATCACGGTGGCCAGCGGGATCACGGTGGCCACCAGGGCCACGCCGATCACGTCGGGCAGTTCCGCCGACTGTTCTGGATCATGCTGGTGCTCGCGGTCCCGGTCGTGGTCTTCTCGCCGATGTTCGCGACGCTGCTGGGGTATCAGCTACCGGACACCGAGTGGCTGAAATGGATCTCGCCGGTGCTGGGGACCGTCATGTACGGCTGGGGCGGCAAGCCATTCCTGACCGGCGCCGTCAGCGAACTCCGTTCTCGCACACCGGGAATGATGCTGCTCATCGCGCTGGCCATCACCGTGGCGTTCCTGGCGTCCTGGGGCTCAACCACCGGGATCCTGGACCACGAGCTGGATTTCTGGTGGGAACTGGCGCTGCTGATCGTGATCATGCTGCTCGGCCACTGGATCGAGATGCGCTCGCTGGCCCAGACCACCTCCGCGCTCGACTCGTTGGCGGCATTGCTGCCGGACGAGGCCGAACTCGTCAGCGATTCTCAGGTCGGTGGCGATCGGATCGTCACCGTCGCGCCGGCCGACCTGCAGATCGGCGACCTCGTCGTCGTGCGTCCCGGCGGGCGGATCCCGGCCGACGGCACCATTGCCCAGGGCTCGGCCAGCATGGACGAGTCGATGATCACCGGCGAATCCCGGACGGTGCGCCGCGGCGAGGGCGACAAGGTCGTCGCCGGGACCGTCGCCACCGACTCCGGTGTGCGGGTACGGATCGCCGCGGTCGGTGATGACACTGCGCTGGCCGGTATCCAACGGTTGGTGGCCGACGCGCAGAACTCCACTTCGCGGGCGCAGCGGATCGCGGACACCGCCGCCGGCTGGCTGTTCTGGTTCGCCCTGATCGCCGGCGTGATCACCGCGATCGTCTGGACGGCCGTCGGGCTTGCAGACGATGCGGTGGTGCGCACCATCACCGTGCTGGTCATCGCCTGCCCGCACGCCCTGGGACTCGCTATTCCGCTGGTGGTCTCGATCGCCACCGAGCGCGCGGCCAAGGGCGGTGTGTTGATCAAGGATCGGCTGGCGCTGGAAAGCATGCGCACGGTCGATACCGTGCTGTTCGACAAGACCGGGACCCTGACCAAGGGCGAACCCACCGTCATCGCCGTTCATCCGGCCGATGGATACGACTCCGACACCGTGCTGGCGCTCGCCGCGGCCGCCGAGACGGACTCCGAGCACCCGCTGGCCCGCGCCATCGTCACCGGCGCGCGATACCGCGATCTGCCGGTGCCATCGGCCGTCGACTTCGGGTCGTCGCCGGCGGTCGGCGTCTCGGCCGTGGTGGACGGTACCCGGATCCAGGTCGGCGGGCCATATCTGTTGCAGCAGCACAACAGCCACGAGCTGGACATCGCCGAGAAGTGGCGGACCGATGGCGCGATCATCCTGCACGTGCTTGCCGACGGACAGGTCATCGGCGCGCTGAAGCTCGCCGACGAGGTGCGCCCGGAATCCCGGCAGGCGATCGACGCGCTGCACGCCCAGCACGTGCAGGTGGTGATGATCACCGGCGATGCCGAAGCCGTTGCCAGGGCGGTCGCCGACGAGCTGGGCGTCGATCGGTATTTCGCCGGGGTTCGCCCCGAGGACAAGGCCGACAACGTCAAACGGCTGCAGGCCGAGGGACGCAAGGTCGCCATGGTCGGTGATGGGGTCAACGACGCACCGGCCCTGGCCCAGGCCGACGTCGGGATCGCCATCGGCGCCGGCACCGACGTGGCCATCGCCTCCGCCGGCGTCATCCTGGCCAGTGACGACCCCCGATCCGTGCTCTCGGTGATCGAACTGTCCCGCGCCGGTTACCGAAAGATGAAGCAGAACCTTTGGTGGGCAGCCGGTTACAACCTGATCTCGGTTCCGCTTGCCGCCGGTGTGCTGGCCCCGGTCGGGTTCGTCCTGCCGATGTCGGTCGGCGCGATCCTGATGTCGCTGTCCACCATCGTGGTCGCGCTCAACGCCCAACTGCTGCGCCGGCTGGATCTGTCACCCGACAGCAGCATCCGCGCGACCCTGGGGAGCACCGCGCCGACACCGTGACCCGACAGGTGCTCAGGCCGGCAGTTGCGTCGATCCGGCCAGCGGCGTCTGGTCGAAGTACCTGACCTGGTAGCTGCGTTCGGCGAATCTCCAGCCGTCGCCCGTCCGCCGGTAGCGGTCGTGGTAGACCCCGTAGTTCTGCAGCGAGGTGCCGTCGGTGAACCGGCCGATCTCCATCACGTAAGCCCGGCCGGTGGCGGTGTCACCGTCCAACTGGATGGTGCCGGGATGGGTGTTCTGCAGAAAGTACTCCCACGCTCCCTGTAGTCGTTCGATCTCTGCGCGGATCTTCGTCCGGCCGACGATGTGAAGGTTGGCGCCGGGAATCTGCCAGACCCCGTCCCGGGTGAAAAGCCCTGCCAGGCGGTCGAAGTCGTGCGTCATCCCGGCGTCGGCGAACTCGCCGCGCAGCGCCTCGATCTCGACCCGATCGGCGATGTGCTGAATCTTGTCCATCTGAATTCTCCCTCTCAACTGGTGAACGATTGCGGACCGAAGCGGCCCCAGGCCACAACGACTGCGAGGGCGAGCAACACGATGCCGCTCACCATGTCCTTGGCTTCGTGCCGGCGGAGGTGGACGACCATCGCGCTCAGCATCAGCAACACCAGCCCGACGGCCGCCACCGGCACCAGGAACTGGGCGGTACCGGCCAGCGCCGGCACGATCAGGCCGATCGCGGCAAGGATCTCGAGGATCCCGATGGTGTTGACCGCAGGGGTGCTGAAGTCGTTGACCCAGCCCATCCCCATCGTCACCAACTTCTTCCTGGTCAACATCAACTTGGACAGCCCGCTGGCCAGGAAGGACGCGGCGAGCAGCCAGGTGATGATCCACAACGTGACGTTCATGATTAATCCCTTCCTCTCCAGCCCTTCGACGACGTGGCCGCCCCCGTTGTGAGGCCCACGCCGGGGCCTCACAGTTCGGTGGGCTGCGCCGTCGAACCGGTGGGAGAACGACTGTCGAGGGAGAATGACGCCATGAGCAACAGGTCCGCCCCGAGGGACCGTCGCGACGATCCGAGCCTCGCCGCGATCGTGAGCGAGCGGCGACATCTGACGAATCTGGCCTACCGGATGCTCGGCTCGCTGGCCGAGGCCGAGGACGCCGTGCAAGAGACCTACACCCGGTGGTACGCGATGTCCCGGGAGCAGCAGCAGGCGATCGAATCGCCGGCGGCGTGGTTGACCACGGTGGCCAGCCGCATCTGCCTCGACCTGCTCGGCTCGGCCCGAGCCCGCCGGGAACGGTATGTGGGCGAATGGATCCCGGAGCCGGTGCCGGAGCAGGGCGGGTGGATCAACGGCTGGACGGGTGGTGGGACCGTGGACCCGGCCGACCGGGTGACCCTCGACGAGTCGATCAGCATGGCTTTCCTGGTGGTGCTCGAGTCGATGACCCCTGCCGAGCGGGTGACGTTCATCCTGCACGACGTGTTCCGCTACCCGTTCCCCGAGGTCGCCGAGATCGTCGGTCGCAGCCCCGCCGCCTGCCGTCAGCTGGCCACGTCTGCACGCCGCCGGGTACGGGAGGCGCAGGTGCCGGCCGACCCGGCGCCACTGAGCGCGGAAGTCGTCCGGAACTTCAAACGTGCCTGGGAGGCCAAGGACATCGACGCGCTGGTGCGGCTGCTCGACCCGGGGGTGGTCGCGACCGCCGACGGCGGCGGTATCGTCAGCGCCGTCCGCGATCCGGTCGTCGGTGGCAAACAGGTCGCCCGTGGTTTCCTCCAGATCGCCAGCGTGGCACCGGATCTGACCGTTCTCGAACGCGTGGTGAACGGGCGGCCAGGGCTGCTGCTGCAGCAGGCCGGTGTGACCGCCGCAGTGATCGCCTTCGACATCGTCGGCGATCGGATCACGCACGTCTGGGCGGTGCGGAACCCGGAGAAGCTCGGGCCATGGATGACGAACTGAACCGCCGATGACGAACTGCGCAGGGTCGAAGCGCGGTGTTACCTCCCGGGAGTCGAACTCGTCGACCTAGTGAACCCAACACCAGGAGGAGATCACCATGCACGCTCGACTCGACCCGTTCGGCACCGACGTCGGACCGAAGTTCGGAAAGTACATCGTCGCGGCGGATCGGGCGGTCGCCGCGTCGTCGGTGCCGGCGGCCACCCTGGAACTGGTGAAGATCCGTGCCAGCCAGATCAACGGCTGCGGCGGATGCCTTGACATGCACACCAAGGAGGCGGCGCTGGCCGGGGAGACGCCGGTGCGGATCAATCTGGTCGCGGCGTGGCGGGAGACGACGGTCTTCACCGACGCGGAGCGGGCCGCGCTGGAACTCACCGAGCAGGGCACTCGGCTGGCCGACGGCAGCGGGGTGACCGACGAGGCATGGGCGAACGCGGCCGCACACTACGATGACGAGCAGCTGATGGCGCTGGTCGGGCAGATCGCCGTCATCAACACCTTCAACCGGATGATGGTGATGACCCGGCAGGCCGGCGGCGAGTATCAGCCCGGGCAACTCGCTCGACAGAATTGACCCGGCGTCCGGCGCCGCGGGTCTCGTCACCCCAGAGGATCCGACGTCGCAACAGGGCCTGCTCGGCCGGGTTGGCGGTGAGTTGCAGTGCGCGGCGGTCGGCCGCCCGGGCCGCGGCCGCGCGGCCCAGGATCCGCAGCAGGTCGGCGCGGGTCGCGTGGTAGAGGTGGTAGCGATCGAGGGCGTCGGCGAGGGCGTCGACCTCGCCGAGGGCGGCCGCGGGGCCGGCGGTGAAGCGCCGGGCGATGGCCCGGTGTAGCCGAACGAGCGGCGACGGCGCCAGGTGCAGCAGCATGTCGTAGAGCAGCACTATCTGCTCCCAGTCGGTACTTGCCCAATCGGCGGCCTCGGCGTGACAGGCGACGATCGCCGCCTGCAGTTGATACGGCCCGGGCCGGTGGCGGCGGGCGGCCTGTTGGAGCAACCGGGACGCCTCAGCGATCGCTTCGTGGTCCCAGTTCGAGCGATCCTGCTGCTCCAGCAGCACGAGGTTGCCGTCCGGGTCGAATCTGGCGTCGGCGCGCGCCCGGTGCAATCGGATCAATGCCAGCAGACCGGCAACCTCGGGCTCGGCCGGCATCAAGCCGTGGAGTTGGGCCGCCAACCAATCGGCATCATCGACCAGGTCCCGGGACTGGGCGCGCTCGGCGGTCGACAGGTAACCCTCGTTCAGCAGTAGATAGATCACCGCCAGCACCTCGCGCAACCGGGCAGCGAGCTCGTCGGGATCGGGCATCCGATACGGGATTCCGGCGTCGGTGATCTTTCTCTTGGCACGGGTGATCCGCTGCGCGACAGTCGTTTCGGGCACCAGAAAGGCGCGGGCGATCTGTGCTGTGGTGAGCCCGCACACCACGCGCAGGGTCAGCGCGATCTGGGCCGACCGGGACAGCGCCGGGTGGCAGCAGGTGAAGACGAGCCGGAGCCGGTCGTCGCTCGCGGACTCGACGGGCAATCGGAGTTGAGCCAGCTTGCTGCGATAGTTGTGCTGCCGGCGCAGCACATCGAGTCCGCGGTTCCGGGCGACGGTGAACAGCCAGGCGTCCGGCCGGGCCGGGACCCCCTCGATCGGCCACCGCTGCAGGGCGGCCAGGATCGCGTCCTGGACCAGGTCCTCGGCGGTGCCGAAGTCGCCGGTGATCCGTACCAGCCCGGCCGCCAGCCGGCCCGCGTGCTCCCGGACGAGCTGCTCGAGCTCGCGACCGGCGTCGGCCCGATGCTCGGCCGGACCCTGGCCGCCCACGGTCAGCCCTGTCCGGCAGACATCTCCAGGAGCGGCCGGATCTCCACGATCGGGCAGCCGGGCCAGGTACTGACCATCTTCAGCACCTGGTCGAGGTCGTCGACCTCGACCTCGGTGTAGCCGCTCACCACCTCCTTGCCCTCGACGAACGGTCCGTCGGTGACCACGGGCTCGCTGCCGGCATCCAGTCGGACCGTTGTTGCGGTGTCGGCGGACTGCAGCTTGTTGCCACCGCGGATCTTGTCGGCGTTGTCGTCCATCCACTGATAGACCAGGCCGAACGCCCGTTCGCGGTCGGCCTCGCTCATCGCCTCGAAATCCCTTTCGAACTGCTCGGTTTCGACGAACAGCAGTACGTACTTCATCACATCTCTCCTTCGGACAGCCCTTCGTGGTGGTGATTGGCGCACGTCTGCCGATGGAACGGCTCGGGTCTGACGAACTTCGACGCTCCTTCGACTCCGCTGACGATCGTCCTCACCGGAGGTGGTTCGGTCCACCCCTACTGAACAAACGATCGGCGACGCCCGCAATACGACATCCGAGAATCGTTACCTCCGGTTGTGCCCTGCCGGGCGGCCGATCGGCGGCGAACGTCGGTGCTGCGGGCATCACCGACGGCCCGCTACCGTGGACCGGGAAATTTGCGCTGCTGACGAGACCGGAGGCGACCGAGGTGACGGAGACAGGGAAGCCGGCGACGGCTGCGCTGGCCGAGGTGATGGGCGAACTGGCCGCACTCGAGGATCCGAAGGCGCGTGCGGTGAACGAGAAGCACGGTGACGATCATGGTGTCAACCTCGGCAAACTGCGCGCGGTCGCGAAGCGGCTGAAGACCCAGCAGGATCTCGCGTGTCGGCTCTGGGCGACGGACGACACCGCGGCCAGGTTGCTGGCGCTACTGATCTGCCGACCGAGATCGTTCGAGCGTGCCGACCTGGACGCCATCGTCCGACAGGCGGGCGCGCCCAAGGTGCACGATTGGCTGGTGAACTACGTGGTCAAGAAGAGCCCGCACCGCGAAGAACTCCGCGTGGCCTGGCTCGCTGACCCCGATCCGGTGGTCGCGAGTGCCGGTTGGGCGCTCACCACCGAGCGGGTCGCGAAGGAGCCGACCGGGCTGGACTTCCCCGGTCTGCTCGCGGTGATCGAGGCCCAGCTGAAGGATGCGCCGGATCGCTTGCAGTGGGCGATGAACCATTGCCTGGCCCAGATCGGGATCGAGCGCCCGGAGCACCGCGACCGAGCGCTGGCCATTGGCGAGCGCTTGGAAGTGCTCAAGGACTACCCGACTGCGCCGGGCTGCACGTCGCCGTTCGCGCCGGTCTGGATCACCGAGATGGTTCGCCGCCGGCAGGGCGCCTAACCGGTGACGTCCGACAGGGAAGTGATGAGATCCTGCACGCGCGTTCTGATCTGGTCGCGGATCAGTCGAACGGCGGCAATGCCTTGCCCGGCGGGATCGTCGAGATCCCAGTCCTCGTAGCGCTTCCCGGGGAAGACCGGGCAGGTGTCGCCGCAGCCCATGGTGATCACGACATCGGAGGCCTGCACGGCGTCGGTGGTGAGAACCGTCGGCTGTTCGGCGGTGATGTCGATGCCGTGTTCTGCCATCGCCGCCACGGCGACCGGGTTGATCCGATCTGCCGGCTCGGATCCGGCCGACCGGACCTCGATCCGGCCACCGGCGAGATGGGTCAGATAGCCGGCAGCCATCTGCGAGCGGCCGGCGTTCTGGACGCAGACGAACAGGACCCTGGGCTTGGTCACGGCGTGCCGACTCCTTGGTACGGGAATGTTGGCGGCGGGCTGGTCATCTGGCGGCTACGCCAATGCTGATCGGCTGCGGCCCTGCCGGCGCACCGCAGCAGCCACCGGCGCCGGCATCCGCGTTGCCGTTGTCGTCGAACAGGCCGGCGCCGTGGCAGACCCCGGTGTCGGGCAGCGTCAGCTGCACAGTGTTCGCCGCCTGCAGGTCTCCGGCCAACGCTGCCGCGATCGACCGGACCTGCTCGAAGCCGGTCATCGCCAGGAACGATGGTGCCCGGCCGTAGGACTTCATGCCGGCCAGGTACAGCCCCTGATCGGGCTGGGCGAGTACGTCGTGGCCGTGCGGCGTCACCGACCCGCAGGAATGGAAGTTCGGATCGATCTCAGGGGCCAATCGCGAAGGCGCCTGCAGCCGCCGATCCAGGTCCAACAGCACTTCGGACAGGAACTCCAGGTCGGGCCGGAACCCTGTCACGCCGACGATCCGGTCGATGCCGGTGATCCGTCGGCCATCGGTGCCGACCAAGGCGACCCGGCCACCGTCGTCATCGGTGACGGCGGCGGTACGGAATCCGGTGACGACCTCGATCAACCCGGCCTGAACTGCTTGGCGAACCTTGATTCCGAGTGCGCCGCGCGCCGGCAGCTCGTCCGCCTCGCCGCCGCCGTAGGAATCACCGACCTGACCGCGACGCAACACCCACACCACGCGAGAATCATTGGTGTGCAAGGGCTCGCCGGTCAATGCGATCAGCGCCGTCAGCGCCGAGGCGCCGGACCCGACAACCACTGTCTTGCGGCCGGCATAGAGCGGGGCGTCCAGCTGCGGATTCGGCATTCCGTAAAGGATCTGATCGGCATGTATCGCCTCACCCGGAACCGGATAGCCCTCCGCCCCCAACGGATTCGGCAAGCCCAGGGTGCCGCTCGCGTCGATCACCGCCCGCGCCAGCAGGCGCTCGACCTGCCGGTCGGGCCGCTGGATGTGGACGACGAACGGCTGGTCCGCCCGTCCGGAATCGACCAGCAGGTCGCGATCGAGTTTGGCCACGCCGGTCACCCGACCGCCGACGCGTACCCGATCGCCGAGTGCGGAGGCCAGCGGAGCGAGGTAGTCGCGCACCCACTCGGCGCCGGTCGGGTACCGGCCCGGGTCGGGCGCCCGCCAGCCGGTCGCTGCCAACAGCGCGGCCGCGGCCGGCGACACCAGCTCCGACCAAGGCGAGAACAACCGCACGTGTCTCCACGAGAGCACCGCTGCGGCCACCTCATCGCCCTGTTCCAGGACGACCACCGACTGATTCCGGCCGACCAGCTCGGCCGCCGCAGCCAACCCGATCGGCCCGGCACCGATGACGGCAACCGGCAGCTCAGCGTGAGCGGACATCAGCAACACATCCTTGAATAGACAGACGTCGATGTCACTCCATCTTGCGCACTGCATCGACAGTTGTCAATATGGAGGAATGCCCCTCGCCGAAAACCTCGCCGCACCCCCGCAGGCCACCGGCTGCGACGACTCCTGCGCCGCGCCGGGGATGACGGCCGACGCCTCGGAGCAGACGGCCGGCCTGTTCAAGGCACTGTCCGACCCGGTCCGGTTGCGCCTCTACTCCCGGATCGCCGCCTGCGGCGGCGAAATCTGCGTCTGCGACATCTCCGACGTCGGGGTCTCGCAGCCGACAGTCTCCCATCACCTGCGCAAGCTCCGCGACGCCGGCCTCATCGACTGCGAACGCCGCGGGACCTGGGTCTACTACTGGGCAATCCCCGGTGCATTGGCGCCGCTGAAGGACATCGGGGCGTAGCCCCGGCGGCGCACCGGTCAGCTTCGATGAATGGCGCTGGAGATCTCCGATTCGGCGATGACGGCGCCGCCGCGGATCACCCAGCGTGGCGTGGCGTGCTCGCGCAGCAGGTCGACCACCCGCGTCGCGGCATGCACGCAGAGATTTGCCGGGTTGCCTTCCGCGATGACGTGGGCGGGAAGCCCGAGGACCCGTCCCGCCCCGGTGGTGATCATCTGCACCAGCCGGTGCTGGTCGGGTACCGACAGGAATCCGAGCAGGTGAGCTGCCAGGAAGGCCACTTCCAGCATGTTGTTGCGGCCGAACGGATAGTAGGCGTCCTCGATGTCGTCCTGGCCCAGCGCCACCGGCAGTCCCGCATCGAGGAACTCGCGGACCGGCAGGTGCAGCGGCCCGGTGTGCGGATCGGTGACGAAGCCGAGTCCCGCTCGGTGGGCCAACCCGATCAGTCGGCGCACGGTCGGCTCCGGGTACTGGCTCAACGCTCTGGCGTGGCAGGCCACGCCCCGACCGATCAGGTCATTGTCGATCATTGCCTGGGCCAGCATCGCGGTGGTCCGCAGCGCCGGGTCGCCGGCGTCGTCGACCAGCATCGCCACCCGCTTGCCGGTTTCCCGGGCCAGCCCGCAGGCCCAGTCGACGTGGGCTTGTGCATCGGCGTCGGTGTACTCGATCCAGGGAATGCCGCCGACAACGTCAGCGCCGTGGCGCAGTGCGTGTTCGCAGAGTGCCATGGCCTCGGCGTCCTTGATCAACCCGTCCTGCGGGAAGGCCACGACCTGCAGATCCAGCAAATCCCGATAGTCCTCCCGCACGGCCTGAACCGCCTCGAATCCCTTGAGTCCGGCGGCCGCGTCCAGGTCGACGAACGCCTGGACATGCAGCACGCCGTTGCGAACCGCGTCATCCAATGCCTTGCGGATCAACGGCTTTGCGCTGTCGACCTGATACCCGGCCTTGGCCCTGGACGCCAGTTCGATCGAGGTCATCGCCGAACCCATTGACCCGCCGACGTACGCCTCCAGCGCAGCGTCACCGACCGAGCCCAAGGTGAACACCTTGTCAAGGTGCAGGTGTCCGTTGACGAACGATTCGGTCACCAGGCCACCGGCCGCGTCGATGGTCGATAACGCGCCGGCCGCGTCAACCTGGTCGGCCGCAGCGATCACCCGGTAACGACCATCCCGGATCCCGATCGTCACCACCGAGCCGTCGATCAGTCGGGCATTCAGAATTGCCAAGTCCAGCAGAATGGCCGTGTCCGTCATCGGGATGATCGCTCCTCGGGTAAGTCGTCCGTCTTGCCCCTCAAGCTAGGCGCCCCAGTGGGCGATACCGGAGGAGTACGACACCGTTTCCGAATCGGCGTTCATCGATGAGCTCGAGGTCGACGCGCGCGTCGATCGGTAAGCCCGGCTTTCCCCCACCTACCACCGTGGGCCAGACGAACAGCTGACACTCGTCAACCAGACCGGCCTTGAATGCCTGGGACGCGAGGTTCGCACCCCCAACGGTGATATCGCTGCTGGCCGCGGCCTTCAGTTCGCGCACAGCGGTGGGGTCGAAGTGGCGCTCGATGCGAGTGTTGGCGGTCGCCCCGGCGGTCAGTGTCGTGGAATAGACGATCCTGTTCGCCCTCTGCCAGGCGGTCGCGAAGTCGGCCATCAGGTCGGACTGCGCCGCCAACGTGGCATCGGTCTCCCACACGGCCATGGCTTCGTAGAGGCGCCGCCCGTAGAGGAACGTGCCCGCGGACTGCAGGATTTCTGTGCAGGACCTGAACACCTCGTCATCCGCCGGGCCGAAGTCGAAAGCGCCACGCTCGTCTTCGATGTAGCCGTCCAGACTCACATTGGTCACGTAGATCAGCTTGGTCATTTCACGACACCCTCACGATCGGCCGCGTTCTGGGCACTGGTCAGTGTGGCGTCCAGCGTAGTAGACGCCCGGCCTGTTCTCACCTGTGAGCCCGTTCTGCAGGTCACTGCAACTGGTCGGTCCATGGGTGGTCGGGATGGGCCAGCTGCAGAGCCGATCGGAGCCACCGGCGGGCGGTCGGATCGAGCCGCGGCCTGCAGGCGGCGAAGTCAGCTTGGTCCTTCGGTCGTAGTCCCGGCGCCTTGTGGAACAGCTGGATCTCAGGACGCAAATAGGTGATTCCCTGCTGGTTCCAGAGGATCTCGTCCGCGGAGAGGGTGATCCGCGGGTCCCGCTTGTAGGTCCAGGTCGAGGCGGTTGCGTCCATCAGCATGACGTCGTACTCCCAAGGATCGGAGCCGCTGGCACGCAGCCAGAGGTTCCCGCAGGTCGGGGAGAGTGGTTCGTCCACCCGACCGACGAGCGGGCGGAGGGTGCCCCTGTCGGCCGCCCACAGGTCGAGCCGCGATGCGAGATGCTGACGCAGCAGCGGTACGTCATCGCGCGGGATGCTGGGATCGAGATCGCCGTGAGTGCGGGGGATTCCGGTGAATGCTTCGATCGCCCACCCGCCGGCGATCCACCAGCGGCCGGAGTATCCGTTGAAGAGTTCGACAGCATCGGCCGGGGTCCGGTGATGCCACGGGCCGTAGAGTCGAACGATCTCCTCGTCGTCGAGCATGCGATTGAGCCTATTCGGTTGGACGGATTCTGCTGCCCTCGCGGCGGTATCGGAAGCGGAAGGTCCGGGCCGTCAGCCGCGAGTCTCGACGACTCGGGCATGGGTGTGCATGTCGTGCCAACCGTCGGCGTGCAGTACGGCGCTGACCCGGGTGCCCTCGGCGGCGAAGCCCGCCTTCGTCGCGACCCGGCACGAGGCGCTGTTCCGGGTCGAGTGCTCCAGCTCGACGCGGTGAAATCCGAGGCCGAACGCCCAGTTGGTGGCTGTCATCAGCCCGGCCGGCGCGAGTCCCTGGCCTCGAAAACCTGGCGTGGTCCAGTACCCGACGACGGCCCTGCCTTCGTCGAGGTTGAGCCTCAGGGTCATCCGGCCGGCCAACTGCCCATCGACGTCAATGGCCCAGCTCGCCAGCTTTTGGTCGCGCCATCCGGTGTGCGCCGCTCGGATCCAGTCCCGTGCCTCGGCCGGCGCCATGGACCGCGCGTGCCACTGTTGAATATCAGGGTCCTGGTAGGTCTCGACCAGTGCAGGAGCGTCGGCATCCGACCACGGGCGTAATCGCGCCGAGCCTGTTTCGAGGATCGGCTGGTCGCGGTCACGAATCCGATCCGCCTGGACCACGGGCAACACCAAGGAGGGCACCTGGCCATCGTCCCATGCCGAGTTCGTGCTGGTTCGCGGCTACAGACCAGTCGTCGCCCGCAGCGCGGTGCGGAGGTCGTCGAGGTCTGGAACTCCGGCCAATCCACCTGAGTGCCGGTACAGCCGACAGGCGAGTGCCGTCGAGCGCGACGGGTCCTGGAACAGGTCCATGCCGTCGACCGAGAAGGTTGGTGATCCGGCGAAACCGATGCGTTCGGCCGTTTCTGGGTCGGCGACGGTGACCGTGCGAAAATCGACCGAGCCGAGTCCGACTTCGTCCATTGCGGTGCGGAGCAGCCTCGCCGCAGCTCGTTCGTGCGGGCACCCTGGGACGATCAGGAGCTCGATGTTCATGTTGCCCATAATGCTCTCCCCGGCTGTCTCAGGCGGCGATTGCGCTGGCGGGCAGGCGCGCTCGACCATCGCGGGGATTCGATCGATCACGGTTGGTCCCCCTGTAGGACAGCGGCCAGCCAGTAGAAGCGCCCGATTGAACTGCCTGATCGCCCGCCGAAAATCCAGCTGCGCTCTGCCGCGCGATCGTGTTGCCTTTGCACATGTTGCTGCTGGTGACCGGCTCAAGCTGTTCGGGAAAATCCACCGCCGCGGCCGCGATCCGCACGGCAGTGGAGGGCGTCGCCATCCATGACAGCGACGAACACGGCGTACCGAGCGATGCCGATACCGCCTGGCGGCAAGGCGATCTGCGGCGGTGGGTGCGGTTGGCGATCGCCCTTGAGGCCGAGGACACCGACCTACTGCTCACCGGACAGTCGCCTATTGGTGAGCTGCTGGCCATCCCGGAGGCAAGCCGGCTGGAGTTGGCGGTCTGCCTCATCGATGTTCAAGACCGGATCCGGTCCGATCGGCTGGAGCAACGAGATCCCGGCAGGTGGCCCGCAGAGGCCAAAGAGGCGTTCAACAACTGGGCGCGCTGGCACCGCTGCCATGCCGAAGATCCGTCCTACCAGCCAGAAGTCATCACCGAAGGGTCCGCGCCCGACATGCGATGGGATCGCTGGCGTTCGTGGCACAGATGGGACCCGCGATGGTCGGTGACTACCATCGACGCTTCTGAGGGCGGCGTCTCCGAGACCGCTTCTGCCCTGCGAACTTGGGTGCAGCAGTCGCGCGACCGGCGCGCCGATCGCAACCTGCCATTGGGGCAGGGATGGTGCCGCTGACGAGAGTCGTGACCCGGCCAGGTCCCGGCGGAAGCCGGCGACCGGCAAGGGTTCAGCCGCCCGGTCGGAGCTGTTGTCGCACTTCGGGAATGAGCTCGACCTGGACGATGGTGCCGCTGAGGCCGGCGGAATCCAGGGCCGAGCTGAGGTCCGCGCTGCTCGGGATGGGCAGCGGCCCGATGGCCCGAATCGAGTAGCCCTCGGCAGTCGGCGTCACCGAAACCACCGTCCACCCCTTCGTTTCGGTCCAGGCGCTCGCTACCTGCGAGACCTTGTCCGTTGCCGTCGTCGACTGGGCCAGCCGAATGGAAGTCAGCACCAGCGGAACGGCGACGATCACGGCCAGCGCGGCGATCACCAGGACACCGGGGCGGCGCCAACGCCGAGTCTTGCCCTTGGCTGTCATCCGGCTACCGAGCAGGCCGTATCCGGCCATCACCGCCAGCGCGGTGGCCATGATCGCCGAGACGTTCGCCAGGAACAGCAGCAGGGCGCCGCCGGCTTCCGCCGGTGCCCCGGACTCCAACGTCATCCCGACCACGCTCAGCGGCGGCACCAGCGAAATGGCGATGGCCACTCCCGGCAGGGTGTCGCTGATGTCCGAGCGCAGGAGCGCAATCGATCCGACGGCGCCGGTGGCCAGAGCCGCGACCAGATCGATCAGCTTGGGGCTGATCCGGGCCGCGACCTGGGAATTCGTCGCTGCGGTGACCGGCTCGACCTTCGCCAGGCCGACCAGGAAGCCGATGAGGATGACAACGACGACGCCGGCGACGACCGTGGCCAGACACCGGAGCAGGTTGCGCCGATTGTTGAGCACCATCGCCAGCACGATCCCGAGGATCGGGGACATCAGCGGGGCAACGATCATGGCGCCGATGACGGTTGCGGTCGAATCGCCGGCGACGCCGGCGCCGGCGATGATCGCCGCGAGCACCAACAGTAGCCAGAATCGACTGATCCGGCGGCCGGCGTCGTCACCCTCGAAGAACAGCTGCGACCGCATCCGCGCGACGTCGTCGGTACCGACCATGGCTGAACTCCGATTCTCTGGAGGGTTGCATGATCACCTTTTCCGGTTCCCCGCCGTCCGGACGTCACCCTCGGAGGATGATTGCGGGCAACCGCCGACGACGCGCCGGGCGCGGGTAGCAAGAGCCACCCCAGCTGCTCGTCATGCCGTCTGCGCCATCGGCGTGGCAGGATCCGAATCATGGAGCTGTCCGACTTCCTGGACCACGTCAGCCGCGGCGCGACGATCGTCGGTGGCTCGGATCAGCACGCGTTCATGCATGGCATCGCCCAGGAGGCGCTGCGGATCATCTCCGAGCTCAACACCGGATACCGCGCGCCCGAAGAAGTACGCGCCCTACTGTCGCGACTCACCGGCAAGGCGGTTGACGAGTCCGTCACCGTCTTTCCGCCGTTCTACAGCGAGTTCGGCAAGAACCTCACGCTCGGCCGGGACGTCTTCGTCAACATGGGGTGCAGTTTCCAGGACACCGGCGGGATCACCATCGGTGACGGGACTCTCATCGGACACGGCAGCATCCTGACCACGCTCAACCACGGGTTCGATCCGGACCGGCGCGCCGACATGATCCCGGCGCCGGTCCAGATAGGCCGCAAGGTGTGGCTCGGCGCCAGGGTGACGGTGGTTCCGGGCGTGACGATCGGTGACGGGGCGATCGTCGGCGCCGGTGGTGTGGTGACCAAGGACGTTCCGGCCAACGCGGTCGTCGCCGGGGTGCCGGCGAAACTCATTCGGATGACCGGGTTTGACGCGTCACCGCGGTGAAGCCTGGGCGGCGTGATCACCGGAGCGGGTAAACACCCAGCTGCCAATTGCGTGTCGGCTACCTACGCGTCATCGATTCTTGGGCTGACGCAACGATTGTCCCTCGGGCACCGCGGGGTTCGACGTTGCAGGCAGTCGCCACTGTGCGGATCGGGACAGATAGACGGTCGCGTCCTTCTCCTTGCTGCACCGCGTGCAGGCACGGTAACCCTGCTTCTCCAGCCCGCCGGATTCCGGGTTCGGGTCAGGAAAGTCCACAAAATGATGCAGACCGACTCGGCACAGCCGGGGCATGGGCATGGTGACCTCCTTGCGACGACGCTACCTCGGGTGAGCCGACCATGGAGGGAATCTTTCTGTCGTACGGGGCGTCAGGTCGCCTCAGGCCGCTGGTGTCAAGGCGGACCCGAAGGCGGCCGGCATTGCCGGCAGGCCCGTCGGCGACACGGCCACCGGCTGCAGTCGCGGCAGGAAGGTGCGCCTGGCGATCCGAACGACAGTGCGCACCGCGAGCATCCCGACGAAGGCGGTGATGGCCGACAGCAGCAGGTAGGTCACCAAGGTGGCGTGTGGCACGTGCTCGATCCACACCCAGCCGATCGCATTGCCAACGGTGGCTGCGTACGGGAAGGAGTAGGACCACCAGCCCGGACCGAACGGGGCGGTGCGATACGCCCGGATCAGGCTCAGCTGCACCGTCGCCATCAGTACCGAATAGCCGGCCAGACCCAGAGCGATGCCATCGGCCCGGCCGCCGTTGATCGCGAACCATGCGTTGCCGGCAACGACCGGCGGAGCGATCAGGATGGCCATCGTCGGAATCAACGGCTTCGGCAGCCGCTCCAGCCCGACCAGATGGTGCAGCAGGATGCCGCCGATCAGCACCCAGCTGAGAATGCCGAAGCCGAACAACAATCGGGCGAGCCCAGGAGCGCCGAACACGGCGGCCTCGCCGGCGGCCACGATCGGAGCACCGACGGACGGCAGGTAGTACCCGGGATGCCAATGCGTCGACGGAGCGTCGTCCATGGCCCAGACGGCGAGCAGGTGTCCGGCTAGCGCCAGCGCGACGATCAGCGACACCACGAACAACACCAGCCCGGCCATGTGCGCGTGTGGCTCGAGCCCACCGGCCAACAACAGCCCGACGATTGCTGGGATGCTGACGAACGGCCCGAAGACGTGATCGCTCAATTCGGTATGCCACCGACCGGCCTGCCGCACTGATCGCAGGTAGAGCAGCAAGGTGATCAGCCAGGCCGCACCGGCTACCAGCCATAGCCCGTCGGCGATCGCCGGCGGGGTTCCGGCGACCCGGGTCGTGAGGGTCCAGGTCTGCGCCAGGCCGGCGAGTCCGAGGCTGATGGCGAACAGGTTGGGTGTGATCCGGACCGGCGGAAGCGTCGCGGTCGGCGATTGATGGTCAGCTGATGTGTGCTTCATAGCGCCTAACTGTCCGGCCGAAGGCGGCCGCAGAGTAGGTGTGTCGACGTTGGGCCGGTACAAGGCGGATTGGTAGCTACCGGCGGCCGGGTCGACGCCGGGTAGTCGTCAAGGCCGTAGCGGCGTCCCACGTTGGCTGCCGGCGATGTGGGCGATCAGATCTCGCGCGGCGCCGGCCGGCGGCTGCCGGTCACCCGCCCAGACCGCCCGCAGCGCCCGGCGGCCGTCCAAACCGTCGACCGGCACCTGCACCAATTGTCCCCGACCGATGTCGTCCCGCACCGCCAAAGAACTCAGGACGGCGGGTCCGGCGCCGGCCAACACCGCGGCTCGGATCGCCGTCGTCGTCGACAACGAGATCGCCGGGTCTGCGTGCTCGTAACCGTCGCCCAGCACCTGCCTGACGGCGGCGTCCAGGGCGTCCCTGGTCCCCGAGCCCCGCTCGCGGGTCACCAGCGGGGTGGCGACCAATTCTGCCGCCGTCAACGGTGTCCGTCGGCGAGCCCACGGATGCGTCGGCGCGACCACCGTGACCAGTTCGTCGTGGCCCACCACCCGACTGCGCAACGTTGACGGGATCCGGGGCCCTTCAACGAACCCCAGGTCGGCGAACCCTTCTCGCACGTGCGTCAGCACGGTCTCGCTGTTGACCGCGGTGAGCTCGATCTCGGTCGGCCGAGCCATCGCGCCCCCGCGCGGGTCCCCGCCGGCGCGAGCGATCCGAAACGCCACCAGCCACGCCGGAAGCAACTGTTCGGCGACCGTCAGACTCGCGCTCACCCGCAACCGGGAGCGGCGGTCCTGACGCAGCGCCGCGAGCCCGATGTCGAACTCGGCGGCAATCTCCAGAACCTTCGCCGCCCACTCGGCGACCACCACACCGTCAGCGGTCAATTGCGAGCCGCGCGGTCCCCTGCGGACCAGCACGACGCCCATCTGCGCCTCCATCGACCGCACCCGGGAGGAGACGGCCTGCTGGCTCACTCCGGCCCCGGTCGCGGCTGCGTTGAAGCTGCCCGTGCGTGCGACAGCCAACAGGATCTCGAGCGCATCGAGGTCCGGAACATGACCACTCAACGGCATCCACGCAGCCTATCCGTCGGCTACAAGTCTGTCTTGTACATGGACACGGACGAGGTACCTACTCGGTGGGGCCACGTCGCGCAACGGTGAGTCCAACGCACCACCGGGGTGCACCGAAAGGCAGGCAACATCATGTCGACCAACATCAGCCGCCGCGGCCTTGCAGTGACTGCCATGACCTTCGCGGTCGCGATGACCTTCATCGACCAGACCATCGTGTCCGTTGCGGCGCCGAGCATCCAGGCCGACCTCGGCCTGACCAGTAGCGGGCTCCAATGGGGCGTGAACGCCTACCTGCTCGCCATGGCCGCGCTGTTCGCCTTCGGCGGCCGCCTCGCCGACACCATCGGTCGGCGCCGGATGGTGACGATCGGCGTCGTCGTGTTCACTGCGGCTTCAGCGATGTGCGGGTTCACGCCGGCGGGCAGCCTGGCCGAACCCTGGCTCATTGCCTTTCGCGCCTTGCAGGGCGCCGGCGGCGCCCTGCTGTACCCGGCCGCTCTGGCCATCGTCGTCAGCGCCTATGACGCGCGGCATCGCGGAAGGGCGCTGGCCACGTTCTTCGGCATCGCCGGCGCCCTGACCGCGGTCGGACCGGCCCTCGGCGGCTTCCTGGCCGCCTGGACCTGGCGTTCGATCTTCTGGATCAACATCCCGGTTGCCGTGATCGCCCTGGTGCTGATTGCGCTGGCCAAGACCGAAGACGATCCCCGCCCGGCCCGCCTCGACGTTCCCGGGCTCGCCCTGATCACCTCCGGATCCGGGCTCGCGGTGTTCGGGCTGCAGCAAAGCGCAGGCTGGGGCTGGACCAGCCCGCTCACCATCGGTGCGATCGCGATCGCGGTTGCCCTGCTCGCCGCGTTCGTACTGGTCGAACTGCGCACGGCGGAGCCTTTGATGGATCTGAAGATCTTTCGCGACCGGTCCTTCCGGGTCGACAACATCATTCTCTTCGCGGCCTCGATCGTCTTCGTTCCGGTGTTCTTCTTCGCCAGTGAGTACGGACAGATCGCTCTCGGGCAGACCCCGGCTACCGCAAGCCTGACCCTGCTGTACTTCTTCGCCGGCTTTGCCGTCGCCGCGCAGTTCGGGGGCCGGATGCTGGATCGTATCGGCGCCCGCCGACCCGTCGTCCTCGGAGCGGTGCTCGCTGCGGTCGGTCTGCACCTGTGGGCCACCCACGTGACGTCGCTGTCGATCGGCCAGCAGGTGATGTTCATCGTGCTGTCCGGCGCCGGCATGGGACTGCTGCTCGGACAAGCCAACACCGACGCGCTCAACCACTCGCCGAGCTCGGCCTACGGCCAGGCGACCGGTATCACCCAGACCGTCCGCAACCTCGGCGCCGGTCTCGGTCTGGCCGCGTTGGGAACGGTCATGGTGGCGCAGTTCCGTTCCCACCTGACCACCTCACTGATCGGCCATGGCGCCGCGGCCGCCCCTGCGCATCGGCTGGCCGCCGGCATCGCCGAGCTGAAATCCGGCTCGGGCCAGGCCATTCGTACCATCCCGCAGTTCGTCCAGCTCGACTTCGCCCGGGCGACCGGCAGCGTCCTGACGGCAATGTCCTGGGTGCTGGTGGCCGCCGCGGTGGCTGCTTTCCTCGGCCTACCGCGACGCTCGTCCCGCAATGCCGCCGCGGTTGGAGCGCAGCAGGCCGAGGTGGGAGGCGATCGAGACGGCCTGCAGTTGGGAGTGCGCACCGAGCTTGCCGAGCAGGTGCTGGACGTGGTTGCGCACGGTGTTGACGCTGATGCCCAGGGCGGTGGCGATCTGCTGATTGGAGTGGCCGGCGCCGATCAGTTGCAGGACTTCCGATTCGCGGGGCGTCAGGTCGGATCCGAGCGGACTCGGCCGGCCGGCGAACAGCGCGCCGACCATGTCCGGCGAGATCGGGGTGTCGCCGCGCAACACGGCGGCGACCGCAGCCAGCACCTCGTCGATGTCCTGGCGCTTGGTGACGAAGCCGTCGCAGCCCGCGTTCATTGCTTCGAGCAGCACGGCACGTTCGTCGGCGGCGGTCAGCATCAACACCCGGGTCGAGGGTGAAAGTCGTTTCAGCGCAGTAACGCTGCTCGCGCCGGTGTCGCCGGGGAACCGATGGTCGAGCAGCACGAGGTCGGGAACGAGGTCGGCGACCGCGGCCAGCCCGTCAGCCAGGCTGCCGTAGCTCCCGACGACGTCCAGGCCGCGCGAGCCGAGCACCTCGGCGAGCAGTTCGGCAAAGACCTTGTGGTCGTCGATGATCAACACCGTGGCCCTGTCGCGCGGTGTTACGGTTCGGTCAGTCGTCATCGGCGCCGCTACCTCCGCACGTGCCGGGACGTCGTGACTGTCGCAGCGGGATGGACCACCATGCACGAGTTCCTCCGAGAAGGCGCCGACGCTGGACCCCGGCCGGATCCGGTCCGGGTGGTGCGGGCGGGCGAGGTCGCAGCGTTGCGCCGGTCTTCGCCCGATAGTGCCATTGTCGCGCTCGTGGAGTCGACTTCGCCCGCGGAAGCGCTCGCCGCGCAGCTCGCCGGGGCGGACGTGGTGCTGCCGTGTATCGCGGAAACCGTGCCTGACGAGGCGGTGCTGACGGCGGCCGGCGCCGCGGCCCGTGCGCTGGCCGAAAAGGCTCGGCTGACGCGGGAACAGACGCGTGCGGCCGCCCACGAGGTCGCCGGCAATGCCTCGGCCGTGGCGATGATGGCCCATCTGCTGAGTCCCTCGGATCCGGCCAGGGCCGATCACCTGCGGCGACTGGCGGCGCGCGGTACGGAACTGGCCTGGCAGGCCGGGCGGTTGACCCGCAGCAACGGCGCGTCGCTGGAGCTGGCGGATCTGGCGGAGGTGGTCGGCGGAACCTGCCGCAGCCTGCGGACACAGGGACGGGTCGAGCTGCGGATGGACTGCGGCGCCCGGATCCCGGTGCTCGTCGACCGGCATCGGCTTGCTCGGGCGGTGTCCGCGCTGATCGCCAACTCCCGGCGTTCGGGTGCCAGGGTCGTCACGGTCCGGGTGGCCGAGGAACCGCCCGGCTGGGCAGCGCTGACGATCGTCGACGACGGTTGCGGGCTGCCGGACGGTTGGGCGGCGGGCGATCCGCTACGGCCGTTCGTCAGCGGGTGGAACCCACCCGGCGACGGGCTCGGGCTCGCCGAGGCCGCCGAGTACGCCGCGGATCACGGCGGCAGCCTGCATGTTGAGCCTCGCGGCGATGCCACCGGGGTGCGCGCGGTGCTGCGGATTCCCGTCATCGGCGGACCCGCCACCGCGGGCGGCAGTGCCGCAGACGTCAGTACCGCAGACGGCGCTGCCGATCGCGACCCGGATTGGACGCTCGCGTCGATCCTGGAGGGGATCGCCCGGCGCGACCCGCTCCCGCAGAGCCTGGAGGCCCTGGTCGCGACGATGGAGCGGCACCTGCCGGCCAGCGTGTGCTCGATCCTGTTGCTGGATCAGGAAACCGGCACCCTGCGACACGGTGCGGGCGCCCGGCTTCCACCGCCGTACCGCGCGGCGATCGACGGGCTGCCCATCGGTCCGCTCGCCGGCTCGTGCGGCACCGCGGCGTTCACCCGGGAAGAGGTCGTCTCCGCCGATATCGCCACCGACGAGCGCTGGATCGATTACCGCCACTTCGCGCTGACCTACGGATTGCGGTCGTGCTGGTCCAGGCCGATCCTCGACGTCGACCGCGGCATCGTGCTCGGCACCTTCGCGGTGTACCACCGCGCTCCGTGGGTGCCAGGTCCGTCGGCCACCGAGCTGGTCCAGCGACTCACTCACGTCGCCGCCGTCGCGATCGGTACCGCCGCGCTGCACGGACAACTCGTGGAGAGCGAGGCCCGGTTCCGCAGTACCTTCGAGGCCGCGGGGCTTGGCATCGCGCTGGTCAGTCCCAGTGGCACCATCCAGGACGCTAACGCCGCCCTGGTCGGCATGGCCGGTCGGCCGTTGGTCGGGACCTCCATCGCCGGGCTGCTCGTCGAGCAGGACGCCGCCGCGACCCTGGCCGCGCTGACCTCGACCTTGGCTCGCCCGGACGGCGACCAGAGTCTGACGACGGCCGAGGTCCGGGTGCGCCGGGCCGGCCCGGATACCGAATCGGTCTGGGCCGCCATCAGCGGCTCGCTGATCCGCGGACCGGCCGGGGAGCCCCGGCACTTCTGTATCGAGCTGTTCGACCTGACCGAGCGACGCCAGGTCGGGCAGGCCCGACTCGAACAGGAGGTGGCCGAGGCCGCCGACCGCGCCAAGAGCGAACTGCTGGCGCTGGTCAGCCACGAGGTCCGGACCCCGCTGCACGCGGTGATCGGCTTCGCCCAGGCATTGCAGAGCCTGCCGCTGTCGCCCGAACGTCAGCGCGAGGGCATCGAGCACATCCTCGGTGCGGGTCGGCATCTGCTGCAGCTGATCAACGATCTGCTGGACGTCACCGGGGCCGAGACCGGGCAACTGCAGCTCGTTCCCGAGTCCGTCGCGCCGCAGGAAGTCGTCGCCGAGGCGATGGAGATCGTCGCGGGGCTGGCCGCCGAGCGCTCCATCGTCCTACGGACGCAGGCGGTTTCGGGGCTCCCGCCGGTCCGGGCGGATCGGCATCGGCTGCGCCAGGTGCTGTTGAACCTGCTCGGGAACGGGATCAAGTTCACCCCGGTCGGCGGTGCGGTCGCCGTCGTGGTCGGGCCGAACGAGTTCCTGGTGCAGGACTCCGGCCGGGGCATCCCGACCGACCTGCTGCCGTTCCTGTTCACCCCGTTCCACCGGGGTGACGACACCGCAGCCGCGGGATCCGGTCTGGGACTTGCGGTCTCGCGGCGGCTGATGCGAGCGATGGACGGCGACCTCACCCTGGTCGACTCCTCGGACCGGGGCACGACCTTCCGTCTGGTGCTTCCCTCTGCGCCCTCACCGGCTGCGCCCCGGGCGTCGGGGACGATCAGTCAGGAGCCCCGGGTGACCGCGTCGACGCAGTGATCTCGCGCAACGCGCGCAGGAACTCCGGAACGTCGATCGGTTTCGTCATGCAGACATCCGCGCCCGCGGCGCGGGCCCGCCCGAGGTCCCGCGCGCTGGTCACACCGGTCAGCGCCACCACCGGCAATCCGTCCAGCTCCGGGCGGCGGCGTACCTGATCGATGAGCCGAAAGCCGCCCTGGCGATCCGCGCCCATCATCAGGTCGGTCACCAGAACCCTTGGCACGGCATCGTTCAGCAGGTCCACCGCGCCGGCCGCGGTCGCGCACGCGCGTACGGTGTGCCCGTCGGCCTCCAGGAGAATGCGGAGCAGCTCCAGACCGGCGGGATCGTCGTCCACCACGACTATGTCCAATTGCGCATCCTCGCCAGAGCCGGTCGATCATCCGACAGTAGTCGGCGGTGGCGCCGGCCGGGATGGTTCAAATGAACTACAGGCGCCTGGTGCCCTCGGCACTTCTGGCCGCCGCCCGCTGCTCCTAGCCTGGCAGGACATCGACACGGCCATCGACTGCAAAGGAGCGCTCAGGTGGGCACTATGAAGGCTTTCGTCATGCCAGAGGTCGGACGGACCGAGATCGTCGAGAAGCCGATCCCGGAACCGGGTCCGAACGATGTGATCGTCAAGACCACCCACGCACTCATCTGCACCTCGGACGTGCACACCGTCAAGGGCGCGCTGCCGGTCAAGGACGGCGTCACCCTCGGGCACGAGGCGCTCGGCGTGATCCATGCCATCGGCTCGGCGGTCACCGGGTTCACCGAGGGACAGCGGGTGGCCGTCAACGCCGTCACGCCGTGCTTCGAATGCCGCTACTGCCAAACGGGTTACACCAGCCAGTGCGGCGGGCCGCTGGGCGGGTACCAGTACACCGCCCAACGCGACGGCAACATGGCCGAGTACTTCCTCGTTCCGCACGCCAAGGCGAACGTCGCGCCGATTCCGGAGGACGTCTCGAGCGAGGCCGCTGTGTACGCCTGCGACATGCTGTCCACCGGATTCATGGGTGCCGAGCACTGCTACCTGAAGCTCGGCGACACCGCCGCGGTGTTCGCCCAGGGGGCCGTCGGGCTCTCCGCGACCATCGGCCTTTCGCTGCTCGGCGCCTCGCGGATCTTCGCGGTCGAGTCGATCCCGAACCGCCAGGAACTGTCAAAGGCCTACGGCGCCACCGACATCATCGACTTCACCAAGGGCGACGCGGTCGAGCAGATCATCCAGGCGACGGACGGCGAGGGGGTCGACGCGGCGGTGGAGGCGCTCGGCTTCCCGCAGACCTGGGAAGCCTGCCTGCGGGTGACCAAGGCCGGCGGCCGGGTCTCGAACATCGGCTACCACGGCGAGAACCCGGAGCCGCTGCGTGTTCCGCTGGACGCCTTCGGTCTCGGGATGGCCGACAAGGCCATTCACAGCGGCCTGTGTCCGGGCGGCAATGATCGGATGCAGCGGATCTTCGCGCTGATCCGGACCGGCCGGTTCGACCCGACCCGGATGACGACCCACACCTTCGCCTTCGACGACGTCGGGACCGGGTTCTCGATGATGCAGAACAAGGAAGACGGCATCATCAAGCCGCTGATCACCTTCTGACCCGACGACGCCCCCAGGAAGGCCGAAAGCCATGAAACTCGCTCTGTACCTGCCCAACTTCCGCGACAAGGTGACGATCAAGGAACTCGAGGATCTGACCGCGCTGGCCGAGGATCTGGACTTCGACTCCGTCTGGGCGCTCGACCGGCTGGTGGTCCCGGAGGCGTCCGACCGGGGGGAGTTGCAGTACCCGTTCGGGATGATGACGGAGTTCCCGACCGGCATGCCGGTGATCGCCAGGGGCGAGTGGTTCCAGGGCATGACGCTGATCCCGTGGCTCGCCGCGAAGACGCAGAAGGTCCGGATCGGCATGAGCATCATCGACACCTCCTACCGCGCACCGGCGATCCTCGCCGCAGAACTGGCCACCCAGGACCATCTGTCCAACGGCCGGCTCAACGTCGGAGTCGGCGCCGGCTGGATGCCCGAGGAATTCGCCGCCGCCAGTGTCCCGCAGCTGTTCCCACGCCGACACGCACATGTCCGCGAGACCATCGAGATCATGCAGGGCATCTGGACGAACGAACTGTTCGAATACCACGGCGAATTCGCCGACTTCGAGCCGTCCGGGTTCGGCCACAAGCCGATCCAGAAGCCGCACCCACCGATCTACTTCAGCGGGCTGAAGGATCCGAAGCGGTCGGCCAGACGCATTGCCAAGTACGGACTCTCCGGCTGGATCGGCATCCAGGACACCCCGGAGGAGATCGTCCGATGGCGTACCGAGATCGAGCGGGAACTGGGCGAGATGGGCCGGAGCCTGCCGGACGACTTCGACATGTGCTCGATGATCTGGTTCGTGATCACCGAGGACGACGCGGACCAGACGCCGGCCGGCAAGGCGTCCAACCTGCTGGTGGGTTCGGCCCGGCAGATCGAGGACATCCTCAAGCGCTACGCCGATGCCGGCCTGACGATGCCGCTGCTGTGGCCGCCGTTCCGGGACGTGCCCACCGCCAAGACGCTGGACGACATGAAGCGGCTGACCGAGGAGATCATGCCCAAGGTGAACTCGGTCTGAGGACCGGCACGGTGAACAGCGCTGCGGGCCAACGATTGTCGGCAGTGAGCGGGCCGGCGGTCGGCGGTGCCGTGCTCGCGGAAGGCCGGGGGCCGTCAGGGCGGCGGCCCTCAGATCGACGGCCCCTGGGCCGCCCAGCCGGTCCAGCCGGTCACCTCGATCGAGACGACCGGACCGCGCGGGCGACGCTCGACGTAGACGGGGTAGCGGGCGGCCAGCGCGTCCACCGCCTCGTCGTCCACGTCCAGGACGGTCGCGATGCCGTCCGCCCGTACCCACCAGAGGCGACTCCAATCGTCGTCGTAGACGTCGACCAACAGGCAGACCGCCGGCCGGGCCGCGATGTTCGCCAGCCGGCGCAGCCGGGTGGTGGTCTTCGGCTTGTCGTCGACCACGAACACGATCCGGTCGCCGACCACGGCGAAGGTGACCGGCACCAAATGCGGTGTCCCGTCAGCCGAGACGGTGGCCAGCCTGGCCACCCGCGCGGCGGCGAATCGGGCCCGCGCCTGCGCCGTCGGCAGCCGCATCAGTCGGCCCGCACGGCCCGGGGCAGGTGCCGGATCGCTGTCGGTCGGGTGGTGACCATCGGCGGCAACCTCTCCTGCGAGCATGGACAGATCCGGCGGCGCCTGTCGCGCCCCCACCCTAGCGCCGACCGGCGAGGGAGCCAGTGATGAACGAGCCGCTGTGGGTCCCATCGGCCGAGCGCATCCGCAGATCTGCGCTGCGCGAATACCTCGACTGGCTGCAGGTCCGGGAGGGCCGGCCGTTCGACGACCACGACGCCCTGTGGACCTGGTCGGTCGAAAACCTGGACAGCTTCTGGCTGTCCGTCGTCGAGTACTACCACCTCGACGTCAGCCAGCCGTGGCGGCAGGTGCGCACCGCCGATCCGATGCCGCACACCCGCTGGTTCCCGGGCGCCCGGCTGAACTGGGCGCAGCACCAGCTGCGCAGAGGAGCCGACGACGACGTCGCGCTGGTGTGCGTCCAGGAGGGCGGGCTGCCGGAGCGGGAGATCTCGTTCGGCGTCTTGCGCCGGTCGGTGGCGTCGGCGGCCGGCTGGCTGCGCCGGGCCGGGGTGCGTCCCGGCGACCGGGTCGCCGCGTACCTGCCGAACACCGAGCACGCCGTGATCGCCTGCCTGGCCGCGGCGGCGGTCGGCGCCGTCTGGGCGTGCTGTTCCCCGGACTTCGGGGCCGACGGCACCATCGGCCGGCTCGCCCAGCTCGAACCTACCGTGCTGATCGCGGCGGACGGATATCACTGGAACGGCAAGGTGATCGACCGCGGGGACGTCGTCGCGCAACTCCGTGACGGACTGCCGACGCTGCGGCACTTCGTGCACGTTCCGTACGTGTTCGACCGTCCGGACCCGGCCGGTTCGGTGCCGTGGGCCGACCTGGTGGCCACCGACGAGCCGCTGGTGTTCGACCAGGTCGAGTTCTCCCACCCGCTGTGGGTGCTGTTCACCTCCGGCACCACCGGCCTGCCCAAGGGCCTGGTGCACGGGCACGGCGGGATCACCCTGGAGGGCCTCAAGTGGTCCGGGTTGTACGCCGGGCTGCGCCCGGGCGAGCGGATCTTCACCTACACCTCGACCGGGTGGGCACTGTGGAACATCCAGTTCAACGCGCTCACCCAGGGGGCCGCCCTGGTGCTCTACGAGGGCAGCCCCGGCCATCCGCCGGGCGCAATCTGGGAGGTCGCCGCCCGGACCCGGGCCGACGTGATGCTGCTCGGCGCGGCAGTGATCACCGCCGGAGCCAACGCCGGCGTTTCCCCGCGCGGGCAGGGGCTCGACCTGAGCCGGCTCCGGCAGCTGATGGTCAGCGGGTCGGCGCTGCCGTCGGCCGGCTACCACTGGGTGATGGAGCACGTCAGCCCGGATCTGCGGATCGATTCGACCAGCGGCGGCACCGACATCTCCGGATCGTTCGTCGGCGCCAACGAGTATGCGCCGGTCCAGGTCGGCCGGATCGGTGGTCGGCTCGCGGGCGTGGACTGCGCTGCCTGGGACGACGACGGCCAGCCGGTCGTCGAATCAGTCGGGGAACTGGTCATCACGGCGCCGATGCCGTCGATGCCGGTGTATCTGTGGAACGACCCGGAGTCGGTGCGCTACAACGATTCCTACTTCGACACCTGGCCCGGGGTGTGGCGGCACGGTGACTGGGTGACGATCCACGCCGACGGCAGCGTCTCCGTCCACGGGCGTTCGGATGCGACGCTGAACCGGCAGGGGGTGCGGCTGGGCAGCGCCGACTTCTACGACGTGCTGGAGCCGATGCCCGAGATCGCCGACACCCTGGTGGTCGGGCTGGACCTGCCCGACGACGGGTACTGGCTGGGACTGTTCGTGGTGCCGGCCAACGGGTTCGCGGTCGACGACGACCTCAAGCAGAAGATCGCCGCCACCTTGCGGACCCGGCTGACGCCCCGACACGTGCCGGACGAGATCGTCGAGGCGCCGGCGGTTCCACATACCCTCACCGGCAAGCGGCTGGAGGTGCCGATCAAGAAGATGCTCGCCGGACAGCCACTGGAGAAGGCGGCGAACCTCGCCGCCGTCGACAATCCCGACGCGCTGCGCTGGTACGCGCAGTTCGCCGCGGACCGGCGGTGGCGGCTCCGCTGAACACCGGGCTGACGGAGCACCCATGCGGCTAGGCGCGACCCTCGCCCACTTCTCTGCCGCGCCGCCGCGGCCAACCGCAGCGTGGGCGAAACGGTTGGTGGAGGCGGGCTTCGAGAGTCTCTGGGTGCCCCAGATCATCGGTCGCGGCTCCCTGGTACCCGATCCGTTCGTGACGTTGGCGGTGGCGGCCACCGCGACCGCCGGGGTGGAGCTGGGGACGGCGACACTACAGGTTCCGCTGCACCATCCGGCCGAGCTGGCGCACCGGATCCTGTCGCTGCAGATCGTCTGCGGCGACCGGCTGACGATTGGCGTCAGTCCTGGGTCGACCCGGACCGACTTCGGCGCCCTCGACCGGGAATACCCGGCGCGGTTTCGTACTTTCGAGGCCAACGTGGCTCGGCTGCGTTTCCTGCTCGACCACGGTCGGGACGAGCAGGCCGACCTGGTCCCCGCCGCCGTGCTGCCACCCCGGCCGCCGCTGCTGCTCGGCTCGTGGGGCGCCAACGTCCAGCGGGCCGCTGGTGAGTTCGACGGGTGGCTGGCGTCCGGGATTCGGCGGACTCCCGATGAGATCGTCGCCGCCCACGAGAGATTCCGGGCGGCCGGGGGCCGGCGGGCCGTCGTCTGCGCGATCCGGCTGGCCGGCATGGACGACCTCGGACCGACCGGTGATGTGCTGCACCGCTATGCGGAAGCAGGCTTCGATGACGCCGTCGTCCTCATCGAACCGGGTGGGCCGACGCCCGAACAGGTCAGGGCGCTGTATCCACCGTTCTGAATGCCACGACGAGTGGCGTCAGCGGTGGCCTTCAATCAGCGCCTCGCCCTTCCGCTGAACGCTCTTTGGCGGCTGACGTGTCGCCTTCGACGGCGGAGATGATCGAGCCCTCCGTCAGGATGGGACGCGGTGCTGGCGGCCCGTGCCAGCTGCGACGGCGATCTCCGGATTCGGAGCATCCGCCTCTGCGCAGATCACCGCTGAGATCGACCGCACTCATGACGAGCTGAGACTCGCGGCCGCCGGGTAGAGACTGTCCGTTGGGCGGCAGGCACCTCTGCGCCGGCCGCCCAACGGGCGGGTTGTTCTTGGGGGAGCTCTTACTTTGCCGGGGGCATCAGCACTGTGTCGATGAGGTAGACGGTGGCGTTTGCGGTGTGGACTCCGCCGCAGATCACCGATGCGTCGCCGACCTTGAGGTTGTCTCCGGAGCCGCTGACGGTGACCTTCGCTCCGTTGACCGTGGTGTGCGTCCCGTCGATCTGGCTAGGGGACAGCTGCCCGGAGATGACGTGGTAGGTCAGGATGGACGACAGTAGCGTGGAGTCGGTCTTGAGCTTGTCGATGGTCGCTGCCGGGATCTTCTTGAACGCATCATCAACAGGGGCGAAAACGGTGTACTGGCCGTTGTTCAGCGTATTGACCAGGTCGACCTTAGGGTTGAGCTGGCCTGATACTGCCGCCACCAGAGTGGTCAGCACCGGGTTGTTCGAGGCAGCAGTCGCGACCGGGTCGCCGGCCATTCCGGTGACCGATCCGGCACCGGTGGGTACCTGCTTGGCGTAGTCGGCGCAGCCTGGTCCGACGAGATCGGCGGCCGGGTCCGCACCTGAACTCATGGCCCCCGAGTCCATGCTGCCCATGGCGCCGGACCCCATCGCCTCGGAGTCCGTGCTGCCCATTTCGCCGGAACCCATGGCTGGTGATCCCATGCCGCTCATGGCGCCTGAGCTCATCGGTGAGGTCATGGGTACCGAGGTCGCAGGTGCCGAGGTGGCCGAGCCCGAATCGGCTGCGGGAGTGGAGGATCCGCAGGCGGTCAGGGCCAGTGCGATTCCTGCTGCGGCGGCCAGTGTGAGGGTGCGTTTCAGCAACATGGTGATGCTCCTTCTTCTTGTTGTCGGTGGACCTGGTGTCTACCGATTCCGTTGGCTGGCAGCGGCGATTGCGCTGGGCCGGGCTGGGGGTTAGGGATTGACGGTGACGACTCTGGAGTCGTAGCCGGTGGCTCCGTCGGGCATGATCGGTGCCGCGGCGCTGGTTTGGGTTGTTCCGGTGGCGTCGGTGGCCCTGCAGCGGATGGTGTGTTCGCCCGGTGTGGCGTTCCACAGGTAGACCCATTGCCGCCAGGTGTCGATGCTGAACGGGGCGGACAAGGTGGCCGGCAGCCAGCTGCCGTCGTCGATCTGCACGTGCACAGCGGTGATGCCGCGGTGCTGGGCCCAGGCGACACCGGCGATCGGAACGGGCCCGGTCTTCAGTTGGGCGAATCCGCGGGGGATGTCGATGCGTGATTCGGTCTTGATCGGGCCGTTGGCCGACCAGCCGCGCTTGGTCCAGTAGGCGTTGACTGCCGAGAACGTGGTGACTTCCAGGTCCACTACCCATTTGGTGGCCGAGACGTAGCCGAACAGGCCCGGCACGACCATCCGCACAGGGAAGCCGTGTTCCAGCGGGAGCGGATCGCCGTTCATGCCGACCGCGAGCAGCGCGTCCCGCCCGTCGGTGAGCGCGGCCAACGGCGTAGAGACAGTGAAGGAATCGACACTGGTGGACAGCACGCAGTCGGCGCCCGGCTGGGGTCGGGCGCGGCCGAGGATGTCGGCCATGCGGGCGCCGACCCAGGTCGCGGTGCCGTTGAGGTTGCCGCCGACCTCGTTGGAGACACAGGACAGGGTGATCGTTCGCTGAACCAGCGTCATCGCGGTCAACTCCGCGAAGTCGATTTCGAACGGGTGGCTGACCATGCCATGCACGCGCAGTCGCCAATCCTGGGCGGTGATCCGGGGCACGGCGAATGCGGTGTCCACCCGATAGAAATCGGCATTCGTCGTCAGGAATGGCGTCAGACCTGGGGTTTTCAGATCAACCGTCGGGGCCGGTTGAAGGTCGGCCGCCGTGGGCAGGACGATGCCTGCGCGGCTGGCTGTCACCTGCTCGGTGGACGGTATCCAGCGGGAGAGCGCGCCGGCCGTCGCGGCCGCCAGCGCTCCCAGCCCGATGAGCCGAACGAAGCCGCGGCGGTTGGACTGTGGCGTGATGGCACTGCGCGGCGAACCGGCGAGACCGTCTGCAGGAGTACTGCGTTCGGCCGGGTCAGCTCCAGGATGGGTTGCATTCGGTAGCGGGCAATTGAGTGCTCGTCGCAGCGCACTGACCAGAAATGCGATCCCTGCCGCGCCACCCAACACGGTGGGCAAGACATCGACAATGCCGGTAGCCGGTCGCAGTAGTACCGCGATGGCAGCGGCGATGACACCGGCAGCCAGAATGCCGGCGGCCCAACGCGGCCGACTGCGTCCGATCACTCCGACGATCGTGGCGATCAGCAGAAAGGTGATGCCCATCCCGGCCAGCAGCGCATCCTTGTCGTGCTGCCCGAACGTCCGGATGGCGAACTCTTTGAGCCATTCCGGCGTCAGCGAGATGAAGGTCGAGCCCAGCGACACCACCGGGGACGTACTGACGCCCCACCACCCGAACCAGCCGCCCAGCGCTGCAAGGAGTTCCGCGACCCCCAGCGCCAGGCCGACCGCGACGACGCCGATCAGCGCCGCGAGCGGCAGACCCGGTCGCCGCGCGGAACGCCGCGGCGTCGACGTCGTGTTGTCCATACCCGGTGTCCGCTGCGGACCCGGTGACGGATGGGTGCCAGCACCGGAATCGTCAATTCCCCGAGGGACTTCGAACCTGGACCCATCCATCACAGGCGCCCCGCCGGATCACCAGTGTTGCGGCGGTGACATCACCGCCGAAGCCCGAGGGTCGAGCGGGTGGGGTCCGCAGGTCTCACAGATCACGGTGCCTGCTGCGGAGTACGGTCGGCAACCCCAACGGCAGGCGGAAAGGGAGTGTTCGATGGCAGGGACCCACCGTCGGATCAGTTGGCGGCTGTATGTGGCTGTCGCTGCCGTGCTGTGTGCAGTCGGTATCACGTTGATCGCGGTCTCCTGGGCCGGTAGCAGGACGGGACCACCGATGCCTCCGGCGTCGGCCGCCGGCTCCATCGATGGCCCCGGTGTTTCGAGTGCGAGCGCCACCCGCACGGATCGGGCTGGTGAACCGGAGCGCGGCCGGACTCCCGGTGACGCGGCGTCCACCGACCCGATCACCCGGTCCACCGCTGCGCTAGCGACCACGGCACCGTCAGACACCCGCAGTTCCCCCGAACCGTCGAACCCGCGCGTCACCACCGTGCCGAGCCCGACGACCGGCACGGCGCACACTGCTGTCGGCACTCCGACACCGGACCCGACCAGGCCGGACTTGACCGGACCGGTCCTGCCTGCCTCAGCGCCGGTGTCGCTGTCCATTCCCACGATCGGTGTGGACGCGCCGCTGATCGACCTCGGGCTCAACGCGGACGGCAGTGTGCAGGTCCCCGACCTGAACGACCCTGATTCCAAGCCGGGCTGGTACAAGAACTCTCCGACGCCCGGATCCGCAGGTCCGTCGATCATCCTGGGACACATCGACTCTGCCAAATATGGACCGGGTGTGTTCTACAGGTTGGGCACCCTGAAGCCCGGCGATACCGTGGACATCGGCCGCGCCGACGGCACCGTCGCGGTGTTCCGGATCGATGGTGTCCGTTCGTACGGCAAGGACGATTTCCCGACTCTTGAGGTGTACGGGAACATCGACCATGCCGGCCTGCGGTTGATCACCTGTGGTGGCACCTTCGACCCTGGCAGCGGCCATTACGAGAGCAATATCGTCGCCTACGCCACTCTGGTCTCCTCCCATCGGGCCTGACCTGCGTATTCGATGTGGGCATTCCGGCGGTCGGCCGGCAACGAATATCTGGCATCATCGCATCCGATGCCGACGGTGCAATGGCTCATCCCGACGCGCGTCGACACCGAGACTGCGTTCCACCCGAACGGCGACGGAACCAAGATCGCCACCCGGCTGTCGTCCGGACTGGGCGCCGGTACCCACCCCCAGAGCTACCGGGTCATCTCCGGCGACTCGCACCCGATGGTCGGGGTGCTGCGCTTCGCGGATCTCTCCCGTCGGACGCCCACCGGCGGTCGAACTGGCGTGACGACACGGTCCGAGATGATGGAGGCGGTTCCCGAACACTGCCCTGGATGGCCGGGTCGGGACCAATCCGGGTGGTCGGCTGCATCGAATACCGGTGTGACCAGTTGTTCGGCGGGATGAGGGAGGTGCGCGATGGTGGGACGGTCGTTGTCTGCAGTTCCTGACGATCCGGGCCGCGGCCCGGGTGATGCACCGGGATCCGAGGATGATGCGGCCGAGCTGCTGCGGCGGATCGCGCAGGGACACACCGAAGCGTTCGAGTCGTTCTACCGACAGTTCGGTGCCCGGGTCTTTGGACTGTGCCGCCGCGTGGTGCGTGATCCCGGCCTGGCCGAGGAGGTGGCACAGGAGGTGTTCCTGGAGATCTGGCGGCGGGCCGGCTATTTCGACCGGAGTAAGGGATCGGCGGCCGGCTGGGTGATGTCGGTGACCCATTCCCGCGCCGTGGACAGAGTTCGCTCGACCCAGGCGTCGGCCGATCGGGAAGCGAAGGTCGCCGCTTCGACGGCATCCAGGGAATCCGACACCGTCGTTGAAGCCGTCGAGCACCGATGGGAACGCCGGGCCGTGCGCCGGTGTCTGCTGACCTTGACGGATATCCAGCGGGAGTCGGTGACTCTGGCGTACTACAACGGCTATACCTACGCGCAGGTGGCGCACCTGCTGGAAACCCCGCTGCCGACGGTGAAGACCCGGATGCGGGACGGCCTGATCCGTCTGCGCGACTGTCTGAAGGTGGCCCGATGAACGCGCAATTGCATGTCGACACCGGTGCCCGGGCGCTGGATGCGTTGCTGCCCGCCGAGGCGGCAGCGTTCGATCGACACTTGGACACTTGCCCCTCCTGTGCGACTGAGTACGGCGAGTTCACCGAAACGGTCGCGCTGCTGGGTTCGGCCGTCGCTGTTGAGCCGCCACCATCGCTGCACGTGTCGTTGATGAGGTTGATCGCCATCACTCCGCAGGCGCCGCCGCCCGCGGCCGAGCCCGATCCCGCGAGCAGTGAACCCCCCGGTCGCGCGGAGCGAGTCGACCGGCCGCGTTGGTATCGCCGACCGCCAACGCTGCTGGCCGCCGTGATCATCGCGGTGGCGCTGATCGCGGGCGGAGTCGTCGTCGCATCCCAAGGAACCAGCGGGCCGCCGACCGCCGAGGTCTGCGTCCAGCGGGCCGCCGATGCCCGGGTGATCGCGCCGGACGTCGGCGCGGGCGGATCGGTGCGGTACGCGCCGTCCTGTCATGCAGCGGTGGTGACCACCCCGAAGATGCCGAAGCTGGCAGCCGGCAACGACTATCAGTTGTGGGTGATGGCCGGTGACGACGCCGTCTCCGCGGGGTTGGTTTCCGCTTCGGCGACTCCGTCCAGCGTGGTGGTGCCGGTCGCCGCCGCCGATACCGCGGTCGGGGTTTCGGTCGAACCGAGCGGTGGTTCCCGGACGCCGACCACTGATCCGATCTGGGTGGTGCCGCTCACCGGCTGACCGGCTGCTCGGATCGGCAGGACAGGTGTGCGCCAGCAGCGACCCCGGCTGCCTCGTGCGGCCGGGCGCGGCTACCGCAAGTAAGTGCTCGTGGTCGACCCATCCGCGGGGGCTTGGCCTTCGGATCTCGTTGGTACTGCGCAATTGTTCTGCTGACTTGGGCGGCGATGTGGCGAGGTACCGGACCGGAGGGACCATGATGACGCGGCAGACATCGATCCAGCACGGGGCACCGCGATGAGATCACCTGTGGGGAGATCAACCGTCGCGGAGCGTCTGGACCGGGTCGCCGCGACGGTACTCGGGCAGCCGTTGCCGCTGGGCATCACCGCGTGGGACGGCAGTACTGTCATCCGTCCATCGCCCGGGTGCCAGGGCGGAGCCGCGGTCGGGGAAGCCCCGGTCATCGTGGTGCGCGATCGGCGTGCCCTGCGGCGGATGCTGTGGGATCGAGGTGAACTCGGCCTTGCCGACGCCTACATCTGCGGAGAAGTGGACGTGGTCGGCGACCTCGGCGCGGCGCTGGCAGCATTGCGTCCGTCCGGCCGGAGTGCCGATCGCCCGCCACTACGGCAGTGGCCGATGTTGCTCGCCGATGGCGCCCGGCTCGGCGCCTTCGGCCGCCGGCCGGAACCACCGGCTGAAGCGGCCTCGCTGACCGGCAAACGCCATGAGCGGGCGCGGGATCGGGCCGCCATCGCGCATCACTACGACGCCGGGAACGAGTTCTACCGGCTGCTGCTGGACGACACCATGGCCTACTCGTGCGGGTACTACCCCGACGGCGCCGGTGCGCTGGCCGATGCCCAGCAGGCCAAATTGGATCTCATCTGCCGGAAGCTGGGGTTGACCGCCGGGTCGTCGCTGCTCGACGTCGGATGCGGGTGGGGCTCGCTGCTGCTGCATGCCGCGCAACGGTTCGGGGTCAGGGCGACCGGCCTGACGCTGTCCCGCGCGCAGTACGAGTTCGTCCGCGACCGCATCACTGCTGCCGGACTCGACGAAACGGTGAAGGTCGTCCTCGCCGATTACCGCGACCTGGACTCCTCGCTCGCCGCTGATGGCAGCACCAAATTCGATGCGGTGGCCGCGATCGAGATGGGCGAACACGTCGGTGACCGCGAGTACCCGCAGTTCGCCCGACTGCTGCACGATCAGCTCCGGCCGGCTGGAACGGTGTTGGTGCAGCAGATGTCCCGCGGCGCGGACGCACCCGGCGGCGGGCGGTTCATCCAGACCTACATCGCGCCGGACATGCACATGAAACCCCTCGCCGTCACCGTCGGTCACCTCACCGGCGCCGGGTTGGAGATCCGCGACGTGCAGGCCCTGCGGGAGCACTACCCGCCGACCATCGACGCCTGGCGCGCGAATCTGGAACAGCGCTGGGACCGTGCGGTCCAGTTGGCCGGCGAGCAGTTCGCCCGGATCTGGCGGCTCTACCTCGCCGGCAGCGCCCTCGCGTTCGCCGACGGCCGGATGGGCGTCGACCAGATCGTCGCTGCCCGACCCGACCGGCAGCCCTTGGACCGTGCCGTCGTCCCGGCCGGCCGGAGAACCCGATGACCACCGTGCTGTTCTGCCTGGCGGGTACCGCGGCCGCGGTTGTGGTGCTGATGGCCGCCACCTTCCTCGCCGGCCGGAGCACCGGGAGGTACTCGGTGATCGATGTCGTGTGGGGGCCGGGGTTCGCGGTCGTGGCCTGGGTCGCAATGCTGTTGGCGTCCGGGCACGGAACAACCTGGCTGCGCTGGACGGTGGCCGCCATGGTGACCGTCTGGGGCCTTCGTCTCGGCGTGCACATCGGCCGGCGGAACCGCGGGCGCGCGGAGGACCCGCGATACGTACGGATGTTGTCCGACGCCGGTGCAATGGGCGTTGTTCGGCGGGTCCACCTGCCGCAGGGCGTGGTGATGTGGGTGGTGTCGTTGCCGGTGCAGGCGGCGATGCTGCTGACGGATCCGGTGGTCGTGGTGGTGGCCATCGGCGTCGCAGTCTGGGCTATTGGCCTGATCTTCGAATCGGTCGGCGATCGGCAGCTGGCCGCCTTCCAGGCGCAGCGCACCGATCCCGACCGGATTCTGCGTTCCGGGCTCTGGCGATACACCCGTCACCCCAACTACTTCGGTGACGCCTGCGCGTGGTGGGGACTGTTCCTGACGGTCGCCTGGGCGTGGCCGGGCCTGCTGACGGTGGTGTCGCCGCTGCTGATGACCTACCTGCTGGTGGCCAAGACCGGCAAGGCCCTGACCGAACAGCGAATGCACGAGTCCCGGCCCGGCTACGCCGAGTACGTGCGGTCCACCTCGGGCTTCGTGCCGTTGCCGCCCAAGAGGTTGGCGTGAGCGCCGTCGTGGTGTCCGAGCGTCCGATGCCGCCGTCGGTCCGGCCGTCAGTGGCGGTCGTCGGCTCCGGCATCTCCGGGCTGACGGCCGCCTACCTGCTGCGAAAGACGCACCGGGTGGTGCTGTTCGAAGCGGACGATCGGCTCGGCGGGCACGCGCACACCCACCGCACGGTTGACGACAACGGAAAGCCGCTGGCGGTGGACTCGGGGTTCATCGTGCACAACGACCGGACCTATCCGCTGCTGCGCCGGTTGCTCGGCGAACTGGACGTGCCGGTGCGCAGGGCCGAGATGAGTATGAGCATCCGGCACGAGGCGAGCGGGTTGGAGTACGCCGGCGGTCGCGGCATTCGCGGCCTCGCCGCGCAGCCGCAGCAGCTGCTGTCTCGGCGATTCCTCTGCCTGCTCGCCCAGGTGCGGCGCTTTCACCGCAGTGCTACCCAGTTCCTGTGTGACGCCGACGAAGGCGACGACACCAGCTACGGCGAATTCCTGGCCCGGCAACACTTCTCCGCCGAATTTTGCGAGCTGTACGCCGTTCCCGTTGTGGCGTGCGTCTGGTCGTGCGGGTCCGGCAAGGCAACGGAATACCCGGCGCGGTTCCTGTTCCGATTCCTGGACCACCACGGGATGCTCAGCATCGGCCACTCGCCGCAGTGGTACACGATCCCCGGCGGTTCCGGACGCTACGTCGACGCCTTGGCGGCGCAACTCGCGGACGTGCGGCGCGGCCACAAGGTCACCGCGGTCCAACGTCGCGAGCGGGCCGCATCGGTCACGGACGGCACCGGCACCGTGACCGACTTCGACAAGGTGGTGCTGGCCACTCACGCCGACCAGGCGCTGTCGTTGCTCGCCGACCCCACCGCCGCCGAGCATCAGGTGCTCGGGGCGCTCGGCTACTCGACCAACCACACCGTGCTGCACACCGACTCGTCGCTGCTACCCCGCGCCCGCGGTGCCCGCGCATCCTGGAACTATCTGGTTCCGTCCCACGGCGATCCGGCGGACGGCCCGGTGGTCACCTATTGGATGAACCGGCTGCAGGGGCTGCCGGGCGAGCGGCAGTTCCTGGTGACGTTGAATGCCGCCGACCGGATCGATCCCGTTTCGGTGATCGCCCGGATGGAATACCGGCACCCGGTGTATGACGTGCCCTCGGCCGGCGCTCGGGCACGTCTGCCCGAGCTGAACACCCCGGTCACCGCCTTCGCCGGCGCCTACCACGGATGGGGTTTCCACGAGGACGGCTGTCGGTCCGGCGTCGCCGCGGCCGCCGCGTTCGGAGTCAACTGGTGAGCACACACGAGGGTCGTGAGCGAAACGGCGAACCGATCCCGACCAGAAATTTGGTTGTCGGACCCATCCGCGGGCCGAACGGACCCGGATGGCTACTTGAGTGCAGATGCGCTCGCCGGCGCGAACGCCCGGCGAGCGCGCTCCGGTTGGGGCACAGCGTCTCGGCCGCATCGATGGAAGGGATTCATCTCATGTCCAAGATCAGTCGATTTGCGGTGCCATTCGCGGCCGCCGGGATCGCAGCGCTGACCGGATTGGCGTTGACCGCACCGGCCAGCGCCGCAGCCGAGCCGGCCAGCTACCAGGCCACCCTGGCGGCGGTGCCGCTGAACACCCCGGACGGTGCGGCCTCCGGCACCGTCATGCTGACCCTCGACGGTGACCAGGCGACCGTCACCGAAACGGTGACCGGCCTGGCCGACAAGCTCCCGACCGACACCAAGACGCTTGCCGCGCTGGGGATCCCGGCCGGGTTCGCAGGGGCGCCGTTCCCGCACGTGAACCACATCCACATCGCCGGCCAGGGCACCTGTCCGACCGCGTCGGCCGACGCCAACGGTGATGGGGTGATCAGCACCGTCGAGGGCCATGATGCGTACGGCATGATCGGCACCACGTTCTCGACCAAGGGTGCCACCGACACCTCGACGGCGACCGATGTGACAGTCGCTCCCGGGGGTGGCAGCTTCACCTACAAGCGGACGTTCACCATGAACGCCGACACCATCGCATCGATCAAGGCCGGTACGGCCGTGGTCGTGGTGCACGGCCTGAACCCGGCGACGGCGCCGAAGGCCTCGCTGAGCACGCCGAACTCGCTGAATGTGACCCTGCCGGGAGCGGACAAGAAGCTTGCACTGATCGGGACCGCGCCGGCGCTGTGCGGACCGTTGCAGGCCTCGCAGATGTCGGCCATGCCCTCGGGCGGGGCGAACACCGGCGGCGGCTCGATGGCGGCCTCGGACGGCAACACCATGGAGTACGCGCTGGGTGGCCTCGCGCTGGTGGCAGCCGCGGGTGCGGGTGCGGTGGCGCTGCGTCGCCGGCGGACCAGCGAGAACTGAGAGCTGATGTCCGGCTCCGCCGGGCAGCCAGATAGGTAGCGGTTCACCAGAGGTGGCCCGGGACGTGGGACAAGGTGTCCGGTGTCCCGGGCTACCTCGCTGTGCCTGCAGCATCAGATCCCAACTGATGGAACGGCCGACCCGGTTGAGAGCCTGGATGCGCACCGGCATCCTCAGTACGGTCAGCGCGCGGCGATCAACGCCCGCGCGCCCGCGCCGGGATCGGGGATCAGCTCGTCCGAATCCTCCGGGGAGCCGACCAGGACCGGCGAGGGCATATGCCGGCCAAGGCCTTTCGCGCTCTGCACATGAAGATCAGGAGGTATCGATGCATCGGCAAGTTGCCTTGAGGGCCTTTCGCGGTCGCCGTGACTTCCACTGTCGGCGGGTGGCCGACACCCCGTACTCGTCCTGTATCGATCCCTGTGCAAGCCCGAGTGGCAGCCGCCCCGTTCGGCCTTCGCCCGGTGTGGACGGTGTTGTACAGACTGCTCGGCGGTGCCGCGGACACGCTGGTGCCGTATGCGGTGTGGGGTGGAGTCGCATTGGTCCTCAACACTGACATTGCCCGCCGGAACCCGAACCGATGCGCGTGTGCCCCATTGCATCGTTGGTGACCAGTCCGGCCGGTCGAGTGCTCCGAACCACTCACGGCAAGGAGGAAGATGGCAGAAGCACGAAGCGTGGGCGGAGGCGTCGCGTTGGCCGCCGGCGGCGGGCCGCCGTGGTTGTACCAAGCGGAGTTGGGTCACGTACGGACAGTGCCATCCAGGCGTGCGTTCTCCTACCGCGTCTATTACTGGCTGGTCGATCTCGACGAGCTTCCCCGGCTGCCGCTGTGGCAGCGTCCGCTGGCCCGGTTCGAGTCCCGCGACCACCTGGGCGATCCTGGCCGCAGCATCAAGGAAAACGTGACGGCCTTTCTGGCCGGCAACGGCATCGACCTGACCGGCGGCCGAGTGCTGATGCTGGCCAACGCCCGCAGCTTCGGGCACGCCTTCAACCCGATCAGCGTCCACTGGTGTTATGCCGAGACCGGTGAGCTGGCCTGCATTCTCGCCGAGGTCCACAACACCTATCGGGAGCGCCATGTCTACCTGTTGCATCCCGATCCGGCCGGGCGGGTGCAACAGGACAAGCAGTTCTACGTCTCCCCGTTCCTGACCGTTGACGGCCGCTATCTGATGCGCTTCTCCCCGCCGGGGGAGCGGCTGTCCATCACGATCGCGCTGCGTCAGGGCGGTGCGACGGTCTTTACCGCCACGCTGGCGGGCACCCGGCGTCCGGCGAGTACGGCGAGCCTGCTGCGGGCGGTGGCTCGGCGGCCGGCGATGACGATGCTGACCAGCGTGTGGATTCGACTGCAAGGCGTGCGGTTGTGGGCTGCAGGCCTACCGGTCGTCAACCGGATCCCGCACGGCGGGCCGGATGACCCGTGACCAAACAGTCCTCACCGAGCAGCTGCAGACCGCGCTGAACACCCGGGTGCGCATCGAACAGGCCAAGGGCATGCCACGACTGTCGTGCCGTGCTGATGCCAGTGCCTGGGGCGCACGCGGTTCATGCATGCCATCGCCGGAGCTGAACGCTTCGAGGAGGTTTCAAAACGCCGAACCCGGATACAGACCCGATTGGAGTGCGGCCGTGCGGTCGCCGTCGGGCGCCTGCTGAGAGAGGAGCACGGATGATTGTCCTGGGCATCATCTGTCTGGTGATCGGATTCATCGTCGGACTGCCATGGTTGTGGACCATCGGGATCATCCTGGTGGTCGTCGGGGCCATCCTGTGGATCCTGGGCGCGATGGGGCACGCCGTCGCCGGCCGAAAGGTCTGGTACTAGCACCGCCGCGACCCGGCCGGGTGGTCATCGACCGGGAAGGACCTCCCAGTAGCAATCCGGCCCGGCGTTGGCGAAGCCATGAGGCTCGAAGGCGGCAGTGCTTCGGCCTACCGGAACACGTTCGGTGGCCGACGCAAGACCGCGATGGCTGTCGTCTTCCGGGCGATCGTCGCGCGGGAACCGCTCGACCCGAATCGGTGAAAGTGCCTGGTGCACAGTAGGTGTGGCTGCGCTCATCACGACCTCCCGGGTGTCGGCTACCAGTGTTCTCCACCAGGCGCGCGCCTACAAGACCGCAATGCGGCGAGCCGGCACCACCCTCTTGCTGGACTGTTCGCCGGATTGTCCGAATCAATGCCACGAGGAGTAGCGCCTGTCGCCGGTTCGTGCACGACCCTGACCGATCGGCCCATCGGTTCCGCGGAGCCGTCAAGGCCCGCCTGACCTGCACTGGCGATTGGCTACGTGCCGACAGCCGTCCTCGCTACACCGTCCGGGTGAAATCGCGACAAGGGGGATTGAGGAATGCGGACGGAGTACACCAAGCAAGAGTTGCGCGTCGAGCCCGGGATCGGCGCGTCGCAAGGTCCCCCTGGTTCAACCAACAGCCAGGGGGACCGCCGGCGCTGACGCTCAAACACGTACATTGGAACGCGGTAGGTCCGCACTTCATCGCGGTGCACGAGATGCTGGACCCGCAGATCGACGATGTTCGGGCGTTCGTCGATCAGATCGCCGAGCGGATCGCCACCCTCGGCGGGGAAGTGGTCGGCACCCCAGGAGCGTTGGTAGCCGGCCGTGATGGGGCGCCTACGCGATCGGCCGGGACGATGCGATCGCCCATTTGGGTGCTCTCGATCAGGTCTACCAGGGCGTCATCGCCGCGCATCGGCAGGCGGCGGCGGACGTGGAGGACAGCGACCCGGTGAGCAACGACATGCTGATCGGTCACTTGCACTCGCTGGAACTGTTCCACTGGTTCGTGCGTGCGCACCTGGAGTCGCCGAGCGGAACCCTGACCGACGCCGGAGCTGCCACCGCGAAGCAGGCGGCGAATAATAGGGTGGCGACCCGGACCGGCGCCCGCCGCAAGAGCTGAGGCCGTATTCTCCGACCGACTGTCGTGAACCTCAACGGAGGGTCCAATGGACGATCTGATCCCGGCCGTCGAGGCGGTAGCCGGTGGACCTTCGATTCCCGTCGCCGGTTTCCGCTATCACCTCGTCGGCGATACCTGGGCGTGGTCGGCGGGCGTGTTCGCCCTCCACGGGTTCCGCCCGGGCGAGGTGTTGCCGACCGGCGAGTTGATGATCGCCCATCGCCATCCCGACGATCGGGACCGGGTATCGGCCGCAGTCACCACCGCGTTGGCCACCGGCGAGCCATTCAGCTGCCGGTATCGGATCAACGGCGCTGACGGGAAATGCCGCACGGTGGTCGTGCTGGCTTCGGGTGATGTCGGACCCACCGGTGCGGTGATCGGGCTGCACGGCTACTTCTTGGACGTCACTGAACCGCTGCGAGCGGATGTCTCCGAGCGGACAACGACGGCGCTGGAGTCCGCGGTGGCCAACAGGGGCGCGATCGAGCAGGTCAAAGGTGCGTTGATGCTGGCCTACTCGCTCGACGACGAGGAGGCGTTCGCCTTGCTGCGGTGGCACTCCCAGCACGCCAACATCCGGGTCCGCGACCTCGTGCAGCGGCTTCTGGATGGTCTCAATGATCCTGAGCTGGCCGCCATGCCGCCGCGGCGGAAGATCCATACGATCCTGGTTGGCATGGTCGGCGCGGTGGACGTCATCCCGCCGGCGCTGGCCGATCCGGCGACGGCCGCCCTGCCACGGGAGCCCGATCCCCGGGGTCTGCCGGCACGCGTCGACGAAATTTCCTGAGCGGCGACGCACCGGGCGCCGGCGGTTCACGATCGATCGGGCTGAGACCTTGCATCAGCGGGCGCGCAGTGGTTGCCTGGAGGTCTGGTCAAACCACGCGCCAGCCTCCTTACTGCAATCGAGGCGTGCCATGGTGGACCTTGCCCCCGTATCCGATCGCCGAACGGTCGTCGACCGAAGTTCCGACGCGGCCGAGTTGCTTGACGCATTGACGCTGGCGCGAAACTCTCGAAGTCCGGGCGCGATCCGGGCTGCTGAGCAGTCGCTGGTGATCCGCTTTCGAACTTTTGCCGCAGCGCTGGCGGCCGGCTTTCTCGGGCGGGGAGCGGATCTGGAGGACCTGGTCCAGGTCGCCCAGGTGGGGCTGACGAAGGCGGTGCGGGGCTGGAAGGCGCAGCCGACCGGCGGATTTCTCCAGTATGCGAGACCGATGATCGTCGGTGAACTCAAGCGTTACTTTCGCGACGTAGCACCGATGATTCGATTGCCACGGCATCTGCAAGAGGTCGGCACAGCGGTGGCCATGGCCAGAGGAGATCTGAGTTTCCTCAGGCGCGTCCCCACACCGGACGAACTCGCCGAGGCCGCGGGTGTCGCGCGCCGGGAGGTGGATGCCGACGCGATAGCCCGCTGCGCCACCGACTTCACCAGTCTGGACGCTGCCCCGTTCGACGCGATCGCCCCGCCGAGTCTTGCTGCCGAACGGGAACTGGACGCCGTCGAGGTCCGGACGATGTTGCGCGAGGCGATCGCCTGCCTGACCGAGCGAGAACGACACCTGCTGGCGCTGCGGTACTTCCAGGACCTCACCCAAGATGAGATCGGCTTGAGGATCGGGGTCAGCCAGATGCAGGTGTCCCGACTCCTTCGGTGCGCGCTGTCGAAATTGCAGCAGCGGCTGGCCGCGTGAACGCGACGGGCACAACGCCGGGGCGTGATCAGGTCGGTCCCTGGTTCACTCCTGCTGGCTGGGCGGGCCGGCCAGCCGGGCCGCCGACTCCAGGTGCAGCGCATGCACGAACGCCTGCGGGATGTTGCCGCGCAGCTGGTGCTGGGCCACGTCGTACTCTTCGCTGTACAACGCAGGTGGGCCGCTCACCGCCCGGGTTCGCTCGAACCAACCCCGGGCCGCGACCGCTCGACCCTGCTGATGCAGCGCCATCGCCATGGTGAATCCGCAGAGCGTGAACGAACCCTCCGCTTCGGCCAGCTGGCGATCATCGTGACGGAACCGATAGGCGTAACCGTCGGTGACCAGGTCACGGGCGTAAACCTCAAGGGTGGCAACGGTTCGCGGGTCATCGGCCGCGAACGCGCCGCGCAGCGGGGGCAACAACAGCGAGCCGTCCACCGCCAGATCGTCCGGTGACCGCTGCCAGTAGCCGGTGGCATGCAGTCCGGTCCGGTCCGTCTCGGCGAGGATCCGGTCGGCCAGCGCCACCCATTCGGCGGCCCGCGCCGCCGGTGCCCCGGCCGCCGCCAGTGACCGGAGACCGGCGACGCAGGCCAGCCGGCTGTGCGTCCAGTTGCGATTGTCGATCTCCCAGATGCCTGCGTCCGGCTCTGTCCATCTGTCGGCGATCGCGGTCGCAGCGACATCCGCTGCTTGCCAGGAGGTTCCGTCCATCCGGTCGTCCCGGGCGGCCGCCGCGAACAGCACCAGCGACTCGCCGAAGGCATCCAACTGGAACTGTCGGTTGACCCAGTTACCCACGAGATTGTGGCCGCCCGGATAGCCCGGCAGATCGAGCTCGCGCTGATCTGGCACCCGGCCGGCCTCGGTCGTGTACGCCGGACGTAACTGGTCGCCGTGTTCGATCAGCCGGCCGGCGACGAAACCCACTGCCGCATCGAGCAACGCGGTACCACCGGCCGCGGCAGCGGCGACCCCGGTGTAGCACTGATCGCGGATCCAGACATACCGATAGTCGTAGTTGCGACCCGCCGAGGCACGCTCGGGCAAGCTCGTGGTGGCCGCCGCCACCATCCCACCGCCGGGACTGGTCAGTCCCCGTAGCACCGCATACGACCGGCGGGCGTCGCCCGCGCCGATGCAGTTGTCCAGCGCGGGTACTTCTGCCCGCCAAGCGTTCTCGGTCTGCTGCCAGGCCTGCCGGGGGTCGACCGGGTCGTCGGTGAGCTCCTGGTCGCCGATTTCCAGCACCAGATCGTGATGCGTGCCCTCCGGGACGACGAGATCGGCGACCAGCCATCGGTCGTTTCGAGTGCCATCCGGCCGGGCGCCGTCGGCGCCGGTGAGGCGCAGCCGCAGCGGCCCCGAGCGGGCCGTCCATCCGCTGTCGTCGCGGTGCAACGCGGTGAACTGGTGTCGGCCGTAGCCGGCTCGGGGGGACAGCAGCACCCGCACCCGCGCGTCGCCGTTCAGGGCCGTCACGCGACGCAACAGCACCGCCCGGTCGGTGCGGCCGGGGAATGCCAGTGCTTCCCGGCACTCGATCAGTCCGTCGGTGAGGACCCACCGGCTGCGCCAGATCAGCGAACCTTCTTCGTAGTAGCCGCCCCAGACGTGCCGGTCGGTGGGCGTGATCGCATATCCGCCCAGACCCCCGATCAGCGAGCAGAACACCGCGTCGGAGTCCCAGCGTGGCACGCACATCCAGCTGACGTCGCCGCGTGGTCCGATCAGCGCACCGCGGATGCCGTCGGCCAGCAACGCATACTGCCGCAACGTCTGCGGCGCGAACGGGCCGAACTCCGCGGCACCGAGCTGACCTGCCACCGGAGCCGGGGTCGCGCGCGGCGTCATCCGTGGCCGCCCATTGCCGCGGGCAACAAAGCAGTGGCGCCGGCGAAGGCCGCCACGGCGCTCCGGGTGGCGGCGGTGCGGAATGTGGGAGTGAGCCGCCGGGCCGCCAGCATCGACATGCCGTGCAGCAGATCGACGGCCATCCCGACGGTCGCGATCGGTCGCGCCGGCCACCGCAGGATCACCAGCCCCTGGGTCAGCTCCCGCAGTCCGAGAACGACGATCAATTCGGCCCGCGGTCGGGTGCCGTCACCGGCCGCGGCAGCCGCAACAGCGTCCGGCCGCAGCAGCATCGCGATGCCACCCGCGACGCCGGCCGCGGACCGCAGGCACGCCGTCGTTCGCGCGGCAGACCGGCGCGGTGGCCGGGTCATCGACGACGCCCGAGGACCCCGCCGACCCCGGCGGCGGCAGCGGCCCCGACGGCAGCCGCGGCAACGGCGCCGAGAATGCCGTGATGCCGGGATGCCCACAGTTGGGGGTCAACGTGGACGGTGCGGGAATCGAAGATGCCGTCAGCCCCGAAGTCCTTGCCGGCGCTGCCATCCGCCGGTTCCCAGAGGTTCACCGGGGCATCCGGATCTGTCGACTGATCGGTCTGTTGCGAATCGAAGCCGGTCCGCCCCAGGTAACGATCCAGAACGCCCGGTGCGATGGCGTTGGCGGCCAGGGTGAGCGCCGTGCTGGTGCCCACCCAGTATTCCCGGCGGTGCGGATGATCGGCGGCGTGCAGCACCGACCGGGCGACCATTTCCGGGGGATAGATGGGCGGCACGGGCTGAGCGTGACGCGGCAGCCGGGAGAGCACCCAGGAGAACTGTGGAGTGTTGACGGCCGGCATCTGGACCATGCTGACGTGCACGTTGCTGTTGTCGTGCAACAGCTCACAGCGCAGTGCCTCGTTGAATCCTTGGATGGCGTGCTTGGCGCCGCAGTAGGCCGACTGCAGCGGAATGCCCCGGTAGGCGAGCGCCGACCCGACCTGGACGATCGTCCCGCTGTCGCGCTCGCGCATCCGGCGCAGCGCGGACTGGGTGCCGTAGACGTATCCGAGGTAACTGACCTCGGTGACCCGTTTGAACTCCGCCGCGCTGATCTGGTGGAACGGTGCGAACACCGAGGTGAACGCGTCGTTGACCCAGATATCGATCGGCCCGAGCTCTGCCTCGACGGTCGCTGCGGCCGACTCGACGGCATCGGGATCGGCGGAGTCCACTTCGAGCGGCACCGCGGTGCCGCCGGCCGCCCGGATCTGGTCCGACGCCGCGGCCAGTCCCTTCGCACCCCGCGCCAGCAGCGCCACTCGGTCGCCGCGGGCGGCAAAGGCGACAGCGGAGGCCCGCCCGATGCCGCCGCTGGCGCCGGTCACCACCACAGTTCGGGGCGATCTCGTCCTGGATAACACGTCGTTCTCCGATCCACTCGACCTGCGCAGGCTCATCTGATAGCGCGCTGGTCCAGTGCCCCGATCAGCTCGGACTATTCCTCGATCGGCTCGTCGAGCGCCTGCCCGGGCGGGAATTCTCGGGACGGCTGGGATCGGTTTGCCGAACCGCACATGTGGGCACCGAATTCGTCACGGGCAACACAACCCCGGGTGGCGAAGGCGATCCGGTCGACTCCAGAAGGCCCGACGAGGAGATATTGATGGCACCGACTGTGGCCGATCGTCTACTTGAGCGGCTTGGTGAGTGGGACGTCAAGCAGGTGTTCGGATTCCCGGGAGACGGGATCAACGGCCTGATCGCGGCCTGGGGGCGGGCGGAGTCGCCGCCGCAGTTCGTGCAGGCTCGGCACGAGGAGATGGCCGCGTTCGAAGCGGTCGGATATGCGAAGTTCTCCGGGCAGGTCGGCGTGTGCGCGGCGACCAGTGGGCCGGGGGCCATTCATCTGCTGAACGGGCTCTACGACGCGAAGCTCGATCACGTGCCGGTGGTGGCCATCGTCGGGCAGACCGCGCGCAGCGCGATGGGCGGGTCGTACCAGCAGGAAGTGGACCTGCAGTCGTTGTTCAAGGATGTCTGTAGTGAGTACGTGCAGACCTGCATGGTGCCGGAGCAGTTGCCGAACCTGATCGATCGGGCGATCAGGATCGCCGTCACCGAATCGGCGCCCACCTGCGTGATCATCCCGGGCGACGTGCAGGAACTGGAATACGTCACGCCCGGGAACGGGATGAAGGACGTTCCGTCCAGTCTTGGCACGGTGTCGAGCACAGCGGCCCCCGATCCCTCCGGTGTCCGGGCGGCCGCCGAACTGCTCAATGCCGGGACGAAGGTGGCGCTGTTGGTCGGCCAGGGCGCCAGGGGCTGCGTTCAGGAGCTCACCGAGGTCGCCGAATCGCTCGGGGCCGGAGCTGCCAAGGCGTTGCTGGGCAAGGACGTGCTCTCCGACACGCTGCCGTGGGTCACCGGGCCGATCGGGCTGCTCGGCAGTACCGCCAGCTATCGGATGATGCAGAACTGCGACACCTTGCTGACGGTCGGTTCGAATTTCCCTTACCTCAACTTCATGCCCGGCCTCGAGCAGGCCAGGGCGGTGCAGATCGACCGGTCCGGCAAGTGGATCGGCATGCGCTATCCCTACGAGATCAACCTGGTCGGTGACGCGAAAACTACCCTCCAGCAGCTGATTCCACTGCTGAACCGCAATGCGGACCGTTCCTTCCGGGAGACCGTCGAATCCGATGTCGCCGCCTGGTGGAACGATGTCGAGCGCCGGGCGATGACGGGGGCCGACCCGATCAATCCGATGCGGATCTTCCATGAGCTGTCCCGGCAACTGCCGGCGGACGCCATGGTGTCCTCCGACTCCGGCACGGCCGCGAACTGGTACGCGCGGCAGCTCAAGTTCCACGGCGACATCCGCGGAACCCTATCCGGCACGCTGGCCACCATGGGGCCGGGGGTGCCGTACGCGATCGGGGCGAAGTGGGCGTTCCCGGATCGGCCGTCGATCGCGCTGGTCGGCGACGGTGCCATGCAGATGAACGGGACGGCCGAGCTGATCACGGTATCGCGGTACTGGGAGCAATGGACCGACCCGCACCTGATCGTTGCCGTCCTGCACAACAACGATCTGAACCAGGTGACCTGGGAGCTGCGGGCGATGGCAGGGTCGCCGACCTTCCCCGAATCACAGTCGTTGCCCGACGTGGACTATGCGGGATTCGCGCGTTCTCTCGGTCTGGCCGGAGTGAACATCGACGATCCGGAAGAATTGGCCGGCGCCTGGCGTACGGCGCTGTCGGCCGATCGGCCCACGGTGCTGGACATCCGCTGCGACGCATCGGTGCCGCCGATCCCGCCGCACACCACGTTCGAGCAGCTGAAGTCGATGGCCGGTGCGTTGCTCAAGGGTGATGAGGACACCTGGGGTGTTGTCAAGGAGGGCGTCAAACAGAAGATGCAGCAATACCTTCCCGGCGAGAAGCACTGACATGCTGGGCAGACGGGGCGAGCCGGAGGTGTCCGGGGCGCTGGCGACGGTGCTCACCGATGTTCGAACGGGGCGGTTCGAGCGGAGCCTGGCGGCGCTCACTGCGGCCGGTGCGGCGATCACCACCGCGGAGGTGTACCTCTCGCACGACGGTGCCAGCTTCGGCAACCGGATGATGTGGTGGCCGGTGGTGGTGATCCCGACGGCCGTGCCGGCCGGGATCGCCGCCGTCTTCTCCGAGCGAGCCGCACGCACGGTGCTGCCGCTGGCCGGCGCGGCGATCGTCTGCAACGGGGTCCAGGGCACCTATCTGCATTGGCGGGGCACCGCCCAACGTCCCGGCGGCTGGACCCGCTACAACATGGAATCCGGTCCGCCGATGTTCGCCCCGCTGTTGGCTGCCCTGGTCGGCGGGATGGGAATCGTGGCGTCGATCCTGCGCAGGGAAGGCCGGCGCGGGCGATGATCTATCGCAGCCCGGCGCAGCGCGCGATCACCCCGCAGCATCGCGGCCGGTTCCCTGGGTTCGATGTGGTCGAGCGGGCCGACGACTGGGATGCGCTGACCGCCGGAACGGTGCTCGCCCGGTTGGGACCGGCCGCTGCCACCGTCTTCTTCACCGAGACCGAGGCCGGCATCGCCGGGGCGCTGTTGGATCGGTTGCTCGCCCAGGACGGCGAGCCGCGTATCCCGGTGCTCGCGCTGATCGACGCCCGGCTGGCCGCCGGCGAGACCGACGGTTGGCACTACGACGATCTTCCCGAAGACGGCCAGGCGTGGCGGGACACCCTGCGGTACCTGGAATCCGACGCGAGCAGCCGGTACGGCACCGGCTTCGCGGAGACGCAGGTCAGACGGCAAACGGTGCTGATCCAGCAGGTGCAGGACCTTGCCGCGGCGTCGGAGTGCTGGCACGGCCTGCCGGCTGAGCGGGTGTGGAGCCTGTGGACCCGTTACGCCTGCACCGCGTTCTATTCGCATCCGTGGGCGTGGAACGAGATCGGGTTCTCCGGCCCGGCCTATCCGCGGGGCTATCTGAACCCGGGGGTGGACGCCCTGGAACGGTTCGAGGTGGCCGACCATGACGATGTCGATCCCGGCCCGTTCGCCGATCGGGTCGAACGGGCGCGTCACCGGCATCTCGAGGATCAGCCGTGAGCGGATCGGGAAACGTCCGCACCCGCAACGAATCCGCTTGGCTGCTGCCTTCGGACGGGTCCCGGGTCAACCATCGCCTCCGGGCCGACATGCGCACCTTCGACGACGCCGAGGAGGTCGACCTGGTGGTGGTCGGGGCCGGGGCCGGGGGCAGCGTCCTCACCCAGCGCCTTGCCCGCCGGGGCTGGCGGGTGGTGTGCCTGGACGCCGGCCCGTTCTGGGACCCGGACAGCGACTGGGTCAGCGACGAGCGTGGCGCCCATACCCTCTACTGGACCGAACCCAGACAGATCGGCGGCACCGATCCGGTTCCGTTGGGCTCCAACAACTCCGGTCGGGGTGTTGGCGGGTCGATGGTGCATTTCGCCGGGTACGTCCCGAGACTCCATCCCTCCGATTTCGCCACCCGCAGTCGCGACAAGGTGGGCGCCGACTGGCCGATCGGTTACCCGGAGCTCAAGCCCTATTACGAACACATCGAACACGAACTGCCGGTGGCGGGCCAGCGGTGGCCATGGGGGGATCCGCATCGATACCCGCATTCGCCGCACCCGGTCGGCGGCAACGGCGAGATCTTCCTGCGCGGCGCGAAGGCGGCCGGCATCGAAGCCAGGGTCGGCCCGGTGGCGATCACCAACGGGCGCTTCGGCAACCGCTCGCACTGCATCTACCGCGGCTTCTGCTTACAGGGGTGCAAGGTCAATGCCAAGGCCAGCCCGTTGATCACCCATGTCCCGGACGCGCTGGCGCACGGCGCCGAGATCCGGCCGGACTCGCACGTTTCGAGAGTGCTGCTGGACGAGGGCAGCGGCCGGGTGACCGGCGTCGAGTACCACCGCGGCGGCGTCCTCCGGCGACAGCGGGCCGCGGCGGTCGTCGTCGCGGGCTACAGCATCGAGACCCCGAGGCTGCTGATGCTGTCCACGTCCCGCGCGTTCCCTGATGGACTGGGAAATCGCCACGATCAGCTGGGCCGCTACCTGATGGTGCAAGGCGCCCCGCAGACCGCCGGCCGGTTCGAGGCCGAGATCAGGATGTACAAGTCGCCGCCACCGGAGGTGAGCACCGAGCAGTTCTACGAAACCGACCCGAGTAAGCCGTACCGTCGCGGCTGGTCGATCCAGACCGTCAGCCCGTTGCCGATCACCTGGGCAGAACACGTGACCGCGCAAGGACACTGGGGCGAGGTGCTGCGCGAATACATGCGCGACTACGTGCACTGGGCAACCCTCGGGGCGCTGTGTGAGTTCCTGCCGTTGGCCGGCAACCGGGTCATTCTCGCCGACGAAACCGATCGGCACGGGCTGCCGGTGGCCCACTTCGCCTACAGCATGGGCGCCAACGATCACGCCCTGATGCGGGCCGCCACCGAATCCATGGAGACGATCCTGCGGGCGGCCGGCGCCTCCGAGGTGATGACCATCGACCGATACGCCCACCTGGTCGGTGGCGCCAGGATGGCGGCGACCGCCGCGGACGGGGTGGTCGACGCCGATCACCGGGTCTTCGGCGTGCCCAACCTGTTCATCGTCGACGGCAGCGTGCTGCCCACCCAGGGTTCGGCGAATCCGGCCCTGACCATCATGGCGCTGGCCGCCAGGGCAGCCGATCGGATGGTCGCGATCGGCCGGACAACCTCCGGTACGGGAACCCTATGACGCAGACAGTCGCGACGGTGACGCCGACCGTATACCGGGTTCCGACGCCGACCCCGGAGGGCGACGGCACCCTCACGTGGGACGCGACCACCGTCGTCACCTGCCTCCTCGAGGCCGGGGGCCGGACCGGGCTCGGCTGGACCTACAGCTCGCCCGCGGCTGCGGTGATCATCACCGAACACCTGGCGCCGGTTCTGATCGACCACGACCTGGGCGACATCGCCGGCTGCTACGCACGGATGCGGCGCGCCTGCCGGAACCTGGGCACCAAAGGCCTGGTGATGCAGGCGATCAGCGCCGTCGACATCGCCCTGTGGGACCTGCTCGGCCGGACCCTGGGCGTCCCGGTCAATGCCCTGCTGGGCGGCGGCGGATCGGTGCGGGTCTACGGATCCGGCGGCTTCACCACCTTCGACGATCGGCAGCTGGCCGTACAGGTGGAAGCCTGGTCGACGGCTGGCTGCACCGCGATGAAGATCAAGATCGGTGAGAGCTGGGGCACCGCCGAGGATCGCGACCTGGCCCGGGTCGCCCGGTTCGCCGAGTTGGCCGGCCCCGGCGTCCAGCTGATGGTGGACGCGAACGGCGGCTACGGCGCCGGCCAGGCGAGACGGATCGGCGAGCAACTGGATCGGGCCGGTGTCGTCTGGTTCGAGGAGCCGGTGAGCAGCGACGACCCGACCGGGCTGGGGCTGGTGCGGGCGGCGCTGCGGTGCGACGTGGCCGCCGGCGAATACCTGTCCGAACCGCAGCAGGCGGCCGCACTGTGCCTGGTGGTCGACTGTCTTCAGCTGGACGCCACCCGATGTGGCGGCTACACCGGCTGGCTGGCCTGCGCCCGAGTCGCGGCTGCTGCACAAGTGCCGGTGTCGGCGCACTGCGCGCCGGCGCTGCACGCCGCGCTGGCCGGGACCGTTGAGCACCTCCGCCACCTGGAGTGGTTCGCCGACCACGCCCGGCTGGAACCGATCCTGTTCGACGGGGTGCCCCGGGTGCTCGCGGGGACTCTGACTCCATTCGAGCGACCCGGGCACGGCATGTCGGTAAGCGGTAGGGCAGCTGAGTACCGTGTCGGCTGACCTTTCCACCCTGTCGGACATCGGCAGCCGCCGGCCGATGTTCGCCGTGTGGGCCCGGCGGGTGGTGATCTCGCTGATGGTGGTGGCGATTCTGACGGCCGCCACCGGACTGCTCGGGGTGCACAGCAAACGAGTCGAGGCGACCGCCGGCGGCTACACCCTGAGCGTGGAGTACGCGGGGGTGGCCCGAGCCGGCCTGGACGTGCCGCTGCGGATCGAGGTGGCCTCCGAGCACCCATTCGGCAAGGAGATCACCCTCGCCGTCAACCGCGGGTACTTCACCATCTTCGAGACGCAGGGATTTCATCCCGAGCCGTCGGCGAGCACATCCCAGGGCGATGACGTACTGCTGACCTTCGACGCGCCGCCCGGCGGCGGCCCGCTCATCGTGGACTACGACGCTTACATCCAGCCATCCAGTCAGATCGGTTCCACCGGGCGGGTTTCGGTGATGCGCGGGACCGGCCGGCTGGTCACGGTGGAGTTCGCCACCTTCCTGTTCCCCTGACCGAAGGACACGTCATGGAAATCGTCGTTCGCGCCGCAGTGATCTACCTGTTCCTGTGGATGATCACCCGACTGGTCGGCCGGAGCACCATCGGCGAGTTAAGCACCTTCCAGCTGATCTTGTTCATCACGATGGGCGACATGGTGCAGCAGGCCGTCACCCAGCAGGACTACTCGGTGACGGCCGGGGTGCTCGCGATTTCCGTCTTCGCCGTCCTGACCATGGGGCTGTCCTGGGCGAACACCAAGTGGCCGAGCATTCGGAGTTTCACCCATGGGGTACCGGTGGTGATCGTGCAGGACGGCGAACCGCTGAAGGGCGTGATGCGCCGGGAGAAGATGTCCATCGACGACCTCAAGGCGGCGGCCCGCCAGCAGGGGTTCGAGACGGTCAGGGACATCCGGTTGGCAGTGCTGGAGGCCAATGGCCAGGTCTCGTTCTTCTCCCGGCGGAGCAGCGATGGCGAGGAGGGTGCCGAGCAGAAGCCTGCCGTGGGCTGACGGCAAATCTACCGGGGGACCGGGAGTGGATCTGCTCTTGCGGCAGCGCCCGGACGGTGGTGAAGTGGAAGCCGGTTCAGAGTCGAGCCGGCGTTCTCCTCGTAGTTCCAAGGACGTATTCCGAGGTCGCAGAATGACTCGTCTGCCGCAACTCCGCACCGAACACGCACGCCTCGTCGAGGCTCCGGTCGAATCGGCTAACCGAAACTGTCGTGGGCTCACATGGTACGCCGATAACCGGCCTGCCCAGATGAATTGCAGCCGAGCCTGAGAAACCTCAAATATGTGGAGGTAGGGGAATTCGTCACAGGTAGCCAGGGAACGGATTGAATTACTCCCAGACGTTGTCCGCATTCGTTCGCACACTGGGTTTCCGCAGCTCAGTTGACCCCGCCACCCAATCCATGCCGGACTCGCCGTCACCGACGTCCATTCGCGAAATGTCTCTGCCGCCTGCCTGCTGCCGCATTCACCACTGGTGGCCGATCGCGAACACTCTCGAACACGAAAGTCAGTCCTCGCTTTCGCCGCGCAACCGACCCGCCTTCGAAGGCCAGCAGGCTATTGCCAACCACGAACGCATGTGTCAATGTCCAGCTGCGTTGTCCGCGTCAAGCTTCATGATAAATCTGCGTCATGCACAAGGAGTGCGAATGATGAACCGAACTTCAGTTCAAGGGACCAGTCTGTGGTCTGCGGTCGGGAACCTGATTCTTGTGTCGGGTGGCGCCTGATGCGAACCCGAAGTGCGCGTCTGGGTGGCGTCCTTGCTGCCCTCACGCTGGTGATCTCGTTGGTGTCCGTTCCGGCCGATGCTGGGAGTGCCCACGGCACTTCGAGGCAGGCCACCAGTGCCTCCGACGGCCAGGGCGTCAGAGCCGTCGACCTGAGCGTCGACGCCCTACTTGGGGATCAGCTGGGTATCGGAGACACCAGGCCTGATCTCGCCTGGCGGATGACAGCGGCTGACGTCAAGGGCAATCCGTGCTTCGAGGACACCGCAACTGGGACGTGTGCGCTGGATCGACAAACCGCGTACCAGGTCGAAGCTGCGACCTCGCCGAAGCGACTCAAGGCCGGCAAGCTCCTTTGGGACACGGGAAAGGTCAGGTCCAGCCAACAGAGCGTCATCTTCGGCCCGGAGCTCCGGTCACGCGACTCCGTCTACTGGCGGGTCCGCGTCTGGGACGCCAACGGCCGATCCTCCCGGTGGAGCGCGACTTCCACGTTCACGGTCGGACTCCTTGAGGCGTCCGACTGGTCCGGGGAGTGGATCGAGGACCCGGACTACACCTATCAGACGAATGGGGTGCCGAACCCGCTTCCGGTGTTCGCGACTCAGTTCAACCTCAAACGACCGATCGCCTCGGCAAGGCTGTACGCGACGGGTCTGGGCCAGTACGCGGCGACCCTGAACGGTTCACCGATCGGTGACGCGGTCCTGGAACCGGGCCAGACCTCCTACTGGGAAGAGGTCAACTACCGCACCTACGACGTCACAAACCTGTTGACCCGCGGCAAGAACGTGTTCGGCATGGAGGTCGGTAGCGGCGCGTTGCAGCAAGCCGACACCACGTCGATCGGGCGGTACATGTTCCAGCCCGAGAACAACGAGGTGTTGGGGACCCCGAAGGTGCGCGCGCAGCTGGAGGTGACCTTCGCCAACGGGAGCGTGCGAACGATCGCCACCGACGGGACCTGGAAGGCGAGGTCCGGGCCAACGGTCTTCTCGTCCTGGTGGGCCGGTGAAGACTACGACGCACGGATCATGCAGAGCGGCTGGACCGGCACCGCGAAGAGTCTGGCAGGCAAGAACTGGCACAGTGCCCGCATCGCGGCACTGAGTGCCGACACCATCCCACGGGACACGACACCTCTGGTCGCTGATCCCCGGCCGCCGGTGACGGTGGCTGAAGAGGCCGCGCCGGTGTCCATCACCGAGCAGCAGCCGAACGCTGCCAACACCACAGTCGTCGCGGCTGCCGCAGCGGGGGACCGTAACGTGAAAATCGCCTCGGCCACCGGGATCTACACCGGCGACGCGATCGACCTGAACGGCCGGAAGTACACGGTGACCGATGTCGGAATCTCCGCCAAGACAGCGACCACGCTGACCGCGGCCACCAACGTCCGGGACACCAGCATCAGCGTGGCAAACGTCGGAGCCAACTGCTATGCCGGCGCCGCCTGCGAAGGCACCGCAAACTTCGTCATCGGCCAGAAAGTCGTGGTCGGCACCGGAAGCAACGCCGAGACGGCGACGGTCACGGGGGTGACTCGCGAAGGCACCGCGAACAACTCCCCTGGGACGGTCACCATCAAGCCGGCGCTGAAAGCCGCCCACAGCCAGGACGACACGGTCCGCGGCGCAGGAACCGGCATCTCTCTCAGCCCGGCACTGAAGTCCGCGGTGCCCCAGGGGACCGCGATCACCACCACGCCACGGCCCGCGTATGTGTTGGACTTCGGTCGCAACCTCGTCGGCCTGCTGAAGGTCACCGGCAAGGCACCGGCCGGAACTACGGTCACCCTGCTGGGATCGGAACAGCCCACTCCACCGACGAACTATGACACTGTCGGGTCGTCGGGCATCTATCACTACACATTCGCCGGCAAGGGCAAGGAGACCTGGCACACCCAGTTCACCTACAACGGGCAGCGGTATCTGGTGGTCCGCGGCATGCCGAGCAAGCCGACACCTAAAATGATCACGCTGTTGGTGACCCACGCCTCGAACCAGGAAACCTCGACCTTCCAGACTTGCGACGGAATGTTGAATTCCATCTACGACATCACCAAGCGAGCTTTGCAAGGAAACATGCAGTCCGTGCTCACAGACTGCCCGAACCGGGAGAAGGGACCCTACACCGGCGACAACCTGCACAACATCGACGCCGAGCTGACGATGTATGACATGCGCGCCTACCAAGGGCAGCTCGTGGCGAACATGCGCACATCGCAACGACCGACGCCGGTCAGCGAGGGATACGGCGGAAAGTACGCCGGCAAGTACGAGGGCATGATCGCCAACATCGCTCCGGAGTACCACGCCGTGCCCGACCAGATCTACAACGGCCGGTGGTTCCTCGACGAACCCAACTGGGGCGGTGCAGTAATCCGCATCCCCTGGGCGCTGTATGAGAAGTACGGTGACACCTCCGCAATGGAGGCCAACTATGACGCGATGGTCAAATGGCTCGAATACGTCGGCAGGAGCAAGCAGACCAACCCAAGCGGTGAGATCAACGGATTGGGCGACTGGTCGGCGGCGCAAGCAACCACTCCGGCAGAGGCGATCATCGATATCGGCTATTACGAGGGCGCGCGAGTGCTCGCAAAGATCGCCGACAAACTCGGAAAGACCGCCGACGCCAAGAAGTACAACGCGTTGACTGCAGACCTCAAGAAGGAGTACAACGAAGACTATCTACATGTTGACGCCGCCACCGGCAGGGTCTGGTATGCCAATGACACAGAGGCATCGAATGCCGTAGCGCTCGACTCCGGATTGGTTCCCGACGAATACCGCGACGCGGTGTTCAACTCCCTGGTGGGAGCAGTGGAGGCTTTTGACTATCGGCTCAGCCACGGTTCGGTGGCCGGTGGGGCGGTGTTCCGGGCGTTGCATGCCGGCGGACGTGATGACCTTCTTTATCGGATGGTCGTCAACCCGGAGGCGCCGAGCTACGCCTTCCAGGTGAACAGAGGCCAGACCACCCTTGCCGAAAACCTGAGCGGAGGCGGATCGCAGAACCATCACTTCCTCGGTGAAGTCGCCTCATGGCTGGTGCACGACCTCGCAGGCATTGATCAGCAGGCCGGTTCCACGGGCTATCAGAAGCTCCGTATTCACCCCGCAGCCGGCCAAGGTATCGACACGATCCCCTGCGTCAATGCCACCTACACCACACCGCAAGGTGTGGCGTCGAACAGCGTTGTCCGCAACGCTGACAGCACAGTAATGACGGTGACCGTCCCGGCCAACACCACTGCGGAAGTGTGGGTTCCCAAGGCGAATGGCGACCACGTGGAGCAGCCGAGGCGGGCCACCTTCCTGCGCGAGCAGGATGGTTACGCGGTCTACACCGTGGGCTCCGGCAGGTTTGTCTTCTCCACTGCCAAGGACACCGAGCCTCCGGTCGATACCGTCAAACCGCTGACCACATTGGTCGCGCCGACCACTGCTGGGCCGTTCCAAGCCTTGAACGTACAGGTGGATGCGACTGATGATGTCGGTCTGCAGCGGGTGGTGGCGAACATCTACCAGGACGGCAAGCTCGTCAAGTCAACGCAGACTGCCGGCAACGGCGCTACAGCAGTCAGCCACAAGGCAACGGTCACGCTGCCCGAAGGTACCTACCAGGTGCGCTACAACGCACAGGACACGGCCGGGAACATCTCGATCACCCGGGACTACACCTTCTCCATCGACACGACAGCACCCACCGTCACCGTCAAGGCAGGAGCGAACGAAACCGTTGGTACCGACGGCAACTACTCGCAGGTCAGTTTCAAGCTGTACGACGCCGGCCAGATCGACAAGGTCACCATCAACGGAGTCGTCAAGGATCTCACCAACAATGCCTGGTCCGACGTCAACTTCGTCAAACCCGGAGTGTTCGGCGCTGTTCTCGGCGAAAACACCCTCGTGGCGTACGACGTTGCAGGCAACACGCAGGAGATCACCTTCAGGGTGGTCGCATCCTGACCGGCGCGGGAGCAACTGACCGGGGGCGCGGCATCACGCCGCGCCCCTGGCGATGTTGCTAGAAGTTGCTACCGTGACCGGCATGGTGACGGTGCTGCTCGTCGAGGACGACGAGGCGATCAGTCGCAGCTTGACCCAGAGTCTGAACGACCTTGAGTACACGGTGCTCGCGTCGAAGGAGGGCCTGCCGGCGATCGAGATGGTCCTTCACCGTGACGTCGATCTGATGCTGCTCGATCTGGGACTGCCCGACATCGAAGGCTCAACCCTGTTGTCGGTGGTTCGGTCGCTGACGGCAGTCCCGGTGATCGTGGTCACGGCCCAGGTCAGTCAGGATGAAGCCGTCCGGCTGCTCAATCTCGGTGCCGATGACTACGTCACCAAGCCGTTCAGCGTCAGCCAGCTCGACGCCCGGATCCGGGCGGTGCTGCGTCGAAGCTCTCCGGCGGAAGTGCCGAGCGTGACCGTCGGCGCACTCCATATTGACCCCGACCGTCGCCGGGTCACCCTCGACGGCGAAGTCGTTGACCTCCGAAACTTGGAATATCAGCTGCTGCTGCTTCTGGCGATGAACCACGGCCATGTCATGTCCGCGGCCGACCTGACCCAGCGGCTCTGGGGGGAATCCACCGCCGACGCGCTCAGCCGACTCGACACCCAGCTGTCCTCGTTGCGGGCGAAGCTGGGCGAGAGCGCACGGCATCCTCGCTATCTGCAGCGGGTCCGCGGAGTAGGCATTCGTCTCGTCGCGCCGACGAGTTGATGCATGCGCCGGAGACTGCTGATGTTGACGGCGTTCACCAGCACCCTGGTGCTGGTGGTTCTCGGCTTCGCGGCACTGCCCCTGGTCCATACTCGGGTGACTGGGCAGCTTGACCAGAACCTTCGCCAACAGATTCTCGCCATTGCCGACTACATACTCAGCGGCGATCGAACCGACCAACAAGTGGCTGCCTTTACGGAGTCAGTGGATACAGTCACGGGAACCCGGATCGGTGTCAAGACGCCTTTCCACACTTACGTAGGCAGCGATGCCGCCGCCGTTCGGGCGCGATGGCCCGGGACCTATTCGGTCCAGCAACCACGGTCGCCGTTGGACCGGCTCTCCCCTCGGTTCTACGTCGACCAGAACGGCGACCGGATCGCCTCTCAGGGTGTTTTCACGGGAACCTCGTCGTGGATCGTCGAAGGCACGATCACCAGAGACCTGATCCGCCAACAGGAAAGACAGCGATGGCTTCTCATCGCAGGCTCAGGCGCCGGCGCTCTCGTGGTCTCACTGGGGGCTGCTCTCTTGTTGGCCAGGCGCATCACGCGACCGATCGACTCCGTCCTGCATGCTGCGGAGTCGCTCGGACGAGGCGACCTGAACACTCCGGTACCGGTCAAAGGACCCCCAGAGATCGTCAACCTGGGAGTTGCCCTTACGCAACTATCCGGCCGTATTGAACGCCTGCTGGCCCGTGAACGCGAGCGTGCTGCTGACGTGTCTCATCAACTCCGAACGCCGTTGACAGTCCTGTCGCTGGAAACCGAACGACTTGAGGCTGTGCTGACGGAGCGGCCGGAGCAGCTTCGCCGGGTGCAGCAGGCGATTCTCGCCCTTGAACAGGGGCTCGACAACGTCATCAACGAATCCAGGCATCGCCGCGAAGACGGTCTTGCCGAACGGTCTGATGCCGTAGAGGTCCTTCGCGAGCAGTTCCGCTTCTGGTCCGCGGCAGCCAAGGCTCAAGACAGGCAGGTACAACTCGACGGCGGTTCCGCACCGCTATTCGTAGCGCTGTCGACCAAGCATCTCGGCACCGCTATTGACGCGGTTGTCAGCAACATCTACCGGCACACCCCGCCCGGTGTCGGCTACTCCGCCACCGTGCGGCAGGTCGACAACACCATCGTCATCCGGGTGCGAAATGCAGATCCGGGAGCGCCTCACCGTATGCGGCCACCCGCAGCCGGCTCGACCGGGATCGGACTGAGCATCGCCCGATCTGCTCTGGAGGCCAGCGGCGGATCGTTGACCGCCGGGCACGATGGTGCTGATTGGCTGGTGACGATGACTCTCAAGTCTTACGACGGTCCGCTGACGAAGGTGGACCCTGCGTCTGAATAAGGTTCGGACCACACTCCATGGCCTCGCCACTCCCGCCAGCACGGCGGACGTGGGCCCCAAGCCAATCTCAGATACCTCAGATTTGTTGAACTATTGCAGTGTCATCTGGGTTAACGTTTGTCCGCGAAGGATGGGCGCCTGTCAATCGAAAGGCGGCAGCTTTCACTTTCCTCCAGCTATTGACGAACGCGTTCTTTATGGAGTTCAGTATCACAGATCAAAGCTTTACTATCGAGTCAAACGCGGTCGAGCGTTCGGCCTTCCGGCTTCATCTCAAGGGGATGATACGTGATCAAACGGCGGGCAGGGCTCGGCCCGGGCATGCCACAGCTGAATTCGGTCCTGTCGCAGCTCCGGTGCGGGGAGGAGGTGTTCATGGACGGGTCGCCCCAGTCATTGCAACTCGCTCATCTCATGACGGAGTGCCCTGACCTGAGAGTATCTACCTCCGGCATCGACCTGGCCATCTTCCTGTCGCAGCACACCACACACTCCACGGTCCTGTTCGGGGGCGAGATAGATCGCCCCTCCCGATCCATTATCCCAGGTGACACCCTTCTGGATCGTCGTACTTTTCGGATCGGATTCTTCGGCGGCACTTCCTATACGGCGGTGTCGGGTTTGATGGAGCGCGAGCCGGCCATTGCTCATAGCAAACGGCGATTCGTTGGTCAGTGCGAACGGCGCTTCGCCCTGGTGCGGGCCAATCAGTTCGATCGTTTCGGGCCTTACGTATTTCTGCCGTCCCAAGCTATTCACCGGCTAATTGTCCTACCAGTCGGCAAGCAGATCCAGTTCCAAATGAATCATTGACGGATCGAATGTTCTGCAGGAATGTGCCTGCATTCCTGAGAAGTCCTCGGTCGATCGGGCGGCCGTGTGCGTTCCGGCGAGAGACGTCGGGCGTCATGAACGAACCATCGGAGGTTGGCTGTGCGAGAACACGTTCGAGCAAGGCGACGCGGCGAACGCGTCGGGCGAAGATTGACGGGACGCGCGCCGACCGGTCGTGCATTCGGCAAAGCTGTTGCCGGCGTCGCCGCAGGGGTCCTCGTGGTCTCGCTCGCGGCAGCGCCGGCGTCCGCTGCCGGCAGCGGCAGTTCGTCGGCTTCGGACGGAGCAGATTCTTCGTCCGCGCTCCCAACCTGGCCGTCGAATGCCGATTGGGAGCAGTACGTACCCGGGCCGTCGAGCGACGACGTGCACCCGACTGCGATCACCAGGTCGCACGGGAGCGTGAAGAATGCGCAGGCGCTGACGAAGGAGAACGGCACGACCACCATGACCGTGGAGCCCGGTGGGCCACCCGCGGTCGTCGTGCTCGACTACGGACAGGAGGTCGGCGGCACGCCGTACCTCGAGGTCAGGGCGGCGTCCGGATCACCGCAGGTGCGGATCTCGACGAGCGAAGCCCTGCCGTTCCTCAACTCGAACCAGACCACGACGCTGTCGGCCGCGGCGGCGAAACGGCAGAAGAACGTCAAGGTCACTAGCACGGCGCCGTTCTACCCGGGGACCTCCATCACCATCGGCAGCGGCGGGACCGCAGAGACTGCGAAGGTCACCGACGTGGGCACGTCCGCCGCGCGGGAGACGGCGACGGTGCTGTCGGCGGACGCGGGTGACGGCAACGTGAAGGTTGCCGATGTCAGTGGGTATGCCGTCGGTGGTCCGCTCACGATCGGATCGGGCGCAGCGGCGATAAAGGCGACAATCTCCAAGGTGGGGACGTCAGCCGGCGCGCCGACGACGCTCGTTTACCCGGCGGAGGCCGGATCGACGAATGTCAAGGTCGCGGACACGACCGGCTTCGGCGTGGGAGACCAAGCTGTCACTGGCTCGGGGGATGACGCAGTCGTTCGTACCGTGGGCGAGGTCGGAACGGCGGCTTCGACGGGCCAATTGCTCGCCGCGGCGGTCGCCGGTGACGACAACCTCAAGGTTTCCAGGGTGGACGGACTGACCGTCGGTGCCGAGATCGATGTCGATCCGGGGCCGGCCCAAGAGCACGTCACGGTGACCGACGTCGGCACTGCCGGCGTCAGCACCAGCGTGGCAGCCGCCAACACAACCTCTGGGATCGCGGTGCCCAGCCTGGCCGGTGCCAACTGGATCTGGAACGCGGCGGGAGCGGCGAGCAACACCACCGCAGGCACGATCTACGTGCGGAAGACGTTCGATGTCTCGGACCCTGCAGCGCTGTCGTCCGCGGTGCTGCGCATCAATGCGGACGACAGTCACACGACCTACGTCAACGGCACCGAGGTGGCGACCTCCGCGGGTATCGACAACGCGTGGCGGACGTCGCAGATCGTCGACATCAAGCCGTTGCTGGTCCCTGGTATGAACGTCATCGCCACCGCCGTGACCAATGCCGGTAGCGGGGGCGGTCTGCTCGTCTCTGCGGACATCGGTTCGGAGCACCTCGTCAGCGACGGGACGTGGAAGGCGTTGGCCGGCACGCCGGCGAGCCCGCCCTCGGGCTGGGCCGAGGCAGGCTTCGACGACACGTCGTGGACAGCAGCAATCGTGACCGGCGCGTACGGGATCAGCCCGTGGAACAGCAGCATCGCGGAGCCGCCCGGGCCGACGACCCTTCGGGTGGCAAGCAACGCCGGGTTCGAACCCGGGGACCAGATCTCCATCGGTTCCGGCGATGAATCGGAGACGCGTGCGGTCACCTCGGTCACCGGCACGGGTGGGAGCCAGGTACTGACGGTCGACTCTCCGCTGAGCGTCGTCCACGCGGTCGGATCGCCTGTGCTCAACACCAGCAAGCCCGGCACCGGCGTCGGCATCGCGCCGGTGCTCGCTGCCGCCCACGGCGTCGGTACGACGGTGGCCTCTCCCGGGACCGGTATCACGTTCACCACGGCACTCGATGCGACGATCGACGCGGGAACGGCGATTCAAAGCCTTGGCAGCGGTATCACCTTCACACCGGCTCTGGCATCCCCGGTACCGGCCGGGACGCCGGTCAACAGCGCGGGAACCGGAGTGTCGTTCAAGCCGGCGCTGAAGAACGCGCACGACCCCGGCGAAACAGTCACGGGCCTGGGCACCTATGTCAACGACAACGGAGGTCAGATCAACCTCACGATCGACGAGCCGCGCACCTACACCGGCGCGCTGCGAGGCGGCTTCCGGTTCGAGGCGATCGAACTACGCACTCCCGGAACGATAAAGATCCGAACGGCAGGCCTGAACTTCAAGGCCTACCGGGCAACGCCCGAGCAGTACCAGGGCTGGTTCCTCTCGAGCGATGACCAGCTGAACCGCATGTGGTACGCCGGTGCGTACACGGCTCAGATGGACATGGTCCCACCGGGTGTGGAGCAGTGCTTCGACAAGCCGGTCATCTTCGACGGTGCCAAGCGTGACCGGGCGATCTGGTCGGGGGACCTGATGATCAGCGACCCCGTCGCCATGCTGTCGCTCGGTTCGAACGCCTCACCGTATGTGACAGGCTCGATCGACGCATTCATGGACCTGCAGGCGCCGAACGGACGCCTCACCAGTGCGGTGGGCTTCCGTGGCTGTGGAGGATTCGACTACGCGATGACGTACTCGGCCTACTCGGCCATGATCGCGGTGCAGTACTACCGCTACACGGGCGACACCGCCTACATCGAGTCGGTTCTGCCCAACCTGGAGGCCGCGCTCACGTACCACGCGACGCGACTGGACGAGAACGGCCTGGTCGTCACGAACGACAACGACTACTGGCAGACCCGTCAGAACGGCGAGGTAACGGAGTACAACCTCGTCTACCTTGAGTTCCTGCAGGACATGGCGTGGCTCCAGACCCACGTCGGTAACCCGGACAAGGCAGTCGACTACAACGCACGCGCTGCCGCTCTCAAGGAAGCGATCAACGCACACCTGTTCAATGCGCAGGAGGGCCTGTATCAACACACCGACAGCCGGCCTGACGTGTTCCCGCTCGATGCGAACATGAACGCCGTTCGACTCGGTGTTGCTCCGGCCGACCAGGTTCAGCACATCTTGGACTACTTCCAGAACGCGTGGCTCGAGCACGGGAGCGAGATCTCGCAGCCGGGTCCGAGTATGGCGGATCCGTACGGGCACACCATCGAACCACTGAATAACACGTGGGAGATGCTTGCCCGACTCCGCAGCAATGATGCGGCCGGCGCCCTCGAACTGATGCGCCGGATGTGGGGCCTGCAGGTCAATCCGGACTCCGGCTACTACACCGGGACCTTCTGGGAGTTCGTGCTGGAGAACGGCCTTCCCAGCCGAGGATTCGACAGCCTCGCTCACGCCTGGGGCGCGGGTCCGACCCAGGTGCTGACCGAAGCAGTCGTCGGGGCGACTGCGATCGATCCGGGATACGCCAAATGGGAGGTGAAGCCTCAGCCCACGGATCTCGAATGGGCACAGGGACAGGTACCCACCGCGCATGGTGCGCTCCAGGTCAGGTGGGCACAGGACGAGAAGGCTCGTGCGGGCTCGTCCGATGGGACGTTCCACCTGCAGGTCACGGCGCCCGAAGGCACGTCCGGTGAAGTGTGGGTACCGCTGTCGTCCGCGAATGGATCCGTGAGCAAGGCGCTCACGCCCGGCAGCCAGTGGATCAGACGCGACGGCAGCTACGACGTGTACAACGTCGGCAGCGGAACATTTGAGTTCAGCTCGTTCCCGGTCGACTATGAGCCGCGTGGGCCCGAGGTCACTGTCAAGGATGGCGCACAGTACACGGTGGGATCGGACGGGCTGTATTCGAAGGTGTCGTTCAAGCTGCACGATCCGTCAAAGGTGGATCGCCTGACCCTGAACGGGGTCGAGAAGGACCTGACCGACAACACGTGGTCCGATCTCAACTTCGTCGCTCCGGGCAAGTTCGGTGCGGTAGAGGGTAAGAACACGCTGAAGGTGTACGACGTTCTTGGCAACTCGACGACAGTCGAGTTCTCACTCGATGCGACCGGTCCCCAGGTCACTGTCAAGGATGGTGCGCAGTACACGGTGGGTTCGGACGGCGTCTACTCGAAGGTGTCGTTCAAGTTGCATGATCCGTCGAAGGTGGATCGCCTGACGCTCAACGGGGTTGAGAAGGATCTGACCGACAACACGTGGTCAGATCTCAACTACGTCGCGCCGGGCGAGTTCGGTGCGACGACAGGCGAGAACACCCTCGTGGTGAATGATCTGCTCGGCAACACCACCACTGTGGTGTTCACCCTGAGCTGATCACGACACTCGGCAGAGCCGGAACAGTGGGGCCCGCATCCCGGACGGGAGGCGGGCCTCACTGGCGCGCCGGGTCTGCTGGCCAGCAGCGGATCGATGGTTGGTCCGTCTTGAAACCCCTTGGGGGGCGGGACATTGCCGTCAGTCAGGTGGCGACCCGCTCGGCGGGGAACAACCGGGCGAAGTCCTCACGCACCAGTCCGAAAACATCCAGGTTGAAGCAGGGCTCGTCGCCGATCACATCGGCCGAGTGCGGCAGGCCTGCGGGTATCCAGACCACGGCCGGACCGTGGACATCGCGAGTGTCGTCGCCGAGGGTGAACCGCATCGATCCCTGAAGAACGAAGGCGAGTTGGTCGTAGGGATGGCTGTGCGGCGCCGGCCAGGCCGGATGGTCCGGCTGAAACCAGTGCATACCGACGGTCACGTTGTCGCCGGGGATGGCCGCCATGCGGTAGGTGTCGCCGATCTGGGTGACCGGCAGATCCGCAAGCTGGAAGACTTGCGGCGTCTCACGGTCAGTCGCCGGACGGTTCTCGGCCGACATCACAGGTCCCGCACGCTGGCGACGAAGGTGCTGACGATTTCGTGATCGATCGGGCCGTTGATGTCCCAGCCGCGGGCGAAGGTGCCGATGGTGGTGCCGTCGCAGGCCTTGACCAGATCCAGCGACTGGTCGCTCATACCGCTGGCGATGACCACGGGCACGTCCGGTACCGCGGCCTTGACCGTCTCGATGTCCGACACCTGCGGCGGGGTGTCCGAGTCGGGGCCTGTCACCAGCAGGACGTCGGCCATCTGCCGGTAGGCGGTGTCGCGTGCGATCACCTCGAGCGGGCGGATGGTGAGCGGTCCGCCGTGCTTGCAGTCGACGTCGGCGAAGATCCGAACATTTTCCGCGCCCAGGTATTTGCGGTAGCGGAGCAACTCACTGGCACAGCCCTGGATGATGCCTTGATCGGCGACCAGCGCGTCCCCCAGAACGTTGATGCGCACGTATTGTGCTTCCACCGCAGCGGCAATCGCCATCGCCGCGCTCCAGGAGTTCCGCATGACGTTGATCCCGATGGGAAGGTCGACGGCACGCTTCACGGCCGCGGCGACGATCGAGAACGCCGCGATGGTCTCGTCTGCGGCGGTGTCCCGCGGGAAAGGATTGTCGCCGACGTTCTCCAGGGTGAGCCCGCGAACCCCGGCCGCCTCGAAGGCACGGGCCTCCTCGACGGCACGATCGGCGATCTCGAAGACGGACATCGTCGACCGTGGAGCGCCGAGCAGGGGAGGCAGCAGCATGCCGCCGAGAACGGGACGGTCGACGCCGAACAGGGACGACAGGGTAAAGGTACGGGGCATCGTGTTCTCCATCGTTGGGTTGGATGACGGGTTCGGCGACCGACCGAATTAGCTCGGTACGGCCGATGTATTGGTTTGCTCTGCAAGAACCGCTTGGACCTGCGCGATGGTCCCTTCGACGTGCCGCTCCGCTGCGCGTCGGGCCCGTGTCGCGTTGCGGTCCTTGATGGCCGTCACGATTGCCCGGTGATCGCGCACCGATGCCGCCGGCCGACCGGGCATCGCCATGCTGGTGCGATGGATGTTGGCAGAGTTGGCGTCCAGATCGCCCAACAGCTGCGCAACGATGCGTACGCCGCCCGCATTCGCGATGGCCACATGCAGCTCCTTGTCCAGGGTCACCAGCCGCACGGGATCGGCATCGGATGCCACTGCCGCGGCGAATGCCTGTTCCCGCTCGACGATCACTTCGATCGGGCCTTCGTCCGCCGCCGCAGCCTCTTCCGCCGCGAGCCCGTCCAGCGCGCGGCGGAGCTTCAGCAGGTTGACCACTTCGTCGCGATTGAGGTCCAGCCAGACGCGGAACGGCCCGCGCATCAGGTCCGGCAGGGTGGCATTGACGCTGCTCCCGCGACCGTGCTCCACCTTCACCAGGCCGATTGCCTGTAGCCGGACGATGGCTTCCCTGACGACCACCCGGCTCACGCCGAACATGATCTGGAGCTCGCGCTCGGAGGGCAGCGGATCGGCGGGCTTGTAGGTGCCCTGCTCGATCCACTTCAGGATTTCATCGCGGACCCACTCCGGCGCGCTCTCGCGCGGACGTTGCGAGCGATCCGGAAGCTCTGCTGGATGTTCTGTCACGCTGACTCCAACTGGTATGACGTGTTACGACTACCGTAGAACACTCGGGCGCCGAGGGCAAGAGTCGGCGATGTCACCAGCGGCGTTCGGGCGACGCGGTGTGAGATGTGAAGGGGGACACCCCTTGTCGCAGGGCGGGCTCGGGTGTCAGTGTGGGGCTCGGATTCCTGAGTGGGCGGCTACTCTCGGCCCGACCGACATGACACATTGACGAACAGGAGTGGCATCATGGATCTGGGACTGCGTGGGCGGACTGCTTTGGTATGCGCCTCGACCGGTGGCCTCGGTCGGGCAACCGCCGAGGCTCTGGCGGCCGAGGGCGCGCGGGTGGTGATCAGCGGGCGGCGGGCGGAGATGGCCGAGCAGCTCGCGGCGAGTCTGCCCGACGCGGTCGCGGCGCCGTGCGATGTCACGACGCCGGGTGCCGCCGGCGAACTGGTGGAGTCCGCTCGTGCGGCACTGGGCGCGGAGCTCGACATCGCCGTCCTCAATGGTCCCGGGCCAAGGCCCGCCACCGCGACCGAGATCGATGCGGATGACCTGCGCGCCGCGATGGAGTCCCTTTTGGTGTTCCAGCAGTCGTTGGTGGCGCAGGTCCTGCCCGGGATGCGTGAGCGGCGTTGGGGCCGCATCCTCTCCGTCGGGTCCAGCGGCGTGTTGGAACCCATTGGGGGGCTGGTGTTGTCCAATGTGGGCCGGTCGGCTCTCGCTGCGTATGTGAAGTCGTTGGCGAGCGAGGTTGCGGCCGACGGCGTGACCGTGAACATGTTGCTGCCGGGGCGGATCGACACCGATCGGGTGCAGAGCCTGGATGCGGCGCGCGCCGAACGCGAGGGGCGTGCGCCGGCGGAGGTGGCGGCCGCGGCCGCCACCTTGATTCCGGCCGGCCGGTACGGCACACCGGCCGAATTCGGTGCGGTGGCGGCCTTCCTGTGCTCCGAGTCGGCGGCGTACGTCACCGGGTCTGCGGTGCGCTGTGACGGCGGAATGCTGCATCACCTCTGACCGGGCCCTGTCGTTACGGCGCCGGTAAGCGGAAGTTTCACCGAGGGTCTTGACACAGTGAAGAAGTTCACTGACACTGAACCGCATCGTTCTGAAGCCCGACGAGGGAGGTGCCGGTGGACCACGTAGACCTGGACGCCGCCGGCCCGCCGATGGCCGCCGGGCAACTGATGGAGCAGATCGGCTCCCGGCTACGCGCCATCCGCGAACAGCAGGGCCGCACGATCAAGGAATTGGCTGAGCTGTCCGATGTCTCCGTCGGGCACATCAGCATGTTGGAGCGTGGCAAGGGCAACCCCTCGTTCAACACGCTCGTCCAGATCGCCCATGCGCTGGACGTTCCGTTCGCTCGGTTGTTGTACACCACGGACGGGACTTCGCCTGTCGTACGGGCAGGCGCTCGCCGGGACCTGGACCCGCACAACGGTTCTTCCGGGGCGATGCATCAATTGCTGACGCCGTCCCTGAAGCATGCGTTGGAGGTGGTCTGGGTGGAGGAACCACCCGGATACAACTCGGAAGCGACGCCCTTTCAGCACGCCGGCGAAGAATTCGGACTGATTCTCGAAGGCCAGCACACGGTCTGGCTCGACGGGGTTCCCTACGAACTGGAACCCGGCGACTCCATCACGTACGCCAGCACCACTCCGCACTGGTATTCCAATCGCGGTGACACCACCGTGAAGGCAATCTGGGTGATCACGCCACCCACGTTCTAGTGGACCACCCGCCGTCCGGCTCCAGCAGCCTGGCGGCACGCACCACCCATATCGACACCACTCGCGAGATCGTCGGCATCCTGTCGTCGATCGATGGACAGTATCCCCTCGAGCTTTGGAGTCCGACATGCCTGCGAACAACAAGCACCCGCTCATCATCTCTCGCCGCCGGCTGTTCACCGGCGGCGCCGCCGTGGCGGCCGGCGCCGCGTTCGGCGTCCCTTTGCTCGCCGGCTGCGGCGCGGACGAAACGCCTGCCGGCGCAACCGGTTCGGCCGCCGCGAGCGGCTCGGGTGCGAAGAGCAAGGTCGACTACCAGATCGCCTGGGTCGGCGACAACGGCGCTCTCGGCGACGTGGTCGCGCTCCAGAAAGGGCTGGTACGCCGAAGCCGGGCTGGATCTCACCTTCCGGCCGGGCGGCCCCAGCATCGACCCGATCACCACCACTGCCTCCGGCGCGGTGACGTTCGCGCAGACATCCTCCAGCCCGGCTGTCATGCTCGGCCGCTCGCAGGGGGTGCCGATCAAGGCATTCGCCAGCGGGCTGCAGTCATGGCCATGGGCGATGCTCTCACTGCCCAAGAATCCGGTGCAAAGGCCGGAAGATCTCATCGGAAAGACGGTCGGCACGCAGTCGACGGGTCAGGTCCTGGTGCAGGCAGTGCTGGAGAAGAACAACATCGATCCGTCGCAGGTCAATGTCCAGGTGGTGGGCAGCGATGTGACCCCGCTGGTGACCGGTCGGATCGACGTGTTCACGGGTTGGACGACCAATTTGCAGTCCTATGCGCCGCTCGGGGACGACTACCTGACCATGACGATCGGCGAATCCGGTATCGCGTCGTACGCGAACCTGTACATCGCGACAGACGACACCATCGAACATCGCGCCAGTGATCTTCAGGCGTTTGTCGCTGCGACCGCGAAGGGTTGGGATTACGCCAGGCAGAACCCGGACGAGGCCGTGGACCTGCTGATGAAGCAATTCAGTGGACTGGACAAGGACGCCCAGGTTGCGGCCGGCAAGAAACTGATGACGTACATGTTCAATGATGACACCGCGAAAGACGGCTGGGGAATCATGAGCACGGAAAGCTGGCAGTCCCAGCTCGATCTGTGGGCACAGATGAAGCAGTTCAAGGGGGCAACGCCGAAGGTCGACGAAGTGATGACCTTGGATATTCTGACGGCGACCGCAGGGGAGCGTCCGAAGGCGGGCAAGGCATGACCGCGCCGGCGACGATGACGGAGCCGGGCACCATCGGCCTGCGGGACGTCGGCGTGTCCTTCCACACCGACAGGGGCGTCGTCACCGCATTGGACGGGGTGACAGCATCGCTACCGGCGAGTGGCTTCACCTCCCTGCTCGGACCGTCGGGATGCGGGAAGTCGACGCTGCTGCGGGTCATCGCCGACCTGTTGGATCCGAGCACCGGCGGCGTCGACGTTCTCGGCGCGACCCCGCACCAGCGGCGGTTGGGACGGGACATCGGATTCGTCTTCCAGGATGCCGCGCTGTTGCCCTGGCGCACTGCCGTCGAGAACGTCCGGCTGCCGCTGGAGGTCGGGGGCGGGGTGCCACAGGGTAGGCAGGCAAACTCGCCGGAGGACCTGCTCGCGTTGGTGGGGCTGGCCGGCCGCGAACATGCCTATCCGCACGAACTTTCCGGCGGCATGCGCCAGCGGGTGGCGATCGCGCGGGCGCTGATCTGCCAGCCAAGGGTGCTGCTGATGGACGAGCCGTTCGGCGCGTTGGACGAGATCACCCGCGACCGGCTCAACGTCGAGTTGCTGCGGATCTGGCAGGAGACGGGCACGACGGTGGTGTTCGTCACCCACTCGATTCCGGAGGCGGTGTTCCTGTCCCAGCAGGTGGTGGTGATGTCGGCACACCCGGGACGGATCCGCGAGATCGTGGATATCGACCTGCCCTACCCGCGGGGGTCCGAAACCCGCGATCTACCACAGTTTTCCGCCCTGGCCAGCCGGCTGCGGCATCTGTTGGAGCAGTCATGACGAGCGCAACCGCGGAACTCTCGCATCGATCGCCGACGTCGACGCCGCCACGGCGGCGGAACATCCTGCGCAAGGCGGTGCCACCGGTGGCCGCGATCGTCGGGCTGGTGGCGCTGTGGTGGGTGATCGTCGCGGTGTTCTCGATCCCGAAGTACATCGTTCCCTCGCCGCTGGACGTACTGGGTTCCTTCCAGGACGACTACTCGACGTTGCTGGCCAACCTCTGGCCGACGGTGCTGGAAGCGGTATTCGGGTTCCTGGCCGGCAATATCGTCGCCATCGCCCTGGCCGTGATCTTCGTGCATTGGAAGACGGCTGAGCGCGCATTCTTCCCGGTTGCGGTGTTCATTCGGACGGTCCCGATCGTGGCGATCGCTCCCATTCTGGTGGTGATCCTGGGGTACGGATACTCTCCGAAGATCATTATCGCCGCACTCATCTCATTCTTTCCGACACTGGTCAACATGGTGCGCGGGCTGCAGGCCGTCGACAAGCAATCGCTGGAGCTGCTCCGGGTGCTGTCGGCAAGTCGTCGTGAGGTGTTCTTCAAGGTGCGCATCTTCGCATCGTTGCCGTACCTCTTCTCGGCACTGAAGATTGCGGCGACCTCCTCGGTGATCGGCGCCATCGTCGCGGAATGGGTCGGATCACAGCAGGGTCTCGGCTACCTGATCATTCAGGCGACCTACAACTTCCAGGTACCGCTGCTGTGGGCAACCATGATCGTCGCGTCAATCTTCGCGACCTTGTTCTTCGCCGTCATCGGAATTATCGAAAAGCTTGTTGTGACCTGGGACGCCAAGGAGGCCGCGTGAATGCCATCACTGACGCAGACGACGTCGTGGACGAGAACACCGAGGCGGTCGCTGCCGTCACGGCGGTGACGCTGCCGTCCCGCGACGTCCCGGTGGTGGCGGAGTCGGAGGTCATCGTCGTAGGTGGCGGGCCGGCCGGGGTGAGCGCGGCCGTCGCAGCCGCCCGGTCCGGCGCCTCGGTCACCTTGCTGGAGCGCTATTCCTCGCTCGGCGGGCTGGCTTCCGGCGGCATGGTGCTGGTGCTGGACGACATGTGCAACGGCAGCGAGATCACCGTGACCGGCATCGTTGCGGAGTACGTGGAGCGGCTGGAGAAGTACGGTCTGGCGGTGAGCCCGCCCGAGTCGGAGCGGTTCTCCTCTCCGGAGATGTGGGCGAAGTGGGGCAGGTGGGGGACGTTCGACTTCCAGTCGCACGTCACCCCCAAGCCCATCTGCTACGCCGTTTCCTTCGACCCGGACGGCTGGAAGCGGGTGTCCAACGACCTCGTCCAGGACAGCGGGGTGAACCTTCGCCTGCACAGCTGGTTCTCCCAACCCATCGTCACCGATGGCCGGATGACCGGCGTGGTGGTGGAAACCAAGTCCGGGCCGCAGGCGATCCGCGGTGAGGTGGTCATCGACACGACGGGCGATATCGACGTCGCGTCGCGTTCGGGTGCGGAGTTCGTCCACGACAAGTACCTGGTGACTCTGGTTTTCCGGCTGGCGGGAGTGGACACCGACGCCGCCGAGGCCTACGAGCAGGCCAACCCCCGGGAGACCCGGGCGATCAACCGGAAGATCAAGCGGCTGCTCGGCGGGGCGTGGGAACTGTGGTGGCTCAAGACGCCGTCCCCCGGCGTGGTGTGGTGCAACTGCCCGCACCTGACCGGATTCGACGGCGCCGACCCGGTCTCGCTGACGATGGCCGAATTCGAGGCGCGGGAACGGATCGCGTCCGCCTTGGAGTTGATCCGGCAGGATCTGCCGGGATTCGAGAACTGCTACCTGCTGGATGTCGCGCAGCAGATCGGGGTCCGGCAGACCCGGTTGCTGCAGGGAGAATATGTCGTCACCAAGGAGGACATCACCACCCGGCGGCACTTCGCGGATTCGGTGGCGCGGGGCCGGGACTACTACACGCCGTACCGGGCATTGCTGCCGCGCGGTGTCGACCAGTTGCTGGTGGCCGGCCGACACTATTCGGCCTCGCCGCAGGCGCAGCGGATGTCCCGGGAGATCCCGCCCTGTATGGCCATGGGGCAGGCGGCAGGCATCGCCGGCGCCCTGGCGGTGAGCTCCGGGGACCTGGTGCGCGACGTCCCGGCATCGCTGGTCCAGGCCGGGATGCGCGAGCAGGGGGCCGACCCAGGGGATGTCCCGTCGGCCAACGCGACGATCGATGAGGAATTGGAGTTGGGTTCATGACCGAGCAGGTGCAGCCGCTGGACGGTGTCGTGGTGCTGGACTTCACCCAGGTGATGCTGGGGCCGTGCGCCACGCAGGTGCTGGGAGACTTCGGCGCCGACGTGATCAAGATCGAGAAGCCGGGAAGCGGTGACCTGTCACGCACCTCGTTCCGGGCGGACGGCGGGGAACATGATCCGATCTTCTGGTCGCTGAACCGCAACAAGCGATCCGTGGTGCTGAACACCCGCGACGAGCAGGGCAAGCAGGCCGTGCTGGCACTGGCCCGCAAGGCCGACGTGGTGGTGTCGAACTTCCGGCCCGGGGTGATGGAGCGGATGGGATTCGGCTACGAGGCGCTGGCAAAGGAGAACCCGCGGCTGATCTGGGCGCAGGGCACCGGGTTCGGCGACAGCGGGCCGTACCGGCACAAGGGCGGCCAGGACATTCTCGCTCAGGCCTATTCGGGAGTGATGTACCGCAGGCCCGACCCGGACGACGAATTCAAGATCTATGCCACCACCATGGGCGACTTCTCTGCCGGAATGCATCTGGTCCAGGGCATCCTGCTGGCACTGCTGGCCAGGGAGCGCTCCGGTCGCGGGCAGAAGGTCGACGTATCGCTGTACGACTCGATGCTTTCGGCGCAGATGCAGGAGGCCTGCATGCAGCTGAACCGAGGCTTCGAGGTGAACTGGGGAGCGATGCCGCTGTCCGGTGTGTTCCCGACGACCGACGGCGCGTTGGTGATGGTCGGTGCGTTCAAGGAGAATCCCTTGCGCGACATCAGTATTGCGCTCGAACTGACCGAGGATCTCTCGGAGCGACCGGATCTGGCGACGCTTGAGTTGCAGATCGCGGCGAAGCCGGAGTTGCAGCAGATCTTCCGCGAGCGGTTCGCTACCAACACCACCGAATACTGGATGGCGCGGCTGGAAGGGCAGGACCTTTTGTCGGCGCCGGTGCAGCAATTGGCCGAGGCGCTCGCCGACGAGCAGACAGCGGTCAACGGCATGATTGTCGAGATCGGTTCCGATCCGCAGGGTCGGCCGATGCGGGCCGTCGCCTCGCCGGTGCACCTGTCCGCCACCCCGGCCCGGGTGCGGCACCGGCCGCCGCGGCTGGGTGAGCACACCGATGAGGTGCTCGCCGAACTGCTCGGTGAGGGTGACGCTGACGGCGGCGCCGGCCCGGCCGGTGGCCGGGAACAGGTGGCCGACGCGGCGGCGCGGGTATGACGACAACCACCCCGACCGGCGTCCGGTACGTGCTGGACGGTCACGTCGCGCGCATCACGCTGGACCGACCGGCCGTGTTGAACGCCCTGGACTCGGCGGCCGAGGCGGCGCTGACGGACATCTGGCAGCAGATCGAGGGCGACCCGCAGGTGCACGTCGCCGTGCTCACCGGCGCCGGCGACCGATCGTTCTGCACCGGCGCGGACATGTCTGCGGCGGCCGTTGACCGCACCGGCCTGGAGTACTGGGCCGCCAGAAGCCCGGACGGTTTCGGTGGGCTCAGCATGCGAGAGTCGTTGCCTGTCCCGGTGATCGCCCGGGTCAACGGGTACGCCCTGGGCGGCGGGATGGAGATGGTGCTCGGCGCCGACATCGTGATCGCCGCCGACCACGCGCAGTTCGGGCTCACCGAACCGCGGGTGGGCCGGTTGCCGCTCGACGGTGGGATCGCCCAGCTGGTCCGACGGGTACCGCACACCCAGGCAATGGGCTTGCTGCTCACCGGCCGCCGGGTGCCGGCCGCGGAGATGTACCGGATGGGTCTGGTCAACGAGGTGGTGCCGGCCGCCGAGTTGGATGCGGCGGTGGATCGCTGGGTCGCCGACGTGCTTGCCTGTGCGCCCACGTCGATCCGGGCCATCAAGCACATGGTCGCGACCACCAGCCACCTGACTGCCCGGCAGGCGCAGTCGCAGCGGTCGGTGGAGCTGATGGCCGCATTGGACAGCGCGGATTCCGTTGAGGGACTGCTGGCATTCCAGCAGAAGCGTGCTCCGCAATGGACCGGCCGGTGAACGCGACAATCCAGCCGGCCGGCGAACGGAACAGACAGGTCATGACGCGAGAGGCCGTATCGATGAGGAAGAACCGATGGTGACGTCGTTGCAGCCGGGGGTGTGGGGCGTGCTCGCCACCCCGTTCACCGGCTCGGTCCTGGATCTGGACGAGTCCGGGCTGGCCAGGTTGTGCGAGCACTACCAGTCGATCGGGGTGACGGGGCTGACGGCGCTGGGCGTGTTCGGCGAGGCCGCCCGGCTGACCGAGCAGGAGCGCGCGACCGTCCTGGAGATCGTCACCGACACCTGCGAGCTGCCGATCGTGGTCGGCGCCACCAGCCTGAGCACCCGCGTCGTCATCGACGAGGTCAACCAGGCCGTCGAGATCGTCGGCGACCGGATCGCGGCGGTGATGGTGCAGGTCAATACCGCCGCCCCGAGCGCCCTGACCGATCACCTGGCCGCGGTGCACGACGCCACCGGGCTGGGCATCGTGGTGCAGGACTACCCGGCCGTCAGCGGCGTCAGCATCCGGCCGGAGTCGCTGGTCGCCGCGTTGAGAGGGCAGCCGTTCTGCGCGGCGGTCAAGGCGGAGTCCCCACCTACCGCGGTCGCGATCCACGCGCTGGCCGCCGGTCTGCAGGTCCCGGTGTTCGGCGGGTTGGGCGGCATCGGGCTGTTGGACGAACTCGCCGCCGGCGCCGCCGGCGCGATGACCGGATTCTCCGCGCCCGAGGGCCTGTTGGCCTGCGTGCGGGCCTGGGAACAGGGCGGGTACGAGGCTGCGCGAGAGGCGTGGCTGCCGTACCTGCCGCTGGCCACCTTCGAACAGCAGGTCGGCATCGCACTGGGCATTCGCAAGGAGGCACTGCGGATGCGTGGGCTGATAGCCGAATCGGGGGTGCGGCTGCCCGGCCGCGGCATGCCGGACGAGCTGTCCGAGCAATTGGGCAGGCACCTGGACGCGGCGAAATCGGCGGCCGCAGCAACGCTCTAGCAACGCCCTGACCGCCGCACCGAAATCGGAAGGAAACCCAAGGACATGACGTCAGCCGTAGAGCTCCGTCACCTGATTGGCGGGGAATGGGTCGGCGACCCGGAAGTCGAGCGCCGCAACCCCTTTGACGACTCACCGGTGGCGACGGTCGCCAGCGGCGACGCCGACACCGTCGCGGACGCCGTCGCGGCCGCCACCGCGGCGCAGCCGGGGTGGGCAGGAAAGCCATGGCCGACCCGCGGGGCGATCCTGCTCGATGCGGCGGAGATCCTTCGGTCCCGGCACCGCCCGGTCGCCGAAGATCTGGTCAGGGAGGAAGGGAAGACCCTGGCCGAGGCGATGGGCGAGGTGCGTCGGGCGATCGACGTCCTGCGCTTCTTCGGCTCGATGGGATGGCAGGCCACCGGTGACGTGCTGCCCAGCGCCACCCCGGAAACCATGGTCTACACCCGGCGGGAGCCGCTCGGCGTGGTCGGCCTCATCACGCCGTGGAACTTCCCGATCGCCATCCCGGCCTGGAAGATGGCCCCAGCACTGGTGTCCGGCAACACCGTGGTGATCAAGCCGGCCGACCTGACGCCGCTGTCGGTGCACAACCTGGTGACCGCGTTGACCGACGCCGGCCTGCCGGCCGGGGTGCTCAACATCGTCAACGGCAAGGGTTCGGTGGTCGGCGAGGCGCTGTGCGCCCATCCGGACGTGGCCGCGGTCTCGTTCACGGGTTCCACCGCGGTGGGCGAACACATCCGCAGCGTGGTGCAGTCGCGCCGCGGGCGGGTGCAACTGGAGATGGGTGGCAAGAACGCCCTGGTCGTGATGGACGACGCCGATCCTGCGGTCGCTGCCAGGGTGGCCGCGGCCGGTGGATTCGGCCTGACCGGCCAGGCCTGTACGGCGACCTCCCGGGTGCTCGCAATGCCCGGGGTTCACGACGAATTCGTTGCGGCACTGGGCAAAATCGCCGCCGGCATCACGCCCGGTGACGGGCTGGCCGAGGGAACCGCGATGGGTCCGGTGGTCTCGGACGCGCAGTTGGCCACCGACCTGAAGGCGCTGGACCGAGCCCGTGCGGACGGCACCCTGACCGGCGGGGACGGCGACGGGCGACTGCTGCGGCCGGCGGTGGTGACCGGGCTGACGGCGGATCATCCGATCGTCACCGACGAGGTCTTCGGCCCGCTGATCGCGGTGTTGCCCACGGAGGGGTTGGACGGGGCGATCGAGTCGGTGAACAGCTCGGTGTACGGGCTGGCCGCGGGCATCTGCACCACCTCGCTGGCATCCGCCCAGCACTTCGCGGCCCGGGTCCAGGCCGGTGTGGTCAAGGTCAACCGGCCCACCACCGGGCTGGATCTGAACGTGCCGTTCGGCGGTGTGAAAGCCTCCAGCACCAACACGTTCCGCGAGCAGGGTGCCTCGGCGCTCGAGTTCTACACCTGGTCCAAGTCGGTGTACCTCGGCCATGACCTCTAACGGCCCGGCACGCGCCGAGTTGCACCTGCACCTGGAGGCGTGTCTGCGTCCGGCAACCGCGCGCGAACTCGCCGAGCGCAGTGGGCTGCCGCTCCCGAAACAGGCGCCGTACCAGGACTTTGCGGAATTCTCGCCGCAATACGAGGCGGCCCGCGACCTCGTCCTTGACCTGTCCGTGCTGCACCGGGTGGCGGCGGAGTTGGTGGCCGACCAGGATGCCCGCGGAGTCACCTTCTCCGAGGTGAACCTGTGTCCGGCGTCCTACGGCGGCCGGATCGGCGCCGATGAGGAACTGGTGGACGCGGTGCTGGATGCGCTGCCGCGGGACAGGTGTGGGTTGATCCTGGGGATCCAACGGGCCGAGGGGCCGCAGGCCGGCTGGCGAACGGCGTCGCTGGCCATCCGATACGCCGGCCGCGGCGTCACCGGGCTGGGTCTGGTCGGGCCGGAGCCACCGGGACCGGCGCACTGGTACGCCGATCACTTCGCGGCCGCCCGGGACGCCGGGCTGATGTCCGTCCCGCACGCGGGAGAGACCAGCGGTGCGGAATCCGTCCGCGCCACGCTGGATCATTTGCAGCCGCACCGAATCCTGCACGGCGTGCGGGCGATCGAGGATCCGGCTGTGGTCGCCGACCTCGCCGACCGCCGGATCTGCCTGGACGTCTGCCCGACCAGCAACGTCAACGTCGGCGTCGCGCCGGACTACGCCGCCCACCCGCTGGCCGCGCTGGTTCGCGCGGGCGTGCCGGTTTCCCTTGCCAGCGACGGAACCTACCTGTTCGACACGGACCTGGACGCCGAGTACCGGCACGCAGCCGATGACTGCGGTCTCACCGTCGCCGAGTTGGAGTCGGTGGCCGCCACGTCGATGGAGTTCTCTGCGCACGGTTGAGCTCGCGCTCGGCCGCGTGCCGATCGGAACGGCGGCCGCGTTCTCCATCGCCTGCGCAACCCACCTGATCGGGTCATTCCTTTCGGGTGAGGTGAACGTTGGTGAGGCGGGCTTCGATGATCTTCATGAGCGACATTGATGCCGTCACCGGTCCCTACTCGTTCACCGGTGGATTCCCGGATGAACAGACGATCCAGCGCGCTTACGACGACGCCGATCTGAACCGGGCGGTTCAGGCGTACCGGTTCTTCTTCCCTACCGTGTCGGGGGCGGCGATGTTCCGCGGCAACGAGCAGGTCGGGGTCTACCTCAACAAGTCCTTCGGGGTGCTGGACACCCAGCCGCGTCAGGTCGGCTTCACCCTGAACTCCGATACCCCTTACGGGCCGGTGGGACTGGACCTTCGACCGGGCCCGCTGGTTGTCGAACTGCCACCGGGGCCGCTGCTGGGTGCGGCGATGGACATCAACCAACGGTGGATCGCTGATCTCGGCGTGCCCGGCCCCGACGCCGGTAACGGCGGGAAGCACCTGCTGCTGCCCCCGGGCTGGGACGGCGACGTTCCGGACGGCTATTTCGTGGCTCGTGCGACCAGCTATCGGGTCATTGTCGGGGTGCGGTCGCTGCCGGTGGGTGGCGATATGGCCGGGGCCAACGAGCGGCTGCAGACCATCGTGGTGCATCCGCTGGATCCCGACCAGGACTGGACCCCTCCGACGTGGGTGGACTTCACCGACCTTGACCAGGACATCACCCCGCTGACGTGGGAGACCAACCTTGGCTATTGGCGGGCGCTGCACCAAGTGGTCGATACCGAGCCGCATCTGGAGGCCTTCGGTCCGCTGTACGGCGAGCTCGCGGTGCTGGGCATCGCCAAAGGCCGGCCGTTCGAACCGGACGAGCGGCAGACCCGGATCCTCGAGCAGGCGGCTGTGCTCGGCAGCGGTCAGATGCGGGTTCAGGCGTTCGCCGACCGCCGCCCCGACCGAGTGGTCTGGGACGACTCCCAGTGGCAGTGGGCGGGACTGCGGCCGGAGAACGGTGACTTCTACACACCCGACTACCTGGACGTTGATGCCCGCGAGAAGTGGTTCTACCAAGCCATTGCCGCCTCGCCGGCCATGTTCCGCCGCCAAGAAGGCGCCGGCTCGCTCTACTGGCTGGGACTACGCGACTCCACGGGCAGCTACCTGGACGGATCCCGCGCCTACCGGCTGCTGGTACCGCAACCCGTTCCCGCCCGGCTGTTCTGGTCGATCACCGTCTATGACGCAGAGACCCGCAGCCAGATCGCCACCGATCAGAATCGGGCAGCGCTACGGTCGCTGTTCGAGCTGGCCGACGTCGACCCCGACCGGCCCGTCGAGTTGAGGTTCGGACCCGACCGAGGGGACGGCTTCGAAGGACGCTGGATCCAGACCATCCCTGGCAAGGGCTGGTTCGTCTACTTCCGGATCTACGGACCTCAAGGGCCGGCGTTCAACGGAGACTGGGCCCTCCCGGACTTCCAGCAGGTCTAGCCGGATCAGGTGCAATGACGGCGAATCCGCGACCGGAATTCGGATGACAGCCGGCAATTCGGCTACCAGACTCTCCGGGTGAATCCTGACAAGCCGGGGACACCGGCCGACCTGATCCGGCCCGAGCGCTACCCGCGTTCCTCGACCTACGACCCTGCATGGTTGATGTCGTTGGACATGGGTCCCAACCCGCTCTGGCAACTGGAAGACCTGCTTCCCGACCTGGCGCTCCAACCCGGGCAAAGGGTGTTGGACCTGGGTTCCGGAAAGGGCGCGACCTCCGTGTTTCTGGCACGAGAGTGCGGAGCGACGGTGGTTGCGGCCGATCTGTGGGTGAGCGCGGCAGAAGCCACCGACAACTTCGTGGCGGCCGGGGTCAGCGACCTGGTGACTGCGGTCAATGCGGACGTGCGCAGCCTGCCCTTCGCCGACGGCGAGTTCGACGCCGTGGTCAGCATCGACGCGTTCGAGTATTTCGGCACCGACGTCCATCTGTTGCCAACCTTGCTGCGGGTGCTCAAACCCGGTGGTCGCCTGGCGATGTCAACGCCCGGTCTGGCCACCGACCCGTACGACGGACCGCTGCCCGACTACGTGCGGGAACTCGCCGGCTGGGAGGCTGCCTGCTGGCACTCACCGCAATGGTGGCACCGTCATTGGGAACTCAGCGGCCTGGTCGGCAACATCCGGAGTCGCTGGCAATCCGGTGGACGTGATGACTGGCTGCTGTGGGCGCGATCAGGCGGCGAGAAACATGGCCCGGTCGGCGCGGATCCGGTGATCCGCATGCTCGAGCAGGACGTCGACGAGCAGCTCGGCTTCACCCTCATCAGCGCGACGAAGAACTAGCCGCGGATGGTGCGACCGCGCCACCGAAGGCCGACGACGACCCCGGAGGCTCTGCGGACCAGTGAGACATTGTGCCGTTGCCCGTGGTCGAATGTCCGGGTGCCGTCGCCGACGGACGGAGCATGGGCCGGACGCTGGAATCCTGCCAGGTCAGTGGCCGTGCGGGCCTCGGGCTCGGCCGGGGTTTTGTGAGCCCGGGAGGCTGGTGGCGAGGTAGCCGAGGACGTCGTCGGTCGCGGGTACCGGACCGAAGTTGAGTCCGTTCCAGGACACGTGGTCGCCGAAATCCCAGATCGCGGTGCCGATGTAGCGCGGGTCCCGTGGCGCATTGGTCGCCTGGATAGCTGCGACTGCCGCTCTGGTGTAGCTGATCATCGGATAACCGCTCGCGCCGGTGCTGTCCGGGATGCAACTGCCGATCGCGTCCGCGTCGGCCGAGCAGGTAGTGAACTCGTGCGCCGATGCCGAGGCCGGAATGCCGTAGCCGTAACGGATGTGCAGCCGGTTGGCCCACAGCTTGGCATTCCCTGCTTCACGCCGGACGGCGTCGGTGTAGCTGTCGAGGCCGTTGAGGGTGCCGGCCGGCGCGCTGCTGAGGTCGTACAGCGAGTCCAGGAGGTAGCCGTTGTTGTACGCGTTGAGGATGTCTCGCACGTTCCCGGCCGACGGGGTGCCGGGCCGGATCGCCTCGGCAAAGGTGAACACCGAGTAGAACCTGCCGCGAGGATGTGTGGCATCGATGCAGTCGTACGGGTCATGCGCCGGGTTGCCGGTGTGCTGCCCCGCGAAGTTCTTCGCCAACTGCAGGTAGAAGTGGTATTGCCCGTTCTTGCTGGACACGTCGAAAGGCTCGAGGTCGAACTGGATGCCGTCGATGTGCGGGTCGGCGCAGACCTGCGCGGCCACCTTGTCGGCGAACCCCGCAGCCAGGGCCGGGCTGAGCTCGTTGAAGCCCTGCAGGTAGCCCTGGGAATCGGTGCGCCCGTCGATGATCGGCGCGATGGTGAAGGCGCCGGGATCGGCGGCGACGAACGCGTCGTAATACGCGGCAGTCCTGTCCCAGCCGCTGCTCCCAGGGGTGTAGAACGAGTACAGATCGTCTGCCGTGCACCGTGTCCCGTCGTTGTCGGGGCAGTACATCTCCATATCCGTGGCATAGCTGTACACCTGGTTGAGTTCGTGCCCCGGAGTCGCCGCTGCGTTGTAGGCAGCGATCGCGTCCACCCAGGTGCCGGGCGTCGCGGTGTCGTACACCCACGCCGAATTCGCCTTCGGTGGGAACGCCCCGTCCGGATCCGCATGCGCTACGGCTGACGACATGCTCGTCGCGAGCGCCAGTGTCAGGGTGGCTGCGCCAGCCAGCGCCAGCATTCGTCCACGGCGATTCTTGCGTCCGATCAACATGCCGGCACTCCTTATCCTGGTCACAGGACTCAGGCATACCAGAGCTTTTGCCGGACGGACAAGACCACCTCGACTTATTCCTGATCGCGGCTGAACGCCGGCGGCGTCGGGATCCGCCCCAACTGCGACGCCGTCATCCTCCTGATCGGCGCTGTCCTTGCCGAGCAACACGGGCGTTTCGTCGTTGCTCTCCCCGGGGATGACGAAACGGCTACGCCTGCAACGGTTCCGGTGCCCTCCGGGTAGCGGTGCCGTCTGTTGCGACGGTGGCGTCCACGGCGGGTGCTGCTGCCGCGGCATCGTCGGCGTCCCCGGATCGCAGCGCCGCCGACCGGGCGAGCGTCCAGGACAGCACGCCGCCGAGGACCAGCACCGCGGCGGCAACCAGGCCGGCCCAGGGCTCGGTGCTCCATCGTCCCTCGAGCAACAGCAGTGCGGTGACTGTGCACGACGGCACGCCGAGAAGCACCAGGAACCAGCCGGTGAACCGGCTGAGTTCGCTGCGCCCCAACGCCATCAGGGCGAAGAACAGCGACCACATGATCGCCCAGGTCAGCCACATCACGGCGAACACCGGGTCGCTTCCGACGCTGCTGATCGCCTGGTACAGCACGATCACCGCGACGAACGAGCTGAACCAGCCGAAGCCCTCCGGCTCCAGGTTCAGGTAGATGCCAAGGCCGTAGTACAGATAGGTCATGCCGAACAGGTATGACGGCCAGGTGGCGTTGAGCACCGCCGGATCGGTGCCGCCTTGGATCAGGATGATCGTCGGCAGCACGACCTGGGCCGTCCCGACGAAGATATTCAGCATGGCAGCGCTGCGTGGCGGCACCACGTTCAGGATCACCAGGCCGTTCACCAACAGCACGGCACCGACGAGGAGCAGTCCGACGTTCCCCATCAGTCGGTCCCGAGCAGTTCGAGGAACGTGTGCGAGGAGATGACCGGGGCGAAGAAGTTGTTGATCCGCTCGAAGGCAGCCGGCTCCTGTTCCGGTCGCTGGGCGCCGGTGGCATCGCCGATGACGATCGGCAGCAGGCCGTGATCGCGGGCTGCCCTGGCGTTGCCCTCGATGCACCAGTCCAGGTGGATCCCGGTCAGGATCAGCACCTCGACCTTCTTGCGGGCCAAGGTGATCGGCAGATCCGTTCCGGTGAAGGCGGTCTGCAGTGCCCGTTCGTTGAACTCGCTGTCGCCGGGCTCGACCAGTTCCTTCAGCTCGTCGACCAACGAGTCGTCCCAATCCCGCTGCGCCGAGGTGGCGTCGATGTGCCCGGTCCAGGAGTTGTACTGGGCGGCGTCGAAGGCGGTCTGCGGGTACTGATCCCGGAACACGCTGTAACCGATCCAGTTGAACGACACGAAGTTCGGCGCGGATCGCGCTGCCTTCGCCACCCGAACGGTGGCGTCCAGGCTGCCGCGATGCGCATGCCCCTCGGCGTACTGCACACCGCCCTTGCGGTACAGCGAGTTGGACTGGCTGATCGACAGGAATGCGGCCGGCCGACGCAGGATCTCGCGCAGGTCCAGGCTCTGCCAGTGCGGCGCCAACGGCGGGATGACGTCGAGGTTGTTGGCCGGGTAGTCGCTCGGATCGAGGTCGATCGGCGGCAACGGACTCGGCCGTTCGGACGTGGTGGTTTCCAGCTGGATCGTCATGAGGTTCCTTGATGGTCGGGAGGCAACCCCGGCCGTGCCGGGGGAGGGAAACCGTCCGCGGATTGCGGATGGGTAGGAGAAAGCCGAGCGTTGGGGTGTCGGCCCCTCGGCTGGGGACGTGGCCGGGTGAACCGGTCGGATCGCTGAGCAGTGCCGGAGGACCAGGGGTCGGTCAGCCGGCGTGACTACACGCCATGGATCGCACGAGGCAGTTGTCGATGTGTCGCCGAGAAGCCCATTGTTGGGTCAGTGCCCGGCAGTGGCTCCGTGCGCGCGAAGCGGGATCCATCGTTGGTCCTCTCATCGTCCCCGGCATTAGCACCCGCGTCCGCAATGGACAGGTTGCTGCGGCGTCGACGAGCCAGGACTCTCGGCCGCTCTTGATGAACAGGTGGAGGCTAACACCGCTGGGTGGCGGGTGTGGATGCGGGCCGGCCCCGGTTCGCGCACCCCGCCATTGACGGTCCCGCCCGGCGGCACTGCAGGGCCACCGGGCGGCGTCCGAATCGGCCGCAATGGTCGTGAGTCGAGGGCTGTCGTCGGCCGGGCGCAGCGAGTGGTCGGACGGCCCGACGTCGCGCTTTGCGTCGCGGGCTCGCCGCCAGGTATCGTTGGCTCTCGGTAGCCTCCTCACGGTGGCACTGGGTTGAAGCATGACCCGAGGAAGCGTGCCAGAGCGGCCGAATGGGACACACTGCTAATGTGTTGTGCTCGCAAGGGTACCGAGGGTTCAAATCCCTCCGCTTCCGCGCTGGACCTGCGGCCAGTCATGGCCGCGGGACCAACGAGCAGTACAACTGAATAGCACGCGCCCGTAGCTCAACGGATAGAGCATCTGACTACGGATCAGAAGGTTGGGGGTTCGAATCCCTCCGGGCGCACCACGTGATCAGAGCCCCCGAACGGTGTATGCCGGCGGGGGCTTTGACGTGCCTGGACTGCATCGCGCATGAGGTCGACAACATCGATTCCGAGCAGATCGCAGATCGCGCTGAGCTCATCGACGTCGAATGGGACTGCACCCGTGAGTCTGCGGCTGACCCACGGTTGCGGCTTTCCCAGGTGACGTGCAAGGGCCGCTCCGCTGAGCCGAACCCGTGCGGTCGCCGCGCGAACTTCTTCGGCGATCGCTTCACTCATGGTCAGCTCGATGAGCTGTTCAGGCATTGCCATGCCGCTCATCGTATGGATGTCGAGGCCGGTAGGTCAAGTACCGACTCAGCGACACGCTAATTCGCTCATCGACTAGCTGATGCTTGACATCGTTGGCCCAAGGCCGCTAGAACATGAGTATGGACGATCAATCAATCGATGAGCGAATAGCTTCACGCGTGCGGCAAGCGATGGCCGCCCGGCGGATGAGCCAGAAGGACCTCGGAAACCGGTTTGGCCAGTCCCAGGCCTGGATCAGCCGCAGGGTTCGGGGCCAAGTCCCGTTCAGCGTCGCAGAGCTTGCGACGGTCGCGCGGGTGCTCGCGGTTCCATTGGAGTTCCTCGTCGGCGCGGTCGGCGTGGCCTCTACGGACCTCACTCCGGTGGTTGCGTCATGACCGCCTTGGACATGAAGTGGCCCGCCGCGTCCTTAGCTTGGAGGCAACAGACGCGGCGGGCCGGGGCCGAAGGCGTCGGGGGGGACGCGCCATCGGACACATCAGTGTCGCACGCACTCCCCCGTTGGTCGAGGGTTGGCGTGCGCGAATTGTTCGCCAAGCTCGACCTGGATCCTGCTGGTTGGAACGGCGCGGCCGGTCGTGAGGCAGTCGCGATCATCACCCGGCTCTGTCGTGCGGAGGCCGGGAACTGGGTGCGGCGCGCCGGTCACCTCGGCGACGTCGGTGTGGGTCCGGCATGGGAAGCCATGGATGCCTGGCGCCGCACCGATCGGTCTGTCGATCCGATGGCGATTCTGCGGCGGACGATCCAGCGTGTGTATGCAGCGGAGGCCGGCGCGGTCGAACTCGGCGCGGGCGACCCGGTGCGCCGGCCGAAGGAGATCGTTCGAGCCGTACGAGAGCCACACGCCTTGCGTCGCGCGGACGTTGATCTGAGCCTGCGGCCCGTCGCCGACGATTCGGAATCCCTTGCGGGACCGGAGGATCGGCCCGCATGGCTCCAGGTCACGGCCGCATTGCTGGTCGCGGCAGGTTGGCAGTGGCCGCAGCCGGCGGGCGAGTGCCTGGCCGCGATGGCCGCCGAGACGAGTCAGTCCGGACGACGGTCGGCGACCACGCTGGCGCGCCGCGCGACCGGAGTGCCGCCGGCCACCTGGTCCGCGTTGGCGCTGCTCGCCGCGGGGTCTGGTCCCGGTTGCGCGCCGGAGCGCATGTGGCCGGGGGTCCCGGCCATTCACCGAATCGGCGGTGCCGAGGCTGTCCGGGAGAACCTCGAGGTGCGCCGCATTGTGCGTGGGGCGGTCGCCGGTCGGCCGGTGCGCTCGGGCCGGGCTTGGCTGGTGTCCTCATGACGGAGCCGCTGGTCGAAGTTGGTGTGCGGGTGACCACGGCGGACGGCAGGTCAACCTCATTGATCGCCTCGAACATGCAGCTTGCGGCGACCGGCTCGGATGACGGGCCGAGCGCGCTTACCCGGGCTGAGGCCGCGGAGCTGACCGCGCGGATTACGAACTCCCTGGACCACGCGGAGGTGTTGATCGCGCAGGCGTACCTGCGTCGGGCGTGGGAGCCGTTGGGCTTGCCGTCGTGGAACGCCTACGTAGAAGCCCATTTCGGTGATCGGCCCCTTCTCACCGTGCCGCGCCAGGATCGACGGGAGGTCGTTCGATCGCTCAGCGAGTCCGGTCTGCCCGGGCGTGCGATCGCCCGAGCGATCGGCGTCAGTGAGGGCACCGTGAGGAACGATCTCAGCGAGGACGGTGCGCAAAATTGCGCACCCGAGGACGCAGCGGATGATCTCGTCGAGGTGCTGTGCCCGACCTGCGGGGAGTCGCATCCGGCCGACGTTGGGACCTGCCCATACCTGGATGACGCGTTCGGCACCATCATCGACCTTGACGCCAACGCCAACCCGGACAGGCGGTTCGGCCCCGGACCGAGCGCCGGCGGCGGCTCGGACGTGGCCGAGGATCGGGAATCCGAGCCGGACCCCGCCGACGACATCGACAGCGAGAACGATCCGCTGCCCGAGGAAGACCCGGCCCCCGGACGTGATGCAGAGGCGTCACGACGAGCACGACGGATCCGCAACGCGATAGAACGCATCGCGGTGCTTCGAGACGACCTCGACGAACTGGATGGCCTCCTGCGTGGCATGGATCGAGATCTGGGCGATTGGCCTGAGGGTGCCTCGACCACACCGCCAGCCGATCTGGCCGAGCGACTGCGAGTGCAGGTCGCCGCGATTCGCCTTGTTCTGCCGGACCTTCCTGGCCGTCTGGCATCTGCCGAGCACCTGTCCGCTGTCCTGGAAGGGACGCGGCGGTGACCACATCCCGCCAGCCCCTGTCCGAGTCCTCCGCCGTTCTTGTGAGCCGCGGCCGGGTGCCGTTCGCGATGATGCCGAAAGCATTGCTGCGACAGTCCGGTCTGTCGGCGCAGGCGGTGAGGCTGTGGGCCGTCCTGAACAGCTACACCTACGACGACGAAGCCGCGCCAGCTCCATCCAGAGCGCAGCTCGCCGCGGACTGTGACGTCCGATCAGTCCGTTCGATCGCGCTGTACTTGAGGGAGCTCCAGGACTCTGGCTGGCTAACGATCGAGCACCAATTTCGCACTGCGGGAGGCGGACAGGCAGCGAGCCGGTACTACCTGGAGTGGGTGCGAAATGAGAAGGTGCGGTCGCCGGATCGTCCGGATCCGGACCCTACGGCGGTCGACATTTCCCCAGGTCAGCACGGTAGGCAAGATTCTGCCCACCGTGCAGCAAGCGAGGAATCGGCGGTTGTGGATAACTCCGTAATCGCAGGTCAGCACGGTAGGCAAGATTCTGCCCACCGTGACGGGGGGAAAGATATTGCCTACCCCCCCAGGAAAGATTCTGCCCACCCTAATAGGAACGAGAATCTAACCACCAAGAAAACATCCACCACCATGGGTCCAACGCCCACCGGCGATTCCGGTGGAATCGCCCCGAGCGTCGATGGTGGTGGTGGATCTGATGCCGACCCGGTGCGGGAGCTGATCCGGGCGGTGCGCGAGTCGCTGCCCGATGACGTCGCAAGGCAGCTCACGTCGTCGGTGCTGCACCGGCGGTGCCGGCTGCTGGTCGGTGCCGGCTGGGATCCGAAAGCCGTCCGGTCGGCGGTTGCCGCGCGATCCTGGTCCGGAGCTGGACCGGGCGCGGTGATCCTGCACCTGGACGCGATGCGCACCGATGGCCCACCGGACGCCGAGTCGCCGATCCGCAGCCGGAGGCTGCCGTGGTGCGGGACCTGTGATGACGAGCGGACCCGGCACATCCGCCTGGAGGACGGCCGGATGGGCCGCTGCCCACGTTGTCACCCGCTGAACGTCGCCACGGGCCCGGCAAACGGCCGAGAGCCGCACCATCCGATATCAGAGAACGCCGGCGCCAGCTCCGGCGCGACAACGAAAGCGAGTTCGTGAAATGGGACGGCTGACGGAGGTCCGGGCGCAGTTGGACGAGTTGTGCGCGGTGTCGACGCCCGGCGGCTCGTGCCGGATCGTGGTGTGGGGCCCGAAGGGCGGCTCGACCAAGACCACGACGGCCGCGGCATTGCTGAACGAGCTGTCCGGACGGTTGGCGGGGTTGCTCGTCGGGGTCGACGCGAATCCGGATTTGCGGAACCTGACCCAGCGTCTCGGGATGCAGCAGTCGCGCGTGCCTGGTCGGCTGTACACGCTGGCCCAAGACCCGTCCGCCATCCGCTATCTGGCGGACTGGGCGCCATACCTGGACCGAGTCGGCCGAATCCACCTGTTGCACAACGACAACGTGCCGAATAGGGAAGTGCAGGCGCTCACCGAGGCGCAGTACACGGCCGCGTTCGACCTACTGGCCAGGTACGCCGAGGTGCAGATCATCGACCTTGGGCAGAGCGGCTGCCACCCCTCCTCCACGGCGGCCTTTCGCAGCGCGGACCAATTGTTGATCGCCCTACCGGCCGATGCGGGAGTACTGCGATTGGCGACGAACGCGCTCACAGAGTTGGTCGACGCCGGCCATGGCGAACTACTCTCCCGTGCAACGGTTGTGCTGACGGTGACCCAGCCGAGATTCCAGAAGGATCTCTACAGGGCTGCCGACCAGTACTTGAACGGCCGCGTGGGCGACATCCTGGTTGTTCCATACGACCGTCACGTTGGCGCGAGATGCGAGACCAGCGTCTTCGACAAGCTCACTGCCCCAACGAGACTCGCCTACGCAGCAATGACACGGCATGTTCTGGCCAGCATCCGTCAGCACGGCGCGACCGATCGCCTGGTCGATACAGCCGGCGCACCCAATGCGCACTCGACAGCCACCGGATGCGTACCAGAGTGGAAACAAGGATGGTCCGTGCCCATAGCCGCGCCTGTACGCGCTCGACACGAGCTCGCGGCCACCGGGCGCTCTGAAATGCAGCCCGGCGTTGCCCCGTCGCTATCTCCGGAACCTTTGCCCACGTGGGTTACTCGCACAAAACTCCCGGGCGCGGGCCGATGATCGCCATCGGCACCGATTCAGTCCTCAGGGCACCGCGGCGGATACAGCTATCCCGTGCACGAGGCTGGCGCATGCCTGGCGGTGCTCGAAAGGTGGATCGAACGACACGATGGGGAAATCCGTGGCGGATATGGCAGGACCCCATTGATAGGCTCTGGCGCCTCGACTATGGGCCACTCGACGGTGGGGTGCTTGCGTTTCGAACCCGCAACTTTGCCGCAGAAGAGGCTGTCCGACTCTATCGTCTGTGGGTCATCGGTCGAGGCATCGACTACACGCCTCTAGCCGGCTGGAACCTCGCATGCTGGTGTCTGCTGCCGGAACTTGGCTATCCTGACCGGTGTCACGCGGCGGTCCTGCTTGAACTGGCGAATCCGACGTAATGGAAGCTCCGCGTTGCTGGCGTGATCTGTCCACGGGCCGGTTCCGATCGGAGTCGCAGTTTCAGATCATGGAGTGATGCCTACGCCTGGCCGACTGTTCAGGTTCTGGATGTTCGCCTGCATGCGGGTTGTAACGTGGTGCAGGACCGTCGCCTGGTTCGGCAATGCGTAGACATCCCAGTTGAAGTCCAGATTCGGCCATGCATCTTCGGCATCTTCAAGAACACACTCGGCGTTCAATGTAGGGTCCAGGTCTCCGCAGATGACGATCTGGGCTTCGGCTCGAAGCGTGGCATCCGCTACGGCCATCTCCTGGAGAATGAGCAGCAAGTTGTTGGTGTGAAGTTGACGGGGCCTGTGCAAGTTGAAGGCCAAGGTCTCCGGCACGGCCATTCCGGCGAAACTTTGGAAGACTTCAGCAGTGTCTGCGCGGACTACGACGACGAATCCGTGGGTTCCGTATCTGATCCGTACCAAGCACCCGGCGGCTCGCCCCGCATTGACCGCAGCGGCGAGGTGCCCCCCGGTCGCGGTGACGGAGCCTCCGTCGTTGCGGGCCGCTGCCCCATGAGCAACTGGCGCACCACCCGCCGTGAACAGATCTGTGAGCGCGGCCGCCGTCTGCAGGCAGGACGCGACAGCGTCGGGGGTCTGCAGGTAGAACTGAAGAATCTGATCTTCAGCGAAGTCGCCATCGGCGAAGACCGTCTGGATCGCCGCCGACAGCACCGTGTCGTTCGTGAAGCCGAGTTGTGCGGCACGAGCTAGCAGGATTGTGGCGAAGCTCTGCGCCGGGGGGGCCGCCACCTCCTCCATGATCTCTGCGGCTCCGTGTAATTTGAGGTCATTGTTGCCGTCAAACGTGTACCAACCCCCGGCCTTCTGGGTGAGTCGACCTTCCCGGAGGCCGCGCAGGCGATATCGGTAATACCTGCCTTGGTGGACCTGGTTTGCGGGCATGCGTCGGATGGTCGGCTCAGGAGAGCGGCGCAGGGCCGGCGGGACCGAGCAGGAACGTGTATCACCGGTGGCGTCGGTGGACGTTCCAGGCAGTCCGAGGTGTCCCATCTGCCGCCGCTGTGGATCCACCCAGCGGCGCAGCGCATCCAGAGGATGGAGTTGAACAGCTTCACCACTGCGTGACTCCGGGGCGATCCGGCGGCAGGGCGCATCTGCATGCCCGTGCACCAATCCCGGGACAGCCACCGAGTACGAAGCTTCACCAACATTCTTGTCGCTCATCCGGTTGACCGGCGGTGAGGCACGGTCAACCGTCGACCTCACGATAAGTGCCGGTTCGGTCACCCTCCGAGTATGACATCGATCCACCGGCCGAGCTCAGGTCTGGGCGGGTCCGATGTTGTGCCAGGGGATTCGCGAGGCGTGTCCGGCTCCGCTGACTTCGATGGCCCCGCAGCTGAGCAGGGTGGCCACCTCGATGGCCAACACCCGGTACCGAATGCCACCGACGACGATCTGACGGCTGCACCGCGCACCGTGGGAGCCCGTTGGCTCGACGATCTGCCGGAAGGCCTCGAACACCGACCCCAGCGACCCCGGCACCTCGACGATGGAACAGCTGGCGAGGGATCGCCCCTTCGGCGGGCACGTCAATGACGTGCGCCAGCGGCTTTGTCCCCAGCTATAGGTGGCAGGGAAGGGCCAACGCGTCGGGTGCGGCGTGCTCGGGCCGCAATGCTGTTGGTCAGTCGTCTGAGATCAACCCAGCATGCCACCAGCATCGATGCACGCGAGGACTGCGCGATAGTCAGCAGTCACGGGGGCTGTGGGTTCGTAGGCGGGAAGTGGGGTGCGGGCCGCGTAGGCCTCGGGGACCCGCACCGAGTCACGGACGCTCGGGGTCACCCGGTCTCCCCACTGCTTGTGCAGCAGCTCAAGTGCCTCGGTGTAGAGCCGGCCGCGGGTGCGGGGCGGCACCTTGCAGGGAAGGACCCCGACGAGTCGGAGCCTGGGCCGGTAGGCGAGGCGGACCTGCTCGATGACACCCTCGATGCGAGGCAGCCCGGCAAGTTCTTTGACCGTCGGCATGGCGACGGTGAAAGCCGCATCGGACGCGACCAGGGCGGTCACAGTCAGGAGTCCGATCGAGCCTGGGCAGTCGATGATCGTCACGTCGACCGGGACCGCAGACTCGAGCGCGAGTCGTAGCCGCTGCTCGGCGCCGACGGTGCGGGACAGCGTGGTCTCGATGCCTTCCAGGGTGGCGGACTGAGCAGGGACAACCGTCAGCCCGGGAACAACGGTGTCCAGCTCGGCGTCGGTGATCGTCCGGGTACCGCTCAGGATGTCGGCGATCGTGGGGCCACCAGCGGGCACGATCGCGCCGGTGGCGTGTGTGGCGTTGCCTTGCGGGTCGCAGTCGATGATGCGGGCGGTGCGGCCGCTTTGTGCGATGAGGGCGCCGAGCGCGACGGCAGTCGTGGTTTTGCCGGCGGATCCGGCGGCGTTGGCGATGGACAAGGTACTCATGACAGGTGCTCCCGGGTGAGTGCTCGGGGTGGAGGTGATTCCGGCGGAATCACTCGGTGCTGGAGCCGGCCGGTTCGGATGTGTAGCCGAGGTGGTCGACGAGCAGCTCGAGGTATCGCTGGCCGGCGGCGAGGTCGGTGTCAGAGACGAAGGAGCCGTCACCGCAGATGGCCTCGAGGTTTTCGGCCCGGGCGAACTGCCGGGCGAGCGCGAGACCGATAGCGGAGCGCGGGGTGGTGGCGACAGCAATACCGGCTGCCATGTACGCGTCCCAGTCGAGTTCGTCTGCGTTCAGTAATACGGCCGTGAGCCGTTCGTCGTCGGCGGTTTCGGCGGTCAGCAGGCTGAGCCCGGCGAGCAGCGCGAGCTGCCGTGTGGGAGGACCCGGCCGGTCGAGGTAGGCGCTGATCGCCGTCCGACGGGCCTGGGATTCCGTCGTGCGGCGCGAGGTTTCCTGTTCAGCTGCCTCCGCTTGGCGCTTGCGGTCGGCACCAGGGCCGGCGCATCGATCCGAGTCGAAGTCTGGGGACGGGGACCAGGGCCACGGTTTCGGAGTAGTGGCGTAGTACTCGGCGCGGCCGTGCTCGACGACGGCAACACAGACAGCGGACTCCTTGGCCTGCTCGATGTCGTCGGGGGCGTACAGGTGGTGGGCGTAGCTGTTGCCGCCGAACTCTTCCCGGGCGTCGGCGACGATGCGGATGCCCTCGGCGGTAAGTCGCTTGACCAGCTCGGCGTCGCGGGCTTCGATGTCGAGCCGGTTCTGGGTGAGCCGGATCGCCTGGTCCAGGCCGTACCCCTGATCCTTGGTGACTTGGTAGACGCTGTCGTGCAAGGTGGCGGGCAGCTCGAGGAGCCGCAGCGCATCGGTGACGGTCAGTTCGCCGGCGGTCATGTCGACCTTCGCGGCATCGGGAAGCTTCAGCAAGGACAACCGCTTCGAGATCTTCGGCTGGCTGATCCCCGTCACTTTCGCCAGCTGCCGTTGTGACAGGCCGCCGGCGAGCAGCTCGTCGAGCGCGGCTGCTTCCTCGAGCGGGGCCAGGTCCTGGCGGTGGATGTTCTCGATCAGTGCGGACCGGGTTGTCGCGTCAGCCAGGTCGTCACGAACGGTGATGGGCAGGGCGTCCACGCCGGCCAGCTCGGCGGCGGCGAGGCGGCGGTGTCCGGCGATCAGCACCCATGGTTTCCCATGCAGCGCCTCGGCGTGATCGGGGTGCTTGGTGTGCCAGGCGGAAGCGCTCGCGACGATCAGTGGCTGTACCAGTCCGGATTCGACGATGGACGCGGCGAGCTCGGTGAGGTCGCCCATGTCGCTGCGCGGATTCGTCGGGTTACCGGCGATGTCCGCCAGCAGGGCCGCGGTCGTCTGCTGCTCACTGGCCGCGGCTTTGCTGAGGGCACCAACGATGCCGAGGGTCGGCCGGGCCGCGGCCGGAGGTTCCGTGCCGGTGACGGCCGGCCTGGCGAGGCCGGTATCGGCGAGGCTGAGGGGGGTGCGCTTGGGAGCCATCGGGCGGATTCCATTCTGGAAAGCCTTGTGGTGGGTGTTTGCAGGTCAGGTGAGCCGGCATGCCCGAGCCGGGTAGTTCGAGGCCGCCGAGGTAGCGATTCAGAAGGTCGGGCCCGCAGGCTCGGGGACTTGCGAATGTTGTTCGGGTTCATCGGCGCCGGTTCCGGTCGGCGAGTTCCGGGTGATGGTGGCGGTGGCCAGGGCGAGGGAGGCGCCGACGTGGTCGGCGATGATTTCGCGGCTGCCGCGAACGTTTCCGTCGCTGTCGCGGTATCCCTTGGTGGTGACGGTGCCGGCTACGACGACCCGGTTGCCCTTGTGGAGGGTGTCGGTGATGTTCTCGGCGAGGCGGCGGAATGCGGTGACTTGGTAGGGCACCGGGGGTCCGTCGATCCAGATGCCGTCGCGGTCCTTGTAGCGGTCGTTGGTGATGACCCGGATTCGGGTCCAGGTGGTGCCGGACTCGGCGACGGCGGTCTCGGGCTCGGCGGCCAGGTCGCCCTCGATGATGTTGTAGCTCATGGGATTCGACCTTCCTTTGGAGTGGCTGGTACCGGTGAAATGGATGGGTTCCAAGCGACGTCAGTCGTCGGTAGTGGCCGGCCAGGGGTGCAGGCTCGGCTCGCGGTGAAACCCCGTCGGGACGCCCTGGGCGTCGAAGACTGGTTCGCTCTGTTCGTGGCTGCCAGCAGCGTGCGCCATTGCGGCGAGGACGAGCTCGAGCAGGCCGCGGTCCAGGTGTAGGTCGTCGTGGAGGTTCACCGGCAGCCCGCCGCCGATCGATGCTGTGATGCCCAGGTAGCGGCGTTCACCGCCAGAGAGGGGGCCGACGGTGTCGGGTGTGATGGCGTCCCAGTCGATCCAGGATGTGCCCGGTCCGGCGGGCTTGATCCAGGGCTGGCCGAGTTCGGCGAATCGTCCGCGGAACCCGCGGATGAGCAGTTCGGTGGCCGCCTCGTCCGTGTAGCTGCCGCGCGCCCATTCGCGCAGGGTGTCGAAGTGTTGGATTGCGAGAAACTCCATGGGAGGGGCTGCCTTTCGGTGGACGTCGAGTGGTGGTGGTCTGCTCGATGGCGAGCTATCGGCGGTCGAAGTGATTCCGCCGGAATCACGTCCTGGCTGCGGCCAGTGCGGCGAGTGCCGCTTCGCGGGTCGGAAACCAGAGTTTGATCGAGCCGACCGGGTTGCCGCAGAAGATCTTCTGGATTGTGGATAGATCCCGGGGGTGTCCGTTGCGGAAGTTATGGTGGGCGTGCAGGGACGGGCACCAGCGGCCGTAGTTCGGGTGCTCGCCGTCGTCCCAACCGTGGATGCCGTGGCGCCAGCTGCCGTCTGGCAGCTTGTGCAGGTTCCGGACGTCGACGCCGTGGGTCAGGCTCAGGATGTACGCGGACGCTTCGCCGATGCCGCAATACGGGCAGACCCACGCGTCGTGGGTGGCGCCGTCGGGGCCAGCCAGCAGCACGCCGTACTGAACCCATTGCCGGAACACAGCTTCGGCCTCGATGAGTAGGTCCGCGGCAGCCTGCTCGGCTTCGCGGGCGGCGATGGTCTCGGGGAGGAGGTCGAACAGGCTGTCGGTCATGGGCGGGCTCCTTCTGAAGTGATTCCGGTGGAATCAGTCGGCGAGGATGGTGAGTCGGTGGCCGACCGGGTAGTGGTGGAGCTCGGTGCTGTCGGCGTAGCCGATGACGGCGTAGGGGTGGGCGCCCTCGAGGCGCGCGGTGACGATCTGGTGGCGGACGCCGTGGTCGATGACGGTGTCTCCGAGACGTAGGTCCAGGGCCGGCACCTGCCGGACGGTGCACGCTGTCGGGTCTTGGCTGCTGGTGGTCATGCCGCTCCTCCGTGGGTCGGTGGTCTGTTCAGCGGTGGTCGTTGCTGACCGTTTTTCTTTCCCGCTGGCGAAGAACCGAAGGTTGGGCCGGAGAGGGGGTTCCGTCAGCCCCGAAGAGCGGAGCCTGCGGAGCGTGGGTTGACGGGTTCCCCGCGGCCCGACAATCGGTGGCCCGCGGGGAAGAAACTTCCCCGCCTCCGGGCGGGTGTCTGGACGTGATGGTGCGCCGCTGCCGCGGCGAAGTTCCCATGTCGAGCGGGCGCGCCAGCCCGGGTTGTGTCGGTGTTGTCTTGCCGTCGCTGCGTCGGCGGCCGCATTGTCGATTCGCGGTTACGTGTCGGTCGGTGACCCAAGTGGGTGCATGGATGGGATCGAGCGCGCCGCAGGCGGGACCCGCCCACCAGGTCGGGCCGCCGGGGGCAACCTGCACGATGCGGCTTCCCAACCGTCGAACGTCGGATGGGGTGCATTGCCGGTGCCGGTGCGGTCGATGGCAGGTTCCCCGGTGCGTGCATCCGTGCGGCCGGTAGCGGCCGCGCCCTACGCGGAGCCGTTGCCCAATCCGGTCGCGGAGCTGTTGTCGGCGCGGGGTTCGGCGGTGAAGGCGCAGACGTCCCGGTTACTGGCGGGCGGTTTGTCGGCTGCCGAGGGCGGCCGGCTGGTAGCCGTGGGCTCGCTGAGCGGTGGCACTGGCGCATCCACGGTCGCGGCATTGCTCTGGCAGGCGTGGTCGGCCCGCGGCGTTCCCGGCGTGCTGCTGGACGCTGCGGGAGGTTGGCGGCCAGGTCTGGCCGACAGGATCGATCCTGCCGAGTTGATCGCCCGGGCACAGTGGTCGGACTTTCTGGGCCGGGGCGATCAGCAGCTGACCAAGGAGTTCGATGCGGTGCGAGCCGCCGCCGGTGCTCGGTCGGTTCTGGTGGTACGGGATGGGCGGCCTTCCGGGCAGCTGCTCCCGCCGCAGCGGCCGCTGCACTCGGATGTACGAGAGGTGGGCCGGGCTGCGTCCCGGTCCTGGCCACTCGTCATTCACGGTCTGGGGCACGGTACCGACAGCCAGGCAGGCGAGCTGGTCGGACAGTTGTCACCGGGCGATGAGATAGGTGATGACCCGCCGGGGAACGCAGCCCGCCGCCGTTCGTCGGCGCCTGACCTGGTCGTCGTGGTGTGCCGGTTCTCGGCGGTGGAACTGCGCGACGTGGCCGAAGTGCTGCGTCTCGGACACCGGATCGATCCGCGGCAACGCGTGGTCATCGCGGCCTGCGGGCAAGCGTCCGAGTGGACACCGGCGGTCGCCGCGGCGGTCGCCGCCACCACCGACGCGGCGGCGGGCGTGGTCCGCATCGACCATGTGCGCGGCCTACGGGATCGCACCGCATACGTGCATCGGCGGCACGTCGGTCACGGAATCACCCGGCTGGCCGCAGGTATCGCAGCAACACCAACTACTCAAAGGGGAACCAGATGAGCATCACCGTCACCGCGACCATGGGCCGGATCGGGGCGTGGCTGACCGAAGGACAAGGCGCCGCAGTCACCCCTACTCCGGGGGATCCAAACCCGAACGGTGGCCATATCAGCATCCCGGACATCAGCCCGAATTTTGATGCGCCCGGCGTTCACGGGCTGACCACGCTCGGCGGCATGGTCGCTGCGGTCGTGCTGGTGATCGCCGTGCTGGCCATCCTGTTCGGCGTGCTGCTGGCGGTGTTCGGGCCGCGCCTGGGTTTCCACGGCGCGAAGGGCTTAGGGATGGGCGGCATCATCGGCGGTTTCACAGTCGGCGCGGTGGTCGCCATGGCCACACCCGGGGTGGAAACCATTTACCACTGGTTCGCCTGACCCGTTCGGTGAGCACGCTTCGCTGAACGCCGAAACACTGGGTGGCGATCACTGTGGAACTGCCGTCGGGAGGGAATCGCAATGTCTGACTGGAACCGAGCCCCGAGAGGTGCCGGACCCCGCACCGCGCTCATTGCTGCCGCAGCCGTGGTGTTACTGGCCGGAGCGTTCATCATCGGGCGGGTGAGCGCACCGACCGCGGCCGGCGGCACCGCCGGAACCGCAGACTCGGGTGCGCAGCCGACGGCGGACTCGGCGACAGTGCCGTGGAAGGGGGGACCTGGGCTCGGGGCTCCCGCGGACGCCCGGGATGACGGCAAAGGCTGGCGAGTGCCGGCGGTGTCGGCGAAGTCCGGGCCGACCGCGGTCACCGACGCGGGGGTGCCGCACGGCTACACCCGCAGCAGCGACGGGGTGCTGTTGGCCGCAATCAATGCATCGGTCGCCACGAACTGGATGCGCTATACCTACCCAGACCCATGGGCCGCGCTGGGTGTGCTGGTGGCGTCCACTCCGCTGGCTCAGGAGGGTAAAGAGGCGCTGCAGGCCAGATTCAGCGTGAAGCGCTATGCGGATCCGAACGCCCCGGTCGGCCAGACTCCGTCCGCGTCGAAGCCGAAGACATCGGCCCGGCCGTGTTCCTGCGGCCTGGCGGTGCTCGGCGCCAAACTCCAGGACGGTGATCCGACCACCGCCGACATGGTCACGGTGGCTGTCGAGTTCGTCGACTTCAGCACCGCCCGGGGCGACGACGCGCCGACGATGACGCTGCGGGTGCAGACGTTCGGCATGGCATGGGATGACGGCGACTGGAAGGTCGCGACTATGGCCGACCAGGCGGACGGCATTCCGGTCGTCGCCGCGCAGGTCCCGGCGGCTGTTCCACTGCCGGCCGAGCAGTGGCGGCGGTGATCGAATGCGGGGGCAGTTGCTGAGTGTGACCGGCCTGACGCTGGGTCTGCTGGCCGGCCTGGCGGCACCGGGCACGGCAGCAGCGACCCCGCCACCGGCCGTAGCTGCGGTGGACCCGGCGGCGCCCGATACGCCGGCGCCGGAGATCGACGCCTCGAGGTTTCCAAAGACCTTGAACCGGTATGTGCAGGGCACCAAGGAGTTTCAGGACGCCTACACCAACATCGCAGACAGCCGAGACGCGATTGCCTGCAGCAAGGGGTTCGGCGGCGGGAGCGTCGGCAGGTACGTCGACGACTTCACCCACAACTTCGGCACCATTATGGCGGCGACCTCCAAGGCGACCGGGCAGCCGATGCTGACCATGGACGGCGATCCGGACCATCCGGTGCCGACAACGCCGTGGGACTGGCCTGCCGATAGCAGCGTGCTCGGCCCGTACGCCCCCGACACTCCCGCGCCGGGTGAGGGCGACTCGATTGCCCAGCTCGACGGGGAACGAAATGGCTCCCCGATCTACGCCAGCGCTGGCGCGCGGATTGCGCCGGCCCGGATGGGCCGGCCTGGCCATCAGGAGCCTTGCGCGAAGGACTATGCGCCGTACGGCAAGGCCGACGAGAACGCGCCGTTCGGGTTCGCTTTCTACCCGGCTCCGGACGAGGGATCGATCAGCTACTTCACCGCGGCGATCGCCAAACAAGGAGCCGCCGGGCTGGACCCGAACGGCTACGACCTGGAGCCGCCGTCCGCGTACTGGTCGGACCGGAACCCGATGTCGCGGTGGGATTACTCACCGCTGGACTTCCGCGACTACTGCAGCGAGGGAAACCCGCTGTGCATGACTGCGACGTTCCTGCACTGCCCGGCGACCGCGGCTGCTGGGAAGGAAGCGGCGGTGGAGAACTGCCGTATCTGGAATGCGAACACCATCCTGCGGCAGAACCAGTTGGCCATGCACCTGGGCCGGCCTGGTGTGGGTACCCCCGCCGACGGTTCGCCGCTGAAGGTCGAGGCGCAGAAGCTGCTGACCCAGCAGGGTTCTCAGGCGCCGCTGGACACCTGGTACGGGCTGATGTTCGCCGGGAAGAAGATGGCCAACGGGCTCAAGTGGGCCAACATCCTCGGCAACATCCTGGTCGCCGGGATCGCGGTCGTCCTGGTCGCCGGCGGCTTCATGACCGGCGGCCTCCTGGGCGCGCTGGTCGCCGCCGGTGTCGTGGTGATCAGCCTGGCCGGCGGCCCGGAAGCGTGGAAGAAGATGTGGGGGGTCGTGGCTTGCGGCAGCGAACCCGACAAGTGCGCCGCACAGATGGCTGCGAAGGCGATGGCGTTCTCGGCGTCGCTGGTCCAGGATGCGGCTACTCACACGGCGTATCCACAGATGACGCAACCCACAATGCACGTGCTGGGTCGCATTGCCGGTCTGTCCGGGGTCCTGATGATGATCCTGTTCTTGCTGGCCCTGTCCTGGGCACTGTTCACGGGCAAGGTCGGCCAGATCATCCCGTCGTCGCTGGGACTGTTGCGCTGGGGCATCGCGATGGGTTGCGGCGCAACGCTACTTACCCTGGCGTTCACCGCCTCCGACCTGGTCGCCACCGCGATCGCCGGTTCGGACACCGGCGGCCCGGCCGCGTCGCTGGGCACGCTCGGGGAGACGGCAACGCGGATCGCGATGACAATCGGCGCCCGCGCCGGCTTCCTGCAATGGTTGGTCGTCGCCCTGGTCTGCCTGGTCGGCGCGATCTGCGCACTGATCGTCAAGGTCGTGGTGTATCTGACCTCGCAGTTCATTCCGTTCGTGCTGTGCGTGTTCTTGCTCCAGTACGCCGGGACCGCCGGCTCGGAGAAGGCCCGCAGCTGGGCCGGCATCGGTTGGGGCCTGCTGTGGACGATCCTGCTGCTGCGCCCGATCATCGCGCTGATCGGCAAGATGGCCGAGCTGAACTCGATGGAAGAGGGCATGCAGGGCCTGATCACGGTCACGACGATGTTCGTGATCGCCGCGCTGGCACCGGGTCTGGTCGCACGCTGGTTTCCGTCGGCAGCGGCGGCGAGCATGGGCATCCTGCAGCGCCTCGGCGGCGCCATGCAGGACATCGACGCCGGCAGCCGAGTGGCGCGGCGGATGGGGCATGCAGCGGTCGGTGGGGCATCCCGCGCAGCGATGCTCGGCCGGATGATCTCCAACGACTCCTCCGGGTTGGGGGGCCCTGGGGGCGGCGCCGGCTCGGTGCGTAAAGCGCCCACCGGCCCACCCACACCCGTCGGCAGCGGGGGAGCTGCGGGCACCGGCGGCAGCGGACAAGGCGGTGGGGGCGCGTCCGGCGGCGAGAACAAGTCGACGGGCCATGCGGCCGCTGGGACGGGGAACGCAGGAAGCACCGACGGAGGCGAGCGAACCGGCTGGGCATCACCCGAACCGGGTTCGGCGCAGATGGATCTACCGGGACCGGACGTGGACGTCCCGTCCGGGGCACCAGGTGGCGGTGCGGCGGAACGCGGCGGTTCGGGTGGCGGGGGCAGGCCCATCGGGGAACCGGTGACGGCGCTCCCCGCATCGGCCACTGCGGCTGCCGGGTCCGCAATCGGCGGTGGGCCGGCCGAAGCAGACGCATTCCGGAAGCCGCCGACCGACGCCGCGAGCGGTGGGCGCGAACGTCCGGGTGATTCCGGCGGATTCACCGGTGGAGCGACTCGCGGGTCTGCTGGCGGGCAGGGACGGACGGTCGGCCCGGCGGGTGCGCAGGCGCCGCACGTCCCTGCCCCGCTACCTCCCCGGCACGCGGCGACGTCCGGAGATGGAACGGATGGCGGGCGAACGTCCACCAAATCCGAGGCAGCCCTGCCGCCGACGCGGCCCGAACCGGACGCCGGGGGGACCGCCACCTCCACAGCGGGCCGGCCGAGCAGCCCAGCTCCCGGTGGACCTGCCGACGCTGCCAAGCCCGTACCGGCAACGCCTCACGCACCGCAGCCCGCTAGGCCGCAAACAGCATCCCCATCCATGGCAGCGGGTTCGACCCCCGAGGCCGCTCCCGCCGGTCGATTCCCGGGTGACGAGCGGCTGATGCCGACCCTGGCCCAGAGGGACCCGGCAGACCCGCCGGTGCGTGGCGACCTGGGCACCTGGGCGCCGCGGCTGGACGGCGAACGTGGACAACCAGACAACCAGCGCCGCCCGCAGCGGCGCCCGGATAAGGAAGGACAAGACCGGTGACGACGACAGATGAAAAGCCGCGGGAGATGCGGGTCATGTTCTCGGCCCGCAAGGATCCCGCGCTGGTGATGGGTCGCACCCTGCCGCAGCTGGTGTTCCTGGTGATCGCCGGAGTGTTCGTGGTGCTGTTCCTGCGGAACCTGCCGGGCGGGCCGCAATGGTGGATGCTGATCACCGCCGCGGCGCTCGCGCCGGTGGGGTTTCTGCGGATCCGCGGCCGCGGCGTCGCCGACGTCGGCCCGGCATTACTGGCCGACGCCGTGCTGCGTCTGCTGCGGCAGCGCGAGTTTCGCGGCGGTCCGCACCGGCGCAGCGGCAAGGACACCGCACTGACCCTGCGGGATCAGCCGCGGCTGCCCGGCACCCTCAAGCACCTGGAATTCTTCGGCTTCCTGATCGGTGACAACGCCGAGGAACGTGGCGTGGTCTTCGACCGGTCCGACGGCACCGTCACAGTGGTGATGGAGGTGACGGGCAAGACCTACCCACTGCTGGATTCTCGAGAGGCGAACGCATATGCGCTGGGATTCCAGCGGTTGCAGGATGGCCTGGCCCGTCGCGGCTCCCCGGTGGTGGGCATCCAGTGCCTGGAACGGGTCATCCCTGACCTGGGCGAGGAAGCGTCACGGGAGTGGCAGCGTCGCGGCGGCCGCGGCGCCCGGTTCTCCCGATCGGCGAATCAGCAGCTGCTGCAATCCGAAGCTGGGCGCGGCATCTCGCACCAGTCGCTGATTGCGGTGCGGGTCGATCCGCGGCGGGCTCGCAATCAGGTGAAGGAGTTCGGCGGTGGCGACGAGGGTAAGGCCGCGTTGGCGCTGAAGGTGACCGCCGGCATCCAGAAGGATCTGGAGGCATCGGGGGTGACGGTGCTGGGCTGGCTCCCGCCGCGGGGTATCGCCGCGGTGGTCCGGTCGGCACTGGACCCGGCTGCCGAAGGCATGGTCGCCCGCCGCGGCGGCGGCATCGGTGACGATGCGGGCGGCGACGCGGGTCTCGCGTCCGGTGTTTCGCCGGTGTCGATGGAGCCGATGAGCGTCGTCCCGGCCCGTTCTTACGTCTGGCACGAGGACCACGTTTCCCGCACCTGGTGGATCGAGGAATACCCCCGCTCCACCGCGGGGGTTCCGGTCGGCTTCCTGCAACCGATGCTGCTGGAGGTGCCGTGGCGGCATTCGGTGACGATCCTGCTGCAGCCGCTGGAGCGGCGGCAGGCGCAACGGCAGATCACCGAGCAGGCATCGACAACGGAGGCCACGAACAAGATCGACCGGAAGATGGGCCGCCGCAAGAGCCGGGCCAAGGAACGCGAAGAGGCCGACATGGACCGCCGGGAGGTCGAGCTCGTCGAGGGCTTTGCCAACTACCGCATCGTCACCCTGGTCACCGCGACGGCCCGCAGCGCGCAGGAACTGGAACTCATCTCGGCGGACGTCGAGGCCGCCATCAACTCCTGCTCGATGGAGGGCCACGTCTGGTACATGGAGACCGAACAGGCTCTGTACATGGGGGCACTGCCCCTGGGACGAGGACTGCTGTGAACCGCAACCTGCACCACTACCCGACGTCCGCTGGCATGTCTGAGTCGCACCGCGACCTGCCGACCTCGGCGACGCTGCGAACGCGGAGTGCGTGGTGAGCGCGCCGATCCCCGCGTCGGAGGCCGTGACCCGCGCAGACCGTAAGGCGCTGCGGGAGCTGGAGCGCGCCGGGCAGCCGAAAGCTCGGGAGGCCAGGGGACTGCCTCGCTGGGGCCGTTGGGGTGGAACGTTGTTCGCCGGGCAGCCCGGAAAGTACCCAGGCCGGGTCCCCTGGGAGATCCGCATTCCGCGGCAGATCGAATCGACGGCGGCGACCCGTGGCCTCTATCCATGGCTGGCCGGCCGGCCGTTGCCGGCCCGCGGGCCGATCTTCGGCCGGGAGATTCTGTCCGGCGGGTTGTGGCACATCGATCCGTGGGAGCACCGCAAGCTGCAGCGAGTCGGCGACTGCGGGATCTTCATTTCCGGAGTGATCGGCTCCGGCAAGTCGGCGGCGGCGAAGTCGTTGGTGTTGCGGCACGGTGGGTTCGGCCGCCCGTTCGTGGTGCCGGCGGACCTGCGGGGCGAGTGGGTGCCGGTCGCCGAGGCTGTAGGCGGGAAGGTGATGCGGTTGGGCCCCGGGATGCCCGAGCGGCTCAATGCCCTAGCCATGCCCGCCCTACCCCCGGGGCAGGACCCGCGCATTTGGTGGCTGACGGTGCGGACGCACTGGCAGGAGCTGCTGGAGAACCTGGGTCGCACGATCCTGGAGGACGAGCGAGCTCTGACCCCGGAAGAGAAGACCGGGATTGAGGTGGCGCTGACCGAGGCCACCGGCTACGACGAGGCATCCGGCCAACTGGACCGGCTACGGCCGATCACCCTGCACTCGGTGGTGGACATGCTCCGCAACCCCACACAGCGGATGGCTGATGTCGTCGGCATGCCCGTGGACGAGCTGCGGCACACGTTGCGGCCCTTGGGATTGTCGCTGCGCCAGCTCACCGAGGGTGCGCTGCAAGGTCTGGTCGACGGGGAAGGCCAGGGAGACTTGATCGACCCGAGCCGACCGGCGACGGTGGTCGACATCTCCCGAGTGCAGACCTCGGACGCGGCCATCGCCCTGGTGATGGCGTGCACCCAGTCGGTGATCGAGCTGGCGTTCGTGCACCAGGTGCAGCAGTGGTGGATCGTCTACGACGAGCTGTGGCGGCTGATGCGGTTCGCCGCCCTGCTGCGCCGCTTGGATGGCGGCCAACGTCGCTCCCGCGGCTCGGGCGCTGGCACCATCTTGCTGTCCCACCGGGTCACCGACGCCCAACTCGGCGGCGAAGAGGCGCGGCGTGCGGCGGCGGATCTGATCGCCGACTGTGCCACGAAGATCATCTACCGGCAGCGGGCAGACACGATCGCCGGAACCCTGGAGATGGTGACGCTGACGGACATGATCGCCGCGCAGCTGCCCACCCTGCCGCGCGGCCGGGCCGTCCACGTCGTCGACGGCGAACCGTTTCTGGTCGATCACCTGTTGCCGCCGAAACTGCCCGGCGAACCGGCTACCGATCCGGTGACGGGCCGGACGCTGTACCGCGACGAGTGGGACGTGATCGAGACCGACCAGGTGTTGTCCGACAGCTACCGCACCCTCGCAGGTGTCGAGGATGACGTGCTGTTCGACGGGGTTCGCTAATGCGGCATCCGTGGCAGTCCCCGATCCGAATCGTTGGTGCGGCACTCGTCCTGGTCGCTGTCGCCGCATGCGGGAACAGCCCGTCCGGAACCGTTGGCGGCGAGCCTCCCTCGGCCACGCCCACAGCAGCCAGCGCTACCGGTATTCCGTCGAGCGTCGCGACCGCGACGACGGCCAGCAGCACCATCACCGCGTCAGCGGACAGTTCGTCGATTACAGCGTCGCGACCCGCTGGCCGCACGCCAGTGACGGTCACGGCCGGCTCGGACATTGAGCAGCACCTGGCCACCCTGTCGGTGCCGCCCACCACCTTGTCGGTGGTTGCGGTGTCGCGTCGTTCATCTAGCCGAACGAAGCTGACCACTGCGCTGGCCAGCACTGCAACGGTGCCGCAGCCTGCAGCAACGGCCAGCACCGCGGCCAGGTCCCTGGCCGGCCACCCACTCCCACGGCTGACGCCCGAGACAGCAGATTTCATCGGGCCGGAAGCCGTTGCCGCGCAGTATCTGTCGGCCTGGTGTTACATGCCGGTCGACGGCCCGGCGAACCTGAACATTGCCCACGTCGCGGGCTGGGTCACCGCGGCCGGCTGGGACGACGACAAGTCTCGAGCGATCGGCGACGGGACCTGGGCGCAGATCCAAGACGAAGGCGTCAGCACCCTGTGCGGGCCGGTCGACACCGAGCTGAACCACCAAGGCCCAGAAACCGCGCGCCGCAAATTCGTCATGCTGTACGCCACCCGCTACCGAATCGCCGGCGGCCAGGTCATCGACAGCGACGAGATCGCTACCCAGCGCCGGGTTCTGCGGGCCGGCGACGGCCGCTGGCTGGTCGACGTCCAGGTGCTGGCCGGATGAGGATCGGGATTGTCAAGGCGAGTGGCGCTTTCATCGGGGTGGCAACCGCCGGGCTACTTCTGGTCACCATGCTCGGCGCCAGTCCGCAGCCGATCCCGGCCGCGTCCAAGACACACTGCCCGGACCTGGTCTCCACCGCGGCGGACGCCGGCAGCGTCCCGACCACCGCGGCAGGCACGGCAGCGCCGCCGACTGTGCAGGCTCTACGTGCTCCGGGCGCCGCCATCAGCACGCCAAGCACCGCGCCATCCGTGGGTGCGGCGTCGGGCGGCCGGCAGGAGATGCCGTACCCGCTGCCGACCCGGCACGGCAAAACGGGCCGTGAAGAACCGGTCGACGACCTGGGCCGGGTTCCCTCTACCGGGATGGGCGTCACCTGGGCCGCCCACGCCGCGCTCGGCGCGGCCTATCGGGACTACTACGTCACCATGCTGTGGGAGTACGCGGCGTGGGACTTCAACGGCCACGCCCGCGACATCGACCAGTCCCAGTTCGACTGGTTCGCCGTCCGGCCTCGCCTGGTGCTGGTCACCAATCCCCGCACGCACAAGTCGATCATCGCGGCCGCGATCGAGGCCGGTCCCGGCCCCTGGGTGTCCTTCGGTGGGGACCGCGACGGCCCGGCGCACGGCTGGAACGGCTACCAGCGGGGTGTCCCAGCCGGCTTCGACGGCATCGTGTCCGGCTTTCCGCCGACCGCGCTGGCGGCGCTGGATGCCCGCACCGGGTACCGCGGCGAAACCGGCGACGACTTGATCTACCAATGGGCGCCCGACCAGAACGCGATCCCCGGCCCAACGACGCTCACTGCCAGCACCGGCGGCAACGACACAGTGGTGCCCGCGGCGAATCAGGTCGGCGGCACCGCAGGGTCCACCTGCGCACCACCCGATGGCGCCACCGGCAAAGGCGGCGGGACAACGACTGGTCAGGTGGTGTTCGACGGATCGACCGTCACCATCCCTGTCCACCCGAACGCCGTCTACCAGGGCCGCGACTACGGCGGCACCACCATCGCCGCGCCGAACGCGGGCGTGGCCAAGGCAATTGCCGCCGGCATGGCCTACCTCGGCACGCCGTACGTGTGGGGCGGCGGCGGACCGGCCGGCCCCGACAACGGCTGCCGGCGGGCCTCCTGCCTGCCGCTGACCGGCTTCGACTGCTCCGGGCTGACCGCCTACATGATGGCAGTCGGGGACTACTCGATCCCCGGCAACTCGGCCGCGCAGCGGGACCGGGCGAAAGCGATCCCGTGGTCGCAGGCGCTGCCCGGCGATCTGATCGGCTACCCCGGGCACATCTCCGTGTACCTGGGCACCATCGACGGGCAGAGACTGCAGATCGAAGCGCCGCACACCGGCGACGTTGTCAAGATCTCCACCGTGCACCGCACCGACGTCGACGACGTGGTTTACCGCTGGTGGGGCACCGCGAGAGCGTGAACGAACTCGCCGATGGTGTACGCCGTAGGGCGGAGCGTGGAGGACTGGTCACCGAGTCGAGGGTGCCTCGATGGCCAACTGACAGCGACGGTCACTTCAGTGACTGTGACAGGTTGGGGTGGCCCCACCGTGACGGTCTGATCTGGCCCCACGGGCGACGCGCCGGGGTGGTTGTGACGGTTTGATCTGGCCCCACTTGAACCTTGGTCTCATGACTGACTCAACGTGGTTGTCGGTGGCCGGGATGGGATCTCGGGTGGAGCTGTTCGCTGCGATTCGTCGGGACGCCCGGGTCGAGGAGCTTTCGATCCGGGCGCTGGCAACTCGCCATGGCGTGCACCGCCGAACGGTGCGACAAGCGCTGGCGTCGGCGACGCCGCCGGCCCGGAAACCGCCGACCAGGTCGGCACCCAGGTTGGATCCTTTCAAAGATGCGATCGACGGGATGCTGCGGGCGGATCTGGACGCGCCACGCAAGCAACGGCATACCGCGACGAGGATCTTGGCCCGGCTGATCGACGAACACGCCGCGACGGACCTGTCGTATTCAACAGTCCGCGACTACGTACGGATCCGCCGCGCCCAGATCGATCTGGAAGCAGGCCGGAGGGTCGAGGACGTGTTCATCGCCCAGGACCACGCACCCGGTCAGGAGGCCGAGGTCGACTTCGGCGAGGTCTACGTGATGTTGGGTGGCGTGAAGACGAAGTGTCACATGTTCGTGTTCTGGCTGTCCCATTCGGGTAAGGCGATCCATCGGGTGTACCCGACCCAGGGTCAGGAAGCGTTCCTGGAAGGGCATATCGAGGCGTTCGAGGCCATCGGCGGTGTCCCGACCAAGCACATCAAGTACGACAACCTCACCGCCGCGGTCGCGGCGGTGTTGCACGGGCGGGACCGCCAGCGGGATGAGAACGCCCGATGGGTGCTGTTCCGTTCGCACTACGGGTTCGACCCGTTCTACTGCCAGCCCGGCATCACCGGCGCGCACGAAAAGGGCGGCGTGGAGGGCGCTGTCGGCTGGTTCCGCCGCAACCACCTCACCCCGATGCCTCAGGTCGACACCCTGGATGAGCTGAACGAGCAGATCAAAGTCTGGGAGGCCGCCGACGAGCAGCGGCGGATCACCGGGCACCTGAACAGGATCGGCGACGATTTCGCCGCCGAGCAGCTCCTGTTGCGGCCGCTGCCGGTCGAGGCGTTCGACCCCGGTCTGGTGCTGCATCCGCGGGTGGATCGCTCGTCGATGGTCACGGTGCGGATGGTCCGCTACTCCGTGCCCGCCCGACTGATCGGCCACCGGGTCCGGGTCTCGTTGCGGGCCTCGGAGGTGGTGGTATTCGATGGGCGAAGGGTGGTGGCCGTCCATCCGCGGATCGCTGCTCGCGCGGGCTGTCAGCTGGTCCTGGATCACTACCTGGAGGTGTTGCGGTACAAACCCGGTGCGTTGCCCGGGTCGACCGCGTTGGCCCAGGCTCGCTCGGCCGGCGTGTTCACCTCTGAGCACGAGGCGTTCTGGGCCGCGTCCCGGAAAGTCAACGGCGATACCGAGGGCACCCGCGAGCTGGTCGACGTATTGCTGCTGCACCGGTCGATGACCGCCGATCAAGTGACGGCCGGGATCACCGCGGCACTGTCCGTGGGGGCGGTCACCGCCGACGTGGTCGCCGTCGAGGCCCGCCGCCACGCCACGGCAACAACCGGCGATGGTGGTGGGGCCGGCCTGGACCGTCATCCTGCTGAACACGGCGCCGTACGTGAGCAGCGGGTTGTCAGCCTCACCCAACGCCGGCTGACCGACCCGGCCGCGGTGATCGCCGGTCTCCCACCGGACACCAGGCCCATCCCGTCCGTGGCCGCATACGACGAGCTACTCCCACGGCGACGCACCGAAGTACAAGTGAAAGCGAGCACCAGCTGATGAGCCCCAGCGCACCCGCAACCTCGATCACCCCGACGCTGCGGCGCCGGCGTGGGCTGACCGAGGAGGCCGCGATCGCGGCCGTTGATCAGGCCTGCCGGCGACTACGCCTGCCCACCATCCGGGCACTGGTCGGCGAAGCGCTGACCGTGGCGACGAAGGAGCAGCTGACCTACCAGGGGTTCCTGGCCGAACTGCTGCTGGCCGAGGTCGACGACCGGGACCGCCGTTCCAGCATTCGCCGGGTCAAAGCAGCTGGGTTCCCCCGCGACAAATGGCTCGGCGACTTCGACTTCGACGCCAACGAGGCCATCAACCCCGCCACCGTGCACGAACTCGCCAAGGGCGACTGGATCCGCAAAGGCGACCCGCTGTGTCTGATCGGCGACTCCGGAACCGGCAAATCACACCTGCTCATCGCCCTCGGCACTGCGGCCGCGGAACAAGGCTACCGGGTCCGCTACACCCTGGCCACGAAACTGGTCAACGAGCTCGTCGAAGCCGCCGACGATAAGCAACTCGCCAAGACCATCGCCCGGTACGGCCGCGTCGACCTGCTCATGATCGACGAACTCGGCTACATGGAACTGGACCGTCGCGGCGCCGAACTGCTGTTCCAGGTGTTGACCGAACGCGAAGAGAAGAACTCGATCGCCATCGCGTCGAATCAGTCGTTCTCTGGGTGGACCGACACCTTCACCGATCCCCGCCTCTGCGCCGCCATCGTCGACCGCCTCACCTACCACGGCACCATCATCGAAACCGGCACCCACTCCTACCGCCTCGCACACACCAAAGCGGCTACGCCATAACTGATTCCAGTCCGATAGCCCTTAGCTCAACCACTTCGAAGAGGCTTCACGAACCTTGACCTACGCACTGAAGCTTGCCGATCCCCACAAAACGCAGCGGTGGGGCCTTGCTGTTGGCAGGCCCACCGCTGCGTTGCTGGGTGTGTCGGCGCGCGAGGTGCTACTTCGTTACGCCGTATTCCTCGATGAGGTCGGCTTGCGGGATCGGGACACCTTCTTGGCCCACGACCTCCCGTTTCCCGTCGGGGCCGACCTGCGTCAGCGCCTTCCCCTGCGGGTAGCGATCCTTGAACGGATCATCCGCTGTGGGGTCAAGCAGCCGGCGCGCGTCCAAGAGGACTGGGTTGCCGTTCTTGTCGACGACGATGTCGCCGTTGGCGTCGACCATGGTCATCGTGTCCGGGATCTTGCTCATGTCCACGGTGCCGTCTTCGTTCACGTAGTCGTCTGAACCTGTAGAGCTGGCCATGGCTACCGCAACGCCTCCAGACAGGCCGAGGCCGATCACGACGCCGGCAACTACTAGGTGTAGAGCACGTATCTGCATGTTCATCGTCCCCGATCAGAATAGGTGGTTCGTGGATGAGAGGTCGCCGCCGTACCAAGAGTTGCCGTTTCGGATCGCACCGATGGTCAGGGTCCGGTACGACCCTGCGCCGCACGGTCTGACGCCGGCGAAGTTCGAGATGCGGTAGTTGTCGGTCTGCACGGGGCTGTACACGTAGTTGTACGTGATGCAGTTCGAGTACGACGACGGGTTGCTGATGTTCTGCTTCTGCAGGACGTACGCGACTCTGATGTAGTTGATCGGACGTGTCCAGTCGACAGTGCAGTTCGCGCCGAATGCGTTGTCTCGCAATGCCTGTACGTCGCCTCGAAGGTAGATGTTGGATTGCCCGTCCTCGTGACCGATCTCCGAGCGGAGTTCAGTGCACGGCAGTTCACTTTCGTAGACCAGAGCGATCTGATGAGGGTTGTGTGCAGCTGCCACACCCGTTCCCAACCCGAACAGCAGTAAGACGATCAAGCCGACGACGCTCCCGCGGCGCCCGAGTCTGCGTGGTCGCCGCCGCGTCATGCGAACCTCCCCCGCTGGTTGTGCAGTTACACCTGTGGAACCGCGTCTTCTTTCCATGCAGCCGTTCCCTTCTGTCCCGCCGAGTGCAGCTCGTGCGCTGCGCGCTCGGGCACTTCAGGTTCGGTGACGGCCGCGGAATGAGTTGCCGTGGGCATCGGCGCCAGTCACCGCTCGAATGGTCTGACTCGCCCCCTTTACATGAGTTGCCCCGCCTGAACGAAATCTACAGCGCGAAGTGTGACGGAGACAACACGCATACCGCCTATCACTCGCATACGCACCATCGATGGGCCAGAAGCTGATTCGACCACTTTCCGTAGTCGAACACCGCACCGCGGAGTGCTCTGTGCCCCACTTTCTGCGGCAAGTGGGCGGAGCAAAAGAGTCGGCCGTCGAGCAGTCGGGGTCACGGACCGGCGTAGCTCAATCAACAACTGACGAACAAGCCATCGAGCATTGCAGGCCGTCTGCCGACGAGTGTCTGCCCGGCAGCACTCGGGCGTCTGGATAGACGATCCACCACCGGGGCCAGATCAACTCGTCACCCTGGGGCCAGATCGAGTTGACAGAGTCACTTCAGTGCCCGAAACCCATCCAATCGCCTCCGTTGTGGTCCAATCACCCGGGTCACCTTCAGTTTGGATTAGGAGCGATAGTGGACGGTGTGGGGCGGGTCGTCGCGCTGGCTGTAGCAGTTGCAGCAGTGGTGGTCCTGACGGGTTGTTCAAACGGGACTTCAACTGGACAGGCGATGCGTGTCGCTGCTCCGCCCGTCGTGATGGGCAACGTCGCTGCCCTCACAATGCAAAGCGGCTACACGTTCGACTTGAAGTTTGCTGTTTCGATGACCGGCGGCCCCTCGACTTCGCTGGCCGACGCGCGTCCAGGTACGGCCGATGTCTCCAAGCAGCATTTCGGCGGGACGGCAACCCTCACCAACACCGACGAACAGCGGAACCTACCTGGCGACGAACTACCGCAGCTCGTTGTTAAGGCACTGTGGAAGAAGGGGTCGGAGATCTGTACAGCCGATGGAGCCCTGAAAGGTGAACTCTTCCAGTACCACCCATATGCACAACTTGAGCGTGGAGGCTGCTCGGCTGATGTCCTCATGATCAGTTGGGAGGATGGAACCGTGTCCCCAGGCTCATCGAGCGAGGCCATCGTTATCGAGTCGCCTACCTGGCAACTGCGCTGGGGAGTGCCCGAAAACCTCGCACCTGTGATCGCCGAAGCTGCAGCCAAACCAGACGGATACCTCATTGAGGCATACTTGGATCCGGTGTCGCTCGACACGACGTCGTATAACGACGTCCAGTCGCCGGACCTGCTGCGCTGCGACACCCCAGCGGGAGTACCTGGTACACCGGTCATTTGGGCATCTGCGCGCGTCATGTGCAGCCCGGTCGGAAACTGAACTTCGCTACGACTGTCAGATCCCAAAGCGCCACCCACCTTATTTCCAGGAACTTTGCCGCGACAATTGGGCGTGATACCGGAAAGCCCGTACTCCAGATTCCGTGATCGATGCGGTTATCGCCGTGGCATGAGGCACCGCAGCGTAGCGATTGCGTTTTCGCCGTTCTGGCACACAGATCGACCCACGTCACTCAGCGGGCTGAGGTTCAGATGATCGATCGTCCTCCAGCTTAACCGCCGATTGTCGTACCCCGCCGATACGGTGCGCTCACAGCCCGCACCAACGCGGGAAGGGAGACCGAGATGAGCGGCAGTGATCTGCCCGGCGTCATCGTGGTCCTGGTGGTGTTCGGGATCATCGCGCTGATCGGCGCCCTGGCGATCGCGGGGGACCGAGCCAAGTACGAAACCCAGGCAACCCGCGCTGACCTGTACTACCGGCAGGTCCGCGCCGAACAACAGCTGCGCGAACAAGCCGCCCGGCTACCCGTGCAGCCGCGGTGGGCGTCGCCTGCACCCGGCTCGGCGGTCGCGTACTGGCCCGAACCGGACGGATACGCAGGAGTCTGCGACCCTGTGCGGGAACTGGCTTACACCCGGCAGGCGCTGGCCGACCTGGATCTCGCCGAGCAGCGCAAGGAGCTACGCAAGCTGCGGGCCGGGTCACTGGACTGGTAGCTGATTCCGCCGGAATCACCACCATCCGAGACAGTGCAGCCAGCGCGCTAACTGCCGCGGGCCGTACCCAGTAGCGGGTATGACACACGACTTCTCGACGGTCCAGGCTTGGCACCGTGCGTTCCTCCCGGTCGACCTGGGAGTGGTTGGAGGACAGCGGTGACCGGCCCGGGCGCATCGGACAGCGCCCTGCACGCCGCTGTCCGACGGCAGATGTTGCAGCTGCACCCAGGTGATCAGCTTCAGGTCAGCGGGCCTGACCGCGACGGCATGGGCTCGGTAGTAGCGATCCAGGCCGATTCCGAGGGCGATCCGCTTGTCGTGTTGGTGGGCTCCAGCGGACGGCGCTCGACCATCAGCTTCGAATTCGCCTGCCGGCCGGCCGTGGAACTCCATCGCATCCACCAGCACGACCCGGAGGCCGTGGCCGATCGCGGCAGCATCGAGCTGGACACGGATCGCGGGTGGGCCCGGTGACCGGTACCCGCAACGGCGAGCTGATCCACGCCGTGACCCGATGGACGGCCGGCACCATCACAGCCGACCGCGACGGGATCGCGGATGTAGTGGCCGGCTTGGGCCGCCAATACGGCTGGCCCTGGTGGAACGTGCTGCTCGCCCAGCCTGCCCTCCGCCAGCTCGGCCGGGGCGAGTTCGCGGTCGCCGCGACTGCGGACGTCTGGTCGTTGATCGGACACACCCCGGCAGCCGGACCGATCGACTGGCTCACTCCTTCAATCACCCTGACGCGCAGCCACGGGCCCGCTCGGCCGGCGATGCCGCGCGGCGCCGGAGCCCCGGGCGGGCTGCGGTCCTGGCGCCGCCGAACCCCTGGCGATCTCGCCGGCAGTCAGGTTTGGATCGAGGCCACCCACGCGCCCGATCCGCGGCCGTATGTGGCCGGGCAGCTCGTCGAGCGTGCCCGCGAGGCCGCCCGCATCGAGTCCGTGCTGCTCCCCCGCTCCGCGCAGCCCTTCGAGATCATCACCCGCACCGCACTGCAACTGCTCGCGTCCGGCGTTGGGGATCCCGAGCACTGCCCGGCCCCGGTTCTTGTCGGGCTCCCGCAGGTCCGACCGGCCCCCGCGACGGCGGTAGCCGCCGCCGCGGCCTGGGCAGTCCTGGCCGCGCACCGGGTGACGCTGCCGCTGCTGCCCGCCGGCACTCCGGACGACATCGCGGCCGCGTTCGCCGTCGCCGTGCAGCCACTGGACTGGGCACAATCGGCCGCCCTCGGTGCCCGGACCCTGCACTCGATCAGCGAACTACTGCAGACCCTGCTCGGCATGCTCGGCCGTCCCCCTTGGAACGGCGGTCTGCTGACCCTCGCCTCGACCGGTGACGGCCGGATCCCGGCGCCGAGGCTGTCCGACCCCACGTCCACCAGGAGTGAGACCTGATGCGCCGCGACCATAAAACCGAGCCGCTCGCCGACGGTCAGCAGGCCGCGCTGCTGGCACTGCTGGTGTTCATCGCTCTCACGGTGTTGTCGTTGTGGGCCGGCGGGCAGGCGACGAGCCTGCTCACCGGCCACGGGCCGGCCAGCGGCAGCATCCTGTCCGGGCTGGCCGCCCTTGGCGGACCCGAGAACGCGTGGGACACACCGATGCCCTCCTCCGGCGTGTACTGGGCCATCGCCGGCACCGTCACCGTCGTGCTGCTCGCCGGGGCCATCGCCGGTTTCCTGTGGATCCGCGCCAAGTTCGATGACCGGCCGCGGAACAAGCCCAGTGAACTCGCCAAACGGCCCGGCATGGCCCAAGCCCGCGACATCCGCGAGCGGATGGGCACCCAGGCGCTCCAGCAGCGGGCCCAGTCTCTGCGCCCGGCGACGCACACGGCCGCAGGCTCCTTCGACCCCGGGCACTACGGGTGGTGCTGGGGCGATGCCGCCGACCAGCCGGTGTGGACTTCGGTCCGCGACGCCGTGGTGATCCTCGGCCCGTCTGGCGCCGGCAAGACTGCTTACATCGTGGTTCCCCGGATCCTGGACGCACCCGGCGCCCTGATCGTGACGTCCATCCGTCCCGATGTCCTCACCCCCACCTACGAAGTCCGACGGCGCAAAGGGCCGGTCGCGGTGCTGGCAGCGGACGGCTCCGTCACCGGGCTGCCCTCGGTCATCGCTTGGTCGCCGATCCGCGGCTGCGTCGACGGCGACACCGCGACCGCCCGGGCGCACGTGCTGGCGGCGGGCACCTCCAGAGGCGTGGAGAACGGCTCCTTCTGGGAGGCGAAGACCGAGGAGGTCCTCAAGTCACTGCTGCACGCCGCGGCCCTGGACAATCGGACCATCCACGAGTTCTGGCGCTGGTCCCTGACCCCGGACACCGCCCGGCCCGCCATCGACATCCTGGAGAACGACGACCGCGCCGAACCTGAATGGGCCGGCATGCTCGCCGGCGTCATCAACGGCGACGACCGGATGCGCGACAACACCTGGTCCGGAGTGCGAGTCGCGATGGCCGGCCTGGACGTTGCCGCGGTGCGGAAACGGTTCGAGCCGAAGCCCGGACAGAACTTCGACATCGTCGACTTCCTCCGCCGATCCGGCACCCTGTACCTGCTCGCCCGGGACAACGACCCGGCCGGCCGGATGCTTTCGGCGCTGATCGCCGACGTCACCCGGATCGCGAAAATGCTCGGCGACGCCTCACCCGGCGGGCGCCTGGACCCGCCGCTGAGCCTGATGCTCGACGAGATCGCGAACTTCTCACCGCTGCCGGACCTGCCCGAATACATCTCCGGATTCGGCGGCTCCGGCATCGTCACCTTCGTCGTCTTCCAGGACGTCGCCCAGGTGGAAGCCAAGTGGGGCAAGGACATCGCTGCTGCCATGTGGGGCGCCGCCACCATCACCATGGTCCTTGGCGGCGTGAAGTCCGGTGACACGCTGCGGGATCTGATGCTGCTTACCGGCGAACGCGACGAGGAGACGTGGTCCACGTCCCGGTCCGGTGTCTCCCAACACACGGTGTCCTCGACCGTGCGGCTGCGCCCGGTGTTGGATGCCGGCGAGATCCGCGGCATCCCCGAAGGCCTCGGCCTGATGCTGTTCAAGGGCAACCCACCGGCGCTGGTCACCATGACCCCCTACTTCCGGCGGCCGGAAGCGGCCGAACTCGAGGAACACCGCGCTCGCTGGGAAGCGGTCATCGCCGCACAGGCCGCCGCGCGGGTCGCGCTGATGGCTGGTGGCGCCGAGCCGGCTGTCGTTGACGAGTGAGCGACAGCGACTGGGAAGACTGGCTCAGACGATGGTGGCGGGCGCAGTGGGACATGCGCAACGCCGATCCACCGGCCTGCCAGATCTGCGATATGCCCGACGACCTGGTGATGGTCCGCCGCACCCCAGCGGGTCCACCGATGATCTACGAGGACGTCATCGCTCTCTGCCAGCGGTGCGCAACACGCACACTCCAGCTCGTCGCCGAACGATCGCTGCCCGGGTCACGCTGGGCCGGCATGCCCCGCGAAATCGCCATCGACACTGCCGTCTACGAACTCACCGCCGGCACCACCCCGCTCGAACCGGACAGCGGTGAATGACCAGTGCGCACACCCCGAACCGGTGCCCGCTGGACACCACAACGGCTCGCCAGTCGAGCCGCCTACGCCGACTACATGGCTTCCGCCGCCTGGCTGCGCCGCCGAGCCCGGTGGTTCCGCGAACATCGACAGCGCACCGACACCGACACCGACCCGGCCTGCGCAGTCTGCGGCACGTGCGACGGCCTTGAGCTGCACCACCACGAGTACACCCGCCTCGGACACGAGGACTACGACGACCTGACCCCGCTGTGCCAACTGCATCATCGGCGACTTCACGACGTCTATGACGCGTCCAAACAATGGCGCAGCATCGGCCGCCGAGCGGCCTCCGTCGGAATCATCGCCGCCATGCGCCACGCGTGATCGGGCCGATAACAGCAACCCCTTATGATCATCGCTACTCCGGCGGTGGGTTGTTCAACAGCCGTGTCGCGTCCTGGTGCCTAGCCAGGACCGCGGCCGCCGAACCACCATCTGCGGCCGAGGAACGCCCAACTGCTGCATCCACGGCTGCCGAGGCAGAGCTGACCTGCTCAAGCTGCTCCACCCACAAATGGACCAAGGCAGGGTCGGCCACCACGGTGCGCGCGTCTTCGGCCCGTCCTGCGGCCACTACCAGGGCAGCGATGGCATCCGCGAGTCCATCTCGCGCCGCATCGAGAACATCCTCGTCCGTGGACGCGGCCAGCAGGTCGCGACGAGCGCGCAGAGCTTTCTTGGCCTGCTCTTCGGCGTCCTCGACGGCGGCGTTGGCGGATCGAGTTACCAACTCGATCGCACGGACTCGTTCCGCCGGCGTGGGGCGGGCCGGGTCGGCAGCCGAGTCGGCGAGAGCCTCAGCCGATGCCACATCGCGCAGCTCGGCCGACGCGAGTACCGCCAATACGGCGCGCTCCGCAGCCGCGCTGATTCCGGCGGAATCACGCGTTTCCCGCTGCTGCCGGACGTGATCGGCCAACAGCTCGACTTGTTCGGCCGGCCACTGCCGCGGCTTGCGGTCGCGGTGCCCAACGCTGGGACTGCAGCCCGCCGCCGACGTCATGGACTTGCAACGGACGAGCGTCGCATCCCGATGCCGGTCCCAGTCCAGACCGATCGCGCCCACGCCGGCTTGCGGATGACGGGTCATCGACCATCCTGTCCGGAGGTGTCCCAACTCCTCGCGAAGATCAGTGTGGAGGAACCAGCAGTTCGGGAGCGCCGCAGCATCGACGACGTACGTTTCACACAGCCACCGAACCCACCGGTCCAACTCACGGAGCTGTCCGTCGTAGCTGCTGGCGTCCAAGCCCTCCCACGCCACCACCATCGGCAGCGGGACGTCGTCGTCTCCACCAGGGAAATCGTCGTCGTCGGAAGGAGTCGTAGTCAGATCCTCGTCACCGATACCGCCAACTTCTAGGGGCTCGTCAAAGGCTGCCATGGCCTAGGGTGGGTCGCTCGCGCGATCGTAACCTCGAAGCGTTATCTAGCCCGAGGCGCGAAACGACCGTCCTCGAGCTGCTGGGCTGTCCGGCGGGCGGACGGTCCCCGGACGGCGCCCGGCTGCTGGCTTGCCTCACCGGAACGCCGGGACTGTCAGGACCCCGTCCGTCCCGGGCGCCCGATTCGCCGCCACTGGCGCCCGGCTGGCCGAGGTGGTCGGGGCCAAGCAGCTGACGCTGGCCGGGATCGGCGACGATCTGACCGTGTAGGCGCCTAGTCCCGCGATAATCTTGGGGACAGTTCACGGGATGACCCACATAGTCAGCGTCGCCTAGTCACGCCCAGGAGCGGCTCAGCGATCCTTATGAGCGTTGTCGTTGACACCCTGCAGGGTCTCGACATCGATGGGCGAGAAAGCCAGCTGATGGTCATCGTTCCTGAGGCCGACAGGACCGCGGAACTACTGCCCGGTCGCTGGGGTGATCGCAGGTACACCGCAACGCCCCATCGAACGCAAATACGTCTTCGTCGCCGACGAGATCGGCGATGGAGTCGTCGAGTTCTCCGCCGATTCTCACCCTGGGGGTGGAACCTTGATCCTCATCGGTGCGCTGCGGGCACGACTCTGGCTCATGTTCGGCAACTCATGGTCAAGAATGAAACAGTGCCCGCAACCGACAGCCTGCCCTACAAGGTCGTGAAGCTCGCGACAGACATGTTCGCCAGGGAGACAGGCTTTAGCGGACCCGAACTGCACTCCATCTTCGCCGAGTACACCGACGTGCTCGGCCCCTACCAGGGCTGGGGTGGTGGAGGCATGTCGCGGTGGCAGGTGTTCGACACGGGGCTTGCCGCACTGCCTCTGGAGCAGCAGCGAGCGTTCTTGTTCGAACTGTGCAACTACGACGGCCCCATCAGGCACGGAATGCCCACAGAGAGGCAAGTCGAGCGGTTGCGATCGCTCCTGCTGGCCGACGGGACCCCAGGTGCCGCAGCGGCGGGCGAAGGCCTGGCCAAATTGGAGGATTGGCAGGCGGTGGCTAAGTCCTGGGGAGCGGCGCTGACCAAGGTGACCACTGATCCGGACGGAGCAATCACGGCAACCCGCACGACCTTAGAGAGCATCTGCAAGCACATCTGCGACGAGCGGTCGGTGGCGTACGAGGATGCATGGGATCTAGCCCGGCTGTACAAGACCGCCGCCGCGGCGATGGAGATCTCACCTGATCAGCACACCGAGCAAATCATCAAGCAGATCCTCAGTGGAGCCGCGACCGTCGTGAGCGGGCTCGCTGGGATGCGTAACGCCCTCAGCGATGCGCACGGCCGCGGCAAGGGCTCAGCCGGCCCGGCACCACGACATGCGAAACTCGCCGTCAACACGGGGTTCGCGATCGCTGGCTTCCTCATTGACACCCATATTGAGAAGCCAGCTCGCCCGGCTTAGCCAAGTGGGCTCGCGGCCTCGGGCGACTCTTGCTGTCAAGCCAAGCGGGACAGTCCCGTGGTGAGACGGCGCCATGACAGGTCGTGCAGCACTCAGCCGTCTCCTGGCGCTCGCCATCGGATCTGGACTGGTGGCCGCGGCAGGATGCGGTGCCTCCGTCGCGGAAACCACAGCTAGTGTCGCGGCTTGATAAGGCCCGGGAGGGGCGCGGGGTGTCCGGGTCCGCCAACCCGGTGCGCTGCAAGGGGGCTCAGACCATCACCTGGCCGAAGCCACCGCGAGGAACGCTTCGGACGAATGAAGCTCTCGACTGAATTCAGAGATGACTACGCTTCCTTCTCGATGCTAACCGCGGTTCCGTTGGCGGTCACCCCGAAGACGTAGGGCAGGTAGACCACGCCGCCGTTGGAACCCGCTGTCTCCGGCGCTAGGTTCAGGTAGTCGAAGTCGACGCCGATGATGGCGTTGCAGCCCTGCTGAACGGCTTCGACCTTCATCTCGATGAGTGCGTTCTGCCTGATTTGACCCATCGAGTTCATCAGGGCCGCACCAGGATCGGTAGCCGAGGAGAAGATCCCATAGGTTCCCCGGTCAACCTGGACTGCGCTGTCGCCGGAGATGTAGCCGGCGTACCGGGTGATGCGGTACCCCTCGAAGCTGAATCCGGTGGTGATCTGCATTTCCGAGATTGCTTGCCAGATTCGGGCTTGCTCCTGCTCCTGATCGGCCTCCTGTTGGGTGCGCTGGCTGGCTTGTTCCGATTGGTGGGTGCGGAAAGCCGCCACGACGTCGTCGACACTGACCGAAGAATCGACCTCCAAACCACCCATCATCAGTGTGCGGTGCGGATAACCGGACTGGCTGAACCAGGCGTCGAATTCCCGGCCGTCAAAACCTTGCTGCCGGGCGATGTCTTTGGTCTTCACTGCTTCCCCCTCGAGGCTGTGCCGATGAATCAATGATTCGTGGGAGCCTAGTTGACCTGGCGTGTCCGGAGACTCCGGACACGCCGGAAGATTCAGGTCCGGCTTCGGTTTGCGAACCAATACCCGAACGAAATGTGCTGCGGTACTACGTATTTAACCATCTAGTTGATGGGATCAATGGCGACGCCGCAGACATCCTGAAGGCAGTCCGCGCGCTCGTGGCTGAGCGATATCGCAATAAGCCTGCGGGTGATCAGGCGCTGACCGGCTTGTCGATCGCAGTTTCGTAGAAGGCATCGGCGAGCGCCAGGACGACTCCGGTGACGCCGGGGCCGTCGCTGAAGAAGTAGTCGGCCATGGTGTTGTGGGCGCCTTGGTTGTCAGCGATTGCTTCGATGACGGCGGTCCGGAAGTCCTGCGACTCGATGAACTGCTTCTTGGAGTTCACGCGTGTCTGCTTCACCAGGTCGGGGTCGGCCTGCAAACGCATCAGCAGTCCCTGCAGGAACTCTTCGACCTGAGACTGGGCGAATGCCTCGGCCCCGAAGAGGTCGTTCATCTTGTCGATGACTACCTGCAAGGCGACGTACTTCGCTTCCTTGTTCGTCCCGGTTCCGGCACCGCTGATGCCCTTGAGCTCGCCGTCACCAGTCAACGCGATGTCGACCGCAGTTGCCTTGCTGTGCTTCACCCCGACGAGGACGACGTCGGACAGGTCGACTTCGGCCGCCCAGGCCGTCGCTGCGATGACCTTTTCGAGAAGCCGCAGGAAGATGGACAGCATCTCCAAGCGCGGGTCACCGTAGTCGACGATCTGACTCATGAAGTCATAGAGCCGAACGTAGGTGGCGACGTCCTTGCGGAACAGGTCGAGGGTGTTGAGCGTGACCTTGTCGTCGGCCTCGATCGCTTGGGCGTAGCGCTTCTTGAAGGCGTGCTGGGCGGGGCTGATCGCCGCCGACAGCGCGTTGTTGCCCTTGCGGGCGACCCACAGTTCGGCGACCTTGCGGACGTCGTCGTCACTGTAGATCCCGGCCTGAGCGAGCTTGGTGGCCAGGTGGATGACGACGTACGGGTCGGTCTCGGTCTCCAGAGTGGCGTTCTTGAAGTACGGCTCGAAGGAGGTCCTGATGTCCTCGGGCTTGTTAACGAAGTCGATGACGAACGTCTTGCGCTTGCGCTCCCCACTTGCGGCGCGGTGCGTCCGGTTGAGCCGCGAGAGCGTCTGCACGGCGGTGACGCCGGAGAGCTTCTTGTCGACGTACATCGCCGAGAGCAAGGGCTGGTCAAAGCCGGTCTGGAACTTGTTGGCGACCAGCATGATCTTGTACGTCTCACCCTTGAACGCGGCCGCCAGATCCGCGCCGGCACCGGGGTTCATATTGCCCTCGGTGAACTCGTCATCCTTTGTCGGCGCGGGCCCCCAGTCCTGGCCCCACTCCTCATCCTCGTCCATCGACACCGAACCGGAGAACGCAACGAGCGTCCGGTAGTTGTATGACGCGTCGTCGGCCACCCGCTTGGCGATGTAGGCATCGATCGCCTTCTTGTACTTCACCGCCGCCTTGCGCGAGCCGGTCACAACCATCGCCTTCGCCTTGCCCTCCAGCAGGTGCGCAACATTGGCGTGGAAGTGCTCGATGATGATCTGGATCTTCTGACTGATGTTTGTCGGGTGCAGCTGCACCCATCGCATCAGGCCCTTGCGGGCGGCTGCCTCGTCAACGTCCTTGTCGCCAGATGCAGCGTTCCCCGCGATCTGCAGAGCGGTGTCGTAGGACTGGTACCCCTTCAGGACGTCCAGGATGTACTCCTCCTCGATCGCCTGCTTCATCGAGTAGAGGTGGAAGTCGGCCGGCTTGCCGTCAGGGCCCTTGCGGCCGAACAGCTCGAGCGTCTTGTTCTTCGGAGTCGCCGTGAACGCAAGGTAGGAGATGTTCTGCGACTCGGCCCGATCGGTCATCTCCGAGGCCAGGATCGACTCGACATCGACCTCGCCGCCCTCCTCGATCTCCTTGACCTCTTCGGCCGTCAGGACCTGCTTGAGCTTCGAGGAGATCTGCCCCGACTGTGAGGAGTGCGCTTCGTCGGCGATCACGGCGAACCGCTTGCCCTTCAAACCCTCGTCCGCGCGGATCTCATCCAGCGCGAACGGGAACGTCTGCACGGTCACAGCGATGATCAACTCGCCGTTCTTCAACGCGGTCGCCAACAGGCTGGACTTGGACTTCGCACCAGCCTTACGGACATCCTCCGGGCTGATCGTCGCCACGATCTTCCCGGAGCCGTCGATCTGCCGAATCGCGTCCTGCAGTTGCCCATCAAGCACCGTGCGGTCCACGACCACAATGACCGAGTCGAAGACCTTCTTGTCCGCGATATGCAGCCGCGCCAGACGGTGCGCGGTCCAGGCGATGGTGTTCGTCTTCCCCGAGCCAGCCGAGTGCTCGATCAAGTAGCGCTGGCCCACGCCCTCCTCGGTGACGGCCGCGACGATGTTTGTCACGGCCTCCCACTGGTGGAAGCGTGGAAACAGCATGCTCATCCGCCGCGTCGACGTCCCCGTGGCGATGTCCCACTCTTCCCTGGTCTCCACGATCATCAGTCGGCCGATGATGTTGAGCCAAGAGTCCTTTTCCCAGACTCGCTCCCACAGGTACGCCGTCGCTGACTTCCCGTCTGCTCCCGGCGGGTTGCCCTTGCCGCTGTCGAAGCCGACGTTGAACGGCAAGAAGTGGGTCTTTTCTCCTTCGAGCTTGGTGGTCATCGCGGCCAGGTCGTTCGACACGGCGAAGTGCACCAGTGCCCGGTGTCCGAACGACAGCAGCGGCTCCGTGCGGCCGTTGGTGATCGGGTTGCGGTCCTTCTTGTACTGGTTGATCGCCTCGTCCAGCGACTGGGTGAAGTCGGTCTTCAGCTCGACCGTGGCCACCGGGATGCCGTTGACGAAGAAGACCAGGTCGATGCTGCGCTTGTCGGCGGTGGAGAAGTGCACCTGCCGCATCACCCGGACCCGCATCGCCGCGTATTCGGCGTTCGTCGTCTCGTTCAGGCTGGTCTCCGGACGGAACTGGGCCATCTTCAACCGGCCACCACCGATGTACTGCACCCCATTGCGCAAGATGTTCAACGTCCCGCCACCATGCTCGAGCGGTTTATCGAGCGCAGCAACCAGGACGTCGAGGAACTTCGCCTGCGACCCCGCAGCCTTCAAAGCCTTCGCGTATGCCGCCTGTTGCGTCTCGTCCAACCAGGCGAACAGATCGTCCGGGAACAGGGCGCGCTCCCTGTCATAGTCGGCGTCGTTTGCCGAGTACAGCCAACCGTGGGCCTCGAGGTGCGCGCAGATCTCGGTCTCGAAGACGACTTCGTTGTGATCCGCCATCACGCCACTCCCCGTACGTCGATCTGACCGGTCACAGCAGCGGTGATGATGGCTGACCGGCGCTCTCGGGCGAGTCCTAAGAATCTTTCGGTCTCTTCGATGAGGGTGTCAATCTTTCCAGTCTCGCCGTCGAGGTAATCCAGAATCTCCTGCCACTCTTCTGGAGGTGGGAATGAGAGTCGCATGCCTTTAAGTGCACCCGCGGTGAACTTTGGTTGACGAGATCCCGAGAGATACGGCGCAACGTCCTCGACTTCGATTCTCGCTGCCAGAAGGGGCGCGGGGACATCGTTGGCTCTCAACACATGCGCATGGTTGTTCACCCATATCTTCCCGTCAACGGCGACAGCAATCGGTTTAGATCGGAACAAAAGACCGAATCCATCCTCGGCCACGAGTACGAGCGGTTCGTCGAACAGGAAATCATCAACACGGTCGATGATTGCGGTCGCACCGTAGTACGGATACGGACCTTGCCGGAGGGCTCGATCTTCGGCGCTGAGGGGGATTCGAGCGCCGTCGAGCGAAGTTGCAAGGCGGCGAAGCGGGAACGCCTGCCAGCCCTCTGGAATCGACCCGATGGACGGATCATCATGGGGTCGAAGACGTAAGTTCCCGCGGATCCCTTGACGAACCGCACGATTCATGACGGCGACGCGCCGCTCGTCGAGCATCTCGATCAGGCGTTGCTGCTCCTTGATGAGCGTGTCGATGCGGGCCGTCTCGCGGTCGAGGTAGTCGGCAATCGCGCGCTGCTCCTCTTCCGACACTAGAGGAGCATTCATCGATTGCAGGTCGCTGACGTTCAGACGAGGAGTCCGGACGTTCCCAGCCTCCGTGCCACCGATGCCGCGCACTATGCTGGCCATGGTTGAAACGGTCGATCCGCTGGAGAGGTAATAGTTCAGCCACCGTTTGTCGACCTTCGGGTCGACTCGCAACACGGCATAGTCCGGGCTCACGACCCCGTCTTCCGGGGCGATACCGAGCGCGCCCTGGAACGCGCGCATTCGGTTGATGACGAGGTCACCCGCGCGACAGACTTTGTAGTTGGATAGATCCTCCGACGCAGCTCGCGTGGTCCCGTCTGACGCCTCGCGACGCCGGACACCCCAGCTGATCGAGACCGACAGCAACGGCAACGTCTCCGCAGCCGTCTTCGCCCTCACATCGGACTCCGAGAGCAGCCATTTGAGGCGTACTGAGCCGGTCATCCCTCTACCTTATGGAGCAGGTCGAGGATCTTGGCGACCTGCTTTTCGAGATCGGCGTCGATCTCGGCGAGGGGGCGGGGTGGGGCGTATTTGTAGAAGTGGCGGGTGAAGGGGATCTCGTAGCCGGTCTTGACCTTGGCCCAGTCGATCCAGGCGTCAGGGGCGTACGGCTTCACCTCGGCGTCGAAATAGGCCTGGATCACCTCGAGCTGCGCCGAGGCGCCGGCGGCCGAGCCCCCGTAGGTGAACGGGACGTTCTCGGTGTCGCGCTTCTTGGCGTCGGCCTTCGGCTTGCCCTTGCGATCAACCACGGGCTTGCCGTCGTCCTCCAGCAGAGGCCACTCGACGGTGATGGTCCAGTAGCCGAATTCGTTGTTGCGTAGCACCTTTGAGAAATCCGGGTCGGCATCGGTGAAATCGGCGTACAAGCGCACCACTTGGGTGCGGTCGTCGTCGCTGATCTCGCGGCCCTTTGACCCGAGGTTCTTGCGCATCTTGGTCCAGAATGACGTGCCATCGATCAGTTGCACCTTGCCCTTGCGGTCCTGGTGTTTCGAGTTATCGAGGATCCAGATGTAGGTAGCGATGCCAGTGTTGAAGAACATGTTGGTCGGCAGCGCGACGATCGCCTCGACAAGGTCGTTCTCCAGCAGCCACCTGCGGATGTTGGACGGTCCCGACTCGGCTCCGCCGTTGAACAGCGGCGAACCGTTCATCACGATGCCGACGCGACCTCCGCCATCCTCGGGCGCGCGCATCTTGTGGGCGAGGTGCAGCAGGAAGAGCATCTGCCCATCTGAGGTCGCCGGAAGGCCTGGCGCGAAGCGTCCGTAGGGGCCCGCTTCGTTGCGTTCCTTCGTGACCGTCTTGGCGTACTGCTTCCAATCGACGCCGTAGGGCGGGTTCGACATACAGAAGTCGAACTGGCGACCCTTGAACGCGTCATCGGTGAGCGTGTTGCCGAACGCAATGTTGGTTGCGTCATTGCCCTTGGCGAGCATGTCGGACTTGCAGATCGCGTAGGACTGCGGGTTGTACTCCTGGCCAAACAGGCTGAGCCGCGCATCCGGGTTCTGCGCGAGCAGGTGCTCCTCGGCCAGGGAGAGCATGCCGCCGGTGCCTGCGGTCGGGTCATACAGCGACCGGACGATGCCGGGCTCGCTCAGACCGGCGTCCTCCTCGGCGAAGAGCAGGTCGACCAGCAGCCGGATCGCGTCACGTGGCGTGTAGTGGTCACCAGATGTCTCGTTCGCGGCCTCGTTGAACTTCCGGATGATGTACTCGAACGCGTCCCCCATGTCCGAGTTGGACACCGCTTTGGGGTGTAGGTCGACCGCCCCGAACGCCTTGACGATCTCGCGCAGGAGTCCGGCCTTCTCGAGCGCCAGGATCTCCTTCTTGAAGTCGAAGTACTCGAACACGTCGACGTCGGCGGAGAAGCGATCGAGGTAGTCCGTGAGGTTGTCAGCTAGACCATCAGCGTCGGCTAGGAGATTGGTGAACGAGTAGTTCGACGTGTTGTAGAACGGCCGCCCGGTGGCCTTGGCCACCTCAACCTTGAGTCGGTTGGGGTTCTTGTACTTAGCGGCAAGCTCGCGGACGGCGTCCCGGTCGGGTTCGAGGATGCAGTCGAGGCGTCGCAGGATCGTGAACGGGAGGATCACCGCTCCGTACTGGTTGGGGCGATAAGGCCCCCGGAGCTGGTCAGCGATCGACCAGATGAAGCTACCGAGTGTGCTCACGTTGTTCCTTTACGAGACTCGAAGGTGGAGCTCAGTCTGCCGAACATGGCGTTGCGTGTCCCGCAGTCAGAGCCGCGCGTCGCCGCCGAGCGGCGGCTCTGCGCTTCTGCCAACTCTGGCGCTGCCGGTCTGTCGCCTTCGCGCCCGCACCGCTCCTCCAGCGGCGTCGCGAGGGACGACTCAGCATTGCTCGCGCCCGCCCGAGGGTCGTAACTGCTGAGGACTTCGTGGACCGTGCCCGCCATCAGAGACCCCTCACCTCAGCGCCGCTTTCGTCCACCGGAGTCTCACACACTCCTCGACGCTCCTCTCGGCCGCGCGACGACAGCTTCATCCAATACTTGAGGTCTGGGGAGCGTCAGGGGGCCGGCCCGGCGCCTGCCTGCCTGCCTGTAGTTGATGCTGTCGTGTAAGGCCGATGCCCGCAAGTTTGTCGCCGGGGCACTTTCAGAATTCCAGGCCTTGTTCTGACTCGGTGCGGTCGGTGGATACGCACTCGGGTGTGTACCTCGATGCTGCAGGCATGCGTGGGTGCGGTGGCCGCTGTTGCTGTTGCCCCGCAGTGGCGCGGCAGCAGCCGTCAAACGATGACGTGGCCGGGCTGGCATTGGTGACCACCGGGGCAAGTCGGGGGGGAACCTGCAGGTGCTGCGGAAGTCGATCTCCGCAGCTGGTGGCGGCCGTCGCACTGAATGCCACCGCCGACGCAGGTCCTGGTGGCGTCGCGAGTGGAAACGAGCGCGGAGAGTTGCCGGTGCTGGGCTATGCGGTGCTGCTTTGACAGTGAGGATGGTGGTGCTGCCGCGCTGGTCCGGTCTGACTCTTGCTCTGACTGACCGTGGTGTCCTGAACGGGATGTGTCGTCCGGGCTGGTGTGGTGGCGTATTCGGCACCTGCCGGACGGGCGTCGTGACCTTATAGGAGCCTGGCCAGAGGCCCCGTCACTGTCTTGTCCGCCCGCCCGACCGGCGCGTGCCGCCCTTCCCGGTTCAGCGATAGGACGGCAGGTATTCACGATGACATCGACAGCAGAC
>NZ_KE384550.1:22732-364481 GCF_000426645.1 Nakamurella lactea DSM 19367 | reverse complement strand
CAGACTTCACGTCAGCCTCCTCGCTGCTAGTACCAGTGGGGAGGCGCCCTCGTATGCCAGTGGTTCCGGAACGTGGCTGCCGGTTCGCTCACTGATCGGCGCTCGCAGCCAGTGTTGGCGTTGGCGCTCAGCCCTGTCGACGGTCCGCACGTCCCGGGTAACCACCAGTCCTCGCAGATCTCATGATGGACATCAACCGTGTCGAGCAAGCTCGGCGATGAACTGGCGGCACCTCGGGCGCATCAGCAATCCATCTGAAATCACTGACCTAAGGATGGTGCACCAGTGAGCTGGATCGGTTGGGTGGTGCTCGGAATCCTGGCCGGTTGGCTGGCCAACCTGGTGGTGCGGGACGAGCGGCGCAGGGGTTGCCTGACCAACATGGTGACCGGAGTACTGGGCGCCGTGCTCGCCGGCTTCATCTATCGGGCGGCGACCGGGACGCCCTGGGACTTCCGGTTCAACTGGGCCAGCATCGGGGTGGCCGCGCTCGGCGCGATCGCGCTGCTCATCGTGCTCAACCTGGCGGTCGGCCTCGGTCGCGGCGCCCGCCGCCGCTGATCGGCGCAGCCTCCCAACGCCGCCCGGACGGCAATCGGCCCCGGTGTCCGCTTCGGACTCCGGGGCCGATCGAGCCTGGCGCCGTCAGGCGGCGACCAGCGGAGCCGCAGCGGCGGCCGGCAGCCGACGCGCCCTGGTCTGGATCGCCGCCACCCTGGCAACCACCATGGTCAGCGCCCAGATCACGAAGAACGGCGCGATCGCACTCTGCTCGATCTGGTGGCCCATCATGAAGATGCCGACCTGGTCCCGGAACGCCGGGACGTCCGTCACCGCCCAGACGAACACCAGCCGGGAGGCCAGCGCGACGAACCAGGTGACGGCGAACCCGGCGCCGGCCACCGTCACCACGGCGCCGGTGTCGGCGTCCCGCTCCACCTTGGTGAGCAGCGCGGCGATGCCGCCGAAGACCAGCCCGAGTGCGACGCCAACGGCGTAGAGCCCCCATTCCCCGCCGGTCGCGGTCGGAGCGTCCTTGAGGTAGATGACGGCGAAGATCCCGACGATGACCAGCGGTCGCACCACCGAGCGGACGGTCAGGGCGCGTCGGCCCAGTCCGGTGAACAGCATGGCGACGAAGATGCTGCCGCCGATGACCAGTGCCTGCATGAAGTCGGACATCTTCAAACTCCTTCTTGGTGGCGGCCGATCGGCCGCTCTGGGACGTTCTTCGTGCTGACATCCATGTTCGTTTTCGGCAGGCAGCGGCACATCGGCCGGCAAGTGGAGTCCGGGTGGAGTTCGGGTCTCCACCCTGGGGTGCAGGGCGCGGGCCCCGGCCGGTGCAAGACTCGGGGAGTGCAGATGAACATCGGCCGCCGGCTGCAGGCGCAGCAGCGCGAATCGGGGATACCGGTGCTGCCCGAGGCCGACGCGATGGTGGTCGCCGTGCAACCGCTGCTCGGCCTGGCGATGATCATTCTGTCGGTGGTCACCGTCGATCCGCTGGGCTGGAGCGGCCGAGGGCTGTTCGGCAGCTGTCTGCTCATCGCCAATGGCGCGCTGACGCTGACCCGCACCCTGCCGGACACCCTGATCGGTCCGCGACTGCGATGGGCGATCGCCCTGGTCTGGTCGGTACCGGCCGGGTTGCTGTTCGCCTTCGATCCCGGCAGCTTCGCGGTGTCGTTCGCGTTCATGCTGGCGATCCACGCGGGCATCCGGTTCCCGCCGGTGCCAGCCGTGGTGATCGGTTCGATCGCCGGCATCACGGCGATGACCAGCATGGCAATCGACGGCGACACCTATTGGTGGATAGGTGTTTTCGTCATCGTGTCGGTCGCGCTGGGGATGCTCCGACGGAATCGGATGCAGACGCTGCAGGCGGCCCACGAGTTGGTCGAACAGACCCGTCGGACGGCCGCGTCCGAGGCGAAGGCACAGGCGTTGGCGGAGCGGGCGCGGATCGCCCGCGACATCCACGACGTGCTGGCGCACTCGTTGTCCGGCGTCAACATGCAACTGTCGATGGCCGACGCGCTGTTCGAGGCCGGGCGCGACGAACAGGGCCGGGACGCGGTGCGCCGGGCGCAGCACATGGTGGTCGAGGGGCTCGGTGAGGCCAGGCGGGCGGTGCAGGCACTCCGCGAGGACGTGGTCGACGCGGTGCCGGCGATCCGGTCGATGCTGTCGGCCGACCATGAGCAGCTCGTGGTCTCCGGTGAGCCGGGGCAGCTCGACGTGACCCGCAGCCAGACCCTGCTGCGGACCGCTCAGGAGGCGCTCACCAACGCCCGCCGCCACGCGCCGGGCGCGCCGGTGCTGGTGACGCTGCGGTTCGCCGCCGACCAGGTTCGGCTCGAGGTGACCAACGGCGGGGTTGACGCACCACCTACCTCTCACGGCAGCGGAATGGGGCTGATCGGCATGCGGGAACGCGCGGCACTGATCGGTGCGACGGTGACGGCCGGGCCGGTCACCGACGGCGAGTTCGCCGGCGGCTGGCGGGTGCAGCTGGCCATGCCGGTCGGCGTCGACATCAGTGGTTCGGATGAGGAGAAGTGATGGCGGACAAGGCGATCAGGGTGGTGGTGGCCGACGACCAGACAGCCATCAGGGAAGCCCTCGCCACCATGCTCGACCTGTTGCCGGACATCGACGTGGTGGGAACCGCCGCCGACGGGCAGCAGGCGGTCGAGCGGGTGACGCAGCTGCAGCCGGATGTGCTGCTGACCGATCTGCGGATGCCGGTGATGGACGGCGCCCAGGCCACCGCCGCGGTCTCCGAGCAGTCGCCGGACACTGCAGTGGTGTTGCTGACCACCTACGACGACGAGGAATCGATCCTGTCCGCGCTACAGGCCGGCGCTCGCGGCTACCTGACCAAGGAGGCGGGCCGGGACGAGATCGCCTCCGCGATCAGAACTGCGGCCTCTGGCCAGTCCGTGCTGGATCCCGGCGTGCAGGCCAGGTTGGTACGGGCCGTGGTGGCCGGCCAGCAGCCTGCGGCCAGTGCCGGCCCGACCGACCAGTCGCCGGACGGCCTCACCAAACGCGAGCTGGAGGTGGTGGCACTCATCGGCCAAGGACTGACGAACTCCGAGATCGCACGTCGCCTGTTCGTCAGTGAGGCGACTGTCAAGACGCACATCAACAATCTGTTCGCCAAGGCGCAGCTGCGGGATCGGGCGCACGCGGTGCGGTACGCCTACACCCACGGCCTGGCCGGCGGCTGAATCGCGGGTTGATCAGGATGCGGTCACCACGGCCGGATCTCGCAGCCGATGCCGTCGTTGTCGCGGTCGAACTTGGACTGGAATCCCAGGTCGGACGGGTAGATCGAGCGGCCCAGCCTCTTCCACACATCGGTGCAGTTCTTATAGGAAGCAGACGGCTTCGGTGCGACGGGCGGTTTCGGTGCGGCGGCCGGCTTGGTGACGCGAACGGTCGCGCTCGTGCTGCGGGCCTTGAACTTGCTGCTGCCCTTGTAGTTCACCGTGAACCCGTAACTGCCCGCGGCAAGGGCCGGCAGCACAATCGACGCCCTGCCCGAGGACAGCGACCTGGTTCCGTAGGACTTGCCGTTGCGCGTCACCGTGAGCGTGCCGGTCGGCGTCGACCCGGTGCCCTTGACGGTAACTTTGACCGTGGCGCGTTGGCCGGTGTGCACGGCTGCGGAGGTAGCGGACACGACAGGTAGCGCGGTGGTGATCCGCGAGACGACGGACGTCCGGCTCGTCTTGTGCTTGCTGGATCCAACATAGATCACCGTCAACCGACGAGTGGCCGGGATGAGCGACTTCGGCAGTGGCACGGTGGCGGTGCCCCCGCTGAGAGTCCGTGCGGCCAGCCACTTACCTGCCTGGTAGACCCGAACGACGCCGCCGGGCTTCGAACCGGCGCCGCGGACGGTGACCTTCACTCTGGCCCCCGTGCCGTATGCGACCGTGGCCGTAGTGGCAACGACCGAACTCACCGCCCTGATCGTCGACACCGAGATCGTCTTGGTGGTGCCGAGGTTTCGCGCGTCACCCAGATACTTGATCGTCACGGCGCGGGTGCCAGGCGCCCAGCCCGCCGGCAGGGTCAAGCGGACCCTGCCTGAACTCAACAGTGCGCCGGTTACCTTCGCGCCACGGTAATAGGCGCGCACCGGACCGGTGGGGGCCGGCGACGATCCCTTGACGGCAACAGTGATCCGGACCGGCGTCCCGAAGGTCGCACGCGTTGTCGTCGCAGTCACGGTGGTGGCGACCTTGCCGATCGGGGCGGTGCTGGTCGCTGGTGCAACGGACGGCCGCGGAGCGGCCTCGACCAACGCCGGGACCAGCCCGGCCAACAACGCGGCAGCGGATACCGCGACAACGCCACGTCGCAGGACAGCGGGCCATGAGGGTGCGCGCATCGCAGTGCTCCATAGGGAAGGGGTCAAGGAGAGCGTGCCGGCTCTGCCATCTGGGCAGGTCGGCGAATCCAGCCGAAGCATACGATAACGGAGTGACACTCTGCCAGTCGCAGCGTGGGCGTTGCGACCCGACTGGAGGCAGGAGCTCGAGGATTGCAGTCACGCACTGTGTTCGCCGGCCGTTAGGCCTGAGCGCGTCGCCGGGGCGGGTCGGGCACCGCCCGGTTGACCGCTGATCCATACCCGGTAGAACAGACCAATGTCATCCACGCCGACCGACCCGAAACCGCTGCCCTACGGCTCATGGCCGTCTCCGATCGACACCGAGCTGCTGACGTCCGGATCGGTCGGGCTGTCCGAGCCGGCGGTTGACGAACGGCCCGATGGCCGCGATCGCTACTGGTTGGAATCGCGGCCGAGCGAAAAGGGTCGCACGGTGCTGGTCCGCTCCAGGAATGGTGGCCCGCCGGTCGACGTCACCCCGGCGCCGTTCAACGTGCGCAGCAGCGTGCACGAGTACGGCGGTGGCGCGTACGCGGTGGCCGACTCCGTGGTGGTCTTCTCGAACTTCGCCGACGGCCGGATCCATCTGATCGACGGGGATGACGAACCCCGGCCGATCACCCCCGACCTGCCGGACCGGATGCTGCGGTATGCCGATCTGGAACTCGACCTGCCCCGGCGCCGGCTGCTCGCGGTCCGCGAGGACCACCGCGGGGTCGGGCGGCCGGACGGGCCGGCGGAATGCGTCAACTCGATCGTCCGGATCGCGCTGGACGCGGACGTCGACCCGGCCACCAACGAGGGCGAGATCCTGGTCGACGGGCACGATTTCGTCTCGTCACCGCGGTTGTCCCCGGACGGGCACCAGCTGGCCTTCTACACCTGGGAGCATCCGTCGATGCCCTGGGACGCAAGCCGGCTCTGGTGCGGCGATGCGGATGCCGGCGACGTCCGTCAGGTGGACGGCGGCGCCGGCGTATCGATCGCCGACATCGGCTGGCTCGCCGACGGGCGGCTGGCCTGGTGCAGCGACCGGAGCGGCTTCTGGAATCTGCACGTCGACGGGAGCAACGTCTACCCGGTGGCAGCCGATTGTGCCGACCCGGCCTGGGTTTTCGGGGCGCGCGGCTGGATACAGCTGGCGAACGGAACGGTGCTGATCCGCCGGCACGAACCCACAGGAGTGGTGCTGGTGCGGCTCGAGCAGCATCAGGACGCCAGGGCGATCGGCGGCTTCACCGCCGGCGAGCTCGCGGTCGACCTCGCCGCCGTCGGGTCGCTGGTCGCCGACGGCGACGAGGTGGTGGCGGTGGCCGGCTTCCGGGACCGGCCGAACGCGCTGGTCCGGATCGACGGGTCGACCGGCGAGCTGACCGAGCTCCGGTCGAGCATCTCGGAAACCGTTGACCCCCGTTATTTCTCGATCGCCGAGCCGATCAACTGGCCGACCCCGGACGGCGCCGTGTCGCACGGATTCTTCTATCCGCCGGTGAATCCGGAGGTCGCGGCACCGATCGCCGAGCTGCCCCCGCTGATCGTGCTGTCGCACGGCGGGCCGACCGGCGCGTCGTCAGCCGCGTTGTCGTTGTCGTTGCAGTACTGGACTTCCCGCGGATTCGCCGTGCTGGACGTCAACTATGGCGGCAGCACCGGCTACGGACGCGCCTACCGGGAGCGGCTCACCGGGCAATGGGGCATCGTCGACGTCGACGACTGCTGTTCCGGCGCCGCGCATCTGGTCGCCGGCGGTGCGGTGGACGGCGACCGGCTGGCCATCCGCGGCGGCAGCGCAGGCGGGTACACGACGCTGGCCGCGTTGACCTTCCGGGACGCCTTCGCGGCCGGCGTCAGCAGGTACGGCATCGGCGACCTGGAGGCGCTGGCCACCGACACCCACAAGTTCGAGTCCCGCTATCTGGATGGACTGGTCGGGCAGTACCCGGCGCAACGGCAGATCTACCTGGACCGTTCGCCGATCCAGCACGTCGACCGGCTCGATTGTGCGCTGCTGGTACTGCAGGGAACCGAGGACAAGGTGGTGCCGCCGAACCAGTCGATCTCGATGGCGGATGCGGTGCGCGCCAAGGGCCGGCCGGTGGCGCTGCGGCTCTACGAAGGTGAGGGACACGGCTTTCGGATGGCCGAGTCGGTGCGCGATGCGATCGAGAGTGAGCTGGTGTTCTACGGGCGGGTGTTCGGCTTCCGCCCGGTCGGAGAGTTGCCCGAATTGGACATCGACAACCTGCCACGCTGACGCTGTGTCGGATGGCGGGCCGGCAGGCCCGGGGTTATCGTCGAACCGACCCCTGGAGGTGGTGACCGTGACGGATCCAGCCGGATCGTTCGTGGCCCAGGCATACACGTCCATCCGTACTTCGGCCATTGTCAGCGCGGTGGTCGGGATCGTGGTGGGCATCATCGTATTGGTCTGGCCCGGCGCGACCGTGGTGGTGCTCGCCTGGCTGTTCGGGATCGCCTTGATCATCGGTGGCCTGTTCCGGATCGTCGCCGCGTTCACCGCGGACGCGCTGTCCACCGGGAACCGGTGGCTGCTCGGGATCCTCGGCGTGGTGGTGGTGGTCGCCGGCATCATCTGCCTGATCCATCCGGTGAGCACCGCGGTGTTCATCGCGATCTTCATCGGGATCGCCTGGATCATCAGCGGCATCCACGATCTGATCGTCGGGATCTCCGGTCGCACTATCGGTCCGCGCTGGCTGCCGATCGTCGGTGGCATCATCTCGGTCATCGCCGGCATCGTGATCCTGTTCCTGCCGGGAGTGGCCATCGGGACCTTCATCGTGGTCAGTGCGATCATGCTCATCGTGGTGAGCATCGTGTCGCTGTTCACCCTGCCGCCGAAGATCTCGGTCGCCTGACTAACCGCCGTTCTCCGGCGCGACCCGGCCCCGCAGCGCCTTCGTCCGGCCGCGCTGCTTCTTCGCGTCGAGCCGTCGGCGCTGCGAACCGCGGGTGGGTTTGGTCGGCCGGCGCGGCGGCGCGGGAGGGGCGATCGCATCCCGCAGGATCGCCGTCAGCCGCTCCCTGGCGGCGACCCGATTGCGGTGCTGCGAGCGGTATTCGCTGGCCGCGATGGCCACCGCTCCCTGACTGAGTCGATCGGCCAGTCGGCGCAGCACCCTGGCGCGCTGCGCCTGGCTGAAGGCCGTCGAGGTGGCCGGCACGAACAGCAATTCCACCCGGCTGTCCGCGGTGTTCACCCCCTGGCCGCCGGGTCCGGCCGATCGGGAGAACCGCTCCACCAACTCGGTGGCCGGGATCCGTAGCCCGTGTGGCATACCGGGTCCGGCGGCGATCAGCAGGTCGCCCCCCGGGATGCTCGACGGTCCGGGGGCGGTCACCCGACGCCACCGGCGGGTCGAGGAGCCGGATGTTCCACCGCGGCCACCAGATCCGGCTCCTGCGGGCCGAGGAACTTCGGGTCCGGCCGCCAGATGGCATCCCACGACGCCTTCACCGCCGCCGGGAGCTCTCGCACGGTGAACCGCAGCCCGACGCCACCTGGGTGCGGGTCGGCGACGCCCGCGGCGTCGATACCGGCCTGCCGGCACAGGAACACCGCCCGCGGCAGGTGGAACTCCTGGGTCACCACCAGTGCCCGGGTGACGCCGAAGATCTGCTTGGCCCGCACGCACGAGTCGTAGGTGTCGAACCCGGCGTAGTCCCGGATCACCTGCTGCGCCGGGACACCGTGTGCGGCAAGGTAATCACGCATCGCGGTGGGCTCGTCATGATCGGTCGTGCCGTTGTCGCCGGAGACCAGCAGTGCCGTCACCGTGCCGTTGCGGTACAGGGTCGCGGCGTCGTCCAGCCGGTCCTGCAGGTATTGCGACGGCGTGCCGTCCGGGCGCAGCCCGGCGCCCAGCACCAGCGCGACCGGGGCGGTCGGCGCGGTGTCGGTGCGGTACAGATGGGCCGAGCTGTCGATCCGTACCCAGGCGAAGGACGCACCGAGGACGCCGGCACCGAGCAGCACGACGGCAACGGCACCGACTAGAACGGGATGACGCCGGTACCAGCGACGCCGCACGACGGATGCCGGCGCTGCGTCAACCGGGCCGTCAGCCCCATCGTTGTCCGGTGCGACACCCGGCTGGTGCTCCGTCATACGCGAAACGATACTGACCACGGGGCACCCGTGGCGCCGATCGGGCCCGTCCCCACCCCCAGGTAGCGCTTCGTTTGACCCGACACGCCGACGATCGGCCGGCGTGTCGGCCAGTTTCGCGCTACCTCGGGGTCAGGCCTGCTGATCCTGCTGGTTCAACACGGCGACGGCGGCGGCGAACCGGGCGATCGGCACCCGGTACGGCGAGCAGGAGACGTAGCTCAGGCCGATCTTCTCGAACAGGTTGATGGAGGCGGGGTCGCCGCCGTGCTCGCCGCAGACGCCGACCTTCAGGTCCGGTTTCACCGACCGGCCGCGTTCGGTGCCCAGGGCGACCAAGCCGCCGACCCCGTCCACGTCGATGCTGGAGAACGGGTTGGCCGGAACGATATCGGCATCGACATAGGCGGCCAGGAAAGCGCCCTCCGCGTCGTCGCGGGAGATGCCGATGCCGGTCTGGGTCAGGTCGTTGGTCCCGAAGCTGAAGAAGTCGGCGAACTCGGCGATCTGGTCGGCGACCACCGCGGCCCGCGGCAGCTCGATCATGGTGCCGACGGTGAACGGCAGCTCGGCGCCGCCGGCGGCCGCCAGTTCCTGCGCCATCGTCTCGGTGATCAGCTCCCGCATCCGCTGCAGCTCCTGGGCGAAGGCGACCAGCGGCACCATGATCTCTACGTGCGGATCACCGCCGCGGCCCTTCACCGCGAGCGCTGCCCTGGCGATCGCCCGGACCTGCATCACCGCGATCTCCGGGAACATCAGGGCCAGCCGGACGCCGCGGGTTCCGAGCATCGGGTTCTGCTCGGTCAGCGCATTGATCCTGCCCAGCAACGCCTTTGCCTCGGCCAGCTCTGCTGCATCCCCGTTCTGCAGCTCCAGCCGCTGCACCAGCAGCGCCTGGTCCACCAGGTTCGGCAGGAACTCGTGCAGCGGCGGGTCGAGCAGCCTGATGGTGACCGGCAGGCCGGACATGGCGTCGAAGATCGCCTCGAAGTCGGCCTGCTGCATCGGCAGGATCTCGGCAAGCGCGGCTTCCCGCGCCGCCTCGTCGTCGGCCAGGATCATCTTCCGGACGGCCGGCAGCCGGGTCTCGTCCATGAACATGTGCTCGGTGCGGCACAGCCCGATGCCCTGGGCGCCGAACTCGCGGGCCTTGGCGGCGTCCTCGCCGTTGTCGGCGTTCGCCCGCACGTCCATCCGCCGGATCTTGTCGGCCCAGCCGACGATCGCCTGGAAGTCCTCGTTGACCTGTGGCGGCACCAGGTCGAGCGCACCGGCGAACACCTCGCCGGTCGATCCGTCCAGGGTGATCGAGTCACCCTCGCCGAGCACGGTGTCGCCGATCGTCAGCGTCTTGGCCAGCGCGTCGATCTTGATGGCCGAAGCCCCTGCTACGCAGGGCTTCCCCATCCCGCGGGCGACGACGGCGGCATGCGACGTCATTCCGCCGTGCGCGGTCAGCACGCCCTGGGCGGCGATCACCCCGGCGATGTCGTCCGGGGTGGTCTCCCAGCGCACCAGTACCACCGGGTCGCCGGCCTTCCCGCGCCGCTCGGCCGTCACCGCGTCGAACACCACGGTGCCGACGGCGGCGCCGGGAGAGGCATTGAGCCCCTTGGTCAACGGGGTCTTGCCGTGCTGCGGATCGATGGCCGGATGCAGTAGCTGATCCAGCTGTGCCGGTTCGATCCGGCGCAGTGCCTCGCGTTCGTCGATCACGCCCTCGGCGACCAGGTCGCGGGCCACCTTCAGCGACGCCGATGCGGTGCGCTTGCCGTTGCGGGTCTGCAGCAGGTACAGGGTTTCGTCCTCGACGGTGAACTCGATGTCCTGCATGTCGCCGTAGTGCTGTTCCAGCTTGGTCATCGTCTCGAGCAGCTGCCGATAGGCCGCCGGTAGTACCTGCTCCATCTCGGCCAACGGTCGCGGGGTACGGATGCCGGCGACCACATCCTCGCCCTGCGCGTTGACCAGGAACTCGCCGTACAACTCCTTGGCGCCGGTGGCCGGGTTCCGGGTGAAACACACGCCGGTGGCGGAGGTGTCGCCGCGGTTGCCGAACACCATCTGCATCACGTTGACGGCGGTGCCGAGGTCGGCCGAGATGTTGTTCGCGCGACGGTAGACGTCGGCGCGTGGGTTGAGCCAGGACCGGAACACCGCGTCGATACTGCGTCGCAGCTGTTCCTTCGGGTCCGTCGGCAGTTCCTCGCCCATGTGCTCGCGGGACAGCGTCAGATAGGTCTGCACCAGTTGCTGCAGGTCCTGCTCGGTGAGGTCGGTGTCCTGCTGCACCCCGCGGTCGGACTTCAGTGCGGCCAGCGCATCCTCGTAGACGTGCGCCGGGACGGTCTCGACCACTTCGCCGTACATCTGGATGAACCGCCGGTAGGCGTCCCAGGCGAACCGTGGATTGCCGGACTCGGCGCCCAGCGCCACCACCGAGGTATCGCTGATGCCGAGGTTCAGGATGGTGTCCATCATCCCCGGCATCGACTGCACTGCACCGGATCTCACCGACACCAGCAGTGGCCTCTCGGCGTCGCCGAGCCGCCGGCCGGTGCGCTGCTCCAGCCGGTCGAGGGCGGCGAGAATGTCGTCCCACAAGCCGTCCGGCCATTGCCCGTCGTTGTTCATCGCCGCGACGCAGGCGGTGGTGGTGACGGTGAAGGCATCGGGTACCGGGATGCCGATCCGCAGCATCTCGGCGACGCCGGCGCCCTTACCGCCGAGCAGCGGCTTCATCGATGCGTCGCCCTCGGACAGGTCGTACAGGTACCGCTCGGTCATGGTGAGTCCTCCGGTGTCGGGGCGGTGGGTCTGGCCGTACTACTGGTGTTGCGACTGTCGATCAACTCGATCACCCGTCCGGCCGCCTCTTCGAGCGCGACGTTGGTGGTGTCGATCACCGGGCAGCCGAGTCGGCGTTGGATGGCGCCGATCTCGTCGAGTTCGTCGTAGATCCTGGCCAGTTCGGAGTAGCCGTCTTTGCTCTTGCCGAGGCTGGCCCTGCCGATGCGCCCCTTGCCGATGCCCGCGGCAACGGCGGCCCCGGCACCACCTCCGCCCCCCATGCCCATCGCCTGCACCCGCCGACCACGGATCGCGGCCAGCCGCTGCGGGTCGATGGTGAGTCCGATGATCCTGTTCCGGTCGATGGCGAAAAGCTCTGCGGGAGGGGCGATCCCGGGGACCAGCGGGATGTTTGCTGTCTTGTAGCCGAGATAACCCAGGTACATCGACAGCGGTGTCTTGCCGGTGCGGGACACTCCGATCAACACGATGTCGGCGTCTGCCAGTCCTTCGAGGAACTGGCCGTCGTCGTTCTTGACCGCATACTCCATCGCGGCGATCCGCTTGAAGTAGTCGGCATCGACCCCGACCGCCCTGGCCGGCACCCGCTCGGCCCGGTCGCCGCTGGCCGCCTCCAGGGCATCCATCGCCGGGCCCAGCAGATCGGCGTGCGGGATGTGCATGGTGTTGCACAACTCGGTCACCAGTTCGCGCAGGCCCTCGTCGACCAGGGTCGAGTACACCGCCACCCCGCGCCGGTGCTCCAGGGTCTCGAACACCCGGCGCAGCCCGTCGGCGGTCATGATCCGTGGGTGCCGGACGATCCGCACCGAGTGCGTGGTGAACTGCACCTGCACCGCTCTGGCCACCCGGGCCGCGGTGTCTCCGGTCGCGTCGGCGATCACATGGATCTCCATCGGCTCCGACGACATGCGGTTACCGTAACGGCGCCGCTGCCGATTGGGGACCCGTGGGTGACGATGATCTCGATCAGTGCGGTGAGCTGCGGTTCGCCCGCAGACCACCCGGCCGCCGGGACCTGCGAAGATAGCGGTTCACCAGCAACAGATTCGGGATGAATGCCAGCCAGCAGGTGATCAGGTACGCGGTGTGGAACAGCGGATCGAAATCGCCGCCGTAGCTTCTGTCCAGCAGCGGCAGCTGCACCACGAGCAACAGCGGCAGCCAGATCCGGAACGTCACCGCGGCGAAGGTGAGCGCGAAGTTCCGGACCATCCACCGGGCGTGCTCGCGATAGCGGTGCGCGCGCACCAGTCGATAGGCCTGCACGCCGGTCACCAGCCAGATCAGGTCGCCGACCAACAGACCGGCCGCGGCGATCGGCCCTGCGGTGCTCAACAGGGCCACCGGAATGCCCACCAGACTGGACGGGAATACCCCGGCGAACAGGTAGCCGCGGCCGATGTAGCGGTGCAGTCGCGGGATCCGCCGGATGCGTCTGACGAACTGCAGTGGACCCAGCGCCAGCGCCACCGAGGCGGTGACGATGTGCGTCATCAGCGCCGCGAAGTGCCAGGGCACTCCCGGGCGCAGTCCGACGGCCGAGTCGGACGGGTCGAACCCGGAATAGGTCACCACCACGTAGCCCAGCACGCCGGCCGCCAGGAAGCCGGCAATCACCACCCGCAGCCGGTGGGGATGCTCCAACGGGGTGTGCGACATCGCGGCCACGATTTTCGAGCGGTTGTCCGCTGCGGCGGCCGAATTGTCGGCCGGGTGATGCTCGGCGGGCTGTGCGTGAATGGTCATGCCAGCGATGGTTCGCGCAGCCCGCTGATGGCACATCCACCCCTGGTCCAGACCACGGATCGACCGGGGTGGCAGCCGGTGCCGCACCCATCCCTGTTGATCATGGCGCCCAGCCCGGTAAGTCGCCGGGGGCATGTCCGAATTGCCGGGCAGCGAACCATGTTCATCGCCGAGGGGCAGCAAGGGGGCAGCAAGGGGGCAGCAACGGGGGAGCAGCAACGGGCGGCGAGGGGGCAGCGACGGGCGGCAAGGGCGGCCCGTTCGTCAGCCCCGGTGGTCGTCGCCGGCGGCGACCACGCCGTGGTCGAAGGCGAAGACGATCGCGGCCGGCCGATCGCGGACGCCGAGCTTGGCGAAGATCGCGCCGACGTGCGATTTCACCGTCGCCTCGCTCACGAACAGGGCCTCGGCCACCTCCTTGTTGGTCGCGCCGCGGGCCATCCGGCGCAGCACCTCGGTCTCCCGGTCGCTGAGCCGATCGAGCGCCCGGCGCTGCCGGGCAGCGGGGATCACCGCGCGCCGGTAGGCGGCCAGCAGCCGCGGGGTGACGGCCGGGTCGAACCACGCTCCACCGCCGGCCACCGCAGTGGTCGCCGCGATCAGATCCGCCGCGGTGGTGTCTTTCAGGACGAAGCCGGCGGCGCCGGCCTCGACCGCACCCCACAGCACTTCGTCGTCATCGAAGGTGGTCAGTACGAGCACCGCGGGCGGCTGCTCGGTGGCTTGCAGCAGCCGGGTCGCGGCGATGCCGTCCAGCTCCGGCATCCGGATGTCCATCAGCACCACATCGGGTCGGGTCCGCAGCACCGCCTCGGCGACCGCGCTGCCATCGCCGCATTCGGCCACCACCTCGAAACCGTCGTCGGGCGACAGGATCCGGGCCACCCCGGCGCGCACGATGGGTTGGTCGTCGGCGAGCAACACCCTGATCATCGGTCCATCATCGCCTCACCCGGCCGGCCGGAGCCGCTCGTCGTGCCGGTCGGGATCAGTGGGAGCTCGCAGCGCACCGTCCACCCTTCGGAGGTGCGGCCGGCCGAAATCTGTCCGCCGACCACTGCGGCTCGTTCCTGCATGCCGAGAAGTCCGTAGTGCCGGCGCTTCTCGGACCTGTTGGGGTCGGCAGCGATGATCGGGCCGACCGTGTCGACGGTGAGCGTGAGCTGCTGTCCGGTGACCAGCACCGTCAGGCTGGTCGCCGCGGCCGGTGCATGTCGGACGGCGTTCGCCAGCGACTCCTGGGCGATCCGGTACGCGGTCACCCCGACCGCCGGGTCGACGGCGCCGAGGTCGCCCTCGGCGCAGTATGCAATGGGATGACGGCCGTCGACGCCGCCGAAGGACTCGGCCAGTCCGCGGAGCTGCGAGAGCCGCGGCAGCGACGTGTCCGGCGCGTCGTCGTCCCGGCGCAACAGGTCGACGGTGCGGCGCAGTTCCTGCATGCTCCGCCGGCCGACGTCCTCGGCCGAACGCAGTGCCTCGTCCGCCGAATCCGGGTCCCGGCGCAGCACATGGCGGGCACTGGTGACCTGCAGCAGGACTGCGGCCAGCCCGTGGCCGACCAGGTCGTGAACGTCCCTGGCGATCCGCCGGCGCTCGTCGGCCACCGCCCGGTCGGCCAGCTCCAGCCGGGCGCCGGCGAGCTCGTCGGTCAGCTGCTCGAGCCGCCGGACGATGAGGCCGAGCACTGCCGGGAAGAGGATGCCTCCCATCCAGATGGCCCAGTTGATCTCGGCATCCGGGCTCACGAGTGCGAGGGCCGGCGGCACCAGCAGGGAACCGGCGACGATGACGCCGGCCAGGATCCGGTTCGTCACCCAGGCGGCCGCGGCCAGCGCCACCAGCGACACCTGGAACAGGCCGCCCTCGAGTGCGCCGGACCACGCCGCGGCGCCGACCAGGACCGGGATTGCCAGCGCCATCGCCGGCATGATCAGCGGCCAGCGGTACCAGCCGGCGAACAGCAGTACCGCGAGGGCGAGCAGCACCACCTGCCACCAGTCGCCCGGGTCGCTCAGGATCGTGACCAGCGCGAAAATCGCTGCCAGCGGCGCTATCCAGGCCCGGGCGGTGACCGGCAGATGGGCTCGGCGCAGTCGGGGCGGCACCATCCGACGGACGCTACGCCGGTCGGCGACCGGTGCCATCCGCCTGTGGTCGGACTCGGGCCGTCCGCCTGTGGTCGGACACCCGTGCTGCGCCGTGGGCGCTGTTCGTCCCCGCCGCGGACGATAATCCGGGCTGACGGCGACGACCGGCGACACCTAAGGTGGTCGGGTGGCAACGACACCGAGGTCCGCACCGCCGGACCGGACCATCGATCCCGAGTTCCTGGCACTGCCGCTGCGCGTGCTGGCCGACGCGGCGCTGACGGCTGCGACAGCGGCCGGCGCCTCGTTCGCCGACTTCCGCAGCGAGCGGTTGCGCACCGGAAACCTGCTGATCCGGGACACCGCGGTGCAGAACGCGACCGAGTCGACCACCGTCGGCTACGCGGTGCGGGTGATTGTCGACGGGGTCTGGGGTTTCGCCGCGGACATCGCCTTCACCCCGGACGCGGCCGCGGCCACCGCGCGGCAGGCAGTTGCGGTGGCCAGGGCGCTGGCCGGCGCGGTGGACGAACGGGTGGAACGGGCCGACGAGCCGGTGTACGCCGACGTCAGTTGGGTCTCCGAGTACCAGGTGGATCCGTTCGAGGTCCCGATGGCCGACCGGCTGGCCCTGCTGCTGGACCGCTCCGAGCGGCTGCTGGCCCAGGACGGGGTGGCCCACAGCATCGCCTCGCTGCTGCAGGTCAAGGAGAACAAGTTCTACGCCGACACCGCCGGCACCATCACCACCCAGCAGCGGGTACGGCTGGAGCCCGGACTGGAGGCGACCGCCGTCGACGTCGCGTCGGGTTCGTTCGAGTCGATGCGCACGCTGGCCCCGCCGGTCGGTCGCGGCTACGAGTACCTGACCGACGGGATCTGGGATTTCGACGGCGAGATCCCGGTGATGGCACAGACTCTCGCCGAGAAGCTGAAGGCGCCGTCGGTCCGGGCGGGCAGTTACGACCTGGTGATCGACCCGTCGAACCTGTGGCTGACCATCCACGAATCGATCGGGCACGCCACCGAATACGACCGGGCCATCGGCTACGAGGCGGCCTACGCCGGGACCTCGTTCGCCACCCCCGACCAATTGGGCAACCTGCACTACGGCTCGGACGTGATGAACGTGACCGGCGACCGGACCGCGGTGCACGGTCTGGCCACCGTCGGCTACGACGACGACGGCGTCGCCGGCCAACAGTGGGACCTGATCTCGGCCGGCACCCTGGTCGGCTACCAGCTGGACCGGGTGTTCGCCCACCGGCTCGGGCTGGACCGCAGCAACGGCTGCGCCTTCGCCGATTCTCCCGAGCACACCCCGATCCAGCGGATGGCCAATGTATCGCTGCAACCCGATCCGGCCGGCGGATCGACCGACGACCTGATCGCCGGCATCGACGACGGCATCTACGTGGTCGGCGACAAGTCGTGGTCGATCGACATGCAGCGCTACAACTTTCAGTTCACCGGGCAGCGCTTCTACAAGATCTCCGGCGGCAAGCTGGCCGGCCAGCTGCGCGACGTCGCCTACCAGGCCACCACGACCGACTTCTGGGGAGCGATGGACGCCGTCGGCGGCCCGGACACCTATGTGCTCGGCGGCGCGTTCAACTGCGGCAAGGGCCAGCCCGGCCAGGTGGCGGCGGTCTCCCACGGCTGCCCGAGTGCCAGATTCCGCGGTATCTCCATTCTCAACACCGTCCAGGAAGGTGCCCAGTAAATGGCAACCGAATCGGGCCCGGCGAGCGCGGCAATGCTCACCCCTCAGCAGATCGTCGAGACCGCGCTGGCCGCGTCGAGGTCCGACGGCTGCATCGTGGTGGTGAACGCGACCGGCGCGGCGAACGTGCGGTGGGCCAACAACACCGTCACCACCTCGGGGCTGGCCACGTCGCTGTCGTGGTTCGTGGTGGCCGTGCACGGCCGGGCGGCGGGCACCGTCGAGGCCTCCGCGGTCGACGCGACCTCGGTCGAGGCGATCGCCGCGGTGGTGCTGGCGGCCGAGGCGTCAGCGGAGTCGGCGGCCGCGTCCGGGCCGGCCCGGGACGCGCAGCCGCTGGTGGAAGGCGGGGCTGACGACGGCTTCGCCGACGGCCCGCAGGAGCAGGCGTTCGAGATCTTCGCGCCGTTGCTCTCCGGATTGTCGGCGTCGTTCGAGGCAGCCAGGTCGGGCGAGCGGCTGCTCTACGGGTTCGCCCGGCACGAGCTGACCACCACCTATCTCGGCTCGTCCACCGGGCTGCGCCGGCGCTGGGTGCAGCCGACCGGGACGGCCGAGGTGAACGCGAAATCGTCGGACCTGCAGCGATCCTCCTGGGTGGGGGCCGGCACCGCCGACTTCACCGACGTCGACGTCCAGCAGATGACGGACGGTCTCAGCCAACGGCTGGAATGGGCCCGGCGCAGCATCGAACTGCCGCCCGGCCGCTACGACACCGTGCTGCCGCCCACCTCGGTCGCCGACTTCATGATCTACCTGGGCTGGAGCGCCGGCGCCCGACAGGCGCGCGAGGGCCGGTCGGTGTTCTCCGCGGCCGACGGCGCCACCAAGATCGGTGAGAAGATCACCGACCGGCCGCTGTCGCTGTACTCCGACCCGGCCGAACCCGGCATCGAGTCGTCACCGTTCCTGGCCACCGGCTCCTCCAGTGAGGAGAGTTCGGTCTTCGACAACGGCATCGACCTGGGCCGGACCGAATTGATCGCCGACGGCACGGTCAACGCGCTGCTGCAGACCAGGGCCTCCGCCGCCGAGTACGGCGAGGCGTTCACCCCCGGCGCCGAGAACCTGGTGCTGCGCGGTGGCGACGAGACGCGCTCGCTTGATCAGCTGGTCGGCGATCTGCAGCGCGGGCTGCTCGTCACCTCGCAGTGGTACATCCGCGAGGTCGACCCGATGACGCTGCTGCTCACCGGGCTCACCCGGGACGGGGTCTACCTGGTCGAGAACGGCGAGGTGGCCGGCGTTGTCAACAACTTCCGGTTCAACATGTCGCCGCTTGACGTGCTGCGCCGGGCCTCCGACATCGGGGCGACCGAGCGCTGCCTGTCCCGGGAGTGGAGCGACTGGTTCACCCGCAGCGCGATGCCGCCGATCCGGGTCGACGGCTTCAACATGTCGTCGGTGTCCAAGGCTCAGTAGCGGCCAGGGCGCGGTCCGGCGGGGGAGGCGAGCCCTGGAACGGGTGGCGCCTCAGTGTTTTTCGCAGGCGATGCCGTCCTTGTCGCGGTCACTTCCGATGTTGAGGTTGTAGGCGGCCGTGGAGACGGTGAAGTTGGTGACGGGTGTTCCGCTGGTCTTGTCGCGAGCTCCGGGCCGACCGACCCCGTGCGGGTAAACCTGGTTCAGCGCTGCGCAATTGGCGTACTTGCGGGGAGTCGGCGCGGGCGCCGCCGCGGCCCGGCAGACCTTCGACAGGGGCGACAGGACGGAGAACTTCGACACCTGATTGTCGGTCCAGCGCACCGAGAAGTAGGCCCGGGTCCGGTAGCTCACACAGGTGCCGGCCGCGAGGTTCTTCCAACCCGTGTACGACAGCGCGGTAGCGCCGGTTCCGGAGTTCACCGGGGTGTTCTTCCGGATGACTGCTGCGGTGGCCGTGCCGAGGTCCACCCGATCGACCTGGACCTTGAGTGCCTTGCTGATCTTGGTGATCCGGCCGACCCCGCGCACCGCCGTCAGCACACCCGCCGAGTTGCGGCTCACCTGAAGTCCCACTGCGAAAGAGATCCCACCCCGGGCCGGGACGCCCGCGTGATACTTGCTGCCGGTGGCGTTGCCCTGCCCGATCACCGTGTCGGCGGCGGCGCTCGGTGCCGCCACGACCGAAGCCAACAAGGTAGCCAGCGCAGCACCGATGACCAGGATTCGCTTCATGTTGGTCCGTCCGTAGGTCCGTCGCGTCCCCATGAGGCGGCTGGACAGTCCGAGCATGGACTCGCAGTAGCTCGCCCGTCAAGCAGTCGCCGGCACGCGCTTAGACTGTGTCGACGGTCACACTGTCGGCGGTCACCGATCACTCGGGCGGCCGGCAGCTGAATCGTTCCTAGGTGGACGGTTGGGGGGCATCACGATGCATTGGTCCGGACAGGCACGACCCGCCGATGGGGTTGGCGAGGCCGCGGCGGGAGCGAACGCAGCGGCGGGAGCGAACGCAGCGGCGGGAGCGAAGGCTGCGGCGGGATCGACGTTGGACGCCCTTCCGCAATTGATCTGCGAGGTTCCACCCGACGGTTCCGAAGGGCGGCTGAATCTGGCCTGGCGGAGCTACGCCGGATCCGCTGCCCCGGCGGACGAGGGCTGGCTCGGCTGGGTCCATCCCGACGACCGGCCAGGGATCGCGGCCCTGCTCGCCGCAGCGCAGCGGGACGGCGGCGCCGCCGAGAGGGACGGGCGACTGCGGCACCGATCGGGGGAGTATCGGTGGCACTCCATCGTGCTGCAGCCCAGCCGGAGCGAGGATTCGACGGTCCCGGGCTGGTACGTGATCTGCACCGATGTCCACTCCAGGGTCGTCCAACAGCGTGCGCTGGCCGATCGGGTGAGCGTGCGCGACGACATGCTGGACGCCAGCGTCGACTGCATCAAGATGATCTCGACCGATGGCCGGCTGACGCATCTGAACATGTCGGGCTGCCTCGCCCTCGGCCTCCCGGCGGACGAGACAGAATTCGGGATGAAGTGGCTCGACCTTTTGCCCCAGGTGGTGCGGCGTCGCGGCCGCCGGGCGTTGAACATCGCGCGTTCCGGCACCGGGTCACGCTTCCCGGGTCTGAGCAAGGTGCCGGGTCGGCCGCCGCAGTACTGGGACAACATCCTGACCCCGCTGAAGAACAGCGCCGGCGAGACCACCGGAATCCTGTGTGTCTCCCGGGAGGTGACGGTCCAGCGAGAGGCCGAGCGTCGGCTCCGGGTGGCCGGCGAGACGGACAGCCTGACCGGACTGCTCAACCGGCGGGCCTTCCAGCTCCGGCTGAACCAGCTGGTGCGGAAGGCTCGCGAGTCCGGCGGCGAGGTCGGGCTGATGTTGATCGATCTCGACCACTTCAAGCATGTCAACGACACGGTCGGCCACACCGCGGGCGACCACCTGCTCCGGGTGCTGGCCCGTCGGTTGGCTGCGTGGGCGCCCGGATCCGGCGCGGTCGCCAGGCTCGGCGGTGACGAGTTCGCGGTCGCCCTCGGCGGCGTCGGGGGCGCAGCCGGTGTCGTCGATGCGGCCGAGCAGGTCGGAAGGCTGACCCAGACGCCGATCTCCTACGGCGGGCGGCTGATCAACGGCGGGATGAGTATCGGCTGCGCAGTCTTCCCTGGCGATGCGCGCGATCCGCAGGGCCTGATGAAATGCGCGGACACGGCGCTGCACGATCTGCGGGGCGAATCGCGGGGCGGCCACCGGATGTACTCCAGTGCGATGGCCGAGTCGGCGGAACGCGCAACCGGGCAGCTTCGGCTGGCCCGCCAGATCGTCCGCGACAACGCGGTCGAGTCGCGATACCGCACCAGGGTGGGGTTGGCGGACGGCCGAATCGTCGGGCTAACGGCGTTGCTGCACCACCGGACCTCCGAGAGCGGCGGGCAGGTGCCGGGCGCGGTGGCCGCGGCATTCGAGGACTACCAGCTGGCCACCCAGCTCGGGCGCCGGATGCAGGAGAAGGTCTTCGATGACCTGGCGTCGTGGCGCGGACAAGGGCTGGCGCCGGTCCCGGTCACCGTCAGCGCGACCTTGGTCGAGTTTCTGCGAGACGACTATGCCGAGCGGTTGCTCAGCGGCCTGGACGAGTTCCGGATCCCGCCGACGCTGTTGCAGGTGCAGATCGGCGAACAGATCCTGGTCCAGCGCGGGGCCGACTATGCGATCCGTGCGCTCCGCGCCATGCGTGAGGCCGGGGTGCGGGTCGTCCTGGACGGCTTCGGCGTCGGGCCGTCGTCGTTGGCCGATCTCGAGCACTACACGGTCGACGTGCTGACCATCGATCCGACCTTCGTCGCGCGGATGATGCGCGAGCGGTCCGCACTGGCCATCGTCCGGGCGATCGCCCAGCTGGGCCCACAGCTGTCGCTGACCGTCGTGGCGAAGGGGATCGCTACCGAGGAACAACGCGAGGCGTTGGTCGGCGTCGGCTGCCGGACGGGCGAAGGGCCGCTGTTCGGCCCTTCGCTGAGCGGCGACCAGGTGGCCGTCGCGCTCGCCTGACAACACTCCCGGAGTGTCTCCTCTCAGGTCGAGATCGAGAACGGCTGGTTCAGAGCGAGACGCCAAAGTCCTGGGCGATACCGGCCAGGCCGGAGGCGTAGCCCTGGCCGACCGCGCGGAACTTCCATTCGGCGCCGTTGCGGTACAGCTCGCCGAACACCATGGCAGTCTCGCCGGCGGCGTCCTCGGTGAGGTCGTAGCGGGCCAGCTCGTTGCCGTCGGCCTGGTCGACCACCCGCACATAGGCGTTGCGGACCTGCCCGAAGGTCTGGCCGCGGGTGTCGGCCTCATAGATCGATGCCACCACCACGACCTTGTCCACCTCCGGCGGCAGCGCGGACACGGAGACGTTGATCGCCTCGTCGTCGCCCTCGCCCTCGCCGGTCAGGTTGTCGCCGCTGTGCTCGACGGCGCCGTCGGGGGAGCGCTTGTTGTTGAAGAACACGAAGTGCGCATTACTCAGCACCTTGCCGTCGGCGCCCACCACCAGCGCGCTGGCATCCAGGTCGAAATCCGCGCCCGTCGTGGTGCGCAGGTCCCAACCCAGACCCAGCACCAGCGACGACAGGCTCGGCGCCGCCTTCGTCAGTGAGACGTTTCCACCCTTGCTGAGACTGACACCCATGGCCTAGTGACGCTCCTTCGCTGTTTGCTGTTGGCGGTCCGCTGTTTCGGTCCGTTCGGACGGACCCGTTGACTCGACACCCGTCATCATGCCCGGCGGTGGCAGTTCCTGCGCCGATCCGGAAGAAAATTGGCCGATGCGGGCCGGGCGTTAGGGTGACCAGCGATGGGATTCAGCCGGGAAGAACTCGAGGCGGCGCGTGGCAGGCAGGTGGACGACCTGGTCGGCCCCGGCCTGCGGTTGCTGATCGTCGGCATCAACCCCGGTCTGTGGACCGCGGCGGCGAACGCGCACTTCGCCCGTCCGGGCAACCGCTTCTACCCGGCACTGCACCGGGCCGGCATCACCGAGCAGGTGATCGATGCTTCTGCGGGGATGACGCCCGAGGACCGGGCGGCGCTGGTATCGGCCGGCATCGGCATCACCAACCTGGTGCGCAGGGCCACCGCCAGGGCTGACGAACTGACGCCCGAGGAACTGCGGGACGGTGCGGCGCGGGTCGCCAGATCGGTGGCCGCCTACCGGCCGAAGGTGGTCGCATTCCTCGGAATCACCGCCTACCGCAAGGCCTTTCGCAATCCCCGGGCGAAACCCGGCCCACAGCTGGACAAGCTGGCGGGCGCGCAGGTGTGGGTGGTACCGAACCCGTCGGGTCTCAACGCCCACGAGACGATCGACAGTCTCGCGGCCGCCTACGCGGCGGCCGCCACCGCGGCCGGCGTGTTGTCCGACGCCTAGACTCCCTGTCATGTCAGACGGAGCGGACCGCCGCTTGCGGATCTCGAATGACGACCGGGAAGTGGCTGCGCAGCTCCTGCAGCAGGCACTCGTCCAGGGTCGGATCACGATCGCGGAGCTGGACGAGCGGTTGGCGACCGTCTATGCGGCTCGCTACGCCGACGAACTCGATGCGCCGTTCGCCGACCTGCCGATGTCGCCGGCCGCCACGACCGCATTGCCGTCGGCCCAACCGCCGGTCCCGGTGGCTTCCTGGCCGGCCGTTTCCGACGACAGCGACCGGATCGTGCTCTCCGTCGGCTGGGGCACACTGCGGCGCGACGGCCGTTGGTCGGTGCCCGCCCGGCTGGCCGTCGAAATCGGACCGGGAACCGCGATCCTCGACTGCAGTCAGGCCGTTGTTCCGGCGGTCGTGGACCTTCGGGTGACGGTGAAATCCGGAACCTTGAAACTCATCGTCGGCCAGGGGATGACGGCCGACATCAACGGCGTGACCGCCCGCAGCGGAACCGCGCGCAGCAAGGTCGACGGTGTCGCCGACCCGCGCTACCCGCATTTCGTGCTGCACGGAACGGTGGGCGCCGGGACGGTCGTGGTCCGGCGGTCCCGCTCCGGCGGGTAGGCGCATCGCCGGACCGACCGGCCCTCTCCCGGCTGCCGATCTCGCGGAACGTCAGCCCAGCAGTCCGCGTTCGTAGGCCACCCGCACCGCGGCCGCTCGGTCGCGCACCCCGAGCTTCGGGTACAGCCGCATCAGGTGCGTCTTCACCGTCGCCTCGCTCACGAGCAGGTCCTTGGCCACGTCCCGGTTGGTACCGCCGCCGGCGATCGCCCGCAGCACCTCGACCTCCCGGTCGGTGAGCTGCCGGCCGCGGTCGCGGTCCATCAGCGACTGCACCGCGGACTGTGCCAACACGCTGCGGCCGGCCTGCGCCTGCAGCACGGCGTCGACCAGCTCGGCCCTGCTGGTGGCCTTGAGCAGGTAGCCGTCCGCCCCGGCGTCGATCGCGGTGTAGATGTCGCGGTCGGTGTCGTAGGTGGTGAGCACCAGGATCCGCGGGCGGTCGGCGGACCGTTCCCGCAGCGCCCTGATCGCGGAAACCCCGTCACCGCCGGGCATCCGCAGGTCCATCAGCACCAGATCCGGGTCCAGTCGGCGTACCTGGGCCAACGCTTCGACGCCGTCGCCGGCCTCCCCGACCACCTCGATCCGATCGTCGTGGTCGAGCATGCCCTTGATGCCGTCGCGGACCACCGGATGGTCGTCGACGACGATCAGCCGCACTGCAGTTTCGGCTGCCGGCTCGCTCATCCGGGCACCGCCGCGCTCACAACGCAGCCGCCGCCCGGCTCGGACTCGACGGCCAGCCGGCCGTCGGCCAGCCGGAGCCGCTCGGCCATGCCGGGCAGCCCGTGGCCGCCGGCAACTCCGGGCTCGGGGCGGGCAGCGGGGTCGAAACCTGTTCCGTCGTCACGGATGTCGAGCAGCACCTCGTCGTCCAGGTAGGTCAACGTCACCGCGACGTGATGCGCGGCCGCATGCCGGGCGACATTCGACAGGGCCTCTTGGGCGACCCGGACCAGCGCCGCGTCCTGCTCGGTCGCCCGTGGGTCGCCGGAAACCCGGTGTTGGGCCGCAACGCCGTTCAGCTCCGCCCAATCGGCCACCAGTCGCTCCAGCGCGTCCGGCAGTCCGCGGTCGTCCAGCGCCGGCGGACGGAGTGCGTTGACCGCACGCCGGGCCTCGCCGAGGCTCTGCCGGGCCAGGTCCTTGGCCCGCTCGACGCGTCGCGCAACGTCGGCGGACCGCACCTGCGCGTCGTCGATCGCCTCCAGTTGGGTGACCACCGCAACGAGGCCCTGCGCCATCGTGTCGTGCAACTCGCGGGCCAGCCGGGCCCGTTCGCCGAGGATCCCCTGCTGTCTGGCCTGCTCGACGATGTGCCGCTGCAGGGTGCTGTTCTCCTGCTGCGTCGCCAACAATTGCCGGAACGTGGCACCACGCCGGAGCACCGCCTCTTCCCGCCGGTTGGCCAGGATGATGGAGGCCAACCCGATCGAGGTGTTGAGTGCCATCAGCGCGGTGAACAGCGTCCACTCGCCGGCGAACTCCTCGAACCCGCCGAACTGGGTCGCCGTCATCAGCACGCAGGACAGTGGCACGGCCAGCAGCAACAGCCATCCGGTGAAGAAGGTTCCGGCGATGAGATAGCCGCTCCAGGCGAAGATCCCGCCCAGCGGGGTGACGACGATCAGGGCGGCGGTGAGGATCCAGTTGCCGGCGATCACGATGATCCGGCGACTCAGCGGCGTCAGGTCCCACCGGAACCACCACTCCAGCCACCCCCACAACAGCAGCCCGATGGCCAACCCGACCAGGTGCCGCTGCCATCCGCCGCCGGCGGTGATCTGCCCGACCACCAGCGCGACGACGAGCAGCCCGCGGAGAATGTGCGGACCGAACCGAGCCGAGAGCATTGCGTCCGGCCAGTCGAGCTGCGGTCGGTCCCGCAGCCAGCGACCCTCCGGTTCCCACTCCGGCACCCGGTGCAGCGCGGAGTAGGGCGGCAGTACGGTGTCGTGCGGCCACACCCGGTTGATCTCGTCGGCGGACCGGCCGCCGGCGACGCCGATCGGCTGAACCTCGGCCGGGTGGGGGTCGGCGGGCGCGCAGGACCCCGACACTGCGCCTGATTCAGACACCGGGTGCGCGCCCGCCAGGTTCATCTCGACTACTCCCACTTGAAGATCCGGACCGCCAGCAACGAGGTGACGGCTCCCCAGACGAGTAGAACACCGAAGTAGCCGATGCTGGCCCAATGGCCGGCCGCTGCATCCGCCAGCGCCTGCTGGGCGGCACCGGTGGGCGTGAGGTTGGAGATGGTCCGCATCCAGCCCGGCATGGTCGGCCGCGGCACCCATAGACCGGCGAAGAACTGCAGGACGAAGAACAGCACGGTGCCGAAACCGGCCGCCACCTTGGCATTACGGAACAGGCTGGCAATCACCATGCCCAGCCCGAGCATCGCCCAGGCGGCCAGCACGTACGAGACCAGGAACGCGGGCACGTTCTCCGGCCACGGCGCGCCGAAGAAGGTCGGCAGCACCACCATCAGCAGCATGCAGACGACCGAAACGCTGAAGATCAGCGCCAGCTGTGCGACCAGCAACAACCCCGGTGACGCCGGCGTGGTGCGCAGCCGTTTGAGTACTCCCAGCTCGCGGTAACGGGTCAGCACGTCCGGCAGCGCCTGCACCGCCAGCATGCAGATGGCGAACAGCACCAGGACCGGCTGGTAGACGCCGAAGAAGCTGGCCCCACCCAGGTCGTCGGTCGGGTTCCTGGTACCGGGAATGGCGCCGAGCACGATGGCAGCGACCACCGGCAGGATCGCCGTCCACAACACCACGCCGGGGTTGCGCAGCATCAACTTCGATTCGGTCTTGATCATCATGCTGGTCGCGCTCATCGGCTTCCTCCTGCCCTGGTCATGGCGCTGTCCTCTTCTGCTTCCCTGGTCAACTGGACGAAGGCGTCGTCCAGGTTCGGCTGATCGACCCGCAGCTTCTGCGCGGTGATGCCGTTGCCGTGCAGCGCGATGATCACCGCGCTGGCGACGTTGTCCGAGCCGCTGACAACCACCCGGTCGCCGCTGGTGCTCACCCCGTGCACGTCCGGCAGCTGCTGCAGCGCGGCGAGATCCAACGGGGCTGACGGGATGAAGCTCATCCGCTGCTCGCCCTGGGCGCCGGCGGCCAGACCCTCGGGGGTGTCGGTGGCGATCACCTTGCCGCCGTCGATCACCGCTACCCGGTCGCAGAGCCGCTCCGCCTCCTCCATGAAGTGCGAGACCAGCAGCAGGGTGACACCGGTGCCCTTGAGGTCGGCCAGCAGCGACCAGACCTCGCGCCGGGCGGCCGGGTCCAGGCCGGTGGTCAGCTCGTCGAGGATGGCCACCTGCGGATTGCCGATCAGCGCCAGTGCCACCGACAGCCGCTGCTTCTGGCCGCCGGACAGCTTGGCGAAATAGGTCTTCTCCTGGGTGCCGAGGCCGAGCCGGTCCAGCAGCTCGCGCCAGTCCCGGGGCTTTTCGTAGAAGCTGGAGTACAGCTGCAGGGCCTCGCCCACAGTCTGCTTGTCCGGCAGCCGGCTCTCCTGCAACTGGATGCCCAGTGCCTCGCGGAATGCCCTGCCCTCCCGTGCCGGGTCCATGCCGGCGACGGTGATGCTGCCGCCGTCGCGCTGCCGCAGCCCGCCGATGCACTCCACCGTTGTTGTCTTGCCGGCACCGTTCGGGCCGAGGATCCCGAAGATCTCGCCCGGTTCGACGCTGAAGCTCACCCCGTCCACTACGGTCTTCGGTCCGTAGACCTTCCGCAGGTCGCGCACTTCGATCATTGACATGCATCCATGGTCCGCCTACCGGCCAGGTTATTTGGTCCACCGGTCGGTCAGAACCCCGTCAGTCGATCGGTTGACCCCCTGGGTCGGGTGGGTCAGGGTAGTGGTCAGGCTTCAGGCCGACGGCGAGGAGACCGACCATGGCGCAGCTCAGCTACTCAGCGATCACCTCGTTGGACGGGTATGTGGTCGACGCTGCCGGCAGCTTCGACTGGGCCGCGCCGGACGAGCAGGTGCACGCTTTCGTCAATGACCTGGTGCGGCCGATCGGCACCCACTTGTTCGGCCGACGGATGTACGAGGTCATGCGGTATTGGGAGCACGCCGCCGACGAGACGAATCAAGGTGACACGGGGCAGTCACCGGTGATACTGGATTTCGCCCAGATCTGGCGGGGCGCCGACAAGATCGTCTACTCCAGCACGCTGGACGGGGTGACGACGGCGCGAACCAGGTTGGAACGCGCCTTCGACCCGGACGCCGTTCGGCAGCTCAAGTCCGCGGCCGTCAGGGATCTCGGCATCGGCGGCCCGACCCTGGCCGGCGCCGCGATCCGCGCCGGGCTGGTCGACGAGCTGGTGCAGTTCGTCAACCCGGTGGTGGTCGGCGGCGGCACCGGGTGGCTGCCCGGCGACGTCCGGCTCGACCTCGACCTGGTCGACACCCGCCGGTTCGACAGTGGCGTGGTGTTCCTACGCTACCGCGTGCTCACGCCTGCTGCCCGATGATCATGACGCCCAGCCCGCTCGGGGGTGAAAATATCCGGAATGCCGGGCAGTGCGTGATGATCACCGAAGGCTGGGCGGGCGGATTGCTCAGTCGCGGGACTGCGAGAAGGGCACCGGCTTCGGGGCCGGCCGCATCCGCATGCCACTGCCGCCGCGCAGCTGGCTGACCCGGCCGCGCTTGTCGAACTCGAAGTGCACCAGTTCGCCGAGCGAGTCGTAGCCGGAGCCGCCGTCGGTGCGCAGGGTGGCGGCATCGATCACCGTGAGCGGCTCGGCCGCCGCCACCGGGTTCGGTGCCGTCGGCGGGATCATGAACAACTGGTCGCCGAGCCGAGCGATGTCGACCAGCGCCCACGGGCTGGCATACCGGCCGGTGAAGGCGTCCAGGTCGACCGACCCGGCCGTCGCGGCAGGCGCACGGGTGGCCGCGCCATAGACGTCGTTGGGCAGCCCGCTGCTCGGCCGCAGTGCACTTCTCGGTCGGTCGAGCGCCGTCATCAGCAGCTCGATGACGCCGACCGTCAGATCTTCGGCCGGCCCGTCGATCGCGTTGGTCAGCGACGACACCGCGATGCCGAGCTCGGGCTCCCACAGTGTCCGGGTGATGTGTCCCGGCCAGCCGCCGCCGTGGCCGTACCAACTGCGGCCGTGGATCTTTCGCCCGGCGAGGCCGAGCCCGTAGCTGGTGGCGCTGCCGTCGCGGCCCTCGACCTGCCACAGTGCCTGCCGCATCCAGCGCTTGGACCGGTCGTCGAGCAGTTCACCGGAACCGGTGAAATGGGCTGCGGCATAGCGGACCAGGTCACTCGCGGTGGAACTGAAGCCGGTCGCGGCGGCCATCGCACCGGTCGGAACGTTGGGGATGATCTCCCGGTCGAAGTCGGTGATCACGCCCGAGTGCGCGGCGGCGTACTTCGTGCCCGGCTTGTCGATCACGTCGGAGGCGGTGTTGCGCAACCGCAACGGGCTGACGATGTGGTCGCGGGTGTAGTCGTCGTAGCTCTGCCCGCTCGCCGCCTCGATCACCATCCCGAGGATCGAATAGCCGATGTTGGTGTATTTGAAAGCATGGCTGGAGACCGTGACGTCCAGGTCCTGGCGCAGGATCTCGTCGAACGCTTCGGCATCCGGGAACGGCCGCGCCAACGACCAGAAGTCGCCGTCCGCCGAATCCCTTGAGACCCCGCCGGCATGCGAGGCGAGCTCGCGAATCGTCACCGTGCCGATGGCGGCGCCGACCAGTCGAGGCACATATTGCTGCACCTCGTCGTCCAGCCGCAGCTTTCCGGCCGCAGCCAACTGCAGGACACTGGTGGCGGTGAAAGTCTTGGAGTGCGAGGCGATCCGGAACAGGTGCGAGTTCGTCAGCTGCTCGCCGGTCGCGACGTTCGCCAGTCCGAACGAGCGGGCGAACTGCCGCTTGCCGTCGAACCAGATCGCCACCTGCGCACCGGGCACCCTGGTCCGCCAGACCCGGTACTCCAGCCAGCTCCGCACATATTCCAGCGATGCGGTCAACGCCAGGTTCGCGTCGGCGGTGTTGTTCTCGGCAGGGATCTGGGATGCACGTTTCCTGGTCGCCACCCGTCCATCCTGCCTTGCTCCTCCCGGCGTCGCTCAACCGGTTGGTGCTGGTCGGACCTTCCGCTACCTCCGGGCGGGACAACCCCGCTACGCCCTGGGCGGGACAACCCCGCTACGCCCGGGCGGGACAACCCCGCTACGCCCGGGCGGGACAACCCCGCTACGCCCGGGCGGGACAACCCCGCTACGCCACAGCGGGAGGCATCGTCGCCGGCAGGGGGCGGCTGTTCGGCGCAGAACCGTTGGGGCCATCCTGGAGTGCGCCGGGACCGCCCGTGGCTCGGCGGAGGAGATGACGGGATGAGGATTCTGCTTGCCGGCGGTACCGGTGTGCTCGGCCGGAGAGCCGGCGCCCTGCTGGTCGATGCCGGCCATGAGGTCTGGGCCAGTACACGATGGCCGAACCGTACCGCCGCGCTGTCGGCGGCCGGGCAGCATCCGGTGCTGATGGACGCGCTGGAACCCGACAGCGCAGACCGCGCCGTCGCGGAGAGCGAACCGGATCTGGTGCTACATCTGCTGACCGATCTGGCCGGCGACGACTTCGCCGCCAACGCGCGCCTTCGGGTCGAGGGCACGGCGAACCTCGTGGCGGCGGCCCGTCGCCACGGCGTGACCAGGATGGTCGCGGAGAGCCTCAGCTGGGTCTACCGGCCCGGGCCGGGAGCGGCCGGCGAGAACGAGCCGCTCGCCCGCAACCCCGACGGCGAGCCCGCCTACCGCGGGGTGGAACTGCTCGAGCAAGCAGTGTTGGCCCTGCCGGGCGGTCTGGTGCTGCGGTTCGGCCTGCTGTATGGGCCGGACACCTGGTACGCGCCAGGCGGTTCGGCGTTCGTGGCAGCGGCGGCCGGATCGGTGACGGCGACCACCGACCACACCAGCTTCGTGCAGGTCGACGACGCCGCAGAGGCCGCAGCGGCCGCCATCAACTGGCCGCCCGGCGTGGTCAACGTGGTGGATGACGAGCCGACCCGGCTGCAGCAGTGGGGGCCGGCGTTGGTCGCGGCCGCCGGCGGCGACCCCGAACGGGCCACCTTCCGAGCGAGTGCGCCTGGCCGGTCCGCGTCCAACGCGTTGGCATCGTCGCTGGGCTGGCGGCTTCGTCATCCGAGTTGGTCGGCGACGGCGTTCGACACACGCCCGCAGTGACCCCAGGCGGAGGTACGGACAACCCCCGGGCCTGACCAGCGGCCGCAGGGAACTCGCAGCAAACAGCCTGAGCCGATGCCGAAAGGATGCGGCCGGAGGTCGAGCCGACGTGGACAAGATGTCGGCGGCCCGGGGGTCGGGTGACTGTCCGGTACTGGCCAGGTCGTCACTCGATCTCCCGATCGACCGGCTCCTGGCGGGCGGTGGACGGCCTAGCGGCCAGTCACCTCACGAGTCCGTTGGGAATACAACTTCGGACCACCTCCTTTCGTGTGTACCTCGAAGGTACGAGCGAACGGCGGGGTTCGCAACGAGATTGGCCAGTTGTCCCTTCGTGGTGCGGCGCCCGGCGTGGCCCGGCCGACGCCGTCGTGTGGTCGCGAACCGAGGGTTGTGGCAGTTCGTGAAATGTGATTTCATCGCAACAATGACGGCCCTTCGCGGCGGTTCCTGTCGCACGTCCGACTCCGGCAACTGGTGAAAGGTCTTCTGCGGAACATGATGCTGACACGAGAGTCCTTCATCGGACCATGGGCCGGCCTGCCGGTCGCCTGGGACGAGAATGACGAATTTGACGAGAGAACGTATCGCGCGGACGTCGCGCGCAGTGCGGAGAACGGGGCGCCGGGCATCTACACCGGCGGGACGTCGGGTGAGTTCTATGCGATCTCCGAGGACGAGTTCAAGGCCATCACCGTTGCGACGGTCGACGAGGCGCACAAGTACTCCACGGCGGCGATGATCGGCTGCACCGCTACCAGTACTCGTGGGGTGCTCGACCGGATCGCCTGGGCCAAGGAGGCCGGCGCGGATGCCGTCCAGGTCGCGCTGCCGTTCTGGCTTGCGGTCGCCGATCATGAGGTGGTCCCGTTCTTCGTGACGGTGGCCCAGGCGGCCGCTCCGATGGCGTTCTCGGTCTACGAGACGACACGGAGCAAGCAGACGCTGACCGTCGACCAGCACCGCGCGATCCATGACGCTGCCCCGAACTATCTGATGGTGAAGGCGAACGCGGACACCGTTGGGTGCACGCTCGAGGGCAGTCGGGAGCTCTCCGAATTCGTCAACGTCTTCGTCAGCGAGGGTCTGTGGGCAGAGATGGCCGACAGCGGGGTGATCGGCGGTTGCAGCGCCACCGTGTACGCGAACCCGACCAAGATCCTTCGGATGTTCGAGCATCTGCAGGCGAAGGATCAGGTCGCCCTGCAGGCCGACGTCGACGCGTACAACAAGCTGTACGACTTCGCGTTCCAGGCATTCGAGGGACGCGGATTCCATGACAGCGCCTGGGACCGTCTCGTTGGCAGCGCCACCGGGTTCCTGTCGACCGATGTCCGCTGTCGCGCGCCGTATTCCGCGGCGAACGCCGACGACGTTGCGGTGCTGCGCGAATGGATCACGGACCATGCGCCGGAGTGGCTCTGGGAGCCCGCTGCGGCCGGGGAGTGACCGTGACCGACAGCGCGCCGGACGTGTTCACCGTCGATGTCCACGGACACTACGGATCGATGGACCGAGGACTGGGTGAACTGGTCGACAGGTTCATGTCGGGCGAGGCGGGCGAAGTCGCAGCCCGCGCCGAACGATCGAACATCGACTGGACGGTCATCTCGCCGCTCCGTGGGTTGGTGCCCAGGTTCAGCGCCAACCCAGTGATCGGCAATGCCGACGCCGAGAAGATGGTGCCGGCCACACCGGGTTTGCTGCAGTGGGTGATCATCGACCCGCGTGAACCGGAGACCTTCGAGCAGGCGGACCGGATGCTGCAGCATCCGTGGTGCGTCGGCGTGAAGATCCATCCGGAGGAGCATGGCTATCCGATCACGGAGTTCGGGGAGGAGATCTTCCGGTTCTGCGCAGAGCGGGGAGCGTTGGTGCTCACCCACAGCGGTGAGCAGAACAGCCTGCCGATGGACTATGTGCCGCTGTTGGATCGGTACGCCGATGCGCGGCTGATCCTCGCGCATCTGGGGAACGGGTGGGACAACGACCCGAGCCACCAGGTGCGTGCCGTGCAGGCGAGTCGGCATTGCAATATCTGGACCGACACGTCCAGCGCACGGAGCATCTGGCCAGGACTCATCGAATGGGCCGTCGCGGAAATCGGCGCGGACCGGATCCTGTTCGGCTCCGACACACCGCTGTACCTGGCGGGGATGCAGCGGTTCCGGATCGTGGACGCGGAGATCAGCGACGAGGATCGAGCGCTGATCCTGGGGCGCAATGCCGAGGCGCTGCTCGGCCTGACGGGGCGCGATCCTCGATCCGGCTGGTAGTGCGTTCGCCGGTCAGCCGGCGTCCCGCGCGATCCGCAGGGTGACGATCTGGAACGGCCGCAGCGCCACGGTGATCGGGTCGGTGTCGACCAGCGCGTCCGGCCGCAGTTCCCGTTCCAGCAGGTCGGTCTCGATGACCGCAGCGACGTCGAACGACGGCGTGACGGTGACCTGCGCGCGGGCCCCGCTGGGCTCGTACAACCGGACGATCAGATCGCCGCTGCGGTCCTGAGCCAGTTTCACCGCCTCCACCATGGCGCCCTCGCCGACGCTGACCAGCGGCGACACCGGGCCGGCGCCGGTCCCCCGGCGCGCCGGCAGGTTGATCCGATAGCCGGCCGCGGCCGCGCCGGCGACATCGACGCCGGGAACCAACGCGTAGTGCAGAACGTGCCGACCCTGGTCGGTGTGCGGGTCGGGATATCGCGGCGCCCGGAGCAGGCTGAGCCGAACGGTCGAATAGCTGCCACCGCCATCCCGGGGATGACGGGTGACGTCGTGCCCGTAGGTCGCGTCGTTGCTGACGGCGATCCCGTACCCCGGCTCGGCCAGGTGCACGAAGCGATGCGCACAGACCTCGAAACGCGCTGCGTCCCAACTGGTATTCCGGTGGGTGGGGCGCACCACGTGCCCGAACTGCGTCTCGTAGGCCGCATGGTCGGTGTGCACGTCCAGGTCGAAAGCGGCCTTGAGTACCCGCTCGCTCTCCTGCCAGTCGATGTCGACGGTGCACAGCACCTCTCCGGCCCCCGGTTCGAGCCGGATCCGTTGCTGCACGGTCGATGCACCGAACGAGCGGCGGACGATCACCTCGGCGGCGCCGCCGGAGTCCGGGCCGGCCTGCTCGAGGGTCATCTCGTCGACCTCGGTCAGATCGGTGACGGTGTTGCGGTAGAACTCGTCGATGTCCCAGGCATCCCATTTGTTCGGGAGATCGGGATGGATCTGCAGCAGGTTCCCGACGCCGCCGGCCGGCAGCACCTCGCGGCCGGCGCGGAGGTCGCGGACCGAATCGATCACGCCACGCTCGTCGATCTGCACCCGGAGAACTCCGTTGTCCAGCACGATCGATCCGGAGTCCTGCTGCGCGGCAACGGCTCCGCCGTCGACCGGTTCGGCCGCCGACAGCGGCGGCAGGCCGGCCGCGGTCACCGGAGCCGCGTTGAATGCGATCGTCCGGTCGCCGGCGCCGGCCAGCGCCGTTGTCGCCGTGTCGATCAGCGTCTGCAACTCCGCCGCCACCCGCTGGTAGTTCTCCGCGGCCTCGCGATGGACCCAGGCGATCGAGCTGCCCGGCAGGATGTCGTGGAACTGCTGCAGCAGCACGGTTTTCCACGCTGCGTCGAGTGCGTCGTGTGGGTACTCGAGCAGTCCGCGGACGGCAGCGGTGGCCGACCACAGCTCGGCCTCGCGGAGCAGGTGCTCGCTGCGGCGGTTTCCCTGCTTGGTCTTCGCCTGCGAGGTGTAGGTGCCGCGGTGGATCTCCAGATACAACTCGCCGGTCCACACCGGCGCGTCCGGGTAGTCGGCCCGGGCCGCCTCGAAGAAGGCGGCGGGCGACTCGATCGTCACCCGCGGTGAACCCTGCAGGTCGGCGGTCCGGCTGGCCCTGGCGAGCATCTCCCTGGTCGGACCGCCGCCGCCGTCACCGTAGCCGAACGGGACCAGCGACCGGCTCGCCCGACCCTTGTCCCGGAAGTTCGCGGCCGCGTGTGCCAGCTCGGCGCCCGACAGCTCGGAGTTGTAGGTGTCGACCGGTGGGAAGTGGGTGAACACCCTGGTGCCGTCGATGCCCTCCCACCAGAAGGTGTGGTGCGGGAACGGGTTCACCTGGTTCCAGGAGATCTTCTGGGTCAGGAAGTCGGTGCAGCCGGCCAGCGTGACGATCTGCGGCAGCGCTGCGGTGTAGCCGAACGAGTCCGGCAGCCAGACCTGGGTCGGCTCGACGCCGAACTTCTCGAGGAAGTACCTCTTGCCGTACAGGAACTGCCGGACCATCGCCTCGCCGCCGACCATGTTGGTGTCCGACTCCACCCACATCCCGCCGACCGGAACGAACCTGCCGTCGGCGACGTGCTTGCGGAGCCGCTCGAACACCTCGGGTCGCTGCTGCTCGATCCATTCGTACTGCTGCGCCGAGCTCATCGCGTAGACCAGGTCGTCGGTGGTGTCCAACAGCTGGGTCACGTTGGACACCGTCCTGGCCACCTTGCGCACCGTCTCGCGCACCGGCCAGAGCCAGGCCGAGTCGATGTGCGCGTGCCCGACGGCGCTGAGCCGGTGGCTGCCCGGTGCGGCCGGCCGGGCCAACAGCCCGGCGAGTTCGGCGCGGGCGCCGGCCGCGGTGCCGTTGACGTCGAACAGATCGAGTGCGTCCAGCGCGCGTTCCAGTGCGTACAGCAGCTCCCACCGGTGCGCGTCGCTGTCCGGGAGCGAGCGCATCAGCCCGTCCAGCACCTCGAGATCGGCGACCAGTTCGAAGGTCTCGGTGTGCAGCCGGCACAGTTGCGCGCGGGCGATCCGGTACAGCGGTGCGTCACCCGCTGTGGTCTTCTCGCCGAACCGGGTCGGCAGGAACCCCTGTTCCCCCAACAGGATCGGATTGGCGGCCGCCTCCACGTACAGGTCGATCCGATCGCCGGTGGACACCGGGATCCAGCTGTTGCGCGGGTTGAGTCCCTTGATCACCGAGCCGTCGGGCCGGTACACGAGGCCCTCGGCCTGGAAACCCGGCATGTCCTGCGACCAGCCCAGATCCAGCACCAGCTCCAGCGGACCGGCGGCATCCCCGTCATCCCCGTGCCCGCCGGCGACCCCGGCGGCCGTGCCGGTCAGATGGAACCAGCTCGTGCCCCAGGCCGGGCCCCAGGCGTCGCCGACCCTGGCCGGCAGATAGTGGGCGGCCGCCTCGGGCGCCAGTGCCTCGGCCGGAGTGATCGGTTCCCCCTGCCCGCCGTCGAGGTGCCACGCGGTCAGCGTGAGCTCGGCCAGCGGCCGATGGACGGCGGGCCGGATCCGTTCGGCGAGAGCGCGGGCGATGCGGTCGGAGATCAGCTGTCGTCGATCGTGCATGGCCTCATTCTGCGGGAGCGGCCGGATCGTGTTGCGCGACGGTCCGCAGCAGCTCGGTGAGGGCGTCCCGCTGCTGCTGGCTGAGCACCGAGAACATGTCGTCCGCCTTCTCCCGGCTTGCCTGCGCCATGGCGGCGCGCAGCCGGCCGATCAGTTGCCGGCCCTCAGCGGTCAGCGAGAGCGCGGTGGCGCGGCGGTCGGTCGGACTGGGAGCGCGCTGCACCAGGCCCTTCTCCTGCAGTGCGTCGACCACCTCGGTGGCCGACCGTGGGGCGATGCCCAGCCGCTCGGCCAGGCCCGACAGTCGCAGTTCCTCGCCGTCCCGGTGGGTGCTGCGGGCCACGGTGGCCAGCGCCCTGGATTGCGCCGGCGTCAGCCCGAACGGCTGCAGTTCCTGTCCGCGCAGGTGGCGGAGCCGCCGAGCGAGCATGGTCAGCAGCTCACCGGCCGTCATGTCGGCCGGGTCCTGCGCCTCGCCGTGTCCGTGTCTCACGCCTCACAGCCTACCGGATTTGACGGGTAACCACAATGTGAGGTAACCTCAGCATCGAGACTTGAAGAGAACCCAGAGAATCGCCCACTGCCCAGGAGGCAGGCGAAGCAGAACCGAAAGACGTGATGCGTATGACTAGCCCGATGATTGCCCCGATGCGGGGCCACTCCCATTCCGCCGGCGATGTCGGCGGCGAGCGCGGCGGTCGTGGCGGAAGGCCCGACGCGTCCAGCGCCAAGAAGAAGCCCGAAGACATCGCCCAACTGGCCGAACATCCGGTCAGCCTGCGCAGGATCGGCGCATTGTTCCGTCCCTACCGCGCGCGACTGGCCGTTGTCGTCGCGCTGATCGTGGCGACCTCGCTGGTCGGGCTCGCCTCCCCCTTCATTACCAAGCACCTGATCGACGACGCCATCCCGAACAAGGATGTGTCGCTGTTGCTGCTGCTGGTCGGCGGAATGCTCGGGATCACCGTGTTGAGCTCGGTCTTCGGCGTGCTGCAGACCTGGCTGTCCACCGTGATGGGCCAGAAGGTGATGCACGGCCTGCGGACCAGCGTGTTCTCCCACCTGCAGCGGATGCCGCTGTCCTTCTTCACCCGGACCCGCGGCGGCGAACTGCAGTCGCGGCTGACGAACGACATCAACGGGATGCAGTCGGTGGTCACCAATTCGGCCACCTCGATCGCCTCGAACCTGACCACCGTCGTCGGTACCGCGGTAGCGATGGCCGCGCTGAGTTGGCGGCTGTCGCTGCTGAGCCTGATCGTGCTGCCGCCGGCCATCTATCTGACCCGCAGGGTGGCCAGGATGCGGCGCGCGGTCACCACCAAGGCGCAACGCGCGCTGGCCGACATGCAGACCCAGATCGAGGAGTCGCTGTCGATCAGTGGCGTCCAGCTGTCCAAGACGCTCGGCTCCGGACCGCAACTGTCCCAGCGATTCACCAAGACCTCGGTCGAGTTGACGGACCTCGAGGTCTCCTCGCAGCTGGCCGGCCGTTGGCGGATGGCGACCATGTCGATCATCTTCGCCGCGATTCCCGCCTTGATCTACTTGGCCGCCGGCCTGCCGGCCACCTCCGGTGGGATGACGATCGGCACCCTGGTCGCCTTCACCGCCCTGCAGAGCGCGCTGTTCCGGCCGCTGATGGGGGTGCTGAACGTCGGCGTGCAGATCAACTCCTCGCTGGCACTGTTCTCCCGCATCTTCGAATACCTCGACATGCCGGTGGAAATCGATGATCCGGCCGACGCTGTCGATCTGCCGGTCGAAACCGCCTCCGGTACGGTCCGTTTCGAGAACGTGACGTTCCGCTACCCGGGCTCCGACCGTGATGCGCTGACGTCGGTCGACCTGGAACTGCCGGCCGGCAGGACGGTCGCCGTGGTCGGCGCCACCGGCTCCGGCAAGTCGACCCTGGCCGGGTTGGTCTCCCGGCTGCACGACCCGAGCTCGGGCACGGTGAGCATCGACGGTGTCGATCTGCGCGACATGTTGCTGAAGAACGTGGCCGATCTGGTCGGCGTCGTCTCCCAGGAGACCTATCTGCTGCACACCAGCATCGCCGAAAACCTGCGGTACGCCAAGACGAATGCCGCCGACGACGAGATCATCGCGGCCGCCAAGGCGGCGCAGGTGCACGAGATGATCCTGGACCTGCCGGACGGCTACGACACCGTCGTCGGGGCCCGCGGCTACCGGTTCTCCGGCGGCGAGAAGCAGCGGATCGCGTTGGCCCGCACCATCTTGCGGGATCCGAAGGTGCTGGTGCTGGACGAGGCGACCAGTGCGCTGGACAACAACACCGAGCGAGCCGTGCAGGCGGCGCTCGATGCGGCCAGCCACGGCCGCACCACGCTGACCATCGCCCACCGGCTGTCCACCGTCCGGCACGCCGATCTGATCGTGGTGATGGACCACGGCGCCATCGTCGAGCGGGGTGACCACGATGAGCTGATGGCCATCGGCGGTCGCTACGCCGCCCTGGTCAACGCGCAGGCCGACACCGACCTGGACGACGAGTTCGCTGCGGCGGACGCGATTCCGGCGGCGGAGTTCGCTGCGGCGCTGTAACAGCGGATCCACCGACCGACACCCGTCCCGATACCGGCCCGGCCCCTGGAGATGACCAGGCGCCGGGCCGTTCGTCGTCGAGCAAACGAATCGTGACCGGGGGTGCCTTGCTGCTGTGATGGGTGCATGCGCAAGAGCGACATCACCCACGGGCTGATCAGAGGGTTGCTGGCGGAGCAATTTCCGCAGTGGGCAGAGCTGCCGATCCGGCCGGTGGACAACGACGGTTGGGACAACCTCACCCTGCGCCTGGGCGACACCATGTCGTTGCGGTTCCCGAGCGCGGACGTCTACGTCCCGCAGGTCGCCAAGGAGCACCGGTGGCTGCCGGTATTGCGGCCGCGACTGCCGGTCGCGATCCCGAACCCGCTCGGCAAGGGTGAGCCGGGCGCCGGGTTCCCGCGCCCTTGGTCGGTCTATGAATGGTTGCCGGGCGAACCGGCAACGCCGTCGCTGGTCAGCGATCCGGTCCGGCTTGCCGGTGAGGTCGCCGGATTCCTGACCACGCTGCGGCGGATCGATGCGACCGGCGGCCCGGAGGCCGGACCGCACAGCTTCTTCCGGGGCGCTGGGCCGGGGCATTGGGACGACTCTGCCCGAGCCGCCATCGACGCGCTCGCCGATCTGATCGACGCGCCGCTGGCGCTCGATCTGTGGCGGGCGGCGCTGACATCCGAGTGGGGCCGACCACCGGTCTGGTTCCACGGAGACATGAGCGGCAGCAACCTGTTGTTGCGCGACGGCGCGCTGGGCGCCGTCATCGACTTCGGGACTTGTGGGGTCGGTGATCCGGCCTGCGATCTGGTGATCGCCTGGTCGCTGTTCGAAGGCGCCGGCCGGGCGCTGTTCCGAGCAGCCGTCGGGCTGGACGACGACACGTGGACCCGAGCGCGCGGCTGGATGCTCTGGAAGGCCGCCGTCACTGCCCGCAATGCCCGCGAGGAGTCGCCGGACCAGCTGGAAGATGCAGGGTTGGAGTTCGGGTGGCGCACCGGGGCGCTCGGCCTGATCGACGAGCTGCTGACCGAACACCGCAACTCGGTGCGTTGAACATCCTTCCAACGCCCCTCATCACTTTCGGGCCCACCCGGTCGAAGAATCGTCGCCGCCGGCTGGCGGGGTTGTACCCGCCGACTGGTAACGCCGTGTCCGGCGATGACGTCCCCGACGAACATGGACGACTTCAACTGTGTCGGGTCGACCGGCAGCGAGTCCCCATCGCCCATGCCGAGGGGCGTCGCGTTGAACACCAGATCGCAACCCGTCGGGTCCGGTGGCCCCACGATCACTCGGCCGCGACCGTGGCCGGCGAGCAGGTCGACGAGCTTGGCAGCTCGTGAGGGGTCGGCATCGTGAATGACGAGTTCTCCGACGCCTGCCTCCGCCATCGCGATCGCGCTGCCGGCGCCGTCGGCGCCCAGGAGCAGCGTTCGTGCATTCTCGATGTGAGCACCGCGGTCCTGCTGTCCGGGCACCTGCATGGGGATGCACACGGCGTCGTGACCGCGCTGCGCGAAGGTCCGGGTGAGCCGCACCGGTGACTCGGCGTAGGTCACCGGGTCGCCGATGATCGGAAACAATCGCGTGCGCCCGCTGAGTGCGAGTTCGAACATGTCGGATCCGGAGCCTTCCCGGTTGAGGCGGGCATCAGCATTCCGTCATCCACGACTGTAAGCGCACCGACCGCCAGCAACTGCGCACCGGACCGGTGGGGAAGGCGTGTCAGCCCCCGGTGACCTTGTTCAATGTCTGCCCGCGGACCGTCGCCAGTCGCTCCGCCTGCGCCGCGACCGCACTGCACACACCGGCCGTCACCGGCAGCCACGCCTCCCAGTTGATCGTCAGCTTGCTGCCGGTGGACTTCGGCCGCCAGGTGCCGACGATCTCGCCGTCGACGGCCACCGCGCCTGGCCGCCCGAGTATGCGCCAGAGGTCCTTGGAGTGCGCCGGATCGGCCACCAACATCGGCCGGTCCCGCGCCTGCAGGTAGGCGTCGTACGGGCCGAGAAGCCTGGTGGTCCCGCTCATTTCGGGCGCTGCGGTCAGGGCTTCGAGCTGCCCGGCCAGGAGGAACCGCTCGCCCCGCACCGTCGGCGCGTCGGTCACCTCGACCGGCACTGTGTCCTGCGGCCAGTGCGCGGCGACCACCTTGGTCGGCATGTCGAGGAACGCGGCGACGTCGGCCGGTCGGGCTGGTCCGAAGAACCGCAGGTAGTTGCGGATCACGCTGAATTGCGGATCGGCATCCGCGCCGGAGCGGCCGTACAGCGGCGCCCGGAACCCCGGGATGCGTTGCAGCACCGGGGGAGAGGTCCCCGGTTGCAGCTCGAGGCCGGCCTGCAATCCAACAATCCGGAATGACGACTCCCAGCAGTGCACACACCCACACGGGCCGCACTCGCGCAGGTACGGCGGATCGAGCGCCGCCGTCAGCGCAGTCGACAGGGCACCCTTCACCATCGGCTTCGCGACGATTCTCCGTTGCTCCCGCGCCACGACGGCCAGCCCGTCCGTCACGGAGATGCCGGCCGCCGTCAGCGGTTTTGCCGCGTCGAAGATGCGTTTGGCCGCGTCGGGCTCCGAGAACGGTGAGCTCGCCGTCGCAATCGCCGCCACATCGGCGCGCCGGTACAGGTGGGGCGATACCCGTAAGGTCCAGGCCAGCAAGGTGTCTGCCTCGTCGTAGTCCGTCAGCCCGCGGTTGGTCAGCGCCCAGCGGGCCGCTGCCGGCCCGGTGTCCTGCACGCCGAAGTCCAGCAGATCGACGTCGGCAAGGCCGGCGGCGGATCCCGGTTCGCGGTCCAGCTGGTGCGCGCGCCAGCGGAACTTCAGCACCTGAGCACGCGTCACCGACATGGTCGTCATTCTGTCCCCCGGGTCCGACGGACCTCATTGATCGCCGCCGCCAGCACGTCGACACCGTCGGCGATCGCCCGCTCGTTCTCCTTGGCGAACCCCAGGATCAGCGCCCCGCGGTCGGCGGCGGCGATCCGGTGCGGGGCCAGTCCGTTGATGCCCAGACCCCGGCGCGCCGCCTCCGTCACCACCGCTTGCTCGTCGAGATCCGTCGGTAGCCAGACCATCAGATGCAGCCCGGCTGAGATGCCGACCGGTCGCAGCTCCGGCAGCCGCGCGGCGAGTGCGGCCAGCAATGCATCGCGGCGGGCATGGTAGAGCGGGCGCATCGTGCGCAGATGCCGGTCGAACGCGCCGGTCTCCAGGAAGTCGGCGAAGGCCAACTGGTCGATCACCGGCGAGCCGCGGTCGGCGTCAAGTTTGGCCGCGGCGACGGCGCCGACCAGTCGGTTCGGCGCGATCAGCCAACCCAGCCGCAGGCCCGGCGCCAACGTCTTGCTGGCGGATCCGGCGTACACCACCTGATCGGGGGCCAGGCCCTGCAGACTGCCGATGGCGACCTGGTCGTAGCGGTACTCGGAGTCGTAGTCGTCCTCGACGATGATCGCGTTCCGCTGCTGTGCCCACCGGACCAAGGCGGCCCGTCGGGGTGCCGACAGCACCGCGCCGGTCAACTGGTGCGACGGCGTCACCAGGACGGCGTCGGCCGCGCTCGCCACCAGAGCGCGAACGTCGATGCCTTCGTCGTCCACTCCGATCCCGACAACGGTCAGCCCGGCGCCGGCGGCGATCGGCCGGACGTCTTCGAAGGACGGATCCTCCACCGCGAAGGTGCGGACGCCGGCGGCGGCCAGCACCCGGACGATCAAGGACCAGGCCTGGGCGAAACCGCTTGTCACCACGACGTTGTCGGCCGGCGCCCAGGTGCCGCGGACCCGGTTCAGGTAGTTGGCGAGCGCGCTGCGCAGTTCCGGTGCCCCGTAACCCTCGAGGTAGCTGAACCGATCGTGCGGGGCCTTCGTCAGCACCGTGCGCATCGACCGGAGCCAGGCGGCGCGGGGAAAGCGCGAGACGTCCGGGCGACCGTAGAGCAGGTCGATCCTGGGCAGCGCCCGAGGCGTCGGCGGCGCCGGTGATGGCGGCGCCCGGTCGGCGGCCACCGTCGTGTAGCCGCCGCCGCGGCTGGTCAGGTAGCCCTCGGCGGTGAGCTGCTGGTAGGCCTCGACCACGACTCCACGGGACAGCCCGAGGTCGGCGGCGAACTGCCGGGTGGAGGGCAGTTGTTGGCCGCGCAACAGCCGGCCGCCGCGGATCGCGTCGCGGATCGCCGCTTCCAGTTGGACGTGCTTCGCCGTCGAGGAGTCCGGATCCAGCGAGACGAGCGGGCCGCTCGTCGCCGACGGGCTGGTCCTGATTTCCGTCATCGGATTGGACCTTACCGACCCGGCAGGCCGGCGTCAGAGTTCTTTCATGACCACAGCAACCCAGCTCCGGCAGCAGACCAGGATGATCAGGGGAACGGTGCTACTGCCGGGAGATACCGGCTACCACCGGGCCCGTTCGGTGTGGAACGCCGCGGTCGATCGCCATCCCCGCCTGATCGTCAGGGCCGCCGGCGCTGACGATGTGGCGGCGGCGGTCCGAGCGGCCGGTGAACTCGACCTGGAGATCGGCGTCCGCTGTGGTGGGCACAGCGCGGCCGGCCACGCCGTCCCGGACGGCGGACTGATGATCGACCTGACGCCGATGGGCGGCGTCGCCGTCGATCCGGCGAGCCGCACCGCACTGGTGCAGGGCGGTGCGCTGTTGGGCGCGCTCGACCGCGCGTCGCAGGAGTTCGGCCTGGCCACCACCGCCGGCAACGTCTCGCACACCGGAGTCGGCGGGCTGACCCTCGGCGGCGGCATGGGCTGGCTGGCCAGGCAGCACGGACTGGCTTGTGACAACGTCACCTCGTTCACGGTGGTGCTGGCCGACGGGTCGATCACCACTGCCAGTGCCGCCGAGCACCCGGACCTGTACTGGGGCCTGCGGGGTGGCGGCGGCAACTTCGGCATCGTCACCGAGTTCGCATTCCGCTTGCACGACACCGGGTCCAACGCATCGTCGGTCGAGGTGGACTTCCCGCTCGATCAGGCGGCCGCGGTGCTGCGCGGCTGGCGGGATCTGAACGCGACCGCGCCGCGGCAGGCCACCTTCACCGCCGACATCGAGAACGGGCTGGCAACGGTCGGCTACGTCTGGACCGGCGACCGGCAGGGTGACACCTCGTTGTTGCCGGCGATCAGGTCGTTGGGCCGGCCGTGCGGTGAGCGGGTCGTCCGTTCGTCCTACCTGCAGTTGCAGACCCGGATCGACACCGCCGGCCGGCACGGCAAGCGACGGTACGCCAAGAACCATTACTTCACCGGCCTGACCGACGAGGCCATTGAGCAGCTGGTGACCGGGGCCGACGATCCGATGTTCCCCGGCGCCGGCCTGCAGGCCTACGGCGGAGCAATCGCCGACGTGCCCGACGACGCCTCGGCTTTCAGTCACCGCGGCGTCGCGTTCGAACTGAATGCCGGCACCGGCTGGACCGACCCGGCGCAGGATGCGGCGCGGATCGACGCTGCCCGCAGCTACGCCGCGCGGCTGGCGCCGTTTGCCAGCGGCGCCTACGTGAACGCCCTCGGTGACGAGGGTGCCGACGGCGTGCGGCGGGCGTACTCGCCGGCGAAACTCGCGCGGCTGACCGAGCTCAAGAACGCCTACGACCCGCAGAACGTCTTCCATCTCAATGCCAACATCCCACCGTCCAGGTGACCACCAGCGACAACAGGAGAACATCATGGGAAAGATCGTCAGTTCGACCTTCGTCAGCCTCGACGGCGTGATCAACCACATGGACCGTTGGCACTTCGACTTCATCGACGCCGAGACCGACGCCTTCGCCATCCGGCAACTGAACGAGCACGACGCACTCCTGATGGGTCGCAACACCTATGACGCGTACGCCGCGACCTGGCCGGAACGGGACGGCGAGATGGCCGACCGGATCAACCTGATGGAAAAGTACGTCGCGTCCACCACGTTGCAGTCGCCGGAATGGGCGAACACCACGGTGTTGGCCGGGGATCTCGTCGAGGCCGTCACCGACCTCAAGCGTGACCCCGACCGGGACATCCTGATGCACGGCTACGGGCCGGTGGCCAAGATCCTGGTCCGGCACGGGCTGCTGGACGAGCTGTTCCTCTGGGTGCATCCGATGCTGGCCGGGGTCGGCGGGCCGGACGATCTGCTGCTCAGCGAAGGACTCAACACCCGGCTGGAACTGCTGGAGGTGATCAGGCTCGGCTCGGGCATCGTCATTCTTCGCTACCGGCCCGAGCCGCCGCTCCCTCGCAGCTGACGGCCGCACACCGTCGGACACGTCCCAACAGGCTCGAACAGGGGGTGGTGACCGTCACGAATCTGAATCGATCTCTTTCTCGATTCTGAGACGCTTTCCTCAGCGACACACCGGCAATCCTTCGGCAGTTCGGTCTACCGTTTGGCAAATCACCTGCCGCGCCCGTCGATTGCAGCACTATCGGCGGGCCTCGACGATTCCGGAGAGCCAACGACATGACAGCCGTAGCCGAGAACGCCACCAACTCAGGTACCGATCTGACCGCGCAGCCGACCGCGGGCTACGACTCGGAGCTCCTGGCCTGGGTACGGGAGGTGGCCGCGCTGACCACCCCCGATCGGATCGTCTTCGTCGACGGTTCGGATGCTGAGTGGACCAGGATCACCGACAAGCTCATCGACGCCGGCACGTTCACCCGCCTGACGGCCAAGCCGAACTCCTTCCACTGCGCCTCCGACCCGTCCGACGTGGCCAGGGTGGAGGACCGGACCTTCATCTGCTCGGCCCGAGAGAAGGACGCCGGCCCGACCAACAACTGGCGCGACCCGGTCGAAATGAAGGCCGAGATGAGCGAGCACTATCGCGGCAGCATGGCCGGCCGCACGATGTACGTGGTGCCGTTCTGCATGGGTCCGTACGACGCGCCGTCGCCGATGCTCGGCGTGGAGATCACCGACTCGGAGTACGTGGTCGCCTCGATGCGGGTGATGACCCGGATGGGCGCGAAGGCACTGGAGCTGATCAACAACGGTGCCCGCTGGATCAAGGCGCTGCACTCGGTCGGCGCGCCGCTCTCGTCAGGCGAGAAGGACGTGCCGTGGCCGTGCAACGACACCAAGTACATCACCCAGTTCCCCGAGGAGCGGATGATCTGGTCCTACGGCTCCGGATACGGCGGAAACGCCTTGCTGGGCAAGAAGTGTTACTCGCTGCGGATCGCCTCGGTGATGGCCCGCGACGAGGGCTGGCTGGCCGAGCACATGCTGATCCTCAAGCTCACCTCGCCGGAGAACACCACCCACTACATCGCCGCCGCCTTCCCGAGTGCCTGCGGCAAAACGAATCTCGCCATGCTCGAGCCCACCATCCCCGGCTGGACGGTGGAGACCCTCGGCGACGACATCGCCTGGATGACCTTCGGTAAGGACGGTCGGCTGTACGCCGTCAACCCGGAGTTCGGCCTGTTCGGCGTCGCGCCCGGCACCGGCTACCAGACGAACCCGAATGCCATGCGCGCCATCGAGAAGGGCAACTCGATCTTCACCAATGTCGCCCTCACCGACGACGGCGACATCTGGTGGGAGGGGATGACGAAGGAGCCGCCGGCGCACCTGACGGACTGGAAGGGCCGGGACTGGACGCCGGCGAGCCAGGAGCCCTCGAGCCACCCGAACTCGCGGTTCTGCACGCCGATCACCCAGGTGCCGATCATCGCCGACGAGTACTTCCAGCCGGTCGGCGTGCCGATCTCGGCGATCCTGTTCGGCGGCCGGCGCAAGGACACCGTGCCACTGGTGACCCAGGCCCGGGACTGGCAGCACGGCGTCTTCATGGGTGCCACGCTGTCCAGCGAAACCACCGCCGCCGCAACCGGAAAGGTCGGTGTGGTCCGTCGCGACCCGATGGCCATGTTGCCGTTCATCGGTTACAACGCCGGCGACTATCTCGGTCACTGGATCAATGTCGGCAAGAGCGCCGCCGACGACAAATTGCCGAAGATCTTCTACGTCAACTGGTTCCGCCGCGATGCCGACGGTGGCTTCCTCTGGCCGGGCTTCGGCGAGAACTCCCGGGTGCTCAAGTGGGTGATCGACCGGCTGGACGGCAGGGTCGGCGCCGCCGAGACCCCGATCGGCTACGTGCCGGCAGCCGGGGAACTGGACATCGACGGGCTGGACATGACCGACGATGCGGTGGCCGAGGCGCTCGCCGTGGATCCGGACGAGTGGAGGCGGGAGATCCCGTTGATCCAGGAGTGGTTCGACAAGCTCGGCGACACCGTGCCGACGTCGCTGCGTGACGACCTGGCTCTGTTGCGCCAGCGCTTGGGCGAGTAGCCCGCCCGGCCTCCTGGTCGGCCGCCCGGACCGGCGGGTCGGCGGCGCGATGGCGCCGGCTCGTCGGCCCGGAGAGGTGCGCTCCGGGATCGTCTTGGGGTGTCCCGTACCGGCACCCCGTGTGCTGTAATGGAATCGCGTTTCACATTGAGTGGAGCCCCAGGTCAGCAGCCAGAGAGAGACGAGCCGGAATGAAGATCATGACGATCTACGCCCATCCCGCCGACACCATCACCAACTGCGGCGGCATGCTGGCACGGCATGCGGATAATGGCGACGAAATCGTCGCCGTCATACTCACCCACGGCGGTCGGATCCACCCGAACAAGTACGCCGAAGAGATGCGCAAGGAAAATCCGGACCCGGCCATTGCGGCGGCCGGCCTGCAGGACGTCGTTGACAACAAGAAGGAAGAGCTACGACGGGCCGCCGAAATCATCGGAATCGGCACCGTCGTGACACTCGACAACGACGATCGTATGGCCGTCGTGAGTGAAGAGATGGTGGATCAGGTTGCAGAGCAGATCGCGCTGCACCGCCCGGACGTGTTGATCTGTGACTACCCGCTGAATCCAGTTGTCTCGGGATCATCGCACACCACCGCCACGATGACGGCCATTGCGGCCCTTGACCGCGCTGCCCAGTTCCTGACCGTCCTCGATGGCCAGGCCGAAGTGAACGTGCGACAGGTCTTTTTCACCGGAATGCAGTCGATCGCCCGCGATGCGTTGTCCAGTTACGGCGAGCGCAACGACATGTTCATCGACATCACCCCGGTGGTCGGACGCAAGATCGCGGCCATGGACTGCTTCGTCAGCCAGGGCTACGACGGCCTCTTCGCCCGGAAGTTGATCGAGTCCTACAACGGCGAGTTCGGGCGCGCCGCCGGCGTCGATGTCGCCGAAGCCTATGTCCGGTTCCGCAGCGAGACCCATTCGCTGCTCCCGTTGACTCCCCAGGCGCAGGAGTTCGACGCACTGACCAGCCATATCACCTATTCCAGGATGAACGTTCGCGCGGAATTCCCCATCGTCACCTGAGCTCAGCCTGGCCATCAAAGGCGAATTCAGCATCGGGCCCCCGCCCTGGCCGCCGGTTGCCCCCCCTTAGGTCATTGCACTTGAGGGGGGTCAACTGCACCAGGTCATGTACGTGCCGGCCGGATTTCGCGATTCTCTCCTTTCTCCTTTCTTTCGCCGTCACGTAGGGGTCGTCTCGTGTCCGTCGTGGATGCCGTCGGCTGGATCGCGGCGCTCTCTTCGGTCTGCTGACTGGCATCCCGCAGATCCTGTCGCCCGACGCGCTGCTCTTCCCCACCCCGGGGTGGGTCCTGGCCCAACTCTGCCAGGCCCGCCGGCTGCCGCTGGCAACCACCTGGGACATCCGACCCGGCCGGCGTGTCGTTGCTCGGGATGGTTCTCATCTTGGTGAACCAAGCGCTGTGGTTCAGCTACGCGCTGCCGTCCGGTGAGAGTGCGATGCTCTACTCGACCATCCCCTACGGATCGCTGGTCTTGGCAAATGTCGTGGCCCTCCAGTGGCGCCGATCGCGGCTGCGTGCTCGCGTTGGGGTGGCGCCGCAGCAGGTCACGGGTGACCCGCTCAGGGCCGACAGCCCCGGGGAGGCCCCGGTTCAGCTACCGGATCGCTGACCGCATCAGTGCAGGTGAGGCGCATCTGTGATGCCGCGCGCCCGGATGCCGGGCGCTCGTTGGCGGACGGGTGGTACGTATAACGTAGCGCTCACGAAATGCCGTTCCATGCCAGCGGGGAGTGAGGGACCTGACGTCGATGATGCAAGGTCGAGTCCTTGCAACGGGTGGATAACAGCCTATTGACAGTCCGGCAACCTCCCCCCATGCTGTGAAATAGCGTTTCAATCCGTGTAGTTCGGACGGGATCAGTCGATCTCGTCTCTTCGACCAGCCGAAGAGGTGTCAATGAAGCGACAACGCAAGATGCTGGCCATGGTGGCCGGAATTGTGGCGGCGGCCATGGTGTTGTCCGCGTGCTCGGACCCGAGTAACCCTGCGGACGAGACCACATCGGCGGCGACCGGACAGACGTCCTCCCCCGCCGCCGGGACCACCGAGGCGTCATCCGCAGCCGATACCGCGGCGACCAGCGGAGGTACCGCGGCGACCAGCGCGGCGACCACCGGGGGCGCGGAGGCGACCGAGGGCACTACCGGTACCCCGGCCGAGGCCGGACAGGCGGCAGCGAACGCCACCGGCACGCTGAACCTGTTCATGTACCAGAAGCCGAACGGCTTCTTCAATCCGCTGCACGGCGCTTCCGGGCCGGATCAGGAAGTCATCTCGCTGGTCTACGAACCGCTGTTGATCGCCAGCCCCAGCGGCGCGCTGGTGCCGGATCTGGCGGACGGGACACCGACCATCAGTTCGGATGCCAAGACCTTCACCTTCAAGATCAAGAAGGGCGTGTTGTGGAGTGACGGGCAGCCGCTGACCAGCAAGGACGTGCTGTTCACCTACACCAGGGCGGCCGATCCGAACATGGACCTGAGCCGGGCGGCCACCCTGTTCAGCACGGTCGAGGGCATCGACGACTTCGCGTCCGGCAAGGCGAAGACCATCTCCGGATTCTCCACGCCGGACGATCAGACCTTCGTCATCAAGCTGACGGAGCCGAACGTCGGCTTCCTCGGCCAGATCGGCACGATCGAGATCCTCCCGGAGCATGTCGTCGGCAAGCTGCCGATCAAGACCTTCACCCAGGATCCGTACTTCGCCAAGCCGACGGTCGGCACCGGGCCGTTCACCGTGGCGGAGTTCAAGACCGACCAGTACGTGCACCTGACGGCGAACCCGAACTTCCGCTACCAGGTCGGCGTCAAGGACGTCTTCCTGAAGATCCTGACCTCCGACGTGGCGACCCAGCAGCTGCAGACCGGCGAGCTCGATCTGACCAACATCGCGCCGGTGGACCTGGACGTGGTCAAGGGCTTCGACGGCGTGACGGTGGACACCATCGACACCGCAGGGTTCGTCCGGGCGGCGTGGAACCAGTCGCAGAAGCGGTTCCAGGACCCGAAGGTGTTGCAGGCCTTCCTGTACGGGACGGACCGCAAGTCGATCGTCGAGGGCGCGATCAAGGGACAGGGAATCGTCCGCAACAGCGTCTTCGGGCCGCCGTGGCAGGCCGCCGACCTGAACGACTACCCCTACGATCCGGACAAGGCCAAGCAACTGCTGACCGAGGCGGGCTGGGACTCCAGCCAGCCGGTTGAGCTGGCCTGGATCTCGGCCGGCAACCCCGACCGCGACGCCGCTGCGCAGGTGATGCAGAACCAGCTCAAGAACGTCGGCATCAACATCGAACTCAAGCAGGTGCAGGCGTCCTGGATCCCGGACCACGTCTCGGTCGGCAAGTTCGACATGTTCATGTACGGCGGTGGCGATTACACCGCCGAGCCGGCCAGCGTCATCCCGATCACCTCGTGCCAGGAGCCGGGCAAGGGACCGAACAACGGCCTGTACTGCAACAAGGAGTTCTCCGCCCTGCTCACCAAGGCGAACCAGGAGAACGACCTGGCGGCCCGGACGAAGCTCTACCAGCAGGCGTCGAAGATCGAGAACGAGGACCCGTCGCAGATGTGGCTGTACTCGCCGAAGAGCCTGTGGGCCGTCGGCAAGACGTTCCAGGGCTTCCAGCCGCAGGCGCTGGCCAACTCCTGGTTCGAACCGTGGAACTGGAAGAAGGCATCCTGATCGATCGGGCAGGATCTGTTGGTCACCCTGAGTGACCACCCCAGCGTTGGGGGCCGCTCGCCGCGGCCCCCAACGCTGCATGAACGCACCGGCCCTGCCGGAGAACCTATGGAAGGAGGTGACTCGTGGGTGCCTACCTGTTGCGCCGGCTCGCCTCCACCGTCCTGGTGTTCTTCCTGATCACCATTGTGGTGTTCACCCTCATCCACTTGGCGCCCGGCGACCCGATCGCGATGCAGATCCCGCCGGATCAATACACGTCCGCGACCCAGGACTTCATCGCCGCCAAACGGCATGAGCTCGGCCTGGACCGGGCACTGCCGATCCAGTACCTGACCTGGATCGGACACGCCTTCACCGGCGACCTGGGACTGTCGATCGTCAACGGCCGTCCGGTCTCGGAGATCATCGGCGAGCGGATCGTCCCCACGCTGGAGCTGATGAGCCTCGGCATGATCCTGGCCATCGTGATCGCGCTGGTCTTCGGTACCTGGGCCGCCGTCCGCAAGAACCGCATCGTCGATTACGTCATCACCTTCTTCAGCATGTTGACCATTTCGACGCCCGGCTTCTTCATCGGCATCATGGCCATCTATCTGTTCTCGGTGAAGCTCAAACTCCTGCCGTCGGCCGGTATGTCGACGACCGGCGTGCACACCACGGCGGACGCACTCAAGCACCTCATCCTGCCGGTGACCATCCTGGGCCTGACCATGTCGGCCGGCCTGTTGCGGTTCGTCCGCGGCGCGATGATCAGCGAACTGACGGCCGACTACCAGCGAACGGCGCTCGCCAAGGGCCTGACCCGCGGCGGAGTGGTCGTCAAGCATGTGTTCCGGAACGCGCTGATCCCGATCCTGACCGTCATCGCCTACATGATTCCGCAGCTGCTCAGCGGGGCGGTACTCATCGAGTCCGTCTTCGCCTGGCCGGGGATGGGTTCGATGGTGGTCGACGAGGCTGCGAAGAACGACTTCCCGGTGCTGATCGCGTTCGCGATGTTGACCGCGATCCTGGTACTGCTGTCCAACCTCGTTGCCGACGTCCTCTACACACTGGTGGATCCGCGGGTGAAACTCCGATGACAGCAACCTTTGATCCGAACCTGCCGGCGGCGGCGCCGGCCGCGGACCATTCGCACGACGCGGCAGAGGGACTTGCCGCGGTCCGGCGCTCGCCATCGCGAATGGCCTTGCGGCGGTACATGTCCAACAGACTCGCCGTAGCCGGCGCCGTGGTGCTGGTGGTGCTGGTGCTCGGCGTGCTGTTGCTGCCGGTGTTCATGCACCTCGATCCCTACACCGTCGATCCGCTCAATGTCAGGGCCAAGCCAACCGGTGACCACCTGCTGGGCACCGACGGCGTCGGTCGTGATGTATTCGCCCGACTGGTTTACGGCGGCCGGATCTCGATGCTCATCGGCTTTTCGGCAGCCCTGCTGGCGGTGCTCATCGGGTCGCTGATCGGTGCGCTGGCCGGCACCCTTGGCGGCTGGGTGGATTCGACCTTCATGCGGATGGCCGACGTGTTCATGTCGTTCCCCAACCTGGTCGCGATCATCGTCGTGGTCGGCATCTTCGGGGCGAACGTGATCGTGATGGTGATCCTGCTGGCCCTGTTCGGCTGGACCCAGACGGCCAGGGTGGTCCGCGGGATGATCCTGTCGCTGCGGGAGCGCGAATACGTGCAGGCGTCGCGCGCGTTCGGCGCCAAACCACTGTGGCTGATCAGTCGGCACCTATTGCCGGCGGCGCTCAGTCAGGTGGTGGTGCTGATGACGCTCGAGGTGGCCGGATTCATCCTCAGCGAAGCCGCGCTGTCCTTCCTCGGCGTCGGGATCCAGCCACCGACTGCGAGTTGGGGCAACATGCTGCAGGCGGCGCAGCAGTACACGGTGATCTCGTCGATGCCGTGGCTCTGGCTGCCACCGGGGCTGGCGATCGCCCTCACCGTGCTGGCCATCAATTTCGTCGGGGACGGCCTGCGCGATGCGCTGGATCCCCGGCAGCGCTAGGAGTGCCGATATGACGGAACAGGTCTCGATCACGAAGGACACCGCGCCGATCGGCGACGAACAACCACTGCTGCAGGTCACCGATCTGCAGGTCGAGTTCCGCACCGACGCCGGTCGCGCCTACGCCGTTGACGGCGTCTCGTTCAGCATCGCGGCCGGCGAAATTCTTGGCGTGGTCGGCGAATCGGGTTCGGGGAAGTCGGTGACGGCGATGTCCATTCTCGGTCTGGTCCCGTCACCGCCAGGCCGGATCGCGGGTGGCTCCATCGTCTTGCAGGGCCAGGAACTGGTCGGGGCGTCGGAGCGGACGCTGCGCAAACTCCGCGGGAGCGCGGTCGGGGTGATCTTCCAGGATCCGATGACGGCGCTCAATCCGGTCCAGCGGGTGGGGCGGCAGATTGCCGAAGGCATTCGGATTCATCGAGGACTGTCCAAGGACAAGGCGCTGGAGCGGGCCGTCGAACTGCTTGCCCTGGTGGGCGTTCCACAACCCGAGCTGCGGGCTCGGCAATACCCGCATGAGTTCTCCGGCGGTATGCGGCAGCGGGCGATGATCGCAATGGCGATCGCGAACGACCCGGCGCTGTTGATCGCCGATGAACCCACGACAGCGCTGGACGTCACCATCCAGGCACAGGTGCTCGACGTGATCCGGCACAGTCAGCAGGAGACCGGCGCGGCGACCATCTTCATCACCCACGACCTCGGGGTCGTCGCCGAACTGGCCGAGCGGGTGATGGTGATGTACGGCGGACGGGTGATGGAAACCGGCAGGGTATCCACCATCTTCCGCCAGCCGCGTCATCCGTACACGGCCGGGCTGTTGGCCAGCTTGCCGTCGTTGACCAGGGACGACGCCGAGCTGACGCCGATTCCCGGTAATCCGCCCAGCATTCTGGCCAAGGTGAAGGGGTGCCCGTTCCAGCCGCGGTGCGTGATCGGCCGGGACAGGGACATCTGCGCGGCCGAACGGCCGCCGTTGCTCGAGGTCGGCACAGACCATCTGTCCGCCTGCCACTTTCCGGACGAGGTCGGTGCGAGCGCACCCGAGCAGCAGGTCGCGCCGGACGATTCGGAGGTCCGCTCATGAGTGAAGAACCACGTCCGCCGGCCGAGCCGGTGCTGGCTGCCGTCGGCCTGCAGAAGTACTTCACGACGCGAACCGGCATTTTCTCGAAGCCGAAACCGCCGGTTCGCGCGGTCGACGGCGTGAGTTTCGAGTTGCAGGCCGGTGAGACCCTCGGCCTGGTCGGCGAATCCGGGTGCGGGAAGTCCACCACCGGGCGGATGTTGATGGGGCTGGAGACACCGACCGGCGGTCAGGTCCTGTTGGACGGCAAGCAGGTCGATCTGGCCGGCGAGGACGGACTGCGCAACAACGTGCAGATTGTCTTCCAGGACCCGTACGCATCGCTGAGTCCCCGGATGACGGTGCACGACATCGTCGCCGAACCGCTCCGGGTGCAGAAGCGGTACGGCCGTAGCGAGAACGGCCGCACCGGTGCCGAACGGGTGGCTGATGCCCTGGTTGCAGTCGGACTGTCCCAGGAGCAGGGATCGCGGTACGCCCACGAGTTCTCCGGCGGCCAGCGGCAACGGATCGGGATCGCCAGAGCGCTGGTGCTCGAGCCGCGAGTGATCGTGCTCGACGAACCGGTGTCCGCCCTTGACGTCTCGATCCGGGCGCAGGTGCTCAACCAACTGGAGCGCCTGCAGAACGAGCGCGGACTGGCCTACCTGTTCATCTCGCACGACCTGTCCGTTGTCCGGCACATCTGTGACCGGGTCGCCGTGATGTACCTCGGTGGGATCGTGGAAGTGGGATCGCGGGAGGAGATCTTTACCCGGCCGACCCATCCCTACACCCAGGCGTTGCTGTCGGCCATCCCGTCTGCCGATCTGGATGCCGCCGTCGTCCGGGAGCGGATCGTGCTCCGTGGCGACGTGCCGAGCCCGAGCAACCCACCCAGTGGATGCCGGTTCCGCACCCGATGCTGGAAGGCGCAGGACATCTGCGCCGAGCAGGCGCCCGTGCTGCTGCCGACTCCGGGGCGCCGGGCCGGGTCGGTCCATGAGATGGCCTGCCATTTCCCGCAGGCGATCGACGTCCTCGGTGGCGAGCCGGTCGGAGCGTACGCCGACGCGCCGTGACCGCCCCTGGGGGTCTATAGTGAAATGGTATTTCATTATGGCGGAACAGCAATCGAAAGGCACGGAGGCTCACCATGGCCGCAGCAGATCTGACATTCACTCCGGTGAGCGCCGATAGCCACACCAAGAGCAAGGCGCTCGCCGACCGGGCGACCGCAGTGATCCCCGGTGGGGTGAACTCAGGAACCCGGCGCAACGGTGCGCCGTACGCGTTCGAGTCGGCCGCCGGTGCGTACATCACGGACTTCGACGGAAATCGATACCTGGATTACCACGCGGCGTTCGGGGCGATCCTGCTCGGACACCGGCACGCGGTGATCGAAGATGCGATGGCGGCCGCAGCTGACACCTTGGACCTCAGTGGCTATGGCGTCAGCGAGGCAGAGGTGAAGCTCGCCGAGTTGATCGTCGAGGTGCTGCCCAGCGTCGAGCAGACGGTGATTCTCAACAGTGGCAGTGAGGCGGTCGCCTACGCGATCCGACTGGCCAGGGCGAGCACCGACCGCAAGTACCTCGTCAAGTTCCAGGGCGGCTTCCACGGCTGGAGCGAATCCGTTGCCCGCAACGTGATCTCGCCGAAGGAACGTGCCTATGGCGACGACCCGGTGACGGCGGGAATCTTGCCGGATTCCTGGCAGTCGACGCTGATCGCGGAGTTCAACGACCTGGAGTCGGTGAAGACGCTGTTCGAGCAGTACCCCGAGCAGATCGCCGCGGTGATCGTCGAGCCGATCCCGCACAATGTCGGTGCATTGGTGCCGACCAAGGAATTCATCGAGGGCCTGCGGACTCTGACCACCGAGCAGGGTGCACTGCTGATCTTCGACGAGGTGATCACCGGGTTCCGGCACGCTCTCGGCGGCTACCAACAGATCTGCGCAGTGACCCCTGACCTCACCACCTTCGGCAAGGCCATGGGCAACGGGTATCCGGTGGCGGGGCTGGGCGGTAAGCGGGAGTTGATGCAGAACTTCGATGCGGCCGGCGGCAAGGTCGCGTTGATGGGTACGTTCAACGGCAATGCCACCTCGTGTGCTGCCGGGATCGCGACCATCACCTACCTCAAGGACAACCCGGACTTCTACACCAGGACTCATGCTCTCGGTGAGCGCTGGCGCAGTGGGCTGCGGGGGATCCTGTCGGAGCTGGAGATCACCGCTGAGGTGGTCGGTTTCGGTGGTACCTTCTCCACCTATTTCATCGACCACCGGGCGAGCGGGTTCAAGGACCTGCTGGAGAACGACGTGCAGGCGGCGATCCAGTTCCACCGCAGAATGATCGACCGTGGTGTGCTGATGCTGCCGTTGCCACTCAAGCGCAACCACATCTCGGGCAGTCATACGGCCGAGGACATCGACATGAGTCTGAATGCCGCCCAGGACGCGCTCCAGAGCATGATCGACGACGACATCGTCAGTCGCGGCTGACATACTCCGGCAACGACAATGGCCCCGCCTGCGCCGACGAGCGGGCGGGGCCGTTCGCATGGTTGTCCTTCCCGGCACTCATTGGAGACCGAGCCATGATGGACCTGACCCTCCCGCGTCCGGCCTCGCCCCAGTCGTACACGGTGCCGGTCGATCCCGGGCGGACCTGGGTCAAGGACCCCAGGATCGTGATCGATGCGCCACCCGACACTGAGGTCGATCCGGCGCCGGACGGCCGGTGGCCGACGAGTGCGATCCGAACGGGTCGGTGCGGTGTCGTCAGCCCGCGCGCACTGCGGATGGCCGACGGCAGCTACCGGCTGTACTACACCCAGATCCGTCCTCGGCCCGGATTTCCCGCTGGGGCCAACGACTACGACACGTCGACCAGCCGGATCCTGAGCGCGTCGTCTGCTGACGGCGACAGCTGGACGCCGGACCCGGGTGTCCGGCTGACCCCACAGCAGGGTGCAGCCGGCGACCTGCGCGTCGTCTCGTCGGAGGTGGTCGCCGTCCCCGGCGAGAGCGGGTCGCTGCGGATGTACTTCGAGTGCTGTCCGGGGTCCCAGTCGGCGGCTACCAGCATTCGGAGCGCGATCTCCGATGACGGCGGTTGGGAGTGGGAACTCGAGCCAGGGGTCCGTCTGGACACCGGGGATCGCGGTGTCAATACTCCCCGGATCACCTACCTGCAGGACGGCGGCGTCCGGCTCTACTTCTACGAGCGGGACCGCGGAGTCCTCAGTGCCGTCTCGCGCGACGGCGGTCTGACCTTCGCGGAGGAGCCGGGCATCCGCATCGAGCAGAACGGCCCCCTCGATTCGACGGCGGCCTTCTCGCCGGAGGTCATGAAGATCGCCGGCGGCGGCTATCGGATGTATTACGCGGGCTACAGCGCGAACAATCGGGCGCAGATCCTGGCCGCCACTTCCGAGGACGGGTTCACCTGGCACAAGGAAGCCGAGCCGGCGATCGTCCCGACCGAAGGCGCACCGGACGCGGCGAAGTGCTCGGAACTGAGCATCCTGCAGCTGCCAGGGCGCAGCGGTGGGTCGCGCCTGCGGATCTTCTACGAGGCGTGTGACGGCACCGCCGTCAACCAGCGGGGCGTGTGGCGGATCATGAGTGCTGTTGCCGAGCTGTCACTGTGAACAGGGAGCATTGCTGTGGTTGATGTCGAAACTGTAGTGATCGGCGGCGGGGCGATGGGCGCGGCCGCGGCGTGGAGTCTGGCCAGGGCCGGCCGTTCGGTGCTGCTGCTCGAGCGCTTCGGACCGCGTCACGATCGCGGTGCTTCCCATGGCGATTTCCGCAACTTCAACCTGCTGTACGCCGAGTCGTACTTTCAGGACCTGCTCGTCGAGTCCGACCGCCTCTGGCGCGAGCTGGAAGCCGAGAGCGACCGCGTGCTCATCGACCGGGTCGGAATGGTCGGCCACGGCGGGGACGCCCGGGCAGACGATATCCTCGCCGCCCTCCGAACTTCGGGGTTCCGGGCCGGAGAATTGGATGTCGCCGAGGCGACGGCCCGCTGGCCGGGTATCAGGTTCGACGGCCGCGTCGTGTTCGCCCCCGACGGTGGCCGGGTGCGCGCCTGGGATTCGGTCGAGGCCTTCCACGAAGGCGTGGCCCGCCATGGTGGTGAGGTGCGCTACCGGACCCCGGCGGTGCGACTGGAGGTCATCGGCGATGACGAGGTCGCGGTGACCATCGACGGCGAGGACGGTCCGCAGGTTGTCACCGCGAAGCGGGCGATCGTGACGGTCGGGGCCTGGACATCGAAGGTGCTCGGCGCGCTGGTGGATCTTCCGCAGCTGGCGGTGTTCCAGGTGCAGCCGGCGCATTTCCCGGCTGCAGAGGTCCCGTGGCCGTCGTTCCGGCACATCGTGGACTCGCCGTACGGCAGCATTTACGGCCTGCTGGAACCCGGCCGTGGCGTGAAGATCGGTTGGCACGGCGGGGGAGTGCCGGTCGATCCGGACGCCCGACGGGATGACTGGGACGCCGAGGAGCTGGCCGCGCTGCGGAGCTACGTGCGGTCATGGATGCCAGGGCTCGACGCGGAGCGGCCCGAGATGATCAGCTGCACCTACACGATGACGCCCACCTCGGACTTCGTACTCGACCGGGTCGGTCCGGTGGTGGTGGGAGCGGGCTTCTCCGGTCAGGGATTCAAGTTCACCCCCGCGATCGGCGCGTCGCTGGCCGGCCTGGCGACCGGCGACCGCGGAGTTGCGCCGGAGTTCAGGATCGCCGCCCACGTTCGGATCTAGCCTCGGCACCGCTCGGCCGATCCCGGCCCATCGCGGAGACGGCAATGGCCCCGGCTGCGGTTGAGCAGACGGGGCCATTGCCGTTGAGAGCCGGCGGATCACTCGCCCAGATAGGCGATCGCGTCGACCTCGACCCGCACGTCGGCATGTCCGAACGCGACCACCATGGTGGTCCGCGCCGGTGGAACGTCGGTAGCCGCAGCGAACCGCTGCCGATAGATCTCGTTGAACTTGGCGAACAGCAACGAGTTCGACAGCCACGCGTTGACCTTCACCACGTTCGAGAAGTCGGCGCCGCCGGCCTTCAGGATTGCCTCGACGTTGTCGAGGGTCTTGTTCACCTCGTCCTCGAAGTCGCCGATCAGGACCGAGCCGTCGCCGTTGCTGGCGATCTGACCGGACACGAACAGCAGATCACCGGCGCGGTATCCGGCACTCAACGGGACGCCAGGGGCTGGAATGTCGGGACTTTCAATGGCAGGCACAGCGGGTGTTTCCTCTCGTTGTCATTCTGTGGTCAGGACTCGTCGAGTCCGTCGCCCGGGTGGATGGTGACCAAGGCCTTTGCCAGCCGTGGGTCGGCGGCGATCTGGGTGGCGATCTTCGTCAGCTCCGGAACGATGTCCGCGTGCCGATCGGCCGACAGCTCGCCGGCCGGACCGGAAATACTCACCGCAGCAACAGATCTCTGGCCAACGACCACAGGAACCGCAAAGCAGCTCAAGCCGAGCGCACCTTCTTGATCGTCGTAGGCGTAACCCTGCTTCCGGACCCGCTTCAGCTCGGCGTCCAGTTTCGAACGCGTGGTGATGGTGCGGGGTGTCTTGGCATCCATCGGCCCGTCGCCGACGATCCGATGGACGCTGGCCGTGTCCAGCTGGGCGAGCAATGCCTTCCCCAGTCCGGTCGAGTGCGGGTCGTCCCGGCTGCCGGTGTGCACGATGTAGCGGATCGGCCGGTCGGCCAGCACCACGCACAGGTGCAGCACCTGATTCCCGGTCAGCACCCCCAGGTTCGCCGTGTGCCCGACCGCCGCGGACAACCGCTGCAGGTACGGCCGGGCCAGCTCGTCCGGATGAAGATCGTCGGCGACGCCGGCGGCGATGGCGGTCACCGTCGGCCCCAGGCCATAGGTGGGTCGCTCATCCAGCCGGATGGTGCAACCCTCCTGGGTGAGGATGGCCAGCAGCCGCACCAGGGTCGGCTTGGGGATCCCGGTGCGGTCGTGCAGGTCCTGCAGCGTCACCGGCTCACGTACGTCGGCCATGGTGCGCAGCACCGTGAGACCTCTGGTCAGAGTTTGCGCCCGGTACCGGCCGACTTCATCGTCATCCTTTGTCGCCACAGCTCATTCCTCCGATTGTTCATGCGGTGCGGACGGGAGTCACCAGCTTCCCCAGTCCCTCGACCTCGGCAACCATGACGTCCCCGTCGTTCAGGTAGGTCCCGGTCGTCGCACCCACACCTGCTGGTGTGCCTGTGAGGATTATGTCCCCCGGGCGCAAGGTACACAGCCGGGAGGCGAACGCGATGAGTTCCGCGCAGGTGAAGATCATCCCGCCGGTCGTCGACTGCTGACGAATCTCGCCGTTCACCGCGAGTCGGATCGGCAGGCTTTGCGGGTCCGGGATCTCATCGGCGGTCACCAGGTACGGGCCGACCGGAGCCGAGTTGTCGGCCCATTTGCCCTCGAGCCAGTCGAAAAAGCCGACCCAGGCATTCTCGGTGTCGCGCTCGAAGCCGATCTTGTCGAGTGCCCGCAGCGACAGGTCGTTGGCCGTGGCGTAACCGAACACGTGATCCAACGCGTCGTCGGTGGCGATATTGCGGCCCTCGCGACCGATCACCACTGCCAGCTCGACCTCCCAGTCGGCAGCTGCCGAGATCTCCGGGATCAGGAAGGTGTCGTCCGGGCCGGCGATCGCGTTCTCGAACTTGTTGAACAGCTTCGGGCTCGTCCTGGTCTTGTCGACCCGGGTGCCGCCGCCCTCGTCGATGTGCTCCTGGTAGTTACTGGCGGCACAGATGATCTTGCCCGGGGCCTGCAGCGGCGCCAGCACGGTGACGTCCGAGAGGTCGAACCGTTGTGCCGGAGCGGTGGGCGCGGCGGGGACGAGCCCGGCCGCGACCACGGTGGCGAGGTCGCCGTCACCGAGTTCGATCACGCCGGTGCCGTCGTCGGTCAGGATGCCGTGGCCGATCGAATCGTCCGTACGGCGGTAGGTCAGCAGTTTCATCGGAATCTCTTTCGCTGTGGTGGAAGGTCAGAAGTCGACGGCACGATGGGTGGCCGCGGAGGTGTTGAGGGCGTCGATGACGGCGGCCAGGTCGGCGGCGATGCCGAGTCCCGGTCGGGTGCCGCCGTCGGCGACCGACCGGATGAGGGAGTCCACCGAACTCGGGCCGAACGGCAACCGCCCGCGGTGGGTGCCGATCACGTCGAAGGCGGGGGAATCGAGGTCGACCAACAGCTGCCCGTGGCTACCGAGGATGCGGTAGCGGTGCAGGATGCTGTTGTCCGGTACCGCATTCGCTTCGCCGGCGCCGGGACCGGCCCGGCCGATCAGCAGACTGACGGCCACATCCGGCCGGCAGCGCAGCGACAGTGTGATCGCCTCGCCGGAGCCATCCGGTCCGGCCTGCGCAATGACCGCGTGGGCACGGCCGTGCAGGTCGCCGATCAGCGACTGCACGACGTCCAGTGCGTAGACGGCCAGGTTGCGGAGCTCTCCGAGCGGGTGCGGGCCGTCGCCAGGACCGACCAGCAACTCGCCGTGCACGGCGTGCAAGAGTCCGAGGCCACCGGAGACGGCGCGGCCGCGGGCCGTGGTCATGGCCGGGTGGAACCGCGGGTGGTGGGCGGCGACGGCGTTCGGGAAACGCGCGGCCAGGTCGGCGAGCACCGCGGTCGGCAGCAGGGTCGGCTTGTCGACGACCGCCGGCTTGCCGGCATCCGCGCTCCGCTGCAACAGGTCGGCCAGCTCGTCCGGCTTGTTGACGTCAGCGCAGATGATCACCAGGTCGGCGTCGTCCAGTGTCTCCGCCTGCTCGAACCCTTCCAGGCCCTGAACGGCGGGTCCGTACATGTCGCGATGGTGGTCCTGCCGGTGTCCGGGAGTTCCGGCGCCGGCGAGCAAGACGCGGGTCGTCATGCCTTCGTTCCTTCCTGGCGGGAGACGTCGACAACCTCGCCGGTGCGGGCCGACTGCTCGACGGCAACGGCGATCGCGATCGAATGAATGGCGTCCGCAACGGCCGGGAAAACCGGGGTGCCGTTGACGATGGCGTCGTGCATCACTCCGAGCTGGCGACCGAACGGCGAGGTCCCGGCTGCGCCGAGCGCGCCGACCACCTCGTCGGTGAAGGCAACGGTGCCGTCCGAGTTCCACCTGCGGGTCAGGGTGCCGGTAGTGCCGTGCACCACGATCTCGAACACGTTGGTCGACCTCGGCCGCTCGCCACGGGAGATCTCGCAGACCGCGGTGCTGCCGTTGGCGAACTCGAGGGTGGCAACCAGCGCATCGTCGATCTCCAGAGCCGCTGCGGTGATCTTCTGGCCCATGGTGAAGACCCGCTCCACCGGCGAGCCCATCCACCAGTGCGCCAGGTCGTACAGGTGCACGCCGTTGTGGAAGGCGTGGCCGCCGCTGCGTTTCGGGTCGAGCACCCAGGCGCCCCAGCTACCCCAGATCCAACCGCCGGCGATCGCGAGCCGCATCGAGCGCGGCGTCCCCACCGCACCCGACTGCAGCGCGGCCGACACGGACATCGCGTAGTCGCTGTGCCGGTGCGTATGACCGATCAGCAGGGTCAGGCCGCGTTCGGTGAAGGCGTCCGCGACCCGCTGTGAATCGGCGACGGACAGCGCCAGCGGCTTCTCCAGCAGCAGGTGTTTGCCCGCTGCGGCCGTAGCCAGAGCCAGCTCGGCATGGGTGTCGTTGGGGGTTCCGATAATGACGATGTCGACGGCCGGATCGGCCAGTAACTCGTCGAGACCGGGGCTGACGGTGGCGCCGTACTTGGCGGCCAGGGCGGCCGCGGCGACTGGATTGCGGTCGTTGACCGCGGCCAGTCGGAGGCCCGGATGGCCTTGTGCCGCTTGGGCATGGGAGTCGGCGATGAATCCCGCGCCGACGATACCGATGCCCAACGGGTCGGTGCTGACGGTCATGTCGTCCCTTCTGTGACGAACCGTTCTCGTGACGCCACCGCCGTGGTGGCGAAACCGCGTTTCACTCGCGGTGAAATCAGCTTAGAGCCCATTCCTACAACGGTCCAGGTCGGGCCCGTCACCTTGACGTGAAAGGCCGTTTCGTGTTCAGTTCGAACGATGGATCTGCTGCTCGTCGGCGGCCTCGTCTACGACGGAGCTGGAAACCCTCCTGTCGTCCGGGACGTCGGCATCGCCGACGGCCTGTTGGTCGTCGACCCCGCCGACATCGTGGCGGCCATCGACGCCGCCGGCTCGCCGCCGGTGGTTCGCGATGTCGCCGGGCTGGTTGTCTGTCCGGGATTCGTTGACATCCACACCCATTCCGATCTCACTCTTCTGTCAAACCCGTTGGGCGGCAGCAAGATCCACCAGGGCGTCACCACCGAGGTAGTGGGCAACTGCGGCCTGGGACTGACCCCGTTGCCGGACCCGGCGCGGGCCGCGGAACCCGGGGGCGCGGCGGCGGATCTGGCCGGCATCAGGGACGCCGTCGGTTACCTGGATCTCGACCCGCAGGTGTCGGTCGGCTGGCGCGACATGCAGGGTTACCTGGCCACCGTGGCCGCGGCCGGCCCCGCGCAGAACGTCGCCGCCCTCGTCCCGCACCTGTCATTGCACGCCGGGGTGGTCGGATTGGACGACCGTCCGGTCACCGAAGCGCTACTGGCCGACATGGTGGACCTGCTGGACACCGAACTGGCCGCCGGCGCTGTCGGTCTCTCCACCGGGTTGGTCTATGCCCCCCTGTGTTACGTGGAGGAATCCGAGTTGATGGCTCTCGGCGAGGTGGTGGCCCGGCACGGCAAGCTCTTCGCCTGGCACATCCGGGACTACGCCGACGACCTGATGCCCTCTGTGCGGCAGGCGATCCGGGTGGCGACCAGCACCGGCTGCCGGCTGCAGATCTCGCACCTGACCGCCGTCGGCCGGCGTAACTGGGGCGCGGTGAACGATGCACTGGCCGCCGTCGACGCCGCCCGGGCGGCCGGTATCGATGTCGGGGTCGACATCTATCCGTACCTGGCCGGCAACTGCCCGCTGAGCCAGCTGCTGCCGGATTGGGCCCAGGAGGGCGGCGGCGAGGTGTTCGCCCCCCGGCTGCGGGACCCCGAGGTCCGTGCGCGGGTGATCGCCCATTGGGCCGAGACCGCATCGGACTGGAACGACATCGTGGTGAACGCGGTCAACGGTCGGCGCGCCGACGACCCGGCGAACGCCGCGTTCCTCGGAGAGACGGTCGCCGCCCTCGCGAGCGCCGCGGGAACGACCGGCGACGAGGTGGCCCTCGATCTACTGGCCGAGTACGGCGCCTCGGTGATGATCGTTGCCTACGGGCGCAGCGAGGCCGACCTGCGCGCCGTTCTCGCACATCCGGCCACCGTCGTCGCCTCCGACGGCCAGGCACTCGACCCGGCCGGCCCCACCGGCGCCGCCGGGCAGCCGCACCCCCGCTCCTACGGCTGCTTCCCGCGTTACCTGTCGCGGTACGCCGACGATCTGGCGGACGGGATCAGGCGCTGTACGTCTGCCCCTGCGGCCAGGGTCGGGCTCGCCGACCGGGGCTTGCTCGCCGACGGCCACCCGGCCGACCTGGTGGTGTTCGACCCGAGCACACTGGCGGACACCGCCACCTTCGACGACCCGCAGCAGTTCGCTGCGGGAATCACCATGGTCGTGGTGAACGGGCAGGTCGTGCTGGACGACGGTGCCGACACCGGCGCCCGGCCCGGCCAAGTGCTGACCACCTGACCGACCTGACCAACAGAGCACCAGACGAGGCGAAAGGCACCGAAGTTGATTCTCGACGTCCATACCCACGCGATGACCCCCGAACAATGGGGTCCGGAGTGGGAGAAGAACTGGGAACCGGTGTACCGGGAGCCGGCGCACTCCACCTCGGTCGAGGAGTACGACGCCGCGATGGCGGGGGTCGGCACGACCTTCGTCTTCGGCCTGCGGGCGACCAGGGCCGGCGTGGCCACCCCGCACGACTGGATCGCCGACTTCGTCAAGCGATCGACCACCAACTGCATCGGCTTCATGGCGCTGGATCCCACCGATGACGACGTTCTCGAGCAGCTGCGGTACGGCGTGCAGCTGGGGCTGCGCGGGATCAAGCTGTACCCGGTACTGGCCCACTTCGATCCGCGGGACGAGCGGTTCGATCCGTTCTACCGCGCGGCCGACGACGCCGGGCTGATCGTGTTGTGGCACATGGGCGCGACGCCGTCGCCGGAGGGCCGGCTGGACGTCAGCCAGCCGCTGGTCGTCGACGAGGTGGCCCGCCGGCACCCGGGGCTGACGCAGATCATCGCCCACATGGGCCACCCGTGGCAGCGGGACACCATGGTGGTGCTCCGGAAGAACCGCCGGGTGTTCTCCGATGTCTCTGCGTCCTGGTTCCGACCGGCCGACGGGCACCGCGCGCTGATCCGGGCGCAGGAATGGGGAGTGGTGGACAAGCTGGTGTTCGGTTCAGATTTCCCGCTCTGGACCCCCACCGACGCGATCGCCGGACTGACGGCCCTGGGTGAGATCGAGGTACCGGAAGGCGCCCCGACACTGGCCAAGGAGACCTTGGACTGGATTCTGACCGGCGACCAGCGGCCGGCACTCGGGATCGAACTCTGATGGCCGCGCTCGCCCAGACCGATTGGTCCACCGTCCAGACCCCGGTGTTCACCGTCGATGTTGCTCGGATGGATGCGAATATCGCCGCCACCGCAGCGATTTTCGCCGAAGCGGGAGTCTCGCTCCGGCCACACTTCAAGACCTCCAAGTGCGTCCAGGTCGCGCAGCGACAGCGGGCGGCCGGCGCCATCGGCTTCACCTGCTCGACGCCGGCCGAGGTTCGCGAACTGACGGCCGCCGGGTTCACCGGCCTGCTCTGGGCCCATCAGCCCGTCGGGCCGGGCAAGGTGGAGTTCGTCGTTGAGATGGCCGCCGGGCTGACGATCATCGTCGACTCGTTCGCGGTGGCCGAGCCGATCTCGCAGGCGGCAACCGCGGCCGGCGTCACCGTCGGCTATCTGTTGGACATCGACACCGGCCAGGGTCGCACCGGGGTGCTGCCGGCGAATGCGCTCGCCGTCCAGAATCAACTGAAGACGTTGCCCGGCATCGAGTTGCGCGGGGTCATCACCCACGAGGGCCAGCTCGCCGGCTATCTCGGCGATCGGTCGGCGTTGGACATTGCCGGCACCGACGTCGGGGCCCGGCTGGCGGCCGTCGCGGCGGAACTCGGTGCGGCCGGCCACGAATGCGCCATCGTCTCGGTCGGCTCGACCCCTGGGATGCGGTCGGCTCCGTTCGCCGAGGGCGTCACCGAAGGCCGGCCAGGTACCTACGTCTACTTCGACGGCAACCAGACCGCGCTCGGCAGTTGCGAAATCGGGCAGTGCGCCTCGTCGGTGGTGACCCGTGTGGTGTCGGTGAACCGGGACGGCTCGGCGATCATCGACGCCGGGTCGAAGGCGATGAGTGCTGACTCGATCTCCAAGATGAAGGGCGCCGGAACTCTGGTGAACCTCGACGGCTCGCCGGTCTCCGACCTGCAGTTCATCGAGACCAACGAGGAGCACGGGTTTCTCGCCGGATCCGGTACCGATCGCTTGAAGGTCGGCGACCTGCTGAGGGTGATCCCGCACCACGCCTGCGGCACCACGAACATGTGGAGCAAGCTGTTGGCCGTGCACCCGGACGGTCACACCGAGGAGTGGCCGATCGTCGGACGGCACTGAAGCGGCCGCCGACAGTCAGCTCACGGCCGCAGGCTCTCCTCGTCCGGCGCCGACAGACTGAGCACCGCGCCGACCACCGCCGGTGACTTGGCGATCTTGGCCTCCAGGGCCCGCAACATGATCGCCACGTTGTGCTCGTGCGCGTCGCCGGCCAGGTCGACGTCACCGACCACGTTGATCATCCGCGGGCCGACGATCTCCAGGCGCAGGTACGTCACCCGATCGACCTCCGGTTGCTCCAGCAGCGATGTCAGCACCGCCGTCCTGGTCCGTTCGTCGGCCATCTCGCCGACCAGGAACCGTCGGTTCCGGTTGATCAGCACCAGTGCGACCACTCCGAGCAGCAGCCCGACCAGGATCGATCCGAGGGCGTCCGGCACCGACGAGCCGGTGAGTTCGTGCGCCAGCAGCGCCAGGCCGGCGATCAGCAGGCCGATCAGCGCCGCGGTGTCCTCGAACACCACCGCCCGCAGCGTCGGGTCGGACGTCCGCATCACGTGCTCGATCACGTCCCGGTGCAGCTCGCCGGCTTCCCGTCGGGCCTGCCGCAGGCTCTGCAGCAGCGACAGTCCCTCGAAGACGAACGCGATGGCCAGCACGATGTATCCGATGACGAAGTTGCTGGCCGGTTCCGGGTCCAGCAGCTCGGTGACGCCGTGGGTGATGGACACCGCTGCCCCGGCGACGAACAGCCCGAGCGCCGCGAACAGCGACCAGACGTAGGTCTCCCGGCCGTGCCCGAGCGGATGGGTCTCGTCCGGCTCCTGCTTCGACCGGCGGTCGGCGATCAGCAGGAACACCTCGTTGCCGGCGTCCGCCCACGAGTGCGCGGCCTCGGCGACCAGCGAGGCGGACGAGGTGAGCATCGCGGCGATCGACTTGGCGATCGCGATGATCAGGTTCGCGGCGAACGCGACCAGCACGGTGAAGGTGCTGCCGCTGGACTCCTGCTGCGGATCCTCGGGTTTCGCTTCGGTGGCGATCACTTCGCCATCCTCGCACCGGAGGTCTCGTGCTCGCTGCTCTCAGCAGATCCGCTGTCAGTTGATCCGCTGGCCCCTGGCCGGCCGGGCCGGGCATCGTCGAGGCCATGACGACAACCGAGACACCGACGGACCGGCTCGGTGATCAGCTGATCACCCGGCTGCAGAACCAGCGCATCATCCAACTCGGCGAGGAGGTGAACGACCCGATCGCCAACCGGCTCTGCGCCCAGTTGCTGTTGCTCGCCGAGGAGGATCCGCGACGGGACATCCTGTTCCTGATCAACTCGCCGGGCGGCTCGGTGTCGGCCGGGCTGGCCATCTACGACACCATGTGCGCCATCAAGCCGGACGTGGTGACGGTGGCGATGGGCCTGGCCGCCAGCATGGGCCAGGTGCTGCTGTCCGCCGGCACTCCCGGCAAGCGATTCTCGCTGCCGCACAGCATGATTCTGATGCACGAGGGATCGGCGGGCGTCCAGGGCACCGCCGTCGACGTGGAGATCCAGGCGGCGGCGCTGGAGCACACCAAGAACGTGATGAACGGGCTCAACAGCCGATTCACCGGTCAGAGCGTCGAGCAGATCGCGATCGACAGCGACCGCGACCACTGGTTCACCGCCGATGAGGCCCGCGACTACGGGTTCGTCGATCGGGTCGTCTCCAGCCTCGACGACATCCGGCCGGCCGGCCGCAATTCCGGAATGGGGTACTGATCATGGGGCATTACTCGATCCCGAACGTGGTGGAACGCACGCCCTCCGGCGAGCGGTTCACCGATGTGTTCTCCCGCTTGCTGTCCGGCCGGATCATCTATCTGGGCACCGAGATCGACGACGACGTGGCGAATGTCGTGGTCGCCCAGCTGCTCTATCTGGACGGCGAGACGGTCGACCAGGAGATCGGCCTGTACATCAACTCGCCCGGCGGATCGATGTCCGCGACCATGGCCATCTACGACACCATGCAGTTCGTCCAGTCGCCGATCGCGACCACCTGTGTCGGCCAGGCGGCCTCGGGTGCCGCGGTGATCCTGGCGGCCGGCACGGCCGGCAGGCGCGCCCTGCTGCCGCACGCCAGGGCACTGCTGCACCAGCCGTCCATCCCCGGTCATCGCGGCACCATCACCGACCTGACGCTGCAGACGAAGGAGGTGCTGCGGGTCCGGGAGCAGATGAACGAGGTGCTCAGTGTGCACACCGGGCAGCCGGTGGAGAAGCTGCTGGCCGACACCGACCGGGACAAGATCTTCACCGCGGCGCAGGCGGTCGACTACGGCCTTGCGGACCGGATCATCGATCCACGGAAGTCGGCCGAACACGCTGCGTAATCGCAGTCTCCCGTCAGCCCCGTTCTACCTGCAGTTTCCCGTCGGCGACAGCGGTCACCCACCGCAGCCGGTCGGCGTCGGCGCAGGTTTCCGTCGCGTAATTTTGTTCCGAATCTGGTTACGAACTCGTGACGGTACTTACATCCGACCCCTTCGATGGGGCAGGATCCTGCGAAGGCCCCGCCGGTTCCGGCGGTTCCGGCGCCAGGCGCCCACCAACTGGAGGTAGAACGTGAAACTCGGACGACTCGTCGCGGCCGTTGCCGCGGCTTCCGTCGTGCTGACCGCCTGTTCGTCCACTGCGGACCAGGGCAGCACCGGCGGTTCCACGCCGGAGGGAGGTGCCGGCAGCGCCACCTCGGACGCTGGAGGCCCGACGACCTCGGCCGGTGAGACCGCGACCGGCGGCACGGAAGGTGGCACCGCCGCGCCGGCCAGCGACGCAATCCTGAAAGAGGTGCTGAGCCAGGACACCCCCACCCTGCTCCCGATGGACTCGAACGCCGCCGACAACATCAGCGTGCTGGATGTGGTCTATGACGGCCTGGTGCGCTACGACCCCAAGACCACCAAGCCGTACAACTACGTGGCCGAGGACATCACCAATAAGGACAACACCGTCTGGACCATCAAGATCAAGGACGGGCTGAAGTTCCAGAACGGCGAGGCGGTGGACGCCGCGGCGTTCGCCCGCGCCTGGAACTACGCCGCGTACGGCCCGAATGCGATGCAGAACAACTACTTCTTCGAGCGCATCGCCGGCTACGACGACATGCAGGGCGAGTGGGACGAAGAGGACGGCAAGGTCACCGTCAGCAAGGAACCGACGGCCAAGGAGCTGTCGGGCCTCAAGATCGTCGACCCGCTGACCCTGCAGGTCACGCTCACTGCACCGTTCTCCGGCTTCGCCACCATGCTCGGTTATACCGGCTTCTTCCCGATCGCCAAGGCCTGCTTGGACGACATTCCGGCCTGTGCGGTCAAGCCGATCGGCAACGGCCCGTTCAAGATCGACGAGTGGGACCAGGGGCAGAAGCTGGTCGCCAGCAAGTGGGACGGCTACACGCTCAACGAGACCCCGAACTACGCGGGCATCGAATGGACCGAGTACAAGGGCAAGTCGTCGTGGCCGGACTTCCAGGCCGGCGACATCGACGTGTCCTCGCCGCCGCCGGCCCAGTGGGCCTCGGCCAACGCCGATCCGGACCTGTCGTCTCGCAAGGTGACCGGCCCCGGTGCCGCTCTCACCTACATCGGTTTCCCGCTGTACCTGGGCGCGCCGTTCAACAACCTTGAATTCCGTAAAGCGATCTCGATGGCCATCGACCGTAAGACCATCATCGACAAGATCCTGCCGGGCCAGGCCGTTGCGGCCGACAGCTGGGTCGTCCCCGACGGCGTGCCCGGCGGCGTTGCCGGCACCTGTGAGTGGTGCAAGTTCGACCCGGCGGCCGCCAAGGCCGCGCTGGCCAAGGCCGGCGGCTGGCCGGCCGGCAAGAAGCTGACCATCCACCTCGGCATGGACGAGACGACGGTGCAGTACTTCAAGGCGATCGGCGACTCGATCCAGCTGAACCTGGGCATCCCGTACCAGCTGGATCCGTCCCCGGACTTCTTCAAGCGCCGGGCCGCGCGTGAATTCACCGGCATCATGCGGTCGAACTGGTTCCCGGACTACCCGCTGAACGAGAACTACCTGTCCGGGCCCTACGGAAGCAACGACCCGAAGGTTGGCAACACCAGCCTCGGCTACTACAACCAGAAATTCACCGACGCGATCAAGGCGGGCGACGCTGCCCCGACGTTGGACGAAGCGGTCAAGAAGTACCAGGACGCCGAGAAGATCCTGGCTGCCGACTTCCCGTCCGCCCCGATCAGCTTCTCGCAGAACGTCGCGTTCTACAGCGAGCGGCTCAGCAACGTGGTGCTCGACCCGTTCAGTGGTGCGGTCAAGCTGCGCCTGCTGACGATCAACGAGTGACCAGGCGCCCGGCACCGGTCCACCCGTCAGCCCCGATCAGGGGCTGACGGGTGGGTCGATACGTCCTGCGGCGGGTGCTGCAGGGGATTCTGACGTTGTTCCTGGTGATCTTCCTGCTGCACCTGCTCACCACCTTCGCCATTCAGCTCAACGGCAATCCGGCGCTGGCGTTCTTCGGCGACCGGGTTCCCACCCAGGCTCAGCTGTCCGCCGTTTCGGCCCGGTTCGGCCTTGACGACCCGTGCTACAACCAGCTGGGCAATCCGTGTTTCGGGCCGTTCGTCAACCGGCTCAAGGACTACCTGAGCGGCGACTTCGGCACCAACCTGCGCGGCCGCGAGATCACCTCTATCGTCGCAACAGCGGCACCGAACAGCTTCCGGCTGTTCCTGGTGGTGACCGCGACCTGGCTGGTCGTCGGGATGTTCCTCGGGTCGACCGCGGCGCGCCGCCGGGGCAAGGTCGTCGATCACGGCATCCGCGGTTTCTCGGTGATGATCGACGCGCTGCCGGTATTCGTCATGCTGCTGGTCTACCGCTACGTGATCACCGTTCCGGTGTACACCTGGGCCAAGAAGCAGTTCGGGTCGGACAGCTTCATCGCGTTGCTGTTCAAGCCGTCGTTCGACTCCGACCACCCGATGATCACCGTGATCATTCCCGGCATCCTGCTCGGCCTGGCCGGGTCGGCCGCGTTCATCCGGCTGGTCCGGGCCGCCCAGCTGGAGAACTACAACTCCGACCATGTCCGGGCCGCCCGGTCCAAGGGTCTGTCCGAGCGGCACGTCCGGGTGTTCCACATCGTGCGGAACTCGTCCATCCCGGTCGCCACTGCGGTCGGCATCGTCTTCACCGAGGCGTTGGCCGGCGCGGTGATCACCGAGGGCGTGATGAACATCTACGGCATGGGTGGCCTGCTGTGGAACGCGGTGCGGGACAGCGACGTGTCGCTGATCATCGGCATCGTGACGCTCTTGGCCATCGTCACCATCGTGGTGATGATCCTGGTCGACCTGCTCTACGCCGCCCTCGACCCGAGGATTCGTTATGAGTGAGCGCATGCGAGCGAATCATGTTGCCGGCTGGGTCACCTTCGCGAGGGACGAGCGGAAGGGGGCCCTATGAGTGACCAGACCGTTCAGGTGTTGATCACCGAGGAGCAGAATCCCGAGGAGGGCCGCGGCGGCGGTTCGATCTGGGGGGACGCCTTCCGCACCCTGCGGCGTCGTCCCGAGGTGATCATCGCGGCGCTGGTCGCGCTGTTCTTCCTGGTGGTGGCGCTGTTCCCGAAGCTGTTCACCTCGCAGGACCCACAGCACTGCGACATCGCCGACTCCGGCATCCCGCCGCAGGGATTCGGCGGCGCGCACCCGTTCGGCACCGACATCACCGGCTGCGACATGCTGGCCGGCGTTGTCTACGGGGCCCGGCCGTCGCTGCTACTGGCCTTCATCGTGGTCGGCCTGTCGGTGCTGATCGGGGTGACCCTCGGCACCTTGGCCGGCTTCTACCTGGGCTGGGTGGACACCATCATCTCCCGGGCGGTCGAGGTGTTCCTGGTGATCCCGCTGCTGCTGGCGGCGCTGCTGCTGCTGTCGTTGTTCCACGGCGCGGAGACCAGTGGGGTGCTCGGCAGCATCCTGCAGCCGGCGCTGGTGCTGACCTTGTTCGGCTGGATGGGCTACACCCGGTACGTCCGGGCGAACGTGTTGGAGACCAAGAACCTCGACTATGTGGTGGCCGCCAGGGTGCTCGGCGCCTCCGACCTGCGGATCATGGTCCGGCACGTGCTGCCGAACGCCATCGGTACCGTCACCGCGCTGGTCCCGACCGCGATCGCCGGGGTGATCGGCACCGAGGCGGTGCTGGCGTTCCTCGGTATCGGGGTGCGTCCGCCGGCCGTCAGCTGGGGGATCCTGATCAGCAACGGCTCCGAGCGTTTCGCCGCCGGTTCCCAATACCTGCTGCTGTTCCCGCTCGGGTGTCTCGTGTTGACCGTGCTGGCGTTCGTCATCCTCGGTGACGCACTGCGCGACGCCCTCGACCCGAAGCTCAAGTGATCGCAGTGACCTCTCCCTCGCCAGCTGCTGCGGCAGCACCCCTGCTCACGGTGACCGACCTGGTGGTCGAGTTCAGCACCGCCGACGGGGTGGTGCGTGCCGTCGACGGGCTGACCTACTCCGTCGACGCCGGACGCACGTTGGCCATCGTCGGCGAGTCCGGCAGTGGCAAGAGTGTCAGCTCGCTGGCCGTGATGGGGCTGCTGCAGTCGCCGCCGGCCCGCATCGCCGGCGGCAGCATCCGGTTCAACGGCACCGAGCTGCTGACCATGAGTCGCAAGCAGCACCGCGCCTACTGCGGCGAGCACATCGGGATGGTGTTCCAGGACGCACTGGCCGCGCTGAACCCGGTGTACACCGTCGGCTGGCAGCTCACCGAGGCGCTGCGCGCGCGGCACGGCTTCTCCCGGCGGCAGGCCAGGACGCGGGCGATCGAGCTGCTGGACATGGTCAAGGTGCCGGCCGCCAGGCAGCGGGTGAGCGAGTACCCGCACCAGTTCTCCGGCGGCATGCGGCAGCGGGTGATGATCGCGATGGCGCTGGCGATGGACCCGGAGGTGCTGATCGCCGACGAACCGACGACTGCGCTCGACGTCACCGTGCAGGCCCAGATCATGACCCTGCTGGCCGAGATCCAGGCGGAACGCCAGATGGGGCTGATCCTGATCACCCACGATCTCGGGGTGGTGGCCACGGTCGCCGACCAGGTGACGGTGATGTACGCCGGCCGGGCGGTCGAGCAGGCGCCGGTGCTGGAGGCCTACGGATCGCCGGCCCACCCGTACACCAAGGCGCTGTTGCAGTCGATCCCGCGGCTGGACCGCAAGGGCGGCGAGCTCGAGGTGATCCCCGGGCGGCCGCCGGACCTGCTGGCGGTGCCGGCCGGCTGCCCCTTCCATCCGCGTTGCGAGCGCGCCGAAGACGTCTGCCGGACCGGCGCGCCACCGCCGGTGGTCGAACTGCCCGGCGGCCGGTCGGCGGCCTGTCACTTCGCACAGGAGGTGATGACCGATGCCTGATGGTTCCGAGGGTGACGTGTTGCTCCAGGTCGACGATCTGGTCAAGTACTACCCGGTGCGCCGCGGTGTGGTGTTCAAACGCACCGTCGGCCAGGTCCGGGCGGTGGACGGGGTGTCGCTGACGCTGCGCCGCGGGCAGACCCTCGGTCTGGTCGGTGAATCGGGCTCCGGCAAGTCGACGCTGGCCAAGCTGCTGGTCGGCGTCGAGGCACCGACCAGCGGCCGGATCCTGGTGGAGGGCGTCGACGTCTCCGGGATGAAACGTGCCGAACGGCGTCGGCTGCGTCGTACCATCCAGTTGATCTTCCAGGACCCGTACACCTCGCTGAACCCGCGGATGTCGGTCGGCGAGATCGTCGGCGAGGCCTTCGCCATCCACCCGGATGCTGCCCCGAAGGGCGCCCGGACGAAGGCGGTCCGGGAACTGCTCGACCTGGTCGGCCTGAACCCCGATCACCTGAACCGCTACCCGCACCAGTTCTCCGGCGGGCAGCGGCAACGGATCGGCATCGCCAGGGCCCTCGCGGTCAAACCGAGGATCCTGATCTGCGACGAGCCGGTGTCGGCGCTGGACGTGTCGATCCAGGGTCAGGTGATCAACCTGCTGGAGAAACTGCAGGACGAGCTGGGCCTTGCCTACCTGTTCATCGCGCACGACTTGTCGGTGGTGCGGCACATCGCGGATCAGGTCGCAGTGATGTATCTGGGTCGGACGGCGGAAACCGGCACCGATGTCCAGGTCTTCGAGCAGACCCGTCATCCGTACTCGCGCGCGCTGATGTCGGCGGTGCCACTGCCCGATCCGACGCTGCGCGACACCCGCCGGCCCATTGTGCTGGAGGGCGAGGTGCCATCGCCCGCGGCGCCGCCGTCCGGCTGCCGTTTCCACACCCGGTGCTGGCTGGCGCCGATCGTGGCCGGGCGCGAAGGCGGTGATGGCACCGGCGTCCCGTCGGTGTGCAGCACCGTCCAGCCGGAACTGGAACAGCAGGAGGCATCTGGACACCTGGCGGCCTGCCACTTCGCCGCCGACGTCACCAGTGAGGCGGTAGGGCATGACTGAATTTCCTCGGACGGAACCCGCGTCGCGGGTGCTCGTCATCCGCAACGCCGACAGCAGCGGACCCGGGCGGCTGGAGCAGTGGCTGACCGACGCCGGGATCGACGTGACGGTACTGCCGGGCGAGCGGTTGTTGGACGTGCCGGCCGGAGAAATCGGATCTCTGCTGGCCGACGTGAGCGCCCTGGTGATGTTGGGTGGCGGCTTCATGCCGAACGCCGACGACCGCGCGCCGTGGCTGCCGGTGGAGCGGTTGCTGGCCGAACATGCTGTGGCCCAACGTGTCCCGACGCTCGGGATCTGCCTGGGTGGCCAGTTGCTGGCGCTCGTCTCCGGGGGCGAGGTGACCGCCGACTCCGGTGAGATCGAACGCGGCTCGTGCCCGGTCGACCTGTTGCCTGCCGCCGCCGATGATCCGCTGTTCGGTCCGCTCGCGCCGCACCACACGCTGCGGATGATCCAGAACCATCGGGACAGCATCACCGGGTTGCCGCCGGCGGCCACCCTGCTGGCCAGCAGCGACGAGTGCCGCGTGCAGGCGTTCCGGATCGGCGACTGTGCCTGGGGTCTGCAGTTCCATCCGGAGGCGCAGGCCGAGCGGATGACCAGCTGGAGCGCCGAATCGCTGGCCGCGGACGGCTACGACCCGGCCGAGGTGCTCGCCGGCGGTCGGGCCGACGCCGCCGTCAACGAGCAGCAGGCGCGAATCTTGATCACCGCTTTCGCCGACGTGCTGCGCAGTGCCGATGTGCTGCGCAGTGCCGATGTGCTGCGCAGTGCCGATGTGCTGCGCAGTGCCGGAAAGGAATCCTGATGTCGATTCGATCCACCTACAGTGACGGCGCCCCGGTGGTCGCCTTCCGGGTCGCCCGGGCGTCCGGCGAGGTGCTGGCCGAGCGGCTCGCGGACGACGTGTTCTACCCGGCGAGCACGGTGAAACTCGCGGTGCTCGCGGCGGTCGGCCGGCTGCTGGAGACCGGTGAGGTGAGCCTCGACCAGCCGTTGATCAGCCGGGACACCTTCGTCAGCGACATCGCCGGTACCCCGGACTACCGGCTGGTGCCGGACGACGTCGACCACGGGATGGCGCCGTCGGGTGCACCGATGCCGTTGGCCGAGGTGGTGGAGCGGATGGTCGTGGTGTCCTCGAACGAGGCGACCAACCTGCTGTACGAGCTGATCGGTTTCGACGCGGTGAACGCGGTGTTCGCCGACGCCGGTGCGACGGCCAGCAAGGTGAGCCGCAAGTTCGGTGACTTCGCCGCAGCGGCCGCGCACGGGCCGGGCGGCGGCAACCTCACCACCGCCGGCGACCTGGCGGCGCTGATGGGCGCGCTGGTGTCCGGCCGGCTCGCCGGACCGCAGTGGACCGGCTGGGCGATCGACATGCTGTCCCGCCAGGAGTACCCGGCGATCACCAAGGAGCTACCGGACGGCGTGCCGTGGGGCAGCAAATCCGGCTCGGTGGATGCGATCCGGCACGACGTGGCGTTCATCGGCGAGCCGGGCCCGGACGCCTTGATCGTCGCGGTGTGCACCCGGGGTTATCAGGAAGACGACTCCAGGGAAGCGGTGACGGCGATCGGCTCGTTGGCGTTCGCCCTGGCTCAGTAACCGGCCGCCATCAAGACCGGGCCGGTCGGCCGGATGGGCGGGCCGAAACCGCTGGCCGCGCCGAGGCGGATGAACTGCAGCCCACCGCCGAGCAGATCGCCGAGTGTCAGCCCGAGCGCGCCGCAGATCGAGGCGAGCATCTCCGACGACGGCTCCTTGCGGCCGCGTTCCACCTCGGACAGGTACTGCGGCGAGATACCGGCCCGCTCGGCGACCTGACCGAGCGTGCGGTGCTGGCGGTTCCGTTCGTCCCGCAACACCCTGCCGGCCAATTCGCGCCAGATCGGCTCCTGCTCGGCCGGTCGGGGCGGTCGCGTCGGTGGTGCTGCGGGCGCGGGACGACGGAACGGGACGACGGTCGGCCGGGCGGTGTCGGATCCGGGGTCGGTCGCGGACATGTCCGCAGCTTAGAACGGGATCGGCGGTCCGGCGGCGGTGTTCGCCGCCGGCGAACCGCCGCTCTCCTGCCGGACGTCGCTCAGCGCCGGGCGAGGTCGAACCGGTCCAGGTTCATCACCTTGTCCCAGGCCGCCACGAAGTCGCGCACGAACTTCTCGCCGGCGTCGTCAGCCCCGTAGACCTCGGCCACTGCCCGCAGTTCGGCGTTGGAGCCGAACACCAGGTCGTTGCGGCTGGCGGTCCACCGCTGTTCGCCGGTGGCCAGGTCGCGCCCGGAGAACACGTCCGGGTAGTCGAGTTTCGGATCCGCCGGGACCCACTCGGTGCCCATGTCCAGCAGGTTCACGAAGAAGTCGTTGGTCAGCGTGCCCGGCCGATCGGTGAACACCCCCATCTCCGAGTCCTGGTAGTTCGCACCCAGTACCCGCAGCCCGCCGACCAGGACGGTCAGCTGTGGCGCGGTCAACGTCAGCAGATTGGCGCGATCCAGCAGCAGGTACTCAGCGGGCAGGTTGTTGCCCTTACCCAGGTAGTTGCGGAACCCGTCGGCCTTCGGCTCCAGGAACTCGAAGGACTCCACATCGGTCGACTCCGCGGTGGCATCCACCCGGCCGGGGGTGAACGGGACGGACACCTGGTATCCCGCGGCGTGAGCCGCCTGCTCGACGCCGACGCAGCCGGCCAGCACGATCAGGTCGGCCAGCGACACCTGCTTGCCGCCGCTCTGCGCCTCGTTGAAGGATCTCTGGATCCCTTCAAGTGCCCGCAGCACCCCGGCCAGCTGCTCCGGCCGATTGACCTCCCACCCGACCTGCGGCTGCAGCCGGATCCGGGCGCCGTTGGCGCCACCGCGCTTGTCGGTGCCGCGGAACGTGGACGCCGATGCCCAGGCGGTGGAGACCAACTGCGCGACCGTCAGCCCGGACTCGCCGACGCGCTGCTTGAGCGCGGCGACGTCCTGCCCGTCGACGATGTCGTGATCGACGGCTGGCAACGGGTCCTGCCAGATCAGCGGCTCTGCGGGCACCTCGGGGCCGAGGTACCGGGCGATCGGTCCCATGTCGCGGTGGGTGAGTTTGAACCAGGCCCGCGCGTAGGCGTCGGCGAACTCGTCAGGGTGCTCGAGGAACCGCTGGGAGATCGGCCCGTAGATGGCGTCGAAGCGCAGTGACAGGTCGGTGGTCAGCATGGTCGGCGGCCGGTTCAGCGTGCCGTCCTGCGGATCGGGGAAGGTGTTCGCGCCGGCGCCGTCCTTGGCCACCCACTGATGGGCGCCGGCCGGGCTCTTCGTCAGCTCCCATTCGTAGCCGAACAGGATCTCGAAAAAGCTGTTGTCCCACCGGGTCGGGGTGGTCGTCCAGGTGACCTCGAGCCCGCTGCCGATGGTGTCGCGGCCCTTGCCGGTGCCGTAGGAGCCCTTCCAGCCGATGCCCAGCTGCTGCATCGGCGCCGCCTCCGGCTCCGGGCCGACGTACTTCTCCGGGTCCGCCGCGCCGTGGGTCTTGCCGAAGGTATGGCCGCCGGCGATCAGCGCCACCGTCTCCTCGTCGTTCATCGCCATCCGACCGAACGTCTCGCGGATGTCGAGCGCTGCGGCCAGCGGGTCCGGACGGCCGTCCGGACCCTCGGGGTTCACATAGATCAGCCCCATCTGGGTGGCGGCATACGGTTTGGCCAACTCCCGGTCACCGGAGTACCGCTCGTCGCCCAGCCACGTCCGTTCCGGGCCCCAGTAGACGTTCTCGTCGCTCTCCCAGGCATCGACCCGGCCACCACCGAAGCCGAAGGTCTCGAACCCCATGGATTCCATCGCGACGTTGCCGGCCAGCACCATCAGATCGCCCCAGGACAGGCTGCGTCCGTACTTCTTCTTGACCGGCCACAGCACCCGGCGCGCCCGGTCCAGCAGCACGTTGTCCGGCCAGCTGTTCAGCGGGGCGAAGCGCTGCTGCCCCGATCCGGCGCCCCCGCGGCCGTCCTCGACGCGGTAGGTGCCGGCCGAATGCCAGGCCATCCGGACCATCAGCGGGCCGTAGTGACCGAAGTCCGGTGGCCACCAGGCCTGCGGAGTGGTCAGTACCTCCTCGATGTCCCGCTTGAGCGCGGCGAAGTCGATGCCGGAGAACGCTTCCGGGTAACTGAACTCCGCCCCCAGCGGGTTCACCACCGGCGAGTTGACCGCCAGCATCTTGACGTTCAGTCGGTTGGGCCACCAGTCGTGGTTGCCGCCGCCCTCGCTGGGATAGGCGGCGCGCCCGGGCGCAACCGGGCACTTCGCGTCGGACTCGTTCACTTCGGCGATGGTGGTTTCGTGATCCTCGGGCATGTTCCGGTTCTCCTCATCGACCTCGCAGCCCCCGCGAGTGGGGCCTACTTCTTGATCAGTTTGCGCAGCAGGACGGCAGCGAGTGCGACCAACACTGCCGGCAGCACCTTCGTCAGCAGGGCGTCGGCGCGGTCGGACGGTCGGTGGTAGGCCGAATCCGTTGCTCCGCCGGGGATCCGCCGCACCGCGGTGGCCTCGGCGGCCAGCGCCCGCTCCCGCTCGGCCGCGATCTCGTCCGGGTTCTCCACATCGATCAGCTTCGCGCCGCCGGTGCCCCGGCCGACCAGCTTGTTCGACACACAATCGGCGAACTGGCTGACCAGCCGGTTCCCGACCTCGACCATCATCGGCCGGCCGAACTCGGCCGGCCGGCCGGTCAGCGACAGGGTGGTGACCAGGTCGACCTGGGTTCGGGTGGCGGACAACTCGCTGGCCGTCGCGGTGACGTACATGGCGGCCTTGGTGGCCGCGCTCTCGTCGCCGGTCGCCTCGATCGAGGCAGTGTGCGCCCGGTCGTCCCGCTCGACGACGCGGGCCTGGCCGGTGTACGTCAGCCGGACCGGGCCCATCTTGAGCTTCACCGATCCGGAGAACGAGTCGCCCTGCACCGAATCGAGGTTCGCGCCGGGGAAACACGGACCGACCTTCTCGATGTCCATCAGCGTCGCCCAGGCGGTGTCGATACCGACGGGAAGATCGAAACGGTGCTCCAGTTCCATGGTGTTGATCCTAGTGGGCAGGATCAGGCGGCGAGTCGGGTGAACATCGTCGCGACGACGTGGCCGATACCTCCGGATCGACATGCAGCACCGCCAGATGCCGGTCCTGCCCGGTCCGGTCTGCCGGCGCCGCGTCTGTCGGTGTTCGTCATCCCCGTACCCGGTTCCTCGATCCGGCAACGTGAAACGACGGTAGAACGCCTGTCCGACGGTCGGCTCCCGGAGCCCACTCCCGCCGGCTGATGTTCTCGCGGGAACGCCCGGCGGGTCGGTGGAACTCCGACAGTCGCGCTCCCGAACTTCGGACGTAGCGACGAACAGGACGCCCGGACGGCTGTGCCAGGATGTGAGATGGACCGGATACACCGGCCCGCCAACCGTCAGCGCCGACGGCGGCTCGGATCCGGGCCCCGTCGTTGCCCGCACACCGGCGACCCCGGTAGCGGGGCGACCAACCGAGGAGATGTGCATGGCTCCCGAGCAATGGGTCGAGAGACCGCGATACGTACAGCACGCCGAGGACGTGGCCGAGGGGGCCGGTGCATCCAACGTGCCATCGCCGGACGAGGTCGCCCGAGGTCTGCGGGCCACCAGCGAGGGCGAGGACCTGATCCAGATCCTCTCCCCGGAGGGCGTGCTCACCCCGCATCCGGATTTTCCGGTCGAGGTGACCGGCGAGATGCTGCAAGGCCTGTACCGCGACATGGTGCTGATCCGGCGGTTCGATCGGGAGGGCAACTCCCTGCAGCGGCAGGGCCAGCTGTCGATCTGGGTGCCGCTGCTGGGCCAGGAGGCCGCACAGATCGGCGCCGGCCGGGCCATGCGGCCGCAGGACTTCGCCTTCCCGAGCTATCGCGAGCACGGCATCGCCTGGTGTCGGGGCGTCGACCCGACCGCGTTGCTGGGCATCTTCCGCGGCACCGACCATTCGGGCTGGGATCCCAAGGAGTACCGCTTCCACGACTACACCATCGTGATCGGCAATCAGGCGCTGAACGCCGCCGGCTATGCGATGGGGCAGGCCTTCGACGGCAAGGTGGGTGACGGCGCCGACGCCGAGGCCACGATCTGCTTCTTCGGCGACGGTGCCACCGCGCAGGGCGACATCCACGAGGGCATGGTGTTCGCCACCGCGTTCGACTCACCGATCGTCTTCTACTGCCAGAACAACCAGTGGGCGATCTCCGAACCGGTTGGAAAGATGGCCCGGCTGCCCCTGTTCCGGCGTGCGGCCGGATACGGCATGCCCGGTTTCCGGGTGGACGGCAACGATGTGCTCGCCTGCCTCGCGGTGACGAAATGGGCGCTGGACGAGTGTCGCACCGGCAACGGCCCGGTGATGATCGAGGCGTTCACCTACCGGATGGACGCGCACACCACCTCCGACGACCCCAGCCGCTACCGGTTGGCCGCCGAGACCGAACATTGGAAGCTGCTCGATCCGATCGAACGGGTCCGGGTGCACCTGGTGCGAGAAGGGCTGGCGGACAAGGCTTTCTTCGATTCGGTGGATGTCGAGGCCGACGAGTTGGCGGCCAGGTTCCGGGACTTCGCGGTGAACATGCAGGTCCCGCCGGTTGACCGGATCTTCTCCAACGTCTACACCGGTCCGCATGCCGAGGTGGACCGGCAACGCGCCGACTACCTGGAATACCTGGCCGGCTTCGAGGAAGAGGGGGCGCACTGATGTCCGCCGAGTCCGTGACGCTCGCGAAGGCACTGAATCTCGGGCTGCGCGCCTCGATGGAGGCCGACCCCAAGGTGCTGATGATGGGGGAGGACGTCGGAAAGCTCGGCGGCGTCTTCCGGATCACCGACGGTCTGCAGAAGGACTTCGGTGAGCACCGGGTGCTCGACACCCCGCTGGCCGAGTCCGGAATCATCGGCACCGCAGTGGGTTTGGCGCTGCGTGGGTACCGGCCGGTGTGTGAGATCCAGTTCGACGGCTTCGTCTTCCCCGGCTTCGACCAGATCATCTCGCAGGTCGCCAAGGTCACCTACCGCTCGATGGGCGCCTGGTCGATGCCGCTGACGGTCCGCATTCCCTACGGCGGCGGTATCGGCGCCGTCGAACACCACGCCGAGTCGCCGGAGGCGTTCTTCTGCCACATCGCCGGGCTGCGGGTGGTGGCCTGTTCCAATCCGGCGGATGCCTACTGGATGATCCAGGAGGCGATCGATTGCCCGGATCCGGTGATCTTCTTCGAGCCGAAGCGCCGGTATTGGGAAAAGGGTGAGCTGGACACCGGTGTCCGGCCGGACTCGACCTTCTCGACCGTGGTCCGCCGACCGGGGGACGACGTCACCCTGATCGGGTACGGAGCCACCATGCCGGTGGTGCTGGCGGCGGCCGATGCTGCCGCCGCCGAGGGTCGATCGCCCGAGGTGATCGACCTGCGCACGCTGTCGCCGCTGGATCTGGGTCCGGTGCTGGACTCGGTGCGGCACACCGGAAGAGCCGTGGTGGTCGCCGAGGCGCCGCGGCACGCGTCGCTGTCCGGGGAGATCTCGGCGCGGATCACCGAGGAGGCGTTCTACTCGCTGTCCGCGCCGGTCGCCCGGGTCACCGGATTCGACACCCCGTACCCGCCGAGCAAGTTGGAGGAGCAGTACCTGCCCGATCTGGACAAGGTGCTGCATGCCGTCGACCGCGTGATGGACTTCTGAGAAGGCGGGACCGAAATGGCACAGCACACGGCATCGAACGCGCCGGCGACCGGCCGGATCCGGCAGTTCCCGCTCCCCGACGTGGGGGAGGGTCTGACGGAGGCCGAGATCCTTGAATGGAAGGTCGCCGTCGGCGACACGGTCACGGTGAACCAGATCCTGGTGGAGATCGAAACCGCCAAGGCCGCAGTGGAACTGCCCAGCCCGTGGGCCGGGCAGGTGCACGAGTTGCTCGCCGAACCGGGGGTGACGATCAACGTCGGCACCCCGATCATCTCGATCGACACCGAGCCGGGCGCCGGCCCGGCAGCCGACGTCGAGGAGGTCGGCTCGAAGATCGGCGAGGTGGCGGCGGACGGCCGGATCGCCACCCTGGTCGGCTACATTCCGGCGGCCGGGTCGTCGGCCCGGCGTCCGCGCAAGGGCTTGCCTGGGCAGCCTCCTGCCCCGACCGCGGCGGCGCAGCTGGCCGCCGGCGGCGAGCCCGGCACGGCGGCCGATGCGGTGAAAGCCGGTGCCACCCACGGGGAACCGGGACATTCGCTGGCCAGCGCCGGCGGTCCGACGGTCGACACGGATGACGGTGCGCCCCGCACTCAGGCGCCACTGGCGGCGCCGCCGGTGCGTAAGTACGCGAAGGACCTGGGGGTGGATCTCGCGTCCGTCAGTTCCTCGCGGGACGACGGGGTGATCACCAGGGCTGACGTGGCAGCGGCGGCCGACAGCCCAGCGGCCGGCGACTCGGCACCTGTCGAAACCGTTGCGGTGCAAGGTGGTGGAGCACGGCAGGGTGGCGGCGAGCGTCGGGTGCCGATCAAGGGCGTCCGGAAGATGACGGCGCAGGCGATGGTGAGTAGCGCGTTCACCGCGCCGCACGTCACCGAGTTCCTCACCGTCGACGTCACCCCGATGATGCAGCTGCGGGAGCGGCTGAAGGCGCGCCGGGATTTCGCCGGAGTGAAGATCACCCCGCTGACGTTCGCCGCCCGGGCGGTCTGCATCGCGGCCAGGCGGACGCCGGAGGTCAACTCGGTGTGGGACGAGGCGGCCGGCGAGATCGTCTTCAAGGACTACGTCCATCTCGGGATCGCCGCCGCCACCCCGCGCGGACTGGTGGTGCCGAACATCCGCGACGCCGATCGGATGTCGATGCTGGAACTGGCGGCGGCACTCGGGGAACTGACCGACATCGCCCGCCAGGGCAAGACCTCGCCGGCCGCGATGGCCGGTGGCACCTTCACCATCACCAACGTCGGCGTGTTCGGCGTCGACACCGGCACCCCGATCATCAACCCGGGGGAGTCGGCGATCCTGGCGCTCGGCTCGATCAAGGACCTGCCGTGGGTGGTGGACGGCCAGATCGCGGTCCGCAAGGTCTGCCAGCTGGCGCTCTCGTTCGACCATCGGGTGATCGACGGTCAGCAGGGTAGCGAGTTCCTGGCCGACGTCGGTGCGCTGCTGGCCGATCCCGGGATGGCGATGGTTTTCTGACCCACGGTGTGACCGATCGGCCCGTTCACCGCGTCTTCTTCGGTGAACGGGCCGAGCCGCATCCGAGCGGCCGCCGGAGGGAGGATGGTCATGACCGGGAATGACGAGCTGCCGGGTGAGGTGCGTCGGGGTCTCGAGCAGTTGCCGAGCTGGTCGCCGGCCGGATTCGACGCCGCGGTCGGGCAGCGAGCATCCGGGAAGCTGGTGCGCCGCAGGCGGTTCGCCGTCGCTGGATCGACGGCCTTGGTGCTGGCCGTGGTCGGCGGGGGAATCGGGGTGGCCACCATCACCTCCGGCCGCCACGGCGACTCGGTGGCGGCCCTCGCGGCGCCGACGCACTCTTTTCCAGCCGCCAGCACGAAAGCCGGATCATCGCAGCCGGCGGGGTCCGCCGCCACTGCGAAGAGCGCATCGGCGACGACCACGGTGAAGTCGGCACCGGCGAAGCAGGTCACGAAACCGGCGGCGGAACCCGGCGGTCCGGTGGTCGGTGTCCTGCCCCGGGGGAAGACACAGCTTCCCGACGGACTGGCCTACGTCCGGCAGCGGAAGGACACCAGCGAGCAGGCCGCCGGGCCGTACCTGCCGTACCTCAAGCCGCTCAACGACTCCGGACCGTTGCTGGGCTTCATCGCCGGAACCGTCGGCGAACGCGACTCAACGATCGAGCCGGTCAACGGCGCGAACGACTTCCTCTCGCTGCCCGGTCGATGGCAGCCGGACGGCGAACCGGCCATTGCTGCCCGGGTCGCGGTCGCCGAGTACGCCAGCCGCGCCGACACCGACGCGACGGTTGCCGACGCGTTCGATCAACACGGCAACCGCCCGTTCTCCCGATCCGACAACATGAAGGAGATCACCGTCCCGGGACTGACCGAAAAGGGCATCCGGGTCTTCTCCAGCACCAACCACTCCCGGCCGACCGGTGGCGACGGCAAGCTGGTCTACTACCCGGCGCTGACGGCGTTCAAGGTGACCGGCAGTTGGATCGTTTCGATCGAACTGAACGCCGAGGGGCTGAAGAACCCGAAGCGGACACTCACCACCATCATGAATGCCATGGTCACGAACCTGGACCAGAGCGGGCTGGCCAAGTGACCGGCGTCGACCCGGCGGCGGCCGAGTACGTCCGGGACGCCGCTCCCCGGTTGTTGCGACTGGCCTACGGGCTGGCCGGCAACAAGGCGGATGCCGAGGACCTGGTGCAAGACGCGCTGGCCGCGGTGATGGTCAAGTGGCACCGGGTGTCCGTGGCGGAACACACCGACGCCTACGCCCGGCGCATCCTGATCAATCGGTTCCTCGGGCTGGCCCGGCGTCGCCGGGCAACCGAATGGGTGACCGACACCCGTCAGGATCGCTTCGACACCGGGCGGCCGGACATCGCCGATGACGTCTGCAGCCGCGACGAGGTACTCGCACTGCTCGCCGGGCTGCCGTCGAAGCAGCGGGCCGTGTTGACCCTGCGCTACCTGGAAGACCTCCCGGACGACAAGATCGCCGAGATCCTTGGTTGCCGGACCACCTCTGTGCGCGGGCTGGCCCATCGTGCGGTCGGTCGGATACGCGAGAGCCAGGCCGCGATGCGGGGTCCGGCACACGGATCGCCGGACCTGCGGACTCGACCGGCGATCGTCCGGTAGATTTCGATACAGGGCCGGACGATCACCGGCATGTGATCGGCTTCACCGGACGATCGCGTGCGAATGGGGAACAATTCGGGTTCAATGGACGTCATACAAGGTGACGGCGCCGAAGAGGGTTCCACCGGGGAACAGCCGGCCACGTCACGAATGACCAGAAGGACTGAAGACCATGAGCCGCCTCGCGAAGGTTCTCCGCGACCACCGTGAGTTCAACCGCAACCGCCGTGCGCTGAGCCGCGCCATCGAGAACGCATCGCCCGCGATGCGCGACGAGCTGCTGGTGATTGCCCAGCGCCAGGACATCCTGCGCTGATCTCACGGTCACACCCCCCCATCGACCTGGGGTTTTCGGATTCGTTCATGAGTTCTCAAGAAGACCTGTAACGAATCCGGCCCCAGTGCCGATATACAGAGCGACCCCGGATCGCTACCGGACCCCGACCTGGTAGCGACTCGGGGTCATTTCATGTCTGGACTCAGCAGGTCCGGGCCCACCTGGTGAGCAGCGCGTCAGCCCCGGCCAGATCCGCCACCACCTCGGATGCCGGCCGTGAGGTCTCCACCAGGCCGGCTGCCTGGCCGGCGTAGACCGGCGCGAAGGCAGCATCACCGGCCGCCTTCGCGGACCGCACCTGATCGCCCAACGCCACCACCGCGGGGCCGCCGGCGGCCAGTTCGTCCTCCCGCCCCGCCCACATCCGGGTCACTTCGTTGACCAGCGACCGACCGCCGAACTCGGCCGGCCACGGCACCCCCTGGACCAGGTCGAACACCCGGGAGTAGACGGTGTCGCCGGCATCGGCATCCAAGACTGCGTGCCGGGACTCGGCGGGCGCGTCCGACTCCGGGCAGGTCATGAACGCGGTCCCGATCCAGCCGCCCTCGGCGCCGGCCGCCAGCACCGCGGCCAGCCCACGCCGGGTACCGATACCACCCGCGGCCAGCACCGGGGTGTCCACCGCGTCCAGCACCTGCTGCAGCAGCGGCAGTGTGGCGATCTCGTTGCGGCCGTGCCCGCCGCCCTCCGAGCCCCTGGCGACGATCAGATCGACGCCGACGGCGTCGGCGGCCAGCGCCTCGTCCAGATTGCCGGCCTGCGCCGCCACCACGATCCCGGCGTCGTGCAGCGGCGCCACGTGATCGGTGATGTCACCGAAACTGATCGAGACCAGCGCCGGGCGCGCGGCGATCACCCTGGCCAGCAACGGATCGCCCTCCTCGACGCCCCAGCCGATCAGGCCGACTCCGAACGGCCGGCTGCCGGCGGCAGCCACGGCGAGTTGTTCGTCCAGCCAGTCGATGGTGGCGCCCGGTCGGACGCCGATCATGCCGAGCGCCCCTGCCGCACTGACGGCGGCGGCCAGCCGTCCGCCGGCCACTCCGGCCATCGGGGCGCAGACCACGGGCACGGTCAGGTCGAACTGCTCGGTGAGCCAGGTGTTCATCGGCCGATTGTCCCCCGGTAGATTGGGCTGTTGTGAACCGGCTCGGGGTGGACATCGGCGGAACCAAGATCGCTGCTGGGGTGGTCGACGACGCCGGTCGCATCCTCGCCAGGTTCCGGCGCGAGACCCCGCGGACCGGACGCGGCTCGGACGTGATGGCCGAAGTGGTGGACCTGATCGGTGAGGTGTCGACGCGCTACGCCCTGGCCGCTATCGGGCTCGGCGCCAAGGGCGTGATCGACACTGTGAACGGCATCGTCCTGCAGGACGGCGACACCCTGCCCGGCTGGGGCGGCACGGACGTTGCGGGGCCGGTCCGGGCGGCCCACGGCCTGCCGGTGGCTGTTGACAACGATGTCAGGGTGACGGCGCTCGGCGAGGCCAGACACGGCGCCGGCGTCGGTTTCGACCGGTTGCTGGTGGCCTCCATCGGCACCGGCGTCGGCGGCGGACTGGTGTTCGATGGTGAGATCGCGCACGGTGCCCACGGCACCGCCGGCGAGATCGCCCACCTGTTGGTGCCGGGACCCGGCGCGCTGCCCTGCGGCTGCGGTCGGTGGGACCATCTCGAGGCGGTCGCGGCCGGCCCGGCGATCGCCGCCGAGTACAGCCGGCGCAGCGGGCGCCGTGATGTCCGGCTCACCGAGGTGGCCGACCTGATGCACGGCGGTGACGAGCTCGCCCGCGAGACCATCGCCGACGCCGGCCGGGTGCTCGGCGCGGCCCTGGCGGGACTGGCGACGGCGATCGACGTCGATGCAGTGGTGGTCGGTGGTGGCGTCGCCCAGATCGGTGACGCCTTTCTCGGTCCGACCAGGTCGGCGTTCCTGGATGCGGTGCTGGAGCCGCTCGAGCGGGTTCCGGTGGTGGTGGCGGCCCTGGGCAACGATGCGCCGATCGTCGGTGCGGCCGAGCTGGTGGCGGGCATCCGGGACGAAACGGGAGTAATCGGCCAGGGCGCATAGCACTCTGAGCGGCCGTTTTGCGTCAGGCTCGCCGAGCCGTTGTACTGGTCGTTCCCGACGAACGATCTTGAGGACTCCAGTAGATGACTGCCCGGCGGCTTGCCGTTCCCCTGCTCACTGTTCTTGTCGCGGCGCTACTGGCCCCCGGGCTCGCGTCCGCGTCGCCGCGACCGGTGGCCGCCCAAGCCGCGTACGCGGTGACCGCGAGCGCCGCGGTGGCGGCCACGACGCCGGTCTACGGGGATGCCGCCGGGGTCTCCGTCATCAAGGTGAAGGACGGCACCTGGCGATCGTTCGCGATCGCCTCGAACGGGCAGATCTACCAGCAGATCAAACGGGCGTCCTGGTCCGGGCCGGAATCGCTGGGCGGGTCGTTCAAGGGGGCGCCCGCGGTGATCTACCGGGCGTCCGACCACCGGTTCGACGTGCTCGCGGTGTCGAAGTCCGGCACCGTGATGCTGCGCAGTTTCGTCGGCGGGAAATGGCGCGGGTGGACGTCGACCGGCGTTCGCGGGTTCACCGGCGCCCTGTCGGCCATCCGGGATCGCAACGGCGCCCTTCATCTGTTCGGTGCCGGGTCCGGTGGCGCGGTCCTGCACGCCAAGCACCCCTTGGGCGGCAGCTGGTCGACGGTCGGCATGGGAACGGGGATCAGGGGCAACGTGTCGCTGGTCTACCAACCGGCGGCGCATCGATTCGACCTGTTCGCGGTCCGCACGGACCGCAAGATCGAGCAGCGGACCTTCTCCGGGGGCGCCTGGGCCGGCTGGCACGTCATCGGCCAGGGGAGTTTCGCGGGCGGCATCACCGCCGTCCGGCTGGACTCGCTGAACTGGCGGGTGATGGCGGTCGGCACGAACCGGCAGGTCTATCGGATCAGCTACAGCCATCGCGCCTGGTCGGCACCCGGCCGGCTCGGCGGTTCGGCGATCGGCACTCCCGGCTCGTTCTGGGACGGCTCCGCCGGCAAGGTGGTGACCTCGGGCCCCGACCGACGTCTGCACATCCAGAACGTCGGAAGCCCTTGCTGCACCTGGACAACCGCGACAGGTGCCATCTACCCGAAGCCGAGCCCACCGCCGCCGCCGGCACCGACCAGGGTGACGTTGGCCAAGACGCTGCTGGCGCGTTGGGGCGGCCGGTTGACCGGGCTCAGCGGGGCGAAGTCGGATCTGCAGGTCACCGCCGCCGGCCGGGCCGTCACCAGCTGTGGCGGGTCGGTCTACCTCGATCCCAAGATGTTGACGTCGATCGTCAAGGCCACCGACAAGTACCAGGTGTTCATCAACAACATGGTGTCCGGGCACAGCTGCGATTCGGGATATCACCCGAAGGGCAAGGCGGTCGACTTCAACACCGTTGTCGACCCGGCGACCGGGCGGCACACCAACTGGCACTCCTACGAAAGCGGCGACAACCGCGCCCTGGACGCGGAGTTCCTCAGCTACGTCGCGTCAGCCATCACCAGCGGGGGCGGGGCCGGGCAGGTGAACTGCCCGGGGTCCGCCCATGCACCGGTCCCGGCCGGGATGCTGCGGTTCTCCGACTACTGCAACCACCAGCACCTGGACTCCCGCTGACCGCCGGGTCCACGACGACTCAGAAGGCAGCCTCCGGGATGTCCATCAGCGAGCTGTCGGCGGCTTCGACGACGACCCGGCGGGCGGTCAGCTCCGGAAGCACGTTGCGGGCGAACCAGTTCGCCACCGCGAGCTTGCCGGCGTAGAAGTCCCGGTCGGCCGGCGCGGCGGTGCCCTCGTCCAGCGCCGTCTGGGCGACGACGGCCTGCCGCAGCAGCAGGTAGCCGATCAGCAGGTCGCCGACGCTCATCAGCAGCGACACCGCGTGCTCGCCGACCTTGTACAGGCTCGCGGGTTCGGTGGTCGAGGCCATCGTGTAGCCCACCAGCGCACCGATCATCGCCTGCACGTCGGTGAGTGCGGTCGTCAGCAGCGCCAGCTCGTTCTTCAGCCGACCGTCGGCGGCCTGCGAGCCGGTCGTCTCCAGGAACGAGCCGATCTCCCTGGCCACCGCGCCGAGCGCGGCGCCGTTGTCCCTGACGATCTTGCGGAAGAAGAAGTCCTGGGCCTGGATCGCTGTGGTGCCCTCGTACAGGGTGTCGATCTTGGCGTCCCGGATGTACTGCTCGATCGGGTAGTCCTGGGTGTAGCCGGACCCGCCGAAGGTCTGCAGCGACAGGGCCAGGTTCTCGTACGCCCGCTCCGAGCCGACGCCCTTGACCACCGGAAGCAGCAGGTCGTTGATCTTGACCAGGGCATCAATGGACGTTTCGGCAGCGTCCTCGGCGCCCAAGGCGATCCGGTCCTGGACGTCCGCGGTGTAGAAGTACACGGCCCGCAGACCCTCGGCATAAGCCTTCTGCCGCATCAGGATCCGTCGGACATCAGGGTGGTGGATGATCGTCACCCGCGGTGCGGTCTTGTCCGTGTTGCGGGTCAGGTCGGCGCCCTGCACCCGCTCCTTGGCGTACTCAAGGGCGTTCAGGTAGCCGGTGGACAGGGTGGCGATCGCCTTGGTGCCGACCATCATCCGGGCGTACTCGATGATGTTGAACATCTGCCTGATGCCGTCGTGCACGTCGCCGACCAGGGTGCCGACGGCCGGTACGCCGTTCTGGCCGAAGCTCAGTTCGCAGGTGGTGGAGGCCTTCAGGCCCATCTTGTGCTCGACGCCGGTGACGAAGACGCCGTTGCGCTCGCCGAGTTCGCCGGTGGCCAGGTCGACGTGGAACTTCGGTACCACGAACAGGCTCAGGCCCTTGGTGCCTGGCCGGGCCTCGACGCCCTCGCCCTCGGGCCGGGCCAGCACCAGGTGCACGATGTTGTCGGTCATGTCGTGCTCGGCCGAGGTGATGAACCGCTTGACGCCCTCGAGGTGCCAGCTGCCGTCGGCCTGCTTGATCGCCTTGGTCCGGCCGGCGCCGACGTCCGAGCCGGCATCCGGCTCGGTGAGCACCATGGTGGAGCCCCAGCCGTTGTCGATCATCAGCTTGGCCAGCGTCTGCTGGTCCGCGGTGCCCAGCTGGTAGAGAATCTTGCCGAAGTTGGGCCCGCCGGCGTACATGAACAGGGCCGGGTTGGCGCCGAGGATCAGCTCGGCCGCCGCCCACCGCAGGGACGGCGAGGCGCCGTAGCCGCCGAGTTCGGAGGGCAGCTCCAGCCGCCACCATTCGCCGTCCATCATGGCCTTGAACGAGGCCTTGAACGACTCGGGCATGGCCACCGAGTAGGTCTTCGGGTCGTACACCGGTGGGTTGCGGTCGGCGTCGACGAAGGACTCGGCGAGCGGGCCGGTGGCCACTGCGGACAACTCACGCAGCACGCCCCTGGCGGTGTCCGGATCCATCTCGGTGAACGGTCCGGTGCCCAGTCGGCTGCCGGACTCGAACACCTCGAACAGGTTGAACTCCAGGTCGCGCAGATTCGGACGGTAGTGGCTCATTGCGGGCCTCCATAAGTTACTGGCTGGTACAACCAGGTTATTACTCGCCAGTAACCTTCGCAAGGAGCTCGTCATCGGGTGTAATTCTGGTGGGTGTATTCGGCGAAGGACGGAGACGGGGTGGCCGCTGTGCAGTTCGAGCATTTCCTTGCCGTCGAGCTCGCGCCGCTCGGCCGGTTCGCCGCGGTCCTGACCGGCGACCGTCAGCTCGCCCACGACGTGCTGACCGATGCGCTGATCCTGGCCTCCGCCCGCTGGGACCGGATCGGCGAGATGGACCATCCGACCGCCTACGTCCGGCGGATCGTGGTCACCACGTTCCTCTCCGACCGGCGTCGCGCGGCCCGTCGGCGCACCGATCCGACCGACGACGAGTCGGTACTGGACGGGGTGAGCCCTGACCTGTCGATCAGGGTCGGCGACCGGGATCAGATCCACCGACTGCTCGAGCAACTTCCGCCGCGGCAACGGGCCGCCGTGGTGCTGCGCTATTACCTCGGCCTTGACGACGTGCAGATCGGTGCCGAACTGGGCGCCAGTGTCGGCGCGGTCCGCACCCTGGTCTCCCGCGCCCTCGCCGGGCTGCGGGAATCGGCCGTCACTGCGGGGATGACGGCGGGTGAGTTCGGGTGAGCGAGCGGCGGCGAACCGATGAGTGAGTACGACGAGGAGATCCGGGCGGCGCTGCGACGTGACGAGGCGCTGGTCCCCGACCTGTCGGCGGTCCGTCGAGAGGTCGCCAGGGCCAGGGCATCCCGGCGCCGCCGCAACGGCTGGTTGGCCGGCGGGCTGATGGCCGCCTGCGTGCTGGTGGTCAGCACGGCGGTGGCGATGGCGGCGTTCCGGACGGACAACCAGACGGCGAACCACGGCGCGGATCACTCCGCGGCGCTGCGCGAGGTGACCGAGACATCGACGTCCGCGTCGCCGAGCTCGCGGACCGACCTGGTGATCAGCACCAGCAGACCCGCTGCCACCAGCAACGCCCCGGACCGGACACCAGCGGCAGTGCCGGCGCCGCCGCCGGAACTGGTGGCGATCCCGGTGGTGGCCAACCCGATCGACGGACCGCTGCGGCACTGCCAGAGCCAGTCGATCGCCTGGCCGGTCACCGCCACCGGCGCGGTGAACACGGTGGCCCTGCGGCAGGCGGTCAACGAGTGCTCGGTCGGCTTCGGCAACGGGCCGACGGTCACCGCCCGGTACAGCCTGCCGACACTGGCCGAGGTGATGAGGTCGTCGTCGCTGTTCACCCACACGCCGGTGCCCGCGGACGTCGATCTCGACCAGCGGGTGCTGGTGGTACGACTGGACGGTCTGTTCCCCGAACTGACCCAGGACGGATACCGCCCCACATCGGTGCAGATCTACCTGACCGCGACGGACGCGCAGTGGCTCGGCGCTCAGGACAGCGCTCCGGTCGATCCGGCGGTGTTCGGCGCGCCGGTGCTGCCGGTGCCCTGAGTGCGCCGAACGACCGGGTGTACCTCGCCGTCAGCCCGGTCGTCGATCCCACTGCGACCGGCGGACCGGCCCATTGGCGGCTCCGTCCGGTCGCGCCCGACGGCGCCGCGGCCGGCCCGGAGCGACGGGTGGACGCCGCCGGGCTGGCCGGCGCGGAGCTAGAGCGGCCGCGGTGGCTGATGGACGCCGCCGCCCGGGTCTACCCCGACCTGCTGGCGGCCGGTTGCCCGGTGCGGCGATCGCACGACGTGACCCTCACCGAACGGATCCTGCTGGCCCGTGACGGGCGCTCGGGGGAACCTTCGTCAGCCGCCGCCGTGCACGCCAGGGCCCGCGGGCTGACGGTCCCAACGGATCCCGACCCGGCGGCCAGGGACGGGCAGCCGGGTCTGTTCGAGTCCGGCGACGCCGGGCCGGAACAGGTGGACCCGCTCGAGGCGCTGGCGACGGCGATCGCCGACCAACACCGGCGGATCGGTTCCGACAACGCCTTGCGGCTGCTGGTCGCGGCGGAGTCGGCCAGCGGTCTGGCCGCCGCGGAGATGGGCTTCGCCGGACTGCCGTGGGACGTCCGGGAACACGACCGGCTGCTCACCGCGGCGCTCGGGCCGCGGCCGGTCGGCGGCGCCCGGCCGGTCAAACTGGCTGCCCTCGCCGGCCAGATCTCCGCGGCCTTCGGGTTCGAGGTGAATCCGGACTCGGTGACGGACGTCCGCAACGCCTTCCGTCGCTCGGGATTCGACATCGAGAGCACCGGCCGGTGGGTGCTGCGGGAGCTCGCCCACCCGGCGGCCGGCCTGGTGCTGCAGTACAAGGAGCTGTCCCGGCTGTACACCGCGAACGGCTGGAACTGGATCGCCGATTGGGTGCGCGACGGCCGGCTGCACTCGGAGTTCGTCCCCGGCGGGGTGGTGTCCGGGCGATGGGCGACCAGGGGCGGCGGCGGGCTGCAGATCCCGCGGGCGATCCGCGCCGCGGCCAGGGCCGAGCCCGGATACCGGCTGGTGGTCGCCGACGCCGCCCAGCTCGAGCCGCGGGTGCTGGCGGCGTTGTCGGCGGATCCGGCCCTGCAGGCGGTGTCCACCGACGCCGACCTGTACGCCGGTCTGGCGGCGGACGGATTCGGTGGCGACCGGGCGGCCGCGAAGTTGGCGATGCTCGGTGCGATGTACGGGCAGACCTCGGGCGAGGCCGGCCGGCTGCTGGGCACCCTGCGGTCGCGCTACCCGGCCGCGGTCGCCTGTGTGGAGGCGGCGGCCAGGCAGGGCGAGGCGGGCGGGGTGGTGCGGTCGGTGCTCGGCCGGACCAGCCCGCCGCCGGGCGGGACCTGGCGGGCGGTGGTGGCCACCGGCACGGACGAGACGGCGAGCGACGCCGACCGCCGCCGGGCCAGGGAGTACGCCCGGTCGTGGGGCAGGTTCACCCGTAATTTCGTGGTGCAGGCCTCCGCGGCCGACTGGGCAGCGGTCTGGCTGTCGACGCTGCGCCGGGAACTGGCGTCGCTGTCCGGCGCCGAGCTGGTCTTCTTTCAGCACGACGAGGTGGTGGTGCACGCCCCGCAGCAGCACGCCGCCGCCGTCGCCGAGATCGCGATCGAGGCGGCCGAGCAGGCGCGCGACCTGGTGTTCCCCGGCGCGACCGCATCGACGCCGGTCCGGCCGATGATCGTCGGCGGCTACGCCGAGGCGAAATGAGCGTGCCGCCGGCGTCGAACTGGAACATTGCGGTCCGGTCGGGTAACCATGCCTGTATGCACCGCCGTCGAGGCACCGTGGTCCGCGCCCTCGCGGCGTTGGCGACGGTGGCCGTGGTCGCCGGGTGCACCGGGCAACCGGGCGAGCCGGTCCTGCCGCCGACCACCACGTCGGCATCGCCGTCACCGAGCGCGCCGTCCGGGCCCACCAGGTCGGTGTCGGCGCCGACCACCGCGACGCCGCCGACGGGTTCGACGCCGACCAGCGCGACCAGCGGAACGGCCTCGGCCGCGGGCACGGTACCGGCGGTGGTCCGGCTGCAGTGGCTCGGCAAGCGACCCTCGACGCCCGGCGTCGAGATCGGGTCAGGGTCCACCATCGAATGGCAGAGCCGGAACGCCGGGGAGTACGCGCTGATCCACGGGCCGGCGAGACAGTGGTTCGGGGCCGACGGCAGCGCCGTCGGGTGCGCCTCGGACATCAAGTGTGTCGGGGTGGACGCCGCCGGCTACACCGCGGTCGTGCTGGACGGCCGGACCCGGCTGGTCTACAGACCCGACGGGCAGGCGGTGGGCCGGTTCGCCGCCGACGGCCGCCGGGTGGCCGGGCCGGCACTGCCGTCCTGGTCGGCCGCGATCGCCGAGACCGGGGTCGATCTGGCCGCGCTGCTGGACCAGGCGACCACGGGCGTCCCGTTCGCCGGTGGCATCACCGGGGACCCGCACGTGCTGACCGCCGGCGGCCGCCGGTACAGCACCCAGCTCACCGGCCAGTACTACGCGCGGTCCGGCGATCCGGCGCACGCCGTCCAGGTCCGGCTGGAACCGCTGCCGCACCAGCCGAATGTGTCCGTGGTGACGGCCGTCGCGGTCGGCAGCATCGGGTCGGTGCTGGAGTACACCGCGCAGGGCGCGGCCACCCTGGACGGCACCGTGCTGCCGGCGCCGGAACCCTTCCGCCAGGTGTCCATCCCCGGCGGCCCGGACATCGGGCTGTGGGCGGCCGACGCCGAGGGCACCGGGCGGGCGGCGGTGGTCTGGCCCGACGGTGCTTCGGTGGTGCTGTCTGCCAGTGCGGTGCTCGGGATGACGGTGGTGGTCTCGGCGCCGAGAGTCGCCGGGGTGAGCGGTCTGTTCGGGGTGGGAGGCCCCGACCCGGCGAACGATCTGCAGGACCGGCAGGGTGCGGCCCTCGACCCGGACACGGTGGCGCGGGACTGGGCGGTGAAGGACAAGGACTCGATGTTCTCCGAGCAGGTCGGGCCGACCCTCGGGTTCCCCTCGGCGCTCGTGACGGTGCCGGAGCAGGCGCTCCCGTTCGCCGAGAAGGCCTGCCGGGCAGTAGGTCTGACGACGAACGACGATCTGACGGCGTGCGAGTTCGACGTCGGGCTGACCGGTGACGACGGATTCGCGCTCGGGCACGCGGCGATGGCCCTGCCGGCGGACCGAACCGTCGCACCGGAACTCGCCCGCCGCTTTCCGGCGCTGCTGCTCGGCTCCACCGCCGAGAAGGTGGCGCTGCCGGAAATCGTGAACGCCGATGTCGCGGCCGGGCAGCAGCGGGTCTACGAGCTGACGACCACCGAACAGGGGGCCATCGGTCTCGAATTCGTCTCCGGCTGCCGGGACGACGAACCGCAGTTCCCGTCGGGCGGCGGCGCCGCGGTCCGGCTGTTCGACGAGCAGGGACACGCGGTTTCCCACCGGTTCCCGGCCTGTGGCCAACCCAAGACCTCGACGCTGCCGGCTGGGCGCTACTTCCTGGCGGTGGCCGGCCCGGCGTCCGGCGGGACGACCAGTGTCCGGTTGCAGGTGCGGCTGCCCTGAGCCGGCGATACCGAGCATCGGCCGGGATCGGTATAGTCACCGGCATCGCGGGTGTAGTTCAGTGGCAGAACTTCAGCTTCCCAAGCTGATAGCGCGGGTTCGATTCCCGTCACCCGCTCCACCTACGGACGGCCGTTCGCGCCGGCCCGCCAAACAACCCTTCCGCGTCGCCGGACCGAATCCGCTACCTGAGCCCTGTGCTGCCGATCGATCCACGCTCAGGGATTGACATGAAATACTGTTTCACCTTAGCTGAAGCAGTCACCGCGGGTCGCTGCACGCCGCGTGGGCAGATTGGTCCACGTCGGGAGCGGCGGGATCCCTTCGACACACCCAGGAGATGCCGCATGCTCGACGTCCACACCCACTGTCACCAGGAGAAGCATTCCGGCGACAGCTGGAAAAATCACAGTGGCCCGGTCTACGCGGCCGCCGGGATGAAGGTCGACCCGGACGTCACCCCTGAGCAGTACGACGCGGCGATGGCCGAGGGTGGCGTCGATCTGGCACTGGTCTTCGGGGTCAGGGCGACTGCGGGTGGCATCATCACGGCGAACGACTTCGTCGAGGACTTCTGCGCGCAGACGACGACGCCGACGGTCGGCTTCATGGCGCTGGATCTGAACGACGAGGACCTGTTCGAGCAGCTGGAGGACGGCATCGCTCGCGGCTTCGGAGGCATCAAGCTCTACGCCACCGTTGCGTTGTTCGACGGCCGGGACACCAAGCACGACAAGTTCTTCCGGGCCGCAACCGAAGCGGGTCTGATCATCCTCTGGCACATGGGGGCGACCCCGGTGCCGGAGGCCTCGTTGGCGCTGAGCCAGCCACTGATCGTCGACGACGTGGCCCGCCGGCACCCGAACCTGGTGCAGATCATCGCCCACATGGGTCACCCGTGGCAGCGCGAGACGATCATCACCATCCGGAAGAACAAGCGGGTGTTCGCCGACGTCTCCGCCCAGGGCTCGCGTCCGTTGGAAGGCTATTTCGCGCTGGCTCGGGCCCAGGAGTGGGGCGTCGTGCAAAAGCTGCTGTTCGGCTCGGATTTCCCGCTCTGGACCCCGGCGGAGTCGAAGAAGAGCCTGCTGGCTCTCGCGGAGCGCGACATGGGCGGGCTGCCGCGGATCGAGTCGAGCACCCTGGACTGGATTTTCGAGGGTGACCATCGCGGCGCGCTGGGTCTGAACGTCTGACGCCGTTGCCGGCGAGTTCGTCGTTTCCACACACCGAGGAGAAACCCCATGCTGGACGTCCATACCCACTGCCACCAGCGCCGGCACCGCGGCGGCAACTGGGAGAAGCACAGTGGTCCGACCTACGCGGCCGCCGGGATGAAGGTCGACCCGGACGTCACCCCTGAGCAGTACGACGCGGCGATGGCCGAGGGTGGCGTCGATCTCGCGTTGGTCTTCGGGGTCAGGGCGACGGTAGCCGGGATCGCGACGCCGAACGACTTCGTCGAGGACTTCTGCGCGCAGACGAAGACGCCGACGGTCGGGTTCATGGCGCTGGACCTGAACGACGAAGACCTGTTCGAGCAGCTCGAGGACGGCATCGCGCGTGGGTTGCGTGGGGTCAAGCTGTACGCAGTGCTGGCAATGTTCGATGCGCGGGACCCCAAGCACGACAAGTTCTTCCGGGCCGCCACCGATGCGGGCCTGATCATCCTGTGGCACCTGGGGGCGACCCCGGTTCCCGAAGGGTCGCTGGCGCTGAGCCATCCGCTGATCGTCGACGACGTCGCCCGCCGGCACCCGAACCTGGTGCAGATCATCGCGCACCTTGGGCACCCTTGGCAGCGCGAGTCGATCATCACCATCCGGAAGAACAAGCGGGTGTTCGCCGACGTGTCGGCGCAAGGTTCGCGTCCGCTGGAGGGTTATCTGGCGCTGACCCGGGCCCAGGAGTGGGGCGTGGTGGAAAAGCTGTTGTTCGGTTCGGACTTCCCGCTCTGGACCCCGGCGGCTGCGAAGGCGAGCCTGCTCGCCCTCGCCGCGCGGGACATGGGTGGGCTGCCGCGGATCGAGACCAGCACGCTGGACTGGATCCTCGAGGGTGACCATCGCACTGCGCTGGGTCTGACCGGCTGACGGCTGACGGCTAGGCTGCTGACCATGCTGCTGTCCGACCGTGACCTGCGGGCCGAGATCGATGCCGGAACTCTGTCGCTCGATCCGTTCGACGCCTCGTTGATCCAGCCGTCGAGCATCGACGTCCGGCTGGACCGGCTGTTCCGGGTGTTCAACAACTCCAAGTACACCCACATCGACCCGGCCACCCAGCAGGACGAACTGACCAGCCTGGTCGAGACCGATCCGGATGAGCCGTTCGTGTTGCACCCCAGCGAGTTCGTCCTCGGATCCACCTTCGAGGCGGTCACCCTGCCGGACAACCTGGCCGGCCGGCTGGAGGGGAAGTCGTCGCTGGGGCGGCTCGGCCTGCTCACCCATTCCACCGCCGGGTTCATCGACCCCGGGTTCTCCGGGCACATCACCCTGGAGCTGTCGAACGTGGCGAACCTGCCGATCACGCTCTGGCCGGGAATGAAGATCGGCCAGCTGTGCCTGTTCCGGCTCACCTCGCCGGCCGAGCACCCCTACGGATCCGCGGTGTACGGCTCGCGGTACCAGGGGCAGCGCGGGCCGACGCCGTCGCGGGCCTACCTGAACTTCAGGCGGGACTCCACCGCGCGCTGAGGGTGGAGCTGGCCCGGACGAACAGCTGCGGCGACAGCACCACCTCGCGACCGGGCCCGACGTACCCGGTGAGCCGGCTCAGCAGCATCCTGGCCGTCTCGGCGCCGACGTCGTAGGTCGGCTGGCCGACCGTGGTAAGCGGCGGCCGCAGCAGCGGCGCCCAGGCCATGTCGTCGAACCCGACGATGCCGATGTCGTCGGGCACCCGCAGGCTGGTCGCCGCGATCGCGTCCAACGCTCCGAGCGTCATCAGGTTGTTGGCCACGAACACCGCGTCCGGCGGATCCGGCAGTGCGAGCAGTTCCTGCATGGCCCTGGTCCCGGACTCCTCGTGAAAGTCGCCGAAGCTCACCAGCTGCTCGTCGTCGGGGAGCTGATGGGCAGCAAGACCCTGCCGGTAACCGGCCAGCCGGTCCGCCCCTGTGCTCACCCCGACCGGTCCGCTGACGCAGCCGATCCGGCGAAAACCGCTGTGCCACAAGTGTTCTACTGCGGTGACGGCGCCACCGATGTTGTCGATCAGTACCCGGTCGACGTCGTCGTCGGCCAGTCGCCGGTCGACGGTGACGACCGGCACGCCGGCGGCCCGCAGTGATTTCAGGTCGGTGCCGGTCGGCGAGGCCGGCGCCAGCACCACGCCGGCCATGTGTTCGTCGACGGCCAGGGTCAGGTAGTCGGCCTCCTTGGCCGGGTCGTCCTCGGCATTGCACAACACCAGCGAGTAGTTGTGCGCGTAGGCGACATCCTCGATGCCGCGCACCATGTCGGTGAAGAACGGGTTCCGGATGTCGGAGATGATCACCGCCAGCACGCTGCTCCGCCGGGTCCGCAGGCTGCGGGCCACCCGGCTCGGCCGGTAGTTGAGCTCGGCGATGGCGACCCGCACCCGGTCGGCCAGCACCGGGTCCACCTCGGTGTTGCCGTTGATCACCCGGGACACGGTGGCGGTGGACACCTGGGCGAGGCGGGCGACGTCAGCGATGGTTGCCACGCAGGCAGAGTAACCCCAGGCCGGACGTCCCGACGCCAGCGCACCGCGATCGGCCCGGCGCCGTCGGCTTCGCTGCGTTGACAGCGACACGAACGAGTGGTTGTGTGTGAGCAATCGATTTCCCATGGACTCGAGATTCCGGCGACGACGACGTTCCGACGACAGGTGGCTGCGTGCGACTGATCCTGCTTGGCGGCTTCCTCGGCGCCGGGAAGACCACCACCATGCTGGCCGCGGCCAGGGCCATCGGGGCCGATGGCACGGTCGTCGCGGTGATCACCAACGACCAGGGTGACGACCTCGTCGACACCACGGTGGCCAGAGCCGGCACGTCGGCCGGGGTCGAGGTGCAGGAGATCACCGGTGGCTGCTTCTGCTGTCGCTACGACGAGTTGCACGAGGTGCTGCTGAAGGCGGCAGCGGCCGGCGCCGAGGTGGTGCTCGCCGAGGCGGTCGGCAGCTGCACGGATCTGGCCGCCACCGTGGTCGCCCCGCTGCAGGCACAGCAGCCGGACCTGGTCGAGGTCGGACCGCTGACCGTACTGGTGGACGCCGCCCGGCTGGCCGATCTCGGCACCTCGGACGACGACCTCGGCTACCTGTTCGGGCGGCAGCTGGCCGAGGCGGACCTGGTGGTGCTCAACAAGATCGACCGGATCGACGCGGCCGCAGTCGCGGCCGCGACCCGGGCGATCGCGCAGCGCGTGCCGACCGCGACGGTGCGCGCGCTGTCCGCGTTGACCGGCGCCGGTTTGTCCGGGCTGATCAAGGACTGGGGGACGGCGCGGTCGGCCTCCGGTCGGCCCGTGGCGGTGGACTACGACCGGTACGCGGCCGCCGAGGCCGCCCTCGGCTGGCTGAACCAGACCTGGCAGTTGACCGCCGAGCGGCCGTTCGACACCGCGGCGTGGTGCCGGGACGTGCTGGAACGGTTGCGCGCCGAACTCGGCCAACGGATCTTGCTGGGGCACGCCAAGATCGCGGTCCGCGCGCCGGGCGGGCTGACGAAGGCGTCGCTGGTCTCGAACCTCGAGGACCCGGTGCTGGACGTCACTGCCGGCCCGGCCACCAGCGCGACCGCGGTGCTGAACGTGCGGGCCGCGATGCCACCGGCCGTCCTCGAACTGGCCGTCGCACAGGCGGTACTCGGTGCCGGCGGCGGCGCCGTGGCCGCGATCGCAGGCCCGGCCAGGGCCTTCGCACCGAGCTATCCGAAACCGATCCATCGAATGGGACGAACATGACCTCCTCCTCCAGCCACCCCGTCGAGTGCTGCGCAGACCCGGGCTGCTGTCCGCCGGGCGGCGGGATCTCCCGCCGCGGGTTCCTGCTGTTCGCCGCCGGCGGCGCCGTGACCGCGGTGCTGGCCGGCAGCCGGGCGGCGGCCGCGGCCGAACTCGGTGTCCCCGAATCCGCGCTGGTACCGGTCCCGGCGGACAAGAACCTGGACCCGCGCTGGGTCGCGGCCCTGTACCGACGCGGCGACCCGACCCGCTACACCGCCGACGCGCGGACCTACATCGGGATGCCGGTCGGTGGCATCGGCGCCGGTCAGCTCTATCTGGGCGGCGACGGCCGGCTCTGGCACTGGGACATCTTCAACCGGGCGGCGGTCGGCACCGGCGACGCCGGGTACGCGAACCCGCCGAAGCCGTCATCCCCGATCCGGCAGGGCATGGCGATCGAGGTGGACGGCGATGCCCGGGCGCTCGACGACAGCGGCTTCGCCGATGTCGCGTTCACCGGGCAGTACCCGATCGGCACCGTCGACTACCGCGACCCCGGCGTCCCGGTCCAGGTCCAGCTGCAGGCCTACAGCCCCTTCATCCCGTTGTCGGTGGACGATTCGGCGTTGCCGGCAACGGTTCTCGAGTACACGGTGCACAACACCTCGAAGCGGGCCCGCAAGATTCGGCTGCTCGGCTGGTGCGAGAACCCGGCCTCGCTGGACGCCAGGATGCAGCGACCCATCCGGCTGACGGCGGAGAAGTTCGCCGCGGCCGGCGCCACCGGTGTGCAGTTCGGCGGCTACCAGCACGTCGAACAACCGGAACGGCCGGACATCGTGCTGGCCGACTTCGAGCAGCCCGACTACGGCGACTGGACCGTCACCGGCACTGCCTTCGGGGCGGGCCCGGTGTCGATCGCCGAGGTCCCGGCCTACATGGCGCCGACCGGCAGCCTGGCCGTGACCGGCAGTCGGTTCGTCACCTCGCACGACTTCCGCGGGCACCCGGGCGACGTCGGCGGTGCCGACAGCACCACCGGCACCCTGACCAGTCCGCCGTTCACGCTGTCCCGCAAGGGGATCCGGTTCAGTCTCGGCGGCGGCAACCATCCGGGGCAGACCTGCCTGAACCTGCTGGTGGACGGTCAGGTGGTGCGCACCGCGACCGGGCGGGACGAGGAGGTACTGCGTACCGGGTACTTCGACACCGCGGAATTCGAGGGTCGGCAGGCCAGGGTGCAGCTGCTGGACGGCGCCACCGGCGCCTGGGGCCACATCAACTGCGACCAGATCGTTCTCACCGACTCGCTGCCGGCGCCGGATGTGGTCTTCGAGGACTGGGAACGCGAGAGCTACTCGCCGTGGACGACGACCGGCGACGCCTTCGGCGCCGGGCCGGTGCTGGAATCACAGGTGCCCGACTACATGCGCAGGTTCGGTGCGCTGGGCGTCACCGGCAGCCGATTCGTCACCTCGCACGACTTTCGCGGGCACCCCGAGAACGCCGACGGCCCCACCGGGACCCTGACCAGCCCGGTGTTCACCGTCGAGCGGGACTACCTGAGCATTGCGGTGGGCGGCGGGTCGAACCCCGCCGCCTGCGCGGTTCGGGTGCTGGTCGACGGCCAGGTCGTCGGGTCGGTGAGCGGCGCCGACACCGAGCCGATGGTGCCGGCCAGCATCTACCTCGGCGGCCACCGCGGCCGGCAGGCGCAGATCGAGATCGTCGACACGGCCAGCGGAGGCTGGGGGCACATCAACTGCGACCGCATCGTGTTCACCGACATACCGGTGGACACCCGGCCGCTGCCGGACCTGCCGGACACCGGGACGCTGGCCCTGGCCTGCCTCGACCGGCAGGTCACCGTCCGGCCGTCGGTCGGCCGGATCGAGAACGCCCAGCAGGCCTTCGACGCCGCCGACGCCCCGCCGGACGTGCCTGCCGAGCAGACCCAGAACGGCACGGTCGGCACGGCCTTCACCCTGGCGCCGGGTGCCCGACGCACGGTGAAGTTCCTGCTGTGCTGGAACTTCCCGATCCCCGACCGGCGATCGCTGTCGTTCCTGCAGGACATCCAGACCCTGCGCCGGCACTACGCCGCGCGGTTCGACGACGCGGCTGCGGTCGCCCGGCACCTGGCCGGCCACCTCGACCGGCTCGGCGCCGGCACCCGTGACTGGGTGCAGACCTGGTACACCGATTCGACGCTGCCGCACTGGTTCCTGGAACGGACCCTTGCCTCGGCCTCGACGCTGGCCACCAGCACCTGCTACCTGTTCGACAACGGCCGGTTCTACGGCTGGGAGGGCGTCTACTGCTGCGCGGGCACCTGCGAACATGTCTGGAACTACGCCCAGTCGGTGGCCAGGCTGTTCCCGGAGCTGGAACGTGATACCCGGCAGCGGGTGGACCTCGGCATCGGGTTCGACCCGGACACCGGGCAGATGGGCTTCCGGGCCGAGGCCTTCATGGGCTGGGCGGCCGATGGCGAGTGCGGCACCATCCTGCGCTGCTACCGGGAACACACCACAGCCGCGGACAACGAGTTCCTGTTGACCAACTGGCCGAAGATCCGCACCGCGCTGGAATTCATGATCGCCAAGGACCCCGATCGCAACGGCATCATCGAGGGGATCCAGCCGAACACGCTGGACACCGACTGGTACGGCCGGATCGCCTGGATCAGCGGGATGTACGTCGCGGCGCTGCTGGCCGGCGCCGAGATGGCAGCGGTGGCGGGGGATTCCGCGTTCGGCGCCACCTGTGCGGAGCTGGCCGCCGCCGGACGGCGGTACCTGGAGACCGAGCTGTGGACCGGCGAGTACTTCATCCAGCAGGTCGATCCAGCGCACACCGAGGTGATCAACTCGAACATCGGCTGCCACATCGACCAGCTGTTCGGGCAGAGCCTGGCCGGCCAGGTCGGGCTGCCGAGGGTGGTGGCCGCGGACAAGGCGAAGTCCGCGCTGACGGCGTTGTACCGCTACAACTTCACCTCCGACCAGACCGGCTACCGCGCCTCCGACGAGGCGCCGGTGGACGCCGGCCGCTGGTTCGCAATGGACGGCGAGTACGGGCTGCTGATGACGACCTTCCCGCACGGCGGTCAGGACACCGCGGCCGGGGAACCGGCCAGCTGGGCGGCGATGTACTTCAACGAGGTCTGGACCGGGCAGGAATACCAGGCCGCCGCCCAGATGATCGACGAGGGCCTGCTCGAGCAGGGGCTGGTCGTCACCGGCGCCATCCGCGATCGCTACGACGGCCGCAAACGCAACCCGTACAACGAGATCGAGTGCGGCGACCACTACGCCAGGGCGATGGCCTCCCATGGTGTGTTCCAGGCCGCCTGCGGATTCGCCTACCACGGGCCACTGGCGCACCTGCAGTTCGACCCGAAGCTGTCGGCGGACGACTTCGCCGCGGCGTTCACCGCCGCGGCGGGCTGGGGACGGTTCACCCAGACGCTCCGCGGTTCCCGGCAGGACGCCGGGATCCAGGTGCGGCGCGGCACCGTCGAGGTCGCGAGCCTGACCCTGGGTCGAGCCAGGCAGCCGCACGTGGTCAGGGCGACGGTCGGCCGCCGGGCGGTGCCGATCGGCGATTGGACGTACGCCGACAACATGCTGAAGATCACTCTGCAGCAGCGGATGACGCTGCGGCAGGGCGAAGAACTGCGGGTGACCGTCAGCTGACCGGCGCCGACCTGATATGCATGCAGCACGGCGCAACGCTGTGACCGGCGCTGGTTACCGGCCGGTAACATGCGTGCAGATCAGGAGGAGTTGACCCGCCGATGACCGCACTGCAATGGATCCTCGGACCGCTGGCCGCGCTACTCATCGTGGTGGGGATGGGCATGCTGGTGCTGGCCGGTCTGCAGATCGCCCGCACCGTCCGACTCGGCGCTGCCGACCACAGCCGGACCCAGCCGGTCGGGCAGCGGGTCAAGGTCATGCTGACCGAGATCCTCGGCCACACCAAGATGCTCAAGTGGGGCTACATCGGGGTCGCGCACTGGTTCGTCATGGTCGGCTTCGGTGCCCTGGTACTCACCCTGGTGGAGGCCGTCGGGGAGACCTTCAACCCGGAGTGGGAACTGCCGATCATCGGCCACTGGTGGGGCTGGGGATTGTTCGTCGAGCTGATCGCGCTGACCACCGTGCTCGGCATCGGCACGCTGATCGTCGTTCGTCAGCTCAACCACCCGCGCAAACCGGACCGGCGGTCCCGATTCGCCGGGTCCAATTTCTGGCAGGCCTATTTCGTCGAGGCCGTGATCGCCGCCATCGGTGTCTGCATCTTCGGAATCCGCGGCTTCAAGGGGGCGACCGACAACTTCCCGTACCCGGTCTGGTCGGCGCCGATCAGCCACGGTCTCGGCAACATTCTGCCGGCCTGGCTGGGCGCGGTCTCGGTGGTGGCGTTCATCAAGGTCGCCGTCTCGATGGGCTGGGCGATCGTCATCGCGAAGAACCTGACCATGGGCGTCGCCTGGCACCGGTTCACCGCCTTCTTCAACATCTTCTTCAAGCGGGAACCGAAGGTGAACCAGCCCGCCCTCGGCGCGCTCAAGCCGATGCTGTCCGGCGGTGTGCCGTTGAACCTGGAGGAGGCCGACCCGGAGACCGACACCTTCGGCGCGGGCAAGATCGAGGACTTCTCCTGGAAGGGCTGGCTGGACTTCACCACCTGCACGGAGTGCGGTCGCTGCCAGTCGCAGTGCCCGGCCTGGAACACCGCGAAGCCGCTGTCGCCCAAGCTGGTCATGCTCTCGCTGCGCGATCACGCGTTCGCCAAGGCGCCGTACCTGGCGGCCGGCGGCGGCAAGGACATGGCGGGTGAGGAAAAGGCCACCCCCGAGCAACTGGCCGGGGTGCCGGCGGCGGCGCTGGCCGAGGCCGAGCGGCCGCTGATCGGTGGGCCGGACCTGAACGGGATCATCGACCCCGAGGTGCTCTGGGACTGCACCACCTGTGGCGCCTGCGTCGAGCAGTGCCCGGTCGACATCGAGCACGTCGACCACATCGTCGACATGCGCCGCTACCAGGTGATGATCGAATCGGAGTTCCCGAGCGAGCTGGGTGGGCTGTTCCGCAACCTGGAGAACAAGGGAAACCCCTGGGGGCAGAACAACTCCGACCGCCTCGCCTGGGCCAAGGACCTGGATTTCGAGGTATCGGTGGTGGATGGCGAGCTGGAGGCCGACACCGAATATCTGTACTGGGTCGGCTGCGCCGGCGCGTTCGACGACCGGGCCCGCAAGACCACCCGCGCGGTGGCCGAGCTGCTGCACCTGGCCGGTGTCAAGTTCCAGGTGCTCGGCGAGGGCGAGACCTGCACCGGCGACCCGGCCCGTCGGGCCGGCAACGAGTTCCTGTTCCAGATGCTGGCGCAGCAGAACGTCGAGGTGCTGGACGAGGCATTCGGGCTGCGTGCGCAGCGCAAGCTGGTGGTGACCTGCGCGCACTGCTTCAACACCTTCAGCAACGAGTACCCGGACCTGGGTGGCGACTACCAGGTGGTGCACCACACCCAACTGCTGAACAAGCTGGTCCGCGAGCGCAAGCTGGTGACGGTGGCCCCGGCCGACCGCGGCAGCGCACCCGGTGGACGTCCGGTCACCTACCACGACCCTTGCTACCTGGGGCGGCACAACAAGGTCTACTCGCCGCCCCGCGAGCTGGTGGCCGCTGCCGGCCTGGAGCTCACCGAGATGCCGCGGAACTCAGAGCGCGCGATGTGCTGCGGCGCCGGCGGTGCCCGGATGTGGATGGAAGAGAAGATCGGCAAGCGGATCAACCTGGAGCGGGTGGACGAGGCGCTGGACACCGGCGCCGAGCAGATCGCCACCGGCTGCCCGTTCTGCCGGGTGATGCTCACCGACGGGCTGACCGCGCGGCAGGCCGAGCCGACCTCCGACCGGGACATCTCCGAGGTCGAGGTGCTCGACGTGGCGCAGATGCTGCTGGCCGGCGTCAAGGGCGGGCACGCATAGCGGGGTTGTCCCGGGTGCCGGCCAGGGCGTAGCGGGGTTGTCCCGGGTGCCGGCCAGGGCGTAGCGGGGTTGTCCCGGGTGCCGGCCAGGGCGTAGCCGGGTTGTCCCGGGTGCCGGCCAGGGCGTAGCGGGGTTGTCCCGGGGCACCTGATCCGATCCGGCCTCAACTCTTGCAAAGTCCCTGGTCGACCTGGGCTTTCGCGGAAGTTGAGGCCCGATCGGACCGGTGCCCGGCGATACGCGCTCTCGCGTCAGGCGTCGGAGGCGGCTCGATCTGCGCCCGCACTCCAGCGTTCCCTGTCCGCATTGGTGATCTCGACCGGTCCGGCGGCGTGCTGGGTGATCCGGATCTGGTTGCCGAACGGGTCGCGCAGCGCGCAGTCGATCCCGTAGGGCTGCTCGGTCGGCTCCTCGGAGAATTCGACGCCCCTGGCGGACAGCTCGGCAAAGGTCTTGCGGCAGTCGTCGGTGCTCAGCACGCAGGCCAGGCCCAGAGCGCCCTTGGTGAGTAGGTCGCGCACCTGACCGGCAACCTGCTCGCTGAGGGCCGGCGGGCCGGGGACCTCGAGCAGTAGGTGGCGATCCGGATCGCTGGGCAGCGCAATCGTCAGCCAGCGCATGAAGCCCATGTCGACGTCGTTGGTGACCTCGAAACCGAGCTTGCCGACATAGAAGTCGAGGGCTGCATCCTGGTCGAGGACGGGGATCGCGGTGATGGTGATGGCGTTGAACATGGCCGCAACGCTAGCCGCGGGTCAGGCGAGTTGCTTCTCCGAAACTGCTCGATCCGACGCGGACGGCGTGGCCGTCGCCGGCCGCGTCCAGGAACGCACGAAACAGCCCGGAGCCGAGAGCGGCCCGCTGGACCGGCGGTAGGACGACGGCGATTGGCCGACTATTGCCTTGAACGTCCGGCTGAACGTCCCGGGGCTGACGAACCCCACCGCCAGGCCGACCTCGGTGATGCTCGGGGCGGACCCGCGTAGCAGCGCCATCGCCCGCTCGACCCGCCGGCGCTGCAGGTAGCGGTGCGGTGGTTCGCCGAAGGTGGACCGGAACTCCCTGATGAAATGTGCCGGCGACATCAGCGCGACGCCGGCAAGTACCGAGATCGCCAGCGGCTCGGCGAAGTGCCGGTCGATCGCGTCCCTGGCACGGAGCAGCCGGCGGTTGGCGTCCTCGGTCGCGCTCGGCCTCACCGCTCAAGACTAGGACGATTCAGCCGAGCTGCGCCCGGCGGGCCGTTTCGGCGCGGAACCGGCCGGATCACGTGACTGCACCCAGCTGTGCTGAAACCGGCGATCGGCAACTTCTCGAAACGCCGGCTCCGGCGGACGCTGACCTGACAGGCTGGGTGCCATGGAGAGCGCGCCCACCCGACGCCCGGCGACCGATGTGGTGGCCGGCCGCTACGCGCTGTGCGACCCGATCGACAGCGGCGGGTCCGGCACGGTCTGGCGGGCCTGGGACCTGGCCCGCGGTCGGTACTGCGCGGCCAAGCTGTTGCGCCGCCGGGACGCCGGACAGCTGCTGCGGTTCGTCCGTGAGCAGGCGGTGCGGTTGGAGGGCACCCACATCGCCAGCCCGTACGCCTGGGCGGCCGAGGACGCCGATGTGTTGATCGCGACCGAACTGGTCGACGGCGGCTCGCTGCACGCCATGGTGAACCGGTCGGGCCCGTTGGCAGAGCCGACGGTGGCGGTGCTGTTGGACCAGCTGTTGGCCGGCCTGCAGCAGGTGCACGGGGCCGGTCTGGTGCACCGCGACATCAAGCCGGGCAACGTGTTGCTCCGGGCGACCGGGACAACCCCGCTACGCCTGTTGTTGATCGACTTCGGGTTGGCCATCCGCGCCGACGACGCCAGGCTCACCGAGCTGGGCATGGTGATCGGCACCCCCGGCTACCTGCCGCCGGAGCTGGCCACCGGCGCCGGTCCGTCAGCCGCCCAGGACCTGTTCGCGGCCGGCCGTACCGCCGTCGCCGCGCTCACCGCGATCGAACCGAAAATCCGTGTGCGGCAGGAGTTCAGGACCGCCGATCCGGTGCTCGGGCGGTTGCTGGCGGCGCTGCTGGCGGAAGACCCCGATCAGCGCCCGCCGGATGCGACGACCGCCCGCCGCTTGTTGTCGGCCGCAGCGATGGACCCGCACCCGCGGACCATGGCGGGCGCGGCGATCACTCTCGGCCCGGTGCTGCCACCGTTGCCGGACGGCTGGGATCCGGTGCACGGCCCCACCTCCGCCGCCCGGATGACGCCGGCCCGGCTGGCGGTGGACCACCGGCCACGCGGCGCCACCATCATCGACACCGGCATCGCTGTCGCCCCGCCCGCAGCCCGACCGATGACCCCACCGGCCCGGACTCCGCGTCGGCCGAGCCGCTGGCCGGTGCTGGCCGGCGGGCTGGGGATCGCCATGGCGTTGGCGGCCATCGTGGCCGCGGTGGTGATCGGGCAGAACCCGCCGCCGCCCAACGGATCCGAGGACGCAACCGGGACCGGGACGCGGACCGTCCAGAGTTCCGGCGCGGCGACCGACCCGAACGGGCCATCGGCGGGGGACGAGTGCGGCTGGACCGACGAGGGTGACGAGGCGGCCGGGCCGGGCGGATCCGTCACCTGCGTACTCGGTGCCGACGGCAGCTACCACTGGCAGTGACGGACGTGCTGACGGCGGCCAGGGGTCAGTCGACGCCCGTCTCCATCGCCGCTCGGTCCAGGGCGTCGTCCTGGGCATCGAGGTCGTCCAGCAACGGGTTGGCCGAGATGGCCGCCGCGCCACCGGCTGTCAGCTCGCCGACCAGGTCGAGGGCGCCGGTGCCGAGCAGGCCCTGGGCGGCGTACAGCTCGAGCTTGGCGCGCGAATCGGCGATGTCGAGGTTCCGCATGGTGAGCTGACCGATCCGGTCGACCGGGCCGAAGGCGGCATCCTGGGTGCGCTCCATCGACAGCTTCTCCGGGTGGTACGAGAAGCTGGGGCCGGCGGTGTTGATCACCGACCAGTCGTCGCCCCGGCGCAGTCGCAGGGTGACCTCGCCGGTGACGGCGGAGGCGACCCACCGCTGCAGCGACTCGCGGATCATCAGCGACTGCGGGTCCAGCCACCTGCCCTCGTACAGCAGCCGGCCCAGCCGGCGGCCCTCCGCGTGGTAGTTGGCGATGGTGTCCTCGTTGTGGATGGCGTTCAGCAGCCGCTCATAGGTGATGTGCAGCAACGCCATTGCCGGTGCCTCGTAGATGCCGCGGGACTTCGCCTCGATGATCCGGTTCTCGATCTGGTCGCTCATCCCCAGGCCATGCCGACCGCCGATCTTGTTGGCCTCGTCGACCAGCGCCACCGGGTCGGTGAAGTCGCGGCCGTTGATCGCCACCGGACGGCCCCGCTCCCAGCGCACCGTCACGTCCTCGGTGTCGATGGCCACCGCCGGGTCCCAGAACTTCACCCCCATGATCGGCTCGACCACCTCCATCGATTCCGACAGGAACTCCAGCGTCTTGGCCTCGTGGGTGGCGCCCCAGATGTTGGCGTCGGTCGAGTACGCCTTCTCCGCGGAAGCCCGGTAGGGCAGATCGCGGGCCGTGAGCCACAACGACATCTCGTGCCGCCCACCGAGTTCGGCGACGAAGTCGGCGTCGAGCCACGGCTTGTAGACCCGCAACTGCGGGTTGGCCATCAGGCCGTAGCGGTAGAACCGCTCGATGTCGTTGCCCTTGAAGGTGGATCCGTCACCCCAGATCGACACCCCGTCGTCCTGCATGGCCCTGACCAGCAGGGTGCCGGTCACCACCCGGCCGAGCGGCGTGGTGTTGAAGTAGGCCTTGCCGCCGCTGCGGACGTGGAAGGCGCCGCAGGCGATCGCCGACAGCCCCTCCTCGACCAGGGCGCTCTTGCAGTCGACCAGTCGGGAGATCTCGGCGCCGTACTGGCCGGCGCGACCGGGCACGGTGTCGATCTCCGGCTCGTCGTACTGCCCGAGGTCGGCCGTATACGTGCACGGCACCGCGCCCTTCTCGCGCATCCAGGCGACAGCCACCGAGGTGTCGAGGCCGCCGGAGAAGGCGATCCCGACTCGTTCACCGACAGGGAGGGAGGTCAGTACTTTGGACACCCTGCAACTATATACGACGTAGCGTATAGATATCCAACGCACCCGTCAGTCGACGTGCAGCAGCGGGATGCCGATGGCCACGGACAGGTCGCGCGCCGGATGGCCGTCCGCCGTCGAGGTGCCGCCGGGCACGGCGACGATGTTCACCGGGGTGCCGGCGACCACGCCGTGCCAGTCCTGGCGCTCGACCAGGGACTGCTCGATCCGGCTGCCGACCGCGGTGCGCACGGCCGGAGTCAGGAACGGCAGGCCGCTGCGGACCCACTCCGCGGCCGGTTGACCGGCGGCCGGGGTATCGGTTCTGGTGCGCAGGCGGAAGCCGATGGTCACGATCTGATCGTCGAAGGATTCGAAGTCGACGACCTGATTGTCGCCGGCCCGGTAACACGACGTCGCGCACCCGAAGCCGGCCGCGGTCAGCTGTCCGATCGCGTCGCTCAGCGTGGTCGCATAGTGGCCGCCGTCGAACGGCCAGCTGCGGTCCTGCAGGCCGGGAGTGCGCACCCGCAACGCGAGTGGCCACCCGGTGTAGAACGACAACAGCGACCAACTGGCAACGGACGTGCGCGCCTCATGAGTCAAGTACTGATCGTCCGGATCGGACGGCGGCAACGGGCGGTTGCCCATCAAGGTGTGCGGCCGCGCGTTCTCGACCAGGCCGGCGATCACGCTGCGCTGCTGTGGCCACAGCCGAAGAAACGAGGCGTCCAACAGGGTCCACATCCGGTCGGCCGCATCGGAGGACGGCAGGTCGATGTCGGCATATAGCAGGTCGCCGTTCGCGGCGACCTGCAGGTCGATCCGGACGCCACGATCGTCGCGGACGTCACCTCCGGCCGAACGACAGGCGATCTGCACGGCAGCGACGTTCCGACGCGGCTGCACGCACCAGTACCCGATTGATCGCAGTCCGGCGACCACCGTGCGGGCCTGGCCGGCGACAACGTCTTCGGTGGCGACCGAGGACTCGGACAGTCCGGCGTGGTCGTACGGGGCCGAGGGGCCGTTGACGGGGGCATGGGCCATCGTTACCCAGGTCGCTGCGATACCGCCGCCGAGCAGCACCACCACCCAGACGATCACCGCTGCTCGTCGGGTTCGCCACCTGCGATTCCCCACCTCAGCCCCCGGCCGACGGCGGCGCACCGGACCGCACGGTCCGGCGGCGGAGCAGCGCGACCAGCGCGGCGATCAGCAGGGCGGCGGCCGCGCCGGCCAACCCCCACACCCAGCCCGGCGTTGCCGACCCCGCGACACCGGCGGCATCCGCAGCGGTCCGGTCATCCGTCGCCATGGGGCTGACGGACGTCGGCGGGGTGCGGGTCCGGCCGGAATCCTCGGCCGGCAGGTACTGCGGGGCGGCTTCGGCCGCCTGCGGGTCGGTCGGGGTGGCAACGGTCAGGGTGAACGGCACGGTCAGCTGCGCCGCCTCGTCGGACGGCGACAGGCTCAGCACCAGGTAATAACTGCCGGCCACGGCGAAACCGCGAACCTTGTCGTCGTCGGCCGAGCGGTTGCCGTACCGCACCGCGGTCGCCGAACTGCCGTGCAGGCCCTGCGGCACCCCGTCGCCGTCGAGCTGGTAGCGGAACGATGACGATCCGTCCGCGCCGACCGCGACCGGGGCGCGCAGCGGGTTGCGCAGCTGCACCGACACCGTCTCGCTCGCCGCGTCGACCGGGGTGCCGACCCCGGTCGGCGTCAGCCGGTAGTTCAGCCGTTGCCCCCAGTCCAGCGGTACCGCGTAGAAGCGGGTCTCGCCGGCCACCAGGGTGTCCGAGATCGTGCTGCCGGGAGCCAGTCGGACGGCGGAGCCGAAATCGCTGCCTCCGGTGGCCGGCGCGACCTGCCCGCCCGGCTCCGGCGGGTCGAGATCGTCCTGCACCGAGCCCGGCTCCAGAGCGTCGTCGCCGGCCACGCCCGGCTCGGCCCGGAACTCCAGCTCCACCGGCAGTGCCGCACCGAACCGGTACTCGCCCAACCGTTCTGCCCGCAGGTACACCGGCGTACCGGCGTTGCAGGCCTCGGCCCAATCGTCACTGTCCGGTCGGACACCGCCGACCTGCGCGGTGAGCAGCGGCAGCGGGTCGGACCCACCGGGGGAGGTGGATCTCTCCACGGCCGGCAGGCACGGGTCATCGGCGCCGTTCACCAGCGTCAGTCGCAGGCCCAGGCTGTGGTAGTCCTCGCCGCGGACGTCGCCGATCAGCGTTGCCGAAGCCCACGGCGTCATCCCGGCGGCGAACGGAACCCGGTAGTACCGAACGGTTCCGCGCTTGGTCTCGCCGTCGGCGCTGTAGCTGCCGCGGGTGAACGAGCCGTCCAGATAGCTGCCCGGGGTCATCACCGGTGCGGCATCGGACGACTCCGGGGTGCCCTCGATCGGGATACCGGACGGACGCAGCGGCACCGGTTGACGCTGATAGCCCGCCGCCAGCGCGGGTCCGAGCTGGTCGGTGATGGTGCCGTCCGCGGGGTCCGCGTCGAGGTAGCGACCGCCGGTCGCGGCGGCGATGCAGCGCAGTTGGTCGGTGTCACCGCTGTCGGCGTCGATGCCGAGGACGTGGATGGTGAGTTCCGGTGCCACCTCGGCGAGTGCCCTGGCGGTGTCACACGGCTCGGGGGTGGCGCAGTAGTCGTAGCCGTCGGAGACCAGCAGGATGGTGCGCTTACCGGTGTCCGGCAGCGCGGCGGCGGCGGTCTGCAGCGCCTGTCCGATCGGTGAGTAGCCGGACGGCTCGATGGCGTCGATGGTGTCGCCGGCCGCGTCGGCATCCAGCGGCGCGACCGGCTGCAGGACCGAGACGTCCCGGCAGCCGAGGTCCCGTTCGGACGCGTTGGGCCCGGTGTTCGTGCCGTAGGTCTCGATGCCCAACCGGGCGTCGTCGGGCAGGGCGCCGATCAGCTGCCGGACAGCGGATCTCGCGGTGTCGATCCGTGGTCGGCCGTCGGCGTCGTCGAGCGCCATCGATCCGGACGCGTCCAGCACGATCATCAACGGGGCTCGGCCGGTGTCGTCCGGGTCGGGCGCGGCGGCGGCCAGGCCGGTAGACCCGCCGAACAGGCCGCCGGCCAGCAGCAATGCGGCGACAGCACGGCGCACGGCCGGAACCTCCTCGGATGCCAGGGCGACGGCCCCACCGTCGGTGGGGCTCTGATCACTATCCCGGTCGGGCGGGCCCCAGGAGGCAGAATCGGCGGATCGAGGTGGGGCCCGAGATCCGGGGGTATTCAGGGTCGGCCGGCCTGCTCGGCGGCGCCCCGGCACGTACCGTACACGGTATGACCGCACCCCAGGATCCGTCAGCGCAGAGCACCCCGGCGGCCGAATCCGCAGCCGCCTCCGAGGAGCCGTCAGACACCATCGAGCGGCCCGGCGAGCCGGACCACGGACCCGGTGACGAGGTGGTCGACGGTGAGGTAGTCGACGGTGAGGTGGTCGACGGTGGTGAGCAGCCTGACGAGGCGCCGGACGCCGCAGGGGATGACGGGGATGACGAAGCGGTGGATGCCGACCTGGTCGACGCCGCCCCGGGGGAGACGGCCGACGTTCCCGCGGAAACGTCCGCCGGCCAGGTCACCAGCCCCGTCGCCGCCCCGGTGGCGGCCCCGACCTTCGTCGCCCCGGTCGCGCCGCCCGCATTCGACTACACCGACGAAGGAGTGCCGACACTCGACTACGTCCGCGACAAGATCGAGGGTCGCTGGGGTACCGCGATGGGTAGCACGGAGCTGGCGCAGGAGTCCCAGGCCGGCCGAAAGCTGCAGGACGCCGCCGACGAACGCGCCAGGTTGGCCGCGGAGAAACTGGCCGAGCTCCGGCGCCAGGTCGACGGTGGCAGCAAGGGCTGACGCACGGCTGACGGGGACAACGGGCTGACGAGGATATTCGCCGAAGCAGCACCATCCGCTGTGCAACAGTGGTCGGGTGCAGGTCGGAATACTCGGGCCCCTGACGGTCGAGCTCGACGGTCGGGTCGTCCCGGTCGCCGGCGCCCGGCTGCGCGCACTGGTCACCCGGCTGGCCCTGGCGGCGCCGCGCGCGGTGTCTTCCGACGAGCTCGTCGACGACCTCTGGGGTGACGCGCCACCCGCGGATCGTGCGAACGCCCTGCAGTCGCTGGTGTCGCGGGCCCGCCGGGCCCTGGGGAGCGGGTCGATCCTGCAGGTCGGGAACGGCTATCGACTGGCCGCCGCGCGCGACGACGTCGACGCCCACCGGTTCTCCGCGCTGTGCCGGCAGGCAGCGCCGGAGGTCGCGTCGAATCCGGCTGCCGCCTCGGAGCTGCTGACGGCGGCGCTGCGGCTCTGGCGCGGTGAGCCGCTGGCCGATGCCGGGGCAGCGGACTACGCCCTGTCCCCGCGGCATCGACTCGGCGAGCAGAAGATCAATGCCGAGGCCGACCGGCTCAGCGCTGCCGTGACGCTCGGCGAGAGCGCGGCGGTGCTCGCCGAGGTGCAGGAGATCGCCGCGGCGAATCCCTTGTCGGAGAAGCTGATCGCCTTGCACATGCGGGCGCTGGCCGCCTCCGGCAGTCCCGCGGCGGCACTCGACGCGTACCAGCGGGCCAGGAGCTATCTGGCCGACACGCTCGGTGCCGACCCGTCATCAGAGTTGCAGCAACTGCACCTTGACCTGTTGCGCGGCAACGGAACGACGGACGTTTCCGCAGCCGCGCCGGCGCCAGCGCGGGACAACCTGCCGGTGGCGCTGACCGGGTTTGTCGGGCGGGCCGATGAATTGGCCAGGATCGACGTGCTGCTGGAGCAGTCCCGGCTGGTCACGGTGATCGGCCCGGGCGGGGTCGGCAAGACCCGGTTGGCGGTCGAAGTGGCCGCCAGCCGCGCCGATCGGCACCCGGACGGCAGATGGCTGGTGCCGCTGGCCTCGGTCACCGATCCGGCGGGCATCGTGCCGGCATTCCTGGACGCGCTCCGGCTGCGCAGCGCGCCGAGCATCGACCGGCCCGAGGGCGCGATCCGGGACGGCAGCGAGCGGCTGATCAGCGGGTTGCGTGCAGCGGACGCGCTGGTCATCGTCGACAACTGCGAGCATCTGATCGCCGAGGTGGCCGAACTGATCGCGGTGATCGTCCAGAATTGCCCTGGGGTGCACGTCCTGGCCACCAGTCGGGAACCGCTGGGTCTGCTGGGCGAGGCTTTGTATCCGGTGCCGCCGCTGGCGGTTCCGCCCGATACCCCGACCGTTGAGCAGGCCAGGCTCTCGCCGGCGGTACAACTGCTGGAGGCCAGGGCCGCTGCGGTCCACCCCGGCTTCGCAGTGACCCAGCAAAACCTGTCGGCCGTGCTGGAGATCGTCCGGCGGCTGGACGGCCTGCCGCTGGCCATTGAACTGGCGGCCGCCCGGCTGCGGTTGCTGCCCGCGGCGCAGGTGGCTGCGCTGCTCTCCGACCGGTTCCGGCTGCTCTCCGGCGGCAACCGGGCCGCACTGCCGCGGCACCGGACCCTGTGGGCGGTCGTCGACTGGAGCTGGGACCTGCTGGACGACACCGAACGTCTGGTGGCCGAACGACTCTCGGTGTTCGCCGGGGCGTGGACCGTGCCGGCAGCGGCGGCCCTGTGCGCCGGACTCGGGTTGGACCAGCCGGCGGTCAGGGACATCCTGCTGTCGTTGGCGGACAAGTCGCTGTTGGAGACACCGGACGGCGCGACGTTCCGGATGCTGGAGACGATCAGGGACTACTCCCTGGTGCGGTGCACCGAGAACGGCGGACTGGACGCCGCCAGGCGCGCCCATGCCGCGCACTACGACGACCTGACCCGGCGGCTGGCGCCCAGGTTGAGGAGCGCGGCACAGCCACAGGCGTTGGCCGATCTACAGGAGGCACACGCCGACATCGCCGACGCCATCAGGTATCTGACCGATTCGGGCGAGACGATCAGGGCCAGGACGGTGGCCGGCCGGCTGACCTGGTTCTGGATCATCACCGACCGCGGCTTCGAGCTCATCGAGCAATTGGGCGAACTGGCCAAGGTCGAGCCGATCAATGACCCGGTGGCCCTGACCCTGTCGGCGTTCTGCCTGATGGCCGACATGGCCGTCGGTGTCGAGATCGGTGACGTCGAGCAGCGACGCAGCCAGGCCGGCGATCTCGCCCGGCGGATGACGCAGGCCGGCCCACTGACCGGCTCCGCCGCCATGTTCGAAGTGTTGCTCTACTACTTCTCCGGCGATCTGCCGACCGCGATGACCCTGACGGACCGGCTGGTCCGACATGCCGCGGGCGGCTGGTCGCGGGGGACGGCCCACCTGATGTTCGCCATGTTCGCCGAGAACACCGGCGACCTCGAGGAAGTTCGCCGGCGGCTGGATTTGGCCTGGCGCGAACTCGACGGGCATCCGGACCGTTGGGCCAGGGCGGCATTGATCAACCTGCGCGGACGGATGCGCCTGCTGGACGGCGACCTCGATGGCGCGGTCGCGGACGCCGAGAGTGCGCTGACGGTCTCGATCGGGCTCGGCGCCAGGGACGACGAGCTGCAGACCCGGTTGCACCTGAGCCAGTTGTACGCGAGCCAGCAGCGGTTCGAGCTGGCCCACGAACAGATCGATCTGTTGGAGCAGATGTTCCTCCGCTCGGCCATCTCGTTCCCGTCGGCGATGGGCGGCTGGGAGGTGTCGGTGCCGGTCGGCCGGTTGGCGATCCTCGAGCTGCAGGCGGATGACGAGAGAGCCGGGCCGATCCGTGAGTACCTCGATGCCACCCTGGCCACAATGCCGCGCCCCGACGGTCATCTCGCGGCCATCGGCTGGTGCGTGGTGGCCATGTCGTGGGCGCGGATCGGCGAGCAGGACAAGGCGCTGCGGGCGCTGCGGTTCGGCTTCCCGATCGCGGCAGCCACCGACGACCGGCCGATCATCGCCACCTTCGGTGAGTCGGTCGCGGTGGTGGCGGCCGCGGCCGGTGCTGCCGAGGAGACGGCGGAGATCCTCGGCGCCGCAGCTCGGTTGCGCGGCGGGCAGAACGCCAACGACCCGGTGCTTGTCCCGGCATTCGCGTTCGCCCGGAAGGCGCTGGGCGACACCGCGTTCGATGCTGCCTACCAGCGCGGCCGGCAGCTGACCATGGAGCAGGCGATGGTCCGGATCGATCCGGCGACCGGGACGGCCGAACCGGCGGCCCGGGAATCCCGGACCGCCGGCTCGATATCGCGGTAGCTGCTGGGCTCTGCTCAGACCCGGCGCTTGTAGGCGCGCAGCGCCAGTGGCACGAAGACCACCAGCAGGCCTGCCATCCAGATCAGGGTCCACATCAGCGGGGTGGCCACCGGACCGCCGACCAGGAGCCCGCGTTCGGCGGATCCCAGCTGGGAGATCGGGTTCACGTTCACGAATCCACGTAGCCAGCCCGGCATGGTCGACGGATCGACGAAGGTGTTGGAGCCGAACGACAACGGCAGCACCAGCATGAACATGATGCCCTGCACGGCGCCCGGGGTGCGGGCCTTCATGCCGACCCAGACCGAGATCCAGCAGAAGCACAGCGCGAAGGCGATGGCGAGCGCGACACCGGCCACCGCCGAGATGAAGTTCGTCTCGATCCGGAAGCCCATCAGCGCGCCCACCCCGAGGGTGACGACCATCAGGATCAGGTACCGGACGATGTCGGCGGCGACGGCGCCCACCAACGGCACCGATCGGCCGATCGGCAGCGACCGGAATCTGTCGAAGACGCCCTTCTCGATGTCGGCATTCAGGTTCTGTCCCAGCGCGACTCCGGCCATTGCGATGGTCTGACCGAGCAGCGCCGGCAGCAGCAACTGTAGGTACTCGTGCTGGGAACCGCCGGCGATCGCCCCGCCGAAGACATAGGTGAACAGTGCCAGGAAGATCAGTGGCTGCAGGGTGACGTCGATCAACGCCTCTGGGGTGCGGATGGTCTTGATCAGGCTCCGCTTGGCAAGGGCGAAGATGTGCTTGAGATAGGCGCCGGGCGGCGCGCTGGGCGGTTCGGCGGCGACCTTCGCCGCGGTGGGTCCGTAGCTGGTGAGGGTCATGCCGCCACTCCTTTCGAGGTGGAGCCGGGAAGCTCTTCGGTGGTGTGCCCGGTGAGGGTCATGAAGACCTCGTCGAGGCTGGGCAGATGCAGGGACAGTTCGCTGACGCCGATGCCTTCCGCGGCAAGGCGTTCCACCGTCGGGGTGAGCACCGACTCGTCGGCGACCGGGACGGTGATGGTGTTGCGGGCGGACACCTCGGGAGCCGAGGTGCCGACGGCGGTGAGCACGCCGACGGCGCGTTGCACGTCAGCCGCGTCGTTGGTGCGGATCCGGATCCGGTGGCCGCCGATCACCCGTTTGAGCCCGTCCGGGGTGTCGTGGGCGATCACCCGGCCGGAGTCGATCACGCTGATCTCGTCGGCCAGTGCGTCGGCCTCGTCCAGGTACTGGGTGGTGAGCAGCACGGTGGATCCGTCACCCACCAGACTGCGGACGACGCCCCACATGTCCTCGCGCTTGGCGGGGTCGAGACCGGTGGTCGGCTCGTCGAGGAAGATGACCGATGGCCGGCCGACCAGGCTGGCCGCCAGGTCGAGCCGGCGGCGCATGCCGCCGGAGTAGTGCTTGGCGACCCTGCCGGCCGCATCGGACAGGTCGAACCAGGCCAGCAGTTCGGCGGCCCTGGCCCTGGCGTCCCTGGTGGACAGGTTGAGCAGTTGCCCGATCAGCACCAGGTTCTGGGTGCCGGTCAGATCCTCGTCGACCGACGCGTACTGGCCGGTGAGGCCGATGGTGCGCCGGACGTCGGCCGGGTTGGCCGCGACGTCGAAGCCGCCGACGGTCGCGTGGCCGGAGTCGGCCTGCAGCAGGGTGGCCAGGATCCGGATGGTGGTGGTCTTGCCGGCGCCGTTCGGGCCGAGCACGCCGAGCACGGTGCCCGGGCGGACGGCCAGGTCGACGCCGTCAAGGGCCTGGGTGTCGCCGAAGCGCTTGCGCAGGCCCTCGGCGACGATGGCGAAATCGGAATTGTGGGTCATGGTTGATCTCCTTTTCGGTACGGAGATCACGATGCCTGCCCCCGCTGGCAGCGCGCTGGCATCCCGCTGGCACGGCCCGAGGTAGCGCTGACAGTGGCTGACAGGCCGCTATCGGCGCAGGTCGCGGCGGGTGCCTACGCCTGCAGGCCGTGCTGCAGTACCGCCAGCGCGTGGTCGACCGTCTCGGCCAGGTCATCCGTGCCGCCGCCGGCGGCCCACCGCCGGAGCGCTGCGGTCATCGCCGCGGTCATCGCCGCCACCGTCACCGCGATGTCGAAGTCGTCGGCGTCGCGGCCGAGCCGTTCGGCCAGTCCCTCGGCGAACAGCCGCTCGGCGGCGTCCATGCCGTCCATCATCCTGGCCCGGACGGCCGGCACCCCGAGAGCCAGCTGCACCCGCTGATACACCTTGTCGCGGTCGGCCGCATCGATCGCCCGGAAGGTTTCGCGCAGCGCTGCCCTGGTAGCATCCAACGGGGCGAGATCGGCGCGCTGGTGCTGGATCGCGGCCAGCAGCATCGGGTCGTACTCGTCCTGCAGGACCGCATCTTCCTTGGTCGGGAAGTACCGGAAGAAGGTGCTGGGGGAGACGTCGGCCGCGGCGGCGATCTGCTCGACCGTTGTGGCCTCGTAGCCCTGTTCGGCGATCAGCCGGAGCGCCGAGTCCTGCAGTGCGCGGCGGGTCTTCGCCTTCTTCCGTTCGCGTAACCCCGGGGCGGTCATCCCTCGATCATTGCAGGTTCGCAGCGGGCGGTCCGGCCGGCAGCGCGACCGCGAGCAGCGCGGCGGTGGCCAGTGCGACCAGCGCGCAGGCGAGGGTGACGTGGTGCATTCCGGTGACGAAGGCCGTGCCCGCGGCCTGCCGCAGGTCGACGCCGGCGGTTCCGCCGAGCTGGTCGGCGACGGCGGCGGCGCCCTGCACCGACCCGCGGACGGCCGCGGCGGCGGCCGGCGGAACGGACGCCGCGGCACCGGTGACCCCGGCCAGGTAGGCCGAGCTGAGCAGACTGCCGAGCAGCGCGACACCGAGCGCGCCGGCGAGCTGTTTGACCGCGTTGTTCAGCGCGGTGGCGGTGCTCTCGGAGTCGGCGGGCAGCGAGCCGAGCATGGCGTCCATGGCGGGCGGCATGGACAGCCCGAAACCGAACCCCACCACGAACAGTCCGCAGAACAGCAACGGGTAGCCGGTGTCCACCCCGACCCACAGCAGCAGCACGCAGCCGGCGGCCGTCACCACCAGGCCGAGGCAGATCAGCACCCGGATGCTCAGCCGCCGCTCGGCGCGGGCGGCCAGTCCGGAGCCGATCACCAACGCCACCATCAGTGGCATCAGCCGGACTCCGGTGGCCAGCGCGTCCAGCCCGCGGACCGCCTGCAGGTACTGCGGGACGACGAAGATCAGGCCGAGCAGCACGAACGACGCCAGCGCGATGGCGACCGTCGGCCAGACGAACAGAGGGGTACGCAACAGCTCCCGGGACGCGATCGGTGCCATCGCCCGCCGCTCCACCGCGACGAATGCTGCCAGGGTGAGCACCGCGACGCCGAGACAGATCAGCGTCACCGCCGAACCCCAACCCGCGGTGGGCGCGCGGACGATCCCGTAAACCAGCGCGGTGAACCCGACCGCGGACAGGACCAGCCCGGCCGGGTCGAGCGGCCGGCGAGCGGTCTCCCGCGAGTCGGGGATCACGATCAGGCCGGCGACCAGCGCGACGGCCACCAGCGGCACGTTGATCAGCAGGGTCGAGCCCCACCAGAAATGGTTGAGCAGGGCGCCGCCGATCAGCGGGCCCAGCGGCATACCGAGTCCCATGGCGACCGTCGTCATCGCCACTGCCCGGCGGCGCTCGGCTGCGCCGAAGACCGTGGGAATGATCGACAGGGCCAACGGCATCACCGCCGCGGCGCCGAGCCCCATCACTGCCCTGGCGGTAATCAACTGTGCCGGAGTCCTGGTGAACGCGGCGGCCGCGGAGGCCAGCACGAAGACCGTCAGCCCGGCCGTCAGCACCCGTCGGCGACCGATCCGGTCGCCCAGCACGCCGGCCGGGATCAGGCAGACCGCGAACGCCAGGACGAAGCCGTTGACGATCCATTGCAGTTGACCGGTGCTCGCCCGCAGGCTCTCCGCGATCGGGGTCAGTGCCACGTTGAGCACCGTGGCGTCGAGACCGACGACCAGCATGGACAGGCAGAGCGTGCCGAGGATCCACCAGCGGCGGCGGTGCGCGCGGCTGGTGGCGATGGGCAGCAGCGGTTCGACAGCGGGCATGGCGACTCCTGACAGTGACTCTCGTTTGGGAGAGACTACCAAAAGAGAGTTACTGTCGTAAATCGCCGGTCACAGGCCGATGGACTTCGAGATCACCGTCTTCATGATTTCCGAGGTGCCGCCGTAGATGCGGGTGATGCGGGCATCGGCGAAGCGCCGGGAGATCGGATACTCGGCCATGTATCCGTAGCCGCCGTAGAGCTGCAGGCAGCTGTCCACCACGCGCCCCTGGAGTTCGGTGCAGAAGTACTTGGCCTTGGCGGCGTCGGCCGCGGACAGCTCCCCGGTGTTGAGGCGGTCGACGCAACGGTCGAGGTAGGCCTGCGCGATGTCGATCTCGGTGGCGATGTCGGCCAGCACGAACTTGGTGTGCTGGAAGGCCCCGATCGGGCGGCCGAAGGCGCTACGACCCTTCACGTAGCCGACCGTCTCGTCGAGGGCGGCCCGGGCCTCGGCGACGGCGGCTACGGCGATCGATGTGCGCTCCTGCGGGAGCTTCGCCGACAGGTAGTCGAAGCCCTGACCCTCCTCGCCGAGCAGGTTGGCCACGGGTACGCGGACGTCGGTGAACGACAGCTCGGCGGTGTCCTGGCTGTGCAGACCGAGCTTGTCGAGGTTGCGGCCGCGCTCGAACCCGGGCATGTCGCGTTCGACGACGAGCAGGCTGAGGCCACGCCGCCGATCGGCATCGTGCTGGCCGGTGCGGCAGGCGACGATGACGAGATCCGCATTGATACCGTTGGTGATGAAGGTCTTTGCCCCGTTCACCACGTAGTGGCCGCCGTCCCGCCGAGCGCGGGTGCGCAGGCCGGCCAGATCCGATCCGGCGCCGGGTTCGGACATCGCGATCGCGGTGATCTGCTCACCGGAGGCGATGCCGGGGAGCCAACGCCGGCGCTGCTCATCGGTGCTGTAGTGCAGGAAGTAGGGCAGGCAGATGTCGTTGTGCAGCGAGATTCCCAGGCCGGCGCCGCCGATGCCCGACCGGCCGATCTGTTCGCCCAGGACCTGGTTGAAACGGAAGTCGGCGGTGCCGCCGCCACCGAACTCCTCGGGTATCGCCATGCCGAGGAAGCCGCCCTTGCCGGCCGCGGTGAAGACCTCCCGCGCAACGATCCCCGCCCGCTGGTAGTCGTCGAGGTGGGGCAGCACGGAGCGGTCTATGAAGGTACGGAAGGCATCGCCGAAGTCGAGGTGCTCGGTGTCGAAGTGCTTGCGGTCCATGGTTGCTCTCTCGGATGTTGAACGATGCGGTGAGCTGGGACGGCGATCCACCGTCGCCGGCGGCGTCAGCGCCCGGTCCAGACGGGCGATCGCTTCTCGGCGAAGGCCCGCGCGCCCTCGGCGGCGTCCCGGCTGCCGAACACCCGCCTCAGACTGTTCCTGGCCAGGTCGTCCGCCCCGGCCGGATCGCCGCCGCCGACGAGTCGCATGGTCTTCTTGGTGGCGGCCACCCCCAGCGGCCCGTTGGCGCCGATCCTGGTGGCGTAGTCCTGCGCGGCGCCGAGTACCCGTTCCGGCGGCACCACCTGGTTGACCAGGCCGAGTGCGAGCGCCCGACGGGCGTCGATCGGATCGCCGGTGAGACCGAGTTCCAACGCGACGGTCAGCGGGATCCGGGCCGGTAGGGTGTATCCGCCGCCGCCGGCGAACAGCCCGCGCTTGACCTCGGGAAGGCCGAAGACCGCCGTCTCGGACGCAACCACCAGATCGCAGGCGAGTACCAGTTCGAAGCCGCCCGCGACCGCGGCCGCGTTCACGGCCGCGATGACCGGCTTGTCGAGCCCGCCCAGCAGGGACTCGAAGATGTTCGCGGCGTCGGCAGCGTCCGACCCGATGTCGTTGGCGGCGAACGCCTTGAGATCCATGCCGGCACAGAACGCCCGGTCGCCGGTGCCGGTGAGGATGACGGAGCGCACACCGTCGTCGGACCCGGCCCGGCCCAATGCCGCGGACAGCGCGGCGATGAGTTCGGGGTTCAGCGCGTTGCGTTGTTCGGGACGGTTGAGGGTCAGGATCGCCGTCGAGCCGACCCGCCGCTGTTCAAGGACCATCGGAAACCCGCTCTCTGACTCGCGTTCGACTCTCAGTCGAGGTCGGCGAACACCGTGTTGGAGGGGTCGGCCGAGCCGCGGCCGCCCTTGAGGAAGCCTTCCGGGGTGGGGACGACGTGCTGCCAGGGTTCGCCGAAGATGTCGTTGAGCGAGAAGTCGGAGGTGACGAGCCGACGCTTGATGCCCCAGACGTCGTTCTCCCGCACGAGGGAATCGACGTAGCGGCCGGACATCAGCGCCATCCGCACCTCACCGTCGTCGTCCCGATGCGGATGGATCGCCAGGAAGTAGGTCTCGGCGCGGGCAGTGTCGCCGTCGACCTCGATCAGGATGTTGGTGATGTGGTGATTGCCGACCACGTCCGGTAGCTGCCGGCCGCCGGCTGCCACGTGTTCGGCGAATATCGTGCCCGGCCCGTCGAACAGGCCGTGCTTGTCGGTCCCGCCCTCCGCGTACACCGACGCGATCCGGCCGGCACTGGACCGGTCGACGCCGCGGGCGTACCGGTACATCAACTGCCGGATCTCCTCGTGGTCGCGCAGCCGCCGAAGCTCAGCCAGTAGTTCCGTGGTGTCAGGGGTGTCGGCCATCCCGTGCTCCTTCGTCAGCGCTGGTCGGTGTCCGCAGACCGAGAGTATAACCAAATACTTGGTTGGCTACAGGGCAGGCTGACGACCCCGCCTACCTGGGAGCCATCCGGATGGCACCGTCGAGCCGGATCGTCTCCCCGTTGAGCATCGGGTTCTCAACGATGTGCCGGGCCAGCGCCGCGAACTCGGTCGGGTCGCCCAGTCGCGACGGGTGGGGGACCTGCGCCGCGAGAGCGTCGAGCATCTCCGGCGATGCCATCGCCATCATGGGCGTGCGGAAGGTTCCCGGTGCGATGGTCAGGACCCGGATCTTGCTGGACGCCAGGTCGCGGGCCAGAGGCAACGTCATGCCGGCGACGCCGCTCTTGGAGGCCGCGTACGCCGCCTGCCCGATCTGGCCGTCGAAGGCGGCCACCGAGGCCGTGTTGATGATGACGCCGCGCTCTCCGTCGACCTCATCGGTCTCCGAGATCGCCTGCGCACCAAGCCTGATCACGTTGAAGGTGCCGATCAGGTTGACATTCACCACGCGGACGAATTCGGCCAGCGGATGTGGCCCCTTGCGGCCGGCGGTGCGGATCGCGACACCGATGCCGGCGCAGTTCACCACGATGCGCAGGTCTCCCCGCGCCGTGGCAGCGGCGACCGCGGCCTCGACCTGCTCTTCGCTGGTCACATCGGCCGGGCAGAAGGCCGAGTCGCCGCCGAATCCCGCTGCCACGGCCTCGCCCGGCGAAGACGGCAGGTCGACGATGACGACGGTGGCCCCATGACGGTGCAGCGTTTCCGCCGTGGCCAGGCCCAACCCTGATGCCCCGCCGGTGACCAGTGCGACGGTGTTGTTGATGTCCATGCGATTCCCCTGACTCGTCCGAACCGGATGTCGGCTCTATTTGGCTGTCCGTGTCGGTGTGCAGGATAGAAGGTCGAGCGCGCCCAGCTGTCACCAAATATATGGTTGGCTACGTGCGTGAGTGAGAACGTGCTGACCGAGGAACAACCGGCCCCTGGTGTGTTGCTGGTCCGGTTGAACCGACCCGATCAGCTCAACGCCCTGAGCGCCGAGCTGATGGACGCATTGGAAGCCCTGTGGCGCGAGGTCGCGGGACGGCAGGATGTCCGGTGTGTGGTGCTGACCGGGAACGGCCGGGGCTTTTGTTCCGGGGCGGACACCGGGTTCTTGTCCGCGGATCGGGCTCCCCGCGGCGAAGGCGTCGACGGTGAGCTGTCCTTCCTGCCCGGCCGCACCCTGGACGTTCCGGTGATCGCTGCCGTCAACGGCGTCTGCGCCGGCGGTGGGCTGCACTTCGTCGCTGACGCCGACTTCGTCATCGCGGCGCACCGGGCGACCTTCCTCGACCCACACGTGGGTGTCGGTCAGGTCAGTGGGATCGAGCCGCCCTCGCTGGTGCTGCGGCTGCCGGTGCCGGTGATCGCCCGGATGGCGCTGCTCGGCACTGCCGAACGGCTGACCGCGCAACGGATGTACGAGCTGGGCCTGGTCACCGAGATCGTCGACACCAGCGACCGGCCCGAGGCCCTGGTCGCCAGGTCGGTGGAGTTGGCCACGGCGGTGGCCGCGGCCTCACCGGCGGCGGTCCGGGCGACCCGGCGCAGCCTGCGGCGGCTCACCGATGCCGCCACCGAGCCGTACCTGGCGGCCGGCTGGGCAGAGGTCCAGCAGCACTGGTCGCACCCGGATTCGGTGGAGGGCCCGCAGGCGTTCGCGGAGAAGCGTCAGCCCCGCTGGGATTCGTGAGGCTGCCGTGGTGACGGTTGTTCCCAACTGTATGGTTGACTTCGGCCGATTCCCGACCTAGCGTCGAGCTCAATGGAACCTGAGGATGAGGTATGAAGACCGTCATTGCCGACGAACAGCTGACCTTCCTGTCCGACCTCCGTGAATACCTCGACGGGCTCGACCCTGAACTCGTGGCGGCGGCACGGGCGGAGAACATCGAGGATCCGATGCAGCCGCGGACGCACTGTCAGGCGTTCCTGCGGCAGTTGGGCGAGGATGGCTGGCTGGGCATTTCGTGGCCGAAGGAGTTCGGCGGCCAGGGACGCACCGACATCGAGCACTGGCTGTTCGCCGAGGAGCTGTACAACCGGCGGCTGCCCAACGGTCTGCTCACCTTCAACGTTGTCGGTCCGACCATCATGTTGCACGGCAACCCCGATCAGCGGCGCGAGTACATCTCCCGGATCATGGACGGCGAGATCATCTTCGCGATCTCCTACAGTGAGCCGGACGCGGGAAGCGACCTGGCCTCGCTGCGCACCAGGGCAGTGGCGGACGGCGACGGATACCTGCTCAGTGGCCAGAAGATCTGGTCGACGGGCGCCTCGATCGCCACCCACCTGTGGGTCGCCGCACGCACTGGCCCACCGGAGGCTCGACACCGCGGGCTGAGCCTGTTCATCGTTCCGGCCGACAGCCCCGGGATCACCATCACCCCGATCATCACCCAGGGTGGTGAGCGCACCACCTCCATCTTCTTCGACGACGTCCGCGTTCCCGCCACCCAACGGGTTGGTGCGGAGAACGACGGGTGGAAGACGATCACCGCGGCGCTGAACTTCGAGCGGATGTTCTACCACAACGAACCGCGCTGGGAACTGCGCCAATTGGCCGAATGGGCCGACGGAGCCGGGCTGCTCGACGGCAGCACCGCTGAGTCCTACGAGCTGCAGACCGTGATGGGCGAACATGCGGTGGACGTCGAGGTGTGCCGGCTGATGGCGCTGCGCGGCGCGGCCATGCTGGCCGCCGGACAGGTTCCGTACGCCGAGGCCTCCACGAACAAGATCTGGTGGGGGGAGCTCCGGCAGAACATCTGCAGCACCGGACTGGACCTGATCGGCGCCGAGGGAACGGTGGTCGACACCGACGGGGCGCCGGCCAGCGGCCATCTGGTGCACGGGCTGATGTCGTCGCCGGTGTGGCGATTCGGCGGTGGCACCAACGAAATCCAACTCGACATCATCGCCAACCGCGGATGGGGAATGCCCCGATGAAACATCCCGACTACACCGACGACGAGACCGCCCTGGCCGATAGCGCCGAGGGGTGGTTGAAGTTCGTCGACAACGGGTATCTGAACAAGCAGGAACAGACCGACAACGGGTACGAGGAGCAGCGGTGGAGCGAGCTCACCGACCTGGGCTGGGCGAGCATCGCGCTGCCCGAACGGGTCGGCGGAGCGGCCGGGACCTTGGCGCAGGTCGGGGTGGCGCTGCGGGAATGCGGGCGCGCGGGCTATGCCACGCCGCTGTTGTCAACGGCCCGCGCGGTCACGCTGCTCGACCTCGTGCAAGGACGGGACACCGTCTTCGACGGGGTGTTGCGCGGGGTCGTCGCCGGCAATGCCCTGGCGCTGGTGGCGCCGCCGGACGGGCAGCTCGGCGTTCGCCCGGATGGCGACGGATACCTGCTGGAGGGTCGCGCATCGACCGTGGAGTGGTTGGCGCAGGCCGACTCCGCGGTGTTCGCCGTACCCGTGGCGAACACCGACGAGGTGCTCGTCGCCGTCCTGCAGACCGGCGGCCTCGACATCACGCCGGTCCCGAGCATCGACAACGAGCTGCAGGCAACGCTCACGCCGGGAGCCAGGGTCGGTGCCGATGTGCCCGCGGTGGTGGTTCCGGCTGCGGCAGCTGCCAGGGCGTTGGGCCGCGCCGACCTGTTGCGGGCGAGCTCGATGGTCGGCGGGTGCGAGGCGGTGCTGGACCTGACCGCCAAATATGCGTTGGAGCGTCACCAGTTCGGCCAGCCGATCGGAGCATTCCAGGCGGTGCGTCAGCATCTGGGCCGGATGTCGATGGCGTTGGACGCCGCCCGGTTGTCGACCAACGAAGCCTTGAGCCTTGAACCGGAGTCGCCGGCCCGGCCGGCGGCGATGGATGCGGTGGCGCTGTTCGTCGCCGGTCGGTCGTACGTGGAGGTCGCGCTCACCGCCGCCCAACTGCACGGCGGGATCGGTACCACCGTCGATCACGTGCTGCACCACCACTACCGGCGGGCCAAGGGCATGCAGCTGCGATCCGGACGTCCGGCCAACCGGCTGCGCGAGATCCACCGGTCTCTGGTCGTCCGCGGCGACGGCGGCCTGTGGTGACGTGATGGCAGTGAACCGGCCGCTCCGCGATCACCGGCGTGCCCGTGCAGTAGTCAGTTCCTGACCGAGACTCACCAGGAGAACACGTGGACCTGCGGCTGTCCGACGATGAGCAGGCGATCGCCTCGGCGTTCACCGACCTGTTCGCCCGTGAATCGTCCCGCGACCGGGTGCGGGCGGCACAGTCCGCCGGCTTCGACCCGGCACTGTGGTCCGCCCTGGTCGACATCGGGCTGTTCGATCTGGCGATTCCCGGGCCGGACGGTGGTGGTGCGTTCGTCGACATCGTGTTGGTCGCCGAGGCGGCCGGCCGGCACCTTGCCTGCGCGCCGATCGCCGAGACGATCGTGGCCCGCCGGCTGCTGCAGCGGCTGGGACACGATGACGTGCCGGCCGGGGCGCCCATGGCGTTCTCGCCGCTGCCCGCCCAGCAGGGGAGATTGCCGATGGTGCCGGGTGGCTCGGTCGCCGACCTCGTGCTGGGTCTGGACGGCGACACGCTCGTGCTGGTCGCCGGAAAGTCGTCGGGGGTCGAGGATTTCGGGTTCCTGGCCGCGGCGGATCGCTCCCTCGATGGCGGCGACCGGGTGGTCCTGGCGGCCGGACCGCCGGCCGCGCAGGCCCATGCCGTTGCCGCCGCCGAATGGCGCCTGGTCACCGCCGCCGGCTGTGCCGGGCTCGCGTTGGAGGCCCTGGACGTCGCCGGCCGGTACGCCCGTGACCGCCACCAGTTCGGAGTGCCGATCGGTTCGTTCCAGGCCGTGCAGGAGCGGCTGGCCACCGTCGCGATGGCAGCGGACGGCGCCCAGCTGCTCGTCCGGGAAGCAGCCTGGTGCTGCGATGCCGGACTGCCGTGGGAAGCGGCGGCAACGGTGGCCTACGCCTACGCCGCGCAGACGGCGATCGAATCCGTCGAGGCGGCGTTGCACGTCCACGGCGGATACGGCTACACCCTGGATTACGACCCGCAGCTGTTCCTGCGCCGCGCGCACGGCTTGCGGCTGGCCGGCGGCGACCCGGAGGCCGTGTGGACACAGGTCGGCGCCGACAGGGTCAACGGCTGAGGGCGAAGGGACGACACCAATGGACTTCTCGATCAACGGCGCGAGCCAGGAGTTCCGCCGCGAGGCGCGCGAGATGATCGCCGCCGAACTGACCCCGCAGATGCAGGTCCGGGCGGCGGAGACGGGAACGTTGCACGACTGGGGCTTTCATCGCAAGCTCGCCGAACGCGGTTGGATCGGACTCGCCTGGCCCAAGAACGAGGGCGGCGCCGGCCTGGACCAGGTCCACAAGGACATCCTGTGGGAGGAGATGACGCTGGCCGGTGCACCGGCGCTCGGCCTGTCGATCACCCTCATCATCGCGGAAACCATCCGCCGGGTCGGCACGCCCGAACAGCGCGCGCGCATTCTGCCGCGGGTGCTGGCCGGCGAACTGGTTCTCGCCCTGGGCTACTCCGAGCCGGAGGCGGGCTCGGACCTGGCGTCGGTGCGTACCAGGGCGACCCGCGAAGGGGACGGCTGGCTGATCAACGGACAGAAGATCTTCACCACCCTCGCCCACGAGGCCGGCTACATCTTTCTGCTGGCCCGCACGGACCCGGACGCGCCGAAACACCAAGGTATGACGATGTTCCTGGTGCCGACGGATGCGCAGGGGTTCGCGGTGACGCCGATCTTCACGCTCTCCGGCGAGCGCACCAATGCCACGTTCTACTCCGATGTACACGTCGGCGACGACGCCCGGATCGGCGAGGTCGGCGACGGCTGGAAGGTCGTCACCCTGGCCCTGGCGTTCGAGCGCGGCCCGGAGTTCGCCGCCCAACTGCACCGGCTGGTCGATGCGAGTCGCGAGGCGATCGTGGGATCGGGCCGCCAGTTGAATGCCGGTGTGCTGAGCCGGTTCGGCCGTCTGGTCGCCGACACCGAGGTGTCGCGGCTGCTGGGTGAGCGGGCGAGTGCGGCGCGCAACGATCCCGGCGCCGGCTATGTCGAAGGGGCCATGGCCAAGGTCTTCGCCACCGAGGCACTCATCCGCGATGCCGGCATGATGTTGGCCGCCACCGGACCCGCCGGGGCTCGCCCGCCGGGTGATCCAGCTGCGCCGGCCGGCGGCGAGATCCAGCAGATCTACCGCGAGGCGCAGATCGCCACCATCTACGGCGGCACCTCCGAAGTGCTCCGCGGCGTCGTCGCCGAACGGCGGCTCGGCCTGCCCCGCAGCCGGCGGAGCAGCAGGTCCTGACGACCGGGCGGCACCGCCGGCCGCCGAGGACGCCGGTCGGCGGACAGATCCGGATCCCGAAGGCCTCAGACCTGCGGCAACGCCAGGGATTCCGAGGGGATGGACCAATGCCGGGTGTCCATGATCTGCTCGAGGTTGGCGGCGATGTCCTCGATGGTGGCCTCGGTGTTGGTGTAACCCTCGGTCTCGATGATGATGTCCCGGGCATAGCGCCCCGCGACGGCGAAAAAGATCTCGCCGGTCACCGAACAGGTCTCGTGTGCCAGATAGCCGACCATGGTGGAGACCCGGTCGGGCGACATGGCCTCGTGCATCTCCTCCGGCAATTGCGCAGCGGTCATCGGGGTGGCGGCGCCGGGAGAGATGATGTTGACCTTGATGCCCTTACGGGCGCCCTCGATGGCCAGGGTGCGGCCGAGCCCGACCAGCCCGGCCTTGGCCGAGGAGTAGTTGGCCTGGCCGAAGTTGCCGAACAGTCCGGCCACCGAGGTGGTGACGATGACCCGCCCGTAGCCGGCCTGCACCAGGTGCGGCCAGGCCGCCTGGGTCAGCCGCAGCGAACCCAGCAGGTGCACGTCCAGCACCTCGGTGATCTCCTGCTCGCTCATCTTGGCGAACGACCGGTCGCGGACGATGCCGGCGTTGTTGACGATGATGTCGATCCGACCGAACGCGTCCAACGCGGACTGCACCACGGCAGCGCCGGCGGCCGGTGCGGCCACCGACACGTCCACCGGCACCGCGGTGCCGCCGGCGGCTTCGATCTCCGCGCACACCACGGCGGCGGGGGTGCGGCCATCCGTGCCGGGGCGATCGATATCATTGACGACGACCTTGGCGCCGCGGGATGCGAGCAGCAGGGCGTGGGCGCGGCCCAGGCCGCCGCCGGCCCCCGTCACGATCGCCACCCTGTCGTCAAACCGCAGTTCCTCGGTCACCTTGACTCCCTCGCTCCACCGTTTCGTGCTGCTGACCTTCGCAGGGTAACCCACCATCCGGTTGGGTTGCTATGGTGGCCGGCATGGACAACGCCTACATCGTCGACATCGTGCGTACGCCAAGGGGCAAGGGGAAGGCCGCCGGCGCACTGCACGGGGTGCACCCGCAGGAGCTCCTGGCCGGAGTCCTGCAGTCGCTGCAGCAACGCACCGGGCTCGATCCGGCGGCCGTCGACGACGTGCCGACCGGCTGTGCCAATGACGCCGGAGACCACGGCGACTGCATCGGCCGGCTCGGGGTGCTGGCCGCCGGCTGGCCGGACTCGGTGTCCGGCTACACGCTGAATCGGAACTGTGGGTCAGGACAGCAGGCCTACAACAATGCCGCCGCGATGATCGCCGCCGGCCAGAGCGACCTGGTGGTCGCCGCCGGAGTGGAGATGATGTCCCGCTACCCCGGGGGCGGGCGACTCACTCTCGATGGCGGCAATCCCGCACTGCGGCAACGGCATCCGATCATCCCGCAGGGCGTCTCCGCCGACCTGATCGCCACCGTCGGCGGCTTCGGTCGGGCCGATGTCGACGGCTACGCCGCCGAGTCCCAGCGCCGGGCGGCCGCGGCGATCGCCGAAGGACGCTTCGACGCATCGATGGTCCCGGTCACCGCCGGAGGCAAGCTGGTGCTCGACCACGAGGAACTGCCAAGGGCGACCACCGCCGAGTCGCTGGCGGCCCTGAGGCCGTCGTTCACCGAACTCGGGGCCACGGTCTTCGACGGCTTTGCCGAATCGTTCGACGACATGGCCCGCCAGGTGTACCCGGAGGTCACCGGGATCGACCACGTCCACCACGCCGGGAACTCCTCCGGCCTGGCCGACGGCGCGGCCGCGGTGCTGCTGGCCGGCCAACGATCGGTCGAGGAGAACGGCTGGAAACCCAGGGCCCGGGTGGTCTCGACCGCGGTGGCCGGCGCCGAACCGGTCATCATGCTCACCGCACCGGGACCGGCCGCCCAGAAATGCGTGCAGCGGGCCGGGATGTCGCTCAAGGACATCGATCTGCTCGAGGTGAACGAGGCCTTCGCGGCCGTGGTGCTGCGGTTCCTGGCCGAAACCGGCGTCGATCACGACAAGGTGAACGTCAACGGCGGGGCCATCGCCCTCGGCCACCCGATCGGGGCCAGCGGCCCGATCCTCCTTGCCACCCTGCTGGACGAGCTGGAACGCCGGGACCTGCAGACCGGGCTGGTCACCATGTGCACCGGCGGCGGGATGGCCACCGCGACCGTCATCGAGCGCCTCTGATCCGGCGCGGGGACGACCAGGTCGCGGGAGACACCCGACATGCGCACCGCGGTGATCAGGGTCGGCGTCGATGCCGCCGGTGAGCTGACGTCGGATCGTTATGCCGACGGGATCCGGCAGCTGCGAGGCCTCGGCTACCAGGTGGTGGCGCCGCCGTCGCAGACCCCGCCGGGGCACCGGCGGGAGATCGAGGTGGTGGTCCAGACCGCCGATCCCGGGGCGCTGGCCGACACTGTGGCGGCGGCGGCCGGCACCGCATTCGGCACCGACTGCACTGCGGGGGTGATGACGTTCGTCAGCCGGGGTACCGACGACGACGTGCTGGGGGTGCTCGCCGGGTTCGGTCTGGCCGGCGTTGTCCACCGGTCCAGCACCCCCGATGGCGAACTGGTGACGGTCACCCTGCCGGCGACCGAGCAGGACCGGGTGCCGGAGAGCCGGGTGCACACCGCACTGGTATCGGCGCTGAACAGCGAGGTACGACTGGTGTTCGGTTGACGGAGGTGCCGATCAACGGTTCCGTAAACCGACCACCTGGTGGATAATGAGGCGACGGACACCCCTGCCCGACGATGTGAACAAGTATTTGGTTCGGCTGCCACCCGACAGCCGGCGCAACGGAGCGAGAACAGGTGGCGATGCATGTGAGCAACCAGCAGGTCGAGATCAACGGCGGCGTGGTCGTCTACGAACTCCTGGGACCAGAGGACGGCCGGCCGGTGGTGTTGACGCCGGGCGGCCGGTTCTCCAAGGACCAGGGGGGTGTCCACGAACTGGCGGAAAAGCTGGTTGCCGGCGGCAAGCGGGTGCTGTTGTGGGACCGTCCCAATTGCGGGCAGTCCGACATCCAGCTCTTCGGCGACAGCGAGTCGCACATGCGGGCCGAAACGCTGGCCAAGCTGCTGGACGCCGTCGGCATCGAGAAGCTGGTGGTGGCAGGTGGTTCCGGCGGAGCCAGGGACAGCATCGTCTTTGCCCTGCAGTACCCCGAGCGGGTCGAGAAACTCGCTGTCTGGCACGTAGTCGGCGGCACCTTCTCGACCATGTCGCTGGCCGGCGTGTACATCCTGAACGAGATCCGCACGGTCAAGGCGGCCGGGATCGAGGCCGTCATCAAGATGAAGGGCATCGCCGGTAGCTGGTCGGAACTGTGCCAGAACAACCCGCGCAACGCTGACCGGTTGCGCGCCATCGGGGCCGACGAGTTCGAACGCACCATGTACCGCTGGCTGAACGCCTTCATTCCCAAGCCGAACGAGGCGATCCCCGGGGTGCCCGACTACCAGTTCGCGGACCTCACCGTGCCCACCATGGTGATCCGCGGCGGCGAGAACGACATCGACCACCCGAAGCGGACGTCCTACGAGGTGCACGCCCTGATCAAGGGGTCGAAGCTGATCGAACCGCCATGGCCGGAGGACGCCTGGGAGCAGGCCGTCAAGGGCGTTGTTGCCGGCACCGGCAGTCACTTCGACCCGTGGCCGGACGCCGCCGACGCCCTGCTCGACTTCTTCGACGAGTGACGCCGAACCGGCGATGACGCCAAGACCTCCATCCAGCAACAGGAGTCGACGATGAGTGACACACCGGTCATCGATGCCAGCGTCGGTGTCTTCTTCGCCTCGGACAAGGATCTGCGCGGCCACCTTGCCGAGCCGTTCGCCAGCCGCGGCTACCCGCACACGGACGTCAGCTGGTTCGCCCCGGTGGCCGGCCCCAGGTACACGCCGGGCAGCGAGCTGCCGAAACGCGCCCACCCGGGTTCGGACCCGGTGGCAACCGGCAAGGCAGTACTCGACGAGCAGGGCGCCGACATCGCCGTGCTGCACCCGATGACGGCCGCGTCGACCTTCCCGGACTGGCACCTGGGGACCGCGGTGCTCGCCGCCACCAACCGGATGCTCGTCGAGCGATGGCTGGACGACGGACCGTATGCCGACCGCTACCGCGGAACCATCAGGGTCAACCCCAACGACATCGACTCCGCCGTTGCCGAGATCGAGAAATGGGCCGACCACCCCCGGGTGGTGCAGATCGGCATCCCGATGCAGTCGCAGGCGCCGTACGGCAGGGCACAGTTCCGGCCGCTCTGGCGGGCGGCCTGCGAGGCCGGGCTGCCGGTTGCCGTGCACATCGAAATGGGTACCGGGACCCGATTCTCGCCGACCCCGTCCGGGATCACCAGGACCTACGCGCACCTGGCCGCCTACCAGCCGCTGACCTTCGTGTGGCACCTGTTCAACATGATCGCCGAGGGCGTCTTCGAGAGTTTTCCCGACCTGAAGATCGTCTGGACCGACGGCGGCGCCGATCTGCTCACCCCGATGAGCTGGCGGTTCGACACCTTCGGTCGGCCACACCTGGAGCAGACCCCCTGGGCGCCAAGAATTCCCAGTGACTACCTGCCAGAACACGTGTTCTTCGTCCAGGGCATGGCGGACGGTCCGCCGGAGGCCGACTTCGCGGCCGAATGGCTGGATTTCACCGGCAAGGCCGACATGCTGATGTTCGGCTCGGCCTACCCGAGCTGGCAGCACACCACGCCCGACAGCCTGCCGTCGGCGTGGACCGCGCAGCAGCGGGCAAAGGTACTGGGCGGCAACGCCGCCCGGCTCTACGGCATCGAGTTGCCCAGCGTCACCGTCAGCACCACCTGAACCGCTGCACCACCTGAACCGCTGCACCACCTGAACCGCTGCACCACCCGAACCGCAGCACGCGAAAGGAGACCGTGATGACCGTCCAGGCCGAACAACCTCGGCAGCTCGGCGAACAGACCGTTCCGCTGCGCGTCGTGGACTGCGACGTGCACCCCACACCGAAACGCGGCGAGTTCGAGCCGTTCGTCCGCGAGCCGTACCGCTCACTGCTGTCCGATCGCAAACGGATGGCCGGCAACGGGGTGTACTACGACGCGCCCGACTATCACCACGCGATGGCGATGCGGACCGACACCTTCCCGGGTGACGGCAACTTCGCCGGCTCGGACCCCGAGCTGACCTTCCGCCAGCTGATCCTGGAGGCGGGTTCCGACATCGCGATCCTCGGTCCGCTGCCCGAGCGGGGGCAGACCACCGAGGAGGTGGTGGCGATGACCGAGGCCACGAACCTGTGGCAGGACTCCTGCTGGCTGGATGCGAAGCACAACTGGCACCAGCGCTATCGCGGATCCATCTGTGCGGCCATCGGTTCGCCGCCGGATGCGGTCGTCGAGATCGAGAAGTGGGCCGGGCACCCGTTCATGTCCCAGATCCTCATCGACGCCGAGCCCCGCCCGGCCTGGGGCGACCCGAAGTACGACCCGGTCTGGGCGGCCGCCGTCAAGCACGGTATCCCGGTGGCGTGTCACCTCGGCCGCGGCGAGCACGAGCAGCTGCCGATGTCGCCGGTCGGGTTCATGACCTACAACCACGACCTCATGGTCACCTACTCGATGCTCGCGGTGAACCAGGTGATGAGCCTGATCTTCGACGGTGTCTTCGACCGGTTTCCGGAGCTGAAGATCGTGTTCATCGAACATGCCTTCAGCTGGATCCTGCCGGTGATGTGGCGGATGGACGCGATGGCAGCCGCCCGCAGCGGTGAGCTCGGGCTCAAGCGCAAGCCGAGTGAGTACGTCAGGGACAACATCTGGTTCACCACCCAGCCGCTGGACTATCCGGAGAACAAGCTGGAACTGACCAGGGCGCTGGAGTGGATGCAGGCCGACACGATGCTGCTGTTCTCCTCCGACTACCCGCACTGGACCTTCGACGACCCACAGTGGCTGCTCAAGCACATCCCCGCCCGGATGCGTGAAAAGGTGATGTTCGGCAACGCCATCGAGCTGTTCGGACTGCCCACCGAGGTGCCGGCGCTGGCCGGGCAGAAGAGGGTCATCCAGTGATGTGCGGTCCGTCCGAAGCCGCCGTCACCAGCAGCGACGGCCGCCGGACCCGCGGCGTGGTCGCCCACCCGCTGCCCGCCGGCCGCGAGCATGTAGTGGCGACGGTGGCCGAGATCCCGCCCGGGCAGCACAAGATCGTCCCGATCGGCCGCTACGGCGTCGGCGTGTACAACGTGCGTGGCCGGTTCTACGCGATCGCCAACTACTGCCCGCACGAGGGTGGCCCACTGTGCCTGGGCCGCACCCACGGGCGATCGGTGGTCGACCCGTCGGCCCCCGGCGGTGCCTCCGAGGCCCGGGAGGGTGAGTTCATCTATTGCCCTTGGCATCAGTGGGGATTCGAACTCGCCACCGGGACCACCGCCGTCAAACCGGAGTGGAGCATCCGGACCTACCCGGTGCGCGTCGACGGTGACGACGTCATCGTGATGGCCTGAAGGGACAGCAGATGACCGTGGTGACCCCCGCCGACCTGCGGCCGGTGGTTGCGGCCTTCCCGGGCGCCGAGGGTCGGCTGCTGGCCGGCCCTGACGGATCCGACCTGCCGGAGAGCCTGGCCGGCTATGCCGGACGGGGCGGCTACCGGGAGCTTGCCGACCCGGACGGCCTGTTCGACCAGGTCAGGACGCTGGACCTACGCGGCCGGGGAGGCGCGGCATTCCCGCTGCACCGCAAGCTGTCCGGGGTCAGGGACGAGGTGGCTCTCGGCAGCGGCCCGGCCGTCGTGGTGGCCAACGGGGAGGAAGGCGAGCCGGCGTCGATCAAGGACAGGTGGCTGCTGCGTCACCGACCGCACCTGGTGCTGGACGGGCTCCGGCTGGCCGCCGCCCTCGTCGATGCGGCCACCCGGTACGTCTACCTGTCCGACCCTGCCGCTGCCGACGCCGTCGGGCACGCCCTCGCCGAGCTCACGGACGACCCGCCGATCCGCGTGATCCAGGTGGATCCGGGGTACGTCGCCGGTGAGGAGACCGCGGTGGTGCGCGCCATCGACGGCGGTCCCGCGCTGCCCACCGACAAACCGCCGAGGCCCTATCAGGAGGGGGTGGACGGCCGGCCGACGCTGGTCAGCAATGTCGAGACGCTGGCGCAGCTGGCCCTGATCCACCGGATCGGTGCCGACGCCTACGCCGCGGTCGGTACCGCGACGTCCCCGGGAACGCTGCTGGTCACGATGGCCGGGCGGACCGCCCCCGGGTTGTTCGAGGTGCCGTTCGGGGTGACGGTGCGCGACCTGCTGTACTGGCGCGGGGAAGACCCGTCGACGGTGACCGGGGTGCTGATGGGCGGCTTTTTCACCGGCGTGACCGGCCCCGCCCTGCTGGACGTGCCGCTGGACCCGTCGGCCCTGCGCGCCGCGGGCAGCGGGCTGGGCTGCGGCGCCGTCGCCCTGCTCGGGCCGACCGACTGCCCGGTCGTGCTGACGGCTCAGCTGATGGCCTACTTCGCTCGGGAGAACGCCGGCCAGTGCGGCTCCTGCTTCAACGGGACCGCGGCGATGAGCGCAGTGCTGTCCGCCCTGGCCGCCGGGGAGGCCGACGCGTCGAACCTCGACCGGCTGGCCTACTGGTCGGGTTTCCTGACCGGCAGGGGAGCCTGCGGCACCCTCGACGCGGCGACGAACATCGCCAGGACCCTGTTGGCCGAACACCCGAAAGCCGTGCAGCAGCACCTGTCCGGGCACTGCGACGGGTGCGGCCCCGCCGGCTCGGTGACCGTCACCCCGGATGCGGCGGCGCCGTTCGCAGCGGTACTGTGACGCGCCGCGGGAAGGATGGGACGATGAGGATCGCTGTGGATCGCACGCTGTGCGACGGCTTCGGGCTGTGCGTGGTGCACGCGCCGGAGACCTTTTCCGCGGACGAGTGGGGGTACGTCAGCCTGGCGGCCGGCGATACCGTCGCCCCGGAACACCAGACGGGCGTGCGCCGCGCCTTGCTGGACTGCCCGGTGCACGCCATCGTGGAACTCGATGCGCAGGGACGCCCGCCACGCCGGCCACGCACCCGGCCGGTGGCCTCCGGCGAGCGAGCCGAGCCGGCCGCCGATGCCAACGCATGACACCGGCACGGCCCGGCGCGCCGAGGTGCTGGCCGCGGCCGCGGACCAGTTCGCCGCCGCCGGCTATGCCGGCAGTTCGCTCCGGCAGGTCGCCGAACGGGCCGGCATCCTGCCCGGCAGCCTGTACCACCACTTCGACTCCAAGGAAGCGATCGCCGTCGAGCTGGTGCAGGCGATGGCCGCCGGTCTGGTCGGGATTCGACGGCGGGGCCTGCGGCGACGCGGCGACCCGATTGCGGACCTACGGGCCTTCGTCACTGACTGTGCCGCGTTCTTCGCCCGGCACCGGGCCGCGCTGGCCCTCTGCCTGCTCGAGCCACCCGGCACCGCGCGCGCCGGGCTGACCGATCTGGTGCGCGCCCAGCCTGCCGGTGTCGGCAGCGCCATCGGCATCCTGATCGGGCGGGCCGCCGATGCTGGGCGGCTGCGGACCGGTATCGACCCCGGCCTGTTGCGGGCCGCGCTGCGGCACGTCGCCGTGACCGGCAGCGTCAGTGCACCGGACCGTCCACCGACGGAACTGCCGGCGGCCTTCTGCACCCTGGTCCTCGACGGTCTGTGCGCTCCAGCCGCGAGCGGGACAGTTCCGCAGACCGATCGGCTGACGCGGGTGCTCGCCGACATCCGGGCCCGGTGGGCAGCCCCGGAAACTCCCGCCGGGCGACGGGGCGAGATCCTGGAGGCGGCCAGGATCGAGTTCGCCCGCCGCGGGGTCGACGCCACCACCATGCGGGACATCGCCGAGACCGCCGGTTTTCCGGCCGCCGGCATCTACCGGCACTTCGCCTCGAAGCGCCAGATCGTCACCGAGATCGTCGGCGGGTTTTCCACGGAACTGCTCGCCGGCACCGATCGGATCATCGACGCCACCACGGATCCGGTGGTTGCTCTCGACGGCCTGTGCGGCCTGATGGGGCTGGCCGGGCCGCGATTCCGGCGCGAGTACGCCACCGTGCAGGTCTGGTGGCGCACCGCTTCACCCGACGACGCAGATCAGGCGATGAGCGGGAACCGCCGCCGGTTGCAGGTGCTCACGGCGATCCTGACCAGCGGCCTGAGAAACGGGAGCTTCTCCTCGGACACCGGCATCGACCTGCTGGCGCTGGGTGTCCGGGAGTTGCTGTGGGTCCCCTTCCAGGTCACCACCGGTGGCACCCGGGTCCAGGACTCGCTGCACACCATCCTGCACGGCGGGGCGGCACAGCCCGCGCGCTGAAATCAGATCCGCCGCTCCCGGCCGGCCCAGAACGGTTCCCGCAGTTCACGTTTCAGGATCTTCATGGCCGCCGACATGGGCAGCGGCTCGGTCCGCAGGTCGACCGACTTCGGCACCTTGTAACCCGCCAGCGACTGCCGGGCGTGATCCTTCAGCTCGTCCTGGGTCACGTTTTCTCCCGGCCGCAGGTAGACCACCGCATGCACCGCCTCGCCCCACTGCTCGGACGGAATGCCGATCACCGCGACCTGGGCGACGGCCGGGTGTGCGGCCAGTGCGTTCTCGACCTCTACCGAGTAGACGTTCTCGCCACCGGAGATGATCATGTCCTTGACCCGGTCGGTGATGAACAGGTAACCCTCGTCGTCCAGGTACCCGGCGTCCCCGGTGTGGTACCAGCCGTCGCGCAACGCCTTGGCGTTCTCCGGTGGCCGGTTCCAGTACTCCTTCATGACGACCGACGACTTCATCACGATCTCGCCGACGCTCCCGGTGGGCAGCAGTTCGTCGGTGTCCGGGTCGTGGATCTGCACCCGAACGCCCGGAATCGCCCTGCCCACCGAGCCGATCCTGGCGCCACCGGCGCGATGATCGGCCGGCGTCAGGCAGGTGACCGTCGCCGATCCCTCCGTCATCCCGTACAGCTGCATCATGTCCGCGGCCGGGAAGTAGCGCATGAAGCGGGATTGGATGCTGCTCGGCAGCGGTGAACCGCCGTAGCCGACGATCCGCAGCCGGGAGAACTTCTCCGGGGCGAAGTCGCCGTGGTCCATGATCATGCCGAGCATCGAGGCGACAACGCCGACGATCGAGACCCCGTATTCGTCGGCCGCGGCGATGGTCCGGCCGGCGTCGAAGGTGGGCTGGATGACGTTGGTGCTGCCCGCGGCCGGGATGCCGAAGACGCCGAAACATCCGGCGGCGTGGAACATCGGCGTGTTCACCAGGTAGACGTCGTGGTTGGTCAGGATCCGGTAGGCGTAGTCGAGGTGGTAGACGTTGCGGGCGATGGTCCCCAGCGACAGCAGCACGCCCTTGGGGAGTCCGGTGGTGCCACCGGTGTACATCAGAACGGCATCGTCGTTCTCGTCGGGTTCGTCGGGGGCGGCCGGTTCGTGGGCGGCCAGCAGGTCCTCGTACCGCATGTCGTGCGGGGAGTCGCTGTCGTCCAGCAGCACGACCTTCTTGATCCCGACACGAGACCGCAGCTGGTCGACGACCGGTGCGAAGGTCCGGTCGGTGAACACGATGTCGGTGTTCGAGTCGCCGAGGATGAACTCCAGCTCGGCCGGTGCCAGCCGGGTGTTCAGCGGGTTGATCACCGCGGTCCCGAAGGCCGCGGTGTGCCACAGCTCCAGGAACCGGTGGCTGTTGCCGGCCAGTACCGCGAATCGCTCGTCGGCGGCGACGCCGAGGCCCTGGCGCAGGGCGGACTTCAGCCGCAGCACCCGGTCCAGGTGCTGGGCGAAGGTGGCGCGATAGCCGCTGCCGTCGTCACAGATCACTGCGGTCGCGTCCGGGGTCCGGTCCGTGACGCCGACCAACATGCGGGGATAGGTCAGCTCCAGCATCGCCGGGTGTGCTCCCGTCCGTTCAGGGTGGTCGCCGAGCCGGCGACTGCGGTGTCGTCCTTCGAACTGTATCCAACTGGTTAGTTGGAATCAACGGGCGTGGGTTGACGTCCCGTCCAGCCCGGTGAACGAGCCGTCCCCGATGGCCGGGGCGAGTTCCCTGGCCAGGGCGTCCACGCCGGCCGGCAGCCGCAACAGCGGTTGCAGGTGGGTGTCAAGGATCGACACGTCGGTCTCGTCGCAGAAGCCGACAGCCCCGTGCAGCTGGTGCGCCACCCGCAGGGTCGAGATGGCCACGTCGACAGCGTGCAGGCGGACACCGATCGCGTCGGCGCGGGCCTGCGCCACCGCGACCGACGGCAAACGCCAGGTCGCGTATTTCGCCGATTCCTCCAGCCCGCGCAGTCGTACGTAGCCGTCCGCGACGGTGAACCTGACGGTCTGGAACCCGGCCAGCGGGTGCCCGAACTGTTCGCGCTCCAGCACGTGGGTGCGGGTGTGCTCGAATGCGGCCGTGGCCGCGCCCAGGATGCTCCAGGACTCCAGGAGCAGTTGCCGGGCCAGATCCTTCGGGTCGGCAGCCTGCTCCGGTTCGGACAGTGTTGCTTCCCGAAGGAACGGCGCCAACCGCTTGGTCACCCTTTCGCCCGGCTGTAGCTGCCATCTCCGGCCGGACAGATCCAGCCCGGCCCAGCCGGGTCCCAGGTCGCCGTGGTCGACCATCGGATGCCGTGGGTCCACCAGGGCACTCCATCGGGAGCCGATGGCCAGCAGCCTGGGTGCCACCGGCGCCGGCAGCATCACCGACCCGGCCGCCCGGCACAACAGCGCACCGGCGATCAGTTGCTCACCATCGGCCCGGACGTCCAACTCGTCGACGCCCAGGTCGTCCAGTGCGGCAAGGGCTTCCGATCGGACGTCGGGCCGGTACTGAGCACGGCGGGCCAGGCCCACCGCGCCGGCCGCGGCGAACCGGGAGGTGGCCGCCTGCTCGAAATCCCGGGCATCGTCGGGGATCCGGTTGTCCATCAGCGGCCTCCCAGCACCTGTCGGGCGACGAGCATCTTCTGCACCTCGATGGTTCCGGAGGCGACCGTCGCCGCCTGGGCGTACCGCCAATGGTCCTCCGCGGCGCCGTGGATCGGGGCGTCGGCGCCCGAGCGCAGCCCGTCGCCGCCCATGATGTCCATCAGGAGTTCGGCGACGGTCTGGTCGCACAGCGTGGTGGCGATCCGGGCGGCGGCCGCCGCCGCCGGGTCGATGCCGTCATCCTGATCCGCGACGGCGGCGTAGGCCAGCAGTCGGGCCGACCTCAGATCCACCTTCGCCCTTGCCCAGCGGGTCAACAGGCTGTCCGGCAGGGCGGCGAAACTGTCGCCCAACTCGGCGCGGATCCGATCCAGCAGCGACTCGCACCGGGCGTAGCGGGCGATGCCCACCCGCTCGTAGGCCAGTGCATCCCGGATGATCGCCCAGCCGTTGCCTTCGACCCCCAGAATCTCGTCGGGACGCACCTCGACCTCGTCGAGGAACACCTCGTTGAGGTGGTGCGGGCCGAGCATCGCCGGAATCGGGCGGACCTGGATGCCGGCGCGGTCCATCGGGATCAGGAACAGCGACAGCCGCGCCGAGGTCCGGGCCTGCGGGTCGGTGCAGGCCGCCAGCACGCACCACTGCGCCATGGTGGCGTACGACGTCCACACCTTCTGCCCGGTCACCCGCCAGCCGCCGTCGCTCTGCGGCACCGCCCTGGTCCGCAGCGACGCCAGGTCGCTGCCGGCCTCCGGTTCGGAGAAACCCTGGCACCAGATCACCTCGCCGCCGGCGATCGGCGGCAGATGCTTCGCCTGTTGCGCCTTGCTGCCGTGCCGGATGATCGCCGGCCCTACCCAGTTCACTCCCATGTACTGGGCGCCACGCGGCTCGTGGGCGGCCCACATCTCCTCTCGCACAACGGTTTGCTCCCAGACCGAGCCGTCGTTGCCGCCGTACTCCGCGGGCCAGGTCAGGCACAGCAGCCGCTCGGTGGCCAGCAGCCGACAGAACTGCTCGGTGAGTTCGAGGTCGGCCGGGTCGTCGGTGAAGGCCCCGAGAAAGGTCGGCGGAAAGTGCTGCCGTACCAATGTGCGCAAACGCTCACGGAGTTCGTCCGCTCGCGTCCCCAGCTCGAAATCCATCGAGGCCGCCTCTCTCCCGCCGTGCTCGCTGCCACCGGCCGGTCGCACCACACGATAGCAACCCAACCATCTAGTTGACATCGCGCGGGAATGGCGGTCTGATGGGAAGACCCGACGCGGAAGGATCGTGACGACCCGATGGTGCAAGTGAGGGTGTCGGCCTGGCTGGCCGAGATCCTGCCGGCAGCGGTTCCCCCGTTCGACATCGTCGACTTCCCTGGCGGCCGCAGCATGCTGACCAGCCGGCTCACCGACTCCACCGGCGCTTCGTGGGTGTTGCGCAGGCCACCAGCGAAATCCGCGCGCGGTGGCGCCCATGACGTCGGCCGGGAAGCGCGGGTGATGGCAGCGGTCCGCGACCATGGCGTGCCGGTTCCGGCCCTGCGGTACGTCGGCACCGGGGACGATCCGCTCGGGGTTCCGTGTCACATCACCGACTTCGTCGATGGTCGGGTGCTGGAAGGCCGCGATGTGCAACCGCCGGCGCCGGCCGTGATGACCAGGGCAACGCAGCAGATCGTGGACGTACTCGCCCGGCTGCACGCGATCGATCCGGATGCGGTCGGGCTGGGCGATCTCGGACCGCGCACCGATTACGTGGCCCGGCAACTGCACCGGTGGCGTGGCCAGATCGCCGGTGCCGCGGGCTACGGCGACGAGCTCAGCAGGGAGTTGGACGCCATCGCGGCGGCCCTCGACGCGTTCGGATTCCCGCAGTCGTCGCCGCGTATCGTGCACGGCGACTTCCGATTGGGCAATGCGATTGTGGCTGCAGACGGTGGCATCGCGGCCATTCTCGACTGGGAGCTGTCCACGCTAGGTGAGCCGCTGGCGGACCTCGGAATGCTGACGGCCTTCTGGACAGCGCCGCCGTCGGCGATGCTCGGCGCGGTGATGCCGACGTCCTTCGCCGGATCGATCGGCACCACCGAGGTCCTCGACCGGTACGCGGCGGCGAGCGAGCACGAACTCGGCGACTTCTCCGGATACCTTGCCCTGGCCTGCTGGCGATTGGCCTGCACCGGATACCTGGCCCGGTCACGCTATGCGGCCGGTGTGATGAACGACCGCATCGACTCCTCGACCTTCGAGGCGGCGGTGGCCCGCTGGGCAGCCGCCGCCCGCGAGGCGCTGGCAGCGCGGTAACCACTTGGGAGGCACCTGTGACAACGACAAAGATGACCCAGCGGATCGGTCCGGAGCACGAGGGCCGGCACCTCGCCGACGACGACCCGGCCTACAACGAGAGCTCGTACTACAACTTTGCGGACGCCGGCTCGGGCGTCACCGGATGGGTGCGGATCGGCCTGCAGCACAACAGGAACGCTGCTCAGGCCGGTGCCCTGTTCTTCCTGCCCGACGGGCGGACACTGTTCGCCACCGACAATGTCGAGACCTCGCAGCAGGACACGCTGGCGGCCGGGCCGCTGACCCTGGAGATCGCCGAACCCCACGTGAGGCAACACATCCGGTGGGACGGGCCAACCAGCGAGTTCACCGATGCCCGGGCGCTCACCGACCCCCGGTCCGCGTTCGCCGCGGCACCGCGGACGCCGGTGCGACTCGACCTGACCTGCTCAGGGCGCGGTGACTCGTTGGGTGCGGACGGCGAGACGAACGTGCTGGAAGAGACGATGGCCCGCGGCCACTACGAGCAGTTCATCCGGGTCCAGGGGACCCTGGCGGTCGGCGAGGACACCTTCGCGGTGTCCGGCGCCGGTCTGCGGGACCATTCCTGGGGTCCGCGGGACTGGGCCGGGCCGGTGCGCTATCGGTGGGTCACCGCGGCGTTCGCGGACGAGAGCCAGCTGATGCTGCTGCTGGTGAACCGCCAGGACGGCGGCACCACCCTGGAGGCGATGGAGTGGCGCGACGGCACTCTGCGCGATGTCCGGTTGGAGGACATCGCGGACAGCTGGACCGACGACGGGTTCATCGAGAAGGTGACCTGCCGGATCGTCACCGACCGCGGCCCGGAACGGATCACCGCCACCGTCCGCGACCGTCGTCAGCACACCCCGTTGCGGCACCGTCGTCCGGACGGTGCCGGTGGCGAGCTGATCACCAGAATCGGTTACGGCCCTTACTCCTTCACCCGCGACGGCAGCGCGGGAGCGGGCATCGTCGAGTCTCTTGACCAACTCATCGACGGTAGACCGGTGAGCATGCCGTAGCCGTCGACAGGTGCCACAGACTCATCTCAACGAGGAGACAACGGATGACAGCACTCGACACCACCAGCAGTGCCACCTGTATCGGAGTCGATGTCGGCGGCACGTTCACCGACGCGATCCTGTCGGACGGCAGCACGAGCTGGCGGGCAAAGGCGCCGAGCACCCCTGGCAATCTCGGTGCCGGCGTGCTGGAAGCCTGCGAGCGGGTCGCGCAGCGGGCCGGCACCACCCTCGACGCGTTGTTGCCGAGCGTTGCACGGTTCGGGCTGGGCACCACCGCGGTGACGAACACCATCGCCTCCCGCACCGGTCGGCGGCTCGGTCTGATCACCACCGAAGGCTTCGAGGACCTGGTGCCGATGGCACGCGCCATGCGCATCCATGCCGACGGCTGGCTGGTCACCCCGGATTCGCTGGTGGACCGGGAGCGCATCCGCGGCGTCGCCGAGCGCATCGACAGGTCCGGCACGGTGCTCACCGCGCTGGACCCCGCGCAGGCGGTGACCCAAGCGCGGTGGCTGGTCGACAACCACCGGATCGAGGGGCTGACGGTCTCCTTCCTTTGGTCGTGCGTCAACGACGACCACGAAAGCGCTGCCGTGGCGGCGATCCGCGCGGCATTCCCGGACCTGCCCGTCACCTCGGGCTCGGATCTGCTGCCGGTCGTCAAGGAGTTCGAACGCACCCAGTTCGCGTTGCTCAACGCCTACACCGGCGGGGCGCTGGACGGCGTCGATTCGCTGGCGGCCGAACTGGCCGATCGGGGGCTGCGGGTGGCGCCGCTACTGGTGCACTCCGGCGGCGGCTCGATCACGGTGGCCGAGGGCCGCCGGCTGCCGGCCACCATGGCCGAGTCCGGTCCCGCGGCCGGTGTCATTGCCGCCCAGGCGGTCTGCGCCGCCACCGGCATCACCAAGGCCGTCACCGGCGACGTCGGGGGTACGTCGTTCGACGTCTCGTTCATCTCCGACGGGGTAGCGGCCCGGCGCAGTACCGGTGAACTGATGGGCATCTGGACCGCACTGCCGATGATCGACATCAACTCGATCGGCACCGGCGGCGGGTCCATCGGCTGGGTCGACTCGTTGAACATCCTCCGGGTCGGGCCACGGTCGGCCGGTGCGGATCCCGGTCCGGCCTGCTACGGCCGCGGCGGAACTGCACCGACCGTCACCGACGCGCTGGTGGTCCTCGGCTACATCGACCCTGGGCACTTCCTCGGCGGCGAGATGACCCTGGACAGCGACGCAGCGCTACAGGTGTGTCGGGAGCTCGGCGAGCGACTCGGCATGAGCGCGATAGAGGCTGCCTGGGGTATCTGGGAAGTGGCCAAGTCCAGCATGACCAGGGCATTGCGCGCCCGGTTCGCCGAGCAGGGCGTCGACCAGCGGGAATTCTCGCTGATCACGATGGGCGGTTGCGGCGCCCTGTCCAGCGCCGAGATCGCCCGGGAACTGGGGTTGCGCGGGGTCGTCATCCCGGAGCTCGCCTCGGTGCTGTCCGCTTTCGGGGCCGCCACCTCCGATGTCCGGCGGGAGCGCAGCCGGGCGGTGTCGGTGCTGCTGCCCGACGACGGAGCGGTGCTGGTGCAGACCGCGAAGGAACTGGCCGAGGAGGTCCGCGCTGACCTGGCGGCCGACGAGGTGCCGGAGAAGGACATGACGATCGGGCTGATCGCCGATGTGCGCTTCTTCCGGCAGCACTACGAACTGCAGATCCCCTGGCACGGCGAGCTCGACGAGGCCGGCCAGGCGGACCTGGTGCAGCGGTTCACCGACGAATACGTGTCCCGGTACGGCTCCGGCGCCGTGTCGACCGGTGCGCCGGTGGAATTGGTGACGCTGCGCGCCTACGGGCTCGGCGCGACCGTACGGGCCACCATGACCCGCTACGACGACGGGCCCGGTGGCGCACCGCGGTCCGCCGGAAGCCGGCGGATCCATGTCGGCCGGGTTGGTGAGCCCGATGACGTGCCAACGGTTCTCAGTCGGGAACTGCAACCGGGGCACCGGCTCGACGGTCCCGCCGTGATCGACGCCGACGACACCACCATCTGGATCCCCGCGGGATTCACCGCCACCGTCGACTCCTACCGCAACCTGCACCTGGAGGCAGTGAAATGACCGTCACCGACGCCGGGTTCGACCGCGCCGCCGCAGACCCGATCGCCCTCGAGGTGTTGCGATCCCGGCTGCAGGCCGTCGCCGAAGAGGGCGCGATCACCATCGAGCGGACCGCGATCAGTCCCATCATCATCGAGAGTCGGGACTATTCCTGCACTCTGCTCGAGGCGGACGGCTCGATGATGGTGGCCGGCGGGGCCATCTCCCACCACTTCGGCATCTGCGGGCCGGCGGTGCACGTCACCATGGCCACCCACGCCGGCAGCATCGCCCCCGGCGACGTCTTCCTGTCCAACGACCCGTACAACGGCGGCGGCCTGCACCCGCAGGACGTCGTCGTCCAGATGCCGGTGTTCCACCACGACACGCTGATCGGCTGGGTGGTGAACTCCGGCCACCTGATCGACCTGGGCGGCATGGTGTTCGGGTCATGGTCCCCGGCGGCCACCGAGTGCTACCAGGAGGCGCTGCGGTTCCCACCGGTACGGCTGTTCCGTGCGGGGGTCGAACAGCCCGATGTCTGGGGCATCCTGCGCACCAACGTGCGCCAGTCCGCCATGGTGGAAATGGATCTGCGCAGCCTGGTGGCCGGCTGCCAGGTGGCCGCGGACAAGCTGATCTCCATCGCCGACGGCATGGGCACCGCCGGTTTCGTCGACGGGGTGGCCGAGTTGCGCCGGCTGGCCGAGGCGGAGATGCGCCGGCGGATCCGGCAGCTCGCCGACGGCGAGTACTCCTACGACATGTGGGTGGAGTGGCACGACGAGCTGTACCAGGTGCCCACCCGGATGACGGTGCGCGGCGACGAGCTGGTCTTCGACTTCGACGGCGCACCACCGCAGGCGGACCACTTCTTCAACACCCAGCCGCACATCGTGACCGCCGGGGTGGTCGGCGACATCTCGGATGTGCTCACCTACGACCTGCCGCTGAACGAGGGCATGTTCGCGCCGGTCACGGTGAACTGCCCGGCCGGCACCATCATGCACAGCGCGCCGCCGGCGCCGGTCGCCTCGGCGCACTGCGACGTCGCGCTGGCGGCATCGACCGCCGCCACCGAATGCGTGATGATGGCAATCGCGGCCTCCCAGGACAGTGAAGTGGCGCACCTGGCGACCGGGCCGATCGCGTCGACCACGCTGGCCATCCAGATCTGGGCCTACGTAGGACCTTTCGGCCCGGACGGCTGGATGATGCTGGACGGGGCGATGGGCGGGGCGGCGGCGGCGCACGACCACGACGGCATCGACCTGTCGAACTTCATGGTGTCCCGCGCGCAGATCATGGAGGCCAGCGACGTCGAGTCGCTGGAGGCGGCCTACCCGATGCTCGTCGACTTCAAGCGTGCCCGTGGCGGCGCGTTCGGCGAGGGCACCTTCCGCAGCGGCGGCGGTGCGCACATGCAGCTACGGCCGCACGGCGTACCGCAGATCGTCGGTCAGTGTCTGGCCATCCGCGAGGACATCCCGCTCAACGGGGCTGCCGGCGGATTTCCGGGCGGGGTCTGCGAGTTCACCCTGCACCGCGCCGACGGCACCAGCACCGCGCTGCCGGGCAAGAGCAGTGATGTGGTGCTCACCGACGGTGACGCGGTTGAATTCGCGCTGGCCACCGCCGGCGGCTACGGCGATCCGCTTGACCGTGACCCGCAGCGGGTGGCCCGCGACGTCCGGTGCAGTCGGATCACTGCTGAGGTGGCGCTGGCGTCCTACGGCGTTGTCATGCACGACGACGGCAGTCCCGACCCGCAGGCCTCCGACCGGCAGCGAGACGAGATCCGCGCCGAGCGCCTGCTGGCGGCCCGGCCGGCGGCGACAGCGGTGGCCGGCCCGGCCCGGCCCGGTGATCTGGACCTGCCCCCGCAGCGATTGTTCGTCGGGGTGCAGCGGCGCGGCGCCACCGCGGTGGCCGAGCAGAGCGGCGCGATCCTGGCACACGCGCCCGATTCGTGGACCTCGGGATGCCCGACCCTGGAACGGCAGGTGGCGCCGGCGATCATCGAGCGCACGTACCTCGACCCGCGGACCGGGCGGTCGCTGTTGGTCGAGGCGGTCCCGTCCGGTTCGCCGTTGAGTATCGTGTCGTCGCCCGATCACTGGACCCGCGCGGCACGCGAAACCAACCATATGGTTGGCTGAGTCGCATGACAGACGCGCCCGGCGTGCCGTCGATGATGGCCTTTCGCCGGATCTCGACGACGCGGGATCAGACCGCCGAGTCCGATCGCCTGCATGCGGAGCTCACCCAGTCCGTGCGCCGGTTGTCCGAGGCGCAGATCCTCACCGAGGTCGACCTCGCCGAGATTGCCGAGATCACCGAGCAGGTCAGGGTACTCACCGATCGGCTGCGGACCAGTGCCCGCGAGGACTGGTTCGGCATGGAACTCGACCATGACGGCGGCGGCCGTGAGCACGGCAACGCCGTCCTCGGGCTGCGCAACCCGTTCGCCTGCGCCACCGGCGCACAGGCGATCCGCTGGACGCCGGACGGCGCGCGGGCAACGCTGGACCTTGGCCCGCTGTACGAGGGACCCCAGGGCTGCGTGCACGGAGGCATCATCGCGATGGTCTTCGACCAGCTGTTCACCGAGGCGGCCGCTTCGGTGCAAAGCCTTGGCATGACGGCGAACCTGTCGGTGAGCTACCGGCGACCCACCCCGTTGGGTCGAATAGAGTTCGCCGGCCGGATGGACCGGGTCGACGGCTCGAAGCGGACTCTTGCCGCCACCTGTCACGACGCGGACGGGGTACTCACAGCCCAGGCGCAGGCACTGCTGATCATGCCCAGGTGGATCTCCGAGGATGCGGCGTGGCCGAAGCGGGAGATCGACCCGGCGCTGGGGATCGGAGTCTCATGACCGGGACCGAGGACGCGCTCGGCAGCCCGCTGCCGGCGCCTGGCCCGCCGACCACCGTCGATGCCGCGCTGCGGCAGCGGGTCGAGCAGGATCCGGACGGCCAGTTCGTCTGCTGCGACGACGAGCTGAACTGGTTCTCCGCGGCCGAAGTCGACCGGCGCAGCGACCGGGTGGCGGCAGGACTGGCGAGACTGGGCGTCGGCCAGGGCGATCGGGTGGCCTGGATCCTCCCGAACCGGATCGAGACCATCGACATCCTGTTCGCCGTCGCCAAACTCGGCGCCGTTCAGGTGCCGCTGAACTACTTCCTCAAGGGCGACTTCCTGTCCTACCAGCTGGACGACTGTGAACCGAAGGTGCTGATCGCCGACGCGGTCGGGTTGGCGGCCGCCGACGGTTATCTCGAACGGGCCGGTGTGCAGCAGATCGTCACGGTCGGTGTTCCTGAAGGTGCGAACGAGCCGGCCGGCGACGCGGTTCCCTTCTCCCGGCTGCTGGACGACGAGGGCGCCTACCGGCGGGCAACCCCGGATGCGTCGGACCCGATCACGCTGATGTACACCTCCGGTACCACCGCGGCGGCCAAGGGCTGCGTGCTGTCCACCGGGTATTACGTCAACGTAGGGCGCGCTTACGGCATGCGCGGCTGGGTGATCCCCGGCGACCGGGTCTACACCGGCTTCCCGATGTACCACTCGAGCGGCCAGATGGTCGCCTTCATGAGCGCGCTGGTCAACGACGCCTCCTTCGCCGTCGCCTCCGACTTCCACGCCTCCACCTTCATGGCCGACGCGGCCCGCGCCGAGGCGACCATGCTGGTCGGTGTCGGGGTGATGGGGGCGATGATTCTGGCGCAGCCGCCCCGGCCCACGGACGGCGCGCGGTCGTTCCGGATGGCCACCTGGGTGCCGCTGCCCGAGGCGCAGCAGCGGGAGTTCGCCGAGCGGTTCAAGACCCCGGTGATGGCCGAGGGATATGGGCAGACCGAATGCGTGCCGGTAACGAACACCGACCCGAACAGCCCCAGGGACCCGTCGACCTGTGGACAGCCTTCACCGTTGCTGGAGGTCCGCATCCACGACGAGTTCGACAACGAGGTGCCGCTGGGTGGGGCGGGCGAGATCGTGGTGCGTCCCAAGGTGCCCAACGCCATGTACTCCGGCTACTGGCGCAAACCCGAGGAGACGGCGATCGCCTGGCGGAACCTCTGGCACCACACGGGCGACTTCGGCAGGATGGACCAGAGCGGCGCGGTCAGCTTCGTCGACCGGAAGAAGGACATCGTCCGCCGCCGGGGCGAGAACATCTCGTCGCTGTCCATCGAGCTGCTCATCAGGGAGCTTCCGGCGGTGGCCGACGTCGCTGTCAGCGCCGTGCCGGCCGACGTCGGCGACGACGAGATGAAGGCGAGCGTCGTGCTGGCGCAGGGGGCGAGCATGGAGCCGTCGGACCTGATCGATCACCTCCGCGACCGGGTCGCCTATTTCGCACTGCCGCGGTATCTGGACATTCGAGAGTCATTGCCCGCCAATGCGCTCGGCCGGATCATGAAGCACGTGCTCCGCGCCGAAGGAACGGCCGGTAGCGTCGATATGCAGGATATGGGCCTGGTGGGTGGTCGGCGGGACCGCCGATCAACGGATGCTGGTTGAGAGAGGAACTGTCAGATGCGTGATGCGGTGATCGTGGAGGCCGTCCGGACACCGGTCGGCAAGCGCAACGGAGGACTGTCGGGGATTCATCCGGTCGAGCTCTCCGCGCACGTACTCGGTGCCGTCGCCGACCGGACCGGGCTGGAGCCCGCGCTGATCGACGACGTCGTCTGGGGATGCGTCGGACAGATCGGTGAACAGGCCTTCGACATCGCCCGTAATGCGGTGCTGGCGGCCGGATGGCCGGAGAGCGTCACCGGCGTGACCATCGACCGGCAGTGCGGGTCGTCCCAGCAGGCAGTGCATTTCGGCGCTGCCGGGGTGATTTCCGGACAGTACGACTTCGTGGTCGCCGGTGGCGTCGAATCGATGAGCCGGATACCGATCGGCTCCAATGCCGCCGGGCAGAATCCGTTCGGTGACAAGCTGCTGGCCCGCTACGGCGGGGTGACCCCCAATCAGGGAGTCGGCGCGGAGATGATCGCCGAGCAGTGGGGCCTGTCGCGCGGCCGGCTGGACGAGTTCTCGGTGGCGTCGCACGAGAAGGCGGCAAAGGCGCGCGCCGACGGACGCTTCGACTCCCAGATCACTCCGGTGCCCACCGCTACCGGCACCGTCACCGCCGACGAGGGCATCCGGTCCAGCACCCTGGAGAGCCTGGGTCGGCTGCGGACGGTGTTCGCCGAGGACGGCGTCATCACCGCCGGCAACAGCTCGCAGATCTCGGACGGCAGCGCCGCCATGCTGATCACCACCAGCGAGCTGGCTGCCGCACACGGGCTGACGCCGATCGTCCGGGTACATACCGCGGTGCTCGCCGGCGCGAATCCGGTGATCATGTTGACGGCACCGATTCCGGCGACCCAGAAGGCCTTGCAGCGCTCCGGTCTGTCCATCGACGACATCGGCGCGTACGAGGTGAACGAGGCGTTCGCGCCGGTGCCGTTGGCATGGCTCGCCGAGCTCGGCGCCGATCCGGCCCGGCTCAACCCCAACGGTGGCGCTATCGCCCTGGGTCACCCGCTCGGCGGCTCCGGTGCGCGCCTGATGACCACCCTGGTGCACCACATGCGGGACAACGGGATCCGGTACGGGCTGCAGACCATGTGCGAGGGTGGTGGCCAGGCCAACGCCACCATCCTCGAGCTGCTCTGACCCGGGCCGGCAAGTGTCACAGCAACGCCGCGGCCGTCGGATTGCCATGTCCGAGGCCGAGCGGGACGAATTCCTCGCCACGGAGCGGACCTGCCGGGTGGCGACGGTCGGCGCGCACGGTCCACATGCCACCGCGCTCTGGTTCCTGTGGCACGGCGGGAAGGTCTGGATCTATTCGCTCACCCGCTCGCAACGGTGGGCCGACGTGATGTCCGATCCCAGGATCGGCCTGGTGGTCGATGCCGGACACGAGTATGAGCAGCTGTGTGGCGTCGAGATCACCGGCCGGGTCGCCCAGGTCGGTGAGGTACCCCGGACCGGCGAGCCGGTCGCAGCACTCGAGATCGTCGAGAAGATGTTCTCCGCCAAGTATTTCGGTGGCGCTGCTGGCGGTGGAACGGCCCCCGACGGCACGGCGATGAACTACGACGGCAAGCACGCCTGGCTCCGGCTGGACCCGGACAAGATCGTCAGCTGGGACTTCCGCAAGATCCCGGCCGGCCCGGACGTCGCTACCTCGGGCTAGCCGTCCAGCCGGCGAGCACGCCGGGGACGTCGGTGTCGGCGGGCTTGAGCGGACCCGGGGCGCCGGGGGTGCGGGAGAACCGCGGTGACGGGGCCACCTGCGGGTGCCCATCGTGGGTGACGATGATCTCGCGGGCCGCGATGTGCGGGTGCTGCGCCGCCTCGCCGAAGGCGAGAACCGGTGTCACGCAGGCGTTCTTGCCATCGAACTCGGCCGCCCAGTCGTCCCGCGATCGGGTCGCGAAGATCGCCGTGAAGCGCTCCGTCGTTTGCGCCCAGTGGCTCCTGTCCATCTGCTCGGGCAGGTCCGCGGGCTCGATGCCCAGGCCGGCGAGCAGGGCAGCGTAGAACTGCGGCTCGATCGCGCCGACTGCGACGTCCTTACCGTCTGCGCAGGCGTAGCAGCGGTAGAAAGGTGCGGCCCCGTCGAGGAGGTTGGCGCCGCGTTCGTCGGCCCATCCGCCGGAGGGCAGCATCGCCCACAGCATCTGGGTGAGGGTGGAGGCTCCGTCCACCATCGCGGCGTCCACCACCTGACCCTGGCCGGACCCGCGGGCCTCCAAGGCGGCGGCCAGGATGCCGATCACCAGCAGCATCGACCCGCCGCCGAAGTCGCCCACCAGATTGAGCGGAACCGTCGGCGGCTCCCCGGGTTTGCCGATGGCGTGCAGCGCGCCGGTGAGTGAGATGTAGTTGATGTCGTGGCCGGCGGCCAGCGCGAGCGGCCCGGTCTGTCCCCAGCCGGTCATCCGCGCGTACACCAGGCGCGGGTTGCGGGTCAGGGCATCGTCGGGGCCGACGCCGAGTCGTTCGGTCACTCCCGGTCGATTGCCCTCGATCAGGACGTCGGCGTTCTCGACCAGATCCAACACGGCGCGACGGCCCGCGTCGGACTTCAGATCGAGCTCGATCCGGCGCCGGCCGCGCAAGGTCGGGTCGACCGGTGGCAGGAAGTCCGGCCCACCGCTCGGCCGTTCCACCCGGACCACGTCGGCGCCCAGATCGGACAGGATCATCGCGGCATGTGGTCCCGGGCCGATCCCGGCCAGTTCGACAACCCGCAATCCCTGCAACGGACCCATTCCCACTCCTTGCAATCCCAACTAGGCGGTTGATAACACTGTGACACTACCGCACCGGGCGGGTCGCCCGAGGTCGGCTCAGGTCCGCACGACGATGCTCTGGTACGGGTCGACGATCGCGCGCTGGTCGTGCCGGAGCACGAGCGTGGTGTCGACGAACTCGACGATTGCCGGCCCGATCACCTCGGACCCGACACCCAGATCCGCGCCGTCGTAGATCGGTGTCGGTACCGGGTTCCTACCCAGCTCGTACCAGATCACCTCGCGGGTACCTGTGGGTGTGACCTGGTGCGGGGCAACGGCATCCGATGCCGGCAGGTGCACCTCGGTGATCCGGGCGTGGGCGTTGATCCGGAGCGAGGTGATCATGAACCCGGCCAGTGGGTAGCCGCTGCCCTGGCCATACAGCCTGACGTACTCCGCCTCGAAGGCGTCCACCAGTTCCTGCACGGTCTCGGTGGTGTACTCCCCGCCGGGTGCCGGTATACGCAACTCGTTGACCTGCAACGTGTACTTCATCTCGACAAAGCGGTCGAAGACCGGGTCGGCGTCGAGCATCGAGGTGGGCAACGACTTCCGGACCGTCGCCTCCAGCTCGCGCCAGGCGTCGTTGAGCGCTTCCGGATCGAACGGTGAGGCCGCCAGCAGCGGCAGGTCCTGGACCAGTTGCGCCTCGGAGGCTGCCACCCCGAATGCCGACCAGCCGGCCGCCAGGTCCGACAGCGGGATCACCAGGGTGGAGATGCCCAGGCTGCGCGCCACCTGCGGACAGTGCACCGCGCCGGCGCCGCCGTACGCGTACATCACGCAGCTGCGCGGGTCGTAGCCCTGCTGGATGCTGGACAACCGGATGGCATCGGCCATCTGGTCGTCCACGATGCGGGCCGCGGCGGCCGCGGTCTCCTCGGCGCTGAATCCCAGCGGACCGCCGGCCGCTTCGAGCGCGTCGCGGGCGGCCTGTACACCGAGAGTCAGGTTGCCTCCGAGGAAGTTCTCGGGATTCAGGTAGCCGAGCAGCAGATCGGCGTCGGTGACGGTGGCCTCGGTGCCGCCCCGCAGGTAGGCGGCCGGACCCGGCACCGCGCCCGCGCTGCGCGGACCCACCCGCAGGCTATGCGTGTCCGCGTCGAAGGCGACGATGCTGCCGCCGCCGGCGCCGACCGACCGGACGTCAAGGGTCGGTACGAAGTACTCGAACTGGCCGTGCCGGGTCTCGGTCCTGGTGACAGGTTCGCCGCGCCGGATGACTCCGACGTCGAAGGTGGTGCCACCCATGTCGCCGGTGAGCACATTCACCGCGTCGAGGGCGCCGGGGTCGGCGTCACCGGCAGCCGTTCTGGCCAGCTTCCCGGCCCCGATCAGGCCGGCCACCGGGCCGGATCCGATGGTGAGCAACGGCAGCCGCCTGGCCCGGTCGACGTCGATGAGACCGCCGGTGCAGCTCATCACCGACAGCTCGCCGGCGTAGCCGATGTCGCGCAGCCGTTCGCCGAGCCGGGTGAGGTAGGCGCTGGTCACCGGGCCGATCATGGCGTTGATGACGGTGGCGACGGTGCGCTGGTACTCGCCGGGGCGGGGCACCACGTCACTGGACAGCGACAGGAATGCCTCCGGCGCCTCCTCGCGCACCAGTTCGGCCAGCCGGCGTTCGTGGGTGTCGTTGGCGGTCGACCACAGCAGGGCGATCGCGAAGGTGTCGGCGCCGGCGGCGACCCGCTCCCGGATCTGTGCCCGCGCCCGGTCCTCGTCGAGCGCGACCACCACCGCGCCGTCGGCGCCGACCCGCTCGTCGATCTCGACGATGTGCGACTTGGCGACCAGCGGGGCCGGCTTGGTGTGCGCCGGTCCGGCCAGATGCGCGATGTCACGCGCGTTCTCACCGGCCAGCCGGCGGCCGCCCTGCATGTAGTAGAGGGTGTCGGCGTGCCCGGCGGTGGTCAGCAGGGTCGCCGTTGACGTCCGATTCTCCACCAGCGCATTGGTAGCAACAGTGCAGCCGTGCAGGATGGCGCGGGCGCCGGCGATGAGTTCTTCGCCGGTGCTACCGAGCTGTCGGGCCGCCACGTCGATCGCGGCGATGAATCCCTGATGGAAGTCGGGCGGCGTGGACGGCGCCTTGCCGATGACGATCCGGCCGTTGCCGTCGATCGCCACGCAGTCGGTGAAGGTTCCACCGATGTCGACGCCGATCACGCACCCGGCGTGGTCTGTTCCCGATCGCTGTGCGGCGCTCATGCGAATCGGATCTCCTCTCCGATCGGGTCGCCCGATCGGGCGATCTCGGTGGTCATCAGGGTCTGGCAGCCCGGACAGCAGTACCTCCGGAACTCCATCTCGGCATCGAGGAAGAACCTCGGATCCTTGACCCGGGGCAGGATGTCGAGGGTCGCGATATCGACCAGCAGGCCGTGTTTGTAGCTACCGCGGTAGTCGGACAGTGGGCGCTCGCAGTGCCGGCAGGCCAACACCCTGGACGGACCGTCGTCGCGCGCGGTGAGGTGTTCGCCGACATGCCGGGGTGCCTCGCCCGTCGCCGGCGTGCTGGTCGGCTGATCGGCGACCGGAAGGGCCTGCGGGACCGCGGGCCAACCGGCTCGCTGCGCCCGCACCGATGTCCGCAGCTCGGCCGTCGCCGCCGGGTCCAACCCGTCGGCGGTGACGGCCACGCCGTAGAGCGCCCGGGCCGCGGCGGCCGAGACGTAGCCGAGTTCCACGTCGGTGGCCACCAGTTGCGGTTCCCGGTCGAGCGGGTCGCCGTAGCCACCGCCACCGCAGACGGTGCGGGTCAACACATCGCCGGGCAGGATCGGCGTGCCGTTGGACTTGCCGCGGATCACTTCCTCGCGGTCCGCGGACAGTTCCGGGATGTCCGTCGGCATGTGCCCGCCGGCGAACTGCTCGCCGACGTCGGTGCCGAACAACATCCGGTACTCCGCGGTGGGCGAGGGGTAACCGCCGAAGATGCCCATCGCCTGATTGGTCGACACTCCCTGGCCACCCGCATTGGTGACCATCTCGATGGAACGGGCGTGGTACGGCGTCAGGCCGACATCCATCCCGACCCCGCCGCGCCGGCGCCCGGCCCCGCCGGTGTCGGTGGCCTCGCGTCGGTACATCACCAGCAGCGGGTAGAACTGCTCGACGGATTCGATGTTGGCCATCCGGATCATCGGGATGTACGACGATCCGCTGGTGTTGGGGCCATCGCTGTGGGCGCGGGCGCCACCGCCGAATCCGCCGGCATCGGTAAGCGCGGTACCGAACACGTTGCCCCGCTCGTCACTGCCGGAGATCACCACCAGCGGTACGTCGGGGCCGGACACCACGATGTCGGCCTGCTGTTCTGGATCGCACGCCTGCAGCCGGCCGATGATGTTGTGCAGCCGCATGTATGCGCTGCTGACGTTCAGCACGCTGCCACTCACCGCGGCCGGATAATCCACGCACGACAGCGTTCCGGGCAGCGGCCGGAAGTCGATCTGCCGCTCGGCTCCGCCGAGCGAGAAGGTGTGCTCCCATAGCATCGTCTGGCCGATCACGCCCAGCACGATGCCGGCGAAGTTCATGTAGGTGAAGCCGTTCGGTCCCTCGATCTGCGCGTCGGTGCCGAGGTTGTCGACGATCAGCCGGTCGCCGCGCTTGGTGATGTTGAACTGCACCTTGTACGTTCCGCGGTCGCCGGGCAGCTTCTCGTCGAAGTAGAGCACGTCCGAGACCGTGCAGTCCGGAATGGCTTCGAGCTTGCGGGCGAAGGAGGCCTGCGCGGTATCCAGCACGCGGCGCATGGCCGCCTTGACGGTGTCGGCGCCGAACTCATCGCAGGTCTCCTGCAGGCGTTTCACCGCGAACCGGCAGCCGGACAGCTGGGCGCGCAGGTCCAGCGCGACCATGTCGGGCAGCCGCGACTGCCGCCGGTACATTTCCTCGAGATCGGGGCGTAGCACCCCCTTCTCGACGAGTTTGAACGGCCGGAAGATGATCGGGTCGCTGTAGATGTCCGGCGCATTCTGTGGCCAGCCGCCCGGCACGATGCCGCCGAGGTCGTACTGCTGCGCGGCGTTGGAGACCCAGCCGAACAGCTCGCCGTCGACGAACACCGGGGCGGCAATGCACACGTCCATCTGGTGCGAGGCGCCGATCCACGGATCGCTGGCCAGGAAGATGTCGCCCTCGCAGATGCCGGGGTTCTCCGACATGTGCTCCATGAGATACCGCACCACCAGCGGTGATCCGGTGTTCAGGTACTGGATGAACGGGGCGCTCATCACGATCTCGCCGTCCTCGGTGAGGATCGACATGTTGAAGTCCAGTGCCTGGAAGATCGGCGACCCGGACATCCGCGACAGCGTGTCACCGTGCCCGAGGTTGATCGTCCACAGCCGGTTCCGCAGTACCTCGAACGTCACCGGGTCAAGGTCCGCATCGGCGCTCTCGGCCACCTTCAGCCCGGGGGAGACCCGGGACCTCCAGTCCGGCGACGGCCGGTAGCTGTGGATCACGCCGTCCCAGGCAATGCTGTTGTAGGAGTTCAGATCGAAGTCGGCGGTAGTCATCGTCGGCGGTCCTCTTCTCGTCGTCGAGCGTCACGTCCGGGATGCGGCCGGCCGGGCCCATGGTTGCCGATGGACGCGTTGTTGCCAACCGATCCGTTGACAACCAGTCAACGGGTAGCGGCGGCCGCTGTCAATGCCGACCGGGCCAAGGCGAGCCAACCGGATGGTGGAGTATGGTCGCGACATCATCACTGATCGGCGATCAAGGAGACAGGTTGGCAGCCGGGTTGCCGGTCACCGACGAGTGGCACCGGAGCATCGGGGACGGCGCACGGGCCGATGCTGTGGCCGCTGTCCATGCCAGGGACCGGCTCACCGCGCGGGAGCGGATCGCCCTGCTGTGCGACGAAGGTTCGTTCACCGAGATCGGCGGGTTGGTCCGGGATCCGGTGGTCGGGGAACGGGCACCGGCCGATGGAGTGGTGACCGGATCGGCGCGCATCGACGGTCGGCCGGCACTGGTGTTGTCGCAGGACTATTCGGTCTTCGGCGGCAGCGTCGGGCACCTCGGCGGCGCCAAGACCGCCCGGCTGATCGACATCGCCCTGCGTGACGGCTGCCCGCTCGTCATGCTGCTGGACGGCGGTGGGCACCGGATCCAGGACGGGCAGAACTCCCGGGACTACGCCAATGCCGGGAACCTGTTCGCGCAGCTCGCCCGGCTGTCCGGTTACGCCCCGATCGTCGCGGCGGTGCTGGGGCCGGGCTTCGCCGCGAATACCAACTTCGCCGCGCTGGCGGACTTCGTGGTGATGCGGAGTGGCCACGGCACCATGGGCATCGCGGGGCCGGCACTGGTCGCCGCCGCCACCGGCGAACAGCTGACGTCGCAGCAACTGGGTGGCACCGAGGTCCAGGTGGACCGCCAGGGCCTGGCCGATCTGGCCGTCGACGGCGAGCAGGAATGCCTGGACGCGCTGCGGACCTTCCTCGGTCTGCTCCCCGGCAACGCGACGCAGCCGACGCCGGCGGCGCCCGCCGACCCCGCCGACGACGACCCGGCCCGCGGCCTGCCGCTGCGCGAGCTGGTTCCGGATTCGTCCCGGCGGATGTACGACATCCGGCCGGCCGTCCAGGCCATCGCCGACGCCGGCAGCGTCTTCGAGCTGAAGCCGACGTTCGCCCGCAATCTGGTCAGCGCGCTGGTCAGGGTCCGCGGCCGCACCGTCGGCGTCATCGCCAACCAGCCGCTGCACAAGGGCGGCATGCTCGACGCGAACGCCTGCGAGAAGGCGGCGCATTTCATCGGCCTGTGCGACGCCTATGGGATTGCGTTGGTATTCCTGATGGACGTTCCCGGCTTCGCGATCGGGTCGGCGGCGGAGGCCTCCACCCTGGGGCGGCGCAGCGCCAAGATGCTGTTCGAACTCGGACATGCCACGGTGCCGCGGCTGTCGATCGTGCTGCGCAAGGGGTATGGACTTGGCTACGTCGCCATGTCCGGCAGCCAGGCGTTCTCCGGAGATGCCTGTCTCGCCTGGCCGACGGCCGAGATCTGCGCCATGTCCGTCGAGGGATCGGTGGACGTCGCCTACCGCAAGGACTATCAGCGGGCCGCTGACCCGGACGCCCGTCGGGCAGAGCTGATCGAGCAGATCCGGGCGCAGGTGGGGCCGCTGCAGGCGGCCGCGGGATTCGGGGTGGACGACGTGATCGACCCGGCCGAGACCAGGGCACGCATCGTCGAGGTGCTCGACCGCGCGCCGACCCGGCGTCGGTTGCCGATGCCACCGAAGGTCCGTGGCATCTCCCCGATCTGACCCGCTGCGGAGGAATCGATGACGCTACCCGAGTTGTCCGAACGAACGCTGTTGCGCGCGTATCGGCGCGCGCTCGAGGCCACGCCGGACGCGATCGCGCACATCGACCCCGATGGCGAGTGGACCTTCGAGCAGAGCTTCACCCGCAGCAGCCGGTTGGCCGGCGGACTGGCGCACCTGGGGGTCGGACGCCGGCACCCGGTCGGCCTGTTGCTGGACAACTCGGTCGACAACGTGCACCTGTGGATGGGGGTCGCGCTGTCCGGTGCCATCGAGGTGCCGATCAGCACGGCCTACAAGCATCGGTTCCTCACCCATGTGCTCAATGACTCCGGGTGCGAGCTGCTGGTGGCCGAGGCGGACCTGGTCGAGCGGTTGCTCCCGATCGCCAAGGATCTGACCCGGCTGCGGACGGTGGTGGTCCGCGGGGACCTCGACGCAGCGGCCGCCCTGCGCGACCGGTTTGCGGTGGTGCCGTGGGCGGAGCTGGAGGCCCATGGGGAAGCCGATCCGGTGGATGTCGACCCGGCGGAACTGCTGGCGATCATGTACACCTCCGGCACCACCGGCGCGTCCAAGGGCGTGATGTGTTCGCACGCCCACGCGTATACCTACGCATCCCAGCAGGACGACCCGAACCACCGGCCCCGGCAGGGCGACCGCGTGCTGCTCACCCTGCCGATGTTCCACATCGGCGGCCAGTGGGCCTGGGTCTATCGATCACTGATCCACCGGTCGACCTGCATCCTGGAGCGCGGCTTCTCGGTCTCCAACTTCTGGGACGTCGTCCGGCGACGGAACATCACCGTTACCGGGCTGCTCGGCAGCATGTCGGAGCTGCTGTGGCGGCAGCCTCCGCGGCCGGACGACGCCGACAACCCCTTGGAGATAGCCATTCTCGCCCCGGCTCCGTCGGACCTCGATGGCTTCCTGGAGCGGTTCGGGGTGCAAGCGATGACCGGATACGGAATGAGTGAGATCGGTCAGGTGACCTCCGGCCCGGTCGGATCGGTGATCGGCAACGAGGGCGGGTTCCGGCGAGGGATCTACCAGTTGCGGTTGGTCGGCGACGACGGGCAGGACGTCGCCGACGGCCTCGGGGGCGAGCTCTGGGTCAAACCCGACGAGCCACTGACGGTGACGTCCGGGTACCTCGGCCTGCCGGAGGCCACGGCGGCGCTGATCGATCCCGAAGGCTGGCTGCACACCGGCGACGTGCTGCGCCGCGACGAGAGCGGTCGCTACTACTTCCTGGACCGGGTCAAGGACGCGCTGCGCCGTCGTGGCGAGAACGTGTCCAGCTTCGAGGTGGAGAGCGTCATCAATGCGCACCCTGACATCGTGGAAAGCGCCGTGGTGGCGGTGCATTCGGAGCTGACCGAGGACGAGATCAGGGCGGTCGTCGTCCTTCGCGAAGGTGCAGTCTTCGACCCGATCGGCATCACCGGGTATCTGGTCGAACGGTTGCCGTACTTCATGGTGCCGCGCTATCTGGAGACCGCGGCGGAGCTGCCCAAGACACCGTCGCAGAAGGTGCGCAAGGCGCAGCTGCGCGACGCCGGGCTCGCCGCCGACACCTGGGATCGCGAGGCGGCCGGCATCAAGCTGGGCAGTGGCCGCACCCGGGTCAGAGGCGGTCACGTTTGATGCTGATCCCCGCCGCCTCCCGGTCCCAGGTATCGGGGGTGACGCCATCGGCCCGCAACCGGTACTTCTCCACCTTGTTGGTCGGGGTCGCCGGCAGCGCGTCGACGATCCGGAGGTATCGAGGGATCATGAAGTGCGCCATCCGGTCCCGCAGGAACGTGATGATCTCGACGAAGTCCAGCTGCGCCCCGGTGACCGGCGCGATGACGGCCAGCACCTCGTCCTCGCCGTGCTCGCTGGGCACCGCGACCACGGCCGCCAGCCGGACGCCGGGGTGGGCCTGCAGTTCCTTCTCCACCTCGAACGACGAGACGTTCTCGCCGCGCCGGCGGATGGCGTCCTTGAGCCGGTCGACGAAGTAGTAGTTCCCTTCGGCATCCCGGCGCAGAGCGTCGCCGGTGTGCAGCCAGCCGTTCCGCCACAGCGCCGCGGTCGCCTCGGAGTTGTTGTGGTACCCGGTGGCCAGCGCCCACGGCAGGTCGCTGCGCAGGATCAGCTCGCCGGTCTGTCCGTCCGCCACCTCCAGGTCGTTGCCGTCGACCAGCCGGGCCTGGAGCCCGGGCCGTATCCGCCCGGCGATCCCCGGTATCGGCGGATTGACCTCGCTGACGATCGGCGTCGGCGTTTCGGTCATGTTGAAACAGGTGTAGATGTCCACACCGAACCGGTCGGCGAACGCCCGCGGGTCGTCCGACAGCGGCATCATCACCACCTGGTCCAGTCCGTGGTCGCGATCGTCGGCCGCCTCCGGCTGCTTCAGCAGGAAGGTTGCCATCGCACCGACCAGCACCCCGGAGGTGATCCGGTATCTGCGCACGTCCGCCCAGAAGCTCTGCGTGCTGAACGATTCGAGCATCACCAGCGAGCCGCCGTTGATCAGCGAGTTGTGCACCACTGCAGCACCGCTGGTGTGGAACATCGGGCCCACCAGCATCATTCGGGCGCCCCTGCGGGTCGGGATGGCGGTGATTCCGGTGTAGCCCTGAAGGTAGGTGGTGACCACCCCCTTCGACGGGCCGGTGGTGCCGGAGGTGTACATGACACAGTGCCGATCCCAGGGTTCGATCGGCTGCTCGAGCCCGGTGAGTGCGTCCGGATCGCCGTCCAACGCCGCCTCGGGCAGCACCCGGATGCCCTCGACGGCCGGCGACTCGCCGATGGCGATCACGGTGTGCAACCCGCCGTGCTCGACCGACGCCAACCGGTCGAGCAGACGGCTGTCGGCGATCAGCACCGAAGCGCCGGAGTTCTCGATCACGTGCTCGAGCAGTCCGCCGCGGTACGCGGTGTTGAACGGGGTGTAGACCGCACCCAGGTAGCTGATCGCGGTATAGGCGACCAGCGCGGCAGGTCCGTTCGGCAGCCACACCGCCACCAGATCACCCGGCCGGATCCCCAACTCGTGCAGGCCGGCCGCAACAGACCTCGTGCGACGCAACAGCTCGGCGTTGGTCCACTGCTCGCCGGTCCCGTCGAAGACCGCGAACACCTCGTCCGGTGCCTCTGCGGCCCTGGTGTCGATGAGGTTCCGGATCACGCACTCGTCGCGAGTCGGCATGTCGGTCAATGCCGTCATCTCCTTGCGGTCGGATAATTTCAACCAAATGGTTGGCATAGTCTGGCGGACAGGGCTGTCGAGTTCAAGGAGGAGACAGTGGAGCTCACCCGGCCGACAACGCTGGTGTCGCCGCTGGGCGGATCCGTCGTCGCTGTGGGCGTCACGCCCGGCGACCAGGTGGGCGCCGGCGACCTACTGGTGGTGATCGAGGCGATGAAGATGGAGTATCACCTCGACGCCGAACACGCCGGCATGGTCCGCGGCGTCCACGTCGGTGTCGGCGATGTGGTGACCGAAGGGCAACCGCTGGTCGACGTCGACGGCCTGCCGGACACCGCCGGCGGAGCCGGACAGACCGAAGAGATCGGTCCAGGTGGCATCCGCGCCGATCTGGCTGCGGTGCTGGTTCGGCGGGCCATGTTGCGGGACGAGGCACGCGGGGCGGCGGTGCGCAAACGCCACCGATCGGGGATGCGCACCGCCCGGGAGAACGTCGCCGACCTCACCGATGGCGGGCTGCTGGTGGAGTTCGGCGGGCTGGCCGTTGCCGCACAGCGCCGCCGACGGGACATCGCCGATCTGCAGGCCGAAACGCCCGCCGACGGCATGGTCACCGGCATCGGCCGGGTGAACGGCGCTGTCTTCCCGGATGATCGGACCGCTTGCGCGGTGTTGGCCTACGACTACACGGTGTTGGCCGGGACCCAGGGCTACTTCAACCACCGCAAGACCGACCGGCTGCTCGAGCGGGCATACACCGATCGGCTGCCGGTGGTGCTGTTCGCCGAAGGCGGCGGCGGACGGCCGAGCGACGTGGACATCCCGATGGTTGCCGGCCTGAACGTGCCGACCTTCTCGTCGATGGGTGCGCTGGCCGGCCGCGTGCCGACGGTCGGCATCGCCGCGGGACGATGCTTCGCCGGAAACGCCGCCCTGCTCGGGTGTTGTCACGTGGTCATTGCGACCACGAACTCCACCATCGGGTTGGGGGGCCCCGCCATGATCTCCGGCGGTGGGCTCGGGGTGTACGCGGCGGAGGAGGTCGGTCCGATCGACGTGCAGACCCGCAACGGCGTGGTGGATATCGCGGTCGCGGACGAGGCCGGGGCGGTCTCGGCGGCCAAGAGGTACCTCGGGTACTTCCAGGGCGGGCTGCCCACCTGGGAACACGCCGATCAGCGCCGCCTGCGGGAACTCGTTCCGCAGGACCGCAAACGCGCGTACGACGTCAGGGCGGTGATCGACACGATGTTCGACACCGACTCGGTTCTGGAGCTGCGAGCGGCGTTCGGCGCCGAGATGGTCACCGCGCTCGCGCGGATCGAGGGTCATCCGGTCGCGGTGCTGGCCAACAACCCGGCCGCGGGCGGCGGTGCGATCTCCGCGGACGGCGCCGACAAGGCTGCGAGGTTCCTCCGGCTGTGCGACACGTTCGCGTTCCCGGTCGTCAGCCTCTGCGACACCCCCGGGTTCCTGGTCGGCCCGGAGTCGGAGAAGACCGCCGCGGTACGACATGTCGCCCGGCTGTTCACGCTTGGCGCGCACCTGACAGTCCCGCTGCTGACGGTGGTGTTGCGCAAGGCATACGGTCTGGGCGCGATGGCCATGGGCGCCGGCAATTTCGGCACCACCGCGATGACCGTGTCCTGGCCCACCGGCGAGTTCGGCGGCATGGGGGTGGAGGGCGCCGTCCGGCTCGGGTTCCGCGACGAGCTGGCGGCGATCGATGACGAATCGGCCAGGCGGCGACGCTTCGACGAGTTGGTCGCCCAGTCGTACCAGCGGGGCGGTGCGATGAACGCCGCTTCGCACCTGGAAGTGGACGACGTCATCGACCCGGAACGGACGAGGGCGACCATCGCGGGTGCGCTGCTGTCCGCCGGCGGCCCGGCCAAGGACGGCTGGGTGAATCCCCATGCCCGCAATTACGTCGACACCTGGTAGCCCCGCAGGATCAGCGAAAGGAAGAATCGGATGTCGCAGTCACAGCCGGAGCTCGCCGCCGGACGATCGGAATTCCTGCCCAACGATCCGGAAGTCCCGTTGCGGGTCACCATCGGCACGGCCCTGCGGTCGGCGGTGCAGCAGTGGAGCGCCGAACCCGCCTTCCACCAGGTCGTTTCGGGCCGCTTGCAGCCGGTGAGCTATGCCGAGCTGCTGCGGCGCGTCACCCCGATCGCCGATGCGCTGACGGCGGCGACCGAACCGGGCGAACGGGTCGCGGTCTGGTCGCAGAACTGCACCGAATGGATCCTGTTGGAGTACGCGTGTGCGCTGTCCGGGACGATCCTCACCCCGTACAGCACGGCCTGGTCGGACGGTGAAGTTCGGCACGCCACCGAGCTGACAACGCCGGGCCTGGCCTTCGTCGGCACGGATTCCCGCGGTCGGTCGGTCGCCGGGCGGGCACGCTCGATCCTCGGCGGCGTCGCCGTCCATCGGCTGGCCGATCTGGCGGAATGGGCTGCCGCCCAACAGGTTGCCGTCCAACAGGTTGACGGCAGTGAGCCGGATCGCCTGGTGTCGCCCGATGATCCCTTCCTGATCCAGTTCACCTCGGGGACGACGGGCCGGTCCAAGGGCGCCCTGGTCAGCCACCGAGCCGGCCTGAACGCTGGGTACCTGCGCGCCCGGCACGACCGGGTCGTACTTCCGGGCGACACCTGGCTCAACCCGGTGCCGTATTACCACGTGGCCGGCAGTTGCAGCGTGATCCTCGGTGCCGTCACCACCGGTGGGTCGTTCGTCGTGTTGCCCCGCTACGAACCGGACCAGGCGGTCGGGTTGATCGACGCCGGCGGCATCACCCGGCTCGGCGGCGTGCCGATCATGGTGGAACAGATCCTCGACGCGTTGGTGCAGCGCGGCAGCACCCCGCGACTGAACTCGGTGCCGACCGGTGGCGCCACCGTCAGCCAGGCGCTGGTACGCCGGATCGGCGACACCCTCGGCGCCACCGTCGTGGTCGGGTACGGCCAGTCCGAGTGCCCGATCATCACCAACAGCGACCTCGACGATCCGCCCGAGGTCATCGAACGAACCGTCGGCCGTCCGGTGGAGGGCACCCGGCTACGGCTGCTCGACCCGCAGAGCGGCGCGGTCGTGCCACTGGGTGCGGTCGGTGAGATCGCGGTGAAATCGCCGGTGACGATGAACGGCTACTTCGGCCAGCCCGACGCCACCCGCGAGGCGTTCACCGATGACGGCTTCCTGCGGACCGGCGATCTCGCCTCCATGGACGAACTCGGCCGCCTCACCTTCTTCAGCCGGGCGCGGGAGGTGATCATCCGCGGCGGCGAGAACATCTATCCGGCCGAGGTCGAAGAGGTGCTGCTGTCCCATCCGGCCGTTCGCGGTGCGACCGTGGTCGGCATCGACGACGAACACTGGGGTGAGCAGGTTGCGGCCGTGATCCAGTTGACCCCGGGTGCACACGTCACCGGCGACGGACTGCGGGAGTGGCTGTACGGGGAACTCGCGCACTTCAAGATCCCGAAACACTGGGTCTTCGCCGACGAGGTCCCGATGACCTCGTCCGGCAAGGTCCGCCGGCTGGCGGTCCGGGACGACCTCAACGCCAGCCTGCGCTAGACGCCTGCCTGCGTGAGACGTGCACCGGCGATACCGCCGGGCCGTTGATTTCCCGACGATCTCACGGTGTGGCGGTCATGCCTGCTGGTCGAACTGGGCGTCGTAGGCTGTGCGTGCGGTGTTGATATCGTCGACGGTGGTGAACGCCCACTCGATCAACGGCTGAACGGCCCGGCGCAGGCTGTGCCCGGTCTTGGTCAACTCGTAGGTGACCTGCGGCGGCACCGTGGGGGTCACCGTACGTGTCACCAGACCGTCGCGCCCTCCCGCGCCCGAGTGCCACCTTCCCCGCAGATCGGGTCGGTTTCGCCGTTGACCTGCATGGCCCGGACCTTCGGCTCCCACGGATTCGACGTGGCCCTGCTCTCCCGCAGCCAGGCCAACCTCGACGCGCACGCCGCGACTCTTTCGGCAGAGGGCATCTGCGCCAAGGGCTTTGCGGCCGACGTTCTGGACACCGATTCCCTCACCGGCGCACTCGAGTCCGCGGCACAACACTTCGGCGGGATCGACGTGCTCGAATACTCCCCTGGCGGCCCCGAGCCGAAGTTCCGCACGCCCTCCAGGGTCACCGCTGCGGATGTGGACCTGCAGATGCGGTACCTGGTCTACGGTGCGATCGCCGCCACCGCAGTGGCGCTGCCCGCGATGCGGAGGGCCGGTGCCGGGACGTTGCTGTTCACCACCGGCGCCGGGTCGGTCGACCCGACCCCGATGCTCGGTGACATCAACACCGCGGGTGCGGCTCTGCGTTCGTGGGTGCTGAACCTGCACAAGGAACTCGAGCCCGAGGGCATTCAGGCCGCGCACGTGGCGATCGGGGCGTGGATCGGTGACCGCGCGCCTGAAGGCACGCCGAGTGCCTCCGCGGATCAGATCGCTCCGCTGTACTGGGACCTGCACGTTCAGCGTGACCAGGCCGAGACGATCTTCACTCCCTGACCCACCCGGTGGCCGTGCCCCGGCGGGTTCGGCTAGCGTACGTCCAGGCCGCGCATGGCCAGGTCGGCGACCTGCACGGCCATCTTCTTCTTGGCCTGCGGCGTGGTGCCATGGAACCAGTTCGGGATGTAGCCCAGCATGCCGACGATGCTGTAGATCACGGTTGAGGTGTCGGACTTGACCACCTCGCCGGCCTTCGCGGACCGGGTGAGCAGCTTGCGCATGAAGTTCTCGTACCTGCTGAACCGCTCGCGCAGCGACTGCGCCTGCTCGGGCGTCAGGTTCTGGCTGATCCAGCGCATCTCCTGGAAGAACACGATCAGCTCGTCGTCGCTGTCCGCGACGTGCAGGGCCTGCAGCCTGATCAGCTCGTGCAGCCGATCGCGTGGGGAGAGGTCCTCCGGCACCTCGTCCAGCAACTCGAGCGTGACGTCGACCTGTTCCGACATCAGGTCGTACAGGATCGCGGACTTGCCCTCGTAGTAGTGGTAGAGCGTGCCCTTGTTCAGACCGACCTCGTCGGCGATGAGATCCATCGTGGTCGCGGCATAGCCGTGGGTGCGGAACAAGTGCGCCGCGGTCGCCCGCACGTCCGTGTATCGAGAAGCCCTAGGCACTGTGTCTCCGATTCATCATTGCGTTCAGCGTGACCAACGTACCTCAACAGGCGGTCCGAAGCAGGGGGACGCGGACACCCTCATGAACTGGTCGGTGACACCTGTTGTCAACCATCTAGTTGGTTCAGTACGCTCGACGGGTGAGCAACGACGCGCGCACGGTGGCCGGCTGGCTGCGCCGGCGTGCCGATGACAATCCCGCTGCCGACATGGTCTCCACCGGGAACGGGTGGTTGACGGTCGGCGAGGTCCGGTCGAGGTCGACATCATTGGCGGCCGGACTGTACCGCGCCGGGTTGCGTCCGGGCGACCGGATCGCCTCGATCATGACCAACCGGCCGGAGTCCGTCCTGCTGTTCTTCGCCTGCGCGGAGCTCGGCGTGGTTCAGGTTCCGGTCAACGTCTTCCTCAAGGGCGAGTTCCTGCGCTATCAGCTCGCGGACGCCGAACCCTCGATGATCGTCGCCGACGCTGCCGGCGTGACGGCGTTGGCCGCCCTGGATGCGCCGGAGGTGGCCGGCGCGCGGCTGGTGGCCCTCGATCCGGAATCCGATGCCCCGCTACGGATCACCGATCTGTACGACGAGCCGCGGACCGGGCTCTGGCCCGATCCGGAGCCGACCACCCTCACCCTGGTGATGTACACCTCCGGCACCACCGGCGCTCCCAAGGGCTGCATGATCGACTCGGGGTATCTGGTGCACATGCCGCTGGCGCATGCGATGAACGACTGGTTCCGGCCCGACGACACGTCTTACTGCCCGTTGCCGCTCTACCACGGGTTCGCGATCAGCGCGCTGATGGATTCGCTGGTGGTCGGCAGCCGGGTCTGCTTCGACCCGGAATTCCGGGCCTCCCTGACGTTCGACCGGATCCGGGAGCTCGGCGCCACCCAGATGTTCGGCGTCGGAGCAATGCCGGCTGCCCTGATGGCCACCCCGGAACGGCCCGACGACACCGAGCACACCCTGGACCGGGCGATCTACATTCCGACGGCGCCGGCGCTGCAGCAGAAGTTCGCCGAGCGCTTCGGCTGCACGGTGTACTGCGAGGGATACGGACAGACCGAGGTGCTGCCGGCAACCATGGGCCGGACCACGGGGGCACGGGACAAGCCGAGCGCGGGAAAGGCGTTGCCCTGGTTGGACGTCCGGGCGGTGGACGACGACGACAACGTGCTGCCGGCCGGTCAGCCGGGCGAAATCGTTGTTCGTCCGCTGGAGCCGCATGCCATCTTCAGCGGCTACTGGAGGAAGCCGGAGGCAACGTTGGATGCCTGGCGGAACCTGTGGCATCACACCGGCGACATGGGGTACTTCGACGACGAGGGCACGCTCTACTTCGTCGACCGGAAGAAGGACGCACTGCGGCGGCGCGGGGAGAACGTCTCGTCGGTCGAGCTGGAGCAGGCGATCGGAAAGCACCCCGACATCGCCGCGGTGGCCGTTCATGCCGTCCCCTCCGAACTGGCGGAGGACGACATCAAGGCGTGTCTGGTGCTGGCGGCCGGAGCCGACGTCGAACCTGGGTCGCTGTTCGAGTTCTTCAAGGCGAACCTGCCGTACTTCGCCATCCCGCGCTATGTGGAAGTCATCGACGCGCTTCCGGTGAATGCGGTCGGCCGGGTGCTCAAGCACCAACTGCGCGCCGGCTGGGACACCCCCGGCACCATCGACCTGGAGGCGCTCGGTCACGTCGTCGCCCGATCCGACCGGCGCTGAGCCGGCTGGGCGCGCTGAGCGGCCGCTATCGTTGGTGTGTTTGTCGGCGGAATGCGGTGTCGAGGCCGGTGAGGAACTCGCGGGCGGCGTCGTAGCCGTGCGGAACACGGGCGAGCGTCCGGAAATCGGAGATGCCGAGTTCGAGCAGCGCCGGCACCGGAGCGAGCATCGCCGACAGGTCGAGGGCGCCGTTGTCGGCGATCAGCGTCGGTAGCGAGTAGGCGAGCCGGATGGTGTCGAAATCGCGACCCTCCGCCTCCACCAGCGCGCGCATGGTCGAGATCGCGTCCGGATAGGACTCCGGCGTTGCGCCCCACGGGATCCAGCCGGCACCGAACCGGGCAAGTCGGCGGGCAATCCGGGGCAACGGACGGCCGCCGATCCACACCGGTACCCCGCCGGCCGCAGGTTTGGGCATCATGTGGATGCCGGTCAGGTCGAACGAACTGCCGACCAGATCGGCCTGCGGCGAATTCCACAGCTGCTGGCAGGCGGCCAGCGTCTCGTCGAGGATGGCGCCGCGTCGGGAGAACGGAACTCCGGCGGCCCGGTACTCGGCCTCCTGCCAGCCGACGCCCGCGCCGAGCTCGAAACGCCCGTGGGACAGGGCATCCAGCGTCGCCGCCACCTTCGCAAGCACCACCGGACGTCGCAGCGGAACGACCAGCACGTTGGTCGCCAGCCGGACCCTGCTGGTCACGGCCGCCAGTGCGCCCAGGGTGGTGAGCGCCTCCAGCCACCCGCCGTCGGCACCGGTGGGCTGCTTGGCGCCGGTCACCCCACCGGAGGCCGGGTCGGCATAGCCGGACAGGTCGGTGCCGAACGCGACGTGATCGGGAAGAAACACCCGGTCGATGCCGGCGTCGTCGGCCGCTCGCGCCTGCTCCAGCAGAAACCGCCAGTCCGGCACCGGAGTCCGGGAAAAGTTGCGCAATCCCACGGTGATCTGGGGTTCGGCCATCAACGAGGTCCTCTCGTGGTCGGTGGTTGCAGGTCAGCGCGCCGCGATGATCTCGCGGGCGACGTCGAGCGGATCGCGTCCGACCGGCTGTAAGGCCAGGACGGGGGTGACGTTGTGGTCGCGCCGGTAGCGTTCGATGTGCTCGGCGCATTCCTGCGGGGTGCCATGGATGATCAGGTCGTCGACCACCGAATCCGGGACGGCCGCCAACGCGCCCCGCCGATCCCCGTCGGCCCACCGCTGTTGCATGGTTGCCAGCTGGTCGCCACGGCCGAGCCAGTCGTGGAAGGCCGCGTAGGCCGGGACGGTCAGGTAGGCGGCGATCAGCCGCCGGCCCAGCGCGCGCGCCCGGTCGGCGTCATCGGTGGGCACCACGATCAGCCGCACCACGACCTCGGGCACCGCCCCCGCTGGGGCAGCGCCGCGGACCACGGAGTCGACGGTGTCCATGTCGTCGGCGGCCAGCCAGTTGACGATCACCCCGTCGGCCTCCCGGCCGGCCAGCCGCAACATCTGCTCGCGCAGGGCGGCCAGATACACCGGCGGGCAGTCCTGGCCGGCAAGATCGAGGCGGAAGCCTTCCACCGTCAGTGTTTCGCTGTCCACGGTGACGCGCTCGCCGGCAAATGCGCTGCGCAGGAACCGCAGCATGCCGCGGGCCCGCTGGTATGGCTGCTCGTAGGGCAGCCCGTTCCACTGCTGCACGATCGCCGGAGAGGCCACGCCGATGCCCAGGATCGCCCGGCCGGGCGCGATCGCGCCGAGCATCGCCCCGCTCTGGGCGAGCAGGCCGGGCCCGCGGGTGTACACCGAAGCGATCGCCGTTCCCAACCGCAGACCGGCATCGGCCGCAGCGGCGATGGCGAGCGGGGTGAAACAGTCCGGTCCGCTGACCTCCGAGGACCACAGGTCGGTGTAGCCGGCGGCCGCCAGCTTTCGGGCGGCAGTCAGCTGTTCGGTCGCGGAAAGGCCGCCCAACGGCACGGTCATGCCGTAGCGCAGCGTCGCCGGCCGGGTCACTTCGCCGTCCGCGGGAACGGGAAGTTCCCCGCCTGGCTGCCCCACTCGTGCACCGCGGTGCCGGTCAGCGGCCGGGTCCGTCCCCACTGCGCGAGCCGGCCCTGCACGGTGCTCACCTGCCGGCAGTACAGCGAACCGGGCCGGCCGTTGAGTTCGAACTGATCGGAGACCTGGCCGTCGACCAGCCGGGCGGAGAACTCGAGGTCGTCGGACCACGCGCGGAGCGTCGTCACCTCCGGGCGGACCATCCCGGTCGTCGGATCGACCACGAACTGCTCCACCTGGGCGGCGAAGGCAAAGGTGGAGAGAACGGGAAAGTCCTTGTAGTACAGAACGAACGGGCTGAAGTGCCCGTTGCCGAAGGCGGCGGACGCCGCGGAGTCGGTCCAGATCGCCGTGTAGTCGCCGGCCGTGAAGTGTCCCCAGAACCAGATGGACTGGGCCGAGGCGTCGCCCGCGTCACCGGCCAGCGGCAGGGTGGACAACTGACGTTCGGCGTGCACCACCGCGGTGCCGTGCCGATGCTCACCACGCCAGGTCACCGCGGCCGGACCCACCGCCCGCGGGGTCACCGGCCACCAACCGACCGCCAGCCGCGCCGACTTCCGATATCCGGAGAAGCCCGGTGACGCACCGGAGAACTTCACCCCGGGGCAGACGGGGTCGACGGCGAGGGTGACGACGAGCTCGCCGAGTTCGATCATCAGCCTGATCGCCGTGACCACCCCGTCGACGACGTCCAGAGCAAGCGCTGCGGTGTCGCCCCAGCGGCCACCTAACTCGTCGGCGGTGAACTGCTCGGGGCGGAAGCGCTCGTGCAGCTCGACGGTGCGCTCGCCGGGGCGGATCAGATTGACGGTGACGCCGGGATTGCCGTCGTCGTACGGGCGGCACCGGTAGAGCCCGATGCCCAGCTGCCAACCGTCGTCGAGATCGACGTCCAGCCAGAACATGTCAAGGAAGTCCGGGTTGTGCTCGCCCTGCGGCCAGCTGTCGAGTTCGGGGAACCAGCGGAGCTCGTCGACGGTGATCGGCCGGAAGATGCGCTCGACGCCCATCACGCCTTCTCTCTGGGTTGGCGGACTCCGCGGGATCGAAGCCCTTGTGGATCAACAACTGTGCGCAGCAGGGTGACCTCCCGGACGGAGGGGGGTGGGGTGATCCCGACGGGCCCGTCGACGACCGGCTCGAATCCGGTCGCCGCCAGTACGGTTTCCAGGTCGATGCCGTGATGCACCGAGCGCAGCCGCAGGCGCTGGGAGATCGGGGTGAAGTCGAAGACTGCGAGGTTGGTGACGACCAGCTCCGGTCCACCGCCGATGCCGAGCCGCTCGCGTTCGCCGTCGCCGTCGAGATAGCCTGCGCCGGAGCGGAAGTCGACGCGCTCCACCAGGGTCCGCCGACTGTGGTCGGGCACCCAGTAGATCAGCCGCTTGTCGAGCGCGCTCATGTCCGCGAGACCGGCGGTACCAGGGAGCCGGGCGCGGGGGTGATGGAAGTCGCCGATCACCGACAGATTGGTGTTGCCGTGCGCATCGATCTGCGCGGCACCGACGAAGAAGGTGGACAGGAACCGGGGATTGGCGACGTAGTCCCAGAATTGGGCGGACAGTTCGAAGTACATGCTCGAGTGCTGCCAGATGGGCCATTCGAAGGTGGAGTCGGTCATCCGCGGGTCGAGTGGGTCCAGACCGGAGCCGCCGGCGATCCACACCAGATCGGGGGCGTGGGTGCGTCTGGCCAGCTCGATCGCGCACACTGCCATGAACGAGGAGATGCCGTTGGTGATCTGGTCTCCGTCGGACAGGCACCTGGCGAGCGTGGCTGTCATCAATTCGTCGACCGTGTAGTCGGCGGCGGGGCTGCTGTCGGCATCCCCGGATGACGGGTTGCTCATCGGGTCATCGCCCGCTCCAGCCGGGCCAGTCGATCCGGACCGATCGCCGCCCGGTATCCCGCGGGGTCCACCCGGACGTAGCTGTTCAGGAACTCCCGGGTGGCCGCGGCATCCGAACTGCAGGCCACCCACTGCTCGAACAGGTCGGCGTCGTAGTCGTAGGCCGGAAACATCGATGTCGGGTGGGCGCCGTGCGGGGCGAGGACCACTGCATCGACCGCGAACCCGGGCAGGATGGTGCGGTCCGGGTTCTCCCGAAGCACGTCGGTGGACACGATCTCCTCGACCGTGACGATCACCCTGGCCGCCGCGCGTGGCATGACGCCGATCGTTGGGTAGCGGGGTCCGGCGTCGATGCCGACGTTACCGAAGCGGTCGGCCCGGGCCGCGTGCAGCAACGCGACGTCCAGCGGCAGGGCCCGGCAGGCGACCACCGGCATTCCGCCGAACGGATCGGCGATGACGGCAAGGTTCGGATTGCCGACCTGCAGCAGATCGGTGCCAATCATCCCTCGGGTGGGCAGGAACGGCAGGCCGCGGGCGGCGGCACCGAGCCGGGCGAACAACGCCGTCTCGGACAGCTCTTCGGCGGAGATCCTGCCGGACTCGACGCCCTGCCGGAAGCACTGGGCCAGGCCGTAGTGCTCCATCGTCACCGCGGCGAACGTGCATCGGGAAAGGCATCCGGCGGCGGCCAGCCAGTCGAGCGCCAGGCCACCGCTGAGGGTAACGACATGCAGGTTCTGCCGGCCGTCGCGGATCAGTCCGCGGACCAGCTCCATCGGTGCGCACTGGGTGGGCCCGGCCTGCAGGCCGACGACATCGTCGTCGCGCACGAGTCGCAGAGCGTCCTCCAGCGAGGTGAGTTTCTCCTTCACCGCGGATCCACCTCCTCGAAATGTCAACCATACCCAGCTGGATAGTTGGGAACGCTAGTGAATGGATGCGGGCGGGTCAACGTGCCCAACGGAAAGCGTTGTGCGATCGGCTGACGACTGCTTTACTCAACCTATCGGTTGGGATAGGAGGGCACGAGTGCTCGGATTCAGTGAACCTGCGGAACACCTCGCGATCAGGGATGCGGTGGCCTCGATCGGCGGGAAGTACGGCCACGGCTACTTCGCCGACTGTGCCCGGCGCGGGGAGTTCACCACTGATCTGTGGGACGAGATTTTTGCCGGGGGGTTCGGGGGAGTGAACCTGCCGCAGGAATACGGCGGTGGTGGCGGTGGCCTGCAGGAGATGTCGCTGGTGATCGAAGAACTGTCCGCGGCGGGCTGCCCGCTGATCTTCCTCATCGTCGCCGGCATGTGCGGCCCGCTGATCAACGAGTTCGGTACCGAAGAGCAGAAGCGTGAATGGCTGCCGGGCATCGCCGACGGAGCCCGGCGGATGGCCTTCGCGACCACCGAGGCAGGAGCAGGCTCGAACATCTACAACACCACCACCCGGGCTGAGCCGGCCGGGGACGGCTGGATGTTGAACGGGGCGAAGCAGTTCATCACCGGCGTCGACATCGCCGACGCGATGCTGGTCGTCTGTCGCTCCGGGACGGACGACCGGGGTCGGACCCAGCTGTCGCTGCTCATCGTCGACACCGACGACCCTGGAGTCACGTTCCATCCCATCGACATGGAGATCAAGGCGCCCGATCGTCAGTTCGGAGTCTTCTTCGACGACGTCCGGTTGCCGGCCGATCGGCTGATCGGACAAGTGCCGCACCAGGGGTTCAAGCAGATCTTCTCCGGGCTCAACCCGGAGCGGGTCAACGTGGCCGCACAGGCCGTCGGACTGGGCCGCTACTTCCTGTCGAAGGCGGTCGCCTACGCGGGCGAACGGAACGTGTGGGGAGTGCCGGTCGGTTCCTATCAGGGCATCTCACATCCCATGTCGGAAGCCAAGATCCATCTCGACCTGGCCGACCTGATGAAGACCAAGGGCGCCTGGCTCTTCGACCATGGTCTGCCCGAAGTGGGCCAGGCGGCGTCGGCCGCCAAGCTGGCCGCCGCCGATGCCTGTCTGGAGTGTTTCGACGTGGCGATCCAGGTGCACGGTGGGAATGCGTTCGCCACCGAATACGGTCTCGGTGATCTGTGGGGCCTTGCCCGGTTGATGAAGTCCGCGCCGGTCAGCCGCGAGATGGTCCTGAACTTCGTCGCGCAGCAGTCGCTCGAGTTGCCGCGATCCTACTGACGGACCGGTGTCACCCCGGCGCAGGCAACGATCCGGCGTCGGCGCGCCAGGTCGCTTGACGAACCGGGTGAGCGCCACCACAATTGTCGGAACCCAGCCAACTGGTTGGTGAAGTATCGCTCTCCGCGCCGGCTCAGCCGGCCGTGCCGCCAATGAAGTCGTGCAGCGACTGCTGCACCCGGTCAACCGACAGGGGTCGTTCACATGGACGTTGCTGCGCAGACGGTGTGGGGGTCGATCGTCACCGGGGCGCTGTACGCGCTGGTCGGCGTCGGGTTCGTCCTGCTCTACCGATCATCGAAGGTGCTGAGCTTCTGCCAGGGTGGCTTCATGTTGCTCGGGGCGTTCATCTTCTACGACCTGGTCACCTACGAGCAGCTGAACTGGATCCTGGCCGCCGCGATCGTCGCGGTCGTCGTCGGTGCCTTCAGCGCGCTGATGTACGTCGGCCTGTTTTCGCGGACCGCCTCCGGGGCACCGTTCGTCACCTCGGTGGCCACCATCGGGCTGGCCGGCGTGTTGCAGGCCGCGGTGTCGATCAAATACGGCACCTCGGCGCTGCCGATCGGCGACGTCGTCAGCGGATACCACACCAAGATCGCGGGGGCCACGATCACCGCAGCGGATCTGGCCGCCTTGGCCCTGCCCCTGCTGGTCTTCCTCGGGCTCGCGCTGCTGCTCAAGCGCAGCCGTCTCGGACTGCAGATGAACGCGGTTGCCGACAATCCGGCGCTGTCCGTGCATCTGGGCGTCAGTGCGGCCAGGATCGCCACCATCGCCTGGGCGCTTGCGGGATTCACCGCGGCGCTGGCCGGGGTCGCTTTCGCGCTCCGGTTCTCGGTGGATCCGTCCGGGGTCGCCAACGTCGGCCTGTATGCCTTTCCCGCGATCATCATCGGCGGGCTCGACTCGATTTCCGGTGCGGTCTTCGGTGGGTTCGTGCTGGGTTTCTTGCAGATCACCACAACGACCGTGCTCGGCGCCGACTGGGTGACGATCGTGATCTTCGGGGTGCTGCTGCTGTTCCTGATGTTCCGGCCCACCGGCCTGTTCGGGAAGGCCGAGGTGGTCCGGCTATGACCGAGCAGGCCGAGCTGAACAGTCCGCCGGCGCTGCCGGCCGCTCCCGCCGCGAGCGACCGGCCACGGCTATCGCCTCGACGGGCCGGACTGCTGTCGCCACTGGGTCGCCGTGGTACCCCGGCGAGGCTGTTCATGATCGCCGCGCTGCTCGCCGGGGGTCTCTGGGCGGGCTTCGGCAGTCCCTACATCAACCTGATCGGCCAGGCCTGCGTGATCTTCGGCATCGCGGCGCTGGGCCAGTGGATGCTCGTCGGCGGCGCCGGCCAGATCGCCATCAGTGGTGGCGCCTTCATGGGCATCGGCGCCTTCACCGCCGGTCTGTTGGCGAATGCCGGCATCGAGAACTTCTTCGTCATCCTGGTGGTCTCGGCCGTCGTCGGCTTCGGGGTCGGGTTGCTGTCCGGCATCCCCGGGCTGCGCTTCCGGGGTCTGTATCTGCTGCTGGCCAGCCTGGCGCTGCAGTTCATCATGCAGTCGATCAGCTACCAGGTACAGCAGAAGGTGAGCCCGGCCGGACTTGTCGTCCCGCCGTTGACGATCGGCGGGAAGGACTTCTCGTTCGGGACCAGCTTCTACTGGCTCGTCCTGGTCATCCTCGTCGTCATCTACGCGCTGCTGGCCGGCCTGGAGCGCACCGGGGTCGGCGTCGCCTGGAAAGCGCTGCGGGAAAGCGAAGTAGCAGCGGCGATGACGGGTGTGGATGTCACGAAGTGGAAGCTGTATGCGTTTGCTGCCAGCGGCGCGATCACCGCGATCGCGGGAACCCTGTTCGCCTACTCGGTCGGCAGGGCCGACCACGAGAGCTACACGATCCTGGTCAGCATCAGCCTGCTGACGATGCTGTTCCTCGGCGGCTCGGGCTCCCGGATCGGTGCGCTCTTCGGTGCGGTCATCATCACCGCGCTGCCGTACTTCCTGCAGTCGGAGGTGTCGGTCTGGTTCCAGAACGCCGGCCTGTCTTTCGACTGGTACACGAACAACATGAGCGTCATCAATGCCGGCCTGTTCTCGGCGATCTTCGTGATCGTCATTCTCTTCGAGCCCGAAGGCATTCAGGGGTTGTTGATCAAACTCGAGACCGGCATCCGTTCGCTGTTCCGTCACCGGAGCCCCAAGGGCGCCAAGGGAGTCGAGTCGTGACCGCCCTGACCGTGCGCAACCTGCAGGTCTCCTACAGCGGTGTACCGGCCGTCGCCCGGTACGACGTGGAACTGCAGCCAGGGTCCCTCACCGTGATCCTGGGACGCAACGGCGCCGGCAAGACGTCCACCCTGCGGGGGATCGTCGGCTTCCTCCCCGGTGAGACCGGACGGGCGACCGGTGAGATCGAGCTGCTCGGCCAAGTGGTGAAAAGACCGTCGCCGCTTGCCCTCTCGCGACAGGGACTGTGTCTGATCTCGGAACGGAACAAAGTGTTCACCGGCGTCACCGTTGCGGACCAGCTCGAGCTGATCTCGCCGAACGCGCGGGCCCAGCGACGCGTGCTGGACATCTTCCCCCGGCTGGCGGAGCGACTCGACATCCGCGCCGGGCTGCTGTCGGGTGGTGAGCGGCAGATGCTGGCAACGGCGTTGGCACTGCTGCGCGAACCGAAGGTGCTGCTCGTCGACGAGTTGTCGCTGGGCCTGGCGCCGGCCATCGTTCATGAACTCATGCAGCGACTGCGAACACTTGCCGACGAACAGGGTTTGGCGATCCTGGCAGCGGATCAGGCGGTGACGGCCTCACTGAAGGTCGCCGACGTGGTGCAGGTGATGGACGACGGTGAGGTGGTCGCCTCGGGTCCGATCGCCGATCTGGATGTCGAGACGGTGCTGGCGACCTACCTCGGTCAGGAGACGGTGTGACGGCGACATTGGAGGTTGCGACGCTGGAGGTTCAGCACGTCGATGTCGAACTCGGTGGGGTATCGATCCTGCGTGACATCAGCTTCGACGTGCGGCCAGGGCAGACGCTGGGGATCGTCGGTCCCAACGGCGCAGGCAAAACGACCATCCTCAACGTGATCAGCGCCGTGGTGCCGACGGTCAAGGGTCAGGTGCTCTTCAAGGGCCGGCCACTCGGTCAGCTGCGCCCACACCGGGTGCGTGATCTCGGGATCGGCCGGAGCCTGCAGTCCACCCACTACTTCCACGACATGACCGTGCTCAACCTGGTGTCGTTGGGCAGCCTGCGGAACACCGTATGGGGGGCCTTGCGATTCTCCGACCACCGCAAGCTTGCCAGACGGGGTGAGCCGAGTCGGGCGGCCGAGGTGCTCGATCTGCTGGGTCTGACGCACTACGCCGACCGCCCGCTGGGTGAGCTGTCCACCGCAGTGCAGAAGCTCGTCGACATGGCGCGGGCGCTGGCGGTGGGGACGGACCTGGTCCTGCTCGACGAACCGACCTCGGGGGTATCGGGTGCCGAACGTGGGGTGGTCACGACTGCCCTGTCCAAACTCCGGGAACTCGGCGTGACCATCGTGCTCATCGACCACGATCCCGGATTCGTGATGGCCAATTGCGACCAGTTGATGGCCATGAACTTCGGCGAGGTGCTGAAGATCGGCAACCCGCGCGAAGTGATGGACAGTCCCGAGGTGCGTCAGTCGTACCTCGGTGACTCGCAGTACTGAATTCCCACCGCAGTACTACCTCGTCAAGGGAGATGGCATGAAACATGGCCCACGGAACGTCCTCGTCTGCGCGATCGCCGCAGCGGCGCTGACGCTGGCCGCGTGCAGCAGTTCGACCGACACCGCATCGGGTACCGGAGCCGACGGGGGAGCCGACGCCGGCGCGGCCACCAGCGCCGGTGACGCGACCGGCGCTGCCACCAGCGCCGGTGGCGAGAGTGCCGGTGGCGGCACGATTGTCTGGGGCGCGACCGATGCGTTGTCCGGCGCTCTGGCCACTTCGGCCGGAGCGATCCAGATCGGGCTGAACGCCTATGTCAAGGCGACCAACGCCGCCGGCGGACTGGACGGAAACACCATCTCCTACGAGGCGTTGGACTCGGCCGGCGACGCCAGTCGGACCGCCACCAACATCACCCAGCTGGTCACGGCCAAGAAGGCGACGGCGATCTTCGGGAACACCCTGAGCTCGACCTGCTCCGCCGGGGCGCCGATCGTCGAGCGGTACAAGGTACCGATGGCCTGCCTCTCGATCGCCGAACCCAATGACTGGGTGTACCCGATGGGGCCGAAGAACGACAAGATGGCGGGCGCCATGCTGGCCTCCGCCAAGCAGATCTCGGGCAAGGACGACCCGACGGTCGCGATCGTCTACCTCAACACCCTGACCGTGGTGGCGCTGTCCGACAACATCACCAAGCAGGCGGAGGCCGCGGGTGTCAAGGTCGTTGCCAGCGAAAAGGTCGAGATCACGGCGAACGACCTGTCTCCGACAGTCTCCAAGATCGCGGCGGCCAAACCCGATGTGATTCTGTACAGCGGACTTTCGGCGGCGCTCATCAGCCTGGTCAAGGGCGCGGACGCAGCGGGCCTGAAGGCACCGGTGATCGTCGCCGATGGCGTCATCGCGCTCGATGCGGTCGCCGCCGTGCCGGACGCCCCGATGTACTTCCTGTCGGTCTACCAGCTCATCGACCCCGCGAACGCAACCGGAGAGGCGAAGACCTACCTCGACGCGATGACGGCAGCCGGGGCGAAGGTCGACTACCACAACCTGAACCAGGGCACAACGGTGGCCGGCTACCTCGCTGCAGCGGCCTTCGGAGAAGCCTCCACGGCGTGCGGAAATCCCTGCAGCGGTGCGGATCTCAAGAAGCAACTCGACCAGGTGAAGCCCGACTTCGGGGGCTTGGCGCCCGGCTTCTCCTATGCGAACCGCGCCGACCACTACCCGTATCCGAAGCTGTACCTGAACCAGGTGAAGACGGCCGAGTCGACGACGCAGGTCGGTGAGTTCGACGTAGACGAGTAAGCGCCCGACCGTGCCTCACGCCGATGGCCCTGCCCGAGAAGGGCAGGGCCATCGTTTCGTGCGTGGCGCGGAGTATCAGTCCTCGAGTTGGAACGTTCCGAGCTCATCGGCCCCGGCGGCGTCCGGATGTGCCTGGTACAGGAAGAACGTCGAGTACGGGTACTTGTCGTCCCTGTTGGCCCAGGAGAAGCCGGGCGCAAGACCCTGGAAGTCGAACTTCATCGTGTTGAGCTTCTCCTGGAGATCCTTGCCGGTGCAGGGGAATCCGCACTTCGTCGCAGCCTCGCTGGTGGCCAGCGCGCCGATGTAGGCCGCTACCCGGACCGGGGTGTTGAGGTACTCGTAGTCGGACTTGCCGGTGTGGGCCGTGACGGCTTCGACGTAGTCCTTGCCGGCTCCGGTTGCCGTGGCCGGATCGAGCGCGGCGAACGGCTGCATGAAGTAGACATTCTTGTCGTTGGTGGCGGCAACCGCCCCGAGCGCGGAGGCCCCGTCGATCGACATGACCGGGACGTCGAGACCGCCGGCCCGCAGCGCCTTGACGAATCCGTTGAGGACAACCGGAACGCCGTCCCACATCACGATATCCGGCTTGGCCGCGATGATCTTGGCGGCGTAGCTGGAGAGATCGGTGGTGGCGAAGTCGACCTTGTCGCGGAACACGACGCTGGCGTTCGCGGCGGCGGAGGCCGCCTCAACCGAATCCGCCCATTCGATCGTGGTGGCGGTGTTGAGATACACCAGGGCCATCTTCATCGGCTCGCTGGTGTCGCCGACGACCTTGCGCGCGGCCTGCAGACTCACGCCGCCCATCCGCTCGTGCTGGGGACCATAGGTGAAGATGTTGTCCTTCACCTCGGCGACCGCGTAGCACAGGACCGGGATGGAATAGCGCTCGGCGATCGGTTGGGCAGAGCTGCAGACCGCACTGGTCGGCCCGTTGAAGATCGCCGACACCTGGTCGGAGGTCGCCAGCTGGGTGGTGGTCACCGCGGTCTTCGAGGCGTCAGCACCGTTGTCCTGGGTCTTGGTCTCAACCTGGTGCCCGTCCAGGCCGCCGCCGGCATTAACCGCTCCGACGAGACTCTCGACACCGGTCTGCACCCATTCACCCGAACTCGCCAGCGGCCCGGCGAGCGGGATCGACACCCCCCAGGTGTGGGAGCCGTCTGCCGCGGCCGGCTTGCCGCTCCCGCTGGTGGTGTCCTGACCGCCGGAGGTTTCCGCACCGACGGATGCAGAGCTGCTGTTGGGAGAGTCGGTCGGATCCGCGGCGTTGTCACTGCTGCACGCGGCCACACCCAGCGCGAGCGCCACGATCGCTGTCAGCGCTAGCAACGAGCGCCGAGTACTTCGATGAACCATGAGCTACCTCCATCGACAGCGGCCGACGCCCAGTTGGCATCGTGCCGGTGGGTATCGGACGTCCGGTTGGAGGTCCGACACAGCCGGAGTGCGCCGAGAGTGAGCTGGGTAGCGACGGAGCACGCTACCGCACGTCGTTGGACTCGAGCGCATCCCCGCCCCGGTAGCGTATCCCAACTAATAGGTTGGGATCAATCGTCAGACGGATTTGCTGGTAACGATCTGAGCCGCCGCCGTGCAGGTCAGAAGAGGTCGGGGATATCGCTCGCCCGTCCGGTGAATCGCGGTCGCCGATGCTCCTGGAACGCCGCAATACCTTCCTGGGCATCGACCAGCGAAGCCCAATAGGTGGCCAGCGAGTCGGACAGGTGAGCTTCCAGCGGATCGCCCGCTCCGGCGCCGTGGTAGACGAGTCGCTTCGTCAGCCCTGTCGCGTAAGGGGAACGGTCGCTGGTGCAGCGGCGGGCGAAGATCATCGCCTCCTCGACCAGCCGGTCGGGTTCGTGCACGCTTCGGACCAGGCCGTACTGCAGGGCGAGCGATGCGTCGATGATGTCGGCCGTGTAGACGAGTTCCAGACTGCGCGCCAGTCCGACAATGCGAGGGAGAAACCATGACGACGCGGCCTCCGGAACAAGGCCGATGCGTCCGAAGACGAAGCCGATGCGAGCGGCCGACGACATCAGACGGGCATCCATGGCCAGGGTCATCGTCGCGCCGAAACCTACGGCAGGGCCGTTGATCGCGGCGATCACGGGCTTGGGAACTGCGTTGATCGCCAACGTCATCCGCCCGCCGCCGTCGCGTACCTTCTGCTGATACGGCGGTTGGTCGTACCGCTCGCGGAACTTGTCAAGGATCTCCAGCAGCGACCGGTCGTAGGCGAAGACCTGCTCAGCGGCATCCAGATCGGCGCCCGCGGAGAACGCCCGGCCGGCTCCGGTGACGACGATGGCACGCACCTCGTCGGACAGTGCGTCGGTCCGGAAGAACGTCTCGATCTCCTCGGCCACCTGCCAGTTCATCGCATTGAGCCGGTCGGGCCGGTCGAGCGTCAGCAGCCCGACGCCGTCCTCGTCGAGTCGCCAGTCGAGGCTGTCGTACGTCACGGGGTCTCATTTCGAGCGCGTCGGGGAGATGGGTGAAGGCGGCGGCGTCGGCCGTTCGGGCCGACTGCGCTCACAGTGGCGTGCCGGCGACGCCGCGGTGGTGCAGGTGTCCGCCGTCGACCGGGAGCACGGCACCGGTGATCCAGGCCGCGGCATCGGACAGCAGAAAGCTGGTAGCGGCGGCAATGTCGTCGGGTTGACCGAGTCTGGCCAATGGAATCTCGCGGCGCAGCTGCTCCGCTTGCTCGGCCGGGATGGCCGCCGCCATGTCGGTGTCGATCAGGCCCGGAGCGACCGCATTGACCCGGACCCGGGGTGCGAGCTCGGCGGCAAGTTGCTGGGTCAGGTAACTCAGCGCCGCCTTCGTGGCGTTGTAGTACCCGGTGTTCGGTGACGGAGCGAGGCCGCCGATCGAGGTGATGTTGACGATCGCCCCGCCGCGCGCCCGCATCACGGACTCATGGGCGAGTCGAGACCAGAGTACGGGCGCCCACTGATTGACCTCGGCCATCTTGGCGGCCGCGCCGGGATCGACTGCGAGCGTCGGACCCCATTGCAGGCCCGCGGCCGCGTTGTTGACCAACAGATCAACGGTCCCGTGCCGCTGCACGGTTTCGGCGACCACCTTCGCGGCTCCCTCGGTGTCCGCGACGTGGCAGGACCGCCACTCGCATCGCGCGCCGATGGCCGCGGCCGCCGACTCCAGCGGCGCCTGCCGACGGCCGACGATGATGACCGTGGCTCCGCGGGCGACCAGCTCTTTCGCAATCGCCCTGCCTATCCCGCGGGAGCCGCCGGTCACGATGGCGACCTTGCCGGCGTGCGTCTGGTCCACGGCTCATGCCTTTCAGCCAACCAGTCGGTCGAGGTGACTCTGTTCGGCCCTGGCCGGTCAGCCGACCGGATTGTGGTCGTACTCCGGAATCGCCCAGTCCCCGGTGGTGCGCTGGTCTCCCTCGAGTCGCTTTCCGTCACGGTAGGCGGTCTCGAAGTAGAACTGCTTGGACCAGCGGCGGAAGGCCGAGTAGTAGATCTCCTCGCCGCCGGCATACGGCGGGTGCTCGATGTACTTCTGGTTCTCCCAGATCGCGAAGTCGCGACGGATCTGCGCGTCCTGGAACCGGAGCATCATTTCTGCGCGGCCGGTCGGCGGATCGTCCAACTTGCTCCCGGGCTCCCGGGAGACTGCCATGGTGCAGAAGATCTGCGAGTGCTCACGGTCGATCGGGGTGGTTGCCGTCATCTGCGCGGTGATGAAGTCGTCGATGTGGAACCGGGCGAGCGACAGGCCGAGGCCCCAGGCCTCGGTCTCCGTCACGCCGTCGACCGGGCCGTTCGGCGTCAGCCAGGTTGCCGGCTTGTTGTACCCGAACCAGTAACCCATCTCGGTGTGCAGGTACTCGCCTTTCTCCTCCCACAGCAACGGCCGGCCCGGCTGGCCGGCGCCGTGCACGATGGGAAAGTGGAAGTAGTCCGGGGTGTTCTCGATCGGCATCTGGGTGATGATCTTGCGCACCCCGACGTGGTCGGCCCCGTACGGATAGATCGGGTAGAAGTTCTCCTGGTCGCCGTACTCCGGCACCCCCGGGTACTCCCAGAACGGCTCACGGCCGTAGCCGTCGTACCAGACGATGAGTAGCCCCTGGACCTCGCGGGTGTGCCAGCGGTCCAGCTTGACCTTGCGGGTGGCGTTGGGGGCGTAGGGGATCCGGTTGAGCGTGCCGTCGGTGTTCCACAGCCACCCGTGGAACGGGCACTCGATGCAATCGTCCTTCACCCGGCCGCCGTGGCCCAGGTGGGCGCCAAGGTGCTGGCAGTAGGCGTCGAGCAGCGATACCTCTCCGCTGTTCGAGCGGAACAGCACCAGATCCTGGTCGAAGTACTTGACCGGGCGAACGTCCCCCGGTGCCAGCTCCGCAGAGAACCCGATCTGGTACCAGCCGGTGGCAAAAACGTCGTAGGGCCAATCTTTCATCTCACGCTCCGAGTGCGATCTAAACCAACTCCTTGGTTGGTTATAGTGAGTCAGAGTAGTCCTGGAGTCAAACCGGCGCACGGAATCCGGGCACAGCTGAGAGGAGCCGCACAGTGGTGGATACGGCGCAGGAGCAAGGTCCGGTGGACCTGGTGCTGATGGACGAGGTGTCGGGCGCGGTCGTCGTCATCGCGGCAACCCGCGGCCGGCGGATGTCGCTGGACCGGGTCATGGTGTTCCTGGCCGACGGGGTGACGCACTGGTACCACCGCGACTTCGGCACCATCGACCACACGCCGCTGCTGAGTTGGACACCGGACGGGCGCACGGAGCGGGTGCGGGTCTCGGCGCACACCGTGCAGGACCTGGAGCCCGCGGAACACCTGGCCGCCGAACACGAGCCACTCGCCTTCCGGCTGCCGCTGACCATGGATCTACTGCTGGAGCCCATGTCGCTGCCGGTGCCGCGGCAGCGCGAGTTCGGTGACGGTGGGCTGCTGGGCTCGCAGGTCTACCGTGCCTCCGGCACGGTGGCGGCCGGCAGCGTCATCCATCGGGTGCGCGGGCAGGCCTGGACCGGCGGGACGTCGTTCGGCGGCCAGCAGAACGAGAACGGGGTCCGGCTGCAGGCGGCGTTCCAGGACGGCTCGTCGCTGCTGGCCACCGCCGCGACATCACCCGCTCGGCGTGGCCCGGCCGCGGTGCAGGTGCACACGGTGACGTCTCCGCGCACGGTGTCCAGATTCGACATCCACGGTCCGCACCGCAGGATCCCGATGCGGCTGTACGGCCGGATCGATGAAACGCCTGGTACCACCGCGGTCTCCGGTGCCCCTGGGATCAACCTGATCGGCGGTTACCGCAGCCTGGACCAGCACCTGGCCTTCGTCCAGCCCAGTCTGGACGGCCGCCGGTGGGTCCGCCGGGCGTACACCCCGTTCGACGTCGCGCAGTCCGGCGTCACCGGGTTCGGCATCCTGGAACAGGTCGGGATCGTCACCTCGACCGAGCCACCGACCGTCGTCGGCACCGGAATCCCCGAGACCTTCTGACCTTCAGGCGACCGCAGCGAGAGGCTCACGATCGCCGTTGCCGGGAATCGTCAGCGCCAGCACGCTGGCCACGGCGACGATGACCGCCAAGGTGGCGAACGCGATCAGATATCCGGACTCCGCGGGAGGCCCGCCCGGCTCGACCCCGGCGGTGATGACGGTAGCGATCATCGCGGCGCCGATGGCGCCGCCGATGGTGCGCATGTTGACGTTGACCGCGCTGGCGACCGCGGTGAGCTTCGCGGACACTGCCAGCACGACGGCCATCGACACTGCGGCCAGATTGACACCGAGCGCGACCCCGTACACCGCGAGGGTCGAACCGATCTGCCACAGTTGCGTGCGCGCCGCCAGCAACACGACCAAGGACAGAGCCATCACCGCGCTCGCGGTCAGAATGACCAGGCGTGGCCCGAACCGGGCGGACGCCCTTGCCGCGGTGACCCCGCCGACGAACACGCACGCGGCCATCGGCGCCATCACGAGGCCGGACATAGTGACCGACGCGCCGAAGCCGTAGCCGGTGGATCGCGGCGCCTGCAGGAACTGCGGGACGTACGCGTACACACCGAACATCACGAAGCCGAGCAGGAACGTCACCAGGTTCACCGAACGGACCGCGGGACGTTTGAGCATGTCCAGATCGATCAGCGGCCGTTCGGCGTGCCGCTCCGCGACCACCCAACAGATCCCGAACCCGACGGTGGCCGCATACAGCCCGAGCATCCGCGGGTCGGCCCAACCCCAGGCTCCGCCCTGGATGGTGGCCAGGATCAGTGCGGTGACGGCGAGGCTCAGAAACGGTGCGGGGAGCCAGGAAACCGTTCCGGCCTGCCGTGGCGACTCGCGCAGGACCAGCGCCGCGAGGACGGCGGTCGCCGCAGTCAGTCCCATCGGAACCAGGAACAGTGACCGGTACCCGAGCAGATCGATCAGCGGGCCGGCCAGGACCAATCCCACCCCCGCGCCGATGCCGGTGAGCGCCGCAATGGTGCCGACCGCCGCCGGGATCCGATGCGCGGGAAACTCGTCCCGGACAATCCCGATCGACAGCGGCACCACGCCGGCGCCGACCCCTTGCAGCACCCTGGCCGCCACCATCAGGCCGAGGTTCGGCGCGTAGGCGGCGGCCAGCGACCCGACTGCCAGGGTGCACAGTGCGGCGACCAGCACCCTTTTCCGGCCGAGGACGTCCCCCAACCGCCCGACCAGCGGGGTGGCGACGGCGGACGCCAGCAGATACGAACTGACCACCCAGGCGACCTGCCGGGAATCGGTGCCCAGGTGGTCCTGGATGGTCGGCAGCACGGGCATCACCATCGCCTGCAGCAACGCGAACGCCAGCGCAGCACCGAGCAGAACCGCGTAGGTCAGGCGGAGGTGAAGTGTGGTCACCCGGTGAACTTAACCAACCATTGAGTTGGTTTGATAGTGGTGTCTCCGGTGCGCCGGGCCGCCATCGGATCGTCGCCGGTGTCGACGGGTCGGGTAGCGGTGGCCAACTACTTGGTCGATATGTTCAGATGGGACGCCGGATCCGGGCAACGCCGCGGAGCGCCGACGCCGATCCCGGCCACGGTGGCCGCTGCCGTCAGCGGGACACCCGAGAGAGAGGGTGCGGACATGGACCGACGAAGGGTCGCGGTGGTCACCGGTGCGGGACGAGGTCTCGGCCGTGCGGTGGCCGCGGAGCTTGCCCGACAGGGGATGGACGTGGCGGTGCTGGCCCGCAGCGCCGACCAGGTGCAGCAGGTCGCCGCGGAGATCGGCGAGTTGGGGGTCCGCGGACTCGCCGTCACCGTCGATGTGCGCTCCTCCGCCGCGGTGGCGACGGCCCGCGACGACGTGCTGGAGGCGTTCGGTGCCGTCGATGTGCTGGTGAACAACGCCGGCTCGCTGCTGTACAAGCCGCTGGTACCCCTGCCCGGTCGGGACGATGGCGGTTCGCCGGTGTCCGACGACGAATGGGATTCCGTTCTCGACGTTCATCTGCACGGCGCCATGCGCATGCTGCGTGAGTTCGGCCCGTCCATGCTGGCGCAGCGTTACGGCCGGGTGGTCAACGTCGTCTCGAACGTGGTGCGGCGCGCCGTCCCGTTCACCACGGTCTACGACACCGCCAAGGGCGGGCTCGTCCAGCTCACCAGATCAGTGGCGCGGGAGTGGGCAAGGACCGGGGTGACGGTGAATGCCGTTGCCGCGGGCCACTTCTCCACGGAGATGACGCGCGAGCAGTTCGACGACCCGGACGCAATGAAGCGACTGCTGGCCAGGGTTCCCGCCCGCCGGGCGGGCGAACTCGAGGAATTCGGTGCCCTGGTGGCGTTCCTGTGCGGCGAGTCGGCCGGGTACATCACCGGGGAGACGATCGGCATCGACGGAGGTGAAACCCTGTGACAGCACAGGACAACGGTGACGTGCTGACGGAGCGCCATGGGGCGACCCTGCTGGTGCGGCTGAACCGCCCGCAGCGGCACAACGCCATCGGCGGGACGATGTTGCGTGACCTCGCGGAGGCATTCGACCGGGCCCGATCGGACGACGGTGTCCGCGTCGTGGTGCTGACCGGCACCGGGAAATCCTTCTGCGTGGGGGCGGATGTCGCGGACTTCGACCAGGTGGCCGGGGTCGCGGCCAGGGACATGCTGGCCGGTGAACTGATCGGCGGCGCCAAGGGTGTTGCCGAGCTCTCCCCGGACGAACGGGTAGTGGACGAGTTCGGCAATGCCGGCCGGTGGGTACAGCGCATCTGGAGCCTGGACAAGCCGGTGATCGCCGCGGTCAACGGGGCGGCGGTCGGTGGTGGCTTCGCACTGACGCTGCTGGCCGACCTCCGGGTGGCCGGCGGATCCGCACGCTTCGGCACGGGTTTCGCCGCCGTCGGGATCGCCCCGGAGATGGGGGCCAGCCTGCTGTTGCCCACCATCGTCGGAGCCGCCACCGCCGCCGAGCTGCTGTTCACCTCGCGGATGCTCACCGCCGAGCAGGCCCGCGACATCGGTCTGGTGTCGTCGGTCTTCGATGACGACGATCTCACCGACGGCGCACTGGAGCTGGCCGCGCGCATCGCCGCCAATCCGCCGCTGGGGGTCCGATTCGCCAAGCGCCTGCTGCGTCGGGCCACCGCCGCGGACCTCGTCGGGCAGCTGCAGGCGGAGCATCGGGCACAGTCCGTCCTGTTCGATCACCCTGCCACCCATGAGGCAATGAACGCGGTCGCCGGTCGCGTGCAGCGCCGCAGGGAGCAGCCATGACAACGTCTCCCTCGGCGCTGGCGGCCTGGGACGATCTGGTTCCGGGCGCGGAGCGCCAGGAACTCGCCGACACCGCCCGCCGGCATTTCGCCGAGCAGTTCCCGCTGACGGGAGTGCGTGAGTGCTTCGGTGCCGGCGGGCGCCCGCTCGATCGGTGGGTCGAGATCGTGGAGGCGGGATATCCCGTGATCGGTCTGCCCGAGTCGGCCGGTGGCATCGGCGGGCTGACGGATCTCGTTGCGGTGGTGGAGGAATCCGGCCGGGCGTTGCTGCCGCTGCCGCTCGCGGCGACCGCCGCCGGCCGGCACACGCTGATCCGCGGCGGGCTCGGGGTCCCCGCGGAGACGGACCGCAGCACCGCGCTCACCACGGATCCGGCCGCCGGAGTGCTGGACGGCGCCGGTGCGGCGACCGTCGTCACCGTCGCCGTCGTCGATGACGCCACCACCCGGGTGGCCGAGGTGACCCCGGCCGGCGCGCCCGAGCTGGTGACGCATGTGGACCCGAGCCGCCCGGTGGCCCGGTGGTCCGGGTCCATCGCGGAGGGCCGGGCGCAGACCGTCGATGCCACGATCGATCACGTGCTGGCGCCGGCGCGCACCATCTTTGCCGCCGACCTGGTCGGCATCGCCGCCGGCGCACTGCAACGCAGTGTCGACCATGCCCTCGCCCGTGAGCAGTTCGGCAGGCCGATCGGGGCGTTCCAGGCGGTCAAGCACCGGCTGGCCGACCACTACGTCCTCGTCGAACGTGCCCGGTCCCTGACCCGCGCAGCCGCGGTGGTGGTCGATCACCCCGAGCTGGACACCGACTGGGCGCCGGGAGTTCTGGCGTTGTTGGCCAAGGCCGCCGCCGCCGAGGCCGCACTGCGGATCACCGCCACCCATGTTCAGCTGCTCGGCGCGATGGGGGTCACCTTCGAGGCCGATGCCCACCTGTACTTCCGCCGGGCGGAGCAGACCGCATCCGTGCTGGGATCAACCGCCGAGTGCCAGATCCGTGCCGTCCGGCTGATGGGAACGAGACGATGAATCCCGAACTGCTGGCCGAGTTCGACGCCTTCCTTGCCCGGGTGCTGCCCGCCGACTACCACGAGCGGTACGCCGACTACCGGCGCGACGAGGCTCTGAAGATCGCTTACCAGGCGGCGGCTTTCGACGAGGGCTGGCTGATGCCCGAGTGGGAGGGCGAACTGGGCGGCCACAACCTGACCGAGGCCGATGGGCTGGCCCTGCGGATCGAGGGGGCCAGGCGCAACGTGCCGCGGTCGCCCAATGTGCAAGGGCCAGGAGTGGTGGCTCCGGCCCTGCGCGCCTTCGGTACCCGTGAGCAGCAGCAGCGCTACCTGCGGCCGGTACTCCGCGGGGACGAGTGGTGGGCGCTGGGGATGTCGGAACCGCTGGCCGGTTCCGATCTGGCGTCGCTGCGCACCCGGGCACGGCTGGACGGCGACCACTTCGTGGTGGACGGGCAGAAGATCTGGACGACGCAGGCCCACAAGTCCCGTTGGTGCACGCTGTACGTGCGGACGGATCCCGACGCCAGCAAGCACGCCGGGATCTCCTGTCTCATCATGGATCTGCGCTCGCCCGGTGTCGACATCCGGCCGATCGCCCGGGCCGCTGAGTCGATCGACGAGTTCTGCGAGGTCTTCCTGGACGGCGTCCGGATCCCGAAGGGCAACCTGCTAGGTGAGCTGAACGACGGGTGGCGGGTCGCCGGCGCCAGCCTGGAACACGAACGGGACATGGTCTGGGTGAACAATTGGGTCGACGTCGAGCACGCCCTGCGCCCGGTGCTGGACCGTCCGGACCTGCCCGGCCATGTCGCCTCGGAGGCGGGGAGGCTGCTGGCCGACGCTGCCGCCATCAGGTTCACCGGGATGCGCACCGCGATCGGCCGGATGGCCGGACGGAGCACGCCGGAGTTCCTGCTGCTCAAGCTCTTCGGGTCCGAGACCGCGCAACGGGCCGGTCAGCTCGCCCTCGAACACGGCGATGGTCGGGCCGACCCGCACCTGTTCGCCGATCGGATGGAGTCGCTGGCCGCGACCATCTACGGCGGCACCTCGGAAATCCAGCGGAACATCATCGCCGAGAAGGTGCTCGGCCTGCCACGGGACCGCTGATCGCGGCTACTGGCGGGAGTCAGGTTGCCGGACCGTCAGCTCCCGCGCGAGACGTTCGGCGCGATGGCCGGCCGCGGCGGAGTCGCCCGCGATGTCGTAGAGCTCCCGGACGGTGCCGACGGCATGGCGGTCGGCGGCGGCGATGGCCGCGGCGAGTTCGACGGCCCGACCGACCGGATCGGCGACGACCTCGTTCACCAGGCCGATCCGCAGCGCCAGGGCGGCGTCGATCGGTTCGGCCGTCAGCGACAGCTGCCGCGCCCAGCCCTGGCCGACGGCGGCCGACAGTCGGGCGGACATGCCCCACGCCGGAAGCAACCCCAACGTCGCATGGGTGTCGGCGAATCGTGCTGTCGGACCGGCGATCCGGAAATCGCAGGCCAGCGCCAGCTCGAGACCACCGGTGTAGGCCGGCCCGTTGACCGCCGCGATCACCGGAACCCCGGCGGCCGCGATCCGGTCGGTGAGGTCGCGCGGAAACACCTCACGGGCGCGGATCGCCGCCAGGTCGACGCCGGCACAGAACGCCGAACCCGCGCCGGTCAGCACGATCGCCCCGGCTGTCGGGTCGGCGGCGGCGGCCGTCAGCAGGTCGCCGAGTTCGCGCAGCAGGGCGGGCGACAGCGCGTTGCGCTTGTCCGGCCGGTTCAGCGTGAGAATCGCGACGCCATCCGGTCGGGTCGCGCGGAGCATCGGTGTGGTCAACTCGACCGTTCCTCCTGACGGGTCGGACGGGAGCGGGGGTGTACTCGACGATACCCAACACCATCCCGAAATGGCCAACCAAGTGGTTGGATATGATGAGGACTTGGAAGTCGGCGGTGACGACGGGCGACGACGCCCGCGGACGGGAGAACACGGTGACAGACACGCGGACCGAAGCCGGACTGGCCTACGCCACGGGAGCCGAGGCCGATGCGGTGCTGACCGAATCCGTCACCCAGGTGATCCGTCGCCAGGCCGCCGCCCACGGGGATCGCGCGGCGGTCCGCTGGCGGGACGGCGCCGAGGTGAAGTCGCTGACCTACCGGGAGCTCGCCGAAGCCGTCAACGCGGTCGCGCACAGCCTGAGCGGACTGGAACCCGGGTCCAGGGTCGGTGTCTGGTCACGGAACAGCATCGAGTTCGTCCTGCTGGAACTGGCCATCGGAACGCGTGGCCTGATGATGTGCGCACTCAATACGGCCTGGACCGACGCCGAGGCGGCCTACGCCGTCGACATGGTCGGGCCGTCTGTCGTCTTCACCGGGTACGACGGCCTGGGTCGCCCGCTCGAGGATCGGGCCCGGCAGCTTGCCGCAGACATTCCGGTGGTGGACATCGCCTCGCTCAGCGGGCTTGCGCCGGCGCCGGAGTCGTTTCTGGACGTCGATCCGCAGACCCCGTACATCGTTCAGTTCACCTCCGGCACCACGGGTTTCCCCAAGGGGGCGATGATCAGCCAGCATGCGGCCGTCAACGGAGGTTGGCTGCGGTTGCAGCACAGTGCCGGTACCGAGGACGTCTCGCTGAACGCCGTCCCGTTGCACCATGTCGGCGGCGCCGTGTCGATCGTGTTCGGCGCGCTCACCACCGGCAGCGCCTTCGTGGTCCTGTCGAAGTTCGATGTCGACGAATTCATCTGGCTGCTCGGTGAGGTGGGTGGCACGCACTTCGGCGGGGTACCGATCATGGTCGAACGACTGCTGAATCATCCGGACGTCAGGTCGAAGGGCCGCGACGTCAAGGTGGTCGGTCTCGGTGGCGCAGACATCAGCCCGTTCCTGATCCGCCGGGTCAACGACGAACTCGGCGCGGATGTGATCACCACCTACGGCCAGTCGGAGTGCCCGTTCATCGCCAACAGCGTCGAGGGCGACGACCCGGACCTGATCGCCACCACCGCCGGGCGGCCCGGCGACGCCACCACGCTGCGCATCGTCGACCCCGGCACCGGCGAGGTGCTGAAATTCGGCGAGACCGGCGAGATCCAGATCAGCTCGCCGATGGTGATGCTCGGCTACTACGGCGATCCGGAGCGCACCGCCGAAGTGCTGCCTGGCGATGGGTTCCTCCGGTCGGGCGACCTGGGCTCGATCGACGAGCACGGCTACCTACGGATTCACGGCAGGATTCGCGAGGTGATCATCCGCGGCGGCGAGAACATCTATCCCGCCGAGGTCGAGGCCGCGCTGTCGACCCATCCGGACGTCACCGGGTCGGCGGTGGTCGGTCTGAGCGACCCGTCGTGGGGTGAAACCGTTGCCGCGAGCGTGATCTCGACGAACCCGGAGCTGACCGGCGCCGACCTCGAGGAATACCTCGAGCAGCGGTTGGCGCACTTCAAGATCCCGCGGACCTGGCGCTTCGTCGCCGAGCTGCCGATGACCGCCTCCGGCAAGATCCGGCGGGTCGAGGTCAAGGCCGGGATGAACCACCGGGCACCGTCCGCCGGCTGATGTCCGTTTCCCCGCCCACCATCTCTCACCATGGAGCGACACGTGCCGATCGATCCCACCGTTGCCCTCGCCGACCCGGCGTCCGAGCGCGCCATCTCCTGGAGCACCGATGATGTGCTGCACTACCACCTGGCGACGGGGTCCGGAACGGACCCGCTGGCGCCGACCGAACTGCGGTTCGCCACCGAGTGGAACACCGTCGTGCTGCCGAGCTTCGGTGTGGTGGCACCCGGGCTCCGGCAGATCGAGCCGCCCTCGCTGAACCGGCCGGGCATCGACATCGACCTGCACAAGATCCTGCACGGCAGCCAGCGGATCGCTGTGCACCGGCCGATCCCGGTCAGTGGGGAAGCCGTGGTGGGCACCAGGGTGTCGGCCATCCAGGACAAGGGGAAGTCCGCCGTCGTCGACTTCGAGACCACGGCGACGAGCCCGGACGGAACTCCGCTGTGGACCTCGACCATGGGCATCTTCGCCCGCGGCGAGGGCGGTTTCGGTGGCGAACGCGGTGAAACGCTGGCGGTGGCGATGCCGGACCGGGCACCGGACCTGGAGGTGGACGTGCCGACGCTGCCCCAGCAGGCGCTGTTGTACCGGCTGCTGGGCGACCGGAATCCGCTGCACGCGGACCCCGAGGCGGCCAGGGCCGTCGGGTTCGACCGGCCGATCCTGCACGGCCTGTGCACCTACGCGATGGTGCTGCGGACGATCGTCCGGAGCGTGCTGGACGACGAAGTCGCACCTATCGGCGAGTACACCGGGCTGTTCACCGGCATCGTGCTGCCCGGGGAGACCATGGGGCTCAAGCTCTGGGACACCGGGATCGCCGACGACGGGCTCCGGCATCTGATCGCCGCGGCGACCGTGCGGGATCGCGACGACGCCCCGGCGCTGAGTGTCGATCTCGCGGTGACGAGCTGACCGACCTCAGCGGCCGCGGAAGACCGGGTCCCGCTTCTCGGCAAAAGCGCTGAATGCCTCGCGGGCGTCGGCGGTCGCGGTGGTGACGCCGCTCCCGCTGGCCTCCGCATCGAGCTGGTCGGCGAAAGACGATGCGAACGAACGGTTCAGCAGCTGCTTGGTCAACGCGAGGGCAACGGGCGGCCCGGCCGCCAACCGGCGGGCCAGCGCCTGCGCGGCCTCCGCGAGCGCGTCGGGCTGCACGACCTCGGTGACCAGGCCCAGTTCCCTGGCGGTCTGTGCGTCCAGGACCTCGGCCAGCAGGGCCAGCCGCTTGGCGGTCTGCAGGCCCACCAACCTGGGCAGCAGCCAGCTGCTGCCGAAGTCCGGGGCCAGCCCGCGTTTGACGAATACCTGGCAGAAGGTGGCGGTGCTCGACGCCAGCACGATGTCGCAACCCAGCGCCAGGCTCATCCCGGCGCCGTAGGCCGCGCCGTTGACGGCCGCGATGGTGGGTTGCGGCAGCTGATGCAGCTTGAGCGCCGTGCGGTGGATCCGCCGGGTGATCACCGCCGGCGGATCCTGCGTCATGGTGGCCGGCAGACCGGCGCCGGAACAGAACGCCGTACCCGCTCCGGTGATCACCACCGCCCTGATGTCGCCGGACAGCCCGATGGCGTCGAGTTCGTCGTGCAGTGCCGCGAAGTCGTCCGGGGACAACGCGTTGCGCTGCTTCTCGTTCGCCAGGGTGAGGTGAGCGACGTCGTCGCGCCGCTCGATCAGGATCGTCATGGATGTCCTTTCAGGAGGTGCCGGGCAGGGCCGGCCGAACCGGTTCCATGGCCAGGCCTACTCGGTGCCGGCCGCAAGCTGCCGGGCCCGGTCGTAGTCGGCCTTGCCGTTGGGGCCGCGGGGGACGTCGTCGACGATCCGCACCCGGCGGGGCGCCTTGTACCCGGCCAGCCGGGCCTTCACCCCGTCGATGATCTCGGACTCGGAGCGTTCCGCCCCGGGCTCGAGACTGACGACGGCGGTGACGATCTGCCCCCACTCGGCATCCGGCAGGCCCACCACCAGCGCGTCGGACACGCCGGTGAGATCGACGATCACCGCCTCGACCTCCTCGGTGAAGATCTTTTCGCCGCCGGAGTTGATGCACAACGACTCTCGGCCGATCAGCTGGATGGTGCCGTCGTCGTTGACGATGCCGCGGTCGCCCGGCATCGAATAGCGCTCGCCGCCGATCTCGACGAAGGTGGCGTCCGACTTCGCCTTGTCCTTGTAGTAGCCCAGCGGGACGCGCCCGCTGACCGCCAACCGGCCGATGACGCCGGAGCCGGCGGCGACGAGGGCGTCGTCGTCATCGAAGACCCGCACATTCGCGCCCGGGTTGAACCGGCCGGTGGCCGGGATGTTGTCCTTGGTGGCCAGTGACCAGCCGAGCCCGAATCCTTCCGACGACGAGAAGCCGTCCATGATCGTGGCCTCCGGCCAGTGCTCCAGCAGCCCGCGCTTGGTCGGCTCGGAGAGCAGCGCCGCCGAGTTGAGAACGTCCTTGACGCCCTGGATGTTCCACCGGCCGGGCGCGGCGTCGAAGGCCCGCAGGATCCGTTTGCCGAAGACCTCGCCGGCGATCGCCACACTGGTTACCCGGTGGCGATCGATGGTGTCCAGGAACTCGGCCGCGTCGAATCCGGGGGCGGTCAACGACACGTTCAGCCCACCCTGGTGCATCGTGATCAGCGCTCCGAAGAGACCGTTGCCGTGCATCAGCGGACTGGCCGAGATGTGCGTGCGGCCGGGAACCGTGAGCATGGCCCGGATACCGTCGACTCCCTGCTCCAGCGGGTACTTCAGGCTGCCCACCTCATTGGTCTGCCGGAGGAAGTCGATGCTGCGCCACATCACGCCCTTGGGCAGGCCGGTGGTGCCGCCGGTGTACAGCAGGAACAGATCGCTGCCGTGCCGACCCCAGGATGAGCGAACCGCCTGGGAAGTTCCCTGTGCTGCAGCCTGTTCGTAGGGCACGGCCCATTCGGGGCAGGGTGCGGTGCCGTCGTCGACGTGGAGCCACTGGCGGATCTTGCCGGCCTGCGGGCGGAGCCGATCGGCGGCCTCGGTGAACGATCCGTGGAACACCACACTGGTGATGTCGGCGTCGTTCCACAGGTAGAGCAGTTCCTCCCCGCCGTACCGGTAGTTGGTGTTCACCGAAGGAATGCCGAGTTTGAGGGCGGCGTGAGTCGCCTCCAGGTACTCCGGGCAGTTCCGCAGGTACAGGGCAACCCGATCGTCGGCGGTGGCCTCCGTAGCCAGCGCCGACGCGATGCCGTTGGCGCGGGCGTCGAATTCCGCCCAGGTGAAGGATCGCTCGCCGTGGATCTGGGCCGGCGCCTCCGGCAGCTGGCCCGCGACCGTCTCCCAGACATCGGCGAGATTCCAGGTCAGGTTGTCGCCATCACTCATGCTCGGCCTCCACTGCTGGCGGGCCGGCCGGATCGCTCGCGGCCGACGGGCGAGTTCACAGCCGCGCACCTGCTGCGGCATCGGTTCGAAGATTATGTCGATGACGAACGCACGTCAACCGAGCGGTTGGGAACGCTGTTTTGGTCGTCCCAGGGTGTCGACCGCCGGGTGGTGTGAGGAATCGAGCCTGTGGTGCGAGGAATCGAGGCGGGTAAGACATGGGCAGCTCGCGGGAATGGGCCCGGCCGACGGTGGACGAGGTGTCCGACGGGGTGTTCCGCATTCCGTTGCCGATGCCGGGAAATCCCCTCGAGGCCGTCAATGTCTATGCGGTGACCAGCCCCGATGGCGTCGCCATGGTCGACGGCGGGTGGGCCAAGCCGGGCGCGATCGAACGCCTGGAATGGGCTCTCGGCAAGCTGGGCAAGCGGCTCTCCGATATCCATACGGTGCTGACCACCCACTTCCACTTCGACCATTACACGCTCGCGGTCGACCTCAAACGGCGGATCGGCTGTCGGATTGCGTTGGGAGAGGGCGAGCGCCGGACGATCGACGAGATCCTGGCCGGCAGCACGGCGGTCGGACCGAACTCGATGGAGCGGCTGCTGGCGCGCTGCGGCGTGCCCGCCAGGTACACCGCCGAGAACCTGTTCCGGGGTGAGGGCAGCGCCAACTACATGTATCCGGACGTCTGGTTGCACGACGGCGACCGATTCGACCTCGGCCGGGACATCCTGGCCGTCTCGACCCCCGGGCACACCACCGGCCACTTCTGCTTCATCGACGAGCGGGCCGGACTGGCCTTCACCGGGGACCACATCCTGCCGACCATCACGCCGGCGATCGGCGGGGAGGGGCCGTCGGAGCGGATGCCGCTGGCCGATTACCTGAGTTCACTGCAGCTGATGGCCGACCGGCCGGATGCCCGGCTGCTTCCGGCGCACGGCATCGTCGCGCCGAGCGTCCACGCCAGGGTGCGGGAGCTCCAGGAGCATCACGAGCAGCGGCTGAACCAGTGCCTGCAGGCGATCGGCGCCGGTGCCGGCGACACCTACGACGTCGCCAAGGCACTGCGCTGGACCCGTCGCGGCCGCCGGCTGTCGGAGCTGGCCGGCATGGACCAATTGATGGCTGTGCACGAAACCCGTTTCCATCTGGACGTTCTGCACGCGACCGGTAAGGTCGCGGTCGACTCGACCGGTCCGGTGGACCGTTATGCCATGGCCTGAGGAGGCACTGTGGGAATCACGCTGTCGACGCAGGAAGTTGCCGAGGTCATCGGGACATCCGGCACCGCCGTACTCACCACGCTGCGCAAGGACGGTCGCCCGGCGTCGCTGCCGGTGTGGTACGTGGCATTCGACGGGGCGCTGCACTTCCGTTCCCCGACAAGGACCTTTCGGGTGCGGCACCTGCGACGCGATCCACGGGTGAGTGTGCTCCTGCACGACGGCGAGCACTGGTCCCGGCTGCGTGGAATCCTCATTCACGGCGATGCCGAGTTTCTCGAGGACCCCGCTCTGCGTCGGCGGGTCGCCGACGCCTTCGACGCCGAGTTCGCCGACCTGCGGGTGCCGGCAGCGCAGCTACCGAGGGCGGTCACCGCCCACTATGCCGAAGAAGCGATCTTCCGGGTGTCCATCCCCGCCCGGCCCACCACCTGGGACAACACCAAGATCCGGCTGAACCCGTGAGCCGACGGACGGAGAAGGTTGCCGCACCGGATCAGCGCGGCGCCATCCGCAGGGCGCCGTCCATCCGGATGGTCTCCCCGTTGAGGTAGTCGTGGGCGACGATCATGCCGACCAGCTGAGCGTATTCGTCCGGTCGGCAGAGTCGTTGCGGGAAAGGAATACCGGCGGCCAGGGATGCCCGGAACTCCTGGCTGACGGTGGCCAGCATCGGGGTGTCGACGATGCCGGGCGCGATCGTGTTCACCCGGATCCCGTACTGCGCCAGATCCCGCGCCGCCGGCAGCGTCAAGGCGACCACCCCACCCTTCGACGACGAGTAGGCCGCCTGGCCGATCTGGCCCTCGTAGGCGGCCACCGACGCGGTGTTGACGATGACGCCGCGCTGGCCGGACGCCAACGGCTCGGTCCGGGCGATCTGTTCGGCGGCGAGCGCGAGCACCGTGAACGTGCCGATGAGGTTGATCTTGATCACCGATGCGTACAGCGACAGGTCATGGACTCCCTTCTTGCCCAGAATGCGCGCCGACGGCCCGATCCCGGCGCAGTTGACCACCGTCCGCAGCGGCCCGGCGTCGGCGGCCAGCGCGACCGCCGCTCGCACCTGGTCCTCGTCCGTCACGTCGGCGTTGAGGTAGCTGACGCCGGCGACGTCCGGCGCCGACCCGATGTTCAGATCCAACCCGAACACGGTGGCGCCCTTGGCGGCCAGCAACGCTGACGTCGCTGCGCCCAGGCCGGAGGCGGCTCCGGTGACGATGGCTGTGCTGTTCTCGAGTTGCATGTCTCTCCCGTTAGTCAACCCATCAGTTGGTTGGGTAAAGTGATACCAGCCTCGGCCGGCAGGGAACTTCTCAGGGTCGTTCCCGGTGTCGCCGGCACCTGCATCACGCGCCGTTCGGAAGGAAGTCCCTTGATTCGCACCCGATTCACCGACCTCGTCGGCGTGGAGTATCCCCTGGTCTGCGGCGGGATGACCGGCCTCGGTACGGCGCCGCTGATCGCGGCGGTCGCGAACGCCGGCGCCCTTGCCTTCCTGACCGCCCTGACCCAGCCGACGCCGGAAGCGCTGGCCGCGGAGATCTCCCGCACCAGGGACCTGACCGACCGGCCGTTCGGCGTCAACCTGACCATCCTGCCGACCATCACACCCGTTCCGTACGACGAGTATCGCGCGGCGATCATCGAGAACGGTGTCACCATCGTGGAGACCGCGGGTTCCAGTCCGGAACCGCATCTGCCCGCCTTTCACGCCGCCGGCGTGAAGGTCATCCACAAGGCCACCAGCGTCCGGCACGCGGTCTCCGCCGCACGCAAGGGGGTCGATGTCATCAGTATCGACGGGTTCGAGTGCGCCGGGCATCCGGGCGAGGATGACGTTCCCGGTCTGGTGTTGATCCCGGCCGCCGTCGCGAAGATCGACATTCCGGTCATCGCATCGGGTGGCATCGCGACCGGCGCCGGCCTGGCCGCGGCGCTCGCGCTGGGCGCCGAGGGGGTGAACATGGGCACCCGCTTCATGGCGACCACCGAAGCGCCGATTCACCGGAACGTCAAGGAACAGATCGTCGCCAACGGCGAACGCGACACGGTGATGGTGTTCCGGCAGTTCCACAATTCGGCCCGGGTTGCGCGCAACGGCATCTCGGAGCAGATCGCGGCGATCGGGTCCCGCCCCGGTGCGACGTTTGCCGACGTGGCCGAGCTCGCCTCGGGTGCCCGCGGCCGGTCGCGGGTGCTGGAGGCGGGAGACCTGGAAGACGGGATGTGGTGGGCGAGCATGGCGCAGGGTCTGATCAACGACGTGGACAGCTGCGATGCCGTCGTCCGGCGGATCATCGGCGACGCCGAGTCGATCATGTCGAAACGGCTGCCGGGGTTGCTGTCCGACCAGGATCGTTGACGTGTCCCGGCCCGACAGCGAGGCGGTGCTGCTCGACGTCGAAAACGGTGTCGCGCGGATCGTACTCAACCGACCGGACACCGGTAATGCGCTCACCGTGGAGATCTGCCATGGTCTCCGAGCGGCGTTCGAGTCGGTCTCGAACGACCCATCGGCGCGCGTCGTGCTGTTCTCCGCGCAGGGCCGGCAGTTCTGCGCCGGCGGCGACCTGCGGGCCATCGCGTCCGCACCGGATCATGCCGCGTTCGTGCTGGAACTCGTCACCGCCGCGCACGCGGCGGTGCGATCCATCGCGGCGCTGCCAAAGCCCGTCGTCACCGTTGTGCACGGAGCCGCGGCCGGGGCGGGCCTGTCCCTGGTGCTGCTGTCCGATCTGGTCGTCGCGTCCGACCGGGCGAGCTTCATGACGGCGTACACCGCGGTCGGGTTGACGCCAGACTGCGGCCAGTCCTGGTTGCTGCCCAGGGCCATCGGCACGACCCGCGGCCTCGACCTCACGCTGCAGCCGCGCCGGGTCGGCGCCGCCGAGGCACTGTCCATCGGACTGATCGCCAGGGTCGCCGCCGACGGGACCCACCTGGCGCAGGCGGATCAGCTGGCCAGGTCGCTCGCCGACGGCCCTGCGGCGGCATCGGGGCAGGCACGTGCCCTCATCCGGCAGGGCTACGCGGCCGGATTCGACGCCCAACTGGACCTGGAGGCCGCCACTATCGCGGCGATGGCCGGCACAGCCGAGTCCGCTGCCCTCATCGCCGCGTTCCTCGAGGCGAGCGAATAGGCCGGAGACCATCGCGGTCGGCATCGCGCCGGCCGCTACCGCCGGTCAGGTGCGCACGTTGGCCGGGTTGAAGCTGACGCCGTCGTGCCGCTGCTGGGCACCGATCACGTGCGTGACGGCGTTGATCAGCGCCAGGTGGGTGAACGCCTGTGGGAAATTGCCCAGGTGCCGCCCGCTGTGCGGCTCGATCTCCTCGGCGTACAGCCCCAGGGGTGAGGCGTGCGACAGCAGCCGCCGGCACAGTGCGTCCGCCTGATCCAGCTCACCGATCTCCACCAGAGCCGACACCAGCCAGAACGAGCAGATGGTGAAGGCGCCCTCGGTGCCCATCAGCCCGTCGTCGGTCTCCTCGGTGCGGTACCGCAGGACCATCCCGTCGGCGGTCAGCTCGTCGGCGACGGCCTTGACCGTCGCCACGATCCGCGGATCGTCCGCCGGCAGGAACCGCACCAGCGGCAGCAACAGCACCGACGCGTCCAGCGCCTCGGTCCCGTAGTGCTGGACGAACACTCCGCGGTCGTCCACCCCGTTGGCCAGCACGTCGGCATGGATCTCGTCGGCGACCTGCTGCCACTGGTGCACGAGCTTGTCGGCGCCGCCACGGGCGGTGGCCAGCCGGACGCCGCGATCGACGGCGACCCAGCACATCACCTTCGACGAGACGAAATGCTGTGGCTCGCCGCGCATCTCCCACATTCCGGAGTCCGGGTCGCGCCAGTTCGCGATCGCCGACTCCACCTGGGCCACCACGATCGGCCAGAGCTCGTCCGGCAGCCGGTTCTTGGATCTGCTGTGCAGGTAGATCGAATCCAGCAGCGCACCCCAGACGTCGTGCTGTTTCTGCCGGTAGGCGGCGTTGCCGACCCGCACCGGCCGGGCGCCGCCGTAGCCGTCCAGGTGGTCGAGGGTGAACTCGGTCAGGTCGTGTTCGCCGCCGATGCCGTACATCAACTGCAGGTTCTTCGGATCGTCCTTGGCCACGTCGTGGATGAAGTAGAAGAAGTCGTCGGCCTCCCGGTCGAAGCCGAGCGTGTAGAGCCCCCACAGGGCGAAGGTCGAGTCCCGGATCCAGCTGTACCGGTAGTCCCAGTTGCGTTGTCCCCCAGGGGTTTCCGGCAGTGAAGTGGTGGCGGCGGCGAGCAGGGCGCCGGTCGGCACGTAGGTGAGGCCCTTGAGTGCCAGCGCCGACACCTGCAGATAGCTGCGCCACGGGTGATCGGGAAAACTGCCCTGGGTCAACCATTCCCGCCAGAAACTCTCGGTGTGCGCCATCCGGTGCTCGGCCTCCTCCACCCTGGTCGGCACCGGCAGCGCGGAGAAGGACAGCGCGACGAAATGCTTGTCGCCGGCATTCATCCGGGTCCGGGCGACGGCGACCGGGCCTTCGACGCCGAATCGCAGCGACGACGTCAGCCGCAGGGTGGGTGAGCCCGGTTTCGCGGAGCCCTTCCCGTCCGCGGTGTCGTGAGCCCCATCGGCGCCGGCCGGCGCCGCCCCGGTGCCGGCGAACCTGGCCGGCCCGGCGGTCGCCTGCAGCACGTCGTACCCGCCGTTCGCGTACTCCCAGTCGGGCGCGCTGCGGGCGTAGTCGAACATCGGTTCGCACTCCACCGAGAGGTCGACGGCGCCGTAGGTGCACTCGATGATCCGCAGCAGACAGTGCCGGGCATCGTCGTCGGTAGGTGCCCGGCGATGGCTGTTCGACCGTTCCTCGACGTCGTGCCAGGGCCCCACCACCAGGGCGTCCCGCACCACCAGCCACCCGGTCGGGGTCTGCCAGGTGGTCTCCAGCACCAGGGTGCCGGGCAGGTAGCGACGGGCGGCCGGTACCGCGACGTTCACCGGGCTGACCCGGAACGAACCGGCGTCGCGGTCCACGATGGCGCCGAAGATGCTCGGCGAGTCGGGCCGTGGGACGCACATCCATTCGACCGAGCCGTCCGGTGCCACCAGGCAGTTCGTCTCGCAGTCGGACAGGAATGCGTAATCGGCGATCGGTGGGAAGTGGTCGGGCGTCGTCATCTCCGGCATGTAGTCGATTGTGCGGCAACGGGCGCCGCCCGGTGGGACCTGGCCCCGGTCAGCCTGCAAGACTGCCGGTGTGACGCAGAATCCGGCGACCAGGCAGATCGTGTTGTTGCGGGGGATCAACGTCGGCAAGGCGAAGCGGATCGCGATGGCCGACCTGCGGTCGCTGCTCGCCGGGCTCGGTCACACCGAGGTGGTCACCGTGCTGCAGAGTGGGAACGCGATGGTGACCGCTACGACGGAGCCGACGGTCACCGAACAACTGGTGCACGCGGCCATCACGGAGCGCTTCGGGTTCGACGTCGCGGTGCTGGTCCGGTCGGCGGACGAGCTGGCTGCGGCGATTGCCGCCGATCCGTTCGGACAAGCCGCGCCCGATGGGTCGAAACACTTGCTGGGCTTCCTGTCCCGTCCGCCGAAGGCCGGATCGGTGGCCGCCGTGCTCGACCGTCACCCCGACGGGAATCTGCGGTTCGAGGGGGGTCACCTGTACCTGTGGTGTCCGGACGGCGTGCTGAAGTCGCCATTCGCCACCGTCGACTGGCAGCGGGAACTCGGCGTCGACGTCACCATGCGTAACTGGAACACGCTGACGAAGCTGGCCGCCCTGGCCTGACTTCCCCGCGTAGCGGGGTTCGCCCGGCCGGGCTCGCCGCGCTCGCCGCGCCCGGCCGCGCTCGCCGCGCTCGCCGCGCTCGCCGCGCCCGGCCGCGCTCGCCGCGCCCGGGCGGACCCGCCGAGGCCGACGATCAGCGGGTGAGCTGGTGGACCGTCGCCCGGAACAACCGGGGATGACGGGCCGCCGCGCCGACCAGCCGACGACGCACCGGTTCGCGGCGCCGGCCGGCCAGCAGCGCGCCGGTCAGGTAGCGGTAGCGACGGGTGACGCCTCGCCAGGCACGTTCGTAGTCGGCCGGTCGGTCGGCGGTCAGGCAGCGGATGAGTTCCCGGGCGCTGCGGGCGGCGATGTCGATGCCCTCCCCGGTCAGCGCGTCGACGTAACCGGCGGCATCGCCGACCAGCAGTACCCGGCCGGCGACCCGGCTGCCGACTCTTTGTCGCAACGGTCCCGCGCCGCGGACCTGATCGCCGGCAACGCCTTTCAACCTTTCGGCCAGCTCCGGGAAGGCGGTCAGCTGCTCGTCGAACGAGCCCCGTCGATCGGTCAGCAACGCCACCGACAGCAGGTCGGGTCCCAGCGGCGTCAGATAGGCCTCGGCGGCGGCGGCCCACCGGACCTCGACGTGATCGGTCCACGGCGTGATCTGCAGATGACGGCGTAGTCCCCAGCGGGGCGCCGAGCGGTCCGGCAGCTGCAGCCCCAGTGCGTGTCGGATCCGCGAGTGCAGGCCGTCGGCGGCCACCAGGTAGCGGGAGGTGAGAGCGCCGGCCCTGACCCGCTCGCCGTCCTGCTGGATGTCACCGACGGATCCCTCGACGAACTCGACGCCGGCCGCCTCGGCACGCCGGAACAGCGCTCCCTGCAACAGGTCCCGCCGCATTCCCCAGCCGGTGCCGGAGCCGAAGCGGGCCTCGGCGAGATATCGGTCGTCCAGATAGCGGATCCCGACGAAGGCCGCGCCGGGTAGCTCGACGCCGGCCCGCAACCCGAACCCGGCCAGCAGCTCGACCGCACCGGGCATCAGGCCCTCGCCGCAGGCCTTGTCGATGGGCGAGCGTCGCGGTTCAACCACCCGGACGGTCAGCCCGGCGGCGCGGGCGAACAATGCGGTGAACAGGCCGGCCGGCCCGCCGCCGGCGACCGTCAGATCGATCACGTCGGAACCGTTGCCAGCGCAGCGTTCTCGGCGCGAATCCGGGTCCGCAACAACACCGCGTTCACCACCGTGAAGATCGCCGCCGTCAGCCAGGCGGTGTGCACCAGCGGCAGGGCCGCACCCTCCACGACCACCGCGACGTAGTTCGGATGACGCAGCAGGCGGTACGGTCCGGTCCGCACCAGGCCGAGCCCGGCAACTACCACGATCCGGGTGTTCCACTGCCGGCCGAGGGTGCCGATGCACCACCAGCGCAGGGCCTGGCTGGCCAGCACCAGGCCGAGGCAGGGCCACCCGAGCGCCGGCAGGAACGGCCGGTCGGCCAGCAGCACCTCGGCCGCACAACCGATCAGCAGCCCGGTGTGCAGGGTGACCATCGCCGGGTAGTGACCCGCACCGACCTCGGTACCGCCGCGCTCGATGCTCCACCGCAGGTTGCGCCGGCTGACGATCAGCTCGAGCACTCGCTCGGCGGCCACCGCCAGTAGCAGGATCAGATAGCCGATCACCGGTTCACCAGCGCAACAGTACGAACTCGGAGCAGAATCCGGGCCCGAGCGCCGTCAGCACGCCGTAGCTGCCCGGCGCCGGCTGGCGCTCCCGCTGCGTGTCGGCCAGCACGTGTAGTACCGAGGCTGACGACAGGTTCCCGACCTGGGCCAGCGACGTCCGGGTCAGTTTCATCGCATCGTCGGGCAGCCCGAGGGCGGTGGACATCGCGTCGATCACCCTGGGACCGCCGGGGTGGGAGACCCAGTGGTCGATCCGGTCGACGGACAGCCCGTTGTCGGTCAGGAACGCCCGCATTCCCGGGCCGACGTATCGCTCGACCAGCTCCGGAACGGCCGCGTCCAGCACGATCTTCAGGCCGCCGGCTGTCACGTCCCAGCCCATCGTCCGCGCGGTGTCCGGGAACAGCTGGCTGCGGGCGGCCAGCACCCGTGGCCCGGTCCGGGCCGGGGAACCGGCGGCGCGGTTGCTGCCGACGCCGACCACCGCGGCGCCACCGTCACCGAACAGACCGCTGGCCACCAGGTTCGCCATCGACCGGTCGCCGCGCTGGATGGTCAGCGAACACAGTTCCACCGACAACAGCACCCCGACCTGATCCGGATGACCGAGCAGGTGGTCGTGCAGCCGGGCGATGCCGGCCGCGCCGGCCACACAACCCAGGCCGAACAGCGGCATCCGGATCACGTCGGGCCGCAGCCCGATCCGGCCGGCGATCCTGGCCTCCAGCGACGGGACCGCGATCCCGGTGATGGTGGTCGAGATGACCAGGTCGACGTCGGCCGCGGTCAGGCCCGCCTCCTGCAACGCGCCCTGCACCGCCCGGGCGCCGAGTTCGACCGCTGCCTGCAGATAGGCGTCGTTCGTCATCCCGAAGTCGGTGAGCTCGCGGTACCGCTCGATCGGCAGCGCCAGGTGCCGGAAGTCGACCTCGGCGTTGCGGTGCAGGCGCCGCAGCAACGGACGCTGGTCGCCGTCCGGCAGGCACAGCTCGGCGAACGCCTCGGTGAGCTCGGCCTGCGGGTATCGGTACTCCGGGACCACGCCGTGCACCGCCGCCAGGGTGGTCATCACCCCACCGTATCCGCGTCGGCCCGCCGCCGGTGTCCCTAACATCGGAGGATGTCCCGGGTCCGAGCGTTGCTGATGGCCTGCCATCCGCTGCCGACCCTCGCCGTCACCGTGGTCGGCGGGGCGCTGGGCGGTGCCGTCGGCCTGTCGGCCGGCCGGCTGCTGGTGCTGGTCGCCGCGATCCTCACCGGGCAGTTGTCGATCGGCTGGAGCAACGATGTGCTGGACGCCGAGCGCGACCGGCGCAGCGGCAGGACGGACAAGCCGCTGGCGGTCGGCAGCATCGATCGGCGGACGGCCACGCTCGCCACCGGCATCGCCGTGCTGCTGGCGGTGGCGTTCGCGCTGGCGCTCGGCGGCTGGGCAGGGGGTGCGGCGCTGTCGATCGTGGCGTGCGGCTGGGCGTACAACCTGGGCCTGCGGTCGACGGTGCTGTCGTTCCTGCCGTACGCGATCGCCTTCGGCGCACTGCCGGCGGTCGCGACGCTGGCCCTGCCGACCGCGCCGTTGCCGGCCTGGTGGGCGGTGGCCGCCGGGTCGATGCTCGGCGTGGGTGCGCACCTGTTGAACGTGCTGCCGGATCTGGAACAGGATGCAGCGAACGGGATCCGTGGTCTGCCACACCGTCTCGGCCCAGGTCCGTCGACCGGCTGCGCGGTGCTGCTGGTGCTCGGGGCGGCGGCCGCGCTGCTGTTCGGCCCGGTCGGGCCGGTGCCGCCGTGGCGATGGATCGCGTTCGGTGCGATGGTGGCCGGCGCCGCCGGAGTGGCCGTGCTGCAGCGCCGTGGTCCGGCTGGCAGATGGCTGTTCAAGGCGCTGATCGTCGGAGCCGCGATCGATGTGGTGCTGTTCGCCGTCTCGGGCACCGGAATGACGACCGGCAGCTGAGCTCCTCTGCAGGTAGCTGCGCACCGCGGATCATGAATGGCGGTTACCGCCGTGGCGGCCTCCTCGTCTCGACCAGACCGAGTTCACGGGCGCGGCCGATAGCATCCTCCCGTCTGCCGGTGCCGAGTTTTCGATAGATGTTGCGAACGTGGGTCTTGACCGTGTTGTGCGAGACCACCAGCTCCTCGGCCGTCTGTTCCAGCGTCAGCCCGACGGACAGTTGCTGCAGAACAACGTGTTCCCGCGAAGACAACCGAACGAGGTCCACCGAAGACGGGTACGGCGGGCGGTGTTCACGTGCGATCCGCAGCAGCTCGAGCACGCCGGCCGGCGACTGCTGGTCGACCAGATCGGCCAGCGGTACGGTGGCGAACGGGCGCAGCAGCCCGTTCCCCGCGCCCAGCTCGCCGGCGCGTCGCAGGGTGTCTCGCGCGGATGGTCGATCGCCGGATGCCGCCTGAGTCGCGGCCCGGATGGTCAGCATCTCCAGACGATCCCGGGTGGTTGCTCCCTGCTCCCAACTGAGGTCGGTGGCCAGTCGCTGCGCCTCGACCAGGTCGCCGGACAACAGCGCCAACCTCGCGGCCGGCACCTGTAGCAGCGAATGCGGCCCGTGGTTCTGCAGCATCCGATGTGCCTGGCTCCCCCGTCCGGCTGACAGCAACAGCGCCATCTCGGCCGCGGCCAGCAGTGGCGTGGCAACCGCTTCCGGACCGAGCAGGTGGCGCCGGGTCAGCTGCTCGCGCTGCAGCCGATCGAGCATGCCGAGGGGATCACCGAAGTGCAGAGCATATTGCGCATGGGCATAGAGCACGAACGCCCACAGGTCGCTGTCGGGCAACGTCGGCGGCAATTCGTGTGCGACCGTCTTCGCCGTCTGGAGGTCGAAGGCGTCCAGTGCCACCAACAGACGCGCCGAGGCCGCAATGGCGCGGATCTCGCCGGTGTCGATGGTTCGCTCGACCGCAGCACGATCGAATCTGGTCAGCCAGTACTCGGCGGCCGGGATCTCGCCCAGCACAGCGTGATCGAGCGCGAGCAGCCCGGCGGCCGCCGGTACCTCCCGACGGTCGGATCCGGCCCGGTAGGCGGTGGACAGCAGGTGTTGGGCATCGCCGAATGCTCCGGTGAGCAGCAGGCTGAGTCCGGCCACCAGGTTGACGGTCGGAAAGTACCGCGCGGCCGCCGCCGGCTGAACCGACCGGGCCGTTGCGGCGACGGTCAGCAGGCGGCGGACAAAGGTTGCGGCGCGGGCGAACTGGCCGCGCTGACGCAGCACCATGGACGTCAGCATTCCGTTGTCGATGATGTCGGCAGCCTTGGCGGTGATCCCGAGCTGGGTCAGCTGGCCCGGCGAGGCGGGGAGGGTGGCGTCGGTCAGCAACCTGGACTCGGGCACCGGCAGTACCAGTTCCCGCAGCGCGACCACCCGTTGACTGCCGGCGAGCGATTCCCACGGCGCCGTGGTGAAGGCGCGGACCAGTGCGTCTCGCTCGGTGAGTTGCAGCGTCCACCAGTGCCTTTCCATCACCGCGACCGCCAGCGGCCAGTCCCGGGCCTGCAGGCAATGATGCAGGGCGGTCGCGGGTTGTCCGTGCTCGAAGCACCAGAGCGCCACCCGCCGGTGCAGTTCAGGAAGCCGGTCCGGGTAACGCACCGTCAGTTCTGCCCGGAGCGCCCGGCGGGCGGCCCCCGGCCATCGATACATGACTTCGCCCGAACGTTCGGTCGCCATCAGCAGACCCTCGGACTCGAGCCGGCTCACCATCGCGGTGGCGTCGACCCCGGTGATCGCATCGGCCAACCCGACGGTGAACTCCGCCGGTAGCGAGGTCAACAACGGGAAGTCGAGAGTCGGCCGGTGAGTGACGATCGGGGCCAGCCGCCGGCGCAGATATCCGACTGCGGTATCGACGGTGAGCCGTGCCAGGTAACCGGGATCGGGTGGCGCATCGGCCAGCCGGCTCACCACCAGCCGGGTGAGTTCCGGCCAGCCGCCGGTGTCGGCATGCAGCACGTCACTATGGAAGGCGCCCGGCCGCAGGCCAGCGGCTCCGACCAGGGCGGCAGTCTCGTCCTCGGTGAACCGCAGGTGTTTGGCGGTGATCTCGGTGGTGGGCAGCCGGCCGGTCAGTTCGGCCGGGAAGTGCTGTCGGCCGCGCAGGCAGACCAGCACTCGCAGACCTGGGGTGGCACCGATGGTTTCGACCAACTCGACATCGATCCCGTGATCAGTGACGTTCTCGAAACTGTCCACCACGAGCAACAGTGGTCCGGCCGCGGCCAGTAGGTGCTCGGCGATTCCGCGCGCGCTGCGCCATGGACCTGGCGCCCGCGCGGCCGGATCGCCGGGGGATCCGTCGGCCTGCCCGAGTGCGTGAATCAGCTTGGCCCAGAACGTCTCCGGATCGCCGCCGCCCATCGGCACCCGCAACCATGCCGTTCGCTCCGACCCCGGGCGACCCGGCCAGGGGCCGCCGGCCGCGCAGCCCAGCCAGTCGGAGACGAGGGTGGTCTTGCCGAAGCCGGTCGGTGCCCGCAGCACGATGAGCGAGGCGGCACTGTCGAGCATGGTGAGCAAGCGCGGTCGCTGGATGGTCGGATCGGGCCGGCGGGGACGCGGCACGGTGGGGCAAGGCACTGGACGAGGTTCCTTGAAGTCCGTCGGATGAATGTCTGAATGCTGACCCACGGCAGCACCGACCGCCGCGCTCGTGCCCGGAGACTGCAGAAAATCACCCCGGTTCGGGCGTCTGCGTCACCCTGGCCACGCCTTGGCCACCGGATGGGCCCAACGACTACCGGCGTGATCACCGTTGCGTGAGTCGCCCGGCGGCGATCGGGTTGCACCGATCCGTCGAACGGTCGAGTCCTCATCGGAATGAACGGCCGTCGGGATCACCCCGCTGCGGGTGATCGAGCGGGTGAACTTCGCCGGCCTCACCCGGGCGAACCATGCCGGTCGGCAGGCATCCGAGCCGCGGCCGAGCACGGGTCGAACACGGAAAACGCCGCAATCGCCAGCCATCTCGGGCCTTCATGGGGGCGCCGACGGCAGCGGACAGTCGACGGGTGAGGACGCCCCGTCGCCCTGTCCCGAGGGCCCCGGCTTCGATATGAAAGGGCGCGTTCCAACCCCACCTGACCGAAGGATCGTCGGGCATTCCGACCATTCGGATGGGTCCACCGAGATCAGGAGCTACCCCGTGCCTGCACAATCCGCTCGACCCAACGCGCCCGGAAGGGCGCGCCACCCGCTGACCCGGCGGCGCCGGGGAACTCATCGTCCGAGCCCCTCGCGCTGTACCGCCGCCCTCGGTTCGCTGCTGGCGCTGGTCGCGTCGGCACTGTTCATCGCCGGTTCGACGTCGATGGCTCCCCAGGCTTCGGCGGCCCCGGGAAACCCCGGAACCCCATCGGACCCCACAGTCGTGTACGCCGAGGACTTCCAGAATGTTCCGGGACCGGACCCGGTTTCCCGGCTGGACCAATACACCGGCGCCGACGGAGCCACCTACACGGCCGATCCCGAATGGCTGCGGGGCTGCAACGGTTGGATCGCGTCGGCGAATCAAGAGGTGGACGGCGCCGACCAGGTGGCCGACTGCCTCACTCCCGGGTTTCCCGCCAGCGGTCAGAACGCCTGGAACGTATCCCAGCAGCTGGCCTGGGGCATAGGAATGTACACCGGACAATCGGAGAACGAGGCCCGCGGCAACTACGCCGATACAGCTTACACCGCACTTGATCCCGGCGTCGGTCTGGTGGAGTTCGAGACCGTCGACAACATCCCGTTCCAGGCGGCCAACAGGTTCATCGCGTTCAGCGTCGACGTGGCGGCGGTCAACTGCAGCGTCAGTGCGCCGTTGCTGGAGTTCTACCTGCTCGACCAATCGGGCGCCGATACCGCCGTCGGCCCCGAGGTCAACGCCTGCACGGCGTCCACCACCTTCCCCATTCCCGGCGTCGGCGCCAGCGGCCCGCGACAGGTGTCGGTCGGGACGTACACCTCGCAGGGCGCCGTGTTGTTCTCCGGCAGCTCGGTGGGCCTGCGGATGATCAACAACAACGGCAGCGGTCGCGGCAACGACCACACCATCGACAACATCCAGATCCTGGACGTCACTCCACAGCTGGACAAGGAGTTCAGCCCGGCGAGGATCGCCCCCGGCGGCACCAGCACGCTCACCTTCACCATCACCAACACCAGCGAGCTGGCCGCCAAGAACGGGTGGTCGTTCACCGACGCGCTGCCCGCCGGGCTGACGGTCTCGGCGACCGGCGCGGCCGCGACCAGCTGCCCGTCCGGGCAGGTCGCGGCCGCCGCCGGCAATGCATCGATCAGCGTGACCGGCAACCTGAACGCCGGCCAGAGCTCGTGCACCGTCACGATTCCGGTGACCGGCAGCGAGCCGGGCAGCTACACCAACGGCCCGGACAACGTCACCGAAACCGGCCTCGAACCCCCCGGTGACACCACCCTGATCATCGAGCCGGTCGACCTGCAGATCGAGAAGATCGGTCCGGACACGGTCGAACCGGGCGCACCCATCAGCTGGACTTTGCGAGTCACCGACGTCGGTCCGGGTGACAGCACCGGCTTCACCGTCACCGATGCGGTTCCCGTCGGGTACACCGACATCGCGGCAACTCCCGGCTGCACGGTCGCCGGCAGCGACATCACCTGCACCGGCGGTGCGCTGGCCAACGGCGAGTCCACCGACATCACCGTCACCGCAACGGCGCCGGACGGGGCCGGTTGCCTCACCAACGCCGCAACGGTGATCGGCAACGAGCAGGATCCGGACGACGGCAACAACACCGCCGAGCTGCAGACCTGTGTCGGCAGCCGGGATCTACACATCGAGAAGACCTCGAGTGCCCGTCCGGGGTCGGTGGTGGGCGACACCATCACCTACACGGTGACAGCGAAGAACACCGGCACCTTCGACTTCACCGGCGACAACCCGGCAGTGGTGCTTGACGATCTGTCCGGAGTTCTGGACGACGCCTCCTACCGCAACGACGCCGCGGCGGACCGCCCGGGTGACGTCGGGTATCAGAGTCCACTGGTGTCGTTCATCGGCCCGTTGGCCGCCGGGGACACCGTGACGTTGAGCTACACCGTCACCCTGAAGGCGGGTGGAGACGGCAAGGTTCGTAACGTCGCCTGGCAGCCGAAGATCCCGGACGGGAAGACCCCGCCGGCCTGCGATCCGCCGAACGACGATGGCCTCGACCCGGCAACGGGCGAGCCGTGCGCGCAGACCGAGTTCGACCTGCCCCGGTTGACGATCACCAAGACGGCGTCGCAGCCGGAACTGCCGGCAGTCGGCGACACGCTGACCTACACGGTCACCGTCACCAATGCCGGCCCTGGCGACTACACCGCCGACCACCCGGCCACCTTCACTGACGACCTGACAGAGGTGCTGGACGACGCCGGCTGGAACGACGACGCGCAGGCATCGGCCGGAATCACCGGGTTCACCGACCCCACGCTGTCCTGGTCCGGGCCGCTGGTTGCCGGTGATTCGGCCACCATCTCCTACTCGGTGACCTACAGGGGCGACGGCGACCGACTGCTGACCAACGCCGCCTGCGTACCGGAGAACGAGACCGCCCCCGGCGCCGATCCGTGCGGAACGGTCGTGGTACCGGCGGCCAAGATCCTGACGTGGAAGACCGTCGAGGCCTCCGCCGATCCGGTCGTCGCCGGGACGGTGCTGACCTACACCCTGCACTTCAAGAGCGTTGGGCAGATCGCCGGCCAGGTCGACGTTGTCGACGACCTGACGCAGGTCACCGATGACGCCGAGATCAGCAAGGACCCGGCAACCACGGATCCGTTGCAGGCCAAGCACAATGGCGACACCATCACCGTGCAGGGCTCGGTGCCGATCGGCCAGACCTACACCGTCACCTACCAGGCCACCGTCAAACCCGACGGCCAACGCGGTGACGACCAGGCGGCGAATTTCCTGCTGACGCCGGGCCAGACCCCGCCGACCGGGCCGGGCTGTGAGCCGGCCGACGATCGGCTGCCGGACTGCACCAACACGAAGATCGGTGAGTTGAAGGCGACCAAGAGCGTCACCGCCTCGGCGGATCCGGTGGTGACCGGCACCGTCCTGACCTACACGCTGACCTTCACCGATGTCGGTGCCGGACCGGTCACGGTGGATCAGAACGACCTGCTCGGCGACGTGCTGGACGACGCCGAGCTGACCACGGCGCCGTCGGTGTCGGATGATGCGTTGACGGTAAGGCGAAGCGGCGACACTCTCGGCATCGCCGGTGCTCTCGTCGGTGGACAGACCGTGACGGTCAGCTATGCGGTCACCGTGAAAGGCGAGGCCGATCGGGGTAACGACTCGGCCGACAACTTCCTCGTGCCGCAGGGCACCACCCCGCCGGCCCAGTGCGCGGACGACAACCCGACCTGCACCAAGACCGACCTGCCGGACATCGATCCGGTGAAGACCGCAGACCCGGCAACGGGTTCGACGGTGACGGCCGGGCAGCGGGTCACCTACACGCTCACCTTCAGGAATGTCGGAAAGGCGGCCGGTCCCATCGACTACACCGACGATCTGACCAAGGTCCTGGACGATGCGGTGATCTCGGCGGCGCCCAGGACGTCCGACCCGGCGCTGAAGGCCGGCAAGGTCACTGGCGGGAAGTTCCGGGTGACCGGAACCCTGCAGGCGGGTCAGGTCGCGACCGTCGTCTACGCCGTGACGGTCAAACCGGACGGCGAGCGCGGCGACAAGAGGATGAGCAACTTCCTGGTGAAGCCGGGCCAGGTCGACCCGCCGGTCGAGTGCGCGAAGGACAACCCACTGTGCACCGATCATCCGGTGGCAGAGATCGTCGACAGCAAGTCGGTCGACCCGGTGACCGGGTCGGCGGTCCAGGCCGGCCAACGGCTGACCTACACCCTGACCTTCGCCAACAATGGCACCGGCAGTGGCCAGGTGGCGAAGGTCGACGATCTGACCCACGTGACCGACGACGCGACCCTGGTGAGCCCCCCGAAGTCGTCGGACAAGGCACTGTCTGTCAGTCGGCACGGGAACCGGATCAGCATCTCCGGCATCCTCCCGGCGGGCAGGACGGTGGTGGTCTCCTACGCCGTGCAGGTGAAGCCGCAGGCTCAGCGGGGCGACAGCGTGCTGGCCAACTTCCTGCTGAAGCCGCAGCAGAAGCCACCGGCCGACCCGGTGTGCACGGCGAAGGCCGGTGAGGAAGCGGACTGCACCCGTAACCCGGTGGAGGACCCCGAACCCGGTCTGGCCATGGTGAAGTCGGCTGATCCGGTGAACGGCGGCGCGGTCGGCTCGACGGTGACGTACTCGTTCCGGATCACCAACACCGGCAACGTGCCGCTCACCGACGTGCACCCGGTGGAGGGCGCATTCTCCGGTACCGGCACGTTGTCCGCGATCAGCTGCCCGGCCGCGGCCGCGGAGCTGGCACCTGGAGCGGAGGTGACCTGCACAGCCGGGTACACACTGACCGACGCGGACGTGGCAGCGGGCCGGGTGACCAACACCGCCACCGCGACCGGTACCCCGCCGGATGCCGGCCCGATCGCCTCCGCGCGGTCGGAGGCAACGATCAGCGGTCTGCAGGCGCCGGTGGCTGACCCGCCGGTGACCATCAACACCGGACTCGCCGGCAACGGCACCGGGCACACCGCGATGGTGATCGCGGGAGCGGTGCTGCTGGTGCTGTTGATGCTCGGCGCCGGGGCCTGGCTGCTCGTCACGCGGCGTCAGCGCGTGGCGCACCAGGTAATGCCGACCGACTGATCGGGACCGGCATCGCGGCTGTCCGCCCGGGGAACGATCCCTGGGCGGACAGCCGCACCACCGACTGCACTGCGATGAGGATCGTCCGATGTCGATGAGTACCCAGCCTCCGATCAGAACCGGGTGGTCGCGGCGTCGGTGTGCGCGACGTCGAATCAGGATCGCCGGCGTGATGATGGGCGCGGTGCTGGTCGCCGCCACGGCGATGATGTTGATGCTCAGCGGATTGCAGTCGACCCCGCCGGCGGACGCGCCTGTTCCCTCGCGAACCTTCACCTCGACCGTCCCGCCGGAGAAGCTGCTGCCCGGCGACACCATTCCACCGGCGACCGGTGACGTTGTCGCCCCGGTGGGCGGTGACGTGCCATCGACCGGGCCGGCCGACGACAGGGCCGGAACGCCGCGAATCGTCGCCGGTGGCCCCGACCGGCCGCCGCGACACGCCGGACCCTGGACGTTCGACGGGCCCGACCGACTCTTCATCCGGTCGCTGGATGTCGAGGCACCGATCGAGGACGTCGGCGCCGAGCACGGAGCCATGGTGATCCCGGACGTGATCAGTCGGGTCGGGCGATGGAACGGCGGAGCCGCCCTCACCGGCACGGCGGGGACCGTGTTGATCGCCGGCCACGTCAATATCGCGGGGCAGGGCCTCGGTGCGCTGTATCGATTGTCCGAGATCCAGCCCGGCGCCGTAGTAGTGACCACCGGCGACACCGGGCGACGAAGCTCGTGGCGGGTCACCTCTCTCGAGTCGGTGAACAAAAGGGCGCTGCCGGACGACATCTTCGACGGTGCCGGTCCGCGGCGGCTGGTGCTGGTGACCTGTGGTGGAAAGCTGCTGCACATCGACGGTCCGCACGGCGGATACAACACTTACGAGAACAACATCGTGGTCCGGGCGGTACCCGCCTGATGGCCGACCGTGCCGGTCCCACCTACCGGCGGACCGATCGCAGAACCCGCCGAACACGACAGTCATCCCGAATGTCAGAATCGTGACGGCCGACTTCGGGTCGGCGCCGGGAGCGAGGGACATCGAACTGCCACCACAGTGACATGACGACATCGAGATCGTCCGCCGGGCAAGGGCTAACGTCGGGGCCGCCCAGTAACGGACACGCACGCGATTCCGGCGACCGTCGGCCTGCCGCGGGGCTGGTCGAACGACCGCGGCTGTACCGGTTGTTGGACTCCAGTCCGGCCCGGGTCAGCGTGCTGCGGGCGGCCACCGGATCGGGAAAGACGACGCTGCTGCGGAACTGGGCGGCCCGACGAGCTGAGTCGACCTTCTTGCTGTGGCTGACCGTGCATTCCTCCGTCGGCTCCCGGCAGGCGTTCTGGACCAGGGTCACCGAATCCGCCCGCCGGGCCGGCGATCTCGACGCCGATCGCTCGTCGATGCTGCTGCAGCGGGTCGGCGTCGGGGTCGATCCCGTCGACGTCGCGATCGACCTACTGCGCCCAGTGGGTGCGGTGGTGTTCATCTTCGATGCGTACGAGAACGTGGGTGCGGCGGCAACCGAGATCGACGAGGACATCCTGCGTCTGGTTGCGGAGCTTCCGGACGTACGGATCGTCATCGGCACCAGAGGTGGCACCGGCCTCACCGACGAGATGCTGCAACTGCGCCATACCGTGCAGGTCATCACCGACGACCAGCTCGCATTCAACGCCGATGAAGTCGCCGAACTGCTGCGACTGCACCTGGACAGGGGCGACCCGGTGCTCGCGCGGTCGACGCTGCGGGCGACCCACGGCTACGCGATTGCCCTGCGCGCGATGGTGCTCGCGATGTCCAGACGGACGGTGATCCCGGTCGCCGGTAGCGACGACTGGAACCGTTTGGTGGCCACCGATCTCGCGAGTGTGCTGCCGGACGACTCGGCGGCCGAGTTCGTTGCGTTGACCAGTGTCGCCCCGTACGTCGATCTCGACCTGGCGGTCGGGTTGACCGCTCGCAGCGATGCCGAAGAGCTGTTGGAGCTGTTGGAACGCCAGGGATTCGGCCGGTGGATTCCCTACGCCTACCGTCATCCCGTTTTCCAGTACGTCGACTCCGTGCGGAGCGCATTTCTGCGGGAGTTGCGTCGCCGTGACGTCGGCGCCTACCGCAGGTCGGCGGGCCGGACCGCGCAATGGTTGGTCGGCTACGGCGACCACGAACTCGCGTTCCAGCTGGCGCTGGATGCCGCCGATTACCCACTGGCAGTGCGGGTTTACCTCGACCTGCTACGGATCTATCCGGAGAGCTACCTCACCGACCGGCTGCTGCGGCCACTCAACTCCGTGCCGCATCACGTGCTGTGCGCCCATCCGATGCTGGCCTTCGCGCTGGGATTGGCCCGACTGACCGATCCGGTGACGCGGGGGACGGCCCGCGACGCATTCGCCATCGCGGTGGAGCACCGGGCGACGTCGCCGATCGCCGGTCCGGACATCGACGGCTTCATCAACCTGAGCCTGCGGGCCGTCAGCCGCCGATTCGTGGGTGATTTCAACGGATCCGCCCGCGAGAGCCTGGCCGCCACCGCGAAACTCGGTGGTGTGTCGGCGGATCGGCTGGACGAGCTGCGGGAGCCGATCGCGATGATCCTGCGTCAGCTGAGCTTTTCGCTGCTGCAGGGCGGCCAACCGGACGCGGCCGTCGCCGTGCTGAGCCGGTCGGCCTCGTTGAGCCGATTGGGCTCGACCCGGAACTATGCGTTGTCGTACCTGGTGGGGGCGCACGCGTTCGCCGGCGAACTCCCGCGCGCCAGGGCGGCGCTGAGCCAGATCGATCCGGCGGCCTGGCCGCGCGACCACGCCAGCATCTATCTCAACGCCATGACGACGGTGGGTGAGAGCCTGCTGCACTCGGACGCCATGGAGTTCGACCGCGCGGTGGGAGTCATCGACCGCGGCTGGTACACCGAGACCGCCGAGTTCTGGCCGCTGCTCACCGCCGCCCTGCTGGTGGCGAAAGTTGGCTCTGGTGAGGCGCTGGCGCAGACTCGCCGGGTGCAGTCGGTGCTGGATGCCGCACTTCCTCCGAACGGTGTCGGCGACAACCTCGCGACCCGCACTCTTCACGGATTCCTTGCCATCGCATGGCTGTCCGCGGGCCGGGCCGGCGCCGCCGAACGCCTGTTGTCCGGCGACCACGACGACGGACGCGCAGAACTGGCCGCGGCGCGGGCGCTGCACTTGCTGCTGACCGGCAGCGCCGGCCAGGTCATTGCCCGGCTACCGGGCTGGTTGGCCACGGCCGGACACAGCGTGCGCAGCAAGGCAGCGACACTGACGTTCGGCGCCGCCGCGGCCCTGCGGACCGGGGACGGCTCGATGGCGGTGAGCCTGCTGCGGCGGGCCGAAGAACTGACTGCGGTGCACGGAGTCCAGGTCCACCTGGCCTGGCTGCCGATCGACGATCGGCGGGCCCTCGCGGAACTCTGCCGACACGCCGGAGCCACGTCGATCGGCGAACGGCTGGATGCGGTGACGGTCGATGTGATGCCGGCGCAGGTCTCGCAGATCGCCCTGACCGGTCGTGAATCGGTGGTGCTGGCCGCCCTGACGACCACCGCTTCCCGGGAGGAGATTGCCCGGCGGCTGCAGGTTTCGGCGAACACGGTGAAGACCCAGATCCGGCACATCTACCGAAAGCTCGGTGTCAACGACCGCGCCGCAGCGCTGCGCGCCGCCATCGAGCATCAGTTGCTGGAGGACAGTTGAGCCGGGGCATTGCATACGCCCTGATGCCCGGGTCCTCCCGGCGGGCGTAGCCATTCCGCCCGGCTTCTGCCCGGTTTGTCCGCCACCGCCAGCAGCAGGCCGCCGAGCATGCTGACGTTCTTGAAGAACTGGATCTGCTGCATCGATCGCTTTGCCGGATCTGTCTCTTTCCAGAAGCTGTGTCCGGCAAGCGTTGTCGGTACCAGACTGCCGGCCAGCGCCAGTGCGGAGAGTCGTGGCAGCACGCCCAGCGCGAGCGTGCTGCCGGCCAGCAGCTTCACCGCGCCGTCGACCTTGACGATCTGCGAGGTGTCGGACACCACCGGAAGCATGTCGGCCAGCCCGCCGACCAGTTTGTCGGCGGTCGGGGCCTTGCCCTCCGGATTCCGGAAGGCGTCCAGCCCACCGGTGACGAACATCGAGGCGAGCATCGGGCGCGCGATCAGTCGGATGAGTCCCATGCTTGCAGTGTGCTCCGTCAGCCCGACCGCTGCTTCGTGAACCCGGCTCTTGCCTCGTCGGCGCAGTGGTCGTTGGCGATACCTCGATCACAACGCGAGGTGCCGCGGATGCCCACCGGCGGATCTCCCGGGAAGCGTTGCCGCCTTTCGGCTCCGAGGTATCGCGGCCGCCGGACTCAGCGAACGCCGCGCGGCCGGAACTGGATCGAGATCCGGGGCCCGACCGGACGAGAGGTCTTGGGAATGCAGTGATCCCAGGTGCGCTGGCACGATCCGCCCATCACGATCAGGTCGCCGTGGCCCAATGAGTGCTTGATCGAGTGGCCGCCGCTGCGCGCCGAGGGGGACCGCGGCCGGAGCATCAACGAGCGCGCGGACCCGACCGACAGGATCGCCACCATGGTGTCCTGATTTCTGGACCGGCCGATCCGGTCGCCGTGCCAGGCGACCGAGTCGGCGCCGTCGCGGTACAGGCACAAGCCGGCGGTGACGAACGGCTCGCCCAGCTCGGCCCCGTAGAACTCCGACAGGGCATCCCGGGCGCGGATGAGAAGTGGATGTGGCAGCGGCTCGTCGGCCTCGTAGAACTTCGTCAGCCTCGGGACGTCGACGATCCGCTCGTACATCTCGCGCCGCTCCGCCTTCCATGGCACGTCGTGCAGCAGCGCCTCCAGCAGTAGATCGCCGCCGGCCAGCCAGGTCGGCAGTTGATCGACCCAGGCGCCGTGTTCGAGTGCTGTCCGGCGGACCCGATCGCGCAGCGGGCCGAGCTGCGGAGCGCCGGCCGAGTCGACCGGATTGTCGAACAACGATCCCTGGAGGGCCTCGAGCATGCGGCCATGGTACTCCGCTACGAACAGATGTTCGAGTACATTTCGACCGGGCTCGGCTTGTTGGGCCTTGCTGTCAGCCGTTGCTGTCCGGGGCCCCGATGAGGTCCTTGATGAGGGTCAAGGAGAGTCGGGCCGCGTCGGAGCCACCCGGCGAGTGCAGGGCACGGTCCACGGCCCAGCGGTCGAGCACGTTGAGCACGGCGCCGGTCAGTTCGACGGCGAGGTCGGCGGGGATGTCCTGCCGTACGAGCCCCAGGGCCAGGCCACGGCGCACGGCCTGGTTGAGCCAATCGGCGACGTCGGTACGCAGTGCGAGCAGTGCGCTGTCGGTCTCGGCGGATTCGTCCCGGTGATACATCAGTCCGAGCTGTCGCGTCTCCGGATGGTCGGCGGCCGCCCGGCCGAGATCATCGAGCAGTCGCGCCATCGCCGGCCAGAAGTCTCCGGCGGTGAGGGTGGCCAGCTCGGGCAGGGTGATGGCATCGCCGAGCCGGGCGCGCAGAACGGTGACGACGTGATCGTGCAGTCCCTTCTTGCTGTCGAAGTAGTGGTACAGCGAGCTTTTCGCCCAGCCGGCGGTCTGCAGGATCTCGTTCAACGACGCGGCCTGGTAGCCATCCCGGGCGAACGTCCGGGCCGCGGCGAGCAGCAGATCGTGCCCACTGTCCGGGTCAACGGGTCGTGGTGGTCGGGCCATTCGAGCAGTCTATCAAATTCTTGTACCGCTTGGTCCAAGAATCGTGTACCGTGTGGTCCACGAACTCCGGTGCCCGGTCCGGAAGCCGGCCTCGGGCAGCCCATCAATCCCACAGGAGATGCAGGAAGCCATGACCACAGATCCACCAGCGGAAGCACCACCGAACGTGCACGGGCAACGCGTCCTCGTCGCCGGGGCGACCGGCTATCTCGGTCGGCACCTCGTGCGCGCCCTGGTCGATGCCGGATGCCGGGTGCGCGTCCTGGTGCGGCGACCGGAGCAGGCGACCACGTTCCCCGGCGGGGTCGACGCCTTCGTCGGACAGGTGACCGACCCGGCGACCCTGTCGGGCGTCACCGACGGCGTTGACGTGGTGTTCTCCGCTCTGGGCATCACCCGCCAGCGTGGCGGCGGGAAGTACCTGGACGTCGACTACCGCGGCAACCTCGCGCTGCTGCGCCTGGCCGAGAAGGCCGGCGTCGCGCGCTTCGTGTACGTGTCCGTGCTGCACGGCCGCGAGCTTCGCGGAACCGTGCGGCTGGCAGCGGCGAAGGAGAAGTTCGTCGACGCGCTGGACGCCTCGCCCGTCTCGTCGGTGGTGGTGCGGCCCACCGGCTACTTCTCGGACATGGGTGAGTTCCTGACCATGGCCGGTCGCGGCACCGTGTCGTTGATCGGCGACGGACAGCTGAGGATCAACCCCATCTCGGGCCGCGATGTCGCCGCCGCCTGCATCGAGGCCGCGGCGTCGACCGCGACGGACGTGCAGATCGGCGGGCCCGACGTGCTCAGTTATGAGGCGATCGCCCGCGCGGCGTTCGCCGCGCACGGGACCGCGCCGCGGATCCGCCACCTTCCCCGCGGCCTGGTGGTGGCCGCCGTCCGGGTGCTCGCCCGGTGCACCCCCGAGCACGTCTACGGGCCCCTGCAGTTCCTGATCGCCGTGATGACCCATGAGATGACGGCACCACCGACCGGTTCCGACCACCTGGCCAACTTCTTCGCCCGGCAAACCGTCGCTTCCGGCGAGGCATCAACCGCGCACGACGCGCCCACCGCCGGATAGCCGCGGAGGTTCGGATGAGCCAACCTTCACCTGCTCGGCAACCACTTGAAACCGCTCCCGAGCGAAGGAGCGAGACGGACACAGCCGCACGCCGGCTGGTCGTGGGGATCAGCGGAGCGACCGGCATTTGCTATGCGGTCGCCGTGCTGGAGTTGGCCCGAAAGGCCGGCTGGGAAACACACCTTGTCGTCAGCCCGGCGGGCCAGCAGACGCGGGCCTACGAGACCGACCTGTCGGCGGCGGAGCTGGCCGCCATGGCCGACGTCGTCTACCGGCCGGCCGATGTGGGGGCGGCCATCGCGTCGGGATCGTTCCGTACCGGCGGGATGATCGTCGCGCCCTGTTCGATCCGCTCACTGTCCGCCATTGCCTACTCGCTGGGCGACAACCTGTTGACCCGCGCGGCCGACGTCGCGCTGAAGGAGCGGCGGCCGCTGGTGCTGATGGTGCGCGAGACCCCGTTGACTCTCGGCCACCTGCGGGCGATGGCCGCGGCGACCGAGTCGGGCGCGATCGTCATGCCGCCGGTCCCGGCCTGGTACCTGCGCCCGGCCGGCGTCCAGGACATCGTCGAACATTCAGCGGCCAGGGCCTTGGACCTGCTCGGCGTTGACGTTCCGAATCTGCCCCGCTGGGGCGAAACCACTGCAGAAGAAGGAGAATCATGAGACACCTGCGCGATCTACGCGCCTTCATCGACGAGCTCGACGCGATCGGCGAGATCCAGCACATCGGCAAGGAGGTGGATTGGAATCTCGAGCTCGGCGCAGTGGCCCGCCGCTCCTACGAGTTGCGCGCGCCGGCGCCGCTGTTCGAGAACATCCGCGGGACGGGTGACGGCTTCCGCGTCCTCGCGGCACCGGGTGGCCTGTCGGCGCAGACCGGACTCACCTACGCCCGGATCGCGGTCGCGCTCGGTCTGCCGCCGCACGCGAGCGGTGCGGACATCGTCACGGCGCTGGCCGACGCCCGTGACCGTGAGCCGATCCCGCCAACGATCCTCACCACCGGGCCGTGCAAGCAGAACCTGATGCGCGGCGATGACATCGATCTGCTGCGATTCCCGACGCCGCTCATCCACGACGGCGACGGCGGACGATATCTGCAGACGTACGGGCTCAATGTCGTGAAGACCCCGGACGGCTCGTGGACGAACTGGTCGATCAACCGGATGATGCTGTTGGACCGGAACCGGCTCGCCTGTCTCATTCCGCCCCCACAGCACCTGGGGATCATCAAGGCGCAGTGGGAACAGCGCGGCGAGCCGATGCCGATCGCGGTGGCCCTCGGTGTCGAGCCCGCTTTGCCGTACGTCGGGGGGATGCCGCTGCCCGCGGGCGCCGACGAGTCGCACTATCTCGGCGCCTACTTCGGCCAACCGCTCGACCTTGTGCCCGCTGAGACCGTCGATCTGCTGGTGCCGGCGACCGCGGAGATCGTGATCGAGGGATATGTCTCCCACACCGAGTTCGCCGACGAGGGCCCGATGGGCGAGTATCCCGGCTACCTCGACCGCAGCACCGCGCTGCCGCGCCCGGTGCTGCAGGTGACCGCGGTGACCTACCGCGACCAGGCGATCCTGCCCGTGGCGGTGGCCGGTGCGCCGGTCGAAGAGGACCACACCGGCTGGGGCCTGCCGCACGCCGCAGAAATGACTCACGTGCTGCGGCAGGCGAAGCTCCCGGTCGCCGCGTGCTGGGGTGTGCTCGAGTCGGCGAACCACTGGTGGGTGGTCGCCGTGCGACCGGACTGGCACGAACGGACCGGCCTGTCCTCGCAACAGCTCGCCCGACAGGTCGGCCAGACCGTGTTCGGCGCAGGCAAGCTGGCCTTCGGTGTACCCAAGCTGTTGCTCATCGAGAACGACATCGATATCGCAGACCCGAAGCAGGTCATCTGGGCCTTTGCCAGCCGTGCCCACCCCGAGCACGGCGAGATCCACTTCGCCAACGAGCCGCAGAACATCCTGCCGATCTATCTCGATGCCCACGAACGACTCAGCTACCACGCCACCAAGATCGTCTACAACTGCCTGGTTGCCGACCGATTCGACAAGGACGAACGTCCGACCCCCTCGGACCTGGCACATGCCTGGCCTGCCGAGGTCCGCCAACACGTCATCGACAACTGGCAGAACTACGGCTACCGGGACTCTCACGGCAGTACTCCGGACGATCTGGAGGCGGCCGGGTAGCAACAAAAGAAGCGCAGGGCGTCGGTGGCGATGGTTACCGTTGTGGGGTGACGAACACAGCACCTACGACCTCACCAGAGACCGACAGCGCGACCTCGCCGCCGGCGATCCCGAAGCGCCGGTTGATGCTGGTGCACGCCCACCCGGACGACGAGACCACTTCCACCGGCACCACGATGGCCCGCTATGCCGCCGAGGGAGCCGGCGTCACGCTGGTCACCTGCACACTGGGGGAGCTGGGCGAGGTGGTGATCCCCGAGCTCGAGCACCTGCGGCACGACAACGACGACAATCTCGCCCCGCGCCGGCTGGAGGAGCTGACGAAGGCGATGCAGGAGCTGGGCGTCACCGATTTCGTCCGGCTCGGCGGCGACGGCCGCTGGCGCGATTCCGGGATGGCCTACGACGAACGGGGCGGTGCCATCGCCCCGGACGAGGTGCACGACGGGAGCTTCTGGCGGGCGGACCTGCTGGAGGCGGCGAACGAACTGGTGAGCCTGATCCGCGACCGGCGTCCGCAGGTACTGATCACCTACGACGAGAAGGGCCACTACGGCCATCCCGACCACGTCCAGGCCCACCGGGTGGCGACGTACGCGGCCGCGCTGGCCGGCGTTGCCTCCTACCGGCCCGAACTGGGCGAACCCTGGCAGATCCAGCGGGTGCTGTGGACCGCGATGTCGGCCGAGACGTTCCGCGAGATGATCCGCGCCGGGCGGGAGGCCGGCGAGAGCAACGAGTGGTTCGACAGCATCGATCTCGACTCCGACGAGCCGCCGATGATGACGGTCCGCGACCGTGACATCGACGTCCGGATCGACGGCTATGCCTACGGTGCGCAGCGTTTCGCCGCCATGCGCGCTCATGCCACCCAGATCCGCAACGACGAGTTCTTCTTCAAGCTCCAGGACGCGCCACCCGGCCGGTTGTGGGAGGAATGCTTCCGGCTGGCGTCCGGGGTGCCGCTGCCGGACGGGGCTGACGACCTGTTCGCGGGACTGACCCTGGACTGACGCCGGGCTGACGAACCGCGCCACTTCGGTAGGTTCTCGGCCACCTCGTTACGATCCGTAGTCGGACGTGATACGAGGGAGCTCTCGATGGTCGGGCATGGGGCAGCGGCGGTGGCGCATCCGATGATGCTGGCCCGGCCTCGGTTCGTCGGACGCGGACCGGAACTGGCACAGATCCTCCGCGCGCTGCAGGCGCCGCCGGCCGTGGTCCTGATCGAGGGCGAGGCCGGGATCGGCAAGAGCCGGCTGGTGCAGGAGGTCCTGGAACATCGACAAGCCGCTGCCGGCGGGCATCGGACGACGGCGGCGAAGGTGCTGGTCGCGACCTGCCCGCCGTTCCGGGAGCCGTTCACCCTCGGGCCGGTGGTCGACGCACTGCGGGAAACCACGGACAGCGTCGGCGATCTCGGGCTGACGGCGCTGGCCGGCGCGCTGCGGCCGATGTTTCCCGAATGGGCAGACGGGCTACCGCCGTTGCCCGAGCAGTTGGACGATCCGTCAGCCGCCCGACACCGGCTGTTCCGGGCATTGGCCGAACTGCTCGATCGGCTGTCGGTCGAACTGCTGGTGGTCGAAGACGTGCACTGGTCCGATCAAGCGACCATCGAGTTCCTGATCTTCCTGATGTCGCGTCGGCCGGCACACGGATCACCGGCCGCGCGGAGCCTGCTGTGCACCTATCGGCCCGAGGATCTGCCGGCCGATTCGCTGTTGCTACGACTGACGTCGCGTTTCACCGGCACGAACCAACTGACGGTGACTCTGGGGCCGCTGGGCATGGCCGCGACCGCCGAGATGCTGTCGTCGATGCTGGCCGGCGAGCCGATGTCCACCGAGTTCGTGACGTTCATGCATGACGGGACCGACGGTGTTCCACTGGCCGTGGAGGAGTCGCTGCGCCTGCTGCAGGATCGGAGCGACCTGACCCACCGGGACGGCGAGTGGGTGCGCCGACGGCTGGACCAGATCGCGGTGCCGCCCAGGGTGCGCGACTCGGTGCTGGAACGCGTTGGCCGGATGAGCGATGCGGCCCGGGCTGTCGTGGAGGCTGCCGCGGTGCTCACCGACCCCTCCGCCGAGCCGACGATCGCGGAGGTCGCCGGTCTGGAACCGAGCGTGTTCAGGGAGGGCATGGGTGAGGCATTGGATGCCGGGGTGTTGGGCAGTAACGCGCGCCGGCTGATCGCCTTCCGGCATGTGCTCGCCTGCCGCGCCGTCTACGACGACCTACCGTCACCTCGACGCGGCGAACTGCACCGGCGAGCAGGGGTGGCGCTGGAGCACTCGCCGATCGCCCAGAATGCTGCGCTGGCCAGGCACTTCCGCGAGGCCGGTGAGACCGACGGTTGGGTCCGTTACGCAGAGCAGGCTGCGGCCCTCGCCCGCTCGTCCGGGGACGTGGCGACGTCGGACGGCCTGCTGTACGACGTCGTCGTCCATGCAGAGCTGCCGGGCGCGGCCCGTGCCGAACTCGCCGACAAGATCAGCCTCAGTCTGGTCGGTCCGGACCGTTACCTGGCGCTGGCAGAGGTGCTCGGGCAGGCGTTGGGCAATGAGATGACCGACGCGGCGACCGAGGGTGAGATCCGTTACCAGCGAGGAAGATTCCTCACCAGCGTCGACGAATACGCGGCCGCGAACGATGAGCTGCGGCGATCGGTGCCGCTGCTGGATCATCGACCGGACTGGGGTGCACGCGCCTTGCTGTTGCTCGGCCACCCGCGGGGAACGGATCTCCCGGCGACGGAACACCTGGGCTGGCTGTTACGCGCGGCGGCCGCCATCGAGACCCTGCCTGCTCTGCAACAACTCCGGCACCGGGTGGACCTGGCGACCAGTCTGCTCGCACTCGGTGAGAACCGGGGATGGGAAGAGGCTGCCCGGATACCCGAACATCCGGAGTCGGAGCGTGGACTCGAGTCGATCAGCCGCGCGCAGATCAACTTCAGTCATTTTGCGACAGCCTGGGGTCGTTATGCGCAGGCGGCGCATCACCTTCAGCTCGCTGGCGAACTGACCGCGGAAGGCAGACACGCACGGTTCCGAGACATCGTCATGGTCAACCGAGCCCGACTGGACTGGTTTGCCGGGCGATGGCAAGGACTGGTGAGCCGGGCGGAGCGCTTGGCGGGCAACGAGGATCTACAGCCGGTGAGCCGTATCGAGTCGTCGTTGATCGTCGCGCAACTGCACATCGCCGACGGCAATGTGGCGGCTGCCGAGCCTCGTCTGTCCGAGTGCCTCCGGCAGGCCTGGCGGCACGGCGCTCTGGCCGAGTCGATGGAGATCGCTGGTGCTCTCGGTGCCCTTCACCTGGAGATCGGGCGACCGGCTGAGGCGCTGTCCGTTACCGAGGAGCCGATGAAAGGGTTGACGCTGAAGGGCATCTGGCTCTGGGCCACCGAGCTGCTGCCCGTTCGGGTACAGGCGCTGGTCGACGTCGGGGAGCTGGGGGCGGCCGCGGCTTTGTGTGACCTGTTCGAGGGTGGCGCTGCTGGCCTGCAGGCGCCGGGGCCGTTGGCGGCACTTGCGGACTGCCGGGCAGTGTTGCTCGAGGGTCAGGGAGACGCGGCCGGCGCGATCGACGCTTTCGATGCCGCCGCCACGCGCTGGCAGGCCATGTCCAGGCCGTACGACAGCTGGCGGGCCAAGGAGCGTCGGGCGAGCACGCTGCTGGCTGTCGGCCGCAAAGATGCTGCCGCGGCTGGGTTTTCGGAGGTGTTCGACGGGTTTGCGGGCCTGGACGCCCGCGGTCCGGCCACCCGAGTGCTGGCGGCCCTGCGCGAGCTGGGGGTTGACGTCAAGCGGCCCTGGTGGGGTGGCAGCAAGGGTTACGGAAGCCGGCTGTCTCCCCGGGAACTCGAGGTGGCCGGGCTGGTGGTCGACGGTCGCACCACCAAGGAGATCGCGCGGCTGTTGTCCCGGTCGCCGCACACTGTTGCGTCCCAACTGAACTCCGCCATGCGCAAGCTGGAGGTGTCCAGCAGAACCGCGCTCGCCGTAGCCGTTGTCGATGCCGGGCTGCTGCCGGCACCGGCCGATCCGGTCGACTGATCGCTCGGGAATCTTCACTTTGGTTCATCTGAGCGATCGCGGTCACCCGTCGATCGGCCGATAGTCGCCGGGAGGACGAAAACCCCGGGAGAGCCCCACCGATGAACGATCCGAACAATGTCACCTCAGCACTGCCGCTCGCTGCGACCGCCCGCCGCGATCCGCGCACCGAGCGCACCGACGGCCCTCCGAGTGAGGAGGCAGCCCCGGTACCGGAAGTCGAAAGACCCGCCGGGCCAGCCGGCACCGAGGAGGCCGGCGTCGACGCCTACGAGCCGCTCTGATCCCGATCAGCAGAGCCGTGCCCCGATCGAACCCTCCAAACCGACCGACCTGACAGGAAGAGCCATAACCCATGAGACGACAACCCGTCACCGCATCGTCGTTACTTGCCGGCCCACCGGCCGCCGGGCGCCCCAGAAGAGAACTGAGCCGACGTAGATCCCTCGGCGCCGTCACCGCTGCCGCGCTGATCGCGGCGGGGCTGTATGCGGCCCCGAGCACCGCGGCCGAGCCGGACGGATCGGTCACCCCTGACGCTGCCGCCGGATCCCTCACGGGCACTGGCGGTTCGGCGGCGCCGCTCACGGTGATCCACGATCAGCCCGTTTCGGCCGCGGCCGCCAGCACTGGCGCCGGCGCGACGACCGCGGACAACGGCCGGACCATCACCCTGATCACCGGCGATCACGTCCGGGTGACGCCGACCGCCGACGGCGGCTACGACGCGATACCGATGCCCGCCGAGCGGCCGGACGGCAGTACGCCGATGTTCAACGTCGACGCCGGCCCCGACGGCATCTTCGTGGTTCCGTCCGACGCCGGGCCGGCAGTCGACGCCGGGGTGCTCGATCGCTCGCTCTTCGATGTGAAATACCTGGCGGACAACGGATTCACCGATGATCAGACCGCCAAGATGCCGGTGATCGTGCAGTACCCGGATACCCGCAGGGCCGCTTCGGCGATGGCCACCGCCAAGGCACTGCCGGCCAGCACGGCCACCCGCGAGCTGGACAGCATCGGCGGCGCGGCGGTCGACGTGACCAAGGCCAAGGCCTCCGACTTCTGGTCGACGGTGCACCAGGCCCAGGCGCCGAAATTCGGCACCAGGGCCGCGCAATCCGGCGAGCTGCAGGCCGGCATCGAGAAGATCTGGCTCGACCGGAAGGTGTCGGTCACCCTGGACCAGAGCGTGCCGCTGATCGGTGCGCCGACCGCCTGGGAGGCCGGGTTCGACGGAACCGGGGTCCGGGTCGCCGTCCTGGACACCGGGATCGACGAGACGCATCCCGACGTGGCCGGGAAGGTCAAGGCCAGCAAGGGATTCATCGCCGGAGAGGGGATTGTCGACGGCCACGGCCACGGCACCCACGTCGCCGCGACGGTGGCCGGCACCGGGAACGCCTCCAACGGCCTGAGGAAGGGTGTCGCGCCCGGCGCCGACCTGCTGATCGGCAAGGTGCTGGACAACGCCGGCAGCGGCCCGTCCTCGACCATCATCGACGGGATGGAGTGGGCGACCGAACAGGAGCACGCGGACGTCGTCTCGATGAGCCTGGGCGGCGATCCCACCGACGGCAGCGACCCGATGAGCCAGGCGGTGAACAACCTGACCGACAGCACCGGCGCGCTGTTCGTCATCGCCGCCGGCAATGCCGGACCGGTCGCCGGGACCGTCGGAACGCCGGGCGCCGCCGCAGAGGCACTCACCGTCGCCGCCACCGACAAGAGCGACAAGCTGGCGAACTTCTCCAGCCGCGGCCCGCGCACCGACGGCGCGCTGAAGCCCGACATCGCCGCGCCCGGGGTGAACATCGTCGCCGCCAGGGCGGCCGGCACCAGCCTCGGCTCGCCGGTCGACGCGCTGTACACCTCGCTGAACGGCACCTCGATGGCCACCCCGCACGTCGCGGGTTCGGCGGCCATTCTGGCGCAGGTGCATCCGGACTGGACACCGGCGCAGCTCAAGGCCGGGCTGATGAGCACCGCCAAAGAGGTTGGCTACACCGCCTTTGAGGTCGGCGCCGGCCGGGTCGATATCGGCCGTGCGGCCACCCAACGGGTGGTGTCCCGGACGGTCAACCTGGACTTCGGCACTGTGCCGTTCGAAGAAACCCCGGCCCCGATCGAGCAGCAGATCGAATACGCCAACGCCGGTAACGCCGACCTCACCCTCACCCTGACCCCGACCATCCGCACCCTGTCCGGCGACCCGGTCGACGGCTCGCTGACCGCCGACCAGACCGTCACGGTGCCGGCCGGCGGCACCGCAACAGCCACCGTCACCCTGGATGTCACCAACCTCGCCGCCGGGCGCTACGCCGGCAGCGTGACCGCCGTCGACGCCGCGGGTGAGGTCCGGCTGACCACCCCTGCCGCAGTGCTCCGCGAACCCAGGAAGTACGACCTGACGGTGCACACCCTCGACCACCACGGCAATCCGGCCCCCGAGGCCTGGGTGACCGGGCTGACCAGCTCCGTGCTGGCCATCGACGTGCCCGGCGTGGCCGGGGTCAAGGGCGGCGTTCAGGTCGCGCCGGGCGTGCTGCGCTATCGGGTCGCCGCCGGCACCTACCAGATCACCCAGTGGCTGAACCAGCAGAACGACGAGGGCCGGTTCGGACAGACCCTGCTGCTCAACCCGGAGCTCACCGTCACCGGCGACACCGACATCACTCTGGACGCAAGGTCCGCGGTGCCGATCGAATTCGATACCCCGAAGCCGCACCAGCAGGAGGCGCCGCAGATCCAGACGACAATCGCCCGCACCTTGGTCGACGGCCGTCGGGTGTCCTCGATGGAAATCGGTCGCAGTCAATGGACGATGGCGACACCGACCGCGCGGGTGACCAAGGGCGAGTTCTCGCTGGCCCTGCAGCGGGCGTTCATCAATCCGCAGCTGGATCTGACGGTGATCAGCCCGCGCAAGGAGAAGTTAGCGAACTGGATCGACGGGTATTTCGACGAGGGTATGTCGCTGTCCGCCTTTGGATACCAGCCGTTCCCCGAGGGCAAGCAACGACTCAAGGTGGCCTACGTCAACCTCGCCAAGCCGGACGACCTCAAGGGCCTCGATCTGCGGGGCAAACTGGCGCTGGAGGTACTCGACCCGGACGAGGAGCAGGTGCCTGACGAGGCGTTCGGCTGCGTCGTGGTCAACGAACGGTTGGCCGCCCTGAAGGCTGCCGGCGCGGTCGGCGTGGTGACGTTCCCAGCCAAGCTCGACTCTCGCTGCTCGGCCCCCGCCCCGTCCTACAACGGTGGCGATCCGCATCCGCTGCCGGTCACCGAGATCTCGCCGGCCGCCGGGGCGAAGCTGCGAGCCCAAGTCGGTCGCGGCCCGGTGACCATCGACGTGACCAGCAACCCGGACATCGACTACACCTACAACCTGAAGAAGTACCTGCACGACCGGATCCCCGGTTCGCTGCGCTTCCGGGTCACCGCCCGGGACCTGGTCACGATGCGGTCGCACTTCTCGGCCGCCGCTCAGGGGGTGGCGTTCAAGGCCTGGCACGAAAAGACCGCGACGGACGGGGTCAGCATCATCACGGCGATGGCGGTCGCCGGGCAGGGCGAGCACACCGAGTACTACGGCCCGCTCTATCCCGACGTGATGGCCAACCTCCAGGTCCAGAACCCGAGCGGGACCTGGACGAACAACCACCGGGCGCTCAATGCCCCGGCATCGACGGTGGAGCAGTGGGCCACGGTCGCGGTGACCCCGGGAGCCGAACTGGTGTCGCCGATCGAGAACAGCTACGCCGTGCAACAGTGCGTGATGTGCCGGCAGGGCGAGGTGTTCTATCCGAACTACCTGAGGATGAACGACAGCGGCAAGGTGGTCGGAGGTGCCGTGGTCAACGCGAACGTGTCGATGACCGCCAACGGGGCCGAGGTGCCACGCGCACCATGGGGGCTGCCGGTTCCGGGGTTCAAGCTGGCTGCGGAACCGACCCGTTACCGACTCACCCAGAGCGGTGCCGGCACCAGCAACGTCTGGAACTTCACCTCGACCGCTCCGGCCGATGGTGAACTTGCACCCGGATATGCCTGCGTCGGAACCATCTTCGCCGGCAAGACCGAGCCCTGCCATCCGGATCCACTGGTGTTCGCCGGCTACGACCTGGGCAACACCCTCCGGGCGGACAACACCGTGCTCACCGGCAAGCACGTCTTCACCGTCCGGGCGTATCACCAGCCCGGCGCGCTGGCGGCGCCGAAGATCACCGGCGCCACGGTCTCCTACAGCACCGATGACGGCGAGACCTGGACGTCGGCGAAGCTGCGCAAGGGCAAGGACGGGACCTTCCGGGTCACCGCCCGCTATCCGAAGCTGGTCAGGACCTCGGGCGCCGTCAGCCTGAAGGTGACGGCCAGGGACGCCGCCGGCAACACGGTCGAACAGACCAGCCTGCGGGCCTTCGCCCTGCACGATCGAGGCTGACCCTCACCCGGCCTCGCAGGGGCGACGGGCCACCGCCTTCGGGCGGTGGCCCGTTTCCCTTTCGCCCGGCCGGTTCCGGGACGAGTGCTTCCGGCCGGCATCCGGGGCGCCGCTGCCGGACGGGGCTGACGACCTGTTCGCCGGATTGGACCTGGGCTGACGACGAACGTCGTCAGTCGGTGGCCTCGGCATCGGCCGGATCGGCGTCGGCCGGATCGGACTCTGCCGGATCGGACTCTGCCGGGCCGGGTTCAGCACGGGGCGGGGCCGGCGCGATCCGAACGACGCCGGACTCCAGGTCGATGTCGACCAGCGGATGCTGCTGGCCGTCGCCGCTCTCCCCGCCGTCGTGGCGCAGCTTGCCTCGGTCGAACGGGTTCGCCAGCATTCCCATGAACCCAATGTAGACGCGCGCCGGAGTCCCGTGCGGCCCTGAGCCGGTGCGGCTGCCCTGGGCTTCGCAAGGCCACCAGTGGTTCGCAGGGCGAATTTGCCCTGCGAACCACGATTTGCGTTGCGAGGCTCCCGCCGCGCGCCCCCGAGACGCCGGTGGAGCGGCCCGACGAGCGGCGGACGAGCAGGCACCCCGCCGCCCGCACCCCCCGCTGACACGCCGGCCGGGAACAATCCGCGGTCACTGCCCGTTGGAACATTTAGTGAAGTTGAGTCGGAGCGGCTCAAGTCGCCTTGCGGATCGACCGCCATCGGTTGCATGCTGGGGCAGGCATTGAGTCGTTTCGTAGCAACACTGCCAAGAGCCAGTCGGGCGCCGTCGGCGCACAGAGCCGGCCAACCCGTGCCGGCGATCAGTGCCGGCCAACAAGGAGGAATCGCATGTCTCGAGCTGTAGGAATCGACCTCGGTACCACCAACTCGGTGGTGTCGGTGCTGGAGGGCGGCGAGCCCACGGTCATCGCGAACGCCGAGGGTTCCCGTACCACCCCGTCCATCGTCGCCTTCGCCAAGAACGGTGAGGTGCTGGTCGGTGAAGTCGCGAAGCGGCAGGCGGTGACGAACGTCGACCGCACCATCCGGTCGGTCAAGCGCCACATGGGCACCGACTGGACCACCGCCGACATCGACGGCAAGAAGTACACCGCGCAGGAGATCAGCGCGCGGGTGCTCGGCAAGCTCAAGCGGGACGCCGAGGCGTACCTGGGCGAGCCCGTCACCGACGCCGTCATCACCGTCCCCGCCTACTTCAACGACGCGCAGCGGCAGGCCACCAAGGAAGCCGGCGACATCGCCGGCCTGAACGTGCTGCGGATCGTCAACGAGCCGACCGCGGCCGCGCTGGCCTACGGCCTGGACAAGGGCGAGAAGGAACAGACCATCCTGGTCTTCGACCTCGGCGGCGGCACCTTCGACGTGTCCCTGCTGGAGATCGGCGACGGCGTCGTCGAGGTGCGCGCCACCGCCGGCGACAACAAGCTGGGCGGCGACGACTGGGACGAGCGCGTGGTGACCTGGTTGGTCGACAAGTTCAAGAGCGCCAACGGCATCGACCTGACCAAGGACAAGATGGCCATGCAGCGCATCCGCGAGGCGGCCGAGAAGGCCAAGATCGAGCTGTCCAGCTCGCAGCAGACCTCGATCAACCTGCCGTACATCACCGTCGACTCCGAGAAGAACCCGCTGTTCCTGGACGAGTCGCTGTCCCGCGCCGAGTTCCAGCGAATCACCTCCGATCTGCTGGACCGCACCCGTGAGCCGTTCCACCAGGTGATCAAGGACGCCGGTGTCAAGGTCTCCGACATCGATCACGTCGTGCTGGTCGGCGGTTCCACCCGGATGCCGGCCGTCACCGAACTGGTCAAGGAGCTGACCGGCGGTCAGGAGCCGAACAAGGGCGTCAACCCGGATGAGGTTGTTGCGGTCGGTGCTGCCCTGCAGGCCGGCGTGCTACGCGGCGAGGTGAAGGACGTGCTGCTGCTGGACGTCACCCCGTTGTCCCTGGGCATCGAGACCAAGGGCGGCATCATGACCAAGCTGATCGAGCGCAACACCACCATCCCGACCAAGCGCAGCGAGATCTTCACCACCGCAGAGGCCAACCAGCCCAGCGTGCAGATCCAGGTGTTCCAGGGCGAGCGCGACATCGCCGCCTACAACAAGAAGCTCGGCATGTTCGAGCTGACCGGCCTGCCGCCGGCACCGCAGGGTGTCCCGCAGATCGAGGTCACCTTCGACATCGACGCCAACGGCATCGTGCACGTGACGGCGACCGACAAGGGCACCGGCAAGGAACAGTCGATGACGATCACCGGCGGCTCCGCGCTGCCCAAGGACGACATCGACCGGATGATCAAGGACGCCGAGGCACACGCCGAGGAGGACAAGGCCCGCCGCGAGGAGGCCGAGGTCCGCAACTCCGCCGAGCAACTGGTGAACCAGACCGAGAAGTTCCTGGCCGAGAACGGTGAGAAGCTGCCGGATGAGCCGAAGGAGCGGGTGAACACCGCCATCGGCAAGGTGAACGAGGCGCTCAAGGGCACCGACATCGCCGTGCTGAAGTCGGCCGTTGAGGAGCTGGCGAACGAGTCGCAGCAGCTGGGCAGTGCGCTGTACGCCCAGTCCCAGGCGGCTGACGCGGCCGCTGCCGCGGACGGCACCGCGGGTGCCGCCGGCGCCGCCGGTGGCGACGACGACATCGTCGACGCCGAGATCGTCGATGAACCGACCGCGGACGACTCGGCAGAGAAGAAGGACGCGAGCCAGTGAGCTCACCGAATAGCGGCGGGCCGGAGAACAACAGCGGCGACAAGCCGTTCCAGTTCACCGATCGGCGGCGCTTCGATCCGACCACCGGCGCCCGCCGGGACGTTCCCGGCGAGCAGCAGTCGCCCGGCGCCGGGGGTTTCCCCGGGCCGGTCGGCCCATCCGATCCCGGTGATCCGAACAACGCGGGGCAACCGCTGTCGGTGGACACCACCGGGCCCGAGCTGGAGGCCGCGAAGAAGGAGGCGGCCGAGCGCACGGCCGATCTGCAGCGGGTGACGGCGGAGTACGCCAACTACCGCAAGCGGGTCGACCGCGATCGAGAACTGGTGGTGCAGACGGCGAAGGCCTCGGTCCTCACCGAGCTGTTCGGTGTGCTGGACGATCTGGACCGGGCGGAGGCGCACGGCGATCTGACCGGCGCGTTCAAGGCGGTCAGTGACAAGCTGATCGGTGTGATGAGCAAGCTCGGCCTGGAGCGGGTCGGAGCACCGGGAGACCCGTTCGACCCGGCGCTGCACGAGGCGGTGCAGTTCACCACCTCGTCCGACGTCAGCGAACCGACGGTGGCCGAGGTGCTCCGGCACGGCTACACGCTGTCCGATCGGCTGGCCAGGCCGGCCGTGGTGGTGGTGGTCGGTCCCGAGCACGATACCGAGGCGCAGGCTCCGGCGGACGCGGATACTGCAAGCAGCGGCGCCGACGACGTCATCGACACACCAGAGACCGAAGCGACAGACCAGCAGTAACAGAGCAACAGAGAGGAGGCCGGGGTGTCCGTCCAGGACTACTACGAGAAGGACTACTACGCCGAACTCGGTGTACCCAAGACGGCCACCTCGGCCGAGATCAAGAAGACCTACCGCAAGCTGGCCCGCGAGCTGCATCCGGACAAGAACCCGGGCAACAAGCAGGCGGAGGAGAAGTTCAAGGCCGCGTCCGAGGCCTATGACGTGCTGTCCGACAACGACAAGCGCAAAGAGTATGACGAGGCCCGCGACCTGATCGCCTCCGGCGCGTTCCGCGGTTTCCAGGGGAACGCCCCGGGCGGCGGAACCGCCGGTGGCGCAGGCGGATTCGACCTCGGCGACCTGTTCCGCAATGCGGGCGGGGCGGACGGTGGTGCCGGCGGGATCGGCGATCTGTTCGGTGGCCTGTTCAACCGGGGGACCGCAGGCGGTTCCCGGGTCAGGGCCCGGCGCGGTGCCGACCTGGAGACCGCGGTGACGCTGACCTTCGAGGAATCGATGAACGGCACGCTGGTGCCGCTGCGGATCACCGAACGCGGGACCTGCGACACCTGCCACGGCACCGGCGCCCGCCCGGGGACCAGCCCGCACACCTGCCCGGTCTGTCACGGATCCGGGCTGATCACTCGCAACCAAGGCTCTTTCGCCTTCAGCGAGCCATGCCAGAACTGCTCGGGCACCGGCAGCATCATCGACGACCCGTGCCCGACCTGTCACGGCGAGCGCACCGTCGAGAAGACCCGAACGCTCAAGACCCGGATCCCGGCCGGGGTGTCCGACGGGACCAGGATCAAGCTGGCCGGCCGGGGTGAGCCGGGCCTCGGCGGTGGGCCCGCCGGCGACCTGTACGTGGTGGTGCATGTCCGCAAGCACCGGCTGTTCGGCCGGTCCGGCGACAACCTGACGCTCACCGTCCCGGTGACCTTCCCGGAGCTGGTGCAGGGCACAACGTTGACCGTGCCGACCCTGACCGATGCGGTGTCGTTGCGGGTGCCGGCCGGCACCGCATCCGGTCGCAAGTTCCGGGTGAAGGGTGCCGGGGTGGTCCGCAAGAACCACACCGGCGACCTGATCGTGACGGTCGAAGTGTCCATCCCGCAAAAGCTTTCCAGCGAAGCGACGAAGGCGCTGACGGAGTTCGCCGCCGCCACTCCGGACGATCCGCGCGAGGCGATCACCAGCGCGATCGCCGCCAAGGCCGGTGCGTGAACGATGACGGGCGTATCGAGCGGGCGGGTGCGTTCAGCCGAGCGGCGCATTCAGCTGACCGGTGTGTTCAGATGACCGGTGAATTCAGATGACACGGGGCGGCAACGTCGGCTGGGATTCCACCGGAATCTCGGCCGACGAGCCGGTCTATGTGATCTCGGTGGCCGCCGAGCTCGCCGGCATGCACGCGCAGACCCTGCGCACCTACGACCGGGAGGGCCTGGTGTCGCCGGGCCGGGCAGCCGGCGGTGGCCGCCGCTACTCCCGACGCGACATCGAACTGCTCCGCGAGATGCAACGACTGTCCCAGCAGGACGGGGTGAACCGGTCCGGCATCCGCCGGATCGTCGACCTGGAGGCGCGGGCGAACGCACTGCGTCGGCGACTGGCCGAAATGCAACGGGAGAACATCGCGCTGCAACGGGAAGTCGCCGCCCTTCGCCGGGTGATCGCCACCGGTTCGTCGCCGGGAGGCGACGTCGTGTTGCACTCCGAGTCCGGCCGCAGCGTGGTGCGCTGGCAGCGCTGACCGATCTTCGTCCTCACCGATCTTCGTCGTGCGCAAAATCGGCGCCGGTCGTTCGTGGAGTAGGTGACAGGGCCGCAACCGGGCAGCCCACCGATCACCTGGAGCATTTGATGTCCGCGACCGCCCATCCCAGTTCCAACCCCAGCACTATCGGCCACGGCAGCAGGCAACTCGACGCCGACTGCTCACCCGGGCAACGAATCACCAGGTCGTTGCTCGGCTACGGCGTCATCGCCGGGCCGCTGTACCTGATCGTCGCCGTCGTCCAGATCCTGACCAGGGCGGGCTTCGATCCGACCAGGCACTCCTGGAGCCTGCTGGCCAACGGCGGGCCGGGCTGGGTGCAGACCGCGAACTTCGCCGTCACCGGAGCGATGACGATCGCGTTCGCCGTCGGCCTGCGACGCGCGCTGCGATCCGGGGTGGCGGCGACCTGGGCGCCGCGGTTGATCGGCGGCTACGGTGCCGCGCTGCTGGCGGCGGCGATCTTCCGGGCCGATCCCGGCCAGGGCTTCCCGGCCGGCACGCCCGATGGCCCCGGCGTCATCAGCTGGCACGGAGTGGCGCACCTGGGCGCCGGAGCCATCGGCTTCGGCTGCCTGACCATCGCCTTCTTCGTGCTCGCCCGGCGATACGCGGACGAGGGCAACCGTCGCTGGACAACGGCATTGCGGGTGGTCGGCGCCGCGGTCGGCATCGGCTTCGCCGCCGTGGCGGTGGGCGGTGGCAGCCGGGCCTCGATCCTGGCGTTCACCGTCGCGGTGGTGCTGGCCTGCGCCGGAACCTGCGCCGTAGCCATCGATCGCTACCGTGTCCGAACGGTCGGTGCGTCCGACGCACATCGAACCTCGAGTTGAACATCGACAACAACAGCCGCATCCATCACCAGAGAAGGGAAATGTCATGCGCTACATCATTTTGCTGGAAGGCACGAACCCTGCCGGGCCGCCGCCGGAGGGGCTGATGGCCGGGATCATGCAACTCGGCGATGAGGCCACCAGGTCGGGCGCGCTGCTGGACAACGGTGGTCTGGCGCCGAGCGCGCTCGGCGCGAAGGTCGCGGTCGCCGGTGGCGAGCTGAGCGTGGTCGACGGCCCGTTCGCCGAGTCGAAGGAAATGATCAGCTACGCGATCTACGACGTCCGCAGCAAGGAGGAGGCGGTCGAGTGGGCGACCCGGTTCGTCCGGCTGCACCACGAGTCGTGGCCGGGCTGGGAGGGCGAGGCGACGGTGCTGAAGGTTTTCGGGCCGGAGGATTTCCCGCCCCAGAGCTGACCTGAGGCCATCTGCAGGAAGGCCGGAGCATCCGCTCCGGCCTTCCTGCTGTCCTGCCCCGCCTCCCTTGCCGACGGCGTCCGGGTGGGGGAGACTGGAGGTGCTGTGGAGGCGATCAGAATGAGCACAGGTTCAACAGTCTCGACGCCCACACTCCCGCATCAGGGCGGGCGCGAAACGACTACCGCGACGGTGATCAGGGGCCACGCCCCGAAACCGGAGCCGAAGGCCGGCCGGCCGGTCGAGAGACGCTTCGCCAATGCCGGCCCGGACTGCTATTGGGAACTGCCGACGCCCCGTCGCGCCGATTCCCGCTGATCGCGCTTGTCCGGACCATCGACGACGGCGGACCGGGTTCCCCCGTCCGCCGGGCAGCGCGCGATCGAGGCGGTGTGGCGGATCGAATCCGCCCGGCTGATCGCCGGCCTTGCCCGGATCACCGGCGACGTCGGGGCGGCGGAGGAACTGGCCCAGGACGCCCTGGTGGCCGCGTTGGAACAGTGGCCGCGGCGCGGGATCCCGCCGAACCCGGCCGGCTGGCTGATGACGACGGCGAAGAACCGTGCGGTGGACGGATTCCGGCGTCAGGCCGTGCACAACAGGGCGGTCTCGAGGTTGGCCCGGGAGCTGCCGTCGGCGGTCGACGACCGGGACCGGATCGACGACGCCATCGACGATCACATCGGTGACGACGTGCTGCGGTTGCTGTTCACGGCCTGCCATCCGGTGCTGCCGATGTCGTCGCGGGTGGCGCTCACCCTGCGCTGCCTGGCCGGGCTGCGCACCGACGAGATCGGGCGGGCCTTCCTGATCGGCGAAGCGCTGGCCGGGCAGCGCATCTCCCGGGCGAAGAAGGCATTGCGGGACAACGACGTCCGGTTCGAGCTGCCACCTCGCGAGCAGCTCGCGGAGCGGCTGGGCGGGGTGCTCGAGGTGATCTACCTGGTGTTCAACGAGGGCTACAGCGCCACCGCCGGTGACGACTGGATCCGCCCGGAACTGACCGGGGAGGCGTTGCGGCTCGGGCGGCTGACGGCCGACCTGCTGCCCGGCCGGGCCGAGGCGCACGGACTGGTGGCCCTGATGGAGCTGACGGCTGCCAGGCAGCCGGCCAGGCTCGGACCGGACGGAACCCCTGTGCTGCTGCAGGATCAGGACCGCGGCCGCTGGGATCGGTTGTTGATCCGCCGCGGCCTGGCCGCGCTCGACCGGGCGGGCGCCACCGGCGAACCCGTCGGTCCGTACACCGTGCAGGCGGCGATCGCCGCCTGCCACGCGACCGCGGGGGACTATCGGGGCACCGACTGGACACGGATCGCCGACCTGTACGAGGTGCTGGCGGGTGTGTGGCCGTCACCCGTGGTGGAGCTCAACCGAGCGATGGCGATCGGGCTGGCCGAGGGGCCCGAGGCCGGACTGCAGGCCCTGGCGGCCAACGTCGATGCGCCGGCGCTGGCCGATTACCCGCAGCTGCCGGCGGTCCGCGGCGACCTGCTGGCCAGGGCCGGCCGGAACGCGGAAGCCGCCGAGCAGTTCGAGGCCGCGGCCGCGCTGACCCGCAACGAACAGGAACGTGTCCTGCTGCGCGGCCGGGCGGCCGCGATCGGCGCCGGCGCCGATCCGCAGTGAGCCCCGGAAGCAGTCAGCTGCTCGTTGCCGACGAAGTCCCCGCGGCTCCGCCGTCTCCACCGGGCCCGCCACCGCCGCCGGCCGGCCCGCCACCGCCGCCGGCCGGGGCGCTTCCGCCGGTCGGTTCGGTGGTGGTGTCCACCGGCGCGGTCAGCGCGACGGCGAAGCCCGATGCGACATCGCCGGTGACGGTGGCGATCTGGTGGACTCCCGAGTCGTCACCGAAGACATTGTCGGACGAAAGCGTCACCTGCTTCAGGTTGGTCACCGACTGCTCGTACCCGGATGTGGCGTACACCTGATCGCAGATGTTCTGGGGCAACGCGACCTGGGACGTGGCAATCGCTTTCGTGCTGTCGATGATGCTCGCCCGGTCCGGGTACACCTCGAAATGGATGTGCGGCCACCGCCCGGAATAGCAGGCCGGGACGATGCTGCTGAACGTCACCTGCCCTGCGTCGTCGGCGATCTGCACTCCCCGCAGGTAGTTCTCGTCCTCGAGCCCCGTTCCGTACAGCGAGTACGCGCCGTCGCGGTTGCAGTGCCAGACGTAGACCGCGACACCCGCGAACGGTGCGCCGCCGTTGGCGATGTCGAGGATGGTGAGGGTCAGCGTCATCGGTATCCCCTCGGCCGTAGCCGAGCCGGTGCCGAAGCTGCTGCGGAGGTCGGTGCGCACCACGCCGCTGGTCTCGAGGACGTCCGGCCCGTTCGAACCGTCACCCGGGTAGGGACCGGCCGTTTCGTCCGGGATCTCGGTGAGGTCACCTGCCGCCGTCGATCCTGCCGCCGTCGATCCGGTTGTCGTCGATCCGGTTGCCGTCGATCCGGTAGCCGCCGATCCGGCAGACCCGGCCGCCGACGCGCCGTCCGACCCGGCGGCCGCTGGCGATCCCTGACTCGATGCCGGGAGGGTCGTCGACGAGTCGGCAGCCGGCGACGAACAGGCGGCCAGACCCACCGCCGCTGCGCCCAGCCCCAACAGCTGCAGGGCACGTCGCCGGCCGATCAGCGTGCCGACGTCGAAGGCCAGCCCCTGATCCACCAGCTCCTCCTCCGGGCGGGGAAGTCGGCGTCCCTGATATTCGGCCGGTTGCTGGGGGTACTGGCTCGACATGTGCGTCTCCCTGGCTGGACTCGTCGAAACGGTGGTGCCGGTCGAACGGCCGAGGACCGGGCCGCTCGGCGACTGAGGCACGCCCCATCCTGAAGCACGGAACTGGTTGCCACCCGGGTGTCTGCTGTGTGTCCGTTGTGCGTCCGGGGACCGAAGGCGCGCCAGGGGCCGTTCGTTGATGGCTACCGGTGCGCGATGCCCCGGACTGCCAGCGGATCGTTGAGCAGGTGCTCGAAAGCGATTTCGGCCGCGCCGATCAGCGCCGAGTCGGCGCCCAGACCGGGCCCCTGCAGCTCCACCGACGTGTCCAACGATCTGGCCTGCAGGGAATGCTCGATCCGGGAGCGTTGATCGGCCAGCAGCCGGTCGAAGATCCCGCCGACCAGCACCCGCTGCGGATCCAGCAGGTTCGCCAGCACCGCCACCGCCTCGCCGAGCGAAGCGGCGGCCTGCTGCACCGCGGCCAGCGACCGCCGCTCGCCGTTGCGCGCCCGGTTGAACACGATGGCAACATCACCGCCGCTGCCGCTGGCCGGCAGGCCGGCGGCGGCCAGCAGGGCGTCCTGGCCGACGAAGGTCTCCAGGCAGCCGCGCTGTCCACAGTGGCACGGTGGGCCGGCCGGATCGATCACGTTGTGGCCGATCTCGCCGGCCCGGCCGGCCGTGCCCAGCAGCGACAGCCCGCCGGCGATGATGCCGGCCCCCACGCCGGACCGCCCGATCAGGAAGACCAGGTCGTCGCAGTGCCGGCCGTTGCCGCGGATGTGTTCGGCCAGCACGGCCAGGTCCGCATCGTTGCCGACCGACACCGGCACGTCGGGCGGCAACAGCGCCCGGAGGTCGACGTCGTGCCAGCCGAGGTTCGGGGCGACCCCGATCCGGCCGGTGTGCCGGTCGACGGTGCCCGGCACGCTGAGCCCGATGCCCACCGGCCGCACCGCCGGGTGCTGCCGGCCGAGCGACTCGAGGATGGCGCCGATCCGGGCGGCGACCAGGCCAGGGGTCAGCGGATCCGCGGCACCCGGCGACGTCCAACGCCGCCGGATGCTGCCGCCGATGCCGACGGTGGCGATGCTGGTGTTGTCGACCGTGAGGTCGACGGCGAGCACGCACGGCCCGTCCGGATGCGGGCCGACGACGTGTGACGGCCGCCCGGTCTGCGAGCCGCCGCTGGGCACCGACACCCGGACCAGCCCTTGCGCATCGAGTTCGCCGACCAGCGCGCCGATGGTCGACCGGCCGAGGCCCAGCCGACCGGTGAGCTCCGCACGGCTCAGCGGGCCCTCGTGGTGCACCAGGGTGAGCAGCGATGTCAGATTCCGGCCGCGGATCTCGTCCGGTCGGGCCACCGCCGGTCGGGTGATCGATTCTCTTCGCATGGGCCTGAGTATCTCGACGGTCGAATCACCGGCGTGACGACGACCTCCGGGACAGCGCATCGACGGTGGCGGCGATCAGCAGGACCGCTCCGGTGATCACCGTCTGCCATTGAGCCGGCAGGCTGGGCTTCAGGCCGATCCCGTTGGGAATGATGGCGATGACCAGCGCGCCGATGATCGCGTCCCGCGGTTTCCCTCGCCCGCCGAACAGCGAGGTGCCGCCGATCACCGCAGCGGCCACCGCGAACAGCAGGATGTTGCCGGCACCCAGGTCCAGTTGCGCGCCGCCGGTGCTGGACGACAGGAAAATGCCGCCGAGCGCCGCGAACGAACTGCAGACGGTGAACGCGGTCACCCGGATGTGCACCACGTCAATGCCGGCCCGGCGGGCGGCCTCGGCGTTGCCACCGGTGGCGAAGAGGTGCCGGCCCCACGGGGTCTTGGTCAGCGCAATGGTGGCGGCGATCATCAGCACGATCGGAATGCTCATCGCCCACGGGATGCCGGAGATCGGGAAACCGACGTTGGGGTTGCGGTCCTGGCAGGCCAGGATGGTGATGACGACGCCGACCGCGGCGAGCAGCCCGCCGCGGACCAGTACCAGCGCCATCGACTCGGCGATCAGCCCCTTGGCCCGGGCCCGGATGGCGCGCAGCAGCGTGTAACCGAGGTAGCCGCCGACCAGCACGATGGTGAACACCCAACTCCAGGTGTTCGACATGTTGTTGTTCGCCAACCCGTACCAGTACGGGTAGCTCTGGATGCCGACCGGCTGCGAGTTGAGGGCGAACAGCAGCACGCCCTGCCAGGCCAGGAACAGCGCCAGCGTCACCACGAAGCTCGGGATGCCGACCTTGGCGACCAGCCATCCGGTGAAGATCCCGATGGCCGTTCCCAGGGTGACGGCGAAGAACATCGCGCCGAGCACGTGCTTCTCCAGCCCGAAGGTGAGGATCAGCAACCCGATCAGCACCACGGCTGCGCCGGTCCAGGCCTTCAGCCAGACGCCCAGCAGCAGCGACAGCACCATGAAGCAGGCCAGGGTCCAGAACAACGCGCCGGACACGCCGTTCTTCAGGCCGCCGGAGAACAGCGCCTGCGCGGCGAATCCCGCGCAGACGCCACCGGCGGTGCCGGCCGACAGATCGATCTCGCCGAGCAACAGCACGAAGATCAGGCCGAGGGCGATCACCGCGATGTACGCGCTCTGCCCTGGCAGGTTGCCGATGTTGTTCAGGCTCAGGAACTGGTCGCTGACCCTGGAGAAGATGAAACCGAGCACCAGCAGTCCGAGGATGGACGGCAGTGCCCCGGGATCGCCCGTGCGCAACCGGTTGACATAGCTGCGGATCGCGTGCCCGATGGACAGTGGCTCGTCGTCAAGGGCGAACGCGGAGTCCTTGCCCAGGAAGGAGTCCGGACCCGCAGCCGGCCCGGCCACCGGCCTCTTGCCGAGCTTCGGTTCGTCGGTCATCAGATGCTCTCGCTCGCGGTGGCCCGGCTCAGCCCGATGTCGCCGCTGCGCCCGGTGGTGATCAACTCGACGATCTGGGTCACGCTGGTGTCCGACCTGCTCACTTCCGCGGCCACCCGCCCCAGGTACAGCGCCACCACCCGGTCGGCCACCTCCATCACATCGTTCATGTTGTGCGAGATCAGCACGACGCCGAGCCCGTTGTCGGCCAGCCGGCGCACCAGGTCGAGCACCTGGCGGGTCTGCGCGACGCCGAGCGCGGCCGTCGGCTCGTCCAGGAAGACCACCTTGCTGTTCCACAGCACGGCTTTCGCGATCGCCACCGTCTGCCGCTGCCCGCCCGACAGGCTGGCGACCAGCTGCCGGACCGAGCTGACGGTCCGCACCGACAGCCCGGTCAGCACCTCTCTGGCCTTGCGTTCCATCTCGCCGTTCACCAGGAACCCGCCGCGCCGGATCTCCCGGCCCAGATACATGTTCTGGGTGATGGTCAGGTTGTCGGCCAGCGCAAGATCCTGGTAGACGAACTCGATACCCAGCGCGGCCGCCTCCCGCGGATCGTGAACGGTGACAGGCTTTCCCTGCCACCGCACCTCGCCGGAATCGATGCTGTTGATGCCGGCGATGCACTTGACGAAGGTGGACTTGCCGGCGCCGTTGTCGCCGACCAACGCCGTCACCTGGCCCGGATAGACCGAGATGCTGACGTCGTGCAGCACCTGGACGGCGCCGAAACTCTTGTTCAGGTCACGTGTTTCGAGAATGGGGTCGGCCACTACTTGACGCCCGCCGCCGTGCATTTGGCCTCGATGCCCTTGCAGATCTGGGCCGCCGTCAGCGCGCCGGCCGTCACCACGTCCTGCACGTTCTTGATGGTGATCACCTGCGGCGTCAGCAGAACCGCCTTCATCGTGCGCTTGCCCTTGGGATCATCGAAGCTGGCAACCTTGATCCCGGCAGCTGCCGGATCCTCGCCCTTGATCAGGGCGATCGCCAACTTCGAAGCCGCCTCGGCCTCCAGCTTCACGTTCTTGAAGACCGTCATGCACTGGTTGCCGTTCAGGATGTTCTGCAGGCCGACGACGCCGGAGTCCTGGCCGGTGACCTGGACCTTGCCGGCCAGACCCTTGGCCTTCAGCACGCCGATCACCGCGTTGGCGATGTCGTCGTTCGCCGCGAGCACTCCGTCAACCTTGTTGCCGTTGGCGGTCAGCGCCTGGGTGAACGTCGGGGCGGCCTCGTTCACGTTCCAGCCCTTGACCACCGAGTCGGAGACGATCTTGAGCTTTCCCTGGTCCTGCAACGGCTTCAGCACCGACTGGGCCCCGGACTTGAACAGCACCGCGTTGTTGTCGACGTCGGTGCCGCCGTCCATCTCGATGATCTGCGGGTCGGTGATCTTGGCGTCGGCCAGACACGTCACCAGGGTCTGGCCCTGAAGCTTGCCGACCAGCTCGTTGTCGAAAGAGACGTAGTAGTCGGCGCTGCCACCCAGGTTCACCCGGTCGTAGTCGATCACCTGGATGCCGGCCTTCTTCGCCATCGCCTCCACCGCCGCGCCCGACGTCGGGTCGATCGAATCCATGATCAGCACCTTGACGCCCGCGCCGATCATGCTCTGCGCGATGGTGGTGTACTTCGCGGTGCTACCGCCGGCATTCTGCACGTCGGCTTCGACGCCGGCGTCCTTGAAGGCCGCCGTCAGCAGCGGGGCGTCGTACAGCGTGTACCGGGTGGAACTGGTGGTGTCCGGCAGGATCACCCCGACCTTGCCCGTCACGCCCGCGCCCGAGGACTCGGATCCGGCGCTCGATGCCGACGTCTCGGATCCGGCGCTGGAGGCCGACGACTCGGCACCGGTGGAGGTTTCGCCGGTGGCTGTCTCCGACGCGGTGGTGGCGCCGGCCGCGGGGGAGTTCGCCGCAGCGCTGGTGGTGTTCCCGGTGCCCGCATCGGAACCGCAGCCGGTGAGCACCAGGGTCGCTGCAGCGACCAGGGCCGAGATGGAAATGGTGGCTTTGCGCATCGGAGTACTTGCCTTCCCGTCGTTGGGTGGCACGGCTGACGGCTCTCGCCGCGTCATGCAGGGGATTGTTCCCGGCACGAACATAGGCCCACAAAATGGGAACTCCCCCGAGCTCACATGAAGCTGTTACCGAATCGTGTCGCAGGAAATCGATTCGCCGCACGCGTCCCGGACGGCGGGATCAGTTCTGGTCGAGGACGGCGGGATCAGTTCTGGTCCAGGACGGCGGGATCAGTCCTGGCCGAGGACGGCGGGATCAGTCCTGGCCGAGGACGGCGGGATCAGTTCTGGTCCAGGACGGCGGGATCAGTCCTGGCCGAGGACTGCGGGATCAGTCCTGGCCGAGGACGGCGGGATCAGTTCTGGTCCAGGACGGCGGGATCAGTTCTGGCCGAGGACCGCGGGATCAGTCCTGGCCGAGCGCGATGGCCAGATCGGCATCGTCGACCCGGTCCCAGGCGTCGGCGAAGTCCTCGATCGCGCCGGCCGCGATCGCCTGCTCCATGGCGTGCAGTCGGCCGAAGGTGAAGCCGGCGATGCCGTCGGTGTCCGGACCGGCCGCCACCTCGACCAGCATTCTGGCGGTGATCTGGGCATCCTGGTACTCGCCGAGCACCTCCTGGACCTCTTCCAGCGCCGCGGCGAACAGCACCGCGTCGTCGCCGAGCACCCCGATCGTCGACTCCGCGGCGTACCGCACGGTCTTGGCCGCCTTGCGGACGGCGTGCACGGCGTGGCTGTTGTCCGGATCGGCCAGCGCGGCGTCGGCCAGCGCCCGGAGCCGACGCCAGGCCCGGCCCAGCTGCAACGGCAACTCGGCGGCGGCCGCCCGGTTGCCGCGCCTGGTGAGCGGCGGGTGCACCAGGAACTCGTCCAGGTCCCGGAGCAACTGCAGGTACTCGGGGCTGTCGATGTGGACCTGCAGCAGCTCAAGGGCCGCCGCCGAGCGGCGCTCCAGCTCGGCCCGGATGAGGGCGCCCGAGGCCCGGCCGAACTCCTCGGGCTCCTCCGTCAGCCCGGCGGCGACCCTGGTCCCGACCACGTCGAGATCCCGTGCCACGCCCAGCGCCTGCCCGAGCTCGCGGAGCCGATCCCGCACCGAATCCACCGACTCGCCGGTGAACAGCGCCTCGTACACCCGCAGCACCGACCTGATCCGGCGGGCGGCCGCTCTGGCGTCGTGCACCGCGTCGGTGGTGCGTTGCCGCAGCGCCCGATCGGTGGTGATCAGCTTGTCCCGGTGCCGGGTCAGCGCGCCGACGATGGCGGCCGCGGCGGACTTCGGTTTCGGGCCGGCGACCGCCGGCAACGGCAGCGCTCTGGCCAGCTTGGAAGCCCGGCCGGCCGGCCGGGCGCCGGCATCGGTCAACGCCGTCACCGTCGCGGCGAGCTGGTCGGCATCGCCGTTGATCAGCTCGACCTCTACCTCCCGCCAGCGATCGACCCGGTCGTCGCCAGGCCGGGTGGCGGTCACCAGGTCGTCGGCGATCTCGACGGCCTCGGCGCCGTCGGAGTCCAGCAGCCGGATCACGGTGCGGGTGTTCTGCAAGCGGGCAACCGGCTTCAGTTCGCGGCCCCGGGCGGTGCCGCGGACCAGCTCGGCCAGCTCGGCCGGGACACCGCCGCTTCGCCCCAGCGGCAGCTGGACCTCGGTTCTGGCGCCGGCCGCCGCCGCACCGCCCGGCAGCTTCAGGTGCCAGCCGGCGTCGTCACCGCCGGTCCGTCGGCGCAGCGTGACCTTCGAGCGCAGCAGATCGAGTCGCTCGGTGTCGTAGTAGGTGGCGTCCAGCGTGTGCGTTACCGGCGGCGCCGCCGTCACCAGGCCGGACTTGCGAACTGCCTTGGACCGCAACGGGTCCGGCAGCACCGCGTCGGCGTCCACCTCGAGCTTGGTCTCGATCTCCAGGTGGAACGTCGGCTGCGTCGGACCGGTCACGTCATTCCTCTACCGCGTCGTCGGGATCGGCCGGCACCCGCAATCGGCGTGCCCTGGCCGACTCGGGCATCGGCTCGCTCCCGAGTTCCGGGAACGGGTCGTAGCCGTGGTAATAGCGGATCACAGTGTTCGCGACGGCCAGCAACGGCACCGCGAACAATGCCCCGACGATACCCAGCAGTGACGAACCGATCACCACCGCTAGCAGTACCGCGAGCGGATGCAGCGCCACCGCCCTGCCCATCAGGAACGGCTGCAGCACATGCGATTCCAGCTGCTGCACCAGCAGCACCACACCCAGCATCACCAGCGCCGACACCGGCCCGTGGGTGACCAGCGCGACCAGCACGGCCACCGCGCCCGAGGCGATCGCACCGACGATCGGGATGAACGAGGTGAGGAACACCAGCAACGCCAACGCGATCACGAACGGCAGTCGGAGGATGGCTGCCCCGATGCCGATGCCCACCGCGTCGACGGCGGCCACCAACACCTGCACCCGGATGTACGACGACAGGCTGACCCAGCCGCGGCGCCCGGCCTGGAAGGTGGGCTCCTGGGCCGCCGTGGGCATCAGGCTCACCAGGAAGCCCCAGATCTGCTTGCCCTGGGAAAGGAAGAAGAAGGTGGCGAACAGCGCGATCAGGATGCCGGCCAGGAAGTGTCCGGCCGAGCCCGCCCACTCGGTGCCCCGGCTGACCCAGCTCGACGCACCGTCCCCGCTGAAGGCGGCCTTGGCCTTGTCGATGTAGTCCTGCACTTGTTCCTGCGACAGCTGCAACGGGCCGGTGTGCAGCCAATCGACGATCTTGGCCAGCCCTGCCTTCGCCTGCTCCAGCATGCCCGACATGCCGCTGACGATCTGGGTACCCGCGAACGTCAACAGCCCGGCCACCAGCGCGATGAAGCCGAACACCGTGCAGAAGGTGGCCAGCGCGCCGCGGAAGTGCCACTTCTCCCGAAGGAATCGGGCGACCGGCGCCAGCAGCGCCGTCATCAGCATGGCGACGGCCAGCGGCACCACCACCATGCTGACCGTCCGCAGCGCCACCACGAGTACCGCGACGGCGGCCGCCACCAGCAGGAACCGCCATGACCAGCCGGCAGCCACCGTCAGTGGGTAGGCGACGTGCCGGGGTTCGGGCGTGAGCCGTTCCGGACGGGGCTTGCGGGCGGGGACCGGGCCGGGTGGCGGCTGTCCCTCGTCGTGGCGCTCGCTCATGATCCTCCGGTCGTCGTCGCCGGCGGGTGGGCCGGCTACCTGCAGTGGAGGTTAGCGAACCGACCGTTCGAAGCGGGCGTTTCGCGCCGGTCCGGCCGACCTTTCCGGGCGACGGGGCCCGGTGCCGCCGCCGGTCCGTCTGACCGGCGATCCGGACCGGTGGGTGATCCCAGGTGCTGCCTCAACCACCCGGTCGGCGCAGGGTGTTGACTCGCTGTTCGCTCGAGGGCGAAATGCGGGCCTCTCAGCGGTGGGTCCGCGCTGAATTCCTCGCCGGTTCATCTCGACCATGACGCACCGTATTCAACCTCCGGACCTCAGTTAAACCTCAGAGAATGCACCGGATGGCCGTGAGCCATTGTTCAACGCGGCGGCGATGGTTGACGATCAACCTTCGACGATGCTCGTCGCCTGTCAAAGCTGTTGCTGCGGCGGCGTTTACCACTGCCTTCCCGATCCTGGTCGTTCGCCCTACCCGCCGAACGTTTCCCGAAGGAGAGAACAGCAATGCGTTCGTTCCGAATCCGCACCGCCGCGGTGGCCATTGCCGCCGCAGCGACCCTCGGCCTCGGGTCCTCATGGTTTGTCAACGCGCAACCTGAGCCCGCCGTCGAGAGTGTCGCCGTTTCGCCGGCGGCCGCCGCCCCGGCGGCCGCTGCCACCACGAAGAAGATCCCGAATCCCCAGCAGTACTTCGGGTTCACCATCGGCGACGAGGGCAAACTCGCCGGGCACGACAAGATGATGAGCTACCTCAAGCTCAACGCCGACCGGTCGAACCGGGTCGACTACCACGTCGCCGGCAAGACCACCATGGGCAACGACTACGTCTACCTGACGATCAGTTCGCCGAAGAACCTTGCCAAGCTCGACAAGTACGTGGACATCAGCCAGCGGCTGGCCGACCCCACCGGGCTGACGGATGCCAAGGCTCGTGCCCTCGCCAAGCAGGGCGTGCCGATCCTGTTGCTGCAGGCAGGGATCCACTCCACCGAGGTCGGCAACGTGCAGGCGATGGTGGATATGGTTTACCGGTTGGCCACCGAGAATTCAGACTTCACCGAGCAGGTGCTCGACAATTCCATCATCGTCGTGGTGCCTTCGCAGAATCCGGATGGCGACAAGCTGGTCACCGACTACTTCAACAAGACGGCCGGCACCGATCTCGCCCGGGTCTATCCCGATCTCTACCACAAGTACACCGGCCACGACGACAACCGCGATTGGTTCACCTTCACGCAGGTCGAACCCCATTACTACGTGGAACTGATGAGCAAGTTCCGGCCGTCATCGGTGCACATCATGCACCAGATGGGGGCAACCGGCGACCGGATCTTCACTCCGCCGTACAAGGACCCGTTCGATCCGAGCATCGATCCGAAGGTGGTCCAGCAGACCAGCGCGCTCGGCATGGAGATGGCCAACGCGCTGACCGCGTCCGGCAAGAAGGGCGTCAGCTGGAACTCCACCTACGACTGGTGGATCCCGTCCGTCTGGTACGAGCCGTACCACGGCGTGCCGAACGTCCTCACCGAGATCGCTGCGGCCAAGGACCTGGCGTACACCTACACCTCGGCCGACGGCAAGCCCCTCGGGTCGCAGCAGCAGCTGACCCGATTCGTCGAACCGTACGACAAGGCCACCTGGAGCCTGCGGCAGATCGTCGACTACGCGAAGACGGCGGCGTACGCCAACATGGAGAACGTGTCCCTGCGCGGCGAGCAGTTGTTGTACAACCAGTACCAGGCGGCCAGGGACAGCGTGCAGCGCACCGACGGTGCCTTCGCCTACGTGATCCCGGCCGAGCAGCGCGACCCGTACGCGACCTACGACCTGTTGAAGATCATGCAGACCGGTGAGGTGCAGATCGATCGCGCTGACAAGCCGTTCACCGCCGGTGGCAAGGAGTACGCGGCCGGCAGCTACGTCATCCGGCTCAACCAGCGGTTCGGCCGCTGGGCCGACATGCTGCTGAAGGTCTGGGACTACCCGGAGATCCGATCCTGTGCCACCTGCCCGATCATCAAGCCGTACGACGTGGCCGGCCAGACGCTGTGGATGCTGTTCGGGGTCACCGTCGACACCGTCGATCAACCGTTCCGGGCCGCCCTGAGCCAGGTGAAGAAGGTCGCGCCCGACAAGGTCTCGGTGCCGGCGCCACCGAAGGGCGCGTACCTCGTGCCGACCACTTCGTACGGCGTCGGGCAGTATCTGGGAAGTCTGCAGGACGCCGGGGTGCCGACGTTCCGCGCGTCGGAATCGTTCACCGCAGCCGGGACGACGTTCGCCGCCGGAACCCTGGTGGTGCCGCCGACCCGGGAGGCGAAGGTGGCGCTCGCGAAGGCGGCGAAGGCGACCGGAATCCCGGTGTACGCGGTGGCCAAGGCGCCGAAGGTGGCCGGCTTCGAGCTCAAGGCCGGCACCCGGATCGGCATGGTCCGCGGTATCAACAACATGCCGGGCGGCTGGCTGTGGTGGCTGTTCGACCAGTACGGGATCAACTTCACCCAGATCGGCGCCGACGACTTCAAGGGCGACCTGAACGACAAGTTCGACACGATCCTGTTGCCGGCCGGCATCACGAAGTCGAAGCTGGTCAACGGGATCGACACCACCAAGTATCCCGAGGAGTTCGCCTGGGCGGCCGGGGTCGGCGACGCCGGCTGGAACGAGTTGCGGAACTTCGTCCAGGACGGCGGCAACCTGGTGGCGCTGGGCAACGCCTCCGAGACTGCCCGGGAGCTGCTGGACCTGCCGATCAAGAATGTGGTGCCCAAGGATCAGGACGCGTTCTTCGTCCCCGGTTCGCTGATGGACGCCACCTTCGACACCAGCGATCCGGTTGCCTGGGGCATGCCGCAGGAGTGGCCGATCTGGTTCAACCAGGACGCGGCGTTCCAGGTGCTGGACGACAGCAAGGCGCACATCGCCTCCGGGTATCCGAAGGGAAAGTCACTGCTGCGCAGCGGGTACGCCAGTGGTGACGAAGTGTTGCAGGGTGCCTCCGATGTGGTCACCTTCGATATCGGAGCGGGCCACGTGGTGGTGGCCGGAAGCCAGCTGAGCTTCCGCACCTGGTCCCGAGCGACGATCACGATGGTGTTCAACGCCCTCTACCAGGGCCCGTCGAAGGAGGTCGGGGCGGTGCTGTCCGGTTCCTGACCCACTTGTGGGAATGCACACCCCGGCGTCGTCCGTGTCGGTCACGGGCGACGCCGAGGTGGTGTCCGGCTGACGGTGATGCCAGTATCGGTGGGTAGCAGGGCAATCCACCGATGCAAATTGGATCAGGAGAGTGTTCCGATGGCTCAGATCTACGACGATGTCACCGCGCTGGTGGGTCGCACCCCGCTGGTCAGGTTGAACCGGATCACCGACGGCGCCGCGGCGACCGTACTGGCGAAGCTGGAGTTCTACAACCCGGCCAACTCGGTCAAGGACCGGATCGGGGTGTCGATCATCGATGCCGCCGCGGCCTCGGGAGAGCTCGCGGACGGCGGCACCATCGTCGAGGCCACCAGCGGCAACACCGGTATCGCGCTGGCCATGGTCGGCGCCGCCCGCGGCTACCGGGTGGTGCTCACCATGCCCGACTCGATGAGCAGGGAACGGCGGGCACTGCTGCGCGCCTTCGGCGCCGAGCTGGTGCTGACGCCGGCCGCCGGCGGGATGTCCGGGGCGGTGCAGAAGGCCGAGGAGATCGCCGCGGAGCGCCCGGGCTCGATCCTGGCCCGGCAGTTCGCGAACGAGGCGAACCCGAGGGTGCACCGGGAGACCACCGCGGAGGAGATCTGGAACGACACCGACGGCGCGGTCGACGCGGTGGTCGCCGGCATCGGCACCGGAGGCACCATCACCGGGGTGGGCCAGGTGCTCAAGGCACGCAAGCCAACCGTGAAGATGTTCGCGGTGGAACCCGCCGAATCGCCGATCCTCAACGGCGGCAAGGCTGCCGGACACAAGATCCAGGGCCTCGGCGCGAACTTCGTCCCGGAGATCCTCGACACCGGCATCTACGACGAGGTGCTGGACATCACCGCCGAGGAATCGGTGCGCTGGGCGCGGCGGGCGGCGACCGAGGAAGGGCTGCTGGTCGGCATCTCGTCCGGCGCAGCGCTGGCCGCGGCCAACGACATCGCCCACCGGGACGAGTTCGCCGGCAAGACCATTGTGGTGATCATCCCGTCGTTCGGCGAGCGCTACCTGTCCACCATCCTGTTCGAGGGTCTGGTCGACTGACATGACGGTCCCCGAGGCCGCTGCCGGCCCCGGGCGGCTCACCGTGCGGCGGCTGGTGTTCGAGGATCTTCGGACCGCCAGGGAACGGGATCCGGCGGCCCGGTCGCTGCTCGAGATCGCCCTGTGCTACCCCGGCGTTCATGCGTTGTGGGCCCACCGGATCGCGCACCGGGTATGGAATGCCGGCAGCGTGCTGAAGCTGCCGGCCCGACTTCTGGCGCATTTCTCCCGCGCGCTGACCGGCATCGAGATTCACCCCGGCGCCGTGATCGGCCGACGGTTCTTCATCGATCACGGCATGGGGGTGGTGATCGGTGAGACGGCCGAGGTCGGTAACGACGTGGTGATGTTCCACGGCAGCACCCTCGGCGGGATCTCGATGAGCAAGGGCAAACGTCACCCCACCGTCGGCGACCGGGTGCTGATCGGTGCCGGCGCCAAGATTCTCGGCCCGGTGACCATCGGGGACGACGTGAAGATCGGCGCCAACGCCGTGGTGGTCAAGGACGTGGCCGCCGGCAAGGTGGCGGTCGGCGTCGCGGCCCGGATCCTGCCCGGCGACCACGAGCACGATCCATGGGCCGACCCGGCCCTGTTCATCTGACGGCAGCGGGCCGGCCGATGGCGGACGACGACGGGAGGTTGTCCGGCCCCGACCGCGACCTCCTGATGCTGCTGGGCGCCGGGCCCGGGGTCGCCACCCTAGGATTCGGTCGCTCGGTGCGGCCGGCCGGTGATCAACTCGATCCGTTGCCGGATGGTGGCCGCGGCCCCGTTCAGCGCGGCCAGCGGACCGGTCGGCCAGTCCGGGCCGACCCGGGAGGTCGGGGCCGTCACCGACAACGCGACGATCAGGCCGGCGGCGTCGTTGTAGACCGGCACCGCCACGCAGCGGCAGCCGGGCAGGAACTCTTCGGTGTCCTGCGCCCAACCCCGTTCCCGGACCAGGTCCAGCTCGGCTGCCAGCAGGTCGGGATCGACGATGGTCCGGTCGGTGAGCCGAGCTAGCGGACCGGACCCGAGTCGCCGGGTCGCTTCGGCCGGATCGAGTTGGGCCAGCAGGGCTTTGCCGATCCCGGTCGCATGCGAATCCAGCCGCATGCCGACCGAGGAGGCCAGCCGCATCGGGCGCCGGGCCTCGCTGATCGCGATGTAGACGTTCTCGGTGCCCTGCAGCCTGGCCAGCTGGATGGTCTCCTCCAGCCGGTCCCGCAGCTCGTCCATCACCGGTTCGGCCACTCGGGCCACATCGACGTGGCCGGTATAGGTCTGGCCCACCGACCAGGCCCGCAGGCCGAGCCGGTAGCGGTGGGTCTGGCCGTCGTGCTCCAACCAGCCCCGGCCGACCAGGGTCGCCAGCAGACCATGGGCGCTGGACCGTGGCAGCGCCAGGTCACGCAGCACCTCGGCGAGGGAGAAGTCGCCGCGCTCGCCGACATAGTCGATGATCGCCAGGGCCCGATCGGCGGACTTCACCGAGTCGGTGCGCGGCCGGCCGGGCTCACTCATCGGCCGGATACGGTCGGCGCAGAGGGGATGTCTGGCGTGCCTCGCATCCGGCGGCTCTCATCAGGCCGTGGCGGAGCCGTCGAGGAAGACCAGGACCTTGCTGGCCGGGCTGGTTCCCCTGGCCAACTCGGTGAAGGCGTCCTGCGCGCCGTCGATGCCGACCCGGCCGTCGATCAGGCCGGCCAGCACCTGCGGAGCGGTGCCGACCCACTCGGCGGTCTCGGCGAATTCCGCTGCGGTGTAACAGAAGCTGCCGATCAGCGAGCGCTCCTTGGTGGACACCTCGAAGGCGGGCAGGGGCAGCTCGGGGCTGCCCATGCCGACCAGGACGATGCCGCAACCCAATGGGGCGCAGGCGAAAGCGGCAGCGATCGTCGGTTGGGTTCCGACCGCATCAACGATCAGGGTGGGCGGCCCGCCGAGTGCTTCGGCCACGGCGGCGGGCAGGTCGGCGGCGGCGGCCGGATCGATCGGCACCGCGCCGAGCCCGGATACCAGATCCCGTCGGGATGCGGACATCTCCGAGACCGCAACGGCTTTCGCGCCGAGTCGTTGGGCGGCCAGCACGCACGCCTGTCCGATCGGGCCGCCGCCGATCACCTGTACCCGGTCACCCGGCCGGCACCGGCCGCGGTTCAGGGCGTGGTAGCCGACGGACAGCGGCTCGATCAGCGCGCCGTACTCGACCGGCATCGACTCCGGCAGCACGATCACGTTCGCGGCCGGCGCCACCATCCGCTCGGCGAACGCGGAGCTGATGCTCGGGTCGACGCCGATCACCCGCTTGTCCGGGCACCAGGGCTGCTGCCCGGCGGCGCAGCTGGCGCAGTGCCCGCAGCCGATCACCGGGTTGACGGTGGCCGGCGCGCCGATCGGAAAGCCTTCGGCCACAGCGGATCCGACCGCGACGATCCGGCCGACCGTCTCGTGTCCCATGATTTGGCCGGGCTGTCGCCGACCGTTCTCGCCGCTGAACCCGTGGAAGTCCGAGCCGCAGATGCCGGTTGCGACGATGTCCAGCAGTACCTCGTCAGCCCCGGGCTCGGGGTCGCTGACGGTCTCGACCGTCAGCTGCCAGTCGTTCCGCAGGACCAGAGCCCGCATGTGGGTAACCTTTCCGATCCGGATCGTCAGATCCGATGTACCTGGAAGCACCATCCGAGCCGGAGCAGTTCACATACATGAACAAAGACTCACGTTCCTGAGCAAAGGCTAGATCACTCGGCGGGTGTCAGCAAGCCCGGCCGACGATCCTGCTCGGGTGGACGATCGGACAAGTGCGTCAGCCGGTAGGGCGAGTCGGGTGGCCAAGGCTCAGCATCAACCTGTTGGCCCAGTTGAAGAATGCTGCACCGTTGATCACGTCGACGATCTCGGCGTCGTCCAGACCGGCGGCCCGCAGTGCGTCCAGTTGCCCGTCGCCGAACGCGACCGGCGTGCGCGCCATGGCGACCGATGCCGCGACGATCGCGTTCCAGCGCTCGCCGAGATCGGCCGTCACTCCATCGTCCAGCAGCCGCTGCACATCGGCCTCGCGACGCGAATGGTGGCTGGCGAACCGGGAATGCACCGAGGCGCAGAAGATGCAGCCGTTGAACCGGCTGGTGGCCGCGGCCGCGAGCTCCCGGTCCGCGCGCGGCAGGCCGTCGGCCGTGTTGTAGAAGATGTCCTTGTCGGTCCTGGTCCTGGCGCCCAGGATGTCCGGGTCGCGGGCGAGCAGCATGAAGTACGGGCTGTTCGCCCGCGACCGGTCGACCAGGCCGGCCCAGTGCCGCTCGGTGAGCCGGCCGGCCGGCAGGGGCGGTAGCCAAGGACTCCACCCGAGTTCGTCCTGGGTGAATCGATCGGGGATCTCGTCGTCGGTCGACGAGCCGGCGTCGGCAGCGCCGGGGGTGACGGGAGCGAGCCCCGCGGAATCGGTGTCCGGCCGGTCCGCGGAACCGAGGATACGCAGGCCGTGCACCACCCGGAGCTGGAAGGTCAGGAACGAAACCAGCTGCGAGAGGGTGACGATCGCGTCGGTGGACCAGCCCGCGTCGGCCAAGGCTCGTAACCGGTCTTCGCCGGCCTCCCTGGGGCGGAAGACCAGCAGGTGGGCGTGCTCCAGGGCGGCCGCCAGCTGATCGCCGACGGCTGCCCGTCCGGTCGCAGACACGCTGAACCGCACCCCGTCGGTGTTCTCGGCCTGCAGCGGTGACGCCTGATAGTGGCCGAACGGGCCGGTGGCAGCGCCCTGCGCGGCGGCATCGACGACCGCCGTCAGCAGTGCTGTCGCATCCGCCGGTGCGGCTGCGGTGAACGCGCTGCGATAGTGCTCCGCGGCCACCGCGTCGCGATGCAGCAGCGCCACGAAAACGGCGACCGACCAGCGCTCGGCAATCGTCATCCCGGTTGTCGGTGCGGCGTCGAACAACGCCAGATAACTGGCCTGCGCATTGGCCCTGGCCTCCGGCCGGTGGCTGCGGATCTCGTCCAACTTCTGGCCGGCGGAGATCCTGGCCAGCGCATCGATCACATCGGGAGTCGTCGTCATCCGATGAAGTCTAGGGAGCGGGGCAGCGGCGAGGCGGACCGCAGGTCGGCTACGCCCGCACCGACGGTGAAAGTGACCGCCCGACAAAGGGTTCGACGCACCGGTCGAGCCGCCTCGCCAGGCGATCACCTTCTTCCGGCGTGCCGGTGAGGGGTCGGCGCGCCAGCTCTGTGTTCACTTGTTCGCCGCTGTTCGGCCGGTGCTCGCTGCGATCCGAACCCGCGGTGATCGTGCCTACGTTCGATTGTCGTCCGCTTGGTCAACCGGTCAACCGGTCAACCGGTCAGCCGAGGGCGAGCGCCTTCAGTCGAGCGGAGCTGCCATTGAACTTGTCCTTGTCCAGCGGCGACGAGGTGTACTGGTGGAACGTGTAGTAGCCCCAGCCGGCGGGCAGCGGCGGCGTCGAGGTCGCGTAGTTCGCCACCCACAGCGGGTTGGTGGAACCGAATGCGCCGGAGTTACCAGTGCAGGACTTCCACCAGCTGGTGTTGGTGTAGATGACGGCATCCCGTCCGGTGCGTGACTTGTAGCGCGAGGTGAAGCTGGAGATCCAGGACCGCATCGACGCCTGACTCAGGCCGTAGCAGGTGGCGCCGTAGGGGTTGAACTCGATGTCCAGCACACCCGGCAGGGTCTTGCCGTCCCTCGACCAGCCGCCGCCGTGGTTCACGAAGTAGTCGGCCTGGGTCGCTCCGGAGGACTTGTTCGGCAAGGCGAAATGGTACGAACCGCGAATGAATCCCTGGTTGTACGAACCGTTGTACTGCTGGGTGAAGTAGGTGTTGGTGTAGCCGGTGCCTTCGGTGGCCTTGACGTAGGCGAACCGGAATCCGGCGTTCCACCAGCTGGCCCAGTTCACGTTCCCCTGCCAGCCGGAAACATCGATGCCGTACACGACCGACGCCGCCGGCGCCACGACCGACGACCGCGGATCCGCGGTCGCTGCCGCGGTGGGCCGGCTGTCCCAGCCCAGGTACGCCTGTCCGGGTTCGAGCTGCCGGGCCGCCGGATCAGGCGCCGGCGGCGCCGCCACCGGTGCGGCCTGCACCGGGCTCACGGCCACGGTCACGGTGATAGCGGCTGCGAGCAGAGCCCGTGCCGTCCAACGCATGTTCCTCATTCCGCTGGGTATCCCTTCGGTTGCAGAACCGTAGGATCGCGGCCCCGACCGAGGCCTGCTGCGACCCGGCCGGGCGGACTGCTCGGCCGTCGCAGCGGACGCTAAGGGCGCGCGGACGGTGGCGCGACCGCAGATCGGTGCGCGATGGTGACGCTGTGTGGATGTCGATCGACGCCGGTCCGGCCGTCGCGGAGTCTGGCCGGAGGTTGGGCCGAGTGTCCTCCACTCAGGGCCAACTACCCATCCGGCTACCCCCACCATCTGGTCGCACTCCTAGCCAGAACGAGTGATTCGGGGACCGGTGGCCCGGTCGACCACCGACGGGTGAACTTGCCGACAATTCCCGGTGTTTCGGGCAGTGTCGCTGCCACCGCGCTGCCCCGCACGTAAGGTCCCGACCGGATGAGCGACACGACACCGACAAGAATCCGCAGGAAGGACTGCTCATGAATTCTCCGAATATCCGCCGCTTGTTGACCGCCGCCACGGCCGCCGCCGCGCTGGCCCTTGCCGGCTGCTCCGCTGACGACAGCGGAGGCTCGACCTCGGCCGGCGCATCGGCCCCGGCCGTGACCAGCGACGCCGCGGGCGGAACTTCGGACATGTCGTCGGCCGGCTCGGACAGCGCGGACGCCAGTGGTGGCACCGACGCATCCGGGTCCGATTCGGCCGGATCCGGTGACGCGTCGTCGGATTCCGACGGGTCGGAATCCTCGGACGCCGGTCAATCGTCCGACGGTACTTCGGAATCGGACTCGGCAGCGGCGTCGGCCGCGTCGTCGGACGCGGAATCCTCAGGTCCGGAGGGGTCCTCGGACACCGCGGCTGCCACCGACCCGGCGGCCGCCGGTGCCGTCGCCGGTCTGCTCACCCTGGCCAAGCAACTCGGCTGCACCGATCCGGAAGCGAGGGCGGCCAAGCCGGGTACGCCGGGGGCGAAGGCCGGCGCAATCGCCGTCGCCCAGTGCAAGGTCGACGGAGTCGAGTACCTGCTGGCCTCGACCAAGGACCCCAGCGGAGTGTCGACGCTGGTCCAGGCGTTCGGCGACTCGTTGGACCGCACCGGCGCGCTCTACTACGTCGAGGGCGATGGTTGGTTCGCCCTGGGGTCGAAGTCCGGTGAGGACGCTCCCGAGGACATCGCGAAGGGGATCCAGGCCAAGATCGGTGGCGAGGTCAAGAGCGTGAAGTAACGGTCAGACCCGGCCGGGCTCGACCGCCCGGATGACGTTGGGCGGGTGACGTTGGTCGGCTGACGTTGGCCGGCTGGCGTTGGCCGGCACCGGTGCCACAGAGTTGAGTGGAACAGACTCAACTCTGTGGCGTTGTACAGAGTGGAGCCGCGATTCCGCGGGCTCCGTTCGGCAACACGGACCAACATTGGGGAACACTGAGCACTATGAACACCGAGCGATTGACCACCCGCAGCCGCGAGGCGCTGGCGGCCGCCATCCAGGCCGCCACCAGCGCCGGAAACGCGACCGTCGAGCCCGCGCATTTGCTGCTCGGCCTGTTGTCCACCGAAGGATCGACCGCGCCGGGCCTGCTGCGGGCGGTCGGTGCCGACCCGATCGCCGTGTCCAACCAGCTGAAGACGATCCTGTCCCGGCTGCCGTCGGTGCAGGGATCGACCATTGCGCAGCCGCAGGTCAGCCGGGAGCTGGCCAACGTGCTGACCGGGGCCGAGCAGATCATGGGCAGCAGTGGCGACGAATACATCTCGACCGAGCACCTGCTGGCCGCACTGGCCCGCAAGGGGACCGATGTCGGGGATCTGCTGATCACCCACGGTGCCTCGTCCGATGCGCTGGTCGAGGCGTTCCCGGTGGTCCGCGGCGGCGATCGCAAGGTGACGACACCCGACCCCGAGGGCAGCTACCAGGCGCTGGAGAAGTACGGCGTCGACCTGACCGATCGGGCACGGGACGGCAAGATCGATCCGGTGATCGGCCGGGACTCGGAGATCCGGCGAGTGGTCCAGGTGTTGTCCCGACGCACCAAGAACAACCCGGTGCTGATCGGTGAACCCGGCGTCGGCAAGACCGCCGTCGTGGAGGGTCTGGCCCAGCGGATCGTTGACGGCGACGTGCCGGAGTCGTTGCGCGGTAAGCGGTTGATCGCGCTCGACCTGGGTGCCATGGTGGCCGGGGCGAAATACCGCGGCGAGTTCGAGGAACGGCTGAAGGCCGTGTTGGAGGAGATCAAGAACTCCGACGGCCAGGTCGTCACCTTCATCGACGAGCTGCACACGGTGGTCGGCGCCGGCGCCACCGGCGAGGGCGCGATGGACGCCAGCAACATGCTCAAGCCGATGCTGGCCCGCGGCGAACTGCGGATGGTCGGTGCGACCACCCTTGACGAGTACCGCGAACACATCGAGAAGGATCCAGCGCTGGAGCGGCGGTTCCAACAGGTCTACGTCGGCGAGCCCTCGGTGGAGGACACCGTCGCGATCCTGCGCGGCATCAAGGAGCGCTACGAGGCCCACCACGGCGTGCGAATCGCCGACTCGGCCCTGGTGGCCGCCGCCACCCTGTCGGATCGGTACATCACCAACCGGTTCCTGCCGGACAAGGCGATCGACCTGGTCGACGAGGCGGCGTCCAGGCTGCGGATGGAGATCGACTCCAAGCCGGTCGAGGTGGACGAACTGAGCCGGGCCGTCGACCGACTGAAGATGGAAGAGCTCGCGCTGGCCAAGGAATCCGACGCCGCGTCGGTTGACCGGCTGCGCCGGCTCAAGAGCGACCTGGCCGACAAGTCTGAACAGCTGGCGGCGATGACCGCGCGCTGGGAACAGGAGAAGTCCGGGCTGAACCGGGTCGGCGAGCTCAAGAAGAAGCTCGACGAGCTGCGGTCGCAGGCCGAGCGGGCCCAGCGGGACGGTGATCTGGGCCGTGCGTCAGAACTGCTGTACGGCGAGATTCCTGCCGCCGAAAGGGAACTGACCGAGGCGTCCAAGGTCGAGCAGAAGCTGACCGCCGAGGCGCCGATGGTCAGCGAGGAGGTCACGCCCGACGACATCGCCACTGTTGTCTCCGCCTGGACCGGGATTCCGGCCGGTCGGATGATGGAGGGCGAGACCGCGAAGCTGCTGCGGATGGAGGAGGAGCTCGGCAAGCGGGTGGTCGGACAGCGGGAGGCGGTGACCGCGGTTTCGGACGCGGTGCGGCGCTCGCGGGCCGGCATTGCCGACCCGGATCGGCCGATCGGCTCGTTCCTGTTCCTCGGACCGACCGGCGTCGGCAAGACGGAGCTGGCAAAGGCATTGGCCGACTTCATGTTCGACGATCCGCGGGCGATGGTCCGGATCGACATGAGCGAGTACGGCGAGAAGCACTCGGTGGCCCGGCTGGTCGGTGCCCCTCCCGGCTACGTCGGATACGAGGAGGGCGGGCAGCTCACCGAGGCGGTCCGCCGCCGGCCCTACAGCGTGATTCTGCTGGACGAGGTGGAGAAGGCGCATCCCGACGCCTTCGACATCCTGCTGCAGGTGCTCGACGACGGTCGGCTGACCGACGGTCAGGGCCGCACCGTCGACTTCCGCAATACCTTGCTGATCCTCACCAGCAACCTGGGATCGATCGCCCTCACCGATCAGGCGTTGACCGAGGAGCAGCGCAAGGACGCGGTGATGACGGTGGTACGCAGCGCATTCAAGCCGGAGTTCCTGAACCGGCTGGACGACGTCGTGTTCTTCCATTCGCTCGGGGTGGACGAGCTGGGTTCGATCGTCGACATCCAGATCAAGGCGCTTGACCGGCGGCTGGCCGGTCGCCGGCTCACCCTGGAGGTGACCGACGGCGCCCGGGAATGGCTGGCGCTCGGTGGGTTCGACCCGCTGTACGGAGCCAGGCCGCTGCGCCGGCTGATCCAGTCCGCGATCGGTGACCGGTTGGCGAAGGCGTTGCTGGCCGGCGAGATCACCGACGGCGACACCGTGCTGGTGGACGTGAACGAGGCGACCGATTCGCTGACGGTCGTCCCGGCCCGTCAGATCGTGTCGGCTGCCTCGAACGAGTTCACCGGGCCTTCGCCGAGCAGCGCTCGGTAGGTGAACCCGGCGATCAGTGCGCCGGCGATCGGCGCCAGGATGAACAGCCAGATCTGAGCGAGGCTGGTCCCGCCGACGAACACGGCGGGACCGATCGACCGCGCCGGGTTCACCGAGGTGTTCGTCACCGGGATGGCGACCAGATGGATCAGCGTCAGCGACAGGCCGATAGCCAGCGGCGCGAAGCCCTTCGGGGCTCGACTGTCGGTGGTGCCCAGGATGACGAACAGGAAGATCGCGGTCAGCACCACCTCGACCAGTAGCGCCGACAGTAGCGGGTAGCCGCCGGGGGAGTTGTCGCCGAAGCCGTTGGTGGCGAACGCGTTCGGCCCGTCGGTGTTGAACCCATCGCGTCCGGAGGCGATCGCGTACAACACCCCGGCGGCGGCGATCGCCGCCACCACCTGGGTGATGATGTAGCCGATGGTGTCCTTCCATGGCAGCCGGCCGGCGGCGGCGGCGCCCAGCGTCACCGCCGGATTGAAATGACCGCCGGAGATGTGGCCGACCGCGTAGGCCATCACCAACACGGTGAGGCCGAAAGCCAGTGCCACGCCGAGGAAACCGATGCCGAGGGGGTTGGTCTTGTCGTCACCCCCGGGGAAGTTGGCGGCCAGCACGGCGGCGCCGCAGCCGCCGAAGACCAGCACGAAGGTGCCGAGGGCTTCGGCGGCCAGCCGCTGGGCGGTGGTGGGCGAGTTCATTCGGGTGACCTCCGCGTCGTCGGACAGCAATCTTGTCGTTGCGAACTTCGAACCTGGCAAAACGGTAACGCGTCAACGAAGTACGCGCGCGGCGGCGACACCCGCTACCAGCGGGTAGTTTTTGTTCATGCCCACCGCACTCGTCACCGGCGCCACCTCTGGGATCGGTGCGGCCTTCGGCCGCCGGCTGGCCGCCGACGGATATCACCTGGTGCTGGTCGCCAGGGACGCCGAGCGGTTGGGGCAGCAACGGGCGTTGTTGATCACCCGTGGTGCGCCTGATGTCGAAGTGATCCCGGCGGATCTCACCCGGCCCGCCGAGCTGGACCAGGTGGCCGATCGCCTGCGGGACAGCGCGTCGCCGGTCGATCTGCTGGTGAACAACGCCGGCAAGGCGGTCGGAAAGGGGTTCCTGCAGACCACTCGCGAGGAGATCATCGACCAGCTGGAGCTCAACGTCACCGCGGTACTGCTGCTGACGCACGCCGCGCTGCCCGGGATGACGCAGCGCCGCCGCGGGGGCGTCATCAACGTCGCCTCGATCGCCGGGATGCTGCCCGGCCGCGGTTCGACCTACTCGGCGTCCAAGGCCTGGGTGATCGCCTTCAGCGAGGGGCTCGCGGTGGCCTGCAAGGGGTCCGGCGTCCGGGTCCAGGCGCTGTGCCCCGGTTTCGTCCGGACCGAATTCCACCAGCGGGCCGGGATCGACATGAGCACCAAGAAGAACTGGATGTACGTCGACGCCGACGAACTGGTCGCCACCTCGCTGGCCGACCTGCGGGCCAACCGGCCGCTGTCCATTCCGGGCTCGCTGTACCGGACCATCGCGGCCGCAGCCAAGCTCGCCCCTCGGTCGCTGGTGCGCGCGTTGGCCAACAGGGTCGATCGCGATCCTCGGACCTGACCGGGTCGAGCCGACGGCATAGGCTTGAGCCTGTGACCAACCAGCAGCAGAGCCACCGCGCCGCCGCCGATGTCGTCGGCGGCCCGTCCGCCCCCGGGCAGCCACCGCAGCCGGACGCGGCCGCCAAGGCGCAACTCGCGGCCCTGGTCGCCGAGCTTGCCGTGGTGCACGGCCGGGTGGTGCTGTCGTCCGGGCTGGAGGCCGACTACTACGTCGACGGGCGGCTGCCGATGCTGCACCATGCCGCGGCCCCGCTGATCGGCACCTTGATGCGTCAGTTGACCGCCGACTGGGACTACGAGGCGATCGGCGGGCTGACCCTGGGTGCCGACCCGGTGGCGATGGCGGTGATGCATGCGCCCGGCCGGCCGATCGACGCCTTCGTCGTCCGCAAAGAGGCGAAGGCACACGGGATGGGCAAGCGGATCGAGGGCCCGGAGGTGGCCGGCCGGCGGGTGCTGGCGGTGGAGGACACCTCGACCACCGGCGGTTCGGTGCTCACCGCCGTCGATGCGCTGCAGGAGGCGGGCGCCGAGGTGGTCGGGGTGGCAACGGTGATCGACCGGGCCACCGGCGCGGCCGAGGCGATCAGGGCAAGGGGTCTGCAATACCGCTACCTGCTGGAGCTGGCGGACCTCGGGCTGGCCTGAGCCGGCCGTGGACGAACCGAAACCCCCGGCGCCGGTGGAACCCGGCCCGACCGAGTGGGTGCACGGGGCGCCGGTCGGGGTCGGACCGTGGGCGGCCGAACATGACGGGCCGCCGCCGGCCGATCCGCGCTACGACCCGGAGCTGCTGGCCGACGGCGATCGGCGCAACGTGGTCGACCGCTATCGCTACTGGCGGCGGGAGGCGATCGTCGCCGACCTGGATCTGCGGAGGCATCCGCTGCACGTCGGCATCGAGAACCTGGGCTACGACTACAACATCGGCACCATCGTGCGCACCGCCAACGCGTTCGCGGTGGCGGCCGTGCACATCATCGGCCGGCGCCGTTGGAATCGCCGGGGCGCCATGGTCACCGACCGGTACCAGCACCTGCACCACCACGACACGATCGACTCGCTGGCAGAGTTCGCCCGGCACCGCCAGTTGGTGATCGTCGGCGTCGACAACATCGACGGATCGGTGCCCCTGGAGACGGCCGAGCTGCCACGGAACTGTTTGCTGCTCTTCGGGTCCGAGTCCGACGGGCTGTCTCCGGCGGCGCAGCGGGCGGCAGCCGCCACGGTCTCGATCGCCCAGTTCGGTTCGACCCGCTCGATCAATGCCGGCGTGGCTGCCGGCATCGCCATGCACGCCTGGATCCGCCAGTATGCGGATCCGCATTCGGTCGACGGCTGAGCGGCCGCCGACCGAATCCGCAGATCAGCCGTTCCAGTCCTTCGCCTTGTCCGCGACGTTGTCGACGACCGAGTCGACCTGGTCGGGGGTCTTGTCCTTGATGGCTTCTGCCGCGCTGTCGATCTTGTCGTCGGTGAGAAACTCCTTGGCCTTGTCGACCAGTCCACCCCCCTGGTCGGCAGCGGTGTCGGCTGCCGCCGTGGTGCCAGCCTCGGCGCCGGCCGCAGCATCCGCAGCCTTGTCGTCGCCCATACCGAGGGCGTCCTTGGCCTTGTCGATCATGTCTCCGAGTCCCATCACAACCTCCAGATCGTCCCAAATGCCCAGGCCAGGCACCTACGATCGACGCTACTCGCGGCGAACGGGTCCCGCTCGACGAACGGGGCGGTGCCGGCCGACGGCCGGTCAGCAGCGACGTCGGCCGGCCCGCGTCGGCGACGGTTGGTGACGTGCCATCCGGATGTTCCGGCCCGTTCAGGGTCCGTTCAGGGTCGAATCAGGGCCGTGCGCCCGCTGGTCGCCGGTACGGTGACCGGGTGGATCTGGACACCGTCAAAACCGTGGCTACCTGGGTGATCGTCGCCTTCGTGGTGATCGGCGTGCTCTGCGCCATCATCATCAAGAAAATCATCGGGAAGGTCATCTCGCTGGTGCTGGCGGCGGTGGTGGTCTTCTTCGTGTGGCAGCAGCGCGGCAAGGTGGTCGACTACGCCAACGAGGTCAAGGGTGACGTGTGCTCGGCGCAGCCGTCGTTCTTCGGCATCGACGTGAGCCTGCCGGACAGCTGGTGCAGCAATTCCTGATAAGCGGCAGGCTCGATCCGCCGCGCGCCCGGTGCGGCGCAGCGTCGTGCGTGCGGTGCTGCTGGTCGCGGTGATCGGCGGCTGGCTGGCGGTGGCCGGCGTCGGCGGGCAGAAGATCGGCGAGCTCGCTTCGGTGCAGTCCAACGATTCGACCTCGTTCCTGCCGGCCAGCGCCGAATCGGTGCGGGCCGCGGAAGCTGCGGCCGCCTTCGAACCGGTGAAGTCGTTGCCCGCCTTCGTGGTCTTCACCACGGCCGGCGCCGGCACGGCGAGTCCGGCCCAACAGGAGTCCTGGAATGCGTTCGCCGCCGGGGTGGCCCGGATCCCGGTCGCCGACGGAACCACCATCGGCGACTATCTGGCCGCCGGGGCCGTTGGGCCGTCCGGGACCGCCGCGGTCCCGTCGGCGGACGGCCGGGCCGCGCTGGTGGTGCTGCCGCTGGACGAGGCGAAGGTGAGCACCGCCGGCGCCGACGGGCAGCCGCCGCTGGACGAGGTGGTGGCCGCGCTGCGGCAGGCCGCCACCGCGGCGGCGGCGGGCGGGACCGCCCACGTGACCGGACCGGCCGGCCTGATCTCGGATCTGGGGGCGGCATTCAGCGGCATCGACGGGTTGTTGCTGCTGGTCGCGGTCGGTGTGGTGCTACTGATCCTGCTGATCGTCTACCGGGCGCTGGCCCTGCCGTTGCTGGTGCTGCTGTCTTCGTTGTGCGGCCTGGCCCTGGCCGGCTGGGTGGTCTACCTGCTGGCCGACTCCGGCACGGTCACGCTGAACGGCCAGAGCCAGGGGATCCTGTTCATCCTGGTGATCGGCGCCGCCACCGACTACGGCCTGCTGCTGACCGCGCGTTACCGGGAGGAGCTCAACCGCACCGCCGGCCCGGTGGCGGCGATGAGGACGGCCTGGCGGGCCTGCGTCGAGCCGATCGTGGCCAGCGCCGGCACGGTGATCATCGGGCTGCTGTGCCTGCTGCTGTCCGACCTGAACTCGAACCGCGGGCTCGGGCCGATCGGCGCGATCGGCATCGGCGGGGCGCTGCTCGCATCGTTGACCTTCTTGCCCGCCGTGCTGATGACCGGCCGGTGGATGTTCTGGCCCCGGATCCCGCGCCTGGACACCACTTCGACGGCGCCGGGTGCTGACCAGTCGGGTGAGCGGCACCGCGGGTGGCGCCGGTTGGCGGCGGTGATCGACCGTCATCCCCGCCGGATCTGGTCCGTCACCGCGGTGGTGCTGCTGGCGTTGTGCGCGTTCCTGCCGAGCTTTCGGGCCTCCGGAACCCAACAGTCCGAGGTGTTCCTCGGCAACCCGGACTCGGTGGTCGGCCAGCAGGTGCTGGAGGAGCATTTCTCCGGCGGCACCGGCAATCCGGTGCAACTGGTGGTCGCCCAGGGCGACGCGGACCGGGTGGCCGCCGCCGTTGCCGCGGTGCCGGGGATCGCCGGTCCGCCGCTGCCCTTCACCGAGACCGGCGGCCCGCAGGGGCCGGCGATGACGGTTGACGGCCGGGTGCTGTTGGAGGCGACGCTGCAGGCGGGCGCCGACACCGACGCGGCCAAGGACACGGTGCGGGCGGTGCGGGCGGCGGTGGCCGATCTCGGGTTGGGCGGCACCGTGCTGGTCGGCGGGCAGACCGCGCTGCAGTTGGACACCCAGGACACCTCCGACCGCGACCTGCGGGTGATCATCCCGACGATCCTGTTGGCCGTGCTGCTGGTGCTGATGTTGTTGTTGCGGTCGCTGATCGCGCCGCTGGTCCTGGTTCTCGCGACGGTGCTGTCGTTCGGCAGCGCGCTCGGGGTGTCCGCGCTGGTCTTCAACCACGTCTTCGACTTCCCCGGCGCGGATCCGGCGGTGCCGTTGTTCGGGTTCGTCTTCCTGGTGGCGCTCGGGGTCGATTACTCGATCTTCCTGATGTCCCGCGCTCGGGAGGAGTCGAAGCGGTTCGGCGCCAGGGTCGGAGTGCTGCACGCGCTGGTGACCACCGGTGGGGTGATCACCAGCGCGGGTGTGGTGCTGGCCGCGACGTTCGCCGCGCTCGGGGTGATCCCGATCCTGTTCCTGGCCCAGATCGCGTTCATCGTCGGTTTCGGCGTGCTGCTGGACACCCTGGTGGTGCGCAGCCTGCTGGTGTCGTCGCTGTCGGTCGATCTGGGCCGCTGGATCTGGTGGCCGAGCAGGCTGTGGCGGAACGATGTGTCGGCAGCGGGGTCGGCGGCGGCGGGGTCGCCGGCAGCGGAGTCGTCTGCAGGGTCAGGTCGCGGCGCTCACCGGCGCGTCGAGGAAGTCGAGGGCGACCGCGGCCAGTAGCGGTGAATCGACGATGTTGTAGTGCGTCAGCCCGGGCAGGATGGCCAGCGCGTGTCCGCCGGCCGGCCGGCCCTCGCCCATCCAGCCGCCGTCCCGGAGACCACCGTCGAGTAGCGCGAACAGCTCGACGAAGTGGCTCGGTGGGGCCATGTCGGCGTCGCCGGCGACGAGCAGCGTCGGCACCTGCAACCCGCGGATGCCCTCGGTGAAGTCGAATTCGACCGCCATCGACGCGCCGATCTTGTCCAGCAGCCGAGGGAAGTCCTCCGGTCGCGGCGCCACCCGCTGGTACAGCTCGTACATCGGCGTGTCCTTCATGAACTCGGCCGCGGCGGCGTTGACCTGGCCCTGTTGCGCGCGGATCGCCGGGTCCACCGCGTCGGAGCGGGCGAAGGTGGAGACGGCGACCAGCCGGCGAATCTTTTCCGGGTACTTGATCGCCACCTGCAGTGCGACGCCGCCACCCAGCGAGAAGCCCATCACGTCGGGCCGGTCCAGCTCGAGTCGGTCGATGAGCGCGGCGATGTCGTCGGCCATCAGGGTGACGTCCAGCGGACGGTCGATGTCCGCGGTCCGGCCGTGACCCTGCAGGTCGACCAGGATCACCCGATGATGATCGGCGACGGCCGGCAGGATCGGGCCGAACATCTCCCCGGAGCCGAGCCCGCCGTGCAGCAGGATCAACGGGTCGCCGGTGCCATGGGTCTCGACGTAGAGGTTGACGCCATTGGCCTCGACGAGTTCGCCGGTGCCGCTGGTCGTGCTGGTCCATCGGGTGCTGGTCACGGTAGTGCTCCTTGCGCTCGGTGTCTGGTGGCGAATCAGACCACGCCGGCCCCGGCAACTCATCGGGCGGCGGCCACCTTCGGCGTTGCTCCGCATAGCGGAGCAGTGCCATAGCCTGGCGCGATGGGCATCGAATACACCGCGGAGCTCGACGCATCGGCCGGCGAGGTGTGGCGCTGGTTGGCCCGGCCGGGTGCGATTCACCGGCTGATCCCGCCCTGGCAACCGATGACGGTCGTCCGCGAGGCGCAGTCGCTGCGGGACGGCGCCGCCGAGCTGCGGATCGCCGGTGCGCCCTGGACTTCGCAGCACCTGGCCGCCGAGTACGTCGAGGGCAGCAGGTTCGTCGACGAGCTCACCTCGTTCCCGCTGCGGGTGGTCAACCCGTGGCGGCACGAGCACCTGGTGGAGCCACACGGTGAGCACACGCTGATCACCGACCGGGTGACGAGCGGGGTGCCGGCGGCGCTGCTGCGCAGCACCTTCTCCTATCGGGAACGTCAGCTCGCCGGCGATCTCGCGGCGCACGCCGCGCACAGCAGGACGCCGCTGACGATCGCCGTCACCGGGGCGTCCGGGCTGATCGGCACCCAGTTGGGTGCGCTGCTGAGCACCGGCGGGCATCGGGTGATCCGGCTGGTCCGGCGCCCGGTGGCGGGCACCAACGAGCGGACCTGGGATCCGGCGGCGCCTGCCGCCGACCTGCTCGACGGAGTCGACGCGGTGGTGCACCTGGCCGGGGCGAGCATCGCCGGCCGGTTCACCGAGGCGCACAAGCGGGCGATCCGGGATTCCCGGATCGGGCCGACCCGGCGGTTGGCCGAGCTGGCCGCGGCGGCCGGGGCGGGCACGTTCGTCAGCGCGTCGGCGATCGGGATCTACGGCGCCGACCGGGCTGACGAACCCCTCGACGAGCGGTCGGCGCCCGGCACGGACTTCCTGGCCGGGGTGGTGGCCGGCTGGGAGGCCGACGCCGTCGCCGGTGTGTCCGGCTCGGCTACCCGCGCGGTCCAGGTGCGCACCGGATTGGTGTTGACGCCCCGTGGGGGTTACCTGCGGCCGATGCGTCCGCTGTTCTCGCTCGGTGTCGGCGGTCGCCTCGGATCCGGCGACGAGTGGCTCAGCTGGATCGGCATCGACGACCTGCTGGACGTCTACCTGCGGGCGCTCACCGATCCGTCGCTCATCGGCCCGGTGAACGCGGTGGCGCCGAACCCGGTGCAGAGCAGGGACTTCGCCAAGGTCTTCGGGCATGTGCTACGCCGGCCGGCAGTGGTTCCGGTGCCGTCTTTCGGGCCGAAACTCCTGCTCGGTGCCGAGGGGGCGGCCGAGATCGTCGAGGCATCCCAGCTGGTGCGGCCCGCTCGGCTGACGGCTGCCGGGCACACCTTCCGACATCCGGATCTGGCGGACGCACTGCGGCACCTGATGGGCCAGGTGGTCCATCCCGCCGGCTGACACCTGGGCACCGGTCTCACGTCAGCACCGACGCGTACGAGCAGGCCGACAGTGTTGCCCTCCACCGAGAGTCGCAATCCGTATGAGAGAGGCGAACGACCGAGGGCGGTTCACCGAGAGTCGAACAGCGACTAGTACAGCGACGATCACTGCGCCGATCGGGGTTCCCGCCAAATATGAGTTCGACTAATATAGCAATATGGATGAGTCTAGGTATGTGCGCGACCGCATGAAGCGAAGCTTCGAGTGGCTGACCGACCGAGGAATCAAGTACAGCTTCGCGAACATGGACAACTGGTGGGATGACCCGAGCATCATAGCGGGTGTGGGCAGGATGCTCGCAAGCCTGTTCCGCGACGTCGCTAATCCCACTGCAATCATTGCCCCTGCCGCGAGCGGCTACATGCTTGGTCCGCTTGTAGCGCTCGAATTCCGAGCCCGGTTCGTCGGCGCAACCAAGGAGGTCGGGACGTCGATGACTTCCGACCGATGGTTGTCAACTACAACGCCGCCAGACTACCGAGACCGGCACCTGAGCATTGGCTGGCGTCGAGGTCGAATCTCCTCCGGAGATCGGGTGCTTGCCGTCGACGACATCATCGACACCGGAGGTCAGCTACTTGCGATCAAATCGGGAGTCGAACGGTCCGGAGCCGAATGGCTCGGCGCAGCAGTCCTAATCGACGCCCTGGAAAATGGCGGGCGACGTCGAGATCTTGGAGTACGCAGCATTTTCAATAGCCGCGAGCTGTGAGCTGCCCGAGCGATTCCCGCATCGCCGGTCGCTACGCATATCCGAGACCACCTAGCCGACCATTTTTCTTGTTCGGATTGCCCCGTCGTCTAGCGTCGCCCTTTTCGCCCCCCTTGGCTTGCTTCGCCCGGGCCTTGCTTTTGTCGTGCTTATCCCCCGTGGAAGGTCTCGCATTCTTCTTATGTTCGGCATATGAGGGGCTGCGAAATAGATCCCAGACAGACTTTACTCTGGAACGACTGATCCAGCCCCAACCTATCCCAGCGCAATAGCACGGCTGGACAGGATTGGATCTGCGGCTCCGGTGGCCGTCGAGGTCAGAGTTGTTGATGGGGTCAGTGGGATACACGTACGGGTTGGTGTTGCCGCCGTAGATCGGATCCACAGTGAGGAATCTGCCGGTGGTGGGGTTGTAGAGGCGGACGCCCATGAGGGTGAGGCCGGCGAGGGTGTCGGTGGATCGTTGGTGGGTGCCGAGCCAGCCGTAGGTGCCGGCTCTGGCGGGGTCGCGGGGGGTGCCGTATTCGGTCCAGGTGGTGCCTGCTGTGGGGGTGGTGCCCCCGGCGGGGGTCGTGGCGATGATGTTGCCCTGGGAGTCGGTGATGTTCCAGGTGGTGGTGCCGTCGCTGGTTTGGGTGCCGGCGAGTGCGCCGTCGGGTCCTGCGAGGTGTCGTTCCCAGGAAGTGTTGGTGGGAATTCGGGCAGGCGCGGCGAGGGGTTGGGTTGTTGTCCAGGAGGGGCTATCGCTGGGATCGGTGTAGGTGTTCAGGTGTTGGGTGGTGCCGTCATCGACGGCCAGGATGCGGTCCTGGTTGGGGTCGAGGGTGTAGCTGCGGGTGTGCCCGCCTTGGTCGAGGGTTGCGGCCATGTCGTTGTCGTAGTAGCCGACGGTGAGGTTCCCGGTGACGCCTGTGCTGGCGCCGGACCCGACGGCGTCAGTTGCGGGGATGGTGAGGGTGCGTCCGAGGTTGTCGTAGCTGTAGCCCGTGGTGGTGATTCGGTCCGCGTCATCGAATGTGCCGGTGGTTGATGCGGGTGTGGTGTTCGTGCTGCACGACCCGGTGCTGCTGGTGCCGCCGGCGGCGTCGGGGTAGGCGGCGAGCTGGGTGCGGTTCGATGTCTTGCTGAACGTGTAGCGGCGGGTGGTGCAGGCGGCGGTGCTGCCGCCGGCACCGGGTTGGGTGTCGGCGACTTGGGTGAGGCGGCCTGCGTTGTCGTAGCCGTAGCGCTGGTCCCCACCGGCGGTGCTGTGAGAATGGGCGGTCCGCCCGGCGGTGTCGTAGGTCTGGGTGAAGGCATAGTCGGATGCGGCGCCCCAGTCCAGGTACGCGGGTTGGCCGGTGTTGTCGTACCGCTGGTTGCGGACCGTCCCGTTGGGGTAGGTGGTTCCGCGCGGTCGGCCGTCGGCGTCGTAGGCGACGGTGAACAGGCCGCCGCCGGGGGTGCCGGGGTCCTGGGTGGTGACCAGGCCGCGGTGTTCGCTGGACGTGTCGTAGGTGTAGGTGGTGGTGGCTTTGCCGTCGTTCGCAGAGGTGATCCGGCCGGAGGTGTCGTAGCTGGTGGTGGCGGTGTTCCCGGTCGCATCGGTGTAACTAACGACTTGGCCGAGGGTGTCGTAGCCGGTCGTCAGGGTCTGGCCACCGGATGTCGTGGTGGTGGGCAGCCCGGTGGACGTTGCGTAGGTGATGGTGCTGGCCGGTACCGGGGTGGATCCGGTCAGTCCGGTGGTGGCGATCGCGGTGCCGGTGACCCGGCCGGCGGTGTCGTAGCTGCTGGTGGTTGTGCGGGTGGTGCTACCCGAGGTTTCGGTCGCCGTCAGGGGTTGGCCGAGTTGGTTGTAGCTGTAGCTGGTGGTCGGCAGCGGGTTCCCGGCGGCTGGTTGGGCGGCCGGCCCGACCCGGCAGGGCAGACCGGCGTTGGCCGGGTTCACACAGGTGCCGGTGCCAGTCGCCGTGTAGTAGGAGGTGACGCGGGTGCGGGCGTCCGTGCCGGTGGAGCCCGGGAGGGACTGGGCGATGACCCGGCCGGCGGTGTCGTAGCGGGTGGTGGTGGTCAGATCATCGCTGGACGGCGTGTCGTTCATTTGCACGGTCGAGGTGGTGGCCTGCCGCAGCGTCCATCCTGAGGAGTCGCCGGGGACGATCGGCTCGTATCCGAGCCTGGTCGTCACCGAGCCATGGTCGTCACCGTCGGCCGTTTGCGCGGCACTGGTCGTGGTGGTGGGCAGGTTGTACGGGTGTCGGCGGTCGGGGCGCCCTCGTCGTAGACCGTGACGGTGTGGGTGCGAGCATCGACCGTGCTCCCATCTTCTAGCTGGACGGGGTGGGTCGGCCCGAATGTTTCGATCGGGTTCGCCGGCTGCAGCGGGTCGTAGTTGGTGGTCGAGGCGAGCAGGGCGGCCCGGTCTGTGGATCCTGCCGTGCCGGCGACTGACGGTGCGGTGTCGGCGGTAGGGGCGAGGGCTTGGGCGCGATTCGCCGGGGTGAGCGACCACACGATGTTGCCGGTCTGGTCGTAGCGGGTGGCGTCGTATTGCCAGGCGTCGGCGCCGTAGGCGGCGGTGTTGACGGTGCGGCCGTTCACGTCCAGGTAGTCGATCCCGGCCCATGGCCAGTCCGCCGCGGTCACGCTTGTCGCGATCGTTGCGGTGGGGGTGTGGTTGGGTCCGAAGACGGCGGTGCCGGTCGCGGGCAGGCTGTCGCTCTGCCCCCACGATGCGGCCGCGGTGGCACCCAACTCGACCGGCGCGGTGGCGCCGGTGACGGGCACGTCGTAGACCACGGTGGAGGTTGCGGTCGTGCCGGACGGGTCCGGACGCGACACCGTCGACAACCGGCCGGACGGGTCGTAGCCGAAGGACCAGGTGGCGAGCCCGGGTGGGGTCAGCGTCTGAAGGCGGCCCTGCGCGGTGTAGGTGTAGGTGGTTTTCAGGTTCGGGGTGATCCGCGGGTCCCACGCCGCCGATAACCGGCCGGCAGCATCGTAGGTGTAGGCGGCGACCGGTGTGGATGACATGACCTGGGTGGCCGGGTCGGCCGCAACCAGGTTGACCCCGGCGAGGCGGGTCCGCGCGACTCCGGCGACGGTGACGGTGGTGTAGGAGAACGTCAACGACCGGCACCCCGGGGTGGTCGCCGGAGTCGCGCAGGACAGCCCCGCCGGTACCGATCCGACCATGGTGGCGGGTAGCCCGGCGCTGTCATAGGTGTAGGTGGCGGCTGAGGCGGAACCGGTCTGGGCCACCGACGTGACCTTCCAGACCCCACCGGTCTTGGTCCAGGTTGTCGTGGTGCCATCCAGATCCGTTGATCTGATGGTGGTGGCTGTGGGCATCGCGACGGTGTCGCCGTCTGCGGCGGCGTCCCCGACACCGGCGAACGCCGCGGGGTAGCTGCCGGCGGTGCCGGTGGCCTGAGAGCTTGTCAAGTTGTCTGTGTAAGTGATCTGGGTCACTGGGGGCTAGAGGTTGCGGTTGATGCGGTCGGGGTAGATGAGAGCGAGTTCGCCGAGGGCGGCTTTCCAGCCGGTGACGGTGGCGCCTTCGACGAGGCGTGGGATGGATTGGCGGTCTTTGCCTTTGCCGGCTTGTTTGGCGCGTTCTCGGGCGCGTTTGTCCTCGATGTTGCGGATGGCCAGCCAGAGCAGTTTGACGGCGGCGGCGTCGTTGGGGAAGTGGCCGCGGTTCTTGATGATCTTGCGGAGCTGGTAGTTCAGCGACTCGATCGAGTTGGTGGTGTAGATGACCTTCCGCAGGGCCGGGCCGAAGGCCAGGAACGGGGTGAACCGGTCCCAGGCGTTGGTCCAGGAGGCGACCGCCGCCGGGTACTTGCGTCCGAGGTTCGAGTCCGCGAACGTGGTCAGCGCCATCAGGGCGGCGTCCTCGGTGGCGGCGGTGTAGATCGGCCGGAGCATCGCGGCCACGGCCTTGCGGTCTTGGTAGGCCACGAACCGCATCGAGGCGCGGATCAGGTGCACCACACAGGTTTGCACCGTCGCGGCCGGCCAGGTCGCCTCGATCGCCTCGGGGAACCCGGTGAGCCCGTCGCAGCAGACGATCAGCACGTCCTTCACGCCGCGGTTGGCCAGCTCGGCGCACACGCCGGCCCAGAACTTGGCGCCCTCGGATGCCTGGACCCAGATCCCCAGGACGTGTTTCACCCCGTCCAGGTCGACACCGACCGCGACGTGCGCGGCCCGGTTGCTCACGTGCGCGCCGTCGCGGATCTTCACCACCAGCGCGTCCAGGTAGATCACCGGGTAGAACGCCTCCAGCGGGCGGGCCTGCCAGGCGGTGACCTCCTCGGCGACCGCGTCGGTGACATTGCTGATCGTCTCGTGGGACAACTCGGTGCCCAGCGTGGCGGCCAGGTGGTGCTGGATGTCCCGGATCGTCATCCCACCGGCGTACAGACTGATGATCATGTCCTCGAGGCCGCCCAGGCGGCGGGATCCCTTGGGCACCAACGCCGACGCGAACGTGGAATTACGGTCCCGCGGCTGGTCCAGGGCGATGTCGCCGACCTCGCTGCCCACGGTCTTCGGCGTCGTCCCGTTCCGGGAGTTCCCGCTGCCGTTCCCGGCCGGGTCGCCTCGCTCGTAGCCCAGATGGCCGGTCAGTTCGGTTTCCATCCCACGTTCCAGCACGGCCTTGATCATTTCCGGGAGGAAGCCGCCCTCACCGGTCAACGCGACGCCACGCTCATCGGTGGCCGCCATCAACTTGTCCAGCATCGCGTCATCGAACAGCTCCCGACGCAACCGGCGAGCCTCAGACTCCTGCCCATCCTTCTTCTGCTCGGTCATGCTCACAGTCAATCTCCTTCAGATCGGAGACCCCTTCGCTTACACAGAACAGTTGACACCCCCTGGCCTGATACATCGATGCCGAACCGTCGGCTCCCTGCAACACCAGGTAGCCGTCCACGAGATGGTCGGCCACGGTCAGATCGGCCGCGCCGACCCCGCCGGCGTCGGCCAGGTCCGCCGTCCAGCCCGGCCCGAAAACGCCGACCGCACCCGACCGCTCGGCGGTCGGGGCCAGGGTCGTCAACGTCCGGGACACACTCAACGCCGACAGTGCAGCAGCCTCGTCCACATCACCGACGCCGATTTGATAGTCGCCGGTCAGCTCGGCGACACTGCCCGGGCCGACATCCGTGGTGGCGTAGGCGTTCTGGAACCCGGACACCCCCAACTGCACCGTGGAGGGCATCGCGCACACCGGATCCGGATCGCTCGCGGTGGTGCGGTAGCAGGCCTGGACCTGGACCAGCTGATCGGCCAGCCCGACCGTGGCCGGCACATCCCACCGGTACGCGTCGAACACACCGGCGCTGTTGCGGGTGACCGGCCACGCCGCCGGGTGGGTCGCGGTCCCCGGGACGGTGACATGCGCGAGGGGAACGTTGGCGAACGCGCCGACCGTGCCGACCCGATACTGGTAGGTGACCCACGGGCCGCCCGCCTTGCCGGCCTGCAACGTGGCGAATCGGCCAGTCACGGACTGCCCACCAGCGATCGCCGGAGTCACGTTCGAATACCAGCCGAACACGTCCAACACGACGTTGATCGGGTCGGTGCCATTGTTACGGAGCTTCACCTTCCCGTCCGGTGAGGTCGCCAGCACAGTCAGGTTGGTCCGAATCGTGGTGACGGTCGAGGCCGGATATTCCACCACCGCCGACGGCGGCTGCGGCCGGTCCGCCGCCCACAACTGGACATTCCCGGCGTGGCTGCCGAGGTGGATCGCCGACATGTTCACCGCGATCGCACTGATGCCAGACCCCGCAGCCGGTACCCCCTTCACTCCGGCCAACGGCACCGTGACGATCGCGCCGCCCGGAATCTGCACGTTCGGGGAGACCCGGGTGTCAAGGACACGGCGCACCGCCGGAGTGAACGCCCCGGACTCGCCGGTGGCCGCCGAGTAGTAACCCAACACGTGCACCATCAGGTGGATCGGATCACCGGTGGAGCGGTACCGGAGATCAAAGGTCCCCTCTGGTGACAGTGGCACCGCGGCCGAAATTGCCGTGTTCACGTTCCCAGGGAAGTTCAACGACACCCCGGTGGCCGGATCACCGGTGGCCCACGGCGTCAGATAGCCGCCCGCCGTCGAGTACGACATCGTCGTGAACGTGACGAACACCGCCGACGCGCCCGCCGGCACCTTTGAACCCGTCGACACCGTGTACACCGTGTCCGCCAACAGCTTTCCGTCCGGCAGACCACCGGTTCCGATCCGCGAGTCGGCGACCCGCCGCGGATCCAATGGCACATAGCCGCCCGCGGCGACCTCGTCACCCGCGGTGTAGTAGCCCTGAACGTCGATCACCACGGTCACCGCGGACCCGGTCATCACCTGCAGTTTGCCGTCCGTGCCGACCGCGACGATCGTGGCGCCCGAGACCGAACCGGTCACCCCCGCGCCGTAGATCACCGCCGGGGCCACCGTCGACGGAGCCGACGACGGAGACACCCACAAGTTCCCCGCCGACGCCGGAGACACCACCGTCACCGTGGCCTGCACCGCCGATACTCCGGAAGCCGGGATATCGCCGACGCCGGTCACCTGAAACGAGCGCCACGCGTTCACCGGCATCGGCGTCGAATACCCACCCAGTCCGCTGCGGGTGTCCAACACCCGAGTCACTGCAGGAACGAACAACCCCGCCGACGGCGCCGTTGCACCGGCCACCACGGCCGCCCGCGCCTGGGTCGGCGTCGATGCTGCCCCCGCGGTCGCCGGCCGCACGCCGATCACGGCCAGCGCCAACAACAATGACAATCCGATCGACCACGCCCGCGGCAGCCGACCCAGCCGAACAGGAGAAGGTGAGCGCACAAGACCGCGAAGCTGGGACACAGGTACCCCTACAGAGACTCGACCGGATCATGGAAACGACAACGAAGCGTCGGCCAACAGGTCAAGACAATGTGCTTCACGGGGGTTTCGTATGCCATCAGGTGCCGACAACGGTCACCCTGAGGCACCAGGGTGTCGCTGCGCAAGACCATTCACCCGAAAGTGAGATCGTTAGTTAGGTGAACTATGTAAGTCCTTGCGCTGCAAGGGCATCGCGTGACGCTGCCGCCGCTCGAACAGACCGATCAGGACGTCTGCTCCGGCACCGCGGTGCCGCTGGCCCGGCGGCGCGCCCGCCAGTGCAGCAGCGCGGGCACCGCCGAGGCGAGCACGACCGCGATCACCGCAAGAATCACCAGCAGATCGACGTTGTCCCGGACGAAGTCGATCTTGCCGAGGTAGAAGCCGGCGACGGTGACGATGGTGACCCAGGCGACGCCGCCGATGAACGAGTACAGCGTGTAGATCTTCGCGTTCATCTTCGACGCGCCGGCCATCACAGTGGCCACCGTGCGGACCACCGGCACGAACCTGGCCAGCACCACGGTGATCTTCCCGTACTTCTCGAAGAAGTGGGTCGAGCGTTCGATGTACTCGGGCTTGAGGAATTTCGCGTCCGGCCGATGGAACACCGCCGGCCCCACCTTGTAGCCGATGCCGTAGCCGACCATATTGCCGACGAACGCCGCCACGATCAGCAGCGGGATCAGCAGCCACAAGCTGATGTCCAGTGCCCCGGTCGAGACGAACAGCCCGGCCATGAACAGCAGGGTGTCGCCGGGCAGGAAGAACCCGATCAGCAGTCCGCATTCGGCGAACAGGATCAGCATGATGCCGACGACGGCCCACGATCCGAGGCCGGTGATGATGTTCGAGGGGTCCAGCCAGCCGGGCAGGAGCGCGAGGTTGGTCACGACTCCCCACAGTACCGGGGCCGCGGGTCAGGACACCGCCACCAGCACGAAGGCGACGCCCATCCCGATCACCAGCCCGAGGATCGCGGCGATCAACAGGACCTGGGCGACGGTGAGCCGGCCGCGGCGGCGGCCCGGGTGGTCGGCTGCGCCGGCAGACCCGGGGGTACCGGCGGAGTGCGGGGCAGGCCGGCCGCCGGCCATCGCCCGCAATGCCTGCGAGAGCACGCGTTCGGGGTCGGGTCGCTCGGCAGCGCCGTCTGGGGTTCGGGCCACGTCAGCCCTCCGACTGCGCCCGCATGATGCCGCCGAGCTTGGCCACCGCGCGGCTGGCCGTCGACTTCACCGTGCCCTTGGACAGGCCGGTCGCCTCGGCGATTTCCGCCTCGGACAGCCCGCCGTAGTAGCGCAGCACCAGCACCTCGCGCTGCCGCGGTGCCAGTTCGCCCATCGCATCCACCACGGCCCGGTGCTCGGACGACATGATGGCCAGCGACTCGGCCGACCGCGCGGTCCCCGGATCCGGCGGCACGTACGCCCTGGCCGTCCGGCGCCGGCGCAGCATCGACCGGGACCCGTTCACCACGGCGGTCCGCAGGTAGCCGATCGCGGCGCCGGTGTCCCGCAGGGTTCCCCACTGCTTGTACAGGCCGGCGAACGCCTCCTGCACCACGTCCTCGGCGCTGGCGATGTCGTCGACCAGCAGGATGGCCAGCCGCACCATGCTCATCCGGTGCGAGCGGTACAGATCGTCGATGGTCAGCGGCTGGTCCCGCGGGGGTGGGGGCGGCGCCTGCCGCACCGGATTCAGCGTGCGCAGGGCGCCGAGGGTCCGCTCCACCTCGGACTCGCCGACCGCCCCGTTCTGCTGCATGCCCAACTCCCTGCTGCCCCGACGTGCACCCTGTGCGCTCCGGACCATCCTGCCAGGGTGGCTCTGCTGGCAGTGCCGAATGCCGGTGAGGGATACTGGAGGTAAGCCCAGCTTGATCGATTCGGAAGGAAACACCATGCCTCTCGCCACTCCGGAGACCTACGCCGCGATGCTCAGCAAGGCGCGGGACGGCGGCTTCGCCTACCCGGCCATCAACGTCACCTCGTCGGAGACGATCAACGGCGCCATCAAGGGCTTCGCGGACGCCGGCAGCGACGGCATCCTGCAGGTGTCGACCGGCGGCGCCGAATTCGCCTCCGGCACCTCGGTCAAGGACATGGTGGTCGGCGCGGTGGCGCTGGCCGAGTTCGCCAAGGTGGTGGCCGACAAGTACGACGTGACCATCGCCCTGCACACCGACCACTGCCCGAAGGACAAGCTCGAGGGCTACGTCAAGCCGCTGCTGGCGCTGTCGACCGAGCGCGTCAAGGCCGGCGGGCAGCCGCTGTTCCACTCGCACATGTGGGACGGCTCGGCCATCCCGCTGGCGGAGAACCTGGAGATCGCCAAGGAACTGCTGCCGCTGTGCCAGGCGGCCAACGTGATCCTGGAGATCGAGATCGGCGTGGTCGGCGGTGAGGAGGACGGCGTGGTCGGCGAGGCCAGCGACAAGATGTACACCTCGCCGGAAGACTTCGTCGCCACCGTCGAGGCACTCGGCGCCCCGGACGGGAACTACATCGTGGCGGCCACCTTCGGCAACGTGCACGGCGTCTACAAGCCGGGCAACGTCAAGCTCAAGCCCGCGGTGCTCAAGGCCGGTCAGGACGCGCTGGCCGAGAAGTTGGGTCGGCCGGGCGGGTCCAAGCCGTTCGAGCTGGTCTTCCACGGCGGGTCGGGCTCCACCGCCGACGAGATCGCCGAGGCGGTCTCCTACGGCGTGGTGAAGATGAACATCGACACCGACACCCAGTACGCGTTCACCCGGCCGCTGGCCGGGCACTTCTTCAGCAACTACGACGGTGTCCTGAAGGTGGACGGCGAGGTCGGCAACAAGAAGGCCTACGACCCGCGCGCCTACCTCAAGCTGGGCGAGGCCGGGATGGCCGCCCGGATCGTCGAGGCCTGCCAGCAGCTCGGCTCGGCCGGCACCTCCGGGAAGTAGTTCCCGGCTGGCGTAGCGGGGTTGTCCCGGGCCGGGTGGAATGGGTGCCGTCCCGGGGCAACTCCCGCGCGTCGGTCCCGCGTTGACCCTGGCTGGAGTTGGCCAGGCTGACGGCGTCTACCTATTCCCGATTCGCGGCACGGCGGTCTGGCTGGCTGCGCACCGCCCAGCCGGCGCTGTGCTCGTTCGACAGTCTCGACAGTGCCACGAGGTGGGCGCGGAGCGCCGTCGGCGCAGCGGTCTACGTTGATCGACTCGGAGATCGTCGATTCACGCTGCCGGGGGACAGCGGGTGAAACGTCAGCGCAACGCAGCGGGCGTTCTCATCGCACGGGGCCCTCGTGGGTGGCATCTGGTGTGGTGCGGCCATAGGTGGTGCCGGCGCTGCGATGCTGAGAGTGCTGCCGGCAGGATGTACGAACCCGGCAAGCGAACAGCGGAGCGCGACAACTTTGATGCCTTGCATCGGCTCTGAGGTCGGCATACTGTCTGGTCATCACCCGTGAGCGGCTGGGGAGGATGCCAATGCGAGCGAACCGGTTGTTGGCCAACATCTCGGTCACCGTTGGTGTCATGTTGACCGCGATGTCGTGCGCCCAGCCCACACAAGTATTGGAGTCGGCCACCACGTCAGATCCCTCGTTGGCACTCCCGATGAGGCAGTTGTCCACTGGCCAGGTATCTTCGGGTACTGCGTCAGAGTCAACAACAAGTTCGCTGGACGCGCTATTTCATAGCATGCATTACATTAGTTGCCCGGCAAAGGTTGCGCTGGCCACGCGGATCGCAAATATAGATTCGACGGAGACGAGCACGTGGATTACTGGGTCAGTGTCGCTCACCGGGCAGACAGCCGTCCTATCGAACGGCAGCTCCGATCGCGGCGACCAAACAGTCTATTCACAGATTGCGGTCAATGTTGATCACGTGGTCGTTGGGCCGGTCGTCCCGGCCGCAGTCGAAGCTTGGGTGGTCGGCGGGACAACAGTGGGCGGATCAAGCACTGATGCCCCCGGTGCCGGGATACCATTGAGTAGCGACAGGCGATTTTTCGGAAACCTGAGCCAATTGCCGGGTTACCCTGAAGGTTCTTATGTACTGAATGCATTGCCGCTCGTCGACGGTTCGATATTGTCTGTCGACGAAGGGTGCCTGGCCTTTCCTGAAACAGTTGACCACGTGACCGCATCCATCACATTGGTCGAGAACGGCAGAATGAAAGAGTTGCCGGAAGCTAAGTACCCAGCCGTATCATTGGAATCTATCCAGAGAGTCGCTTCTTGAAAGCCTGTGCACACGGAAATTGAGTTCGCCTGCTCTACCGCTTCAATGGCGTGGAGGAGTAGCCGACGTCAGAGAGGGTAGTGCTTTGAGGCGAGGTCACAGAAAGACGATGACGTGGGCATGTGTCGGCGCCGTACTTGTCTGCTGCCTGCTAGTAACGAGCACTGCATCTGCGGAACCTGATCGCGGCAATCCGGCGACTGTGTCAACGAAATGGTATACAGGAGGCGTGTTCTGGCCGCGAGCAACCAACAGCTTCTACTGTACGACAAGCGCTGTAAATGCACACTCCAGCTGGCCGGCAACGATAGCTAACGCTGTTGACTTGTATAGTAACTATGCCAACGGAGGGACCCAGCATCCACAGTGGTCTGCCGGTTGCCCGCATGCCAATCACCCGATTGACGTATTAAACATTCCGCTGGGAACACTCAGCAGCGGTGGTCCATGTGGTAATTCCGACCATACCCCTGCCACCACCGGCTACTTGACACATGCGTACGTAAGGTTCAACAGCCAAGTCGCGTACGACCATCCGGGAATATATTATTGCCACTTCTACCATACCGCCATCCATGAATTCGGGCACTCACAAGGCCTTCCCCACTCCTGCAATTCAGCCGCGATAATGTACAAATACGACAACCCTGTCGACTACTTGACGACTGACGACAAGAGCGCTTACCAATGGTTGTATAACAGGCCACCCTTCACCGGGACCCCTGACGCTGGGTGCCCCTAAGGACTTTCTTCTCGGCCTAATGCTAAGCTCTGGCACAGTTGTCCGTAGAGGTCAATCTCGACGGGGGATGACGGGAGGCGCCGGATGAAGATCGGCTTGCACATCTCCGACTTCACCTACCCGGCCGGCCCGGCCGGGCTGCGGGACGACCTGATCCGGATCGTGGAAGCGGCCGAGGCCAACGGGTTCGGCCGGGTCAGCGTCATGGATCACCTGTGGCAGATCGGTGTCCACGGGCCGCCGGAACAGGAGATGCTCGAGGCCTACACCACGCTCGGCTTCCTGGCCGCCCGGACCTCCGAGGTGGAACTGCTGGCCTGGGTGACCGCCGTCGTCTACCGGGAGCCAGGCCTGCTGGCCAAGGCCGTCAGCACCCTGGACGTGCTCTCCGGTGGTCGTGCCTGGCTGGGCATCGGCGCCGCGTGGAACAACCACGAGGCCGACGGACTGGGGCTGCCGTTCCCGTCGACCGCGGAACGGTTCGAGCGGCTCGAGGAGGCACTGCAGATCTGCCTGCAGATGTGGAGTGACGACGAGGGGCCGTATCGCGGGGTGCACTATCAACTTGGGCGCACGCTGGACAGCCCGCATCCGCTGCGCCGGCCGCACCCGCCGATCCTGATCGGCGGCGGAGGCGAACGAAAGACACTCCGGCTGGTGGCTCGATATGCCCAGGCCTGCAACCTGTTCCACAGTGATGAGCTGGCCCACAAGCTCGATGTGCTGCGCGCCCACTGCGAGCGGGAAGGCCGCGACTACGACGACATCGAGAAAACGGTCATGCTGCGCCTGGATCCCGGAGAGAACGGTGAGCACGTCGACGAGCTGATCCACACCGCCGGCGAACTGGCGGCGCTCGGCGTTTCCGAGATCCATGGCACGGTGCCTCGGGTGTCGGAGATCCGGCCGCTGGAAATCCTGGGAGCGCAGTTGGTGCCCGCGATCGCCGACCTCTGACGCTCTGCACGACCCCACCTGCTTGCGTCTGCATGTCCACGTTCGTGGACTGCGATTCGCTTGCGCATCGGACCGGCTATTCGTGACGCTCGCATTGAGGCCGCACTGAGTCAGCAGGCTCTGGCGGACAAGGCCGGCGTCTCTCGTGCGTGGCTGGCGCGGCTCGAAGCCGGACATCGAAGGGCCGAAGCCGAGCAAGTGTTCAAGGTGTTGTCGGCGCTCGGGCTATCGATGACCTTGACGCCCCGTCGGACCAGCACCACTGAGCAAACGCTCTTGACGGCACTCCGGGCAGCCGGTCGGGCGTGAGTGCCCTGAAGCTGTTGGTTTTGCTGTCCGGAGACCTCGTCGGGTCGGTGACGCGGACGGAGTCGTCCGCGAAGACGGAGTTCCAGTACGACCCGGACTACCTGACCGGCGGTGCCACGGTTCCGCTGTCGACGCGACTGCCGCTGGCCCGAACGCGGTTCGGCGAACGCGCCATCAAGCCGTACCTGGAGGGCCTGGTTCCCGAGGATCCGCAGGTGCGCAGACGATGGGCGGATCGTTGGGGCACCGGGCAGACCGATGCCATCTCGTTGTTGGCCGCGATGGGCTGGGACTGCCCTGGCGCGGTGCAGTTCACCGAGCCCGACCGGCTGGCCGAAATGAGGGAGCGTGCCCACGAGCGAATTCCTTGCAGCGAGGCCGAGATAGGCGGCCGGCTGCGAGCGTTGCACAGCGAACCGAGCTCGTGGGAGTTGCCCGACGGACACTGGTCCCTCGCCGGCCAGCAGAGCAAGTTCGCCATCATCCGCGCGGATGAGCAGTGGTTCGAGGCGAAAGGTGCCGCTGCTACGACGCACATCGTCAAGCCCGGCATCGGAAGACTGCACCATCAGGCGCTCGTCGAGCATGCCACGATGAGGGCGGCGTCGATGGTCGGTGTGAAAACGGCCGGCAGCCAATACCGGGAGTTCGGCGGTGAGCCGGCCGCTGTCGTTGAGCGGTTCGACCGCGTTGCCGCCGGACCGACCGTACTACGGCTGCATCAGGAGGACTTGTGCCAAGCAGCCGGCAGGCTTCCCGAAGACAAATATGAAGTGCCGCACGGCCCATCGCTGAAGGACATGATGCGGGTGGTGGCGAACACCAGCGACGACCCTGCGCGGGACGCACGGAGGCTCTTCGACTTTCTCGCCATCAATTACGTCGCGGGGGCGCCGGACGGTCACTCGAAGAACATCAGCTTGCTGTTGTTGCCGGGCCGAGTGGAGATCGCCCCGCTGTACGATCTGGCGTCGGCCTTCTCGTTTCAATACCGGAAGGGGCTGCGCGACGTTGCCCTGAGCATCGGAGGCGGAAGGAAAATCGGCGAGGTGATGCCGCGGCACTGGGTGGAAGCCGGAAAGACTCTGGGATTGAGCGATGAATACGTGTTCAACCGCGTTCGGCAGCTGGCGAGCGAGTTCCCGGATGCCTTTGCCTCGGTGCTGGATGACATCAGCTCGGATGCCTCGGACGAGATCAAGCGCAACACGATGACACGGTTGTCCAGATCGAACGCCGATCTATCGGCACAGATGCGGAAGGCACTCAGTTCCGACGACCGACCCAAGAACACTCGGGGCGCCCCCCGAACCGATCGCCCGCTCAAGACGTCCCGAGGCACGACGACCCCGGCATCCAACGGAGGTTGACCGAGCCATTACTGCTCCGTCCTGGCCTTCTCGTCAATCCAGACAGAACTCGTTCCCCTCGATGTCCTGCATCACCAGGCAGGATTCGTTGTCCTCGTCGGCCGCCAGCAGCCGCACCCTGGTCGCGCCGAGCGCGAGCAGCCTGGTGCACTCGGCCTCCAGCGCGGCGAGCCGCTCGGCGCCGACCAGTCCGGTGCCGACCCGGACGTCCAGGTGCACCCGATTCTTCACCACCTTGCCCTCTGGCACCCGTTGGAAGTACAGCCGCGGCCCGGCGCCGGTGGGGTCGATGCAGGCGGCCCACGCACCCCGCTGCTCTGGCTGTAGCGCGCGTTCGCTGGCCTCCCAGCTGGCAAAGCCGTCCGGCGCCGACGGCATGACGTAGCCGAGCACCTCGCACCAGAACCGGGCGAGCGGCCACGCAGCGGCGCAGTCGAAGGTGATCTGCACCTGCCGGACCGCCCGGCCCCCGACCGGCCGCACCGGTGGCGGGGCGAGCACCCGGTGGTAGAGAACACCGGGACCGGTGCTGAGCAGGGTGTGGGCGGTCGGGGTGAATCCGTTGCGGGCCAGTACGGTCCGGGAGGCCACGTTGGTCTCGGCGGTGCGGGCGCGTAGGCCCGTCAGACCGTATTCGGCGGCCGCCCGCACGCACAGCTCGGCGACCGTCCTGGTGGCCAGCCCGCGGCCGGTGGCGTGTTCGGCCATCCGGTAACCGAGTTCGGCCTCGCCGTCGGCGATGTCCACCAGGTTGAATCGGCCGAGCACCGCGCCGTCGTTATCGACCAGCAGGTGGAACAGGCAGCTGCCGGCGGCCTGCTCGGCCAACCGGTCGGCGAGCATGCCGTCGAACTCGGTGAAGTAGTCGTCTCCACGGTCCGGAATCGAGCCGGCGAAGAAGGCCCGGTTCGCTCGTTCGAAGGCGAGCAGCGCCGCCGCATGATCTGCTCGGAGCAGCTCCAGATTCGGCATCCGGTGACGGTAGCCGAGCAGTGGGCGGCCGCGCGGCCGGATTTATCCGGCCAGAATTGGCAGGTTTCACACGGCTGATTCGGTCACTTCCGGCCCGGCCGCGTCCGTTGGAGGATCGATCACAGCCGAGTCTGTCGTTACCCGATCCTGGGATCGGCAGGCCCTGTCTGGCGTGCCGGCCGGCACCTACCGTTGCCCGGGGAAGACGCCGAAGCTCGGGAACGGATCGCCATGAAGGTCGGACTGAACTACTGGAACTACTCCACTCCGGGGGCACCGGAGCAGATCGGGCCGGCGCTGCTGAAAACCGCGCGGGTCGCCGAGCAGGGCGGCATCGACGCCTTTACCGTGATGGACCATTACTTCCAGATCGAGGCATACGGCCAGGCCGATGAGCCGATGCTGGAGGGCTACACCACGCTGGGCTTCCTGGCGGCGGCAACCGAGAAGATGTCCCTCGGGCTGCTGGTAACCGGGGTGACCTACCGGCATCCGGGGCTGTTGGCGAAGATCGTCACCACCCTGGACGTGCTCTCCGGCGGCCGCGCTGTGCTGGGCATCGGTGCGTCCTGGTACGAGCGCGAGCAGCGGGCTCTCGGCGTGCCGGTGGTGCCGATGGCCGAACGCTTCGAACGGCTCGAGGAGACCCTGCAGATCTGCCTGCAGATGTGGAGCGACAACGACGGCGGGTATGGCGGCACCCATTACCAGCTGGCCGAAACCCTTTGCGTGCCAACGGCTCTGAGTCGCCCGCACCCGCCGATCATGATCGGCGGCGGCGGCGAGCGGAAGACCCTGCTGCTGGTCGCCCGGTATGCCGACGCGTGCAACATTTTCGCCACCACCCCGGAGGACGTCGCACACAAACTCGAGGTGCTGCGCCGGCACTGCGACGCCGAGGGCCGCGACTACGACGCGATCACCAAGACCGCCCTGCTCACCAGGCAGATCCTGGTCGAGACCGACCCGGTGCTGGCCGAGGTCGAGCAGTACGCCGCCCTGGGCATCAGCGAGGTGCAGGTGATGCCCGACCCCGGTCGCCCCGTCGCCGAGTTCACCGACGAATTGGTGACGAAGGCGCTGCCCCGGCTGCAGGCGATCGGCTGACGGGCCGCGGCTGAGGGGCTGCTCGGCGGTGCCGAGCCGGGGCGGCTGATCCGGACCGATTGGCCCGTTCGGAATGGGCGGACTTGTCACTTCCGACCGGCCAATGGCGCTCCTAACGTCGGGCAGATGACCCACTCCGTCGCGTCGGCACCGGCCGCACCACCGGACCGACCGTCCGGCCTGTCCAGCTTGCAGGGCGCCGCCCTGACCATCGGCGCCGTGCTCGGCACCGGGGTGATCGCGCTGCCGGCGGTCGCCGCGGGGGTGGCCGGGCCGGCCTCGTTGCTGGCCTGGCTGCTGCTGGTGCTGTTGTCGATCCCGTTGGCCTGCACCTTCGGCGCCCTCGGTGCGCGATTCCCGGATTCGGGCGGGGTGTCGACGTTCGCCACCCGGGCGTTCGGGCGGCGGGTCGGCGCGATGGTCGGCTGGGTCTTCTACTTCGCGATCCCGATCGGCGCCCCGCCGGCGGCCGGGTTCGCCGGCGGTTACGTCGCCGACACCTTCGGCGGTGGACGCGCCACTCAGCTGGGCACGGTGCTGGTACTGGTACTGCTGGTCGGCGCCATGAACTGGTTCGGCATTCGGATCTCCAGCCGGGTGCAGCTCGCGATGACCGGTCTGCTGGCGCTGCTGCTGCTGGTCACCGTGCTGGTCACGCTCCCGCATGCCGACCTGGACAATCTGACCCCCTTTGCGCCGCACGGGGTTTCGGGCATCGGTGCGGCAGCGGCATTGCTGATCTGGGCCTTCGCCGGCTGGGAGGCGGTCAGTTCGCTCTCGTCGGAGTACCGCAACCCGGGCCGGGACATCCCGCGCGCCACCACCATCGCGATCGTCGCGGTCGGCGTGCTGTATTTGGGGGTGGCGGCCGCGGCCGTCCTGGTGCTCGGCCCGGCCGCCGGCAGCAGCGCCGCCCCGTTGGGTGACCTGTTGGCGATCGCGTTCGGCGGCCCGGCCAGGGGCATCACCACCGTGGTTGCCGTGTTGCTGACGGTCGGTGCGATCAACGCCTACCTGGCCGGCGGGTCCAAGCTCGGTGCGGCGCTCGGCCGGGACGGGGCGTTCCCGGCCTGGTTCGCCCGCGGCAGCGTGGTCGGTGAGGTGCCGCGACGCTCCCTGCTGGTGCTGGTCGGGCTGAGTGTGCTGTCCATCCTGGCCGCCGCGGTGATCCAGCTGGACCTTGCCGGATCGGTGCTGCTGGCGACCGGCTCGTTCACCCTGGTCTACGCGATCGGTACGGCGGCGGCGGTGCGGCTGCTCCCGCGCCGGAGCTGGGCGCGCCGGGCGGCCGCGTTCTCGTTCGTCTGCGTGACGGGGGTGTTGGCGCTGACCGGCATCCAGATCTTCTGGGCGCTCGGTGTCGCCGCGCTCGCCCTCGGTTACGGCGAGCTGGCGAAGCGCCGGACCAGGCGGGCGATGCCGGCCAATCCGCCGTCGATCGAGTCCAGCTGCGCCGTGCCGTAACCCAGAACCAGACCGTCGACGGTGGCCGGCCCGGCGAAGTGGGCGGCCAATCCTTCGAACCCGATTCCTGCCGCCCTGGCCGGGCCGACGATGTCCGCCGAGCGCAGCGAGACGCCCGGCCGGAGCCGGGCGGTCAGGTGCAGACCCGCGGCTGACGGCACCGCCTCGAGCCATTCGCCCAGATGCTCGTCGATGCCCGACAGCATCGCCTCCCGTCGCCGCCGGTACACCGCGCTGGCCCGCCGGAGGTGGCCGGCCAGCAGACCTTCGGTGATGAACGCGGCCAGCGCCGACTGCAGCGCCGTGACCCCGTGCCAGTCGGCGAGCTGCCGGGCCGCCCGCAGCGCGGGAACCAGCGACGGGGGCGCCACCAGATACCCCATCCGCAGCGTCGGCAGCAGCGACTTGGAGAAGGTCCCGGCGTAGATCACCCGGCCCGACCGGTCCAGCGCATGCAGCGGCTCCAAAGGCCTTGCCGCGAACCGGAACTCGCTGTCGTAGTCGTCCTCGACGATCACCGCGTCGCGCTCGGCGGCCCACTGCAGCAGCTCCCGCCGGCGCTGCAGCGACATCGGGATGCCGAGCGGGAACTGGTGCGACGGCGTGCTGAAGACCAGCCGGGCCTGCGGCGGGATCCGTTGGACCACAATCCCTTCCGCATCCACCGGCACTGCGGTGACGGTGGCGCCGTGCGACCGGAACAATTCGCGGGCCCGGTCGTAGCCCGGGTCCTCCAGCGCGACCACGTCGCCGGGTTCCAGCAGCACCCGGGCGAGCAGGTCCAGCCCCTGTTGGGTGCCGTTGGTGATCAGGATGTCGTCCGGCATCGCCCGCATCGAGCGCGACCGGCCGAGGTGGCCGGCGACGGCTTCCCGCAGGGCTGGGTCGCCGGCCGGCTCGTCATAGGTACCGGGGGACCGTGACCGGAGACGGAGTTCGTTGCTGATCAGCCGTCGCCAGGCGTCGAACGGGAACAGCGTCGGGTCGGGCAGGCCGACCCGGAAATCGGCCCACAGCGGGCCGTCCCGTGAACTGGTGGCATCGGGCAGGAAGTCCCAGGATGTCTTGGGGCGCAGGGCGATCGGTGCGGTTGCGGCAGGCGCGACGTCGCCGCCGGGTGCCGTGTCGGTAGCCGCCGGGCCGGCCGGCGCCGGAACCGTCGCAGCCGCTGCGGTGACGAAGCTACCGGCGCCGACCCGACCGGCCAGGTAGCCCTCGGCCGTCAGCCGCTCGTAGGCGGTGGCGACCGTGGTGCGCGAGACGCCGAGGTCGGCGGCCAGCGCTCGCATCGGCGGCAGCCGGTCGCCCGCCCGCAGCCGGCCGTCGCCGATCGCCTGCACCAGGGCGCGGTAGATGGCCGCGGTGCGATTCCCGCGCGCGCTCAGGTCGACCCACAGATCCACGGTACTCAGGGCTCCGGCGGTCCCGGATCCACCCGCGCGTCGCGGGCGTACCGGCCGGGGGTGACGCCCAGGAACCGCCGGAAATCGCGAACGAAGTGCGACTGGTCGTACCAGCCCAGCCGGACGGCCAGGTCTGCCAGATCGGCGTCCGGATCGGAGTCCAGTGCGGCGGCCGCGTCCTTTAGCCGGGCGCGCATCAGTACCCACTTCGGGTTCACCCCGACGAACTGCCGGAACAGCCGCTGAACGGCGCGGACCGACAGCCCGGCCCGGTCGGCGATCTGCTCCACCCGCACCACCGAGCTGTCGGCGACCGACCACTCGACCAGGTCCCTGGCGGTCACGAACGCTCTGTCTGGCTCGGGAAGCTGTGGCACCAGCCAGGTCTCGATGAGGTCGCGGCGTCGCAGGTCGTCCGGCTCGGCGAGTACGGCAGGCAGCATCCCGGCGCTGCCGGGCAGCAGGTCGTCGGCCGGCAGCGTCCGGTCCGACGGCAGCTCACGGCCGAGCAGTGCGGCCAGCCCGCCGGCCCGGAACCGCAGCCCGATCACCCGGCCCTCGCCGGCGAGCTGTACCCGGAACCGGCCGGTCCAGGCGGTGGTCACCACGGCCGCCGGCATGGTGATGCCGTACCGCACCGACCGCCGCCCGTCGGCGCGCCGGCCGTCCTCGAAGGTCAGGTGACAGACCGGGCTGGTGATCACCTCGCTGGAGCGCAGCGGGGCGCCGTATCGCGACCAGGCGACGGTCCAGAACCATTCCGCGTACTCGGCAAGCACGCCGGCGGTGACCGGCAGCTGGGCGCGGCGCAGGATCAGGTCGGTCTGCCGGGGGTGCACCAGGTCGCCGAGCCCATCCCGGTGCCCCGTCGCATTCGTCCAAGACCGCACGGCCCCAGCGTAGGCAGCATGTCCGACATGACCACCAGCGCTGATCCACAGCAGAACACCCAGCAACCCGCGGGCGAGGCGAACGTCCCGTACCGCCCGGCCGGCTACAGCACCATCACCCCGTTCCTGTGCGTGAACGGGGCGGCCGCCGCCATCGATTTCTACGTCAGCGTGTTCGGCGCCCGCGAGGTCGCCCGGCTGGCGGGACCCGGCGGCACCATCGCCCACGCCGAACTGCAACTGGAATCGGGCCGGTTGCAGCTCGCCGACCCGACGGACGGCTACGGCCTGGTCGCGCACGATCCGGCGGCAGCCGCGACCACCCATTCGCTGGCCGTCTATGTCAGCGACTGCGACGCCGTCGTCGCCGCCGCCGAACGGGCCGGCGCCACCGTTCGCGAGCCGCCGGCGACGTTCGTCACCGGAGATCGTTTCGGATCCATCCTGGATCCGTTCGGCGTCCGCTGGTCGGTGATGACCCGGGTCGAGCAGGTTTCGGACGCCGAGGCCGAGCGCCGGGTCAAGGACTGGCTGGCCTCCCAGGGCTGACGCAAACCCCAGCTGACCTGCGCAAATGTCCCACCTTTGGCAATGCTCCGCTATGCGGAGCATTGCCAAAGGGGAGATCAGTCGGGTCCGCCCGGGGGCGTCCGGGCGGCCGGTTCCTCCGACGCCGATGTGTCCGGCGTCCGGGCCCGGCCGGTGGCCAGGATCGCGCCGATGACGACGAGCGGGAAACCGGCGGCGATCCCGAGGGTGAAGGGCTCGTTCAGCAGCAGCACACCGAGCAGGATCGCCACCGCGGGATTGATGTAGGTGATCACCGTCGCCCTGGCCGCTCCGACCTCGCCGACCAACGCGAACAGCACCAGGAACGCTCCCGCCGTGCAGACCAACCCGAGCGCGACCACCGACCAACCGGCCTGGGCCGTCACCGTTTCCGGGCGGAACAGCACCACGAACGGCGCGTAGATCACCGTCGACAGGATCAGCGAGCCGGTGATCACCCCGAGCACCGGGATCTCCCGCAGGTAGCGCCCGATGATCATCGCGCCGAAGGCGTAGCCGATGGCTGTCCCGACGGCGGCGGCGACCGCGAGCAGGTTCCCGAAGTCGATGTCCAGCCCGACCAGCGCGGCGACGCCGGCAAAGCCGATGGCCAGTCCGAGTTTTCGCCGACGGTCCAGCCGGTCGTGACCCAGCCGGGTCACCAGGATCGCGGTGAACAGCGGCACCAGCGCGATCAGCAGGCCGGCGGTGGAACTCGTCAGCCTGGTCTCGGACCAGCCCAACAGCCACCAGGGACCGACGATCTCGACCAGGGTGTAGATCAGGACGATCCGCCAATGGGCGAGCACCGGTCGCAGCGCCTTGCGGCGCAGCGTGATCGGCAGCAGCACCAGCGCGCCGATAGCGGTCCGGCCGCCGGCCACCACCACCGGGTCCAGGTCCCGGACGGCGACCCGGATCAGCAGGTACGGCACACCCCAGATCACGCAGAGGCTGACGAACAACAGCCATCCGCGCTTGCTCACCAGCAGCAATTTACTGCCACCCGGGACGGGGCCGGGCACCGCCCGAACTACACGTGTGTCATTTTATTTCGGGCCGCGCCCGGCGTGTCGCGCCTGGGTTGCAAGGGACGAACGAGCAGAATGAGTTTGCTGGGACACTTGTGACTTGTGTGACGGATGATCTACGGTAACCGACGGGTCCCGCAGAACGGATCCGTCGGTGGTCGTGGCTCCTCCGCTGCGCGCCCGCCGACACCGTGGGTTCGGCCGACCGCACCGCGGTCGGCAAACAGCAAGGCCGAGCGGGGGCGAACGGACACGGCGCCTGGCACGGGGAAGGGGCGCTGCGTCGGGCGGGGCGACCCGGGCGGTGCCGACCGGCACCGTCGGGGCGGCCCGCGGGTGTCGACGTGCGGCCGGGAGAGGAACGGCCGTGCGCCGTCTGACAACCCTGCTGGCCGCCGGTGCGCTGGCCGCCGGGACCGTCGTTCTCGGATCGGTGGGCAGCGCCTACGCAGATCCCTCGTCATCGGCCTGGAACGCCTTGCGCCAGTGCGAATCCAGCAACAACTACGCCATGAACAGCGGCAACTCGTACTACGGCGCGTACCAGTTCGACCTGGCCACCTGGAAGTCCGTGGGTGGCACCGGTCGCCCGGATCAGGCCAGCAAGGCCGAGCAGGACTTCCGGGCGCTCTACCTGTACCGGATGCGCGGCTGGGGTCCATGGATCTGCGCCGACCTGGTCGGCCTGAGTGAGGACGCCGACGGCGGTAGCGGCAAGAAGCCGACCCGTGGCGCTTCGAACCCGCCGAGCACACCGGCCCCGAGCACCCCGAAGCCCGGTACCCCGAAACCGGGCACGAAGGCGCCCGCCTATCCCGGCCACCAGCTCAAGGCCGGCAGCAATTCCGCTGCCCTCAAGACCTTCCAGAAACAGCTCGGCGCCATGGGTTACGGCCTGGAGGGCACCGGCTACTTCGGACCGAGCACCGAGCAGGCGGTGCTCAAGCTGCAGACCAAGGCCGGCCTGAACGTCGTCGGCTTCGTCGGCCCGAGCACCTGGAAGGCCGCCTGGGACATCCGGAACAAGATTTCCGGCACCCCGCTGGCTGCCGCCCCGGCCTACCCGGGCAGCGTCCTGCGCAAGGGTGCCGAATCCGGTGCGCTGCAGAAGTTCCAGAAGCAGCTCGGCAGCTTCGGCTACGGGCTCAAGGGCACCGGATACTTCGGTCCCAGCACGCTCGCCGCGGTGAAGAAGCTGCAGGCCAAGGCGCACCTGCACGCGGTCGGCTTCGTCGGCCCGGAGACCTGGTACTCGGCCTGGAACCCGGCCAACAACCTGCATCCGGCGAAGGCGGCGAAACCGCCGACCCAGAGCGACGTCAAGCCCTATGTCCCGGCCACCAACGCCTCCTGCAAGGTGGGTTCGAGGACGCCATTGGCCTGGGGCGGAACGGTGATGGTCGCCGGCAAGACGTACCGGAACCTGCAGTGCTTCCAGCGTCAGCTCGGGGCGCAGTACGGGCTCACCGGCACCGGCTACTTCGGCTCGGCGACGAAGTCCGCGGTGCTGATCCTGCAGAAGAAGAACCACCTGCCGAAGACCGGCAAGGTCGACGCCGCGACCTGGAAGGCCGCCTGGACCGGCAAGTAGACCGTCGCCCGGGCCTGCCGACCACTCACGTACCGAGGCGCCTTCCGCAGAGCTGCCCCGTCACCCACTCTGGTGGCGGGGCAGCCCCGTCCCGCCGGGGTGACCTGCGTTCGCGACCTACCATGTAGTGCCCGGAGCGCCCGGGCGATTGCGCCATCCGCACCCGGGAGCAGCATGGTCGTCGTCAGCCTGGTCGCCCTGGTCGCGCTGCTCGGCGCCGCCGGTTGGACGCTGACCGCGCGCCGGGCCGCGCCCGGCTACCTGCTACTGGCGCTTGCGGTGCTCTGGCTGTTCGCCAACGCCGGCCTTGAGGGGCCGGTGCTGTGGTCCCTGGATCCCCGCCACGGGCTGGTGCTCGCCGATCTGCTGACGCCCGTCTGCGTACTGCTGGCGCTCTGGCGGCTCCGGACCGTGCGCAGGGACCGCCGTCGTGACCTGCGTGGGGCCGGACAGGTCGCCGGAAACGGTGCCGGAAACGGTGCCGGAAGCGGTGCTGCAAACCGGGTGCGCGTCGATCGTCAGCGCTGAATACTGCACCGGTGACGACCGCGAAAGACCGTTCCACTGCCCGAACGCTGGCCGACATCTTCCCGATGCTCGGCCTGATCATCACGGCCGGACCGCTGACGCTGCGCGCCATCACCGACGACGACCTCGCGGCCCTGTGCGATCTGGCCGAGGAGGGCATCCACCCGGCCGAGCAGATGCCGTTCGCTTTCCCGTGGACCGACGCCCCGGCCGGGGAGCTGGCCCGCAACACCGTGCAGTACCACTGGCGGGTCCGGGCCGGGTTCACTCCTGCCGCCTGGTCGTTGCAGCTGGGCGTCTGGCGCGACGGTGAGCTGGTCGGTACCCAGGGCATCGAGACCAGCAACTTCCTGGTGACCAGGACCGGCGAGACCGGGTCATGGCTCGGTCGGCGTTTCCAGGGCCGGGGCATCGGAACCGCTATGCGGCAGGCGATCTGCGCCTTCGCCTTCGACCACCTGGAGGCCACCGAGCTGACCTCGGGTGCGTTCCTGGACAACCCGGCATCGCTGGCGGTCAGCCGCAAGGTCGGGTACACCGAGAACGGCGTCGTTCGGATGCAGCGCCGCCCCGGTGAGTTGGCGCTCAACCGACACCTGGTGTTGCGCCCGCCGCAGCTGGTTCGCGGGCCGGATCCGATCGAGGTCGACGGGCTGCCCGCGTTCCGGGCCGCGATCGGGCTGGATCCCGCATCGGGTCCGGACAGCGCTCGCTGACCATCTCGGTGTCCGCGATCGCCCGACGATCGTCGCTGCGTCACTCCGGTCGTTGACGGACAGTGACCGGGACGGCCCGGCTACGTCCGGATGGCGGAAATTTCTTCCGCAGGTATGTTCGCCGCCGGAAAAATATGCCACGCTCGATCTCTTCTCAGTGTCACACCGTGTCTCGCGTATCTCTGTTCAGAGAGGCTCGTCCATGACCGTCCGATCTCGTGCCACCGCCACCCTCGCCGTCGTCGCGACGGCCGGCCTGATCACCGCCTTCACCCAGTCCGCGCCGGCGAGCGCGGCGCCACCGTCGGGCTCGCCCGGAGCCGCCGTCGACTGCGGGTGGACCGCCGACCCGGGCGTCGGCCTCGATGCCGCCTTCGACCGGGCGGCGACCGCCGCCGGGGTGCCGGTGACGGTGCTGAAGGCGTTGTCCTACAGCGAATCCCGCTGGGACAGTCACGACGGGCAGGCTAGCGCCGACGGCGGCTACGGCCCGATGAACCTGATCGACCTGCCGGCTCCGGACGGGGCCGGCAAGGGTGACGGCACCGAGCGGATCGCGCAGTCGACGCAGACCGCGCGGGTCGGTGCCAAGCTGACCGGGCTGAGCCTGGCGACGATCAAGAGCGACCCGGCGGCCAACGTCTGTGCCGGCGCGGCAGTGCTCGCCTCGTACCGGGACGCATCGGCCGGTCCGGCCGCCGATGTGAACAGCTGGACGGCGGCCGTCGGCCGCTACGGCGCCGTCGGCGCCGAGGACGCCGCCTCCGGCCAGGAGTTCGCCGCGCAGGTCTTCAGCAACCTGCAGGCCGGCCAGAGCCGCGTCACGGCTGACGGCGAGCGCGTCACGCTGAGCGCGCAGCCCGACGTGACGATCCCGTCCGTCGCCTCGGACCAGTCCAGGGTCGACTGCCCGGGGGTGCTGCACTGCGAATGGCTGCCCTCGCCCTACCAAAAGATTGATCCGAACGACCCGGACGGCACCGGGAATTACGGCAACCACGACATCGCCGATCGGACCGGCAGCGGCGGACCGGCGCTGAAGTACATCGTCATCCACGACACCGAGGGCGGCTACCAGGGTTCAGTGAACCTGGCGCAGGATCCGACCTATCTCGCCTGGAACTACACGATCCGGTCCAGCGACGGGCACATCGCCCAGCACCTGAACGCCAAGGACGTCGGCTGGCACGCGGGCAACTGGTACATCAACATGCACTCGATCGGCGTCGAACACGAGGGCAAGGCCGGCAACGGCGGCTGGTTCACCGAGGTGATGTATCAGAAGTCGGCGAAGCTGGTGAAGTACCTGGCCCACAAGTACGACATCCCGCTGGATCCGCAGCACATCATCGGTCACGACCAGGTTCCCGGCATCCTGCCCGGCTACACCCAGAGCGTGCACTGGGATCCGGGCCCGTACTGGGACTGGGAGCACTACTTCGACCTGCTCGGCGCCCCGATCGGCGGGCACGGTGCCCATGCTCGGGCTACCACCGATGTGGCAGCCGGTGACGTGGTGACCGTCCGGCCCGGCTACGCCGGCAATACGCACACCATCACCCAGTGCGAGCAGCAATCGCCGGGTTCCGGCGACTGCCAGGCCGACGCGCCGACCAACTTCGTCGCGCTGCACCAGGCGCCGAGCGATGACTCGCCGTTGGCCACCGACATCGGCACCCATCCGAGCGGCGACCATGCCGGGACGGTCAGGGTCAATGACGTGAGCGCGAGGGCCCAGGCCGGCAACCTGCTGGTGGTCGCCGGGGTGCAAGGCGACTGGGTGAAGGTCTCGTGGGCCGGCGAGTTCGCCTGGCTGCACAACCCGAGTTCGCGTCCGGTGCTGGTCAAGACCCGGTCGGCCACCGTCACCGTGAAGCCGGGCGCCGCCGGCGCCGCGGTCTACGGGCGGGCCTACCCGGAGGCGAGCGCCTATCCGTCGACCATCACCCCGCAGGCGGTGGTCCCGATCGAGTACACGATCAAGCCCGGCCAGTCGTATGCGCTCACCGATGCCCATGTGGTGACGGACTACTACCGGGCGGTGAGCTTCGACGGCAGCGCGCCGGGCGACCGGACCGACGTTCGCGGCCATGACATCTACCTGCAGATCGCGCTCGCCCATCGGGTGATGTTCGTCAGGGCCGCCGACGTCAAGGTGTCGCGCTGACCTACCAGGAGTGACCCGATCGGGCCTCAACTTTTCCGAACCCGCAGGTCGACCTGCACGGATCGGAAAGTTGGGGCCCGATCGGGTCACCAGTGTCGGACCCCGAGTCGATACTTCGGGAATGACGAACAACTCCATCCCCGCCGACGGACCCGCCGCCGACGTCTGGACTGTGCCGAGGCACCTGGCTGCTGGGAGCGAGAACGGGGTCGCGCTCTACCGGCGATTCATCGAGCTCATCGAGCGCAACGGCCCGATCCGCTACGCGGTGTCGAAGACGACCATCACGCTGAAGGGTGACCGGCGCGGCTTCGCCGGGGCCAAGCCGAAAGGCGATGTGCTGAGCGGCTATTTCGATGTGCAGCGGCAGATCAGTGACCCGAGAATCAGCAATGTCTCCGCGTACACCCACCGATTGTTCGTGCACCATTTCCGCGTCGAGTCCCTCGATCAGCTGGACGACACCTTCGCCGGCTGGCTGGCGGAGGCCTACGCGGTCGGCGCCGGAGCGCATCTGACTCGCTGAGCTGACCACCGGCAGGCGTAGCAGGGTTGTCCCGTTGGGGTCGGCGGGACAACCCCGCTACGCCACCTGCTGGACCAGCTGGATCGGATGGCCGTCGAGGTCCTCGACGACCGCGACTCGCAGTCGACCGTCGAGAAACGGGTGTGGGCCGAGGATGTCCGCGGCGCCGGCGGTATCGAGCGCCATTCGGTACGCCGCGTCGACGTCGTCGGTCCACAGCGTGATGCAGGCGCGGTGTCCGGCGGCGACCGGGCTGATCCCGTGGCTGGCAGCGGCCGGTCCGGGCAGCGCCAACCCGAGACCGAACCCGCCCAGCACGAGTTCGATCTTGACCGGCGAATCGGCCGACGTCCGGAACGTCTCGCGGAAGCCGAAGCCCTGGTAGAGGCGGGCCGCCCGCTCGCAGTCGGCGACGAAGAGGATCACCTGCGGGTCCGTGAAGATCATTCTGCTTCGTTCCCTTCGAGTGGTGTGGGCAAGGTGGTTTCGGCGAGCGCTTTCAGTCGCCCGAGTGCGTCGGTCCAATAGGCCTCGTAGCGCGTGACCCACGGGCCGAATGCCTGCCTGATCCCGCTCGCGTTGATCATGTACAGCTGATGTCGCCCACTCCGGTCGGCCACCACAAGGTCAGCGGCCCGCAGCACCATCAGGTGTTTGGAAATGCCCGAGGAGACGAGGTCGGGAAATTCGTCGGCCAGCCGGCCGACCGAGAGGGTGCCGTGCTCGGCGAGCAGGTCGAGGATGCGGCGGCGGGTCGGGTCGGCGATCGCCCTGAACGGATCCTCCTGGCTAGCCATGTCGGCCGGCGACCGAGGCCAGCTTGCCCAGTAGGTCGTGTGCATCGACGCCATGCTCGTACGCCTGCACAATCCTTTCCCAGCCGGACTTTCCGATGCCGGCGAAACCGTCATGGGTCAACGACACCTCGGTGCCGGCCGGCACCGGTTTCAGGGTGATCGTCAGCCGGGCCGGATGAATCCAGCCGGCATCCTCCTCCATCCAGGACAACGCCAGCAGCTGTTCCGGGACCATCTCCAGGACGGCCCCGACGATCCAGCCCGCGTCCTCGGCGGCCCGCATCCGGTAGCGGCCGCCGACGCGCACGTCGATCTCGAGGTCTGGGGCCAACCAACGCCGCAGCCTCTCGGCGCTGCTGAACCAGTCCCAGACGGCGGCGGGCCGAGCGGCGATCTCGATCGTTCGGGTGACCTGTGGCATCCGAACACCTTACCAACTGGTAATGCGTTTGCCGGGGCCGGTGACCCGATCCGGCCTCAATCCTGATGAAAGCGCAGGTCGACCTGGATGAATCCGAAGATCGAGGCCCGATCGGGTCACCGCTGCCGGAAGATGGAAAGGTGGGTGGTCATGGCCACCCCGGAGAGCACTGCCAGCATCGTCAGCCCCGACGCCGAAGCCACCACCGACCAGACCGTCGATGCACTCTGCAGCTACCTCGATGCGTCACCCACGCCGTTCCATGCCTGCCGGCAGGCGGCCGCACTGCTCGCCGACGCCGGCTATACCGAGGTGGCCGACTCGGCGCGATTCCCGGCCGAACCGGGCCGGTACTACCTGATCCGCGGCGGCTCGTTGATCGCCTGGAACTCGACCGCCGTGGAATCCGGCTCGTCGACATCCGCCTCGTCGGCATCCCGCTCCGGGATGACGAACTTCCGCATCGTCGGCGCGCACACCGACAGCCCGAACCTGCGGATCAAGCCGCAGCCGGACCTGTCCCGGGCCGGCTGGCAGCTGCTCGGGGTGGAGACCTACGGCGGCCCGCTGGTGAACTCCTGGCTGGACCGCGACCTCGGCTTGGCCGGCCGGGTGACCCTGCGTGATGCGGCAGGTCGCGATCCGGCCGGCCGCGTCCGTTCCGAGCTGCTGCACGTCACCGACCCGATCCTGCGGGTCTCCCAGTTGGCCATTCACCTGGATCGCGACGTCAACAGTGAGGGGCTCCGGCTCAACCACCAGTCGCACCTGGCTCCGCACTGGGGGATCGGCACCGAGCCGGGCGACTTCCGCGGCTACCTCGCCGAAAAGCTCGGCGCCGATGCCGCGGACATCCTGGGCTGGGACCTGATGACCGTCGAGCTCACCCCGGCCCGCCGGATCGGCCGGGCCGGCGAGCTGATCGCGTCCGGCCGGCTGGACAATCTGGCCACCTCGTTCGCGGCCGTCCGGGCGCTGCTCGCCGCTGACGATATTGCCGCGTCTACCGGAAGCGGTTCCGCGGCAGGCGATTCCGGCGTGACCAGAGTGATAGCGCTGTTCGACCACGAGGAGGTCGGCAGCGTCTCCGAGCGCGGCGCCGCCTCCACCCTGCTGCCGACCGTACTCGAGCGGATCGTGCTGGCCGCCGGCGGCGACCGGGAGGACTTCCTGCGCGTGATGGCGAGCTCGATCGTGGCCTCCGGCGATATGGCGCACGCCGTCCACCCGAACTACCCGGAACGGCATGAGCCGCAGCACCAGATCGCGATCAACGGCGGTCCCGTGCTCAAGATCAACAACAAGCTGCGCTACGCCACCGATTCGGTCGGTGCGGCCGCGTTCGTGTTGGCCTGCGAGCAGGCGGGAGTGCCGATGCAGCAGTTCGTCGTGCGCTCGGACATGCCGTGCGGGTCCACCGTCGGGCCGGTCACCGCGTCCTTGACCGGCGCCACCACGGTCGATTTCGGTGCCCCGATGCTGTCCATGCACTCCGCCCGGGAGGTGGCCGGCGCGCACGACCAGCCGATGTATTCGGCGGCGCTGGCCGCCTTCCTTGCGCCGGCCTGATCCGGCGAGCGGCCGGGCAGGCGAGCGGCCGGGCAGGCGAGCGGCCGGGCAGGCGAGCGGCCGGGCAGGCGAGCGGCCGGGCAGGCGAGCGGCTCAGCGGCGTCGCTGCTCCAGGACCAGGACGGCCACCCAGCTGAGCCCGAAGAGCACGAGGGCGCCGGCCAGGCTCAGCACCGCGATGCCCGGACCGGGCGCGGTGATACCCGACAGCGCCCGCAGGACCGGGTTCAGTACCGGCACCCAGGGCACCATGATCAGCACCAGCAGACCCGCCACCGCCGCGATGACGGTCCAGCCCAGCCGGTCGATCAGCAGCGCCGAACAGGGCAGTCCGATCGCGATCCCGGCCAGCGCAGCCGCCAGGTGTACCAAGGCGCCGATCGTCACATCCGTTGCCGCGCCGCCGGAATGGACGACCAGGGACCAGCAGAGCGAGACCGCGGTGAGCGCCAGGCAACACAGCAGCACGGCGACGACGATGCCGGCCGGAACCCGCGCCGGCCGGCGGGCATGGCTGAGGGTGATCAGCCGCTGGGCGGGGCTCTCGACGGCCACCGTGGTGATCGTCAGCCAGCAGGCCAGCACGGTCATCGTGCCGGCGCTGATCGCGTACTCCGGCGGTAGCGGCGACAGCGGCTCGGTGTACTGGGTGGCCAAGACGGCGAGGTACAGCAACACCGGCGGCAGGTAGCGCTGCGAGTGCCCGAGCAGCGCGAGCCGATAGCGGATCATCGCTACCATTGCCGCACTCCCCGGACCGAACAGCCGCGGTCGAGCGCGATTGCCAGCACCGCATCGGAATGCGCCGGCGCGACGGCCAGCACGGTGACGCCGCCGTCGCGCTCGACCCGGATCACACCGGCCACCGACGCCAGCCCGGCGACATCGCCGCCTGCCAGCTCGATCCGGATCGGGCCGGTGGCGACCCGGCCGGCCTCGTCGACACCCGGCGTCCGACCCGGGAGCTCGACTTCCCGGAGCGTCCCGTCGGCCGCCTCGACCACCCGATCAGCCACCCGTGCGACGAGATCCCGGCGGTGGTCGGCGAACACCACGGCGGCGCCGCGAGCCCGGGTCTGGGTGATCAGCTCGTCCAGCACCCCGTGTGCCGCCACGTCCAGGCCCGACCAAGGCTCGTCGAGCACCAGCAACTGCGGATCACCGAGAACTGCCTGCGCCAGGCCGATCTTCTGCGCGTTGCCCTTCGACAGCCGCCGCATCGGCGTGTCCGGACCGCCGACGAGATCCAACCGTTCGACCAGCCGTTCCACGCCCGACAGGTCCGTCAGCCCACCGATCCTGGCCATGTGCCGCAGGTAGGCCCGGCCGCTCAGCCGCTGCGCTGCCGGGAACCTATCGGGCAGGTAACCGACGGTGGGAGACCCGATCACCCGGCCGTCGGACGGTCGGCTCAGCCCGGCCAGGAGACGGAGCAGGGTGGACTTTCCCGAGCCGTTCGCGCCGACGATGCCCAGGATCTGGCCGGGAGCGGCCGCCAGATCGATCGACCGGAGTACCGGCGGCTGCCGGCCGTACCGCTTGGTCACGCCCGCCAACCGGACAACGCTGCTCACAGGGAACGACGCTACCCAGTGCTCCGCCCCGATCAGGGGCACCCGCCCGCAGCTCCAGCGCAGCAGTTGTCCACACGGCACAAGTTGTCCACAGCTTCGCCGCCGGCGCCGACGTCGGCCGCGCTGCTGCTCCAGCATGGGGGCGGATGCCGACTGGCATCCGAACCGAACGAGAAGTCCAACAACCGAGGGGAAACCATGGAAGGGTTCTCGATTTCGTCGGAGCGCATCACCGCCGCCGGCGGCGGGGTGAGCGGCGTTGCCGACTCGCTGGCCACAGAGATCACCGCGATGACGGAGATGCTCGATCAGATCCGGGCCGGCTGGCAGTCCACCCAGGCGGCGCCGCGGTTCGCGGCGGCGATGCAAGGACATCTGGACCAGGCGACGTTGATCAAGAACGCGCTGGTCAGCCACGGTGCTTCGCTGACCAATACCGGCCGCCAGTTCGACCAGGCGGAGTCCACCCTCGCCGCCGGCATCCCGGCAGGTGCCTGATGGCCACCATCTCGGTGGACTACGGCGCGCTCGCCGCCGGCCACGACGGTTTGGTCGCCACCTGGAGCCGGATCGAGGGTCATCTGGCCGAACTCGAGACGGTGGTCGGCGGCACATCCGACATGAGCGCCGAGGCGCTGCGGGCGTTCCTGGCGCTCAAGCAGCGTTGGTCCGCAGCTGCCCAGGACCGGCAGGTGGCGCTGCAGGGTTTGGCCGCACTGGTCAAGGAGGCGGGGGAGCACTACCGCTCGGTGGACGCGGCGCTGGCGGCCCAGTTCACCTGACGGCCGGGGCCGGGCAGGATAGGGGGATGACGCACAACCTGCTCGGCCCCGATCCCGTTCTGCTGCCCGAAGACCCGGTTGCCGCTGCGCTGGCCGCCGGCGAATCGGCCGAGTCGCTGGCCCGCCGCAACCCCACGTCCAGCCTTGCCTGGGCCGTGCTCGCCGAGACGGCGCTGGACGCCGGCGATGACGTGGCCGGCTACGCGTACGCCCGGGTCGGCTATCACCGCGGACTGGATCTGTTGCGGCGCAACGGGTGGAAGGGCGCCGGGCCGGTGCCGTACGCACACGAGCCGAACCGCGGGTTCCTTCGATCGCTGGCCGCACTGGGCCAGGCCGCCAGCGAGTTCGGAGAGTCCGACGAGGTCGCCAGGGTCAGGGCGTTCCTGCTGGACGCCGACCCGCAGATCCCGGCCGAATTGCTGCCGTAGCCACGGCCCGCTGCTCCACCCTGCTGCTGCTCCACCGTGCTGCTGCTCCACCGTGCTGCTGCTCCACCGTGCTGCTGCTCCACCGTGTCGCTACACCACTACACCGCGACACGCTATTCAACGACGCCGCGCACCAGCCGCAGCGGCTGCGGGTGCCGCGAGTAGGAACAACGCTCGACCTGCTCGGGGTGCTCGTAGCCGTCGGTGACCAGGGTGGCCGCCGCGGTCTCGACCCGCACCTGCGCGCCGAGCCTGGACGTCGGCCGTCGGCCGAACATCCCGATCCGCCGGGGCACCACCGTGACGCTGACGCCTTCGTCCCGGTCCGGTTGGATCACCACGCCCCTGGCGGCCCCGTTGAGCATTCGGAAACCGTCGAGCACCACCGGGCCACGGACCGGCCCGATGGTGGCCTCGCCGACCAACACCTCGCCGGTGTCCGACCGCAACAGCGGCACCAGATCCGGGTCACCGAAGCGGGCCAGCCGGACGGACAAAGCGCCGATCGGCAGCGACCACAGTTCGGCCAGCGGTGTCCGGCCCAGCGGCGCGTACGCCACGATCACCGATCCGAGCAGGTGCCGAAGGTCCAGCCTGGCCACCACGGCGGCCAGGTCTTCGTCAGTCCCGATCACCAGCAGCCGGCCCGACAGCAATGGATCGATCTCCGCGCCGGGATGCGGCCCGACCGGATGGATCCGCTCGTCGGACAGCGCATCGAGGACCGCCCGCAGGACCGGGTCGGCGTCCGCTGCGGCGGGTGGCCTGGCGCACAACACGGTCAACTGGGCGGCCGAGTCGATCAAGGACATGGCTGCACGGCTACCCTTCTAGCGCGAACGACGCGTCTGCGACACCTAGGAAGGGAGTCTGCCATGGCGGTCATGGTGCTGATCGGAGCCCAGTGGGGCGACGAGGGCAAGGGCAAGGCCACCGATCTGTACGGCGAGCGGGTGCAGTGGGTGGTCCGCTACCAGGGCGGCAACAACGCCGGGCACACCGTGGTGCTCCCGGACGGGCAGAAGTTCGCCATCCGGCTGATCCCGTCCGGCATCCTGACTCCGGGCATCACCAACGTGATCGGCAACGGCGTGGTCGTCAATCCAGGCGCGCTGCTGGAGGAGCTCGGCGAACTGGAGAAGCGTGAGGTGGACACCAGCGGCCTGCTGATCTCCGCCGACGCGCACCTGGTGATGCCCTACCACGTGGCGATCGACCGGGTCACCGAGCGCTATCTCGGCAAGGCGAAGATCGGCACCACCGGCCGTGGGATCGGTCCCGCCTACCAGGACAAGGTGGCCCGGATGGGCGTGCGGGCCCAGGATCTGCTCGATGAGTCGATCCTGCGGCAGAAGATCGAGTCGGCGCTGGAGCTGAAGAACCAGATCCTGGTCAAGGTCTACAACCGCAAGGCACTCGACCCGGGGAAGATCTTCGACGATGTGCTGGAACAGGCCGCCCAGTTCTCCCACCGGATCGCCGACACCCGATTGCTGTTGGACCAGGCCATCTCCCGTGGCGAGCACGTGCTGATGGAGGGCTCGCAGGGCACCCTGCTGGACGTGGACCACGGCACCTATCCGTTCGTCACCTCGTCCAACCCGACCTCCGGCGGCGCCGCGGTCGGCGCCGGTATCGGCGCCACCCGGCTGACGGCGGTGATGGGCATCCTCAAGGCCTACACCACCCGGGTCGGTTCCGGGCCGTTCCCGACCGAGCTGCACGACGAGTGGGGCGAGTACCTGCGCAAGACCGGCGGCGAGGTCGGGGTGAACACCGGTCGCGACCGGCGCTGCGGCTGGTTCGACGCGGTGATCGCCCGCTATGCCACCAGGGTCAACGGGATCACCGACTATTTCCTGACCAAGCTCGACGTGCTGAGCTCGCTGGAGCAGGTGCCGATCTGTGTCGGCTACCGGGTCGACGGCGAGCAGCTGGACGAGATGCCGTTGACCCAAACCGATTTCCACCACGCCGAGCCGGTCTACGAATACCTGCCGGGTTGGTTCGAGGACATCACCGGTTGCCGCGACTTCGACGAGCTGCCGGCCAACGCCCAGGCCTACGTCCGCCGGGTCGAGGAGCTGTCCGGCTCCCGGATCTCGGCGATCGGTGTCGGACCCGGCCGGGAGCAGACCATCGTGCTGCACGACATCCTGGAAGAACAAGGCTGACCACTCGCGACAGGAGTGCGATGCTGACGGTAAGAGAGGCGGCCGCTGCAGTTCGCGAACTGCGCGAGGGCCACGGGTGGAGCCAATCCGAGCTCGCCGGACATGCCGGGGTGTCGCGCTCGTTCGTCGCCGACCTCGAGGCGGGCAAACCCACGGTGGAGGCTGCCGTCGAGCGGTACGGAGAAGCTGCGCGCGGGATCGCCGACGACCTGCTCAGCGGGCTCCGCAGACTGCCGCTCGTGCGCGCGACTGACGACCCTCCGCTGAAGAGTCACGCCTGCGTGGCTCGGCCGAGCAGTCCATCGCGCGGGCGCGTGTCGATCCGGCCCCTGCAGTGCGACCACGGTGTCGGACCGCCTGGTTACCGTTGTCCTCGTCAGTTCAACCGACCGGATGGAGCCTCGAATGAGTACCGAACAGACTGCCGGTCTCAGCCGCGAACGTGCCGATCTGCTGGAGGCCTTGGCCGTACACCGACACTTCCTGAAATTCACCACCAACGGGCTGACGGATGAGCAGGCCCGGCAGCGGACCACCGTCAGCGAGCTGACCCTCGGTGGTCTGGTCAAGCACGTCGCCGAGGTGGAGGCGAGCTGGAGGGACTTCATCGTGAACGGCCCTGGCTCCACGCAGAAGGATTTCTCCGAGATGACGGCAGAGGACTTCGCCGACCGGGAGGCAGGGTTCCGGCTGCTGCCGGAGGAGACGCTGTCCGGCGTACTTGCCGACTACGACCGGGTCGCGGCCGCCACCGACGAGCTGGTCACTACGGTCGATCTCGACCTGTCGCACCCATTGCCGCAGGCACCCTGGTACGAGCCGGGCGCCCGTCGCTCGGCCCGCCGGTCACTGCTGCACATCATCGCCGAGACGGCGCAGCACGCCGGGCATGCGGACATCATCCGGGAGGCCCTCGACGGTGCGAAGACCATGGGCTGACGAGTGGCCCGCCGGTGCCGGCTTCCGCCGGCCCCGGGAGTTCCGGCGCCCCCGGGAGTTCCGGCGGCCCCGGGAGTTCCGGCGACGGGGGTGACGCGGTCGCCGGACCGTGCCACAGTAGAGACATGTGTCGGAACATTCGCCCACTGCACAACTTCGAGCCGCACGCCACCAACGACGAGGTGCAGGCGGCCGCCCTGCAGTTCGTCCGCAAGGTGAGCGGGATGAACAAGCCGTCGGCGGCCAACGCCGAGGCCTTCGATCACGCCGTCGCCGAGATCGCCCACATCACCGGGCATCTGCTGGAAGACCTGGTCACCACCGCGCCGCCGAAGGACCGTGAGGTCGAGGCGGCGAAGGCGAAGGCGCGCAGCGCCAAGCGCTTCCCGGCCACCGCCGCCAGCTGACGCACACTTCTCCCTGGCCCCTTCGACTTCGTCACCGCCGGTGCTGGGTGGAAGAGGTATCCGATGTCCCGAGGAGGGTCGGCTCGCCGCGCAGCCGTCAGCCGCCGGTGACCAGCCAGCGGTCGCCGCGGTACCGCAGCCCCTGGAACACCGCCCTGGCCACCAGGTACACGCCGGTATAGGCGATCCACAGCCAGAGCAGGCCGATCGCACCGTCCGGTGCGGCGACGCCGACGATCAGCGCGAACGGCAGGTACACCAGCACCGCGGCCATCCCGGTCCAGGCCAGGTACTTGCCGTCACCCGCGCCGATCAGCACGCCGTCCAACAGGAACACGTAGCCGGCCACCGGCTGGGCGATGGCCACCACGATCAGGCCGAGTCCGATCGCGTGCTGCACCGCCGGATCCGGGGTGAACATTCGGCCGACGAACGGGTGCACCAGCAGGATCAGCACCCCGACCACCGCCCCGGCGACCAGTGACCAGCGCACCATCGCGTCGGTGATCCGCCGGGCGGCCCGCGCGTCACCCTCGCCCAGCGCCTTGCCGGTCAGCGCCTGAGCGGCGATCGCCAGCGCGTCCAGCCCGAGCGCCAGGAAATTCCAGACGGTGCTGACCACCTGGTGCCCGGCCAGCGCCTGCTGGCCCTTGCCCGCGGCGACGTAGGTGGTGACCAGGATGCCGATCCGGAGCGCGAGGGTCCGGATCAGCAGCGGCACGCCGGCCGTGCCCGCGCCGCCGATGCCCCGCGGATCGGGCCGCAGGCTCGCCCGATGAAGGCGGGCGTGCCGAACGACCACCACCACCAAGGCCACCGCCATCGCATTCTGGGTGATCGCGGTGCCGATCGCGCTGCCCGCGACCCCCCAGTGAAAGCCCAACACCAGCAACAGGTTCAGCCCGACGTTGAGCACCGCGCCGATCACCGCGACGACCAGCGGCGTGCTGGTGTCCTGCAACCCACGCAGCACCCCGGTGGTGGCCAGCACCACCAGCATTGCGGGCAGCCCGGCCAGCGACCAGAGCAGGTAGCTGGTGCCGTACTGCGCCGCGGCCGGGTCGGCGCCCAATGCCCTGACCAGCAGCCCGGCGGTCGGCAGGCCGAGCAATCCGAGCACCAGCCCGATGCCGACCGCCAGGTAGATGCCGTCCATACCCAGGGTCAGCGCCCGGCGCAGGTCGCCGGCGCCGAGCAGCCGGGCGACCTGGGAAGTGGTGCCGTAGGCCAGGAATACTGACAAGCCGACCGCGGTGGTCAAGATGATGGCGCCGACCCCGACCCCGGCCAGTTGCGCCACTCCCAGGTGTCCGACGATCGCGGTGTCCACCAACAGGAACAGCGGCTCCGCCAGCAGTGCACCCAGCGCGGGGACGGCCAGCCGGGCGATCTCGCGGTTCAGGTTCGACGGGCCGGTCACTCCGGTGATGTTCCCAGACCGGCCCGCACCCCGGCCTCGCGGGACGGCGCCCGCGGCGGAGCAGGCGGCGCCGGACGGAGCGAGCGGCGCCGGACGGGGCGAGCGGCGCCGGACGGGGCGAGCGGCGCCGGACGGGGAGAGCGGCAAATGTGCGCGGTCCTGATCTCCCCGACGAAGATCAGGACCGCGCACGGTCCCCATTACTGATCCGGACACCCGGGCCAACCCACTGCACAGAGTCGGTGACGGCGGGTCCCGGATACACCCGGCGGCAAACCGCGAGCCGGATCACACCGGTGTCCGGCGACCGGTCCGCCGGCTCAGGCCTCGGCGAGCGCGACCGCCGGCTGCACCCTGGCAGCCCGGGCCGCCGGCACCACCGATGCCAGCAGCCCGGCGACCAGCGCCACCACCAGCACGATGCCGAGCTGTCCCCAGGGCAGCGCGATCACCGTCGCCCGGCCGGCGGATCCGACCGTGGCCAGCGCGCCGGCGATGCCGTACCCGACGCCGAGGACGATGCCGGCCACCGCGCCGACCGCCGCCAGCAGCACCGCCTCGACGGCGACCATGCCGTGCAGTTGCCGCCGCTGCAGCCCCAGGGCGCGCAACAGCGCCGACTCCCTGCTCCGCTCCAGCACCGACAGCCCCAGGGTGTTGCCGATCCCGACGATCGCGATCAGCACTGCCACCGCCAACAGGGCGGTGGCCAGGGTCAGCAGCGAGCCCAGCGTGCTTTCGGTGGACGCTCGTTCCAGCGCGCTGCCGGTCACCTCGATGTCGGCATGGCTCGCGGTCGCCCGCTGCAGCGCGGCCGTCACCTCGCCGGCGTTCGCCGCCGCCGGCAGCGCGGCCCACAGGGCGACCGTCGGCGCCCGCGGCGTGAGCTGCTGCAGCGATCGCTGCGAGATCACCACCGCTGCTCCGCCGCCGGCGTCGGCCAGGTGGCCGGCGGCGACGGTGAAGGTGGCCGAGCGGCCGGAGATGGTCACCGTGAGCGTCGATCCCGGCATCATCGCGCTGTCGTGCTCGCTCCACCAGGACGGAACGATCACCGTCTCGTCGGTCAGCGACACCGGCGTGTTGGACACCGCCAGCGCACCCGCCGACGGCGCCAGCACCAGCACGTCGCGCGAGCCCATCGGGGTTTCCCGATCGAGCGTCGCCGCCGCGCCGGACACCGGCGCCGGGTCGACCCCGGAGGCGGCAACATCGTCGATCACGTTGGGTGGCAACGGTTTACCGGTACTGTCGGCGATCGCGACGTCCACCGGGTAGCGTCCGGACAATTCATTGTCGAGGGTGGCGGACGCCGAGGCGGCACCGACCTGAAGGGTGACGATGAGCGCCACCCCGATGAGCAGCGCCGTACTGGTGGCGGCCGACCGTCCCGGGTTGCGTCGCGAGTTCGCTGCCGCCATCCGACCCGGCGCACCGGCAACGCCGGCCAGCGGCGACAACAGGCCCAGCACCGCGGGCAGCACCGACCTGGTCAGCAGCAGGATCCCGAGTGCCGAGACGGTCGCGCCGAGGATGGCGATCGACACCGTCCTGGCCCCGGCGCCGTAGACCAGGGCGAACACGCCGCAGGCCGTCAGCAGCGCACCGAAGATCCAGCGCATCCGGCTGACGGCGCGCACGTCGCTCTCTTCCGGTGCGCCGGTGGCCGGCCGCAACGCCGCCAGCGGCGGCACCCGGACCGCCCTGGCCGCTGGCCAGGCGGCGGCCAGCAGGGTCACCAGCACCCCGATCCCGAAGGCCGCCGTCAGCAGCGGTGGGTCGATGCTCAACCCGCCCACATCGGTGCCGGCGATGCCGGCTGCCAGCGCGCCGATACCGATGCCCACCGCAACGCCGATCGCCGATCCGCCGATGCCGAGCAGCAGCCCTTCCAGCAGCACCTGTCGCCGGACCTGGCGGGTGGAGGCGCCGACGCAGCGCAGCAGTGCCAGTTCGCGGCGTCGCTGGGTGAGCAGGATGCTGAAGGTGGTGGCGATGACCATCGCTGCCACCACCATCGCGATCGCCGCGAATCCCAACAGCAGCAGGCCGAACACGTCCGCATGGCCGGTCATCGCCAGCACCTGCTGGTGCGCCAGCGCGGCGCCGGTGACGAGCTGTCCGGATCCCAGCGCCGCGGCCGATGCCGGGTCGGCCAGGGCTGCGGCCAACCGGTCCCGCAGCACCCCGGCCGACGTTCCGGGGTCGGCCAGCACCGCGATCGAGCCGAAGTCGGTCAGCTGCAGGGCCCGGAACAGCGCGGCGGTGCCGAAGAACTGCTCGTTGCCGGCCGTCAGCGGCGCGCTGGCGACATCGGCGATGCCGCTGACCGTCACCGGTGTCCCCGGCCCGGCTCCCCAGCCGGACAGGGTCAGGGTGCTGCCGACCTTCAGATTCGCCTGCTCCGCGGTGCCGGCGTCGATGACGATCTGGTCGGCCCCGGCCGGCCAGCTCCCGGTGGACAGGCCGAACCAGCGCAACGCCGGCTCGGCCGGTAGCGAGGCGAGCGACGCGCTGCCCTTCGCCTGCGCGGAGGTGTAGCGAGCACTGTTGTCGTACAGCGGCTCGGCGAGCCGGACCCCTTCGACCTTCCGGGTGGCGGCGAGCACCGGCCCGATCGAGTCGGGACCGGAGATCATCACGTCGACCCGCAGCGCCTTGCCGCTGATGGTGGCGGCCAGACCCGCCGAGGTGGTGCTGCTGAACACCACGGCGGCGGCGGTGAATCCGACACCGAGCACGATGGCCAGCACGACGGCGACCACTCGCCTTGGATAGCAACGGATCTGCGCCCAGGCACGACTCAGCACGGCCGTCACGCCCCGAGCGGACGGATCGCGGCGAGCACGTCGTCCGGGGTGGGCTCGACGAGATCGCCGGCCACCCGGCCATCGGCCAGCAGTACCACCCGGTCCGCGTAGCCGGCGGCGATCGGGTCGTGCGTCACCATCACGATCGTCTGGCCGAGTTCGCGGGCGCCGGCCCGCAGGAACTCCAGCAACCGGACGCCGCTGTGCGAGTCGAGTGCCCCGGTCGGCTCGTCGGCGAACACCACGTCCGGCCGGGTGATCAACGCCCTGGCCACCGCCACCCGTTGCTGTTGGCCGCCGGACAATTCGGCCGGCCGGTGGTCGAGCCGATCGCTGATCCGCAGTGCATCGCACAGGGCGGAGAAGTGTTCGGCGGTCGGCGCGCTGCCGGCCAGATCCAGTGGCAGCAGGATGTTCTGCCGCGCGGTCAGGGTCGGCAACAGGTTGAACGACTGGAAGACGAAGCCGACCCGGTCGCGCCTGATGGTCGTCAGCTGCCGGTCGTTCAGGCTGGTGAGGTCGGTGCCGCCGAGCAGTACCCGGCCGCTGGTCGGGGCGTCCAGACCGGCGGCGCAGTGCATCAACGTCGACTTGCCGGATCCGGACGGGCCCATGATCGCGGTGAACGTGCCCCGGTCGAACCGCACGTCGACGCCGTCCAGCGCACGCACCGCGGTGTCGCCGCTGCCGTAGACCTTGACCAGTGATTCGGTGCGCAGCACCGGGTCTGCGGTCCCTGCTGACGTCGCCGGCCCGGACGAGCGGGATGCGGTGCTGGGTGGTGACGCTGGCATGAAGGGTCCTTCCGGTGGCCGGTGAAGCGGTTCGTCGACAACGCTAGGAACTGTGGGTCGGCGCCGGATCGGAGCGCGGGCTGGTGTTGTCGGCCGGCCGTCTGCGCCGTCCGTCGCACGGCTGTCGGCGGGCCTGCGACCGTGGTCGTAGCCCGTCGGTGGCGCCGCCGCGCTCCCGAACTGGGCATCCGCGGCGTGACCTGCAAAGCTGAGGAGATGACACGGACATTTCCTGCAGACTTCCGCTGGGGTTCGGCGACCGCCAGCTACCAGATCGAGGGCGCAGTCGCCGAGGACGGTCGCGGGCCGTCGATCTGGGACACGTTCAGCCACACCCCCGGCAAGGTGCTCGGCGGCGACACCGGTGACGTGGCCGACGATCACTACCACCGGGTGTCCGAGGACATTGCACTGATGCGCGACCTCGGCCTGCAGTCGTACCGGTTCTCCATCGCCTGGCCGCGGATCCAGCCCGCCGGGAGCGGCCCGGTGAACCAGCCCGGTCTCGATTTCTACTCGCGGCTGACCGATGAGTTGCTCGCTGCCGGCATCGCGCCGGTCGCCACCCTGTACCACTGGGATCTGCCGCAGCCGTTGCAGGATGCCGGCGGCTGGCCGGCCCGGGAGACCGCGCTGCGGTTCGGCGACTACGCCGGGATCATGGCCGAGGCGCTGGGTGATCGGATCAGCGTCTGGACCACGCTGAACGAGCCGTGGTGCGCCGCCTACCTGGGTTACGCCAGCGGCGTGCACGCGCCCGGTATCACCGATCCGGCGGCGGCGCTGGCCGCCGCCCACCACCTGAACCTCGCGCACGGCCTGGCCGGCCGCGCCGTGCGGTCGGTGCTCGGCGAGCGTGCCGAGCTTTCGGTGACCTTGAACCTGCACGTCGCCCGGCCCGAGAACCCCGACAGCGCAGACGATCTGGATGCGGTGCGGCAGATCGACGCGGTGGGTAACCGGGTGTTCCTCGGGCCGATGCTCGAGGGTCGCTACCCGGACGACCTGATCGCCGACACCGCCGCCGTCACCGACTGGGGGTTCGTGCAGGACGGCGACACCGCGACCGCACAGGTTCCGCTGTCGGTGCTCGGGGTGAATTTCTACTCGACCATGCTGGTGGCCAGGCGGGCAGCGGACGCGCCGGCGGTCCGGGCCGACGGGCACGGGGTCGCCGAGGCCTCGCCGTGGGTGGGTGCCGAGACGGTGAACTTCCTGCAGCAGCCAGGCCCTTACACCGCGATGGGCTGGAACATCGACCCGCAGGGGCTGACGAACCTGCTCACCGGCCTGGCCCGGCGGTACCCGGATCTGCCGCTGATGATCACCGAGAACGGTGCAGCGTTCGACGACGTGGTCGACGACGACGGCGGCGTGCACGATGCCGACCGGGTGAGTTACCTGCACCGGCACCTGGAGGCGGTGCTGGATGCCCGCGACGCCGGGGCGAACGTCACCGGGTACTTCGTCTGGTCGCTGCTGGACAACTTCGAGTGGTCGTACGGCTATTCCAAGCGGTTCGGCATCACCTACGTCGATTACCGGACGCTGCAACGCATTCCGAAGGATTCCTCGAAGTGGTACGCCGAGCTGATCCGGACCAGGCAGCTGCCCGCCCTCGACTGACCTCCCCCAGGGTTCGCGGGTCCCGGGGCCGTTCTGGGCCGAGGTCAGGCAGTGACCAGGCCGGTCTCGTAGGCCAGCACCACCAGGCCGACCCGGTCGCGGATCTGCAGCTTCGCCAGCAGGTGTCCGATGTGCGTCTTGACGGTTGCCTCGGCCATGAACAGCGTCTCGGCGATCTCGGAGTTGCTGGCCCCGCCGGCGATCTCCCGCAGCACCTCCAGTTCCCTGGCGGTGAGCACATCGAGGCGATCGGCCGACCGCTGTGCGCCGGGCAGTGCGTGCACGACGGTGGCGATCAGCCGGCGGGTGGCGCTCGGCGCCACCACGGCGTCGCCGGCCGCCACCGCCCGGATCGCGCCGAGCAGCTCCTCAGGCCGGGCATCTTTCAGCAGGAATCCGCTGGCGCCGGCCCGCAACGCCGAGAAGACGTACTCGTCGATGTCGAAGGTGGTCAGTACCAATACCTTCGGACCGGCCGGCAGGCCGTCGTCCTGAGTGCCGGTGCTGGCCGCGATGATCCGTCGGGTGGCCTCTACGCCGTCCAACACCGGCATCCGGATGTCCATCAGCACCACGTCGGTGTCGGCCGTCGGCCGGCCAGGGGTGAGTGCCGCCACCGCCTGGGCGCCGTCCGGCGCCTCCCCGGACACCGTCATGTCCGGCTGCGCCTCGATGAGCATCCGGAAGCCGGTGCGGACCAACATCTGGTCGTCGACCAGGAACACCCGGATCGGGGGTGTGCCCGGCTGGGTCTGGTTCATCGGCGGTCGGGGCCCTTTCCTGGGCGGTGCCCTGGCTCGGCGGTCGGTAGGGAGGCAGTCACCAGGAAACCACCTCCGGGCCGCGGGTGGGCGGCCACGGTGCCGCCGAGCAGCCCGACCCGTTCCCGCATTCCGGTCAGCCCGTTGCCGAGCCCGTCACCGAAGGCGGCGGCACCGCGGCCGTCGTCCAGCACCGTCAGCTGGATCTCGTTGTCGCCGTAGACCAACGCGACCTCCGCCTTGGCGCCGGGTCCGGCGTGCTTGATCACATTGGTCAACGACTCCTGCACCACCCGGTAGACGGTCAGCCCCACCCCGGGCGGCAGCTCGCGTTCGGTGCCGACCACCATCAGCTCCGCCGGCAGGCCGGCCCGGCGCAGCTGGTCGACCAGCTCCGGCACGTCGGCGGCGGTGGGGGCCGGCGCGTAGTCCGGATGGTCGGACTCGGGGCCGGCGCCGGCCCGCAGTACCCCGACCAGCCGGCGCATGTCGGCCAGCGCGGCCCTGGCTGTTTCGGCGATCGTGCCCAGTACCTGCTGGGCCACTTCGGGTTTGGCCTTCGCCGCCGCGTAGCCGCCGTCGGCCTGGACCACCACCACCGATAGTGAGTGCGCCACGATGTCGTGCAGCTCCCTGGCGATCCGGGTGCGTTCGGCGGCGGCGGCCATCTCCGCCCGCTGGTCCCGTTCGACGGCCAGCAACCTGTCCCGCTCGGCGCTGGCCACCTTGGTCTCGCGGTCGTGCGAGACCTCCCGGCGCCCGATCAGGAAGCTGATCACCACGGTGGCCATCGCCACCGCGATGATCACGGCGATCTGCGAGTAGCCATCCATCCCGTAGTACCCGCGCCCGCCGAACCAGAACACCGGCCCGAGCACCGACCCGAGCAGCCCGGCGCCCAGCGCCGCCCACCCCCAGGCCCGGTCCCTGGCGTACGCGGCGGTCGAATGGACCACCAGCGGGATCGCCAGATCCCCGACCACCGGGTCCCGGTTGACCACCAGTTGCAGAAGGGCCAGCAGAACGGTGATCCCGAAGACGATCTCCGGTTCCGAGCGGCGCCAGTACAGGGGAACCACCAGCGCGATCGACAGGATGGTGAATCCGCCGTAGCGACCGCTGACCAGGGACAGCATGATGAGGGCAGTGGGTACCAGCGCATCGCGCGCCCAGCGGTTCTCCCGCCAGAACTGTCCGGACTCCATGTGCCCCACGCTAGGCGCTCCGAGGGCTTCGCGAATCAGACCGTGGTCGGATCTTGGCCGAGAGCGATTCCGCGTGCCAGCCGATGTCCACCAATGTGATGTGCACATCTTGTCGGTTGACCGGCCGCGGCGCCATCACCTACGCTCGGCGGCATCGGTCACGAGTTCCAGCATCGAGCCCCGGCTTGCTGGACGGCAACCCTCCACGGCGGTGGGGTGCTCCGGGTGACGACCGGGCGGGACGCATGGGCGCCCGCAAACCGAACCGTAGGAGCAACAATGGCAGCCAGCATCACTCGGCCGCGCACTCCCTTGTCCAGCCGGCGTCACATCGACCTGATGCGCGGCTGCACCTCCACCCGCTGTCGCTGAACGACGTGACCGCCGCCTGAGCGGCGCTCTCGCCTCGCCGGACCTGGCGTCCGGCGGCCCATCCCGGACCGTTCCGGACCACCACCGACAGCTGCCGACCCTTCGTCGGACCACATCGCAGGAGACCCTTCGCATGCGTTATCGCCGCGCCATCCCCGTCGTTCTCGCCGTCGCCACCGCGCTGGTCGCCTCGGCCTGCAGCAAGTCCGACTCCGCCGGCGCCGCCGGCGACACCATTACCTTCGGCGTATCCGGGCCGGTCACCGGCCCGAACGCCGAGTACGGCCGGCTCTGGAAGCAGGGCTTCGACCTCGCCCTTGACAAGCTGAACGCCGGTGACGGAGTCGCTGGCAAGCAGGTCGTGCTCAAGTGGGAGGACTCGCAATCCGACCCGAAGCAGACCGTGCCGATCGCCCAGAAGTTCGCCGACGACGACTCGGTGATCGCCGAGCTGGGCGACTTCTCGTCACCGGCCTCGATGGCAGCCTCGCCGGTGTATCAGCGAGCCGGCCTGGTGCAGTTCGGCTTCACCAACTCGCACCCGGACTTCACCAAGGGGGGCGATCACATGTGGTCGACCTCGCTCACCCAGGACACCTTGCAGCGGGCCAACGCCGGGTTCGTGGCGCAGAAGGCGAAGAACATCGCCGTGCTCTATCAGCAGACCGACTGGGGCAAGGCAGCTTTCGACATCTTCTCCGACGAGGCGAAGAACCTGGGGCTGACCATCGATTACTCGGCGCAGTTCCTGCCGGACTCCACGGACTTCCGGCCGTTGCTGATCAAGGCCCGTGATGCCAAGCCGGATGCGGTGGTGCACCTGGGATACGGGCCGGACGGCGCCGCCATCGTCAAACAACTGCGGGACGTCGGCTACGAAGGACAGTTCTACGGCGGGCAGAACACGCCGGAGTTCGTCGACCTGGCGGGTGCTGCGGGTGAGGGTGACATCATCACCGGTGCGTTCTCCGTCGACGACCCACGGCCGGCGGTACAGGAATTCGTGAAGGCGTTCAAGGCCAAGTACAACGAAGAACCGGGCGACTTCAACCTGTACGCCTACGACGCGCTGATCACCCTGGCGACCGCGGTCCAGAAGGGCGGCGCCACCAGGGACGGCGTGCAGAAGGGCCTGCAGGAGACCGCCGAGTTCCCGTCGGTGCAGTTCGGCACCCTGAAGTTCGACGACCAGCGGCGACCGGAGAACCCGGAGGTCAAGGAGCTGGTGCTGACCAACGGCAAGTTCACCATCGCCGACGGCGAATCCGCCGCGGGCTGATGTTCGACACCCTGGTCGCCGGACTGATCCACGGCAATGCCTATGCCCTGGTGGCGGTCGGCATCTCGCTGATCTTCGGCGTTACCCACGTCGCGAACTTCGCCCACGGCTCGGTCTTCGCCATCGGCTCGATGACCGGCTGGTGGCTGATCGCCGAGCGTGGCTGGCCGTTGTGGTTGGCCATCGTCGGAGTGCTGGTGGTGACCGGGGTGATCGGTCTGGTGCTGAACGTAGTGGCAGTCCGACCTTTGTCGAAGGCGCCACCGATCGCCGCACTGCTCGCGACCGTCGCGGCTGCGCTGATCCTGGACAACGTGGCGCAGTTGGTGTTCGGTGCCAGGGTCAGGGCCTTCCCGCCGGCGCTGCCGACCAACAACCTGCAGCTCGGCGGCGTCCGGTTCGGCACCTCGGATCTGGTGATGTTCGGCGTCACCATCGCGGTGATGGGCGCCCTGGCGGCCTTCCTGAAGTTCGGCCGGGCCGGGCAGGCGATCAGGGCCACCGCCCAGGATCCGGAGGCAGCTCTGCAGATGGGGATTCCGGTGCCGCGGATCCAGAACCTGGCGTTCGTGATCGCCTCCGCGCTCGGCGGGCTGGCCGGTGTCTTCGTCGGCATGTACACCTCGAACATCTCGCCCAGCTCGGGCGCCGCGGCCGGCCTGACCGCCTTCGTAGCAGCAACTCTCGGCGGCCTCGGCTCGATGGTCGGCGCGGTACTCGGCGGATTCGTGCTCGGTATCGCGGAGGCGTTCGGCATTTCGTTCTGGGGTGACGGCGTCCGCGACCTGATCACCTTCGGCGTGCTGATCATCGTGCTGGTGCTCCGGCCAGGTGGCCTGCTCGGCCGGTCCCCGACCATCACCACGGAGCCGCTGACCGGCACCTTCAACGCGGTCGGCCGGGCCATCCGGCTCAAACGGTGGCAGGTCTGGCTGGCGGTAGCCGTTGCGGCGGTGGTGATCCCGTTGCTGGCCGACAACTACACGCTGACCGTCGGCAGCCAGGTGGCGATCTACGCGATCGTCGCCGTGTCGATGACGCTGATCTCCGGCAGCGCCGGGCAGATCACCCTCGGGCAGGCCGGCCCGATCGCGGTCGGTGCGTACACGGCGGCCATCCTCACCGCCATCAACGGCTGGTCGTTCTGGCCGGCGCTGTTGCTGGCCGGGGTGGTCAGCGCCGTGGTGGCCACCGTGCTGACCGCTCCGGCCTGGCGGTTGCGCGGGCACTACGTGGCGATCGCGACCCTCGGCATCGGAACCGTCTGTGTCGCCGTCATCCGGAACTGGGACTCGTTGACCCGCGGGGCCTATGGCATCTCCGGGATTCCCGCGCCGTCGCTGTTCGGCTTCCAGATCGACGATGCGGTCGGGCTGTACCTGCTCGCCCTGGTGGTGCTGTTGATAACCATCGCGGTGATCTCCCGGATCCGCTCCTCGCACTTGGGTACCGTGCTCTCGGCGGTCGGCTCCGACGAGATTGCCGCCAGGTCTGCGGGAGTGCGCGCCCGCGACTACAAGGCGCTCGCCTTCTCGGTCTCGGCGTTCTTCGCCGGTATCGCCGGGGCGCTGCTGGCCCAGCAGTACACCTATATCGATCCGACGGTCTTCAATCTGCCGATGTCGTTGCTGGCGTTGACCATCATCGTGCTCGGCGGGATGAGTTCGCCGGTCGGTGCGGTGCTCGGCTCGATCGTCCTGGTGGGTCTGCCGGAACTGCTCCGGATCACCCCGGACGTGCGGATCATCGCCTACGGCGTCCTGCTGCTGCTGATCCTGCGATTCCGGCCGCAGGGCCTGTGGGTGCGCTCGGCGGCGAAGCGAACCGATCCTGAGAACCTGTCGCCAGATGGGCAAGAACCGCCGTCGGAGGGCGATTCCAGTCGACTGGCGACGACTCTTCAGGATGACCGACCGGTAGGAGCCAGCTCATGACGTCAGTTCTGCAGGTCCGCGAGCTGCGCCGCTCGTTCGGCGCGGTGACCGCCGTCGACGGAGTGACGTTCGACATCCAGCCCGGCGAGGTGGTCTCGATCATCGGCCCGAACGGGTCCGGCAAGACCAGCACACTCAACCTGGTCTCCGGCGTGCTCTCGCCGGACTCGGGCAGCATCGCCCTGGCCGGCCGCCGGATCGAGAATGCCACGGTCGAACAGATCGCCGAGGCGGGGTTGGCCAGGACGTTCCAGAACGGCCGGGTGTTCGGCACGCTCACCGTCGCGGAGAACGTCGAGGTCGGTGCGCACAGCACGCTCACCGCGCTGCGGCCACTGCGCGGGCTGGCGAATGTGCCGGTGCTGCGGTGGATCTCGCTGCTCGCCGAGCTCGCGGTGGCGCTGCTGCCGACCCGGGCGGCCCGGAGCGAGCAGCGGCGGCTGCGGGCCGACGTCGACCAGCAGATCGAGCGGTTCTCCGCCCGGCTCGGCCCGCGGAAGTCGGATCCCGCCTACACCCTCTCGTACGCCAACCGGCGCCGGACCGAGATCGCCAGGGCCCTGGCCCCGCAGCCGCTGCTGTTGCTGTTGGACGAGCCCACCGCCGGAATGAACCAGACCGAGACGGCCGAGGTGCAACGACAATTGGCCGCGCTGAAGGCCGCCGGGCAGACGATGCTGCTGGTTGAACACAAGCTGGACCTGGTGATGGCGCTGTCCGACCGGGTGCTGGTGATGGACGACGGCGCGGTGATCGCCGACGGCGACCCGGCCACCGTGCGCCGCGACCCGGCGGTGATCGAGGCCTATCTGGGCCGGCGCCGCGAGCGGCCGGCCCGAGCGGATCGATCGGATCAGTCGGATCGGTTGGAGGAGACGGAGTCCAGGGTGGGGGAGACGGTATGACGAACACCGCGCCGTTGCTCGAACTGTCCGGCATCGAGGTGCGCTACGGCGCCGCGCTGGCGTTGCAGGACGTCTCGCTGACGATCCGCCCGGGGGAGATCGTCTCGCTGCTCGGCGGTAACGCCTCCGGCAAGTCGACGACGATGAAGACCATCCTCGGGCTGGTCACTCCGAAGGCGGGCACCGTCGCCCTGGACGGGGCCGACATCACCCGGCTGTCGACGCCGAAGCGGATCGCCGCCGGCATCGCCTCCGTGCCCGAGGCGCGGCGGGTTTTCCCCCAGATGACGGTCGCCGAGAACCTGCTGACCGGCGCGTACACCCGCCGGGACCGTCAGCAGATCGCCGGCGACGTCGAGCGGATGTACACCCACTTCCCGCGTTTGGCCCAGCGCCGGCGGCAGGACGCCGGCACGTTGTCCGGCGGCGAGCAGCAGATGCTGGCCTTCGCCCGGGCGCTGATGAGCAAGCCGCGACTGATCTGCATGGACGAGCCGACGATGGGACTGTCCCCGCTGTTCGTCGACAAGGTGCTGGACGAGATCGCCCGGCTGAACGCCGAGTTCGGCATCGCGGTGCTGATGGTGGAACAGCAGGCCGAACTGGCCCTGTCCATCGCCCACCGCGGCTACGTCCTGGCCACCGGCCGACTGGTGCTCTCCGGCGACGCCGCCGAGCTACTGGCCAACCCGGCAGTCCAAGAGGCTTACCTAGGACGGGCGGGTTGATGCAACTGAAGGCGTAGCGGGGTTGTCCCGCCCGCAGGGACGGCGGGACAACCCCGCTACGCGTAGGGCGGGACAACCCCGCTACGCCACCCGTGAGCCGGCACAGCGAAGCGAGGACACAAGACCGGCGACGAAGGAGCTGGTTTTGTGACCGCAGTCGAGCGCGGCCGGCGAACCACAACAACACAGCGAGGACACAAGACCGGCGACGAAGGAGCTGGTTTTGTGACCGCAGTCGAGCGCGGCCGGCGAACCAAGACAACACAGCGCGGCCGGCGAACCACAACAACACAGGAGACGGACTTCAGATGACCAAGCGACTCGGATTCTTCACCCGACTGCTGCCGGCAGCACCGGACTTCGACCGCGACGCGGGCGTTGTCTACCGCACTGCCCTCGAGCAGTTCGCGGCGGCCGAACGACTCGGCTATGACGTGGGTTGGGTGGCGCAGCACCACTTCGACCCGGACGAGGGTGGGCTGCCCTCGCCGTTCGTCTTCCTGGCCGCGGTCGCCGCCGGCACCCGACGAATCCGGTTGGGCACCGGCATCATCACGCTGCCGCTGGAGGATCCGGTCCGGGTGGCCGAGGATGCGGTGGTGGCCGACCTGTTGTCCGGTGGCCGGATCGAGCTCGGCCTTGGGTCCGGCGGCAGCCCGTCGTCGTTCACCGCCTTCGGCAAGGACTCCGCGGCCCGCAGCTCGCTCTACGCGACCGGACTGCAGGAGCTGCTCGACGTGCTGGCCGGTCGGCCGATCCGCGGCACCGGTGCGGTGCTGCACCCCACCGGATCGGCGGTCCGCCAACATATCTGGCAGGCCACCTTCTCCGCCTCCGGCGGCACCAGGGCCGGGGTGTTCGGCTCCGGCCTGCTGCTGTCCCGAACCCAACCGCGCACCGAGGACGCCCCGCACGCCACCCTGACACAACTCCAGCAGCCGATCGTCGATGCCTACCTGGCCGCGCTGCCGGCCGGCGCCGAACCCCGGATCGGCGCTTCCCGATCGGTGCTGGTCGGCCGGAATGCCGAGCGGGTGCTCGAGCTGGCCCGCGTCGGTGTGCGCCGGCATGCCAGCTATCTGGCGGCAAAGGGCCAGTCGATACCGGTGCCGGACAACGGATCCGTCGAGGACGCCGACGCGCTGCTGGCGGCGAACGATCTGATCGTCGGCACTCCGGAACAGGTGATCGAGGCGCTGTCGGCCGACCCGGTGGTGACCGGTGCATCCGACCTGATGTTCCAGGTCCACCCAGCCGATCCCGACCCGGACACTGTGCTCGAGTCATTGGAGCTGTTGGCCACCGAGGTGGCGCCGGCGCTCGGTTGGCGACCCGGCGGCGCCGGCGACGCGGCGGGCGAGGCTGCGGCCGGCGAGGCTGCGGCCGCCGCAGCGGTGAGGGCGGCTTCCGGGGCGAGCAGCCGATGAGCATCGCCGTCAGCCCCGACGCCGAAGCCTCGCCGATCGAACCGAGCCTGGATCACCTGGTTTACGCCACCGTCGACCTGGAACGCACCGTTGCCGAGTTCACCGAGATCACCGGTGTGCCACCGGTTCCGGGCGGCCGGCATCTCGGCCGCGGCAGCCGGAACTACCTGGTCGGCTTCGGCGCCACCAGTTACCTGGAGATCATCGGTCCGGATCCGGAGAACCCGGCGGACGAGGGCCGGTCGGTGCCCTTCGGCATCGATGCGCTCACCGCGCCGAAGCTGACCGGCTGGGCCGTCCACCCCGCCGACATCGACCGGGCGGCTGCGGCGTCGGCGGCGGCGGGCGCCGACCTCGGCGAGGTCGGCTCGATGAGCAGACGTACCCCGGACGGCGCGCTGCTGCAGTGGCGGATCGCGGCGGCCGACCCGGCACCGCTGGGTGGCATCACCCCGTTCCTCATCGACTGGGGCGAGACCCCGCACCCGGCTGCCGAATCGGGACTGACGCTGCTCGGCCTGCGTGCCACCCACCCCGACCCGGGGGCGGTCGGCGCCGTGCTCGACGCCCTCGGGGTTCGGCTCCCTGTCGCGTCGGGTGATCCGAGGCTGACTGCGGTGCTCGAAACACCGAACGGTCGGGTGCGGCTCGGCTGACGACGCCTGAAAACCCGTCCCCAGATGACGGTTTCGGCGTCTTTCGGACCGATTCACGCCGTCTGGAGACGGGTTCTCAGGATCTGAGTCAGCGCACCAGGGTCCGCAGATAACTCGTGCGCGCGTCGCGCAGGATCTCCGGCCAGGCGCCCAGTAGCGCGCCGGCGCCGGGCACCGGGGTCACCCGCCAGTTCGGCCGGTTCTCGGCGATCGCCCGGACCGACGAGACATGGGTGGCGGACTCCTCCCGACCGTGCCAGCAGTGCACCGGGGTCCGGCTGGACCAGTTGTGTACCCACTCCGGTTCGGAGTAGGTCTCGGTGTGCACCCAGTGCGCAGGGGTCTGGGCGAGGTCGGCGGCCACCGCGGACCGGAAGTCCGAGTGCCGCCACCGGTCGCCGATCACCCTGGCGGCCAAAGGTTCCATCCGTTGGGTGGCCCGCTCCCACACCCGGGACTCGTGCAGGTCGCCGCGGCCGGCGGCCCGGGCCCAGGCATCCAGCGGCCCGGTCCACGGGGCGATGTGTCGCCGGGAGAACGGGTTAAGCAGGCCGCGGGTCTCCGGCGCGTCCACCGCGGTACGCACCGAGATCGCCATGGCGGCCGCGACCATCCCGGGGCGGCGGTCGGCGAAGGTCAGGGCCGCGTCAGCGCCGTAACCGACGCCGATCATCACCACGCTGCCGACCGCCAGGGTCTCGACCACCCGGGCGAGGTCGTCCGCGAGGTCCTCGATGCCGCCGAAGCCGATGGGGTCGGAGTAGCCGGTACCGGGTCGGTCGACGGCGATCAACCGGATGCCGTCGGGGAGCGCGGTGTCGTGCAGCATCCAGGTCGGTGCCAGCCGGGACGAGCGGGCGTCCGGGATCAACAGGCAGGGAACTCCGCGTGGGTTGCCGTACTCCCGCCAGGCCAACGTCCGGCCATCGGGCAGCCGGATCCCGGCGTAGCTGGCGATCTCCGGGCCAGGGATGAACGGCTCGTCGTCATCCTGGAACCCCGTGCCCCTGGAGGCATCCACTGCTAGCGACATGTCACCCTCGTTGCCTCGTCTCGATGGGGTCGAAACCGCGTCCGGAGACGTCCAGCGCCCGACACGCCGGAATCATCGAGTCCCTGTAGGTATAGAGCGAATGGGCCGATCGGGATCACGGTGGTTTACCGATCTGTGACCTGGCGCTGGGCCTGGTGCCCCGGCGGAGGAGTTCGTAGTGACGATTCGCGCCATCTCCGGTGCTCGGTCAGGTGACGGTGCGGGCCATGCGGCCGGCTTCGTCACGCATCGGTGGGGTGCTTCCGCCATCTGTCGCGCCTGGTCGGGCAGAAGCATGAATCGCACACTGAGACGGGTGAACTTTTGCCGTCGGGTGGGTTCGATCCGCCGATCGGCCATCTCCGGTCGACCTGGCGGTGTCGTCGGGGCGCGCTCCGACATAGGTTCGTCCGGTGGAGTTTCGCATCCTGGGCCCGCTGCAGGTGGTGGTCGACCATCGGCGGGTCGAACTCGGCGGGCCGCAGGCGGAACGACTGCTGGCAGCCCTGTTGCTGGCCGAGGGCGCCGTGGTGTCGATGGACGCGCTGATCGACCAGTTGTGGGACGACCCGCCGGCGTCGGCGCGGCATCAGGTGCACAAGTTGATCGGCGCGCTCCGTCGCCGGCTGCCCGCCGTGATCGGGACCGACGGTCCCGGCTACCGGATCCGGCTCGGAGCGGGCGGGCGATTCGACGACGATGACGAACGTGATGACGGTGACGACACCGACAACGACGGAACACGGCCGACCCTCGACGCCATCGCGTTCCGGGAGTTGGTCGCGACGCCGAGTGTCGCGGGGCTGACGGCGGCGCTCGCGTTCTGGCGCGGGCCCGCGCTGGACGGCCTCGACGGCCGGGCGATCAGGGCGGGCGCCGCCGCCTGGGACGAACGCAGGATCGCCGCCACCGAGACGTTGCTCGATCTGCGCATGGCGGCCGGAGAGCTCCGTCAGGTGCTGGCCGAGCTACCCAGGCACATCGCCGACCACCCGTTGCGCGAATCGCTGCACGGCCTGCTGATGACGGCGCTCTACCGCAGCGGCCGGCGGGCGGACGCGCTGGCGGCCTACGCGGCTGCCAGGGCGACCTTCGCCGAGGAACTCGGCCTCGATCCCGGCCCGGTATTGACCAGGCTGCACGAACAGATCCTGCGGGCCGATCCGGCACTGGACCCGGATGCCGTGCCGCGATCGGCCCCGGAAGTGTTGCGGCCGACCGTCTCCGCTCCCTGCACCCTGCCCTACGACCTGCCGGATTTCATCGGCCGTGCAGCCCATCTCGATCTGCTGTCGACGGACAGTGGGGTAGTGGGCATCCACCCGATCGAGGGCATGGCCGGGGTCGGCAAGACCGCGCTGGCCGTGCACATCGCGCACGCCAACGCCGACCGGTTCCCGGACGGGCAGCTGTTCTGTGCGCTGCACGGTCACACCCCCGGTAGTCCGCCGGTGACCGTCGAGGCCGCTCTGGATCAGCTGCTGCGGATGATCGGCGTCCCGCCCGAGACCATCCCGGACGGGGTCGACCGGCGAGTGGCCCGCTGGCGGGCGGAACTGGCCGGCCGTCGGGTGCTGGTGGTGCTGGACGACGCCGCCTCGGCGGCCCAGGTCGGGCCGTTGTTGCCGGGGACGGCAGGCTGCGCGGTGCTGATCACCAGCCGGCGCCGACTCAGCGCGCTCGACGGAGCGACGGCGGTACCGCTGGAGGTTCTCCCGGAGCCAGAGGCGCTCGCCCTGTTCGACCGGGTGGCCGGCGATGGCCGGGCGGCGGCCGAACCGGCGGCCGCGGCCGCCGTGGTGAGCAGCTGCGGCCGGCTGCCGCTGGCGATCCGGATCGCCGCGTCCCGGCTGGCCGACCGGCCGCTGTGGACCGTCAGCTCGTTGGCCGACCGGTTGCGGACGCAGACCGGCAGCTTGGCTCAGCTGACGACCGGCGGTCGCGGCCTGGCCGGTGCGTTCACCCTGTCGTACCGGCTGCTGGAACCCGGGCAGCAACGGATGTTCCGGCTGCTCGGTCTGCATCCTGGAGCCGACTTCGATGTGTATTCGGCGGCCGCGCTGGCAGACCTGTCGCCGGCCGAGGCGGAGGCGCAGTTGGAGGCTCTCCTCGATGTGCACCTGCTGACCCAGCAGAGGGTCGGTCGCTACACCTTTCACGACCTGCTCCGTCAGTACGCCCGCGAACTCGCCGGTTCCGCCGCAGGTCTGGATGTCGATGCCGATGCCCGTTCCGGACCTGCCGGGTTGCCGCAGCGGAGGCTGCACGACTACTTCCTGCTGGCGGCGACGGTGGCCTGCGACCTGATCGGCCGGGAAGCCCGCCGGTTCGAACCCGTCGTCGAACACCGGCCTCGTAGCCTGCCGGACCTGCCCGATCTGGATGCTGCCGTCCGGTGGCTGACGACCGAGCGCCCGACCTTGCTGGCGGTGGCCGCCGACAGCGGCGACTGGCAACTCGCCTGCGCGCTGAGGGCGTACTTCGAGAACGGCGGCCACTTCGCGGATTGGCGCGCGACGCACGAAGCGGCCTTGCACGGCAACGGATCCGACCGCGGTCGCGCCCTGATCCAGTTCAACCTCGGTGCCCTGGCAATGTGGACCGACCGGCCGGCGGAGGGTCTGGACCACTTCCGCTCGGCGCTGGCGTACAGCGCGGACGACCACCAGTTGCGGGCCGCGATCCTGACCAGCCAGGGAATGCTGGCGCACCAGCTCTTCCACGACGAGGAAGCCGCCGGCTACCTGCGCGAGGCGCTGTCCATCGACCACGACTATCCGCGGATCACCGCGTTGGGCTGGAACAATCTGGGCCTGGTCGAGGGCCGACTGGGCTTGCGGACACAGGCGCTGGAACACCATCGACGGGCGCTGGCACTGGCCAGGCAGATCGACAGCCCGGCGGCCGAGCGCGGCATCTTGCTCGGGCTGGGCGAGACATCGCTGCGACTGGGTGTGGATGCCGAAGCGCCGTTCCGGCTCGCGCTCGAACTGGCCCGGTCGGCGCGGTTCCGGATGCAGGAGGCGCTCGCCCTTGACGGGCTGGCGCACGCCACCGGCGATCCGCAGTTCTGGCAGCAGGCGCTGGAGATCTTCACCGAACTGGCTGCGCCGCGCAGTGCGCTGACCCGGGCACATCTGGACAGCCCCGGCACCGAGTGTTGCGATCTGTGTCGCCCGGTGCCGGGGCTGGTGCGGACCTGAGCGATCAGGACGAGAGCTTGTGCACGCCGTCCATCGCGACGGTCCACTTCCCGTGTTCGCGAACCATCGTCATGGTCACCGCGAAGTGCAGATCGGTGCCGGCCGCGGCGTTGATGCTGTGCGTTTCCAGCACGGCGATGCCGGAGTCGCAACCGTGCATCGTCTCGGACAGGATCTCGTAGGTCCAGACCCAGCCGGGAATCGCGAATCCCGCCCTGGCATCGGCCATGATGGCGTCGCGACCGTAGGTGTAGTTGCCGTCGTAGGCGAAGATCATGTCCGGATTCAGGATCGCCTGGTAACGCTGCTCGTCGCGCGCGTTGTAGGCCTCGTTGTCCTCGACCACTGCGGCATGCATCTGGCGGGCGCAGCCGGACGGATGGTGATGCTCGGGCGACCCGGGGTTCGTGCTCGAGACCGCAGGAGCGGCCGCGGCGGCCGATGTCCCGGCCGATGCCGCGGCCGGTGTGCCGAAACCGGCGATCAGGGCCAGCGCGGCGAGCGCGGCGAACTTCTTGTGACGCATGGGATCCTCCCGGTGGTGGGTGTTCTGTGGCCACCGGTGATGGTGCCGCCGGCCGGTCCCCGTTCGGTCCCTGACCGCTCCCCGCGGCCGTTCGTCACCGGCTGTGACGAACCGGCAGCAAATGGAGACTTTCGAAATCCGCCCTGTTTCGTACTCACCCCCAGTCGCTTCCGAAAGCGTTGGACCGTAACCCTTCCGACGCTGCGATCAACCGTTCGGCGGGACTTTCCGTCGGACCGGCCGTGATGACTTAGGGTGCAAGTCTCAGCTGGTCCGGGGATCGATGACCGTGAAAGGTCGGCAATGGTGCCACATTCGAACGGTGTTGCGGGCTCGCATTCGAGGCGGTCGGTTGCCTCGAGAACGACGACACCGAGCAGAACCGTTCGCGCCCTGGGGATAGTGGCCGGCGTGCTGCTGCTCGGCCTGACCGCCGCCGGACCGGCCGCCGCCGGACCGGCCGCCACCGACCCGGTGTGGTCGGCAAACGCACAGTCGGTCGGCCATGGTTCCGGTGCGCTCGAGGTCGGGACGCTGAGCACCAACCACCTCGACCGGCCGCTGGGCACCACGACGGCAGCGCCGACGTTCGGCTGGCAGTTGGACAGCAACAAACGCGGAACGATCCAGCAGAGCTACCGGATCCAGGTGGCCACCTCCGAACAGGCCCTGCATCGCGGCGCCCCGGACGTCTGGGACAGCGGCGCAGTGGCGTCCGCCGATTCGGTGGCGGTGCGCTACTCCGGGCCCGAGCTGCAGCCGCAGACCCGGTACTACTGGCGGGTGCGGGTCACCGCCACCTCAGGTGCCACCTCGCCCTGGAGCGCGGCCACCTGGTGGGAGACGGCCCTGCCGGCCGGCGACGATTGGGGCGCTTCCTGGGTCGCCTCGCCGCAGGCGCAGATTCCCGGTATCGACTGGACCGACTACACGGCGACCTTCGTCACCAGCGACATCAGCAACGGTTTCGGCATCCTGCTGCACTCGGACGCATCCGCCGCCAACACCTACATGTGGCAGCTGTCCAACAAGGACGGAATCGAGCGGTTGCGGCCGCACGTCAGGGTCAACGGCGGCTGGCAGCTGCTCGCCGAGGTACCCATCCCGGCCGCCGACCTGCCCGGCGGGTTCGCCGCCCGGCACAGCGTGTCCATCGGCATCTCCGGCGCCACGGTCAGGACCACCATCGACGGCACCGTGGTGGACACCCGCACGGTGCCGGCGCCGATCGCGGCCGGCACCATCGGCTTCCGGACCTGCGACTGCGAGGACGAGAGCGGGCAGCTGCACGAGGTGACCGTCACCGCCGGCGACACCACCCTGCTGCACAGCGACTTCGCCGACGGCAAGAATCCGTTCGGGGTCGGTGTGCTGACGGCGCCGGGGACCATCGCCTTCGGCCATCAGGGGAACGAGGCCATCGGCCTGCTGGTCCCGAAGACCGGTCTCCCGTTGCTGCGCAAGGACTTCACTGTCACGAAGAAGGTGGCCGGCGCCCGGCTGTACGCCACCGCGCTCGGTCTGTACCAGGCGCAGATCAACGGCCACCGGGTGGGCGATCACGAGCTCGCCCCGGGCTGGACCGACTACGACACCAGGGTGCAGTACCAGACCTACGACGTCACCCGGCTGCTGACGGCCGGTCCGGCCACCATCGGCGTCGAGCTGGCTCCGGGTTGGTACGCGGGCCAGATCGCCTCCTTCGGCACCGACAAGTACGGCCACTGGCCGGCTTTCCGCGGCAAGCTGGTGATCGACTACACCGACGGCAGCAGCGAGACGGTGGTCAGCGGATCGGACTGGAGCTGGCACGACGGGCCGTTCCGGGTCGCCGACCTGATCAACGGCGAGACCTACGACGCCAACTACCAGGTCGCCGGCTGGTCGTCACCCGGAATCGCGCGCACCGGTTGGCAGCCGGTCGAGGTGGTCGACGGCGTGCCCGCGGCGAACGTGCAGCCACAGACCGATCAGCCGGCCAGGGTCACCGGCACCCAGCCAACCCAGAAGGTCAGCACCCCGACGCCGGGCGTCACCATCTACGACGTCGGCCAGAACATGGTCGGCCGGATCAAGGTCACGCTCAGCGGAACCGCGGGATCAACCGTGCGGCTGCGCTACGGCGAGATGCTCAACCCGGACGGCACGCTGTACACCGCGAATCTGCGGAGCGCCAAGGTCACCGACTACTACACGTTCGGCAAGACCGGCAGTGCGACCTACCAGCCGACCTTCACCTCGCACGGCTTCCGCTACGTCGAGGTGACCGGCGCGGCAACGCCGCCCACCGCGCAGCAGCTGACCGGGATCGTCGTCACCTCCGACACCCCGCTCACCTCGGAGTTCGACACCTCCGATCCGATGCTGAACCAGTTGCAGCGCAACATCGTCTGGGGGCAGCGGGACAACTTCCTGTCCGTGCCCACCGACACCCCGGCCCGGGACGAGCGGCTCGGCTGGACCGGCGACATCGACATGTTCTCGCCGACCGCGTCGTTCAACGCCGACACCTACGCGTTCCTGTCCAAGTGGCTCACCGACCTGCGCGACGCCCAGCGCACCGACGGCTCGATCCCCGGTGTCGCGCCCGACCCGACGCATTGTTGCGCCGGTGGTCCCGGCTGGTCGGACGCGATGGTCGGTGTCCCGTACACCCTGTGGCAACACTTCGGCGACACCGGTGTGATCGACGAGAACTACTCCGCCATGGCGCGTTTCGTCGATTTCCTGACCCGCACCTCCAGCGGCGACCTGCGCACCGAGCAGGTGTACGGCGACTGGCTCAACCTGGACGACCCGACACCGGCCGGGGTGATCGCCAGTGCGTTCTACGCGCGCAGTGTCGGCCAACTCGCGGAGATGGCCGCCGCCACCGGGCATGCCGCCGACGCGGCGAGGTACCAGCAGCTGGCGGCGAGGATCAGGTCGGCGTTCGCCGCCGCCTTCGTCGGCCCGGACGGCACGGTGGCCGGCAACAGCCAGGCCGGCTACGCGATCGCGCTCGGCATGGGCCTGGTACCGGCCGATCTGCAGCAGGCCGCCGGCAACCAACTGGTGGCGGCAGTCGCGGCCCGCGGCTACCACCTGTCCACCGGATTCCTCGGCACCCCGTTCCTGCTGCCGGCGCTCACCGCCACCGGACACCTGGACGTCGCCTACCGGCTGATGATGACCAAGGACTACCCGTCCTGGCTGTACGAGGTGAGCAAGGGCGCGACCACCATGTGGGAGCGCTGGGACTCGCTGAAACCGGACGGCACCTTCGGCGATGTCAGCATGAACTCGTTCAACCACTATGCATATGGCGCGGTCGGCGAGTGGATGTACGCGACGATCGGGGGTATCCGGCAGACCTCCGCCGGCTACCGGACGTCGACCATCGCCCCGCAGCTGGGTGGCGGGCTGACCTCCGCCCGCGTCGCCCATGATTCGCCGTACGGCACCATCAGCAGCAGCTGGCAGACCGGCAAGGGGTCGCTCGAGCTGACCGTCACGGTGCCGGCGAACACCACCACTACCGTGCTGGTCCCGGCGCCGGATGCTGCCGCGGTCACCGAAGGGCATCGCCGGATCACCGGCCGCGCCGACCTGAAGATCGGCCAGGTGGCCGATGGCGTGGTTCCGGTGCAGGTCGGATCCGGCAGCTACCGGTTCGTCGTCGCCACCCCGGTGGCCCTGACCGAACTCTCTGCACCGCAGGACATTCAGCCTGGCGACGCGGTCGAGGTGACCGCCTCACTGGCCAACTCGGGACGTCGGTCGGCCGCGGTGACGATACGGCTGGGCGGGCCTGACGGCTGGGTCGCGGCGGCCCCGATCGAGGTGACCGTCCCGGCCCGCGGCACGGTGTCGGTACCGCTCACCATCACCGCTCCGGTGACGATCGCCGATGGTGACGTGCCGTTCACCGCGACGGTGACCGGCGCCGACGGCGGTCGGATCGCCGCGGTCGATGCGACGGGCGCGGTAGCGATCGACACCCCGCCGGCCGCTGCCATGGACACGGTGTCCTTCGGCGTCCCCGATTCGGAGACCGCGCACCAGGTCACCGGCTCGCCCAGCTCCGGCACCAACACCGAAGCCGGTGTGCCGCGCAGGTATTCGCACAACGGCTATCCCGGCTCGTGGTTCGAGACCACGATGAAGGTGACCCCGGACAAGCCCTTCGTCATCGCCGTGCTGGAAACCTTCAGCGGCGACGGCTCGGCGGCGACCAAGGACTACGACGTCATTGTCGACGGCAGCATCGTGCAGCACTTCGTGCTCACCAGGTTCGGCACCGACCCCGGCACCCTTGTACATCAGGTGCTGGTCCCGGCGAGCCGAGCAGCCGCGTCCGGGACGGTCCGGATCCGGTTCCAGTACAACAGTTCCGGGCGCGGCTACGACCCGTCGCTGTCGAAAGCGTGGACCGTGCCGGTGGGTTGACTCCCGGTGGTTTGACCCTGGTGGTTCGGGTCAGCGATCGCCGCCAGGAGTCCGGCCGCCGGCGGCGCGGCCGGCGGTCCGCCCGGAGAACAGGCAGCCGCCGAGGAACGTTCCTTCCAGCGCGCGGTACCCGTGCACCCCGCCGCCGCCGAAGCCCGCCGCCTCCCCGGCGGCGAACAGTCCGCCGATCGGTTCGCCGTCCGCGCCCAGTACCCGAGAGGACAGATCGGTCTCCAGCCCGCCCAACGTCTTGCGGGTCAGGATGTGCAGTCGCACCGCAATCAACGGGCCGTGTTGGGGATCCAGCAGTTCGCAGTCGTCGGCCAGCCGCATCCGCCGGTCGCCGAAGAATCGCCGGGCGGCGGCCACCGCGGCGATCTGCGGGTCCTTGCCCAGCCCGGACCTGACCTGCAGATCCCTGGCCCTGACCGTCTTTTCGACCTCGGCGGCGTCCAGCAACGGCTGTTCCGTCAGCGCGTTCATCTTCCCGACCAGGTCCGCCACGGTGTCCGCCTGCACGAAATCGACCCCGCGGTCCAGGAACGCCTGCACCGCCGGCGTCGGACCGGATCCGAGCCGGGAGCGGGCCAGCTGGAGGACCGACTTCTCCGTCAGATCCGGGTTCTGCTCCGATCCGGACAGCGCGAACTCCGGACCGATGATGCTGCGGTTCAACAGGAACCAGCTGTGGTCGTGCCCGGTCGAGGTGATGTGCCGGAGCGTGCCGAGAGCATCGAAGCCCGGGAACAACGGCGTCGGCAACCGCCGGCCGGTGGCGTCCAGCCAGAGCGACGACGGGCCGGCCAGGATGCGGATGCCGTGCCCGGTCCAGACCGGCGAGTGGTTGACGATGCCCTCTGGGTAGTGCCACATCCGGTCGGAATTGATCAGCCGGCCCCCGGCCGCCGCGGCGATGCCGAGCATCAGCCCGTCGGTGGAGTCCGGCACGCCAGAGATCATCGTCCTGGGCGGATCGCCGAAGCCGGCGGGCCATTGCGCCCTGACCAGTTCGTGGTTGGCGCCGATGCCGCCGGAGGTCACGATGGTGGCGCCGGCAGTGACGGCGAATTCGCCGACCGCGATGCGGCTGCTCGGCACCCCGCGTTCGGCGCCCGAGGGCTCCAGCACTTCTCCGGTCGCGCCCGTCACCCCCGCGGCGTCGGTGGACAATGCGGTGACGCGATGCCGGAACAGCAGGGTGATCCGTCCGTCCTGGACGTGGGTATTGACCCGGGCGACGAACGGGGTGACGACGCCGGGACCGGTGCCCCAGGTGACGTGGAAGCGAGGAACGGAGTTGCCGTGGCTGGTGCCGTCGGCGTGCGCTTGTGCCTGATAGCCACCGCGTTCGGCCCACTGCACGATCGGGAACAGCCCGATGCCCTGGTGTTTGATCCATGACCGCATCTCGCCGGCCGCGAAGTCGACGAACGCCCTGGCCCACTGCTCGCCCCAGTAGTCCTCGGGTCGGTCGAAGCCGGCCGAACCGAGCCAGTCGGACAACGCCAGCTCCGCTGAGTCCCTGATGCCCATCCGTCGCTGCTCGGGGGAGTCGACCAGGAACAGTCCGCCGAACGACCAGTAGGCCTGACCGCCGAGCGAGGCGCCCGGCTCCTGATCGAGGACCGCCACGTATTTGCCGGCATCGGCGGCCTCTGCCGCGGCCACCAGACCGGAGAGCCCGGCGCCGATCACCAGCACGTCGGTCGAGATGGCGGGGTCGGTATTCATCCGCGCACCTGCCGGCGCTTCGGCGTCCGGATGCTGGGTGTTGCCGGTTCGCCCACTGGGTGCCTCCTGCTGTTCGCCTGCGCTGGTGGTGACCATTAGACAGCCGTCGGCCACCGGTGGCGAGCGGCGGCCGGCGGTCCGATCGCGTTCCGTAGCCTGGCAGGGTGGATCAGGCGGACGTCCTGGTGATCGGGGCAGGGCAGGCCGGACTGTCGGCCGCCTATCACCTGCGGCGCACCGGGACCGACTCGATCGTGCTGGACGCCGAGCAGGGACCCGGCGGCGCCTGGCGGCACCGCTGGCGCACCCTCACCATGGCCACCGTCAACGGCATCACCGAACTACCCGACTCGCAGGTGCCAGAGCTGGCCGCGCAGACACCGGCCCGGCTGGCCCTGCCGGCCTACTTCGCCGACTACGAAGACGAGTTCGGCCTGCAGGTGCACCGGCCGGTGACGATCCATTCGGTGGTCGACGACGGACATTGGCTGCGGGCGATCGCCGCGGACGGGGCCGAGTACCGGATGCGGGCACTGATCAACGCCACCGGGACCTGGGGCCGGCCGTTCTGGCCGCACTACCCGGGCCGCGAGCGTTTTCGCGGCCGGCAGTGGCACACCAGGGACTACCCAGGGCCGGAGGCGTTCGCCGGCAAACGGGTGGTGGTGATCGGCGGCGGCATCTCCGCGGTCCAACTGCTGCAGGAGATCGCCCCGGTGGTCGCCGATCACCTGTGGGTGACCCGCCGCGAGCCGGTCTGGGTCGATCGCGAGTTCACCTCCGAGCTGGGTCGGGCCGCGGTGGCCATGGTGGAGGAGCGGGTGCGGCGCGGCCTGCCGCCGCGATCCGTGGTGTCGGTGACCGGCCTGCCGCTGACCCCGGCCATCCGGGCCGCCCGGGAATCCGGAGTGCTGCACCGGCTGCCGATGTTCAGCTCGATCGACGAGACCGGCGTGCTCTGGGCCGCTGACCCGGGCTCGGCCGACACCCGCTACGACGCCGACATCCTGTTGTGGTGCACAGGTTTTCGCGCCGCCCTGGAGCACCTGTCGCCCCTGCACCTGCGCGGTCACGGCGGCGGCATCGCGATGGACGGCACCCGGACGGTGGTCGATCCGCGGGTGCACCTGGTCGGCTACGGGCCGAGCGCCTCGACCATCGGCGCCAATCGGGCGGGCCGGGTGGCCGTCCGCGAGATCCGCGGCATGCTCGGCCTGGCCGATGGCCCAGGCCGCCCGCGCGGTCGGCACTCGGTCGTCGAGTAGCGGTCGGGTTCCGCCGCGGAAGTGCGCCGAGACGTCGCAAACGGGGCTGACGGGCGTAAGAGCGTGCGCCGCGGAAGTGCGCCGAGACGTCGCAAACGGGGCTGACGGACCGGCGCGCTCGCCCGCCCGCAGCGACCTACGGAGCAGGTAACGGGTCGGCCCATCCCGGCCGCTTGACCAGACAGAACGGGTGACCGGCGGGATCGGCAAATACGTCCTCGCCATCGAGCTTCGTCGCTCCGAGCTCGAGCACCCGCGGCGTGGCCTCGGCGACGTCCTCGACCATGATGTCGAAGTGGATCTGTTGCGGAACCGCGGCGTTCGGCCAGGTCGGACGTTGATGATCTGCGGCGAGCTGAAAGGCCAGTCCGGATGCCTGCGAGCTGGTCGAAACGACGACCCAGTCGTCACTGACGTAGGTGATCGGATCCCCGAGCAGATCCGAGTAGAAGCCGGCCAGGGCGTGTGGATCCGGGCAGTCGAGCACGATGTGATGGAGTCGACCGAGCATCACCCGATGTTGCCACCTTCGGCGGCCGACGGCGGGTCGCAGGACCCACTCCGGTGGGGAGACAACGGTTCGGCTGCGAAAGTGCGCCGAGACTTCGCAAACGGGGCTGACTGGGCGTAGGTTCCGCTGCGAAAGTGCGCCGAGACGTCGCAAACGGGGCTGACGGG
>NZ_KE384550.1:0-22647 GCF_000426645.1 Nakamurella lactea DSM 19367 | reverse complement strand
GGTTCCGCTGCGAAAGTGCGCCGAGACGTCGCAAACGGGGCTGACGGGGCTCCGGCTACGCGACGTCGATCGTGCGTGGCCGGCCGCGGCCGCGCTTGTGGGCGATGACGGCGCCGTCCCGGACCAGCTCTCCGCCCCAGACGCCCCACGGCTCCTGCCGCTCAAGCGCGCCCTGCAAGCACTCGGCCCGAAGGGGGCACCCGTCACAGATCCGCTTCGAGCGCTCGACGTCGCTGGGCCGCTCGGCGAAGAACAGGTCCGGATCCACGCTGTGGCAGGGCAGGTCCTGCCCGCCGAACCCGCTCGGCTGTTGCAGGTCGGACATCAGGGTCTGCGAGATCAACGTCAGCGGCGTTGCGGTCTCGGCTTCTCTCGGTGGTTTCGGCATGACGCGGCCACGCTAGGCGCCTATGCGGAACGTTCCGTTCCTAATAGGAAGATTTCGTTCCGCAATTCGTGTCAGGGTGGATGCATGCCACAGACCGCCGTCCGCCTGCTGTCCTTGTTGTCCCTGTTGCAGTGCCAGCGATCGTGGACGGGCGCCGAGCTGGCGGAGCGACTGGGCGTGAGCACCCGGACGATCCGGAACGACGTCGAACGCCTGCGCGAACTCGGCTACTCGCTCGAGGGGTCCCGCGGGAGCGATGGTGGCTACCGGCTGGGCGCCGGCGGGTCCGCACTGCCGCCGCTGCTGCTGGATCCCGAGGAGGCGACCGCCGTCGCCGTCGGTCTGCGCACCGGAATCAACTGCATCATCGGCGGCATGGAGGAAACGTCGATGCGGGCGCTGGCGAAGCTGGAACAGACGCTGCCCTCACACCTGCGGGTCCGGGTGCGCAACCTCAATCGCTACACCGTGCCGCTGCCACTCAACCACCCGATGCCGATCGTCGACCCGACGGTACTGATCCTGATCGTCGGACTGTGCGACAGCCGGGAACGCCTGCGGTTCTCCTACGCCGATGCCGCCACCCCGGCCGCCGCCGGGTCCGACGCCGCCGGGTCCGACGCCGAAGAGTCCGACGCCGCCGAGTCCGACGCCGAAGAATCCGACGCCGCCGAGTCCGACGCCGAAGAGTCCGACGATTCGCCCACCCGGCACGACGTCGAGCCGTACCGCCTGATCAATCGTCAGCACCGCTGGTACCTGCTGGCGTTCGACGTCGGCGCGAGCAGCTGGGCGGTGTTCGGGGTCGAACGGATTCAGCCCGTGCTGCCCGCCGGGCCCCGGTTCACCGCGCGCGAGCTCCCGACCGATGACATCGCCACCTACGTGGCCGAACACGGTCCGACCCGCAGCTGGCGGCACCACGCGCGGGTCACCCTGCACGCACCGGCGTCGGTCGTGCAACGACGGGTGACCTCGGCGGAGGGAACGGTCGAACCGGTTGACGAGCAGTCCTGCGCCCTGCAGATCGGCGCGGAGAGCCTCACCACCATCGCTTTGACCCTGGGCCGGCTCGGCGTCGATTTCACCGTCGTCGATCCGCCCGAACTGCGGGCGGAGGTGCGGCGGCTGGCCGACCGGTACGCCCGGGGTATCGGCGACGGCGCGGCTACCTCAGGTCCGTCGACACGGTGACGAAATAGCTCACCATGGTGCGGCTGCCGGTCTCCAACCGGTGCAGCGCCAGCGCTGGCGGGGCCGCCGGGTCGATCAGCGCAGCCATGCTGCCGTCGCCCTGCCACGGCAGCTGGCCGATGGAGTGCACGCCGGGGGCGACCAGCAGTGGGCGGCCGGCGAAGGTGGCCGCGGTGGCGGCGTGAGTGTGCCCGACCAGGGTGGCGACCAGGTCGACGTTGCCGATCAGCGCGTCCCGCAGCGGCAGCGGGTTCTGCAGTCCAAGGGTGTCGATCACCGGGTGCCCGAGGTGCATCGGCGGATGATGCAGCGCCACCAGCGTCGGAACGCCGACCGGATGCTCGAGTTGGTCCGCCAGCCAGACCAGGCTGTCCGGGTCCAGTCGGCCGGCGAACTCGCCGGGAATGCTGCTGTCCAGCAGGAGAAATCGGACGCCGGACACCGTGACGGCGCGGTTGAGTTGACCATCGCCGGTCCGCCGTCAGCCCGGAAATACGCCGAAGGCGCCACTCCCGGGGGAGTGACGCCTTCGACTGGTGCTGTCTGAGTGAGTCAGACCGCGGTGACGGCGGTGGCCTGCGGGCCCTTGTTGCCCTGTGTCACCGTGAACTCCACTCGCTGGTTTTCCTCCAACGAGCGGTAGCCGGTCGACTGGATCTCCGAGTAGTGGACGAAAACGTCCGGGCCGTTGTCATCAGGAGTGATGAAACCAAAGCCCTTCTCGGCGTTGAACCACTTGACGGTTCCCTGTGCCATGCAACTTCTCCAAGCGCGTGCGATGAGGCAGGTCCTGCTGATGCTGGACCCGGGTCCGCCAACCTCAAACGACTTCTCAGGGAACCGAGACCCGCTGGACATCGACGCTCCTCCGGGAGACCCGGAGGATTGACCAAGCCGTATTGTCGCATGGATCACGTCAACTGCGGTAACCCGTTGTCCGGAACCCTCGGTGAATACCTGCCGAAATGTCCGTCGCCCGACGTCGGACCGGCCCGATCAGTCCACGTCGACCCAGTCGAGGGTCCGCTGCACCGCCTTCTTCCACTGGGCATAGCCCGCATCGCGGGCCCCGGAGCTGCCTCGCGGCTCCCATCGCTTGTCCTGCACCCAGTTGGCCCGCAGCTCGTCGGTGCCGGACCAGAATCCGACCGCCAGACCCGCAGCGTAGGCGGCGCCGAGGGCGGTGGTCTCGGCGACCATCGGCCGGCTGACCGGCACACCGAGCACGTCTGCCTGGATCTGCATGCACAGCTCGTTGGACGTCACGCCGCCGTCCACCTTCAGCACCTCCAGCGCCACCCCGGAGTCCTTCGCCATCGCCTCGACCACGTCCCGGCTCTGGTAGCAGATCGCCTCCAGCGTCGCCCTGGCCAGGTGCGCGTTGGTGTTGAACCGGCTCAGCCCGACGATCGCCCCGCGGGCGTCGGAGCGCCAGTACGGCGCGAACAGCCCGGAGAAGGCCGGGACGAAGTAGACGCCCCCGTTGTCCGGCACCTGCCGGGCCAGTGACTCGGATTCGGCGGCCCCGCTGATGATGCCGAGCTGATCCCGCAGCCACTGGATCGCCGACCCGGTCACCGCGATCGAACCCTCAAGGGCGTACACCGCGGGTTCGTCGCCGAACCGGTACGCCGGGGTGGTGAGCAGCCCGGACTGCGAACGGACGATCTCGGTGCCGGTGTTCAGCAGCATGAAATTGCCGGTGCCGTAAGTGTTCTTGGCCTCGCCGGGGGAGAAGCAGACCTGGCCGACGGTGGCCGCCTGCTGGTCGCCGAGGTCGCCGGTCAGAGGTACCTCGCCGCGCAGTGGCCCGCCGCGCAGCGTCAGTCCGTAGGGATCCGGGGATGACGAAGAACGGATCTGCGGCAGCATCCGCCGGGGAACGCCGAAGAAGGAGAGCAGTTCGTCATCCCAGTCCAGCGTTTCCAGATCCATCAGCATGGTCCGGCCGGCGTTCGTCACATCGGTGACGTGCACCCCGCCGTCCGGCCCGCCGGTGAGCTGCCAGAGCAGCCAGCTGTCGGTGGTGCCGAAGAGCGCGTTGCCGGCCTCGGCGTCGGCCCGGACGCCGTCGACGTTCTCCAGGATCCACTGGATCTTGCCGCCGGAGAAGTAGGTCGCAGGCGGCAGTCCGGCCCGCTGCCGGATGACGTCACCGCGGCCGTCCCGATCCAGCGCGGTGGCGATCCGGTCGGTCCGGGTGTCCTGCCAGACGATCGCGTTGTAGTACGGCCGGCCCGTGCGGCGGTCCCAGACCAGGGTTGTCTCCCGCTGGTTGGTGATGCCGACTGCCGCCAGGTCGGCCGCTGCCAGTCCGGTCCGGCCCAGCGCGGTCTGCACCACCGCCGAGGTGCGCTCCCAGATCTCCACCGGGTTGTGCTCCACCCAGCCGGCCCGCGGCAGGATCTGCTGGTGCTCCAACTGGTGCTTGCCGACCGACCGCCCGTCGTGGTCGAAGATCATGAACCTGGTGCTGGTGGTGCCCTGGTCGATCGCACCGACGAACTCGGCCATCTCTGCTCTCCTCATCGGCAATCCGGGCGGGCCGCGTCTGCATCCGCAGGCGTCCCACCGTATCTGCTGGCACTACAGCTCCCGGACGGGTCGGCCGGTGGGGACGGCGCCGCCGGTGGCACGCAGGGGGCAACCTCACCGCATTGCATCGGCCGCCGCCGTCGGTACAGGTGCCCAGGCGGTACGGGGTCGGCTCGCGGGGTGAGCGTCCTGATGTGGTCCGGGGCCGAGATGCACAGCGTGCCGAGGCAGTCGAGAGCGCGTCGTCGCCAGGGCCGCAGGTCAACGGTCAGGCCGGGTCGCCGCGCTCTCCCGGATCCGCATCCCGGTGGCGCGGCAGCAGCGCCAGTAGACCGACGGCGAGGGCGGTGACCGCTCCGATCAGCATCCCGTACCTGGGGCCTAACCACGACCCCACAAATCCCACCAGCGGAGCGCCGACCACGGTCCCACCTTGCCAGGCGATCGCCCAGAGTGACATCACCCGGCCGCGGAACGCCGGATCGGATCGCAGTTGCAGCAGCGTCTTCGCGGCGGAGTTGAAGGTGACGGTGCCGACGCCGACGAGCGCCAGTGAGATCAGCAGCACCGCAAAGGTCGGTGCCAGGGCAGCGACGATGATCACGGCACCCCACTGGATCGCCGACACCGCAATGGATCTGACGCTCGGCCGGCGTTGGTGCGCAACGATGATGCCGCCGGCCACCGCGCCGACACCCATTACCGCCATCGCTGTTCCGTAGCCGTCGGCCGCCGAATCAAACGTTGTGGTAGTCATCAGCGGGACCGTCACCGGGAACTCCGCGGTGAATATTCCGGTTGCCAGCACCATGAGCATCGTCGGACGGAGCTCCGCCGAGCGCATGACGTACCCGAGCCCGGCACGAATCTGACCCTTGCCCCGGTGCGCCGGTAGGGCACGGAACAGCTCCGAGCGCCCCATCCGCAGCAGGCTGAGAATGACTGCCAGGAAAGAGATTGCGTTGATGACGAAGCACGGAGTCACCCCGAAAGCGGCGATGACGACTCCTGCCAGACCTGGTCCGGCCAGCTTGGCGATGTTAGTGGTCGCGGAGTTCAGGCCGACGGCGTTGGTCAGCAGAGCCGCAGGGACCAACTCGGAAATCAGCGCCTGCCGGGAGGGGGTGTCGAACGCGCCGACGATGCCCACCGCGAGCACGGCCACAACCAGCCCCCCGAGCGGCAGGTTGCCGGTCACCGACAGTATCGCGACCCCGACCGAGATCACCGCAAGCGCAGTCTGGGTGACCAGGAACATGCGTTGCTTGTCCGACCGGTCTGCGACCAGCCCGGCCCACGGCCCGAGCACCAGCACCGGCAACCATCGGATAGCCGTCACCAGGCCGAGAATGGCGCCGTTCTGAGAGATTTCCAGCGTGTACCAGGCGATCGCTATGTTCTGCATCCAGGTGCCGAGGACCGACACCGTCTGGCCGACGGCGTACAGCCGGTAGTTGCGGACCCGGAGCGATGCGGTCAGTGAGCGGTTCTCTCGGTCGTCTCCGTCGGGCGCGCCTGGCTCGGACATCGGGTCGCCCGCCAACCGGGGCCTGATCGGGGTCAGGCCGGAAGCTTCGCCGTCGTCGGGGTGGTAGACGACTCCCCGGGGGCCGATGCTGCTGGGTCGGTCGACGGTTCGGTCGCGGCGGCATGCTGGGCCGTGGCCGACCGTTCCCGGCCCTTGACGGGAATGCAGAGTGGTCGGCCGCTCACCGGGTGGCTGACCACCTGGGAGGTGATGCCGAAGACGTCGGCGAAGGTGGCGGCGGTCAGCACGTCGGTCGGGCTGCCTTCCTTGACCAGGGCGCCGTCCTTCATCACGAAAATATGATCGGCGTACTCCGAGGCCATGTTGAAATCGTGCAGCACCATGGCGACCGTCTTGCCCTGGTTGACGTTCAGCTCGTGCAGCAGGTCGAGCACCTCGAGCTGGTAGGCGACATCCAGGAAAGTGGTCGGTTCGTCCAGCAGGATCAGGTCCGTACCTTGAGCCAGGCAGAGCGCGATCCATGCCCGTTGCCGCTGCCCACCCGAGAGGTGGTCGACGAAGCGTCGGCGCATCTCGATCATCCCGGTCACCTCCAGCGACCATTCGACGATCTCCTTGTCAGCCTTACCGGCCGAACGCAACGCACCGCGATGTGGGTGGCGGCCGAACCAGACCAGGTCCTCGACGGTGATCGATTCCGGAGCGACGAGCATCTGCGGCAGGATCGCCAGCCGTCGGGCGACATCCTTGGTGGACAGCCGCATGATCTCCTCGCCGTCCAGCACCACCTGTCCGGCAGTCGGGCTGAGCAGCCGGGACAACGAGCGCAGTGCGGTGGACTTGCCGCAGCCGTTCGGCCCGATCAGCACACTGACCTTGCCGTCGGGGATCGCCAGGCTCAGGTCCTCGGCAATCACCAGCCGGTCGTAGGCCAGCGTGACGTGTTGCGCTTCCAGTCGCATGAGAACTACTTTCCGCTCGTCGTGGTTTTCGCCGTACGCGCCAGCAGATAGAGGAAGTAGGGACCGCCGATCACCGCGGTCACCAGGCCGACCGGGATCTCGAGTGGTTGCAGCACGACCCGCCCGATCGAGTCCGACACCAACATCAGCGCCGCCCCGATCATCGCGGCGCTGGGTAGCAGGGTCAATGCCCGGCCGCCGACCAGCCGCCTGGCCATGTGTGGCGCGATCAATCCGACGAACCCGACGGTGCCGGCCACCGCCACCGCGGATGACGCCAGGGCCACCGCCAGCAGCAGCACGATCCGCCTGGTCCGCTCCACCGGTTCGCCCAGACCGGCGGCCAGGTCGTCGCCGAGGCCGAGGACGTCCAGGCGCCGCGCGTAGAAGACCACCATCGGCACCAGCACCAGCACCCACGGGAGGAACTGCCAGACGTCGCTCATCGACCGGCCGAACACACTGCCGGTCAGCCAGATCAGCGCGGCGTTGATGTCCGGTGGGTTACGCACGATGAGGAACCGGATCCCGGCCTCGCACAGCGCACTGATCGCGATGCCCACCAACGCCAGCCGGATCGCCGAGGTCCCGCTGCGATACGCGAAGGCGTACACCAACAATGCGGCCAGCACGCCACCGGCGAAGGCACCGACCGGAATCATCCCGGCGGTAGCCGCCGGAAAGAGCAGCAGCATCAGCATGGCACCGAGGCCGGCTCCCTTGGTGACGCCGATGATGTCCGGTGCGGCCAGCGGGTTGCGGATCACGCCCTGCAGCACCGCACCGGAGACGGCCAGCGCGATGCCGACCAACCAGCACAGCAGGATTCGTGGCGCCAGGAAGGTCAGCATGATCGATGCCGTCGCGGAGTCCGTGCTGCCGGTCAACAGGCCGAACGCGTCGCCGATGCCGATGTCGGCCGTGCCCATCCCCAACGAGGCCACCGACAACACCAGGCAGATCAGCGCCAGTCCGACCGGGACGGCCCAGGAGCGGGATTGCGTCGGTTCCTTGAGCGCGACGGCGGTCATGAGCTCACCTTCTGTTTCCGCGCCAGGAACACGAAGAACGGTGCCCCGATCAACGCCGTCACCACGCCGGTCGGCGACTCGAACGGCCAGCGGACGAAGCGGGCCAGAATGTCCGCGTAGGTCAGCAGGGTCGCGCCCATCAATGCCGACACCGGGATGACGATGAAGTGATTGGTGCTGCGCGTCCAGCGTCGCGCCAGGTGTGGCGTGACAAGGCCGACGAAACTGATCGGTCCGGCAACGGCCACCGCTGCGCCGGTCAGGCAGACGATCACGGCCGCGCCGAGAATCTTGGTGCGCTCCACCTTCGCGCCGAGTCCGCGCGCCATGTCCTCGCCGAGGCCGAGCAGGTTGAGCGAGGAGGCGAGCGCCATCGCGGCGACCAGCCCGGCTACGGTCCACGGCAACACCGTCAGCACGCTGGACATCTTGGCGAAGTTGACGCCGCCGACCAGCCAGAAGAACACGTTGTTCGCCTGATTGTCGTTGAAGATGACGAACGCCTGGGTCAGCGACATCAGTAGCGCGGTCATCGTCACCCCGGCCAGGGCGAGCCGGACATTGCTCATCCGGCCGGTGCCGGCGCCGGCCAGCGCCAGCACCAGCACCCCGACCAGGCCGCCGCCGATAATGGCGGCAATCACCAGAGCGGTGCCCGTCAGCCCTGGGACGAAGGTGAGCGAGCCGACCACCACCACGGCGGCGCCCGCGGAGACCCCCAGGATCTCCGGTGCCGCAATGGGATTGGCCGTGATGCCCTGCATGATCACCCCGCCGACGGACATGTTGGCGCCGGCCACCATGGCCAGCAGGCTGCGGGGCAGCCGCACGGCACGGACGATCATGTCGGTCGGCGTGGTGCCGCCGCCGAACAGCGCGGTGAGCACCGCTCCGATTCCGATGCTGGCGGTGCCGATGGTCAGGCTCCAGCTGAATCCGATCACCAGCAGGACGGCTGACACCACCGCCACAACTGTGACCCGCAGTCGGGTCGACCGGCGCCGACCAGCGGCGGCCGGTGTCGCCTCCCCGGTGGGGCCGGCAACGGCGACGGCCATCGGATCAGGACCCGCCGCCGGTGAGCAGGTCGAGGGCCTGTTGCGCCATCACTTCGGAGGCGGTGATGCCTTTCGCCCGCGACCACAGGTTGTTGTCGACCTTGAACACCTTGCCGTCCTTCACCGCCGTCAGCGAGCCGCCGACCGGGTCGGCCGCCCAGGCCTCGAACAGGGTTTGATCGGTTGCGGCGCTGAGGAACACGACGCTCGGATTCTGGGTCGCGACAGTCTCTTCGCTCGCCTCGGCCGTCGGATTCTTCGCATCCGCCGGGAGCAGGTACTTCAGCCCGAGAGCCATCAGCACACTCGGCGGGTAGCTGGCGGCATTGTGTTCGGTCACCTGCTTGTCGGTCGACACCACGAACAACACCGGCGGTAGATCGTTCGGCATCTTCGCGGCGATGGCGGCGATGGTGGCCGAGTTCTTGGCTAGCCGGTCGGCCATCTGCTGGCAGCGATTCATTGCCACACTGATGGTCTCGGCGGCCTTCAGGTTCGACTCGTAGGTGCTTTTGTTGCCGGCCAGCGAGATGGTCGGGGCGATCTTGCTGAGCTGGTCGTAGATGTCCTTGTGTCGGGAGGTGTCGGCGATGATCAGATCCGGCTTCAGCGCGGCGATGTTCTGCAGGCTCGGCGACTGCCGGGTGCCGACACTGGTGTAGGTGCCGATCTTCTCGGCCACCTGCGGGATGATCCGGCTCGGGTCGCCGTCGTCGGCGATCCCGATCGGCTTCTCGCCGATGGAGGCAAGCGCGTCGGCGAACGGGAACTCCAGCACGACCACCTTCGCCGGGTCGCCCTTGATGGTGGTGGTGCCCAGATCGTGGGTGATGGTTCTGGTCTCCTTGCCGCACTGCGGGTCCAACGCGGTCGCAGCGCCGGGGGCGGCCGAACCGGACGGTGCCGCGGGGTCGCTCGACGTCTGGGCAGCCGCGGCAGCTGCGCTGCTCGTCGGGACGGGCGAAAGGTCGGAGCTCGCCGCCGCGCCGGCGGAGGGGCCGTCTGCGCCGGACGAACCACAGCCGGCAATCAGCATGCCGGCGGCCGCAACTGCGGCGAAGAACGTGAATCTACTAGCAGTACGTCGCACGACGAACACCTTTCTGGGGGCGGACATGGACCGTGATCTGAAGCGACGAGCTGGTGAAAAGGCGAGCTGGTAGAACGGCGAGCTGGTGACTGCGCGCGGGGCAACTCTGCCCGCGAACTGATCGGTCAAGAACATTGCTCGGCGGGAGCGGTCGACGCTGCAGTTGCGACCAACTCACCGGCGGGAGCATCGGGGCCGTCATAGGCGTTCCACGGCAGCAATTGGTAGTCGTTCTCGCAAGGCAGCCCGGCGGTGTAGGCGTAGTCGCCGGTGGTCAGATCGACCAGGCTGGACACCACCGTCGAATACCGATCGGCCGGGTGGCGGCTCGGGTCCGGGTGGTTGCACACCGAATTCGGCGCGCCGAAGTGGTCGGCCATCGTCGACCGAACCTCCTGCCGGAATGCGGCAACGCCGCTGGCCGAACCCGCTGCCCGCAAGCCCTTGTCGATCCGCGGTACCCGGTACAGCGAATCGATCGAGAACGGCTTGTAGTCGTTCTCGATCTGCGGCGGAATGAACGACTGGAAGTGATTGGCGTGCACCAGCACTCCGTCCGTCGGGTACATCCAGCCGTGCCGGCCCGACGTCGCCTCGATATCGATCGCGAAGTTGTCACGATGGGTGAGCAGCAGGTTCGTGTTGTAGGCCTGGGTGACCCGAAAGATGGCCTGCAGGGCGTCGTGCATGTTCCAGGATTCCAGAATCTTGCGACGGACGTAGGTACCCGGCACGCCAAGTCCGGTGGCGAACACCCCACCGAGGCCGTTGGCGTTCAGCGCCAGCCCGGCTGAGTTGACGCCGTGTCGCCCGACCTGGCCGGCCTCCACCTGGCAGATGATGGTCGGCTTGTCCGGCTGGACGATGCGCAGGATCACCACGGTGTCCGCGACGCCGTGCCGCCAGTCCCAGTTCTGCCCTGCGAAGACATGGCTGAGGGAGTTCGATTCGGCCAGCATCGCGAACGAGGAGCAGCCGTCCTCGGCCTTGTCCGAGTCGGCTCGGTCCTGGCCGGGCTTGTCGGCGCCGGCCGGCCGGTCGGGCATCAGTGACGCGAATACCTCCGGTCGAACCAGTTCACCGCGGCCGTTCAGTGCCTGGATCTCCTCGAGCCGGTAGCCCGAGCCCTCGGCGATACCGCGCACCTCTTCGGTGATCCCGGGTAGGTAGCCCTCGACCAGTTCGTCCCAGGCCGGGACGAACTGAAGAATCTGTTCCCAGTCGAGGCCGGTCGAACGCCGGAACGACTGCTGGTAGTACTCGATCGACCTGGCGATCTGCGGGCGGGCCTGTTCGCCGTAGCTGCGGCCACGCTCCCGGGCGTCGTTCCCGGAGATCTCGATGACGGGTATGGCTGACACTCACTGCCTCCACGATGTTGAAAAGGCGAACCGCCGGTGGGCGCCGGATCAGCGCTCGGACGCGTTTTGCCCGATGTGCTGTCCGGGCTCGGAACTGATCATTAGTGCTGCGGTACTGGGGAAGTCGCCCTCGTTGGGTGAGCTGATCCGCGTCCGGGCTTTCGGTAGGCAGGACTGTACAGTCGACTACATCGGGCGTCAATAGTTGTCGTCAACATTACGAAGACGGCCCCGAGGTGCCTGGTAGACAAGACTACGAATCGGGGCGATACTCGTCGCCATCCCTACCGAGATGGCAACCGCGACTACGTCAGGGGCTGCGACGTGAAGGTGCTTGTGCTGCCGGGCGATGGCATTGGCCCGGAGATCACCGAGGCCACGCTGGCGGTGCTCCGCGCAACCGACGAGCTCCTCGATCTCGATCTCAGGTTCGAGACAGCGGAGATCGGGCTGGCCGCGCTGGAGGCGGTAGGTAGCACGCTGCCGGCCACCGTGACGGACCTCGTTCGGCAGGCCGACGGCACCGTCCTCGGCCCGGTGTCGCACTATCAGTACCCCTCCCGCGAAGACGGTGGAATCAATCCGTCGGCGGAGTTGCGGGTGGCCTGCGACCTGTTCGCCAACATCCGACCGAGCCGCTCCCGGCCGGGACTCGGGGTGCTGCAGTCGCCGATGGATGTGGTGATCGTGCGGGAGAACACCGAGGGGTTCTATGCCGATCGGAACATGGTGGCCGGCTCCGGAGAGTTCATGCCGCACCAGGACCTGGCGCTGGCGATCCGGAAGATCAGCGCATCCGCGAGCGAGCGCATCGCCAGAACGGCCTTCGAGTTGGCCACCAGGCGTCGCCGCCGGGTGACAGCGGTGCACAAGGCGAACGTGCTGAAGCTGACCGACGGGTTGTTCCTGCGCGAGGTCCGCAGGGTCGCCGCCGACTACCCCGAAGTAGAACTCGAGGAACTGATCGTGGATGCTACAGCGGCCCTGTTGATCCGGCGTCCGCAGCAGTTCGATGTATTGGTCACCACGAACATGTTCGGCGACATCCTGTCCGACGAGGCCAGTGAGCTGACCGGCAGCCTGGGTTTGGGCGGATCGATCAACGCCGGCACCGACGTCTGCGTCGCGCAGGCTCAGCACGGCTCGGCGCCGGACATCGCCGGCCGCGGAATCGCCAACCCGACGTCGCTGATCCTGTCCGCCGCCATGCTGTTGGACTGGCGAGGTCGCCGGGACGGTGACCCGATGTTGGTACACGCGGGCGAGCGGATCACCGCCGCGGTCGACCTGGCCATTGCAGACCCCGCAGGCAGAACCGCAGATCTCGGCGGCACCCTCAGCACGGCCGCGTTCGCCCATAGGGTGATCGAAGCGCTTGACCGGACCAGGACGGCTGTCGGATGAGCACTGCAGACTTCCCGCCGGTGATTCTCCGACCGGAGTCGTTGGCCGCCCATGACCGCGGCGGTGGCGTGCGGACGATTCCACTGGTCCGACGGGCGGTGGGCGCGCAGACCTTCCTGAACGGCATCACGATCTTCGACCCGGGGGCGGCCTTGCCCCTGCACCTGCACAGCTGCGCGGAGAGCGTGACGATACTGGCCGGTGACGCCATCGCCGACATCGACGGTGTGTGCACGGAACTGGGCAGCTGGGACACCACCCTCGTGGCGGCCGGGACGCCGCATCGATTCCGCAATGCCTCGGCCATCGCACCGATGCGAATTCTGTGGACCTACGGTTCGATCGATGCGACCAGGACCATTATCGGCTCCGGCATCACCAGCAGGATCGATGCCGAGGGTGCCGGTGGGTCGAGCGATCCGGCGCCGCCGGCATGATCGGCCTCCATGCCGCCGCCGCGCTGGACGTCGACGGCCGCAGCTATCAGATCCACGCCCTCGCCGGGCGGGCACCAGCCGAGCTCCCTTACACGATGCGCATCGTGCTGGAGAACCTGCTCCGTCACGACGACGGCAGCGACGAGCGGGCAGCGCAGATCGCCGCGGTCTGCAATTGGGGTGATCCGGCAGGGCACCGGCAGTCGATAGACGTCCATGGCACCCGGGTGTTTCTGCACGACACCAATGGTGTGCCGGCGCTGGTCGATCTGGCCGGCCTGCGCGACGGGCTGCGGCGGCTCGGCGGCGACCCGGCGCTTGTCAATCCGCTGGTGCCGGCAGAGCTGGTCATCGACCACTCCATTGTTGCCGACTACTTCGGCCGCCCGGATGCCCTGGCCCGCAACATCGAACTCGAGTACCAGCGGAATGCCGAGCGCTATGAATTCCTGCGCTGGGGCGCGGAGGCATTCGACAATTTCACGGTCGTGCCGCCGGGCAACGGCATCATGCATCAGATCAACCTGGAGTATCTGGCCAGAGTCGTGATGGCAGACGGCGAGTGGGTATTTCCGGACCTGTGCCTGGGGACGGATTCGCACACCACCATGGTCAACGGGCTCGGCGTGCTCGGCTGGGGGGTCGGCGGTATCGAGGCCGAATCGGTGATGCTGGGGGAGCCGGTCTCGATGCTGCTGCCACCGGTGGTCGGCGTCCGACTGGCCGGGACATTGCCGGCCGGTAGCACCGCCACCGATCTGGTGCTGACCATCACCGAACGACTACGGGCCCACGGTGTCGTCGGGTCGTTCGTCGAGTACTTCGGTCCCGGCGTCAGCTCGATGTCGCTGTCGACACGGGCGACGATCGCCAACATGAGTCCGGAGATGGGCTCAACCTGTGGGTACTTCCCGATCGACGCCGAGACCATCAGCTACCTGCGGCTCACCGGCCGCCCGCCCGAGCATCGGCGCCTGGTGGAGGCATATGCCAGGGAACAGGGCCTCTGGCACAACCCCGACTTCCAGGCCGACTACAGCAGTGTGGTGCAGATCGACCTCGCGGACATCGAGCCATCCGTGGCCGGCCCACGCCGTCCGCAGGACCGGGTGTCGTTGGCCGACGTCCGCCGGTCTGTGTTGGTTGAGCTGACCGGGCCCAGCCATCCGGCCCAGGGCGCCGCCGCCGGGCCGGCAGCGAGCCGCCCGGTGTCGCTGGATCTGCCGACCGGTCCGGGTGAGGTCGACAGCGGCAGCGTGGTGATCGCCGCTATCACCTCCTGTACGAACACGGCGAATCCGTCGGTGATGGTCGCCGCCGGGCTGCTGGCCCGCAATGCCGTTCGGCGCGGCCTGCGCAGCAAGCCGTGGGTGAAAACCACGCTGTCGCCCGGGTCCCGGGTGGTGACCAACTACCTCGACGAGACCGGGCTGACGAAGTACCTGGAGCAGCTGGGATTCCATCTGGCCGGCTTCGGCTGCATGACCTGTATCGGCGCCTCCGGAACGTTGGTCGATCAGGTGGCGGCGGCCGTCGACGAGCACAACCTGACGGTCGCGGCGGTGCTGTCCGGCAATCGAAACTTCGAGGGCCGGATCAACCCGTCGACCCGGCTGAACTATCTCGCGTCCCCACCGTTAGTGATCGCCTACGCGCTGGCCGGGACCATGCGGTTGGATCTCACGCGAGAACCGTTGGGTGTCGATCAGGCCGGCCGCGAGGTGTACCTGCACGACATCTGGCCCGACGAGCGGGAGGTCGCCGGGTTGATCGCCACGGCGGTGCAGCCGGAGAAGTATCAGCGGGCCTATCGCGACATCTCCGCCGGCGATGCCCGATGGAACGCGCTGGAACGGCCCAGCGGCGAGACCTTCGACTGGCGGCCGTCCTCGCACTATCTGCGCCGGGCGCCGTATCTGGACGACATGACCGGCGAGCCGGCGATCATCGAGGACATCGTGGGTGCTCGGGTACTGGCGCTGCTCGGCGATTCGGTGACCACCGACCACATCTCACCGGCGGGGGCTATCCCGGTCGGCTCGGTGGCCGGGAGGTATCTGGCCGGGCTGGGGCTGACCCGGCAGCAGCTGAGTTCCTATGCCGCCCGGCGCGGCAACCACCAGGTGATGATGCGGGGCACGTTCGCCAACCTCCGGCTGCAGAACCAGTTGGTGACCGGGGTCGAGGGTGGGTACACCCGCAATCTCGCCGGGTCCGGGGAAGTGGTGGACATTTACCGAGCCGCGATGGCCTACCGGGCGGCCGGCACCCCACAGGTAGTGCTGGCCGGCCGCGACTACGGAACAGGGTCGTCGCGGGACTGGGCGGCGAAAGGCCCTGCCTTGCTGGGTGTTCGAGCGGTATTGGCGCAGTCGTTCGAGCGGATCCACCGGTCGAACCTGATCGGGATGGGAATCCTGCCGCTGGAGTTCCTCGACGGGCAGAACGCCGGTTCGTTGGGGCTGACCGGCACTGAGACGATCGACATCCTCGGTCTGGCCGATCGCGGCGAGGTCGGCGGGTCGGTGATCGTGCGCGCCGACGGGCAGTCGTTCCGGGCCACGGTTCGGATCGATACCCCCAGGGAGGCGACGTATCTGCGTCACGGCGGGGTGATGCCCTACGTGCTGCGTCGAATGACCCGACCGGCGGCCGAGCAGCGACCGACTCGTAGCTGCAGCGGAACCTGACCTCGGCCGAAGTAGTAGCCACAACAAGACCTTTGTAGTAGTGTAGTGAGCACTACGAAACCGCCGATGACTGTCGGCCCGCCGCCGCTGGAGGTTCTTCATGGTGCTGATCGGATCCGTTGGTACCCAGGGCATGCCGGCCCGGCGCAACAGATCGGCGGGCTGATGCGAGAGATCGCGGAGCAGGTACTGGGATTCGTGCCGACGGAGGCCAGCTATGCCGACGTCCGGGTGGTCTGTCGCACCCATGAGCTGGCGCTGGCCGAGCTGGCCGGGCCGGGCGAGTGGAGCCGGGAAGAGTCGAGCGGGGTGGGCGTGCGGGTCATTGTCGGCGGCCAGTGGGGTTTCGCCGCCACTCATCGGCTCGATGCCGTCGGACTCTCGGCGGTTGTCGCCGAGGCGGTCGAGCAGGCGCGGGCGGTCGGCAGCGGGCCGTCGATCGGGTTGGGTGAACCGATCACCACCCGCGCCCGGTGGAGCTCGCCGTTGGAGATCGACCCGTTCAGCGTTTCCGCCAGCAGCAAACTCGACCTGCTGGCGGCGGCGGTCGCCGAATCCGCGGCGATCGGTCCGAAGGTCGACCGGGTCGAGGCCTCGATGGACTTCTTCCGGGACGAGAAGGTCTTCGCCAATTCGGAGGGTGCCCTGATCGAGCAGTGCCTGACCGAAAGTGGCGGCGGGCTACTGGTTTTCGCAGCCGATGGCGAAGATGTGCAGCGGCGATCCTTCCCGCAGGCGATACCGCGGTCCATCCGCGGACAGCGCGGCCATTTCAGCACCGCCGGCTACGAGCACATTGCCGAGCTGCACCTGGTCGAGGAAGCAGCCAGGGTCGCCGACGAGGCGGTCGCTCTGTTGACCGCGCCGCAGTGCCCGAATGAGTCGACCACCCTGATCGCCACCGGCGCCCAGCTGGCGATGGTGCTGCACGAGACCGCCGGGCATCCGATGGAGGCCGACCGCGCGCTCGGCTTCGAGGCCAGCCTGGCCGGCGGCACCTACGCCTCGCCGGAGCGCCGAGGCAACTTCACCTGGGGCTCGCCGATCGTATCCGTGGTCGCCGATGCGACCATCCCGGGCGCCCTCGGCTCCTACGGCTACGACGACGAGGGGGTGCCGGCGCAACGCACCGAGTTGATCCGGGACGGTGTCTTTGTCGGGTACCTCTCCGGCCGCGAGTCGGCGGCCACCCTCGGTGAGCAATCGTCAGGCGCGGCCAGAGCTGATGGCTGGCAACGACTTCCGCTGGTTCGAATGACGAACTTGTGCCTGGAGCCGGGCGATTCTTCGCTGGCCGAGATGATCGCGGGCACGAAGAACGGGATCCTGATGGACATGGGTAAGGGGCTGTCGATCGACGACCAGCGGATGAGCTTCCGGTTCGGCGCCGAGGCCGGTTGGGAGATTCGCGACGGGCAGGTCGGCCGGATGCTGAAGAACTGCTCCTACACCGGAGTAACCCCGCAGTTCTGGGCCGGCTGCGACGCGCTCGGCGGTCCCGACGAATTCAAGGTGCACGGCATCCCGTCCTGCAACAAGGGCGAGCCGTTGCAGGTGGCGCACATCGGCCACGGCACCGTACCGGCCAGATTCCGCAATGTGCAGGTGGGGACGAAATGAACGTCGAACAGGCCGACGTCCGGCGGGCCTTGGACATCTTCGGCGGCGGTACCCGGTTGGACATCGCGGCCGAGGACGTCGGGTTGCTGCGGTTTGCCGGATCCCGGGTGACGGCCCAGCACGCTGAACATCGGATGCGGGTACGGATCCGCATCGACCGTGACGGCGCCGTGGCCAGCGGCGCCACCGAGACGCTGGAGTCCGGCGCGATTCAAGCCCTCAGCGAGCGGCTGGACGAAGGGCTGCGGGCCCAGCGCAGAACCACCGCCCCCGGCGGCGCGGGCGCTCCGTCGGCCCCAGCCCGCCCGTCGTCCGTGGCGGCCGCCCGCAGCAGCGCACTGCCGGTCGGCGACCAGATCGTGAAAGCCGGTGCAGTCGAGCGGCATTCGGCGTTCGCGATCGTACGCGATGGGTTGGGTGGCCAGGCCCGGCTCGGTGGTGCGGTGCGGCACGATGTGATCGAGCGGGTCGTCGCCGGGTCCTCCGGCCTGTACCGATCGGAACTGCTCACCAAGGTGTCGTTGAATGCGGTGGCCGAACAGGACGGGCGATCGGCCAGCGTCAGACTGGTGAGCCGGGATCCGGACGACCTGCGGGTCGAGGGGCTGGCAGACTCCTTGCTCGCCGAACTCGAGCCCCTTCCGGTGCGGGAGGCCGCAAGCGGCAGCTACCGGGTGGTCCTTCGGCCGCAGGCCGTGATCACCCTGCTGGCCACCTTCGGGCACGTCTCGCTGGGCGCCGCGGGTTACGCGACCGGGCGCACCGGGGTAGCCGGCCGGATGGGCCAGCAGCTGGTCAGTGCGCTGCTGACGTTGACCGACGACGGGGCCGACAGCGACGGCCTGCCCAGTGGCTTCGACGTCGAGGGGACCCCCCGGCGCCGCACGCCGTTGATCGAGCGCGGCGTACTGAACGGGGTCGTGTCGAATCTGGAACATGCTGCGGTCACGGACAATCGGTCCACCGGGCACGGCGTCCCCGTCGCCTGGCGGTTCGGTGCCGACCCTTCCCCGTCGCATCTGTTGTTGGACCCGGGAAATGCTACCGAGGACGAGCTGATCTCCGAGTGCGGACGGGGCCTGCTGGTCAGCAAGCTGGACTACCTGCGGGTGCTGCACCCCAAGGACACCCTCGTCACTGGGACCACCAGGGACGCAACGTTCTGGATCGAAGGTGGCCGGATCGTCGCCCGTCACCCGCAGGTGCGGCTCACCTTCCGGATGGACGACGTGCTCCGGGCCGTGCTGGCGGTTGGCAAGCAGCGGGAACGAGGTGAAGTGGTCTTCATGGAAAGCGTGGTCGCTCCGGGCCTGCTGATCGATGCCGGTCCGTTCGTTCTGTGACCGACCCCGAACAGGATGGCGTTCCTGTCGATGACGCCCCACCGCGAGATTGCCACTGTTCCACGGTCGTGTTCCTGACCCGAGTTCGAGCGCTCTACGTCGCCGACTGCACGTCCTGCCGGTAGACTCCGCTACTTCGTAGGAGGCGAAATCGTCATGAGTGTTACCGAAAGGCCGGTGACCGGCTCACTTGCCGAACGGGTTGCCGCCCGGCAGGACCGGTTGAGCGCCGCCGAGCGTCGGGTGGCGATCTATCTGGCCGACTTTCCGGATGAGGTGGCCTTCGCGTCCGCCGGCACCTTGGGCGAGGCGACGGGCACCAGCGACGCAACGGTGATCCGGACGGTCAAGTCGCTCGGTTACCAGGGGCTGCCGGCGTTGAAACGCTCGCTGCAAAACGGATTCCGGGAGCGGTTGACCCCTGCCGGTCGATTGAGTCACAGCCTGGACACGATGGGTACCGAGCCGCAGGAGGTGCTCGGGCAGGTACTGGCGGAGAGTGTGCTGCTGATCGAACGGGCGCAACAGGCACTCGACCCGGACAGCTTCGCCGAGATCGTGAAGTTGATATCCAATGCCAGGGAGACGGTCGCGGTCGGCGTGGGCGGCCTGGGGGTGCTCTGCGAGTACCTGGTGCTGCGGTTGACCAGGATCAATTATCGGGCCCGGGCGGCCACCTCCTCCGGCTACACGCTGGCCGATCGGCTGCTGGGCATGACCGGCGACGATGTCCTGGTCGCCCTGGTGCATCAGGTGATGCTGCCAGAAGTGGAAGTGGCGATCGATCACGCCCGAGACGTCGGTGCCAAGGTCGTGCTGCTGACCGATACTCTCGGGCCGGCGATGGCCGATCGAGTGGATGTCTGGCTGTCGGCGCCGATCGGGAACACCGCGATGTTCAGCCTCCAGACGTCCACCCTCGCACTGATCGAGGCGCTGGCCACAGCCATCGCCGCCCAGAACCGGGAGTCGGCGCTGGCAGCGTTGCGGCGATCCCAATTACTGCGGAACCGGCTGCGCTTCGGTGAGCAACCGGAGCGGCCCGCCGCCCGCCGGCGTAGCAAACGGGGCTGACGCGTCGTTAGGTCGACGACAGTCGATCGCGGATGAGTCGGGCCATCGCCGGGATCAGCGCTCGGTAGCTGTCAACGGTGAGATGCAGTCCGTCCGCTTCCAGCGCGGGAAACGGTGCACCGTCGAGGATCACGTTGGTCGGCACCGAGCGTTCGGCGCCAATCACCGCCTGCACCAGGTCGCGATACCGACTCATCGCGGCGTTCGTCCGCACCCCCTGCCCAGGCCGGTCGATCTCGATGATGGCCGGCGACAGCAGCGCGAGGACCGGCGCCGGCCGGAAGGCCCCGATGATCGCGGCGAGATTGTCGGTGAAGTCGTTCTCCGGCACCGCCTTCCACGGCGCACAGTCATTGGTGCCGACGGAAAGGAGCACCACATCCGGCCGTACCCTGGCCAGCAGCTGGGCCGCGGATCGGCTGTCGCCGCTGTCCGATCCACCGGCGGCGCAGTTGAGCACCCTGGCCCCGGAACCGATGGCGGTCGCAAGGGACCCGATCAACGGCTTGTTCATCCGGGCGAACATGCTGTCCCCGACCAGTATCACGGTCGGCGCAGGCTTCACAACTGGGCCCACGCCTGTTGCAGCACGTCGCGCAGGATCTGCTCAATTTCGTCGAACTGCGCCTGACCGCTGATCAGTGGCGGCGCAACCTGGATCACGGGATCGCCACGGTCGTCGGCGCGGCAGTAGAGCCCGGCGTCGAACAGCGCCGGCGACAGAAATCCACGCAACACCCGCTCGCATTCCTCGTCGGAGAAGGTCTGCTTGGTCCCCTTGTCCTTGACCAACTCGATGCCGAAGAAGTAGCCGTCGCCGCGCACGTCGCCGACGATCGGCAGATCCAACAGACGCTCCAGGGTCGCGCGGAAGGCGTTCTCGTTGCGGCGGACGTTGCCCAGCAGATCCTCGGACTCGAACAGGTCGAGGTTTGCCTGCGCAACTGCGCACGACACCGGGTGCCCGCCGAACGTGTACCCATGGGCGAAGACGGTGTCCCCTCTGCCGAACGGTTCGAACACCCGGTCCGAGACGAGGGTGGCTCCGAGTGGTGAGTAGCCGGACGTCAGCCCCTTGGCGGTAGTGATGATATCGGGCTGGTAGCCGAACTTGTCGGCGCCGAACATCGTCCCCAGCCGGCCAAACGCGCAGATCACCTCGTCCGAGACCAGCAGTACATCGTGGGTGTCGCAGATCTGTCGGAGCCGCTCGAAGTAGCCCGGTGGTGGCGGGAAGCAGCCGCCGGCATTCTGCACCGGTTCGACGAACACCGCGGCGACCGAGTCCGGGCCCTCCATCACGATGGCCTCCTCGATCCGGTCGGCGGCCCACCGACCGAACGCCTTCTCATCGTCGGCGTGTACCGCAGCCCGGTAGAAGTTCGTGTTCGGTACCCGGACAGATCCAGGGACCAGCGGCTCGTACGCCGCTTTGAACGAGGGGATGCCGGTGATCGAAAGGGCGCCGTGGGTCGTGCCGTGGTACGCGATCGCCCGGCTGATCACCTTGTACTTGCCAGGTTTGCCGATCAGGTCGTAATACTGCTTCGCTACCTTCCAGGCCGTCTCGACGGCCTCGCCACCGCCGGAGGAGAAGAACACCTTGTTGAGCTCACCAGGCACGAGGGCCGCCAACCGGTCGGCCAAGGCCACCGCCTGCGGATGCGCATACGACCAGATCGGGAAGTAGGCAAGGGTCCTGGCCTGGGCAGCGGCCGCCTCGGCGAGCTCCTCCCGGCCGTGACCGGCCTGTACCACGAACAACCCGGACAGCGCGTCCAGGTACCGTTTTCCGGCGGTGTCGTAGATGTAGGCGCCATCGCCGCGCTCGATTGTCGGCACCGGTTGGTCGCGGTAACCGGACATCCGGGTGAAGTGCATCCAGAGATGGTCGGCGGCTGTATTCATGATCTGCTCCTGCATCGTGGGGACGGCGAAACCTGATCCGGTCGAGGTGCTAGCGGGTGCCCCAGGCATAGGTCTGCTTGGCCAGCTTGAGGTAGACGAACGATTCGGTAGAGCGGACGCCGTCGATGCCCCGGATTTGTTCGTTGAGCAGGGTGAACAGGCCGTCGTCGTCCTCGCAGACCACCTCCGCCAGGATGTCGAACGAACCGGCGGTCACCACGACGTAATCGACCTCGGGCAACCGCGCTAGGGCGGTCACGATCCGGTCGAGGTTCCCTTCCGCGCGGATCCCGACCATCGCCTGCCGGGAGAAACCGACGTGAGCAGGGTCGGTGACCGCGACGATCTGGATGAGTCCGGACTTGATCATTCGTTGGACCCGTTGCCGGACAGCGGCTTCAGATAGTCCGACCTCGGCGCCGATGGCGGCGTATGTGCGCCGGCCATCCTGCTGCAGCTGAGCGATGATCGCCTTGCCGACGGCGTCGAGGTGGCTACCCCCCGGGTCGGCGTGCTGATCGCCGGAGGAATCTTTGGCTCGCTGGTGCCCGGTCATCAGAGTGCGCTCATTACGTGCTTGACCCGGGTGTAGTCCTCCAGCGCGTACATGGACAGGTCTTTGCCGTAGCCGGAGTGGCCGAATCCGCCGTGTGGCATCTCGGCCACGAGCGGGATGTGGGTGTTGATCCAGACGCAGCCGAAGTTGAGGGCGTTCGAGACCCGCAGCGCCCTGGCGTGATCCCGGGTCCATACCGATGACGCCAGACCGTAGGGAGTTCCGTTGCCCAGTCGCAGCGCGTCCGCTTCGGTGTTGTCGGCGGACAGCTTCTGCACGGTGATGACGGGCCCGAAGATCTCCTCGTTCACCGCCTCGTCGTCCGGCCGCAGCGCCGACACCACGGTGGGTGAGTAGAAGAAACCCGGTCGGTCGAGCGCGCTGCCGCCGGCGTCCACGGAGGCGTGATCGGGTAGCCGGCTCACCATCGCGGCTACCCGCTGCAGCTGTGCGGCGTTGTTGAGCGGCCCGTACAACGCGTCGGTGTTGCTCGGCGGGCCGGTGACG
>NZ_AUFT01000008.1 GCF_000426645.1 Nakamurella lactea DSM 19367 | reverse complement strand
TCGCACCCTCCACCCGCCAATCCGGCAAGATCCGCGCCGTCGGCTTCCGCTGGGCCTGCGACAAACAACTCCGCGACGCCGTCACCGACTTCGCCGGCGACTCCCGCCACGCCAACCCCTGGGCCGCCGACCTCTACAACCGAGCCCGAGACCGAGGCCACGACCACCCCCACGCCGTCCGCATCCTGGCCCGCGCCTGGCTGTTCGTCATCTGGCACTGCTGGCAAGACAACCTCGCCTACAGCCCCGAAAAACACCACACCCTGCAACGCCTCCTGACCAACCAAAACACGACCAACAACACGGCGGCTTGACACAGGGCATCTCATGACGCTCCCTTACCTTCGGCGCCGGCTTCGTCCGTAGCGTCCCAACCGCCGGCCAACTCCGCGACCGCGGTGACGCTCGCTGCGCGGTCGGCGCCGGCGCCAACGGCCAACCCGAGCAGGTAGGTGCTCAGCGGTCCGGCGATCCGGGTGACGCCGTGCGCAACGTCACGGGTCAGGTCGAGCAGGTCGTTGCGCAGCTCGGGCGGCAGGCTTCCCGCCGGCAACTGCAGGACCCGCTCGGTCTGCTCGATGAATTCGTCCAGGGTGCTCATCTGTTCACGGTAACCGCAGGGGGTGACCCGATCCGGCCCCAACTTTCGAACAGCCGCAGGTCGACCTGCGGGTCTCCGGAAGTTGGGGCCGGATCGGGTCACGCTCGCGATTGTCCACCCGCTGCTGCTTGTCCACATTCTCCGCACCGGGACCGCCGGCCCCGCGTGATTCCGGCGATCGTCGCGGGATGGATCGACTGGACGAACTGCTGGCCGCCCATGGCGGAGTACTGCTCCTGCGCGAACATCCCAGCCTGCGCTCAACCCTGGTCCGGGCGTGCGCCGGTCACGGCGGTTGGCGACCGTATTCCCCGGAGTCCACGTGGAGTCCGCGCACGCCGGCAACCCCGACGTCCTGGCCCTGGCAGCACTGCGCCGGTTCCCGGACGGCGTCCTGCATCTGCACACCGCTGCCAAGATGACGTTCTGGCCACAGCTCGTCGCACCGTCCGTCCAACTGGCCGGTGTCCGCCCCTGGCACCAAACTCCCGGCTTCGAGTTCACCGGGCGACCCGTCCCACCGGATTGGGTGCTCCGGCAGGGACCAGTGCGACTGAGCGATCCCGAATACACAGCCATGGAACTGGCACCGGCGACCGAGGGCGAATCCATCGACCGGATCCTGCGGAAGCGGATGGGCACGATCCGGGGCCTGTGGGCAGCCCACGCAGCCATGGCCGGCAGCAACGGACAGCAGCGCCGGGCTCGGTTCCTGCTCGACTCCCGGGACAAAGCCTGGTCGGCGGCCGAGCGGCTCGCGCACCGGATCCTGCGGGCGGCCGGAATCACCGATGGTATGGCAACTACAAGATCCGCCGGCGGGGACGGACGCTCTACCTCGACATCGCATTCCTGGATCTCAAGCTGGTGATCGAGATCGACGGTCGCGCGTTCCACACGTCGCCGGGGGCGTTCGAGGACGACCGCGAGCGGCAGAACCTGATGATCCTGGAGCGGTGGATCGTCATCAGGTTCACCTGGAAGATGTTGTCCAAGGATCCCGACTACGTAGTTCGGACAACACTCGAGGCGATCGAGCTGGCGGCCGAGACGATCTCCTGGCGCCGGTGATCCGATCGGGCCTCAACTTTTGAATACCTGCAGGTCGACCTGCGGGTTTCCGAAAGTTGAGGCCCGATCGGACCAGTCAGTCCGCCGAACCGCCGAACAGCCTGCGCAGCACCAGGATCAGGCCGAGCACGGCGAGAACGCCGACCACCGGCTTGGCGTACCGCTTGATCAGCACCGGACCCACCGTGGACATCAGGTCGATCTCGGCGGCCGGCGGGCCGGACACCGGCCCGGACGTTGCTCCGCTGGACGGAGCAGCGCCGGACCCGGCCGTCGCCGCAGCCGGGCCGGCACCGCCGTCGGTCTCGGCCGGTTCCGTTCGCTCGGCCGACGGCGCCTTCGCCGTCGGCAATTCGGAGGGCGCCAGCGTGTCGGTGGCCGCCGGCGGCAACGGCGAGTCGTCCAGCGGGAACGCAGCTCCCGACCCAGCAACTCCCGATCCAGCAGCTCCCGATCCAGCAGCTCCCGACCCAGCAGCCGCCGATTCAGCAGCCGCGGCCGGTGCGGGAGTCAGCTTGTCCTTGATGCAATCGACGAATTGGCCGAGCAACTGGTCGGAGACATCCTGGATCACCCCGCGACCGAACTGGGCCGGTTTGCCCGTGATCGACAGGTCGGTGTCAACATCCACCGCGGTACCGGAGCCGTCGGCGACCAGCTTCGCGGTGATGGTGGCCGAGGCGGTTCCGTTGCCGCGTTTATCCTTGCCCTTGGCCACGATCACCACCCGCCGGGCGGCCTCGTCCCGCTCGGTGTAGCTGCCGGTCCCGTTGTACTGCAACGAGATCGGTCCGAGCTTCACCTTGACGGTTCCGGTGAAGTCGTCGCCGTCCACCGAGGTGATGGTCGCCCCCGGCAGGCAACCGCCGATCCGCTGCAGGTCGTTGAAGGCCGCCCAGGTGTCCTCGATCGTGGCCGGCACGGTGAAGTGGTGCTGCAGATCCATCAGGAGACTCCGGCCGCCGCCAGTACGGCCCGCCGGGCCAGCACCACCGCCAACTGCCGCCGATAGTCGGCGTCGCCGTTCAGGTCCGCCGGCGGCGAGGTGCCCTCGGCCACGCCGGCGACGGCCGCTCCGACGGCCTCCGCCGTCGCCGCGCAACCGGCCAGCGCCTGTTCCACCGAACTCGCCCGGATCGGCGTCGATCCCATGTTCGTCAGCGCCACCACGGCCTCCGCGATGGCCCCGCCGTCCATCCGCACGCTCGCCGCCACCGACACCACCGACCACTGCTGGACGACCCGGGTGAACTTCTCGTAGCGCGCGCCCCAGCCGGTGTGCCGGGGAAAGCGGATCTCGGTGAGGATCTCGTCCTCGCCGACCGCCGTGGTGAACAGACCCTGGAAGAACTCCGCGGCCGGCACGGTCCTACGTCCGGCCGCTCCGGAAATCACCAGTTCGGCATCCAGCGCCAACACCGGCGCCAGCAGGTCGCCGGCCGGATCGGCATGCACCAGCGCGCCGCCCAGCGTCCCGCGGTGCCGGACCTGCGGATCGGCGACCGTCTTCGCGGCCTCCTGCAACAGCAGCAGGTGTTCGGCCACCAGTGGATCGTTCGCCACCTCGTGATGCGTGGTCATCGCGCCGACGACAATCCGGTCGCCGTCCTCGCGGATGCCCGTCAGCCCCGGGATCTTTGCCAGGTCGACCACCAGATCCGGTGCAGCCAACCGCATTTTGAGCACCGGCAGCAGCGACTGACCGCCGGCCAGCACCTTGATCTCGGTGTCGCCGCCGCCACTCAACAGCTGCAGTGCCTCTTCCACCGACGCCGGCGCCTGGTAGTCGAAAGCCGCGGGGATCATGCCCGGTCTCCTTCGGTCTTGTCGCTAGCGCTGTCTCTGCCGTCGGCGACACCACCGGCGCCCATCCGTGCAGACTCGGTTCCGCCGGGATCATTGCCGCCCAGTCCGGTGCCGGCGGCCGCCGCCGAGCCGGACGCCGGCGTCGCACCCTGCAACGCCCGCCAGACCGCCCACGGCGACAGCGGCATCGGCAGGTCGGCAACCCCGAGATGCCGGACCGCGTCGATCGCGCCGTTGACGATCGCCGGGGTGGAGGCGATGGTGCCCGCCTCGCCGACCCCCTTGACCCCCAACGTGTTCGTGGTCGACGGAGTAGTGGTCATCGCGGTGTCGAAGTGCGGCAGGTCGGCGGCGCTGGGTACCAGGTAGTCGACGAACGACCCGGACACCAGGGTGCCCTGCTCGTCGAACACGGCATCCTCGAACATCGCCTGGGCGATGCCCTGCGCCAGCCCACCGTGCACCTGCCCCTCGGCGATCAGCGGGTTCACCACGTTGCCGATGTCGTCGACGCAGACGTACTTGCGCAGCTTCACCATTCCGGTCTCGGTGTCCACTTCCATCGCCGCCAAATGCGTGCCGTGCGGGAACGAGAAGGTGACCGGGTCGAAGGTGGCCTCCGAGTCCAGCGACGGTTCCATCCCGTCCGGCAGGTTGTGCGCCGCGAACGCCGCGAACGCCAGCTCCGGCATGCTGATCGAGGTATCGGTGCCCTTCACGGTGAACTTCCCGCCGGCAAATTCCAGGTCGTCGGCCGAGGCCTCGAGCAGGTGCGCGGCAAGAGGTTTCGCCTTCTCGATCACCTTCTGCGCGGCATTGATGACGGCCTGCCCGCCGACCACCAGCGACCGGGATCCGTAGGTGTCCATGCCCTTCGGGGCGATCTGGGTGTCGCCGTGCAGCACCTCGATGTCCTCGAAGGGCACGCCGAGCTGATCGGCGACGATCTGGCTCCAGGCGGTCTCGTGACCCTGCCCGTGTGGGGTGGATCCGGTCACCACCTCGACCTTGCCGGTCGGCAGCATCCGGATCGACGCGGCCTCCCAGCCGCCGGCGGCGTAGGCCAGCGCGCCGAGGATCCGCGACGGCGCCAGCCCGCACATCTCGGTGAAGGTGGAGATACCGATGCCCAGCTGTACCGGATCGCCGGACTCCCGGCGCCGCTGCTGCTCGGCCCGCAGTTCGTCATACCCGAAGAGTTCCTTGGCCTTTGCCGTCGCCGCTTCGTAGTTACCGGAGTCGTACTGCAGCCCGGAGACGGTGGTGAACGGGAACTCCTCGTGTTTGATCCAGTTGAGCTGACGCAGTTCCAGCGGCTCCATGGCCAGCTCGGCCGCCAGCTCGTCCAGCATCCGCTCGACCCCGAAGGTGGCCTCCGGCCGGCCGGCACCCCGGTAGGCGTCGGTCCAGGTCTTGTTGGTGAACACCGTTGTCAGGTCGAACTGGTAGGCCGGGATCTTGTAGATGGCGTTGAACATGAAGGCGCCCAAGGCCGGCACGCCGCCGCCGAGCACCGCAAGGTAGGCGCCCATATCGGCCAGCAGCTGCACCTTGAAGCCGGTGATCTTGCCGTCGCGGGTGGCCGACATCGTCAGCTTCTGGATCTGGTCGCGGCCGTGGTGGGCGGCGACCATCGACTCGGATCGGGTCTCGGTGTACTTCACCGGCTTGCCAAGCCGGGTGGCGGCAAGCAGGGTGATCACCTCCTCCGGGTTCACCTGCAGCTTGCCGCCGAATCCGCCGCCGACATCCGGCGCGATGATCCGCAGCTTCGACTCCGAGATGCCCAGCGTCAGCGCCAGCAGTACCCGCAGCACGTGCGGGATCTGGGTGGCCGCGTACAGCACGATCTGGTCGCCGGTCGGGTCACAGACCCAGCTCCGCGGCTCCATGAACGCCGGGATCAGCCGATTCTGCCGCAGCGTCCGCTCGACCACGACGCCGCCGTCGGCGCGGGTCTGTTCGATGGCGGCATCCACGTCGCCGCCGGTGCCGGCCTGTGCCGAGTCGAAGACGAAATGCGCGGAGACGTTGGTGCCAAGATCCGGGTGGATGACGGTGGCATCGGTGGCCGCCTCCGCCAGGTCGAGCACCGGCGCCAGCTCGTCGTAGTCGACGTCGACCAGTTCGGCGGCATCGCGGGCGGCCTGCGGGGTGCGGGCGACGACCGCGGCCACCACCTCGCCGGCGAAATTGACGGTGTCCACCGCAATGGACGGATGTGCTGGTGCCTTCTGCTCGGGGACGATCGGCCAGGCGTTGGGCAGCGAGCCCTGGGTGTCGGCCAGGTCGGCGCCGGTGAGCACCGCGATCACCCCGTCGGCCGCCTTCGCCGCACCGACGTCGATGCCGGTGATCCTGGCGTGCGCGAACGGCGAGCGGACCATCGCCAAGTGCAGCATGCCGGTCAGTGAGATCGAGTCGGTGTACCGCGAACGGCCGGTGATCAGCCGCTGGTCCTCCTTGCGGGTGCGAGCCTTGCCGACCTCCTTCTCCGGAGTCGACGGGCGGGCCTCGGTGGTGGTCATTCCGCCGCCCCCGTTCCCGCCGCGACCGACCCGGCAGCCTGCTGGACCGCCTTCACGATATTCTGATACCCGGTGCAGCGGCACAGGTTTCCTTCGAGCCCGTTGCGGATCTCGTCCTCGGTCGGGTTCGGATTCTCCTGCAGCAGGGCGATGCTCTGCATGATCATTCCCGGGGTGCAATAGCCGCACTGCAGGGCGTGCGATTCGTGGAAGGCCCGCTGCACCGGGTGCAGCTCACCGCCATCGGCCAGCCCCTCGACGGTCAGCACCTCGTGCCCGTCCGCCTGCACGGCCAGCACCGTGCACGACTTCACGCTCACCCCATCCAGGTGCACCGTGCAGGCACCACAATTGGTGGTGTCGCACCCGACCAGCGTCCCGGTCTTGCCGATCGCCTGCCGAAGGTGCTGGACCAGGAGGGTCCTTGGTTCGACGTCGTCGGTGTATTTCGTCCCGTCGACCGTGATGCTGACCTGTGTCATCGACAATCCGCCTTCCAGCGTCGTTGCTGTGGCCCGGGCTCCCGGTGCGCGGGGGCAGGGGCGGGATAGCCACAAGCTACGCGAGAGCGGACAAGCCCGCTACGCCTCCAGACGGGACAACCCCGCTACGCCTGGCGTAGCGGGGTTGTCCCGGTTCAGTTCCGCTCAGACGGTGACGGTGGTGCTGGGCACGAACTCGCCGTCCGGGCCCAGGGTCCCGGTCGCGGCCTGTTCCCAGCCACCGTTGCCGTCCGGCACCCCGATGGTCACGGTGCCGTCCGGGTCGATCTGGGTGACCTGGTCCGTCAGCCCGTCGCCGTCGGTGTCGGAGTAGCCGACCACGGTGCCGTTCTCCAGGGTGGTGACCACGGTGTCCGGCCGGCCGTCGTTGTCGAAATCGGCGGTCGGCGCGCCCAATTGGTACGACTGGCCGTTGGCATCGGTGTAGCTGATGTCGACCGGGGCCGCGTCCGCTGCCGGCGCATCGTCAGCGAAGTTGTCCGATCCGCCGTCGGCGCCGGCAGTGGCCGACCCCGACGATCCCGCTGAGTTGTCTTCGACGAACTCGCCGTTGTCGTCCAGGTGCCCGCGGGCCGCCACGTCCCAGCCACCGTTGCCGTCCGAGACCAGAATGGTGACCTCCCGATCGGCGGTGATCCGGGTGATCTGGTCGGCGGCGCCGTCCCCGTCACGGTCGGTGTAGCCGATCGTCGAGCCGTCGTCCCCCTTCACCACCGCGGTGTCCGGCGTGCCGTTGTTGTCCATGTCGACGGTGGCCGGGCCGACCTCGACGGTGTTGCCGTGGTCGTCGACAACGGTGATGGTGCCGTCGGCCGCGTCGGTGCCGGTGTCGGCGCCGTCGGTGTCGGAGCCGGTATCGGAGCCGTCGGTGTCGGAGCCGTCATCCGTGCCGGTCGAGGCGCTGGTGTCGGTGCCGGTGTCCGGCTCCGTGTCGGTGCCGCTACCGGAATCGGCGCCGGGATCGTCGGAGCCGTCACCGACGCCGCCGCCGGACGACTGCGACTCGACCTCGTTGCCGTGCGAGTCGTAGGTGGTGACCTCGTCCGCCCGGCCGTCACCGTCGTGGTCGGTGACCACCACGGTGTACTCGTCCTGGCCGACGATCACCGAGTCGGCGACCCCGTCGCCGTCCGAGTCGTAGGTGGCGCTGCCGAGGTCCTGGTGACCTGCGGTGATGCTCTCGCCGGGCTCAACGGTCTCGGATCCGTCGCTGTACTCCATGGTGTGCTCCTTGATCGGCCCGGGTGACGGGAGATGTCTGCTGGTGGTGTGACGCTCGGCCGGTGCGGTTCGGTTCCCGTTCCGCCGGATCGCGCGCGGTCAGTGCCCTGGTGCCTCGTTCGGCCGAGCTTGCGGGTCCGCTGGTTGCCGGCTGGACACTCCGAGCAAGGCGGACAGGTTGGCCGGCACGATCGGCCCCGGCCGGACCGGGTCCGTTCGCCGCACCGTCGTCGATCCGGCCCGGGTCTGACGCTCCCGCGCGTCCCTGACCGCTGCGGCCACCACGGCCGGCACCTCGCGCCGCAGCGCCGGGTGCGCCGCGCGGGTGATCAGCGGCGCTGCCTGCGGATATTGCTCCGACATCAACGATCACGTCCCCAGGGTGTGACTTCCTGCTCCGGTGGGTGTCCGTGCGCCGACGGCGTCGCCGCCGGTGCCGCGGGTTGCTCGGTTCCAGCCTGCACCCATTCGCCGCCGCCGTCGATGGTGTACTCGGCTCCCCTGCTGCCGTCGGCGTTCACCGTCCAGGCCCGATCGGCGATGCCGTCACCATCGGTGTCCTGGTAGTACTGCGTGCTGCCGCCGACGCCGGGCACCGCGACGGTGTCCGGGACCCCGTCGTGATCGGAGTCGATGGTGGCCGGCCCGGCCGGGAAGTTGCGCCCGTCGACGGACACCGTCACCTGTTCCTCTGTTGCCTGATCAGGCTCCGTTGCGTGATCCGGTTCCGTGGTGCGGTCCGGTTCGCCGGCACCGTCGCCGTCGATGGCCAACGACCCGTCGTCGGTCACGTGCCCGTGGGCGGTCACCGTCCAGCCGCCGTCGTCGTGGACGGCCAGCCAGCTCACCGCACCGGTGGCCGGGTCGACGTCGATCAGTTGGTCGGCGGTGCCGTCGGCGTCGGTGTCGCTGACGATCAGCAGGTGCCCGTCATCGGTGCGGACCGCCACCGACTCGGCGACCCCGTCGCCGTCCAGATCCTGGTCGGGCGCGCCGATCTCGACGCGCTGCCCGTCGGGCGTGGTCAGCTCGATGCCGGCCGTCGACTGCTGCGCGGGGTGGGCGATCGGCTCCTGGCCGCCGGCCGGTTCCTGCTGGCCGACCGGTTCGCCGTGCCCGGCCGGCTCGTTGTGCCCGGCCGGCTGGTCCGGGACGAAGTCGCCGTCCGCCGCGATGTGACCGGTGGTGGCCACCGTCCAACCGTCGCCGTTGTCGACCATGATGGTGGCGCTCCGGTCGGCGATGGTGATCTGCAGCAGCTGGTCGGCCCGGCCGTCGCCATCGGTGTCGGAGTACTGGTACATCACTCCGTCCCGTTCGACCACCGCGGTCTCCGGCCGGCCATCGCCGTTCATGTCGTACTGCGGCTCGCCGGCGTCGACGTCGCCGTGTTCGCCGGACGCCGCGAGGTGACCTGCCGGGACGGTCCCCGATTCTTCGGGGTCGTGCTGGTCGGCGCCGGGCTGGTCAGCGCCGGGCTGGTCGGTCGCTGGCTGGTCGGTCCCGGGCTGGTTCGGGTGCTGATCGCCATCGGCCACCGCCACCCAGTTGCCGTGGTCGTCGAGCTCGCTGACCGTCACCGTGCCGTCGGTGCGGGCCACCACCAGCCGGTCGGCAACGCCGTCGCCATCGGCGTCGGTGGCGCTGATCACCGAGCCGTCGGCGTTGCGGACCACGATCGTGTCGGCGACCCCGTCGCCGTCGGAGTCGTAAGTGGCCGGACCGGTGAACTCGGTACCGTCGGCCCCCGGCACGGTGACCTCGGGTGCCGATCCGTCGTCGGCGGCCGGCGACTCCGCTCCGGGGGCCGCATCGTGCGGCCACAGCTCCAGTCCGGCGAAGGTGTCGGCGCCGGCATCGTCGTGTAGCGGGGGTTCGAGTTCCTCAGCGGGCCCGGCGACGTCGTCCACCGACGACGGGTCGGCCGTGTACGGGTCGTGATGCTCGAACATGCATTCCCCCTGTCGGTGGCCGGGGTGGTCGGGTGGCCTCGGTGAGCCGCTGGCCGTCGGTCAGCAACCGGTTCGACGCCGCGGTCCGGAGCTCGGTTCCGCTGGTGACGACGACCGGCCGCCACCGGCAGCGGGCGGCGTCACCGCGGATCCCCACGGCCGAACGGCACCGGCGGCACCTGCCGCGAGGGACGCGGCCGGGTGCGTTCCAGCTCGTCGGCCCCGTCGTCAGCGTTCCCGTTCTCCGACGGTACCGACTCGACCGGCGCGCTGTCCCGTCCGAACAGTGCTCCGAGCGCGGTTCCGGGCGGGATCACCGGAGGGCGAGCCGGCGGCCGCGGCACGCCGACCGCCGGCGGCCCCACATCGAACGGGGCTGACGGGGCCGACGGGGCTGACGGGGCTGACGGGGCCGTTTCGATCGACTGGGGTGCAGTGACCTCCGACGACACGTCACCCCCGACCGACGACGGAACCCGTTGTGGCGCTCCGCCAGCCGGTTGCGGCGGCTGGCCCGGCGGCGGACCCGGCGGTGGCGCCGGCAACCCGGGCGGCAGGGCGATGGTCCGCGCGACCCCGGCCTTCGTCATCCCGGGCAGGATCACCGAACCGGCCGCGCGGGTTCCGCGGATCCGATCGAGCAGCGCCTCGCCGGAGGTGATGAGCGCCGATCCGGAGGTCCGCCGCTGGTCGAGCGTGCGCAGCCGGCCGGCCCGCTCGGTGGCGTCCAGTTTCAGCGCACCGTCGACCTGTTTGATCTCGTTCTCGACGGCCGTCACCTGCTTGGTCAGGGCGTCGTCCAGCGCCAGCGTCAGCTGCTCGTCGGCCTCGATGAACTGCTCGGCGATGTTCTGGTCGATCTGCGCCTTCGCCTCGCCGAGTACCTCCATCAGCCACGACTTGAGGTGCTGCTTGTCCTGCATCCGGCGCCGGGAGCGGACCATGAAGAAGGCAGCGGCCCCGCCCAACGCGATCGAGGCCGGCAGCAGCACCACCCCCATCGCCGCCGGCAGTACCGCCGCGGACGCCATCCGGACCAGGCTGCCAAGGGTCAGCCCGATGCCGCCACCGGCCAGCGACATGATCGTGTCGTCTGCGCTCTTGGCCCGTTCCGGGCCGCGGGTCACCAGCGGCGCGTACGGCCGGGTGGCCAGCGAGGACGCCAGCTGCGCCAACTCTTCGGCGGTGAACAGCTCCACCAGAACGGCATTCACGATGCGCCCCATGGCTTCCAGCAGCCGGCCGTGGGCGCGGGCGGTCATCGCCTGGGCGTAGGCATCGATGTGGAACGGTAGCTGTTTGAGCGCATCGGCGTCGGCCGCATCGATGGCGCCGCGGAACATCTGCGAGGCCTCGCGCACCTCGCGCGCGGTCTCGTGTACCAGGTCGACCCTGGCCCGTTGGATCTCGGCGCGGAGCATCACCTGCCACGACCGGCCGCCGCCGCTGCGCCGCTGGTTCAGCAACTCCTCGCGGCGAACCTTGAGCGCCTCGGACTGCTCGGCGCCGCTGGTCAACGCCCGGCGCTGCTGGTCGAGGCCGACCACCTCGCCGGTCAGCACCGTCACCGCCATCCGGATCAGGTTGGCGTCTGCCAACAGTGATGCCCTGGCCGCGACGTCCTCGGCCAGGATCCGGCGCAGCGGGGCGATGCTGGACTGGGTGCGGATCACCTCGGCGATCCGCGGATCGGCCTGCCCGTCGGCGGCCGCGGCCAGGGTGCTGGATACCGGATGGAACGGCGCATTGGTGAACCGCGGCACGTGCCGGGCCAGCAGCTGCTGGTCGGCGGCCACGATCTCCCGCCAGCCGCGGAACACATCGGTCTTGGTGACGGCGAAGTGCACCGCATCGACCCGGTCGGCCACCTTCTCCAGGAATTCGAGCTCGCCGCGGGTGAAGGGGGCCGATGCGTCCACCACGAACAGCAACGCGGTCGCGGCCGCTGCCGCCTCTGCGGCCAGATCGGCGTGCCCGGCGACCAGGCCGCCGACGCCGGGGGTGTCCACCAGGGTGACGGTCTGCAGCAGCGGCGCCGGGACCGTCACCTCGATCCAGCGCGGCGGCGGCAGGTCGTGGTCGGGTTCGGAATCCATCGTCGCCCAGGCCGACAGCTCACGGGCCGGGAAGGTGATGTCGGCCATCCCGCCGCCGAAGTGCGCGACCGCGGTCGGTGACGTGCCGTGGGAGAACTGAAGGTAGGTGCAGGTGGCCAGGCCGGCATCAACCGGCGACAACCCTGGAGTCCCGAGCAGCGCGTTGACCAGCGACGACTTGCCCCTGTTGGTCTCGCCGACCACCACCACCCGCGGCACTGCGCGGGTGGTCTTACGGGCGGCCAGCCGGGCCGCGGTGTCGGCGTCGGTGCTGCGCACCCAGCCGACCGCTTGCTCGCGCCACTGCCGGATGGCCTGGGGCAGCGCAACCTGGGCGCGCGCCACCGGTGTGGTCATCCGTCATCCCCTCGCGACTGGACAGTATTTCTCGACGGTACCGGGACCCGCGTCACTTGCGGCGGTAGACGACCACTACCGGTTCCCGGATCAGCACGCCGCGATCGGCGAACCCGGCGACCTCGGTCTCGGCCACGGTGTCGATCTTCGAAACGTCATCGGTGGGCTCGGTGCCGCCGACCTCGTGGGCATTGGGGTCGAACGGCTCGCCGTCGGGCCGCAACACCTGCACGCCGACCTCGGCCAGCCCGGCGGCCAGTCGCTCCCAGACCCCGGGGCTGCGGGCCCGGTCCCAGGCGTAGATCAGCAGCTCGATCAGCTGCCGGCGTTCGTCCGCGGCGGCCGAGTTGGCCGGGTTGGCCGGGTTGGGCTCATTCTGTCGCCGCCACTTCATCGCGAGGCCAAGCCGGGCGGGCCGGGTGGGACCTGTCCCTTCAGTTCCTGCCAGAGCAGGAAGTAGGCGCGGTGCACCACGTGTGCCACCCGGCTCTGCCCCGGGGTGGCGCCGAACGAGGCGAACGAGCGCCACCAGCCGGCCCGTTCCAGCGCCGCCGCCTGCAGCTCTGCGGCGGCGCGGCCGGGCAGCCCGAGCTGCTCGTCCGGCCGGGTGGATCCGCCGAGCCGCAGGATCTCCGCGGTCAGCTCCGGATCCATCGCCACCGCTCCGCCGGACACCAGGGTCAGCGCCTCCAGCAGCCGCAGCTGGTGCGCCTCCGGCCGCTGCAGCAACATCTCGATGCCGTCGTGGATCCGTTGCCGCTCATGCGGATCGCCGGTGGCGGCCGCCAACGCCCCCAACGAGGCCAGCGCCGCCGACGCCTTGATCCCGTCCGCCCGCAGCCGGAACACCTCACCCAGCCGGCGGCGGAACTCACCGAGCCCGGAGCTGGCCAGCAGCCGGCGGCGCAGTTCGCCGGCCGACACCGCGGGTTCGGCGCGCAGGATCTGCACCGCCGCGTTGATGCCGTACAGGTCCAGCAGTTGCAAAAGCCTGACCCTGGCGGGTGAATCGACCGGCGCCTCCAGCGAGGTGAACAGATCGGCGGCCATCATCATGGCGCCGAAGAGCGCCGGGTCAACGCCGGCCAGCGCCCGTAGCGCCTCGGCGTCGGCGGCGGTGAACGCGCCGGTCTCCGCGGTCTCGGCCAGCAACCCGTTCATCGGCAGCACGTCGGCCACCCGTGGCCGCAGCACCGCGGCCTGCGAGGCGGCGAGCAGCTCTGCGGCATGCCAGATGTCGCCGCCGGAGCCGTCGACGCTGTCCGGCTGCACGGTGTCGGCCTTGTTCAGCACTGCGAGTGCATTCACCGGTCCGGCATCCCGGGAAGCCGTTGCGGCGGTGAACGCGGCGAGCACCTTGGTGTCGTCGGCCCGGATCGACTGGGTGAACACGTAGACGACCGCCTCGGCGCCGGCCACCGCGAACTCCGAAACCTGGTCCAGGTCACCGGGTCCGGTGTCCGGATCCGCTTCCGGGTCGGGGGTGTCCTCGCTCCGGGCGGCCCCCAGCAACGCCTCGGTGCGGGACACCGACGCTGAGTCCATCGACCCGAGGCCGGGGGTATCGATCACCGTGACGTCGGACAGCAGCGCGCTGGTCAGGTAGGCCTCCAGGTGCGAGACCTGCTCCAACGGGATACCGAGGTCTGCCGGGATGCCGCCGTCGGCGGCGAAGGGGATGGTGTTGCGCCCGCCGTCCCGCATCACCACCTCGATCCGGTCGACGGTGCCGTACTGGAACCTGGTCACCAACCGGGTGCACTCGCCGACGTCGGTCGGTGCCACCCGGCGCCCGATCAACGCGTTGACCAGCGTCGACTTCCCGGCCTTGATCCGCCCGGCGACCGCCAACTGCAATGGGGTGTCCAACCGCCGCAACACCTCTCGCAGGCCGCCAGCGGTGCGCGGCGACACCTGGGGGAGCAGCGCGGTGCACAGTCCGCCGACCGACAGCGACAATGGCCCTTGCATGTCAGCGCGCTACCGGGGTTGGAAGTTGATGGTGAAGTAGTCGAGCAGGTCACTGGCCGAGGACGACTTCACGCCGGCCATCACCCCGACATACGGCTTGCCGTCAACGGACCAGCTGACCGTCGGCACGCCGTCCCCGTCCGAGGCGCTCCCCAGTTCCGCCAGGTGATCCGAGACCACCACCCGCAGGGTGCCCTGCCCGGTCTTGACGTCACCGCCCTTGTCCTGCACCGAGTAGTCCTGGTCCGCCACCCGGTCCTTGGTGATCTGCGCCTGCATCGCAGTGGCGGCCGCCGCGTCGTCCTTGGTGAACACGTACAGCAGGGTCCGGCCGTAGAGACCGCTGTCGTCCGACTCGGGGATGTCGCAGCGCAGCACCCTGGTGCCCCGATAGCTCTCCGGCACCTGCCGGTTGATGGAGTCGGTGTTGTCGCCGCAGTTGATCAACTTGTTCGCGGCCGGCCCGAGGAAGTCCAGCTCGCCTTGGGTGAGCGCCTGCTGCGGGCCGACTCCGGTCGCGTTCGGGTCACCGGTCGGCGACGGGCCGCTCGACACCGGGTTGCTCGGGTCGGTCGATCCGGTGGTGACGGTGCCGGAACTGGTCACCCCGGTGGTCGGCGGATCGGTGGGCTGGTCGGCATTTCCGGTGGAGAACGGCTTGACGATCACCAGCACCAGGGTGGCGGCGACCAGCAGCCCGACCACGCTCGCCGCGATCCATACCCAGCTCCTGGAGCGACCGGCCGGTCCGCTCGAACTGCCGGCACCCGGCCCGGCTCCCGTCAGCGGCACGGAGTGCGGCCCGGTGCCCGGCGGGGGCCCGGCCACCGGACGCTGCCCGCCACCGGACGGGACGCCCGTCATCGGCCCCGAACGCGGGCCGACCGGTGGCCCGCCGGCGGCCGGCTGCCCGGCACTAACCGGGTTCTGCCCACCGGGGGTGTCGCCGAACGCCACCGTCCGGTTCCCCTCCCGGTGCACCGGAACCAGCAGCGCGCCGAGGGCGACCGCGGTCTCCGGCTGGTCGAGGGCGACAGGGGTGACGCCGAGTTGCTCGGTGATCAGCTTGGCCACCAACGGGATCCGGCTCGAACCGCCGACCAGGAAGATGCCGGTGAGCCGATCAGGCCCGACGCCGGCGTTGCGCAGGGTGGTCTGCAACACCTCGATGGAGCGGACCAGATTCGGCCGGATCAGGCCCTCGAACTCGGGCCGGGTCAGGTGCACATCGCTGAACGGGTCCGGCAGCGCCACCTCGGTCTGCGGGTAACGGGACAGCGTCTCCTTGGAGGCCCTGACGTCCTCGGCCAGAGCGCGGGCGGCCCGCCGGGACGCCGAGTCGGCCGGCCGCAGGACCTGCTGCCAGCGGGCCGGGTCGGTGGAGCTGGCGGTCCGGCCGACGTGGTCCAGCACCGCCTGGTCGAAATCGAGGCCGCCGAGATCGCCCAGGCCGGCCTCGGCCAGCACGTGGAAGTCGCTGCGGGTGCGGCCGACCACCGCGATGTCGAAGGTGCCGCCGCCCAGGTCGTAGATGGCCACGGTGCCGCCCGGCGGCAGGGTGCGACCGGGCAGCTGGGTGTACTGCGCGGCCGCGGCCACCGGCTCCGGGATGAGCACCAGGTTGGTACCCAGCCCGGCGGCCCGGGCGGCGGACAGCAGGGTGTTCTGCCGGGTGGCACCCCACTGGGCGGGGTGGGTCAGCCGTACCTCGTCGGCGGCGGCGCCGCCCAGCTGACGCCGCACCTCGGTGGCCACCGAACGCAGGACGGCGGCGATCAGCTCGACCACGCCGACCACCCGGTCGCCGAGCAGCACCTCGCCGTCGTCGATCCGGCGCTTCGGGTTCGGCTCGTAGCGGGTCGGGTCCAGCCTGGCCTGCCGCTGCGCCTCCCGGCCGACCGTGACACTGCCGTCGGCCGCCAGATAGACGGCGGAGGGCAGCAGCGGCGATGCGTCGAAGGTCACGGTCCGGGCCGCCTGGCCGTCGACAGCCAGCGCCACCACGGTGTTCGACGTGCCGAAGTCGATGGACAGCAGTCGCATCCTGTCGGACATTCCCCTCTGTCTTCGATGTGTCTGTGCACCCGCGCGGGTCATCGGTGCCGGCCCTGGGTCGGCCCGGCGCGGGCGCGATTCGCGGCCCCGAAGATGCATCGTGCCATGTCGAGCCGATCGCAGGGGTTGGGTTCGGTGTTTCCGCCCGGGGTCGCCGGGGTGGCCGGCCGGGTGACATTTCAGGGTTGACACCGTTCCGACCGACCGGGCATTACCGGAAAGTTCGGTCCGGACCGCACAGGTAAGGCAGCATTGGACGCGCGCGGCAGGTGCTGCGCCGGAAGGGGACACGTGAACGCGACAACGGAAGCGCGCAGGGGCGGGGTCCGATGATCGAGGCGTCGGGGCTCACCAAGACCTACGGCCGCACGGTGGCCGTCAACCAGCTGTCCTTCCTGGTACGGCCGGGCCAGGTGACCGGATTTCTCGGGCCCAACGGTTCCGGCAAGTCGACCACCATGCGGATGGTGCTCGGGCTGGACAGCCCTGACCGTGGCCAGGCGTTGATCGACGGGCAGCGGTACCTCGATCTCAAGCACCCGCTGCGCAAGGTGGGGTCGCTCCTGGACGCGAACTGGGTGCACCCGAACCGGACGGCGCGGGCCCACCTGCGCTGGATGGCCAGGGCCAACGGTCTCGGCGTCAAGCGGGTGGACGAGGTGCTGGACACCGTCGGGCTGACCAGCGTCGCCGGGAAGGCGGCCGGCAAGTTCTCCCTCGGGATGAAGCAGCGGCTCGGCATCGCCGGCGCGCTGCTCGGCGATCCGGAGGTGCTGCTGTTCGACGAACCGGTGAACGGCCTCGATCCGGAGGGCATCCATTGGATCCGGACCTTCATGAAGGGACTGGCGGAGCAGGGCCGGACGGTCTTCGTCTCGTCGCACCTGTTGAGCGAGATGGCGCTGACCGCCGATCATCTGGTGGTGATCGGCCGCGGCCAACTGATCTCCGACGCCTCCACCGCCGACTTCATCTCGCACTCCACCGAATCCAGCGTCAGGGTGCGTAGCCCGCAACTGCCGGCGCTGCGCGCGGCGCTGGACGAGTTGATCCGCGCCCAGGGCGCGGGCGGCGGAGCACCCGGGGGCGGAGTTCCCGGCGGCGCGGTTCCCGGCGGCGCGGTTCCCGGCGGTGCGGTTCCCGGCGGCGCGGTTCGGGTCAACGAGGTGGCCGATGGGCTGACGGTGATCGGCCTGCCGATCGAACAGATCGGCGAACTGGCTGCGGCCAAGGGCATCCCACTGCACGAGCTGAGCCCGCAGACCGGTTCACTGGAGGAGGCGTTCATCCAGCTCACCAATTCCTCGGTGGAGTACGTCGCGCACGATGCGCCCGGCGGACGGGGCCCGTCAGCCCCGCAGTACACGCCAGGGCCGGGCGGACAGCAACAGTTCGGCAACCCACTCGGGTCGCAACCTCCCTTCGGTCCCCCTTCGACCCCGCAAGGGCGGTGACGACGATGGTGGCAGCACTCGCGGTCGAACGGATCAAGCTGTTCTCGACGAAGTCGCCGTACTGGTGCCTTGGCGTCATCCTGCTCGCGGTCTGGGGCCTGGGTCTGGCCGTAGCACTGGTGGACAATGGCCGGGAGGCAACGGTTTTCGTTTCACAGACCGGCAGTCCGATGGGCATGATGACCTTCATGGTGATGGCCGCGTTGACCATCACCACCGAGTACCGGTTCGGCACCATCCGCAACAGCTTCCTGGCGGTGCCGCAGCGAGCGCTGGTGCTGGCCGCGAAGACGGTGCTGATGGCCTTCATCGGCGCGGTGACCGGCGCGGTCGCCAGCCTCGGAGGGTTCTTCCTGGTGAAGGCGCTGGCCACGGATCCGGACGTGCCGCTGCAGCTGAGCTCCGCCGCGGACTACCGCATGGTGCTCGGCTACTCGGCGCTGTACGCGATCGGCGCGGTGCTGGCCATCGGCGTCGGCACCCTGGTCCGGCAGTCGGCCGGCGCTATCACCGCATTGTTGCTGTGGCCGTTGCTGGTGGAGACCTTGTTGATGTTGATCTCCGGTCTGCGCGACATGACCCCGTACCTGCCGTTCAACGCCGGGTTCAACTTCGTGGCGGCCGGCGGACACGGCGGGATGTTCGGCCGGACCGCGTTCATCGCCGAAGGGCCGAGCGCCCAGCAGGGTCTGGTGATCTTCCTGGTGACCGCGCTGGTGATCTGGCTGCTGGCGCTGCTCTCGCTGTACCAGCGCGACGCCTGACACAGCACCCGGAATGCACCAGGAATGGCGCTGAGCACCCGTTCTGGTGCATTCCGCGGAGAGCCGGTCAGCTCAGTCGGGCGAAGGCGACGGTGTTGGCCAGGTAGTGCCCGCTGCCGCTGTCGAAGGATCCGCCGCAGGTGATCAGCCGGAGTTCCGGCCCTGCCGTGTTGCCGTACACGTCCAGGGTGGGGAAGGCGTCCTTGGGATACGACCGGACGGCGTAGACCCGAAAGCTGAGCACCGATCCGTCGGACCGGGTGACCCGGATCGGGTCGCCGATGGCGATCTCGCCCAGCCGGTAGAAGACCGACGGGCCGTTCGCGGAGCTGTCCACATGGCCTTCGATCACCGCCGGCCCGGGCGAGCCCGGGGCCGGCGACCCGGTGAACCAGGCGGCCTTGTCGTAGTCCGGTCCCGGCGTCGGCACGGCCAGCGAGCCGTCTGCCGCCAGCCCGAGCCCGAGGAGATCGGATGAGACACCGATCGACGGGATGCGGATGCTTTCGGGCGGAACGACTTCCGGCGGCGCGGCCGGCGATGAGGTCGACGCCGACGGTGACGAAACCGGTGACGTTGGCGGCGCCGACGGGGCCGGCGCCACCGAGACAGGTGGTGACGCCGGGGCCGACGAGGGCGCCGCGGGAAGTGTCCGCATCGACGAAGCCGCAGGGTCGATTGCCGAAGCGCCGGTGACCGAGCGGCCGGCGGATGGCGGATCCGGCAAGGCGTCGAGTTGCCCGGCCGCCGCCGGAGCCGGAGCCGGGGGGGCTTCCTGTTGCCGGAACAGCCCGACCGCGACCGCGATGGTCCCGGCGACCAGGAGCAACAGCGCCGCGGCCGGCATGACGGTGCGCAGGCCGCGGCGCCGGGCACGGGAGTTCCCGTGGCCGGCGCCGGGCGTCATCAGCTCGCCCGACCCGCGAGCTTGCGACGGCCGATCAACGCGCCGCCGAACAGTGCCGCACCGAACAACACCGCGGCGCCGCCGCCGATCAGCAGACCGGGATCCTCGACACCGGCGGTGGATCCGCCACCGGTCTGCACGCCACCGGCGGGCATGCCGGACATCTGCGACGCGGTGAGCACGCCGCACAGGGCCGGGTCGGTCGCCTCGGTCGGCAGGCTCGGGTCGAGCTCCGACTTCTTGCTGCCGCCGTAGGCGCCGTCGTGGTCGTAGTCGACGCCGTGGATCACCACCACCGATTTGCCGGCGGCGATGGCCGCGGCCACCTCGTCGGAGACCTGGATGGATCCGCGCTCGTACTGCAGGTCGCCACCCGGCGCGGTGTCGTACCGGTCGATGGCCAGCACCGACTTCGCCGAGGTGTCACCGGTTTTCGTCAGCGAGACGACGACCGGGCCGTAGGCCGGGCCGCCCTCGGTGGTGGTCAGGTGCCCGTCCTTGTCGGTGTCGTCACCCAGGTTCGGGCATTCGTGGCGCGCCTCGGCCCCGAAGTGGATGTGTGCGGCATGCGGGTTGTCCGGCAACAACCCGGTGGCCGCCATGGTGACGGTGAGGGTGTTGCCGGTGATCTGTACCATCGCCTTGCCACTGCCCTGAACGCCGTTGCCGGCAACGGGTTTCAGATCCGCTTGGACCGTGCTATCGGCGGCGGCCGCGGGCAACGCCCATCCCAGCATCGCCAACACGCCGATGGCCGATCCGATCGTCAATCGCATTCTTGTTCTGCCCATGGGAGTTCCACCATTTCTGTTCGGGCCGGGCGACGACGGCGCCGGATGCGCCGCCGAGACGGGCGCTTGGGCGCGCTCTGGCTTGCTCGACACAACGGATTCGGACCCGCCGCCGGTTCGGACGGGTCCGCGGCCGATTTCCGCCGACAACACCCGACGGATCCCACCGCCGGGCCAGGAATTGTCTTGCCGCGGCGACCGCGCCGGGCTACCGTCGTAAGTAAGTACTTACTGATGGAGCAACGCCCGAGGGAGGACCGTGAGCAGCGGAACACGCGACCGCATCGTCACCGAGGCCATGCGCCTGTTCGGCGAGAACGGGTTTGCCGGCACCTCGATCGCGCAGATCGAGGCGGCGGCCGGCCTGACTCCGGGCTCGGGCGGCCTGTACCGGCACTTCCCGTCCAAGGAGGCGCTGCTGTCCACCGGCATCCGGGAGCGGATCGAATCCCGCAACGAACTGCTGCCCAGCATGAGTCCGAGCTCCGACGCCCCGACGGAGGCGGTCCTGCTCAAGGTCGCTCAACTCGGACTGCAGCGCCTGGACGACGAACGCGACGTGAACCGGATCCTGGTCAGGGACCTGGCTTCGGCGCCCGAACTCCTGGGGTTCATCCGGGACGCGGAGATCCGGACGAACCATCAGGCATTGGTCACGCTGCTGCGCGCGCTCGGCGGACCACAGCTCGATGCGGAGGCGCTGGCCGCCATTCTCATCGACGCAATCTCGCACTACTGGCTGCTGCGGGATGTCTTCGGCGGCGAGCATCCGCTGGCCGTCCCGCAGCAGCGATACCTGACAACCCTCGTCGACATGGCGGCACATCTGATGGGAGACAAACAATGAAGGTTCTGGTGGCGGGTGCGACCGGCACCCTGGGCGGACGACTGCTGCCCGCACTCACCGAAGCCGGGCACGAAGTGATCGGCCTGGCCCGGTCCGTGCAGGGCGCCGACGTGGTCCGGGCGCGCGGCGGACGGCCGATCGTCGCCGACGTGATGGACCGGGACGCCCTGCTGTCCGCGGTGTCCGGGGTCCGCGCCGATGCGGTGCTGCACGAGCTGACCGCACTGAAGAAGGCGCCGGCCAGGTTCAGGGACATGGACGCCACCAATCGGCTGCGCACCGAAGGCAGCGCCAACCTGCTGGCGGCGGCCGGCGCCATCGGCGCCACCAGGTTCGTCACCCAGTCGATCGTCTTCGGCTACGGCTACCGCGATGTCGGCGCCGTTGACGAGAACACCCCGTTCGGCACGCTCGCCGGCGATCCGACCGACGCGCCGATCCGGGCGATGGTCGCGGCCGAGCAGCAGGCCTTCCACACGCCGGGGATCGACGGCATCGCGCTGCGCTACGGCCTGTTCTACGGCGACGACACCCCGACGATGGTCACGATGCTGAACCACCGGAAACTGCCCGTCCCGACGCGTTGGCGCGGAACCCTCGGCCTGATCCACCACCAGGACGCCGCCACCGCCACCGTCGCCGCCCTCACTCGCGGAACCCCGGGCCGCGCCTACAACATCGTCGACGACACCCCGGCGAGCTGGCGCGACTACGTCGACACCATTGCCAGCGTGCATTCGACGCGGCCGCCGATGGCCCTGCCCGGCTGGCTGCTACGAGCAGCCGCGCCGTATGCGGGTGTCCTGATGACCAGGGTGAACATGCAGGTGTCCAATCGGCTGGCGCGTCGGGAACTGGGCTGGGCGCCGCAGTTCCCCGGTCTCGCCGAAGGCCTGGCGGCTGCCGGGCAGGCCCGGCCCCATCGCCAGGACGGCGCGGCCGACCAGGACCAGGGATGACGGACACCCGATGACGAACACCGGATGACGGATCCCGGCGGCGGATCCCGGCGGCGATGCCGGGTTGCGCAGGGAAACCGTCCGGGTTTCATTGCTCGCCGAACCATTGATCGGTCGGCTGCGACGTGCCATGTTCGAGGCTCACCGGTCGCAAAGGAGCCCCAGGTGGCACATCGTCAGAGCCCACGCACGCCCGATCAGGTCAACGTTGTCGGCGAACCCGTTGACGCCGGCGCCGACGGACCGCCCGACGGTTCATCCGTCAGCCGGCGGTTGTTCCTGGGTGCCGGCGCCGCCACCGCGGCCGGCCTGGCGCTGGGCACCGGTACCGCGGCGGCATCCGCCGGGTCCGCATCCGGCCCTGCGGCCGGGTCGGCCGGCGCAGAGCCGGCGATCGCCGGGGTCGCGGCCGGGGGTGCCGGCGGCGGCTTGCGCCCGGTGACCACCACCACCGGGTATGCGGTGAACCCGCTGGGCACCGACGTCGCCCGCCCGCGGTTCGGGTGGGAGTTCCCCGCCGGTGCCCGCGGCACCCAGGCCGGTTATCAGCTGCAGGTGTCGAGCTCGGAACACCTGCTGCGCAAGGGAACGGCCGATGTCTGGGACTCCGGGCGGGTCGCCTCGGCCGCCACCGGCAACGTCGCGTACGCCGGTCCGAGCCTCGCACCCCGCACCCGTTACTTCTGGCGGGTGCGCAGCTGGGACGGCAGCGGCCGGGCCGGCAGTTGGTCGGATCCGGGGTGGTTCGAGACCGCGCTGCTGGGCGAGGGTTGGGGCGGCGCCTCCTGGATCGGCAATGCACCGTCCGGGCAGGTCGAGCGCACACTCACCGGCGCGAAGTGGATCTGGACGCCGGGATCCACGGCCAACGGTGGACCCACCGGCACCCGACGGTTGCGCGGCCGACTGGCCATCCCGGCGGGCACGGACGTGGCCGGCGCCTACCTGGTGATGACCGCCGACGACTACTACACCGGCTATCTCGGCGGTCAGCAGATCCTGTCGTCCGCGCCGGTCACCGACGGTTGGCGGACCGGTGAGGCAGCGGACGTCACCGAGCAGGCCACCGCCGCGGTAGGCGGCGAGCTGGTGCTGGCCGCCGAAGTGACCAACGCCGGCACCGTCTCGATCAATCCGGGTGGGCTGTTGGCGCGCCTGGTCGTGGTCACCGGTGCCGGCCAGCAGTTGGAACTGGCCACCGATTCGTCCTGGAAGGTCACCGATACCGAGCCGGCCGGTTGGCAACAGCCGGAGTTCGACGACTCCGGCTGGGAGGCCGCCGCCGAGCTCGCGAGCTACGGGCAGGGCCCGTGGGGCTCGGGCGTATCGATCCCACAGCCGGACGAGCCCGACCTGGTCGGCACCTCCTGGGTCTGGGCACCGGGCAGCACCGCGAATGACGGCGCGGTGGGAACCCGTTACCTGCGAGCCCACCTGCCGATCCCGGCCGGCACCCAGGTGCGCGCGGCCACCCTGGTCCTGACCGCGGACGACGACTTCACCGGCTGGTTGCAGGGTGAACAGGTGGCCTCGGTCCCGCAGCGGACGGACGCCTGGCGGCTGGCCCAACTGGTCGATGTGACCGACGCGGCGCAGGCGGCGGTGGCCGGCGAGCTGGTGGTCGCGGTACGGGCGACCAACCGGCCGGGGGCGTCGGTGAACCCCGGCGGTGTACTCGGCAAGCTGGTCGTGCACACCACCGGCGACGACCTGGTACTGGTCACCGGCGCGTCCTGGCTGATCACCGACACCGAGCAGACCGATTGGCAGCACACTGGTTTCGACGACTCCTCCTGGGACCCGGTCGCGGTGCTGGCGCCCTACGGTCAGGGTCCGTGGGGGTCGGGAGTCTCGATCGACGTGCCGATGCCGCCGGCACCGTTGCTGCGGCGTGAGTTCGCCGCCAACCGCCGGCCCAGTGCTGCGCGGCTGTACGTCAGCGCCGCCGCGTACGCAGTGGTGCAGCTGAACGGCCGCCGGGTGAGCGATGCGGTGCTGGAGCCAGGCTTCACCGACTACGACAAGACCATGCTGTACGTCACCCACGATGTCACCGACCTGATCCGCAAGGGCAGCAACGTGATCGGCGCCGAACTGGGCCGCGGCTTCTACGGAATGCTCACCTCCAACGCCTGGAACTGGAACACGGCCAGCTGGCACGGCGAGCCCCGGCTACTGGTGCGGCTGATCCTCGACTATCCCGACGGCAGCAGCCAGGAGGTGGTCAGCGACGCCGACTGGCGAATCTCCGACGGCCCGACGGTCTACGAGAACCTCTACGCCGGTGAGAGTTACGACGCGACCAAGGCCTTGACCGGCTGGGCAGCGCCCGGCTTCGACGCCTCCGGCTGGGCGGTCGCGCACGCCCTGCCGGCACCGAAGGGCGAGCTGCAGGCCCAGCAGAACGAGCCGATCCGGGTGGTCGAGACGGTCGCGCCGGTGACCATCACCAAGCCGGCCGACGGGGTCTGGGTGGCCGATTTCGGCCGGACCGTTGCCGGCTGGACCCGGTTGCGGGCAACACTTCCCGCCGGCACAACGGTCCGGTTGACCCACGGCGAGGTGCTGGCCGGCGACGGCACGGTGGTCGCCGGCAACGGCAACGCCCCCGGCCGCTGCCAGCAGGACGAGTACACCGCCGCCGGTACCGGGCGCATCGAGGAGTGGGAGCCGAGCTTCGTCTATCACGGCTTCCGCTACGTCCAGCTGGACGGGCTGCCGGCCGCGCCGACGAAGAGCACCGTGCAGATGCGGGTGGTGCACTCGGACATCGCCGATGCCGGCACCTTCCGCTGCAGCGAGCCGCTGTTCGAGAAGTTCGAGCAGATGATGCGCCGAACCGTGCACAACAATCTGCACGGCATCCCGACCGACACCCCGATGTACGAGAAGAACGGCTGGACCGGCGACGCCCAGGTGGCCGCGCCGACGATGGCGCAGTTGTTGGCCATGCAGCGGCTGTTCAGCAAGTGGCTCGGCGACCTGCGGGACAGCCAGGTGGAATCGGGCCAGATCCCGGTGATCGTGCCGAGCGGCAGCTGGGGCTACACGCAGCTCGCCCCGGCACCGGAGTGGACGACGGTGTACCCGTTCGTGCTGCGTGAGATGCACCGCTGGTACGGCGATACCGACGTCCTGCGTGAGCACTACCCGTACGTGGTCAAGTACCTGGACTGGGAGCTGCGCCGGCTGCAGAACGGTTTGGCCGTCACCGCCCTGGGCGACTACCTGTCTCCCGGAACCGGCGGCAACCCGCCGGAGGACACCCGGCTGACGGCCACCGCCTACCTGCGCCGCGGCCTGCTGGCCACCGCCGAGGTCGGCGAGCTGATCGGCGTCAGCGACGATGTGGAACGCTACCGGGCAGCGGCGGATGCCCTGCGGGACAGGTTGAACGCCGAATTCCTGGACACCACGACCGGCCACTACCGGACGGCCAGGGACCCGGAGTACCGGCAGACCTCGAACGTGATCCCGTTGGCGTTCGATCTGGTCCCCGACGAGTACGTGGCGAGGGTGTTCGACTCGCTGGTCGCCGACATCACCGCCCGCGGCAACCACCTGAACACCGGCTGCCTCGGCACCAGCGTGCTGTTGCCGACGCTCACCCGGTTCGGCCGCGCCGACCTGGCCGCCGCGGTCGCGCTGCAGCGCAGCTACCCGAGCTGGGGCTACTGGGTGGACAACGGCGCCGACACCATGTGGGAGTTCTGGCAGATCCCGGGCCGCTCCCGCGACCACTACTTCCAGGGCACCGTTGTGCAGTGGCTGCAGCAGAACGTCGCCGGGCTACGACCGGTGGCCGACGGCTGGCGGGAGCTCGAGGTACGTCCGGACGCCAGGGTGAGTCTGAGTTCGGCCGCGCACACCCTGCAGACCGTGCGCGGCGAGGCCGGCGCCTCGTGGCGCTCGCACCGCGGGCAGTTCAGCCTGAACGTCACGGTGCCGGCCGGTTCGACCGCGACCGTGTACGTCCCGGCCGCCGCCGCGGCCGACACCCGCTGCACGCCGACGACCGCGAAGCCGACCTACACCGACGGCTATGCCGTCTACACAGTGACCGGCGGCCGCTGGCGGTTCACCTCGAGTTCGGCCGACTGACCCACCGCGCAGGTTGCGGGACGTCCCGGCGATCCGCCACGTGGATTCCGCAACCTGCGCGCGGGGAGTCGATGCGACGTATCTGGGGTGACCCCCGCGCGCTCTTCTGACTGCGGTGGCAGCGGCCCACCGCCCGCGGCCGACCCGTCGGAGCGCGGCTATCCGGACGCGGGCCGCGTCTGAGCAGAAGGAAAAATTCACGTGAGCATCCACCTCGAACCCGGCACCGTCGTCGAGTCCCCGGCGGCATCGCTGCCCGTCCTGGCTAACCTGCTGCGCGGCCGGTTGGCCACCCACACCGACGCCGACTGGGACGCCGCGCGCACCGCCTGGAACCTGGCCGTCGACCAGCGGCCGGCCGCCGTCGCGTTCCCGGTCGACGCCGCCGACGTCGCCGTCGTGCTGGCCTTCGCGGCGGCCCACGGGCTGCGGGTGGCGCCGCAGAGCGGCGGCCACAATCCCGGCCCGCTGGGCGATCTATCCCGCACGATCCTGTTGCGCACCACCGAGATGCGGCGGATCGCGGTGGACGTCGCGAACCGCTCCGTCCGGGTCGGGGCCGGGGTGTTATGGGGCGAGGTGACGGCGGCGCTGGCTCCGCACGGACTGGTCGCGCTGTCCGGCTCGTCACCCGACGTCGGGGTGAGCGGCTACACGCTCAACGGGGGCTACAGCTGGCTGGGCCGCCGGCACGGACTGGCCGCGAACCAGGTGCGGTCGGCGGAAGTCGTCACCGGTGACGCCCGGGTGCTACGGGTGGACGCCGGCACCGAACCGGACCTGTTCTGGGCGGTGCGCGGCGGCGGCGGCAACGGCTTGGTGGTGACGGAGCTCGAGTTCGGCGTGCTGCCGCTGGACACGGTCTACGCGGGATCGCTGCTGTTCGGGATCGACCGGGCCGCCGAGATCTGCGCCGCCTTCGCCGACTGGACCCTTGACCTGGACGAGTCGGCCACCGTCTGCCTGCGGTTGTTGCACCTGCCACCGCTACCGGAGCTGCCGGAGTTCCTGCGCGGCAAGGCCTTCGTCGGCGTCGACGGCGCGATCGACGCCGATCCGGAACGGGCGGCCGCGCTGCTCGCGCCGATCCGCGACCTCGGTCCGGCGGTGGACACCTTCGGCCCGATGCCGGCCGCCGAGCTCGGCACGATCCATATGGATCCGCCGGTTCCGGTGCCGGCCGCCGGACACGGCTTCATCCTCGACGAGCTGGGCCCGGAGACGATCGATGCATTGCTCTCGGTGGCCGGCCCGCAGGCCCGGACGGCACTGCTCGCGGTCGACCTGCGGCTGCTCGGCGGCGCGCTCGGCCGGAGGGTCGACGGTGGCGGCGTGGTCGACCACCTGCCCGGCAGGTATCTGGCGTTCGCGGTCGGGATCACCCCGGTACCGCCGGCGAAGGAGGCGGTCGAGCGCGACCTCCGGGCGCTGACCTCGGCGTTGGCGCCCTGGACGAATGCCCGCAGCTACGCCAACTTCGACGAGTCGGCGGGGGGACCCGACCGGTTCCACACAGCAGAGGTCCTGCAGCGACTACGCGCCGTGGTGCGGCACGTCGATCCGGCCGGCGTGATCCAGCCGAACCATCCCCTCGACTGACCGGCGTTCCGGCGTCTCTTCGACAGTGTCGGCAGGTCCGGCCGGCGCACCTTGACCGGTGGCCCAGGTGATCGAGCCGGTGACGGTGGCGACGCGGGATCGCGGCAGACCGTAGAGTCGGGAGCCATGTCGTCACCCAGGATCCCGACCTCCGGTGCCGCCCGACCGGGCGACACCCCACCCGACGGCCTGCCGGACAACTTCCGGCGGGTGGTCAGCTTCACCTCGCGCGGCGGTCGGGTGAACCAGGTGCAGCGACGGGCACTGGAGGCGCACGCCGACAAGTGGTTCCTGACCGTCGACGACATCGGTGAATCGATGGACGGTGCGGCGATCTTCGGGCGCGACGCCCCACTGGTGATCGAGATCGGTTCCGGGATGGGCGAGTCGACGGTCGCGATGGCCGCCGACCGGCCGGAGATCAACCTGCTCGCTGTCGAGGTCTACAAGCCCGGAATCGCCCAGACCTTCCATCACATGGCGAAATCCGACGTGGACAACGTCCGGGTACTGCGCGCCGACGCGGTGCCGGTGCTGACCGATCTGGTGCAGCCGGACAGCATCGACGAGGTGTGGCTGTTCTTCCCGGACCCGTGGCCCAAGGCCCGGCACCACAAGCGGCGGATCGTCACCCCCGACTTCGTCGAGCTGGTCGCTTCCCGGCTGCGCAAGGGCGGCACCTTCCGGCTCGCCACCGACTGGGAGCACTACGCCGAACAGATGCTGGCCGCCTGCACCGGCGTGAAGACGCTGCGGAACCCGCACGGCGGGTGGGCACCGCGCCCGGACTTCCGGCCGCTCACCCGGTTCGAGCGTCGCGGCCTCGCGGAAGACCGGGAGATCTTCGACCTGGAGTTCGTCCGGCGGTAGGTGGCAGATCGCGGCGATCCTGAGGACCCTCGCACCCACGGGATATTCAGCCGCGATGAACGACGCGTGCGTGCCAGAATCGGCGGGGTGACCGATTCCCACGCATCCGCCGCCAGCCAAACTCCCCCAGCCACCCCGTTCCACGACCTGGATCACTTCATCGCCCTCCCCCGGCTCTCCGGGTTGGCCGTCAGCCGCGACGGAACTCGGGTGGTGACCAGCGTGTCCACCCTGAACCCGAAGCAGAACGCGTACCGCTCCGCGCTCTGGGAGCTGGATCCGGCCGGCGAGCAGCCGGCCCGGCGGATCACCCGCAGCGCCAAGGGTGAAACCGGGGCGGCGTTCGCGGCGAGCGGCGATCTGTACTTCACCTCGGCCCGCCCCGACCCGGACAGCGCCGACGAGGAGGAGCCGAAAGCCGCCCTCTGGCTGATCCCGGCCGCTGGCGGCGAGGCCCGGCCGGTGGCCGCCCGATCCGGCGGCATCGCCGGGCTGCTGACGGCCGAGGACGCCGATGTCGTGGTGGTGGCCGCCGAGCTGCTCCCGGGCGCGGCGGACGAGGCGGCGGACGCGAAGCTGCGGGCGCTGCGCAAGGACACCAAGGTGCAGGCCATCCTGCACAGCGGCTACCCGATCCGTTACTGGGACAGCGATCTGGGGCCGGGAACCCCGCACCTGCTGGCGGTCGAGCCGGGCGCCGCCGGGACCGACGACACCGCCGGGACCAACCAGATGCTCCCGAGTACGGTCGATGCCCGCCCGCCGGCGGCGCTGCGGGACCTCACCCCGGACATCGGCAGCGGACTGCGCGAGGCGCATCCGCAACTGGCACCGGACGGCAGCTTCCTGCTGACCGCGGTGAACACCCCGCTGCCGGCCGCGGACCTCACCAGCGTGCTGGCCAGGATCGACGTGGCGACCGGCGAGCGGACCGTATTGTTGCAGCACAACGCCTTCGAGTACGAACCTGGACCGATCTCGCCCGACGGCGGCCGCGCTGTGGTGGTCGTCCAGCGGCGATCGACGCCGCAGTTGGCGGTCCAGATGACCCTGGGCGTGCTGGACCTGGCAGCCGGCGAACTCACCCCGCTGGCCGCGGGCTGGGACCGCTGGGCGCGGCCGTTGGCCTGGTTCCCGGACGGCACCTCGATCCTGGGGGTCGCCGATTCCGACGGCCGGGCGCCGCTGTTCCGGATCGACGTCGGGACCGGTGAGGTCACCCAGCTCACCCACGACGATGCCGCCTACTCGGACGCGGTGCCCCACCCGGACGGTAGCGCCGTCTTCGCCGTGCGCAGCTCGTACGAATACCCCGCCGAGGTGGTGCGCATCGATCTGGCCTCGGGCGATGTCACCCGGTTGCCCAACCCGGCAGAGCGGCCGACGCTGCCCGGCCGGTTGGAAGAGGTGCAGACCACCGCGGCCGACGGGTCCCGAGTCCGCGGTTGGTTGGCGTTGCCGTCCGGCGTGTCCACGGAATCGCCTGCGCCGCTGGCACTGTGGATCCACGGTGGGCCGCTCGGATCCTGGAACGCCTGGAGCTGGCGGTGGACCCCGTGGAACATGGTGGCGCAGGGCTACGCGGTGCTGCTGCCCGATCCCGCGCTGTCCACCGGCTACGGCCAGGAGTTCATCCAACGCGGCTGGGGACGGTGGGGCGCCGAGCCGTTCACCGACCTGATGTCGATCACCGACAGCGTGGAGGCCCGGGCCGACATCGATGGATCGAAGACGGTGGCGATGGGCGGCTCGTTCGGCGGCTACATGGCCAATTGGGTTGCCGGGCATACGGATCGATTCGCCGCGATCGTCACCCACGCCTCGCTGTGGGCATTGGACCAGTTCGGCGCCACCACCGACATGTCGATGTTCTGGGCGCAGGAGATGACTCCGGCGATGTCCACCGAGTTCTCGCCGCATCGCTCGGTCGACAAGATCGTCACCCCGATGCTGGTGGTGCACGGGGACCGGGATTACCGGGTGCCGATCGGCGAGGGGCTGCGGCTCTGGTACGACCTGCTGGCCCACTCCGGGCTGCCGGCCGAGGCCGACGGGTCGACGGTCCACCGGTTCCTGTACTTCCCCGACGAGAACCACTGGGTGCTCACCCCGCAGCACGCGAAGGTCTGGTATCAGGTGGTACTCGGCTTCGTGAACCAGCACGTCCGCGGCGATGCCCCGCCCCTGCCGGCCACCCTTGGACTGGTGGCGCCGCCGGAAGAGTCCTGACATCGGCGAGGCCGACCGGCAGCCGGACCCCTGGCCGCCGCTCCGGACGGCAGCCATGCGGCCCTGTCGCCGTGGATCATCGGGTTCTCCGGCCGGGCGTCCGCGCTGGCGGCGATGGCCCGGATGGGCTCCGCCCGCGCCACCACGCCGGCAGGCTGACTCCGGCGGATAACGACGTTGGTGGTCGGCCTTCGCCGACCACGATGCCGCCGTGCTCGCACGATGCCGCCGTGCTCGGGGCCGCGAGGCCGGTCGATCGCGGCTGCCTACAGTAGGACCATGGGGACCCGGGCGACACATTGGACAGTCCGGCTGAATGCCCGGAACCGCTCGGTCTTCTTCGCGGTGCTGTTCGTGGTGTTGGCCTTCTACCTCGCCGAACGGGGTGCCGCACCGCTGGAGTGGATCCTGCTCGGGGTCAACCTGCTGATCTACCCGTGGGTGGCTCTGTTCCGCGCCCGCGCTGCTCGGCATCAGGTGCGGGCCGAGTTGCAGAACCTGCTGTTCGACGGCTTCCTGTTCGGGATCTGGGTGGCGTACTGGGGGTTCCCGCTGTGGATCACCTTCAGCGTGTTCACTGCGGTTACCCTGAACCAGGTGGTTTTCGAGTCGCTGCGCGGTCTGTGGCATTCGCTGCTGGCACTGGCGGCCGGCGCCGCGATCGGCCTCGCCATCGCCGGAGCGCACTTCCGGCCGGACACCTCGTTGCCGGTGTCGATGCTGTGCATCGTCGGGCTGACCGCCTACCTGTGGAACTTCGCCTATGCAGCCTTCACCCGCGGGGTCGCCCTGCAGGACAGCCGGCGGCAGCTGGAGGCCCAACTGACCGAGATCACCACGCTGCAGGAGCAATTGCAGGATCAGGCCAGCCGTGACCCGCTGACCGGGCTGTACAACCGGCGCCACCTGGAGGACCGGCTGGCCGACGAGTTGAACTCCTGTCGCCGGGACGGACTCCCGTTGACCCTGGTGATGGTCGACATCGACCAGTTCAAGTTGGTCAACGACACCTACGGGCATCCGACGGGCGACGCGATCCTGCGGGAACTTGCCGGCCTGCTGGCCCGCCGGTCCGGTCCGCGGGATGTGGTATTCCGCTACGGCGGCGAGGAGTTCCTGATGATGCTCCCCGGGGTGTCATTGGCCGACGCCCAGGCCCGCGCCGAGGAGCTCCGGGTGGAGTGCGAGGCCACCCGCGTCGCGGTCGACGACGCGACGATCACCACCACCTTGTCGTTCGGCATCGCCAACTATCCCGAGCACGACCTGCGCTCCGACGCGCTGGTCGAGCTGGCCGACCGAGCCCTGTATGCGGCGAAGGTCAACGGCCGCAACCGGATCGAGTTTGCCGAGCCGGGACCGACGAGGGGCTGACGCCACCCGGGAACCCGCGGACCGGGATCGTCAGGGGAACTGGTATCCGGTGGGATCGTCGCCGGTGTCGATGATGGCGATCACCGGGCCGCCACCCTCCGGTCCCTGGTGATCGGCCGCGATGGAGACGAAGACCGCCGGGTCTCCGGTGACCGCGGCGGTGACGCCGCCGACGGTGGCCTTGATCTGCCGGTGCCAGCTGACGTCCGAGTCATCCATCATGGCGTTGCGCCTGCCGCGCACCATGCCGTCCTTCGATGCCTCGCACTTGAGGAACACGTTGACCAGCCGACCCTTCAGGTCGGTGTGGTGCGGACGCTCCGGCAGGTCGAGGCCGGCGCCCCGGATCGCGTCCCAGATGCCGTCGGCGTCCAGTGCGTCCGTCATCACCGAGTGCCCGATCCGGTACCGGCCACCGACGCCGCGGACGTTACCGACCACCACGATCTGCGCGCAGTCCAGTTCCACCCCGGACGAGCAGGACGCCACCGACGAGAACTTCTCGAAGTTGGTCAACACCTCCTCGTCGGTCGGCATCTCGATCTCACCGAGCGCAACGGCAATGCCAAGCGCGGCCGTGCCGTTGGACAGCTCCATCGACTTGAGGGTGTCGTTGGTCCGGACGGTCTTGCCGCGGGAATGCGCGTCGCGGATCGAGTCGATCGTCAGCAGCGGGGTCTTGGTCTGCACGTAGTGCACGTCGGCGACGTCGGTGATGCCGGCCCGCTCCATGGCGACCCGTACCCCGGCGGCCACCTTCTCGACCATGGCGACCCGGCCGATGTCCTCGGGCAGCAGCTGCTCGCTCATCGCGAAGCCGACGGACAGCCGCGGTTCTTCGGTCTGCACCGCCTGCTCGGCCGGAACGGTGGCGAAAATCGTTGCGTGCGGGGAGATCACCCCGTCGGTGCCGCCGGACCAGACGATCGGGATACCTTTGATCTCCTCGGCCGAGCGGGTGCCCTTGTCCGCGATCACCTCACGGAACGCACGGTCGGCGATGATCCGGGTGTAGTCGTTGACGCCGCCGTTGCCCTCGGTCTTGCCGATCACGGCGACCACCCGGTCGGCGTCCAGCACCCCGTCGTCGATCAACTTCGCCAGCTCGCTGGCGTCGGACACGTTGTGCAGCGGGACCTTCCGGACCTCGATCGCTTCGGGCTGGTTCGCCATGGTGTTGCGCTCCTTCGGTTCTCTCTCGGGATGATGCGGAAACGGTGCTCGGTTCGGTTCGGCCCGCACGGGATCGCGACGGGGTCAGGATCCCCCGCGGATGACGGTACCCACGCTGCCCGGCTCGCTGGTCAGCGCCTGCGTCAGCAGGTCCAGCCGGGTGATGATCGACGTCCGCCCGGCCGTTCCGGTCCGGCCCTGGCCGGCCGCGAAGCGGTGTGCGGCTTCAACTTTCGGCCCCATCGAGCCGGCGGCGAAGTGACCCTCGGCGAGGTAACCCGCCATCTCCGCGACCCCAACCAGCCCCAGCGGTCGGGCCTGCGGAGTGCCGTAGTGCAGCACCGCGTTGTCGATGTCGGTGGCGATCACCAGGGCGTCACAGTCCAGCAGGTCGGCCAGGATCGCGGCCGAGTGGTCCTTGTCGATCACTGCTTCGACGCCCGTCAGCCGGCCGGGTGCGTCGCCGGCGGAAGCCGTTCGGGCCACCGGGATGCCACCACCACCGGAGCAGATCACCACGGTGCCGGATTCGACCAGCGTCGCCGCGACCGGCGCGTCCAGGATCCGCAGTGGCCGGGGGGAGGCGACCACCCGGCGCCAGCCCTTGTCGCCGAAGTCGCGCCAGTGCTGCCCGAGGTCGATGAACGGCTGGGCGGCCGCCTTGTCCAGGTACCGGCCGACCGGCTTGGTCGGCGTCGCGAACGCCGGATCGGCACCGTCGACCAGCGTGCGGGTCACCAGGCTCGCCACCGGCCGGTCGATGCCTCGGGCGGCGAACTCGGATTCCAGCGCGTCGGCGAGCACGAAACCGATGGTGGCCTGGGTGGACGCGACGCACCAGTCCAGCGAGACCGGCGGCACCACCTGCGCGGTCAGTTCGTTCTTCACCAGCAGATTGCCCACCTGCGGCCCGTTGCCGTGCGTCACCGCTACCTGCACCCCGGCCGCCACCAGGTCGGCGATGTGGGTGGCCGCCCGGCCCAGCGCCTCAATCTGGTCGACCTCGGTCGCCGAGCCGTCGGGGGCGCTCATCGCGTTGCCGCCCAGGGCGACCAGCACCCGATTCGCCCAACTCCCCGTCGTACCCGCAGCGGTCATCCCGTCAGCGTAGGAAGCGGGAGCGCGGGTACCTTCGTCACGAACTGACGACCCCATCGTGGATCGCCGACGTTTTCTGCCGAACCCCCGCAGGTAGCGCTTCTTTCCAGGACACGCCGCCGCACTTTCCGGTCCCGCGACAGGTTTCCGCTACCTCGGGGCGGGGGTGACTGCGCTGGCGATCTCGGCCAGCGGGTAGCCGGCGGGCAGGTCGCCGAACACCCGGTCGCCGGCATCCCCCAGCCGGGTGGCGCAGTAGAGGTCCGCGACGGCGGCCGGCGCCAGCTTGATCAGCAGCGAGCCGGCGAGCAGTTTCGCCGTCAGCGAGGCGATCCGGCGCGCGGTGGCCGGAGCCGGGTCGGCCAGCGCGCTTTCCAGCCGGCGCAGGTCGGCGTCGAACAGCGGGTTGACGCCGGCCGCGCCGGCCAGCTCGTCCCGCAGTGCCGCGACGGCGGCGGGCGAACGGCCGACCGCGCGCAGCGCGTCCAACGCGGTGACGTTCCCCGACCCTTCCCATAGCCCGTTCAGCGGCGACTCCCGGAAGAGCCGCGGCAGCACCGACTCCTCTACATAGCCGTTGCCGCCCAAGCACTCCAGCGCCTCGGCGATCGCCGGCACGGCACGCTTGCAGACCCAGAACTTGCTCACCGGCAACGCCAAACGGAGCAGGTCCCGCTCGCCGGCGTCCACCGCTTGGGCAAGTCGCAGGCCGGTCAGGGTGGCCGCCCAGCTCTCCACCGCGAGGTCCGCCAGCACGGCCGTCATCGCCGGCTGGTCGATCAGCGGCCGGCCGAACGCGCTGCGATGCGCGGCGTGATGGGCGGCGTGCGTCACCGCGGCGCGCAACTGCCCGGCCGATCCCAGCACGCAGTCCAGCCGGGTCATGGTGACCATCTCGATGATGGTCGGGACCCCGCGACCCTCGTCACCGACCAGCCAGCCGAACGCGCCGTCGTACTCGATCTCGGCGGAGGCGTTCGATCGGTTGCCAAGTTTGTCCTTCAGCCGCTGCAGGGCGATCGCATTGCGACTGCCGTCCGGCAGCACCCTGGGCAGCAGGAAACAGCTCAGTCCGGCGGGGGTCCGGGCGAGGCTGAGGAACAGATCGTTCATCGGTGCCGAGGTGAACCATTTGTGCCCGGTCAGGCGATACCCGGCCGCACCGGCGTCGTCAGCCCCGCTGTCCGGCACCGCGGTGGTGGTGTTTGCCTGCACATCGGAGCCGCCCTGCTTCTCGGTCATCGACATGCCGGCCAGCAGACCGGCCTTGTCGGCCGGCGGCCGCAAGCCGAAGTCGTAGCTTCGGGCCTGCAGACTCGGCTCATACCGAGCGGCCAGCGCCGGGGCGTGCCGGAGCGCCGGGATCACGGCGTACGTCATCGAGATCGGACACAGGTGACCGGCCTCGGTGAAGTTCCACAGATAGAACCCGGCAGCGCGCCGCAGGTGCGGGTGCGCCCCGGCGCCCGGCGCCCAGGGCGCTGCATGCAGGCCGGCCCCGACGGCTGCCGTCATCAGCGTGTGCCAGGCCGGGTGGTACTCCACCTCGTCGATCCGGTGGCCGGTGCCATCGTGGGTGCGCAGCCGCGGCGGGTACTCGTTGGCCAGCCGCGCGGCCTGTTGCAGCTCGGCGGAGCCGGCAGCCGCGCCCAACTCGGTCAGCGACCCGTCGATACCGACCCCGACGGCGCCCAGGCCGGCCAGCAGCGCCGGATCGGCGCTGGTCGCGTTGTGGCCGATCAGCGGCGGGACCTGGTTGGTGACCTGGTGGGTTGGCGGCATGGCGGCGGCTCCTTCTCCACGACGATATCCGGTGCGGCCGTGAATCCGGCCGTACGCGGTATGCGGACTTCGTCGACGGCGCATCGGCCCTGACGATGCCCCGATCGGGTGAAGTCGCTCACGTTCCAGGGGCGGCGCGGACCGACAATTCGCCCGAGCCGGACGTCTTGGCGGACTTCGACATCCGATCAGAGCCCCGCTGGCGCCGCTCGACAAGCGGCTCACCGCAACGCATTTCACCGTCTGCGACAGAAGACTGCGCCGAACGTGGCTCGCCACTGGACTTTCCCGTGAGCATCGCCGCCGAACCGGCGAAGTTTTCAAATCGCGTTCATCTTCGATGGAACTTGGGACAATGACGCCATGTCAACGACCGCCCGGCCGGGTCTTCGCGCGCCCTCGTCGGTCGAGGCCACGTCACAGCCCTCGGCGGTTCACCACGCCGCAGCCACCGAGACCCTTCCCGACAGGGTGTCCGGTAGCACCGCAAGACGCTGGTGGCGGCTCGCCGGCTCTGTCGCACTGGTGGCTTTCGCCTTCTGGGTCACCTACCAGTTCGCCCACACCACCACCGGACCGCACCACAATCAGTTCGACCTGAAGATCTACTACCGGGCGGTCACCTTCTGGATCGACGGCAACAACATCTACGACTACTCCCAGCCCGATCCGGTCAACATCACCCTCGGCTTCACCTACCCACCGCTGGCCGCCGTGCTGATGGCGCCGATGGCCGGGCTCAGCCTGTCGCTGCTCACCACGATCTCGGTGCTGGCCATCATCGCGACCACCGCCTGGTGCGTATTCGTCTGCCTGCGGGAACGCGTCAGGATCACCCGGCAGAACGGGCTCATGGTGGTCGGCCTGGCCACCGCCGCCTCGTTCCTGCTGGAGCCGATCCGGCAGACCATGGGCTTCGGCCAGATCAACATGTACCTGATGGCGTTGGTGCTGTTGGACGTCCTGGTGCTCGGCCGTCGCGGCAGCCGCTGGACCGGCATCGGCATCGGGCTGGCGATGGCGATCAAGCTGACGCCGGGCATCTTCCTGCTCTACCTGTTGCTGTCCAAGCAATGGCGGGCCACCGTGGTGGCGATCTGCACCGCTATCGCCGCGACCCTGCTAGCCGCGGTGGTGACGCCGTCCGCGACCTGGCAGTACTACACCTCACTGCTCTGGGAGTCGGACCGGGTCGGCTTCCTCGGCGGCTCGGCGAACCAGTCGATGAACGGGCTGCTCGCCAGGATCGCGGCGCCACACGACCCGAGCAAGGTCATCTGGCTGCTGCTGGTAGTGGCGGTCGCCGCTGGAGCCGGGTGGCGGATCCGTCGCGCCGTGCAGGCCGGCGACCGGCTGGCCGCGCTCACGCTGACCGGGCTGCTCGGCATTCTGGTGAGCCCGGTCAGCTGGCCGCACCACATCGTCTGGGTGATTCCGGCCGGGGTGATCATCGCGCACCGGCTGATCCAGTTGTCGAACACTGCGACGCCCGACGGCCTGCCGCTGCGGACCGAGGTCTGGTCCCGACTGCGCACCTCCGGCTCGCTGTTGCTGCTGGTCGGGCTCGGCTCGCTCGCCTTCGGACAGGATCTGCGACTGGCCCTCGACCTGCCGGACGTCGACTACAGCGACCTGTCGGTGTTCTGGATGTGCGTCGCCAGCGTGCAGATGTTCTGGTGCCTGGCCGCCGTGTTCCTGTTGCCGATCCGTTCCGGCAACGAAGCCGCCGGCAGCCGGCGGTTCGGAGCTGAGGCCGCTGCGCCAGCCAGGCAGAACTGAGCCGGAGCCCAGGCAAGGTTGGGCTACCCTAACTTCAACCGTTACAGTGGCGCTGTGCCGGTGAAACCCAAGTCGTCCTGCTGCCAGGACAAGCCGCGGTGCCGGCGCTGCCCCATTCGGCTGCTCGCCGACGGCCGGCTGTCCGCGGCGGACGCCAAGGCCATCTTCGCCAGGTCGAAGAACAAGAAGGCCCTCAAGAAGGCCGGGATGACGAAGAAGCACCTTCCCGCGGCCTGACCGGCCGGCGCTTATCAACATCGCAGGCGCTTACCAACGTGCACGATTTGGTACGGGAGTGACGAGAGTCGATCACTTCGCAAGCGCCCGAGAGGGGCACCTCCCGTTTGCCGGGGACTGATCAGCGCGGGTGGGGCGGTCAGAAGACGTAGCGGCCGGCCCGCCGGGCCAACCGCTGCGAGGTCGGCAGCGAGCTGAGCACGGCGATCTCCTGGGCCAGCACCGACCCCATCCGGCGGCAGAAGGCCGGGACCTCGTCGGCGGCGTCCTCGTACTCGGCGACGATCCGATCCACCACCCCCTTGCGGCGCAGGTCGACCGACCTGACCAGCTGGGCGGCGGCCATCTCCGGGGCGTGCGAGGGGTCACCATGGTGCACGATCGCGCTCGCGCCCTCCGGCGGCAGCGGCGACAGCCAGGCATGCCGCGCCGCGATCACCCGATCGGCGGGCAGCAGCGCCAGCGCCCCGCCGCCGGAGCCCTGGCCGAGCAGCAGACAGACCGTCGAGGTCGGCAGCTGCATCAGGTCGGCCAGGCACCGGGCGATCTCGCCGGCCAACCCGCCCTCCTCGGCATCCTTGGACAACGCAGCGCCCGGGGTGTCGATCACCGAGACCAGCGGGAGCTCGAGTTCGGCGGCCAGCCGCATCCCGCGCCGGGCCACCCGCAGCTCGGCCGGCCCCAGCGGGCCATGGTTGGCCTGCGACGCCCGATCCTGGCCGAGCAGCACGCACGGCAGCCCGGAGAACCGGGCCAGCACCAACGTCATCGCCGACGACTCCGTCGGCCGCGCGTCCCGCGGCGCGTCACCCTCGCCGGTGCCGTTCAGCGGCACCACGTCCCTGGCCGCATACCGCAACAACTCACGCACTCCGGGCCGGTCGGCCCGCCGGGTCCGCTGGATCGAGTCCCAGGCGTCCAGCTCTGGCTGCTCGACCTCGGCGGCGGCGTCCTTCGGCGGTACCCCGCGACGCGGCGCAGTGAGCACCGACAACGCTCTGGAGGCGATCTCGGCCAACTGTTCGGGTGGCAGCACCGCATCGATCAGGCCGTGCGCTGCCAGGTTCTCGGCGGTCTGCACACCCTCCGGGAAGGGCTCGCCGTAGAGCGCCTGATACACCTTCGGGCCAAGGAAACCGATCAGCGCACCCGGCTCGCCGACCGCGACGTGACCGAGCGAACCCCAGGAGGCGAACACCCCGCCGGTGGTGGGATGACGCAGGTACACCAGGTACGGCAGGCCGGCCGCGCGGTGGGCGCCGATCGCGTCGGTAATCCGGACCATCTGGACGAACGCCAGAGTGCCCTCCTGCATCCGGGTGCCGCCGGACGCGGTGGCGGCCAGCAGCGGCAGACCCTCGGCGGTGGCCCGGCGGACGGCGCGCTCCAGCCGGTCGGCGGCGGCCAGCCCGATCGACCCGCCGAGGAAGCGGAACTCATTGGCCAGCACCGCGACCCGGCGACCGTCGATGGTTCCGCAGCCGGTGAGCACCGACTCGTCACAGCCCGATTTCTCTTGGGCCGCTTGCAGTTCGGCGGCGTAGGCCGGGTCGATGTCGACCGGCCGGACGATCGGGGAGTCCCAACTGACGAACGAGGAGTCGTCCAGCACGACGTCGATCAGCTGGTGGGCACCGAGCCGCTTCGGCCGGCCCGACGAGGGCCGGCCGCCCTGGCGCGGATCAGTCTGCGGTGCCGTCATCCGAGTCGCCTTTCGAACCGGTGTTGCCGTCGGTGCCCGCGCCGTCGGCGGCGGAGCCGTTCTGCAGCCAGGCCAGCACGGCGTCGGTGTGCTGGCCGAGCAGCGGCGGCGACTGATGCTCGCGGTGCCATTCCGCGCCGGCGCCGTCGAAGAAGCGCAGCGGCGGGCCGGGCAGCTGGATCGGGCCCAACGCCGGATGCTCGACGTCGATCAACAGCCCCTGGGACTTGGTTTGGTCCCACTCGTAGACCTGCTGCAGATTCTTCACTTCGCCGCTGGGCACGCCGATCTCGCTGAGCCTGGCCAGCAGGTCCGGGGTCGAATAGCTGCTGAACGCCTCCTCGACCGCGGCCCGGACGGCGGGGCCGTTGCGCACCCGGTCGGCATTACCGGCGAATCCCGCGCCGTCCACCGGCAGGCCGAAGGCGGGCGCGAACTTCCGCCACAGCCCCTCGGAGCCGACCGAGATCTGTACGACCCCGTCGGCGGAGTGGAACAGGCCGTACGGGCAGATCGACGGGTGGTGCGGTCCCTCAGCCTTCGGGATCTCCTTGGCCACCGTCCATCTGGTGCCCTGGAAGGCGTGCACGCCGACCACTCCGGCCAGCAGCGAAGTGCGGACCAGGCCGCCCTTGCCGGTGCGCTCCCGTTCCAGCAGCGCGGCCACCGTGCCGTAGGCGCCGTACATGCCGGACAGCAGATCGGCGATCGGCACCCCGACCTTCGTCGGCGTTTCCGGGTCCGGGCCGGTCATCGACATCAGTCCGGCCTCGCCCTGGGCGATCTGGTCGTAGCCGGCCCGGCCGCCCTCGGGGCCGTCGTGGCCGAACCCGGAGATGGACAGGATTACCAGCCGCGAGTTCAGCTCTGTCAGCACGTCCAGCGGGAATCCCAGCCGGTCCAACACCCCCGGCCGGAAGTTCTCCATCAGCACGTCGCTGCGCCGGATCAGCTCGGTGAGCGCGGCCTTGCCGTCCGCCGACTTGAGGTCAAGGACGATCGATTCCTTGTTCCGGTTGCAGGACAGGAAGTAGGTGGAGATCGGGCCGACCTCGGGGTGGATGTTGTCGGGATCGGCAGTGTCTGCGGTGACGGGCGGCTCGACGAACGGCGGACCCCAGCCACGGGTGTCGTCTCCGTGGCCGGGCGATTCGACCTTGATCACCCTGGCGCCGAGGTCGCCGAGCATCATCGCGGCGTGCGGGCCGGCCAGCGCTCGGGTGAGGTCGAGGACGACGATGTCGCCCAGTGGTCCGTCGTTGCTGCTCACTCAGTCACTCCTCGCTCGGGGATCTGCACCCACAGGTTACGAGGACGACGCCGGCCGGCAAGGTGGCAGGTTCCGCTACCGCTGTCCGGATCCGTTGGCGAGTTCTCCCGCCGCCGTCCTCTGGTTCGCCGGTCGTACCGCTGTCATGACGCCGGATCTCCCCCCGATAACCGCCTGCCAACCCGCGAGTCTCGGCGTTCGCGGTTCCCTCCGTGGTCATGCCCGGGCGACGAGCCACTGCCGCCAACTGGTCGGCGCGCGGCCCAGCAACAACGCCAGGATTCGCGGGTTGCCGCGGAAGCCGGACCGCGCGTAGTAGTCGAACATCGCCCGCAGCCGGGCGGGCGTGTCCGGCGCGGACTCGACCTGCCGGACCCTGATCGGCCGGCCCAGCACCGCCGCCGCCTGCTCGGCCATCTCATCGGTGCTCAGATCCTGCGGTCCGGCCAGTTCGTAGGTCGCATGGGTGTGGCCGAACTCGGTGAGCACCCTGGCCGCCGCCGCCGCGACATCGTCCAGCGCCACCGGGGTGAACCTGACCGATCCCGGATACGGCAGCGGCCAGTCGCCGGCCAGCAGGCCGTCCCAGACGCCGAGCGCGTTCTCCAGATACGAGGCCGGCTGCAGGATCGTCCAGTCCAGATCGCTGTCGTGCAGATAGCTCTCCACCTCGGCCTTGTCCAGGTGGTGCGGCATCGCGGGGGCGAACGGGTGCAGCACCGAGTGGTAGACCACCCGCGGGATCCGCTGCCGCACGCAACTGTCCACGATCGCCCGGATCACGCCCGGTTCGTCGTCGAACATGTTGGGCGCCATCAGGTACGCGCCGGCCGCGCCATCCAGCGCGGCTGCCGTCGCGGCCGGGTCATGCAGGTCGGCGACCGCGACTTCGTCGGCGCCGCCGACGGCGTCGGACCCCGGGCTGACGGGCGTCCGCACCACCGCCCGGACGTAGGCGCCGCGCCCGCGCAACGCCCGGATGACGGCGACGCCGGTCTTCCCGGCCGCGCCGAACACCACTACCGAACCTGCCTGCACGAGCATTCCTCCAGTCCGCCGGCCGGTCAGCCGACCAGCCGGGACTCCCGGTCGTAGTTCTTGCCGAGGAACTGCGGCACCCGCGCCCAGCGGAAGGCGAAGATCATCACCAGCAGGGTAGCGACGTAGGGCAGCATCGACACGAACTGATGCGGTATCCCGATCCCGTCGACCTGCGCCTTCAGCGCCAACACATCCATCGAGGCGAAGAAGGCGGCGCCGAGCAGGATGAACTGTGGCCGCCAGCCGCCGAAGAAGGCCAGCGCGATCGCCAACCACCCGCGGCCACCGACGATGCTGTCGTTGAAGGTGCCGGTGTAGACCATCGGCAGGTACGCCCCACCCAGCGCCATCAAGGCCGCGCCGGCGGTGCCGGCCCAGAGCCGGGTCGCGGCAACGTTGACGCCGAGGCTGTCGGCCGCCTTCGGATTCTCGCCGACCGAACGCAGCCGCATCCCCGAGTTCGTCCGGTACAGCCACCACCAGAGCCCGATCGATCCGAGAACCGCCACGTAGACCATCGCGTTCTGACCGAGGAAGACCTTGGGCAGCAACGGAATCAGCGGTGGGCTGGTGGTGACGCCGACCACCACCCGGTACAGCAGGTTGGCCACCCCGACGCAGGTGAAGAACAGCGCCAGGCCGACAACGAACTGATCCAGCCGCCAGTAGGTGGTGCACCAGGCCAGGATGAACCCGACCAGCGCGCCCGCCAGCGCAGCGACCAGTAGACCGAGGATGTTGGATCCGAACTGCATCGACACCAGGAACCCGACCGAGGCGCCGAGCAGCATCAGGCCCTCTTGGGCGACGTTGAAGATTCCGGCGCGGCCACTGATCATGGTCCCCTGCGCCACCAGGATGTAGGGCACCATGGCCGTGACGATCAGCGCGATCGTGTTCATCCGTTACTCCTCTTGCGGCGCAGCTTGATCCGGCCGGAGATCACGTCACTGGCGAGCAGGAACAGCAGGATCAGACCTTCGGTGATCAGCACGAGTTCGACCGGTACCTGCGCGGCCCGCTGCATCGACGATGCGCCGACCTCCAGCACCGCGATGCCGAAGGCGACGAACGGAACAGCGACCACCGAGCCCCGGGCGATCAGCCCGACAATGATGCCCAGCAGCAGGAAGTTGGACTGGATGCCCTCGAGCATCCGCTCGTGCACACCGGTCACCTCGATGGCGCCGGCCAGTCCGGCCAGCGCACCGGCCACCAGCATCGAGGTGACGGCGACCTTGCCCGCACGGATCCCGTGCACCTTGGCGGCCCGCTCGTTCGAGCCGACCGCCTTCAGCTCGAAACCGCCGACGCTGCGGCGCATCCAGACCGCTACCGCGATCGCCACCAGCAACGCCAGCAGTACGCCGTAGTGCATCGGCGGCTTGCCGATCGTCGGGAGTTCGGCGCCCTTGCCGATGTACTCGGTGGCCGGGAAGCCGGCACCGACGTTCGGCCAGACCTCCGAAGCCACGTAGTCCAGCAACTGGAACGAGACGAAGTTGAGCAGCACGGTCGACAGGATCTCGTTGACCTTGAACCGCTGCATCAGCCAGGCGGCGATTCCCGCCCAAAGGCTGCCGGCGACGGTGCCGGCGATCAACGTCAACGGCAGCAGGACGAAGGCCGGCAGGTCCGACAGGGTGATCCCGACGGCGACCGCTCCGGTGGCGCCGAGGATCAGCTGCCCCTCGCCGCCGATGTTGAACCGGCCGGCGGCCAGCGGGATGGCGAATGCCAGTGCCAGCAAGGTGATCGGGGTCCACTTGTGGAACGTCTCGACAATCCCGTTCGGCGTCTTGAACGAGGTGGTCAGCACCGCCTGGAATGCCTTGAACGGGTCGTGCCCGAGCAGCAGGATGATGACCGCGGTGACGGCGAATGCGGCGACCACCGCCAGTAGGTACGGAATCGCCGACCCGAGCAGGCGTCTCGTCTTCTGTGCCAACGAGTGCCGGCCATCGGGCATCGGTGCCGGCGCCGCCGGGGTGGGCGGTGAACCGGGAGTCGGTGCGGTGATCGTCATGCGGCCACCCCCATCATCAGCCGGCCGACCTCGTACGGGTCGATAGCACCGCGCGGACGTTCGGCGACCAGCGCACCTGAATAGATCACCGACAGCCGGTCGGCCAACGCGATCACCTCATCCAGGTCCTCCGAGATCACCACCACCGCGCAGCCCTCGGCCGCGGCCGCCCTGATCCGGTCGAAGACGAACGAGGTTGACGCGATGTCGAGCCCGCGGGTCGGATTGTGCAGCACCAACAGCTTCGGCCGGCGCGCGAACGCCCTGGCCAGAATCACCCGCTGGATGTTGCCGCCGGACAACTGACCGGCGGCGGTGGCCGCGCTCGGCGTCCGCACCGAATAGTCCGCGATCGCCTGCACGGCCTCCTGCCGGGCCCGGGCCCAATCGATCAGGCCGCCCCTGGCGCGCTCCCGTTGTCCTCCGAGCATCAGGTTCTCGGTGATCGACGCGTCCGGAAGGATGCCGTCGCGTTGCCGGTCCTCCGGCACGTAGACCACCCCTGCGGACAGCCACCCGGCGGTGGGCCGGCCGGCGAGTTGCACCCCGTCCAGCTCGAACGAACCAGCCACCAGTTCGCGGACCCCGGTCAGCGCCTCGGCCAGTTCCACCTGGCCGTTTCCCGCCACGCCGGCGATGCCGACGATCTCGCCGCGCCGGATCGCCAGCGAGCACGGGGCGATCGCCGCGGTACCACCTGCCATACCGGCGATCTCGATCCGCTCCGCGACCGCCCGCACCGACTGCTGGACGTCCGGGGTGTCCAGCACGGTCTGGCCGACCTCGGCGCCGCCCAGGATCACCGCCGCCTTCGACGAATTGCGCGGGTCGCCGACGGACGACGAGTCGCCGACCATGCTGGCCGCCAGTTCGTCCGCGGTGGTGGTGCCGCCCTGGAAGGTGGCGACCCTGCGCCCGTCCCGCATCACCGTCATGGCGCCGCAGACGGCCATCGTCTCGCGGATCTTGTGGGTGATGAGAATGACGGACATCCCTTCGTCCACAATCGCTTTCATCGACGAGAACAACGCGTCGACCTCTTGCGGGGTGAGGTTGGTCGTCGGCTCGTCCAGCACCAGGATCTTGGCACCGCGGTAGAGCGCCTTGAGGATCTCCACGCGTTGCCGCACCCCGACCGGCAGGTCCTCCACCTTCCGGTCAGGGTCGACGGCGAGTCCGAACCGCTGCGACAGTTCCACCACCCTGGCCTTGGCCGCGGCGTCGGCAGAGTTCTCGGTACCGAGAACGACGTTTTCGGTGACGGTGAAGGTGTCCACCTGCAGGAAGCTCTGGTGCACCATGCCGACACCGGCCTTGATCGCGTCCCTCGGCGAGCCGATGGTGACCGGGACACCGTCGATCTCGACGGTCCCACCGTCAGCGGCGTACAGCCCGTAGAGCACGTTCATCAAGGTCGTCTTGCCGGCCCCGTTGCCACCGAGCAGTCCATGGATCTCCCGGGCGCCGACCGTGAAGTCGACCCCGTCGAGCGCTACCACCGGCCCGAACTCCTTGCGAATTCCGGTCATCCGCAGCAACGGTGTCGGCGCCCGGTCGGCGCCGGCCTGAGGTTCACTCATCGACGGGAACTCCTGGTTCGGGTCCGGAGGGCGGGTCGGCTCACTTGATCGGTTCGGTGTTGCGGGCAACCTCGACCTCGCCGGACTTGACCTTGTCCATCGCCTCCGTGACGGCCGTCCGGACGTCCTGCGACACGCCGTCCGGCACCTGAACAGTGACGCCGGTGTCGAAGCCCAGCGGGTAGTAGCCGGTCCGCTCCCCGCCGACGGTCTTGGCCAGGATGTCGACGAGCGGTCCGGTGAAGTCGTAGATGACGCTGCCGGCGTAGTGCTCCTTGCCGAACGACGACTTGTCGGTGTACTTGGCCGTGACCCAGGCTTCACCGGCCGGCTTGCTCTGCGCGGCCTGGAACACGCCGACTGCACCCAGGTTCAGCGATCCGACCAAGACGTCGGCGCCACCGCCGAGCAGCTGGGTGGAGATCTGTTGGGCCTTCTGCGCATCGTTGAAGTCCCCGGTCCACACCGGCTTGATGGTGGTGGCGGCACCGAGATCCTTGATCGCCTGCTCCATCGCGTGCACCTCGGAGTAGGAGAACGGCAGCGACAGTCCGCCTACGTAGCCGACGGTGCCGGACTTGCTGAGCTTGGAGGCCAGCACACCGACGGCGTAGAAGCCGAGGTGGAAGTTCCGGTCGATCACCCAGAGGTTCGCCGGTTGGTTCTCGGGCTTGCCGTCGAACTCGCCGATGAAGGTGACGTCCGGGTTGTCCTGCGCGGCCTTGGCGGTGGCGTCGTAGAACTGGGAACCGTGGGTCCAGACCACCGTGTTGCCGTCGGCGACGTATTCGCCGAGCGCCCGCTCGACGTCGGCGACCGCGACGCTCTCTGAGTACGAGGTCTCGGCGCCTTCGGCCTTGGCCGCCTCCAGCGCCTGGAAACCGAGCGCGTTGTAGTCGGCGTCGGTGATCGGCCCGGAGAAGACAGCGGCGATCTTCTGTCCGGACAGATCGGCGCTGGCGCCCGCGGCCGAGGAACCGCCACCGGAAGTGGCTGCGGCAGCCGAGCTCTCCGAGCCGGCGGCCGAGCCGGCCGGCGAGGCGGCACTGGTCGCGGCGGTCGAAGCCCCGCCCGATCCGTCGGCTGCCGGATCACTGCTGCCGCAGGAGCTGACGAACAAGGCGGCGGTGGCGGCCAGCGCCGTGATGACGACCCGCGAAACTCGTGTCATGTGATGGCCTCTGCTGTTGTGCCGGCGTGTCGGGGTACCGGGCGGTTCCGAGAAGTGTGGAAGGCGGGCGTTGTCCCGCCATCGTCAGGTTCTGCCAAAGGCGGAGTGTCGTGTTTTCAAACGCGTGTACTGAGCGGTTCGACCGGAGCTTGTCCGGTAGACAGGGCCGCCGGCCGACGATTCGTCGGCCGGCGGCTGATCTGGGTGTGTCGTTCAGGAAACGATTGGATGACGCGCGGTGCTACACGTGGTCGACCTCGGCGAAGGTCCGCCCGCCGGACAAGGTCGCATAGCCTGGGCCGCGATCGAAGAACGGCGCGTCTTCGGGTTCCGCCGCCCGCAGTTGCTGCCGGAGCACGGCGGTCGCGGGTTCGTCGACGACGACCGCCCCGGACTCCGACCGGGCGAGCACGACGCCGTAGTCGGCGCGGGCGCCGGCCACCGAGACCTTGCCCCAGACAACATCTTTGACCACCTCGTCGACCGGCCGCTCCAGCGGGTCGCCCCATCCGCCGCCGCCGGTGGTGCGGACCCGGATCAGTTCGCCGGCCCGGACCGGGGCGGCGTCCTCCAGGCCCTCGATCTCCCGCTCGTTCGCACCGCCCGGGTCGATGGTCACGGCAAACGGCTTGCCTGCCTTGCCCCCTTTCACGCCCCAGCAAGAAAGGATGGACCGGTCGGCGATGCACATGAAGTCGGTGTCCAGCAGCATCCGGTAGTGCTTCTCGTAGCCGAGGCCGCCGCGGTACCGGCCGGCGCCGCCGGAGTCGACGGCCAGCCCGAGCCGCTCGATCCGGAACGGGAACCGGGACTCGGTCACCTCGGTCGGCACGTTCGAGCTGTCCGGGACCACGTGGATGGTGTCCTCACCGTCGGCGTAGTAGCGGCCGCCGGATCCGCCGCCGAGGATCTCCCGCATCAGGTAGGGGACACCGTCGGCGTCGACGCCGTGGAAGCCGACGTACCTGATCGTCTCCTGGTCCGCAGGCATCTTCCCGTCGACGGCCTTGGCGATCACCCCGGCCAGCACCCCGAGCAACCGCAGGATGACGAAGGTACGGGCATTCGTCGGCGCCGGGAAGATCGGCGTCAGCAGCGTTCCCGGCTCCGGGAATTTCATCTCGATCAACGGGACCACGCCCTCGTTGACGTCGAGTTCGGCCATCCGTTCCGGGGTGTCGGCCAGGTTCCGCAGGATCGGCGCCAGCCACTTGGCCAGGAAGACTCCGTCCGAGTAATTGGCCGCGTGGTTGATCGGGCCCTTGGCCTGCGGGCCGGTCCCGGTGAAGTCCAGCACGATCCGCCCGCCGGTAACCCCGTCACCGTCGGACAGTTTGGTGAGGGTGATCCGCTGGGTGTGCAGCTTCGGCTCGTCCACCCCGTCGTGCTCGGCGTAGTCCTCCCAGACGTACTCGCCGTCGGGGATCTTCGACAGGATCTCGGTGCGGTAGATCTCGGTGGTGTTCGACAGGATGGCGTCGAAGCACGCCTCGATCTGCTCGCGGCCGTACCGGGTGAACAGTTCGCCGAGCCGGCGGGAGCCCATCAGGCAGGCGCTGCACTCGGCATCAAGGTCGGCCGCCAGCGACTCCGGCATCCGCGAGTTGCGGGTCATGATCTTCAGCGCGGACTCGTTGGGCCGCCCGGCATCCCACAGTTTGATCGGTGGGACCATCAGTCCCTCCTCGAACACACTGGTCGCGTGGCTCGGCATGGAACCCGGCACGGCGCCGCCGATGTCGTCGTGGTGACCGAACGCCTGCACGAACGCGACCACCTCGCCCGGTCCCCCGTCAACGCTGTGGAAGACCGGCACGGTGACGCACAGGTCGGGCAGATGCCCGATGCCACCCTCGGAGAGGTAGACGTCGTTGTGGAAGAAGACGTCGCCCGGCTTCATCGTCTCGATCGGATAGTCCCTGACCACCGGCTGGACCAGTGCCGAATAGGAGCGCCCGGTGAGCTTGCGCAGCTTCAGGTCGTGGATGCCGGCCCGGAAGTCGTGCGCGTCCCGGATCATCGGCGATCGGGAGGTCCGGGCGATCGCCGTCTCGACCTCCATCTCGACGGAAGCCAGTGTGCCGGCAACGATCTCGACCAACACCGGGTCGGCGGCCGTGGTTGCTGCGGTCATTTCGAGCCCCTCTCGGATGCACCGGTGGAGCCGGCGTCCCGGGTCAGAATGATGTTGCCGTAGGTGTCGACCTCGGCGTCGAATCCCGGGTGCACCGGCACGGTGGAGCCGAACTCCTGGATCACCGCGGGGCCGGAGATCCGGTCGCCGGCACCGAGTTTCGTCCGGTCGTAGATAGTGGCATCGGCCCAGCCACCGTCATCGGCGGAGTAGTAGACCTGCCGGGTCGCCAGCACCGCACCGGCGGTGTCGCCGGTTCCGGCGGCGATCTCGGAGATCTCCGGCCGCGGGATCGGCCCGATCCCGGTGGCCCGCAGGTTCACCCACTCGACCGGCTGGTCGGCCCGGCCGCGGAAGTCGTAGCCGTAGAGCGCCGCGTGCGCGTCGTGGAAGGCGGCAGCTACGGCGTCGGCCCACTCCGGCGTGATCTCGCCGTCCGGGCAGGTCACCCGCACCTCATAGGCCTGGCCGAAATAGCGCAGGTCCGCGGTCCGTTCGAAGACCTGTTCCGCATCCGGGAAACCCTCGCGGGACAACGCTTCCCTGGCCTTGCCGGTGAGATCGGTGTAGATCCCGGTCAGAGCGGACAGGTCCAGCCCGTCGTGCTTGGCGACGAAGGTCTGCACGTAGTCGTTGCGGACGTCGACGGTCAGCAGCCCGTAGGCCGAGACGTTGCCCGGGTTCGGCGGCACCAGCACAGCCGGCAGCCCGAGGATGTCCATCAGCCGACAGGCCAGCAGCGACCCCGAGCCACCGAAGGTCACCATCGGGAAGTCGCGGACGTCCAGCCCACGTTTGACGGTGACCTGCCGGAGCGCGTTCGCCTGGTTCCAGGCCGAGATCTCCAGGATGCCGGTGGCGCAGGCCTCTGGCGTCAGCCCGAGTTCTTTGGCCAATTCGGCCACCCCGACGGCCGAAGCCGCTGCGTCCAAGGGGATCTCGCCGCCCAGCAGGTGCGGTGGGATCCGGCCGAGGACCAGGTGCGCGTCGGTGATCGTCGGTTCGGTGCCGCCCTTGCCGTAACACAGCGGACCCGGATCGGCGCCTGCGCTGCGCGGCCCGACCTTGAGCGTGCCCTCGGGCGAGAGCCAGGCGATCGAGCCGCCGCCGGCGCCGACCGTCACCACGTCGATCATCGGGATCTTCGACGGGTAGGCACCGACCGTTCCCTCGGTGGTCAGGGTGGGCTTGGAATCCTGGATGACGGTGACGTCGGTCGAGGTGCCGCCGCCGTCACAGGTGACCACGGACGGGAAGCCGGCCTTCGCGGCGATCACCGCGGCCCCCAGCGCCCCGGCCGCCGGGCCGGACAGCACGGTGGTGATCGGCTGGTGCACCACCTCTTCGGCCGACAGCACTCCGCCGTTGGAGCGCATCACCGAGAACGGGATCTTCCGGGAGGTGTCCAGCGCGGCAAGGCGCTGCGCGATCCCGGCGACGTACGCGCCGACCTTCGGCTTGACCGCGGCATCGACCAGCGTCGTCATACTGCGCTCGTACTCGCGGTACTCACGGAGCACCTGCGAGCTCAGCGAAACCACGGCCCCGGGGAATTCGTCGCGGATCACCTGCAGCAGCTGCTGCTCGTGGTCGTCGTTCGCGTAGGAGTGCAGCAGGCAGACGCCGATGGTGGCGATGCCGGCATCCTTGAAGAAGCGCACGGCCGTGACGGCCGATTCGCGGTCGAACGGCGCCACCTCTGCGCCGGTGAAGTCCAGCCGACCGCCGACCGTCTTCACCCGGTCGGCCGGCACGATCCGGTCCGGCTTGACCCAGAAGTAGGAGTTTCCGTAGCCGTCCGGCACCGACTGCCGGGCGATCTCCAGGACGAACTCGAAGCCCTCGGTGGTGATGAAACCCAGATCGCCGACCTTGCCCTCCAACAGCTGGTTGGTGGCGACGGTGGTGCCGTGCGCGATCGACTCGACATCACTCGGCTCGGCGCCGGCGAGTACGAGAATCTTGTCGATGCCTTCCAGGAAGCCGTCGGCCGGGTTGCTCGGCGTTGACGGGGTCTTGGTGGTCCGCACCTGCCCTGTGCGGGTGTCCACCGCGACGATGTCGGTGAAGGTGCCGCCGGTATCCACTCCGATCCGGATGTGCCCGACCCGGCCCTGGCCATCGCGGTCCCAGCCCGCCGCCCCCGAGACGGCGGAGTCCCTGCCGGGAGCCGTGGGAGCCGGGACGTTCTGAGGTGCCATGGGCCGATCCTTCCTGGTCGTGGTGTTGCCCCCGCATTCAATCGTGGAGGCGGCCTCCCGGCGTCGTCAGAAGCTGCCAACGGGCGGCAGCCCGGTCGGTAGGGGCGACCCGGCCCAGGTGGCAGGCGAGCAACGGGCGACAATGATCGGGTCGCCGAAGGACGGGAGCGTCGAACGATGAGCGGTACCGAACGATGAGCAGTGTCTACCTGTGCCACAGCGAGCCGGACCTGTACGACTTCGAGGCCGAGGTGCTCGAGGTCCGGCCCGGCGCGGTCCGGCTGTCCCGGTCCGCCCTGCATCCCGGCGGCGGCGGCCAGGTCGCCGATCTTGCGGGCCTGGAGCACGCCGGCGGGACGGCGCAGATCGTCGGGGTCCGGGTCGAAGGTGACGACGTCTGGCACCTGCTCGACGACCCCGGTGAGCCGACCGGGTTGACGGGCACCGTCCGGGTCCGGATCGATGCCGAGCACCGGCATCGGGTGGCGCAGCTGCACACCGATTCGCACATCCTCAACGCCCTGGTCTTCGATGCGTTCGACGGTGCGCTGGTCAGTGGCGCGCAGATCAACGGCGACGGCACCGGACGGATGGACTTCGACCTGCCGAACGTGGACAACGAGCGGCTGCGCTCCCTGGAGCCGGCGGTCAACGACATCATCGGAAACGGGCTGACGGTGCGCGCGCAGTACGTGCCGGTCGCCGAGGCCGACACCACTCCCGGTCTGATCCGCAGCCTGTCGGTGGCCCCGCCGCCTACCCCCGACGGACGGCTGCGGGTGATCGAGATCGCCGGGGTCGACCGGCAGGCCTGCGGCGGCACCCACCTGCGGGACACCGGCGAATCGGCCGGCTTCCGCATCCTGAAGGTGGAGAACAAGGGCAAGCACAATCGTCGGGTGCGCTTCGCCCTCGACCTCCCGGGCTGACCCGTCCCGCCACCGACCACCGTGGGGCACGACCGAGACGATCGCTGCCGGGCGATCTGTTGCGCGCGTCGGCAATCGGCCGGACGATGAGCGCCGAGTCCGGCACTGGGTCGGGCCGAGCAACGGAGGCAGCCATGGCAGTTCAGGTCAATCTCGCCAAGGGACTCGACAAGGCCTACGAGGACAAGTCGGTGAAGGACATCCTGGACGCTCCGCCGTCGGCGTTGGCCGGCCTCACCGAACGACACGACGAGTTGCTCAAGGACGCGCTCAACATCAAGACCGTCCGTGATCTCGGCTCCAACAAGTATTTCGCACTGGCCGGCGTGCTGGTGGCGCTGGAGGGCAAGGAGGGCTGAGCCCGCCATGACCGGGGCGATTTCGGCCGCGACTACGCGGCCGAAACTGCCCCAATCATCGACGCGACCGGTTCAGGCCGATACCACCAGGCTGATCGCGGGCGTGGAGAGCTCCAGATTCACGTGCCGCGCACGGATCAGGTACGAGCCCGGAGGGATGGCGTCCGGGTCGGCGTTGTCCAGCATGTCAACGGTCAGGGTCGTGACGGACAACGCCGGGATCGGACCCAGTGGCATCACTTGGGCCCCGACGCCCCACCGCGGCAGGCTCCTCGGCAGGGGCGTCCCATCGACACGAAGGAGTTCGCCGGTCACCAAGCTGTGGTCGTGGCCGTCACCCACCCACTCGGCATCCGCCGTATTGCGCAACAGCACGCTGGGCACGAACCGCTCGTTCGCATCATGGGCCAAGCTCGCAACCGGCCATTCCAGCACGAGCCCACGTCGGCGGACCGCCCGTCCGACCCGGATCACCACCGGACCGGTACGGCCGATCTGTGCATGCCCGTAGGGATTGGCAATATCCAGCAGCGACCAGGCGGACGGCCCGGCCTCCGGCCACGGCGCCGCGATCACCGAGAGCCCGCCGCGCGGTGGGATCGGCCGCTCGCCATGGATCAGCCGCCAGCCGGTGCGCGGGCGGCGATACCGCGACAGCTCGTCCAGGTTCCGGGGGCGGAAGCCGAGCAGTTCGTCGATGGCGCACCCAGGCGAACTCACTACGACGTCATCGACGTCGTAGTGGCCCAGTTGCCAACTGCTGGGGTGCATCACCGCAGCATGCCACCGCGAGCGACCTTACGGCTGGGTCACCGGCCGGAACCGGCGCAGCCGCAGCGAATTCGTCACCACGAACACCGAGCTCAACGCCATCGCCGCACCGGCCAGCATCGGGTTGAGCAGCCCGGCCGCGGCCAACGGCAGGCCGGCGACGTTGTAGCCGAAGGCCCAGAACAGGTTCCCCTTGATCGTGGCCAAGGTCTTGCGGGACAACCGGATCGCGTCAACGGCGGCCAGCAGGTCCCCGCGCACCAGGGTGAGGTCCGATGCCTCGATCGCCACGTCACTACCGGTGCCCATGGACAACCCCAGGTCGGCCTGGGCCAGCGCGGCGGCATCGTTCACCCCGTCACCCACCATCGCCACCACCCGGCCTTGCCGCTGCAGCTCGGAGACGGCCTCCACCTTGCCCTGCGGCAGCACGCCGGCGATCACGTCGGCCGGGTCGATGCCGACTTCGGCGGCGACCGCGGCTGCCGTCTCCGGACTGTCGCCGGTGAGCAGGATCGGTCGTAGACCCAGCTCCTTGAGCTTCGAGATCGCCGCCGCCGAAGACGGTTTCACGGTATCGGCCACCACCAGCACCCCCCAGGGAGCGTCGTCGACCAGCACCACAACCGCGGTGCGGCCGGCCGCCCTGGCCTCGATCGCGGCCCGGTTCAACTCCGTCGGCAGCGGGTGGTCGCCGTCGTCCGGCGATGCCCGACCGACCCGCACGACGTGGCCGTCGACGACGCCGCGCACCCCCAGGCCCGGCAGGTCGGTGAACTCGGTGACCCCCGGCAGCTCCCCGATCCGGGATGCGGCGCCGGCGGCCACGGCCCGGGCGATCGGGTGCTCGGAGGCATGCTCGACCGCACCGGCCAGCCGCAGCAACGCCGCCTGCTGCACCCCCGGCGCCGCCGTCACCCCGGCGAGCGTCATCGCGCCGGTGGTCACCGTTCCGGTCTTGTCCAGCAGCACGGTGTCGACCCGGCGGGTCGACTCCAACACCTCCGGGCCCTTGATCAGGATGCCCAGCTGAGCACCTCGTCCGGTGCCGACCATCAAGGCGGTCGGGGTGGCCAGCCCGAGCGCGCACGGGCAGGCGATGATCAACACCGCCACCGCCGCGGTGAACGCCGCGGTCGCCGGGGCACCGTTGCCCAGCCAGAAGCCGAGAGTGCCGACGGCCAACAGGATGACGACCGGGACGAAGATCCCGGAGATCCGGTCGGCGAGCCGCTGCACCGGCGCCTTGCCGGTCTGCGCGAGCTCGACCAACCTGGCCATCTGGGCCAGCCGGGTGTCGTCGCCGACACCGGTTGCCCGGACCCGGAGCAGGCCCCCGGCGTTCACCGTGGCGCCGACAACGGCCGAGCCCTCGGTCACCTCCACCGGCACCGACTCGCCGGTCAGCATCGACTCGTCGATCGCGCTGCTACCGGCCACCACCACTCCGTCGGTGGCGACCTTCTCCCCCGGTCGCACCACGAACAGATCGCCGACCGCGAGCTGGCCGATCGGGATCCGCGACTCGCGTTCGGTGCCGTCGGCGCCGATCCGCAGCACCGCAACGTCCTTGGCGCCCATCGACATCAGCGCCCGCAGCGCAGCGCCGGACCGCCGCTTCGCCCTGGCCTCGAAGTACCTGCCGGCCAATAGGAACGTGGTGACGCCTGCGGCCACTTCCAGGTAGATCTCGGTGGCCCCGCCCGACCTCGACGGGATCAGGGTGAACGGCATCGTCATCCCCGGCACACCGGCGCCACCCCAGAACAGGGCGTACACGCTCCAACTGAATGCCGCGATCACCCCGACAGACACCAGGGTGTCCATCGTGGCCGCGGCGTGCCGGGCGTTGATCGCGGCGCTGCGGTGGAACGGCCAGGCTCCCCAGACCGCCACCGGTGCGGCGAGCGCGAAACTCAGCCACTGCCAATAGGTGAACTGCAGCGCGGGGACCATGCCGAGGGCGATCACCGGGATCGCCAGCGCCGCGCTGATCAGCGTCCGGTCCCGCAGCGACCTGACCTCGGCGCCGTCCGGGTCGTCACTGCGGTCCGCGTCACCGCGGTCGGAATCGTCGGCGGCCGGCGGGGCGGGGATGACGGCCGTGTAGCCGGTCTTCTCCACCGTCGCGATCAGCTCGTCGGCGGTGACGCCCTCGACCGCGGTGACGTGGGCCTTCTCGGTGGCGTAGTTGACGGTCGCGCTGACGCCGTCCATCCGGTTGAGCTTCTTCTCGATCCGGGCGGCACAGGAGGTGCAGGTCATGCCACCGATGTTCAGGTCGATGATCCGGCTGTCGGCGAGCTCTGCTGGCGCCGAGGCCATTGAGGTTGGTGCGTCACTCATCTGTGCCTCCTTCCGAAACGAAATGACGATGTTGTCCGAAGTATTGGTGCCGGTCGAACAGTCAGTGCCGGTCGACGACGACGGTGAAGGGTGCGGTGTGCACCTGCCCTGCATGTTCGAAGTCGAGAAAGACCCGATAGATACCTGCGGTGGGAAATGTTGCGGCGAAACGGATCTGCGGGCCGCCGGTCGGTTCGTGGTCCTGCGGGTGGGTGTGCAGGTAGGCCAGGTCGCCGGCCCGCAGCGCCACCAGGTGTCCGTCGGCGCCCAGATACGGCGTCAGATCGGTCACCGGGCGGCCGGACCTGGTCACCGTGAACGTCAGCTCCGCCTGTTCCCCGGCTGCGGGTTGTCCGGCCAACACCACCCGGTAGCCGTCGATCTCCGCGGTCGCCGCCGGCGCCGGGAGCCCCTGCGGCGTCAGCTGTCCGGTGACCGTGAGGTCGGTCGCCAGCACCAATCCGTCGGACTCGGCCTGTGGGGTGAAGTCCGCGTAGACGTGCCAGCCGCCAGGTCGGTCCAGCTCGAGCGGGACGGACCAGGTGCCGTCGGCCGCCAGTGTCGGGTGCACGTGCCGGAAGGCGGCCAGATCACGGGACACCGCGATCAGGTGCAGTTCCTTCTCGTGCTTGCGCTGGTAGTCCACGACCGGCCGGCCGTCCGGCCCGTCGATGGCGAACCGCAGGTCGGCGCGTCCTTCGTCAACCACCGATGGAGACTCGAGCCGCAGGGTGTAGCCGCGCTCGGAGACGGCCAGACCCGGTGGCACGGCATCGGCCGGATGTTCGCCGGCTGCCGGGTGGCTGCCCTCGCCGGACCCGGCATCGCTGGTGGTCATGTTCTCGTCCATCGCACCGTCGCCGTGGCCGTCCGCGGTGTCCTCGTCGGCGTTCCCGGTCGCGGCGATCGCCGGCGCGGAGCTGCCGATCAGGTAGCCGCCGCCGAAGACGGCTGCCACGGCGACCAGGAAGCCGAGCAGCGTCATCGCCGTCCGGTTCTTCATCACGGCTACCTTGCCGGGACCAGCTGGTAGCCGGCCTCGTCGACGGCGGCTCTGACGGCCTCCCGGTCGAGTTCCGATTCGCTGGTCACCCGGACCGGCGAGTCGCCGCCGGCGACCAGGTCGATGGTCACCTCGGAGACGCCGTCCAGGTTCTGCAGCTCTTCGGTGACGGCGCCGACGCAGTGGCCGCAGGTCATGCCGGAGACGGTGTAGGTGGTGGTCAGGCTCATCAGAAGTCCTTTCGCGCAATGGAGGTCAGTGCGCATGAGATGGCGGCAGGCGCGTTGCGACGGCCGCTGAACGGAGGGTGTGGGGTGCTCCAGGTGCGAGACGGGACGGTCAGCTCCGGACCAGCCGGGCGATGGCCGCCGACGCCTCCTTGATCTTCGCGTCGGCTTCGGCGCCGCCGGATTCCACGGCGTGCTTGACGCAGTGGTCCAGGTGCTCGTCCAGCAGTTCGAGCGAAAACGCCTGCAACGCCTTGGTTGCCGCCGACACCTGGGTGAGGATGTCGATGCAGTACTGGTCGGATTCGACCATCCGCTGCAGCCCGCGGATCTGCCCCTCGATCCGGCGCAACCGCTTGAGGTGGCTGGTCTTCTCGGGCGTGTAGCCCCAGCCCTCGGGCGGGACGGCGCCGCCGGAGGCCGGCTCGGTGTTCTCGGTCATCAGGTCTCCTCGATACCTCTTGGGGGTATGACTAGAAGATACCCCTACCCGGTACCTGACGCAAGCTCTGGCGCGCGCGCATGACGACAGCCGGCCGGAACGGCCGGCTGTCGTGCGCGGTCGATCCCGGACCGTCGGATCGTCGGGGCCGTGCTGGATCAGGTCAGGTAGCGGAACGTCGTACTGCCCGGCGCGATCTGTTCCACCGTCATCGGGGACTCCGCAAGCCGCTGCAGCAACGGCTGCAGCCCTTCCGCGGATTCGAGTTCGAGCCCGACCAGCGCCGGTCCGGTCTCCCGGTTGTTCCGCTTGACGTACTCGAACAGGGTGATGTCGTCGTCCGGGCCGAGCACGTCGATCAGAAAGCGGCGCAACGCTCCCGGCTCCTGCGGGAACTCCACCAGGAAGTAGTGCTTGACGCCGAGATGCACCAGCGAACGTTCCAGGATCTCCCCGTACCGGGAGACGTCGTTGTTGCCGCCGCTCACCAGGCAGACCACCACCGAACCGGCCGGCAACTCGGGCATCGACGGATCCAGCAGCGCCGCGACCGACAACGCGCCAGCGGGCTCGGCGATGATTCCCTCCTGCTGATAAAGATCCAGCATCGCGGTACAGATCGCGCCCTCGTCGATGGCGAGCAGTTCGGCGCCCGGGCCGCCGGCGGCACTCGCGTGAGCGATGGCCGTCGACAGCACGGCGTACGGAAGGTTGCCGATGGTGCGGACCGCGGCCCCATCGGTGAACGGGTCCAGCCGGTCCAGCCGGACCGGCCGGCCGGCGGCCAGCGCCGCGGCCATGGAGGCGCCGCCGGCGGGCTCGGCGCCGATCACCCTCACCTCCGGGGCATGACGCGAGAGCCAGGCGACGGTGCCGCCGATCAGGCCGCCGCCGCCGACCGGCACGATCAGCGCATCCTGCCGCAGCCCGCGTTCCCGGAGCTGATCGGCGATCTCGGCGGCAACGGTGCCCTGGCCGGCCATCGTCCGCTGGTCGTCGAACGGCGGGACCGCGATCGCGCCGGACCGCTGCGCGTCCGCGGCGGCCGCCGCCGCGGCGTCGTCGAAGGTGTCGCCGGCGATCACCAGTTCCACCAGATCGCCGCCGTGCGCCCGGATCCGCTCCCGTTTCTGTCTCGGAGTGGTGGCCGGCAGGTGGATCCGGCCGTGGATGCCGAGTAGACGACAGGCCAGCGCAACGCCCTGCGCATGATTGCCGGCGCTGGCACAGACCACCCCGGCCGCCCGCTCCGCCTCGGACAGCTGCGCCATCAGGTTGTAGGCGCCGCGGATCTTGTACGAGCGGACCGACTGCTGGTCCTCCCGCTTGAGCAGCACCGTGTGACCGGTAACGGCGGACAGTCGCGGGCTCGGCTCCAGCGGCGTGCGGTTGACGACACCGGCGATCCGGGTCGCTGCCGCGTCGACCCGGTCGGCAATCCCGGCCAGGTCGATCCCGCCCAGGTCGACTCCGGGCGCGGTCGGGTCGAACGCGGTGCCGTCGGGAAGTGCCACCCGGCGATCCTGCCACCCGCGCCGATCGTGCCGTCGGCCGCGTCCCATCAGCCCGTTCCGCGACAAGCGACCGTCGAGACGGGTGTGCACCGCAGGCGTAGCGGGGTTGTCACACGGCCCCGACGACCACCGGGACAACCGCGCTACCGCAGGCGTAGCGGGGTTGTCACACGGCCCCGACGACCACCGGGACAACCGCGCTACCGCTGGCGTAGCGGGGTTGTCACACGGCCCGGACGACCACCGGGACAACCGCGCTACGGCTGCGGGGATACACCTGCACCGACGCGATCACACAATCTCGAACACAGCTCCGTTCGACAATGTTGACTTCGACCCGCAGTCACGGGAGGATGGGCCGTCCGGGGACGATCCGAGGTAGGTGAAAGGCACAGCATGCTGGCAGCGATCCGTCAGGCACGAATCCTGGACGAGGTTCGGCGGTCTGGTGGAGTGCGCGTCTCGCAGCTGACGGACATCCTCGGCGTCTCGGACATGACGGTGCGGCGCGACCTCGATTCACTCGACCGCAAGGGACTGCTGACCAAGGTGCACGGCGGCGCCACCGCGCTGGACACCGCAAGTTCGGTCGAGCCCGGTTTCGAGGTGAAGAAGGTCCGCGAACGCCCGGAGAAGGAGGCGATCGCCGCCCACGCCGCGAAGCTGATCCAGCCGGGTATGGCGATCGCGATCACTGCCGGAACCACCACCTGGGCGTTGGCCCCGCACCTGGCGGCCATCGCCGACCTCACCGTGGTCACCAACTCGCTCAAGGTCGCCGAAGTGCTCTACGACCAGTCCCGACCGGATCTCACGGTCGTGCTCACCGGCGGGCTGCGCACTCCGTCCGACGGGTTGGTCGGACCCATTGCGGTACAAGCGATCCGCTCGCTGCACGTCGATCTGCTGGTGATGGGAGTGCACGGCATCGATGCCAAGGCCGGCCTCACCACGCCGAACCTGTTGGAGGCCGAGACCAACCGGGCGATGGTCGATGCCGCGCGCCGGCTGGTGGTGGTCGCCGACCACACGAAGTGGGGCGTCGTCGGGCTGTCCCAGATCGCGCCGCTGGCCGCGGTCGACACGCTGCTCACCGACGAGCATCTCGATCCGCAGGCCCGCCAACAACTCTCCGAGCAGGTGGGCGAGGTGATCGTGATCCCCACCCGACCGATCGAATTCAGCGAGGCCGGTTCGTGAGCGAGTTCCACCGCACGTCCACCACCCTATCCGACGACCGCGAGCTGATCTATTTCGACGAAACGCCTGACGTCGACCGCGATTTCGTCGATCGCCGTGACCTGCCGAAGGTCGAGCCGCTGTCCCAGGTCAGGTACGACGCCCTGCACGGTGAGTGGGTTGGCATCGCCGGACACCGGCAGACCCGGACGTATCACCCGCCGGCGGGCGAGTGCCCGCTCTGCCCGTCCACGCCGGACAATGCATCGGAGATCCCGGCACCGGAGTACGACGTCGCGGTCTTCGAGAACCGGTTTCCGGCGTTCGCCGGCATGCCCGGCCGCGCCGACGGGGCAGGCGGGGCAGGCGGGGCAGGCGGGGCAGGCGGGGCCGACGGGGCCGACGGAGCCGACGGGGCAGCCGGTGGTTCCGACGACGCGGCCGATCCGGTGCCGACCGATCCGTTCAGCACCCGGCCTGGCGTCGGCCGCTGCGAGGTCGTCTGTTTCACCTCCGAGCACGACGCGACGTTCTCCGACCTGACTCCCCGCCGGGTCCGCACGGTGATCGAGGCGCTCGTCGATCGGACTGCGGCGCTGTCTGCGCAACCCGGTGTGGCGCAGGTGTTCTGCTTCGAGAACCGCGGGGCGGAGATCGGCGTCACCCTGGAGCATCCGCACGGTCAGATCTACGGCTACCCATATGTCACGCCCCGCACCGAGCAGCAGTTGGCTGCCGTGGACCGGCACCGGGACCGGACTGGCCGCAACCTGTTCGCCGACCTGATCAGCGGCGAATTGGCTGACGGTTCCAGGCTGGTCGCGCAGAACGAGCACTGGATCGCCTTCGTGCCGTTCGCCGCGCGCTGGCCGGTGGAGGTGCAGGTGTATCCGAGGCGCCAGGTTCCCGATCTGCCGGCGCTCACTGCAGCCGAGAAGGACGCACTCCCCGAGTTGCACCTGGAGCTACTGCAGCGGATGCAGGATCTTTTCGACGACACGCTGCCGGCGATCACCGCCTGGCACCAGGCGCCGGTCGATCGGGGTCGCGAGGACTACTGGCTGCACCTGCAGCTGTTCTCGATCCGGCGAGCGGCCGGCAAGCTCAAGTACCTGGCCGGTTCCGAGTCGGCGATGGGAGCTTGGGTGAGCGACGTGACCCCGGAAGCGATGGCCGGCCGGCTGCGTGCGGTCGAACTGGCCCCCGAGCTGGAAAGGGCAGCACTGTGAGGGATGCACTGTGAAGACATTGGTCGTCGGCGGCGCCGGCTACATCGGATCGGTGGTCACCCGACTGCTGCTCGACCAGGGCAACGAGGTGGTGGTGCTGGACAACTGTTCCACCGGGCACGCCGATTCGGTACCCGAAGGGGCGCAACTGATCCAGCGGGACATCACCGAGTCCGACGGCGTGTTGGCCGGTGCCGGGTTCGACGCTGTGCTGCACTTCGCCGCCAGGTCGCTGGTCGGCGAATCGGTGGAGCACCCGAGCAAGTACTGGCACACCAATGTGATCGGCACCCGCGCGCTACTGGATGCGATCACCGAACACCAGGTGCCGAAGCTGGTGTTCTCCTCCACCGCTGCGGTCTACGGCGAGCCGGACGTCATGCCCATCACCGAGGAGACACCGGCCCGTCCGACGAACACCTACGGCGCTACCAAGCTCGCCGTCGACATGATGATCACCGGCGAATGTGTCGCCACCCCACTGGCGGCGGTCTCGTTGCGGTACTTCAACGTGGCCGGCGCAGCATTGGGCGCCGGTGAGCGGCACACGGTTGAGACCCACCTGATCCCGATCGCGCTGGACGCGGTGATCGGCCGGCGGGACAAGCTCACCATCTACGGCGACGACTGGCCGACCCCCGACGGCACCCCGATCCGGGACTATGTGCACGTCCTCGACCTGGCCAGGGCGCACGTGCTGGCGATCGAGGCGGCCCAACCGGGCGAACACCTGATCTGCAACCTCGGCAACGGCGACGGCTACAGCGTCCGGGACGTGATCGCCGCCATCGAGCAGGTCACCGAACTGCCACTGCCGGTGACCGTCGGGCCACGGCGGGCCGGCGACCCCAGATCGCTGGTGGCATCAGCGGATCGGGCCCGCGACCGGCTCGGCTGGCGGCCCGAGTTCGACCTGCAGACCATGGTTCGCGACGCCTGGGATTTCCGCCGCACCACTGCGACGGGGCCGGCTGCAGCCGAATGAGCATCGCCGAACGCTTCCAGCTGCAGTACGGCGGCAGACCCGACGGCGTCTTCTCTGCCCCCGGCCGGGTGAACCTGATCGGCGAACACACCGACTACAACAACGGCCTGGTCTTGCCGTTCGCCATCGACGCCAGGGCACAGGTCGCCGTCCGGCGGATCGACGAGCCCGTCATCCGGGTGGTTTCGGTGCAGCGCGAGGGCGCCGTGATCGAGGCGCCGCTGTCGGTGCTGCGGCCCGGCACGGCAGCCGCAACGGGTTGGCCCGCCTATCTTCTCGGCACCGCCTGGGCGTTGATCGAGGCCGGCATCGACGTTCCCGGCGCCGAGCTCGCACTGGACTCGGCGGTGCCCGTCGGTGCCGGGCTGAGCTCGTCGGCGGCGGTGGAGTGCGCCACCGCGCTGGCGTTGTCCACCATCGCCGAGGTCCGGCTGACGCCGGCCGATCTGGCCCGGCTGGCACAGCGGGCCGAGAATGCCTTCGTCGGTGTACCGACCGGCTTGATGGATCAGATGGCTTCCGCCGGCTGCCGCGCCGGTCACCTGCTGTTCTTCGACGTCGGTGCCGGCACCACCGAGAACATCCCGTTCGACCCGGCGGCGAACGGGCTGCAGGTGCTGGTGATCGACACCGGTGTCCATCACTCACTGGCCGACGGCGAGTACGCCAAACGCCGGGCTTCGTGCGAGTGGGCCGCCGAGCTGCTCGGGCTGAACACGTTGCGGGACATCACCGATGCCGGCGAAGCACTGGCCCGACTCGGCTCACCGGCAAGCGGTCTGCCGGCGGCCGACCGCGAGCTGCTGGTACGCCGGGTCCGCCATGTGCTCAGCGAGAACGGCAGGGTGTTCGATGTCGTGCAGCGACTCCGGGCCGGTGACATCGCCGGCATCGGCGCCGACCTGACCGAGTCCCACATCTCGATGCGGGACGACTACGAGATCTCCAGTATCGAACTGGACACCGCGGTCGATGCCGCGCTCGGCGCCGGGGCGCTCGGCGCCAGGATGACCGGCGGCGGCTTCGGCGGTTCGGCCATCGCCCTGGTGCCGTCGCAGGACGCCGCCCGGGTGGCCGAGGCAGTCGACAGGGCCTTCGCAGCAGCAGGTTTCGCTGCCCCGACGAGCCGGCACTTCACCCCCGCCGACGGTGCACGTCGGGAGAGTTGACACCCCGCCCGTCGGGAGCGACCGAATCGCGCCCCGCCGGGCGGGAGGTTCTCACCCGTGGTGCTGGAGCTTCTCGTTGGCCGCGATCGAGTTCGCCATGTTCGAGGCGTTGCCGGCGGCGTTGTTGATGTTCGTCGAGGCGGTGGATGCGGAGAAGGCCGAGCGATCGTAGGCGCTGCGTTCGTGCGACCCGGAGGCACCGGTGGCACCGGGCTGGGTACCGGCGGAACCGTTGGCGGCCACCGTGTGTACCGAGGTACCGGTCTTGGTCGCGCTGCTGGCCAGCTTGATCCATTCCTTCGGGTCCGTCAGCTTCTCCGGGTTGGCGCCCATGTTGTAGCCCTGGTTCACCGTGGCGGCGCTGTTGGCCACCACGCTCTGCACGGCATTGAACTGATTGCCGGCTCCAGGGATCTTCTGGCCCAGCGCGGACACGCCGACCGCGCGGGCGGTCGCCGCCCAATCGCCGCCGGTCTCCCGGTAGGTCTTGACCCCGATCACCGCGGTGCCCGACGCGCCGGCAATCGGATCGATCACCTTCCAGGCGGTGTCGTGATACTTGGCGTACTTCTCGGCCTTGGCGAAGTTCGCCGCCTGCGTCGCATACTTCGACTTTGCCGCATTGAGTGCCGTCTTCGACGCGGCCAGCGAGGTGCGGCTGGAGTTGAGCGAGTTCTCCGCGGCCGAGATGGCCCGCCCGTTCACCCGGTCTGCGACAGCCCGGACGATCTTGAACCGACTGCCGGACTTCTCTGCGCTGAGCGCCAGCTTGGCCACCCGGGTGTTCTTACTGGCGGTCAGGAACGCGGTGCGGGCCACCTTGAGCCCGTCGTTCGCCTGGTCGAGTGCCTTCCCGGCCTTCGCCACCTTGGCGACCTTCGCCGCACTCGTCAGCCCCTTCACCCCGGGGATCAGCCCGAGGGCGTCGAGGCCGATCTGGGTCCACGATCCCTTGCCGTTCATCAGCTTGTTCAGCACGTCGAGGGCCAGCGCGGCGGCACCGGTTGCCAACGCGATCGGCCCCATGATCGGTGTCAGGCAAGGGATCAGCGCCAGCAGGCCGGCTACCGCGGAGATGATCTTCAGCACCGGCCCGAGGTGCTCGGCCGCCCAGGAGACGCCGGACTTGGCCGCGCTCCAGGCGTCCCCGGCCAGCTGCTTCAGCTTGTCCCGCCAGCCGGGTGGGTCGACCGGCCGCATCTTCTTCGCCCGGCCGATGTCGTCGCAGCAGGCCTTGAGGTGCTTGCTGTGCTCGACCCGGATGGCACCGGCCTTGGTCACCAGATTCTGCAGATCCTGCTGTGCCGTCTGCAGGGTGCTCAGCGCCGATCCGGACTGCGGGCGATAGCTGTCGGCGGGCAGCGTCCGGCCTTCCGGCAGGTCGTCAGCGGCCCGTTTCCGGGCGTCCTGGTGCGACTTGTCGGCCGAGGCGGCCGTGCCGTACGCGGTCTTCGCGTTGCTGACCGCTGTCTGCTGGTGCGCATGCTGAATGCGCAGCGTCGACATCTGCTGCTGCAGGGTCTCGAGGTGACCGGCGTAGGTGTGCAATGCGGTCCTGACCACGCCCCAGGCCTCGGCGGTGGTGTCCAGATGCGGCACCAGGTCCTTGTTGATCCGCCCGCGGTAGACCGCCGACTCGTCACCGACCCACTCGGTGGTGTCCACGGACTTGATGTCGCCCGCGGCACCGGAGGCGGTGGTGCCGAAGTTGCCCCAGAGCGTCGCGGAGGCCCGGATCGAGGACGGGTCCCCGCCGAGGGTGAAGGTCTCCATTCCGCGCCACCGCCGTCCCGATCCGCTTCTGCTTGGGGAAACCCCCCGACGACGACTCTAGGAGAGAGTGGCCCGCGGGGCAGCCCATGCGGATGGGGAGTACTCCCCATCCGAACCCGCTGCTACCTGACCCTGATCCCCCGGATCCTGTTCATGGCCCCTGTCCGGCAGATCGGGCACTCGGTCGGCGAGTTGCGGGCTGCCAGCCATGGTCATCGGCAGTGACGGGCGGCGACTACTTGACCGAGCCGGACATCATTCCGGAGATGAAGTAGCGGCCGAGCACGATGTAGATCACCAGCGTCGGGAGCGAGCTGATCAATGCACCGGCCATACTCGAGGCGTAGTCGGGGTTCTGCCCACCGGACAACTGTTGCAGTGCATAGGTGGCCGGGCCGTTCGTCGAGTTCGACAGGAACAGTGCGAACAGGAAGTCGTTCCAGGCAGAGGTGAACTGCCAGATCAGCGTGACCACGAAACCCGGGATGGAGACCGGCAACACGATCGAGGTATAGGTCTTCCACATGCCGGCGCCGTCCACCCTGGCCGCTTCCAGGATCTCGTTCGGCACCGCCGTCGCGTAGTAGTTCCGGAAGATCAGCGAACAGATCGGGATGCCGAAGATGGTGTGGACGACCATCAGGGTGACGACACCCTGCGACAGCCCGATGTCGTTGATCAGCAGCTGCTGCAACGGAATCATGATCGCCGGGTACGGCAGGAACATGCCGAACAGGAACAGTGTGAAAACCATGTTCGATCCGGGGAACCGCCACTTGGCGAAGACGAATCCGTTCATCGAGCCGAGCATCGAGGAGATGATCGCCGCCACCGATGCGATGGCCAGCGACCTGCCCATCGGGGCCTTGAGCGTGTCCCAGGCCTTGGACCAGCCCTGTCCGGTCCAGTTGATCGGCAGCTGCCACGACCGGCTGGCCGAGATCTCCGCCCCCGGCTTGAAGCTGGTCACGATCATCACGTAGGCGGGGATCAGCACGATCACCAGAAAGATGAACAGCAGCACGTACTTCACGATGCGCGCACTCGTTGCCCGGCCACCGCCCGGTTTCGGCGTGTTGGCGTTGGTCTGCCCCGGGATCACCGGGATCGCGTCGACGGTCGAGGTGGTCATGATCCTGCCTTCTTCTCGGACCGGCGGGTGTAGATCAGGTACGGGATCACGAAGATCGCCACCACCACCAGGATGATCGTCGAGTTGGCGCCGGCCAGACCGTATTTGTAGGTCGACAGCTGGGCCCAGAGCATGGTCGCCGGTACCCCGGCCACGTAGCTGGTCGCGCCGGCCAACGCGTAGATCAGGTCGAACATCTTCATCGACATGTGCCCGATGATGATCAGTGCGGACAGTGCCACCGGCGACAGTTGCGGGAACAGCACGTACCGGTAGATCTTGAACTCGCTGGCCCCGTCCATCCGGGCCGCTTCCCGCTGGTCGTCCGGGATGCCGCGGAAGCCGGCCAGGAACAACGCCATGATGTAGCCGGACAACTGCCACACCGCTGGCAGCGCCATGGCCACCATGTTGAACTTGGAGTTCGAGCTGAACCAGGCGTTCTGCAGCGAGTCGAGGCCGACCAGCTGGAACAGCTGGTTCAGGCCGATCGCGTTCGGCCCGGTCTGCGGGTTCAGCAACCACTTCCAGGCGACCGATGCCGCGATGAACGAGATCGCCATCGGGAACAGGTAGACCGAGCGGAAGATCCCCTCGAACTTCGGTCCCTTCTCCAGCAACAGCGCCCAGAGCACACCGAACACCATGGTGCCGATGATGAAAGCCACCGTCAGCACCAACAGGTTCCACCATGCGTGGACGTAGGTGGAGTCGTTGGCCAGCCGGGTGTAGTTGTCGAACCCGATGAAGTGGACCTTCAGGTTCAGGTTGTTGGAGTTGCGGTTCGTCAGCGAGGTCAGGAAGTTCTTGACGATCAGGTAATAGATGAAGACGCCGATCAGGATGATCGACGGCAGCACCAGCAGGAATCCTGGCAGCCAGGTCGGCATGCCGCGTTTGGGTCGCGGAGCGGGAGTCGCGGCGGCCGTTTCACGGTCGGCTACAGAGGTATCGGGCATCGTCTCCGGCTTTCGGTGAGTAGGTCGATCTGCAGTCTGACAGCGACCGACGGGGCCGGCTCGTTCGAGCCGGCCCCGTCGGGGTTACCGCTGCAGGCGCACTTCGTCAGCCGAGGTTGTCGGACGCCGCCGAAACCAGATCGGTCTGCAGACCGGCCTGGTCCTTGGTTGCCATGAACTTCGAGATCGCCGAGGAGATCGCGGTGTTCCAGCCAAGGCTGACCGCCGCGCCGTGTGCGATCGAGGAGACGATCGTGGCCGACTTGAACTCGTCCATCGCCCACTGCTGGTACGGCGGGAAGATGTCCTTGGAGATGTCGGTCCGGGCCGGGATCGAGCCCTTGGCCAGGTTGAAGGCGGTCTGGCCCTCCTTGGAACCGACCGTCATCAGCCAGTCCTTGGTGCCGGCAGCGTTCTTGGCGCCCTTGGGCAGGGTGAACGAGTCGGCGAGGAAGTCGTAGACACCGTCCTGGCCGGGAACCGCCCAGTAGCTGTAGTCGACGCCGTCCTTCTTGCCCTTGCTGGTGAACTCGGCAACCGCCCAGTCGCCCATCACGTTGTAGGCGGCCTTGCCTTCGATCACCATGTCGGTGGCCGGCGGCCAGTCGTCACCGTCAGCCGCGGTGTTGGTGTACTCCAACAGCTTTGCGTAGTCGGCGACCGCGGTGGTGACCTTCGGGTCGTCCCACTTGGTGCTGCCGTCGAACAGGCCGGTGTAGCCCTCGGCACCGAGGTCGGAGATCAGCACGGTCTCGAACAGCTCGACCTGGGTCCAGGTGCCGCCGATCGACAGCGGGGTGGCGATCCCGGCCGCCTTCAGCTTGTCCATGTCGGCGATCCACGCCTTGATGTCGGCCGGGGCCTTCTTCGGGTCGATGCCGGCCTTCGTCAGCACCTCGTTGTTCACCCAGACCACGTTGGCGCGGTGGATGTTCGAGGGCACCGAGTAGATCTTGCCGTCGACGGTGAGCCGGTCCAGCAGGTCCTTCGGGAACACCTTGTCGCCACCGAGGGAGTCGATGACGTCGTTGATCGGCTCGATCTGACCGGCGTTGATGTAGTCGGTGAGCTCGGCGCCCGCGTGGCCCTGGAAGGAGTCCGGCGGGTTGCCGGCCTGCAGGTCGCTGGCCAGCTTCGCCTTCGCGTTGCTGCCGGCGCCACCGGCCACCGCGAGGTTGACGAACTTGTTGTTCGGGTACATCTCGCTGAAGATCTTGGTCAGCGCGTCCAGGCCGAGCTTCTCCGAGCCATCGGCCCACCAGGTGAAGACACCGACGTCGCCACCGGCGCCGCCGTCACCGACCTTGCTGGCGCTCACCTCGGTGCCGCCGGCCGCGGCCGTGTCGCTGGCGCCGGCCGTGTCACTGGCTCCGGCGGAGTCGCTGGCCGCAGCGGTATCGCTGGCCGCAGCAGTGTCACTGGCCGCGGCGGTGTCTCTGGCCGCGGCGGTGTCACTGGCGGCGGCGGTCGGGCTCGAACCGCCCGAATCCGCGGTGTTGTCGGAGCCGCAGGCCGCCAGCATGAGGCTGACGGCGGCGAGTCCGGCGATCAAGGGGGTACGGCGCATTCCGCTTCCTCCGAAAGAGAGTGGGGCTCCACGGCCGCCGGCGCTGCGGTTCGGACCCATCGGAACGGGAACCATGAACGAAGCAGCGCAGGTTCGGTGGTCCGACGGATCGTATGACCCGATGCCCCTGGAATGCCAGCTGCGAGCCCCGCCTTTATCGGATCGTATTATTCTAGGATTAGTCGGAAATCTCCGGGGATGACGGGCGTGCGCGGCGGATCGTCACCCGTTTGAGCGCCGGGCGATCGATTTCTCGGTCCGGATGAGCGAGTTATGTTGCCGAATGCCGGCAGCATCCCGACCGGGCGCTTGACTTGTGTCTGATGAATGCTCCATTTTTGAGAGGTGACAACCAGCCAGGGCGAGGCACCGACGGTCCGTAGTCCTCGGGCGTCTCGGCTCCGCGAGATGAGCCGGCGGCTGGTCCTGGAGGAACTGATCAGGTCGGCACCGATCAGCCAGGCCGACGTGGTCCGCCGGACCGGTCTGTCCAGGGCGACGGTGGCGTCCGTGGTGACCGAGCTGACGGCCGAAGGACGGCTGGTGACCGTCGACGGACCGGCGCCGAACGGGCGCGGCCGACCGCCCCGGCTGTTGCAACCGCATGCCGGTTCCGGTGTGGTCGCCGGGCTGGACCTCGGTCACTCGCACCTGGCGATCGCGGTCGCCGACCTGACCGGGACGTTGCTGGCCGAGACCCGCACCCCGATGAACATCGATGCCTCCGCCGATGCCGCGATCGACACCGCCGTCACCAGCCTGCAGAAGATGCTCGGCGAGCTGGCCGCCGGTGGCGAGCTCGGAGCACCCAAGTCCATCGTCATCGGCGTGCCGGGACCGATCGACAGCACCACGGGACAGCTCCGCTCCGGGACCGTGCTGTCCGGCTGGGTCGGCGTGCAGCCGGCGGAGGAATTCAGCCGCCGGCTGGGCCAGCCGGTGGTCCTGGAGAACGACGCGAACCTCGGCGCCATCGGCGAGTACACCTACGGCCGGGGTCGCGGGATCGACAACCTGCTCTATGTGAAGGTGTCCAGCGGAATCGGTGCTGGGATGATCCTGAACGGCGAGCTGTACCGCGGATCCCGCGGTACCGCCGGCGAGATCGGGCATGTCCAGGTGTCCGAGGACGGGCCGCTCTGTCGGTGCGGCAGCCGCGGCTGCCTGGAGACCCAGTCGTCCGCCGAGGCGGCACTGGCGCTGTTACGTCAGACCCACGGACCGCAGATGACGCTGGAGGATGCGATCGCCATCGTCCGGGCCGGTGACCCCGGTGCGGTGCGGCTGTTCACCGACATGGGCACCGCGATCGGCCGGGTGGTGGCCGCGGTGTCGGCCAACCTGGACCCGCAACTGGTGGTGGTCGGCGGGCCGATGGTCGACGACCCAGGGCCGCTGCTGGCCGGCATCACCGCGGCGGTCCGGCGGTACACCCAGCCGTATGTGTCCTCGCAGCTGGTGGTGGCCGGCGGCCAGCTGCACCAGCGGGCCGGGCTGCTCGGCGCGGTCGCGATGGCCACCCAGCTGGCCACTGCCCCGTAGTGATGCACCGCAATCCAGTGATGCAACGGCCCCAGCGGGTTCGCGCTCAGTAGCTGTAGAGCGAGCCGCCGGCCTTCACCTTGCCGCCGACGATGGACACTCCGGCGGAGGTTCCGATCAGGTCGGCGCCGGCCGCCAGCAACGCCCGGACCTGCTCGATGGTCTTGATGCCGCCGGATGCCTTGACCCCGATCGAGGTCGGCACCGCCGCCCGCAGGTAACCGATGGTGGCCGGATCGGCGATCCCGACCGCGCCGCTCGAGGCGTTCTTGACGAAGGCGACCCCGGCATCCACCGCGGCCTGCACCACCTTGGCCCGCTGATCGGTGTTCAGCAGCGGAAGCTCCAGCATCACCTTGATACCGATCGGCGAGGCCGCCGCGACCAGTGCCTGCAGATCGGCCAGGAACCGGTCGAACCGGTGGCTCAGCACCAGGGCGATGTTGACCGTCGAGTCCAGCTCGTCGACCCCCTCGTCGACCAGCGTCCGCACCTCCGTCACCCTGGCGGCGGTGGTCATCATGCCGAACGGGAAGTCGATGATCGAGCCCACCCGGATGTCGGTACCGCGCAACTCGTTGCGAGCCGTGCCGACCCAGGTCGGTGGCACGATCGCCGCGTCGAAGCCGTACTCGAGACATTCGGCGACGTGCTCGCGAACCTGGGTCTCGGTGATCGCCTGGCCGATCAGCGTGTGCTGGATTCGACCGGCCAATTGTTCCGCAGGCAGGGTGAGCGCCGGATGTTCTTCCGCTGCCGGCCGTTCGTTCTGCATCATCGGCCCCCTCGCCGTTGGGGTTCGTTGTCGCCGGGGTCTCCGGGTCGAGCATGGCAGACGGGGCGCGCTCTAGTCTGTCCGGATGCGCATTCTGTCCATCCAGTCGTCCGTGGCCTACGGCCATGTCGGCAACAGCGCGGCGACCTTTCCGCTACAGCGGCTGGGCCACGAGGTCTGGCCGGTGGTCACGGTGCACTTTTCCAACCACACCGGCTACGGCCAGTGGCGCGGCCCGGTACTCGATCCGGCCGACGTCCGCGAGGTGATCGCCGGCATCGAGGACCGCGGCGTGCTCGGCACGGCCGACGCCGTACTGACCGGCTACCAGGGATCACCGGGCGTCGCCGAGGTCGTCCTGGACACCGTCGCCAGGGTCCGCGAGTTGAACCCGGCCGCGGTGTACTGCTGCGACCCGGTGCTGGGAGACGTCGGCCGCGGCTTCTTCGTGCTACCCGGGATCCCCGCGCTGATGCGCGACACCGTGGTGCCGACGGCAGACATCGTCACCCCCAACCTGTTCGAGTTGGCCTACCTCGCCGGTGACGGCCCGGACCCGGACACCGCGACCCCGGCCGACGTTTCGACGCCGGAGGCGATTCTCGCTGCGGTGCAGCGGGTCCGGTCGCTCGGCCCGCGGACGGTGTTGGTCACCTCGGTCGAGACCGCCGGCATCGGGGCTGACGAGATCGGCATGCTGGCCGTCGACGACTCCGGCGCCTATCTCGTCACCACGCCGAAGCTGGACATCTCGGTGAACGGCCTCGGCGACGTGACTGCGGCGCTGTTCCTGGCGCACCTGCCGGACGGCATCGACACCGCGCTGGCCAGGGTCGCGTCGTCGGTGTTCGCGATTCTGAAGGGCACGGTCGACGCCGGGTCAAGGGAGATCCTGTTGGTCCAGGCCCAGCAGCAGATCGCCTCTCCCGCAGGAGAATTCGCCGTCAGCAAGCTGGGCTGACGTGGCCCGTCGGTGGACAATGACCACGGCGCTCGGCGCCGCGGTGTTCGTCGTGGTCGCCGGCTGTTCATCGGCCGGAACGTCGGTCGGGACATCGCTCGGGACGTCGGTCGGGACGTCGACCGGGCCACCGATGGCTGACGGCACCGGCGACCACAGCACCGCCGCGTCGCCGATCAGGTCGAGGAAGCTCGACCTGCAGGCGCATCGCGGCGGCGCCGGCGAACGCACCGAGAACTCGATCGCGAGTTTCACCCATGCCATCGAGCTCGGGGTGACCACGCTGGAACTGGACACCCAGATCACCAAGGACGGCAAGGTCGTCGTCACCCACGACAACACCATCAATCCCGACGTCTGCGCAGAGACGGCCCCGGCAACGAAGAACGATCCGCAGTACCCCTACGTCGGGAAGGTGGTTCACGATCTGACGCTGGCCCAACTGTTGACCCTGGACTGCGGCTTCCAACAGCGCCCCGGGATGCCGGAGCAGCAGGCCACCAAGGGCTCGAGAATCCCTGAGCTGCAGGAAGTCTTCGCTCTGGTCAAGGCTCACCGCGCCACCGTGATGATGAACATCGAGACCAAGATCGACGCCACCGCGCGGGAGCAGAGCGCGCCGGTCGACGAGTTCGTCGGCCTGTTGCACGATCAGATCACGGCGTCCGGCCTTGCCGATCAGGTCACCATCCAGAGCTTCGACTGGAGCTCGCTGCAGGCCATGCACCGGCTCGATCCGACGGTGCCGCTGGTCGCATTGACCACCACCGCGAACACCCAGATGGACCTGCCCGGCGCGTCGCCCTGGCTCGGCGGGCTGGACATCGACGACTACGACCGGGACGTGGTGAAGGCGGCGCACGCGATCGACGGGGTGACCGCTGTTTCGCCAGCGGTGGTCGACGTGACTCCCGGGATGGTCCAGGAGGCACATGCCTTGGGGCTCACGGTGATTCCCTGGACGGTGGACGACCCGGACCAGATGCAGCAGCTGATCGACATCGGAGTCGACGGCATCATCACCAACTACCCGACCCGGTTGCGCACGGTGATGGCGGACAACAAACTGCCGCTGCCACCGGCCTTCCCGGCCTGATCGGCTGCCGAGGCGCCGGCGGTCAACGGTCAGTCCCGGCGTCCGCGCGGTAGCTTCCAGTAGCCGCAGAACATGATGCTGGTCTTCGGGACACCCTGCCCGACCCAGTGCCGGCGCATCGTCGTCGGGACGTGCGACTCACCAACCGCCCAGCCGAACATCTGCGGGTCGACGCCCTCGTCCAGCGCGTGCCGCACCGCGGCCCGGCCGGGTGCGGCATGCGGGTCGTCCCGGACCACCCATCGGAGTTCGACGCCGGACGGCCCGACGATCGGTTGGGCGTCGTCCGGGTGCGGGGTCTCCACGACGGCCGTCCCGGTGGCGTCATCACCCAGCGAACCGAGAATTCCGGCCACCGCCGGCAGGCCGGTCTCATCGGCCACGAGGAACAGTCGGCTGCACTGCGGATCGGGGTTGAACGCGGTGCCTTCGTCAATGATCGCCACCGCGTCCCCCGCGGAGCACGACTGCGCCCAGGTCGCGGCCGGGCCTACCGGGCCGGCGGCCGGGTCGCCGTGCAGGACGAAGTCCACATCGAGTTCCGGACCGTCGGAGCCACCAGGGCGAAACGCCCGCACGGTGTAGTTCCGCATGATCGGCCGGGTCGCCTTCGGCATCGTCAGATATTTGACGTACGACAGGGTGTCGAGCTTGTCCGGTAGCCGTTCCAGCGTGTGGTCAGCGATCGGGATGAACAGCCGGAACCATTGGTCGAAGCCCATGTGGTCGAACCGCGCGATGTCGCCGCCGCCCAGCGTCACCCGGGAGAAGTTCGGCGAGATTCGCTGCCGCCGGAGAACCCGCAGGTTGAGCAGCGTCGACTCGGCCGGCTTGACCCGGGTCGTCGAGAGATTGGTGCGTGCCATCGAACGCCCTTCCGTTTTAGAATTAGGCCAGCCTAACCTAATTATCGATTCGTCGACCGGCCGACCGCCCGGTCCGGCGGGGCACGCCGCGCTCGTTAGGGTGGGCCTGAGCGACCGTCGCCGATATCCCAGGAGAAGCCCATGCCCCGTACGAGCCAGGCTGTCATCGCCCGCGCCAAGGGCGCGCCCGTCGAGGTGGTCACCATCAGCGTGCCGGACCCCGGACCCGGCGAGGCGGTGGTGAAGGTGCAGGCCTGCGGGGTGTGCCACACCGACCTGCACTACCGCGAGGGCGGCATCGGCGACGAGTACCCGTATCTGCTGGGCCACGAGGCGGCCGGCCTGGTCGAGGCGGTCGGCGAGGGTGTCACCGAGGTGACGCCCGGCGACTACGTGATCCTGAACTGGCGCGCGGTCTGCGGCGATTGCCGCGCCTGCCGCCGCGGCAGGCCCTGGTACTGCTTCAACACCCACAACGCGTCGCAGAAGATGACCATCGCCGACGGCCCGGATGCCGGCACCGAACTCAGCCCGGCGCTGGGCATCGGCGCCTTCTCGGACTACACGCTGGTCGCTGCCGGCCAGTGCACCAAGGTCGATCCGGCGGCCCCGCCGGCCGTCGCCGGCCTACTGGGCTGCGGGGTGATGGCCGGCCTGGGCGCCGCGATCAACACCGGCGGCGTCGGCCGCGGCGATTCCGTCGCGGTGATCGGCTGCGGCGGCGTCGGCGCGGCGGCCATCGCCGGTGCCCGGCTGGCCGGCGCCGCGAAGATCATCGCCGTCGACCTGGACGACCGGAAGCTCGCCACCGCAAAGGATCTCGGTGCCACGCACACCATCAACAGCTCGGCCACCGACCCGGTCGAGGCGATCCAGGCGCTGACCGACGGCAACGGCGCCGACGTGGTGATCGACGCGGTCGGTCGGCCGGAGACCTGGAAACAGGCGTTCTACGCCCGGGACCTGGCCGGCGTGGTGGTACTGGTCGGCGTTCCCACCCCGGAGATGACGATCCCGGAAATCCCGCTGCTCGACGTGTTCGGCCGGGGCGGTGCGCTGAAGTCGTCGTGGTACGGAGACTGCCTGCCGTCGAGGGACTTTCCGATGCTCATCGACCTGTTCCTGCAGGGCCGGCTACCGTTGGACGCCTTCGTCTCGGAGACAGTCGGGATCAACGACGTCGAGGCGGCGTTCACCAAGATGCACTCGGGTGACGTGCTCCGGTCCGTAGTGGTTGTGGGGAACAGATGAGCATCGTCGGCAGCGCGGATGCGACCTCGGCGCCGCGGATCGACCATGCAGTCACCTCCGGCACCTTCTCGCTGGACGGCGAGACGCATCAGGTGGACAACAACATCTGGGTGGTCGGCAACGACAACGAATGCCTGGTGATCGACGCACCGCACAGTGTCGACGACATCATGGCCGTGGTGGGCGGCCGCACCGTGACCGCGATCGTCTGCACGCATGCCCACGACGATCATGTCCGGGTGGCACCGGAGCTGAGATCCCGTACCGGGGCACCGATTCTGTTACACCCGGCCGACCTTCCGCTCTGGGAACTGACCCATCCGGACGTCCGGCCGGACGATGACCTGGCCGACGGCCAGCTGCTCCGGTCCGGTGGGGCGGAGCTGCGGGTGCTGCACACGCCGGGCCACTCGCCCGGCGCGGTCTGCCTGTACGCGCCCGCACTGGGCGTGGTGTTCACCGGCGACACGCTGTTCAACGGTGGCCCGGGCGCGACCGGCCGCAGCTTCTCCGACCGCCCGACGATCGAACGGTCGATCCGGCACCAGCTGTTCACCCTGCCGCCGGCCACCGTGGTGCACACCGGGCACGGCGACTCGACCACCATCGAGGCAGAAGCCGACGCGCTGGGCCGCTGACGGCGGAGTGCCGGGACAACCCCGCTACGCCCCCGGGACAACCCCGCTACGCCTGCCGTTCGCCGGCACAGCGAAGCGAGGACACAAGCCCGCGACGAAGGAGCGGGATTGTGACCGCAGCCGAGCGCGGCCGGCGAACCAAATGACACAGCGCGGCCGGCGAACCAAATGACACAGCGCGGCCGGCGAACCAAAACGGCTCAGCACTGGGCGCCGCGCAACGCCTTCCAGGTGCGTGCGTCGACGGTGCCGGTGACCGGCAGCTTGTGGTCGGCCTGGAAGGTGCGGACCGCTTGCTGGGTGCCCGGCGTGTAGACACCCCACTGGTCCGGGCCCAGCGGGCCGACCGAATAGTTCAACCGGTTCGCCAGCACCCGCTGCAATTCGCCGATCCAGGCGTGCTGGTTGCTGCCGGGGCCGACTGCCGGGATCTTCGCCGGGTTGGCCGGGCAGACGCAGGAGTAGTAGGCGTGCGAGGTATTCGGGTTGGCGCCCTTGATGAACGCGTCGGCCGGGCCTGCCAGCCGGGCGGCGCAGGCGTCGTACGGCTGGGCGTAGGTGCCCGCGTAGAGCACCCAGGTGTTGCGCTGGTTGGCGAAGATGCCGCACGACTTCTTGGAGTCGGCGGCCTTGGCATCGGCCGGAACCATGCCCTGCGACTTCAAGGTCGCCACCCGCGAGGTGAACGCTGCTCGGTCGAGTTCGGAGGCCAGTTGCACGAGATACCCGCCACTGCAGGGGATATCGGCCTCCGGCACGCCGAGACCGGCCGGCTTCGGCTTGGTGGTCGGCTTCGGCTTGGTGGTCGGCTTCGGCTTGGTCGTCGGCTTCGCCTTGGTCGTCGGCTTCGCCGTCGTCGTGGACTTCGCCGTCGTCGTGGGGGTGACCGCCGTCGGCCTGGTGGTGGTCGGCTTCGCCGGCGTGGTCGCGGTCCCCGGTCCGGCGCCAACGGCGCCGGTCGCCGTCACCGTGACGGTGTGCGGCGCAACGGAGGAGGTCGCGGGATCGGTGTCCGGCGCTCCGGTGCCGCCGGATCCGCTCGCGGTTCCCGCCGTCGGGCTGCCACCGGTGGGCTCGACCGAGCCGGAGATGCTGCCAGTGGCAGACGTCGCGGTCCCGATCGGTGCGTCCGGATCCGGCTGGGCATTGTCCTTGGACCAATTCGGCGCGATCAGGATCGCGGCGAGCACGACGGCCACCGTCAGCCCGATCACTCCGATGACGCCGAACAGGGCATTGCGCCGCCGATGGGCCTCCGGCGGCAGCGCCGTCATCCTGGTCGGTTCGATCGAGGTGGGACCGTATCCGGGCGCTCCGTATCCGGGCGCTGGGTAACCGGCCGCGGCGCCTCCGTCGGTGCGGTAGGGATCGGCGCGGTAGGGATCGACTCGGTAGGGGCCGGAGCTGTACGGCCCGCCCGCGGGCTGTTGGGGCTGCTCCCAGGCCGGCGGTTGCGGGGTCTGTCGAGCGCTGAGCCCTGGCAGGATCGCGGCCGGATCGTCGTCCCGCGGCGCCCCGCCGAAGATGTTCGGGACGGTGATGTCGTTGTCCGGATTCGATCCCGAACCCGGACGCTGGTCGTCACCCGCCACTGGTCCTCCGTGCGTCGCTGTCCTGTGGCACAACCGGCTGCCGTGCCCTCGCAACCCGTCACGGTACTTCAGGACCCTGGGTCGCCCCGTCGTTTTGTCCGGATCGTCGCCGAACTTCGGTCGCCCGTAGGCACCTCACCTGCGCGAATGACGAAGAGTGACGAATTCGACGGTGGCCGGTGAGCGGCCGGTCAACTAGCGCCGACGGGCGATCCGGGCGCCGACCAACACCCCGGCGAGCATGCTGGCCGCACCGAACAACGCCGCCCCCAGCAGCGGCAGGGTCTGCACCCTCGCGGCCAGCGACAGCGGCCCGACGTGGCCCGGCAGGTAGGAATCCGGTTGACCGGGGCCGGGCCCGACCTCACCACCGACCGCCCCCGCGACGACCAGTGGCTCCGCAGCCGCCGGCGCCTTGCCGGCCGGCTTCTTGCCGGTCAACACGTCGTCAATCGCCGAGAAGAACAGCCCAGCGGTCTTCTTGGCGACGCTGGTCAACACCCGCTGGCCGACGCCGCCGACCATCCCGCCGACCACGGCGTCGGCGTCGTAGTCCAGCTGGGTGGTGCCATCGCCCAGGTCGGTCAGTTTCACCGCCACCGTGGTGTCGATGGTGCCCGGCCCGCCGGCGCCGTTGGCGCGCATGGTCAGCGACGCCGTCGCACCGGCGCTCGCCGGCGGAACCTTGTCGTAGAGCCGCACCTCGCCGGTGTAGCTGCCCTTGATCGCCGCCACCCCGAGGGTGACGGTCATCCCGAAGTGTCCGTCACCGATCTCGGTGAGCTGGTCGCAACCGGGGATCACCCCGGCCAACACCGCCGGGTCGTTGATCGCCTGCCACACCCTGTCGGGGGGGGCATGCAGCACTGAGGAACCGGAAACCTTCACGGGGTCAACCCTTCTCGTACCTGATTCGTCGTCAGCGCGGTGGCCGTCGCGCGCAACTCGAACAACTTGCTCGGATTGAGCGGCATCGCGTCGATCCGCAGCCCCACCGCATCCTCCACCGCCGAGGCGATGGTCGCCGCCACCGGGATGACGCCGGCCTCACCTGCCCCCTTGATGCCCAACGGGTTCAGCGGCGACGGTGTCATCTGATGGCCCAGTTCCAGTCGCGGCACCTCGGTGACGTACGGCATCAGGAAGTCCATGAACGAGGCGTTCTGCAACTGTCCGGACTCGTCGTAGGCCATCACCTCGTACAGCGCGCCGCCGACCCCTTGCGCGACCCCGCCGTGCACCTGACCCTCGACGATCATCGGATTGATCAGGTTGCCGCAGTCGTGCACCACGCAGTACTTGCGGATGGCGATTTCGCTGGTGTCCGCGTCGATCTCGACGATCGCCGCATGCATGCCGGAGGCGAAGGTGGACCGCGGCGGCGAGTAGTAGTCCTTACCCTCCAGCCCCGGTTCCTCCCCCTCGGCGACCGGCGGCTTGTCCGGGTCGGCCGGCTTGGCGAACTGGGTGGCGGCCTTGGCGGCCTCATCGAACGCATAGCGCAGCGGGTTGGACAACACTGCAACCTGGCCGAGCGGGATCGACGTCGACGGGTTGCCCTTCATGGAGATCAGGCCGGACTCGATCTCCAGATCGTCCGGGTTGCACTCCAGCACGTCGGCCGCCACCCGCAGCGCCTTGGCCTTCGTCTTGCGTGCTGCCAGCGCCACCGCAGATCCGGACATCACCGCCGCCCGCGAGGCGAAAGTGCCGACCGCGTAACCAAAACGTCGGGTGTCGCCGGTCACCACTCTGATCTTGTCGAAGTCAACGCCGAGCTCGTCGGCGACGATCTGGGCGAACACCGTCTGGTGTCCCTGACCCTGGCTGGTTAGCCCGATCGCCACCTCGACGCTGCCGTCGGTCTGTACGTTGACGTGCGCACCCTCGTACGGACCCGGCCCGGTGCCCTCGACGTAGCAGCCGAGCCCGATACCCAGCAGCCGACCCGACGCCCGCGCTTGTTGTTGCAGCGCAGGGAATTCGTCCCAGCCGATCATTTCCTTGAGCATGGTCAGCTGGTCGGGGTAGTTGCCGGAGTCGTAGATCAATGGCCGGCCGTCCTGAAAGATCAGGCCCTGGTCGTAAGGGAACTCGTCGGGCAGGATGAAGTTCGCCGACCGGACCTGCGTGCGGTCTCTGCCCAGGTACTGGGCGATCCGGTCCATGGTGCGTTCCATCACGAAGACACCCTGCGGCCGGCCGGCCCCGCGGTACGGGGTGACGATCACCGTGTTGGTGTACACCGAGGAGAACTCCACCCGATAGTTCGCCGGCTTGTACGGGCCGAGCAGCTGGGTCGAGGTGACGATCGGGCAGATGATGCCGTACGGGGTGTAGGCGCCGTTGTCGTGCCAGAAGGTGACATCGAGGCCGAGAATCCGTCCCTCGTCATCGAATCCGACCCGGACGTGATGTTCCTGCCCGCGCTCGTGCGCCGCCGAGATGAAGTGTTCGCGGCGGTCCTCGGTCCACTTGACCGGTCGGCCGAGCCGCATCGCGGCCATCGGAACCGTGATCTCCTCGGGCCACGGATGGACGATCTTCACCCCGAACCCGCCGCCGACGTCCGGCGCGATCACCTCCACCTTGCCCAGCGCCAGCCCGAGCTTGGCCGCGATGGCCGCCCGCACGCTGGTGGATGCCTGGGTCGAACTGTAGACCCGCAGGCTGGCGTCGTCGGCATCCCACTTCGCGTGAACCGCCTTGCCCTCCAACGGCATCGACGCGGACCGCTCGATCGACAGGTCGTACTCCAGGGTGTGCGGCGCGCCGGCAACGGCCGCCCTGGCGTCGCCGCGTTCCTGTACCAGGTGGGCGGCGACGTTGTCCGGAACGTCGTCGTGCACGGTCGACGCCGCGGCCCGGGACGCCTCGATCCCGACCACGGGTGCCAGGAACTCGTAATCGACCCGGATCCGGTTGACGGCATCCTCGGCCAGGTAGCGGTTCTCCGCCACCACCATCACGATCGACTCGCCGACGTGCCGCACCGTATCCTTCGCCAGCGCATAGCCGGTCCGCGCGGCATGCAGTCCGGGATGCGGGATCAGCACCGGAAGTGGCTCCCCTGCAGCACCTTCCAGGTCCTCGTGGGTATAGATGGCCACTACACCCTCGACGTCCAGGGCGTCGGTGACGTCGATGTCCAGGATTCTGGCGTGCGCGTGCGGGGAACGCAGGTAGGCGACTTCAAGGGCATGCTCCCCGTCGGGGCCGGTACCGACGTCGTCGGTGTACCGACCGTGCCCGGTGGTCAGCCGAAGGTCCTCGGTGCGTTTGACGGCGGTGCCGAAATAGCGAGTGACCATCAGGCGCCGGCCCCGTCGGCGTCCTGGTCAGCGGAATGGGCGGCATCCGAATGCTCGGTGAACCGGTCGGTGAGCGGCGCCGCTGGGTCCTTCGCCAGCTCGGCTGCCCGTAGCACCGCGTCGACAATGTTCTGATACCCGGTGCAGCGGCACAGGTTCCCGGCGATCATCTCGACCGCCTCGTCCCTGGTCGGGTCCGGGTTCTCGGCGATCCCGGCGGTGATGGTGGTCATGAAGCCCGGGGTACAGAACCCGCACTGCAGCGCATGGCAGTCCCGGAACGCCCGTTGCACGGGCGACAGCGAGTTCGGGTCGCCGGACTCGTCGAGCTGGCCGAGGCCCTCGGCCGTGGTCACCTGGTGGCCGGCCGCCGTGACCGCGAAGACCAGGCAACTGCGCACCGGGGTGCCGTCCAGCAGCACCGTGCAGGCGCCACACACGCCGTGCTCGCAGCCGACGTGGGTCCCGGTGAGGCCGAGATCGTGCCGCAGGTAGTCGCTGAGGGTGCGTCGGGACTCCACCTCCGCGCTGCGGTGAGTGCCGTTCACCGTGACGGCGACCGTCGATCGGGCACCGGCTGGCACGGTGCCGGTAGCCACCTCGGCGCCGTTCCGGGACGTTGATCTGACCTGCTCACTCACGCGCTGCGGTCCTCCTCGTTGTGTCCCGACTCGTTGTCCCGACCCATTGTTCCGACGCGCTGAACGGCCTGCGCCACCGCCTGTTCGGCCGCCCGGACGGTCAGCACGCCGGCCAGCTGACGGCGGTACTCGGCGGTGGCGTGAATGTCCGGCAGCGGGTCGACGGCCGCCCGGGCCGCCGCCGCGGTGGCGGCCGCTGCGTCGTCACCGGAGTTCCAGGCGTCGGTCAGATCCACCGTCAGCGGAGTCTCGGAGACCGAGAGGTAGCCGCAGCGCAGGCCGGTGACCGCGCCGGCGGGGTCGACCGTGGCGACCGCGCCGACGCCGCACAGCGCATAGTCGCCGTGCCGCCTGGCCACCTCGACGAACGCCGAGCCGGTGCCGGCAGAGGCGGCCGGGAAGTGCGCCGACACCGCGAGTTCGTCCGCGGCCAGGGCCGACTCCAGCGGCCCGACGAAGAACTCGGTCGCCGGAATGGTCCGCTCCCCGCGGGCCGAACGAGCCGTGATCGTGCCGCCGAGCAGCGTTAGCACGCTGGTCATCTCGCCGGACGGGTCGGCGTGCGCCAGCGAGCCGACAGTGGTGCCGCGATTGCGGATCGTCGGATGCGCCACCAGCCGCAGCGCCTGCCGCAACAGCGGCTGGGCCGCGGCCGCCGCGTCATCCCGTTCCAGACTCGCGTGCCGAACCAGCGCGCCGATCGTCACCCCGGTGGCATCCACAACGATGCGGTCCAACCCTGCTACGGCATTGATGTCGACCAGATGCGCCGGCTCGGCCAGCCGCATCGCCAGCACCGGGATCAACGACTGTCCGCCGGCCAGCACCTTGCCCTCGTGCCCCACCTCGGCCAGCACCGCGACCGCCTCGTCGACGGTGCGCGGCCCGTGCCAAGTGAAGGGAGCGGGTTTCATCCTTACGATCCTGCCCCAGCGCGGCCCCGGGCGTACGGCAGGACCTGACATCGACGGGTCGACTTGCTGTCAGGACCTGCCTGGCGGCGCCGCCGGCGCGCGGTCGAGCAGGTAATGACCCGCCCGGTCGAACCCGGTGACGGCCCAGCCTGTCGCCAACAGGGCCGGCAGTACCTCCCCGACGACCATCCGCCACCTGGTCGCCAGCTCCGGTTCGGAGCGCCGCAGTGCCTCGATGTCCGCCGGGATCGCCAGCCGACAGCGTGACGCGTCCGGCGTCGCGGCGGCGACCGGCGCACCCGCGGCATCCCGATAGATGGCAGCCGGGACCGCCCGGTCGATCCCGACCTCGGGCGGGTCGGGGACGGGCGCCGTCAGGTGCCAACGGACCAGCAGCCGATCGGTGCGGTCGCCGGCATTGATCGCGTCCGCCATCTGGCCGTAGAAGGCCACCAAGTACTCCTCGGCGCTGGCCCCGAGCACCCGCAGGTTGAGGTAGGCGTTCCGGGCGATCAGCGGATCGTAGGTCCACGCTATCGTCTGCACCTCGCGCTGCAGACACCACGCCCGCTGGTGGAGTTTCATCGCCCGACCCACTCCGCGACCGGCGCCGCCGGGCAACACGCCCGCCACATGCGAGTGCAGCAACTGGCTCCCGTTCCCGTCGCGGCCGAGGAAGCCGACGCAAGCACCGATCAACTGTGCCCCGGCGAAGGCGCCCGCCACGTAATTGCCGCTGTGGGCAAGCGCACGCAAGAGGTTCGGTTCCAGCAGCCGGTGTCCCTCGTCCATCTGCCACACCTGATCGATGACGTCGGCGGCATCACGTTGGTGCGCAACATCGTCGAGCAGTTCGATCCGGACAGCTGCTGCCGCCGCCGCGGACAGCGCGGCCGCGGACGCGCCCAGCGCCATCGTGGCCGCCTTCGGCTCCCCGGTCGAGGCTGCTGTTGGCGCGGCGGCGGACGGGGCCGCCGGATCCGTCCGAAGCGTCATGACGACCAGCCTCGCCGGTTACACCGGGCTCTGCATCGTCGGCCGGAACCAAAGCTCAGTGGACCCTGGTGACCGGACACCATCACCCTCCGCGACTGTCCGTGGGCACCAACGAACAGGGGAAGATGGTGGCAACAGACCAAGTCTGGCCTTAGACGGATCCCTAGCGTGAAGGTGTGCTGCCCATGGCGCCGACTGGCCACCCCCTGACCGGCCTGGCCCGCGTACTGTCCGATCTCGGGGGCACCTTCCTGGATCTTCTGCACGGCGACATCGAGCGGACCGGGCACGTCGGTGGCGTGCACATCTACGACCTCGCCCACCCGCTCGAACCGGCCTTCGCCGCCGTGGTGCTCGGGGTCGGCGTGCACGACGAGCAGCAGGCGGCCGACCTGGTCGCCGAACTGGCCGACACGGCCGCTGTCGCGCTGGTGGTCCCGCTGCCGTTGACAATCGGACCGCAACTGCGGGAACAGCTCGACCGCGCCGGTCTGGTCCTGTTCGGTCTGCGGCAAGGGGCGTCGTGGGTGCAACTGGCCGCCGTGATGGGCACGGTGCTGGCAGAGTTCGACGTCGGCGAGGTCGAGCCGGCGTCACTGGGCGGGCCGCCCTCCGGTGATCTGTTCGCCGTGGCGAACGCGGTCGCTGCGCTGATCGACGCGCCGATCACCATCGAGGATCGCCACTCAAGGGTGCTGGCCTTCTCCGGCCGACAAGACGAGGCCGATCCGGCCAGGGTGGCCACCATCATCGGGCGCCAGGTCCCCGCGGAGAACATCGCCCAGTTGCGGAGTCGCGGCGTCTTCGACCGGCTGCAGAACGGCACCGACCCGGTCCATGTCGACGCGCTCGTCCTCCGCTCGGGTGAGTTCTCGATGCCGCGAGTGGCCGTTCCGGTATGGGCCGGCACCGAGTACCTCGGCTCGATGTGGGCGGCAGTCCCCGCTCCGTTGGGCGAGCAGCGACTGGCCGCCTTCGCCGACAGCGCCAAGTTGGTGGCATTGCACCTGCTCCGGGTACGTGCCGGGGCCGACGTGTCCCGTCGGTTGCAGACCGACTTGGTCAGCACCGCGTTGGAAGGCGGCCCCCGCAGCGGCGACGCGATTGCCCGGCTCGGTCTGGCCGGACGATCCTCGGTGGTGATGGCGTTGTCGCTGGTCGCCTCGCCGGGTCTCGCCGGTGCAGCCGACCAGGCCGCCCGCCGCGAACACCTCTCCGACGCACTGGCCATGCATCTGAGTGCCTTTCACCGCACCTCGGCGGTCGCCACCATCGGTTCCGTCGTGTACGCCGTTCTCCCGGTCTTCGGCGACCCGGCGGGCCAAGCGACCCGCACGGCGCGGGCGTTCCTGGACCGGAGCAACAGTCCGGCCGTCATCGGGATCGGTTCGCTGTCACTGGACGCCGCCGGGTTGGCGCAGTCTCGGATCGATGCCGACCGCGCCCTGCGAGTGCTGGCGGCCCGTGGTCGGTCGGGCCGGCTGGCCACCATCGACGACGTCCATTTCGATGCCCTGCTACTGGAGTTCGACGACCTGGTATCGGGGCGCGGCGGGCTGCCCGTCGGGTCGGTCGCCCGACTGCTCGAGCACGACACACAGCACCAGACCCAGTTCATCAATACCCTGCACCACTGGCTCGAGGCCTTCGGCGACGTGTCCCTCGCCGCGTCACGAGCCATCGTGCACCCGAACACTTTTCGGTACCGGCTCCGTCGGTTGGCGGAGGTCGGCGACATCGATCTGGACGATCCGACCGATCGCTTCGCCGCGCTGCTACAGCTCCGGCTGATGTCTCTACGCGATCAACCAGGAGACCGTCCGGCCGCCGTCATCCCGATGTTCGGCCAGCAGAACCGGCCACCGACCGCGGACCAGGCCCCGCCAAGGCAGGAACCGTGAAGAACGCGATCCTGCAGGAACTCTCCCGACTCGCCGAACGCGACGAGCAAACGGCACACCACCGGTTGACGGAAGCCGTCCGGGCCGCGCGCGGTCCGCTGCGGCAGCAGCAGCCGGACGGTGATTACCTGGTGAGCTTCGTAGCCCTTGACCACACCGAGCGACCCGCGCTGCGGACCGAGCTCCTTCCCGGCCTCGAGCCGTCGGCATGGCTGGACCCGGTGCCCGGGATCGCCGGTGCCTGGTGTGTCGAACTGGTGGTGCGCAGGGACATCCGCACCACGTATCAGTTCCAGGACCGGATTCTGCCCTTCCCCGGCGCCGAGGCACTCGACGACCCTGCGGTGCTGCAGCGGTACGTCAGGCAGCGGTATCGGGTGAGCCACGCGGACCCGATGAATCCGGACCGCCGGCCACCGGCCGTCATCGACCCCGCAGCGCTGGCCGAGCCGACAACGCCGGCACCGGACGGTGGTGCCGGGGAGGCCGTGCAGCCGCCGATCGAGAAGTGGGATTCCCTGCTCGAACTGCCCGACGCGCCGGCCTTCCCCTGGCACCGCCCCATCGCGCAGCGGGGAACGGTGACCCGCCGGCGGTTCGACTCGGCACGGCTGGGCAACTCCCGGGACCTCACCATCTGGACGCCACCCGGACATCACGCTGCCGGTCCGCAACTCCCGGTGCTCCTGCTGTTGGACGGTGAGGCCTTCGCCGACGAGAACGTCCGTGCGCCATGGATCTTCGACGCGCTGCACGCCGCCGGAAAGGTGCGGCCGTTCATCGGGGTCTTGGTGCACAACGCTTCGGAGACCTCCAGGATGACGGAGTACCCGTGCAACCCGGAGTTCGCCGATGTCGTTGTCGACGACCTGCTGCCGGAACTCCGCGCTCGCTACCGAATCTCGTCCGAAGCAGCCGACGTGATCGTCGGTGGCTTTTCCTACAGCGGGCTGGCTGCCAACCATCTCGGGTTGTTCCGGCCCGATCGGATCGGCGGCGTCCTGTCGTTGTCCGCGTCGGTGTGGTGGGGCAAGCGTCGGGAGGGTACCGGCGAGCTGGTGGCCGCGTCCGGGCGGGACGACGCCCCCGAGTGGCTCACCAGGAACATCCCGGCAGCACCGAAAGTCGTTCCGGCGCCGCGATTCTGGCTCGATGTCGGGATCCTGGAGGATGCGTCCATCCCTTACGCGGACGGCGCAAGCATGCTGGACTCGAACCGCAGGTTCTCCGACGCCCTTCAGGCCAACGGGTATCGGGTCGTCGACTATGTCGAGGCTCCGGGGGGACACGATCTGCTGCACTGGCGGGTGGCGTTGGCCGACGGCTTGATCGCCCTGCTCGGCCGCTGATCACCAAGCCCCGGTCAGTCAGCCCGTCAATCCGGCACTGCCAGTTGTTCCGGGTCGATCTTCTCACCCAGCCGGGGGGCCGACTCCAGCAATTCGCGGGTGTAGGGATGTTGCGGATCGGCGACGATCTGCTCGGTCGGGCCGATCTCCACAATCCGTCCGCGTTCCATCACCGCAACAATGTCGGAAAGATAGCAAACGGTGGCCAGGTTGTGCGAGATGAACAGCACCGACATGGCCAGCCCGCGCTGCACCTCTCGCAACAGGTTCAGCACCTGGCCCTGCACCGAAACGTCAAGGGCAGAGGTGATCTCGTCGGCAATCAGCACCGCCGGCTCGGCCGCCAGCGCTCTGGCCAGCGCGATCCGCTGGCGCTGGCCGCCGGACAGGCCGGACGGCATTCGCGGCGCCAACAGGGGGTCGAGCCCGACCTGTTCCAGCAGCTCGGCGACGGCGCCCCGCCGCTCGGCCCGCCGCACGTCGCTGGGCAGCGCCTCGGCGATCGAGGCGCCGATGGACATCCGCGGATCCAGCGACGAGTACGGGTCCTGAAAGACCATCTGCAGTCCGCCGCGCCGGCGCCGGCCGGTGGTCGCCGGCTGTCCGTCAACCAGAATGTCGCCTGATCGGGCGTCGACCAGGCCGACGGCCGCGCGGGCAAGCGTGGACTTGCCGGATCCGGATTCGCCGACCAGCCCGACCACCGTCCGGTCGGGGACCACCAGCGAGACGGCATCGACCGCCACCACGGTCTTCTCGCCCCGCCCGAACGTCACCGTCAGGTTCCGGAACTCCAGGCTGCTCATCGACCGCGCTCCCTCGTCCGGCTGGGCTCATGGGACGGCATCACCGGGCCTGCCGTGGCGGTGGTCGCCCGCTGGCGGGACACGACTGCCGGAGAGTCGATCACCACCCCGGGGACCGGCCCCTGCTGCGGGTGCCAGCAGGCCACCGAGCCGTTGTCGATCGGCTCGAGAACCGGGTCCTGCTGACACTTCTCGCTGGCGAACGCGCAACGTTCGGCGAAGGCGCAGCCGATCGGGTAGTCGGCCGGCTGCGGCGGTCGACCTTCGATGGTCCGCAGCGATTGCGAGCGGTCGGTCTGAATGGTCGGCACGGCAGCCAGCAACGCCCGGCTGTACGGGTGCCGGGGGCCGGCCAGCAGGTCGTCGACCGGGATGTCCTCCACCACACGGCCGGCGTACATCACCAGGATCCGGTCGCACATCGCGGCCACCACCGCCACGTCGTGCGAGATCAGCAGCAGCGCAGACTGTTCCGCCGCGCGGACGCCGGCGATCAACTGCAGGACGCGGCGCTGCACCGTCGCGTCCAGGGCGGTGGTCGGCTCATCGGCGATCAGCAGGGTGGGAGAGCCCATCAGTCCCATGGCGATCATCGCCCGTTGCCGCATACCGCCGGACAACTCGTGCGGGTACTGCAGGGCCCGCTGTTCGGCCCGGGAGATACTGACGGATCTCAGCCGGCCGATCGCCCGATCGAGCGCGGCCCGTCGGCCGATGCCCTGGTGCTCGGTGGCAACTTCGGCCAACTGCCGACCGACCTTCATCACCGGATTGAATGAACTCATCAGGTCTTGGAACACCACGGACATTGTCGTTCCGAGCATCCGGCGCAGTTCCCGGGACGTGTTGGCCGACAGGTCCCTGCCCTCGAAAGTCAGCGACTGGACGTCGACCCTGGCCGGATCGGGCACCAGTCGTGCCACCGACATCGCCGTCAGCGACTTCCCAGATCCCGACTCTCCGAGAATGCCGACCGCCTCACCGCGGGCGATCCGCAGGTCGACACCTCGCACTGGGACGGACTTCTCACCCCGGCCGCGGGGGAAGCTCACCGTCAGCCCGCGCAGGTCGAGCACCAGGTCGTCAGCGCCGGGCGAGCCGTCGGGACCGTCCGCGACGGATGTGGCCGCTCCGGTCGCCGGCTTCGCCGGCAGCCTGGCACTGCCGACCCGTCGACCGACCAACTGCGCACCGACCTCGCCGGTCAGGTTGAGTGCGAGGCCGGCCAGCACGATGGCCAGGCCGGGGGCCAGCGCCGCCGCCGGGTTGACGTAGATGCCGTCGAGGCCGTCGAAGAGCATCCGACCCCAGTCGTAGGACGGTGCCTGCACACCGAGACCCAGAAAGGACAGCCCGGCGAATGCCAGCAGCGCCCCGCCCGCGCTGAGACTGATGTTGACCACCAAGGTGTCTGCGACGTTCGGCAGCAGATGTCGCCCGATGATCCGTAGCCGGCCGACCCCGATCACCCTGGCCGCCGACACGTAGTCGCGGCCGACCACCCCGGCGGTCAGGGTCTGGGTCAGCCGGGCGAAGCCGGGGGCGAACGCCACGCCGAGGGCCAGCATCGCGCCGCTCGGCGATGCGCCGAAGATGCTGGCGAAGAAGAGCGCGAGAAGCAGCCCTGGAAACGCGACTGCCACGTTGACCACTGCTACCACCGCCCTGCCCACCCGCGGCCCGGCCACCGCCGGGATGGCGCCGAGCAGTAGTCCGATGACGGCGCCGATCGCGGTGGCACCGAGCGCCAGCCCGATCGACAACCTGGTCGCCACCAGTACCCGCAACAGGATGTCCCGGCCGAGACTGTCGGTGCCGAACAGGTGCCCGTCGGTGGGCGGCGAATTCATGTTGTCGACGTCGAACTCCTCGGCCGCCGCACCCCAGATCATCGGCCCGAACACGACCAGCAGGAGCAACAGCAGGTCGACCAACAGCGCCGCCATACCCAGTGGTGAGGTGGCGAGCCGCCGCAGCAGTCCGCCGCGGCCGGTCCCGGCCCTAGCTGCCGCCCGGTCGACCATCTTCTCGGCGATGTCCGTGGTACTCATCAGGTTTCCTTGATCGTCGAGCGCGGGTCGGCCAGGCCGAGCAGGATGTCGACGACGAAGTTGATCAGCAGGACCAGGCCGCCGTACACCAGCACGATGGCCTGGACCAGCGGATAGTCGTTGTCCAGGATCGAGCTGACCAGGGACGGGCCGAGGCCGGGCCAGGCGAAGATCGTCTCCACCAGGACCGTCCCGGCGACCAGGCCCGACAGCAGCAGCCCGGACAGGGTGAGGGTGGCGGTCAACGCGTTGGGCAGCGCATGTCGCAGGTAGATCCGCCACGCAGGAAGCCTCTTGGCCCGCGCGGTCCTGATGAAGTCGAGGCCGAGCACCGCCAGCGCCTCGACCCGGACGATCCTGGACATGGCCGCGATCGGCCCCAGGGCGAGCGCGGCGACCGGAAGTACGAACGACGCCGGGCCATCCATCCCGGCGATGGGGAACCAAGGGTTGGTGACGGCGAACAGGTACACCAGCCCGACCGCCAGCAGGAACTCAGGGATGGCGCTCACCACGATGGAGACCGTGGTGAAGGAAAGTTCGACGCCCCGGCGCCGTCCGTTCTGGGTGAGTACTGCCATCAGCATGCCGAGCGGTACGGCAATCACCATCACCACAACGAAGGCGATGACCGCCAGCAGCAGAGTGTTCGGCAGCAGATTGCCGATCGTCTCGCCGACCGGTAGCCGGCTGGCCAGCGACACCCCCAGATTGCCGGAGAACAGGTCGCCGAGGTATTTCAGGTACTGCTGCCACAGCGGCAGGTCGAAGCCGAGCTCGGCGCGAATGCTGCTGACCAGCTCGGGCGAGGCGTTCAGCCCGAGCGCCTTGCGCACCGGGTCGCCCGGCACCAGATGAATGATCAGGAACGCGAAGGTGATCAGGGCGAACAGCGAGACCACCAGCCGCACCGTGCGCCGGAGCAGGAACCCCAACCACGGTGAGCGTTGCGGTCGCTCCGACGGTGATTGCTCGACGGCCGTCGAGGCTGTCTGCTGAGCCATACCGCGATTATCGGGGCACCATCCGGCACCGGTCTCGTATCGCCGGACGAACTCCACCGGGTTCTCTGGCCCCGCGGACACACGCCCGACCGAGGCAGCGGGCGGCGGATGGCTACAGCGCGACGTCCGGCGACTGTCTGTTGGAACAGAGGACCGGCCATAAATTGGGCAGTGGAACCACCTTTCCCCGGCGGCGAACGCGCACCCTGGCATCAACCAATTCACCCGTCGAAGGAGTTCCCATGCGTGCACGCGTGTTGGCGGCGGCATCGCTCGCCCTGTTGCTGACGGTGGCCGGATGCTCGTCAGGTAGTCAGGGATCCTCCACCGGATCGGCCGGGCCGACGTCGAGTGGTGCCGCTTCTGGTACTGCCGGCGGCACCGGGTCGGATGCATCATCGGGAGCCACCGGGTCGGCCGGCATGGGTTCCGGCACGAGTTCCGGGGCCGCGTCCGAACCGGCGGGCACGCCGGCCGGCGCGGTGACGATCGGACTCGGTGCCGACCCCGGCAATCTCGATCCGTGGTCGTCACTGAGCCAGTTCAACCTCATGCTGGCGCTGTTCTCGTACGACACCATCGTCTCGATCGACGCCGACGGACGTCCCGTCCCGGCCCTCGCCGAGAAGTGGGAGCAGGACGGCGATTCCTGGACCTTCCACCTCCACCAGGGCATCACCTGCAGCAACGGCACCCCGCTGACAGCGAAGACCGTCGCGGACAACGTGAACTGGGCCGGCGACCCGAAGAACAAGTCGCCGATGGCCGGGCTGTACCTACCGGCGGGCGCGACGGCGACCGCGTCCGGCGACAGCACGGTGACGATCACGCTGAAGAGCCCGTCCCCGTTCTTCCTGCAGGGCCTCTACGGATTCCCGATCATCTGCAGCGACGACCTGAGCAAGCGCGACGCGCTGGCCGCCAAGACCTCCGGGTCCGGCCCGTACGTGCTGACCGAGGCCGTTCCGAACGACCACTACACCTACACCGTCCGGGACGGCTACACCTGGGGCCCGGCTGGGGCGACCACCGCGGTGGCCGGCATGCCGAAGACCGTCACCATCAAGGTAGTTGCGAACGAGACCACCCTGGCCAACCTGCTGCTGAAGGGTGACGTGAACATCGGCGCGGTGGTCGGGCAGGACCGGACCCGGCTGGCGAAGGCGAACCTGTTCAAGGTCGACATCCTCTCCCCGGCCGGCGAGTTCTTCTTCAACCAGAAGAAGGGCCTGCCGATGGAGGACGAGAACCTGCGCAAGGCATTGATCGCGGCCATCGATCTCAGCGAGCTGAACAAGGTGTTCTCCAGCGGCAACGGAGTGGTGCCGACCCAGATGCAGGTGATGGCCATCACCTGCCCGACCGAATCGATGAGCAACCTGCCGGCCTTCGACGTGGAGGCGGCCAAGTCGCTGCTGGACCAGGCCGGCTGGAAGCTCGGTGCCGGCGGCGTCCGGGAGAAGGACGGCAAACCGCTGTCGCTGACGCTGATGTACGACACAGGCAGCCCCTCGATCCAGGCGGCCGCGGAACTCGCAGTGGCGCGCTGGAAGGCTGTCGGCATCGACGTCAAGGCCACGGCAGGCGATGTGATCGGCGACGCTCTCTTCGGGACCGCCACCTGGGACATTTCCTGGCAGGGTGTCGGCACGCTGAATCCGGCGCAGCTGATCCCGTTCTTCACCGGGCCGGCGCCGACCGAGGGCAACAACTTCGGTCACACCGACAACTCGGAGTACGCCGAGCTGACGGCCAAAGCGATGAAACTACCGGCCGAGAAGGGCTGCTCCTTGTGGAACCAGGCGGAGGCGAGCCTGTTGTCCCACGTGAATCTGGCGCCGTTCTCCTTCTCCCCGCAATCGTTCTGGGGTTCCGGGGTCACCTTCCGGATGACCGCGGGTCAGATCACCGCCACCAGCCTGCGGGTCGCCTCGTGATGGCGAACGCGCGAACCACCGCCTCCAAACCTTCCCGATCCTCCCGGACCGGCGGTTCCCGACCGGCAACCGTCGATCGGGCCATGGCGGAACGACTGACCGCGGTAATCGAGGCGGAACTGGCGACGGCCGGGGTCCCGGGCGCCGCGGTCGGGGTGGTCCGGGACGGCACGGTGTTGCTGGCCCGGGGATTCGGCCTGCGCAACGTCGCAACCGGCAAGCCGGTGACCACCCGGACGCTGTTCCCGATCGCCTCTTGCACCAAGGCGTTCACCGCTGCCCTGGTCGGCGGCCTGGTCGACGAAGGCACTCTGTCGTGGGAAGCGCCGGCACGCACCTATCGGCCCGGCCTGCGGCTGACCGACACCGCCGCCGCCGAACAACTCACCCTTGCCGACATGCTGTCGCACCGCTCCGGTCTCCCTCGGCACGACCTGATCTGGTACCACAACGACGAACTCGATCGGGAGGCGCTGATCGCCGGCCTGGCCCATCTGCAGCCGAGCCTGCAATTGCGTCAGGGCTGGCAGTACAACAACCTGATGTTCGTGCTGGCCGGGCACATCGCCGGCAGCGCATCCGGCAGCAGCTGGGAAGACGCTCTGCACCAACGGGTCCTGTCGCCGCTGGGAATGACTTCTACACTGACCGGCCTGTCCCAGCGGCGACCGGCTGATCACAGCCTGGGTTACGCGCTACGGAACGGCGAGACGCGACCGATCCCATTGGAATCGGTGGACGCCTGCGGGCCGGCTGGAAGCCTGGTTTCCAACCTGGACGACATGCTGGCCTGGTTGGCGTTCAATCTGGATCCGGCGTCGGTGACCGGCAACGGACTGCCGACTCCGGCGACGGTCGGCAAGCTGCAGCGGCCGGCGATGCTCAAGCCGGAGCCGCCGGTCAGGTGGCCCGAATGGACCTCTCGGGGCTACGGCTTCGGCTGGTCGATCGACGACTACCGCGGCACCACCGTGATTTCCCACGGGGGCAACCTGGACGGTTTCAGCAGCATCGTCAGCATGGTGCCGGCGGCCGGCATCGGGATCGTCGTGCTGTCGAACCTGGACGTGAACGGCGCCCGGGACGCCATCCCGCTCGCCGTCGTCGACGAGCTACTCGGGCGGCAGCCGCCGCCGTGGGGCGAACGGTTCGCCGAGCTCTACGACCTGATGGTGCACCAGCCGAATGCTGCTGCCAATCGCCGGATCAGCGTGGCCGGCGGCGCGCCGCGGCCCCGACCGACCGCCGACTACGTCGGCAGTTACCACCATCCGGCCTACGGGGCGCTCGAGGTCACCCGGTCCGGCCGACGGCTGGACTGCACCCTGCACGGCTATCAGCTGGCGCTCGAACCGGTGCACCTGGACGCGTTCGAGTTGCGCGACGAGGTCAAGGACCTTCGCTTCCCCGGCCGGTTCGAGGCCGACTTCGACGGCCGGGTGCACGCGGTTTCACTGCTGCTGGAGCCGACCGTCGAGCCGGTGGTCTTCACCCGTCAGCCGTTGGACCTGCCCGATTCGACCGCGTCCCGGCTGGCCGGCCGGTACCGGCTGGGACCGCTCGACGCGGTCGTGGCCGAGGGCGAAGGCGACACCGGTCTGACGCTGGCGATCGGACCGAATCCGGCCACGCCGCTGGAGCTGCACCAGGGCACCACCTTTGCGGTCACCGGCGACGCCAACAGCTGGGTGAACTTCGACGTCACCGGGCGGGCCAGGGCCCGTTCGGTGACGGTGTGGCCGGTCGGGGTGTTCGAGCGCGTCGGCGACTGAGGGCCGACTCATCCGCGCCGATCAGCGCCCGTGTCGGCCCCGGCCATCTGAGCCGGCGTCGTCATCGGTGTCTTCCTGGAACGGATGCATGTCCCCTTCGGCGGTGGTGACCTTGCCCAGCGAGGGTCCGGTGCCGCCGACGTAGACCCGGTCGCCGACCAGCGGCTCCTGCAGTTCTTTCGGTGCCAGCCAGCGGGCGATGTGGAAGCCGACGATCGCCACGATGGAGCCGAGCGCGATCCCGCCGAGCTCGAACGACGAGCCGATGTGCCAGGTGACGCCGCCGATACCGGCGATCAGGCCGGCGGCGATCGGCACCAGGTTCACCGGATTGCCGAAGTCGACCCGGTTCTCCTTCCAGATCTTGGCGCCGAGCAGGCCGATCATGCCGTACAGCACCACGGTGATGCCGCCGAGCACCCCGCCAGGGGTGGCGTTGACGATGGCGCCGAACTTCGGGATCAGCCCTAGCAGGATCGCCACGATCGCGGCCACCCAGTAGGCGGCCGTCGAGTAGACCCTGGTCGCCGCCATCACCCCGATGTTCTCGGCGTAGGTGGTGGTCGGTGAACCGCCGACGGCCGAGGCCAGCGTGGTGCCGATGCCGTCGGCGAACAGCGCCCGGCCCATGTACGGGTCGAGGTCGTCGCCGGTCATCTCGGCGACGGCCCGGACGTGACCGGTGTTCTCGGCGATCAGCGCGATCACGCCGGGCAGCGCGAGCAGGATGAAGCTGACCTTGAAGTCCGGGGAGTGCAGGGTCGGGAATCCGAACCAATCGGCCTTGCCGACGCCGGAAAGGTCCACCCGGAAGTGCGTGGTCACCTCGCCGGCCGCCGCCGAGTAGGAGGTGATCTCGCCGACCGCCTTGTCCAGGATCCAGGACAGCACGTAGCCGAAGATCAGGGCCAGGAAGATGGCGATCCGCGACCAGAACCCGCGGAAAGCGACCGCCGCGATGATGGTGAAGACCATCGTCAGCAGCGCGACGCCCTCGTCCTGCGGCCAGTAGGTGCCGGCGACCACCGGGGCGAGGTTGAAACCGATGAGCATGACGACCGCGCCGCTGACCACCGGCGGCAGCACCTTGCGCAGGACGCCGGCTCCGACGAAGTGCACCAGCACGCCGACCAGGGCCAGCACCGCGCCGGCCACCAGGATCGCGCCGGTCACGTTGCCGCTGGTTCCGCCGCCGGCCCGGATCGCCACCACGGCACCGACGAACGAGGCCGACGTCCCCAGGTAGCTGGGAATCTTGCCGTTGACGATGAGCAGGAACAGGATCGTGCAGACGCCGGACATCATGATGGCCAGGTTCGCGTCCAGGCCCATGATCAGCGGGAAGACGAAGGTCGCCCCGAACATTGCCACCACGTGCTGGGCGCCGATGCCGATGGTCTTCGGCCAGCTCAGCCGCTCATTCGGCCTGACCACCGCCCCCGGCGGCAGATCTTTCGCGACGGGTTTCCAGCCGATGGCCATGGTGCCTCCTTGGTATGCCGCAGACGCTGCGGGCAACAACGACGGTGCGCGGATCCGGGGACCCACCGCACGGCACAACTTCACCCGCTGTGGTCCGGACTCGCGGAACGCTAACGCCACCCGGCCATCGCCCGTTGGGTGAGATCTGCCAGTGTCTGCCCGGTTGGATTGTGCACTCCGTCACACCGAGTCTCCCGCCGGGTCGGCCGTCATCCGTACGGGTGCACCCGGGCGCTACCGACCGCAGCTCGCGGCCGATATCAATCGCTAGGACATTCTTGCGTTGGCACTAGATTCGCCGATACTTCCCTCGCGATTCGACCGCCGACGCCAGCACCCTGTGCCCGCCCGATCAATTGGCGATCGACGGTTCAGTCGTGCGCCACCCGCATCTGCCAGACATGCAGCGCCACCGTGAGATCGGCGCGTAGCCGGGCGTCGGTGGTGAACGAGCCGAGCAACCGTTCCAGCTTGCCGATCCGATAGCGCAGCGTGTTGTAGTGGAAATGCAACCGGCGGGCGGTCTGCGCGACGTTGAGGTTGGTGTCCAGCAGGACCTGCAGGGTGCGGCGCAGTTCGTCGGCCTCGACATCGCCTTCCGGTTCGGCCAACGGGCCGAGCGTGTCGGTCAGGAACGAGCGCAGCTCCGCCGATTCTGGCACCAGCGACAGCAGCCGGTAGAGGCCGAGATCGTCGAACCTCGACACCGTGCCGGCGCCGGACAACCGGCGCCCGACCCGGACCGCTTCCCAGGCCTGTCCGTAGGCGGCCGGCAACCCGGCGGCATCGGGTACCACGCGCGACACCCCGAGCAATCCGTCGAAAGGCGCGGCCGGCGAGGCCAAGCCGCCCATCAGCTCGGTCAGCCGTTGCGAGCTGGGTACCGTGCCGTCCGGCGAGTGCAGCACGGCGACGGCCTCGGTCGCGAAGGCCGCGACCGCCGCCGCCGGATCCCACCGTCGCACCCAGGACTCCCAGGATCCGGCCAACTGCTCGGCCCGCCGGCGGCGGGTCGAGTCGTCCACCGACTGGGTGGCTCCGGCCGCCACCACCACCACCAGCGGACCGTTCAAATCCCAGCCGAACGGTTGCGCGCCGCGGATCGCCGCCTCCGGAATCACCCTGCCGGACAGCACATCCCGCAGGAAGTCGCCGCGGTACTTGCCCTCGACCGCGGCCACCGCCAGCTCCCTGGCCACCACCAACGCGGCTACCGTCGCGCCGCGTTCAAGGGCGATCACGTCCTGGTCGTCCCACTCGGTGTCGGTACGCACGGCGACCAGATCGCCGTGGTCCTCGGCCGCCACCACCGATGCGACCAGCACCCTGGCGTCGCCCACCCGGTGCCTGCCGTGCCGGAATGCGGTGGTGCGGAACAGCCCGTCGGCGTCGAACATGGCCGCGGCACTGTCCGGCAGATCCGCGCCGACCCGCACGGTGGCCCGGCCGCTGCGGTCGATGTGCAGCACACTGATGTGCTCGCCACCGAGTTGACTCGGCATCGCCTGCAGTACTTCGGGCAGTCCACCGCCGTGCAGCACGTGCTGCAGCAGTTCGTTGTGCGCGCTCGCCGCCCTGGACAGCAGGGCCGCGTGCCGGCCGAGTACCTCGGACAGGATCTGGTTGAGGATCTCGTCGAAGCCGACGCCGTCCGGAATCTGCAGGACCGGGAAGCCGCGTCGATCGGCGACCGCGATCATCTCCGCCGGCAGCTGGTCGATGTATCTGCCGAGCTTGATGGCGATCCCGGCCAGGCCCTTGGCATCCAGCTGGGCGACCAGGTCCTCCAACGAGTCCGGTGTGGCGCGCAGCGGATAGCCGGTGGTCAGCAGCAGCTCGTCGGCCTTGGTCCAGGGCAGTACATCCGGCACCTCCATGATGTTGACGAATCGCACCATCCGGTCCAGACCGGTGCCGCCGGCCAGCACTTTGGCGCCGGACATCGCCGGCTGCTCGAGCACTTCACGCACGGTGATGCCGCGGATCAGCTCCTGCCGGTCGTGGGTCGGGCGGCCTGCTCCGGCCATGGCGATCTCCGATCATTCTTAGCGGAATCCACCGCCGTTCTGCCCCGTCGTCGTCAAATCTTGTCATGGGGGGTGACGACGGGCGCGTCTAGCGTCAGCCGAGTGACCTCCAGACCGGTAGCCGCGGCAGCTCCGCTGACCCCGCTGCTCACCGGGCCGCCGACCGCCGGCTCGGTGCTGGCGGTGTTCCGCTCGGCCGCGCTGCTCGCGGTGAACGCCGACGGCGCCGGGCCTCGCATCGTTGCCCTGTTGAGCCTGCAGGCCGGCGGCTCGCCGAACGGGGTGCGGGTGCCGCTGTCGGCACACCTGCGGCCGTTCGCGGGTCTGCGGGCCGGTCAGCCGGTGACGCTCGGCGCCAGGGAGATCGTGACCACCTCCGATCGGTACCGGCTGGCCAGGACCTGGCGGACCGCCGTCCCGGCTGTCCGGTCCACCGCCGAGGTGCTCGATCTGGTCTCCGCGCACGCCGCCGGTTCGCCGATCGGCGTTCCGCGGCAACGGGTTTCCGAACTGGCCGCGGCATTGGCCGGCGGTGATCCGGCCGCCACCGACCTTCGGCCGGCGGTCCGTGGGCTGGTCGGCCTCGGCAAGGGGCTGACGCCCGGGGGTGACGACGTCCTGGCCGGATTGATGGTCGGGCTGCGGGCGGCCGGCCGGCGATTACTGCTGCAGCAAGTCCGCCAGGCGATCGGCCCGGACGCCGCCGACCGGACCACCGCGGTGTCGGTGGATCTGCTCCGGCTTGCCGCCGCCGGGCACGGCTCGACCGAGGCCCTGCGGCTCCTCGGCGCGATCCATGCGATCCGCGACGACCCGAACTGCGACCGGCATCGCGCCATGTTGCGGAAGGCCCTCGACGCACTGCTCGGCATCGGGCACACGTCCGGGGCCGACCTGCTCACCGGACTCGTCCTGGGGCTGACGCCGTCCACCCGCTTACTGCCCCGCCCTTCCATGCCCGGCCGGACCATCCGCTTCCCGATCAACCCGACCGCCATCAGAAAGGTCGCACCATGACCGACCATGTCGAACTGCGCCGCGGCGTCTACCAGGATTCGGTGACCCTGCTGCGCATCGCCCAGGCCGTCTCGGCCGCCCCGGGGGTGACGGCGGCCCAGGTCGCCATGGCCACCGAACTGAACGTCGAACTGACTGTCGGGCTTGGCTTCTCTATCCCGGACGGCGCCGGGCCGAACGATCTGCTGGTGGCCGTCCGCGGCGATGACGACGCGACCATCCGGGCCGGTCTGGACGCGCTCGACGCCGCCATGGCCGCGGCGGCCGCTCCGGCGCAGTCGACCGGGTTCGGCGGCGCCCCGGCGCCTCGTTCGGTGCGGGCCGCCGCCCAGGCCGCGCCGGACAGCGCCGTGGTGGTGCTGTCGGTGCCCGGCTCGGCGGTGATCGGCGAGGCGATGGACGCCATCGAGGCCGGCCGGCACGTGATGATCTTCTCCGACAACGTTCCGGTGGAGCACGAAGTGGCACTCAAGGAGGCCGCCGATCGCGCCGGGGTGATCGTGATGGGCCCGGACTGCGGCACAGCGGTGATCGGCGGTGTGGGGCTCGGCTTCGCGAATGTGTTGGCGGGGAGCACTTCCGGTCCGACGGTCGGAGTGATTGCCGCCTCGGGTACCGGTGCTCAGCAGCTGACCTCGCTGCTGGACGAGGCCGGGGTGGCCATCTCCCAGGTGATCGGCGTCGGCGGTCGGGACCTGTCCGAACCGGTAGCAGCGCGCAGCACCTTGGCCGCCCTGAGGCTGCTGGAAGGTGACCCCAACACCGATCACATCGTGATCATCTCCAAACCGCCACATCTCGCGGTCGCCAAGAAGGTGCAGGACGCCGCGTCCACCGTGTCGACACCGACCATGCCGGTGCTGCTGGGCAAGGGCCGACCGAACATCACCGAGGCGGTGGAGGCCGTTCTCGGCGCGCTCGAGGTGCCGGTGCCCGAATGGCCAAGCTGGCTGCCGGAATCGGTACGCGGCAACGACTCCGAATCCGATGTGGGCGGCGCATTGCGTGGCTTGTTCTCCGGCGGAACGCTGGCCGACGAGGCGATGCTGGTGATCGGTGACGTGCTGCAGACCCCGATCCGCTCGAACATCCCGCTCAGCCCGGAGCTTGCGCTGCCGGCGGCAGCGCTGGGGCACGGTGTTCCACATCTGTCCGGCCTGGGCACAGTGGTCGTCGACCTCGGCGACGACGAGTTCACCAAGGGTCGGCCGCATCCGATGATCGACCCGTCGGTCAAGCTCGACCTGTTGGCAGCACAGGCTTCCGACCCCGACGTCCGGGTGATCCTGCTGGATGTGGTGCTGGGCTACTGTGCTGAACCGGATCCGTCGGCGCTGCTGGCGCCGGTCATCGCCGCGGCCCTCGACACCGCCGCCGCGGCCGGCCGCCCACTGGACGTCGTGGTGTCGCTGTGCGGCACCGCCGGCGATCCGCAGGACCGGGAACGGCAGGCGGCGGCCTTGGTCGCGGCCGGCGCGCAGGTCCACGCCTCGAACGCGGCCGCGGCCCGCGCCGCCGCCGCGATCGCCGATCCGTCGCTGCAGACCCGCTCCATTGCACCACTTTCCGGGAAGGACGCCTGATGGCTCACGATCTGCTCGCCGGCCCACCGTCGGTGATCACCGCCGGCATCGACCTGCTTGCCTCCGCCCTGCGCGAGCAGGCGGTCGACGTCACCGCAGTGGATTTCCGTCCGCCCGTCACCGAGCCGTCGGACGACCCGGCGGCCACCGCGGCCGCGCTGGACGCAGTGCTGGCCGACCCGCGCCGGGCAGCGGCGAATGCCGAAGCCGCCGCCCGGATGCTGGCCGTGCGGGCGGTACTGGTCGACGTGGTGCCGGCCAGGGAGGCATTGGGGATGACGGCCGGCGAGTTCTACCACGCCGGTCCACCGATCACCTGGGATCGCACCTCGGGACCGCTGCGTGGTGCACTGATCGGCGCCATGTTGTTCGAGGGCCTGGCCGCCGATGCCGCCGATGCTGAGGCGAAACTGGCTGCCGGCGATGGCGTTTCCTTCTCGCCGTGTCACGAACACCACGCCGTCGGCCCGATGGCCGGCCTGGTGTCGCCGTCGATGTGGATGTTCAAGCTGGTCGACGCCGAGCATCCGGATCGGGTCGCCTACTGCTCGCTGAACGAGGGCCTGGGCAAGGTGCTGCGGTACGGCGCTTACTCGAACGAGGTGATCGAGCGGCTCCGCTGGATGGCGGACATCCTCGGGCCGGCGCTGCAGATCGCAGTGCGGTCGATTGTCGCTTCCGGCAAGGAGATCGACGTCTCGGCCATCGTCGGCCAGATGGTGCAGATGGGCGACGAGGGGCACAACCGCAACCGGGCCGGGACGCTGATGTTCCTGCGGGAGGTATTGCCGGCATTGATCTCCTCCGGTCTGCCGGTCGCCGACGTGTCGGCCGTTGCCGCCTTCATGGGCGGGAACGACCACTTCTTCCTCAATCTGGTGATGCCCTGCGGGAAGCTGATGGGTGACGCGGCGAGCGGGATTCCGGGATCGACCGTGGTGACGGCGATGTGCCGCAACGGCACCGACTTCGGCATCCGGGTCTCCGGCACCGACGACGAATGGTTCACCGGCCCGGCGAACTATCCGGAGGGCCTGTTCCTGGCCGGTTTCAGCGCGGAGGACGCGAACCCGGACATCGGCGACTCGGCGATCACCGAGACGATGGGGATCGGCGGCATGGTGATGGCGACCGCGCCGGCCATCGTCCGGTTCGTCGGTGGCGCGGTACCGGATGCCCTGGCGGTGACGCAGCGGATGTACCAGATCACCGAAACCGAGAACCCGGCGTTTCCGGTGCCGATCCTGGAGTTCCGCGGCGCACCAACAGGTGTCGACGTCACCCGGGTGTTGCGATCGGGCATCCTGCCGCAGATCAACACCGGGATGGCCGGCAAGGTAGCCGGCACCGGCCAGGTCGGCGCCGGCCTGGTGACGCCGCCGATGGACTGCTTCACCAAGGCCATTGTGTCGCTGGCCGGCAAGGTCTGACGGGCTTCGTCCGGCAGTGGATAGGGTCGGGTATGCCGCAGAACCAGCCAGTGGTCACCGTCCTGCACAACACCGCCTGCTCGACGTCGCGGTCGGCGCTCGAGGCTGCCGAGTCCGCGGGCGTCGCGACAGAAATCGTGCAGTACCTCAAGCACCCGCTGGGCCGCACTGAGCTGCTCTCGCTCATCGGCAAGCTCGAGGACCCACCGGCCGACCTGGTCCGCAAGGACGCCTACTTCCGGCAACTCGGGCTGGCCGCCGAAGATTTCGTCAGCCCCGAGGCCGTAACCGATCTGCTGGCGGAACACCCCCGGTTGATGCAACGGCCAGTGCTGGTCCGCGGTGACCGGGCGATCATCGGCCGGCCGAAGGACCGGGTCGCGCCGTTCCTGGCTGGATGACGCAGTCCGGCCGCTGAAATGCGGCGACGACCCGCCCTGGGGGCACTTTCGGCGCACCCCGAATCCCTGACCGCGTCACCGCGGTCAGCCGCGTTCACTCAGCGCGAAATAGCTCGTACAGTTGTTCGTTATTTGATATCCTATCTGTAGGCAGTGTGAACGAGATGGGGTGACGGCATGGCGCAGATGACGGCGGAGGGTGCCCGATTGCGCGTCGCCCTGGATCGCATCGTGTCCGAACTTCGAGAGCCATCGCCCCGGCCCGAACGAGCGGTGCCACCTCAGTCAATCGACGATGTCCGACAGTGGCGCGACGACCTGGCGACCGTCGGCGAACTCCGTTTCGTGGAGTTGGCCGCACTGCTCCGCGACCGCCCGCAGCCGTCCAAGGCGGCGATAGATGCCGACACCGAAGCGGCGAAGGAGCGGACGGGAAGTCCTGCGGACCGAGCACCGGTGTGGGCACGAGCGCTGCTGGACAGCCTGATTGCCGGTCAGCGACTGATCTCTCATCTGCAAGCCTCGATGGCTGCGGACTTCGCGGCTCTCGCGGCCGGCTATCCGGGCCTGCGCGAGCATCTGGCCACCGAGATCGCGCTGGCGCTCGGTTGTTCGGAGGGCTCCGCCGACCGGCAACTCGATGCTGCAGAGGAACTGGTCCGCCGGCTCCCGGCAACCCAGGTCGCGCACTACCGCGGCCGTCTGACGGCATGGAAGGTCACCGCGATTCGCAGCGAGACCAACGACGTGTCCGACGAGGTCGCGACGCAGGTCGAGGCGGACGTCCTGCCCGACGCACCCCGGCAGACCGTTCCCGAACTGCGCCAGGCGATCCGCCGGGCCATCCTGCTCCGCGATCCGGAAGGTGCCGAACTCCGACACCGCTCGGCCGTACGTCGCCGGCGGGTCAGGACCTGGGGGCTGCCAGATGGGATGGCGGCGCTGAAAGTCACCTCGTCGGCACCAGACATCAGCGCGATCAAGGAGTGCCTGAGCGCGCTGGCCCGAAATGCGAAGACTCCAGGCGACAGCAGGGTGAGCGACGAGCGCGAAGTCGACGCACTGGTCGACCTGTGCACCGACATTCTGGACTCCGGCGTGTACCACGGCCGCGATCTTCCGCTTGCCCAGCGCAATCGTCCGCATGTCCGGATCACCATGCCGCTGGATGCACTACTGGGCAGCGACAGCCCTTGCGAGCTGACCGGTTACGGACCGATCACCGCCGACCAGGCGCGCAAGATCGCCGGCGACGGAGAACTGCGTCGAATGGTCTGCGATCCGTTGTCCGGCACGTTGCTCGACTACGGGCGCACCACTTATCGTCCGCCGAAAGCCTTGGCCGACCATGTCATCGCGCGCGACGTCGTCTGCTCACATCCTGGCTGTCGGCGGCCGGCCGAGCACTGCGAACTCGACCACACGGTGCCCTACCCCGAGGGACCCACCAGCGACGAGAACCTGGCAGCCGCCTGCAAACACCATCATCGGGCGAAGGATGGCGGCGGACACACCACCGAGCGTTTCGGCGACGGCACCCGGTGCTGGACGACCCCGCTGGGCATCACTGTTTTCACTCCGGCGCCGCGGTTGTGGCATCCGCCGCGACCGACGGTCCCCGAACCACCAGCAGCCGAATCACCGGCCCCCGAGCCGCCCAGTGCCGGGTCTCCAGGTGCTGCGTCCCCGCCTGCGCAGGCGCCGCTCACCGAATCGCCGCCGAACCTCGACGATGGAAGTCCACCGTTCTGAGTGGTTGACATCGCGTTCCGTTAGTCGTAGCTTACCGTTCGTGTCGACTAACCTTTCCGATGACGAGTGGTCCGTTCTGGGCGATCGCACCAGGCGTGCCATCGTCGAGCGGCTGGCCGAACGACCCAGCGCGGTGGGCGAACTCGCCGATGCACTCCCCGTCACCCGCCCTGCCGTGTCGCAGCACCTGAAGGTGCTCAAGGACGCCGGCCTGGTCACCGAGCAGGCAGCCGGCACCCGCCGGATCTACCGGCTCAACCCGATGGGCGTCGCCGCGCTACGCGACCAACTCGACACTTTCTGGAACCGGGCGTTGGCCGGCTACGCCGACATCGCCGAACAACCGACCCAGCAACCGACCCAGCAACCGACCGAAGACCAACCGAGGCCGGCCACACCATCCACCGAGGAGGATTCATGACCAACGCAACGGAACAGATCGTCCGCAAACAGGTCGTCGTCGAGGCGCCGATCGAGCAGGCCTTCAGCGTGTTCACCGAGCGATTCGGCGATTTCAAACCACGTGAGCACAACCTACTTCGGTCCCCGATCACCGAAACCGTCTTCGAGCCACACGCCGACGGTCACATCTACGACCGCGCGGAGGACGGCAGCGAGTGCCACTGGGCACGGGTGCTGGCCTACGAACCGCCGAACCGGGTGGTGTTCAGCTGGGACATCGATCCGCGATGGCAGTTGGAGACCAACCCGGCGAACACCAGCGAGGTCGAGGTCCGGTTCGTCGCCGAGTCCCCTGAACGCACCAGGGTCGAGCTGGAACACCGGCACCTCGACCGGCACGGTCCCGGCTGGCAGTCCGTGAGGGACGGCGTGGACGGTGCCGCAGGCTGGCCGTTGTACCTCGCGCGCTATGCCGACCTGTTCACCGACGGCGGCTGACGGCTCCAGCCAGGAGAGTCATCCGGTCACCGCACCGACGGAGGCCGACTGCACGAGCTTCGAGTACTTCGCCAGTACCCCGCGGTCGTAGCGCGGCGGCAGCGGCTGCCAGCCCTGCCGCCGTGCGGTGAGCTCTTCGTCAGACACCAGTAGCTCCAACGACTTCGACGGAATGTCCACCCGGATACGGTCGCCGTCACGGAGCAACGCGATCGGACCGCCATCGGTGGCCTCGGGAGCGATGTGACCGATGCACAGGCCGGTGGTGCCGCCGGAGAACCGCCCGTCCGTCAGCAGCAGCACATCCTTGCCCAGACCCGCCCCCTTGATCGCGCCGGTGATCGCCAGCATCTCCCGCATCCCGGGCCCGCCGCGCGGGCCCTCGTAGCGGATGACGACAACGTCACCGGCGTTGATCTCGTTGTTGCTCAACGCATCCATCGCCGCGCGTTCCCGTTCGAACACCCTGGCCGGGCCCTCGAAGGTGGCCAGGTCGAAGCCGGCGGTTTTCACCACGGCACCCTCCGGTGCCAGGCTGCCGCGCAGCACCGCCAGCCCGCCGGTGGCGTGGATGGGATTGTCCATGGTGCGCACCACATCGCCGTCCAGGGCCGGGATCTCCATCGCGGCAAGGTTCTCCGCGACGGTCTTCCCGGTCACCGTGAGGGCGTCGCCGTGCAGGAATCCGGCGTCCAGCAACGCTTTCATCACCACCGGGATGCCGCCGACCCGGTCCATGTCGTTCATCACGTAACGGCCGAACGGCTTCAGGTCGGCCAGGTGCGGCACCCGGTCGCCGATGGTGTTGAAGTCGTCGAGGGTGAGTTCGACGTCGGCCTCATGGGCCATCGCCAGCAGGTGAAGGACCGCGTTGGTGGAGCCACCGAGCGACATCACCACCGTGATCGCGTTCTCGAATGCCTTGCGGCTCATGATGTCCCGCGCGGTGATGCCGAGCTTGATCAGGTTCACCACGGCCTCGCCGGACAGCCGGGCGAAGTGGTCGCGGCGCCGGTCGGCCGACGGCGGCGCCGCCGATCCCGGCAGGCTCATCCCGATGGCCTCGGCGGCCGAGGCCATGGTGTTGGCCGTGTACATCCCGCCGCAGGCACCCTCGCCGGGGCAGACGGCGCGCTCGATGATGCCCAGGTCGTCCTCCGTCATCTTCCCGGCCTTGCAGGCCCCGACCGCCTCGAACGCGTCGATCAGGGTGACGTAGCCCTCGGTGCCGTTGGACAACTTGACCCAGCCCGGGGCGATCGTTCCGGCGTACAAGAACACCGAAGAGAGGTTCAGCCGCGCGGCGGCCATCAGCATGCCGGGCAGCGACTTGTCGCAACCGGCCAGCAACACCGAGCCGTCCAGCCGTTCCGCCTGCATCACGGTCTCCACCGAGTCGGCGATCACCTCACGGGAGACCAGTGAGAAATGCATGCCCTCGTGGCCCATCGAGATGCCATCGGACACCGAGATGGTGCCGAACTGCAACGGATAGCCGGCCGCCGCATGCACCCCTTCCTTCGCCGCCTGGGCCAACCGGTTCAGCGACAGATTGCACGGGGTGATCTCGTTCCACGAGCTGGCCACCCCGATCTGCGGCTTGACCCAGTCGTCATCCCCCATCCCGACGGCCCGCAGCATGCCGCGGGCGGCGGTCTTCTCGATGCCGTCGGTGACGTCGCGGCTGCGCGGTTTGATGTCCGGTGTCTGGCTCATTGGTTCAACATATGCTGCTTGCCCTTCCACCCGCTCGCCCGCCTTGACCTGCCCGTTGTGGACAACCGGATGGCCACGCCCAGGATTCTGCGATCGTTCGACCGTGGGCAGGGGGCAGGTGGCTGCGGCGGGCGGGTTCGACCCGGGTCTGTTCGTACTGGGTGGGGTGCCGGTCGCGATCCGGGATTCCGCGACCCGCTGGCGCACGTTCGCAACCGAGGCGCAGGTCGCCTCGGTGGCCGTCACCGCAGTCGCCGCGATCGCGTCGGCCGAGTTCGTCGGTGACGAGGGGGTCACCTACTCGGCCCGGTTGCGGACGGAACTGGCGTCGGGGTTGACGACGGTCGCCGACGCCTGGCAACGGGTCGCCGCCGCTCTCACTAGTTGGACCCGGTCGTTGATGTCGGCGATGGTTGCCCGAGGGGATGAGCAGCGCGTGGCGGTCCAGCAGCTTGACGGCGTTGCGGATCATCCAGAGCCTTGTTGGTTGCGGGCGGTCATAGCCCAGCATCGATCCGGTGTCTCGTGTGCTGACGATCAGTGCGCTGATGCGGGGGACGTGCATGGAGCCGCGGAGTGTTCGAGGCACACGGCGCGGCTGAGGCCGGTTCACTTGCATGGAGGACCGAGCGAGTCGACTGTGCCACGCGTCACTTGTCGCTACCGCACCAGTCCAGCACTCGCTGCAGATAGTTTGAGACCAAACGAGGAGAATTGAGCTATGAGAATAGCTTGGCAATGGCGCCGAATTAGTCTGATCGCTTGTGCGATCGTAATTCCTGTCATGCTGCCTGTTCCAGCGACCGCCGTCGAGGGGCTATTCCCCGTTATAGCGATGCCAGCGGAAATGGGTGCCGACCCAGTAATCGTCGAACGCCAGAACCTGTTACATCCAATTGCGAGTTCTATCCGAGATTTGGGTACAAGTTCTGATCCGGAGTTCTCGGTCGTCGTCGTTGATGCGTTAGATATGTCTATCACCGTCTATAGGGCGGGTTCCGAATTCCAGTCAGCCCGAGCCCTATATGAGCCCTTACTACCATCTGGGGTGACTCTTCGATTTGTTCAAGCGGTTATGTCACTCCGCGATGTAGATGCGCTCGATCGTGAACTTTCGAGTATTCACGAACAGCTTGCCTCCCAAGGCGTGAGGTTGACGGTCTGGGGGCCCGAAGAGTACGGCGGCTCATATGTAGTGAAATTTGATCCCAAGTATACGCCGCTTACGGCAGAAATGCTTCGTGCGGACAGTAGCGACTCGGCCGGGGACGCAAGGAGTGCTGATAGCAGCGTACTTCAACGGGCACTAGCATCCGGAAACGAGCTTGTACTGAGTCCGGGCGAGGTCCTTTCTCAAGGGAACAGAGAAAGTCCAACCTCTCCCTTCTTCGGGGGCGCCGCAATACATGGACCCAGCTTCGCCGACCGTCCGGGCCATTTCGTGACTTGTTCCTCAGGGTTCCCGGTGCGATCCACGGTGAACACCTCTACCTACTACCTGATAACCGCTTGGCATTGCTTCCGCCCAGATTCTCGCGTCATGTACACGCAATGGGAACCTCCGGGGAACGTCGCCTTCGGTGACGTCTCGTCGTGGAACAAGGGCGCAGACACAGCGTTCATCAAGCTGCGCGGGAGTTATCGGTCTACGCCGCACATCTACAACGGCACCCTACAAACAACTGGCTGGCTGACGCAGACTGCAACTGTCACAGGCTGGGAAAACCCTGATGCAGGGAACATAGTCTGTACCTCCGGGTATGCGGTTGGGCAGCGTTGCAATCTAAAGGTAGGAGTGCTGACTCATTGGACTATTACAAACGATTACTCGACAGAGTCTACGACCGTATACGGGTCGGGTGCGGTCTCCTTAGATAATAGGGCCGCTTCGGGTACTGGCCAGAGTGGAGGGGTCGTTTACAGAATTTCCGGAACCGGCGTGGTCTCCGCGGTGGGTGTTGACTCCGCAGGCAGTGGTAAGGTGACGTGTCCTGCTGGCTCAAACACTTCCGAGTGTTCGATTCGGGTGTATTTCGGATTAGTGTGGACCTTGGCACGGGACAATAATGTTGTCTTTGCCGGATGGGCGTGAGTCAACTAACCCAGAATGAGGTGCGTAGAATCCTGTCCAGTGTCGCGCCCAGAGCGTCACAGGCGGATTCGTCGTAGAAGGGTCTAGGGTCTAGTGGCTGTTATTGATCCGCGATTGTTGGACAAGACGAGCGTTCTATTCTCGTTTGAGAGAGTGACGTTCGGCCCGCCACTGGCTTCGCCGAATGAAGAGGTGAGGTCATCGAACCTCGGAATTGGCTGTTCTTGGCCGCCGTTGGTGCTGGCGCAACCGTTCTGCGGCAGGACGAGGTTTTCCAAGATGAGCCTGTCCGCTGTCAATGACCAGCTTATGGCCGTCTTTCGATTACAGGTATCCGTCACCGCGAATGTGTCATGCTTGAATTCAAGAGCCTGTGGCTCCGTTGGCGGAGGGACGTACTGCTGTCCATCGATCTCATAGCGAACTACAATCCACTTCCCCATCAGGTCCTGCCTGGTCAGTCCTGCTTGTGCAGTGGACTGCGACGGCGCTGACGCTCCATGCATGTCATTTCGATTGTTGATGATTGAAACAGCGGTGAACACAACGGCAGCGACCACTGCCACGGCGGCAGCCGCGGTCAATGGAACGAGCCACCGGCGTCGCTGTGGTTGGTGGATTCGTTGACCGGCGGTTGCTGTTGCGCGAGCGACGTTCGGCCTGGCTCTGCTAGCGCGATTTGTGATGGCATGTTGGATTTCTTGGTCGGTGATCATCGTGAACTACCCTCGCTCTCGGTAAGGGCAGCAGCGAGCCGCGCGCGCCCCCTGCTCTGATAGGTACGTGCTGCTGCCGAGGTGCAGCCGAGTATCTTGGCGATGCTTTCTGTTGGTTGGTCGAGGTAGTAGCGCAGGACCAGCGCGGCCCGTTCCTTCGCCGGGATGCTGTCCAGTGCTCGGTCGAGTTGGTCGTGGTGTGCCAGTGTCTCCGTACGGTCAGTGGGTGGGCTGTTGATCTCCTGCTGTGCTCGGAGGCGCGCCTCCAGCGAGCGTCTTCGACGGTCTCGACGCACCGCCGCCAGGTAGGTCGTCGTCATGATCCGCCGCCCGTACGCAACCTGGCTGTCGGCTTTCGTCACCAGGTGCCATTTGCGCCATATCTCGACCAGGGCGTCGGCGAGGAGTTCCTCAGCGTCTTGACCAGCACCACAAAGCGCGGCCGCCAAGCCGCCCAGATCCCGCGCTTGCTCGGCAACGTACGCCTCGTAGTCCGGTGCCGAACGCCTGCTCCGGTCATTTGCGCTCATACCTCTAAGATGCTCCTACCGACCCCAAATGCAACATTCGTGCACGATTACGTGCACCGATGGCGTGCCCGATGCGGTCCCTCACGCGAGCGGTTGGCGCCCACGGACTGCTGGGCGCACCAAGTCGTCGTCCGCCAGTTGAGCCGCAGCAAGGATCCGGACGTGAGTGGCAAAGCCATCTGATTGTAGAGGCGGCGGCGCTCCCGCGCACCGTCGCTGCCCCACAGGGGTGCGACCCTCGGAATGTCCGACTCGGAACGACCTGAACGGTGGGAGTTTCGGGTCCGTCCGACCCTCGGTGTAACCGGCGTTTTCATGTGCGTTCCTGCGCGGTCGGCATGCGGTCGGTGACGGTGAATGCGAATGCGTTCAGCTGGCTTTCAGCGTACGGCCATTCCTGACCCCGTCTCGAAGTGCCTGCGGGACAACCCCGCCGCGGCCACCCGCGGGACAACCCCGCTACGCCGGGGTCAGGCGACGTCGCGGCGGCGGAACAGCAGCAAAGAGGCGACCGTCACCACGACGATCAGCACCCCGATGTAGGCCCCGCCCTGGAGCGCGCTGATCCGGATGATCTCCGCCTCACAACCGGACGTCCCGCAGACGTTCGGGTACCGGTAGATCAGGTACTGACCATCGAGGAATGCCGCCACCCGGCTGGACAGCAGGTACGGCTCGACACCGCTTGATACCGACCGCAACACGGCCTCACCGACCAGCCCGTATCCGGCGACCAGACCGACCGCGACCAGGCTGCTGCGGAACATCATCGCCAGGGCGAAGCCACCGGCTCCGCCGCCCCCGATCAGCGCCAGCGCCCGCAGCGCCCGTCCGACCAGGTCGGTCCTGCTCAGCGGGACCTGAGCCCCGGTTACCGGATCGTTGCCGATCAGCGCGGTGGTCCCCCACTTCGAGGCCATCCAGTAACTCGCACCCCAGGCCAACAGCACGCCGACGGCACCGATCACCAGTGCCACCAGCGTGATCGCGCCCAGTTTGCTGCCGAACACCCGACCACGCCGGGACTCGAACAACAATTGGGTGCCGATGCTGCCGGACGACCAGTCCGCGCCGGCGAAGGTGACGCCGGCGAGGGCGAAGACCAGCGTCAGGATCCCGGTAATACCCAGCAGCAGCACCCGGAACTGTTCGACGAAGTCCGGCGCCCGCCAGTCCACGAAATACTCGGCCTTGGGCAGCATCTGGTCGCAGTCGAGGTCGGCGGGGAACTGGGAGTTTCCACCGGCCGTCACGGCGGTTCTGCACTCCGTCAACATCTGCTGGAATTCGGGATCAGCCAGCTGCTGGTCCACCTGCGCCTTGGCCGAGGCGAGCTCCGCCGCGCTCGGCGGAACCGCATCCGTGACGGCGAACCCGATCAACAGGACGCACCCGAGCAGACCGAGCAGGACCAGCAGCAGCACGGCGCGCCGGGATCGCAGACGCAGCAACTCGACGCGAAGGCCTGCGGTCACAGCCCTTCCCCCTCGGTGATCTGCAGAAAGACACTTTCCAGATCGGCCGAGACCGGCGTCAGCTCACTCAGATAGATACCGCGTTCCGCGAGCAGTCGGGTGATCTGCGCCGGCTCGGCCGCACCGCCGACCAATAGCAGCTCGCCGTCCGGTCGGGATGTCAGGCCGTTGCCCTGCAACAGCTCTGCGGCCGCAGCCGGATCAGGCACGCGAACCCTGACCTCGCTCGGTCGGGTAGTGCTTCGGAGCACCTCGGCGACCGAACCGCCGGCCAGCAGCCGACCGCGTCCGATGATCGACACCGAATCGCACACCTGCTGTACCTCGGCCAGAATGTGCGAGCTGATCAGGACCGTCGTTCCGTCAGCCGCCAAGGCGCGAATCAGGTCCCTGATCTCCCTGATCCCCGCCGGGTCGAGTCCGTTCGTCGGCTCGTCCAGCACCAGCAGGTCAGGCTGCTTCAACAGTGTGGCGGCGATCGCCAATCGCTGCTTCATCCCCAGCGAATAGGCCTTGTACCGGTCGCCGGCGCGATCGGTCAACCCGACCGCCGCCAGCGCGGCGTCGACACGTCGATCGTCCTGATTGATGCTGCGGGCCAGCACCTGCAGGTTCCGTCGACCGGTGATTCCCGGAAACAGGCGCGGTTGCTCGACCACCGCACCGACCCGGCCCAGCACCGATGGCAGCGACTTCGGTACCTCTGCACCGAAGAGTCGCACGGTGCCGGCATCGGCACGGGCGAGCCCGAGAACCATCCGGATCGTGGTGGTCTTACCGGAGCCGTTCGGGCCGAGGAATCCGTGGACGCCGCCGGCCGGCACGGCCAGATCGAGTCCGTCCACTGCAGTCTGTCGTCCGTGCCTGGTCCGAAATGATTTGCGCAGGCCCCTGGTCTCGATGACGAACTCAGGCATTCGGCTCCCCCGGCAGACCTCGGTTCGCAGGGACGCTACCCGATGGAGGTCGATCCGGCCGTGGTGGTTTGGCGCGGAGTCGCGCGCACTTCACGGCAGGGCGCTGGTCCGTCAGCCGTTCAGCACCAACCATTGCTTGCCATCGAGCAACTCGCGAACGGCGTCGAGCTGCCCGGCGTGGGTCGCCGTGTCCGTCAGCGCGTGCAGGACGATCGCCCGTAGCGACTGCCGCTCCCCGTCGCCGACGAACTCGGACGGCCACCAGCTCGCGAGCGAGTCCAGCGGGGTCGCGGAGATGATCGCATTCGACTTCGCGATCTCCTCGCGATACTGCTGGAGCACTGTCTCTGCAGGCACTTCGGGCCCGACCTTCCAGGCCGTGTCCATCGCATCAGTGTCCACCCGCTCGCCGGCGACGATGCCCTGGAACCAGAACTGTTCGACCTCAAGGGCGAGGTGTCGGACGGCGCCGAGGCAGTTCCAACCCGACGGCAACACCGCGCGGTGGAGCTGCTCTTCCGTCAGCCCCTCGAGGGTGCCCAGTACGTGCCGGCGCTGCCCGGCCAGGCACCGCAGCAACAGGTCGGTTTCGCTCTCAGCCACCCAGTGACATTAGCCTGGGAACAATGAGCGAATGGCCGTCCGTGCGGACACACCGCGAGATCTGTTACGCCGTAATCCCGGGCTTCCGGCCGCTGCTGCTCGACCTGACGATCCCGCATTCGGATGGGCCGGTCCCGGTGGTCGCGTACGTCCACGGCGGGGCTTTCCGGGTCGGAACCCACACAGCGGGCGGCAATTCGCTGGTACGTGAACTGACCGACGAGCTGCTGCCGCGTGGCATCGCCCTCGCCTCGGTCCAGTACCGGCTCAGCGGCGAGGCCCGGTTCCCGGAGCCGGTGCACGACGTCAAGGCGGCGGTGCGTTGGCTCAAGCTGAACGCCGGCGAGCTCGGCCTGGATCCGTTGCGGGTAGGCGCTTTCGGCGATTCGGCCGGCGGCTATTTCGCCACCGCGCTGGCTACCACAGCCGGAGTCAGCGACCTCGACGGCGAGCTGAACCCGACCGAGCTGGGCAGCGGCATCAAGGCCGCCGTCAGCTGGTACGGGCCCACGCACCTGCCGACCATGCCGCCACTCGGGGCGAAGTCGTTGGGCGGCACCGACCCGGCCGCCTCACCGGAGTCGGAGTTCCTCGGCGCGGTGGTCGCTTCGGTGCCCGACCTCGCCGAGTACGCGAGCCCCGTCAGCCACGTCACGGCCGACGCCGCACCGATCCTGCTGGTGCACGGCACCGATGACGACGGCGTGCCACTCGAGCAGAGCGAGCGTCTGCGGCACGCCTACCTGACGGCCGGCGCGGAAGCGGAGCTGATCGTCGCGCCGGGCGGTGACCACGGTTTCCACACGGTGGATCGATCAGCACTGCTCGCCAGGTCAGCCGACTTCCTCCAGCACCGGCTCGGCGCGTGAGCGCCGCAGGAGCGGGTAACGCCGAGGCAGAACGGCTGCTGCTCGCGGCGGCCCGCAACAACGCGGAGTGGTGTGCTGCGGTGTGCCGGTCGCACGGCCTGGTCACCAGCTTCGACGAGAATGCCTGGTGGAGCGAGGATCCCGCCCCGCAGTACTACCCCGATGCGATCACCCTGCATCGCGAGGCAGGGCCGCACGACGTGTTGCCGAACCTCCGGCAGCGGCCCGGATGTTCGATCAAGGACAGCTTCGGCGCTCTCGACCTGCGCGAGCACGGCTTCGTCGAACTGTTCAGGGCCGACTGGATCTATCGACCGGCAACGCTTCCGGCCCCGAGGATGACGAGACTTCGCACCGAGAACGTCCGCACGCCAGCATCTCTGGCCGAATGGGCACGCGCCTGGAGCGACGATGAGACACCGGCCGACGTCTTCCGCCCGGCGTTGTTGAGGAACGGCGACATCCGGCTGCTGCGAGTGCTCGACGGTGACCGCGTGGTCGGCGGCGCAGCCCTGAACATCGCTGCCGGACTCGTCGGGATCTCGAACGTCTTCGCCGGTCCGGCCGCCATCGACGATGTCTGGCAGGCGGTCGCGACCGCTGCCGCCGACCAGTTCCCCGGGATCGATCTCGTCGGCTACGAGACTGACGGCGATCTGCCGCCAGCAGCGGCGGCCGGCTTCGCCACGATCGGGTCGCTCCGGGTCTGGTTGCGGCAACGATAGCCGGGCCGGCGCGGTTCATCACCGACAACTCCCGCGGATTCGGCGGGCAGGGCGACCGGCCGCGTGACCACGTTCTCCCATGATTGCCAGCGCGGCTTCAACTTCTTATGCATTGGACGGCAGGGTGACCCGCTGGACCTTCAGCGGCTTCCGGCGGATCAGCTGCCGGACACCAGCTTCGATGTCGCCGATCTGGCCCAGGATCACCTTGCCAGGAGTAACACGGTTGTTGATCCACTCGCCTTCGGCCTCAAGCGCGTCCAGCACCATGTCGAACCGATCGCGGGAGATCTACAACCAAGCGAACGCAGCGTCAGCGCTGAGCGGATAAACTCACCCACCACGGTTCGTCGACCTGGGCCGCGCTCGTCGCGGGCCGCCAGTCGCGTCCCGGCCGTCGGGGAGTACAGATGCGTGGTGAGACCGAATCGGCGTGGCCGCTGGCCCGCTTGCGCCTGACCCGCTTCTTCGGCCGGGCCGCCGAGACCGCCGAGGTGCTGGCGCTACTGCGGGGCTCCCGGCTCGTCACCCTGGTGGGCGCACCCGGCGCAGGGAAGACCCGGCTGGCGGCCGAGGTGGCAGACCGGGCCCGGTCGTCATTCTCGGGCGGCCTACGACCGATCAGCCTGGCGGCGGTGTCCGACGACGACGTCGTCCGATCCGTGGCCGACGGGCTGGAGGTCCGCAACGAACGGGCCGCCCGACTGACGGATTCGATCCTGTCCGCGCTGCGACCGACCGAGGTCCTGGTACTGCTGGACAACTGCGAGCACATCACGGCACCCGTCGCCGAGCTGGTGAGCCTGGTCCTGTCCAACTGCCCCGACGTCCGGGTGCTCGCAACCAGTCGGATCCCGCTCGAGGTTCCGGGCGAACAGCTGCACCGCGTCCCGCCGTTGGACGGCGGCTCGGCGGCCGAACTGTTCGTGGATCGGGCTTCGCTGGTGACCGACTTGGTGCTGGATGACGCGGGAGCCGTTACGGTGCAGCAGATCTGCGACCGTCTCGACGGCCTCCCACTGGCGATCGAGCTGGCCGCCAGGCAGACCCGGGTGCTGTCCCTGAACGACCTGCTCGCCAGGCTGGACACCGAGCTCGCGCAGCTGACGGAGCCCCGGTCAACAGCTTCCGGGTCGACGGCTTCCAGGTCGCCGGCCAACGGTTCGACGACCGCCGAGCGCCCGACGATGGCGGCCGCTATCGCCGGGAGCTGCCGGCTGCTGTCGGCCGAACAGAACGACCTGTTCGAGCGGCTGTCGGTGTTCGTCGAGGGCTTCGACCTGCCCGCGGCGGCGGCGGTAGCCGGCCCCGACCTGCCGCTGCTGCCCGACCTGACGGTGCTGGTCGACCACTCCCTGGCACTCGCCGAACCCGCGGGGTCCGCAGCCATGCGCTACCGGATGCTCGAGCCGATCCGGCAGTACGCCGCGGCCCGTCTCGACAAGCGCGGCGACACCGACACGGTCCGGCAACGCCACGCCGCGCATTACCTGCAGGTCGCCCAGCGGGCAGCGGGCAACCTGATGGGAGTGGCCGGCCACCGCTGGTACGGCGAGCTTCGGCGGGCCGAGGCCAATGTGCTGGCCGCGGTCGGCTGGGCCCGCGAACTGACGTCGGATCTCGCACTGCAGCTGGTGACCTGCTTGGGCGGCTACTGGGAGCACCGCGGGTACGTCAACGAGGCCCGCGATCGGATCGCGGGGCTGCTCGACCATGGTGTGCCGTCGCCACGCGCCCGGGCCGAAGCACTTCTGGTGCTCTGCTACTTCGGCTATCGCCAGGGCCGGTACCGCGAGGCACTGGCGCACGCCGACGAGCTGCTGGACATCATGCGCGAGCTCGGTGACGACGACGGGGTGGCGCGGGGGTTGCGGGCCCGCGGCATGGTCGCCGCCGGCGCCGGGGACGGGGCACTCGCCGTCGCCTCCGCCGAGCGGAGCGTGCAGATGTTCGCCGCGCTCGGCGACCGGCACGGACAGGCCTGGTCCTGCACGGTGCTGGGCCTGTCCCATTTCGTCGCCGGGGACGTCGACCGGGGCGCCGAGGCACACACCACTGCTCTGGACCTGCTTCGCGCCGCCGGCGAGGCGCCGGCGGTCTCCCGCCGGGCCCACATCGGGCTGACGTTCGCCGCGTGGAGTCGACGGGATGTCGCGGCCCACCGCCGGCACCTCGAGGCTTCGATCACTGACCTGCGCCTGATCGGCGCCCTCGACGGCGACACCGAGTGGATCTGGTCGGGCGCGTCGCTGGCCCGCAGCGAGGGCCGGATGACGGCGGCGCTGCGGCTCGGCGGCGCCGCCAGGGTCCGGGGGCGACGCGGGAGCGTACTGCCGCCGGTCGCCGAAGCCGTTGCCAGCGAGGCGATGACCGCGGCGGAGGCAACGCTTGGGCCGCGGCTGGCGCAACAGCTGCTGGCCGCCGGCGCCACCCTGACCATCGACGAAGCGGTCGCCACGGCGTTGGCACCGCCGTCGGTGGACGACTCGCCGCTCTCGGCCCGCGAATGGGAGGTCGCGCGATTGACCGGCCAGGGACTCAACAATGCCGAGATCGCCCGGCGCCTCGTCATCTCCCGTCGCACCGTCGAGTCGCACCTGGAGCACATCCGGGAGAAGCTGAAGCTCACCAGCCGCTACGAGCTGATGGCCTGGGCGCTCGCCGAGCGATCATCGGGTTCAGGAACCGCCGAAAGATCCGTGTAATTACCGATGTGCCCGGCGCTTCGCCCGGCGCAGGCTCGAATGCATGACGAAAGCGCATGCCACCGAACAACAACCCGATACCGAATACCTGTTCGACACCGGCTCCGACGCGGGTGCCGAGCACATGGACCTGCTCAGCCGACTGTTCGACCGGCACAGCTTCGGCGTGCTGGAGCCGGTCTCGATCCGGGCCGGCCAACGGTGCCTCGACCTCGGTGCCGGTGGTGGTTCCGTCACCCGCTGGTTGGCCGACCGGGTCGGCCCCGCCGGCGAGGTCGTCGCGATCGACATCGACACCACCCGGCTCGCCACGGGACCGGGGATCACCGTCCATCGGCACGACATCAACGACGGGCTGACGGGGCCGCTGGCCGGCCCGTACGACCTGATCCATGCGCGACTGATGCTGATGCATCTACCGCGGCGCGACCAGATCTTGACCGGACTCGTCGACGCCCTGGCCCCGGGCGGCACGCTGGTCGTCGGGGACGTCAGCGGACGACCGCTGACGGTGCTGTCCGCCGGCGACGCCCGCGACCTCGCGGTCTGGGAGCGGATCCAGTACCTGTCGCATGAGGTGGTGAGTCCGGCCGGCGGCATCGACTTCGGCTGGGCGCACCGGATCAACGAGGCGATGATCGGCGCCGGACTGGTCGACATCGAGGGCGTCGAGGTCTCGCACACGGTGTCCGGCGGAACTCCGGGAGCCCTGCTGCACGCAGTCCTGAACCAGCAGGCACACAACCAGCTGCTCGCCGCCGGGGCCGAGCCGTGGGAGCTGGCGCGCTACCAGGAACTGGCCAGGGATCCGCAGTTCCGGACCTGGTTCTATCAGTTCGTCTGCCTGCGAGGACGGCGCTCGTGCTGACCGCAGCGGACGGACGCGAGGACCCCGCATGTCCGGGGCCGGAGGATTGGCCGCTTTCGTCGGAATGACAGTGCTGGTACTGGCGGTGCCGGGACCGTCGGTGATGTACGTGGTCGCGCGGAGCCTGTCGCAGGGTCGCCGGGCCGGCCTCTGGTCGGTCCTCGGCCTCGAGGCCGGGCTGCTCGTGCACGTGTGCGCGTCGGCCGTCGGCCTGTCCTCGGCCCTGGCCGCATCCGAGCACGGCTACGACGCGGTGCGCATCGCCGGTGCCGGCTACCTGGTCTACCTGGCGGTCCGCCAGTTCGGCGCCCGGGCCGAGGCGGGCACGCTGACCCTGAAGTTGGGGCCGGTGGCCACCCCCGCCCGGTGGATCCGGGACGGCTTCTTCGTCGACGTGCTCAACCCGAAGACCTGCCTGTTCTTCCTGGCTTTCCTCCCGCAGTTCGTCGATCCGGCCGGCGGCGCCCCGACGCTGCAGCTGTTGCTGTTGGGGGCGGCGGTGATTCCCGTTGCTGCGCTCTGCGATGGCGGCTACGCGGTGCTGGCCGGGAGTCTGCGGCAGCGACTGCTGGGATCGGCCCGGTTCCAACGGCGCCTCAACCTCGTCACCGGCGGCGTTTACGTTCTGCTCGCCGGCGGCGCGCTGCTGGGGTGAGCGCCGGAGCGCCGGAGCCATCGAAGGCCGTTCCCTGCGCGGTGAGGCAATTCTCATCCCTGACGTGCGGCGGGCCTCACATCTTTGGCGGCTGGATCGTCAGACCCGGGAAGCTGTCGATCGAACCCGAACACGGGAAGTCGACGCGGCTGTGCAAACTCCAGTCAACCGTTTGAGCGAAGGCAGCCACCTATGACTATCTCATCTCACACCTTGCACCTCACCGTCGCCGGAGCTGACGCCGCCTCGCGCTGGTACGCGGCCGCGTTCGGGGCGATCGAGCTGGCTCGGATCCAACTCCCCGGCGACAAGCTCATCCACGTTCAGCTCCAGATCGGCGACCTTCGCGTCACCCTGGCCGATGAGTTTCCCGAGCTGGAGTCGTTCGGCCCAGCGCACTTCGGCGGAACCTACGGCGCCACCTATCTCCACGTCGACGACGTCGACGCGGCCTGGGAGCGCGCGATCTCGGCCGGCGCCGAGACCGTTCGTCCGGTCGCAGATGCATTCTGGGGGGAACGGGAGGGCCAGTTGCGCGATCCGTTCGGCCATCGATGGGGGCTGACCGAACACCTGCTGGACATCGCCCTGGACGAGTTGCAGCGGCGCGCAACCGCCGCATTCTCTGGCGAAGGCCTGCACTGAACGCGCGGCCTGGCAGGCTCACTTTTGAAGTCATCGACATCCACGATGGGATGCGGGCCAGGCGTGCCACACCTGACGGCTCACGTTCTCGAATCCAACTGCTCGGAAACGAATCCACGCTCATCGGCGCCCTCACCGACGCCGTGGTCGAGGCAATTCCTGCGCCGCCTCAACCTCAAGGCCGGCGGCTCAGGACGAGTCGCGCAGCTGCGACAGTCGCGGTGATGGAGCCGACGCGATTGCCACCAGGGTCAGAATGACGACTCCTGCCGCGACCAGAACGATCATTCGCCACGGCACGGCGAGTGGGATGTCCGTCTCCAGCAGCCGCAGCCAGGCAACAGCCAAGCCGCAGATCGCACCGATGCCCGCTCCGGCGAGCACCGGGACCAAGCTTGCGGTAACTCCGATGCCCTTGACCGCCCGGCGGCTCATCCCCAGCATTCCCAGCTGGTCGCCGGTACGCCGGCGTTCTCGCAGCGTCATCAGGGTGACCCCGATCGCGGTCAGCAAGGCAAGGATGGCGCCGAGCAGGACGGCGAACTGGCTGAAGCCGTCCAGCACCTCGGTGGGCGGCTCGTCAACCGTGACATCACGGCCGGCGACGAGATGCGCGATGGCGACCGCCCGAACCGCAGCAAGCCGGTCGGTCGGTGCCGTTGTTCGGTATCTCTGCACTGTCCCGGTCAGACCTTCGACGGCCTGTGCTGACGCCAGTACAACGGCGGCGGAGACGCCAGCAGGGAGCACGCCATCGGCGTGAACCGCTGTAGCGGTGCGCATTGGCTTGCCGTCGGGAGAAAGCAGCTGTGTCCGGTCCCGGCTGCTGGGCCAGGCAGCCGTGGAGGCCAGAACGAGGATGGACCCGGCATGCAGTGCTTGTGTGTCGCGCCCGGCAGGCTGATAGGAAGTGAGCGGCTGAACGTCCGCCACCGAATCCACCACGAGCACGTCGAGATGATTATCGCCGGTGGCGATCGACCAACAGCCGCGGTACTTGCGATCTGACAGGCATTTGCTCGGAACTATCGGCGCCCCTGCGGCGGTCCGCAGCGCTGCCAGCGCCGCGCCGTCGAGCGCCTGGCCGTGGGTATTGATATCGATCTGCCCGATCGGCACGGTAGGTGTCCGGGCGGCCAGGTTCCGATCGAACGAAGACTGTGCGCTGGTGCCGATTCCGATCGGTAGGCACACTCCGGCCATGACCACGGCCGCTACGACGATCGATCGTCCGCGGTCCCTGCTGGCCAGCCAGCCGCTGAGCCGGCCGATCAGGCCGACACGCGACAGCAGCCACGCCAGTCCCCCGATCAGATCCCTCGCTGTCGCCGAGAGCAGGACCATCACCGCCAAAACAGCGACGATTGCTCCGAGCGGTCCATCGCGCAGAAAGACCACGGCGACCACGGCTACAGCCAGTGCGACAGCTTGCACGCCACGCCGCGCGGCCACTCGTTCGGCGACGGTGGGAACACTGTCGGTCACCGGCCGTGCGGCCACGCCGTTGGCGATTCCGGCTGCCACGACCCGGCTGACGATCGCGCCAGCAAGCGCGGTCGCACCTGCCACCACCGCGAGTAACACACCGGCACCGCTGACTCCGATCCGTGCGGGCGACACCATTTCCCGGTCTAGGGCCGACGCCAACAAACTCCCCATAATGGGACCGGCCAGAGCGCCGATGAGGACACCGAGCACGGCCCCGATGAGTGCCACCAGCAAGGACGCAGCGGTCACCACGATACGAATCCGTGCCGGAGACAATCCGAGCGCTGCGAGAACGGAGAGGTCGGTCTGCAGCCTGCGCAAGCCGAGCATGAATCCGCCCGCGATCACGAAGGTCAACAACACGACCAACGGGATCGCCACCAGCAATGGTTGCTGTACGTAGAACGGATCTCCGGCCGCCAACGTGGCCGCAATGACGGAGCCACCACCTAGAACCTGAGGATCAAACTGAGCATCAGACGCGCCGCGGTCCAGGTAGAGCGTCCGAAAGGGAAACAAGGAACCCCGAACCAGGGCAGGGCTGCGCAATGTCGACCATGTGCCCTCGCCAGCCAGGATGAAGTTGCCGCTGACCGCCCTGCGGTGAACAAATGTTCCGACGACAACAGCAGGATGTGCGCGATCGTGCGCAAGAAGCACGGTATCCCCAACTGCGACACCAAGCTCTTGTGAGAGGCTGGTGCTGAGGGCGACACTGCCACTCGCCGTCGGGAACTTGCCATTAGTCATCCGGTAGATTTCGGCTGTTCCCATATTTGACCATGGTGCCTCGAAGTACCTAACTTCGTCACCGCCGGACGGCGACGTGACCGGAAGATTCATCACATCGAGCATGGAGGCAGCGAGTACCGCCGCCCCTCCGAGCTTGGAGTTAAGGTCCTTGGGGACTGCTCGTTCACCGATGGAGGCAGCGTAGTCGTGTCCTCCAGTTGTCAGTTCCGACTTCTGCTCCGCAGTGGTGACAACACCGTTCGCTCCCGCGACGGCGGCCACCGTGAGCGCCAACGGAACCGCGATCAACGTCGCCGCCAAGAGCGTTCGCCAAGACCCGGCAAGTGTCACCCTGACGATCAACAGCCGCCACAGGCGCACCGGCACGATCACACCACCGACGGCGCGACGACCCGACCATCGGTGATCGCGACCACGCGATCACCATGTCCGGCAACGGCGTCATCGTGAGTCGCGACCACAACGGCAGCACCAGCATCCCGGGCACGCAGAAGTGCAGCAACCACCTCGGCGCTCGTCCGGCTGTCCAGCGCCCCCGTCGGCTCATCGGCCAGCACCACAGGTTTGCCCGACGCAATCGCCCGAGCTACAGCCACACGTTGCCGTTGCCCACCGGACAGCTCTCCCGGGTATCGATCAGCAAGCTGATCGATACCCACCGAGGCCAGCGCTACTCCCGCCTTCTCCCGCGCCGATGCCGGATCAACACCGAGCAACTCGACCGCGAGGGCGACGTTTTCGCCGACGCGCAGCATGCTCAACAGGTTGAACTCCTGAAACACCAGGCTGGCGCATCGTCGCCGATAGTCAGCACGCTGACTCTCGCTTGCCGCCACCAGGTCAACTCCGCAGGAGGTCACGCACCCATCCTGTGGCGACAACAACCCGGCGATGATGTTGATCAGTGTCGACTTCCCGCTGCCCGAGACACCCTGGAGCACTACCATTTCACCGGCCGAAACCTCAAGGTCAACACCGTCGAGCGCCGCAACTTGCTCCGCAGCTGTCGTATAGCGAAGGCTTACACCCCGAAGAACGATTCGAAAGGCAGAAGCTGATACCGTCTGCACGTACTCAGCAGACCGTTGCACTGTGATAAACGCGCATCACAGAGGCTTCGTCATTGAAGTCATAGCCCACGTTGGAAACGCGATTGCCTGTACTGACGCAAACGTATGCCGATCCCGGGAGATCCTTGTACCACATGGTGTCGCCGCCGGTATTGCTGTGCCGGTTTCCGATGGAACTGGTCTTATCGTTGGCGACGTCCGGGAAGTTGCTCGAATCGTCATGATGAGGATCTCCGAAGCATCTTTGCCCCCCCCCGACGGAAGGCGGTTGTCATCAGAATCACACGGCGGGTCGGGGCTGTCAATACCCTGGCCTCGCCTACGTTGAGCCGGTGGCCGGAATGCCCGCCCGATGTGGTAGGCGAGCTCGACTTGACCCGAGATACAGCAGGTAACGAACAAGCCGAGGACCCAGTTCCGCAACGCCCACCCGCCGACCGATGCGATCCCGGTCGTGTGTGGCGGATCGGGGGAGAGTCTGCTGGTCTAGCGTCAGGGGCAGCTATCGACGAAGGTGAGCAGCCATGACAGAGCCCATCCGCAGAGTTGTCGTCACCTCCCCCGGCGTGATCGAGGTGACCACCGCCGACAAGCCGGTCCCAGGACCCGACGAGGCGCTGGTGCAGATGACCGTCAGCGGCGTCTGCGGGTCGGATACGCACGCCGCCCACGGCCGACATCCGTTCGTGCCCTTGCCGTATCGACCCGGGCACGAAGTGGTCGGCGTGGTCACCGAGGTCGGCGGTGACGTCACCGCGGTGACGGCCGGACAGCGGGTCACGGTCGAACCGACCCTGCCGTGCTGGCACTGCAAGATGTGCACCACCGGCCGCAGCAACCTGTGCGAGAACCTGCAGTTCTTCGGCTGCGGTTACTCGCAGGGCGGGATGGCCGACTTCTTTACGATCCCGGCCAACCGGCTGCACGTGATACCCGACGACCTGGACGACGAGCATGCAGCGCTGATCGAGCCGCTGTCCACCCCGGTGCACGCGGTGCGGCTGGCCGGTGACGTCGCAGGCAAGACCGTGGTGATCATCGGCGCCGGCACCATCGGCCTGCTGGTGCTGGCCGCCGCCCGGCACGCCGGGGCCGGCCGGATCGTGATGACGGACATGTTGCCCAGCAAGCGGGATCGGGCGGCCCGGCTGGGCGCCGATGCGGTGATCGACGGCGGCCGCGCCGACGTGGTCGAGGCGGTCCGGGCCGAACTCGGCGAGAGTGCCGACGTGGTCTTCGACTGCGTCGCGATCCAACCCACCGTCGACCAGGCGATCGCGCTGGCGCTGAAAGCGGGCACTGTGGTGATTGTCGGCGTGCCGGCGGCGCCAGTCACCGTTCCGCTGCCGCAGATCCAGGACCAGCAGGTCCGGATCCAGGGCAGCGCAACGTATCTGCCGCAGGACTACGCCACCTCCATCGAGATCATCAGGGCCGGCGGGGTGTCCGCTGCCGACATGATCACCAGCCGGTTCCCGCTGGACCGGGTGGCCGAGGCGTTCGCCGCCTCCTCCGGCGGCGAAGAGGTGAAAGTGCTCGTCACACGTGAATGACCGGTGGTCCGCCAACGAGTTCGAGCACATCGAAGTCTGCGTCCTGGGTGATCACCGACAGGCCGTTCGCAGCGGCGACGGCCGCGATCCACAGGTCGTTGACGTTGATCCGGCGCCCGATCTCGTGAACACGCACCCGCAGCGTCGCCCATTCGGCGGCAGCGGCAGCATCGATCGGGAGCGGCTCCAAGGCCGCCACCGAGTCAAGTGTCGCCAGCCGGCGAGCACGTGTCGAAGTATCGGCCGCAGCCAAAACCCCGGCCTGCAGTTCGGCAATCGTCACGACGCTGACGAACACCTCGTCGGGCAGCAGCTCGCCCCGGATCGCACGGCCCGACTCAGCTCCGATGAAGACGCTGGTATCAGCTAGGCCCTTGACCGGCCCGCCAGTCACCTGAGCGGGTCGAGATCGTCGGTGGTATCCCCTGCCAGCACGGCGAGATCGTCACGCAAGGCTGGATCTGCCTGATGCCGTGCGAGCAGTTCGATCAGGTCCTGCTTCGTGATCGACGGGCGCCGCCCGTGGCGAACCCTGGTGATCACCGCGACTGGCGCGCCATTGACCGTCACCGTCACCGCGGCGCCCTCGGAGACTTGCCGTAACACCTCGGCGGTGTGATTCCGCAGTTCACGAGAGGCAACTACTGTCATGCGCGCAATCGTAGCACTCTGCGCGCACCCGGGCACGAGGGGACGCTCTCGGTCACGCCTCAGCGGCCCCGCGCCCAGGTCGCCCGATAACGGAAGCTGTCCGGCTGGGCCATCGGCAGCCGATCCGGGCGGGAGTCCGGGCAACGGCCGGTCAGCCGGCTCGGACGAGTCGCTCCGCGAACAGCAGCACGCCGATGACGATCATCGCCGCGCCCGACAGCAGCGACACGCGGCGGGCGACCGCTGGCCGGGTCCGCAGAATCGCGCCGGCGCCGGCGCCCAGCACCGAGTAGAAGACTCCGCAAGTGCCGACGAACACCAGCCCGAGGACACCGAACTGCAGCGGTGCCGGCCAGCCCGCGGTGCGGGTGAACTGCGGCAGCATCGCCAAAAAGACCAGCACGCCCTTGGGATTCAACGCACTCACGCCGACCCCGCTGAGCACCAGTCGCCAGCGCGACGACGTCGATCGCTCCGTCGAATCATGCTGGATCGCAGCGGGTCTCGTCAGCGTCCTGGTGCCGAGATAGACGAGGTAGGCGGCTCCGACGATGGTCAGAACGGTGAGCACCGCCGGGACCCCGGCGACCACCGCACCGACGCCGCCGGCAACCACCCCGGTGAGCAGCAGGTACCCGAGCATCAGGCCGCCGACGGCCGGCGTCACGGTCCGCTCGCGCAACCCGACCGCGAGAACGAAGGCCCAATCGGGGCCCGGCACCACGATCAACAGCAGCGCGACACCCCAGAAGGCGAACACCAGCCTCGGATCCATATCGCGTCATCGCCTTCGTAAGAGGTAGCCCTGAAGGAAAAGCTATGCCGGAAGGGGCCGAAGGAGGTTCCGATCTCTGGACGATTTCGGAGTCGGCGTGGAAGAATCCACTACGTGGACGCCATCGATCGGAAAATTCTTGCCATCCTGCAGGATGACGGGCGGATCACTGTCACCGAGCTGGCTGCCAAGGTTCGGCTGAGCGTGTCGCCCTGCCACCGGCGGTTGCGTGACCTGGAGAGATCCGGAGCGATCCGCGGCTACCGCGCCGTGCTGGATCCGGCCGCCGTCGGCCTGACCTTCGAGGCACTGGTGTTCGTCACCATGAGGCAGGAGGACCGGGACACCCTGCTCGGGTTCGAGGCGGCGCTCACCGAGGTGCCGAATGTCGTGCAGGCGCAACGACTCTTCGGCGATCCGGACTACCTGCTGCGGATCTTGACCGCCGACCTCGCCGGCTATCAGCAGCTCGAGGACGACACCCTGTCGGCGTTGCCGGGGGTGCAGCGGCTGAACTCCACCCTGGTAATGAAGCAGGTCGTCGCCGATCGCTCGCTGCCCACCTGAGCCGGGCGGGCCGCCCGGTCAGGTCGTCGTCGTCAGACCGACCAGGTCGGCACTCAACCGCCAGAGACGCCGTCCGGCCGCCTCGTCGTAGCTCCGCTCGGACGATCGCCTGGGCTTGCCGTTCACGAAGAACCGGCCCGTCACACCCGTCAGTTCCGGTGACGACGCCAGCTGGATCGAGGTGGCCGCCCCGCCCGTCGGCGACTTCATGAAGGGCCGCAGGATCGGCACCATGAGGCGCTGCACGGTGCCCGGATCTCCGGCTCCGAAAGAGGTGCTCACCATGCCGGGGTGCAGCGCGTTGGCGGTAACCGCGCTTGCCGGCAGCCTCCTGGCCAGTTCGTAGTTGAACAGCAGGTTGGCCAGCTTGGACTGGTTGTAGGCCCTGGCGCCGGAATAGTTCTGCTCGCCCTGGAGGTCGTCGAATGCCACGCGCCCCAACGACTGAGCATTGCTCGACACCATGACCACCCGGGCCGGGGCGCTGCCCGTCAGCCGCTCGAGGAGCAGGTTGGTGAGCAGGAATGGCGCAAGGTGATTGATCGCGAAGGTGCGCTCCAGCCCGTCAGCGGTGATGTGTCTGGTGTTCCAGTACCCGCCGACGTTGTTGATCAGCACGTCGATGCGGTCCAGCCGGTCCAGGACCTCAGCGGCCAGCCGCCGCACCTGCGCCTGATCCGACAGGTCGCCGACGAACACGTCGACCCGACCGCTGCCGACCTGCTGGATCTCCCGTGCCGCGTCCTGCGCCCGGCCCGGATTCCGGCCGATGATCGCGACGTCCGCTCCCATGCCGGCCAGGCCCAGGGCGGTCGCCCGGCCGATGCCGTTGCTGCCACCCGTCACCAACACGGCGCGGCCGGCCATCGAGTCGGACCGGATCTGTTGCCGGCTCACGACATCGCCGTGCCCATCGGCAGGACGGCGATAGCGACCTTTGCTCGGACGTTGCCTGCTTCGAGGTGACGCAGTGCGTCGGGCACTTCCTCCAGCGGGTAGGTCCGCTCGATGCTGGGGATCACTGTGCCGGCCTGCAGGTAGGTCGCGAGCCTTTCGAAGTCGCCGGCTCGCTCCTTCGCCAGGATGCTGGTCAGCCGCTGCCGGGAGAACAGCGACGTTGCCCTGGCCCGCAGTTGCCGCCCGATGGTGCCGCCGGTCCAGTCGCCGCCGTCTTCGCCGCCCACCAGGACCAGGGTGCCGTTGGGCGCGAGCGCCCGGCGTAGCCGCTGCAGCTTCGGCAACCCGGCGATATCCAGGATCAGGTCGTAGCGGTGACCGGTGTCGGCGAAGTCTTCCCGGGTGTAGTCGACGACGTGAGTGGCACCCAGGGAGCGCACCAGGTCGAGCTTCGGGGTGCTGCAGACGCCGGTGACCACGGCCCCGATCGCCGCGGCCAACTGCACGGCATAGCTGCCGACGCCGCCGGACGCGCCGGTGATCAGCACTCGCTGGCCCGGTTCCACCCGGCCGGTGTCGACCAGTGCCTGCAGCGCGGTGATCGCCGAAACCCCCACCACCGCAGCCTGTTCGAAGGTCAGGCTCGCCGGCTTGCGGGCGATCTTGTCTGACCGGGCCGCGGCGAACTCGGCGAACGCGCCCCTGGCGATCCCGAATACTTCGTCACCGACAGCAAACCCGGTGACGGCAGGGCCGGTCGCCACCACGGTGCCGGCGACGTCCTGTCCGGGCACCCGGTTCTTCGGGCGCCGCAGGCCGAATGCCAGCCGCAGCAGGTACGGCCTGCCCGTCATCAGGTGCCACACCCCCCGGTTCACCCCGGCGGCCCGCACCCGCAGCAGTACCTCGCCGGCGCCGAACTCAGGTCGGGCGGTCCGCACCGACCGCAGCACATCGGCGGAGCCGTAGCGGTCCTGGACGATCGCCCGCATGGTCGACCCGGCCTGCTCGACCACGTCGGAAACGGCCTCGGGCCGCACCGTGCGATCCATTGCTGTCATGACTGGTGTCCCTTCGGTCGGCGGGGCGTACCTGCCGTACTAAGTAAGGGACGATACAGTACTTAGTACGAATTGGCGATGGTCGAGGAGAAGAATGTCGAAGGCAGTCAGCAAGGGCCCGGCGGTACGTGTCCCGCTCAGCCGTGATCGGGTGCTCGAGGCGGCGATGACAGTCGCCGACTCCGGCGGCCTCGATGCGCTGACGATCCGGTCGCTGGCCGCCGAGCTGGGTGTCAAACCGATGTCGGTGTATCACCACGTGGCCAACAAGGACGAGATCCTCGACGGCATCGTCGACCGAGTGTTCGCCGAGATCGAGCTGCCGGAGCCCGACGGGGACTGGCGGGCGGGAATGACGCACCGCGCCGGATCGGCGCGGCGCGCACTGGGCCGCCACTCCTGGGCGATCGCCCTGCTGCAGTCGCGGGTCAACCCGGGCCCGGCGACCCTGCGCCACCACAACGCGGTGATCGGCGCACTGCGGACCGCCGGCTTCTCGGTGAAGCTGACGGCGCACGCCTTCGCCCTGATCGACAGCTACGTGTTCGGTTTCGCGCTCTCCGAGGCGGCACTGCCGATCCACGGCCCCGACACGGTGCCCGAAGTCGCCGCATCGATGATGCAGCAATACTTCTCACCCGACGCGTACCCCCATCTACTGGAATTCACCACCGAGCACGTGATGCGGCCGGACTACCAGTTCGGTGACGAGTTCGACTTCGGGCTCGCCGTGATCCTGGATGGACTGGCCGGAATCCAGAGCAAATCCGCCTCGCGCATGCCTTGACAGGCATATACCCCTAGGGTAATACTCAGCTCGTGAGCGGCGTGTTCGAGGTTCTGGCGGAACCACATCGGCGGCAGATCCTGACGCTGCTGCTCGAGCACGAGCGCTCGGTCGGCCACCTCGTCGAGGCCCTGCCGCTGTCGCAACCCAGTGTGTCCAAACACCTTCGGGTGCTGCGCGAAGCCGGTCTGGTAACGACGCGCCAGCAGGCCCAGCAACGGGTCTACCGGTTGCAGCTCGATGCACTTCTGGAACTCGACAGCTGGCTGACGCCGTTCCGGGCGCAATGGAACTCCCGGCTCGATGCCCTCGAGTCACATCTCGACGCGACGGATCCTCCTGTGGGGCGCACCGGCCAGGACAACCCGACGTCACCAGGAATGAGGCTCAAATGACCACGACCGACGATCGACTCGGAGTCGTCGAACGCGACGGCGAACACTGGCGAATACGATTCCAACGCCGACTCAACCACTCTCCGGAGACCGTGTGGCGAGCGCTCACCGATTCCGCACAGCTACAGCACTGGATGCCGTGCGACATCGTCGGCGAGCGTCGCGCGGGCGCCGAGATCGAACTGCCGTTCTGGCCGGCGCATGTCGAGAAGTACGGGATCCAAACGCCGACACTTCAGGGCACCATCCGGGTCTGGGATCCGCCGTGCGTCTTCGAGTGGACCTGGGAAACCGACGTGCTGCGCTGGGAACTGGAACCGCGGGATGGCACGACCATCCTGACCTTCACCACCTGGCTCGGCAACGACGACAACGGTGCCGCCAACACGGCCGCCGGCTACCACGCGTGCCTTGCCAACCTTGTCGGGCTACTGGACACCGGGGCCGCCCCACCCCTGGTCGATGCCGATGTCGGTCCGCTGGAGCAGGTGTACGGCCGGGCCGTCCGGGCGGCCCATTGACGAACCCGCGCCCCGGCTCCCGATCCCGGGATCCGCGGGTCAGGCCGTCCGCACCACGGCGAGCTCCGTCGGCTCCTCGCGTCCCGGCCAGGTCCCGACCAGCGTCGGCCGGCCGGCGGGCAGCGCGTGTGTCCTCCCGGAACCCACCACCCGCACGACCACGAGTTCCAGATCACCTGACCTGACGACGGTCGTCGTCCCCACATCGACGCAGGTCACCGATCCGGCACCGGGCGGCGCCGAGTCGCTGTTGCCGCTACCGACGACCCTGGTCGTCACCGGTCGCGGCGGAACATCGGTCCCTGGTGGGTATTCCAGCTTGGCCTCGGTGCCGCCGGTCAGGATGGCGGTGGCCAATGCCGTGACGTACACCGGATCTGCGCAGCCGTCATAGACCCAGCGTTCGCCGAGGACCGAGTGTTGCATGGTGCCGATCAGCGCTTCGTCAGCACCGGGAAGCGGCGCCGCGCGGTAGGTCACCGGAACCTGGAGGACCTCCCCGGTGGACGTCGTCAGCAGATGCGTCTCGATGCCGACCTCGCCATCGGGATCGTCGAAGCGATACGCGCCGACCGCGGACAGGTCGCTCGCCGGCATCCCACCGAGCCAGTGCTGGGCCGGCACCCAGGGGGCCAGCAACTCGACCTTCGAGGGCGTCAGACTCGCCCGATGGATGATCGCCATCTCAGCACGGTACCCGGCATCGGCCGCCGTCGTTCCCACGCGGTGGCATTGCATCTCGTGCCGATGCGACTACCGCCCGGCCGGCTGTTCCGGCGGGAAATGGCAGGCGACCGCCAGACCGGCCGGGTCGACAACTGGCGGTTCCCGATCGATGCACACCGTGCGGTCCTGGTGGGTCAGCGGACCGACCGGGCAGCGGCTACGGAAGCGACACCCGCTCGGCGGATCGTGTGGATCCGGCAGGTCGCCGGCCAACGGCACCCGGTCCTCGCGATGCGCCGCCAGGCTGGGCGAGGCGTCCAACAACGCCCTGGTGTACGGGTGACGCGGCGCCGTGTACAGGCTCTCGTCGCCGTTCTCGACGATCCGGCCCAGGTACATCACCGCCGTCCGGTGACTGAAATACCGTGCCACCGCGAGATTGTGGGTGATCAGCAGGACGGCTACCCCGGTCCGCGCCTGGATCTCCCGCATCAGATTCAGGATCGACGCCTGCACCGAAACGTCCAGCGCGGAGGTGATCTCGTCCGCGATCACCACCTCAGGGTCGGTGGCGAGAGCCCGCGCTATGGCGATCCGTTGCCGTTGCCCTCCGGAGAATTCCGCCGGGTACTTGTCTGCGCCGGTGCCGGACATCGCCACCAGGTCCAGCAGCTCGGCGGCCCGGGCTCGGCGATCGACCCGGTTCAGCCCGGTGTGCAGCGCCAAGGCCTCGTCCAACGTCGCGGCGACCGTCATTCGCGGGTTCAGGGACGAGTACGGATCCTGGAAGATCATCTGCACGCGGCGGCGGAAGTGCGCAGCACTTCGTCCCCGCTCCGTCGTGACGTCCATCCCGCCGAGCAGAATCTGCCCGCCCACCGACGGCGCCAGCCCGACGATGGCCTTGGCGATAGTGGACTTCCCACACCCGGATTCGCCGACCAGTGCCAGCGTGCTGCCGCGCGGCACGGACAGGTCGACGCCGTCCACCGCCCGGAGAGCGGTGGCGCCCGCGCCGTAGGTCACCCGCAGGTCGGCCAGAACCAGCCCGGATCCGTCGTCTGCCGACTGACGATCGTGCCGGGCATCGGCTCGCTCCGCTGAGGAGGTATTCGTCATGTCCGCACCCGCCGCGTCCCGGGGATCGACCGGCCCGCCGGCGAGCCGACGCGGGGCGAAGCGAGCCCGCCGGGGGCCCGACCCTCGTCCGACTCCGACAGCGGGTGCCAGCAGGCGAGATCCCGTTGGCCATCGGGAATCAGCGGCGGCATCTCCTGCCGGCATGTCGCGTCCGCCGCCGCACATCGCGGCGCGAACGGACACCCCGCCGGCATCGCCGTCGGACTTGGCGGCTGGCCGGGAATGGACGCCAGTGGTTCCTCCCGGCCGGTCTGCAGCGTCGGAACAGCAGCCAGCAGGGCCGCGGTGTACGGATGGCGCGGCGCCGCGATCACCTCGGCCGTCGGGCCCTGCTCCACGATTCGGCCGCCGTACATGACGACCATCCGGTGGCACAGTTCGTTGATCACGCTCACGTCGTGCGAGATGAGCACCACCGCGGTGCCGTGTTCGGCATTCAGCGCTCGCAGTAGATCGATGATCTGGGCCTGCACGGTGACGTCCAGCGCGGTGGTCGGCTCGTCGGCGATCAGCAGGCTCGGACTTCCCATCAGGCCCATCGCGATCATGATGCGCTGGCGCATTCCGCCGGACATCTCGTGCGGGAACTGATCCAGCCGGCGCCGCGCAGCGGTGATCCGCATGTCGGTCAGCGCCAGGATCGCTCGCTCCGTCGCCTCGGCCCGGGTGATGCCCTCGTGGACCTCGAGCTTCTCGGTCAGTTGGCGACGCAGCCGCAACGCCGGGTTGAGCGACGTCATCGGATCCTGGAACACCATCGCCAGGTCGGTGCCCAGTAGCTTGCGCAATTGCTCCGGGTGCATCGTCGCCACGTCGGAGCCGGCGATTTCGCGGCGCTGCACCCGCACCTGGCCGGGATAGGGGACCAGGCCGGCCGCGGCCAGTGCCGTCAACGACTTGCCGGAGCCGGATTCCCCGACGATGCCCACCATTTCGCCCTCGCCGACGGTGAGATTGACGCCGCGCACCGGCTGCACCAGCGTGCCGTCCGGACCAGGGAAGTAGACCGAGAGGTCCTCCAGCCGGAGCGCGACGCGAGGTTCACCATCTGGTTCCGGTGGAGCGGCCGGCAGACCACGACCCGGCAGCAACGATCGGCCCATCCGGCGCAGCGCCCGCGCCGATACCGACCCGGCACGGCTGTCGAATCCGTGCGCCATCGACTCACCGAGCAGGTTGAATGCCAGGCCGGTCAAGACGATCGCCGCGCCGGCGCCCAGCGCCACGGCCGGTGTGGTGTAGATGTCCTGCAGGCCCTCGCCCAGCACCCGACCCCAGTCGTAGGACGGTGGTTGCACGCCGAGCCCGAGGTAGCTGAGCGCGGCGAGCGCGATCAGCGCGTCGCTGGCCGCCATGGTGACGGTGATCAGCAGCGGTTCGGCGATGTTCGGTAGCACGTAGCGGCGCAGCAGCGCTCCTCGCCGTACGCCGAGAACCCGTGCGGCGGCGACGTAGTCCGACCCGGCGACGGCGGTACCCAGGGTCTGTGCGAGTCGGGCGAAGCCGGGCGCCATGGCCAGCCCGATGGCCAGCACTCCGCCGAACGCGCCGATGCCGATCACCGTGCAGATGAACAGTGCGGTGACGATGCCCGGAAACGCGAGCGCGATGCCGATGCCGCGACCGACCAATCGGCGCCCGCGGGGCGGCAACAGCCCGGCCACGGCACCCAGCGGGAAACCGATGGCCGAACCCAGTAGCACTGCGGCCAGCGCGAGCAGCAACGACGTGCGGGTGCTGGCCAGGATGCGGGCCAGCACATCCCGGCCGAGCACATCGGTACCCAACCAGTGGCTGGCCGAGATCCCTTGCCGCGCCTCCATCACGTTCATCGTCATGGCGCGGTCCTGCCAGACCGCGGGGCCGATGATCGCCACCACGACGACGATTGCCAGGATCACCAGCCCGACGACGGTGCCGGGGGCACCGACGATGGCGCGCAATCTGCGGGACGCCATCGGTCAGTCCTCCCTCAGTGTCGAGCGCGGGTCGATGGCGGCGATGATCAGATCGACGACGGCGTTCACGATCAGCACGGCCGCCCCCAGGATCAGGATGATCGTCTGCGCCACCGGAAAGTCCTTACCGGTCACGGCAATCACGACCTGGGTGCCGATACCCGGCCAGTTGAAGACGTTCTCGATGATCACTGCGCCACCGAGCAGCCCGGGCAGCAGCATCCCGCCGATCGTCAGCGTTGCGGTCAGCAGATTGGGCAGCGTGTGCCGCAGATACAACAGCCGGTCCGGCAGTTGCTTGGAGCGCGCGGTGCGCAGGTAGTCCTCGCCGAGCACCACGGCGGTCTGCGACCGCACGATCCTGGACAGCCCGGCGATGGGCGCTATCGCCAGGGCTGTCACCGGCATCAGGTACGAGGTCCACCCGGCGCGACCGCTCACCGGCAGCCATGGATTGGCCACCGCGAAGAAATACACCAGACCAACCGCCAGCAGGAAGCCCGGGATCGAGGCAAAGAGTCCCGTCACCGCAGTGAAGGTGGTCTGCAGGGCGCGCCGGCGGCCACGGGCGGTCAGCACACCGACGGTCATGCCGAGCGGGACCGCGATCAGGATCACCGCGACGAACGCCACCGCGGCCAACGACGCGGATGCCGACAACCCGGAGGCCACCACCGTGGACACCGGGATCCGGGTTCGCAGAGAGATGCCGAGGTCACCGGTGAAGAGACCGGAAAGATATCGACCGAACTGCTGCCACAGCGGCAGGTTCAGCCCGAGCGCCTCGCGCATCCGCTCGACGTCCTCGGGTTTGGCGTTCAGGCCGACGACGTTGCGGACCGGGTCACCCGGGATCAGATGGACCATCAGGAAGGTGGCCACCAGCAGTACGGCCAGCCCCACCAGTAGTCCACCGAACCGGCGGACGGCGAAGCGCAACCATGGGTGCGCGTTCGCCGGCCGCCGGCCGGTCAGGGTGGCAGTCGTCATCTACTCAACCGGTGGTCCGCAGGGACAGCGGCAGCAGGCCCTCATCCCACACCGGGGTGAACTCAACGTTGTGTGCGAACCACTGGCCCTTGGGCACGTACATCGGGAACAGATCCAACGAGCTGAACGCCGACTCCTCCGCCTGCACCCAGAGGTCGCACCCGGCCTGCCCCGGCGTGGCCTGTGCCTTGGTGGCCAGCTCCGCATAGGTCTTGTTGCCGGAGCCCAGGTTCAGACCATCGGGTGGCTGCGGGCCAAGCAGGAACTGCGTCCACGACGTGTGCAGGGTGGTGGCGATCCGGATCAGGCTGACGTCCCAGTCTCCGCCCTTGAGCAACCGGTCGGTGCTGGAGTTGTTGTCCAACGAGACCAACTGGGCGTCGACGCCGAGCTGGGTGGACCACACCTGCTGCAGGTATTCCCACACCGGCTTGCTCGCATCGTTGGCCAGCAGGATCAACGTCAGCTTCTTGCCGTCCTTCTCCCGGACGCCGCCGGCACCGACGGTCCAGCCGTCGTCATCGAGCAACTTCTTCGCGGCCTCGACGTCATAGGTCGGAACCGAGGAAGCCGCGGCCGAGTCGTCGCAGGTCCTTGGTTGCTGGTTGACCAGGGTATTGGTGATCTCGCCCAGTCCGCCGGTGGCGACCTGGACCAGGTCCTGCCGGTTGGTCGATTTGGCCAGTGCCTCGCGCACGGCCTTGTCGCCGGCCAGCAGCCGGCCAGGCAGCTGGTTGTACACCATGAACGAGCCGGTCGATGCGACGGTGTCGGTCTTGGTGACGCTCGGATCCTTCGTCAGCCGGGTGGCCTCGTTGCCGCCCATCGGCAGCAGGTTGAGCTCGCCCCGGATGAACATGTTGACCGCGGTCGAATCGTCCTTGACGACCTTCCAGACGACCTCCGACGGGAACCCGGCCGCGGCATTCGTCTGACCGTCCGGGCCCCATTTGTAGCCGGGCCGCGCCTTGATCGTGTACTGCACGTCCGGGGTGGCCGTGTCCACGACGAACGGCCCGGTGCCGTCGCTGCCGGCCGTCAGGCTGGCCGGGTCCTTCAGGCCGCCCGGGCAGACGATGCCGACGGCCGAGATGCCGCTGATCAGGTCGCCGTAGGGCTTGGGCAGCTTGATGGTGACCGTACGGGTGGCATCGTCGGCGGTCACCGTGTAGTCGGTCGTGCTCATGTTGGACACGATCCAGGTGGCGTGGGTCTTCGGGTCCTTCAGATAGTCGTAGTTCGCCTTCACGTCGGTGGCGGTGATGACGTGACCGTCGGTGCAGGTGACGTCGTCGCGCAGGGTGAAGGTGGCGCTGTCGGGTTTGACGCTCCACTTCTCGGCGATGCCGCTGACCACCTTGCCGGACAGGTCGATGTTCACCAGCGGGTCGTACAGGTAGGTGTCGATGACCTGACCGCCGACCGTTGACAGTGCCGGGTCGAGGGTTCCCGCGTCGGCGTTCAACCGGGTGGTGACCGTGCCGCCGGGAGCGCCAGGGGCGTCCGAAGCGCCTGGCGCACCGGTGGTTGCGCTCGCGCCGGCGGTCGAACCGGCCGAGCCCGCCTGGTCGCTGGAACCGGTCGCAGCCGCCACCGTTGACGCCGGGCCGGTCGGTCCCGATGTCGGCGACGTCGAACCGGACGAGCCGCAGGATGCCAGGGCCAGGCAGGCGGCGCTCGCCGCCGCGACGAAGATCAGTTGCCGTCTCACATCGGAGCCTCTCGGGACGAAATGCGGAGGTGGATCCACGTACGGTAGGGCGACCCGACTGCCGGGGCATCGTCGGCGACAACTACGACGGACGCCGGTACTGGTGGCACCGAACGATGCGGCCGGACCAAGGATCCGACCAGACTCAGGCCGTGACCTATGCCGAAGTCGATGCATCGACCTCCAGCCCCGAGTCCGGATGGACAGCCGCGCCACTCACCGCGGCGGCACGAGCGGGCGCCGATGTATTTGCGCACGCGCTCGACATCGACTCCGGCGCTGAGGTCGGCATCAACTCGGACCACCCGGTGGTCACCGCGTCGGTGTTCAAGGTGCCGGTGCTGACGGAGTACGTCCGGCAGGTCAGCAGCGGCGAGCTGGACCCCAACGCCCGGGTGACGATCCGGGCCGGCAGCGCCACGATCGGTCCGACGGGGCTGAGCGTGTTCTCCGACGACACAGAATGGTCACTGCGGGACGTGGCGACCTCGATGATCACCGTCAGCGACAACGGCGCCACCGATATCGTCACCGGCATGGTCGGCGTCGACCGGGTCAACGCCACCATGCGATCGCTCGGACTGCCGTCGACCGCGCTGATCGGCGACTGCGCCGCCCTTTTCGCCAGCATGTCCGACGACTTCGGCACCACCGACCCGGAGCGGGTCGAGCAGCTGATGGTCGCCGACCCGGGCCGGATCGCCACCATGTCGGTGTGCACCCCGGAGCGGACCAACCGGTCCACTCCGCGGGAGTCGGCTCGGCTTCTGCAGTTGCTGTGGACCGATCAGGCCGCCGGCCCGGCCGCCTGCGCCGAGGCCAGACGCATTCTCGGCCTGCAGATCTGGCCGCACCGGCTGTCCTCCGGATTCCCCCGCGACGATGTCAAGATCTCCGGCAAGACCGGCACCATCGGCATTGTGCGCAACGAGATCGGGGTCGTCGAATTCCCTGACGGCCACCGGTACGCGGTCGCCGTCTTCACCCGCAGTCACGCCTTTGGATATCGTCAGCCCGCGGTCGACGCCCTGATCGGCACCGTCGCCGCCGCCCTGGTCGACCGACTCGCGAACGCCTAGGTCGGGGCATGGACGCCGATGCGGTGCTGCGGGGCGGAGTGCTGGTGGACGGCACCGGCGGGCCGCCGCGGCCCGTCGACATCGCCGTCGCCGGCGGGCTCGTCTCCGTCATCGCCCCACCAGGGTCGTTGACCGAAACCCCAGCCGTCGTCGAACTGGACGCTACCGGTCGGGCGATCGCGCCCGGATTCATCGACGCGCACGCACACAGCGATCTGGCCATGTTCCTGCCGGATCGGTGGCGCGATGTCACCCTGGCGCCGCTGCGGCAGGGGGTGACGACGGAGGTGTGCGGCAATTGCGGCGAGAGTCCGTTCCCCAGTACCCCGCTGCACCGATCGGCGGTCGACGACTACACCCTTGCCGGATTCCAGGTGGGGCTGGGCGGCTTCGACTCGTTGGACAGCTACGCCGAGCACCTGGCCGGCGCGGATCTGCCGACCAACCAGGCGCCGTTGTTGGGGCACGGCATGCTGCGCGGTGCTGCCATGGGTTTCGACGACCGGGCACCGACCGATGACGAACTGGCACTGATGCTGCGGCTGGCCGAGGAGGCGTTCGACCAGGGCGCGTTCGGACTCTCCACCGGCCTGATATACCCACCCGGGGTGTACGCCCACGCCGACGAGATCGCCCGGATCGCCGGTGTGGCAGCACGTTTCGATGCCCCATACGTCTCACACATGCGTGACGAGGCCGACCGGGTCGACGCCTCGATCCGGGAGGCGCTACAGGTCGGCCGGCTGTCGGGGGCGGGCATCCAGATCTCACACCACAAGCTCGCTGGCCGGCCCAACTGGGGCCGCAGCAGCCAGACGCTGGCCATGCTGGACGCCGCTCGCACCGGCGGCCAGGACGTGACGGTCGATGTCTACCCGTATACCGCCGGCAGTACCGGGCTGCACTCGTTGCTCCCGCCGTGGGTGAACGCCGGCGGGCTGGCGGCGATGCTCGAGCGGATCGCGGAGCCGGCCGTGCGGGCGCGCATCGACACGGACTTCGTTGCTGGCCTGCCCGGCTGGCAGAACCTGGCCGGTCCCGCCGGCTGGGAGAACCTGGTGATCGCCGGATCGCCGTCGGACACCAGTCTTGAGAGCCGCTCGGTGGCCGAGATCGCCGCCGGGGCAGGACGTTCGCCGGTCGACGTGATCTGCGACATCGTGGCGGCCGACCGCGGACACACCGTCGTGGTGCTGCACATGATGTCCGACGACGACGTGCAGGCGATCCGCCACTGGGACGGGGCGATGCTCGGCTCGGACGGGGTGCCGCTGCCCGGCAGGCCGCACCCGCGGCTGGCCGGCACCTTCACCAAAGCGCTGCGCGCCCCCGCGGGCACGGACGCATGGGCCGGACTGGCCGACCGGGTGCACCGGATGACGGCCATGCCCGCGCAGAGATACCGGATCCCCGGCGGCCGCGGGACGGTGACGGTCGGTTCGGTGGCCGACCTGGTGGTGTTCGACCCCGTCAGCGTCGCCGACCGGGCCACCTACTCCGACCCGTTGCTGCCACCGGTCGGCGTCGACCACGTGCTGGTCGGCGGAGTGCACTCGGTGGCAAAGGGGCAACCCACCGGCCGGTATGCCGGCCGGGTGCTGCGAGCGCGGTGAGACCCCCGCCGGGCGCTCTGCCCGGCGGAGCATTTCGGGAAAGGCTGATCAACAATGTCCAACGAGTCCCTGCTCACGGCGCTGCCCGATGAACTCGACGCACTGTTCGGCCAGTACACCGCGGCCGACAACGCACGGGGTCTGGTCTACGGGCTGGTCGGCCCGGACGGCCTGGTGCACAGCCGGGGGTTCGGCGTCGCGGACGACGCCGGCCATCCACCGGATGCGGACACGGTGTTCCCCATTGCGTCGATGACCAAGAGCTTCGTCGCCTGCGGTGCCTTGCTGGCCAGGGACCGGGGTCTGGTGAACCTGGACGCGCCGATCACCGACTTCTTCGACGAGTTCTCTGCCGGTGGCACCTTCGACGACCCGTGCGACCCACCGACCCTGCGGATGCTGCTGTCCATGTCGGGCGGGCTGACGGAGGACAACTCCTGGGTCGACCCCTTCATCGACACCCCGGTGGACGATCTACTGGCCACCGTGTCGCGCGGCCTGTACTACAGCACGCTGCCGGGGACCGTGTTCGAGTACTCCAACCTCGGCTACACCCTCGCCGGCCTGGCCGTCGGCCGGGCGGTGGGCCGGCGCATCGAGGACTGGGTCAGCGAGGAGCTACTGGCCCCACTGGGTATGAGCCGCAGCTGGTTCGACAACCAGGCGCCCGCCGATCCGGGCCTGCTGGCCACCGGATACTCGCTGGACGAGTCCGGCCAGTGGCAAGGCTTCCCACCGGCCCGCTCGGATGCCTACGCCGCAGCCGGCGGCATCCAGAGCACGGTGCGGGACCTGGCCACCTGGGTGAGTTGGCTGGCCTCGTCGTTCCGGCCGCCAACCGGAACGGGTCCGGATCCGGTCGGCCGTGCCTCGCGGCGGGAGCTGCAGCGGCTTCACCAGTTGACCCTGCCGTCAGTCGTGACCCGCGCCGACGGCGCCGTCAAGGTCAGCATCGGCGGCTACGGCTTGGGGCTGCTGGTCACCGAGGATCTGCACCGGGGCACAGTCATCTCGCACAGCGGCGGTCTGCCCGGGTTCATCCTCAACATGATCTGGCACCCGGGCTCCGGGCACGGGATCGTGGTGCTGACCAACAGCCACCGCGGCAATCCGGTGGCGCTGTCCGAGGAGGCGCTGTTCCGGGTCCTTGACCGGCACCGCGCACCGGCCCGCACCATCCGGCTGTGGCCGGCCACCCGAGATCTGCAGGGACTGGCCGAGTCGCTGATCCGCCGGTGGGACGACGAGCTGGCCGCGCGGATCTTCGCCGAGAACATCGCCTTCGACCGGCCGCTGGATCAGCGCCGCACCGAGATCGATCGGATGATCGGCGAGGTCGGACCGCTGCTGGAACCGAACCCGGCGCCGGACGCGACCCCCGACCTGCTGTCCGCGGCCACCCCCGCGGACGTCACCTGGGCCATCCCCGGGCAGCGCGGCGAACTGGTCTGCATGATCCATCTGACCCCAGCCGCGCCGCCGCAGATCCAGGAGTTCGAGGTGACGGCATCGCCCTACGCAACACCGCGCAGCGCGCGACCGACCGACATCTCCGTTCGCCGTCGGGGCGCGGGGCCCGCCTCGCTGTCGTCGCTGCCCAATTCGCAGATCGAATGGCCGGCCCCGGCCGACGCGAACGGCGGGTAGGCAACGGCACCGGCGCTGCGCGGACGGCAACGCCGACCGGCGGACCGCCGCAGGGTGGCCAAGCGCGTCCGTCAGCACGACGTGCGCAGCAGCAACCACAACACCAGTCGCTCATCCGGATCGTCCAGATTGAGCCCGAAGATCTCCGTCATCCGTCGCATGCGATGCCGGAAGGTGTTCTGGTGCAGGAAGATCCGCAGCGAGGCGGCCGGCACGTCGCCGAAACTGTCCAGATAGGCACGCAGGGTGTCCAGGTAGCCGGTCCCCTTGCTCGCGTCGTACGCGGCGATCCGGTCGAGCACCTCAAGGGTGAGACGCGGGTCTCCGGAGATGACCTCCTGGAGCTGCCGCAGCACGGTACGGCTGCGCACGTCGGCGATGGTCGCGACGGCCGGTCCGTCGGCGCGCTCGGCGAGCACCTGTAACACGCGGTCGGCCTCCTCACGAGACTGCGCCACGGCCGCCAGATCGGCCACCGTGCCGCCGATGCCGGCCCGCATGGTGACCCGCAGCGACTCGACGGCTCTGCTGATCACCCGTTCAACGAGCGCGGGCAGCACCGTCCGGTCGGCGCCGGGGCTGGTCGGCAGCAGGGCGTAGATGGTCTGGCCCAGTGTCAGGCAGGCCGCTGTGCGGTGCACGCTCTCGCAGAAGACTGTCACCAGATCGGCGGTGCGGGTGAGCAGAGTGCCGTCGGGGTCGGCCTCCCCGTCGGCAAGCTGGAACGCCACCACCGTTACGTCGAGGCGGTCAACGGTTGGCAGCGCATCCACCACCGGTCCCGGGCGCCCGAGCAGCAGCGCTCGCAGCCCCTGCGCCCTTGCCGTCCGTTCCACGTCCGCGGTGGTGCGTAACCGCAGGATGTGCAGCGAGGCGAGCCGGGCGGCGTCGGCGAGCGCCCGTGCCGCGTCCGGTGCGAATCCGCCGTCCCCCTCGATCGCCCAGATCGATCCGATCGGTTCGTCACCGGCCCGGATCGCCGTCGCCAGCCTGGGCCGGATCCCGTCCAGGACCACCCGCAGCACCGTCTCGCTGCGCCGCACCTGCTCGTACACATCGGCCAAGCGGAACTCGGCCGGCACCCGGCGCCCCAGGATTCCCGTCTGCCGGACGTCGTCGATCACCTGGCCCGGCACGTTGGAATAGGCCAGCACGTGCTGGTGTGGATCCTCGATCGCGATCGCCCCGCCGACCAACGCTGCCACCGCATTCGCCAGGGCGAACAGGTCGCCGGACAACACCGCCGACAACGGCTCGTGCCCGGCCCAACGATCTCCGGAGACGGCGGCCGACAGCAGCAGGTGCAGATGTGTCCACGGCACCGAGTCATCCACCACCAACAGTGCGATGCCCGCGGATTCGGCCGCCGCCAGGGCCGGCGTCAGATCGTCGCCGTAGCACTTGACCACGACGGCGGACAGCCCGGTTCGGGCCGCCTGGCCGATGGCGGCCGCGGCATCGGCCGCGCCGGGCCGGCAGCCAACCGCGAGCAGCAACGATCCCGGCGGGGCGCAGACCCCGTCCGCCGGGTCCAGCAGCGCCGGCTCGCCGGCGGGCAGGTCAGGACCCTGTGGCAGGCACAGCGCCTGCAGCACCGGTTGTCCCACTGCGGTCAGCACCGACTTCAGGGTGGCGAGCGAGGAGGCAGTCACCTATCGCAGCCAATCACATCGCGTTCCTGCGCGGCCGACCAGCATTCGTGGGGGGTCGACCGGCGGAGGGATCAAACTTGGTGGGACAGCACCATTTCCCGGCTGACCGTCACCGCCGCCAACGCCTCGGCATCCACCTCGACGCCGAGGCCCGGGCCGGCCGGCACGGCGATGTGGCCGTCGTCCAGTACGAACGGATCGGTGATGATGTCATGGGTGTAGAACCGGTCGGACGCGGAGGTATCGCCGGGCAACGCGAACCCGGGCAGCGCGGCCAACGCCATATTGGCGGCCCGGCCGATCCCGGTCTCCAGCATTCCGCCGCACCACACCGGAACCCCGTTCGCGGCGCAGACGTCGTGCACCCGCCGCGCCTCCAGGTAGCCACCGACCCGACCGGCCTTGATGTTCACCACCGAAGTGGCGCCGAGGCGGATGGCATCCGCCGCGACCTTGGCCGAGGTGATCGATTCATCCAGGCACACCGGAGTGGCCAGCGACCTGGCCAGGTCGGCGTGCTGGGTCAGGTCCTCGTCCTCCAGCGGCTGCTCGATCAGCAACAGGCCGAACTCGTCCAGCCGGGCCAGGTGCCGGGCGTCGGCCAGGGTGTAGGCGGTGTTCGCGTCCACCTGCAGCAGGATGTCGCCGAAGCGTTCACGCACCGCGCGCACCGGCTCGATGTCCCAGCCCGGCTTGATCTTCAGCTTGACGCGTAGGTAGCCGGCATCGAGGTAGCCCTGCACGGTATCCAGCAGCGCCGGGATCGATGGCTGGATGCCGACGCTGACCCCGGACGGGACGCGGTCGCGGACCGCGCCGAGGTAGGCGGCCATCGACATCCCGGCGACGCGCAGCTCGGCGTCCAGCACGGCCAGTTCCAGCGCAGCCTTCGCCATCCGGTGACCCTTGAACTTCGCCAGGATCGTGCCGACCCGGGCAGCGGTGAGGGTGTCAGCGGCGGCGAGTGACGGCAGCAGGAATTGCCGGATCGTCACGGCCGCCGCTTCGTTGAACTCGGGCGAGTACACCGGGTCGGGCAGGGTGACGCACTCACCCCATCCGGACTGGCCGTCGAGCTCGACCCGCACCAGCAGCAGATCCCGCTCGTTCTGCACGCCGAACGACGTCTCGAACGGGGCCACCAATGGCATTCGCACCTGCAACAATTCGGCGGCAGTGAGTTTCACGGTCGCTCCTTCCGGGTGATGTAGGCATTGTTGTCATCCATTCCGACGATCCGGTGGCCGTCGTCGAACGCCTCGGTGAACGTCGCCCGCAACGCCATCCGCCAGCGTCCGCCCAGCGCAGGGTCCTTGCGACGCAACGCCTCCATGTCGAGCGGAACCTGCAGCAGCCGATCGGTGTCGGAACCGGGTCGGCGGACCGGTCCGCCGTGCTCGTCCAGGTCCAGCACCCTGACAGCGTCCGGCTCCGGCGCGATCGGCCGGCCGGGTACGGGTCCGAGGAGATCCCATTCCACCAACAGCCGGTCGCTGCGCTCACCGACGTTGATCTGGTCCGTCATCTCTCCGTAGAAGTCGCAGAGGTAGTCGGTGGCTGCGGCTCCGAGTTTGACCAGGTTGAAGTGCGCGTTGCGCCGGATCAGCGGGTCGAACGTCCAGGCGATGGAACCGATCCCGTGTTCCAGCGCCCAGGCCCGCTGGTGCAGCTTGAGCAGGTAGCCGATCGACCGGCCACGGTACTCGGCCAGCACACCGGCGATGTGCGAGTGCAGTACACCGTGGTCCGTTCGGAATGCAGTGGAGACCCCGACGATCCGGTTCCCGTCCAGCACGGCGCCGACGTAGTTCCCGGTGTAGGCGAATGCCCGCAGCATCTCCGGCGGCAGCGGCGCGCCGTCCGGATGACCCCAGATCCGTTGCAGCACGGCCGATGCCGCGCGGTGCTCGGCAGGGTCGATGAGCGCGGTCGCTCGCACCCCGTTGCGCGCTCCGACCTCGGCGACCAGCATCCCGGCCCGCACCGCGGCACCGGTGCGTTCGGTAGCGCCGGCCGCTTCGGCGCCGGCGGCCCCGGCGTCGCGCGCCGGGTCCTGGCGCGGGGGCCGGCCCGGGTCGACGCCCTCGGCCACGCTGCTACTCACAAGGTTCAGCGTGCCGTGATCCGGACGTCGTCACATCGTTGCGACAGCCGATCCTGCCGCGAGAGTTTGGTTCCGCGCGACGACGGCAGCGCGGAAGTGTTCATCCGCTGGTCCTGGCGAACACGCGGCTGCCGAGCAACAGATGGCGAGGATGCCCGTCCGGTGTCAGTCCTGCGGCGGACAGGTCGGCCAACACCGGCAGGTACGAACCGTGCTCGGGTTCGGCACTGATCAGTGCCAAGGCCGATCCGTCCTGATACAGCGGCACCAGGGAACGGACCTGGGACTCTCCACCCTCACCCAGTGCCTGGTTGGGTTCCGGCACGGTGGTCACCGTGGCTGCGGCCCGGTCGTCCATGGCCGGCGACTCGCCCCCGACGCCGAGATCGATGGTGACGCCGTGGTGCGCGTACCGGCCGACCAGCGGGCGCACGTCGACGGCGGGCGGATTCTCCGGTGGCACCAGCGGCTCCGGCTCGGTCAGGCCGGTCAGTTCGGCGAACAGCGGTTGGCCGAACCGGCGGAACACCGCAGCCCCGCCGGGGCCGTTGGTCAGCAGCACGGCGATCGCCCCGGTGTCCGGATGCACCCGTAGGAAGGAGTACTGGCCCAACGTGCCGCCATCGTGGCCGAGAACGGTCGAATCGCCCCAGGGATACAGCGCCCACGGCATGCCGATACCGCGCACCGGCCATCGATCGGGCAGGGCCACCTGCATGCGCTGCATGGCGGCGACCGACTCCTCGGACAGCACCCGGGTGCCGTCGGTGGCCAACCCACCTGCCAGGTGCATCCGAACGAAGGAGACCAGGCCGGCCGGGGACATGAATGGGGTGGCCCCGGCCGGCCCGGCGGAATACGGGATGGCCCAGGCTCCCGCTGGCACCACGGGGCTGCCGTCCGGGCCGTCGACATGGCCGACCGCGGCGCGGTGCAGCATCGCCTGCTCGGCCAGCGTGCCGCCGGCGATGCCGAGCGGTCGCAGCAGTCGCTCGGTCAGAATGCTGTCGAAGTCGTTGCCGCGCAGGGTCTCCAGCAGAAGGCCGAGCACACTGAACCCGCTATTGCAGTACGAGAAACGCGAACCGGGTTCGTGCAGCATCCCGACGTCGGCCAGCGAGTGAACGTAGCGACGCACCGCATCGCTGCCCCGGCCGAAGTCGGCGAAGTAGTCCCCCTGCAGGCCACTGGTGTGGGTCAGCAGCTGCCGCACGGTGATCGAGGATGAAGCAGCCTCGTCACCGGCGTCGAAGTCCGGCAGATAGCCCCGCACCGGCTGGTCCAGGTCCACCAGGCCATCGTCGACCAACTGCATCACCATGGTGCCCGTGAACAGTTTGGTGATCGAGCCGATCTGGAACCAGCTGTCCGGCGTGGCCGCCAGACCGGTGGTCCGGCTGAGCACTCCTGCCGCGCCCTGCACCAACTCGTCGCCCCGGGCGAACGCGAACGCGGCGCCGGGCAGGTCGAACTCGTCCAGCCGGTCGGCGAGTCGTGCCGAGAGTTCCGCCGATCGATCCGCCGACGAGTCCGCGGTCAAGGTAGATGTCTGCATGGTTCAGCACGCTAATCCGGTCCGGCCGCCCACTCATGGTCGACGACCACCAAAGCGGCGCACGGACTTGGGGCAGTCCGACATCGCCCGGCGGGATCGACTTCGCCCCCACGGATCGCCAGACCCACCGTGCCACGGCCGGTTCGGCGCCGGTCGCCAGGCCTACCGGTCGCCCGGGCCTACCGGTCACCCGGCCCTGCTGTGCTGTCGGGCGAGGCCGAGTCGGTCGGCAGCCGGTTACCCAGCCGCAGGCTCCAGCGCAGCGCATCCACGCGCCCATCGGCGTCGCGCAGGAACACCCCGCCCGGCTCTGCTGGATCCTCGTTCGTGGCCAACAGGTCAGGGCCGATGAAGTGCGCCGGGAGCACGGGGCCGTCCAGCGATGGTTCGGCCGGATAGCGGGTCTGGACGGTCAGCGCACCGGCACCTTCGCGGACCGCGACGAACGCGTCGCCGGTGCCGTAGTCGCCCACCAGCTCAGCCAGATCGCCCGGGGGCGGCACGGTCGGCAGTGGTGTCGCCTGTGCGCCGAGCACCCGCTGCAGCGCCCAATCCAATACTCTGCCGCCGAGCTTCTCACCGGGACGTGCATTGGTCAGCGTGCTCACCGCAAACTCCGCCTCCGGCACCATCGCGAACGCCGACAGTTGTAGGTAGGAAACGTTTCCGCCGTGCGCGACCAGCTGCAGGCCGGCGCGTTCCCGCAGCAGCCAGTTGATGCCGACCTGCTGTGCAGGATTCATCGTGCTCCGTGGGCGCCGCATCATTTCCCGGGTCGTGTCGTCGATCGGCGGGTCGCCGGCGCCCCGGCCGGTCAGCTGGAACCTCGCGTACGCCAACTGGTCGCGCACGCTGGACAGCACGCCGCCGGTGGGGGTGAAGCAGCGCGGCAGCGGCCAGTCCGGCATCGGAACCTGCCGCCCGGCCACCTCCCGGTGCCCCACCGCGTGGCGCCGGTTGGCTACCTCGGCCGGGAACAGGAAGGTGTTGGTCAACCCGATCGGCTCCAACACGCGACTGCGGAGCAGGGCTTCATAGCTACCGCCTGCCAGCACTTCCACCAGCCGAGCGGCGACGACCATCGACAGATTGTTGTAGGAGGCCCTGTTGCCAGGAGCGGTGTGCTGCGGCACCGTCGGCAGCTGCTCGTGCACGGCCCTGGCCAGCGCGTCGTCGCCTGGCCCGGCGTCGAAGTACACGTCGCCCACCCATCCCGCGGTGTGCGTGAACAGGTCGCACACCCGGACGGCGGCCCGCTGCTCGCGCAGTTCCGGCGGGCAGGCCAGCACGTCCGGCAGGTACTCGTGCACCGGTCGGTCCAGGTCCAGCAGTCCCTGCTGGACGAGCGACATGGCCAGCGTCGCGGTGTATGTCTTGGAGGTCGAACCGATCATGAACAACGTGTCGGCATCGATCGGCAACGGATCTGCCAGGCTGGTCACGCCGGTCACCGCGACCGTGTCGACGCCGCGGTAGGTGATACCGACGGCGGCACCCGGAACGCCCAGATCAGCGGCGGCCGCGCCCAGGAATTCCTGCAGGTCCGCCTGCAGGTCAGCGTCGGTGGTAGCAACAGCGGGCGGGTTCTGCGGAGTCGGGGCCATGGTCGGTGACGCTATCCGCCGACGCGTCGCAGAACATGGTCCGTCAGCACGATTCTCCCCGGTGGCGATGTGCGTCCGCGACGAGCGCGGTCAGCCGAGAGCGCGCACGAAACGATCCCGCAGATCCGTCAGCCGCTCCACCGGCTCGTTGGCGAAGACGAGCCGGAGGTAGCGGTCGCCGCTGGGTCCCCAGCCGCCCATCGGGGTGGCGGCGACCCGCCCGAGGTCGAACAGCCGATCCGAGGCCTGCGCCGGGGTCATTCCGAGTTCGGTGGTGTCGATCAGCAGTGACCAACCGCCGTCCGGTCGGATCAGCGGGTAGTCGGCGAGCTGGTCGACGATGAGATCGGCGCGGCGGCGCCAGGTCTCGGTGGCGGAGGTGATGTCGGCGTCGGCATCCGGGGCGGTCAGCGCGGCGGCCACCGCGTCCTGCGCGATGCCCACCTGGCACACCACGTTGGCCATCCCGACCAGCGCGATGTCCGTCATGATCGGCGCCGGTCCGACCACCCAGCCGACCCGCCAGCCGATCATCCGCAACTCCTTGGACGCCGACCCGACCGTGATCGTCCGCCCGGCCAGGCCGGGGTGCGCCGCCGGGTGCACCGGCGGCGATCCGTCGAACCGGATGCGCTCCATCGCGGCGTCGTAGATCACCCAGGCGCCATGTTCGTTGACCGGTCCGGCGATCGCTGCCAGATGCGCGGCGGTGAGCAGCGCACCAGTCGGCATCGCCGGTCCCATCAGCAGCACGGCGGCGGTGTCGGGTCCGATGGCGGCCGCCAGTTCGTCCGGGTCGGTCTGCCAGCCGGTGTCGGTCGGTCGGGCAGCGACATGGCGCGGGACGCCGCCGACCAACCGGATTCGGTTGATCAACCCCGCGTAGATCGGATCGGAGATCACCACCTGCTGGCCCGGTTCGACCGTCGCCAGCAGCGCGTTCAGCACACCGTTCAACCCGCCGGCAACACTCACGCACTCCGTCACCGGGTCGTAGCCGACGCCCGAGATTCGTGAAACGTGTTCCGCAGCAGCAGTTCTCAACGAGAGCAGCCCCTCGAACGGCAGATAGCTGTTCGCCGCATCGTCGTCAACCGCCCGGCGGGTCGCCGCCAGCGCCACCGCCGGTGGTGGCAGGTCGGTGTCCAGATTCTCCAGCCGGAGCATGTCCGGATCGTGCTCGGCATCGGCCCGATCGCCGAGCTGATTGACCCCGATCCCGGGGATGTGTTGCAGTCGCGACACCGTCATTCCGGCAACGATAGGCCACCGCGACGGACCACCAGGGCCCGGGCCGACATCACCAGCGCGAGCGTGAACAGTGCGGCACCGACCGCCGCGCACCAGATCAAGCGGTCGAGAAACTCACTGCCGCGCAAGGGGTCTCCAGCGATGGCACCGAAGAGCGCGACCCCCAGCGCGGTGCCGGTCTGCCGGGCCGCATTGTTCACCCCGCCGGCCAGTCCGGCGCGCCCCGGCACCGCCGCAACCGTCATCGTGACCAGCGCCGGCGTCAACCCGCCGAGCGCGAGGCCGATACCGAACAGCGGGACCCACCAGGCCCAGACGGAGTCCGTCCCCAACAGCGACAGACACCCCACACTCGGCGCCGCCAGGGCAAAGCTGACGACCAACGTGCCCAGCGGGCCGTTCCGGGCAATCCGACGGCCCGCCAGCGGTGGCAGCGCCACCAACGGCACCAGCAGGGGCAGCATCGTCAGACCGGCCTGCAACGGGTCCAGGCCGTGGACCACCTGCAGGGCGAGGGTCGTCACGAACAGCACCCCGTTGCAGACCAGGTTCATGCTCAGCGACCCGAGGACGGCACCGGTGAACGGCCGTACCCGGAACACCGCGATCGGCAGCAGTGGTTGGGCCACCCGCCGTTCGACAGCCAGAAACGCCAGCAACAGCAGGGCCGATCCGATCAGCAGCAGCGCCGCCATGCTGCCCCATCCGGAGTGACCGATGCGGATGACGCCGGAGACCAGCAGCGCCAGGCATCCGCCGCCGGTGACCGCCCCGGCCAGATCCGGTCGCGGCGCAGCGGTGCGGACCGGGCGTGACGTCGCGTGCCGGCCGAACCAGCTGCCGAGCAGTGCCGCCGCGACCACCGGCAGGTTGATCGCGAAGATCCATCGCCAACCGATCCCGGCGACGATCAGTCCGCCGAGCAACGGCCCGGCCGGAAGCGCCAGCGCCGAAATCCCGGACCACACACCGAGAGTCCGGGCGCGGGCGGCCGGACCCGGCACCAGCCTGGTGATCGCTGCCAGGCTGGCGGGCAGCAGTGCGGCACCGCCCGCGCCCTGGACCGCGCGCCCGGCCAGCAAGGTCGCGATACCCGGCGCGACCGCGCAGATCGTCGATCCGGCCGCGAACAGCAGCAGGCCGAAGCCGAACACCCGCAACGGGTTTGCCCGATCGGCCAGGCCGCCGGCCAGCAGCAGCAAGCCCGCGATGCTCACCGTGTAGGCATCCACCACCCACGACAGGGCCGCCGGCCCGGCACCCAGTGACCGGCCGATCGATGGCAGCGCCACATTCACCACGGAGACGTCCAGCAGCACCAGGAACATTCCGGAGCACAGGGTCAACAGCAGCGGCAGCGCGATGCCGATCGGCGCAGGCGAGGTGGTCGCGGCCGGCAACGGCGACCGGGCCACCTGGGTGGTGGGTTCTTGCACCCGCCGAGTGTGGACGCCAGATACTTCGCCGGCCGCCGAAGCATCGTCGGGGCACACTGGTTCGCATGGCCGCAGCACCCGCACCGACCCCAGCGCCCGATCCACCGGCAGCGCCGATCGAGGTGATCACCGGCCGCGCCAGGTCGGCGGGCGGCGGCGGCGACCCCGACGTGTCGAAGGTGGCCGCGATGTTCGCCGACGCCTCCCGCGCCCGGATGCTGTCCGCCCTGACCGACGGACGGGCACTGCCGGCCAGCCGGTTGGCGAGTGAGGCCGGCGTGTCGGCCGCCACCGTCAGCGGACACCTGACGCGACTGCTGGATGCCGGCCTGGTGACGGTGACCCGCAGCGGTCGGTTCCGTTTCTACCGACTGGCCGGGCCCCGGGTCGCCCAAGCACTCGAAGCGCTGACCGCACTGTCGAAACCCCGACCGATCACCTCATTGCGGGCAAGCACCAGGGCGGCCCGGCTGCGCGCCGCCCGCAGCTGTTACGACCATCTGGCCGGAAGGTTCGGGGTCGCCGTCACCGCGACCCTGGTGGATCGGGGCGTACTGGTCCGCACCGACGGGCTGACGGGCGTCTGCGCCGCGCCCGGCGACCGGTACTCCGCACCGGTCGCCGAGATCCCGTACCGGCTCGGCGGAGCGGCCGGCGCCGGGCTGGCGGACTGGGGCGTCGACCTTGACCGGGTGCTGCAGGAGTCCGGCAGCCGGCCGCCGCTGCGGTTCTGCATGGACTGGACGGAACAACAACACCACCTGGCCGGCGCTCTCGGCGCCGCCGTGCTGGACGCCTTCGTCCGACGCGGCTGGGTACAACGAGGGTCACAGCCGCGGGAGCTGACGGTGACCGACGCCGGCCTACAGTCGCTGGCGGATTCAACCGGCGTGCGGCCAGATTGAGCTGAGGGCCGACTTTCGACCCGAAATGACCAACCGGTCGCAGTCTGACTGAATCCGCGTCGGTCAGTTCACCTCGTCCGGGTGAGCGGAAACCCGGTGGCCGCGCTCGAGTCCGGTGATGCCGGCCATCTCGGCATCCGTCAGCTCGAAGTCCGTCACCGCGAAGTTCTCGGCGATCCGGGCCGGATTGTTCGACTTCGGGAAGACGATGTTGCCGCTCTGCAGATGCCAGCGGATCACCACCTGGGCGGGCGTCTTGCCGTGCGCCTGCGCCGGGCCGGTCACCTCGGGAACCTCGAACAGGTCGTACTTGCCCTGGCCGAGCGGACCCCACGCCTCGATCTGAACGCCCTTGCTCCTGGCGAAGGTCGTCAGCTCGGTGCTCTGCAGGGCCGGGTGCAGCTCGATCTGGTCGACGGCCGGGACCACGTCCGTCTCGGCGAGCAGCCGGGTCAGCTGCGGCAGCAGGAAGTTGGAGACGCCGATCGAGCGGGCCTTGCCCTGCTGCTGGATCTGCTCGAGCGCCTTCCAGGTCTCGATGTAGCGGTCCTGGGCCGGCGACGGCCAGTGGATCAGGTACAGATCGACGCGGTCCAGACCGAGTTTGCCGAGGCTGGCGTCGATCGCAGCGAACGCCGATTCGGTGCCGTGCTCGGTGTTCCACAACTTGGTGGTGATGAACAGCTCGTCCCGCGGGATCCCGGAGGCGGCGATGGCCCGGCCGACGCCTTCTTCGTTGCCGTAGATGGCAGCCGTGTCGATATGCCGGTAACCGGCCTCAAGCGCGGAGCTGACGATCTTCTCGGTCTGTGCCGGGTCGACCTTGAAGACGCCGAAGCCGAGCTGCGGGATGGTGGTGCCGTCGTTGAGCTCGATGGTGGGTACTGCAGATCGGGATGCGGTGGTGTCGGTCATCGCACCGGTCTATCAGATTCCGCCCGCCGCTCGGAATTCGGCGAACCACCCGGACCCCGCCGGGGCCGCACCTACGGCGGGCCATTCGCTAAGCTTCCCCGGCGAGACCGGGCAGCGCCGTTGCGACGTGATGGTCCGGCGCCGACTCAGTTTGACCCCGACGCAAAGGACGAACCCGTGCGGGACTACGCGGTAGCCGCCGTCGGGCGGACGCATGTCGGCCTGCAGAAGCCGAACAACGAGGACTCGTTCCACATCGGCCGCGGGCTGCTGCTGGTCGCCGACGGTGTCGGCGGCAGCGTCGCCGGCGAGGTCGCATCGCGCACCGTCGTCGAGGTGTTCGCCGGCGTGGAGACCGCATCCCCGGACGATGATCTGTACGCCATCCTGACCGACGCCGTGCAACGCAGCACCAACTCACTGCTGGAACAGGTGGAGGCCGACCCCGAACTGGAGGGGATGGGGACCACTGCCACCGTGATGATGTGGTCCGGCCGGCGGATCGTGTTCGCCCAGATCGGCGACTCCCGGGCCTACTACCTGCAGGGCGGAGCGCCGGGCGGCACCCTGCATTCGGACCAGCAGCCGGAACTGCAGCAGGTCACCAAGGACGACTCGTTCGTCCAGCACCTGGTGGACCAGGGCCTGCTGGCACCGGACGAGGCGGCACATCACCCACGCCGCAACGTCATCCTCAAGGCGTTGAACGGATCCACCGTCTCACCGTCGTTCAGTACCTTCGCACCGCGGATCGGCGACCGTTACCTGCTGTGCAGCGACGGCCTGTCGGACTATGTCGAGGCGGACGAGATTCGCGAGGCCCTGCTCGGCACCGATGCCGAACCGGCGGCGGACCGGCTGATCGAGCTGAGCCTGGCCGCCGGCGCCCCGGACAACGTCACGGTGATCATCGCCGATATCGGCGCCGGCCACTGACTTTCGCCGAGCACGGACCTTCGTCGAGCACGGATGGTCGCCCCGCTCAGACCGGACGCGGTTTGTCGGCTCCGTCGGCGAAGCCCCACCGCACCTGCACCGTCGCCGTCACCTCGGTGTCGCCGGTGGACACCGCCATCGAATCGGCACTCTGAATGGACCGCATCAGGCCCGCTGCCATCGGGACCGCGTGTTGCATCGGGTTTTCGCTGATCTCTTGCACCGCACCGAGGGTGCGGCCGGCCAGTCCTGCGTACTGTTGCGCCTTCTCGGCGGCAGCCGCGAACGCGGCATCCCGTGCGACCCGGTAGGCCTGCTCCGGATTGCCGGCCGACAGCACGACACTGTCGATCCGCACGCCGGCGCCGCCCCTGGCGGCCACCTCGGACAGGATCCGCTCGACGTTCCCCAGCGCCTCCAGGTGCACGATCATCCGCTGCGAGGCCGCATAGCCCAGCAGCACCTCATGGCCTTCGCGATAGTCGGTGCGCGGACCCAGGTTCAGGTCGGCGGTCCGCACCGAACGGGCGTCGACGCCGTTGTCGGCCAGCACCGACAGCAGGCTGCTGACGGTGGCCGCGGCGGTCCGGAACGCCTCACCGGCGTCCGGTCGCAGGATCTCGACGCCCAAATTGATCGTGACCTCGTCGACCGTCGCGGCGGCCGACCCGGCGCCGATGACGGTGACGCCCTGCCGGTGCTGATGCTTGTTCGTCATGACACCAGTGTGCCGTCGGGCCGGACCGTTCGCCCGATCGATCCCGGGGATCTCCGGCCGCCGCCGCCGCGGCGCCGTCAGGGCGTGCCGCCGGCCTGTCGACCGAGGGTCGATTCACGGGCGGTGACCACCGGCCGGAAGCTCCGGTGGCTCTGCCCGGGCTCTTCCCGGCCCGCCATGCAGGCCAGCAGGATTTCCGCGGCGGCGACGCCCATCTCGTACGCGGGCTGGGCGACGGTGGACAGCGGCACGGTCGCGTTGGCGGCGAATTCCGAGCCGTCGTAGCCGATGACGGCGATGTCGCCGGGGACGTCGATGCCCGCAGCGCGCAGTTCGTGCAGTAGTCCCACTGCGATCAGGTCGTTGGCGGCGAACACCGCATCGGGCCGGTCGGCCGCGGTCATCTCGATGATGCTTCGGGCGGCGTCGGCGCCGTCCCGCATGGTGAGTCCCCAGGTTTCCAGGAGGCGGCGCCTCGCTCCGGCCGCGTCGGCGGTGCGGCTGAAGCCGTCGAACCGGTCCTTGACATGGCTGACCCGCTCCGGGTTGCCGACCAGCACGACGTCCCGGCGACGGCACCCCAGCAGATGCTCGGCGGCAGCCCGACCGCCGGCGAGGTCGTCGATCTCGACGGAGGAGATGTCGTCGGCGTTGGCCGGCTGCTCAACAGTGACGCAGCTGATGCCCTGCCGCTGCAGGTTGCGGAGTCGGTCGCGCAGGTCCTGAGCCGGCACCACCAGAATGCCGCCAACCCGTTGGGCGGCAAAGGTGTCCAGGTTGCGGAGCTCGCGTTCGGGGTCTCGGGCACTGTTGCTGAACAGCACCGTCCAGCCGCCGGCGCTCCCGATGTCCTCCACCCCGCGGGCCAGTTCGCCGTAGAACGGGATCCATGCGTCCAGCAGGACGACCGCGAAGGTGCGGCTGGATCCGGCGCGCAGCTGCCGGGCGCTCTCGTTGCGGACGAAGCCGAGTTGCTGCACCGCCCGGTCGATCTTCGACCTGGTGTGCTCGTTCACCACTTCCGGTCGGTTGAGGTAGTTCGAGACCGTCGATGCCGATACCCCGGCCAGCGCGGCGACGTCCTTGAGTCCGGCGCTCGGGCCGGCCGGCCGCTTGACCATCAGACCTCCCGATTCGCCGGTGCACCCGGGGTCAATGTAGCCCGGGCTGCGGCCACTCACCGGGCGCCGACCCGGATCGTTGACACGTTGCAGCCCGCAGTCTAACGTCACTGGTCAGCTGCAGTTGTAACGTTTCAATGAAGGGACCGTGACAGAGTGACCGGATCACCGATCGGCTGCCATGCGCTCGTCTGGACGGGCGATTTCGACGCCGCCGGCATCACCTCCTCGATCGATCGGACCAAGGCCGCCGGGTTCGACCTGATCGAATTTCCGTTGATGGAGCCGGAATCGTTCGACAGCACGGTCGCCCGTCGGGCCCTGCAGGACGCCGGGCTGAGCGCGACGGCCAGCCTCGGCCTGCCGGAGCATGCCGACGTCAGCAGCGACGACCCGGAGGTGGTCGCCGCCGGCGCGAAGCTGTTGCGGACGGCGCTGGAACGGACCGCGGAAATGGGCGGCACCGTGCTGTGCGGCGTGCTCTACGGCTCGATGCGCAAGCACCTTGCGCCGATGTCGGATCGGGGCCGGGCGAACAGCATCGAGGCCATCCACCGTCTCGCCGATCAGGCGCAGGCACTGGGCGTCCGACTCTCCCTCGAGGTGGTGAACCGTTACGAGTCCAATCTGCTCAACACCGGCCGGGACGCGCTGCGGTTCCTCACCGGAGTCGACCATCCCTCGGTGTCGGTCCATCTGGACACCTATCACATGAATATCGAGGAGTCGGACCTGTTCCAGCCGTTCCTGGACACCGGGGAGCGCCTCGGCTACGTGCACATCGGCGAGAGCCACCGCGGTTACCTGGGCACCGGGTCCGTCGATTTCGACAGCGCGTTCCGGGCCTTGGACCGGATCGGCTACACCGGTCCGATCGTCTTCGAGTCGTTCTCCTCGGCGGTGGTCTCGGCGACCCTGAGTAACACGCTGGGGATCTGGCGGAATCTGTGGACCGACTCCGACGATCTCGGCGCCCACGCGAACCGCTTCATCCGGGACCACATCGCCGCCGTGCGGACCATCGAACTGCACTGAACGGCCCCGATTCCCGTTCCTGGAACCACGTTCGCTGCGCGGGACTCAGTGCCCGCCGAGGTGCCCGGACAGCCGTTCGTGGCGGGCGGAGCTGTGTTCGTCGAGGCCGATGATCTCGACAGTCCGGCCGTGCCGGTGGAATTTGTTGGTCACGGCGTCGAGGGTGGCGGTGCTCGAGGCGTCCCACAGATGCGCCCCGGTCAGATCGACGATCACGTGCTCGGCCGGGTCGTTGTAGTCGAACTGGGCGTAGAGATCGTTGGAGGAGGCGAAGAACAGTTCTCCGGTGACGACGTAGATGCGGGTGGTGCCGTCGGCGGACAGGGTGCTGGTCAGGTTCACCAGGTGCGCGACGCGGCGGGCGAACAGGGTGAGCGCCAACAGCACTCCGGCGATGACGCCGTACGACAGGTTGTGGGTGACGACGGTGACCACCACGGTGAGCACCATGACGGCGGTCTCGCTCCTGGGCATCCGGCGGAGTGTCTTCGGCGCGACCGAGTGCCAGTCGAAGGTGGAGATCGACACGAACACCATGACGCCGACCAGCGCGGCCATCGGGATCTTGCCGACGGTGTCGCCGAGCACGACGACCAGGATCAGCAGGAAGGTGCCGGCCAGGAACGTGGACAGCCGGGTGCGGGCACCGGACCGGACGTTGATCATCGTCTGGCCGATCATCGCGCAGCCCCCCATCCCACCGAACAGCCCCGTGACGATGTTCGCGCCGCCCTGGCCCCAGGCCTCGCGGGTCTTGTTCGAGTGGGTGTCGGTGATGTCGTCCACCAGCTTCGCGGTCATCATCGATTCCAGCAGACCGACCAGTGCCATCCCGATCGCGTACGGGGCGATGATCTTGAGGGTGGCGATGTCGAACGGCACGTCCGGCAGACCGAGAGTCGGGAGGCTGTCCGGCAGTTCACCTTGGTCGGCGACGGTGGGAACCTGCAGTCGGAGGATCATCGTCAGCCCGGTCAGCACGATGATGGAGATCAGCGGTGACGGAACGACTTTCGTCAGCCGCGGTAGTCCGTAGATGATGGCCAGGCCGACGGCGACCATCGGATAGACCATCAAGGGAACGTGCTGCAGCTGCGGCAACTGGGCGAGGAAGATCAGGATGGCCAGCGCGTTCACGAAGCCGACCATCACGCTGCGCGGCACGAACCGCATCAACTTCGCGACCCCGAGCAGACCAAGGACGATCTGCACGACGCCGGCCAGGATGACGGTCGCGATCAGGTACTGCAGGCCGTACTGGTGCACCAGCGGGGCGATCACCAGGGCAACCGCGCCGGTGGCGGCGGAGATCATCGCCGGCCGGCCACCAAGGATCGAGATCGACACGGCCATGGTGAACGAGGCGAACAGCCCCACCCGCGGATCGACGCCCGCGATGATGGAGAACGAGATCGCCTCGGGGATCAGCGCCAACGCGACCACCAGCCCGGCCAGCACCTCCGTCCGCAGGATCCTCGGGGCCAACCAGGCAGGACGAGAAACGGTGAATCGCCGGGTCAGTGCGCCAGCCAACGAAGATCCGATCTGTGCACGGCAGGGCCCGGCCCACCGTCGGGAAAGTCACGGGATCCGGCGTCCGAGTACGCGCCGGCAGAGCTAGTGTCCCAGCAATGTGCGCTCCGGATCCCCGCCCCGGTCACGCTGGAGCTCTGGCGGTGGCCGGTCACCCGGGGAATATCGGTTGCGGTCGGCAACGCTGGTTCCGGGTATGACGACAATCGGATTGATCGGAAGCGGCAATATCGGCGGCACGGTGGCACGGCTGGCGGTGGCGGCCGGGCATCAGGTGGTGCTGAGCAACTCGCGCGGCCCCGAGACGCTGGCGGCGCTGGTATCCGAGCTCGGGCCGTCGGCCCGGGCCGGGACCCCCGAAGAGGCGGCGGCCGCCGGCGACATCGTGGTGGTGACCATCCCGTTGAAGGCCTACCCCAGTGTCCCGGTGGAGCCGTTGGTCGGGAAAGTGGTGATCGACACCAACAACTACTACTCCCAGCGCGACGGCAACATCGCCGAGCTGGATGACGATTCGACGACCTCCAGCGAACTGCTGCAGCGGCACCTGCCCGGCTCGCACGTGGTCAAGGCGTTCAACAACATCAACTTCGTCCACCTGGGCGAGCTGGCCCGGCCGGCCGGCTCACCAGAGCGCAGCGCCCTGGCCGTCGCCGGTGACGACGCCGCCGCCAAGCAGCAGGTCAGCACCTTCCTGGACAGCCTCGGCTACGACAGCGTCGATGCCGGTCCGCTCGCGCAGGGCCGGCGCTACCAGCCGGGCACCCCCGCGTACGGCACTCCGTACAACGACCCGCAGGCACCGGCGCAGGAGACCGACCCGGCCCGCGGGGTCATGCCTCCGGCCTCGCCGACGCCGGCCGTCGAGCTGCAGCGGGCGCTGGACGCGTTCGGCGGGTAGACCGAGCAGGATCCGCGCTGCCTGCGGCACCTGCGCTCCCGGTGGCGCTTCGTCCTGCAGGGTGACCGCGGGCTGGGTTAGGTTCGGCCGACCCAGTCGCGATCGCACCGAGGAGATCCGCCATGACCATTCGTCACCGATCACTGCCTCGCCCGACGATGGGCCTGGCGGCGACCGCCGGGCTGATTGCCGCGACCGTCGCCGTCAGCCCCGCGGTGTCTGCCGCGAGCCTGGTCCCGACCGGCCACGGCGACCATCGGGCCACGACCTTGGTACCGATTGGTGGTGGCTACGAGGCCGACACCGAGCAGCAGTTGGTGACCATCGCCGAACGCACCGCCAGCGGCCCGACGCTGGACATCCTGGTGGTGCCGTCCAGCTACGGCGATGCACCGGAGGACCGGGAGGCCAATCTGGAGCAGGCACAGCTGCGGACCGACGAGCTGGACACCAACTGTGAAGCGGTGATCGATCACAGCCGGTTCACCAACTGCACTGCGACTCTGCTGGTGCTGCTGGACCGGGCCGACGCCGAGAACCCGGTGAACTCAACGGCCTTCGACAACCCGGCGGTGGACGTCGGGTTCGTGCTCGGCGGCGACCAGGTACTGGCCATGCAGGTGCTGGCGAACACGCCGGCCGAGGCAGCGATGGCCCGGGCGCACGCCCGCGGCGTGGTGATCAGCGGGACCAGCGCCGGCAACGCCGTCGAATCGCGGACGATGATCACCGGCTACACCACGGACGGCCAGCCGTGGACCGGTCTGCAGAAGGACTCGGTGACGATCGGCTGGGGTGACGACCTCGCCTCGGACGACCGCGGACTGACCTTCGGCTCCGGGCGGGCCATCTTCGACCAGCATTTCTACCAGCGAGGTCGGTTCGGCCGCCTTTTGAATATCACCGCGCAGTCGGTCGACCGCTATGGCCACGGCGGCAAGATCGGCCTCGGCTCCGACTACGCGACCGCTCCGGTGGTGGTCGACGACCGCCAGGTGACGTCGATGATCGGTGAGTCGTCGGCGACCGTCCTCAACTTCGACACCGCGACCCGGCCTCGCTGGGTCGGCGCCGACGCCACCCTCTCCACCCGTAACGTGCTGACCCATCTGATCGCCCCCGGCACCTCGACCGGCTACGACCTCGTCCACCGGCGGATCGAACTGAGTGGACGTCCGGTCTCGACGCCGCGACCGACGTCACTGCCAACGCTGCGGACCGCGGGGCGGGCGACCGTGTTGCTGGGGGGCGGCGGGAATGACGCCGCCGACTCGGCGGTACTCAAGTCGTTCGTCAAGGCGGCCAAGGGTTCTCGGGTGGTCGTGTTGACTGCGGGTTATCCGTCCGCCACGGCGGCCGAGCAGGCCGGTGACCTCTACCGCAGCGCACTCACCGGCGCGGGCTGGCCGGGCGCGGTGTCGGTGCTGGTGCAGGGCCGGGACCGGATCGATGCCACCGCGGTCCGCAACGCCGCCGGCGTGATCGTGGTCGGCGACGACCAGTCGCTGATGCCGGCCGCGGTCGCCGACCGCGGCTTCGCCGATGCCGTCCGATCGGCCGTCAGGACGACCCCGGCGGTGCTGACCGACGGCGCGGCGACCGCCGCGATGGCCGAGCGCTACGAGGCCGTGCCGAACCCGACCTCGGACAACTACGAGGACGAGGGCATCCGCTACTTCCGCACCGATGCACAACAGTTCCGGCCCGGCCTGGGCATCGTACAAGGGGTGACGCTGGAACCGTGGCTGACGTACAACTACCGCTGGGGTCTGCTGTTCGGATCGGCGGCACATCGATCGGTAGCCCTCGGGGTGAGCGAACAGACCGCGATCCGGTTGCACGACAACGCCTCTGCCGTCGTCGGCGCGCGGTCTGTGGTGAGCGTCGACGGGCGGCAGGGCCGCTTCGACACCGCCCCGAACGGTGCGATCACCGCAGTGAACGCCTATCTGTCGACGTTCGCCGGCGGCGATCGGCTGCGCTGAGTTGTCCGGTTCGCCGGCCGCGCTCGGCTGCGGTCACGAGGTCGGCTCGGCCCAGCGGGGCGGTGCCGGTGGCATCCGGCACAATCGTCATCCATGTCTGCCCTCTCAGCGCCACCGGTCCCCGCGCCGGTCCGCCGCGTCCTGACCCGCCGTCTGGCCACCCAACGACTGACCTCCGCGGGACTGACGTCGGCCGCCGAGGTGGTCCGGTTGCTCTGCTGCGTCCAGTCCCAGGAACCGCTGTCGGCGTCGTATTCCTTGGGCCTGCGGATCGGCGGCCGACGCCCGACCACCCTGGAGACGGTGCGGGCGGAGATCGATGCCGGCGCCATCATCCGGACCCATATCCTGCGCCCCACCTGGCATTTCGTCGCACCCGAGGATCTGCGGTGGATCCTGGCGGCCACCTCACCGAAGGTGGAACAGGGAATGGCCGGCCGGCACCGGCAGCTCGAGCTGGACGAGCGGACCATCGGACGGGCGCTCGAAGGGCTGACGGAACTGCTGGCCGGCAAGAACTACCGCACCCGCAAGCAGCTCGGCCCGGAGATGACGGAGCACGGGATCGACGTCGGGGAACGCCTGGGGCACATCTTGTTCCTGGCCGAAATGCGCGGGTTGATCTGCTCCAGTCCGATGATCGGCGGCCAGCACGGCTACGCCCTGATCGACGAGTGGGTGGCACCGGCACCGGAGTTGGACGCCCAGGAGGCGACCGCGCGCCTGGTGTACCGGTTCTTCGCCGGCCATGGACCGGCATCGGTCGACGATCTGGTCCGCTGGTGCGCGTTGACCAAGGGACAGATCCGGCCGGCGCTCGAGGCGATCGGTGACGGCCTCGAACGGATCGAGGTCGACGGCGATGAGCTCTGGTTCGATCCGAACATTCCGGCCCGTCCCAGCCGCCGGCCGGAAGCCTTGCTACTGCCGGTGTTCGACGAGGCAACGTTGACGTATCCGCGGATCAATTTTCCGCGACTCGACGGACACCCGCTCGCCGGGCGACCGACGGGCAGCGCAGCTTCCAGCGATCTGGCCAGCGGCGCCGTGCTGGTCGACACGGAGAACGTCGGCCGCTACACCCGCACCGTCGGGCCGAAGTCGGTCACGGTGCGGATCCAGTTCGCACCGACCGCGACCGCGGAACACCGTGAGCGCGCCCGGATCGGAGCACAGGCGATCGGCGCCTTTCACGGCCGTCCGATCACCATCGAGGAGAGCTAGCTCCGCCCGGACGACGCATGCTTGACTTGAAGTCAGCTTCAAGTTCTAGCGTGAAGAAATGTCCTTCACCGACGCAGAAGTGAGTTATCTCCGCAGCCAGACCCTTGGCCGGATGGCCACCCAGCACCCGAACGGGACGCTGCAAGTGAACCCGGTCGCCTTTGTCGTCAACGACGACGGCACGATCGACATTGGCGGGCACCGGATGGAGGCCTCCCGGAAGTTCCGCAACGTGCGGGCAAACGGTCGGGTGGCCTTCGTGGTCGACGATCTCGTCTCCGTCGACCCGTGGCAGGTTCACTGTCTCGAGGTGCGCGGAACTGCCGAGACAGTGCCACGGGACCCGGATTCGCCGGCCGTCGGCAGCGGCGACCTGATCCGGATCACCCCGACGTGGGTCCGCAGCTACGGCCTGGACGGGTCCACCGGCTGAGCCCGGCCCGACCGGCCGGAGCGCCGAGTGGACAGGCAGCTCACCAGGCTGTGTGGCCGGGCGGAGTGCCGTCCTGATCCAGACTCACCTGTCGGGTTCGGGGACCCAGCTCCGGGTCGCCCAGCACTTGGTCCACCAACGCCTGGGTGCCACCGATACACGTCCAGTCGTCGTCCCACAGGGTCGAGACCAGCCAGCAGTGATCGGCGGGAAACAGCAGATTGGGCAGTGTGCCCTTCCAGAAGTAGGCCGGCTCGTCGAGGCGCCACGTTGCCGCCTCCGGCGGTCCGGCCTCGACAATCACGTACTTCCAGCCCGCATACAGCGTCGTTTGGGGTGCATCAGGAAAGACGAGGTCGTCGGCACCCGTGTCGAGATACCCGAGCCACCACGACTGCGGCTGTGCGTGTGCGGTCAACAACGCCAACAGCGCGCGTTCGTGCCGCTGCTGGATCCGGGTGCGATGGTCCGGTTCTGTGGTCGGCAACTCGACGGTCGCATAGGCATCGAAGAGCGGCGGGATCGCCGAGGTAACAGCCTTGGTGGCAAAGGTGCCGGCGCGGATCCAGGCGACGTCGACATCGCTGCCGATCCGCCACGAGCGGCCGCCCTTCTGCCGCGTGACCAGCCGGGCCGAGCCGTCAGCATCCACACCGACAACCCTAGCTAACCTCGAGCAGCTGAAGCAGACCCGCTGCAGTCGAACGCATCCCACAGGCGTCTTCGTAGAAGCTGACCAGCCCTGGTTCGTAGTCTGCGTGAAGCCACTGGCAACCCAACCGCTTCGCCTCCTGAGCAGCGGCGCGGACAACGACCCGGCCGATGCCGCGACCCTGCAGATCCGGGGCAACGCACGCGTCCAACAGGACCGCATGAGCGCCGCCATCGCCGATGATATTGACGAAGCCGCATAACCTGCTGTCGAGTCTGGCGGTCACCCAGGTCAGGCTGTGCCTCGTCAGCCGATCGTTCCACGGGACGGTCGTCGGACCATGGCCGAAGGCCAACGTGTGCAGCACATTCAGCTCTTCATCGGAGACCTGGCCACGCACCCGCACATCCACCGATGGGTCCATGACCCCATTCGATCATCCCGCCGGCCGCGGCGGCGCGCCGGACCAGTAGCGTCCGAGAGCGTGGAGTCACGAATGGTCGAGACCGGCGATGTCGCGCTGCACGTCGGCGTCACGGGGGAGGGGCCGGACGTTGTCGTCCTGACCGGCGGACCCGGCTGCGTGCAATATCTGGAACGGGACGAGATCGCGCCGGCCGGCCACCGCGCCTGGTATCCGGAGCCCCGCGGCGTCGGCCGCTCCGGCGGCGGCCCGCACGACATGGCGCAGGCGATTGCCGACATCGAGGCCATCCGTCGGTCGGTCGAGGTCGACAGTTGGATCGTGCTCGGTCATTCCTGGGGAAGCGATCTCGCCGTTCGGTACGCCGTCGAACATCCGGAATCGGTGACGGCGCTGGTCGGCATCGCCGGTCGCGGTCCTCAACGCGACCGCAGCTGGTCCGAGGCCTACGAGGCCGGCAAAGCCGTCGAGCCGGTCGTCGAGATCGACTGGGTGCCCGAGGTCCACGCTGCCCTCAGTGCCTCGTTCTCCGAGTGGATCCGTCGCCCCGATCTGTGGCGCGGTCTGCGTGACTGCGAGGTGCCGATGCAGTTCATCGCTGCCGGCGACGACATCCGGCCGTCCTGGCCACTCGCACAGCTGGCCGCCCTCGTTCCGCGCGGCACTTTCTCGTCCATCCCTGGTGTCCCCCATGACTTCTGGTCCACCGACCCCGACGTCTGGACCGAGGCTGTCACGGCGGCCTGCGCCCGTCACTCAACCGGCATGCACGCCCAGTTCGGCGCCAGGGGCCGCTGACGGCGGGCGGTCCTCGGCCCAGATCCCGGCGAACGCATCACCGGCACCCCGCCGGATCGCGGTGATCGCCAACACGAATCTGCTGAACCGTGACTGTCTGGTCTCGGTGTCGTAGGGCGGCGTCCTGGTCCGGAACAGGTCGAGCTGCACGTTCATCGCATTCGCCATCTGCATCGCGGCCAGCGCCGAGTCGCGCCAGCGGTACAACTGGATCAGCGATTCTGCGACCACCGCCAGCGCTCCGAGCGCGCCCAACCAGACCTTCCCGATCTCGGGCACGGTCGCCAGCACCGGCACCAGGCCCGCGGCAACGATCGCCACCACTCGCGCCACCCGGTATCTGCGCAGCCGCGAGGTCATGTAGCCCTGTTGCTTCTCGATGTCGTCGGCCACGTCCTGGACGAACTCGGCGATGACGGCTGCCACTGCCTTGTCGTAGGCAGACCGACCCGCCGGAGTTGCCGGGTCGGCGGGCGCGGATTCCGTGGCCGGGCCCGGATGAGTTGCCGGGTCGTCGACGGCACTGTCCGATGCCGATGCGGCAGCGGTCGAACCGCCGCCGGTCATGTACCCGCCGGCTCGTCCGGGATCTGCGTGGTACGGACCGTCGTCGTGTTCTTGTCGTCGAGGACGTAGCTGGTGACCCCGGGTGCGCCCTCGGACGGTGCCGCCGATCCGTCGAACGGCGGACGCTCGAACGGCCGGCCGGGCAGATTCGACAAGTCCGGTTGGTCCGATGCAGCGCCCGGGTGGATCTCCCGGTCCTGATCCTGGTTCTGTTCCTCGGCCATTGCGGCCTCCGCGTCGTCGGGTTCGGGCGCGGCGGGTCCACGCCCCCTACCAGGTAGAGCGGCGAGCCGGCCGGCCGGATTCAGTCGGCCAGCACCGAACTCAGCCGGTCGGCGCATTCCTGCATCTGCGCATCCGAGTCGTACGGCTTGCGGGGCCAGAAGAAGCCGCGCAGCCCGTCACCCTTGGTCCTTGGCACCACGTGAAAATGCAGATGCGGAACGCTCTGGCTGACGATGTTGTTGTTCGCCACGAAGCTGCCCTGCGCCCCGAAGGCCTCGGGTACTGCCGCGGAGATCCGTTGCGTCGCCAGCATCACCGAGGTCAGCAGCCCCGTCGGCAGGTCGCCCAACGTGACGTGATGCTCCCGTGGCACCACCAGAGTGTGGCCGGGGAAGACCGGCCGCCGGTCGAGGAACGCCAGCACCTCCGGCTCGTCGATCACGAACGCGGCGGGCAGCCGGCCGGCGATGATGTCGCAGAACACGCAGCTGTCGCTCATCCGGCACAGGGTAGTCAGCAGCCGACCGGTGATCGGCACGGTCGGTCCGCCCGGCCCCGGCATTTCGCGCTGCCGGTCGCCACGGAGCGCTCTACAGTGCCAGGAGCCGGGATCCCCCGACGGTGGGCCGGGTCGGCTCGCCCGAGCCGGAAGGTCGACAGATGACTGGTCTGCTGGACACAGTGCTGAGCACCAGCATGTTGGATGCGGCGAGCAGTCGGCTGCACCGCATCGCCGCTCCGTTGGCAGCCGGCGAGCCGACCGCTTCCGAGAAGGCACACGAGCCGTGGACCGGCATGGACACCCGGCTGATCATCGTCGCGGTGATCAGCATCGCGGTGATCGTGCTGCTCATCGCCTGGCTCAAGATGCATCCGTTCCTGGCCCTGATCCTGGGCTCAGCGGTGCTCAGCATCGCCGGCGGAGTGTCGGCCGCCGACAGCGTGGTCAACTTCGAGAAGGGCGTCGGCGACACCCTGAAGGAAGTCGGGCTGCTGATCGCGCTCGGCGCGATGCTCGGCAAGCTGCTGGCGGATTCGGGCGGCGCCGACCGCGTCGTCGACAAGTTGCTGTCCGGCGCCCGGAAGTCCGCCGTGCCCTGGCTGATGGCGCTGGTCGCGGCGATCATCGGCCTGCCGATGTTCTTCGAGATCGGTCTGGTGCTGCTGCTACCGGTGATCGTGCTGGTGGCCAGCAGGTCCAAGCTCCCGTTGATGAAGGTCGGCATCCCGGCGCTGGCCGGCCTGTCGGTGCTGCACGGACTGGTGCCGCCGCACCCGGGGCCGCTGATCGCCATCGACGCGCTGAACGCGCCGCTGGGTCTGACGCTGGCCTTCGGACTACTGGTCGCCATCCCCACGGTGATCATCTGCGGGCCGTTGTTCGCCATCATCGCGGCCAGGTGGGTGCCGGTGTCGGCGGCCAACGCGCCGCTGGCGCAGACCGCCGGGATCACCGCCGATGACGACACCACCGACAACTCCGCCGGCGACCGACTGGATTCGGGCATCTCCGGCGGCGTCGCCGACAAGGATGTGAAGCGGCCGCCGAGCTTCCTGGTCACGGTGCTGACCATCCTGTTCCCGGTGGTGCTGATGCTGATCCGCGCCATCTTCGACGTGATCTGGGCCGACTCTCCGGACAACGGCGTCCGGAAGTTCTTCGACTTCCTCGGCGAGCCGCTGGTCGCGATGACCCTGGCGGTGCTGTTGGCGATGGTCACCTTCGGCTACTCCGTCGGATTCACCGGCAACTCGATCTCGAAACGGCTGACCGCCAGCGTCGGCCCGATCGCCTCGGTGTTCCTGATCGTCGGCGCCGGTGGCGGCTTCAAGCAGAGCCTGATCAGCGCCGGGGTCGGCGACACGGTGGCGAAAGCCGCCGTCAGCCTGGGGGTTTCGACCCTGCTGCTGGGCTTCCTGCTCGCCGTGGTGATCCGGGTGGCGACCGGTTCGGCGACGGTGGCGACCACCACCGCTGCCGGCATCATGGCCGGTCTGGCCACCGGTCTGCCGCCGAGTCAGGCGGCCCTGCTGGCGCTGGCCATCGGCGCCGGCTCGCTGTTCCTGTCGCACGTCAACGACGCCGGCTTCTGGCTGGTCAAGGAGTCCTTCGGGCTGACGGTCGGCCAGACCTTCAAGACCTGGTCGCTGATGGAATGCCTGATCTCGGTGATCGGATTCGGCGGCGTCGCCCTGCTCTGGTTGTTCGTCTGAGCGGAGCCGGGCAGCGACCGGCCGGCGACCGGGCTCAGGCGCGGCCCCGGACGCACCAGGCCGTCGCGGAGATCTCGAACGGCCCGGCCGGCAGCAATTCGCGGCACCTGGCCCGGAGTTGGTCGCGGCCCTGCTGGTCGAGGCCGGCGACGTAGGCTCCGGCCGGCCCGACGCCCAGGGTGTACGGCTCCCACCAGTCGTCGAAGTCGGCGAAGGCGGAGGTCACCGTCAGCTCCCCGTCGCGGATGTCGGCCAGGCCGGCCGCTGCGGCCAGTTCGGCGAGCTCGCCCCGGCCGCCGCCGGGCAGCTCGGCCTCGCCGACGAACCCGGGATCGAGGTCGTGCACCGCTCGCCACAGCAGCGAGATCGGCGCCCGGGCGCCCGGGCCGAGGTCCCAGACGCACGCCGCGACCGTCCCGCCGGGCCGGGTGACCCTGGCCATCTCGCGCAGTCCGGCCACCGGGTCGGTCATGAAGTGCACCACCAGCTGGGCCATCGCGAGATCCACCGCCGCGTCCGGCAACGGCAGCGACTCGGCCGACGCCTCCGCGATGTCCAGGCCGGGGAACCGGGCGCGGGCGGCCGCCACGAACGACGGTGACGGGTCCACCGCCCGCACCTGGTCAGCGCCGAGCAACTCGACCAGCCGGGCGGTCAACGCTCCGGGGCCACATCCGACATCGAGCGCCTGCTGCCCGTCGGCGACCCCGGACCACTCGGCGAACTCGACCGCGAGCGGCTCCGAGAACCGCCCCATGAACCGCCCATAGGCATCCGCGGACACGTTGAACGACATGGGCTGACGATACGCCGTCAGCAGTCCGAATTGTCCGGCCCGACCGGGCCGGATTCGGAACCCGGGCCCTTCGTCAGCGGAGTGGGTGTTTCCGGGAGAACGGCGACCCTGGCTGCTCGCAGAGGAACGGCGGGCGGTTCCTGGCGGAGTGGTAGTCGTAGCGCCGGCCGGCGTGCTCCAGCACGATCCGGCTGCCCTCGGTGAGCATCTGCGGGTACATCATCCCCGGCTGCGGACAACCAGCACTGCCATCCGGCCAGACCACCGCCTCGTCACTGACCACGGTGATCGCCGCGGCCTCGACGTTCAGCCGGCCGACCAGGTCGGCGACGGCCGCGGCCACCAGTTCGTCGGTCATGCCGTTCTCCTTCGTCCGGGCAGGTCAGCGACGGTACTGCTACATCTGGGTGAACGCCGCCGTAGCCGGGTCAGCGCCGGTCCGGGCGCCGGCCTCGAGGCCGTTCAGGCTCTCGATCTCGGCGTCGGTGAGCCGTACGTCGACTGCCGCCAGGTTCTGCGCGATGCGCTGCGGGTCAACAGATTTCGGGATGACGATGGTGCCGGCGGCCAGGTGCCAGGCCAGCACGACCTGGGCCGGGGTGGCATCGTGCGCCTGGGCGATCGCGAGCACCGCCGGGTCGGTGAGATCGGCGCCCTGACCCAGCGGACTGTAGGCCTCGACAGCGATGCCGGCGTCGCGGGTGGCTGCGGCCAGCTCCCGCTGTTGGAACGTCGGGTGCACCTCGATCTGGTTGACCGTCGGGAGCACATCGGTGGCCGCCAGTAGCCGCTCCAGGTGCTCCGGGAGGAAGTTGGAGACGCCGATCGCCCGGGCCCCGCCATCGGCATAGATCTTCTCCAGCGCCTTCCAGGCGTCGATGTACTTGTCCTGCGAGGGAACCGGCCAGTGGATCAGATACAGGTCGATCACCTCGAGACCGAGAGCCTGCCGGCTGGCCTCGAAGGCCTCGGCCGCGGTGGCCTGCTCGCCGTTGCGCAGCTTGGTGGTGATGAACAGTTCCTCGCGCGGGAGGCCCGCGGCCGCGATCGCCGCGCCGACGCCGGCTTCGTTGCGGTAGGCCGCGGCGGTATCGATGTGCCGGTAACCGGCCTGCAGTGCGGTCTCGACGGCGCGCTGGGTCTCGTCGGCCGGCACCTGGAAGACGCCGAACCCGAGCTGCGGGATGCTGACGCCGTTGTTCAGGGTGACGGTGGGGACCGTGGTCATGGTGCTCCTCGTACTTGATGGCTCATGAATCTGTCCCTACCACGCTAGTCGGTCGGCCGACGGTGGGCCGGGGCGGTCGCCCGCCGCCCCGGCCACTGACCCGCTCAAGCCTGCGTGCCCACCCGTTGGCTCTCGACGAGGACAGTGACGTCCTTGCTGCCGGCGTCGCCACGACCATTGGGGAACAGATCGTCCAGATCGACCGCGGCGTGGATGTGCCCGCTGAAGGTCGCCCGGCCCGCCCCGATCGCCTGGTAGTCGAACTCCAGCTCCACCGATTCCCCGACGTCCAGCCGGGAGTCGAACGCGAGCGGGTTCGCCGCGACGCCCGGATCGGGCAGGAAGACGAACATCTCGTCCACCAAGGTGTTCGAATTCAGCCGCGGGTCGTTGATGTCGGCGGTGGCTCTCGGCTGCAGGATCGCCGAGCCGGGCGGTTTGATCAGTGCCACCGACCCGGGGTCCACCGTCAGGTGCAGGAAGACGTCCCGGAGTCGGACGCCGGTCGGCGCGGCCGCGTTGGTCCAGCGCACGGTCCAGGTGCCGGACTCGCCGGCCTCCAGGTTGCCGGTGACCCGGCCGATTCGGACCTCGACCTGGTCGTGGAGGTAGTCCGACGTCGCGGTGACGATGTCGGAGAGTTGGATGGTCATGACGATGTCCTTACTGGTGGGGTGGAACCTGATGTGGAGGTGGAAAGTGTGATGGCGTCCAACAGCTCTGCGCGATCCGGAGTCGTCGGCGGGTAGCGGGGCCGGCCCAGGTAGCGGCCCAACCGCTGTTGGACCGTCGGATCGGCGAGCACCGTCTGCGGCGGCGCGAGCAGGCCGGCGATCCGGCTGGACGCCCTGGCCAGCAGCGGGTCGAGGCCGGCGCCGGCCAGCAGGGCGGTCGTCATCGCCCAGCTCGGATCGTCGGTGGCGTAGGCGATCCCGTCGATGTCTGCGTTCAGTTCGGCCAGCCGGTGCCGGTCGAATACGGCGGACAGCTGCACCCAGGGCGCGACCTGTTCGGCGGTCGCGGCGGCGAACCTGACGATCTGCTCGCGCGGGTCGACGGTGGCGGCGAGTACGTCGCGCAGCGCCAGGGCAGCGATCACGCCGAGGGTCACGCCGCGGCCGAGCGCCGGGTTGGTGGTGGCCAGCGCGTCACCGATCGCGAGTACCCCGGTGACGTTCGGTTCGCCGTCCCGCAGATAGCTGCGACTGTGCTGATCGGGGCCGGCGTACGGCGTCACCTCCGTCATCGGGATTCCGCATCGAACCCAGTGCGCGGCAACCGGACTGCATCCGACGGCAGCCAGCCACCCGTGCTCGTTCCGGAGCGCCCGCAGGGCGCGGTCGCGAGAGCTGGTGACCAGCACGACGCTGTACGTCCCGAGATCAGCGGGCAACGTCAGCACCGAGAATGACGGCAGGTGGCTGAGAACGGCGCCGCGACCGGCTGGCAGCCGGCCGTCGGCCGCGCGGAACTGCCTGCCGTAGTAGCGGAATCCGCCCGGCACGAGGCGCTGCTCCGGGAGCACCCCGAGGCCGGCGAGCCAGCCGGGAACGGGGGTCCGGCGGCCGGCGGCGTCGACCACCAGATCGGCGGCGACCTCGCCGGAGTCGGTCCGCAGTCCGCGGACATGCGGCGCGCCCGAACGGGTTCCGGCGAGCAGCCCCGTCACCCGCAGACCGCGCCGGATCGTCAGCCGCGGCTGCGCCGCTGCCGTCCTGGCGAGCGTTGCCTCCAGCGCCGGGCGGCGGGCGGCGACGGTATCGAACCGTTCGTCGCCGGGCCGCCAGCCACCGGTAGCCGATGCTGGCTGCAGGTGCAGCAGGTTCGTCCGCCGGCCGCCGCCGGCCAGCAGCGCCTCCAGCAGGTCGGGCAGTTCCCGCGCCATCTCGTGGTGCCAGCGCGGCAGCATCAGATGCGGCTGTCGGAACTGGCCGACGCCCGGGCGCTGCCAGCCCTGGCACGCGGCCTCGGCATCGACCGGGGGACTCTCGGGGTCCCGCTCCAGCACGGTGACCCGGTGCCCGTCCCTGGCCAGCAGGATGCCGGTGGTCAGGCCGATCACGCCGGCGCCGATGACGGCGATGTCGGCCCGTTGCTTAGTGATCATCTGCGTCTCCTTCCGACGAGATCACCACCGTCGCCCGAAGAACTGATCGCCTACCAGGTCATTTGCCGTCCACTTGCTGCCCACTTCGGTCCGGCCGGAAGCCCGGCCGCTCACCGATCTCGACCGCCCACAAGATCTCGATCAACCGCTGCTGGGCCTGGCCGAGGTGCCGGCGGTAGGTGCTGAACGGGAGATCGAGCAGCTCGGCGGCCGCCTCCTGCGACCGCGCGCCCTTCAGGTACGTGCGTTCCAGCACCCGGCGATGCTCGGCGCCACGGCGTTCGTCACCCAGTGCACCGATCGCCGCCAGTACGGTCGCCCGCAGCGCCTCGGCGGGGTCCGCGGCCGCCGGGTCGACGAGCGCCGAGCCCAGCAGGGGCGACCGGGAGAGCCGGTCGGGTCGAACGGCGTGGACCAGCGCATCCCGCACCGCGACGGCAAAGTCGTTGCGCGACATCGGTGCCGGCCGTAGCTGGTCGTCCGGCGGCGGGCCGACCTCGCCGCTGAGCTCCCGGCGGGCCATCAGGTCGAACAGCCCGGTAACCGGGAACCGACGACGGTCCCAGCCGTAGCCGACGATGTCGCGGCCGAACGCTCGAAGCCGCACCATCGGGCTCATCCCGAGGTACTCGAAGTAGCGGCCGAAATAACCATGGTCCACCGGCACGATGAAGGTCCAGGCGGCCGGTTGGTGCGCCCACTCCAGCAAACACGAGACTCCACCCGCCAGCAGCACCATCGGATCGCGCTGATAGCTGCCGGTGGCGCCGGAGAACCGGTTGATGTGGATCCGCTCGCCGGGCCGCAGCGCCCCGTGCTCGCCGACGGCCCGAAGGATCGCCGCGGCCACCGGATCGTCGGACTCCAGTCCGCCCGACACCGGCAGATAGACGTGCATGGAGAAGCTCTCGACCCCGTTGTCCGATCGGGACCGGTACAGGGAGCGCGGTTGCTCGCCGGCCCAGCGCCTGGCCAGCTCGGCCGATTCGGCGCCCTCGGCGTCCTGGATGAGGGCGAAGATCGCCTCGCTGTCCCCGGGTCCGGCCAGGGAGATCGGCGGCAGTCCGCGTTCGCGCAGGACGGCCGTCTCGGTCGCCAACGGGCCGCTGCGGTGCAGCAACAGGATCTCGGCGGCCGCGCGATCGGCCCGCGGCTCTGCCGGGTCGAGGAGCCGCTGCAGGAAGTAGCCGCGTACCGCCACGTGCAGCGCGGAGTAGCCGTCCGGCGAGCGGTGGATGAACTCGGCCTCGAAGAGTTCCCTGACCACATCGTGCAGGAACAGACCGATCGCCCCACGGCGCACGTACGCACGCGACTCCAGCCACGCCCAGACCTCCGGCGCCCGCGCACCGACGATGCGGGCCAACAGGTCCTGCGTCATCCTGGTGGCGTGGGCGCAGGTCGCCAGGCCGGCCCGGTGGGCGGCATCCGGAACGTCGTCGACGATCAACGCACACAGCCGCCCGACAACGTCGGGGGCGTCCGCCAGTTGAGTGGGCACGTTCCCGCTCCGGCCGGCCTCGGCGAGCATCGCCAGCACCAGCGGATGCCCCCGGCCGAGCCGGGCCAGCGCGGTTCGATGCGGTCCGTCGACGCCCAGTCCGGCGAGCAACGCGTCGCTGTCGTCGCCGTCGAGCGCCGTCAGCTGATGGATGTCGATCAGCTGACGCCAGCCGACATCCAGCCACCACGGCGTCGGCGGTGCCGCCCGGCCGGCCAGCACCGTCACCGATCCGTACGGCAGCGACGGCAACAGCTCCTCGCGGATCCATCGATCGACCGGGGTGAGCAGCTCGTAGCCGTCGATCAGCAGCACCTGTGGGTCGCCGGGCGTCGCTCCGCTGCGGACCGACCGCTCGGCGATCGCCGCGGTGACGGCTTCCGCGGTGCAGGCCACGTCGCGGGCGTCCAGGTAGACGGGCCTGCGGCCGGCTCGTACCGCGTGCCGGGCGAAGGCGTCCAGCAGCGTGGTCTTGCCGATGCCGCCGGGCCCGTGCACGAAGTGCAGGCGAACGTCCGACGATCCGGTCAAAGACTCGGCGAACGACCGGATCTCGGCGGTCCGCCCGACGAAGCCCCGCTCACGCGCGCGATGCAGCTGTCCGGACAGCTGCCCGGCGCGGGCGGATGACGGTGGATCACCGGTGACCACCCGCTCAGTATGACCCGGTGAGGGCGCCCCAGCCCTGGTCGAGCGCGGACGGGTAGGCCCGCGTACCTTGGTGACGCGAACGGACATTGCCGGAATGCCGCGCAGGCCCACGGGTCTGGCCGGCGGCGGACGGTGTCCGTCCGATCCGTCCTCCCCGGTTGTGAAAGGCATACGCATGACGATCGCCGCTGCGGCACCGACAGCACCGGATCTGGTGCAGATCTATCAGGATCTGCACGCCCACCCCGAGCTGTCCTTCCAGGAGACCCGGACCGCGTCGGTCGCCGCGCAGTGGTTGCGGGCCAACGGCTTCGAGACGACAGAGGGCGTCGGCCGGACCGGCGTTGTCGGGATCCTGCGCAACGGCGACGGACCGACGGCGTTGCTGCGCGCCGACATGGATGCGCTGCCGGTACTGGAGGACACCGGCCTGGCCTATGCCAGCGTCGTCCGCGGAACCGATTTGGACGGCAACGACGTCCCGTTGATGCACGCCTGCGGCCACGACGTGCACGTGACGTGCCTGCTCGGCGCCTGCCGGGAACTGGCGGCCGACCGCGGGTCATGGGCCGGCACCCTGATGGTCGTGTTCCAGCCAGCGGAGGAGGTGGGCGCGGGCGCGCAGGCGATGATCGACGACGGGCTGTTCGACCGGTTCGGCCGACCGGATGTGGTGCTCGGACAGCACGTCGCGCCGCTGCCCGCCGGATTCATCGGGATCCGGCCCGGGCCGTCCTTCGCCGCGGCGGACGGCATCAGGATCACCCTGTTCGGGCGGGGCGGACACGGGTCGCGTCCCGAGGCGACGGTCGATCCGGTGGTGATGGCCGCGGCGACGGTGCTGCGGCTGCAGACGGTCGTCTCCCGCGAGCTCGCCGGTACCGACGTGGCCGTGGTGACGGTCGGCGCGCTGCGTGCCGGGACCAAGGAGAACATCATCCCGGACAGCGCCGAGCTGCTGGTCAGCACCCGCAGCTACGACGAGAAGGTGCGGAGCAGGATGGTGGCCGCGATCGAGCGGATCGTGCGCGCCGAGGCCGCTGCCGCCGGTGCCACCCGCGAGCCGACCGTCGAGCTGATGTACGGATTCCCGGCCGTGGTCAACGACATCGCCGGATCGGCGAAGGCCACCGAGTTGTTCACCGGCCTGCTCGGGCCGGGCCGGGTCGTCGACCCCGGTCTGATCACCGGGAGCGAGGATGTGGGGGTGCTCGCCGCCGCATCCGGCGCGCCGTGCGTCTTCTGGCTGCTCGGCGGTGGCGACCCGGCGCCGTTCGCCGGCGCCGGCACCGTCGAGCAGATGGCCGCCATCCTGAACGACGTGCCGTCCAATCACTCTCCGCACTTCGCCCCGGTCATCGAGCCCACGCTGACGATCGGCATCGGCGCGCTGGCGGCCGCCGCGCGGGCCTGGTTGCCGGCACCGGCCTGACCGCGACCGGCCGGCTCCGGAACGCTTCCGACCGGGCCCGGCTAGCTCGATGCCGAGCGGCCGGACCGTTTCGCGGTACTTTCCCGCTGGACCAGCCGGGTGGGGAACGTCAGATGAGTGTCGGCCGGGGTTCCGCCCTTGATCAGCGTCAGCAGCATGTCCACCGCAGCCATACCCATCTCCCGGATCGGCTGCGCGACCGTGGTCAGCGTCGGCGTGGTCGTCGCGGATTCCGGAATATTGTCGAAGCCGATGATCGAGAGCTGTTGCGTCCCGGCGGGTCTGCTCACCACCGCGGGTGCCGGCCGACCCGGGAGCGGGAGTCACCACGGATCTGCTGGCCGACCGAACCTTCCCGGCTGGGGCGGCGGCAGTTGCTCAGCGGCCTGACCGCCGGGTTCGGCAAATAGCCGCGCTGGCTGTCATTCGCGGGTCGGACGGTGCCAGGTGACCCCGTCAAACCGGCGAAATCGCTGTCGAAGGAACAGATTCCGACGCCGTTCTCGACGGCGAGGGCCGCAAGCTGCGCGTTCGTGACGAGATTTCCGCGCAGTTCGCCCCGGACCAGCATGTCGCCGAGGCCCTGGGATGGGTGGCGATTCGCTGGAACGCCATCAGTGAGGTCCACGGCAGCCCGATCCTGGACGGGCCATCCGCGTTCCAACCACTGCCTGGCCGGGTCATGGAAGGCCGCATCGGAGTCGACTGCGTAGAGAAGAACGCTCGCATCAACGATCACGCGGACGGTCCACCTGCTCTGTCTTGCTCGTCCAGCAGTTCGAGAGCCTCTGCGATATTGGAAACATTGACGCGGAGGCCGAGCGCCGCGGTGCGCTGCCGGTAGGGCTGGTCAGCGCGTGAAGCACGCGCCAGCCCCGCCCTGGCGAGTTCGTTGATCGCTTCGCCGAGCCCGATATGCCGTTCTCGACGTCACACACTCAGAATTCCTTGACACGAATATTCGTGTTAGTGAATACTCGATGGCATGGACGAGTTCCTCGCAGCACTGGCCGATCCGGCCCGTTGGCGGCTGGTCAGGCTTCTGGCCGAGCGGCCCCGCTCGGTCGGCATCCTGGCCGAGCTGGCCGGGGCACGTCAGCCGCAGACCACCAAGCACCTGCAGACATTGGAACGCGCCGGCATCGTCAGCTCCCAGCGCACCGGCCAACGACGCATCTACGCCCTGCGGTCCGCGCCGTTGCGGGAGCTGTCGGCGGAACTCGGTCGACTCGCGGAGACGGCGGACCGGCCGGGCGGCGCGGGCGAGACCCACCAGCGCTACCAGCACAGCCTGGACGCCGAACGACGGGCAGCGGACCAGCCGGGCTGGGCCGACGGTCGCGGCTTCCACTTCCGCCGGCAGCTGCCCGGCCCACCAGACGCCGTCTGGCGTCAGCTGACCGAGCCGTCGCTGCTCGCCGGCTGGTGGGCACCCGCCGATCTCCGCACCTCCGAGCTGGTCTTCGAGCCGGAGCCGGGCGGCCGGATCGTGCTGGAGTTTCGCGACCTCGAGGACACCGACGGTCGGGAACCGGTCGCCGGCCAGGCGGAGGGCCGGGTCGACGACGTCCGCCGCGGCGAGCATCTCGGCTACCGACTCTCGCCGCTGTCGGCTGACGGCAGTCCCGCCTTCACCTCCCACGTCGATCTCGACCTGTGGCCCACCGACACCGGCACCGACCTGGAGGTCAGCTGGCGGATCACCGGCAGCACCGTCGATGCCGCCGACTTCATCGCCGGCATCGAGATCGGCTTCGGCCAGAGCCTGGACACCCTCGCGGCCATCCTCGCCCCCGATCTGCACGCCCAGGACCGCACCACCAGCGCCACCGAGCAGGACACCGACACCATCGGCAACACCGACCCAAGGAGCACGACATGACCCAGCAGACCGACGGCCGCCGGATCGTCACCAACATCGCGCTGTCCCTCGACGGCCGCTACGCCAAGCCGGACAACCCGCTCGACATGAGCTGGGTGATGCCGTACGCCGTCACCGATGTCGCCCGCGACCACCTGACCAGCCTCTGGGAGCCGGCCACCACGGCGGTGATGGGACGGGTGAACGCCGAGGGGTTCCTGGGGTTCTGGCCGACCGTGATCGGCGTGGAGGGCGTCGACCCGCGCGACGAGGGCTTCGCGAAGTGGCTCGTCGACAGCGACAAGGTGGTGCTGTCATCCACCCTCGCCGACGCGCCGTGGGAACGGACCACGGTCGTCGACAAGCCGACCGCGGAGGTGGCCGACGACCTGAAGGCAACCGACGGGGGTGACGTCCTGGTGCTGTCCAGCGCCAGCGTGATCAAGGGGCTGCTGGCGGCCGACCGGGTGGATCGGTTGGCGCTCACGGTCTTTCCGGTCTTCCTCGGCGGCGGACCGCGACTTTTCGACGACGGCCTGCCGACCGGACAGTGGGACCTGGCGAGCCAGGCGGCCGGGGAACACGGCACCCTGGCACTGGTCTACGAACGGGTTCGAAGTTGAGTCACGGCACATCGGGCATCCGTCGGCGGCTGGCCTGTGCGGTTCGGTCGTACCATTCTGCCCCGGCTGCCGGGGCACAGTGGTAGCACCGCGACCCCCGTCGGGCAGCTTCTGCCCGGGCAGCTTCCGCCTGGCAGCTTTCGCGCGCCGTATTGCCTGCCTCAGCCGTTCGCCCGTAGATACCGGCCGAAATGCGGGACGGTGAACGCGATCCGGCCCCGCTCGCCGGAGTAGATCAGGCCCTTCTTGAGCAGCGCGTCGCGGGCCGGCGACAGCGACTGCGGCTTGCGGTCGAGAATGACGGCGACGTCGGACGTGGCGACTGAATCCAGTTCTTGCGCCGCTCCGTCCGGTTCGGAATCGCCAGCGGGGGTTGGGTTTTCGTCATCCCCGTTGTCGTTGCTGGCCGCCGGCAGGGCCGCGTCGGCCATCGCCCGCAGGTACTCCCGCTCCGCGGGAGTGGCCCGCTCGTACCGGGAGCCGAAGAACCCGACGGCGAGTTCCTGCTCCGCCTCCGGCACCGCGACCGCGACGTCGGCGGCGGTGATCGGGCTGGTCGGCGCCAGGTCCCAGACCACCTTCCCGTAGGCCTGGACGAAGTAGGGATAGCCGGCGGTGATCGTGTACATCGACTCCAGTGCGTCGTCGGTGAACTCCGCGTTCTCCTCCCGGGCCGGCGCGACCAGTGCCCGGCGGGCCGCCAGGGGATCCAGTCGATCGATCCGCTGGTAGCGGAAAAGCCGTTCGCTGTACGACTTACTGGCACTCAGTACGGCGGGAAGATGCGGCAACCCGGCGCCGACCACGATCACCGGGAGACCATTCTGGCTCAGCTCGTGACAGGTGGCGCAGAGCGCCGAGATGTCGTCCGGCCCGAGGTCCTGCATCTCGTCGATGAAGATCGCCACCCCCTTGCCGAGGTCCGCGGCCAGCCCGCCCACGTCCGAGAGCAGCTCCACCAGGTCGATCTCGATGTCGCCGGAGTCGGCCCGGCCGGTGGTGGCCGGGGCATCGATGCTCGGGCTCCACCGGTCGCGGACCTTGCCGCCGGAATTCGCCGGGTCCCGCTGGGCGAACGACTTGATGGTGCCGAGCACCTGGTCGACCTCGCCGGTGTTGGGATGCCCGAGTTCCCGCACCGCCATGTGCACGGCTGCCGACATCGGCCGGCGCAGCGGCTGGTCGGGCCGTGCCTCAAGTTTGCCGGTACCCCACCCGGCCCGCACCGCCGCCGACCGCAAGGTGTTGAGCAGCACCGTCTTTCCGACGCCGCGCAGACCGGTCAGCACCATCGAGCGTTCCGGCCGGCCGCGGGCGATGCGTTCCAGCACGACGTCGAACGATGCCAGTTGCTCATCGCGACCGGCCAACTCGGGTGGGCGCTGCCCGGCGCCGGGGGCATAGGGGTTCCTGATCGGGTCCACGATGGGACTGTATGCGGCTCTCTAGCCAAATCCCGATATTGGCCGATCGAGCGGCATCGGCGCGTCGTCGTGATCCCGCCGGTGGCGCTTATCAACATCGCAGGCGCTTACCAACGTGCGGGATTTGGCATTGAAGTGACAGAAGTCGATCACTTCGCAAGCGGCTGGGAAGTTGATAAGCGCCGGTGGGGTCAGGCGACGGGGTCGATCAGCGGGAAGTGGCAGGCGGCCTGGTGCGTCCCGCCGAACTCCCGCAGTGGCGGCTCGACCTCGGCGCAGCGGTCCTGGGCCAACGGACACCTGGTGCGAAACCGGCAGCCCGACGGCGGATCGACCGGGCTGGGGAGCTCGCCGCGCACCAGCGCCCGCTCCTTCTCCCGCGCGACCCGCGGATCCGGCACCGGGATCGCGGCGATCAGACCCGCGGTATAGGGATGGGCCGGGGTGTCGTAGACCTCGTCGCTCGTCCCGGTCTCGACCAGGACCCCGAGGTACATCACGCCGATCCGGTCGGCGATGTACCGCACCACCGTCAGGTCGTGCGAGATGACGATGTACGTGGTGCCGTGTTCGCGCTGGGTGCGGCGCATCAGGTTGAGGATCTGCGACCGGATCGACACGTCGAGCGCGCTCACCGGTTCGTCCGCAACGATCACCTTCGGATTCAGCGCCAGCGCCCGCGCCAGACCCACCCGCTGACGCTGGCCGCCGGACAGCTCGTGCGGGTAGCGGGACGCCGCGCTCCGCGGCAACCCGATCTCGTCGAGCAGCTGTCCGACCCGCTCGGTCCGATCGGCCGCCGATCCCTGCCGCTGGATCTCCAGCGGCTCCGCGAGCGACTCGGACACGGTGAGGTGCGGGTCGAGGGAGTCGAACGAATCCTGGAACATCAGCTGCAGGTCCCGCCGCCGGCGGCGCAGCTCGGTCCGGCTCATCCGGGACAGATCGCTGCCCTCCAGCAACACCGCGCCGGCGCTGGCATCCTCCAGCGCCACCACCATCCGCCCCAGGGTCGATTTGCCACAGCCGGACTCGCCGACCAATCCGAAGGTCTCACCGGCGCGCACCTGCAGCGACACCCCGGACACCGCCTTCACCGTCCGGACCTCGCGACCGGGCAGCAGCCGACGACCGAGCGGGTACTCCTTGCGCAGCTCCCGGAGCTCGATGACGGGCGGGGATGACGTCACCGACCACGCAGCCGGCACCGACGACGCGGCCGGAACGGACGACACCAACGGCGCCGATGCGTCGGTACGCACGGACAGCTCGATCGGGACCGGACCTGCAGCGGCCGGTGCCGTTTCCGGCTCCGGGTTCCAGCAGGCGAAGGCGTGCTCCGGATCGGCCAGGTCGAGTTCGGGTGTCTGCTCCCGGCAGCGCGGCTGGGCCCGGGTGCACCGGTCGGCGAACGAGCACCCGACCCGATGGTCGCCGAGCTCCGGCGGGGCACCGGGGATGCTGTCCAGCTCGACCGAGCGGTCGGAGTCCAGCCGCGGGATCGAGCCGAGCAGCGCCGCCGTGTACGGATGCCGGGTCCGCTGGAACAACCTGGCTGTGTCGGCGGTCTCGACGATGCTGCCGCCGTACATCACGCCGACCCGTTCGGTATGCCCGGCAACGACTCCCATGTCGTGGGTGATCAGCATCATGGCCATGCCGAGCTGCCCTCGCAGATCGTCCAGCAGCTCGAGGATCTGCGCCTGGATGGTCACGTCGAGCGCCGTCGTCGGCTCGTCCGCGATCAGCAGGCTGGGCTCGCAGACCAGAGCCATCGCGATCATCACCCGCTGCCGCAACCCGCCGGACAGCTCATGCGGGTAGGCGGCCAACCGTTCGGCCGGGCGCGGGACACCGACCAGTCCGAGCAGTTCGGTCGCCCGGCTCAGCGCGGCGGCCCGGCCTAGTCCCAGGTGCAACTCGGCGGGCTCGGCGACCTGCCGGCCGATAGTGCGGGTCGGGTTCAACGCCGTCAGCGAGTCCTGGAACACCATCGCGATGTCCTTGCCCCGCAACCGGCAGTAGTCCGCCTCGGCGAGGTCGGCCAGCTCGGTACCGCGGAACCGGATCGACCCGCCGGTCACCGTGACGCCCTTGGGCAGCAGGCCCATCACCGCCAGACCGGTCATCGACTTCCCGGAGCCCGATTCCCCGACGATGCCCAGGGTCTGACCCGCTCCGAGCTGCAGGTTGACGTCGGTCAGGATCGGTTGGACGGTGCTGCCCTTCACCAGTCCGGCCGACAGAGAAGTCACCTCGAGCACAGGGTCCACGGTGTTCTCCCGGGTCCGGGCGACCGCGACCGCCGGTGGCGTTGTCGGTGGCATCAGCGCCGCCGCAATCTGACGTCGACGGCATCCCGCAGCGCGTCGCCGACGAAGTTGAGGGCCATCACCACCCCGATCAGGCAGATCGCGACCGGGTAGATCAGCCACCAGTAGCCGTCTAGCAGGTGGCTGACGCCGCCGGAAAGCTGGCCGCCCCAATCGGTCTGCGGGAAGTACAGGCCGAAGCCGAGGAAGCCGAGGGTGGCGACGGCGAGGATCGCGTCCGCCACCTGGAAGGTCACGTTGACGACGATGACGCCGAGGGCGTTCGGCACCAGGTGCCGGCTGATCGTCCGCCAGCGGCTGCCGCCCATCCCCTTGACGGCGATGACGAACTCGCGGGTCCGCAGCACCAGCACCTCGCCGCGGACCAGGCGGGCCGGCATCAGCCAGGCGAACAGCCCGAGGACCAGGCTCAGCGACAGCACCGTCGAGCTGAATCTGGTCGCCACGATCAGCACGATGAACAGGAACGGCACCGACATCAGGATGTCGACGATCCGCATCATCACGCTGTCCAGCACGCCGCCGGCCAGCCCGGCGATCGCTCCGTAGAGGGTGCCGATGACGGTCGCGATCAACGCCGCCAGCAGTCCGATCTCCAGCGAGGCCTGGCCACCGAGCATGATCCGGCCCAGCACGTCGAAACCCTGATCGTCGGTGCCGAGCGGGTATCCGCCACCGGGCGGGAGGAAGCTGTTGAGCACATCGACCGAGAGTTGATCGGTGCGGTAGAACAACGGTCCCAGGTAGCAGAAGCCCACTGCCAGCAGCAGAATGGCCGCCCCGATCAGCCCCAGCTTGGACTCGGCGAAGCTGTGGGCCACGCCGCGCCAGCCGCCGGGGGAGCGCGGGTCGGGTTTCGGCAACAGTGCCGCCGCCGGCGGCGCCTCCGGCCGGGTCGCCGGAGCTGGCTCCGGGAGGCTGTTCTCGGGCGTCGAGGCTGGCATTGCGTTGTCCTCCACGATCATCGGAGCTTGATCCGCGGGTCGGCGAAGGTCAGCGCCACGTCGGCGGCGAAGTTGCCGATCACCGTCAGCACGCCGGTGACCAGCGCGTAGGCCAGCAGCACTGGGTAGTCCTGGCTCTCCAGGCTCTTGTAGAACAGCAGCCCCAGCCCTGGATAGTTGAAGACCTGCTCGATCACCAGATTCCCGGCGAGCACCAACGGCAGCGTCATCCCGATCAGGCTGATCAACGGCAGCAAGGCGTTGCGCACCACATGCCGGCGGACCACCTGGTTCATCGTCAGCCCCTTGGCCCTGCCCACCCGCACGTAGTCGGCGACCAGTTCGTCGAGCGCCGCCGACCGTTGATATCGCGAGTAGAGCGCCACCGTGATGGCCACCAGGGACAACACCGGCAGCGCCATCGACACCGGGTCGGTGAAGACCACCCATGGCGAGGTCGACTGCGATGCCTGCGCCGGAAAGATCCCCAGCCGCAACGAGAACACCTCGATCAGCACCATGCCGAGGAAGAACGAGGGCATGGCGTAGGTGGTGAAGGCGACCGTGGTGACCGTGTAATCCATGATCGAGTTCCGCTTCACCGCCTGGGCGATCCCCAGCGGCACCGCGATGAACAGCGCGATGATCAACGACACCGACACCAGCACGGCGGTCCGGCCGGCATTCTGGCCGAACAGGTCGACCACCGACTGGTTCAACTTGTACGAGTAGCCCAGATCGAAGTGCAACAGCTTCCACAGATAGCTGCCGTACTGCAGCAGGAACGGCCGGTCGTAGCCGTTCTCGGTGTTGAAGGCGGCCACTGCCTCCGGGCTGGCCTCCAGCCCGAGCACCGTGCGGCCGGGCGATGGCGAGATGATGTGCAGCAAGGCGAAGCTGACGAAGGTCACGCCCAGGATGACGACGAGCGACGTGCCCAGCCGCTTCAGGACGTAGGAACCCATTGATCGCTTCCTCGGTGTCGTCGTTGTTCGGGGCCCCGCCGCCCCCCGGCCGGCGGGGCGGCACGGCGGGAGGCGGCGGGGCGGTCGGTCAGCTGGTGAAGTACCAGTCCTCGGGACTGAAGCTGCTCTGGGTCAGGGCCGAGAAGGAATCGGGCGGGCCCGACAGATCCTGCTGCCACGCCCAGACCTTGTCCGGGGACGGCAACCACAGCACCGGCAGATCTTTACGCAGGAAGTCGCCCTCCGCCTTCACCGCCATTGAGTCGCTGCCGAACACCGACTGTTCGATGAGCTTGTCCGCCTCTGTCGACGAGTAGCTGCCGACGTTGCCGCTGCCGGTGGTGTTGAAGGTCCCGTTGGCCGTCGGATAGGGGGTGATGGTGAATCCGCCCCACTGCTCCATCGACCAGGCGTCGGCGTTGGCCGGGGCCGCGGGATTGTTGAAGTTGGTGATCATGTAGCCGAAGGTCTTGGGCTGCACCGTGATCGTGATGCCGAGCTTCTTGGCCTCCGAGGCGAAGGTATTGCAGATCACCTCGTTGGCGGCGGTCTGGTCGCTGTGGAACAGGCTGAAGTTGATCGCCTGACCGGCCGGAATGCCCTCGCCGCACTGGTCGTCACCGGTTCCCGGCTTGGTGCAGGTGGTGGTGCCGTTCGGCTGCACGTCCCAACCGTGCGAGGTGAGCGACTCGGCCGCGGCCTTGGGGTCGAACGGGTACGGCGAGACGGTGCTGTCGTCAGAAGCGAAGTCGTTCGTCGGAACGCCCGGCACGGTGCCGTAGGACGGGGCCGCCGCACCGTTGTAGACGGACTTGCTCTTGATCAGCGAATCGGTGTCGATCAAGCGCTGCAGGACCTCCCTGACGTACCGCTGGCCGATGATCTTGTCGTTGTTGTCGGTGGTGTTCTTGAAGTTCAGCATGATGAAGCTGAAGCCGAAGTTCGGTGCCCCGAAGACGTTGTAGCCCTGCTTCTGCAGCTGCGGGACCTGCGCCAGCTGCGACGCATCGACCGGTCCCATGGTGATCTCGCCGCTGCGCAGTGCGTTCAACTCGGCCGCGGCGGAGGTGAACGCCATCTGCTCGAGCTTGTCGATCCGTGGTTTGGTGCCCCAGTACTTCTCGTTCGGGACCATGGTGTTGGCGCCGGTCGACGGGGTGTACGAGGACAGCTTGAACGGGCCACTCACGTTCTGCCACAACGGGTTTGTGGCGAATGTCGCCAGCTCGTTCGACTGCTTGTTCAGATAGGTGTAGATCTTGGCGGCGTCGGCCGGATCGGCGGAATCCAACGGCGCACCGGAGTCCGAGTCCCGGTTCCACTGCTGCGAGGGCAACGGGGTGATGTTCGTCAGCTGGTTGTTGGTGAACCACTGCGGGTTGTACGCCTTGTCGAGCTCCAGCACCACGGTGCTGGCGTTCGTCGCCTTGGCGGACACCACGTTGTCCGGGAACTGCCCCGGGGTGTAGCCGGCCCAGTTGGCCGGGCTGAGCTTGAGCGCCGCCTTGATCAGCTGGATGTCGAACACCACGTCCGAAGCGGAGATCGGGTCGCCGCCGGACCAGGTGAGCCCGGACCGCAGTGTGATGGTCACCGTCTTGTTGCCGTTGGAGTACTTGGGCAGCTCGGCGATGCTCTTGTCCGCGTTGATCTTCGGGTTCATCCCGGTCGGGTACCAGTACAGCGGGCGGAACATCAGCCACTGGAACTGCTTGGTGACGTACACCGAGTTCGCCTTCGCCGGCACGATCGGCAGGATGTAGTTCGGAGCGGCGCCCGGCGGCAGCGCGACCTTCACGGTGCCACCGTCCTTCGGTGTGCCGCCCTCCTTCGGCAGCGTGCCGAAGGTGTAGCCGTCGGAGGTACTCGCCGGGGCGGCCGCGGAGCCGGCGCCGCCCGCCGAGCCCGATGCGCCCCCTGCGCTGCTGCCGCAACCGGCCATCACCACCAGGGCGGCGACCGCAGTACTGATCCGGATGATGCGGGTGCGATGTCGGCTGCCCATAGGTGTTCTCCTGTTCGGGGTGGGACTGGTATTCGGGTGGTCGTTGGCGATGTCTAGGCGTCGGCCCAGACCCGCTGTGCGTAGGCGATGAAGTTGCCGCCCAACAGCTTGTCGATCTGCTCGGCACCGAATCCACGGTCTCCGAGCAGGCCGGCGAGGCGCTCGAACTGGCCGACTCCGCTGAGGTCCTTGACGAACGGCACGGTGTCCGCGCGTTCTCCGGCGGCCCCGGCCCCGGATGCCCGGCGCGCCTCGACGTGGTCGGCGAGGGTCACCAGATAGCCGTCCAGGTCGTCGATCGGTGTTGCCGACCCGTCGGTCCCGATCCCGACCTGATCGATCCCGCAGACGTCGACGGCGTGCGCGATGTGCTCGACAACGTCGGCGGCGGTGGCGTGTCCGGATGCATTCAGGAACGGCATGAAGTAGATGCCGACGAAGCCGCCGCGCTCGGCGACCGCGCGCAGTTCCTCGTCGGTCTTGTTGCGCGGCAGGTCGACCAGCGCGCGGCAGCCGGTGTGGTTGATCGAGATCGGGGTCCGCGAGTACCTGGCGGCGTCCAGACAGGTGCGCTCGCCGCTGTGCGACAGATCGACCATCAGGTTCCGCTCGTTGAGCCGGTCGATCACCTCGCGGCCCAGGTCCGACAGGCCCGGGTTGCCCGGCGCCATGCAGCCGCCCCCGAGCTTGTTCACGGCGTTGTAGGTGAGCTGCACGACACGGACGCCGAGGTCGGCGAACAGGTTGATACGACTCGCGTCTGCGCCGACCATGGCGGCGTTCTGGAACCCGTAGATGATGCCGAGCCGGCCGTCGTCGTGCGCCCGGGAGATGTCTTCGGCCGTGTAGACCTTGACCAGCTCGTCGTTGGTCCGGACGATCTCGTCCCAGTACGCCAGGTCGCGCACCGTGCTCTCGAACGGGTCGTCGTCACCCGCCGTATAGCCGATCGTCACGTTGACGGCGGCGAGGCCGGAACGCAGCGCGTCGTCGATCGCACGGGCGTCGATGGTCAGATCGGCCGCCCGCTGGTTCAGCTGCCCGCCGGTTTCGGCGGCCACCCCGGCGTTCGGATTGTTCAGGGTGCCGAGGGCATTGACGATCGGTGCCCGCCGGGCATCGAGGGTTCCGGTTGCCATGGATCAGCCTTTCGGTGCAGCGTCGGACGTTCGGGCGCCGCCGGCCGGCCGGTCGTCCCGGCAGAACCTGCGCCCGCGCTTGAGGACGAATTCGATCCGGCCGATGTTGCGGATGTCGGCCGTCGGATCGGCGTTGAGTACCAACAGGTTTGCCAGCTTCCCGGGTTCGATCGTGCCCATCACGTCCTGCTGGCCCAGTGCGCGGGCGCCGACCAGCGTCGCCGAACGCAGCACCTGGATCGGCGACATCCCGACCTCCTCGGCGAGGAACAACAGCTCCCGGTGCAGCGACGGGTACGGATCCGCCGCCGGCGTCTCGTAGTCGGTGCCGGTCGAGATGTCCACGCCGGCCCGGTGGGCCTGCGCGGTGAGTCCGACGGCCGCCCGCCGGTCGGCCTCCCTGGTCGGCCGACCCTCGGTCTCGACACTGGTCCACATGCTGACCGTCGCGTCGAGGATGGTGCCGCGCTCACGCATCTGCGCGAACAGACCCGCGATCTCGGGCACCGGATTCCCGGCCGGCACGGTCGGCATCGCCGGCCGTTTGCCGGCATAGGTGGACAGTTCGCCGTCACCGGCTAGCTCGTAGCCGAGCATCTGGGCGTGCGAGATCGAGTCGACCCCGGCCGCCACCACCTGGCTCGGCCGGGTCGGGAAGACCGCGGCATGGGCCCAGACCAGCAGCCCCTGGCGCTGCGCCTCGGCGGTGATCCGCTCGATCAGGTCGCTCGGCAGGTCGGCATAGATCTTCACCGCGACGGCCGAGGTGCCACGGGCCAGGGTCACATCGGTGGGGATGTCGCTCGCGGAGTCGATGGCCTTCATCCACGGCAGGCCACCGGGTTCCAGGCCCTGGGAGACCTGCCAGGTGCGGGGATCCGCGAAGAAACCAGGGCCGGCCATCAGGGCGGAGTAGGCGATGTCCGGGCCCGGAATCTCGCCGACCAGGGTCGCCCTGGTCAGGTCGCTGATCTGCCGCAGATCGTCGGCCATGTCCCGGATCGCCGTCACCCCACCGAAAACCTGCCGCCGCAGCCAGGCCTGTGCCTGCTCCCGGTTGGGCGGCGTGGCCAGGTGCTGGTGGGTGTCGATCAACCCCGCCAGCACGTACCGGCCGGACAGGTCGACCGACTCCGCCGCGTCGATCAGCTCGGCCGTCACCGACGCGTCGGGCAGCACTGCTTCGATGACGGAACCCCGGACGACGACCGTCATCCCGGGCCGGATTGCGCCGTCGACACCGTCCGCGCAGTCCACCAGGGCCGCCGATCGGTACAGCACGAGCTCGTCCTTCGCCGGCGCCCAGGGCGTCGGAGCGCCCGCCGGGGCTGTCGGTCCAGCGGCCGGAATCGGGTCCGCCATCAGAGTCTCCTTGTTGCATTGTAGGTAACGCGTGTTGCGACTACGGTACCCAGGGCGGTAACATATCGTCAAGAGCGCCTCCGATCCCGTCGCTACGGGGAGCAGCGCTGTCGGGCCGACGAGAGGGGTTCTCCAGTGCCGTCGAATGCTGGAAGCTCGTCCATCGACAAGGCTCTCGACCTGCTCGAGGTCATCGTCAGCGCCGGCCGGCCGATGCGGCTGAGCGAACTTGCCCAGGCCGTCGACATGCACCGCGCCACCGCCTACCGGGTGCTGCTCACCCTGATCCGCCGTGGGTGGGTGCTCCGCGACGGCGACGACTATCTGCCGGGGCTGCGCCTGCCGCAACTGTCCAAGGCGGACACCATCGGCGTCCTGGTCGCCAGGGCCCGACCGGTCCTTGAACAACTCGCCGGCGATTCCAACCTGATGGTCAACCTGCAGGTGCTGCACTCGGCCGGCTCACAGGTGGTCGACGTGGTCCGCCCGCAGCGGCTGGAGATGATCAACGACCTGCGCGGCGAACTGCTGCCGATCCACCGGTTCGCCGGGCCGCTGGCACTGGTCGCACTACTCACCGAACCGGCCCGCGAACACTACTTCCGGCTCGCGGCGGAGGCCGGGCTCGAGCCCGCGGCGATCCAGGAACTCCGCGACGACGTGGAGGCGGCCGCCCGGACCGGCTTCGTCATCGAGCGCGGGCGGCATGAGGCGGTCATCGCCTCGATGAGTCACGGCGTCCGGGTCGGAGACGGGCTGCCGGACTGCGCCGTCACCGTCGTCGGCCTGGTCGCAGACTTCGACGACGAACGACTGCCGGCCATCCGGGACCGACTGACCGGCGCGGCCGACGCGCTGCAGGCGGCATCCCTGTGACCCTTCCGGTTCCGAGAAGCCATCCGACCACTCCGCGTCCGGCACGTCTGGACACCGCGGCACCCGACATCGAAGCGGAGCCCATGCACCGAACCCTGCTCCTTGACCGTGCGCAGACCCGTCAGGCGCTGATCCCGGACCGCCTGATGGCCGCCGTCAGCCATGCGCTGGTCTCGATCTCCCGCGGCGAGGACTCGACGCCGGCGCGGGTCGCGGCCTTCACCCCGACGGGGCTGCTCGGCGCGATGCCCGGCTACGTCCCGGGTCTCGGCCTGGCCGCGAAGCTGACCTCGGTGTTCGGGGTCAGGGAGGCCGCCGGACGGACGGCCCACCGCGGCGTCGTCGTGTTGTTCGACGAGGACGAAGGGCGACTGCTCGCGGTGATGGACGCGGAAGCGGTGACCGCGGCCCGGACCGCCGCGACCGCGACCGTCGCGATGCAGACGCTCGCCCGTCCGGACGCCGAGCGGATCGCGGTGATCGGCGCCGGCGCCCAGGCCAGGGCACAGGTCGGCTATCTGGCCGGACTCGGCGTGCTGTCGAAGGTGGTGGTCGGCGCCCGGTCACCGGAGGTGGTCAGGGCCGGCGCCAGGTTCGACGAATCGATCCCGGTCACCGACATCGAGAGCGCCGTGCGCGGGGCCGACATCGTCCTGTGTTGCACCGGCGCCCATAACCCCGTGCTCTGCAGGGAGTGGCTGGACTCCGGAGTCCACGTCGGCTCCGTCGGCGGGTCCGAGGGGTGGGAGATCGATACCGAAACGCTGGATGCCGGCACGGTTTTCGTCGAATGGACCGGAGCGGTCGACTGTCCGCCGCCGGCCGGCGCGCACGAACTGCAGAACTATCCGGCCGACCAGGTCACCGTCATCGGCTCGGTGCTCGACGGCCGCCGACCGGGCCGCACCTCGACCGCCGACCTCACCGTCTTCAAGTCGACCGGGCACGCGGCGCTCGACGTCGCCGCGGCGCACACCGTCTACGTCGAGGCACGCCGGCTGGGAATCGGTACCAGCGTTGATCTCTGATCCGACTCGCCCGACCCGACGGGCTCAGGCTCGGCGGAGCCGGTAGCGGGTCTGGGCGTACCGGCCCTTGGCGAAGGCCAGCACCTTCGTCGGGTCCACCCGGTAGAGACCGGCCAGGCTTTCGCCGTCGGGGCTGACGAACTCGCCGCGCACCCGGTAGTCCCAGGCGCCCAGGTACTTCTCCCGCATCAGATCCGCGAACCGCTGCAGCTCAACCGGATCGGTGACGGTCGCCGCGGCGCCCTCGATCACCACGTCCAGCCCGGTCGTCCAGCCGTTGCTGCCGGTGGTGATCGCGACCTGCTGGTTGCCGGCGAGGTTGTGCGCCTTCTGCTCGCCCGGGCCGGTGGCGAACAGGAACGTGTCGTCGACCCACAGTGCCGTCAGCGGGGTGACGTGCGGCCGCCCGTCGGCGCGCACCGTTGTCAGCCAGTACAGTTCCGCCCCTGCCAGCGCGGCCGACGTCTCGGTCCACGGCGTTGCGGCAACGGTCGAGTCGGAGAACCGCGGGTCGACGACCGCGGCCGGGGCGGCGTTCACCGGACCTCCGCCGTTCCCCAGTGCGGGTCACGGCCGGCCATCCCGAGCAGCCGATCCAGCAACGACGCATCCGTCGGCACCTGGACTTCGGGGCCGTAGATCGGCGGCCGGGCGGCCTGCGGATCGGGACCGGAGAACGGTGCGAGCAGACCGCTGCAGACGCGCAGGTCGATCTCGGCCGGTCGGTACTCCTGGCCGCTGGCCCTGGCCAGGTCCCAGCCGTGCAGCACCAACTCGTTCAACGCGACCAGGCCGGCCACCTCGCCGGGCAGCGGCACGCCGCCGGCCTCGGTCATCCCGGCCCAGGCATCCGGTTGCTGCCAGGCCGCACCGAGTCGATCCAGGTCGGACGCGATCCGCAGCCGCCAACCGGCTTCGAGACGCGAACCGTCGGGGTGGGGCGCCTGCGAGCCGCCGGGCGGAATGTCCTTGGTGGCCGCATCGGTGAATGCCTGGGCCAGCCCACCGACGTGTTCCACCAGATCGCCCAGTGAATACTCGGTGCACGGAGTCCGCCCGGCGAGCGCATCGTCGTCGATGGCGGTGATCAACGCGGACATCCGGGTCGCTGCCGGAGCCAGATCGTGCATGGTGGATCCCTTCAGGTGACGTCGCGGGTCGCGCAGGGTCGGGTCCCGACCCTGCGGATGAGACCACCGTCGACGGCCGAACTCATCGGCGCCACCGGAGCCTGCAACAGATTCGTCGCCGGATACTGGTTTCAGCCCGCCAGGGCGGCATTGTTCAATCTGGCGGCGAATCTGTTGCGGCCGGGTCACAGGGCAAGTTCGGCCGGCCCGGGGCGAAGCGCGATCACGCCGAGTTCCTGGGTGCAGCGCGTCATCGCGACGTACAGCGCATTCCAGCCGCGCCGGCGTTCGACGATGCCGTGCGGGTCGACGATCAGCACCGCGTCGAATTCCAACCCCTTGCTCTGTTCGGGATCCAGCACCACCACCTCTGCCGGATCGTCCGGATCCGGCTCGGTGCCGGTCACCAGCAACGAGGACAGCCGGCCACACCGCTCGGGCGGGGCGATCAGCGCCACCCGGCCGCCGCGGTAGCGGTCGGCCAGTTCGCCGACAGCGCGCACCGCGTCCACGGCGACGTCGGCCTCGGTCGACGCCAGGCGCCAGGGTTCGATGCCGTTCGACCGCACGGCTTTCGGCGGCACGACGGAACTGCCGGCCGCCGCGAGAACCGGTGCGGTGCGCGCCATCACCTCGTGCGGCGTGCGGTAGCAGACCGTCAGGTCGACCCGCCGGCGGCGGTCGCCGAAGACCGGTGCCAGCGCCTCGTCCCAGGACAGCGAGCTGCCCGGCGCTTCGGCCTGGTTCACGTCACCTACCACGGTGAAAGAACGAGAGGGGCAGCGGCGCAACAGCATCCGCCACTGCATCGCCGACAGCTCCTGCGCCTCGTCGACGATCACGTGGCCGTAGGTCCAGGTGCGATCGGCCGCCGCTCGCTGCGCCATCGCGTCGCCGGCCACCGCCGCCCGGCCGTCCGGGTTGGGTGCGCCGACCAGGTCGGCCAGCTCGTCCAACAACGCGACGTCCTCGGCCGACCAGCCGGCCGGGCCGCCCGCGCCGACTGCGCCGACTGCGCCGACTGCGCCGACTGCGCCGACTGCGCCGCGATGGTCGCGGCGGCGCACCGCGGACCGCTCGGCGGCGGTCAACTCCGGTGCCAACCTGTCCAGGGCCTCGGCATCGGTGAGCAGCTCGTGCAGCACCACGGCCGGATCGAGGGCCGGCCAGACCTCGTCGAGCGCCTGCCCGACCCGGGCGTCGTCGGCCAGGTCCTGTCGGATGGCCGCCCGGTCGGCGGCGGTGGCGACGCCGTCGACCTCCAGGCCGGCGACGTTCTTCCGGGCGCCACGACCGGGATCGCGGTCCAGCCCGGCGTCCACCTTGGCCAGGATGTCCTCCAGACCCGCCTCCACGTCGGTCAGCAGCTGTCGCCCCTCGTCGATCACCTGGTGCGTCAGCAGATCCAGCATCGCGGACCGGAAGGTCTCCCTGGCCAGATGCCGACCGGCAACCTCCGCCCTGGCCTCGTCGAGCGTCTCGGCGAGCGCATCGGCGTGCACCATCAGCGTGCCGCCGCCGTACCCGAGCACCAGGTCGGCGACCACCGGATCCCGTTCGTCGACAGCCCGGGCCAACACGTCGGCCCAGATCGACCGGCCCTTGATCTCGGCGGCCACCGGGTCGTCCTGGCCGGTGGCGACGATCCCGGGCAGCAGTGACCCAGGGGTGGCCGAGACCACCTGGGTCTCGCCGAGGGACGGCAGCACCTGATCGATGTAGGACAGGAACGCCGGTGACGGCCCGACCACCAGCACCCCGCGCTCGGCCAGCCGGGGAAAGCTGAACAGCAGGTAGGCGGCGCGGTGCAGGGCCACCGCGGTCTTGCCGGTACCGGGTCCGCCCTGCACCACCAGGCAGCCGTGGTGCGGCGCCCTGATGATCTCGTCCTGTTCCGCCTGCAGGGTGGCGACGATGTCGCCCATCGCGCCGGTCCGGCGGGCGTCCAGCGCGGCAATCAGCGCGGCCTCGCCCACCAGTTCGGTCGATTCCCCGTCAGCCGCAAGAGTTTTCGACGCGGCGCCGGCCAAGATCTCGTCGTCCACGCCGCGGACCAGTCGGCCATCGGTGCGGATGTGCCGCCGGCTGCGCAGGCCGAGCGGGTTGGCCGCGGTGGCCGTGTAGAAGGTGCGGGCGATCGGCGCCCGCCAGTCGACCAACAGCGGGTCGACCTGGTCACCGTCGCCTGCAGCGTCGTCGGTGCCCGCGCCGTCCGGAGCGCGCAGACCGATCCGGCCGATGTACCGGCGACCGCCGTCGGCCTCGTCGATCCGGCCGAAGCACAAGCCGCTGTCTGCGTGCTCCAATTCGGCCCGGCGACGGGTCAGCGCGTCCAGCCTGGCCTGCTGCCCGATCCGCTCACCCGGGTCGTCCAGCCGACGGGCTCGGGTCGCCTCGAGATCGGCGACGGTCGCGGCCAGCTCGCCGTCGCGGGTGGCGAACAGCAGATCGAGATACTCCTGCTCCACCTGCACCTGATGCTGCTGTCGTTGTTCGGGCGTTCCGGTCGAGGTCGCTCTGGTCACACAACTCCTTCGCTCACCGTACGATGTACGGAAGACCCAACGGCGACCACACCCGGTTTGTTCCCGCTCGTTGCAGGACATTCGCCGGGCCGCCGGCCTGGCCGGTCCCGATCGCGGGGTACGCTCACTTCGTGACCACCCGTTGGTATGCGTTCTTTACGTTGGCTCTGAAGGAGCCCGCGGCAAGCTGACGCGCACCGACACCTTCAGAGCCAACAGGGCAGAGAGCAATCTCTGCCCTTTCGCCATTTCAGCGGCGGGTTCTGAACACTGATCCCGCTCGAGCAGACGGGATCTTCGCAGATGGACACCAGCACGGCCGGCGCTGCCGGCACCGACGACCGCCTCGGCACGGACAAGCTCCCCGGTACGGACGACCGGCCGGCCGCCACCTCGAACCTGCGGGTCCGGCGGTTCGAACCGCTGCCGTCACCGCGGGAGCTCATCGACGAATGCCCGCTTACCCCGGCGCAGGCCGCCGTGGTCGAACGCGGCCGCAGCCAGGTCCGCGCGGTGATGGACGGCCTTGACGACCGACTGCTGGTGATCGTCGGCCCGTGTTCGATCCACGATCCGGCGGCCGGGCTCGAGTACGCCGGCCGACTGGCCGAGCAAGCGCAGCGACATCGCGGCGAGCTGCTGATCGTGCTGCGCAGCTACTTCGAGAAGCCTCGCACGACCGTCGGCTGGAAGGGCCTGATCAACGACCCGCTGCTGGACGGCAGCCACCGGATCGGCACCGGGCTGCGTACCGCGCGGGCGTTCCTGGCCGAGGTGACCGATCTGGGGCTGCCCGCCGCGACCGAGTTCCTGGAGCCGATCAGCCCGCAGTACCTGGCCGACCTGATCAGCTGGGGCGCGATCGGCGCCCGCACCACCGAGAGCCAGATCCACCGGCAGCTGGTCAGCGGACTGTCCATGCCGGTCGGGTTCAAGAACGGTACGGACGGCGGGCTGCAGGTCGCCCTGGACGCGTGCGCGGCGGCCGGCGCCGCGCAGTCGTTCCTCGGCATCGACGCCGATGGCCGGGCCTCACTGGTCGCCACCGATGGCAATCCGGACACCCACCTGATCCTGCGTGGCGGCGCCGGTGGCCCGAACTACTCGGCCGCGCACGTCGCCGCCGCCGGCGAGCGGCTCGGCCGTGCCGGACTCAACCCGCGGCTGATCCTCGACGCCAGCCACGGCAACAGCGGCAAGAGCCACCTGCGTCAGGCCGAGGTGGCCACCGAGATCGCCGGCCAGGTGGCCGGCGGCGGCACCGCGATCGGCGGGGTGATGCTGGAGAGCTTCCTGGTTCCGGGTGCGCAGCGGTTCGACGTGGCGGACGGTCCGGCCGGGTTGACGTACGGGCAGAGCGTCACCGATGCCTGCCTGGGTTGGGACGCGACGGTAGCGGCGCTGGACCGGTTCGCCGACGCGGCCCGGACCCGCGCGGCGCACTGAGCGGGTGACGTTACCGGCAAGTACGGGGCAGATTCCGCCGCGACTACGCGGCCGAAATCGACCCAACAACCGTCACGGTGCCGGCGCAGCAGGGGTCAACGCGGAACCGGGCACCCGAGCGCCCGGATCGACGCCCGGTTCGAGCAACCGTGCGTGACGGTCAACGGGTGACGCTGGGCCGGCCGGTGGAACCCACTGGCCCCGGCGGGGTTCGGGGCGCAATGCTCAGGGTCATCCCGACCCGCACCCGGAGGTGCCGATGTCCCGCTCCACCCGAATCTCCCTGTCCATCCCGATCGCCGTGGCCGCGTTGCTACTGGCCGCCGGTTGCTCGACGGCGCCCGGCTCGGCAACTGCCGTCGTCGCGCCGGCCGCCCCGGCCGACGGCGGAGCGGTGGTGGCCGCAGCCGCGCCCGCGAACGCCGCGGCCGGCAACGCTGCGGCCGGCACACCCTCGTCATCGAACCCGCCGACCGCCGGCCAACCCGGCCGCTACGACGCCGTCACCGACGTCCCCGGCGTGCGGGTCGGCCAGGTGCAGTCGGCCAGGGCGCCGTACCTGACCGGTACCACCGTCGTGTATTTCCCGGCCATGTCGGTGGCCGGTGTCGATCAACGAGGCGGCGCGCCGGCCACCAAGGAGACGGACCTGCTGAGCCCGCTCAACTCGAATCCCGGGGTCAACGCCATCCAGCTCGGCGGCAGCTCGATGTACGGCCTGGGCGCCACCGACGGGGTGATCCGCTGGCTGGAGGACCGCGGTGAGGGCGTCCCGCTCGGGCCGACCGGGGTGGCGCCGATCGTGCCGGCCGCCGACATCTACGACCTCGGCCGCGGCGGGAACATCAAGGCCCGTACCACCGCCGAGTGGGGCTATCTGGCCGCGCAGGCGACCTCCGCCGGACCGGTCCGGCAGGGCGTCGTCGGCGGCGGAACCGGGGCCAGCTCCGGCGGTCGCAAGAGCGGTGTCGGCACCGCCAGTGTCTACCTCGCCAACGGCTACTGGGTCGGCGCCATCGTGGTGGTGAACTCGGCCGGCTCAGCGGTCGATCCGACCGATTGTTCGCTGCTGGCAGCGCATCTGGGCATCGGCGACGAGTTCGCCGGGCTCCGGACGCCGACCGCGGCGGAATGCCACCCGACGGCCGCCCCGGCGATGAACTCCGACAACCTGAACACCACCATCGCGGTGGTGGTGACCAACGCTCCGCTGGAGAAGGCGGCCGCCCAGCGGCTGTCCGGCAATGCGCACGACGGTCTGGCCAGGGCGATCAGCCCGATCCACACGCTTGCCGACGGCGACACCGTGTTCGGTGTCTCCACCGGCACCGGCACTCCGTTGGCGAACAACAACCCGGCGGACGGTTCGAAGTTGAACGCGATCTACGGCGCCGGCGCCGACGTGCTGTCCAGGGCGGTGGTGAAGGCGTTGCTGTCGGCCACCTCGGTGGGCAACCGCACCAGCTACTGCGACACGTACCCGTCGGCCTGCGCCCAGATGCCGCAGCTGCAGCAGTGGCGGACCGCGGGCGACGCGCCGGAGGTCACCCAGAAGGCGATCGACCGGGCGCACAAGAAGCTCGCGGTGCTGCCGGTGCCCAAGCGCTGATCCGCCACGTCCCCACCATCCGCCGGCGACTGGTGCAGCGGCTGGCAATGCACAACGCCGGCGGACGGTGGGGAACGCCAGCGGCTATGGCTGACACCGTGAGACCGTCGGGGAATGGACACCGAACTACGAGCTGCCCGCGAGTCGCACCTGCACCGCTGGTTGGGCGGCAACTACGACATCCTGCAGGAGAAGGAGTCCGACGCGATCCGGCTCGACGTATACGTCTTCGACGTCGAGCCCGAGCGCCCGTACCTGACGCTGGTCACTTCGGGGATGTCCGATCTTCCGATGACGATGCCGCCGGGGCTGGAACGGTTCGCGCGCGCCGAACTGGTGCTCAACCTGCCGTCACCCTGGCCCGGACTCGGGCTGATCCGCGAGGGCGAACTGCCGCAGGAGCTGGCCGACGACCGGCACTACTGGCCGATCCGGTTGGTCAAGGAGCTGGCCAGGCATCCGCACGACCGCGGCAACTGGCTGGGCATGGGGCACAGCATCGAGAATGCCGGGCCGGGGACCGGGCCGGCGGAACCGTTCCCCGGCACCGGTTTCACCGGGTCCCTGGTCGGCCCGCTGCTCACCCTGCCACCGGGATTGGCGCGCCTCGACACCCCCGACGGGCCGGTCCTCTACTACGGGATCTTCCCCGTCACCCCAGCGGAGCTGACGCTGGCGACCCGCGATCCGGACGGCCCGCGCGAACTGTTCGAGCTGTTCGACCAGCGGGGGATTTCCGACGTGGTGGACGTCGGGCGGGCGAGCGCCGTCGAGCCCGGCTGAACCGGAGCCACCAACTGCGCACAGCTCCCGGTCGCGACCATCAGCCGCTGATCAGCACCACCTTGCCGACAGCCCTGCGCTGCTCCAGATCTCGATGCGCGCGGGCAGCGTCGGCCAACGGATACCTGCTGACCAGAGGCTGCCAGCGACCGTCCGTCAACCGTTCCAGCGATCGGCCGGCCAGGCCGGCGGAACCGCCCGGCAGCGACTGCATGGCCGGGCCGAGCCGCCAGGACACGCTGATGCCACCGCGCACCACGTCGTCGCTGTCGAACCGGGTCGGTGTGCCGGCCGAGAACCCGAACATCACCAGCCGCCCGCCGGGCCGCAACAGCTCCATTGACGCCCGGCCGACCTGACCACCGACGCCGTCGTACACCAGGCTGACGCCGCCGAACGTGTCCCGAACCGACTGTCCCCAGCCGTCGACCCCGTAGTCGACGACCAGATCCGGCCGCAAGGCGGCAAGCCGATCGACCTTGTCGGCGCCGCGCGCGGCAGCCACCACGGTCGCCCCGGCCTCCTTCGCCGCCTGCACCAACAGCCAACCCATGCCACCCGCGGCCGATGGCACCAGCACCGTGTCGCCGGAGTCGATCGGATCGAGTTCGAGGACGGCGAGCGCCGTCCGACCGGTACCGACCGCGGCGACCGCGTCGGCCAGGTCGATGTCGGCGGGTACCGGGAACGCGTTCTCCACTGCAGTCACCGCCTGCTCGGCGTAGCCGCCCGGCACTTGGCCGAGGTGCGCGACAACCCGTCTACCGAGCCAGCTCTCGTCGACCCCATAGCCGATCAGATCGACCGTGCCGGCAACCTCGCGGCCCGGGATCGTCGGCAGCTCCGGCCGCGGCATCGGGCCGGCATCGCCGCTGCGCAGCTTCGTGTCGATCAGATGCACACCGCTGGCGCCGACGGCGATCCGCAGCTGACCGGCGGCGGGTATCAGATCGGGCAATTCGTCCAGGACAAGATTCTCGGCGGGACCGAAGGCATGGAGTCTGATCGCGTGCATGCGATCAGTCGACCTCCTCACGTCCACTTGAGGTCAAGCGGTCGCCCGCTCGATCCGCGGCTCGGGCAACAGCAGGCCCAACAACAGTACCAGCGGCGGCACCACGCAGAGCGCGGTGAACACCGCCTGGGTCCCGTAGTGATCGGCGATCGCGCCGAGCACCGGGGCGGACAGCCCGCCGATGCTCACCCCGAGGCCCAGCGTCACCCCGGCCGCGGTGCCCGGCCGGGTCGGCAGGTAGTCCTGGCCCAGCTTCACCAGAACTGCGAACGGAATGTTCACCGCGACCCCGACGAGCACGGCGAAGATCAGTGGGGCAACGGTTCCCGACGTCATCCGGAAGGCGAGCAGCAGCGGAATCGCCACCGCACCACCGAGTTGGACGGTGCGGACCGACCCGATCCGGTCGGCGATCCGACCACCGAGCAAGGTTCCGCTGACGCCGCCCACCAGGAAGCAGGCGAGCGCAACGCCGGCCATCACCTTGGAGCCGTTCAGGTAGCCGATCCAGTACAGGGCGATGAAGGTGTTGATGCCGAAGAACATCACCGAGCGGACCACCTCGACCGCGGTGAGCACGGCGAACGGCCCCCAGCGGTCGGCGCCGGCCCTGGGCGGCGCGTCCGCGATCATCTCCGAGTGCCGACGACGATTGCGCAGCAACAGGAATGCCATCAGCACCGCCGGCGGCATGAACAGCGCGGTGGCCCCGACGCCCCAGGCCATCAGCGCCGGGGTGGCCAGCACCGGGGCGAGGAAGAAACCGACGCTGCCGCCGGCGGCGAAAATGCTCATGCCGGAGGTGCTCTCACCGGCGGCTTCCCTAGCCGCCTTCCCCGCCGCCGGGTGGAACATCGCTACGCCGAGGCCGGACAGCAGGATCAACGTCCAGACCGCCGGATAGCCAGTGACCAGACCGGAAAGTCCCAGCCCGATGCCGGCGACCGCGATCCCGCCGGCCGGCAGCCAACCCAGCCGGAACCGGTCGACCGCCAGCCCGAAGATCGGCTGCGGCAGCGAGCTGCCGAGGGTCGCGGCCAAGGTCAGGCCGGACGCGGCCAGGTAGCTGTAGCCGCGATCGAGCACGAAGTACGGGAGAGCGGCCGGCACCAGACCCTGGTAGAGGTCGTCGACCGCGTGGGCAATACCCCACAGCCGCATCCGTTTCCAGATTCCGGCGGCCGGCTGGGTCGGTTCGGCGCGCGCCGTCGGCAGGTGCTGCATGACGTCCAGGATTGTCGCCCGACCGCGCGACGGGCTACCGATATGCTGCCCAACTATGTCGATAACCCGCCAGCATCTGTCCGGGCCGACCCGGCTCGATCTGACCAACCGAGAGCGGATCGACTGGCACGACCACGACGTTCACCAGTTGATCCACCCGAGCCAGGGGGTGCTGCAGGTCTCCACACCGATGGGCGCCTGGATCGTGCCACCGCACCGGGCGGTCTGGGTGCCGGCCGGTGTCGCGCATTCGCACCAGGCGCACGGCCCGACGCAGATGCGGAATCTGATCTTCGACGCCACGGTGAATCCGCTGCGACTCGACCGGCCGACAGTGCTGGCCGTCAGCCCGCTGTTGCGCGAGGTGATCATCAGCCTGACCACCGAGCCGCAGGTCGGCGCCGACTCCCGGGCGAACCTGGAACGTGTTGCACTGGACCAACTCCGGCGGGTGGAGGAGCTGCCGGCCTGCCTGCCGACGCCGAACGATCCGCGGCTGGCGCGGATCGCCGACCTGTTGCATGGCGAGCCGTCCGACCAGCGTTCACTGGCCGACCTCGGCCGAGCGGTCGGCGCCTCCGAACGCACCTTGAGCCGGTTGTTCCGGCAACAGACGTCGATGACCTTTCCGCAGTGGCGCAGCCAGCTGCGGCTGCAGCACTCGCTGATCCTGCTGTCGACCGGCGCCTCGGTGACCAGTGTCGGAACCGCCTGCGGCTACCACAGTTCCAGCTCCTTCATCGAGACCTTCCGGCGCGCCTTCGGGGTGACGCCCGGCAGGTACTCCCGCGAGTCGCATCCGGCCGTCGCCGGTTGACGCCATCGGTGTGCTGCAGCCGAAGGTCACGAATCAGGACAATGAGCACTTTGGTGAAGCAGCACGACCTTCAGCGTGGGATGCTCACACCGGTACATTTCACCGCTGCTTGACGCTAGGGGAGCCATGTCGACTGCCGACGCCACCGCTGATGAAACGGCACCGTCCGAATCCGGTGGGTTCCTGGGTTGGATCGAACGGGTCGGCAACAAGGTGCCCAACCCGTCGATCATGTTCCTGTACCTGATCGGCCTGATCGCGGTGCTGTCCGCGGTGCTGTCCTGGATCGGCGTCAAGGTCACCGAGACGGTCGCGATTCCGCACCCGACGCAGGAGGTGCTCAGGTCGATCGACCAGCTCGGCGGGTCGATGGCACTGCACGACCTGCAGCTCAACGCCCCGGTCGATCCGCAAGGCCTGCCCGCGTACACCATCGAGACCATCACCGTCCCGGTCCGCAACCTGCTCAACGGCGACGGAATAGCACACATCTTCTCCTCGTTCGTCGCCAACTTCTCCGGTTTCGCGCCGGTGGCGGTGGTCCTGATCGCGATGGTCGGTGTCGGCGTTGCCGAGCATGCGGGCCTGATGGCCAGCCTGATCCGCAAATTGGTGAAGGTGGCGCCACGCTCCTGGCTGCCGTTCATCATCATCTTTGTCGGCGTGCTGTCCAGCGTCGCGACTGACGCCGGTTACCTGATCCTGATCCCACTCGCCGCCTCCGCATTCGCCGCCGTCGGCCGACACCCGCTGGCCGGAATGGCCGGGGCGTTCGCGGCCGTCGGCGGAGTGTTCGGATTCAACCTGATACCGACTCCGTCGGATTCGATGCTGACCGAGATCACCAACGAGACGTTGCCGGGCAGCGCCGAGCCCCTTGACGTGCTGGCGAACTACTTCTTCATGATCGTCGCCTCCATCCTGCTGGCGATCGTCGTCACCTATGTGACCACCAAGATCATCGAGCCGCGGCTCGGCACCTGGGAGCCGTCCGAGGGATCGATCGTGGTCACCGAAGCGACGGAGGGGGACTACGACGAGCAGGCGGACCGTCGCGGCCTGCGCTGGACGTTCTGGGCCTTGATTGCGAGCGTCGTCGGGTTGATCGCGCTGGTCGCTCCGCCGGGAGCCCCGCTCCGCGGCGACGACGGCGCGATCTTCGGCCCGACGCCGTTCATGGACAGCCTGGTGTTCACCATTTCGCTGTTGTTCCTGATCTGCGGCGCCGCCTACGGATTCGGGTCCAAGTCGTTCCGCAGCAAGGACGATGTGATTGCCGGCATCACGCACGCATTCGCCGGTCTCGGCGGATTGCTGCTGATGTTCCTGATGATCGCCCAGTTCATCGCGCTCTTCAATTACACCCAGATGCCGATGATTCTCGCCGGGGTGATGGCCAACTGGCTCGAGTCGGCGAACATGCCGGCGCTGGTACTGCTCATCGTGCTGATCCTGGTGTTCGTCCTTCTCGACTTCATCATGCCGGGGCTGGTGCCCAAGTGGGCCATCTTCGCGCCGATCTTCATCCCGTTGTTCTACAACCTGGGCATTGCCCCGCAGACGGTTCAGGCGGCCTACCGGGTCGGCGACAGTCCGGTCAATGTGCTGACCCCGCTGATGGTCTACATGCCGTTCATCGTGACCGTCGCCCAGCGTTACCGGAAGAAATCCGGCATCGGCACACTGATCGCCCTGATGCTGCCGTATGCGGCCATCCTGCTGGGGGTCTCCACGTTGCTGTTCGTCGGCTGGTACGCGCTCGGGATTCCCTGGGGGCCGGGCGCGCCGGTACACCTCTGAACGTGTTCCGACTCGCCTTCCTCGAACCGCGGATCCCGCCGAACACCGGCAACGCGATTCGCACCGCGGCGGCCACCGGCTGCGAACTGCATTTGATCGGGCCGCTGGGCTTCGACCTGTCTGATGCGAAATTGCGCAGAGCCGGTCTGGACTACCACGACCTGGCGTCGGTAACGGTGCACGAGAACCTCGACGCCGCCTGGGAATCGCTACTTCCGGCGAGGGTGTTCGCGTTCACCACCGGCGCCACAACGGGCTATGCCGATATCGCCTATCTGCCGGGGGATGTGCTGCTGTTCGGCACCGAGCCGACCGGGCTGCCTGCGGCGGTGGTGGAGGACGAACGGATCACCGGCACCGCCCGGATCCCGATGCTGCCGGCCCGCCGGTCGCTCAACCTGTCGAACGCCGCCGCGATCGTGGTTTACGAGGCCTGGCGCCAGCACGGCTTCGCCGGCGCGACCGGCGCCGGCGCGGGCGTCATCGAGGGCTGACGCGCACACTGGAGCGTGCTCGGTCACCCCTCGCCGCCCGGCGGCGGGTGCACAGCACGAGAGGAGCTCGACGTGGCTTTCTTCCCGGAGCCGTCCGGACCGCCCGAGGACGACGAGTTGTTCGACGAACCGCAAGGGCCGGTCTGGCTGAATCCTCCGGAGGACGTGCTCCCCGGAGTCGTTCCCCTCGAGCTGGTGCTGGGTCGCTCGGACAGCACCGTGGTGATGCTGTCCGAAATCCGGGCCTTCTCGCAGGGCCTGCAAATGCAGTTCGCCGTGCGGGTCAGGGGCCGGCTCGTCCCGCACGATCTGCACAGCGAGGTGTTCCGTCATCCGGGTCGTCGCGGCACCGTTCCCCGCCGCAATCCGGGCGGGTTGCAGTGGGGCTTCGAATTCGCTGACGGCCGCCGGGTCACCAACGTCGATGCCTGGCCCGACACTCCCCCCGATGATCGGCTATGGACGCCCGATCACCCGGTACTGGTCGTCGGTGGCGGAGGCGGCGGTATGCGGTCGGTGGACACCAGCTTTTGGCTGTGGCCGCTGCCGCCGGCCGGACCGATGAAGGTCGCCTGCCAGTGGACCGATCAGGGCATCGAGTTCACCGAACACGACCTCGACACCCAGCTCATCCTGGACGCCGCCGCTCGCGCCCGATCGGCCTGGGACGTCGACTGACGGATCCGGCGCAGCAGCCGGACTCCGGGATGGTGTCGGCGAGCCGTCAGCAGGAACCGAACTCGGTGTTGAGCTGTTGTTGCAGGCCCGTTCCGTCCGGTTCGCAGCCGCCGACGAACACCTGAAGGTGCGGGCCCCCACCGACTTTCAGCGTGTATCGAACGGGAGTACCGAGCGCGGCAATCGCCAACAGATCCGTGCGGGCCGTCGGCTCGAGCGCCTCGGCCTCGCCTTTCCAGACGGCCATGGCCAGGCCCGGCGCGATGGCCGGATCGGCTTCGATGTTCCACTGACGGTGTGTCGCGGCGAACGCCTCGGCCAGCGCGGCCACCGGCCCGGTGAGAAAGCCGTCCTGCATGGCCACCGTCGTCCGGTCCCGGCGGATCTTCCAGTGCACGCCGTGCTGCAGATCGGGTGCGACGGTCCGGAGCTGCTCGACAGCGGCATCGACACCGCCCGCGGGCGAATATTCGATCAGGTTCAGGTCCCCCTCCGACGCCATCGACCAGCCGAACGGGCCGTCCAGCGCTCCGGTCAGCGTGTACCAACGTTGAAAGATGGTCAGCGGCGGATCCGGGCGGGTCCGTCCGGAGAAGAACGTCATCGAGCTGTCGTCGATCCTGGCGTTCAGACTCGAGGTGTGACCATCGAGCTTCGGGTCGGCGAGCCGGGAAAAGTACAGCGCGACAAGGGTATTCACCTCGTCAGCGGCCACCGCGGGGGTGAACCTGACCCGTACGTTGTACGACTGCCCGCTCGTCATCCCGTTCTGGTAGTCGCCGACCACGTCGTCGACCCCCGGCAGCTGACGCAACTCAGCAGTGATCGCCGCGGCCAGATCGGTCCGGTCCGGCACTCCGGAGCACCCGGTGACGGTGGACAGCACCGCGGCCAGCACCCCGAGGAACCCGGTCAGCCGACGAGCCATCCAGCCCTTGGGGCGCATCCGGACCCGGTCGCCGCACTGCCCGCGTGCGCCGACATCGCCTCCGCCCATCACGCAGACCCCCATACGTCCGGCAGCGCAACAACTCCAACAGGCCGAACTCTATCCGCACCAGGCGATGCAGGAGTGACGTTCCGACCACCCCCACTCGACACCAGCGGGGTCGCTACCGGACCTCGGACCGCGATCAACCCACCGCCGGCAGCACCCTGGATCGGAACATGTCGATGAACTCGGCGTGGTTGTCGCCCACGTTGTGCACGTAGACCTGGTCGTATCCCGCGTCCAGGAACTGCTTCAACAGCACGACGTGACGATCCGGGTCGGTCGCGACCAGCAGTCGGTCGTCCAGGTCATCCGCCCTGACCAACGCCGCGATCTGCTCGACCAGCAGCGGCGAGCGCAGGTCGCCCCGGGCGAATCGCATGGCCCCGATGGGAAATCTCGTCAGCGCCTGCTGCACCGCCTGCTCCTGGTCGGGCGCCCAACTGACATTGACATGTGCGACGCGGAGCAGCCCGGCCGGATCCCGCCCGGCACTCTCGGCGCCCTCGTCCAGGCGCTGCAGCAGCCGGCGCGCCTGGTCCGGCCGGACCCCGAGGGCCAGCAGGCCGTCCGCCACCCGGCCGGCACGCCTGGCGGTGACCGGGCCACCGGTGGCAACCAGCACCCGCGGTGGGGTCGGCGGAACCGTCCACAGCCGAGCCGTCTCGAGCGTCACAAACGCCCCGCCGTAACGGCTGTCGCGACCCGATGCCGACGCGGTGAACAGTCGCCGGATCGCTTCGATGGCCTCGAACATCCGCTCGATCCGTTCGGGTGCCTCCGGCCAGACCGTCCCGGTGACGTGCTCGTTGATCGCCTCGCCGGGCGCGACGGACAACCACACCCGGTCGGGATGCAGGGCCGCCAAGGTCGCCGCGGCCTGCGCCAGCGCGGCGGGATGCAGCCGATAGCCGGGTACCGTCATCCCCGGGGCGAGGTCACCGGAGATGTGTTCGCCGATGGCCGACAACAGGTTCCAGACGAAGGGCGCCTGTCCAAGACTGGGCAGCCACGGCTGGAACAGGTCGGAGGCGAGGACACCCCGGAAGCCGGCGGCGTCGGCCTGTTCGGCCAGGGTCACCGCGTCACGCGGCGGCACCCGATCGATCGGCAAGACCCAACCCACTCGCGACGGCACCGGGTCAGGATAGGGCACCGGCTAGCCGGCGCCCCGGCTGAAGACGATCACCGGTCGCTGGGTCCGCGGATGCAGCAGCACGTCGACCCGCACGCCGTAGATCTGCTCAAGGACCAGCGGGTCGAGTGCCTCGGTGACCGGGCCGGCGGCGACCACCCGGCCGGCGTCGAGCACCACTGCCTCGTCACAATGCGCCGCTGCGGCGGAAAGATCATGCAACGCAACGAGAATGGTCATCCCCTCGACATCGGCGAGCTCGCGGAGCAGGCCGAACATGTCGAGCTGCGCAGCGACGTCCAGATGGTTCGTGGGTTCGTCGAGCAGCATCAGCCGGGGCTGCTGAGCCAGCGCCCTGGCGAGCTGGACCCGTTGCTGCTCGCCGCCGGACAGGGTGCCGAGCAGCCGCCGTGCCCACTGCGTCACGCCGGCCCGCTGCATGGCAGCCTCGACGACATCGCCGTCGGACTCTGCCGCCCACCAGCCGCGGTGCGGGGTCCGCCCCAGGGCGACCACCTGCTCGACCGTCACGGCGAACTCGGTGCTGGCCTGCTGCTCGACCAGGGCGACCCGGCGGGCCCGCTCCCGCCTGGACAGCCGCAGTAGGTTCTCGCCGCCCAGGCTCACCTCGGCCAGCTCCGGCCGCTCGGCCGGCAGCGCGCCGCTGATCATCCGCATCAGGGTCGACTTGCCGGCACCGTTCGGCCCGACCAGGGCGATGATCCGGCCGGCCGGCGCCGAGAACGCCGCGTGGTCGACCAGGGTCTTGCGGCCAACGGAGAACGTCAGCCCGGCGACCGACAGGACCCTGTTCGATCCCGTCATGTCCGACCCCGTCATGTTCGACTCGGTCATGATCGGCTCCTGTTGCGCCACAACACGATCGCGAACAATGGCGCACCGACCAGCACCGTGATGATGCCCACCGGCAGTTCCCGCGGCTCGAACAGGGTGCGGGCGCCGGTGTCCACCCAGACCATGAAGATCGCGCCGACCACGGCGCTGACCGGCAGCAGTACCCGATGCCGGAAGCCGACCACCAGCCGCACCGCATTCGGCAGCACCAGCCCGACGAATCCGATCGACCCGGACACCGAGACGGCCACGCCGGTCAGCAGCGCGGTGGAGCCGAGCAGCAGCCACCTGGCTCCGGACACGTTGATGCCCAGTGATGCGGCGGCGGTGTCGCCGAAGACGAAGGCGTCCAACAGCCGGCCGCTGGCCGCCAGCGGTACCCCGACCACGAGCAGCGCGAGCCACACCGTCCAGGTGGTGGTCCAGTCCGATCCGGCCAACGAGCCGAGCAGCCAGTTGAGGATCTCCCGGTAGGAATCGCCGGTGACGTTCCAGAAGATCAACATCGAGGCGATCGCGGAGGCCAGCGCGGAGACCGTCATCCCGGCCAGGATCGTCCGCGACGGCGAGATCGGCCCGAGGCTGCGCGCCAGCAGCAGGGTGGTGACCAGCGCCAGCAGGGCGCCCAGGAATGCCGCGACCGGCAGCAGCAGGCCGACGCCGAGCATCAGTACCGCGACCGCGCCGAGCGAGGCCCCGGACGACAGCCCGAGCAGGTACGGATCGGCGAGCTGGTTGCGGGTGATCGCCTGCATCACCGCGCCGGACATGGCGAGCGCGCCGCCGACCGCGGCCGCCGTCAGCACCCTGGTGAGCCGCAGATCCCAGACGATGCCGTCCCGGATCGGGCTCAGCGGGCTGGTGCCGAGATGCAGGTGCGCGGCCACGGTGCGCCAAACGTCCACCATGCCGATGCCGGCCGAGCCGACGGTGACCGCGAAGGTCAGGGTCAGCAGCAGCGCGGCCGCCAGCACGATCGCCCAGCCCCACACGCCGGCCCGGCGCCGCCTGGTGGCGGTGGGCCGGCTGGTCCTGGATGCGGTGGTGACCATCAGTCGCCGAACCCCAGCTGTCGCGCCTTCGCGCCGACGTCGACGGCCGCCTGGACCGACCGGACGCCGGCCTCGGCGGCCGCGAACGGGACGACGATGTACCGATGGTGGACGACCGCGTCCAGCCGGGCGGTCGCCGGATTGTTCTGCAGGTCCGCGATCTTCTTCGTCGCCGGGTTCCAGGACGCGTCGACCAGCACGATCACGTCCGGGTTCGCCGCGATGATCGGCTCCCAGCCGAGCGACGTCCAGGTGTCCTTGACGTCGGCCGCGATGTTCGTCAGCCCTGCGGCGTCCATCACCATCTGTGGGGCGCCGATACCGGCACCGACGTACGGGGTGTCGGTCCCGGACGACCACCACAGTGCGGTGGTGCCGGCCTTCGCCTTCTGCACCGTGGTGAGCAGCTGTTGCTGTTGCGCGATCAACGCCGCGGCCTTGTCGGAGACACCCAGCAACCGGCCGAGCTCGGCGAACTCGTCGAAGAGCAGCTGGTAGGTCAGCTTCGCCGGCTGGTACTGCTTCTCCTTGCAGGCCGCCGGGGACACGTAGCTGGCGATTCCCTTGGCGGCCAACGTGTCGCGCTTGCCGGCCGTGTCGGCCGCCAGGTTGGACTCCCAGCCGGCGACGATGAGGTCGGGTTCCAGCTCGAGCACCGGTTCCTGCGCCGGCGCCTGGTCGGAGATCACCGGGATCTTGCCGGCGGCCGCGGTCCACTGCGCCGGAACCGGGCTGTCGACGAACGCCTGGCCGACCACCCGGTCACCCACCCCGAGGGCGAGCAGCAGCTCCAGCGAGGTGGACTTGATGGCCAGGATCCGTTGTGGCGGCGCGTCGACGGTGACCTGGGTGCCGCAGTTGTCGATGGTGACCGGGAAGCCGGCTTGGGCCGCGGGCGGCCCCGCGGTGCCGGACGGTGACGCGCCGGTCGGCGCGGTGCCGGACGATGATGCGCCGGTCGGCGGCGCGGTCGGGACGGCCGTTCCGGCGGCATTCGACGCCGGTGAGGCACAGGCCGCGCTCAGCAGGGCGATGACGATCAACGGAATGACGAGAACCCGCCGACGGTGGGCGCGACCGGCGGGCGAGCGAGGAACAACGGGGGGCATGCGGAGACCTCCGGGACAGTGCACTGCCGGACCCGCACAAGAGGCGGGCAGGGCGGACGGCACGCAAAGGGAGGGCCTTCCTGGCCCGGACCAGATCCGCCCGGGCACTGCGTCGAATCATACGACCATCGATTGAGGCTTCGCCCCCGGCGTTGGCGCTCCCCGCGCCCGACCGATTCAGCCCAGCTGAGACCAGTAGCGCGAAACCGGCTTTTGATGACAGATATGCCGGACTGGTCGCAGTCCGGATGAATCTTCGCCGGTCAGGGCGTCATACCGGGCGGCGACCAGGCCGACGCAGTTGAGGCGTTCCGCTCCTGGAGCTCGGCGTTGGCGACAGCAGCGTCTGCTCGGGTCAGTCGCGAGCGGCCCAGACGGCGCTGGGGGCGCTGACCCCGAGCGAGGTCGATGTACTCGCCCTGAGGGCAGAGGGCTGGTCGAACCCGGCGATCGGCACCCGGTTGTTCTTGTCGGCGCGCACGGTCGAGACACACATCGGCAGCACTTTCGCCAAGCTCGTCGTCCCCGAATCGTCCGATGCGAACCCGGCGAGTGCGCGCGATCCTCACCTTTCTGGAGGTGCGCGGGCGATGACGCTGGGATTCGCATCGGCGTAGTCCTCGGCCCGCGCGGATGCGGAACCGACACGATTGGGCCAAGCCTGAAGCGATCCTGAATCACCGCAATGCCGTTCGTCCGGGTCACGGCAACTTTGGTTCGAACCATTGCCAAGCGCTCCACACCCTGCCACAATCATGTCCGACATAAGAGACATAGTTTCCGTATATCGAAACGTTCTGGCAGGCACATCCCTCAGGAGGACCACATGGCAGAAAGCATCTCCCGACGAAGAGCACTGCAATTAACGGGCGGAGCAATGGCGACAGGCGCGTTGGCCGCCACCTCGCCGTGGGGGGTGAGCGCGGCTGCCGCCGACACCATCCTGGACACACCGTTGCGGCCAGGAGCGCCCGAACCGAATGTCGACGCCGCCAAACACTGGTGGCATCCGGCTCGCCAGGTGTGGACGCCGATAGGTTGGAAAGGACACATGTTCCGTTTCAACTGCTTCTACAACGGCACGATGGTCTGTGAACCGAGCACCGTCATGGCGGCGAAGCCGAACGTTCAGCCATACGCTGGCAAGAACTTCCAGCTCACGGTCACCATGCCGCGACGCGACGGCTCCTGGAATCCGTTCCCCACCCACGACCAGGCCATGTGGGACGAGGATCTCGGCTATCGCAAACAGGGCTGGGCTACCGACCAACAGACTCCAGTGCTGTGGACCGAGTACCGCCGCCAGGAAGGGGTGGTGCTGCGCCAATCGGTGTTTGCCCACCTACCAGGCGGACAGGACGTGGACACCGCGGTCGAACCGCTCTATGCCTGGATGCGATTCGAAATAGTTCACGTCGACGAGGTGAAGGCACCGAAGGAATTCACCGTCGGGTTGTGGCTGTCCAAGGCATTCGCCAAATTCAACGGACCGTTCGACCAACAGCACGGCGTCGAGGTCTATCTGATGCCCGAGCTGGCGCCGATGGCCGGACCGCTGCGGACCGACCGAATCTACAACCCGACCGGCAAGCCAATGTCGGTACCGGTCTTCGATTCCGACGACAACATCCGATTGATGGTCGGTACCCCGCAGGGCGGCTCGATCGCGCTGACACCCAACACTAACGAAGGGATCTACGACCTTCGGCTGGGACTGCCGGCCGAGGTCGGCACCGCAGTCGACATCATGGTCCCGATGATGGTTGCCCCGGCGGACGAGGCGAGGGCGGAGTTCGCCCTAGGCCGAGCCGCCGCACTTGCTGAATGCGAGAGCTTTTGGGCTCCCAAGGCGGCAACCGTCGCCGACGTCCAAACCCCGGAGGATCACCTGAACCAGCTACTGCGGCGGGGTCCGCAATTGGCGCAAGTGGTCGCGGAGAAAAGCACCGATACCGGCCTGTACACCTTCTTGTCCGGCTCGTACGCCTACGACGTGCTGTGGAGTACGCCCACTTCGATGGTCAGCCACATGTTCCTGGATCTGCTCGGCTACCACGACGTGGTCGAGCAGCACATCGAGATCTACCACGAGTCGCAAGGCAGCCGGGTGCCGCCGGGCACCATTTTCGCCGGCGGCAACTATCCGGGTTTCCTCTCGACACCGAAACAGTTGCAGGCCATTGATTGGCTCAGCGACCACGGCGCCATCCTGGAGACCATTTCCGTGCACGCACTGTTGACGAACCGGAAGGCATTCATCGACCGCTGGCTGGATCCGATCGTCAAGGCCTGCGATTTCATCGTCCAGGCCTGCGCGATGACCAATCACAATGGCGTGAAAGGACTGATGCCGCCAGGGTTCGCCACCGACGAAACGATCGACACCCAGGGTGTCAACATCCAGTGCTTCACCTACAAAGGGCTCACTTCGGCGATCGCGCTGCTGCGCCGAGTCCGCCATCCACGGGCTCACGAATTCGCGGCCTTCGCCGCCCGATTCCGCTCGGTCTATCAGCAGGCACTGCGCGATATGGCTCAGGGCGCCAGGACCTGGACGGATGCAACGGGCCTTAAGCAGCCGGTCCTGCAGCCGAGTTTCACCGACGAGGCGACTCCGTGGGAGGGAATGACCCGGTACGATACCGGCCCGCTGATGTCGGTCTGGGCCGGCCTGATGCCCGCGTCTGACCCATTGATGGTTTCGTTCCTGGACTTCTTCCGATCCGGCCCGGACGTCGCATTGTTCGACGAGGCGCACCACAACGCTCTCGATCGAGTGATCTTGCAACACGAAGTCGGGTCGGGTGAGCCCTGCTACAGCTGGAGCATGATGCACAACTGGCAGCTCGGCGACCGAGTTCGCTATCTGGAAGGGATGTACGGACTGGTCACCGGGGCTCTCTCGCAGGACACCTTCATCTCCTGCGAACACCGCAATGCGATCTACGGCAACCTTTTTGCCCACCCATTGATCGTGTGGTCGCTCCGGCATGCGGTGGTCGACGACGACATCGACCCGGACCGGCTGCACCTGCTGCGGATGTGCCCACAAGGTTGGGTCACCGACAGCCAGACTCGGTTCGATCGGATGCCGACCCGGTTCGGGCCGATCGACCTCCGCATCCAAAGGTCCGCCGACGGTCGCACTGTCGACCTGACGGTGCACGGCAGCTGGCATCACCGGCCGGCGGGTATCACCGTGCACACCGCAGCGCTGGCCGGCGCAAGACGGCTGCGGGTCAACGGCAAAACGCATCCCCTCGGTCATAAGGAGACGATCGACCTGTGAACACCGACCGGACTCATCGGCTGTCCCGGCGACTCCCCCGGCCGGCCACCGCAATCGTCATAAGTGTGGCGCTTATGCTCGGCGGCATCGTGACCGCGCCACTGGCTGGCGCCGGTCCGGACACGGCCGGTCCGACGATCGACGCCGATCCCCCGGCACACGCCCTCAAGCTGCCGTCGAGACATAAGGCACCGGTTGCCCGACATGACCGCGCGGGTACGACGCCGAAGGCCGGCCGGACCACCGATGGAGCCGAGACCAGCGCCGGTACGGGCCACTGGTCCGACCTGGTGGTCAGGCAGTCGGGGCCGGGTGCGGGCCAGCTCCGCACCCACTACGGAAACGGCTCAACCACATCCGACCCGTGGACCGAAGCTCCGCTGAACACCGCTGCCGCCTGGGACTTCGCCGACATCCTATTGCTGGCCGACATCACCGGCGACGGCCTGGCTGACATTTTGGCCCGCGAGCCCGGTCTGGACAACGGAACGCTGTGGATCTACCCGAACGATGGCTCCGGCAGCGCCGATCCGTGGACGAACCGCTATGCCGCCGGCAACGGCTGGAACACGGTCAACACCATCCAGCTCGCCGACGTCACCGATGACGGCCGACCGGACATCGTGGCCCGGAATCCTGCTCGCGACTCGGGGTTGTTGAATGTGTATCCGCACAACGGATCGACTACCAGCAACCCGTACACGTCCGTCTTCGCCGCGGGCACCGGCTGGAACCTGGCCAAGGACATTCGGTTGGCAGACTTCACCGGCGATGGTCACCCGGATATCATGATCCGGGACAGCAACGACCATCTCGCGGTCTATCCCAACAACGGGTCCACCACCGGCAACCCGTGGACGACCGCGCCGGATCGAATCAGCGAAGCGGACTGGAACTGGGCAGACACTCTGGCACTGACCGACGTGACCGGCGATCAGCAACCCGACCTGATCGCCCTGGACCCCACCGGCGCCCTGTGGATATATCCGAACAACGGCTTGGGCCAGCCGTTCACCGCGCCCAGGCTGGCTGCTGGGAACGGGTGGGGCTATACGGACACGCTGCAGATCGGCGACGTCAACGGCGATGGGAAGCCAGACATCGTGGGCCGGGTCCCCAGCGGCTCGGACCTGTGGATCTATCCCAACAACCATTCGACCGGCGGGCCGCCCTGGACCGACAGGGTGGCCGCGGGGACCGAATGGGTCGGCATCGACCTGGTTCGAACAGCAGACGTCACCGGCGATGGTCGACCGGATCTGGTCACCAGGGACCCGAGCACCGACAACGGCACCCTGTGGGTCTACCCGCACAACGGATCCACCTCCGGGTCCCCGTGGGACTCGCGGTATCGCGCCGGCTTCGGCTGGAACACCATGACGTCCATCCTGTTGGGTGAACTCACCGGCGACGGCAAGGCCGATGTCCTGGGCCGGGACGCTCAGGGCAACCTCTGGGTCTACCCGGGTAACGGCAGCAGCCAGAGCTTTCCATGGAATTCCCGGATGTGGGCGGGCAGCGGCTGGAACACCGCCCGGCTGCTGGCCCTGGCAGACGTCGACGGCGACCACATCGACGATCTGATCGACCTGGAGAAAGACGGCTCGCTGTGGCTGTATCCCACAGGCGTCTCGACCGTACCGGTGAACATCCCAGGTGATTGGTCCGGCGCCACCGCGATCGACCTCGGCGATACCACCGCAAGCGGCCGGCCAGATCTGGTGATCAAGGAGGGCTCAGATCTCTGGATCTATCCCAACACCGGGCCGGAAGGCGGCAATCCGTGGTCCACTCCTCGCAGACCGGCCGGCTCAGGTTGGGACGGCGCGCTGAATTTGGCGGTGACGTAACCGACCCCTGGCCACCGGTTCGGAACGCGAGGGCCCCGAGGACGCGAGGTCCTCGGGGCCTTTACGTTTCGGGCTTCCATCGCAGATCGATGATCAACGTCAGTTGCTCGCCCGCGGCCATCTCGGCAAGCTGTTCTGCTGGTCCGGTGACCGGTTCGGCGCACACTCCGTCCGGGTGCGCCGTGTATGCGATCAGGTACTCGGTCGTGGAACAGATCTGCAACGCTCCCGCACCCGGCCAGCGGAGAGTCACGGGTGCACCGGTTCGCAGATATTCGTCCCAGGGGGGCGCCGACAAGCGTTCCCAACTGCCGGTAGGGACACCGCGAGAGTCCCGCTGTTGTTGCTGCGCGGCCGGATCGACCTCGACCTGCACCTCGTCACCGACATCCAGGCGGCGCCGGAACCATGGGTGCCAACCGAGCGCGGCCACCATCGGACCGTCACCCGCAATCAGACACAGCTCGATGCGTAGGTGCCCGGCTCCGAGCCACAATCGCTGTTCCACCGAACCCCCGAGCGGCCACGGCGGTGCCATTTCGCATCGCCAGGCACCATCGCCGATCCGCTGCCAGGCCGACCCTCGGGCCACTCCGTGATGGGCGAGGTGCCCTGCGGAGTCCGGAAAGCTGCCCGACAGCGGGTAAGGCTGCCCAGCTACCGTCAATGTGCGGTCCCGCAGCAACCCGGTCCACGGCGCCATCACGAAGGCCCCCCATCCCAGGGCGTCGTGAGAGTCATGCGGCACCAACATTGAGTGATGGCCCAGTACCAGTTCGGTGATGCGGGCGCCGTCGATCGCATCCACTGATACACGGTCACCGGGCTCAGCGCGGTTCTGGGAGCGCATCAGCCCTTGACTGCGCCCACCGTGAGCCCCGCGGTGACTCGTCGTTGCAGCAGACCGTAGACCAGCAGTACCGGTACCGCGGTGATGATCATGCCCGCGAACAGCTTCGGCCATTGGCTGCCGTACTCCGCGGCCTGGCTCAGCTGGAACAGCCCGAGGGGCAGGGTCGCCTTCTCCTCGCTGTGGATCAGCACCAGGGCGTAGAAGAACTCGTTCCAGTTGTTCAGGAAGCTGATGATGGCCACCGACGACAGACCGGGGCCGAGCAACGGCATGATGATGCTCGCGAAGGTACGGGTCGGCCCGGCACCGTCCACCGCCGCAGCTTCTTCCAGTTCCTTGGGCAGGGTCTTCATGAATCCGACCAGAACGAAGATGTTGAAAGGCAGGTTGTAGGTCGCGTAGACGAGGATCAGCCCCAAGTGGGTGTCCGAGAGCCCGAGGTCGTCGATGATCATCGACAGCGGAATGAACGTGACCATCCACGGCACCATCAGACCGGTGACGAACATCCCGAGCACCAGCCCGCTGAACTTGAAGGGGATCCGGGCGATCGGGTAGGCGGCGAATACGGCCAACACGATTCCCAGCGCGGTGGCCGACACCGACACCACGACGCTGTTCCAGAAGTAGCGTCCGACGTCCGCGGAGACCCAGGCGTCGCGGAAGCTGGTCAACCGGATCGAATCGGCCAGGCTCCACGGCGGGGTGCCGATGAACTCCTGGTCCGTCTTGAACGAAACATTCAGCACCCAGAGAAACGCCAGGATGGCGGCAACCGACAAGCCGCCGAGGAACAGGTAGAGCACCAGGTGGAACAGCCGGAACCTGGCCCGCTCGGGCGGCGGTTCCCGCCGCCGCCGACCGGTCTTCTCCGGTCCGACGGGTGGCGCACCCGGGTCGGCGGGACGAAGCTCAGTATTCGATGTCATGGCTCTTCATCACCTTGTTCACCAGCAGCGCGACCGCCAGCATGACGACCACCAGCACTATTCCCATAGCCGCGGCCAGACCGAAATCGCCCTGGTCGAAAGCCGTTCGGTACATTAGGTTGGCCACAATGTCGCTGGACCCGAATGGTCCACCGTCGGTCATGATGTGGACGAACGCGAATGCCTGCATGGCCTGGACGATCCACAGCACCACCAACACCCGGAACAGGTCACGCATCATCGGCAGCATGACGCTGCGGAACAGCCGCCACTCGCTGGCACCATCGATCCGTCCGGCCTCCAGGACTTCGGTGGGCAGTCGTTCGAATCCGGCGGAGATCAGGATCACCCAGATCCCCACCCCCTGCCAGACGACAGTCAGGGCGATCGCCGGCAAAGCGGTGGCCGGGTCACCGAGCCACGCGCGGGTCAGCCCACCGAGCCCGATCCCTTCCAGGGCCGGATTGATCAGGCCCAGTGTGGGGTTGTACAGAAACTTCCACATCAACGACACAACTGCTGCCGACAACACCACCGGGGCGAAGATGCAGAACCGGAAGAACGATTCGCCGCGCAGTCGCTGCTTCAACGCCCAGGCGATCGCGATGGACAGTGGGAACAGCAGCACGCCGCCGATCAGGGCAAAAACGAAGCTGTTCTTCAGTGTCGAGACGTAGGCCGGATCATGCAGTAGTTCTTGGTACTTGTCCAGACCAACGAAATGTGATCGCCCGGTTCGTGAGTACTCGCTCAGCGAAACAACTACCGTCCGTACCAGCGGATAGACGAAGAACAACCCCAGCAGGGCGGCGGCCGGCAGTACGAAGGGGAGGATGATGCGTCGTTGAGCGTGCCTGAGCATTCGGTCTCCAATGGCGACGCCGGGCGACGTTGTCGCGCCGCCCGGCGTCTTCTCGCGTCGGTCAGTTCCCGTAGACCCGCTTCAGCCCGGTGTCGATGGCCGCCAGCGTGGCGTCGGCGTCCTGCTTACCGAAGAACAGTTTGGCAATCTCCGGATAGACGACGTCGTTCGCCTTCGACTGCAGCAGCCCGTAGTAGCTCGGATTCAACGATCCGGCTCCGGCCACTAACTTGTCGATGCCGGGCATACCTTCCGGGCTCGGCACACCCAGCACTGCCGACACCTCGCCGGTCGCCTTAGCGCGGTCGGTTTGGACCTTCTCGCTGGTGACCAGCTTGGCCCATTCGACGGCCAGCGGCACGTTCGCGCTGTTCGCGTTGATCGAGATGTTCTGCATCGTGCCGAGCATGGCCTCTTGATCACCGTTCGCACCGTCGATGGTCGGGAACGCGACCACGCCGAGGTCGAAGTCCTTCGGGATCACCGCCTTCATCTCGCTCACCAGCCACGATCCCATCAGGATCATGCCGGCTTTCCCCTGGAAGAACTGGGTCTGGACAGCGGTGAAGTCGGTGCCCTCGAAACCCCTCAGAAAGGCGTCCTTGTCGCGCAACTCCTGGATCTTCGTCAGCCCCGCAAGGAACCCGGGGTCGTCGGAGATGCTCCCCTTACCTTCGGTGAGCACCTCGTGCGTTTTGGCGTATCCGACCTCTCGTGCCCACAGATAGTCGCTCCACATCCCCATGTAGGGCTCGATCATTCCCGACACCGCGATCGGATCCACTCCGGCGGACTTGAGTGCGTCGACGGCGGTCAGGAGCTCGTCCCAGGTGGCCGGCGGTGCGATGTTGTTGTCCTTGAAGATCTTCGCGTTGTAGAACAGCACCTCGGCGGACAGCTCGGTCGGCACGCCGTAGTACTTGCCCTCATCAGGCATCTGCATGAACTTCCGCACTGCGGGGTTGAAGGTGTCCAGCCAGGTCTTGCCGGAGTCCGGATCCTTCTGCTGCAGGTAGGGAGTCAGGTCGAGCAGATCACCTTCGCTCGCCCAGTCCATCAAGGCGGCATTGGTGCCGTCGAACATGCCGTAATCGACGTCCGGGCCCTTCCCGGAGCGCCATCGCTGCTCCATCGCCGGACGGGCGTCCGTGTTGGCGAAAGTGAAGGTCATCTTCGTCCCCGGATAGCTCTGCTCCAGTTCGTCCCCGGTCGCCTCCCAGAACTTCATGCCGGGAGTGTCCTTGGCGGTCAGTACCCCGACCTCCAGTGGGCCGCCGGTCACCGCGGCGGGTGCCTCGGCCGAAGCATCCGCCGAAGCATCCGCGGCTGCAGCCGGCGGGCTCACCGCGCCCTCGTCATCACTTCCGCAACCGGTGACGATCAACGCGACAACGGCAATCACCGCGGTCCCGGCAAGTCTCTTGATTCGCATGTCTTCCTCCTGTGCTGTGGCCGTGGGGCCGGATGAAAGTGCGGGTGCTCAGCCGATTTCCGATGTCACCGGCCTCGATGGATCAGACTCCGATCGAAATGAAGTCTGTGAACTCAGCCATGAAGCGGTCGATCATGCTGAGCTCCTCGGCGTCCAGGCGATGGGCAGGCTCACGACAACGGGCGCTCGCGAACAGACCGCGGCGTCGCGAGATTTCCTTTTCGGCTGCAATGATCAACTCGGTGTCGAGCATCCAGTAGGAGATGTAGGGCAGTAGCCGTCGGTGCAGCGCATCGCCGCCGGCCAGGTCGCCATCGGCGAACCGTCGCCAGATCTCCTGGTAGATCTCGATGAACGAGCAGCCCGGCTGGCTGCCGACCGCCCCTCTGCGGAAGGCATCGGGGAGTTGCACCCCCGCATAGCCTTCCACCGCCAGCAGGCTAGGAGTCCCGGCGGCCAGCTCATGGATCAGACTGCCCGGTGGGCTGGACTCGACCTTCACCATCCGCAGGTTGGTCGACTCAGCGGCGATCATCCGCAGAGTAGCGGCGTCGAGACTGGTCCCGGTCTCTTTCGGCGCGTACTGCATGATCACCCCGGCCGGTGCGACCGCCTCGAGGACTGCGCTGACGTGTTCGATCAGCGCCCGCCTTGACGGCGACAGGAAGTGTGGCGGCAGCAGGTTGATCATGTCGGCGCCCGCAGCGATGACACTACGGGCACGCGCCACTGCCAGCGTGGTGGCGTGGTCCTGGACCGCGACGATCGCACAGACGTCGGGCCGATCCCTGGTGTGCCGCAGCAGAATCTCGGTGAGCGTGTCCCGCTCGAGCTCAGACAGTTTGTGAAATTCCGAAGCGAACCCGGGGAACATCACGCTGCTCACGCCGGTGGCCAGCACGTACTGGACCACCCGTTCGAAGCCGTCGAGATCGACGTCCCCGCCATCGGTGAACGGCACTTCGAGCACCGGCGAAATACCGCGGACGAGGTCTGAAGCAGACGGGTTCGGCCCGGCAGCTGAGGCTTGCAGCTCCGATCCGGTCGTACGGGATTCGGAAGTCATCTTCGATTCTATGGTCACAGGATCCCCTTCAGCTGAAGTCATTACCGTCAGATCTGCAGGCCGAGCAGTGCGGCCACGGTGCCACCGAGGACCGCCAACCGCTCGGCCTGGGTCAACGGCCAGTCGGTGACCCGCTCGAGTTCGGTCGCGGACACCGTGTAGGGCGCGTCAGTGGAGAACATCAGCCTATTGGCGCCGATCTCCGGGTCTGCCGCCAGCGCGGCGAGCACCGTATCCCAAGGCGCGTAACACGTATCCCCGACCAGATTCGGCGCCTGCCGCAGCGCCGGTCCGGCATCGATCCAGAAGTCCGTCGCCCCACTGCGGCCCATGACGAATCGAACCTCCGGATGCTGCCCTGCCAGCAGTGCCAGCGGCATCGGCAGCGCGGTCGGCGGCGTCCCGGTCCGCACATAGACCGGCCAGTGCCTGGCGGCGGCGAACTCCAGCAACGGGACCAACAGGCCATCGAGCAGGTCAAAGCCCTGCAACACCGGATCGACCGCGAGGGCGACGGCCCCGCGGTCGGCGGCCCGGTCCAACTCGTCCAGTGCGTCCCGGCCGCGCCACGGGTTGGCGACCGCGTAGGCCAGTAGTCGCCCGCCGGAAGATGCTGCTGCCGCGGTGACAGCGTCGTTTCCGCGGCGGTTGTGGTAAGCGATCGCTGCTTCGTCGGGTGCGACCAGTGCCCGGTCGATGCCGAGCCGGTCCATCGTGTCCAACAGGGTATCGGCCGTGAGTTCGACCTCGCGGCCCTGGCCGATCCGCACGTGACCGTCAATAATCACGATGCACCAGGCAAGGTCAGGCCGAGCATGCCGAGCGCATCGGCGTGGATGATCTGCTCGATCAGTTCCGTCGGGATCCTCGGCAGCGCAGTGCCCTGCAGGATCTCATTGACCCGCCGCAAGCCGGCGATGGCCTCCCCTGTGGTGGCGATCGGGAAGTCCGACCCTAGAAGCAGTTTGCTGGTGGCTCCCCATTCGACCGCGGACAGCAGCGATTCGTAACAGACCCACGGCCGCAGGTAGATCGAGGAGACGTCGGCATAGACGTGTGGATGTTTGCGCATGGTCACCACGGTTTCGCGGCCCCATGGATGGCCCATATGCGCCATCACGATCCGCAATTCCGGAAAGGCAAGTGCCACTTCGTCGGTGACCAGCGGGTAGGTGTAGCGCAGGGGTGCATGCCTGATCGGCGACGCGCCCTGATGGAACAGGATGGGCAGGCCGTTGCGCTCGCAGTAGGAATAGAACTCGAACGCTTTGTCGGACAACGGGTCGAACACCTGGTAGTTGGCTCCGAGCTTGACACCAACCAGGCCGGCCTGCCGCCACCGTTCCGCCTCCTCGATCGCGTCCGGCCGGGTCGGGTTCACCGACAGGAACCCGAGCCGACGCGTCGGATCGGCCGCGACGAACTCGGCGGTCGCTTCGTTGATCCGATCGGGCGAGCTCGGGATTCCGGTCGACCCGGCCGGGTCTTCGACGTCGATGTTGAAGGCAATCGTGACGTCGGCATCGGCCATGGTCGTGTCGTATTCGGCCCAGGAGTTCGTGGTCACGACCGGTCGATCGGTCCGCCACGCCGCAAATTCTGTGCGCTCCGACTCCGGGACCATGTCCCGATGAGTCGGAGTGTGCGTGTGTACGTCGACGATCATCATCGGCCCCCGAGCAGTCGTTGCGGATTGTCCACCAGCATCGCCTGGCGCTGGTCGGCGGTGATGCCCCAGCCGGCAATTTCCCTGACCCGGGCCGCGGCGTAGTCCTGGCTGGGTTTGTCGGAAAGCCCCGCGTCGGTGCCGAACAGCACCCGGTGCTGTGGTGCGTGTTCGAGAATGTACCGGGCGGCGTAGGGAGGAGTACCGCAGATGCACAGGTAGAGATTGGGTGTCTGGGCAACGGCAGCGAGGGCCTCTCGCCAGCAATCGTGCAGCCCTCCGTGACCCAGCACAACTGGAAGTTCGGGATGCCGACGAGCCAGCGCGGCGATCTGAGCCGGCGTCGAATACGGCGGGGTGCCGTCGTGCGAGACCACGATTCCGCCTGCGGCCTGCACCGTTTCGCAGATCGGGTCGAGCGCTGCCTCATGCAGGCTGAACCCCTGCAGCCAAGGGTGGAGTTTGATCCCGCGAAGTCCGAGTACCGACATCATCCGCTCGGTCTCGACGACCGCATCGGGCCGCCGCGGGCTGACCGAGCCAAACCCGATCATCCGTTGCGGATGCCGCGCCACAAAGGCGGCGAGCTCGTCATTGGCCTGCGAACTCGGATCGAACAAGCCGTCGTGGCTCAGCACCACAGCCCGGTCCACTCCGCTGTCGTCCATGAAACTGATGAACTCATCCGCGTCGAAAGCCGCCCCGGCCAGCCAACTCGCGCTGCGCCATGCGGGTGTGTGGGTGTGGAAGTCGATCACAGCATCCTCGCCAGTTCATCGATGCGTCCGGACATGCCGGCAACGATTTCTTCGAGCCAGCGAGCGCCGATTTCAGCGGTCGCCAACTCCGGTTCGTCGGTATACCCGTCGATCTGGTGCCAACCGGCCGCGCTGTGCAGGCCGACGTCCTGTACCGCCGGGTACGGCGGCCGCGATCCGCGCCCGGTCGTCGGCCGAACGAGGTCGGGACGGGTCGCGATCATCAGTGACGTCTCGAACGCACCAGCGTGGCCGGGCACCGGATGTGCGGATCCGGGGGCGAGCACATTCCAGTAGTCCAGGTGCGCCACCCGCATCGAATGGCGGGCCGCCGCGGCGCCAGCCGCGGCCTGACAGATGCCGGCGTTGCCGCCGTGACCGTTGACCAGCACCAGCCGGTGACATCCCGTGGTTGCCAACGAGTCGACGATGTCGGACAGCACCGCCAGCAGCGTTGCCGGCGACAGCGACAGCGTCCCGCCGAAAGGCAGGTGATGATCCGACGCGCCAATGGTCAGAGTCGGCGCGATCACCAATTGTCGGTCCTGCGCAGCCGCGCTCCGCGCGGCAGCCTGCTCGGTGACGGCGGTCGCGATGATCGCATCGGTGCCGGCCGGTAGGTGCCGGCCGTGCTGCTCGGTGGCGCCCATCGGGAGCAGGACCAGCGCCTCAGTCAGCACCTCGGACAGGGTCTGCCGGTCGGTCTCAGCCCAGTGCAGCACTGTCATCGCTCCGCCACCGCGGCAATCCTTTCGGCAGTCCATAAGGCGTCCAGCCCGTCGGCGATGCTCGGGGAGGGTGCGGATCGCCGGCCGGTGATCAGCTCCACGAATCGCTGCAACTGCCGGTCGAATGAGCGGAGCGTTCGGTCACCAGGCGTGCTGATCATCTCGGTGCGACCATCGAGTTGAACAGTCATCTCGAAGGTCCGGGCATCCATCACGACCAGCCCGTTGGAACCAAGCAGGCTCAGTTCGCACACTGGCAATGCCGCTGTGTACCAGCCGAATTCGACCAGCGCGGTCGAGCCGTCCGGATACCGCAGCCGACCACCGGTCAGGTTGTCGGCCAGATTGGCCGGGTCGGTACGCATCGACCAGCAGTCCAGCACCTCCCCGGCGCCACCGAACAGGTGGGAGAGCCAGTCGAACACGTGCGCACCCTCGTGAATGACCGGGACTCCGTGCGCCAACGCGGACTGAATTCGCTCGCTGTGTGCGACGTCAGCCGCATCCAGACGTTCGTCGTAGATGTGCGCACGCACCAGCAGCGGGCTTCCAAGCCGTCCCGAGTCGACCAGCGCCTTCAACGCGTCCATCGCCGGATCGTGTCGATAGGTCAGTCCGATCTGGACCCTGGCTGCCGCCTCGGCCGGCAGACCCGCCAACGGTGCCGCGGCCTCGGTCGAGACGGCAATCGGCTTCTCTGCCAGGACACGAACACCCTCGTGGGCGAGCCGGGCGGCCAGTCCGGTGGTAATCCACGGCGGCGTCGCCAGCACGACACCGTCCATTCCCACCGGCAGCTCGGTCAGATCCCCGAACGCCGGGACGTCCGGCGCGATCGCCCGGGCGGCATCCCGGCGACTCTGCACGGGATCGACCAGGGCGACCACGCGCACCTCGGGATGACGCAACAGCGCGGGAAGGTGGGCGCCGATGCCGATCTCGCCCAGTCCCACCAGCGCCAGATCGACCTGCATGTCCACCACTCTCGCATTCTCAATATTTCGTAATAACGAAGATACCTTCGTCCACTCAGAGATAGTAGAAGGTGTCCGGCTCAAGCCGCAAGGGTTGTGCGGCGTTATCCGTGATCGGGATGAAACCCGAGGCGGGCCGACACTTCCCGACTGATCGCAGTGACTCCGGCCACCGCCCGCTTGAGGGAAGCACCTTTGAAGTCCTTGGCGAAGCCGGTGATCCCTACGGCGCCGGCCGCGCGCCCGTCGGCGTCGAAGAACGGGGCAGCGGCGCACCCGATGTCGCTCTGCTCCTCCTCGATCTCCACCGCGTAGCCACGACGTCGCACCTCGTCCAGCAGTGCCAGGAAGGACTCTGGATCGGAGGCACGTGCCTTGGGACCGGCGCCCGCACTGAGCTTGCCCAGCAACGGCTGCAACTCTTCGTCCGACAGGTGGGCGGTGATCGCTCTGCCCAAGGCGGTGAGGTTGAACGGGGCGATCTTGCCCAGGTAGGTGTTGAACTGGATGAAGCCCTCATGGGTTGCCTTGGCGACATAGACGACGGACGTCCCATTGAGGACACCGATGTGCACGGGCATGCCCAGCTCGAGAGCAAGCTGTTGCATCTCCGTTTGGGCAATGGACGTCAAGTCGACCTTGCGCACCAACTGAACAGCCAACCCGTACAAGCCCAACGTGGGACGCCAGAAGTGGCTTCGCCCGACGATCTTCCGCGCCGCGTAACCGCGCTGTTCCAGCGTGTACACGATGCTGGCGCAGGTGGCCAACGGGATGCCCGCCTTCTTGGCGAGCGCCGTGAGGGTGAGGCCCTCCTGACTCGCAACCAGAGTTTCCAGCACCGTCAACGCGCGACCGACCGCCGGCGACGGCTCGTGAGCCGGGGCGGCAGAGCGGGAAGGTGAGGCCGTCATGGACGGAGCGTACGTCAGAGTGACGATCCTTCGCCCTGCGGCGACCGCGACTACTCGACACGCTATATTCCAGAATCAGTAAACGCCTTCCGAATGCCGGAGTCCCGAAGAGCCCGAAGGAAGCCTTGATGACAGGTGCAGCAACCACGCCCGAGGAAGGGCTCGTGGCGGTTCCTGCGGAACCGCCGACTCCGGGCGCAACCCGGCCGGAAGTCGCCGGCGCGGTCCGGTACGGCGATCTGTTGATGACCTCGGGACAGACGGCCGTACAGCCCGACGGTGCGCTGGTGGCCGTCGGCCGACTCGGGGAGTCGGTCGATGTCCCTGACGGGCGACGGTGCGCCTGGCAGTGCGCGGCGAACGTCGTCGCGGCGGCGCGCGCCGAGTTGGGTTCTTTGGACCAGGTGGAGCAGGTGGTGCGGGTGACGGTGTACGTCGCGAGCGCCCCGGGATTCGTCGAACAACACCTGGTCGCCGACGCGGCGACCCAGTATTTTCACTCTGTCTTCGGAGCGGACATCGGCCGCCATACTCGCGCTGCGCTGGGGGTTGCCGAGCTTCCGACTGGCAGCCCGGTCGAGATCGAAGCGGTGATGCGGATCCGACCGGCCACCGGATCCTGATCCGATCAGTTCGAGATGCCCAGGCGTGCCAGCAGTTCCGGCTTCAGCTCAACCCCGAGACCCGGCCCATCGGGCAGCACCGCCCGGCGGCCGTCGCTGTCCAATGGCGATGCCAACACATCGTCATCGTAGTAGAAGGCGCCGATGATGTCGGACGGAAAGTCCGACAGCAGTTCGGGTGCCGCACAGGCCACGTGCAGTTGCGCCGCCGCGCCGAGGCCGAGTTCGCCATTGGAGCCCAGCAACACACCGAGACCGTGCGCCGCGGCGACAGTGGCCATCGCCACCGCCCGTCCCGGCCCCCCACTTTTGCCGACGTACAGGCTGACAGCGTCTGCCGCCCGCGCCCGCAGCACAGCGATCAGATCGGCCATCCCGAACACGCTCTCGTCCGCAATGATCGGCAGACCCAGCGAACGAAGCTCACTCATTCCCGCCAGGTCGGCCGCCGGTACCGGTTGTTCCAGGAAAGCAGGCGCGAACTCCCCCAACGCCTTCACCGCTCGTCGTGCTTCCGCCAGACTGTAACCTCCGTTGGCATCCAGGCCCAGGAACGTATCCGGCCCGACCAGGTCTCGCGCCTGGGCTACCCGTTCGATGTCCGATGCCAGCTCGATGCCGACCTTGATCTTGAACGCCCCGAAGCCGGCTACTGCCGCGGCCCGGTGAGTGTCCGCCAGTCGCTGCCCGTTGCCGCTCAGTGAACACTTGATCGGAACCTGCGTGCGTCTGGGTCCGCCCAGGGCGGTCGCCAGCGGCACATCGAGCAGCCGCGCGTAGGCATCCCACAAGGCAGTGGCCACACCGGCTTTGGTGAACGCGCTACCGGCCAGTACTGCGTCCATCCGCGCCTCGAGATCGGCCACCGGAACAATCGGTCGGCCGACGATCGCCGATGCGAGCACCGCCGAGATCGCATGCTCCGCGGTCACGGCGTCCTCACCACTCCACAGCAGTGTTGCGCTCACCTCTCCGAAACCGTCGACACCGGCGGAGGTCTCGACCCGGACCAACAGGAAGTCTGACCGATCGTGGGTTCCTCGTGCACCGCTCACCAGCAGCTCCGGTCGGACCTGCGGGCTCACTGCCAGCGTCCGGACGGCGGTGACGGTGACGCGGTCGAGCGACGGTATTGGCATTCGTGGTCCTCCACAGATTGGTGCAACGACCGGGCCGAGGAAAGGCACCCCGGATCATGACATGTTGGCGCACGCTCGGAGCCACCTTCCTAGCCGCGGATGCACCGGACCCGGGGTGAGTCAGATGAAGATGACCCGGTCCGGCTCGGTGAATCCATCGGCGATGATCACGGAGTCGCCGTAGGGCCTGTCGGTGAAGCCGGTGTCGTTGTGCCAGGCCCGCACCTGCCCGTCAGGCTGGATCGAGATCATCTCGACACGACCGTCCTGGTCGAGGTCGGCGACCCTCACGCGTTCGGGGTCGATGAATCCGTCGGCGATCAGCGCCGAGTTGCCGTACGGCGTCGTTGCGAATCCGGCGTCGTTGTGCCATGCCCAGATCTCACCGTTCGGGCGAATATCCATGATCTCCGCCCGACCGTCGCCGTCCAGGTCGCCAAACAGGGTGCGATCCGCGGAGAACCCAGTCGCGACCACCTTGAATGCCCCGTACGGTGCGGTCGCAAATGCCGCATCGTTGTGCCAGGCGGTCACGTCGCCGTTCGCGGCGATGTTGATCAATTCGGCACGGCCGTCATCGTCGAGATCGGCGAACCGCACCCTGGCGGGATCGGTGAACCCGGTGGCGATCAATCGGGAGGTCCCGAAGGGGTTGGAGGCGAACCCGGCGTCGTTGTGCCAGGCCCAGATCTCACCGTTGGTCGTGATGTAGATCGCCTCTGCGCGGCCGTCGTCATCGAGATCGGCGAACCGGGTCCGCGCCGGGTCGTCGAATCCGGTGGTGATGAACAGCGAGTCACCGTAGGGACTGACGGCAAAGCCCAGATCGTTGTGCCAGGCCTGCACTTCCCCGTCGCGCCGGACGGCAGCGATTTCGGCGCGGCCGTCACCGTCCAACGAGCTTGCCCTGCTACCGCCTTGAACCGGCTGCAGGCCGTTCCAGCTCAGGTCGATGGAGAATAGGTGGCGGGCGCCGTTCACCCAACCGTGGAAGATCACCTTGTCCCCGCCGGTCAGCCCGTTCGTGGCGGTCTTGACGTCTGCACCGCCAGGTCCGCACACACCGGTGTTCCCCGTCGTCATGAAGGTGGTTGGGCCGGTCCACGGTCCGTTGAGACTGGTCGAAGTGGCATAGGCCGTCTGGTAGTCACATCCGCCGTAGCCCCCGGTCGAGACGAACATCGCGTAGCCCGTCGGCCGCCGGACGACGACGGGTGCTTCGATGATCGAACCGGCTGGTCCGGTGATCAATGCCGTCGGTGATCCGGTGAGCGCGGTGCCGTCGGAGTTGACCGGGGCCAGGTAGATCGAGCTCGAGACGCCGACGGCATTGCCGTCGTTCTTCCACAGCAGATAGCGCGATCCTCCGGGTTCAACGAAGGTGCTCGCGTCAATGGCGCCCCCTTGCGCCAGCGGGCAGAGCAGAGGGCCGGTTCCGACGGGAGTGAACGGCCCCAGCGGACTGGTGGCCTTCGCGACTCCGATGCACTGCCGACCTGATGCGGTGTGCCATGCGGTGTAGGTCACGGTCAACGTGCCGTCGCTGTTGACCGCCACATCGGGAGCCCAAGTCCGGCCGGCGGTTGCCCAGCTCGTCGACGGCCCGCCGGGCATCGCGTCACCCTGCAAGGACCATGGTCCGTCGACCGTCGGTGCCGACGCGACCGGCAGGTAGGCCCAGGTGTTGGTGGAGTAGGCGTACCAGGTGCCGTTGACCGGGACGACGTCCGGATCGGGGAAGTTCTGAGCGATCAGGTCCTTCGGTATCTCAATCGCCTGGGCTATCCCCGAGGCAAAGACGGTGGCGGACAGTGCCAGCAGTACCGCGGCCACCAGCCGTCCGACGCGTGCGCGTCCCATGTCTTCCTCCGATTGCATTCGGTCAATCACAACAACACGTGGGAGGCGAAATCCCAGTCGCCGGCCAGGAACCGATCATCGGTCCATGGGGTCGACTGCGATCCGAACTCGCGGACACTCAACCGCCCGTCGCTCCAGAGGACGACCAGGCTCGGGGTTCCGGAAGTGTCGATGTCGCCGCCGGCGAGTGATCGGGCGGCTCCGAACTCGCCCGGGATCCGGTAGGGCGCCTGTCCGGCGCGGTAGAGCCACGCGGTGCCGTCGGTCTCGACGTCGACCAGATCTGCTTCGCCGTCGTGGTCGGCATCGAGCATCAGCAACTTCGCTGTCGTTCCCCAGCCGGTGCCGATCCAGCTGCGTCCCTGGTCGAATGGCGTGCGGTCGCCGGATCCATTGTTCGGGTAGACCCACATGTCGCCCGCCCGGTCGATAACGACGAGATCGGGGAAGCCGTCGCCGGTCACATCACCGACTGCCAACCGCCGGGCAAGGTTCCATCCCGTGCCGAGTAGTACAGGTGGAGCAGGCACGGCACCGGGCTGTGTTCCCGGGTAGAGCCACAGCGAGCCATCGGACCGGCCTGGCTCACGGACGACGATGTCGCCAAGTCCGTCGCCGTCGACATCGGCAGTCACCATCGCGTCGTCGAAGTTCCACCCGGTACCTGCGGACGACCTGATCGGCCAGAGGTCTGCACCGGTGGCGGTCTCATAGCGCCAGAGGGTGGCACTGCGGTGCACGGCCAGCAGGTCCTGGCGGCCGTCGGAATCAACGTCGGCCGCGAGCAGAGCGCTCGTGTCCGACCAGCCGGCGCCCCCGGACACTCTTGGTCCCCAGGGATTGCCGGTGCTGGCGCCGTTGTGCGGATAGCGCCAGAGCGCCCCCGAGCGGTCACGGATCACCAGGTCAGGGAAGCCTGTTCCGGGGTCGATCAGCGTCATCAGATCGGCGGTGCCCCAGCCACTTCCGGCGAATCCGCGGGAGGTGTACGGGTTTCCGTTGGTGATGCCGTTGTGCGGATAGATCCACAAGTCACCGTTGCCGTCCCGAATGACCATGTCGGCGAGGTGATCACCGGTGACGTCGGCCAGCATGATCGTGGTGGCCAGGTTCCAGCCGGTGCCCGCCCAGCGACCTGTCCCCGTCCAGACGTTTCCGCTGGAGGCGCCATTGTGGGGGAAGATCTTCAGGGTGCCGCTCGCGGCGCCTGGTTCACGGGCCAACAGATCGGGCCTGCCATCACCGGTCACATCCGCGATCACGATCGTGTCGAAGCGGCCCCAGTTGGTCCCGGCGACGAAGCGGGTCGGCCAAGGGTTGGCCGGGTCTGCTGTCCCAGGGTAGACGTAGAGTCGGCTTCCCGACCTAGCGATGAGATCCGTGCGGCCGTCGCCGGTGACGTCTGCCGACAGCAGCTGGTCAGCCCAATCCCATTGCCCCGCAACGTCAGTCGTGATCTGCCATGGGTCGGCCGGGCCGGTGGTAGTGGCCACCCCGAGCGCTCCAGCGTTCGTGCCTCCATCTCGCACCAAAAGGTCGGGCGGAATGGTCTGCGCGGCCGACAACCCCGGCTTCGCCTGTGATGGGCCCGTGATCGCGGCCTTCGAACGGGGGGCACTGTTCGACCGAAGGACAGCGTTCGGACCGTCGGCAACGCGCTCCTTCGATCGAGTCTGCATCGCTTCGGGATGCCAGCTGCGACCGGGCGAGGCCGGCGCCGCCGCCGCGTGAACAGCGACGATCAGGGGAGCGCATGTTGTGGCGACGACGAACACCGACGCGACCAGCAGTGATCGACGGGCTTTCATGGCTCTCCTGAGGGAAGGGTTCGGTATGGCGGACAGCAGGCAAGGCGCATTACAGGAACGTTCAGAACGTGACGAGAATCCGGTCGCGGGGCGGAATCGCTCTGCCATTGACCCGCATCCGGACGTGACCCGGCTGGCGATACAGGTAGATCCGGGATGGCTTGTGGCGCCAGCTGGCACTGAGCTGGACATCGACCTCACCCCGGTCGGAAGACACCGTCACCTTCACCGACACCGGCCCGTACCGAGTGGCCATTCGGGTCATCTCCAGCGGTGCCGACGAATCCAGCCAGGCGGCCGGGCACAGGCGCAGCAGATGTAGTTCGTTCGCGGCTAGCGAGTCGTCGACCACCGCGTGCTTGACCGCCCAGGTCACCATCGGTTGGACGAACAACGTCCCGTACATGCCGTGCCGGTGTTCGCCGGCGATGAAAGTGTCCGGCGAACATGCGCCCACCATCAGGCCGTACATGGCTTCGAGAAAGCGTTTGCGGTCCCCGGACTGCCAGCTGTGGAACAGGTTCCAGCTGTAGCAGGGTTCGCCGCTACTCTGCTCGTGATCGAGAACGACCCGGTCGAGTGCGGTGTGGTGCCATGGATCGAACAGCCGGGTGTTAGGGCCGGACCGGAAGTACTCCAGGAACGAGGTCATCAGTGGGTCGCTCGCCGGCAGCAGCCCGGCCCACACCGCGGCCAAAGCACCGGAGTCGAATGCCTCCAAATAGGGCCACCCGCTGGCCGGGCCGCTGAACTTGCTCGGCACGATCGGGTATTCGTGCCCGTTGCTGTCCGTCCAGGTCGGCGCCGATGCCGCCGAGTCACGCAGAGCGGCGGCGAAGGTGGCCCGGAACTTGTCCGCCAGGCTTGCAAACTCCTTGGCCCTGGGGTGGCGCTGTTCCGCGAGGGCCTCCGCGCCGGACCGCAGGCCCTTATAGGTCCAGACTTGGATCCACACCGACTGCTGTTCGACACCGGTGTCGTTCGACGCCGCAGGTGGCATCAGCCCGGCGACACCGTCGTGATCGGTGACAGCGCAGGCCCGCTTGATGAAGTCCATCGCGGCGACGACGGCAGGAGTCCAGCGGCCGATGAACGCCTCGTCACCGGATAGCAGCATGTGCCGCGCGACGGACTCGAGGATGGCACCGTGGTCACCGAGCCAATCGAAGGACTGCAGTGAGGCCGGGGTCGCGAAGAAGCCCTCCTTGCCTACCTTCTGGTAGGCCGTTCCGGGCGGGTTGCGGGTGCCTTGAAACAGGAAATACGGCTCGAGGTGGGTCTGGACGATCTCGTGTTCACCGAGCTGGTCCAGGAACATGTGGCTGATCATCGAGGTGGGGGTGCTCCACAGCAGGTCGTAGCCGTATGACCCGGTCAGGAAGGTGTACAGCCCGGTGTCCGGGCTCTTCTCCGCGATCACCTCGGAGAGCTGCACGCTGCGGTGGAAGTAGCGATTCACCAGAGTCTCTGGGGTCGAGATCCTTGCCGAGGTCGATGATCTGGCAGACCAGAAGCCCTCGGTTTCGGCGAGCGCGCCGTCGTGGCCGAGCTGCCAGACCTTGTCCACCTCGACCCGCGGCTGCGGGAGATAGGGCAGCAATACATCGACCGTGTTACCAACCTCCACAGGGAGCTTGACCGTCAGGTCGTAGACCCCGGGATGGCTGTCGAGCTCGGTCAGCGAGATTCCAGCTCCGGCGGGCAGACCGAGCATCAACCGGACATCACCGGAGCTGTCGTCGAACACCGGCACCGTCATGGGGTCACCGCCGGGGTTCCAGATGCGGTCGATCCGTAGAGGATCCGTCATCGTCGCAGCATCCGGGGTGACCTGCATGGTCACGAAGGCCTCCTGCTGCTCGGGAGGGTCGATGTAGTGCTTGTACATGGCGCGGGTGCATCGCAGAGCGAACTGGAACACTGCGGGGGAATCCGCGTCCTTCTCCGTGATCCGGTACCGCACCCACGCGTACAGCGGCTCGTCGGCGGTCTGGACGGCCATGCCGCCCGGGAGATGCGCGAAGACCTCTTGGCGCAGGACGAGTCCCTCCTGGCGACGGAAGTCTGTCCACAGGACCGGTGTCTGTCGGTCCATGTCCCAACCCTGGACCCCGACGCCAAAGTCGTGGCGGTGCAAGTAATACGGTTCCGTCGCCAGGTCAGGTATCTGTCCCCGCTGCGGCATGATCGGCGTCAGCTGAAAGTCCCGACCGGCGTACTGCCTCAGGTAGGGCTTGATCGACGGCGCACCAGTCGGGAGGGCGACGGCCGGCTGACAGACGATGGCGCCCGTGTAGAAGTTGTCGTACCGGAACAGGTGGCCCTTCCAGCCGACCGGAGTCCACACCTGCCGCTGCGGCGGCCACCACGTGAGAGCCCGGGCTACCGACGGCTCGTCAACGACCGGGTCTGCCGACGCGGGCGGCGCCGCCGCCTGGCGCGCGGGCGCGGCACTCGCCGGTGAAGGGCCCATCAATGGCATCGTGCCCAGGGCGGCTGCGCTGCCAATCAACAAACTTCGACGAGAGACTCTCACGATGCAGCTCCTGTGCCTGTTGAACGCTCTACGAAATACGAGAAATAGATACGAACTATCGTAGACGTCGAAGACTAGAGCGAACGTTTGCGCAATGCAATAGCGCGGCATATCTGTGGTGCGACGGGATCCAGCGGGACACGGCGTCAGGGATCGTGATGACTACCTTTCCTTTGGCATGAACGTGTCTCCGAGTAGTCGATCGCCCTGGCAATCTCGTCAATCTCGTGGAGTGGGTAACAGCGGTCGAGAACTGTACGAACGACGCCGTCGTTCAATCAGGCCGGCGAGGGCGACGACGTCCGCCTGCCGGCGGGAGGCGAGCATCGGCGTCAGCCGCTGACGACTCACCCTGCGCCGAGCGCCTTCGCGATCTGCACGGCGAGGCTGCCGACACCGCCCGATGCACCGTTGATCAGGACTGTGGATGGAGGCGATGTCGCTGTGCAACCAGTACGACGACACGGCCGAGTTCGCGCTGGTACTCGATCTGATCCTGGATGGATTCCAGCGGCTGCGCGGCTGACCGCCGGGGAATACCTACGCCCGGCGGAACAGGTCCGCCTCGAACCGGTAGGCGTCACCGCGGTAGGTGTTGGTGCCGACCAGAACCGGTGTGCCGTCGGAGGTATAGGCCACCTCGTCGCCAACCAGCACGGGCGCGCCGACGCCGGTGCCGAGCAATTTCGCCAGGTCACCGTCGGCGACCGCGGCCATCAGGGTGTAGGCGCTGCGGTAGATCTCGATGCCGCACTGGGTCCGCAGCACCTCGTACAGCGAGGCGTCGGTCAGGTCGGCGGTGGCCAGCGCCGGCGCGCGATTCTCCGCGACCACCACGACGTCGAAGCAGACCGGGGTGCCGTCCATCCCGCGCAGCCGGTCGATCTCGATCACAGGGGCGGCCGGCGCAATCCGCAGCTTGCCGGCCTCGTCCATGGTGGCAGGCCGGATCTCGTGCCGCAGCACCCGCGCAGTCGGCCGCAGTCCCCTGGCCCGCGCCATCTCGGTGAACGACTGCAGGGTGCTGGGCGGCTCCCCGATCAGTTGCCGCGGGACGAACCAGCCGCGCTGCGCCGAGCGTTGCACCACACCTTCGGATTCCAGCCGACCTAGTGCGACCCGCAGCGTCGCCCGGCTCACCCCGAGCTCGACCGCGAGATCTCGCTCCCCCGGCAGCCGGCTGCCGACCGCGTACCGGCCCACCGTCAGGTCGTGGACGAGCCGGTCGTACGTCTGGGTCGCGGCACTCGGTGACGTCACGAACGCAACATACCAGTGTCGACCGATTGGTTCGACCAGTTGGGCCAACTGGTTCGATCTGGACTAACTGGGTCACTTTGTCTACTGTCGGGAAAGTCGGTCCCGCAGTGCGAGCGTCAGCCCGGCTCTCCCGGATGCGGGCCCCAGATCACAACGGAGTGAAGATGAGAGTTCTTCGAGCACGGATGGCGACCACCGTCGCGGTCGTCGCCGGCCTCGCTCTGACCATGTCCGCCTGCGCACCCGGCGGGGGTGGTGGCAGCGAGAGCAGCGCCCAGCCGAGCAGCATCTCGACCGACATCGCCTCGGCCGGCACCGTGACCCTGAAGATGACCGATTTCTGGGGTTCGGCCGAGGGCAAATGGATCGACCAGGCGATCGCCGACTTCCAGAAGAAGTACCCGAACGTCACCATCGACCGCACCTCGGAGGACTGGGGCCAGCTCAACTCGACGCTCAACCTGCAGCTGCAGGACGACGCCGGACCGGACATCGCCAGCGCGAACAATGGCTGGCAGTCGCTGGGCACCCTCGCCAAGGGTGGGCTGGTGGTCAACCTCGACAGCTACGCCAAGGCCTACGGCTGGGATTCGAAGGTCCCGACCACGATCATCAGGCAGAACAAGTTCACCACCGACTTGAAGACGATGGGCTCCGGCTCCTGGTTCGCCACCCCGATGGCGCGGACCTCGCTGATCGGCCTGTACTACAACGCCGACAAGCTGAAGAAGCTCGGCATCGAACCGCCCAAAACCCTCGACGAACTCGAGGTCGACGCCGCCAAGGCCAAGACGGCCGGCGAGATCCCGTTCCAGTACGGCAGTCTCGACGGCTCGACGTCCGCGCTGCTCGGCGTTCAGGCCGTGCTGGCCGACAAGAACAAGCTCAACGACTACGTCTACGACGTGCCGACGGTGAAGGCATCCGACGTCGGCATGAAGGAAGCCGTCGAGACGGTCAAGAAATGGGCTGACGCCGGCTACTTCCCGAAGGACTTCGCCGGTATCGACTACCAGACCGCGGTCGCCAACTTCGTCAAGGGCCAGGGCGTTTTCCGGTGGGAGTACACCGGTTCGCTGGGCCTGAGCACCGAACAGCAGAAGCACTTCGGCTACGTCCAGCTGCCGCAGTCGGGCGGCAAGACCGTCGGCGTCGGTGCCGCACCGGGCGCGATGGTGATCTCCGCCAAGTCGAAGCATCCCGAGGTGGCCGCCGCCTTCCTGGACTACCTGATGTCGCCTGCAGCCGGCCAGACCGCGGTCGATCTCGGCCTGGTGCCGGCACTCTCGCCGGACGTGAAGGTGCCGGAGACCTCGCTCAGCCTGACCGGCGAGTCGGCGGCCGCGAAGACCCTGGACAGCGACGACGGCTACGTCCCGTACTTCGACTGGTCCAGCCCGACGATGCTCGACACACTCGGCCAGAACCTGCAACTGGTCTTCGCAGGGAAGATGGACTCCGGCAAGTTCACCGCCGCCGTCGACGCCGACCGGGACGCATTCCTGGCCGGACAGGCCTGACGGTGTCCGCACCCGCCCGCTCTACCGGCGTCTGGACGGCGGCCGCCGGGTCCGCCGCGGCGGAGCCGCGCGAGACGGCGTCGGCTCCACCCCGGCGCCGCTCCGCGCGGCGTCGGCGGCGGTGGACCGGCCTGGCCTTCGCGGCCCTGCCGCTCGCCGTCTACGCGGTGGTGGTGCTGGCGCCGCTGGTCCAATCGATCCAGTACTCGTTCTTCAAGTGGGACGGGGTCAGCGCGGCGACCTGGGTCGGCTTCGACAACTACGTCACCTTCGTCACCGACCCGATCCTGCGTTCCACCTTCGGGCACGTGCTGGTGCTGATCTGCTTCTTCGCGCTGCTGCCGATCGTCCTCGGCCTGTTCTCCGCGGCCCTGCTGACCAGGGCCAAGCAGCCGGGGATGGCCGTCTACCGGTGGATCTTCTTCCTCCCGCAGGTGATGACGACCGTCGTCATCGCCCTGGTCTTCAAACGGATCTACGCCCCCGACGGCCCGCTCAACCAGGCGCTGCGGGCGATCGGGCTGGACTCGCTGGCCCGCACCTGGCTGGGCGATTTCACCTGGGCGCTACCGGCCCTTGGCCTGATCGGCACCTGGGTCACCTTCGGCTTCTGCATGGTGCTGTTCATCTCCGGCACCTCGGCGATCGCGCCGGAACTGTACGAGGCGGCGCGGATGGACGGCGCCGGCCCGTTCCGGGAGTTCTTCGCCGTCACCCTGCCGGGTCTGCGCGGGCAGCTCGCCGTTGCGCTGACGCTGACCATGACCGCCGCGCTGCGGACCTTCGATCTGGTCTGGATCACCACCCACGGCGGCCCCGGCACCTCGACCCTCACCCCGGCCGTCGCGCTCTACAAGGCCGCGTTCCAGAACCCGCAGGTCGGGTTGGCCGCCGCGATCGGCGTGGTGATGGCGGTGCTGTGCCTGGTGGTCGCCCTGGTCATCACCCGCGTTTCGGAGCGTGACTGACATGATCTCCAGGACCGAACGCACGGTGAACTACGTCGTGCTGACCGTGATGGCCGTCGTCGTGCTGTTCCCGATCGTGACGTTCGTGTTGGCGGCGCTGAGCCCCGACCGTTCCGGCGGGCCGGTCTCGCCGTCGAAGTTCGAGTGGGGCAACTTCGCCACCGCCTGGCAACAGGCCGGATTCGGGCGGGCGCTGACGGTCTCGCTGACCATCGCGGTCTGCGTCGTCATCGGTCAGGTGGTGTTGGCCTTGCTCGGCGGGTACGCCTTCGGCGTCCTCGGGGTCGCCGGGGAGAGGGTGCTGTTCCCGATCGTCCTGCTCGGCATGATGATCTCCACCGAGGCGATCATTGTCCCGCTGTACTACCAGTTCCGGACCTTCGGGATGACGAACTCGCTGCCCGGGATCATCCTGATCAACCTGGGCATGGGCGTGCCATTCGGCATCTTCTGGATGCGCGCGGCGTTCCGCGCACTGCCGCGGGCCACCTTCGAGTCGGCCGAGATCGACGGAGCCGGCCCGGTGCAGATGCTGCGCCACCTCGCCACGCCGATGGTCCGGCCGGCGATCTACACGCTGATCCTACTGAGCTTCATGTGGACCTGGAACGATTACTTCCTCTCGCTGGTGTTCCTGCACGGCAGCAACCAGACGGCCACCGTCGCCCTCGGCGTCTTCCAGGGCAAGTACGTCACCCAGATCAACCTGATGGCGGCCGGCGGCCTGATTGTCGCGGCCCCTGTGCTGATCCTCTACGTGATCTTCCAGCGCAAGTTCATCTCCGGGATGCTCGCGGGCGCGATCAAGGAATGACTTCAGCCCGTTCTCGCCGGCCCACCAGCATCCGCCGCACCCGCTATCACTCCCAGGGGGAGATGTGACTCTGCCACCGATGGTCCTGCCCGATCCCGACACGGTCGGCGAGGCGGTCGCGGCGATGATCCTGGACCGCCTGGCCGCCACCAAGGGGCAGCACTTCCTGCTCGGCTGTCCCGGGGGACGGACCGGCGCGCCCAGCTACCGGGCCCTGGCCCGGCTGGCCGGTCGGGGCGCCGACCTGTCCCGGCTGGTGATCGTGATGATGGACGAGTACGTGGTCCCGGGCGCCGACGGTGCGCTGCGCTGCGTCGACCCGGAGCGGTCCTACTCGTGCCTCGGGTTCGCCCGCCGGCAGATCCTCGGGCCGATCGCGGCCGGCTGCGCAGCGGCCGGAACCGTTGCCCCGACCCAGGTCTGGCTGCCGGACCCGGCCGATCCTGCCGGCTACGACGAGCGGATCGAGGCGGCCGGTGGGATCGACCTGTTCCTACTGGCCACCGGCGCCTCCGACGGCCACATCGCGTTCAACCAGCCCGGCACCGCCCGCGACTCCCGATCGCACGTCACCGAACTCGGCGCGGCGACCCGCCGCGACAACATGGGCACCTTCCCCGAATTCACCACCCTGGACCTGGTCCCGACGCACGGGGTGACGGTCGGCATCGACACCATCGCCGCCACCTCCCGCGAGGTGATCATGATCGTCTGCGGCGAGCACAAGCGCGACGCCTACGCCCGGATCGCCGAGGCAGAACGGTACGAGCCGGACTGGCCGGCGACCATCACCGTCGAGTGCAAGAACCCGTCCCTGATCGCCGACCGCGCCGCCGCCGGCCACTAGCCGCGGCCCGGGTCGGCAGCACCGGCCCCCGCACGCCTTTCCACCACTCAACTATCGAAGGAAACTGATCAGATGGCAGCCATCAAACTCGTCTACATCGGCGGCGGATCCTCCCGTGGCGCCGGGACCATGGCGTCGTTCCTGGCCCACGGCAAGGAGTTCGACGGCTCCGAGGTCGTCATCCAGGACGTCAACCCCGACCGGCTGCAGGCCGTCGAGACGATCGCCACCAAGATCGCCAAGGCCCAGGGTGTCGACATCACGATCAGCTCGACGACGGATCGCCGGGCCGCGCTCACCGATGCCGACGCCGTGCTGTCGAGCTTCCGGCCCGGCGACTTCGCCGCCCGCGCCCTGGACGAGCGGATCCCGCTCAAGCACGGGGTGATCGGCCAGGAGACCCAAGGGCCCGGCGGGTTCTTCATGTCGCTGCGCTCGATCCACATCTACGAGGACATCGTCCGCGACCTGGACGCCGTCGCCCCGAACGCGATCATCTTCAACTACACGAACCCGGTGAACATCGTCTCGCAGGCCGTCACCCGGTTCACCGACCGGACCATGTGGTCGATGTGCGAGGGGCCGATCACCTTCCCGAACACGGTGCTGCGCGCGGCCCGCCTCGATCCGGCCAAGGCCGACATCGTGATGGCCGGCGTCAACCACAACTGCTGGTCGTACCAGCACACCTACGACGGCCAGGACCTGATGCCGCTGCTGGACGCCGCCTGGGAGGAGCGCCGCGACGATCCGACGCTCGACACCCACTCGAAGCGGATGCTGCAACTCGCGACGACGATGAGGTCGGTGCCCAGCGACTACTTCCAGTACTACTACTTCCGTGAGGAGGTGCTGCGCGAACTGCAGGGCGCCCGCACCACCAGGGCCGAGGACCTGCTGGCCGCCGTCCCCGGCTACTGGCAGCATTACGAGGAGCAGGCGAACGCCGAGATCCCGGAGCTGGACCCGAAGCGCTCGCGCGGGGGCATCCACGAGCTCGAGCTGGCGATCGACGTGATGAGCGCCTACTACAACGACACCGGCGCCCGGCTGCCGGTCAACCTGCAGAACACCGGAACGGCGCTGCCCGGGTTCGACGAGGACGTCGTGGTCGAGGTGTGGTCGACGGTCGATGCCCAGGGCGTGCATCCGCTGCCGCAACAGCCGTTGCCGCACGCGGTGCGCGGCCTGGTCCAGGAGTTGGCCGAGTACCAGTACCTGGCGGCCGAGGCGGCCTGGAGGGGTACCCGCGCCGACGGCATCAGGGCACTGGCGGCGAACCCGATGGTGCCGACCCTGCGAGTCGCCGAAGAGTTGTACGACGAGATGGCGTACGCGCACCGCGAGTACCTGCCGGAGCGTCTGCTGACGTGAGCACCCGACATCTGGCGGTCGACGCCGGCAACTCCAAGACGGTCGCACTGGTCGTCGACGGCGACGGCACCGTGCTGGGCCGCGGCCGCGGCGGGCGGGGCGACATCTACGGGGCCGCCAGCATTCCGGAGGCCCTGAACGCCGTTTTCGGTGCCGTCTCGGTCGCCTTCGCCGACGCCGGGGTGACGGACGCCGAGATCACCTCTGCGGCGTTCAGACTGGCCGGCGTCGACTACCCGGAGGATGAGCAGTTCTGGGCCGAACACCTCGACCGGCGATTGCCGGCTCTCGGGTCGCGCAGCATCAAGAACGACGGGTTCGCCTCGCTGCGGCTGATCGACGGATCCGGCGTCGGCGTCTCGATCGCGGTCGGCACCGGGCCGGCCATCGGCGCCCGGTCCGCCGACGGCCGCGAGGAGTGCTCCGGCATGTTCGTCTTCGACGCCCTGGGCGGCGCCGCGCTCGGCGACGCCGCGCTGCGGGCCGTGGTGCGCGCCTGGATGGGGATCGCGCCGGAAACCGCACTGACCCCGGCACTCTGCGAGCTCTACGGCGTCGTCGACGCCTGGGAGCTGCGGCACACCTTCACCCGCCGGTTCGGTGCCCGGCCCGGATCGGACCTGTGGCGGGCGTCCCGGATCGTGCTCGCCGCGGCCGACGCCGGCGACGATGTCGCCCGCGGCATCGTCGCGGACCAGGCGGCGGCGTTCGTCCGGTACGCGCACTGGTGCGCGCGTCGGGTCGGCGTCGAGCTGGCGTCCGGGGAGCTGCCGGTGCTACTGAACGGTTCGGTCGCGACGTCCGAACACCCTGCGATGCGGGATGCCCTGGTCACGGAGCTCGGTCGGGTCGCACCGGCGGCGCGGGTCGTGGTGGCCGCCGCCTCGCCGCTGTCCGGCGTCGTGCTCGACGCGCTGGCCGAGGGCGGCGTGACGGTCGGGCCCGAGCTACTCGCCCGAGTGCGGGACGACCACCCGCAGGACTTCCTGATGACCTGAGCGCCGTACCGTCCGTTGTTCGTTCCCAGTCAAGAAGGATTGTCATGCCCTCCGTTCCGTTCGATGTCGAGGCCGTGCTGACCGCACTCACCCTGCCGGAGAAGGCATCTCTGCTCTCCGGGCACGACGACTGGTACACGGAGACGATCGACCGGCCGGCAGACGGCGTGCGGGTGCCCGCAGTGGAGGTCGGGGACGGCCCGCACGGGCTGCGCAAGGAGACGGGGGTCGACATGGTCTGGATCCCGGCGACCGGGTTTCCGACGGCCTCGGCGATGGGCGCGTCCTGGGATCGGGAGCTGACCCGCCGGGTCGGTCGCGCGATCGGCGAAGAGGCCAGCGCGCTCGGCGTACAGGTGGTCCTGGGCCCCGGCGTCAACATGAAGCGTTCGCCGTTGTGCGGACGCAACTTCGAGTACTTCTCGGAAGATCCGACGCTGTCCGGGGAACTTGGCGCCGCGTACGTCGACGGCGTCCAGTCGGTCGGCGTCGGCACCTCGCTCAAGCATTTCGCGGCCAACAACCAGGAGATCGAACGGACCCGGATCTCCGTCGAGGCCGACGAGCGGACGCTGCGCGAGATCTACTTCGCGGCGTTCGAACGGGTCATCGCGAAGGCCGATCCGTGGAGCGTGATGTGCTCCTACAACCGCCTGCAAGGCGTGCATGCGTCGGAGAACCGGTGGTTGCTCACCGATGTGCTGCGTGACGAGTGGGGATACGGCGGCGTTGTGATGTCCGACTGGAACGCCGTTCACCATCGCGTGCCGGCCCTGCGCGCCGGACTCGATCTTGAGATGCCGGGGACGGCCGGGGTGACGGATGCGGAAATCGTCGCGGCCGTGCGGTCCGGCGAGTTGAACGAGAAGCTGGTCGATGCCGCCGCCCGTCGGGTGCTGCAGCTGGTCGCCCGTGCCTATCCCGGGCCCGACCTGGTGAACGGCCCGGTGATGGATCTGGGAGTCGCACCCGGCGACCGACTGAGCGATGAGCAGCTGGCCCTACTGCGCGCCGACGAGCATCATGCCCTCGCCCGCGAGGCGGCCGCCGCATGCGTCACCCTGCTGCGCAACGAGTCCCGCCGAGCACCCGGTGACCGCAGCGGGGTTGTCCCGGTTGGGCGTAGCGGGGTTGTCCCGGCTGACGCGGGCAGCGCGGGCGGCACTGCGGTGCTGCCGATCGATCTCGCCCAGCCAGGGCGGGTAGCCGTCATCGGCGCCTTCGCCGAACACCCGCGCATCCAGGGCGGCGGGTCATCCGGGGTCGACCCGACACGCGTCGACAGCGCCCTGGACGCATTACGGGAGGCCGTCGGTGATCGGATCGACTACGCGCCCGGGTACTTCCACGCGCCCAAGAACCCGTACCAGGACGACCTTCGCGCCTACCTCGACTCGCACAACGCGCAGTTCGTCGACGACGGCGTAGGGCCGGCTCGCCGGTCGGCGGCGCTGGCCGAGGCGCTCCGACTGGCGGACGCCGCGGAACGGGTCGCCGCCGGACCACTGTCCGCGACGGCCATTCGGCTGGCCGACGAGGCCGTCGCGGTCGCCGAGAACGCCGACGTCATCCTGGCTTTCGTCGGTCTCCCACTGGCCTTCGAGCAGGAGGCCGACGACCGCACGACGCTCGCTCTGCCCGGCGACCAGGTGGCGCTGCTCGGCCGGCTCGCCGATCTGCGCGAACGGACGGAGGCGGCGCTGGTGGTCGTGCTCGCCAACGGCGCCGCCGTGACCATGGACCCGTGGCACGACCGGGTCGACGCGATCGTCGAGGCCTGGCTCCCCGGCCAGGCCGGCGGCATCGCGGTGGTCGACGTGTTGCTCGGGCGGGTCAATCCGTCCGGGAAGGTCGCCGAGACGTTCCCGCTGACACTGGAGGACACGCCAAGCTACCTGACCTGGACCGGCGAGCGCGGCACCGTCGTCTACGGCGAAGGCGTGTTCATCGGCTACCGCTGGTACGACGCCCTGCGCCGCGATGTCCGCTACCCCTTCGGCCACGGCCTGTCGTACACGGCGTTCGGCTACTCCGACCTGAGGGTCGAGATCACCGATGCGAAAGCCGGTGCGGTGCAGGCGATCTGCACGGTGACCAACACCGGGCCCCGCGCGGGCCAGGAGATCGTCCAGCTCTACGTCGGCGACCCGGACGCAGCCGTCCGGCGTCCGGAGCGCGAACTCCGCGGATTCGACAAGGTTGCGCTGGCCGCCGGCGAGAGCGCCGAGGTTGCATTCGCATTGACCAGCCGCGACTTCGCCTACTGGGACGTGGCCGTCGACCGCGACGACGGCCGACACGGTGCATGGCGGCGGGAGGGCGGCGAGTTCGTCATCGAGATCGGTTCGTCGTCGCGTGACGTGCGCCTGCGTGCCGTCATCGAGCTGCCCGACGATCCGCAGCTGCCGCCCGTGGTCGCCGACGCATACCTCCCGCTCGTCGAACGGTCGCCGAGACCCCGGTAGTCCGGCCGAGGCGGCCTACCCGCGCCGCCCGGCAACGATGAAAACCCGGCGGCTCATGCACTCGATGGTGGCCTGCATCTCCTCGAGAGAGACGCGGATCTTGGCAGGGTCACGGCCGCTCTCCGCCGCCAATTCGTCAACGGCCCGCAGCATGAGGTCCGTGGTTCGGGTCTGCCGGTCCCGCCAGTGTTCGGTCTCCTGATAGGCGATCACGTCGAATCCAGCGTCCTGCAGCAACGGACGGTGGTCCGCCAGCTGCGGCGGCCGGCCGACGGGCTGTCGGGAATAGTCCCAGCTGGTCAGGACCGCGCGACCGGAGGGCATCAGGATCCTTGCCAGTTCCGCGATCGCGGCGGACTTGTCCGGTGCAAACAACAAGGCGTCCGCGCTCATCACGGCCTGGACCGTTCCAGTGGCCAAACCAGTGTCGGCGAAAGATCCGAGCCGGAAGTCGGCGGAGTCGGCCATCCCCAACGCCTCAGCTCGAGCGCGGGCCGCGTCCAGCGCTGTGGCGGCGATGTCGATCCCCACCAAACGGGCCCGTCGACGGCCGGCGACCCACAGACCTGGCCCGCCCCGTCCGCATCCCAGGTCGGCCAGTACGTCCCCGGACCCGACCTGCAACTCTGTGTCGAAGCGCTCCAGCTCGCTGACCGAGACGTAGCTGTGCGGATTTGCCGCGGCCGGGAACTCCTCGCCGTAGACCTCTGCCCAAATCCGCTGCTCCACAGCAGACTCCGGGCGAGCGAAGGTACTCGAGAAGCGCTCCTGCCAGCTTTGAGGACTCCCGGTCACGGACGTCACCCTAGGGCCGGTCGCCGCACGAGGTCCACAGCCGCCGGACCAGGACACTGCCAGTACGGGTACCTCGAGCTCGGCAATGGCGGTCAGGCGATTCGATACCCGCACTCGGCGGCCGCGCGCACCATGGTCGCCTGGATCGCTGGATGGTCGAGTGGCCGGCGGAACGAGGGGGCCGCCGGAAATGCAGTCAACGACGGATCGAAGAGGGTAACCATCTCTCGGCCGGTCATGGTCGAGCGACTGACCAGACCGTCCAGGTCTGGCCAGCTGTCCCGAATTGCGGCGGACCAGGCCCTGCACGTCGACCGCTTCCATGAGGCCAGCGAGTTGGAAGCGCCGTTGCGTAGCGCCCAGGTGTCAGTGAGGTCGAGGAGCTGCAGATCTCGTGTCGGCGGCCAGCCAGTGACGTCGTGCTCGTCGGTGAGTGCGATCGTCCGGGATGCCTGAAACACCTCGGCCGCGCACGTTGCGATGTCGAACGCGGTGTAGGCGACGCCGTATCCCGGATGGTCGCCTAGCGGGGGCGGATGCGGGTCGAACCGTGCGGTCTTCAGCGGACCGAAGGTCCGAAGGGCGTTCCAGCGGCTCGGGTACGGACCCCTGGCTGTGTGGATGCGCCACAGCGGCAGGCGACGGACGACGACGTCACGGGGCTCGCGAACCAACTCAGCTGGAGGATTCGAAGGGACCTTCGCGATGCGGGTCACTAGCGGGCGAGCTCGGCGACCATTTCGGCAACCAGTGCCGGGTTGCCACCTGTTGACAGGTAGTCGATCGGAGTCCGCGCTCCGAGTTCGTCCTGGTCGGTGGTCATGAACCCTTCGACGACGCTCGGGTGCAGGTGCTCCGGAATAGTAGGCACCACCTCAACCAGGCCGGGCAGGACAGCGTGTTCGGTGAACTGCCAGCGCGGGATTCGCCAGTGACGACCGACGCTGAGCCCATACAACCTCTTGGCGTTGAGGTCGCGGGTGATCTGGGATCGGCTTTTGCCGGTCAGTTCAGCTACCTGGGCGGCCGAGAGGGTCTGGGCGAAGACATGCTGCGCGCTTGCGGCGACGATGCGGCTGCGGCGGTCGCGTTCTGCCTCCGGATCCCACTGAGCGACGGCGTTCCGTGCTGCTTCGCCGCCGTGTTCGCTCAGGAACGCCAGCTCGCCGGCGGTCAGCGACGGGTCGTCGGTGCCGTGGACTTGCTCAAACTTCAATCGCAAGTCCTCGGCGAAGTCGGTCTCGCTGATCTCGGGCGCGTAGGTCCCGAGCACTTCGGCGAGTGTGCTCATCATCAACACCTCCGTGCACAGTCTAGCAATCCGCCGCATGGCCGTGCATACAGGAGCCGGGTCGCTTTCGACCTACATGCGCGCCGCGAGGTCGGTGAAGCGGAAGTAATGCAGCTGATAGGCGACCGGGATGGTGCGGGTCGCGCCGTTCCGATGCTTGGCCACGATCAGGTCGGCCTCACCGGCGCGGGGATCCTCGGCATCCCAGGCGCCGGGCCGGTGCACCAGGGCCACCAGGTCGGCGTCCTGCTCCAGCGAACCGGACTCACGAAGGTCGGACAGCGTCGGCCGCTTGTCGGTCCGATGCTCGGGTCCACGGTCAGCTGGCAGGGCACTGTGATCGAGTAGACCTCGCCCCCGCGGCCGGGATCAGAGCCGTAGATCGGCCAACGCCGATCGCACCCGGGCCGAGCGCGAAACTGACAGAACTCTCTTCAGTTCCGCGAGCCGGTTCGCGGATACATTGCGCCCATTCGTGTCGACCAGGTGTCGGACCAATCGCATCGACTGAGAAATGCCATGGCGCTCGTCCGCGAGCTCACTCAGGGCAATTTGAAATTCGTTCTTGTTGCCGCGCGTGATAACGCCGTACAAGAGGGCTTGCTGAGCATTGTAGCGAACTGACGAGACAGGATCCCGAGATAGATATTTGAGCACGAACGATGACGAGTCGAGACCCGCAGCCGAGACGAGATCGACGCAGTCGGATCGTTCTCGCTTAGTGCCCAGAGCAAGTCGCTCGACCTGCTTTCGCACGTTCGATTTGCCAACCGACCCGAGCATAGCTCGACAAACCTCAGGCATTCCACCAAGTGTATCCGACGACCGAAATTCATGAACGAAATCTCGTCGCGGCAATCCCCGGTCCAAGGCGGCGCATACCTGTGCCGAAATCTCGACTGGAATCGAACTGGCATTCGCTGCGATCAGACTTAGAGGCCTCCTCTTCAAAAAGCCGTAGACGGAACCGCTCTCCAGGAACTCTATTACGCTCGCCCATTCAGCTAGTTCTGGGCGCTTGATCGATGCTAGGGTCAATATCTCGCAGGGCTCCGCCCCGCCCATACCAAGGCCAGGTGTTTCGCAATCCACGATTCGGGATTTCGGTGCATCTCGCCAGTGCGTGACGTACTCAATTAGAATTTCGATTGGGAATTGCTGCGAATCCAGCGCATTCACCGCGAGATAGCCATTCGAAGAGGCGACACGCATAATCACCGCTCGGCAAATCTCGGAATAGTCCACGAGCTTCGTGCTCAAAGCGATTGCTACACTGCTTGTCGGGTGCTGTTCAACCCAAACTTCAATATCTGGCAATCGGCTCCGCAAGAAGTTATCACCAACATGGTCAATGAGCCGGGTCCACTCCTGGTTGACGAGCTCATTCGAAGCGCTAGATGATCTGAGCATCCCGGCAAGCGCCTCGCTGTGTGTTTCAATGCCACAGCCGACAACTAGCGTACTTATAGCTCTGATTATTTCCTGTTGAAGGCTTAGGGATTGTGTAACAAGATTGCGAAGTGGGGAAGCATTCTCGGTCAGGAGCTGAACCTACTGAGACACGAGCCGAGAGCGCATATCCGTCGGCAACAGGTCGCCGGCATGCTGGAACAGCCTGGCACACGAGTCCAGGGAGTGCCGCGTGACCCTCGCACTACCTGCTGCAATTGTAGCCTTCGAGAGATCGTCGACTGGGCCGGTCATCCAGATTTGATAGGCGATGGCACCGACCTCTTTGGGAGAGTTGCACATTCGAAGCGTATTTATGACATTCAATATTCCCGCCCCATCAGACCGATTGCCGCGCAGTCGAGCGTAGTCGAGCTTCGCCAGCTGATTGCTGTATGCCCGCCAACTTTCGTAATTGGCCGACATCAGACAGGTCACCGCGGCAGCCGTCAACCGATTGTGGCTCTCCACGTCAGCGTCAGCAACCTTCGAAAGGTTCACTCCTGTCCGAGAGAAGGAAAAGTCCACCTCCCTCGAGGGTACGGACTCCATCGAGAACGCTCGCCACCATGCCGAGAGATTATCTCGGCTCTGAATGAGCGTCTTTACGTCTTGGCCCTCCCAGTCGCTGAGGCGGAACACTGTAGACGTGAGTGATGCGATGATTGGCTCAAGTGTGATATCGCCAGCGATCCGTCGTGCCCGATTGAGCCACACTACGGCTAGGTCCTTAGCGTCACGCTCGCAACCCAAGTCATACAGTAACTGAGTCTCGTGAGCTCTAAGCCAACAGATATCGGTCTCGGTCATGCCTAAGAGATCTACACTTCGAAGGGCATCGAGCGCGTCGTTCGGCCGATCGTCATCAACAAGTGCTGCAACTAGCAAGACTGCGGCTGCTGCTCGCTGACTCGGCATTTCGGACGCGAACAGGGCTGCCTTAATCCCACGGACACCCTCACCTGCCATCCAGGCAGCGAACGCGTCATAGAACATCCACCCCCACCCCGTTCCGTGCGGCAAGTCGTCATCCGGTTGCTCACCCTGAAGATAATGGCTGAATCCAGTCAGGACTATGCCAATGGCGGCGCAGGGATCCTGGGGCTTTAAACGCCCTTGGTTCGGATGCGGGGCGATCAGTCTTGGTGCGATCAGGGCAACTCGATAGCGTATCGACTCCTGCACAGTAAGGTCTGATGTTCTCCAAATCGTGCCTTGGTAGGGGTTCCGAAGATACGAGGCCTTCGCAATCTCGATGATTTGATCAATGGCGTCGGCATTCAAAAGATTCTTGCCCGGTACAAAGATCTTCTTGCCCTGAACGCTGTTGGTGTTGACGATTCTCGTCTCTGAGACATGCACCCAATGAGCATCCGTAGTTTGGGGATTGTAGAGCACTAATATGTATGGGATCGAACTCAAGGACCAAAGTCCGAAGTGGGCGTCCCCTTCCTTTTCGTAGAACCACCACCCTGAGCCATCTTCATCGGTCGAGCCACTCCACTCGAAGAAGCTGAGCCCCGATTTGATCTGGCCGCCAACAGTCAGGCCGATCCCTTCGCCCGTCGAAGGGATCCGCAGCTCCATGTGAAAGTCTGTGCCGACATCGTTGTCCGTGGCTAGGTTCACGCCTTGGCGCAACCCTTGAAGGAGACCTTGGACCAGCCTGGCTCCGGATGAGCCAGTTGCGTCGGTCTGACTGGTGGGAACGCTCGGCAGCCTCGGCATCATGCTTGAATCCTCCAGGTCGGCCTGTCGAAGTCAATGACTAGCATCGATTCCCGTCTCCACAGGTGAATCGACCTGCACCAGTGGGGAGCCGAACCCGGGTCCTACATGCCCGCCGCGAGGTCGGTGAAGCGGGAATAGTGCAGCTGGTGGGCGACCGGGATGGTGCGGGTCTCGCCGTTCCGGTGCTTGGCCACGATCAGGTCGGCCTCGCCGGCGCGGGGATCCTCGGCGTCCCAGGCATCGGGCCGGTGCACCAGGATCACCAGGTCGGCGTCCTGCTCCAGCGAACCGGACTCACGAAGATCGGACAGCATCGGCCGCTTGTCGGTGCGCTGCTCAGGTCCACGGTTCAGCTGCGACAGCGCGACCACGGGAACCTCGAGTTCCTTGGCCAGCAGCTTCATCTGCCGGGAGAACTCGGAGACCTCCTGCTGCCGGGACTCGACCTTCTTGCCCGAGGTCATCAGCTGCAGGTAGTCGACCACGATCAGCTTCAGGTCGGTGCGCTGCTTGAGCCGCCGCGCCTTCGCCCTGATTTCCATGATCGTCATGTTCGGCGAATCGTCGATGTACAAAGGCGCATCGGAGATCTCGCCCATCCGCCGGACGATCTTCTGCCAGTCCCGGTCCGTCATCGACCCGCCGCGCATCTGGCTGAGCTTGATCTCCGCCTCCGCCGACAACAACCGCATCGTCAGGTCGGTCTTGCTCATTTCCAGCGAGAACACCACGGTCGACATCTTGTGCTTGATCGCGGCGTTGCGGGCCATGTCCATCGCCACCGTGGACTTACCCATACCCGGCCGGCCCGCGATGATCACCATCTGACCCGGATGCAGCCCGTTCGTCAGCGCATCCAGGTCGGCATAACCGGTCGGGATCCCCGACGACATTCCGCCGTTGTTGGCGATCGCGTCGATCTCGTCCAGCGTCGGCTGCAGCAGATCGTCCAGGATCACGTAATCCTCGGCCGTCCGCCGCTCCGTCACCTCATAGATCTCGGCCTGCGCCCGGTCGACGATCTGGTCGACCTCACCACCGCCGACCTCACCCTCGGCGCCGCCGTAGCCCAACTGCACAATCGTGGTTCCGGCCTCCACCAGCCGCCGCAGGATCGCCTTCTCGGCCACGATCCGCGCGTAGTAGCCGGCGTTCGCCGCCGTCGGCACCGTCGAGGTCAGGTGGTGCAGATAGGTCGCGCCACCCACCCGGCCGATGCTGCCGACCCGGTCCAACTCCGCCGACACCGTGATCGGATCGGCCGGCTCACCCTTGGCGTACAGGTCCAGGATCGCGTCGAAGATCAACGCGTGCGCCGGCTTGTAGAAGTCGCCGGTGCGCAGCGTCTCGACGACATCGGCGATGGCGTCCTTGCTCAGCAACATGCCACCGATCACCGACTGCTCGGCGGCCAGATCCTGCGGCGGCTGACGATCGAAGCGGGACGCCCGCGGCTCGGACTCGTACTGCTGTTCCTGCAGCGCCGCCCCAGCCGTCATCGGTGCCCCGACCTCCTCGTCCGCGTGCGGACCTTGTACTGCCTGATTCTGGACTGCCTGGTTGCCACCGGTCCGGCGGCGCGCCCGGCCCCGGACGGCGGTTCCGGAATTCGGTGACGACATACCAACAGATGATGTCGACGGACACCGACAGCCAGAGATCTACAACCGGAAGATCCGACCGTATGACGACAGCGCCCGGGCACCAAAAGCAGCTGTGCACACCGCTGTTGACGCCGTGTTGACGGATCCGGATCGGCGCAGGTCGACCGGTGCTCAGCGTGTGGACAGTTGTGGGGAAATCTTCCACGCAAATTCCACTTTGTGCAGGTCACAGCACTGGTTGCCCCGCCGCACGCTGTGGACAACTATCAATTCGGGGCTGACGGCGTGGCGTCCTCCGGCGTGTCGGTTCGGGCACTGGATCCCCGACCGGGGAACCGATCGCCCACCCCGGGACGTCGCAGGAGGCATGCGTAGATCATCGATCATCCTGCTGACCACCGCCGCGCTCGGAGCGATTCTGTTGACGGGCTGCGGCAACGCCCCGGGCTCGGTTGCCGGCGATCCGCTCGCCGTCAAACTGGTCGATGCCGAGAAGAAGATGCAGGGCTGGGGGGGCGTCGAGATGTCGATGACATTCTCCGGCCACGGCGCCCTGTCCGGCCGAACCCTGCCGTGCATCGCGATGACCTCATCGACCGAGCCCGCCGAGACCTTCACCATGGACTACGTCACCTCGCCGGATTCCTCCTCCGGCTGTTCGGGCAGCCCGGACGAGACGGTGACGATCGACTACGCCGACGGCACGCTCTACGTCACCGACCCGACGGACTACTCCGCCGACGGTCCGAAGGGGTGCGACGTCCGCATCACCAGCCATGCCGTCAGCGCCGACCTCGCCGAGGAGTTCATGGGCGAGCAGACGAGCCAGACCAAGATGGCGGATCTGATGAAGGCCGCCACGAAGATCAGCGGCGACGAGCACACCATCACCGTCGCCGTCGACACCGCGGCGATGATGAAGCTCGGCAACACCAGCATTCCGGCCGGCGCCGATCCCGACGACATCGACGTCACCGCTGTGGCGCAGTTGGACGACGACGGGGCGATGGCCTCGCTGACGATGACCATCCAGGCTGGTGACGAGGGTTCGCTGGACATCGACACCCATTACGCGAAGGCGAGCGCCAAGCCGGAATTGCCCGATTCGAAATGCGTGACCGCCGGCTCGCCGGCGACCTCCGCCGACGACATCAAGGGCTACCTCACCTGACGATTCCCCGCGACAACGGAGCCGGCCCCGGACGCACCGAGCGTCAGGGGCCGGCGTACTGCCGGTCGCCGACCATGACCGGCTGTCGGTACCCCCTGCGATCCTCGCGTCATGACCTGACCGAGGAAGCACCTGGGGGTTCTCTTGAGCAGTCGCAGGCAACGTAAGTCGAAGTCGCCTGGCGGAGCGGGCGGTGACCGCACAGTGGGGTGGCTGTTGGTTCACGGCGTCGGCAACCAGCGCCGAGGTTCGATGCTCTCCGAACTGGGCGAGCCGATTCTCGACGCCTTGACCGCCATGGGTTGCCGGGTCCGCAAGGTCGATGGCACCCAGCAGGACCACACCGAACCTGCCAACCTGCGTGCTGCCATCACCGACGCCAACGGGCATTCGTTCAGCCTGATTCTCGCTGAATCACTCTGGTCGGAGACATTCCATGAGAACCGGCCATCGTGGTGGCGTCATCGGCCGTGGTGGTGGCTGAACCTCGGTCAGGCGATCCTCTGGATGCTCTCGCCGACCCCGCACGAGAACGCCCAACCGCGTCGCGGCCCGTGGTGGTCCCCGCGGGTGGCGCTACCGGACCCGGGCATGGCAAGGGTGATGTGGCGGATCCTGACCTTCATTGCTTTCGTCGTCGTCGGCGCGTGGGCCGTCAGCCTCATCAGTGGCCCAGCGACCTGGCCGGTGCTGGCGGTCCTGACCACCGGTGCTCTGTGGTTTCTCTCGAGCAGGTTCAATCTCGCCCAGCATGTGAAGGTTGCCGCCGCCGATCCCGACCGCACGAATGCGATCGTGGACAAGATTGACGCTGACCTGCGATGGCTCGAATCCCGCTGCGACAGTGCAACAATCGTGGCGCACTCCCAAGGCGGCTATCTTTCCCATCTCCTACTGAGCCGCCGGCGGAATACCGCTGTCCGCTCGTTGATCGGGATTGCCTCCGGCCTCCGCCCCATTACCTTCCTGAGGGCATTGAGTACCCCGAAAGCTGCGGTGTCGGGGTTCCTCGTGCTCATCGGTGCCGGGTTAGCTGCTTGGTCCTTTCATCCGTTCATGACCGCATATGCGCAGGCCGACCGGGAGATGTTCGAGGGAATGTTGGGCTTCGTGGCGGTCTCTGCCACCAGTCCTCTTGCCCTCCTTCCTCCTTCCATACCGTCCCTGGATTGGTTCGGGGGCTTCACGAGTCTCGCGCGAAGCCTGACTGCGGTGACAGTGGTCGACTGGACTCTCACGGTCTTGGGTGTCCTGATCGCGTTGTCGGCGCGCTGGTGGGGTCTGCGGGCCCTGGACACCGAAATCGACTCACCTCGTTCCGGAGTCGAGTGGCGTGAATACGCAACCGCACAGGACATCGTCGGCCGGCCCAGCTATCCGGAACTTCCGGACGGAGTTTCGCAAGCAGCGGTTGCCGGTTCCCACCCCATCTGGGATCACCGGTTGGGCGCATACCTGGCGCCCCATATGCTCTTTCGCTTTCGGCTCGCCTGGCTCTGCTTGCGAGCCGGCGGTCTCACCGACTGTGCGCGCCGATGGGGCAGCCGGCTGACGGCGATCGAAGATCTGGCGCGCCGCTCATCGGATCGTCGCGTGATTCTTCGAGGCTGGCTCTTCGTACTTCCGCTCTTGATCGGAGTCGGCGCACCATTGGTCCTCGGCGCCGGTTTGGTGTGGTCCATCTGGCCGTGGTTGATCTCGGTCACGATGTTGATCGGCGCTGGCGGCCTGGGAGTTCTCGCTGCGCAGCGAGCGGGACGTCGATCGGTGCGTGAACTGCTCACCGGTCGCGCGCTTGGTCTGATCCCCTATCAAGCCGGTCCTGAACGCATCCGGAACGTCGTTCTGCTGGCCACGGCCGCCAGTTTCGCCGGATTGGGTTGGCTGGGCAGCACGGCACTGGTGTCGTTCGCTCCGGAATCGCGTCTGCTCATGCCGTCGAACCATCTACTGCTGCTGGCGGTTGCGGCATTCCTGGCCACGGTCCCGGGAGTTCTGAGCGGCTACCGACTACCCAGAATCCCGGTATGCGTTGCCGGAGGTCTTTGCGTTGCAGTCCTGGTCAGGAATAGTGCCGCGGCGGCGCAGGTCACCGGTCATCCTGTCCTGGCAGCGTTTCAGCCTTTGGGTGCGGGCGTCCCGGTCGTCGCGGCGGTGCTGTTGCTCGCGTTCGGTAGGCCGGGTCCATCCGGACGCACGACGCGAACCCCGGCCGTGACGGTAGGCCAGCGGTAACGCTGCCTGAACTACCGCCCCAGGCAGCAATGAGATGAGTCCGGCGGAACGGAGATGGGCCGCGACCCCTCGCCGGAGCGGGGATCGCGGCCCATCGCTGGTGCCCTGGATGCAGACGCGGCGTTGTTGCCGTTACTTCTCGGCGACAACCACGACGGTGACGTTGGCAGTCACCTCGGGGTGCAGTTTGACCGCGACCGGGTGCTTGCCGACGGTCTTGATGTGCCCGTCGGTGGCGATGGTGCGCTTGTCCAGCGTCGGTCCGCCGGCCTTCTTGACCGCGTCGGCCACGTCGGCGTTGGTGATCGAGCCGAACAGCTTGCTGCCGTCGCCGGTGGTGCGGGCGGTGATGGTGACCGCGAGCTTCTCCAGCGACTGCTTGACCTCGTTGGCGTGCTCTGAGCCGCGGATCTCCCGCGCCAGCTGGGCCCGCTTGATGGTCTGGACCTGCTTCTCGGCGCCCTTGGTGGCGACGATGGCCTTGCCCTGCGGGAGCAGGAAGTTGCGGCCGTAGCCGTCCTTCACCTCGACGATGTCGCCGGGGCCGCCGAGGTTCTCGACGTCAGTGGTCAGGATGAGTTTCATGTTCGATTCCTTCCTGATCAGCGAGCGGTCGAGGTGTACGGCAGCAGGGCGACCTCACGGGCGTTCTTCACGGCCGTGGCGATGTCGCGCTGGTGCTGGGTGCAGTTGCCGGTGACCCGACGCGCGCGGATCTTGCCGCGGTCGGAGATGAACCGGCGCAGCAGGGTGGTGTCCTTGTAGTCGATGGCCGGCGCCGATTCCTTGCAGAAGGCGCAGACCTTCTTCTTCGGCTTGCGGACGGGGGGCTTGGGCATGGTGGGAATTCTCCTGAAATCTGGAATGACGGCCGGCGCGGGAGATCCAGCACCGGGCTGTCGAAGGGGTGTCGAGAGTTGTGAAGTGGCGTCCGGAACTGCGGCGCCGGAAGGGCTTTAGAACGGCGGCTCGTCGGAGTAGCCGCCACCGCCGCCGGCCGGGGGCGCCGAGGCCCACGGATCGTCGACCGGTGCGCCGCCACCGCGGTTGCCACCGCCGCCGCCGGAACCGCCGCTGTAGCCGCCGGAACCGGAGCCGCCGGAGGCGCCGTAGCCGCCACCGCCGCCGTCGGACCTGGCGACCTTGTTGACCTTCGCCGTCGCGTACTTCAGCGACGGGCCGATCTCGTCGACCTCCAGTTCGATGACGGTGCGCTTCTCGCCTTCCTTGGTCTCGTAGCTGCGCTGCTTGAGCCGACCGGTGACCACCACGCGCGCGCCGCGGGTCAGCGACTCGGCGACGTTCTCGGCGGCCTGGCGCCAGATGTTGCAGCGCATGAACAGCGCTTCCTGGTCCTTCCATTCGCCGGAGTTCCGGTCGAAGATGCGCGGGGTCGACGCGACGGTGAAGTTCGCGACGGCAGCGCCGGAAGCGGTGAAGCGCAGCTCAGGATCGGCGGTCAGGTTGCCGACCACAGTGATGATGGTGTCGCCTGCCATGACTTTCTCCTGTTCGGAACGCGGTCGGGGTTACTTGGCGTCCGGCCGGGTGATCTTGGTCCGCAGCACCGACTCGTTCAGGTTGAGCTGACGGTCGAGCTCGGAGACCACCGCGGAGGTGCAGGTGACGTCGATGACGGCGTAGATGCCTTCGGGCTGCTTGCGGATCTCGTAGGCGAGACGGCGCTTACCCCAGATGTCGACCTTCTCGACGGTGCCCTCGCCCTGGCGGATCACGTTGAGGAACGTGTCGATCGACGGAGCGACGGTGCGCTCGTCGAGGTTCGGGTCGAGGATGAGCAGTAGTTCGTAGTGACGCGGCGCAATGGAAACGCTCACGTTCACCTCCTGTGGACTCGTCGGCCGCGGTCTTTCCGCGGCAGGAGGGTGATGCTGGGCGGCTCCGGCAACAACCGGGACTGACCCCAACAGCATGCTGCCCACCTCACGGCGAGGCGGGCAGCAAGCAGTCTATCAGCGTTGTCCGGTTCGCCGGCCGCGCTGTGTTGTCTTGGTTCGCCGGCCGCGCTGTGTTGTCTTGGTTCGCCGGCCGCGCTCGCTTGCGGCCACGAGACCGGCTCCTGCGTCGCCGGGCTCGTGTCCTCGCGTTGCTGTGCCGGCAAACGATGGGGCGTAGCGCGGTTGTCCCGGCGTAGCGCGGTTGTCCCGCCCGACCCGGCGTCGCTGGTTGGCCGTCAGCCCCGGTCCAGCTTCGTCAGCAGGGCGGCGGCGTCGAGACTGCGGGGCCGACCGCGCTCGGTGGCCAAGGCGGCGACGGTGCGTTGCAGCAACTCGTTCACCGGGGCGGTTTGCCGGCTCCGGCGGGCGACCGCGACGATCTCGCCGTTCAGGTAGTCGGTCTCCACCGCTCCGGTCCCGCGCGCCAGGCTCTGCCAGGTGGAGCCGCCGCCCCTGGAGCCGGGCGGTCCGTACGCACGGAGCAGATCGCCGCGGCGGTCGGTGTCGTCGTCGGCGCTGGTCACCGCGATGCCGGCGGCGGTCAGCACCGCCTCGCCCTCGGCCCTGGCGAGGCGCATCAGTTCGGTCGCGGCCTCGCCGCGGGCACAGGCGGCATCCACCGCGTTGCCGAGATTGCTCAGCAATTTGCGGTACTTCGCCGGCATGACGTCGGCCCGCGGCTGCGACAACATGCCGGCCCGTTCGAGGGCGGCGGCGATCGTCGCGGCAGCCGGGTCGACATCCTCGGTCGCCGGATACCTCCCGATGTCCAGCACCGCCGCGACCGGGCCGCAGTCCGCGGCCACCAGACCGGGCTCGGTGTGCGAGGTCGGGGCCATCACGCAGATTCCGTAGACCCGCTCGAACCAGCGCAGTGCGAGGGGCTCGTTGGCGACGCCGTTCTGCAGGCAGGCCAGGGCGATCGTGGGCGGCGCGACCGCGGCCAGTTCGGCGAGCAGACCGGCGGTGGCGTCGCTCTTCACCGCCAGCAGGACGACCGTCTCCCCGGCCGGGTCGGCTGGGTCGCCCGTCGCGCACCAGTCGACCTCGGCGACGGATCCGACGGCCCGGATGGGCAACAACTGCTCGCCGTCGATCGTGCGCAGTCGCAGCCCCGCCTGCTGGATCTTCGTCAGATGCTCGCCGCGGGCCACCAGGGTCACGTTGAATCCGGCGACGTCCAGCAGACCGCCGACCACGCCACCGACCGCACCGGCCCCGACCACCACGAATCTCATGGGCGCGATTATTCAGTGATCCGCGCTACCCGAACCGATCGGGCCTCAACTTCGGCAAAAGGCCTGGTCGTGCTGGGGCTTTGCGAAAGTTGAGGCCCGATCGGTTCGGGGTCGGCGTCAGACCCGCGGTTCCGGCTCGCCGGGTACCGCGGTCAGCACGGGCCGGGCAGTCACCGTCTCCAGTGGCTCGTCGGTGCGCCGGCCGCCGTCGTGCAGCCGCCGGACCAGGGTGGGCAGGGACGGCAGGGTGAACCGGTCCGGCTGGTTTTCGAGGACGCCGCCGGTCGGGTCGTCGTCGCCGGTCTGCCGGACCAGGTCACGCTCGGGCCGAAGGGCGTCCCTGATCACCATCACGATGAGCATGATCACCAGGGCGCCGCGGATGATCGCGGCGCCGACGAACGGCTCCACCGACAGTCCCTTGTTGTCCACCCCGGCGAACTGGAACATCAGCAGCATCCAGACCACCACCTCGGAGATCTGCCAGATCATCACCGGGCGCCAGCGGGGCAGCGCCAACGCCACCAGCGGGAGCAGCCAGATCGAGTACTGCGGCGACCACACCTTGTTCGTCAGCAGGAAGGCGGCGACCACCAGGAAGGCGAGCTGGGCGAACCGCGGGCGGCGCCGCACGGACAGCGCGAACCAGCCGATCGCCGCGCAGGCGAGCAGGAACAGCAACAGCGACAGGTTGTTGAGGAAGGTAGGGGTATCCGCGTTGGCGTCGTTGTCCCAGATCTTCGAGCCAGTGATGTGCGCGAACAGGAAGTACCAGGAGTCCCACTCCGGCGGTCGTTCCGAGTTGAGCCGGATGAACTCGTACCAGGCGTGCGGGTAGGCCAGCAGTACCGGGAGGTTGACGGCCACCACCGCAACCGCGGCGCCGAGCATCGCCCGGACCCAGGCGCCCATCTTTCCGGCCCGCAGGCACAACACCAGCAGCGGTCCGAGCAGCAGGATCGGGTACAGCTTGGCGGCCATTCCCAGTCCCAGCAGGACGCCGGACAGCACGGGTCTGTTCCGCGACCAGGCCCACATGCCGCCGGCGCACAGCCCGACCGCGAGCAGGTCCCAGTTGGTGAAGGCGTGCACGACCAGCAGCGGCGACAGGCACATGATCGCGGTGTCCCAGATGCGCTTGCGGGACATCCGCGCGGTGCAGGCGATCGCCCACAGGTAGAACAGCGCCAGGAAGATCGCGCCGATGGTGAAGTACGCGGCGACATCCAGCGGCACCGGCAGGATCCCGCTGCTGCGGGCCAGGTTCAGGTAACCCTCGGTGGTCCAGCTGACGCCCCACTGGAACAGCCCGGTCAGCACCGGGTACTCCAGGTAACGCACCTGCCCGAGGTCGTCGATGTTGCCGACCGGGACCAGCTGGTTGCCCTGCACCTCCCGGTAGCCGGAGTCGGCGTCACCGACGATGTCCTTGTCCGACAGCTGGACCGGGCCTTTGGGGGTGGCGGCCTGGAATCCGTCACCGGAGGGGGTCACGATGTCGGCCGGATAGATCCGCCGCTCGCCGCCGTCCTTGAGCTCGATGAACGAGTTCGCGTACGGGAAGTCCTGCGGCCGGTCGAAGCCGCGGCTGCCGTACAGCGGGACCACGTCGTTGTAGCAACCGGTGAGCCACGGCCGCTGCCCGGACTGGTCAAGCGTCGGCTGCGCGCTGTCGCCGCCCTGCTGGATGCATGGCGACTTGAACATCCAGCCCAGCGCGAGCACCACGATGCCGAACATCAGGCAGACCCGCAGCGGGGTGATCAGCCGGTTCCGGCCGACCTGGGCGTGCCGGCCCAGAGGGCCTCCGACCAGGTCCGAGGCGCGGCGGACGGTCGGGTCGGTCCAGGACGGGATGACGCGATCCGCCGGCGACAGGGATGACGAGGGGGGCAGGTCGGCCGGGTCGGCAAGCACGGTGACGTCGGCGTCGTCGGGCCCAGCCGGGTCGCCGTCGGCCGGGGCGCTGTCGGCCCGGTCGCTGCCGGCCGGGGCCGAAGCTGCTGTCGCCTCCGGCGAGAACGCCCGGTCCGGATGATCCGGCGGCAGGGCAGGCTGCGACGTCTCGTCGCCGGGGGTCGGACCGCTCACCGGGGTCCCTGCCGCTCGTTCCCCGCGCAGGTACCCCGATCTGTATCAATCTTCGCTCGCTGGCGCTCGCTCACCCGGCAGAGCCTACTGACAGTGGCGGCGCGGCGACCTGCCACGCCGCCGATCGAGGATCAGTCGGCGAGCCGCCGGGTCGAAGTCCGCGGCAGCGCCGACGTTCGCGGCAGCGGCACCAACTGATCGCCGGAGACCACAGTTCTGCCGCTCAGCCGCTTGAGCGCCACCGGACGCTGGACGAACGCCTCGGCCTCCATCGCCGCGTAGCCGACCCTGGGCAAGGACGCGATGCCGCGGAAGCACAGATAGCGCGGCACCCAGGTCGGCCCGAACTTGGCATTGAACCGGTACAGCGACTCCAGCTGGAACCACCGGGACAGCTGCCGCAGCAGACCGGCCCAGCCGCGGGCCGCCCAGCCGGCGCCGAGCCGCTCACCCTGCGCGAAGGCCTGGCGGAGCATCGCGAAGTTCAGCGACACCCGGCTGATGCCGAACTGTCCAGCCTGCTGGAGCGCGCTGACGATCATGAAGTCGTTCATCCCCGGATCGGCCGCCGGGTCCCGTCGCATCAGATCCAGCGACCAGCCGTCGTTTCCCCACGGGACGAACTGCAGCAACGCCCTGGGCCGCGGAGAACCATCCGGTTCCGCGCTGGAAGCAATGACGATCACGCAGCCCGGTCCGCCGAACCGGCCGAGCGCCATCGAGTACCCGCGTTCGAGGCGGCCGATCCGCCATCGGGCCGCGCACTCCTCCAGGACGCCCAGCTCGTCGCCGGACAACTGTTCGATGCGACGCACTTCGACCTGATAGCCGTTGCGACGGACCCGGTTCACCATCTGCCGCACGTTCCGCATCGACCTGCCCTCGAGCGAGAACGAGGATGCGTCGACCAACGCCTCGTCACCGATCTCGAGGACCGACAGGCCCTGCCGCCGGAACGCCAGCGCGCCCTCGGCGGAGCAGCCGAGGACGGCCGGAACCCAGGAGTTGCGTCGACACAGGGCCAAATACGCGGCGATCGCCGGCGGCCAGGCATCCGGTTCGCCGAGTGGGTCGGCCGAGACCATCGCCACCCCGGTGATCACCCGGTAGGTGATCGCGGCCTTCCCGGTCGGTGACACCACGACGCTCTTGTCGGCCCGCAAAGCGAAGTAGCCCAACGAGTCGCGTGGCCCGTGCCGCTCGAGCAGTTCGGTCACCGCCGCCTGTTCGGCCGGGGTGCGGAACGGGGCCGGCTCCGCGGCGCGCAACAACAGGTAGCCGGCAACGGCGATCACCAAGAGGGTGAAGGCCACCAGCGTCAGCTCGAACTGCGCCTGCCGGTGCGCGGCCTCGAACCTCACCGGTCCGCCGACGCCGAGAAAGCCGCGCAGCACCGTCACGGCCCTGGCCCCGAGCCCGGTGTCGCCGACCAGATGCTGCCGGTCGGCGCCCATGGCGACCATCCCGACGAGGAACCCCATGGCCAGGATCACCGCGGACGCGCCGGCGGCGCTGCCCCGCAGGGTGGCGTCGGTGCGGCCGGTGAACTGCGGGCGGCAGGCAACCAGCAGCAACAACAACGCCACCGAGACGATCAGCGAATCGAAGTCCTTGGGCCGAAAGGCATCCAACAGGGTCAGCACCCCGAGCACACCGGCGGCGACCTGCCAGGCGCGGCGCTTGCGGCGGGCCAACCCGTGTGCGACCAGCACGATCGCGGCGCCCAGCCCCACGGTAAGGGCCGAGCCGACCGGTCCGGGAACGATGTGCACCCTGACTCCGAGCAGTTCCTGCTGCAGGTGATGCACCGGCCAGATGCCACGCGCCATGGTCAGCAGGCCGTAGAGGCCGGCGCACAGGGCAATCAGGCGTGACATCCGTGACGAGGCAACCGACCAGCCACCCGACCAGCTGCGAGCGGATCCGGCCGGCCGGGGAAGATCGTCCATCGCCACTCAACCCCTCGTTCCCACTCGATGAGGCACCGATAAGACTCACAACAGACCATCAGGCGGTTCACAGGTCTCACCGTGAAAGTAGGCATTGTCGATGTCAGCCCGGTGTGAAAAGCCGGTGTATTTGACCCGGTGAACGGCGACGGAAGGGCACGCCGTGACTCAGTTCCTGCAGCCGTCCAGCGTCGGGTTGATGTGCGTGGCGATCGTCGCGGCCGTGGCGTTGACCGGCGTGACGGCGTTCGCCTGGGACCGCCGTGGTGGCTGGCTGCTGCTGCGCGCCGCCGGTCCGCTGCTGTCGTGTGCGCTCTTGACGCTCGGAGCGTTCATCGGGATCAACCTGATCACCAGCCTGTTCCAGACCTGGCCCGAGGTCTGGGGTTACCTTCGATGACGCCGAATTCACTGAGCCTGCAGATCGTCATACTGGCCGCCACGGCTGGGCTGATCGCGCTGTCGATCGTCCGCTGGAACCGCTTCCGGCATCGGCGAATCGGTCGGTTCGGTGCGTTGCTGGCGGTGCAGGTCCTGCTGATCGCCAGTGGCGTCGTGGCGATCAACAGATCCGGCGACTACTACACCACCTGGCCCGGCATCGTCGGGTCGACGGCCGGGCTGAACCCGCAGGTGATCGTCGATCGGCAGACCGCAGCCCGGCGCAGCGTCGACCCGGTACGGTCGGCCGCCGACACCTGGCAGACCACCCCGGCGGAACGGGCCGTCGACGAGTCCGACGCCCACCGATCGAAGGTGGAAGCCGTGACGATTCGCGGGGCATCGACGGGCTACTCGCTGCCTGCTGAGGTGTATCTGCCCGGCAGCTATCAGGCGAACGACACCAGGCGTTTCCCGCTGCTGCAGTTACAGCCGGGATATCCGGGGAACGAGCGGTCGTGGACCGCATACCTGAACCTGCAGTCCGCCCTCGACACCATGATCGCGGACGGCGCGATGCCGGCGGTGGTGGCCGTGATGCCACAGCAGAACCCGATCCGCGGCCGGGACAGCGAATGCGTGAACGCCGATCCCAAGGTGCATCCGGGATCGCTGGCCGACACCTACCTGTCCCACGATGTGCCGCAGTACATCCGTTCTCACCTGCGGGTCGGCCGCACCAGGCAGGATCTGATCGTCGGTGGATATTCGACGGGCGGGTACTGCGCCGCCAACCTGGCGTTGCGTCATCCCACGGTTTACGGCGGCGCGATGGTGTTGTCCGGCTACTTCCGCACCATCGTCGACGACACCACCGGTCCGCTGTTCACCGACCAGAGCGAGGTCGACGCGAACGCCCCGATCATGACGATCAGGCGCCGGCATCCGTCGCTGGCATTCTTCCTGTCGGCATCCAGGGACAACCGGGAAGACCTGCAGCAGCTGGCCCGCTTCCAGCAGCAGGTGCCGCCCACGGATCAGCTGGAGGTGTTGACCACCGCGACCGGCGGGCATTCGTCCGTCGCCTGGAAGGTCCACAGCAGGGCGGGGTTCGCCTGGTTCGCGAAGATACTGGCCCGGTAGCCGGCCGGCTCACTTCGCCGCGCGGCGACGGGTCCGGCGGGGCTCCTGCTGCTCACCGTCGGTGCCCATCACGAACGCGGCGACCAGGTGGTTCCACGAGCAGGTCCGACAGACCTCGACCTGGTACACACTGAATTCCCGATAGGAACCGGCCAGCTGTTCGAGCTCGGTGGGCGTGCGGGCGGAGCCGGCCAGGTGCTTGATCTCGTCGCCGTAGACCCAATAGACGTGGGTGAGCGGTTCTTTGCGGCAGACCGGGCACGGCAGATCGGTGACGATGCCATGGAACTTCGCTGCGCGCACCAGGTACGGGGAGGCATCACAGACGTCGTCGACGGCGGCGCGGCCGGCCATTACCTCGGCGAGCACGGCGCGGCGCTTCAAGGCGTAGTCGACCAGCCCTCTCTGCGTTCGCACCCATCAAAGATTACCCGTCATGCCGTTGCGGGCGCCCCCCGGCGCAGCGAAACCTCGCGGACCGCGCCGCCCGCAACCACCATCGCGGCGGACCCGGCCGACGGTGCGGTCACCCGGCGCCGGACGATTCGAGCGTCACCAGCTCGCCGCTGCGACTCAGGGCCAGGCACCCTCCGAGGGTGGCCAGGAAGCCGAGTACCGCCAGCGCGGTGAACCCGGGGCGCACCGCGTCACCCAGCCAGCGCAGACCGACGGCGGCCGGGACCACCGTCTCGATCGCCAACGAAATGGCTGCCACCGTGGTGACCCGCCCGGCGGCCAGGGCGAACGCGTAACACACCGACGAGAGCACGGCGAAGCCGATCAGCGCCCACGGCACCGGATCACCGAGAAGCCGCCACCACGGATCGGGGATCACCACCACCCGGGCGGCGATGCCGACCCCGCCGAAGCCGACTCCGGCGGCGATCGCGAGGACTACCGCCCGCCGCCGCCCGGCCCGGCGGCCGTTACCGGCCGCGTTCCGGCGGCCGAACGGACGGCGAACAGCCGTCAGCGCAAGGAGTCCGGTCGGCACGATGGCCAGCAGCAGGATCAGCGAGGCGGTGTCCGACAGGATCACGGACGGACCGCTGGATCCGCTGACGGCGAGCGCGACCAGGCCGGCCCCCACCGCGGCCAGCGCGAGCACCTCGGACCGGCGCAGGTGGGTATCGAGGAAGACCACGGCGAGCACTGCCGTCACCGCGATACTGGCGGCAATCGCGGACTGCACCAGAAACAGCGGCAGGGTGCGCAGCGCCGACAACGACGCCAGGAACCCCACCCCGTCCAGCGCCAGGCCGACGGCGTAGGCGTTCGCTCGTCGGAGCCGGACCCGCAACGGTGACCCGGCGGGTGATTCCGCGAACCGCCGGACCCCGACCGCCTGCAAGACGGATGCAGCGCCGTAACAGAGCGCTGCCAGCAGCGCGCCGGCCAGTCCGGGCCACATGTGCGCGATCCTGCCACTCGGGCCGGAGGACCGGGGGTCTGCTCAGGCCGCCGGTCGCTGGACCCGTCGTCGATGTATCGTGCCGATATAGCGGATGACCTCGTCGACGATCGGTCGACGTTCGTCTGGGACGGGTAGCGATCAGGAGGCCGGATGGGCAGCGGCGGATCGTCGGTGCTGGAGCTGGCTGTCCTCGGGTCTCTGGCCGAATCGTCGATGCACGGCTACGAGCTGCGCAAACGGCTGTCCAGCAGCCTCGGCACCCTGCGTGCTTTCTCGTTCGGCTCGCTGTACCCGTCGTTGAAGCGGCTGCTCGCAGCCGGTCACATCGCCGAGGAGTCGCCGGCCGAAGATGTCGATGCCGTGCCGCTGTCGTCCAAGAGGTCCCGGGTGGTCTACACCATCACCGCGACGGGCAAGGAACGGCTGGCCGACCTGCTCGCCGATTCCGGACCGCAGTCGTGGTCCGACGACGGCTTCGGCATCCACCTGGCGTTCTTCGGCCGGACCAAGCCCGAAGCGCGGATCCGGATCCTGGAGGGCCGCCGGCGCCGGGTCGAGGAGCGACGCGAGGGGCAGCGATCGGCGATCGCCAGGGCCGCCGACCGGATGGACGGGTACACCGAGCAGCTGCAACAACTCGGCCTTGAAGCCACCGAACGCGAGGTGCGGTGGCTCAACGAACTGATCGCCACCGAGCAGCAACTCGGCGATCCCGGCCCGGCAACGGCGCCGGATCCATCCGGCGCGAAGCCGGCCCGCCGCCGGGGAGGTGCCGACCGCAGACCCTCTTGACCACGTCATCGTTGTTGTCCTGACACATATCTGATCCCCCACCGCTATCAGCAGAACAGGAATTCACCATGGGCACTCATCCGATCCGCGTCGCCATCATCGGCGTCGGGAACTGCGCGTCATCCCTGGTCCAGGGCGTCGAGTACTACCGCGACGCAGAGCCGGGCGGCCGGGTTCCCGGCCTGATGCACGTCCAGTTCGGCGACTATCACGTCTCCGACCTGGAGTTCGTCGCCGCCTTCGACGTCGACGCCAAGAAGGTCGGTTTCGATCTGTCCGAGGCGATCGCCGCCAGCGAGAACAACACCATCAAGATCGCCGAGGTGCCGCCGACCGGCGTCATCGTGCAGCGCGGCACCACCCTTGACGGGCTGGGCAAGTACTACCAGCAGACCATCACCGAGTCGGACGCCGAACCGGTCGATGTCGTGGCGGCACTGAGGGAATCGCAGGCCGACGTGCTGGTCTGCTACCTGCCGGTGGGCAGCGAGGCAGCGGCGAAGTTCTACGCGCAGTGCGCGATCGACGCCGGGGTGGCCTTCGTCAACGCGCTGCCGGTGTTCATTGCCGGCACCCCGGAGTGGGCCGAGAAGTTCAGGGCCGCAGGGGTTCCGATCATCGGTGACGACATCAAGAGCCAGGTCGGCGCGACCATCACGCACCGGGTGCTGGCCAAGCTGTTCGAGGACCGCGGGGTGATCCTGGACCGCACCATGCAGCTGAACGTCGGCGGCAACATGGACTTCATGAACATGCTGGAGCGGGACCGGCTGGAGTCGAAGAAGATCTCCAAGACCCAGTCGGTCACTTCGCAGCTGCAGCACGACATCGGCGCCGGCAACGTGCACATCGGCCCGAGCGACTACGTGTCATGGTTGGACGACCGCAAGTGGGCCTATGTCCGGCTCGAGGGTCGCGCCTTCGGCGACGTGCCGCTGAACATGGAGTACAAGCTCGAGGTCTGGGACTCGCCGAACTCGGCCGGCGTCATCATCGACGCGGTGCGCGCCGCGAAGATCGCGTTGGACCGCGGCGTTGGCGGCCCGATCCTGTCGGCGTCGTCGTACTTCATGAAGAGCCCGCCGGAGCAGTACGGCGACGACGTCGCCCGCGACGCCGTCGAGGCCTTCATCCGCGGCGAGTAGACCGACCAGCCCGTCCTCGGGGGACCAATTTCGCCTTCGTCACCCGCTGGTGGTGCACAGAAGTCGAGGTTCGTACCTCGAAGACGGGGATGACCCGTCAGACCTGCTTCTTGGCCTTGCGGTGGTGGGCCTCCTCGGTCATGTCCTCGAGCTCGGCGCCCTTGGTCTCGCGCACCCAACGGATGACGAAGAAGAACGACAGGAACGCGAAGACCGCATACATGCCATAGGCGAATCCGAGCGAAAGGTCCTTCAGCGCCGGGAAACTCACCGTCACCAGCCAGTTCGCCACCCACTGGCCGGCGGCCGCGAACGACAGGGCCGCGGCCCTGATCCGGTTCGGGAAGCTCTCCCCGAGCAGAACCCAGACCACCGGACCCCAGCTCATCCCGAAGGCGACCACGAACAGGTTGGCCGCGATCAGCGCGATCGGGCCGGCGGCACCGTCCAGTACCGGCGTGCCGTCCGGCCCGGTCGATGCGGTGCCGAACACGATGGCCATCGTCGCCAGCGTCACCGTCATCCCGACGGAACCGATCACCAGCAGGGGTTTCCGGCCGAATCTGTCGATGCTGGCGATGGCCACCAGCGTCACCAGGATGTTCACCACCGAGGTGATCACGGTGATCACGAACGAGTCGGACTCGTCGAAGCCGACGGCCTCCCACAGCACGTTCGAGTAGTAGAAGATCACGTTGATCCCGACGAACTGCTGGAACACCGACAGCGCCAGGCCGACCCAGACGATCGGGAACAGCCCGCCGGTGGGTTTGCGCAGGTCACGCCAGGACGGCGGCTTGTCCTTCTCCAGGGTGCGCTGGATCCGGTCGAGGGTGACGTCCAGATTGGCCTCACCGAGCAGGGTGCGCAGCACCCGCCTGGCCTCCGGGATGCGGTGGGTGGCGACCAGGTAGCGCGGCGATTCCGGGATGGTCAGGGCGAACAGCCCGTAGACGACGGCCGGGATCAGCATCATCAGGAACATCCAGCGCCAGGCCTCGAGCCCCAGCCACAGGTCGGCGCGGGAGTTGCCGGCGATCTTCGCCAGCAGGAAGTCGACCAGCAGCGAGACGAAGATGCCGGTGACGATGGCCAACTGCTGCAGTGACCCGAGCCGGCCGCGGATCCTGGCCGGGGCGATCTCGGCGATATAGGCCGGCGCGATCACCGAGGCGAAGCCGACGCCGAGCCCGCCGATGATCCGGAAGACGATCAGCAGCCACAGGTTCGGCGCCAGCCCGGCACCGATGGCGCTGATCGCGAACAGCACGGCGGCGATCTTCATCACCGAAAGCCGGCCGAGCTTGTCGGCGACCCGGCCGGCGGTCAGCGCCCCGGCCGCGGCTCCCAACAGGGCTGACGCCACCGCGAACCCCAGCACCCCCGACGTCACCTGGAACTGGTCGCCGATCGCCGACACCGCGCCGTTGATCACCGCGCTGTCGTAGCCGAACAGGAAACCGCCCAACGCGGCCACCGAGGCGATCCGGATCGCGCTGCTGCCACTGGACGTGTCGGGGTCGTCGCCGTAGATCGACTCCGAACTGTCGAACGTTCCGTGCTCGCTCATCTGGCGTACCGCCTCCCGGCCGGCGCCCGGCGACCCGACGTGCCGGACGACGTCAGCCTGCACCCTTCGGGGCGACGGCGCGCGCGGAACTATTTGCCGACGCCGATCGCTCTTCTAGGGCACGCTGGTGGTCGGCCCCGGAACCGGCGGCAGCAACGAGGAGGACCTGCAGTGGAAACCGCTATCGGCATCATCGCCTTTTTCGTCACCTTGGTCGGACTGCTGGCCACCCTCGGCTACACCGGCTACCTGTGGCAGCTGGACCGGGTCGCGCAGAAACGGGCGGGCGGCGACGCCACCATCGTCCGGGTCAAGAAGCGGATGCCGGTCGCGCTCGGCGCCACCGGCATTGCTGCCCTGGGCTTCCTGCTGACCCTCGGCGGCATCGCGCCCGACATCATCGGCATCATCCTGGCCGGCGGGGCCGGCTCGTTCTCGGTCAAGCAGCTCGGTCAGGCCAACAAGGATCTCTGACGGGCCGTCGGCCTGAGCAGCTCCCGGAGTCGGGAGCCGAGCGGAGTTGTTGCGCGCTACTCCGGTAGCTCGGTCACCTCGACATCGCCGGTCACCCTGGCGATCGCCCGCATCTTGTTCGCCGCATCCAGCGCCGCCACCTTGTACGACTCGGCCAGCGTCGGATAGTTGAACACCGCGTCGACCAGGTAGTCGACGGTGCCGTCCAGGCCCATCACCGTCTGCCCGATGTGCACCAGCTCGGTGGCGTTGGTGCCGAACACGTGCACCCCCAACAGTTTCCGGTTCTCGGCGTGCACCAGCAGCTTGAGCATGCCGTACGAGTCGCCGAGGATGGCGCCGCGAGCAAGTTCGCGATAACGGGCCACGCCGACCTCGAACGGCACGTTCTCCGACGTCAGGTCGTCTTCGCTGCGTCCGACGTAGCTGATCTCCGGGATGGTGTAGATCCCGATCGGCTGGACGTCGACGTTCGCGGTGCCGATCGGCTCCCCGAACGCGTGGTAGGCCGCCCGGCGGCCCTGCTCCATCGAGGTCGCGGCCAGTGCCGGGAAGCCGATCACATCGCCGACGGCATAGATGTGCTGGGCGCTGGTGCGGAAGCTCTCGTCGACGTCGATCCGGCCACGGTCGCTCGCCGACACTCCGGCGGCCTCGATGTCGAGCGCGTCCGTCACCCCTTGCCGGCCGGCTGAGTACAGCACCGTGTCGGCCGGGATCCGTTTGCCGGACTCGAGAATCGTCAGTGTCCCGGATTCGTGCTTCTCCACGATCTTGACGGTCTCGCCGAACCGGAAGGTGACGGCCAGGTCGCGCAGCCGGTACTGCAGCGCCTCGACGATCTCCCGGTCGCAGAAGTCCAGCATCGCCGGCCGCTTCTCCACCACCGTCACCTTGGTGCCCAGCGCGGCGAACATCGACGCGTATTCGATCCCGATCACCCCGGCGCCGACCACCACCATCGAGTTCGGCACCCGATCCATGTCCAGGATCTGGTCGGAATCCACGATGGTCGACCCGTCGAAGGCGACGCTGGCCGGCCGGGCCGGCTTGGTACCGACCGCGATGACGATTTTCTCCGCGGACACCTGGTGGTCGTCGCCGGTGCCGTCGTCGATCCGCAGCTCGTGTGGCGAGATGAACCTGGCGATCCCCGGCAGCAGGGCAACCCGGTTGCGGGACAACTGATTCCGGATGACGTCGATCTCCCGGTCGACCACGTGCCTGGTCCGTGCGGACAGATCGCTGACGGTGATTTCGTCCTTGAGCCGGTACGACTGGCCGTACAGCTCGCGCTGCGTCATCCCGGTCAGGTACAGCACCGCCTCGCGCATCGTCTTGGACGGAATGGTCCCGGTGTTGATGCAGACACCGCCGATCATGTCCCGTCGTTCGATCACCGCTGCGCGCTTGCCCAGCTTCGCCGCCGCGATGGCCGCCTTCTGCCCGGCGGGTCCGGAACCGATCACCAGCAAGTCATAGGTCTCCACGGGTGCCAGTGTGGCCGAACTTCGCCCACCGTGGGACGCCCCGACCGGGGAAATTCGCGGAGGCCCCGAGGCCCGACCGCTGCGGAGGTGGGGTCCGCGCGGGTGACGTGCCGGTTCGCGGACCACCGCCGACCGTCACCTGTCGCGTCGCACCCGCTTCTCGTCCCACACCGGCTCGTCGGACTCGAACACCCGACCGTCGCTGCCGAACACCAGGTGCCGGTCGAATCCGCGGGCGAACCAACGGTCGTGCGTCACCGCCAGCACGGTGCCCTCGAACGCGTCGAGGGCCGCCTCCAGCGCCTCGGCCGAGTGCAGGTCGAGGTTGTCCGTCGGCTCGTCGAGCAGCAACATGGTCGCCCCGGACAGCTCCAGCAGCAGGATCTGGAAGCGGGCCTGCTGTCCGCCGGACAGCGAGTCGAAGGTCTGCTCGCTCGCCCTGGCCAGCTCGTAGCGGTCCAGCGCCCTGGCCGCCTCCTCCCGCGGCCGGCCGCGACGGTGCTCGTCACCGCGGTGCAGGATCTCCAGCAACGTCCGGCCCTGCAGGCTCGGATGCTGATGGGTCTGGGCGAACCAGCCGGGCCGCACCCGGGACCCGAGCTTGGCAGATCCGGTGCAGGCCACCGGATCCGGTCGGATGTCGCCCACCGGTTCGTGTTCCGCCTCCGGGTCCGTGCCGCCGGCCGCGAGCAATCGCAGGAAGTGCGACTTACCGGACCCGTTACTGCCCAGCACCGTCACCCGCTCGCCGAAGAACACCTCCAGATCGAACGGTTGCATCAGGCTGGTGAGCTCGAGTTGTTGGCAGACAACGGCTCTCTTCGCCGTCCGGCCGCCGACCAACCGCATCTTGACGTGCTGCTGGAAGGGCTGCTCCTCCGGCGGCCCGGCCGCCTCGAAGCGCGCCATCCTGGTCTGCGCCGAGTGGTAACGAGAGGCCATATCCGAGTTGTAGGCGGCTTTCTGCTTGTACATCAGCACCAGGGCGCGCAGCTTCGCGTGTTCCTCGTCCCACCGTTTACGCATCTCTTCGAGCCGGGCGAACCGGTCGGCGCGGGCCTGGTGATAGGTCGCGAAGTGGCCGGCGTGCACCCACAGGGTGCTGCCGGCGGCACCCGGCTCGAGGGTGGCGATCCTGGTGGCCACCCGGTCCAGCAGTTCCCGGTCGTGGCTGATGAACAGGATCGTCTTCGGCGACGCCAGCAGGGTCTCCTCCAGCTCCCGCTTCGCCGGCACGTCCAGATAGTTGTCCGGTTCGTCCAGTAACAACACCTCGTCCGGTCCGCGGAGCAGGGCCTGCAGCACCAGCCGCTTCTGTTCGCCGCCGGACAACGAGGTGACGCTGCGGTACTGCGCCCGGTCGAAGGGCACACCGATGGCCGCGACGGTGCAGACGTCCCACAGGGTCTCGAAGTCGTGCCCGCCCGCGTCCGACCAGTCCGAAAGGGCCTGGGCGTAGGCGAGCTGAGTGGCTTCGTCCTCGGTCTCCATCATCAGCAGCTCGGTCCGGTCGATCTCTGCCGCTGCGGCCCGGATCTTCTGCGGGGCAACGGAGATCAGCAGGTCGCGAACCGTGGACTCGTCCCGCACCGACCCGATGAACTGCGGCATCACGCCGAGCCCGCCGGACCGGGTGACGGCGCCGTCACCGACCGGCAGGTCGCCGGCGACGATCCGGCTCAGCGTGGTCTTGCCGGTCCCGTTGGGACCGATCAGCGCGACCTTCGCGCCCTCACCGACCCGCAGGCTGACGTCGTTGAGCAGCGGCCGGCCGTCGGGCAGGTCGAAGCTGACGGAGTTGATGTCCAGGTGTCCCACGGTGCCGAGCCTTCCATCGCATGGCGAGGGTTGTCACCCGGGTATCGGTCGGGCGGCGTGTTGACCGGGTGGTCACGGCCGGAGGCCGGGAGACGCGATGCCTGAAAAACCGTCGCCAGTTGATCGAATCGGGCCCGGAGCGACCGGTCTTGCCCGTCTGGCGACGGGTTTCAGACTCTCGGCTCCCGCACCTGCAGTCGATCGCCGACCCGGACGGTGCCGCGACCGGCGACCCAGGCCCGATAGCCGCGGGCACCGTCGCCGAGCGCCTTCAGCGTCTCCTTGAGTCGGGCGTCGACCGGCGCGGAGGCGGGCAGCCGGAGGCAGAACCGGGTGAACTCGACGCACGGGTCGGCGACCCGGAAGTCCTGCAGCACCAGGGTTTCGTCGGCGCCCTGTACCTCGATCGAGTCGGGGAGAGCGATCCCAGCGAGTCCAGGATCGGCGTCCACCAACACGGATTCGCCGGCAATCCCGTCCACCAGGTGCGGTCCGTACCGCTCCCGGAGCACCCGGTAGTCGCCGGTACCCATCACGCTGATCCCGCCGCGGCCCTGCGGGTCCCTGGTCTGTGGATGGTGTCGGTGATGCACGTCAACGATCCGCTCTCCATCTGCGGTGATGCCGACCGCGCCGTCGTCGCTCATCTCGAGTGCATCCACTTGCTGCAGTGGAGTCGGGTCGTACCAGCGGCGAGGAGCCCGGCCGGGCTTGAGCGGTGATCGTTGCACCTGCAGGCGGACGACGGAGAGGTTCACCGCGCCATTGTGCCCTGGCGGCCGGCCGCCCTCCGTTGCGACTTCGTTACCGACGACAACGAAGGCGTGCGCGAGACTGATCAGGTCCCGTTCGGTCTCTTCGGGGGAGCCGGCGTCGCTGTCACCTGGTGGTTACCTGATGTCCGCAGACCTCCCGCAGAGCCCGTACAACTTCGACCGCCCGGCGGCGCCGCCGAAACGCAAGCGTCCGTGGCTCGGAGCAGGCCTGGTAGCAACCGGCACCCTGGTGGTCGGGTTGGTGATCGGAAACGCCGCCGGTGGCGGCACTGCACCGACCGATACCGCGGCCGGGGCCGGTTCGACGGTCACCGTATCCGCCCAGCCGAAGGCGTTGGCAGCGGTCACCGTCACCCAAAAGGCGAAGGCGGCCACCCCGAAGACGAAGACCGTCGAGGTGGCCAGCACCGTCCTGCGGGAGCAGACGGTCCGGGTGCCGACCACGGTCGCCGTCACCCACCAGGTCACCAAGACCCTCTCCGTCGACCGCACCGTGCAGCAGGTCGTCAAGGTGACGGTGACGGCCGAGGGCACAGCAGCCCAACAAGCCGAAGCACCCCAACAGGTCGCGGACGGCGGCCCAGTACCCCCGAGCGGCGGCAGTTGTCCGGCGGAGGCGCCGATCAAGGGCAACGCCGACAGCATGATCTATCACGTGCCGGGCGGCGAGTTCTACGACCGGACCAATCCCGAGGAGTGTTTCGCCACGGAGGCCGACGCAGTCGCCGCCGGCTACCGGGCCTCCAAGCGCTGATCTTGCGGAGTGCCCGACCGCGGAGCGCGCCGTTCCTGGGGCTCCGGTTCTGGGACGCCGGTCCTAGGACCGGTCCGCCCTGGATGATCGCCGGGATCGACGGCAGAGTGGAGTGGTCGTGGAATGCCACGACGTTCGATGCGAAGCGAAGGACACCGATGACCACCACTGTTCCGGCCGGCACGTTCAGCATGGCCGACGATCTGACCGTCACCCGCGTCGGCTACGGCGCCATGCAGCTGGCCGGACCACATGTATTCGGCCCACCGGCCGATCGCGCCGGCGCCGTCGCCGTGCTCCGCGAGGTGGTCGAACTCGGCATCACCCACATCGACACCAGCGACTACTACGGCCCGCACGTCACCAACCAGATCATCGCCGAGGCGCTGCACCCCTACCCGGAATCACTGCGGATCGTCACCAAGGTCGGTGCGCTCCGGGACGCCGAGGGCGGCTGGCCGCCGGCGTTGGCCCCCGGGCAGCTGCGGCAGGCGGTGCACGACAACCTGCGCAACCTGAAGCTGGACGCCCTGGACGTGGTGAACCTGCGGGTCGGCGGGTTCGACGCGCCGACTGCCGGATCCATTGCCGCACCGTTCACCGTGCTGGCGCAACTTCAGCAGGACGGCCTGATCAAACACCTGGGGATCAGCACGGTGACCGCCGAGCAGGTGGCCGAGGCGCAAACCATCGCGCCCGTGGTGAGCGTGCAGAACCGGTACAACATCGCGCACCGGGAAGACGACGCCCTGATCGATTCCCTTGCCGCGCAGCAGATCGCCTACGTGCCGTACTTCCCGCTCGGCGGTTTCACTCCGCTGCAGTCGGACACGCTGGCGGCGGTCGCCGCCCGCCTGCAGGCGACGCCGTACGCGGTTGCGCTTGCCTGGCTGCTGCAGCGCTCGCCGAACATCCTGCTGATTCCCGGCACCTCGTCGGTCGCCCATCTGCGGGCGAACGTCGAGGGTGCCGGGATGCAGCTGTCGGCAGCCGACCTAGCGGAGTTGGACGGCATCGGGAGCTGAGCCGCCGGCCCTCCTGCTCCGTCTGATCAGCAGGGCGCCGCCCAGCAGGAGCAGCAGGCCGGTGAGCCCGAGTCCGAGCAGTGGGGCACCGGTATGGGCCAACCCGCCGTTGCCGTTGCCCGAGTTCCCGGTGCCCGAGTTGCCATTATCCGAGTCGCCAGTGCCGGAGCCGTCGGACTGCCCGTTCACGGTGAACTCGACGACGCTGGATACCGGCGACCGGTGGCCCATCGCATCGGTCGCGGTGGCCGTCACCCGATGCGTTCCAACGCCGAGCGGCTCGGTCGGGACGAAACTCCAGTGCCCCTGCGGATCCGTGACGGTGGTGCCGACCACATCTCCGTCGATGCTCACCGTGACGGTGCTACCCGGTTCTGCGGTGCCGCCGATCGTCGGGGTGGTATCTGCTGACCCCGACCCGGGCGCGGGGGTGGTGATCACCGGAGCATCCGGGGCGGTGGTGTCGATGGTGAACGTCACCGGATCGGAGGCCGCGGAGGAGTTGCCGGCCCTGTCGGTCTGGGTGGCGGTCAGCGTGTAGACACCGTCCGGTAGCGGACCGGTGATCGGCATCGACCAGCTGCCATCGGGTTTCACCGTCGCCGGGCCGTACGTCTTGCCGTCCTGGTCGGTCACCGTCACCATTGACCCCGGTTCACCGACTCCGCTGACGGTCGGCGAGTTGTCGTCGATGACACTGCCGTCGGTCGGCTTGGTGATCGCCGGTGCCGTCGGCGCTGCCGAATCGACGATGAAGGATCGGAAGTTCGACTCCGGCGACATCGCGCCCTGCGCATCGAACTCGACGGCAGACACCGTGTATCGCCCGTCGGCCAGACCGGTCATCTTCAGACTCCAGGTGCCGCGGGCCACCGCGGTTGCGGCCAGCGCCGCCCCCGACTGGAATCCGCTGTTGGTCAACAGCTTCGGCGCGGTCGCCGATACGACCTTCGCCACCGCCGAGCCGCCGCTGACCGTCACCGGCCCGTAGATCCTGCCGGTCTGGTCCATCATCAACAGGATGGCCCCGGCGTCTCCGGTACCAGTGACCACCACGTCGGGCCCGGTGTGCACGGAGTTCTCCGGCGGCCCGATGATCACCGGCGCTCCCGGCGCCGGGGCGACCACCGTGAACATCACCGGATCCGAAGGATCCGAGGAGTTGCCGGCCGGATCCGTTGCCGTGGCGGAGATCTCGTAGTCACCGTCCGGCAACGGCTCAGGCACGGTGAGGGTCCAGCCGCCCTGATCATCGGCGGTGACGGTGCCGATGGGGTACCCGTCGATGAACACCTCGACTTCGGATCCCGGTTCGGCCGTGCCGGAGATGTCCGGGGTGGTGTCGTCGGTCGTGGCGCCGTCGGTCGGCGAGGTGATGACCGGAGCCGCCGGAGCAGAAAGGTCGATGGTGAAGCTCACTGTGTTCGAGACTCCGGACACGTTGCCGGCCGCGTCCGCCGCCGTGGCGGATGCCGTGTGCTCTCCGGCGGCCAGTTCGGTGGTCGGGGTGAACGTCCAGGCGCCGGTGCCGTCGGCCGGCGCGGTACCGACGACCGCGCCGTCGATGGACACGGTGACCGTCGAGTTCGCCTCAGCCGTGCCGATGACGTCCGGCGTGGTGTCATTCGTCGACGAGCCGTTCGCCGGAGCGGTGATCACCGGCGCACCGGGCGCAATGGTGTCGACGGTGAAACTCACCGGCGCTGACGGAACCGACACGTTACCGGCGGCATCAGTCGCGGTCGCCGTGGCTGTGTGTTCACCGTCGGCCAGATCTGTTGCGGGAGTGAAGGTCCAGGCTCCGGTGCCATCGGCGTTGGCGATGCCGGCCACCACTGCGTCGATGGTGACGGTCACCGTCGAGTTCGCCTCAGCCGTGCCGATAACGTCCGGGGTGGTGTCGCTGGTCGACGAGCCGTCAACCGGAGCGGTGATCACCGGCGCCGCCGGTGCCGTGGTGTCGACGGTGAACGTCACCGGCGCTGACGGAACCGACACGTTACCGGCCGCATCGGTCGCGGTCGCCGACGCAGTGTGCGGCCCTTCGGTCAGATTCGTTGCGGGAGTGAAGGTCCAGTTCCCGGACGGATCGGCGATCGCGGTGCCGGCAACCGCACTGTCGATCGTCACCGTCACGATCGAGCCCGGCTCAGCGGTACCGGTCACGTCCGGCGTGGTGTCATTCGTCGACGACCCGTCAGCCGGAGCGGTGATCACCGGCGCCGCCGGCGCCGTGGTGTCAACGGTGAACGTCACCGCGTTCGACACCGGCGACACATTGCCCGCCGCATCAGCAGCTGTCGCCGTCGCCGTATGCGGTCCCTCGGCCAGAGGCGTCGTCGGGGTGAACGTCCACGCGCCCGCGCCGTCCGCGGCGGCGGTACCGACAACGGCACCATCGATGGACACGGTGACCGTCGAGTTCGCCTCCGCGGACCCGGTGATGTCCGGGGTGGTGTCGTTGGTCGACGAGCCGTCAACCGGGGCAGTGATCACCGGCGCCGGCGGCGCCGTGGTGTCGACGGTGAAACTCACCGGCGCCGACGGAACCGACACATTGCCGGCCGCATCCGTCGCCGTCGCCGACGCGGTATGCGGGCCCGGAGCCAGCGGAGTCGTCGGCGTCAGGGTCCAAGCCCCGGCCCCGTCCGCGTCGACGGTACCGATCACGGTGCCATCCACCGACACGGTGACGGTCGAATTGGCCTCGGCGGACCCGGTGATGTCCGGCGTGGTGTCGTTGGTCGACGAGCCGTCAGCCGGGGCAGTGATCACCGGCGCGGCCGGGGCGGACGCGTCCGTGCTGAAGGTGACCGGGGCGGACGCCGGCGATACGTTGCCGGCGGCATCTGTCGCGGTTGCCGTAGCGGTGTGCTCACCGTCGGGCAGCGGAGCGGTCGGCGTCAGCGTCCAGTTCCCGGCGCCGTCGGCATCGGCAGTGCCGATGACGGTCCCGTCGACGGTCACGGTGACCGTGGAAAGCGGTTCGGCGGTACCGGAAATCGGCGGCGTCGGGTCCGTGGTGGTCGAGCCATCGGCCGGGGCGGTGATCACCGGTGCCACCGGCGCGGTGGTGTCGACCGTGAAGCCCACCTCGTTGGAGACCGGGGAGATGTTGCCGGCCAGGTCGGTGGCGGTCGCCGTCGCCGTGTGCGATCCAGGGGCCAGCGGAGTCGTCGGCGTCAGCGTCCAGTTCCCGGTGCCGTCGACATCGGCGGTCCCGATCACCTCGTCCTCGACGGACACGGTGACGGTCGAGTTCGCCTCGGCGGTACCGGAGATGTCCGGCGTGGTGTCGTTGGTCGACGAACCATCGACCGGCACGGTGATCACCGGGGCCGCCGGCGCGGCGGTGTCGACGGTGAAGTCGCGGGTGTTGGACACCGGAGACACGTTGCCGGCGGCGTCCGCCGCGGTCGCGGTGGCCGCGTACGGTCCGTCGGCCAGCGGGGTGCCCGGCAACATGCTCCAGGCGCCGGCACCGTCGGCACTGGCGGTGCCGACGGGATTCCCGTTGAGCAGCACCGTGACGGTGGTGTTCGGATCGGCCGTTCCGGAGATGGTCGGCGTGGTATCGGTGGTCGTCAGATTCTGCGCCGGAACCTGGATCACCGGTGCTGCCGGCGCCGTTGCGTCAATGGTGAAGGCCACCGTGTTCGACGGCGGCGAGACGTTCCCGACCGCGTCGGTGGCAGTCGCGACCGCAGTGTGTGGTCCTTCGGCGAGCGGGGTGGCCGGCGTATAGGTCCAGTCGCCGGCGGCATTGACCGGGACCGAGATCGGCGTGGCCGCACTGTCTATGGTCAGGGACAGGGTCGAGCTGGGCTCGGCGGTGCCGCTGAACGCCGGGGTGGTGTCGTTGGTCGTCGATCCGTTCGCCGGGGTAGTGATCACCGGTGCCGGTGGGGCTGTCGCGTCGACGGTGAAGTTGTTCGGCGCTGATTCCGGCGACGTGGCGCCGGCGATCGTCTGAGTGGCGGTGACCGCGTGCGCTCCTCCGGCCAGCGGCGTGGTCGGCGTTGTGGTCCAGGCACCCGTCCCGTCAGCCGTCGCCGTACCGACGGGGGTTCCGTCGACCAGCACGTCGACCGTCGCATTCGGCTCGGCAGTACCGCTGTAGGTCGGGGTGGCGCTGGTGGTACTGCCGTCGGCCGGGGAGGTGATGACCGGAGCGGGCGGAGGACAGTCGATTCCGCCGACCGGCGCGGTGGCGCTGACAGCCATCGGGGTGAGGTCGACGATCGCCGATGCCGCGTTGAGCAGCAGGTCGATGTCCACCGACAGGAAGCTCCAGGTGGCAGCGATCGCGGTGCCGTCTGCCGCCTGGGTGGTGATCGTCGGGTTCGGGTGCAACGTGATTGTCGTACTACCGACCAGCGGCACGGTGACGGTGACCGACGGCAGCGCGGCGGTGAGGGTGACGGTGCCGATCCCCGGTCCGGTCACGGTCACCGTCGGCGCCTGGTGGGTGATGGTGGCGCCGCCGGTCTGGCCGTTGGCGGTTGCGGTCAGGGTGGCGTCGCCCTGGACTCCTACCTGGACGGCGTCGTTCAGCAGGTTCAGTCCGGAGATGGTGCCGGTCGAGGCACTCTGCGTCGCACGATTGAGACCGCTGGTGGCGATCAAACTGTTCGTATTGTGAACCGACGACACCCCGAGAGTCAGCAGATTGGCCAGGCCGGCCGGGGTCACGGTGGCACCTGCGGTCTGATTGACCGCATCGGACAGCAGAGTGCCTGTGACACAACTGTTGTTGCTCGTGTAGCGCGCATCGTTGTGGGTGGTCATCGCCCCGACTCCGATGCCGAGGGCATTGACCGCCAGCAGCGCACCGTCCAGTGGCGCCAGCTGCGGCGGCGCGGATCTCTGGTTCGCCACCACCGTGATCGGCAACCCGGCAACGGCGACCCCGAGGTTTCGGGAGGACGAATTCACCTGCGGTGATGCGGCGGTGTCGGTCTTCGCCTGCGAGTTGGCCAGGTTGACCCCGGCCAGATCGAGCGCGGCCACGGTGAGCCCGACGCCGAGAACAGAACTCTGAGCGTCGGCCGCGTAGGGGGCCGGTAACGGCGCCGCGGCGGCGGGGTTCGCGCCGAGCGACCCCCCGACAACGATCGAGGCCAAGGCCAGCAAGAGCACGGACAGGAGCGAGGCGACGCGCTTCATGTGGATCCTTGCGGGAGGAAAGGTAGGTCGACATCGCGGACAGTATGGGGAGAACTGCCTAACCCAAATGGGGCGGCCGCCCTCGTTATGCAATCGTTGCGCGCACGGTGCGTCAACAATCGGCCCGATGAGTGGTCCGAAATGATCTGTTTGGTCTGTAACGACTACAACGCGTCGCATTCGGGTGACGACAGCCCGCATTCGAGGGGCTCTCCAGAGATCATCGGACACCGACGGGTCTCTGCGGCGGGCGATCGATCACAGAAAGTCATGTCGCCTGCGCTCGACGGCGGACCAGATCCGAGGACTTCTCGACCCTCGCGGCGCTCGAGAAGAAGCGCCCGGGATCGATCAGGCGCGCGGGACGGTGTTGATATCGAAGCGGATGTTCTCGCCACTGGGCAACATCTTGCGGACTGCGGCGACGCGCGACGGATCGACGTCGACAAAACCGACCGCCGGCTCAGCCGTCCCCAGGTCCAGCAACGGCAGGCCGAACGGGTCGAACGCTGCCGAGCGGCCGATCCCCTTGCGGCCCACCTGGTCTGACGCGATCACGTAGGTGGTGTTCTCGATCGCCCGCGCTCGCAGCAAGGTCAACCAATGTTCTTCCTTGCCGGGCCCGACCACCCAAGCGCTGGCCAACGCCAGAACGTCGGCACCGGCCGAGCGCAGCACCCGGAACAACTCGGGGTAACGCAGGTCGTAGCAGGTGGCAAAGCCGATCGAGATCCCGTCGAACTCCAGCACCGGCGGTGCCTGGCTGCCGGCCTCCACCGTGTCGGACTCCTGGAAGGAGAACGCGTCGTACAGGTGGATCTTGCGATAGGTACCCCGCAACTCTCCGCGATCGGCGATGACGAGGGTGTTCGTCACCTTTCCGGCGGTATCCGTCGGCACGAAGGTTCCGGCGACGACGGCGATCCCCAGCCGGCCGGACGCCTCGACCAGGGAGGTGACGAAAGGCCCGTCCAACGGCTGCGCATTTCTGACGGTGGCTGCCGGATCGGTCAGGAAATCGGTGATCGATCCTTCCGGCGCGAGCATCAACCTGGCACCGCCGTCAGCCGCGCGCTGGGCCAGCTCGGCGAGGGTGGCGCCGTTCGCGGCGGGGTCGTCGGTCGGCTCGAACTGCGCGATCGCGATTCGCACGGGCAACCTCCTGGATGCGGCGGTGCCTTCGACTCTACAAAGTCGGCGGCCACCGACGGGCAGGTCGTCCTCGACGATCAGCGGGTCCTGGTGGTTCCGGTCTGACGTCGGCGGTCAGACGGCGCCTTCGCCGACTCGGAGCAACTGGTCGACCAGGGCACCGATCCGCTGCGGCCCGGCATCCGACAGCCGACCGTCCCTGGTCAGGGTGACCAGGCCGTGCAGGGTCGCCCACAGCACCTCGGTACGAGCGCCCCACAACGGGTCGCTCGCCGGCAGGGGCAGCGCGGCGCCGAGTTCGGCGAATGCGTCGTGAAGTTCCTGCGGTGCGAGGGGATCGGCAAACGGCAGGCCGGTCTGCAGGGTGAACATCGCCTCGTAGGTTGCCGGATGCTGCCTGCCGAACTCCAGATAGGCCTCCGCGACGGCGACCAACCGCTGACGATCACTGCGAGCGCGGGCGCGTGCCGCCGCCAGCACGGTAGTGAGTTCGCGGATTCCGTCGAGGGCGACCATCCGCCTGATCCCGACCTTGCCGTCCGGGAAGTGCCCGTAGAGCACGGGTTGGCTGTAGCCGATCTCGTCGGCCAGCCTGCGGGTGGTGACGGCGGGCCAGCCGTCACTCTCGGCGATCGATCTGGCACTGTCGACGATCGCCCGCTCCCGTTCGGCGGGATCCACGACACGTTTGCGATGCGCTGGCACATCACCACTCTAGCAGTGCTAACCTTTCTAGCAGCGCTAGATCATGGTGATCTGGTCACCACTCGAAAGTAGGAACAAGCGGTGCATTTCATCGGGCTCGCCATCACTTGGGTCGTCGTCGTCGGCATCATCGGCATCGGCATCGCCTACCTGGCCAAGAACGAGGCCAATGCCGCCGGATTCGGCCTGCCGGTGCTGCCGGCACCGGACGCCCGTGGCTGGTGGCAGGTGAAGGGGATCAGGGACGTGGTCTCCGGACTGGTTCTCGGCATCGCGATCTTCGCTGCGCCGCAAGCACTCTGGTGGCTGCTGCTGGTCGCCGCGATCACCCCGTTCGGCGACGCGGCGATCATCTGGACCAATCGCGGCAACCGGAAGACGGCACTGGCGGTCCACGCCGGCACCGCGATCGGGGTGGTGGTCGCGTCCATCCTGTTGCTGATCAGCCGCTAGCTGGCGGCCCCGCGCCAGCCGCGACGCAGGAGTCCCGGAACCAGCTGTAGCCTTAATGGAACCTTGTTTCAGCGACGAAAGGCTCGCGTGGCCACCGACCCCATCCGGCCGGGACGACTCGTCCTCGGCGCGGCACAGTTCGGACAGTCCTACGGGAACGGCGTGGACCGCGAGCCGCCCGACAATGCAGTTGCCGCCGAGATCCTGCGCACCGCCCTCGACGGCGGTGTCGACGAGATCGATACCGCCCGCGCCTATGGCGCCAGCGAGAGCGCCATCGGCCAGGCCCTGGGGACCATCGGACCAGCCGGCGACCGGCTGCGGATCGTCACCAAGGTGCGCCCGCTGGACGACATCTCCGTCGATGACGATCCGGCGACCGCCGAGCACGCCATCAGAGCAAGCATCCGGACCTCCCTGGAGCAGTTGCGCAGGGCGAACGTCGACGCGTTGCTGCTGCATCGGGCCCGCGATCTGACGGTGGCCGGCGGAACCGCCGTCACCACGCTCGACGCGCTGGTCTCCGAGGGGACCGCGGCCCGCTGGGGCGTGTCGGTCGGATCGGTGGACGATCTGCTCGCCGCGTGCGCAACACCAGGCGTCGGGTACGTTCAGTTGCCGTTCAACCTGCTCGATCGCCGCTGGCTCGCCGAACCCGTGCAGCAGGCATTGCGCGAGCGTCGGGACATCAGGATCGTCGTTCGATCCGTTCTGCTGCAGGGGCTGCTGTCCAGCGACGATCCGCGCCGATGGCCGGCGATCCCGGGTGTCGATGCATCCGCAACCCAGTCTGCAATGACCAGGCTGGTCGCCGAGCTGGGTCGTCTGGACCCGCTCGACCTGGCAATCGGCTACGTCCTGGGTCACCCGTGGGTCGACGCCGTCGTGCTCGGCGTTCGGAGGCCGGCGCAACTCGCCGACATCCTGACCGCGACCTCTGCTGCGCCCCTGTCTGCCGAAGGGATCGAGCTGGTGCACCGGACGATCGACGGTGGCCCGCACGATCTCGTCGACCCTTCGCGCTGGTCGGCCTACCCGAAGACATCCTGAGAGGAACACCATGACCCACAACAGTTCACCAGCGATCGCTCGTTTCGACCTGGCCGGGAAGGTCGGCTGGGTGGCCGGCGGCGCCGGCTACCTCGGCAGTCACGTCAGCCGGGCACTGGCCGAGCACGGCGCCCACGTCGTGGTCACCGACGCCAACCCCGAACGCGCCGAACAGGTCGCCTCCGAACTTCGCGCCGACGGTTACGCGGCCACCGGGAAGGCACTGGACATCGGCGACGAGGCCGCCGTCGACGCCCAGGCCGCCGAGATCGTCGGCGAACACGGTCGGCTCGACTTCGCGGTCAACCTGGCTGCCGTCGGGGCAGGCCTGAGCTACGACGAGATCACCCGTTCAGACCTCGAGGGGACGCTGCGGATCAACCTGGTGGGGGCGATGCTGTTCTCCCGGGCCGCCGGTCGGCTGATGGGTCCGGGTGGCAGCATCGTGCAATTCGGCAGCATGTACGGAATCGTCAGCCCCGATCCGGCCAACTACGGCGACCTGCCGGTGAACCCGATCGAGTACGGGATGGCCAAAGCCGGCATCCTGCAACTGGTCCGCTATCAGTCGGTGCAACTCGGGCGCGATGGCATCCGGGTGAACGCGGTAGTGCCGGGACCGTTCCCGAACCCGGCCGGCCAAGGGGCCGAATCGGCGTTCGTGCAGAAGCTGGGCAGCAGGGTTCCGTTGGGTCGGGTCGGCCGCGCCGACGAGGTCGCCGGCGCCGTGGTGTTCCTGGTGTCGCCGGCGGCCTCCTTCGTCACCGGCACCCAGCTCGTCGTCGACGGCGGCTGGACCGCCTGGTAGCCCTCGGCCACACTTGCCCGTTGGCAGGTAGCGGAAAGTTGCACCGACACGCGGCGACACGCCCGCTGCCCGACCAACTTTCCGCTACCCCGCGGAGGGAGGGCTCAGGGGACGATCGACACCATCCGGCCGGGCACCACGACCACCTTGCGCGGCGCGGCCCCGGCCAGCAGTTCGACGATCTTCTCGTCGGCCAGCGCCGTAGCCTCGACCGCGGCCGCGTCGGCGTCGGCCGGCACGGTGATCCGGGACCGAACCTTGCCCTTCACCTGGATCGGGTATTCGACCGTCTCGTCGAGAAGAAACTCCGCATCGGCCTGCGGGAACGGGCCGTGCGCCAGCGACTCGTCGTGGCCCAGCCGATTCCACAGCTCCTCACAGACATGCGGGGCCAGCGGGGCGGTCATCAGCACCAGCGCTTCGACCACCTCGCGGGCCGGGTCGACGCCGCTCTTGGTCAGATGATTGGTCAGCACGATCAGCTTGGCGATCGCCGTGTTGTATCCCATCGCGGCGTAGTCGGTGCGCACCCCGTCGATGGTGCGATGCATCAGGGTCAGCGTCTCGACATCGGGCGCGTCGTCGGAAACCCTGACGGCACCGGTGTCCTCATCGATCACCGTCCGCCACAACCGCTGCAGGTACCGCTGTGACCCGACCACGTCGCGGGTCTGCCACGGCCGCGACTCGTGCAGCGGGCCCATGCCCATCTCGTACATCCGGAAGACGTCGGCGCCGTAGGCGGCGCACATGTCGTCCGGCGTCACCACGTTGTTCAGTGACTTGCCCATCTTCCCGTACTCGCGATGGACCGGCTGCCCCTGGTAACGGAATTCGCCTGGGGTCTCCTCGGTGACGTCCTCGGCCGGCACATAGACGCCGCGGGCATCGGTATAGGCGTAGGCCTGGATGTAGCCCTGGTTGAACAGCCGGCGGAACGGCTCCTCACTGGACACATGCCCCAGGTCGAACAGCGCCTTGTGCCAGAACCTGGCGTACAACAGATGCAGCACAGCGTGTTCCACGCCGCCGACGTACAGGTCGACCCCGCCGGGATCGTTCGGCCGGCTCGGATCCTTGCCCATCCAGTACCGCTCGTTCTCCGGATCGCAGAACGACTTCGAATTCGTCGGATCCAGATATCGCAGCTCGTACCAGCAGGAGCCGGCCCATTGCGGCATCACGTTCAGTTCGCGGGTGTAGGTCTGCTCGCCGTCGCCCAGGTCCAGGGTGACGGTGTTCCACTCGGTCGCCTTGCCCAACGGCGGCACCGGCTCCGAGTTCGGGTCGTCCGGGTCCAGGTCGGCCGGCGAGAAGTCGACCAGCGGCGGCAGGGTCAACGGCAGCTGGGTGTCGGGCAGTGAATGTGCGATGCCGTCGGCGTCGTAGACGATCGGGAACGGCTCGCCCCAGTAGCGCTGCCGGGAGAACAGCCAATCCCGCAGCTTGTACTGCTTGCGTGGATGGCCGAAGCCCTTGTCCTGCAGCCACCTGGTGATCGTCGACTTGGCCTCGTCGATGGCCATGCCGTTCAGCGACACCTCGTCGTTGGCGGAGTTGATCGCCGGTCCCTCGCCGCCGTGGAACTCATCCGACGGCATCCCCTCCGGACGTTCGACGGTGTCCACGATCGGCAGCCCGAAGACGCCGGCGAACTCGTAGTCGCGGGCGTCGTGCGCCGGGACCGCCATGATCGCCCCGGTGCCGTAGCCCATCAGCACATAGTCGGCGATGAACACCGGGATCCTGTTGTCGTTCACCGGGTTCACCGCGTAGGCACCGGTGAAGACGCCGGTCTTCTGCTTGTTCTCCTGCCGGTCCAGATCGGATTTGCGGGAGGCTGCCAATCGGTACCCGGCGACGGCGTCGATCGGCGTCGCGGCCCCGCCGGTCCAGGATTCCGGCACGTCAGCCGGCCACTCGGCCGCGGAAATGGTGTCCACCAGTGGGTGTTCGGGCGCCAACACCATGTAGGTGGCACCGAACAGCGTGTCCGGCCGGGTGGTGTAGACCTCGATCGGCCCGGCGCCGGCGTGCGCATCATCGGCCAACCGGAACGCCACCTGTGCGCCGTACGACCGGCCGATCCAGTTGCGCTGCATGGACTTCACCGACTCTGGCCAGTCCAAGCGGTCCAGGTCGTCGATCAGCCGATCGCCGTAGGCGGTGATCCGCATCATCCACTGCCGCATGCTGCGTCGGAAGACCGGAAAATTGCCGATCTCGCTGCGGCCGTCGGCCGTCACCTCTTCGTTGGACAGCACAGTGCCAAGGCCGGGGCACCAGTTCACCGGCGCCTCGGTGATGTAGACCAGCCGGTAACTGTCGACGACGGCGGCCCGGTCGGCCTTGGACAGCTCCGCCCATGGCCGGCCGTCGGGTATCTCACGGGCACCGGAGGAGAACTCGCCGATCAGGTCGGCGATCGGCCGGGCGCGGCCCTTGCCGGTCTGCCCGCCGCCGGGTGCCGGCTCGGCCTGCGGGTCGAACCACGACTCGAACAGCTGGGTGAAGATCCACTGGGTCCAGCGAACGAATTCCGGGTCGGTGGTGGCGACGCTACGGCGCTGGTCGTGGGCAAAGCCCAACCGGCGCAGCTGAGAGCGGTAGCGGGCGATGTTCTCGTCCGTGGTGACCTTCGGATGGGTACCGGTACGGATCGCGTACTGCTCGGCCGGCAGCCCGAACGAGTCGAACCCGACGGTGTGCAAGACGTTGCGGCCGGTCATCCGCAGGAAGCGGCCCCAGACGTCGGTGCCGATGTAACCCAGCGGGTGCCCGACGTGCAGCCCCTTGCCCGACGGGTACGGGAACATGTCCAGCACGTAGGTCTTGTCGTCGGCGACCGGTTTCCCGTCCGTCGGAGACAGCTCGCCGACCGGGTTCGGGGTGTTGAAGGTGCCGGTCTCCTCCCAGACGTCCTGCCACTTCGCCTCGATGTCGTTGGCCATCGCGGCGGTGTAGCGGAAGGGGGGGGTGTCGTCAGCGGCGCCGACACCGGCGGCCGATGCCGTTCGTTCGATGGTCATCTGAGATCTCTCCTCGCACGTTCCCGGGCCTGAACAGCAGAAATCCCTCCGGCCCATCGGGGGCGAGAGGGATCGCCGCGCTGACCTCGAATCGTCGTCCGGTCAGCGCGGCCCGGGAAGCAGCAGCGTCCGTGCCATAGGTCCATAGTATCCCGGCAAGACTCAGCCGACATCGCACACCGCGATCGGGGCAGTTTCGGCCGCGACTACGCGGCCGGAATTGCCCCGGTCCATCCACCCACCTCGAACCATCCACATGAGCGGTCTCCGTACCCCACGTCCGGCGCGCAGGGCTGCAGGCTCTACCCATGCACCCGCGCATCGACCCGTCGCCGGAGCTCCGCCAGCTCGCCGCGCTGCAGGGTGGCGTGCTGACAACACTGCAGGCGGAGAAGTTCGGCATCGGACGACACGGCCAACAGCGGCTGGTGCGGCAGGGCCTCTGGCAGCGTCCGGGGCCGGGGCTGCTGCTGGTCCACGGCCAGCCGCCGGACTGGCGCGCCTGGGCATGGGCCGGAGTGCTGCGGGCCGGCGAATTCGCCCGTCTCGGCGGACTGGCGGCCGGACACCTCTGCGGGCTCGTCGACTCCACACCGGACGAGATCGTGGTCCTGCATCCGCATGTGCGCCGCTTGCTGGACACCCCGCCCGTTCGCTTCCGCCGGGAACGTGACGGGGTGCGGAATGCCCGCTCGGTCGGCAGTCCGCCGCGGACCCGGATCGAGGACACCGTGCTGGATCTGTGCACGGACTCGCCGCAGCCGTCCGGTGAGTCCGCCGCGCACTGGATCACCGTGGCCGTGCAGCGTCGGCTGACCACCACCCACCGCCTGCTGTCCGCCCTGAACCAGCGGCCGCGGGTCAGCGGGCGCCGCGAGCTGGCCGAACTGCTCGGCGACACCGGTGCGGGTGCACAGTCCCCGTTGGAGCTGCGCTACCTGCGCGACGTGGAGCGGGCGCACGGGCTCCCTCGTGGCCGCCGTCAGGTCCGGGACACCCGCACCAACACGTTGGTGTACCGCGACGTCTACTACCAGCAGTACCGGGTGCTGGTGGAGCTGGACGGCCGGATCGGACATCAGGGTGCCGGCCGGTTCCGCGACTTCCGGCGCGACAACGCCGCCCTGATCGTCGGCGATGTGACGCTGCGCTACGGGTCTGCGGACATCGACCAGGATCCGTGCAGTATCGCGATGCAGGTCGGCGAGCTGCTGATCAGGGCCGGATGGACCGGCCTTCCCGAGCGGTGTCCGCGCTGCCAGCGCTGAGCCGGTGAAGATCGGGGCAGTTTCGGCCGCGACTACGCGGCCGGAATTGCCCCACAACCGCTCCGCAACCGAACGGTCGTCGAATCAATCCCGATCCCGCGGAGGACCGGTGCTCTGCCTGACCACCAGCGTCGTCGGCAACACGGCATGCTCCGGCGCGGAGGCGTCACCAGCCGCGACCGACGGCGCGGAGTCGTCATCCGCCGCGGCCGACCCGGCGCCGACACGCCCGAGCAGCCGGATCACCGCGGCCGCGGCGATCCGACCCTTCTCGATCACGTCCTGATCGACGGTGGTGAGCGGCGGCTGCAGATGCGCCGCCAGCGGGGTGTTGTCGAAGCCCACCACCGAGAGATCGCCGGGCACCTCCAGCCCGCGTTGCTGCGCGGCCAGCATCAGGCCACGGGCGATCACGTCGGAGAAGCACAGCACGCCGGTGATCGCCGGGTCCGCCGCCACCAGACCGTCCAGCGCGGCGGCGCCGCCCGCCGGGTCGTTGGTGCGAAAGACCGTCGGGGTGATGCCGGCCGCGCCCAGCGCCTCGAGCCAGCCGTGCATCCGTTCGCTGGATCCGAAGCCCTCGGTCGGCAGCGGCGTCGGTTCGGTGACGCCGTGCGGCGGGCGGACGGCGAAGGCGACGACGCCGACGTGCCGATGGCCGAGATCGACCAGGTGCTGGGCGGCGGCCCTGGCACCCGCCCGGTCCTCGACATTGACGCTGACGGTGTCCTCCCGCGGGTACTGATCGACCAGAACCAGCGGCAGGCCACGCTTCTGCAGCCAGTGCAGGGCGGGGGACTGCGGATCGCAGTGATACAGCAGCGCGGCATCCATCGGCACGTCGCGGGCCGGCACCTGGTCGCCGACCTCGACGGCCGGCACCAGGGTCAGTGCCAACCCGGTCGGCGCCAGCTCGGTGGCGATGGCGCCGAAGAAGCGGGTGGCTACCTCGTCGGTGAAGGCGGTGACGGCCGAGTCCGTGAGCACGATCCCGACCGCCCCGGTCGAGCCGCGCGCTAGTGCTCTGGCCGACGGGTCAGGGCCGGCATAGCCGAGTTCGTCGGCGGTGGCCAGCACCTTCTCACGCAGCGCGGCGGACAACTGGTCGGGGCGGGAGAAGGCATTCGACACCGTCATCCGGGAGACACCCATCTTGTCGGCGATCGTCTGCAGGGTCACCCTTGCCATCGTCGCGCCCGCCTCCCGTGCCACCTGGTCTCCGGAAGTCGACGGTAGCCCGTCTGCTGGGTCCGCCCGGCGACGGGCGGCGGCGGCACGTCAGGCGCCGACCGACCGGAGCGGCTGACCCTGACCGGCGGAGCGCGGCGAGGGCTCGAGTCCCCGGCCGGCGCGGATCAGCAGGGCCGACAGCGACCGCCGCACCCGCCGTTGGGGTTCCCGCCGGGCAGGCTCAACCGGGCCATCCAATCGGGCAGCGTCCAGATGCCTGCGCTGGGCTGACCTGGCCATGATCATGGCGGTGGGGTCAATCATCGTGCGTTCCTCTCGAATCGGGAGGCTCGCTGCGCGGACGATCTGTACCGCTACAGCAACCTCTGTAGCGGTACAGTACGAGGATCTTCTCTACCGGTCAAGTGAATTCTGGAATCACCACGCTGTGCAGACGCTACGGCCCGATCTCGATCACAGCACGAGATCGCCGAACACCGGATCCCTGCTACCCGACCCGCCGATGCACCACCAGCGGCAGCACCGCGGCCGCACCGTTGCTCCGCAGCATCGACGCGGCGATCGTCACCGGCCACAGCGACCCGGTGGCGTCCACCAGCAGCAGCACCACCTTCCCGGCGATCGCCCCGGGATCCGACACCACGATGTTCTTCGCCCAGGCCGCCGCCTCCTCGGGCGAGGACAGATCACGGGAGACCGGGCCGTTCACCGTCAGCCCGGCGGTTTCCATCCGACCGATCTCGGCGATCCGGGCCACCAGAGCGTCCGTCAGGTTCCGGAATCCGGCGGCCGGCAGGCCGATCACCACCTCCGGCCGGCTCGCCCAATCCCGGCGCCACGACGAGAGGACCGCGACCAGCCCGTCCACCAGCTCCTTCGGCGGTTCGGCGTCGGTATCGCTGCCACCGAAGACCTGCTGCACCAGCTCTCGCCACTCGGGTGCGTCGGCGTGGATCAGTGCCCGGCCGACGGCCGCCTGCTCGTTCGCCGGTATCCGGCCGCGGCTGCCGAATGCACCACCTGGCCACATCTTTCGCGGCTCGACGAGGTGCGATTGAGTACGCAGCACGCCGGCAACGGCGCGGGTCACGTCGATCGCCGGCTCACTTGGCAATCCGTCGGGCAGCTGCCCGATGCAGACGCTGCACCTCCCGCACGGCGCGGCGGTCGGATCGTCCAACGCCTCCTGCAGCAGTTGCATCAGGCAACGCCGGCCGCGCGAGTAGTCCCGCATGATGTCGGCCTCGCGCTCGCGGACGGCGACCACCCCGTCGTAGTGCTCGGCGTCGTAATGCCACTGCTTGCCGGTGCGCACCCAGCCGCTCTCGGTGCGCTCGACGATGTCGTCGACGGCCAACTGCTTGAGCATCAGCTCGACCTTGGTCCGGCGCAGGCCGGACTCGGCCTCCAGCGCCGGCACGCTGGCCGGCTCCGCCGGACTGACGGGGGTGACGGCCAGCAACTTCTCCATCGACCGCGGCTCCGGGATGGACGCGGTGGCGAAGTAGTCCCAGACCCCGACGTCGGCCGGCGAGGTGAGCAGCATGACGACCGCATGATCGATGCCGCGGCCGGCCCGGCCGACCTGCTGGTAGTACGCCACCGGCGACGGCGGCGACCCGACGTGCACGCAGAAACCGAGGTCCGGCTTGTCGTAACCCATGCCCAGCGCTGAGGTCGCCACCAGCGCCTTCAACTCGTTGCCACGCAACGCTTCCTCCAGCCGTTCGCGTTCCGCGCCGTCCAGTTGCCCGGTGTAGGCGGCGACGATCGGGCGTACTGCGCCGTGCTGTTCATTGATGGCGTCGGCCAGCCGGTGGGCGTCGGCGACGGTGAGGGCGTAGACGATGCCGGAGCCCGGCAGCTTCGGCAGGTTCTCCACCACCCAGGCGTATCGCTGCAACGGAGTGAGTGAGTCGATCACCGCCAGCTGCAGGCTGCTGCGGGCCAGCGGGCCGCGGAAGGTGAGGGTGTTGGCGCCGAGCTGCCCGGACACGTCGTCGGTAACCCGCTGATTCGCCGTGGCGGTGGTGGCCAGCACCGGAGTGTCCGGGTTGAGCGCGCGGACCGTGTCGGCCACCCGCCGGTAGTCGGGCCGGAAGTCGTGGCCCCAGTCGGACACCGCGTGCGCCTCGTCGATCACCAGCATGCCGAGGTTTCCGGCCAGCGCGTCCAGCACCCGCCGACCGAAGCCAGGGTTGGCCAGGCGTTCGGGCGAGACCAGCAGCACGTCGATCACACCGTCCCGAAGGTCGTTCTCGATGGCCGACCAGTCGGAGATGTTCGACGAGTTCAGCGTCGCCGCGTTCAGGCCGGCCCTGGCCGCGGCCCCGACCTGGTCCCGCATCAGCGACAGCAGCGGCGAGACGACCAACGTCGGACCGGCACCCTCGGAGCGGCGGATGGCCGTTGCCACCCAGTAGACCGCCGACTTCCCCCAGCCGGTGGCCTGCACCACCAACACCCTGGCAGCCGGCTCGAGCAGGCCCTCGATTGCGGCCAGTTGGTCCCCGCGCAGGGTTGCGCCAGGTCCGGCCAGGGCTTCGATGACGCGGGTCGCGGTCTGCTGTCGGGCCTCGGTCAGGGTCATGCTCGCCACCGTAGAGGCGCGCGCCGACACGGCGCTGGTTCTGTCCACATTGCCGGTGATCCGCGGACCGCCCTCCGGTGACGCCTGTCGCCGCGCGTCCTGCGGGATCGGCGGATCGGCGGCGCCGACGACCGCAACCGCGTCGAGACGTCGCAAACGCAGCCGGAACCCACGCCGGGCGACCGCAACCGCGTCGAGACGTCGCAAACGCAGCCGGAACCCACGCCGGGCGACCGCAACCGCGTCGAGACGTCGCAAACGCAGCCGGAACCCACGCCGGGCGACCGCAACCGCGTCGAGACGTCGCAAACGCAGCCGGAACCCACGCCGGGCGACCGGAAGCACGTCGAGACGTCGCAATCGGGGCTGACGGCGACCCGGGTCGGGACAACAGCGGACAACAGTGGGTCCAGCCAAGCGGGTCCAGCCAAGTGGGTCCAGACAAATGGGTCCCGACCGTGACTCCGGACCACAGTGACTCCGGACCACACTGACTCCGGACCACAGCGGCTCCGGAGCACAGAGGCCTACCTGCCGGTCGGCCCGGACGGCGGTGGGCCCGGATACAGCGAACCCGCCCGCTCGGTCGGCAACGGGCCGGTGAGCGGGCGGGTTCGTGGAACCAGAAGTTACTTCTTCTTCTTGTTGTTCTTCTTTTTCTTGTCCTTCTTGTCCTTCTTGTCCTTCTTCTTCGACATGGTGAACCTCCTCTGCGCGGTTGCTGCCCGCACTCGTCGGAACGCGGGCTCGTGGTCAACTGTTCATTGACTCCGCCATCAACATATCGTTGACGCCCGGCGAATGCAAGCTATTCTGACCGGCGTGGCAGATCCGGCGCACGTCAAACGGTTCGAGCGGGCCCTACAGGCGCTCCGTGATGTCGGCGACCCGCTGGACCGGCTCGATGCGGTGCGCAGTTCGCGGGAACAGCTCGAGGCACTCGAAGCCGCCACCGTGGTCGCGGCGCGCACGTCCGGCGCCACCTGGAAGGACATCGGAGCGCTCTACGGCCTCAGCAAACAGGGCGCACAGCAACGATTCCGGCCGGCGGCCCCGGCCCTGAAGCGCTCACCGAAGCCGAACCCCAAACCAGCACCGCCGCCCGCGACCAAACCGGCGCCGAAGCCGGCAGGCAAACCCACACTGCCGAGCAATCTGGCAACGCCGGACTGACTCCGCATGTACCAGATCGCGGCCACGCCCCGCCCGCGCTGGCCGGACCTGCCGACGGAGGTGCACCGACACATCGAGCGGCTGCTCGGCGCGCCGGTGGTCGCGGCCGGGTCGGTGACCACCGGATTCAGCAACGGCTACGCCGGCGCGCTCACCCTGACCGACGGCCGGCGAGCGTTCGCCAAGGTGATCGCCGAGTCCAGCAACCCGGTCGGTGCCGGCATGTACCGCGACGAGGCGCGTATCACCGCGCAACTGCCCGACGTCGCGCCCACCGCGCGGCTGCTCGATTCCTTCGATCTGGGTGTGGCCGGCGATCGGTGGATCGGGCTGCTGCTCTCCCACATCGACGGTCGGCCGCCCATCGCGGCCAACGCCGACGACCTGGACCTGGTCGTCGAGCTCACCGTGCGGCTGGCCGAGCTGGATCCCTGCCCGGTCGCGGGCCTGCACCCGATTACCGCTGCCGACGGCACTTTCGACCGCTGGTCCGGTATCGATCGAGGGCTCCCCGGCCTGCAGAGCTACCGGCCGTGGCTGACGAATCAGCTCGATCGGCTCGTCGAGACCGCGGCCGGCTGGCGGCAGGCGATGGCCGGAACTGCGCTGCTGCACGGCGATCTGCGCCTGGACAACGTCCTGATCGCCGACGACGCGGCATACGCTGTCGACTGGCCCTCGGCGGCCGTCGGGGCGCCGTGGATCGATACGGTTCTCGCCCTGCCCGCTCTGGCCATGCTGCCGGGCGCACCGGCGGCGGAATCGTTCGCTGCCCGGCATCCGCTGGTCGCGGCGGTCGATCCGGCGGACGTCGATGCGGTGCTGGTCGCCGCCGTCGGGTTCTTCGTCAGCTCATCACTGCAGCCGCCGATCCCCGGACTCCCGACGATCCGCGCCTTCCAACGGGCGCAGGCCGACGCCGCTCTGGATTGGCTGCAGCAACGGTGGGGCTGACGGACCACCGGCTGCCCATCACAGCGCCGGACAGGTAGGCATTCTGCCGGGCATAGTCGTTGGCCTGCACGATCAACAGATCGACAGCGCGATCGGCGGCCATCTCGAGTCACGCCGGGTGCCGCGTCCGATTTCCGCCGGTGCCGGGCCCGGCGCATCGGCACGATGAAGGACATGACACCGACATCAGCACCGGCACCGGCACCGGCACGTATTCACACCCGGACCCAGTCGGCCCGGATCACCGGCATCGACCTCGACGAGCTGGCTCGGCTGCGCGAGTCCGGCGTCGACCACGACGGCAATCCGGTGCAGCCCTTCACCGATGACGAGGGCGACTGGCCGATGCGGTGCTGTCTCACCGATTCGCGGGTCGGCGACCGGCTGGCGATCGTCAACTGGTCGCCGTTCCCCTGGCACGGCGCCTACCGGGCGGCGGGCCCGATCGTCATCCACGCCGACCGCTGCCCGTCGGTCCCCGACGGTTCGCTGCCCGAGCCGTTCGAGCAGCGCCGGCAGATCCTGCGCGGCTACGGCCACCACCACCGGATCGTCTACCGGCTGGGCCGACTCGTCGAGCCGGGTACCGGACTGCTGGCGGCGATCGAGGAGATGCTGGCCGACCCGGAGGTCGACTTCGTCCAGTCGCACAACGTGCTCGCCGGCTGTTACAGCTTCACCGCGCGGCGGGCGTGACGTCGGGTCGGGAGCCAGTGGACCGGGCCAGGAGGTAGCCATGGATCTCGGCCAGACAGTCGGCGACCTCGGCGGTGGTGCCCGGCGGCGCCGGCGGGCCGCCGAACTCGATCAGCGTCATCCGAATCTCAGCCCTGCCCGGAGAACACCTTGCGCTGCAGCGCCTCCCAGGCGCCGTCACGGTAGTAGCGGGCTGTCCAGCCGTCGGTCTCCTCGAGGTAACCGATCGAGCGACGCTGCCCGTCGTTGATCGACCGGCCCTGCGCCCAGGCACGGAAGACGGAGTGCATGAACAACCGGTGGTATTCGGTCAGGTAGATGTCGGCGACCCGGCGCACCGCGGCCCGGCCGGCGGCGCGACTCGAGCCGCCGCGGATCACCACGGTGTTCTCCTCGTTGCTGGTGGTCGAGGCGCCGGAGTAGTTGGCCGATCCGGTGAGCACGGTCGGGTCGTCGGTCAGCGGGTCGATCAGGATGATCTTGGTGTGGATGTACTTCACGTGGGTGTTGAAGCCGGTCAGGTGTTCGGCCGCCCACTGGTCCAGAGGTCCGGCGGCCAGGTGAGATCCGGTGGACAGCCGCACGTTCGGGTCGGTCAGCGGGATCCGGCCGGAGGCCGGCGGCACCTTGTCCAGCAACACGGTGCGCACGACCGACGGCTCGGCGACCCCAAGCTTGTCCCGGAAGACCTCGTTCAGGCCGAAGGCACCGGTGATGTGCGCGCTCTGCCCGGCGTCGGCGAAAACGTCGGAGTACCACTGCAGCACGGTCGAGTTGGTGGCCCGCGGCGAGAACACCCGTCCCACCTTCCGGGTCGCCGGGACCTGCTCGGCCACAGCGTTTTCGCTTTCGTGCAGCGTCCGCAACTGCGCGGTGGTGTCCGGGGTCTGCAGCCGCTGCCACTCGTGCAGGAAGTCCCTGGCAACGGTGGTGTCACGAATCAGGTGCCCGACGTTGGAGTGGCCGAACACCGCGCCGCGGGTCAGGTTGGTGGATCCGGTCCAGACGGCTACCGGGCTGCCATGATGCAGCAACACCAGGAACTTGTCGTGCATCAGGGCCGACTTGTTCGGTGCCGTGCGCCAGGTGATCAGGTCGGTCAGGCCGTACTTCTGGGCGGCCTCCCGGGCATCGGCGGCGGTGGTGTCGTCGTCTTCGCCGGCCTCGGTGGCCGCGGCCGAATCGGAATCCCGGCCGTGGATCACCAGCGCCACGTCGGCGCCGCGGTCGCGCGCGGCGGCCAGCGCCGTCAGCCCCGTTCCCCAGGTGAATTCGTAGAAGGCGCCGCGCAGCGCCCAGCCGGGCCCGAGCGCCTCCGCGCAGAAACCGGTGAACGCCTCGCCCAGGCCGCGGGACAGCCAGACCATGGCGGCGTCGGCCTCGTCGACGTCCGGACCAGGGGTGAAGCCGGGGAAGCGCTTCTCGAAGGCCTGTGAGCCGGCCACCCCGCGGTTGAACCAGATGCCGTGGATCCCGTCGTCCTCGTCCTCGGCGGTCACCTCGACGGTCACTGTTGCCAGGACGACAAGGGCTGACGGCTGCCCGCTCAACGCCGAGACGTCATAGCTGTAGTGGTGACCGGGCTTTGCCGTGTAGTCGCCCCACTGGAAGCTCTGGATCGGCTCGGTCCTGGTGCTGTAGTCGCTGCCCGGCGGCGGGTTGGGCACCACCGACTCGAACGTCTTCATTCCGCGCAGCCAGCGCGTCTCACCCTCGTCGTGGTCTGTGCGCCGGATGCCGAATCCCAGGCAGCCGGCCGGATCGGCCAGGTCGAACCCCAACAACACCGTGTACGTGCCGGCGACGGCGTGGACCGTCAGCCCGTTCGCCGCCGCCGACGCGCGCATGGTGTCAGAGCTCGAACTCGGCCGGGTCGAGCCCGACGGCGAAGCAAGCCTCCTTGACGACCTTCTTCTCGTCGTCGTCGAAATTGCCGTCGGCGCCGCCGATGATGATGCCGATCTGGATCACCGCGCGGGCCTCGACCGGCTTCTTCTTGGTCTTGCCGATCTCCTGCAGCACGCTGACCTTGCCGAAGTCGAAGTCGGCGGCCAGCTTGTCGGCGAAGCCGGCGAACTTGGCCAACAGGTCGTCGGCCGGGAAGTTCGCCAGCACGTCGTTGCTGGTGATCAGCGCCGCGACCTTGCGCTTCTCGTCGGCGTCGATGCTGCCGTCGGCGGCGGCGACCAGCGCACACATCGCCATGCTGGCGTCGCGGAAGGCGCCGCTCTTCAGGTCGTTCTTCTTGGCGACGAGCTGCGACTGCATGCCCTGCGCCGCCTGCCGGAGTTGGTTCCAGATTGCCATGCGGTGATGCCCCGATCCTGATGGTTGAGGTGCTGCTCTTACAGAGGCGGGCGACCGCGGTTCGGATCGCCGGTACCTCACTGAGCCAACGGCCGGCGCTGGCCGGATGGTTCCCTCAGGGCCAATTGCACCGGATAGCCACCACGTAGCGCGGCGAGCGCCAACGGCGGAGTGACGACGCTCGCGGCGCCGGCGGTCGGTCGGGTGAGCGGCCCGCCGTAGCCGTCGGCGCTCCATGGGCGCAGGGCCTCCCCGGCCACCAGGGCCGGGCCCTCGTCCAGCAGCACGAAGGCGCCGTCCGGCAGTTCGCGCCACGGCAGCCGGTGCAGCCGCCGTCGGTGCGTCCCGGCATACAGCCGCTCGGCGTGCAACCGGCCGTCCAGGTCGGCGGCATGCAGGTCCGGCTCGCCGAGGGCCGCCCGGAACTCGTTGTAGGCCGGCCGCCGGCACAACGCACAGGGACGGTGGCCGGCCGCGAGGGTGACCGCCTCGTCGTAGAAGAACAACACGGTGAAGTGGTGCGGATGCCACTGCTGCAGCTGCCAGCCGCGGAACTGCAACGCGCAGGTGATCCACAGCTTCGAGGCGTGGAAGCGGACGATGTCGGTGCCCCGGTGCAGGATTCCGCGATTTCCCAGCCAGGCCCCGCGCTGCGGGATCGCGACGATGTCACCCATCGGCGTCACCCGGTTGCGCATGGTCATAGCGGGATACGCAGTGCGGCCGACCCGTGCAAGTCCAGCCAGACCGCCGACGGCCCGCGGACGATCCGCAAGACCACCGAATCGCAGCCCGGACAGCGGGCCACCCAGCCGGGGTCAGGCCCGTAGACCAGCAGATCGGCGACCGCGTCCTGCTGGCCGCAGCCGGCGCACCGGCTGACCGCGGCGGTGACGTCCACCGCGAACAGCTCGCTCAGCGGTCCGGCGAGGGTATTGCCGTCCAGCGCCATCTCGTGCTCCGTCCTGTCGTCGTTGCCTGCTGTCGACTGGTCACTCAACTGCCGCTCGGGCCGAACCGCTCGGTCTTGACCCGATCGGCCGGATGCCCGAGATCGACCAGGGCCGTCGCCACCGCCTCGACGAAACCCGTTGGGCCGCAGACGAAGCACATCGGCTCCAGGTCGGCGGGCCAGCCGTGTGCGGTCAGGTCCGACAGGGTGATCCGGTGCGGGAGGCCGGCGGCGCCGGCCGGCGCCTCCCGGGTGTAGACCCACGCGGTGTCCAGTCCGCCGTCCGCGATCGGCGGCTGCCGCAGTTCCCGGGCGAACAACACGTCCGCCGGCGTGCGCACGGAGTAGATCAGCCGGAACGGCACCCGGGAGCCCGCGGCACGGCGGGCCCGGATCATCGCCATCAGCGGCACCACCCCCGATCCGCCACCGACCAGCAGGACAGGCGCCGGATCGGTCGGGCGCCAGACGAACCAGCCGCCGACCGGCCCGCGGAGCTCGACCGCGTCGCCGATCCGCAGCTGGTCCACCAGGTACGGCGACACCTCACCGTCGTCGACCCGTTGGACCGTGATGGTCACCAGGTCGCCGCCGGCGGGTGCCGACATCGAGTACGAGCGTTGCGCGGTGTATCCGTCGTCGGCCGTCAGCCGAAGGTCGACGTGCTGGCCGCCCAGGTGCCCAGGCCAGCCGGGGACCTCAAAGGCCAGCGAACGGGCGCCGGCCGTCTCCTCCGTGACTGCCAGCAGGGTCGCCCGCTGCCACACCAGCCGGCCGGTCAATCGCCCTGATATCGCTGTTCCCGCCATGGGTCTCCGTAGTCGTGATAGCCGACGCCCTCCCAGAATCCGGGCCGGTTCTGCACCATCAGTTCGATGCCACGCACCCACTTCGCCGACTTCCACAGGTACAGGTGCGGCACCAGCAGCCGGGCCGGGCCGCCGTGCTCGGGATGCAGGTCGGCGCCTTCGTAGGTGTGCACGATCCAGGCCTTGCCGTCGAGCAGGTCGGCAACCGGCAGGTTGGTGGTGTACCCGCCGAAAGAGTGCACCATGGCGAACTCGGCGGCGGTGTCGACCCCGGCGAACAGGTCGTCCAGCGACACCCCGCGCCAACTGGTGGCCAGCTTCGACCACTTGGTGACGCAGTGCAGGTCGACGGTCGGGGTCTGCACGGGCAGTTGCTGCAGCTGCGACCAGGACCAACGGTGTTCCACCTGGTGTTCGGTGCGGATGGTGAACTCCCAGCGTTCCCTCGAGATCCGCGGGGTAGGCCCGGCCGAGAGCACCGGAAAGTCCGTCGTCAGGTACTGGCCGGGCGGCAGCCCGGCCGCCTGGGACCGGTGCCGACCGCGAAAACCTGGTGACAGCGTCATCGGACCTCCGATCGTCGGATTCGTCCATCCTGACCCATCGACGCTTCGGGCGATACCGAATCGAGTGCCGGGTTCGGACTTGACGGTCGGTTACCGGCGGATCGCCCAGGTGATCAGGTCGCCGTCCTCGTCGCTGTGGTCGGTCCCGGTGCGGACGAAGCCGTTCTTCTCCAGCACCCGTTCGCTGGCCCGGTTGTCGACGGCGGTCTTCGCGGTGATCTCGGTGACGTCGGCCGGTACCACCTTGCGGTCCCACAGGCGGGCGACCAGCAGCCGCACCGCGGTGCCGGCGAAGCCCCGCCCGCGCTCGGAAGCGTTGATTCCGTAGCCGATCTCGACCGATCCGTGCTCGACCTGGCCAAGGATGCCGGTCGCGCCAACCGCCAACGACCGATCGGTGTCGACCACGATGTATTGGCCGAGCGCCGCCTCGTTGCCGGACAGGGCGGAGGCGAACACCGGAAAGATCGGCAGCAGGTCACCTGGCCACTCGTCGCCGAACCGGACCGGTTCCTTCACTCCGAGCAGCGTTGCGGTGAAGTCGGCGCGTTCCAGCCGGCGCTGGATCACGGTGGCGATCAGCGGAACGAGCTTGACCTGGCCGGCCGAAAGGGTCATCTAGGGATGAGTACCTGGGAGTCGCCGATCGGGCAAGGGGTTTGACTGAATTGCCAGCTGTTCGTCGTTCGAGCGAACCGGCGCACCGCCCGACGCACCCGAGGCGGGCCACCGGCCGGCCCCGATAGTCTGCGCGGGTGACGCCGACCTTCATCACCGCCGCCTTCTGTTTCGTCCGCGACGGCCGACTGCTGACCGTCCGCAAGGCCGGGACGCAGCGCTTCCAGCTACCCGGCGGCAAGATCGATCCGGGCGAAACTCCTTGGCAAGCAGCCGTTCGCGAGGTGTCGGAGGAGATCGGGCTGGACTGCTCCGGTGCCGAGCAGGTGCCGCTCGGCGAGTTCACCGACAAGGCCGCCAACGAACCGGGCGCCACCGTCAGGGCCACCGTGTTCGTCGGCGCGCTGACCGCCACCGACAGTCCGAAGCCGCTGGCCGAGATCGCCGAACTGCGCTGGTACCCGCTCGACGCCGCGCCGGCGCCCGAGCTCGCCCCGCTGCTGGCTCGCAAGGTGATCCCTGCGCTCCGGGCGCACCGCGCCGGCTGACGCCGCAACACCCGGTCGGTCCAATTCAGGGCAGTAGCGCCAACTTGCCGACGGTGGCTCGCGCCTCGAGGTCGGCGAGTGCTCGCGGCCCATCGGCCAGCGGATAGGTAGTGGGCCGCCCGGGGCCGAGGACTCCCGTTGCCAGAAGCCCGAACATTTCGGCCATCACCTCGCCGAAGATCTGAGGCGCCGACCGGATCAGCGTTCCCAGATTCAGCCCGATGAGCTGGATCTGGTGCCGGTACACCAGGTCCCAGTTGGTGAGAGTCGCCGCGCCGCCGGCGACACCGAAGACCACCACCTTGCCGGTGACCCGCTTGGCCGCGGCCAGGCTGGCCTGGAAATTGGCGCCACCCGCAGATTCCAGGACCAGATCGACGCCGGCACCGCCGGTCAGCTGGAGCACCTCGGCGGCGATGTCCGCACCGCGCGAGTCGATGACGTGGTCGGCGCCGAGCGTTCGCAGCAGATCGTGCTTACCCGGGGAGGCGGTGCCGATCACCGTTGCACCATAGTGTTTGGCCATCGTCACAGCGGCCTGTCCGGTGCCGCCGGCGGCGGCGTGGATCAGCACGGTCTGCCCGCCCTTCAGGTCACCGAACGGGCGGAGCGCCGCCAACGCCGCGGGCCAGCTCACGCACAGCCCAACCGCCTGCTCGTCACCCCAGCCGCTTGGAACCGGAACCGCGCCGGCGGCGGCGAGCACCATGTACTCGGCGAACGCGCCGCCGTTGGCACCGACGCCGATGACGTGTGCGCCCGGGCCTGGGCTCGTTACCCCCTCCCCGACGGCGACCACCTCACCGGCACCCTCGATGCCGGCGACGTACGGCGGCCGCGGACTCCAGTCGCCTGCTTCGCCCCTTGACCGTGACAGGTCGAGGAAGTTGAGGCCGGCGGCCGTCACCCGAATCAGTACCTCGCCAGGTCCGGGGTTCGGGACCGGTGCGTCCGTCATCAAACCCAGGTCCTGCGGGCCCCGGTACGAGGTCTGCAGGAGCGCGCGCATCGTGGAGGGGGTTTGCATGAGGTGCTCCTTTTTTTGTTGATCGACCAATAATCCCGCCGATGCCACCGTAGCGCAGCTCGGCGGTAATATTGATCGATCATCAAAGAAATGTGGAGACCGATGGCAGCTCGCGGCAGACCTCGCACGTTCGACCCGGACATCGCCCTGCGCCAGGCGCTGGAGGTGTTCTGGGAACACGGCTACGAGGGCACCTCGCTCAGCGACCTGGCCCGGGCCATGGGCATCGCCTCGGCCAGCATCTATGCGTGCTTCGGCAGCAAGGACGACCTGTTCCGCAGGGTCATGGCGCTCTACGGCAGCACAGCAGGCGCGCCGCCGCGGAACGCGCTCACCGAACACGCGACCACCCGGGACGCGATCCACGCCATGCTGCGCGCGACCGCGGACCAGATCACCCGCTCCGACGCACCCCACTACTGCATGCTCATCCTGGCCGCGCCGACCGGCGCCGTGGAGAACGACGCGATTCGCGAATTCCTCGCCGACATCCGGCGCGAGCAGTTCGCCGCGATCAGAGGGCGCCTCGCCCGGGGTGTCGTCGAGGGGGACCTCACCGTCCCTGCCGGTGATCTGGACGCCGTTGCCCGCTTCTACGCCACCGTGGTGCAGGGCCTGTCGATCCAGGCCCGTGACGGTGCGGACCGCGGCGAACTGGAAGCGGTGATCAGTGGCGCGATGGCCGGCTGGAACGCGCTCACGCAGCGTTCTCACATCCAGTGAGCTAGCTCCGCCTCAGCGCGAGACACCTGAGCCCGAAACATCTACCGCGCCAACACCTGTGGCAACCAGCCGGCGATCGTCTCGCGGATCAGGGGCAGGTCCTTCTTCAACGAATGGTCACCAGCCACCACCACGACCCGGCAGGTCGCCGATCCCTCCGGCCGGCCGAACGGATCCCGCTCGCCCTGGATCACCAGCGCCGGAACGGTGACCCCGGACAGTTCCTCCTGCCGCGATTTCTCCGGCCGACCCGGCGGGTGCAGCGGAAAGGCCAGGCAGAGCACCCCGGCGCTGCCGGTGCCCGCCGAGGTGCGGCAGGCGACCCTGGCACCGAACGAGCGGCCGCCGGTGACCAGCGGGAGACCGGCGAACTCCGCGTCGGCGCCGTGCAACCACTCCGCAACGGTCGTCCAGGCAGTGTCCACCTGGGCCGCCGGTGCCGGCGCCTTCCGGCCGGCCACCCGGTAGGGCTGCTCGATCAGCGCGGCCGCCATTCCCAGGTCGAGCGCCACCCGCGCGGCGGCCTCCAGGTCGCCGGCGGTGATCCCGCCGCCGGCGCCGTGTCCGAGCATCAGCAGCCCGATCGGTGCGCCGGTCGGTCGGTGCAGGTGCAGCCTGGCCGGGCCGTGTGCAGTCTCGACCTCGGTGACGTCAGCCACTCGATCATTCATCGGGCCATTGTCCGTCAGGTCGACGCCGGCGGCGCCCCGACATCCGGTCCCGTCGATTCGGTCGGGTCGACGGTATCGGCCGCCGCCAACAGGTTTCGATGCTCCCAGTACTCCCGGATCACCTTCTTCGGCACCACCATCTGCCAGGCATCGAGCACCAGCTCGCGCATCTCGGCCAGGTCCAGCGCGGCCAGCCGGGCACACACCCAGTTGAAGCGCAGGTCGGATTCCCTCGGCAGCAGGAATTTTGCCGGCTCGGAGGCGACCAGCGCGTCGCGTTCCAGCTTCGGGAAGCCGAATCCCAGCACCGTCTCGTCCGGCGAGATCGACAGGAAGACGATGCCGCGCACCCGGAACTTGCGCCGTTCGTGCACCCACGCCTCCTCGGCCCTTGGCAAGGTGCGGGCCAGTGCGGCGATCTGCTCGGCCGTCACCACGAGCGTTCTCCTTTGCTTCGGCTGCTGGTTCAGAACAGCGCGGGCTGATCCAGGTACGGCTGCCGGCCGCGATACAACGTCAGCACAACGCCGACCCGCTGCACACCCCGACCGTCTTCACTGAACCCGGTGCGGCCCAACAGCTCAAGAGCCAGCCGGTGGATCTGGTCGGCATCGTCGGTAGCGACCGGCAGGGCCAGCCGGGTGGCCACCGACTGCTGGTCGTCGTAGCGGACCACCACCTCGAGCCTGGATGCCAGCTGACCTCGGGAGTCCAGCCGCTCCACCGCGGAATCGGTCGCGGCGGTCAGCACCTCGGCCACCCTGGTCGCCGACCTCGAGGTCGGCGTCACGGTCCGCTCGCCGCTGATCAGCCGGCCGGGCTTCGGCGCCTGCACCGCGGCGTCGTCGGTGCCCATCGCGATCGACACCAGCCGACGGGCCATCGCCAGCCCGACCACCGCGGCGAGTTCCGGCAGCTCGAGCCCGTCCAGATCACGGACGGTATGGATGCCGAGGTCGCACAACCGTTCCCGGGTGACCTGACCGACGCCCCAGACATCGGCGATCCGCAGCTCGTCGCGGAGCTGCTGCTCGGCGTCGCCGGCGATCACCACCAGACCGTCGGGCTTCGCCCGCCGACTGGCCAGTTTGGCCACCAGTTTGGTGCGGCCGACGCCGACGCTCAACGGCAGGCCGATCTCGGCGCGCACCTCCCGGCGGAGCCGGCTGCCGACGTCCACCGGATCGCGGTCGCCGACATCCAGGAACGCCTCCTCCATCGAACCGGGCTCGATCGCGACGGCATACCTGGCGAACAGCGCGAACAGCTCCTCGCTGGCCTGCCGGTACGGCTCGGCCCTGGCCGGCACCGTGACCAGCTCGGCGCACCGGCGACGGGCCTGGTGCAGCGTCATCCCGCCGTGGATCCCGTAGGCACGGGCCGGGTAGTTCGGGCAGGCCACCACCTCACCCAGCCCGGCGATCACCACGAACGGCACGTCCAGCAACTCCGGGCGATCCCTGGCCTCCACCGAGGCGAAGAACGCATCTGCGTCGGCATGCAGGATCGGCTGCCCGTCGGGCGCCACCGTCTCGGGGGTGAGGCCGGCCGGGAACGACAGACCGGGAACCGTCGCGGTGTTCGGTACCTGCATGGAGCACAGGATGGACCCTGAGTCCGACAGTCCTGTTCGGACGAGCTGGCCGTCCCCGCGGCTGGATCGGGAGCCGTTCGGGCCACCGCCTAAGATCGACACGTGTCCGCTTCCTGGTTCCTGACCGTCCCGCTCGCGGTACTGCTGCTGGTTCCGGCGGCCGCGGCAGCGTCGGCCGGCCTGCGGGGTCGGGCCGGCACCCTGCCTGCGGACTCGAAACTGGGAGTGCACGGTCCGGCAGCAGCGGTCTCGCCGGCCGCCTCCGCGATGGCCAACCGGGTCGCAGCGCCGGTGGTGCTGGCCGCCGCCGCGGTGTTCGTCATCGGCGCGATCCTGACCCTTGCCCTCCGGCAGCCGACGGGGACCACCCTGGTGATCTTCGCGGTGGCGCTGATCGGCGGTATCGCGCTGCTGATCGCCGGCGGCTCACTCGGCGAGCGCGCGGCCGCGACGGTGCCGAAGCCTGCGGCCAAGCCGGTCGGCTGTGAAGGCTGCGCCTGCGGATCCGGCGGCTGCGCCGGACTCACCCGGTCGGCAGCTGCTCAGGCGTAGGGCGACCCGGCTCGGGCCGAGTCCCGGGCCCGACTCGCAGGACCGAGTCCCGGCCGCGGCCGACGGGCGCCGTTCGCGATGGACTAATCTGCAGGAACGGCGGAGGGGCTCGCCGTCAACCGCGTCGGCTGCTGTTCCGGATCAGGTGCAGTTCCGGATCACCCGCAGTGCCGCCGCCAACGGTCCCTACCTCGACAGTTCTGTCCAGACCTGGAGGTAGCGCGTGCCCGACCGATCCGAGCGTCATCGGACCAACCTTCCCGACGGCTTCACGGTGATCGACCCCGATGTCGATCTGCACGATGCCGACCAGCTCGCCGAGACCCGCCCGCGGGAGTGGGACCTGCTGCTGGCGATCTCGGCCGGCGGGGTGATCGGCACCCTCTCGCGGCACGGGCTGGACCTCGCAGTTCCGCACCCGCCCGGCGGTTTCCCCTGGTCCACCCTGCTGGTCAACGTCTCCGGCTGCCTGCTGATCGGCGTGCTGATGTCGCTGCTGTTGCGTCGCCCGCATCCGCCGCGACTGCTGCGGCCGTTCCTCGGGGTCGGCGTGCTCGGCGGCTTCACCACGTATTCGACGTTCGCCGTCGACGCGCAGACCCTGGTGCTGGCCGGCCGACCGACAGCCGCGCTCGGATACCTGGCGCTCACCATGGTCGCCTGCCTGCTGGCGGTATGGCTGGGCTGGGTGGTGACCGGATCCGTCACCCGCCGCGGCATCGGTCCGGTGCCCGGGCCGGGCCCGGCGGACGTCACGCCGGCCACGCCGGAGGCCAGGGGATGACGGTGCTGCTACTCGTGGTCGGCGCCGCCGTCGGCGCGCCTTCCCGATATCTGATCGACCGGTTCGTGCAGTCCAGGCACAGCAGCGTCTTCCCCTGGGGCACGCTGGGGGTCAACATTCTGGGGTCGTTGATCCTCGGCGGGTTGGCCGGGGCGAACGCCGGCCTTGATCCGCAGCTGGCGATGCTGATCGGCACCGGCTTCTGCGGTGCGCTGTCGACGTTTTCCACCTTCGGATTCGAAACGCTCCAGCTGACCAGGTCCGGCGCCCACCGGCAGGCGGTGGCCAACGTCGTGGTCACCCTGCTGGCCGGACTGGGTGCCGCCTCGCTCGGCTGGACGATCGGACAGGCGTTGGTCTGACGGCGGGTACGTTTGTGCCCGTGACCGAGCAACCCGAGAACGGACAGCAGAACGGCTCGCCGACGCCACCGGACCCGCAGGGTCCGACGGAGACGGCGCCGGACGGGATGGCCCCCGAGGACATCGCCGAGGAAGACGCGCTGGTGCTGACCACGGTCGCTGTGCCCTACGGCGACCGGCTCACCACCTACGACGCCGCCGGCTCCGGCATCATCTGGCAGGTGCCGGCCACCCTGCAGGCGAAGATCGCCGCCGGATCGTTGCCCCGGCGCGAGGGCGGTGAGGGCACCACCGCACAGTGCGTGGTGGTCGACCAGAAGCGGCTGGTGCTCAAGGGTCTGGAGGACGACCAGTGGCCGGTGACGGTGGTCGACGAGAAGACCCTTCCGGTGCCGATGGATGCCTACCGGGAGCGGATCCGGCAGATGCTGGTGCAGGCCGCCCGCCGCGGTGAGGCGGTGATCTTCTCCCGGCCGGGGCTGGCCGAGATGGAGCCTCCGTGCGTCCGCTCGTCGGTGGTCCGCGATGACGACGGCGCGTGGCTGTCGGTGGTCGAGGCATTCCCGGCGGTGAACCTGGAGGGCTGGGCCGACGCCGAACATGACGAGGACGGCGCCGCCTCCCGCAAGTACGCGATCGCGGACGAGGAGACGATGACCGGCGCCGCCATGTTGATGCTGATGGCCGCCCAGACCTTCGCGCCGGGTCCGGAACAGATCGGGCTGTTCTTCGAGGAGTCGGCCGACGGGCCGTGGGGCGAATGAGTGCACCGACCGGCGGGTCGACGATGCGCGCCGCCGTGCTGCACGTGGACCGCAGCATCACCGTCGAAGACCGCCCGGTGCCGCAGCCGGCCCCCGGAGAGGTGCTGATCGAGGTGGGCGCGGTCGGCGTCTGCGGCTCCGACGTCCATTACTACCGCGATGGCCGAATCGCCGATCATGTGGTGACCGGCGACCTGATCCTCGGTCACGAGGCGGGCGGCTCCATCGTCGCGGTCGGTGCGGGTGTCGACCCGGCCAGGGTCGGCAGCCGGGTGGCCATCGAGCCGCAGAAACCGTGCCGGGTCTGCGCCGCCTGCAAGCGCGGCCAGTACAACCTGTGCCCGCGAATCGAGTTCTACGCCACACCGCCGATCGACGGCGCTTTCTGCCAGTACGTGGTGATCGGCAGCGACTTCGCCTTCGACGTCGCCGATTCCGTCAGCGACGAGGCAGCCGGCATGCTCGAACCGCTTTCCGTCGGCATCGCTGCCGCCCGCAAGGCCCGACTGCGACCGGGGGACCGGGTACTGATCGCCGGCGCCGGCCCGATCGGCGTCATCATGGCGCAGACCGCCCGGGCCTTCGGCGCCGGCGAGGTGATCGTCTCGGATCCGATGGAGCAGCGCCGGGACACCGTGCAGCGGTACGGAGCGACCGGTGTGATCGACCCGGTGGCCGACGGCGGCGCGTTCGCAGACCTGCAGGTGGACGCCTTCATCGACGCCTCCGGTGCGCAACCCGCTGTGCTGTCGGGCGTTTCGGCGGTTCGGCCGGGCGGCACCGTGGTGCTGGTCGGCACCGGGATCGACAGCATGCCGCTGCCCATCCCGGCGATCCAGAACGGCGAGCTGAACGTCACCGGCATCTTCCGCTACACCGACACCTACCCGCTGGCGGCTCGGTGGGCGGCCGACGGCACGGTGGAGTTGGACTCGCTGGTCACCGCGACCTTCGGCCTGGCCGAGGTGGAGCAGGCATTGTCGGTAGCCGGTGCTCCCGACCAGCTGAAGGTGGTCGTGCACCCCGGTCGCTGACGGCGTCTGGTGGTGAACGGTCCGTCGTGAGGGCGGGGCCTCGGATTCCCGAACCGGGCACCCGGTGCGCGGTCGATTGCCGTGGGCGAACAAGATCGTGTGAACGTCGAGCGGGTCCTCAGGCGTCATACACGTATGAGCCGTTCCGCGGTGCCTGCGAGTGAGGGGGAGACAGTGCCGCGTCCCGACAGATCTGACGACGCGGGGGTGGAGCAACTGTTCCGCAAGCACTACTTGGATCTGGTGCGCCTCGCGAGCCTGTGGACCGTCAACACCGCGGAGGCCGAGGACGTCGTCCAAGACGCCTTTGCAAACCTGCAGCTCTCCGAGATCTCGTCGCCATTGCCGTTCCTTCGGACTGTTGTGGCCAACCGCGCGCGGTCGGCGGTACGCCGCAAGAACAGCGAGCGCCGCGCGATCGACAGACTTGCGGCTGCGCCACTGGCAGGAGCAGACGTGTCCGAGGATCCGCTGGCGGCCTTCGATCGGGCGCTGATGCTGTCGATACGGCGGCTCCCCAACCGACAGTAGGACGTCCTGATCCTCCGCTTCTATCTGGATTGGTCGACCGAACGAACGGCCCATGAGCTGGGCATATCCGTCGGCGCGGTGCGTTCCTCCACGCACCGCGCCATTCAGTCGTTGAAATTGTGGATGGCGAGGGACACCGATGAACACAGATGACATCGCGCGTGCGCTCCGGCGACAGGCAGCGAGCGTGACCGAGGACCAGCTGCGAGGCCCGGGCGAGGTGCGGGCACGCCCCAGCAACCACCGCCGGCGTCATCGGAATAGCCTCCTCGCCATTGCTGCCGGCCTGGTGGCGATCGCAGTAGTGACCACATCGATACTGCTCATGCGACCCGACTCCGGGCCCCTACAGGCGCAACCCCAGCCGACACCGGACCAGCAGGTGTCGCCCCGGGTCACTGGGACGCAGGCTTCGACTCGCGTCACTGAGACGCAGGCTCGGGTCGAAGTCGAGCGCGGCATGACCTTCCACAACGACGAACCACAAACGGCGAGCGGCGCCTGCAGTAAAGACGGCTATGTCGAGAATGCCGGCCAACTGAAATCGAAAACAGCCATCATCGTGCTCGGCAAGGTGACCGCCGTGCGCAAGGATCTCAGCGTCCTTGCGACAACTTCGGCACCGACGAGCAACGATCTGGGCAGCTATACGCCGGAAGTCACACTCCTGCCGAGAATCCTCACGGTCAGCGTTCAGCAGACGATCTCCGGAGATGTTCGCGCAGATTCGGCCTTTGACATGACCGACGTCGGGTGGACGCGCGGCCAGATCGACGATCCGAATTGGTATCCGCTGACCATGCCGGGACGGCGCGCCTCGAGGACGGATCGACGGCAGTCTTCGCGCTCCAGAAGGACCCAGACGGGTCCTACCACTTCACCTGCTCGGGCGCTTTGCCGGTGGATGCCAGCGGCCGTATCGCCGGAGCGCCAGGCAGTGACGATCCCCTGGTTCGTGAGGTCACCGGCCTCACCGTTGCCGAATTCATCAAGAAGATCCAGGGGTAGCAGGTCGCCCTTGACGTCCACGCGCGCCGGACCGCCGACGGATCGGGCGACGGGTCGGTGTCGCGCCCGAGGACCGACCGAGCGGGTCCGTGCGGATCGGCCGACAATGGTCGGCGACCCGAGGAGGCCGACATGATTGGTTTGAGGACACTGGGTGTCGCACTGATGGCCGTCATCCTGGCGGTACCGCTCACGCCCGCGGCAGCGGGCGCCGACCGGACGGCGACCGGGCACCGAGCCGCCGCCACCCGCGCCGCCGCCGCGACCGACGTGCTGGCATCGGGGCTGAGCATCCCGTGGGGCATCGCCGCCCTGCCGGACGGGGGTGCGCTGGTCACCGAACGCGACTCCGGGCGGATCTGGCGGGTCAAGCCGGGCACCAGGGCGAGCGTCGTCTACACCGTCACCGAGACCCGGCCGGCGGGCGAGGGTGGCCTGCTCGGCATCGCCCTGTCACCCGACTTCGCCCGGACCAAGGCGTACTTCATCTACTACACGACGGCGACCGACAACCGGGTGGCCAGAGTGGTTCTCGGCTCGACGGCGCGACCCAAGCCGATCGTCACCGGGATCCCGAAGGGCACCATCCACAACGGCGGGGGACTGGTCGCCAGGTCGACCGGCTACCTGTACATCGGAACCGGCGACACCGGCAACCGGGCCCTCGCGCAGAACACCAAGAGCCTGGGCGGCAAGGTGCTCAAGGTCAACCTCAACGGAGCGGCAGCATCGGGCAACCGGTGGGGCCGCGTGTCGTCGATCGGCCACCGGAACGTGCAGGACCTGGTGTTCTCGCCGGGCGAGAAGCGGCTGTGGGCCACCGAACTCGGCCAAGACACGCACGACGAACTGAACTACCTGGTGGTCGGCGGCAACTACGGCTGGCCGATCTGCGAGGGCGTCTGTCACCGCGCCGGATTCCGCGACCCGGCCCGCACCTGGAGCCCCGCGCAGGCCTCACCGTCCGGAATCACCACGGTGACCACGGGCTCCGTCACCCGGTTCTACGTCGGCGCCCTTCGCGGGCAACGGGTCTGGAAGATCGCCGTCTCGGGAGCCACCGCGCCCAGCGCGACCCCCAAACTGATCGGCACCTACGGCAGGATCCGCGGCGTGCAGGGTCGCGGCGACGGATCGCTGTGGATCATGACCAGCAACGGTGGCGGCACCGACCGGGTGATCCGGCTGCGCCCGGCACCCTGATCCGGCCGCGGCGGCCGAGCTGCGGCGCGGTCCGCTCGACCGACAGGCGTGATACGTCAGTAGACGTCCACCGCGGCCTTCGCCAGGGTGAACCCGTGTCCGGTCCGGGTGCTGCGGCAGTCCACGCCAGTGGTGGCGCTGCTGCACCGGAACTGGCCGATGGTCAGGGATCTGCCGTACGGCAGGATCTTCGGATGTACCTCACCCGGATCACCGTTGCAGGCCGTTCCTGCCCGGCCTGCCGCGTCGATCATCAGCTGGTTCACGGCCCTGGCGCTTGCGGCGGGGCACAGCGACGGTGCATCCGTCGGGGTCGGCACAGTGAAGTCGTAGCTGAAGATGACGCACCGCACCGTGTCGGTCATCTCGCAGTACAGGTTGCCACTCGGACTCTTGAAGTTGTGGATCGCGTGGTCGGCGAAGTCGTCCGGGTTGACGGCACTACCGGCGGAGCTGGTTCCGTTACTGCCCGGACCGGCCTGCGCGGCGATGCCGGGAGTGCGGTTCACCGCGAACCAGGCGGTGCTGACGCCGATGTGTTGCGGTGCAGGGAATGTCTCGGTGCCGTTCGGTCCCAGCGGGCCGTACGGAACCGTCCACAGGGGAGCGCCGGCGTCGATCGGGGTGTGCTCGGTGGACGCCACCAGCACCACGTCGCCGCTGTGGCCACCTGTGCAGGAGTAGGCGCCGACGTAGCCATCGGCCCGGCCGCCCCAGGCGCCGCCGATCCGGATGCTGCAGAACGCTCCGTTGGTCAGTTTCAGCGCCCAGGGCAACGGCTCACTGCTCGCGGCACCGTCGGGCAGCGGCTCGTCGGCGGCGAAGACCCGGATCGTCGGATCGTCCGGGGTCGACATGCAGTAGACATGCCGAGCATCCTGCGGCCAGCAGGCCGGTGCATATAGCGCCGACGGTCCGCACTGGTACACCTGCGCGGTGCGGCTGACCGGTGACTGTCCGCACCCGGAAATCGATCCGTCCTGCGACTCAGCGGCGAAGCCGGACTTCAGCTTTCCGACCGCAGCCAGCGGGCTGAACTCGATCACCCTCGTCGCCGAACCGGTTGCGGTGCCGGTGCTTCGCGCCGTACTGCTGCGAAAGGTCGTCGACGGGTCGGGCTTCGACCGGGTCGGTGTCGTCGATGCCGGTGGGGTGGTGGGGATCGGTGAGGCAGCCGTCGTCGTGGTGTTCGTCATCGTTGTGTTCGTCATCGACGGAGTCGTCGACCTGTCGGACGCGGACCGGGATAGCGACGGTGACGCCGGCGGGGTGGCGATCGGCAGCAGGCCGGTCGTTCCGGCGCCGACGGTCGATGGACTCACGGAGACCGACGCCGGCCCGGTCGAGGTCGCAACGGCCGCCGTCCCGGTGACCGTCGAACAACCCGCCGCGGCCACCGCCAGCAGCGACACCATCACCGCGAGACGCCGCGTGAGTCCGTCCATCATGACCACCGTGCCGATCCGGATCAGCCCGACCACAACTGTCAGTCAGCGACAAGTGTGATCTGTCGGCAGCCGGATGGCAATCCTCACCCGATCGGCGGCAGAGCAGTCAGCCTTGGATGTCGCGGCGATGGTGGGCGTCGCCGTCAGCCGATCCGGTGGCGATGCGTCGAGGTCCGGCGCAGCCGGCCGACGACGAACAGCAGTGCACCGGCCGCCAACAACAGGACTCCGATGGTCAGCCATCCGGTCGGGTCGAACCCGGTCGACGCCAGCCCGTCGTCGGCCGCCGGCGGGAACGCCCCGGGGCTCGATGTCGGCGGCACGCCGGCCGTCGAGGTCGGGCCGGTGCTGGTGGCCGGCGGGCCGGAAGTCGTTGGCGGCGCTTGCGGTGCGAGGGCGACCACGATGCTCGTCGTCGCTTCGGCGGCGGCCAGGTCGGCGGTGCCGGCGAAGGCGACCACCAGTTGCGCGGTGGGATCCGCGGCGGTCGGGGTCAGCGAGCAATCGGCGTTTCCGGCCGCATCGGTCACGGCGGTACAACTCACCGAGCCCAGGGTGAAGGTGACTCTCAGACCGGCGACGCTCACCGCGGTGGCCGGTGCCGGCGCGGCCGCGACCCGAACCGCGGAGATGCCCCGCAACGGATGCCCATCCACCGCGGCGGCGACCGTCGGGGCCGGAGCTGATGAAACGATGCGCAGTTCGGCACTGACCGCGAGCGGGCTGCCGGCGGTACCGGCGTCCGGGCCGAGATAGTCCAGGGTGGTAGCCGCCGGCGCGACCGAGATGTCCGATGCGACAGCGGATTCCAGGTAGTCGGTGGTGCCGGCGAAGGTGACGGAGATCGGCCCGGCCTGGGCCACCGCGGTCGGCGTCAGCTCACACGCTGCGGTGCCGTCATCCCCGGTCGTTGCCGTGCAGGCCAGCCCGCCCCGGGTGAAGTCGACGAGCTGTCCGGCGATGGTGGCGTCGGCCGCGGTATTCGTCAGCACGGCCGAGACCGTCAGCGGGGCACCGACAATGCCTTCGGTCCCGCCGGTGTAGGCCAGTGCGGTCGGTGCCGGCGTCTCCACCACGGTGGCCGTCCCGGCAGAGCCGAGATAGTCCGCGGTGCCGGAGTAGGTGGCGGTGATCTCGTCGTCGCCGACCGGCAGCGCGGTGGTGACGCAGCCGGCCACCCAGTGGCCGGCCCGATCGGTGGGCGTCACTGCCTCACAACCCTCGATGGCGGTGCCGGCCAGGGTGAAGGCGACGGCGCCGACCCCGTCGTTCGGGCTGACGGCCGCCTCGATGGTGACGGCGGTGCCGAACGCTGCCGTCTCCGGCGCGGTGACGGCCGTCGTCGTTGCCGCCGGCGCCACCGAGATGTCCGCCGTGGTCGTCGATTTCAGGTAGTCGGTCGTCCCACCGAAGGTCACCGAGAGCGGGCCGGCCTGGGCGATCGCGGTCGGGGTGAGGGTGCAGGTGGCCGTCGCGCTGTCGTCCGTGACGGCGGTGCAGGTGATCCCGTCGGCCAGGGTGAAGACCACGGTCCGGCCGGAAAGCGGCACCGGGTCGGCGCCGGCAATGTTGGTCAGCACCGCCGAGACCGCCAGCGGCGCAGCGACGGTGCCGGCCGTCGCGCCGGTGTAGCTCAGTGCCGTCGGGGCCGGCCGCACGGTAGCCGTCGCCGAGTCGGCGGAGCCGAGGTAGTTGTCGGTGCCGCTGAAGGTGGCGGTGATCTCGTCGTCGCCGACCGGCAGGATGGCGGTGGTACAGGACGCCGTCCACCTCGCGGGCTGCACGCTGTCCTGGACCAGCGCGACCGCGTCACACCCGGCCAGCGCAGTGCCGCCGGTGGTGAAGGCGACGGTGCCGCCGTCGGTCGGCGTCACCGTCGCGGTCACGGTGACCGGGAGGGTGAAGTCCGTCGGTGTCGGGTCGATGGTCACCGTGATGGCGGCCGCTGCCTTGGCGATCGTCACCGCGCCCGATCCGTCCGACGTCAGGTAGTGCGGGTCGCCGGCGAAAGTCACTGTCGCGTCCGAGGTACCGGCCTGACGGACGAACACGTTGCAGCTGGCGATTCCGCTGGCGTCGGTGTTGCCGCCGCAGCCGAGGCCCTGGAACGAAAGGTCGAGCCGGAGGCCGGCGACCGGTTCACCGGAGAGGTGGTCGATCGCCTTGCCGGACAGCGCCAACGCGCTGCCGACCGTCCCGGTGGCCGGTCCGACGTAGCTGATGTCGACGGCTCGCTTCTGCACCTGCACCGTTGCGTTGCCGAGGGAGTCGGCATAGGTGTCGTCCCCGGAATAGTGGGCGGTGACCTGCTGCGAACCGGCCTCGAGGCCGTCGGTGACGCACGTGGCCGTCCCGTCCGTCACCGGCACCGCAACGCATCCGGTGATCGCGACGCCGGCAACCTCGAAGGCGACCGTTCCGGTCGCGCCGGCCGTCACCGCTGCGGTCAGGGTGACGTCATCGCTCCACGGAACGGGGTTCGGGGCTGCGTGCACGGAGGTGGCACTGGCCTTCTTGGCGACCAGGACCACGCCGTCGATCTGCTCACCCTGGTAGTGGACGTCTCCGTTGTAAGCCACCGTCACCGCCAGATTGCCGACCCGATTGGCCGTCATGCTGCAACTCGCGATGCCGGCCGCATTGGTGTCCGCCGTACAGGAGAGGCCATTAGCCATCCCGAACCTCAGCGTCTGGCCAGGGACCGGACCGGTGGCACCGTCGGCGGCATTCGTCAGCTCCGCCGAGACCTGAACAGGGGACCCGATCGTGCCCGTGGAGGCACCGGTGTAGGCGAGCGCCGTCGGCGCGGGGTTTACCGTCACCGTTGCCACTGGGCTGGTGGAAGGGAAGAACTTGCCGAATCCCGAGAAAGACGCGACGTAGCTGTGGGCGCCGACGTCCAGCGAGGCGGCTGGAACGGTGCAGGTGGCGGTCGAACTCGTCACCGGGACGTCCTGGCAGACGGTGGCGCCGCCGCCGCTGAAGGTGATGGTGCCGCCCGCGACGACGGGCGAGACCGTCGCGGTGAGGGTCGCGGTCTGCCCGTAGAAGATGCTGGCCGGCGCTGTCTGCGTGGTGGTGGTCTCAACGAGTACCGGCGGGTCCACGGTGATGGTCACCGAGCCCGCGTTTCCCGAGCATTGCGGCCACACCTGTTCGTTGGAGAAGCAGTAGGCGAAGGCGTCATTGCCGACGAACCCGGCGTTCGGGGTGTAGGTGAAGGAGCCATCGGTGTTGAAGTCGCTGACAACGCCGTTCGGTGGCGAGCTCTTCAGATACAGCGTGTCCTGCGGTCCCGGGTTCCGCGAGCCCTCCAGCAGCCCCGGTGCATTGACGGTGAGTGCTTCGTCCTGGACGGTCGTGTAGAAGTGCAGGGCAACGAACGGTTCGTCGATGAACAACGACACGATGGCGGGGTCCGATACGCAGGAGCCACCACCGGGCGCCGCGACCAGGCAGTAGCTGAAGGTGTGCTCGCCGGTGGCTCCCTGCGGGTCGTAGTCGAAGGATCCGTCGGCGTGCAGGGACACGGTGCCGGCATCCGGCGGGGACATCACCAGCGGCTGATACCCGTCGGTGTCGGAGTCGTTGGCCAGCACCCCTGGAGCGTCGACGACCAGGTGCTCGCCGGCGTCGCCGGGGTAGAAGTCGTTGGTTGCCACCGGATCTGCGGCGGCCCGCGCTGCCGGAACACTGGTCGCCAGCAGGCCGCAGCCGATCAGGGCCGTGATCGCCACCGCGATGCCGCTGCGGCGTGCAGTGCGACGCAGCGCCGCAGTCAGCCGGGTCTGCCGGTGTCGGCCGGATCGATGGCGGTCAACGAAGCGCACAGGTGTGCCTTTCAGGACGACGGGAGGCAAGACGGAGATTCCCCAGAATTCGGTCAGAACAAATCAAATCTATGGGGCGACGCCTGTTGTCGCAATGGCACCATCAGCACCCATTCGGGTGAATCCCCCCGTTCCCGTGCTCTCGAACGGCGACCGTGCGGAGATCGTCTCATCGATTCGAGCGGCCGCATGGGTCTTGGCGACCGCCGAACTTCGCTCAGTTGAGTGACGGTTCGAGCGGCTGATAGGCCGCCAGCGCCAGCGGCAGGCCCTGCCGTCGCAGCACCCTGAACCACAGATCGACGCTCGGGCCGGCGAGCACGTCATCGGCTTCCGAATCCAGCACGTACCACGACCCCTGGTCGATCTCGTCAGCCAATTGACCTGCGCCCCAACCGGAATGTCCGGCATAGACGCGAGCGCCGCGCAGCTGGGTGAAGATCTCCAGCGGATCGGAGTCCAGGTCGACCAGCACGAGTTCGCCGGAGACCCTGGCCAATGGCCTGGCCACCGGGTCGAGCAGGGAATCGATCTCCTGCTCCAGCGAGCCGGCCGGTGCGGAGGTACCGGCCCGGCGCACGCCGACACACAGCGCGGACGAGGATCCGACCGGGCCGCCGTAGAACATCGCCCGCGGCTTGGACACCCAGCGCTCCCAGCCCGGCAGCACCGTCTGCACCGAGGTCTCCGACGGCCGGTTCAGCACCACGCCGAGGGTGCCGTCGTCACCGTGCGCCAGTAGCAGGATGACGGTCCGCTGGAACGACGGATCGATCAGGCTCGGGGTGGCCACCAGCAACGAACCAGGGCCGAACGACGGACGATCCATCCGTCGATTCTGCCCCGCCCGCACCCCCGACGGGCGTAGCGGGGTTGTCCCGGAGTCGGCGCCACCCGGGGCGCCCCCGCCCGACGGCGTAGCGGGGTTGTCCCGCCGGAGGCCGGGACAACCCCGCTACGCCTGATGGGGTCAGAGCGCGCGCAGGATGTCCTCGACCCGGTCTTTGGCGTCGCCGAAGAGCATCTGGCTGTTGTCCTTGAAGAACAGTGGGTTCTGCACGCCGGCATAGCCGGTGGCCATCGACCGCTTGAACACCACCACGTCGCGGGCGTCCCAGACGTGCAGCACCGGCATGCCGGCGATCGGGCTGCCCGGCTCGTCAAGCGCCGCCGGGTTCACCGTGTCGTTGGCGCCGATCACCAGCACCACGTCGGTACCGGCCAGATCGCCGTTGATCTCGTCCATCTCCAGCACGATGTCGTAGGGCACCCTCGCCTCGGCCAGCAGCACGTTCATGTGTCCTGGCAGCCGGCCGGCGACCGGATGGATGCCGAACCGCACCTGGGTCCCGTTCGCCCGCAGCCGCGCGGCCAGGTCGGCCACCGGGTGCTGGGCCTGCGCCACCGCCATCCCGTAGCCGGGGGTGATCACCACGGACGTGGCCTGCCGCAGCAGCTCCGCGGTCTGATCGGCGGTGATCTCCCGATGCTCGCCGTACTCGGTGCTGTTCCCGCTACCCGCGCCGGTCGTGCTGCCGGCGCCGAAACCGCCGGCGATCACCGAGAAGAACGAGCGGTTCATCCCCTTGCACATCAGGTAGCTCAGGAACGCGCCCGAACTGCCGACCAGCGCGCCGGTGACGATCAGCAGGTCGTTGCCCAGCATGAAGCCGGCGAACGCCGCGGCCCACCCGCTGTAGGAGTTGAGCATCGAGATCACCACCGGCATGTCGCCGCCGCCGATCGAGGCGACCAGGTGCAGCCCGAAGGCCAGCGCGATCACCGCGACGATCAGCAGCAGCACCAGGCTGGGGGAAACAGCGAACCAAATGGTCAGGGCCAGGGTGACGATCAGCACCAACAGATTGAGCAGATGCCGGTGCGGCAACATCAACGGGGCTGACGAAATACGAGCAGACAGCTTGCCCCAGGCGATGATCGAGCCGGTCAGCGTCACCGCGCCGACGAACACCCCGAGCACGATCTCCACCAGGTGGATCCGCAGCTCGCCGCCGGACAGCGGCTCGTGCTCGAGGTAGGTGTTGAAGCCGACCAGCACCGCGGCCAGCCCGACGAAACTGTGCAACATGGCGATCAATTCCGGCATGCCGGTCATCTGCACCTTGCGCGCACGCCAGATGCCGATGCTGGCGCCGATCGCCATCGCGACCGCGATCAACAGCAGGGTGAGCAGTGCCCCGCGGCTGGAGTCCCGCACCGCCACCACGGCGGTGGCAACGACCGCGATCGTCATTCCGGCGATGCCGAATCGATTGCCGCGCTTGGCGGTTTCGTGCCGGGACAGGCCGGCCAGCGCGGCGATGAACAACAGCGCCGCGAGGATGTAGGCGACCTGGACGGTCGCATTCAGCGTCATCGCGGTCAGTCCCGCCGGAACATGCCGAGCATGCGGTCGGTCACCGCGAAGCCACCGAAGATGTTGATCGAGGCGACCACCAGGCCGGCCAGTGAGATCAGCATGATCGCGGTGTTGCTGCTGCCCACCTGCAACAGCGCGCCGACCGCGATGATCCCGGAGATCGCGTTGGTCACCGACATCAGCGGGGTGTGCAGCGCGTGGGTGACGTTGGTGATGACATAGAAGCCGACCACCACCGCCAGCGCGAACACCGTCAGGTGCCCGAGGAAGGCCGGTGGCGAGAAGGTCGCGCCCAGCGCGAACAGCACCGCCAACAGCCCGAGGATGACGGTCCGGCGGCGCAGGCCGCCGGGAAGCGTTGCAGCGTCCGGCTTCTCCGCCAGCGCAGCGGGATCCGGGACAGCCGCGGCGGCCGGAACGGCCGCGCTCACCGCGATCGGCGGTGGCGGCCACAGCACCCGGCCCTGGTGGGCCACCGTCATCCCGCGGAGCACCTCGTCGTCCAGGTCGACGGCCGGCGCCGCGGTTCTGGCTCCGGCCTCAACTGTCGCGGTCCCGGGCGTAGCGGGGTTGTCCCGCTCGGGCGTAGCGGGGTTGTCCCGCTGAGGCGTAGCGGGGTTGTCCCGCGGGGGCGTAGCGGGGTTGTCCCGCTGAGGCGTAGCGGGGTTGTCCCGGTCGAGCAGCTTCACCAGATTCACCATGTTGGTGCCGAACAGCTGGGACGCCTGGGTGGGTAGCCGGTCGGCCAGGTCGGTATAGCCGAGAATCGTCACCCCGTTGTCGGTGACCACGCGCTCGCCGGGCACCGTGCCGGCGACGTTGCCACCGTTTGCCGCGGCCAGGTCGACCAGCACGCTGCCGGGCCGCATCACGGCCACGGTGGCGTCGGTGATCAGCCGGGGCGCGGGCCGGCCGGGGATCAGCGCGGTGGTGATCACTACGTCGGCGGCCCGTGCCTGTTCGTCATACATCTTGGCGGCCAACGCCTCCGCGCCCCCGCTGAGTTCGGAGGCATAGCCGTCGGCCCTGGTCTGCTGCGCGTCGCCCAGATCCAGCCGGACGAACTCGGCGCCCATCGACTCGACCTGTTCGGCCACCTCGGGTCGCACGTCGAAGGCGAGCACCCGGGCGCCGAGGCTGTTGGCCGCGCCGACCGCGGCCAGCCCGGCGACGCCGGCCCCGACGACGAAAACCCTGGCGGGCTGGGACTTCCCGGCCGCTGTGACCTGCCCGGAGAACAGCCCGCCGTAGGCATGCGCCGCCTCGATCACCGCCCGATACCCGGCCAGGTTCGCCATCGAGCTGAGCACGTCCAGCGACTGCGCCCGAGAGATCCGCGGGACGGCATCCACTGCCAGCGCGGTGACGTTCGCCCGGGCCAGCGCGGCGAGCAGTTCGGGGGATCGGGCCGGCGCCAGCTGGGCGGCGAGCAGGGCACCGGGCCGCAGCAGGCCGATCTCGTCGGCGGTCGGCGGGCCGATCATGGTGACCAGCTCGCAGGCGAACACCTGCTCTCGTTCGGACAGTTCGGCGCCGGCAGCGGCGTAATCCGCATCGGGGAATCCGGCGACGGTGCCGGCCTGGCGCTGCACCCGGACCCGGTGCCCCAGTCCGATCAGCACACCGACCGACTTGGGCGTTGCAGCCACCATCTGCCGGCCGGGGGTCGACTCCCGCGGAACTCCGATCAGCACGCCGCCTCCTCGCCGTCGACACCGTTGACGTTCGGGGCCGACCCTGCTGTGACCGTACTGCCCGCCGTCCCGGACCCTGGATTGGGTGCAATTCGGCCGAGACTACGCGGCCAAATTTCCCCGATAACGGGGGTTCCAGTCAGGTTCGTGCCCTGGTACCGAACCCGGTCCAGCGCAGTTCTGCGGGCAGGTGGCTCTGGTCGTTGAACATGACGAGTCCGGGCGGCAGCTGGGGCCGGTATTCGATGACGGTGAGTGCGGTGTTGGCGCTGTCCAGCCCGAGCCAACGGGCTGGTGGAGCGTCCAAGGCGTGGCGGACCAGCCAGGCGATCGGGTACGCGTGGGTGATCAGCAGCTCGTGGGTGTCAGGGGCATCGGCCTCGGGGGCGGTGCCGAAACGGACGACCAGGCGCTCCGCGATCCGGTTCCCGGCTGCGGCGTCGGTGGCGTCATAGCCGTCGAAGAACGGGATCCAGCCGGCGGGTGTCTCCGCGGGAGTGGGAACGTACGGAACGTGGTCGATCAGTTCGGCGGCCTCGGCGGCGGGAGTGCCAGGGCGCAGGAGCGGTGCCAGTTCGCGAGTACTTTCGACGGCCCGTGGCAACGGGGAGTGCCAGACCGCGTCGAACTCGATGTCGGCCAGACGCCGGCCGAGCAGAGCGGCCTGTCGCCGGCCGATGTCGGTGATTTCACCGAACGCGTCCGCCTCTCCGTGACGGGCGACGTAAAGGTGGCGGGTCACGATGGCACGCTGACGATGGTCCCGGTGGTGCCGTCGATGGTGATGGTGGTCCCGTCGCGGATCTCGGTGGTGGCGTTCCGGCAGCCGAGGACTGCGGGGATACGCAACTCGCGGGCGACGATCGCGGCATGGCAGAGCACGCCGCCGGTCTCGGTGACGACTCCGGCGGCGATCCGCAGCAGCGGCGTCCAGCCCGGATCGGTGTAGGGGCAGATCAGGATGTCGCCGCGACGTACCCGGTGGAAGTCGTCGGCGCCCCGGACCACTCGCGCCACGCCGGTCGCGGATCCGTGACTGCCCGGTGTTCCGGCCAGGGTGGCAGTCGGGGCGGTCCGAATTCCGACGGTCTGCGGTGCGGCGGCGGTGACCGGCCGGGACTGCAGGATCCAGAGTTGGCCGCCGGTGATCGCCCACTCGACGTCCTGCGGCCCGCCGAGCAGGTCGGCGATCTTGTGGCCCATTGCGGCGAGCCGGGTGAGCTCCGCACTGTCGAGCGCCGGCCGGTTGCTGGCGTCGGCCGGCACCGGCCGGGTGACCAACCGTCCGCCATCGCGATCAATGCGGGTTCGCTTGTCCGAGATGGTGCTGTCGATCGACCCGTCCGCGGCCACCCGGTAGGAATCGGGGGTGACGATTCCGCCGACGACGCTGGGACCCAGACCCCACGATGCCTCGATCGCGGTGCCATCGTTCGCGCCCGCCGGGGTGAACATGACGCCGGAGACCTCGGCATCGACGAGGCGTTGAACGAGCACCGCCATCGCCGGACGTGCCGGCGGCCGGTCCTGATCGGTGCCACTGGGATCTGCACGACGTCGGTAGCTGACGGCGCGCGCCGAATGCAGTGAGGCCCAACATGTTCGGACTGCGTCAGCGACGTCGTGGACACCACGCACTCCGAGCACGCTGTCGTGCTGACCGGCGCCTGACGCGTCATTCGTGTCCTCGGAATCGGCTGACGAACGGACCGCGACCGGCACGTCACCGAACTCTTCCAACCCGTCGGCAAGAGCGCCGATCAGCCCGGCTGGGAGAGGACGGCGGAGGCCGTCAGGCAAACCGTCGGCGGCCGCCCGGAAGCTGTCGAACGGGATGACGAAGCCGTCGGGCACCGGCAGCCCGGCGGCCAGCAACGCAGCCAGCGCGGCCGCCTTACCGCCGCTTGTCCCGGCGGCGGCGTCGCGGAGGGCGACGATCATCCGGACCTCTCAACAAAACGTTGACAACATTCTGTTGATTCTGCAGGGTGGGGACCATGGAACGCAATCAGGAGAGCGACGAGGCGGCCCGTCGCGATCACCATCGAGCGCGCCGGGAACAGGACGCCGGCGAGGTTCTGCGCCGGCTCGGCGCCGAAACGCTCGCCGCCCGTCCATGGCGGCCGCCGCCGGCCCCGCCGTCCGCCGTTGACCTCGCTCATTTCGCGCTCTGGCGCGCCGGCAATCTGGACCCCTCGGGGGTGCTGAGCGCACTCACGCTGCTGCCCGCCGCCCGGGCCGAGATCGACGGACTCGAGGCCGGGCTGCTGTTCACCGCCCGGAGCGCCGGCCTCACCTGGGCGCAGATCGCGGAGGCGATGGGATTCAATTCCCCGCAGGCCTGCCAGCAGTACTTCAACCGGCTGGCCGGCCGACAGAGCGCCGACTCATGACCCACAGCTCGCGTCCCGAACTGCTGACCCTGCATGCCGTTCGCCTCCTCGGATTCGCCGACACCGCGGCGATCACCCGCCGCTATTGCATGGATCCGGCCCGGACCGCGGCGCTGCTCGAGGACTTCCAGGTGCGCGGCTGGGTCGAACGCGCCGCCTTCGCCGACCTCGCCGGATGGTCCCTGCGCGAGTCCGGCCGTCAAGAGAATGAACGCCGGCTCGCTGCCGAGCTCGATCAGGTCGGCGCCGGCGACGAGGTCCGCGCGGTCTACCGCGACTTCCTGCCACTCAACACCCGCCTGCAAAAGGCTTGCACCCGTTGGCAACTGCGCCCCACCCCGGGTGATCCGCTCGCCGTCAACGACCACTCCGATCCCGCCTGGGACGACGCCGTCCTCGACGAGCTCGCCGCCATTCACCGCGGACTCACTCCACTCGCCGAGCGGCTGGGCGGCTCCCTCACCCGGTTCCGGAGCTACGACCCGCGATTCGCCGCCGCACTCCAGCAGGCCTGGCGCGGGGACGGCGGCTGGGTCGACCGCACCGACCTCGACTCCTGCCACCGCGTCTGGTTCGAACTCCACGAGGACCTGATCGCCACCCTCGGCCTCGTCCGCCACCCGTAGCCTTGACACCCGCCCAGATATCGCGAGAACCGAGCCGGCCGGTACTCGTTCAAGGCTCGGGGCTGTCACATTCGCTGGGAACACGGTGTCTTCATGCCGAACAATCCAACTGGCGAGGAGAACACGATGGCGTTGCGAGTTCCGAAGGCAGAGGTCCCCACCGAAATCAGGGAGAACCTGATCGAGCAGCTCGGGTCCGTGCCCGAACCGGTCGAGGTCCTCTACAACAACCCCGAAGTGGCGATGGCCAGCCAGGAATTCTCCGCCGGCGTCGCCGGCTGGGGCGCTGCCGACGCGAGCCTCAAGACGTTCGCGCACATGGCCGTCGCTGCGCAGGTCGGTTGCAGCTGGTGCCTGGACGTCAATTACTTCCTGGCACAGAACCAAAACCTGGACCTGACGAAGGCCAGCCAGGTGCCGCGCTGGCGGCAGTCGGAGGTGTTCACGCCGCTGGAGCGGGACGTGATGGAGTACGCCGAAGCCATGACCAATACGCCGACGACCGTCACCGACGGGTTGTCGGCGAGCCTGCTGGAGCGGCTCGGCCCGGCCGCGCTGGTTGAGCTCACCGTATTCATCGGCTTCGCCAACCTGTCGACCAGATGTAATACGGCGCAAGGGATCACGTCACAGGGCTACTCCGATAGCTGCCAGATCCCGCTGGCCGCACGGCCAGCACGCTCGGGCGTAGCGTCCACGGCATGACTGACGACCCGTTCGTCGCCCATCGCAGCCTGCTGTTCACGGTCGCCTACGAGATGCTCGGGTCGGCCGCCGACGCGGAGGACGTGCTGCAGGAGTCCTGGCTGCGGTGGGCCGACGTCGACCGCAGCCAGGTGCGCGACTCGCGGGCGTATCTCGTCAGAATCGTTACCCGGCAGGCGCTCAACCGGCTGCGAACGTTGTCGCGCCGCCGTGAGGAGTACATCGGCCATTGGCTGCCGGAGCCGCTGTTGACCAGCGCTGATGTCGCCGACGACGTCGAACTCGCGGAGAGCGTCTCGATCGCGATGCTGACCGTGCTGGAAACGCTCGGCCCGGCCGAGCGCGCGGTGTTCGTGCTCCGCGAGGTCTTCGACCTGCCGTACGAAGAGATCGCCGAGGCCATCGGGAAGTCCGCGGCCGCGGTGCGGCAGATCGGTCGGCGGGCCCGCGTGCATGTGGCGGCCAGGCGGCCGCGGGTGCGGGTCAGCCGGTCGGAGCAGCAGGCCGTGGTGGAACGCTTCCTACTCGCCCTGCGCACCGGCCAGTTGCTGGAGCTGATGGAGGTGATGGCACCGGACGTGGTCCTGACCGCTGATGGCGGCGGGATCGTGGCCGCCGCGCTGGCTCCGATTCACGGGGCCGAGCTGGTGGCGAAGGTGCTCGCCCGCGCACATGGACTGGAGGCCGGGTTCGAGACGACGACCGTGTGGCTCAACGGCGCGCCGGCGGGCCGGTTCGAGATCAACGGCGAGACGACCGCGGTGAGCGTCGTCGTGGAGGACGGAAGCATCACCCGGATCTATCTGATGCGAAATCCGCAGAAGCTGACACGGCTGGACAGGCCGGCCGCACTCGCCAGGTGACCGCTGGTCACCCAGCCGACCACTGATCACCCAGCTGGGTGGACAGTCCACACGGCAGCTACGGCCATCGCCAGACCCCTGGAACTCACGTAGCGTCGATTCGTGACCAGCCGTCAGCAGCTCGGCGCCGCCGCCGGCGACCGCTACGGCGATGACGCGCGCCATCCCAGCGTCCGCGGGCCCCGCGCGCTGCTCGCGCTGCGCGGCCTGCGGCAGCTGGTGATTCTGCGACTGCTCGGCGCACTCGGCGACGGCGCGTTCCAGGGTGCGCTGGCCGGGGCGGTGCTGTTCAGCCCGGAGCGCCACTCGGACGCCACCTCCATCGCCGCCGGCTTCGCCGTGCTGCTGCTGCCGTACTCGGTGCTCGGACCTTTCGCCGGGGCGCTGCTTGACCGTTGGAGCCGGCGGCAGGTGCTGGTCTGGGCGAACCTGATCCGCTGCCTGCTGGTGCTGGTGGTCGCGGTCGCCATCGCGGCCGAGGCGCCGGAAGTGGTGTTGTTCGTCACCGCGTTGTTCGTCACCGGCGCCTCCCGGTTCGTCGGTTCCGGGCTGTCGGCGGCCATCCCGCACACCGCGCCGGCCGACTCGCTGACCGGCGCGAACTCGCTGTCCACCACGGTGGGCTCGATCGCCACATTGATCGGCGGCGGCGTCGCCTTCGGACTGCGGGCACTCATCGGCGACACCCACTGGCCGATCGCGTTCGTCACCTGCAGTGTGGTGGTCTTCTACCTGCTGGCCGCCTGGTCGGCCACCCCATTCAGCCGCCGGGCGCTCGGGCCGGACGAGACCGACGAGCCGCCGCAGCCGCTGTTGGCTGTACTGCAGGGCCTCGGCTCGTCGCTGCGGTACCTGGTGCGCAAACCCAGCGTGGGCCTGGCCATCGGGGTGGTGATGCTGGTTCGGTTCTGCTTCGGACTGGCCACGCTGTTGGTGCTGCTGCTGTTCCAGCACCACTTCGTCGGGCACGGCATCTTCGCTGCCGGGGTGGCCGGGATCGGACAGGTGCTGGCGGTGGCCGGCGCCGGGTTGCTGGCCGGCGCGGTGTCGACCGCCTGGTTCGCCCGCCGACTCGGCATGCACCACTACCTGGTGATCCTGCTGGTGGTGTCCGCGATGGTGGTGCTGGTCGCCGGGTCGCGGTTCACCGAGCCGATGACGATGCTCACCGCGTTCGTGCTGGCCTTCGGCTACCAATCGGCGAAGGTCTGCGCCGACACCGTGGTGCAGTCCGACTCCGACGATGCGCACGTCGGCCGGGTGTTCGCGCTCTACGACACCGGCAACAACGTCTTCTATGTGGCCGCCTTCGCGGTCGGCGTGTTGCTGGTGCCGCCGGACGGCCGGACGGTCGTCGCGCCGATCCTGATCGCCGTCGTCTACCTGATCGCCGCCGGCTGGTTCTGGTGGGGGACGCGGGCGTTGCAGCGGCGCGCGGTCTGATCGTTACGGATCTGCCTCGGCGTCCGCTGGATCGTCCGCCGTGAGTCGGCCGATCAGCAGACGAACCAGTGCGGCCTCGATCGGCAGACCCGTGGCCCAGCCGCCGTCGAACCCGTTCAACCCGGCGCGCGCATGCTGGTGATGGACGTGCACACCTCGGTCCGAGCTTTGGAACGAGCGGCCGCCAGCACCGTTTCGTTCAGATCCGACGTGGTGCGCATGAGGTCGTCATAGCAGACATCACGGCGGCCGTGACTGCCCGGAAACAGAACGCCGGCAGTGGTGAGCAACGCGCGTGGGCGTTGCCGACCAGTGCCGGCGTTCGCACATCAGGGCTGACGACCAGGTGCTACTTGCTGAGCCCGTCGATCAGCTCCTGGTTGTTCTGCAGCCAGGCGTCGACACCGGCGTCCGGGTTCGACTTGTTCTTGATCAGCACCTCGTTCTCCAGGTCGGCCAACTGCTCGTCGGACAACGTGAAGTTCTTCAGCATGGCCGCCGCCATCGGATGGTCCGCGGCGAAGCCTTGGTTGCCGATGACGTGGATCTGCTCCTTGTCGCCCATCACGCCGTCCGGATCCTCCAGGTCCTTGATCGGGTACGCCGAGTACGCCCAGTGCGGGTGCCACAGGGTGACGACGATCGGATCCTCGGCCTTGGTGGCCTTCTCCAGTGCAGCCAGCATCGCCGAGGTGCTGGACGTCTGCAGGTCCAGATCGTCGAAGCCGTACTTGGCCAGCATCTCCTTGGTGACCCTGGTCAGGCCGGCGCCGGACTCGATCCCGACGATCTTGCCGTCCACCTGATCGGCGACGTTCTTCAGGTCGGCGATCGTGTTGACGTCCTTCATATAGGTCGGGACGGCGATGTTCAGCGTGGCCTGGTCGTACCAGGTGCCCAGGTCCTCGACCTTGTCCTTGTACTTCGCCCACTGCGGCGCGTGGGTCACCGGCAGCCAGACGTCGAAAAAGAGGTCGGCCTTGTCGTTGGCCACCGCGTCGAAGGTCGGCGACACCTCCAGCTGCTGCATCTTGACGGTGTAGCCCTTGTCCTCCAACACCTTCTTCCACAGATGGGTGACGGCGACGTCCTCGTCCCAAGGGATGTAGGCGATGGTGATGTTGGTGTCCTCGTCGGCGCCGATACTCCCAGCGCCGGCGCCGGCCGCACCGCTGCCGGCCGCACTACTGCCGGCCGCACCGCTGGCCGCACCGCTGCCGGCCGCACTACTGCCGGCCGACTCGCCACCTGCCGCACTGCTCTGGGTCGACTCGCTGCCGCCGGCGGCGGCATCGGCAGCACTGCTGCCACTGCTGTCGTCATCGCGGCTGCCACAGGCGGCTACCGACATGGCGACCGCGCCGGCGAGGGCGACGGCCAGGAACCTCAGTTTCTTGCTCTGCATGTTCTCCCCTTCATCGTTCGTGCAGCTGTTTGCACCGTGTTCAGTTCACTGCAGTTCTTCCTTGCTCGCGGTTTCACGCCGTGGCGGCCGCCTTCTTCCTGGGTCGGCTCGCCCTGGCCACCGCCGACTTGTCCCCGAACGCCGACGTCAGCCGGTCGAGGTAGATGGCCAGCACCACCACGGCCAGCCCGGCCTCGGACGCCGTCACCAGGTCGAGATTCGAAATACCTTGGTACACCGGCTCACCGAGCCCACCGGAGCCCACCAGCCCGGCGATCACCACCATCGACAGCGACAGCATGATCACCTGGTTGATGCCGGCCATCACGGTCGGCATCGCCAGCGGGAACTGGATGCCGCGCAGGATCTGCCGACGCGGCGCGCCGAACGCGTGGCCCGCCTCCACCATCTCGGGGTCGACCTGGCGGATACCCAGCTCGGTCAGCCGGACGCCGGGCGGCATCGCGAACACGATGGTGGCGACCAGGCCGGTGGTCGGCCCGACACTCCAGAAGAACAACGCCGGAACCAGATAGACATAGGCCGGCATGGTCTGCATCAGGTCCATCACCGGCCGGATGATCCGGGAGGCGATCCCGTTGCTGGCAGCCAAGATTCCGATCGGGATGGCCAGGATCATCGCTATCACCGCCGCCACCAGCACCAGGGCGAACGACTCCATCGCCTCGGGCCACAGATCGGCGGTCGGCATCGCCTGGATCAGCAGCAGTCCGATAACCGCGAAGAGCCCGAACAGCCAGCCGCGCACCCAGGTGCCGAGACCGGCGAGCAGCAACACCATGATCAGCGGCGGCACCCAGTTGAGGAAATCCGTCAGACCGTCGTTCAGGGTGGTCAGCGCGTCGTCGATCACGTTCAGCAGTGGGCCGAGATTGTCGTTCATCCAGCTCACCACGTTGTTGAACCACTGCCCGACGTTCAACGTCGGCAGGAAGTCACTGTTCCACAGACTCACTGCGTCACCTCCTGCTCAGATCCCTTGGTGCTCAACGCGTTCAACAGGGTGACCCGGGGGATCACGCCGACCAGTCGATCGCGCTCGCCGAGCACCGGCAGTGCGCCGCGACTCTCGGCGGACTCACCGAACAGGTCGGCCAGCGCAGTGCCTTCGGTGACGGTCGGAATATCGGTGCGGATCAGTCCGGCCAGATCCGACTGGCCGTGCTGCACGGCGGCGGCCACGTCGTCCTCGGTGACCACCCCGCGCAGCACCCGGTCACGGGACACCACGAAGAGTTGCGACACCTGGTTCTCCCGCATCAGCTTGTGCGCCATCCGCGGCCCCTGATCGGCGCCGAGCAGCACGGCGGGTGGCTCCATCACCGACTCGGCCGTCAGCACCCTGGCGCGGTCGACGTCCTGGACGAAGGAGGCGACGTAGTCGTTCGCCGGGTCGTTGAGGATCTCCTCGGCGGTGCCGATCTGGACGATCCGGCCGTCCCGCATCATCGCGATCCGGTCGCCGAGCTGCATCGCCTCGTTGAGGTCGTGGGTGATGAACAGGATGGTCTTCCCCAGCTGTTGCTGCAGATCGATGAGCTGGTCACGCATCTCGCGGCGGATCAGCGGGTCGAGCGCACTGAACGCCTCGTCCATCAGCAGGATGTCGGTGCCGGCGGCCAGTGCCCTGGCCAGTCCGACCCGCTGCCGCATGCCGCCGGAAAGCTCGCCGGGCAGCGACCCCGCCCACTTGTCCAGGCCCACCATCCGCAGCGCCTCGTCGGCCTTCGCCATCCGGTCCGACCGGTTGAGTCCGCGGACCTTCAGCCCGTACGCGGCGTTCTCGCCGACCGTGCGGTGCGGGAAGAGGGCGAAGTGCTGGAACACCATACTGATTCGGTCCCGGCGAACTGCCCGCAGTGCTTTCGGCGACAGGGTGGTGATGTCCTGGCCGTGCACCTGCATCGAGCCGGCAGTGGGCTCCAGCAGTCCGTTGACGGTGCGGATCAGCGTCGACTTGCCGGATCCGGACAGGCCCATCACGACGAAGATCTCGCCGTCGTCGACCTGGAACGATGCGTCGATCACGGCGGCCGTCAGGCCGTCGGCGCGCAGCGTCTCCCTGCTGTCTCCGTTGTGCAGTCGCGCGACTCCTCGTTCGGCGTTTCGTCCGAAAACCTTGTAAATACCTTCGGCTTTGATCGCCGGCACAACACTCCCAACAAGTCCATGCACGAGTCGGGTCCCGGTCGGGGCCCTGACAAGGCATCGACGTTAACAGTGACCGGTGGTTCGCCCCAATCGAACGACCTTAGGGCACAGCAACTCCGCCGAGTTGCCGGCCGAGAGCTGTTACAGACAACGGGATCTCGTCGCCGTTGTTCCGGAGGTCACAATTGCGCATACGTCCGGAATGCCGTCGCCGATCGAACTCCTCGATCAGGATTCGGCGCGACCGAGCCGCCAGTACCCCATGAAGGCGACCTGCTGACGGGCCAGCCCGCACTCGCCGACCAGATGACGACGAATCGCCTTCACCGCGCCGGCCTCGCCCGCGATCCAGGCCCGGATGCCTGGACCGGCGGCCGATGCGGTGGCTTCGGCAGGTTCGTCCGGCACCTCCCACACCAGCTCCTCGTCGTCCGGTTCCGGCAGTTCGGTTCCCGCTTCGTGCCGACCCGGCTGCGGCCGGCCGGGCTCCGGGCGCCAGGACGTTCCGGCAGCAGCCAGCCGGGACCCGCAGCCGGCACCGTCGCGTGGCAGCCAGACGATCCGGATGCCTTGGGGCGCAGTCAGGGTGATCGCGTCGGCAGGCTCCGGAACCTCGATCAACGCGGTACCGGTTGCGTGCCAGGGCAGCCGCTCCAGGATCGCCGCGATCGCCGGCAGCGCGGTTTCGTCACCGGCCAGCAGCAGCCCTTCGGTCACCGAGGTGACGAACTCCAGCCCGCCGTGTGGACCGCCGTGACCGGCGCTCGGCGCCAGCACCGCCGCCTGCAGCTCTGGACGGCTCCGGGCCGACGCATCGGCCTCCAACAGCCGGCACACCCAAGCCGAGGCCGGTCCGCTGACGCCGTGCAGCACCATGTCGAGGTCCAGTTCGGCCGTCTCGGTACCGACGCCCCGCACCGCCCGGATCGTGTAGGTACGCACCGTTGGCCGGTTCCGATCCGGCATCGCCCGCAGGAGTCGGTACCAATCGGCACCGGTCGGGAGTTCGTCCAGGTTCCCGCCGGCCGGCGGCAGGATCAGCTTGATCCGCTGGTCGTAGCCGTTGTCGGCCAGATCCGCCAGGCCGCCGGGGTCGGTGCCGCGCAGGGTGACCCGGACCAGGTGCGGACTCAGCCGCTGCACCCGGTGGGCCAGCACGCGGAAGGTCGCCCAGGGCAGGACCTCGGTGGTGCGGGTCGCAAGCTCAGTCACGAGTTCTCCAGAGCAGGTAGACGAAGTACGGAGCGCCGATCACGGTCGCGACCAGGCCGGCCGGCAGTTGAGCCGGGAAGATCACCGTGCGGCCGACGGTGTCGCCAACGCTCACCAGGACGCCGCCGATCAGCGCGGCGACCGGCAGCACCCGGCCGTTGCGGGCACCGACCAGCGCCCGCGCGCAGTGCGGCGCCACCAGTCCGACGAACCCGACGACCCCGACGGCGCAGACCGCGGCCGCCGTCAGCAGTGCGGCACCGCCCAGGTGCAGCAGCCGCGCACGTTCCAACTCGACCCCGAGCAGCCGTGGGGCATCATCGTCGAGCGACATCAGGTCGAGCCTGCGGCGACCCGCCATCATCAGCGGCAACAGCACCACCAGCAACACGGCCACCGGCAGGATCTGCGTGATCGTCCGGCCGTAGGTGGAGCCGGACAGCCAGGTGAGCGCCTTCACCTGGTTCCACGGGTCGGTCAGCACGATCAGCATGCTGATCAGGGCGGTGCCACCGGCGAAAACGCCGATGCCGACCAGCACCAGTCGACCGGAGTCGAGGCCGTTGCGCCTGGCCAACAGGTAGACCAGGCCGAAAGCCAGCACCGCGCCGGCGGCCGCCGCGGCCATGATGGTGACCGCCCCGGCCGCCGGGAACACGGTGATCACCAGCACCGCACCGAGCCCGGCCCCGGCGGTGATTCCGAGCAAACCCGGCTCGGCCAACGGGTTTCGGCAGACGGCCTGAACCGTGGTGCCGGCCGCGGCCAGCGCGGCACCGGCCAGGAACGCACCCAGCACCCGCGGCATCCGCTCGTCCAGCACGCCGGACAGTTCGACGCTCGACCGACCGGCCAGCCAGTTCGGCAGGTCGCCCAACAACACCAGCCGTCCGCCGAGGACGATGCCGGAGACCAGGAAGATGACGGCGGCGACAATCGCCACCGCGAGCCAACAGGCGAACCGGCGGCGGCTGCCGGTGGCTACTGCGCCGGTGCTGCTGGCAACCCTGGACGCCGACGTCCGGCGGGCGATCGCCACCAGCAGGATCGCGCCGAGCACCGTCGTCACCACCCCGGTCGGCACGTTGACCCCGGCCGTGTCGCCGAAGATGGCACGCAGCAACACATCCGCACCGATCACCGTGACTGCGCCGATCAGCGCGGCGGCCGGGTACCGCACCCGATGCCTGGCCAACCCGGGCGCGAAACGCACCAACAGCCCGACGCTGGCCGGGGCGAACAGCCCGACGAAACCGATCGGCCCGGCCATCGCCACCGCCGTGGTCGCCAGCAGCACCGACACCAGCAGCACCACCACCCGGAGCCGCCCGACGTGCACCCCGAGCATGCTGGCCGTGTCGTCGCCGAGTGCCAGTAGGTCCATCCGGTGGCTCAGCAGCAGCAGCACGCCGATCGCCGCCACCATCACCGGCAGCAGCTGCCGGACGGTGTCCAGGTCGATCTGTAGCAGACTGCCACTGCCCCAAGCGAAAAGGCCTGCCGTCTCCTGCTGGAACAGGATCATCATGGTGCTGGTGACCGCGGACAACGCCATCGCCAGCGCCGTCCCCGCGAGCACCAGCCGCGCGGTGCTGCCGCTGCCGCCGATCAGCACCACGACTCCCGCCGCCAACAGTCCGCCGATGAAGGCCACCCCGTTGCCCGGCAACGCCGGTAGCGAGATGCCAAGCGCGGCAACCATCGTGACCGCGAACTGGGCGCCGGCGTTGACCGCCAGAGTGTCCGGCGAGGCCAATGGGTTGCGGGCCAGCGACTGCATGGCCACCCCGGCGACGCCGAGCACGACGCCGACCAACAGGCCGGTCACCAGCCGCGGGATCCGCGACCCGGTCAGGATCGTCCCGACCAGGGTCCGATGGGCGTCATCGCCGCTGTGCGTCAGCTGCGCCCACAGATCGGCCAGCCCGATGCCGGACGTGCCCTGAGTCAGATGAAAGGCCGCCAGCACCAGTAACAATGCACTGACGCCGGCGAACAGCAAGCCGATCCTGGCCCGGCCGCCGGCGGGCAGTGCCGGTCTGCCCCCTGACCCGCCGGGCGCACCGGCGTTGCCCGCCGGTGATCCCGCCGGGTCGCTTTTCTGGAGGTCGAGGGCGGTCACAACGGGACGATCAGGCGCCGTAGGCCGCAAGGACCTGCTCGACGAAGAAGTCGACGGAGGCCGGACCGCCGAAGGTCCAGGTGCCGGTCCTCAACTTCGTCAGCTGCTCACTCTTGACGAAGGGCAGCGACTTCCAGATCGGGTTCTGCGCCAGCCCGTCGACGAAAACGTCCTCCTCCGAGGCGCTGTAGAACAGCCGCAGCGCCGGGTCGGTCATCGCCGCCATGCCCTCCACGTCGGTCTGGGCCAGGCCCCAGGCGGCGTCGCCCTTGCCGGTCCAGGCGTTCTTCAGCCCGAGCGCCTCGGCGACGTCCGAGTTCTGCGAGCCCTTCGCGAAGACCCGGATCGCCACCGCCGACCCTTCCTTCCAACCATCCGCCATCAGGAACGGGTCGCCGGCGTTGCCCGCTGCGGCCAGCGCGGCCTTGCCGTTCACGAGGGTGGAGTCCATGTCCGCCAACAGCTTCTCCCCGGCGGCTTCGGTCCCGGTGGCCGCGGCGAGCAGGGTCACGTCGTCCCGCAGCCGGTCCAGCTGACGGGTCGGATCGGTGCCCTTGGTGACCAGCACGGGCACCGAGTTGCCGATCAGCTTCGCCTGGTCGGCACTGTCCCCGGTGATCACCACCAGGTCGGGCTTTAACGCCAGGATGGCGTCGATGCTCGGCTCACTGCGGGTGCCGACATCCTTGACCGACGAGTCCATCGGCTCGGCGACATCCCAAGTGGTGTAACCCTTCAGGTCGGCCACCCCGACCGGCATCACCCCGAGCGAGGCGAGCGTCTCGGCCTCGCCCCACTCCAGGGCAACGACCCTGGTGGCCGGCTTCTCCAGCGTCAAGGTCGTTCCGCGCCCGTCGGTGATCTCGACCGGCCCGGTCGCGCTCGAAGCCGCGCTCGAAGCCGCACCGGCCGAGGGGGCGACGCTCGATCCCGCCGCCGCGTCGCTACCGGGACCCGAATCGGTGCTGGTCTCCGTTTCGGTCGTCGCCGCGACCGCCGACGCGGCCGCTCCGGCGGCCTGGGTGCCGGCCGCCGCCGGGTCCTCGGTGGTGCCGCAGGCCACCGTCAGCGCGAGCAGCGCGGCGGTGCAGAGGCCAAGGGCGGTACGGGTTCTGCTCATGAAGCGATCTCTCCTGGTTCTCGGCCGGCCGGTGCGGCGCACCGGCTCGACTGGGCATGCCCAACGGGTTGACGGGAATGACGGGTAATCGGGCCCGGCTCAGCGGTCGGTTCGGGTGCGCCGCAGCGGACGGGTGGTCAGGACGCCGGTGGCCGGATCCGTGTGCACCGCGATCGGCACCTGGTACACGTCGGTGAGCCGATTGGCAGTCAGTACCTCGGCGGGTGACCCGTCGGCGATCACCCGGCCGGCGGCCAGCAGCACTACCCGATCGGCCACCTCGGCGGCATGGTTGAGGTCGTGCAACACCACCCCGACAGCCACCCCGCCGGCCGCCAGATCGCCGATCAGGTCGAGCATCTCGGCCTGGTAACGCAGATCGAGGTGGTTGGTCGGTTCGTCCAGCAGCAGCACCGCGGTGTCCTGGGCGAGGCACGACGCGAGCCAGACCCGCTGGATCTGCCCACCCGAGAGTTCGTCCACCCGGCACTCGGCCAGGTCCGCGACCCCGGCCGCCCACATCGACCGCTCGACGATGGCCGGGCCGGCGGGATCCTGCCGGCGGAAGCGACCCTGGTGCGGGTTCCGGCCGAAGCCGACCAGGTCGCGGACCGTGACCCCGTCCGGGGTGGGTCGCTGCTGGGTGAGCAGTGCAACCCGCTGGGCGAAAGCGCGACGGCTCAGTGCCAGGGCATCTGTGTCCCCGGCTACGGCACGGTCGCCGGCTACGGCACGGTCGCCGGCAACGGCACGGTCGCCGGTTACGGCACGGTCGCCGGTGACGGCAGGGCCGCCGGTCAGCACGACCTGACCGGACTCGGCGGTGTGCAGCCGGGCCAGGGCTCGCAACAGTGTCGACTTGCCGCTGCCGTTCGGACCGACCAGTGCGGTGACGACACCCGGCTCGATCGCCACATCTGCAGCGTGGACAACGGTGCCGGTCCGGTAGCCGAGGGTCAGGCTGCGGCCGGCCAGCCCGCCGGCGGCCGACCGGTTCGAGGCGGCGGCTGCGGGCAGCCGGGCGGCATGGCTGCCGGGAGCGGGCGCGGTCATCGTCACCAGGCAAGGCTAACCTTACCAATGGGGGAGACGTCAAGTCCGGGTGACGAGCGTCGCGTCGACCTCAGGCTCCGGTGTCGGACAGCATTCCTACAGTGCGTGCATGCGACGATTCGAGGACGAAGATCTGCGGGGCGCGGAATTCCGCGAGTGCGATATGAGCGAGGCCCGGCTGGTCGGCGTGGTCATGCAGGACGCCGAGATCGACGGCCTGGTCACCAATCTGGTGGTCAACGGCGTCGAGGTGACCGGCTTCGTCGAGGCCGAACTCGACCGGCGTCATCCGGTCCGGTTGTTGATCCGGTCCGATGACCCGGCCGAGCTTCGCGAGGGCCGCCGGCAGCTGGATGCCGAGTGGGCGGCGACGGTCGAGCGAATGCGGCGCACTCCCGGCATCGAGCACCGCGGCGTCAACGGCGAATGGTCGGCCGTGCAAACCCTGCGGCACCTGGTGTTCGTCCACGACTCGTGGTTCCGCCGTTGCTGTCTCGGATCGACCGCGCCGTTCACCGCGCTGGGGCTGGCGACGGACTTCGTTCCCGACCGCGAGGGGCAGGGCCTCGATCCGGACGCGACGCCGACGCTCGACGAGGTGCTCGCGGTGCGACGCACACAGGCTACTGAGCTGCAGGACTGGCTGGCCGCCGTGACCCGGGAGCAGCTCGACGCGCCGGCCCCGATCCCCGATGGCCCCGGTTGGCCGCCCTACGCCCGCGGCCGGTCGGTGCGACAGTGCCTGAGTACCGTCCTCGACGAGGAGTGGGCGCACCACAGCTTTTGCCGCCGGGACCTCGATCTGCTGGGTGCCTGAGGTCCGGCCGTCGCCGAGTTGCGGTTCAGCCGAAGTGCCAGTCGTTGGTGTCGACCACATCGTCGGCGAGGTGCGCGTACGGGTCGTCATCGCTGCCGGTCTGGTAGCCCGTCTCGAGGCCGGCGCCATCATCCGGCGCCTGGTCCGCCGGACCCTCGGTGGTCACCGTCGACGGGTCGGCGTCGTCGCCGGCGTCGGACGCACCTGTTCCCGGGTCGTCGGTGCGGCCGGGATGGTCCCGGTGATCCGAACCGTCCGCGCCGGCGATCGCACCCGGGTCGGACGCCTCGGCTCCGGCGGCCGGATCCGTTGGCTCGTCCGGGGTTTGCCCGGAGTCGTCAGCGGCGCCCGTACCCGCCGGGCGGGCATCCGCCGGATCGCCGGTGATCGGCTCGGCGAGGTTCCAGTGGCCGTTGCCGGCCGGGTCGTGGTAGGCGACGTCGAACGTGCCGTCGTGCTTCGACGACACCAGGATGGTGTCCACGGTGCCGTCACCGTCCGAGTCGTACGCGACGGCGTCCCGGTGACCGGAGCCGTCGAAATCGAGCGCGATCCCGTCGGCCACTCCGTCGCCGTCGACGTCGGTATCGGCCAGGCCGGTGTAGATCTGGGTCGGCGTGTGGCTGTCGCCGAACGAATAGCTCAGGGTGACGCCCGTCGCGTCCGGGCCGTCGGCCTGACCCGGTTCGTCATCCGGGGGTCCGAGCTGCATCGACACCGATTCGGCCGTGTCCCAGGCGCCGTTGCCGGAGTGGTCGTAATAGGCGGTGTCGTAGGTGCCGTCGTGCCTCGACGACACCAGGATGGTGTCCACCGCGCCGTCACCGTCCGAGTCGTAGGCGATCGAGTCCCGGTGGCCGGAACCGTCGAAGTCGAGCCGGATTCCGTCGAGGGTGCCGTCGCCGTCCACGTCCACGTCCGGCTTTCCGGAGTAGTCGGTACCACCGAAGATGTAGGTCAGCTCATCGCCCGGCCCGACCTGTGCACTGCTGCTCGCCATCGCGGAACTGCCTTCCCGTGTTGTGCGTGGGACTGGGCGCCCCGAAAACCGCACCCTGTCGACTCGGTTCGGACGGTACGGATCGAAGCCCGGTTCCGGGGCCCGGAGCGGGAGGTCGACGACCATGACCACTCTCCTGGGGACTTGCCGATGTACCAAATGGGTGATTAACGTGGATTCCAGCCGGCTGAATCCGCTGCCGATCTCTGGTGCCGCGACTCCTGGCGACGATCAGTCACGGGAGGATCCGGCATGCCGCACTTCGCTACCGTTCACCGGAACGAGCAGCGGGCCGCCCATCCGCGTGATCGGCTCGACCCGGCCCAGGGGGATCCGACGGGGGCGAACCCGGTCGGTGCCGCCCTGCGTGCGCCGGCGCCGGTGCCCGGAACGGTGTTGGGCCGGCTCCGCCGCCAACCGTCGGACGATCCGCTGGGTGGAACCGAGGCACCGGACACGGTGGTGCAGGCCCTCCGTCGCCGGCGCGGAGGCGGGCAGCCGCTGCCGCAGCAGCTCGCGGGCCCGATGGGACAGCAGCTGGGCGTCGACCTGTCCGGAGTGCGGGTGCACGCCGATCCGGACGCCGGCCGGCTGGCCGGCGCCGTCCAGGCCGCCGCATTCACCCACGGCCAAGACATCTACTTCGCCCCCGGTCGCTACCGGCCCAGCTCGGCCGCCGGGCAACGGATGTTGGCGCACGAGGTGAGTCACGTCGCGGCGCAGCAATCGGGTGCCGACCGCGGCAGCGCCGGCCCGCTGACGGTCGGTCGCGCCAACGATCCGGCAGAGGCGGCCGCCGACCGGATGGCGGACGGCGTGATGAGCGCGCTGCGGCGCACGGCGGCCGTCACGCCCGGCCGAACGGAGGTCGCCACGGACCGCACTCCGGAAACGGTGCTGACGGCATTGCGCCGGTCCGCGGAGGCCGGCCGGGACGAGGCTGCGGTACTGCGTCGCTGGCCGTGGAGCAGGGGTTCGAAGAGCTCAGCCTCCGGCGGCTCGGCTTCCGAAGGTCCAGCTCCCTCGACAACCCCCAAGGTGAAGAAGGTCAAATATCCACGCACCATCGACCTCGGGGCCGAACGGGTCCGGGTGGAGAAGGAGGCCGACGAGGCAGAGGCCGCCGCCATCGTGAAGCTGCTGAAGGACACCTACGGCATCGACCTGTCCTCCGCGACAGCGGTCGCTGGACTGAAGGCCCAGTACACCAAGGTCGCCGCGAAGGTGCTCAACAAGGTCGCCGCCGGGGTGTGGCGGATGTCGGAGCTGCGAGCGCTGCGCACCGCGCTGGTCAGCTACGCCCCGATTCTCGGCGCGGCAAGGGCCGGCTCGTCGCTGTCCGCCGAGGTGCAGGGCGTCACCACCATCGGCAAGATGAAGAAGGCGATCAACCGGAACGTCGCCAAGGGCAAGCTCGAGTCGAGCACGGTCGGTGAGTACTTCAAGGGCAGTTCGAGCCTCGGCCTGTTCGAGGCCGGCACCAAGTACACGGACACCAGTTTCGTCGCCGAGGGAAAGACCAAGAGCGACGTCGACACCAGCCTCACCGCAACCGCGATCCACGAGATGGCACACGGTCTTGTGGTGCCACGGGTGCTGGACAAGTGGTTGGCAGAGATGAAGTACTGGAAGAACACCTTCACCGCCAGCGGTCTGGACAATATGGAACCGCCGCCGACGGATTACGGCGAGACGAACGCGAAGGAGGACATCTGCGAATCGACCGCGATGTTCTTCGTCAACCGGCCGCAGTTGAAGAAGGTGGCGCCGAAGCGGGAGGCGTTCATGGCGGCCGAGGTGGCCGGCTGGACGCCCGCCCAGGCAGATGCCGCTGCCGACGATGCGGCCGGCGAGCCCGGCAGCGAGTCTCCGCCGTCCGGCGGACCGATCGCCGCCCCGAGCGACACCGATCCGGGCGCCTCGACCCCGATCGTCACCCCCACCCAGCCCACGGCCGGCCGTCAGGACCCGACGACAACCATCGGTGCTGATACCTCCGGCGACGTCCCGGTGCTGACGGCCAGCTGATGACCCTCGATGAGATGCTCGGCCTGCCAGGCGCACCGCTGAGCGTGGCGGCCACCCTGACCGGCGCCGACACCGCCAGCCGCGCAACGGGTTTCGCGTACCAGGGGATGACCGGCCTGGACGCCATCGACACCCCGGGCGGCGGCTGTCTCTACCTGCGCGGCGAGGAACTGGTGCTGATCTACCTCGGCGATGCCGCCCTCCCAACAGGGCTGGACGACGAATCGCTGCGCACCGCACTCGGGACCGCCGGTGACGAACTTCCGTCCAGGGAGGGCAAGACCGCCTCGCTGCACGTGGTCGCCGACCAGGGCGTCGCCTGGTCGGAGGACAACGGCGCGATCGGGTTCGTCGAGCTGTTCCCGCCGACCACCGGCCGGGACTACCGTCGCCGGATCTACCGGAAGCCACCGAAGTTCGTCCGCTGAGCCAGTCCTGATCGCGCGTCGCCTGTACGAAGGTGACGCGACCGAACCGGACCCGCTGGTGGACCGGGTCTTCGACGAGATCGAACGACCCATCAGCACCGGGTGAGCGGGCGAACGATCAGGCGCGGTCGTGGAGGGTGATCTGGTAGCCGTCGGGGTCGGCGAAGGTGAACGTCCGGCCGAAGGGTCCGTCGATCGGTGCGGACACGATCGGGTGGCCGTCGGCGACGAGCGCATCGTGAATGGCCTGGACGTCGGTGGCATGGAGCCAGATCGCGGCACCGATGCCGGGCTGGGCAACGGACGCCAGATCGGTGCCCGGAACGATGTCTCGCAGTGCGAACGCGATCGGCTTCGTCTCGAAGACGACAGCATGGGGAGGGCCCGCCGGAGAGCGGACGAGGCCGAGGTACTGCTCGTAGAACGCCTGCGAGGCGTCGAGATCGCGCGCCTGCAGGGAAATGAAGTCGGGGCCGGTGGCAGGCATGGTGATACTCCTTCTTGTCGTGTCAGTTTTCTGACACCAATCAATTTATGTCAGAATGCTGACATGAGTCAAGACGGACCGGGTATCGATCTGGAGACCTCGCTCGGCTACCTGCTGAAGGAGGCCTCGAGCGCCCTTCGCGCCGCCATGGACGCAGTGCTGCGGCCGCTCGGGATGACCGTGACGCACTACTCCTGCCTCGAGCTGCTGGCTCAACGCCCGGGTCTGTCCAACTCCGAGCTTGCGCGAGGTGCGTTCGTCACCAGGCAGTCGATGAACGTGCTGCTGCAGGCCTTGGAACGGGACGGGTACGTGACCAGGCCGGCCGAGGCGCCCGTGGGGAAGGTTCTGCCCACGCGGCTCACGCCACGCGGTCGGCGAAGCCTCGCGACGGCGACCGCTGCCGTCCGATCCGTCGAGGTGAGGATGCTGAGCGGGATGACGCAGGCCCAGCAGTCGGCTGCGTTCACCGCTCTGCAGAGCATGATCGGTTCCCTGAAGGACCAGGACGCGCGCGGGTGAGTCGTGGCCGGCGTCCGTCTGATCAGGCACCCGGCTACGGCGTTCCGAGGCCTTCCCTTTTCGCCCAGGCCAGCAGTTCAACCTCGGCGTCCGCCGGATCCAGCGGCCCGCGTTCCAGCCGCAACTCCTTGAGGAACGACCAGGCCCGGCCGACCAGCGGCCCCGGCGGAATGTTCAGCAGCTGCATGATCGCGTTGCCGTCCAGGTCCGGGCGCACCCTGGCCAGGTCCTCGGCCGCCGCGAGTTCGGCGATCCGCCGCTCCAGCGAGTCGTAGGCGCCCTGCAGCGCCGCCCGCCGCCGCTTGTTGCGGGTGGTGCAGTCGGCCCGCACCAGCTTGTGCAGCCTGGGCAGTAGCTCGCCGGCGTCGGTCACGTACCGGCGGACTGCCGAGTCCGTCCACTCGCCACCGGCATACCCGTGGAACCGCAGGTGCAGGAACGTCAGGTCAGCGATGTCCTCGGTGAGATTCTTCGGAAACTTCAAGGCGCGCAGGCGTTTGCGCACCAGCTTCGCGCCGACCACCTCGTGGTGGTGGAAGCTGACACCGCCGTCGGGCTCGAATCTGCGGGTGGCCGGCTTGCCGATGTCGTGCAGCAATGCCGCCCAGCGCAGGGTCTCGTCGGCCCCCTCCGCCGGATCCTCCTGGGCCATCGCCTGCTCCAGCACGGTCAGGCTGTGCTGGTAGACGTCCTTGTGCTGGTGGTGCTCGTCGCGTTCCAGCTTCAGCGCCGGCAGCTCGGGCAGCACCAGCTCGGCCAGTCCGGTGTCCACCATCAGGGTCAGCCCGGCCCTGGGGTTGGCGGTGAGCATCAGCTTGCGCAGTTCAACCTGCACCCGCTCGACGGTGATCCTGGCCAGCTGCGGTGCCATGTCGGTCATCGCGGCGACCACCCTGGCCGTCGGGGTGACCCGGAGCTGGGAGGTGAACCGGACCGCGCGGAGCATCCGCAGCGGGTCGTCACCGAAGCTCTGCTCCGGAGCGGCCGGGGTGTCCAGCCGACCCGCGGCCAGATCGCGCAGGCCGCCGAACGGGTCGGTGAATTCGTGCGCCGGCAGCGATACCGCCATGGCGTTGACGGTGAAGTCCCTGCGCTGCAGGTCGTGGTCCAGGGTGTCGCCGAAGGTGACCACCGGGTTGCGGGAGTCGCCGTCGTACTGATCACTGCGGAAAGTGGTGATCTCGATGACGAAGCCGGCCTTGCCCACCCCGACAGTGCCGAACTCGATCCCGGTCTCCCAGACCGAATCGCCCCAGTCCCTGACCAGGTCGAGGATCTGCGCCGGCCGGGCGTCGGTGGTGAAGTCAAGATCGTTGCCGAGCACGCCGAGCAGCGCGTCGCGGACCGACCCGCCCACCAGATGCAGCTGGAAGCCGCTGCGCTGGAACAGTTTCCCCAGATCGTCGGCCACCGGCGAGATGCGCAGCAGTTCGGCCACCGCATCCTGTTGGGCACGGGTCAGCCGGGCGGCATCGGCCGCCGGCTGATCAGGTGGTTGCACGGCCGGCCGGCCTGGAGTCGGGGGCGGATCAGACACGTTGGGCGATTCTACGGGCAGTCGGACGCACGCTCGGCCCGCCGAGCGCGACCGGAGGGCACCGAGACGTCGCAAAAGATCCCGAGGCCGGATGATTTCCCTCCCGGAGGGCACCGAGACGTCGCAAAGGATCCCGAGGCCGGATGATCTCCCGACCGGAGGGCACCGAGACGTCGCAAAGGATCCCGAGGCCGGATGATTTCCCGACCCGAGGGCACCGAGACGTCGCAAAGGACACCACGGTCGCGAGCTCGGGCACCGCGTCACCGGCGGCGCGAACGGCCAGCGTTGAGTCGGTGAGCCGACCGGGGCACCCAGGGCGCCCCACTACCATCGGACGAATGCCCGCTTCTGCACGCTCTCGACCCCGGCGGCGCCGGGCGGACGAGACCTCGGCGGGCGGCCTGGTGGTCCGATTCGCGGACGGTGTGCGGGCCGGCGCGCTGATCGGCCGGCTCGACCGGCGCGGCAGGCTGCGCTGGTCGCTCCCCAAGGGTCACGTCGAACGGGGCGAGACCACCGAGCAGGCGGCGGTCCGCGAGGTGGCCGAGGAGACCGGCATCGACGGCCGGATCACGGCCCGGCTGGGCAGCGTCGACTACACCTTCACCGTTGAGGGCCGGCGGGTGCACAAACGGGTGCACCACTATCTGATGGAGGCCGTCGGCGGCGAGCTGTCCGACGAGGACGTCGAGGTGACCGAGGTGGCCTGGGTCCCGCTGCAGGAACTCGACGAACGCCTTGCCTACGCCGGCGAACGGCGGCTGGTCCGCAAGGCCACCGACATGTTGGCGGACGACGCGTGAGCGAGCTTGCATGACGGGCGCGGAACGCCGGGCCGCAGCGAACCGCGGGGACGAACCGTCGGCACGCAGCGGCGGCAACGAGCCAGGGACGAGCCAGGGGGAGACAGCGTGAGGGCGGGCCGCCTCGCGGCGGTGATCGCGCTGGTGCTGGCGCTGGCGGCACCCCTGCTGTTCGCCGGCCTGCCCGCAGCAGCTGCCGGCACGACGGTCGGAGCGGTCGACAGACGTAGCGCGGTTGTCCCGCCGGCCGCCGCCGGCACGCCGGGCACCACGGCCGACAGAGGTAGCACGGCCGCCCCGTCGGGCATCTTCGCCGACACCCTGCAGTTCATGCTCACCGCGCTGACGCCGTCGGTGGTCACCACCCGCAGCGGGAATGCGCTGGCCATCCGCGCCGCGGTGACGAACACCGCCGAGGTACCGGTGACCGGCCTGATCTTCCGGCTGCAGCGCGGCGCGGCGCTGACCAGCTCCGCTGCCGTCCAGAAGGAGATCGACACCCCGTCGACGCCGACCGAGGTGATCACCGGCGACTGGGTCAAGCTGGCCGACCGGATCGACCCCGGCGCCCGCACCAACCTCGCGGCGGCCACCACCATCGTCGGCCAGGGGGTCGACAGCCTGCGCATCTCCCATCCAGGCGTCTATCCGCTGATGGTCAACGTCAACGGGGTGATCTCCGATGACGGGGAACAGAAGGAGGCCCGGCTGGGCGAGTTGCACGTGCTGATCACCGTCACCTCGGTGCCGGCGGTGCCCGGCACGGCCGCCACCGCGCCCGCGGCGCCCGCAGCCCGCGCCGCGGTCCCGTTCGGACTGATCTGGCCGCTCACCTCACGCCCGCACCGCGGCGTCGGCGGGGTGTTCCTGGACGACTCGCTGGCCACCGACATCTCGCCCGGCCACGTGCTGGCGGACCGGGTCGATGCGCTGGCCAACGCCCATCTGCCGGCCGGCACCGCGACGCTGGCGGTCGACCCGTTGCTGCTGGACGAACTGGACGCGATGAGCAAGGGGTACCGGGTGCAGCGACCGGGCACCGTGCAGGGACCGATCACCCAGGTGCCCACGCCGGCCCCGACCACCACGGCCGCGACCACCGGCAGCGCGGGCGGGCAGAGCGAGACCGATACCGCCTCGTCCGGCACCGCGATGTCCGAGCCTGCGGTATCCGGCGGCGTACCGGCGACCGCCGGCGCGGCCGGGTCGTCCCCGGCGTCAGCCCCTGCCGCGTCAGACCAGACCGCGACCGACGCGGCCACCGGGTCGACCGCGGCCGCCGGGGCGACAGAAGCGGCGCCGAACACCGTCGCCGGCACCGGCGCGGCAGCGGCCGCAGCGTTCCTCGGCCGGCTGCGCGAGCTGGCCGCCGGGACCCAGGTGCTGGTGCTGCCGTACTCGAACCCGGACACCGCCGCGCTGGTGCGCTCCGGCGACTCCTTCACCACGTCGGCCGCCACCGGCCGGCAGGTGGCCGCCAGGGTGCTGGGCAGCCAGCAGCTGATCGACGATGTGGCGCTGCCGCCGAACGCCGTCACCGATGCCGCGACGCTGGACGGGTACCGGGCCGCGGGTTACGGCTCCGTCCTGCTGTCCGCGGCCGGTCTGAGCGGCGACGACGGCGGCGGCGTCGGGCTGGCGAGCACCGCGGTCGGCGCCGAACTGCCCGCCCTGCTCGACGATTCGGATCTGCAGACGGTGCTGGATCAGGTCATCCATCCCAGCTCGGGGACCGGCGCGCTGGCCCTGAACTCGGTGGTGGCGCTGCTGGCCCGCCGATCGTTCGACGGCGACCAGCGGATCGTGCTGCGGATGCCGGACCAGGTGGTCGCGGCCGCCGGCCTTGACGATCTCGGCGGCGCCCTGTCCGCGCTGGCCGGCGATGGATCGGTGGCGCCGGCCGACCTACCGAGCCTCACCGCTGCGGTCCGCTCCGACCCCCGGGCCCCCGCGCTGACCGTCGCCCTGCCGGCCGCCGAGCAGGCCTCCCTGCTCGATGCCGGTTACCTGCGCCGGGTGCGGGACGCGCAGACCGAACTCGACCTGCTCGCCGCGGCGCTGCCGGCAACGCCGGATCCCGGGGCAGCTGCCCTGATCGCCGAGCTGAAGGCCTCGTTGGCCCCGCTCACCTCGACCTCGCTGCGGGTCGACCGCAGCCCCGGCGATGCCGTGCTGTCCACCGTCGATGCGACCATCGCGCACCTGCGGGCCGGGGTGTCGATCCGACCGACGGTCGGCTCGTACACGCTGGCCTCATCGGATTCGCCGCTGGTCCTGACCGTCCAGAACACGCTGCCGTTCCCGGTCAAGGTGAAGGTCCGGATCGACGGCGGGCAGCAGGCCGGCCTCAGCACCCCGCCGCAGGACTGGCTGACGCTGGCCGCCGACACCACCCGACAACTGCAGATCCCGGCAACCGTCAGCCGAGCCGGTACGTTTCTGGTTTCGGCCCAGCTGATCGGGCCGGACGGCCAGGAATGGAACGACCCGGTCCCGCTGAAGATCAGGTCGAACGCCTACGGCGCGTTGACCATCATCCTGATCTCGGTGGCCGGCGGTGTGTTGTTGTTGATGGTGGCGCTACGGATCTGGCAGCGGTGGAAGGCCCGGCGCGACCGGATCGCCGCCGCGGCCGCCCAGCAGGCGGAGCCGCCGCCACCGCCGGCGGCCGGCTCGATCATCGCCAGCGCCAGCGACCCGGAGGAGGGTGAGGAGTCGTGAACGAGCGTGCCAGGGAACCATCAGCGCTGAACGACGCCAACCCGCGAGGGACGAGCGGGACGGGGTCGTGACGATTCCGCGCGGCCCCTGGGAACGCCGTCCCGAGCAGAGCGCGGCCGGCCGACCCGGGCCACGGCACGCCCGCGACGATGCTCCACCGGCTGCCGGCCCGCCACCGCAGCCGAGGCAGAACGTGGGCCCGTACCTGAGCCCGAACCCAGGGCCGTTCCAGGTGCCGTTCTTCCCCGGTCAGGAGGACGCCACCGTCCTGATCCAGCGGATCACCGATGAAGTCGACATCACTGCGACGACTCCGCGGGTGGTGGTCGATGATCGCCCGCCGGGCGGGCCCGACGACGGCGACGGCGCTGCCCGGGGCGGGCCGGACGACGAACCGATGCGGACCGCCAGGACCGGCGGTGTTGTCCGGGCCGGCGCGATGATGGCGGTGGCCACCTTGGCCAGCCGGATCACCGGGTTCATCGCCAAGGCGCTGCTGCTCGGCGTCATCGGACTGACCCTGGTCAACGACTCGTACAACCTGGCCAACACGCTGCCCAACATCGTCTTCGAGCTGGTGATCGGCGGCGTCCTCACCTCGGTGGCCATCCCGCTGCTGTCGCGGGCCAGGGCCGATCCCGACGGCGGTCAGGCCTACACCCAACGACTGATGACGATGGCCCTGGTCGGGCTGATCGTCGTCACCGTGTTGGCGGTGTTGGCGGCGCCGGTCTTCACCGCCATCTACAGCTCCGACAGCAGCCACGCCGACCCGGAGCTGACCACCCGGCTCGCCCGGCTGTTGCTGCCGCAGATCTTCTTCTACGGCATCGCGGCGCTGTTCGGCGCCATCCTCAACACCAAGGAGCGCTTCGCCGCCCCGGCCTGGGCACCGCTGGCGAACAACCTGGTGGTGATCGCCGTGGCGATCGTGCTGGGGTCGATGGGCGGGATCAGCACCACCGGGCTGACGGCACCGCAACTGCTGTTGCTCGGTCTCGGCACGACGGCCGGCATCGTGGTGCAGGCCGCCGTCATGCTGCCCTCGCTGCTGCGCTCCGGCTTCCGGTTCCGCTGGCGCTGGGGTGGCGACCAGCGGCTCGCCGAGGCCGGCGGGCTGATGCTCTGGTCGATCGCCTACGCACTGATCTCTGCGGTCTCGTTCGTCGTGACCACCAGGGTGTTCACCGAGAAGGTGGCCGGCGCGCTGTCCGGCTACTCGTTCGCCTCCATGCTGTTCCAGCTGCCGTACGGCATTCTCGGTGTCTCGGTGCTGACGGCGATCATGCCGCGGATGAGCCGGCACGCCGCCAACGGCGACATCGAGTCGGTCAAGGACGACGCCTCGCTGGCCAACCGGCTGTCGGCCATCGCGTTGATGCCGGTGGCGGTGGCGATGCTGGCGCTGTCCGGGCCGCTCGCGGTGATCACCACCCGCTACGGCAAGGTGGACGCGGCCGGTTCGGCGATGATCGGCGGCACGCTGGCCGGGTTCGCCCTCGGCCTGGTGCCGCTGGCCGTCACCCTGGTGCAGATGCGGGTCTTCTACGCGATGAAGGACGCCCGCACCCCGACACTGATCAACGCCGTGATGGTCGCCGTGCGGATTCCGTTGATCCTGCTCTGCGCGAACCTGCGCACCGATCTGATCGCCCCCGGCATCGCCGTCGCCACCACCGCCTCGTACCTGGTCGGCGCGGTGGTCGGCGAGGCCTGGCTGCGGGCCCGGTTCGGCGCGATGGGCACCGGTCGGCTGCTGCTGACGGTGCTCAAGATGACGCTGGCCGCCGGGTTGGCAGGCGTCGCCGCCTGGTGGGTGGTGGGCCGGATGAGCGAACCGGTCGGCGCTTCCGGCGCGATCATCCGGTTACTCGTCGGCGGGGCGGTGGGGCTGATCGTGCTGGTCCCGGCCATGCTGGTGGTGCGGCTTCCCGAGGTGGATCCGCTGCGCCGACGGATCGCGGCGGCGCTCGGCTTCGGGCCGCGGCCGGTGGTGTCCGACGGCGTTGCGGCAGCGGCGCCGTCACCGACTTCCGTTCCGCAGGTGGCACCATCGATGACGCACACCGCACCAGCGCGCCCGGCCCGGGCGCCGGTTCCCGACAGTCAGGAGTCCGACCCGGTGGTTTCCGTCCCCCCTGGATCCGAGCCGGCCCGTCCGCCGGCCGACGAGGCGACGCCGGCCGACGCTCCGCCGACGCCCACGGACGCACCGCCGACACCCACGGACGCACCGCCGACACCCACGGATGCACCGACGACACCCACGGATGCGCCGACGACACCGACGGACAGCGGCGCCGACGAGACCGTGTCGATCCCGCCGCCGCCCGGATCCGAATCGGCCCGCCCCCCGGCCGACGAGGCGCCTCCGGCGCCCGGCGTCACCATCGGCGGCCGCTACCGGCTGGTCAGCCAGGTGGCGGTGGACGCCGCCGGCAACCGGTTCTGGCGGGCGAAGGACACCGTGCTGCCGCGGGACATGGCCGTCACCCTGCTGCCCGATTCGTCGGGCACGTCAGCCACCGTCGCTCGCACCCTGCGGGCCGGGCGGCTGCATCACATCGGCCTGCCGCAGACCCTGGACCTGGGTACCGACCGTGGGCAAACCTTCGTCGTCGGGCAATGGGTGGACGGGGCGACGCTCACCGACCTGCTGGCCCGCGGACCGCTGGAACCGGCGGTCGCCAGTTCGATCGCCGGCAAGATCAGTGAGGCGGTGGCGGAGGCCCACCGCAATGGCCTGTCCCTCGGCTCGATCAGCCCGTCGCTGGTGCGGGTCAACGTCGACGGCCAGGTCCGGTTCTCCCACGTCATCGCCCATGCCGCCGCCACCCCCGATGAGGACATCCGGGCGCTCGGTGCGGTGCTGTACCTGATGTTGACCGGCACCTGGCCGGCCGGCGAGCAGGTTCCGATGGTGCCCGGAGCGAACCTGAAGGCGGCGCCGCACCGGAACGGCCGGGAGATTCCGGCCGACGAGGCGAACGAGGAGGTCCCGGCGCCGTTGGCCGACCTCACCGAACGGGCTCTGCACCCGGAGGACCCCAACGGAATACACGCGGTCGGCGCCCTGGCCACCCTGCTGCGCTCTCCCGAGCCCGCACCGTCGGCCGGGATCAGCGCGTTCGCCGGCGCACCGGCCGGTCCCGGGCGACCCGCGCCCGAACCGCCGCCGCCGACCATGTCGCCTGCCGATCGCAAGCTCCGCAAGGAGCGCCGGGTCAAGCTGGGTCTGGCCGCTTCGCTGATGGCGGTGTTCGTCGCGCTGATGCTGATCATCGTGGCGACGCTGGCGAAGAACGCGCTGACCGGGATCAACGAGTCGAACGCCGCCGGATTCGACCAGCTGGCCGAGTCCTCGCAGCCCACGGTGTCCGCGACCACGGCCAAGCCCGCCGGCGGGCAGGGCAGCAGCGGCCCGACCGGCAACAGTTCGTCGGCCGGCAGCGCCACCACGACGGCACCGGCCGCCAAGAAGGTCAAGATCATCGGCTCGGCGATCTACGACCCGGAGGGGCAGGGGTCCAAGGACTACGAGGACCTGCGGGACCGACTGTACGACGGCGACCCGTCAACCGAATGGCTCACCTGGGTCTACAAGCAGCAGTTCAAGCCGAAGGCCGAGGGCGGCTACAAGGTCGGAGTCGGCGTGGTGTTGCAGTTCGAGCGCGACGTCACCCCGCAGTCGGTCGAGATCACCGTGCCCGAGGGCGCCGGCGAGATGACGGTCGAGATCCGCACGGCCGGCGGGATGGACCCCGGACCACTGGCCGGCACCACGGTCGTGGGTTCAGGAACGGTGGCCGGCGGACCGGCGGCCATCCCGGTCAGCGGGGCGCCGAAATCGCCGTATCTGCTGGTCTTCCTCACCCAGATCCCGGGTTCGGGGAACACCTACCAGGCGAAGATCGGCGAGATCGTGGTGAACGGAAACTGACCCGGCCGCGGCCCGGTCAGGCGGCGCCGGCCCGGGCCGGAGTTGATCTCTTTCGACCCTCGCGGTGGAGCCCGTTAGGCTCTCGGGGTGCCAGTCCTCGATTCCGGGCGTTCCGACGCCGACCTGATCGCCGCTCACGTGGCCGGCGACTCGGGCGCGTTCGGTGAACTCGTCGCCAGGCACCGGGACCGGATGTGGGCGGTGGCGTTGCGCACCCTGCGTGATCCGGAGGAGGCCGCGGACGCCGTCCAGGAGGCGCTGATCTCGGCCTTTCGGGCGGCCGCCCGGTTCCGCGCCGAGTCGGCCGTCACCACCTGGTTGCACCGGATCGTGGTGAATGCCTGCCTTGACCGGATCCGCCGCAAGCAGGTCCGGCCGACCGTCCCGTTGCCCGAGGAGGGGTCAGGGACTCCCGGCGATCCCGCCGTGTTGGCCGCGCCGCGGGACGCGATGGCCGACCGGGAACTGCAGATGGACATCACCGATGCGCTGGCGACGCTGCCCGACGAACAGCGGGCGGCCATCGTGTTGGTGGATATCGAAGGTTACCCAGTGGCCGAAGTGGCGCGCATGCTCGAGGTGGCCGAGGGGACGGTGAAGAGTCGCTGCGCTCGGGGGCGCGCGAAACTTGCCGTGCTACTCGGGCACCTACGGAACCAAGACTCCTCGAGCGGCGTCGAAGCTTCGAAAGCCGCATCCGGATCTGGACCCCCGACGGGCCGGGTCGGGGGAGGAGCGGCGCCGCATGCGCATCGAGGGAGCACCCCATGACCACCGAGTTCCAGGGCCCGTACGGGCCACCCTGGGACGTCGACGTCGTCGCTGACGTCCACGCAGGCGTGTTCCCACCAGAGCAGACCGCCGAACTCCGCCGGCTGATCGCGGACGACCCACAGGGGGCGGCGATCCTGGCCGCGTTGGACAGCACGGTCGACGGGTTGTCCCTGATGCCCGCGTTGACCATGCCGGAGTCGGTGGTGAAGCGGCTCGACGCGGCGCTGGCCGCGGAATACGCAGCACTGACGCCGGCGACCCCGGCCGGCGTCGGATCCGGATCGGCCGGTAGCGCGAACGGACCAGGGGCCGGTGGGACAGACGTCATCCGCGGGCACCTCGGCGCGCTCCTGCGGCCGGGAGCGGCCACTGCCGGGCCGGGCGCCGTCGGCGCCCAGCTACCGCGCCAGGTCGGCTCCGCCCGGCCGGTGCATCCGCCCCGTCGACAGCCCGTCATCCCGGCCGTGTTGCCCGGCGGGCCGCGCCCCACGGCAGGGATTCCGGCACCGGCCGCAGCAACCCCGGCGCCGGCCACCGAACCGGGTGGCCCGGCCGCGAACATCACCGACCTGCGCACCGCCACCGGGAACCGGCCGGCCGACGGGCGCCCGCCGCGCGCTGCCGCACCGTCGGGTCCGACCGGACCCAGCCGGGTCGGCTCGCTCGAAGCGCAGCGCGCCAAACGCCGGCGCTGGACCGGCGGGCTGCTGGCCGCCGCGGCAGTGGTGGCGATCGGCGCGGTGACGGCAATCTCGCTGACCTCCGGCAACGGCAACAATGTCGCCGGCAGCGCGGCGCCGACCGAGACCGTCACGATCCAGACCGGCGTGCCCGCCCCTGGGGCCGGTAACAACGGCGATGCCCCGCAGGCACTGGTGCTGGAGCCGGGCAAGTTGGGCGATTCGCTGGACCAGATCGAGGGCAACATGACGCCCGGCGGTCCGCTCGCGAACCCGGTCACCCAGGCCGCCTGCCTCGGCGCGAACGGCATCGACCCCCGCGACATCTCCGGGATCACCCAGGTGACCTACCAGGGCAAGCCGGCCTACGCGATCGCGGTGAAGCAGGAGAACAACACCAAGGTCGATGTGGTGGTGGTCGGCGAGAAGTGTGGCACCGACGGCGCCGCCGACACCCTGGACAGCCAGGTCGTCACCCGCTGACCCGCCCGGTTCGCGGGTTCAACTGCGGTTATCCGGCCAGCAGGCCGGCCGGCACCGCTTCGGCCAGCAGTTCGACCTGCGCCGGGTCGGCCGAGGTCGGGAACAGGATCAGCTCGTCGACCCCGGCGGCCGCGAAGCCCGCGACGTACTGGCCGATGGTGTCGGCGTCCTTGGCGGCACTGCCGATGATCATCTCGGCGTAGTCGCCGAGGAACGCGTAGTAGTGCCCGAGGTCGTCGCGGGCCTGCTGTTCGGCGTCGTCACCCAGCGCGTAGTAGCAGAGCACCACGACCCGCGGTTTGCCCTCGCGTCCCTGCTCCGCCCAGGCGGCGGTCAGCTCGGGGAGCGCTCCGGCGACCATGTCCGGGGTGCCGCCGCCCATCGTCCAGCCGTCGGCATAGCGGGCGACCCGCTGGTAGGACTTGGCGTTCCCGCCGCCGATCAACAGCTGCGGCCGGCCGGCGGCGGGCGCAGGACCGACGCCGGTCTCCCCGCCCCAGTGCGCGCTGAGCTCTTCCAGCTGGCGGTCGAAAACCTTGCCGCGAGAACGGAAGTCGACACCGGCGGCCCGGTAGTCGTCCTCCCGCCCACCGACTGCCATGCCCAGCACCAGCCGGCCGTTCGAGAGGCTGTCGATGGTGGCGGCCTGCTTGGCCAGCAGCGCGGTGCCGTGCAGCGGGGCGAGCAGCACGTCGGTGGTGAGCCTGATCCGCTCGGTGACGGCCGCGGCAGCGGCCAGCGCGATCAGCGATTCGTAGTTCGAATAGACCAGCCGGTCGATGGTGCCCAGCGAGGCGAAGCCCGCCTGTTCGCTGCGCCGCGCCCAATCGACGATGCCGGCGCGATCGACGCCGGGGACGGTGTTCGGGAGTCCGATGCCAATATCCATGTCCGTCATCCTCGCCCTTGTCGGTGCCCAGGCGCTAGCCGGCGTCCGACGCGGTGCCGGCCTGCTGGGCGCGCAACGCCCGCTCCAGCTCGTCTGTCCGCTCGATCACGATGCGGCGCAACGCATTCGGCGCGTCCCGGTGCGCAGCCAGCCAACCGTGGGCCTCGGCCAACACCGGATGTTGCCCCATCGGCGTAGCTGGGCCGACGCCGTCCGCCGGCGAGGTGGCGAGGTTGTCCCGGCCGTCGGCCGCGGTGCCCGGCCGTAGGTCGCCGCCGGGGAACAGGTCCTCGGCCAGCATGCTGGCCATCACCTGTGAGCGATGCCGCCAGATGTCGATCAGCATGGCGAAGTACGGCTGCACGAAGTCGTGCCGCTCGCCCGCGCCGAGCGGCTGGGTGAAGCCGGTGATCATCGCGCCGAGCTGGTCGTTGGTCAGCGAGCTGTCGGTGGTCATCCGGGCCCAATCGCTGTCCTTGCGACCGGTGCGGCTGGTCACCGCCTGCAGGTGCGCGGTACGGCCGCTCATGGTGTTGTCCTGCGCCAGCACCGCGGCCAGCTCGGCCTCGGTGGCGCTGCCGACGGCAGCCAGCGCCTGCCAGAGCTGCCACCGCAGATCCGGGTCGATCGTCAGCCCGGTCAGTCCCTCGCTGCCCGCCAGCAACCCGCGGACCTGCGGTGCCGCGGCCGGCACCGTGGCGGCGACCGCCGGGAAGCTACGGGCCAGGAGCAGCTGCAGCTCCGAACCGGCGGCAGCAGCGTCGAGGCGCTGTCGGATCGCGGCCAGCAGCGCGGCCCGCGCCGCTGGCCGGTCGGCCGCCGGCAGGTAGCGCTCGACGGCGATCTGCGCATTGCCGATCAGGCCACGCAGCAGCCCGAGGTCCGGCTCGTCCCGCAACTGCGCCCCGACCAGCTGCAGGTAGTCGGCCGCCGGCAGCAGCGCATCCCGGGTGGCGTTCCACAGTGCCGAGGTGACGATTGCCCTGGACAGGCTGCTGTCGATGGTCGACAGGTGCGTGCGCAGCGTCGGCAGTGCGTCAGCGGCGAGCCGCACCTTGGCGTAGGTCAGGTCGTCGTCGTTGACCAGCACCAGCGCCGGGTCGCTGCCGACCGCGTCGGGCACCGGGGTTCGCCCGCCGACCACGTCCAGTTCGATCCGCTCGGTGCGGGTGAGCCGGCCGGAGACCAGCTCGTACAGGCCGACCACCAGCCGGTGCGGACGCAGGTTCGGCTCGCCGGTGGTCGGGTCGGTGGCCCGCTGCTCGATGACCAGCTCGGTGAGCCGACCGTCGGCGCCGCGAGTGAGCACCGGCGTGAGCTCCGAGATCCCGGCGGTCTGCAGCCACTGCACCGACCAGGCCTGAAGGTCGCGGTCGCACTCGGAGGTCAACGCGGCCAACAGGTCCGGCAGTCTGGTGTTGCCGAATGCGTGCTCGGCGAAGTACCGGCGGGCGGCGGCGAAGAACGCCGGCTCGCCGACATAGGCGACCAGCTGCTTGAGCACTGACGCACCCTTGGCGTAGGTGATGCCGTCGAAGTTCTGCCGGGCCGCCTCCACGTCGTCGATGGTGGCAACGATCGGATGGGTGGTCGGCAGCTGGTCCTGCAGGTAGGCCCAGGCCTTGCGGCGGGCGGCGAACGGCGTCCAGGCATCGGTGAACTCGGTCGCCACCGAGTTGACGTGGGTGCCCATGTAGTCGGCGAAACTCTCCTTGAGCCACAGGTCGTCCCACCACTGCGGGGTGACCAGGTCGCCGAACCACATGTGCGCCATCTCGTGCAGGATGGTGTTCGCCCTGGCCTCCCGTTCCGGCCGGGTCGCCGAGCCACGCGGCAGGTAATCCTCGGTGAAGGTGACCAGCCCCGGGTTCTCCATCGCGCCGATGTTGTACTCCGGCACGAAGATCTGGTGGTACTTCCCCCACGGGTACGGGTAGCCGAACTCCCGGTCGTAGAAGTCCAGACCCTGCTTGGTGACGGTGAGAATGTCGGCGGCGGCCAGGTGCTGCGCCATCGAGGCGCGACACAACAGCGCGAGCTCGATCTGCTGGCTGCTGCCGTCCTGACGGGCTGTCGACCAGCCGTCGTCGACCCGGTGGTAGGGGCCGGCGGCCACCGCGGTGAGGTAGCTGGACAACGGCGGGCTGACGGCGAAGCTCACCGTCGCGACGTCATCGCCCACCGGCTCCCGTCCGGACTCCGGCTGGTTCGACAGCACCTGCCAGTCGGCCGGTGCAGTGACGCGGAAGGTGAAGCGGCCCTTGAGGTCCGGCTGCTCGAAGCAGCTGAACATCCGCCGTGAGTCGGTCGGTTCGAAGTGGCTGTAGAGGTAGGTGTTGCCGTCCTCAGGGTCGCGGAAACGGTGCAGGCCCTCGCCGGTGACGCTGTACCTGCAGGCCGCCTGCACCACCAGCTGGTTCTCCGCAGCCAGCGGGCCGATCGGCAGCCGGGCGCCGTCATAGTCGGCGACGTCCAGCGGCACGCCGTTCAGGATTGCCGACCCGAGGCCGTCGGCGATCAGATCAACCCAGGTGTGCTCGCCGGGAACTCCGCTGAACCGCAGGGTGCTGCGGGAGCCGAAGGTGCCGACGGCCGGATCGGCCGCTGCGGTCAGGTCGAGCTCGACCAGTTGCCGCAGGTCACCGACGAGCTCGGCGCGGCGGGCGGTCTCGGTCCGGGTGAGGTTCGCGGTACTCATCGGCTCCAGTCAAGCACCCCGGACAGGGGCGGCAGCGCCGTCGTCGGTCGGTCGCTGCTCCGTCGCCGCTGTGTCGCCGGTCCGTCGCCGCCGCGCGGGTAGCGTGCCCGTGATGGACGGCTGGGACGCTACCGCTGCCGGCGTGCTGGCGCTGCCGTCCGGCCGGCTGGTTCGGGGCCGCGGACTCAGCAGGCCAATGCCGATCGGGCCACCGCCACAGTTCGGGCTGTACCTGCTCGGCCGGCGGCCCGCACCGCTGGACTGGCCGTCACGCTGGGTGCACTGGCCGGACTTCCGGCTGCCTTCGGACCCGCGGGATGCCCGCGATGCGCTGGCCGAGCTCTGGCGCCGGTCCACCGACGAACGGGTGGAGGTCGCCTGCGCCGGTGGCCACGGCCGCACCGGCACGGCGCTCGCCTGCCTCGCCGTCCTGGACGGGGTGCCGGCCGTGGCGGCGGTCGAATATGTGCGCCGGCATTACGACGCACGTGCGGTCGAAACCCGATCACAGCGGAAGTTCGTGACCCCCTTCGGGTGATCCGCCGGTCGACCTGGCCGGGCATCAGCGGCCGGCAGGCCTTCCGTCGACCGACGCCAAGAGGTATGTTTGTCGGTCGCCCCCCAGCCACCCCTTCGAAGGGACTGCCAACGCCTGCGCGCCCGAAACCCGTCACCGTCCGCTCCCGAGGTCCACCCGAGCTCCCACCCTGAAGCCAGCATCCCGAAGAAGTTTGTTGCGCCACTTGAGGTCTCATCTATCGACCGGAGAGGACCAACACAGACATCGACGACGAAACCCATCACGAGAGTCCCCGGAGCGCCGCATTGCACTGGATGTACGAAGACCTGGCCCGCGACCGACAGAAGCAGAACCGACGTGACATGGAGGCCATCCGCGTGGCCCGCCGGGTCCGCACCGAACGACGGAAGAGCGTCGACCGACGCCGCTGGTAACCGACCAGTGTTCTGATAACGCGGGCCCGGACCATTCGGTCCGGGCCCGCGCCGGTTCCGCGGTCGTCGACCGATTCGGCTGACGGGCTGACGGGTAAAGCTGTTGCCGATCCGGCCGCTGCCCGTCACACTCCCGGGCATGCAGGGATTCGACCCGGCGACCAGCTTCGGCCCCGACGTCGCCGGTCGCTACGACGACCACCCGCGCGGCGACGAGGCCCAGACCGTGGACTTCCTCGACCGCTACACCCATCGTGATGCGACCAGTGGCGACGCGGACGGCGGCCGAGCCGGGCAGGGCCACGCCGTCGAGCGGACGGCGCTGGAACTCGCCATCGGGACCGGCCGCATCGCGCTACCGCTGGCGCAGCGCGGCGTCCGGGTCGACGGGATCGAGTTGTCGCCGGACATGGTGGCGGCGATGCGGGCCAAACCCGGTGGCGCCGACCTGCGGGTGACGATCGGCGACATGGCGGAGGTTCGCGCACCGGGCGAGCGATACCCGTTGGTGTACCTGGTGTTCAACACCATCTACAACCTGTTGACCCAGCAGGCGCAGGTCCGCTGCTTCGAGAATGCCGCCCGGCATCTCACCGACAACGGGGTGTTCGTGGTCGAGGCCGGGGTTCCGTCAGCCTGGCTGCGCGGTGACCAGTTCGTCGACGTCGAACGGGTGACCACCGACGAGGTGGTGCTGGACGTGAACCGCTACGACCCGGTCACCCAGATCCTGGACGAGAACCACGTCAGCCTGACCAGCGGCGGTGTGCGGATGGGCCCGATCTCCTGCCGGCTGATCTGGCCGGGCGAAATGGACCTGATGGCCCGGATCGCCGGCTTGCGGCTGGTCAACCGATGGGCCGGTTGGCGCGACGAGCCGTTCACGTCCGACAGCAAGCGGCACATCAGCGTCTATGCCCGCTGAACCCAGCGTGGCAGATCAGTTCCTCCCTCACCGAATGCATCAAAAGGGGTCCCACGCCGCACTTTGGGTGCACTCCGGGCGACACCACCGTCAGTCGCGGCCCACCCAGGACGCCACGTCGACCTCGTTGCCCTCCGCGTCGGCGAGGGTCCACCACATCGGCGCGAACTTGTCGTTGATCAGCCGGCCGCCGGCGGCGATCGCCGCGTCGACCCTGGCCTTCGCCTGGTCGTGCGGCACCGACACGTCGATGTGGATGCGGTTGCGTTCCGGTCGGGGCCGGTCCATGTCCTGGAACCACAGCGACGGACCGCTGCCGCGCGGGTCGTCCAGGTCCTCATCACCCCGCTCCACGTAGCCGAGCACCGCCCGCCAGAACGGCATCACCTCGCTGCTCACCACGGCGTCGATGGCCACCTGCACGGTCTGCACCATCGACGGGTCGGCGGTCACACCCAACTCCTTCGCGGCGACCGAGATCTGTTGCGCCAGTGCGACATCACGACGACTGAGGCCACCGACGTCGTGGCTGATCAGCCGCACGGCCACCGCCGAATAGCGCAGGTCGACGTCCGGATGGTGGTTCGCCGCGTCGGCCAGGGCGCCGATGGCATCCACCAGCGCGACGCCCTTGCCGAACGACCCGGTGCTGAAGTACGCGCCCGCCCCGGCGAACACCACCCGCCAGTCGTCGACCCCATCCGCCTCGTGGAACTGCCGCGCCGTGATCTGGTCGGTCATGGATCCGACGGTAATCCCGTACTCCGATCCCAACCAGTGCTGGCCCGCACTCGTCAGCCGCGCCGGATGCACTCGAAGTGCCCGCACAGGGCATTCCGGGTGCACTGCGCTGCCGTGGACGGCCCGGATCCGCCAACCTGCCGCCCGTTACGGTGGACGCGGACCCGACCCGACCGAAAGGCGCCACCAGTGACCCTGACCGAAGCCCTACTCGCCGAGCAGCGTCGTCCCGCCGTCGTCGCCGATCTGGTGGCGGTGATCGACGCCGAGGTCAAGGGCAAGAAGGGCGTCTCCGGCGCCGCGATCAAGGCCGGCTACGCCACGGTCAAGAAGGTCAGCCCGAACATCACCACCAGCGCCACCAACCGGATGCTGCCGGACTTCGCCACCGTTCTCGAGCCGTTCTGGACCGACTTCGGCGGCGCCGGCGACTTCGGCAGCTATCTGGCCGGCCGGGGCGACGAGGCGGCGGACGCCCTGCTCACCGTCACCGACAACCGGGTCGGCAAGTCCGGCCGCAAGACCGTGCAGAAGGCCTACAACGGGCTGCGCGGCCGGGCCAAGGAGAACGTCAAGGCGGCGCTGCCGCGGATCGGTGCGGTGCTGCAACAGCACGCCGGCTGACCGTCCTCCGGTCCCAAAATTTCGGACCTGTGCAACGCTCGGATGCCGACGGCCATTACCGACGGTGGGAGCGACTACGGACGACGAGCGGCAGCTGCAGCCGACCGCCGATGAGGATGACCGGGCGGCGTTCGCGGCCGTCTACCGCCGTCATTCGTCCCAGGTGTTCACCCACTTCCTGCAACGTGGGGTGGTCCGCGCCGACGCGGAGGACCTGACCGCCGAGGTGTTCGCCATCGCCTGGCGTCGCCGGTCGGTGATCGAACCGCACCCCACCGCCGGGCTGCTGCCCTGGCTGCTCGGCACCGCGAACAACCTGATCAAGGACAGCCGCCGGTCGATCATCCGGGCCCGCCGCGCCCTGGCCAGGGTCGAGCTGCCCGGCGACGTCCCGGACATCGCCGAGGAGCTGGCCGCGTCCGCCGAGGATCGGGCCCGGATCCGGATGCTCACCGATGTGCTGGCCGACCTCACCACGGCCGAGCAGGAAGTGATCCAGTTCTGCGTGCTGCGCGGACTGTCGGCGAACGTGGTGGCCGGCGTCACCGGTGAGCCCGCCGGCACCGTCAGGTCCCGGCTGTCCCGCGCACTGGCCAAGGCGCGCACCAGCTATGCAGCTCTCAACTCCGATGACGCACCCCGCCGCACCCGCAGGAGCAACCCATGACGACCTTCGACGACCTGGTCGCGGACCTGCCCGACCTCGAGCTGAGTCCGCAGGTGCAGCGCCGCCACCTGGCTTACCTGGCGGCCCTGCCGGACACCGCCACCGACACCGCGCCCGACGACGACACCGCGCCCGACGACGACACTGCACCCGACCACGACACTGCACCCGACCACGACACTGCACCCGACCACGACACCGAGGACCGCACTGACGCGGGCACGGCCGCCGGCCGGGACGCCGTGGTGATCGACCTGGCCGCCCAGCGCCGCCGGCGCCGGCGCTTCATCGCCGGCGGCATCAGCATCGCGGTGATCCTGGCGGGCACCGGCACGGCCGCCGCCTTCGGAGTGTTCGGCAAGGTCACCAATACCGAGACCGCCTACTGCTACGGCAGTGCAAGCCTGAGCGAGGACAACGGGAATCGGATGGAGTTCGCCACCCAGGGGACCGCGGAGGACCCGCGGGACGCCGCGGCCAGCGGGGTCGACATCTGCGCCGCCTACTGGCGGTCCGGGGTCTTCCAGTTCGGCAAGCCACCGGACATCAACGCCGTGCCGACCGGCAATGCCTACTCGGTTCCGCCGCTGGTCGCCTGCGTCCTGCCGTCCGGGCAGGCCGGCATCTTCCCGGGTGACGACACCACCTGCGAGAGCCTCGGGTTGGAGAACTATCGTCATGAGTGACCTAGATCACATCAACCCTTTGCAGCACGGAACCGTCTTCGGCAACAAGAGAGAGCAGGGACGACAGCGCAGGAGGTGCCGATGCTGCAGCCGGCCTCGTCCGGCCCGCGCCGGTGGTGGATGCGGGCGGCAATGGCGGCGTTGACTGCTGCCGCGATCACCGTCTCGACACCGTCGGTATGGGCAACACCGTCAGCACCCTCGGTACCGTCAGCACCCTCAGCAGCCGCCGGCAGGATCGACGACGCCGGCAGCTTCTGCGCGTTCAACTCGGCGACCGGCGTGCTCGCCTGCGTTGACGACCTACAGGACTATCCGGCGGCCAAGCAGGCCGCCGGCGTCGAACCGGACCTGGGCGTCGCGCGACCGGGAGCGATCGCCGCCGCCCAGTACCTGCTGGGCCGCTTCTACGACGACGAGCTCTTCCTGACCACCCACGGCTACATCGACTGGTTCGCCTCCTCACCCTGCACCAGCACCGGCAGCGACATCGACTCGAGCTGGTCGGACACCACCAGCTGGCGGTCCCGGATCAGCTCGTTCCGGGCGTACTCGAACTGTGCGATCAAGGCCTGGCGGAACACCGGCTACAGCGGATCGAGCGTCGGGTACACCAGTTCCAGCTCGAACGTGGGCAGCACGCTCAACGACCATGTCTGGTCGGTGCGGTTCACCTGACCGGGGGGTGGCTTGGTCCCGCTGCCGGTCGGGGGTAGCGGGACCAAGTCTGAGGGGAGTGACGATCCTGCCGGGTTGGCGGCAGGTTTCCCGGTCCGCCGGCGGGTACCCACCCGCCGGCGGACCCATTCCGCGATCGGTCCGCAGAGAATCGGTCGGCGGCCGCGACGGGACCGCATCCGCCCCCGATTTCCGCATCCGGCGCCGGATCTGTCCCGGCCGACGGAGGGAATGCCGGTCGGTAGGCTGACGTTCCAAACAATGCACACCCGAACAGCACCGACCGCGCCCCCGGTGGCGACACCGCGCCTGCGGCATCGGTCGGGGATGCAGGCCGGCGAAGGAGAGTAGTGAGCGACACCACCACCAGCACCGAGAACGTCGTGCGCGACGTCATCGTCGTCGGATCCGGGCCGGCCGGCTACACGGCCGCCCTCTACCTGGCCAGGGCCGAGCTGAAGCCGCTGGTGTTCGAGGGCCTGAACTTCGGCGGCGCGCTGATGACGACCACCGAGGTGGAGAACTTCCCCGGGTTTCCCGAGGGCATCATGGGCCCGGACCTGATGGCCAAGATGCGCGAACAGGCCGAGCGGTTCGGCGCCGAACTGCGGATGCAGGACGTCGAATCGATGGACCTGGACGGAGAGATCAAGTCCGTCGTCGTCGACGGCGAGGTGTTCCGGGCCAGGGCCATCGTGCTGGCCACCGGCTCCGCCGCCCGCTACCTCAACCTGCCGGACGAGCAGCGGCTGATCGGCCGCGGCGTCAGCGCCTGCGCCACCTGCGACGGATTCTTCTTCAAGGGCCAGGACATCGCGGTGATCGGCGGCGGCGACTCGGCGATGGAGGAGGCCACCTTCCTCACCCGGTTCGCCGACAGCGTGACCATCGTGCACCGTCGGGACGAGTTCCGGGCCAGCCCGATCATGCTGGACCGGGCGAAGGCCGACCCGAAGGTTCGCTGGGCCACCAACGCGCAGGTCACCGGAGTGAACGGCGAGCAGAAGGTCGAATCGCTCACCGTCACCGATACCGAAACCGGCGAGCAGCGCCAATTGGACGCCACCGGGCTGTTCCTGGCCATCGGCCATGACCCGCGGTCGGAACTGGTCCGCAATGCGGTCGCCACCGACGACGAGGGCTACGTGCTCACCGGCGTCAACCTGCCGGACGCCCCCGCCGACGTCCCCGGCACGGCGACGTCACTGCCGGGGGTGTTCGCCTGCGGCGACCTGGTCGACCACACCTACCGGCAGGCGATCACCGCGGCCGGCTCGGGCTGCGCGGCCGCGCTGGACGCCCAGCACTGGCTGGCCGCCCACGGCGCCCGCACCACCGATCCCGAACCGGAAGCCGCCGTGGAGCCCGCGCTGGCCTGACCCGGGGCGCCGTCAGCCCCGGTCCCGGAACGACCACCAGACCCACCCCACCATGCACGACTCAGAATCCCAGAAAGGGAATTACACATGGGAAGCATCAAGACCACCGACGCCACCTTCGCCCAGGATGTCCTGCAGTCGGACAAGCCGGTCATCGTCGACTTCTGGGCCGACTGGTGCACGCCCTGCAAGGTGATCGCGCCAGTCCTCGAGGAGATCGCCGACTCCAACTCGGACAAGGTGACGGTGGCGAAGCTGGACATCGACGCCAACCCGCAGATCGCCGCGCGGTACCAGATCATGTCGATCCCGACCATGCTCGTCTTCAAGGGCGGCGAGGTCGTCAAGCAGGTCGTCGGCGCGAAGCCGAAGGCCGCCCTGGTCGCCGAATTCGGTGACGTTCTCGCCTGATCGAGGGCCCGGGTTCCACCCACGGTCACGCCGGTTCGACGGACCATGATCGACCCCGGAAGCGGCGCCCGTTGCGGCGCCGCGACTGGTCGTTCCCGGTCGGCCGGCGCGCTACGGTGAGGGGTCACGACAACCGCCCCAACAGCGTTCGGACCCGCTCGAGAGCACGGTCCGGTGGTCACCCGGTCAGGAGGGAATGTGCTGCGACTCGGTGACGCGGGAGCCGCTGTGGCGCAGCTGCGTCGGGAGCTCAGCTCCCTCGGGCTGGTCGCACCGGAGTTCCTCGACAACGACGCGCTGGCGGTGTTCGATGCCGACGTCGACGGCGCGGTCCGCGCGTTCCAGCAGAAGCGTCAGCTGATCGTCGACGGGGTCGTCGGCCCGGCCACCCAACGAGCCCTGCTCGATGCCCGCTGGCGGCTCGGCGACCGCACCCTGTCGTACACCCTTTCGGCCCCGATGACCGGCGACGACGTCGCCGACCTGCAGATGCGGCTGTCCGGTCTCGGGTTCAACACCGGCCGACCTGACGGCCTGTTCGGCGACACCACCGACGCCGCGGTCCGGCAGTTCCAACGCGACTCGGGCCTGCCGGAGGACGGCGTGTTCGGCGCCGACACCGCCCGCGAACTCGGCCGGATGACCCGTCGGCCGCTGGTCACCGGTGGCCGGCCGCACTACCTGCGCGAGTACGACCAGGTGCGCACCTCCGGACCCCGGCTGCGCGGCAAACGGATCGTCATCGACCCGGCGCACGGTGACGGCGATCCCGGCTGGGTGGTCGACGCGGTACGCGCCGCCGACCTGGTCTTCGACGTGGCGCGCCGGCTCGAGGGCCGGATGACGGCTACCGGGATGTCCACCTTCCTGACCCGCGGGCCGGGCCAGAACCCGTCGGCCGAGGAACGCGCGGCGCGCGCCAATTCGCTGGATGCCGACCTGCTGATCAGCCTGCACATCGACGGCACCAGCTCGCCGAAGGCATCCGGGATGGCCACCTTCCACTTCGGCACCGACTCCGGCGGGGTGTCCACCGTCGGCGAGAACCTCGCCGAACTGGTGCACCGCGAGCTGGTCGCCCGCACCCGGCTGCTCGATTGCCGGATCCACCACGCCGCCTGGGATCTGCTGCGGCTGACCAAGATGCCCGCCGTCCAGGTCGAACTGGGTTACCTGACGAACGATGCCGACCGGAACTCCCTGCTGTCGCCCGAGTTCCGCAACACCATCGCCGAGGGGTTGCTGGTCGCCATCAAGCGGCTGTACATGGACGGCCGCGACGAGCCGCAGACCGGCACCTACACGATGTCAGACCTGTTGGCCCACGAGGAATCGGTGCGCGGCCTCGGCAGCTGAAGAGGGCGCAGATCCCCGCCCCCGTCCGGTCGCAGTGCCGAACGGGGGCGGAGCGCCCTGCAGGCCGCGGTGCTCAGCCGGACATCGCCTGCACCGTCACGGTTGACGTGGCGGCCCCGAACTGCCGCTGCAATGCCACCCGGTTCTGCTCGGCCGTCGCCGTCACCGCGTCGGTGAGGGTGTCCGGGGCCCCGGCGGTCTCGGCCGCCATCGATCGCGCGGCGGCCACCGGCGGTGCCGTGATGGTGGCGAGGATCTGATCGGCGATCTGGCCGGCCAGTGCCCGGCCGTTCGGCGAGTACCAGGCGTCCCGGCCACCGAGCAGAACGAACTGCACCGCAACCGCGGTGGTGCTGCAGTCGGTGCACGCCGCGTTCACCGCGAGCGCCCGATTGTTGACCTGGACGTCCTTGGCCGATCTGCCGAGCACCACCTGCACCGAAACCGCGATGGCCGAACAGTTCTGGCAACCAGCGGACCAGGCGGTCGCCACGTTGTCGGCACGCACCGTGCCGTAGCGGAACGGCAGATGAACGTCGACGACGGCGACAGCGGTTCCCGCGCAACCGTCGCAGACCGCCGACGAGGTCGCCGTGGTGTTGGCCTTGGTCCGCTTGGCCAGCCGAACGCTGACCTTCTGGGTCTCGCTCGCCGACGGTTGGCCGCTGGTCGGCTGCGCCGAGGCGACCACGTCCGGGTGCCGGTTGAACCGGTAGTCGGGATGCGAGAAGCCGGCGACGGTGCTCCCGGCCTTGCCGATCGACAGTGCCGTTGACCCGGCGGCCGCCGACCCAGTGGCCGCCGACGCGGTCACCGGCCCGGCCGACAGGCCGACCAACAGTCCGATCACCATGGCGATCACCGGTCGGGCCAGCGCAGTCCTGCGTGGTTCGCTCATCACGTTCCTCCTGATTGACTGCGCCGCAACGGTTCCGCTGCGGCGCGCAGTGCGAGTGCCGCACTCTCCTCGGCACCTACTGGGGTGTTCGTCGGCTGCTCAGCAGCCGGTGCGCACCACTCGGTTGTAGAACCCGAGTGCCCGTCCACTCCCCGGTTCGCCGATGAAGGTCAACCGGAATTCTGTTGTGCCACAGCGTGTCTGGATGCTCGTCACGGCCGGTGGTGCCGGCCCGTGCTGGCCGGTTGCGGCCGGTGCCGACTGGTCGGTGACGAGCACGCCGAACAGCAGGAACACCGTCAGCAGCCGCAGCGGGGTCATCACGTCAGGTCCTGACCTGCAACCCGCCCGGCAACCCGCGCCGGCGGATCGGCGAACCGGTCGGCGACCGCGGCGGCCAGTTCCAGGTACGCGCTCCTGGTACGCCTGGCGAGCGCGTCCAGCTGCACCTGGGCGCCGGCCTCCAGCGTGCGATCCCAGGGAATCCGCACCACTGCCGAGCAGCGGGCGGCGAAGTGCGCGTCCACCTTGGCGAGATCGACCAGCCCGTCGGAGTCCCGAACCCCGTTCACCACCGCGATCGCCCCGTCGACCAAACGGCCGTAGCGATGCTGATCCAGCCAGTCGAGGGTGCCGGCCGCCACCCGAGCGCCGTCCAGGGCCGGCGGCATCACCACGATCAGCTGATCCGCCTCGCCGAGGATGCCCTGGATGGCGTCATCCAGGATGCCGGTCCCGGTGTCGATGATCATCAGCGTGTAGTGCCGGTCGAGCGTGTCGATCACCCTGCGGTAGTCCGACATGCCCAGCGCCGAGGTGATCCGTGGATCGTCGTCGGAGGCAATCACCTCGAGCCGGGTCTCGGCCTGTGAGGTGAACACCCGGATGTCGGTGTACCGCTCGATGCTGTCCGCCGCGGCGAGCAGCGAGGTGACGGTGGCGTTGGTCTCCCTTGGCACCCGCTGGCCGAGATTGCCGGCGTCCGGGTTCGCGTCCAGCGCCACCACCCGGTCGCCGCGGATGCTGGCGAAGGTGTGCCCGAGCATCAGCGTGGTCGTCGTCTTCCCGACCCCACCCTTGCGGGACAGCACGACGATCCGCCGGGTCCGCGGCACCGGGCGGCGGGCCCTGGCCAGCAGCGCCGACTGGGCCAGTTCCGCCTTCGTCGGTCCCGGATTGATCCGCCCACCGCTGACCCGGTGCACGGCCCGCCGCCAGCCGCGGGTCGGGGGCTTGGCCCGCGGCCGGAGCATGGTCAGTTCGGTGAACTGATCGGCGCCGGGCGGCCGTTCGCTGTCGTCACCCCCGTCCACCGACTCACCCCCGTCCGTCGTCCCCGGTGGCATTGCGTGGGCCGACGGCGCGGAAGGCGAGGTTGTGGACGGGGCAATGTCGCCTGTCCCCGCCGCCGGCGCTCCGGTGCCCCAGCTGGTCCAGCGCAGTCCGGCCGACGCCGTCACCAACGGCGCGGCCGGCCTGAGCACACTCAGCCGGGATGCCGCGAAAGCCACACCCTTTCGCAACAGCACCACGGTCAACATGGCCAGCCCGACCGCCGGCAGCGCGGCGAGCAGACCGGTGATCAGCGCGACCAGCACGGTCGCGACCGAGCCGTCCGACCAGCCGTCGAGGCCGGTGTGCCAGGCCTGCTGCCAGGCGGCCACGGTCGAGCTGATGATGGTCGGCGTCTGCAGCAACAGGAATCCGAACCCGACGGTCAGCACCGGGACCACCACGGCCACCCAGCCGACCACGATGGTCCTGGTGCGCGGCAACAGGTGTGCCACGTCCGGATGCGTTCCGCGGCCCGGGATCAGGCCGGACAACAGCGGCCGGATCCGGCCGAAGAGATCGGGGACGCCGGTCAGGTCGGTGAGAATGAAGTACCCGTCCATCCGGACCAGCGGCAGCAACTGCTGCGCCAGTTCGATCTGCGCCAGGAACGCCACCAGCAACAACAACGGGGAGCCGGTGGTCAGGTGGCCGACGCCTGCGGCCAGCGCCGTCAGCGCGGAGAAGTACACCCCACCCAGGTCGGTACGCAGCCGTCCGCCGCGGGTCAGCCGGTACGAGTCGGTGACGTCGGTGTAGAAGGCCGGGAAGATCACGTACAGGCCGATACCGATCCGGCCCGGTCGGCCTCCGCCCCGATGGCAGCCGGCCGCGTGGCCGAGCTCGTGGAACAGCGACACCGCGACCATCGCCACGACGACCAGCAACACGTCCGTCGGGGTCAGGATCACCTGGCCCAGCGCGGCACCGATGTCGGCGGTCGCCAGCAGCACGCCGTCCACGACCAGCAGGGCGAGCAGGGCCGCGGCGATGACGGGCGCGACGAACAGCGGGGACAGCAGCCGGGCCAACCGCCGGACCCAGCGGACCGGAATCAGGGTGGCGTGCAGTCGCAGCGCCAGCACCGGATCGGCCTTCGGGGAAGCGCCGACGACGGCGCTGTCCGGGGCCGGCGACCGTTGCCCGGCCAGCAGGCCGAGCGGGGCCAGCTTCTCCGTCAGCAGGTAGTCGAAGGCCTCGGGTGGCAGCTCGCGGTCGAACCGTTCGCCGACCAGAGCCGCGGCCTGCTCGTCGGTGCGCTCCCCGTCAAGGGCCTCGAGCACCAGGTACAGCAGGCGGGTGAGGTGGACGGCCTGACCGTCCGCCCTGATCACCAGGAAACGCGGATCGCGGTAGCCGGATCCGTCGAACTCGCCGATCAGTTCGAGGCCGTCGGCCCTGCGGTGCAGCACGTCGTCGGCGTTGCTCATCTTCCGTACTCCTGGATGTTGACCGGATCGGTGGCGGCGGGTGAGTCGAATCCACCTGGCAGCGACGAGCCGGAGGGAGCGGTGGGGGTCGGCGTGACCCCCACCGCATCCCGGGTCCGATCGCCGCAGTACCGGGCGACCGGCGGGTGACCCCGGAAGTCGGGATCAGGTGTGCAGCGCCATCGTGATCCACTGGCCGGCGAAGGCCTGGGCGGACGAGTTGATGGTCGCCGCGTTCACGGCGATAGCGACATTCACCGCCGTGACCGGCGCGATGTTGATCGAGAACAGTGCGAGCGTTTCCCGCGACGGCAACAGTTCGCCGGTCTGGGCCGCGATCTCCCGGATCTCGATGGCCGACATCGCGATCAGCCCTGGGCGACGGTGATGACCTGGGCCGCGGAGGAGTTCGCCAGGGAGAACAGCGAGGCGGCGTTCAGGGCCAGCGACGAGTTGCTCGCCCAGACGTTGGCGTAGTTGACGTGGATGAAGTCCAGCGTCTCCCGGGTCGGCAGCAGTTCGGCCGACTCCGTGGACAGTTCGCGCAGCGTGAGTGCAGACATGATGGTGGTTCCCTTCTGATGGTGATGTGGATGGATGTGTTGTGCGCACGCCATCAGTAGGCACCCCCACCCGTCATCGCTGCGTAACCGTCGCATCACCGATCCGTCTTCGTTCCGAGGTCGAGGCCACTTTGTGGTGAACGGGTGACGGACAATCTGCTACCCCTGGTGACGTATCCGGACATCGAACCGGAACCTCAGGGATGGGTGAACCTGCAGGTCGGTTCACGTCGAAGCGTTGGGCGGTGACGGGATGACCGAGACCATCGGATACAGCCTGCGATTACTGGACAGCTTCCAGCTGACTGCGAACCCGGGGAGCCGTTCTGTGCGGCTGCCACCGAACGGTCGCCGACTGATCGCCCTGCTGGCGGTGGTCGGCATCAAGGAACGCTGCTGGTTGGCCGGAACGCTCTGGCCCGATCACCGCGACACCGCCGCCATGGCCAGCCTGCGGACCACCATGTGGCGGGTGCTGCGGGAAGCCCCCGGCCTGCTCGACGGCGATCGGTCGGCCCTCGGGCTGGGAGCGGTGACGGACACCGACCTGCTGCAGCTGCTCGGATTCATCGACGCCGCCCTCGACGGGCGGCCGGTCCATCGGACCGGCCGGTCGACGGTCCGCTGCGCCGGCGAACTGCTCCCCGGTTGGTATGACGACTGGGCACGCGACGAGCGGGAGAGACTGCGGAACCTACGGGTGGCCGCGTTGGAGCGGCTCTGCGCGACCCAGCTGCGGGAGGACAACCTCGACGAGGCGCTGGCACTGGCGATGGCCGGAGTGGCCGCCGATCCGTTGCGGGACAGCACCCATCGGCTGCTGATCGAGGTCCATCTGCGGCAGGGCAACGCCTCCGCCGCGGTACTGCATTTCGACCGGTACCGGCAGCTGCTGGAACGCGAGCTCGGCCTGCCTCCGTCGGCCCAGATCCGCGCCCTGATCGACGAGATGTTCAACGGCCTCGAGCAGACGGTGCTGCCGGTGGTCGGCAACGGACGGGTAGGCTCGTAGCTGTCCGGCTGGCGAAATGCCGGTGATGCGGCGAAGGGTCGGTGACGTCGTGAGTGAGCGGTCGGAGGCACCGAAAACCGGACACCCGTCCACCATTCGGTCACGGGCGCGGCAGGGCAAGATGCGCCGCCGCGACGCGATCCTCATTACCCTCGGTTGCGGCCTGTCGACGCTGGTCCTGTGCCTGGGCGTGAACGCCCTGTTCGGCTCCCCGGTGCAATGGTTCTGGCTGGTCGCGGCGGCGGTTTACGTCGTCCTGCTGGTGGGTGCGTTCCTGCTGATCAGGCTGACGCCGAGCGCCTGAGCGCCGCGATCGGTGCTCGACCAGCGCCGCGGTCAATGCTCGACCAACGCCGCGGTCGCCGACCCGGCACCGGCCGGGACGAGGTCGAACCGGCGATCCAGCGCGGCCTCCACCTCCGCCTTCCAGTCGTGCTTGCCGGACAGCTCGTACCGCAGTCGCGGGTATCGCCGATGGCCCTTGATCTCGACGAATCCGGCACTGCGGACGAAGTCCGCCGGCACCGTGCAGTGCCGCCGGGACGGCGGTTCGGCATTCCCGTCGCGGGACCGCGGCTCCCGGCCGAACACCTCGACGGCCCGCACCCCGCGCCTGGTGAGGGTCTGCACCACCCCGTTCAGCAGGAACGATCCGATGCCGCCACCCGTGTACTGCGGCTGTACCCGGACGGTGGTGAGCAACACCGCATCGGGGGATACCGGCCCGGACGGGAAGGCGGCCACGGCCGGGACCGTCGTCGGCGGTGCGAACAATGCGTAGCCGGCCGGTCGGTCGTCAACGGTGACGATCAGCCCGGCGCTGCCCCAGGTCAGCATCACCCCGGACAGCCAGACCTCCTTCTCGAACGCCGTGTGTCCCTCGCGGGAGGCGATCTGATTCGCCTCGGCGTCCAGCTCCCAGAACACACAGTCTCGACACGGTTGCGGGATCATCTCGATGGTCGACATGGACAGCGGGACGAGGGCGAGCGTCATCGCGTCCTTCCGATCGGGGTGCCGGTGCACGTCCCAGCATCCCAAACCGGGCAGCGTGGCGCCGCCGCGGCCCGGCCGCCGGCGGCGGCTGCGGTGATGGGGTGGATTTCGGCCGCGTAGTCGCGGCCGAAATCGACCCGTACTCGCGGGTAGCTTCCGGCGGCCGCGGTCAGCGCGGCGTCAGCACCGCCGCCCTGGCACCGGCCTCGAAGGCCAGCCGGAGGTCCCCGGCGTCCGGCTCGCCGTCAGCCCCGATGCCGATCTTGTTGAAGCCCGCGAAGGCGTGGTTGTCGCGGGCCATCGTCCGGTAGGCCGCGATCGCCCCCTGTTCGTCCCGGAAGACCCGGACGTCCGCCGCCACCCGCCGGCCCTTGAGCCGGATGTCGACCGGATCGCCGGTGCGCAGGTTGCGGATCCAGCCGAACGGGCTGCCGACCAGCAGGTCGGTGCCCTGGGCGGTGTAGGCGACCGGGATCGCGTAGTGCCGGCCACTCTTGCGGCCGACCAGATAGATGGTCAGCAGCCGCGCACCGACCAGTCGGCACAGCAGCGGGGTGCGCAACAGGCCGCGGATCAGCGCGTTGGTGAATCGCTGGAAGCGCAGCTTGTTGGCGCGCGGCTGCGGCCGCTCGGCGGCGTTCCCGGCGGCCGGGTGGGGTACCGGATTCGGCGCCGGCTGCGGTGCTGCGTCGTTCGTCATCAGGGTCTCCTTCGTCGTCGGATGTGACATCCGCCGGTGCTGCTTCGTCTTTCTCTGATAGGACGAACCAGGAGGGAGGCAGGTAACAGTGACCGACCGGCTGGCAGCCGAATTCGAGGCCCACCGCGCTCATCTGCAGGCCGTCGCGTACCGCATGCTGGGTTCGCTGACGGATGCCGACGACGCCGTCCAGGAGGCCTGGCTGCGGCTGGCCCGCGCCGACACCGACGAGGTGCGGAGCCTGCGCGCCTGGCTCACCACCGTGGTCGGCCGGATCTGCCTGGACATGCTGCGCAGCCGGGCCGCCCGGCGCGAGGACCCGATCGAGGACGGGCATCTACCCGACCCGATCGTCACCGCCGTCGATGACGACCCGCAGGCGCGCGCCGAACTGGCCGACTCGGTAGGGCTGGCGTTGCTGATCGTGCTGGAAACGCTGTCGCCCGCCGAGCGATTGGCGTTCGTCCTGCACGACGTGTTCGGGGTCCCGTTCGACCAGATCGGGCCGATGCTGGATCGGTCGCCGGCCGCGGCCAAGCAACTGGCCAGCCGAGCTCGACAGCGGCTGCGGTCCGCCGGTTCGACCCCGGACGCCGACGCGCGCCGGCACTCCGAGGTGCTGGACGCGTTCCTCAGCGCCTCAAGGGAGGGCGACTTCGAGGGCCTGGTGGCGCTGCTGCACCCGGACGTGGTGCTGCGGGCCGACGCCGGCGACGGGCCGCTCGGCCCGTCGCGGGTGCTTCGCGGTCCGGTGACGGTGGCCGGGCAGGCTCAGCGGTACGCCGGGCTGGCCCGCTCGACCGTTCCGGTCCTGGTGAACGGCGCGCCGGGCCTGGTCGCCGCCCCGCGTGGCGTCCCGATGGCGATCGTCAGCATCGCGGTGCGCGACGGCCTGATCAGCGAGATCGACATCCTCGCCGACCCGGAACGGCTACGCCGGGTACTGCCGCCAGGGCTCACCCGGCACCTGGCACCCGATGCCGGGCACGGCGCGGATCCGCTGAGCACTCCGTAGATCCGCCGGACTGGTCGCATCCAGCACTCGCGGGCTGCCCACTGCCGCGTGGTCCGCGGGCGTCTCCGGTGGGTGCCTGTAGGATCGCAGCTTCCCCTCCGCCGAAGGAAGTTGCGCGATGTCCGGTCGATCCCTGGATCCGCAGTTGCAGCGGAACGCCGTCCGCACCGGCGGCATGCGGGCCTCGGCCATCCGGGCACTGTTCGCGGTGGTCAACCGTCCCGAGGTGGTCTCGCTGGCCGGCGGAATGCCGTTCCTGGACTCGTTGCCGCTGGAGCAGCTGGCCGCGGAGACCGGGCGGCTGCTCGCCGATGACGGCCGGGTGGCGTTGCAGTACGGGGCCGGGCAGGGCATTCCCGAACTCCGGGAACAGATCTGCCAGGTGATGGCCCTCGAGGGGATCAGCGCCCACCCGGACGACGTGGTGGTGACCATCGGCTCGCAGATGGCCCTCGACCTGGTGACCCGGATCTATTGCGACCCAGGCGATGTGATCCTGGCCGAGGCACCGTCGTACGTCGGCGCGCTGGGCACCTTCTCCGCCTACCAGGCGCAGGTGGTGCACGTCGAGACCGATGACGACGGCCTGGTTCCGGCGGCGCTCGAGGCCGCGATCGCCGCGGTACGTGAGTCCGGGCGGCGGGCGAAACTGCTGTACACGGTCCCGAACTTCCACAACCCGGCCGGCGTGACGCTGTCCGTTGACCGGCGCGCGCAGGTCGCCCGGATCTGCGCCGAGGCCGGGATCACCGTGTTGGAGGACAATCCGTACGGGCTGCTCGGCTTCTCGGACACCGTCTACCCGGCAATCCGTTCGCTGGATCCCGACAACGTGATCTACCTCGGCTCGTTCTCCAAGACCTTCGCTCCCGGGCTGCGGGTCGGCTGGGTGCTGGCGCCGCACGCGGTCAAGGAAAAGCTGGTGCTGGCCAACGAGTCCGCCATTCTGAACCCGCCGATGTTCAACCAGATGATGATCTCCCGGTATCTGGCGAACTTCGACTGGCAGAGCCAGATCAAGACCTATCGGGAGCTGTACGCCGAGCGCCGCGACGCCATGCTGGCTGCCCTGGAGACGCACATGCCGGCCGGCACGACCTGGACCCGGCCGGACGGCGGCTTCTACGTCTGGCTGACCCTGCCCGAGGGTTACGACACCGCCGCGATGTTGCCGAGGGCGGTCACCGAGCGGGTCGCCTACGTACCCGGAACCGCCTTCTACGCCGATGGTTTCGGCACCCGGCAGATGCGGCTCTCGTTCTGTTACCCGACTCCCGAGCGCATCGTCGAGGGAATCCGCCGGCTGGGAACGGTACTGGAGGCCGAGCAGGAGATGCTGCGGACCTTCGGCGTCGGATCGGTGTCAAGGCCCGATCTGCGGCTCGGTGGGCCGACCGCGCCGGCCCCCGACGCAGTCTGATGCGCTTCCGCTGACCCGTTGCACCACAAGGAGATCGGATGGTCAATGCCCGCCGCTGACGAACCACCGTCGCGCCATGTGGTGGTGCTGGCCGGCGGGTTGACCCACGAGCGTGACGTTTCCCTGCGATCCGGTTCCCGGCTCGCCGAGTCGCTGCGACGGGACGGCCACGACGTCACCGTCCGCGACGCCGACAGCGATCTGGTGCCCTGGCTGGCCTCCCAACGACCCGACGCCGCGGTGATCGCCCTGCACGGAGGGCGCGGCGAAAACGGTGCTGTGCAAGGGGTGCTGGAGATGATGGGGATCCCATTCCCTGGGACCGCTTCGCATGACTGCCGTTTCGCCTGGGACAAGCCAACGGCCAAGAGCCTGATGCGCCGCGCCGGATTCCCGACCCCCGACTGGTTCACCCTGTCGCACAGTACGTTCCGTGATCTGGGTGCCTCGTCGTTGATCGAGCTGCTGGTGTCGTCGATCGGACTCCCGCTGACGCTCAAGCCGCATCAGGGCGGATCGGCCCTCGGGACGAACGTGGTGCGCGCCGCCGGCGAGCTGCCGGCCTCGCTGGTGTCCAGCTTCGGCTACGGCGAGGTGGTGCTGGTCGAACGGTTCGTCACCGGGCGGGAGATCGCGGTCACCGTGATCGACGACGGATCCGGTCCCAGAGCGCTGCCCGCGGTTGAGGTCTCCTTTCCCGGTGACGTTTTCGACTACGACGCCAGATACACCGCCGGGATGACGACCTACCACACGCCGGCCCGGCTCGACGAAGCCGGCCGGGCCGCGGCCGCCGAGCTGGCCGTTGCCGCCCACCGCATCCTCGGCCTGCGCGACGTGTCCCGCACCGATGCCATCGTCGACGAGAGTGGAACCGTCCAGTTCCTCGAAGTGAACGTCTCGCCCGGCCTCACCGAGACGTCGCTGCTACCGATGGCGGTGGAGGCGGCCGGTGAATCCCTCGGTGGACTGTATTCGCGCCTGATCGAACAAGCGATTTCCCGAGGCAAGCGCTGACGGGTCTTTCGCCCGGCGACCCCTCCGGGTGAGCCCACCCTGCGCTGGGGTTGGTCGGGTACCGCGCCCTCCGGCCACCGGGAACGGCGCTGGGGTTGGTCGGGTACCGCGCCCTCCGGCCACCGGGAACGGCGCTGGCGGCGGACCTCTTCGGCCGCCGGTTCTCGACGGTTGTCACCACGCCGCCATACGCGCCTTATCCCGGCGGCCTGCGTGCGCTACGTCGTGGGTGCGGAGTGAAATACTGAGATATGAGTTCTGACAACAGGTCTGAGTATGTGATTCGACGGCCGTTGGTTGGCGATGCAACCGAGTTGGGGGCGCTGCATGTGGCGGTGTGGCGGGAGGCCTATGTCGGGATGATGTCGGAGGAGGCGCTGGCGCGGCTCAATCCCGAGAGCTCGGCTGAGCGGTGGCGGCAGATCGCCGAGCGCGCGGAGTCGGCAGAACGCGAGGGTCTGGTCACTCGGATTGCCCAACATGCGGTGACCGGGGAGATTGCCGGTTTCGCGACGGCCGGCAATGCCCGGGATGACGATCCGCCGACGCCGCGGCAGCTGTGGGCGATCAATGTTCTGGCCGCGCATCACGGCAGCGGCGTTGCCGATCTGCTGATGGCCGCGACCATCGCCGACGATCCCGCCTACCTCTGGGTGGTCGAGCAGAACGCCCGCGCGCAATCCTTCTACCGCCGCCACGGTTTCGAGCCCGACGGCGGCCGCCTCCATGACGAGGATCTGAACGCCGACGAAATTCGCCTACTCCGTCGACAGGATCTGTTCGGCAACGAGCTTGGGCCAAGCTGCAGGTCGGCGCGAAAAGGCACGTAGGGCGGAAGCAATGCGAGCGCAGCGAGCGAGACCCGCCAGTGCCGTTCGCGTCGACCGGAGGATTGGGCCATGCGACTCCACCCCAGCGCCGTTCGGAACGGACGGAGGGTCGTCGTCGCGGCCGGGAACTACTGAAACTGTTGCGCTGCAAGGTGTCTCGGTCTGAAACGGTCGTGGTTCGGAACCCACCCACGGCCGTTCCGTCACCGTGACGGAACGGCCGTGGGTGGTCGGTCGTCGAAATTACATCACTGTGATTCGATCACCGAACTGTGTGCCAGTACGGCGCCGTCAGCGGGGCCGTTGGTCGACTCGACCACACCGACCGCGGCGTCGGTGGCCTGAAATCCACCGTCGGCGGCGGTCCGGCGGGCGACGTCGGGGGCCATGATCGCGACGATCCGCTCAAGGTCGTCGACCGTCGCGAACTCGAGGGTGATCTTGCCCTTGCGCTTGCCGAGCTCGACCTTCGCCCGGGTGTCGAACCGGTCCGACAGGCCACGGGCCAGGTCGTCGAGGCCGGGCATGATCAGCTTCTTGCGTGGGGCCGCTCGCTTCTTCGGCGTCTGCGAACCCAGCATCGTCACCTGCTCTTCGGTGCCCCGGACCGACAGGCCTTCGGCCACGATCTTGGCGGCCAGTTCCTCCTGGGCGCCGGCGTCGTCGAGACCGAGCAGAGCGCGGGCATGACCGGCGGACAACACCCCGGCCGCGACCCGGCGCTGCACAGCGACCGGCAGCTTCAGTAGTCGGATGGTGTTCGAGATGACCGGGCGGCTGCGCCCCAACCGGGCGGCCAGCTCGTCGTGCGTCACCTCGAACTCCTCGAGTAGCTGCTGGTATGCGGCCGCCTCTTCCAGCGGGTTGAGGTTCGCCCGGTGAATGTTCTCCAGTAGCGCGTCCCGCAGCAGGTCGGCGTCCTCGGTCTTGCGGACCAGGGCCGGGATTGCGTCGAGGCCGGCACGCTGGGCGGCCCGCCACCGTCGTTCGCCCATCACCAGTTCGTAGCGGCCGCCATCGGTTCCGGCCGGCAACTCACGGACCACCACCGGCTGCAGCATGCCGAACTCGCGCAACGAGTGTTCCAGCTCGCCGAGCGCGTCCTCATCGAAGACCGTGCGTGGGTTTCGCGGATTGGGCCGGATCTGCTCGGGATCGATCTCCGCATACCGCGGGCCGTCCGGCCCACCGACCGCGCCGTCGGCGGATGGCGCGCCGTTCGCACTTGCCGCGCCAGCCGACGACGATGCTGACGCCGGTCCGGTCCCGGCCGGGGTCCCACCGTTCACCGCACCGTCGCCATCGGTGTCCGTCGACCGCTCCGCGTCCGCCGCGGCTGGGACGGGCTTCGGCTTCGGCGGACCGCCGAGAAAGACGTCGGACACCGTGTTCGTCGGCGGACCGGTCGGGATCAGGGAGGCGATACCGCGCCCGAGACCACCTCTGGACTTGCTCATACTGTTTCCTCCTGGCCCTGGTGGGCCGACTCGTGCTGCTCTTCATCGGTGCTGACGGGGTTGTCGACCCGGGGGGCGTCGACGGGCTTGGCGCCTCGGTGGGCGATCTCGCGTGCGGCATCCAGGTAGCTCATCGCCCCACGCGAGCCGGCGTCATAGGTGATCACCGATTGGCCGAAGCCCGGCGCCTCGGAGACTTTGACCGACCGCGGGATGACGGTCGTCAGCACCTTGTCGCCGAAATGGTTGCGGACCTCGGCGGCGACCTGGTCCGCCAGCTTCGTTCGGCCGTCGTACATCGTCAGCAGGATCGTGCTGACCTCCAGTCCGGTGTTGAGGTGCTGCTGGATCAGGCCGATGTTGTTCAGCAACTGGCCCAGACCCTCCAGCGCGTAGTACTCGCACTGGATCGGGATCAGCACCTCCTCGGTGGCGACCATGGCGTTGATCGTCAGCAGGCCGAGCGACGGTGGGCAGTCGATGAAGACGTAGTCGTACTCGCCCTTGATCGCGTCGATGGCGCGCTTCAAGCGGAACTCGCGTTCCTCCATGTTCACCAGTTCGATCTCCGCACCGGCAAGGTCGATGGTCGCCGGCAGCACGCCGAGGCGCGGTGCGTCCGGGCAGGTCTGGATCGCCTCGCCGGCTTCGATCTCGCCGAGCAGAACTTCGTAGATCGACGGCGTGCCGAGAACCCGTTCGGCGCCGAGCGCCGTACTGGAGTTGCCTTGCGGATCGAGGTCGATCACCAGGACATGCAGCCCGGCCAGGGCCAAGGCCACACCGATGTTGACCGTCGTGGTCGTCTTGCCGACGCCGCCCTTCTGGTTGGCCACGGTGAACACCCGGCGGTTCCGGGGGCGCGGCAGGGTCAGATCGCCCTGCTGTACATCGATCGCCTGGCGCGCGGCCCGGCCGATTGGAGTGTCGTCGTCGAGTGGGTCGAAGTCCTCGTCTGACGGGCTGTCGGCGATCCGGATACTCCCCGGGCCATTGAGTGGGATGTGTGCGACCTCCGCGTCGTCATCGTCCGTATCCGCTGCGGAGTACGCGGTCTTCGGCAGGGGTTGCTCGACGGCATCGCTCGATGTTTCACGTGAAACATCACCCGTGCCGTTGCCCGGAGAACCTCCGTCCATCCGTTCGCCGGAATCAGTTTCCCTCGACGTCACACAGTCCTCCAGCTCGTTTGTCGGTCGGTGCCGGATCGAGCCTACGACACGACTGTCGGGATGTTTCACGTGAAACGAGCGTGCCGTCGAAGCGTCTTGTTTCACGTGAAACATCGGCCGGGCGATCGGCCGCGGCCCGGTCCCGGGTCGCATCCCGGACTCCTCGACGGGGATGTCTCACGAGAACAAGCGTGCCGTCGAAGCGTCCTGTTTCACGTGAAACATCGGCCGGGCGATCGGCCGCGTCCCGGTCCCGGGTCGCGTCTCGGACTCCTCGACCGGGCTGTCTCACGAGAACGAGCGTGCCGTCAAAGCGTCCTGTTTCACGTGAAACATCGGCCGGGCGATCGGCCGCGTCCCGGTCCCGGGTCGCATCTCGGACTTCTCCACTGGGATGTTTCACGTGAAACACAGTGAGCGCCCCACTGTCAGGGACACGCACTACCGTCATCGGTATGACGACGAACTCCGTGATCACCCCAGCGCCGCGCGCATCCATCGGCATGTGCTTCCACCGGACCTTCCCCTCGGCCACCGTGACCGAGTTCGCCCGGGCGTTGGAGGTCGGGGGAGTTGACGAGCTCTGGCTGATCGAGGATTGCTTCTACACCACCGCACCGCCACTCGCGGCGGCCGCGTTGGCCGTGACCGATCAGCTCACCGTCGGCCTGGGCATCCTGCCGGCGGTGGCCAGAACGGCGGCCATCACCGCCATGGAGATCGCCACCCTGGCAGGCATGGCACCGGGTCGGGTGATCGCCGGGATCGGTCACGGCGTGCAGAGCTGGATGGCACAGATGGGCGTCGCCACCGCGTCGCCGTTGACCACCCTCGACGAGGTGATCACGGCGGTCCGGCAACTACTGGCGGGGGAGACGGTCAGTACCCGCGGACGGCAGGTCTTCCTGGAAAACGTCGGGTTGGCGCAGCCCCCGTCACCGGTGCCACCGGTGATCGCCGGTGTCCGTGGACCGAAGTCACTGGCGCATGCCGGCCGGCACGCCGACGGAGTACTGCTCGATGGCCCCTGCCCGCCGGCCTACGTCCGTTGGGCGAAGGAGCAGTGCGCCGCCGGCGACGCCTTCGAATTCCGTTGCTTCGCCTCGATGTCGATCTCCGACGATCGGGCCGACGCCTATCGGGCGATGGCACCACTGATCGCCGATCTACTTGATGACGGGAGTCAGCAGCTCCGGCAGCTGCCGTTCCATGACGAGTTGGTGACGCTGTACGCCGCCAAGGGCCAGGACGGTCTCACCGGCATGCCGACCGAGTGGTGGCAGCAGCTCGGCGCCATCGGGACCATGGACGACGCGCTCGGCTACATCGCGGCACTGGAGGCCGAGGGAGTCACCGGGATCAGCTTCTTCCCGTCCATCGACATCGACATCGCCCGGTCCCAGATCGGTCAGGTGTCCGCACTCGCCCGACGCTGACGACCCCGACTACCCGGCCGGCACCGGAGCCGTGGATCGCGGGTGACAACGCCGCCAGATGCCCGGTGCTGTTGAGCTCGCAGATCTGCCGGCCGCGCTGCATGCGGTCCTCCGGCAGCAATGCGATCCCGCCAGTGGCTGAACCGGAGGCCGATCAGCCCGGCGGCCTCGATCGGGGGACTGTGGCCTTCCGCGGCCTCGCCGAACGACCTCTCACGCAGGTCCGGGTCGACAACCCGGTCATCGGCCGGAGTCAGCCGGCCCTCTTCCGGCCCACGCTCTTCGGGACCACGCCCTTCCCGCCGGCCTTCCCTGGCACCGAGCCGGGTACCCGCCGCAGTAGCTCCGCCCGGACCACATGTGTCGGCGGATCGACCACTCCGTCACCGACGTCGAGCACCTCGGCCGGGCCGAGCCCGAGCGCTGCCAGCTCGGCGGTGTCCCGGGCGACCTCGTCAGCGGCGCTGGCGCCCTTCAAGGGCAGGAACTGACCTCCGACCCGCAGCAGCGGCACCGACCATCGAGCCAACTTCGCCAGTGGCGCAACGGCTCTGGAGGTGACCACATCGGCGCCCTCGGTCGCGCCGGCACCCAGTCGGCCGATCACGTCCTCGGCGCGGCCGCGCAACACCCGGCAGTTCGTCAGACCGAGTTCGGCAACGATCTCGGCCAGGTACACCGTGCGGCGCAACAACGGCTCGACCAGGATCACCGTGCAGTCCGGCCGGGCAATGGCCAGCGGGATGCCCGGCAGTCCGGCACCGGATCCGATGTCGACGACGGAGGCCCCGGGGGCGATCAGTTCGGCGACGACCGCCGAGTTCAGCACGTGCCGGGTCCACAGCCGTCCCGATTCCCGCGGGCCGATCAGGCCTCGCAACACACCCTCAGCCGCCAAAGACCGGACATACCGGACAGCTAGGTCGGAACGATGCGCGAAGACCGCTGCCAGCACATCCGCCGACGGCACGTCCTCGGTGTCGTTGACCTCGCTCATAATCACCTCAGGATCGGCGGACCCGGAGGCTCGCGGGTCGTACGGCGGTTAGCGGTCGAACGACGCACCGGGAAACTGCGCTGGAACCCGCGAACCTCGGGGCATCGCTCAGGACGTCGGGCTGACGACAACCCGCCGGTGCGGCTCCTCGCCCTCGCTGGAGGACTCGACCCCGTCGACCTCGGCGACCGCGTCGTGTACCACCTTGCGCTCGAACGGGTTCATCGGTGCGAGCCGGACCGGTTCGCCGGACTCCAGCACCTCGCGGGCGGTCCGGGCACCCAGCTCCGACAGTTCGAGCCGGCGATTGGCCCGGTAGCCGGCGACGTCCAACATCAACCGGGACCGCTGGCCGGTCTCGGCGGTGGCGGCCAGCCGGGTCAGTTCCTGGAGCGCATCCAGTACCTCGCCGCGGTCGCCGACCAGCTTCTCGACGTCGGGACCGTCACCGATGATCGACACCACGGCGCGCTCACCCTCGACGTCCAGGTCGATGTCGCCGTCGAAGTCCAGGATGTCCAGCAGCCGCTCGAGGTAGTCGCCGGCGGCGTCGCCCTCGGCGACCAGCTGCTCGTGTCCGGGTGCCCGGCGCGACGAGCAGTTGAGCTTGGCCGCGACCACCTGATCGGCGTCGTCCACCTCGGCGGCGCCATCGGTGCTATCGGCCGTATCGGCACCATCGGTGCTATCCGCCGTATCGGAACCATCGGTACTGTCGGCCGCCGGCTCATCGAGCGCCGGCACACCCTGCACCGCAGCGTGGTTCACCTCGGGCGCCTGCTCGGCTTCGCCGATCGAAGCGGCGGCGAGATCGTGGTCGACAACGGTGTCGGTCACGGTGGTCTGGTTCTCCGTCATCGTTCTTCCTTCGAGTTCAGCATGCGGTCTTCAGCATGCGGCCGTACTGGTCCCCAGCGGGGTTGGTCATCGAACGGCCCCGGCTCGCGCGGCACCTCTGCAGCGAGCGGGCGCCGGTCAGCGTTTCTTCTTCTTCGCGCCGGATCGGTTGCGGTTGCCCTGACCGCCTGCCGGCCGGTTCCCGGCCTTCGACCGGTTGCCGCCACCGTTGCTGGACGGCTTGGCCTTCGGCCGCTGCGAATCGGAGATGGTGCCGGGCGGCAGCGCGTCGTCGCCGGCTCCGGTGTCGGCAACCCCCGCATCGGAGGTGCCATTGCCGGACGCATTGTTGCTCGGATCGAGGTAGCCGTACACCCCTTCGCTGCCGATCGTCCCGTCGACGATCTCGGGTGACGACTTGGTGAGATTCGGCTTCGCACCGGGCTTGGGCTTCGTACCGGGCTTGGGCTTCGTGCCAGGTGCCGGGCGGGCACCGGGTGCCGGCTTCGCACCCGGCGCCGGTCGCGCACCGGCCACCGGCTTGGCACCGGGGGCGGGTTTGCTGAACCGCCTGGCTTCCTGCTGCTCAACGACCAGGAAGGCCTCGGCAGCCTTGCGCTTGTCCTGCAACCGGTGCGCGACGAACAGCTGACCGAAGGTCCAGGAGTTGTTGGCCAGCCAGTAGAACAGGATCGCCAGCGGGAAGAACGGGCCACCGACCACCACGAAGGCGGGGAACAAGTAGAGCATCAGCTTGTTCATGATCGCGGCCTGGCCCGTGGTGGCCGCGTCCGGGTTGAGCTCCTTCTGCCGCCCGACCGAGCGGCGACTCGTCATGTGGGTGGCGATACCGGCCAGGATGGTCAGCGGCACGCCGACGGCGATGATGGTCGAGCGGATGCCACCCATGTGCGAGAGCTGCTCGATCGGCATCGACATCGAGCCGCCGAGCGGCGCGCCACCGAACAGCTTGGCCAGGCCGAAACTCTGCACGTCGGCACTGTCGAAGAAGTAGACGTTGTCCCGGAACATCCAGCCGCCGGCACCGTCGGGCACCGGCTGGAACATCCGCAGCACGTGGAACAGACCGATGAAGACCGGGGCCTGGATCAGCGCCGGCAGGCAGCCGCCGATCGGGCTGACGCCGGCCTCCTTGTTCAGCTTCATCATCTCTTCGGCGAGACGCTGACGGTCGTCCTTGTACTTCTCCCGCAGCTTCTTGATCTGCGGCTGGATGGTCTGCATCTTGAGCTGGCTGTCCATCTGCTTCATGAACGGCTTGAACAGCAGCGCCCGCAGGGTGAACACCAGGAAGATGACCGACAGCACCCAGGCCCAGCCGTTACCGTCCCCCAGGACGGAGCCGAACACCTTGTGCCAGACCCACATGATCCCGGAGACCGGGTAGTACAGGTAGTCGAGGCTGAAGAAGTTGAAGTTCACGCGAGACGACTCCCGTGGTCAGGGGGTGGTGACGCGCGGAACGCGTCCTGGAAGCTCAGGGGTTCGACCGACCTGGCCGGCCCGGCCGCCGCCCGCACGGCGTCCCGGTGGCCGGGTGGACCACCGGCCGGCAGGCCGGCGGCACCAGCAGTGGAACTCATGGCGGAGCCACCAGGTTCCCGGATCGGCACCGGATCGATGTGTTCCCGCCTGCTCCACGGCTGGCAACGGCCCAGCCGGCGCAGGGCCAGCCAGCTGCCGCGCAGCGCACCCCACTCCTGCAGGGCCTCCACCGCATAGGCGCTGCAGGTGGGGTAGTACCGACAGGTCGCCGGCAGCCCGGGGGAGATGTACCGCTGGTACAGCCGGATCGGACCGAGCAGCATCCTGGCCGGCAGGCTGGTCATCGGTTGGCCCCGACCGGGCCGGACCGCCGGGCGACAGCCTTGAGACCACGATCCAGGTCGGAGGCCAGCGCGGAACTGGTGGCAGTGGCAGCGGCGGGCAGCGCCCGGATCACCAGATCGGTCCCGGCCGGCAGGCCGACGAGACGTTCGCGCACCAGGGGCCGGAGCCGTCGGGTGATCCGGTGCCGGACCACCGAGTTCCCGATCTTGCCGGAAATGACGAACCCGGCACGCGGCGGTCGCTGCGAACCGGCCGGGACGGACCGATCGGTCGGATCGGCCGGTCCGGGGACGGGAAGCAGGTGCACCACCAGATGCCGGGTACTCGCGCGGCGGCCGTTGCGGACCACCGCGGAGAATTCCTGCGGGCGCCGCAACTTAGACGCGGCGGGAAGCACGGGTCGAGGGGGTCGACTGTCGGCTCAGGCCGACAGCTCGACGCGGCCCTTGCGGCGACGGGCGGCCAGGATGGCGCGGCCGGCGCGGGTCCGCATCCGCAGACGGAAGCCGTGCGTCTTCGCGCGACGGCGATTGTTCGGCTGGAAGGTCCGCTTGCTCACGGTGTTTCTCCACGTCAGATCGGTGACGGCAGCCGCGTGGAAACGAATCCGACGGTTGCCTTCAGGTGGCCCACGATCGGCTGACGGTCGGCGACGACCATCACTTCTCCCGGGCAAGGGGACTGTTGCTGGTTCCGGATCGAGACTGTTGTCGTCGGTCCGGCAGCGCACAGCAGCCTGGTGTGTCCAGGCACTCGCTACAGGGTACGGGTCGGCCGCGTCGCCGGTCAAACCGCGCAGGCCAGCACGGATGCGGGGTCCGACACCCGGAATCAGCGTCCCGCCGGACCTGCCGCCCAGTGTCCCGCGGGACCGCCCGATGGCGGGCATCCGGAACGACCGTTTCCGCGTGTTCCGCAGAATCAACCCGATGGGCTGATGAGGCTTGGGAATCGGCACTCGGGGTGACAACCACGTCCCCGCACATCCCCGGATCGGGCCGCGCGCAACCCGCCGGTCGGGTGACGCTGCCGTCCCCGCCGGCCCAAGCACCGCGGTTCGGGACACGGTCCGCGACCTGCATCGACGGCGTTTGCGGCAGCGGCGCGCCGCCACCTCGCCAGAAGTTCTCGGCGACACGCCGAAGCCGATGCTTGCCAACCGGCGCGGTCTTGTGCAGAGCCGAACGAAGTTGTTAGCGTGCCACGGGCAAGCCCCGGACATCCGGGCCCTCCGCCCGTCCCGTCCCCGGGGGTCCGAAGGATCCGCGAAGGCAGCCGCAGCAGTTGTCCACTTCTGTGGATAACATCTGTGGATGGTCGTCGGGGTGAGAGTGTCGACGTATCGAACGACTGACGCTCAGGACCAACGAGGAGGGCTTCCACAGGGTGGCTGACGAACCGGGAATCTCCCTGCACGACATCTGGCCCGCCGCGATCGCCGACCTCGACCGCCGCGTCTCCCAACAGCAACGAGCCTGCCTGGCCCTCACCGAACCCATCGGCCTGCTCGGCAACACGGCCCTGCTCTCCGTCCCGAACAGCTACGCCAAGGACACCATCGAGCGGGCGATCAGGGACGAGGTGGCCGGCGCGCTGTCCTCCCGGCTCAAGCTGCCGATCAGCCTGGCCGTCACCATCGCCGATGGCGCCGCGGCGGCCGGTCGGACGACCAACGGCGATGGGCTGACGTCAGCCCCGACGGACCGCGCCGACCCGGCGACGGAACCGCCCCGACCGCGGACCGGCGGCGCTCTCGGCACCAACGAGCGTGCTGGCGGCAGCACGAACGGCACCACGGCCGACGCCGACGAGGACACCGTCGACGAGGAGGCCGAGGCGCTGGCCACCGTCAGCGAGATCTGGCCGACCTACACCGGGCGCCGTGACCTGCCGACCCCGAACACCTCGCAGACCAGGCTGAACGCGAAGTACACCTTCGAGAGTTTCGTCATCGGCGCCTCCAACCGGTTCTCCCATGCGGCCGCCGTCGCGGTGTCCGAGGCGCCGGGCAAGGCCTACAACCCGCTGTTCATCTGGGGCGAGTCCGGGCTGGGCAAAACCCATCTGCTGCATGGGATCGGGCTCTACGCGCAGGGGCTGTTCCCCGGTATCCGGGTGCGCTACGTCTCCAGCGAGGAATTCACCAACGACTTCATCAACTCGCTGCGCGACGACCGGAAGGTGGCCTTCCAGCGCCGCTACCGCGACGTCGACCTGCTGCTGGTGGACGACATCCAGTTCCTGCAGGGCAAGGAGTCGACGCAGGAGGAGTTCTTCCACACCTTCAACACGCTCTACAACGCGAACAAGCAGATCGTCATCAGTTCGGACTCGCCGCCCAAGCGGCTGGAGACCCTCGAGGACCGGATGCGCACCCGGTTCGAGTGGGGCCTGATCACCGACATCCAGCCGCCCGAGCTGGAGACCAGGATCGCCATCCTGCGCAAGAAGAGCGCCAACGACGGGCTCAAGGTCCCGGACGACGTGCTGGAGTTCATCGCCACCCACATCGAGCGGAACATCCGCGAGCTGGAGGGTGCGCTGATCCGGGTCACCGCGTTCTCCTCGCTGAACAAGCAGCCGATCGAACTCGCGCTGGCCCAGACCGTGCTGCGGGACCTGATCAGGGACGCGGCCAGCAACGACATCGATCCGCCGACGATCATGGCCGTCACCGCCGAGTACTTCGATCTGACCCTGGACGAGATGTGCGGCCCGCAGAAGACCAAGGCGATCGCCGGCGCCCGGCAGATCGCCATGTACCTGTGTCGGGAGCTGACGGACCTCACGCTGCCGAAGATCGGCCAGCTGTTCGGCGGCCGCGACCATACAACAGTGATGCACGCGGACAAGAAGATCCGCGGCGAGATGAACGAGCGCCGTCAGACCTACGACAACGTCCAGGAGCTGACGGCCCGGATCCGGGACCGGGTCCGCCGGACCTGACCCCTGCGCGCCCTCCCGGTGTCTCGTGGCACCGGTGATCGGCGACCCCTGGGCACGGGCCGGCAGCCGGTCGGTGGCCGGACAAATCTCGCGTCGATCCTGGAATCACCCATTGGAGTGATCTACGACACGCAGAGTTTTCACCAATTGTGCATAACCCTGTGGACAGCTGGGGACAAATCGACAAATCAGGGGGACCGATGACTGCCCGGTCGGTCGGATGCCTCCCCCGTCCCCGTAATTACATGGCTGAGACAAGCGCCGTCCCGGATCCGTCCACCGACCCGCCACGCGAGCCGGCCAGCAGCGACCGGGGTCCGTCCACACCGTCCACAGTGCCTACTACTACGACTGGATTTATCTCTCTGAGAGTTCTGAAAAGAACCAGGGTTGGGGACAGACCACCCCGCCCGCCGGCTCCCGGCCCACCATCGGTCCGAGCACCGACATCGCAATCGGCACCCGATCCGTCGGGTCGCATCGAAAACACCACCCCGGAGGTGCGCGGACACCCCGGCAGGCCGTACGGTGAACGCCCCGGCCGTCATTCGCCGGGACCACGTCCAGCGTCATCCCTTTCGCACGTCAGCGCTCGGTACACCGAACCGGTGTCCCGGCTCCAGCGCACTTGTCACCCAGGAGGCCGGAGAAGATGAAGTTCCGCGTCGCACGCGAAGACCTCGCCGACGCCGTGGCCTGGGTGGCCAAGTCGCTACCGGCCCGGCCGCCGGTACCGGTACTCGGCGGAATCCTGCTGACGATCGATGACGCGACGCCCCCCGTCCTCACGGTGGCCGGCTTCGACTACGAGGTCTCGACCAGGGCCGAGGTGTCGGTGGACGCCGAGACGGCAGGCCGGGTGCTGGTCTCCGGGCGGCTGCTGAGCGAGATCACCCGCTCGCTGCCCGCCGGCAAGCCGGTCGACATCGCGGTGGACGGCTCCAAGGTCACCATCAAGGGCGGTTCGGCCCGGTTCACCCTGCCGACCATGCCGGTCGAGGATTACCCCGCGCTGCCCGAGCTGCCCGAGACCTCCGGCACCGTCGACTCGGCCGCATTCGCCGAGGCGGTCGCCCAAACGGTTGTCGCGGCCGGGCGGGACGACGCACTGCCGATGACCACCGGCATCCGGCTGGAGATCGAGGGTGAGACGCTCACGCTGGCCGCCACCGACCGGTTCCGGCTCGCGCTGCGCACGCTGAGCTGGACCCCCACCAAGAGCGACCTGTCGACCGCGCTGCTGGTGCCGGCCCGCACCCTGTCCGATGCCGCGAAGAGCCTCGGCGGCAGCAAGGACGTCACCGTGTCGCTGGGCGACGGGCTACTCGGCCTGCAGTCGGCCGGCCGACGGACAACCGTCCGGCTGATGGACCTGGAGTTCGTCAAGTACCGCTCGCTGCTGCCGAACGAGTCGACCACCACGGTCGACGTGCCGGTGCAGGACCTGGCCGACGCGATCAAGCGGGTATCGCTGGTCACCGACCGCGGGCACCACCTGCGGCTGCAGGTGTCCGACGGTGCGCTGACGCTGACCGCCGGCGGCGACGACGAGGGTCGTGCCGAGGAGGACCTGCCGGTGGACGCCGACGGCGCCGAACTGCTGATCGCCTTCAACCCCGGCTACCTCATCGACGGACTCGCCGTGCTGCGCACGCCGAAGGTCCGGCTGGCGTTCACCACTCCCAGCCGGCCGGCACTGCTGCTGCAGCTGGACAATTCCGAGTCCGGCGACACGGTCGACGAGGGCTACCGGTACCTGGTGATGCCGGCCCGCCTGCCCGGCTGATCGTCCGCCGGATCGGGCCGCCGGGCGTCATCCCCGGGTTTGTTCGCGGCCTCGCCCTCGGTATTCGCGGCAGTGTTCGCGGGGGCGCCCTTGCCGGCCGCCGGCGCGGCTTCTGCCGCCCCGGCCCGGTTCGCCCGTCGCGACCAGCGGCGGTGCCTCGTGTACCAGCGCACGCGGTCGATGAGCAGGGCCAGCAGCAGCAGCGCACCACTGGCGAACTGCTGCCAGTACGAGGTGACGTTGAGCAGCGACAGTCCGTTGTCCAGCACGTTGAGGATCAGCAGTGCCAGCGCGGTGCCGGCCACCGTGCCGCGGCCGCCGGACAGGCTCGCGCCGCCGAGCAGCACCGCGGTGAGGACCGTCAGTTCGACCCCGTCGGCCACGTTGGGGACGGCGGTACTGAGCTGTGAGGTGATGATCATGCCGACCAGCGCGGCAGCGGCACCCGAGGCGGCAAAGACCCCGACCACCAACACCTTTGCCCGGACGGTGTGCAGCCTGGACAGCGCCGGCCGCCCACCAACCCGGTAGGTGCCGCGGCCGATGGCGGTGTACCGCAGGATGATGCCGGCGGACACCAGCACCACCACCAGGATCAACACCGGCAACGGGATGTTCAGCAGTGGCCGGGCGTTCCCGAGTGCACCGAACCCGGCGATCGGCACCACCTGGCCACTGGGCAGCAGGTAGGCAAGGCCGCGCACCATGGCCAGGCTGCCGACGGTGACGGCCAGGCTGGGGATCCCCAGCACGGCCACCAGCACGCCGTTGGTCAGGCCGATGACGATGCCCACCGCCGCCGACAGCACGATGCTGCCGGCCAGGCCGAGCCCCTGGGCCTGGCCGGCCAGCACCACCCCGCAGATCGCCGCGGTGGCGCCGACCGACAGGTCCACCTGACCGGCCACCATCAGGAAGGTGGCCGGTGCGGCGAGAATGCCGGCCAACGCCATCGTGGTGAACAGGTTGCTCATGTTGCCGGCGGACAGGAAGTACGGACTGGCCAGGGCGAACAGCACCACCAGGCCGATCAGCAGCGCACCGAAGAGCGCCCACTCGGTTCTGCTCAGCGACCGGATCGTCGGCTTCGCTGCCGGATCCGTTGGTTCCGCCGGGTTCCCCTCGGCCACCCCGGCCAGGTACTTCCTCACGGCGTCTGCTCGCAGTCGGAGACGTCGTAGTGCTCACCGATGGTCGACGCGTCGATGAACTCGTTGCGGACGAACAGGTTGGCCGGCACCGGCTTTCCGGCCATCAGATCGACCAGGTAGGGCATCACCAGTTGCCCGTACTTCTCCGGGAACGAGGCGACATCGCCCACCCAGTGCGGATCTTCGGCGATCTCGCAGTAGGAACGCGGATCGGCGCCGATGCCGCCGACGTAGACGTCGTCGAGTCGCCCGGCTGCCCTGGCGGCGCCGACCGCGCCGAGCGTCAGGCCGTCGTTCGCGCCGACGATCAGCACCCGTTGCCCCTTGTCGATGGAGGTCAGCGCCTTGCCGACGGCGGCGAAGGCGGCGTCCTGGCCGCTGGCCTCGAGCTGTACCGGCGGCGGCCGGTCGGTCGCCGCCGGACAGATGGTGTCCAGCCCGATGCCGGCGCCGGTGGCCCGACGTCGGTGGACGAACCCGTCGGTGGGATCGACCAGATAGACGACGACGCCGACCTGGCAGTCGAAGCGCCGCTGGATGAAGCGCCCCAGCTCGGTACCGAGGGTGAAGCCCGCCCACTGGTCGTCGATGCCGACCCTGGTCGACTGGCAGTTGCCCTGGGTGCTGTCGATGGAGATCATCGGGACGTCCTTCGGTCCCGCCCCGCAGATCGACTGCCCGGCCGAGATCACCGGCTGGAACGTCACCCAGGCGTCCACTCCCTGGGCGGCCAGCCGACGGGCACAGCGCAGCGCGACCTCGGCGTTGTTCTCGGCATCGCAGTAGACCAGTGCGGCACCGGCGATCGTCGCCTGCTCCTTGATCGACTCGGACACCAGTTTGCTGTACGGGTTCGCCTGGTCGAGGCCGATCAGCCCGATCCGCCTGCCCTCCGCGCTGTTCGGCACGGTCGTCCGGAACGGGGTGAAGTGGTCGGAGCCGAAATCACCACTCGGGTTCGTGGTGCTCGTCGTGGTGCTCGTCGAGGCGCCGCTGGGGGTGCTGGAGGGGCTGGTGCTGATCGGCCCGGTCTGCGATGTCTGCCCGGTTTCCGGCGGTGACGGATTCACCGCGGTGCAGGCGGTGCCGCCCGCGAGCACCGTGGCGAGCACCAGCGACAGCATCCGCCGTCCGGGCCGGCGGCCGGTCCCGGGCCGGACCCGACCGGCGTACGCCGATGGCATGATGTCCTCCTGGGTGCGGTGTCGTCAGCCAGAACGGGGTGACATGAGAATCCGACGGGCATTGCGGCGCGGTATCGCCCTGGCCGTCTGCTTCACACTCGTGCTCAGCGGGTGCTCCTCACGCGCTCCTTCCGACGTGGCGGCGGTCGATGTCCTGGTGGCAGACTACGACCTCCGGGTCGGGGTCTGGCCGACGACCGGATGGTGGAATTCGGCGAATGCGCTCACCACGCTCACCGACTACATGATCAAGTCCGGCGACCATCGCTATGCCTGGGTGCTGGACAATACGTACAACAAGAAACGAAATGCCTTACAGGGCAACTTCATCAATTCGTTCATCGACGACACCGGGTGGTGGGCCCTGGCCTGGATCCGTGGTTACGACCTGACAGGTGATCCGCGGTTCCTGCAGGTGGCAAAGCGCGGAGTGGATTTCATGTGGCAGTACGCCGACGACGTCTGCGGCGGAGGGCTGTGGTGGACCACCAGCCGCAGCTACAAGAACGCGATCTCCAGCGAGCTGTTCATCAAGGCCGCCGCCGAATTGCACAACCGAGTTCCCGGCGACACCCGCTATCTGCAGCAGGCGCTACAGGTCTGGGACTGGTTCGACAGCAGCGGGCTGATCAACGATCAGCTCCTGATCAACGACGGTCTGTCGTCCAGTACCTGCCGGAACAACGGCGACCAGACCTGGACGTACAACCAGGGTGTGGTGCTGGGCGGTCTGGTGGCGCTGCACCAGGCCACCGGCGACATCGGCTACCTGCAACGGGCCAGGGAGCTCGCCGACGCCTCGGCGACCAGCGATGCCCTGCACGTCGACGGCGTGCTCACCGAACCCTGCGAGGCGACCGGATGCGACACCAACGGCGTCAGCTTCAAGGGCATCTACGTCCGCAATCTCGGCGAACTGAACGATGCGCTGGAGGATCAGCCCTACAGCGGCTACCTCACCGACCAGGCGAACAGCGCGTACAAGAACGACCGGGACGCCAACGGCCGCTACGGGGTGCACTGGGCGGGCCCGATCGCCGGCGTCAACGCCGCCACCCAGCAGAGTGCGGTCGACCTGCTGGTGGCCGCCCAGCCGCGGCCCGAGCAGCCGACCAGCGGCAGCGGGTCAACCGGTTCGACCACCGGTCCCGCGGTCGACCCCGGTGCCGGCCCTGGCGTCGACCCCACCGGCGGCTGACCCGCGGCTGACCCGCGGCTGACCCGCGACCCGACCGCGCGGTCGCGCGCCCCCGGCGGTGCTGTCTACAGTCGTGGTCAGCAGCCTTCGAAAGGACGGACAGCATGCAGATCGGTCTCATCGGCCTGGGCAAGATGGGTGCCAACATGGCGGAGCGGTTGCGTCAGGGTGGTCACGAGGTGGTCGGTTACGACCGAAATCCGGACTCCAAGCGGGATGTCGCCTCGCTGGAGGAGCTGGTGGGTGCCCTGCAGACGCCGCGCTCGGTCTGGGTGATGGTGCCCTCCGGCGACCCGACCAGGGAGACCATCCGCTCGCTCGGCGAGGCGCTGGAATCCGGCGACATCGTCATCGACGGCGGCAACTCCCGCTACACCGACGACCAGGTGCACGCCGACGAGCTGTCGAAGAAGGGCATCAGGTTCATCGACTGCGGCGTCTCCGGCGGCGTCTGGGGCCTGACCGAGGGATATGCCCTGATGTGCGGCGGCGACGACGACGCTGTCGCAGTCGTCCAACCGGTGTTCGACACGTTGAAGCCCGAGGGTGACGGCGGCTTCGTGCACGCCGGCTCGGTGGGCTCCGGTCACTTCGTGAAGATGGTCCACAACGGCATCGAGTACGGCATGATGCAGGCCTACGGCGAGGGCTACGAGCTGATCAAGTCGGTGGACATGGTGACCAACCCGGACGAGGTGTTCGCGTCCTGGAAGGAGGGCACCGTCATCCGGTCCTGGCTGCTCGACCTGATGGTGGACGCGCTGAAGAAGGACCCGGGTCTCACCGAGATCCGTGGCTACGCCCAGGATTCCGGCGAGGGTCGGTGGACCATCGAGGCCGCGATCCAGAACGCGATCCCGCTGCCGGTGATCACCGCCGCCCTGTTCGCCAGGTTCAATTCCCGCCAGGACGAATCGCTGGCGATGAAGGTGGTGGCCGCGCTGCGCAACGAGTTCGGCGGCCACGCCGTCGGCAAGGCCGGCTCCACCGACGCCGTCCCCACCTCCTGACCCCCCGCCCTGGGCGCTTATCAACATCGCATCCGCTGGCCAAGTTGAACACTTGCGTCACACCAGTCCCAGTTCGTGCCCTTTGATAAGCGCAGACGAAGTTGATAAGCGCCGGGGATCGAACACCCCACGAGGAGGCGATCGGCCGGATGTACGTCCGTCACCTCTCGGTCGGTGACTTCCGTTCCTGGGAGACCGTCGAGGTCCCGCTGCAACCCGGCGTCAACGTGTTGCTCGGCCGCAACGGGGTCGGCAAGACCAACCTGGTCGAAGCCGTCGGCTACCTGGCAACCCTTGCCTCACACCGGGTTTCGTCAGACCAGGCGTTGATCCGCCGAGGCGCGGCGCAGGCCTTGGTGCGAGCCGCGGTGGTGTCCGGGGGCAGGGAGCTGCTGCTCGAGGTGGAGATCACCACCGGCAAGACCAACCGGGCCAGGATCAACCGCTCACCGGTCACCCGCCCCAGGGACATCCTCGGGGCGCTGCGCACCGTGCTGTTCGCCCCCGAGGATCTCTCGCTGGTGCGCGGCGACCCGTCCGAACGCCGCCGGTTCCTGGACGAGGTGCTGGTGATGCGTGCCCCGCGGCTGGCCGGCGTCCGCTCCGACTACGACCGGATCCTCAAGCAGCGCAACACCTTGCTCAAATCGGCCGGGATCGCCAGGCGCAGTGGGCGCGCCCCGGAGCTGTCCACCCTCGATGTCTGGGACGAGCACCTGGCCGAGGTCGGCGCCGAGCTGATCTGCGAACGGCTGGCCCTGGTGGACGCGCTTCGGCCGCACGTGGTGGCCGGCTACGCCGAACTGGCACCGGAGTCGGAGCCGATCGACCTGGTGTACCGGTCTCGGGTGCTGGAGCCGCTGGATCCGGATGGTGCGGCGCCGACAACCGCGGTGGAGCCCGCGGACCCCGAGGTTCGCGGGTCCGACGGTGGTTTTGACACCCGGAACGGCGCCGATAACCGCACTGAGAACCGCGAGGCCGTGAAGGGCGCGATGCTCGGGCACCTGGCGACGCGCCGGTCGGCGGAGCTGGAGCGCGGGGTCTCGCTGGTCGGACCACACCGGGACGAGTTGGAGCTGCGGTTGGCCGATGGGCTGGCCAAAGGCTATGCGTCGCACGGCGAATCGTGGTCGTTCGCGCTGGCCCTGCGGCTCGGTTCGTTCGCCCTGCTGCGCAGCGACGGCGTCGATCCGGTGCTGGTGCTCGACGACGTATTCGCCGAGCTGGACGCCGGACGGCGTGATCAACTCGCCGAGCTGGTGGCCGACGCCGAACAGGTGTTGATCACCGCCGCCGTCGAGACCGACGTGCCGAAGGTGTTGGGCGGCAACAGGTTACTGATCCAGAACGGGACGGTCACTACCGATGGCTGACGAGAATGACGCTGCCGCCGGGAGCGCCGCGGCGGGCGGGGCGTCGACCGGTCGTGGATCGGACCTGGCCAGGGAGGCGTTGGCCGCCGCCCGCAAGCAGAACGCCGCCAAGCGCAAGGACCGGATCCCGCTCACCCAACGGTCGGGCGGCTCGACCAGGTCGTTGCGCCGCCGCCGGTGGTCCGGGTCCGGTCCGGACTTCCGTGACCCACAGCCGTTGTCGGCGACCCTGCAGAAATTCGTCAAGACCGCAGGTGCGGGAGCCGACATCGGCAAGGCGACGCTGTTCGCCCGGTGGCCGCAGATCGTCGGCGCCGCCCTGGCCGAACATGCCCACCCGGTCTCGCTCACCGATGGTGAGTTGGTGCTGCAGTGCGAGTCCACGGCGTGGGCGTCGCAGGTGCGGCTGATGGCCCCGCAAGTGGTCAGGAAGATCAACGAGGCGGTCGGTCACGGCAGTGTCCGGCGGATCAAGGCACAGGGTCCCTCCGGGCCGTCCTGGCGATTCGGCCCGCGGCACGTGCCCGGCCGAGGCCCCCGCGACACCTACGGCTGACGACCAGCGGTAGTCCCGGGATGCGTCGGCCTGATCACTGGATCGCGGACGTGCCGACCGAAGGTGGGTGCGCGGCTGCCACTGTGCCCCGGTGCGCGGGGCAAAGTGGTAGGCCGGGACAGACGTCACCCCCGCGGTCCCGGAAATCGAGGATCGCTCATCCCCACCCGGTGCCGGCCAGCCGCATCCCCAGCTGCAGCCGGTTCGTCACCCCGTACGCCTGCATCATCACTTTGACCCGCCGCTGGACCGTCCGCTCGCCGATCCCGAGCTGGCGTCCGATGGCCTTGTCGGTGAGACCGGCGGCGAGCAGCTGAATCACGTCCTGATCCATCGGGCTCAGACTCTCCGGGACGGTGCTGGCCGGTCCGGCACCGGCCGGCCGGGTACTGGTGAACCGCAGCGGTGCCGCCTGTTGCCAGAGCACCTCGAACAGGGCTCGCAACGAGTCCAGCAGGGCCGACGGGTGGATGGCCGCCGCGACCCCGATCGACTCCGGCGCCGTCTCCAGCGGCAGCAGCGCAATCCGGTTGTCCCCCATCACCATTTTCAACGGCACCGTCGGCGCCACCCTGGCCGATTCGCCGGCCACCACCAGCTCCTGGATCCGGGTGTAGTTGCCGGGCAGGTCGAGCGCGGCCCGGTCGTAGAGGCAGCGGAAACTGGTGGAGCCGCTGGTCAGCAGCTGCAGCTCGGTGGCGTTGCCCAGTCCGGAGCTGGCGTACGGCGGCTTGTCGAAGATCAGTACCTCGTCGGTTGCCGTCCGCTGGATCTGTTCTGCCCGTTGCAATGTCGCCTCGCGACCGACGACGATCTCGATCAGCTCCCGGGGATCGACCGACCGGCCGACCCGCGACCAGCGGCGCGCGAGTTCGCCGGCCGCAATGCGCGCCTTGGCGATCTCTTCCTCCCGCGCGTTCGCCAAGTTGTCAAGGGCGACGTCGGGCGCCACGGCCGCGTATCGGGTCGGAACCCCCGCCCAGGTGGTCGCCAGCCCTTTGGCGGTCAAGCCCGCGAGTAGTTCCTGGACGGCCGGTTCGCCGGGCAACCCATCGGCGAACTCGGCCACCGTCATCGGCGGTCGATCCACCAACCTGCGGTAGGCGACCACCTCCGCCGGCGTCAGCCCCAGCGTCTCGAGATCGTCCACGGCACCCCCAACGAGCTCGACCGACCGACTTCCGCCATTGACGTGAATACGTCACCGCGGACCCTAGCCGACCGACAAACCGCGTGTCAGGCTCGATCGGCCTGCGTCCGGTCTGCCGAGAGGTTCCGCTATGACGTCCCGCCCGTTCCACACCCCAGCGAGGTCGCTGCTGGCCGTCGCCTCGGCCGTCTGTGTGGCGCTGACGTTGGTCACTCCGTCCGGCGCCGGCGCGGTCCCGGCGGCAGCGCCCGTTACCGCAGCGTCCACTGCGGCAGCGCCGGTTGCAGACCCGGCCACCGCGGTCGGCGCCGTCACGCTGGTCACCGGAGATCGGGTACGGGTCAGCCGCACGACGGCAGGAAAGCAACTGGCAACCCTGATCCAGCCGCCCGGTCGGCCGCCGGCCGCGGTCAAGATCATCGAGGACGCCGGTGATCTCTTCGTGATCCCCGAGCCGGTCGCGGGGCTGGTCACGGCCGGAACCCTGGACCGACAGCTGTTCAACGTAACGGCGTTGCTGGACAACGGGTTCGGCACCGACGACAAGGCGATTCCGTTGATCCTGACCTACGACGACGAGCCGACGGCGCGCACCCTCGACCGGCGACCGGCGCCGGCCCACGCCACCGCCGGGGCGACCCTGGAGAGCATCGACGGGGTGGCGGTCACGGTCGCACCGGACTCGGCGGTCGCGTTCTGGGACGCGGTGGCCGATGCGCCGACCGACCGGCTCCGGGCCGCCGGTCACCTGCGGAAGATCTGGCTGGATCCGGTGGTCACCCCGGACCTGGCCGAGAGTGTGCCGCAGATCGGTGCGCCACAGGCGTGGGCGGCCGGGTACGACGGCACCGGGTCAACCGTGGCGATCCTGGACACCGGCTACGACCCGACTCATCCCGACCTGGCCGGAAGGGTCGTCGGCGCCCAGGACTTCACCGGAGCCGGGTCGGCGACGGACGGCCACGGGCACGGCACCCACGTCGCGTCGACGGTCGCCGGTACCGGTGCGGGGTCGGACGGCAAGTACGTCGGTGTCGCCCCCGGGGCGGACCTGTTGGTCGGCAAGGTGATGGGCGACGACGGGACCGGGCAGGGGTCGTGGTTGATCGACGGGATGGAATGGGCGGTGGCGCAGCACGCCGACGTGGTCAACATGAGCCTGTCGACCGAACTGAGCGACGGCACCGACCCGATCAGCGAATCGGTGAATGCGCTCAGCGCCGGCTCCGACACACTCTTCGTCGCCACCGCCGGTAACACGGGGCCGGGGGAGCAGACCGTGCACGCCCCGGGCAATGCGGACGCGGCGCTGTCGGTGGCCGCGGTCGACAAATCCGATGGCCTGGCGGACTTCTCCAGCCGCGGACCGCGGACCGGCGACTACGCCATCAAGCCCGACATCGCCGCGCCAGGGGTGGACATCGTGGCCGCCAGGGCGGCGGGCACCAGTCTGGGCACTCCGGTCGACGAGTTGTACACCGCCGCGTCCGGAACATCGATGGCCGCTCCCCACGTCGCCGGCGCTGCGGCGATTCTGGCGCAGCGGCACCCGCAATGGGGCGACGAGCAGCTCAAGGCCGCGCTGATGAGCACCTCGCTGCAGCTGGCGGACGATTCGGTCTACCAGATCGGCGCCGGCCGGGTCGACGTGGCGAAGGCCGTGCAAGAGAAAGTCTTCGGCTCGCCGGGTTCGATCAGCTTCGGCCGGTACCCGTTCAGCGAATCGACGCTGCCGATCCAGACGCGGACGCTCAGCTACGCCAACGAATCCGCCGATCCGGTCCGGCTGAGCATCGGACTCGAGGTGACCGACGATGCCGGTCGGCCGGCGCCGGTCGGCATGTTCTCCCTGACCACCGAACACCTCGAGATTGCCGCCGGCGCGACCGCCACCGTCGACCTGCGAATGGATCCGAATCTGGGCGACAGCAAGCTGTTCGGCGGACAGGTGATCGCCACCGACGATGCCGGGGAGGTGCGGGTGCACACTCCGGTCGGCGTCTACAAGGAACCGAAGATGGTCGAGGTGACGGTCGACGCGGTCCGGCAGGACGGGCTGCAGGCGAACGGCGCCAGCTCCGCCGATCTGTGGAGCCTGGACACCGATATCACCTACGAGGGTCGATTCGGCGGCAAGGGCGGCGGCACCCAACCGGCCGTCTTCCGGGTGCCGGTCGGCACCTACAGCCTGGTCGGCTGGCTCTGGAACACCGACGAGACCGGCCGCGCGGCAACCGAACTGGCGGTCGTCTCCCGGCCGGAGATCACCGTCGAGCAGGACATGCACCTCGTGTTGGACGGGACCACCGCCCAACGGATCGACCCCGTCGCGCCGCAACCGGCCGACGCGCACGAGCTGACGGTGGGCGTGTACCGCGCGTCGGCCGGACGTGACTACTCCGTGCACTACCTGACCGACCGGTATGTGGACTCGGTGTACGCCACCGCGACGAAGACGCCGCCCACCGGCGAATTCGAACTGTCCGGCCACTGGGAGATGTATGCCCCGGAGTTCGACATCCAGGTCGGGTCCCGTGGGACGACGGTCGCGGCCGAATACAACGTCGGGTCACCGCGGCTGGACGGCAGGCACTCCTACCAGGTGGTCGATGCCGGGCAGGGCACGTCGGAGGACGTTGCCGGTCGCAACCTGCGTGGCCGGCTGGCACTGATCCGGTACTCCGAGGAGTTCGACATGCCGCAGGCCATCCGAAACGTCGCCGCTGCTGGGGCTTCCGCGGCGATCGTGTACCTCGACCAACCCGGATTCTTCGTCGGCTGGGTACCGGACGATTCACCGATCCCGTCCTGGGCGGTGGGCCGACAGGTGGGCGCCGACCTGCTCGACCGGCTCTCGTCCGGCCGGTTGACGTTGCGGATCGACGCCACTGCCGTCAGCCCGTACACCTACGACCTGTTCCGCTACTGGAGCGGGCGCGTCCCGGCCGGCATCTCCCGAACCGTGCGGGCGCGGGACCTGGCCAGGGTGGATGCGAGCTACTACAGCTCGGGAACGAGCCGAACCGGGGCCGAGGTGCGATTCCCGATGCGGCCGCAGGACGATATCGCCATCCGGCAGGCGCAGGACCTGCCGATTCCGTCCCGCCGGACGGAATGGGTGACGCCGGGCGACATCTCGTGGCAGCAGATCACCTACGCGCTGGCATCGCAGGAGGGCACCATGGTCGAGGCCAGGCAGTCCTACCGGCCGGGGCAACGGCTGACGGCCGACTGGTTCCGGCCGGTCGCCCGGCCCGGCGTTCCGGCCGACGTGGACCAATTCGCCGACGACGGACAGCCGCCGTTCCGCGAAGGCGATCAGTTCTCCATCTGGATCCGCAGCATCCTGGCGGCGGACGACAAGTTCGACGAGCGGGTGCCGGCCGCCACCAGGCTCTATCGCAACGGCACCCTGGTCGCCGAACGCGCTGCGGCGTACGGCTTGTGGCCGGCGGCCGCCGAACCCGCCCGGTACCGGCTGGAGATGGACGTCGCTCGGTCGGAGCCATGGTGGCAACACTCGACGGCCACCTCCACCGCCTGGGAGTTCGACTCCGGCCGGCCGGCGCCCGGTCAGCGCACCCCGCTGGGTCTGCTGCAGGTGGACTACGACGTGGACACCGATCTGCAAGGCCGGCTACGGCATCGGGGCACGGCGAAGATCGGCCTGTTCGTGCACCGGCAGGTCGCGAGCAACGGGGTCCGCGGATTGACCGTCACCGGCTGGGTGTCCTTCGACGACGGCAAGAACTGGAAACGGGTCGACACGATCAGACAGCGCGGAACGGGTCGGTACATCGCGATGGTGAAACCGCCGAAGGGGCACGGATCGGTGAGCCTGCGGATCCGGGCCGGCGCGCCGGACGGCCAATCGATCGACCAGACCGTCGAGCGCGCCTTCGGCTACTGAGCCGACGGGCTCCGCGGCGCGGACCTCAGGCTTCGGTCAGGGTCCACCTGCTCGAGTCGCCCGTCAGCTCCTCCTGGGTCACCGGCGCACCCTCGGTGGTCGCAAGCGCGGTGAGGTAGAGCCCGCTCTCCCGGTTGCGGATCGTGTAGCTCGCATCACCGCCGCGGGTCAGCTCCCATTGCTGGTTCAGCCCGCCGCCGTCGGCCCACTGGCCGATCGGGTTGCCGGCCGTCAGCTTGTGGTCGAGGTTGTCCAGCGCCAGGCCGGAGTGCCGGTTGAGGATGGTGGAATACCCGCTGCCCAGGTCCACCACCTCCCATTGCTGCGACGACTCTCCGGTGCCGGTCTCGATGTTCGTCTTGGCGCCCGGAGACTGGCTGCCGCCGGCGATGCCCAATACCTTGCCGCTCGCCAGGTGGGCGATGGCGTACACGGTGCCGCCGCGGCCCGGCAGGTCCACGTCGTCGAGTGCCTCGACGAACGCGATCGGCGCCTGCTCGGTCCGGTGCAGGTCCAGTACGTGGATGGTGTTGGTGCCGCGCCGCAGGAATCCGGCCGGGCAGAACAGCGCGAGCTGCGGACCGACGTTCCAGTAGCGGCCCAAATTGTGGCCGTTGACGAAGACCAGGCCCTTGGTCCACTTCGACATGTCCAGGTAGGTGTCGCCGAGTGTGTCCACCTCGAACTCGGCGCGGAACACCTGACCGGGACGGGACGGATCGGAGATCCTCGTTTTCAGCTTCCGGAACCATGCCTCGGTCAGCGGCAGCAGATGGGTGGTCCAGCCGTGGATGTCGGTCTGCGAACCGTCTTCGGCGGTCACCGCCACCGACGAGGTAATGCCCTTCCGGTCGACCATCCCGTGCCCGTAATTGATCCGACCCATGCCCTCGACCAGGACGTCCAGCGTGCTGGTCGTGGAGGTGCCCGCCGGCAGTGGTAGTGGCCCGTCACCGATCCGCACCTGCACCGGGTTGGTGAATGCCGCCGGGACGGCGGTGCGGGACAGCCCGCCCTGGTAGGCGCCGTCGAGGAAGACGGTCGCGTAGTCGTGCACCGAGCTGACGGTGAGATCACCGCCGACGTGCTGGCGCAGCTTCGCGCGGTAGAGCACCAGGCCGAAGTCCTGGCCGTGCGCCTCCATCGGTCGGGGATCCGGTTCGCCGGCGGACGCGGCGCGCGGAAGGTTGTCCCACAGCGAGGCGTACGGGGTGGCGGTGGTGGCCGCCGGCGCGATCGCCGGTGGTGCCGCCGGCACCGGGGGCGCCGGGACACCGGTCGCCGTCGTGATGATCTCTCGGTACTGCTGGTAGAGGTCGGTGGCGACGCCCTGCTCGGTGACCGGCGCGCCGTAGTCGTAGCTGGTGATGTCGGGTCCGTAGTTGCTGCCGTCATTGCCGGCGTTCGCCCCCGACCAGAATCCGAAGCTGGTGCCGCCGTGGAACATGTAGAAGTTGAACGACCGCTTCTGCTGCATCAGCGCGGTGACCTGACTGGTGACCGCGCCGGAGGCGAAAGCCCGGTCGCCCCAGTGGGTGAGCCAACCGGAGTAGAGCTCGCCGGACATCGCCGGAACGTCCGGGAACGACCGGCGTGCCGCCGCGATCGAGTTGACGTCGCCGCCGCTGAGTGCGATCGCGCCGCCGGGGACGTTGGTGTGGTTGCTCTGCACCTGCCCGAGGCCGTCCTCGGTGTAGAACGGCCCGGTCAGGCCGTTGTCGATCCAGGTCTGACGGATCTCCTCCACGTAGGTGGCGTCGTTGCCGTACGAGCCGTATTCGTTCTCGACCTGGATCATCAGGATCGGGCCACCGTTGGCGACCATCAGGTGACGCACCTGGTGGGCCAACGCCGCGGCGTAACGGCGGAACGCGTCCATGTACGGCGGGTAGTCCGCGTGCCGCACCCGTAGTTGGGCGTCAGGGTCGGCGAGCAGGTACGAAGGCAGGCCGCCGAGGTCCCATTCGCCGCAGACGTACGGGCCGGGGCGCAGCAGCACCCACATACCCTCGCGTTGGGCGAGCCGGATGAATCCGGCCAGGTTCCGTCGCTCGCTGTGGAAGTCGAACTTTCCCTCGCGAACCTCGTGGTAATTCCAGAAGTCGTAGGCCGAGATGGTGTTCAGGCCCATCGCCTTGGCCATCCGGATCCGGTGCCCCCAGTGCTCGACCGGCACCCGGGCGGGGTGGATCTCGGCGCTGCGGATCTGTAGTGGATTCCCGTCCAGCAGGAACTCGCTGCCGTCCGCGGCGAAACCGAAGGTGTGCCGCCCGGCGCCGGGCGGTCGGTCGGCCTGCGCGGCCTGCGCGGCGGTGCCGGTCAGCGTCATTGCGGCCAGCGGCGACAGGCCGGCCAGGGACAGGAACTTGCGACGATCCATGGGTACTCCTCGTCATTGAGCCAGTGGAATCCACGCGCCGTTGGAAAGCACTGCACAGATCTAGACATATTCGAGCACTTTCGATCACGGCGGCCATAGTTGAACACGGCCGGACCCGGTTCGCAACCCCTTCGCCGGCCCCGAGGACGGCGGGGTACCTACTGTCATGGGCATGACGAACGACAAGCAGCTGCACTGGGGCATCGTCGGGCCGGGCCGGATCGCCGAAAAGGTGGTCGAGGACTTTCGCCTGGTGCCGGGGGCGATCCCGGTCGCGGTGGCGTCCAGGTCCGCGGACCGGGCGGCCGACTTCGCCAGGCGACACGGCCTGCAGCGCAGCTACGGCAGCTACGCCGAGATCGTCGCCGATCCCGATGTCGACGTGCTGTACATCGCCACCCCCCATCCGCAACACCACGCCATCGCGCTGGCCGGCTTGCGGGCCGGCAAGGCCTTGTTGATCGAGAAGTCCTTCACCGCAACCGTTCCCGGCGCGGAGCAGATCATCGATCTGGCCCGTTCGACCGGCACCTTCGTGATGGAGGCGATGTGGACCCGGTTCCAGCCGGCGATCGTCGAGCTGCGCCGGCTGATCGACGACGGGGCCATCGGCCAGGTCCGTCAGGTGCAGGCCGACCTCGGTGTCGACCGGCCCTTCGATCCGGCCGACCGGCTCTTCGATCCGGCCCAGGGTGGCGGCGCGCTGCTCGACCTCGGCGTCTACGTGGTCTCGTTCGCGCAGTACCTGCTCGGGAATCCGACCACGGTGACGGCCACCGGGTCGTTGGCGCCGACCGGGGTCGACCTCGAGGTCGGGCTACTGCTCGGGTATGACGACGGCCGGGCGGCCACGCTGCTGGGTTCGCTGCGGAACCCGACCCCGGGGCAGGCCAGGATCTTCGGCACCGGGGGCTGGATCGACGTGCTGCCGAGATTCCACCATCCGAGCACCTTCGTGCTGCACCGCAACGGGTCCGAGCCGGAGACCGTGAGCCGGGAGCCGCTCGGCGGTGGCTACGCCCACGAGCTCATCGAGGTGACCGATCGCGTCCTTGCCGGAGCCACCGAGAGCGAGATCATGCCGCTGGCCGACACGCTGGCCGTCCAGCGCATCCTGAACGGGGCGAGCGAGCAATTGGGCGTCCGGCACACCGAGGATGCGACAGTCCAGGTATGACGGCGCAGCTCAGGCTCCGGCCGCCGCAACACCGGGTCGACCCGCGATGTCGCGGATGGTGGGCGAGCCGGATAGGTCTACTCGTCGGCGTCCCAGCCGTCGTGCTGTTCGTCCTCGGGGTCCTGCTCGACGCGGCCAGGCCGTGGCTGTGGTGGCCCGCCGCGCTGCTGGCGCTGGTCGCGATCGGTGGTGCCGTCGTCGTTCCACCGGTGCTGTTCCGGATCCACCGCTGGGAGGTGACCGACGAGGCGGTCTACGCCCGCAGCGGCTGGCTCTGGCAGGAATGGCGGGCCGCTCCGCTGTCGCGGGTCCAGACGGTGGATGTGGAACGTAGCCCGCTGCAACGGGTCTTCGGGTTGGCCACCCTCACCGTGACCACCGCCTCGGCCAAGGGCCCGGTCCGGATCGAGGCACTGGCCAACGAGCAGGCGGAACAGATCTCGCACCGGCTGACGGTGCTGACCGAGCAGGTGTCCGCCGGTGCCGCGGACCGCGACGCCACCTGATGTCCGCCGCCACCTGATGTCCACCGATAGTGCGACCGGATCGCCGACCGACCACCGGCTGGATCCGCGCACCGTTCCGGCGTCGGCGTTGACGGTGGCCGGCACGTTGCTGGCCGCCGGGGTGCCGACCACGATCGGCCTGCGAATCGGCGACATCGCCTGGGAATGGGTGCTGCTGTGGGTGCTCGGCGGCACCCTGCTGCTGTCCGCCGCCGCCGCGCTGGTCGAATGGATCCGGTGGCGCTGCAGCAGTTTCCGGATCGACGTCGACCGGGTCGAGTACACCTTCGCGTTACTCGGCACCAAGCGCACCTCGCTGCCCCGTGACCGGATCCGGACGGTCGAGATCACCGCCGACCCGGCGCAACGGCTGCTGAACGTCGCCGATCTGCGGATCGGTACCGGTGATCAGCACGGCGATCTCACGCTCAGGTCGGTGAGCCGGCAGTACGCGGAGACGTTGCGGCTGCAGTTGTTGCACCGGCCGGGAGCGGAGGTGCCGGGCGAGCTACCGGTGATCGGCGAACTCGCCAGCTTCCACCCGAGTTGGCTGCGGTACGCACCGATGAGCTTCTGGACGCCGGTACTGGCCGCCGGCGCCTTCGGCGTGCTGATGCAGGTGGCCGGCTGGTTCAACGCGAACGGCGCTGTCCTGCAATGGATCCAGGACCGGTTCGCCGGCGTTCCGCTGGTCTGGGAGCTGCTGGCACTTGCCGTCGTCGGGCTGCTGGTCGGCGCGATCGGCAACCTGGCCATCTTCATCGAAGGGTGGTTCAACTACACGCTGGAGCGCGAGCCCGACGGCGCGTTGCGGATCCGCCGCGGCCTGCTGGTGCACCGATCCACCAGCTTCGAGGAGAACAGGGTCCGCGGTGTCGCCCTGGTCGAGCCCCTCGGCATCCGTGCGGTCGGGGCGGCCCGGCTGGACGTGCTGGCGACCGGCCTGCGCCGGACCGACGACCAGCGAACCGCGGAACCGGACACGCTGATGCCGGCGGCGCCGCGAGCGCAGATGCGGCAGGTAGCGGCGGCGGTGCTGGGCACCGCCGTGCCGGACCGGCTCACCCGGCACCCGGCGGCCGCCCGACGCCGCCGGTTCGTCAGGGCCGCCGCGGCCGCCACCTCGGTGACGCTGCTGTGCGCGGCCTTCGCCGTGCTCGTCATCCCGGCCCTCTGGTGGGCAGCGGCGGCAGCCGCCCTACTGCTCGGCGGGTTCGCCTTCTGGTCCGCCGGAAACAACTACGCCGCGCTCGGTCATCGGGTCACCGACCGGCATCTGGTGGTCCGGTCGGGATCGATCCACCGGGCGACCGAGGTACTCGGTCGGACCGGACTGCTCGGCTGGAACCTGCGGCAGTCGCCGCTGCAGCGCCGTTCCGGTCTGGTCACCATGCTGGCCACCACCGCTGCCGGTGACGGTGCGATCCGGCTACCGGACGCCGGCGTGGATCAGGCCGTCGGGCTGCTGCTCGAGACCGCGCCGGAATGGCGCCGGCTACTCGTCGAACAGCCGCCGCCGTCGAACTGAGCGACAGCCGCCGCCGTCGAACTGAGCGACGGCCGCCGCCGTGCCGGATCAGCGGATCTTGCGGCGGTAGAGCCTGGTCGCGAACAGGTACGCGACGGCCAGGATGCCGACGCACCAGGCCAGAGCGATCCAGATGTCGGCGCCGACCGGCTGTCCGGTGAAGATCGCGCGGATCGAATTGACGATCGCCGTGACCGGCTGGTTGTCCGCGAACCACGCGACGGGGGCGGGCATGGTGTCGGTCGAGACGAATGCCGAGCTGATGAACGGCAGGAAGATGAGCGGGTAGGAGAACGCGCTCGCGCCGTCAACGGTCTTGGCGCCCAAACCGGCGATCACCGCGACCCAGGTGAGCGCCAGGGTGAACAGGATCAGCACCCCGGCCACCGCGAGCCAGCCGAGAATACTTGTGCTGGTGCGGAAACCCATCAACAGTGCGACGGCGATGACGACCACCAGCGAGGCCATGTTGGCGACCAGTGAGGTCAGCACATGGGCCCACAACGCGCTGGGCCGGGCGATCGGCATGGACTGGAAGCGCTCGAAGATCCCGCTCTGCAGGTCCATGAACAGTCGGTAGGCGGTGTAGGCGATACCCGAGGCGATGGTGATCAGGAGGATGCCGGGCAGCATGTAGTCGATGTACGAACCCGACCCGACGTCGATGGCGCCGCCGAGCACGTAGACGAACAGCAGCATCAGCGCGATCGGGGTGACCGCGGTGGTGATGATGGTGTCCGGGCTGCGGGCGATATGGCGCAGCGACCGGCGGGTGAGGACCGTGGTGTCCTGCAGGGCGTGTGTGGCCATGATTTTCCTACCTTTCTGCATCGGCGGTGCGGTGCACCGCGGCGCTGTCGCTGCTGCCATCGGCGCCGCCGTTGTCGCCCACCAGCGCCAGGAAGACGTCTTCCAGGCTCGGCTGCTTCTCGACGTACTCGACCTTCGCCGGCGGCAGCAGTTGCTTGAGTTCGGACAGGGTGCCGTCGACGATGATCCGTCCTTGATGGAGGATCGCAATCCGGTCGGCGAGCTGTTCGGCTTCGTCCAGGTACTGCGTCGTCAACAACACCGTTGTGCCGTTCTTGGCGAGTTCCTCGACGGTCCGCCACACCTCTTTGCGTGCCTGCGGGTCGAGGCCGGTGGTCGGCTCGTCGAGGAAGATGACGGGCGGATCGCCGATCAGGCTCATGGCGATGTCGAGGCGACGGCGCATGCCGCCGGAGTAGGTGGACGCCCTCCGATCGCCCGCCTCGGTGAGCGAGAACCGGGCGAGCAGTTCGTCCGCGATCTGGCCGGCGTGCTTCAGATGCCGCAGTTGTGCCACCAGGGCAAGGTTCTCCCGCCCGCTGAGGATCTCGTCGACGGCCGCGAACTGCCCGGTCAGGCTGATCGACTCCCGAACGTCCTGCCCGCTATCGGCGACGTCGAAGCCGTTGACTTCGGCCGTTCCGGCGTCCGCCGCCAACAGCGTCGACAAGATCTTCACCACCGTCGTCTTGCCGGCCCCGTTGGAGCCGAGCAGGGCGAAGATGCTGCCCTGTGCAACATCGAAGTCCACGCCGCGCAGCACCTGCAGATCGTCGTACGACTTCTGCAGATTCCGCACCCGGATGGTGGCCGCGGTCATTGCTGCTCCCTCCCTTCGGCGTCCTGGATGGCCTTGACGAGGCGCTCGCGCTCCTTGTCGATCCACTGCTTGCCGCTGTAGGCCTGGGCGAATGCCTCGGCGAACTCGACCGGGTTGTCCCCGACGATCGCGTGCAAGGTGGTGCCGTCAGCCGCGGCCCTTTCCCAGAGCTCGACGTGGTCGCCCATCATCGACAGCAGGGTTCCGCCGTCCGTGACTCCCGCGTAGTAGGTCAGGTACCGCTGCAACGCCTTCGCTGCGGCGGCGTACGGCTCGGGGAGAGCGTCGATACGGGAGGCGTACTGCCGGTACTCCTTCTTCTGTTCGAGTGATCCGGTCAAGGTCTCGATCCACTTCGCTGCCATTTCAGTTCCTTTCTCGGTGGAGCTGTTCGATACGTTCTGCGAGGAAGCTCCAGGTCCGCCAGAACTCTTCGAGCTGGTCCCGCCCTTGGGCGTTGACCGAATACACCTTTCGTGGCGGCCCCTTCTCGGAAGGGACCTTCTGGACGTCGACGAAGCCCCGCTGCTCGATCCGGACCAGTAGGGCGTAAACAGTGCCCTCGACCAGGTCCGCGAAGCCCTGCTCGCGCAGCCGGGCGGTGATTTCGTATCCGTAGGCCGGACGTTCGGCCAGGATCGACAGCACAATTCCTTCGAGCGTGCCCTTGAGCATCTCCGTCATCTGATTCGCCATCACGTCTCCTTCGACCTACTCGGCGTCGCTGACTACTGGTAGACAGTAACACTGACTACCGGTAGATAGCAACACCAAGTACGACGGACCTGAACGACCACCCGAAGCCCGGATCCGCCGGCAGTATCGTCGAGTGCGTGGAGACGCACAGCCACCGCGCGGACCACGGGACCGGCGGTCACGATCACGGCGTCCGGGTGGACGCCGATCGGCGCTATCTCTCGGGTGCGCTGGCGCTGATCGTCGCGTTCCTGATCGCCGAGGTGACGGTCGGCGTCATCGCCGGGTCCATCGCGCTGATCTCGGACGCGGGGCACATGCTGACCGACGCCGCGTCGATCGTGCTGGCGCTGATCGCGATCCGGCTGGCCGCCAAACCCGCCCGCGGCCGCTGGACGTACGGATACCGCCGGGCCGAGATCCTCTCCGCGCAGGCCAACGGGCTCACCCTGCTACTGCTGGCCGCCTGGTTCATCTTCGAGTCGATCCGGCGGCTCATCTCACCGCCCGAGGTCGAGGGTCTGCTGGTATTCGTCACCGCGCTGGTCGGCATCGGCGTCAACATCGTTGCGGCCTGGCTGATCTCGAAGGCCAACCGGACCAGCCTGAACATCGAGGGCGCCTTCCAGCACATCCTCAACGACCTCTACGCCTTCATCGCCACCGCCCTCGCCGGGCTGGTGGTGATGCTCACCGGGTTCACCAGGGCGGACGCGATCGCCGCGCTGGTGGTCGCCGCGCTGATGATCCTGGCCGGCTATCGGCTGGTCCGCGACTCCGGCCGGATCTTCCTGGAGGCGGCGCCGGCCGACCAGGACCCGGACGTGATCGGCCCGGCCATGGCCCAACAGCCGGGGGTCACCGAGGTACACGACCTGCACATCTGGGACGTCACCTCGGGCCTGCCGGCACTGTCCGCGCACGTGCTGGTCGAGCCGGACGGCGACTGCCATGCGGTTCGGCGTGGGCTCGAGCAGCTGCTGCAGTCCGACTACCGGATCCGGCACACGACCCTGCAGGTCGATCACGCCGGCGCCGACTTCAGGCTGCCGGCGACGCTGCCCGACCCGACCCTGGCGCGGCCGGCCGGTGCGCCCACCTCGTCGGCCGGGCGGCCGGTGTCGCGCGGCACCGGGGCCGCCGACGGCGGCCGGACACCGGTGCAGCAGGATAACTGCGAAGACCCGCACGGCCCACGGCACCACCCGGTGGCCGGGCGGGTCGACAGCCCGGCCAGCCCCCCGCACTGACCGGCACGGGCGCTGCCGGTGCCCGGGGCCGAGCAGTTGCCCCGACGTCGAAGGCGGATGCCATGTCCGATCCCGCCGGGGACGACGCGCTGTACCTGGGCATCGACATCGGCACCCAAGGAGTGCGCGCCGCGCTGGTCGCCGCCGACGGGACCGTCGTCGGCACCGGTGCGAGCCCGCTGCGCAGCAGTCGCCGGGAGGCCGGCCGGCACGAGCAGGATCCCGACGAGTGGTGGCGTGCGCTCTGCCAGGCGAGCACGGTGGCGCTGGCCGGACTCGGCGGCCGCAGGCTGGGTGGGGTTGCGCTGGACGCCACCTCCGGGACGATCCTGGTCGAGGACGCCCGGCAGCGACCGCTCACCCCGGCGCTGATGTACGACGACGCCCGGGCCGTCGAGCAGGGGGCCGCCGTGGCGGCCGCCGGTCGGTCGGTCTGGGCCAGGTTCGGGGTGACGATGCAGCCGAGTTGGGCGTTGCCCAAGGCATTGTGGTTGGTGCACGGTGGTTTGACGCACGGTGGTTTGACGCACAGTGCTTTGACGCACGGTGGTTTCACGCACAGTGGTTTGACGCACGGTGGTTTGGCGCACGGTGGTTTGGCGCACAGCGCCGCGCTGCCGGCCGGCGCCCGGATCGTCCACCAGGGCGATCACCTGGTGGCCCGGTTGGCCGGCCGCCCGACAGCCACCGACACCAGCCAGGCGCTGAAGACCGGCGTCGACCTGATCGAGCTTCGGTGGCCATCTGACGTGTTCGACGACCTCGGGCTGGACGTCGGCCTGCTGCCCGAGGTGGTACTGCCGGGCACGGTGATCGGCGAGGTGGGCCCGGCCGCTGCCGCGGCCACCGCGATCCCGGTCGGCACGCCGATCCGGGCCGGCATGACGGACGGCTGTGCCGCGCAGATCGCTTCCGGCGCACTGGATCCGGGTTCGTGGAGCTCGACCCTTGGCACCACCCTGGTGATCAAGGGCAGTACCTCGGCGCCGGTGATCGACCCGACCGGGGCCGTCTACTCGCACCGGAGCCCGGACGGCGGCTGGCTGCCGGGCGGGGCGTCCGGCATCGGCGCCGGGATCATCGCGCGCGATTTCGCCGGGGCCGACCTGGCCGCGCTGAGCACGGCCGCCGCCGCCCTGGAACCGGCCGGCGGGGTCTGCTACCCGCTGGCCGGCCGGGGCGAGCGCTTCCCGTTCGTCGCCCCAGCGGCCACCGGGTTCACCGAGGGCGTCCCGGCCGGTGCAGCTGCCCGATTCGCCGCCGTCCTGCAGGGCATCGCCTTCACCGAACGTCTTGGCTACCAACGGCTCCGGGAACTCGGCGCGGAGGTTTCCGGTCCGGTCAGCTTCTCCGGCGGGGCCACCGCGAACGACTACTGGAACCAGCTGCGTTGCGATCTGCTCGGCCTGCCGGTGGTGGTCCCCGAGCACGCCGACGCCGCCATAGGGATGGCGATCCTGGCCGCAGCGCCACCGGATCGACCCGGCGGCGTGGCCGCCACCGCGGCGCGGATGGTCCGTCATTCCCGGGCTCTGCAGCCCGACCCCGACCGAGCGGCGGTCTTCGACGACGCCTATGCGGCGTTCGTCGCCGCGCTCACCGAGCGCGGCTGGCTGCCCGGCGCCGCGCCGCACCAGGCAGCAGCCGCACACCAGACAGCACAGGAGGACGGGCCGTGACCGCACCGACCACCGTCATCGTGTCCCGGCACGGCCAGACCGTCTGGCATGCGGAGAACCGGTACGCCGGGTCCAGTGACGTCGACCTGACACCGACCGGGCGCCGGCAGGCGGAGCAGTTGGCCGAGTGGGCCGGCCGGGTCGAACCGCAGGCGCTGTACGTCTCGCCGATCCGCCGGGCCAGGGAGACGGCGGCACCGGTGGCCGCCGCGCTGGGCATCGAACCGATCGTGCTGGACGATCTACGGGAGGTGCACTTCGGCGTGATGGAAGGCCGGACGATGGCCGAAATGCGTTCCGCCGCACCGGACCTGGTCGCCAGGTTCGTCGACGATCCGGTCGGCGGGCACTTCCCGGAGGCCGAGCCACCGACCGCGGCCGCCGAGCGCGGACGGGCCGTCTTCCATCGGATCGCCGCTGCCCAACCCGGCGCGACGGTACTGGTGGTGGCGCACAACACCTTCTTCCGACTCACCCTGTGCGCGCTGTTGGGCATTCCGCTGGGCAGCTACCGCCGGGTGCTGCCGCGGCTGGACAACGGCACCCTGACCACCCTGTCGCTGACCGGTGACCCGGACTCCGGCGCCGCACTGCTCTCGTTCAACGTGCCACTGGACACCGGAGCGTCAGGCGACACCCGGCCCGCGGCACCATGAGCGACGAACGGCGGCAGAAGATCGCCGTCGCCACGGTTTTCGTCGCGGCGATGTTCATCAACATCATCGACGCGACCGTGGTGAACGTGGCCCTGCCGACCATCGCTCTCGATTTCGGGGTGCCGGTCGATCAGACGGCCACCATCAACATCGGCTTCCTGGTCGCGGTCGCGGTCGCCATCCCGGTGGCCGGCTGGCTCGGCGACAGGTTCGGCCCGCGCGGGGTGTTCATCGGTGCGCTGGCGGCGTTCACGGTGGCCTCCGGCGCCTGCGGGCTGGCCGGGTCGGTCGAGCAGTTGGTGCTGTTCCGGGTGCTGCAGGGGCTGGGCGGCGGGCTGATGACCCCGGTCGGGCTGGCCATGCTGTTCCGCACCTTCCCGGCCAACGAGCGGGTCCGGCTGTCCCGGATCACCACGGTGCCGATCGCGTTCGCGCCGGCGCTCGGCCCGGTACTGGGCGGGTTCCTGGTCGAGCACGTGAACTGGCGGTGGATCTTCGGCATCAACATCCCGATCGGGGCGCTGGCGCTGATCTTCACCCTCATCTGGGTCCGGCCGCTGGCGCCGGCACCGCGGACCAGGCTGGACATCGCCGGGTTCCTGCTGGCCGGCATCGGTTTCGCCGCCTTGATGTTCGCGGTCTCCGAGGGCCCATCCCGCGGGTGGGGATCGCCACTCATCCTGGTCTGCGGCCTGGTCGGTCTGGGCCTACTGGTGCTGTTGGTGATGGTCGAACTGCGGCTGACGGCACCGATGCTGCACCTACGGCTCTATGCGTTGCGGCTGTTCCGGTCGGCCAACCTGGTCACCATGGCGTCGTCGGCCGGCTTCCTCGGGGCGCTGTTCGCCTACCCGCTGATGCTGCAGACCTCGTTCGGTTACGGCGCGATGGAGGCGGGACTGCTCACCTTCCCGGAGGCATTCGGGATCATGATCGGCACCCAGCTGGTGGGCCGCCGTTACGGAAGGGTCGGGCCGCGTCGATTGATCGCCGGCGGGCAGACGTTGGTCTGCCTGCTGCTGCTGACGATGGCGGCGATCAGCGGCCAGCGGGTCCCGCCGGTGGTGCTGGTGCTGGTGATGCTGGTGCTGGGGATCGGTCAGTCGCACACCTTCGTGCCGACCCAGGCCGCCGCTTTCGACACCGTGCCCAGGGACAAGATCGGCGCCGGGACCTCGCTGTACAACGCCACCCGGCAGGCCGGCTCGGCCATCGGGGTGGCCATCGCCGCGACGGTGATCGCCGCGATCGGGGTCGGCCTGGCCCCCGACGCCGACCCGACCCCGTTCCGTTGGGCGCTGGTGGCCTGTGCGGCGTGCAACGCCCTCGGGGTGTTCTTCGCGCTCACCATCGACGACAACGACGCCGCACCGAGTCGCGGCCACACCACTTCGAAGTGAACGTCGACCCGGCTAGTTGCCGCGGCCGCCCGGCGGACCGATGAGCAACAACGTCACCATGATCACCACGACCAGCGCCACGAAGACACCGGTCAGCACCGCCGGCCGTCCGAGCATCCAGCGCAGCAGCCTGCTCACCGCGGTGTGATCGCGAGGATCGTCGGTGGCGGTGGTGCGCCAGCCACCCTCGAGCAGCTGACGCCGCTCCAGTCGGTTGTCGAACGGGATCGTCGCGTACGGCACGACGGCGGTGAGCACCGCGGCGACGATGAGCCGGGTGTTCCACCGCTGGTTGACGCCGACCAGCACCGCGGTCAGCCCGTAGCTGATGAACACCAGGCCGTGCAGGGAGCCGGCGATCAGCACCGGCAGGCCGCCGGCCTTCGCCACGTACTTCAGCAGCATGCCGATGATCAGCAGCGTCCAGGTCACGGTCTCGGCGATGGCGACGATCCGATAGAACCGGCGGGGAGACAGTTTCGGCGCGGCCGGTGTGATGACCGGACCGGACACCGATGGTCGGGACGACATGCGTGGTTCCTCTCGGGTTCTGCGGGCTTGCCCCCACGCTAGCTGGCTGCTGCACGGCGGCTCCGCCGCACCGGCCGCCAGGGGCGAACGGGCCGTCGGCGGCTACCGTCGATCAGGTGAGCGACAACCCAGCGGTCGAGCGCCTGCGCGGGCTGCCCATCGGCACCAGGGTGGTGGTCCGTCACCGGGTCCCCGGCGCCTTCACCGACGCGTTGGGCGACCTGGTCGCGATCGACGACGCGACCTGCACCATCAGCACCCGGCGCGGCGAGGTCGTCATCGACCTGGCCGAGGTCGCGCTCGCCAAGCCGGTCCCGCCGCCACCGCCCCCTCGATAGTCCGCAGCCGCGACCGGCAGGATTGTGGAGCAATCGCCGCATGGTGGAGCAATCACAGGAATGTGGAGCAATCGCGGTGGGTGGACAACCGTGCGCCTGCCGGAGTGCACCGAAGGCGGCTCCTGAGTCCACTCTTGGTGCATCCGGACCCGTGGATGCGGCCGATGACCTCAAAACCCCGCCAAAAAGCGCGCCACGGCGTTAACAGGTACCGGGAAAGAGGCGGAGAGGGCCTCCCGAGCGCTAGAATGAGGAGTGCCTTCGACGTAGTGGTGCCCAGCAGCCTCGCTGACGGAATCGGCAGTCCCAAAAGTTGGGCGTCGTCAGCCGGACCGGATCCCCGGTTCCGGCGCCATCGGCGGGCCGCGGTGCCGCGGCATCCGGTCGCGTCATCGACGCGCGGTGTGCGCAGCTGTCCAGGGCCGTTCTCATCCTAAGGAGACCAGTGGCGAAGAAGAAGAACGAGTACGGCGCGTCATCGATTACCGTGCTCGAGGGGCTGGAGGCCGTCCGCAAACGGCCCGGCATGTACATCGGTTCCACCGGCGAACGCGGCCTGCACCACCTGGTGCAGGAGGTCGTGGACAACTCGGTCGACGAGGCGATGGCGGGCTTCGGAACCAAGATCGTCGTCACCCTCCAGGCGGATGGCGGTGTCTGCGTCGTCGACGAGGGCCGCGGCTTCCCGGTCGACATGCATCCGACCCAGAAGAAGCCGGCCGTCGAGGTGGCGCTCACCGTGCTGCACGCCGGCGGCAAGTTCAACTCCGACACCTATGCCGTCTCCGGCGGCCTGCACGGCGTCGGCGTCTCCGTGGTGAACGCGCTGTCGACCAGGTTGGTTGTCGACATCAACCGCGACGGCAACCACTACCGGCAGAACTACGACAACGCCGTGCCCGGCCCGCTGGAAATTGTCGGCAGCAGCACCGGAACCGGCACCACCATCACCTTCTGGGCCGACCCGAACGTCTTCGAGACCGTCGAGTACAACCTGGAGACGATCTCCCGGCGGCTGCAGGAGATGGCCTTCCTCAACAAGGGCCTGACCATGGTGCTGCGCGACGAGCGGCCCAAGGCGCGCGAGCTCGACGAGACCGCGGGCGACGGCGCTCTGGACGGCGCGCTGGACGTCAAGACGGAGGCCAAGGAGCGCAGGTCGCTGCCCGCCGAGCGGGTGTTCCACTACCCGGATGGGTTGATCGACTACGTCAAGCACATCAACGCCACCAAGGACCCGATCCACCCGTCCGTCATCGGGTTCGACGTCAAGGGCGAGACGATGGAGGTGGAGGTGGCCATGCAGTGGAACTCCTCCTACTCGGAGTCGGTGCACAGCTTCGCCAACACCATCAACACGCACGAGGGCGGCACCCACGAGGAGGGCTTCCGGGCCAGCCTCACCACCGTGGTGAACAACTACGCCAAGGCGAAGAAGCTACTCAAGGACAAGGACCCGAACCTGTCCGGCGAGGACGTCCGCGAGGGCCTGGCGGCGATCATCTCGATCCGGCTGCGGGAGCCGCAGTTCGAGGGCCAGACCAAGACCAAGCTGGGCAACACCGAGGCCAAGAGCTTCGTGCAGAAGGCCTGCAACGAGTGGCTCACCGACTGGTTCGAGCGCAATCCGTCGGAGGCCAAGCAGATCATCAGCAAGGCGGTCGGTTCGGCGCAGGCCAGGGCGGCGGCCCGCCGGGCCCGCGACCTGGTGCGGCGCAAGGGCGCGCTGGAGATCGGCGGCCTGCCCGGCAAGCTCAAGGACTGCCGGTCGACCGACCCGGCCCAGTCCGAGTTGTACATCGTCGAGGGCGATTCGGCCGGTGGCAGCGCCGGCGCCGGCCGCGATTCGATGACGCAGGCGATCCTGCCGATCCGCGGCAAGATCATCAATGTCGAGAAGGCCAGGATCGACCGGGTTCTGAAGAACACCGAGGTGCAGAGCCTGATCACCGCCCTTGGCACCGGCATCCACGACGAGTTCGACCTGAGCAAGGTGCGCTACCACAAGATCGTGCTGATGGCCGACGCCGACGTCGATGGTCAGCACATCCGTACCCTGCTGCTCACCTTGCTGTTCCGCTTCATGCGGCCACTGGTGGAAGCCGGATACGTCTACCTGGCCCAGCCGCCGCTGTACAAGCTGAAATGGACCAAGGGGGCGCACGAGTTCGCCTACTCCGACCGCGAGCGCGACGGGTTGATCAAGATCGGCAACGAGGCCGGCCGCCGGCTGCCCAAGGACGACGGTGTGCAGCGCTACAAGGGTCTGGGCGAGATGGATGCCAAGGAGCTGTGGGAGACCACGATGGATCCGGCCCACCGGCTGATGCTGCAGGTCACCCTGGACGACGCGGCCACCGCGGACGAGTTGTTCAGCGTGCTGATGGGCGAGGACGTGGAGGCGCGTCGTTCGTTCATCACCCGCAATGCCCGCGATGTCCGCTTCCTGGACTTCTGAGCGCGGATTTCCGGGCAACCGGATATCTCCTCGACGCGGGTCGGGGAATTGACGATCCACCCACAGGCTTCATCCCCAGTTGTGGATGAAATTCCGCTCAGCGCGGACGTGATCTGAAAGGTCTGCAGTTGTGACTGGTCCCACCGATGGCGACGGCACCGATAACGGTTCCGGTACCGACAACAACGAGAACAACAACTCCGCTGACGAGACCAACGGTTCGGTCGACGGCGGTGACGTCAGCCCCGGCGGCGGTGACGTCACCCCCGGTGGCAGCGGCTCCTCGGACGGGCCGGACGAAACGGCGGAGGCCGGCGAGTCCGTCGATACGGTGATCGTCCAGCACGACCGGACCGAGCCGATCGACATTCAGCAGGAGATGCAGCGCTCGTTCATCGACTATGCGATGAGCGTCATCGTTTCCCGTGCGCTGCCGGACGTCCGGGACGGACTGAAGCCGGTGCACCGGCGCGTGCTGTACGGCATGTACGACTCCGGTTTCCGGCCGGATCGCGGGCGGGTCAAGAGTTCTCGCGTGGTCGGCGACGTGATGGGTAACTACCACCCGCACGGCGACTCGTCGATCTACGACACCGTTGTCCGGATGTCGCAGCGCTGGTCGCTGCGCTATCCGATGATCGACGGCCAGGGCAACTTCGGATCCCCTGGTAACGATCCGGCCGCTGCCATGCGGTACACGGAATGCCGGATGAGCAATCTGGCGATGCACATGCTGACGGGCATTGACGAGAACACCGTCGACATGATCCCGAACTACGACAACAAGACCACCGAACCGACGGTGCTGCCCTCGCGTATCCCGAATCTTCTGGTGAACGGTTCGGAAGGTATTGCGGTCGGCATGGCCACCCGCATTCCGCCGCACAATCTCCGCGAGGTCGCCGCGGCGGTGTTCTGGAGCCTTGAGCACCCGCAGGCAACGGCGGAAGAACTGCTCGAGGCGGCCGTGGAACGGATCAAGGGGCCGGATTTTCCGACCGGCGCGCTGATCGTCGGCGCCGACGGTATCGCCGATGCCTATCGGACCGGCCGCGGCAGCATCCGGATGCGGGCCGTCGTGGAGATCGAGGAGGACAGCAAGGGCCGCACCATTCTGGTGGTCACCGAGCTGCCGTACCAGGTCAACCCGGACAATCTGGTCGAGTCGATCGCGCAGCTGCACAAGGACGGCAAGATGGCCGGCCTGGCCGACGTCGCCGACGAGTCCAGCGACCGGATCGGGCAGCGCATCGTCGTCACCCTCAAGCGTGACGCGGTGGCAAAGGTGGTGCTGGCCAACCTGTTCAAGCACACCCAGCTGCAGACCAGCTTCGGCGCGAACATGCTGGCCATCGTCGACGGGGTGCCCCGCACCCTGCGGCTGGACCAGATGATCAGCTTCTACGTCACCCACCAGATCGAGGTCATCACCCGGCGGACCCAGTTCCGGTTGGACGAGGCGGAGAAGCGCGCCCACATCCTGCGCGGCCTGGTCAAGGCACTCGACGCGCTCGACGAGGTGATCGCGCTGATCCGCGCATCGCAGACGGTCGACGTCGCCCGCGAGGGTCTGAAGGAACTGCTGGACATCGACGACGTCCAGGCGATGGCCATCCTGGACATGCAGCTGCGCCGGCTGACCGCCCTGCAGCGGCAGCAGATCATCGACGAGTTGGCGGAGATCGAGCTGAAGATCGCCGACCTCAAGGACATCCTGGCCAAGGACGAGCGCAAGCGGCAGATCATCGCCGACGAGCTCGCCGAGGTGGTCGAGAAGTACGGCGACGAGCGGCGTTCCAAGCTGGTGCCCTACGACGGTGACGTGTCGATGGAGGACCTGATCGCCGTCGAGGACGTGGTGGTCACCATCACCAGGACCGGCTACGCCAAGCGCACCAAGTCCGATCTGTACCGGGCCCAGAAGCGCGGTGGCAAGGGTGTGCAGGGCGCCGGCCTCAAGCAGGACGACATCGTTGCGCACTTCTTCGTCTGCTCCACCCACGACTGGATCCTGTTCTTCACCAACAAGGGACGGGTGTACCGGGCCAAGGCGTACGAGCTGCCGGAGGCGAACCGGAACGCCCGCGGGCAGCACGTGGCGAACCTGCTGGCCTTCCAGCCGGACGAGAAGATCGCCCAGGTGATCCAGATCCGGAACTACTCGGTGGCCCCGTATCTGGTGCTGGCCACCAAGGGCGGGCTGGTCAAGAAGTCCGAGCTGACGGCGTTCGACTCCAACCGGCAGGGCGGCATCGTCGCGGTGAACCTGCGGGACGGCGACGAGCTGGTCGGTGCGGTGCTCTGCTCCAGCGAGGACGATCTGCTGCTGATCAGCGCCGAGGGGCAGTCCATCCGCTTCCACGCGACCGACGAGGCGCTGCGGCCGATGGGCCGGGCCACCTCCGGCGTGTTGGGCATGCGGTTCCGCGACGGTGACGAACTACTCTCGCTGGATGTCGCGCAGGAGGGCGCCTACGTGCTGGTGGCGACCGAGGGCGGTTTCGCCAAGCGGACGGAGATCGACGAGTATCCGGTGCAGGGTCGCGGCGGCAAGGGCGTGCTGACGATCAAGTACGACCGCAAGCGTGGCAAGCTGGTGGGCGCGTTGATCACCGACCTGGACACCGAGATCTTCGCGATCACCTCCAGCGGCGGGGTGATCAGGACCAGGGCCAAGGAGGTCCGCAAGGCGCAACGGCAGACGATGGGAGTGAAGTTGATGAACCTGTCCGACGGTGACAAGCTCGTCGCGATCGCCCGCAATGCCGATGCCTCGGACGAGGTGGACGAAAACGGTAACGGGTCGGATACGGCCGATGGTCCCGACAAGAAGGGTGACGGTGCGTGACGACGCCTCGCACGGATCAGCCCCGTAACGATCCGTCCGGCAGCGGCGGTGGGCACGCCGCACCGCCGCGCCGGGCGAAACCGACGAAACGCCCGCCACGGCTGGCCTCGCTGCAGCTGAAGCGGATCGATCCGTGGACGGTGCTGAAGATCAGCCTGATCGTGGCGATCGTGATGTTCTTCGTCTGGATGATCGCGATCGGCATCATCTACCTGGTGCTCGGCGGGATGAACGTCTGGACCTCGGTCAACGACACGTTCAACACGCTGACCACCTCGGACACCACGCAGGCCACCGGTGACCTGATCACCCCGGCCAGGGTGTTCACCATCGCCGCGGTGATCGGCGCGGTGAACATCGTGCTGTTGACCGCGCTGTCCACCATCGCCGCGTTCGTCTACAACGCCGCCGCCGGCATGGCCGGCGGAGTGGAACTGACTCTCGGCGAGCGCGACTGAGTCTTCTGGTTCGCCGGCCGCGCTGTGCCCGATTGGTTCGCCGGCCGCGCTGTGCCCGATTGGTTCGCCGGCCGCGCTCGGCTGCGGTCACTAACCGGGCTCGTTCCTCGCCCGGTTCGTGTCCTCGCTTCGCTGTGCCGGCGAACGAGGGCGCGGGCGCCGGGTTCGTGTCCTCGCTTCGCTGTGTCGGCGAACGAGGGCGCGGGCGCCGGGTTCGTGTCCTCGCTTTGCTGTGCCGGCGAACGAGGGCGGGCGCCCGGGCTGGTGTCCTGGCTTTGCTGTGCCGGCGAACGGGGGCGCCCACCCCGTGTCCTCGCTTCGCTGTGCCGGCGAACGTGGGCCGGTGGTCCCGCTGGGGCGTAGCGGGCTTGTCCCGCCCGGGTGAACCGTTCGGCCGGGCGTCACGTACTTAGTGGAATCGGGACAGCGTCGATCGGGCAGCGGTCCGCCACATCCCATGGGATGAGCCACCTTTCGCCCGATTTCGACGGTGACCAGCACCCGAGTTTGCCGCAGCGTTGCTGGCGTGCGGCCATCCGTGCGGTTACCACGAGCTGGGATACGCCCAGCCTGAGCGAGGACTTGTCATGCACAAAATCAGCAACAAGGTCACCGGCATCGCGGCCATCGCGGCCCTCGGCGTCGCCATGGCCACCACCACCGGCATCAGTTCCGCGACGCCCGCAGCGCATCCGACCGCGGGATCCGCGTTCGCCGACCGCGGCGACATCCGGCAGCTACCCGTTCCCCTGAAAGACCGGCTCGCCCTGCTGGCGAGCCGACCGAGCACCTACCCGCCGATGACGGCCTTCTCCGAGGCCGCCACGCCCAGCAAGCTGTTCCAGTACTACCTGTTGGACACCAAGCACTTCCAGCCCAACGAGTTCACCACAACGATCCCCGGCGTCAACGACGGCGTCGCGCCCAGCGCGACCGGACCCAACCACGATCTACCGAACCTGGGCGCCATCCGGGTAGTCGTCGAGCCCAAACCTGGCCTGCCGAAGGATCCGAACGATCCGGGCTCATTCGTGGACATCTTCAGCGACATCTCCGGCCTGTTCGTGATCAACAACGAGTCGGGCTGGTACGAGGGCTGGCTGATCCACGATGTGACCGTTCCGGCCGCCGCGGCGCCCCGGCCGGACGGGCATGCGCAGTTCGGCAAGCTCACCGCGGCCGACGTGGTGAAGCTGGCCCGGATGGGCGATTACCACAATCGGCCCGGCGCGATCTTCACCACCGACGGGAAGAACGTGCACCTGCCGGCGGCCACCGATCACTGGCCGGATCACGTCTCCAACACCGTTCCGGTGCAGGTGTCGCTGGGTGCCTACAACGCGCTGCAGCAGAGCGACCTGCACTCCTACTGGGAGCTGAACCAATACACGAACTGGGCCCCGCCGACGTACGAGCTGCCGTTCACCGGCGGTCTGCCCGGCACCTTCGAAAAGGGCAAGGTCGGCGCTCGGTCCTCACTGATCCCGGGGTCGGGTCCGTCCGGCGTCAGCAACACCCCGCAGGCCGAAGGTGACAACCCGAACCTGCCCCGCGACCCCGACCGGCTGCTCAACACCAGCCCGGACGATCCCGACCGCGGCAGCGTCAACAACGACGATCACAAGGAAACCCGGCTCCGGTTCATCCCGAGCGGGCTGTCCAACGAGGTGCTGCTGGACGCCTACGAGCGCCTGGCCTCGTTCGAGCCCAACGTGCACAGCCTCAAGAAACGCATCTTCGACGGTTATGCCGCCGAGGTCGCGCGGGTCGACTCGAACCACGACGGCGTCGTCACCGCTGTGGAGGCCGACCTCGAGGGCACCTCGGACGGTGGCCAGTCCAACGACCGGCTGTTCCTGCCGGCGCCCGCCTACAACCGGGTCGCGGTCACCCGGGAGATCAACGACGGGCTGCTGTCGCCCCGATTCGCACCGAGCCAGCGGGCCTGGGTCCTCAGCGGCACCATCACCAGGGTCAACCCGTCGGTCAATGCCTCCATCCCGCAGGACGGCGACAACCGCTGACCGGACAGCGCGGCGACCCGCCGCCGGCCCACCCGGCCGGCTGCGGGTCGGCTCGGTTGGCGGCGGGCAGCCGGAGCCTCGCAACGCTGCCAGTGGTTCGCAACGTGAATTTCCCCTGCGGACCACTGGTGGCATTGCGAACCCCGGGTGCGCCGGCACCGGCCCGCCTCGACCGCAAGTTCCACGGCGACCACACTCGGTCGACGGAGGTCAGGCCGGATCGCTGCGCGGCAACACCAGCCCGGTCTCGTAGGCGAACACCACCAGCTGCGCGCGGTCGCGGGCGTGCACCTTCGACATCGCCCGGCTGACATGGGTTTTCGCGGTGGTCGGACTCACCACCATCTGCTGGGCGATCTCGTCGTTGCTCAGTCCCTGCCCGACCAGCGCCACCACCTCCCGCTCCCTGGCGGTCAGCTCCGTCAGCCCCTCGGTCGACACCCGAGCGGCCGGCCGGGCGACGAACTCGCTGATCAGTGTCCTGGTGATGGTCGGCGACAGCAGGGCGGCGCCGTCGGTCACCACCCGCAGCGCCTGCAGCAGTTCGGCCGGCTCGGTGTCCTTCACCAGGAACCCGCTGGCACCGGCGCGCAGCGCGGAGAACACGTACTCGTCCAGCCCGTAGTTCGTCAGCATCACGACCCGGACACCGCACAGCCGTGGATCCGCGACGATCCGGCGGGTCGCCTCGATGCCGTCCATCGTCGGCATCTGCACGTCCATCAGCACGATGTCCGGCAGCAGCTCGGCAGCAAGCTCGACCGCCCGGGAGCCATCGGCCGCCTCCCCGACAACGGTGATGTCGTCCTCCGCCTCCAGCAGTGCCCGCAGCCCGGTGCGGATCAGTGTCTGGTCGTCGGCGAGCAGCACTCGAATCACGATCATCGGGGGACCAGCGGCAGGACCGCCTCGACGGCGAACCCGCCCTCCGGACGGCGGTAGGCGACCAGGCTGCCGCCGAGCGCCGCGGCCCGCTCGCGCATGCCGATCAGGCCAAGGCCCGGCCGATGGGAGTCGGCGGCGATGCCCTCGCCGTCATCGGTGATCTCCACCCGGAAGCAGTCGTCCGAATAGTCCAGCGTCACCCGCGCGGTGGCCGGCCCGGCATGCCGGGAGGTGTTGGTCAGCGCTTCCTGAACGATCCGGTAGGCGGCGGTGTCGACATCGGCCGGCAGCTCGCGCCTCGTCCCGAGTTCGTGCACCGAAGCCTCCAGCCCGGCGCTGCCGCAGCGGGCAATCAATCGCGGCAGCTCCGTCAGCCCGGTCCCGGTGGGCACCTCGTCGCGGCGCAACACCCGCAGCGTCTCGCGGAGTTCCCGGGACGCCTCGGTCGCCGCCTCCTCGATCGCCAGCAATGACTCGGGCACCTGCTCGCCGCGTTTGCGGGCCAGGTGCACGGCCACTCCCGCCTGCATCTTGACCACGGAGATGCTGTGCGTCAACGAATCGTGCAGATCGCGGGCGATCCGCAGCCGCTCCTCGGCCGCCCGCCCGCGGGCGGTCGCCTCGTGGGTGCGCTCGATCTCGGCCGCCCGCTGCTCGGCCTCCCGGACCCGGCCGTTCCACTGCCGGGCGGCGGCCACTGCGACCAGACAGGAGACCACCCATCCGGTGGCGTAGAACCTTTTCCAGCCGCGGTCGGTGCGCACCTGATCAACAGTAGGCGGTGCGTCAGCCGCGGTCGTCGTCCGCCGGGAGTAGTTCACCGGTACTCCCGCGGTGGTACTTCGCGGACCGGACGGCGCCGCTCGTCGTGCCGGCAAGTGTCACCCCAGGTCCGACGACATCCGGCTCGTCGCCGACGACGGTAAAGGTATGACATCACAAGGAATCGACACGACCATCACCGATCGCGGCGCCGACCGGCTCGCGCCCGGACCGACCGAGCTGGGCGACGTACTGCTGCCCGGGGATGACGGTTACGACGACGCGTCCGGGGCGGTTTTCGCCCTCGGGGCACCGGATGTGATCGTCCGTCCGAGAGACCCGGGGGAGATCGCCGCCGCCATCGAATACGCAACCGGCTCCTGCCTGGACATCAGCGTGCGGGCCGGCGGGCACAGTCCCGCCGGGCTCAGCACGAACACCGCCGGGGTGCTGATCGACCTGTCCCACTTCGACCGGATCGTGGTGCTGGACCGCACGGCCCGCCGGGTGCGGATCGGCGCCGGCGCCACTTGGGGGGCGGTGAGCGACGCATTGGCCGAACACGGCTGGGCGATCACCGCCGGCGACACCCGCAGCGTCGGGGTGGGTGGGCTGACGCTCGGCGGCGGCATCGGCTGGCTGGTCCGCAAGTACGGGCTGGCCATCGACAGCGTGGTGGCCGCCGACGTGGTGCTGGCCAACGGGCAGTTGGTGCGGGCCACCGTCGACGAGAACCCTGACCTGTTCTGGGCGTTGCGCGGCGGTGGCGGCAACTTCGGTGTGGTGGTCAGCCTTGACTTCATCGCGCAACCGATCACCTCGGTGTACTACGGCTCGATCGCCTTTGCCCTGCAGGATGTTCCGGCGATGGTTGCCGGCTGGCGGGACGCGATGCGGGCCGCCGACGAGAACCTCACCAGCACCCTGGTGCTGATGCCGCCGATGATGGGCCGGCCGGCGGCGGCCATGGTGCTGTGCTGCTACGCCGAGCCCGACGAGCGGGCCGCCGATGCGGCGCTGGAACCGTTGCGGGCCTTGGGCTCCGTCGTGGCGGACACGGTACGGCTGATGCCGTACTCGCAGGTGCTGGAGGACGCCCACCATCCGCCGGGGATCCGGATCGTGGCCCGCAACACGCTGCTGCCCCGGCTCACCGACGAGGTGATCTCCGGGATGGCCCGCGCCTTCGAGTGCGAGCAGATGATGCTGACGCTGCGCAGCCTCGGCAGCGCGGTCGCCAGGGTCAGGGCCGATGCCACCGCGTACGCTCATCGCGCCTCGGAGGGGATGCTGCTGGCCGGGATCATGCTGCCGATGGCTGCCACCGAGGCCGAGATCGACCAGGCGTTGAGCGACTGGAAGCCGTTGGCGGCACAGGGATCCGGCCCTTACATCAACTTCCAGGGCTCGGCCACACCGGACGATGTCGCCGCCGCGTATCCGCCGGAGACCTATCAACGGCTCTCGTTGATCAAACGGCGCTACGACCCGGAGAACATCTTCCGGCGCAACCACAACGTCCCGCCCGCAGCCGGCTGACGCCACTGCCGCCCGCCCGGGAGGTAGCGGAATGCTCTGCAGGTAGCGCGAAGTCTCGCGGCGTGTCCTGCGGGTTTCCGCTACCTCCATGGTGATTCTTGACCATCGGTCGTGACAAGGTGGTCCGGTGACGTCGACGATTCGGGTCCTGCCGTGCAGGTCGGACGATGTGCCGCTGCTGACGGCTGCCGAACCGTCGGGTGCGCGACTGGCCGAGCAGTTTTTCTCGAGCCAACAGGCCGGCTCGATCGTGTACCTGGTCGGCTGGCTGGACGGGGTGCCGGCCGGGACCGGGGTGCTGACCAGGGGCGAGCGACCGGAGTTGAAGAACCTGCACACCCGCGCGGAGTTCCGTGGCCGCGGGGTGGGTCGGGCGCTGATCGCGGCGGCCGAGCAGTTGGCCGCACTGCAGTTGGCCGCATCGCAGTTGGCCGCACCGCAGTCGGCCGCCGCCGACGGCGTGCTGGCCATCGGTGTCGGCGTGGACAACCCGGATGCCCGCCGGCTGTACGTGCGACTCGGCTACCGCCCGACCGGTCGGCTGACCACCACCACGTACCGCTATCACGACGGCGAAGGGGTCGAGCGAGAGGCGACCGAGACCGCCGAGGAGCTGGAGAAGCCGCTCCGCTGAGCCCCCCGGGGCAGGTAGCGGAACCTTGCAGGACACGCCGCACAACTTCGCGCTACCTGTCGAACATTCCGCTACCTCGTGGGTGGGAGCCGGCTGGTCGGGTCGAATAGGGTCTGACGGATGACCACCCCGACGCCGCAGGCGGGTGCCCGCACCTACCAGGTCCTGGCGAACACCTTCATCAGCGTCCCGGTGCTGCTCGGGATCGTGGTGTTCGTCGTCCAGAGCTCACAGTCCGACTCGCCGCAGGTGTCCTGGCTGGCCGTCGTGGTCCCGCTGGTGATCGCTGCGCTGTCCTGGATGCTGTGCGAACAGATCGGCTATCGACTGGCGCCGTTGGAGTCTGCCCGGGCGGGCACCGACGTGCAGCAGGTCGCGTTCGCCCGGTTCCAGACGTCGGCGATGGTCCGGGTCGCCCTCTGCGAGGTGCCGATGCTGGTGGCGGTCGCACTCACCTTCCTGTCGCCGCCGGCGTCGGTCGGCAACTACCTGCCGGGCGGCCTGGCCTCGCTGGTGTTGCTGTTCATGCACGTGCGGCCGACCCGCGCGGTGGTTGGCAGGTCGGAAGCCGCGCTCGACCGGAACGGCGGTCATTCCGGACTGAGCGCCACGTTCGGGTTCTGAGCTGATCTAGGCTCCCGATCATGCCCGCCAGTCCACCGACCGCGCCACGTCACCAGCACTTGATCGTCACCGTCTTCGGGCTGTATCGCGACCTGCGGGGCGCCATCCCGATCGCCGCACTCATCAGGATGCTCGGCGAGTTGGGCGTGGAACCGGCCGGCGTCCGCTCGTCCGTCGCCCGGCTCAAGAAGCGCGAGATCCTGGTCAGTGCGACGACCGACGGTGCCGCGGCGTATGCCCTGGCCCCACAGCTGAACGAGGTGTTCGACGAGGGCGACCGGCGGATCTTCGGCCGGCATGCGGAAGCCTCGGACGAATGGCTGCTGGCCACCTTCACCGTCCCGGAATCGCAGCGTCACCTGCGGCACCGGATCCGAATGGTGTTGGGCCGCTGGGGTTTCGGATCAGTGGCCCCCGGACTGTGGATCGCCCCGGCCGGGGTGGCGGACGCGGTCAGGACCAGGCTCGCCCGCGAGCAGCTGGACCGCTATGTCGAGTTCTTCACCGCCCACTACACCGATACGGCGGCGCTCAAGACGAAGGTCGCGAGCTGGTGGGACCTGGACAGCCTCGAGGGCCAGTACCTCTCGTTCGTCAACCGGCACAGCGCGCAGGCGGACCGGCCGACCTCAACGCCCGGCGAGGCATTCGCCGGCTACATCCCGTTGGTCACCGAGTGGCGGCAGCTGCCGTACCTGGATCCGGGACTGCCGGCCGACCTGCTGCCCACCGGCTGGCACGGCCGGGTCGCCGAGTCACTGTTCATGCGCCTGCACCAGCGCTGGTCCGGTCCGAGCCGCGACCACGCCCGGGCACTGCTCACCGGCTGACGGCGTCGCCGTCATCCCCGTCAGTCGAGGGCGGCGATGCCGGAGATCTCGATCAGCGCCTCCGGCTGCCACAGCCGGGTGACGCCGATGCCCGCCATCGCCGGGTAGTTGCTGCCGGCCAACTCCCGCCAGATCCGGCCGATCTCGGCCCCGTTCGCCTGGTAGTCGTCAACGTCGGTGAGGTAGATCGTCAGCGAGACCAGGTCTTCCGGAGTCCCGCCGGCGGCGGCCAACGACGTCAGCACGTTCCCGAACGCCTGCCGGAACTGCTCGACAATGCCGCCGGCGACGATCCGCCCGTCGGCGTCCATCGCGGTCTGACCGCCGAGGTGAACGGTGCGGCCGGCCGGCGCGACCGTGGCGTGGGCGAAGCCACGCGGCGTCGCCAGCGAGGCCGGGTTGATGTTCTGGTGCGGCACTGGATTTCTCCTCCGGGTCCCTTGCGAGCGATGTCGCCGATGGTACATTGAGTAAATGTGACGGCCGTCAGAATCGTGACACAGTCGCCCTGACACGCACAGGGAACGCCCTGACACGCACAGGGAACGAGACGGCTGACGGAGCGCGACCCGAAGGAGCGACCATGACCGAAACCCTGCCGGGAACCCAGCAGTACGGGCCCAACGAGCAGTACGCGGATCCGGAAGGACTGGTGGCGCCGGTCGTCACCAGGGCCGGTGACGAGAGCAGCGACACCACCCAGTCCGGCGACTGCGTGCGGGTCTCCGGGGTCAGCATCCAGCACACGCCGGCGACCAGGATCTGGTTCGGCAGGGTGAGCAACAAGCCCGGCTACCGCTCGCTGCCGCACCACCACGGCGAGGCCGAGACCGGCGGTTACGTGCTCTCGGGCCACGGCCGGATCTACTTCGGCGAGAACTACGCCCAGTGGTACGACATGACCGAGGGCGACTGGGTTTTCGTGCCGCCGTACATGCCGCACGTCGAGGCGAACATGAGCGTCACCGAGGATCTGGTCTGGCTCACCACCCGCACCCCGGAGAACATCGTGATCAACCTCGACGAGGTGGACGACGCGCTGCTCGAGGGGTTCCGGCGGGTATGAGTTCACCGGTGGGCACCCACGGCGCGGTGAATGCCGAGCCCGAACGGACCGACCGGGTTGACGGCACCCGGCCGGGCGCCGCCGCGGCTGACTCCACCCGGGCCGACGCCGCCCCGACCGCCGATCCGTTCCTGGCCGCGATCGAGCTGACACCCGTTGCCCCGCAACACCTCGACCAGGCCTACCTGGCGACCACCCAGCCCTGCCCGTGGCCGAAGGCCTACGGCGGCGACATGGTTGCGCAGGCGACCGTTGCCGCCATCCGGTCCGCCGCGGCCGACCGGCAACTGCACTCCATGCACAGCTACTTCCTGCGGCCCGTCGATGTCGGCGCCCAGGTGCGGTACGAGGTGGAGATCCTGCGGGACGGGCGCGGCTATTCCACCCGGCAGGTCCGCGGGTATCAGAACGACAAGATCGTCTACACCTGCCTCGCGTCGTTCCAGGTGCCCGAGGACGGGCTGGACCTGACCACCCCGATGCCGGCCGACGTGCCGGAACCGGAGTCGCTGCCCAGTTCGGCGCAGGCACTCGCCGGGCAGACCGGCCCGGCCGCCGAGTACTGGTCGTTCGGTCGCAGCTTCGACCAGCGCCACGTGTCCGGCCCGGTCTATACCGAGGTCAGCGGCGAACACGTTCCGACGCAGGCGGTCTGGCTCAAATCGTTCAGCCCGTTGCCGGACGATCCGATCGTGCACACCGCCGCGCTCGCCTACGTCTGCGACTACACCATCCTGGAACCGGTGCTCCGCGCCCACGGCCTGGCCTGGGCAGACCCGGGGCTGACGACGGCCAGCCTTGACCACGCCATGTGGTTCCACCGCCCGGCGCGGCTGGACGACTGGGTGCTCTACAGCCAGCGGGCCGTGTCCGCACAGCACAATCGCGGCCTGGCCCGCGGCTACCTGCACGACCGGTCCGGCAATCTGCTGGCCACCGTGCTGCAGGAAGGCATGATCCGCGGCCCGCAGCCGGCGAACTCCGCGACCTGAACGCGCAACCTCGACTTCCGCATCGACGAAGGGGCACGGCATCATGACGCAGACCGAGACTCCGTTGAGTCCCAGCGCGCACCAGGACACCTTCGCCCGCGATCATCTGCCGCCCCGTGACAGCTGGCCGGTGTTCGAGTTCACCGTCCCCGAGGTGCAGTACCCGGACCGGCTGAACGCCGCGACCGAGCTGATCACCCGACCCACCAACGAGTTCGGTGCCGACCGGCCCGCGCTGCACGCCCCCGGCCAACCCAGCTGGACCTACCAGGAGCTGCTCACCAGGTCGAACCAGGTGGCGCAGGTGCTGGTCGAGGACCTCGGCGTGCTGCCGGGCAACCGGGTGATGCTGAGGGCACCGAACACGCCGTGGCTGGTGGCCTGCTGGCTCGGGGTGCTCAAGGCCGGCGCGGTCGTGGTCACCACGGTGCCGGCCCTGCGTGACCGCGAGGTCCAGCAGCTGATCGACCTCACCCTGCCCGCGGTGCTGCTGTGCGACCACCGCTGCGCCGACGACCTGCCCGCCGCCGAGCCCGGCGGATCCGCGCCGATCACCGTGCTGGTCGGCGGTCCGGGGGACGACGACCTGGTGGCCCGCTGCGCCGGCAAGTCCGGCGAGTTCGTCGACGTGCCGACCGCGGCCGACGACGTGGCGCTGCTCGGACCCACCTCGGGATCCACCGGCGTCCCGAAGATCACCATGCACTTCCACCGCGACGTGCTGGCCAACGCCGACACCTTCGCCCGCTACCTGTTGCACCCGGTGCCGCAGGACGTGTTCGCCGGATCGCCGCCGCTCGCCTTCACCTTCGGGCTCGGCGGACTGGTGGTGTTCCCGTTGCGGTTCGGCGCGTCCAGCCTGCTCACCGAGAAGACCACCCCGGTGGAGCTCGCCGAGCTGAGCAACGCCAACGGCGCGACCGTGCTGTTCACCGCACCGACCGCGTACCGGGCCATCGTCAAGCAGGGCAAGGCAGACCTGCTGCGCACCTTGCGAATTGGTGTCTCCGCGGGCGAGCACCTGCCGGCCGACACCTGGCACCAGGTGCACGAGGCCACTGGCCTGCGACTGATCGACGGCATCGGCTCCACCGAGATGCTGCATGTGTTCGTCTCCGCGGCCGGCGACGACATCAGGCCCGGAAGTACCGGCCGGGCGGTGCCCGGCTACCGGGCGGTGGTGCTCGACGAGCAGGGCCGTCCACTCGGGCCGGGAGTCCCGGGGCGGCTGGCGGTGATCGGTCCGACCGGCTGCCGCTATCTGTCCGGCGACCGTCAGCAGAACTACGTGCAGGACGGCTGGAACATCACCGGAGACATCTTCGAGCTGGACGCCGATGGCTACTTCATCTACCACGCTCGTTCGGACAGCATGATCATCTCCTCCGGCTACAACATCGGCGCGCCTGAGGTGGAGGCGGCGATCAACAAGCACCCGGCGGTGCTGGAGAGCGCGGTGGTCGCCCGCCCGGACCCGGAACGCGGATCGGTGGTCTGCGCCTTCGTGGTGCTCGCCACCGGCACCACCGCAGACGGGCAGACCCGAAAGGACATCCAGGATTTCGTGAAGCAGCAGATCGCTCCGTACAAGTACCCGAGGGACGTTCGGTTCGTCGACTCGCTGCCGCGCAACCCGAGCGGAAAGCTGCAGCACTTCCGGTTGCGGGATCTGCTGGCCACCGAACAGGATGCGCCGGCGGCTGCCGCGGGGCCGAAGTGAAGATCGCCGTCGTCGGCGGCGGACCGGCCGGGCTCTACTTCGCCGCCCTGATGATGCAGCTGGACCCGAGCCACCGGATCACCGTGTGGGAACGCAACGCGGCCGGCGACACCTTCGGCTTCGGCGTGGTGTTCAGCGACGAGACGCTCGGTGGGATCGGCAATGCCGATCCGGTGATCGCCGAGCAGATGGCCGCCGGGTTCGCCCGCTGGACCGACATCGACATCCACCGGACCGGCGTCGACGGGTCGCACGAGGTGGAAACGGTGGGCGGCCAGGGATTTGCCGCGATGTCCCGCAAGGACCTGCTGCGCCTGCTGCAACAACGCTGCCTCGACCTGGGCGTCGACGTCCGGTTCTCCACTCCCGCCCCGGACGTAGCGTGGTTGTCCCGCGAGTACGACCTGGTGCTGGCCGCGGACGGGGTCAACTCGGCCATTCGACAGCAGTACGCCGACGACTTCGGGCCCGAGCTGGACCGCCGCACCTGTAAGTACATGTGGCTGGGCACCGACCAGGTCTTCGAGGCGTTCACCTTCTTCGTCAGGAACACCGAGCACGGGGTGATGCAGATCCACGGCTACCCGTACTCCGATTCCGGCAGCACCTTCATCGTCGAGATGACCGAGGACGTTTGGCGCGCAGCGGGTTTCGCCGACACCGAATCCTCGCCGATCGAACCGGGGCGCAGCGACGACGCGGCGATCGGGCGGATCCGACAGATCTTCGCCGACGAGCTGGCCGGGCACCGGGTGCTGGCCAACAACTCGAAGTGGATCACCTTCACCACCGTCCGCAACCGCAGCTGGCGGCGCGGGAACATCGTGCTGATCGGCGATGCCGCGCACACCGCGCACTTCTCCGTCGGCTCCGGCACCAAGTTGGCCATGGAGGATGCGCTGGCGCTGGCCGCCTGTCTGCACGAGCACGATGGACTCGAAGCGGCGGTGCAGGCGTACGAGGACGAGCGCCGGCCGGTGGTCGAATCGACCCAGCGCGCGGCCCAGGCGTCGTTGGAGTGGTTCGAAAACCTTGGCCAGTACCTGGATCAGGACATGGTGCAGTTCTGCTTCAACCTGCTCACCAGGTCCCGCCGGATCACCTACGACAACCTGCGGCTGCGGGACCCGGAGTTCGCCGACCGGGTGGATCGGGCGTTCGCCGATGCCAACGGGCTGCAGTCGGTGGCACCGGCGATGTTCCAGCCCTTCCGGTTGGGTGAGCTGGAACTGACCAATCGGATCATCGTCTCGCCGATGGACATGTACTCCGCGGTCGACGGCGTGCCGGGCAACTTCCACCTGGTGCACCTGGGCAGCAAGGCGATGGGCGGCGCCGGACTGGTGATGACGGAGATGGTCTGCGTGTCGCCGACCGGCCGGATCACCCCCGGCTGCACCGGCCTGTGGACCGACGAGCAGCGCGACAGTTGGTCAACCGTCGTCGATTTCGTGCACGCCAACTCGCCGGCGAAGATCGGTGCGCAGCTCGGTCACTCCGGCCGCAAGGGTTCTACCAAGCTGATGTGGGAGGGCATCGACGAGCCATTGCCGGACGGGAACTGGCCGGTGGTCGGGCCGTCAGCCCTGCCGTACGGCCCTGGTAACCAGACACCAGCCGAGCTGACCCACGCCGAACTGGACGCGATCCGCGACGAGTTCGTCGTCGCCGCGCACCGCGCCGGCGAGGCAGGATTCGACCTGCTGGAGCTGCACTGCGCACACGGATACCTGTTGTCCTCCTTCCTGTCGCCGATCTCCAACCAGCGCACCGACCGCTACGGCGGATCCCTGGAGAACCGGCTGCGATATCCGCTGGAGGTCTTCGACGCGGTTCGGGCAGCCTGGCCGGCCGGCCGGCCGATCACCGTCCGGCTGTCGGCGGTCGACTGGATCGACGGCGGCAACACCGCCGACGACTCGGTGCGGATCGCCGCCGCCTTCATCGGCAACGGGGCTGACGGCATCGACGTGTCCACCGGCCAGATCGCCAGCCACGAGAAGCCGGCGTTCGGCCGCAGCTATCAGACCCCGTTCGCCGACCGGATCCGCAACGAGGTCGCCGCCCCGGCCGGTGCCGCGGTGATCGCGGTCGGCGCCATCTCCTCCTACGACGACGTCAACTCGATCCTGCTGGCCGGCCGGGCCGATCTGTGCGCGCTGGCCCGGGCACACCTCTACGACCCGCAGTGGACCCTGCATGCCGCGGCCGAGCAGGAGTACGCCGGGCCGGGCGCGCAGTGGCCGGCGCCGTTCCGCGCCGGCCGGCGCAAACCGCCCAGCGCCCGTACCGACGCCGTCCGCCCCCGGCTGTCGCTGGTCCGCGATCCGGGCGCTGACGAACTGCCGACCCACGTCCGGTGGACACCGGCCGTTGCCGACCCGGGCGGTCGGCCCTCCCCACTGCCGAAGGCCACGGCCGCCGCTGCCGGCAGATAGCGGGATGAAAGCCGGATGAAAGCGGTCCGGTCCAGGCTCGCCGGATGCCAGGTTCCCATCACCCCGCCGTCGCACCGGCCGCCGGCGCGATGCCGACGGCCCGAATGGCCGTCGTCTGTCTCGCCCTGCTGCTGGAGGGCATGAGCTCCTCCAGCATCAACGTCCAGGTCAGCGCGATCAGCCTCGACCTGCGGATCGACGGAACGGCGCTGCAGCTGGTGGCCAGCGCCTTCCTGGTCGCCTATGCCGGGCTGCTGCCGGTGGCCGGCCGGCTGGTCGACGCCTGGAGCCGGCGCACCGTCTTCCTGATCGGCGTCGCCCTGTTCGGCGTCGGGTGCCTGCTCTGCGCGGCGGCCCTGTCCGCGCCGATGCTCATCGCCGGCCGGATCGTTCAGGGGGCCGGTGCCGCGCTGAGTGCCCCGGCCGCCCTCGCGCTGATCACCGCCGGACTGGACGAGGGGCCGGCCCGGAACAAGGCAGTGGCGCTGTACGGCGCCATGGGGGCGGTCGGTTTCTCGCTCGGCCTGGTGCTTCCCGGCGCGGTGGTGGCCTGGTGGGGCTGGCGCTGGAGCTTCGTGGTGTTCGTCCCGGTGGTGCTGCTGGTGTTGCTGGCCACCTGGTCGATCCAGGCATCGAAACCGGTGCGGCGCAGCGGCATCGATCCGGTCGGCGCCGTCGTGGTGACGCTGGTCCTGGTGCTGGCCATGCACGCCGTCGGCGGCATCGGCAGCTCCACCGGTCTGCTGATCGCCCTCGAGGCCGCTGCCGTGCTGGTCGGCGTAGCGTGGTTGTCCCGCCGCCCCGGCGGCGCCGGGTTCCCGGCCGAGGTGGTCCGCTCCCCTCGGGTGCGGGCCGCCTGTCTGGGGCTGGCGGCGGTCTTCGCCGGGGTGGTCGCCTCCATGTACGTGCTGAGCCTCGGCCTGGGAACCGGTTACGGCCACAGCGGTCTGGTCGTCGGGTTGCTGATCCTGCCGCAGCCGCTGTTCTTCAGCGGATTGGCCGGCCTGGGGGCGAGGTTGGTGACGATCGCGCGACCGACGGCGGTCTTCGCGTGCGGTTCGCTGTTGCTGGTGGCGAGCCTCGGCTACCTGGCACTGATGAGTCCGTCGTTGCCGATCGCGGTGCGGGTGTTGCCGGCGATGGCCGGGATCGGGGCCGCGCTGGCGCTGTGTTTCCCGGCGGCATCGATCGCCGCGGTGGATGCGGCGCCACCTGAGCTGCGCGGAACCACCGCCGGGCTGCTGACCACCGCGCAGAACGTCGGCGGCGCAGTGGGTCTGGCGGTGGTCACCGCCTCGGCGGTAGTACCTGCGGTGAGCAAAGAAACGCAGCTGGCGCCGGGGATGTACGTCTCGGCGGCCGCCGTGCTGCTGGGTGTCGCGATCGCCGGTCTGCTCGCCGCGGCCGGCCGTCGGGCCGCGGTGACGGCATGAACCGCCGCCGGAACAACGGACGCGCCGCCTCCCGGAGGGCGGCCGGAACAGATCGAGCCGACCGGCCGTCGGTGCTGCCGCGGCAGGTGCTGGCCACCGATCTGGACGGCACCATCGCCTTCGGTGGCCGCCCGCCGGCGGCAGCGATCATCACGCTGCTGCAACGGTTCGCCGCCGCCGGCGACGTCAGGGTGGTGGTCGCGACGTCGCGGGCGCCGCATGCGGTCCGCGGCTGGCTCCCCGGTCTCGGCGACCGGATCGACCTGCTCTGCTGCAACGGCGCACTGGTGCTGCGCAACGGGCGGGCCCTGGCCCGCCAGCCGCTGCCGCCGGCACTGGTGGCCGCGGCGGTGGGTGTCCTGGATGCGGCGGGGGAGCCGTACTGTATGGAGTACGGCGACCAGTTCCTGGCCAGCGCCCCTGATGCGCTGCCGTGGATGGGCGACACCTACCGGCATAACCGGTGGCCGGGTGAAATCCCGCGCTGGGACGGCGTTCTGAAGCTCAGCGTGGCGCACGCCGACCCGTGGGCCGAACGCTTGCGGGCCATCGGTGTCGGCGCGGCGAACGTTTTCGCCCACGGCACCGGTGACGCCGAGGTGGTGGCGGCCGGCGTCGGCAAGGCGGCAGCATTGACGGAGCTGTTCGGCCGCGACGTGCCGGTGGTTGCCTTCGGGAATGACGAGAACGATCGGCAGATGCTGACCGTAGCAACCCGTTCGGTGGTGGTGGGCGCGTTACTGCCCGGCCTGGATACGCTGCCCCAGGTGCGCCGGATCGAGGCCGCCGACCCGGTGATCCTCGGAGCGCTGTCCGCCGAACTCGCGATCGCCGAGGCGCCGACTCCTCGCCGCTGGTGGGACGAGGCGGTGTCGTGACCAGGGCCGATCGGACGGGTCGGTGGTCATCGCGCCGGGGGCCGGATCGGGCCCGGACGTCCGGCGCCGGCTACCGCGCGTTGGCCAGGCAATCGTCGGCCGTCCAGTGCGGAGAGCCGCGCTCGCACCATTCCCGCCTGCTCGTCCTGCACCCGCTCGGCCACCTGCAGTCCGGCCACCAGGTGCGCACGCGCGGCATCAAGGTCTGCCGACTCGCCATCCGTCGACTGGCCATCCGCTGATTCGCCATCCGCTGATTCGTCAACCGCGGTGAGCACTTCGGCGATCGCGAGCCGGACACTGATCTGCTTGTGGGTCAACCCGTTGGCCGTGGTCACGTCCAACGCCTCGGTGAGATCGGCAAGTCCGCTCGGCGGGTCGAGCTGCGACCTGGTGATGCCTCGCTGCTCGAGGGCGTGCACCTGCACCTGAACGTCCTGCAGCTCCCGGGCGATCTCCACCGCTGCATCGTGGTGGGGCAACGCCTCAGAGTGCCGGCCCTGCAGACGCAACGAGGCCCCGATGGCCACCTCGGCCTCCGCCTCGACCGGGCGATCCAGCTCCGCCCTGGCCAGCTGCAGCGCCTTCCGTGCGTGCCGGAGTGCGATCGTCGGGTTGCCGCGCTCCCGGTGCAGCTTCGACAACTGCGTTTCGCAGAACAGCAGGGTGGCCCTCTGGTCGAGCGCTGCGGCGAGTTCGCGACCCTCGGCGAGATACTCCGCCGCGTCCGCCAGCTCGCCCAGAAGCAGATGGGAGTGCCCCAGGTTGCTCAGAACCCGTGCGGTGGCGGCGGTCTCGCTGGCCGGACGCAGAATCTCCAACGCCTGCCGGAGCAGCTCGGCGTCCTGCCGGATCCGGCCGCGAAGGTGGGCGATCATCGAAAGGTTGTTCAGCGCCGCGGCCTGGGCGAGCACGGATCCGCAGCGCCGGCCGAGCTCGGCAGCCCGCAGGTAGTGCCGTTCGGCAGTGTCCACCGGGTCGCCGTCGTCGATCCGCCCGAAGTTGCTGTACACGCTGCCCAGATGCAACTCGGCAATTGACTCTGCGCGCAGATCACCGAGCCGCGCGGCCGCCGCCAGCGCGGCCCGGCACATCGGGAGCAACACGTCCGGCAGGCCGTTGCGGACCAGGTAGATGTTGAACGCCTCGGACAGTTCGATCAGCCGGGTGTCGTCCGCCGCGCTGTGCTCGCCGTGACCGGTGACCGTACGCAGCAGCGCAGGCAGTCCCGGCGCGGTGACAGCCATCCATTGCTCTGCCGCCAAGGCCGTCGAGAAGGCCCTGGCCGGAAGGTCCGCAGCGACGACCGGCGGCGCGCCACTGAGCGGCTCGTGGCCGAGCGCTCGCCGGGCGGCGTCCGCCGTCAGCGCCAACCCACCCAGCAGCCGAGAGCCGGCGGCCGACCGTTCCGCCCGGCCGTCGACCTCGTCAGCCAATTCGGAGGCGTACGCGCGCACCAGGTCGTGCTGTCCGTAGTGGCCGAACTCGTTCTGCTCCACCAGGTGTGCCCGGACCAGCAGCTGTAGCTCGCGGCGCACCGAGCGAACGTTCGCGCCGCACTCACCGCTGCCGGCGAGCGCCGCAATCGCGGGCAGGTCGGCGTTCGGCGTCGGCAGCATGCCGAGGTACCTGAACACCCGCGCGGTGGCCGGCTCGAGCGCGCGGTACGACCAGGAGAACACCTGCCGCACATCGGTTTCCGGGCCGTCGCCGGCATCGAGCAGGTCGAAGGGATCACCCGCATCGGCGATCTCGGCAACCAGGGGTGCGACGTTCAGCTGGTCCCCGCCGAGGCGTTCTCCGACGATGCGCAGCGCCAGCGGCAGCCCGCCGCACCAGTGCAGCAGGGTGGCGAGCGCGTCCGGCGGATGCCCGATGTCGGGTGGGTGGCCCTCGACGCCATCGGGATCGACCATCCCCAACACGGCACGTGCGTCGGTGGGCGCGAGGGCGCCGATCGTCAGCGATCGAACGCCGTCGGTGACGGCCAAGCCCGGCAGGGCATTTCGGCTGGTGATCACCGCCGCGCACCCGTCACCGGCCGGCAGCAGCGGCCTCACTTGTTCTGTCGACCAGGCGTTGTCCAGCACCACGAGAACGCGGCGTCCAGCCAGCAGGCTGCGGTAGCGGGTCATCCGCTCGGCGACGCCGGACGAAAGCTCGGTCAGCGATCCGCCCAGCGCCCTGATGAAGGTGCCGAGCACGTCTTCGGGGTCGACCGGTCGGTCGGCCCCGAAACCCTGGAGATCGCAGAACATCTGACCGTCCGGGAACCGGTCGGCATTCCGATGCGCCCAGTGGACGGCCAGCGCTGTCTTGCCCATGCCGGCGGTGCCGACCACGGCACAGGCCCGGGAGCCGTCGTCCGCGCCGGCCAGCAGCGTCGTCAGCCGTTCGAGATCGTCGTCCCGGCCGCGCAACCAACGAACATCGCCCGGCAGGTGGGCCGGCGGGCAGTCGTACATCGGAGGGGCCGCGGGCACCTCACCGGCGAGCACGGCTCGATGCAACTCGGTGAGGTCGGGACCGGGCTCGACACCGAGTTCGGTGACCAGGGTCGATCGGGTGCGGCGATACGCCGCCAGCGCCTCGGCTTGCCGGCCCGACCGATACAGGGCGAGCATGCTCAACTCCTGCAGGCGCTCGTCCAGTGGGTGCTCGCGAGCAACCTGATCCAGTTCGGCGAGCACCACATCGTGCCTACCGACGTCCAGCTCTGCCTCGAAGACCTTGGTCAGAACCGCGATTCGTCGTTCCTGCAGTCGGGCGGTGGTGGCCGCGAGGGCCGGCGCGTCGATGTCCTGGAACGGTTGCCCGCGCCACAGCCCGAGGGCGCGTCGACCGAGCGTGACGGTGTGATCCGGTGCCGGGTCGCCGGTGAGCAGCTCGTCGGCCCAGCGTTCGAATTGCGCGGCATCCACCTCGTCCGGGCCCGCCAGCAGCCGGTAGCCGTGCGGTGAGGACTCCACCCGATCGGGATCGTCCAGCGACCGGCGCAGCCGGTGCACCAGCAGGTGCAGCTTGCCATTCGAGGTGCCGGATGGCGCGCCCGGCCAGAGGGCCTCGGTGAGCACGTCCACCGAGACCGGCCGACCGGTGTCGGCCAGCAGCAGTGCGAGCAGCGTCTCCTGCATCCGGCCGGCGATCGGCAGCGGTGCGGTGTCGCTACCCTCCGGGTCGTCGTCGGCATGCACCTGCAGTGGTCCGAGGACCTGGAACTGCATGGCAACCACTCCGAGCCGCGCGTCGACGTCTGTGAACCGTGCTCCGTGGTCCGCTGATGGCGAACCGTGGGGTCGACGACGGTCGTGGCCGTCCCGACTCCGGCGTTCCCGCTGGTGGGCGGGTTCGTCCGACTGTAGGCGAGCCGGCAGCCGAGGGCTGAACGAATTATCCGGCTGCCTGCGGAACGGTTCTGCAAGACTGGGGTCCCTAACCGGTCAAGGTGATCGAGGTGTCCATGAACGACGACGACCTGAACCACCTGCGGCGCTGCATCGCGCTCGCCGGGGATGCCGCGGCTGCCGGCGACGGGGCATTCGGCTCGGTGCTGGTGTCCGGTTCCGGCGACGTGCTCGCGGAAGATCGCAACCGGGAGACCAGCACCGGCGACCCGACCGCTCATCCGGAGTTCGCGCTGGCGCGGTGGGCGGCGATGAACCTGAGCCCCGAAGAATGTGCGGCCGCCACGGTCTACACCTCCGGCGAGCACTGTCCGATGTGTTCGGCGGCGCACGGCTGGGCCGGGATCGGCCGGATCGTGTATGTCCAGTCGGCCGCGCAACTGCAGTGGTGGCGGTACGGCGACAACCCGCCGGCCGGACCCGTTGCCGCACTACCGATCCAGCAGGTCGCACCGCTGGTCCGGGTCGAGGGGCCGGTGCCCGAGCTGCTCGACGAGATCCGTGCGCTGCATCCCCGCCGGGTTGCCGAGTAGGGGTTGCCATGGATCCGGTGATCGCCCCCAGCGCTGACGGCGACCTGGTGGACCGACTCCGGCACGGGGATTCGGCCGCCTTCACCGACCTGGTCAGGGCGTGGTCGCCGGCCATGCTGCACGTCGCCCGATCCTGTGTCGCCTCACAGGCCTCCGCCGAGGAAGCCGTGCAGGAGACCTGGTTGGCGCTGATTCGCGGTATCGACCGGTTCGAAGGTCGATCCAGCCTGCGAACCTGGGTCTTCCACACCCTGCTGAACATCGCTCGTCGGCAAGGTGTCCGCGAGCGCCGCGCGGTGCCGGTAGCCGATCCGGAAGTGCAGAACGCCGCGCCCACCGTCGATCCGCGTCGCTTCCGGCCGGCCGGTGAGCAGTGGGCCGGCGGCTGGCGGGCGGATGCGGCGCCGCGGGCGTGGGGCCCCGAGGCGGCAGCGCTGTCCGGTGAGGTGCGGGCGCTGATCGCGGACGCCCTGGCCCGGCTTCCGGACCGGCAGCGGGTGGTGGTGCAACTGCGCGATGTCGACGGCGTGCCGGCCGAGGAGATCTGCGATCTGCTGAACCTCACCGCCGCCAACCAGCGGGTGCTGCTGCACCGCGGCCGCGCCGCACTACGGCAACACCTCGAGGACTACTACCATCCGCGCGAGGAGGAAACGCAATGACTACCGAGCACCTGTCGTGCCAGGTCGTGGTGGAGTTGCTCACCGACTACCTCGACGGTGCCCTCGACGCCGACACCGTGGCCGCCCTCGAGGCGCACCTTGCCACCTGCCCGGCCTGCGTCCTGTATCTCGAGCAGCTCCGCACCGTCATCGAGTCGGCCGGGCGGCTGCCGCCCGACACCCTGTCCGAGGCAGCGCTGGCCGAGCTCGAAGCCGCGTTCCGCGGCTACCGCCCACCGGCCACGCAGTAACGGCGTGACCGACGGGCGGCGCGTGCCGGCTCAGTTGGCGGCGATGCCCTCGAAGCCGTGACCCTGGTCGGCCGGCAGACCCGCGACGCTGCCGATCGAGTGCAGCGAGCCGTCGTCACCCACCCGGAACTCGTCGATCGCGCCGGCGCCGGTGGCCTGCTGGTACAGGAAGTTCCCGTCACCCGAGACCGCCAGATCCACCGGGCCGGCGTCGGTCCGGGCGGTGACCCCGGTCGGGTCGTGCAGGCTCAGCCGACCGGAGCGGTCGACGGTGTAGCCGGTGATGGTGGCCGAGCCGGCGTTGGCGACGAACAGGTAACCCTTGGCGTTGACGGACCAGCAGGTCGCTGCCTGCCCGTTCGCCACGAACGGCGAAATCGCGGACAGGGTGCCGTCCGACCGGACGGCGTAGGACGAGGCGCCGCCCTTGGCGTCGGCGACCTGGAGTCGGCCGGCCCGGTCGAAGGTCAGCGCGAACGGCACGACTCCGTCCGGCGTGGCCGTCACCACCGGGTGCGCCGCCGGGTGCCCGGCCCGGTCCAACGGGAAGGCAAGGAGGTCGCCGTGCGTTTTGGTCGCGACGATGACGGCCCTCGCGTCCGGGGTGATCGCCACCTGCGACGGTGACGACAGGAACGGCGGCGCCGCCGGGTTGCCGAGGCCAAGGCTGCGGGTGGAGCCGGGGATCGGCCGCAACCGGTCGCCGTGGATGCGGAACCCGGTGATGGCGCCGTCGCCACCGGCATCGAGCACGTAGACCAGGTCCCCACTCCGGCTGACCGACACCGGCAGGATCCCGTTGGTGGCCAGCACCTGCCGGCGGGCCAGTGACCGACCGTGCACCTCGAAGACGGTGAGCGTGTTGCTGCCGGCGTTCACCGCGTACAGCAGGCGATGTGCCGCGTCGTAGGTCAAAGATCCTTGTGAGGCAAGAGGATCGACGACCGCGCCGGGCTCGCTGCCGCCGCGCCCGCCGGTGGCGTACTCGCCGGCCTCGGTCAAGCGGCCGTCGTGGCCGCGGGCGAACACCAGGATGCTGTTACCGGCCTCGTTGTTCGTCTGGACGAAGACCGCGGCGTCGTCGCCGCGATGGGTCGGGCGCTCGGCGATCGAGCCGGCGCCTGCCGCGGTGGGGGACAGACCTAATGCCAGTGAGCCTGCCACCAGGGCGGCGACGGCGGCGATGCGGGGAAGGGACATGAAGACTCCTCGGGCGGGTACGGACGGGACCACGAACAGTCCCGTGACAAGCCGAGGTGTTACACCGCTGGTGACGCGACCAGCCGGCGATCACCCCGCGGCCGACGGCGCTTCCCGCGTACGCTTCTGACGGCCGATGTTCGCGCGGCGATGATTTCGTCATCCGCGCAGGGTCCATACCGCTACGGCGCGCCCCGGCGCCGCGGATGAAAGGACGAACCGATGACTCGCAGCGTCACCGCGCACCTGTTCAACAGTGTCAACGGGGTGGTCGAGAGCCCCGATCAGTGGCAGTTCGACGCCTTCGGCGAGGCCGAGGGCGAGCTGATGGGCAAGGCGATCGCCGGCATCGACGACGTGGTGATCGGTCGCAAGCTCTGGCAGGAATGGTCCGAATACTGGCCGGCGGCGCAGGACCCGTTCGGCGCCTTCATCAATCCGGTGCGCAAGCACGTGGTGACCAGCACTCTCAGCGGCGAGTTGCCATGGAACTCGACGATCATCGAGGGCGACCCAGCCGAGTATGTCCGCCGGCTCAAGGCGGGCGACGGCGGCGGGATTTCGGTGGTCGGCGGTATCGAGACCATCCGATCGCTGTTCCTCGCCGGGGTGGTCGACGCACTCACCCTGACGACGCATCCGGTGGTCGGCCAGGGCCGCCGGCTGTTCGACGACTCGGTGCCGATCACCCGCCTGCAGTTGGTGGACAGCACGATCACCCCCGCCGGGAATGCCGTGCTCAGCTACGCCCTCCGTCCTTCCGACTGACCCGGGCGACGGCGGCAGCGATGGGCGGTGCGGATCATCCGACGGCGCAGGACGCTGCCTTCGATGCGGCCGCCGACGAGCTGTATGCGCTGACGCCGGAGGAGTTCACCGCTGCCCGCAACGACCGGGAGAAGCAGGCGAAGGCCGACGGGGACAAGAAGCTGGCCGCGCGGGTGAAGGCGCTCGGCAAACCGAACGCCTCGGCCTGGCTGGCCAACCAGCTGGTCCGCGGCCACCCCCAGGAGGTTCAGCCGCTGGTCGAGCTCGGCGAGGACCTGCGGGCCGCGGCCGCCGACAGCGACGGGCCGCGGCTACGCGAGCTGGCGAAGGCGCAGCGGCTGGTGATCGCGGCGCTGGTCGACCAGGCGAAGCAGGATGCCCGGGACGCCGGCCGGAAGGTCCCCGACGCCGCGATCCGTGGCCTGGTCGACACCCTGCGGGCGGCGATCACCGATGGCGGCGCGGCCCGAGAGCTGTTGGCGGGCAGGCTGACTGCGCCGCTGTACCGCAGCGGGCTGGAGTCCGACGGCGCGGATGGCGCGAGCGAGGATGTCGCGCCGGCCCCGGCGCCGGGTGGCTCCCGGCGCCGGGCCGGCTCAGCGCGTACCGGGTCGGGTAGCACCGCCGGGGATGACGACACCGCGGACGACGGCACCGCGGACGACGGCACCGCCGATGACGACGCTACAAATGACGGCGCTGCGGCGGCCGCGGCCGCCGCCGCGGCGCGGCGGATCCGGGAGATCGCTGATGCCGCAACGGCTCTGGCCGCCGAGGCGGCAGCGGCTGCCGACGAGGCCGACGCCGCAGTGGACGGCGCCCGGGCCGAGGTGCAGCGGCTCCGGGACGAGTTGGCCGATGCCGAGACCGCCCTCACCGCCGCCGAGACCACCGCTCGTCAAACGCATTCCGAGCTGACGAAGGCCCAGCGGGCGGCAGCCGGCGCCCAGCGTCGCGCCGACCGCTGACCCTGACCCGACTCCGACCCCAGCATCGGCAGCGATCCCCACGATCTGCTGGCGCCGCAGCGCACCCGGCTGAGGTGCAACGCCAGCGGAATCGCAGGCCGGGCGGACCGTCAGACCCGTCAGCCGGCGACCCACTGCGGATCCCGGCCGGTCCAGCCGACCAGCCGGGCGTACGGTGCGGCGTCATCGGAGACCGGAACCACTGGGCCGAACGGGATCTGCCCGCCCCGCGGCTCGGCCGGCACCTTGCGCCGGTAGGTCGACAACGCGACGGTCGCCAGCTCGGGATCGAGCTGCTCGAGACGCCCGGTGGCCACCGCAATGTCCCACGAGTGCACCGTCATCTCGCCCACGTACGAGGCCAGAACGTCGGCGCCGAGTTCCTCGCCCCAGGGCACGGTGACGGTGCGGGACAGGTTGCCGGCATCGGCCAGGACCTGCTCGGTTCCGGCGCGGCCGGTGGCCCAGTCCGCCGACCAGTCGGTGCTGTCCAGGTGGCTCGGCGCCTCGTAGAAGGGCCGGCCGTCCAGCACCACGCCGATCCGCCGGACCACGCCGAGCAGGTGTCCGACCACAGCCGCGACGTCGAAGTCGGCGCACGGCGTCGGCAGTGAACCCTGGGCCGGATCGGTGCCATCGATCAGGCGCCCGGCCTGGTCCAGGGCGCGGGCGAGCTGCGGGCGTGGGTCGGGCTCGTACGCGGTGGCCGCGGTTTCGGTGGGAGTGGGGGTGACGCTCATCGTCGTGCTCCTTGGTTCAGGTTGCGGGTTCCCGTCTCGGAACCCGTCGACACCAGTTCACCCGGCAAACCTGACATCCTTTGTCAGGTTTCCGTGAGATTCTCGAAGCCATGCGCGCGGACCGGTTGTTGCACCTGCTGATGCTGCTGCAGCGTCATCGGCGGGCGAAGGCGACGTGGTTGGCCGAGCAGCTCGAGGTGAGCGAGCGGACCGTGCTGCGCGACATGGATGCGCTGTCGGCGGCCGGCGTGCCGGTGTTCACCGAGCGGGGCCGCGGCGGTGGTTGCGTGCTGATGGACGGCTTCACCACGACAGCGTCCGGGCTGACGCCACCGGAGGCGCAGGCGCTGTTCGCCTGGACCTCGCGGGAGGCCGCCGATCAGCTCGGCCTCGGCGGGGCGCTGACGTCGGCGCTGGCCAAGGTGGCCGCGACGGCGCCAAGCCTGGCGCTGGAGCGCGCCGAGTCGTTGGGCGATGTGGTACTGGCCGACCGGCGGACCTGGTTCGCCGCCGCCGAGGCGGTGCCGCTGTTGCCGGAGCTGCGCGAGGCCGTCACCCGGCGGCGTCGGGTGCGGATGACGTACACCTCGGCCGGCGCCTCGGCGCCCGGTGTCCGGACCATCGATCCGATCGGCATCGTCGATCACTCCGGGCGGTGGTATCTGATCGCCGAGCATCGCGGCCGGATGCGCAGCTACCGGGTGTCCCGGATCGGTGGGCTGACGGTGCTCGAGGCGCCGAGCCGCCCGCTGGACGGCAGGCCGCTGGCGGTGATCTGGGAGGAGCTGCGGTCGCGGCTGAACCGGGCGTTGAACCCGGTAGAGATGACCCTGCTGGTGCGGCCGGAGCGGGCCGCGGTGTTGCGCCGACTGGTGAACATGCAGGTGGCGGCCGGTAGCGCGATCCAGGTAGAGCCGACCGGAGCCGACGACGGCGCGGAAATCTGGCGGGTGCTGGTGCGGCTGCCGGACGTGATGACGGCGGTCGCGGTGCTGCACGCTCCCTACCTGACCGTGCTGGAACCGGCCTGGATGACGGCCGAGATCCGGGCCGCCGCCCGGCAGGCACTTGACCACTATCCGGAGCCGGGCTGACGGTGGCCCTATCGGTTTGGGCGTGCCCGGAGCGTGCGGTAACCTTGGGTGTCGCGGTGCTGACGGCTGACCGTCGGTACCGCGGTGTTCTGTGCGGGCCTGTAGCTCAGGCGGTTAGAGCGCTTCCCTGATAAGGAAGAGGTCGGAGGTTCAAGTCCTCCCAGGCCCACCACCGTGTTCCGGATGGCACCGGCGTCGTCCGGCTCGGTCGACGAAGGGCTGACGGATGATCAAGAAGTTGCTGGTTCTGGGCACACTCGCCGGGGGCGCCTACGCCGTGGTCAACAAGCGCAAGAAGACCGCCGCCGCCGAGGCCAAACTCTGGGACGAGGCCACCGGCCGTACTGCACCGACCACACCGGCTGCGCCGGCCACATCCGACGGCGTCGCCAAGTAACACTCGCAGCACCGCGGGCTCCCGGCCCGCAGCCGTACCGGAGTCGCCAGGCTCCGTCCGGGGACGTAGCTCAATTGGCAGAGCACCGCCTTTGCAAGGCGGGGGTTGGCGGTTCGATTCCGCTCGTCTCCACAAACGGAAGGAACGCCGGACAGCAGTATCGTCCGGCGTTCCTTCCGTTCATGGAACGGATCGAACCGCGAAGGTGGGCCCACGCCGAGCGCAGCGAGGTGGGGATTCGATTCTCCTCGTCTCCACAGCGTCTGACCTGCGGGAACGCTGACCGTAATGCTGGTCTGTTGCCAATCGATCGCGCCAAATGTAGCCAACTTGTAGCCAACCAGGCGGATCGCCGCGAGCGTCGGCGCTCGGTTAGGTTGTCATCGGGCTTCGCCGGGTCGGTAGGAACTCGACGGCTTGGTCACGAGTAGGTCGTCATGTCCCATGTTCGTTTGAACGTCGTCTCGTCCAGCTGGGTATTCCACATGGGCCGGCTGCGATCGGTCGGATGGAGTTGGTATCCGACCCTTGCGGCACGGTCGTACCAGCAGCAGGTCTCTATTTTCGCCGTTCCAAGGTGCCGAACCTCGTCCAGCGCCGGCGCTAGGTCTGAGTCGGAAGACGCAAGGATCACCAGGTCGATGTCCTCTGCCTGTGCCTCCCGGACGCAGGCGAGAGCACACAGCACGTCCACGCCCTTCTCGCGGGGTGGGCCGACGACGATCTTTTGTCCGTTGGTGTCTGTCGCATGCCGGCCGGACTGATCTCGGCTGTACAGATACTTGAGCGGACGCAAGGTGACGCGCACACGGGGGTCGCGTTCCCACTGCGCCTTCTGGGCTTGGTTCCGGGCGTATCCGTCCGGGTCATGCTCAGACGAAGGTTGGCCCCGGTAGACCAGGACTCGGGAGAGGGTGGCCGGCGGAAAGCCTGGGCGTTGGCGCTGGTTACGCTGATCCAACAGACAGTTGGCGAACAGGAGCGGGTCGATCAGACACTCGTGGCGCGGGCGGAATTTTGCGCTCGAGAATAATCCGTGTCCAGTCAGGTGCACATTTTGGTAGTCCATGATGACGGCAGTTCTGAGAGCATCGCTGGCACCCATGCGTCCCCCTTTGGACGAAAAAGCCCCACCAGTCCCGGGGGACGGTGGGGAACTATGCCCCAAGTCTGGCACGAATATTGCGTAGACGCAAACCCGCCAGGCAGGCGATCATGCGACCAGACGAACGTAGCCCTTGGGCCTCGATCGTCCGAGACTTGGGGGTCATCACGAAATGGGCAAAACCTACTTCACCGCTGACCTGCACCTCGGGCATCGGCTGGTCTCCGGGCTGCGCGGTTTCGCTGATCCCGCAGAACATGATGTAGTCGTTGCCGAACGATGGCGTTCCCTGGTCACCGCCGACGATGTGGTCTGGGTGCTCGGTGACCTTGCGGTGACCTCCAGCCCGCGAGGGATCGACGACGTACTGGGCAAGATCGCGGAGCTGCCCGGGACCAAGCAGTTGATCGCCGGCAATCATGATCCAGTGCATCCGATGCACCGCGACGCACATCGCTGGCAGCGCCGGTACTTGGAGGTGTTCGAGTCGGTGCAGGCGTTCGGACGTCGGAAGATCGGTCTGTCTGTTCCGGCAGGACAGAACAGCGCCCAGAACGTGCTGCTCTCGCACTTTCCATACCGCGCGGACCACGAAGCGGGCGCGCTACATGGAGTACCGCCTGCGCGATGAGGGCAATTGGCTGCTTCACGGGCACACCCATTCTTCGGAGAAGGTGACCAGCTCGCGGGAGATCCACGTCGGTCTCGATGCCTGGGATCTCGGGCCGGTGGAAGTCGGTGCCGTGGCCAAACTGATGGTCGGGCAGCTCAACAGGTCCGAACGCGAGGCACCCGATTCGGATCCGGAGGTGCCGACGTCGGTCTGACGATGCTGGGAACGCCCTACGAATTGCTACGGATCGAGTGATTCGTAGGGTCCGACGCTACGAATACGGGCAAACGTAGGGCGGCGTAGCAGGTCTGCCGGAACACCAGGCCCATGGTGCGCCGGATCGAGGGACGCGAGCCCGACAGGTCAGTCTTCGTCGAGTGCGAGCGACAGTTGCTCTTCGACGAATTCCGGGCTGATCTTGCGGGCCCCTTCGATGGTGACAGGGATGACGACCACGACTCGTTGGCCGATCACGTCGAACTGGATGCCCCAGGTGAGGGCTTTGTGGCAAGCTCGTCCGACCGGCGGAAAGCTACCAATGCCCATGAAGCAACAGGGGTGGCCGACCGCGGCGAGCGTGCGTTCGACAGCTTGAGCGAAGAGGTAGCGCCAGCGAACGTAATCGATGACGTGGAGTGTGAACTCACCGTCGCGACAGGACAGACCCCAGTCGCGATAGAAGGACGTGAACCAGTTGTGCGGCACGGCTGACTCCAAGGAGACGCCTCGGGGATTCCCGCCGCGGATCGCCGGATATCGGCGATGCCTACCGCGGCGGGCCGGGCATCTGTCGGAGCGCGTGGGTGGTCACGAGGGCCACTGTGCCACAGGCCGCCGACACCGGCGCCGATCTGCTCACCGTCGACGGCGGGAGTTTGGTTGACGACTCCGCCAGGACGGGTAGGTCAAACCAAGGTGTTCCGCCGGCGGCTGGCCACGGTACTGGACGAACGCGCATCCCGGTCCGTCATGCTCACAACGGTCCACCCACGCGTTGCAGCCGATGCACAGCAGGCCGCGCACCAGTCCTGTGGTGTGGTCGTGGTCCACGACGAGATGGTCTTGCTGCCGCCCACACAAGTGGCACCACGGTCCGAGATCTTCGATCAACGCAATCCGGATTCGACCGAAAGCCGAGCCCGGGTCATAGAAGACCGGCCACGCGTATCGACCGGACACGTTGCATCGCTGTCGTCGCGGGATCGCTTCCGCGAGAACGGGTTCGCCGACCAGTTCGAATTCCCAGTCGACAACGAATCTCTCACCCCACCACCAGTCCACGTCGCCCTGCCATCCACCGATCTGGTACCTATGACCGTCCGTCGTCCAGGGGCAGCGCTGGGTGTGTCGATGAACTTCCAGATCGGGAGCCGCGCAGATGAAGTCGTCACGAACATTCCCCGTCAGGTGCCAGCGGCCATCGCTGCCGAGCTGTGCCGTCGGAGCGGGAAGTGGGATCGTCGGAGACACGATGGTCGGCCCAGGCGCATCCGCACACGGAACGACGACCGTCATCCTGACTCCTGAGACCGGGAGAGCACGCCATCGAGTAGATCGGCAGCATGAGCTGCTCGGCTCGGCAAGACGTGTCCATAGGTATCCGCCGTCAGTCGGATCGTGGAGTGCCCCAACAGGTCCATCACGGTGCGCAGCTCCTCGCCCTGGTCGAGCAGGAAGGTCGCGAAGGCGTGCCGCAGGTCGTGCAGCCGGAGCCAGGTCAGGTCGGCGTCCTTCCGCGCCACATCGAACCGGCGGTTGATGTTGCGGGGCTCAAGTGGCGTCCCGATCTGGGTCGTGAAGACCAGGTCTGCGTCATGCCAGAGGGGGCCGGCTACCAGTCGCTCGGCAGCTTGTCGTGCTCGATGATTCTGCAGCGCTGTCACGACGAACCTAGGTAGTGGCACGGGGCGGGTTGATCGATGTGTTTTCGGCGCAACGAACCGGAGTTCACCACCGGAGCGCTGCACAGCTTGACGCACGAACAGGCTACGAGTATCGAGATCGACGTCGCTCCAACGCAAACCGAGGATCTCCCCGCGCCGCAGGCCCGTACCGATGGCGACCACGAACACCGCCTCGAGTCGGTCGCCGTTGAGTGAGCGCAGCAGTCGACCGGCTTCATCCGGGGTCAATGCCCGCCGTTCGGTGCGGGGCAGTGATGCCGGACGAACAGCCTTTGCCACGTTGCGGGGCACCAGGTCCATTCGTTCGGCGTCTCCGAGGGCATTGCGCAGCACGCCATGCACCTTGATCACCGTGGCGGCCGACACCTTGGCGCGGAGTCCAGCGACCAACTGCTGAACATGTCGTGGAGTCAGTGCGGCGAGCTTCACTGAGCCTAGTGCGGGCGTCAGATGCACCGGATGACTTGGTCGTATCTGGCCAGGGTTGCCGGCGAGGTGCCGTCGACTCCCTTCGTGTCTCGCATCCATTCGATCAGCCATTCGCTGACGGTGCGCGGTGCTGCGCTGAGGTCAACGCCTCGGGCCGCCTGTGTCCGGAGCGCATCGCGCTTCCTCAGCACCTCGCGTTCAGTCTTGGCGTACACGGTCTTCCGGCGGCGCTTGCCGTCGATCCAGCCCAGGTCAATGGCGGCGACCCACAGTCCATCTCCGCGTCGGAATACCGAGCCCTCACCCTGAGCTCGTCTGCCTCGTCTACTCATCGCGGCTCAGCTCCTCGATGAACTCGTGGAGCGCGAAGGTGGGCACCCGTCGGGACCGGCCGATCTGGACCGAGCGCAGCCGGCCGGATGCCATCAGCTCGTAGACCTTCGTGCGCGAAATGCCAAGCTGCTGAGACACCTCGTGGGTGTTGAGCAGAAGCCTTGCAGTATCGGTGATCGTGGTCGTCATGATCTTTCCTTTCTTGGGTCCAGGTTCAAATTCAGGCGGCGTCGAGACGGGACAGCCAGCGGGCTTCGATCGCCTCGACTCGGGCGGACTCGGCAAGCAGTCGGTCACCGTGGTTGAGGTAGCCGAGTCCGGCGAACTTCCAATCGCGGTCGACCTCGGGGCACGAACTTCTATCGGCCGGATCGCTAGCTTCGCGCCAGGTCCGACGAGCCTGGCGTGGCGCCGTCAAGGTCGTGGAGAACCGGCGCGACTTCGTGGTGAAGTGCCCCCGGAATCCGAGCATGTGCAGCCATCGGCCGATGCCGCCGAAACCCTCAGTGCCGGAAAGGCTCTCGGCCGCAATGATCATTCGAATGACGTGGTCGCGCAGACCCGCGTATCTCGCGGCGGCCGACGTCCGGATTGTCGAGTCGAGCCCGAAGTCTTCCGATGCCTTGGTCGCGTACTTCGCGATATAGGCGGCGACCGTCTCCGGTGTCAATGCGTCGCCATCGATGGCAGCCTGGACGCTGCGTACGTCGACCTGGCGCCCGAAGGTGAGGTGTACCCGGCGGTCCGTCCCGAGTTGAAGCTCGACTGCAACCTCAAGTGCTGCACGTCGAAGTGCGTCCGCAATAAGGGACTCCGGGATGGGCTTCGGTGCCTCGTAGGGATCACCGGCACCGTCGAGCCGGACGATCGCGTGGAAATGCACGACCCCGCGGCGCTGGAACTCGGCGACCTTGGCGTAGGAGAGTCGCACGAGCTTGCGCATTTCAGCCTCAGTGATCCGTAGTTCGTTGGCCAACTCTCGCCGCGCCGTGATGGTGTATCGCCGCCACAGTTCCGGCGCCATCCAGTTGAAGGCAATGGCTGCCGAGTAGTCGTAGCAGTCGGAGCAGATTGGGTCGCCAAGCACAACATCGTCAGTCGAGTGCTGCCTGTCGCAGCGCGAGACCCCATGAGGGCAAGCACTTCTCGACCGACGGCTGCCGCATGCGTCCCCGTGTACGGCGCCGAAGCTCGGGCCGGTCAGGGTGACGAACCACTTCGGATGCTGCGCTACTGACGTGGGTACTCCCTTCATCCCGCCGGTTGCGCCCGCTTTCAGCAGATGCCAGACGTCGCCCTTGTACTCGGCGGAGCACGAGGGGCAAGCTGTCGCCCGCCGATTGCCGCAGCGGATCAGCAATGTCCGATCCGGTTCGTCCTCGCTGGTGTAGACCAAGCGCCCCGTGTCCGAAATGGTGACGGACCCATGCACCCGGATGGGCGAACGGCAATAGCCGGCGCGCCGCACCATTTCCGACCATCGGCCGAAGTCCGTCGACACCATCCGCCGCACCATCTCCCGAGCGTGATCGGTACCGATGGTCCCGGAGGCAGCGATGTGATCGGCCACCGGAACCACCACCGCTGCGGACCCGTTCATGCCGCGTCCTCTGAGATTTGGGCCGCATCGAAGTCAGGGACGAGTGGAGCGCGGTAGTGCTCACCCATGGCGATGATCTCGTCGTCGTCGATCCAGGAGGCCCGCACTCGCATCGGTTCGCGAATTCCTTCAACGCTGACGAAAGCGACACCGGCCAACGAGGGTGGGATGCGGTCGCAATGCGCACCCATGGCGTGCAACCCGTCACCGAGCACCATGTCGACCTGCATCCCGGTGTCCAACCGCATCGCGATCTTCGTCGGGAACAGCGACCGGAAGCTGACGACCTCCTTGCGGGGGTCTTGAGCTGCAGCCACCACCACGATGGCCGCAGCGCGTCCCTTGGTGAGCAGAGCCGAGATCGCTGCCGAGGCGCGCTCCCGAAGCTTCCGATCCGTGACGTAGGCCGTGAGCGAGGCGAGCTCGTCGATCAGGACCAGGATCATCGGCTCGTCAGGCGTCGGCGAATGCAGGCGTGTCTTCCCGGCGAGGGACTTGCACCGGCGGTCCATCACAGCGACCGCGTCCTCCAGCAGTTCACACATTGCTTCGGCGCTCTCACCCGTGAAGCGAGTGAATAGTGGCCGACCGAAGCCAAGTTCCATCCCTCCTTTCGGATCGATGGCCCATACCTGTGTGCTGCCGGCCCAGATCGAACTCGCCAGCCCTCGCAGCAGCGACCAGATCACCGAGCCCTTGCCCGCTCCGGTGGCGCCCGCGACGAAGCAGTGGGTGCCGAGTACCGGCAGGGTCCACAGGCCACCATCTTCGCGTCTTCCGATCGCGATGTTCCTCAGGTCTGGGTTCGCGGGGACCGGCAGTGGCCAGACCGGCGTCGCCAAAGCATCACCGTGTCCGAGTTCAAGCCAAAGGCTGCTGGGTCCTGCCGCAATCACTCGGCAACTCCGGACTCCGTACGCAGCCGCGATGCGGTCGCTGGCCTTTTCGTAGTCGACGAGTGCCTGACCGGACACCATTCCGAGAAGCAGTCGGTCGGAGTACTGGCCGAGTTCGACGCGACCGAGTGACGCGACATACGAGGCCCCTTGACGTCGTCGCAGGAGGCCGCAGTCCTTCATGACGCTCACGAACCGTTTGCTGTACCAACGACGACGCTGGCGCCGTCGGTAGGGGAGAGCGACAGCCTTCCGGAAGGAGCGCGGATGCCCGAGCCGCCAGGCCGGCAAGACTGTGGCGACCGCGACCGGAACCATGTAGACCAGGTGCCAATCGCTCCTCATGCCGAGCCACGCGACGCCGACCAGGAGCGCGAGCAGCAGGGCCAGCCTGGTGACGATCTTGACGATGCCCCACATGCGCCGAAGGACCTTGCTGGCCATCACGCTGCCCTGGCTTCCGGAGCGCGCCGGCTGCTGTCCGGGCCGACCGGTTCGATGACCCGTGCTCGGAACGACAGGCCGTGCCGATCGCCCATCTCCCAGGTCCGAGCCACCAGGTCGTGAACGCGGACCTGAGATCCCAGGCCAACGCCGGCCGGCTGTCCCGGAATCCGGATCGAGAGCTGATCCGGCTTCTCACCGGCTTCGACTGCCATCAGATGCACGGTGAACAGCGGCTTGCCGCTCTCTCGGTCCAGGACGGGTGCGTTGGTCTCCCGGTCGGTGACGGTTTCTACGCCGCCGACGATGAGCGTGACCCCGTTTGTGTCGATCTTGAATCGCATTGCCTTCTCCATTTCTGCCCAAGTCGATGTGACTAGGTTGCCTAGCCAGGCTAGGACAGTTGCCGAGATCGCGCAAGGACCTATCTAGGTTGGCTAGGCGACTACAGCTACGATGGCGAGATGAAGCAACTGGATCTGGACGATCCGCGGCCGCCGTTTCAGCAGCTCGCGGCCGTTTTGCGAGAGGAGATCCTCGCCGGCCGATATCCGCCAGGAGCTCAGCTGCCATCGGGCAGCGAGCTGGCCAAGCAGTTCAAGGTCGCGCGGCAGACCGTTCAAAACGCGGTCAAGGAACTCAAGGTCGAGGGCCTTGTGGCATCACGCCAGGGGAGCGGCGTGTTCGTCCGGGACGTGACGAAAGCAGTGTCGAGCCTTGAGGCTGCCCTCGTGCGTGCGTTGGACGACACCGAGGCCGAGATCAACTACCTCGGGACGAACCCGATCCAACTCGTCGAGGCGATGAAAGTCCGCTCAAAGGTCAAGGCGGAGACTCCGAACGACCAGGTATATCTAGACGCTCGCATCCTCGTGCCGATCCCGAGGGGACCAGACTCCGGCCAGGTCGCGCCCATCCCAGCCGGGATCGAGGACTTTCGACAGCTGGTTCTGGCCGCCGAACAAGATCCTTCGTCGTCGATCCGTCCTTCGGTTGTCGAGCGCCACACGGACCGAACGCCAATGTTCGAGCTCTACGTTATCCGCGGTGACGAGTATGTCTCGTTCGGCGATCCGTCAGAGACGGGCTTCAGCCGCGATTTCTACCTTCAGCGACCGGCATCCAGCGATGACCAGGACCACCGCAGCGGTCCCCATGAGGTGTTCTTCGCTCTCTGGGATGTAGCCAATCCAGCAGACAACGATCGATCGGCCGGCTCGTGAGGACTTTCTCTACTCATTCAAGGCCAGCCCGCACCTTCGGCCTCCGCTGGCGCTCCGGCCTCCGGCTCTGGCTGGTTAGATGGGGCAGGTCGTTCCCAGCCACGAGTGGCCAGACCGCGCTCGCATTTCGTGTCGTGCACGTTGACATCGGGAGTGTGCGATCGTGACAACAGTCAGCGAGCTGGCTAAGCGGTTGGGACTTCCTGCCAATGAGGTACTTCGCGAACTTGCCAGGCACGGATCCTATCCGAAGGCCAAGAGCTCGCGAGTGGACGCAGCGCTGGCTCAAAAGGTAGCAAGCAAACTTCAACCTGCAGAAGGCAGCGACTTCTCGGGAGACACCGGCGACACCGGAGAGCCGGATGCCAAAAGCCGAGACAGCAGCCAGCAGACAGCGGGCAGCCAAGATCAACCAGACGATCTGCCGGCCGTCCAGCGCCCCGCGGTTGTTGGGGGCAGTAGTCTGACTGAGGAGGCATCGAGTCATCATCCAGTCCGAACAACCGTGAAACTCTCAGGCGATCGCCAATCTCAGCCTGCTCGCACACCCGATCACCTTCTGTATGCTCCCGACAATCTGGCGAAGGCGAGTGATATTCGCCCGCTCGTAGCGGCCGCGCGCCAGGCAGAAATCTCTAAACGCCCGATCTTGATCGACCTATCCCAGGTGGGCAACTTCTGGCCAAATGCTTGTGCGCCGCTGGCGGCGGTAGTTCAAGCGATTAAGGCACAGGGGGTCGACACTGTATTCCGTGGTGCGACGCCGGTACTCGAGGCCGCCCGAGTGCGTAACCCGCTCGAAGCGGATCGGGCTACGCTCTCCTCACACCGCATCGAGAACACGGTCTGGGCGTACTTCTCTGAGTCCCAGGCATCTGCTCTGGCGGACGAGATCGTTGGACTAGTTCGGCGTTCAGCGGAGGTCGCCGCTGGGGTACAAGAGTCGCTGAATCTATGCCTGTACGAGGTCCTTGACAATGTGTTTCAGCATAGCGAAGCTGAATGTGGTTTCCTGATGGCGACAGTGACAGGCCAAGGTAAGCGACTGGCTCTTGCTGTAGCAGACATGGGCATTGGAGTAAGAGAATCCTTCATGAAATCAACTTCCCGGTATCGGCCAAAGTCACACTTTGACGCGCTAACGATCGCTGTGCAATCCGGTGTAACGAGTACCGGGGACAAGCGTGGCCAAGGCCTTTTCTTGCTTTCGGAAATGGTCCGCGACAATGGTGGACGACTCGAGCTTACGAGTGGACGCGCATATCTTCGCACTGGAAATCGCCCAGATGGTCGAGAACTTGACAGTGTTCCGATCTTTAAGGATCGCGCTGGCCTATTTGTTGATTGGCAGTTAGATTTTCGGAATCCTGTAAATCTCCACGACGCATTAGGCGGCACCGCACCAGTCATATTCACCGACCTGGAGAACTTTGAAAATGACAGTGGAGAACATGTCATCAAAATCGCTGACCACGAGGGTGGTACGGGATCACGACGCGCCGCCTCTGAACTTCGGAACTACATCCTGAATGTGCGGACCTTGGGGGCACACAGACTGGTCCTCGACTTCGAGGGAGTGGCCATGGTCGGCGCGAGTTTTTCGGACGAAGTGGTGGGGAAGCTCGTAGAAGGATTTGGAATAGTCGGCTTCATGAGGGCCTTCGAGTTTCGTGGGATGAATCCAACTGTAGAGACGCTTGTAAACCGCTCTGTCGAGTTAAGGATGGGCAAGGAGAATCCACCGGCGATCCGCAGACCTCCGAAGGCCTAGCTCTGTGCAAGGCCAAACAAGCCAGCCGCCCTGAATGCGGAATCGCAGAATATCGCATAGCCGGTCCTGGACCACCCGTGCACAGGCTCAGTGGGATGTCGCCGGTCGTACCCAGGTGTCTTCGATGAAGTGACGACGCTTGCGCACGCTGGTGAAGTCAGGTGAGCTCGAGCACGTGACGAAGGCAAGAAGCCCCGCGACCTCGTATTCCGCCGAGTTCCCTAAGCCCTAGTGGCCCAACGATGCGGCCAATTGCGGTATGTCGTTCCAGGTGCGGCCGTCCAGCTGCCGACCGTTGGTCTTCGGGGTTCGGCCGCCCCACTGCTTGAAGAAGAAGGCCACGTCGGCTTCGACGCACGGTCGCGGATGTCCTCTACCCAGGCCGCGTCCATCGGACGGGCCCGCGGCCCGGACTCGCCACCGGCGATCACCCAGTCGATGCCGTCGAGCTCGAGGCCGGGCAAGGCCGTGAAAAGTGGCTCGCAGGACAGGAATCTCGTCGCCGCCGCCGGGACGGTCCGGAGGTGGTCGATCCTGTCGGTGACTTCAGACGACTCCACCGAGACACCCATCCAGAGGTTCTCAGGCCACTCGAGTTTTCGGCGATCCTGGCCGCCGGTGGGCGCGCTTCGTGAGCACCTGGTAAGTGTGGTGCGACGTCTCGCGGATAACGTTTGAAGATGTCGCGGATGAAGCCGAGCGGCACCCTGGCGTGGAACAGGTCGCTCATCGAGTTGACGAACACAACCTTGGGTGCGCGCCATCGCAGAGGCTGCTCCAGCGCACGCGGATGAATCGTGACCCCGAAACCCGGTGCGGAGGTCCTGGGGTCCCCATCGTTCGGGTACTTCTCCGCGCCCATGGCCTTGAGTCGCTTCGCCAGAGCTAGTGCGTAGCAGTTGTCGCAGCTGGCTGCGACCCGATCGCATCCCGCGACGGGGTTCCATGTGACCTGTGTCCACTCGATCGCGCTGCTCGTGGCCTACGATTTCACCTCTTCCATCCGTGAGCCTATGGACTCCGTCCGTGTCGCCGGTCAGAACCATCACAAACCAATAGGCTCCTGGGTCACAGTCGGTCGTCGCGAGCGACGCTGACGATCGTGACATCCGGCACCGACAGGCGTTGCCTTCACTCGATCGCGAACGGGGCGGGCGCGGGGCGTCCCGGCTCGAAGGAATCACCTGTCGTATGACGGACCGGCCGTTCGTACGGGACGCGGTGGCGATCGTGTCTGGCAGTGCCATCGCCATGAATGGGTGCGCTGTGCCAGCATGACGGTGTGGACACTTCTCAAAACGGACGAGCTGCCAGTGGAGACGCGCCGTTACTGGCGGATCGCGGCGTCGGCGCGCGCTGGTGGAGCTTGGATATTCACGCGCACTCACCGACGTCTTTTGACTACGGCGGCCTTGACGGCACGCAAAACAATGACCCTAAGCCCACCCACAAAGAGTGGATCCGTGCCTATATCGACTCTGGCGTCGACGGTATTGTCATCGCGGATCACAACACGTACGAAGGCATCGAGCCGGCACGAGCGGCCCTAGCTCAACTGCGCGAAGAGGATCCTTCGCTTCCGATGCTCGTGATCTTTCCGGGAGTCGAGCTCACGGTGACCGGCGGAATACACGTCCTGGCAATCTTCGACCCTCAGTGCTCGGCCGAGGTCGTCCAAGAGACGCTGACGCTATGCGAGTTCCGTGGCGCTCGTGGGCGCAGCGATGAGACCGCCAACGTGACGGTGAGCACGGCAGCCAAGATCGTTGCGGAGCGAGGCGGGCTTTTCGTTCCCGCCCATGCCGATCAACGGGCGGGCGTGTTCAGTATTGGCCAGCGTGAGCTCCAGGCTCTTCGCGACCACGAGCACATACATGCCGTGGAAGTGATCGACGACAGCGAAATCAAGACCGCTGACCGTTGGAACTGGGTCCCTCTTTTGGGTTCCGATGCGCACCACCTCACCACCGAGTCGCATCCTGAGCCGGCGTTGGCGAAGGCACCCGGCACACATCTCACGCTCGTAAAGGCCGAGACGCTCGATCTGAAAGGTCTGCGACTGGCCCTCACAGATCCGGCGGAGTCCATCAGACGCTGCCACAGGGGCTACATCGATCCGAATGAGATCGACCACGGCCACATCAATTCGCTGATGGTGAACCATCGAGGCGCAGTCGAGACGTACCGATTCGGACCGTGGATGAACTGCCTGATCGGCGGGCGCGGCGTGGGCAAGTCGACCGTCATTGAACTGCTGCGTATGGCTCTGGGTCGCACAGACGAGTTGCCGGCAGGCGTCGCCGAGGACTTACGGCGATTCAACCCGACAGCCACTGGGGAGGAGCAATGGTGGGAGGCAGACACCCGTATCGTCATCAAGTACACGAAGGACCACAGACTCCTCAGAGTCACGTGGTCAGGTTCAGATCCAGAGCGATCGACGATCGAACTCTGGGACGGGAGCCAATGGGAGACGCAGTCGGGCCGCGTCCTCGACCGTGCGCCCGTTCGCGTGTTTAGCCAGAAGCAGATCTACGAGCTCGCCTCCAGGCCGCAGAGCTTCTTGACGATCCTCGATGATATGCCGTCGATTCGGCGCGGCGAGTGGGATGAGGAGTACGAGGCCCTTCAGCTTCGGTTCAAGAGTGAGCGAAATACCCTTCGTCAACTACGAGCTGAGACTGAGAAGGCCGATCGCATTCGGGGCGAACTGCAGGACGTCCGCGGTCGACTTCAGCACCTGGAGGACCTTCGGGCGACCTCGGAGTACCAAGAGATGGACGCACTCGAGGCGCGCCTTCACGACTCAGGATCGGCAGAGGAGCAGGCAACAGACATCGAACCCGGTCTCGTTAGGGTTTGCCCAGGGTCTGGTTGACCGGTTCGTCAGGCCGCGGGTGCGGCTCTGTTGATTGTCTCAAACTCGATCGGGGTCAGCTTCCCGAGGCGGCGTTGCCGGCGTTTGCGGTGGTAGGTCCGCTCGATCCAGGTCACGATCGCCAGGCGCAGCTCCTGGCGGGTGCGCCACCGCTGGCGGTCCAGGACGTTGCGCTGCAGTAGCGCGAAGAAGCTCTCCATGGCCGAGTTGTCGGCACATGCCCCCACCCTGCCCATCGAGCCGAGCAGGCCGTTGTTGGCCAGGGTCCGGACGTATTTCTTGGATCG
>NZ_AUFT01000007.1 GCF_000426645.1 Nakamurella lactea DSM 19367 | reverse complement strand
TGACGTCCCGGGACAGGTAGGCCACCGCCCGGCGCATCACCTCCGCCTCCTGCTCCAGCAGCCGGATCCGCTTGCGGGCCTCCCGCAGCTCGCCGGACTCGCCCGAGGCCGGCGCCGCCGCAGCCAGCCCGTCGGCGATGTCGGCCTTCTTTACCCAGTTGTGCACGCAGGCCTCGGAGATCCCGAAGTCCTTCGCGATCTGGGTCCAGGGGACTTCGCGTTTGCGGGCCAACGCGACCACGTCGTTGCGGAACTCTTCGGGGTAGGGCTTCGGCATGGTGACCATCCTTCCAGCAAGGACCTCATCCTCACAGGATCAGTGGTCAACCAGACCCGGGGCACTCCCGTGCCCAAGTTGCAGTTCGCCAGTGATAGTCGTGGTTGTCATCTGGTAAAACCTCACTTCGCAACCCAGCCATGGCGTATCTCGGCCACCGTAGCCGCTCTTGTGCCCATTGACCCCGGCCCTGGCGATTCTGCGCAGGCGAGAAGGCAGCGGGCCGACGATGATGGCTACGGCGGCTCGAGGCAACCCGGACAGCCATCAGCGAAATGCGGCCGGCTTTGCGGCCGCAGGTCTTGGAATTGAGGACACCCATGAAGACAGACGTGTTGACGCCGCTGCAAGTGTTCAACCTGCCTCAGCGCCTCGCTGTCCCGCTGTTCCAACGGAAGTACGTCTGGAGCCAGGCGGACCAGTGGGAGCCCCTCTGGGACGACATCCGCCGCCTCGCAGAACTACGGCTGAAGAGCCCAGGCGTAGAGGCGCAGCACTTCCTGGGCGCTGTCGTGCTTCAGGAGCAGTCTGGCCGGTCGGGTGCACTGCCCGAATGGACAGTGATCGACGGTCAGCAACGGCTGACGACCCTGCAACTGATCTTTGACGCCGCCGGCGCGGCCATGGAGGCACGCGGCCTGGACAAACTCGCGCGACGACTGGACAAACTCACCACCAACTCCGAGGACGACTCGGATGATCCGGACGACCGACTCAAGGTGCTGCCGACCAATCGCGACCGGGCCGCGTTTCACGAGGTGATGAACGCCCGTCCCCCCATTGACTACACCACGCTCGCCGAGCACCAGAGCCTGATCGTTCGAGCACACCAGTACTTCGGCGAGCGGGTGGAAGAGTGGATCTCGGACGCCGGCTCGACAAGCGACACCGTCGCGGCCCATCGGGCGGATCAACTTGTCCATGTACTGCGACTCGGGCTACAGCTGGTCATTGTCACCCTGGACCGCGACGACGACGCACAGGAGATCTTCGAAACCCTCAATGCCCGCGGAACACCTTTGACCGCCGCCGATCTCATCAAGAACTACGTCTTCAGAAAGATCGACGCCGAAGGCTCAGATACCGAACGCGCCTATCACGATCATTGGATGATCTTCGAGGACCCGTTCTGGGAAAAGGAGATCAGCGTCGGTCGATACTTCATCGCCCGGTCCTCGTTGTTCCTCAACCAGTGGCTGGTCGCACAGGTCGGCGAGGAGGTCGGCCCGCGGGCCACCTTCACCCGGTTCAAGCACTTCGTGGATCACGAATTCGACGGGACCATGCTGGACCTCGTCAGTTCGCTTCACCGGCAGGCCCAGTTGTACCAGCGGTGGTCGGAGCGATCCCTGGACCCGCACGCCGACCTCGGCCCGATCGAACTGTTCATGTATCGAACGGCCGAGTTCGAGTTCGTCAAGCCCGCGTTGCTGTGGGTCGGCGACGTCGACGCCCCACTTCCCGCGGCAACTGCGAGCGCCGTGGTGGCAGAAATCGAGAGCTGGGTCATGCGGCGTGCCCTGCTCGGCTTGTCGAACAGCGACCTCGGCCGGATCGTTGCCGACCTGATTCGGATCCATCGGCCGGTGCGGAGCGACATCGTCGCAGAACGAGTCACCGACTATCTTTCGCAACTCGATCGCGCCAGCACCTTTTGGCCCGGGGACGAGATAATGCGTCGAGAGTTGTCAGAGCTGCCTGCCTACCGGCGGATCCGACGAGGTCGGCTACGCAGATTCCTCGAGGCCGCTGAGGACTTTCAGCGGGGATTCGCGGCGGCCACACCCGCGAAGGCCAGCAACCGTGTCCCACGTGGCCAGCTTCAAATCGAGCACATCCTCCCCCAGCAGTGGCGATTGAATTGGCCCGTCGACGGGCTGACCGCCGAGATCTCCCGTGACGAACATGTTCACCGTCTCGGCAATCTCACTTTGATCACCGGCTCGCTCAACGCAGCGGTGTCCAACGGCCCCTGGCTCGGCGCGAACGGCAAGCGGGATCAGCTCGACCGATACGACACCCTGTTGGTCAACCGTTGGATCAAGCGGCACGGCGCGCAGGGATGGGACGAAACCACCATCGACCAACGGACCGATCTCCTCATCGATGCGTTACTCGGCACCTGGCCGGTGCCGGACGGGCACGTCGGAGTCGTGGCCGACCCCTTGCCTCCCACGGTTCAGAACATCGAGCTGAAGCAGCTCATCGCAGCCGGCCTCCTGTCCCCGGGCACCATGCTCGTCCCGCGCTCAGGCACTACATCACAACAGGCGGAAGTGCTCGATGACGGCAATCTGCAGATCGGCCCAAACCGATTCAGCAGCCCCTCGGGCGCGGCGCGATCCATACTTCAGCGACACTCCAACGGCTGGACCTATTGGCAATTGACCGACGGGACGACGCTCGCCGCACTCCGCGACGAATACGTCGCGGACAAAACCGAGGCCTCGAGCCGGCATAGCTCGCTCGACATGGGGCAGACGAAGATCAACGATGAGCCGACCAGCCCGCCGCCGCACACCGGCGAGGATGCCGGCTGATGACATTCGCCGAGCCTCAACCATGACCCGCAGCGCCTTACCGCGGAAAAGGTGCTCGCCGGGCTGCGGCCGTTCCAGCGGCGCACCGTCGATCACGTGATCCGCCGGTTCTACGGGCCGGACCCGACTCGTCGGTTCCTGGTGGCCGACGAAACCGGCCTGGGCAAGAGCATCGTCGCCCGCGGGGTGATCGCCCGGGCCGTCGAGAAGCTGCAAGACGACCCGGCGACCACCAGCATCGATGTGGTCTACGTGTGCTCCAACTCGGACCTGGCCCGGCAGAATCTGGCGCGGCTCAATGTGACCGGGCACGACGCCGCGGTCTCCCCCGGCCGGCTGGCGATGCTGGCCGCCACCCACGGCCGGATCCACCGGGACGACAGCACCTGGCAGACCCCGATCAACCTGGTGTCGTTCACGCCCGGAACGTCGTTCAACACCAGGAACAACGTCGGCAACGCCGAGGAACGGCTGCTGTTGCTGGAGATCCTCTGGCACCAGCTCGGTCTGCAGCACCGGCTCGATCAGCGGGCCGCCTACCGGGTGTGCCAGGGAGCCGTCGGCAGCTGGCAACGGATGAGCGACCGGCACCTGGCCTGCCGCAGATCGTGGGGAACGCTGGATCCCGAGGTGGTTGCGTACGTCCGGGCCGAGGCCGCAGCCCCCGACGCCAACCATGCCAGCCTGGTCGAGTGGCTGAGCACCTTGATCGGCCAGCACCGGGTTGGCTCCCAGATTACCGACGGGCTGCGCGCCGAGGCGGCCGAGGCGACGCGACAGGGTCGGGAGCTGCTGATCCGGTCAGGCCTGGCCGTACTGGAGCCCAACCTGGTGATTCTCGATGAGTTCCAGCGGTTCAAGGATCTGCTGAACACCGGCAGCGACGCCGGCGAGCTCGCGGAGCAGTTGTTCGGACATCCGAAGGCCAAGGTGCTGCTGTTGTCCGCGACGCCGTTCAAGGCGTTCACACTGGCCGAGGAACGCGACCAAGACGACCACCAACAGGACATGTTCGACACCCTGGAATTCCTAGCCAAGGGCGGCACCCACCACTCCATGGACGAGATCAAGGCTGGGCTGCGCCACTACCGCACCACGGTGCTGCGCGGCGAGAGTCCGGCCGATCAGGCCAGCCTGCTGCGGCATCGGTTGTTGCCCTTGATGAGCCGCACCGAGCGGCCGGCCGCCGTGCAACAGAACAGGGTGCGGGAGGTGGTGCACCGGGTCGACCGGGTGACAGCGGACGACCTGCTTGAGTTCGCCCGGCTGGATGCACTGGCCGGCAGTGTCGAGGCGCACATGACGGTCGAGTACTGGAAGTCCGCGCCGTACTTCGCGAACTTCATGGACGGCTACCAGGTCCACACCAAGACCCGCACCGCGCTGCAGGCGCAGGATCCGGACGTGGTCGCGCAGCTACGGATCGTCCGGCGCCTCCCCCGCTCCGACATCGAGCAGCGGCGACCGGTCGACCTGGGCAACGGCAAGCTGCGCGAACTCGCCGCGCAGACCACCGGAGCGGGCTGGGAAAGGCTGCTGTGGGTGCCGCCGACCCTGCCGTACACCACGCCGGGTGGGCCGTTCGGGGACAGCGCGGAGATGACGAAGCGGCTGATCTTCTCGTCGTGGATGGCGACGCCGACCGCGGTGGCGTCGCTGCTGAGTTATGACGCCGACCGGCGGCTCGCGGAATTCGGTCGTGTGCTGGACCGGCGCAGGCAGCGGGCGCGGCTGACGTACCGGATGCAGGACGGGCGGGCGGCGTCGATGTCGACACTGGCGTTGTTCTGGCCGGTGCCGGCGCTCGCCCGGTTGGGCGATCCGCTGGCGACCGCCCGCAGCCATGGCGAAGCCGTGAATCCGCAGGAAGTGCTGCGCCGGGCGTCCGGGGTGATCGCCGAACGGTTCCGGGAACCAGGTCAGGAGTCCGCAGCCAGCGAACTCGACCACTGGTATTGGGCCACCGCGCTGACGTTCGACAAGCGGTTGCCGGTGAACCCGGCGGTGGAGGCTGCCGACATTGCGGGACTGATGTCGTCCGGCACCCCGGCTGACGATGATCCCGGTTCCGGTTCCGGTGGCGCCCGGGCGCATGTGGAGGCGTTGGCCGCGCTCGAGCCGCCCAGCGCCGGCAACCGCCCGCCGGAACTGGCGGACACGGTCGCCGCCCTGGCCTGCTTCGGTCCGGCGAACGCGGCCTGGCGGGCGCTGCGGCGACTGGTCAAGCCCGGCGACGCGGTGACCGAGCGGACGGTGTGGGAGCAAGCGGTGCGGGTGGCGGAGGGGCTGCGGTCGCTGTTCAACCGGCCGGAGGCGATGAATCTGCTCGATGGGCTGTACGGTTCCGAGCCGCCGTACTGGCGGGCCGTGCTGCGGTACTGCGCGGACGGCAACCTGCAGGCGATGCTCGACGAGTATGCCTACCAGCTCGCCGCCGAACGCCCCGGCACGATGACGGAGGCGACCCTCGCCGACATCGCTGCCGAGATGTCCGCGACTCCGGCGCTGCGGCGGGCGACGTTCCGGGTGTTCGACCCGGACGCCTGCGAAAGCACGCAGTCGCTCGACGCCGCATTTGCGATGCGCTACGGCGACCGGACCGGTTCCACCACCGTGGGCGCGCGGCCGCAGGAGGTCCGGCAATCGTTCAACAGCCCGTTCTGGCCGTTCGTACTGGCCTCGACCTCGGTCGGGCAGGAGGGCATCGACTTCCACCACTGGTGCCACAGCCTGGTGCATTGGAACATCCCGGCGAACCCGATCGACTTCGAGCAGCGTGAGGGCCGGATCGACCGGTTCCGTGGGCACGCGGTGCGCCGCAACGTGATCGCCGACCTCGGGCGCGACATCCTGCGGATACCCGGGAACGAGCACCCGTGGGACGTCGCGTATCGGCTGGCTGAGGAACGAAGCGAGCAGCGCGACCAGCTTTACGGATCCTGGCTGTACGACGGGCCGGCGAAGATCGAGCGGACGCTGTTCGAGTTCCCGTTCAGCAAGGATGAGATCGCGCTGCAGCAGGTGAAGCGGGATCTGGCACTCTACCGGCTGGCGTTCGGCCAGGGACGGCAATAGGACTCTTTGGCAGTGGTGCGGTCGGAAGTGGGATCATTAGAGGACCCAGACGACACCATCGACCGCAAGCCTTAGAACACCTGACCACTGCTCAACGCGTGCATCAAAGTAGCACGCTTAGCATGCTATGCCTGATATTCGTTGGACGAGCGAGCGCGCGTCTTCACCTGTTCAGCATTGAGCCTGGGACCTAGGTTGCGATCGCAAAAGCCAAGTCCGGTTCCCGGGGTCGGTCAACCCTTACCTTCTCCAAACGTGTCCCTAATAATCCCCGCGAGCCGCCTCGCCGAATCCGCATTCAGCTGAAACGACTGGCTACTCTTTCCAGGAATTGCGCGATCGTCCGATCCGAACGTCGTCAGATGGAGATAGATCGAGCCTTCACTGGCGGTAACAGTTTGGAAGTAGCAATCAACCTCTGTGAGGTGAAGCCGAACAGATTGGTGACCCGGGCTGAATGACCTGATGACCGCCAAAATGTCCTCCCTGAGTTGAGTAACCCAGCTCGACTTGGTCCTGTCGGGCACGAAGGTAACGCGCGCGGATCGAGTCTGCAACGACGCTGGGGTCGTCATGCTCCCAGAACCGTAACACGTCGTAGCCGAGCGACTGAAGCCGCGCTGTCGTGTTCAGGTCCCGCTCGGCGTTGCCCTCGATTTTGGCCCGCCAGAACTCGGCGTTGGTCTTCGGCGGTACGAAGTGCTCGACGCAGCCATGCCAGAAGCAGCCGTCGATGAAGACATAGAGGCCGACCCTGCTGAAGAAGATGTCAGCGCGCCGACGACGGTCGAACGCGAGTGGCGTCGCGACGCGGTAGCGCAGGCCCATCGCGTGCAGTCGTGTCCGCACGGCGAGCTCCGGCGCGGTGTCGCGTGCACGGATGGCCTGCATGTTCCGTCGAACGGCAGGCGAAACGGGCGGCTTCGTCGGCTCGGCCGGAACCATGTCGGCACCCTCAAGTACGGTCGTCTACGGAGTGTTACCCGGTCGATCCCGGGTCGCCATGTCATTATTCCCCCAGGGAGGTTCCGGTTGGCCAGCCAGTGGAGCTACTTCGACATACCGCCGTCTGCGGCACGCTTGACCGGCTCGCTACGCGACATCGGGTACGACTTCCACACAGCTGTTGCGGACCTCGTCGACAACTCGATCGCTGCCGGCGCGAGCCAAGTTGACGTCGAGCTCGTTTTCGACCCGAACGCATCTTATGTGCTGATCTCGGACGACGGCGAGGGAATGACCCCCGCAGCGATGCTGGAGGCCCTACGGTTTGGCAGCCGCCGCGACTACGCGCCCAACGAGCTCGGCAGGTTTGGGCTCGGCCTGAAGACTGGGTCTTTTTCGCAGTGTCGGCGACTCAGCGTCGTCAGCCGTCACACGCCGGTTCGGCGCACATGCACTGTCCGCACGATCGATCTGGACTACGTTGAACGGGTCGATGCATGGGCCGTGCTAGCTGACGAAGGCGGCCCAGGCATTGAAGCTGCGCTCAATCGTCTCGAGGAGCGCCCAGGGACGGTCGTAGTCTGGGAGAACCTTGACCGTGTGCTGCCTGATCGCTACGCCGAATCCGGGTGGGGCCGTCGGCGCATGGCGTCCCTCGCCAAGAAGACCGCTGAACACCTGAGTATGGTCTTCCACAGGTTCATCGCCGGTTCGACCGGCACCGAACCGGTGACAATCTCGGTCAACGACGAGAAGCTGGATCCGTGGGACCCGTTTGCAGGGGACGAGAAGAATACAATCTCTCTCGAACCGGAGATCTTCGAGCTCGAGCTCGAAGACGGATCGTCCGATATCGCGTTTCGTGGCTACGTACTGCCGCCTCGCGATAAGTTCTCGACGCCTGAACGATTCGAGCACATGTCTGGACCTCTCAAGTGGAACCGTCAACAGGGTCTTTACATTTACCGCGCTAACCGCCTCGTGCAATTCGGTGGCTGGAACGGATTGCGCGGTATCGACGAACACACGAAGCTGGCGCGTGCCTCAATCGACTTCGACACGGACCTCGACGAGACGTTCCAGATTAACGTTGCAAAGATGAGCGTGGTGCTTCCGGCAACGCTGAAGAACATGCTGGAACGCCCCATTCACGACCTATGTGTTCGAGCGGACGCCGCGTATCGACAGTCACCATCTGATGTCGACTCACCGAGGTCGAGTCCGAAGTCTGCATCCTCCGATAGTGTCGCACTGCGCGAGGTTGGAGTCGCGTTGAAGGCGGCACTCCTTGAGTCCCAGGACCTTCCGGTATTCAGGGAGGCGCTGAATACCCTCCGGCAGCGTCACCCAGACCTTGCCACGTCGCTCGGACTCTGAGCCGGCCCTTGGTTTGACCGGCACCATTTCTCCAATGGGCACACGCCACATATCGGGTTGACGGGGAGGCAGACGTCGGTGCCCAGTTCCAACAGCGCGAGTTGCGCAAACTTCGCGTCTGGGCCGTAACCAATCATCTTCGAGATCGCGATGCGACCGGCGCTGTTCTGGTTCTTGCGGCCAAGCGGATTGGCCTGGAATCGATTCGCAATGCGCAAAGCTCCAGAGGTCACCACGACCGGTTCTTCTCCCTCGGTCGTCACCAGACGCGCCAAATCGGTGACGCCCGCAGGTACCACGCCTTCCGCCGCGAGTTCGTCCAGCCGTTCGTCTGTGAGATCGGGCCCACTGGCGATCACACGCGCAGCGGTGATCAGCTGCTCTACGCGCCGTTCCCGTCCGATCCATGAGAGAATCTCTGCGAGCCTCTCAGGTTCGCGGATTAGGTCCTCCGGCTCAGTGAACCTTTCCATAAGTGGCCATAAAGACGTCGCGGTGAGCGTCGAAACCCGATCGAATGCGAGCTCCCCGAGAATCACATGCCACGGTGATGTGCTGTGGAGCCACGGCGACGATGTCCGATTCACCTCGCGGAACCAAGATGCGAGCGAACTACCGATCTGCTCGCTTGATGGCGGGCGGTCGGCTTGGGTCGTGAGGCTCTTTCGCACGGCGCGCCCGACACTGAAGCCGAGTCGCGGCGGGACGGCGTTCCCGATCTGCTTGAATGCCGCCGACGGCGGGCCGGCGAACCGGAACCAGTCCGGGAAGGTCTGCACCCGGGCGGCCTCGCGCACCGTGAGGGTCCGGTTCTGCTCTGGGTGGATGTACCAGTACCCATCCTTGGCGATGTGCGCCGTGATGGTCCGAGACACGTCATCGCCCGCGAGGCGCTTGTACTTATCGTCGAATATGTCGTCCCGATATCGCTTGAGCTCGTCAGGCAGGTCCGAATAGCGGCTCTCCGAGTCGAGGAGCTCGAATGCACGCTCGTCGTCTTCGCGGACTGGCCGGGTGATGTGGTCGAAGACTTTACGTTCGTCTTCGCCGCACACGCCTTCCCGCATTGACCGCTGGAACGCAGTACGAGGTCCGTCGTAATTCGCCCACCCATCGGCGCCACCGTTCGGCCGCCAGCCGCCCGCTACCGGCGGCAAATCCGAGATGGCGTTCGCAAGGGTTACCTTTCGTGGTTCCTCCACCGGCCATTCGAACGGGGCTCCCCCGCGAACAGCGACAAGGATGAGCCGTTGACGGAACTGTGGAACGCCGTAACGCCAAGCCTCGACCACGCGCTCCTGAACAGTGTAACCAAGTCGCTCCAACTCGAAGACCATGCTCCGCAGGATGAACATCTCGCGGTCAAGCGCCATATCGGGGACATTCTCCATGACGACAGCGCGGGGCTCACCCAGGCGCACGATCTCTAGGAAAGATCGCCACAGGTCTCGGCGCTCGTCGTGAGGGTCGCGCAGCCCTTCGCGCACGAGGAAACGCATGCCCGAGCGTCCGGCTTTGGAGAACGGCTGACACGGTGGACCACCGGCAAGCACGTCAATCTGGTTGTCGCGGATCAGCCCCGCGACCTTCTCGACGATATTCGCATCCCCTAGGTCCCAGTCTAGCGCCATCCCACCAAAGTGGTGGCGGTGGGTCTCCAGAGCTTCCTTGTCATGGTCGGCGCCGATCACAACTCGGATGCCAGCCGCCTCAAGTCCGAGGCCCAGGCCCCCAGCGCCTGAGAACAGGTCGGCGGCGAGCAAGGGCTCTGACTCGTCGGTGCGTAGGTCACGGCACAACGCAGAAAGGCCTTCGGCCGTCTCGCAGTGCCGCTCGTTCGGTTCAAGCCGGACGAACGGGCCCCGGACCAGTTGGACGCCGGGTCGTCGGTCTTTTGTCATCGATCACTCCTCCAGCGAAGTGTAGGAGTGGTGACCGACATATGGCGGAGCAACCCACCGCGACCCCGCCAATCGGCTCTCGGCCGCCAGCTAGCCAGGCGCCGCCAGCGCAGCGGTCGACGCGTCGAACGCCTCCGAAATGAGTGCCTCCAAGTCTGCCGGATCGATGCCGCCTAGCGACACGATCGCCGCGATCCGGCGGATACGCTTCATGACATCCCGAAGAAGCTCGGTCCGTTGGACGGTGACGTCGCTCTTGACCCGTCGTAAGTGCTCGCTCGCAATGCCCCGCGCGATGACGGGGTTGCCGCCGATGGTCGATCGCTCGAGGATGCCGACTGCTTCATCTTCGAGCAGCTGGGGGCCGAGCTCAGTCCCGATATTGTGAGCACGCCACCACAGGCGACGGAACACATTCCGCGGTCGGCCTAGTAGCCGTTCGTAGTCCTCACGTTCTCGCTGGTTGGGGAAGCGCCAGAAAGCAACATCGGGCAGTAGCACTAAGGACAAGAACGACCATACTTCGTCACTCGCCGCGTCGGCAACGACGATGTCCATCCGTTCAAACAGCAGTCTGCAGCATCGTTGGTCGAACTCGCGCAGCGCTGGTGTGCCCTTTCCACCGCTAGTCGGGTAGCCACAGTCGACCGCGACCTCGCGGACGGCTGCTTGCAGCTCGCGAAGGTTCGCTAGCGTGACCTCCGCAGTTCGCGTCGGATAGAAGTAGCTCGCTCGGTGGGCCAGCGCCGAGCGTTCCATGAGGTCGGCATGCTGCAGTCCGCTCAGCTCTGCGAGCACGCTTGCTGCCACGGCATCTGGCAGTCGCGGGTAGAAGAGGCCGCTCATGGCACGTATCCGGTAAGAGCTTGAAGCTCTGCCTCGAACTCACCTGGGTTGCGGCGCAGATCCGATTGAAGCGAGTACAGATCTCGTCCCGGAAACAGTTGGCGAACGAGTGCTGCCAAGAACTCGCCTAGGCTACCTGCCTCATAGTCCGCCGCGATGTCTAGCTCGTCGTGTTCACAGGCGATTGCTAGGAGATGCCTTTGGACGGCGAAACGAAGGTTTCGCGTGAACTGTACTGCCGCCGGTGACTCGTGCTGGCGCATGTACTCCCGGACTTGTTCTTGATCGGTGTTGACAAACAACCGCAGACTGCCCGCAGCTGAATCGACGAGATCCGCCGATTCGAGGTGTAAGCACCACGCAGCACCGCGGCCTCCAGCGATTCCTGTATTGGCGAACGAGAGTTGAGTGACCGGGAACCTGGTGCCAACTCCCTCGAGGTGGGTCCTGCGACCCGTTGTCCACAGGATGGCGCCAGGCCGCTGTGCGGAGTAGGGCGATACAGCCGGCCCACCGAGCGAACCCAGCACGACTCGGATCTCTAGGTTCAAGGTTCCGCCAAGCAGATCTCCGGGGAGCCTGAGGTCGATCGTGGTCGAACCGTCCTCCAAGTCGACTGCAGCGCCGGCGCCTCGAAGCCCCGTGCCCGTGGCGTGCCACTGCATGTGTGCGCGTATCGCCGCCGTCGCGGGAAGGTCCGAATCAGCGAGCACCGCCGCGAGATTCGCCTCAACGATGCTCACGAGATGCACAGGCTGCTGATAGTCCCAGTTGGGCATTGACTCTGGCAGATCACTGGTGTCCCCGCTCCCGTCCGAGACCAGCCAGCTGAGTGCCCTAATGACCCCCTCGCGCGGCCGGAGATAACCTAGGCTCACCGGCGGCTTCACACGACACGCTTCTCATGGGCATGAAGCAAGACGGTGATTGCTGTGTCAGCGGGCTGGCTGACCCATAGGTCTACGAGCGATTCCCCGGCAGTTTCGGGTGAAAAGGCGGAACCGCCATACGGGGGTCCGCCATCGGTCGCCCAGCCTAGGATCACAGGTACTGAGGCGCCGGCTGGACGGTCGGAGACAGATTCCGCTCCTCCGCTCTCCAACACGACACGTGGCTCTGCCGTCACAACAACGGATTTACCCGCCGGCAGCTCGATCCGGACTCTGAAGACGGCTGCGAGTCTATCGCCCAGCATGGCTAGCCTCGGGGTACTCACAATTACTGCGGACGGCTCGGAGCGTCGGCGTCCACCCCTCGCACCCTTCCCGTCGGCTACCCCGCTACCGGTGCCGCGGTTCGCGGCTGCACCATCGCCGGCACCATCACCGCCCGTGCGCCCAGACAGGTTCCTCTCCATCGGTAAGAGTCGGGGATCGACAGCGGGTGCGATTCCAGCCAAGAGGTCACCGAGCGTGTTCGCCAACCGCACAACGCCTGCCGTCTGTTCATCAGCCTGATCGGAAACGGTGGCAATAGGGGCGGTACGAAACACTTTGCGGATCCTCTCCAGTGCCTGCTTCACAGGATTGCGTTCGTACTTCTCCATGCGCAGGTTCTCGGGCGCCCAGTCGTCGTGCGCGACAGGCTCCGATTGCGCGAATCTTTCGTTCATGGATGCGTCCGCAACAAATACGCCGATTGTGGCGAGTCCTTGCGCATTTCGAGGGACGTCTAAATAGCGAACCACTAATCGCGGGTCGCGCATCAACGCGATGTTATCGATCGGCAGATCGAAATCCGTCTCCGTCGATTGAAACTGTTCACGCTGTACATGTTTGTAAACAAGAACGCCAAGATCCATGCGGGGTCGCTCGGAACGCATCTCGCGATCCTCCCAGGGCCACATCGGGGCCACTCGCTGTCCCGAGAGAATCGCCGTCGCCCGACGATAGGCGCCCGCGTAATGTCTGTAGACTGGATGCGTAGCGGGCGAGGGTGGGTCAACAGGCTCGCCATTGGCCGCGAACGTGAACTTGATGGTGGCTCCGGCACCGCTGCCGATCATGTGCGGCCAAGCCCAGTGCGTCGCTGCACTAGCAATGTTGTTCACGATCAGGTCTAGGGTCTCACCGTTCTCTGCGACTGGACCAAGGACAGCGATGGCTGTTCCCGAACTGTCGGCCGGAATTCTATTTATCCCTATCCGCATTGCGAGTGCCTCCGCCTCGGGCCCGGTCAGAGGTTCCGCTGCACTCGAGTCTCCTGGAACTCCCCACCAGTGGCGGCCGGTGTAGCGCTTCCCTGCTTGGTCGTAGCTTTCGCCCAGACCTATCCCGATGAGACGGGACACGGCTGCATCGCGTGCAGTCGTGCGCGTGAACACCACGATTGTTGAGCAGACACTCGCCTCGTACAGTACGCCCTTGCCAAATCCGTATGTCCCGCCGCCGATTGCCTTATCGTGAGCTCGTCCGATGTTTCGGACGAAGTCAACGAAATCCGTAGGCTCATCTGTGGCGAGGTCGGCACGAGTCGGTCCCTGGAGGCCCTTGGTTCGACTGTCCGTCACTACGAGCATCGGCACCTCACCTGTGTCTAACATCTCCCAAATTCCGAGATCAGGTGGCTCGTCGGCAAATACCTCGTTCCTTAGCGCACGGACCTGACTATTTGAGGCGAAGAATCCTGCAACATCGTAATTGACCGCGCGCGCGGTTGGAAGCCTTGCATCCCAGCTATTCTGCAGTGTCTCGCGGAAAAACACCTCCCAGAAGTCGAGGTGAGGACGCCCGATCGCGCGACGGGCCGCCCGGGCATCGATGTTCCCTTCGGGCCTGTATTGTTCGGAGTGGAGATGCAGGCTCATCGGATCGCCTCCGCAAGGGTATTCACTACGTCGATCGGATACTCCATGGGTCTCGGTTCAGCGTTTCGGTCAGTGAGGTCGAGTGTGTAGCGCACCGAAAGCAGGCGGTCGGCGTTACCCGGATTTGTCAGGTTGGCCGGTACTAGGCGGGGAAATGATGGGGTGATCTCGTATGCACGTCGGTCCAAGAGCTCGAAACGGACGGATCGGTAGGCGTCCTCATCAGCAGACTCGTAACCGACTCCTGCAAGCAGGCTCAGTACTGCGTGTCGGCTCACACCGGCAGAATCCAGCCTTCCGATCACATCCGGGACTGAATCTCCGTCGTCATTCACACGCTCGACATGCTGGACCCAGAGGAAAAGGCGCCCGTCCGTCGGTTCTTCCAGTTGCCTGAGGCCGTGAATCTCGACAGCAATACGGTCGCGGAGGCCACATCCCTTAATCTCTACCGAAACTGACGACGACATGAAATCCTGCCTTTCACTGCCCGGACCCGTCCAGACCGCGAGGGCAGCTTCTGGGGCAGCAAGTTGGACTAGCTGTTCTAGGAACTGCAATTCACACAGAATTCCGAGCAGCTGTCCCTCGGAGAGCAACTGCGTCCGGGATTGCCCCAGCAGGTCCCGCCATTTGCCAATAATCCCCAAACTCGCTCCTGCAGGGTCGTCCGAATCCGTAGCGAGAGCAGCAAGCAGATCATCGCAAAGAGATGCGAACGTACCTGCGAGTGCTGGGATCTCGCAACGTACTGAGAGGTATCGCCGCCGCTGACCTGCATCGATCAGCTGTCTTGTGTGCAATGAGACCCCGCGGCTCAGTTCGTCATCAACGCCGGGCTGCTCGTCCGTCAGTGGAATGAGCAATAGCTGTCGGCCGTCGAAGTCGATAGCGTGCGCAACTGGTCCACCAGCCAACACCAAGCCCGAATCACGGATGCGAAGATTGTCGCGGCGCGCAGTAGAGCCTCCCAGCAATACGAAGGCACCTGCAGAGTCAGAAGTCATCCAAGCCCCCACCTACCGTTGGGGGTATCGCCTGCGCCTCTTCCGCCTCGCGGTCCTCGTCCGCTCCGGCCTGCTCATCCGCATGGTCCAACTCTTGGAGCTCGCCCTCGAAATCCTCTTGAATCTGGCTAGACAGGTCCGCTGACATATACGTGACCGAGCTGTTGCCGCGCGAATCCGGGAGAAACGCGGCCACGCCAAGCAAATGTTCAACCGCCTTCATCGGAAGTCGCTGCCGACTACCCGGCTTCGACTTTGTCTTCCTAGGCCGGGAGTCTTTGCTAATTGGGTAAAGGCATAAGAGACCGACGTCGCCGATGACGTGCTCCCGCAGCTTAAGCAAGTTGGCGTCACTAACGACCTCAACATCCTTCTCGATCTCAATTCGTGGAAGATCAATGTCGGCCGCGCGATCGATCGTGCTGACGAGCGCCTTGATGTTCGCGTGCGCTATCCCAGGCATGTCCAACCGGGCGCGTTCAATCAGGCGCGCTTCCCTGCCCATTCCGAGGGGGACCGTCCCGTTGGAGTCGTCCGAATGCTCCATGACGACAATGTTCCACCTATTTAGGAATCCGGCTGCGAATTCTCGCTCGACGTAACCGGCCAATAGGTCGCTTGTGACGCTCAACGCTGCAGGGTGGAAGTGATACGACCGCAGAAACTCAAGCACGAGATGTGTTGAGACGCCCCGATAGAGCGGACGGCCGTCTCGATTGGTCGTGGCTTCGACGGCTGCACTGGCGGCTGCCCCTACAAGCAGTCGCCGACCGGCTTCAAGGTTGTCGGTGAGCCAAGTTGCGTCCGTGTGGTTGAATAGAATCGTCTGCTGCCTGGTGGCCCCATAGCTGATCTCTGCGGTAACTGCATGGCGCATCTTAGCTGCGGACGTGATTCGCATCGCGGGATGAGTTCGGATGCGAATTGCCGCTTGCAGGGGCGTCATCGCCTCGCCGCTTATGTCGTACTTGCGGATGTCACGACGTACCTCCTCCTCTACCGTCGAGAGGTCAAAGAACCATCTGGCGAGGTCGGACGTCATCCAGATTCGCATCAGGTCTCCGTACCCGTGGCGATACCCGAACCAACGACCCATCTGCAACAGCGTGTCGTACGCCGACGCTGCACGAACGAAGTAGCTACACACTAGGCCCTCAAGGGTCAGGCCCCGGCTCAAGGTGTTGCCACCCACTGCGATTACGTAGGTGGGCTCGGCTTTCGAGTACAGTAGTCGCTCGTCGGATCGATAGTTATCAACGATGACGCGCGCCGTCGCAAGCACTAGGGGCAAATTCCCGACCACCGCGTCCCAGGCGACTGGAACCTCGCCTAGGCTATCAGGCGGGATCGCTTCGGCTTCCGCGTCCCACTGTTTCCGCAGTTCGGCCAGTAGGACCGTATCCTGCCGTTCGACACTCTTGCGGAGTTCCGTGAGTACCCCACGCACCACATCGGCGAGCTTTTCCTGCGCCCTAGCCAACATCGAAGTGTGGATGAGCATCGATGAGTGCCATGTACCCACGTCCCGAACAACCCGCGCCGCGGTGGCGAGCACGAACCAACGAACCGATTCGGCCAAGCTTTCTGGTGCCGACGGCTCCCATACGTCGACTGCTCCCTTGCCATTAGGCGGTTGGACCTCGCCCACATCCGTGGGCTCGATCGCCCGCACAATATCTAGGCCGTCTAGGCCTGGGTCACCCTCCTCGTCGGAATCTAGTGGCTCGCGCCCGAAGATCCGCTCCGGTCCAAAGTACGTGCCGCCTGGCTTCAGATCGACGATGAAGTCTCGCGGATACAAGTCCTTCTCGTCCTCGACGTCGATAAGAAGGTTTGCGAATGGAGTTGCCGTATATGCGACATATGCGGCGCGAGGCTGATCTAGGATTTGCTTGATAAGTCCATTGATTCGCGACCGGCGGGCAGCGGATCCCACGTCAATGCTCGCTTGGTCGGCCTCATCGTCAACCAGCATGATCGGACACCCTCGGACGGCGTCCTTGCCGGCTGAATCGAGCCAGTTGAGTAGGCGCTTCAGGCGGTATGGGTTCTTCTTCACTACTGCCAACAGCCGCTGGTCGGTCAGGCTGAGCAGATTGGCGGCATTACCCCGCTGGTGGAAGTCGGCCTCCAAGTCCGTCAACAAGTGCCACCGCGCATGCTGGTCACCGACGAGAGTCTCTTGTAGGCGTTCCTGGGTCTGTGTGCGGAGGTTGTCAGTAATGCCGGAAAGGACGATGAATAGTCGATAGCCGACGTCGGCCGCCTTGGCGATCACCGAGGTAAAGCTTGTCGTCTTTCCGCTCTGCACGTAACCGAGCACAAGGCCGCGGGTGGCAATCACATCGGCCCCCGGAGGCCGCAGCAGCCCGACAACCTTCGTCGAAGATCGATCGACCTCGTTCAGCGAATCGTTGTCCAACGACAGTCGTACCTTGACCGCCGGCCAGAAGGTGTCGTTGGCCTTCGGTCCATCGTACCAATAGCCCTTCGCCAGCTCGTTCGACACAAGCGAGAACGGGTCTCGAAGCTCGCGGATGAGCCCGACCTGGCGCTCGTAGTGAATTCGGGCCGCACGCTGGACTGGCTCCGGGACACCAAATTTTGCCAGTCGGCGAATGGCCCCCGCGATCGTGTCACCGCCTCGGACGAGACGGGCGATATCGTCCGCCAGTTCGCGCACAGCCTCGTCGTCCGCATCAACCTCTGTCATGTCTCGGCCCTCCGTCACATGGCAACCGCATAGCAACACGGGCTGGCCCGCTCGGTGTGTCTTCGGACACTATCGCAATTGGGCGGCGCAGCGTGCTGCGATCTCGCGTGTTGCGCATACGCCCGTTCTGGCCGTATCTGCCCAAGCGGGCGTCATCCGATGGGGACAGCGTGTGGCGGATACGGGTCTTCCGATTTCGGGGCGGGCTGTGCCCTGAATGGCGCCTGCTGGGCGCGGCGGGTGCGGGCCCGCCGTATCCGGCGGCGTTGGTTGGTGGCATTCGCGCCAGATCCAGTTCGTCCCCGGCCATTTCTACCGCCGCAGACGATCGGCTCTGGGGTGCGTCCTGGTACGGCGGTCGCCTTGGCCGCTGCCTTGAAGCTTGTTCGAATCGTCAACGCAGCCGACTTCCAAGCCGAATTCCAGATGCCCTGCTGGTCGACGAGAGGGATGCGCTGTCCTTCGAAGAGGAAATCGTTGCGTAGGTCGGTGCCGCCGATGGGCGTGGCACCGCCTCGCGAATGAGCATCCAGCCACTCAGCTGCTGCCTGGGCTGCGAGTCTCGCCTGAAGCCGGCCGGGGCTGAGTCACACCGCGATCCTATGGGAGCTGACTCTGCCTGCTCAGCCGCGAATGGCTGAGTTCAGGGGCTGACGTTGTCAGCACCAGAACCTATGCTCGCCGCAACAGCCGTCTAGGGGAGGAACCACCATGGGTCAAGACCATCCCGAGCCGACCGTCCTGTACGGCCACTCGTCCCTGCACGACTCGCTGTGCTTTCTCGATGAGCAATGGGCACGCGGGGCCGCCGACGACGTGACGGCCGTGATCAACGCTCGAACCGTTGGCGACCTGCGAGCACTCGAGCCGAAGCTGAAATTCCTGTCGCTGCCGATCGACCTGGCCGATCATGGGGACGATCCCGATGACGAACCCTGGTCAACCGCCGACTGCGGCGCCATCGAGGACGGCGACTGGCCGCCCATGCCAACCCAGACGACCCTCGAGTTCTCGAACCGTGACGTGATCGAGGCTGTCATCGCGGCGACCGGTGCGACCAAGCAGGAGACTGTGATCAACGGCCCGTACCTCGAGATCCCACCCTCGTCCGAACAGAACCTCGTCAAGGTCCTGGGCGAGTTCGGGTACCAGGTCGTGCGCGACGATCAGGTCGTGGCTGTCCTCGGACGAACGGCTGATGTCTGGTAGTCGGCTCGGATCGCTGGGGTAAGGGGAACCGTGGATCAGGAAGCCACACAGAGGCTGAGGGCGATCCGTGCGTCGCTGATGACGGCCAAGGATATGACGCCGGCCGAGCCGTCTTCGCCGCCGCGAGAGGGCCCCACCACTCCGATGCCCGATTCTAGTCCCAGCACCGGCCGCAGACGTAGCAAGCCGCCGGACCGCAGGGGTTCGAAGAAGCCAACCGCGTCGCCGGCACCCGCGCAACAACGAAGCTCCCGCGCTCCGCAGCACGGATCGCCGGGTGCGCAGGCGGTAACGAAGGCGATGCTTCCAGCACATCGCCTGCTCTTGAACGCTGTCCAGGCAACGCGACGGCCCCGAACCTTACGCGAATTCATGGATGCGTACCGTTCCTCCACCGCTGCACCACTTCCACAGATTGAGGTCGAATACACCCTCAGATCAATTCGCGCCCTCGTGCGTGGGTCTGTAGCGCAGCTCGACTCCAAACGACTGCGTGCCGCCCAGGAACACTTGGCAGACTTGGCGGCCCGGCAAAGGTATCGCCCGAAGCCACACCCCCCACGACGCCGTCCTCCACAATCGACGACCATCTCGGCGCCTCGGCGCACCAATGAACCCGACCTTGAACATGTCAGGGCCGGTCACGCTGCCCTGATCGCATTTGCGGCGCGAGATCACCCACCGACTCCGCTCGACGAATTTATCGCCGACTACCGAACCTCAACCACCGATCCGCTGCCCAATGAGCACGCAGTTAGCCTGCTGACGACTCTAGGCATCTGCACGCACGACATAGTTCGCGCGATCTTTCCGGGTGCTCTCGGTGAGTTCGAGCGACGCGCACTTGACCGCCTAACGATCAAGCTAGTCCAAGCGCGCTCAGCGGTCGTTCGGCTCGAACACTCCCGCAGTGAGCCGAGCGGCGACTCGCCATCTCCGAGTGACAGACGGGCCACCGACACTGGTGAGATCCACCCAGATAAAGCTGGCGCGAAAGCAACGCCCCACTCTACGAGCAGACTCGATAGCGGGCGTGAGCCAGCGCCGCCGGCGGCCGAGCCCACGGTTACGATTCCTTCACCTACTCCACCTTTCGCGAGTCGATCGATGCCCCGCTTGTTTGTCGACGCGGTTCCGGAGATCCCTCTTACTCCGATCTACCGGAAGAACCGAGCGAAGGGCATCAGCGCCAGGTTTAGCGAGGTGTTCGCGATCCAACGTGATGACACAGACGACTGGTATGACCCGATATGCTCGAGAGATACTCAACTCTTCGTCAGCCCTCAACTTGTCTTCAGAGACCACGATCCCTTCTGGGCTGACGCACGTGGCGATATTCAGCGATTCTTCACGCGAGCAGTCCTGACGCCAACCTCATCACGCAAGTGGTTAGTCCACGAGGCGGCACGGATGCTCCAATTCCCTGAGCCCCGCGAGTTCGCCCTAGGACTCACGGGTGCTGGTACGGCAGGCAGTGGCATCGGTACCATCACGGCATCGAGCATCGCAATGGCAATTCATGACGCGGCCGGACTTGTTGAGGACAAGCGCTTCTACCTCGAGTCGCTGACCATCCTGGCCGACGGAGTCGGACCGGACAGATTGTCGGATCTGGTGCTGAACATCCTCAAACAAAGGTTCATCGAATACACCAAGCGGATCGCTACCAAACACCACGTTCGCACTCAACTGAGCGAGGTACCGAACGCAACATTCGGGAAAGCGGGTTGGCGGTCTGAACCACATCGACTCCCCCACAATCCGTTCCACAAGGTGCCCATCTTGCTCGTGCCCAGCAGGTTTCTGCAAGAGTCATATGCGCTCGACAGCGCGTCGTTTTACAACTGGGCGGCCGCCAAGTTGACTGGTGATGATCGCCAGTTCCTCAACGACCTGATTGGGAGTGCTATCAGGGAGAGAGTGTCAACTTCTCGGCTACACGAAGCAGGTCGCGAGCTGGCACGTGCGCGGCCCGCATTGGTATCAGAATTTCTCGAGACCTCGCCCGCAGCATCCAGGCCATACGACATCGGCCGCGATCCAGCGCTTCGCGTCGCCTGGCTGGAGATCGGCCGCCGCTTTGCTCTGAAACACTCAGGCAGGCTGAAGGACCGCATGGCGAACACCTCTGATCCAGGGGTAGCCATTCAAGCAACCCTGGAGTGTCTCGCGGACGCGCTTAGTGCCGGGTTGGCCGACGATGCTTTCTGGAGTGACGCGGCGAGGAAGCGCGATCAGTGGGCGCCCGTCGTCTCTGTGTTCGTTGCGACAGTGCTCGAGCAACTAGGTATCGGCGTCAACTCCAACCCGATGCAACTGGGTGACGGCCTGGCCGAGATTACGATGCCAAACGGGCGTGTCTACGCGATCTGGCTCGAGCTTCAAGATGAGGCTGCGCGCCGTAGACCCACCGCCCCTCCGCGTCACCGTACCGTCGCAGCCGCGGCCGTTGTGTGGATCAGGTTTGTACGGAACGAGTCGGGCGTCCGCTTCGGCAGCCGTGCGGACAATCTCGCGGATCAATTGCGAAGGCCCGTCAGTCGAGTCGTCCTGGAGGTCGCGCGCGGCAGCAATTCTGGGCGCTTGCATTCTTTCAGATGACGGGAATTTTGCGGACACCATTCCCGCTCTGGCAACCACATTCATTGCGACTGCTATCGCCGGCCACCGACAGCAGGTATAGTGATGCTCTTCGATACGCTGGGACGTCCACCGGACGATTTCGCCGCCCACGTCATCTGTGCTCGACCAGTTCTGGTTGCATTCCCGCACAGGCGCGGAAACAGGGGCCCGGCCTCGCGCGCTCAGACTCGACCCGCTTACCCTGCGGTTATGGACGTCAATTTCGATCAAGTCGCCGTTCTTGCCTAATAGCCTCCGAGGTTAGCGTCAGGCAGCCCCGAGTCTTTGATGCTGAATAGGTGCATCCCAAACGCGCAAAGCCATTCATCGGCAGTACCTACTAAAGTCCGAGAACAGCGGCATCGACGATGCCCGAACCTCCACCACCGAGGACGCGAGCCGTGTTCTCGGAACCCGTACACTGTCCGTGAGGAGGCTTTCGGCGGGAAGCCGTGTGCTCAACCGACTGTTAGCGGTCGGCTCCAGGCTAGTGAAAGCGGTGGACGGGACCGACATGCATAGTTCCCGTGATCTCGCGGCCCGACTGACGAAAAGATTAGTGGCGATGGGGCACCCGCGCGGTAGCCAGCGGCCAACAATAATGACGGCGACTCCACGAGCTTCTTCTGGATCAACTAGGCGTATCAAAAATGGAATGCTTCAGCGCCGATCAATGCATACGAGACCGAACTTGCGCTTCCGCATGCGCACGGGCCGCGTGATACTGCAGTAAGGCGCGGACTAGAGCAATTCCACCAAATACGATTGCGCCCCAAAAAATTGCAACTGACGGACTACTATCCAAAAGGGACGATGCCGTTAAAACTGCGCCCACTCCGAAGACAATTCCGGAGATCCATGCAGAGCGGACCGAACGGCGCCTGATGCTTTTCGCAATGAATTCGATACGGATCTCGATCTCAGCTGAGTCGACAATCGAGGTACCCGATCGAAGGTTCTCCACACCCGTTGGTGCACTCACAACTGATTGATTGGTCCTCTCGGTCTGGTGAACCGGATACTGCAGCGTGGAGGGTGTAAAGGGGATCGACCCCGGTGGACCACTCGACTCTGACACGAGCGCACTAACTCGGCGGCGAGTCCGCGACTTGAAGTCCCTCCGAAACGTCGCAATCGAGTCGTGACGATGCAGTCGGGCGTCTTGGCCGGTCAACACAGGATTGTCGATCAGGTCAAGCTCGCTCGCCGATTCGAGATCCTGAAGCACTTCACGGTCGATCCGTTCCAGAATCGCCTGCATAGCACTCGCGTGCTCTGACATGACGATCCATGGATTCCTTTGCATGGCCGCGGCCCGCTCGAAGAAGTACCAGGCAATTCTATCCGCCGAGTCCCTGACCAACTGGTCGAGCTGCCCCTCAGTCAGGTTTTGGATTTTGAACTGTTGCGGGCTCATCACTGCGCCCTTGACCCGCGGAATGTCAGAGCTCTCTGCCCAGAATTTCCAATCGGGAGGCGGTGTCGGCTGCCCAACCGGCCACCAACCAGGTGGTGGCCGCCAACCAACGGGTGGCGGGGGCCACCCAGGCGGCGGGTTGAAGACCAGGTTCATGCGCGGATGATACTGCCCTTTGGTCTTGCGTAGTCCGTTGCGCTCGGCTCTGATTCGACGGAGCCTCGCCCGATAGTTGCTCGGATTGGCGTCGGGCAGCACCTCCAAGCTCGGGCACCCTCCCTGAGGCGACTTCATCGCATGATTCCACCCGGACGACGCCAGCGTCGTCCTCAGCGTCGGTACCAGGTCGACGCCGCAGACCTCGGCCAGCTGGATCAGGTAGATGAACACATCCGCCAGCTCGTCGGCGACCCGGCCGTGCAGTGGTTCGTCGGCCACCAGAGCGGCTGCCTCGTCGGCCGGCAGCCACTGCAGCAGTTCCGAGACCTCGCCGACCTCGCCCATCATCGCGATCAGCAGGCTCTTCGGGTCGTGGAAGCGACCCCAGTCCCGCTCCGCCGAGAACGCCCGGATGTCGCGGTGGAGCTGGTCGTAGTCCGTCATCCGGTCAGCTTGCCAGGCAACCGCGGTCAGCCGGCGAATGCGTCGATGAGTCGCTCCGCGAGCAGCTCCGGGGCCTCCCGTTGCGGGAGCCGATGGCGGTCACGGGTATCTGCAGCGGCGCGGCCTGGGCGAGGGTGCGCAGCTCTTCGCCTTCGGTCAGCATGCTGCGGTAAAGGCCTGCCGCACCGGCGAATCCGCCGGGCCGGCCGTAGCTGCGGGCGACGCGCCGCAGCGTCTGCTCGGCACCGACGACGCGATCCTCACCGGCTCCGCGCCGGACCCTTCGGTTGATCCGTGACCGGCCACCTGCGGGCCGGCGTGTGGCTACCACCGTTCGACGCATTGTCCGCGCGATGGCACGGATGGGCCGCCCTGGTCCGACAACGGATCGGCGCGGCCGGTCAGACTACGGCGACGTCGCCGGAGTAGACCGTGAACGTCGTGCCGCAGCCCTGCGCATGCTTGCGGGTCTCGGCCATCTCGGGGGTCGCGGCCGAGGTCTTGTAGGCGTCCTCGTTGGGCCAGAGCAGTTCGGCGACGAGGTACGGCGTGCCGCCCTGCGGGTGACTGAGCTGGAAGCTGCCCAGCCCGGGCACGGCCTTGACGAGGGGGACGTGCTCGTCGGTGTAGCGGCGGTCGAAGGCCTCCTTGTCGGCCGGCTCGTCGTAGACCACGGTCAGTCGGTACATCGGCAGTTGCCACCCTTCGGACTCGGCGTCAGAGATGTCAGGTCTGACACCCTAATGGGATCCACTGATCTCGGTAATCGTCCGGCCCAGCGTCTGATCACACGGGCTGCGGGACCTACTTGTGCACCGCGAAGTTCGTCAGCGCCGCGAAGTTCGTCAGCGCGGCCGTAATCCGCCGAGCACCAGGGTGACGATCCCGTCGGCGAAAGGCTCATCCAGCTCAGCGGTCCGGAGTATCCGGCGGTGGAACACCGGGCCGAACAACAGCTCCACCGCCGGTTCGACATCGACCGCCTCATCGACCTCCCCCGCTGCGACTGCTACCCGGATCCGGTCCGCGGTTGCGCCCAGCTGCGGGCGCAACAACCGGCGCACCAGGTCCTCGGCGATGTGCAGGTCGGTCTGGATCTCTGCGGTGATCGCCCGCTGCTTCGCCGGCTTATCGACGATAGGGAGCGTTCCGGCGGCGTCCTCACGGTTCGGCGCCGTCACGGCCAGCGTCCGACGACATCCGGATCCAGCCGCTGCAGGCCGCGAATGACCTCGTCGTCCGACCGGTCGTCCGGGACCGATAGGTGGATCTCCATCCGATCGGCCCACGGAGACACCACCACGATGATGTTCTCGAAGGCCGGCGACGCCTGGACCGTCACCACGTCGCCGGCCGTTCGGTCGACGCTACTGCCGACGGTCAGCCCGTCGAGGCTGTCCCGCCGGTGGCGTAGCTCCCGGGCGAGCAACCGCGGCCGCTCCTCCCAGGTCGCGACCGATCGTTGGCCGGCGTCGACGGCATCCAGGTAGGCCAGCAGTTCGAACCGGTAGCTGGTGTCGATCGTCGACCGGGACCCGCCCGGCGGTTCCCGCGACGGCTCCCAGATCACCTGGTCGCGGTCGCGGCGCACCTGCAGCCACAGGGATCCGCAGCCGGCGTGTCCGCAGCCGCAGATCCCGACCATCGCCCGGTGAGGTTCGCTGGTGGGCAACAGGTTTGCCGAGTCTGGCGGCAGCAAGTCCACCGGATCCGGCGGCAGGTAGACGAACGGGCCGTACGGATAGAGCGAGCCGTCCGGCCGGTGGGTCGGCCGCTGCAGTTCGAGGAGGTCGACGCCGTCGACGCTGATCAGGGTCTCGGCCCTGGTGCCGTTGGGACGGGAATCGATGAACAGGACATTGGTGCGCGGATCCGCGCCTGGCGCCGTCATGCGGCCGGGGCGAAGTCCGATCTCTGCGAGGTCATGGCACCCATGGTGCCACATCAGTGATGTTTGCGCCCCGGATGGCTGCAACCTAGAACCGGTCCGAACGTCGCGGCCGCGAGCTGGCGGAGTTGTTGTCGCGGTGGCGATCTCGGGACCGCATCGCCTTCGATTCGGATCGACGGAGCAGGTCGCCACCTGCAGTGCCACTCATCGGCGGCGCCACCACGACCGACGACGTCCCCGGTATCGACTAACTGCTAGAGCGCTGCGCGCGCCTCTGGGGGTAGCAGCAATGGCAGCTTGATGATCTTTCCGGTGCTGGCATTGACCCACCAGTTCTTGATCTTGTCGACGTTGGAGGACACTGGATTCCAGGTGTCGACGGGTCGAGGGCCGTGCTGCTTCACCTCGAAGTTGTCCATCTTTCGGAACGCTGCCTCCCGGGTGGCCTGGTCCGTCACGGATTCCTTCCCGTCCTTGAGCACACGAGTGGTCGCTTGCGGGAAGATGTCGGCAATGACGTCGGTCATCGGTCCCTGCCGCGCCTTGTCGTCGGGCGTCTTGGCGCCCTCCTTCTGACTGTCGGCGGCGGTGCCGAGCCAGTCGGCCGAGGCCCAGCCCTCGCCGAACTCGCTGGCCGGCCACACGGCGTAGTAGACCGCGTCCCTGATGAAGTTCGGTGTGACTCCGGTCGCCGGCTGATCCTTGTAGAACAGGCCGTAGAAGGTGTCGCCGATGTTCCCGATGTGCTGCCAGTCCTTGGCGGTGGTGTGACCCGACGTCGCGCTGCCCGAGGTGAAGGTGAGCATCATCGTGCTGCCCGGCTTCGGGACGGTGGTCGAGGGGCCCGAACCCGTCATCGTGGCCAGAGTGACCGTCGACAGTAATTCCTTGAAGGGCGGCGGCTTGACGTCGGCAATCTCGAAGATGCCGCCGGCGAGCTCCCTTCCGAGGACCGCGGTGAACTTGCTCGAGTAGTGGCGAAGGTTCCAGTGCTGCATCTCGTCGTTGGTCCACGACGCCGGCTCCACCTCCTCGATAGTCGTTGCCTCGACCCAGGTTGTGCTCTGTTTGGTGCGGACCGCCTCGAGCAGCGCATCGGCGAAGTCCGGAACCTTGGTGGCCTTGTGCAGTTGATCGGTGCCGTGGAACTCTTTCGTCAGCCGGGCCAGGATCACCTCTTTGCTGAGCTTGTCGCCCGTCAGGTCCGCCAGCGCCCTGGTCACCAGGCGCCGGATGGTCGTGGCCACGGCAAACTGAATGGCCTCCCGCGCCGTATCGAAGGCGTGCACTTCCTGATGGTCATCTGCCATGGCCACCAGCGCGTTCCGCACCTGGACCGGCGCCAGACCTGCGCTCCGCGCCTCTTCGCTGATGATGGAATTGAGTCGCTTCTTGTAGGCCGAGTCCCGGGTGATGTCCGCCGAGGAAACCTCGTCGCCATCGATGCTCAGGCCTGTCGTCTCCGCCTCTTCGCCGTCGTCCTCCTGGGCCTCGGCTACGCCGTTGGTCCGTCGTAGCGCGGCGATCGACGCGGCGCGGTGACTGGCCGGCTGCCCGCCCGGTTGGGCGATGACCGTCTGCGGCACCACCTGCGGGAAGCCACCCTGCACGGCAGTCGCGGTTGCCGGCTCGGTCGCCGGTCTGGCGTCGTCCGGAGTCGATGGAGTCGGTCGCGTCCGCTCGGCGTAGATCGGTCCGGTCATCTGCTCTCGATTCGCCAACATGACATTCGCGATCCCGACTACCTGCCGCGATGGTGCGGTTCGACCTATTAGGTGCCTGGCGACGAGGGTCTGTCAAGAGCCGTCATCGGCGGGATCTGGATGACCGCGCCGGCTGCCACCAGCAGGTGACATTCCGGCGCGGCCAGCCCCGTCAGACCCCGACCAGTTCCCCGTCACCCGCCGCGTCGACGTCCGCCGCCCTGGACGCCCGCGATGCTCCCCGCAACCCGAGGTAGGCGGCCACTCCGCCGAGCACCACCAGCGCCGCAGCCACCAGCAGCCCGGCCCGGTATCCGCCGAGGAAGGCGTCCAGCGGGTTCGACCCGTCACCCAGCAGGGCGGACTGCCGACCGCTGAGAACCGCGCCGATGACGGTGATTCCGAGCAGACCGGCCACCTCGCGGGAGGCGTTGAACACTCCGGACGCGACGCCGGCCTCGGCGATCGGCATGGCGTCGATGACGCTGGCGGTCAGCGGCACGGTGAAGCCGCCGGCCAGTCCGATCACCGCGAAGGCCGGCATCAACGACAGGAATGACGCATCGGCGCCGAGCAGGCTGACGGACGCGATGCCCAGCCCCATGAACACCAGCGCCACCGACACCACCCGGTGGGCACCCAGCCGGTGCGACACCCGCTCGGAGATGATCGCGCCGACCGCCATCAACAGCGCCATCGGCACGAACGCCGCGCCGGCCTTGGTGGAGGAGAAGCCGAGCACGTTCTGCAGATAGAGCGAGGTGAAGAAGTAGATGCCGAACAGCCCGAAAGCCCACAGCGACAAGGCAATCAGTCCGCCGGTGAACACCCGTGCACGGAACAGCCGCAGCGCGACCATCGGAGTGGCGGAGGCAGTTTCGATCCGCACGAACAGCACTCCAAGGAGCGCGGCTGCGGCGAAGGTGCCGAGGATCAGCGGCGAGGTCCAGCCCTTGTCGTGACCCTCGATCAGCGCGTAGGTCAACGCGAACAGGGCCAGCGCCGAGGTGACCACGCCGGGCAGGTCGATCCGGCGCGGGGCGTCGACGTCCCGTGACTCGTCGATCACCCGCCAGCCGAGCACCATGGTTGCCACGCCGACCGGGACGTTGATGAAGAAGATCCACTCCCAGCTCAGGTATTCCGACAGCACGCCGCCGATCAGCGGGCCGACGGCCAGCGCGAGCGCGCCGACGGCGCTCCAGATCCCAATGGCGGCAGCACGTTTGCGGCCCGCCTCGAAGGTGGCCGAGATGATCGCCAAGGTGGTCGGAGTGAGCAGCGCGGCGCCCAGCCCCTGCACCGCCCTGGCCGCGATCAGTTCACCGGCGGTGCCGGCCAGCCCGGCCGCGAGGGACGATCCGGTGAAGATCGCCAGCCCGACCATGAACACCCGCTTGCGCCCCCAGACGTCGGCCAACCGGCCACCGGCCAGCAGCAGGCTGGCGAACACCAAGATGTAGCCGCTGACCACCCATTCCAGGCCGGAGGTGGTCAGGTGCAGGTCGCGCTGCACCGCCGGGATCGCGACGTTGACGACGTTGTTGTCCAGGTACGTCATGAAGGTTGCCAGCCCGACGGCCAGCAGGGTCCAGGTCGATCGCATGGTTCCTTCTGCCTCTCCTCTACGGTGTACTTGTACGGCGTACATGTACGACGTAAAGGGAAGCCCATACGGTGTACAGTTGTCAACATGGTTTCGGGAACGTCCACCAAACGGAGCAATGCGCGCGGCGCCCGACGGGCGGTCGCTGCGCCCGAGCTGAGCCGCGAGTCGCTCATCGATCACGCGCTGGATCTGGCCGACCGGGAGGGGCTGGACGCGGTGGCGATCCGGCGGATCGCCACCGATTTCGGCGTCACCCCGATGGCGCTCTACTGGCATGTCAAGAACAAGGACGAGCTGCTGGATGCGATGGGAGACAGGATCTTCCAGTCGCTGAGCATCCCCCCGGCCGGCGCCGACTGGTTGGACCAGGTGCGGGCGGCGCTCGTCTCGTTGGTGGACGTGCTGCGGCGGCACCCCGGGTCGGTGGACCTGGCCATGGCGCGGGTCCTGCTGTCACCGGAGGGCCAGTTGCTCGCCGAACGCACCCTCGGCGCGCTGCGTGGAGCCGGATTCTCCGTCCGGCAGGCCGCCGATCTCGCCCGGCAGGCGCTGTTCACTGCGGTGATGCTGGTCCAGGGCCGGCCCGGCGCCGAGATCGACACCCACGAGGACGAGCGGGCGGCGAAGACGGCGGCCAAGACGGCCGCGATCGCCGGACTGTCGACGGCTCAGTTCCCGAACCTGGTGGACTGCGCGGAAGCGCTGACGAACTGCGATGACGAAGATGCCTACTACGGCGGCGGCATCGACCTGTACGTGGCCGGCGTCGAGGAACTGCACCGGAAGGCCGCCCGCTGACCGTCGCGGGACGGCGCCCATGCGAGCACGCGGCCGGCGGGCTCGCAGTCGGCTCGGTGGTGGTGGATCAGGCCGCCTTCAAGGTCAGCAGCACACTGTCGCTGGATCCGGCGTAGGTCGCATCACCGCTGTAGACGAGATCAACCGAATGACGCCCCGGCGGCATGGCAACGGTCGATACCACCAGGCGCGCCTTGCCCCGGTGCAGCGTCACTTCCCCGAGCACGGTTGAGCCGATCTGTGCGCGCACGGTGCCTGTCGGCGTTCGGTCGGACCCGTTGACAACGACGGCGATCCGCACGTCCTTACCCACCTTGGTGGTCACCGCGGACGGAGTCGCGGCGATGACTGACGTCAGCAGTTGCGGCCCGGCCTTCGGTACCGTCACCGTGTTGGCGGTCTCGGCGTTACCGGCCCGGTCGATGGCGCGGTACTCGAGGGTCATCTCACCAGCACCCGCCGGGATCGGGCCGTCGGCTGTCTCCCAGGCGCCTTGGGCGGCCCGATATTCGATCCGGAGCAGGCCGGAGGTCTCGTCCGCGGCCCGCAGCGTCACCGTTCGTTTCGTCGCGTCGACGGTGGCGTTCGACACCGGCGCGGTGGCATCGACCTTCGCCGAGGTCGACGTCGTGGCCGAGACGTTGCCGGCGGCATCGGTGGCCCGCACGTCCAGAGTGTGGGCGCCGTCGTCGGAGAACTCGACCGGACCACTGAGCGGGGCCCAGTCGGATCCGTCGATCCGCGCCTCTACCTTGGGGGCAGCATCGGTGTCGTCGGCAGCGGTCGCGGTGATGGCGACCGAACCGGTGTACCAACCGGCGGCGCCGGTCGGCGTCGGCGGGTCAGCGGTCACCGTGACGGTGGGCGCGGTGGTGTCGGACGCGGCTGCTGGGTGGGTGCGGAACGAGTCCACGATCATGTACCCGCCGGACTTCATCGTGCCGGTGATCGTATGGGTCCCTGCCGGCAAGCCCGAGATCGACAGCACGGTGCTCTGGTAGACACGGGTCGACGTTCTGAAACTCACTGTCTTGTAAAAGGTCCCGTCGACGGCGATGTCGACGTCACCCTCGTCGGAGTTGGTCTGCGAGATGATGTCCAGACCGGTGCCGTTGAACGCCAGACGCCAGGAATCGCCCAGGTTCTGAGTGGCCCAGATGTCCTCCAGATACGACCCGCCGCCACCGGTGTTGCCGCCACGCCAGATCCAGCCGGTGGTCGGCGCTCCGGTGTTGGTGTAGGCGACGCCGGAGGTGTTGTTGAGCTGCTCCGGCTGATCCGTCTTGGTCAGCTGCACGGTGATGTCGGTCTGCCCGCGCCGCACGCCGAGGTTGATGTCGTCGCCGGCCGCCAGCGAGTTGTAGACCTTCCAGAAGGTGTTCCGGTCGGCCGTCACGCCGTGTCCGTTGATCTGCAGGATGTCGTCACTGGACTGCAGTCCGGCGTCAGCGGCGTAGGAGCCGTCCGGTACGTCCGTCAGGTACAGGCCGAAGTTGTTCGTCAGACCCAGGGACGACTGGATGGCCAGCGAGGAGACATTGGTTGCCGTTGCGCCCATGAGCTTTTCGGGCTGGACGAGCAGCGGATCCGCCGGACCGCTCCCCTCGCCGTACGGCAGCTGCGCCTTCGGCGGCAACGGCGCTCCGGTGGCGCCGAACCCCGTCATCGGGAAGTTGACGAAGCCCAGCCCGATCGCCGGCGAGTCCGCGGCGACGGTGAAGTCGTAGGTCTCGGTCGGGTCGTCGGCGGTGAACTTCGGGTCGATGATCAGCGAGTGGACGTCCATCCCGGCCTGCACCCACGACGACGCCGCGTTCAGGGTCTTGCCGTCGGTCGACAGCTTCTCCCCAGGGTGCGAGTTGTCCGGGGTGATACCGATCGGCGAACCGCCGTTCCAGAACAGGTTCGCATCGATCGCGTACTTGTTGACGGCCGGCTTGTTCTGGGTGTTCTCGTAGGCGGTGCCGCCCAGGGTGATGTTGTGCTCGATGACGTCGCCGCCGTCGGCGTGGCTGACCTGTTCGTAGACGTGCCCGCTGACCAGAATGTTGTTCTCAACGGTGCGTTCGAAGCCATCGCGCAGTTTGATGCCACCGTCCAGCAGCAGGTTGTTGCGCAGCACCATGTTCGACGTTCCATCATCCAGGTCGATGGCCCAGTCGCCGTCGTGCCAGAACCGGTTGTGTTCGATGGTGGTCGGCTCGACCTGGTCCAGCTTCATGATCTGCCGCGCCGTTGCGTCGTCCATCGGCTGGCCGGTGGAGGCGAGCACATTGTTGCTGCCGGCCGAACCTGATGCCCAGAAACGTGATCGACCCCAGGCGTTGATCGATCCGTTGTCGCCGCTGCCGGAGACACAGTCGTAGAGATCATTGTTCTTGATGACGTGCCCGCCCCAGGTGCCGTCCTCGAAGTTGAGGCAGGCGCGGGGGCTCCCGCTCATCGTGTTGCCGTCGACGGTCACGTCGCGGCTCATCGAGATGTTGACGCCCGAGGACTGGACCTCGAAGCGGCCCATGTTCTGCATCAGGTTGTCGGTGATGTCGATGTCCCGCGGATAGTTCTCCGACGCCGGCCCCGCCGTCAGATCGGCGACCGGGATCTGGGTGTGGTAGTTGCCGGAGTACTCACGGACGGCGTCGGGTGAGCCGACCACCTGCACGTCGCTGGCACCGCTGCCACTGAAGGTGCTGTGGCTGACCACGTTTCCCTTGTTGTAGCCGTCCATGAAGACCCCGTTGCCGCCGACGGCATCGAACTGCGCATGGGCGATGACGATGTTCGCCGCGTTCTTCAGGTAGACGGCGCCCTTGCGGACCACCGACCAGTCGCCCTTGGCCAGGCCCTCGAAGGTGCTGTTGAACAGGGTGCGGTGGGTGTCGGCGAAGCGGAATCCGTCGAAGGTGATGTCGTGGATCGGCGCGGTGTCAGATTCGCCGGTGAGGCGGACCAGCTCGTTGAGTTCGGCGGTTTCCACGGTTGCCGTCGACAGGTCGGTGCCGGTGGGCGGGTAGTACAGCAGCTGCCCGCCGGTGTGGTCGTAGAACCATTCGCCCGGGGCGTCCAGCTCTTCCTTGATGTTTTCGGCCATCACCACGTTGCTGTTGTACGGCAGAGTCCGGTTGCAGTCCTGGGCGCGGTTATTGTCGCCCACATAGTGCAGTTGCAGAGCGTCGGCCGTTCGCCCGGTGATGGTGAACGACACGCTCCCCCAGTCACCGCAGTGCATGCCGCGGACGAATCCGGTGGTCGGGTCGGACCAGTTCGCCGATCTGGAGTTCAGCGTGGCGATGCTGGTCGAGCCGCCGAGGCGCTTCGCGCCGGCGTCGAAGTTGGGGTAGCGGGCGAGTATCTGTCGCTTGCCGTTGACGAACAGCCCGTCGAAGTCGAGTCCGGCCGGCAGCGTCGCGACCATGACGTGGCTGCCGGCAGATTGCGGCGCCCACGTCGGGTGCAGCGCCCGCCCACCGCTGATGGTGGTTCCGGTGGCTGCGTGCCAGGTGACAGGCGCCTCGGCAGTGCCGGAGTCCGCGGGGCCGAACTCGAGCGGTGCGGATTGGTAGTAGGTGCCGGCCGCGACCTCGACGGTGATCGCTCCGGTAGCCGTCGGCAGCGCGGCCCTGACCAACTGCTGGGCCTTTGCCAGATCCGCGACCGGAGCGTCGGCGCTGGTGCCGGAATTGCCGTCGTCGCCCGTAGTGGCGACGTAGATCGTCGTCCCGCCCGCTGCCGCCTGGGCGGACGTCGGAACCGCAACGACTCCGAGTACCCCGGTCGCCAAGGCCACCGCCACCATCCCGATCCGGCGGACCGGGCCCCACCGCATGGTCGTTGTGCTGACGGGCGGATACTCGATCATGCGTGCTCCTGGGCTTCGTTGCCGACGGCGGCACCGGATTCCTCCGATGTTTGGCTCGATTGGACTGTAGGCGGACCGCGGAAGCACGTCAACGATGCGGGGTTTGCCAAATGGGTGACGGATGACGGCGGCCATAGATCCGATGCATCGGGCCTTCGTGTCGAAGCCCTCCAACAACACGCTCCGAGACTGACCGAGACGCGTTGCCCGCGCGTACCACGAAGCGCCTACCGGTCAGATGGGATCGGTGAACGAGATCGGCTTGCCGGTGGCCTGGGCGTAGGCGATCTCCCGGCTCGTGGACTCGCCGATATACCCGCCCAGGTTGACGACCAGAACCCTGTCCGCCAGGTCGATCTTGCGCAGGTGCAGGGCGTCCAGCGCGGCCTTCTGCTCGTGGGTGATCACCTCGTCCGCTTCGTGATCCTCGGTGCGCAGGAAGACGCCTGGTGCGACGACGATGACACCTGCGAACGTCAGATCACGGTTCGCCGCGAGCATCTCGGCCACGAACCGGGTAGAGCCGCAGATGCAGACGATCTCAGGTCGGTCGGGCACGGCTCAGTCCTTCGGATCGAACGGGAAATCGTCAGTGTGTGCGTAGACAGCACAGACGGGCGTAGGAGCCACGAGTTTATGCAGCGGTCGCCACCCGACATGACGGCAACGAACGCCCACAGCGGGACCACACCACCGGAGGTCGCGACCACACTGCAGCCGACCGCCGGCCGTCGAGGCTGTCCCGCTGGCACCACTCCGGGTGAGCAACAGCGGCCGTTCCTGCTGGCCCGCTCATTGATAGTTGGCCACACCTCGGTCGCGGAGCCTAGGGCTTTACCCTTGGACGGCCCACCGACCTCGGGTCAGCACAGGTACGTCGTCCGCCGTCGTGGTGAACCCGCCCGCCGATGAGCCGGACACTGTCGTAGTCAAAGTGTGGCCGGGACGGACCGGTGTCGAGAAGCGTGCACCGAGGAAGGCCAGCCGAGCCGGATCTCCGCCCGCTGCCAGGGCGACGACAGCTCGGGCGGCGAAGGCCAGGGTGCACATTCCGTGCAGAATGATCCCGTCCAGACCCTGACCCGTAGCGAAAACCTCGTCCGTATGGATCCGGTAGCCGTCGCCCGACGCCGCCGCATAGCGATACGACTGATCACCGGCAACCGACTCGGTGAGCTCGCCCAGGGACGGGCGGTCCGCAACGTCGCCGGGGTTCCCCGGATCGCCGTCGAGCCGTGCCGGCTCACCCATCGGATGCAGTGACTCGTTCACCTGGAACAGGGTGAAGAGCTGAGTGCACACCGGGCCGGCGTCATCGAGCAACTCGCTGCGGCAGACCACGACCGTGCCGGCCATTTTCGGCACGACAGCGACGACCCGTGCACGTGGCTGCAGCGTCATCCCGACCCGGACAGGACGGTGGTAGGCGAACGCGTGCTCTCCGTGCAATCCCAGCCCCGGACCCTGATATACCGACTGAAGTGCCAGATTCTGGACCGACCACACCAACGTCACCGGAAATGTCGCCGGCACCAACAGTTCCGTCGAGCGCGAGCTGGCCAGCCAGTCGTCGCCGGACTGCTCACCGACGGCCTCGGCGAACTGGGCGACGGCTTCCTGCTCCACTGTCACTGGCCTGCCGACGCTCCATTCGTCGGAATCGAGCGCGCCCGTCACTGCCGGTCCTCGACCGATTCCCGATAGTCCCGCCATAGCTCGGGCATCACCCGATCAACGTCGTCGACACTCCAGTGCCGGTCGGTCTGTCGTCTCCGAGGTCCGTGCGTCCACGGTGCGGCGAACCCGACCCACCCGGCCTCGACCTCCAGCACTGTCCCCGTCAGACCGCGGGCAGCGTCCGACAGCAGCCACGCCAACGCGGGTGAGACATTCTCCGGCGCCCATAGGTCGGCGCCCTCGTCCATGTCGAACAGCCCCTCCGTCATCCGGGTACGAGCCCCTGGGGAGAGCGCATTCACGGCGATCCCATACTTCTCGACCTCTTTCGCCAGGGTCAGCGTGAAGCCGACCAGGCCGGCCTTGGCCGCAGCGTAGTTCGCCTGGCCGACGTTGCCGTAGAGCCCACTCGGCGACGAGGTGCAGACGATCCGGGCGTCCACTTGTTGACCGTCCTTGACAAGCGCTCGCCAGTGCCGCACGGCATGGTGGGTCAGCGCGAACGAGCCTTTCAGGTGCACGCGCATCACGGCGTCCCAATCCTCGCCGGACATGTTGAACAGCATCCTGTCTCGCAGGATTCCGGCGTTGTTCACCACCGCGTCGAGCCGGCCGAACTCCGCGACCGCGGTGTTCACCATCCGTTCTGCCTGATCCAGGTCGCTGACGTCTCCGTGGTCGGCGATCGCCGATCCGCCAGCTGCCCGAACCTCGTGCACGACGGCGTCGGCCGGCGAGCAGTCGGAGCCGCCGCCGTCGCGTGCACTACCCAGGTCATTGACCACCACCGATGCGCCCTCGGCAGCCAGACACAAGGCGTGCGCCCTACCGAGACCACGGCCGGCTCCGGTCACGATAGCGACGCAACCGTCGAGGCGACCCATGTCAGCGACCCGCTGCCGGAGCGGTCGTTCGTGGTCGGGTCAATTCTGCGACCGGAGTGCCGTACACCTGCGCACCCAGAGACTGCCCACCGTCGGCCGAGAGTACTTCGCCGGTGATGTAGCCGGCCCGATCTGACAGGAGAAAGCCGGCTATATCAGCGATCTCGGCCGGCTCTGCGAACCGACGGGCCGGCACCGATTCCAACACCCGTTCCCGCTCCGCAGCGGTGGCCCAGAGCGCGGCACCAGCACCTTCGGTCGTGGTCGGCCCGGGCGAAATGCAGTTGGCCCTGATCCCGTACCGGGCCCACTCCGCGGCCAGGGTCCGGGTCATCGTTACCACCCCGGCCTTCGCCGCCGCCGAGTGTACGGTGCCCGGATGTCCCAGCCAGGCGTAGCTGGCGACCACCGACAGGATTGCTCCTGGCCGGTCAGCCGCGATCAAGGCCCGACCCACCGCCGACGCGCAATGCCAGCTGCCGTTGAGCACGATGTCGATCACCGCCCGCCAGCCGTTGGTGCTCAGATCCTCTGCCGGGCAGACGAAATTGCCGGCAGCGTTGTTGACCAGGCCATCGATCCGACCGAAGCGCTCGACCGTATCGGCGACCATGCCCTCGACCGCCTCTGGATCCCGAACATCGGTCACCCGGGCCATCGCAGTACCGCTGAGCCCCTCGCCCGCGGCGACGACCTCGCGAAGGCGCTCCTCGGTGCGGCCGGCCACCGTCACCGACGCGCCAAGTTCCATCAGCCGCAGCGCAGTGGCTCTGCCAATCCCCGAGCCACCACCAGTCACCACAAAGGCCCGTCCATCAAGTGATTCCATCGTCATTCCCTTTTCCTTGTCCTCTCAGGTCCTCGCCCGTCCGTCCGGTCGAATCGAGGGATCAATCTGCCGGCAGCGGCCGGACCGGGGCGTAACGCGCCCGCCGCGGCCAGAACGATTGCAGTAGCAGGGCCAATGCGAGCACGCCGGCTGCCGCGCCTCCGATGAAAACCACTGTGTAGGAGCCGGTCCAGGTCATCACCACGCCGAGCGCAGCGCCACCGAGCCCCGCGCCCACGTCGTAGGAGACGCTGTAGGCCGCGACCACCAGACCTTCGTCGCGGCGCGGCGCCCCGTCGAGGGCAACCTGCATCAAGGTCGTGTACATCAGGGCGATCGCGATCGCCATCAAACCGGCGGCCAGGAACAGCGCCGCCGGCCGGCGCCATAGCGCAGCCAGCAACAGGCCGCAGATGTTGGCCAGACAGCCGATCGTGATCACTTCGATGATCGGCATGCGGTCGAACCATCGAGCACCGCCGATGCGGATGACGATGACGGCGGCCGAGTAGGTCAGGAACACTGTTCCCGTTGCCGCCAAACCGATCGTCGGCCCGTACAGCGGGACGAACGCCTGGAAGGCCGCCCATCCGGCAATGGAGAGAGCCAGGACCGCGGCCGGCCGCACGGCGGCCGGATGGGCCAGCGCCCGGAGCAACAGCATCGGGCTGATTTGTTCCGACTGGTCGGCCGGCGGGTCGCCGAACAGCGCAACACCGAAGACGGTGCTGCCGATCGCCAGCGACATCAGCCCTCCGGACAGCACCCAGACCCAGCCGGCGGACAGGTGTTCCATCGCCCAGTCCCCGACCACTGGCCCGAACGCGACGCCCGAGAACAACGGCACGGAGAACACGGCCAGCGTACTTCCGCGACGCGCCGCGGTGGTCGAGCGCACCACACCCGTTGCGGCGCACGTGTAAAACAGACCGACCGCAGCACCATCGATGAATCGCAGGCCCCACATCCAGGCGAGCTGCGGGACCAGCGGTGTCGCGACCAGTGCCACTGCGCCGACGGCGACGGCGGCCGTCATCAACCTCTCCGGGCGCCCCCGTCGGAGGTAGGCGCCGGCCAGGGGCCGCGAGGCGATGCTGGCCACACCGTAGACAAACACGGTGACGCCGACATCGGTCCCGGAACCGTTGAGTTCGCCGACGATCCAGTGCGGCACCAGCGGAATCAGCACGCCGACCGACAGGTAGACCCACCACATCGACAGCAAGGTTCTGGCGAACGCCGAGTGAGACACTGCATGCCCCCTGGCGCTCAGTGAGCATTCGCATGAAACACCGGTAGGTGGTATCCATCGGCGATCGGACTCCACTGCAGGGACACGGGGTCGCCGACGCGGATGGCCTCCAGGTCGTCGGCCGTGACGTTCGCCAGGAACCGGACCCCGTCCTCCAGGTCGACGAAGGCCACGGCGTAGGGGCAGTCCTCGGCAGTCATCGGCGCGAACGGCCGATAGTGCACCGAGACGGCATGTACCGTCCCTCTCCCCGCCGACTCGCGCCACTGAAGTTCGGTGGACAGGCAGCCCGGACAGGCCTCGCGCGGATGGTGCACATGACGTTCACAGTTCGGACACCACTGCAAGAGCAGGCGACGCTCCCGAGTCGCCGCCCAATACCGCGCGGTCGCGGCGGACGGGAGTGGCGCGAACTCGTTCCGGCTCACAGCGCAGCCTCCGTTCCCAGCACCACGGTGGACATCGCCGAAAGGAACTGGCCAGAGCCATGTGCGACTGCAATCTCCAGATCCTGGATCTGCCGCGCGCCCGCAGCGCCCCGCAGTTGTCGAACAGCCTCGGTCAACAGGAAGATCCCGTACATGCCGGGATGGGTGTAGGACAGCCCACCGCCGTTGGTGTTCATCGGCAACGAGCCGCCTGGCCTGGTATTTCCGTCGGCGACGAAAGCACCCGCCTCGCCCTTCGGGACAAATCCGAGATCTTCCAAATGCAACAGAGCGGTGATGGTGAACGAGTCGTATCCCATCAGCAGGCCGACGTCGCCGGCGGTGACTCCGGCGTGGTCCAGCGCACGTTTGCCAGTGATGGCCCCGGGGGTGACAGTGAGATCAGGCATCGCGTGGATCATGTTGTGGGAGTGCAGACTTGCAGCCCCGAGCACCGGGACGACCGGATTCCGCAGGTCCTTCGCCCGTTCAGTGCTGGTCACCACGATCGCTCCGGCGCCGTCGGTCACCAGACAGCAGTCCAGCTGATGCAGCGGCGAGCAGATCCTCGGAGAGGCCAACACATCGTCCACGGTGAGTGGGTCGGTGAACCTGGCCATCGGATTGAATCCGGCCCACTGGCGGGTCGCGACAGCGATAGAGGCGAGCTGTTCTTCCGTGGTGCCGTACTGGCTCATGTGCCGATCAGCGGCTAGCGCGTACGAACCCATCAGGCCGAGCCCGTACGGGACCTCGAACTCGTCCCGTGGGCCGGCAGGCTCCACCCAACCTCCCAGTCCTTGTTTGCGGTCGCTGCGCGGCGTTGCCGCGTAGACGATCACGATGGTCTCGGCGAGTCCGGTGGCAATCGCCGCAGCCGCCTTCTCCACATACAGCTCGTACCCACTGCCACCGGTGTAAGTGGATTCGGTGAAGGCCGGCGCGATCGACAGGAACTCGGCGAGGTCAAGGGATGAATCGGCGTGGGCCACGCCATCGACGTCGGCCAACGTAAGACCTGCATCGTCCAGTGCAGCCTTGATCACCTGTGCCTCTAGGGTGCGCCCGCGCGCGGGCAGCTCACCGGTGGGTGATGCGGCTTCGGCGATGCCGACGATAGCCGCTTCGCCGCGCAGGCTCCGGGTCGATCTCATTTGGCGTTCCTCCCGTGGTGAGCGCCGGTCGGTCGCTTGGTCCGCAACCCGCCCGGCGCCAATTGATCACGTCGAAGCTGTGACTGATGGTCCTCGATCAGAGGGAGAACTCGTTCCAACGCTTGAACACCATGTCGCGGTTCTCTCCCCACCATTCCGCATTGTTGATGAATTGCACCGCGGCGTGATCGGGGTGAGTTGGCAGCTTGATGGCCCATTCCTCATCCATTTTGGCGAGGGCCAACGAGTTCGTCGGCCCACATGGATAATTGCCCCATAGCCGTGCCTGGACCTCCGGCTGCACGGAGTACTCCGCGAGCTGGATGGCCGCGTCCTTGTTCTGAGCGCCCTTGGGGATGATCCAGGCCGCCGGCGTGTACATGCCGTCGTTCCAGGTGAAGTCGATCGGCGCCTTCTCGCCCTGCAGGGTGAAGACCCGGCCGCTCCAGATACTGGCCGCCGCAACCTGCTTGGACACCAACATCTGCCCGGGTTGGGAGCCTGAGGACCACCACTGGGGGACGCTGCCCTTGATCTCCTCCATCTTCTTGAACGCTCGGTCCACGTCCAGCGGGTACAGCTTGTCCCTGGCCACACCGTCGGCGAGCAGAGCGAACTCCAACTCGGGATTGCCGCCGCCCTCGATACCACCCATGGTGCGCTTGCCGGGGAACGTGCTCGTGTCGAAGAAGTCTGCCCAATTCTCCATCTTCTTGCCATTGAGGGTTTCGGCGTTCCAGCCGATGTTGGTCGAGAAGACGTAGTAGGCAATCGCTTGTTTGTCGGTGAAGGCCGGATCCATACCCTTGATCGAATGCAGTCGCTCCGGAAATTCTTCGAAGTACTCCGAGCCGAGGCTGAGCACATTCGACTTGCTTCCGGCCACCAGATCCCATTCGACGTTGCCGGAATCGACCATGGCCTTGATCTTTGCGTCGGACGGTGGGCCGGAGATCACCACCTCGATGCCTGTTTCCTTGGTGAACGGCTCGTAGAGGTATGTCTTCTCCGCGTCCTGAATGGCGCCACCCCAGTCGGCTACGACGACCTTTTTGTTCGATCCGCCGCCACCGGACACGGCCGGCTCTCCGCCCTGTGCCGCCTTAGTGGGGTCGCCGCCACAGGCGGCCAACAACGATCCCGCTCCGCCGAGCGCCAGCGCTCCGCCGGCCATCATGGCGGACCGCCGGAGCAGATCACGTCGGTTCATTCCGACGTTGAACAGCGATGCGGACACTGGTTTGCGGGCCATTCTGATCTCCTTCGTCGAGGTGCGGTCTGATCTGTCGATGTGCGGTCGGGTCCGCACGGGTACAGCTGCCGAATCTGCTGCCATGCTGTCGGCTCTGCTCAGGCGAACATGCCGCGCTTGAGCAGACTGCGGGCCAGGATCACCCGCTGGATCTCCGAGGTCCCTTCCCAGATGCGCTCGATCCGCGCGTTGCGGTACGCGCGCTCCACAAACATCTCGTTCATATATCCGGTTCCGCCGAAGATCTGCAGCACTCGGTCGACGACACGACCGAGCGCTTCGCTGGCGAACACTTTGGTGGCGGATGCCTTGGCCGACACCATCTTCGGGTCCTGGCCTTGGTCGTCGTCCCAGGCGACGTTGTAGGTCATCATGCGGGAGGCGTACAGATCAGTGGCGCAGTCGGCGAGCATGAACTGGATGGCCTGGAAGTCGGCGATCGGCTGGCCGAACTGGACCCGTTGCTTGGACCACTCCAGTGCCTCGTCGATGAGCCGCGCCATCGGCCCGAGGCAGCGCGCGGCCGTCATGATGCGCCCGTTGCGCAGCCAGTCCCGGGCCAGGACGAACCCCTGGCCCGGTTCGCCGAGCACATTTGCCGAGTCGATCATGCAGTCGTCAAACACCAGTTCAGCCTGCCGGTAGCCGCGATGCCCCATCGTCTTGTGCACCTGGCCGACCGAGAATCCCGGGGTGCCCTTCTCCACCAGGAACGCGGTGATGCGGTCGTCCTCCTGGTCCGGGTGGGTGACGGCGAAGACGATCGCGAAATCGGCGGAGTCACCATGGCTGATGAAGCGTTTGCGGCCGTTGAGCCGCCATCGGCCGTCCACCAGTTCGGCGTGGGTCTTGATGCCGGCGGCGTCGGATCCGGTGTCGGGCTCCGTCAACGCGAAGCAGTCCTGCTTTTCGCCGCGGATGCACGGGTAGAGAAAGCGCTCACGTTGTTCCGGCGTGCAGGCCAGAAGAATGTTGGACGCTCCGGGGATCGTTCCGGAGGAGACTCCGCCGAGGGCGCGTGACGTCTCTTCCACGATCAGCACCTGGTCCAGCGTGCCGAATCCGGCGCCACCGACCTCCTCGGGCATTCCCAGGCCGGCGAGGCCGAGCTTCACCGCCTTGATCCGTAGCTCACGTTCGACGTCCTCGGGCAACCCGTCGTGCTCCTCAACGTGGTCCTCCCAGGGGATCAGCTCGTTCTCCACGAAAGTGCGGACGATTCCGCGGAATTCGGTCATTTCTTCTGAGATGGTGAAGTCCATGGCGTTTGGGTCATCCTTCCTCGGTGGCAGACGGATCCGCCGTGACGATCAGTGCATCGAGTGCCTGGCACGGCGAACCGGGCGGTGGCACCAGTAGCGGGTTGATATCGATCTCGGCTATGCCGGGATGATCGGCCAACAGGCGTCCCACCCGAAGCACCACTTCGATCAGCGCGCCCACATCCACCGGCGCGGCGCCCCGGTATCCGGCGAGCAGCCGATTTACCCGCAGTCGCCCGAGCACGGCCAGCACGTCGCTCCTGCTGTATGGCCATAGCAATCGACCGGCGTCCGCCATCAGCTCCGTCAGCAGCCCACCGGCCCCGATCACGACCAGCGAACCGGCCCGGTCGTTGCGGCCGCCGACGATCATCTCGATCCCGGAGGTTCCCACCATCTGCTCGATCCGGACGCCGTGGATCCGGGTGGCCTCGGTGGTCTCGGCCTGCGTCATCAGGCGGTCGTAGGCATCGCGGACGGCGGCCGGCGTCGACAGATTCAGAAGCACGCCGCCGACGTCGCTCTTGTGCGCCAAGTTGTCGGCGACAATCTTGGCGACCACCGGAAACCCGACCGCAGCGGCCAACTCGGCCGCGGAGTCGCGGTCGTTAACTGTCCCGCCGTCCGGGACCGAAATTCCGTAGCAGGAAATGACTTGCTTCGCCTCGGTCTCGGTGAGCACTGCAGCGGGATGCTGGTCCAACAGGGTGCGCACCTGTTCGGCGTCGGGGGACGAGACCGCTGGCAGGTCGACGTCATCAGTCGAGGCAACCGGTCCGTTGGCCCACCGCCCCGCCAGGCCGATAGCCCGCAATGCCGGCCGCAGCCCGGCAAGCAGCAGAATCCCGCTCTCCCTGGCCAGCTCAACCAATTCGCCCGAGACGTCGGTGGTGGTCGTCATCAGCGCGACCGGAACGTCCAGCTCCGTTGCCGCTTTGCCTGCGCCGCCGACCATCTCCACCCAACCCGAGTCCTGCGGCCGGCCGGCAGCGGTCGGCGCGTCGCCGACGAACGCCACGACGTCGGTCGTCGGGCATTGGCCCAGGGCTGCGACGGATGCGGCATAGATTTCCTGGTCTCCCCAGCCGCCGGCGGTCAGGTCGAACGGGTTGCCCACCGAGCCGTAGGCCGGCACCAGCTCCCGGAGCCGGCGGGCGGTCTCGGTATCCAACTCAGGTAGCTGAACACCCGCCGGCTCGGCGAGGTCGGCGATCAGCCCACACTCACCGCCCGAGCTGGCGAACACCCCGAGACGCGGGCCGCGGGGCCGCACCGATCCCGACAAGAGGGTGCAGACGGCGACCAGCTCGTCCAGGTCGTCCACGCGGATCACCCCGGTCTGCTCGAACAACGCGCCGTAAGCGGCGTCGCTGCCTGCCAGCGTCCCGGTGTGGGCGACCGTCGCCTTCTCGCCTTGGGCGGATCGACCGACTTTGAGCACCGCGATGGCAACACCCGCTGCCGACGCCTGCAGCGCCAGCTTCCGGAATCGCGGAAGGTCCCGGAACCCTTCGACGATCAGTCCGACCACCCGGACCTGCGGGTCCGTGAGGAAGTAGTCGAGGCAGTCAGTGACATCGAGCACCGCCTGGTTGCCCGCGGAAACCGCATAAGCGACAGCGGGTATCCGGCCGGAGTGCATCAGCGTCAGTGCCATGTTGCCGCTTTGCGCGGCGAGCGCAACCGTTCCGTCCGTATCGGCATGCCGGTACGGCATCGTGATGCCCCAAAGCGCAGTGCGGTCCCGAAATCCGGCTATTCCCAGACAATTGGGGCCGATCATCTTCAGTGAATCACCACACGCCGCCCGCAGCTGTCGCTGCAGAGGTTCACCGCGTTGGCCCAGTTCGGCGAAGCCGCTCGCGTACACCACGGCACCGCGGACACCCAGGCTCGCCGCCTCCGCCAGGACCTGTGGGGTGGATGCCGCTGGGACGGCCACCGCGATCGCGTCCGGCACGCCCGGGAGCGCCGACAAAGTGGGGAATGCCTCGACACCGCCCACGAAGTCCAGGCGGGGGTGCACCGCCCACAGTCGTCCGTGGTAACCGACACCGGCGAGGTTCTGCAGCGTAGTCAGGCCGTATCCGCCCTTGGGCGACGCACCGACGACCGCGACACTTCGCGGCGCGAACAACGGATGCAGCGGGTGGTCGGATGAGTTCATCAGTGGCCCACGAACTTCGGCTGCCGCTTCTCGACCGTCGCCTTCAGGCCCTCGACGTGGTCGGCGGTCTTCCCGCACAGCTCCCCCCCACGAAGTTCGATCCGGAGCGCTTCATCGAAGGAGACCAGGGAGTTGTGTCGGAGGTTCTGCTTCGCGATGCCGATGGCAGTGGTCGGTCCGGCCGCCAAGCCGCCGGCGACCTCCATTGCCCGCGGCAGGAGTTCATCCGGGCTGACCACCTCGCTGACCAGTCCGATGCTGTCCGCTTCGGCGGCCTCGATGATCCGTCCGGTGTAGATCATCTCGGCAGCGCGCGACTCGCCGACGATCCGCGGCAGCAGGAACGAGCCCCCGGCGTCCGGGCAGAACCCCAAACGCATGTACACCTCGCCAAAACGCGCTGCCGTGGAGGCGATACGGATATCGGCGGTGAGCGTGATATCGCAGCCGGCGCCGACTGCTACCCCGTTGACCGCTGCAATAACGGGTTTCGGCAACCAATACAGCCGGCTCATGAACCGATGCATTTTCGGTGGCCAGGCTTCGTCGTCCGGCTTGTCGCCTTCACTCCACTCCTGAACGTCTGCGCCGGCACAGAATGCGCGCCCGGCGCCGGTGATCACCACCGCCCGGACCGCATCGTTGATGGCGATCTCTGCGAACACCCGGTCGAGATCACCGATCGTGGCGCTGTCGATGGCGTTGAGCCTGTCGGGTCGGTTCAGGGTGACGATGCCGACGTTGCCGTCGATGTTGAGTTTGACGGAAGTGACCGAAGACAGATCCATGTGGTTCCCTTCAGCTGCGTTCGTCCCAGGGGACGTCGTTGGGGTGGTGGGTGTGCCCGCGGCCTAGTCGGCGACCGGGAGGAACAGGGTGTCGGTGGGGCGCCAGGTGAGCCATTGCCGCGACCCGACGTCGATGGCGCCCGCGGCCGCGGGGCTGCTCACCTGGATCCGGGCGCCCGAGTCGTCGCGGAGGTAGACCTGGTGGTCCGAGCCGAGGTACACGCTGGCCTCGACCACGCCGGAGACACAGTTGTCGTCCGAGACCCCGGGCTCGCTGTTGTGCAGCACAAATTTCTCGGGTCGCACCACCATCACTCCGGTGTCGTCGTCACACAGGTTGGTGCTGGGGTCGATCCGCACCCGACCGGAGAGCTGTTCGACCTCTAGCGCGCAGCTGCCATTCGGCCGGGATCGCGTGGCGGGCAGACAGACCGAGTCGCCGAGAAACTTTGCCACGAAGGAGTTCGCCGGCCGCTCGTACATCTCGTTGGGTGGCGCGACCTGGAGCAGCCGGCCGTTGTTCATGATGCCGATGCGATCGGACATGGCCAGCGCTTCGTCCTGATCGTGCGTGACATACAGAACGGTGGCATCGATCCGTTGTTGCAGACTCTTGAGTTCCAGCCGCATGTGGTCTCGCAGGTTGCGGTCCAGCGCACCGAGCGGCTCGTCCATCAGCAGAATGGAAGGGGAGAAGACAAATGCGCGGGCCAGCGCAACTCGCTGCTGCTGACCGCCCGACAACTCCCGCGGATAGCGCTTCCGGTAATCCGACAGTTGCGTCATCGACAGGACGTCGTTCACCTTGGTCGTGATGTCCGTTTTCGAAGTGCGACGCATCTTGAGTGGGAAGGCGACGTTGTCGGCCACGGTCATGTGAGGGAACAACGCATAGTGCTGGAAAACGAGCCCGATGTTCCTCTTCTCGGGAACGGTGTGCGTGATTAACTCGTTGTCGATCTCGATCTCACCGGACGTTGCCGACTCGAGACCGGCCAGCATACGCAAGGTGGTTGTCTTGCCCGACCCGGACGGCCCGAGCAACGTGAAGAATTCACCCTTCTCGATGCCGAGGTTCAGGTCGACGACGGCCGCTGCGTCGCCGAATGATTTGTTGATGCCTTTGAAGACGACCTGCTCAGCCATCGGATCCTTCCAATTCGGTCGCTGCTGCAAGTGCACGGGTTCGGCGTCGGTCTCGAACAGCGGAGTACAGCTCGGCCAGCAAGAACAGGCCGACGGATACGACAATGAGCACGGTTCCGGCGACCGCAAGAGTCGGGTCGAGGTCATAGCGGACGCTGTCCCAGAGTTTCCGTGGCAGTGTGACGGATCCGCTCCCGGCGACGAACAGGATGATCACGGCCTCGTCGAACGCGGTGACGAAGGCGAACACGGCGCCGGCGCCGATCGCGGACGTCAATCGCGGGAGGGTGATCTTCCATAGGGTGCGAACCGGTCCGGCTCCCAGAGTCCGCGCGGCGTTCTCTAGTTCGGGATCGAAGTGTTGCAGGGCACTGGACACTGCCACCAGCACGAACGGAATACCCATCACCGAATAGGCAACGGACACCGCGACCCATTCACCGATCAGCTGGAGTCGGGAGAACACCGCGTAGTAACTGATGGCCAGGACGATCAGGGGCATGATGACCGGCGAGTAGAGGATCCCGTAGACGATGCCCTTGGACCGATTCTTTGTGCGGGCTAACGCCCAGGCGGCCAACGTGCCGATGGTGGTTGCGATGAGCGCGGCCACCACGGCGATACGGACGCTGTTCAAGGTGGCATCGACCCAAGACGAGTCGGAGAAGAATTTTCGGTACGCGTTGAGCGAAACCCCTTTGAGCGGGAATGCCAAGTAGTTCACGCCGTTGAAGGACTCGGCGATGACGATGAGGATCGGGATCACCAGGAACGCGAGGATCGCCCACACCAGGATCCGAAGGCCCCACCGGAACGCTTTCTCCATTCCCGTCATCGGAAGACCGGAACGAGTTCTCGTGGTCCGTCGGGCTACAACCGTTTCGGTCACTGGACACCTACCAAGCCCTGGACCTTGGTGAGCTTGCGGATCACGAAGTACAGCACCACCGAGGCAACGAGCAGCATCGTGGACAGTGCCGCGGCGCCGGGCCAATCGAAGGTCACGTTGACCTTCCGCTCGATCAACATCGCGATCATGGTCTGCCGGGGACCGCCGACGAGCGCCGGCGTGATGTAGTACCCGAGCCCCATGATGAAGACCAACATGGTCCCGCTGACCGCCGCAGGGACTGCAAGCGGGAGGTACACCCGGACGAACGCCCGGACCGGTCCCGCGCCCAACGTTCGTGCCGCGCGCATCAAGCTGTAGTCGATCTGGTCCAGAGTCGACTTAATGATCAAAATCGTGAACGGCAGCAACACATGCACCATCGAGATCACCACTGCGGGCTCGCTGTACAGCAGCCCCGAGGTCCCTCCGGTGAACGGTGACAGCAACTTGGCCACCACACCGTCGTCGCCCAGCAGCACGATCCACGCGAAGGAGCGGACCAGCACCGATGTCCAGAACGGGATGATCACCAGCAGCGCAACCAACCTGGCCCGGCGCGCCGGCAGCCTGGACATGAAGTAAGCCACCGGGAGTCCGAGAACCAGACAGATCACCGCCACTTCGACCGAGATGCGCAGAGTGATCAACAGGACTCGCTGGACGATCGGATCGGTGAGCGCTGCCGTGAAGTTGCCGAAGCCGACGACCGGCTCAGTGGCACTGTCCAGCAGGGTCTGGCCCACCGGGATGACGTACACCACCGTCATGTACAGCAGCGGAACCAGCAGCACGATCGTGGTAAAGCTCGGTGTCCTGCGTTTGCGTCGCACAGCGGGTGGCAACCCAGGGGAACCACCCGTGGTCTGCTCCGCTGGGAGGGTAAGCGACATAGGTCGCGGTCTCCTCTCGTTTCAGGTGTCGGCGCCGGAAGTCCTGCTCGGGCTGATCTGGGCCCAGTCAAGTACCAGGCTTGACGGATGTCATCGGCCGCCAACCGCAAAGCTCCGACAGGTGTGCTGTGCCACACACACAAAGACGGCCACCAGTGCCGACCTCGGTGCCGACTGGCCCGCAGGCCGCTCGGGTGATCCGAGAGCGGCAGCCTTCCCCGGAAAGGCTTGGTCGGGTAGACAGGGAACCACCACTGACTATGAGGAGCGCCAATGTCGTCGCCCGGCACGCTGTCCGACGCCGCCACCGAACTCACGGCAGCAACGAATCAGATAGCGAACGAGTTCATCCGTCTGCAGGTCTCCGCCGACTCGCACGGCAGTGAACGACTCCGCTCACGGGAACCGTTCGAGATCGCCCGGCAGATCGTGGCTCGATGCGCGGTCGCCCTCTGCGGAGATGACGAACTGGTGAGCAAGCAGTGCGCCGGCGGGAATCGCGGTGCGCGAGCCGCCCTTGAGGGTCTCCCGCCGGCGGAGGCTGTTGACTGGATCCGCGCGCTGGAACGCGTCGTCAATGACCGATTCCTGGCCTGTCAGAGCGTCGACATTTCGGACGCGCGCGAGGGCCTGCAACGGCTGGGTCGGTTGTTTGACGACCTGTGTACCCAGGAGATGGACGCGTATCAGAACACGGTCGAGGAGCTGTCCGGGTGGTATTCCCGGGTCGGCACCGACTTGCTCGGCTGTCTGGCATCCGGCGCTCCGGTTGAGCCGCACACGGTCAATGCGCAGGCCCGTATCTTGTCGGTCGATCCGCATCAGCCATTCCGTGCCATCGCGATCAGTCACGAGCCGGCGCCGAGCCCACAGCAGTGGTCACGCGTGCGACGCCGTATTTTGGACGGACTCCGGCGCCATGATCCGCAGGGACAGATTCTGGTCCGCGATCGAACCGGCCTGTTACTCGCCCTCGTCCCGACTTTGGGCGACCCGTCCGCCGTGGTCGAGCAGCTGAACCGGCTGCTGAGCGACGAGGAGCTGAGCCGGTCCTTGTTCATTGCCTCCGGTGAGCCGGCCGCGACGTTGGCCGCGGCCGGTCAATCCTGCCGACAGGCGTTGTCCGCCTTGGAGATCGGCGTCTATCGAGGTCAGCGCGGTAAGGTCACCCAGTGCACCGAGGTGATCCTCGAAGTGTTGTTGGTGCACAACAACTGGGTGTCCAGGAGGATCATCCACTCCCGGCTGGGTGCGTTGCTGGAAAAGCCGCACCTGGTGGAAACTCTACGGTCCTACATCGCCTGTGACATGGCGCTACAGCGGACCGCAGAAGAACTGGTGGTGCACCCGAACACGGTCGCATACCGGCTCAGGCAAATCGCCGCACTGACTGGTCGCGACATGCGTTCGGTGTCGGACCTGGCCGATCTGCAGGTGGCCCTGATGGCACTCGATGTCGTGGAGATGCGGAAGGACCTGGACAACGGCCGACCGGACCTGCGGAGTCTGTTGCTGGCCTGACTGTGCCCGTCACATCACAGACTGCGGCCAATTTTGGGTGTCGAGCCCGAAGACGCGTCGACGAAATGCGCTTAGCGTCACGACTGCCGGGACACCGGTCACCGTAATCGACGGAGTGGTCCGTCGGACCTGGTGCGATCGCGGGGAAGTGATGTCCGATGGAGCATCGTGACGACTTGTACGTTGGCGGGCAATGGGTTCCGGCTCGTGGCACCGAGCTGATCGCGGTCATCGACCCGAGTACCGAGGAATGTGTCGCGACGATTCGTGAGTCGTCCGAGCTGGACGTGGATGCGGCGGTAGAGGCCGCGGCCGCCGCCGTCGGGCCGCTGGGCCGGATGTCGGCGGACGAACGCGCCGCGATGCTGGACGCCGTCGCCGATGCCTTGGAACGCCGGCTCGACTCGATCGCTGACGCAATATCCCGGGAAATGGGAATGCCCCGTCACCTGACCGGATCCCACCAGGCCGAGCCGGCGATCAGGGGCTTCCGGAATAGCGCCAAGGGTCTGGCCCAGGTGAACTTCACCGAGCAGGTGGGCCACTCCACCATCCGGCGGGAGCCGGTCGGTGTGGTCGCTGCGATCACGCCATGGAACTACCCACTCATGCAGATTGCGTCGAAGGTCGGACCCGCACTAGCGGCGGGCTGCCCAGTGGTACTCAAGCCGAGCGAGATCGCCCCGCTGGACGCATATCTGCTCGCCGAGGCCATCGACGAAGTTGGCCTGCCTGCCGGGACGTTCAACCTCGTAGTGGGGACCGGCCCGCACGTCGGCGAAATGCTGGTCCGTCACCCGAAGGTCGACATGGTGTCATTGACCGGTTCCACCCGTGCCGGGCAGCGGGTCGGCCAGCTGGCTGCGGGCAGCATCAAGCGACTTGCGCTGGAGTTGGGCGGAAAGTCTCCGTCAGTGGTGCTCGAAGACGGCGACCTGGACGCCGCGGTTGCGCACAGCGTGCACTCGGTGATGGTGAACAGTGGTCAGACGTGCACCGCTCTGACCAGGCTGCTGGTGCCACTCGACCTGCTGGCCGAGGCCGAAGCCGCAGTAGTCGCCAGGATGAGCAGCTATCAGGTGGGACCGGCAACCGAGTCGTCGTCCGACCTTGGACCTCTCGCCTATGCCGCTCAGGTCCAGCGCGTCGAGGAGCACTTGGAGCGGGCCGTACTCGACGGCGCCCGCAGCATCTTCAGCTATGACCGGGATCGCCTGCCGGACAACGGCTACTACGTGCCGCCGACTGCGTTCGTGGCGACGGATCCGGCCATTCCCCTTGTGCAGCAGGAAATCTTCGGTCCCGTGATCGTCGTGCAGCCGTACCTGACGTTGGAGGAGGCGATCGAACTCGCCAACGGCACCGAGTACGGCCTGGCGGCTGCCGTGTGGTCGAAAGACGCGGACCACGCCATGGACGTCGCGTCCCGTGTCCGGGCAGGGACCGTGGACATCAACGGCGCCCCGTTCAACTCGCTTGCCCCGTTCGGTGGATACAAGAAGTCAGGGCACGGACGAGAACTGGGTAGCTTCGGAATCCTGGAGTTCACCGAACTTAAATCCGTCCAGCTACCGGAAGGGTCAATCAGGTGAACGGCACCGGCGGCGATGCGGTCGTTGCAGCGCTGCGAGCGCTCCAGGTCGATGTGGTGTTCGGAGTCGCTTCGATCCACAATCTGCCGATCCTCGACGCCATCGCCCGAGGTGGCGAGATTCGGGTGATCAACGTCCGGCACGAGCAGGCAGCGGTACATGCCGCCGACGGATTCTCGCGGGTGACCGGTCGGCTGGGGGTGGCCATCACGTCCACGGGTCCAGGCGCCGCAAACTCGATGGGCGGGCTGTTCGAGGCCGGATTTGCCTCGTCCCGGGTGCTGATGCTCACCGGGCAGGTTGAGAGCCGCTTCTACGGACAGGGCAAGGCATTTCTGCATGAGGCGGAGCACCAGCTGCCGATGCTGGCGACCATCACTCGGCAGGCCTGGTCGGTGCGGCGGGGCGCGGACATCATCGAGACCGTGGTCGCGGCCGGCCGCGCGGCGCAGGCCGGCCGGCCGGCGCCGACCGCAGTCGAGATTCCCGTCGATCTGCAATATGCCGTCGCCGAGCGGCTCGTGGCCGAGTGCCCACCGATCGTTGCGACGACGCCAGACCCGGAGCGGGTTCAGGCAGCCGCCGACCTGTTAAGCGTGGCCCAGAGGCCGTTGATCTGGGCCGGCGGCGGGGTGAATCACGCTGGTGCCGCAGCGGTCCTCCGCAAGTTCGCGGAACGTTGGTCGATTCCGGTGGTCACCTCGACCGCCGGCCGCGGGTCGCTGCCCGAGGACCACCCACTCTGCCTGGGAAGCCTGATCACCGACGAACCGCTGCGCGAGGTGGTCGCCAGCGCGGATGTTGTACTCGCCGTGGGCACCCACTTCCAGATGTACACGACAGGCTTCTGGCAGCTGCCGCTGACCGACCGGCTGATCCATCTGGACGCTGATCCCACCGTGATCGGCAGAACGTATCCGGCCGAGGTCTCGCTGGTGGCCGACGCCAGGCTCGGGCTGGCAGCCATCGCGGACACCGTCGCTGAAACCAGGGCCGAACCTGGATGGCTGACGCTGGCCCAGAAGGCCGCGCACGCGGCGAGGGACTCCGCGCTGGAGCGGCTGGGACCTGACCATCGCGGAATTTTGGACAGTGTGCGCCGTCACCTACCTCGAGATGGCGTGGTCGTTCGCGATGCCACCGTGCCCGCCTATGCCTGGGGCGATCGATTGCTACCTATCTATGTCGATCGCACGTCGTTGAACCCAGTCAGCGCGGCAATCGGCCCCGGATTGCCCCTCGCGGTCGGCGCCGCGGTGGGTACCGGTCGCCGAACCTTTGTCATGCATGGTGACGGTGGCATCATGCTGTCGATCGGCGAGCTGGCCACGATCGCACAGTTCGACCTGCCGATCACCGTCTGCGTGTTCAACGATCGCGGGTACGGCATCCTTCGCGGCATCCAGTCCGCTACCTTTGGTGGAGCTCAGAACGACGTCGACCTGGCCACGCCCGACTTCACCATGCTCGGCACAGCGATGGGCCTGCCCAGCCGGTACGTCGATTCGGTTGAGACTTTCGACGCCGCGTTTGCCGAATCGGTCCATCAACCGGGGCCGATGCTGATCGAGATCGATCTGACCAAGCTGCAACCGATGGACTACCCCATCGGCGCGCAGGAGCTGTTGAGCTAGCAGCACAGGTCGGCGCGCCGTCTATAGGGTGGATGAACGCAAGGAGGCACTCGGTGACAACCATCGAAGACATCCTCGACAAGTACGGCAATGGGCTGACCGTTAAGGACTTCACCGCGGAACTGGACCGGACACTGTCCCAATCCGGCCGACCGGATCCGGCAGCACTCAGCTCCCACGACCGCGCGACCCTGGTGGCCGTCGGCGTGCCGGAAGCCGACCTCGACGCCGATGTCGCCAACGACCTGATCCGCACCCGCGCCGACAACCTCGTCCGCCTCGCCGGTCAATCGGCGACCGTTCAGCAGGTCGCGGCGCGGCTGCATCGAACCGAACAACGGATCCGCAGTGCCATTGCCGACGGAACGCTGTACGGCATCAAGCTGGGCCGCGGCTGGCGGCTGCCATTGTGGCAACTGACCGAAGACAGTCCGCTCCCGCAGCTGCGCCGGGTGATCGCCGCGATCCCGTCCGGAACTCCTGCGCTGGCGATCAGCAACCTGATGGCCACACCCAACCGTGAGCTGTTCCTGGATGACGCACCGGCCTCACCCGCGGACTGGCTGCTCGCCGGCGGGGATCCGTCACGCGTCGAGAAGCTCATCGCTGATCTCCTCCGGTCGTGAAGCTCCCCGGCCACTGAGCCATCCCGGCCTGATCGCTGCGTTTTATGCAGCCACCGCCCGCATCGGCTACCTCTGGGACTGATCTCGTCCGACAGCGTCGGAGGTCCGATCGACCGTTGCCGCCTCGCCGTCACCGGAATCGCCGGGCATCTGGAACGGCAGTCCGATCACCTCGAACGCACAACACGGGATCCCGCCGAACCTGTCGGCGGCGAAGCCGGCGAACATTCGCAGCATCTGCGCCGGGTCCGGCGCCTCCGGTCCGAGACCTTCCAGGTAGGCGCGGTGCGCACTCAACGACGCAACACCGGCGTCCAGGTGGTCGCTGACGTCGACCGCGTGACTCGGCTGCCCGGAACCTGCTACGGCGGTGAACTTCACCCCACTCCACGGCGGCAGGGCCGCGCCGTCCGGTCCGGTGAGATCGGTGAAGACCCAACGGTTCGCGGCGTCCCTGACGGCGTCAAGGGTGGCCAGCCCGACAACGCGGTGATCGGCCATGTTGAAGATGCCCGGCCCGAAAATCTCCCGATGACTGGTGCCGATCACCACGTCCGGGCGGTGCCGGCGGATCGCCGCCGCAATCTCCCGGCGCAGCCGCATCACGTCGTGGATCGTCCCGTCCGGGTGGTCGAGGAACTCCAGGTCGGTGACGCCGACCGCCTGGCAGGCCGCCCGTTGCTCGGCGGCGCGCACGGTGGCTGTGGTGACCGGATCCATCGAGTCGATGCCGGCCTCACCGCGGGTGGCCAGCAGGTATCGCACGGTCTTGCCCTGCGCCGTCCACCGCGCCACTGCTGCGGCTGTGCCGTATTCCATGTCGTCGGGGTGGGCGACGACTGCCAGGGCCGAGTCCCAGTCCTCCGGAAGCGGTTTCAACTGCGAGAGTTCGCTGGTTGTCATCGCTGCATCCTCGTTGACGGGCCGCGCATGGTCAGCCGCCAGGCGGGCGAATCAGTCGCCTGGCGCCGACGCCAACGGACGCCGCGGCACTTGTCGTCGGCCGAAACCAGGACTTACAGCAAGGGCTCCCCACCGGTGTAGCGACGGACCGCCTCTGGGTCGAGAGCCGGTGCCAGCCCAGGTGTGGTCGGGATCGCCAGCATGCCCTCGTCATCCAACGTCCAAGGCTCGGCGACGATGTCGTCGATGTACGGCGAACCGGCAATGTACTCGACTCGGTCGGTCTGACGCAATGCCGACGCCAGCTGCAGATCGGCTCCGAGCCCGATTGCGGTATTCCATCCGTGCGGAATCAGCTGCACGTCGTGATCCTCTGCTGCCCAACCGATTCGCCGCTGCTCACTCAGTCCGCCAACCTTGGTGACGTCGGGTTGCACAATGTCGAACGCATGCCGTTGCAGCCAGGGCAGGAACGATTGCCGGCGAGTCATCACCTCGCCTCCGGAGATCGGCACCGGCGAGGCCGCCCGGAGCGCCACGAAGTCGTCGAGTGCGTCCGGGCACAAAGGTTCCTCGAACCACCTGACGTCATAGGCGGCTAACATGGCGGCCGTCCGGTGCGCCCACTTCAGGCCGTGGCGCCACAGACTGTCGCTGCCGCCGGCGTCCACCATCAGCTCCGCCGTCGGTCCGACGGCGGCTCTGGCATCCGCGATGATCGCCTCATCGGTGGCGCTGTCTTCCCGCCCGAACGGCCCCCAGCCGATCTTGAACGACCGGAACCCTTGCGCGGCGACGCGATGCAACGCCTCAGCCATCGGTCCCGGATAGTCCATCAGCAGGGAGGCGTAAGGCAGTACCCGATCACGCCACCGTCCGCCGAGTAAGCGACCGACGGGCTGGCCGGTCGCCTGCCCGAGAATGTCCCACAGCGCAAGATCGATACCGCCGATGGTATGGGTGACGGCACCTCCACGACCCAACCAGAAGGTCGCCCGATGCAACTTCTCGCTGACGCGTTCGGGCTCCAGCGCCGTCTCAGTCTCGAGCAGCGGCCAGAGCACGTCGAGTGAGGCCTTCACCAGCGCATCGCAGGTGAAGGCGCTCCCCACCCCGACCAGACCCTCGTCGGTATGCACTGCGATCAGCGTGTGGACGACGTCGTCGGCCTGGATCTCCTCACTCCAGCCGCCGGCCGGTGTCGAGCCTCGAAGGCCGGCGGCGCGAATCTCTCTGATCTTCAACTGTTCTCACTCTCGGGTAGTACCACTGGCAGATGGTGCGGATCGGCCTGCGGGGCCGATCAGGATCGACGCCGCAGCACTCGACCGGCGCGCCGCCCGGTGTGTTCGGCGTCCCGGACGACGACCTGGCCGTTGACGGTGACCAGCTTGATGCCGTCCGGGTAGACGGCAGGGTTGGCGAAGGTCGAGTTGCTGTGCAGCCCGTCGGAATCGAAAACGACGATGTCGGCGTAGTAACCGGGTCTGATCAGGCCACGTCCGCTGAGGCCAAACCGAGCGGCGGGCTGGCCAGCCATCTTCCGTATAGCCTCGGCGAGTGTCAGCGTCTTGGTCTCGCGCACGTGGTGTGTCAGGTACTCGACATGTCCGCGGTAGGGCAAGGGGTTTGCGGTGATCTGACTCAGCGGGCCGTGGTCGACGCTGGTGTAGGCATCGACACCGAGGCTGAATAGTGGATGCGACACCATTTCCGCGAGGTGCTTCTCGGTGAACAGGTCACCGACCATGATCAGGTTGCCGATTCCCTCGCCGGCTGCGGCGAGCACATCGAAGTAGGAGTCCCAGACGTCCTGCCGTCGGCGGCGGGCGATCTCGAGGAAGGTCAGGCCGTTCAGTTCAGGCATCTGCGGACTGTTCTGCAGCCGCACCCGTTCCCACTGTCCCTGATGGATGAACCGCCAGTAGCGATCGCACTGGTCGCGCAGACGGGTCCGCACCCCGTGGTCGCGCAACATGGTTGCAGCGGCGCCCGGACCATCGGCGAGCACCCAGGTCGGCAGCAGACCGGTCATCATGCCGAGCCCCTGCCGGAAGGGCGTGGTATCCGCCTGCACGTCCAACCCGGCGGAGCGGGCGTTGGTCATCAGCTCGACAGCGCGTTCCCACCCACGCTCGGGGGCGCCGGTGTTGTCCCTGACGTTCAGGTGAGAGATCTGCGCCGACGTGTTGCCCGTTCGCGCGATGGCCAGGAACTCATTGATGGACTCAAGGATCTGCGAGTCTCGGTTCCGGACATGGCTGGCGTACATGCCGCCGTACCTGCCCGACACGGCCGCCAGCCGCATGAGCTCGGCCGTGCCCGCCGTCGCGCCGAGGCTGTACTCCAGCCCGGAGGACATCCCGAGGGCACCGGCCTCCATGGCCTCACTCAGCAGGCTCTCCATAGTCGCCAGCGCCGCCTCATCGACGTCGCTACCGGAGACGCCGGCGGCCTCTCGCAGTGTGCTGTGTCCCACCAAGAAGGCGAGATTCTGTGCCACACCGTCCTTCTCGACGTCCGCAAGATACTCGCCGAACGACCTCCAGGTGATCTCGCCCGAATAGCCGTAGGCCCGCATACGGCCCATGGCGGCGTCCAACGACTGCCCGCTGACCGGTGCATTGGTAATACCGCAGTTGCCGACGATCTCGGTGGTCACACCCTGCCGAATTGTCGACTGAGCATCACGATTGGAGTGCAGCGTCCAGTCGGAGTGGCTGTGCGGGTCAACAAACCCCGGTGACACAACGAGCCCTCGCGCGTCGAGCTCCTGCTCGGCTGCATCAACTCTGCCGAGCTGGACAATACGATCGCCGGCCACTCCGATGTCGCAGCGCCTGGGTTCCTCGCCGGTGCCGTCAACCACCCTGGCGTTGCGAATGGCCAGGTCCAATCTTGAGGGTGCCGTCATGCGGTGCCGTCCTGTGCCGTGTGGGTGAGCACCGAGGACAGGAACGACCTGGTGCGCGGTTGAGCTGGTGCCTCGAAGATCTCGGCCGGGCTGCCTTGTTCGACGATCCGCCCCTCATCCATGAAGATCACCCGGCCGGCGACCTTTCGGACGAAACCCATCTCGTGGGTGACGACGATCATCGTCATCCCGTCCTCGGCTAGCTGCTGCATCACGGCCAGGACGTCGCCGACGAGTTCAGGATCCAGCGCGCTGGTCGGCTCGTCGAACAACATCACCTTCGGCTGCATGGCCAGCGCCCGGGCGATGGCCACGCGTTGCTGCTGACCGCCGGAGAGCTGCTCGGGGTGCTGATCCGCCTTCTCGGCCAGCCCGACTTGGGCCAGCAGCGCGCGCGCCCGCTGTTCGCTCTCTGCTCGATCCTTGCGCCGGACGAACCGCGGACCGGACGCGACGTTCTGTAGCACCGTCAAGTGCGGGAACAGGTTGAAGTGCTGGAAAACCATGCCCACTCCGCTGCGGGTGTCGGCGATCCTGGCGGCGCTCAGGGTCTTGCCCCGCTCGTCGATGTAGGCCTGGTGACCATCGACCTCGATGACGCCCGAATCGGGAGTCTCCAAGTGGTTCAGGCATCGCAGGAGGGTCGACTTGCCGCTGCCGGACGGGCCGATGACGCCGACCACTTCGCCGGCCGCCACCGTCAGCGATACGTTGTTAAGCACCTGGGTACCATCGAAAGACTTGCACAGGTCGGTCACGGTGATCATTTGATGAGCTCCACGGTCTCGACGCCGCCAGTCGGGGTCACGATCAACTTCTTCCGGCCCGAGTAGCCAGCCTTCACCCTCTTCTCCAACAGGATGACCAGCCGGATCGCCGGATACCCAACGGCAAAGTAGAGGATGAATACCATTGTGTAGATGGTGAAGTAGTCGTAGGTCTCGGCGGATACGATCTGCCCAGCGAACAGCATCTCCTGAACCGTGATGACGGCCGCCAGCGACGTGTCCTTGAACAGCGACACCATGTAGTTGCCCAGCGCCGGGATTACGATCCGAATCGCTTGCGGCAGGATGACCCTGACCATCGCCACACTAGGACGCATGCCCAGCGCAGCGGCGGCATCGTGTTGCCCGCGTGGCACGGCCTCGATACCGCTTCGATAGACCTCGGCGAGATAGGCGCTGACGTTGAGGGTCAGGCCCAGGACGGCCGAGACGAACGGACTGAAGCGGATACCGACGAACGGCAATGCATAGTAGATGTAGATCAGCTGAATCAGCAGCGGGGTGGCGCGGACCAACTGCACGTAGCCACTCACGATCCACCGCAACGGCCCAAACGGCGACATCCGGGCCAGCGCGACGAGCAGGCCAAAGGCCAGACTCAGCACGCCACAGATGACCGTCAGTTCGACGGTGACCAGTAGGCCCCTCAGTAGGACCGGAAAAGCTGTTCTGGCCAGATCCGGATCAAAAAGCGAGGACATACTTCACCCAATCTGCAGGTATGGCACGGCTTTCTCCGATAGCAAACACTCGGCCGAAGGAGGTTACGGGCCGTACGGCGGTTGAAAGAAGTTGTCCGTCAGGCCGTAGTTCTTGAGAATGGTGGTGATCACGCCGTGCGCACGCAGTTCGGACAGTGCGCGGCTATACGCGGCGTTGAGTGTGCAGTCTGATTTCCGCAGACCGTACCGGGCGTAGTTGGCCAGTAGCTCGTTCGGCGGCACATCCTCGGTCTTGAGAATCGTCAGTCCGGAGTCCGGATGCTGCATGATGTACTCGGCAGCCTTGGGCGAGTCGTCGACCACCACGTCTTCACGGCCGGCAACCAGACTGGCGAACTCAGCGTTTGCATCCTGATAGGCGATGACCTCGGAGCCGAGTGTCTTCACATAAGCCTGGGACTGTGAGCCGTTGACGACGCCGACCTTGACGTCCTTGCGCTTGAGATCCTCCCAGGACTTGATGTTCCCCGGATTGTCCTCGGGAATCAGGAGCGCCGAGCCGTACCACCAGGCGGGCGCGGTGAAGGCGATGTTCTTGAGTCGGTCGGGCGTCTCGTGGATGTTGCCGGTGATCACATCGATCCTGCTCGAGGTCAGGGCCGGGATCATCCCGTCCCACTGCAGGGTGGTGGTCTTGATGTCGGTCACGCCGATGTAGGCGAGCACCGCCATGTTGATCTCCCAGTCGAGCCCTGCAGGCTCGTTCGTCTTGGAGTCGATGTATTCATAGGGCGCGGCGGAGTAGATGCCCAGATTGATGCCGTCCTTGACGGCCTTGGCGTACGACCCGTCCGTACAGGCGAAAGACGGCAGCGAGTTCTCAGCCGGCGTCCAGCCGATCTTGGTCAGCGACGACCAGTCGGGCGTGACGGTGACCGACTCCGCGACGCCCGGATCGGCAGTATCGCTCCCGCAAGCGGATAGCGAGAAGGTAGCGAGCGCTGCGATCACGGCGACGAGCTGAGTACTGCGGCGGTGGCGTGCCATGCGAACCCCTTTGCCTGGTCGGTGTCGGTTCGGTTTCCGTCGGACTCGTCGACTCCCGGAGGAACCGGCGCCCGGCGGCGGTGCGTTGGGTAGCAACGATGATCTACTATCGATAATCTGTCAAGAGGTAACTTGCACTCACATCGATAGTGAGGAAGGGGGCGTCATGCGACGCACGGATCCGGGCGGTCACCCAGCAGAGAGCGGCAACGGGCTGTTCGCGGAGTGGACCCGGTCGGCCCGACCGGGGGTTCCGGTGTCCAGTCGAAGAGCGATCATCACCCAGATCCGCGAAGCGATCATCTCCGGCCAGATTCCCGCCGGCCAGCAACTAAAACAGGACGAGCTCAGCGCGCTGTTCGGCGTCAGTCCGGCGCCGGTCCGGGAGACCCTGCGGCAGCTGGAAAGTGAGGGCCTGGTCGAACACTTCCCCAATCGCGGCGTGTTCGTGGTTGGGGTCAGCGACGAGGAGGCCCTCCGGGTGCTCTTGCCGATCCGCCTTCTGCTGGAAACGTTTGCCGCACACCAGGTCGTGTCACGGCTGGACGACGAGCTGATCGAGGAACTGCAGCGCCAGATCGAAGTGATGGACGCTGGCGCCGATACTGGCGATATCGCCATGCTCAATGAGGCGGACGCTCGGTTCCACGAGTTGCTGGTCGAGGCCTCCGGATCACCCCACACTATCCAGCTCTGGCGCAGCGTCCTCCCCCGCATCCGCCTGCAGTTCTACCGCCTAGTGCCCAGGCACCCCGATCTTCATGACGTAACGCGGGAGCACCAGACGCTGCTCGAAGTGCTTCGTGGCGGTGATCCGGTAGCTATCGACGACGAACTCCGCGTGCACATCGTCGAGACCTCTGCCGCGCTGATCCTGCAGCACCAGAACGATTCCACTAACGAAGGCAGCTGACACAATGCCGATCAGGACGATTGAATCGGTCGACGCGTTCTACCTTTCGATGCCCACGATCGACGACGTGGGCGATGGCAGCCAAGACATGCTGCTGGTCCGGGTGGCTGCCGCCGGGCAGGTCGGCTGGGGCGAGTGTGAGGCGGCGCCGCTGCCGTCCATCGCCAGCCTTATCTGTCCGCCGTCGCACAGCGCCTGCCGGCCGGTGCTGGAATCAGTTCTTGGGATGCGGCTGGAGACTCCGGCAGACATCGCGGCCGTCGTCCGCAGGGTGCGGACCCGGAGCCTGGATCTGCTCCAGGCCCCGCACATGCTCTCCGGCATCGAGATCGCACTGTGGGATCTGCTCGGGCGCTGCCTGGAGGCTCCGGTGTATTCCCTGCTCGGTTCCGGCCGCTCACATCCTAAGGTCCCCTACGCATCCGTGTTGTTCGGCGACTCTCCGGAACAGACCCTTGCTGAGGCGAAACGTATTGCTGCCGCAGGGTTCCGGGCGGTCAAGTTCGGGTGGGGACAATTCGGCCGGGGCACGGTCCCGGAAGACGCCGATCAGTTGCATGCTGCCCGGGAGGGCATTGGGCCGGACCGGAGCTTGCTCGTCGATGCCGGAACAGTGTGGGTTGACGACGTCGACGCAGCCTCAGAACGGGTGAAGGCGTTGGAAGAGTGCGCGGTGGACTGGCTGGAGGAGCCGTTTATCTCCCATGCCATCGGCGCCTACCGGACCCTGGCCTCCCACTGCCGGACGCTGAAGCTGGCCGGCGGTGAGGGTTCCCACGACCCGTTGATGGCCGACAACCTCATGCGGTTCGGAAACATAGGCGTGGTCCAGATCGACACCGGCCGGGTGGGCGGCATCGGCGATGCCGCCCGGGTGGCCCTCTCCGCAGATCGGCTCGGCGTGCAATTCGTCAACCACACCTTCACCTCGCACCTGGCGCTGAGCGCATCATTGCAGCCATATGTCGGCCTGCCGAACCACGGTTTGTGCGAGTACCCGATTCACGCACGCTCACTGGCCACCCAGTTGACCCGCAACCACCTGGCCGTGCTCGATGATGGACTGGTCCGCGTTCCGGAGGCCCCGGGCCTGGGAATGGAGGTCGACCTGTCTTCGGTCGCCGATCTGGTGGTTGATGTGCAGATCATCGTCGACGGCCAGACCCGTTACCGAACCCCGGAAGTCGCCGGATGAGCCCCGGCGGCGCCGTAGTCAGCCCGCGCCCGCCGCCTTTCCCGCCCTCCGACGACCGGTGTAGGATCTGAATTCGTCGCCGTCTCGCCAGGCCATCTGATAGGTCCCCATGTGAAAGTCGTACGGTGCGAGCGCTTCGAGTAGGACGCCGCGCCGGGCCAGACCCGCAGCCATATCCTCGGATACCCGACTCTCGATCCCGAGCACGTAGTTGTCGTCCATCGGCAGCATCCGCGGCGCATCCTCGGCCTCATTGGGACTCATGCTGTAGCCGAGACCGTTGAGCAGGACCTGCGGCGCGGTGCAGTGCACGTTGCCGGGACTGCCCAACGACCACCAAGGTTCTCCGTCGCGGAGCACCATGGTGCAGGCGAGAATGCACTTGATGCGCGCACCCTCCGCGAGCCAGTGCGACATACCGGCGGCCAGCGAGGGAAGGGAGTGGCTGCCCACCATCGGGACTCCCCCCACCACCTCTCCCGGGATCCCGCCGGACTGCAGCGTGTTCATCAACTGCACCCAGTTTCCCTGGGCGTCGACCACGGTGAGCTCGCAGCTTCCCGCGGGCTGGTCCGGCGCTCCCCCGGCCGCCGCGACCGCGGTGGGCCCGTGGGTGAGAGTCACATGGTTGGACAGGTCCGCGGAGGTCTTCTGCCCCTTGACGATCTTCGCCAGAGATTCGTGGAAGTCGGGGTCCAGCAGGGCGTCCACCGGTGACTCGAATACCTGGGTGTCATTGAGGTAGCCACACATCCGATCGGCGATGCGCAACGCGTGGCCGAGCGCCCAGGCACCTTCCGGATCCTGGCTGTAGTGGCCGAACCCCGTGCCGCCCAGCGCGTCGAAGACGCCGAGGGTGATGGCACTGAATGCCGCTTGCCGCTCCGGCGCGGACAGCTGCACGATCTCGTGGTCCCGCCAAGTGAATCGTTGGCCGGATCCCCAGCGCGGCGGGGTGCGGGTGAGATGCTCGATGGTGATGTCCCAGCCGAGATCGTTGGCGCGCTGGACGAATGCCCGCGCCCACGGCCCGGTGGTGAACCACTCTGGTCCTTCCGCAGCGAGTCCGCGCAGCGTCTGCGCCAATGCCGGCTTTGGCCATCGATCGCCGACCTGTGGTAGGTGCCCATCGACGAGGAAATGTTGCCGTCCGGACGGCGTGTAGAGAAAGAAGTCGACCGTCAGCGCCTGGACGAAGTGCTCGAACGAGGTGACGACGTTGCCCTCCTCTGCCCAGGGGACGGCTGGCGTCACCAAGGTTTCCCACGGCCGCGACCCGAACCGGCCGTGCAGGGCGGCTAGCCCGGGTATGAAGCCGGGAAGAACCGCGAACGGTCCGCGAGTACCGGGAGGGGCGTAGAAGCCGTGTCCGCCAGGCACTCGGTGGAACGGGGCAAGGTCGTACGCCGGCGTCCCGACGCTGTTGAGATCGTGCAACTCCTTATTCAGGTTGTCCCAGTACAGGCAGCTCACGGTGCCCGCATGGTTGGTCATCTCTTGTTGGATCGTCGCCTGGATCAGGGCGCCGGTGACGACAGCGTCGACCGCGTTACCCCCATGGGCCACGGTGTCCAGCATGGCATCGGTGACGACGGGATGTTGGCTCGTCGCCACCACCCGCCCCGATGCGACTGCCTTCTGACCGACGACTCCCGGCTCAACAGTCTGCATGACAACAGTTCTCCTTCATTCCGGTTCGGATCTTCTGCGTGGAGTCCCGAGGTGGGCGTCGAGGAAGCCGAGGAGCTGAGAGAGCAGATCCTCGACAGCTGCAGGCGATTCGATGTGATGACCCTCATCCGGGTAAATGACGATCGTCGAGTCTCGCCCGTGTCGGGTCAGGGCACGGTGGAACTCCGTCGCCTGTGAGAGTGGCGTGCAGCGGTCCCGTCCGCCGGCGATGGTGAGGACCGGGGCGCGGACCCGGTCGGCGAAGAAGACCGGGCTGCGGCTGTAGAAGCGCCCGGTCGGGTTACTGACGCGGTCGGCCAGGAAGTCTTCGGCGAACGGCCCCAGGTTGGACGTGAAGTGGTGGCTGAACCAGTTTGTCACTGGGGCCATCGGGACCGACGCGGCCCAGCTCCGGTCCCCGGTGACCAGCCAGGACGCCAGATATCCGCCATAGCTCCGACCCGCTACGGCAACCCGGTCCGGGTCGATGACCCCTTCGATGGCGAGCACATCGACCGCACTGGTGATGTCCCCCGAGTCGGCGCCGCCCATATCGCCGCGGACCAGGGCGGTGAACGGCTGACCGCGACCGCCGCTGCCCCGTGGATTGGGATGTAGTACCGCGTATCCGGCCGCGACAAGCAGCGGTGTCCACCCGTAGATCAATTGCCACGACGGCCGATAGGCGGCGACCGGGCCACCGTGGATCAGGACGACCAACGGGTGTGGTCCGGGCGCGTCGGGAGCGGCCAGCAACCCCTCGATGCCGAGCCCATCCTCCGCCTGCCAGCTACGTCCGGTCAACCGACCGCCCACCTCGCGGACATATCGGGTCCCCACGGTCTCGGTGTCGACCATCGAGCGGTGTCCGGCGGGTGTGATGACCGTGAGCGCCGGCGGCCGTCCGTACCCGTGCAGTACGGCGGCGAAGGCGCCGGGCACGCCCGAGTCCAGCGGCATAGCCAGCGGATACCAATTGCCGCAGGTCTGCTCCACAGACTCCCACAGTTCGTGCCATCGGCCGTCCCGGCTGATCTCCGCCACCACGCTGCTGAGGTGGCGTTGCCCGGCCGCCAGCAGCGTGGTGTCGTCCCGCCAGGCCAGTGAGGCGATGTCGACGCCCGCGCCGTCCACGGTGGTGGCCAGACCGGTGGCGATCTCGATGATCCTTGCGGTCCCGGCAATCACTCCGCGGTCGCTGCAGATCGCCTCAACGAACGCGATCGCCTGGCCGTCGGGTGACGCGCAGAGCAGCCCGAGTTGATCGTCGGCGGTCGCGACGATCTTCGTGGGTCGGTCAGGTCGGTCGAACGTGACGATCCGGGAGGCGTACCAGGCGCCCTCCTCCGGAAGATCGGAGGCGATCGCGACGACTCCGCCGACGCACCAGTCCGCCTCCCACACATTGCAGCCTGAAGGCGACATCCGCACGGGCGCAGCGCTTCCAGCAGTGTCGAGCCGCCAGATCCGCCGCCATCCCCGGCTGCCCTGGCCGCCTTCGACACGCGTGATGCCGGCGCCTTCCTCATCCGTGAAACCACCGGATCCGGCTGCGCCGGCCCGATCCGCGTCGGGATCGGCGATCCCGACCAGCAGCCGGGTCATGCCGGGCGCGAACCGCAGGTACTCACCGATCCCCGGCAGGGCAAACGACCGGGTCCTACGAGAACGCACCGTCACCACGGTGACTGTCGACGGATCACTGAAGTAGGCCAGCAGGCGGCCGTCCGATGACCACCCGGGGGTCGTTCCGTCGGCGACCTCGGTCAACTCGCCGGTGTCCGTTCGGACCAAGAACATCCGGTCCCGCTCCGGGAGATCCCGGGCCTCCCGAACCCTGCCGGTGAAAGCGATCCGGGCGCCCCCGGGGGCCGGTGCGAACTGGGTGATGTCGCTGATCCGGCCGAGGCCCGGGCCAAGACTGCGGTCCAGGAAACCGCCGACGAAGACCGCGGCGTCGTCACTGTCCTCGGCGGGGCGACCCGATCCCGGCGTCACCGGCGCCGGACCTGCTCGATCGCCACGTCTCACCCTTCGTCTCTTGCATCCCCGGAGACAGCTTGTCGCACAGGACAACGCCATCTCGACCGACGGACGCCGAACAATTGGCCAGGGGCTTTGGACAATCGTAGGGAGGAGTGCCTAGGCTCGCCCGGTGACCTACGAGCTGCAACGGCTGGTGGAGAACCTCGGCAACCGGCTCAACCGATCGGTGGCGGTCGACGATCCTCAACTCCACCTGTTGGCCTACAACCCGCATGTCGGCGCGGTCGACTCGGCTCGCACTGGCTCGATCCTCAAACGCAGTGTCCCCGCGGAGGTCGTCGAGTACATCTACCAACGAGGGGCAGGGGACGCGACCGACCTGTTCACGGTCCCGGCGCGCGCGGACCTCGGACTGAACATCGCCCGCATCGGCATGCCGGTGCACCACCAAAACACCTTGCTCGGCTTCGTCTGGATGCTCGCCTCCGAGGGCCCGGTGACCGACGAGCAGGCCGATGTCGTTCGCCGCGCGGCGGACACCGTGGCCTTGATGCTCCACCGCGAGTATCTGATAGGCGAGCTCAGCCGCGGCCGGGAGCGGGAGCTGGTCCGGGACCTGCTCACCGACCAGGCCGGTGTCCGGGCCCGGGCCGCCACCGAACTCGTCGCGCAAGATCTCTTTTCGCCCGGACCCGCCGCCGTGCTCGTCGTCACTCTCGCTCGTGTCGGTACCCCCCTGTCCGACCACGACCGCCTGGCCCTGGCTGCCGGCGTCGCGTTCGGTCGTAGCAGGCGCGCACCGCGCCAATCCCTGGCATTGGAGCGCCCCGACCACGGGGTGCTGGTGCTGAGCCAGGACGGGCCGAAGGCTCGGAACTCAAGTCTGGAACTCGGCCGCGCCGTCCGCGAGCGGGTGCTGACGGAGGCCGCCGAGGGCGCGGAGTGCTGGGTGGGACTAGGCGGGACGCAACCCGATCCGGCCGACCTGCACGACTCGTACACCGAGGCGCGCCGCGCCGCGGAGGTCGCCAGCGTGGTGCGGGTGCTCGGACCGGTCGTCGCCGACGGCGAACTCGGCGTCTACGGGCTGCTCTCCGAACTCCCCACCCAACTGCTGGTCGAGAATCTGCATCCCGGAGTGCGCCGCATCCTCGACCGCGACGGTGGTTCCGCGGACGCGCTCGTGCTCACGGTCGAGACGTATCTGGACAACGCCGGCGAGGTGCAGCGGACCTCCGACCAGCTGCACATCCACCGCACGAGCCTGTACTACCGCCTCAAAAGAGTGCAGGAGATCACCGGCCTCGACCTGTCGGTCGGTGACGACAGGCTCGCGCTGCAGCTGGGTCTGAAGATCGCCCGGCTGATCGACGCACGCTGATCCGTCGGGCGGCTATCCGGGCTCGATGGCCGGCAGTGACGGCCGTCGACCTCGTCCGGGAACGGCCAGGATCAGCTTCCGTGTGTAGACGTGCGCCGGTCGATCGAGCACTTGGCCGGTGTCGCCGGATTCGACCACCTCGCCGCGGTACAAGACCACGACTCGGTCCGCCATCTGGCGCACGACGGACAGGTCGTGCGTGATGAACAGCATGGCCATCCCGTGGCGGCGGCGGATCTCTCGGAGCAGCTCGAGCACCTGTGCCTGGGCCGAGACATCCAGTGCCGCCACCGGTTCGTCGCAGATGAGGAGTTCGGGGCGCATCGCTACGGCCCGGGCGATGGCCACACGCTGGCGTTCGCCGCCGGACAGGGCGGCAGGCCGACGCACCGCGTACGAGCCCGGCAGGCCGACCTGGCGGAGCAGCTCGGCGACCTCGTCGTCCGCGGCGCTGCTACTCCGTAGTGCCAGCACCTCCCGAAGCGTGCTGCCGACGGTGAGCGACGGGTTCAGCGAAGCGTACGGGTCCTGGAACACGACCTGGACAAATCGACGCGCGCGCTTTCGCTCCGCCGACTTGAGCCGGCGGTAGGAGGTGACGTCAAGTCCACCCGCTTCGATCGTCCCTGAATCCACTGTGGTGAGCCCGAGGATGGACCTGGCGATCGTGGTCTTGCCCGACCCGGTTTCGCCGACCAGGCCCAGCGATTCACCCGCGGTGATGGTGAAGGAGACGCCGTTCAGAGCTACCGTCCTGGTGGACGAACGGAGCAGACCGGTGCTCTGGAACGACTTCCGGACCTCGGAGAGGGTCAGGATCGGCGGGCCGGCCGGCGGCGCCGGGGTGGCGGACCTCTCGTGCTCGATCTCGGCGACGGCCGCGCGCAGTTCCTCGGCGATGGATTCGACGCGGGCGCAGGCCGACGTGCGGCCCGCCCTGACGGTCTGCAGGCCGGGGCGGGCGCTCCGGCATCGATCGGCCGCCCAGTCACAGCGGGCAGCGAAAGCGCACACGTGCCGGACAGAGTCCGGCGACGGCACATTCCCCGGGATGGAGTTCAGCTGCCCGACGTAGTGGTCGACCGGCGGCTCCGACCTCAGCAGTCCGAGGCTGTACGGATGGAGCGGTTCGGTCATCAGCTCCGCTGCAGGTGCCTGCTCCACCACCGACCCGGCGTACATCACCTGGACGCGGTCGCACACCGAAAAAGCAACCTGCAGATCGTGGGTGATGAGGATCAGCGCCATCCCACGCTGTTCCTGCAAACCTTTCAACAGCCGCAGGATGTCGTTCTGCGTTGTCACGTCCAGCGCGGTCGTCGGCTCGTCGGCGATGAGCAGGTCCGGGTCGCTGGCCAGCGCCGCCGCCAACGCCACCCGCTGACACATGCCGCCGGAGAGTTGAAAGGGGAAGCGCTGGGCGACCTCCGAGGACAGCCCGACCTCCAGCAGCCGACGTTCGATCTCCCGTGATCGACGCTGCCGGTCGTGGCGAACGTCCCGCGGCAGCGACTCGCCGATGTGCGCGCCGATCGTCTGGGACGGGTTCAGCATGGTGAACGGATCTTGCAGCAGCAGGCTGATCCGGTCTCCGCGCAGCCTGCGCAGGGTTCGCTCCGGTGCGTTGAGGAGCGAGATGCCCTGGAACGAAGCACTTCCGATCGCGTGCAGGCCGGCCGGCAGCAGACCGACCAGTGAACGCGCGGTCAGGGACTTCCCGCTGCCGGACTCCCCGACGACGCCGAGCGTCCGACCCGGTCCGATCCGGAGACCGACATCGCGAACCAGGGTTCGGTCCGGCTTGCTTGCGGTGACCGTCAGCCCCTCGACCTCCAGCAGGACATCTTCGCCGTCGCTGCCCGAAGTGGTCACCTCGACACCGCCTTCGATGAGAGCCGATCGTACAGCCAGTCTCCGACGAGGGTGACGCTGGAGGCGGTGGCGATGAGCATGATCGCGGGGGCCAATGACAACCACGGGTTCACCGTGATGAACGACTGGCCCTCGGCCAGCATGGCACCCCAGTCCGGCTGACCGGCCTGCACGCCGAGGCCGAGATACGCCAGCGCGGAATAGCCGATCAAGGCGGCCACGAAATCGAGCAGCAGGGTGGCGACGACGGTCGGCAGGATGTTCGGCAGGATGTGCCGGAACAGCGTCCGCCTGGACGTCAGCCCGATCGTTCGTGCCGCATCCACGTACGGCAGCCGGACCTGCACCATGGTGACGCTGCGACAGAGCCGGATCTGATACGGGGTGGACAGGAAGATCAGGATCGCGGCGGTCAGCCAGTAGCCACCGTCGACGACGCCGATGACGACGATCGCGATCAAAAGCGCGGGCAGGGCGTACACCAGATCGGCAAACCGGTTCACTGCAACGTCTGCCACCCCGCCGAAGTAGGCGCCGACCATGCCCAGCGTGCCGCCGATCAGCACGCACCCCAACGCAACGCACACGGGTCCGACGATCGCCGATCGCGCGGCCGCAATGATCAGCGAAAAGACGTCCCTGCCGAGTTGGTCGGTGCCGAGCAGGTGGCCATCGCCCGGCGGCGTAACACTCAGCAGCGGGTCCTGAACGGTCGGGTCCTGCGGAGCCAGCCATTGCCCGAACACGGCAAGCACCGCGACGATCAGCAGGACGGTGAACGCCAGCATGATCAGCACCGACGGTCGCCGAGGCGTGCGGGCCGGGGCCACGACGAGCGCGGTTTCAGCAGTCACGTCGCTATCCCTTCACCGAGAGCCGAATGCGGGGATCGATGATCAGAGCGAGCAGATCGACCACCAGGTTCACCACGACCACCAGGACTGCGATGAAGAGCGCGAGCCCTTGGACGACCGGAATGTCCTTCGCCTGAACGGATTCGATCATGAGAGAGCCGACGCCCTGCAGCGAGAAGACGGTCTCGATGATGACGGTCCCGGAAATCGCACCGATCAGCATGAGTCCCGCGGCGGTGACCATCGGCAGTGCGGTGTTCCGCAGCGCATACGGAATCAGGATGCGCGATCGGCTCAGGCCACGCGCCCGGGCGAACGTGATGTAGTCCTGATCCATGACGGTCATCGTCGCCGCCCTGGTCTGGCGCACGATCAACGCGGTCAGACCGGTGGCCAGCGCCACCGCGGGGAGGGTGAGATGTTCGATGCGCCCTAGGAATCCCTCGCCCGCGCCGTAGACCGGCATGATCTCGAACCGCACTCCGAAGACGTAGATGAGCAGGATTCCGACGGTGAATACCGGCGCGCTCATCCCGACGATCGTCAGCAGCGTGACAAGCCGGTCGAACGGCTTGCCCCGGCGCATGCCGGCGGCCATGCCGGCCGGAATCCCGATCACCAGCACGAGCAACAACGCGAGCCCAGCCAGTCCGAGCGTGACCGGCAAGCGATCGGCCACCACGGTGGTGACGTCTTCACCGGACTGGATGGACTGACCGAAATCACCGTGAAGTGCGTTGACCAGCCAATTCCAGTACTGGACGAAGAACGGGTCGTTGAGGTGGTAGCGCTCTTCGAGCGAATGGATCAGCTCCGGGGTGGTCGGTTGGGTACCGAGCAGCGTCGCCAGGATCGAGCCGGGGCTCAGCATCAGGAGACTGAACACCAACAAACTCACCAGCAGCAGCACCACGACCATCGCTACCAGTCGCTTTGCTATGAAGACAACGACCTGCATCGACAGAGTCCCTTCGGACGGCGGTCGCTCACTGACGGCACGCTCGCTACCCGGCCCGGAGCTCGTTCATCCAGGTTCCGCTCGCGACTTCCATGATCCCCGGCGTCTCGGCGAAGGTGAACCCCTTGGCCAACACCAGGTTGTACTGGGGTTGGAAGAGCGGAATGTACGGCACCTCCGTCGCGATCGCGGTGAGGATCTTCTGCGCCGCCTCCCAGCGGGCGGCCTTGTCCACCGAGCTCGTCAACGTCTCGGCCGGCTCCTGCAGGTCGGCGGGGGCCCATTTGGCGAAGTTGTATCCGCCGGGCGCGGTCATCGCCGCTTCGGTGACGACCCGGCCGAGCCCCACCGGGTCCGGCGTCGCCGCGGCGAAGGCCATGGGCCACACCGATGTCGTCTTGTGGCCGAAGACCGCGGCCACCCACTCCTGCGAGCTCAGTGGCTTCGGCGTGACCGTGATACCGAGCGGTTTGAGGTTCTGCTGGAGATTCAGCACGGTGAGCTTGCTCCAGGGCTGCTCGGAGATGTAGGGGATGGTCACGGCGAATCCGTCGGCGTGGGAAGACTCGGCCAGCTCGGCCTTCGCCTTGTCCATGTCGAATTCATACGCCGGTAGTCCGTCCAAGAAACTGTTGGCGGCGTCCTCGGACGGAGCGACCGGGGCGATGACGCCGACGGGCATCAGGCTGGGTAGAAGGCTGGCATTCCCACCGAACGCGGCCTGCAGCAGGCCCTTGCGATCAATCGCGTAGGCCATCGCCTTGCGGACATGAGGGTCGTCGAAGGGCGCGGCAGTGGTGTCCAGGGACAGGAACTGGGACAGCAGCGCCTGCGACGAGTAGGCCGTGCTGCCACCGATCGCCTTCCACTGCGCCAGGGTGGTGGCATCGTTGACCAGGGCACCCTGGATATCGCCTGAACGCATGGCCAACTGCGCGGTGTTGTCGGTGGCGAGATAGCTGATCGTCACGGCATCCGGGGCGGGCTTGTCTCCCCAATAGTGCGGATTCCGGGTCAGCGTGACAGCCTCGGTGCCGAACTTTGTCACCTGGTAGGGGCCGGTGCCGACCGGCACCGCCGCCGGGGTGCCTAGATCACTGGCGTGGGCCTTGGCGAACTTGGCGTTCTGCACCAGCGCGACCAACGACAGGTTCTTTCGAACGGTCGGATCGGGATGGCTGAGGGTCACCGTCACCTCGTTGTCACCGGTCTGCTTGACGCTCGCGACGCTCTTCACCAGAGACGAGGTCTGGGCGCCCGCTTTCGCGTCGGTGACGTGCTGGATGGTCCAGACCACATCCGCCGGGGTGAGCGGGTCCCCATTGCTGAACGTTGCGTCGTCGCGCAGTGTGTAAACGATCGTGGTGTCGTTCGGCTCGGCAACCTTCGTCGCCAGGTTCGGGGTCGTGCTCCCGTCGCTGGCGATGCGTTCGAGCGGCTCGGTGAACAGAGACATGGTCCCCATGTTGACCGCGTCGAAATGTTTGGTGATGTCCAGGGAGTTCGGGTGAGCCCCGAGCGCGATGTTGACGGACGGCACCGTCGCGCCGGCGGCACCGGAGCCCGCCGCCGGGCCGGAACCGGAGCCGGCAGCTTGCCCGGAGCCAGCACCGGGGCCGGAGTTCGAGCTGGCGCCACTTGAGCAGCCGGACATCAACAATGTGAGCCCGATCAGACCGCACAGCCAGGAACGCCGCCCGGCCGTCATTCTCGTCGACATTTCGACGACCTTTCTGTCGGTGATGCCGTGCTTGGGTTTCGCTGAGTGTGTCCGCCCGCGGCCGGGCACACCATCTACGGACGTAGCGTTCTTGACCCGCCGGTCAGAACATGTGTTGCAGGGGCCAAGCGGGCTCGGGCGGTGGTCCCGTCCGGTCCGGAACCCACTGCGCGGCAACGGGCCTTTCGTCACGGCACGAACTGCTCGGGCGGCCGCTCGCCCAGCAGGTTCTCGACGAAGTAGTCCCAGGTGATCATCCGGATGTACCCGGTGTTCGTGCGGTAGTGGTCCATTCCAGGCCAGAGCTTCATGTCGAATCGCTTGCCGGCGCTCATCAGTGCGTTCACCAGGGCCAGCGTGTGGTCCGGTGTGGCGTTCTCGTCCAGATCGCCGAAAAGCAGCAGGAGCTTCCCGCTGAGTCGATCAACCAGTGGCAGGTTTCCCAGAGACCGGTAGAGGTCGGAGTCGCGCGGTGTTTCGGCACCGACGTGCCAGGCCCACATGCCGTTGGGCAGCTTCTGTGGGACGTGTACGCCTGCCGAGCTCACGCCGACCTTGAAGAAGTCGGGGAACAGCAGCATTGAACGCACCGAGTGGTAGCCGCCGTACGAGTGTCCGGTCACGCCGACCCGGTTCAAGTCCAACGGGTATCGCTCGGCCAGCTTACGGATGGCGGTCACGTGGTCGGCCAGTCCACGGGTGATGTCCGGGTGGCGTTGCGTCCACTGCCGGAACACCCGGTCCCGGCCGGGTGTTCCGCGACCATCCAGCACGACCGTCGCGAAGCCCAGGATGCCGTAGCCAACCGCGGCCTGAACGGACCGGTGGTCCAGGTCAGAACCCAGGAAGCTGGTCGGCTGGGTTGCCTTCTGAAAGCCGGCGTACATCAGGTCGATGACCGGCGCCCGCTCGTCGTCGGCCAGTCCGGGAGGCAGGCTCAGCACACCCCACAGATCGGTTTGCCCGTCGTCCGCCTTCACGGTGAACTGTTCCGGTGGCCGGTAGCCGGCGGCCAGCAGGGCACTGACGTCTGTCTTCTCCAGCGTGCCGACGAGACCGCCGTGGCGAGTCTCCCGCAGCACGATCTCGGGCGCGCGGGAGACCGTCGACATATGGTCGATGACAAACCGCCCGCTGGGGCTGATCGCGGTAACGTCCGGAACGCCGAAGACCAACCCGAAGAACTGCGGCACCCTGGCCGGGATCTCGTGGTCGGCGGGCTCGGGCGTCAGCAAGAGTTGGGAGCCGCCGTCGAGTCCGGCGCGATAGAGCTTGCGCCAGTATGGATTGTGACCGTCGGCGCCGCTACCGGCGAGCAGGTAAACCTCCCGCTGTTCCTCGTCCACCCGCAGGATGTCCCGCACCACCAACTCACCCGAGGTGATGGCGTTCGTGCAGTCACCGGTGTCTAGGTCGTATCGGTACAGGTGTCCCCATCCGTCGCGCTGGGAGAACCAGATGACCTCGCGGGTGCGCGGCAGGACCCGGATCAGCGGCAGGCTGTAGAGGTGGGTGTTCGGCTCGTAGATGTGGTCGGCGGTCTCGGAGATCACCGTGCTCTGCTCACCGGTCCGCACGTCGATCCGTTCCAGGGTGGCGGTGCCGGTCCCTACCCGGTGGGCCAGCACGTACAGGCACTCGTCTTCCGCTCCCCAGGTCAGCACGTCCAGGCCGGTGGACATCAGCGTGGCTGCCAGTTCCTCGCCGAGGTCGATGCTCACCCGCCGCCCGGTCTCCACCTCGATGATCGCCAGCTGTGGTGTGCCGCGGCGATTCTCATCGTCGAGCAGGTTGCGGATCGGGTACGTCCTGGGCCGGGCGCGATCGGCCGGAAGCTGTTCCACGAATGGGTATTCCGGGTAGTCGCGCTCGTCCGGGCGCAGGGTGACGACCAGGCGGCCGGTCGGCGAAAAGCCGGTGAACACGGGCGGGAGTAGTCGCCCCTGCCTGAGTAGGGGGATATGGACCACGTTGTAGTCAGGCAGGGCCCCCCATGACCAGTGCGGCTCGCCGTCCGCGGTCAACGCGCGCTCTTCGCCGCTCCCGATGGCGCGCAGCCAAAGATTGTGGTCGCTGACGAACAGTTCGTAAGCTCCGTCGGGGCTGGCCAGCACGGCGGACTTCGGCGACGCGTCAATCTGGTCGCCGCCCTCACGGAGCGCGGCGATCCGGCCGTCGACCAGCGCCACTCTGACGCCTCCGGCCGGGTCCGCATCGTAGGAATCAATCGGGAGCTGCCAGGGATCGACCTCAGTGCCCAGGAGCGACGCCAGTCGCGCCGCGGTCGCCTGGTGGTCGAACAGCGGCCGGCTGCTGAAGTCCTCTGGATCGACGAGCGCGTACTCGTGCCCTCCGGTCTCCCGCTCCCGCCGGTACCAGAACCGGTCCCCGTCCCCGGTCCAGTGCGGGGAGATGTTGCGGTTGCGCATCAGCGCCAGCAGCTGCTCCGGCCCCAGCGATGCGGCCCTTCGGTATCGCTCGAGCAAGTCGTCCTGCATTGCTCCTCCATCCTTGTCGCACAACGGGCCCCTCATCCGAGCGCCTCACTTCGGTGCGGCGACCGGATGCTGTGCCGGTGACTCGTTCGCTGTCGCACCTTCACCCCATGACAGTTCCGGTCGAGTTGTTGTTGACCGGACGTTTCCGGGAGAACGCCGCGAGGTTGATCTCGTGTCCGGTGTGCTCACACCGGTACTGCAGCGGATCACGGTCGTGGTCGTGCCCGGCCTCGACACGATCGACGAGCAGGGCGAGAAAACGCCCGGCCAGGGGCGCATTCTTGAACTGGTTGCCGCTGGTACCCATGGCGACGTAGTAGCCGCCGAGATCGGTCCGGTCGTAGATCGGCGTCCAGTCGCTCGCCACGTCGTAAACCCCGGCAATTCCCGCCGGCGCATTGGGGACGGTCAGGTCCGGCAGTCGCCGGGCCGCGCGCACGACCTGTGCCTGGAAGCGCTCGACAGTCACGTTCGGGTTGGCCAGGTCAGGGTCGTCCAGCCACTCGAGGGGGTCGCACTCCGGCTCGGTGCCTCCGATGTACAGCCGATCTCCCGATCCGGGACGGAAATAGACTCCGAGATCCAGGTCCGCCACCGCAGGGCCAAGGCTTCCCGCGCCGTTATAGCCGTGCGGTGCCTGCACCTGGTGAACCTCCTGCCGCATCGGGCGAACATGCACCGTGAACTCGGCTCCGACACCTGCCAGTCGGTTCAACGCGCCCGACCATGGCCCCGCAGCGTTCACCACCACCGGCGCCTGCACGCGTGTTCCGTCCGCCAGCAGCACCCCGCTAACCCGGTCGCGGTGTCTTTCCACCGCCACTACGGCGGCGTTGTACCGGAACCGCGCGCCGAGATGGTCAGCGGCCACCGCGAGGTTGTGTGCGGCCAGTTGCGGGTCGTCCACGTAACCGGCGTCCGGCGTGAAAAGGGCGCCTACCTCGGTCGTGGCATCGGCGAAGAAGTCCTCGGAGCTCAGGGGTTTGGGCGGCCAGTATCGTCCGGTGTCGATACCAGGTACCCGGTCGCGCAGAGCGGCGGCATCCAACTCCTCGTACGGGATCCCGACTGCCTCGAACAGCGGCATGATCCGCTCGCGTGGCGCCGCTGGCGCATCGATCATCATCATGCCGGTCCGGCGGAATGCCGCCAGGCCGGCACTGTCCCGGAACTGGAGGTGTTCGGCCCATTTCTCCCAGCAATGCTTGGACTCCCACGCCGTTGCGACGCCGTCCCACGTGGAGTAGTTGAAACGGACGATCGCACTCGATGCGCTCGTCGAACCGTGTCCGGCGCCGCCGGTCCGGTCCACCACGATCGTCGTCATTCCGAGTCGGGCGAGTTCCAGGGCGACGGCCGATCCGATGACACCGGCACCGACGACGATGACATCGGCAGTACTGTTCCTCATGCTGATTCGATGCCTTGCTCGCGGGCCACTCGGCGCTCCAGGGCACGGAACGGCAGCGCCCCACCGCCGAGGACCGCCTCGTGGAACTCGCGGACATCGAACCCAGATCCCAAGTGGGACTGAGAGTGTTCGCGCAGCCGCAGGAACTCACGGTATCCGGCGCGGTAGCACAACGCCTGGCCGGGCAGATCCGTCGAATACCGGAGCAGCTCGGTTCCGATCTGCACCTCGGACTCGATCGTGTTGGCCCGCATGAACTCTCGAGCCTTTTCCAACGACATGATGCCCAGGTTCAAGCCGGTGTCGACGACGAGTCGCTGGGCGGTGAACCGTTCGTGCGCGAGCCGCCCGTACGCATCCCACGGGTCGTCGTACAGCCCCATCTCCCAGCCGAGCCCGGCGGCGTACTCGGCCCATCCTTCGGTAAAGGCGGTGAATGCGATCAGGTCGCGGCGCAACGGAGGCAGGTGGTCGTCCTCGCGCTGGCGCGCCATATGGAAATGATGCCCCGGCGCGAGCTCGTGATAAATGAGGGTGCCCGCGGTCAGCAGGGAGCGCTGAGAAAGATCGGAAGCGTTGTAGTTGTAGCGGCCGATCGGAGCGGCGGGGGTCGGCGGTTGGTAGAAGCCGAAGGTCATGCTGGCTTCAAGTGCCGGGTTCAGCCGAGTGACACCGTAGGGGGTGGCAGGCAGCCGTGAAAACCATTGTCCCAGCATCGGTTCCAATCGGCGCATGTAGCCGATGTAGCGCTCTTCAACTTCCTCCGGGGAGGCGGCGAAGAGCCTCGGCTCGGCTGCCAGCCGCGCCCGGAAGTCCTCCTCCGACCCGGTGAAGTCGAGCGCGCCCCGCAACTCGCTCATCCGCTCGGCGAGCCCGGCACATTCCGCCTTTCCGCGCTCGTGCAGGTCCTCGGGCGACTGATCAGTCGTCGTGTAGTCCGCGACAAAGTTGCGATAGGCATCGTCACCGTGCGGATAGCGCACCCAGCCGACTGCGCCCGGCGCCGCGTCGCGGTACTCGGGATCGTTCAGCTCGGCCAGCAGCGCGTTGAAGGCCGGACCGAGGTCGTTCTTGACTGCATCGTCGAGCGCGTCGTCCAGCTTGCCGCGACCGCCCGGGTCGAGCCGACCGAGTCGCTCTTCGTCGACACGTACCGAGTGTAGGAGGTGCGTCCGCAGGTTCTCGATGGTCGTCACCGCGCCGGGAAGGGCCGGCTTCGGGATCCGAAACCCGCGCGCGGCCTGGCCGGCAACCTTGGCGCCGATGCCCGCGATCGATCCGGCCAGTGAGCGGACCAGCCCGACATACCGATCCACGGAGTCGGCCGACTCGAAGCCGAACCTGGTAAAGACGGGATCGCTGTAGGTGGTGAAGTGGAACAGTTGATAGGGGGTTGCAGTCGGCGTCGCCCAGTAGTGGGTGGCGGCCCGCACATCCTGGGCGGCCAATTCGCTGACGAATCCGACGGTGTCGGCGTCCCGGCCGTCGAGGCCCTTTTCGCCGATGTCGGCCAGCGCCGCAAGCACGTCGGTGGCGAATGCTGCGCGCGCCTGCGATTCGTCCTCGGAGTAAGTGGGGAATCCGTCGACCGGCTCGCCCCGCACGATCCGCAGCCCCGGTTGGGTGTCGAGCGTGAACTTCAGATAGGCATCGGCAACTGCGGCGGTGTCCGGCGAGCTGAGTAGCGACCCCCTGGCGTCGTTCATGACCACAGTCTTCGACCCGACCGCACCGGGGTCATCCATCAACCGTTGAAAACTATTACGGTCGGACGCATCGAACGTGGTGATCCGATGCGAGCGGGTTATCGGCTGAGTGACCCGACCGATCGTCGCCTGCTTCCCACCGTTCGTCCGGCTCGGCCGTTCCGAACCCGGCGAGAGACGTCAGTAATCTGAGGACCGTCAGGTTCGCCGTATTGGCGCCACGAACCGTCGACAGCGGCAGTGAGTAATCGAAGGTGACGAACCCGCGAACTTCGTGGTGGCCAGGGCCAACAGGTAGGCATCGGTACCCTGCCGCGGGCCGTGCATCCGACTGCGGTCGCATGCCCAGAACTCGTGATGCGGGTCGTTCGTCGCCTGTCGCAACAGCATCACTGCCTCGGACGGTGAGACCGGACTCGGGTAGCGAGGCTGACTGATACTCCGGACGAACCCGTGCCCCGCGCGCACGCATCAGCGCCTTCCAAAAGCGCAGCCCCTGGATCCGGCTCAACCGGTGTGGACAACAGGGGACTATGAGCAACACCCAGGTTCGCCCGGCTGTGCCGGCGGAAGCGGCCGAGCTCAGCGAGCTCGCACTGCGTAGCAAGGCCCACTGGGGCTATTCGGCCGACTTCCTGGACAGCGTCCGCGCCGAGCTGACGATCCAGGCCGAACTCTGCGACGGAGTCCGACTCATCGCCGCCGAGCGGGACGGGACGCTGCTCGAGTTCCACCAACTGGCCGGCGACCCGCCCGAGGGCGCTCGAGTCGCTGTTCATCGATGCTCCGGCGATCGGCACCGATGTCGGCCGCTTGCTGTTCGCCGATGCCGTCGACCGCGCCCGGCAGCTCGGTCTGACCAAGCCTGCTGATCGACTCCGATCCGGACGCCGAAGCCTTCTATCTGCACATAGGTGCCGTGAGGATCGGCGAGACGCCGAGCAGGTCGATCCCCGGCCGGGCGCTGCCACAGTTGCGCTACGCCCTCTGCTTCAGGCTCTCGCGCTGAATCAGGGCCTCAAGCCGGCAGCGAGGAGTGCTGGCGCCGCTCTCACGCCTGCCGCACCCGATTGGTGAGGATGCCGATCCGGTCGATCTCGATCTCTACGACGTCACCGTCGGTCAGGAAGATCGGCGGGTTGCGGAACGCCCCGACCCCGGACGGCGTGCCGGTCGTGATGATGTCCCCGGTTTCCAACGTCATCCCCTGGGAAAGCCGCGAGATCAATTCGGCCACCGGGAATATCATCGCGCTGGTGTTCGCCTGCTGCAGCACCCGCCCGTTGACCCGGGCGACAACCGACAGCGACTGCGGATCGGGAATCTCGGAGGCTGGCACGAGCCGTGGGCCGATCGGCCCGAAAGTGTCGAACGACTTCGCCCGGCTCCACTGGCCCTCCTCGCGCTGCACCCGCCGGGCGCTCACGTCGTTCATGCAGGTGTAGCCGAGCACATGCGACAGGGCCTGCTCCACCGGGACATCGCGGGCCGGCGCGCCGATCACCACTGCCAGTTCGGCCTCCCAGTCGACCTCATCGATGCCGGCCGGGATCACGATGTCCTCACCGTCCCCTACCAGGCAGGTCGGGAACTTGGTGAAAGTGACGGGAGCGATCGGTGGCTCGGTCTCGGTCTCGCTCGCATGGTCGGTGTAGTTCAGCCCGACAGCGATGATCTTTCCGGGGCGAGAGACAACAAGGGACATCGGTGGATCCTCTCGAGGGTCTGCGAGCGGGGCCGATGAGCTGCACCACCCGGTGCGTGGTTGTAGCATGCACTTTGTCAACAATAATCAATTGATGTGCGCGGATCAACAACGGGGCGCGTCTAGACTTCGCGGAAGGCCGGTGGCCTCACCCAACGAGCGGGCGTGTGGAGGTAACGGCGTGAGCAAACTGACGGCAGCGGCATCTGACGACCAGGCCCCGGACCGGAGCCGACTGAAGTCGGCCGCGCCCCGGACCAGTCTGGGTGAGGTGGTCGCGGACCGGGTCCGCGACGCAATTCTGCACGGCGAACTCCGCCCGAGCGAACACCTTCGGGAGGAAGAGCTCTCCGAGCTGCTGGAGGTGAGTCGCGGGCCGGTCCGGGAGGCATTCCTGATCCTGCAACGCGAGGGCCTGGTGCAGGTGCTGCGGCACCGCGGCGCGCGGGTGGTTGACCTGTCGCTCACCGACCTCGGTGAGGTCTACAGCCTGCGGGCTTCGATCGAGGACCTGGCGGTCCGGCTGGCAACAAGGCGCCGCGAGGAGTCCGACCTCGCTCGTCTGCAGGGATCCTTCGATGCGATGGAGAAACTGCCCAAGTCCAAGCGCACCGAGCACGAGGCGGCGCGCATGGACGTCGAATTCCATGACGGCATCTTTGCGGCGGCGCGGCACGAACGGTTGTGGGACAGCTGGAGCGCGATCCGGATGCAGGTGTTCCTGTTGCTCCTCAAGCGCAACATCGCCAACCCCGACTGGCGTGTCATCACCGCCGAGGGTCATCACCGCATCCTGGAGCGAATCCGCAGCGGCTCCGAGGATGCCGCCGCCGCGGAGGTCAGGGACCACATCTCGACCGGCTACCAGCGGATCGTCAACGGCTTGGTCGAAACCGCCGGCAAGAGCACTCCGGAGGACGACATCCGCCGGCTCGCCGACACCTTCCTGCTGCCATGACCGACGATGCCAGGGTCGCCGTCGTCACCGGCGCCGCCGGCGGGATCGGCGGCGCCGTCTGCCGGCTGCTGGCCGACAACAGCTGGGCCGTGGTCGGTATCGACCGGGACTCCTGCGAGCTACCCGCCGTGGAAGGCATGCGTGTCGACATCACCGACGGGGACGCCGTCCGGGACGGTATCGCCGGCATCGTCGCCCGGTACGGCCGGATCGACGGCCTGGTGAACGCCGCCGGGATCCTGCGCACCGGTTCGGTCCACGACACCGAACTCGCCGACTGGGAACAGGTTTTCGCGGTGAACGTCCGCGGCACCTTCCTGCTCGCCAAGTGGTGCCTGCCGCACCTGCGGGCCGTCCCCGGCAGTTCCATCGTCAACCTTGCCTCGGTGCACGCCGAGGCGACGGTGCCCCGGCTGGCCGCCTACGCGGCGAGCAAGGGCGCGGTGCTGTCGCTGACCCAGCAGATGGCGCTGGACTATGCGGACGACGGCGTCCGGGTCAACGCCATCGTGGTCGGCAGCGTCGACACCCAGATGTCGGCGGCGCACGGCGCCGCGATGGCGGCCGAGGGCGTCACCGTTGCCGGTGGCAACGGCGCCATCGGCCGAACGGCCGAACCGCGCGAGATCGCCGAGGTGGTCAGCTTTCTGCTGTCGCCCGCCGCCTCCTTCGTCACCGGGTCCGCGCTGCGCGCCGACGGCGGTCTGCTCTCCCGGCTGATGTGACTACGGGACAACCATGCTACGGCTGACGGCGACCCCAGCCGCGGCCAGCACCCGGCTGGCTTGTGCCGCAACGGCATCCACGTCACCGGCGGCGGCCGCGTCGCCGTCGATGATCTCCCGGCCAAGGCACGCCGCGTGCACGCCGGCCGCGAACAGGTCGGCGAGCTGCTCGATGGTGACTCCCCCGGAAACCACCAACCTCGGCTCCGGCATCGGCTCGCGGACGGCCCTGACGAACGCCACACCGCCGAGCAGGTTGATCGGGAACAGCTTGACGGCGGCCGCTCCGGCCAGGTGTGCCCGCTGGATCTCGGTCGGCGTCGCGGCCCCGGGCACCAGCGGAACACCCTCCGACACAGCCACTTCCAGCACCGCCAGGTCGGTGCAGGGCGACACCAGGTAGCCGGCGCCCGCGGCGATGCACCGACGCGCCTGGTCGACGCTGAGTACCGTTCCGGCGCCCACCCGGCCGCCAGCGCCGGGAGCGAGTTCGGCGATCAGTTCCACCGCGTTCGGAACCGTCAGGGTGATCTCCACGCCCGGCACCCCGGCGGCCAGCAGTCCGAGGCTCGCGGTCCGGGCGAACTGCGGGTCGGTGCTGCGCACCACCGCGACAACTCCGGCCGGAACCGCGCCGCGCTGCGACACCGCCCCGCCCGGTGACGCCGCTGTGCTCATGCCGGGTGACCGGCGGGATCGGCGACCGGGCGAACCGCCAGCCGGCCGCGCTGCGGATCTTTGCCCAGTGCCACCTCGATCACGTCGCTGACCGTCCAGTCGGCCAGGCGCCGCCCGGAAGCCGATGAGTACCAGGCGATGTGCGGCGTGAGGATGGCGTTCGGCGCGGTGCGTAGCGGCGAGTCGTCGGCGAGCGGCTCGGTCTCGAAGACGTCGAGGGCGGCGGCACCCAGCCGGCCGGAGTGCAGCGCCTCGGCGACCGCCGCCTCGTCGACCAGGCCGCCACGGGAGACGTTGACCAGCACCGCACCCGGCGGTAGCAGGGCGAGTTCGTCCGCCCCGATCAGGCCACGGGTCTGCGGCGTCAGCGGCACGTGCAGTGAGACGATCGAACTGCGGGACAGCAGTTCCGGCAGCGAGCCGACCATCTCCAGTTCGTCGGACCCGGGGGTGCCGGGGACGTCATAGCCGAGCACCTCGCGGACGAACGGCCGCAGCCGGCGGCCGGCGGCCCGGCCGATCCGGCCGGCGCCGACGATCCCGGCGCTCACCTCCTGAAGATCCAGGATCGGGCCCAACTGCGGCCCGGACGCCCACTGCCCGGTGCGCAGGCTCCGGTCGGCAAGGGGAATCAGCCGAACGGCCGAGAGGGCCATTGCCGCAGCGTGATCGGCGACCTCGTTGGTGGCGTAGTCGGGCTGGTAGACCACCGCCGTGCCCCGTTCGTCGGCCGCGACCAGGTCGATGGTGTCCAGACCGACCCCGGCCCGCCCGACCACCCTGACCGACTCGGGCAGCGCCGCGAAGTGCTCGGCCGACAGCCGGTGCAGGGTGACCACGATGGCGTCGGCCCCGGCCGCGGTCCGGGCCAGGCTGTCCGGCGAATCCATTGGCCCGGTGACGAATCGGGCCTGACCCCCGTAGCGTTGCTCGATCTCGGCCTGGGTACTGAGGGCGCCGTCCGCGACGGCGATGGTGAGCGAAGACATGGGAGTCCTTCCGATACAGGTCCCGAGCCGGGACCGACGTGCACTGCCGAGCGAAACGGGTCAGCCCTTGACGGAGCCGCCCTGGTAGGCGGTCGCCAGGTGTCGCTGGGTGAAGGCCAGCAGGATCACCGCGGCGACGATCGGGATCAGCAGGTAGACGGCCTGCATCCCCGGTGTGGTCTGGGCCTTGAAGCTGTAGGAGGACATGAACTGCTGCAGTGCCGCCGGGAAGGTCCGCCGGTTCAGGTCGCTGATCAGCGTGGTGCCCAACAGGTACTCGTTCCAGGTGTTGATCAGGGTGTACGCCGCGACCGCGCCGATCACCGGCTTTGCGGAGGGCCGGATGATGGACAGCAGCACGCGAATGGTGCCGGCACCGTCGATCGCCGCCGCTTCCTCCACCTCCCTTGGCATCCCGTCGAAGAACACCTTGAACAGCAGCGTGCAGATCGGCAGGTACAGCGCCGCCGTCGCCAGCACCAGTCCGGTCAACGTGCCCAACAAGCCGATCTTGGCCAACAGGTCGTACAGCGGGAACACCAGCACGATCACCGGCACCAGTTGCAGCACCAGCACCAGGCCGATGCCGACCTTGGCCAGCGGCGAGCGCCAGCGGGAAAGCGCGTATCCCGCAGTCATTCCCAGGATGAGCACCAGCACGGTCGTGGCCACCGAGACCAGCACGCTGTTGAGGAAGTTCACCGCCAGCGGCGGCACCACCAGGTTTCCGGTGTTGTACAACTCCGGGTTGCCGAGCACCTGCTTGAAGTTGGTCAGCGACCACTGGCGCGGGATCAACGTGACGGGTTCGAGTCCGCCGGGGGTCGAGTCGAACGCCCTGGACACGATGAACAGGATCGGCAGCAATGACGTGACGAGCACCAACAGCGCGCCGATCGACGGCAGCAGCAATCCCGGTCCGTGCCGCCGGCCACGACTTCGGCCGCCGCCGACCACCACCGGCCGCTGCCGGCGGGGCAGGTCCGGTATGGCCCGCCGGACGGACCGGAACACCGGGCGCAGCAGCCGGAGCAGCACGAAGCCGACCGCCAGCGTCAGGATCATGATGATCATGCTGATGGTGGTGGTGGCGGTGGCGTACCCGTTGTCGTAGTCGCTGAATGCCTTGGCATAGGCGAAGGTTGCCAGCGTCTGGGTACTGCCCAGCGGCCCGCCGCCGGTCAGGATCCAGATCAGGTTGAACTCCTGGAAGCTGGCCATGAAGTGCACCACGCAGGCCGCCAGGCCGATCGAGCCGATGCCGGGCAAGGTGATGTGCCGGAACCGCTGCCATCTGTTGGCACCGTCGGCCTCGGCCGCTTCGTAGAGCTCCTGCGGAATCCGGCTCAGTCCGGCCAGCAACACGATCGTATAGAACTGGAACGAGGCCCAGGTGTTGATGATCAGCAGCACCGGCCAGATGGCGTCGGGATTGGCCAGCAGATCGCCGCCATGGAACCCGAGGGCGGCCGGCACCCCGGTGTAGGGGTCGAGCAGCAGCCGCCACATGTTGAGCCCGACCGGGGCCGAGATCACGAACGGCACCAGCACCAGCACTCGGATCAGGGTGCGGCCCTTGAGTTTCTGGTGCAGGGAGATCGCAGCCAGCATGCCAAGCAGGTAGCTCGGCACCACGCCGCCGATGCCGCGGATGAAGGTGTGGCCGATGATCGCGCCGGCGTCCGGGTTCTCGAAGAACCGGCGGTAGTTGTCCATCCCCACGAAGTTGCCGGTGTTGCCGGCCTTGAAGCTGGTGATGACGCTGGAGATGATGGGGTACAGCACGAAACCGACCAGCAGCACCAGCGCGGGCACCAGCAACATCAGGTAGGTGCCGCCGCCCCGGGCGCCCGGCCGGCGGGATCGTCGGGGATCGACCCCCGACGACCGCTCCACCGGAGCCGATGGAGCAGTCGTCGTGGGGTTCGTCGCTGACGTCACCAGCGTCATTTCTGTGCGTTGATGGTCTCGAGCTCCTTCTCCATGGCCGCGATCAGCGCAGCCGCCGCATCAGCTGGTGCGGTGTCCTTGAGCGAGACCGACTGGATCGCCGGCAGCACCGCATTGTTCATCAGCGGGGCGATCGGAACCGGCTCGGGCACAACGGCATTGTCCAGCAGGCCGGCGAAGCCCTGGACGAACGGATCGGTGATCGCCTCGTTGGCGGCCTTGCGGACAGCCAGCTGGGCGTCGCCGGTGCGGGTGGCGATCAGGTTCTGGGTCTCCTCGCCGCGCATCGCCTCGATGAACTTCCAGGCCAGGTCCTGGTTGGCCGAATCGCCGTGGATGAACAGGGTGTGCTCCTCCCAGAAGGTGGTCGGTTTGGAGATGTGCGGGAGCGGGCCGACCGCCAGATTCTGCAACGTTTCCGGGTAGTTCTTGGAGTTCGGGTAGACGAACGGGCCGGCCGAGTATGAGGCCAGCAGCCCCTTGGCGAAGTTGCCGTCGGTGTTCTCGTAGCCCCAGGTGCCGGCGTCGGACGGGGTGGACTTCCAGGTGTGCACGGCGTCGTAGTAGAACTGCATCACCTGGGTCATCTGGTCCTTGGTGAAGCCCGGCTTCCAGGCCCCGTCGCCGCCGGTGACGAAGGGCGAACCGGTGGACCAGATCAGCGGCAGGAAGTTCGACGACGAGCGGCCGTCGCCGGTCTTGGCCTCGAAGCCGAAGCCGATGTGGTTGTCCACGTTCAGTGCGGTGGCGAACTTGCCGAACTCGTCGAAGGTCCAGCTGTCCGGAACCGTCAGCCCGGCCGACTTGGCGTAGTCGCCCCGGTAGACGATGCCGCGGCAGTTGCAGCGGAAGCCCAGCCCCTTGATCTTCCCGTCGATGGTGTTGGCATCGTAGTCGGCGGAGTAGAAGGCAGCCTTGTCCTCGGTCGCCACGTACGAGTCCAGGTCGGCAAGTTTGACCCCGCTGGCCAGCAGCGCGGTGGCGCCCTGGGCGGTCCAGAAGATGAGATCCGGCGCCTGGCCCGCCTTCTGCGCGGCCGCGGCCTGCGCCGGATAGGTGCCGTCGTCGACCGTGACGAGCTTGAGCTCGGCGCCGATGGACTTGGCCGCCGATCCCATCATTACGTCGGTGATGAACCCTTGGTCCACCCAGGAGGCCAGCATCAGGGTGAGCGTCTTGTTTCCACCGGATCCCGACCCGCCGGCGGCCGCGCTGGTGGCGCCGCCAGAGGCGGCAGCGGTGGTGCCGGCGCCGGCGTTATCGGCCGAGGTGCCCGACTCCCCCGGGCTCGCCGTACCCCCACAGGCACTGAGCAGGCCGCCGCCGAGCGCCAACGCGCCGGTGGCCGCGACCCCCTTGAGGAAGCTACGGCGGGCAAGTGGGTGCCCGGCCGGAAGGCTGCTGTCACTGCTCTGGAACCGCTTCATCGGTGTTCCTCCTGGACGGATGTCGGCATCGTTGCCGGGTGTTCGCGGACGAGTCTTCGCTTATTGTTAACAATCACCGGTTGACATGAGTGTGCGCATCCGAGTCGAGCCTGTCAAGAGCGCGAGCCGGATCGTGGCCGAGTCCACCGCGCCCCTGGTGCCGGCGGGCACCGCCGGCGGCAGGGCACCGACTGACGACAAGGCACCGGCTGACGACAAGGCACCGGCTGACGGCGTCACCACGGGACACCCAGCCGATCGGCCGTCGCGGACAGCTGCTCCCAGACCTCCTGCGGCACCGGGATGCCCTCGGCGTCCCGCTGCTCCCTGACCCGCTTTTCGATGTCGCCGGGGGCCAGCACCTCGTCGAAGCCGGCCGCCGGGCGGGCGCCGCGAATGCCCTGCAACCCCCGGCGGAACTCGTCGGTGATGACGGCCGGGTCACCGAACGCCTCCGGGGCCAGAGCAATGAGCACCACTCCGTTGCCCCAGTGATATTCGGGCAGGAAGCCCACGTGGTTGCCCGACAGCGCGCCGCCCAGCAGTTCGATCATCAGCGCCAGCCCGAATCCCTTGTGCAGCCCGAACGGCAGCAGGGCGCCCCCGCGGTAGAAATCTTCCGGATCGGTGGACGGGCCGCCTGCGCCGTCCTGGATCAGCCCGGGAGCAACCGACCGACCGGCCGCGCGCTCCAGCCGGAGTTTCCCCTCGGCGACCGCCGCGCTGGCGAAGTCGACGATCATCGGGTCGGCGTCGCCGGCCGGCACCCCGATCGCCATCGGGTTGGTACCGAGCATCCGGTCGCGGCCGCCGAACGGCGCCATCGCCGGATCGGCATTGCACCACATGATGCCCACCAATCCCTTGGCGACCAGCCGCTCGACGTACTCCCCGAGCCGGCCTACGTGGTTGGCCGAGCGCACCGTGACCGCCGCGATCCCGGTGCCGGCCACGATCCGCTCGGCGACGTCACAGGCCAGGTGGCCGGCCAGCTGCCCCCAGCAGCGCTGCCCGTCGATCACCGCGGTGGCACCGAACTCGTTGACCACCACGGGTTCGGCGGTCGGGACGGCGCGGCCGTCCGGCACGAAGTCGGCGTACCACGGGATCCGGACCACGCCGTGCGAATCGTGTCCGCAGCGGTTGGCCTCGGCCAGAGAGCGGGCGACCCGCTGCGCCGCGGGCACCGGCGTGCCGACCGCGACCATCAGGGTCGTGCCGCGCCGGACAAGTTCCTCGACGTCGAGCAGCCTGGTGGTCATCGGCTCGTCACCGGGTTCCACAGCTGCGCCGGCGGGGCGCTCACCCCGACATCGATCGCGAACAGGTCCCCGGCCAGCGGGGCACACGCGCTGCCGTCGGGGCGGGTGGCCCTGGCCGTGGTGATCACCAGCAGGTCGCCGAAGAAGGCACAGCTGGTCGCGTGCGGGACCGGGAGCTCGACCACCAGGTCGAGCCGCCCGTCCGGGGTGTACCGGTGCACCCGGCCGCCATCCCAGAGCGCCAGCCACACCGCCCCGGTCTCGTCGATGCACAGGCCGTCCGGGCCGCTCACCGTCACGATCACCTCGCCGCCGCGCAGGGTCGCGGTGCCCGGGTCGTAGCCGAATCGGGTGACGGTGCCGGCCACGGTGTCGGCGAAGTACAGCGTGCCGCCGTCCGGGGACCAGCCGAGGCCGTTGGACAGCCCCACCGGCGCAAGGAGTTCCCGCATTGCCGGCCCGTCGTCGAGCACCAGCAGGGCGGCCGCGGCGGGTTCTTCGGTGAGCGAAAGGGTCCCGGCGACGACCCGTCCGGCGGGATCGCACTTCGCGTCGTTGAACCGCAGGTCCGGCCGGTTGCCCAGCACCTCGAGGAGCGTCTGGATCTCGCCGCTGCCGCGACGGAGCAGGAAACCTTCCCTGGCGGCCAACAGATACTCGCCGTCACGCACCGACGGCAGGGCGGCGCCGAGCGGCCGGTCGATCTCACAGACCGTCGTCAACTGGCTGCCATCCGTGCGGAAGAGCCGTCCGGCGGCGATGTCCACGAATCCGAGGTCGCCGGTGCGGCCGTCCCAGAACGGGCCCTCGCCGAGCTCCGCGCCGACCGTCAGCCACTGATCCGCGGTCCGCCAGGTCGGCTCTGTCGTGGTACTCATCGAGGTGCTCCCACTGTTCCGCCGGGGTTGAGGGCCAAGTTGCCGCCGTCCACCGGAAGGACGACGCCGGTGATGAATGCGGCCGCCGGCGAGGCCAGAAAGGCTACCGCGGCAGCGATCTCGTGTGGCTCGGCGTAGCGGCCCATCGGGATGCCGGCCAGCATCCTGGTGCCGACCGTCCCGTGGTCCAGTGTCCGGTCCGTCAGCAGCGGCACGAAGCCGGGCGTGCTCACCTGGCAGGGCGCGACGGCGTTGACCCGGATGCCCCGGGGTGCCCACTCCACCGCCAGCTCCCGGGTGAGCCCGTCGATCGCCGCCTTACTGATGCTGTAGGCCAGGTTGCCGCGACCCAGCGCCGACGTGCCGGCGATCGAGGACAGGCTGACGATCGAGCCGCCGGCGGTCATCCAGCGGGCCGCGGCCTGGGCGCCGAAGAAGCAGCCGCCGATGTTGGTCCGCAGCACCCGGTCGAACTCGTCCGCGACGAGATCGTCCGGCAGCGTGTGGCTGCCAAGGGCCGCATTGCTGACCAGCACGTCGATCCGGCCGTAGCGCTCGCCGATGCCATCGATCACCGTCCGGAGTTGGACCGGGTCGCTGACGTCGCAGGCCAGCACCGCGGTTGCTTCGTCCCCCGTGTCGTTGGCGCGCAGATCGAGTCCGACGACGGCGAGGCCGTCGGCCCGCAGGGCGTCGACCACGGCCGCGCCGATGCCCTGGGCGGCGCCGGTGACGACCGCGACCCGCGGCCCGGGTGCGACCGTCATGAGGCGAGCGCCGGGCCGGTGGCCGCCGCGATCTGCTGCAGCGCGGCGACCACGCCGGCCTCGCTCGGCAGCAGTGCGTCGACCAGGGCGGGGCTGTGCGGGATCGGGCTGTCCGCCCCGCACACCCGACCCACCGGCTGGTCGAGGTACCAGAAGGCGTGGTCGTTGATCTGCGCGGTGATCTCGGCGGCCGGGCCGGCGCTGATCGGCGCCTCGTCCAGCACGATCACCTTTCCGGTCTTGCGCACGGAGGTCACGATGGTGTTCAGATCCAGCGGGGAGAGGCTCCGCAGGTCGATCACTTCGGTGTCGATGCCCTGGGCCGCAACGGATTGCGCAGCCTTCTCGGCGATCGTCACCCCGTAGCCGTAGCTGATCAGGGTGACGTCCCGCCCGGGGCGGGCGATCCGGGCCGAACCGATCGGCACCAGCTCGTCCGGGCCGCCCGCCGGGCCGCGGGCACCGGTCAACATCTTGTGCATCATGAAGACCACCGGGTCCTCGCCGCGCAGCGCGGATTTCAACAGCCCCTTCACATCCCAGGGTCGGGACGGGAACACCACGGACAGCCCCGGGGTGCTCATGAACGTCGACTGCAGGCTGTTGTTGTGCTGCGCGCCGCCCTGGGCCACGCCGGCGGTGGCCCGCACCACCAAAGGCACCGGGCGACCCCACATGTACCGGATCTTGGCCGCCTGGTTGATCAGCTCGTCCATGGCTCCGTAGGCGAAGTCCATGAAGTTCAGGTCGACGACCGGGCGGGTGCCGTTCATCGCTGCGCCGACGCCGGCCGCGACCATCGCCGCCTCGGAGATCGGGGTGTCCCGGATGCGGTCGGCACCGAATTCCGGACCGAGGCCCTTCACCTGGGAGAAGTGCCCACCCCGGTCGAACAGATCGGTGCCGAGGACGAAGATCGTCCCGTCCCGTTCCATCTCCTCGCGCATGCCGGATCGATAGGCGGTGGAATAGGTTTCGTCGTTGCTCATCGCTGCTCGTTCCCGGTGTAGGCGCTCACGTTCTCGGCGGCGGTGCAGGGGTCCGGCCACGGTGCCTCCTCGGCAAAGGTGACCGCCTCGTCGACGGTCGTTCGGGCGGTGTCGGTCAACGCGGCCAGTCCGGCCTCGTCGAGCAGCCCGGCGGTGATCAACCGGGCGGCGTAGTTCTCGATCGGGTCCTTGGACGAGCGCCACCGCTGCACCTCGTCGTCGGTGCGGTAGCGGATCACCTGGCCGCTGTCGTGGCCCTTGTAGCGATAGGTCAGGATCTCCAGGAAGGTCGGTCCGGATCCGGTCCGGGCCCGGTCGGCGGCCTCGGACACCGCCTGATGCACGGAGACCACGTCCTGGCCGTCGACGGTGAACGCAGGCAGTCCGAAACCGGCTGCCCGCCGCGTGATGTCGGCGCCGCCGGTCACCGAGCTCGTCTGGGTCTCCACCGCGTACAAGTTGTTCTCGCACACCACGATCAGCGGCAGCTTCCAGATCGCGGCCAGGTTGGTGAACTCCCAGACCCGGCCCACGTTGGCGCCGCCGTCGCCGAAAATGCCGGCGGCCACCTGGTCGGTGCCCCGCTGTTTGGCGCCCAGGGCAGCGCCCATGGCGATGCCGAGACCGGCGCCAACCACGCCGTTCGATCCCCAGAGCCCGAGGTCGAAGTCGGCCAGGTGCATCGAGCCACCCCGGCCGCCGTTGCTGCCGCTGGCCTTGCCGTACAACTCGGCCAGTACCGCGCTCGGCGTCATGCCCTTGGCCAATGCGTGGTGGTGGGCACGATGGGTGCCGGCCACCAGATCGGTGCCGCGAAGTCCCCTGGCGATCCCGACGGCGGCGGCTTCCTGGCCGATCGCCGGGTGCATCCCGCCGGGGATCTTGCCGCGCAGCGCGAGCTCGTCGCCGCGTTCCTCGAAGGTGCGGATGAGAATCATCGCGGCCAGCCACTCGCGGGCGGCGGCTGGATCGACGTCCGGCATCGGCTGGGCAGTGCTGGTGGTCATGAACCCTCCGTTGAGTGGGTGAGTGCCGCGGGTGCGGTGAGCAGGGTCGGCGCGCCGAGGATGCGGGCGAACCGGTCGAGAATCACCGCGGCGTCGGCGCCGTCGAAGACGCGGTGGTCCACATTGAGCGAGGCGAACATGGTGTGCCCCACCACTACTGCTCCGTCGCGGACCACCGGCCGGTCGGCCGCGCGACCGACGCTCAGGATGCTGGCCTGCCCATACGGCACGATGGCGGTGAACTGGTCGACGCCCAGGGCACCCAGGTTCGACAGGGTGCTGACCGGGGTGGTCCCGTCAGCGGCGCTCATCAGACCGGAGCGGGCGCGGTCCACCGCTGCGACCCTGGCCCGCACCAGGGCCGGCAGGTCGAGTCCGGGGACATCACCGACCACCGGGATCGCGACGCCTCGGCCGGTGGCGACCGCCAGGCCGATGCCCAGGTCCGACCGGCCCTCGTGCTCCAGGAAGGCGAGCGCCTGGGCACGGATCAGCAGGTCGGTGACGGTCAGCTTGGGCAGCACGATCCGCAGGTCCTGCACCGTGGAAGCCAGTACCGCGACGTCGATCTCGCGGGTCACCGCGAAATGCGGGATCTCCTGCCATGATCGGCTGACGGCCGCCGAGATGGCCGCGCGGTAGTCAGTACCGGGCCGACTGCCGGCCGGCGCCGCGGTTGCCGGCGTTGCGCTGGCCGGTGCCGTGGTGGCGGTCGCGGTCACAGCGCGGGGCGCCGCCGCCGTCCCCGGCGGCGGTGGCGGCGGCGGGATGTGCGGAGCCGGCGCCGCCGGCTCCCTGGCCGCGGTCTCGGCCAGCTCCCGCCGTCGGCGCGGGCTGAGCCGATGCGGCCGCCCGTCACCGTCGTCGAGGGGCGAAACGCGCGGTGCGGCACCCGGTTCCACCGGAGCCGTCTGCTGGGTCCTGGCCGGCTCCGGCAGCGGCTCGGTGCGGGTGGGTGGCGGTTTCTCGCCGTCCTCCAGGACCGCAACGATGGTGCTGCCCGGTGCGATCAGGTCGCCGACGTCGAACAGCCAGGGCCCGAGCACGCCGGCGATGGGTGCCTCGATCTCCAGTTCCGCCTTGGACGTCTCGATGGAGGCGACGACGTCGCCCTTGGCCACCGGTTCGCCGCTCCCCCGCAGGATCGCGGCCAGGACGACATCGTCCGGGGCCATACCCGTCACCGGAATGAATACCTCTTGCATGCAGCCACCCTGCTGTCGAAGTCCGGAGGTGCTCGCCGCCTCGTCATCCGCGGCCTCGCGACATTAGACGTCTAACGTCTGATGTCGATGCTAGGGTGGGTGACCCGAGGAGGTCAAGATGGCAGCGCGTTCCGATCGACATCGATTCGATGCCCAGGAAGAGATCAAGTCGGTGATCCTGAAGCGCAAACTGCCGCCGGGAGCGCCGATTCCCACCGAGACCGAACTCATGGAGGAGCTGGGCATCAGCCGCGGTTCGTTGCGCGAGGCACTGAAGGGCCTGCAGGCCAGGGGCATCGTCGATGTGCAGCACGGTCGGGGGATGTTCGTCGGCGCACTGTCGATGGATTCGTTGGTCGACGGACTGATCTTCCACGGCCGGCTGGACCGCAGCCGCAACGACCTCACCACGGCCGCCGAGCTGGTGGCCGTCCGCGACGTGCTGGAATCCGGGCTGGTGGCACAGGTGGCCGCCGACCCGGACGAGCAGCTGCTGGCCGACCTGGACACCTGTGTCGACGACATGGAACGGGCGGTGGCAGCCGGCGAGTCGTTCCAGGACGCCGACCGGGACTTCCATCTCCTGCTGTACTCGCGGATGGGCAACAGCCTGGTGCAGCAGCTGGTCCAGGCGTTCTGGACAGTGCTGGACGGGGTGAGACCACAACTGGCCAGCGGCATCTCGGCACCCGAGGACGACGTTGCCCACCACCGCCGCATTGTGGAGCGGCTGCGGGCACGGGACCCGGACGGCGCGAGAGCGGCCATGACCGAGCACTTCCGCGGCACCCATGCCTGGATCCGAACCGGACTCGGAGCGGACGCCGCGACCGCCACCGGCACACCAGCGACCGACCGGTGAGCGTGCGCGTCCTCGGGCTGGACATCGGCACCTCCGGCCTCAAGGGCCTCCTGGTCGACGACGCCGGGCGCGCCGTCGCCAGGGCAGCGGCCGGATACCCCACCGCAAGCCCGGCACCGGGGCGGTCAGAGCAGGAGCTCGACGACTGGCAGCGGGCCCTGCGCTCGGTGGTGACGCAGATCCGTGCCACCGCCGACGGGCCGATCGATGCGGTGGCGATCGTCGGGCACACCCCGTCCCTGGCAGTGTTGGACCAGCGCCGGGTGGCACCCGGCCCGGCGATCACCTGGCAGGACGTCCGCGCCGACGCGGAGGCCGCGGAGCTGGCACGCATCTTCGGTGACGAGAGAGCATTGATCGGCGGCCGGCTGCCCTGGAATCCGGCCTATCTGCCGGCGAAGCTGCTGTGGTACAGCCGTTCCGGGGCACCGGCCGGGTGGCTGTTGCAGCCCAAGGACGCCCTGGCGTTCGCCCTGACCGGCGTGCCGGCCACGGACACCTGGGGCTCCAAGGGGCTGTGCCGGATCGACGACGGCGAGCCTGTCGAGCCGCTGTTCGAACTCTGCGGGATCCCGAGCACGCTGCTGCCGCCGCGGTTGGATCCCTGGTCGGTGCAGGGATCTGTCGACCCGGACGGTGCCAGCTGGTCGGGCCTGCTCACCGGCACCCCGGTCGCGGTCGGCTGGACCGACGCCCTTGGCGGGATGACCGGCATCGGTGCGTTCGCCGAGCCCACCGCTTTCGTCCTCACCGGCACCTCGAACATCGTCGGGAGCACCCTGGGCGGCGGACCGTACGACGACCTGCTGTGCGTGCCGGCTTCCTGCGCGCCGTTCGCCGTCGACTACGGCCCGACCCAGTCCTCCGGCGCCAGCCTGTTGTGGTGGGCGCGGGTCACCGGCGGCGACGTCGGCGGGCTGCTCATCGAGGCGGAATCCGCTGAACTCCAGGCGGTCCCGCAGTTCGTGCCGTACCTGTCCGGTGAGCGGGCGCCGGTCTGGATGCCGCAGCTGCGTGGCGAGTTCATCGGCATATCCGCCGAGAGCGGACGCGCAGAGCTCACCCGGTCAGTGCTGCGCGGCGTCGCCAGCGCGGACCGTCACGTGCTGGACACCGCGGGTCATCGGGACGAACCGGTGCATGTCGGCGGGTCGTCGGCACAGGCGAGGGCCTGGCAGCTGGCCAGGGCCGAGGTGTGGGGAGTAGAGGCGGTCCTGCACTCCGAGCCCGACACCAGCGCGCTCGGCGCGGCGATGCTCGCCGTGGCTGCCGTGACCAGCGCGCCGCTCGCCGGAGTCAGTTCCGCCATGCTCGGTGAGGTCCAGACAATCCCGCCCGGTGCCGCCGACAGACTGACCGCGGAGCAGATCCGTACCGAGTACCGCGCCGCGGTCGATCGTTTGCGGGAGCGCGCAGCGAGCTGAACAGCCTGCCGATCAACGACACCGCCGGATCCAGAACTCCCCGTGACCCGGGCGGGCTCCGGCGACATGCTTGTACAGCCGACGCTCCTGCTCGCGGTGGACGGTGATCTGCTCACTCACCCAGCTCAGGTACCCGTCGAGGTCGGCGGCGGCGTGCAGCGCCCCGCGCAGACCGACCAGCAATCCATGGCCGGACAACGGATCTGCCGACAGCACGGCGTCGCCGACCGGCAACGCCGCGGTGTCACCGGCGCGCGGTGGGCAGTCGCCGACCACCGACCGGCGGGCGACCACCGGGGCATCGACGAGGTCGCCCGGAACCCACGGCGCGGAAGGGATCGCCGCGGCCCAGGTGGCCCGGATCCGGTCCGGCCCGGCCGCCAGCAGATCGGCGTCGGTCACATAGCCCACCGTGCTCGACCGCCCGTCCCCCATGGCATACCACCAGCCGTTGTCCGCTGCGTCGACCAGCAGCCGTGGCCCGAGGTCGGGCAACCCGTTGGGTATCCGGCAGGTGATCGCGACCATCGGATGACGACGGACGGCCGGCAGACCGGCACCGCTGTGCAGCCGATCGGATCGGCCGGTGGCCAGCGACAACGATCGCCCGGCCACTGCCATCCGGTCCTGCGCCGGACCGGCCACCTCAACGGCCCAGACACCCGCGGCCCGCTGCACCGTGGTGGCATTACCGTCCAGGAACTCGATCTGCGGGAAGCTCGCCGCGACGACGTCCCGCAGCGCCTGGTCGAACCAGGACCGGTCGATGACCCAGCCGCCCGCCCAGCGGTCCTGCTGTCCATTCTGCTCGGTGAAAGCGTCGTTCCCCCACCGGAAGACGGTGCCGGCACAGCGCGGCGCCCGGGTCCGAACGTCGTGCAGGATGCCGACCACCTGGAGCACAGGCGCCAGGTCGCCGGACAGCAGTTCGAAGGTCCCTGCCGGGTGCCGGCGGCCGGGACCGATCACCGCAACGGACCGGCCGGCCGCCGCCTGCGCCGCCGCATGCACGAGGCCGACCGGTCCGTCCCCGACGACCACCACGTCGTGGTGGACATCCGTCATACCCGTTGGTACTCCAGGATCCGGGCGGCCGGAGCCGCATCCACGGACACCTGCAGACCGGCGTTCATCAGGTCACTGCCGGGAATCTCCTGCGAGGCACCGGAATCGCGGTCCGTCACCTTGTACTGCCGGTTCTGCTGCAGCCCGCGGAACTTGATGGTGGTCGAGCTGTCCGGGCTGTCCGGGCGCCGGAAGACCTGCACGAAGCCGGCGGAGGCGTCCCGCTCGCCGAACTGCCAGGCGATCCAGACATCCGACGCGGGACCGCCGTCGGTCAGCGGGAAGTAGTCGCCGTACAGGTGCGTGGACAGCTTCTTCCACTCTGCCGTCGTCTCCTTGAGGGTGTCCCACGGTGTATTTTGCTGGTTGACGTCCAAGGCGTTGTGCAACGACGGCCCGTAGTTGCTTCGCACGTTATAGACATCATCCGGGCTGCCGGTGACCCGTACTGCCCCACCGTGCAACGGCACCCAACTCGAGGCGCCATGGATGTGCGTTTGATTGCCGATGGCGTTGAGCACGTAGTCGCTGCGGAGTAGGTTGACCGCCAGCCCCAGGGTCTCTACATCCATCCGGCGCCCACCGCTGGCACAGGTGTCGATGACCAGCCCCTTCTTGCGCTGCTGCAGCCCCTGCCAGAAGGCGAGATGCCCTTCCACATATCGGATCTGCAGCATGCCGCGACGGCCGTAGGCGTCGTTCTCCCGCCAGTACGGGAGAGGACCGACGTTGAAGTCCTCGCGGTAGACGTCGATGCCGTCGTGCACGATCATGTCGCCGATGGTCTTCGTCGCCCACTGACGGACCGCGGGCTTGCCGAAGTCGAGCAGGAAGATGTCGGAGTTGCCGGGCATCGACAACAACCACTCGGGGTGGTTCACGTGCAGCCAGGTACCTTGGCGTACCCGTTCGGGTTCGAACCAGACAATGGTCCGCATGCCCAGTTCGTGTGCCCGGTCCAGCGCCGGCTTCAGGCCGTCCGGATACCGGTCGGGATCCGGGAACCAGGAGCCGGGCCAGTTCCAGCTGTGCGAGGCGCCCTCGGGAACGGCGGCCCAGCCGGCATCGATCCACCAGTGATCGAGCGAGCCACCGGTCGCGGGCGTGGCGTGGTTTTCGCCGTAGGCGTTGAGCCAGGTGATCTGGTCGGCGGAGGTGTCCCACTGCTCCGGGAAGTAGTCGTTCGACTGGGTCGGCGCCAGTGGCTGGACGACGGCGCCGTCGGTGTGCGGTAGCTGGTGCGCGACGAACCACTGCCGCCAGTCGTTCTGCCCTGCATGCCAGTCCTGGCCCTGCCAGGGCAGCACGACGATCCGCGGCGTGCGGATCTGCTCGCGCGGTTCCAGCCAGAGTGCGGTGAGCTCGGCGGCCTCGATCCGGCTGCCGTCGGCGACCGAGTCCAGCTGCGTCATCCCCGCTTTCACCCGGAGGGTGCCGGTGCCGATCCGCTCGCTCTGCAGGGCCCATTGGCCCGGCCAGCCGATCGCGGCGATCATCCCCTGGCCACCCCAGTCGAAGTTGAAGTAGGGCCAGCCGTTGCGGATGAAGGTCGAGACCTGCGAGCTGTCCATGCCGTAGGTGATCCGGGGATCGTTGTCGTTGACCACCTCGGCGTCGTCGCCGGTGCCGATCTTGAACGCGTCCACATTGACGTTCACCCCAATGCCGGCCGGGTTCTTGTCGGACCTGGATCGCACCACGATGGTGTGCGTGCCGGCCGCGAGATCGGTCTTGGTGAACAGCTCGACCTGCTTGAGCCAGGACGTCGCGTATTGATCGACGACGGCGACCTGCTCGCCATCGATCAGCACATCGGCCTTGCCGCAGTCCACGTTCCGGACGCCGATCCAGGTGATCGCTGTGCCCTCGAAGGTCAGGCTCGCGGTCGCGCCGGCCGCCGTGGTGGAGTGCTGGTCGGAGTTGATGTATCCCGGTGCGCCACTGCCGGTCAGGTAGGCCCACGGATTGCCGGCCGCGGCTCTGTACACCCCGTCCGACGGGCGGCCGTTCGCGGTGGAGAAGAGCCGGAAGCTGTCGGCGGGCAGGCGGACGTCGAACGGGCTGAAGTCCTGTGCCTTGGCGTCACTGCCGCTGCTGGTGTGGACGGTCCACTCCCCCAGCGATCGCGGCTTGAGCGAGACATCCAGTGCGAGAACGTTTTCGATCAGCCGGGTGCCGATGGTGGAAGTGTTGGTGAAGTTGACCAGCCAGGAGACGGCGTTCGTCCGGCTGTACTGCACGCTCTCCAGCGCCACCTTCAGTCCGGTCACCGGATCGGTCCAGGTGACCGTCGACTGACGGCCGCCGGCGACGTTGCGGGACGACCGGGACCGGCGCCACCGCGGCAACAGCTCATGGGACGGAACACCGCCGTAGGTGAACGAGAACGGCGGTGTGGTGGCGAAGTCCGGCAGCGACCATCCGGCCGACGCCGCGACCGGCGTTCCCGGCTTCCCGCCGGTGGCGGCGGCCGCCTGCTGTCCGGTCAACGGCAGCAGCGCTGCCGTCCCGGCGGCCAGACCGGCGAACTCCAGGAACTTCCGCCGGTTGACCGCCGACTTCGGTGAATCCTCAGGCGCTGATTCGATCGGGTGCTGTGGCATGCGATTACCGTTCCTTGGCTAGGATTCCAGCGCGCCCGGGCCGGCGCCTGGTGGTGGACAATGGGTTGGTCGAGCGCGTCCTCAGGCCCGCTGGTATTCCAGGATTCGAGCGGCCGGCGCCGTGTCGATCGACACCTTCAGCCCGTCATTCATCAGCTCGCTACCGAGCAGGACCTGGGTGTCACCGGAGTCGCGATCCGTCACGGCGTACCGCTGCTTCTCGGTCAACCCTCGCAGTAGAAGCGTGGCACTCGACTCCTGGCTGTCCGCCCGGCGGAAGACCTGCACGACACCGGCGAAGGCATCCCGCTGACCGAACTGCCAGCCGACCCAGATGTCGTCTCCCGAACCGCCTGGCGTCAGCGGGAAGAAGTTGCCGTAGAAGTGCCCGGAGATCGCCTTCCATTCCGCGGCGGTCTGATTGAGGGTGTCCCAGGGGGCATCGGCCTGACGAACGTCCAACGCGTGGTGCAGCGACGGGCCGTAGGCACTGCGGGAGTCGTACAGGTCGGTGGGGCTGCCGGTCACCCTGACCACGCCGCCGTGCAGCGGCACCCAGCTGGACAGTGCGTGAAGGTGCGACTGGTTCCCGACGGCGTGCCGCACCAGATCGCTGCGCAGCAGATTGACGGCAAGTCCGAGCGTCTCGATGTCCAATCGCTTGCCGCCGCTGGCGCAGGTGTCGATCACCAGGCCCGGCTTTCGCTCCTGCAGTGCTCGCCAGTAGGCCAGATGTCCTGTCACGTACCGTATCTGCACCATCCCGCGGCGACCGAACGTGTCGTTCTCGCGCCAGTACTGCAGCGGGCCGATGTTGAAGTCCTCCCGGTAGACGTCGATGCCGTCGTGCTCGATCATGTCGCCGACGGTCTGCGTCATCCACTGCTGCGCCTCGGCGTTGCCGAAATCCAGCAGGTGCACGTCGTCGTTGCCCTCGATCGGCAACAACCACTCCGGATGATGCTGGTGCACCCAGGTGCCCTTGCGGACCCGTTCCGGTTCGAACCAGACGATGCTGCGCATACCGAGTTCGTGCGCCCGGTCCAGGATCGGCTTGAGCCCGTCCGGGTAGCGATTCGGGTCCGGATACCAGGTCCCCGGCCAGTTCCAGTCCTCGGACGCGCCCTCGGGAACCGCGTACCAACCGGCATCGATCCACCAATGGTCGTGGGCGCCGCCGGTCCCCGGGGTGGCGCCGTGCTCGCCGTAGGCGTTGAGCCAGGTGAGCTCGTCCGCTGCGGTGTCCCACTGCCCGTCGAAGTAGTCGTTGGACTGGGTCGGGCACAGCGGCGGCACCGGGACGCCACCGGTGCGCGGCATGTGGTGGTCGACAAACCAGGCACGCCAGGCATTCTGACCGTCGTGATGGTCGGCTCCGCTCCATGGCAGCAGCACGATCTGCGGGGTGCGGATCTCCTCACCCGGCTGCAGCCACAGCTCGGTCAGCTCGGCCTGCTGGATGCGGTCGCCGTCCTGTAGCTGATCCACCTGGGCCATGCCGGCGCGGATCCGGACCTCGGTGCCCGACCGCTCCGCCTGCAGCGCCCACTGCCCTGGCCAACCGACGGCCGCGATCAGCCCCTCGCCACCGGCATCGAAGTTGAAGTACGGCCAACCGTTGCGGACCCAGCTGGACGAGCCGACGGGCTGCATGCCGTAGACGATGCGCGCGTCGTCGTCGTTGATCACCTCGGCCTCGGCGCCAGGACGGCCGACGGTGAACGCGTCGATGTTGACGTTGTTGCCGATACCGGCCGGATTCCGGTCCGCCCTGGACTGGATCATGATGGTGTGCTCGCCGTCCGGCAGGTCTGCCCTGGTGAACAGTTCCTGCTGCTTGAGCCAGGACGTTCCGTACTGGTCCACCACCGCGGCCTGCTCACCGTCGATGAACACGTCGGCCATTCCACAGTCGATGTTGCGCACGCCGATCCAGGTGATCGAGGTGCCGGTGAAGGTCAGGGTCGCGGTGCCGCCGGCGATCACCGTCGAATGCTGGTCGGAGTTGATGTACCCGGGTGCGTCACCGCCGCTGAAGTAGCGCCACGGGCTGCTCTCGCCGGCGACGATGCCGTCGCTGGGCCGCCCGGCCGAGTTGGAGAACAGCCAGCACTTCCCGTCGGTGAGCTCCAACTCGAAGGGCGCGAAGTCGACGACCCGCGCGTCGCTACCGTTGTTGCTGCGAATGAGCAGCTGCTCCGTCGACCGTCGCTGGGTCGAGAGGTCCAGTGCCAGCACATCACCGATGAGCCGAGTGCCGATCTTCGAGGTGTTCCGGAAGTACACGATCCAGCTGACGGCGCCGGAGCTGGTGAACCGCTTGGCGTCCAGGACTGCCGCCAGGCCGGTGACCGGGTCGGTCCAGGTGTGTCGCTCGATTCGGCCGCCCGAGAACCGACCACCCGAACTCCGGTGCCGCCACTTCGGCAGCAGCTTGCTGGACGCCACGCCCCCGTAGGTGAACGAGAACGGCGGGTGCTTGTCGAAGTCGGGTACCGACCAGGTGGGGGGAGTGCGCTTCGGCCCGATGGCCCCTGCAGAATTGAACGGGTGCTGCGCCATGCGACCACTGGTTCCTTACGCAGAATCGAGCGCGCCCGGCTGGCGACCGCCCTGTCGACTACTCATTGTTTACAATTAGCATGATTGACGGTCGGCGTCTACGCCTCCGGGACTTCAGGTCGCGGCCAACTGGATTTGCACCCTTTCGGCGGATCGGCACTATCGCTGAGCGTGTCCGACCGCGCCCGATGGGCGGTCCGGTCTCGTCAGCCCAGGGGTGGGGCCACCAGCTCCATCGTCGAAGTGCTTGGGCTGCCGACCATCTGAGCACCCGGCCGGGTGAGATCCTCGGCCCCGAGGTGCTGATAGCGGCCGGGCGTGGTGCCGAGCAGCCCGGTGAAGGCGGCGATGAAACTGCTGGGGTTGCTCCAGCCGCAGGAGTGCGCGACCGAGGTGATGTCGTGGCCGTCGGCCAGCAGGGCGAGCGCATGGGCCAGCCGCAGCTGGGTGCGCCACTGGTAGAAGGTCATGCCGAGCTCGCGCTGCAACAGTCGGCTCAGGGTGCGGGCGCTGGCGCCGCCGGTTCGGCCGAGTTCGGCCAACGAGCTGTTGTCGGCCGGGTCGTCCTGCAATCGCCGGGCGATGCTACGCAGCCGGTCGTCCACCGGTTCCGGGATCTGCAGCGGTTGCTCCCGGGCGTCGTGCAGTTCGTCGAGCAGCACGCGTCGCAACCGGCCCAGCCGGCCGCGATCCTCGACGTCCGGGCCGGCGTAGCTGCGCGGCCCGGTGAGGGTGAGCAGGAGTTCACGGGCGAGGTTCTCGGCCAGCAGCACCACCGGATGGTCCGGCAGCCGGTCGTTGTCGGCGTGCGGAAGGAACAGGATGCGCATGTCGGTGGCACTGTGCGCCCGATGGAAATGCGAGACACCGGCCGGAACCCAGGCGACCCGGTTGGTCGGTACGACCGAGGTGCCCCGCTCGGTGTGCACGGACAGGACGCCGCGGGCGGCATAGACGAGATGGCCGCGCGAGTGGGTATGTGGGGCAACGGTTTGGCCGGCGGACCAGTGGTGCCGACCGCCGGTGGCCCACAGGATCGGCGGCTCGGTGGCCGGTGGCGCGGCAGGTTGGCGGCCAACGGGCATAACCTGGCAGCGTACCGGTGGACAGCCAGGCCCGCGCGGGCGAACCCTGGTCCCATGGAGATGACGAGCAGCACGCAGACCTTTGTCCTGGTGCCCGGTGCGTGGCACGGAGCGTGGACCTGGGACGGCATCGTCGACCGACTGCAGGCAGCCGGCCACCGGGCGATCGCCGTCACCCTGGACGGGCTGGAGACCGAGCCGACGGTGGACGGCGCCTCCGCGAACCTGGATACCCATATCGTCCGGGTGCTCGCCGCGCTGGACGCGGGCGGCCCGGGCCCGATCACGCTGTGTGGCCACAGTTATGCCGGTTTCGTGATTGCCGGTGCGGCCGACCGGTCGGCACGGCCGGTCCATCGGCTGGTCTACTGCGACGCGTTCGTGCCGGCGGACGGCGACTCCTGGTGGGAACGCGCCAACGAGTACTACCGGGAGCGGGTCATTGCCGGCGCCCGGGCCGACGGACGCACCGCGGCGCCGCGGGTCGGAGCAGATCCACGAACCCGCCCGCACCCCATGCCGTCTTTCCTGCAACGGCTTCGGCTCGGCGATGGCATCGACCGCGTCCGCCGGCGCACCCTGATCTACGCGTCCGGGTGGGCGTCGACGACACCGCTGCGCGGCCAGTACGAGCGACTCCGCAGCGACCCGACCTGGGAGGTGCACGAGCTGGCCGTCGGTCACGAGGTGATGAACGAGGCGCCGGATGAGCTCTTCGCGATCCTGACCGATGGCGTGGACGCCCGACCCGATCGGGCCTCAACTTCCGCATTCTCGCAGGTCGACCTGCGACGATCGACAAGTTGAGGCCGGATCGGGTCGCTCAGCCCGATTGCCTCAGCCGGGTCAGTACCTCGTCGATGTCCACCACGTCCGCGGACTTGAGATCCAGGTCGGTCAGGTTCGCCCGATGGATCCCCTCGCTCCGATCGCCGCAGGCCTCGGCCACCACCATCGGCCGGAATCCCAGCGCAATCGCGTCGGTCGCGGTGGCCCGCACACAACCCGAGGTGGACACGCCGCACAGCACCAGCGTGTCCACCCCCATCGCCACCAGGCTGGCGGCCAGCGACGTCCCCGCGAAGGCGGACGCGTACTGCTTGGTGATCACCAGCTCTCCCGCCCTGGGCGCCACCGCCGGCAGCGTCTCGTGCCAGTCGGTGCCGGCCCCGTCACAGAACAGCCGCAGCGCCGGGACCTTGCGGATGAACAGCCCGCCGTCGACCCCGTCCGCCCGATACCGCACCGTGGTGTGCACCACCGGTATGCCGGCACCCCGCGCGGCGCCGAGCAACTCCGCGCAGCGGTCGACGACGTCCGGCCGGCCCAAGTAGAACGGCGCCTCCGGGGCGAAGTAGGCGCGCACCATATCGATCACCAGCAGGGCAGGCGCCGAGCCCCAACCGAGCCGGTGACCGAACGGCCCGTCGCCGGGCCGCGCAGCGTCACCGGACAGCGCAGGGTCGCCGGGCCGCGCAGGGTCACCGGACAGCGCAGCGTCGCGGGGCCGCGCAGGGTCACCGGACGGCGCAGGGTCACCGGACGGCGCAGGGTCACCGGACGGCGCGGTGGGCCCGGACATCTACAGCGCCGGCTGCGGCGCCTTGGGCGCCGGGAGGCCGGTCTCCTGCTCGCAGCGATCCAGAATCTCCTGCAGCGGCGGGCCCATGTTGAACACCGGCAGCTCGGCGGGACGCTCGGCGCCAATGGCCGCCCGCAGCTCGGCGGTCGCCGCGGCGTCGACCTCTCCGGCTTCGCTGCAGACCACGCCATAACGGCGCGCCCCGTCGGTGGTGACCAGTCCGCGGAGCACCTCGAGTCCCACCAACTCCGGGTCCCGCGCGATCGGGTCGCCCCAGCCGCCGCCACCCCAGGTGTCGAAGTGAAGCAGGTCGCCGGCGGCGACCGGAACGTTGTGACACTTGCTGGGCAGCACGGTCTTCGAGCCGTCGGCGTGCTCGATCCATTTGCGCCCGCGGGCGCCGGGTTCACCTCCATTGACGCCCCACGGGTAGGTCAGCCAGCGGTCGTCGTGGATGGCGATGGTCCCCGGCTCCAGGAAGCGGTAGGCGACGTCGACGCCGTTGCCACCGCGGTGCAGGCCGGCGCCACCGGTGTCGGCGATGGTCTCCCAGCGCTCGATCCGCATCGGGTAGTACGACTCCAGGTATTCGCAGGGGATGTTCATGAAGCTCGGCCACAGCGAATACCCGTCCGGCCCGTCTCCGATCGGCCGGCCCGGGATGCCTCCGAAACCGAGCGAGTACAGCTGGAACCACTCGCCCTTGCGGTCGCCGCTGGTGTAGTGCCCGGAGAACATGAAGTGCGGGGATGACGAGAATCCCGCCGCATTCAGCAGGCTGGGGTTGGTCTGCCCGAGCAACCCGCCGAACAGGTCGAACAGCCTGCCCAGTCCGTGGTTTCGGGCATTCAGAGCCGCGGGGAACCTCGGCTTCCAGTACGAGTCCTCGGGGATCGTCACGTCCACCAGCGGGTAGTAGCCGTCATTCCACAGGATCTGCGGATCCGCCACCGTGATCATGTAGATGCCGAAGAACATCCGCAGCAGGTTCTCGTTGATGAAGTAGTTGACCGGCCCGACCGCCTGCGGCGACGACCCGGTTAGATCGATGTGCACCTTGTCGCCGTGCCGGGTCAGCGACATCTTCAACTCGTACGGGCCGTACCCGACGCCGTCGTCGCAGACGTAGTCGGTGAACGAGATCGTCTCGCCGTCGGTGAAGACCGCCGCCAGCAGAATCTTCATCGCCTGATAGTTGCGGTCCAGCAGCGAGTCCAGCGTGCTGAGGTAGGTGTCGACCCCGAATCGTTCGCACATCTCGTTGACCCGTCGACCTGCCGTCCGGCAGGCGGCGACCAGTCCGTTGAGGTCTGCCCGGTTCCACAGTGGCATGCGGACCTGATTCAGGATGATGCGCAGCGCCGTCTCGTCCAGCCGGCCCTGGTCGTAGAGCTTGAACGGCGGGATCACCACGCCCTCTTCGTAGATGGTGCGCGCGTCGGTCGGCATGGAGCTCGGCGTCTTTCCGCCGACGTCGGTCATGTGCCCGAACATGCTCGCCCAGCCGACCAGCCGCCCGTCGTGATAGATCGGCATCACGACCAGCCAGTCGTTGGCGTGGCTGATCGCCGCACCGCAGGAGTACGGGTCGGAGGTCAAAAGGACGTCGCCTTCGCGGATCTCGCCGTCGAAGTTGGCCAGGAAGTCCGGCACCGACAGTCCGAACTGGCCGACGATCATCTTGCCGTCGGGGGTGCCGATCAGCGGGAACTCGTCGTGCTGTTCGCGGATCCCTGGCGAGAGCGCCGTCCGGAAGAGCACCTCGTCCATCTCATAGCGCGCGTTGCGCAGACCGTTCTCGATCAGGTCGACGGTCACCGGGTCGACCTCCACGTGCCGGCTCTCGTGGGCCGCTTCGATGATGGTTGCCATGTTCGTCAGACCTCCGTTGGGCGGATCATCAGGCTGCCCGAGGGGTGAACGGTCGCCGCGTAGCCGGGCAGAACCAGCGCGGTGGAGTCCATCTCGGTCACGACGGCCGGACCGGGGATCACGTCGCCGGCACGTAGCTTCAGCCGGTCGTAGACCCTGGCTTCCACCCGTTCCCGGTCGGCCACGATCTGCGTCGTGCGCAGCAGCGCGGCCGCCGGATCACCGTCGCCGGAGGCCAAGGTGGTGGTGGCAACGCCCGGTCGTGGCCCGACGACGGCGGCCCGCGCGTTGACGATCTCGTGGTCGGTGTCCAGGGTGAACGAGAACAGTCGCTGGTGTTCGGCGTCGAACGCCGCCGTCACCTTCGACAGCAGTGAGTCCGACGCCCCGTTCAACCAGCCCGGATCGACCGCTACCGGGACCTCGAACCCCTGGCCGTGATAGCGGACGTCGAGTTCGTAGTGCACCGTCGGGCCGGTCACGCCCTGCTCGGCGAGTCGGCGGCCGGCGTCGCCGGCGAGCTCGGTCAGGGTGCCGGCCAGTTCCGCAGCGGTCAGCTCGCCGACCCGGCGCAGCACCGTGCGCGCCGACTCGTCCCTGGCTGACGTGGTGGCATCGCCCAGGGCGCACAGCACCCCGGGAGAGGGCGGGATGATGACCGGCCATGCCCCGGTCAACCGCCCCAATGCGTTGGCGTGCAAGGGCCCCGCTCCGCCGAAGGCGACGAGCGCGAAGTCACGCGGATCGAAGCCCTGCTGGACGCTGACCAGCCGCAGGCCGCCGAGCATGTTCTCGTTGACGATATCGATGATTCCGGCGGCGGCGGCGTCGGTGTCCGGCAGATCCATGGCGTCGGCGACGGTCTGGACCGCGCGTCGGGCGGCGTCGACGTCCAGGGTGATCTCGCCGCCGGCGAGTTCGGTGGGCAGGTAGCCGAGCACCAGGTTGGCGTCGGTGACGGTGGGATCGGTGCCGCCCCTCGCGTAGGCCGCCGGGCCCGGATCCGCGCCGGCGGACTGCGGTCCGACCCGCAAGGCCTTCGTCAGCTCCGGCACGTGCGCGATCGAGCCACCGCCCGCACCCACCGTGCGGACGTCGATCGACGTCGCGCGGACGGCAAGGTCGCCGACCTTCGTCTCCCGGCCGATGCGCGGCTTGAGCCCTTGCACCAGAGCGATATCGGTGGAGGTACCGCCCATGTCGAAGGTGATCAGGTCGGACACTCCGCACTGTTCGGCCACCCAGACCGCGCCGGTCACCCCACCGGCCGGACCGGACATCAGCATGTTGACCGGCGAGTCAGCGGCCGCCTGGGCGTTGGCCGTACCGCCGTCGCTGCGCAGGATCGACAGCTTTCCGTCGATCCCGGCCCCGACCAGTTCCCGGGACAGATTCGAGACGTACCTGGCGACCTGCGGTCGGACGTAGCCGTTGGCCACCGTGGTAATGGTGCGCTCGTACTCCCGCAACTCCGGCGATACCTGCGAGGACAGCGACACCGGCACGCCGGGGAGCAACTCGGCGGCAATGGCCGCGATGCGTTGCTCGTGGGCGCCGTTGGCGAACGCATTGATCAGCGACACCGCCAGCGATTTGATGCCGCGGTCGGCCAGCCGACCGAGCGCCCGGCGGACGTCATCCTCGTCGAGTTCGGTCACCACCGCGCCATCGGTGGCGATCCGTTCGGTCACCTCGACGGTGTTCTCCAGGGCGGCCAGCGGCTCGGGCTTCGGCCAGATGATCCAGCCCGCGAGACCGCCGGGCACGAAGGAGCGGGCGATCTGTAGCACCTGGCGAAATCCGCTGGTGGTCACCAGGCCGACCGTGGTGCCCTTGCCCTCCAGGATCGCGTTGGTGGCAACGGTTGTGCCGTGCAGGACTTCGGTGATGCCGTCCAACGGGGCGCCGGCCCGCTCACAGACCTGGCGGATTCCGGCCAGCACCCCGATCGACTGATCGGCCGGCGTCGAGGACGTTTTCGCCCGCCACGTCTGGCCCGAATCGGCATCGACCAACAGCACGTCGGTGAAGGTGCCACCGACGTCCACTCCGAGTCGATAGCTCATCGCAACCTCCTTGCGGCATTGCCGCGATCGGCGGGCGGTGCTCCGCCCTGTGGGTGGAACTGGTACTCCGGGGTCAGATCACCTTGCGTTCCTTGAGGGCGGACAAGGCGGCCTCGTCGATCCCCAGCAGCCGGCCGTAGACCTCGTCGTTGTGCTCGCCGAGTTCGGGTCCGGTGTGCCGGACCGCGCCCGGTGTCCGGCTCAGCCGCGGAAAGACGTTGGGCATGGCGAGCGAACCGAACTCGGGGTGGGCAACCCGGACGATCGCCTCCCGGGCGGCGAAGTGCGGGTCGGCGAACATCTCCCGTGCGGAGAAGATCCGGCCGGCCGGGACGCCGCCGGTATGCAGCACCGTCAGCAGCGGTTCGGCATCCTGGGTGGCCGTCCACTCGGCGATTAGCCCGTCGAGCTCTTCCATCGAAGCGCCGCGGGCGCCGTGGGTTGCGTACCGCGGGTCCTGCGCCAGCTCCGGTTGGCCCATCACCGCGGCCAACCGGGCGAACACGGTGTCCTGGTTGGCGGCGATCAGCACGAGTTGTCCGTCAGCAGTGGGATACACGTTGCTGGGCGCCACGTTCGGCAGGGTCGCGCCGGTCCGCTCCCGCTGGTAACCGGCGACGTCCCATTCCGGCAGCAGCGACTCCATCATGCCCAGGACCGCCTCGTAGATTGCCGAGTCGACCACCTGTCCGCGCCCGCTGCGCTCCCGCTGGTGCAGCGCCACCATGGTGCCGAGGCACGCGAAGGTGGCGGCCAGTGAATCGCCCAACGAGATGCCCGCCCGCGACGGCGGGCGCTCCGGATCGCCGGTGACGTAACGGATCCCGCCCATCGCCTCGCCGATGGACCCGTAGCCGGCGCGCTCGGCGTACGGGCCGGTCTGGCCGTAGCCGGTGACCCTGGTGATCACCAGCCGCGGGTTGGTCTGCCAGAGCTGCTCGGGCGCCATCCCCCACCGCTCCAGGGTGCCCGGCCGAAAGTTCTCGACCAGCACGTCCGCCCGGTCGATCAACTGCCGCACCAGTTTCTGGCCCTGTTCATCGCGCAGGTTTGCCGTCACCGACCTCTTGTTCCGGGCCACCACCGGCCACCAGAGCGACTTGCCGTACGGCTTCTCCCGGCCCCACTGCCGCATCGGGTCGCCGCGGCCCGGATCCTCCACCTTGATCACGTCGGCGCCGAAGTCGCCCAACAGCTGGCCGCAGAACGGGCCGGCCAGCAGCTGCCCGAGCTCGACGACTCGCAGGTCGCCGAGCGGCAGGGCGTCGTCGGGGGTCGGCTCGGTCATCGGTTCTCGTCCTCGGGTTCGATCAATGGTTCATTTCTGGCGAGCAAGGTGGAGCGGGCATTGCACAGGTGGGCCCGCATCACCGCCTCTGTCCAGTCCGGGTCCCGGGCGCGCAGCGCGGCGACGATCTCCCGGTGGTGCTGCAGGCTGCGCAGCATCGATGCATCGTCATAGATCTCGAAGTTGTGTCGGATGACCGCAGCGTGAATGGCGGTCGCGAGCGCCGCCGCCAGCGCCGGGCGGTGCGCCTGGGCAACCAGCAGGTCGTGGAACCGGCGGTTGAGCAGATGCAGTTCGGCGATGTCCTGACCCTGGCCGGGCAGGCCGATCTTCGCCATCCGCTCGGCCATCTCGTCCAGTGCGACGATCGCGTCCTCGGTGGCGTTGGTGGCGGCCAGCCGCGCCGCGTACGACTCCAGCTGCAACCGGAGTTCGAAGATCTCCGCGAGCTGTTCGGTCGTCCAGACCGCGACCCTGGCTCCCCGGTTCGGTTGTTGGTCCAACAGCCCTTCGGCGCTGAGCCGGCCGATGGCCTCGCGGACCGGCGTGCGGCTGACTCCCAACACCTCGGCCAGTTCGGCCTCCGCAACGTGGTCGCCGGGGGCCAGTGAGCCGTCGAGCATCCGACCACGCAGCACGTCCAGTACGCGGTCGACCGCACGGACCGCTGGCTGTTCTGCTGGCACGGTGACCCTTCCCGATTGGCTGACGGTGGCGAACGGGCGCTGACGGAGACTTCGGGCATCTTCCTCGATTGCATGCAATCTGGCACACGGTTCGCGGATACACAAGGGATGGCCGGCAACGATCTCCGGCTATTGCATGCAATCTCGGCGCGGCGATACATTGAACGGATGGCTGCGCAGACCCGCATCGGGCCGGAGATCGTCGAGGTCTCGCCGCGCGACGGCCTGCAGAACGAGGCCGCGATCCTGTCGACCGAGACAAAACTTCAGCTGATCTCGGCGCTGATCGGCGCCGGCGCCAGACGCATCGAGGCCACCAGCTTCGTGCATCCCCGGCTGGTTCCGCAGATGGCCGACGCCGAACAGGTCGCGGCCGGACTGCCAAGGGCCGACGGCGTCACCTTCAGTGCGCTGGCGTTGAACGATCGGGGCCTGGACCGGGCGCTGGCGGCCGGCATGGACGAGATCAACGTCGTGGTGGTCTGTTCCGAGACGTTCGGCCGGCGCAATCAGAACGCCGGCATCGACGAGATGATCGCGACCGCGCAGCGTGTCGCGGACCGCGCGCACAGCAACGGCGCCCGCATCACGGTGACGCTCGCCGCGGCCTTCGGGTGCCCCTTCGAGGGCGAGGTGCCGGCCGAACGGGTGCTGGCCATTGCCGAACGGGTGGCAGACATCCAGCCGGACGAGCTCGCGATCGCCGACACCATCGGCGTCGGGGTGCCCGCGCAGGTCCGGACGCTGGCCGACGTCGCGACCGCGGCCTGCCCCGGCGTCCCGCTGCGCTGGCACTTCCACAACACCCGCAACACCGGGTACGCCAACGTGCAGGCGGCCGTTGACGCCGGGCCGACGGCGATCGATGCCAGCGTCGGTGGCATCGGCGGCTGCCCGTTCGCGCCGGCAGCGACCGGCAACGTCGCCACCGAGGATGTCGGATACTTGTTACACCGTCAGGGTTTCGACAGCGGCCTGGACCTCGCCGCGCTCACCGACATCTCCCGCTGGGTCGGCGAACAGCTGGGTGCGCCGACGCCCGCCCTGCTCGGCCGGGCCGGGCTGTTCCCGCCGCCGACGGAGTAGTCTTTCGCCGCCGGCGAGTCGTCCACGGTCAGGCGACCAGTGCCGATCCGGGCCTATCACGGCACGGCTCGGCCCGATCGGGCCTCAACTTCTGCATCCGTCCAGGCCAACCTGCGGCGACCGGAAAGTTGAGGCCGGATCGGGTCAACCCCGGGCCGGGAACCACGACTCAGACCCGCAGCGCCACCGACCGCGGGCTCTCGTGCCACAACCGGTCCAGCGCGGTGACCACGTAGGTGTAGTGCTCGCCCGGGTCGGCGGTGGTGTCCAGGTAGCTCTGCCGGCCGCGACCGGTCCGCCGGACCGTCGCCAGCAGGTGTGCGGCGTCGACGAAGTCGGTGGGCACGACCCGGCCGGGCAGCCGCCAGATCGCATAGGAGGTGGCGTCACCGGAGCGCGGGGTCGCCCCCGGCGACACCCAGCCGAGCCGGACCCCGCCGGCTTCCCGGCGCGCGGACGGCGCCACCGGGGGCCGCGGCGCCTTCCCGCCCAGGTGCTCGATCACCGGGACGATCGCCGGACGGGTGTAGTGCTCAGCGACCATGGCTGACGTCGAACCCTGGGCGTCGGCGCGGACGTCCTTAGCACTGAAGAACACGTCACCGTCGACCTGCGGGTAATCCTGGTTGAAGGTGAGATGGGTGGCCAGTTCGTCCGGACCGAACACCCCACTGGTCTCCTTGTAGGTCGCCTGGCCGATGTACAGCGCCACGTCGGTGCCGTCCGCCACGTCCGCCCACCACGGCACCAGCTTGGCGTAGTCGGCCACCGCAAGCCCTACCTGCCAATAGATCTGCGGGTTCAGGTAATCGACCCAGCCCTGCTTCACCCAGCGGCGGGTGTCGGCGTAGATGGCGTTGTACGACTGCGTCCCACCGGTGTCCGAGCCGTCCGGGTGCTCGGCAGACCTGTTGGCCCAGATACCGAACGGGCTGATGCCGAACTTCACCCACGGCTTGGCCCGGCCGACCCGGTCGTGGAACTCGGAGACCAGCCGATTCACGTTGTCCCGCCGCCAGTCCCCGATGTCGTCGAAGCCGTGCCCGTAGGTGGCGAAGGTGTCCTGGTCGGGCAGTGGGGTGCTGCCGGACGGGTACGGATAGAAGTAGTCGTCGAAGTGGGCGCCGTCGATGTCGTAGCGGCTCACCGCGTCGAACATGGCGTCCTGCACGAACTTTCGGACGGCGGGGATCCCGGGGTTGTAGTACAGCTTGCCGCCGTAGGGGAACACCCAGTCCGGGTGCACCCTGGCCGGGTGCGTCGGCACCAGCGAGTTCGGGTCGGTACCCATGGACACCCGGTAGGGGTTGAACCAGGCGTGGTACTCCAGGTTTCGCTGGTGCGCCTCGGCGATCTGGAAGGCCAGCGGGTCGTAGCCGGGATCGGCGCCCTGGGTACCGGTGATCCACTGCGACCACGGCTCGTAGGGGGAGGGCCAGAACGCGTCGGCGGTCGGCCGAACCTGGGAGATGACGGCGTTGAGGTTGAGCTGCTCGGCCAGATCCAGCCAGCCGACGAACTCCGCCTGCTGCTGCTCGATCGTCAGCCCGGTCCGGCTCGGCCAGTCGATGTTGACCACGGAGGCGATCCACATCGCCCGGAACTGCCGCTTCGGCCGATTCGGATCACCGCCGGCGGGCGCGCCGACTTCGGCCGGAGCCGGCAGGGATCCGATGGTGACGGCGAACGCGCCGCCGGCAGCGGCGGCGGCGGTCAAGCCGAGAAAGTGGCGGCGATCCAGTGCAGGGGACATTTTTTCCTCCTGAGCGGCCATTGTTGGTGGATTTCTACGGTCTCACGAGTCGGCCGGTTCTGCCAGCCCCAGTTGGAGGAATGGTGCGCGGGACCGGGTCACGCTTGGTCAAGTCTCCGATTTGCTGTTCAGCGTCGTGTCGTTCGCCGAGGCCGTTCCCTTGCCTATACTCGCCGGGTGATTTCGCTGGCGTTGCCCGATCGTGCCCGCTGGAAGTCGTGGACCGAGGCGATGGCCGAGTTCGACGGCGGCGAATTGCACGGCTTCTCGACGTTCGGGTTCGACGATGAAGACCTGACGCAACACGAGGTCTTCGAACGCTGGCTGCAGCGTGAGATCCGGCAGCGGACGGAGGCCCTGGACGGGTTCGTGCCCGCGACGGTGTGGTGGATCGTCGATGACGTTCGACCGACCGAAGTCCTCGGCTCCATTCACCTGCGGCACGAGTTGAACGATGCACTGCTGGCCGAGGGCGGGCACATCGGTTACGGCGTCCGGCCTTCGGCACGGGGGAACGGGGTCGCGACCGCGGCCCTGCAGCTGTGTCTGGCGGAAGCGGGCCGGCTGGGGATCGGCAAGGCCCTGCTGGTCTGCGACGCCGGCAACGCGATTTCCAGGCGCACCATCGTCGCCGCAGGTGGCGCCCTGGAGAACACCCTCGGCACGAGCGAGCGCTACTGGGTGACGCTTCCGGGAGGGTGATCGGACCTTACAGGTCGATCTGATGCGCACCCGAGCGGACCGCGAGCTCGACCAGGGGTACCGCGATCGCCGCGTCCTGGATGCCGAGTCCGACGCTGAGGAACAGCGTCAGATCGCGGTCGGCGTCGGGTGCAGGCAGCTCGGCGCCGGCCAGTACAGCGCCCAGCGAGAAGGTCCGGCCCGCCGTCAGCTTCCCTCCGTCCGCCACCAACGGGCCCGATTGCCGTGCCGCGGTGGCGATGTCGTCCACCACCACGGCCCGCGCCCGGCCCAACAGGTCCGACCCGATCTCCCGCCGGTCCGGGGCGAACGATCCGACACCGGCGATGAGCACACCGGCAGCGACGTCACCGGCGTCCAGCACCGGGACCCCGGACGTCGTCGCAGTCACGATCACCTCGGCACCCTCCAGGGTTGCCCGCCTGCTCTGCGGCGCGCTGGCGCGTACGCCGTCGGCCCGCAGCGCCTCGACCGCGTTCCTGGCGCGCGCAGGACTCGGCGACCAGAGCCGGATCTCGCAACCCGGGAACCGGGCGTCGAACCACCGGGCGTGCCCGCTGCCCTGAACACCCGCACCCAGAATCGCGACCACCGCGGGCCGCAGTCCGAGGGCCTCGACGGCCGCAAGGGTCGCCGCCGGCGTCCGGGCAGCGGTGATCTCCTCACCGTCGAGCAGAGCCAGACAGTCACCGGTCACCGGGTCCATCACCATCAGGTACGCATCGACGCTCCGGCCGTCGACGGGTCGATGCACCGAGCCGATCTTCGCCACCACCGGCCCGCCGGTGCTCGCCTTGGCCAGATAACTGAACACCATCGATCCGGCCCCGCCGTCCAGCAGCACTCTGGGCGCCAGCAGCTCAGGGTGTTGTTCAAGGGCCAGAAAAGCCGCGCGCTGCAACGCAATCACGTCCAACGAGGTCAGTAGCTCCCGCACCTCGGCCCGGCCAAGGATGATCACGGCAATTCCTTTCTACGGCGAACGCCATGAACTTCCTCGGCGGCCGGATCGGCGAACGCGCAGGCTCATTCGCACAACACTAGGCCGTCCGTCATTCGCCGGGGGTAATCTCGTCCGTAACCGCTAGAGCGCCTGCTGCTCACCGACTGCAGCGGCATCGACCCCGCGCGGCAGCTGCCGGCAGGCAGGTTCGCGTCGCCCGGAGGGACTGCTCGGGAGCCCCACCGGGCGCTACGGCACGGCGCCGAACGGAGGTGGGTTCGGGTGGAGGGTCACCCCACCGCGATCGAGCCGATTCCGGAGACGTCCGCCGCCGAGCGGCTGGTCGCCGACGAGTTGGCCATCGGCGCGACGGCCGCGGCCGCCGAACGCGTCCGTCACTCGGTGCCGCTCTGGTTTCACACTTTCGCCCTTGCCCCCGGGATCTACACGCCCGGCATCGCCCGCGACCACGGTTACCGGCTCCCCGCCGTGGGTGCCGACCGCTTCGCGGGACGCAGCGTGCTGGACGTCGGCACGTTCGACGGCTTCTACAGCTTCCTGGCGGAGGGCCGCGGCGCGCGCCGCGTCGTCGCTGTCGACAACGAGCAGTACGTCGAATGGGTGGGTGCTCGTTTCGGCGTGACATTGCCGGCCGCTGCCGGGTTTCGGGCGATCGCCGAGCTGCTCGAATCGCGGGTCGAGTACCACCGGATGGATGCGCTGGACGTGCGCCGGCTCGGTGAGTCCTTCGACGTAGTCCTGTGTTTCGGTATCCTGCACCGGGTAACGGACCCGATCGCGTTGTTGCGGGCGCTCGCCGACGTGTACGCGCGCGACGACTTCGTCTACTGGGGATTTCCCGTCGAAGCCCTCCGTCGGTTGGCCGGCGTTGTCGGCCTCCGCGACGTCGAGGTCATCGACCAGCCGGAGATCGACGGGCATCCGCGGATCATCGCCGTCCTTCGAAGAGGCAGCATCGCGGGTCTGGCGCAACGATGACCGCCGCGACCGAGCTCGCCGGCCTGGCCGCGGTGCGATCCTGGCAGGAGGAGTGCTACCGGGACCTGCACGCCCATCCAGAGCTATCGCACCAGGAATACCGGACGGCCGCGGCCGTCGCGCAGCGGCTGCGCGAGTTCGGCATTCAGGTACGCGATGGCCCCAATGGGCCGGCAACAAGAGCAACCCACCCGCGAGGTAGCGGAATCTTGCGCCGACGCGCCGCGAGAATTCCGCTACCTGGCCAGGTTTCCGCTACCTCCAGGAGGGTGAGCGGGCTCGACAGCGGGCGTCAGACCTGGCCGCGGCCGTACGCGACCTGCTGCAGCGCCCGGAGGTAACCGAGGGCATACAGCCGGCCCAGCGTGGCGTAGCCGGGGCGCTCATTCGACTCGCCGAACAACGTCGGCACGTGGTCGGGGCGCATCGGCCCGTCGAAGCCGACCTCGGCATAGGCCCGCATGCACGCCTCCAGATCGTTCTGTCCCTCGTCGTGGAACGTCTCGATGAAGTCGGCGGCGGTGCCGCGGACGTCCCGGAAGTGCACGAACGCCACCGCGTGCTGCCCGCCGAACTCGCGGATCACCGACGGCAGCTCATCGGTCATCAACGCGAAGTTGCCCTGACACAGGGTGATCGCGTTGTTCGGCGACGGGTACAACGCCAGCACCCGGCGGTAGGCATCGATCGAGCTGACGATCCGCGGCACCCCGCGCATCGACGGCAGCGGCGGGTCGTCCGGGTGCAGGGACAGCCGGACGCCGGCCTGCTCCGCCGCCGGAACGGCGGCATTCAGGAAGTACTGCAGGGCATCCCAGAGCTGCTCGCCGGTGATCTCGCCGGGCTCGGCCAGCGCGGGCAACCGGTCGGCGGCCCGCTGGGAGAACCCGGACGACAGTGCCCCACCACGCAGCGGGACCCCGACGTCGGTGCGGGCCCAGCTGGTGATCGCCATCCAGTTGTAGCAGAGCACCGGGATGCCCAGCCGGCCCATCGCCGCGATCTGCACCAGCACGGCGTCGATGTCCTGGTCGCGGCCGGGTAGGCCGAGCCGGATCCGGTCCATCGGCGGAGTGTCCTCGATCGCGGCGATGCTCATCCCGTAGCCGGCGACCTGCTGCTGCAACGTGCGAAGGCGCGACTCGGACCAGGGCACGTCGTCGCCGTCGACGACCTCCGGTGCCGGCCGATCGGCCGCCCGCAGCCAGCGGGACTCCTGCTCGGCGCCGTCCAGGATCATCACGGCGTGGTCAACACCGCACTGCTTCACCAAGTGCCACAACGGTTCCGGAGTACTGTGCAGCAACTCGCTGAGCCTCATCGATCCTCATTCCGCAGGTGTGGTTCTTCGTCAGCCATAGGACGCCAGCAGGCCGCCGTCGACGGTCCAGGTAGCGCCGGTGACGAAGGAGGCCTCGTCGGAGACGAGAAAGGCGACCACCGCGGCGATCTCACTGGACCGGGCCACCCGACCCAGCGCGTGCAACTCTCCCCAGCCGGCCAGCACCGCGTCGGGGTCCTCCGGCCGGACGGCCGCCGCGTTCCGGCGGACCAGGGGTGTGTCGACGGTGCCCGGGGCGACGGCGTTGACCCGCACACCCTGCCGGCCGTGATCCAGCGCCATCGCCCGCACCAATCCCATCGCACCGGCCTTCGCCGCGGCGTAGCCGGCGTTGCCCGGTTCGGTGGCGATGCCCTGTACCGACGACAGCACGACGACGGACCCGCCGCCGTTGGCGATCAGCAACGGGATCCCGGCGCGGGCGGACAGGTACGCGGCGGTGAGGTTCACGTCGATCATCTGGTCCCAGATGGTGCCGTCCTCGGCCAGCACGTCGCCGTGGCGTTCGGCGCCGGCCGAGAACACCAACGCCTTCAACGGGGCGATGGCGTCGGCCTCGGCCACCACCCGCCGCAGGTCCGCCAATCGGGTGGCGTCGGCGTACCGGTGTCGCATCGATCCGGGCGCGTCATCGGCGCCGCCGACGGCGCGATCGTCCACTTCGCGATTGTCCCGCTCGGGGCGGTCCGGCCCGGGACCGTCCAGCCCGCGGCCAACGGCGTCGCTCTGGTCCGGCGGATCGGCGATGTCGGCGCAGACGACGTGCCAGCCGCGCGCGGCCAGCAGGTCGGCGGTGGCCGCGCCGATGCCCGAGGCACCGCCGATCACCACGGCCGAACGGCCGGCGCTCGTCTCAGTCCGCACCGACCGATCCTCCCCCACCGCCGACAACTACTCACCCCGAGGTTGCCGGCACCCGATCCCGCCTGTTACCCCTGGCCGCTGGTCCGACTGGTCGGGACCGCCGCCGCGTCCATGTCCTGCAGGCATCGGCGCAGCTCGGACCACCTGTCGGCCAGAGTCGGGCGCCCGACGCCGGAACCGGCAGGATCCGCCGAGGCCCACGCGCGTGCGCTCGGCTGCTGCGCGGGCAGCCACGGCGTGTACAGCCGGCGCGTCACCGCATCCCGGCGCGCGTAGACCAGGGCGGAACCCGCCCGGTCGCATCCGATCCCACTGCCCGCATTGCGGTCCATCGCTTTCAGCACCAAGTTTCTGCCATCGACAGGCCCGCCCCGGTCTGCCGATCCACACTTCAGATGTCGGGGCACCGGGCGCCGCCGAGAACGACGGCACGACTGCGTCGGCCGTCGGTCCGCAGTACCCAGGCCACCTACGTTGCCCGGGTGGGGTGCGCCCCCCGGACGGCGTACTAATCGCCTATCGATTGCCGATCAGCGATAGACTCGCTACTGTCGCGGAGATTGTCAAGAGGAACCACCTATTCGGGCGACAATCGTGACCAGCGGTCGGCGTACCACAGGCCGCCACGAGGAAGGACGGCTGTGAGCGATTACCAGGCCGCACTGCAGCCGACGAAGACGCTCAGCCGCACGCTGCTCTCCGACCAGATCTACGACGTGCTCATCGACGCGATCGCCGCCGGCCGGCTGGAGCCGGGCCAGCGGCTGGTCGAGTCCGAGATCGCCCGGCAGCTGTCGGTCAGTCAGGCACCCGTCCGCGAGGCGCTCAAGCGGCTGGCCCATGGCGGCATGGTGCTGCAACTTCCGCGCCGCGGCAGCTTTGTGGCCACCATCGACGAGAAGACGGCCCGCCGGACCTATCAACTGCGGGCGCTACTCGAGGATCACGCCGCCCGCGAGTTCTGCAGTTATGCCGACGACACCGCCGTCGAGAAGCTGGCGGGCGTGCTCACCGAGATGCGGGCGGCCGCTGCGGCCGACGACCTGCGGCAGGTGATCGAGCAGGACATCAACTTCCACCGCACCGTCTGGGAGTCCACCGGCAACGACCTGTTGGCCCGGATGTGGCCGCTGGTCGAGGGCAGCCTCCGGGCGGTCACCACGGTGTCGAACCGGATCTATTTCGGCTCGCTGTCCGAGATCGCCGAGACGCACCAACCACTGATCGACAGCCTGCACGGGAACGATCCGGACGTCGCTGGGCCGCTGTTCCGTGAGCACGTCACCGTCGTCTGGCACCGGGTCGACGCGGCGGCCGCCGGCGGCAAAGCCGCCCGATCGACGCGGAAATCCGGCTCGTGACCGAGCCCGCCCGGATCGACACCGGCCGGATCGACCCGGCCCTGGCCGACTCCGCCCTGTTCGACACCATCCGGTCCAAGCTGCACACCGCCGCGGTCGGCGACATCCTCGATGAGCTGGGCCGGCGGCATCAGTTCCTGCCCGCCGAGATCCGCCCGTTGGACCCGGAACTGACCGTGATCGGCCGGGCCATGCCGGTAGTGATCGCCGATGTGTTCGGACCCCGGTCCAAGCCGTTCGGCAAGCTCACCGAGGCGCTGGACCAGCTGGCCGCCGGCGACGTCTACCTGGCCAGGTCGGGCCGGCTGGCCTGCTCCGCCTGGGGCGAACTACTGACGGCGGTCGCCCGCGAGCGGCGAGCGGCCGGTGCCGTGATCGACGGCTACCACCGTGACACCTCGCGCATCCTGCCGCAGCGCTGGCCGGTCTTCAGCCGCGGCGGCTACGCCCAGGACGCCGGTGTGCGGGCCGCGGTCCTCGACTACCGGATCCCGGTCGAGATCGGCGGCGTCGAGGTGGCGCCGGGCGATCTGGTGTTCGGCGACCGGGACGGTGTGCTGGTGGTGCCCAGCGAGATCGAGGCCGAGGTGATCGACAGGGCGCTGGCCAAGGCAGCCACCGAGGACCGGGTGCGCGAGGCCATCAGCAACGGAATGAGCAGCACCGACGCGTACGCCGAGTTCGGCATTCTGTAGCGGTCGAACCGGTCGACGGCTGCGCAGAAGGGAGCGGTCATGCACGAACTCGTCGGCACCCGCGGGCGCGGCAGCGGTGCATCCCGGCAGCGCCGGACTGGCCTGATCGCCGTCGGCGCGGCCGCCGGTCTGCTGCTCAGCGGCTGCGGCGGGAGTTCCCCCGCCGCGTCCGGGGGACCGCCCGGTTCGGGTACCGGCTCCGCCGCAACGGGTCTGACGCCATCCGTCGCGTCCTCGACTGTCACATCGGGTGCTTCGTCCGGCGGTCCGTCTTCCGGGACAACGTCCGGGATGACGTCCGGCGGTGAGACCGCCGGCTCCGGATACCACGGTCCGCCGGCCACCCTCACCTGGGCGACCGAGTCGAGCGGCCCGCAACTGGACGCCGAGAAGAAGGTGCTGGCCGACTTCCACACGGCCAACCCGTCGATCACCGTGACGGTGGACGCGGTCGCCTTCGACTCCTACGACACCAAGCTCACCACCGCGCTGCGGGCCGGCAACGGACCGGACGTGTTCCGGGTCAACCATCCGAACATTCAAGCCTGGGCCACCGCGAAATTCCTTGCGCCGCTGACGGATGTCGGCGTCGACACGACACCGTTCATATCCGCGCTGGTGACCGCCGGCCAGGTGAACGGTACCCAGTACACGCTGCCGATGGACACCGACGCCCGCGCGCTCTACTACGACCCCGATCTGCTGGCGAAGGCCGGCATCACCGGGCCACCGACCACCTGGGACGAACTGCTCAGCGATGTGGCGAAGGTCAAGGTCACCGGCGCCTACGGCTACGCCTTCCGCAACTCGGGCGACTACGACATGGCCTACGAGACGGTCGGCCCGTACCTGAAGACCGCCGACGGTGAGCTGCTGAACGCCGACGGCACCCGGGCAACGGCGGCCGATTCGGCCGGCACCGTCGCCGCGGTCACCCTGCTGCAGGACATCGTCAAGACCGGGGCGTTGCCGCCGGGGCAGTCGAACATGACCGAGGACACCATGAACCAGCTGTTCGCCCAGGGCAAGCTGGCGTTCATGGTGGGCGGTCCGTGGGAACGCCCGACGATCCTGAAGGACAACCCGAACGCCAAGTACGGCAAGGATTTCGCCACCACGCCGATCCCCGCCCAGCAGACCGGCGGCAAGTCGGCCAGCACCTCGGGCGGCTGGCAGATCGGGATCTCGGCAACCGGCAAGAACCCGGACGCCGCCAAGGCTCTCGTCGCGTTCATCGAACGGCCGGACAACCTGAACGCGATCGCGGCCTCCAGTACCTTCCCGCCGCTCACCGCCGGGCTGGATTCCGAACCGTGGAAGTCCGATCCGTTCTACGAAGCGTTCAAGGCCGAGCTGCCGAACAGCGGGCTGCCGATCCCGCCGGTCCCCCAGCTCGCCCAGGTAGCGGCGGCGCTGCAGAAGAACGTGGCACCTGCGCTGCTCAGCGGAACCTCCGCGCACGACGCGCTCGCCGCCTTCGACACCCAGGTGAACCAGCAGATCCTGCGGCGATGACGGCGGGCGGTGCTGATACCGGGCCCTCCCGCGGTGGCCCGCGCACGCTCGGGTTCGTCATCGTGCCGGCGCTGGTCGTTGCCGCGGTGGCGCTGTATCCGTTGCTGTACAACATCTGGATCAGCCTGCACGTCAACAACCTGAGCCAGGCCGACGGCGAGTTCGCCGGATTGTTGAACTACCGCAACGTCTTCGCCTTCGACGACTTCTGGTCGGTGCTGCGTACCACGCTGATCTGGACGCTGGGCAGCATCGCCGTGCAGTTCGTCATCGGATTCGTCGCTGCGCTCGCCCTGGACACCGGCATCCGCGGCGCCGGGGTGATCCGTGCCCTGCTGCTGACCCCGTGGGTGATGCCAGGAGTGGTGATCGGCGCGGTCTGGCTGGCCATCTACCACCCGATCAGCGGTCTGCTGACCGAGGTGCTCGGTTGGTTCGGGGCCGACGGCGTCGACCTGCTCGGCCGGTCGTCGACCGCGCTGCCGGCGGTGATCTTCGCGAACGTATGGAAGGGCTTCCCGTTCTGGATGCTGATGATCTCCGCCGGGCTCAGGGCCATTCCCAGTGAGCTGCACGAGGCGGCCGCGATGGACGGCGCGAGCTACCGGCAGCGGATCCGTGCCGTGGTGTTGCCGGGCCTGTCGACGGTGCTGGCGCTGACCGGCACGCTGGCGTTCATCTGGACGTTCAACTACTTCGACCTGATCTACACGCTGACCTCGGGTGGGCCGAACGGCGCCACCAGTACTGTGCCGTTCCTGATCTGGCAGACGTCATTCCAGTTCAACCGGCTCGACGAGGGAGCCGCGCAGTCGGTGCTCACCTTCGCGCTGATGGCGGTCGCCATCGGCAGCTATCTGCGCGTCTCGAAGGCGACCGCGCGGTGACCGGCACGGGGCGGTCGGGTAGCGCGCGGTCGGGGAATGCGCGGTCGGGTGGTGCGCTGTCGACGGCCGCCGGGCGCCGGTGCGCGGCGCTGGTGCTCGGCGTCCTGCTGGTGTTCGCATTGGTGCCGGTCTACTGGATGGTGTCGTCGGCGTTCAAGACCAACGCCGAGATCGCTGCGCTGGCACCGACTCTGTACCCGCATCATCCCACGCTGGAGCAGTTCCGGGCGGTACTGGCCGGCGGCGCCCTGCTCCGGTCGCTGGGTTACAGCGCCGTGATCGCCGGGCTGACGACCATCGTCGTGGTGGTACTGGGTTCGTGCGCGGCCTTCGCCGTCAGCCACCTGACCTTCCGTGGGTCCAAGGGCTTCCTGATCGGCATCCTGTTCACCCAGCTGTTGCCGCAGAGTGCGGTGCTGGTGCCGGTCTACCTGCTGTGGAACTCACTGGGCCTCACCGGAACCGGTGCCGGCCTCGGCCTGGTCTATCTGGCGCTCTACCTGCCGGTCGCGGTGTGGATGCTGACCGGGTTCTTCCGCGGCATCCCACTCGACCTCACCGAGGCCGGTCGCATCGACGGGGCCTCCAACGTCCGGATCCTGTGGTCCATCGTGCTGCCGATCGCCCGGCCGGCACTGGCGGCGACCGCCATCTACACGGCGCTGACCTGCTGGAGCGAATTCCTCCTGGCCCTGGTGCTACTCACCTCGAACACCACCACCGTCACCGTCCAGCTGGCCGGTCTGATCGGCCGGCACGACACCAATCTCGGCCAACTGATGGCGGCGGCGACCATCGCCACCGTTCCGCCGGTTGTCGCATTCTTCGCCCTACAGCGATACTTCGTGGCAGGGCTGACGATCGGAACGGTGAAGGGGTGAGGCATGGCTGACGGCGCTCCGCTGCCGGACCGGATCGTCTACGTCCCTGGTTCGCACCTGGATCTGTACTGGCTCGGCAGCTATCTGACCTGCCTGGCCCGCGGCGCGGACATCATCCTCGGCTATCTCCAGCGGTGTCTGACGCATCCCGACGAAACCTTCGTCATCGAGACCGCGGTGTTCGCCGAGCATTTTCTGCTGGTCCATCCCGAGCACGAGCGGGATCTGATCCGGCTGTTGGCGCAGGGCCGGGTGGAGATCGGGGCGGCGTACATCGACGTCTGGGAGAACCTGGTCCTGGGTGAGTCCCACATCCGCAACCTGCAGCTCGGCCGGGATCTGCTGCGCGAACGGCTGAACTACCTGCCGCACACCGCGATCCATCCGGATCTGCCCGGACTCAACCCGCAGACCGCGCAGCTCTGCCGGCAGTGCGGTGTCGACTTCTATGCCACCGCGCGGAAGATCTTTCCGGAGGGCAGGATCTGGCGGTCCGTCAGCCCCGACGGATCCGAGCTGCTGGTACTGCGCTGGCCCGGCCACTACAACTTCATTCCGCTGCAGGTCGCCGACCTGCCCGCCGAGACGCCGCGGTGGGGCGACTGGCAACTGAACCTCGACGAGGTGGCCGACCGCTTCCCGCTGGGCACCGTTCCGATCTCCGGCACGGCCGGCGACCTGACAACGCACGACGATTTCGGCGCCGGCTACGGGCGGCCGTTGGCGGAGTTCATCGAGGCCTACCGCCGGCAGCTCCCGGGGATCGAGTTCGGCTACTCGACGCCGGCCGCCGTCCTGGCTCCCTACCGGGATCACCCGGTGCCGCTGGCCGAAACCCGACAGGGCATCCCGAGCGTCTGGGGTGTCGCGGCCGACGAGTCGGCGGACTTCTTCCGCCGCGCCCGCGCCGCCGAGTCGCTGCTGCTGACGGCCGAAACCGCTGCGGTGCTGGCTGTTCACGCCGGCCGGTCGCCCTGGCCGGCCGAGGTCGGGGAGTGGAAGGGCAGCTTCCACGAGGACGCCTTCTTCGCCCGCAAGGACCCGATCCCGGCCGGCGCAGAATTCGAAGGTCTGTGGCGGATGCATCTGTTCACCCAGGACCACAACGGCGGCGGGCAGGAGGGTGCGCTCAGCAGCTACCACAAGCGGATCCGGCAGGATCGGGTGATCGACTACAGCCGGCAGCTCATCGAGCAGTCGATCGGCACGGCACCATCGAACGACACGGCACCATCGAACGACACGGCACCATCGAACGACACGGCACCATCGAACGACACGGCACCATCGAACGACACGGCACGATCCAACGGCACCGCATCACCGAACGGCGCCGGGCCGGTCGAGACACTGGTCGCCTTCAACCCGGGCCTGTGCAGCGGGAGCCGCACCGACCGGATCGACCCGGCGAGCCCTGCGGGCGCGGTGCTCACCCGCTGGCTGGCGGACGACGACCCGTCGTCCACGGAACGACCGCTGGGGGTCCAGCGACTGGCCGATGCGCTCGGCGGTGGGGTGCTGGCGCTGGCCACACCGCCGGTCCCGGCGGTGGGCGGCAGGCTGCTGCGGGCCGCCGACCTGGTAGCCGCCGGCCCGCCGGCGCACGTGGTGGACGGCGACGTGATCACCGTGACCACAGCGCATCTGCTGGTCGCGGTCGACCGGTCCGACGGACGGATCGTGAGCCTGGTGGACCGCGACCGGGGCACCGACCATGCCGGGTCGCTCGGGGTGTTGCGATCGGTCCCGGAGACCGGCAACGACGTGACCCTTCGTACCGACGAATCGGCCCCGACCCGGGCGGCCACGGCGGAGGTCGGGGTGGTTTCGCACGGTCCGCTGGCCACCCAGATCAGAATCGTCCAGGACTTGCTGGATGTTCGTTGGACCCAACTGCTGACGGTCTGGACCGACGGTCCGAGGCTCGACCTGGAGGTCGGCGTGCGCTGGCCGGGAACGCCCGACCGGCAGGTCCGACTCGGCCTTGCCCGGCCGAGCGGCCCAGAGCAGATCAGTTACGGGACGCCGTTTCACGCCACCAACTGGTCGGACGTGCCGGCCGGTGCCGGGCCCTCACACACCGATGAGATCGATCCGGCCGACTATCCGCGCTACCGGGAGGCGCAGCACTGGGCGCACGTCGCCGGAGCGAACGGCGGCCTGACGATCACCGGCGATCTCCTGGGTCTGCGCCACAGCATCGATGAACCGGGTGGCGATCGACCGGGCATCGATCAACCGGGCGTCGACCCGTCACGCGTTGACCGGACGGGACTCGACCGGCCACCCGACGGCGTGCTGGAGGCCGTACTGCTGCGGACCCCGACATCCTGCGGCGACGAGCATTTCGTCTGGCACAACTACGGGCCGCAGTTGTGGCGGTTCACCCTGCGCCCGGGCGAGTCATCCTGGATCGAGGCAGGAGCGCCGGAGCTCGGCGACGCCGACTGGCGGGGTCGGCAGTACCTGACTACTGCAGCAGCAGTGGACCTTCCGGGCCTGCTGGCCGCCGATGGCGATCCGGTAGTGCTGTCCGCGCTGTACCCGAACCGGGGCTCGTACCTGATCCGGATCGCGAATCTCCGGCCGACGCCGGCAGTGACGACGCTGACCGGCCCGCTGCTCACCGGGTCCGTTGCAGGTGTCGACCTCAAGGATCAGTCGGCCGGCGACCTGGGACGGATCGGGCCGTCGAGCGTCCGGCTCCGGCTGCCCGCCTGGCACATCCAGACCATCAGGGTTGACCCACCACCCAGTCTCCCGGTCAACTCGTGGCCCGCAGCTCGATGAGATGCAGGTCCTCGCCGATCGGCGTGGTGCCGGTCACCGTCAGACCCGCCCGATCGCCCAGCGCGGCGAATTCGTCGAGGCTGCGCTCGCCGGACCCGAACGTCGCGTACATCTGCAGGTCGAACATCACGTCGTGGTCGTGGTCTTCGTCGGCGGCGAGACGTTCGACCAGGGCGATTCGCCGATCACCGGCCGCATCCGCCACCCGCCGCAGGATCTTCACGGCCTCCGGGTCCGGCCAGTCGTGCAGCACCTGGGCGAGCAGATAGACATCGGCGCCGGCGGGCAGCGGCTCGAAGAAGCTCTGCTGCAGAATCCCGACCCGATCGGACAGGCCGCGCGCAGCCAGATTGGCCCGGGCCCGTTCGGCCACGGACGGCAGCTCTACCAGGGTGCCGCTGGTCTGCGGGTAGGTCTGCAGCACCTCACCGATGAGGGTCCCGGTCCCACCGCCGACGTCGACGACGGTCTCGTCCGTCAGCTCCAATGAGCCGGCGACTCCCCGGCTCCAGACCGCCGACCAGTCGCTGAGCGATGCGTCGAAGGATTCGCCCAATTGCCGGTCGACGGCCATCGTCGCCCAGAAGCTTTCGCCGATCGCCTCTTCGTACCCGGACCGGCCGGTCCGGATCGTGTGCAGCAATCCTGGCCAGCTGTCGTCCAACCGGGCCATGCCGCTGCGCCGATCCAGCGCCTGGTGGGTCGCCTCGTCCAGCAGCACGGATCCGCTCGCTCCCAACCGGACGGAGTCGCCGTCCAGCTCGAAGAGCTGGTGGAAGGTGAGCATCCGGATCAGTTTGCGCACCCCAACGGGGTGTGCGCCGGCCGCGGCGGCGAGCGTGGGGATCGTGGTCCGACCGTCGGCCACGTGCTCGGCCAGCTCGAGTGTCACCGCGGCCCGCACGGCGTACGGAACCGCCAGCGAGGTCAGCGCCTGCACCCTCTGCCGCAGGTGGGCGGCGTCGGACTGGGACTGGCCGGAGCGCCAGTAGCCCGCGATGTCGATGTGGGTCGGCGGAACCGCTCTGTCGCCCTTGAGCCAGCGGCGCAGCGGGCGCAGCATTCCGGCCTCGCCGGCGGCCCAGGCGTAGACGGTGCCGTCCCGCCAGCGCGCGGCTGTCACCGCTTCCATCAAGCCGGCGCCCATCGGCGCGTTCGGTCCGGCGACGTCCCGATGGACCCAGGTGATCGTCAGATCCGTGCTGTGCTCGAAGGTTTGCTCCTCGGCAGCGCTCGGTACGCTGACCACCGCCGTCACCGGGGTGCCGGCCGGCAGTTCCTCGATCCGCCGGGCAATGGCCGGCAGCGCGGTCTCGTCGCCGACCAGGAAGAACCAATCGATGTCGTCGGGCAGCACGGTGGTGCCGCGCGGACCCGCGACCAGCGCACGGTCGCCGGGCTGTGCCCGCACGGCCCACTCGGAGGCGACTCCGCCGGCGTGCCGGACGAAGTCGAGCTCCAGCCGGTGGCCGACCGGATCGAACCGTCGGGGGGTGTAGTCCCTGGCCCGGTCCAGCGCCTCCCGCGACCAGTCGAGGTGCCCGTCCAACTGAGCCGGGACCTCGATCGAGTCATCGGGCCCGAGCACCACCAGCTTCACGTGGTCGTCGGCGTTCTCGGTGCGGAACGGCTCAACCCGATGGCCGTTGTTGACGAAGTGACCGAGCTGATCACCTCCGACCACGACACGACGCATCAGTGGGGTGACGTCGTAGGCATCGATCACCTCGAGGTCGCGGATCACGATGGGGTAGCTCTTGTTACGGCGGCCGGCCACGGGAGATCTCCTACTCGGTGGGATGGTGCGACTGTCGGACCAGGTCAGCTTTCGGCGAGCGCCTTGGCCGCAGCCCTGATGTCCTCGACCTGCTCGTCGGCGCCGACGAAGGTGTAAATGACGCCGCTGGTCACCGGATACTCCCGGCCGGCCTTGACCGCGGGAAGTCGTTGGTATGACTCCTGTTTCTGCACGATGTCGTTGCCGGCGATGGGGCTGCCATCGAGGTTGGTCTGGTAGAAGATCGCGGCTTGGTCCGCCAGGTTCGGGATGTTCTCGGCGGTGAGGACGGTCACGTACCGTTCGGGATCGTCGGTGTAGACCGGGTTGTAGGTGAAGCCCGCCTGCGCCAGACGCTGGTAGAGCAGTGATTTGCTGGTACTGATCCAGATCTCGTCCGCCGAGACGCCGAACGCCGTCACCGACTTGTCCTTGAGCTTGTCGCCGTACTCGTCGGCGATCGCCCCGAGCTTGGCATCCAGGTCGGCGTTCTTGGTGGTGAAATCACTTGTCTTATCGACGATCTCGGCAACCACCGGGTAGTTCCGCCAAACATCGGTCGGCTCGGCGATCTTGAGAATCACCGTCGGGGCGATCTCGGCGAGGGTCGCGTAGTCGATGCTCAGCCCACCGTTGTCCATGCCGATGATCAGGTCGGGCTTGGCGGCGATCACCTTCTCGATGTCCACTCCCTCGAAGCTGCCGACAGTGGGCACCTCGGCGACGGACCTGTACAGGTCGGCGCCGAGCTCACCCTCCAGGAATTCGCCCTCCAGCGACCCGACCGGCACCACGCCGAGCTCGGCCAGCTCGGAACCGGTGCGCCACAGTGCGACCACCCGTTGCGGCTTGGCGGGAACGCCGGTCACCTCACCGGTGAAAGTGCCGGTGACGGTATGGGTTCCGTCGGATGCCGTGGTCACCGTTGCCGGGCCAGGGCCACTCGACCCGGGCGCGGCTGCTGCGGACCCGGCCGACGAACCCGCCGCCGACGAACCGGTAGCGGCCGACGAACCCGCCACCGACGAACCCGCCGACGACGCCGGCGCCGATTCGGACCCGGACGTGGCCGGGCCTGCGGTCGTCGCAACGGCGGCGATGTCGTTGCCGTCCGCCGGGTCGTCCGACGAACCGCAGGCCGCCGAGGCAGCAAGGAGGACCGCGGCGGTCACTACGGCCGCCGCTCGACTCACAAATTTCATGTCACAACTCCGGGTCACGTTGGATGTTTAGGTGAGGCTAACCTATGACGGTGTCGCTCTCTCCCACACCCCGGTCACGCTCCGGAGGTGTCACACGCTACCTGGTGCTGGGTTTCGTCCTGGTCGTCGTCCTGCTCGTCGTGGTGCTGTTGAGTCTGGCTGTCGGCAGCCGGAACATCGCGCCGTCCGAGGTGCTGTCCGCCCTGTTCACCGGCGCGGACAGCGACGATGCCACCGTCATCACCTCGCAGCGACTGCCCAGAACCCTGCTCGGCCTGCTGGTCGGTGTCGCGCTGGGGATGGCCGGTGCGCTGATGCAGGGCCACACCCGCAATCCACTCGCCGACCCCGGGCTGTTCGGGGTGAACGCCGGCGCCAGTTTCGGCGTTGCCCTGTCGGTGTCGCTGTTCGGCGGGGTGTCGTCTGGTGGATTGGTGGTCGCCGCGCTGGTCGGGGCCGGGGCGGCTGCGGTCATCGTGTTCGCCTTCGGCCTGCGGGACATCAGCGGCAGTTCGCTGATGATGCTCGCCGTTGTCGGCACGACGCTGGCGGCGCTGTTGGCCGCATTGACCACCGCCCTGGTGTTGCTGGATGCGAGCGCGTTGGACGCGGTGCGGTTCTGGAACGTCGGAACGCTGGCTCAACGCAACTACGACCTGGTCGGACTGCTGGTTCCGCTGCTCGTCGTCGGACTGTTGTTGGCGCTGTACAACAGCATTTCGTTGAACGCACTCGGCCTGGGCGAACAGGTTGCCACGTCCTTGGGCACCAGGGTGGCGGCCAGCCGGATGGTGAGCATCGTCTCGATCACCCTGCTCGCCGGGGCGGCCACCGCGATCTGCGGGCCGATCTCGTTCCTGGGCCTGGTGGCACCGCACGTCGCCAGGGCGATCGGCGGATCCGACTACCGACGCATCGTGCCGTTCGCCGGACTGACCGGAGCGGTACTGCTGCTGACGGCCGACACCGTCGGCCGGATCACCGTCGACAACGGTGAACTGCAGGTCGGAATCGTCCTGGCGGTGATCGGCGCACCGGTTCTACTCGCCATCACCCGACGCCGTCGGCTGGTCGCCCTGTGACCGCCTCGACCCCTCCCCGCTCCTGGCAGCTCCGGGTCGGTCCGATCGGGCTGCGGGTGCGCCGCCGGCTGGTCATCGGCGCGCTGACGGCCGTGCTCGTGCTGCTCGGGTTGCTGGCGTTGGCGGTGTTCACCGGAACCCTGGCGATGCCGGTCGACCGGGTGGTGGCCGTGTTGTCCGGTGGCGGAACCCGGGTCGAGCGGCTCGTCGTCATCGACAACCGACTCGCACCGGCACTGGCCGCGCTGCTGGTCGGTTTCGCGCTCGGCTGTGCGGGCGGGCTGACGCAGTCGATCACCCGCAACCCGATCGCCAGCCCGGACATCCTGGGCGTGACCTCGGGGGCCGGCGCCTTCGCCGTCCTGCTGATCACCACCCCGGCGGTGGCCGGGTTGGTGGGCGACAACCCGGCGTCCTCGCTGCTGACGCCGGCCGCCATCGTCGGCGGCCTACTGACCGCAGGCATCATCCTCGCGCTGTCCTGGCGGACCGGATTCGACGGTGTGCGAGTAGTTCTCGTCGGTCTGGCGGTGAACGCGCTGGCACTGGCCGGCACAGCCTGGATGCTGACCAGGACCGATCTGCTCAACGCGCAGGTGGCCGTGCGATGGCTCTCCGGATCGGTGAACGGAGTGAAGATCGGCGATCTCTGGCTGCTGGCGGGCATCAGTGCGTTGGCCCTGTTCGTCTGCATCCGGCTGGGCCGCGACGTCGGGGCCCTGCGACTTGGCCGGGACGTCGCCGCCACCGTCGGCACCGTGCCGGGCCGGGTCGAGTTGGTCGCCCTCGCGGTCGCCGTGATCCTCACCAGCGCGTCGACGGCGGTGGCCGGACCGATCGCGTTCGTCGCATTCGTGGCCCCGCAGATCGCCATGCGACTGTTCCGTACTGCCGGTCCGCCGCCGTTGGTCGGCGGCCTGGCCGGCGCGGGCGTGATGATGATCGCCGCCCAGGTGGCCGACCGGTTACCGGGGACGCTCCCGGTCGGCGTGCTCACCCCGTTGATCGGCGCCCCGTACCTGTTGTTCCTCATGCGCTCCTACGTCAGGAAGACCAGTGGCTGAAACCCCTCCCCTGCAAGCCATCGACATTCGGGCCGGTTACGGCCACGGCGACGTCCTCAAGGGCGTTGACCTGCGGGTGGGTGGCGGCAAGATCACCACCATCATCGGCCCGAATGGCTGCGGGAAATCGACCCTGCTCAAGGTCCTGTCCCGACTGCTGCGGCCCACCGCAGGCAGCGTGCTGCTGTCCGGCAGTCCGTTGGAACAGTTGCGCACCAGGGAGATCGCCCGATCTTTGGCCGTCCTGCCCCAGCTCCCGGTGGCGCCGGACGGGATGACGGTGGCCGAGCTGGTCCGGCGTGGCCGGCAGCCGCACCAGCCCTGGTACCGACAGTGGTCGGAGCAGGACGAACGGATCACCGCCGATGCCATGCGGGACACCCAGGTTGCGGAGCTGGCAGACACGGCGGTGGATCGACTGTCCGGTGGCCAGCGCCAGCGGGCCTGGATCGCGATGTCCTTGGCGCAGCAGACGGAGTTGTTGTTGCTGGACGAGCCGACGACGCACCTGGACATGGCACATGCGGTCGACGTCCTCGAGCTGGTGACGACGCTCCGGGACGTCACCGGCCGGACCATCGTTGTGGTGCTGCACGACCTCGGGCTGGCCGCCCGCTACAGCGACGACCTGGTAGTGATGAAGGCGGGCAGCATCGTCGCCCAGGGACCGCCGGCCGAGGTGCTGTCCGAAGAGTTGCTCCTGGAGGTATTCGGACTGCGGGCACACCTGTTCGACGACCCGTTCGACGGACTGCCGACGGTAATACCGGTGCGCCGCACCGGAATCGGCGGCGCCGCGCCCGCCGGTGACGGCCGTGGACCGCTGGACGTTCGCGATCGATCGGCGACATGGAGCTGAACCCGGTCGATCCGTTCACCCCACCGGCGGATATCGAGCTCCGGCCGTCGCCGGTGGCGGCCGACGGCGCACCGATCCGGATCCGGCCGGGGTGGATCGACGCGCTGGGGTCCGCTGCCCGGCCACAGCCGGCTGCCGACCGGTTCTGGACGGCACAGGCCAGGACGCCGTTGATCGGCAAGCAGGTGGCGGTCGACGGTGTCGACCTGGTCGAGGTCTCGTTCCTGGCCAGGGTGGACACCGACCGCGAGGTGATGGTCTGTCTGACCAGCCTGACCGACAACCACCGGGCAAACATCGAACCTGCACTACTGCAACCGATCTGCGGTGGCCCGGTGCGACAGGTCAGCTATCTGCTCCCCGCCGACGGGCGCTACAGCTACCAGTTGGTGTATCGCGACCACTTCCCGCTCCAAGTCGGCGCGGACCGTCCGGGCTGGGTTCGGGTGCGGCAGGACGGCCGACCCGATCCGCGCAACCCGGCGCTGCTGACTCGCCCACACACCGGACCCGCATCGGTGTTCCGGGGACCGGGCACGCCGAGACACCCGACGGCCCAACACTTCGAGCCCGTCGACGGAGTCGTCGACCCCCGCGGCCCGGCCGGACGCGAGCTGCTCGTCGAGCACTCGGACGGCCGCAGCAGGCGGGCAACGCTGCTGACGGGCGCCGATCCCGGCGCACCGCTGCTGATTCTGCTGGACGGCGAGGCCTGGCGTCCATGGAACCTGTCGGCGCTCCGGACCGGACGACGGCGCCCCACCCTGGTCCTGATGGACTCCGTCGATCTGCAGCGACGAGCCGCAGAACTGCCCATCCCCGACCGTTGTGCACGGATCATCACCGACCTGCTCGCCGCCGTGCGGCGGACCGGGTTGGTGACCGTCGACCCGGACCGGACCACGATCGCCGGGCAGTCCTTCGGCGGACTCGCAGCCGCCGGGCTCGTCATCGACAGACCCGATCTGGCGACTTCGGCCATCGTCCAGTCCGGGTCGTTCTGGTTCGATCGCGATGTCAGCTCGGCGCCCGGCGCCACCGCGCCGGGGCACCTCACCAGGAGTCTGGCGGGACGGACTCTTGGTCACCGGCCGCGGTTGGCTGTCCAGGTCGGTACCGACGAGGCCGAAATGACGACGCAGGCGCGGCAGTTCCGCGATGCAGCCCGCGCTGCCGGAGCCGCGGTGTCCTACACCGAATTCCGGGGCGGTCACGACTACGCCTGGTGGCGTGAGGAACTGGCCACCGGGATGCGACAACTCGGAATCTGACGGGACACCATGCCGGCGGCAGCAACGCCCAGGCTCAGGACCCGTCGAGTTGCGCCTTGGCCAGTTCCGTCGGGAGGTAGTCGTAGCGCAGCAGAGCCCGGCTGAAGGTGCCGGTGCCGCGGGACACCGAACGCAGATCGACGGCGTACCTGGACAACTCGAGCGCCGGGACCTCCGCGTGCACGACGGTCCGGCCGGTACCGGCGCGCCCACCGTCGGCCGCCAGGTCGCCGGCGGGCTCGGTACCGAGCACGTGGCCGCGCCGTCCGCGCAGGTCCGAGAGCACGGCCCCGAGATGGTCGTCGTCCACGGTGATATCGACCGTGTCGACCGGCTCCAGCAGCGACACCGTCGAGGCATTCGCCGCTTCCCGCAACGCGATCGCCGCCGCGGTCTGGAACGCCATGTCCGAGGAGTCGACCGAGTGGGCCTTGCCGTCGAGCAGCGTCACCCGGACATCGACCACCGGATAGCCGGCCAGCACACCCCTGTCCAACTGCGCCCTCGCGCCCTTCTCCACCGACGGGATGAACTGCCGCGGAACGGATCCGCCCACCACCTTGTCCACGAACTCGATCCCGGCGCCCCGCTCCAGCGGCTCGATCTCCAGCTGGCACACCGCATACTGGCCGTGCCCGCCGGACTGTTTGACGTGCCGGCCCTGCACGGTGGCCTTGCGGATGAACGTCTCGCGAAGCGCGATCCGCAGCGGTTCCGCCTGCACCGGAACGCCGTACCGATCGGCCAGCCGGGACAGCAGCTCGTCAACGTGCGCCTGTCCCATCGTCCACAGCACCAGCTGATGAGTCCGTGGATTCTGCTCCATCCGCATCGTCACGTCTTCGGCGACGATCCGCTGCAACGCCCCGGCCAGCTTGTCCTCGTCACGCTTGTTCGCGGCCTGGATCGCCACCGGCAGCAGCGGTTCCGGCAGCACCCACGGCTCGACCAGGATCGGCCGGTCCGTCCCGGACAGCGTGTCGGACGTCTCGGCCCGGCTCAGCCCGCTGACCAGCGCCAGGTCGCCGGCGATCGCGCGCGGCTTCGGGCGGGTCTGCTCGTCCAGCGGCGAGCTCAGCGGCCCCACTCGTTCGTCGGCATCGTGGTCGGCGTGGCCCTCGACCTCGTGTCCGAGGAATCCGCCGAGATGCCCTGAGACATGGACGGTTTCGTCCGATCGCAGGGTGCCGGAGAAGATTCGTACCAGCGACAGGCGGCCGACGTACGGATCGCTGGTGGTCCGGATCACCTCGGCCACCAACGGCCCGTTCGGGTCGGCGGTGATCGGGTCCAGCGCCACGCCCGACGTGCGGTAGGCGGCCGGCGCGGATCCCGTCAGCGGCGACGGGAAGCACCTCTCGATGATCTCGAAGATCTCCTCGATGCCCACACCGGCGGCTGGCGAGATCGGCACCAGCGGGAAGAAGGTGGCCTTGCCGACCGCCGTCAGCAGGTCGTCGATCACCGTGTCGGTGGAGAGCTGTTCGCCCTCGAGGTAGCGGTCCAGCAGTGAGGCGTCCTCGGACTCCTCGATGATCGCCTCGATCAGCTCGCCGCGGCGGCCCTCGATGGCGGCGGCCTCCTCGCCGGTGGGATCGCGCTCGATCCGCTCGCCGGAACTGCTGTCGAAGACCCGCCCGCTCAGCAGTCCGAGAGTTCCGACCACCTGCCGGTCGGCGTTCCGCAGCGGCAGGTACAGCGGTTGCGCGTCGCCGAACACCCGACGGCAGGTGGCGATCGTCTCGTCGTAGTCGGATCGCGGCAGGTCGAGTTTGCTGACGGCGATCGCCCGGGGAACCCCGAGGCCGGCCAGCTCCTGCCAGAGCAGCGCGGTGGCACCGTCGATGCCGTCGGCCGCGGCGATCACGAAGACCGCGGCGTCCGCGGCCCGCAGGCCGGCCCGCAGCTCACCGATGAAGTCCGGATAGCCGGGGGTGTCCAGCAGGTTGATCGTCAGCCCGAAGCTGTCGATCGCGGCGGCGCTCAGGCCGACCGACCGTGGCCGCGTTTCCGGCGCTGCCCGGCGGCCCGGCACCCGGGCCGCGATGAGCGCGTCGTACAGGGTGGACTTGCCAGCACCTCCCGGCCCGACGAGCACCACGTTGCGTAGCTCGTCGGGCGATTGCGGGTCCGGTGCCGGTGACGCCTCGGCTCTGCTCGCGCCCTTGCTCACGATGTCTCCCCGCTCGTCCCTCGCGGGTTGACATCGTTCAGCGCCGATGCTTCGCTCGCACGCTCGCTCACGTCCCCAGCCTTCCCCCAGCGACGATGTCCGGACAAGGGGGTACGGCAAATTTTGCTGCCGCCAGGCCCGCAGCGCCGGACAGCTGGCGGCCGCCTCGTCAGGCCGGTTGGGCGGCTACCTGCCCGGCGAACTCGGCGACCCGCCGCACCACGGCGGGATCCCAGAGAATGCGCCGGTGCCCGAGCCCCTCGGTGAGCATGAGTTCGGCACCGGGCCAGGCCGCGGCGATCGCCTCCGCTCCCGAGGCCGGGAGTTCCGCGTCGTCGCAGTCGTGCACGGCCAGCATCGGAACCGGATCGTCCGCCGCCCACTCCGCGGCCATCGCCGGCACGTCGAATTCGGCCAGCGACCGGCCGAACCGGCGCTCCAGCAGCACTGTCAGCCGCCGTCGGGTCGCCGGCCCGAAGCCGCACATCATCTGAAAGGTGTCCAGCACCGGCGAGACCGACGCGGCGGGCGCGATCAGCACAGCGGCACCGATCCGCAGGTCGCTCCTGGCCGCCTCCCAGGCCAGTGCCATCGCGCCGAGCGAGTGGGCGATCACCAGGCGCACCGGACCGACGGCGCCGGCCACCGCGGCGAGCACTTCGGCCATCTCCAGCACCGTGCTCGACCGCCGGCCGTGCCGCCCGGCCCCGGACTCACCGTGGCTCGGTGCGTCGTAGCCGATCACCCGGAAACCCTGTGCCGTCAGCGGTTCAATGTAGGCGGACAGCTGTTCCCGCCAGCCGGCCCAGCCGTGCACCAACAGGGCGACCGGCCCCTCGTCGGGACCGAACTCCAGCCCGCGGATCCGTCCGACGCCCGGGACGTCGAGCTCCAGCGGCCAGCCGCCGACCGGCATCCGGCGACGCCGGCGGGCCGGCTCCGGCGGCCGGGCCAGCCGGAACCACAGGTAGGCGGCCAGCCGGGCGGAGGCCGCCGGGGCCGTCGCGTCGAGACGGGCGAACACCGCCCGCAGCGCTTCCTGGCGACGGTCGATATGCGGTCGAGCCGGTGTCGGTCGCTCGAATAACCGCACGGTCGTGCTTTTCTGTGGAGACATTTCCGCTCCCTTGTCGAGGGTGTATCGGTTTGGTTGCTGTTACCGCTGCACTTGATTGCTGGCCGGCGTCCTGGCCTCCTCGACCAGCCGCTGGAAACTGCATCTGGCCCGGTCGGTGGCCTGTGGGTCACGGAGCAGTCGGGCGGCGAAGTGGTAGCCGAGCATGACGGCCAGCAGATCGTGGGCGAACCGCTCGGGATCGGTGGTCGGCGCGAAGTGACCCTCGCTGATCGCGCCGCGAACGACGATGGCGATCGAGTCCAGCCAGTCGCGCTGCTGACGGACGATCAGATCCCGGATCGGCCCGTCCGGCTCGTCGTCGTACTCGCGGGCAACCGTGACGAAGATGCAGCCGCCGGGCAGCGCGAAGTCGGCGTATCCATCCCAGCCGGACCACGTCTCGAACAACCTGGTCAACCGGGGCAGGCCGCGAGGCTGTCGCAGTGCAGGCAGCAGCACCACCCGGCGGAAGTGCTCCGCCGCGAACAACAGCACATCGGTCTGGAGTTGCTCCTTGGACCGGAAATGGGCGAACAGCCCGCTCTTGGACATGTTCAACTTCTCGGCCAGCATGCCGACGGTGATGCCCTGCAGCCCGACATGGCTCGACTGCGCCAGCGCCTCCCGCAGGATCGCCTCCCGGGTCTGCTCGCCCTTGCTCACCGGATCATAAAAGCACGGTCGTGCTGAAATGGCCAGGAAATAGTTCAGTCGAGAAGATCCAGCACGCTCGCCACGACCCGGTCCGGGTCGACCCGGCTCCGCAGCCGGATCAACCGTTCCACCGCGCCGGGCGGGAAGCACTCGCGAATCCGGGCCGGGTCGCCCGTGATGTCGGCCTCGCCGATGTAGCGGCGTGGCGCGCTGCCGCCGACACCGGCCAGCACCTGATGGGTCCACCCGATGGCGGCGCCGGCAGTACCCGATTCCGGATCCCAGTGCGCATAAGCGGAAACCCCGAGCGTCCCAGGCGCCCGGTACAACGCAGCGGGCTGCTCGGGTGCACCGGACGGGGCGCGGGCGATCAGCACCGTGCTGCGCTCGGACGGACGGTCCTGGGTCATCGGTACCGCGTCGAGTACCGCGCGCCAGGACCCGGTCCCCCACACGTGATGCGACCACTGGGCATTGGCGGCGTGGTCGGGGATCGCCACCAGCAGCGCCGCCGCCGAGGCATACGGGCCCGAGTCGACAACCTCGCCGGCAAGCCGGTCGAGCGAGGCCGACCCGCTCCGCACTGCCACAAGGGCGCGCTCGGTCTCGGCGAAAGTCGTTGCCACCACGGTGATCATCGCGCCGCGCACGGCGGGCCGCGCCATCACCGTCAACTCGACGCCGGCCGGCAGCGGCTCCAGGGCATCCAGCGCCTCACCGAGCTCGGCGGCGGCCGCCGCCGGCACCGACCAGGTCCGCCGCCCGACCACCGGCGAGTGGGTGTCGACGCGGACGGTGAACTCGGTGACGACGCCGGGAAACGCCGAGCCCGCACCCCGCAACGCCCACCACAGATCGGGATCGGACCGAGCGTCGACCCGCCTGGTGCTGCCGTCGCCGGTCACCACCCGGGCGGCCAGCACCCGGTCCGCCGCACAACCGGGGGCCGGCCTGACATTGCCGGCGCCGGGGCCGGAAGTGCCGATCTGCCAACCGTTCCCGCCGGCCAACAGGAATCCGCCGATACCGACCAGCGGTGAATGACCCACCGGGAAACTGCACCCGGCGGCGGCCAGTCCGGCCGCCGCCGCTGCCGACGTCAGCCCTGGTCCCAGGCGGGCGATCCCCCGTTCGCGATCCACCGCCAGGGTGGTCAAACGGCGCAGATCCAGCGCGACCGCTCCGCCGCGCAGATGGGTGCCGCTGAGCGAATGCCCGCCGCTGCGGACTGTCAGCCGACGACCCAGCGCCCGCGCGTACCCCACCGCCGCATCGACATCGGCCTCGTCGGACGCGGCGAAGATGGCTGCCGGTACCGCTTTCGGGGCGCTGCCGGTCGCCGGAAGGACAGCGACAGCGGCGTCGAATCCCGGGTCGCCGGGGAGCAGCGGATCGACGTTCACCGCGACGGGACCCCGGGGCTCACGACGCCGGCGCTGCGGCGATCTGGGCGTCGATGGCCCCCGGGGCGAAGGCGAGATCCACCACGCGTTGGCTCAGTCCGACCATCGCGCCGTCCGATCCCAGCCGACCGACGCTCACCACCAGATGTTCCCTGGCCCGTTCGGACACGTCGTCGCGGATCAACGCGTCCAACCCGGCGACCACCCGTGGCAGCCGGCCCAGCTTCCCCCCCAACACCAGGGTGTCCGGGTTGACCGCCGCGACCACCGGGGCCAGCACGCCGGCCAGCCGCTCGACGGCCTGGTCGATCGCCGCGACCACCTCGGCATCGCCGGCGGCCACCCTGGCGACGATGTCGTCGAGTTGATGAACCCCGACCGGCGCGAGCTGGCGCAACAGCGCAGCACCGGAGGCCCAGGCGGCCAGGCAACCATGCCGCCCGCAGGTGCAGGGCGGCCCGTCGACGGACAGCCGGACATGGCCGATGTCGCCGGCAGTGCCGTCCGATCCCTCGAGCAGATGGCCGGCGGAGACCAGGCCGGCACCGATCCCGGTCGCGAACTTCACCGCCAGCAGCGTGTCGTGCGGGCCGGCCACCGACGCCTCACCGAAGGCGAAGGCCCTGGCATCGTTGTCGATCACCACGTCGACGTTCCAGTGCTGCCGCTCGCGTTCCAGCAACGGATAGTGTTGCCACTGCGGCATAGTGGTCGAGCGGCCGAGGACGCCAGTGCGGCTGTTCACCGGGCCGGGAATGCCGACCCCGACACCGACCAGCGTCTCGTCGGTGCCGGCGGTCAGCAGGATCCGGCCGATCTCGTGCGCCTGGGCCAGATAGGTCTCGGCGTCCACGTCGATACTGACGGCCAGTTCGCGCATCCGCAGCACCTGCCCACGCACCGTGGTGACACAGATCCGGGCGTGCGTCTGGCCCAGGTCGAGCACCAGCACCACCCGGCCGCGATCGTCCCAGCGCAGGATCTCCGACGGCCGCCCGGGCGCCGACCTCGACCCGCCGTTCGGTGCCAGTCCGGCCTGATAGATCAAGCCGTGCTGGAACAATCCGTCCAGCCGCTCGAACAACGTGGTGCGCGACATCCCGGTGGCGGCCAGCAGTTGTTGGCGGGTGGCGCCCGACCGGGCCCGGATCAGCTGCAGCAGGGCACCGTGGGACGCCGGGGATGTCGCCGCCGCGGCCCGGTCGCGAACACTCGCATCGCTGGGCTCAGTCACCACCTCGTCACCACATCGGTCATCTTGCCACCCTTGACGCCGAGCACAAGACCCTTTAGGTTCGGCGATTGAACGTAATCAATGGCGCTGCGCGAGCAAGGAGTACGGGTGCACACCTCCGCTGGAACCTTGGCGGATGCTGCCGCGGCCGTATTGCGCGACAACGACCGGGGCGACCACACGGTGGCTGCGCCGCAGCTCTATCCGCACCAGTGGTCGTGGGACAGCGCCTTCGTTGCCGTTGGCTGGGCATCTCTTTCGATCGATCGGGCGCTGCTCGAGCTGCGCAGCCTGCTGGCCGGCCAGTGGCAGACCGGGATGCTGCCGCAGATCGTCTTCTCGTCGGCGCCCGGCTATTTCCCCGGTCCGGATCGCTGGCGGACCGAGGTTGCACCGACCGCCCCGGTCGGCGTGTCGACCTCTGGAATATGTCAACCGCCTGTACATGGGCTGGCGGTTCATCTGATCGGCGCTGCCGCCCACCGGCGCGGCGGGGCCGACGCCGAGGCGTTCGACGCCTTCCTGGCCGAGACGTTCGACGCCTGGCTCGGCTGGCACCGCTGGCTGGCGAACGTCCGCGGCACCCATCCCACCGGTCTGGTCGAGATCCACCACGGCTGGGAGTCGGGGATGGACAACTCACCGCGCTGGGACGGGCCCTACTCCCGGATCGAGGTCGGCGACCTGCAGCCGTACCGGCGGCAGGACCTGCTGCACGTCGCCGACCCGGCGGAGCGTCCCTCGGATGCCGACTACGACCGCTACGTGTGGCTGGTCGATCAACTGGTGGCCGTCCGTTACGACGACGTGGCCGCGCGGGAGAGCATTGATTTCCGGGTCGGGGACACGTTTTTCACCGCGCTGCACTCGCTGTCGGCCCGGCTGCTCGCCCGGCTGGGTGAGCGGCTCGGGCGGACCGCCGATGCCGCCGAGCTCGATGCGATGGCGGACGCGGCCAGGTCGGCCGTGCAGTCCAGCGTCGATCCGGCGACCGGGCTGGCCCGTGATCACGACCATCGAGCCGACGAGTGGCTGTCCACCTCGACCATCGGCGGCTTCGCCCCGCTGATCTGCGGAACCAGCCAGGACGGCTACGACGCGCTGGTCGCCGAACTGCTCGGCCCGCGCTGGTGCGGCCACCCGTCGCTGCATCTGCCGCAGCCGCCGACCACCTCCCCCGACAGCCCGGCGTTCGTGGCAGCGAGCTATTGGCGTGGGCCGGTCTGGCCGGTGGTGAGCTGGTTGGTGACCTGGTGTCTGGATCACCACGGCCGGACCGAGGCCGCCGCCGCCCTGCGCAGCGCCGGCCTCGCCCAGCTCGGCGACCGGACCTTCGGCGAGTACTACCACCCGCTGTCCGGCCGTTCGCTGGGCAGCTCCCGGCAGTCATGGACCGCCGCCGCTGCCCTCGCCTGGACTGCCGCGGAGCAGGCGGCCGAGGACGCCGCCGGCGCCGCCACCGCCGAACGAAACCCGGTGGGAGACCGGGGATGACGACACCCGACACCGCCGGCACGCCGCCCCGCAACTGGGTGGGACGGTCCCGACCTGCCGTCGAGGGCGCCGAGATCGTCACCGGCGAACTGGTGTACGTCACCGACCGGCGGGTGCCCGGCATGCTGCACGCAGTGGTGGTCCGCAGCACCGTCCCGCACGCCGAGATCCGGCGGCTGGACACCAGCGCTGCTACCGCCCTGCCCGGCGTGGTGGCCGTGCTCACCGCTGCGGATGTGCCGGTCAACGCGCTCGGCCCGCGCGAGGTCGACGGACCGGTGCTCTGCAAGACCGTGGTGCGGCAGGTCGGCGACGCGATCGCGCTGGTCGCCGCCGAGGACGCGGCGACCGCCGCCGCGGCGGCCGCCATGGTGACGGTGGACCTGGAGCCGCTGCCGGTGGTCGACGGACCGGACGCCGCGCTGGATCCGGCCAGCCCCCAGCTGCACTCCGTCGGCAACATCGCCGGCCGGATCGCCTTTGCCAGCGGCGATGTCGAGGCAGCACTTGCCGGCGCCGATCTGGTGCTGCGCCGGACCGTTCACACGCCCGCCCAGGAACACCTGGCGCTGGAAACCCCGGGCGGGATGGCGATCTGGGCGGACGGGAAGGTCACCATCTGGTGCGGGTCGCAGAATCCCGGCCTGCACCAGCGCAAGGTCGCCAGGGCACTGGACATCGAGACGTCCGCGGTCCGGATGATCGCCGGCCCGGTCGGTGGTGCGTTCGGTGCCCGCAACGACGATCCGGTGCCGGTGCACCTGGCCGTGCTGGCCCACGCCACCGGGCGGCCGGTACACCTGCACCTGACCCGCGAGGAGGTGATGACCGCCGGCACCAAACGCCACCCGTTCACCACCTCGATCGACATCGGCTTCGACCGGTCCGGACAGATCGTCGCCTCCCAGGTGATCGCCGTCGCCGACACCGGACCGGTGATCACCTCAGGGCCGAACGTGCTCAAGACGTCGGCAGAGATGTCCACCGGCCCGTATCGCTTCCCGATGGCGTCGTTCTCCGGAACGGTGGTGTACAGCAACAACTCCAACAACGGCGCCTTCCGCGGCTACGGCGTTCCGCAGGTGGCCTTCGCCGTCGAGAATGCCCTCACCGAGGCCGCCGCCGAGCTCGGCATCGACCCGGTGGAGATCCGGCTGCGCAACGTGTTGCGCGGCGGCGACCCACACAGCCTCTACCGGCATCGCACCACCGACAGCCTGCAGGTCGAGACCACGCTGCGCACCGCGGCGGCCCACCCGCTGTGGACCGACCGGCAGGGTTGGCAGGCAGCCGGCGACGGGCTCTGGCGGCGCGGCACCGGCCTGGCCTGCGCGATGAAGGGTGTCGGCATGGGCTCCGGCACCGGCGATGTCGCCCGGGCCCGGTTGGAGATCGATGCCACCGGAGCGGTGACCATCTGGGCCGGACCCAATCACACCGGCCAGTCGATCCAGACCACCTACGAACAGATCGCCGCGGACGCTCTCGGACTGCCGATCGACGCCATCGAGGTGCGGGTCGGCGACACCGATTTCGTCCCCGAGTCGGGACCCACTGCGGCGTCCCGCTCCACCTACGCCGGCGGCGGCGCGGTGACCCGGGCCTGCGCCGAACTGCGGGAAACCTGTGCCCGGCTGGGCCTTCCGCTGGCCACCGACCCGGCCGGCACCGGCGAGAAGCTGGTGGAGCTGGGCAGCGCCGCGGTCGAGGCCGAGTTCTTCCTGCCGTCCACCGAGGACATCGGGCTGATTCCCGCCGACCAACTGGCGACCTACGGGCCGCACCGGGTCTACGGCGCCTGCACCCAGGTGGTCAGGGTCGAGGTGAACATCCGCACCGGTGAGCTGCGGGTGCCCGACCTGCTCTCCGTCGTGGACTGCGGCACCGCCATCAACCCGGCGGCCACCATCGGGCAGGCCGAAGGTGGTGCGCTGCAAGGCCTCGGCCTGGCGGTGATGGAGGAGCACCGACTGGTCGACGGGGTCCCGGTGACTACCAACCTGGAGAATTACCTGGCGCCGACCATTGCCGACGCCCCCCACATGCAGACCGTGCTGATCTCCGGTCACGAGGACACGGGCCCGTACGGCGCCAAGGGCATGTCGGAGGTGGTCGTGGTGCCGGCTCCCCCGGCACTGGCAGCCGCCGTCCTCGACGCCGTCGGGGTGCTGCCCGACCGACTTCCGGTGACCCCGGAACGGATGCTCACCTGGCTCGAGGAGCAGCCATGCGGGTGAACGGCCGGCCGGTGCCCTTCGATCCCCGCGACCCGCAGCTCGCCGCTACCCGGTTGCTCGATGTCCTGCGGGACCGGCTCGGGCTGACGGGCAGCAAGGAGGGCTGCGGGGTCGGCGAATGCGGCGCCTGCGCCGTGCTCATCGACGGCCGGTCCGCCTGCTCCTGTCTGGTGCTGACCGGGCAGGTCGCCGGGAACGAGATCACCACCGTCGAGGGGCTCGCCGACCGGGGTCACGGCGATCTGCAGGCTGCATTCGTTCGTCACCATGCCGTGCAATGCGGTTACTGCATTCCCGGCGTGCTGACCTCCTGCGCCGCCCTGCTCGAGCGGAATGCGACGCCGCAGCGGGACGACGTCACCACTGCTCTTGGCGGGAACCTCTGCCGCTGCACCGGCTATCAGCGATTCACCGACGCCGTCTGCGACGTCGCGGCTGCGCGCAGGGGCGCCGCGCCGGCTGACGACGGCGACGGCGACGGCGACGGGCCCGTCGGTGCCGTCGGCTCTGCCAACTCCGACGGCCAGCGGGCAGGTGGATCATGACCGCGCCGATCACCTCGATGCACATCGCTCGGACCGCCGACGACGCCGACCGACTGCTGTCCACCGGCACGGAAGCAGTCCCGCTGGCCGGCGGCACAGATCTGTTGGTTCAGCGCAGATCCGGCCGGTCTGTCCCGGCCGTCGTCGACCTGTCGGGGCTCGACGGGGATCCGGTGACGCGCCTGGAGAACGGCGCGCTGCGACTGGCCGCGACCGCATCACTGACCGACATCGCTGCCGGACTGGACGGGCGATTCCCCGCGCTCCTGGATGCCATCGCGGTGTTCGCCGCCGAGACCATCCGGAACCGGGCAACGCTCGGCGGCAACCTGGCGACCGGGTCGCCGGCGGCGGACACGGTGCCAGCCCTGCTGGCCGCCGACGCCGTCGTCGAGCTGCGCGGCCGGGACCGGCGCCGCCAGGTAACGATGGTCGATTTCCTTCTCGGCCCGCGCCGGGTGGATCTGCGGGCGGGCGAATGGATCGAATCCCTGTGGCTGCCGGCGCCGCCGGGGGCCGGTGGGATGCGCAAGGTCGCCGGTCGCCGGGCGCAGGCGATCTCGCTGGTCAGCCTGGCCTGGCAGTGGGAACTCGATCCACACGGTCGGCGCACCGCGGTCCGGCTGGCGATGGGCGCGGTCGCCCCCACCGTGGTCCGGCTGCGTCGGGCCGAGGCCGTCCTCGAGGGTGCACCGAGCACCCCGGAGGTTGCAGCGCAGGCAGCTGCGGCGGTCTCCGCGGATATCCGGCCGATCGACGACCTGCGGGCCGGGGCGGACTACCGCCGTCGCTGCGCGGCCGGTCTGCTGCGCGAAGTACTCGGCGACGTTCCGCCGTCAACACCATCAACACCATCAGCACAGATCAGGAGCACCCACCGATGAGACTCGGAGTGACCGTCCGGCCGACCCAGTCGATCGTCGACGCGGCCGAGACCGCCCGGCTCATCGAGGATCTCGGCTACCAGAGCGCCTGGATCGCCGACCACTACTTCCACCGGGAGGCCGCGGCCGCGCTGGCCTTGATGATGACGGCCACCAACGGCCTCACCCTCGGCACCGCGGTGATGTCGCCACTGCTGCGTCATCCCACGCTGTTGGCCAGCCTGGCCGCCACCCTTCGGGAGATCGGACCGGATCGGTTCATCCTCGGGCTGGGCGTCGGCGGGTACGAGTTCGCCAGCGAGCTGGGGATCGCGTCGCCGCGGCCGCTGCGGATCACCGAGGAGGCCACCGCGATCGTCCGCGAGCTGACCGCCGGCCGGGCCGAGGTCAGCGGTGACACGTTCAGCGCCAAGGGCTCGCAACTGCGTTGGGCGGCCGCTGACGGCCCGGTGTACCTGGCGGCGCGCGGCCCGAAGATGTTGCAACTCGCCGGCCGGATCGCCGATGGCGTCATCACCCACGGCATCTCGGCGGCGCACATCGACTTCGTCCGCGACCGGGTCGCAGCCGGCGCCGCCCAGGCCGCCGCCGGGATTGCCGACGGCACCAGCGATCCCGGCTCGAGCGGCCGATCGATCTCGCTCGCGCTGATGCTGGACGTCGAGGTCGACGGCGACGAGACCCGGGCCTGGGCCGGACTGCGGCCGCGCTGCCTGACGATGGCGGCCGGCGCCTACGCCGACGAGCTGATCCCCGTGTACGGACTCGATCCGGAGCAGGTCGGCCTTGCCCGAACGGCGCTGCGGTCCGGCGACCGCGCCGCAGCCGCCGCCCTGGTCACCGACGACATGGCCAAGGCGTTCGGGCTGGCCGGCTCGGCCGGCCGGATCGCCGATGGGCTGGCCGAACTCGAGCAACGCGGCGTCGACGAAGTGATCATCAGCGTCGGCGGCAGCGACGCCGCCGGCTACCGCACCCAACTGACTGACCTGGCAAAGGAAATCGTCCGATGAGCACCCTGCCCGATACCGTCCTGATTCTCGGCTCCGGTGCCGGGGCGCTGTCCTGCGCGAACGAGTTCGCCCAGGCCGGGATCGATGTGGTGGTCTCGGACCTGCCGCAGTTCCCGGCCAATGTCGATGCCATCGCCGAGTCGGGCGTGGTCCGGCTCAAGTCGCCGTGGCAGGGCATCACCGAATCTCCCGCCAGGGCGGACCGGGATCCGGCGGCGGCGATCAGGCGCTCAGCGATCATCGTGGTGTGCGTGCCGGCCTTCGGGCACGACACCTTCGCCGCGCTACTGGCCGAGCATGCGCAGGACGGCACTCAGGTGATCTTCGCCGGCGAGGGCGGCGGCTGCCTGGCGCTGGGCGCCGCACTGGCCGGCAGCGGGCGCGAGGTCGACCTGGCGATGGCCGAACTGAACAGCCTGCCGTACGGAACCCGGGTCCGCGCACCTGGTCTGGTGACGGCGTCCCGCAAGTCGGGCGGCACCCTGGTCGCCGGCATCCCGAGCGTGGACAACCCCGCTGTCGAGACCGCGCTGCGGCTGTGGCCGACCGTGTCGCCGGTGCAGAACGTGCTGGAAACCATCCTGCTCAACTTCAACGCCATCGACCACGTGCCGCCGATCCTGTGCAACCTGGGCGCGATCGATGCCGGACCGGGCAAGTTCCTGTTGTGGGGCAGCGGAGCCAGCCCTGCGGTGTGCCGGATCATCGGCGGCATCGACAGCGAGTTGGTCGATATCCGCCGCAGCCTGGGCTTCACCGAGCTGCGCGGCTACGAGGAGTTCCTGGTCGCGCAGGGATTCGCGCCGAAGGTGCTGGGCGACCTGCACGCCACCCTGCAGTCGTCCACTTTCGCCGACTCCACCTTCGGCACCGGCCCGCACGCCCTGGAAAGCCGGTACGTGACAGAGGATGTGCCGTTCGCACTGTGCCTGATGTCGTCCATCGGCCAGGAGATCGGCGTGCCAACCCCGACCATTGACGCCGTCATCCAGCTCGCCTCGGTGGCCACCGGTACCGATTTCCGCGCCGAGGGCCGCTCGCTGGCCACCTTCGGGCTGGCCGGCCGCGGCCGGGACGGGCTGTTGGCGGCGACCGACGACGGCTGGTGGAACTCCCGATGACCTCCGCTCCCGCAGCGGTGCTGGGCGAGGACCAGCGGTCGATCACCGTTCCCGGTCTGATCAACATGCACGATCACCTGCGCTCGTTCCTGGCGCCGAGCCGGGCCTCCGACAGCGCCCCGTTGGCCGAGGTGGTCGCGATGGCCGGTGCGGCTCAGTCGGTAGCCGAACCCGAGGACTACCAGGCCCTCACCGCGCTGGCCGCCGCCCGCCAGGTACTGGCCGGCACCACGACGGTGGTCGACCATCTCTATCCGCTGCGGCCGGAGTTGTTGGACGCCACACTGGCCGGCTATCGCCAGGTGGGACTGCGCGGCATCGTCGCGCTGGGCATCATGACCCGCGGGCTGCCGCAGCTGTGCAGTTCGGTGGACCAGATCGCCGAACTGGCGGAATCCGCGCTGCCGCGACTCGGTCCCGGCCGGATGTTCCTGGCGCCGGTGTCGCTGCGGCAGAACATCCCCGACGACTACGGTCGAGCGGCCGTGGCGGCGGCCGAGCTCGGCATCGGGCTCTACACCCACATCGCCGAGAACCACGCCGAGGTCCGCCAGTCGGTGGACGAGCACGGCCGCCGACCGGTGGAACTGCTGGCGGACCAGGGATTCCTCGGCCCCCGCACCGTCCTGGTCCACGCGATCTGCCTGACCGACAGCGAGATCCGGCTGCTCGCCGAGTCCGGGACGACGGTGGTCTACTGCCCCAGCAACCACGCGAAGCTGGCCAAGCCGGTCGCCAGGGTGGTGGACCTGCAGGCCGCCGGGGTCCGCGTCACCCTCGGGGTGGACGGCATGGAGAGCCTGCTGCACGAGATGCGGCAGGCGATCGCGGTCCAGGGCCAGGCGGCCGGTCGCCCCGGGGTGTTGCCGACGGCCGCCGCTCTGCGGATGGCCTCCCAGGACGGCCGTGATGCCTTGCTGGCCAACGGCATCGCAGCTGACTTCGCCGACCACGACGCGGTGACGATCGATCTCTGGTCGTCATCCACCCAGCCGCTCGCCGATCCCGAGTGGGCGCTGGTGCACCGGGCAGGACCGAAGGATGTTCGGGACGTCACGATCGACGGTCGGCGGGTCGTTCGTGACGGTCGGCTGGTATCAGCCGAGGAGCAGGACCTCGTGCGCGCCGCGCGCGAGTCGACCAGCCGGATCGCCCAGCGGGCCGGCAACTGACACACGGATGGGTCCGCAGCGCTGCGGACCCGAAACGAAGGAGAAACGCATGGCACCCACGTACCGGGAGTCACTCCGGTTGGACCGCCGCCGGTTCCTCGGCCTGGCCGGTGGCTCCGCAGCCGCGCTCGCTCTCGCGGCCTGCGGCACCAGCGCCGTCACCGACACCCCGGCCGCCGGCGGCACTGCTGCCGCCTCTGGTGGCGGCGGTGGCGGCGGCTCACTGACCATCTGGGCGAACGCCGCGCTGACCGCCGACAAGACAACGGGCCTGTCCAAGGCGGCAGCAGACTACGGCTCGGCCAACGGCATCACCGTTGACGTCCAAGGGATTCCGACCACCGATCTGACCGCCAAACTGACCACCACCATCGGTGGCGGCGCCGGTCCGGATCTGGCCATCGTCGATTCGTCGTCCGTCCCGCAGCTCGCGGCCGGCCAGATCCTGGCGGACCTGACCAGCAGGGCCGGCTCGATCAAGGACCAGTTCGTTGCCGACGTCTGGAAGTCGTCCTCGTTCCAGGACAAGCAGTTCGGCGTGCCGTACTACGCCAACGACGTCGTGCTGTACGTGAACAAGGACCTGCTGGGCAAGGCCGGCGTCGAGGCTCCGAAGACGTGGGACGAACTGCAGGCGGCGGCCGTCGAGCTGACCGGCGGCGGCAGCTACGGCTACATGATGGGCGCCAACGGCTACGGCTCGTTCCTGTTCTGGCCATGGCTGTGGCAAAACGGCGGCACCATCGTCGGCGACGACGGGATCACCCCGACATTCGCCGACGACGCCGGCCAGGAGGCATTCCAGTTCTACGCAGACCTGGCGATCAAGCACAAGGTCGCGCCGCCGGAGTTCGTCGCCGTCACCAGTTCCTGGGACCAGTACGTCGCCCCGTTCGTGCAGGGCAAGGTCGCGATGATGGCCACCGGCCCGTGGGGCGCCCCGTCGATCACCAAGGGCAACCCGGACCTGAACTGGGAGGTCGCACCGCTGCCGAAGGGCAAGCAGGCCGCCACCATCCTCGGTGGGGCGACCATCGGCGTCTCGGCGAAGACCGCGCAGACGGACGCGGCATGGAAGTTCGTCGAGTGGATCACCAGCGCCGATCAGGTGGGTGCGATCCAGGCGACGAACAACATTCCCGGCCGCACGGACGTGCTCGATTCGGCCTGGGCCGAAGAGGATCCGATCCGCAAGGTGTTCGTCCAGCAACTGCCCGACGCGAAGGCCCGGCCCACCCTGCCGACCTGGGGCAGTGTCGAATGGGGCGTGATGGCCGACGCCTGGGACTCGGTGATCCAGGGGAAGAAGGACCCGGCGACGGCGCTCACCGATGCTGCCGCCGCCTCCGTCGACAAGCTCAAGGGCTGACGACCCAGTAGTGCGACGGGCCCCGCCGGACGATCCGGCGGGGCAACAGATCACCAGGGCACGACACCGTGCCGAGTTGTGGCAGAGGAGCCGAAGATGAGCATCCTGCAGGCACCGCCTGCGGCGCGGACACCCGGTGCGGGCACCAGGGTTCGGCGGCGCAGGCGCCGGTGGGAACCCGTCCTGTACATCGCCCCGGCATTCGTGGTGATGGCGCTCATCATCGGCTACCCGGTGATTTCGGCGATCGGCACCAGCTTCCTGCACTCCTCGCTGGCCGCGCCGGGCAAGGACAGCTTCGCCGGGTTCTCCAACTACGTCGACCTGATCGGCTCCGAGGAGTTTCTCGGGGTACTCGGTCGCACCGCTGTCTGGGCGATCGCTTCGCTGGTCACTCAGGTCGGTCTGGCGCTGTTCGTGGCGAACATCCTGAACAAGAAGCTCTTCGCCCGCGGATTCGTCCGGACCAGCATCATCGTGCCGTGGGTGGTGCCCAGCGTGATCGTGGCGCTGATCTGGCGGTTCCTGCTCGACCCGGCGCAGGGTCCGATCAATGCCCTGCTGCGCAACAGCGGCCTGCTGGAGGCCCCGCCGGCCTGGTTGGCCTCGACCGCCACCGCGCTGCCCACCCTGATCGTGATCGGGGCCTGGAAGTGGACCCCGTTCGCCGCAGTCATTCTGCTGGCCGGCATGCAGCAGATCCCGCACGAGCAGTACGAGGCCGCCACCGTCGATGGCGCCTCCGCCTTCCGACGCTGGTTCCACATCACGCTGCCCGGCATCCGAACCTCGCTGGCCCTGGTCTGCCTGACCACGATCTCCGGCTCGATCAACAACTTCAACGGGATCTGGTTGTTCACCCGCGGCGGACCGGTCGGCAGCACCGACATTCTCACCACCCTCGCGTACCGCACCGCCTTCCAGGACCTCGACCTCGGGATGGCCGCAACCGCATCGGTGGTGATCTTCGTCCTGATGCTGATCATCGCCGTGGTGTACTTCTTCGTCGTCGAGGGCCGGAGCAAGGGGAGGCGGTCGTGACGACCGACCGCACTCACAGCAGCGTCTGGAGTCACCTCGGCGCGGCCGTTCTGGTGCTGGTGGCACTGGTCCCGTTCGGGTGGATGTTCGTGTCCTCGTTCAAGTCCCCGGCCGAACTCAACGGGGTCGACCAGCGGCTGCTGCCCAGCCACCTCTACTTCGGTAACTACACCGCACTGCTGGACACCAACTTCTTCCGATACTTCCTCAACTCGGCGATGGTTGCCGTCGGCACCACGCTGATCGCCCTGTTCCTGGCCATCCTGGCCGGATACGGCCTGGCCAGGTTCACCTTCGTCGGCAACCGCGGCATGCTGCTGATCGTGGTGGCCGCCCAGATGTTCCCGGCCGTGATGCTGGTGATCCCGCTGTACACGACGGTGAAGTCGCTGAACCTGCTCAACTCCCTGGTGGGGCTGACCGTGGTGTACGTGTCGTTCGCACTGCCGTTCTGCATCTGGCTGCTGCGCAACTACTTCCTGGCCGTCCCGGTGGAGATCGAGGAGGCAGCGATGATCGACGGCTGCTCGCGGTTCCGGGCGCTCTGGAAGGTGGTGCTGCCGCCGGCCATGCCCGGCGTGATGGCCGCCGCGGTCTTCGTCGTCATCCAGGTGTGGGAGGAGTTCCTGTACGCCAACACCTTCATCGACACGGACAAGAAGTGGACATTATCGGTGGGGCTGAACTCGCTGATCGGCGAGTACACCACCGACTGGGGCCGGCTACTGGCCGCCGGGGTCGTGGTGATGATCCCGGTGCTCATCGTCTTCGCCTACCTGCAGCGATACGTCACCGCCATCGCCGGCGGCGGGGTGAAGGGATGACGGCACCGGCGGCCGGCGAACTGGTGCTGCGCAATGCCCGGCTGCTCGACGGCTCCCGTGCGGACGTGCTGATCACCGGGGGCCTGGTTGCGGCGGTCGGCCCCGGGCTGGCGGTGGCCGCCGCCACGCCCTGCGTCGACCTGTCCGGCGACCTGCTCCTCGGTGCCTTCGTGGAGCCACACCTGCACCTGGACAAGGTGTTCACCGCGGACCGGGGCTGGTCGGACGGCTCCCTGCGCGGCGCGATGACCAGCTACCAGCGGCTGCTCGCCGCGCCGACTCCGGACGTGATCGGCCGGGCCCGTCACGGGGTTGCCGCCCTGGTCCGCAACGGCGTGACGACCGCCCGGGTGCACATCGGCTGCGGCCGGCTGGCCGGCACCAGGTTCGTCGAGGCGATCGCGACGGTCCGCGAGCAGGCGGCCGCGCTGATCGATCTGCAGATCGTCGCGCACCTCGGTGGCCCGGCAGCGGATCAGCACTGGCACAGCCACACCCGGTTGCTGCGCGACGCACTGGACGCCGGCGCCGACGTGGTCGGCGGCAACCCGTCACTGGAGGCCGAACCGGAGGCGGCGCTGGACGCGCTGCTCGACGTCGCGGTCGACCGGGGCGTGCCGATCGACCTGCACCTGGACGAGACCATGGATCCGTCGGTGTTCCTGCTGCGCCGGCTGGCCGAACAGGCACCCGACTCGATCCCGGTCACCGCCAGCCACTGCGTCTCGCTGGGCCAACATCCGGGGTCGGTGGTGGACGAAGTGGCCGAACTGCTGGCACGCAAGAGCATCCGCGTGGTGACGCTGCCGGCCACGAACCTGTATTTGCAGCGCGCCGGTTCCCGGACCGGCGGACTGCCGCCGCTGGATCGCTTGCTGGCCGCCGGCGTCGAGGTGGCCGCCGGCGGCGACAACGTGCAGGATCCGTTCAATCCCACCGGCCGGCTCGACCCGCTGGACACCGCCGGCCTGCTGACGCTGGCCGCGGGCCTGGACGCAGCGCAGGCGATACGGCTCGTCACGGACGCCGGCCGACGGGTGATGGACCGGCCGTCCGCCGGCCCGGTCGCCGGGTCGGTCGCCGACCTGGTCGCGCTGCGCACGCCGGAGGCGGGCAGCCCGCTCGCCGCGGCCGGCGCGGGCCGCCGGGTCTGGCGACGCGGCCGACTGGTCGCCGAGACCCGCTGCACCGTCACCGGTCCGGTGGCAGCCTGGTCCGCACAGACCCGTCAGCAACGATCCGAGGAGGCACGTCGACCGTGATCACCGCCGTCGAATGCGTCGAGTACACCGGGGTCCGGTCGGCTCCCGGCGGCGTCTTCGCCGACCGGCTGCGCCGGCCGGCCGACATCTATCCGGACCGACGCGCCCTCGGGCCGGAGGTGTTCCCGCCGGCGGACCGACCGGACGAGGTGGTCGTGACCTCCATCGCGCTGCACATCCGGACCGACGACGGGCTGATCGGCACCACGATGCAGATCTCCGCCGAGTCGGCCTTTCTGATCAACTCGATGTTGCGGCCGCTGCTGATCGGCGCCGATCCGATGGCGTCGGAGTACCTGTGGGATCTGGCCTATCGTTCCTCCATCCATGGCCGGCGCGGTGCCGGAATGGTTGCGCTGTCTGCGGTCGACTGCGCGTTGTGGGATCTGCGGGGTCAGCTGCTGGGCCAGCCGGTCCACCGGTTGCTGGGCGGCCCGACCCGCGACCGTATCCCGGCCTACGCGTCCACGCTCGGCGACAGCCTGGAGCCATCGGCCGTCCGCGAGCGGAGCCGGGAGCTGGTGGCCGCGGGCTTCTCCGGAGTGAAGTGGTTTCCGCGCTGGGGACCGGAGGACGGACGGGCCGGCGTCGACCGGGTGGTCGAACTGGTGGCCGCCGCCCGGGAGGGTGCCGGCCCGCAGGCGGAGATCATGCTGGATGCCTGGTGTTCCTGGGATGTCGAGTTCACCGTCCGGGTCGCCCGCGAGTGTCAGGGCCTGCGCCTCGGCTGGATCGAGGAGCCGCTGCTGGCCGACAACATCGACGGCTACCGGACGCTGCGCCACCGGTTGCCGTCCGAGGTGCAGATCGCCGGCGGCGAACACGAATACACCCGGTGGGGCTACCAGGAGTTGCTGCGGAGCGCGGTGCTGGATGTGCATCAGCCCGACCCGCACTGGGCCGGTGGGATCTCGGAGACCTGGAAGATCCTGGCGCTGATCGCCGCGGCCGGCGGCACCGCCGTCTTCCACGGGCAATCGATGCAGTGCAACAGCGCTTTGTCGTTCGCCAGCTCGCCGGCGTTGGTCCAGCAGCAGGAGTACCTGGTGCGGCTGATGCCGCTGTATCAACACTTCCTGGCCGAGCCGGTGGTGCCGGTCGACGGTTACCTCCGGGCTCCCACCCGCCCGGGGCTCGGGATGGCGCTGGACGAGTCGGCGGTGCGATCGCGACGGATCCTGTGAGTCACGGCGGGGTGCTGGTCTGCCTGTCCGACTATCCCGATGAGCTGGTGCGCCAGTGGGTTCCCGGTGCGGTCGAGGTGGTGGTGGCCGAACGTGAGCTCCCCGTCACCGCGGCGTATTCGGCGCTGCGTCGGGCGGACGTGGTGATCGCCGACGCGGCCCGCCGGCTGGTGTTGGATGCGCCGGCGATCGGCCAGCTGGACCGGTGTCGACTGGTGGTGGTGCCGGCGGTCGGGATCGAGGTGTCGCTGGACGTGACCGCCGCGGGCGAACGCGGCCTGCGGATCGTCAACGCCGCCGGTTACAACGCCGACGCCGTCGCCGATTGGACCGTGGCGGCGATCATCGACGCGCTCCGCCGACCCCGGGATCTGCGGGAAACCGGTTGGGTGGCACAGCCTCTCGGGCGAGAACTGGGATCCGTCACTGTCGGGCTGGTCGGCCACGGCGCGATCGGCCGGGCGGTGGAGCGCCGGCTCAACGGGTTCGGGACCACCGTGCTGCACACCACTTCCCGGCCACCCGCCGACGGCACCGACCCGGGCTGGGTCAGTCTTCCCGAGCTGTTCGCAGCCAGCGATGTGGTGAGCCTGCACGCGCCGCTGACCCCCGCCACCGCGGGAATGGTTGACGCGCCGCTGCTGGCCAGCATGCCGGCCGACAGCATCCTCATCAATACCGCGCGAGGCGCCTTGGTGGTCGAGCCGGATCTGGTTGCGGCGCTGCGAATCGGGCGCCCGGCCACCGCCGTGCTGGACGTCTTCGCCGAGGAGCCGCTCCCGGCCGATCATCCCCTGCGGGAACTCGACTCCGTCCGGCTCACCCCGCATGTCGCCGCCGGCACGTGGCAAGCACGAGAGCGGGTTCGCGGCATCGTCGCCGGGCACCTGCGGGTCGCCTTCGGCATCCCCCCGACCGACTAAGATCTGGGCGCTCCACGATGCAGCGATCAGCCGCCAGGAAGGCCCCGATGACGCACCCCGACCTCAGCAGCAGTTCCGTCCACCCGACGCCCAGGGCGGCCGACATCACCCTCGGCGCTGCGCGATTCCTGGACGTGGCGGCCGGGACCTGGCGCACCGCCGATATCCGACTGACCGGCGGCCGGATCGTCGAGATCACCGAGCCGGCCCCGGCGGGCGCCGCTCCTGCCGGCGAGCGCGTCGACCTGACCGGCAGGTTCGTGCTGCCCGGCTTGATCGACTGCCACGTGCACGTGCTGGCGGTCGACGCGGATCTGTCGCAACTGATGGACACCCCGACCTCGTACGTGATGTTCGGCGCCGCCCGGCTGATGAGCGACATGCTCGATCGCGGCTTCACCACGGTCCGGGACATGGCCGGCGCCGACTTCGGCATTCACCGGGCCCAGCGTGAGGGACTGCTGCGGGCGCCGAAGATCTTCTTCGCCGGCAGGGCGCTGTCCCAGACCGGCGGCCACGGCGACGCCCGCGGCCCCGGCCGCACCACCGACGTCGAGCACCGGTGCTGTCCGAGCCTGAGCCGGATCGCCGACGGCGTCGACGCGGTCCGGCTGGCCGCCCGCGACGAACTGCGCACGGGCGCCCACCACCTGAAGATCATGGTGAGCGGCGGCGTCGCCTCGCCGACCGACCGGATCGATTCCACCCAGTACTCTCTCGACGAGATTCGGGCCGTGGTCGAGGAGGCCGAGGCGGCCAACCGGTACGTGGCGGCCCATGCGTACACCCCGCGAGCCATCCAGCGGGCGCTGGCCTGCGGGGTTCGCACCATCGAGCACGGCAACCTGATCGACGAGGAGACCGTGGCACTCGTCAAGCGACACAACGCCTTCGTCACGATGAACCTGGTGACCTACCGGGCACTGGCCGACGAGGGCGCCGGTCTGGGGCTGCCGGCGGAGTCGGTGGCGAAGGTCGGCGCGGTACTCGACGGCGGGATCAGCGCGCTGCGGTTGCTGCACGCCGCCGGCCTCAATCCCGCCTACGGCTCCGACCTGCTCGGCGCCATGCAGCGGCACCAGGCCGGCGAATTCGCGATTCGCGCCGAGCACCAGCCGACGCTCGAGGTGATCCGGGCGGCGACCACCGTCGCGGCGACGGTGCTGCAGCGGGAAGGCGAACTGGGACAGATCATTCCTGGGGCGGCCGCCGATCTGGTCGTGCTGGACGAAGACCCGCTGCAGGACATCTCGGTGTTGGCCGAGTCCCGGCTGCGGGCCGTCGTGCAGGACGGTGTGGTGGTCGCCGGCCGGCTCGGCTGACGCGGCATGGCGGGCGGCTCACCCCAGGCGGGTGAGCGCCGGCACCGCACCGCGGCCCACTATGTATCCATGGCAGACACCGCACCCATCCCCACCGGCGATCCGGCGACCGGCGCTGCGGCCGAACCCGCCGCTGCCGCGTCCTCAGGTGCCTCGCCGCGACACCGCGGCCGGCGGATCACCTCCTGGGTGTTGGTGGTGCTCATCTTCGGGCTCACCCCGCTCACCCTTGCCACCGGCTGGACCCGGCTGATTCTGTCGAACGAACAGGCCTACGTGGCCGCGACCGCACCGCTGGCCAACGAGGCCGAGGTACAGGCGGCCATCGAGGACCGGGTGACCCAGGCGGTGATGACCAAGGTCGAATCCCTCGATCTGGATCAGCAGCTGATCGACTGGCTCAACAGCTTCGAGCGGATGCCGGACAAAGTGCTGACCGCCGCCCAGGCCCTGGCGTCGTCGTTGAATCAAGGCCTGGAGAGCATCGTCCGCAACGCGGTGACCTCGGTGCTCACCTCATCGCAGTTCCAGAACATCTGGGACCGGCTGCAGACGGCAACGCACCAACAGTTCACCGCCATCATGGACGGGACCAGCGTTCTGCTCACCGAGGAGGGCGGTCTTGCGCTGCAGCTGCAACCGGTGGTCGCGGCGGTCCGCCAGCAGCTGGTCGACAACGGCCACGCCTGGGCTGCCAACATTCCGGACACCGACCTGCGCTACGACCTGGTCGACGCCACCCAGACGAACGCCCTGCGAGGGTACTACAAGCTGGCCACCAGCGCGTTCTGGGTGATCTTCGCTGTGTGGATCGTGGTCGCGATCGGCGCGGTGCTGCTGGCGGTCGACCGGCTGGCAGCCGTCGTCCGGGTGGCGGTGGCGACCATCCTGGGATCGCTGCTGCTCGCGGTCGGATTGCGGATCGTGGAGAACAAGCTGACCGCCACCGGCACCGATCTCGCCCACCCCGGCGCGATCAGTGCGATCTTCAATGACGTGCTGCGCGGGCTCCGCGACGGGCTGCGGATCGTGGTTGCGGTGGCGTTCGTGGTCGCCGTCCTCGCCTGGGTGTTCTCCAGCGGTCGGACCGCGGTGGCGGTGCGCCGCTTCGCCGGCAAGCTCTGGGGACCCGCGGCCGACGAGCATGCGGTGCTGATTCGACGGATCGCCGCATGGGCGGTCACCGGGATCGTCGGGATCATCCTGCTGTTCGCCGACCTGGGTACGGGTTGGACCATTGTGCTGGGGGCCGTCCTGCTGGCGGCCGTGGTGCTGGCCCTGCTCCCCGGTGGTGACGGGACCCTTCGGCCGACGGACGGCACAGCGGTCGCGTCATCCCCGTCATCCCCCTGACGCAACCCCGACGTCAGGTCACCCGAACGACCCACCGGCGCATGCCGAGCACCAGCACGAATACCGGAACCGTCAGCATGGCTGCCACCAGGTTGAGACCGCCGAAGCCCCAGGCGGTTTGCAATGGTCCGGAGACCCCTGCGGCAATCGCCGCGAACACGTTCATCAGCATGTCCGAGGTGCCCTGCACCGAGGTCCTGATCTGCTCCGGCACCGACTCGACCAGCAGCGCGGATCCGGCGACCAGCGAGCACGACCAGCCCAGCCCGAGCAGCAGCAGGCCGGCCGTCACCAGCACGGTCGAGGAGTTGGACAGGCCGGCCAGTACCGCGGCTGCAAGGAACAGCAGCTGCCCGAGCACGATCGTCTGGACCCGTCCCCAGACGTCGGCGAGTCGGCCGACCAGTGGCGAGAAGGCGTACATGCCGAGCACATGCACGCTGATCGTCATCCCGACCAGCTCCAACGATGCACCGTGGTGAGTCATGTGCACCGGCGTCATGGTCATCACCGCGGCCATCACGGTCTGCCCCAGGACAACGGTGACCAGTGCGAACCGCGCGACCGGTGACGACCGGACGGCCGACAGCGCCGCAGCGACGTTGCGTTTCGGTGGGCTGGTTCCTGGCGGGTGCACCACCGCGGGCGTGCGGCGTCGGGCCAGCAGCAACGGATCCGGACGCAGGAACGACATCAGCAGCGCGGCCAGGGCAAGTACCACCGCGGAGATGACGAACGCGCCGGCCAGCTCCGGCAGGTTCAGCCACTCGGCCACCGCCGCGCCGGGGCCGGACAGGTTCGGCCCGAGTACCGCCCCGATGGTGGTGGACCAGACGACCAGTGACAGCGTCCCGGCGCGCCGGGCGGGCAGCGCGACATCCGTTGCGGCATATCGCGACTGGAGATTCGTGGCGGTGCCGGAACCGAACATCAGCATGCCGAGGACCAGGATGACGACGCTGTCGAGCGCGGCCGAGACCACCAGCGCCAGGCCACCGACCGCGGCGATCGCCCAGCCGAGGCCGAGCGAAGTGCGACGGCCCCGGCGACCGGCCAGGGTGGCCAGCGGGATCGCCACCACCGCGGCGCCCAGGGTGGCTGCGGTCCTGGCCAACCCGGCCATCGACTCCGAGGACGTGACCGATTCCGCGAGCAGGGCGCCGAGCGAGGCACCGGCGCCGATCCCGATACCGCCGACGATCTGGGCGGACGCCAGCAGCCGCACTGTGCGGCGCTGCACCGCGACGACGGCCGGTTCGGCCTGCCAGACAGCTTGGTCGTTCACTGCTCGCCGCTCTCCCGTCCGCTCACCCGATGATGGCCTGCTGCACAGCTCATCAGATCATCGGTGGCGGCATTCACCCGGCGCGGGTACTGCAGCCACACCGTCCGGCGTCGACTAGTGCCGCTGACCCTCCAATCGCCGGGACAATACGGTGAGCGGGAAGCACACCACGAAGAAGATCAGCAGCACCGCCCCGAGAATCGGCACCGCGTGCGTGCTGCCACCGCTGAGCGTCAGCCGCTCGATCGACCGTTGCGATGCCTCCAGCAGATCCAGCAGACCGATGATCGCCGCCAGCGATGTCTGCTGGATCATGTTGACCACCAACCCGACCAACGGCGGAAGCGCCCGGCGGGTCGCCTGCGGCAAGATCACGTAGCGCATCCGGCTGTGCCAGGGAAAGCCAAGCGCCGCGGACGCTTCCTGCTGTCCCTGCGGAACCGACTGCACGGCACCACGGACCACCTCGGCCACGTTGGCGCTGCCCCAGAGGCTCAGGCCGACCGTCGCCGCGACGAAGGTGTCCACCTCGATGTGGATGATCGGCAGCACGAAGAAGACGAAGAACAGGATGATGATGATGGGCAGTCCGCGCCACACCTCGACATAGATGCGCAGCAGGCCGCGCAATAGTCTGTTCGGGAACACCAGCAGCGTCCCAATGACCGTTCCGAGCAACAGGCTGATGACGTTGCTCAGCAGGGCGAGCAGCAGTGTCGTCCACAGGCCCTGTGCCATATATGACGCAACGGGTCCGACCCAGGCCGGCATGTCAGAACCCTCCCGGTATCGCGAAGCGGCGCTCGATAAGCCGGGCACCGAGCGACATCAACCAGACCAGTGCCAGGTAGACGGCACCGATGGCGATGAACAGCTCGAAGACCCGGAAGCTCACGGCAACGAGGTTCACGGTGGTCTCGGTCAGTTCCGGGTAGCTGATCGCGATCATGAACGACGAGTTCTTGAACACCGAAATCAGGGTGTTGGTCACCGACGGCAGCGCGGCCCGCCAACCCAGCGGAAGATTGACCAGGCGGAAGGTCGCCAGCCGGGGGAATCCGAGCGCGCGGCCGCCCTCGACGTAGGCCGGGTCGACGGACTGGAATCCCGCCCGGAAGTTCTCCACGTTGTACGCGCCGCCCCACAGCACCAACGACAGCCAGCCGACGGTGAACCCGCTCAGGCTGATGCCGATGTCCGGCAGGGCGAAGTACAGGAAGAAGATCTGTACCAGCAGTGGAGTGTTGCGGAAGATCTCGACGTAGAGCCAGATCAGGGTCCGCAGCACCGGAATCCGCAGGGCGGCGGCGCCGCCGAGCAGAACTCCCACCACCACACTGCCGGCCATCCCGATCGCGCTGATCGCCAGGGTCCGCAGCAGTCCGTCCCAGAGCTCGCTCAGATGATCGCCGAGAACGCCCCAGTGGAACTGATATCCGCCGTCGGCGAGAAAGCCGGGGCCGAGAGCGCTGTTGGCGGGCACTGGTTCGGTGAGCACCGGTCAGCTGCCTCTCAACACTTGAACACGTCGCCCTCGGGATAGCTCAGCGAGTTGGCCGGCCGCGGCACGAACTTCTCGAACTGCTGCTGCACCGCGCTGTCCGGGACGGCCTTCTGGAAGTCCGCCCAGAAAACGTCATCTGCCTGCATCTTCTGCAAGGCGGCGTTCGTCCAGTCCAACATTGCCTTGTCTGCCTTGCGAACCCCCATCCCCCACGGACTGTCGGCCTTCGCATCGCCGACCACCGCAAGATCGGTGTTCTTGGCGGCGAGGTCGACCAGCAGCGTGTCGTCCTGGGCGAAGGCAACGCCGCGGTTCTGCTTCAAGGCCGTCAGCGCCTCACTGGTCTGGTCGAACAGCTGCTGATGGACGTCCCTCATGCACTGGGTCAGCCAGATGCTGGCGGTCGTGCCCTTGATCGAGATCACCGTCTGGCCGGCCAGCGCCGCGAACGAGGTGACGGCGGAGTCCTTGGGCACCAACAACTTCACCCCGCTGTCGAAGTACGGGGTGGTGAAGTCGATGGTCTGGGCCCGCTCTGGGGTGTAGTTCATGGTCGCGATGATCAGGTCGATCTTGTTCGTGGTCAGGAACGGCACCCGGTTGGTGCCGGTGACACAGGTCAGCTCGAGGGCATCCGGGCTCCCGAACGCGTACTGGGCCATCTGGTGGGCGAGGTCGATCTCGAACCCGGCGTTCTTGCCCGACTCGTCGATGTAGCCGAACGGCGGATAGTCGCACTTCACCCCGATCGCCAGCTTGCCCTTGCCCTGCACCTCGGCCGGCAGCGGAACGTCCAGACCTGTTGTCCCAGCCGCGGTCCCATCGGAACCGCTGGCGCCACCACCCGACGCCTCGATACTGCTGCCGGCCTGTGCCGGCGTACTGCCGGCACCGTCGCCGTTGTCCGTCGAGCCGCCGCATCCGGTCGCGGCCACGGCGAGGCCGAACAGTAGGACTCCGATTCGTAGCTTCATCTCAGGTTCCTCTCCTGGAGGTCATGGCGTTCATCGCAGTACCTTGCGCAGGAACTGGCGGGTACGGTCCTGCTCGGGGTGGTCGAGTACCTGTTTCGGGTCGCCCTGTTCGGCGATGATCCCGCCGTCGACGAACACCAGGCGATCACCCAGCTCTCGGGCAAATCCCATCTCGTGGGTCACGCACAACATCGTCATTCCCGACTCGGCCAGGTCGCGCATGACGTCGAGCACCTCGCTGACGAGTTCCGGATCGAGCGCCGAGGTCACCTCGTCGAAGAGCATCACGTGGGGATCCATCATCAGCGCCCTGGCGATGGCCACCCGCTGCTGCTGGCCGCCGGAGAGCTGCTTGGGAAACCCTTGCGCCTTGTCCCGCAGACCGACCCTGGCCAACAGCGCATGCGCCCGCTCCTCGGTGGCCGCGCGCTCCCGCTTGAGCAGCTTGCGCGGCGCCAGCGTCAGATTCTGCAGCACGCTCAAGTGCGGGAACAGGTTGAACTGCTGGAAGACCATCCCGATCCGACGCCGGATCAGGTTGAGGTCAACACCTTTCGCGGTCAGATCGGTGCCCTCCAGCAGTACCTGACCGGCCGTCACCGACTCCAGCAGATTGACGCAGCGGAGCAAGGTGGACTTCCCGCCGCCGGACGGCCCGATGATGGCGACCACCTCGCCGCGAGCGATTCGCAGGTCGATGCCTTTGAGCACTTCATGATCGCCGAAGCTCTTGTGCACACCGCGCAGTTCGACCATCGGCTCCGGCGCCGCTCCGGCGGTGGGCGACGCGCCGCCGGTCACCCCGGCACCTCCGTCGTCCCCCAGCGGGTCCGGCCGCCGGGCGCCGGCTCGGTGGCCGACGGCGGCAGTCGCTCGTCCTGGCGCAGTCGAAGCGGCTCGGCCACGACGGCCGCTGATTCGTACTTCAGAGCGCTACCGGTGTTCAGCACCAGTACCTCCTCATCGCCGGCCAACCAGCCCTGCTCCCGCAACCGGAGCACCGCGACCAGCGTCGCCGCGCCCTCCGGACACATCAGCACTCCGTCGACAGCCGCGCAGCGGGCCTGCTCGGCGGCGATCTGCGCATCGGGCACGGCGATCGCGGTACCACCGCTCTCCCGCAGGGCTCGCAGGATGAGGAAGTCACCCAGCGCGCTGCCGACGTTGATGCCGAACGCTATGGTGTGCGCCTGTTCCGGCGGCCACGGCTCAGCCGTTTCGGCGCCGGATTCGAAGGCCTTGACGATCGGTGCGCAGCCCTGGGCCTGCACCGCCACCAGCCGGGGCATCTTGCCGGTGATCCAGCCGAGGGCGAGTAGTTCGCCGATCGCCTTGTGGATCCCGATCAGGCCGACGCCACCTCCGGTGGGATAGACGATCACCTCCGGCACCCGCCAGCCCAACTGTTCGACCAGCTCAAGGCCCATCGTCTTCTTGCCCTCGATGCGGTAGGGCTCCTTCAGGGTGGAGACATCGAACCAGCCCTTGTCGACCGCCTGTCGCACCATCCGGCCGGCATCGGCGATCCGGCCGTCCACCGTGAACAGCCTCGCCCCGGCTAGCGCGCACTCCATCCTGGTCAGCTTCGGCGCGTCCTCGGGCATCACCACCAGGCATTCGATCCGGGCGCGTGCCGCGTAGGTTGCCCAGGCGGCTCCGGCATTGCCGTTGGTGGGCAGCGCAATTCGATCAATGCCGAGCTCCCGCGCCTTGGAGACGCCGACCGCGGCACCGCGGGCCTTGAAGCTGCCCGTCGGCAGCGCCGACTCGTCCTTGGTGATCAGCCCGGGCAGTCCGATCCTCCGACCGTATTCCGGCAGCGCGAGGATCGGGGTCATCGTCTCGCCGAGGCCCACCACGTTGGCGGGATCCAGGACGGGCAGCAGTTCGCGGTAACGCCAGAGGTCGGGCGGACGGCGGGCAAGGTCCGACCGGGACGCACCGGCGGCCACCTGCTCGAGGTCGTAACGGACGAGCAGCGGCGACCCGCAGGTGCACAGGTTCTGCGGCACCGATGGGTCGTACCTGGTGGCACATCGGGCGCATTCCAGATGGCTCAGTGCACTGGTCCATTGTTGTTGTGCTGCTTGCACGCCGACGTCCGTTCTGTTGAATTGAGGTTTCCGACGGTCCGCGGTACCGGCGCAGCGTCGGGCTGCGCCGGTACCTGGGTCGAACCATCTCCGTCAGCGAGTCAGACGACGGTGTTCAGGTTCGAGAACTGAGTAGCCGTCAGCTCCGTCGCCGGCCCGTTGTACATCGCGTTGAAGATCATCCGCTCCTCGGAACGGTTCCAGGTCCGGAAGGCGATCTCGCTGCCGAAGGTCAGCACCGTGCCCTTGCCGACCGTCCACGAGACTCCGTTGATGGCACCGTTCAACGCCTCACCGCCGATCAGCCAGCCGCTCTGCAACTGTTCGCCGCTGTCCGGATACTTGGCCACCACCTGATGCGGATACTTGGCCGCGTCGGTGATCTCGAACGCGTCATCCCCGTCGAACCAGACCGGGTTGTCCGGGGTCATCCCCCAGCCGGCCGGGCTGGTGGTGTCGATCTCCTGGCTGAGCAGAGATCCCGGGCAGTAGAACTCGGTGTTCTCGGTCGGCAGTACCGACGTCAACGGCAGCCCGAACAGGTCGACGGCCGTGTCGGTTCCGCTACCGAAGGCGATCAGGGTCCCACCGCCGGTGACGAAGTCGGCCAGTTTGGCGTAACCGTCCTCACCGACACCGAAGGCCCAGCTCCAGTCCGCCTTCGGATACTTCGTCGAGTCCAGACCGTTGACGATCTTCGACTTGCTGACGCCCTGCGGCATGATGATGGCGTCGAAGTGTCCGGCCAGATTGGCGAAGTGCTGCGCCTTGACGACCTGGTAGTTGACCTTGTACTGGTCGAAGGTCCACATCATCCAGCCGGACGGTGCGTTGCCGGCCGGCTTCAACATGCCGATCCGGGTCCGCGACTTCAGCCGCAGGCCTTTGACCTTCGGCACCGCCGAGATGGCCCCGACCGGAATCCCGGTCTTCGGCGCCTGGTTCTGCAGCACTGTTCGGGCAGCGCTGGTCGGTGGCACCACCCAGGTGCCCGGCGCGAAGTCACGGCCGCCGTCGCTGAACGCCGCGGCCGCCCGGAAGGTCGGAATGCCTTGCGCCTGCAAGCGGGTGACGATCCGGAACACCCCGTACGACTCCGGCCCGAGCACGTAGGCACCCCCGGCGGGCGGGGCCGGCGGCATGGTCACCGGTTCCGGCTTCACGTTCTTCAGCTTCTTGGCCGCCGCCGAGAACGAGCCGGTGACGGCGGTGGCCTGGAAGCCGAGCAGCATCGGCAGCGTCTGTGCGGTCACGTCGTAGGGACGCTGCGGCGGCCCGCCCGGGTACTCCAACAGCTGCGGATAGTCCTGTACCTCCAACAGCGTCTTGGCGAATCCCTTGTAGGGCTGCTGCATGAAGATGATGTACGAGCCCGCCGGATACGACTTTCCGTCCGCGGTGAAGGCCGAGGACGCCTGGCTGATCTCGACATTGCCGGTATGGAAGATGTTCAACGTGTCCAGCACCGCTTGCGGATCGCGTTGGCCGGCGGGAATGACGTAGGCGAAGGGTGCGGTGCTGGTGACGGCGTTGGTCGCCACCTTCCACGAGTTGTACAGCCAGTTGAAGGTGTCGTAGGCGACGGACTCGATGCCCGAGTAGAAGGCCACCGTGACGTAGTCGACGATCTGCTGCAGCGACCAGGTCGTCTTGTCGTAGGGCTGGATGAAGCTGATGTCCGTGTCCTGGCGACCGATCGGCTTGTCGCTGGTGAGCGTGTATGCGAGATTCGAGCAGCTGGCCGCTTCGGTCAGGATCCGCACCGCCCCGTGGTAGACGCAGTATTGGCGGGACGGGGTCCAGTAGTCGTAGGTGGAACCCCACCCACCGCCCTTCATGCCGGCAGCCGTCATCCCGCGTTGCATGGCAAGGCCGACGGTATCGGTGCTCTGCACCAGGATCGGATCGATGTTGATGTCGTAGGGCGACAGATACGGCGGCGTGAACATCCGCGGTGAACCCGATCCGGCCTGGTGCGAGTCCTGGAACACCTGCGGGTGGTACTTGTTCAGGATCGACGCGTTCAACTTGCTCTCGATCTGGGTCAGCATGAACCAGTCGCGATTGTCATCGTGCCCGTTGTAGCGGTTGTACAGGTCGGGGTAGGTACGCGCATAGGCCGTACCGGCCGTCTGGGTGAAGTAGTCGTTGACCAGCACCAGACCGTCCGGGTTCTGACACGGGTTCAGGAGAATCACCAGGTTGTCCAGCAGCCCCTCGATGTAGTCCGAATCCTCCGTGGCCAGCCGATAGGCCCAGTCGATGGTCGCCTGGGAGTTCCCGACCTCGGTGGAGTGGATGCCTGCTTGCACGTAGTAGAACGGGACACTTTCAGCGGCAATGGCTTTCGCCTCGGTCGGCGACAGACCGCGGGGATCGGCCAGCTTGGAGTTCAGCTCAACCAGGTTGTCCAGGTTTGCCAGGTTCTTCTTCGAGCTGATGGTCAGCAGGATGTATGGGTGGCCGTTGGTCGTATCACCGACCTTCTCGAACGTCACCCGGTTGCTGCGCTCGGCGATCATCTCGAAGTACGGGACCATCCGGTCCCAGGTCGCCAGCTTGCCTTCCGAGCCGATCTTGAACCCGAAGTACTGCTCCGGTGTCGGGATGGACTTCTTTGCCGCCGACACCCTGACCGCCGGGCGCACCGGCCCGGCCAGATCCAGTGGGGGAGCCGCTGCCGCCGCCGGTTCGGCTGTTGCCACTGCGCCCACCGCCAGCGCTGCCGATGCCAGCGCGCTACTGCGCAACAGGGTCCTTCGGGACAGTCCGATGCCTTCACTGTTGTTCATTTAACGACTCCGCCTTCCGCGGTCGTTCGCCACGGCTGCAGACCGCCGCCCGACCGCAAGGTCTGGCGGACGTTCTGCAACCTCTTGCTGGGTTCCGTCAATTCGGTTCGGAGAAGCTCTGCGTCCCGATCCAGTTGCTCGATGGCGCAGACAGGTACGTCGCCGGTGCTGATCGGTCGGTGGGACACCCGGGGCCGGTCGCACGGAGGGGCGGCGCGCATCGTGCGGAGACGGAGATGGCCTGCCCACGGCCAACCATGGCCCTCGTACGTAGCCGTTAGGTAACCACCACCCACTGTTGGATGCAATACTTCATTTCAAATTAAAAGTTAGATCTGAGCTGGATCAGAGGTAAGCCGCGCCGGCCCGCGCTGGCCCGTTCGCGCCGACCGACGGTGAACCTCACGCCCCCGTGGGACGTAAAGTGCACAGGTGATGCGCCGAATGGGCAACTTCTGGATGCATGGTCGGATGTGAGTGCACCGGGAGATCACTCTTCGTCAACCATCGATCGGTGAGGAGGGTCGGATGACGGTGCCGCGTCAGACGCTCGTGCAGGCCGCGTACGAAAGTGTCCGGGCCGCGATCCTGGACGGCACGCTGGCGCCGGGCTCACGAGTGACGGTCCGGCCGCTGGCCGAACAACTCGGGCTCAGCCCGACGCCCTTGCAGGGTGCACTGGCGGCGTTGGAGCGCGAAGGCTTCCTGATCACCATCCCGCACCGCGGGTATTTCGTCCCCGAGGTCGGCGTCAACGACCTGCTCGAGTTGTACGAACTGCGCGAGGCAGTCGACGGGATCGCCGGCCGGCGGGCCGCTGCGGCGTCCGGACATGCGTCGATCGCGGACGACCTTGACATGTTGCTGGCCGAGCAGCGGACGGCCGTCGAGGCCGGCGATCTGGTCTCCTACGGCGACCTCGACCTGCTGTTCCACCGACGGATCTGGGAGGGCTCGAACAACGCGCGACTGTTACCGATCGCCGAAAACCTGATTGCCCAGGTGCGGCTCGGGAACAGGCTGTCGGCGCAGGCGCCCGGCCGATTGCCCGCGGCGCTGACGGAACATGAGGCGATCGCCAACGCCATTCGCAATGGCGACGCCGGAGCGGCCGAGCGGCTGGTCCGACGCCACGTGAAGCACGCCAGCAAGGCATTGCGTCGATACCTCGAGTTGCATCGGGGCGATTCGAACGACGGCAGCCTGAGCCACGCACTGCAGGCGACTGGCAGGGCGGAGACCTAGCTCCGTCCCTCATGTCTGACGGCGGCGCCGGATCGAGCTCCTCCGGTGTTCACCGCACTGCGCCCATGAGGGTGCCGACCGGGTCGTGCCGATTCATCCTTTCGAGGACGGTGACGGTCGGCGACCGATGCTACAGTCTGCTATCAGCAGAATGGGTGAGTATCTCCGCGCTCCGACAATATGCCACTTCGTAACGTAAGCCCCTCTGCTCCTCCCGTCGATCGTCCCTCGGCTTTCGCCGATCGGCCCTACCACCCTGTTGGAGCTGGAATGAAGTTGAACGTCATCCATCGCAGCGTGCTGGCGCTGGCTGTCACGACCGCGCTCACGGTAGGCGGTACCACCATCGCCCAGGCAGCCGATCCCGGAGCGCCCGCGCAAAGTGCCCTGACGATGGCACCAACGGCGACCCTCGCCGCCGTCACCAAACCGAAGGTCACCACTCAGCCTGCATCGAAGCGCGTCGCAGTCGGCAAGCAAGTGACCTTCACGGTCAAGGCCACCGGGTATGCAGTGAAATATCGTTGGCAGCAACAGCTTCCCGGCAAGTCGTGGACGTACGTCGCCGGCGCGACGAAGAGCTATCACAACGTGACGGCCAGCGCGGCGCGCAACGGCTCCAGCTATCGAGTCGTGCTGAACAACGTCGCCGGCCAGACTGTCTCGGCGGCGGCGAAGCTGACCGTCGTCATCCCCAAGCCGGTCATCACCAGCCAGCCGGCGAGCAAGCGAGTCACGGCCGGTGCAGTCGCGTCATTCGCCGTCAAGGCCACCGGCTACGCCGTTACCTATCGTTGGCAGAAGCTGGTCGGAAAGACCTGGACGAACATCTCGGGCGCAGTCCATTCGACCCATAATGTCCGAGCCACCAGCGCGCAGAACGGCACCCAGTTCCGGGTCGTCGTGCGCACCGGCTCCGGTCAGGTCATCTCCAAGCCAGTCACCCTCGGCGTGCAGTCGACCCGCTCGGATCCGTACCGCGTGGGCCTGGCCACCAGTCTGAAGGGGTGGCGCGTCAATCTCGCGAGTTCGAACCCGAACGCCTGGGCCTCAGTGAAGGCTCAAGGCTTCAGCCCTGGCCCGAGCAGTGGGAACCGCTACGTGGTCGGCGAGTTCAATGTGCGCTACCTCGCGTCTGGCTCGTCGGCCGCCTGGTGGGATCTCGATGTCGAGTTCGTTGGCAGCAACGGTCGCACCTACACCGATACGGACAAGTTCTATTGGAACAACGGCATCTATTCGCTGAACGAGATGTACCGCAACGCAACCGGTTCCTTCTACTCGGTCGTGGAGGTTCCGGCCACCGCGGCGGCCGGCGGCCGGTGGAAGATCACCGACCACACCGACTGGCAGAAGCCCGTCGTGGTCTGGTACGCCGCCAATTAGCCAGTGGTTTCGCACGCGACCGGCCATCGCAGCACCAGCCCGGCGGGCAGTTCGAGATCGAACCGCCCGCCGGGCTTCTGCCGTCCGAACGATGCTCCGAGCGCGTCGGGCACCGCATCCGCCCTCAGATCCACTCCCGGCGGATGACCTCCATGCCCAGCTGGAACCGGGTCTGGGCGCCGGCTTGCACCATCAGTCGCCGGACGTGCCGCCGCACGGTGCGCAGGCTCCAGCCCAGACTGCGGGCGATCGCCTCATCGGTGGTGCCGGCCGCGAGCAGCCCGAGCAGGTCGACGTCGTCGACCGACACTGCATCGTCACTCTCGTTGTGCTGCACCCGGTTGAGCGGGCTGCCCCGGTCCCAGGCCGATTCGAACAACGCACTGACGGCGTTCAGCAGCGAAGACGGATGGATCAGGTAAGCGGCGTCGGCGGTGTACTCCGTGGTCGATGCGGGGATCAACGCGGCAATGTCGTCGCACAGCACCATCTTCATCGGGACATCGCCGACCCGGGCCAGCTCGCCGGCATGGATGCCGGCCCAGATGTCCGCCATCCGGCCGGGGATCGTCAGCGCCGACCGGTCGTACACCACCCGATAGGTGATGCCCCGGCTCGCCCGCTGATGCGTCTCTTCCTGGTTGCCCTCCACCGGATTCGTCAGATAGGGCGGTCGGTCGAAGCCGCGGACCTCACGCCGCGCCTGTTGCTGCAGCCGGCGGAACGTGCTGGCCACGTTCGCGCCGCCCTCGACGATCTCCACCAGGTCGGCCGGATGATCCCGCGATACCGTCGCCCGCCGATGTTGCTCGGCGAGATCTCGCGCGTGGCCCCGCAATTGCGATAGCCGCTGCTCCATCCCGGCGATCAGCGAGCCGGCGACCTGATCCGGCGGCGAAGCGACGAACCTGGTGGGCCGCCCCGATAACCGGGTCACCATCCCGTGATCGACCAGCTCGGTCACCGCCTTCGACACCCGGCCACGCGGCAGTCCCGTCGCCTCGGCGAGATCGCCGACGTCGCAATGTCCGCGCCGGGCCAGTGTTTCGTACACCCGCTCCTCGGTCTCCCTGATCCCGACGATGTCCCACATGCTGGTTCCGTCCTGTAGAGGTCAGCTGTCCACTTCCGGACGCACAACCGTCTTGCCCGTAGTGGTAACAAGCGGACAGTATCTCTAGTGAGCACCGCGTGTCCGTTCCCGGCCGCCCCGAACCGCGACCGCGGTGAACCTGTCGGTACCAACGAGGAGATCAGCATGAGCAGAACCCGGCGCCCGGCCATCGGAGTCGCGCTGGCCGTACTGGTCATGCTGGCCGGTCTGGTTTCCGCCGTGCCAGCAGCCGCAGCGGCGTCATCGGCAGCAGGCCTTGGCACCGTCACCGCCGAATCGCCGACCAGCCCTCAGCCGCCGGCCACCTCCACCTCGCCCGACGCCTCGACAGGTTCCGGAGCCGACGAAACACCCGGCTACGTCAAGCATTCCGATCATCCCCGGTACCAGCCCGCCGGTTGCGCCACGCTCACCGCGCAGCAACGCGCCAGCGCGATTCCGGTCGCTCGGTGCTTCGCGGTCGCCTACACTTCGCCCGCCGGCGCACGGATCGCGCAGGCCGACGGGCCGCCGACCGGTGCGCTCGGCCCGGCCGATATCCAGGATGCTTACCAGCTCCCTGCCGGCGGTGAAGGTCAGACGGTGGCGATCGTGGTGGCCGGCGGCTACGCCGCCGCCGAGGCCGATCTTGCGGTGTTCCGTTCGCACTACGGACTTCCCGCCTGCACCGTCAGCAACGGCTGCTTCCGGCAGATCGACCAGCGTGGCGGCACCGACTACCCCGCGGATGACCCCGACTGGTCGGTGGAGGCGGCACTCGATCTGGATGCGGTCTCCAGCGCCTGCCCGAAGTGCACACTCCTACTGGTGAACGGTGATTCGGCCAGCCTCGACGACCTGGCCGAGGCCGTGAACACCGCCGCCGGGCTCGGCGTGACCGTGGTTTCCAACTCCTACGGCATCGATGGCGAGACCCCGGCGCAGCTCGACTACGACCAGTACTACGACCACCCGGGTACCGCGATCGTGGTGTCCAGTGGCGATACCGGCAACGTGCAATCGTTCCCGGCCACCAGCCCGACCGTGCTCTCCGTTGGCGGTACCTCGCTGCACCGCGACGGCTCCGAGCGCGGCTGGGCAGAGTCGGTATGGGGCAGCGCCTCCGGCGGCGACGGCGCGGGCTCGGGCTGCTCGCTGTACGAGTCCCAGCCCGCCTGGCAGCAGACCGTCGACACCGGCTGCGGTCAGCGCTCGGCCACCGCCGATATCGCCGCCGACGCGGACCCGGAGACCGGTCTGGCCGTCTACAACAGCACCGGCTGGGGCGGCTGGGCACAATTCGGCGGCACCTCGCTGGCCGCGCCGCTGATGTCCGGCATGTACGCACTGGCCGGGCGTCCGACCCCGAACACCTACCCGGCGTCATACCCGTATGCGAACCCGAACGCGCTCAACGACGTCACTACCGGGGCGAACGGTCCGTGCGGGACCCTGCTGTGCCAGGCCGGGCCTGGCTGGGACGGCCCGACCGGCCTCGGTACCCCGAACGGCATCGCCGCCCTTACCCAGGGCGAAGTGGGCGAGATCGCCGGCAGCGTCACCGATTCCACGGGTGCGCCGCTGGCCGGCGTGACCGTGACGGCCGCTCCGGCGGACGGTGGCAGCTTCACGGCCACCAGCGGCACGGACGGCAGCTATCTGCTGACGGCGCCCGTCGGCAGCTACACGCTGACCGCCCGGCTGTTCGGCTACGCCGAGCGCACCACCGACGTGCAGCTGACCGTTAACGGTGCCTCCGCCGACTTCGCGTTGCCGAAGCTGGCGAGCCGCACTGTTTCCGGCACCGTCAGCGACGGGTCGGGTCATGGCTGGCCGCTGCGCGCCAGGATCACCGTGGACGCCGATCCCGGTGGCGCCGTCTACTCGGATCCGTACACCGGCCGCTACAGCATCGAGCTGCCCACCGGTGCCGCGTACACCTTGCATGCCGTCGCCGCCGACCTCCCCGGTTATCAGACCGTCGACGTACCGGCAAATCTCACCGGCACTCCGGTCAACTCGCTGCCGATTCAGGGACCACGCGGCACGAAAGCAGCCGGGGCGACCCCGGCGAGGGCCGGCGCACCGACCGCGAACCGCACCGACATCGACCTCCCGGTCGACGCGCTCAGCTGCACCACACCGGGCTACGCCTACCGCTATGCCGGGGAGTCCACCGACTTCACCGGCTGGGCCGGCCAGCCCGGCGCCGGTTGGTCGGTGACCGACGATGCCGGTACCGGAAAGGTGTGGGCCTTCGACGACCTGGGCGGCAAGGGGAACCGCACCGGCGGTAGCGGCGGGTTCGCCATCGTCGACGACTGGTACTTTCCGGCCGCGCACGACACCAGCTTGATCTCACCGGTCGCCGATCTGAGCGACATCGAGCATCCGGAGATCGGCTTCCAGACCGACTACTCGGCCTGGGGCAACTCGGTCGCACAGGTGTCGCTGAGCCTGGACCAGGGGGCCAGCTGGACTCCCGTCTGGGAGCAGAGCACCCAATCGATACAGGGACACGTCTCGATCCCGATTCCGCAGGCCGCCGGTAAAGCCGCCGTACAGGCGAGGTTCCGCTACGTCGGGCAGTACGACAATTGGTGGCAGTTGGACGATGTCTACCTCGGAAGCCGGTCCTGCGACCCGGTTCCCGGCGGACTGGTGGCCGGCACCGTGGTCGACCACAACACCGGTGAAGCCTTGGACGGCGTCACCGTGTCCAGCGGCGCACCCGCCGGTGATTTCGGCGTGAGCGCGCCGACCGCCGACGACCCGCAGCTGCCGGACGGCTTCTACTGGCTCTACAGCTCCCACACCGGCGGCACCGAGCTGAGCGCGGCGTACGGCAAGTACCGGACGGCCACCGCCGGCGTGACGGTTCCGGCGGATTCCGTGGTACGCAGTGATTTCCAGCTTCACGCGGGCCGGCTCACGGTGAGTGCCGGGTCGATCTCGATCACCGAGCGGCTGGGCGCCGCGAAGTCGAAGGTGCTCACGTTCGGCAACACCGGGACCGAACCGGTGCAGGTTGATCTGGCCGAGCGGGACCTCGGAGTGACGCCGATGATCTCGAGCACGGGCGTCGGTACCGGCACAGCAGCCGGTGCACCGACCAGCCGGCTCACGGTTCCGGTCAGCTACCGACCGTTGAGCGGGGTCGGTGTCGGGACCGAAATGCCTTCGGGCTCCCCGGGTCTGACGGCTGACGGCGTCCCGACCAGGCCGGCTGTCGGCGCTGCCGGTGACGCCTGGCAGCCGATCGCCAACTTCCCGACCCGGATCATGGACAACGCGGTCGCCGCTCTCGGCGCCACGGTGTACTCGGTCGGCGGCACGGCCGGCGCCGGCCCGGTCGCATCCGGGTACCGCTTTGACCCCGCTGCCCAGCAGTGGGCCGCGATCGCGGACCTGCCCGGCCCGCGGGAGGCCGCGCAGGGCGAGCTGATCGGCGCGAAGCTGTACGTCGCCGGCGGTTGGGACGATGCCGGCAAGAGCACCGAAACCACCTATGCCTACGACCCGGGCACGGACAGCTGGGCCGTGCTGGCCGATCTGCCGCAGCCGCTGACCGCAGGCGCCTCCGCGGTGCTCGGCGGGAAGATGTATGTGGTCGGAGGTTGCGGCGACAACTGCGACGGCGAGTCCGCCGCCGTCTACAGCTACGACCCGGCCGCCGACAGCTGGACCCGGCGCGCCGACTACCCGAAGCCCGTCGTCTTCGAATCGTGTGCCGGGGTGGTCGACCGCTTGGTCTGCGCCGGCGGCGTCGATGTCGAGTCCTCCACCGAGTACGCCGAAACCTACGTCTATGACCCGGAATCGGACGCCTGGACACAGGGTGCCGATCTTCCGGCCACCGTCGCCGGCGCCGCCGCATCGGCATCCGGCGGACGGTTGCAGATGGTGGGCGGGGTGATCGGCGGGCTGGTCAGCAACCAGGCATTCGAGTACGACCCGGCCGCCGACAGCTGGGCCGACCTGCCGAACGCGACCAACGCCCTCTACCGCGGCGGCGGTGTCTGCGGGCTGTACCGGGTCGGCGGCGCGCCACAACAATTGGATGCCACTCCGTTCGCCGAGCAGCTCCCCGGCTACGACTGCGCCGCCGCGGACGAAGTGGGCTGGCTGCAACCGGCGAACAACTCGCTCGTGGTCGCGCCCGGTCGGACCGTCAAGGTGCGGGTCACCCTGGATTCGACAGCGGTCGCGCAGCCGGGCGCCTACCGCGCCGATCTCGAGGTACAGACCGACACGCCCTACCGGCTCGACCCCATCGGGGTTGCGCTGCAGGTGAATCCGCCGGCCCGCTGGGGCAACCTGACCGGCACGGTGACCGACACCGCAGGCAAGCCGATCGGCGGCGTGACGGTCGAGGTCTGCACGATGTACACCAAGAACTCCTGCGGCCCCGTCTCCTACACCTTGACCACCGACTCCACCGGTGAGTACCGGCTGTGGCTGGACAAGGGCTACAGCCCAGTGAGTGTGATCGCCGCGAAGGACGGCTACAAGCCGCAGGTCAAGGTGGTCAAGATCCGCAAGGGTGAGACGAGCACGCAGAACTTCGCGCTGATCAAGCGGTAGCCGGTCCGCCGCTGGTGGCCTGACGGATCAAGACGTCTGGTGCGCCCGCGCCGGCCGGAGCTCAGCGGAAGGCAGCCTGCCCGGTGAGCGCCTGGCCGATCACCAGTTGATGCACCTCGGAGGTGCCCTCGTAGGTGAGCACCGACTCCAAGTTGTTGGCGTGCCTCATGATCGGGTACTCGGCGGTGATGCCGGCGGCCCCGAGGATGGTGCGGCACTCCCGCGCGATGGCGATGGCCTCACGAACGTTGTTCAGCTTGCCAAGGCTCACCTGTTCCGGCCGGAGGGTCCCGGCGTCCTTGCGGCGGCCCAGATGAAGGGCCAGCAGCATGCCCTTGCCCAGCTCGAGCGTCATATCGGCGAGCTTGGCCTGGGTCAGTTGATAGCCGGCCAGGGATTTGTCGAAGATCTCGCGATCGGCGGCGTAGCCGATCGCCGTCTGCAGGCAGTCGCGGGCGGCGCCGAGCGCGCCGAAGATGATGCCGAACCGCGCCTCCGTCAGACAGGAGAGCGGGCCGGACAGGCCACGTGCCTCCGGCAGCACCGCTGATTCCGGCAGCCGCACGTTGTCCAGGACCAGCTCGGAGGTGACGGATGCCCGCAGCGACATCTTTCGGGTGATCTCCGGCGCGGTGAACCCTGGGGTGTCGGTCGGGACGACGAAGCCGCGCACCTTGTCGTCGGTCTGCGCCCAGACCACGGCGACGTCGGCGATCGAGCCGTTGGTGATCCACATCTTGCTGCCGTTGAGTACCCAGTCGGAGCCGTCTTTGCGGGCCCGGGTGCGCATGCCGGCCGGGTTGGAGCCGAAGTCGGGTTCGGTGAGGCCGAAGCAGCCGATCGCCTCGCCGGCGGCCATCCGCGGCAGCCACTGTTGCTTCTGCTCCTCGCTGCCGTGCTTCCAGATCGCGAACATCGCCAGCGATCCCTGGACCGATACGAGCGAGCGCAGGCCCGAGTCGCCGGCCTCCAGCTCCATGCAGGCCAGGCCGTAGGCGGTGGCCGTGGTGCCGGCGCAGCCGTAACCCTCCAGGTGCATGCCGAGCAGACCCAGCGAGCCGAGCTCGACGGCCAGCTCGCGGGCCGGGATGCTCGCCGCCTCGTACCAGTCGGCCACGCGCGGGCGGATCCGGTCGCTGACGAACTGCTGCACGGTGTCGCGGATGGCCCGATCGTCCTCGCCGATCAGCTCGTCGGTGGCGAACAGGCCCAGGGGTGACTGCGGCGTGGCTGGCATCTGCCGATTGTCGCATTGCCTCATCGACCCGCCGCAGACCAGTCCGTGGCACCCCCGCGCGGAGCGTCCGCGCGGCATCGCCGCACGTCGGAGGTTGTCCACAGCCGGGACAGCGCGGGTTGCGTCGGCCCGTGGCTTCCGGGAAAGTGGTCCGGATGGTCGGACGAGGGTGGCGGCCGGGACGGGAGGACGGCATGCGAGCAGGCCTGCGCTGGGCCGCGCCGATCGCGGTAGCCGCGCTGCTGGTCAGTGGCTGCACCGGCGACCCCGACGCCGGCCCGACCACCGAGCCGCTGGCCACCATGAGCCCCGGCGGCTCCGCGGTGCCACTCCCGCCGCTGTCCGGTGATCCAGCGGCCTCCGGCTCGAGTGCCGATTCGCCGGCACCCGGCAGCACCAGGACCGTCGCCTCGACCGCCACCTCGGGGCCGGCTTCCCCGTCGACCAGCAGCGGACCGACCACCGGCCCACCGACCAGCACGTCGACGGCACCTACTCGGTCGACGAGCAAGTCCGGGACGGGGACCGGGACCGGGACCGGGAAGTCCACGACCGGCGCCGGCGGTCCGACGATCTCCGCGCAGGAGGCTGCCGATCGCAAGGCCGCCCAGGATGCGTGGCTCGCTTACTGGAAGGTCTATAACCGGCTGCCCGCCACACCCATTGACAAACGTGCGGCCCTGATCGCGACGTCAGCGGTAGACCCCCTGGCGCGGTTGACGCTGGAATCCGCCGCAATCTCGGATCAGAACAACGTGGAGACCTGGGGAACTCTGGGACACAAGTTCACCTGGAAGCCGGAGATCAACGGATCAGACATGGCCATGTTCAACGACTGTCTCGATCAGTCGAAATGGGGAACACGGGATCGAACAACTAAGAAGGTCACCGGCAAAGGTGTCGCTGATCGACTGGTCCGAGTGAGCGTGACGCGCAGCAAAGACGCCATCTGGCGCGTCGAGCGATACGACGCCTTGGGTGATGGAAAATGTTCCTGAGGAACGCACTCGTCGCTGTAGCGGTCGCTGCCGTAATGCTCTCCGAGCCGGTGCCTGAGATCGATATCGACGGGCTAGGTGATGGGAATATCCAGGAGAGTTTGTACGTCTCGGGCACGTCACCCGACAGCACCCCCATACCTAACACCGGCGACAACGGAACGGGGTCAGGCAAATCTGCGCCTCATCGGTCGTTGGCCGACATCATGTCGGTGGGCGATTGTTGGGGACATATCGACTCGTCGAAGCCAGATGCTGGACCAGGCGCCGACGGCGGCACGACACACGGCGTGTGGGTCGTCATGTGGTGTCCAACCGATCTCGACACCAGCGGCAACCTCGTCAACTACACCGCTAGCGAGCCGCAATTCGTTCCAGACGGAGAAGCGCCAATAGCTCCACCGCCACCAGATCCTGCACAGCTGGCCGCGAACGTCACTCAGCGGATGAAACTCCCCACACTCCCGCCGAAGATTGGTCCGTCGGTGGAGAATGCGGTGGTCAACCGTCCGCTGTGGCTCTGGGTTGAGGATCCGGGAGCTCAAACGTCATCCCTGAGTCTGCGGGGCGTGACCGTCACGGTGAACGCACACATCACCAAGGTCACCTGGTCGATGGGCGAGCCGACCGACAACCCGGACACCGGCAGCTCAGCCACCCAGCAGGTGATCTGCGACGGACCGGGCACCACCGCCCCGGCCCAGGACCAGCTCCCGGCCGACCCGCACGACTGGAACCCGGACTGCGGCTACACCTACCACTGGGTGTCGAAGAAGGCCCGCACCAATGGCACAGGTCGGTGGCCCGTCAGCGCCACGGTCGAATGGACCGCCGACTGGACCTCCAACATCGGCGTCGGCGGCAGCATCACCCTCGCCATGGACAGCAACACCTCCGTCGAAGTCGGCGAACTCCGTGCCGTCATGGTCAACGACCCCGACGCGAACCTGCACCCCGGCGGTTGACCCGTGCCGGATCAACGCCAGCCCGAACGGCGGACGAGCGACGCCGACCGGGGATCGGTGACGCCATTGGTCCTCGGGATGATGCTGTGCCTGCTACTGCTCGGCGCCGGGGTGATCGCCGCCGGATCGGCGGTGCTCGCCCGCCGTAACCTGCAGAGCATCTGCGACGGCGCGACCAACTACGCTGCCGGATCGACCACTCCGGAGGAGGCCGCCGGCGGCGACACCGGGCGGGTCGGTCAACTGATGGCCAACTACCTGAACGAACGACCGACCGGCGCGACGGTCGAGGCCGGCGTCACCGCGGACGCGGTCTTCGCACACTGCCAGATCGAGGCACCGATCACCTTCGGCGCATTGTTCCTCAACCCGACGGTGCACCTGGACGTCAACTCCAGCAGCAAGATCGAACGGGCCGTCGGATAGCCACGGCTTCGTCGAAGTGAGCCCAACGGCGCGCACGACGAGGCCGAGCGCCGGGTGCAGGCCGCGCTGTGGGTGGGGTGGCCTGTGTGCCGTCCTACCACTCTGCCCCGGCAGGCGGGGCATAGCGGCAGGACGGCACAGGCCCCTACCCGACCACAGACAATCGTGGCGTTTGTCAACCGGGGTTGACAAACGGTCTCCGTCAACTTAGATTGACACGGTGACCGATACCAAGAACCTGGCAGCCGATGCCGCCGACGCCGATCCGGACGTCGGACTGCGCGCCGTCCGGGCACTCCGAGTGCTGGTCGAACGGCTGGAGGCCCTGCAGGTCGACAACGCCCGCCGCCAGGCCTGGTCGTGGCAGGACATCGCCGAGCGGCTCGGAGTCAGCCGACAAGCCGTGCACAAGAAGCACTCCGCCGGCCGCGGCCTACTGAGACGGGAGAAGTAACACCATGTTCGAACGATTCACCGAAGAGGCCAGGGCAGTCGTGGTGATGGCCCAGGAGAACGCGCGCCAGCTCGGACACTCCTACATCGGCACCGAGCACCTACTGCTCGGGCTGCTGGACCGGCCGCAGACGTTGGCCGCGCGCCTGCTCGCCGAACACGGACTCGACAAGAAGACCGCCGAGCAGACGTTCCTGGGCATGGCCGGCGTTTCCGAGGACGACGAGATCGACGCAGAAGCCTTGGGCGCCATCGGGATCGACCTGGACGCGGTCCGGCGACGGGTCGAGGCGACCTTCGGCCCCGGTGCGTTGGAACCGCGCGGCGACCGGCGGTCGAAGCGGAGGAAGACAGTGACCGGGCACATCCCGTTCACCAGGCGGTCCAAGAAGGCCTTGGAACTCGCGCTGCGCGAAGCACAACGCCTGCACCACAACTACATCGCCGACGGGCATCTGCTGCTCGGCCTGCTTCGGGAGGGCAACGGGATCGCCAGCCAGATCATCGTCGGCGCCGGCATCGACCCGAAGCAACTCCGCGAGGAAATCGACGCCCAACTCCCGCCGGACTTCATCGCCTCGACCGGCTGAGCCGCGCGGGACAACCCCACTACGCCTACCCCTGGCGCGACCGCGTCAGACCAACTCGCGCAGCTGCGGACGCAACCAGTCGAGCATGTTCTCGTCGTCGTGGATCAGCCGGTGGGTGATGAGCAGATGCCCCGGCCCCAGCACCCAGGCGTGCTTCGTCTGCACGGAAATGACGGTGATCCGCAGCTCGAACGGTTTCGCGGCGCGACCGGCGGACCGTTCCACGTCGTTGACCAACTCGGTGAGCCGGGTCCCCGGAGCGAGGATGTCGCGCTTGACCCGCGGGTCGTCACCGAAGGCGGTCGTCCAGACCAGCGCGTTCGGGAAGTGCGCGACGAGCAGCGCCCGCAGCTCCGGGAGGTGACGGAACTGCTTGAACCCCGGGGCGAGATCGCGCAGCGCGGGCGCACCGATGTCCAGGGCGTGATTCCACCAGCGGGTCCACTGCACCGACGCGGCCGCTCGCTCCAACGGGGCGAGCTCGGGGAGGTCCGGGTCGGCCGGCCGGCGCACCCAGGCCGGCCAGGCCGAGGCCGGCGGGTCCAGCGGCGGGATGTCCGGATCCGTGTGCGGCGTCAGCGCGCAGACCTCGCGCAGGTACAGGGCGATCCGCAGTACCTGCGGCTCGTCGATGGAGATCTTCCAGCTCTCCCGTCCGGCGATGTACATCTCTCCATGGTGCCAGCCTTCGGCCGCCTTGGCGAGCCGTTGACCTGCAATTATCCGTTCGACACCGCGCCTGCCACGGTTCGTCTCACGGCGTCGCGAACGACCGCGGTGAGTCCGCCCTCGGCGTCGGCCCGTCGTTGGTGCTCGGCGCCGTTCCCGGTACGCAGCAGCCGGGCGACCTCGTGGTGAGCGCGCTCCCGGTCGCCGGATCTGGTGAGCGCGCCGTCAAGCTGCTCGAGCAACCCGGAGACCGCGTCGGCGGCCGGCACCGGCCGGCGGGTCCGCGGATCCAACAGCTCTTCGGTGAGGCCGTAACGGGCGGCCCGCCAGACGGCGGCCCGCCGGAGTTCGGGCCGCATCGGGAGCGGCTGTTCACCGTCGCGCCACTGCCGCGCGGCGGTGTCTACCAGAGCCCGGCACAGCACGGCGATCGCGACCGCATCGGCCACGTCGGTGCACACGTCTGCCACCCGGATCTCCACCGTCGGGTAACTCGCGGACAGCCGGGCATCGAAGTAGACCATGCCATCGTCGAGTGCGGCGCCGCTCTCGATCAGCTCGGAAACCGCTGTGTCGTAGGTACTCTCGTCGCCGAACGGGGCGGTCGGCAGGGCGCTGGGCCACATCCCCCAGAGCACTGTCCGGAAGCTGGCATACCCGGTGTCCACGCCCTGCCAGAACGGCGAATTCGCCGACAACGCCAGGATCACCGGCAGCCACGGGCCGATCCGGTCGAGTACCCCTACCCCCTCGGCGCGCGATTCGATGCCGACATGCACGTGTTGTCCACAGGTGAGCTGCCGGTCCGCGATCACCCCGAACCGGTCGTGCATCCGCCGATAGCGCTCATCGGGGGTGGCGGTCGGACGGACCCGCAGCGGGCTGGTGGCGAGCGCCGCGATCCGGACACCGGACCGGTCGGCCGCCCGGGCAGCCACCGCACGCAGCTCCCGCAGCTGACCGACCAGCTCGTCGGCGCTGCGACACGGCTCGGACCCGGTCTCGGCCTGTTCCTTCTTGAATTCGTGCTCCACGGTGTCGCCGGGCGCCAGCGCGACAACCTGCTCACCCGCCGGGGTCGGTGCTCCGCTGACCCCACCGACCAGCAGCAGTTCCTCCTCCACCCCGAACGTTCTGGATGTCGTTGGCGGCGGGGGTGTCGTCATTCCCTAGAAGTACCACGGCGCCGGGCCGGCGGCGACGCTCAGCGTGGGCCGCGCCGGTCCCGCGCCTGCCAGCACGAGCGGTGCCAGTGCCGCCGGTCGTCCAGCGCCGCTTCCTCACCGAACAGGTGATCGTCGGACCAGACCACCACGTGTCCGACGCCCGGCTGGATCTGCTGCTCGCAGCCCGGACAGCGATAGACCTTGTCGGATCCGGCCACCGGGCGCACCGACCAACGTGATCCGTCGGCCCTGCCCTCGCTCCGCGCACGGCCGCGCAACACCGACGACACGTCCAGTTCCGGATGTGGGTCGGCGTAGCGACGGTGGGATCGGCGGGCCATGGGGACAATTGTCCCCGGTCCGGCGCGTTCCGGGGCTACCCGCAGCCGCTCGCGCGCCTCCGGAGAGGGCCAGTTATCCACCCAGGCACGTCTCGGCGCCACCGTTGTGGACAGCCCGGAAGCGTCAGACGGTCGTTCTACCCTGGGGACGATGACTCCCCCACTCCCGCCCGAGCAGGCGATCCGCCGGGCCGTCGGCCCGGCCGCCTTCGAACGCGGCCGGCCGTACGCGGCCACCGGACGGGTCAGTGAGCTCCGCATCGCGGACGACCAGATCTTCGGTCGGGTTCGGGGCACCGGCGCCGCCCCCTACCAGGTGGTGGTGAGCTATGGCGACGATCCGGCCCAGCTGCACGGCACCTGCAGCTGCCCGATGGCGGCCAACTGCAAGCATGTCGCCGCGGTGGCGTTGACCGCGCTGGCCGAGCGGAGCCGGCAGACCGCGGTCGCCACCCTGCGCCGCGGCGACCGGAGTCCCGATTGGCAGCAACGGCTGCAGGGTCTGCTGGCGACGGCAGAGTCCACCCTGCCGGGCATCGACCAGCGACCGATCGGGCTGCAGGTGGAAGCCGTTGTGCCCCAACGACACACCCGGCTGTACAGCAACGTTCCGGACGAGCCGACACGGCTCCGACTGCGTCCGGTGACCATCGGCAAGCGCGGCGACTGGGTCCGACAGGGGGTTTCCTGGCCGGATCTGGAGTACGGCGGATATGGCAGCTGGAGCCGTCACCGGGCCCGGGAACCGCTGCTGGCGCTGTATCGCTGGTTGCGCAACCAGTCCAGCGGGTATTACGGCTACGGGCAGGATCCGCTGTATCTGGACGGCGGCGGGCTCGGCGTCTGGCCCCTGCTGGACGACGTGCTCGACGCCGGCGTGCCGCTGATTTTCGGCCGCAGCGGCAGCGGAAGCGTCATCCGGACACCGGTCGGGGTGAGCCTGGACATCACCCACGCCGCCGGAATGCCGGCACGGCTGTCGGCCAGCCTCGACGCCGGGCCGGATCCGAGCGCGCTGCCGATCGGTGATCCACCGGTCGGGCTCTGGGCGGTGAACGGGTCGGGCAAGGAACAACAGCTGGTGCTGTGGCGCTTCGACCGGCGGCTCGACCCGCTCACCACCGGCCTGCTCCAGGGGCGGCCGCTGGAAATCCCGGACGCGGACCTGCCGACCTTCCGGGCGCAATTCCTGCCCAGGCTGCGCCGGGTCACCGACATCGTCTCGTCCGACGACTCGGTCCAGCTCCCGGAGATCACCCGGCCGAGAGTGTTGGTCCAGGCCTGTTATGCCGACGACCATCAGGTACTGCTCGAGTGGTTCTTCCGCTACCGGATCGGGGACAACACGTATCGGGTTGCGGTGCACGGCAACAACTACGACGACTTCGCTGACGACCAACGCGCCGAGGTGGGTCGCCGCACCATCGCGGTCCGGGAGGCTGCCGACAAGATCATGCGGCAGATTGCCGAGCTGCACCTCGCCGCCGCCGGCCGCAACGGCGACGACGTCAGGTCGGAGCTGCCCGGGCCGATGGGCACGCCGTTCGCCGGACAGACCTTCGCCGACGATTCGTACTACGACGATTCCGCTGACGGCAGTGCCGAGTTCGGCGGGCACGAGTTCGGCGGGGACGAGTTGGGCGCGGACGAGTTCGGCGGGGATGAGTTCGGCAGGGAACCCGGCCCGGCCGGGCCGGCCCGCGATCCCGGCGCCGAGCAGGTGGCGCTGGACGCGTTGGAGCTGAGCCGGCCGGAATTGGCGATGCTGGTAGAGCAGATCGGTGGCCGGGTCCGACCCCGTCGTCTGCAACGCTTCTCCGGTATGGCGACGGTGGCCTTCACCCAGCAGACCCTGCCGCTGCTGCGTTCGATGGACCTCGATGTGGAGGTGATCGGCACGGCGCTGGAGTACCGCTCACCGGACTCGGATCCGGTGGTCGAGATCGGCGTCGCCGACTCGACCGACCGGGACTGGTTCAACCTGGCGATCAGCGTCACTGTCGACGGCGTCGACGTGCCGTTCGCGCTGTTGTTCACCGCGCTGGCCACCGGGCGGCCGCTGTTACTCGACAACGGCATCTACTTCGACGTCGACCGGCCGGAATTCCACCAGCTGCGGCACCTGATCGAACAGGCACGCGAGCTGGCCGACCCGGAAACCGGTGAGCTGCGGATCAATCCGTTGCATGCCGGGCTCTGGGAAGAATTGGTCGCACTCGGCGTGGTCAACGAGCAGTCCGAAGCCTGGCGCTCCTCGGTCGACGGATTGCTGGATCTGACGGAGCTGCCGGCACCCCCGCCACCGGCGTCATTCCGCGCGGAGCTGCGGGCCTATCAACTCACCGGCTACCACTGGCTGATGTTCCTCTGGCAGCAACGCCTCGGCGGCATCCTGGCCGACGACATGGGGCTGGGCAAGACAGTGCAGGCGCTGGCGGCGGTGCAGCAGATGGTCGACGGCGGCGAGCGGCGGCCGGTACTGGTGGTGGCGCCGACCAGCGTGGTCGGCAACTGGGCGACGGAGGCCGCCAAGTTCGCGCCCGAGCTGGGGGTGGCGGTGGTCAGCGAGACACTGCGCCGCCGCGGCAAGCCGCTGACCGAGGTCGCCGACGGTGCGGCGATCGTCGTCACCTCCTACGCACTGCTGCGCCTGGAATACGACTCTTACGCGGGGATCGACTGGGCCGCAGCATTTCTGGACGAGGCGCAGGCGGTCAAGAACCACCGGGCCAAGACCTACCAGTGCGCGCGCCGGCTGCCGGCGGACTTCAAGCTGGCCATCACCGGGACTCCGTTGGAGAACAACCTGATGGAGCTGTGGGCGCTGCTGTCGATCGTGGCACCCGGCCTGTTCCCGGATCCGGAGAAATTCACCGAGCACTACCGTCATCCGATCGAACGGGGCACCGACCCGCAGGCACTGGAAGTCCTGCGCCGGCGGATCCGACCGCTGATGCTGCGACGAACCAAGGAGCTGGTCGCCACCGAACTCCCGCCGAAGCAGGAGCAGGTGCTCTCCGTCGAGCTGTACCCGAAGCATCGCAAGATCTACCAGACGCAGCTGGCCAGGGAGCGACAGAAGGTGCTCGGACTGCTGGACGACGTGCAGCGCAACAGGTTCGAGATCCTGCAGGCGCTGACCAAACTGCGACAGCTGGCGCTGTCCGCCTGGCTGGTCGACGAGGAGCACGCCGGCGTTCCGTCGGCGAAGATCGACACCCTGGTCGAGCAGCTCACCGAGCTGGCGTCCGAGGGCCACCGGGCGTTGGTGTTCAGCCAGTTCACCCGGTTCCTCGGGCAGGTCCGCGACCGGCTGACGGCCGAGGGCATCGAGCACGTCTACCTGGACGGGCGGACCAAGAATCGGCAGGCGAAGGTCGCCGAGTTCACCACGGGCACCGCGCCCGTCTTCCTGATCAGCCTGAAGGCCGGCGGTTTCGGCCTCAACCTCACCGAGGCCGACTACTGCTTCGTGCTGGACCCGTGGTGGAACCCGGCCGCCGAGGCGCAGGCCATCGATCGCACGCACCGGATCGGGCAGACCAGGCCGGTAATGGTCTACCGGCTGATCTCCGCCGACACCATCGAGGAGAAGGTGCTCGCGCTGCAGCAGAGCAAGCGCGACCTGTTCGCCAGAGTGATCGAGGACGGCGGCCAGCTCGGCAGCGCGCTGACCGTCGACGACCTCCGCGGCCTACTCAGCTGACCTTCCCGAGCGCACCCGAAGCACCCTGACAGGGCACTTCTGGTGCATTTGGTGCCAGGGAGTTCAGAGCAACTCGGCGAGCATCGCTGCCGCCCTGGCCGCCCCATCGGATTCCACCGGTCGATAGTCGACCTCGGCATCCAGGCAGCAACAGATCGCGGCGGCCAGCGCCGCCGGATCGCTCGCCTCCGGATACTCCAGGCACCGACCGGCCCGGTACTGCTCCAGCCGATGACGGACATGGAAGTTCTGCTCGAAGTGGTGCCGCAGCGGCACGTACAGGAAGGGCCGGCGGGCCGCCGTCAGCTCCATGCAGGTCGTCAGACCACCTTGGACCACAGCGATGTCGCACGCCATCAGGTGCCGATACAGCTCGCCCTGATAGCCGACGATCCTCGCACCGCGTCGACGCGGCAGCGTGCCCGGGTCGATCCGCGGCCCGGCGACCACCAGGAACCGCAGGTCCGGAGCCAGCCGGCGGGCCAACGGAATCGCGTCCAGCACCCGCCGCAGCAGCGGCAGTCCCACGCCGGAGCCGCCGACGGTCACCACGCAGACCCGCTCGTCCTTACGATAGCCAAGGCTGGCCCGCAGTTCCTCCCGACTGCCGAGCGCGGCAGGATCGAAACCCGTGACGTAGCCGGCAAAATCGAAGTTGTCGGCCGCCCAGTCGCGGATCCGCGGGAGTCCGTCACCGAAGTCCAGTTCGACGATGTCGCCTGGGTTGCCGACGAAGATCGAGCGATCCCGAACCGAGCGGAATCGGTCCCGCTGCTCGATCATCTCGGCGTTGTAGTCGGCGGTCAACGCGGCCTCGGCAGCCCCGCCGTCGGGCATGGGCAGCCAGCCGATGAAGTCCGTCATCCAGGCGAACGGCGACCGCTTGAGCTCCGGGTTCTCGTGCAGGAAGTAGTCGACGTCCCAAGCCTCGTCGCCGATCACCAGGTCGTAGTGGTTGTCGGCCACCAGGTCCGCGAAGACCATGAAGTTGTTCACCAGGATCTCGTCCATCCGGCGAATGGCCTGGAAGGCGTGCAGATCATGCTCGCCGGCCTCGTGTTCGATGTGGCCGGACTCGCTGGCCAGGAACGCCGAGGCCGGGTGCACCGTCTCGCCGTTCGAGGCCAGTACCGCCGTCACCGGATGCTGCGCCAGCCACTCGATCTGCAGGTCGGGCCGTGCCGTCCGCAGCTGCTGGGCGATCGCCATGTCGCGCATGGCATGGCCGAGCCCGATCGGTGACGACAGGTACAGCGCCTTCCGCGGCCGGTTCAGCGCCCTGGTCCAGCCGCGAACGCGGACCGGCGGACACAGCCCGTCGACGAAGGCGCGGATCTCCCGATCGAGGAACACCGGGTCGCGGCTCGGGATGCCGTGTCCGCCGCCCTGTACCAGCAGCAGTGAGCCACCGGTGAGTTCGGCCAGCCGTTCGCCGATGGCGTGCGGGCGAACCCGATCGTCGGTGCCGTGCACCACCGTCACCGGGCAACCGACCCTGGCGCAGACCGGCTCCAGCGGGGCGCAGATCGCTCCGTCGCAGCCGATCCGGCCGGCGGTGGTGTCGACCAGGGTCCCCCGCGGTACCTGCCGCGCCCAGCCGAGCGCGTCCTCGGTCTGCTTGGTGGAGTGGCGTTCGCTGAACATCTTTCCGAAGAAGAACTGCAGAAAGCCGTCGTAATCCCCCTCCAGCCAGTTGAACCGGTTGTAGGCGGACCAGCCCTCGGTGGTGTCGTACCGCTGGTCCCAGCGATAGCCGTCGCGGTGCGGCTGGGAGACCGGGAATCCGCAGGACGGGGAGATGGCGAACAGGCCGATCACCCGTTCCGGGTGGTCGGCGGCGACGTGCAGCGACCAGGCGGTGCCGCAGGACAGCGAGACCAGGACTGCCCGACCCACCCCGGCGGCATCCATCACGGCCACCGTATCGGCCGCGTACTCCAGATCCGTGTAGGCGGCGGCGCCGGCCGGCCGACCGGACCGGCCGCTGCCCCGTCCGTCGAACGTCAGCACCGGGAAATGTCGTGCCAGATAGGCGATCTGCCCCTTCCAGATGCCGCTGTGGACGATCGACCAGGTCGGCATCAGCAGCACCGTCGGGCGATCGGAAATCCGATCGCCGTATGCCGCCCAGGCCAGCGAAACCCCGTCCCGCTCGGCGACCCCGGTGGTGTGCGGGATCGCCGCCCCGACGTCACGCGGTCCGGCGAGCGAGCCGGTCCAGGCGGGCTGCTCGTCAACCGGCCCGGTCGACCCCGCCGGCGGCGCACCCGGCCGCACCCTCGGCGCACCTGGCCGGGCCGCCGGCGCACCCGGCCGGGCCGCCGGCGCACCCGGCCAGGCCGCCGGCGCGGCTGCTCGACCGGAACCGAGCAGCCCGCCGATCGTCACTTCCATACCTCGAGCACGTTGTTGAACGGCGTGCCGGCGACCACCCGGAAACCGGTGAAGCCGGCCGTGGTGGTGATGTCGTTGATCCTGGCCGGTCCGGCCTGGGTGCCGATGGCCAGCCCCACGTCCTGCGACAGCGAGGCCGGGGTGCACAGCAGGGTCGAGAAGCCGTAGTAGGCGCGGCCTACCGGATTCAGGTTGTCCTCCACCCGATCACCAGCCGCCGGTTCGACGATCATCCACCGGCCGTCATCGGCCAGCGTGGAGTGGACGTGCCGGGCGGCGCCGATCGGATCCCCCATGTCGTGCAAGGCGTCGAAGGTCGTCACCAGGTCGTATCCGGTGCCGCTGTACGAGCCCGCGTCCGCCACCTCGAACCGCACCCGGTCGGCCACCCCGGCCTCCGCGGCCCGCTCCCGCGCGGTCGCAATGGATCCCGGGTGATAGTCGGACCCGACGAAGGTCGACTGCGGAAAGGCCTTGGCCATCACGATCGTCGATGCGCCGTGCCCACATCCGAGGTCGGCGACCCGCGCGCCGGCAATCAGCTTCGGCACCACCCCGTCCATCGCGGGAAGCCAGGACGACACCAGATTGGCGTTGTAGCCCGGCCGGAAGAAGCGCTCGCACCCGACGAAGACGTCATCGCCGTGCTCATGCCAGCCCACCCCGTCGCCGACAGAGGCCGCGGCCACCACCGCCGGTGAGTCGTGCACCGTGCCGAACGCGATCTGGAAGAACCCGGGCAGATAGGCCGGGCTGTCCGGATCGGTGAGGGCGATGGCATGCTCGGGCGGGAGGGTGTAGGTGCCGTCAGCCGGGTGGTACTCGACGTAGCCGCCGGCGGCCTGGGCGTTGAGCCACTCGCGGGCATAGTGGATGCCGGTTGCGGTGGCATCGGCGAGCAGCGACGGCGTGAGCGGGCCGCGATCGGCCAGCGCCCGGTAGTAACCGAGTTTGTCGCCCATCACCACCAGCGCACAATTGAGGGTCGCGCCCACCTCGTCGACGGCCTTGAAGACGAAGCCCATCAGCTTCTGCTCGTCGATCTCGGTGGGAGCGGCGGTGGGTTGATCGATGGTGGTCATAGCGGATCTCCTTGGCGAGGGAATGCGTGGCTGTTGCGCCGATGCTTCCGCCCGGTGGGGGGCCATCGCATCCGGTCACCCACCTAGTTGTCGCTCTTACACTGGGTCTGTGCTGGTGGGACGAACCGCCGAAACCGGAGCAATCGACGCCCTGGTCGCCGGGGCGCGGGTCGGCAGCAGCGGGATCCTGCTGATCACCGGCGAACCCGGCATCGGAAAGTCCACCCTGATCGAGTACGCCAGGACCCGAATCCACGACATGCGGCTGCTGACCGCCCGCGGTTCGGCAGCCGAGCGCGACCTTCCGTTCGGCGGGCTGTTGCAGGTACTCCGCCCGGCGTTGGCCCTCATCGACCGGATCCCCGCACCGCAAGCCGAGGCCCTCGGGGTCGCGCTCGCGCTGCGCGCCGGTCACCCCGTCGACCGGTTCGCCGTCGGCGCGGCGACGCTGAGTCTGCTGACCCTGCTCGGCGAGGACCGGCCGGTAGCCGTGCTGATCGACGACGGCCACGAACTCGATCAACCGTCGGCCCAGGCCATCGCATTCGCGGCCCGGCGGCTGTTCGCCGACCCGATCCTCGTCGTCGTGGCGGCCCGAGGAGAACCGCTGACCGTGCTCACCACGAGCGGCCTGCCGGAGCTCCGACTGACCGGTATCGACCGGGAGGCGAGCCGGACCCTGGTGGCGGCAACTGCGACGGCCCCGACGTCGGCCGAGACGACCAGGCAGATCCTCGAGCTCAGCCGCGGAAACCCGCTCGCCATCATCGAACTGGCCCGCGAGGGCGCCGTCCTCACGGCCACCCGGCCGGATGCCCCGATGCCGATCCCGGCGGACCTGGCCGCCCGATTCGCCGCCCGGGCGGACTCGCTGAGCCCGGACGCCCGACTCGCGGTACTGCTGGTCGCCACGGCCGGCGGCGATCTACCGTTGGTCGCAAAGGCCTGTGCCACCATGGATGTCGCGATCGGCGCGCTGGCCGAGGCGGAGCGGGCAGCGCTGCTGCGGGTAGGGGCCGAGCGGGTCGAGTTCGTCCACCCGCTGGTCCGCTCCGGGATCTACGCGACGTCCGCTCCCGAGTTGCGCAGGAGTCTGCATGCCGCTGTGGCACAGGCACTTCCAGCCACCGACGACCGGCGGGCGTGGCACCTGTGCGATGCCGCGCTCGGACCGGATCCGGAGGCCGCGGACGCGATCGCCGAGGTCGCCCGGCGTGCGGCCGACCGGGGAGCGCACGCGGTGGCCTCCATCGGGTACGAGCGCGCGGCCGGGCTGACAGCGGACGGGCCGGCCCGAGCCGGCCGGCTGCTCGCCGCCGCGACCGCCGCCTGGTCTGCAGGTGACGCGACCCGCGCCCGGAGCCTGCTGGCCGCCACCCTCGAACTGGAGCCGACGCCACCGACGCGGTGGGCGGCCAACGGACTGCTCGGCACCATTGCGGCCCGCTGCGGTCCGCTGGATCAGGCCAGGCAGACATTACTGTTGGCAGCCGCGGACGCCACCGATGTGGATCGGGCGCTGGTGCTGTTCGCCGACGCCATCTATGGCTGCTTCTACCTGGGCGACTCGGCGACGGCGCTGGCCACCTCCGCCCACGTCGAACAGTTGCTCCGAGACCCTCCTGGCCCGGTCGCGCCACTGGCCGGCACCATCGCCGCGATTGCCACCGGGGTCGCCCAGATTCTGGCCGGGCAGCTCGGGATCGACCGTATCCATGCTGCGGTGGAACAACTCTCGACGTTCCCCGATGCGGAGTCCACGCAGCCGGTGTGGAGCATGATCGGCCCGCTGTTCCTCCGCGAGTCCTCGACCGGACGCCGGCTCGCGCGGCGAGTGGTGGACAGCGGCCGGGCGCGGAGCGACGTCGGAACACTCCCGCATCTGCTCTTCCTGATCGCCAGGGACGGAGCCGCGACCGACCGATGGGCACCTGCCGCCGCCGACTACGCCGAGTCGATCGAGCTGGCCCGCGACTTCGGCCACACCACCGATCTCGGGTTGTCCTTGTCCGGTTTGGCCTGGCTGGAGGCGCGGATGGGACGCGCAGCAGACTGCCGGGCGCACATGCTGGAGGCGATGGAAGTCTGCACGCAGCAACATATCCACCTCGGCCGGGCCTGGGCGCAGTTCGCCGCCGGCGAGCTGGCGACGGCCCTGGGACGACCCGAGCAGGCGGCGACCACCTTCCGGGAGCTCTCGCAGTGGCTCGACGACAACGGGATCCTGGACGTCGACGTCGACCCCGGACCGGAACTGGTGGATGCACTGCTGCGACTGGGCCGAGCCGACGAGGCCGCGCAGGTGGCGCACCGCTACCACCGCAGGGCGGTGGCCAAAGGCCAGCCGTGGGCACTCGCCCGGGCCGAACGGGTGCTCGGCATGGTGGGCCGGCCGACCGCCGACGATCGGCACTTCACCGCGGCGCTGGAGGCGCACGCCGTCACCCTCGATGCGTTCGAGACGGCCCGGACCCAGCTGGCCTACGGCTCCCGGCTGCGCCGGGAGCGACGCCGGGTCGACGCCCGGGTCCAACTGCGGTCGGCGCTGGGCGCCTTCGAGCAGCTAGGCGCGGTGCCGTGGGCCGAGCTGACCCGATCTGAGCTGTTGGCCACCGGCGAGCGGGTCGGACCCCGCGGCGCCGACCCGGCGCAACAACTGACCCCACAGGAAATGCAGATATCCCTGCTGCTGGCCGACGGACGGACCACCAGGGAAGCAGCGGCGGCGCTGTTCCTGAGCCCGAAGACCGTCGAGTACCACCTGCGCCACGTCTACACCAAGCTCGGCATCCGCTCCCGGACCGAGCTGGCCGCGCAGCTGCGCGACGTCGATCGCTGACCTCGCCCTGCGGAGGTAGCGCAAACCTGGCCAGGTAGCGCAACTCTCGCCGGCGTGTCGCCCAACATTCCGCTACCTGCCGGGAGGGTGACCCACCCAGGTAGCGCAAACCTGGCCAGGTAGCGCAACTCTCGTCGGCGTGTCGTCCAACATTCCGCTACCTCCGGGGTGGGTGGGCGAAATCGTCAGCCCGCTCTGGTCGCTCGTTCCGAGGCGATCGCGGTCGCCACGTCCCGTGGGTACCAACGCCGGGCGGCCAGCAGCAGGATTCCGGCCGCGACGGCCAGCACCACCAGCATCACCAGGAACGCCCGGTCCAGACCGATCGCGCCGCCGCCCTGGACCTGATCGGGGTTGTCGCCGGCCGGCGACAACACCCCGGACAACCAGCCGAATACCAGGGGCGCGGAGGACTTGAGCAGCGTCTGCAGGAAATTGCGGACACTCTCGGCCCGACCCCACAGCCTCGAGTGCATGATGTCCAACCGCGCGGCGTCCAGCGGCGGATTGGCGCCGCCGATGCCGGCCGAGCCGAGGAAGAACAGCGGCAACGAGATCGCCAACGACACCGCGAAGAACCCGGGGACGAAGAAGATCACCGCGGCCAGGCAGGACAGCCCACCGGCGATCGGCCGGGCGGCGATCCGGCCCCGGGCGATGAACCGGTCGGAAAGTGGACCGGTGACCAGGGTTCCGGTGATCACGCCGAGCCCGATCACCACCAGCAACGCGGTGGCGATTCCCTGGCCCAGGTCGAAGCGGCCGCGCAGGAACACCACGGCGAAGGTCTGCATGCCGGCCGTGTAGTAGTACGCCAGCGCCGACGCCACGATCAGCAGCACGTTGCTCCGGATGGACAGCACGTAGCGCACCGCCCAGCGTAGTGACTTGTTCGTCGGATCCTCGGTGAGCACCAGCGCGGGATTCGGTTCGACGCCGGCGTCGGTCGTGAGTTGCGCCAGACTCACTGTGCCCGAACGAATTTCACCGACCTCGACGGGCGCCGGCAGCTCGCCCATACCACCGCGGACCGGCTCGGGCAGCAGCCGCAGCAGTAGCACGGCGAGCAGCAGGCTCGGGATCGCCAACAGCCAGAACGACCCCCGCCACGACCACAGTGCGGCGATCTCGCCGGCCACCAGCAGCCCGACCGCGGCACCCGCGAATTCGCCGGCCAGGATCAGCCCGAAGACCCGGCCCCGATCGGCGGGCGGGAACAGGTCACCCGTCAGCGATGCGACAACCGGCGTCGCCGCGCCGATCCCGGCGCCGAGCAACAGCTGTGCCGCCAGCACCATCCCGTAGCTCTGCGCCGACCCTTCGATCACGATCGCTGTCGACCACAGCACCACGCAGCCGGCCAGCAGCCGCACCCGCGGCACCCGGTCGGCCAGCAGCCCGAACGGCAGGGTGGTGGCGGCGCCCATCAGGCTCGCCGCGGTGACCAGCAGACCGATCTGGACGTTGTCGATGCCCAAGGCCTGCTTGAGATCCGGCGCGACCGCGGCGGCGATCGTCTGCACGCCGGCCGCCGACGACAGGGCCGCGGCGAGCAGCACCACGACCCGTAGCCGCCCCGGACCGCCGGCGGTCTCCCGCAGCCGCTGCAGGAGTGTTGCCATCAGGCCACGGTCAGCGCTTCTTGACCTTCGCGACGATCTCGGCGTCGTGGGTGTGGTCGACCTTGGCCTTCTTTTCGGCGCGCTTCTCCTTCAGCGACTTGCCGGATTTCTTCGACAGACTGCTGCGAGGTGATTTGTCGGACATGGTGATCCTCCGCTGTGGAACCGAACCGGTCCCGAACTGTCGACGGTACCCCGCGGGTCGGCGGCCCGAGCGCCGGCGGGCCATGGCGCTACCGTTGGCGAATGGGAAAGGTTCACGAACGGATCGACGGGCGCCTGCGGGAGTTCATCGAACGACAGCGGATGTTCTTCGTCGCGACAGCGCCGAGCGGCAGCGGCGGCCGGGTCAACGTGTCGCCGAAGGGGATCGGCGGCACCTTCGTGGTGATCGACGATCACACGGTCGCCTATCTCGACATCACCGCCAGTGGCGCCGAAACCATTGCACACCTTCGGGACAACGGCCGGATCACCCTGATGTTCTGCGCGTTCGAAGGGCCGCCGAATGTGGTCCGCCTGCACGGCCATGGGCGGTTCGTGACGATCTACGACGACGAGTTCAACGACCTGGCCCCGTTGTTCGCCGAGGTCCCCGGAAGCCGCGCGGTGATCGTGGTCGACGTGCAGCGCATCTCCGACTCGTGCGGCTACGGTGTGCCGCTGATGGAGTACGCCGGCGAACGCGAACTGCTGCCGCAGCACATGGAGCGCAAGGGGCCCGACGGCCGAGCCGACTACCGGCGCACCAAGAACAGCACGAGCATCGACGGCCTGCCCGCCTTTGACTTCGACCCGGTCGTCGGCTGAGCCGGCCTGTTCGGCGGACGTCCCAGCCGCTCCGTCGCGAGCGACCCTCAGCCTGGCGGATCCTGGCGTCGGTGCGGATCGCCAGCCGTCATTCCCGGTCGTAGGCCGCCCGGATCGCGGCGAAGTTCAGCGGCTGCCCGTCGGTGGACAGCACCACCTTCATCGCCCGGTTGATGCCGTCCGGATCCCCATCCTCCAGTAGCGCGCCGAGCAGGTTCGGGGTGATCTGCCACGACAGCCCGTACCTGTCCTTGCACCAACCGCACGGTCCGGGCTTGCCGCCGTCGACCAGCGCGAACCAGATCCGGTCGAGCTCCTGCTGCGTCTCGCACTGCACTTCCAGCGACACCGCCTCGGTGAACGGGAACTGCGGGCCGCCGTTGATCCCGGTCAGTTTCATCCCGAGGATCTCGAAGTCGACCGTCATGGTCGTTCCCTCGACCCCTGGCTGGTCGGGGCCGTACGGCAACGCCCGGCCGACCGTGCCGCCGAACAGCTCCGTGTAGAACCTTGCGGCCTCCTCGGCCTGGCCGTCGAACCACAGGTTGGTGACGATGCTGGGCATGATGGTGCTCCTTCTTCCCGATGACGCCGACCTGGTCGGCAGGCGTCCGCGCCGGTTGAGACCGGCCTCGACTGCTCAACTCATCGGTTGAATTCAGAACTTTCCGGCCGAACCCGCCAGTGCCGGTGCGGGTAATCTTCGTCCGGGATGGGGCGCCGGTGATCGGGCGGCGGTAGCCCATTCACGCCGAAGGGGACGCGTCATGCAGTACTTGGAGAGGGCCTGGCAACAGGATCATCGGGTCACCAGGGCGCGGCTGCTGTCCCTGCTCTACGCATTGGGCGGGGCCTTGTGTCTGTTGGTGGTGCTGGTCCGGCAGAACCCGCAGGCCAGGTACGAGGCGCTCGCCGTCTTCGGCGGTGTCGGGCTGGTGGCCGCCGGGCTGTTGCTGGTGCTGGCCGCCCGGATCCCGACCGCTGTCCTCACCGGGTTGATCAACCTCTACTCATTGCTGATCGCCACCCTCGCGGCCATCGCCGTCACCGCGGTCGGGGTCCTCGGGCTGGCCCCGGCGATGATCGCGACCTGCATGTACCTCGGCTACTTCGCCACCCGCCGCAGCCTCGGCTGGCAGGTGGCACTGAGCGTCGTCAGCTACTGCGTCGGTGCCAGAATCTCCGGCACATCGCCGTTGTTGATGGGCATCATCCCGGCCGTCATCGTCGCGGTCGCGGTGAGCCTGGTGCTCTCCCAGCTGACCCAACGACTCCGCCGCACCGGGTCGACCGACTCGCTGACCGGTGCCCTGAACCGGACCTGGCTGGTGCGGATCGCCGAATACGAGTTGCGCTCCGATGGCAGGCGTCCGTTGAGCATCGTGCTGCTGGACCTCGACCACTTCAAATCGGTGAACGACGAGCACGGTCACCTGGCCGGCGACGCCCTGCTCGCTTCCGTCGCCCGCGCCTGGAGCACGGCGATCGGGGATGACGGCATGCTCGGCAGGTTCGGCGGTGACGAATTCCTCGTCCTGTTGCCGGACACTCCCGGATCAGGACTGACGCCGATCGTCCGGCGGTTGGAGCAGGCACATCCGGCGCATTGGTCCTCTGGCACGACGACGTCCAGACCGGGTGACGACCTGCCGTCTCTGCTGGCCAGGGCCGACGCGAACCTGATCGCCGCCAAACGCGGACGCTCGCTGTTCTGAGTTCGGCCTCAGCCGGCGAGGGCGGCGTCGATCTCGGCGGTCAGCCGGGTCTTGGAACGGGCGCCGGTCACCTGCATCACCGGGATACCCCCGGTGAAGACCATCAGCGTCGGCAGACCGAGAATGCCGTAGCGGCCGGCGATCTCGGGGTCGTCGTCGGCATCGACAGTGACCACCCGCAGGGTGTCGGCGCGGTCGGCGGCGATGGCGGCCAGCACCGGCTCGATCACCCGGCAGGGCGGGCACCAGTCGGCGCCGAACTCGACCAGAACCGGGCGCGGCGAATTCAGCACCTGCGCCTCGAAGTCGGCGGCGGTGACCAGGCTGACGCCGGTTGGCGGGGCATGAGCGGTCATGGTTCTCCTTCGGTGGAAGCGGATGAGGATCCTGGAGACTCGTCGCCAGTGGACCTTTTTCTGCCTCCTGGGTCAGGATCCGGCCGACTGACGACGAGTTCTCAGTAACCAGCGTGTTGATCGACGGCGTCCAGGGCGGCGCTGATCTTGCTCCTGGCGGCCTGCAGCTCGGCGATCGCGGCGTCGAGTTCGGTGAGCTTACGGCGGTAGCCTTCGATCGACCCGCTGCAGACGTCACCGCAGCTGTTACCGGCCCGCAGGCACTCGACGAACGGACGGGTCTCGTCGAGCGAGAACCCGATATCGGCCAGCGAGCGGATCTGCCGGACGACGGCCAGGTCACGTTCGTCGTAGCTGCGGTACCCGCGCTGGTCGCGGACGGCCGTCAGCAGGCCGGACTGCTCGTAGAAACGCAGCGCCCTGGGTGTGGTGCCGGCCTGCTCGGCCAACTCGGAGATCTGCATGGATCCGACGGTAGGCGTTGACGCCGACGTCAGGGCAAATGTTTCGTCGAGTGCACCGGACGAGCCGCTCCAGCGCACGCTCGATGTACTCCGGGGAGCGAGGTTGTCAGCTCACCACAGGGTGCCATCATCAGCCGGAGCGGACGCCGGCTGAGCCGGAGCCGGCGCCGCAGAGGCCCCGGGGATGCCCGGCCCGGGATCGGGAACCACGCCATCCTTGTAGGCCAGCGCCGCGCCGTTGGCCAGTCGGTCGGCCTCCTCGTTGAGCGGGTGCCCGGCGTGGCCCTTGACCCACTCGAACCGGACCCGCCGACCGGCCATGGCCGCGTCCAGCGCCTTCATGATCTCCACGTTGAGCACCGGCTTGCGGTCCTTCTTGACCCAGCCGTTGCGCTTCCACCCCGGGATCCACTTGGTGATCGAGTTGATGGCGTACAGGCTGTCGCAGTAGACCAGCAGGTCGTCTTCCAGGTGAGCGGTCTGCCGAAGCAGGTCGAGCACCGCGGTCAACTCGCCCATGTTGTTGGTGCCGTGTGGCCAGCCGCCGCAGGCCCACCGGTCCTCGTCGATGTACCAGCCCCAGCCGGCCGGTCCGGGGTTTCCGAGGGCAGAGCCGTCCGCGGCTGCAATGATCGTCACCGGTGCGATCCTGCCACCCCGCCCGGACCGGCCAAGCCACCGCGCTTCATGTCAGGCTGGTGTGGTGAGCACACTCGACCGCGGCGCCAACATCCTCCTGAGCTCGTCCGACCTTGAGGTCGCGGTGACCGGCGCCGCGCCCGGATCGGTGGATCTGCTGGTCTTCCAGATCGGGGCTGACGGGAAGGTACGCAGCGACGCCGACATGGTGTTCTTCAATCAGCCGCGCTCACCCGAGGGCGCGGTCGAGCTCACCGGGCCTGGCGGCGTCCGGGTCTGTTTGACCGGGGTGCCGGCTGCGGTGACGACGCTGGTGGTGTCGGTGGCGCTGGACGACAGCGTCGGCGGCTCGCTGTCCGGCATCGCCGGTCTCGCGGCGACGGTGTCGCAGGGCCAGCAGCACTCGGCGCCGGCCACCGGGCTGACCACCGAGCGCGCCGCGATCCTGGTCGAGATCTACCGCCGCGGTGACGGCTGGAAGCTGCGCAACGTCTCCGCCGGCTGGGACGCCGGGCTGGCAGCGCTCGCCCGGGAGTACGGCGTGCAGGTCGAGGAGCCCACACCCGAGCCGCCGGCCGCCGCTCCATCGGTCACACCGCCGGTGCCCACCGCGCCCGCCGCGCCGCCGGTGGCGGCGATTCCCGTCAGCCCCGGGCCCGCCGTGGTGCCGGAACCGGCCGCGCCGACGGCCCCCGCACCGGCGCAAGGTCCCCGATCCGTGCCCGGCGAGGAGAAGCTGTCGCTGGTCAAGCGGCAGCAACTGGACCTGCGCAAGAATGCCGTGCACCAGGTGCTGCTCACCAAGAACGCGACCGGCTTACGGGCCAGGGTGGTGCTGGTGCTGGACAAGACCGGGTCGATGAGCCGCGAGTACAAGAAGGGCGTGGTGCATCGGGTGGTCGAGCGGATGGTGCCGGTGGCCATCCAACTCGACGACGACGGCTCGTTGGAGTGCTATCTGTACGCCGAGAGTTTCTTCAAGCTGCCGGATCTGCAGGTGGCGCAGCTGGACGAATGGATCGCCGAGTACGTGCACCTGTCCGGGAAGCACGGCGGCATCGACTACCGGCGGATCGGTGGGGTCAACGACGAGATCCCGATCCTCACCGAGATCATCGGCTCCCTCACCGTCGGCGACCCGATGCCGACGCTGGTGCTGTTCTTCACCGACGGCGGGTTCCACCGGAAGAAGCCGATCACCGATCTGATCGTGAAAGCCGCTGCCCTGCCTGCCTTCTGGCAGTTCGTCGGGATCGGCAAGGCCGGCGCGTTCGGCATCCTGGAGAAGTTGGACGACATGGAAGGCCGGGTCGTCGACAACGTCGGGTTCTTCCCGGTGAAGGACGTCGACGCACTGGACGACGCCCAGCTCTACCAGCTGCTGCTCAGCGAGTTCCCGGATTGGTTGGCCAAGGCCAGGTCCCAGGGCATCGTCGGCTGACGGGACAACCCCGCTACGCCACCCGGCGGGACAACCCCGCTACGCCACCCGGCGGGACAACCCCGCTACGCCTGCAACCTCGACGGCGTAGCAGGGTTGTCCCGGATCGTCACCGGCGGCGGCGCAGCAACAGGGCGCTGATCCCCGCGGCCACCAGCGTTCCGAACCCGAGCACCCAGCCGGTGATTCCCATCGCGTCCGATGACGCCTGCGGGCCGGCGCCGTCCAGTCGGGACAGGAACAGGGTGCCGATGGTGGCCACTCCTATCACCTGACCGAGTTGCATCACCGTGGTCATCAGGCCGCTCGCCTCGGCCGCGTCGGTCAACTTCACCTCGGCCAGCGCAACGGTGAACAGCGGCGAAAACGCAAGCCCGGTCGCCGATCCCAGCACCAGCAGGTTCAGTTCCAGCCACGGCCCGGTGTGCCCGTCCGCGAGCAGCGGGACCAACGCGGCGTAGGCGAGGGCGGCGATCGTCAGACCGACCGGGATGATCGCGACATGCCACCTGGCCGGCAGTCGCCGCCACAGCAGGCCGACTGCGCCGAACCCGATCGCCATGGGAGAGAACATCAATCCGGTCCGGACAGCCGACAGGCCGAGCCCGGACTGCAGATGCAGCGCCATCGAGAAGAGGTAGCCGGCGTAGACCGCCATCCCGATCATCATCGAGACGGCGGCCGGGGCCAGACCCGGCGACCGCAGCACCCGGGCCGACACCAGCGGCGCACCACCGGCGGCAGCCACCGAACGTTCGATCAGCACGAAGCCCACGAAAGCGATCACGCTGCCGCCCAAGACGATCCAGCTCCAGGTGGGCCAACCGAGCTCGTTACCGAGAACCAGCGGGATCACCAAGGCGGCCACCGTGACGGACAACGCGCCGACGCCCGGCAGATCCATCCGACGCGCGGGGTCGCCGGACTCCGCCGGCAGCCGGCGGGCGGCCAGCCACAGCAACGCAGCGCCGATCGGCACATTCACCAGGAACACCGGCCGCCAGCCCGACCCGAACAGGTTGGCACTCACCAGCACCCCGCCGAGCACCTGGCCGACGACGATGCCGCACGAGTTGACCGCGGCGTACAGACTCAGGGCGCGCGCTCGATGTCCACCGCCGAACAGCCGCTGGATCAGGCTCATCACCTGCGGCGCCATCATTGCGGCGCCGGCGCCCTGCAGCACCCGGAAGACGATCAGGGTCGGGCCGTTCGGTGCCAATCCGCAGGCCAGCGACATCAGCGTGAAGAACGCGGCGCCGAACCGGAACATCCGGCCGTGACCGATCCGATCGCCCAATCGGGCGCCGGTGATCAGCAGTACGGCGTAGCTGATCAGGTAGCCGGAGACGATCAGTTGCAGCTGAGCACCCGTGGTGCGCAGCTCGACGCCGATGGTCGGTGCGGCGACGTTGGCGATCGAGGTGTCGAGGACTCCCATGAACTGGCCGACCAGCAAGGTCGCCAGCACGGCGGTCGATTTGGTTCCGGGCGGATTCGTGCCTGGCGCTGCGGCGCCGGTGGTGCCTGCTGGGGCGATGGTGGTCATGAGTTCGAGCCTGCGTGCGCTCGCGACGAAGTCGGGAGTGCCCGCTGATCCGGGTATTGCCAGCACCACCCACACGATCCCGCGGGGATCCATGCTGGGGAGATGGCCGCCGCCGAAAAGACCCGGACACTGTCGGACCCGGGTGGAACACTGATCGGAATGAGCGTGCACGCAGGCGCGGGTGAGATCAGGCGCACCGAGCTGGCGACCTTTCTGCGCAGCCGACGATCCCGGATCACGCCTGCCGATGCCGGGATCGAACCCGGGCCGCGGCGCAAGACCCCGGGCCTGCGCCGGGAAGAAGTCGCGCTGCTCGCCGGAGTCGGCGTCACCTGGTACACCTGGCTCGAGCAGGGCCGGCCGATCAACGCCAGCGTGCAGGTACTGGATTCGGTGGCCAGGGTGCTGCAGATGGGTCCGGCCGAGCGCTGGCACCTGTACCGGTTGGCCGACGTCCCCGGGGTGCCGGCCGGGCGAGCAGCCCAATCGTTGCCGGACGATCTACCCAGGGTGCTCGATGCGCTCGATCCGTTCGCCGCCTGCGTATACGACGGCAAGTTCGACATGCTGGCCTGCAACAGCACCTATGCGCTGCTGTTCCCCGGGCTGGCCAAGGCCACCGGCATCGAACGCAACGCACTGTGGCAACTGTTCGCCGCGATGGGCGGCAACACGCCGCTGCGCGAACCGCTGCTGCTGCCGCACATGGTCGCGATCGCCCGCGGCAACTACGCCCGCCACCTCGGCGACCCGGACTGGGAGGAGTTCATCAGCCGGCTGTCGGCGGTCAGCACTGAGTTCGCCGACCTCTGGGCCGGCCACCAGGTCGCCGAGCCCGCCCCGCTGAAGAAGCGGTTCAACTGCCCGCCGGTCGGCATCCTGGACATGACCACCGCCAGTTTCGCGGTCGACGGCTCCCCCGAGTACCGGATGATCAGCTATCTGCCGGCCACCGACGCCGACGCGGCGAAGATCGCCCGACTCAAGGAGATCGGCGGCGTGCAGTACCCCGCCGAGTCGGAACCCCAGGGCTGACGCGCGCTCTTGCAATGTTTCCCGCCGCCCGCGGCATTCAATGAGTGACATGGCGAAAGCGAGGTGACGGGTGGAGTTCGAGGAGTTCCTCGATCGGGAGCTGGTCGCTCTGACCCGGTTCGCCGGCGTGCTGGTCGGGAACCGGCAGGATGCCCACGACGTACTCGCGGACGCGCTGCTCGCCGTCGGGCCGCAGTGGCAACGCATCTCGCGGCTGGACCACCCGACCGCCTACGTCCGCAAAGCCGTCGTCAACCGTTTCCTGGCGGATCGCCGCAAGGCCGGCCGCCGGCGCACCGAAACCACCGGTGAGGCCCACCGATTGGACCGACCGGTTGACGACGTGAGCACCGCGATCGGCAATCGGGATCTGCTCGATCGACTGCTGCGCGACCTACCGCGTCAGCAGCGTTCGGTGGTGGTGCTGCGCTACTACCTCGGCCTGAACGACGCGGCCGTCGCCGACCAGCTCGGCTGCTCGGTGAGCAGCGTGCGGTCGAACATGTCCCGCGCGCTTGCCCGGCTCCGCGTCTCACCCGAACTCCTCGAATCGGAGGCACGACGACCATGATCACCACCGACGAACTGCAACGGGCGCTGACCGAGCAGGAGCGGTTTGCCCCCGATCCGGCGCAGCTTCGGCAGCTGCTGGCGGCGACAGCAGCGCGCCGGCAGCGGACACGGCGGAGGCTCGGCGGGCCACTTCTGCTGGCAGCCGCGGTCGCCGCGGTGGCGACCACCACCGCGATCGTGTCCTCCACCGGGGACACGGTGCCATCGGGCCGGACTGCGGCCTCGGTCGACACCCGCCCGGCAGGTCAACCGACCGGAGCCCCGGTCACCACGGCCGAGTCGGAGCAGGACCGGATCATGAAGGCAGTCGAGCGGTGCCAAGCATCGGCGGAGCCGGTTCGGCTGGATTCGGCCCAGCCCGAGCCGGACGCGATCCGGGCGCTGGGCGTCGCCTGCGCGGCCGCGCTGGGTGATCGGCAGCCGCGCTCGATCGAGTGGGTACGGACCACCGTCCGCGAGCTGTATGTGCAGTTGCGGGCCGGCGGGCCGGCGACGTACGCCGACGATCCGGTGATCGCCCTTCAACTGGTCGGCGCGTTCACCCAGGCTGGCGGGTCGGGAGCGTTCATCGTGATGATCGACCTCACCGGGAAGCAACCGCCGAGTGTCCAGGGACCGGACGCCGCGATCAATCTGGCGGTCCTCGGGCGGGTTCAGCGCTGACGATCCTGGTCGATCCGTTGCCGTTCCGGCAAGCGACCTTGCGTCCCGGTCGTCGCTGCCAGCACGATCGGGTCATGACAGATCAGCACGCCATTCATCAGCACGCCGAACCGCAGCCGGAGTCCGCCGCCGCGCACGCGCCGAACGGGCACGACACGGCCGAGCCGGACAGCCTGAAACCGCAGGAGTTCTGGGACCAGCTCTACCTCGAGGCCGATCGCCGCTGGAGCGGGAATGCGAACCGGCTGCTGGTCGAGAACGTCGACGGGCTGACGCCGGGGACCGCGCTGGAGCTCGGCTGCGGCGAGGGCGCCGACGCGGTCTGGCTGGCCGGCCAGGGCTGGCGCGTCACCGCTGTCGACGTCTCGCCGGTCGCACTCGCCCGGGCGGCCGCGTACGCGGCCGAAGCCGGAGTCGGCGACCGAATCGACTGGCAGGCACACGATCTCAAGCAGACGTTCCCCTCGGGAACCTTCGATCTGGTCTGCGCGCAGTATCTACACTCCCGCCAGGACAGGCCGGCCGAACGCGAGCCGATCCTGCGGGCGGCGGCCGCCGCGGTGGCCCCGGGCGGCACTTTGCTGATCATCGGACACGCGGCTGTGCCGGCAAGTGCGGGACACCACGACGCCGAGCTGCCCAGCACCGAGCAGACGCTGCGGGCGCTGGACCTGGACCCGGCGCTGTGGCGGAGCCCCGGCACCTGCTGGCGGATCAACAACGGCCAGGTCCCGACGGTGAAATCCTGCACTACACCGACAATGTGCTCCGGATCTGCCGTCAGCAGTGAGAGGTCGATCGCTGATCGAGTGGGTGGAGAACGGCGTGGCACCCGCTGTCGTCCCGCGGTCGCCGACGACCGGCTCAGTTGCCGTCGACTCCGGGCGCCGGATGCTCAGCCGGCAGCTGATCCAACAAGAACTGCGCGACACCGTCGTCGGTGATCAGCGAGTTCACCAGTCCGGAGCGCAGCACCGCCAATACCGCCCGCTGCTTCGTTTCGCCACCGGCCACCGCAATGAGCTCCGGGATGTCGTGCAGCTGCTGGACATCGACGGCGATCATGCGGTCGTTCATCTCGGTGGCCACCCGACGACCTTCTGCATCCAGTAGCCCGCTGCACAATTCCGCCTGCACGCCCAGCTGTTTCAACTCGTCACGCTCGCGCGGAGTCATCACCATCCGAAGTTGCGAGTTCGGCGGATCCCAACTACCGATGGCAACCACGGCCTTGGTGATCGCCCCGAACTGCGCAGTGGCCGCCGCCAGATCCGGCTGCCGGCGGAGTCCGGCAGCAGTCGCGCTGTCCGGCAACAACAATGGCGCGAAGATCGGATATGCCCGGCCGCCCGATCCGCTGGTGATCTGCCGGACCAGCTCCATCGAGTTGTTCATGTCCTGGCCCGTCACCCCGGTCATCTGGACCACCGGGCAGGATGGCAGGTCGGTCAGGAATCCTGCCATGGCGGTCAGGGTGCGGCCCCAGCCGACACCCAGAACATCATCCTGGCTGACGATCTCTGTCAGCAGGTCGGCCGCCGCCCGCGCAAGCTTCCGGCGAAGATCGTCCTCGGTAGCGGCCTCGGCGCGGACCACCAGCACGTGTTGCAACCCGTAGGCGGCACCGACCCGGCCGGCCAGGTCGGCGTCCAGACTGTCCGGAAGCTCGATGGTGATCTTGACGATGCCCGCCGCCAGGCCGTCGGCGAGGATCCTGGCGACCTTGAATCGCGACAACCCGGTGCGCTGGGCGATCTCGATCTTCGAGAGCTGTTCCACGTAGTACATCCGCGCGATCTCGGCGGCCTGCGCCATCTCGACCGGACCCACGGCAGCTCCCCTCGGTACGCCGGCACCCTCGGCGTCGACCGCTCGCAACTGTGACACAGTGCGCCGCCGGCGGGCAACCTATCGGATTGCTCGTCTGAGCACATTGAGTGTCATCTGATTCCTCATTGGTCTTGACGCTCGCTCGACTGCCGATCTATGGTTCCGAGGTTGCTCCCATTCGAGCACATGGATGCTCATTTGAGCGCCACGAACGATCGTACTCAGCCAGACATGCTCAAAGGAGCGGATGTGACCGATGCCCCGACAGCCCGGGTCCTGGACGACGCGACAGCCCTGGAGATCGCCAGACAGGTGTTGCGGTCCGACGCCGCCGCGGTCGCCGGCCTGGTGGATCAACTGGGCGAGCAGTTCCTGGGCATCGTCGATGTGCTGGTCCGTTGCACCGGCAAGGTGCTGGTCACCGGCATGGGCACCTCGGGTGCCACTGCGCGCCGGATCGCCCATCTGCTCTCGGTCGGCGGCACCCCCTCGCTCTACGTGAATGCTGCTGACGGGCTGCACGGCGGACTGGGCGCTGTCGGCCCCGACGACGTACTGGTCGCCATCAGCAAGGGCGGCCGCAGCGACGAACTGAACGAGTTCGTCCTGCGGTCCGCCGAGCGTGGTGCCGCGACTGTCGCGATGACGTCGGACAGCGACTCGCCGCTGGCCGACATCGCCGACCACCTGTTGATCACCGTCACGGAGCCCGACGCGGACTTCGGCCAGGTGATCGCCATGGGGAGTTCATTGGCCAACTGCGCCATCGGAGATGCGCTGGCGGCGGTCACGATGGGCGCCCGGCAGAACGCCTGGGCCTCGTTCGCGCAGAGCCACCCCGGCGGCGCTGTCGGAAAACTGCTGGCCGCGACCGACTGACCTTCCACCACCCGGCGGGTCACTCGCCGGCCCCGACCAATGACGCTCGACCGGAGGTACCGGACCAATGACGACACCCGGCGGATTGCAGGTACCGCGCCTTGAGCTTCGCGGTGTCACCAAGCACTTCGGTGCGGTGACCGCGCTGACCGACGTCAGCTTCGCCGTCAATCCCGGCAGTATCCACGCCCTGGTCGGTGAGAACGGCGCCGGCAAGTCCACCCTGGTCGGCGTCATCACCGGTCTGCTCAGCCCGAATCGGGGCAGCGTGCTGCTCGACGGCGAGCCGATCAGCTTTCGAGATCCACGGCAGGCAAGGGCATCCGGGGTCGCCGCGGTGTACCAGGATCCGAAGCTCTTCGGCGAACTGGACGTCGCCGAGAACATCTTCGCCGGCGCCTATCCGCAGCGGATGCCCGGCGTGCTCGATCGCCAGCGGATGCACGCCGACGCGGCCGAGTTGCTCGGGCGGCTCGGTGTCCAGCTGGACACCCACGCCCTGGTCTCCGGGCTGTCGTTGGCCGAGGCGCAGTTCGTCGAGCTCGCCAGGGCGCTGGCGGTCACCACCCGCCTGTTGATCCTGGACGAACCGACATCGTCATTGACCCCCTTGGAGACGGAGCGTCTGTTCCAGGTGGTGCGCCGACTCCGGGACGCCGGCACCGCGGTGCTGTGGATCTCCCACCGGATGGAGGAGATCCACGCGCTCACCGACCATGTCAGCGTGCTGCGGGACGGTCGACACATCCGGACGGCACCCACCGTCGAGCTCGACGACGATGCGATTGTCGCTCTGATGGTCGGCCGTGGGATGGAGCGACTGTTCGCTGCGCCGGCACCGGCCGAGCCGGGAGCGACGCTACTGGAGCTGCGGGAATTGACCGTTGCCGGCGAATTCGAGCGAGTGTCGTTCGAGCTGCGGGCGGGTGAGATCGTCGGCATGGCCGGCATCGTCGGCGCCGGGAGAACCGAAGTGGCCCAAGCGATCTGTGGCGTACGTCGACCGACCGGCGGTCAACTGCTGATCGATGGCACGCCCAGGCGGATCAGCAGCCCACGTGAATTGACCCGGCATGGCATCGCCTACGTCCCAGAGGACAGGGATGTCGAAGGGTTGATCCCGTCGATGTCGGTTCTGCGCAACATCACCCTGCCCAGCAGCAGCCGACTGAGCAACCACGGCATCTTGTCCGGGCGAGCGGAAGCCAGGCAGGCCACCGGCCAGCTCACCGAGCTCGATATCAAGACCTCGGGGCTGAACGCGTTGGTGTCGTCGCTGTCCGGCGGCAACCGGCAGAAGGTCGCACTGGCCAGGTGGCTGGCAACCGAGCCGCGGATTCTCATCCTCGACGAGCCGACGCACGGCATCGACATCGTCACCAAGACCCAGGTGCATCGCATCATCGAGCGACTCGCCAGGGAGAAAGGCATGGCGGTACTGGTGATCTCCTCAGACCTCAACGAGGTGCTGGCACTGTCCGACCGGATCCTGGTGATGGCGGCCGGGCGGATCAGCGCCAGTATCGACCGCGCCGACGCCTCCGAGGAAGCCGTGATGGCGGCGGCGACCGGCGTCCCGGCCCTGGCCGGAGGTGGACGATGACAGCCGGCCTCGACCCACGGCACTCCGTCGGCATCGCCGCGCCCGGAACGGGCGGCAGATCACGGATCGGTATGGCGCTGCGGGTTCGCTTCCTCGGTGTCGCGATCTTCCTGGTGTTGCTGTGGACGGTCTTCTCGATCAGTGCGGACAACTTCCTCACCGGTGGCAATGCCAGGGCAATCGTCTTCGCTGCAGCCGTTCTGACCATCGCGGCCGTCGGCGAGGCATTGGTGGTGCTCACCGGCAACCTCGATCTGTCCGTCGGCTCGACGATGGGACTCGCGGCCTACATCACCGCCGACGTGTCGATCGGCCTGCCGGGCCTGAATGTCGGGTTGGTCGCGCTGGCCGTGTTGATCGGCGCGGCGTTGGGGGCGCTCAACGGCCTGCTGGTCGCCTGGCTGAAGATCCCTTCGATCGTCGCGACGCTCGGCACCATGTCGATCTACCGCGGCCTCACCTATGTGTACGCGGACGGCCAGCAGATCACCTCCAACGAGGTGCCGTCCTGGTTCGGCCGGCTGGCCGCCGGCGCGGTGCTGGGCATCCCCAATCTGGTACTGGCCGCCGCGGCGGTGGTGGCGGTGGTGGCACTGGTGCTCCGGCATACCGTCGCGGGCCGGATGCTGTATGCCGTCGGCTCGAACATCGAGGCTGCCAGGTTCTTCGGGCTGCCGTCGACCAGGGTCGTCTGGCTCGCCTATGTGGCCGGCGGTGCGATCGCCGGGCTGGCCGGCTTCCTCTACGCGGCCCAGGTCGGCACGGTGACGGTGGTGCTGGCCGACGGCTGGGAGCTGCAGGTACTCGCGGCGGCGGTGATCGGCGGCGTCAGCATCTGGGGCGGATCCGGCAGCGTGATCGGGGTCGCCCTCGGTGCCGTGGTGCTGGCAACCATTCAGAACGGGCTGATCCTGTTGCACGTCCAGGCCTATTGGCAGCTGCTGATCCAGGGCGTCGCCATCGCCTTGGCGGTGGCCGTCGACGCGACGGTGAGCCGCCGCGAAGTCGCGATGAACCGGACCCGGCGCCGGGTGGCGGTGACGGCATGACGACAATGCGGTCGGTCCTGGTGCGCTGGGAAACTCTGCTGGTGGTCCTCATCGTCGCCGCGATGGCCTGGTCGGCAACGCTGTCGCCCTACTACTTCTATCTCGACCAGATCCTCGGCTCGACCAGGTTCTTCATCATCCCGGGGTTGATGGCCCTCGGGCTGATGATGGTGGTGATCCAGGGCGAGATCGACATCTCCCTCACCTCGACGCTCGCGGTCGGCACCACCCTGGCTGCCACGCTGCAGGCGGCCGGTTGGGGGTTGGTCCCGACCTTCGTCGCCATCATCGTGGTGTGCGCGCTGTTGGGCGCCGTCAACGGCATTCTGGTTGCCGGCTACGGATTACCATCGCTCGCGGTGACCCTCGGCACCATGGGCGCCTACAGCGGATTGGCATACGTGATCGGCGGCGAGCAGGGCTACTCGGCCTTCCCGGACAGCTTCACCTGGCTCGGCGGCAGCGATCTCGGGATCGTCCCGGTCTCGCTGATCGTGTTCTGCCTGGTGGCGGTGACTGCGGCGGTAACGCTGCGCAGCACGGTGTTCGGGCGGTTCAGCTACGCCATCGGCGCCGGCGCTACGGCCGCTGCCTTCGGCGGGGTCCCCGTCCGCCGCAGCAAGATCGTCGCCTACACCCTCGCCGGAGCACTGGCCGGGCTCGGCGCGTTGATCTGGATCGGCCAGTACGCCTCGGCCAGAGCCGACAACGCCGACGGCGGAATCCTGTTCGTGGTGACGGCGGTGGTGCTCGGCGGAGTGAGCATCAACGGGGGCAAGGGCACCGTGCTCGGGGTGGTGCTGTCGCTGTTCCTGCTCGGCACCCTGTCCAACGGCCTCGGCCTGGCCAATGTGGCCGGTCCCACCCAGACACTGATCCTCGGCACCCTGCTGGTGGTCAGTGTCGCCGGTCCACGGTTGTACGCCATGGCCCGTCAGCGATTCGGCGGTGGTCAGGGCACACCGCAGGTGTCCGGCAGCGGCGATCCAGGGCGCCGCAGGTCCGACACCGACCCCGCCGGCTCGCTGTCGAAGGACCCCGCGGCCGAGCCGGCGCGGCCCTGACCTCGAAGTTGTCGAGCCACCAGGCCCAGCACCGCCCGCACTTCCCCGATCCGGTCCGGTGATCGGGTCTTCCCCCACAGTCCCGAAAGGACCGATCCCATGTCCCCTCGCACTCCGTCCGACGCAGTTCCCACCAACCAGTTCAGCCGCCGTCGGTTCGGCGCGGTCGCGCTCGGCGGCGTCGCCGGGCTCGGCCTTGCCGCCTGCGGCGTCTCCAGCAAGGACGGCGCCGGCTCGGCCGGCGCCGCTGCCGCCGGATCCAGCGGCGCCGCGGGGTCCGGCAGCGCGCCCACCTCCGGCTTCACCCTGTTGGAAACGCCCAAGTGGACGGGATTTCCGTACTTCGAACAGGCCCGCATCGGTGGCGAGAAGGCGGCCAAGGAACTCGCCGACTCCTTCACCTACGCCGGCGCGGACCACCCGGACTCCAGCCTGCAGACCGAGACCCTGCAGAACTTCCTGACCCAACGACCGTCGGCCATCCTGGTCGCCGCTATCGACGGTGACGCCATTGCCCCGGTGCTGAAGAAGGCGCGCCAGCAGGGCATCAAGGTGGTGTCGTTCGAGGGTGACGCGGCGGTCGACGCGCGCGACGTGTTCTGCAACCCGGTCGGCTACGAACTGATCGCCACCACCGAGCTGGACTGCGCGCTGCTGAACGACCCGGACGGTGGCAAGGTCGCCTTCGTGGCCGCGTCGCCGACCGCGCCGAATCACACCGCGATCATCAAGTACATGCGCGAGCACATCGAGAACGACCCGAAATACGCCAAGCTCACCGCGATCGACGACGTCCAGTACGCCAACGACGACGACGCCACCAGCTACAACGTCGCGGTCAACCTGATGCAGGCGCACCCCGATCTGAAGTTCATCATTTCGCCGTCCTCGGTCAGCGTGCCGGCCGCCGCGAGGGCGATTGTGGCCAGTGGACGCAAGGGCAAGGTGTACGCGACCGGCCAGACGCTGCCGAACTCGGTCAAGGAGTTCATGAAGGACGGCAGCATGAAGGCCAGCATGATGTGGGATCCGCAGGAGCTCGGCTACATCGCCGTCTACGCTGCTCATCACCTGATCACCGGCGATCTGACCGGTGAGGAAGGCGCCACCTTCGAGGCCGGCAGCGCCGGGAAGTTCACGGTTGGCAAGGATGGCGAGATCGTCTACAAGAAGCCCCTCGTCTTCACGCCGGACAACATCGACGACTTCGACTTCTGATCGCCCGCGGATAGACCACGGTTCATCAGCCACAGGAAGGCACTCACATGAAGCTCTCACTGTTCCTCGACCCCCAAGAGGGGATGAGCTACCGGACGCTGCGTGACGCTACGCTGACGGCCGAGAGTTGTGGATATCACGGGATGTACCGGTCGGATCATCTGACCTCCACCGCCGATCACTTCGAGCGGGCCGCTACCGAGGCGTGGAGCACGCTGGCCGGGCTGGCCAGGGAGACCAGCACCATCCGGCTGGGCACGTTGGTGACGCCGATCGGATTCCGCCACCCCTCGCTGTACGCCAAGATCCTCAACACGGTCGACGAGATGAGCGACGGTCGGGTCGACCTGTCCGTCGGCACCGGTTGGTATGCGCCGGAACATCTTCGGCTCGGACTGCCGTTCAACGAGATCAAGCAGCGGTTCGACGAGATGGAGGAGTACCTGCAGGTTCTCCTTTCGCTCTGGGGCGTCGCCCCGTTCGGGGCGGACGCCGACCGGGTCGAGGGTGCCGCGGCCGGCGGTGGGTTCGAAGGTGCGCACTATCGGGTCGATGACCTGACCATCGCGCCGGCATCGGTACAGCGCCCGCACCCGCGGATGATCCTCGGCGGGCACGGCCCGCGCCGGACACCGAGGATCGCGGCGCGCTACGCCGACGAGTACAACGTCGACTGGCTCTCGCCCGAGGAGACCGGACGGTTGAACCGCAACGTGGACAAGGCATGTGCCGCGATCGGGCGCGATCCGGGCGAGATCGGTCGCTCCATCCTGGTCGGTGCCGTCGTCGCGGAGAGCCCTGCCGCGGTCGACAGCCGGCTGCGTCAGGCCGGCGAGTTCCTCGGCCTGGACGACGTCGACGGGTGGCGGGAGACGAACCGGGAATCCTGGACGGTGGGCACCACCGACGACCTGATCGATCGGCTGCGGCAGTACGCGGCAGTCGGGATCGATCACACGATGCTGATGCTGGCCCCCGGCGACGATCTCGACGTGATCGAGCACGTTGCGCAAGTGGTCATGCCGGCCATCGCGAAGTCGTGACCGTGTCGGGCCCGTTCACCATCGGCGTGGACTTCGGCAGCGAGTCTGCCAGAGCCCTGCTACTGGACGTCGGCAACGGGCGGGAGATCGGCATCGCGGAGATGGCGTACCCGCACGGGGTCATCACCGATCGACTGCCGGGAACCGACCTGCGACTGCCGCCGGAGTACGCGCTGCAGGACCCGCAGGACTACCTGACGACGCTGGCGACGACGGTCCGAAAGGTGATCGCCGAGTCCGGCGTGACGCCCGACGCGGTGATCGGCATCGGGATCGACTTCACCTCCTGCACGATGCTGCCGGTGACTGCCGACGGCACTCCGCTGTGCCGGCTGCCGCAGTTCGCGGCCGAGCCACACGCCTGGCCCAAACTGTGGAAACACCATGCGGCACAGGATCAGGCGGACCGCGTCAACGCGCTCGCGGTCGAGCGGGGCGAGTCGTTCCTGCAGCGATTCGGCGGCCGGATCTCCTCGGAATGGTTGATCCCGAAGAGTCTGGAGATCCTCGAGGAGGCGCCGCACATCTACCGAGCAGCGGATCGGCTGATCGAGGCGCAGGACTGGATCGTCTGGCAACTGATCGGATCCGAGGTACGGAGCATCGCCGGCGCCGCGTACAAGGCGACCTATCTCCCGGACGCCGGCGGCTACCCAGCACGCGAATTCTTCGGGCAGCTGGACCCGGCATTCGCCGATGTGGCGGACACCAAGCTGGGCCGGGACTTCTGCGTCCCCGGCGACCGGGTCGGCGACCTCACCGGGGCGATGGCACAGCAACTGGGCCTTGCGACCGGCATCGCGGTCGCCGCGCCGAACATGGACGCCGTCGTCTCGGTCAGCGCCTGCGGGGTGGCCGAGCCGGGGGCGATGGTGATGGTGATGGGCACCTCCACCTGCGATTTCGTGCTGGGGCCGGACTTCGTGCCGGTCGAGGGCAGCTGCGGCGCCGCCCGCGACGTGGTGACACCAGGGCTCTGGGCGTTCGAGGCAGGTCAGAACGCGGTCGGCGACATGTTCGGCTGGTTCGTCCGGGAGGTGTTGCCCGAGCGGCTCACCCGGGAGGCGCAGCAGGACGGGGTCTCGGTGTTCGAGCATCTCGAATCGTTGGCCGGGCAACAGGTTCCGGGCGAACATGGCCTGCTGGCACTCGACTGGTGGAGCGGCAACCGGTCGGTGTTGGTCGATACCGGCCTGTCCGGCCTGGTGATCGGCTTGACGTTGGGCACCGCACCCGAGGACATCTACCGCGCACTGCTGGAGAGCACCGCCTTCGGCACCCGCCGGATCGTCGAAGCCTTCACCGATGCCGGGGTGGTGATTGATCGACTGGTGGCCTGTGGTGGGCTGCCACGCAAGAGCCCGCTGCTGATGCAGCTCTGCGCGGACATCACCGGACTGGAAGTTGCCGTGGTCGACAGCCGGCAGATTCCTGCGCGGGGCGCGGCCCTGCACGCGTCGGTGGCCGCCGGACCGGAGCAGGGCGGCCATGCCTCGATCGCCGAGGCGACGGCCACACTGGCATCGCCGCTGCACACCACCTACCGCCCCGATCCGGCCGGAAGCCTTGGATACCAAGAGATCTACCACGACTACGTCGCGCTGCACGACTACTTCGGCCGCGGCGGGGATGACGTGATGCGACGACTCAAACGCCGACGCAACGATGCCGTGGCAACCGCCAACGGCCCCACCGAGAGGAACCGACCGTGACCTACGACGAACTCGCCGAGCAGGTGTTCGCCGCGAACATCGCGCTGCCGCGGAACGACCTGGTGGCCTGGACGAGTGGGAACGCCAGCGCGATCGACCGGGCGTCCGGGGCGGTCGCGATCAAGCCGAGCGGGGTGCTCTACGACGAGCTGACGGTGGAATCGATCGTCATCCTCGACCTGGACGGCACGGTGCTGCGCGGTGACCTCCGGCCGTCCGTGGACACCGAGACCCACCTGCATCTGTACCGGCAGGATCCGGACATCGGTGCGGTGATCCACACCCACTCCGTCTACGCAACGGCCTGGGCGGCAACCGGAACGCCGATCCCGCCCTGTCTGACTTCGATCGCCGACAACTTCAACGGTCCGGTGCCCTGCGGCGACTACGTGGAGATCGGTGGCGACCACACCGCCCGCGAGGTACTGCGGGTACGTGGGCACTCGCCGGCCGTGCTGATGCAGAACCACGGAGTGTTCTGCGCGGCGCCGACACTGAAGGCAACGCTGCGCGCCGCCATCATGGTGGAAGAAGTCGCCAAGACCATGATCATGGCGAAGATCGTCGGCACTCCGATCGAGCTGCCGGCCGACGAAGTGCAACGCCAGTACCGGTTCTCGCTGGTGGCCGGCGGCCAGGGTTGAGCACTGCGCCGGTGCCCGGCCCGCTGTTCGACGCGCTGCCACCGGGCGTCACCGGGGCCGGCAGCCTGACCGGTCTCCCCCGGCGCTCTCAGCCCGCCGCCGCCCGTTCGCTGGCCGATCGCCACCTGTGGACCCATCTGGACGTGATGGACGTGCCCTTCGCCGGCCGCACCGGGATCCCGCCGACGGCGCTCGGCGAGCTGACCAGGGCGGCCGGCCGGTCGGACGTCCATCTCATGGTCGAGAATCCGGAGGCGCTGCTGACGGCGGTGCTGGCCGCCAGGCCGGACCGGGTCACCATCCACCTCGAGCGGCTCGACGACCCGGCCGGCACCGCCCATCGTCTTCGGGCAGCCGGGGTGTCGCCGTGGCTGGCGGCCGGGCCCGACTCGGACGACGAGCTGGCCGCAGGTGTGGCCGCCGACTTCGACGGGATTCTGGTGATGCTGATCCGGCCCGGCAGTTCCGATCCGGCCGCCCCGGGGCGAACCGGCAGCGTCCGGCGGCTGGCCCACCATCACGCCGTCGGAGTGGACGGCGGCGTGAGCGCCGACAATCTCGGTCGCTGGCTGGACGCGGGCGCCCGCTATGTGGTCGCCGGCCGCGGACTCTTCGGGGCCGGAAGCGGACTACCCGCGGGCCCGGAGGGGGCGACCACCTGACGGTGATCGGACGCCACGGGCCGGGTGCGCCGGACTGTTCTGCGGCCGACGGAATCAACTGTGCGCCAACAACTCCAGCGCATCGGCCGAGGCCGATCCGGGCTCGGCGTGATAGATCGCCATCCGCTGCGAACTCTCGGCCAGCTCCATCACCTCGTAGGTGAGATCCATCCGACCGACGAACGGGTGCCGGAACCGCTTGACCCCGAAGCCGCAGTCCTGCACCAGGTGCTGGGCCCAGAGCGTGGCGAACTCGTCGCTGTGCTGACTCAGCTCCCCGATCAACGCCGTCAGCCGGCAGTCGTCGGGATGGCGGGCCGAGGAGAACCGCAGGAACGCCGTCATGTCGTGGGCGATCTGATCGGCGTCCACGTACAGCTCGCGGCCGTGCGGGTCGAGGAAGAAATCGACGGCGAGGTTCGGCCGGTCGTCCAGGTCCGCCGGCTGGTCGAACGCGTGCGGCGACCCCAACAGCTTGTGTCCCACGGCGTTCCACGCCAGCACGTTGTTGCAGTGGTCGATGACCACCGCCGGGTTGTTCATCGACACGATCAACGAGATGGTGCCGGCCCGCGGCTGCTCGGGCGCGGCGAGCTTGCGCTGTCGCCGCCGGACCGGTTTGGCCAGCCGCCGCAGGTAGTCCAGTTCGTCCGAAGAGAGTGCCAGCGCCTTCCCCAGCGCCTCGATCACGCCGTCGGACGCGTTGTGGTTCGCCGACTGCTCCAGCCGGGTGTAGTAGGTGAGGCTGACGCCGGCCAGCTGCGCGATCTCCTCCCGCCGGAGCCCTGGCACCCGGCGCGCGCCGTAGGAGACCAGACCGACGTCCTCGGGGCTGATCGCCGCGCGCCTGGTGCGGAGGAATTCACCCAACTCTGTTGTGGCCATGGTCCCCAGTATTCCCGGGTCGGCCCGGCCCAGGGTGACCCTGCCGGTGCTACCCAGCCGGTGGGACGGCAGCGCAGGGACCTGGCTGGGGCGATCAGACCGGCGCAGGTTGGTTCTCGGCACGACCGTGCCGGGACCATCTGCGCGAAGAGAGACTCATGACAACGCTCACCACCACCGGGCCGGCGACGATGTCGCGGCGACAGCGGCTGATCCTCGTCCTGTTACTGGCCTCGCAGTTCATGCTCGCCGTCGACTTCTCCATCCTCAACGTCGCGCTGCCCACCGTGGGTGCAGGGCTCGGTTTCGCCGATGCCGACCTGCAGTGGATCGCCACCTCGTTCGCGCTCTGCGCGGCCGGCTTCACCCTGTTGCTCGGCCGGATCGGCGACTACATCGGCCGCCGCCGGTTGTTCCTGATCGGCATGTCGGCGCTCGGTGTCGCGTCGCTGGTCGGCGGGCTGGCCACCAGCCCGGCCATGCTGCTGACCGCCAGGGTCGCGCAGGGGCTGGCCACGGCGGCCGTCACCCCCGCGGCCTTGTCACTGCTCACCACTGCCTTCGCCGAAGGACCGCTGCGGGCCAAGGCACTCGGGCTGAACAGCGTGATGATGTCGACCGGCTTCACCGCCGGCGCCATCCTCGGCGGCGTGCTGACCGATCTGCTCAGCTGGCGATTCGCCTTCCTGGTCAACGTTCCGGTCGCCGCGCTGGTCGTCGTGCTGGCCCCGATGCTGCTGACCGACCCCGCGGCCAGGGTCCGCACCCGGCTCGACGTGCCCGGGTCCACTCTGGTGACGGCCGGGCTGCTCGCGCTGGTGTTCGGCGCCACCCGCGCCGGCGAAGACGGTGTCACCGACCCGATCGCACTGGGCTCACTGGCGGCCGCGGTGGCGCTGTTGGTCATATTTTGGCGGGTGGAGAGCCGTCATCCGGCCCCGTTGGTGCCCACATCGATCCTGCGCCGGCGGTCGATCAAGTGGGGCAACATCGCCGGGTTCACCACCTTCGCGATGGAGACCGCACTGGTCTTTCTGCTCACCATGTACCTGCAGCACGTGCTCGACTTCAACCCGCTGGAGACCGGCGCGACGCTGGGCGCGATGGGCGCCGGCGCGATCATCGGGGGGTTCGCCGGACCGCGGGTGATCGCGGCCGTCGGGGTGCGACGCACCCTGGTCGGCGGGCTCGTCATCCAGGCGGTCTTCACCGCGACCCTGGTAGCGCTGGGCAGTTCGACCGGCTGGGTGCTGCCGCTGCTGGTGGTCACCTTCATCGGCGCCGTCGGGCATGTGTCGGTGATCGTCGGGTTCATGGTCGCGGCTACCTCGGGGCTGCCGGACCACGAACAGGGCCTGGCCACCGGGCTGGCCACCATGACCCAGCAGGTCGGCATCGCGATGGGCGTGCCGATCCTGAGCGCCGTGGCCACCGCAGTCGGCACCCTGCACTCGCTGGCGGCGCTGCGCACCGCCATCGCGGTGGACGCCGCGGTGGTGCTGATCGTCGCGGCGGCGGTGGCGCTGCGGATGGGCCACGATGGCCCGACCGACGCCGCCCGTAGCTCCCTTACACAGGACCGCGCGCTCGACCGTGAGTCGGAACCCGCCGGATCGGTAGTCTGAGACCGCCGCCGGCCCACGGGTCGGCGGCGATTCGTCCCGAACACCCCGAGGAAGGCCACCGCGTGATCACCCGGATGTCTGAGCTGTTCGTACGGACCCTGCGCGAGGATCCGGCGGACGCCGAGGTCCCGAGCCACCGCTGGCTGGTCAGGGCGGGTTACATCCGCCGGGCCGCCCCCGGGATCTACAGCTGGCTGCCACTCGGACTGAAGGTGCTGCGCAAGGTGGAGGCGATCGTCCGCGACGAGATGGCCGCCATCGGTGCGCAGGAGGTGAGCTTCCCCGCGCTGCTGCCCCGCGAGCCCTACGAGGCGACCGGCCGGTGGACCGAGTACGGCGCCGGGCTGTTCCGGCTCAAGGACCGCAAGGGCGGCGATTACCTGCTCGGTCCGACGCACGAAGAGATGTTCACCCTGCTGGTGAAGGACCTCTATTCCAGCTACAAGGACCTGCCGCTGTCGCTGTACCAGATCCAGACCAAGTACCGGGACGAAGCGCGGCCACGGGCCGGGATCCTGCGCGGCCGGGAGTTCATCATGAAGGACTCGTACTCCTTCGACGTGGACGACGCCGGACTGGACGCCTCCTATGCCGCGCACCGGGCCGCCTACATCCGGATCTTCGACCGGCTCGGCTTCCCGTACGTGATCGTCAAGGCAATGTCCGGGGCGATGGGCGGGTCCGCTTCCGAGGAGTTCCTGGCCGTCGCAGCCAACGGCGAGGACACCTACGTCCGCTCCCCCGGTGGCTACACCGCCAACGTCGAGGCGGTGGAAGTGCCGGCACCGGAACCGATTCCGTTCGACGACGCCCCCGCCGCGCACGTCGAGGAGACCCCCGGGACGCCGACCATCGAGACGCTGGTGGCGGTGGCGAATTCGGCACATCCCCGGCCGGACCGGGCCTGGGTGGCCGGCGACACGCTGAAGAACGTGCTCTTCCGGATCACCCGACAGGACGGCAGCACCGAGGCGCTGGCCGTCGGGTTGCCCGGCGATCGCGAGGTCGACGAGAAACGCCTGGAGGCGCAGCTCGGCGAGGGGGTCGCCTTCGAGCCCTTCGGTGACGACGACTTCGCTGCGCATCCCGAGCTGGTCAAGGGGTACATCGGGCCGGGTGCACTGGGGCTGGAGTCTGCGAGCAAGGTGCGTTACCTGGTCGACCCGCGGGTGGTCTCCGGCACCCGCTGGGTGACGGGTGCCGACCAGCCGGGCCGGCACGTGTTCGACCTGGTGTGCGGCAGGGACTTTCAGCCCGACGGGGTGATCCAGGCCGCGGATGTGCGACCCGGCGACCCGGCGCCGGACGGCTCCGGCCCGCTGGAGCTGGCCCGCGGCATCGAGATGGGGCACATCTTCCAGCTCGGCCGCAAATACGCGGAAGCATTGGGGCTCAAGGTTCTTGACCAGAACGGCAAGCTGGTGACAGTGACCATGGGCTCCTACGGCGTCGGGGTGTCCCGGGCGGTCGCGGCGGTCGCCGAGGCCACCTGCGACGACCGCGGGCTGAGCTGGCCGCGGGAGATCTCCCCGTACGACGTGCTGGTGCTGGTGGCCGGCAAGGCGCCGGAGATGCTGTCCACCGCGACCGAGCTGGCCTCGTTCCTGTCCGCCGCCGGGCTGGACGTCCTGCTGGACGATCGCAAGGCCTCCCCCGGGGTGAAGTTCGCCGACGCCGAGATCCTCGGTGTGCCCACCGCCGTGGTGGTCGGTCGCGGGTTGGCTGACGGGACCCTCGAGCTGCGGGACCGGGCATCGAATTCATCCGAGGAGATCGCGGTTGACGACGCCGTCGAGACGGTGCTGGCGCGCGTGCGCGGCTGAACTCCGGTGATCGCGGGATGGAAGAGTGAGCCACCTGCGAATCGGCCTACGCCACCTCGCAGTCAGCTACCGACCTCGGCGGGCTGACGATCGTCACCGACGTCGTTCGCCACCCGGTCCCGGGACCCCGGCGGCTTCGGCGCCGGACGACGGGGCTGCCGGCGCCCGGGCGGTTGATCGGGTGGTTGCTGATCCGGCGCCGGAACCGGCCGGCGAGCCGGAATCACCAGCCGCGGAACCATGGCCTGCACCAGCGCCTTCGCGGCCGCCGCGACCTCGTCGGCGACCCGGCCGCTGAGCTCGTCGTCGACGGTCGACTTGTCCACCGCACCCAGCATCTTCCGCGCCTTCGCCAGCGCCCCCTTCAGCGTCTTGATGTCGTCCGCGCCCAACCGTCCGTTCAGTGAGATCGCCGTGTTCTTCGTGGTGGCCGCCAAGGTGAACGCCCCGACCAGCAGGTTCTGGTTGAACGTGTTCAGCTTTGCCTCGGCGCGGACGTCAGCCACCGTCTTCTGCTGCTTGCGGTCGAGATCGTCGCCGTGCGCGAGATAGACCCGGACGAACTCGGGCACGTCACCGAACTCGCCGCCGTCACCGCCAGTGAGCCCGCCGAGCGGGGCGTCCTTCAGCCGCCGCACCGCCACAGATGTGCCTCGGTAGAACCTCTTCACCCGCTTGAGCGCCTCGTCGCCGAGTTGCGGTGCAAGCACCGCCTCTTCCACGTCCTTCTTCATATTGATGCCGCCGAAGACCTGGAACTCCAACTTCATCCCCATGCCGTACAGCGGCGCCTTGGTCCGCACCGCGTTCACCACGTTGTCCAGCACCGCGATGTTCTTGACGTCCTTGAGCCAGGTGCGCCCCTTGCCGTCGGTGCACAGGTCATAGAGCGCGAGAAGCGGGTCGCGGTGAGGTTCTCCGTGGTCACCCGCGGTGTACACGATGCGGCTGGCGAACTTCGTTCGATCCAGTACGAAGTGCAGGTTCCCGTAATAGTTCGCGCCGAAGTTGTCGCGGTTGTCGGTGCCCTTGACCGTCTCCCAGTTGATATTGCCACCGCCGAAACTCGCCATCTCGGCGCCGGACATGTCCTGCAGCCCGGTCATCAACTGGTCCTTCCAGTGCCGGAATCGCAGGTAACTGGCGCCACGGGCAGCGGTCGGATCGAACTTGTCGTCCCAGGTCGGCAGGTGGGTGATCGATCCGGCGGCCGCGGGTTTGCCGAACAGCGTCTTCAGTTCGGTCGTCGCCCGCGCGGCATTGGCCGGTGCGAACTTGGGACTGGGCTTCTTCGGCTCGGCGTCGGTGCCGAACCAACCTTCGAGGTTCACGGTGACGGTGAGCTTCATGTCGTGTCGCAGGAACTGCTTGATGTCGGCCAACAGGGTCTGCGCCGCGCCCGGGAGCAGCAGGTACCGGTCGGCCAACAGGGCCAGCAGACTCGCGTCGACCGAAGGCGCCGCCGCCTCCGCCCGCTCGACCTCGGCGAGATGCCGTTCCTGCCGCTCGGTGACGCCGGCCCGCGGGTTGACCGCTGTCACCGGTGACGGGGCGGTCACCTCGGCCTTGAGCTCGGCGAGTTTCTGGTCGGCATCCGCGGTCAGCTTGAGCTTGTCGGCGCCACCGGCGCCGCCGGCCTCCCAGTCCGGCGTCGCACTACCGAAGGTCCGCTCGAAGAAGTACGGCGAGTACTCACCGTGCGCCTCGGCCCGGTTGAAGCTGCCGGCCTTGTCCTTGACGACAGCTTGTTGTTGATCGGCCCGGTAGCTGGACATGGCCGCCTGCCACCGCTCGGTCATCAACTCGAGGATCTTCAACGGGGTGAGTCCGGCGGCCGCCGCCATCGCGGCGATCTGTTCGGCAGCAATCTCTTTGCGGATCTCGCGATGCATGTACTGGGTGACCGGATCGCCGCCGGACAGCGCCTTGGTCAGCTGCATCACCGAGTCCCTTGAGGCCTTGTTCCCGCTCCGCCGCTTCTTCTTCAGCTTCTGCCCGACCTCGTCCTCGAAGGTCTGCAGCAGCAACGGCAGCAGTTGGGTGGTGACCGACGGGTCGTTCAGCTCTTCGGCGAAGACCCTGGCGATCCCGCCGAGTGCGGTGGACAGCATCATCGCGTCCCGCAGATCGACGTCCTCGCCGGGCTTCTTCTTCGCCATGTGCTCCTTGTAGCTGCGCAAGGTGGTCTCGATCCGGGTCTGCACCGACACGCCCTTGTCGGGTTGCAACGCCTTCATCCGCTCGTCCTGCAACACGGTGGCCAGGCGCGATTTCAGCTGCGGGACACTACTGATGATCGAGACGACATCCTTGGTCGTCAGACCCGTCCTGCGACGAATGACCGCCGCTCGCGGTGCGCCGACCACCGTCCGGCGACGCACGCCGCCACGCTGCTGCACCACGTGGGTCAGCTCGTGAGCCATGAGCCGGGCTCCGGCGTCGGAACTGACGTCGGGCACGCCGTCCCGGAATGCCACATGGTCGCCGACGGTGAAGGCCTGCGCACCGATCCGGTCGTTCAGCTCGCGGGGCTGCGGACCGACATGCAGTCGGACCGCCGAGAGGTCGGCGCCGAAGGCGTCCTCCATGCTCCTACGGATGGCGACCGGCAGGGGTCTTCCGCCGCCGGTCAGGCGGCCGACGGCGGCCTCGGTACTCACATCGAGCTCGCCGCCGGCCTCGCCGCCGGCGGCAGACCGCAACCGGGAGACCAGCAATCCCTGGTCCGCGATCGATCCGATGGCGGTCGACGGCACCGCATCGCCGGGCTGACGGGCGGGGGCGCGGAGCCGGGCCAGTACCGCCTCCGCCACCCGTTCTGCCTCGACCTCGGCCGGGTCTGACGCAGGTCCGACCCGTAACTTCGCCTGGATCAGCGCGCCATGCGCCCGTTCGGCAACCGGCTGCACCCGTCCGGCAACCGGCCGCGGCCAGCCGGCCGACCGGATCGAGGCCGACGATCGCACCGAGTTCCCGGCTACCTCGTCAGCAGGTTCGATCCGGCGATGCTCGGCCGCAACGGATCTGGATCCGTTCGAGCGCGAGTGTATCGACATGTGAGTCTCCCGTATTCGATGTCAGCGAAGCATGCGGCACAAGGGGGCGCAAGGAACTGATCGGGCCATCGCCAGGATTCGAATCAATCCCCTGCTCCGGTCGGTGCCAACGCGCCGAACACTCGTCAGCGGCAATCCGCGCACCCGGGTGAACTCCGCACCGGCCGGGTGATCCTCTCGTCGGCCGAGTGGTTGACTGCAGGCACTCGATCATCGCCGTACCGACCGCAGCCGACCGCCACCGTTCACCAGGGAGACCGAGATGCGCAACCCGCGCTCCAGCACCGTCGACGACGTCGTCCGCCGCAGCGCCGGCCGATATCCGGATCGGATCGCCCTGCAGTACGACGATCGCCGCTGGACCTACGCCGATCTGGACGCCGCCACCTCCCGAGCGGCCGCCCGGCTGCTCGGAATGGGACTGCAACCCGGCGACCGGGTCGCTACCGTCGGCGCCAACTCCGATGCATACCTGTTGGCCTACCTCGGATGTGCCCGCGCCGGGCTGATCCATGTGCCGATCAACTACGCCCTCACCGGTGGCGAACTCGGATACCTGCTGCGCCAGTCCGGTAGCCGGGTCGCGCTGGTCGACGCGGCGTTACGGGACCAGGTGAGAGCTGCCGCCGCGGACAGCGCGGTCGAGCAGGTGCTGGTACTGCACGGCAGCGAGGACGCCGTTCTGCCGTTGTGGCAGACCGGCGACGTTCCCGAGCTCGACAGCCGCGTCCGGGACACCGATCTCGTCCAGCTGCTCTACACCTCGGGGACCACCTCCCAGCCCAAGGGCGCAATGATGACGCACCGCGCTCTGGTGCACGAATACCTCTCCTGCCTGCTGGCGCTCGACCTCGCCCCCGACGACAACCCGCTGATCTGCATGCCGCTCTACCATTCGGCCGGGATGCACGTGTTCCTGTTGCCGTACCTGGCGATCGGCGCCACCGTGCATCTGATGACCCGCCCCGACGTCGCCGAGATCCTGCGCCGGATCGAGGCCGACCGGATCGGATCGCTGTTCCTGGCGCCGACCGTCTGGGTACCGCTGGCCAACCATCCGGCCCTCGCCGATGCCGACCTCTCGTCGCTCCGCAAGGCCTACTACGGCGCGTCGATCATGCCCGGCCCGATTCTGCAGCGACTGCGGCAGCGCCTGCCGGAGTTGGCCTTCTACAACTGTTTCGGCCAGTCCGAGATCGGCCCGCTGGCCTGCGTACTGCGGCCCGAAGAGCATGCCGAGCGACCCGAGTCCTGCGGCCGGCCGGTGCTGTTCGTCGAGACCAGGGTCGTCGACGAGACCGGCGCCGACGTCGCACCCGGCACATCCGGTGAGGTGCTCTACCGCTCACCGCAGCTGTGCACCGGCTACTGGGACAAGCCCGAGGAGACGGCAGCCGCCTTCAACGGCGGCTGGTTCCACTCCGGCGATCTGGTGGTCCAGGACGAGCAGGGGTTCGTCACCGTCGTCGACCGGATCAAGGACGTGATCAACACCGGTGGGGTACTGGTCGCCTCCCGGGAAGTTGAGGACGTGATCTACACGCACCCGGCGGTCGCCGAGGTCGCGGTGATCGCCACCCCCGACGACCGCTGGATCGAGGCCGTGACAGCGGTTGTCGTCCTGCAGGCGGGCGCCACGGTCGATGAGGCCGAGCTGATCGCCCACGCCAAGCTGAGTCTGGCCGGCTTCAAGGTGCCAAAGCGCGTCCACTTCGTGGACGAGCTGCCGCGCAACCAGAGCGGCAAGTTGCTGAAACGAGTGCTGCGCGATCAACTCTGAACGCAGGGCGGTCGCCGGCGACCGCCCTGCCGCGTTTGTCCAAGGACGCACGGCCGCCCGCTCCCTAGAATGATCAGATGATCAGCAATGCCACCTTCACCACCTCCGATTTCGAACCGACCGATTTCGTCCCCGACATCACCACTGGGCTGACCACCGGGCACCTACGGATGATCAAGCACTTCGAGGGCGGCATATCCGGGCGGAGCATCACCCAGTTCACCTCGGCCTTCGATCAGCAGACCGGCGTCGGCACCTACGTCGCGATGGAGTCGTTCGAGGGCACCGTTGACGGCCGCCATGGCACGTTCAATCTGGTGCATGCTGCCAGCACGAGTGGCACTGACCGGGCCAACGAATACGGGCTGATCGTGCCGAGCAGCGGCACCGGCGAGCTCAGCGGCATTCGCGGCTCGGTGACGATGCAGGTCGATCCGGACGGGATCCATCGGATGGTGTTCGACTATGAAGTCTGACCGCGCCGCTGTGACCGCACCGCAACTGTGACCGCGCCACCCGCCCTCGGCTCTGAGTCACTGGCGAAGCGGCGGAAGCGTTAGCCCTGCTTGGCTTTGCCCCAGCCGTGCCAGCGGTCGATCTCGATCCAGGCGCTGACCCGCGGATCGGTGCGGTTCGGGTACCGGTGTCCGGTGTAGTGGGTCGAGATCCGGTCGATGTCGGCCAGCGCCTCGTCGTCCTTCCACTCGGCGACGTGTCCGATCACGCTGACGTGGGTTGACCAGTCGTCGTCCAGCACCGTCAGCGCCACCCGCCCGTCGTTGCGCATGTGCTCGACCCGCTTGCGGGTGTTGTCCATGTTCACCAGGATCCGGTCGCCGTCCAGTAGGTACCAGGTGGCGACGGTGATCGGCTGACCGCTGCTGTTCAGCGTGGCGATCACCGCCGGGTTCGGCTTGGACAGCATGGCCCGTAGGTCGTCGGGAATGGGCGTGGTCGGCACAGTGTTGCTCCTTCGTCAGAGGGATTCCGCAGGACGCGAGCCGGTTCGACCGCTCCCGCACCTCAACGTCAACCGGTCGCCGCGTCCCATTCTTCCCGGGTGATCGCGTACTCGACGTCACCGTGCTCATCACCCGGGATGTGGTCGGGCCAGTCCTGGTGGAAGATCCGGACCAGGCTCAGCCCGCACTTCTCCATCACCCGGCGCGATGCGGTGTTCACCACCATCGTCTCGGCATGCACCCGCCGCACCCCGAAATCGGCGAACCCGCGGTCGAGCACCGCACGGGAGGCCTCGGTGGCATAACCCTTGCCCCAGGCCGACTTCTTCAGCCGGTAGCCGAGTTCGGCGTCGTCGGCCGGGTCGCCCTCCGCCGGCCGGAAGTGCACCCAGCCGAGGAACCCGCCGGTCGACTTCTCGATCACCGCCCAGAACCCGTAGCCGGGGTACCGGCGGTAGTAGTCGAGAAAGGCGGGCAGAATGTCGTCGACGACCTCCTCCCGGGGAGTCGGCCGGCCGCCGGTGATCCAGAACATCACGTCCGGATCGGCGTCCAGCTCGACCAGGTTGTCAACGTCGTCGGTGGTGATGCGGCGCAGCGTCAGTCGCTTCGTCTCGGCGAAGACGGCCGCCGACGGGGCGCCTTCCTCGTCATTCCCGTTCTGCATTTGTTCATGCAAGACCCTGGCGAGCCGACGGGCAAGCGCCGGACGATCACGGCACCCAGGGGGTGCCGTTGCGGATCGCGATCACCGGGTGCTGGGCGGGATCGAGTTTGCGCATGATCGTGGTGAGGGTGGACTGGGCGATCGAGACACACCCTGCCGTTGAGTGGCCGGTGCCGACGTGCAGGAAGAACGCCGAACCCTTGTAGGGAATGTTCGTCGGGTTGTAGGCGATGTTCACCGCCAGGTTGTAGGCGGTGCCGGAGTAGTAGAGGTTCTCACTCGCACCACCGGGACTGTTCACCCGCCGGATGTGCTTGTTGTACGTGCGGGACAACGGATTCTCGTTCCACCAGTCGAGCGGGTCGGTCTTGAAATAGCGCAACTTGGTGCCCGGGTTGTTCAGCCTGCCGAACGCCTGGTCCAGGGCGAAGGTGCCGGCCGGGGTGTACCGCGAACCCTCGTGGGCCGGCCCGATACCGCGGGAGCCGACCCGCGCCGGCACCGGACCGACCGTCCTGGTCCAACGTCCGTTCGTACCCTTCTGCCACAGCGAGAGCTTCGCGGTGGTCGCGCCGGGCGAGGTGGCGCCGACCGCCACCACCTGCCGGGCGGTCGACGGCACCGTGATGGCCGGCCGGATCAGCGGCATGGCGACGACCGGGCTCGCCACCGCCGCCGACGCCTGCAGGGCCGGCCCGATCACCATGGACAGCAGGACGAGCAGCGCCGAGCCGACGATCCTGGCCGCGGCCAGGCCGGTCGGGCGACGTCGCGGATGCCGCGGGTCGCGGGTCAGCAGGTTCGTCATCACGCCTCCCTTTCGAGCTGTGCCCCTCATCCTGCTGGACGGCCTTGCCGGCGAGGGTCGTCAAACAGGTGGTTCGGCGCCCCGATCCGGCGCCGCCGGCAACTGTCCGTGACCGCGTCCCGCCACTGGATGCCAGGTGCTCAGCCTGCAGGGCTGACGGCGTCCGCCGACGCGCCAGGTGGCCATCGGTCCGGCGACGCTGTCAGCCGACGCCCTCCCAGACGGCCCTGGCGCCGGCGTCACCGATCAGCACCACATCGACGATCGAGCCGATGCCGGCAACCATCGCGAGCACCAGCAGGCCGCTGTTCACCCACAACCTGGTCCGCGGGTTCTGCTGCCGCGGTTCGAAGTAGCGATACCAGACCCACAGCGCGCCGGCCACCACGAACAGCCCGATCACCCACGGCAGCAGGGTCTGGCCCAGCTGCTGGTGCCTGGCGATCTTCGGATTCGTACCGATCGCCGCGGCCAACGCCTCGCCGGCCCGGACGGTGATCGGGACCAGGATCAGGGCGACCGTGGCCAACCCAGGGGTGACGATGCCCAGCCGGCGGCGGGCGGCCGGCCAGGCGGCATGCAGGATGGCGGCAACTCCGGCCAGCGGCAGCAGCACGACCACGCCGTGCACCAGCAACGGATGCAGCGGCAGGCCACCGATGTGCCACGAGGCCGCGGTGATCGCGAGGGTCGTCATACCCGATTCACGCGACAACGGCCCGTACGGTTCAGCCGGGCGCAGGATTGAACCGGACCGCCGGGTACTTCGTACTGTCGGCAGGAGGTGGGCGATGGGCGGCCGCGACGCGGACACCCTGCGGGTGCTGCACGACGAGCACGCCGGGGCGCTGTGGCACTACGTGTTCCGGTTGACGCACGACCGAGCCCGCTCGGAGGACATCGTGCAGGAGACGTTGCTGCGTGCCTGGCGTACCGATCTCGCCGACGACGGCACCGGATCGGTTCGCGCGTGGCTGTTCACCGTCGCCCGGAACCTGGTGATCGACGACCACCGCAGCGCCCGCCGCCGGCACGAGGTGAACACCGACACGATGCCCGAGCAGGCGGTCGCCGACCGGACCGATGCCCTGTTCGATTCGATGCTGGTGACCGAGGCGCTGCACACGCTCAGCGCGGACCATCGGACGGTGGTCGCCAGGGCGTACTTCGCCAGGCAGACGGTGGCCGAGATCGCCGACGATCTCGGGATTCCATCGGGCACGGTGAAATCCCGTCTGCACTATGGACTTCGAGCGTTGCGACTGGAACTGCAGGAGAGGGGCGTGACCCGATGACGAACGATCCGGCCGATCCGACGTCGATCGGCGATCCGCACGCGCGGTACGCCGACTGGGACGCCGCCTATGTGCTCGGTGCGTTGTCGGCCGCCGACCGCGCCGAGTTCGAGCGACACCTGCGCGCCTGCCGCAGCTGCACCGCCGCAGTGACCGAACTGGCCGGCCTGCCCGGTCTGCTCGGCAAGGTCGATCCGGCGGATGTCGAAGCCCTGCTGACGCCGGAGCCGGCCGATCTGCCGGAGCCGGGGCCGCCGGCCGACCTTCTCGCCCGGATCACCAGGGCCGACGACCGCGCGCGGTCGAAGAGGATTCGGCGCCGGCTGACGATCCTGGTGGCAGCAGCGGTATTGGCGGCAGCGGCAGTGATCGTGCCGATCAGCCTGTCCGGTGGCGAGCACCCGACGGCGTCCGCGGTGCTGACCAAGACCTCGGACAACCCGCTGACCGCCGACGTGCAGCTGTTCAGCGAGCAGTGGGGCACCAGGCTGACGGTGACCTGTGGTTACGCCACCGACGGCAGCTGGCAGTACAAGCAACCCGCGGGCGCCTGGACCTACGGGCTGTACCTGATCGACTCGGCCGGGCGGCCCACCATGGTGTCCAGCTGGATCGCCCATCGCGGGGACATCGTGCACGCCACCGGCAGCACCAACCTCGACGTGTCCGCGATCGATGCGGTGCAGATCCGCTCGATCGACACCGGAAAGGTATTGCTGAGCGCCGATCTCGGCTGACGATGAACCAATCCCCGCGCCAACTCGTGCTGTGGATGTCCGCGGCCCCGCGGATCTGCGTCCGCGTTCAGCGGATCTGCCACCGAAGGAGCGCGTTCCATCATGACCACACGAATCCTCGCCCGGATGGTCGCCGTCGCCGCCCTCGGCGGCCTGGCGCTGGCCGGCTGCGCCGGCAATACCCCGGCCAGCACCTCACCCTCGACCTCCGCGGCGGCGGCGAGTACCGCGGCCGCGAGTGCCGCCGCTACCGGATCGGCAGCCGGCGGTTCCGCTTCCGGGTCTGCCGGGGCTGACGGATCTGCCGCCGCCGGATCGGGCCCGGTGCTCGGCGTGGCGGACTCGTCGTTGGGCCAGATCGTCGTCGACGGCAAGAAGATGACGGTCTACGTGTACGACAAGGACACCCAGAACTCGGGCAAGAGCTCGTGTTCGGGGGCCTGTGCCACCGCCTGGCCGGCAGTGAACACCGACTCGATGAGCCCGACGGTCGACGGCGTGACCGGCCAGGTCGGCACCATCACCGGGGTGGACGGAAAGACCCAGGTGACGTTGAACGGATGGCCGCTGTACTACTACGCGAATGACGCCAAGGCCGGCGATGTGACCGGTCAGGGAGTCGGCGGGGTGTGGTGGGCGGTCGCCGCCGACGGCAGCAAGGTGACGGCGGCAGCGGCCGGCGGCGGCGGGTACTGACACGGGCCGCGCGGCCCAGGGTTCTCCAGGTATCCGCAGGTCGGTCCGCGCGCTCATACTGATCGAGCACCCCCGCACGCCGATCAGTAGGGCGGTGACCGATCATGCTGCGAAACGCGCCGACCGAGATGGTTCGTACCGGCGTGCCCTACCGGGGCGACGTCGAGATCAGGGTGCACGGCGTGTCCGGCACTCCGCCGGAGGAGCTGCTCGACCGGGCGACCACGGAACGGGTGTCCGGCGACCGGATCGCCGGCTTCTACCGCCCGGCCGTCACCGAGTTGCAGCACGACGTACCGGTGGGCACCAGACCGGGGACGCCGGCCGCCACCGAAGGCCCATGGTTGGAGGGCTATTCCTGGGGCGGCTGGACGTCCGGCGCGAAGACCCGCGCGCTGTGGCTGATGCTGGCCCCGTTCGCCCTGCTGAACGTGGCCCCGCGGATGCTGCCACCCGACCCGCAAACCCGTTCCGCCGCACCCCGATCGGGTCTGCGGCTGCTGACCGCGGCGCTGATCCGGGTACTGGCGGCGACCCTGACCGTCACCTTCGTGCTCGGGGTCGCCGCGCCGATGCTGACCACCGTCGCGCGCCGCTGCCCGGTACCCGGCGGGTCGGCGGACGGAACGGTTTCTGTCTGTCACGGCCTGCCGCAGTTCCTGATCAACCTGCTCTCGGCGCTCCCGCCCTCGGGTCAGCTCGCGCTGATGACGATCATGCCGGCGGTCCTGGTGCTGCTGCTCGGGCTGTTGAGCCGGTCGTCCGCACGTCGGTACGCCACCAGATCGGCTGCGGCGCCGTATCTTCCGGGGCGCCCGGACGACGAGGCGACGCCACTACTGCGACCTGACCTGTGGAACGGCGGAGTCGCCGGCCGACGGTTGCGGGCCCTGCACGTCCAGATCGCGGTGCTGACGATTCTCGGCCTGCTGGCAGTGCTGTTCCCGCCGTCCGGCCTGCGCACCGCCGCTTTGATCGTGTGCGGGGCAACGCTCGGCGGCGCCGTCGTGCTCTCCGGTTTGCGACTTCCGGCCGGCTGGGGTGAGCCGGCGACCACCAGGTTGCCCCGTTCGTTGCCGTTGCTCTGGGTCGGGGTGCTCGGGTCCGGCGGCCTTGATGCCGCCCTGGTGATCGCCGGCGACACGGTCGGCGCGACCGCCGCCGGGCTGGACCCGGACCGGCTGGTGCGGCAGGCAGACGCGGTGGTGCGCTGGCTGTTCGGGATCCAGGCCGCACTGCTGCTGCTGGTCGCGGTGGTGCTCACCATCGCGCTGAGTCGGGGAGCCGGTCGCGGCCGCTCGATGTTCATGGCCGGTTACGCCGGCTTCTTCATCGCCTTCCTCGGCTGGCTGCTGGGCAGCATGATGGCGGCCTCGGTGCTGATCATGGTGCCGGCCTGGTTGGGAGTCGACGGATTCGCCTTCACCCCGGGGCGGATCACCGAAGTGCTGCAAGTGCATTCGACCTGGTTCGGTGACACCACCCGGAGTTCGGGTTTCGGCATGCTGGTCGGTCTGGCCGCGCTGCTGGTCCTCGCGGTTCAGCTGGGCGGCAGGGCCTGGCTCGCCTCTCGCAACGGTGGCGCCACGGTCGATCGGAGCGCCGTTCGCGCCGACTACCGGCTCGATTCCGACGGGAAACCGCGCGACTTCACCGATCCGGACGTTGCCGCCCGGGCCGGTGGCATCGGATTCATGCTGTGGACGGCTCGCCGGGTCGACCGGGTGCCGCGGGGGATGGTGGTGTTCTGTCTGGTGGTGACGGTCGTCCTGGTGATGCAGGGGGCCGCGCTGATGCTCTCCACCGGGACGGCGAACGCCGTGAACTCGTTCTGGCGCTTCACCCTGGGAACCGGCAGCGGCGGCGCCCAGCTGATCGCCTGGGGGGTGTACCTGACCGGGGCCCTCCTGGTCGGTCTGCTCGCGCTGGGCGTTCTGGCCTACCGCACGGCCGCCATCCGCCGCGGCGTCGGAGTGCTGTGGGATCTTGCCTGCTTCTGGCCACGGGATGCCCATCCGTTCGCGCCGCCCTGCTACAACGAACGGATCATGCCCGAGGTGCGGACCCGGATCGCCTACTACGTCGGCGGTGTCGTCGGATCCGCGGAGGCCCCCGACCTGGCGCCGCCGCGTGGCCGGGTGGTGCTGGCCGGACACAGCCAGGGCACGGTGATCAGCCTGGCCGCGGTGCTGATCCAGCCGCCGGAGGTTCGTGAGCGGCTGTCGTTGATGACCTTCGGCTGCGTGCTGGACCGGCTCTACTCGCGGTTCTATCCGCGCTATTTCTCTCCCGAGGTGTACCGGCTGGCGGCGTCGCTGCTGAGCACCGACGGTGGACCGACCCGGTGGACGAACCTGTGGCGGCGCACCGACTATCTCGGCGGCGCCGTGCCGTATCCGTTCGCCACCGGCACCGGCACCGGCACCGGCACCACCGGCCAGCCGGTCGACGGTCCGCGACAGGTCCGGTGCGTCGACCCGGTCTTCGACCGGGCTCCCGGCGACGTGGTCTATCCCACGGCCGGCCGGCACTCCGGATTCTGGCTCGATCCGGTCTTCCAGCAACAGGTTCGCGGCCTGCTGGCGGAAATGCAGCCGATGCAGGTCGGGCCGGATCAGCCCTCAGCACCGGACCTACCATCCGCACCGGACCTACCGTCCGCACCGGAAGTGCCATCGACACCGCGACTGCCGTCTGCCAATTCCGGACGGAACACGATCTAGCGCGGCCGGGCGGCCGCCGGCCGGCGCCGACGGCGACGGAGGTGGACCACCAGACCGATCACGCCCGCGGCCACGATTACCGCGCCGATCACCAGGGTGGGTCCGTGGAATCCATCGGCGATCCGCTGCCAGTTGCTGCCGACGGCGGCGCCGATCCAGGCCAGCGCCAGGGTCCACGGGATGCAGCCGGCCAGCGTGTACAGGCCGAACCGCACCGGCCGCATCCCGGCGAACCCGGCCGGCAACGAGATGAACGTCCGGACCACCGGCAGCAGCCGGCCGTAGCAGACGGCGGCGCTGCCGTGCCGGTCGAACCAGCGCTGCGCGACCTCCATGTCGTGGTCGCGCACACCGACGTAGCGACCCCACTTTCGCCAGGCCGCCGGGCCGCCGTAGCGTCCGACGCCCCAGGCGAGATAGCTGCCGACGACGTTCCCGAGCACTCCGGCCGCAGTGACCGCGACCAGGCTCAGCTGCGCCCCGGCGACAGCGCCGCCCGCGATCGCGCCGGCGAACAGCATGGTGACTTCCGACGGAATCGGGATGCAGGCCGACTCGGCCAGCATGAGCAGGAACACCGCGAGATACCCGTAGCTGATGATGAAATGCTGCATGACGGTCGTCCTCGTCCGAGTTCTGGGGCCCTGGCGGTTCGCGGGCCCGGTGGTTTGCGGGCCTAGTGCGGTTTGCGGGCCTAGCGGTTTGCGGGCCTAGCGGTTTGCGGGCCTAGCGCGGCTGCGCGGTCGGCCGGCCGCCATTGAGTCGGCTGCCGTGGAGCAGGGTCGCCAGCCGGCCGCGGGTGCCGTCAGCCCTGCTTCTCGCGAGCCGACCGATCAACGCAGCCGCCGCCAGGCTGCCGAGCCAGGCGGCGACACCGCCGATCAACAGGCCGGCCACGATGTCCTGCACGTGATGGACGTGGGCCGCCACCCTGGCGGCGCCGAGCACTAGCGCGACGACGCCGAGCAGAGTTCCGTACCAGCGGTGGCGCAGCCAGATCAGTACCGCGATCAGTCCCGCCGCCGCCGAATGATCGGACGGGAAGCCGTTGTCGGCGGCATGCGCGATCAACGGCTGCAGCGCAGGGTTCTGCACGAACGGCCGCGGATCGTCGTGCACCGCAGCGGCCACCGTGATCAGCACCCAGACCAGCAGCAGACCGATCAGCGCCGACCCGGCCAGCTGGACCCTGCCCGCCCGGTCCTCGGCGAACAGCCAGATCGCCGCGAAGGCGATCACCATGGCGTACAGCAGGTACTGCGCCAACCAGCCGATCACCGGACCACCCCTACTGAGTTCACTCGCGACCGACGGCCATCGGCGACGCCGGTCTGATCGATATCTACTATGCAACCTTTAGTACTACTCGACAAATAGTAGCAGAGTGGATCGCGACATTACGGGCAGCGAACGCTTGCCTGTTCCCTAACGGTTGACCAGAACTCCGGGCGGGGGTGACGGCCAGGCGATTCAGCCACTGAAAGCAGCAGTACCGGGGTCGTGACTAGACCGAGTGGGGCACGACCGTTGACGACCGGGCACCTGCTCGGTTTGGGTGTGCACAGCTGTGCTCGCTCGCACAGTCCCGGTTGTTCGCACTTCCCAGCTGGACGCAACGAGGCGTCCGGCCCGGCCCAAGGAGTAGCACTTGACCCACTCCGCTCGCGCCAGGCGGCGAACCCGCTCCCTGGCTGCGCTGTCCGCGATGGCACTGACCTTCGCGACCGTGCTCGGCGTCACCCCCGCCGCGGCAGAGACAGCCCCGAATCCCTCACCACAGGACGATCTGGGCAGCGTTCAGACCTTCACCGACGGTACCTACATCGTGCAGCTGGCCGCCCAGCCGGTCGCCGCCTACGACGGTCACGTCCCCGGGTATGCGAAGACCGAACCCGCTGCCGGGGCGAAGGTCGACACCAAATCGGCCAACGCGCAGCGGTACGCCGGCTACTTGCGCGCCAAGGGCGCCCAGGCCCGGGCCAAGGTCGGTAATCCGAAGGCCATCTACGAGTTCAGCACCGTCTATCCGGGATTCGCGGCCCAGCTGACCGGCCGGCAGGCACAGCAGCTGAGCCAGCAGCCCGGCATCGTCAAGGTCACCAAAGACGTACTGCTGAAGCCGGATTCGCTGCCGGCCGAGCCGAACCACGGCAAGGGCTGGGGCAAGGGATCGGGCGGCAGCAAGGGCGGCGGCCACGGCGGCGGCCAGGGCAGCAGCGCCGACGTACTGCGGACCAGCCAGGCGCTGGGGCTGGAGAGCAAGCACGGTCTGTGGGACGAGTTGGGCGGTTCCAAGAAGGCCGGTTCGGGGGTGATCGTCGGGGTGATCGACACCGGCATCTGGCCGGAGAGCGAGTCCTTCGATCCGATGGCCAAGAAGAAGAAGGACCAAGTCGCGCCCCAGGGCTGGAAGGGCTCCTGCGTGGCCGGCGAGGACAACTCGTTCCCGGTCGCCGAGTGCAGCGACAAGCTGATCGGCGCCAAGTACTTCGTCGACGGTTTCGGCCGGGCCAGGGTCGGCGAGGACTACCTCTCGCCGCGGGATGGTGACGGGCACGGATCGCACACCTCGTCCACCGCAGCCGGTAACTTCGGCCCGGAAGCGGTGATGCCGGACGGCAACGACCTCGGGAAGGTCTCCGGGATCGCGCCGGCCGCCAGCATCGCGATGTACAAGGCCTGCTGGAACGGCAAGGTCGGCGTCGCGGCCGACGGCTGCTCCGGGATCGACACGGTCGCCGCCACCGAGGCGGCCGTCGCCGACGGTGTCGACGTCATCAACTACTCGATCGGCTCCACCACCGAGAGCACGTACTTCGGCGCCAACGAGATCGCCTTCATGTACGCGGCGCAGGCCGGCGTCTTCGTCGCGGTCTCGGCCGGCAACTCCGGACCGGGCACCTCGACGCTGGACCATCCGAGCCCGTGGCTGACCACCACCGCGGCGGCGACCTACACGGTGAACGAGTCGACCGTGGTGATGGGCAACGGCCAGAAGTACATCGGTGCGTCGACCACGCCAGGTTTGCCGTCAACCCCGTTGGTGGAGTCGTTGGCCGCCAAGGCCGCCGGCGCCGCCGACTCGGATGCCAACCTGTGCTTCCCGGACAGCCTCGACCCGGCCAAGGTGGCCGGCAAGATCGTGCTGTGCGACCGTGGCGTCAACGCCAGGACCGAGAAGAGTTACGTGGTCCAGCAGGCCGGCGGTGTCGGGATGATCCTGCTGAACCCGTCCAACGCCGGGACCAACGGCGATTACCACTTCGTGCCGACCGTGCACCTGGAGTTCGACAACCAGGCGAAATACGACGCCATCCACGCCTACGCCCGCAGCGCCGGCGCCACGGCGGAGATCCAGGCCGGGGTGAACACCGGCAGCACAACGGTTTTTCCGCGGATCATCGAGTTCTCCTCCCGTGGACCGTCGCTCCGCGGTAACGGCGACATCATCAAGCCGGACATCGCCGCCCCCGGGGTCGACGTGCTGGCGGCGTCCGCGCCAGGGGTGAACTTCGGCCGGAGCTACGACTACCTGTCCGGCACCTCGATGGCCTCGCCGCACATCGCCGGCATCGGTGCGTTGCTGCTGGATCTGCACCCGAAGTGGACGCCGATGATGGTGAAGTCCGCGATCATGACCTCCGCGGTCGACACCAAGGGCGGCACCACCAGTCCGTTCGACCAGGGCGCCGGCTACACCCAGCCGAACCGGGCCGGCGACCCCGGCCTGGTCTACAACTCCGGGGCCGACGACTGGTGGGCGTTCCTGCGCGGGCAGGGCTGCAACGGTTGTCCCGCAGGCGCTCCGCTGGACGCCAGCGATCTCAACCAGGCGTCGATCGCGGTCGGTGACCTGGCCGGCACACAGACGGTGACCCGTACCGTCACCAACGTCGGGAACGGCACCGAGACCTACCGGGCGCACGTCTCCGGTGTCGCCGGATTCACCGTCACGGTGACGCCGTCGGTGCTGAAGGTGAAGCGGGGCGCCACGGCGAAGTTCACCATCACCTTCGCCCGGACCACCGCGCCGCTGGCCATCTTCTCCACCGGATTCCTGACCTGGTCCAGCTCTCACCATTCGGTCCGCAGCCCGATCGCGGTCCGGCCGGTGGCCTTCGCCGCACCGGCCGGAGTGACGGCTCCCGCGGCCGCCAGTGGAACGGTGGGCATCACCGTGACACCGGGTGCCGACAACCAGCAGATCGCCGGCACCATCAGGGGTCTGGTCGGTTCGACGACGGTGAGCGGCGAGGTTGCCGTGCCCGGCACCGGCGGCGCGGACAGCGTCGCCTACCCGCTGAAGGCGCCGGCCACCGGCGGCCCGTACACCTTCCGGTTCGAGACGCACGGCCTGCCGGCCGACGACATCGACCTGGATTGCGGATTCGCCTCCAGCGGTGGCAGCACCGCGGACGAGACGGTCACGGTCAGCGGTATGCCGGTCGGATACACGTTCACCTGCACGGTCTACGGGTTCGCCGCCTCGGTCGGCAACTCCTCTCCGTACACCGTGAACTGGTGGTTCGTCGACCAGAACACCCCGGTCGGCAACGCCTCCGTCCCGGCGACAACGACGACCGGCGCCCAGGGTGCACCGGTCACCATCCCGGTGACGTTCTCCGGGCTGGACCCGACCCAGCGGTACTGGGGCTGGGCGGCGCTGTCGGCGAGCGGCACCACCAGCCGGACGTTTATCAACGTCGGCTGAGGTACGGCTGACGAAGCACAGCGGCGGCCAGGCCTTCGGGCCTGGCCGCCGCTGTGTTGCTGGTGCCCCCCCCGGTCCCTTCCGGTCCGTACCATTTCGGTGCAACCCGGTGAGGCGACCATGACGTCATCTGAACGACCGGGACCGGAGGTGGGCATGAGGCGTTCACTGATCGCAGCGCTGCTCCTCGTGCTGGTTGCCGGGTGCAGCCGGGCACCCGGCGCCTACCAGCCGTCCGACATCCAACAGCAGGGCGTCTGCGACGGCGTTGCGCAGCCCGCGGAACTGACGCCGCTCGGACCGACAGCCGACGTCACCGCTGCGGTTGTCTGTGGCACGACCGAGAAGTACGTCAAGGGCAAGGGCTCGTGGGACTTCACGGTGGTCCGGGCGGTGCCGGCCGAGAAGATCCCGGCGCTGGTCACCGCCCTGCGACTGCCCGACGCCTCCGGGACCGCCGATGCCTGCACCGCGATGTTGGTCATGGTGCCCGGATTCGTGCTGACCCTGGCCGACGGATCGCGGATCCGACCGGGCGTGCCGGGCGACGGCTGCCATCCACGCCACGAGGTTCTGGACGCACTCGACGTCGCGACCTCGATCACGACCGAAACCCGTGGCACCCAAGTGCGTTCGGAACTGGAGGTCACCACCAACTGTGGCGCCACCGCCAAGAGCCCGGCCGTCTGGCAGTCGGAAACGATCCCGGGGCTGGCGAAGCTGCCGCCGGTCCCCGGGTCCGGATCGGTCAGCGTGTGCCGCTATCGCGGTACCCCGGACCAGGAGGGCCCGTTGGTCGCCGCCGGCCTGCAGCCGGCCGGCGTCGTCGCCGCCGGGTGGCCGACCGCCGCGCAGGTCGGGTCGCTGCGGTGCGACACACCCGATGACGTCCTGGACGTGCCGCCGGTCGACTGGCTGATGTTCCTTCGGACGCCGACACCGCCGTACCGGCTCGACGACGCCGGCGGCGGGGTGTTCGCCCTTCTCGAACTCGGCGGCTGCGGCCGACTGGTCGATCCGGTCAACGGAACGGCCTGGTCGGCGGATCTGGACGTCGGTACCCGACTGGCGGCGCTGGCAGACCACCCGGTCGGCTGAGCGTCCGAAGCGCAGCGTGCTCGTGCGCAACATCCGTCCCCGCGCAGCGCCTACCGCCAACGCTGAGCGAGCAGGCCTGCACGCCGCGTCGGTGTTTTCCGGGGCCATGCTCGTGGCGGAGCGCGCGGGCGATGGCACATGAATGCGCGTCGACCAAGCGCTTGCTAGGCTCCGAAGATGCGCATCGGCGTCCTATCCCCCGTCGTGTTCCGGCCGACCGGCCAGTTCAGCCCATGGGAGGTCGGCGCCGGAACTGCCGAGATCGTCACGATCGCACAAGCCGCGGACCGGCTCGGCTATCACCACCTGACCTGCAGCGAGCACACCGCGGTGCCGACCGCGATCGCCGCCAAGGGCGGCGGCACCTACTGGGATCCGTTGGCAACCCTGGGTTTTCTGGCCGCGAAGACCGAGCGGATCGCCCTGGCAACCCACGTGCTGGTGCTGGGCTACCACCACCCACTGGACATCGCCAAGAGCTACGGCACGCTCGACCGACTCTCCGGCGGCCGGGTGATTCTCGGCCTCGGCGTCGGCAGCGGAGCCGCCGAATTCGCCTTGCTGGGCAAGGATTTCGCCAACCGCGGGGCCATCGCCGACGATGCGATCGCCGCGCTGCGCGCCTCGTGGGGCCGGGAGACCCCGAGTTATCGCGGGCCGCACTTCGAGTTCGACGACTTCGTCGTCGACCCGCACGCACCCCGGACGGAGGTGCCGCTCTGGATCGGCGGCTACACGCCGCGGTCCCTGCGCCGGGCGCGGGAACTGGCCACCGGCTGGGCGCCGTTCGGACTGAGCCCCGACCGGGTGGCCGAGCTGCTGGCACGAGGCGTCAGCCCCGACGGCTTCGACGTCATCCTGCCGCTGCCGCCTCTGGACCCGACCCGGGAGGCCGAGCGCACCATCGATCTCGCCGGCCGGCACCGCGAAGCCGGAGCCACCGTGCTGAATGTCGCCCTGCGGGCCGACAACGTCGAGCACTGGGTAGAGCAGGCGACCGCACTCAAGGAGTTGCTTCCCGACGCCGCTTGGTCCAGCTGAACCCCCCGCCTCGGCGCTTATCAACTTCGCAGGCGCTTACGAACGTGGCCGATCTGGGACGGGTGTGACAGAAGTAGTCGATTTCGCAAGCGCCTGCGATGTTGATAAGCGTGCGGGGTGGGGTCAGGTGGCGGAATCGCGCATGGATTTGGCGGTCTGACCGGCCAGTGAGTCGGCACCGACCTCGGCGTTGTGGGCGTGCGCGGCGTGGTGCAGCCCGAACACCGAGTCCATCCCGGTACGCAGGCCCATCAGATCCTCGGCCTGATTGACGGCCTTCTTGGTCAGCGCCAACCCCAACCGCGGCATCTGCGCGATCCGGTCGGCGAGGGCGAAAGTCTCGGACTCCAGCTCGTCACGCGGGACCACCCGGTTCACCATCCCGATCGCCAGCGCCCGATCGGCCGGCATCCGGTCGCCGGTGAACAGGAACTCCTTGGCGAACCGCGGACCCATCACCCAGGGATGGGCGAAGTACTCGACGCCCGGGATCCCCATCCGGACAACGGGATCGGCGAAGAACGCATCGTCGGACGCCACGATCAAATCGGAACACCAGGCCAGCATCAGCGCGCCGGCGATGCAGGCTCCCTGCACCATCGCGATCATCGGCTTGGGCATCTCCCGCCAGCGCCGGCACATCCCCAGGTACACCTCCGATTCGCGGGCGAACCGGCTGTCGACGCCCTCCTTGCCGACGTGGTCCCACCACAGCCCGGCCTTACGCTCGAACGAGGAGTCGATGTCCCGGCCCGGCGTACCGATGTCGTGCCCGGCGGAGAAGTGCTTACCGGAGCCGGCCAGCACGATCACCTTCACCTCGTCGTCGGCGTTGGCCCGGTAGAAGGCCTCGTCGAGGGCATAGGTCATCGCGGAATTCTGGGCATTGCGGTACTCGGGCCGGTTCATCGTGACCACCGCAACCGCGCCACGCACTTCGTAGGTGACGACCTCGTTCTCGGTCTCGCTCATCGGGTTCTCCTCGTTGCTGGTTCGACGACGGCCGGCTGGATGACTGGCAGACAATCAGTGTGCAGGCGATGTTCCGCTGGCCGGCAGGCCGAGCGCTCTGGCCACCGCATCACGATGCCAGGCGGCCGTCCCCCACTGCGCCGCCACCGCCCAGGCCCGCTTGGCGAACAGCTGCCAGTCGTACTCGGTGGTATAGGCGATCGCACCGTGACATTGCAGCGTTGCCCTGGCCACCTGCACCGCGGCGTCCGAGGCCAGCGCCTTCGCCGTTGCTACCGCCACCGATGCCTGCTCGTCGCCGGTGGCCAGGGCATAGCCGGCCGCGGACACCGTCGGGGCGGCGAACTCGACGGCGAGCAACGCCGACGCCAAGTGATGCTTGACGGCCTGGAAACTGCCGATCGGCACCCCGAACTGCTGACGTTCCTTCACGTATCCGACCGTCAGGTCGAGCATCCGGCGGGACAACCCGACCAGCTCGGCCGCCGACCCGAGCACCCCTCGCAACCACGCGGTCCGCACCAGGGCGGGGTCGTCGATCTCGGCGATGATGGTGCCGAAGCTGATCCGCTGCAGATCGGCGGCCGGGTCGACGGCCGCCTGGGGCTCCCGTTGCGCGCCGGCCAGGTCGACGACCCGGATGACGCCGGAGCCACCCCAGCCGCCCTGCAGCAGTAGATCGGCCCGGCTGCCGAATCGAACCAGTCCGTTGCCGACCGGATCCGCTGCCACGCAGACGGTTCCAGCGAGCACGTCCTCGGCCCGACCGGTGGCCGACAGCAGACCTGGTGCCACCGCAAGGGTGTCGACCAACGGTAGCGGTGCCGCGGCCCGGCCGATCTCGACCAGGACCGGAACCAGGTAGTTCTCGTCCAACCCGAGGCCACCGGCCTCCTCGTCGACCAACAGCCCGGTGGCGCCCAGGTCGACCAGCCCGGCATACAGCCGATCCGCCTGCGGGGAGCCGGTTCCGGCCCGCACCACGTCGGGGGTACAGGCATCGCCCAGCAACTGCGCCACCACCTGGTGCAGTTCCTGCTGCTCGGTCGTCAGTGCGAAGCGCATGTCCTTGGCTTACTTCCTCGGCAGGCCGAGCACGCGCTCGGCGATGATATTGCGCTGAATCTCGTTGGTACCCGCATAGATCGGCCCGGCCAACGAGAACTGGAAGCCACGGGACCAGTCTGAGTCCAGCTGGGCATCGGGTCCGAGCAGCTCCATCGCGGTCTCGTGCAACTCGATGTCGAGCTCGGACCAGTAGACCTTGTTCAGACTGGAACGCGCACCGGTCGGACGTTCCTCGACGATGTCGGTGACCTGCGCCAGGGTGAACTGCTGGTAGGCCTGCGCCTGCATCCAGCTGCGAACTACCCGATCGGTCAGTACCGGGGTGCTCGACTCCGGATTCGATGCCGCCAGCTCGACCAGCCGGTCGGCCGCCTGCAGGAACCGGCCGGGCGACCGCAGCGTCAGGCCACGCTCGGACCCGGTAGTCGCCATCGCCACCTTCCAGCCCTCGTTCAACCCGCCGAGCACCGCGCTGTCCGGGACGAACGCGTCAGTGAAGAAGACCTCGGCGAACCCCTCGTCGCCGTCCAACCGATCGAAGCCGCGGACGGTGACGCCCTCGGTGTCCAACGGAACCAGGAAGTACGTCAGCCCGTGGTGGCGCTGCGCCTGCGGATCGGTGCGGAACAGCCCGAACAGGTGCGTGCAGAACGCGCCGCGAGTGGTCCAGGTCTTCTGTCCCGACAGCCGCCAACCGCCGGCCTGCTCGTCCCGGACCGCCGCACTGCGGATCCCGGCGAGATCGCTGCCGGCACCCGGCTCCGACCAGCCCTGGCACCACAAGTCCTGCGCGGCCGCCATTCTCGGCAACAAGGTGTCCTGCTGCTGCCGGCTGCCGAAGGCGAAGAGGGTGGGAGCCAACAGGAAGATGCCGTTCTGGGTGACCCGCTGCGGAGCCCCGGCCCGGTAGTACTCCTCCTCGAAGATCAACCATTCCCAGAGCGAGGCGTCCCGCCCGCCATAGGCCTCCGGCCACGACACCACCGACCAGCGGTCCGCGTGCAGCGCCCGCTCCCACTCCAGGTGCGCCGCGAAACCCTCAGCGGTGTCACCGGACGGCAGCGGCCGGGCAGGAACATGCCCGGCGAGCCAGTCCCTGGCTTCGGCCCTGAAGGCCTGCTCGGAATCGCTCCAGCTCAGGTCCATCCGCGTCAGCCTTCCGTCCTGGCCGGCCGGTAGCGGCGCAGCTGTTCGCGCGCCACGGATCGGATGTGGACTTCGTCCGGCCCATCGGCGATGCCGAGAATCCTGGCGCTGGCCCACATCCGGGCGATCGGGAAGTCGTCGGTGACGCCCCCGCCGCCGTGCGCCTGGATCGAGCGGTCAAGGACCGTCCGTGCCACCCTGGGCGCCACCACCTTGATCGCGGCGATCTCGGTGGCCGCACCCTTGGGCCCGACCCGGTCGATCATCCAGGCGGTCTTCAGGACCAACAGCCTGGCCTGCTCGATCTCCATCCTGGATTCGGCGATCCAGGTCCTGACCACACCCTGATCGGAGATCGGGCCGCCGAACGCCTCCCGGCTCATCACCCGCTTGACCATCAGTTCCAGGCCGCGCTCGGCCATCCCGATGCAGCGCATGGCGTGGTGGATCCGGCCGGGGCCCAACCGGGCCTGGGCGATCGCGAAGCCTTCGCCCTCGCCGCCGAGCAGATTGCCGACCGGGACCCGCACGTCGGTGTAGCTGATCTCGCAGTGCCCCTGTTGGTCGTGGTAGCCGAAGATCGGCAGCGACCGGATGATCTCGACGCCGGGGGTGTCGATCGGGACCAGGATCATCGACTGCTGCCGGTAGGTGTCGGCGTTCGGATCCGATTTGCCCATCACCACGAGGATCTCGCAGCGAGGGTCGGCGGAACCGGTGGTCCACCACTTGCGCCCGTTGATCACATACTCGTCGCCGTCCCGGACGATCGAGGTGCGGATGTTGCGGGCGTCGGAGGACGCGACATCGGGTTCGGTCATCGAGAAGCCGGAACGGGTACGGCCGTCCAGCAGCGGTTCCAGCCAGCGCTTCTTCTGCTCGTCGGTGCCGAACAGGTGCAGCAACTCCATGTTCCCGGTGGACGGCGCCGAGCAATTCAGCGCTTCCGGCGCCAGGTACGGCGAGCGACCGGTGACCTCGGCGATGTAGCTGTACTGCAGGTTGGTCAGACCCGAGATGCTCGGCAGGAACAGGTTCCACAGACCGCGCCGTCGGGCCTCGACCTTGAGCTCTTCGACCACCGGCGGCAGCACATGGCTGCGTGGCCCGGCGGCCTCCAACTGCTCGGCATACACCGGCTCGGCCGGGTAGACATGCGTCTGCATGAAATCCTCGAGCTCGGCGAGAACCTCCAGGGTCCGCTCACCGGGGCCGAGATCCATCACTGCGTCGGGTGTCGTGCCCGCTGCTTGCTGATTCACTATTCCTCGATCCGCAGGGCGATCTTGCCGAGAGCCGCACGGCCCATCACCGCGGCCAGCGCCGCTGATGCATCGGCCAATGGATAGCTGCGACTGACCACCGGCCGCAGGCTGCCGGCGGTGAACAGCTCGAACAGGCGGGACATGTTGGCGGAGTTGGCTTCGGGTTCGCGCCCGGCCCACGCCCCCCAGAGCACACCAAGGGCGGCGCCCTCCTTGAGCAACAAACGGTTGAGACCCACCCGGGGGATGTCCCCCGAGGCGTAGCCGACGGTCAGGAACCGGCCGCCCCAGGCCAGCGACTTCACCGCGGCCTGCGCTGCGTCACCCCCGACCGGGTCGTACACCACGTCGACACCTTTCGGCGCCAGCTCCCTCAACCGGGCCGCGAGGTCCTGCGCGCGGTAGTCGATCAGTTCGTCGGCGCGGTGGTCGGCTGCCAATTGCAGCTTCTCCGGCGACGAGGCGGCGGCGATCACCCTGGCGCCCAGCGCCTTACCGATCTGGACAGCGGTGAGCCCGACGCCGCCGGAGGCGCCGAGCACCAGCAGGGTCTCGCCCGGCTGCAGGTTCGCCCGGTCCACCAGGCCGTGGTACGAGGTGCCGTACACAACGGGAACCGTTGCAGCGTCGACGATGTCGAGCTCATCGGGGATCCGGTGCACCTTGGTCGCGGCGACCGCGACCTGCTCGGCATAGCCGCCGAGGCCGCAGAAGGCGGTGACCCGGTCGCCCGGCGTGAGGCCGGTGACCCCCGCTCCGATTGTCCGGACGGTGCCGGCGACCTCGCAACCGGGAACGAACGGCGGCTCGTGTCTGGTCTGGTAGGTACCGGCGACGATCAGGCCGTCCGGGAAATTGACCCCGGCCGCCTGCACGTCGACCACCACCTCACCGTCGCCGGCGACCGGGTCGGTCAACACGGTTTCGGTCAGGTTCTCCGGGCCGCCAAGCGTGCGGCACTGCATGGCTTTCATCGGGTTGCGCCCATCAGTTGTCGGGCTGTTCGCCGGTGTCCGCCTGACCCGTGACGGCCTTGCTGGTGCCGGCGAATTCGTCGCGGATCCGGTCGGCGACGCCGGCCAGGTTCAGCTCGAAGGTGAAGCCCTGCTCGAAGCGGTAGCTGCGATTCACATCCACCGGGTCGATGCCGTTGAGCGACGCCTTGGCCGCGCGGATCACCGTCGGGTCCTTTTCGGCGATGTTGCCGGCCACCGCCAGCGCGGTGTCGCGCAGCTCCGCCTGCGGCACCACAGAATGCACCGAGCCGTAGGCGTGCAGTTCCTGGGCGGTGATGGTGGCGGCGGTATAGACCATGGCGCGCATCCGATGTTGCGGCACCAGTCGGGAAAGGTGGGTAGCGGCGCCGAGGGCACCCCGCTCGACCTCTGGCAGCCCGAAGGTGGCATCGTCGGCGGCGACGATCACGTCGGCGTTACCGGACAGGCCGATTCCGCCCCCGAGGCAGAAGCCGTTCACCGCAACGACAACCGGCACCGGACACTCGTAGACGGCCTTGAAGGCGGCGTAGCAGCCGTGGTTCGCGCCGAGCAGCGCGGTGAACCCGTCGGTGCGCTGCATCTCCTTGATGTCGACCCCGGCATTGAATCCGCGGCCCTCGGCGCGCAACACCACCGCGCGGACATCCGGGTTTGCTCCCGCGGCGTCCAGCGCCGCCGCCAGCGCGAACCAACCGGCGACCGGCAGCGCGTTGACCGGTGGATTGTCCATCACGATCTCGGCGACGCCGTTCGCAAGCACAGTCGTGGTGATCATGTCGGGGCCATCAGCCATGGGAGTTCTCCTGATCGGTACCGGGCTCCGGGACGACGAAGGTCGCCCAGACGGTGACGGCCTTGCCGCCGGTCTGCCGCAGGCAGGTCAGCTCGACGTCGACGCGCCGCTCACCATCCTGCAGGTACTGCTTGGTGACTTCACCACTGCAGGTGAGGGTGTCGCCGGGCCAGACCTGCTCGAGGAAGCGGATCCGGAAGTTGCGCACGTTCTCGGCGCCGAGCCAGTCGGTGGCGTACGTGCCCAGCAGGCTTGCCTGCCACATGCCGACGGCGAACGGCGTCGGGAAGCCGGCGCCCTTGGCGAACTCCTCGTCGTGGTGGATCGGGTTCATGTCGCCCGAGGCGCCCTGGTAGCGAACGAAGTCGGTGCGGGTCGCCGGGCCGACCACCCACGCCGCCGGTGCCGACGGAACGGCGAACTCCGCCGAAGCGGCGGGGTCCGCGGTCTCAGGGCTCACGGTCTGGTCGCTCACGAATCCTCCCCTGAGGTCGCATCCTCGGCCGGTGGCCGAGCAGTCTCGACGCCGGTCATCTTGGCCTGGGCCACCAGCTTTCCGTCCTCGTCGTGGAAGTCGGTGGTCATCACCACGAAGGTCATCTCGCCGCCGCGGCGGCCTTGCTTGGTGAAGTAGTCGCTGATCCGCGACCGGCAGGTCAGCTTCTGTCCGGCCCGCGGCGGTGGCCCGAAGAAGGTGTACTCCTGCTCGGCGTGCAGGCCACGCTGCTGGTCGAGTTCCACCGTCGGCCACGGGTTGGAGTCGCCATCGTGCCAGAAGAACGTTGTCGTCAGGAAAGTCGGTGGGCTCACCGGGTTCTCGGTGCCCAGGTAGGCCGGGTTCTCCGACCCGGTGGCCCGGGCGAACTCGCGGATCTTGCCGCGTTCGATGTCCATCCGGAAGTCGGTGCCCTCGTTGCCGAGGGAATCGGGGTTGGCCATCAGGCCTCCTTTCGGGTTGACCTCAGGGTTACGGGTGCTGGCTGCTGACGGACACGACTTCGCCGGTCATGTACGACGAGTAGTCACTGGCCAGGAAGACCATCACGTTCGCGATCTCCCAGGGCTCGGCCGGCCGGCCGAACGCCTCCCTGGCCGACAGTTCGGCGAGCAGGTCGTCGGTCGTCACCTTGGCCAGGTGGGCGTGCATGGCGATGCTCGGCGAAACGGCGTTCACCCGGATCCCGTGCGGCGCAACGTCCAGCGCGGTGCACCGGGTCAGCGCCATCACTCCGGCCTTCGCGGCGGCGTAGTGGGCCTGTCCCGCCTGGGCACGCCAGCCGATCACCGAGGCATTGTTGATGATCACCCCGCGGCCCGCCGGGATCATGTGCCGCAGCACCGAGCGAGTCGTCTTGAACGTCGACGTCAGCGTCACCGCCAGCACCGAGTCCCACTGCTCATCGGTCATCTCGTCGACCGGGGCGGTGCCGCCCAGCCCGGCGTTGTTCACCAGTACGTCGATCCCGCCGAGCTCACCGGCGACGGTGTCCATCAAGTTGTCGACCTGGCCCTGGTCGGTCACGTCACAGGGAACGGCCAGCGGCCGGGTACCGGTCAGCTCGGCCAGCCGGTCGGCGGCTTCGCCGAGCCGGCGCTCGTGCCGGTCGCTGATCGCGATCGTCGCGCCCTCCTCGGCGCACCGGCGGGCCGTCGAGTAGCCGATGCCGGTGCCGGCGGCGGCGGTCACCAGCACGGTGCGGCCGACCAGCAGACCGTGTGCCGGTCCGGCCCACTTACTGGCGACCCGCGGATCTGCCGGCAGGTTGCCGGCGGTTGCGTCAGACACGATTTCGCAGCTCCTCGTCGATCTCGGCGACCGTCCAACGGCGGCCGTGGTCAATGGTCCAGTCGTAGCTCCACGGCGCGAACCGACGAATTTCGCCGCCCTTGGCGTAGTACACCTCACCGGTCACCGGGCAGTCGGCCGTCAACAACCAGGCGACCAGTGGCGAGACGTTGCCCGGGTGGTAGACGTCGAACTCGTCGGGGTCGGCCGGCGCCGCGACCAGTTCACCGATCTTGGGCAGGTTCTCCGTCATCCGGGTCCTGGCGACCGGCGTCACCCCGTTGACCCGCACCCCGTAGCGACCCAGCTCCTGGGCGAGAATCACGGTGAGCGAGGCGATCGCCGCCTTGGCGGCGCCGTAGTTGGTCTGACCGACCGCGCCGATCAGGCCGGAGGTCGACGGCATGTTCACGATCGAGGCGGCCGGCTGCCGGCCGGCCTTCGACTCGGTGCGCCAGTATTCGCTGAACACCCGACTCGGGGCGAACGTGGCCCGGAGCTGGCCACGGATCACCGCGTCCCAGTCCTGTTCGCTCATGTTCACGAACATCTTGTCCCGCAAGATGCCGGCGTTGTTCACCAGGCCGGTCACGGCGCCGAACTGGGCGACCGCGAGGTCGAGCAGCTCGTGAGCGACACCGGTCTCCGCTGCGTCACCGACGTGGGCAACGGCCTTGCCGCCGGCGGCCACGATCTCGTCGACCACCGCTGCGGCAAGGCTCGGGTCGGCGCCGGTGCCATCGGCGGCCGAGCCGTTGTCGTTCACCACGACCGCGGCGCCCTCGGCGGCCGCCAGTAGGGCGTGTTCACGCCCCATGCCGCGGCCGGCGCCGGTCACCACGACGACCCTGTCGTTCAGCGAACTCACGGTGGTTCCTCCTGTTTCGTTGCCCTGCGGCAGGTCAGTGGTGTGCGCCGGAGGCCGGCGTCAGCCGTCCGAGCACGGCGGTGGCCTCGGCGATGATGCGATTGATCAGTTCGGCGCAGCTCGGGATGTCGTCGATCAGCCCGACCACCTGTCCGGTGGCCATCACCCCGACGTCGGTCCGGCCCTCGAGCAGGGCCGACCGGTAGAGCATGGGGGCATTGGCGGCCATCACCATCTGGCTCCAGGTCAGGCCCTGGTTCTTCCGCATGGCCAGGCCCTCGGAGATCATGCCCTTCCAGCTGACGTCCGAGATCCGGTGGAACGCAACGGCATTGCGGGCGGCCCTGATCAGACGTCCCGGTTTGCTGCTGGATTCCAACTTGTCGACGGTGCCGGCCCGCAGCACCCGCTGCGGTACCCCGTCGACCTCGACGGTCAGCACTGTGTCGTTGACCGTCTTGGACAGGTAGACCTGTTTGACCGCGTCGGCCACCGGCGAGTCGCTGGTCAGCAGGAACCTGGTACCCATCGCGATACCGGCCGCGCCGTAGGCCAGCGCGGCCACCAGGCCGCGCCCGTCGAAGAAGCCGCCGGCGCCGATCACCGGAATGTCGACGGCGTCGACCACCTGCGGCAGCAGCAGGCTGGTCGGCACCCCACCGGTGTGCCCGCCGCCCTCGCCGCCCTGCACGATCACCGCGTCGGCGCCCCAGCCCGCCACCTTCTCGGCGTGCCGCCGGGCACCGATCGAGGGGACGACGACCAGGCCGGCGTCCTTGCACTTGGCGATCAGCTTCTCCTTGGGCGCCAAGGCGAACGACGCGACCTTGACCTCCGCGGAGATGAGCAGGTCGATCCGCTTCTCGACATCGGACTGGTCGGCGCGGATGTTCACCCCGAACGGCTTGTCGGTGCCGGCCTTGATCTTGTCGATCGCCGCCACCAACTCGCCGTAGGACAGCAGCCCGGCCGACAGGATGCCGAGCCCGCCGGCATTCGCCGTGGCCGTGGTGAGCGCCGCGTCGGAGACGTATCCCATGCCGGTCTGCACGATCGGGTATTGCACACCGAAGAGCTCACACGCCCTGGTGCGCAACGCGTCCGGGAGGTCGCCGACAACGCCCGCCGGCACCGCCTGCCCGGTCACCCGGATACTTCCTTGTCCCGCAAGCCCTTCGGATCCAGCACCTCGCGGATCAGCCTCAGCTCCTCGGCGGTCGGCTGCCGGGTCTCGGGGACGTCACCGTCGATCACCAGGTCGAAGCCGGTGGCCTGCTGCACCTGCTCCACCGTCACCCCCGGGTGGACCGAGGCCAGCCGCAGCCGGCCGTCATCGGCGAAGTCGAGGACCGCGAGGTTCGTCAGCACCCCCCGCAGGTCGTGGTAACGCTGGGCCGCCGGGCCGGCCTCGGCCGCCCGATCGTTGCCGACGCCGGACACCATGTCGACGTTCGGCACGAACACCCGGCTCGAGTGCTTGGGCACCCAGTAGCTGGTGGGGTGGCTGACCGTGTTGCCCGGTCCGCCGCGGACGCCCAGCAGCTGCACCTTCGGCTTGCTGTACTCACCGATCGCGGAGATGTTGGTGTTGGCGTACGCATCGACCTGCGACGGGATCATCACCACGTGCCGCTTGCCGTACCAGACCAGGTCGAAGATGGTGCGGAACGGCGTCCAGGCTTCGACGTCGCCCTGCGGCTTCTTGCCGACCGGGTTGGTGCCCCGCAGCATGTAGGCCTCCCCGTCGGAGATCAGCAGGTCCGGCGAGAAGGTCTCGCGGGCCAGCCGGACGCCGATCGCCGGAATGGTGCCGAAGGCGCTGGCGATCATCTCGCCGTTGTCCCGGAACAGATCGGCCGCGGCCGCCACGCACACCTCGGCGCGGGTGGCCGGAGCATCGGTGGTGGATTCCGGCGCGGACGTCGTCGTGCTGGTCATGCCGACACCTCCTCATGGCGCGCCGACACGGCGGCCTGATACTCGGACTCTGGCACAGCCAGGTACTTCCGCTCGAACTCCCGCCACGTTTCGGCGTCACCGGCGGCCTTCACATACTCCCGCTGGAACTGCTCGTCCCGCTCGTAGTCGGGAACGCAGGAGGTGAAGTGCGCGCCGCCGGGCGCCTCGACAACGCCGCTGACGACGACCCGGTTGATCCGCAGCGTCGCCGGATGGTGGTTCTCGGTGAGCTCGGCGGTGGGCACGATCTTCTCGCACGAGACGAACGCCTGGTCGGCGGCCATGCAATACAGATCATCGAAGTACGGGTCCGGTCCGAGGAACTGGGCGTTACCGTGCTGGTCGGCCCGGTTCATGTGCACCAGCGCCGCGTCCAGGTGGATCGCCGGCATCGCGACGGTGGTGTCGCCACCATAGGGGTCGGCAACCGTCCGCAGGTCCGGGTTGTACTTCATGACGTCGGAGCCGAGACCGGCCCGGGTCGGCAGGAACGGGAGTTTGATGCCGGCGGCGTACAGGCCCCACTGGAGCATGCCCTCGTCGTACTCGGCGACCTCGATGGCCCCGGACTGCCGAGCGGCCCGGAAGTGCGGGTCGAGGGCGATCGAGTCCAGCGAGACGAAGCCGAAGACCACCTTCTTGACCTTGCCGGCCGCGCACAGGAGTCCGACGTCGGGCCCGCCGTAGGAGACGACCGTCAGATCCTTGAGATCGGAGCGCAGGATCTCCCGTACCAGCGACATCGGTTTGCGCCGGGAGCCCCAACCGCCGATGCCGATGGTCATCCCGGACTCGAGCCGGGAGATCACCTCAGCGGCGCCGATTGTCTTATCGACCATGATCCACGTTCCCCGTTCTCGTGCTCTTGTTGCCAGACGTAGCAAGCGCTTGGTTGGTACGGTAGCAGGCGTGGGAGCGGCGTCAAGGTGTACGAGTGTGACGATCGCCCCGCCGTGACCCGAGGAGTCCCGATGGCCCAACAATCGATATCCCCGTCGCCACGGACGGTGACCGAGGACCGGCACGGCGCCGTCGCCGTGCTGACGATCGACCGCCCGCACGTCCGTAACGCCCTCGACGGCGCCACCCTGCATGCGCTGTTCGAGCATTTGACGGTGCTCGGCGCCGACCCGTCGGTGCGCGCGATCGTGCTGACCGCGACCGGCGACAAGGCATTCAGCGCCGGACTCGACCTCAAGGCGCTGGCCACCGACGGACTGCCGGAGCTGGCCACCAGGCCGGTGAATCTGCTGCGGGACGGCCGGTTCGGCACACCGGTGATCGCGGCCGTGAACGGCGCCGCGATCGGCGGCGGGTTCGAGCTGGTGCTGGCCTGCGACCTGCGGGTGGCGGCCGAGCACGCGGTGTTCGCGCTGCCGGAGGTGAGCCGCGGCATCGCCGCCAGCGAGGGCGGCACCGACCTCCCGCTGCAGCTGCCACTCGCAGTGGCGCTGGAGATCGGCCTGGCCGGCGAACCGCTGACCGCCCAACGGGCGCTGCAGTTGGGCCTGGTGAACCGGGTCCTGCCGGCCGAGCAGGTGCTGCCGGCCGCCGTCGAACTGGCGGAGCGGATCGCCGGCCACTCGCCGGCCGCGGTGGCAGCGACCAAGGAGCTGATGTACCGCTCGCTCACCGACGGTGTCGACGAGCGACGGGCGGCGAACCGGGCGGCCACCGAGCGACTGCTGGCCGGACCGGACGCCGCCGAGGGCGCCGCCGCCTTCGTGGAGAAGCGTCAGCCCCGATGGGCCGACCCGGTGGTGGCGTCTTCGATCTGCTGAGCCGTCCGCAGCAGCAGCCCTTCGGCGCCGGCACCGCCGATCAGCTGTAGCGATGCCGGGAGGTCCGTGCCGACCACGGGTACCGGCATGGCCAGCGCGGGGAACCCGCCAGGTTGACCGGCATGGTGCGGGCGAAGGTGCCCCAGTCGATGGTCTCCGCATCGTCGAGCAACGCGGGCGCGGTGGACAGGGTCGGAACGCAGAGCAGGTCGACCTCCTCCAGCAGGCGGTTGAGCCGGGCGATCCAGTACCGCCGGAACCGGTGCGCCCGCCCTACCTCGGATGACGAAATCCGGCCGCCGGCCACCAATTGCGCCGTGAGGAGCGGACTCACGCCGTCCGGGTGCGCGGCCAGCAGGTGCTGATGGTTGTGCCATGCCTCGGTGATGAGGATGGTGTAGGTCGCCTCGTGTGCGGCCGACCAGTCGTCGAGCTCGACGTCGCGCACCACCATCCCGGACGCAGCGAGCGCATCGTCGACGGCCGCGTCGATCCAGCGATCATTGCCGCTCAATCGGATCCGGCCAACAGAACGGCTGCCCGCGGCCGGGATCGAGAACCCGGGCTCCAGCAACGCCATTCCGGCTGCCAGGTCGGAGCTCGTACGCGCCATCACCCCCACGACGTCCAACGTCTGGCTCAACGGATGGACGCCGTCGGTGGGGACCCGACCGATACTCGTCTTCAGGCCGGCGATCCCGCAGCAGGCGGCAGGTATCCGGACCGAACCGCCGGTGTCGGTCCCGAACCCGATGTCGGCCGACCCGGTGGCGACGGCCACTGCCGACCCTGATGACGAGCCGCCCGGGATGCGGCCGGGATACCGAGGATTCTGCGGAGTCCCGGTCCAGGGATTGATCCCGGTCGCACCGGCAGCCAGTTCGTCCATGACGGTACGGCCGATGATCTGCGCGGTGCCGGATGCCTGTGCCCGGCGGACACCGGCCAGGCAGGCGGCGTCGGCCGGCGCGGGGGCCGCCGACTCCATCACGGCCCGGCAGCCGGCGCCGGTGATCTCACCGGCCATGTCGAAGTTGTCCTTCACCGCGACCAGCAGCCCGGCATCCGGAGCCGGGTACCGACGCGTGAACACGTCGCTGCCGGGGGTCATGTCGACGGGAGCCGGGCGCGCCGCAGTCCGGCCATGGACCAGCGGGTGTTCGCCATCGTGACCACCGTCAGCGACCGGGATCCGGCTGGTAGCGCAGCAAGGTGACGCCCCCAGGCTGGTCGCAGAACACCGGCCGTACCCGCATCCCGACGCTCAGCTCCGCCGGGTCGACGTCGACCAGTTCGGTGGACAGCCGCGGCCCCTCGTCCCACTGCACGATCGCCAGCAGCTGCGGCACCGCATCGGCCCACGGCGGCGCAGTCGGCCGGTCGGCGACGGTGTAGGTGTAGAGCGTCCCGGCGCCGGAGATCTCGCGCCACTGCAGATCGTCGGCCAGCGTGCCGGGTGCCAGCAGTCGTGGATAGAAGACGTACTCGCCGCCGGAGGGCGAGTACTGGATCCGGATCCGGTGGGAGGCAAGGGCGTCCCAGAACGGCCGGGAGACCGGCGTCGGGTCCGGCAGCGGCTTGGGCTCGCGCTCGCGCTCGATGGCGGTGTGCGCTGCGGTGTCGGTCATGGCGACTCCTCGCTGCGGCCGTTCCGATGATTCCTCATTGTCCCTGCAGGATGAGTGCGACCTGCTCGCTCATGATTCCGCCGTTGCCGCTGACGAAGGCGATGTCGCAGTCGGCCACCTGGGCACGGCCGGCCCGGCCCATGATCTGCCGGGTGGCGTCGCAGACATGGTGCATGCCACCGGCCATCCCCACCTGACCGTAGGACAGTTGGCCGCCGGCGGTGTTCACCGGGAAGTCGCCGGCGTAGGTCAGGTCGCGCTCGGTGACCCAGCGCATGCCGGTCCCTTTTTCGCAGAACCCGGCGTCCTCCAGGCTCATCAGCACGGTGATGGTGTAGCAGTCGTAGATCGAGGCCATGTCGATGTCGGACCGCTCGATCCCGGCCATTCCGAACGCCTGATCGGCGGCGGCCGCGATCGGGGTGCGCAGCAGATCCGGTGCGTAGGTAGGGGTCTTGAACTCGACGTGTTCGCCGAATCCCTTGATCCAGACCGGTCGGTGCTTCGACCGGCCGGCCAGCTCGGCGTTCGCGATGAGTACCCCGTTGCCGCCGTGGCAGCGCATCACCATCTCCAGCATGTGCAGCGGGTCGGCGATCATCGGGCTGGCCAGCACGTCGTCGATGGTGATCGGCTTACCGGCGAAGACCGCGCCAACGGTGGCGCAGGCGTTCTGCCGTTGATCGGCGGCGATCTTCGCGGTGGCCCGCGGGTCGTAGCCGAACTCCGCCGCGTAACGTCGGGCGATCTGCGCATAGGGACCGTTCTGACCCACGTTCCCGTAAGGGATCTCGAATTCCGCCTGCGGTGATCCGTAGTTGCCGCTGGAGGCGCCGAGCCAGCCGGGACCGGACGAGAATCCGTTCGCGACGTTGCCCGCTCGACCGGATCTGGGCACGTTCTGCGAATCCGGCAGCACGGCCAGCACCGCGTCACAGACACCCAGTTCGATCGCCGCGGCGGCCCGCCAGATCATCCCGGCCGCACTCGCCCCGCCGAGATCGACCACCTCACCGAAGTTGATCGGTAGACCGAGATATTCGGCCAGGGTCGCCGGCACCAGTTTGTCGGACTCGGCCAGGCCCGAGGCGACCAAGCCGTTCACCCGGCCGGCGGGCAGGCCCGCATCGGCGATCGCCGCTGCCGCCAGACTCGCCCACTGGTCCAGCATGGTCATCGGCGGACGGGTGGTTCGGCGCTCGGCGGGGAGCTCGACGAAGCCGACGATCGCGGCTTCTCCCTTGAGTCCCATAGGTTTCCTCCACATCTGTAACGGTGGCGAACCGGTCAGCCTCGACGCGGCAGTCGGACCGTCGCCGTACCCGGCATCAAGACCTGTCCGTCACCCTTGAGCCCGGTGATCTCCAGATCGACCAGACCTGTTGCGGGGCCGGCGGTATCGGCCCCGATTTCGGCTCGGACCGCGGTGACGACACCGCGGAACCGCAGTTCGTCACCCGGGAAGGCGCTGGCCCGGTTCTGTACGGCGTAGTTGACCAGGGTCCCCGCACTGCCGATCCAGTCGGTGACGGCCCTGGCCAGCAGCGCCGCCTGCAGCGGCCCCTGCACCACGATGTCGGGGTAACCCTCGACCTCCTTCGCCCACTGTCGGTCGTAGTGGATGCGGTGCCCGTTGTAGGTGGCCGCGCTGAAGAAGAACATCTGGGTCGGGTCGACGGTCACGGTCAGGGTGGGGATCTCGTCGCCGACGTTGACGTCATCGAAGTGCACCTGCGGTGGTGTGCTGGTCATGTCCGGCTCTCAGGGTCGGGCGATCATCGAGCTGGTGGACTCGGCCACCAACTCGTCGCGTTGGTTGGTGTAAGTGGTCTTCCAGGTCACCAGGACGAACCTGCCCGAGCGGCCGGATTTCTCGACGATGCTGTCGATCCGGCGTTCCTGGGTGATGACGTCGCCGCCGTACACCGACAGCAGGAAGGTGTGGTTCTCGCCGCCGGCCATCCGGCGCGGGCAGAGCGGGAACGACAGGTTCCCGTTGCCGGTGCCGGCGGTGCCGTCCGGCCGCAACTGGTCGAGGTCGGCGACGCCGAGCGCCACCTGCTGCAGGAACATCGGCGGCATCGGCACATCCGGGTGGCCGTTGGCCCGCGCCACCTCGGCGTCGAAGTACAGCGGGTTCCGGTCCTTGACGGACGCCGCCCACCGCTGGAACTCCTTGACCTCAACCACGGCCGTCCGGCTGGCCACCACTTCGCCGATCCTGGCGGCCATCTCGGCCGGGATCAGTGGCTCGACGTCCCGGGAATCCTCGCTCGGCTCAGGCAAACTGCTCATCGGTCACCAACTTTCGTCGTTTCAGATCCTGGTACCGCTCGGCCGGGTAGCCGAGCACCTCGGTGTACACGTAGTCGTTGTCCTCGCCGAACGAAGGCAACGGCCGGCCGAATGCCAGGTCGAAACCGTCGGCCCGCCAGGGATGTCCCGGGAAGCGGTGACGGCCGACGGCCGGATGACTACGGCTGACGAACCACTCGCGGGCGGCCAGGTGCTCGTCGGCGAGCAGCCGATCCTCCGCCATCACCTCGCCGGCCGGCACTCCGACAGCCTGCAGCTGCTCGACAACCTGATCTGCCGTCCTGGTGCGGACCCAGCGGGCGATCTCGTCCCGCAGCCGGCGGGAGTGCAGCCGACGCCCTTCGGCGCTGTTCCCGTCCGTCAGCACCCTCCGATCGGCCGGGTCCGGTTCGCCGAGCCCGGCCATCGCGTCGGTCAGCGCCGCCCAGTCCCGGTCGTCGCGGATCGACAGCACCACCCAACGGTCGTCCCGCGCCGTCTCGAAGACGTCCTGCAGCAGGTGCGGATCGGTGTTGCCGCGGATGGCCGGCGCCCGATCGTTCAGCTGGGCGTCGATGACGAATTCCCCGACCTCGGCCATCACCGCTTCGGCCTGGGAGAACTCGATCAGTCCGCCACTGCCGGTGTTCTCCCGGTCCCACAGGGCGGCGAGGACGGCGAAGGCCAGTCCGGCCGGCGCAGCCTCGTCCATGTGGTAGTTCTCCCCGGCAGAGTCCGGTGGCTCACCTTCGTAGCCGTCCATCGCGGCGATGCCGACCAGCGAGTTGAAATTCGGTCCGTAGCCGAGGTAGTTGCTCATCGGGCCGGTCATTCCCATCGGCGGCATCCTGGCGATCACCAGCCGCGGGTTGTGCTGCAGCAGCAGTTCGTGTCCGAGCCCCAGCTTCTCCAGGGTGCCGTTGGAGTTGTTCTCCACCAGCACATCGCTGACGGCCAGCAGGTCCAGCGCGGCCTGTCGGCCCTCAGGGGTTTCCAGATTGCAGCAGGCGGACAGCTTGTTGCGGGCGTGCCAGGCAAACAGCGCGGTCCGGTCGTAGGGCCGCGGCTCCGGGGTGCGGTCGGGATAGGTCCCGCCGTGATATCCGCTGGCCCGGAACGATTCCCGGGTGACGCGGGCGGAGGCCTGACGACTCATCCGGTTGTTGCCCTCCAATCGGATCACCTCGGCACCGAGGTCACCGAGCAGCGCGGTGGCACCGGGACCGGACCAGACCACTGTCAGGTCGACCACCCTGATCCCCGCCAGCGGCAGCTCCGCCGCCGGTCGGCGCTGATCGGTCCCCACCGAATTCGTCGTCAGGGGCGGCTCGGGCGCGCTTTCCAAGTAGTTCACTTTCGTCACACCCGTCACCTTTCGTCGCAGTTGGCAAGCGGCTGCGATGTTGATAAGCGCCACCGGGTGGGGGGCGGTGAGCCGGCGGCGAGTTCGGCCCGGATGTCGGCGCCGTCGCCGTTCAGCAACGGCGCGGTGCGCAGCAGCGCGAAGCCGCCGGCCATCCGCCACGGCGCCCCGGTGTATTCCAGTGCCCCGGCCACCGGATGATCCGCCCGGACGAACGCGCCGCGCTCGCGGAAATGCGGATGCGCCAACACTTCCGGTACCTCCAGCAGGGCGGTGATCGGAATCCTGGCGGCCTCACCGCGCTCCATGATCTCGATCTTCCCTCGAGGGGCGAACCAGCCGCGCACGTGGGCGTCGAACTCATCCCAATCCTCGCCCAGCGCCTCCCGGTCGAGGTACTTGGCCAGGAATGCTTCGTCATCGCCGCCGACCAACCGCACCAGCCGGTTCCAGAAATCTTTGGTGGTCACGTACAGCATCACGTACCCGTCCGCCGCCGGGAACGGGCCGGTGAAGGTGGTGCCGAAGCGGTGCGCGCTGCGCACGCCGCGCGGCGGAATCCAACCGGAGAACGCGTGGGACATCAGGTACGAGGCCCGCCGGTCGGCACCGGACAGCAACACCTCCTGGCCGGAGACGTCGATCACCGAGCCGGATCCGTTGCGGCGGGCGGCGAACAGCCCGGCCATGGTCGCTTCGCCGGCGGTCCGGCCGATCGTGTAGTGCTCCAGGTTGCCCGGCTTGCGCTGCGGCGGGCGACCGGCGCCACCGGTGGCGTTCATCGGGCCCCCGGTGGCCTGCAGCACGATCCCGGTCGCCTCGTGCCCGGCCCGCGGGCCGGTCTGCCCGAAGGCGCTGATCCTGGTGATCACCAGGCGCGGGTTCTGCCGGAGTAGCACCTCAGGCCCGAGATCCAGCCGTTCCAACGCTCCCGGTCGGAACGACTCGACCACCGCGTCGGCTCCGGATACCAACTGCAGTAGTACTTCCCGGTCGGCGGGGTCGGTCAGATCGAGGGCGATCGAGCGCTTGTTGGTGTTCAGATGAAGGAACAGCGCGCTGCGTTCGGGATCGGGCCGATCACCGGGAAACGGTCCCCAACGGCGGGTGTGACTGCCCTCCCCGGGCTTCTCGACCTTGATCACCTGAGCACCGAAGTCGCCGAACAGCTTGGTGGCGTACTCGCCGGCGATCCACCGGGACAGGTCAAGGACCCGCACACCGTCGAGCACTCCTGGGCGTTCGCTCATCGCCGGCTCACCCAGGTCAGCCCGATCTCGTCGGCCAGCCATCGGGCGGCCACGTCGGGGCCGCCACCGAGCACCGCTGTCACCTTGGCCCGCTCCGACCACAGGTGCAGGTCGGTCTCCCGCACGTAGCCCATACCGCCGTGCAACTGATGCGCCGTCAGACAGGCCCGCTGATACGCCTGGCTGCACAGCAGCCTGGCTATTGCGGTCTCCCGCGGCGCCGGCCGACCGTCGGCCAGCCAGCCGACGGCGGCAGCCGCGGCCAGCCGGGCGCCGTCAAGGGCGATCCGCAGATCGGCGACCTGGTGCTGAACGGCCTGGAACGATCCGATGGCCCGGCCGAACTGCTCCCGCTGCGCCACGTAGCCGACCGTGCGTGCCAGCACCGCCTCGGTGCCACCGACCATCTCCATGCACTGCAACGCCACCGCGGCCTGGGCGAACCAGCCCAGCTGGTCGGGTTGCGGGTCGGGCAGCACCGCGTCGTCATCGACCACCACGGCAGCGAAGTGAACCCGGTGCAACGAATCGCCGGCGATGGTCTGCACCGGCTCGGTGCTGACCCCCGTGGTTCCGGCCGGTACCAGCAGGGCGAGGGTGCGCCGCGGGCGTCCGTACTCCCGGGCCAGCGCCGTCACCAGCGTCAGGTCGGCACGATCGGCGTCCGGCACGAAGTGTGCCGCGCCGTCGAGAACCCAGCTCCGGCCGACCCGGTCGGCAACCAGGGTCGGCCGCAGATCTGCTGCGTCCGAGGGATTCCAACACGACAGGGAGCCGGTGAGTTCACCGGCTGCGAGCCGCGGCAGGTACTCACGACGATGGTCCCCGCCCGCCCAGCGATCGATCGCCAGCGCGAGCAGCAGCGTCGAGTACACCGCGGTCGGGCACAGCGCCCGGCCGCACTCGGTGAACAGGATGCCCAGCTCGACGAGTCCGGCACCCTGGCCGCCGACATCCTCGGGCAGCGCAAGTCCGAGCAGCCCGGCGTCGGCCAGCGCACGCCACAGCCGCCGGACTCCCGACCGGTCGGCATCGGCGGTCGCGGTGATCCCGGGAACCCCGCCGACCCGACCCGCCCGGACGTCGGCGGTCGACCAACTCTCCTGCATCAGCGCGGCGATCATGCCACGAAGTTCGTGCTGCTCAGTCGTTTCCATCGGTCGCACGGGATCACCGCCCCACTCTCGGTAGCCCATGGCCACGCTGCGCGATGACGTCCCTGAGTACTTCGTTGGTGCCGGCACCGAACCGCAGCAGCGGCGCCGACCGGTAGAGCTGTTCGAACAGGCCCCCGGCAACGGCACCCGGGCCGGTTCCGGCGAGCACGCCCGAGAGGCCGAAGATCTCGGTGCCCAGCTCGGCGATCCGCTGCCGCAACTCGCTGGAGAAGACCTTCTCCACGCTCACCTGCACCGTCGGGATGGTGCCGGCATCGAGCATCGCCGCGGCCTGCAACCCCATCAGCCGGGCCACCTCGACATCGGCGTCCAGCCGGGCGATCCGGTTGCGCACCACCGGATCGTCGGCCGGTCGGGTGCCGTCGGGCAGTACCTGGCGACTGCAGCGGATCAGCTCGTCCACCGCATGTCGCAGGTCACCGACGTTGGTCAGGGCGCCGCGTTCCAGGTCCAGCGCAGCGGTGATGTACCGCCACCCCTGGTTCACCTCGCCGATGAGGTTGCCGCGCGGCACCCGGACGTCGGTGAAGAACGCCTCGTTGGTCCGGTACCCGGACCAGGCGATGATCGGCCGGATCCGCACGCCGGGCGCATCGATCGGCACCATGATCACCGAGATGCCCCGGTGTTTCGGGGCATTCGGGTCGGTGCGCACACACAGCCATTCGTGGGTCGACCGCTGCGCCATGCTGTTCCAGATCTTCGAACCGTTGATCACCCATTCGTCGCCGTCCAGCACCGCCTTGGTCCGCAGACTCGCCAGGTCGGTACCGGCGTCCGGCTCCGAATAGCCAACAGCGCAACGCAACTCACCGCGGGCGATGGGTGGCAGGAACTCGCGCTTGTTCTGCTCGGTGCCGTGCCGGATGATCATCGGCGCCACCGAGGTCACAGTGAGCTCCGGCGCCGGCGCACCGGCGTACTCGAACTCGGTCACCAGCAGGTGCAGGTACACCGCGCTCAGGCCGAGTCCGCCGTGCTCGACCGGCCAGGTCAGACCGAACCAGCCCCGCTCGCCCATTGCCCGCCGGAAGGCGGCCACCTCGCCGTCCGGCAGATCCAGGTGGTGTTCGGCCAGCTCGGCCCGCAGCGCGTCGGTCATCTGCTCGGCAAGGAACGCCCGCACCTCATCGCGCCAGGCGAGCTGGTCGTCGTCGAGTCGAAGGTCCATCCGGTGCCTCATCATCCTGGGTAGTTTTCGGAGCGGCGGGCGACGGTCAGGCGAAGGCACCGCCGTCCGCCCGAAGTACCGATCCGCTGACGAATGACGCCTCGGCCGAGGCGAGAAAGGCGATCAGCGGGGCGATCTCGTCCGGATCCGCCTTGTGCCCGTCCAGCCCGCCGCTGCGCTTGCGCAGCGACTCGTCGTAGTCGAAGTCCGGGGCCCGCATCCCGGCTGCAAGGCCGGTCTCCACCGATCCCGGCGCCAGCACGTTGATGCGTACGCCGGCCGGCCCGTACTCGATCGCCAGCGACCTCATCAGCGTGACCAGTCCGCCCTTGGCGGCCGAGTACGCCGCCGCGTACGGCCATCCCTGCAGCCCCGCGATCGACGAGACCGCGACGATCGCCCCCCTGGTCAGCACCAGCTCCGGCAGCGCGGCCCTCGCCAGCAGGAACGGTCCGCGCAGGTTGATGTCCAGCACGCGGTCCCACTCCTGCACGCTGATCGAGGTCGCCGGCCCGAGCTGGCCGATCCCGGCCACCAATGCCACCACGTCCAGCCGGCCCCACTGCCGGACCGCGGCCGCCACGATGTCGTCCCCCACGGTCGGTTCGGCCAGATCCGCGACCAGCCCGAGCGCGTCTGCGCCGGCCGCGAGGACGCCGTCGACCACCGTGGCCAACCCGGCGGCGTCGCGGTCGACGCAGAGCACGGCGTCACCCCTGGCCGCCAGCAACCGCGCGGTGGCCCGGCCGATCCCGGACGCCGCACCCGTCACGATCGCCACCCTGGACTCGCCCCGCGACCCGTTCGGCCCCGACGCCTGCCCTGGCACCTGCTGGTCGTCCCGTTCAGCCATGCAACATCTCCCGTAGCGCGGTGGTCGTCTCGACAACGGCCCGGCGCCCGGTGTCCAACAGGTGGCCGAGGGTGAAGAAGCCGTGCGCGACACCGGGATAGCCGACCAGTGTCGCCGGGACTCCGGCAGCGGTCAGGCGGGCGGCGTACTGCTCGTTCTCGGTGCGCAACGGGCAGTACTCGGCCGTCACGATGTACGCGGGGGGCAGATCCCGCAGATCCGGCGCCAGCAACGGGGCCGCCGCCGGGTCGGTACCGTCGTGGTCGCCCAGGTATTGCTGCCAGTACCAGCGCAAGTGATCAACGGTGACGTTGTAGCCCAGGCCGTTCCTTCGATAGGACTCGGTGTCGAAGTCCGTGTCCAGCATGGGATACACCAGCAGCTGGCCGGCCAGCTCGGGCCCGCAAAGGTCCCTGGCCAACAGCGTGACGACGGCCGCCAGGTTGCCGCCCGCGCTGTCCCCGGCCACCACGATCCGGGCCGGATCGATGCCCAGTTCGGCGGCGTTCTCGGCCACCCAGGCCGTTGCTGCGTAGCAGTCCTGCGCGGCGCCCGGCCATCGCGTTTCCGGCGCCAGCCGATAGTCGACGTTGATCACCACCGCATCGACACCGACGGCCAGCTCCCGGCAGATCGCGTCGTGCGTGTCCAGGCTGCAGATCACGAAGCCGCCGCCGTGGAAGAAGACGATCGCCGGCCGGTCGGCGGTATCCGGTCCCGGACGGTAGATCCGCACCCGGACCGGCGGCGCACCGTCGGGGCCGGGCACGTGCTGCTCGTCTACCCGGTGGACCTCGGGAGCCGGCGCGGGAACGGCGGGCTTCTCGGCCAGGATCCGCCGGGCCTCGGTCGCGTCGGTGACCTCGGTGCCCAATTTCGGGAACCGAAGATCGATGGCGGCGATCAGGGTCGCCGACTGCTCGTCGAGCGTCACGACGTCTCGCCTTGCGGTCCGGGGACACTGCGGCGCAGCGGGGCCAGTGCGGTGAGGTCGACGTGGATCAGGCTGGGCCCGTTGACCTGGAGAGCAGCCCGGAAGGCGTCCGCGAACTGGCCGGGGTCGGCCGCCTTCCACGATGGCAGGCCGAAAGCGGTTGCCACCGCGGCGAAGTCCGGGGTGGCCAGGTCGACATGGTGCAGCTGCCCGTCACCGATGCCAGCCTCGATATGCCGCAGCATCCCGTACCCTGCGTCGTCGAACAGGCAGATCACCAGCGGCGCTGCGGCCTGGACCGCGGTGGCCAGTTCACCGACACCGAGCAGGAATCCTCCGTCGCCGGCCAGCAGCACCGCGTGGGTGCCGGTGCCGACGGCAGCACCGATGGCGAGTCCGAGGCCGGGCCCGATCGCTGCCGACGTACTGCGGATCGACGTCCCCCGCTGGTGTATTGCCACCAGTCGATCGCCCCAGACGTACGCCGGGACCGTCGCGTCACAAACCAGAACGCCGGCGGACGGACGTAGCTCCGAAACGGTCCTGCTGATCGCGAGGTGATCTGGTCCGGCCATCTGGGCAACCAGATCGCGAGCCGCCGCGGCGGCGATTTGTCCAGCGGCCACGTGCTTCTCGCGGTCCGGCAGGACGTCGACCGACACCTCCGGAAGTGCGTCGAGCACGGCACGCAGGCCGGACTCGGCGTCAGCAACGACCGCTTCGGCGACCGGATAGCTGCGTCCGATCACCGCTGGATCGACGTCCAGGTGCACGATCGTCGGCGGCAGCGCGAGCGTCCATTCCGCGGTCGGGTACATCTGGAACCGGGTGCCGACCGCCAGCAGCACATCACAGTTGGTCAGATACTCGGCGACCGGCGGCAAGGTGGCGTAGCCGCCGATGCTCAGCGGATCGGACTCGTCGATGGCGCCGCGTCCCTCACGGCTGGTGATCACCGGGGCACACCATTTCTCCGCGACGCGTCGCAGCGCATCGGTGGCGCCGGCTCGGATCACGCCGCCGCCGGCCCAGATGACCGGCCGCTCCGCGGTCGCCAGCAGAGCAGCGGCCCGCGCTATGGCGCTGGGGTCCGGACCGCGGCGCCGCACCGGCCGGGCCGCGGTGGTCAGGGCAACCGGGTCGACCTCGACGGCCGCATCCAGCAGGTCGATCGGGATCTCCACGGCGGTCGGCCGGGGCCGCCCGGCAGCGGCCCGGCGGCCGAGACGCACGACGGTCTCGGCGATCTCGTCGACGGCCTCGACGGTGACGACCTCGGCCGTTGCGGTGCGGAGCAGGTCGGCCTGCCGCTCGGCCTCGTGCACGTAACCGCGGCCGCGGCCGAGCAGCGCGGTCTCCGCCTGGCTGGTGATCAGCAGCACCGGCGAGGACGCGAAGTGCGCCTCGTAGAGCCCGCCCATCGCGTTCGCGGTGCCCGGTCCTCCGCTGACGACCGCGACGCCGAGCCGCCCGGTGGCCCGGGCATATCCGTCAGCGGCGTGCAGCACACCCTGTTCGTGTCGGCACAACACCACCCGGATCACCCGGCGGTCCTCCACCGCGCGCAGGATGCTCAGGTTGTGCGCGCTCGGGACCGTGAACAGCGTGTCGACGCCGAGCGCCTCGAGCGCGATCGCCACGGCCTCGCCGCCGGGCACCGTGTGCCGGTCAGGAGTCGTCATCGCGAACCGCGCAACCTGGCAGCCGCGGCGCCGGTGCTCTGGGCGGACAGGTCGAAGCCGGCGTAGCCGTCGGCGGCGACCCTGGCGCAGGTGTCGACATAGTTGTTGAAACCACCCGTATACGGCATGAAGACCCGCGGCTTGCCGGGCACGTTGGCGCCCATGTACCAGGAGTTCGCCTTCGGGAACAGGGTTTTCGCTGCGACGTCGTTGACGTGCTGCACCCAGGCATCCTGGTCGGCGCGCCGGGCCTCGATCCGGCTGATGCCGTTCGCCCCGAGGAAGGCGATCGCGTCGGCGATCCACTCCGCATGTTGTTCACCGGCCATGACGCCGTTCACCATCACCGACGGGCTGCCGGGTCCGGCGGCGATGAACAGATTGGGGAAGCCGTGCACGGCAATGCCGAGATAGGACCGCGGCCCGGCGCGCCAAGCCTGTTCCAGGCTCAAGCCGTCCCTCCCGCGGATACCCATCCGGGTCAGTGCACCGGTCATTGCGTCGTAGCCGGTCGCGAAGACCACGTCGTCCAGCGCGATCTCACGGCTGCCGGCGCACAGCCCGTTCTCGGTGAATCCGCTCAGTGCCTCGGCGTTGACGTCGACCAGGTCGACGTTGTCGCGATTGAACGTCTCGAAGTAGTGGTCGTCGACGCAGATCCGCTTGGCGCCGATCGGATGCCCGCGCGGAACGAGCTTCTCCGCGGTCTCCGGATCGGTGACGATCCGGCGGATCTTGTCCCGGGCGAACTCGGCGACCAGGTGGTTGGCCCGGTCGTCGGACAGGATGTCGGTGAACGATCCCATGAACGCCGTTCCGCCTGCCTCCCAGCGGCTTTCCAACTCGATCGCGAGCTGCTCCTGGGTGACGTCCAGTACCGACCTGCCGGTGCCGGAGTGCAGTGCGCCGGCATGGGAGCGGCGTTGCGCCACCCGGATCCCGGGATAGTCCGCCTTCACCGAGCGCTGTTCCTCGGGGGTGTAGGGCCGATTGCGGGCCGGGATCGAGAAATTGGCCGTCCGCTGGAAGACCGTCAGCCTGTCGGCGACCGCGGCCAGCATCGGAATGATCTGGATACCCGACGATCCGGTGCCGATCACTCCGACCCGGCGACCGGTGAAATCGACCGGCTGGTGCGGCCACTGACCGGTGTGGAAGGTCCGCCCGCGGAAGGCATCGGCGTTCGTCAGCTCGGGAATCCGGGATGACGACAGACATCCCGTTGCGGTGACCAGAAACCGGGCCCTGATCCGGGTTCCGGTGTCGGTGACGACCTCCCAGCGGTCGGCCCCGGCGTCGAACTCGGCCGCCGTGACCCTGGTGGAGAACGTGCAGTCCCGACGTAGGTCGAATCTGTCGGTGACATGTTCGGCGTAACGCAGGATCTCCGGCTGCCTTGCGTACTTCTCGCTCCACTCCCACTCCTGTTGCAGTTCGTCGGAGAACCCGTACGAGTACCACAGGCTCTGCACATCGCAGCGCGCCCCCGGGTATCGGTTCCAGTACCAGATCCCGCCCGGGCCGCCGGCGGCGTCGAGCGCATGCACGTCGACACCTCGCTCGCGGAGCTGGTGCACGGCGGAGAGTCCGGCGAAGCCGAGACCGATCACCAGCGCCTCGACCTGCCGTTGCGCCGGTGCCGCCTGACCGGCGGTATCCGACCCGTCGCTGGCTGTCATCCGATGTCCCTTCGTTTCTCGATCGTCGGCGTAGGCCGGCGCGGTAGGGTCTGCCCATGCCAGCCGACCCCAGCGAGCACGCGGTCGAGCCGCCGGCACTGCCGACCACCAGCTACGCGGTACTGGGTCTGCTGGCCTTCGGCGAGGAGTTGTCCGGCTACGACCTGAAGAAGTGGGCCGAGGAGAGCATCAAGTTCTTCTACTGGAGTCCGAGTTTCAGCCAGATCTACAGCCAGCTGAAGCGGTTGGCGGCCCTGGGGTTCGTCACCTCCCGCGACGAGCACACCGACGGACCGCACGACCGCCGGGTGTACGCGATCACTCCGGCCGGCCGGGATGCCGTGCAGCAGTGGGTGTCCAGCGCGCCGCTGGATCCATCCGTGCTGAAACACTCGCTGCTGATGCGGGTCTGGCTCGGTCACCTGGCCGAACCCGAGCAGCTGGAAGAACTGCTGGCGGCCCACCGGGCCCGAATGGTCGAGCTCGCCGAACGATCCGCGGCGCACGAGCAGGGAGCCCGCCGCGGCACCTGGGCCTACCCTGAGCTCGCGCTGCGTTGGTCGCATCGCTACTACCAGGCGGAGATCGCGTTGACCGATGCGCTGCTGCAGGATCTGCGCGAGCTGGCGACGGCCGACATCGACGAGACCGGACACCCGGCCGCGACTCCATAGCCAACCGTCCTTCGCCCTGGCCATCGCGCTCACCGCCGTCCCTGGTCGCTGCGTTGCGGCTGTCTCGTCGGACCCGGCGCGCCACCGCCCAACGCCCTATGCCTAATAGGCATACCTTTGATTAGAAGCTAGCGCTTGCTTGGTGTCAAGAGGCGGCGCGTCATCTGTGTCGGGTTTGCCGCGCCGGAGTTGCCGTCCGGGCGCCGATCGGGTTCAGCGAGCCAACTCTCGCCGCAACCAGCCGACGCCGCGGCGCAGCGCAGACTCGGCGCCCTCCCGCTCGATCTCCGGTCCGGCCAGTTCGAGATCGACGATCCCGGAGTACCCAGGGCCAACAGCTCCGCCAGCAGCCTGGCGATCGGCAGATCGGCGTCACCGGGCACCCAGCGGTTCGGAAAAGTCTGCGTGCCGACGACGAAATCGCTCACCTGGACCAGTTCGACCAGATCGAGTCCTTCGCGTAGCCGCTCGGCCAGTCCACCCTCCTGCCAGCAGCAGTAGAAGTCGAGGCAGAGGCCCATGCCGGACATCCTGGCCAGCGCCATGGCGTCCCGCACACTGTGGGTGAAGCTCAGGTCGCAGCGCACCGGCAGGGTGTTCTCCACGGCCAACCGGATGCCGCGCTCGCCCGCATACTCGACCACCGGCGTCAGCCGGCCGACGAACAACTCCGCCGCCTGCTCCCAGCTGGCACCCCCGGACGGCCCGGAGGTCAGGTAGACCCGCGCTGCGTCGACCGCGGCGGCGATGTCGACCGCCGCCCGCAGCCCGTCGAGCTGCTCGGCCCAACCCGCGTCATCGGCCGGATCCGCGGTGAGCGGATGGACCAGATATCCGATCTGTACTCCGCTGCGGGCGATCTCGGCGATCGACCGGTCGTGTCCGAAGGCGGCCGTCTTGTGCGACGGGAGGCCGGCCAGGTCGGTGTCGATCCGTCGATACATGGCGAGCTCGTCAGGCAGCGGCCAGGCTGCCGCCGCCATCCCGCTGACGCAGGTGAGGTTCTGGTGGCCGATCGTCGGCCCGCCCGGTTCGTTGGATGCGCTGGTCACGATGCCCCGTTCGGTGAAGTTTTCGGTGGTCGCCTGGCACGGCAACCGGTGTCAGTCCAGGACTTCGGTGCGCACCCGGCGCACGCCCGCCGGTTGCAGGCGCTGGACGAAATCGGTGTCGAAGACCTCAGCGATCGCCTCGACCGTCCAGTCGTCGCAGCTGCGCACCGGATCCAGGTTGGCCGGGTGCGTGCCGAGCATCAGCTCGGACCCGTTGAGCCGCACCACCTGTCCGGTGACGGCAGCGCTCAGGTCGGACAGCAGGTAGACGACCAGGGGGGCGTTCAGTTCCGGGGCGAGCCCGATGTTCTGACTGCCGGCGGCGCCGCGGAACTGCTCGTAGATGGTGGCCATCCTGGTGTGGGCATTCGGCGAGATGGCGTTCACCCTGATGCCGTGCTCGCGCATGTCCTCTGCCCAGGAGTAGGTGAGCGTCGCGACGCCGGCCTTCGTGGCTCCGTAGATCGCCGATGCGGTCTTGCCCATCTGTTCGCCGGAGGTGACGTTGACCACCACCCCGCGACCCTGTTCGACCATTCGGCGCAGGGCGTGCACGCCGCAGGCCGCGGTGCCGAACAGGTTGACGTCGATGGTGCGCCGCAACGGCTCCGGCTGCTGGTCCTGTGGCAAGGACAGCGCGAAGTAGCCGGCGTTGTTGACCAGGCCGTCGATCGCGCCGAACTCCTGCACGCAGCGGTCGATCAGCCGGTCGGCCTGCTCCCAGTCGGTGATATCGGCCGGGTGACTCACCGCCCGGCCACCGTCGGCGACGATCGCGTCCGCCGTTCGCCGTGCTTCGGCGTCATCGATGTCGTTGACCACCACGGCGGCACCCGCGGCGGCGACCGCGGCGGCATAGGCGGCTCCCAGTCCGCGTCCGGCGCCGGTGATCACCACCGCCCGTCCGGCCAGTGTCAGGGGTGTTGCCGGTGTACTCATCAGCGCCTTCCGGGCGTGTCCGCCGAGAGGCGGGAGCGGAAAAGAAACCCGGCCCGCCACCGCTGAACAGCAGTGACGGGCCGGGCAGTCAGGTCAGGACTTCGGGTATTGACCGTCGACCAGAGTGGTCGCCGGGATGATCTCGACCTGCGACGTGTCGACAGCGGGGCCGTGCGACTCGGCGGTGAAGGTGTACTTCGTCAGCGCCCACAGACCCTCGGTGTCGGGCGTCACCGTCTCCAGCCACTTGGCCTGGGCGGCCGCATCGGTGATGGTGTTGGTCTCCTCGGCGGCCTTGGCCGCCAGCATCACGGCGTCGTAGGCGAAGTAGACGTTCAGCGGCAGGTTGATCGGACCGACGGCCTTCAGCGCGGCCAGCATCTTCTCCATGGCTCCAGGGTTCGCACCCGGTGACCCTTCAACGGCAGCAGCCAGCACCTGGACAGACACGTTCTTGGCCTGATCGGTGCCGACGAGGCCGTCCGGTGCCGGTTGATTGAGCAGGGAAGTGACCGAAGCGGTCGAATCGGCGATCAGCGGGACATCGGTCCAGCCGATCTTCTCCCGGCTCTCCAACACGTACCCGATGGGCGACCCGGCCCCCTGCATGAACAGCAGATCCGGGTTGGTGGCCTTGAGCCGCTCGAGCTGAGCAGTCATGTCCAGATCCTCGGCGGCGTACGTCTCGTCGCCGACCAATTGCAGACCGGCATCCTTCAACGCGACCCTGGTCGCCTCTGCGGTGGCCTGACCGAAGGCATCCTTGCCGGCGATCATCGCGATCTTGGTGGCACCGTTCTTCTTCGCGTACTCGGCCAGCGACTGCGCCCAGCTGGCCGGGACCGGCGGGGTCTTGAAGAAGTACGGGTACTTGGCCGGGTCGTCCAGGGCGTCCGCACTGGCCTGCTGGACCGAAAGGATGCCGGCCTCGGTGATGATCGGTGCCATCGGCAGCGCCTCGGCGCTGGTGTTGCCCGGCAGGATCAGGTTCGGTTTTTCTCCGGACGACAGTCGCTGCTGAAGCTTGGTCACCGCCTGGGTCGGATCGCCGCCGTCGTCGATGATTTCCAGCTCGACCTTGTGGCCGAGAACGCCGCCGTTCGCGTTGAGCACCGCGACGGCCGCCGTTGCCGCCTGCACCGCCGCCTTGGCGTTCAGGGCACCGGCACCCGGCTGGTTCTGGCCGATGAGTTGGACGATGCGATACGGCTCGGAGCTGCTGCCGCCACCTGACGCGGCCGCCGATCCCTGGGCGCTGCTGCCGGCAGCGGCCGGCGTCGAACTCTGACTGCTCTCATCCGGCGCTGGACTGCAGGCCGCCGTGACCAGGGCGGCCACCGTGACCATCGCAATAGCGGCTCCGAAACGCTTTCTCACGGCAAGCCCTCCTCATCGACCGCTTGCTTCCGTAGCAAGCGCTTGGTCGGTAGGCTATGGCCAGTCCCGCCGCTGGTCAAGGGCAATCCACTGAAGCTGCGCAGTCCGTTGCACAGCCGTAATCTAGGGACGCCACCGACTGCACAACCTGCGGGTTCTCCGGGATCCGCGTCGGTCGCCCGGTCCGATCTGCGTGGTATAACAAGCGCTTGATCGGTACCTCGCCGACCTTCAGGTCGTCTTCGGGGTTCAGCGTCGAGAGGAACGTCATGGCCGAACCGCACGACCGCCGCACCGTCATCCTTGAGCACGCGGCGGATCTGTTCGCCGCCAAGGGAATCGTCGCTACCACGGTGCGCGAGATCGCCGACGCCGTCGGCATCCTGTCGGGCAGCCTCTACCACCATTTCAAGTCCAAGGACGAGATGGTGGACGCGATCGTGTCGTCCTATCTGGCCGATCTCACCGACCGGTACACCGCCGTGGTGACGGCGCATTCGGACCCGCGTACCCAGCTCACCGAACTGGTGCGGGCGTCGCTCAGCGTCATCGAGGCGCATCCGCATGCCACCGAGATCTATCAGAACAGCGGCAAGTACCTGACCTCGTTGCAGGGGTACGACCACATCAAGACCGCGGCGAACACCATCTCCAAGACCTGGATCAAGGTGATCGAGGCCGGGGTCACCTCGGGCGCGTTCCGGGACGACATCCCGCCGCGGGTGCTCTACCGACTGATCCGCGATTCCTTGTGGCTGTCGGTGCGCTGGTTCAAGCCCACCCACCAGTATTCGATGAAGCGGTTCGCCGACGACTTCGTCTCCACCTTCCTGGAAGGCATCGTCCCGCGCTGATTGCGGCGTGCCCGGGACCGTTCGCGACGTCTCGGAGCAGTTGCGGCGCGCCAACCGGTCGTTTCCGCGCCATAGGCGACGTCTCGGTGCGGTGGCGACGCGCCGCCCTCCGGATACTCACCGCGCCAACGACTCAGCTCGTCGAGCCGCGGCCAAGGTAAGCCTCGGTCAACACCTCGGTATCGGTGATCTCGGCGGCCGGCTTGTCCAACAGCACCCGGCCGACGTCGAGCACCGTCACCCGATCGGCCACCGCCAGCGAGGCGGCAACCGCCTGCTCCACCAGCAGAATGCCGATCCCGGTCTCCTTCAGTCCGGCAACCGTCGCCATCACCTCGGCAACGATGGCCGGCGCCAGACCACCGGACGGCTCGTCGAGCATCAGCAACTTCGGCTTCGACATCAGCGCCTGGCCGATGGCCAGCATCTGCTGCTGACCACCGGACAGTTGCCCCGAGGTCACGTGCTTGCGATCGGCCAACGCGGGGAACAGCTGGTAGACGTCCGAAACCTCGCGCTCCAGCGCCCGTTTGCCGAGCCCGCGGGTGTAACCGCCCAGCAGCAGGTTCTCCTCGATGGTGCGACGCCGGAAGATCCGCTTGCCCTCCTGCACCAACGCCATCCCCGCGGTCACCCGGCGATGCGGCGGCATCCCGGTGACGTCCTCACCGGCGAACTCGATGCTCCCGGAGTCCGCCTTGTTGAGTCCCGAGATCGCCCGCAGGGTAGTGGTTTTGCCCGCACCGTTGCGGCCGAGCAGCACCGTCATCTCACCGGCCCGGACGGTCAGTGAGACGTCCCAGACGGCTCTGATGTCGCCGTATCCGGTGGCCAGGTTGCGCACCTGCAGCAGCACCTCAGCAGTGCTCATCACTGCATCCCTTCCTGCCGTACACCCAGATAGTCGGACAACACCCGCGGATGGTTCTCGATCTCGGCCGGCGTCCCGGAGGCAATCAGCTCGCCCTGGGCGAGTACCCGGATGGTGTCGGCGAGTTCGAGGACCAGCTTGAAGTTGTGCTCCACCAAAACGACCGTGGTCCCGGCCGCCCGGATCGCCCTGATCAGCTCGGCCAACCGCTCGATCTCGTCCTCGTCGAGTCCGGAGGCGACCTCGTCCAGCAGCAACACCTTCGGGCGGCAGACCAGTGCCCGCGCCACTTCCAGCAGCCGCCGGGTGCCCAGCGGCAGTGATGCCGCTTCGGCATCGGCGAGGTGGTCGACGCCGACCAGGCGCAGCACGGCGGTGGTTTCGGCCCGGTCGGCCCTGACTGTGCGCCAGTACCTCGGCAGCCGCAGGATCGACGACAGCATCCCGACGTACCGCGGCGTGTACATCCCCGCGGCCACCGCCTCGTGGACCGAGATGTCCTCCGGGAACAGCGGCGTCTGGAAGGTGCGTGCCACGCCGGCCCTGGCCACCTGGTGGGTCTTCGCGCCGGTGATGTCGGTATCCCCGATGTGGATCGTCCCGTCATCGGTCCGGTAGTACCCACAGACCATGTTCAGCAGTGTGGTCTTGCCCGATCCGTTGGGACCGATCAGCGCGGTGATCTGACCGGGCTCGGCGGTCAAGCTCACCCCGCCGAGCGCCTGCAGACCGCCGAAACGTTTGGCCAGGCCCTCGATCTGCAGCCGATCGCCCGGCAACTGCGGCAGTACCGGACGCTTCGTCAGCCCACTGGATTCGCCGGCCGACTGGTCCGGATCGCCGCCGGCCGATGCCGGCTGCTGGGGATCCCAGCGTGCCTTCAACAGCTTGATCGCCCGGTTCGCCAGGCCGGCCAACCCGTTGGCCACCAATGTCCCGGCGACGATCAGGAAGACGCCGTAGATCACCTGGGCGTACTGCGCGAAGTCGGTGGACCGCAGCGGCCCGTACTGCATGATCAGCGCACCGATCAGCGCGCCATAGACGCTCTTCGCCCCGCCGAGAATCGCGGCGGCGAGCACGGTGACGGCCATGGTGAAACCGAACGTGGACGGCGAGAGGTACTTGTCGACGTAGGCGAACAGCGCTCCGGCGATACCGGCCGGGATCGCCCCCAACGCGTAGGCGGTGAGCTTGAGCCGGAACACCGAGATGCCCAGAGACGAGGCCAGGACAGGGCTCTGCCGCAGCACCTGGAACGCGATACCGTGCCGGGAGGTCACCAGATTGCGCATCACGGTGAACCAGACGACGGTGATCACCGCGACCACCACATAGAAGGTCACGGTGCTCAGCGGTTGGCCGAACAATTTCGGCTGCGGGATGCCCACCAGGCCGACGGCCCCGCCGGTGTACTTCTCCAGCAGGTCGATGATCTGTGGAACCAGCAGGACCAGGAAGAAGGACGTCATCGCCAGCGACCAGCCGCCGAGGCGTAGACCCGGAATGCCCGAGATCATCCCGACGACCAGCGCGGCCACGGCCGAGACCACCACCAGCAGCAGCAGATCGTTGACCCAGTGCATTGCCAGATATCCGGTGAGGTAGGCGCCGGTGGCGTACATGGCGGTCTGCCCCAGCGCGAGTTCGCCGGCGTATCCGAAGCTCAGGCTCAGTCCGCTGGTGACCAGCGCCAGGATGCAACTGAGCACCAGCAGTCGGCGGGTATCGGCGCTGATGCCCAGCCACGGAGCGGCGATCAGCAAGATGCCAAGGGCCAGCGGCAGCACCCAGGACGGGATCCGGCGCAGGCCTTGCACGATTGTCGTCATCTAGACCACCCGTTCCCGGGTCGAGCCGAACAGGCCGGTCGGTTTCAGCAGCAGGATCAGCAGCAGGACGACGAACACCATGATGGTCGGGAAGTCGCTACCCAGCCAGCGGCCGGACAGCGATTCGACCAGGCCGACGACGAAGCCACCGATCAGCGCCCCCGGCATGCTGCCGAACCCACCGATGGCCACCGCGACGAATCCCTTGAGAGCCAGCGCCGACCCCAGGGTGGCGACCGCGAAGGTCTTCGGCCCGACCAGCGGGCCGGTGATCCCGGCGAGCACCCCGGCGAACACGAAGGCGCCCAAAGCCAATCGTTTGACGTTGATCCCGCGCAGCAGCGCTGCGTCTCGATCCTCCGCCATCGCCAGCAGGGCAAGGCCGGTCAGCGAGCGGCGACTGTAGAGCGTGATGAGGCCGGTGATGACAATGATGGCGATGATCAGCACCAGTTCGACGATGCTGATCCGACCGCCCAGCAGCGTGATGGTGCTCGACGATCCGATCACCGGCGGCACCTTGAGCACCTGATCGCCCCAGATCAACCTGGTGATGCCGTCCAACAGGGTGGCCGCACCGAGGGTGGTCACCAAATGGGCGTGCGCCCCCTTTACCGGGCGGATCGCGATGAACTCCTCGATCAGGGCGATCAACCCGACCGCCGCGCCGCACGCCAGGAAGGTCAGCCAGATCGGCAGGTCGGCGACCACGGTCGCCCAGTAGGTGACGAAGACGCCGAACATCATCAACTGGGCGTGGGCGAAGTTGAACGTCGTGTAAGCGACGTAGACAATGTTGTAGCCGATGGCAACCAGCGCGTAGACCGCGCCGATCGCCAGTCCGGACCAGATCGGTGTCATCGGCCACCTCCTCGCTGCGCGGCGCCGACGCCGCTCCGCGAAGACTATACCTGCCAACCAAGCGCTTGCTACCCTTTCGGCATCGGCGTTGCCGGGCAGATCCCGAGCCGCCAGGATTCCCTAGGAGGGCGTCATCACCGCAATCGAGCTCGGCATTTCGGCTGGGGTTCCCGGGTGGCTCGCCGACCGACTCGCCCCGCTCACCCTGCCGCTGGATTTCCGGCGGATCACCGGCGGCCGGTCCAACCTCACCTTCGAGGTGACCGACGCCGACCGCCGACGCTGGATCCTGCGACGTCCGCCGCTCGGCGAGCACGCCGGTAGCGCCCACGACGTACTACGGGAGGCGCGACTGCTGCGCGCCCTGGCCGGCCGGGTCCCGGTACCCGAGGTGCTCGCCGTCTGCGATGACGACGCCGTCACCGGCGCGCCGTTCATCGTGCTGGAGTTCCTGGACGGACTGGTACTGCGCGACCCCGACGGGGTCCGGGCGGAATTGCCGGTGGTCGAACGCGCGGCCGTCGGGCCGGCACTGATCGATACCCTGGTCGCCCTGCACGGGGTCGACCCGAGCCTGCTCGGCCTTGGCGCGCTCGCCGACCGCACCGACTACCTGCAGCGTCAGCTGCGGCGCTGGGAGGCGAACTGGCAGCGGACCAGCACCCGGGCGCTGCCGGAGCTGGCCCAGGCGCATGCGCTCCTGGTCGAGCGGGCACCCCAGCAGCGCCGGACGAGCATCGTGCACGGCGACTACCGGCTGGACAACTGTCTGCTGGCGCCGTCCGGTTCCGGAACCACCGTGCTCGGCGTGCTCGACTGGGAGCTGACAACGGTCGGTGACCCGCTGGCCGATCTCGGTCAGTTCCTGGTCTACTGGGCCGAGCCGGGCGACGTGCACACCGCCTTGCATTCACCGCCGACGATCGAGCCGGGGTTCTCGTCACGATCGGAACTGCTGCACCGCTATTGCGCGGCGACCGGCGACTCCCCGGCCGCGCTGGACTACTACCTGGCGTTCAACTGGTGGAAGACCGCCTGCATCGTCGAGGGCGTGTACTCCCGGATGCGGGGTGGCACAACGGGGATCACCGATCGGACGCCGGAGTCGTTCGGCGACCAGGCGGCCGGGCTGGCCGCACAGGCGTTGCGGCAGGCGGCCCGATTGGGCTGACGGACGGGCTCCCATCCCCTTCGGACCGCGCGGGCGGGGGGTGGGGGTCAGGTGCGGGCGCGGAACTCACGCAGTGGCACGGCAGTGGCGACGGTGACGCCGAGTTCCCGCGGCCCGTCCGGTAGCTCGGTGAGCGCCGTGACCGGCCGCATGGTGGCCAGCGAGCGCCTGGCCAGTTCCTGATACGTCCTGGTGCCGTTGGCCTTCCAGGTCATCTCTGCCTCGGTCAGGGCGCGCTTGTCCTTCGCCGGACTACCGACCACCAGCCGACCGGGGCCGATCTGCAGGTCGGCCGGCACGAAACTGTGCGCACCGACGAACGATCGCTCACCGATCACCACCCCGTCCATCACCACAGCGCCGATACCGACCAGCACCCCGGCCCCGATCCGGCAGCCGTGCAGCATCGCCAGGTGACCGATGTGCCCCTCGGTCTCGACCACCGTCTCCCGGCCGGGAAAGCAGTGCAGCACGCAATTGTCCTGCACATTGGCACCCTGCTCGATCCGGATCCGGCCCATGTCGCCGCGCAACGTCGCACCCGGACCGATGTAGCAATCGGGTCCGATCAGCACATCGCCGATCAGCACCGCGGTCGGATGAACGAAACTGGACGGGTCGACAACCGGTACCACGCCGTCGATCTCGTACACCTGTGGTGGTGGAAGCCGCGTCATCCGTTCTCCTCCCGGGCCGACCGCCCCGATCTCATCTCAGGACAGCCGCTCGATGATCATGGCCATCCCCTGGCCGCCGGCCGTGCACATGGTCTCCAGCCCGAACTGGCCGTCGGTGAACCGCAGACCGTTGATCAGGGTGGTCGTCATCCGCGCCCCGGTCTGGCCGAACGGGTGCCCGAGGGCGATCGCTCCGCCGTGCACGTTGACCCGGTCCGGATCGATCTTCAGGTCGTCGATGGTGGGCAGCACCTGAGCGGCGAACGCCTCGTTGATCTCGATCAGATCCAGGTCACCGATGGACATCCCGGCATTGGCCAGGGCGCGTCGGGAGGCCTCCACCGGGCCGAGACCCATGATCTCCGGCGACAGCGCGGACACGCCGGTGGACACCACCCGTGCCAGCGGCGTCAGCCCCAGTTCGGTGGCCCTGCTGTCGGACATCACGACCAGCGCGGCGGCGCCGTCGTTCAACCCGCAGCAGTTCCCGGCCGTCACCGTGCCGTCCGGTCGGAAGGCCGGCTTCAACCCGGCCAGACCTTCGACGGTGACGCCCTTGCGGGGGCCGTCGTCCTTGCCGATCACCGTGCCGTCGGCCAGCGTCAGCGGGGTGATGTCGAGGTCGAAGAACCCGGCCTCGATCGCCCGCTGGGCCCGCTGCTGGGACAGTGCGCCGAACTCGTCCTGCGCCTGCCGGCTGATCCCGCGGAACTCCGCCACGTTCTCGGCCGTCTCGCCCATCGCGATGTAGACATCAGGCAGGGCGCCGGATTCGCGCGGGTCGGTCCAGTCCGGAGAGCCACCGAGGGCACGGGCCGCGGTGCGCTCGGCCGCCTCGGCGAACAACGGGTTGCGGGTGTCCGGCATGCCGTCGGACTTGCCCTGGGCGAATCGGGACACCGCCTCGGCGCCGGCCGAGATCAGCACCTGGGCCTCGCCGGCCTTGATCGCGTGCAACGCCATTCTGGTGGTCTGCAGGCTGGACGCGCAGTAGCGCTGCACGGTGGTGCCCGGCACGTCGTCCAGCCCGGCGGCCACCGCGACCACCCGGGCCAGGCCGTAGCCCTGCTCACCGGCCGGCTGGGCGCAGCCGAGCATCAGATCGTCGACGGTGTGCGGATCCAACTCCGGCACCTGGGCCAGCGCGGCCCGGACCATGGCGACCGCCATGTCGTCGGCCCGCAGCGACGTCAGCGATCCTTTGAACGCACGCCCGATCGGCGATCGTGCGGCGGCGACGATCACGGCTTCTGACATCGGTGCTCCTTGAGATTGAGTGATGGAAAGGCGGCGCCGAGCGGCTGCCGCGGGGCCGGCCCTGGTCAGGAGTCGGTGGCCAGCTTGAACTTCTGGATCTTGCCGCTGGGAGTTCGCGGAAGCTCGGTGATGAAGGCGATCCGCCTCGGCTGCTTGAAGTTCGCCATCTTTCCGCGGCAGAACTCCAGCAGCTCGCCCTCGGTGACAACGGCGCCCGCCCGCAGTTGCACGTACGCGCTGGTCACCTCACCGAGCCGTTCGTCCGGCTCGCCGACCACCGCAACGTCGGAGACGGCCGGGTGTTCGCGAATGATCCGCTCGACCTCGGCCGGGTAGACATTGAAGCCGCCGACCATCACCACATCCTTGATCCGGTCGGTGATCCGCAGGTAACCGTCGGCATCCATCCACCCGACATCGCCGGTGTGCATCCAGCCGTCGGTGTCGACGGCGGCGGCGGTCGCCGCCTCGTCCTCGAAGTAGCCGAGCATCACGTTGTAGCCGCGGACGTGCACCTCGCCGATCTGCTCGACCGGCACTTCGATGCCATCCGACCCGACGATCCGCACCTCGGTACCGGGAATGGCGATGCCGCAGCTGGTGGAGATCCGGTGCTCATCGGTGTCCGGCGGGCAGACCGTAGCGGTACCACAGGTTTCGGTGAGCCCGTAGGCGGTGATCACATCCCGGAAACCGAGTTCGTCACGCATCCGGTGCAGCAGCGGTACCGGCACGACGGTCGCGCCGGTGACGGCCAGCCGGACCGAGCTCAGATCGTGGTCGGCGAAGTCGGGATGGTCCAGCAGGGAGGTGTACACCGTCGGAGCTCCCGGGAAGACCGTGACCCGTTCGGTCTCGATCAGCCGCAGCGTTGCCGGCACATCGAAGGTCGCCATCGGCAGCATGGTGGCCCGGCGGATCAGGCAGGCGAGCACACCGGCCCGGTAGCCGAAGCTGTGGAAGAACGGGTTGATCAACAGGTAACGATCGGCCCGCAACAATCCGGTCATGTCCGACCAGGCCAGGTCGACCAACAGGTTGGATCGATGAGTCACCATGGCACCCTTGGGGTATCCGGTGGTCCCCGAGGTGAAAAGGATGTCGGCAACGTCGTCCGGCGAGAGCGCGTCGATCCGGGCGTCGATCTCCCCGACCGGGGTTTCGGCGGCACCGGCCAGGAACTGCTCGTACGACAGGGCCGGTTCCGCCTCGGCGGCGGCACCGGTACCGATGTCGGCAGCGGCCTTGGCCGGCGCAGCGTCGAGCAGGACAACGGTGTGCACGTGCGGCACGGCCGGGACCGGGCGCTCCGCGGTCGGCCGGGACGGACCGGCAGCCGCATCGGCGGAGTCTCCCCTGAGCATCTGCAGATATCCGTTGCCGAGGAAGGAGTCGTCGAGCACCACCATGGCGGCCCGGACCTTCTCAATGGCGTACCGGGCCTCCTCGCCCTTGAAGCGGGTGTTGATCGGCACCAGAATGCCGCCGGCGGCCATGATGCCGAGAGCGGAAACCACCCATCGCGCGCTGTTCGGCGCCCAGACGATGGCCCGATCGCCCGGCTGCAGACCACGGGCGACTGCTGCCCTGGCGAACCGGGTGACCTCGGCGTCCAGTTGGGCGAAGGTGAGCCGGACCTCGCCGTCGACAATGGCTTCGACATCGGGCGCGTCAACGGCGGCCGACCGCAGGCAGGCCGGAATGGTCGACAACCCCGTCGGATCGATCGCCGTCACCCGTGCCTCCTGTGTCATCGTGCCATCACGGAATCCCATCGGCTCATGCTAGCTGACCAACCAAGCGCTTGCTAGACTAGCGGCAGATGTCCGTGGGCCCGGCCACCCGTTCGCGGCGGATTGCGGGCATCATCGTCTTCAAGGAGGAAGCGCCGATGACCGAGGCATATATCGTCGATGCGGTCCGGACGCCGGTCACCCGGCGCAAGGGTCCGCTGGCCGCCGTGCACCCAGCGGATCTCGGCGGTCACGTTCTGCGCGGATTGATGGACTCGTCCGGCATCGACCCGGCCGCCGTCGAGGACGTGGTGTTCGGCTGCGTCGACACCATCGGGCCGCAGTCCGGCGACATCGCCAGAACCGCCTGGCTGGCTGCCGGGCTGCCGGACCACGTGCCGGGGGTGACCATCGACCGACAGTGCGGATCGTCGCAGCAGGCAGTGCACTTCGCCGCCCAGGCGGTGATGTCCGGGACTGCCGACGTCGTGGTGGCCGGCGGCGTGCAGAACATGAGCGCCATCCCGATCTCGGCCGCGATGTTCGCCGGACAGCAGTACGGCTTCGACGATCCGTTCAGCGGTTCGGTCGGATGGCAGCGCCGGTACGGGACCGAGCCGGTGACGCAGTTCCGGTCCGCGGAGATGATCGCCGAGAAGTGGGGCGCCAGCCGCGAGGACATGGAGGCATTCGCCCTGGAAAGCCATCGGCGGGCTCTGCAGGCGATCACCGAGGGCCGGTTCGACCGCGAGATCCTGCCGTTGGGTGAGGCGACCGTCGACACCTGCCCGCGGGCCGACACCTCGGCCGAGAAGATGGCTGCCCTTGAGCCGCTGACTCCCGGCGGCCGGGTCACCGCCGCGATGGCCAGTCAGATCTGCGACGGGTCGGCGGCCCTGCTGGTGATGAGTGAGAAGGCCGTCGCGGAGCACGGGGTCACCCCGCGCGCCCGGATCCACCACCTCTCGGTGCGCGGCGCGGATCCGGTGTGGATGCTCACCGCTCCCATCCCGGCCACCGAACATGCGTTGTCCCGCACCGGGTTGAGCCTGGACGACATCGACCTGGTGGAGATCAACGAGGCGTTCGCGTCGGTCGTGCTCGCCTGGCTCAAGGAGACCGGCGCCGATCCGGCCAAGGTCAACGTGAACGGCGGTGCGATCGCGCTCGGGCACCCGCTCGGGGCCACCGGCGCCCGGCTGATGACCACCCTGCTGCACGAGCTGGAGCGCACCGGCGGGCGGTACGGTCTGCAGACCATGTGCGAAGGCGGCGGACAGGCGAACGTGACGATCATCGAGCGCCTGGCGTGAGTGCGGGAGCGAACAGTCCCATGATGACGACACCCGAGCTGGCCGGACAGGTTGCGATCGTCACCGGGGGCACCAAGGGCATCGGCGCGGCGATCACCCGGCGGCTGCTGGCTGCCGGCGCCGAGGTGGTGATCTGCGGCCGGACCGCGCCCGCCCAGCCGATTCGAACGGCCGACGCCGGCGACCTACCCGACCGGGAAGCGGTATTCATCGCGGCCGACGTCCGGGATCCGGAACAGGGCGCGGCCCTGGTAGCCGCCACCGTCCAACGCTTCGGCCGGCTCGATCTGCTGGTGAACAACGCCGGCGGCGCGCCGAACGCCGACTCTGCCACCGTCTCGCCCAGGTTCATCGCCAAGATCGTCGAGCTCAACCTGCTGGCCCCGTTCTACGTCGCGCAGCAGGCGAACGCCGTGATGCAGCAGCAGGAATCGGGCGGACTGATCATCAACATCGGCAGCGTTGCCGGCCGCGATCCGGCTCCGGACACCGCCGCCTACGCCGCGGCCAAGGCCGGGCTGACGATGCTGACCAAGGCGCTCGGAATGGACTTCGGTCCCAAGGTGCGGGTGAACCAGGTGACGGTCGGGCTGGTGCGGACCGACCTGTCGCACCTGTACTACGGCGACGAGGCAGGTCAGGACCGGGTCGCGAAAACCATTCCGCTGCAACGGATGGCCACCCCGAATGACATCGCAGATGCCTGCCTGTTGCTGGCCGGACCGCTGGCCGGCTACGTCACCGGCACCGACCTGCTGGTGGACGGCGGCGGCGAGATTCCCGCCAGACACCTGGCCGTCACCCCGCCGTCAACACCCTGAGCCCTTGCCGCGGCTCCGGACCGGCTCCGGACCGGACCGGACCCGGTCCGGAGCCGCGGCAAGGCGTCAGCCCGCCGCGCCGTACTGCTTGCGCAGCTGGCCCTTGGCCACCTTGCCGCCCGAGGACTGCGGAATGGCATCGACGATCTCCAGCCGCTCGGGCCAGGAATCCTTCGACACGCCCCGTGACTCCAGGTGGGCAAGGAGTTCCGGCAGCTGCAGGGTCGCGCCGTCGTGCAACTCGACCACCACGCAGACCCGCTCGCCGAACACCTCGTCCGGCACGCCGACGGCGGCCACCAGCGCTACTGCCGGATGGCTGCCGACCTGCTCCTCCACCGCGGCCGCCGAGATGTTCTTGCCGCCGCGGATGATGAAGTCCGAGGTGCGGCCGACCACCGTCAGGTAGCCGTCGGCGTCGATCAGGCACAGGTCGCCGGTCAGCATCCAGCCGTCCGGACTGAACAGCTTGCGGTTGGCCTCCGGATCGGCGTAATAGCCCAGGCTGGTGGACGGCCCGCGACAGCCGGACTGTCCGGGAATCCCGGCGGCTGCTGGAATCTCGTCGAAGGCGTCGTCGAACAGTCGCACTCGCAGGTCCTCGACCACGTGCCCGGTGGTGCCCAGCCGGCGTTCGGTGGAGTCGGCCGCCGTGGTGTAGCTGAGCATTCCGGTCTCGTTCGAGCCGTAGAAGTTCAGCACCGCGGCGCCGGTCCGCTTCTCGAACTGCTCCGCGCGGGCGTACGGGATCGCCTCACCGCCGGTGAACAGGCAGCGCAGCGAACCGAGGTCGGCGTCCGCCATCTCCGGCGCGTTCAGCATCATGATGAACTGGGTGGTGACGCCCGCCATCACGGTGGCCTGCTCGGAATCGATCAGTCGGACCGCCTGCCCCGCATCGAACTTCGGCATCATCACCGTATGGGCGCCCAGCAGAATCGGCGTCGCATGGGCGGTCCAGATACCGAAGCCGTAGGGTGACGGGATCAGCGACAGCCAGGTGTCGTCGGCGGAGAACTCGGCCGCCCGGAGCACCTGGCTGTGGAAGTACCGCCAGCGATTCTGGTGGTGCACAACGCATTTCGGCATTCCGGTGGTACCGGAGGTCGAGTTCAGCAGGAAGATGTCGCCCAACCCGAGCGCCCGGCCGGCCAGCAGCCGCCGGCGCTCGGCGCCGTCGATCTCCGCGGGAGCGGCACCGTTGACGGTGACCAGGTCGGGCGACTCCGGATCGATCACCAGGTGATGCCGCAGCGGCAGTCCGCCGTCCCGCAGCCGGGCGACCAGCTCGGTCATGTCCTCGCCCTTGTGCCGGGGCGCGGTCACCAGGGTGTCGGCGCCGGACAGCGACAGCAGGTGCCGCATCTCCAGCTGGCCGGCCCGCGGCCCGATCCCCATCGAGATGGCGCCGGCCTTCTCGGTGGCCAGGTACAGGGCGTGCACCACCGGGCCGTCCGGATAGAACACCGCCACCCGGTCGCCGGTCCCGATGCCGAGCGAGACCAGCAGGGCGGCCAGCCGGCCGGACAGGTCGTCGAGTTCGGACCAGGTCACCGACAGCCCGCCGGCGGCGCTGTACGCCGGCCGGTCACCACGTTCGGCCGCATGCCGCCGGACGCAGTCGGCCAGTGTCTCCGTCCCGAACTTCCCCACCTCGGTGAGTCGCTCGGCCACATACTGCTCGTGGACGGAACCCGGCACCGGACCGGCACCGGCGGGAAACAGCGACGCGACTTGCTGGGACATCTACACACACCCTCATTCGTTGTCGGCGGACCGCGGTGTCGTCCGCTCCTTCTTGTCGACCCGGCGGCGCCCGTCCGCCCTGGCGCTGCCGCCGCCGGCGGACCGCAACGGCCGCGCCTGGGTCCGACCGGTCAGCCCACGACGCCCATCGATGCCCGGTACCGCTCCTCGAGCTCGGCACCACCCTCGACGACGTCGACGATCTCGCCTCTGGTCAGCAGGTAACCACGGTCGATGTCCGCGACGATCGCCCCGATGCTGGCCTCGGCCATCACCACGGTGGATCCGTCGGCGGCGAGTTCCTTGGCCACCCCGATCAGCTGTTGCACGATGACCGGTGCCAGGCCGGTGGCCATCTCGTCGAACAGCAGCACCCGGCTGTCGGTCATCAGGGCTCTCGTTACCGCAAGCATCTGCTGCTCACCACCGGACAGATTGCCCGACAAGGTGTTCGCCCGCTCCAGTAGCCGGGGGAATCGGCGAATGGCCGCCTCCACCGCCTCGTGCCCTGCGTCGAGCACCTCGGCGTACACCGCGAGGTTCTCCCGCACGGTGAGCGTCGGGAAGATCTGCCGGCCCTGTGGCACCAGGCCGATGCCCCGGCGGGCCCGCTGGGCCGGCTTGAGGTCGGAGATGTCCTGCCCGCCCACCGACACCGAACCGGAACTGGGCACCGCCCCGTACATGGCCAGCAGCAGGCTGCTCTTTCCGGCACCGTTCTGCCCGACGATCGCGTTGATCTTTCCCGGCTCGAGGTCCAGATCCACTCCGGCCAGCGCGGTGGCGTGACCGTAGCGCACGCGCAGATCGCGCACCGAGACGCGTTGATGCGTCCCGAGTTCAGGGGTCCGCGGTGTGTTCGTCATCGGATCAGCCCGCCGTTCCGCCGAAGTAGACCGCCCGCATCTGAGCGCTGGCCAGCGCCTGCGCCGGCGTGCCCTGGAACGCGACGGCGCCCTGGTCCATCAACACCAGCCGGTCGACGAGCGAGGCAACGATGTCCACGTTGTGGTCGACCACCAGCACAGCACAGCCCTGTTCGACGATCCTGGACAGCGCGTTGGTCATCCCACTCACGCCGCGCGGATCGCCCCCGGCGAACGGCTCGTCGAGCAACAGCACCCGCGGCCGGCGCAGCAGCGCCCGCGCCACCTCGACCATGCGTTGCTCACCCAGGGTGAGATCGGCGACCTCGCGGTGCAATCCGTGGATCCCGAGGTCATTCGCCAGTTCCGCGATGCGCCGGTCGAGGGCCTTGGTACCGGGATGGAACGCACCGGCGACGGCCTGTCCGAAGATCCGCCACGGCGAGCCGAAGCGTTCGCCCACCCCGCCGATCAGGATGTTCTCCCTGACCGTCATGTCCAGCGCCAACTGCGGATGCTGGAAGGTGCGCGAGAACCCGGCGAGCCTGGCCCGTCGCGACGGCGAGCCGGTCATCTCGATCGCACCGATCCGGATGTCGCCGGTGTTCGCCTGCTGCTGGCCCGTGATCACGTCAACCAGGGTCGTCTTGCCGGCACCGTTCGGACCGACCAGGCCGACGATCTCGCCCGCCCTGACCTCCAGCGACACGTCCCGCACCGCCCGTACGCCACCGTAGGACTTGCCGACGTCGACGCAGCTGAGCAGCACCTCGCCGGTGTCCCGCACCCCGCTGGCCGCGCCGTCGGTCGTCATCGGACCCCCCGATCGTCGTGGCCGGAGACGCCGAGTCGTCGGCAGAACCGTTGCCAGCCCTTGCCGACCAGGCCGAGCAGTCCCTCGGGGGCAAGCCGCAGGACCAGCAGGATGGCGATCGCGAAGATCAGCGTTCCGGTGTCTTCGACCAGGTCGAGTTCGAAGGTGAACACCACCACGATGAGTGCGCCGAGTACCGCGCCCCACGGCGAACGCTGGCCTCCGAGCAGCGGCATGAAGATGGCCAGGAAGATGATGTGCAGACCGAACGACTCCGGTTGCGCGACACCGCCCATCATCCCGAACAGCGAACCGCCCAGCGACCCGATCGCCGCGCCGATGGCCAGCGACACGATCCCGGTGTTGCCCGCGCTGATCCCGGACGCCTCGACCACCTGCGGCACGTCCTTGCGGAGCCGCACCACCACCCCGTATGGCGACTGCCGAAGCCTGGCCAGCAGGATGCCGACCACCCAGACCAGCACCACGCCGACAACCATGATCTGGTAGCGCTTGATGCTCTGCCCGAACAGTTCGGGGCGGGCAACCGTCATCCCCATCGCCCCACCGGTGATCGACACCCGATCGAGCAGGAACACCTGGAAGGCCACCCCGAACAACAGCGTCACGCCGGCCAGGTAGAAGCCGGTGAGCTTGCGGGTGGCCAACCCGAGCAGCACCGCGATCGCCGCCGACAGCACCATGCCGATCGGGACTCCCCACAGCGACGACCAACCGGCCTTGGTGCTGATCAGAGCGCAGGCGTAGGCGCCGATTCCGAGATAGGCGTTGTAGGCCAACGACAACGACCCGCTCATGATGTACGGGACGTACATGCCGAGGGCGAGCAGGCCGTAGGTGCAGATCAGCACCACATAGTCCTGGCGGAAGCTCGGCCCGCTGCCGTAGGCGACCAGCAGTGCGGCCGCAGCCAGGGTCACCACCACCTCCGCCGACCAGCGATGACGGCGCAGCAGCAGCACCAGGGCCGCCGGCCCGCCGCGGCCCGCCGGGACGGCGGGCTCGCTCTGGATCGGCGGCTTCTTCGTCGATTCCGTCATATCCGCACCTTGGTCTGGAAGATGCCCTTGGGCCGCAACGCGAAGAACAGGAAGGCCACCGCGAAGGTGACGTAGTCCTCCATCGCCTGGCCGAACTTGTACACGGTCCAGGTCTGCAGCAGGGCCACGATCACCGCTCCCACCAGAGGCGCCCAGACCGACCCGAGACCGCCGACGATCACCGCCAGGAACCCGACCAGGGTCCACTGCAGTCCGCTGGTGAAGGTGACGCCGCCCTTGGTGGCGAACAGGGCGCCGGCAATGCCGGCGAGGGCTCCGGCCATGGCGAACGCGACCATCCTGACCTTCGCCACCGGGATGCCGAGGATGGCGGCGGCCCGTTCGTTGTCGCCGACCGCCCGCAGCATCCGCCCGGTGGCACTGCCCCGCAGCCACCAGGCCACGCCACCGAACGCCAGCAGGCACACCGCCACCAGCAGGATGGCCTGGCCGCTGATCACCGCGCCGCCGACGGTGAACGAGTCCCGCCACAGGGCACTGCCCGGCAGTGGCCGGCGTCCGAACAGGGTCCCGGCCAGTTGCTCCAGCAGGAACAGCACGGCCACGATCGCCACGATCGACGGGTTCTCCTCGCCGCCGGTGCGTCGGTGGATCGGCCGGACCACCAGCAGTTCGCTGGCCACCGACAGCCCGGAGGCGATCACGACGCCGACCACAACGGCCAGTGCGACCGGCCATCCGTTGCGGGACACCATGTACGCGCCGAACATTGCACCGAACATGGCCAGCGGTCCGAGCGCGAACATGAACAGGTCGGCCCCGCGCAGCACCAGGAAGAAGCCGAGCGCAATCAGGCCGGCGAAGCAGCTGAGCTCGACCACCGAGATCCACAGCTGAAGGGGCATGTGAGCTCCGTTCCGGGTCGAGGGGGCATGGGCGCGGGACGCCGGGTCATTCGGACTGCGGACGTCGGCCGATCAGCAGGACGGCTGGTACACCGGCCACGGATCGCCCGGCTTGTTGTCCGCGCCGAAGGTCGCCAGCACCAGGCCACAGTTCCCGTCGGAACCGACGTGCTTGTCCTTGCCGTAGCTCAGGGTGAAGTCCTTTTGACCGTAGTGCGGCTGGTAGCCGCTGATCTGCTGGAAGGTCTCGTTCAGTTTGGCCTTGTCGTCGGCGCTGCCCGCCTTGGTCAACGCCTCCTTGACCAGGTACACCGAGTCGTAGCCCTGCACGCCGTAGGCGGTCAGCTCGCTGTGGTCGCCGCCCTTCTTCGCCAGCTTGTCGGCGAACTCGGTGGTCCGCTCGTTGCCGGGATCGATGCTGCCGACGTACACCAGGCCCTCCAGCGCGCCCTTGTCGGCCAGGTCCCAGGTGGTCGGCTGGTTGCCGATGGACGCCAGCGAGAACCGCTGCACGTCGGGCAGCTGCTGATGCAACGCGTTCTGTACCAGCGCCTCTGTCTGTCCGCCGAGGGACATCACCAGCACCACATCGGGACCGGCCGCCTTGACCCTGGCGATCTGGGCACTCACGTCGGAGGCGTCAGCCGCGATCTTCTCCTGCGCCACCTCCTTGATCCCGGCGTCGGTGATCGCACCGACCAAAGCCGGCACGTAGCCCTGGATGGTCGGCACGTCGTCGGCGATCACCGCAAGCTTCTTGTAGCCGGCCTTCGACATGCCGGCGGCGAACGACTCGCCGATGCCCTCGCTGGTCGGGCCGAGGATGTAGATGTTCTCGTTGCCGGGGGCCTTGACGATGTCGGCCGACAGGTTCGTCGGAGCGACGCAGAGCACGTTCTCCTCGACGCAGACCGTTCGGCCACTGATGGCGGAGGCCGACCCGGAATTCATCAGGATCACGTCGGCGCCGTTCTCCAGCAGCCGACGGGTCAGGGTCGGCGTCTGGGTGGTGTCGCTGCCGTCGTTCTCGGTGATCACCTTCAGCTGCTTGCCGTCGACGCCGCCGGCGGCGTTGATCTCGTCGACGGCGAGCTGGATGCCGACAGTCGTGTAGGGCGCGTAGGCGGAGGCGCCACCGGAGGTGTCGGTGATCATCCCGAGGACGATGTCGTCGCCACCGGCGCCACCGGCATTGTCGTCGGATCCGCAACCTGACAGCAACAGGCCGGCGGCGGCGGCGATGGCGATCCAGCCGGCTGTGGTTCGCATCGGGTATCGAGACATCTGTGCTCTCCTACATCGTCGGGGAGGGTGGTGCCCACCGGGGCGGCCCACGGCCGCCCAGACAAACAACCAAGCGCTTGATTGCCTAAACGATAGCACCACTGATCGGCGGCGCCGAGCTCGGAATTCCGTGCGAATTCTGATTCACCGGGGCGGTTCCGCGGTCATGAAACCGCCGCCGGGGCGAGCCCGAGGCCGCTCGCCGCCTCGTCGAGGGCGGCCAGTCGCCCGGCCAGGGTCGGCGGAATGTCGGGCCGGTTGAACGGGGCGAACACCAGATGCCGGAAGCCGGCTCCGGCGTATCGGTCGACGGTCTCCGGCGTAAGGTCGCCGACCAACCGGACGTAATGGGTGAAGTCCCCGGTACGACCCAGCCGGCCGCGTTCGGCGTCGATCTGCCCGGTCAGCTCGGCGGTGGCGGCCAGATCGAGGTTCGGACCGAACCAGCCGCTGCCGACCCGCGCCGCCCGCCGCAACGCGGCCGGGGAGTGCCCGCCGAAGACGTACGGGATCGGTTGTTCCGGCGCGCCGGCGAAATGCACCGAGGGGAAGTCGATGAACTTCCCGTGGTATTCGACCGGCCGACCGCTCCAGAGCAGGTCCAGCACCTCGAGCATCTCGTCCGTCCGGTCGCCACGACGCCGGAACGGCACGCCGACCGCCTCGAACTCCTCCCGCATCCAGCCGGTGCCAAGGCCAAGGGTGAGCCGGCCGCCGGACAGGTTCTGCAGCGCCGCGAACGACCGCGCGACATGGAACGGGTTACGCATCGGCAGGACGAAAACCCCGGCGCCGAGCCGGATCCGCTCGGTGCGGCCGGCCAGAAACCCGAGGGTGACGGCCACATCGGTCAGTGGGGTCTCGGCCCGGTAGCCGGGATCGCCGGCCGAGTTGTACGGGTAGACCTTGTCGTAGTCCAGCGGCGTCACCACGTGATCGGCCAGCCAGAGCGTATGGAACCCGAGCTGCTCCGCCCGGATCGCCAGCGGTAGATACTGATCGGCCGGGAGGCCGAAGAACTGCACAGAGAACTGCATGTCGGACATGGAATCTCCTGATTCTCGACCGGCGTCGACCTGATCCGGTCGATGGGTCTTCGGTGGTCAGCGCAGCGACGGTGGACGGGCGTCGTTGACCTCCGCCGGCTCCAGGTACTGGGTGAGCAGCGGCTGGTTCGTCCACCGCTGCGGGGTGCGGTACCAACCGCCGGCGGCCAACGTGCCACCGTCGGCCGCGATGGTGTCGCCGACGATCCAGGTGTTCAGCTCGGCCGCCAGGAAGGCGACGATCCTGGCCACCTCATCGGGCTCGGCGTAGTGGCCGGCCGGGATCCAGGTGGGAACCAGCCGCTGGTACTCCGGCGGAAGTTGGTAGTGGCCGACCTGGTGCGCCCTGGTCTTGTCCACCGCGACGGCATTGATCAGCACGCCGAACGGGGCGACCTCCACCGCCAGCGAGCGGGTGAACCCGTCGACGGCGCGCTTGAACGCGGCATACACCGCCAGGTCCGGAGCCGCCCTGATGCCCTCCACCGACGAGAAGTTGACGATCCGGCCGTAACCGCGGCCCTTCATACCGGGCAGCACCGCCTTCGTCACCCGGAAGACGTGCAGCAGGTTGACCTGGTACAGCTCACTCCACTGCTCCTCGGTGGTCTCCTCGAACGACCCGGCCGAGGCCAGATGCTCGCCCAGACCGTTGATCAGCACGTCGATCCGGCCGTGTTCCCGCTCGGCCAGCTCGACCAGTGCGGCAACGGTGGCCGGGTCCCGCAGGTCGCCGGCCAGCTCGTGCACGGTGGCGCCGGCGCCGCGGGCCGCGGTGGCCACCGCGGCCAGCCGGTCGGGGTCGGCGTCCGTCAGCACCAGGTGGGCGCCAAGGGCACCGAGCATGACGGCGGCGGACCCGCAGATCGCGCCGCCGGCCGCGGTGACGAGCGCGACGCGGTCGGCGAAGGTACCCGGGGCGAACCCGGAGGAGCCGGCGAAATCGGGGCCGGTCATCGAGCATCCCCCTGCGGATGGGTGGCCGCCGGGTCGCCGGGCTGACGGTTCAGCAACTCCCGGACCGCCGCCAGGTCGGCCAGCAAGGCTGCCGGATCGAGGTCGACGGACGGCAACCGATCGACCGCCCCGGCCAGCAGCGCAACGTCCTTGGTGAGCAACTCGGCCTGATCGTCGGCGAACCGGTCGATCATCTCGCCCATCGTGCTGGCCCCGGAAGAGGTGTCCACCACCTGCTTGACCCGGCGGACGTCCAGCCCGAGATCGGCAGCCAGCAACAGCATCGCCGCGGTGCTACGGGTGTTCAGGGCGGCCAGCGCATTGTTCACCAGCTTGACCAGGGTCGGGGTGCCGTAGTCGTCGAAGTCGATCACCCGGCCCGCGACGGTGGACAGCAGGAATTCGGTGTCCGTCGGTCGGATCGGCCCGGCGGAGAGAACGGTGAGCGTACCGGCCGCTGCTCCGACCGAGCCGCCGGACACCGGCTGCTCCAGCACCCGAACGGCTCCGTCGTCATCGGCCACCGCCGGGAGATCGCCGAGCTGCCGTGCCGCGGCGGCTTCCAGGGTGGTCATCAGGTGCACGGTGAGCGGACCGGCGGCCGGGTCCGAAGCCCGGCCGGCGGCCGCCCGGCACACCTCGTCGAGCACGCCGAGCGCTTGCTCGGTGGTCCGGACAACGATCAGAACCCGTTCCAGGGAGGCACTATCGATCTCGGCCAGCGACGCGACAGCCGGCGCGCCGGTCCGGCCGGCCCAGTCCTGCCGGCGTTCCGCCAGACCGTCGACGCCGACCACCGGCGCGCCACACCCGGCGATTCGCGCCGCGATCGGGCCACCGATGTTGCCCAACCCGACGACAGCAGTGCTGATGTTCATGGTTGCCGCGCTCCCCTCACCGTCGGAAGAACCGTCTGTGGTACATCTCTGACATGACCGAGCAGTCCGCAGCCACCGCGCCCGTGCCCACCGAGACCAACGCCATCGACCCGGCGGCGGGTGCCGATCGGCCGGCGATCCGCGAGCTGCTGGCGATGGAAACGCGCCTGACCTATGCCGACTGCGACCCCGCCGGCATCATCTACTTCGCGACCTGGTTCCCCTGGATGGAGCGGATCCAGTCGGAGTGGATGGTGCGCAACGACCTGCGCCAGGACACCCTGCTCCAGCGATTCGGTTTCAAGACGATCACCCGGGCCACCGAATGCGAATACCTGGCGCAGGCCGCGCTTTTCGACCGGATCGAGGTCTCGTACGGGATCGCCCGGATGGGTCGCAGCTCGGTGCGCGGTGAAGTCAGGATGACCAGGATCGACGACGGCGTGCAGGTGGCTCGCGGGTCGATCACCGTGGTGATCCTGGACGCCGACAACACCCCGATCGAAGTCCCGGAGCCGATGCGGTCGCTGGTGCTGGCAGCGTTGCGCGATCGCTGACTGTCGCCGCGAGGCCGTCATCCGAGCCCGATGGTTCGGGTGGCCAGTAACCAGCCGTCCGATGTCCTGCGGAACACATCGCGATAGCTGCCCATGCTCACTAGACGTGGGGTGGCCCGGGTGTCGACGTAGAACCTGAAGTACGACAGGGCATCCGCCTGCCTGGCGGGTCCACCGTCGTCCGGCGAGTGCACCCGCACCGAGGTACCGGTCACCACATGCCGGGTCCAACTTCCCGGCCCCTGAATCCCGGCCCCGCGGCGTTCCGCCGCACCCGCGCGGAGGTCGGCGCGGCCGGTCCGGAGCTGTCGGTCGACGCCGGTCGCCGGGTTCGCCGGCATCGTCCAGACCGCGTCCTCGGTGAACAGCGCCAGATAGCTGTCCAGCTCGCCCTCGTCGGCGAGTTGCGCGATCCTGGCAATGCTGTCGATGATCAGCACGATGTCAGCCGCCCGTAGGAGTTCGGCGGGCAACTCCGGTCCGCTCACTGGAACACGGCCCGTTCGAGGTGGCGGCGCAACTGTTCGCCCGACCCGAAGAACTGCTGATTCGCCTTGCCCCGCTTGAAGTAGAGGTGGGCGTCGTGCTCGAAGGTGAAGCCGATCCCGCCGTGCAGCTGAATGGTCTCGGCCGCCACATCACGCAGCACGTCGGCGCAGACGGCCTTGGCCAGCGGCGCCGCCACCGCCAGCTCTGCCGAGCCAGTGGCCGCCACCTCCGTGGCATGGTCGGCCGTCGCCGTCGCGCCGTGCACCAGGACCGCGAGGTCCGCACACCGGTGCTTGAGCGCCTGGAAGCTGCCCAACGGACGGCCGAACTGCTGCCGTACCTTCAGGTATTCGACGGTCAGGTCCAGCGCCGCCGCGGCCGCGGCTGCCGATTCCACCGCCAGCGCGACCAACGTCAGATCGACCAGCAGCCGGACGACTCGGGTGCCGTCACCGGGTTCGGTCAGCCGGACGGCCTCGGTGGCGTCAAAGTCGATGTCGGCCAGCCGGCGGGTGGCATCCAGTGTCATCCGGCTCCGCCGTTCGGCGGCGGCGGACGAGGTCACCGCGAACAGCCCAAGGCCCGAACTCTCCTCCGCCGGGTCACGAGCCGCCACCAACAACACATCGGCGGTGGCACCGAACGCGACGAACCGCTTGCTGCCGGACAGCGTCGCGCGGCCACCGGATTCGACCGCGCGGCAACCGATCCGATCGATATCCCAGTCGCTGCCGGGTTCGGCGACCGCGCTGGCCAGCGCCAGGCCCCCATTTGCGATCCGCAGCAACAACTCGTCGGCCGTTGCGGTTCCGCAGCCGGCCAGCGCAGCCGTGCCGACCAGCGTCTCGGGCAGTGGACCGGGGACCAGTCGGCGGCCGAACTCGGTGAGAACCACGGCGGCGTCGGCGAAGTCGAGTCCGAGGCCGCCGGCCCGCTCCGGGACCAGCAGGGCGCCGAGGCCCAGCTCACCGGTGATCCGCTGCCAGAGCGCCGCGTCGAACCCGGACCGGCCGGCCATCGCCGTGCGAATCCTGGCGCTGCCGGCCTCCCGGTCGAGCAGTTCGGCGACGGTGCTCCGCATCTCGCGCCGTTCGTCGGTCGAAGTCATCAGTGGGCTCCAGAGGATCTGCGCATCAGCGGGGCAGTCCCAACATGCGCTCGGCGATGATGTTGCGCTGCACCTCGTTCGAGCCGCCGTAGATGGTGTCCGACCGGGTGAACAGCAACAGCGACTGGGCATCCGACAGCTCGTAGTGATCGCCGGTCAGCAGCCCGTCGGGGCCGGCGACGTCGATGGCGAGCTCACCGAGGTCGCGGTGCCAGTTGGCCCACTGCAGCTTGGACACCGACGCCTCCAACCCCGGGGTGCCGTCACCGGCCGAGCGGAGCATCCGGACCGCGGTGTTGCGCATCACCGTCAGCCCCATCCAGGCCCTGACCAGCCGGTCCCGGACCAGTGGATCATCGATGGCCCCGGTCGACCTTGCGGTCGCGATCACCGCGGCCAGCTCGCGTTCGAAGCCGATCTGCTGACCGAGGGTGGCCACCCCCCGCTCGAAGGCCAGGGTGCCCATTGCCACCCGCCAGCCCTCGCCCTCGGCGCCGACCAGGTTGTCGGCGCTGGTCACCGCGCCGTCGAAGAACACCTCGTTGAACTCCGAGGTCCCGGTGAGCTGCACGATCGGGCGCACCGCGACGCCACTTTGGTCCATCGGGACCAGCAGGTACGACAGCCCCCGGTGCCGCTGCTGTGTCGGGTCGGTCCTGGCGATCACGAAGCACCAGTCGGCCAGGTGGGCCAGCGACGTCCACACCTTCTGCCCGTCGACCACATATTCGGCGCCATCGGGGCCCTCCCGGCGGTGCGCACGGGTCTGCACGCCGGCCAGGTCGGAGCCCGCGCCTGGCTCCGAGTAGCCCTGGCACCAGAGGGTCTCACCGCGCAGGATGCCGGGCAGGAATCGCTGCTGCTGGTCAGCGGTGCCGAACGCCAGCAGCGTCGGCCCGAGCAGCTGTTCGCTCATGTGCATCAGCCGGCCGGGGCCGCCTGCCCTGGCGTACTCCTCGTGGAAGATCACCTGCTGGGCCAGCGACGCCCCCCGGCCGCCGGCCTCGACCGGCCAGCCGATGCCGATCCAGCGGCCCTCGCCGAGCCGTCGTTCCCAGGCCCGGCGCAGCTCCAGCTGCTCGTGCTCGTGACCGGCCCCACCGGTGCCGACGACGGCGGTGAACTCACCCGTCAGGTTCTCGGCCAGCCAGGTCCGGATCTCCTCGCGGAACCGTTCGTCGGCGTCGGCCGACTGCGCGGCACTGGACTGCTGCTGGGCCATCTCGCTCAGGCTCCGTACACCGGGGCCGGTGGCTCGCTGCGGGCGATCAGGTCGGTCACCACGTCGCCGAGCTCCGTTGCCTCCCAACGGGAGTCCTTGGTGGCTGCCAGGCCGTGGCGCCAGCCATCGGCCAGCGACACCTCGCCGCCGGCCACCTCGAAGACCCGGCCGGTCACCCCGGCCGAGCCGTCGCTGCCCAGCCAGGCGACCAGCGGCGACACATTCGCCGGGTCCATGGCGTCGAACCCGGTGTCCGGCTTGGCCATCGCCTCCGCGAAGACCGCCTCCGTCATCGGCGTCCTGGCCGAGGGCGCGATCGCGTTCACCGTGATGCCGTAGCGGGCGAACTCGACGGCGGCGATCTGGGTGAGCACCGCGATGCCGGCCTTGGCCGCCGCATAATTGCCCTGTCCGACACTGCCCAGCAGGCCGGCGCCCGACGAGGTGTTGACCACCCTGGCGGCCACCGGCGTACCGGCCTTCGACAGACCGCGCCAGTGGTCGGCCGCATGCCGCAGCGGTGCGAAGTGCCCCTTGAGGTTCACCTTCAGCACCAGGTCCCACTCCTGCTCGGACATGGTGACCAGCATTCGGTCACGATTGATACCGGCGTTGTTGACCAGGGTATCCAGCCGGCCGAAATTCTCGACGGCGGTCTGTACCAATGCGGCGCTGTATTCCCAGTCCGACACGTCGCCGATGCTGGCCACCGCCTGCCCACCGGCGGCGACGATTTCGTCAGCCACCGCCTGGGCGGCCGGTCCCACGTCGTTGAGCACCAGCCGGGCACCCTGCCGGGCGAACTCGAGGGCATGTGCCCGCCCGAGCCCCTGACCGGCGCCGGTAATGATCACCGCACGCCCCGCGCATACTCCGGCCACCGTTGCCACCTCACCGTTCGCCAATGATCTGTCGATGCCAGACAATCACAACACCTCTCGCCCCGCAAGCAAGCGCTTGGTAGGGTCCGGACAGGGACCCCGCGGGGGTGTGCGCGAAAGCGGAGGACGACGGTGAGCTTGCTCGGCGCGCTGGGCCACCGGTCGTTTCGGTTCCTGTGGTTCTCCAGTCTGCTGATCCAGCTCGGCTACTGGTTCACCACCATCGCCTTCCAGTGGGAGGTCGGGCATCGCACGGACAACGACCCGCTCTGGCTCGGCGTCCTGTACTTCTGCACCTTCATGCCGTACCTGCTGTTCTCGCTGCCGGCCGGCGTGCTGGCCGACAGCCGGGATCGGCGCCGGATACTGCTGGCCTCCCAACTCGCCGCGGTGCTGCTGGCGGTGGTGTGCACGGTGCTGGCCGCCCTGGACGCCATGCCGACGCCGGCCGTCCTGGTGCTGGCCTTCCTCGGCGGCTGTGTCATCACCACCGTTTCCCCGACGAACCAGGCACTGACGGCGAACACGGTTCCGGCGGTGGATCTGGCGGGAGCCATCCCGCTGCAATCGGTGGCCCTCAACCTGGCCCGGATCGCCGGTCCAGCACTGGCCGGCCCGGTCCTGCTGGTTGCCGGGTCCACCGGAGCGTTCGCGGTCTTCTGCCTGCTGGCCATGTCGGTGTTGGCGCTGGCCTGGCAGATCCGCGTCCCGGCCCGGGTACTGCCGACCGGCGGGGAGAGCATCCGGCGGCGGGTGCTGGCCGGCATCTCGCATGCCCGCAGCCGACCGCCGGCGCTGGCCGCCCTGGCCCTGGTGGCGATGACCTCGGTGTTCGCCTGCGCCTTCCAATCACAACTGCCGCTGCTCGGAGCCAGGATCGACGGGGGTGACGACACCACCTTCTTGACCCTGGTGGTGATCGGCGGCCTCGGCTCACTGCTGGGGGTGGCGGCCGTGGCGCGATTGCACGGCCGGGTGACGCTCGCCAGATCCGCCTGGCAGCTCGTCGCACTCGGCCTGGCCGTCGGGTGCCTCGGGCTGATCCACAGCTTCACGCTGATGGCCGTGCTGATGGTGGTCGCCGGCGCATTGACCTTCTCGATCATGACCTCGGTCAACACGCTGCTGCAGCAGCTGGTGGACGACGCCCAGCGCGGCCGGGTGATGAGCCTGTATTTCGTCTGCTGGGGCGGGTTGCTGCCGTTCGGCGGCCTCGGTATCGGCCTGGTGATCCGGGTGATGGACGCGGCGGCCGCGTTCGCCGCCTTCGGCGGCATCGCCGCGGTGGCCGGCGCCGCGATCGCGATCCGCCGCACCCCGCCGAGGCTTGACGCCGCTCCGGCACCGTCCTAATCTCCAACCAAGCGCTTGCTTTGTAGGGTGCGATCCGAGGCGGGAGGCGTGGGGATGACGGAGCCGGACGTTCCCGGAGCCGGGGTGCCACAGGACTTCGGCGGCCGCACCGGGGTTGCGGTGGTGACCGGCGGCTCCGGTGGCATCGGGGCCGCGATCTGCCGCCACTTCGCCGCCCGCGGAGCCGCGGTCGCCCTCACCTATCGGTCGAATTCCGCCGCCGCCAGGTCGCTGGTCGAGGAGCTGACCGGGTCCGGCGCCGACGTGCGCGCCGATCCGCTCGACCTGACCGAACCCGCCGCGGTGGCCGAGTACCTGCACACTGTCGGGTCCGCCGGCATCCACACCGTGGTGCACGCGGCCGGACCACACATCCCGATGGTGCACCTGTCGAAGGTCACGCCGACGCAGTACGCAGATCACCTGAACCAGGAGGCCGCTGCCTTCTTCAACCTGGTGCAGGCCGCGCTGCCGACCCTGCGGGCCGGCGGTGGCAGCGTCGTCGCGGTGACCACCGCCGCCACCAGTCGCTACCCGGTGCGCGACGGACTGTCCGCAGGCACCAAGGGAGCGGTCGAGGCGCTGGTCCGCGCCTTCGCCGCCGAGGAGGGTCGGTTCGGCGTGCGGTTGAACTGTGTCGGTCCCGGGATGCTCACGGACGGCATGGCGGAGCGGCTGATGAGCTCGGGCGATCTGAACGATCGGGCGCAGGCCGTGGCGATGGCGAACATCCCGTTGCGTCGCTTCGGATCCGCCGACGACATCGCCGCCGCAGTGACCTTCCTGGCATCCGATCAGGCGGGCTTCATCACCGGACAGAAGCTCGATGTCGATGGCGGCTATGGAATCTGACGGCCACGACACCGATCGCGACGGACTGCGCACCTTGCTGGCCGAACGCGACATCGAGCGGGCACTGCTGCGCTACTGCCGCGGGGTCGACCGGATGGACGCCGGCCTGGTACGCAGCGCGTTCCACCCGGACGCGCGGGTCTGCATGGGCGAGTTCACCGGCAGTGTTGACGAACTGGTCGCGGTGATCTGGAAGCTGGTCGGCCGGCGCACGATGACCATGCACTACCTGACCAACACCCTGGTGGAGTTCGACCCGGCCGATCCCGCGCGGGCAAGGTCCGAGTCGTACGGGTTCGCGCTGCAGCCCAGCACCGCCGAGCCACCGAAGGGCAACCTGATCAACGGCTTTCGCTATCTGGACACGTTCACCCTGACCCGCGGGCAGTGGCGGATCGCCGAGCGGGTCACGGTCAGTGAATGGTTGCGGGTCGACGACCCGGCCGGGCAGTGGCCGCTGCCGGCGGGTGCGACAACGGGCAGCCGTGACGGCACCGACCTGGCCGTGCAACCCTGGGGGCCGTCAACCCGGTAGGCCAGCCGGAAGAAGAGCCGGCGGGCCGGCCGGAAGACCCAGAAGGACAGTCGGCACGACCGCAGCGACAACCGGCGTACCGCCGGAGCACCGAGAGTACGGACCACCACCGGATCGAAGGAGAACCAGATGAGCACACCGGCCGTCCCCGCAGTCCACTTCGGATTCACCCCGGGCGACGTCGTCCTCGTGACCGGCGCCGGCAGCGGCATCGGCCGGGCCACCGCGATCCGGGCGGCCGAACTCGGCCTCTCCGTTGCCGCCTGGGATCTCAACGGCGACACCGCGGCCGAGACCGCGCAGACCATTACCGCGGCCGGCGGCACGGCGATCGGGCTGGCCTGCGACGTGGGTGACGCCGACCAGATCGCCGCGGCGTTCGCCGAGACGAAGAAGGTGGGCACGATCCGGCACCTGGCCAACGTGGCCGGACCGCCGTCCGCCATCGATCTCGAGTTCGAGCAGGCCCTGGTGCTGTGCGTGGGCAGCATGCGCCGGATGGTCGACGTGTGGCTGTCCGACGGCGCCCCGGACGGCGCCTCGCTGGTGAACATCGCATCGGTGGCCGGGAACGTGATCGGCACGAACTCCGATTGGTACTGCGCCTCGAAGGCCGGGATCGCCGGCTACACCCGGCATCTGGCCGCCTATCGCAGCGATGAGGTGCGCAGCAACACGGTCGCACCGGGGATGACGGACACCCCCCGACTCGCCGGGTTCGCCGAGAGCGAGGTCGGACAGCGCGTGCTGCAACGGATTCCACTCGGCCGGATGGGTAGCCCGGACGACATCGCCTGGACCGTGCTGTTCCTGCTGTCGCCGCTGGCCGGCTACGTCAACGGGGCGTTCCTGCCGGTCGACGGCGGCTGGACCGTCACTCAGTGAGCGGGCGGCGGGCTCCCCGATGACCAACGAGCGCACGCCGGAGCGCGACCGGTTCGACATCGGCCAGGCCGTGCTGCGTTACTGCCGCGGGGTCGACCGGCTCGACTTCGACCTGGTCCGGTCGGCTTATCATCCCGACGGCATCGATCACCACACGGGCTTCGACGGCAGCATCGACGAGTACATCCAGTGGGTATCCGGCGCTCTGCAGCGACTTTCCGGAACGATGCACATCGTGGCGAACCAGCTGATCGAGCTGTCCGGGGATGCGGCGGTCAGCGAGACCTACGGCCAGGCGGTGCACTGGGGGGAACCGGTCGACAACCCGCGACGCAACTTCACCAGCGGTTTCCGCTACGTGGACCATTTCACCCTGGTGGACGGCCGCTGGGCGATCGCCGAACGATGGGCAGTCCGGGAGTGGACCCGGTCGGACGCCGGCCGGTTCATCGCCAAGGAGGGCACCGGCCCGGCCGGCCGGCGCGACACCGACGACCCGCTGTACCGGCTGCGCGCCCGGGTGCTCAGCTGACCGCGCGGATCAACATCGGCCGCGCGGATCAACATCGCCTGATTCATGACAGGTGGGACAGAACGAGCCAAACGCAGCCTCGCAGGCCATGTTGATCCTCGCCGGAAGGGTTCAGCCGCCGAGCATCCGGCGGGAGGCTTCGGCGTTGGCTGTCACCAGCTCCGCCCGGTCGAGTCCGCTACGCCGGGCGGCCAGCCTCTCGTTCCCGGCCACTACGCGAACCGGTCCGTCCGGCAACTGTGCCAGGCCCTGGGCAGCCACCGCCAGCGGGTCGGCGGCGCCGTCCAGACGCAGCCCCGCGCGATGCATCGCGGGCGTGTCCGTCAGCCCGAGGACGAGGTGCAGGACGTCGACATCGAACGGGCGAAGCTCCAGCCACAAGCCCTCGGCGAAGATCCGGGCGAAGGCCTTGGCCGCGGCATAGATGCCGATCCCGGCGTGCCCGAGATAGCCGGCAAGTGAACCGACCAGCAGGATCCCGCCGCTCCCCCGGTCCTTCATCCGCTTACCGAAGTGCCGGCACAGCTCCAGCGGCGCCGTGATGCTCAGGTCGATCACCCGCTGCACGCCGGCCGGGTCGGATTCGACGAACTCGCCGCGGTAGCTGTTGGCACCGGCGTTCACCACCACGAGGCCGACGTCGAGATCCGCGGCGGCGTCGGCGATCCGGTCCGCCGCGCCCGGCTCCAGCAGATCCACCGCCATGGTGCGCACCCGAACGCCGCGAGACCGGGCAGACTCCGCGATCGCGGCCAATGGCGCGGGCTTGCGGGCAATGAGCAACAGGTTCAGGCCGGCGTCCGCCAGCAGCTCGGCGAACCTGGCCCCGACGCCCTCGGAGCCACCGACGATCACCGCCCACGGCCCATACCTGGCGATGTCGAAGGCTTGCGGGTCGAACGATTGCGCTTCGAACGGCGCGCCGTCAGTGTCGGTGCTGCTGTCTGTCATCGCTCTCCTGGTCATGATGACGCGGCACCGGCACCGGCCAACAGCGGGACGATGATGTCGCTGACCGGCGTGGGAATGCCGTGTGCGGCACCGATCCGGCTGATCACGGCGTTGCGGGCGTCCCACTCCATGGCCCGACCGGCCAGCCGGTCGTACAGGATCGAGGTGCCGGTGCCCGCCGATTGGGCGGACAGCCGGTCGATCACCTCGTCGACGAAACTGTCGGCGAGCCGCGCACCGGCGGCTCGGCCGACCCGGACACCTTCCGCCGCTATCCGGCGGGCCACCTCGCGCAGACCGGGATCACTGAAGGCGTCGGCCCGTCGCAGCGTGAGCGGTTCGATCGCTACCGCTGCGTTGTAGACCAGCTTGGCCCAGGCTGCCGTGGTGAAGTCTTCGATCTCGGTGATGCCAACCGCAGCGCCGTGGAAGGCGGTGGCGATCACCGCCGGCGAACCGTCCGGAATCTCGATCCGGTTCTCGCCGGGGCGAACGGTGATCCGCCCGGGTCCGGTCGGTTCGGCCGTGCACCAGACGATGCCGGGAACCACATCGTCGGCCGGCACGATCCCGGACAGCCGCTCGCGGTGCTCCACCCCGTTCTGCAGCACCAGGACAGGAACGCCCGGCCGGTGCAGGGCGGCCAGATACCCTGCGCTGCCGGCCGTCTGATGCGCCTTGACCGCCAGCACCACCAGGTCGGCGTCAGCCGCGACCTCAGTGACCGGCCCGAGCTGAACGGCCGCGGCGAGCTGCTGGGAACGGTCCGGCCAGTCCACCACCGGCGGCGGGGACGGCCGTCGGCCGAACACGGCGACCGTCGCTGCCCGGCCGGCCTCGAGGGCCGCGGCCACGGTCAGCCCGATCGCGCCGGGTCCGATCACCGCGATCCGGATCATCGGTCGTCCTGCCCGAACCAGTCCCAGTGCCAGGGCTCGATCGTGCGCAGCGGACCGGTGAGCATCGGTCGGGCGACGTCGACCAGGTCGGCCGGTGCGGCGGGGACCGCTCCGTCCCGCTCGGCGGACGCCAGGTCGGCGGCAAAGGCGACCGGGTCGGCCTCCAGGTAGAGCAGGGTGATCCGCACCCCGTCGACCGGCACGGCGCCGCCGTCCGGGCCGGCCGTCCCGACCGACACGCTGCGGAACGTCCAGCCGCCGGCCACGCCGGGCAGTTCCAGGATCTTCGGCAACCGGACCGTCTCCTCGAAGGCGAGTCGCTCGTCCACCGCCGTCGGGGTGGACTCGTCGATCCGGCTGACCGTGACGTGGACCCCGCGGTGCGGACGGAACGGCAGCGCCGCCAGGCTGATCCGGGCGGCGGGGTTCACCCAACCGGTGAGCGGCCGGAACATCCCCATCATCGTCCGGGTCGTCCACCCCAGTTCCGGGCGGCGACCCTGCTGCAATGCGGTGTCCCCCAGCTCTTTCCACTGACCGATGCTCTCCCGCACCGGTTCGGCGAACCAGTACATGGCCAGGTACTGGGCGCCGGCCAGCAGTGGGTCAGGGCTGCTGCCGGCGGCGGCGCAGTCTGGCGAGCGGACCCAGCGGTCGCCGTGCAGCACCCCGGGCAGGGCAAGGTTCTCCGGCCGATGGTCGAGTTGGTGCCACGTGTTGTAGTCCCGGTGCCTGGCCGGGTCATCGACCCGAGGGAAGGAGAAGAACACCCGACTGGTGGTGGCCGGGGTGGTCTGCATCATGGTGCGCCGTGGCCGATCGAGCGGGCGAACCGGTGGATCGAATCGACCACATGGCCGACCTCGTCGTCGTCCATTCCGTGGCTCATGCCCAGCGACATCCCCCTGGCGAACACCGCGTCCGCCACCGGCAACCCGGTGGGCGGAATCCGGTGCTGTACCGAGTTCATCATCGGATGACGGGTGACGTTGCCGCTCCACACGGTCCTGGTGTCGATACCGGCGGCTTCGATCGACTCCTGCAGATCGCTGCGGGTGAAGCCGGCGTTCTCGGCGATCGTCACCGGATAGCACAGCCAGGCCGTCGTGAGATCCTGGAGTTGGCGGGGCAACGAGAACAGTTCCGGATAGCTGCCGAACGCCGAGGAGTAGGCATCGAAAGTCGCTGCCCGCCGCCGGTAGTTCTCCTGCAGCCGATCCAGCTGTACCAGCCCGAAGGCTGCGCCGAGCTCGGATGGCTCGAAGTTCCAGGACAGCACGTCGAAGATGAAGTCGTTGTCGTAGGGGACGCCGTCCAGCTCCTCGCGGAACACCCGGCCGCCCGGTTTGCTGCCGTACAGGTGCGGCTCGGACCGCCGGCCCCAGCGCCGCAGCATCAACCCCTTGTCGCGCAAGGCCTCGTCGTCGGTGAGCACCATGCCGCCGTTACCGGCACAGGTGATGATGTGGGCCATCGCGAAGCTGGTCACCGACAGGTCGGCTCGCGACCCGGTCGGCGTGCCGCGCAGGGTGGCGCCGAGCGCGTCACAGTTGTCCTCGATCACCGCCAGGCCGTGCCGGTCGGCGATCGCCCGGATCTCGTCCCAGTCCGGGGCATTGCCGGCCAGGTTCGGGATCAGCACCGCCTTGGTGCGGTCGGTGATCATCTCCGGAATCCTGCTGACGTCGATGTTGTAGGTGTCCGGTTCGACGTCGACGAACACCGGCACCAGACCGGCCCGCGCCAGCGGCGCGACGTCGGTGGAGAAGGTCAGTGGCGAGGTGATCACCTCGCTGCCGGCGGGCAGGTCGAGCAGTTCGACCGCCAGGTACAGCGCCGACGATCCCGAGTTGCACATCAGGCCGAGACGCTTGCCGGACAGCTCGGCGATCCGCCGTTCCATCTCGGCGACGTTCTTGCCGATCCGCAGCCCTTGGTTTCCGCTGCTGAGAACGTCGACCACGGCATCGATCTCGGCCTGGTCGTGCACGCTGCGCGCGTAGGTGATGCGGCGGTAGGGTGGCGGTTCTTCCGCCATCGGCAGGGTATCGGTGTTCGGTGTAGCCGTCATTGCTGTCCTTTCACAATGTGGTGCCGCGGTTCCGGAGCCATCAGCCGACGAACACCGCAAGGCCGGTCATCGGTCGATTCCCAGCACCAGCCCGCTGGTCGGCACCGGCGACCCGCCGGTGACCAGCACGTGCTCGACGGCGTGCTGTGGCTGGTTCGTCGAGGTGCCCCGAACCAGCCGCACGCCCTCGGCAATCCCGTTGACACCGTGCAGGTATCCCTCGCCGAGCTGCCCGCCGTGGGTGTTCAGCGGGAGCGCTCCGGTGACCTCGCAGATGCCGTCGGCCAGGAAGTCCTTGGCCTCGCCGCGACCGCAGAAACCGTACTCCTCCAGTTGCATCAGCACCAGCGGGGTGAAGGCGTCGTAGACCACGGCGGCGTTCATGTCGGCCGGACCGAGGCCGCTCTGGCGCCACAGCTGGTCGGCGCACAGCCGCACCTCCGGCAGCGCATCGATGTCCGGCCGGGAGAAGCTGCTCATCGAGATCTGTTGCGGCCCAATGCCCTGTGCGGCCGCCCGAATCACCGCCGGCGGGTGCTTGAGGTCCCGCGCGCGTTCGGTGCTGACGATCACCAGGGCCTGGCCGCCGTCGGTCTCCTGGCAGCAGTCCAGCAGCCGCAGCGGGTCGGCGATCAGCCGTGACCGCTGGTGGTCCTCCAGCGTGATCGGTTTGCCGTGGAACCAGGCCTTCGGGTTGTTCGCCGCGTGCGCCCTCGACAGCACCGACACCCGGCCGAAATCGGCACTGGTGGCGCCGGACAGGTGCATGTAGCGGCGGGCCAGGATCGCCTCCTGCTGGGCCGGGGTGAGCAAGCCGTACGGGTTGATCCAGTTCCGATATTCCTGGTCGGTGGACGGCCGATAGGCGAACGGTGGTGGCCCGGCCCCGAACCTGGTGCCGGACCGTTCGTTGAACGCGCGGTAGACCACCACCACGTTCGCCGCGCCGGTGGCTATCGCCATCGCCGCCTGCTGTACCGGTGCGCACGCGCCGCCGCCGCCGTGAGGTACCCGGCTGAAGAACGACAGTTGCGGGATGCCCAGCGCCCTGGCAACCGCGATCTCCGGGTTGTTCTCCATGGTGAACAGCGACACGCCGTCCACCTCTCGCGGCTCGATCCCGGCGTCGTCCAGTGCGGCCAGCACGCTTTCGCAGGCCAGCCGCCACTCGCTCCGCCCGGAATTCTTGGAGAACTCGGTGGCACCGATACCGGCGATGGCCGCCGCTGCGGACAATGGTGCGGTCGTCACGATCGGTGCCCTTCGACCGGCTGGAGCTGCGGCAGGATCTCGCCGTTCCCGTGTCGCACCAACGTGATCCGCAGTGGCATGCCGATCACCAGTCGGTCGTGCGACAGACCGGCGATGTCGGCAAGGATCCGTATGCCTTCGGGAAGGTCGGCGAGCCCGATCGCCAGCGGATACTCGAATGCCGGATCCGGCGGGTGGTGCACCACCGTGTAGCTGTGCAGGGTGGCGTCACCGCCGGCGTCGACGGCGTCCCAGTCGAAGCTGTGACAGGCGGCGCAGGCAGGTGCCGGTGGGTGCCGCAGTTCCGCACAGTTCGTACACCGCTGGATCACCAGCCGACCCTCGCGGGCGGCGTCGAACCAGAACTGGTTGTCCTGAGTGACCACCAGCCGCGGCACCGTCGATGTCCGCTCCGGCGGCTTGTTCGTCATCGTCGACCCCTTCGACCGCAGAACGTTTCGGGCACCATTGCTATTATCAAGCAAGCGCTTGGTTCGGACCGTAACCCGGTGGCGCCGGGCGGTCAAGGCCCAGGGCGGTCGAAGACGGACCAACGGAGGTCGGAAGTGACGCACGAGCAGGAGTTCTTCGAGCGGCTGCAGGCCGTGGTCGGCCGACCCGGCCCGGCCAGGGTGGCCAAGGACCCGATCACGGAGCCGGCCATCCGGATCTGGTGCGAGGCCGTCGACGACTGGAACCCTGCCTACCAGGATCCGCAGTGGGCACAGGCATCACGCTGGGGCGGGATCATCGCTCCCGCAACGACGTTGAACATGTGGACGCTGCCGGGCAATCGGCGGATGCACGAGGCCGGTGAGCCGCTCGACCAGATCAACGAGGTGCTGTTCTCCGGCGGGTTCACCTCGGTGGCGGCGGTCAACAACGACCAGGACTACCTGCGACCGCTGCGGCCCGGCGACCGGCTGCGCCAGACCCAGCACATCGGCATGGTGACCCCGGAGAAGCAGACCGCGCTCGGGGTCGGCCACTTCCTGGATCTGGTGAGCGACTACCACACGCTGGAGGGTGAGCCGGTGGGCCGGGTCACGCTGCGCATGCTGCGGTGGAATCCCGATACCTCGCCCGCCGTGCCGCCGACGAACGCAACGCCCGACGACCTGCCCGAGGCCCTGACGGGCCCGACGAGGCCGCCACGACGTGTCGACGTCCTGCCATCCGAGGCGGTGACGAAAGGCGAACATCTTGCGCCATGGGCGATCCCGGTCACCCAGTCGTCGATCGCCGCCCTGGCCACCGCGACCTACGACTTCAACGACGTGCACCTGGACCGGGATGCGGCGATCCGCCGCGGCGCCAAGGACGTCTACATGAACATCCTCGGCTCCAGCGGGCTGGTCAACTGCTTCGTGACGGACTGGGCCGGCCCGGAGGCAGAGGTCCGGTCGCTGCGACTGCGGCTGCGCAAGCAGAACCATCCGGGCGACACCCTGCTGCTCTCCGGTGAGGTCACCGAGGTCGATGACGCGACGGTCACGGTGCAGGTGGTGGGCCGGAACTCCTTGGGCGATCATCTGATCGCCGATGTACAGCTCCAGCTTCCCTGGTGAGCGAGCGGACGATGCAGGCCAGCTTCGTCAGCGAGTCGGCGACCGCGGAGAGCCTGCAGTACGGACCGGTCGCCGTCCCGCAACCGGGCGCCGGGGAGGTGCTGATCCGGGTCAGGGCGGCCAGCCTCGACCGGGTCGACAGTTACCTCCGGCGGGGCACGCACGGCATGGCGGTGCGGACGCCGACAGTGCTCGGTCGGGACATGGCGGGCACCGTCGTCGCTCTGGGCCCCGGCGTCACCGGGATCACCGAGGGCGACGAGGTGGTCGCACTCGGCCGCGGCACGCACGCCGAGTTCGCCGTTGCCCCCGCGCTGCACACTCTTCCCCGCCCGGCGGACTGGACCGACGCTCAGGCTGCCGCGCTGCCGACGGCCGGGCGGACCGCCTATGACGCGGTGGCGAACCTGGCCAGGGTGCGGCCCGGCGAAACGGTGCTGGTGATCGCGGCCGGTGGAGCCGTCGGCACGTTCGCGGTGCAGTACGCCCGGGCCCTTGGCGCACGAGTGCTGGCGACCGCCGGCAGCGCAGACAAGCGCGATGCTGCAGTACGTCTGGGGGCTGAGACGGCATTCGACCACTACGCCGACGACCTGGTCGAGCGGCTCACCGAGCAGACTGCCGGCGCCGGCGTCGAGGTGGTGATCGAGTCGGCAGGCGGGGAGTTGTGGACCGCGCTGCAGTCGGTGCTGGCCCGCGGCGGCCGGATGGTGACCTGCGGTGTGACAGCCGGGGCCAGGGCGAACATTCATCTCGGAAAGTTGATGGTCAACGGCTGGCGGATTCACGGGATCGGCCGGCCCGGACCTGCCGAGGTAGCGGCGCACCTGCGGGACTCGCTGGCCCTGAGTCGCAGCATCGCCCGCCGACCGGTGGTCGACCGGGTGTACGCGTTGTCCGACGCCTCGGCCGCCCACGACCAGCTGGAGTCTTCACAGTTCTTCGGCCGGATCGTGCTGGCTCCAGCGGCACAGTGACCGGCATGTGCGGATCCGGCCGGTCAGTCGGGGTAGAGCGCGGCGACGGCGACCCGGATCGTGTTCAACAGCTCCTCGTCGCTCTCCCGACCGTTCGCCCAGAACAACAACTCGCCGAACCAGACCCGGTTCAGGATCTTCATCACCAGCAGATCGTGCTCGGTCGGCAGGTGGTCGGCACCGATCGCCCACTGCAGCGTCTGCCGGGTGGTGGACGCGATCCGCTCCGCGTTGCCGCCCGCGTCACCACTGATCGTCACCCACGCCCGCAGGATCGCCGCGGAAAGACTCGGGGTGCGCAGCAGCGATCGGGTGGATCGCTCCAGCACCTCGGTGACCCGTTCGGCCGCCGTGGTCCCGCGTGGCCGACTCTGCCGCATCCGGCCGTGCAGCCGGTCCATCGCGCCGGCCATCACGCCGAGCAGCAGGTGGTCCTTGGACGGAAAGTGCCGGTAAACGGTGGCCAGCGCGGCATCTGCCCGCTCCGCCACCTCGCGCATGCTCACCGCGTCGTAGCCGCCCTCGGTCGCCAACTCGATCGCCACGGCGAGCATTCGGTCGCGGCGTGAGCGCTGGGCAACCGACAGCCCCCGGGCTGATCCGGTGATCCCGCGTTCGGCCATCGTTGCCCTTCCTGTCCGTTGCGTCCGCGACGCATCATGCCAGCTCGAATCGGTCAGCGTGGCAACCCGAGGATCCGCTCACCCGCCAGGGTGAGCAGGATCTGTTCGCTGCCACCGGCGATCGACAGTTGGCGGCTGTTCAGGAACATCCGGCTGACGTCGCCCTCCAGCATCGCCGACGGTCCCGTGCGGGTGAGCAGGAACTCCGCGGCAGCCTGCCGGTTCCGCACCCCGACCAATTTCTGCACGCTGGACTCGGCGCCCGGACCGGCGCCGGCGATGCTGGCCAGCACCGCCCGGTGGGCCAGCAAGGCCACCGACATCGCCTGGGCCACCAGCTCGCCGACGCTCGCCAGGTCGGCCGGGTCGAAGGAATCCTGCGGCAGCGACAGCAGCAGGTCCAGTTCCTTGCCGAGGGTGGCGCCGCCGCTCATCTGCACCCGTTCGTTGGCCAATGTCGTGCGGGCCAGCCGCCAGCCATCGCCGGGCCGGCCGATCACTGCGTCGTCGGGGACGAAGACATCGTCGAAGAACACCTCGTTGAACAACGAGTTCCCGGTGATCTCCCGCAGCGGCCGCACCGTGATCCCCGGCGTTGCCATGTCCACCACGAAGAAGGTGATGCCGTGATGTTTCGGCGCCTCCCGATCGGTGCGAGCCAGGCAGATACCCCGATCCGCCTGCGCCGCCAGCGAGTTCCACACCTTCTGCCCGGTGAGCCGCCAGCCACAGTCCGCCCGGACCGCCCGCATCTGCAGCGAGGCCAGATCGGATCCCGCTCCCGGCTCGGAGAACAGCTGGCACCAGGCCAGCTCGCCGCGCAGCGTCGGTCCGACGAAGCGCTCGATCTGCTCAGGCGTGCCGGCCTGCAGGATCGGCGGGACGGCCCACCACCCGATCACCAGGTCGGGACGCGACAGGGCGGCGCGTTCACACTCCTGGTCGATGAGGATCTGCTCGGCCGGATCTGCCGCCCGGCCATGCGGTTTCGGCCAGTGCGGTGCGATCAGGCCGGCGGCCACCAGCGCCGTCCGGCGGTCCGGCCCGGACAGGGCCGCGATCTGCTCGATCTCGGCACGGAGCTGCGGCCGCAGCGCTTCGAACCCGCCGAGGTCGACGGTCAGCTGCCGGCGTACTCCCCGGCCGGCGATAGCTGCCGTCCGGTTCCGCCAGCGGCCGCTGCCGCCGATCAGCGAACGCAGCGTCACCGCAGACCTCAGGTACAGGTGAGCGTCATGTTCCCAGGTGAAGCCGATCCCGCCGTGCACCTGGATGCAGTCCTTGGCGTTGTCCACTGCCGCGTCGAAGACCAGGGCCGCCGCCGCCGCTGCCGCCAGCGTCGCCTGTTCCAGGCTGCCCCCCGCACCGTCGCCGACAGCCGAGTCCCCCACGGCGTTCGCCGCGTCCCAGGCCAACGCCCTTGACTGTTCGGCGCGGCAGAGCATGTGTGCGCACAGGTGTTTGACGGCCTGGAAGGAGCCGATCGGTCGGCCGAACTGCTCGCGCACTCTGGCGTAGCCGGCCGCGGCGTCGACGGTCCAACCGGCGATGCCGGCGGCCTGTGCGGCGGCGAGCGTCAGGGTCAGCAGCTCGACCAGACCGGTCGTCACACCGGTCAGCAGCTGCGCCGCAGTCACCGCGACGTCCCGCAGCCTGACGGTGGCCGGTGGGGTTCCGTGGTCGATGCCGGGCAGCGGTTCGAACTCGACGCCGTCGGCGTCCGGACCGAGCACCCACCAGTCCTCGCCGGCCGGCACGATCAGACCGACACCTCCACCGGCCCCGGGGATCTGCTCGATCTGGCCGTTGATCCGCAGGCCGTCGATTCCGGAATCGACGGTCAGCCCGGGAGTCTGCGGCGGTGCGACGGCGAACGGCACGGCACCGGAGATCAGCTGCTCGAGCAGGCTGTCGTGCCCGGTCGCGCGCTGCAGTAGCAGGGCCGCCACTGTGGTCCCCAGGATCGGCCCCGGCACCCCGCGACCGGACGATGCCTCCAGCATGACGGCCAGGTCGAGGACCGTTCCGCCCGCACCGCCGTGCTTTTCCTGGACGGCGACGGCGAACAACCCGAGGTCAGCCAGCTCGTTCCAGTGTCGGCGCCAGCCACCCGGTTCCTCGGACCTGACTGTCCGGACCGGCAGCGCCCGGTCGGCCCAGGCCGCGATGGATTCCTGGATCGCCCGCTGCTCCTCGGTGGTGGCGATGCTCATCTGCTGCCTCCGGTCGCGTCGTCGGCCATCGCCTCGCCGGCCGTTGCCGGTGCGGCGAGCCGGTAGCGCAGTTCGTTGCCGTCCCGGATGTACAGCGGGTCGTCGGTGTCGATACCGTCGGCGCGCAACGGCCGTTTGACCACCTTGTTGGTGGGGGTCCGCGGCAGGGCGGCCACCACCCGGAGGTAGCGCGGCGCCCACTTCGTGCCCAGATCCGTTTGGGCAGACAGAAAATCGCCGAAGCCGTCGGCGTCCAGGGTCGCTCCCGGTACCAGCTCGACGGCGGCCATCACCTGGTCGCCGACCACTGGGTCGGGGATCGCATAGACGGCCACCAGTGACACCACCGGGTGCCGCAGCAGCAGCCGTTCGATCGGGGCGGCGGCAAAGTTCTCGCCGTCCACCCGGAGCCAGTCGTCGGTGCGACCGGCGAAGAACCAGTAGCCATCGAGGTCCCGGTAGGCGAGGTCTCCGGACCAGAACCAGCCATTGCGGATGCGCTGGGCGTCCGCCTGCGGATTGCGGTAGTAGCCCTCGAACTGCCGGGCGTTGATGAGGTTGACGATCTCTCCGGTCGCCTCTTCTGCGTTGAGGATGCGCCCGTCGGTGTCGAACCGGGCGGCCGGACACTCGATCAGGGTCTGCGGGTTCATCACCACGGTGCCTTCGTCGGCGACGCCGAGAGAGCCGGGCGGCGCGTCCGGCACCCGGTTGATCCGCATGCCGCCCTCGCTGGTCCCGTACGAATCCAGTACCTGGCAACCGAACCGACGGGCGAACTCGGCGATGTCGTGATCGGTCGCCTCGTTGCCGAAGGCGATCCGCAGCGGGTTGTCGGCGTCGTCGGGCAGCTCCGGAGTGCTCAGGATGTAGTGCAGCGGCTTGCCGACGTAGTTGAAGAAGGTAACCCCGTTGGCCCGCACATCGGGCAGGAACCCGGACGCCGAGAACTTCCGCCGGAGCACCAGGCAGCCACCTGTCAGCACAGCCGGGGCGATTCCGGCCATCAGCGCGTTCGAGTGGAACAGTGGCATCGCCAGGTAGAAGACGTCCGAGGCGGTCAGCCCGCGTCGATCCCGTTGACCCGCGGCGATTTCGGCCATTCTGCGCTGACTGCAGATCACCGCCTTCGGTCCGCCGGTGGTCCCGGAGGTGAACACCAAGGTGAGGATGGTCGCGGGATCCACCCGATCGGCGCCCGCGGCGATCGCGTCAGGCGTCTGCGCGGGCCGCCCGTCCGCGCTGACGGTCGGACGTTGCCGGTCAACCCGGATGATCCGCTCCGGGGGGCAATCGAGTTCGAGTCCGTCGAGCAGCTCGGCCCCGGCGGCGTCGGTGACCAACAGCTGGCAGTCGGTGAAGTTGATGTCCCTGGCCAGCTCCGAGCCACGTCGGGTGGGGTTGATGCCGACCACCGTCGCACCACTGACCGCCGATCCCAGTATCCAGAACAGGTTTTCGGGGGTGTTGTCCAACAGCACGCCGATGTGCCAGGGCCCGGCCCGACGCAGCGAGGTCGCGAGGTCGGCCCGGCGGGCGGCCTCCTCGATGACCTCGCGCCAGGTCCAGGCCCGGCCTTCGAACCGCAGGCCGGGGCGGTCGTCCGCGGCCCGCGCGGCCACCATGCCGGCAAAGGTCTCCGGATCAGCCATCGGCCATCAGCTCCATTGCCGCGAAGCCGCGGGCCGGATCGCGGTCGGCGAAGTATCCGGAGAGCTGATCGGCGACGTCGTCGTCCGACCACGCAGGGTTCGTGCTGGCGAATGTCCGCTCGACGGTCGGCGCGGCCATCAGTTGCACGGTGCCGCCGTAGACGACGAAGACCTGGCCGGTGACGTTATCGGCCCGCGGGCCGGCGAGGTAGACCACCAGCGGGGTCACCTGATCCACCGTCATCGGGTCCGGGCCGTCGACCGGCGCCGGAGCGAACACCGATTCCGTCATTGCGGTCCGGGCGCGCGGACAGATCGCGTTGGCGCGCACCCCGTACCGCGCGCAGCCGCGGGCAGTGGACAGGGTCAGCGCGGCGATGCCCGCCTTCGCGGAGGCGTAGTTCGCCTGTCCCGGTGAGCCGGTCAGGAACGCCTCCGACGCGGTGTTGACGATCGCCGCAGACACCGGCTGCCCGGTCCCTCTCGACCGTTCGCGCCAGAAGGCGGTGGCCAGCCGGGTGGTGACGAAGTGGCCCTTCAGATGCACCCGCAGCACCGCGTCCCACTCCTGCTCGGACATGTTGAACACCATCCGGTCCCGCACGATCCCGGCGTTGTTGACCAGGATGTCCAGCCCACCGAAGGTCTCGACGGCGGTGGTCAGCAACGCCTGGCCGGTGGCCCACTCGGACACATCGCCACGACAGGCGACCGCCCGGCCGCCGGCCGCGCCGATCTCCTCGGCCACCTCGTCGGCGGTGCTGCCGGTGTCGTTGACCACCACCGCGGCCCCGGCGGCCGCCAGGGCAAGCGCCTCGGCCCGGCCGAGTCCACCCCCGGCACCGGTCACCACGGCCACCGAACCGTTCAGGGCACTCGCGCCGCCCGATGCTGTACTCACATCACACTCCAGATTCGATACCCGTTCTTGTTTCAAACGAGAACATGTCCTAAATTCGAGAGAACGTCAAGACCTTCCGACACTGGCGTCAGGGAGCAACCTCATGAATCAACCCGTCATCGTGGACATCGCCCGCACGCCGTTCGGCCGTCGCGGCGGGCGCCTCGGCGAACTCCATCCCACCGAACTGCTCGGCATCGCCCAACGCGGGATTCTGGAGCGAAACGGCGTCGACCCGCAGCTGATCGGGCAGGTGATCGGCGGCTGCGTGACGCAGGCCGGAGAGCAGTCCAGCAACGTCACCCGAACGGCCTGGCTGCATCAGGGGCTACCGCAGCAGATCGGCGCCACCACGGTGGACTGCCAGTGCGGCTCGGCCCAGCAGGCGTTCAATCTGGTGGCGGCGCTGATCGGCGCCGGCGCGATCAGGGCGGGCGTTGCCTGTGGCGTCGAGGCGATGACCCGGATCCCGCTGATGTCCAACTTCCCCGGCCCGACGGGCCGGCCACGCCCGGAGAGCTGGAGTGTCGACCTACCGAACCAGTTCGTCGCCGCGGACCGGATCGCGGCCAATCGCGGCATCACCCGGCAGGAGTTGGACGCCTGGGGTCTGCGATCGCACGAGCGGGCGACCCAAGCCTGGGACGAGGGGCGGCTGGATCCTCAGATCATTCCGGTGAAGATCCCGGCGACCGAGGCAGCTGCGGCCGAGATCATGAGCCGGGACAACGGCATGCGGGAATCGTCACCGGAGTCGATGGCCGCGCTGAAGCCCATGCTGGACGACGGTCTGCACACCGCCGGGACCGCCTCGCAGGTCACCGATGGTGCGTCCGCCGCGCTGCTGATGGACGCTGACCTTGCGGCCGAGTTGGACCTGAAGCCGCGGGCCAGAATCGTGGCCCAGGCACTGGTCGGCGGCGACCCCTACTACCACCTCGACGGGCCGATCTTCGCCGCCGAGACCGTGCTGGCCAAGGCCGGGATGTCGATCTCCGACATCGACCTGTTCGAGGTGAACGAGGCGTTCGCCGCGGTGCCGATGTCGTTCCAGCGCACCACCGGCGCCGACGAGGACCGGGTGAACGTGAACGGCGGCGCGATCGCTGTCGGCCACCCGGTGGGGGCCTCAGGGATCAGGCTGTTGGGCACCGCGCTGTACGAGCTGGAGCGCCGGGATGCCAGTACCGCCTTCGTCAGCATGTGCGCCGGCGGTGCGCTGGCGAGCGCGGCCGTGATCGAGCGCATCTGAGCCGGCTCGGCTTCGGCAGGCCGCCGATCAGGGTAGGTAGCCGGTGTGCCGCACCGGCTCTGCCTGTCCCTGCAGCCGGTCGGCGGCCAGCCGCAGGCCGTCCAGGATCGCGGTACGCAGCTGACGCGGGTCGATGACGTCGTCGTAGGTGGCCGAGCCGGCCAGCGGCCACGGGCCGGCAGCCTCCCTGTCCAGCAACGCCTTCCGGGTCTGCTGGTCGGCCTTGGAGGTGGCGCCGCCGACCGCCGCCGGGATGCCGCCGAGGGTGGAGCCCGGAAAGGCGAGATTCAGCGTCTGCCGGTCGTAGGGGTTCATGCCCATCACCGATGAACCGAAGCCGAAGGCCTTGCGCACTGTCACATGGATCTTCGGCACCGTCAGCCGCCGCTGGGCAGCGAACATCCGCGCCCCGGCCCGCAGGATTCCGGCGCGCTCCGATGCACTGCCCGCCAACACTCCGGGATTGTCGGCCAGGAACAGCACCGGCAGGTGGAAGGCGCCGGCGATCTGGATGAACCTCGCCGCCTTGTTCGCCGCCGCCACATCGATGGCGCCGGCGAGTTCTCGCGGCTGGTTCGCCACGACGGCGACCGAGCGCCCGCCGATACTCACCAGTGCGGTGATGATCGATCGACCATGAGCGGGCTGCACCACCAGGACCGAATCGGCGTCGGCCAACAGGCCGAGCACCGGCAGCATGTCGTAGCCGCGGCGGTGGTCCGCCGGTATCAGGTCGAGGATCGACGTCAGCTCGCGCGGCCCGATATCACCCCGGTCGACGAAAGGGGCGTGCTGCCAAGCATTCGAGCCGAAGTACGACAGGTACCGGCGCACCAGGGCCGCGGCGTCCGCGTCGGTCGCGGCGACGTTGTGCGCCACCGGAGCGACCCGGGTGTGCACCAGCGAGCCGCCGAGCTCGGCCTTGGTCACCTGCTCGCCGGTGGCCGCCTGTACCAACGGCGGACCGGCGCTGAACAGGGCACCCTCCGGTTCCACCATCACCGCGAAGTCCGACAAGGGGGCGGCCAGCGCGCCGTGCCCGGCCGACGGGCCGACCACCACCGCCACGGTCGGCACCAGTCCGGCGAGATCCGCAATCGCCTGCAGGTCGCCGGGTGCCGGGCGTTGCGGGACAAGGTGATTCGTCGGCCGATGGCCGGCGCCCTCCAGCAGCATCACCAGGGGGACCCGCTCGTGTAGCGCGAGGGTGGCGATCCTGGTCCGCTTGCTGGCCGCCGCCACGCCGATCGAGCCGCCGGCGACGGTGAAGTCCTCGGAACCGACCAGCACCGGCCGGCCGTCGATGGTGCCGTGCCCGGCGACGAAGGCATCGGCCGGTGTGGCGGGATCACCGGCAAGCCGGCCGATCTCGGTGAAAGTGCCGGCATCCAGCAACATGTCGATCCGAAGCCGCGGATCGGGCCGGCCGGCCGCGGTGTAGCGGGCGAGTTTGTCCGGCCCGCCCATCGCCGCCGCGGCCGCCCGCCGCCGCTCCAGGTCTGCCAGCAGCGGCTGCCAGTCCGACGGGATCCCGGTCATCTCGCCGCGCTCACCGGTGCGCCGGGCCGACATCGGCGCCGTCCTCGGGCTGCTGCTCGGTCAGCCGCCGCTTCATCACCTTGCCGGTAGCGGTACGGGGCAGCCCGCTGGTGCGGATCTGCCACTTGGTCGGCACCTTGAATTTCGCCAGGCGCTGCTCGAGATATCCGGTGAGTGCGTCGATATCGAGCTCGTCGGGTCCGGCGGCGACGACCACGGCCAGCACGGCCTCGCCCCATTCGGGGTCGGGCACACCGAAGACCGCCGATTCGGCAATGTCCGGATGAGCATCAAGGCACAGTTCGATCTCGGCCGGATAGACGTTCTCGCCGCCCCGCAGGATCAGGTCGGAGCGCCGGGCGCTCAGCGTCAGCCGGCCGTTCGTCAGCCGGCCGATGTCGCCGGTCCGCAACCAACGGCCCGGCCCGATGACGGCGGCCGTCGCCGCCGGGTTGCGCCAGTAACCCGGCATCACCACCGGGCCACGCAGATGGATCTCGCCCTGCTCGCCGTCGGGCAGTACCAGCCCATCTGCAGCACGGATCTGCAACTGCACCGTTGGCACCGGCCGGCCGGCCGTGTCCGGGTCATCCCGCAGGTCGTCATCGGAGGCCCCGGTCGCCATCGCCGTGCTCTCGGTGAGCCCGTAGCCGAAGCCGAGGGCCGCATTCGGGAACACCTCGCGCAACCGCTGCTGCAGGGCGGCTCCGGTCGGCGCCGCCCCGCCGGCGATCTTCGTGACCGACCGCAGGTCGCGATCGGGCACGGACGGGTGCCGAAGCACCCGCCAGGCAATGGTCGGCACGATCGAGAACCGGGTGCAGTGCTCGCGCTCGATCGTCGCCAGCACCCGCTCGGCATCGAACCGGCCGGTGACGAAGACCATGGTGTCGCCGCCGATGGTGGCCGCCACCACGGATCCGTAGAGCCCGGACACGTGGAAGAACGGAAAGGTGGTGCAGGCGATGTCCTGCGGCAACCCGCCGAGCGCCGCCCGCCGGCGTTCGGTCGCCAGGGTCTGCAACTGAACCATCGCAATCACACCGCGATGGCTGTGCACCGCTCCCTTCGGCCGACCGGTGGTGCCGCTGGTGTACAGGATGACCGCCGGATCGTCCTCGTCGATCGACTGCGTCGGCAGCATCGTGATCGGTTGCGCGGCAACGAGTTCGGCGGTCCCTGTGACAATATCGACCACCCGGAACGGCCGCTCGGCGTCCGGGACGCCGCCCAGCCGGCGGCGGCCGCGGTCGTCGACGAGCAACAGCGCAGGCTCACTGTCGGACAGCGCATACTCGATCTCCGGCGCTGCCCACCAGCCGTTCAGCCCGACCACCACACCACCCAGCGAAAGGGTGGCCCAGAACGACAGCAGCCACTCGACCCGGTTCTCGGCCAGAATCGCCACCCGGTCGCCGACACCGATGCCGTGCCGTTCCCGCAGCCCGGCGGCGAGTGCCGCCACCCGGTCGGCGTGTTCGGCGTAGCTCAGCCGTACGTCGTCGAAGACCAGGTACTCGGTGTCGCGGAACCGCCGGGACGACTCGAGCAGTTCCCGCAGCGACCGTGGTCGGTGGACGAACACCTCCATCTGCTCGCCGAGCACCGGTTCGATGCCGATCTCGAACGGGTCGATCGGCGATGGGGCCGGTGCCGGGTCGCTGGTCATCGATCCGCTGCCTCGTTGGCGCCCGCACCGGCGCGGATCGACAGAACGGCGAACGGGATTGCCCGGCCGAAGGTGTCCGCCCGTTGCTGGTAGTGCGGCACATTCGGCTTGTTCTGGCAGACGAAGTCGTACAGTTCGGCGCGCTCCCGCTCGTCGGCGATGTGCCCGATCGCCGGTAGCTGCCGGCGTCCGATGTGCACCCAGCAGCGACCGTCCCGGCGCAGGTTTCGTACCCACTGCGGATCGGTCGGACCGCCGCCCTTTGACCCGACCAGGATCAGCGTGCCGTCCCGCTCCAGATAGGGCAGCGCCGCCTGCCGAAGTGCACCGCTGCGTGCGCCGATGGTGGTCAGCAGCAAGGTGGGACTGTAGCGGTGTCGGCCCGCCAAGGCGTATTGCAGCGACACCAGGGAGAACCCGGCCCGGCGCACGAGCCAGCGATCGAACGCCATCGCCCGTGGCCCGCGCAGCACGATCAGCCACGGTCGGCCGTAGGAGGCGAAACGCACCGTCTCGACCGGGATGCGCGGGGCAGCCGACCCGTGCGGCCCCCGGTCAGCGGGCATCGTCGGCCCGCCGCGGCAGGGTCTGCAGCAGCGGCGTCAGCTCGGCCGCGATGTCGGTCACCTGCTCGATGTCGATGACGGCATCGAGCAGCTGTTGCTGCGCCGACGCGGACACGATGCCCTCGCAGAAGGTCGCGAACTTGGTCCGCAGGAACTCCACCGTCGGCCGGGTGCTGTCGTCCCAGGGGTCGCCCAGGCAGAAGTCCGTCTCGATCTGATGATCCCGCCCGGCCGCTCTGATGGTCAGCGAACCGCGGGTGCGGCGGATCTGGCCACCAGGGTGCTCGGCCAGGTCGCGCTTCCATTCCTCATGCAGTACCGGGTCTTCCGCCGTTGTCACCCGGCTGGCGATCGCCCAGGTCGCCGGGTCGACCAGCCGTTGCTCGTCGTACCAGCCGGGGCCGGGCGGGATGCCCTGCAACATCATCGCCAGCGCGTACGGAATGTTGAATGCGCCGTTCAGCGGGGCCAACGGTCCGGGTTCGATGGACGTCGCCGGGTGCCGGAACATGCCGTGCCGGTAGGCGGCCGGGCTCATCCGGATCTCGATCGAGTCGATCTCGTCCAGCGCCACTCCGGTCTCGGCCGGAAAGTTCCGGACCGCGTCCATCGCTGCATGGGTGAACCGGCAGGTGGGATAAGGCTTGAGCGAAGTGTCCAGGATCCACCACTTTTCGCCCAGCCCGGCGGTCAACTCACTGCGATCGGTGCCGAGGTAGCCCTGCGCCCTGATGAAGCCCGGCTCGCGATCGAGGACGTCCAGATCGCCGACATAGCCCTCCTGCGCCATCGCGGCGGCCGTCATCCCCGCCTGACCGATGGCACCGTACGGCCCGTACTTGAACGAGTTGTACCGACTGCGTTCGGCGGTGAAGGTGTTCCGCGCGGTCGGCGCCAACCAGCCGGCCAGCGCGTACGCGTTGGTCAACGTCGACGCGTCGAACCCACCCATCACGGCGGCAGCGGCCGCGGTACCGAAGGCCGCGTACCCGTGCGAGGACAACTGTGAGTACTGGAACTGCTCGCCGTCGAACAACATCAACGAGGTCGACAGGTTCAACCGGGCGTTCACCTCGAAGGCGAGAATGCTCGCGCGCAGCAGGTCGGATCCGGTGCCGCGCAGCCGCTCCCCCTCGGCCAGCGCAGCCGCCACCCCGAACACCGCGAAGTGGGCGGAGTTGAAGAACGTGTCGTCGGCGTCCAGTGCATTCATCATCTCGGCGTTGGCGTGCACGGCGTTGATCGAGGCGACCCGCTCCGGTAGGCCGAACACAGTGGCTTCGGCCGGTCCGCCGAACCGGCGGGCCATCCGCTGCACGGTGCCGCTCCGCGGCAGGTGCGCGGCGGCCAACCCGCAGATCAGCGAGTCGAGCAACACCAGCTTGCCGTAGTCGACCACCTCGGTCGGCAGGTCGGCGTCCGTGGTGCCGACGACGTATTCGGCGAGCCGTCCGGCCGTGGAGTTCAACGTCTCGGTCATCAGGCACGCTCTCCGATACTGGTGATCCGATTGCCCATGGCATCCCGGGGCAACGGCACCGGGATCGCGCTCAGCAGTCGCTGGGTGTACTCCTGCTGCGGCGCGGCGAAGATCTGCTCGACCGTGCCTTCCTCGACCACCTCACCGGCGGCCATCACCAACACCCGGTCAGCAATCACCTCGACCAGGGCCAGGTCGTGACAAACGAAAAGGTAGGCCAGGCCGAGGTCCTCCTGTAGTTCGCGGAGCAGGTTCAGGACCTGCGCGCGGACCGAGACATCCAGCGCAGCAACGGGTTCGTCACAAACGATCATGGCGGGATTGAGCGCCAGCGCCCGCGCGATGGCGACCCGCTGCAGCTGCCCGCCGGACAATTCCGCCGGGTACCGCCCCAGGTAGCGCGAGCCCAGACCCACCCGCTCGAGCAACGCCGCCGACTGCCGCTCCCGTTCGGTGCGGGACCGGTCGGTGTGCACCAGCAGCGGTTCGGCGACGGCGTCGCCGATCGTCATCCTCGGGTCGAGCGAGCTGTGCGGGTCCTGGAAGATCATCTGCATCCGCTGACGCAAGGCGCGCAGCTCCTGGGCCCTGGCTGCACGTACGTCGACCCCGTCGAAGGTGATCGAGCCGGAATCCGGCTCGATCAGGCGCAGCGCGATCCGGCCGACCGTCGACTTGCCGGCGCCCGACTCCCCAACCACCGCAAGGCATTCGCCGGCGTCCAGGGTGAAGCTGACACCCTTGACAGCATGGGTCCAGCCGATCCGTCGACCCAGGAAATCCCGCTTGGTCGAGAACGACTTGGTGACGTCTTTGACCTCCAGCAAACTCACTGGTTCGCCTCCTGACATTCGTTCATCACGTCACCACTCCGTCCAGAGCGAGCTCGTCGGCCCGCAGGCAGCGCGACAACCCACCGGTGGAGACCACGTCCAGCGGCGGATGCGTCGTGTCGCAGCGCCCGGACTGGGCGAACTCGCAGCGCGGCGCGAACCTGCAGCCGGCCGGCCAGGTTCCCGGCGCCGGAATCCCGCCAGGGATCGTCCGCAGCCGCCGGTCGACCGACAGGCCCGGCCGCGGAATCGATGCCAGCAGCCCCGAGGAGTACGGATGCTGTGGACGGAAGAACAGGTCGACCGCCGGCGCCGATTCGATCACCTCACCGGCATACATCACCGCCACCCGTTGGCAGATCTCGGCGACAACAGCCAGGTCGTGGCTGATGAACAGCAGTGCGACGCCGGTCTGCTGCTGTACGTCGCGCAACAGGTCAAGGATCGTCTCCTGCACGGTGACGTCCAGCGCGGTCGTCGGCTCGTCGGCGATCAGCAGGCGGGGGTTGCAGGCCATCACCATGGCGATCATCACCCGCTGGCACATCCCGCCGCTGAAGGCGTGCGGGTACTCCTTGGCGCGTTCGGCAGCCCGCGGGATCTGGACCATCTCGAGCATCTCGACCGACTTGGCCTCGGCCTGCCGGCGGGACAGACCCAGGTGTTTGCGGACCGATTCGGCGATCTGATCGCCGACCGTGTACGCCGGATTCAGGCTGCGGATCGGCTGCTGGAAGATCATCCCCATCCCGGGACCGCGCACCTTGCGCCACTCCTTGGCCGGCCGCCCGGTCAGCTCGTTGCCGTCGAAGGTGACGCTGCCACTGGACAGCCGCCCACCGGTCGCTTCGGTCAATCCCATGACGGCCAGCGAAGTGACGGTCTTGCCGGATCCCGACTCGCCGACCAGCGCCATCGACTCACCGGGCATCAGCTGGAACGACACGTTCTGCACGGAGGTCACCCAGTCCCGGCCCGCGGTGGGGAACTCGACGCTCACGTCCCGCACATCGAGCAGTGGTGTCGGCCGCTCGGCGCCGGAGACAGCTTCGGGTGCAGAGTCTTTCGCAGTGGCGGGGACCGTGTCCGACGCGGCGACGTCGCGGTTCTTGGCGAGGTCCATCGTCAGTCCTGTCGTCCGGAACGGCTGCGGGTCAACGCCCGGCGCACGCCGTCACCGAGGTAGGTGAAGGCCAGCACCGTCAGGAAGATCATGATTCCTGGCGGCCACACCAGGTACGGCGCGAGGCTCATGTTCGAGGAGGCGGTCTTCAGCATCGAACCCCAGCTGGGCGTCGGTTCGACCACACCGAGGCCGAGGAAGCTCAGGCTCGCTTCGGCGGAGACCGCGGTGCCCAGCGACACCGAGATCACCAGCACGATCGGCGGCAGCACGTTCGGCAGGATGTGCCGGACCGCGGTGCGCCAGGTGCTGCAGCCCAAGGCGATCGACGCTTCGATGTAGGTCTCGTGGCGCACGTCCATGGTGCCGGCGCGGGCGACCCGGAAGAATCGCGGCGTCATCACCAGGCCGATGGCCAGCATCGCGTTGGTGATCCCGCCGCCGAGCACCGCGACGATGGTGATGGCCAGCACCAGCGACGGTGTGCTCATCATCGCGTCCATGATGCGGGTGAGCAGCACATTCAGCCAGCGTCCGTAGAACCCGGCCAGCACACCCAGCGGCAGCCCGAGGATCAGCGCGACGCCGGTGGCCTGCAAACCGGCCCACAGCGAGACCCGCGACCCGTAGATCAATCGGCTCAACGCATCCCGGCCGTAATCGTCGGTGCCGAGCCAGTGTGCGCCGCTGGGCCCCTGTAACCGGATCAGCAGGTCCTGCTCGGTCGGGTCGTAGGGCGCCAGCAGCGGGGCGGCGAGCGCGACGACGATCAGCAGCAGGATGAAGACCGCCGCCACCACGGTCGACCTGCGGCGCAGGATGCTGCGCAAGATGCCGGGTCGGGTCGGCAGCTCCGGTTCCGCGTCGGGCCCCGGCACTTCGCCGACCGGAGTGTCGCCCGGGTCGGGGAATCTCGGATCCACCTCTTGTTCGGTCATGACCGCACCTTCGGATTGAAGTAGCCGTAGGAGATGTCGACCAGCAGGTTCACCAGCACCACAACGATCGTCGAGAACAGGACGAACCCGAGGAGTACCGGGATGTCGCGATTCTGCACGCTGTCGACTGCCAGCTGACCCAAACCCGGCATGTTGTAGACGATCTCGATGGTGACCGAGCCGGCCAGCACCTCGGCGACCCGGAACCCCAGTACGGTGATGACCGGGATGGCCGCGTTCTTCAGGCCGTGTTTCATCACGATCGTCGGGCGGGACAGCCCCTTTGCTTCTGCGTTGAGGACATAGTCGGTCTTGAGCACCTGGCCGAGAGCCGACCGCAACTGCAGCGCCACCTCCGCGGCCGGCAACAGGCCGAGGGCGATGCCGGGCAACACCAGGTACGACAGCCAGGTACCGAATCCTTCGGACATCGGCTGGTAGCCGAACGGCGGGAAGATCTGGTAGGTCACCGCGAACAGGGAGGCGAGGACCAGCCCGAACCAGAAGGCCGGGATGGCGATGGCCACCGAGGCCGCCCAGTTGATGAACCGGTCGAAGAAGCCACCCGGTCGCATTGCCGACAGGATCGCCAGCACGGCGCCCACCAGCACGGCCATCACCATCGCGACCAGAACCAGCGACATGGTGGTCGCCATTCGCCGCAGCAGTAGATCGATCACCCGTTGGTCCGACAACAACGAGGTGCCGAGGTCACCGCGGATGGCGTGCACCACCCAGTCGAAGTACCGGACGATCAGCGGGTCGTCCAGCCCGAGTTGTTCTCGGATGGATGCGATCCGCTCCGGCGTCGGGTTCTCGCCGGCCAGTACCACCGCCTGGTCGCCGGGTGCGCGGTCGATCAGGATGAACACCAGCAACGGCACGACGAACAGCAGCGGGATGGCCGCCAGCAGTCGTCGGCCCGCATAGCGGAGCATGGTGGTGTCCTTTCGCCCTGGGTAGATCGATTGCGGTGGATCGGTAGCGGTGCCGGTGATCTGCCGCACTCAGCGATTGATCACCGGCACCGCCGTCAACGGATGGTCAGCCCTTCTTCACCGCAATGTTGCGCAGGTCCCAGATGCCGATGTTGGCCCACGGAATGGCTTCGGCGTTGAGCACCTTGTCGTTGTAGATCGTGGCGCTGGTCTGGTTGCAGAGTGGGATGTACCAGTTCTGCTCCAGTGCGGTCTTCCAGATGTTCTGGTACAGGGGTGCCCGCTGCTCCTGCGACAACGTCGGGTCCGCGGCCTTGGCCGCGTCCGCCTTGATCAGCGACGGATCGCTGGCCAGCTTGTAGGTGTCGAGCAGGTACGTGTCGACCGTCTGTGCCGGATCGATCTTCGGGCTCCAGGAGGTCGCGACCATCAGCTCGAAGTCCCCGGCGATGAACCGCGGCTCGTTCTCCGAGTTCGGCACCGGGTTGAGGGTGGCCTGGATGCCGACCTTGGTCAGCGCCGCCTGCACCACGTTCGCCGGCTGCTCGGCGTTCGTCCCGGCCGCGAAGGTCACGGTCACCTTGCCGCCGCCTGCCTTCTGCACCAACTCCTTGGCCTTGGCCTCGTCGAACTCGTACGGGTAGGTGTAGTCCGGGATCGCCGACCAGTCGTTCGCCGGAACCAACTGCCGGGTCGGCGCGCAGGTACCGGAGAACAGCGCATTGACCGCTTTCGGGTCGACTGCATAGGCGATGGCCTGCCGGATCTCCGGCTTGGCCAGGTCACCCTGGTTGGTACGCAGGTAGATGCCGAGCACATTGCGGAAGGTGACCAGGTTCTGCTTGATCTGGCCGGCGTCGGCGAGCTGCTTGGCCTGCGCCACTTCGTTCGCGGAGCTGACCAACGACAGATCGGTTTCCCCGGTCTGCACACCCTTGAGCCGGGTGCTGGCATCGGGGACGCGGGTCAGTTCCATCCCGGCGAGGGTGCCGACATTCGGATCCCAGTACGAGTCGGCGCGCTTGAGCGTCACCTTCTCGTTCGCCACGTACTCGCTCACCACGTACGGCCCGGAGCCGGCATCGACCTTGCCGTCCTCCAACTTCGCGCCGGACTCGATGGCCTTGGGGCTGACCATCATTCCGGCGTCGGTGGCGAACACCGACGGCAGCGATACACCGCTGCCCTTCGCCAGATCCAGCTTCACCGTGTAGTCGTCGACCACCTCTACCTTGGCGATGCTCTGCAACGACGCCTTCAGCGATGAGTCCTCGAGGGTCTGGCCCCGCTCGATGTTCGCCTTGACCGCGGCCGCGTTGAAGGGGGTGCCGTCGTGGAACTTCACGTCCTTGCGGAGGGTGAGCTCGAGCGAGGAGCCGTCCTTGGCGAATGCCCATTCGGTGGCCAGGCCCGGGACCACCTGGTCCTTGTCGTCCAGCATGGTCAGCCGGTCGTAGACCAGGACAAGGTATCCCCAGCCGCCGTAACTGGTCTGCTTGGCCGGATCGAGATTTCTGGTCGGCCCGGCCGAGGTGAACTTCAGCACCGCCGAGGTGTCGACGTCGGCAGCCGGTGCGGCGGCCGAGCCGCTCGCGCTGCCGGTCGCGGCTGACGACTGGCTGCCGGCCCCGGCGGCCGCCGAACTGGTCGCGGCCTGGTCGCTGGTCGGGTCGTTGCTGGATCCGCCGCTGCAGGCGGTGAGCGCCAGCGCGCCGGCCGCGACGAACGCCAGCCAGTAGCGCCCGGCCCTTCTTCTACTCATCGTCATGTCGATCCTTCGAGGAGGCGGTCGGTGTTGCCGACCGTGAGTGCCGACTCGGCCGACGGGCGTCGGCCGGGTGAGGGATGCACTGTCGCCCGATCCCCGATCACGGGAGGCAGCGCGGTGGTGGTGCAGCAGTTGCGGTATTCGTCAGCGTGCGGTGGAAAGGATCAGGGCGCTGGTCGGTACCCCGACGCCTGCGGTCACCAGGACGTTCGACACCCCCTTCGGCTGGTTGGTTGAGGTGCCCCGGATCAACCGGACGCCTTCGGCGACACCGTTGGTGCCGTGCAGGTAGGCCTCGCCGATCTGTCCACCGTGGGTGTTGGTGGGCAGCCGTCCGTCGAGCTCGAGATTGCCGTCCGCGATGAAGTCCTTGGCTTCGCCGCGGCCGCAGAACCCGTACTCCTCCAGCTGGTTGAGGACGTACGGGGTGAAGTGGTCGTACAGCACCGCGGCATCCATCTCGCCCGGGCCGAGACCGGACTGCGCCCACAGCTGCCTGGCGCACAATTCGACCTCGGGGATCCGGGTCAGGTCGTCGCGGTAGTAGCTCACCATCTGGTACTGGTCGGGGCCCAGACCCTGTGCGGCAGCGGTGATCACGGCGGCGGGCTGCGGCAGATCCCTGGCCCGTTCGGCACTGACGATCACCATCGCCTGACCGCCGTCGGTCTCCTGACAGCAGTCGAATAGGTGCAGCGGCTCGGCGATCCACCTGGACGCCTGGTGTTCGGCCAGGGTGAGCGGTTTGCCGTAGAACCAGGCGTGCGGATTCTTGGCAGCGTGCTTGCGCGCCAGCACGGCGACCCGGCCGTAGTCCTCGCTGGTCGCGCCATAGGCGTGCATGTATCTGCGGGCGAACATCGCGGTCTGCTGGGCTGGGGTCAGCAGCCCGTACGGGTTGACCCATGACCGGTATTCGTTGTCGCTGGTCGCCTGCGTCTTGGCCGGCGGCGGCCCCTGCCCGAATCGCACCCCGGATCGTTCGTTGAAGGCGCGATAGGCGACCACCACATCCGCGACGCCGGTGGCGACGGCCATCGCTGCCTGCTGGATCGGCGCGCAGGCACCGCCACCGCCATACGGAATCCGGGAGAAGAACTTCAGCTCCGGAATGCCCATGCTGCGGGCGACCATGTTCTCCGGATTGGTTTCCATGGTGAACGTGGTCAAGCCGTCCACGTCCGCCGGCGTCAGACCGGCGTCGGTCAGCGCGGCGCCGACCGCCTCGATCGCCAGTTGCAGTTCGCTGCGTCCGGAATCCTTGGAGAACTCGGTGGCACCGATACCGGCGATCGCCGCCTTGCCGGACAGGAAGTCGGAGGTCATCGGGTCGCCTCCGCTGCATTATCGGGCGCTGCACTATCGGGCGCTGTGGTGTCGGGCGCTGCGGTGTCGGGCGCTGCGGTGTCGGGCAGCCGGACGCTGACCTGCGACACCACGTGAGAGCCGGCACCGTTCGTGCCGCGGACGGAGATCTCGATCAGGTTGTCCTGCTTGCCGACCACCTCACCGGCCAGCGTCATGGTGTCGCCAGGAAAGTTCGGTACCCCGAGGCGGGTGGACAGTTTGGTGATGAAGGCACCAGGGCCCGTCCAATCGGTGACGAAGCGGCCGACCAGACCGTTGGTGTTGTTGATGCTCATGTACACATCCGGAGTCCCGCGGTCGATCGCGCCCTGCGGATCGTGGTGCACGTTCTCGTAGTCCCTGGTGGCCAGCGCGCCGGCGACGATCAGCGATCGGGTCAACGGGATCGCCAGCTCCGGCAACGCGTCCCCGACCGATACGGCCGCTGCGGTACGTCCGGTGGTGCCGGTCATGCGGCCGACTCCGCGATCTGATCGGACAGCTGCTGAAGGTGCCAGGACGCCGACCCGAGGGTGTTCGCCAGCTGCGTGGTCCAGAGCATGTACCGGTGGATCGGGTAGGTGACGTCCGCCCCCAGCCCACCGTGCAGGTGCTGCACGGTCCTGGCCACCCGGTCGCCTGCCTCGGACGCCCACCACTGCGCGACGTGTGCCGCTGCTCCGGCGTCCCGACCGGTGGCCTCACGCCACACCGCGTTCAGGAACGTTACTTCCATTGCCTCGGTGTCGATGTGGCAATCGGCCGCCTGGTGCGCCACCGCCTGGAAGGTGGCCAGCGGAACTCCGAACTGGTGACGCATCGAGGTGTACTCGGCCGCCTGCCGGACCGCCGACTGGCTGATGCCGACCTGCAGGCCGGCCAACGCGATCCAGCACTGCCGCAGCAGCCAGTCGAGCCGGTCGTCCTGCGGGCCACCGGCGAGTCGCTCGGCAGCCGCTCCGGCCAGTTCCAGATCCACCGCGATGCCTCGGTCGGTGCGCTCGTAGCGCTGCCGACCGACCGGCGACTGGTCGGTGCGCACCAGGAAGAGCTCGATGCCCGCATCGGTGGTCGCCGGCACCACGATGGCCTCGGCCAGGTGCCCGGCCGGGACGCCGACGGCGGTACCGGTCAGTGCCCAACCGCCGTCATCTCCGGAGGCGCTGACGGACGTCCGCCACGGGCGGGCGGCTCCGATCGGTTCCAGGGCAACGGTCAGCACCGCCGACCCGTCGGCGATCCTCGGCAGCCATTGTGCCTGCTGCTCCTGGGTTCCGTAGCGGATCAGCGGCAGCGCGCCGCCGATCACCGTCTCCCACAACGGAACGGTCCCGAGGGTGCGGCCCTGCTCGGGCAACACCATGGCGAGCTCCTGCAGCCCGAGTCCGGCGCCGCCGTGCTGCTCGTCGATGGCCAGGCCCAAAACACCGGCCTCGGCCAGCTGCTGCCACAGCACCCGGTCGAACCGATCCTCGGTGGACTCGATGTCGGGCAGCCGCAACGGGTCTGCGTGCCGGGCGAACACGCCGGCAGCGAGGTCGCGGACCGCCTTCTGATCCTCCGACAGGTGGAAATCCATCAGCTCTGCTCCTCGCGGTTGCGGAATCGGGGAAGGGTCACGTCGCCGCCGTAGTCCAGCCAGTCGACCTCAACCGGCAGCCCGACACGGACCGTCTCCGGGTCGCCCGAGTAGTCGGCGACCAGCCTGGTGCCTTCCTCGAGGTCGACCAGCAGCACGGTCAGCGGGTAGTCGTAGCCCGGTGCCTTCGGATGGTGGCTGGTCACGTAGCTGTGCACGGTTCCCCTACCGGCCGCAGCGGTCTCGTGCCAGGCGAAGGATCCGCACTGTGGGCAGCTCGGCCCTGGCGGGTGACGCAGTTGGCCGCAGTCACTGCAGGTCTGGATCACCAGTCGCCGCTCCCGCGCAGCATCGAACCAGAACTGGTTGTCCCGCATCACGAACGGCCGGTGCCGCAGCCCCGGGTCGGCGGCCGCCGGCTGCCCCGAGCTCTTGGTGACGGTCGGGTCGAAACGCAAGATCCGGAATCGCTGCCGCGCCACCACCTGATCGTCCGCGTCGGTGTACGTGCGCAACGTGGTGATGAAGTGTCCGGCACCCAGGCCGGTCACCTTCCTCGGTGAGACGTCCTCGATCACCGCTGTCATCTTGAGCCGGTCTCCGATCCGCAGCTCGCGGACGTACTCCTGCTCGTCATTCGTGGCGACCACGCCGACGTATCCGGCGTCGCCGAGCAGGTTCAGCAACCGGGTCATCGGGGAATCCGGGGCCCCGTGCTCGGCCGCGGCCGTGTGCGCCTTGTAACCCACCATCAGCCAGCTGGACAGCATCGGCGGCGGCGCGACGATGCCGGACCGACCGGTCGACCTGGCGGCGGTTTCGTCGGTGTAGACGGGGTTCTCGTCACCCATCGCCTCCACGAAGTGCCGGATCATCGCCGGGTTCACCGCATCCTGGGCGTACCGCACCGGGGTGGCCTGCTGGCCGACGAAGGTGCGCAGTTGGGTCAGGAACTCCTCGGCGTCCGGGCCGGCCGCCGGCCGCTGCTGCGTGGTGGCGCTCATTTCGTCGCCCGTTTCGCCCGCGGCATGCCGAGACCGGACACCGCGATCATGTCGCGCAGCACCTCGTTGGTGCCACCGCCGAAGGTATTGATGTATGAGCCACGGGTGTAGGACTCGAGCTGTCCGCCCAACACCGCATCGGGCGCCCCGGGGCGGCGCGTCGCCAGTGCCCCACCGACGGTCACCAGCGCCCGACAGACCCGGTCGTGCGTCTCGGTGCCGTAGACCTTGGAGACCGAAGCCGCTGCCGGCGAAGGGTTCTCGTTCTCGCCGACCACCGCGAGCTTCCAGTTCAGCAGCCGCATCGCCTCCAGCTGGGCGTAGCTGCGGGCCAGGTCGGTGCGGGTCCACGGCTGGTCGATCACCCGACGGCCGCCCACCTCGGTGCTGCGGGCCCAGTCGGCGACATCGCTCCACAGCTGTTCGGTACGGCCGCCCATCGCGGCCAGGCCGACGCGTTCGTGGCCGAGCTGGGAGGTGATCATCTTCCAGCCACCGTTCACCTCGCCGACCACGCTGGCGGCCGGGACGCGGACGTCGTTGTAGTACGACGCGTTGGTGTGGGTGATTCCGGAGGTGGCGATCGGAGTCGAGCTGAACCCGGGGTCCGAGGTCGGCACGATCAGGATGGTGATGCCCTTGTGCTTCGGCGCCTCGGGATCCGTCCTGGCTGCCACCCACACGTAGTCCGCCAGTGCGGCGGCGCTGGTGAACACCTTGTTGCCGTTGATGACCCATTCGTCGTCCACCAGCACCGCTGGGGTCCGCAACGACGCCAGGTCCGTGCCGGCCTCCGGCTCGCTGTAGCCGATGGCGAAGATGACGTCGCCGGTCAGCATGCCCGGCAGGTACTTCTTCTTCTGCTCCGGCGTGCCGAATCGCTGCAGCATCGGACCGATGTTGTTGATGGTGACGAACGGGAACGGTGCCTGGGCCCGGTTGATCTCGTCGAACAGGATGTACTGGTCGATCGCCGGCCGGCCCTGCCCACCGTATTCGGTGGGCCAGCCGAGGCCGAGCCAGCCATCCTTGCCGATCTGCCGGATCACCTCCCGGAAGGCGGGCCGATCCTCGTTCGTACCGCCGAGTGCCTCGCGGACGTCAGGCGTGAGCAGGGCGGCGAAGTACGCGCGCAACTCCCGGCTCAGCTCCTGCTGCTGCGGGGTGTACTCAAGAAACATTCGAGTCCTCTCGGTGAATGGCCGCGCCGTCGTCTTCTGAACCGCGCGGTGTCGGGAGCAAAGCGGTGCGGCCGTGGTCGGCGAACTCCTGCTCGAGAGCGTCGAGATCGGCGCGCGTCAGCCGGCGAAGATCGCGTTCAGTTGAGGCACGCCAGTAGAGCGGATCGCCGGTGGCCCAAGCGGTCTGCCGCAGTACGGTCTTGGCGACCTTACTGTTGCCGGTGGTCGGCACCTGCTCAACGACCCGGACGAAGCGGGGCCGCCATTTGGTGCCCATATCCGCCTGCTGGTCGAGGAACTCGACGAAGGCGTCGGGCTCGAACTGCTGCCCCGGTTGCATCTGCAGGGTGCACATCACCTGGTCGCCGGTCCGCGGGTCGGGGACGGCGTAGACCAGGGCCACCGCGACCGCGTCCCAACGCTCGAGGATGCGTTCCACCGGGGCGGCGGCGAAGTTCTCGCTGTCCACCCGCAGCCAGTCGTTCGACCTGCCGGCGAAGAAGAATTGCCCGGCCGCGTCCCGATAGGCCAGGTCGCCGGTCCAGAAGTCGGTGCCCCGGATCCGATCCGCCATCGCCCCTGGATTGTTGTAGTAGCCCTCGAACAGATGCGCCATACCCATCGCGACGATCTGCCCGATGGCTTCCGGGGCATTGAGTAGCCGGCCCTGCTCATCGCACTCGGCCGGCGGGCACTCATGGCCGGTGGTCTCGTTCAGCACCCGTGCGTCCGCACCGCCGACCGGTAGCCCGAGCGCGTCGGAGGGCGACTCGGCGGTGCGGTTGATCCGCAGCACCCCCTCGCTCAGCCCGTATCCCTCGGAGACCCGGCAGCCGAACCGCGCGGCAAATCGCTCGGCATCCGCGGCGGAGGCTTCGGTGCCGACGACCAGCGACAGCGAACTCGCGGCGTCCCGTTCGTCGAGTGGTTGGGCGAGCACGTAGGACAGTGCCCGGCCCACGTAGTTGGCGTAGGTGGCCCGGAAGCGGTGAACGTCCCGGACGAATCCGGAGGCGGAGAACTTGCGGGCGAGGCAGACGGTCGCACCGACGAAGGTCGCGGGAGCCAGGTTCATCATCGCCGAGTTCCCGTGGAACAGCGGCATGCTCATGTACGACACCGATTCCCGGCTCAGCTCGGTGCGCACGGTGAGCGTTTCGGCCAGCATGCCGAGCCGGCCCTGCGAGCAGATCACCGCCTTCGGTGCACCGGTGGACCCGGAGCTGAACAGCAGCAACAGGATGGCATCAGGGTCGGGGCTGGTCGTCGGCAGCGCTGCGCCGCGGTGCGGCTCGAGCAGTGCCAGGTAGCCGGCGGAGTCGACGTTCAGCACCTTGTCGGCCGGTACTCCGTGGTCGATGCCGTCGAGCAGGTGTGCCAGCCGGTCCTCGGTGATGATCAGATCGCAGTCGGTGTGCCGGATGTCGCGAGCAAGTTCGTCACCGCGGCGGGTCGGGTTGATGCCGACGACGACGGCTCCGGACAGGGCAGCGGCGGCGATCCAGAAGACGAAGTCCGGCGTGTTCTCCAGCAGCACCCCGACATGCAGTTGCCGATCCGTCGGGACGAACTGCTGCACCGCCGCAGCTCTGACGGCGCTCTCGGCCACCAATTCGGACCACGTCCACGACTGGTCCTCGAACTTCAGACCGGTCTGGTCGTCGGCCGCGCGTGACCGCACGATCTCGGCGAATGTGGCCAACGCTGGACCTCCAGAAATCTCGTCGCTGCGGTGCGAGCTATCTCACGGACATGCTATCAAGCAAGCGCTTGGTTGAGGCTAGCCAGGCGCTGTCGAACGGTCAAGGGTGCCGGGCGAACTTGTTGGGCAGGACCGGCCGGCATCGTCCTATGACGGGTCGGACCGGATCCGGTCGTTGTGCTGTCCGGGGACGGGCGGGGCGCTCAACGCCGGTGCCGGAGTCCTGGAGAACCGCGGCGCCGGTGCCGGCTGGGCCACCCCGGCGACGTCCACGATGGCGTTGCGTGCCCGCATCTGCCGATGGTCGCTCGACTCGTCAAGGCCGAGAACCGGTGTGACGCACGCATCCTGACCTTCGAAGATCCTCTCCCACTCCAGCCTGGTCCGGCCGGCGAAGATGTCGGCGATGCGCTGCTTGGCGGCCGGCCAGCCGGCCGGGTCGTTCTGTTCACCGAGCTCCCCGTCAGCGATCCCCAGGCAGGCCAGAAAGCGCTGGTAGAACTGCGGCTCGATCGCGCCGACCGCCATGTAGCCACCGTCAGCGGTCCGGTAGGTCTGGTAGTAATGGGAGCCCGAGTCCAGGAAGTTGACGCCGCGCTGCTCCGCCCAGGCGCCGCGGGCGGCCAACCCGCGGAGGGCGACCGTGAGCAGATTGCTGCCGTCCATCATCGATGCGTCGATCAGCTGACCGCGGCCGGAGGTACTCCGTTCGATCAGTGCGGCGAGCACCCCGAAGGCCAGCACCATGCCGCCGCCGCCGAAATCGCCCAGATACATCAGTGGGATCACCGGACCGCTGTCAACGGTGCCGATGGTGCCCAATACCCCCGACACACTGATGAAGTTGATGTCATGGCCCGCCGCTCCGCTGTCCGGACCGGTCTGGCCCCAGCCGCTCATCCGGCCGATCACCAGCCGCGGGCACCTCGCCTGCAACTCGTCGGGGACCAGGCCGAGCCGCTCAAGGACCCCCGGTCGGAACGGGTCGATCAGCACATCGGCGGTGTCCAGCAGCGACAGCAACTCCCGGCGACCCTGGTCTGACTTCAGATCCAGCTGGACCGACTGGCGCCCGCGATTGATCGGATTGGCCGCGCCCGGGGGCTGCCGGCCCGGCGGTGGGTCGACCCTGATCACCTCGGCGCCGTGATCGGCCAGCATCATCGCGGCGAAGGATCCCGGCCCCTGCCCGGCCAGCTCGACGACGTTCACCCCGGCCAGCGCGCCGACGGACATCACCCGCCCGCCGACGTCGCCACCGCGTTGTGCACCGCCGCGCCACGGTCTTCCTGCGCCCGCGGATCCGTTGACCAGGTGGCAGCGGTGACGCCCTGTTCACGCAGCTCGCGCTTGAGGACCCGGCCGACCGCGTTCTTCGGCAGCTCGCCGCGGATCTCGATGTGGGACGGCACCGCGTAGCGCGGGACCCGGGGACGAATCCACTCGAACAGCTCAGCCGGGTCGAGGGTCGAGTCGTCGTTTGCCACCACGGTGACCTTCACCTCGTCCTCGTTCAGTGGCGAGAAGACTGCATGCACTGCGGCCTCACGCACCTGTGGGTGCTGGGCGACGATGCTCTCGATCTCGTAGCTGGAGATGTTCTCGCCGCCGCGCCGCAGGTAGTCCTTGCCCCGATCGACGAAGTACAGGTAGCCGTCCGCATCCATCCGCCCGAAATCGCCGCAGTGGAACCACAGGCCGCGGAACACTTCCAGTGACTTCTCCGGCTGCCGCCAGTATCCGGTGAACATGATGTTCGGGAGCTTGGGCCGGCAGACGATCTCGCCGATCTGCCCGACCGGGAGCGGATTGTCCCGCTCGTCGACGATCTGGACCTCGAACGAGTCGTTGAGCATGCCGGCCGAACCCGCCCGGTATTCACCTGCCGGGGTCATCGTGAGCAGGCACGCCTCGGTCATCCCGTAGGCACCGGACCCGACGCGCTGCACCCCGAACCGCTCCTGCCACTGCCGGGCGAGGTCCTCGGTGACCGGCGAGCCTGACGCGGCCCGCAGCTTTCCGTACGCAGCCCGGGAGCTTTCCGTCTCCGGCGCCCTGGCGATCATCGGCAACATCGAGCCCATCAGCGCGACCATCGTGGCGTCTGCGGCCAATACGTCATCCCAGAAGCGGGAGACCGAGAACCGCCGGGCGATGGTGATCTCGGAACCCAACTGGAGCGAACCGACGACATGGCCGATCGCCGACAGGTGGAACAGCGGCATGGCTGTCCAGAGCCGGTCCGCCGCAGTACGTTCCAGGTTCTCCCGCATCTGCCGAGCCATGTTGGCGACGTAGCCGTGACTGACCTGGCACGCCTTCGAGGGGCCGGTGGTGCCCGCCGTGTACACCAGGTGACTGGTGCCGCTGAGATCCAGCTCGAGGTCCGGGACCACCGGATCCCCCGCCTCGACAAGGGCGTCGAAGTCGAGAACCTCGCCGGCGTATCCCGGGACCGCGTCGACGCTGTCGGAGCCACCGATCACGAACGGCAGTACCGGCTGCAGGTCGGCGACCGCTTCGACGAGCACCTCGGTGAACTCGGACTCCGCAACCAGCAGGACGGGCTCGCTGTCCGTGAGCTGGTGAGTGACGATGGCACCACGGTTGTTCACGTTGAGCGGCACCAGATATGCCCCGCAGTAGGTCGCGGCCCACCAGGTGAGCAGGGCGAGCCGTCCGTTGCGGGCCATGACCGCGATCCGCTCGCCGGGGACGACCCGCTGGGCGAACGACCCGGCCAACGCCCGCGCTTGGCTGTCGAGCTCGTCGAGCCGCCAGCGGCGTCCGTCCACGGTCACCGACAGCGCCGGGTCACGCTCGAGCTGCTCGGCAATAGCGACGATCAGCGGTGCGGAGGCGGGTCGGGGTTGCTCGGGTGTCATGCTGGATCCTTCCGTCGGTGAGGCACGGTTCCGCCGCGTGCGGAGTCAGTTCTTCTTCAGGGCGACGTTCCGCAGATCCCACAGGCCCACGTTCGCCCAGGGCACGTTGTCGATGCCGACCACGTTCTTTCCGGCCACCGCATCCACCGAGAGATTGCACAGCGGGATGAACCAGGCCTGCTCGAGCATGGTCGTCCAGATGCCCTGGTAGTCCGCGGCCCGCTGGTCCGTCGTCCTGGTCGGGTCGGCGGCAGCCGCGGCGGCCTTGTCGACCAACGACGGATCGACGGCGAGCCGGTAGGTACCGAGCAGGTAGTTGTCCACCGTGCTCGCCGGGTCGATCCGCGGATTGAAGGTGTTGGTGACCTCGAGCGGGAAGTCGCCGGCGATGAACCGCGGTTCGACCTCCGAATTGGGCAGCGGCGTGAGGTTGGCCTTGATGCCGGCTCCGGACAGCGCCGACTGGATCACGTTGGCGGGTTGCTCGGTGTTGGTTCCCGAGCCGAACGCGATCGGCACGGTGGCTCCACCGACACTCTGGATGAGCTGCTTGGCCTTCTCTAGATCGTATTCGTACGGATACGCCCCACTGGCCGCCCACGGGCTGTCCGTCGGGTACGGCGATCGGGTCGGCGTACACATCCCGGAGAACAGCGCGCTGATGGCCTGTGGATCGATGGAGTGCGCGATGGCTTGTCGCACTTCGGGTTTGGCCAGATCGCCCTGATCACCGCGGAGCATCACGCCGAGCACATTGCGGAACTGATAGCCCTGGACCTGCAGCGCGCCGCTGTCGGCCAACTGCTTGGCCTGGGTCAGCTCGTTCGCGGAGCTGACGAACGTCAGGTCGGTATCGCCGGTCTGCACGCCCTTCAACCTGGTGGCCGCGTCGGGCACCCGCAGCAGCTCGATGCCGGCAACACGGCCGACGGCCGGATCCCAGTAGCTGTCCGCCCGCTTGACCACCAGCTTCTCGTTCGGCACGAACTCGGTGGCGACGTACGGCCCGGATCCCGCAGTGCCAGGGTTGTTCTTCAGGTCGACACCGTCGGCAATCGCCGTGGGGGAGACCATCATTCCCGCGGCGGTCGCCAGCGACGACGGCAGGGCGACTCCCTCGCCCTTCTTGAGCATCAGGCGGACGGTGGTCTTGTCGACCACCTTGACCGACTGAATGGGCGCCAGATCCACCTTGACCGTGCTGCCCTCGATCGTCTGACCGCGCTCGATGTTCACCTTGACCGCGTCGGCGTCGAACGGGGTGCCGTCGTGAAAGGTGACGTCGTCCCTGAGAGTGAGCTCGAGATACGAGCCGTCGGCCGCGAAGTTCCACTTCGTGGCCAGCCCAGGGATCACCGCATCGTTGACATCCAGGAACATCAAACGATCGAAGATCAGTGCGGGATACGGATATCCACCCGGTGCCTGCACTGCCGGATCGAGATTGAGCACCGGCGCCGACGACGTCATGTGCAGAACGCTGGTGGTATCCAGATCGCCGTCGCCGACGGGCGCGCCGGTTGCGGACGGCTGTGCCCCGCCGGCGGAGGGCTCGCTCCCACTGTCGGCCGCTCCGCATCCGGCGAGAATTACTGCGGCTACGGCAATCATGGCTACCCGGCGATGGAGGGTACGGGCCAACTCGCGCATCGATCGTCCTCTCTGACGACAACACCGACAAGACTCAAGGTCAACTACTGGGGGTTGCGCGCCGAGATCCGTCGCTCATGGCGTCGGGATCCGCTCACTGCGGCGCGGCAGAACAAACAAGCAAGCGCTTGCTCAGGGTCAGGATAGGCGGGCAGCGGTCGGTGGTCAACCATTCGGTTCCACTCCCGGCTGCTGCCGAGCCGCCGGCGTCGGGTCGCAGATCACGGCGGCAGGCAGCGACCTCCCCTTGCCACATCGGGCCTTTCCTGGTATCTGTCGACCAAGCGCTTGACCGATTGAAGGGCTGTGCATGACCTCCTCCACCGCGGTAACCGCCCCGATCCGGGACGGCGGAGCCGATCTCGTCGCGGCCGCCACCCGCCGGTTGATCGACGCCGTTGTCCGCACCGGGTCCCGGATGGACGAGGGAGTCGGGGTGCTGACCGATCAGTTGAACGCCGTCACCGCCGCGATCGAGGCGAGCGCGCCAACCCCGCAGCAGCGAATGGACGACATCTGGACCAGCAACGGGTATCGACGCCACGATCCTTGCTCGGGCACGGAGAACCCGATCGCACCACCGCTGACACTGCACCGGGAACCGGACGGCTCGCTGCGCGGCACCCTGACTCTCGGGCTGCCGTACCAAGGACCCCCGGGACTGGTCCACGGCGGCATCTCTGCGCTGCTGCTCGACCATGCGCTCGGGCTGGCCAACGCCAGGGCCGGCACGCCCGCGGTGACGGCCGAGCTGACCATGCGCTATCTGCGGCCGGTGCCGCTGTACACCGAGGTCACCGTCACCGCGCGCCGGACGTCGGTGGACGGCCGGAAGATCCGCGCCGAGGGCGCGGTGAGTGTCGGCGGGGAGCCCTGCGTGGCTGCCTCCGGACTGTGGATCACCACGCCGTCGGTCGACTACGGCCGCGCCCATGACGAGGTGACGTGATGACCGTCGCCGGTTCGGCTGGGCCGGTCGGATCCGGTGCGCTGTCCGGGCGCAGCGCGCTGATCACCGGTGGCGCAGGCGGTTTCGGGCGGGCGATCGCCTCCCGGCTGGCCGCCGACGGCGCCGCCGTCACCCTGATGGGACGTACCGCGAGCACCCTGCAGGCGGCCGCCGAGCAGATCGCGGCCGAACTCGCCGGCGACCCGACCGCCGGCACCATCGGTTGGTCCGTCGGTGACGCCGCGAGCAGCCACGACGTGGCAACCGCGGTCGCGGCCTGCGAGCAGGTGGCGCCGCTCGGGGTCACCGTCGCGGTGGTCGGCGGCAGCACCGTCGCGCCGCTGCTGGCTCTCGGCCAGCAGACCCTGGAGGCCGACTTCCGCCGCAACGTCACCACCGCGTTACTGGCCATCCGACACAGCGCTTCGGCGATGGCCGTCCATGGCGGCGGCTCCATCGTCTGCATCTCCTCCAGCGCCGGCGGCTCCTCATTTCCCTTCATGCCGGCCTATGCGATCAGCAAGGCGGCGTTGGAGGCCCTGGTCCGGGGGGCGGCGGACGAGCTCGGTCATCTCGGCATCCGGGTCAACGCCGTCCGGCCCGGCCTGGTCGCCACCGATGCCGAGAAGCCGGGAATGCTGGTCACCGATCCGGAGCAGCACGCGACGGTGTTGGCGGAGAAACCATTGGCGCACACCGGCACTGCCGCCGATGTCGCCGAGGCGGTCCGCTTCCTGGCCGGGCCCGGGTCGGCCTGGACCACCGGTGTGGCGCTACCGGTCGAGGGTGGCAGTCATCTACGCCGGGCGCCGTACCTGGAGAAGCTGGCCAGGACGCTGTGCGGCGACGACGTGATCGACGCTGCGCTGGCCGGTCGACTGCCGGACGCGGACCGGTAGTCGAATGGAGTTGGTGACGACCCTTCCTGCGGACACCTCGCTGCGCGACGTCGCCGATCGGGTACGGCGGATCGAGCGGCTCGGATTCGACACCGTTCACGTCCCCGAGACGGTGCACGACTCGCTGGCGGTCGCGCTGCTCGCGCTGGAACACACCTCGCGGCTGGCCGTGCGCACCAGCATGACATTGGCGTTTCCGCGCAGCCCGATGGTGATCGCCTACGCCGCATGGGATCTGGCCCGATTCTCCGGCGGCCGGTTCCAGCTCGGCATCGCCACCCAGGTACGCGGCAACATCGTCGGGCGGTTCTCGGTGCCGTGGACAGATCCGGCCGGCCGGCTGGCCGACTATCTGCGGTCGTTGCGGGCGATCTTCGCCGCCTTCGCCGACGGCTCGCCACTGCACCACGATGGCAAGCACTATCGCTTCGATCGCCTGCAGCCGTACTTCAATCCGGGTCCGATCGACAGCCCGGCGCCGCAGCTGTGGACCGGCGGGGTGAACCGGCAGGTGTGCCTGGTCGCCGGCCGACTGGCAGACGGTTTCGTCACCCATGCCACCAACTCGCATCCCAGGTACCTGCGCGAACGACTACTACCGGCGCTGACCGAGGGCGCAGCGGCGGCCGGCCGCCGCGACGGTGGTCCCCGGGTGGTGGTGGTGCCCCGGTGCGTCACCGCACCGGATGCCGACAGCATGGTGTCCGCCAGGGACGCGATCCGGCGTGAGTTGGCATTCCTGTACTCCACCCCCGCCTATCGCCCGACGCTGACATTGCTCGGTCACCAGGAGATCGGCGAGCGGCTGACCACCCTGGTCCGGGACGGCCGGTGGGCGGAACTGCCCGGTGTGCTGCCCGACGAGCTGCTCGCGGAACTGCTGCCCCAGGGCGAGTACGCGGAGCTGCCCGCAGTCCTCGCGCAGTGGTACGGCGGGCTCTGCGACGGCCTGAACGTTGCCGTTCCGACCATCGATCCGGCCGACGTCGGTGCCGGCCCCGACACCGACGCAGCGTTCCGCCGGACGCTCGAGCAGATCCGGGAAATTCCGGACAGGCAGCAGGCAGCATGAAGTTCGGCCTGCTCAGCCCGATCGTCATCCGGCTTCCCGGCGCTCACGCCCAGTGGGAGAGCGCCGCCGGCGTCACCGAACTGACGCAGGTCGCTCGCGCCGCCGACCGGCTCGGCTACCACCATCTGACCTGCAGTGAACACACCGGTGTGCCACGTGAGGTCGCCGCCGTGCGCGGCGGGACCTACTGGGATCCTTTGGCCACCTTGAGTTTCCTGGCCGGCCAGACCGAGCGGATCGCCCTGGCGACCAACGTGCTGGTGTTGGCCTATCACCATCCGTTGAGCATCGTGAAGTCCTACGGCACCCTCGATCGACTCAGCGGTGGCCGGGTGGTCCTCGGCGTCGGCGTCGGCACCCTGCAGCAGGAGTTCGACCTGCTCAGCGCACCCTTCGACGACCGCGGGCCACGCGCCGACGACGCCATCAGGGCGATCCGGGCCGGCTGGGCAACCGGAGTGCCCAGCTACCACGGAACGCACTACGACTTCGATGATTTCGCGGTCGATCCAGTGGCTGTGCAGCCACGGGTGCCGATCTGGATCGGCGGACGGACCGGGCGTTCGTTGCGCCGGGCCGCGACCCTGGCCGACGGCTGGATGCCCTTCGGTCTCACCCTCGAGCAGATCTCCGCGATGGTCGGCGCGCTCCCGGCCCGGCAGGATCCGCTCGAGGTGGTGCTGCAACCCGGGGCCCTTGACCCACTCGGAGATCCGGACCGCACCAGGTCGGCCGTCGACAACGCGGGCGCCGCCGGCGCGACGATCGTCAATGCCCGATTCGTCCACCGCGATCTCGCACATCTTCTCGATCAGATGCACGCGCTGGCCGAGCTGTTCCCGCAGGCCTTCACCACTGCCGATGACCCTACCGAGCCATCCACCATGCCAGCAGCACCCACCAGGAGACGACATGACTGATGTGAACGCGAGAATCGATGCGCTGGAACGCCGGCTTCAGGACGCCGAGGACCGGCTGGCCCTGCTGCAGATCATTGCCGCGTACGGGCCCGCGGTCGACAGCGGCACTCCGGAGGCCACCGCCCAGCTGTGGACCGAAGACGGCAGCTACGACACCTCGATCATCGAGATGCGCGGGCGGGACGAGCTACGGGCCATGGTGTTGGGCGAGCGTCACCAGGGCCTGATCCGGGGCGGGGCAGCACATCTGCAGGGCATCCCGCACATCGATCTCGACGGGGACACGGCGACGGTGACCCACTATTCCCAGCTCGTCCAGCGCGACGCCGGCACCGACAGCTTCCGGATCTGGCGCACCGGCGTCAACCAATGGAAGTTCGTCCGCACGCCGGAAGGCTGGAAGGCGACCCACCGGGTCAACCGACAGCTGGACGGCACCGACCCCGGCCGTGAGCTGCTCGCCTCGACCATCGACCCGGCGCTGCGGGAGGACTGAGCGTGCGCACCGGAATCAGCTCGCCCGTCCTGGCCGACTCCGGACCGCGTCCGGACTGGGAGGCAGCCGCCGGGGTCGAGGAGATCAAGGCGTTCGCCCAGGCGGCCGACCGGCTCGGCTACGAGTTCCTGACCTGCCCGGACCACGTCGCGGTGCCGCCGGACCTGCCACGTGGCGAGCGGTTCTACGACCCGCTGGCCACCTTCTCCTATCTCGCCGCGCTGACCGAGCGGATCCGTTTCCTGCCTTACGTTCTGGTGCTTCCGTTCTACCACCCACTTGAGCTGGCCAAGAGGTACGGGACGTTGGATCACCTCAGCGGCGGCCGGCTCAACCTCGGCCTGGGGGTCGGCAACCTGCAGGAGGAGTTCGACCTGCTGGGCGCACCCTTCGACGACCGCGGGGCAAGGGCGGACGACGCGTTGCGGGCCCTGCGGGCGAGCCTGGGCAGGCGACTGGTCTCTTATCGCGGTCCGTACTACGGCTACGAGAATCTCGTGGTGTCACCGCATGCCGCGCAGCAACGGCTGCCGATGTGGATCGGCGGCCACTCGATGCGCGCGCTGCGGCGCGCGGTGGAGCTGGCCGACGGCTGGACACCGGCACCGCCGCGGTTCCGGGGACCGGATGCGGCGACGATGAAGGACATGCTGACAAGGGTCGAGCGGCCGGACGGCTTCGACGTGGTGATGGCACCGGAGCGCGCACTCGATCCGGTGGGTGATCCGGCCGAAGTGCGGCAGATGCTCGAACGGGCCGGGTGGGCCGGCGCCACGGTGATCAACCTGGCGGTCCGGCACTCGTCACTCGCCCACTATCTCGAGCAGCTGGACGCCTACGCCCGGATCGCCGAACTGCCGGTGGCGTAACGGTTCGATCCGGCGTCAGGCCTCGTTCGGCATGTTGCTCCAGCCCTTACGGTCGGCGCGGGCGTACCAGCCGGAGGCGGCCAGGGTGCCACCGTCCACCGGGATGGTGTGCCCGGTGACGAACCGCGCGTCGTCGGAGGCGAGGAACTCCACCACCGCCGCATAGTCGTCCGGCCGGCCGAACCGGCCGAGCGGCAGCCAGGTGCGGAGCAGCTCGGGGTCACGGCCACGCAACATCAGTTCGGCCGGCGTCTGCGGCGTGTCGGCGAGATCCGGGGCGATTGCGTTGACCCGGACGCCGTGCTGGCCGACCTCCACCGCCAGGCTCTTGGTGAAGGCGGACACCCCGGCGTTGAACGCCGAATACGGTGCGCTGGCCGGGATGCCGCGAAACGCCTCGACCGTCGAGTTGTTGATGATCGCCCCCGAGCCCTGCCGCACCATGGCCGGCAGCAGCGCATGGGTCACCCGGAACACGTGCAGCAGGTTGACCTCGTACAGCGCCTGCCACTGGTCCTCCGTGCTGTGCAGGAAGTCCCGGGACGCCGGCCGGAAGTCGCCGACGTTGTTGACCAGCACGTCGATCCGGCCGTCAGCCACCGCCGACGCGGCATCCGCGAGCGCGGCCACCGTCGCCGGCTGCCGGATGTCGCCGACCAGCACCGTGACGTCACCGCCGGCCGCGGCGATCTCGGCGGCGGTGGCGTCCGCTGCGGCGGCGTCGAGGTCGACCAGCACCACTCGGGCGCCGGCGTGGGCCAGCCGGCGGGAGATCCCGCCGCCGATACCGAGGGCACCGCCGGTGACCACTGCCACCTGGCCGGCGAGTCGTCCGGTGGTCATTGATCCTCCAGATCACCGGTCCGGCGACTGCGCACCGGCCGGGTCTCGATCCAGTCGATCTGCACCGACCGGCGCGAGATCTGCCAGGCGCCGCCGATCCGGCGGTATTCGTCGTCGTAGTGCAGGTACCAGACCAGATTCCGGTGCTGATCGTCGCGGGTGGTGAGGTGGTGAGCCTCGGCGGTGACCCGTCCGACAGCTCGTGTCGGATCGTCCGCCTGGTCGATCACCGTACCCAGCACGGCATGCAAGGTGACCGGGATGTCGGACAGGTGGACCATGCTGTCGCCGATCGCGGCTCGACCGGTGACCGGCCGGATCGGCGCCAGAGACGCCGGTGGGTCCGGAAGCACCAGTTCGGCGTCCGGCGTGAACAGTTCGACCAGCGTCCCGAAGTCCCGGCGGTCGACCAGCATCGCATACCGCGCCGACAGTTCCGCAAGGTCAAGGCGGTCGGCGACGGTCAGCATCAGGCGCTCACCGCAGCGGAGAGCTCGAGTCGCTCCGCGCAGGCGGACAGCTCGTCCTTGACCGCCTCCAGGTCCGCGGTCGGGGTGAGCGCCAACAACAGCCGGTCGGCGCCCATGGCTGCCAGCTTGGCCGCCTTCTCCGGCGTCACCTTGGCCACCGAATGGCCGAGCGTGACCTCAAGGGCATCCGGATCGCGGTCGGCGCTCACCGCCTCCTGCCGCATCAGAGCGAGCAGCCCGGCCAACTGGTCGCCGACCACGCCGAGTGGCTGCAGACCGTCACCCCGACGCCCGGCACGCCTGGCCGCCGCCTCGCTGTGACCGCCGATGTGAATCGGAACGCCTTGCGGAGAAACGGGTTTCGGGTAGCTCATGGCGTTGTCGAAGTCGAAGAACCGGCCGTGGTGCGAGGCGCCGGTCGGCCCGGTCTCCGCCCACAAGGCGCGCAGCACGTCGATCGATTCGTCGGTCCGCAGACCCCGGGTGCGGAATTCCGCGCCGCATGCCTCGATCTCCTCGGCCATCCAGCCGACGCCGATCGCCAGTCGCAACCGACCACCGGACAACGCATCGAGGCTTGCCACCCGCTTGGCCAGCACCACCGGATGGTGGTTCGGCAGCACCAGCACGCCGGTAGCCAGTCCGATCGTGGTTGTTCCACCGGCCAGGAAGCTCAACAGCTCCAACGGGTCCGGGATCGGGCAACTGTCGTCCAGCTCCATCTTCCCGTCGGCCGCATACGGATACACGCTGGCGTAACTGCTCATCACCACGGCATGTTCGATCACGGTGATCGATTCGAAGCCGCAGGCCTCTGCGTGCCGGGCGAAGGCCAGCATCCATTGCGGGTCGGCGGTGGTGTTCGCCACGGCCGGTGCGAGTACGGCGTACTTCACGATGTCTCCTCGTCGCTGCTGTTGTCGTTGTCGATCTGCCCTGGCTGCGCGCTCTGCTCGACCTGCCCGGGCTGCTCGCCCACCGCTTCCCTTGACCAGAACTCCTGCCAGCTCGGCCAGCTCTCCGGCAGGCTGGCCGCGGTGATGTACGGGTTGTCCGGGAAGTTGAACCGCCCCGGCACCTGCAACGGATTCTGCTGGACGTCCGCCGCGTAGAACGGTTTCGGCTTGCGGCTGCGGAAGTACCAGTTTCCGTCCGCCTCACGCTGGTAGCGGTCGTGGTACACCACGGGCATCACGATCCATTGATCGCCGACCTGGTGCTCGGGCCGGCAGTACACCAACCCGGTAGCGGTGTCCGGTCCGGTGAAGTCGATGACGTGGTTGCCGACGAAGTGAATGGTGATGCCGTACGGACGCAGGATCGGGTCGTACCACTGGGCCAGGGCCGACCGTCCGACCCGACCGTCACCGACCTTCACGTCGCTGACGAACAAGGCCGCCAGGTCGGCGACGTTGCGGCTGTCGAGGGCAACCGGGTAGCGAGCGGCCAACTGCCGGATCTGCTCCGCCGACTCGAGTCGGTCGATCCGTTCCACCAGGTCCGTCATGGGCCTCCGCCGTCTGTCGAATGCGAACGAGCAAGCGCTTGGTTGTTTGAGCTTACCCGGGCGGTTCCGGTCCGCGCGCGCTGGTCGCCGGCGAAGTTCATCACGTCATCCCCGGCGTTTCCCATCTCCGTGCACTCCCTGGTCTGGTTACCGTTGGCCGTTGCCCCAGACCGCACCACCACCGGCAGGCGGGCCGAGCGGAGCGAACAGCGATGACGAACGTCCGAACGGCCGAGTACCCCCGACCATCGCACGTGCTGCTGCACCTGTCCGATACCCACCTGCTGGGCGGCTCCGAGTTGCTCTACGGAGCGGTGGACAGCGCGCAGCGGCTCCGACAGGTCCTCGATCGGGTCGAGCAGTCCGGCAACCGACCGGACGCGCTGATCTTCACCGGAGATCTCGCCGACACCGGCGACCCGGCCGCCTATCGGCGACTGCGCAGCATGGTGGACCCGATCGCCGAGCGGACCGGCGCGAGGGTGATCTGGGCGATCGGAAATCACGACGATCGGGCCGCGTTCCGGACCGGACTGCTCGACCGCGAGCCTTCTGCCGCACCGGTCGACATCAGCTACCAGATCGATGGGCTGCGCGTCATCACCATGGACACCACCGTTCCCGGCCACCATCACGGCGAGCTGACGGTGCGGCAACTCGATTGGCTGGAGCACGAGCTGGCCACCCCGGCGCCCTTCGGAACCCTGCTGGCCCTGCACCACCCGCCGGTGCCGTGCGTGCTGGATCTGGCGGTGCTGGTGGAGTTGCGGGACCAACAGCGGTTGGCGGCGGTACTCAGCGGCAGTGACGTCCGCGGGGTCCTGGCCGGTCACCTGCACTACTCGACCACCGCACTGTTCGCCGGTATTCCGGTATCGGTGGCGGCAGCCACCTGCTACACCCAGGACCTGCAGCTGCCGGCCGGAGAGATGCGCGGGCAGGACGGCGCGCAGAGCTTCGGCCTGGTGCATGTCTTCCCGGACACGGTGACCTTCTCGGTGGTGCCGATCGGCAGTGGAGACACCGTCGGGGAGCCCGTCGACCGGGAGCAGACCACCCGGCGACTGGCCGCCGCCGGCGTCCGGATCGACGACCCCGATCGGACGCCGTATCGGCAGCTGAGCCCGGCTGCCTCAGCTGCCAGGTAGGCCGGCCGGCGGCTCGGATCCCGGGTAGTCGATCTCCCAGGGAGCCGGGATCGGGAAGTAGGTCTGCAGGAATTCGGTGACGCGTTGCGCCCTGACGACCGGATCGACCTCCGGCCTGCTGCCATCGTTCAAACAGAAGAAGTCCATCGATCGCTTGGCCAGCAACGCGTCCATCCGGTTGAGCCCGGCGGCGACAGTCGTGTCGAGGTAATCCACCCTGGCCGATTGCTGAACCACCGCGCGGCCAGTGATCAGCGCGTAGTAGTGGTAGAGCGAATTCGTCACCGAGATGTTCCCACTGGCGCGGAAGGCGCTGGCCGCGGTCGCCGCGAACTCGTCCGGGAACTCCTGCTGCAGTTGCTGCATCACGCTGCGCCGCAACGGTGTCGGCGCATGCGCGAGGTGCCGGGTCGTCACCACACCGAACTTCTCATGCAGCAACCGACGGTTCACCCTGGCGGCATTCTCGTAGCCGCTGCGCTCCTCGTTGCTGCGCCCCATGCCGATCCGGACGTCGGACTCGATGAACTTGCTGATGCCACCCGGCGAGAAGAACATCTGCGGGCCGACCGAACGGCCGAAGAACATGTCGTCGTTCGAGTACAGAAAGTGTTCGGCCAGGCCGGGAATGTGGTGCAGCTGGGACTCCACCGCCTGGGAGTTGTGGGTCGGCAGAACGGACGAATCCTCGAAGAACTCGACGCTACGGACGAAGGTGACCCTGGGGTCGTCGGCCAGCCAGGCCGGCCGGTCGGAATCGGTGGCCACAAAGATCCGGCGGACCCACGGCGCGTACAGGTGCACCGAGCGCAGCGCGTACTTCAACTCGTCGATCTGTCGGAAGCGTGCTTCGGAGTCGTCGCCGTCGCCGACCACGTATGCCTGCATACGTTTGGCCCGTTGCGCCTGCCATTCGATCGACGAGCCGTCCACCCAGGAGAAGATCAGATCGATCTCGAACGGGATGTCGGCGGAGTGTTCGGCGAACATGTTCTCGATGGTCGGCCAGGTCCGGCCGAATCGTTCGACGCTGCCGCGGACGGCCTCGTTCGTCGAGAGCACCCGCCGGGTGAGCGAATTCTCCATCGGCAGGGTGATCCGGTCGGCATCGAACTCCCACAACTCGATCTGCACCGCGGTCGACGCCCCGTAGGCGAGACCGCTGGTCAGCTCGATCCGCGGCCGGAACAGCCGGAAGATCCTCGCCTGTGACGCGTTGGACAGCCGGCCATCGGCCACCAGGATGGCCGGCCCGCCCTTGATGTCGACGGTCTTGGCGTAGAACGGCTGGTCGGCACAGGCGGCGACCAGACTGTCCCGCAGCCGCCGACGATCGGCCCAACCGACGGCGATCACCGGGCGCTCGTCGTTGCCCCGCACCAGCAGGTAGTCGATCCCGGCGGCATCCAGCGCGGCGCCGATGAAGATCAGGTCGGCGACCATCGCTTCGTGCGGCGTGGTGGTGGTGATCGCCAGCGCGTGGCGGCCCTTGTGACGAACGATCCCCGGCCGGTCCTGCAGGCGGGAACGCACCCGCGCCGACGGGGTGACGAAGGTGTCGTCGTCCGGCTCCGGCGGAACCAGGTACACCTCGCCGGGTCCGGAAGGAGCCACCATGGAGCTCCCTTCGCCGGAGTAGCCGTCGACGGCCGCTGCTGTGCAGTCTATGGCTCGCCCGGCCGGCGGTTCACCGGGTGCTGATCCGGAACACCCAGGCGTACTTGCCGGCCCGACGGGCGGCCGCCGGCACCGTGATCCGCAGGCTGCCGCCCTGCACCGTCCAGTCCAGCGGCCGGCCATGGCCGAGCATGGTGACCCGGTCGTTCGGCCGGATCGGCACCGGCGCGCTGACGGTGAGCGTCTCGCCCGGATCCTCCAGCGAGGTGATGTAGAACGCCTCGTTCTGCTTGACGGTGAACCGCAGGCTGCCGAGTTCGGCCATCCGTGACCAGTAGGTGGTGCCGTAGATGGATTCGGAGTTCACCCCCATCCAGGCGCCGGTCTCCCGGAGCCGTTGCTGCATGATCGCCGGGATGGTGCCGTCGAAGTTCGGTCCGATGTCCAGCAGGAAGTTGCCGTTCTTGCTGGTGGTGTCGACCAGGGTGTGCACCACCTCCTCGGCGGTCATGTACGCATCGTCCGGGGTTTCCCGGTTGATGCCGTAGGAACGCGGATCGAGGCCGCGGCTGGCTTCCCACTTCGCAACGACGGTGTTCGGATAGGTCGCGTACTCCGGGGTGGTGAAGTCGTGCTGACCGATCCCGCCGCGGTCGTTGAAGGTGACGCTCTTGGGTCGCGGACGGTTCATCGCCCGGTTGAAGTACTCCGCCAAGACCGCGAGGCTGTCGTTGACTCCGCCGATGTCGTACCAAATGACGTCCGGGTCGTACCCGTCGATCAGTTCGATCAGCTGCGGCGTCTGGTAGTCCTTGACGAAGTCCTTCCCGGCCTGATATCCGGTGTACGGCACAGACTTCTGGGTGTAGGGGTTGCGCGGCGCATGGCCGAGCCACGGGTTGTCCGGGTTGAACCACTCCGGCAGTGAGAAGTACAGCCCGTTACGCAGCTTCGGGGTGTAGCGACGGGACGCGGCGAACAGGTCGCCGATGATGTCGCGCTTCGGGCCCATCTTCACGGCGTTGCGATCGGACACCTTGGAGTCCCACAGGGCAAAGCCCTCATGGTGTTTGGAGGTGAGCACGTAGTACTCGGCACCGGAGGCCGCGATCAGCTCGACCCAGGAACGCGGGTTCCACTTCTCTGCGGTGAACATCGGAATGAAGTCGTCGTAGTTGAAGTCCGCGCCATAGGTGTCCCGGTGATGGGCGTAGGTCGGATTGTTCGGATCGTCCAGTTGCGCCCAGTACCATTCGGCGTATTGCTGACCGACCGGCGCCCAGCCCGGTACGGAATACACGCCCCAGTGGATGAAGATGCCGAACTTCGCGTCGCAGAACCAGTACGGCGCTTGATGTGTGCCGATGGATTCCGCCGTCGGGTGATAGCCGGGGACCCCCAGGTCGAAGGTCGCCGGCGCGTCGGCCACCGACCGGTTTCCGGACGTCACCAGCGCCGAACCGGCCGACGGTGTGCCGTCGGCATCACCGTCTTCGATGCCGATCCGCACCCGCAGTTGCTCGCCGGGACCGAGTCGGCGCACCCGGGCGGGGCTGACGGTACGGGCGCCCGGCGCCCGCACGCTCACCTGAAGATTGTCCGCGGGCAGCAGCCACACCGTGCCGGCGTTCACCACCGTCGCCTCGACCGACTGCGGACCGCCGTCCACCAGGCTGTTGGTCGTCGATCGGACATCGCGCAGCAGCAGCGATCTGCCGACCGCGGCCGGTTGCACGGTCAGCGCCCAGATGTGCAGACTTGCTGTCCCTGCCGCCGGCTGGCCCTGATCGGGCAACGACAGCGCCACCGCATCCTTGCCAGGGTCCAACGCCAGCGAAGCCACCCCGATCGACACCGGACTGTGGTCGACCGCGCCGTCGGGGCCGTAGCGGAAACTGCAGACGATCGGCCCGGCGGCCGAGTACCAGTTGGGTGCCGTCAGCCCGACGGTGGCGGTACTGCCGTCCTGGTAGTGGACCGTTACCTCGGCCGACGCCGGTCCGTATCCGGCGGAGACCAGCAGCTCAACGGAGAGGTACCGGCCGGCCGGCAACGGAATCTGCTGCCCGGTGGGAATCAGGTTGTTCGGAGTCCCGGCCGGCCAAGAGCCCGGCAACCGGAACGGCAGGTCGCCGACCAGCACGGTGCCGGTGGCCAATTCTTCGGCCGGGTAGGTGTAGCCGGATCCGTCGAAGTTGCCGTCGGGTGCATTGGCACCGGACACCGCGTCGTTGTTGAACAGCGCTGCCAGGTCCACCGGCGTCGGATCCGGCGGGGGCAGATAGACGTCGGAAGTCAGGGCGGGTGCCGCCGGCTGCGACCCGGGACCGGCGATGCCTGCGGCACGCGCAATCCCGGCCGGAGCCACGGTGGCCACCAGGGCAGCACCGCCGGCCAGCCCCAACACCCGTCGGCGTGAAATCTCTGCCATACCAACACTCCTCGTTGAGATCGGTGGACATCGGACTGTCCGGTCGGACTCTCCGGTCGGACTCTGTCGGGCGGGTTGGTCACGGTGCGAGAGTCAGGCGGGCCGGCAGAATTGATCGGATGTCCGTAGTGAGGTGTAGCCAGCACCAGCGACAATGTCAACACCGAGCCGCCAATCTGACGGCAAATTCATCCGATGTTACGAACGACGCCTCCGGTCGCGCGGAATCCACCACAGCGGGTTACCGGACGGTGGGGCGAACCCGTAGGTTCCGAAGAACCCGTCGCCAGTCGGCCTGATCCGGCGGCCGATCGGCCCGGGAAACGGCCTACTGGCGACGGGTTTTCAGGCCTTGCCGTCGAGTCCGAGACCGTTCAGCACGCCCTGCAGGTAGCCGATGGCATGGGCGCGGCCGCGGCTGATGTAGGCCCGGGACGACGTGTCCCCCCAGGTGTCGACGTCGCCGATCATCGCCGGTACGTGGTCGTCGATCAGGAAGCCGTCGAAACCGCGTTCGTGCAGCCGGCGGACCACGGCGGCCGGATCCAGGTTGCCGCCGCCCAGGAAGGTCTCGGTGAAGGCCGGCACGGTGCCGAGCACATCGCGGAAGTGACAGTAGAAGATCCGACCGGCCGGCGCGAGCAGGTCGATGACCTCTTCGACCGCGGCCTGGCCGCCCATCTCGGAAACGGTGCCGATGCAGAAGTTCAGCCCCCAGGCCGGACTGTCGCCGGCCCGCCGGTAGCCCTCCGCGATGGCCGCCGGTGAGGTGAAGATGCGGGCCGCGCCGCCGAGCGGTTCGTCGACCGGCGGGTCGTCCGGATGCAGCGCCAGCCGGACGCCGACCTGCTCGGCGACCGGCAGCACCGCGTCCAGGAAGTACTGGTAGTTGTCCCAGAGCTGATCGGCGCTGATCGGCTCGGTGAGCGGCTGGTCCGGAGTGAGTTTGTAGGTGGCCAGTTCGTTGCCGCGCACGGGCACCTCGGCCAGGTCGAACGCGGTGGCCACGGCGCCGCCGCGGCCGGCGGCCCGCATCCGGGTACGCCAGACGTAGGTCACCAGGAAGTTGTAGCCGAGCAGGTCGAGCCCGACGGCGGCCATGTTCCGGATCGTCGCCTGATAGTTCTCGATCTGCTCGTCGCGACCGGGAACGCCGCGCTGGATCTTCCAGAATGCCGACGCCGGAACGTTTTCCAACCCTTCGATGCGCAGCCCGTCGGCCGTGCAGCGGTCGACGATGGCCTGCAGGTCGGGCACCGACCAGACCCCATCGGTGAGCGGCAGGTTGCTCGGATTGTGCAACTGCACGCTGGCCAGACCGAGCTGATGGGCGAAGATCGCCACATCGTCGTCGTACTCGTCGACATGGCCGAGGGACAGCCGGATCGCCATGGTTCTCCATCCATCGGATCGGGTGCAGATGCAGGTCGGGTGCCGAGATGTCGACCGTGTCAGTATGGCCGCCGGCGCGATTCCGCCGGGTCCCGGGTTGAGGGTCAAGGGTTGAGGGTCCCGGTGGGAATGTCCGGGTGAAAGACTGCCGGAAGTTGACCCAACCTGGAGAGGCGAGACGGTGACCAGCAGCGAGGCACGAGTGGATCAGGAACTGGCGGGCAAGGTTGCCGTCGTCACCGGCGGCGGCAGCGGGATCGGCCGGGCAGCCGTCGAGCTACTGCTGGCCAGAGGCGCTTCCGCGACGGTCGGCTGCGTCGATCTGGCCGAGGCGGACCGGGTGTCGGCCGAGCTCGCCGACGCCGCCGACCGGGTTGACGCCCAGGTCGCGGACGTCACCGACGAGGACGCCGTTGCCGCCCTGATCGATGGCACCGCAACGCGTTTCGGCGCCCTGGACATCCTGGTGACGGCGGCCGGCGTGCAGCGCTACGGCAGCGCGGCGGACACCACCTCCGGCGAATGGGACGAGGTGCTCTCGATCAACCTGCGGGGCTGCTTCTACGCCGTCAAACACGCGGTGCCGCACCTGCGCGCCCGGGGCGGCGGCAGCATCGTTGTGGTCTCGTCGGTGCAGGCCTTCGTCACCCAGACCGACGTCGCCGCCTACACCGCCAGCAAGGGCGCACTGAACGCGCTGGCTCGCTCGATCGCCGTCGACGAGGCGGCCAACGGCATCCGGGCCAACGCCGTCTGTCCCGGGTCCGTCGACACCCCGATGTTGCGCGCCTCCGCCCGCCGGTTCTCCGACGGCACCGATGCCGGTGCCCAAGCCCTGATCGACAGCTGGGGTACCAGCCATCCGCTGGGCCGGGTGGCCCGGCCGCAGGAGGTGGCCGAGGTGATCGTCTTCCTGGCCTCGGACCGGGCGTCGTTCGTCACCGGCGCCTCGATCCCGGTCGACGGCGGCCTGATCGCCACCGTCCCGGTGGCGCTGCCGAGCGACTGACCGCCGGCCGTCAACGGCTCCCGGCCAGCTCCTGCTGATTCCCGGAATCCGGGTTCTCGGATTCGAGCAGCTCAAACCGGCATTGCGGTCCGGGCAAGGTTGCGAGCCGCCGGTCGGCAGTCAGCAGGATCGCATCGTGCAGCTCGGCCAACGCCACATAGACGGCGTCGTAGACAGTGAGGTTGTGCCGCAGCTGCCAGCAGCGGCGCAGCAGCGCCGGATGCTCGGCCCGACGAAGCGGCAGGTCACTCAGGTCGGCGAGCGCATCCGCGCTCCTGGCATCAGTGAGTGTCCCGGACCTGTTCAGCCTGCGGAGCACCGATGCGACCTCCACGTCGATCAGCTGCGGCGCCGCGAGGACCTCGCCTCTCAGCCTGCGGCGGGCGAGCAGTCCGTCCGCTCCGTCGTCAGCAAGAGCGGTGACCAGCACACTGGCATCAACGACGAGCACGGTCGTCCCGGACAGCAGCGACGGTGTCCGCGAACGGAGCGACCCCGCCGCGGCGGCCACCGGCCCGCTCGAGGATCTCCTCGAGTGTCGGTCGACTCGCTTCTTCGATCAGCCGCGCCCGTAAGTACTCCTGCAACGATTGATGCGCGGCGGCCGCCCGCTGTCGCAGGATCGCGTGGGTCTGTTCCGGCACATCCTTGATCTGTACGCTCGTCATGGCGCCATTGTGGCGCCACTGGCGCCATTTCACAAGCATTGCCCTTGACCTGCTTCTTCCTGTTCACTTTTGCCGATATCCGGACAATCTTGAGCTATTGACGCCGGGTCCCGGTGGTGGTGGCATGAGCTGACACCGTTGTCCGAACCCTCGGGAGAACCGCATGCGCCGTTCATTGGTGGCCTTCGTCAGCTGTTTGGCACTCGTCGCCGGGGTGACGACCACACAGTCGGCCGCGGCCGGCAGCGCCGCCGCACAAGCGCCCGAGTCCGCGCCGTCGCCGGCCGCGCACGGGCGGGAACTCCCGGCGGTCTATCCGAAGCCACAGTCGATGACGGCCCGCAACGGCCGGATCACGCTCGGCGACCGGGCGGTGCTGATCACCGGAGCCGGCAGCGACCCGGCCGCGGTGACCGCCGTCCGGGCGATCCTGGCCGAAGCCGGCGTGACGAACGTCAGCAGCGTCGACGACAGCAGGCCGGTCCCGCACGGGGTGCCGGTCTTCGTCGTCGGCGGGCCTGACGAGAACCGCGCCACTGCACCGGCTCTGCGTGATCTTCAGGTCGGCGGCCCGCAGACCCTGGCGGCCGACGGATACGTGCTGGTGGCCGGACAGGCACGCAACCAGCAACTGGTGGTGCTGGCCGGCAAGGACGCCACCGGCACCTTCTACGCCGCGCAAACCCTGCGCCAGCTGGTGACGAAGGACCACGGCAACGCCGGCATCCCCGGTGTGCAGGTCCGGGACTGGCCCTCACTGGCCCTGCGCGGCACCATCGAAGGCTTCTACGGCTACCCCTGGTCGGACGCACAACGGTTGCGCCAGCTGGATTTCTACGGCACGCACAAGATGAACACCTACGTCTACTCGCCGAAGGACGACCCGTATCTGCGGGCGCAGTGGCGCGATCCGTACCCCGCCGACCAACTCGCGGCCCTCAAGACCCTGGTCGATCGGGCCCGGGCCAACCATGTCGAGTTCACCTACGCGCTGTCCCCCGGGCTGTCCGTCTGCTACTCGTCGGCCGCCGACGAGCAGGCCCTGGTGGCGAAGTTCCAAACCCTGTGGGACATCGGCGTTCGGACCTTCGCGGTACCGCTGGACGACATCAGCTACACGAACTGGAACTGCGACGCCGACCGGGCGAAGTGGGGTACCGGTGGTGCCGCCGCCGGCCACGCCCAGGCGTATCTACTCAACCAGGTCCAGCAGAGCTTCATCGCCACCCATGACGGGGCACAGCGGCTGGAAATGGTGCCGACCGAGTACTACACGGTGAGCAACAGCCCGTACATCAGCGCGATCAAGGCCGACCTCGACCCGTCGATCATCGTCGAATGGACCGGCGTCGGTGTGGTGCCGGCCGCGATCACCAAGTCCCAGGCCCAGGCCGCGAACACGGTCTTCGGGCACGACATCCTGATCTGGGACAACTACCCGGTCAACGACTACACCACCAGCCGATTGCTGCTGGGGCCGTATGTCGGCCGCGACCCCGGGCTGCCGGTGTTCGGCATCACCGCCAACCCGATGATCCAGGCAGAGGCATCCAAGCTGGCCCTGTTCGGGGTTGCCGACTACACCTGGAACGACACGGGCTACGACGCCGATGCCGCCTGGCAGGCCGGCATCACCGAGCTGGCCGGCGGCGATCCGGCGACCAGGGAGGCGCTGGCCGCGTTCGCCGACCTCGAGTACTACTCCATCCTGGACACCAGGCAGGCGCCGGTGCTGGCCGATCGGACCGCACAGTTCTGGACGGCGTGGAACGCCGGCGACGCCCGGGCCCTGGCCTCCCTCGACCGCTATCTCGCGGTGATCCAGGGTGCCAGGCAGACGCTGACCGACCGGATGGACAACCCGTCGTTCGTCACCGACGCGGCGCCGTGGCTGGCCGCGACGGAGCTGTGGGGCAGCTCGGCCAGGGCAGCACTGCGGATGTTGGCCGACCAGCGCGCCGGGGACGGCGCCGCGGCCCTGACCGACCGCGCGGCGGCGACCGCGGCGATGGCGCAGGCAAAGACGGTGACCTATCACGGTCTCGGCGGCGACGCGGCGGTGCAGGTCGGCGACGGCGTACTGGATCGCTTCATCAACGATGCGCTGACGGCGAACGATCGCTGGCTGGGTACCGCCGGCGAGCGGGTCACCGCCGGCAGTTCGATGGCCACCTACCAGAGCTACCTGCCCTCGAACATGGTCGACGGCAACGATGCCACCTTCTTCTGGAGCTCTGCCGCACCCAATCCCGGCGACACCGTGCAGGTCGATCTCGGGGCGGTGAAGGACATCTCGGCGGTGAAGCTGCTGATGAGCAAGTCCGGCAGCGTCGACGACTACATCCACGACGGAGTCCTGGAGTATTCCGCCGACGGGACGACCTGGACGCCGATCGGCAGCTACTCGGACCAGGCGGAGATCAGCGCCGACCTGCCGGCCGGGACCGCCGCCCGGTACGTGCGGATGCGGGCGACCGCGGCCCAGACGAACTGGGTGGTCGTCCGGGAATTCCAGGTGGTCGGCCCGGACACCAGCGTCGGCACGGTGAGCGGAACCCCGTCCGCGGCAACCGGTTCCTCCCTGCACGCGGCGGCCGACGGCGATCCGGACACCGCTTACTCCGCCGCCTCGGCACCGGCCGACGGCGACGCCTTGTTGCTGACGTTGTCGAACGCACGGCCGCTGGATGCGGTGGTGGTAGCCGGCACCGGGCAGGCCGACGTGCAGGTGCAGCTCGACGGGCAGTGGCACACCATCGGTGCACTGGCCGCATCCGGCTACACCGAACTGACCGCCCGATCGGCGGGCAGCGACAGCGCTACCGCGATCCGGTTGCTCTGGACGCCGGGTTCGGCGGCCCCGAAGATCGCCGAGATCGTGCCCTGGTACGCCGATGTCGCGGCCGCGGAGATCGGCGTCAGCCCGGCGGTGGCCGAGACGACGGTGGCGACACCGACCGAGCTGACCACCACCATCACCGCGACCCGGATCACCGACCAGCGCGGGCGTTGGCAACTCATCGCCCCGAAGGGGGTGAAGGTCAAGCCGGCCACCAGGAGCATCACCGTGCACCGCGGCGACCAGCTGACGCTGCCGGCCACCGTCTCGTCGTCGACTGTCGGCGAGTATCCGGTCACCGCCGGATTCACCCCGCACTCGGGGGCTCCGGTGTCGGCGGCCGCGGTGCTCCGGGTGCACCCGAAGGTGAGTGACACCAATATCGCGCTCGCTGCGAACGGCGGCGTCGCAACGGCTTCCAGCACGGAGGACGATCTGCCGCAGTTCACTCCTGACCACGCGATCGACGGCAACAACGGCACCCGGTGGAGCTCGAACCACGCCGACGGCGAGTGGCTGCAGGTGAAGTTCGCGGCGCCGGCCCGACTCGGCAAGGTGGTGCTGCGCTGGGAGTCGGCCTTCGGTAAGGACTTCACCCTGCAGACGTCCGCCGACGGTGTGCAGTGGACAACGGCGGCTACCGTCAGCGGCGGCCTTGGTGGTGTGCAGACGCTGTGGATCGAGGCCGGCGACGTGTCGTACCTGCGCATGCAGGGGGTAGCCCGTGGCACCGCCTACGGCTATTCGCTGTACGAGCTGCAGGCCTACCCGATCGCCTGACCCGGCCTAGGCTTCGGTGATGGATGACCTCACCGAACTGCTGCACACCGTTGCTGACGAGGCCGGGCGGTTCCGCGCGGGACTGCCCGAACGTCCGGTGGCGCCGCGAGCCGATCTGGCCGGGGTACTGCCGGCGTTCGAGGGTCCGTTGCCCGACCACGGAGTACCGGCCGGGCAGGTGATCGCCGACCTGATCGGTGCCGGCCCTGGACTGATGGGCAGCGCCGGTCCGCGGTTCTTCGGCTTCGTGGTGGGCGGCGCGCTGCCGGCCGCCACCGCGGCGGACATGCTGGCCACCGGCTGGGACCAGGCCGCGTTCAACGCGGTGCTCTCGCCGGCGGCGGCCGCGGCCGAGCGGGTGGCCGGCGGCTGGCTCAAGGACCTGCTCGGCATCCCGGCCGGCGCCTCGGTGGGCTTCGTCACCGGCGCCCAGGGCGGGAACACCGTCGGCCTGGCCGCGGCCCGTCAGCACGTGCTGGCGGCGGCCGGTTGGGACGTCGGTGCCCGCGGGCTGACCGGCGCGCCGCGGGTACGGGTACTGGCCGGTCAGGAGCGGCATGCCACCATCGACGCCTCGTTGCGGCTGCTCGGGTTCGGCACGGACGGCATCGAGGCGGTGCCGGCGGACCGGCACGGTGCGATGGACATGGCCGCGCTGGCAACGATTCTCGCGGCGGACCCCGCCGACACACCCCTCATCGTCTGTCTGCAGGCGGGCAACGTGAACACCGGGGCGTTCGACGACCTGCGGGCCGGCGCCGAGCTGGCGCACGCCCGCGGCGGCTGGGTCCACGTCGACGGGGCGTTCGGGTTGTGGGCCGGCGCCAGTCCACGGCTGCGGCAGCTGGTGGACGGTGTGGAGTTGGCCGACTCCTGGTGCGCCGACGGGCACAAGTGGCTCAATGTGCCGTACGACAGCGGGTTCGCCTTCTGCTCCCGCCCGGCCGCCCAGGCCACCGCGATGTCGTACTCAGCCTCGTACCTGTCCGGCTCGGAGGCGATCTCCTACGGGCCGGGCGATCTGGTTCCCGAATCGTCGCGCCGGGCACGGGGTTTTGCGGTCTGGGCGGCCCTTCGCGAACTCGGTCGCGACGGGGTGGCCGATCTGGTCGAGCGGTGTTGCGCACTGGCCCGCCGGTTCGCCGACAGTCTGACCGAAGGCGGCGCCACCGTGGTCAACGAGGTCGTGCTGAACCAGGTGCTGGTGGATGTCGAGCACCCCGGTGCAGCGGACCCGGCGCGGGTGGACAGGATCATCGACGCCGTGCAGCGGGAGGGCACCTGCTGGCTCGGCGGCACCACCTGGCGCGGGCGGCGGCTGATCCGGGTGTCGGTGTCCAACTACGCCACCACCGAGGCTGACGTGGACGCCTCGGTGGCCGCGGTGCTGCGGGTGATCAACGGAACGGCCTGACGGCGAAGTGCGTGCGGGGTGCCGCCTGAACCCACTCGGTTGCATCGGACCCGAATTGGTCGGTGGCGGTCAGCGGTGTGCGCGAACCTGGCCGAGCCGCCCACTCAGGAACGAACGCTCGACGGCGTTGTCGGTGAGCGCCAATGCCTCTTGGTAGGCGTCTGCCGCCTCCGTCCACCGGTGCAGCCGGCGCAGGAAGTCGGCCCGGGCAGCACTCAGGTAGCTGTAGGTCGCGATCGTCGATTCGTCCAGCAGTGGTTGCAGGGCATCCAATCCGGCCTGCGGGCCGTCCCGCATGCCGATCGCAACGGCCCGGTTCAGTTCCACCACCGGCGATGGCCACCGGGCGCGCAGCAGGTCGTACAGCCCGACGATCTCGGCCCAGTCGGTGTCGTCCCAGCACGCCGCCTCGGCGTGAACGGCGGCGATCGCCGCCTGCACCGCGAAAGTCCCCGGCGACGATCCGGCGAGCGCGGCGGCCAACAGCCGGGCACCCTCGTCGATCTTGCCCCGATCCCACCGACTGCGGTCCTGGTCGGGCAACAGCACCAACTCACCGGCCGGCGTCAGCCGGCTGTCCCGGCGGGCGTCGATCAGCAGCATCAGCGCCAGCAGGGCCGCGACCTCTGGCTGGTCCGGGAGCAGCTCGCGGAGCTGACGGGTCAGGCCGATCGCGTTGTCCAGCAGGTCGTTGCGGACCAGTTGGTCTCCGATCGGCGCGGTGTGTCCGGTGCTGAACACCAGGTGCAGAACGTCGAGGACGACCGCCACCCGCTCCGGCAGGTCGCGATCGGAGGGCACCCGGAAGGGAATCCGCGCTCCACTGATCTTCTTCTTCGCCCGGGTGATCCTGGCCGCCATGGTGGATTCGGTGACCAGAAAGGCGCTGGCCACCTCCGCGGTGGACAGTCCGCACAGCAGCCTCAGCGACAGTGCGACCTGGGCATCCCCGGACAGCGTCGGGTGGCAGCAGATGAAGATCAGGGCCAGCCGGTCGTCAACCGGGACCTCTGCCGGGGAGCCATTCGGATCGGCCGCCGGATCCTCGACCGGATCGTCGACGACCAGTTGGGGCATCACCCGCCGGAACCGGGACTCGCGCTGCAGCACGTCTTTTGCCCGGTTCCGCGCGACCGTGGTGAGCCACCCGCCGGGAGATGCGGGGATGCCGGAGGCCGGCCAGGTCTGCAACGCCCTGGCATACGCGTCCTGACAGCACTCCTGCGCCAGGTCGAGATCCCTGGTGACCCGGACCGTCGCCGCCAGCACCCTGGCCCACTCGGTGCGGTGAGCGGCGGCCAGCACCTGCCGGACCCGATCGAGCGGGGCCGGTAGGTCGGGCGGATCGGTCGGGTCCGGCGGGTCCGGGGTCAACTGGCGGCCGTCATCGGCCGGATCTCCACCCCGCTGTGACCGGCGCCGTTCTCCGGGAGCAACCGGGCCAGCGCGACCGCGGCATCCAGGTCGGCGGCCTCGATCAGGTAGAAGCCACCGAGCACCTCCTTCGTCTCCAGGAACGGCCCGTCGGTGACGGTCGGTGCGCCGTCGCCGCTGCCGCGCAGACTCGTTGCGGTGACGGTCGACATCAGCTCCCCGCCGGCCAGCACGGCCGCACCCGCCGTCGCGTGGAAGGCGCGGTGCCCGGCGTCGATCCGTTGCCGCTCCTGCTCGGTCATGCTGTCCCACTGCTGCTCGTCGCCGTAGATCCCGATCAGGTACTTCGCCATGTTCTTCCGTCCTTTCGTCAGGGCCCGGTCGGCCCGATCACCTCTACGACGATCGGCCCGCCCCGCCATCGACACCGAGGCCGGGCAACCTCACGACTCGTCGCCCGCCCTCTTGCCTGCCGGGGTCGCAGGTAGTGGGCGCGGCCAGGCCGCTCCCTCTGCGCGCTCGATGTCACGATTGAACCTGGCCAGGACCTCGACGAAGTCCGAAATTTCCGCCGCCGTCCAGTCCCGCAGGATCTGGCTCAGGCCGTTGACGTTCGTCTCGCGGTCGCTGTGCAGCCGGCGCCGACCCTGCTCAGTGATCCGGAATTTCCGGGCGATGCCTCCGTCCGGGTCCGGGATCCTTTGCAGCAGACCGGCTCTCATCATCGCGGTGGTCTGGCGGTTGACCGTCGACGCATCCAGCCGGAAGGCATCACTGAGCTGCCCGATCGACATCGGACCGTCGAGTTCGATCCGACTGAGCACCACGTAGGCACTGCGGTCCAGCCTGCCCTCGGGGATGCGGGTCCGTGAGGTGGAGAGGTACCCGTGCCTGGCCAGCAGCATCGTCTCGAACTCCAGCGCCGAGATCGGCTCGTCCATCACCGTGCCTCCGTGGGTATAGATGTGGCTGTCCCCAGGTATATCACGGTGATGTGTAACACACACATTATATGCATCATGCACATCACGTGTAGGGTTCCCGGGTCGGCCGGTCGCCGATCCGCAGGCAGTCACTTTCTGCCCGGCTGATCCCTTGGGAGTACCAGATGAGTGAACTCACGCCGTCCGCATCCGCGCCGGCGACCGGTCGGATCGTCGGGGTGCTGGCCTTCGCCGGCATCGTCGCCGCGATCATGCAGACCCTGGTGGTGCCGTTGCTCGGCAACCTGCCGGAGATGCTGAACACCACCGCCTCCAATGCCACCTGGGTGGTGACCGCGACCCTGCTGACCGCGGCCGTCGCGACGCCGACCGCCGGCCGGCTGGGCGACATGTTCGGCAAGCGACGAATCCTGCTGCTGTGCACAGTCCCGTTGATCATCGGATCGGTGGTGTGCGCGCTGTCGTCGGGGTTGCTGCCGATGATCGTCGGCCGTGGCCTGCAGGGCCTCGGCATGGGCGTGGTCCCGCTCGGGATCAGCCTGATGCGCGACGTGGTGCCGGCCGAGAAACTCGGCTCCTCCGTCGCCGTGATGAGTGCCTCGCTCGGTGTCGGCGGCGCGCTCGGGCTGCCGTTCGCCGCGATCGTGGCGCAGAACACGAGCTGGCGGGTGCTGTTCTGGGTCGCCGCCGGCCTCAGCGTTGTGGTGGCAATCCTGGTCAGCTCGCTGGTTCCGGCCGGCCGGAAAGCGGAGACCAGCAGTCGGTTCGACCTGGTCGGCGCGATCGGCATCGGCATTGCCCTTGTCGCCCTGTTGCTCGGCATCTCCAAGGGCTCGGACTGGGGCTGGGGCAGCGCGACCACGCTCGTCATGCTGATCGGATCGGTGGCGGTGCTGCTGGCCTGGGGCTGGTGGGAGCTTCGGACCAAGGACCCGCTGGTCGACCTGCGGGTGACGGCACGTCCACAGGTTCTGCTGACGAACGTCGCGTCGATCCTGATCGGCTTCTCGATGTACGCCCAGTCGCTGGTGATCCCGCAACTGCTGCAGCTGCCGGCCGCCACCGGATACGGCCTGGGCCAGTCGATGATCCAGATGGGCCTGTGGATGGCGCCGGCCGGCCTGATGATGATGCTGGTGGCGCCGGTCGGTGCGAAGCTCTCGGCCGCCAAGGGCCCGAAGGTGACCCTGATCGTCGGCGGTCTGGTGATTGCGGTCGGCTATGCGATCTCCATGCCGCTGCTCGGCAGCACCCTCGGCCTGCTGGTCGTGACGCTGATCTGCGGTACCGGCACCGGCTTCGCCTACGGTTCGATGCCGGCGCTCATCATGGGCGCCGTGCCGCTGTCGGAGACCGCCTCCGCCAACAGCTTCAACACCCTGATGCGCTCGATCGGGACCTCGTTCGCCGCCGCCGTAATCGGGGTTTTGCTGGCACAGATGACGACGGACTTCGGTGGCACCTCGCTGCCTTCGGAGGCCGGCTTCCGAACCGTCCTGCTGATCGGCGCGGGTGTGGCTCTGCTAGCGGCCGCGGTGACGTCGCTGATTCCGGCACGGCAACAGGCGTCCGTCACCGCCCCGCAAAGGGCCGGCGCCGGGGTCTGACGAGAACAACACCTCGGGTGCACCAGGAATGCGCTGTACGCCACTGCTGGTGCACCCGACAGGTTCAGCGCGGCTCGCCGCGCAGCGGACGGCCCGGGTAGGCATCGACCAGCAACTGCCCGTCGGCGATGACCGAGGTGCCATTGACCAGCAAGTGCCGGATGCCGTCCGACGGCCGGGTTGGTGCGGTGTAGGTGGCGCGGTCGCCGACGACATCCGGGTCGAGCAGCACCAGGTCGGCGTCGGCGCCGATCCCCAGGTGCCCCTTGGCCTTCGCCGTCGGTGCGATCTCGTCCAGCACCCTGGACGGCAGGTACGAGCAGCGCCGGAACGCTTCCAGCCAGCTCCATTGATTGCTGTCCCGCACCATCGTCCGCAACGACCGGCAGAAGGTGCCGGCCGTCCGCGGGTGGGTGGCACCATCGGCCGGCAGCGGCCAACGCCGCGGGTCGGCCACCAGACCGGGCGACAGCACCGGCATTGCGTCGCTGGCCACCACGGCGTCGGGGAAGGCCAGCGACGACTGCAGCAGCGCGGCGTCGACCGGGTTGTTCTCGTCGAGGAACTCCACCAGCACCTCGGTGGCCGGTCGGTCGGATCGCAACTGCCGCAGCCGATCCACCGACCCGATCCGCTCACCGGACTCCACGACCACCATGCTGGACGGCTCGATTCCCCAGTGCGTCAACCGTTCCGGCGCCAGGAACGCGGCGCCGACGGCGGTCGATCCGGCTCCGTACGGATAGGTCTCGACGGTGACCCTGGCGCCGGCCAGCCGCGAGCGTTCGATGGCCGACAGCACCCGGTCGATGTGTCGGCGTGAGGTGGAGTTGACATGACAGTGATGCATTGCCGCGCCGGTCTCCGCGGCCGCCCGCAGCACCTCGTCGGATCCGTCAACGGGAGTGCCGGGGTCGGCCTCGACCAGCTCGCGGACATGGGTGAAGGTGGGCGCACCGGCAGCGGCCGCCAGCCGCGCGACCGCGAGGTACTCCGCCGGATCGGTCTGCGGTGCGTAGCCCAACAGCACCCCGACACCCAGTGCGCCGTCGGCGATCTCGCGTTCGAGCAGGGCCAGCCAGCCGGTCAGCTCGGCCGCCGTCGACGACCGCTGCCAGCCGACGTCGCCGAGCAACCCGAGGGTGCCGTCGATGGTGGCGTCCGGCTGCACGCCGATCAGCACCTGCGCCCTGGCCGCCGCCCAGGAGGCCGAGAACCCGTAGTTGAGCGGCCTGCCCTCGGCGGCCGCGGCGGAGTAGGCCAGCCCGATCGGCATCAGCCCGGCCTCCAGATCGAGCGCCGTCGTCACCCCGTCGAAAGCCTGCAGGCGTTGCCCGGCGATCGAATGCACGTGGCTGTGCAGGTCAACGAAGCCCGGCCCGACGACTAGACCGGCGGCATCAAGAACCTCCGCATCCGCGGCATCGATCGCCGCGGACACCTCGGCAATCGACCCGTCCCGGACCAGCACGTCGCGCACCGCATCGGTGCCGTCACCGGGGTCGATCACCCGACCACCGCGGATCAGCAATGACGAGCTCACCCGCGGCCGGCCGGCACGTTGATCCTGGCCGCGAACCGTCCACCGATGTGCGCGCCGGTGACGGCGCCGTCCGGCGAGCGGAAGAACACGCCCTTCATGCCCTTGCTGGAACCGTCGACGGCGATGAACCGGTCGCCGTCCGCGCCGACCATGCCGAGCGCCACCGGCGGTTGCGCGAAGTCCTCTTCGCTGGCGCCGAGGGCCTCGAGGAAGGCCGGTTTCGCCTTCATATCCGCCGACAGGCGATGTCCGTCAACGGAGATGTCGATCGCCATCGCCACTGTCTCGTACTGCCCGGCGTAGCCGCTCAGTTCCGCGTCCGTGCGGTCGGTGGGCTCCGGCTCGACCTCTTGCACGCCGGCAAATTCGGCCAGCGCGGCCTTCACCACCGCGGTGTTGAAGCTCCCACCGGGCCCGGACGCGTTGGTCAGCGTCGCGATGCCGAAGCTGCGCTCGGGCACCATCACGAACGCCGACTCCTGCCCGATGGTGTTGCCGCCGTGGCTCACCAGGCGCACCCCGTCGACGTCGGCCAACATCCAGGAGATGCCGATGTGATCACCGAGGGCGGATCCTTCGATGTCGACGGTCGGCTGCTGCATCCGCTTCAGGGTCGCTTCCTCGAGCACCCGGCTGCCGTCGGCGGCGGTGCCGTCACCGAGATGGAACCTGATCCAGGACACCAGGTCACCGGCGTTGGCCGTGAGCCCGCCGGCCGGAGCGCCGGACCGCGGTAGGCCCCAGGGCCGGGCAACGGCGAGCGCGTCCTCGCCCGCCGGCACGTGCCCGACCGCGAACCGGCGGGTCATCGCATCGTCGCCCGAGGTGAAGGTGTGCTCGAGGCCGAGCGGCGTCAGCACCAGCTCCTGGATCGCCTGCTCGAACCGTTGTCCGGTCACCACTTCGATGATCCGGCCGGCCACCGACAGCGAGGCGTTGTTGTAGGACATCGCCGTCCCGGGCGCGAACTCCTGCTCGAGGCCGGCCATCGCGGCGACGAACCTCTCGATGGATTCCGGGCCGTTGTCCGACGCATCGCCCATCCGGTCCCCCGACCAGCCGGCGGTGTGGTTGAGCAGTTGTAGCACCGTGACCGCCGCCGAGGCCGCCTCGTCGGACACCCGGAAGTCCGGCAGATACTGCCGGACCGGCGCGTCGAGATCGATCCGGCCGTCCTGCACCAGGCGCATGATTGCCGTGCCGGTGAACGTCTTGCCGGTGGAGCCGAACTGGAACAACGTGTTCTCGTCGACCGGCAGCGGGTTCTCGATGCTGGTCACCCCGTGATAGGCGTAGGAGGCGTCGCCGTCGAGCCACACTCCGACGGACACGCCGGGGACCCCGGCCAGTTCGGCCTGTTCGGTGACGATCGCCTGCAGTCGCTCGGTGACGTTCATGTCTCTCCTCGTTGTTCGTGGTTGGGCTTATTCGCGCACCAGCAGATAGCTGCCGCCGGCGGTGAATCCGTCGATCCGCCAGCCGGACTGCAGTGGTTCCATCGCATCACGGACGGCGATGCGCCACCGGCCGGCCAGGTCGGGGTCGACCCGGCGGAGCTGCTCGATGTTCGCCGGTGTCGCCACCCACGCCCGGTCGCCCTCGATCGTCCCGGCCACCGGGCGGCCGTCGCCGTCGGGTTCCAGCAGCCGCTGGCGATCACCCACCGGCTCTACGGCGACCCTGGGAACCGCCGGCAGCTGCAGGTCCCACCGGGCGAGCAGCCGGTCGCTGCCCTGCCCGGCGTTCCGGCCGTCCGCCATCTCGCCGTAGAAATCCGGGTAGTACCGCACGAACTCGGCGCCCAGATGGGCGTTGAACCCGGCGTTGCGCCGGACCAGCGGGTCGAAGGTCCAGGTGATCGAGCGGAGTCCGCGCCGGATCGCCCACCCGCGTTGGTGCAGCTTGAGCGCGCTGCCGATCCCGTGTCGCTCCGTTCCCGGTGCCACGGCGGCGATATGCGAGTGCATCGAGGCCACTGGTGACTCGGTCCCGCCCACCTCCGCCGACCGCACGTCGGTGGCCAGGAACCCGACGCCGGCCGCGGCGAGCCGACCGTCAGCGGTGTAGGCCGCGGCGACATACGAACCGGAGTGGACCAGCGCCCGCAGCACATCGGCGCTGATCGGCGGCCGGTCCCGGTCGGTCTCCCAGACGGTCCGGAACAACTGCTCGACGTCCTTGAGCCGACCAGGGCTCACCACCTCGTCGACGGTCACCCCGGCACGCTGCGCGGCGGCCTGTGCCACCTGGTCGGCGTGCCGCTGCGGCGTCGGCAGGGTTCGAGATACCTGAGTCACCTTGTCAGAATGGTGCCTCACCTCGGTCGGTCCTTCGTCGGCGCAGCAGAATCGACACCCGCTACTTGGTGCGGTTGGCCTATCGGCGGCGAGGTTCCCGCCGCCGACCTTCCCGCCGCCGACCCTCCGGCCGACAACGTGGGGGCCGACGACGGCGCCCGTCCGTCGAAACCGACCAGCCGCAGTTGCAGCATCGCGGCGAACCGGACCCGCGGGTCGGCCAGGTCCAGGCCGCCGATCTGCACGATCCGACGCAGTCGGTAGCGAAAGGTGTTGGGATGCACCCGTACCCGTTCCGATGCTGCCGTGACGTCGCCGAGCTCTTCGAGATAGGACCACAGCGTCGGCACCAGTTCGGCGTTGTGGTTGCCGTCGTAGTCGGCCAGCGCGGCCAATGAGCCCCAACCCCGGTAGCCCTCGGCCTCGGCCCGATCGCTGAGCTCGATCAGCAAGGCCTCGGCGAATACCTCGTCGATGCCGGCGACCGAGATCGTCGCACCCGGCCGACGGAGCACCCGCAGCGCCCGGTCGGCGTCGGCCCGGGAGCGTTCCAGGTCCCGAAGATCGTGCGCGACCCGGCCGATGCCGACCGCGACCCGGAGCCGGGACCCGGTGCGCGCCACGAAGTTCTCGGCGATCCGCCGGGCGGTCGAGGTGGCCCGGTCACCGCTGTCACTGGGCAGGACGCCGTAGGCGATCCCGCCGATCAGCGCGCTCGCCGAACGTGGATGCACCGCCGACAGGTGCAGGCTCAGCGCATCGGCGATCTGCTGCCTGCCGACCTCCAGGTCTGCCTGTGGGCCCAGTTCGGCCTCGTCCAGGGGGGTGGCGGCCAACACCACGGTCGCGCCGGCGCCGAGCCCCAGTCGGGCGGCGGCGGACACCGCCTCGGAGCCGCCGCGGAGCACCGTGGCCACCAGATCCGAGCGCACCCGGCGCTCGACGTCCGCCCCGGCCCGCTGTCGCAACAACTGCAGAGCCACCACGTGCGCGGCGTCGATGAAGGCATCCCGTCGCTGCGACGTCAGCTCCGCGTCGACCGCTGCCCACATCGATCCGAGGATTTCGTCGCCGGCCCGGATCGCAATGGCGGTGCGGGACTTGGCGATCGACGGCTCACCCAGGTCCCGGTGATCGACGAACACCGGCCCGCCCTCCCGGAACATCCGGCGGAACACCCCGATCCGCTCGAGTTTGTCCCGGTAGGCTGCCGGCACCTGACGGCCGAGCACCGTTTCGATCCGGGACGCGTCCGCGGCGTCCTGCCCGCCGGAGAAGGCCAGTACCCGCGACGCCCGGTCCTCGATCGTCACCGGTGCATCGATCAACGCGCTCACCGCGTTGGCGACCGCGAACAGGTCGCCGTTGGGAGCTCCGTCCGGGAGGCCGGCGTCGGCCCCGACCCAGCTGACCTGGCCCTCCCCGATGACGGTCCGCACCAGGCTGGTGATCTGCGTCCAGGTGGCCCCGTGGGTCAGCTCCAGCAGGACCGCCCCGGCTTCACCGACGGCCCGCTGCACCACCGGCCCGGCCTCCGCCGGTGCCCGCACCACGACAGCCGAAACCTGCAGCCCGGACAGCGATTCCAGCAGGCCGACGATTCCGTCCGACCCGCTGACGCCCACCGCGAGCACGACGGCGTGCGGCGGCACGATCTCCTCGTCCAGCGGGTCGTGGATCACCACCGCCTCGACCGGACGGTCGTCCGCGACACCGGCGGCCAGCGACAGCAGGGTGCCACCGAGATGCGCCAGCAAGCCGGCCAGCGTGGCCCTGTCACCTGTCGTGGCGGTGGTCCGCACGTGCGCTCCGCTGGCCATCCCGTCGCCCGTCAGCTACCGGGGGTGAAGGTCTGCACGCTCTCGGTGCGCGCGCTCAACCTGTCCGGGTCGGGCGCCACTCCGATCCCCGGGCCGGTCGGCACCCGGACGTACCCGTCCTCGAGGACGAACGGCTCGGTGAGATCCTCTGCGTAGTAACGGTCCGAGGCCGAGGTGTCGCCGGGCAACACGAATCCCGGCAGCGCGGCCAACGCCAGGTTGGCGGCCCGGCCGATACCGGTCTCCAGCATCCCGCCGCACCACACCGGCAACCCGTGCGCGCTGGCCACGTCGTGAATCCGCCTGGCCTCCAGATAGCCGCCGACCCGGCCCGGCTTGATGTTCACCACCTCGCAGGCGCCGAGGGTGATCGCCTGGGCCACACTTTCCGCCGAGGTGATGCTCTCGTCCAAACACACCGGGGTGCTGATCTGCTCGGCCAGCCTGGCGTGCCCCAACAAGTCTTCCTCGGGCAGCGGCTGTTCGATCAACAAGAGGTCGAACTCGTCCAGCCGGGCCAGCTGTCGGGCATCGGAGAGCCGGTAAGCGGTGTTCGCGTCGACCTGCAGTGGCAGCTCGGCGCCGAACTCCCGACGCACCGCGGCCACCGGCTCGACGTCCCAGCCCGGCTGGATCTTCAGCTTGATCCGGCGGTAGCCGGAGTCCAGGTATCCGCCGACCTCCTGCAGCAGAGCCGGTATCGAGTCGGCGATGCCCACCGACACGCCGGCCGCCACCCGGTCGGTGGTCGCGCCCAGGTATCCGGCCAGTGATTCGCCGCGCAGCTGCAGCTCGGCGTCGAGTACCGCTGCCTCGATGGCAGCCTTCGCCATCCGATGGCCGCGGAATCGCTCCAGCAGCGGCCCGACGTCGGTGGCCCGCAGCTCCCGGTCGGCCAGGGCCGGCAGCAGGAAGCGCAGCAGCACGTCGGTCGCGGCGTCGCGATATTCGGAGGAATACAAGGGATCCGACATCGCCACGCACTCGCCCCAGCCGACGGCGCCGCCGCTGTGTACGGCGAGCAGCAGGATGCTGCGGTCGTACTCACTGCCGAACGAGGTGCGGAAGGGCGACTTCAGCGGCATCCGGACCTGCCGCAGTTCCACCGCGTCGATGCGCATCAGTTGTCGACCTTGGGGTTGGCCCGGACGCCGTAGTGCACGTATCTGGCGCCGTTGTCGAGCTGGTAGAAGGTCACCGGCATCCAGCTGTCGATCTCGGCGACGTGGGCGGCGAACAGGTTGTCGCTCACCGCCACCAGCGGCAGCTCGTGACTGCCCGCGTCCGGATCCAGCTCGGCGAGCGGGCCGACCGCGGTCTCCTTGAGGACCGGCTTGCCGTCCTCGAGGAAGATCTCGGTGTGCAGCGAGGCCCGCTCGTAGCGGCCGAGCCATGGCGTGATGTCCACCGTCGGCGGTTCCGCCGGCGGCTCGAACTTCGGCGGAATGGCGGTGTCGGCCAGCTCGGCGAAGATCTCGGCATACAGCTGCTGGAACAGCCCCTTGCTGTCACCACCGTTGGTGAACAGCGCCACGGCGAAGTCCTGCCCTGGCAGGATCCGCAGGAACGCGTTCTGCCCGATGGTGGACCCGTCGTGGCCGATCAGTTCCGTTCCGTTCCAGTCGAACCGGATCCAGCCCAGCCCCCATGATCCGCCGCCGAGGGTGTACGGGTCGGGCACGTCCGCCTGGTGCTCGGTCATCTGCCGGGCGCTGTCGACCGACAGCAGCCGCCGGCCGTCGGCGGTGACGCCGCCGGCCAGGTGCATCCGGGCGAAACACAGCAGATCGTGCGTCCGGGCGGTGATCAGGCCGGCCGGCCCCGCCGAACGGGGTAGCAGCATCTGCGGGGTCGGCCTCGGATCGGCACCCGGCTCGCCGACATGGCCGACCGCCGCTCGGTGCAGCAGGGCCTGCTCGGGCAGCGTGACCGTCGCCTGCAGCCCCAGCGGGGTGATCAACTGCTCGGTGAGCGCGGCGTCCCAGATCTTTCCGGTCACCTTCTCGATGATGCCGCCGAGCAGGATGTAGCCCGAGTTGCAGTACGACCAGGTGGCACCGAGCGGGTGGTTCTGTTCCACCCCGGTGAGTTGCGCGACGTACTCGCCGACGCAGTCGTCACCGCGGCCGGTGTCGGTGAACACGTCGCCGTCGATACCGCTGGTGTGGGTCAGCAAATGCCGGACGGTGACCTCGGCGGTCACCTCCGGGTCGGCGACCTTGAAGTCCGGCAGGATCTCCACCACCGGTTGGTCGAGCCCGATCTTGCCCTGGTCGACCAGTTGCATGATCAGGGTCGCGGTCCACACCTTGCTGATGGAACCGATCTGCCACACCGAATCCGGGGTTGCCGGGACACCGGTGGCCTTGGACAGGACTCCCGCCGACACGTCGGTGATGGCGCCGTCACGCAGAATGCCGAGGCTGGCTCCCGGCACCCGGTAGGTGTCGATGAGCTCGGCGAGCCTGGCTCGCCAATGGGCGGCGTCCAGTTTGGTCGTCGCGGTGCCGGGAATCGAGAACCGTTGCGGTTCTTCGGCTGACGGGGCTGACGCGCGGGTTTCCTGGTCGGTGGCCGTGCTCATGCTGACTCCTTCTCGGTGGTCGTGGTGGATGCTGCGGCCCCTCCGGCGTGGTCGGTGACCCAGGCCGTCAGTCGTTCGCTGTAGTCGCGACGATGGGAGGGTCGGCCGTTGAGGATGAACAGGTGGGAGCCGCCCGGATAGAGCACCAGCCGGGTCGGCACCCCTCGGGAACGCAGTGCGGTGAACCAGAGTTCGGCCTGACCGACCGGGCAGCGGTCGTCCGATCCGCCGTGCAGGATCAGCGTCGGGGTGTTCACCGCCGCCACCGATTCGAACGGCGACTGTCCGGCCAGCTTCTCCCGGTCCGCCCACGCGGTGCCGCCCAACTCCCAGCTCAGCCCGGGGTAGCCCTCGTCGGAGGTGAGCAGGCCGACGGTGTCGGAGACGACGCCACCGGCGACCGCAGCGGCGAAGACGTCGGTGTGCCCGGTGAGCCAGCAGGTGGTGAAGCCGCCGTAGCTGTACCCGGTGACGGCCAGCCGGCCCGGATCGGCGAGTCCCTCGTTCACCAACTGCTGCAGCGGTTCGAGGAAGTCGGCCTGATCGCCGTGACCCCAGGCACCGACGTTGGACAGGTAGAAGTCCTCGCCGTAGCCATCGCTGGCCCGCGGGTTCAGCAGCAGCACCGACCAGCCCTTGTCCACCAGCAGTTGGTGGTAGCCGTGACCGGCGTCCGGCACCGGACTCCAGGCGTTGTGCGGCCCACCGTGCGCGTCCAGCAGCAGAGGTGTTGCGCCGTCGGCGTTCTCCGGGCGCAGCAGAAATCCGTGCACGGTGCCACCGTCGTCCAGGGTGAAGGTCCGTTCGACGACGCGGGCCGGCCGGACGTCCGCCGGCCAGCTGTGAGTGTGCGCCGTCAGCGTTGCCCTGGATCCGTCGGTGAGGTCGACCAGCACGATCTCGCCGTAGCTGTCGCCGTCGGCGACCACCGCCGCAGCGACCGGCGCGGCCGCCGCGACGCTCAGCCCGGAGACCACCGAGGTGGCGGTCGCCAGCACCGGAGTCGGTGTGGCGCCGTCCATCCCGACCCGATAAACGCCGGTGCAGCCGCGATCGCGGGCACAGAACAGCACCTCGTCTCCACCCGGGATCGGCTGTGGCAGTCCGCCGGGATAGCCGGGACCGCCGGGCATCACGTTCCGGTCAAGGCCGTCGGTCAGCGATTTCAGCTTGCCGTCCGGGGCCATCCGCAGCAGGTGCAGGTGTCCGACGCTCGGCTCGGCGCGCCCGACGGCGAGCAGATCGGTGCCGTCCGGCAGCCAGCCGGCCAGCGCGATCATGCCGTCTTCGACGCCGATCGGGTCCAGATCCGTTGCCGGCGAGTGGTTCTCCAGCTCGGCGGAGCCCGGAACGGCGACCTGGAACGCGGTGCTCACATAACCGAGATCGGCATCATCGCCGAGCGATCCGGTCACCACGATCCGATCGCCGTCGGGGTGCCAGGACGGCGCCCCCAGATGCCCGTCGACGTCGGTCAGCTGCCGGGCGCCGCCGGCCGTGCCGGCAGCGGCGTCCGTGTCGGCAGCTGCGACGAACAGCTGGCTGCGCAGCTCGCCGAGCCGTCCCGAGCCGTCAGCCTTGTACCCCAGCCGGTCGATGGCGACCGGCGCCGTCGACCGGCGGGCGGCACCGGCCGCCGCATCCTCAGCCTCCGGCGCCGCCCGGTCGACCGGTGCGGTGAAGGCGATCCGGCGTCCGTCCGGGCTCCAGACCGGTGCGCCGGCGCCCAGCGGGGCGGCGCCGAGCTTCGTCGGCTCCCCCGGCCCGGTCATGTCCAGCAGGTGCAGCTGCGGTGCACCATCGACCACCCGGAGGAAGGCGATCCGGCTGCCGTCCGGCGAGAACCGCGGCGCCGCATCGTGATCGCCGCTGGTCAGCTCCCGCGCCGAGCCGCCAGTGCTGACGCACCAGAGCCGGCTGCGGTCGGCATCGGCGGTGGTGTCGACCGTGGTGACGACGTAGACGACGGTGCCGCCGTCCGGCGAGATCGTCGGGTCGCTCGGTCGCTGCAGCACTTCCAGGTCGTCCAGGTTCGGCAGGCGGGTCACGCGGGATCCTTTCGAAGGGAGTGGCGGCCGGCGTACAGACAGGCCGCGCGGTGTGGTCGTTCGTCGATCGACAGGAACGGATCGTCGGTGACGCAGTCGGTACGGCCGGGGTCGACGGCGGGGCCGACCGGGCACCGGGGATGGAACGAGCAGCCCGTCGGCGGGTCGTGCGGGTCGGCCGGCTCGACATCCCGCACACCGTCCGGCAGCCGTCCGGCCGAAAGGGTGGCGCCCAGGCGTGGTGCGGTGGACAGCAGCAGCCGGGTGTACGGGTGCTGTGGATCGTTGATCAGCTGTTCGGTGGGGGCGATCTCGACGATCCGGCCCAGGTACATCACCGCAATGAGGTCGCTGACGTACCGCACCACGGCCAGGTTGTGCGAGATGAACAGCATGGAGAGGCCGAGGTCCCTGCGCAACTCGCGGATCAGGTTGAGGACCGCTCCCTGCACGGAAACGTCGAGCGCCGAAGTGATCTCGTCGGCGATCATCACCTTGGGTTCGGCGGCCAGCGCCCTGGCCAGCGCGACCCGTTGCCGCTGCCCGCCGGACAACGCGGCCGGTGGCCGCACCGCGAGCTCCGGGTCGAGGTGCACCTGCTCCAGCAGTCGGCCGATCTGCCGGCCGCGGTCCCGCCGTCCGCGCACGCCGGCAACGGCGAGCGCCTCGCCGAGGCTGGCGCCGATCGTCATCCGCGGGTCGAGGGCCGCCACCGGATCCTGGAAGATCATCTGCACCGGCCGGGTGCCGCGCCGCGGGATCGGCGTCCCGTCCACCGTGATGCTGCCGGTGGTCAACGGCGCCAGCCCGACGGCAGCCCTGGCCAGGGTCGACTTTCCGGATCCCGACTCGCCGACCAGCCCGACCACGGTGCCGTCCGGTACCTGCAGGTTCACTCCGTCCACTGCGCGCAGCGCCCCCGGCCCGAACCCGAAGGTGACACCGACGTCACGGAACTCCAAGCTGCTCATCGGGGTGCCTGCCGCTCGTCCCTCGCGCGGACGCCCCGACCGGCGCCATCATTCGCTCGCTGTCGCTCGCTCATCGCGTCTCCCCGATCCCGGGGGCGCCGACCTTGCTGATGTCCACGATGCTGACGCCGCTTTCGGACACCGGGTCGAGGTGCGGGTGATGGCAGGCGGCCAGCCCGAGCGCCCGGCGACCGGCGACCGGCAGCAGCGCCGGCTCGACCCGGCAGCGGTCGTCGGCCCGGGGGCACCGCGGGGCGAACGGGCAGCCGACCGGCAGGCTCGCCGGATCCGGCGGCCGGCCGGCAATGGTGGCCAACGGTTCCTCCCGAGGCGTGTCCATCGAGGGGACGGCACGCAACAGCGCCTTGGTGTAGGGATGCCGCGCGTGCTCCAGGTCGGCGGTCGGCAGCTCCTCGACGATCCGCCCGGCATACATCACCACCACCCGGTCGCACACCGAGCTGACCACCGACAGGTCGTGCGAGATCAGCAGCAACGCCGCTCCCGATTGCTGCTTGGTCGACTCGAGGAGTTCCAGAACCTGTTGCTGGACGGTGACATCCAGGGCGGTGGTCGGCTCGTCGGCGATCAGCAGCTTCGGCTCACCCATCAGGCCCATGCCGATCATCGCCCGTTGCCGCATCCCGCCGGACCACTCGTGCGGCAGTTGCCTGGCCCGGCGACCCGGCGCGGCGATCCGGACGTCCCGCAGCCGGCTGACGGCACGCTCCCGCGCGTTCTTCCAGCTGAGATGCTGATGCTCGGTGGCCACCTCGGCCAGCTGGTCGCCGACCCGCATGGTCGGGTTGAGCGAGCTCATCGGATCCTGGAAGACCAGGCTCAGCGACGTGCCCAGCTGGGCCCGGCCACGCCGGCCGATCGCCGACCGCAGATCCAGTTCGTCGAACCACAATTCGTCGGCCGTCACCTCCAACGGCTCGTGGGTGAGGCCGGCGATCGACAATGCGGTGAGGCTCTTGCCCGATCCCGATTCGCCGACGATGCCGACCGCTTCACCGGCTCGTACGGTCAGATCGACTCCGCGGACGGGTTCGATCGTCCCGCCGTCGGTCCGCACACTCACCCGCAGGTTGCGGACCACCAGCACCGCATCCGATGACGGCGTGTCGGCCGCGGCCGGCAGCCCGCCGGCACCCGGGGCGCGCTGGTCGTCCGACCCGTCGGCGGCACCGCGCTGCCGGCGCCGGCCACGAGTGGTCCGCCGACCCGCGAGCTGCGCGCCGAGTTCGCCGGTGAGGTTGAAGGCCAGGCCGCTCAACACGATCGCCAGCGCCGGGCCCAACGCGGCCATCGGGTTGGTGTAGATCGCATTCAGCCCCTCCGCCAGCATCCGGCCCCAGTCGTAGGACGGCAACTGCACGCCGAGGCCGAGGAACGACAGGCCGGCGAAGGCGAGCAGGCAGGAGCCGGCGGCCAGGGTGGCGTTGACGATGAGCGGCTCAGCAATGTTCGGCACCACGTGCCGGGTGAGCACGCGGAGCCGGCTGACGCCGAGAACCTTTGCCGCGGACACGAAGTCCCGGCCGACCACCGAGGCAGACAGGGTCTGCGTGAGCCGGGCGAAACCTGGCGCCATGGCGGCGCCGAGGGCCAGCACCGCGCCGGTCGGTCCGGCCCCGAAGATCACCGCGAAGAACAGTGCGAGCAGCAGACCGGGGAAGGCGACGGCGATACCGATGAAGGTCGAGAACACCCGGGACAGCCTGCGCCCGGCCAGGTTCGCCATGGTGCCGATCAGCACACCGACCACGATGCCGATCAGGGTCGCCGACAACGCCAGCCCGATCGACAGCCGGGCGGCCACCAGCACTCTGGCCAAGATGTCCCGGCCCAGCTTGTCGGTGCCGAACGGGTGGCCGGAGATCGGTCCCGAATCCAGGTTGTCGAAGTCGTTGGTCTCGGCCCGAGTGCCCCAGATGATCGGCCCGAAGACGGCCAGCAGGATGACCAGCAGGTCGGCAGTGATCGCCGCGATTCCTACCGGGGTGGCGAACAGCATGGCCAGCCGGGACCGCCGTCCGGACACCGGCTTTCCGGACGACGGCGCTGCGTCCTTGGCAGTGGAGTCGACACTCGCGTCGACGTGGTCGTTGGCTGCGGACACGGCGTCAGGCCTTCCGGATCGCGGAGCGCGGGTCGACGATCGCCAGCACGATGTCCACCACCAGGTTGATCAGCAACACCAGGCCGCCGTAGACCAGCACGATGGCCCTGACCATCGGGAAGTCCTTGGACAGGATCGAGCTGACCATGGTCGGCCCGAGGCCTGGCCAGGCGAAGATGTTCTCCACCAGCACGGTGGCCGCGACCAAACTGGACAGCAGCAGCCCGGAAAGGGTGAGGGTCGCCGTCATCGCGTTGGGTAGTGCATGCCGCAGGTAGATGCGGTGCGGGCGCAGCCGTTTGGCCGCCGCCGTCCGGACGAAGTCCTGGCCGAGCACCGACAGCATCTCCACCCGGACGATCCGGGAGATGGCCGCCGCCGAACCCAACGTCATGGCAGCGACCGGCAGGATGAAGGAGCTGAACCCGGCCCGGCCGGCGATCGGCAGCAGCTGGAACTTGACCGCGAACAGATACACCAGCACCACCGCCAGCAGGAACTCGGGAATGGCCGAGAGCACCATGGCTCCGCTGGTGTAGCCGAGCTCGGTGCCTCGCCGGCGGCCGTGCTGGGTGAGGATCGCCATCCCGACCCCGAGCGGAACCGCGATCAGCAGGGTGACGACGAAGGTGATGCCGGCCAGCGCCAGGGTGTTCGGCAGTCGATCCGAGATCACCTGGGACACCGGCAGTCTGCTCTGCAAGGAAGTGCCGAGGTCGCCGTGCAGCAGTTGGCCGAGGTAGGTCCAGTACTGGGTGAGCAGGCCCTGGTCGAGGCCGAGTTCGGCGCGGCGGGCGGCGACCAGTGCCGGGTCGGCGTTGAAGCCGAGCGCCGCCCGCACCGGGTCGCCGGGGATCAGGTGGATCATGCCGAAGGCAAAGGTCACCAGCAACCACATCGACAACACCAGGATGCCCAACCGACGCACGGCGAACCGCACCCATTCGTTGGCCAGCAAAGATTGTCGTCGGCTCGCTCCAGCGATGGTGGTCTCGACCGTTGCCATCGACGGATCAGCCCGCTGTCAGCCGCAGCGACGGCGCATCCAACTCGCCGCCGACCAGGTTCACCGTGGCCTTGTTCAGGTACATCGCGTTGCTGGTGTCGAACATCGGGATCACGTCGAACGCGGTGAACAGGGCCGTCTCGGCCGAATCCCACAGCGCGCAAGCAGCCTTCACGTCGCCGGTCGCCAGCGCCTTCTTGCTGTCCTGGTCGTAAGTGGCGTTGGCCAGGTGCGAGAAGTTGGTGCCGTCCGGCGGAACCGCGCCGGACAGGAACGGCGCCAGCTGCGATGGCAGGTTGACGGTGACCGGGACCCACCCGGCATCCCAGGCGCCGGTACCGAACGCAACCTCATTGAGCTGGGTGGAGGTGACGCTCTGCAGCTTGGTGCCGACACCGAGCTCCTTCCACATCTGACCGACCAACTCGGCGGCCGCGGCCATCGAGTCGCCACCGGCCTGCGGGTAGATGAAGGTGAACTGCAGCGGGGTGCCGTTCTTCGCCCGGATGCCGTCAGCACCCGGTGCCCAGCCTGCGTTGTCCAGGATCTGCTTGGCCTTGGCCAGGTCGTAGTCCGGCAGGTGGCCGGTCACCGTGTCGGTGCCGCACGGCCGGGGGTCGATGGTGACCAGGCCGGTGGAGGCGGCGCCCTTGCCGGCGGTGCCGACCTTGGTGAGGGCCTCCCGGTTCAGGGCGGTGATCAAGGCCTCCCGAACGGCCGGGTCGGCGCCCGGCCGGCCCTTGTCCTGGTTGAAGAAGAACTCACCGAGCGGGGCCTTCACGTCGACCTTCTTCAGACCCGCTGCGTCCAGCCGGGCGGTGTCCGCTCCGATCACCGTCCCGCCGTTGACCTCACCGGAGATCAGCAGGTTGGCCAGGGTCGTCGGGTTGGTGATGATCCTGGCGTTCACGGTGTCCGGGACCCCTGGACCCTCCATCGGCTTGCCGCCGGGCCCCCAGGCGTACTTCTCGTTGCGGGTGTAGGTGTAGTGATCGTCGGCGACCGCCTCGGACAGCACGAACGGACCGGTCCCGATGGTCTTCTGGGCCAGCTTCTTGTGATCGGCGAGGCCGGCATTGCAGACCATGAAGACGCCGGCGAAGCCGTTGAGCAGGAACGCATTCGGTGCGGGCGAGGTGACGGTCACGGTGTGCTTGGCGGTGTCGGCCTCGGTCGTCAGCCCCGGTGGCAGCATCACGCCGAGCAGCGGCGACTTGTTCTTCGGGTCGGAGAGGAAGTCGATGTTGGCCTTGACATCCTCGGTGGTGAGCTTGCTGCCATCGGAGCAGGTGACGTCCGGGTTCAGGGTGAACTCGATGCTGTCCGGCTTCACCTTCCAGCTGGTGGCCAGGCCGGAGACGAACGATCCGTCGGTGGACTGATTGATCAGGGTGTCGTAGGCAAGGTGCGAGATGCTGCGGGTCACCGACAGCACCGTCATCGACGGATCGAGGTTGCCCGGGTCGTTGGCCAGACCGAGGGTCAGCGTGCCACCGGATCCCGCACCTGGCGCGCCCGATCCCGAGGCCTCGGCCGTCCCGGAAGTCTCGGCGGCGTCCGAGCCGGACGGGCCCGAGGCGTCGGGGGATGCCGGCGCCGTGGTGCCGGCGCCGGAATCACCCGCCTGGCTGGCAGTGCCAGTCGGGGAACTGCCGGAATCCGACCCGCCGCAGGCCGTGACGATGATGCCGGCGGTCAGCAGAACGGGAAGGAGTCGATGCGACGACCGCATGGGTTGCCTCCTAGGCGATGTTCGATCGGCCAATCGTCCTCGGGCCGGCCCGCGAAAGGCATCGTTCGATTGCACAATGATGCACCTGCAGTTTGGTCGGAAGCGCCGAAGGCGCGGCCGCCGGATCGCCGAAGTCGGCCGTCAGCTCAGCCCGTGGTCCGCCGGATCGACGTGGCGTCGAACTCGCCGCCGACGACGTTCATGGTCGCCCCGTTCATGTACGCAGAGGTGTTCGCATCGAACATCGGCGTCACGTCGAAGGCGGTGAACAGCGCCGTCTCGGCCGAGTCCCAGAGCGCGCAGGCCGCTTTCACGTCACCGGTGGCCAGTGCCTTCTTGCTGTCCTGGTCGTAGGTGGCGTTGGCCAGATGGGCGAAGTTGGTGCCGTTCGGCGGGACCGGCCCGGACAGGAACGGCGGCAGCTGCGAGGGCAGACTGATGCCGATCTGGATCCAGCCGGCATCCCAGGCACCGGTCCCGAACGCGACCTCGTTGAGCTGGGTGGGCGAGATGACCTGCAGTTTGGTGTCGACCCCCAACTCCTTCCACATCTGCGCCAGGAGTTCGGCGCCCGCGGCCAGCGCGTCGCCGCCCTGCTGCGGGTAGATGAAGGTGAGAGCGAGTTTGGCGCCGTCCTTGGCGCGGATCCCGTCCGCACCCGGCACCCAGCCGGCGGCGTCCAGGATCTGCTTGGCCTTCGCAACGTCGTAGTCCGGCAGATGGCCCGTCACCGTGTCGGTACCGCACGGCCGCGGCTCGATGGTGACCAGGCCGGCGGACGGGCTGCCGGTGCCGCCGGCGCTGACCTTCATCAGCGCGTCCCGGTTCAGTGCGGTGATCAGCGCCTCACGGACCGCCGGGTCGGCGCCCGGATGACCCTTGTCCTGGTTGAAGAAGAACTCACCGAGCGGCGCCTTCACATCCGCGTGTTTCAGGCCGGCCTCGTTCAGCCGGGTCGCGTCGGCGCCGACCACGGTGCCGATGTTGACCTCACCGGAGATCAGCAGGTTCGCCAGGGTGGTGGTGTTGGTGATGACTCTGGCGTTCACCGTGTCCGGAACCCCTGCGCCCTCCATGGGTCTCCCACCTGGCCCCCAGGTGTATTTGGTGTTGCGGGTAAAGGTGTAGTGATCGTCGGCGACCGCCTCGGACAGCACGAACGGCCCGGTACCGATGGCCTGCTGGGCCAGCTTCTTGTGGTCGGCGAGGCCGGCCCTGCAGACCATGAAGACTCCGGCGAACCCGTTGAGCAGGAAGGCGTTCGGCGATGGCGACGTCACCGTGACGGTGTGCTTGGCATCGTCGGCACTGGCGGTCAGTCCGGGCAGCAGCATCACCCCGAGCAACGGCGACTTGTTCTTGGGGTCGGAGACGAACTCGATGTTGTTCTTGGCATCGGTCGCGGTGAACTTGCTGCCGTCCGAACAGGTCACGTCCGGATTCAGGGTGAATTCGATGGAGCTGGGCTGCACCTTCCAGCTGGCGGCGATCCCCGACACGAAGGAACCGTCCGGCATCTGATTGACCAAGGTGTCGTAGGTGAAGTGTGAGACGGACCTGGTGGCGGACAGCACCGTCATCGAGGGGTCGAGGTTGCCCGGGTCGTTGGGCATACCGATGGTGACGGTGCCACCGGACCCGACGGATCCGGCGTCGGTTGACCCCCCGTCCGCGGATCCCGCGGACGATGCGGCCGTTGATGCTCCGGTGGTGTTCGCGGTGGCGCTGTCCGCGGTGGTGGAACCCGTGGCGGACGCCTCGGCCGCGGCGCTCGGCGACGAGGCCGATGTGCCGGCGTCCGATCCGCCACCACATCCAGTCAGGACGAGACCGCCGGCCACGACGAACGGGAGTACTTGACGCAACGACCGCATGAGTGCCTCCAGGACGGGTCCGATGGTGGCGCTCATGATCCACGTGGCGGACACCGAAGGCATCGTCCGATTGCACGATGGTGGCGCCCGATCCTGGTGCAAGCGGCCGAGCGACACGCCTGATCACGACGGGGATGAGATCGGTCGCAGCCCCGATGATTCCCGGCGGCTACGACGGTCTCACTGCCCATGAAGACACATACGCTCTCGAATGACGCAGTGGACCTGGTGTACGACGTGCACGGGCCGTTACCGCCCACGGACGGCCGACGGCCACTGGTCTTGATCGGCCAGCCGATGGACGCCAGCGGATTCACCGCCCTGGTGGCGCAGTTCCCGGACCGAACGGTGGTGACCTACGACCCGCGCGGCCTCGGGCGCAGCGTCCGCAAGGACGGCCGGACCGATCACGATCCGGACAGCCAGGCTGCTGACGTGCACGCGCTGATCGCCGAGCTCGATGCCGGTCCGGTCGACCTGTTCGGCAGCAGCGGCGGCGCGGTGACGGCACTCGCGCTGGTGGCCGCGCATCCCGACGACGTGCACACCCTGGTGGCGCACGAGCCGCCGCTGATCGCCGTGGTGCCCGACGCCGAGGCCGCCGAGCGCGCCCGGGCCAGAGTGCGAGATGTCTATCAGGCCAAGGGATCCAACGCGGGGATGGCCGCGTTCATCGCCCAGACCTCGTGGCAGGGCGAGTACACCGATGCCTACTTCGACCAGCCTGTCCCGGACCCGGCCGCCTTCGGCATGCCGTCCGAGGACGACGGCACCCGGGGCGACCCCTTGCTGTCCGACGCCTCCTGGCCGGTGAGCAGCTACCGGATCGACCCGGCCGCGCTGGCGGCGGCGCCGACCCGGGTGGTGATCGCCGTCGGCGAGGAATCGGCCGGAGTGTTCACCGGCCGCACGTCGGTCGCCACCGCCGAACTGCTCGGCCAGCAGCCGGCGGTGTTCCCCAGCCATCACGTCGGATTCATCGGCGGCGAGTACGGCCACGCCGGCAAGCCCGAGGAGTTCGGCGCCCGGCTCCGCGAGGTGCTGGACGGAGGCTGACGGCACCGACGGGGCTGACGAGGCCTCGACCTGCCGAGTGGGTCCCGCGCACGGGGCAACGGCCGGCCGCCATCGACTTTCGGCGCATTCGGACCGTTGACGCCGGCGAGACCGGCGATCATCCTGGTGGAACGCGAGGAGGTGGCCTGTTGTCCGAACCACTGAGCGTTCCGCTGCGGATGCCGGCCGAGCCGATTCGTCGATCGGTGACGTCCTCATCACCGGCGCCGACGGATAGTCAGGTGCCCGCCTTCCCGGCGGTGGTCCCACATCTGACAGCCCCTCGGCGGACGACGGCCGGTGGGTCGCCCGCGACTCGAGCGTCAGCCCCGGTACCCGACCTGCCGAGCAAGCTCACGGCCCTGCGACGCAAGCCCAGCGCGCCCGCCCCGGCACCTGTGATCCGTCGCCTCGTCGACTTCCGGATGAAGAAACCGGGCGAGCCGACTGCCGAGGAGGTGGTTGCCAAGCTCGACCCGAAGGCGCAGCAGCGGTACCGGCGGCTGCTGGACGACAAGGATCTACTGTTCGTCTTTCACAGCGTCGAAACCCTCGCCGAATACTGCCTCACCGGCGACACGGCGCTGTACTCGATGTACCAACGTCAGCCGACCACGGAGCCGAACAATCGCCTGCCGGCACCCAAGTACGGCTCCGGGAACAAGTACGAGTCCAGCCGCGCGAACCTGCCTATTTACATGGAGATCGAGCAGACTCCCTACCACGGCGGTAGTGTCCGGCCGCCGGCACAGGTGGTCGGGAAGGAGCGGCTCGACACCCTGTCCGCGGATGTGGCCAAGAACCGCCGGAAGGAATCCGGCATGAACGTCGACCCCCGCCCCACCACCAATGTCTTCCAGTACGAACTGCAACTGACGTTCAGAATCACCCCGATGGAACACACGGAATGGGGCTGGCGCGAACTGATCGACCAGGAGACCAACGGCCTGGAGGTCCTCGCCCGGTCGCCGATGTACCAGAGCAGCGGAAAGGCGATGCCCAAGGGCGACACGTCGAAACAGACCAGCAGCCGGGCCGCGCTGACCCCGGTGGAGATCGGTGACGAGGTGCGCGGCGGGGTACAGCAGGCCGCCGTGTACGCCAAGCAGTTCGACCAGTTCAAGCCCACGCTGCCATGGACACACCAGGAACGCGGCGGAAAGCTGGATCTGAGTCTGGCCAACCAGAAGGATCCCTCGGTCAAGGGTGGATACACCATCGCCTCCGGCTCGCTGTCGTCGCTGTGCTTTCACTCCGAGCCGCAGGCGCTGGGTGCCACCACCCGGGAACTGCCGCCGATCATCACCGAGCTGGTGGAGAAGTTGCTGGCGCGGGCGGACAAGACTCAACGGCCTGCCGCGCTGGTGTTCAACTCCCTGCAGGTCTTCGGCGCCTCCAACCCGAATACCGTGTGCGGCAACGCCTGCAAACCAGCGCTCGCGAAACTGCTCGACATCATCACGGATCGCTTCGACGCCGCGATCGCCGGGCGCCGCGACGCGCTGCTCAAGGAAGGAATCATCGTCCGTCCCAGCCACTTCTTCCGAGCCCACATGAGCGTCGGCGCGCCGGAGGAATTCGGCGGCTACGGCACCGGAGCGATCGAGATCGACGCCATGGTTCAGCCGAAACACGGTGTGGTGACCGAGTTCCCACCGGGGATCTTGATGAAGGACAATCAGAAGTTGAAGGATCGGAAGGAGAAGCGGGAGAAGGCCAAGGCGCTCAAAGCTGCGAAGACGGCGACACCGCAGTCAGCCCATCCGCAAGGGACCAAGACGACCGCCTCGCAAGCTCAGCTGAAGGGGCACCCGAGCAAACGTCAGAAGAAGGACCACACCTGACGCCGATGCCGCGCTGCCCGAACCTCACTCCAGCCAGGTGGTGACGAACCGCTCGTTCGCGTGGATGTGCACGGCCTCGTAGCCGCCCGGCAGCGTCCGGAACTTGTGCGGCGTCTCGGCCGGCACCACCAGGACCCGGCCGGCACGAACGGTCTGCTGTTCACCGTCGACGGTGAACACCGCGCCACCACGGCGGATGACGAACGTCTCGGCGTAGGGATGCTGGTGCAGGCGTGGCCCGACGCCCTCCTGGGTAGTGGATTCGAAGATCAGCGAGACGCCGGCCGCACCGGGCAGTTCCTCGTAGTTCTCGGCCCAGTCCTCTCCGTCGTCACGCCCGTCCTGCCGTTCGATCACGAATGCCTTCATCGCTGGCCCTCTCCGTTGAATCCTTCCGCCGCCCGCGGAGCTGCGACGACGTCCTCCGTGTCGACCGGACAACCGACGCGAACTCATCGGGCTGCAGCCGGCGTGCCGGGAACCGGTGACCCGGGTCGTCCGTTGTCGGGACAGTCGGGTTCGGGCAATGGTGCCCGAAGGAAGAAGGCAACGATGGAGCCGGAACTCACACCGGAACAGTCCGACCGGTTGGCCGAGGCGCTGATCAACGACGTCATCACCGAGCTCGTCGACGAGCGGCAAACGGCGGTCGACGACTGCAAACATCAGCTCGAGAACGCCCAACGCGCCCTCGACGAGGTGCGCCGGTCGCACCAGGACTGGGCCCGGCATCGGGAACTCGACTACTCGATCGGTGAGCGGGTGGTGATGAACGCCAAGCTGGCCGACTTCGGGTCGCCGGCGGTGCCCCCCGGCACGCATGTGCGGGCGGTGCGCTCGTACTTCGAGCGCCACCCGCCCAAGATTGCTCTCGAGCGATTGACCCAGCCGCACCGCCGGTTCGGCGGGCTGGTCCGGGGCCGCTGACGAGCCGTGGCGAGCCACGCGCGGCCTGCCTATGACACCCTTCCGGTGGCCTTGCCGATCGCGCCGTCGGGAACTCCAGAGGCGAGCGGGAAATTGTCGCGGAACACGTTGTCCGGGTCATAGCGGCGTTTGAGCTCCCGCAGCCGGGCCAGGGTGGCCGGCGGGAACGCCTCAAGCAGCCGCTCGGGACGCTGGTCCGTCTCGAAACTCAGGTACAACCCCGAGAAATGGTGTCGCATCGCATCCCAGACCGGGTCGATCCGGTCGTGCGATGCCCCCATCGCGACCACCGAGAACTGCGCCGACCGGTGGGCGAACGCGGTCGCCTCCGGTTCGACGTCGGTGGTGGCTCCGCCGAGCGCGCGGATCTGGAAGAAGTAGGTGGTCCCGCTGCGCAGCAGCCGATCGGCGGCGGCGGCGAACTCCGGCGTCACGTGTTCCAGCAGCCCGGACCGGGACACCGGTTCACCTGCGGCCTGATGTCCGCCCCGCGGTGGCGCGCTGACCAGCGTGTCGTAGGGCAGGATCAGCGCCTGCTGGCCGGCCAGCGGGGCGATGTCGGCGAGCCGCTGCAGCCGCTCGATCACCGTGTCGGGGTCGTCGGAATCAACCACATTCATGGTGTGCGCGACCGTCTTGCCGGCGCGCGGCGGTCCCATGGTCAGAAAGCTCGTGGTGTCCCGAGGCGACGCCTCGACCGCGGCCCCCCAGCGGACCAGGAAGCCGGGGAGGTCTTCGGACACATCGAAGGTCAGCTGGCCGAAGCCGACGTCGCCGACCTGGTCGACCTCGAACTCGAACGCGGTGACGATTCCCAGGGCGAACCCGGCGCCGCGCATTCCCCAGAACAGGTCGGCATTCTCGTCTTCGGTGGCCCGGACCGCGGTGCCGTCGGCCAACACCAGCTCAACGGCGCGGACGTGATCGATGGTCAAACCGTGGGCGCGGCCGAGGAAGCCGACCCCACCCGCGGTGGCCAGTCCGCCGACACCGACCCCGCCGGAGTCACCCGAGCTCAGCGCCCAGCCGTGCGGCCGGAGCGCCGCGGCGACCTCGCCCCAGCGCGCCCCGGGTTCGATCCTGACCCGACGGCTCGCCTGGTCCAGCACCTCGATCCGGCGCAGATGTCCGACGTCGATGACGATCCCACCGTCGTTCGTCGAACGGCCCGAGATCCCGTGTCCAGCACTGCGCACCGACAGCGGCACCGGCTGCGTGCGCGCCCAGGTGACCGCGTCGGCGATCTCTTCGGCGGTGCGCGGCCGCAGCACCAATCCGGGTGAACCACCGCGCAGGTAGTTCGACCGGACGGCGCCGTAGCGCACGTCCCCGGGTTCGACCGCGTCGTCGGCGAGAGTGGCCGGCACGCCGTCATAGTCGATGCCGTCCCGGCGCGCCGCCCGGACCCGCAGCGGCGGGACGACCCGGACGGTGGTGCCGCGGGCTGCCCGTTCGACGGCGACCGCTTCCCGCACGGCCGGCACTACCTCGGCGGCGAAGACGTCGATGGCGGCCGGGTCGTCACCGGACAGCAGCACCGTCGAGATGCCGCCGTCGACGATCAACGGCACGAGTTGCTCGACCCACTGTGTGGGTGGGCCGTCGAACCTCTCGAGTGCGAACGGGCCGGACAACATCTCGGACGAAACTGCCGACGACACAGCGGATGACGGCGCGAAGCTGCCGGTCAGGTTCAGCACCCGGCGAATCTCCCGCGGGTCGCGACCCGCCGCGACCGCGGCCCGGTCGATCCGGCGGTTGCCGTCGGCCAGCCTGGCCAACCCCGCGGTGCCACCGGGCAGCACCCAGCCATCGCCGACCCGGCCGATCAGGTCCAGCATCCGTGGTCCGGCCGCGCCGATCCAGATCTGGATCCGGTGCGCGGGCGCCGGTCCGCGTTCCGCTCCGGAGGCGCGGTGGTAAGTCCCGGCGAAGTGCAGCGGACCCGGCTTGCTGGTGTCCCACAGATCGCGGAGGATCTCGATCGCCTCGGCGAGGGCAGCCACCGATTCGGCGGACTCGAGTCGCTTGATCCCCATGGCGGACATGGCTTCCCAGTAGTGACCGGCGCCAAGTCCCAGCTCCAAACGGCCGTCGGAGAGCAGGTCGAGACTGGCCGCGGCCCTGGCCACCACGGTGGGCAGCCGCATCGGCACGTTCAGCACGTTCGGGGCGATGCGGATCCGGTCGGTGCTCCCGGCGATCCAGCTGAGCAGGGTCCAGGTCTCGTGAAAGTCCGGCTGGTACGGGTGATCGGCGACCGTGACCAGATCCAGCCCCGCACGCTCGGCCCGTTGGGCGAGCACGACAGGGGCCAGCGGATCGCCGGCGGCCCGCGCGCCGTTCCGCGGGCTGATGGTGGCGCCGAAACTCAACGGCTGTCCGTAGTCCATCGGCGTTCTCAGCGCTCGGCTGCGACGAGCTCGCGGGTCGCCGGGGCGATCTCCTGACCGAACAGTGCCAGCGTGTCCCGATCGTCCCCGGCCAGGATGAAGGCACTGACGCCGTACTCGAGAGCGAGGGCGGCCAACTGCTCGGCCCACTGTCGCGGCGGTCCGACCAGCAACCGGTCGCTCGGCTGGGCCGACAGTTGCCCGTTGATGTTCAACAGTCGGCGGATCGCGGCCGGCTCGCGGCCCGCGGCCAGCGCCGCGTCGTCGATGATCATGTTGGATTCGGCGATCTGCTGCAGCCCCTTCAGGTATCCGAGCGATGGCAGCCAACCGTCCGCGCTGCGGCCGATCAACCGCAGCATCCGGGGCTTCAGGGCACCGAGCCAGATGCCGACGTCGTGCGCCGGCGCCGGCCCGCGCTTGGCACCGTCGACCCGGTGGAAGCTGCCGTCGACGACCAGCCGGGTGTGGTTGTCCGCATCCCAGATGCCACGGATGATCTCGATCCCCTCGGCCAGCGCCCGGACCGATTCGCCGGCGGAGAGCCGCTCTCCGCCCATCGCGACGATCGGGTCCCAGAAGCCGCCGGCGCCGAGGCCGAGTTCTATCCGGCCACCGCTGAGCAGATCCAGGCTGGCGACCGCCCGTGCCAGCACCGCGGGCTGCCGCAACGGCAGGTTGATGACGTTGCCGGCCAGCCGGATCCGGTCGGTGCGGGAGGCCAGGTAGCTCAGCAGCGTCCAGGTGTCCAGGAACGCCGCCTGGTACGGGTGATCCTGAAAGGTCGCCAGGTCCAGACCCGCCGCCTCGGACACCCGGGTGAGCTCCAGGACACCCTCGATGTCCTGATTGGTCGGGGTGATGAACGATCCGAAGAGCAGGTCGTGGCCGTAGTCCGTCATTTTCCTCACCAATCTGTTGTTTTACAGATGATATGCCACACCACTGGTTTGCCCAACAACAGGTTGGTGGATAGGATTCCCGGATGAGCACCGCCCGCGACGACCAGCGAACCGCCGAGCGCGGTCTGGGCTGGTCACTCGGCGTGCTGCTGCGCGCCTACGAGGCGTCGGTCCGCGACATCGTCGACGAGCTGCCACATGGACACCGTGGCTACCGAGTGCTGTCCGAGGTGGTGCATGGCGCACAGCCGAGTCAGCTGGCCTTGGCGGCCCACCTGGGCATCGATCGCACCGTGATGACCTACGTCATCGACGACCTGGTGGCGGCAGATCTGGTGCAGCGCCAATCGAATCCCACCGATCGCCGACAGCGCCGGGTCGTCGCGACGGCCACCGGCCGCCGCGTCCTGCGCCGGCTGGAACGGCGGGTCCGGGCCGCCGAGGACGAGGTGCTCGGCTCACTGGATGCCACCCGCCGAGCCGCGCTCTGTTCGATGCTGCAGCAGGTTGCCTGGGATGTCCGGGGGGTCGGCGTCGGGACGGACGTGTGCGAGGTGGCCGAGGACTGGATCGGCGCGGGGCCGCCGGAACGCGGTTCAGCTCGGGCCACGCGCTGATCGATCGCCGAGGCGGCCGATGAATTCGGCGCTCGCGGCAGGTCGATACCGGGACAGCCAACGAACACCTGGAGGCCGGCCATGGGCGCAGTGAGGTCACACATGACGATGTCGCTGGACGGATTCATCGCGGATCGAAGCGATCAGGTCGGAGAACTGTTCGAGTGGTACGAGGCGGGGGAGATCACCGTGCCGAACCCGAACGAAACGGTCACGTTCCGGGTCGACGACGCCGGCGCCCAGGTACTGGGTGAGCTGACCGGCCGCTGCGGCGCGCTCGTCGCCGGCCGGCATCTGTTCGACATCGCCGATGGCTGGGGCGATCAGCACCCGGTGGGCGCGCCGGTCGTCGTGGTCACCCACCGCCCGCCCACCGAGGCCGCCAGCAGGTGGCCGACCACGACCTTCGTCGACGGGGTTGATGCCGCGATCACCCGCGCCCGGCAGATCGCCGACGGCAAGGACGTGGTCATCGCGAGTCCGACCATCACCCAACAGGCACTGGACCTCGGGCTGATCGACGAGGTGTGCGTCAGCCTGGTCCCGGTGCTGTTCGGCGAGGGAATCCCCTACTTCGCGACCTTGCGCGACGGCCACCAACTGCTCGAGGATCCGGTCGTGGTGCAGGGACACCGCGCGCTCCACCTTCGGTACCCGGTCCGACGTCGGGACCGCTAGGGCCGCCAACCCTGCGCTCCCTCGCGACGGCTGCCACACTGGACGCCATGACTCACCACGACCACGGGTCCGGCACCGATCATTTCGATGAGGCGTCGAAGACCTGGGACGACGATCCGGCGAAACTCGAGCGCGCTCGTACCACCGCCGCCCTGCTGCGGAAACGGTTGCCGCTGACCGGGTCCGAGCGCGTCCTGGAGATCGGCGGCGGCACCGGCCAGCTCAGCCTCAACCTCGCCGACGCCGTCGGATCGGTGACGGTGTCCGATGTCTCGCCCGGCATGGTGCAGGCGGCAGCGGTCAACATCCGGGCCGCCGGACTAGCCGACCGTTTCACCGCGATCCAGCTCGATCTCGCACGCGAATCCGCGCCGGGCGCGCCCTTCGACGGCGCCTGGAGCCAGCTGACCTGGCATCACGTGTCGGACGCCGAGCAACTGCTGCGCCGTACGCGGGAAGCGCTGGTCCCCGGCGGATGGCTTGCGGTGGTCGAACTGGACACCGACGCCGCCGGCGATTTCCACGCCCACCACGCCGAGTTCACCGGCCACCACGGGTTCGATCGGGACACCTTCGCCGGGCAGATGCGGACGGCCGGCTTCCGTGACGTCACGGTCGAGGACGCCGGCTCGGTCGAGCGGGAACTCGAGGCCCGCGGCCGACAGCTGTTCACCATGTTCCTGGCCATCGGGTACGCCGCCGGGCAGTCCTGACCTGGCGAGTTCCGGACGGCCGGCGGCTCCCCGGCCGACCGCGCGTCAGTCCCGGCTGCTCACCCATCCGTCCGGCTGGAACGCGGCCGCATCGCCCGGCCGCCGGTCGTTGAAGACCACGGTGTGTCCGGCCCGGATCGAGACCGCGTCGACGTAGACGCCGCGCCCGTGATAGAGGTTGTCGGTGGTGTACCGCCACCGAAGTTGCACCGCGCCGGTCAGCGAGGACAGGTCTGCCTGCGCCCGAAGCCATTGGTGCCCTTCGTATCCGGAAATGGCGCCGGTCGTCTGCACATCGAGGTTCCGGCCGCGAAGGGTGAACGGGACCTGAGTCCAGGTCGTACCCGCGTCGTTCGACGCCTCGAGACGGACGAAGTCGTATTCGGGTTCGGTGTCGTACCACAGGCCGAAGTCGAGCCGGGACGACGCCGGCAAGGTCAGCGGAACGGTCAGCGTTGTCGTCGTCCTGTCGGCCATGCCGGCGAACCACGCAGTGCCTCCCTGCCGGGGCTGGACGCCGACGGCGCGGGCCAGATCGTCGGCGACATCCCGTCGCGGCGGATTGACCGACCCCCAGTTCCGGCTCGGGTGCACATGGTTGGTAAGCAGGATGACGAACGACTTGGTTGTCGGGTCGATGACCAGCGAGGTACCGGTGAACCCGGTGTGCCCGAAGGTGTACGGCGTGGCCAGCCCGTTCATGTACCACTGCTGGTACAGCTCGAACCCGAGCCCGTTCGGGCCGGGGATCGCCGGTGAGTCGGACAGCATCGCCAACACCGAGGCCCTGGACAGGATCCGGGCGCCGCCGTACCGGCCACCGTTGAGCATCATCTGACACAGGATCGCCAGATCGTGCGCGGTGGAGAAGACCCCGGCGTGGCCGGCCACACCGTCCAGCGCCCAGGAGTTCTCGTCGTGTACCTGACCCCAGACCAAACCGCGGTTCGGAGTGAGCTGGTACTCCTGCGCCGCCACCCGGTACTTCAGCGCAGCCGGCGGGTTGTACATGGTGTCGGTCATCCGCAGTGGCCCGGTGATGCCGTTGTGCACCAACACATCCAACGTCTTGCCGGTGATCGACTCCTCGACGAACTGCAGGGTGATCATGTTCAGGTCCGAGTAGATGTAGGTGCTGCCGGGAGCGGCCTGCAGAACGGTGGCGTACACCGCGTCCACCTTCTGCTGGCGGGTCGGATAGGTCCACAGGCCCGGGCTGGGATCCGGCGGCAGACCGGAGGAATGGGTGAGCAGCTGCCGGATCGTGATGTCCTGCTTGCCGTTCTGCGCGAAAGCCGGGAGGTAGGAAGCGACGGCGGCGTCGAGGTTCAGTTCGTGGTGGTCCACCAGCTGCATGGCGACGATCGTGGTGAACAGCTTCGACAGCGAGGCGAGGTCGTAGATGGTGTCCTTGGTGGTCGGGATCCACTGCGCACGAGGCAGTTCGGTGCCCTGCTGGTCGGCGTAACGCAGGTTGTAGCCCTCGGCTGCGTATTCGGCGACCACCCCGTTGCGGGCCGCGAGGACGACGCTGCCCGGGTACAGCGCGTGTCCGTCGACGCCGGTGCCGGGGTCCGACCCGTGCGCGGCGTCCACCGGGATCCGGTCGGCGTACTGCTCGATCAGGTGTGCCTGGCGCGGGGTGCCGTCACGCAACGTCGTCGCGCCGTGACCGACCACCTGGTCAAGGGTCGGGCCGCCGCCGGTGGTCGCCGACACCGGAGTCGTCGGGTCGGCGGCGGGCGCGACGCCCTGAGCTGCGGCCGATACCCCGGCCCGCGCTCCGGTCGGCGCGTCCGCCGACTCTGCGACCGCGGTTCCTGCCGACGCTGCGGTTCCCGGTGATTCCGGGTCGGCGGCCGGGTTTGGGGCCGCGGAGACCACGGTGGCCGGGAGCAACGCCGCCAGGATCGCTACCGAGGCAAGCACGACCAACCATCGATGGCGGGCACTGCGCTGCCTGCGCTCGGTGAGTGAACCCGGATTCGTCTGACGAAACATTGCTGGTCTGTCCCTTCGATAGCCGGAACGGCAGGCACGGCTGACGATCCCGACCACCTCCGCCCGACGACGCCCGTCGACGCCCGTCGACGCCAAGATGACGTGAATCATCAACGCGACCCGCACTCAGCGCGGAAGTTTTCTACGACGTCGCGGCGATGTCAACGGATTGCGCGATCCGTCAGCCGGATGCCTGCTCAACCAACCTGGCCAGCTTGCGGGGCGCGAGTAACAGATAACTCTCGGTGAGCAATTCGGCCAGCTCGACCCAATCGACATCCGGTTCAAGGGCCAGCGCCAAGACGTTGGACCTCCCTCGCGGCTGGTAGAACGGGTAGCCCGAGTGCGCCAGGGCCATCAGCTCCGCTCCGGCCGACCGGAACGTCACCACGTCGATCGATTGCGGTACCGGTGCCCCGCGGCTGAAGAGCGAGCCGTCGTCGGGATCGACCCTGGCCAGGTGAGCGATCGTGTGCTGCCGGACCCGCCACCGGACCCCACGCCAGGCATCCTCCTCGTAGGCCTCGGGCAGCCCGAGACAGATCCCCGCGACCCGGGCGACGTGGGCCGCGGACGTCTCGTTCGTCATCCCGGCGGGTCGAGGTGGCAGCGTCGGTTCATCGGACTATTCGACACCCGGCCACCGACAGTCGGTGATCGGACGGCACCCTTGTCCTCGACCCGGCCGGCGTCGAGGCTGCCGACCCGGACGCCGCCAGGCGCGGCGGCCGACGGCTCCGCCGGGATGGAAGGCCTACTGGTGCGGTTGTCGGTTACCCGGGCCGTCGCCGATCCGTCATCCTCATGACAACACCATTCAGCAGGAGGTAACGACGTGCCGGGACCGAGTCCGGAGCAGTCAGTGGCGGCGGCATTCGAGGAGCAACGTGGGCGCCTGCAGGCGGTCGCGTACCGGATGCTCGGTTCCCGGTCGGACGCCGAGGACGCCGTGCAGGAGGCCTGGCTGCGATTGGCCCGCCTGGACGCCGGCGGGATCGACAACCTGGCCGGTTGGCTGACCACTGTGGTGGGTCGGGTATGTATCGACCAACTGCGCTCGCGTCGGGCCAAACCCGAGACGTCGTACGAGGAACAACTGCCGGAGATGGTGGTCACCGAGGACGACACCGAGGGACCTGAGGACGCCGCGCTGCTCGCCGATTCGATCGGGCCGGCCCTGCTGGTGGTGCTCGACACCCTTGGCCCGGCCGAACGTTTGGCCTTTGTGTTGCACGACATGTTCGCGGTGCCGTTCGAGGACATCGGCCAGATCGTCGGCAGGTCAACGGATGCGAGCAAGATGCTGGCCAGCCGGGCTCGCCGGAAGGTGCAGGGGCCGCATCACTCGACCGCCGAACGGCGGCAGCAGCGCGCGGTGGTCGATGCCTTCCTCGCGGCCGCCAGGAAGGGCGATTTCGAGGAACTGCTGCGGCTGCTCGATCCGGACGTGACCTGGCGGACCCGGACGGCCCATGGCGTGACCGTCCGGCTCGGTGCGACCGAGGTCGCCGCACACGCCGAGCGCGGCGCTCGGGCCAGGGCGACCGCCCAGCGCGTCCTGGTCAACGGTGAGCCGGGGGTGGTGGCCTGGAGCGCGGGCGGCCGACCGCTGGGCGTGCTCGCCTGCACCGTGGTGGACGGCCGGATCGTCGAGATCCGTTCGATGCGGGATCCGGATCAGCTGGCGGCGATGAACCTTCCGCGGCCTCGCGGCTGAGCCGATCCGGTCGGCGCCGCGCAAGGACTGAACGGCCGCCAGATCTCCGCATGATGGGCCAACGCGGCCTCGATCGTCTGCAGCGTTACGGCCCGAAGTCGCAACTCGTCGCGCGTTGAACCGTCCGTCACCAGCCCCACCCGTCTTTCGTCAGCGCCATTCTTTCCTGCCGGTGTGTGCTTTGGTGTGGCGAACCGCCGTTGGTGGGCCGGCCGCCGATGTCGGTCAAGGCGTTGCCTGCGCTGCGGTCAACCGTCATTACGGGCCAGCGTCAGGTGGGTCACCCCGCTGGGCGAGGACACCGCCTCGATCCGGTAGCGGTCCTGTAGTCCCTCCAGCCCGTCCCACAGGCGGACCCCGCGCCCCAGCAGCAACGGCACCTGGACCACGTGCGCCACGTCGATCAGGCCGGCGGCCAGGAAGTCCCTGACGATTGTCGGGCCGCCACCGATCCGGATGTCGAGGCCACCGGCGGCCTCCGCCGCGGCAGCGATCGCCTCCTTCGGTGATGCATCGATGAAATGGAAGGTGGTGCCGCCCTCCAGCTCGACCGACGGCCGCGGGTGGTGGGTGAGCACGAAGACCGGGGTGTGGAACGGCGGGTTCTCGCCCCACCAGCCCCGCCACTCCCGCTCGGTGCCCAGGTCTTCCCAGGGGCCGGTCTGCCAGCCGAACTTGCCGCGGCCCATGATCTCTGCGCCGATGCCGGGTTCGTGACGTTCGGCGAAGGCGTTGTCGATGCCGGTCGAGCCGCCAGGCTCGCCCACCATCGCGCGCCAGAACCGGGTGGCGAACATCCACTCGTGCAACCGTTCTCCGGCATGGCCGAACGGCGCCTCGGCCGTCCTGCCGTCGCCGGTTCCGAAGCCGTCGAGCGAGATCGAGAAGTTGTGCACGCGTACCTGCGTCATTGCATCCTCCAAGTGCTTGCGATCTGCAACTGGTCGGAAACACAGTACTTCCTGAACCGGGCTGACGGCGCCCATACTGATGACGCGGATCCCCTACTTCGGGTATCCGAGATACGGGACGCTGCGGGCAGGCAGAATCGAGGAGTGCCATGGTGCTGATCCAGGTCGCTCAACGCGCAGCCGATCTGCAGCGCGCAGCCTTGTTCTATGGCGACCTGCTCGGTACCGCACCGGCCGCGGTCTACGACCCGCCGGGGCTGCTGTTCTTCGATCTCGGGAACGTTCGGCTGCTGCTGGAGAACAACGCGCCACCCGCACTGGTCTACCTCGGGGTGGACGACATCGATGCCACGATCGAACGTTTGCGCTCCCAGGGCGTTCCGATCGTTTCCGAACCGCAGGTGATCTTCCGGCACGAGGACGCGGCGCTGGGTCCGGCGGGCACCGACGAGTGGCACGCCTTCATCACCGACAGCGAGGGCAACACCGTCGGACTGGTGGAGCAGCGGCCGAGCTGACCTCCCGCCACCTGCAGCGGCCGGGGGCACGGCATGCGCGCCGGATCGGCCGGCCGTCCTACCGGTGGGCAGCCCGCTCCCGGAGCCAGGCTTCGACGCCGGCCCGCGCCATCGCGGCAATGCCGGTCGGGTGGCCGGTGAACCCGTGTGGCGACTCCGGATAGATCCTGAGTTCGACGTCGTTGCCCGCGGCGGAGAGCCGACCTGCAATCGCGAGGTTGTCCTCCAGCAACACATCGGCGCTGCCGACGACCAGCAGCGTCGGCGGAAGGCCGCGGAGTTCGCCGTAGACGGGCGAGATGTCCGGCACAGTACGGTCTTTCACGTCGCCGACATAGGCTTGGATGAAGTACTCGTCGGCGATCAGCCGGCCCGCTGGAGTCTGCGCACTCAGATCGTAGGTGCCGAACAGCAGTGCGGCGCCGCCGAAACCGGCCGAGTCGCCACCGTCCCGCAGCCGGAGCAGCGTCACCATGGCGAGCGTTGCGCCGGCCGAGCTGCCGCCGATCGTCAGCCGGGATGTTCCGAAATGGCCCTCGGCGTTTTCGACCAGCCACCGCGCCGCGGTCTCACAGTCGTCGGGCGCGGCGGGCCAGGGATGCTCGGGCGCCAGCCGGTACTCCACGCTGACGACGGCCATCTGCAGAGCGTCGGCGAGCTCACGATTCCGGACGTCGCCGCGCGCCGCCGAATCCAGGTAGAAGCCGCCACCATGGATGTCCAGATAGACGCCAAGGGCCGGACCTGCGGTCGGCCTGAAGATCCGCACCGGAACCCGCCGTCCCGCGGCTTCGACCATCTCCTCGATGGCCGGCGGATCGCTGGGAGCGGGCGCGGATCTGGCTGCGCGTGCGTCCCGCAACTCCTCGGGCGTGCTCGGGCCACGGCCGGGCGTCCTCGCGTCGTAGAAGGCTCGAGCGTTGTCGACCTGCCAGGCGGGTACGTCGACCAGCAGGGTGTTCACAGCGAATCGCACGCGGCTCCTTGGCTCCAGGGTCTGGCCAGAACGGTACTGCCGGTTACTCGGCCGGACCCCAGCGCGGCCGCCGACTGCTCGGCAGCGAAGATGAACCATGACCTTCGACGTCGCCGCAGTCCGAGCGCACTTCCCTTCGCTGACGTCCGGCATCGCCCATTTCGACGGACCCGGCGGGACCCAGACACCGGCGGTTGTCGGACAGGCGATCGCGCACAGTTTGACCGGACCCTTGTCCAATCGCGGCAGGTCGGTGGTCAGCGAGCGCAACGCCGACGACGCCGTCGACGGTTTCCGATCTGCCATGGCCGACCTGCTCGGTGCCACCGCGAACGGCATCGTCTACGGCCGCAGTGCCACCCAGATCACCTACGACTTCTCCCGCACCCTGGCCAAGACCTGGAATCCCGGCGATGAGGTGGTCGTCAGCCAACTCGACCACGATGCCAACGTCCGGCCGTGGGTCCAGGCGGCCGCCGCCGCCGGGGTGACCGTTCGCTGGCTCCGGCTCGATCCAGCGACCGCCGAACTGGATCTCACCGACCTCGACGAGGTCGTCAACGAGCGCACCCGGCTGGTCGCGGTCACTGCCGCGTCCAACCTGATCGGCACCGCACCACCGGTCGCCCGGATCGCCGCCCGGGCACACGAAGTCGGGGCGCTGGTCTACGTCGACGGAGTGCACTACACGGCGCACCGCACGGTCGACATCACGGCGCTGGGCGCGGACTTCTTCGTCTGCTCCCCGTACAAGTTCTTCGGACCGCACTGCGCCACCCTGGCCGCCGACCCGGCACTGCTGGAAGAACTCGATCCGGACAAGCTGCTGCCGTCGACCAACGCGGTCCCGGAACGGTTCGAGTTCGGCACCCTGCCCTACGAAATGATGGCCGGCGCCGCCGCGGCCGTCGACTTCCTCGCCGGACTCACCACCGCCGAAGGTTCTCGCCGCGCACAGCTGACCGCCGCGAATCACGTCATCGACGAACACGAACAGCGGCTGCGCCGCGACATCGAAGATGGACTGGCCGCCCTCGGCGACCGGATCACCGTTCACTCGGTCGCGCCGGAACGCACCCCGACCCTGTTCTGCACGTTCAGGGACACTGACGCCGCCGACGTCAGCCGCCGGCTCGCCGGTCGCGATATCCTCGCCCCCGCCGGCAGTTTCTACGCCTACGAGCCCTTTCGCGCGCTGAACCTCGGGGTCGACGCCGGACTGCGGATCGGCCTGGCGCCCTACAACGACGACACCGACGTCGATCGGCTCATCACCACCCTCGGTGAGGTCGTGTCCGGGCGATAGCTCTGCCCCCTGACACAGGGGCGGAAAGATTCTGGGCTCGTTCTCAGGAACCGTGACTACCGTTGCTTTCATGGACGATGAGTCCGGCGAACGAACACCACCGACGAGCGGTGCTGGTGCGCGGCCGCGGTTCAGCGCGCCGAGCCCGATCGCCGGCGCCGAGGGCCAGGGTGCGCCGGGCCGGATCACCGGCGGCGGAGCGCAGCGCAGGCCGGCCACTCACCGCGGATTCCGCGCGGAGCCACCCACGGTCCCGAGAGAGCAGACCGACGCCCGGCAGCCCGTCACCGAGCAGACCGCCACCCTGCAGCCCGAGCAGTCCGCCGCCGGTGATCAGCCGGCCGGACGAGCCGCGGCGCGCACCCGCACGGCCAACTCAGCCCGGTGGGCCGCGGCCGCGGCCGGCGTTGCCGCGGTGGCCATTGTCGTCATCGCCCTGTTGGCATTCCGGTTGGGCGCCAGCGATTCCGACACCGCGAGTCCGGCGGCTACGAGCACCGCGGCGAGCACGGCGAGCAGCCCGACCACCCTCGCGGCGGGCGACATCTACCGGTTCGCGGTGCCATCGGTCGTGGCGATCACCACCTCCAAGGGCTCCCTCGGCACCGGATTCATCGTCACCGACAAGGGCGTCATCATGACCGCCAACCATGTCGTGTCCGACGGCGGCGACATCGCGGTGATCTTCGCCGACGGCACCAAGTCGACCGCCACCGTGGCCTCCGGCGACAAGGCCGCCGACATCGCCATGCTGGTCCCGGCCACGCTGCCCGAGGTGGTCGTCCCGGCGACCCTGGGCGGAGGCGTCGCGGTCGGCTCCGACGTCGTGGCGATCGGCAACCAGCTGGCCCTGGCCGACAGCACGACCAGCGGCATCGTCTCCGGCCTCGACCGCACCGCGAAGACAGACGCCGGCCGGCTCTCCGGGCTGATCCAGTTCGACGCGGCGGTGAACCCCGGCAGCTCGGGTGGACCGTTGCTCAACAACCAGGGCGCGGTGGTCGGGGTCGTGGTGTCGATCGCCGACCCCGGCAACGACGACTCCTGGTCCGGCATCGGCTTCGCCGTACCGATCGGCGGCGCCCTCGTCGCCGCCGGCGACGGCCCCGGCGGCGGGCCGGTGCTGTGAACCCACAGTGAGCGCGGCCACGAACGAACCGGCCATCACCCCCGACCGAAGAGGAACGCAGATGACGTCAACACCGGCCACACCCGGGCCGTCGTTCAACCCCGGATTTCCCTTGGAATCGGTGCTGTTCGAGGTCAAGCGCACCATCGTCGGCCAGGACGTGCTGCTGGAGCGGATGGCCGTTGCGTTGCTCTCCGGTGGCCATCTGCTGGTCGAGGGCGTGCCCGGGCTGGCCAAGACCCTGGCCGTCAAGTCGCTGGCCGGCGCGATCGGCGGCGAGTTCCAGCGGATCCAGTTCACTCCGGACCTGGTACCGGCAGACCTGGTCGGCACCAGGGTCTTTCACCAACCGACGGGCGAGTTCCAGGTCTCGCTCGGGCCGGTCTTCACCAACCTGCTGCTGGCCGACGAGATCAACCGGGCGCCCGCAAAGGTGCAGAGCGCGTTGCTGGAGGTGATGCAGGAACGGCAGGTCACCATCGGCCGGCAGACCCATCGGGTGCCGGATCCGTTCCTGGTGATGGCGACCCAGAACCCGATCGAGTCCGACGGCACCTACCCGCTCCCGGAGGCGCAGGTCGACCGCTTCATGATGAAGGTCGTCGTCGGCTACCCCACCGGCCCCGAGGAACACGCGATCGTCGAACGTGCCCTGCAGCCGCCGGCGGCGGCCCAGGCGATGATCTCCCCGGACATGTTGGTACGCATGCAGCATTCGGTCGAACAGATCTACGTCGACCCGGCGATCACCGACTACGCCGTCCGGCTGGTCGCCGCCACCCGCTCCCCCGGCCGGGTCGGCCTCGGCGAGCTCGACCGCTACCTGACCTACGGAGCCAGTCCGCGGGCGTCGATCGCGTTGGTCCTCGGCGGTCGCGCGCTGGCCTTCCTGCGCGGCCGCGACTACGTGTTGCCGCACGACCTGGACGAACTCGCCCTCGACGTGCTCCGGCACCGCGTGGTGCTGTCGTACGAGGCGCTGGCCGACGACCTGGACCCGGACGCCATCCTGACCCGCGTGCTGCGGGCCGTGCCGACCCCCGAAGTCGTCCTGCAGGATCGCTGAACGGGAACGGCGCCGAGCCCATGACCTCCGCACCCGACAAGCTGCTGCTCCGCCTCGAGTGGCGGGTGATCCGGCGGCTGGACGGTCGGCTGCAGGGGGCGTACCGCACCCTGCACCGCGGCTCCGGCCTGGATTTCGCCGGTCTGCGGGCCTACGTCGACGGTGACGACGCCCGGCACATCGACTGGAACGTCACCGCGCGGCTGGGCGAACTGCAGGTGCGGGAGTTCATCGAGGATCGCGAGTTGACCGCCTGGCTGGTGCTGGATTCTTCGGCGTCCATGTCGATCGGTGCCCCCGGCCGCGGCAAGCACGACGTGCTCGCCGAGCTGGCGATGATCCTGGCCCGACTGCTCAGTCGCAACGGCAACCGGGTCGGCGCCGTGCTCTACGACACCGGGTCGGTGCGCATCGTGCGACCCGGCACCGGTCGCAATCAGGCACTGCGGATCAGCCGGGAGATCGACCGCACCCCGGTCGACCGCAGGGGCAGCACCACCGATCTCGCCGCGATGCTCGAGGCGGCGGCGTCGCTGGCCAAGCGGCGCAGCCTGGTGGTGGTGATCTCCGATTTCATCGGCACCGGCGACTGGGAGCGGCCGCTGCTGCGGCTGGCCCACCGCAACGAGGTGGTGGCGCTGCGGGTGGTGGACGCCGCCGACGACGCCATCCCCGAGGTCGGCATGATCGTGGTGGAGGACGCCGAGACCGGCGAGCAACTACTGGTCGACTCCAGCGATCCGTGGTTCCGTTCGCGGTTCTCCGAAGGGGTCGACGTCCGGGAGGCCGGCCTGCTGGCCGGCATGCGCCGTGCCGGGGTGCCGCACCATCGGGTCGACACCGACAGCGACCTGGTCGACACCCTGGTGTCGGTTGTCGCCGAGACCGGCCGGCGACACAGATGACGCTCACCAGCCCGTTGCTGCTCGTCGTCGGCGCTGTCTTGGTCGTCGCGCTCATCGTCGGCGTCGTGCTGTTCACCCGGCGTCGGCGCGAAGCGCTGGCCGGCGCGGGAATCTCGGCCCCGACCGGTCGACGCCGGGCCATCGGTGGATGGTTCACCCTGGCCGGCCTCGCCGTGCTGGCGGTCGCGATGGCCGGCCCGGCGGCCTCGCTCCCGGTCGGCAGGTCGGCGGGAACCGTCATCGTGGCGATGGACCTGTCGAACAGCATGGCGGCCACCGACGTCGCACCCAGCCGGCTGGCCGCCGCCCAGCAGGCGGCGACCGCGTTCATCAATGCCCAGCCGGACACCGTCGACATCGGGGTGGTCGGGTTCGACCAGGGTGCGCTGAGCACGTCGCTGCCCGGGCCGGACCGGGCGGCCGCGGTGGCTGCCGTGCAGAACCTGCGGATCTCGGGTGGGACGTCACTGGCCGCGGCGATCGTCGGCTCGCTGACGGCGATCACCGGCAAGACCGTGTCGCTGAACAAGGACGGCTCGCTGCCCGATCTCGGGTACTGGGGGTCGGCGACCATCGTGCTGTTCTCCGACGGTGAGGACCAGGGCCAGCAGGGCAGCGCCGAGCTCGCCGCGACCGCCGCCCAGAACGCCGGGGTGCACATCGACACGGTCGGCGTCGGCACCGCAGCGGGCGGCACGGTGCAGGTGGACGGCTACCAACTGCACACCGCGCTGGACGAGCAGGAGCTGACCATGATCGCCCGGACGGCAGGTGGCAGTTATCACCCGGCATCCAGCGCCGCCGAGCTCGACGGGGTCGCCTCGAGCATCGACCTGCGGCTGACGGTCGCCGATCAGCAGGTGCCGCTGGCCGGCGCCTTCATCGGCTTCGCCCTGCTGCTGCTCGGCGCCGGGGCGGTACTGACGGTCGTGCGCACGGGGAGGTTGGTCTGATGACCTTCAGCTGGCCGCTGGCGCTGTTGTCGCTCCTGCTGATCCCGCTGGTGCTGGGCATCGCCTGGTGGTCCCGGCGACGCCGGCGCCGGTCCGCCGTCACCGTCACCTCGATCGCCTTGGTGCGGGCAGCGGTGCCCGGTCGAACCCGGTGGACCAGGCGGATCCCGGTACTGCTGCTGATGCTCGGCCTGCTGGTGCTCGGGGTGGGGGCGGCTCGCCCACAGGCGACCGTGCCGGTGCCGAGCGACTCGACGACGATCATGCTGGCGATGGACGTCTCGGGCTCGATGTGCTCCACCGACGTCGCCCCGAACCGCATCACCGTCGCCGAGCAGGCGGCGATCGCCTTCGTCAGGTCCCAGGCCGGTGGGCCGAAGATCGGCCTGGTCGCCTTCGCCGGAGTCGCCGGGCTGCAGGTCCCACCGACCACCGACACCGATGCGTTGGTCGCCGCGATCCAGCAACTGACCACCGCCCGCGGCACCGCCATCGGGTCGGCGATCCTCACTGCCATCGACGGTATCGCCGCCATCGACCCGGCGGTCGCGCCGACCGGCGCCGATCTCACCACGACCGCGCAGGCCGACGCCGCTGACGTCATCGTCGTACTCACCGACGGAGCCAACACCCAGGGCGTCGACCCGGCCCAGGCGGCGCAGCAGGCAGCCGCCCGGGGGCTGCGGGTCTACACCATCGGATTCGGCACCACTACCCCGACCAGGATGGCCTGTACCGGCGCCCAGGTCGAGGGTTGGGCCAGCGGCGGCAGTTACGGAGGCGGGGGCGGGGGTTTCGGCGGTCCCGGCGGCGGATTCGGCGGCGGCCGCGGCAACCCGTTGGTGATCGACGAGCCCGCGCTGCAGCAGATCGCCGAAACCACCGGCGGTCAGTACTACCGGGCCGAGAACGCCGACCAGCTGCAGACCGCGCTGGCCGACCTGCCCAACCACGTCACCCTGATCACCGAGAAGGCCGACCTGGCGGCCTGGTTCGCCGCCGCCGGCGGCCTGCTGATCGCACTCGCGGTCGGACTGTCGTTGTGGTGGAACCGGATCAGGGTGCCGCGCCGCGAGCCGTCGATCCGCTGAACCCCGCCCGCTCGGCGCGCGGATCGACGATCCCGGGCTTACGCTCCGTTGGCCCGTCGCCAGACGGGTGCGGGAGATGCCGATGACTCACGAACTGGCCGTGCGGCCCGAGGCGGCCGGACCGGAGACGACCCCGGCACTGTCGCGTGCCCAGATGAACATCATCTTCGCCACGATCATGCTCGGCATGCTGCTGTCCGCCCTGGACCAGACCATCGTCTCGACCGCCCTGCCGACCATCGTCGGCGACCTCGGCGGCGCCGGCCACATGAGCTGGGTGGTCACCTCATACATGCTGGCGGAGACCATTTCCACCGTGCTGGCGGGCAAGTTCGGCGACCTGTACGGCCGGAAGATGCTCTTCCAGATCAGTGTTGTGGTCTTCATCGTCGGCTCACTGTTCTGCGGGCTGTCGCAGAACATGTCGATGATGATCGCCTTCCGGGCGATCCAGGGCATCGGCGCCGGCGGGCTGATGGTCACCGCGACCGCGCTGATCGGCGAGGTCATCCCGCTGCGGGAGCGGGGCAAGTACCAGGGCGCGTTGGGCGCGGTGTTCGGCGTCACCACGGTCCTCGGGCCGCTGCTGGGCGGCCTGTTCACCGATCATCTTTCCTGGCGGTGGGCGTTCTACGTCAACGTGCCGATCGCGATCATCGTCATTCTGATGGCCGCCCGGACGATCCCGGGCATTCGGACCGGCAGCAAGCCGAAGATCGACTATCTCGGCGTGCTGTTCGTCGCCCTGGGATCGACCGGCCTGATCCTGGCCACCTCCTGGGGCGGGACGCAGTACGCCTGGGGATCGGCCACCATCATCGGGCTGTTCGCCGGGTCGCTGATCGCGCTGGCGATCTTCGTGCAGGTCGAGCTCCGCGCGGAGGAACCGATCCTGCCGATGCGATTGTTCCGGGGCCGGGTGTTCACCATGGCCTCGCTGCTGAGCTTCATCGTCGGATTCGGGATGATGGGCTCAATCACCTTCCTGCCCACCTTCATGCAGTTCGTCGGCGGGGCCACGGCAACCAGCTCGGGATTGCGGATGCTGCCGATGGTGATCGGGCTGCTGCTGACCGCCATCGCCAGTGGCGCGTACGTCGGCCGGACCGGGAAGTACCGAGTGTTCCCCATCGTCGGATCAGCCGTGATGGCCGTCGGGTTGTTCCTGCTGTCCCGGCTGAACCAGGACACCAGCGTCATCGTCGAGACGCTGTACCTGTTCATCCTCGGCGCCGGCATCGGCCTGATGATGCAGATCCTGACGATCATCGTGCAGAACACCGCCGACTACGCCGATCTCGGCACCGCAACGTCCGGCGTCACTTTCTTCCGCACCCTCGGCGGTGCGTTCGGCGCCGCCGTGCTCGGCACCATCTATTCCAACGGAATCGCCGACTCGCTGCCGGCTGCGATCGTCGCCTCCGGGATGTCGCCGGAGGTCGCCACCAACCCGATCGCGCTGAATGCCCTGCCGGACACGGTTGCCGCGCCGGTGGTTGCGGCCTACGCGGACGCCCTGCACAACGTCTTCCTGTGGGCCATTCCCGTTGCGCTGCTTGCTTTCGTCGCGGCGCTCTTCCTGCCGCAGGTCGCCTTGCGGGACGGCATCCGGCCGGCCGCCACCGGGGAGGGCTTCGCCGTTCCGGAACCCCCGGACGCCGAGGCCCAGCTGGAGAAGATCGTCGGCGAAGTGTTGCGGCGTCATGGCCGGGCGGCCGCAGCCTCGGTACTCGCCGCGTCCGGCACCGCCATGGACATCCCGACGATCTGGGGAGTCCTCGGCGTCTACCTGCGGGAAGAGATCACCAGTGCGCCAAGAGTTGTCGACATCGAGCGGCGGGTCGGCATCCCTGCCGGCGTGCTGGATTCCTTCTACCGGGACATCGTGGCGGCAGGCTATCTGCGTCGCGACGGTGAGGTGCTCCGGCTCACCGATACCGGTAGGGCCGAAGTGGACCTGATCATTCAGGCGGTCCGGACCTGGGTACGGGAGCAGTTGGCGGATTGGTTGCCCGCCAAGGCCGGCGACGTCGGTGGGGCCGGCGACGTCGGTGGGGCCGGCGACGTCGGTGACGTCGGTGGGGTGAAGGACGCGCAGATCGACGCCGCCCTCGACCGCATCGTGGTGCGCATCGTCCGGGAGGACGCCCTGCGCGACCTGACGGCCCTGGTCTCGGCATAGCGCCCGTCGAGCTCTCGGGTCATCGATCGCGGTCGGAGTGTCCGTGCCCACCCGCACAATGGTCGGATGCGGCAGATCAGCGACGAGCAACGAAGGATCCGGCTGGCCCGACGGCAGGCACTGGCCACCGACTGCCGGGTCGACTCGGTGGAGGCCGCCGCCAGGGCGACGGTCTGCCTGCATGCAACCGAACCGTCGAGCGTGCATCTGGCGGCCTGGGCGCGCAGCGGAGCCAGTCGGGCGGACGTCGACCGATCGCTGTACGCCGATCGGTCGATCGTCAAGCAACTCGCCATGCGCCGCACCGTGTTCGCCTTCCCCCGCGACCTGCTGCCGGCGGTCTGGGGCAGCGCGTCCGCCCGGGTCGCCAGCACCGAACGGGAGCGGCTGGCCCGTGACGTGGAGAAGTCCGGGATCGCCCGCGACGGCCGGCGCTGGGTGACCAGGACCACCATGGCGGTGCACGAGCTGATCGCCGAACGCGGTCCGCTGACCACCACCGAACTACGGGCGGCGATACCCGCCCTGGACAAGCGATTCCGGACCGGCCGGACGGACAGCAAATGGGGTGGCGAGTTCCCGATCGCGCCGCGGGTGCTGACCGCCCTGGCGGCGTCCGGCCGGATCGTTCGCGGCGACAACGCCGGCGGTTGGAAGGCGTCGCGGCCTCGCTGGACCCTGACCGGCGACTGGCTGCCGGACGGGCCGAGCCCGAGCACCGGGCCAGGACCGGTCACGCCGGACCTGGGATACACCGAGCTGGTGCGGCGCTGGCTGGAGCGCTTCGGACCGGGCACCGAGGCCGACATCGTCTGGTGGCTCGGCGCCACCAAAACCGCGGTCCGCCGGGCTCTTACCGACCTCGACGCCGTCGAGGTGGCGTTGGCGGACGGGGTCGGCTGGGTGCTGCCCGACGACCTCGACCCGGAGCCCGAAGTGTCGGACTGGGCAGCGTTGCTGCCGGCCCTCGACCCGACCACCATGGGTTGGAAGCACCGCGAGTTCTATCTCGGACCTCACCGGGACAAACTGTTCGACTCCGCGGGCAACGGTGGCCCCAGCGCCTGGTGGAACGGCCGGATCGTCGGTGGCTGGACCCAACATCCGGACAGCGGCGACGTGATCGTGGTGCCGGCCGAACCGCTCGACCCGGCGGCACGTCGCGCTCTGGACGACCGAGCGGCGCGGCTCACCGAATGGTTGGACGGCGAGCGGGTCAACTCGATCTATCTGTCACCGTTGGGCAGATCCTTCGCACCCTGAAAGGTGCGGGAGCGCGAGGTCGCACTCGGACAGCCCATCCAATTTCCAGACCAGCGCTTCGCGCACCCGGCGCAGATGGTCGTGCAGGTGAGCTTCGCGAAGTCATCGATCAGGGTTGAGCTGGCTGCCGCGGCAGCTGAGGAGTCGGCGGAAACGTCTTGATTGACGATCGGCCCGGGATACATATTGCTCTCACGGCGCTGGCCAGGCTGAATGGGCTTCGTGGCTGGCACAGTGTTCCTTGGCCGCGGAGGCACACCCGACGATGAACGGGACGTGTGGCATGAGGCCTACTCGGGGGTCGAGCGCGTTCTGTACCGGCCCTTCGCCCTTACGGGGTAAGCATCGTTGTGCGATCAGGGATGGTTGCGGTTAAACGTGTTCAGGGCGGCGAACGCTCTGGCGGCGACAGTCATCTCGATGAGGTTAATCCGGGACCCCTGGCTATCTACCGCGCAACAGGTTGCCCGCGGATAGGATCCGGCGATGACATGGTCCATCGTCGCCCGCGATCCGGAGACCGGGTCGTTCGGCGCCGCCGTCGCCACCAGGTTCGTCGCCGCCGCCGGCCTATGTCTGAATGTGACGCCAGGGACCGGCGCCGTCTGCACCCAGGCGATGATCAATCCAACCTACGGTCCCAACGGCCTGCAGCTGCTCGGCGGCGGCGCCGCCGCGTCGGACGCCATCGCGCAACTGCTCGCCGCTGACGCGGGGCGCGATCATCGTCAGGTACATGCGGTGGACCGCAACGGCACCGTCGGTGCCGCCACCGGGTCGGCGTGCCACGACTGGTCGGGACACCGCACCGGGGTCGGGGTGAGCGTTGCCGGCAACCTGCTGGCCGGACCAGCGGTCGTGCGGGAAACGTTGGCACGCTACGAATCCGCCGCCGACCTGCCGTTCGCGGAACGCCTACTGGCGGCGATGGAGGCGGGGCAGCAGGCCGGTGGCGACCAGCGTGGTCAGCAGTCCGCCGGGATCCTCATCCACGGCGCCGAGGCCTACCCCGACCTGTCCCTCCGAGTCGACGAGCACCCGACGCCGCTGGCCGAACTGCGCCGCATCTATCAACTCTGGCTGCTCGACTTCGCCGCCGCCCGCAAGTACATGGCGACCCACGACGATCCCGCCGGTGTCTACGACGAAGCGGTGATCGAGGCAGAACTACAGCGGCGCCTCGCAGACCCGGCGGCGCGGACCTTCCCGGTCTGAGCACCGCCGGCCAGGTCCGGCCGGGCCCAGCCGTCAGCAGCTCAGTTGGCCAGGGCCACCGCGATCGTGTCGGCGGTCTGCTTCCAGATCGGACTGGCCGGATCGATCACGGTGAAGTGATTACCCTTGTCCTCCAGCAATTCCACCTGGTCGCCGGCGGACCGTCCGGCGCGGACGTAGCGCCGACTCATCTCCCGCAGGTCGGCACCGTCATCCCTACCGACCACCACCAGCTGACGAACCCCGATCGGCGCCCGCGACAGCGGCGAGGCCGCTGCGTAGGCCGCGGGTAGGTCCTGCGGCGTACCGCCGAGAGCGGTCGGCACCGCACCGTTGCCCAGGTCGCGCCGGTGTGTCTCGACCAGGTCGACCAGACCGGCCAGCTGCACCACCAACCTCGGACGCACGGGCACGGGCGCATCGAGTGCCGCCGAGCGCGCTTCGTCGTTCAGGTCGGCGGCCAGTTGCACCGCCAGCTGCCCGCCCGCCGAGTGCCCGACCAACGCCAGCCTGCCAGGATCGATCGGCAGCTCGGCGGCCAGCCGGTTCAGGTGGGCGACGCCGGCCCGGACGTCGGCGACGGTGGCGTCCCAGCCGTGCCGATCCGGCGATCGGTATTCGACGTTCCAGCTGGCGATGCCGCGCTCGGCGAGGTCGACGGCCAGAGCGTCCATCAGGTCCAGTTGCCAGCGGGCCCGCCAGAAACCACCGTGCAACAGGGCGACGACCGGCTGCCGCTCGCCGCTACCGCCCGGTGCCGCCAGGCGCAGCGCGCCGTACTGCGCTGGATCATTCCCGTAGGCGGACAACCGCTCCGGCCACCGGCTGCCGTGGTGGAGAGTGCGGAGCGCCCAGAGCACCCCCTCGATGCCGCGACCCTGGATGTGCCGGTGCAGGCCAGGACTCGGATCGGTGTCCCGCAGGTGCAGATCCACCCGGACGATCTTCGAGCCGCCGAGCCGGAGGTCGACCAGGTCGGGCGCGTCCGGCGCGGGGACCAGCACTACCGGTCGGTCGGAGTCCGCCGCCGCGTCCAGCCCATCGAGAGCCGTTGCCAGGTCATCGATCCAGCACAGCTGCGCCGAACTGCCCAGCTCGACGCACTCCTGCTCGATGAGCTCGGTGAACAGCTCCTCGTCGACCGGTTGCCGCTGCACCACGAGGCGGACCGCTACCGGCGACGGGCCGCTCACGCGTGCAATCCGATGCTGTCGTCGCGGACCACGTCGCCGCCCTTCATCACCCAGCGCAGCGAACGCAGCGCCGACACGTCCTGGGTCGGGTCGCCGTCCATCGCGATCAGGTCCGCATACTTGCCCGGTTCGACGGTGCCGATATCGGCGTCAGCACCGAGCCATCGGGCCGGCCCGATGGTGGCCGCCCGGAGGGCGGCGGGGGGCGTCAGCCCGAAGGCGGCCATGTGCTCGAGTTCCCGCACGGTTGCCGTGGTCCCGCCGGTCTCCTGGTAGGGCGGCATGTCGCTGCCGAGCAGCATCTCGACCCCGGCCGCCAGCGCCAGCTGGTAGCTCTCGACATGCCGCGGCCCGGCGTCCAGCGACCGCCGTTGCATCCACTGCGGAACACCGAGGGTGTCGAAGAAATCGCCGCATCGGGTGACGATCAGGGTGGGCACCAGGCTGGTGCCGCGCTCGGCCATCAGCGCGGCCACCGGCTCGGTGAGCTGGTAGCCGTGTTCGACGCAGTCCAGACCGAGACGGACTGCCTGCTCGATGATCGGCGCCGGTCCGGCATGCGCGGTCACCCGTCGACCCCAGGCATGGGCCGTCTCGATCACGGCGGCCATCTCGTCGACGGTCAGCTGCGGGGTGTCGATCGCCTCGTGCTCACCGGCGATGCCACCGGAGATCATCACCTTGATCAGGTCCGCGCCGGCGCTGATCTGCGCCCTGGCTCCGCGCCGGAAGTCGTCGGCGCCATCACACTCGAGGGTGTCGGTGCCCTCGTACCCGTGGCCGCCGGTGCAGACCAGGGCGCGCCCGGCGCTGAAAATCCTTGGACCGACGGCGGTTCCGGCATCGATGGCGGCCCGGATGGCAAATTCGGCATGGTCCTTCTCGGCGACGCACCGCACCGTCGTCACCCCGGAGTTCAGGGTGCGCCGCGCCCCGTCCGCCATGTAGAGCGCCAGTGCGTGCGGGGAGAGCGCGCTGACCGCACCGCCGCCCGGTCCCGGCAGCGACAACGAGAAGTGGGTATGCATGTTCAGCAGGCCGGGCATCACGAACGCCCCGCCCAGATCCAGCCGCTTGGCCTCGGGCGCAGCAGCGGCCAGCAGCTCGCCCTCCGGCCCGATCGCACTGATCCGGTCGCCCTGGATCAGCACCGCTTCGCCGGCCCGCGGCTTGTCGTGCACCCCGTCGACAACGGAGCAGTGATGCAGCACTATCTGTTGGTCGGCGTGCATGCTCGCCCTTCTGCGGTCGGGATCCCAGCAACGCGTGTTTACCATAGACGAACTAAGTTCATCGTGGCTATATTGCCGGGGTGTCGTCATCCGAGCCCGCCCCCGTGCGAGAGGCCGACGCATTCCTGCAGACCCTCGCCTCGGTTCCACCCGATGCGGTCACCGCCTGCCGCGGCTGGACCGCCCACGAACTGATCGCCCACCTGGCCTCCGGCGCCGACGCACTCGCGGATCAGGTGGAAGCCCATCTGCAGGGCCGCCCGGTTCCGGAGTTCGGTGCCTGGCAGGTACGGGAACCCCCGTACCGCGCGATGGACGACGGCGCACTGCGCCGTCGCCTCGAGGCGGCCGAGGCGCGGATGACGACGGCCTTCCGGGCCGCGCTGACCATCGACCCGGACCTGACCGTGCCGGCCGTCGGCTGGGGGCTCCCGATCGTCGAGTTGGACACGCACCTGCGCCAGGAGTTCGCGATCCACCGGTGGGATCTGACGGGTGACGACGAGATCGGCGTCGAACTGCTCGGTCGTCCGGCGCTGTTGAGCCACTCGGTGCGACTTCTCAGTGATTCGCTGCTGCGGGTCGGTCTCGAGCGGGACCCGGAACCCGGCGAACCGCTGACGGTGCGGCTGCGCTGCGCGGGCGCGCCGGACCTGCTGCTGGCGGTGCGCGACGGCGTCGGCGCCCTGTCGCTGGAGACACCCGCTGACTGCGCGGATGTGGTGGAGAGCGACCCGGCGGCGCGGCTGCTGCTGCTCTGGGGCCGGCGCCCCGCCGACTCGCGCCGGGTGCGCAGCAACCTGTCCCCGCAGCGGCTGGCCCGCGTGCAGACGATCCTGGCCGGGTACTGATGGCATCGGCGACGGACCTGCATCCGTATGTCGAGTTCCTGTTCGACGCCGATCCGATCCTGGCTTCCGAACAGGGCGACGACCGCGGCAGCGATCGGCTCGGCGACATCGAACCCGAGGCCATCGCCGACCAGGACGCCCGGCGTCGCGAGTTCCTCGCGCAGGCGGAGGCACCGGCACGGGCGGAACCGGCGACCGGGAGCCGCGAGTGCCTCGAGCACGCTCTGCTGCTGACGGAGCTACGGACGGCGGTGCGACGCGCCGAGACCGAACAGGTCTGGCGGCGCGCGCCCTACTGGTACGCCGAGCGTCTCGGTCAGGCGCTGTCGGTCCTGATGACGCCGGACGGATCGGCCGCCGAGGCACTGCTCGGCAGACTACGGGCGCTGCCCGGCTACCTGCGGCAGGCGCAGCGCAACCTCACGACGGACACGCCCCAGCTTTGGGCCGAGATGGGCGTCACCGCATCCATTGGCCTGCAACGGTTTCTCACCGGCGCGGTGCCCGGCTACGCGGCCGAGCTGCCGGCCGCCCTGGGCGCGGACATCCGGCGCAGTGCCGAGGCGGCCGCAGCGGCGGCCGGCGGCTACACCGGCTTCGTCGAAGAGCTGGCCGGTCGCGCCAACGGCACCTGGGCGGCCGGCACCGAACACTTCGATTTCCTGTTGGCGACCTACCACCATCTCGACCTGGACGCCGCCGGCCTGGCCGAGCACGGCCGCGACCTGGTCGAGCGCGATCGTCGCGAGCTCGTCTCGTTCGCCGCCAGCCTCGACCCGGAATCCGGTTGGCAGCAACAACTCGACCGGATCAAGGACCATCACCCGGAGCCGTCCGACTTCCTGCGGACCTACGAGACCGCGATGGGCAACGCGCAGCAGCACACCCGCGAACACGATCTGGTGGGGTTGCCGGACGGGGCCGTCTGCGAGATGGACTGGGTCCCCGAGTACCAACGGGCCGGCCTGCCGCTGGGGGTGATGTCGCCGAGCCCGCCGTATGCTCCCGGGCTCCGCAGCGGGTTCCTGATCACCCCGGCCGACCCGGCGGCCAGCCCGCAGCAGCGCCGGGAACACATGCGCGACAACTGTTTCGTCTTCGCCACCTCGATTGCCGGGCACGAGACCTACCCCGGCCACCACGTGCAGTACGTGCACCACAAGCTCGGCACCGCCCGGGACTCGATCGGACGTTATTTCAGCACTCCGCAGTTCGTCGAGGGCTGGGGCCTGTACGTCGAAGACCTGTTGGAGGAGACCGGGTTCATGGCCGACGAGCGGGTGCGGCTGTTCAAACGCCGGAACAGCCTGTGGCGCGCGCTGCGAGTAGTGATCGACGTCGGCCTGCACACCTCGGCGCTGACCATCGATTCCGCGACCGAGCTGATGCAGCAGCAGGCGGGCATGGACCGGCACATGGCCGCCGGCGAGGTGCAGCGGTACGCCCGGCACGACAATCCCACCTACCCGTCGTCGTACGTGCTGGGCCGGGACCTGCTGCACCGGATCCGCGAGCAGTACCGGCGACGGGCCGGTTCCCGATTCACCTTGCGCGAGTTCCACGATCGACTGCTGTCGTTCGGGTCGCCGCCGCTGGCGTTGCTGCCCCCGGACCTCGACCTGCCGGATTCGGGGCATTGACGCGACCCGCCGGGCAGTGTTTAGTGTCACCAAAGCTCGTTTGGTCACGCTTTACAGCGCAGCGATCTCGCTATGGAGGAAACGGCATGCCCGGTTCGGCTCGACGAGGAACGCACACCACTCTTGCGCTGCTGGCGGCAGCCACGCTCGCCCTGGCCGGCTGCGGCAGCAACGCCGAGGACAACGCCGCCGCCGCCGGCACCGCCGCCACCGCGGACGGCAGCGCGGCGGCGACGCTCACCGTCGATGCCTCGTTGGTGGTGAAGACGCTCGACCCCGGCCAGGTCTACGAACCGACCGGCAATGTGCTGGTGCACGCGCTGTACGACACGCTGGTCACCTTCGACGGCGCGGACATCAGCAAGCCCGTCCCGAGTCTGGCGAAGTCGTACACCGCTGCCGACGACGGCAAGAAGTTCACCTTCGAGCTGAACCCGGATGCGGTCTTCGCCGACGGCACCCCGGTGACCTCCGCAGACGTGGTGTTCAGCCTGAACAGGTTGAAGAACCTCAAGGGCAGCGCCTCACCCATCGTCAAGGACCTCAGCGTCGATGCACCCGACCCGCACACCGTCGTGGTCACCAGCAGCACCCTGAACCCCAACGTGCCAACGATTCTCGCCGAGCCCTACGCCGGGATCCTGAACTCCAAGCTGGCCAAGGAGAACGGCGGCACCGACGCTGCCGACGCCTCGTCCACCGACAAGCTCACCAACTACCTCAATACCAACGCCGCCGGCAGCGGCCCCTACCTCATCGAGTCGTTCGATGCGGCGTCCCGGATCGTGCTGAAGGCCAACCCGAAGTACTGGGGCACGGCCCCGAAGTTCGGCCGGGTGGTCTTCCAGAACATGGACGTGCAGAACCAGAAGCTGACGATGTCCAAGCTGCCACAGAACGAGCTGGCGCTGGACCTGGCGGGCGATGCGCTGACCGGACTGCCGAAGGAACTGCAGCAGTCCGGCAGCGCCGACAGCTACTACCAACTCCGACTGCAGAACGACCCGGCCGTCAGCAAGGTGACCTCCAACGCCGACTGGGTGGCGGCGCTGCAGGCGGCGATCGATTACCAGGGAGTGGCCGCGTTGTTCGGTCCGGCGGGTAAGCCCGCCGCCGGTATCGTGCCGACCGCCTACGCCGGATCACTGCCCGAGTCCGAGGCCCAGAAGCAGGATCTGCCCAAGGCGAAAGAACTGCTGGCCAAGTCCGGCGTCGGCGACCAGTCGGTCAAGCTGCTGTACCCGGCCATCACCTTCGGCGGGGTGGACCTGGGCACCATTGCGGCGAAGGTCCAGAGCGACGCAGAGAAGGCCGGGATCAAGATCGAGTTGGACCCGGCGCCGATCGCCTCCTTCCTGGACCAGCGCAAGGGTGGAAAGGTGCCGTTCAGTTTCAGCCCGCAGCTGCTGGACTACCCGGTCGCCGCCTCCATCGTGGCCGACCTGATGCCGGGCGGGCACACCGCCGAGGCCGCGGGCTGGACCGCCGAGCGGGCGGACAAGGAGACCGTCGCCGCCGCCGAGAAGGTGCTCAGCGCAAGGGATTCCGCCGACCAGGTGGAAGCGCTGCACGACTGGCAGCGACTGATGATCAACAACTCGCCGTACATCACCCTGGTCTACAACTCGACGACCGTGGTGGCCGGTCCCAACTTGAAGGACGCCGTCTTCTCGGCCGCCGGCTGGACCGTCGACGTCGCGGACATCGGCACGAATTGAGTGAGACCGCCACGCCCGCAGCGAGTCTGCCGGACGATCCGGGTACCCTGATCGATCCGGATGGCGACCGCCCGGCCGCCCGATCCGGGCGTTCGAGGTCCCTACTGCGGTTCATCGTCAAGAAGCTGCTCACCACGATCGGGCTGCTGTTCGGCGTCACCGTGTTGACCTTCCTGCTGGTGCAGGCGGTTCCGGGCGACCCGTCGACCACGAACCTGACCGAGGCGGCCCAGCAGGACCCGGAGATCGTTGCCGCCTACAAGGCGAAGTGGGGCCTGGACAAGCCGCTACCGGTGCAGTACCTGACCTACCTGAACAACCTGCTGCACGGCGACCTCGGCACCTCGCAGAGCACCGGGAACTCGATCCTGTCCGATCTGGCCAAGTACGTGCCGGCGACCATCGAGCTCGCCATCCCGGCGATGGTGCTGTCCCTGCTGATCAGCATCGGGCTGGGCATGTGGGCCGCCGTCCGCAAGGATCGGGCGGCCGACCACACCATCAGGGCCGGTGCCCTGATCGGCCTGTCCACTCCGTCGTTCTGGCTGGCCATCGTGGCGCTGTACATCTTCTTCTACGTGCTGGGCATCGCACCGAACGGTGGCCGGCTCAGCACCAAATTCCGTCCGCCACAGGACATCACCGGGATGTACACCGTTGACGCATTGCTCACCGGTCGCCCGCTGGTCTTCTGGGACGCCCTGTGGCACCTGGCGCTACCGGTACTGGTGCTCACCAGCCTCACGGTGTCGATCCTGATCAGGTTCGTCCGGTCGGCGATGCTCGAGGTCCTCGACCAGGACTACGTGAAAGCCGCCTACGCCAAGGGACTTCCGCGGTTCACTGTGCTGCGCCGGCACGTGCTGCGGGCCGGTCTGGTGCAGGTGGTGACCGTCGGCGGCCTGGCGTTCGCCTCGCTGCTGTCCGGGACGGTGCTGATCGAGCAGATCTACAGCTGGCCGGGGATCGGGCAGTACGCCTACCTGGCCGCGCTCAACCTCGACCTGCCGGCGATCATGGGTGTCGGCCTGTTCGTCGCACTGGTCTACATCCTGGTCAACCTGTTGATCGACGTGCTGTACGGCATCATCGACCCACGGATCAGGGTGTCATGAACGAGCTCGCGAGCCAGCGGCCGACGAAACCCGTTGCCGGTGAGGTGATCCTGCCGGCCCGTCGCTGGTTCGGTATCCGCCCGGGCCGGCCCCGTCCGGAACGGCCGGCGCGGCCGCCGGCCAGGGCGCTGACGGCGGTGGCGATCGTCATCCTCGTCGGTTGGTTGATCGTCGCGATCGCGGCGCCGCTGATCGCGCCGTACGACCCGCTGGCGCAGTCCGGGCCCTACTATTCGGCGCCGTCGGCGGCGCACTGGTTCGGCACCGACCAGCTCGGTCGGGACATCCTGAGCCGGATCGTCTACGGCTCGCGGCTGTCGCTGCCGCTCGCCGTGGCCATCGTCGCGCTCGCTCTGGCGATCGGCGGCACGCTCGGACTGCTGGCCGGCTACATCGGCCGGTGGGTCGACGAGTCGCTGATGCGGCTGACCGACCTGGTGTTCGCCTTCCCACCGATCATCCTGGCGATGGTGGTGTCGGCCGCCTTCGGGCCGAGCGCCCGCAATGCGGTGCTGGCCCTCGTCCTGGTGTCCTGGCCGACCTATGCCAGGGTGGTGCGCAGCGCTGTGCTGTCGATCCGCGGCTCCGATTTCCTGCACGCCTCCCGGCTGCTCGGCGTCGGCCCCTGGCAGGCGTTGCGTCGTGACGTACTGCCGAACAGCGTCGGCCCATCGGTGGTGCTGGCCAGCCTGGAATTGGGCAATGCGGTGCTGATGCTGGCGTCGCTGTCGTTCCTGGGCCTCGGGCCCCGGCCGCCGGCGCCGGAGTGGGGCGCGATGATCGCGGCCGGCGCCACCGACCTGTCGAAGTGGTGGGTGAGCATCATTCCCGGCATCGCCATCCTCACCGCGGTGCTGGCGTTCAACCTGCTCGGCGACGCGGTCCGGGACTGGCTGGACCCGCGCAGCCGGAGGCGCGGATGAGTACCGGCGAACCGCTGCTGACGATCGACGGGCTTTCGGTGTCGCTGCCGGGACCGGCCGGGCCGGTGCCGGTGATCAAACAACTCGATCTGCGGGTGGACGCCGGCGAGATCGTCGGCATCGCAGGGGAAAGCGGATCGGGCAAGAGCCTGACAGCACTCACGCTGTTGAACCTGCTGCCACCGGGAGCCGTGGTCGGAGGGTCGATCCGGTTCGACGGCCAGGACCTGCTGTCCCTGGACCGGCGGGGCTGGCAGGGCGTCAGGGGCTCGGGGATCTCGATGGTCTTCCAGGACTCGACCGCCGCCCTGCACCCGATGCTCACCATCGGCCGTCAGCTCACCGAGCACATCCGGGCGGGGCTGGGTCTGGGCCGGGCAGCGGCCCGGACCCGAGCCACCGAGTTGCTCGACCAGATGCGCATCCCGCATCCGGATCGCGCCCTGCGGGCCTATCCGCACCAGTTCTCCGGCGGCATGCGACAGCGGGTGGCGATCGCCATCGCGCTGGCCTGCCGGCCCCGGCTGTTGATCGCCGACGAACCGACCACCGCGCTGGACGTGACCGTGCAGGCCGGCATCCTGGCGCTGCTGGAGGAGCAGCGGCGGGAGAGCGGGCTGGCGGTGCTGTTCATCACCCACGATCTCGGCGTGCTGTCGGCGCTGACCCGGCGCGCGTACATCTTCTACGCGGGGCGGGTGATGGAAAGCGGCGGCACCGCCGACCTGCTGACCGCACCCGCCCACCCCTACACGGCAGCATTGCTCGGTGCCCGGCCGCACGGCCTGTCGGCGCAGCGCACGCTTCGGGCGATTCCCGGTGCGCCGGTGCTGCCGGACCAACTGCTCCCCGGCTGCCCGTTCGAGCCGCGCTGCACCTTCGCCGAGGACAGCTGCCGCTCCGGGCCGCCGCCGCAGGTGCCGACCACGTCCGGCCGAACGCTCGCCTGCGTGGTGGCGCCGGACCTGACCGGTGAGCCGGTGGTGAACAGATGACCGCGCTGACGATCGAACAGGTCGAGGTCAGCTACCGGGCACGCGGGCGCGGCTCGGTGCGGGCGGTGGCCGGGGTCGACCTGCAGGTGGCTGCCGGCGAGGTGGTGGGCCTGGTCGGCGAGTCCGGTTGCGGCAAGTCGTCGCTGGCCAGGGTGGCGGCCGGGCTGACGGCGCCCACCGCGGGCCGGATCCTGATCGGCGACACCCCGGTTGCCCCGGTCGGCTGGCGCCGGCGGCCGGCCGCACTGACCCGGCTGCAGATGATCTTCCAGGATCCGGGCGGCTCGCTGAACCCGCGCCGGACCATCGAATCGCAACTGCTGGACGGCATTCCGGCCGACCTGACCGGCAGCGCGCGGACCGAACGGTTGGTGCAGCTGCTCGAACGGGTGGGCATGTCCGATGACGCCCGCCGGCACTATCCGCACCAGTTCTCCGGCGGCCAGCGACAGCGGCTGGCGATCGCCAGGGCGCTCGCCACCGAACCGGAGATCATCATCGCGGACGAACCGGTGACGGCCCTCGACGCCTCCGCGCAGGCGCAGGTGGTGTCGCTGCTGCTGTCGCTGGTCCGCGAGCTGGACGTCGGGCTGCTGTTCATCTCGCACGATCTGGCGCTGGTGCACGAGATCGCCGATCGCACCGCCGTGATGTACCTCGGCAAGATCGTCGAACAGGCGCCCACCCGCGCGCTGATGGCCGCTCCGCGGCACCCGTACACCCGGGCGCTGGTCGAGGCGATCCCGCAGATCTCCGCGCACCCGAACCTGCCGAACGTGCTGCGCGGCGAGGTTCCCGACCCCGCTCAGGTACCGTCCGGCTGCAGGTTCCGGCCCCGTTGCGCCCACGCCCGCGCCATCTGTCTGACCGAACCGCAGCTACGAGAGGTTCCCGGGGGCCTGGTCTCCTGCCATCGGGTGGAGGAGATTGCTGCGGAAAATGGTGTCACCGAATTGAGTGTCGCCAAGAGGAGTGTCACCGAATCGAGTGTCACAGGGGAGATAGCGATGGAGGCATCCGAATGACCGAGCGAGTGCGCGAGAGCGATGGCGAGATCGCCGACGCCGTCCGCGCCATGTATGCCGCCTACCCGGAACCGGCACGGTTCGACCTGCACCTGCATCCGGCGATCACCATCTGGGAGACCGATCAGCCAGGGGACCGGATCGGGCTGCCCGAGTTGACCGAGCTTCGTCGAAGGCGCCGGGCGGTCGAGCCGGAACCCGGCGGGTCGTCCAACGCGGTTCCGGTGCTCTCGGTCGAGGATCTACTCATCGACCGCTGGGGCGACACCGCCGCGGTGGCGCGGTATGTGTTGCGGGCGACCGGCACGGGCGAGGAAAGTGCGTTCCGGGTGACGGATGTCTGGGACCGCGCGGAGACCTGGCGGATCGTCCACCACCATGCCGAAGCGCTCTGACGGGGAGGGATCACGCACATGTTGGGCGAAAGATTGCGCGAACTGCGGCTGCGTCATCAACTGACTCTCCGCGAACTGGCCACCGAGGCCGAGTTGTCGCCCGCGCTGTTGAGCCAGTTGGAGAACGGCGTCACCGATCCCAGCCTGTCGACGCTGCGGAAGCTGGCCTCCGTCTTCCATGCCGAGGTCTCCACGCTGTTCAGCGAACCGAACGCGCCGATGGTGCATCTGTCCCGCCCCGGCGAACGGATGCAGCTCACCGCACCGCTCGGCGAGATCAGCTACGAGCGGCTGACGCCGGGCCGCGGCGACCTGGAAGTGTTGCAGGCCCGGATGCGACCCGGTGACGTCAGCTCGTCGGAGCGCCGCGGACACGAGTCGACGGAGTGCATCGTGGTCCTGGAGGGTGAGGTGGTGGTGGAGATCGGGGACGACCGCCACCTGCTGCACTCCGGCGAGGCGCTGACGTTCGATTCCCGGCTGCTGCACCGCTTCTGCAATGAAAGCCTCGAACCGGCGGTGTACCTGCTGGCCGTCACCCCGCCGGTGCCGTGAGTAGCCTTCCGGCCGAGCCGGTGCGCAACGTCACCCTCGGCCTGCAGACCGACAAGAAGGCGGCCGACTACGTGCGGCTGGGCGTGCTGGCCGAGGCGCTCGGGTTCGACGGGATTTCGGTGTTCCACGATCTCGGCTTCCAGCCGGCGCTGTTCCCGCTGCTGGAAATCGCCCGCGCCACCAGCCGGCTCCGACTGGGCCCGGCATGTCTGAATCCCTTCCTGCTGCACCCGATCGAGATCGCCGGCCAGGCGGCAGCGCTGGATCTGGCTTCGGGGGGCCGGGCCTACGTCGGCCTGGTCCGCGGCGCCTGGCTGGAGCGGGTCGGTGTCGTTGCCGACCGCCCGCTGCTCCGGTTGACCGAGGCGGTCGAGGTGGTGCAGCGGCTGCTGCGCGGCGACGACAGTGCCTACCAGGGCGAGATCTTCTCGCTGACCGAGGGCACCCGGCTGCTCTACCCGCGGGAACGCGATCGGGTGGACATCCTGCTCGGCACCTGGGGTCCGCGCGGGTTGGCGCTGGCCGGCCGGTGTGCCGACGAGGTCAAACTCGGCGGCTGCGCCAACCCGGAGATGGTCGCGCACGTCAGGTCGGTGCTCGACGCCGCCTGCGATGCCGCCGGACGCCCGCGATCATCGGTCGGGATCGTCGCCGGCGCCGTCACCGTGGTGGACGAGGACGGCGCCGCCGCGCGCCGCCGGGCCCGCACCGAAGTGGCCATGTACCTGGATGTGGTGGCCCGGTTGGACGTCACGGTCACCGTGCCCGAGTCGGTGCTCGGCCCACTGCGGCAAGCCCTTTCCAGGGGCGACGCCGAGGCCGCCGGGCGACTCATCCCGGACGCAGTGATGGACCGCTTCAGCTTCGCCGGCGACCCGGCGACCGTCGCCGAGCACGCGGCCCAACTGTTCGCCGCCGGCGCCACCCGGGTGGAGTTCGGCACCCCGCATGGCCGCACCGACGAGTACGGCGTTGAGTTGATCGGCAAGCAGGTACTGCCGGCACTGCGCGGAACGACGGGAGACCAGGAATCCGGATGAGCGTCAGAACCATTGCCGACACGCTGCTGCGCGAGCTCGCCGGCGTCGATCCGACCGCGGCGCAGGCGCTGGGCGACGACTCGGCCGGGCCGATGCCGGCGCTGTCGCCGGCCGCCTTCGACACCCGGAGGGCGGCCCAGCAACGAGCGCTGCGCTCGCTCGCCGCGGCCGGCCCCCCAGCGCCGGCCGATGCGGTCCTGGCGGCCGCGCTCACCGAGCGGCTCAGCAGCGACATCGCCCTCGACGAAACGGGTTTCACCCGATCACTGCTGGCGCCGCTGGCAACGCCGGTGCACCAGGTGCGCGAGGTCTTCGACAATCTGCCGCACGAGAACCGGCAGCAGTGGGAGCGGGTGGCATCCTGTCTCGGGCAGGTGCCGCAGGCACTCGCCGACTACACCGAGACCCTGCGATCGGCCGCGGCCGCCGGCCACCGTGTTGCGGCCCGCCAGGTGTCCGGCGCCGCCGCCCAGTGCGCGCAATGGGTTTCACCGACCGGCGACGACTTCTACCGCCGGCTGATCGCGGATGCCCCCGACGTGCCCGGACTGGCCGGCGGGGCGAGCGCCGCCACCGACGCCACCGGCCGGTTCGTCGACTTCTTGCGCACCGAGCTGTTGCCGGCCGCGCCGCAGCACGACGCGGTGGGCCAGCAGCGGTACTCGGTGACGGCCAGGGCGTTCCTCGGCGACGTGGTCGACCTGGCCGACACCTACGAGTTCGGCTGGCATGAGCTAGCTCGGCTGACGGACGAGATGACAGCGGTAGCAAAGGATCTACGGTTCTCCTCGATCGAGGAGGCCGCGGCGGCGCTGGACGCTGATCCGGATCAGCAGCTGGCCGACCCCGACCAGCTGCTCGGCTGGCTGCAGGGCAGGGTCGACGAGGTGACCGATGCGATCGACGGCACCCACTTCGATCTTCCGCCGGCCGCCCGCCGCGCCGAGTGCCGCCTGTCGGCCGCCGCGTCCGGCGTCATGTACTACGCCCAGCCGGACGCCGCCTTCACCCGACCGGGCCGGATCTGGTGGGCGCCGCGGGCCGGCGGCGAACCGTCGTTCGCCTGGCGCGAGGTGACAACCGTTCACCACGAAGGGGCGCCGGGGCACCACCTGCAGATCGCGGTGGCAATGGCCGAACCCGATCTGCATCCGTGGCAGCGGTCGATGGCCCACGTGCACGGATACGTCGAGGGCTGGGCGCACTACGCCGAGCGACTGTGCGACGAGCTCGGACTACTGCGGACCCCTGGCGAGCGGTTGGGCATGCTGTACGGCCAGCGCTGGCGGGCGGCCAGGATCGTCATCGACATGGGGCTGCATCTGGGACTGCCGATCCCGGCGGGCAACGGTTTCACCGAGGCGACCGAGTGGACCCCCGAGCTCGGTGTGGCCGTGCTGCGGGCGGCGTCCGGGTGCGACGAGGCCTCGGCCCGGTTCGAGGTCGACCGCTACTTCGGCTGGCCGGCGCAGGCGTTGGCCTTCCGGGTCGGCGCCCGACTGTGGCGCCAGGTGCGCGAGACTGCCGAGAGCCGACCAGGTTTCGATCTGCGGGCGTTCCACATGGATGCCCTGCGGCTCGGACCGCTGGGCCTCGGACCGCTGCGACAGGCGCTGATCGGAGACTCCCGTGGCTGACGGCACACCGAGCGATGGCGACATGGAGCTCTTCGATCTGCGGGTGACGGTGGAGCGGATCGAAGGCCGCTCGGTGTGTGGCCTGGCCGTCGGCGACTGGTTCGAGCTGGTGAACAGCGCCGAACTGCGCCTGCCGGACGGCAAGCACTTCTGCATCTTCGCGTTGCAATCGGTGCTGCCGCTGCTGCCCGCCAAACAGCGGCAACTCCCCGAGAGCGATTGGCTGGAAAGGGATTCGCTGGTCTGCTGTCCGGACCCGGAGGAGCGCGTGGTGATGCGCATCGAGCGGATCGGCAAGCGCCGGATGAACTCCTCGGACCTCACTTGACGTTCCTGGCGCCGACCCTGCTGGCCACCTCCGGATCGGTGGCGGTCAGTCCAGCCAGACGACGATGCCGGTGTGATTGCTGAGCACCGCTGCCGCGCCGGCGCGAACCGCGCGGGCCGCCCGCTCCGGGGTGAACGAAGTCGGGTCGTAGGTCGATGAGGCGCCGAGGCCCTCGCCACGAAATGACGCGCCGGTCCAGTCGGCTGCGGTGACGTTGTGCGTCGGTTCGGCGAGTTCCGCGCCCACCACCAGGAAGTTCTGCTGCAGATGCGCCGCGGTGATCAGGGCCATCGGGTCGATCAGGTCGTTGCCGGCCACGATGACGAGATCGAGCCGGAGATCGATGGCCTGGGTGGCCTTGTCGATGATCTGGTGGTGGTCGGGGACAGTGATGTGCTGCAGGTCGACGCCCTCCTGGCCGGCCCACTCGTCGATGGCGGTGACCAGGGTGGTTGTCGGCCCGTCGGTGCCCATCGACAGCAACACGGCCCGGTAACCCTTCGGCGGGTGGACCCTGTCCCAGGAGCCCGCCGACGGGGTGATCGTGCCTTCCGGGGGTGGGGGGTTCTGGGCGTCGTAGAAGTCCTGCCCCACCGTTGCATGGGGCAACGGGGACGTCGAGGCGTTGGCACCGGTCCGGGCGTTGCCGGCGCAGCCGGTGAGCAGCAGCAGGCAGCAGGCGGCGACTGCGGAGAGGACACCACCGGGGCGGGAACGCAGGTGCAACGGGATTCCTTTGTGCGGGTGACGAGTGCGGGCGCCGAGTGCGTACTTCCTATCGGAGGAGCGTGAACAGCAGAAGTCGGCCGACCTTCCTGCGGCCCGTGTTGTCCGGCTGTTCGTCATCCGGACATCTGCCCGACATCGGGGTGCGGGACCTTGCGACGGCCCACGATAAGGAGATTCATGCCCGTCCGTCGATTCCGGTTCGCCGCGTTCAGCGTGCTGTTCTGTGCTGCTGTCAGCGTTCTCTCGGGCCTCGCCGGCGCGACACCCGCTCTCGCACACGGCTTCTCCACGGCTGTGTACGTCGACATCACCGATGGCAGCCAACCCGGCCACGTTCGGACCCAACTCGACGTCGAGTACGACCTGTACCTCGTGTCGGTGGCCCAGGCCGAGAAGGACGACCCGCTGTACCGGGCCGGTATGCCGGCCTGGGAGAACAGCGACCTGCCCGGGCAGCAGCTGGCCCTGAACACGCACCGGACGAACGCGCTCAAATACCTGACCGACCGGTTCGTGCTCTCCGCCGGAAGCACCGCCTGCACGCCGGCGCAGGTCGGTGACTTCGTCGTTCACCTGCGGGATGTGCCCTATGCCACCGTGGTTCTCGACTGGAGCTGCCCCGAGCAGGAGCACGACCCGAAGCACGGCGTGACGAGTTCGTTGTTCGCCGATGACGAGGGCTTCGTGAAGGGCGCCGAGACGATCGTCACCTATCACCTCGACGGCCGCTCGGGCAGCGCCGTCCTCGACCGGAACAACCCGACGCTCTCGATCCAGCAGAGCGTCGGCAAACGGTTCTGGGAGTTCTTCCGGCTCGGCGCCGAACACCTCTATACCGGACTCGATCACCTGCTGTTCCTGCTGGCGTTGATCGCCGGCTCTCGACGGCTCCGGGAGATCGTTCTCGCCGCAACGGCTTTCACTCTTGCCCATTCGGTGACTTTCATCCTGGCGGCACTCGGCGCGGTGAAGGTGTCGGCATCGGTCGTCGAGCCCTTGATCGCGTTGTCGATCGCGGTGGTCGCCGGCTGGCACCTGTGGCGATTGGTGGTGCGCCGCGGTCACGCCTCCGACATCGAGACCGACCAGCACGGCCACTTCGCCCTGGATCGGGCCGGCTGGACCCGGCTCGCCGTGGTGTTCGCCTTCGGACTGATCCACGGCCTCGGGTTCGCCGGCGCGCTCGGCATCGACGAGGCGTTCTCCTGGTCGCTGCTGTGGTCGTTGCTGGTCTTCAATCTCGGCATCGAGTTCGTTCAGCTGGCGATCATCGCGCTGCTGTTCCCTGCGCTTGCGCTGCTCCGCCGGCACCGACCCGTCGTCGCCAGGTGGGTGACCGGGTTGATCGCCGCCGGCGTGACGGTGCTGGGGTTGGTCTGGTTCGTCCAGCGGCTGCTCTGACGCAGCTCGGCGGACGTGACGCCTGTTCACCGGGGAACCGTCATTCATTGCTCCCCAACGGTTCACAGTGCATTCATCCGACCCGACTGAACTGGTCGATGTCCACAGACGTCCCCTACCCGACAGGACGACATCAATGAATTCCCGCATGATCACGGCGACCAGGTTCCGCCACCGCGGCATCGCGGCAGCGATCGGCCTCGCCACCCTCGTCTCCGGTGGCGTAGTCGCCGCCTCAGCCTCCGCCTACGCGGCGACCGGCGCGCCTTACGACATCCTGCTCGGCGTCGGCTCCGACGAGTCGTCCCGCAACCTCGCGTGGTACGTCCCCGGCGACGCCGACCAGCAGGTCGTTCTGCAGCAGACCAAGTCGCTCTCCGCGGGCGCGTTCACCCAGAAGGCAACGGTGATCGACGCCGTCGAGCAGCAGAACTGGGTCGGCACCACCACGGCCTACAACGCCAGGGCCACCCTCCCGAATCTGGCTCCGAACACCGAGTACAGCTACAAGGTCGGCTCCGCGGGTGCGTGGTCGCCGACCTACGCCTTCAAGACCGGTAACCGGGGGAAGGGTCAGCCGTTCTCGTTCCTGTTCTTCGGCGACCCGCAGATCGGTTCGTCGGGTGACGCCGTTGCCGACGGCAAGGGCTGGGCGGCGACCCTCGCCTACACGCAGCAGAACGATGCCGACGCCGAGATTCTGGTGTCCGGCGGAGACCAGGTGGAGAGCGCCAACAACGAGGACCACTGGAACAACTTCGCCGACAGCAGCGACGTGCTCAAGCGCGTCCCGTGGGCCTCGACCATCGGCAACCACGAGTCGGGTGGCCAGGCCATTCTGCAGCACAACTTCACCCCGAACACGTCGAACGACGCCGCTTTCTACCCCGGTGGCAACACGGCGACCGCTGCCGGCGGCGACTACTGGTACACGTACAAGGGTGTGCTGTTCGTGGACATCAACTCCAATGCCTACAACAGTGGTTCGGATCCGGCGCACGTGGCGTACATCAAGGATGTGATCGCCAACCACGGCGCCGGTACCAAGTGGACCGTGTTGGTCTACCACCACTCGATCTACTCGCCGGCGGCCCATGCGAACGACGGCGACAACAAGGTGCGCCGCCAGGACTTCACCACCGCGTTCTCCGAGATGGGCGTCGACCTGGTGCTGCAGGGCCACGACCACTCGTACTCGCGGAGCTACGAGATCAAGAACGGCACCAAGGCCAACGCTGCCGAGACCCCCGACCAGAACAAGGTCGACCTCGGTCCCGGTGGTGTGGTCTACGTGACCGCCAACTCGGCGTCCGGCTCGAAGTACTACGACCTGACCGCGCCGACCGACCCGACCTTCGGGCCGGATCCGCTCGACGACAGCACGGGCCGCAAGCGCCACTGGGCCAACGCTTCCGAGAACCAGGAGCACGTTCGCTCCTACGTTCGCGTCGACGTCAAGGCCAACAAGCTCGAGGTCAGCGGGATCCGTGCGGGCGATTGCGCGGACCTGGCCACCAACCCGGCCGTCGCCCGCAACAACGTGAAGTGGTGTGGCAGCCCGGAGAACACCACGATCGTCGATCCGGTCACCAGCAAGGTCACCGGTGTCGCGAACAACGTGCCGGTCTCGCCGATGGGTTCGCTGATCGATCGTCAGACCTACACGCAGCACGGCAAGTGACGGCCGCGCCCCCGCGGTGCTGATCGCCTGAACAACCGACGGGCCCGGAGTCGTTCGACTCCGGGCCCGTCGACGTGTCCACGCAGCTTGGCGCAGAACCGCCGCTGAACCCGTCCTTGCTGGTCACGAGGGTGCGGTCCGAGTGCCGGCCTTGCGCCAACGGTTCCCAGGTCCCGGTAACAACGATTAGCGGTTTCCGAGGCATGATTCGATATCGCCGTTGAAGCCCTTGGTGAACCAGGCGACCCGCTGATCCGACGATCCGTGGTCGGCCGATTTGGGCTGGCACACAGAGTGTCGCCCCGGTCGCGAGGCGCGATGGCTGCGTTCGTGTCAGACTTCCCGACGATGCACGAAAGTCGGCGCTCTCTGTCATCGAGGCTGCTTCGCGAACTGCGGGACTCGTGGCTCGGCGAAGTTCTCGATCTCTTGCGTGACGACGACACCGTCGTCGCAGCCGGGTTGGTCGGATCGCTGGGGCGCGGTGACGACGACGACTGGAGCGACATCGATCTGCTGATCGTGGTGCCCGATACTCAGGTCGCGAGGTTCGTCGATGCCCGTGAACTGCCTCGGGCTGACGATCTTCGGCTGAGTTTCGATGCCCGCCACAACGCACCCCGACATGCCGGCGCGGTCAGTGGGGAATACGTCATCGACGGTCTGCCGTTGTGGGTCGACTGGTACATCTACCCGGCATCCGAGGCAGGGTGGGCCACTGACGCTACGGTCGTTTTTGACCGACAGGGCCTGCCAGACTTGGCAGTAAGTTTCGCCGATCACCTGGCCGGCCGGGACATCCAGCCCGCGACAGTGAAGGCCCCCGATGAGCATGAGCGGCTGCGCGCTGCGCTCATTCCCATTGCCGCCAAACACGTTGTCCGGCGGTCGCCCCAGGCGGCGAAGCTGATGGAGTTCGTCGGCGGCCCGCCTGCACCGGAAGCCGCGGCAGCCGAACAGTTGGACGTGTTGCGGCAACTCCTCTTCCACTACAGCCATCGGCTGCCCGACGACCGTCGAACCGCGATAGCCAACTACCTCGATCTGGTCGGCCACGCACTGTCAGCCGGCGAACCGCAGTGAGTGCAGTCCGACCGCTGTGCCGCATGCTCACGTGGCCGGTGTTCTATTCCTGTCTGGTGGTGCTGATGGTCATCGCCGTCATCCACCTGGCGATACATCGTCAGGCCGTACAGAACCACCAAGGGCGACGGGGTGGCGCACCTGAGATCGACAAGGCGTCATAGCAGGTCTCCGGCGGAGGTGCAGGGCAGGTCAGGGAACCGGATACGGACAGCATCGCCAACGTAGGTCATGTCGTTGCGGTCCATGGCGATTGCCGCCCGCGCTTGGCGACCGAGTTCCGGGCGGATCCGTCCGACGGTGGCGGCCATGATGTGTAGCGCCGCGCGAGGAACGTGCCTGGGGGAGGTGCGATGCGCGCGGTTGCCCGCGACCATCCAGGCGAGCTGGTCGAGGGTGAGGTTGTCGGGTCCGCCGATCTCCAGCGTTTGACCCCGGGTCGTCTGGTCGGTGACGACGCGTTCGACGAGTGCGGCGACGTCACGCACGGAGACGAAGTTGATCGGGTTCTGTCCGCGCCCGAAGACCAGCGGTCTATGTGCCCGGCCCGCGGTTCGGCGCAGCAGGTCGATCCACAGCTCAAGGAAGGCGGTCGCCCGCACCACGGTGGCCGGCACCGCACTGGCGGTGAGCGCTACCTCCGCGGCATGTTTCATGCGGAACAACTCCATCGGGCTGTCCGATGCGGGGACGACGCCGGACATGAGCACGACATCGGCACCGGCAGCGCGGGCCACCTGGGTGAGGGTGATGTTGCCGTCCCGATCCACCGAGGCGGGGGAAATATGGCCGGGACCGGCGAACCCGTGCACTGCGGAGACCGCTGTCTGGACACCCGCAACTGCCGCCGCTGTGGTCGTTGGATCACGCACATCGCCGAGGACGATCTCGATGTTGTTGCCGGACAAGTGGGCAGCCCGGGCCGGGTCGCGGGTCATCACCCGGACCTGCACGCCACGAGAAGCGAGGTAGGTGACCACCAGCGTGCCCAGCCGGCCGGTGCCGCCGGCGACGAGCACCCGACTGCTCACGACGCTTCCGGCCTGATCTGTCGCCGGACTGCAGCGTCGATCCCATCGGTGGCCTCGTCGACCGGCTCCAGAAAGAAGCGTGCCGCGACGATGCGCCCTTCGCGCACCGTGAAGATGATGACGCCGCGCATCAGGTGCACCGAACCGTCCGGACGAGTGCCCTGGTGTTCCCACTCGGACCAGACCGTGTCGCCGTCAGCAAGGCAGCTGACGATCTTGGTCGACACGTCGGGAATCGCCGCCAGGATTTGCGTCCAGTTGCGGCGCACCCGATCGTTGCCGACGAAACCACGCGCGGGATGCGCCGGCGTCTCGTTGCGGTAGCCGCTCGCGAAACAGCTGACGATGCCGTCGATGTCGTGCGCGTTCGTGGAATCGCGCAGCCGCTGAATCACCCGGATCGGTGCTGCTGGTCGAACGGGCTCCGGCATGACGCCTCCGATCGAACTGGCCCGCGACGACAGGCCAGGTGCTTGCGTCTGGCCGCGGCGTCCCTCTAATCTGATCCAGTCAACTGGATTCGTTCTATGACTATGGAGTCAATTGTGGAGTCTGTCAAGCCCCGTCGATATGACGCCAGCCGTCGGCGCGAGCAAGCCGCACGGACCCGGGAAGCGATCATCGATGCCGCTCGGCGGCGATTCCTGCACGAGGGTTACGCCGCAACCACTATCGCATCGGTCGCCTCTGACGCCAGCGCGTCGACCGACACGATTTACAAGTCCTTCGGGGGCAAGGCCGGACTCTTGCGTGCGATGTGCCAAGACGCGCTGACCGGTGCCGGCCCGGTTCCGGCCGAGCAGCGCTCGGACGCGATGCAAGCTGCCGAAAGCGATCCTCGCCGAATCCTGCGCGGGCTCGGCTCGCTCACGACCGAGGTCGCACCGCGTATCGCCCCGCTGCTCCTGCTGCTGACCGCGGCCGCCGACACCGACCCCGCGCTGGCTCAGCTGGGCGCCGAGCTCGATGCCGCCCGGCTGGCCCGGATGATCCAGGTCGCCCAAACGGTCGCCGGCAAAACCCGTTTCCGGCCCGGTCTTTCGGTCCAGGAAGCCGGCGAGATCATGTGGGCCTACAGCTCACCCGAGCTCTACCGGCTACTCGTGGTCAATCGCGGTTGGCCACCGGAACGCTATGGGCAGTTCGTCGGCGATTCCCTCGTCGACGCGCTCCTCGGCCATGGGACCGTCGGAAACGGCGACCAGAAGCCAGCCTGACCGAGACTGCGAGTCAATATCCACGTGTGCGCCGTCGCAAGCCCACCCTGCCCGTCTCGCACTGCCATTGCGTGGCCATTCCCCGCAGGCTGGACACCAGCAAGTTCGTGAAGCTGCGCGCGCGTAGAGGAACCCCCGGACGTATGGTACTGCGAATGAATTCGGAAGTCGTTCTCGTCCGTCATGCGCGCTCAGTGCCGTCGAAGCCAGACGGCCCGAGCGAGTTCCAGCGGCCGTTGACGGCAGAGGGCAACCTGCAGGCACACGGGCTTGTTCGTGAGCTGTCCGCTCGGATTCCGACCACGGTCGTCTCGAGTCCGTACCTACGGGCGGTCCAGACTGTGCGGCCGCTGGCCCTGGCCCTCGGCCTCACCGTTGGAGTCGAACACGAACTGCGGGAATGGGATTCCGGAATCACACCCCACCCCGGATACGCCCAGGATTACGCCGAAAGCTGGGCAAGTCCGACGACGGCCCGATCCGGCGCAGAGAGTCTGCAGGACCTCACCGTTCGGGCCGTCGCCGTGCTGACCTTGTTGGCCGACGATCACCACGATCAGGTCGTAGTCGTCGGTAGTCATGGCACGTTCGTCGCCAGGGCCCTCGTCGGGTTCGGGGTTCCCGGTATTGATTGGGCGTTCTGCACGGCGATGCCCATGCCGGCGATCTTCCGAGTGCGGTTCGCCGAGGATCAGGTCACAGTGACCGGTGCGGGCCTTTAGGGATCGAAATGTGATTTCATCTCCCACATGGCCATTCGAGCGCTGGCGGACGACTCCACCTACCTGCTCAGCACCGCCCGATCAAGCTATGCGTTGGCCTTGGGTGGGCCAGGCACTCCGGTCCGTCACTTGCACTGGGGCGGACCGATCGACGAGGGTGATCTGGCAGTGCTGATCGCCGAGCCGCCGGTGACGACAGTTCCGTCGAGTACCTACCCGTCGCCACGGGCCGGTGCCGAAGAACTGGCCGTGCACGGCGGTGCCCGGCACGACGAAATCGCCGTGATGCTCCAGCTGCCTGACGGTGCGGTGGACCTGGAACTGGAGGTCAGTGACGTACAGGTCTCGGCGGACGAGCTGGAGATTGTCCTCGCGGACAGCAGCTACCCGGTCCGGCTGCACCTGCGGTACCGGGTCTACGCCGAGTACGACGTCATCGTCCGCGGGCTGACGATCGTCAACGACGGTGACGGGCCGGTACGACTGTTGCGCGGGGCGAGCGCCGGCTGGACGCCACCGCACCGGCCCCACTGGTTCCAGTCCGATCTCAGCGGAGCCTACGGCGCAGAGACCCAGCACAGCCGGCATCGCCTACCGCTCGGCAAACACGTCATCGAGTCGCGCGCCGGGATCCCCGGACACACTGCGCTGCCATGGCTCTCGCTCGATGCAGGGGCGTCGGAGGACAAGGGTGAGGTGTGGAGTCTGGCGATCGCCTGGAGCGGCTCCTGGAAGGCGACCACCCAGTTGGATCACGACCACAGCTTGACGGTGACCGCCGGCCTCAACGATCACGACCTGCGCACCGACATCCCCGCCGGAGGCCGCATCGAGCTGCCCGACATCGCCGGCCTCTACAGCCCCGACGGACACGATGCGACCAGCCGGAGCTGGCATCACTTCCAGCGCAACGTGGTGCTGCGTGATGCCGACCAGCCGCGGCCTGTTCTGTACAACTCCTGGGAAGCCACCTACTTCGACGTGACCGAGCAGCACCAGATCCGCCTGGCCGAACGGGCCGCCGAGGTCGGGGTCGAGCTGTTCGTCATCGACGACGGCTGGTTCCGGCCGGGATCCGAACACAACAACGGGCTGGGTGACTGGCACACCGACACCACCAAGTTCCCGAACGGCCTCCGCGGCCTGTCCGACGCTGTCCACGCGCTCGGGATGCGATTCGGGGTGTGGTTCGAACCCGAGATGGTCAATCCGGACGCCACCCTGTACCGCGAGCATCCGGACTGGATCTACCGATGGCCGAACCGGCCACCCTTGTTGGTGGGCAACAAGTTCGTCCTCGATTTCACCAGTGACGAGGTGCGGGACTGGGCGGTCGAGACCATCGGCCGGCACGTCGAGGAGGCCGGGATCGACTATCTCAAATGGGATATGAACCGGCCGCTGTATCAGGCGGCAACCGCGACCGGTGCCGGCTCGTGGATCGAGCACGCCCGCGGCGTCCACGAGGTGTGGCGCAGGCTCTCCGAGCGATTCCCCGATCTGCAACTGGAGTCCTGCGCCTCCGGCGGCGGCCGCGCCGACCTGGCGACCCTCGGCGCGGTGCACTGGGTCTGGCCCAGCGACAACACCGACGCCGTTGATCGGATCGGCATCCAGGACGGTTACACCCGGGCGAACCCGGCGTCGACGATGGCCTGCTGGGTGACCGACAGTCCGGGCGGGCTCAGCGATCGCAGCATTCCGCTGGAATTTCGCTTCCACGTGGCGATGACCGGTGTCCTTGGTCTGGGTGGCGACCTGGCGGCGTGGGACGGTCCGCAGCTGACGGCGGCACGCGCATTCGTCGAGCAGTACAAGGACATCCGTGATCTGGTCCAGCTCGGCCACCGATATCGGCTGCCGACCTCCGAGGACGAGACGTCAGCCGTGGGCTACGTATCTGCCGACGGCGACCGAGCAGCCGTCTTCGTCCTCGCGCCGACGGTGCATGCCCTGCGCCGCACGCAGTTCGTCCGCATCAACGGCCTGGAAGATGCTGGCCAGTACCGGATCGTCAGCGATCCCGATGCCGAACAACCGGCTCTACTGGCGTCCGGCGCACTTCTGCGCACCCGAGGGCTACGCGTGCAGTTGGCCGGCGACTACGCCAGCCGCCTGGTCGTCTTGGAACGCACGACGGACGCCGAGCGGCCCTGCACACCGGAGCCGTCCATCAGTCCGCGGGGCGTCGACGGATCGGGGGTGGACAAGTGAGCGGACATTCGGTCGACAGTCGTCCGGTGGCGGTGGTGACCGGAGCCGGCAACGGGATCGGCGCGGCCGTATGCCGGACACTGGCGTCAACGGGATGGGACCTGGTCGCCCTCGACCGCGACGGCGACGCACTTGACGCTCTTGCCGATCGGCTTCCGCCATCCGCGTCGATGCTGACCGCACGGGTCGACGTGACCGACGGCGGGCAGCTCGACGGCGCGATAGGTCGGGCTGTCGAACGGTTCGGCCGGATCGACGGTCTGGTGACATCTGCCGGGGTCAACGCCTATTTCGACGTGCTGGAGATGTCTGAAGACGAATGGGACTCGTTTTTCGCCGTCGACCTGAAGGCGATATGGCAGTGCTGCCGGGCAGTCCTGCCGCAGCTGCGACAAAGTACTGCCGGCTCGATCGTGACGATCTCCTCGCTCCATTCCCGGCTCACCATTCCCGGGATGTTTCCGTATGCCGCCGCCAAGGCCGGGGTGGAGGGACTGACTCGCAGTCTCGCTGTCGAGCTCGGGCCTGCTGGCATCCGGGTCAATGCCGTCGCGCCGGGGTGGACCCGCACCCAGTTGGTCGACGACTGGCTGGCCGGCCAACCGCATCCGGCCGCTGCGCTGGCCGAGGTGGCCTCGTCGATCCCGCTGGGGCGGATTGCTGAGCCCGACGAGGTGGCCGAGGTGGTGACTTTCCTGCTGGACCGGCGGTCCAGCGCGATCACCGGCGCGACGGTGGCGGTCGACTGCGGTTTGTCGGTGCAGTTCCACAGTCCCTGATCCCTGGGTCCACCGATCGGGCGGTGGGATCATCGTCCAGCCAACTCCGCGACGACGGGAGCGAGGGTCTCGGCGAACCTTGCGCCGAAAACGAAGTAGGAGAACCCGAGTTCGTCCCGTCGGCGCAGGATCTCCTCGGTGGCTGCCGACGGGTCGTCGGGCAGCGTCAGCAGCGAGCCCGCGGCCTGCAGGGCGGCCGTGTCGATGGTCGGGAGCGCCATGAACGGCGCGACTCCGTCGCCGACGACCGAGACGTGCAGCGCGAGTTCGACGTCTCGGTCGGCCCGGAACCCCCGGGCCAGCCCCTCGATGTCGCCGCGGGTGTCGTCGGGTGTCCCGACGAAGGTGACGGTGTCGGCGAACTCGGCGGCCAGCGCCTGCGCCTTCGGCCCGCGAACGGCCATCGCCACCGGCGTGTGCCGGTCGTCGCCGTCGAGCTCGCGCAGCGCGATCACGGTGTCCCGTATCCGGTCCAGCCGCTCGCCAGGTGAGAGTGCGGGCATCCCGAACTCGCGGGCCAGGTCGTTGATCCCGGGGCGCCCGGCGCCGATGCCCAGTTCGAAGCGACCCTCGGTGAGCACCGACAGCGAGTGTGCCTCCCACGCGGCGATCTTGGCGGTACGCAACGGCGAGGCGCACACCCAGGTGCCGACCCGCAGATCGGTGTCCGCGGCGGCCAGCGCCAGCGTCGGGGCGAATGCGGGCTGCATGTCGGGGACGTCGGGCATCAGCAGTGTGGAGAAGCCGCTGTCGGCGATGCGCCGCACCTGATCTCGCCAGCTGGGCAGGTCGGTCAGTACGGGGGTGACGACCCCGAATCGGATCGGACGTGTCATCTTCGGCTCCTCATGTCTGGCGGCGCAGCGAGCGCCGGGTCGGTGGTGGCGCCCGCTGGGCGGCCGCTCGCTCTGTCTACGAACGGCCCGGCCGCGATCCGACACTCTCACCGGTGGGGTTCCGGCGCCATCGCTGGCCGGAGGTCAACTCCCCGGTCGCAGATCGTCCCGCAACATCGCGCTTCACGGGTGAGATGGAGCGGATGGCGCCGTGTTAGCGTTGTCGCGATCGTGACCCATCGGCAGGAGGTGAGCCCCCCATGAACGCAGTATCCACAGTGGGCGGTCCCCCGCAGTCCACGATCGCGCGACTGAGTTAGTCGCCACCGGGAGCGCCACCACCGCATCCGCGAAAGGCGACTCCGATGAACACTTCACCTTCCTCAACTCCGCAATTCCCCCCTGCTCAATCCACCACCGGTGAACGCGCACTCGTCCTGGGCGGCGGCGGATCCACCGGCAACGCCTGGCTGATCGGCGTCGTCGCCGGCCTGTTCGATGCCGGGTTGGACGTCACCACAGCCGACTTGACCATCGGGACGTCGGCCGGCTCGACCACGGCCGCCCAACTGGCCGGCGCGACCCCGACCGAACTGCTTGCCGCGATCCTTGCCGCTACTCCCCGGCAACGGACTCCTACGGTGGGATCCGACCCCGGGCGTGCGCCGAGAAGCGCTGCGGTGAACCACTTGGAGCGAACGAACAAGATCATCGCCTCCGCGAAGGACGCACCCGACATGCGGCGCAGAATGGCCACGGCGGCACTCGAGTTGGATGCCGCGTCGGACGGCTCCTGGCACGCCCAGTGGCGCGCTACCGTCGCGGCCCGGCTGCCCAGCCGGCGCTGGCCGGAGCGATCGGTGCTCATCACCGCGGTCGATGCCGAAACCGGTGAACCGGTGGTCTTCGACCGGCAGAGCGGAGTCGAGCTGGCGGATGCCGTCGCCGCCAGCTGTTCCAGCGGCCTGCCCTACCGGATCGGCGATCACCGATACATCGACGGCGGCTACCGGCGCAACGAGAATGCCGATCTGGCAACCGGTTACGGTCGGGTGCTGGTGGTCTCGCCGTTCGGCGGCCGATCACGGCATCCGCCGGAATGGGGCATGGCCCTCGCGACTCAGCTCGACGAACTGCGCGCGGGCGGCAGCAGGGCGGAGACGATCTTCCCGGACAGCAACTCCGAGCACATGTTCGGCGCCAATTCGATGAACCCGTCGCTGCGTCCGCCCGCTGCCCGAGCCGGTTACGAGCAGGGCACCGCCGTCGCCGAGCAGCTCATCGAGTTCTGGCGCTGACGCCGGCGGACCCGGAGGGCAGTGGCCGAGACTCACCGGGCGGCGACCGACCGGACCCAGGCGGTGATTTCGTCGTCAGCCTGGTTGACCCGTTCACCCTGGACGGCAAGACCCGGGCCGAGTACTGCGGTGGGTGCGGCGGCCGCGTAGATCGCCGGCGCTCGACCGAGCCCGCTCATGGCGTGCGTTGTCACCGGGTGGATGGTCTTACCGGCGAGGTCGACCGCTTCGACGAAGGTGGTCATGATCATCGGCGGCCGCACGTTCCAGATCGGCGAGGCCAGGATCACGACGCGGTACCCGATCAGGTCGGGCAGCGGGTTGGCGATCTCTGGCCTGGCACCAGCGTCCTGTTCCCGGACGTTGCGGGCGACGGTGTCGTCGTACCCGTTCGGGTACGGATCCGCGGCCTCGATTCGGTGGGTGTCGCATCCGATGCGCGCGGCGATCAGCTGGGCGAGAACTTCCGTGTTGCCCGTCTTGAGAGTGCGACGCTTGCCATACCAGTAGTTCTCGCCGGCCCGGGAGAAGTAGGCAAGCAAGACTCGACTCGCTGGCGCATCGCTCACCGCAGTGTCGCTCTCTGTCGATCCGGTCGTATCGGGCCGGCTGGGCGGACTGCTGGTGCAGGCGGCCAGGGTTGCCAGACCTGCCGCTCCGACGATGCGGAGCAGTGCACGCCGACTGGGTTCCTTTGGGTTCGGGGACGCGGGCGTCATTGGCTTCGGCGCCGGGCGGCCGGGGCAAGTTCGGCCTCGCCGTAGCTGTTGTCGTCCGGGTTGATGGTGACGCCAGGCGGTACGAGTTCGTCGATTCGGTCCAGGATGTCGGCGCTCAGGGTCACCTCGGCGCCGGAGAGTTGCGATTCGAGTTGCTCCATCGTGCGGGGTCCGATGATGGCGGAGGTGACGGCCGGATGGTTGATGACGAACGCGATGGCCAGGTCGATGAGCGTCATGCCCGCCTGCTCGGCCAACTCTGCCAGGCTTTCGACGATGTCGAGTTTGCGTTGGTTGGCTTCGGTGGTCATGTCGAAGCGCGCCTTCGGTCGGGCCGCCGAGGTCGGTGTTGCCGCATTGCCTTTGCGCCACCGGCCGGAGAGCCAGCCGCCGCCGAGTGGGCTGTAGGTGAGAGTGCCCATGCCGTGCCGGTGGGCGGTGGGCAGCACGTCTGCTTCGATGCCGCGCACCAGGATGGAGTACGGCGGCTGCTCGGTGACGAACCGCTCCGAGCGGCGGTCGCGGGCCGCCCATTGCGCTTCGACGATCTGGCTGGCGGCATAGGACGAGGACCCGAGGTAGCGGACCTTGCCCTGTCGCACGAGATCGGTAAGGGCGCCAAGGGTTTCTTCGACGTCGGTGTCCTGGCTGGGCCGGTGGACCTGGTAGAGGTCGATGTAGTCCGTTCCCAACCGCCGCAGCGAATTCTCGACCGACTGCATGATCCAGCGGCGCGAGCCGCCGCGGTGGTTCGGCTCGTCACCCATCGGCATGAAGAATTTGGTGGCCAGGACGACGTCGTCACGGCGCCCGGCGAGAGCCTTGCCGACGATCCGCTCGGATTCCCCGGCGGAGTAGACGTCCGCGGTGTCGACGAAGTTGACGCCGGCATCCAGCGCCCGGTGGATGATCCGGATCGAGTCGTCCTCGTCGGCGTTGCCCCACGGGCCGAACATCATGGTGCCCAGGCACAATGGGCTGACGGAGACGCCCGTACGTCCGAGGATTCGGTTCTGCATGGTCAATCCAACCTTTCGACTTTGTCAGTGAGCGGCTCGGCGTGGCCGGCCTCGGGACGGCTCCGCGAGCTTCGCTACGGCCTGATCATCACCTTGAGGGCCTCGCGGGCGTCCATCGCGGCATAGCCCTGCGGAGTGTCCTCCAGCGAGATGGTGCGATCGAAGACCTTGCCGGGGTTGACGGTGCCGTCGAGGACGGCCGGCAATAGTTGTTCGAGGTAGGCCCGCGCCGGTGCCGGGCCGCCGGTGAGGGTGGTGTTCTTGCTGAAGAACGACCAACCGATCGGACCGTTGTCGTACTGCGGGACCCCGACCCGGGCAATGGCACCGCCTGGTCGGACGATGCCGACGGCCTGTTCGTAGGCGGGCAGAAGGCCGACGGCCTCCAGCACCTTGCCGGCGCCGCCCTTGGTGAGCTCCAGGACGGTGTCGATGCCGTCCCGACCACGTTCGGCGACCACATCGGTAGCCCCGAACTCGCGGCCGAGATCGGTGCGGCTCTCGTGTCGGCCCATCAGAATGATGCGTTCGGCGCCGAGTTGCTTGGCCGACAGTACTGCCAGCAATCCGACCGCGCCGTCGCCGATGACCGCCACCGTGTCGCCGGCGACGACGCCCGCAGTGTGGGCGGCGTGCCATCCGGTGCCGTAGACGTCGGACAGGGTCAGCAGCGAGGCGAGCAGACTTTCGTCGGCGCTCGCCGGGTCGATGCCGGGCACCTTGACCAGGGTGCCGTCCGCCAGTGGCACCCGGGCGGCTTCCGCCTGGCAGCCGGCGGTGCCCAGTCGGGCGTCATTCCAGAAGCCGCCGTTGGCGCAGGCGGTCTGCAGTCCGGCGCGGCAGAATTCGCACACGCCACAGGAAATGGCGAACGGGGCGATGACGAAGTCCCCCTTCGTCAGGGTCGTCACCTCCGCACCGACCTCGGTGACGACACCGATGAGCTCGTGGCCGATGGACCTACCACCGGGTGTTTCGAGCGGGGAGTGGTACTGATGGAGGTCGCTGCCGCAGACGCAGGCGCGGGTGACCTGGACCAGGGCGTCCGTAGGTTCGACGATCTCGGGGTCGGGTGCGTCGGTGACTCGGATGTCGCCGGCGGCATAGATGAAGGTGGCGCGCATGGGAATTCCTTCTGTTGACGGTTCTGTCGGGCGTTGGCCGTCAGTTGGTGAGGTCGTTGACGGCGGCGAGGGCGTTGAGGGTGCGGGGATAGCCGATGAAGGGCACGAGCAGCGTCAGCACCGCCAGCAGCCGGTTGCGACCGTTGCCGACGTTCAGGTTTCCGTTGACGTGTCCGCGTAGTTGGGCGTCGGCTCCGCCGAGAGCGGCGAGCATCGCGAAAGTGAGCAGCTCCCGGGTGGCAAGCTCGAGCCCGTCGCGGGCGACCGTGTCGCCGAAGCAGTTGCCGGTCAGGTAGCGCTGGAAGTGTTTGCAGTCCTGCGGGGCGTCGGCGTGCATCTGCTCGACGCGACCGGCGCCCACGATGCGTCCCTGGACCTGTTTGCCGCGCTCCTGCCGGGTTCCGGGAGTACTGGTGGCCTGCCCGGGAAGCGGTAACCGGACGCCGGCGGGACCCAGGACGTCGTTCGCGGCGTGCAGGTAATCGAACACCCGCGCCAGGCCGACATAGGGCACAGCCTGGTAGACGAGCTCCTTGAGCTCGACCGGGCTGACTCCGGCGTTCGCGAGTCCGGCGGCGGCCAGCACCCGGAACTCGGCCAGCCCGCCGGCCGCGAGGACAGCGGCCAGCTGGACCAGCACACGGGTGCGCAGATCGACCGTGTCGTCCAGGTCCGCGGCGTCGGCGAGGACCTCGTCGAAGGCGAAGTTGTCGAAGTAGTCGATGAACTCAGGATCCGTCTCGGACAGCGTCGAATCCCGTTCGCCGAACAGTTGGTCGTGGTGCGCCTTCGCGGCATCGCTGCTCGTCATGGGTCAGACCTGCGCAGCTGTGTGGGCCGCGGTGTACTGCTGGTCGGTGACCGGTTCGAGCCAGGTGGTGGCTTCGCCCTCGCCGGCGGCGTCCAGGATCGCGAAGTGGCACATCATGTTGTCGGCGGTACCGCCGTGGAAGTGCTCCTCACCGGCCGGAGTCCATACGCTCTCTCCGGCGCGCAGCACTACGGTGTGCCCGTCCCGGGTGCCGACCAGCCCGACGCCGTCGGTGCACACGAGCAGCTGCCCGTTGGCGTGACGGTGCCAGTTGGTACGAGCGCCCGGGGTGAAGCGGACCAGCCCGACGGTCAGCCGGGAGGCACCGTCGCCGCCGAAGACCGGGTTCATCCAGACGTCGCCGGTGAAGTTCTTCGCCGGAGTCTTCACCGTCGGAGCGGTGGCGTTCTTGTTCATGTCTCTCCTAGAACGAAGTGGCCAGGCGGAGTCGAGTCGCTTACCTGAACCAGTCAAGCCTTCGCGACCCGCCCCGGGGAGGGTCTGCTCTTCCAGGTAACGCCAGTACGCCCTACGACGGCGCCGGAGTGCATAACGTGGAGCACATGGACAACCGGGAGCAGGTTCAGGAGTTCCTCAGCACTCGCCGTGCCCGGATCACCCCGGAGCAGGCGGGACTGCCGGCCTACGGCGGTCACCGGCGGGTGAAGGGGCTGCGCCGCGAGGAGGTGGCGCTGCTCGCCGGGGTCAGCGTGGACTACTACGTCCGGATGGAACGCGGCACGCTGGCCGGCGCCTCCGAGAGCGTGCTCGAGGGGGTCGCGCGGGCACTGCAGCTGGACGACGCCGAGCGCGAGCACCTGTACGACCTGGCGCGGGCGGCCGGCCCGGGGACGGTGCGCCGCCGCCGCAGCGCCCCGGTCGGCGTCACGGACAGCGTCCAGCAGGTGCTGGACGCGATGGTCGGGGTGCCCGCCTGGGTGCGCAACGCGCGGCACGACATGCTGGCCTCGAACCGGATGGCCCGGGCGCTCTATGCGCCGCTGCTGGCCGATCCGCGCAGGCCGGCGAACACCGCCAGGTTCATCTATCTGGATCCCGCGTCGCACGAGTTCTTCGTCGACTGGGAGCGTGCGGCCGACGACATCGCCGCGATGCTGCGGTCTGAGGCCGGTCGGCATCCGCACGATCCGCAGCTGGTCGAGCTGATCGGGGAACTGTCCACCCGCAGCGATGACTTCCGGGCCCGCTGGGCAGCCCACGACGTCCGTTTCCATCGCACCGGGCGCAAGAAGTTGCACCATCCGGTGGTCGGAGCCCTCGACCTGCAGTTCGAGGCGATGGAACTGCCCTCGCACCCCGATCTGACGATGCTCGTCTACACCGCGGCGCAGGGCACAACGACCGCCGATGCGCTGTCGATGCTCGGCAGCTGGGCTGCCACCGATCAGGCCGAGAGCCGTTCTCCGGTAGGCATTTCCGGGTCTGACGCTGGCGCCGACTCCGAAAGGGAGCAAGCATGACCGCGTGGAATCCCGCCCTGGCCCGGGCGGTCACGTCGCCGGACGAGGTGCAGATCGTCACCCGCCGCCGGGACGGAAGCCTTCGCCGGCCACGGATCATCTGGATCGTCGGTGACGACGACCGGGTCTACGTCCGGTCCACCAATGGTCCCACCGCGGGATGGTTCCGGAGCGCGCTCGGCACCGGGACCGGTCAGCTGATCGCCGGCGGCGTCACCCACGAGATCAGGTTCACCTCGGCGGACGAGGACGACCGGGAACGGGCGGACGCGTTGTACCGCAGCAAGTACGGCAGGTACGCCTCGATCGTCGAACACCTGCTTGAGGACGGCCCGCGGGCCGCGACCCTCACCGTCGAACCCGCCTGACGGAGGACGTCACCCGGCCGACCCGCGCACCACCAGCACTACCCACGCAGACTCATCCAGATGCGGAGAACCCCATGACTACACCAACGATCACCCTGAACAACGGCGTCGAGATCCCGGCGATCGGCCTCGGCGTCTTTCAGACCCCACCGCAGGAGACGGCAGATGCCGTCGGTGCTGCGATCGCCACCGGCTACCGGCACGTCGACACTGCGGCGGCCTACGGGAACGAGCGCGAGGTCGGTGAGGCGATCCGGCGTTCCGGCATCGACCGGTCGGAGATGTTCATCGAAACGAAGGTGTGGATCTCCGACTATGGGTACGAACAGACGCTGCATGCGTTCGACAAGAGCGCCGGCAAACTCGGCGTCGAGCAGATCGATCTGCTCATCCTGCATCAGCCGCTACCCACTGCCTTCGACCGCACGATCAACGCCTATCGAGCCCTGGAGAAGCTGCTCGACGACGGCCGGGTCCGCGCGATCGGCGTCAGCAACTTCATGACCGAACACCTACAGCGCCTGCTCGAGGCCACCTCGATCGTGCCCGCGGTCAACCAGATCGAACTGCACCCCTACTTCACCCAACCCGAGGTGCAGGCCGCCGACGCGGAACATCGGATCCTCACCCAGGCATGGTCCCCGATCGGCGGGATCACCAGTTACCGCGGCGACGCAAATGCCGGCAGTACGTTCGACGACGAGACCATCACCGCGATCGGCGCCGGGTACGGCAAGACGGCGGCACAGGTCATGCTGCGCTGGCACCTTCAGCGCGGCCGCTCGGTGATTCCCAAATCGACGAAGCCCGCTCGGATCGCCGAGAACTTCGACGTCTTCGACTTCAACCTCACCGACGCCCAACTCGACGCACTGGACGCGCTGGACAAAGGCGTCCGCGGCGGCCCCGAACCTGGGGCCATCACGCTCGAAGCCTTCGGACGCGAGATCCCCGAGGCCTGACCAGCGGTAGGCGGCGGACGAGGACGTTCACTTCGGCGGGACAGCCTGTTGCGTCACGCCTCCGGGCGATTCGGGGTCCTCGCAGCTGCCGCGACCGCCGGGATCTGGTCGACCAGCATCCGGTAGACCCGGTCCAGTGCGGCGAGGTCCAGCGGCGGCACCGCGGCGGCGGCGCCGATCGCCACCAGATGTGGGATGAGCGCTGCGGTCCCAGCGGTCTCGGGGTCATCCACAATGTCGGTCCACGCCATGGTCAGGGCACTCAGCCGGGCCGCATCCACCCGGGCGATGATCGTCCGCGCGTCTTCGTCATGCAGTGCCCAGGCGCGCATCGCGGTCTCGATCCGTGGGTTGTACAGGTCGGCCAACTGATCGGCCAGCCGACGCAGCGTCTGCTCACCGGCGGTTTCGGAGGTGTCGGTCAACGGCTGGGTGACCTGCTGCTCATAGCGGGCCAACAGCGCCCGGCGGTAGTCGGCAATGCCCTGGAAGTGATGGTGGAACGAACCTTTGCTCACGCCCAGCCGGCCGGCAATTCGGTCGATGCGCACTCCTGGCAAGCCATGAGAGCCGAGCACTTCCAAGCCTTCGTCGACCCACTCGTCCCTGGTCGTCACACCCACTCACTCCTCACCGCTGCAGGACTCACGTGTCCATCCTGACGAGTGTCCTGCCCGGCGGCGGATTCCGGCCCAGGACGCGCGCTCACGGTTTCCGTCATCGCCATACCATACCGTATGGTACGGTGGCCGACATGATTGCAGTCGCTTCGTTGCCCGCGCCGATCTGGCCCGTGGTCGTGCTGGCCGTCATCAGCATCGGTGACGGGATCTTGTGCCTGCGCCCGGTCCCGTTCATCGCTGCGTGTTTCCGGGACGTCGGCTGGCCGCGCGAGTTCTGGTGGGTGGTTTCGCCGGTCAAGTTCCTCGCGGGTGCGGCGCTGATCGCCGGCATCTGGATTTCCTACCTGGGCACGGCGGCAACGTTCGCCCTGATCGCCTACTTCCTCATCGCGATCGCGATGCACATCCGGGCAAAGGACTTCGGACGCAACCTGTTCGTCAACGCCATCGGCATGCTCGTCATCTGCATCGCCGTAGCGGTGATCAGCTTCGTCGGCCTGCCGTAGTCGGTCAGCGCATCTTCATGTCGATGGTTCCAGCGGGCCAGTTCCGGGACTGACGGTTCTGGCTGCTGCGCCACAGCGAACGATCGGCGATGCGAGAGCGCCTCCCATGGACTGCACTACGGGCCGCACGACGGGGATACCCGGCTAGCGTCTGGATGATGACGACCCTGGAAGCTCTCGCCGAGCGAGGGATCTGGTCGATGGCACAGCGCCGGGCGGAACGTGCCTTCGACTTGGCGCCGCCGGCTCCGAGGGCTGGTCCCCGAGCGGGCCGACCAGTGACCGAGGACGGCTCGATACACGGGCCCAGTGACTTCCATGCGCACCCGTCGGCCCTGGTCTCGGCGAGGTCGAAGACTCGGACCCCCGCGGCCGTCGAATGAGCGATCGCCCCGAGGAACTGAGCGACCTGGTGATCGAGGTCGTCGACAGCATTCCGGCCGGGCGGGTGATGACGTTCGGCGCGATCGCCGACTATCTGGGCCGGGGTGGTCCGCGCGGAGTGGCCGGCGTGATGGCCAGGCACGGTCCGGAGGTTGCCTGGTGGCGGGTCGTGCGTGCCGACGGAACGTTGCCGCCCTACCTGATGTTCGACGCCCAACCGCACTGGCTGATCGAAGGCACCCCGATTCGACACGGAATCGTCGACGTCCGGCGGGCCCTTTGGCAGCCGGATGAGTAGCAGCGGTCGGCGCTGCGGCTTCGTCACCATCGATGCCGGCTCCAGTTCGCGATGGCCTGCAACATTCGCCCGATTGATACTCCCGTGCGCGGATGTCTGGTTGGTCGCGTAACGTCCCTCATGATCATTTTCTGTCGGGCGCGAGGGGCACATCGATGCATCAGGCCGGGGTACAACTGACGTCGTCGCGCCACCAGACGTTGAGACGTCAGCCCAGATGGGCTCGGCGCATCGTGTCGGCCGTACTGGCCGTTGTCACGGCGGCCGCCCTGACCTTGCTGGGACTCGCCCTGCCGGCCGCCGCGGCCGGCAATACCTGGTACGTCGATCAGGCCACCGGAATCGGCGGCTCCGGCTGCGGGCAGGCGCCGCCCACCGCCTGCACAACGGTCTCTGAAGCGCTGCAGCAGGCCGCAGACGGCGACACCATTCTCATCGCACCCGGCGACTACATCGAGACCCTGGTCGTCAGCAAATCAGTTGCGCTGCAGGGCACCTCGCGGACGGGTGTCGTCATTCAAGCCGAAGAAACAGACGACACCTCGACCGTGACGATCGGGGACGCGAGCCCGGTGACCGTCACTGTGTCGACGATGACGATCCACTCCGACCTGTTCGGCCACCCGGCAGTCCTGGCCAAGTCCGCCAGCGACGTCACGCTGTCCGACGTCACGGTGACCCAGCGCCCGGACGACCGCGCCGACCCGGCGCAGGGCGTCCTGGTCGACGGCGGCAGCACTGCGACGATCACCGACAGCACGATCACCGGCAACGCCGGCGGCTATGGCGTCGGGGCCAGTAACGGCAGCACCGCGACCCTCGACAACACCACCGTGAAGGGCAACGCCGGCTCGGGCGTGCAGGTCGGCGCGCTGGCCGGCGATCCCGGACAGCCGAGCACCGTCACGATCACCAACAGCGACATCACCGAAAACGCCATCGGGGTATCCGTGATCGCCGGCACAGCGACCATCACTGGTGGCACTCTGGCCGACAACAAGGGGCCGGGCCTGACGGTCGCCGGCGACGGCACCGCCGACGTCACCGGCACCTCGATCACCGGTAACTATCTGGGGTTGGGCGGCACCTTCAACGGCGGCATCGTCGTCCAGGACGGAGTGGTCACCGCGACTGGGGTGACGATCTCCGGGAATTCGTCCGGCGCGATGATTGGGAGCGGCAGCCTGTCGCTGACCGACAGCGTTGTGAAGGACAACGGGAATCCGGATCGTGACCCCGACACAACAAACGGGGTGGGGATTGGCGGCCTTGCCGGTGTCAGTATCGGCAGCGACGGCCCGACGCCGGTCGAGGTCACCCTGAAGAACACCGAGGTGTCCGGCAACAAAGCAGCGGGTGTCATGCTGTTGGACGCTCAGGCGCAGATCAGTGCCAGCACGATCAACGGTAATTCGATAGCCGGGATCTTGGCCCAAGGCCGCGGCGGAGACACCGGCCTCCCGCCGGCAACCTTGGCGCTCAGCGGCAGCACCATCGCCGACAACGGGCATGACGCTGCCCCGGGCAGCAGTGCCGGCGGGATGGGGCTGACGATCGACCATTCGTCGGCCGTGGTGACCGACACCGACGTCACCGGCAATGCTCTCGGGATCAGCATGGGTGAGGCGGGCACGGCGACCATCACCGGTGGATCGGTGTCCGGCAACTCGAACGGCGGGATCTCTTTGCCAGGGCCCGGCCGGACCGTCGACCTCACCGGCACCTCGATCACCGGAAACGGTTTGAGCCCGGCCGCCGGCACCCCCTTCGCCGCTGCAATCACCCTCGGGGGTGGCTCGATCACCGGCAAGGGACTGACGATTGCGGGCAACGCCAACGGGGTGTTCTCGTTGGGTGGGAACGTGTCGCTGGCCGACAGCGTGGTGCGGGACAACATCGCGGGTGCCTTCTCGCCATTTGCCGGCATCGGAATTCTGGTCGGGATCTTCAGTGGTCCTCTCGATACTCCGGCCACCGTGCTCAAGGTCGTCCGCAGTGAGATCTCCGGCAACACCAGCGGTGTGATGCTGCTGCCCGGCAGTGAAACGCAGATCAGCGACAGCACTATCGCGAACAACTCCGCTGTCGGCATCGCCGCCGGCGTAGCGAGTGGGCAGGACTTCTCGCCGGCCTCCATCGTGCTGACCGGCAGCACCGTTGCCGACAACGACGACGGCACCTCGACGAATCCGGAAGCCCCGTCCGGCGGTCTGTCCATCGACAACGGAGCGACGGTGCTGCTCGGCGGGTCGATCATCAAGAACGCGGACGGCTCGACCGCCTGTACGTTCCCGGACTCAACCGGTGTGTTGAACGACGGTGGCTACAACATCGTCTCCGACGACAGCTGCAAGCTGGATGCGAGCACCAGCCAGTCGAGCACCGATCCGGTTCTTGAAGGGTTGGGCAACAACGGCGGTTCTTCCCGGACCATGCTGCCGGCCACCGCCGGCCCGGCGGCAGGTTTCATCCCGGTCGGAACCATGCCTGCCGGCACCGGCGCAGCGAGCCAGTCCCTGTGCGCCGATGGGTCGACCGATCAGCGTGGCATCCCCCGCCCGCAGGGCGAGGAATGCTCGGCCGGTGCCGCCGAAGTAACGCAGGTGCCGCCGTTGGTGATCGTCACCGATTCGCTGCCCGACGGAACGGTGGGTGTCGACTATGCCGGGACGCTGAAGGCGACCGGCGGCAACGGTCCGCCGTACAGCTGGGGAATCAAAGCGGGAGACAGCCTGCCGGCCGGGCTTACGCTCGATCCGGCGACCGGGGAGATCTCCGGCACCCCAACGGCTTCCGACGACATCACCTTCACCGTGCGGGTGAGCGATGAAGCACCGGCGGCGGGCTTGCGCGGGCGGACGGCCTTCGCCGCGGCCGCGGCGGCAGCTCCGGCGACCAAGCAGTTCACGATCACCATCGACGCAGCGCCGGTGACCACGTCGACGACAACGACCACTTCGGCTACGACCCCGACGGGAACGACGACTCCGACGGCAACGACATCGGCGGCAACACCCCCGATGACAACGACCGCTACGACGGCAACCACGCCGAGCACCGCCACCTCTACCCCAACGGATCCGACTGCCGCGACGCCGACCAACTCCTCGTCCTCGAACGAGGCCGGGCCGGTCGCGAGCGACCCAGGCACCGATCTGGCCAACACCGGCGTCGACGTCCTACCTGGTCTGACGGCCGGATCCCTCGCCGTGCTACTCGGTATCGGCCTGATGCTGATCGCGCGCACCCGGAGAGTCCGGGGTACGCACCGAGTCTGAGAACCCGCTGACCAGCGGCGGGCGGGCTGCCGCCAGCCGCTCGGCCACGGCCTGCTGCGGGATGGCGTTGACCCGCTGTCCCCGGAATCCGGTCATGTCCTCCGCGCCGAACAGGGCGTTGATCACGGCCTCCTCGGTCGCTTCGATCACTGCCCCGTACAAGGGTGTGACCAAACCGGGTGGCAATACCTGCGCGGTGCGCAGTTCCAGCGCGGACTCCTCGGACCCCGTCCAGCTGTCCAGAACACCGGCGTTGGCCGTGGAGAAGGCCAGGAAGATATCGCCGGAGAAGTGACCGGCGTTGGCCCCGGTGCGCGCCAAACCCATCGGCACCCGCCGGGCAAGCGCCTGGCACTGGTGCGGTAGCAGCGGCGCATCGGTGACAACGATGGCGATGATCGACCCGGCGCCCGGCTCCGGTTCCGGGGCCTCCACGGTCGCCGGCGGATCGCCGAGGTCGCCCAGCCGCACACCGTTGATCATGAACTCCTGCCGCCGGCCGAAGTTCGACTGCACATACACACCAACGGTGTACTCGGCGTCACGCACCCCCACCCGGCGCGACGACGTCCCGGCGCCACCCTTGTATTGGTAGGTCGTCATCCCGGTGCTGCCGCCGACGTTGCCCTCGGCCACCGGACCGGACGATGCTGCCTCGATCGCCTGCACCGCGTGTTCCGGGCGAACGTGCAGACCGTCGATGTCGTTGAGCCCGGCGTCACAGGTCTCGCCGACGACCGGGAGCCGGAATCTCGCCCGGCTGCCGTCGTGGAAGCGGCGAAGCCACCGGATGGCGCCCTCGTGGACCGCGCCCACCGAATGCGTGTTGGTGAGCAGGATCGGAGTCGACAGGCAGCCGGATTCGCTGATCCAGGTGGTGCCGGTCAATTCACCGTTGCCGTTGAGCGAGAACCAGCCTGCCGGCAATGCGAGGTCGCCGCTGCCAGCCTGACCGGCGGGAAGGATGGCGGTGACTCCGGTCCGGACGTTGTCACCCTCGATCAGGGTCACGTGCCCGACCTCGACACCCGCGACGTCGGTGATCGCGTTGAACGGACCCGGTCGCCCGGGCAGCCAGACGCCCCAGTCCCTGGCACGCCGCGCCGTTCGCTCGTGGGTGGAAACGTCGCTTGTGTTCATCGTGATCCGTCTCTGCTCGTTGGCGGCCGGCGATCAGTTTCGCCGGCCTGCGGTGATCGGTCGTCGTCGGACGGGATCAGTCGCCGGACGTGTGCTTGGCACGTCGGACGATGGCCGGATCGGGCCGGAACACCACGGCCGGGTCTTTCCCTTCGTAGTCGAACTGGTTCAGAAAGGCGCGTAACGCGTTGACCCGCGCGCGTTTCTTGTCGTTCGACTTCACCGTGGTCCACGGCGCGTGCCTCTTGTCGGTGCCGGCCAGCATCGCTTCCTTCGCGGCGGTGTAGTCGTCCCAGCGGTCCATCGATTCCAAATCCATCGGGGAGAGCTTCCACCGCCGCACCGGGTCGATCTGTCGCAGGGCGAACCTGGTCCGCTGTTCGTCCTGGGTCACCGAGAACCAGAACTTGGTCACCGTGATGCCCGAATCCACCAACATGCGCTCGAACACCGGCGCCTGCGTCATGAACGTCTGGTACTCGTCGTCCGTGCAGAAACCCATCACCCGTTCGACCCCGGCCCGGTTGTACCAGGATCGGTCGAACATGACGATCTCGCCGGCGGTGGGCAGATTCTGGACGTAGCGCTGGAAGTACCACTGGCCCTGTTCGGAGCTCGACGGTTTCGACAGCGCGACCACCCGGGCCGCCCGCGGATTCAGATGTTCGGTGAACCGCTTGATCGTCCCGCCCTTGCCGGCTGCGTCCCGTCCTTCGAACACGATGACGTGCTTGGCGCCGGTGTCCTCGGTCCAGTACTGGAATTTGAGCAGCTCGATCTGCAGCCGATATTTCTCGTCCTCGTACTCGTCCCGCGACATCAACTCGTCGTACGGGTAGTCGACCCGCCAGGTGTCGATGGCCTGACCGTCCGGCGCGATCAGCACCGGATCGTCGCCCTCTGCGCCCTCGATCCGGTATCCGGTCGTGCGCAGGTGGTCGATGTATTCCCGCAAGGACATCCGCTGCACCATGGCTTGTTCCTACCCGATTTCGATGTCCGGTGGGTGAACAACGCAGCCCGGGACAGGCTGACGCCGACTGGGTGGCCCGGCAACCGTCAGCGGTTTCCCAGGCACGATTCGATATCGCCGTTGAAGCCCTTGGTGAACCAGGCGACCCGCTGGGCCGATGATCCGTGGTCGGTTGATTGGGTCCAGGTGTGGGAGTCGCCCATTGCGTTGAGCGAGTCGATCAATTCGTCGGTGTCGCCGGGTTCGATGTTGAGGTAGCCGAGCTCGGCGGCCTTGGTGAGCGTCGCCCCGGCCAGACAGTCGGCCTGCAGTTCCTGCTGCATCAGGACCGCAGGTTCCTGACCGTCCGCCACAAACCGTTCCTGCGCAACGTGGCCCCATTCGTGGGCAACGACGAGGTAGACGAAGCTGTCTCCGAATGCTTGGTATCCGGTGCGCATCAACTGAAGGTCCCAGGAGACGACGCCTTGCCCGACGACGCCGTCGCCGCAGAAGCTGCCGTTCATCGGCTCTGCTGGTTGTCCGTTGCACAGCGGGCCGGGCACGTTGGAGGCGGAGTCGTAGAAGCCATCTCCGGACCACACCACGGGACCATGCCAGGTGACGTCCCAGCCCTTGAAGATGTACTTCCAGTAATTCTCGACGGCCGACACAGCGGCGTCGGTGTCGGCATAGAGCGCAGCATCACCGGAAAGTTGAATCGTCGGCCTGTCGGTTGTTGGCTGGGTCGTCGTTTCTGCGGGCCGTGTTTCAGCGGAATGCGTTGCGGCAGTGGGCTTGACAGTGACGGTGACCGTAGCCGGAACCTGGGGACGGGCCGGTGCTGCGTTCGTCTTTGCCTTGGTCGGACTTCGGGGGGCTGCGGATTGCTTGGCCGGCGTCGCAGCAGTGGACGGCTGGGCGGGACTGGTTGCCACCGACCCGCGGGTTGATGGCGCAGCCGCGGGTGCCGGCGGACCGGCCACCGCTACGGCCGTACCGCTGACTTCTGACGCCGGTTGGGTGACCGCGTAGGTGCCGGTAGCCGCAGCAACAGCAACGGCGAGGGCAGTCAATCCAGCTGCCCACAGCGATTGGCGCTTCCTCATGATGTCCTGTTGCCCCTCCCCGCGAGCCGAATGAGCGGAGCGTACGAACTCTGTGCCACCAGGGTCAATGACCGTTCGAGTGAACGACTACTTATTTCGGGTGGCGGCGTCAAGAGCCAGCCCGCAGCCTGCATCGCAGCCGTGTCGATGATCGGGAGCGCTTTGAACGGCGACGCCCCAACAAGAGCAGACTCGCGTTCGACGGGAAGCGTCTCGGGACAGCGACCATCCGCCGGAGCCCTCACAGAGTCACGTTCGGTCGACGTCTGCCGCACCCCGGCTGGCCCGCTGTGAAAGCTGCGCAACCATCAGCTGGGCGACTTGGCCGAGCTCGACCGGTCGGAGGTCCCACGCGTCGAGCCCGACATGAATTTCGAGCGCGGGCCGATATGCCGGTGCGTTGGTACCTTCACGACTATGACGAAGCCGCCGGCGGCAGAACCGGGGATCCTGCGGAAGGTGCTGCGAAAGATCAAATCGCTCTTCAGTTCGCAGGGCGATCTCATCGAGCGACGACGAGCCGTCCAGGACGGGGCCGCGAAGTACGGGACCTACGGAACCGGCGACACCGGCAGGCACGGCGGTGGCCTCTGACCGTCAGAAGCCGCCGAGAAGTGCGCACTAGCCGGTATTGCCGTGCAACTCAACGGCGAGATCGAGCAGCTCCGCCCGCACTGCACGGTCACCGTCGTCGCAGCCGGACCCAGTTGTCGCATGGCCGCGCCGAGCCGGCGCGCACCCCGCTGCACTCCGGCAGCGGCTCCGGCCAGTGCGGATCCTCCTGCTCGATGCTCCCGTACTCGTCGACCACCACCTCCGGCGGCACGATGTAGAGACGCTCGTGCAGGTCGTACCCGTTGAGGAACAGCTCGCAGTCGCAGAATCCACCGATGTCGCCCAGTCGCCGTTCCAGCGCGACGGCAGTCGGCACCCGCAGATTGCGGTAGCGCTTCGCCCACCGCAGGGTGTTGTCGCATCCTCCGAGCTCGAGCATCCGATTCACGTAGCAGCACAGGCACTCTCGCGGCTTCGGGTCCGTCACGGCGTCCTGATAGTCGCGGAGCTCCTGCTCAAGGTTCTCGATCAAGTCGTTCATGGCGCCATCAGACACCGCCCCACCGACAGTCGGCCGAACGTCGGGGCGAACTGAACTGGCCCGGGCCCCCATGGGGTCCGGGCCAGGTCGGCGTCAGAAGGGTTGCATCAGGTCAGATCGGGAGGCTGGGCAGCACCTCCTTGGCCAGTGCCTTGGCGCCAGTGGCCAGGTCGTGGAAGTCGTAGGCCACGACGATCTGTTGCGCCACGCCCTGGAACACCACATCGGCAGCAAGGCTGACCGAGCCACCAGAGGTGGCATCGAGGGTTCCGTCGAAGGACGCCGACCGTACGTCCAGCAGTGCACCCAGGCCGTTGGCTGCGACATAGGCTCCGACCGCCGCGACGTCCCCGATGGTCGAGTTGAGCTGATCGAGGGCGGCACCGGCCGATTTCAGCACCGCCGTCGCAACGTTGAGCTGTTGCTGGAAGCCGCTCACTACCTGATCGGCAGCGCTGATGCCGAGTGCTGTCGATTGCTGGGCTGCCGACAGGACTCCCTGAGCGGCTTGCAGGGCAGTAACGGCCGTGGCGCGGCCGGCCTGCAGCCCGAGGATCCGGGGGTCCTGGTCGATCGGGTAGGTGACCGTTGCGGCATTGGCCGCGTTGACCGTCTGCTGGGCCGCGTAGAGGACGCCATCCGCTACCGCGATCGATCCGCGGAGTCCCTGGATCGACACCGTGAGGGCCGCGACCTGGGTGCCACGCCAGCCGACCTCGGCACCGAGTTCGGTCCACCCCCACGCCTTGTCGTACCAGGCCAGATTGCTGTACCAGTTGTTCCACCAACTGATATCGCTGTTGAGCTGGTTGATCTGGCTCTGCTGCGCGTTGATCTGCGCGTTCAACGAGTCGACCGGAGCCTGTGCCGCGGCCAGCTTCTGCTGCGCGTCGCGCAGGTTGGCGGCTGCGGCGTCGCGCTGGGCCTGGATCTGGGCCCGGGTGGAGGCGATCTGGACGTCGATCGCGCCCAGGCTCTGCTGCGCCCGGGTGACCTGGTCGGAGGCACCCTGAATCTGGGCCTGGGCGTCCGCCTGCTTGGCCGCCAGATCGGCCTTCGCCTGGTCGACCGAGGCACCGAACCTGGTCACGTCCGCCTGCGCGCCGTCGACGGCGTGCTGGGCGGCCGCGATCTGCGCCTGGGCGTCGGCCGCGGCCTGCTGGAGTACGGCCGCGGCCCTGCGGGCCGCGTCGTCCAGGAACGACTGGTGCATCCCTGCGTGCACCATGAATCCGGCTCCGGACTGCAGTGACCCGCCCCTGGCGTGCACGTCGGCGTCGAAGACACCGAAGACCCGACCCGAGCAGTCGAAGTCGAAACCCTTGTCCGACAACGATACCGAGGCCGATGTGGAGATCCCGAGCAGGTCCACCTGTCCGGTGAACTCGACGCTGGGAATTGCGGTCGTCTTCACCTCGACGGCCAGGTCCGGTCCCTTGGTGGTGTCCGTTCCGGTGAGCGAAAACACGTCGCCGATGACGATCGGGCTCAGTGAGCCGCTGGCCTCGATACCGTCCTGCGGGTCGATCTCGACCCTGGCCTTGGCAGTGAACCCGGAGACGTTGAGGGTGCCACCGACGCGCAGGCCCTGGCGGTAGTTGAGTGCGCCGATGGTGGTGTCCTGCGGGACGACATAGAGATCCACGTCGTCCAGCGAGATCCCGGCCAGCGTGCCGCTGACGTCGGCCGGGATGCCGGCGGTGACGGCCGGCGGGCAGAAGGTGTCCACCAGGTCGAGCAGCGACAGGTGGTTGAAGGCCACGATCAGGACGCTCTGACTCGGCAGCTGGGAGTTGAACGAGACGGCGGCGTTTCCCTGGAAGGCGCCGATGGTGAGTCCGCCGGCGATGCCGATCGATGGCACGCCCTCGAAGTCGGAACCGATCTCCAGGGAGACGTCGGTGAGCGCGATGCCTTTGGCGCCCAACGGGTCCTGCCAGGTGCCCTTCATGGTGGCGAAGAACGAGATCCCGTTGGGGACGACCTTGACGCCGCCGATGAACTCCAGCGGGCTGCTGTCGATGGTGACGTCGACAGCACCGGAGACGACGACCGAGATGTTCTCCGGGTCGGGCACCAGTGCGAACTCGGCGTTCTTGACGACGACACCGTCGGTGATCCGCACGTCGCCGAGACCGGCCTCCAGCCGCAGGTCGGCCAGCGAGGTGCCTACGTGAGCCTTGACGTCCAGGTGCGCCTCGCCGAGCAGCTTGTCGGCGCCCAGACCCGACAGGTCGAGCTGTCCGTCGACGAGCAGGCCCTTGGCGACCCCCTTGCCGGCGATGGGCTGGAGCTCGTCGAAGGTGAAGGTGGTGTCGTCGAACGAGGAGATGACGATCAGCGCGTCGGGCAGGTGGACGGAGTCGAGTCCGCCGAGCGAGGGCGACAACGAGGAGAACTTGTAGTTGTCGTCGAGCTCGATGCCGACCGCGAAGCCCCACTCGGTGCCCTTGCGGACGACGGCCTGGACGCGCTTGAAGCCAGGCCCGCTCGCCGCGAACGACAGCTCGGCCTGCTCGACGTCGATGGCCAGGACGATGTCGGTCATGGTCAGTGCGACCAGCTCGGGCGGAAGCGCCACGGCGCCGAGCGTCGCAGCGCCGACGACGTCCTGGATCAGGGCGAACGGCGCCAGTTCCGGCACCGACGCGTGCAGGGTCAACCCACCGGGCACGGCATACGCGACCGGCACGTCGATGCCCGCGAGGTGCACCAGCCCGGAGATCGAACCGGTGACGGTTCGGCCCTGCTCATCGGCGGCGTGGCGGCTGAACATCACCGCCAGGTGGCCGACGCCGATGCCTTCCGGACCCACCGGCACCGTCCAGTCGGTCGGCGAGGCGGCGGCGAAGGTGACCATGGAGCCATCGAGCGCGGCGTCGAGGGCGCAGCCGGAGAGCTCCAACTCCGGCAGGTCGGTCGGGATGCTCTGCCCGTAGGCCTGGGCGACGGCAGAGGCGGTGAGCGAAGCGCCGTCGGCAAGGCCGGCGTGCAGTGACCAGGCAGCCGCGCCCTCCGCCGCCGGGTCCCGCTCGATCCGGACGACGATGGCGGCGCCGGCGAAGGTCGCCGTGCCCTCGACCGTGGCGGCGACGGTGCGGTTGGCGGCGTCGGTGGGGTGCTCGACCGCGACGTGCACCGAGACCTCATCGACGGTGACACCCACTGGATCGGGTAGCACGATGGGGTGGCCGGTCGACAGGGTCGCTTGCACGGACTCGATGCCCTCGGGGCTGACGACGACCGAGGCTTCGGCCAGGCCGGCGTCGGCCAGGCCGGTCAGCTGCGGCGGCAGCTGTGCCGGTAGGTCGTCGCCGACGAAGGCGGCGATGGTGGAGATGCCCAGGCGGGTTCCGTCCTCCGCGGTGACCGTGACGGCGTAGGTCTGCGGGTCGTCGTGGGTGACTGCGACGCTGACCTTGTTGCCGGCGATGGTGGCGCTGATGGTGACCGCGATCGTCGTCGAATCCGCTGCGTGGCTGACAGCGATGGTGACCTCGAGGTCATCGAGTTCGACGTGCCCAGGTACCAGTGGCCACGGGGCGTCGGCCGTGACGGTCAGGCCGATGGCCGTCAGCCGGCGGGCGGTGGTGTCCACGTCGACGCTGACATGGGCGATGGCGACCGACGACACGACGGCGGATAGGGAGGTCGGCAGGGCAGCCAGCGGGTCGGATGATCCGGCGACCACCGCGGCGGCCGACAGGGCGGCCAGGGTGACCTGGCTCAGGTCGGCCTCGACCCGCACCGGTGCCCCGTCGACGGACGGCGTTACCTGCACGTCGACGGTGGTCGGGCCGACGGTGAGCGAGCCTTCGTTCCCGGTGACGTCCAGCGCCAACCAGGAGATGCCTGGCAACGCATAGCTTGTCGTGGTCGGAGTCGTGGTTGGGGCGGTGGCGATCGGTGCTGCGGTGACGGTCATGACGAGTCCTCTCGAGGCTGCCGGACCCTGGTGGTCCGGCGGGTGAGGACAACGGTCCGCGGATGCGAGGCCCATTTCGAGGGTGCCCACACGCCTCTGCGAAAGGGGGTGCACGCACCCCCTTTGCGAGTCGACTGTCGTCTGCCACCGCGGCCGGCGCAGCGGCATCAATCCCCTTCCTGCGGACGACCGTCGTTGAGGATGAAAAGCCCCGCGGGATAGCGATTTTCGCTTCCGGCGGTTGGCGCCGACCTCCCACGGCCGCAAACGGTGCCGCGCAGCTACTTGAGCCTGAGGATGGGCTCATCGCTGCCAGCGGAATGCTTCCCGTCAGCGACAGCCGACGCGACGCCCTGGCCCTGTGGTCCGCGCTCGCTCCCCTCGTCGTCATCCTCGTGCAGGCAGGCGTGCATCGAACTTGCCAGCGGTGTCGAACGGCTTGCGTTCATGGAGGGTGATCTGGAGGAGATGCTTGGTTCCACCAACACGACGATCGCGGTCTGGCTTCCGCTGCGTCACTTCCATGACGCGGGTCGCGGATCACTCCTGACCTACTCCCCGAGTCTCGTGGGGGCCGTCAGCGTGCTGACGGCCCCCACGAGGAACCGCTATCGAAGGATGGCGTGCCTCACGACGCTCGCGGGGGCAGCGTGTTCACCGTGGTGATGATCCTGTAGGCCGCGTCGACCAGTCGCCCGGCTTGGTCGGCGGTCAGTTTGCCCGCCTGCTCCAGGCCCCGAACCTGGGTCATGAAGCCGGTCAGGACGGCCACCGCCGCGCCGGACTTATCACCCTTCGTGCTCTGCAGCAGCTTGAGCGCCTGATCGAGCTTGACCGTGAGCGCGTTCGTGTTGCCATGATTCAGCCCGCTGCTCTTGACGTCCTCGACGAGGTTCGCAAACTCATCGAGCAGCAACGCCTCACACGCCACGCCATCGGACACTTTCGTGATGGAGGCCTGCTTGGCGGGTGGCGGTGTCGTCCGGCTCGAGACGTCGGCCTCGAGTGTCCGGTCGTAGCATTTGCCCGATGCGTCGGATGCCACGTACCGCTGCTGTGCGAGATCCGAGCCCGGCACGGTGGTGTAAAGATCGGAGATCTCGACCCAGTTGCCGGCAACGCCATTGCGCTGCGCCTGGGCCGCATACGTCCAGCCGAACGTGTTCAACCCGTCTGCACGGTTGACTCCGTTCTGATCGAGGTAATTCAGGTTCACCGTCGTCGACGACGTGTCGGCACCGTTGCTGACGGTCGTCTTGACCACATATTCGGTGAGCTGATTGACCGGAGTGTTGGCCGCGTTCGTGATATTCGTGTCGAGCTTGATCTTCTGATCCAGCGTGGTGACGACCTTGCCGTGCGAGGTATTCACATAGCCACTAATCACATGATCATGCGTCACCACCGCCCGCCGCGGGGTCGCCGTGTTCACCTCCAACGTCGGCACCGCCGACAGCGTGTTCACGGTGACCTCACCGCTGGTCGTCGTCGCCCCGTGATCGCGATACAGCACAAGGTTGCCCATGAGGTACCAGAACGAACCACCCGTCAACACGTAACCCGGACCGGGTTGCGGAGTACAGAGGCCGGCAGCAGTCGTAGAACATGAGCCGAACACCGGTGTGCGCGTGGGCGCGGCGTCCGGCAGGTTGTAGCCGTTGATCGAGACGGTATGGGGTTGACCATCGGACAGCACTCCGGCAAACGGACTCAGATCGACCCGGTACGAGACGAAATTGAACGCCGACACCGCCGGGACCGGAGCCCAGTTACGATTCCGGTAACCACCGCCGTTGGAGTACGTGTACTTGTACGGATAGGCCGGAACGACACCCGCGGGCTGACCATCGACCTTCACCTCGAACTCGCGGACACCCCGCCCGCCGGCAGCGCTATTGGTCGAGGTGTTGTAGAACTCGTCCCCGCGCTGACCCTCGCGCTGCACATCCAGATACACCCGCTCAAGATTGCGCGGCAAGTCATTGAACGTGTACGTCAGCGCCTGCGAATCGTTCCAGACCACCTTGCCCTCGTCCGTATTCGGATCCAGGGAACGCACCTCGTCCGCTACGGCCGGGGCCGGATTGCCCGACGCCACCGGATAGAACACCAGCTTCGCGGTCCAGTACACGCCGTGGTCAACCGTCGCCGGCGTGAAGTAGCTGCCCTGCCAGGCATCGTTGTCCAGATGCACCTTGCCGTCTTGCGGCTTGGCGAACAATGCCGAGTACTCCGTCAGGTCGTTCTCCTCATGCCACTGAGGGATCACCTTCGGGTTCGGGCCCGTATACGTCGGATAATCCTCCTGATAGTTTCCGGGGCCCGCCGTCGTCCCGTAGTAGAGGGTGACGCCGCCGAGGAACAACTGCGCGGTCTTGTCGTACAACGCGGCATCGGGATCGGCACGGAAGTCCGACTCCAGGACCACCTTTGACCACGGCCCGGCACACTTCGCCGACGGGCTGTAGCTGTAGTCCTGCGGCGGCGCCCCGTCCCTGGGGACGAACTTGCGATCGGTGAACAACTGCACCGTGCACGGCGCCGTCCCCGGCCGATCGACGGTCGGCTCTGCCGTGACGGGCTGACGCGACCCGACCTCGGGTCGGTTGCCGTACGTCCACTGCGGCACGATCGACGCCGCGCCGGTCACCACCGGTGCCGAACCGTCATCCCCCGGCGGCGGCCCGGCGCTCGCCTGCGCGTTCGGGACCACCACCAATGCGCCGGCCACCAGGGCGGCCGCCACGGCCCGGCACGCCTTGGTCATCGTCTTCGTCACCATGTATCTCTCCCTTGAGACATCTGGCTGAGCTTCCGCTGAGGCCTTCGCTCCGAGGCCGCAGTGCCGTCAAACGTCACCGAATCGTGGTCCGGCTGACGCAGCGAAGCGTACTAATAGCCGACACATAGGTGCAAGAGTGCATATACTTGGTCCAGTTTTGGATGAATCGCCGGCCGATGCCCCTTGTCGTCCCTGCGAGCTCAAAGGCGGAGCGTCACGATGGAGAAGGGCTTCGGGCAGATGAACGGCTCAAGCGGCCGACGTCGACAACAGGCCGCGGCCGGCACCGTGCTCAGTCTCATCCGCAGCGGGCAGGCACGGTCGCGCGCCGAGATCGCACGGGTCACCGGACTGTCGCCCACAACGGTGGCGCAGCGCGTCGACCAGCTCATCGATGCGGGCTATGTCCGCGAGGCCGGCATGGGCGCCTCGCAGGGTGGTCGGCGTCCGCGGGCGCTCGAGGTCGACCCAACGATGGGCGTGGTGTGCGCCATCGATCTCGACTCGGAGAATGCGGCTTTCGGGCTCCTCGACCTTGCCGGCCGGCTCGTTGCCATGCGCCGCGAGCACATCGACATCACCGAGGGCGTCGACCCGATCCTCACCCGGATGGTCCGCACGGCCGACGCCCTTGTCGCCGAGCATGCCGAGCCGGGACAGCGACTGCGCGGGTATGGCATCGGCGTACCGGGTCCGGTCGATTCCCGCACCGGGGCCCTGGTCTCGCCGTCACGCATGCCGGGATGGAACGGCATCGATGTTGCCGCCACGGTATCCGAGCTGACCGGCCTCCCCACCGTCGTCGACAACGATGCGAACCTGATGGCGCTGGGCGAGCACGAACTCGATCGAGGCATCGCCGACATGGTCTTCGTGAAGGTCGGGTCGAGCATCGGCTGCGGCGTCATCGCGTCGGGCGTTCTGCACCACGGCCACCACGGCATGGCGGGCGACATCAGCCACGTCACCGTGCCCGACGCGCCGCCCGTGCTGTGCTCCTGCGGGCGAACCGGATGCCTCGACGCCGTCGCGGGGGGCCGGGCGATCGTCCGTGCTCTCACCGACGACGGGGTGCAGGTCGAAACAGTCGACGATGTCCTCGCGCTCGCGAAAGATGGGCATCCCCTCGCAACCCGGATGCTCCGCGAGGCCGGTACCCGAGTCGGGCATGTTCTCACCACGATCATGAACTTCTTCAACCCTCAGCGTCTCGTCCTCGGCGGCGTTCTCGGTGAGGCCAAGGCTTTCGTCGCGGGCGTGCGGTCGGCGATCTATCTCGAATGCCTCCCGATGATCACTGATGAGCTCGACATCGCCGTGAGTAAGGCGAAGGACAAAGCAGGAATCCTCGGCGCCGGGGCAGTCGTGCTCGACCGGGTTTTCGAACTCCACGAGTTCGGGTCGGGGCAATGACCGCGCTGGGCCGCGAACGTCGTGTGACATGACCTCGCACCTCACCGCGCGTGGGGGATCTTCAGGTCAGTTGATTGGCAATGGAAGAGGCCTTCGCTCCAGGAAACGGCCTGGGAAATGAGGAGCCTGGGGATTCGAACCCCCTCTGACTCCCCGAAACGGGCCCACCCAAGGTCGTCCGATGCCCCGCCCGATAACGTCAGCAGGGCCGGACGGTGAAGCTGTCCGGCCCTGCTGACGTTGTGGAGACGAGGAGAATCGAACTCCCAACCCCCGCCTTGCAAAGTCTGCCTGCGAGGGCCGGCGGCGTTCGTTGGTGTTCAGATCCGGCACGAACGATCCGTCAACATTCTGCTTCGCCCGCCCACATCCGGGGTCTCGGCTACATCCATGGCTACACCAGACGAGGCTGGCTCGGGCGTCTCGATAGCCAAGGGTATGCGGCTGCGTCGCCCCTCATTTAAGGCTGCGATGGCCACGACGAGAACAGGCTCAGGTCGGCGAACAACGCCAGGTCGGTCGAATCGGTGCTCCTGCTGTGGCTGCTGGCCTCCTAGCCGAGCTGGCCCACCAGTCGTTGGTAGCGAGTCTTGATAGCTTCTTCGCCGCCCTCAAGAATCTCGCACACGTTGTTCTTCACTTCGACCCTCTGGAGCGTTCCTTCGGCCTCGATTCTCGGCAGCGAGTCTCCATGCTCCAGTACGACAATGTTCTCGGACCCAGAAGTCACCACGACGTTCGAGTTGTGGGTCGATACGATGAGCTGTCGCTTCCGCTTGATGCCCTTGAGTGTCTCGACCGCCAGGGGGAGTGCCCCGGGTCTGGTTGACCACTGATCCTGTGAGGATGAGGTCCTTGCTGGAAGGATGGTCACCATGCCGAAGCCCTACCCCGAAGAGTTCCGCAACGACGTGGTCGCGTTGGCCCGCAAACGCGAAGTCCCCTGGACCCAGATCGCGAAGGACTTCGGGATCTCCGAGGCCTGCGTGCACAACTGGGTAAAGAAGGCCGACATCGCCGACGGGCTGGCTGCGGCGGCGCCGGCCTCGGGCGAGTCCGGCGAGCTGCGGGAGGCCCGCAAGCGGATCCGGCTGCTGGAGCAGGAGGCGGA
>NZ_AUFT01000006.1 GCF_000426645.1 Nakamurella lactea DSM 19367 | reverse complement strand
TCCTCGCGGGTTGACCCCGCTCAGTGCCGATGGTTCGTCCCCGCGTTCCGTTGCTGCGCAACGGTCCGCGCGGGTCCACGCCCGCTCGCTCACGGAATCCCCCACTCGTCGGATCCCGGACCGATGGCACCGGGTGCGGCGGCTGTCGCCGGGAGCGGCGACCGTCGACGTATCCTCGACCGTGCCGCAGCACCACAATACGGCCCGATCTCGCAGTTCGGGCGGCAGGTGTCCAGGCGATCGTGGCCGGCTCAACCGGCGCGGGGAAGGGATGACCGGATGGCCCCGGCGACCGACATCACCGACCAGGAACGCGATGCGCTGCAACGCGCCGTCGAGCTCGCCGGCCGCGGCGCCGGCACCGCGCTGCCCAACCCGGTGGTCGGCTGCGTGCTGCTGGACGCCACCGGCGCGCCGGTCGGCGAGGGGTTCCATCGACGGGCCGGCGGGCCGCACGCCGAGGTGCTGGGGCTGGCCGCGGCCGGCGAGTCGGCCCGCGGCGGGACGGCCGTCGTCACCCTCGAGCCGTGCAACCACACCGGCCGCACCGGCCCGTGCAGTGAGGCGTTGATCGCCGCCGGGGTCGCCAGGGTGGTGGTCGCGGTCCGCGATCCGTGGCGGCCGGCGGCCGGCGGCATCGAACGCCTGAGGTCCGCCGGCGTCGACGTCGTCGACCTGTCTGAGCTGCCCGCATCGGCCGACGCCGAGCAGGTGAACCGGGTCTGGCTCACCGCGACCCGGCTGCAGCGCCCGTTCGTCACTTTCAAGGCCGGGATGACGATCGACGGTCGGGTGGCCGCTGCCGACGGCAGCAGCAGATGGATCACCTCGGAGCAGTCCAGGGCCGACGTGCACCGGCTGCGATCGGCGGTCGACACCATGATGGCCGGGGTCGGCACCGTGCTGGTCGACGACCCGCAGCTCACTGCCCGTGGCCCCGACGGAGCACCGGCCGGTCGCCAGCCGCTCCGGGTGGTGGTCGATTCCCGGGGCCGAACACCCGCCACCGCACGGGTTCTGGATGATGTCGCGGAGACACTCATCGCGACCGTCGCCGAGTTCGGCGCCGGCCCGGCGGGCGGGGTCGACCTGCCGGCCCTGCTGTCCGCGCTGTACGGGCGCGGCCGGCGGCACGTGCTGCTGGAGGGCGGACCGCGGCTCGCCGCGGCGATGTTCGATGCCAACCTGGTGGACGAGGTGCTGATCTATCAGGCGCCGATGCTGTTGGGCGCGGGATCCCAGGTGGTCGCCGGTGGAACGGTCGGCACCCTGGCCGACGCACATCACTTCGAACTGCGCGACGTCACCCGGTTCGGACCAGACGTCCGGCTGCTCTGGGTGCGCTCCTGAGCCTGCCAGTGCCCCCAGGATTGGGGAGATTTTGGCCGCGACTACGCGGCGGAAATCGACCCAGTATTGAGCCGGCGTGAGGAGTGGGCCCCCAGGGGCTCGAACCCTGGACCAGCGGATTAAAAGTCCGATGCTCTACCGACTGAGCTAGAGGCCCGTGCGCGACGTGATCGCGCCCTGCGAGCGTACCGATCCGACAGCGGCGCTGTCCAAGCCGGTACCCGCGACCCCACCGCATGACGAGCCCCGGAATCCGGGTGCATACTTGCTGGCGGCAACTAGTTGATAAGGGCAAGCAAATGATGTCCGAAGAGGCGTCCGACGAAATTCCGGACCTGATGATGCGGCTGATGCGGCAGTTCGGCATCGCCAAGTCAAGGGTGAGTGCACTGCATCGCGAGGATGCCGTACCGCTCTACCTGCTGGCCAAGATCGGTGAGGGTCCGCCAAGGCGGGCGGGCACGCTGGCCGCCGAACTGGACGCGGATCCGTCCACCGTTTCGCGACAGGTCGCGCAGTTGGTCAAGGACGGGATGGTCGAGCGCAAGGCCGATCCGGAGGACGGCAGGGCCTCGATCCTGGAACTCACCGACGCCGGGCGCCGGCGCCGTGCGGAGATGTTCCGGCATCGGGCCACCGTCTTCGGCGCCGTCACCCAGGACTGGACCGACGGCGAGCGCGCCGAGTTCGGACGGCTGCTGCACCGGTACGTCGAGCAGTTCGAAGCCGATCGCGAGGACTTGCTGGCCGACGCGCTCGGCGCCAGGTTCGTAACCCTCCATCCGTCAGAACAGAAGGACTCCGTCACAGGAGAGGGACAGTCATGACCGTCAGGATTGCCAAGTCGCCCGGCCACGCCGACGACGGTTCGATCACCCACAAGCAGATCCTGACCATTCTGTCCGGCCTGATGGCCGGCATGTTCCTGGCCGCGCTCGACCAGACGGTGGTCTCGACGGCGATCCGGACGATCGCCGACGACCTCAGCGGCCAGAGCCTGCAGGCCTGGGTCACCACCGCCTACCTGATCACCAGCACCATCGCCACCCCGCTCTACGGCAAGCTCTCGGACATCTACGGCCGCCGGCCGTTCTACCTGCTGGCCATCTCGCTGTTCGTCATCGGATCGTTGGCCTGCACGTTCTCCACCTCGATGTACGAGCTCGCCGCCTTCCGGGCGTTCCAGGGGCTCGGCGCCGGCGGGTTGTTCTCGTTGTCGTTGGCGATCATGGGCGACATCCTTGCCCCCCGGGAGCGGGCGAAGTACCAGGGTTACTTCATGGCCGTGTTCGGCACCTCTTCGGTGCTCGGGCCACTGATCGGCGGGCTCTTCGCCGGGGCGAACTCGATCCTGGGTATCGCCGGCTGGCGCTGGGTGTTCCTGATCAACGTGCCGATCGGGATCGCCGCGCTGCTCATCGTCTACCGGGTGCTGCACATCCCGCACACGCCACGGGATCACCGGATCGATTGGTGGGGCGCGGTGGCCCTGGTCGTCGGCCTGGTGCCGCTGCTGACGGTGGCGGAGCAGGGCCAGCAGTGGGGGTGGAGCTCGGCCGGATCGCTGATCCTGTTCGCGATCGGCGCGATCGGCCTGGTCTCCTTCGTGCTGGTCGAGATCAGGATGAAGGAGGAGGCGCTGATCCCGATGCGGCTGTTCCGCAACAGCGGGTTCACCCTCATGCAGGTCACCGGCCTGCTGGTCGGCATGGCGATGTTCGGCGCCATCCTCACCCTGCCGTTGTTCCTGCAGATCGTGCGCGGCGCCACCCCGACCCAGTCCGGCCTGCAGATGCTCGCGATGACCATCGGGATGATGTCGGCCGCGGTGATCTCCGGCCAACTCACCGCCAGAACCGGGCGGTACAAGATCTTCCCGCAGATCGGCATGGCACTGGTGGTGATCGGCGCCGTGCTGCTGGCCTTCTTCCTGCAGATCGACACCAAGAACATCTGGCTGTGGGCGATGATCTTCCTGGTCGGGTTCGGTATCGGTAACTGCATGCAGTCGCTGACGCTGGCCACCCAGAACTCGGTGCCCAGCCAGGACATGGGCGTGGCGACCTCAGCGGCCACCTTCTTCCGTCAGGTCGGCGGCACCATCGGCGTCGCGGTCTTCCTGTCGATGCTGTTCAGCCTGCTGCCCAAGAACATCGGCAAACAGGTCGCGGCCGCGATGCCGGACCCGGCCTTCCAGCAGGCCGCCGCGGAGCACGCCCACTCCAGCGACCCGGCGGTGATCGGGCAGTCCATCGCCCATATGGGTCAGCAGATGGAGGCCGACACCTCCTTCCTGCAGCACATCCCGGCGGTGCTGGCGTACCCGTTCAAACAGGGTTTCGTCGACTCCATGCACCCGGTGTTCCTGCTGGCCGCGGTGGTCGCCGCGCTGGCCTTCGTCGTGCTGCTGTTCTTCAAGGAAGTACCCCTGCGGATGACGTCAGCGCTGGTGGAGCGGCAGCAGGCGGCGAAGGCCGCAGCGGCGGCCGACTCGGCGGCCGGCGGCCCGGATGAGGCGGCGCACGGCTCGCACGACGCAGGTGACGTGCCGGTCCCGGTCGGCGAGCGGATCCCAGGGCTGACGGACGGGCACGGTCACGCTGCGGACGGGCAGCCGGACGCTGCCGACGGGGGAGGTTCGGCACCGCCCGGTCCCGGTCGGCACTCGCGGCCGGACTGACCGGTACCCGCGCTGGGTCGAACCAGCTCCTACCGCCATTGCTCAGGCGTTTTGTGCCCGGTGGCCTGCCTGCCGTATGCTGATCGGGCTCCCAACGGCAAGCCGTTGGAGGTGGACTTTGGTCCAGCCCCCATCGTCTAGCGGCCTAGGACCCCGCCCTTTCACGGCGGTAGCACGGGTTCGAATCCCGTTGGGGGTACACGCGGTCAAACGGCCCGGATTTTTCCGGTACGGTTGCCGATGCAGTACCAGTACAACAGCAAGGCCCTGTGGCGCAGTTGGTTAGCGCGCCGCCCTGTCACGGCGGAGGTCGCGGGTTCAAGTCCCGTCAGGGTCGCAGCGCGCGGGGCCGGTTCGAGAAATCGGACCGGCCCCGCGCGTATGGCCAGGTAGCTCAGTCGGTACGAGCGTTCGCCTGAAAAGTGAAAGGTCGCCGGTTCGATCCCGGCCCTGGCCACCAGACAGACCCCGGTCGGCCGCTGCCGACCGGGGTTTCGGCGAACTACCGACCGTTTCGGTCCGCCCCTGTTGACCGGTTCGACCCGTTACCGATGGGTCGAACGGCCGGACGCCGATTCGACATGCGATGGTGGGCGGATGCAGATCTCGTTGCGCGATCGGACCGCGATGGTGACCGGAGGATCCAGAGGCCTGGGTCTGGCAACGGCCCATCGGTTCGTCGCCTCCGGAGCGAGTGTCGCGGTGGTCGCCAGGGACGCAGCAGTGCTGGCCGGCGCCGTCGAGCAGCTGCGGGCCGCGGGCGCCGGGTCGGTGGTGGGCATCGCGGCCGACGTCGCCACCGCCGACGGCGTCCGGCACGCCTATCACGAGGCGATGGCGCAACTCGGCCGGCTGGACATCGTGGTCAACAACGCCGGGTCGGCCGCCGTAGGGCCGGCCGCCGAGCTCGCCGACGACGTCCTGCAGGCCGACCTGGATCTGAAACTGTTTGCGGCGCTGCGGCTCTCCCGGCTGGTCTGGCCGCAAATGGTCGAGCGGCGGTGGGGTCGGATCATCAACGTGCTCGCCATCGCGGCGAAGGCGCCGCCGACCGGAACGGCCCCGACCTCGATCAGCCGGGCGGCCGGGATGTCGTTGACGAAACTGCTGGCCGGCGATGGAGCGCCGCACAACATCCTGGTGAACGCCCTACTCGTCGGGTCGATCGAGTCCGACCAGACCGAGCGGATGGCGCGCGAACAGGGCGTAGCGGTTGCCGATTTTCTTGCCCGGTCCGGCGAGCGCATTCCGCTGGGCCGGGTCGGTCGGGCCGCGGAGTTCGCCGATGTCGCCTGCTTCCTGGCCTCGGAGGCGAGTTCGTACGTCACCGGTACCGCGATCAATGTCGACGGCGGATTGTCCCCGGTGGTCTGACGAATGACGCTGCCAGACAGTCCATTGGTCGCTTCCGTCCGCGACCTCGGTGTCCAGTTCCTGGACAACGACATCGACATCACCGGTCAGGACGCCGTCAGCTCGGTGCTGTTGGCGGACGGCACCACATTCTGGATCTTCGGTGACACGATCGAAGGGCCGTTCGACTCCATCCGGGGCTTCGAGCTCACCGAGGTGCTGTCCAACACCGGAGCGGTCGTGCCGTTACAGGACCTGTCGGCGGGGGTCAGGGATTTTCGCTATCTGACGACGCCCGACGGTACCCGGGCAAGGCAGCTCATCGGCTTCATCCCACCGGAACATAAGGCACGGCAACGGCTATGGGCTATTCACGGTGTCCAGATCGGCGATCAGCTCTACCTGTACTACCACAAGATCACCATGGACCCGACGCGCGACGTCTTCGAGACCTTCACCCTGGACGGAATGGGGGTGGCCAAGGCCGGCCCGGATCTCCAGTTCGAGCGGCTGACGGCGCCGGACGGCAGTCGCGAGTGGTGGAAGGGTGACGAGCCGGGGTTCGGGGTCTGGGTGCACCAGCACGGGGAGCACCTGTACCTGTGGGGTTCGATCCAGCCGGCATCGAAGTCGGCCGGCGACCTGTATCTCGCCCGGGTCCGGCCCGCGGACATCGAGAACCATGCCGCCTATGAGTATCTCGTGCAGGCGCCGACGCCGGCGCGACCGGACGTGCCACCGCGCTGGTCGCCGACGTTCAGCCCGACCGCGTGCCTGTTCTCCGATGTGCCGAACGAAATGTCCTCGTCCTGGAACGAGTACCTCGGCGCCTTCGTCTCGTTGACCACCTACCAGCGGGAGAACCAACTCGTCATCCGCACAGCGCCGGAGATCACCGGTCCGTGGAGCGAGCCGCAGGTGATATTCCGACCGGCGAAGACGACACCGGACTCGCTGTTCAACGCGGGCAAGGAGCATCCCGAGTTCGCCCGCGACGGTGGCAGGACCACCTACATGACATTCATCGACTCGTCGGTCTATGTCCCGCACCTGATCGAGATCACCTTCGCCTGACGCCCGCCCGGCCACCACCAAGGAGTCGGTGCGAAGATCGCTGTCATGATCATCGACCTGCCCGATCGCCGACCGCAGATCCACGAATCCGCCTGGATCGCACCCACCGCAACGATCGTCGGCGGCGTCAGCGTCGCCGCCGACGCCAGCATCTGGTACGGCGTGGTGCTGCGGGCCGACTCCGGCCCGATCGAGATCGGTGCCGGCTCCAACGTGCAGGACAACTCGGTGATGCACACCGATGAGGGACTCACCCTGCGGATCGGTCGCCGGGTCACCGTCGGGCACGGTGCCATCGTGCACGGCGCGGACATCGACGACGACGTGCTGATCGGGATGGGTGCGGTGCTGCTGAACCATTGCCGGATCGGCAGCGGATCCATCGTCGGGGCCGGCGCGGTGGTGTCCGAGGGTGCGGTGATCCCGCCGAACTCGCTGGTGCTCGGCGTTCCCGGCAAGGTCCGGCGGCAGACCACCGATGCCGAACGGGAGCGGATCGCCGGCGGGGCCAGTGGTTACGTCGACAGGGCGCGGCAGCACCGACAGGGTTCGCCCCGATAGTCGCCGACCCGTCCGGTCACGGCTGCGGGTGCGCCGGCGCCGTCCGCTGCCGTCGCGGCGGCAGCGGGATCAGCATCGACGTCCGACGCCGATAGTCGGCGTACCCGGGATACCTGCTCGCCGAGATGCTCTCGGTGAACAGCGTCGATCCGATGAACAGCAGCGTCAGCAGCACAGCACCGGCGACGGTCCACACCGCGACAGTGCCGGCGGCGATCGCGCCGAAGGCGAAGATCGCCCACCACTGGCCGAGCTCGCAGAAGAAGTTCGGGTGTCGGGAGTAGCGGAACAGCCCGCCCGTCAGGAATCCGCTCGCCTGCCCGGATGCCTTGCGCCGGTGGAAGTCCCACTGCTGTTGGTCGGCGACGGTCTCGCCGGTGAGCAGCAGCAGGAAGACCACCGCTGCGATGACGTCACCGGCGCCCAGCGACGTCGGATGCTGCGCCGCGGTCCAGGCCGGCAGGGTGATCATCAGCAACAGGAAGTTCTGGTAACCGGCGATGAACACGATGTTGAACGCCTGGAATGCGGCGGGTGGCATCTTCGAGCGCAGGATCTTCCATCGGTAGTCCTCGCCGCCGGGCGAGTATCCGCCCTTGCGCGCGTAGTTGAACGTCAGCCTGATCGCCCACAAGGTCACCAGCGCGGCCATCAGCGTCACCCGAGCGTCGAAGCCGGAACCGGCGGCGAACACCCACAGGTACCCGGCCGGCACCACCGACCAGATCCGGTCCACCCACGAGTATTCGCGGGTGAGGACCGACAGCAGCCAGCACAGGATCGCGACCCCGGCGGCGATCCAGCAGTTCAGCGCCAACGCACTCACGACCCGGACGCTACGCCTGCCACCGGCCTTGTCGAATCCGGGAATCGGCCTACGCTGGACGGGGTGACTTCTCCTGCAGAGCCGACGGGCTCCACCACTCCCGTCACCGATACCCCGCCACCGACCATCACGACCGTCGCCGAGCTCCGCGCCTCAGGCCACCGCTATCGCACCGTCAAACAGGAACTGCGGGAGAACCTGGTGCGGCGGCTGCGGTCCGGCGAGCCGTCGATGCCGGGCATGGTCGGGCTGCAGGACACCGTCATCCCCGAGGTCGAGCGGGCGGTACTGGCCGGCCACGACTTCGTGCTGCTCGGCGAGCGCGGCCAGGGCAAGACCCGGCTGATGCGCACCCTGGTCGGCCTGCTCGACGAGTGGACGCCGGTGATCGACGGCTCGGAGCTCAACGAGCACCCCTTCCATCCGATCAGCGTCGGCTCGCGAGCCAGGTCCGCCGAACTCGGCGACGAACTGCCGGTCGGCTGGCTGCACCGGGACCACCGGTACGCCGAGAAGCTGGCCACCCCGGACACCAGCGTTGGCGACCTGATCGGCGACGTCGACCCGACCAAGATCGCCGAGGGCCGGCACCTCGGCGACCCGGAGACCGTGCACTACGGGCTGTTGCCGCGTGGCAACCGCGGGATCTTCGGCATCAACGAGCTGCCGGACCTGGCCGAGCGGATCCAGGTGGGTCTGTTCAACGTGTTGGAGGAACGGGACATCCAGATCCGCGGCTATGCGCTGCGGTTGCCGTTGGATCTGCTGGTGGTGGCCTCGGCCAACCCGGAGGACTACACCAACCGCGGGCGGATCATCACCCCGCTCAAGGACCGGTTCGGCGCCGAGATTCGTACCCACTACCCGACCGATACCGACGCCGACGTCGACCTGGTGCGGCAGGAGGCCCAGCTGGTCGCGGTGGTGCCAGAGCACCTGCTGCGGGTGATCGCCCGGCTCACCCATGAGCTGCGCGGCTCCACCTCCATCGACCAACGATCCGGGGTGTCGGCCCGGTTCTCGATCGCCGCGTCCGAGGCCGTCGCCGCCGCGGCGCTGCGGCGCGGTGCGCTGGTCGGTGAGGACGACCCGGTGGCCCGGATCGGCGACCTCGCGCCGGCGCTGACCACCCTGCGCGGCAAGCTGGAATTCGAGATGGGCGAGGAAGGCCGCGAGGACGAGGTGCTGGAGCACCTGCTGCGGATGGCCACTGCCGGGGTGTTCCGCGAGCTCACCCGTGGTGTCGATCTGTCCGGACTGACGGAGCGGTTCGCCGACGATCTGATCGTCGAGACCGGGACGCTGGTCCCCGGACGGCAGCTGCTGGACCAGATCGGCACCGTCCGCGGGCTGTCGGCGCTGCTGGACGCGGCCGGCATCAACGAGGACAGCGTGACGCCCGGGCAGGTGGCGGCGGCCGTCGAGTTCGCCCTCGAGGGCCTCTACCTGTCCCGCCGGCTGAGCAAGGAATCAGCTGGTGGCAACACGATCTACGGCAGCTGACGATGCCCGCCAACGATGCCGGCGGCCGGTTCCGATACCGGTCGTGGCGCGAGGGTCCCGACCCGCTGGCGCCGCCGTTCGACGTGCGGGCGGTGGTCGACGAGCTGGGCGACTCGCTGATGACCGGCAGCAGCCTTCGGGACGCGCTGGACCGGTTGCGGCACAGCGGAACCAGGGACACGCCTGGCATCGACGAACTGCACCGGCGGATCGCCAGGCAACGTCGGGAACTGTCCCGGCGGGGTGATCTGACCGGTGCGCTGTCGTCAGCCAGGGCGGCGCTGGACCAGGCCCTGGCCGCCGAACGGGAGACCCTCGCCGGCGCCGATGACGACGAGGCGCGACTGGCCGAGATGACGCTGGACGCCCTGCCGGACACCGTCGCCGCCGCGATGCGCGAGTTGCAGGACTATGCCTGGCGCAATCCGGAGGCGGCGGCCGCGTTCCGGGCGATCTCGGAGCAGATGCGCGATCAGCTGCTCGACCAGCAGTTCGGCGGGCTGAAGCAGGCGCTGCAGTCGCAGGATCCGGCCGCCCTGCGGCGGATCAAGGACATGATGGCCGACCTCAACCAGCTGCTGGCCGACCACGCCAGGGGGACCGACACCCCCGAGCAGTTCGAAGAGTTCATGGATCGGCACGGCGATTTCTTCCCCGAGCAGCCGAGGGATGTCGACGAGCTGATCGATCAGCTGGCCAAGCGGCAGGCGGCCGCTGAGCGGCTGCTGCGTTCGCTGAGTCGCGAGCAGCGTGCGGAGCTGGAAGACCTGATGCAGCAGGCGATCGGGACAGATCCGGACCTGGCCTCCGAGCTCGCCCAGCTGCAGGACAACCTGACCGCGCTGCGGCCGGGGATGATGCGCGGTCAGGGTTTCAACGTCGACGGCGACCAGCCGCTGGACTACGGCGAGGCGGCCGGGGTGATGGGCGAGCTCGCCGACCTGGAGGACCTGGAAACCCAACTGTCGCAGCAGTATCCGGGTGCCACGCTGGACGACATCGACGTCGAGAACGTCGAACGGCAGCTCGGTGCCGACGCCGCCCGGGACCTACGGGCGCTGCGCGACCTGGAACGCGAGCTGGAGCGGCAGGGCTACCTGCGCCGTACCGCCGAAGGACTGTCGTTGTCGCCCAAGGCGTTGCGTCGGCTCGGGCAGAGCGCGTTGAAGCGGATCTTCGCCGACCTGAACGCGCACGGCGCCGGCGGGCACGACGACCGCCGGACCGGTGCGGCGGACGAGCGTACCGGGGCGTTCCTGCCCTGGGAGTTCGGCGGCGAGCAGCCGATCGACGCCGTCCGCACCGTCACCAACGCGGTGCTGCGGCGGGCAGCCGGCGACGGGCCCGGGACACTCCCCACCTCGCTGACGCTCGGCGTGGGCCCACCGCTACGGCTGGAGGTCGAGGACTTCGTCATCGCCGAGACGGAACGCCGGACCACGGCAGCGGTGGCGCTGTGTGTCGACCTTTCCTTCTCCATGGTGATGGAGGATCGCTGGCTGCCGATGAAGCAGACCGCGCTGGCGCTCACCCACCTGATCGGTACCCGGTTCCGGCAGGACGCGCTGGAGATCATCGGATTCGACCGGACCGCCAGGGTGCTGAGCGCGATGGAACTGGCCGAGGTGGAACCGGAGTGGGTCAAGGGCACCAACCTGCAGCACGCGCTGATGCTGGCGACCCGTCACCTGCGCCGGCATCCGGAGGCCGAACCGGTGATCCTGGTGATCACCGACGGGGAGCCGACCGCATCGCTGCAGGACGGCTTCCCGGTGTTCTCCTGGCCGCCGACGCCGCAGATCATCGCGGACACGGTGACCGAGGTGGACGCCGTGGCCCGGCTCGGTGCCACCCTCAACATCTTCCGGCTGGGTGAGGATCCCGGCCTGGCCCGATTCGTCGACGCGATGGCGAAACGGGCCGGCGGGCGGGTGTTCGCACCGTCCACCGACCGGCTGGGGGAGTACGTGGTGAGCGACTACCTGCGCGCCCGCCGGGGCCGGCACCGGCGAGCGGGCTGATGACCTAGGTTGGCGGGGTGACGTCATCCCCCTCGCCCGCCGGCCCTGCGGCATCGGCCGCCACCGAACCCGACCTGATCGCGACCGTCAGGGGTCGGCTCGGCCACCTGAGGCTCAACCGCCCGCGGCAGATCAATGCCTTGAGCGTCGAGCTGATCGATCTGCTGAGCGCGCAGCTGTCGGCCTGGGCCGACGACGACGCGGTCGAGCTGGTGCTGGTCGACGGTGCCGGCGGCCGCGGGCTGAGCGCCGGTGGCGACATCAAGGCGCTGTACGCCGGGATTTTGGCCGGCAGCGGCCCTGGCAACTTCTTCACCCACGAGTACGCGATGAACGCGATGATCGCGCACTACCCGAAGCCGTACGTGGCGGTGATGGACGGCGTCACCATGGGCGGCGGGGTCGGCATCTCGGGGCACGGCAGTGTCCGGATCGTCACCGAGCGGTCCCAGGTGGCGATGCCGGAAACCGCGATCGGGCTGTTCCCCGACGTCGGCGCGCTGTACCTGTTGGCCCGCTGCCCCGGCGAGCTCGGTACCCACCTGGCGCTGACCGGCGCCCGGCTGAACGGGCCGCAGGCGATCGGCGCCGGACTGGCCGACCACTACCTGCCGGCTGCCGGGGTGCCCGAGCTGATCGAGCGGCTCGAACAAGGCGTAGCGGGGTTGTCCCGCAGCGCCTGGGCAACCCCGCCGGCCGACCTGCCGGGCGCGGACATCGGCAGCGGCTGGATCGATGCCTGCTACGTCGGCGATCGGGCCGAGGACATCCTGGATCGGCTGGACTCGCGGCCGGAGCCGGCCGCCGGGGCGGCCGCGGCCACCATCAGGTCGATGTCGCCGACCTCGGTCAAGGTCACCCTGGCCGCGATCCGCCGGGCCGCCTCGATGACCGTCGACCAGGTGCTGGCCCAGGATCTGGCGCTGATGGACCATTTCGTCCGCAGCCACGACCTGCGGGAGGGCATCAGGGCCCAGGTGATCGACAAGGACCGGTCGCCGAAGTGGGACCCGTCGACCCTCGACGCGGTGAATGACGCCGACGTGGTGGCCCTGTTCCTCTAGCGTGCCTGGCAGGGGCGTCGATCCACGGCGCCGGGCCCTACGGAGTGCGCCATGTGGCACAGCATGTTCAGCTTCGACATCCCGGTCGCGGAGAAGATCATCCGGACCATCGCGATCTACCTGCTGATCGTCATCATCTTCCGGATCACCGGCCGCCGATCGCTGTCCCAGTCCAACACCCAGGACCTGGTGGTGATCTTCCTGCTGTCCAACGTTGTGCAGAACGCGGTGATCGGTCCGGACAACACGGTGCTCGGCGGTGCCGTCGGTGCGGTGGTGCTGGTGTCGGCGAACTCGTTGCTGGACAACCTTTCCTACCGGTTCCCGGCGGTGCAACGGTGGCTGGACGGGACGTCGGTGGAGGTGGTGGCGGACGGCGTCGCCACGCCGGCGGCCAAGCGGCTGCAGCTGCGGCCGAGCGACCTTGACCACGTGGTGCGCTTGCAGAACGGCAACGACCTGTCCGAGGTCCGCACCGGTGAATTGGATCCGGACGGGCACCTGGTGATCACCCTGAAGGAGCAGTTCCGGTCCGCGACCGCCGGCGACATCCAGGCGTTGAACGCCCGGCTGGACCGGATCGAGGCGCTGCTGACGGCTCGGTAGGCCGTGTCGTCAGCAGCGCCTCGCCCGTCAGCCCGGCAGTCGGCCGGGAGCACCGGCCGGGACCGCGTCCGTCCCGCCCTCCTCGCCATCCTCCTCGATCGGGGCGGCGAACTGCGACTGGTACAGGTCGTAGTAGGCGCCCTCGGCGGCGATCAGCTGGGAGTGGTTGCCCTGCTCGACGATCGCACCGTTCTCCATCACCAGGATCAGGTCCGCATCCCTGATGGTGGACAGCCGGTGGGCGATCACGAAGCTGGTCCGGTCGCTGCGCAGGGCGGCCATCGCGTGCTGCACCAGCAGTTCGGTGCGGGTATCGACCGAGCTGGTCGCCTCGTCCAGGATCAGCAGTGACGGATCGGCCAGGAACGCCCTGGCGATGGTGATCAGCTGCTTCTCGCCGGCCGAGACGTTACTGCCCTCGGAGTCGATCACCGTGTCGTAGCCGTCCGGCAGCGAACGGACGAACCGGTCGACGTAGGTGGCGGTGGCGGCGGCGACGATCTGCTCTTCGGTGGCGTCCGGATTGCCGTAGGCGATGTTCTCCCTGATGGTGCCGCCGAACAGCCAGGTGTCCTGCAACACCATGCCGATGCCGGACCGCAGCTCGTCGCGGGTCATCGCCGCGATGTCGGCACCGTCCAGGGTGATCCGGCCGCCGTCGAGTTCGTAGAACCGCAGGATCAGGTTCACCAGGGTGGTCTTGCCGGCGCCGGTCGGTCCGACGATGGCCACCGTGTGGCCAGGCTCGGCGACCAGCGACAGATCGCGGATCAGCGGCTTGTCCGGCGAGTAGGAGAAGCTGACATTCTGGAACTCGACCCTGCCGTGCCGGAAATTCGGCGGCACGGTGACCGGGACCTTCGGGTCGGCGCTCTGCTCCGGCTCGTCCAGCAGTTCGAAGACCCGCTCGGCCGAGGCCACCCCGGACTGCAGCACGTTGGCCATCGAGGCCACCTGCGACAGCGGCTGGGTGAACTGGCGCGAGTACTGGATGAACGCCTGCACGTTGCCGAGGCTGATCGATCCGGAGGCCACCCGGAGCCCGCCGACCACCGCGACCAGCACGTAGGTCAGGTTCCCGATGAACATCATCGCCGGCATGATGGTGCCGGAGATGAACTGAGCCTTGAAACTCGACTCGTACAGCTCGGCGTTCTTCTCCCGGAAGCCCTGCTGCACCTCCTTCTGCCGGCCGAAGACCTTGACCAGCGAGTGCCCGGTGTAGAACTCCTCGACCTGGCTGTTCAGCTCGCCGGTGCTGCGCCACTGGGCGATGAACTGCTTCTGGCTGCGCTTGGCGATCTTGGCGGTGATCAGGAAGCTGATCGGAATGGTGATGATGGCGATCAGCGACAGCAGCGGGGAGATGATCAGCATCATGACCAGCACGCCGATCACCTGCAGCACACTGGTGAGCAGCTGGGACATGGTCTGCTGCAACGACTGTGAGATGTTGTCGATGTCGTTGGTGACCCGGCTCAGCACCTCGCCGCGTTGCTGGGTGTCGAAGTACTTCAGCGGCAGCCGGTTCAGTTTCGCCTCGACGTCACTGCGCAGCCGCACCACGGTGCGGTTGACCAGTCCGGCCAGGATGAATCCCTGCATCCACAGCAGCAGCGAACTCACCACGTAGATGCCCAGCACGATCAGCAGGATCCGGCCGAGCTCGGAGAAGTCGATGCCGGCTCCGGGTACCAGGTTCATCGCCGACAGCATGTCGGCCTGGCTGGTGTTGCCGGCGCTGCGCAGGATCTCGACGACCTGATCCTTGGAGGTGCCCGCCGGGAACTGCTTGAAGATGCTGTTGCTGGTCCAGCCGTCGAAGATGACGTCGGTGGCCTTGCCGAGCACCTTGGGCCCGATCACCGCCAGGGCGATGCCGACCACCGCGAGGGCGAGCACTGCCGCCACCCGGATCCGTTCCGGGGCAAGGCGTCCGAGCAGTCGTTTGGCCGACGGCCCGAAGTTCAGCGACTTCTCGGTGGGCATCGAGTTCCCCCAAGGGCCGCCGCCGCGGTTACCGCCCTTACGGCTGACGTCGCGGACGGTCGCCGCGTCGTCCTTCTTTTCCTGGGTGTCCTTGTCCAGCTTCGGCCGACTCATGCTGCCTCCTCCACGCTCATCTGGGACTCGACGATCTCGGCGTACGTCGGGCAGCTGTCCAACAGGTCGTGGTGCCGGCCGATGCCGACGATCCGGCCGTTGTCCAGCACCACGATCGAGTCGGCGTCCCGAATGGTCGAAACCCGTTGCGCCACAACGATCACGCTGGCATCTCTGGTTCTGGGCCTCAGTGCGGCCCGAAGTCTGGCATCGGTGGCCACGTCCAAGGCGGAGAACGAGTCGTCGAACAGGTACACCGGCGGCTTCTTGACCAGGGCCCTGGCGATCGCCAACCGCTGCCGCTGGCCGCCGGAGACGTTGGTACCGCCCTGGGAGATCGGCGATTCCAACCCCTGCGCCATGGCTCGGACGAAGTCCTCCGACTGGGCCACCCGCAGGGCGTCCCACAGTTCCTCGTCGGTGGCGTCCGGGTTGCCGTAGCGCAGGTTGCTGGCCACCGTTCCGGAGAACAGGAAGGCCTTCTGCGGAATGAGGCCGATCCTGGCCCACAGGTCGTCCGGGTCGTAGCTGCGAACGTCCAACCCGTCCAGCAGGACCCGTCCGCCGGTCACGTCGAACAGCCTGGGGATCAACGAGATCAGCGTGGTCTTGCCGGATCCGGTGGAGCCGATCACTGCGGTGGTCTGGCCCGGCCTGGCGCTGAAGCTGATGTTCGTCAGCACTGGTTCGTCAGCCCCGGGGTAGGAGAATTCGACATCCGCGAATTCGACGATGCCGACGGCGGCGGGCGCCGGTACGGCGGATTCGGGAGCCTGCACCGACGATTCGGTGTCCAGCACCTCCTTGATCCGCTCCGCGCTGACCGCGGCCCGCGGGATCATCACGGACATGAAGGTCGCCATCATCACCGACATCAGGATCTGGATCAGATAGTTCAGGAAGGCCATCAGGGAGCCGACCTGGATGGTGTCGGTGTTGACCCGATGGCCACCGAACCAGAGCACCGCGACGCTGGAGGCGTTGAGGATCAGCATCACCACCGGGAACATCAGCGCCATCAGTCGTCCGACCCGCAGCGACACCCTGGCGAGTTCGTCGTTCGCGACGCCGAACCGTTTGGTCTCCTGGGGTTCCCGGACGAACGCGCGGACCACCCGGATACCGGTGATCTGCTCGCGCATCACCCGGTTGATGTTGTCCAGCTTCTTCTGCATCACCCGGAACCCGGGGACCATCTTGATGACGATGGCACCGATGCAGATCAGCAGCAGCGGCACCGCGACCAGCAGCAACCAGGACAGCCCCGCGTCCTGCCGCAGGGCCATGATGATGCCGCCGATGCACATGATCGGCGCCATCACCAGCAGGGTGAAGGTCATCACCACCAGGGTCTGCACCTGGGTGACGTCGTTGGTGTTGCGGGTGATCAGCGAGGCCGGGGTGAAGTGCTGGACCTCGCGGTCGGCGAAGGTGCCGACCTTGTCGAACAGGCCCTGCCGGACGTCCCGGCCGAAGGCCATCGCGACCTTCGCGCCGAAGTAGACGGCCGCGATGCTGCAGACGATCTGCACAGCGGTGACGGCCAGCATCACCCCACCGAGACCCCAAATGGTGCCGATGTCGCCCTTGGCGACGCCGTCGTCGATGACGTCGGCGTTCAGGCTCGGCAGGTACAACGAGGCGATGGTGCCGATGAGTTGGAGAACGATCACCGCCCCGATCGGCGCCTTGTACGGCGCCAGATAGGTGCGGAGTAGGCGGAGCAGCATTGCCGGTCCTTCCGGTGGTGGTGTCGAGTTGCGGGTGCTGTTGTGTGTGCTGCGCGAGCCGTGTCGGGCGACTCTGACCGGGCAGCCCGGCGTCGGCGCCGGGCTTGGTGGAACTGGACACCGACGTGGGAGTAACGATCGACCCTCACGTCGGGTAGCGGTCAAGACGTGTTCGCGCTGGGCGATCTTCTGCGGCGGGTTTTCGCTGACGGCGCAGCCGTGGCGACGTCGGCACGGATGACGTCGGCGCCGATGGAGTCGGCGCCGACGGCCGTGGCCGGCCGGCGGCGGGCGGCCACCGCCGTTGTCGTGCTCGGGATCCCGGCGGGCCGGCGGCGGACGCCGTCCAGCAGCACCTCGACGATGTCGACCGCGGCCAGCGGCCGGCCCTCGTTGATCATCGGGTGGGTGCTGGAGAAGATGAGCAGCCGCAACACTTCCGCGGCCGTTGTCGGCTCGACGGACAGCTCGTGGCGACGGTGATCGAGCAGATCGACGATGCGCTGCTGGACCGGATCGAGTTCGACGTGGCGCTCCATCGCCCACTCCGGCATCCACCGGATCGCCATCGCGATCTGGAAGATCTCTTGGACCCGGTCCTTCATCGCGGCCACCAGGTCCGAGATCAGCTCGTGCAGTGGTGCGTCGCGGTCCATGGCATCGATCTCGGCGAGTACCGGCTTCGGATCGATCGCGTCGACCACCACCGCCCGTAAGATGGCCTCCTTGTCGTCGAAGACGCGGAACAGCGTGCCCTCGGCCACTCCGGCCGCCGCGGCGATCTGCTTGGTGGTCAATTCCCGGCCGTGCTCCCGGACCAGCGGTCGGGTCGCCGTGACGATCGACTGCCGTCGCTCGTCCGGGGACATCGGCCTGGCTCTGGGGGACACGTCGACCACAGTAACTGAGTGAGTGCTCACTCACAAGCTAATATTCCGGGTCCGCGGGTCCTGCCGGATGACCGTCGGCGCCGACCCCGCGCGATTCTCGACTTCGAGATACCACCGGTGGGCCACGGAGTCCGAGTTCCTATCCCGAGGTCCGGCCCAGCAAGGTTTGTCCACCCGCCCAGGTTTGTCCACAGAACCTGCTGCGACTCGGCCGCTGCCGCCAACGATGGTCGAGGCTTGCTCGTCATGGGGGAAGAAATTGCGCTACTGGCAACCATCGCGGGAAGCGCCGGGCTGTTCAACGCCGCCCAGGCAGCACTGGCCGGCGTCACGGTGGATCGATTGGCGCTGCTGATCCGGCGAAAAGCCGTCCTGCGACTGGCCAAGGGTTGGTACACGGTTGGACCGATCGAGAGCCGCGAGCAACGCCACCTGTTGACCGCGCGCGCACTGGTCAACACTTTCGCCGGGCGCGCGGTCGCCAGCCATCAGACGGCGGTTCTCTGGCATGGCCTGCCGCTCTACCTGTGGGCTGCCGCGACCGTTCACCTGACCAGGTCGAACGACGACCACGCCCGTCGTCGCCGTGGTTTGGTGCTACATCCGGCCCCGGCCGGCTGGGCGTCGCCGACCGAGGTCGTCCCGCCGGCGGTGGCGGTGGTGCAATACGGACAGCAGCACGGCCGAATGTCGGCGATCGTCGCCGGCGATGCCTTGCTGCACCGCAAGCTGGCGACCCTGGCTGACCTCGGTGCCGCGGTCGAGTTGCTGCGACATGTGCCCGGAAATGGTGCCAGCAGATCCATGCTCGAGCTGCTGGACGAAAGTTCGGAGTCGCCGGGGGAGAGTCGGCTGCGGATTGCGCTGAAGCTGCTGGGCTTCGCGGTGACGCCGCAGGTGGCCTTCCCGGAAGTCCGAGCCAGAGTCGACTTCGTCTTGGACACCGCTCGAGTGATCATCGAGTTCGATGGCCAGATCAAGTACCAGACGCCGGCAGACGTTTTCAAGGAGAAGCAACGGGAGGACCAGTTGCGGGAACTCGGCTACGAGGTCGTGCGATTCGTTTGGGCAGACCTCGATGATCTCGAGTTGATCCGGGGCCGGGTGGAGCGAGCGATTCGCCGTGCGGAGTCCCGGTCCGGCCGCCGATAGCGGCTCTTCGGGGTACCACCTTCGTCGACGTTACCCACTGGTACTCGGGCGAGGACGGATTTGGTACCCCGAAGACGGGCTCGGTGTCAGCGGCCGAGGCGGGCGTAGGTCTGCTCGGTGGCTTCCTTGGACTTGGACCACCAGTCGGTGTTGTCGGCGTACCAGTCGATGGTGTTCTGCAGGCCGGCGCGCAGGTCGGAGTACTGCGGTCGCCAGTCGGTCTCGGCGCGCAGTTTCGACGAGTCGATGGCGTAGCGAAGGTCGTGGCCGGGCCGGTCGTTCACGTGCTCGAACCAGTCGGCAGGCTTGTCCATCAACTCCAGCAGGAGCGCGATGATCTGCTTGTTGTTCCGCTCGCCATCCGCCCCGATCAGGTAGGTCTCGCCGAGACGCCCCTGCTCGAGAATGGCGACAACGGCATCGTTGTGGTCGTCGACGTGGATCCAGTCGCGGACGTTCTCGCCGGTGCCGTACAGCTTGGGCTTGACCCCCTGCAGGATGCCGGTGATCTGCCGCGGGATGAACTTCTCCACATGTTGCCGCGGCCCGTAGTTGTTGCTGCAGTTGGACAGCGTCGCCTGCAGGCCGAACGAGCGGATCCAGGCGCGCACTAACAGGTCTGCGCTGGCCTTCGACGCGGAGTACGGACTGGACGGGTTCAGCGGAGTGCTCTCGGTGAACCGGCTCTCCTCGTCCAACTCCAGATCGCCGTAGACCTCGTCGGTGGAGATGTGGTGCAGCCGCTTGCCGTGGGAGCGGACCGCCTCGAGCAGCCGGTAGGTGCCGATGATGTTCGACTCGATGAACGGCCACGGATTGTCCAGCGAGTTGTCGTTGTGCGACTCGGCGGCGAAGTGGACCACGATGTCGTTGTCGGACACCAGTTTTCCGATCAGTTCGGCGTCGGCAACGTTGCCCTCGACGAACTCGACCCGGTCACCGGCCGGGGCCAGGGTCGCCTTGTCGCCGGCATAGGTCAGGGCGTCGACGACGGTGAGCTGCCAATCCGGGCGGGTCTGCAGGGTGCGCAGGACGAAGTTGGAGCCGATGAAACCGGCACCGCCGGTGACCAGGACGCGCATGGGGTTCTCCTTGGTGGTGAGGGTCTTTCGGGGCTGACGAACAACAGGGCTGACGAACAACAGGTCAGCCGGGCTCCTCCCGCAGGCCTGGTGGCTCGTCGGCCAGCGGCGACCAACCACGGAACTCGACCTCGAGGCTGAACCGATGGGCCAGATAACGATGGTCCGACAGGGCTATCGGGTCGCCGTCAGTGGCCAGCGGGACCCGGCGGATCAACAGCAGCGGCGAGCCGACCGGTGCGCCGAGCAAAGACTGGTCGAGCGCCCCGGCGATGCCGGCGGTGATGCTCTGTCGGACCGCATCGATCGTGGTTCCGGACCGGTGCAGGCTCTGCCAGATCCCGGGGGCGGCCGCGTCGGCGCGGCTGATGTCGGCGGCCAGATCCGGGCGGACCCATTCGGTCGACCGCTCCAGTGGGTCGCCGTCGGCCGAGCGGACGCTGCGGCAGTGCAGAGTGTCGGCGCCGGGCCGCAGACCCAGGATCGCCGCGACATGGTCGGGTGCCGGCTCGAAGGCGAACGAGACCACCCGGCGGTGCAGTTGCTGGCCGGCGGACGTCACCGCCGACTCCGCATGTCGGAACGAGCCGATCGCCAGCGCCTGGTGGAACGACCGGCCGGCAACGAACCAGCCCGCACCCTGGCGACTCTCCAGCAGGCCCTCATCCCGCAGCAGGTCGAGCGCCTTGCGGATCGTCATCCGGCTGGCCAGGTATCGCCCACCGAGGGCGGCCTCGCTCTCCAGCGCGCCGCCGCTGCCGACATCGCCGAGCGCGATGCGCTCCCGCAGCTCGTCGGCGATCTGCCGGTAGCGGGCACCTGTCATAGATTTGTATAGTACAGGTAGTTCGACGAAGTCGTCAGCGCCCGAGCCACTGCTCACGGGTGATCGCGTACTCGACCTCTCCGTGTTCCGTCCCGGGCAACGGGTGTTCCCAGTCCTGGTGGAACGTGCGGACATAGGTCAACCCGACCGACTTCATCGTTGCGCGCGAGGCGGTGTTGACGGCCATCGTCTCGGCGAAGATCCGGTCGAGACCGAGGTCGGCGAACCCGTGCTGCAGCAGGCGGCGGGCGCCCTCGCCGGCCAGTCCGCGGCGCCAATGCCGTCGCAGCAGCCGATAGCCGAGCTCGGCCTGACCGCGAACGGGCCCCTGGTCCGGGCGTTCCGGCGGCTCGAGGATCCACCAGCCGACGAACCCGCCGTCGGTGAACCCGGCCCAGAATCCGAGACCGGGCACCCGATCGGCGACGGCCAGCCTGCCATGGTGCAACTCGGTCACTTCGCTGCGGGAGCGCGGGCGACCGGGATCGAGGTAGCGCATCACCTCCGGGTCCGAGTCCAGCTCCACCTCGTACTCGAGATGGTCATCGGTCAACGGAACCAGCGTCAGCCGGTCGGTCGTGAGCGTGCGTTGGGGCATCGTCGGATCCTGTCAACTGCAGCGCGGTCGCGTCGATCCCAATTCGGCCCGCCCCGCAGTGTCAGTGCCGCAGGACACAATGGGTGGGTGAGTAGAGGTCCAGCCGGCCCGCCGGAATCCACCGACCCGCCGGAGTCCACCGGTGCGGCGGGCGGCCCGGGCGCCCCCGGCGATCCACTGGCCCGCTTCTCGCCGTTGGTCAGGGACTGGTTCGCCGCGGCGTTCGCGCAGCCGACGCCGGCGCAGGTCGGGGCCTGGCGCGCGATCGGCAGCGGCGACCACACCTTGGTGGTGGCACCCACCGGCTCCGGCAAGACCCTTGCCGCCTTCCTGTCGGCCATCAACGAAATCGTCACAGCCGAAATCGGCAGCGCAGGGCCCCGGGTCGACCCGCACCGGCGCTGCCGGGTGCTGTACCTCTCGCCGATCAAGGCGCTCGCGGTCGACGTCGAACGCAACCTGCGGTCGCCGATCGCCGGCGTCGCCGGCCTGGCCAGGGCGCGTGGGCTGGCGCCGCCGGAGGTCACCGTCGCCGTCAGGTCCGGCGACACCCCGGCGGCGGATCGCCGGGCCTTCAGTCGCTATGGGGCGGACATCCTGATCACCACCCCGGAATCGCTGTTCCTGCTGCTGACCAGCCGGGCCAGGGAGATGCTGGTCGGCGTCGACACCGTGATCATCGACGAGGTGCATTCGATCGCCGGCTCCAAACGCGGTGCGCACCTGGCCGTTTCACTCGACCGGCTGGATGCCCTGCTGGACCGGCCGGCCCAGCGGATCGGGTTGTCGGCCACCGTCCGCCCGGTGCAGGAGGCGGCCAGGTTCCTGACCGGCGGCCGGCCGGTCACCGTCGTCGACCCACCCACGAGCAAGGTGATCGACGTCGACGTGGTGGTCCCGGTGGAGGACATGTCCGCGCTCGGCGGCCCGGCCGAAGATCTCACCGGTCCCGCCTCCGGCGACGTCCGCCGGACGTCCATCTGGCCGCATGTCGAGGAACGGGTGGCCGATCTGATCACCGCCCATCACTCGACCATCGTGTTCGCCAATTCCCGTCGACTTGCCGAGCGGTTGACGGCCAGGATCAACGAGATCCACGCCGAGCGCACCGGTGTCGAGATCGACCACGACAGTCCGCCGCCGGCCCAGCTGATGGCCCAGTCCGGCCGATCCTTCGGCGCCGCAACGGTTCTGGCGAAGGCGCACCACGGTAGTGTCTCGGCCGAGCAGCGATCGATCATCGAGAACGAGCTGAAGACCGGGGTGCTGCCGGCCGTGGTGGCCACCTCGAGCCTTGAGCTCGGCATCGACATGGGCGCGGTCGATCTGGTGATCCAGGTGGAGGCGCCGCCCAGCGTCGCCGGCGGCCTGCAGCGGATCGGCCGGGCCGGCCATCAGGTGGGGGCACCCAGTCACGGGGTGATGTTCCCGAAGTTCCGCGGCGATCTGCTGTCAACGGCGGTGGTCGCCGAGCGGATGCGGTCCGGCGAGATCGAACAGCTGTCGGCGACCTCGCTGCCGCTGGACGTGCTGGCCCAGCAGATCGTGGCGATCGTGGCGATGGAGCCGATCACCGTCGACGAGCTGCATGCGCTGCTGCGGCGCAGCGCCCCGTTCGCGGCTCTCGGCCGCGGACCGTTGGACGCCGTGTTGGACATGCTCTCCGGCCGGTATCCCAGCGAGGAGTTTGCCGAGTTGCGGCCGCGGCTCAACTGGGACCGGACGACCGGGCGGCTGGTCGGCCGACCGGGTGCGCAGATGCTGGCCAACACCTCCGGTGGCACCATCCCGGACCGCGGGCTGTTCGGGGTGTTCCTAGCGTCGGGGGACGGCCCCGGTCGGCGGGTCGGCGAACTCGACGAGGAGATGGTCTACGAGTCGCGGGTCGGCGATGTGTTCGCGCTCGGGTCCAGCAGCTGGCGGATCGTCGACATCACCCACGACCAGGTGCAGGTGGTGCCGGCGACCGGGTTGCCCGGCCGGCTGCCGTTCTGGAAGGGCGACACCCTCGGCCGGCCGGCCGAGCTCGGGCGTGCGCACGGGGCCTTCGTCCGGGAGATCGCCGACAGCGCAGCGGGTGCGGCGCAGTCGGCCGCGGCTGACGAACGACTCGCCGCGATCGGCCTTGACGCCAACGCCAGGGCGAACGTGGTCGGCTACCTGGCCGAGCAGAAGGCCGCCACCGGCCTGGTGCCGGACGAGAAAACCCTGGTGCTGGAACGGTTCCGCGACGAGCTCGGCGACTGGCGGCTGGTATTGCACTCGCCCTACGGGGCGGCCGTGCACGCGCCGTGGGCGCTGGTGATCGCCGCCCGGATGCGGGAGCGGTTCGGGGTCGACGTCTCGGCCATGCACGCCGACGACGGCATCGTGCTGCGGCTGCCGGACCTGGAGTACGACGGTGGGCTGCCCGATCTGGCCGAGCTGCTGGTGCTGGACCCGGACACCGTCACCGCGGAGGTGACCGAGCAGATCGGCGGATCGGCGGTCTTCGCCGCCCGCTTCCGCGAGTGCGCCGCCCGGGCGCTGCTGTTGCCGCGCAGGCAGATCGGGTCGAGGCAGCCGCTGTGGCAGCAGCGGCTGCGAGCCGCCCAGCTGCTCGAGGTGGCAGCGAAGTACCCGTCGTTCCCGATCGTCGCCGAGGCGGTCCGGGAATGCCTGCAGGACGTGTTCGACGTTCCGGCCCTGGTAGAGGTGCAGCGGCGACTCGCCGCCCGCACCGTCCGGCTGGTCGAGGTGCAGACCGCCGCTCCCAGCCCGTTCGCCTCGTCCCTACTGTTCGGCTACGTCGCGCAATACATCTACGACGGCGACTCGCCGCTGGCCGAGCGCCGGGCGGCAGCGCTCACCCTCGACCCCGGGTTGCTCGCCGAATTGCTCGGCGGGCCCGACGTGCCGGTGCTGCGCGACCTGCTCGATCCGGCATCGGTGGTCACCACCGAGTCGGAACTGCAGCGGCTCGCGGAGCAACGCCGGGCCCGCAACATCGACGAGATCGCCGATCTGCTCAGGATCCTCGGCCCGCTGACGGCCGACGAGGTGGCCGTCAGGAGCGTGCTGGTCGAACCTGGTACGGCGCTGGTCGCGCTGACCGAGCTGGTCGCGGCCCGGCGAGCGCTGTCGGTCCGGGTCGGTGGCCGCGACTGCTATGCCGATCCGAACGACGCCGCGCTGCTCCGGGACGGGCTGGGGGTGGCGTTGCCGGTCGGCGTTGCCGAGGCCTACCTGACGCCGGTCGACGATCCGATTGGGTCGCTGATCGGCCGTTACGCCCGTACCCGCGGGCCATTCGTACCGGCCGCGCCGGCCGTCAGATACGGGCTCGGCGTCGCTGTGGTGTCCGACGCGCTGCGCCGGCTGGCCTCCACCGGCCGGATCGCCGAGGGCGAGCTGCGCCCGCCCGGTGCCGAACCCGTCGACCCGCTGGATGCCGCCGCCACCGCGGGGAACCCCGGCCGGGAGTACGTCGATGCCGAGGTGCTCCGACTGCTCCGCCGGCGGTCGCTGGCTGCGCTGCGCGCCGACGTGGAACCCGTTGATCCGCGCCAGCTCTCGACGTTCCTGCCGGCCTGGAACGGCATCGGGGCGAGCGGGTCCGGCCGCTTGCGCGGGGTGGACGGTGTGCTGCGGGCGGTCGAACAACTCGCCGGGGTGCGGTTGCCGGCGTCCGCCGTCGAGACGTTGGTGTTGCCCGCCAGGGTGCCCGACTACGCGCCGGCGATGCTGGACGAGTTGCTGGCCACCGGCGAGGTGTTGTGGGCCGGCCACGGTGCGCCGGCGGCCGACGACGGCTGGATCAGCCTGCACCCGGCCGACAGTGCCGCGCTCACCCTGCCGATCCCCGGGGAGGTGCCGGCGGGAGTCGCGTACCGGGCACTGGTGCAGGTGCTGGGCGGTGGCGGTGCCTACTTCTTCCGGCCGCTGGCGGATGCGGCGGCCGGGCAGCTCGACGAGCCGGTATCCGACGCAGACCTGACGGAAGCGTTGTGGGAGTTGGTGTTCGCCGGCTGGCTGACGGCCGGCACGCTGGCGCCGTTGCGGGCCAGGATGTCCGGCGGCCGGACCACCCACCGCCAGCCCAGCCGGCCGCCCCGGCTGCGGATGGGCCGGGGCGGCGGGCTGGCGGCGATGGCGGCCGGCCGCAGCACCCGGGTGCCGCCGATGGTCGGCGGCGCCTGGTCGCTGTTGCCCGCTGCCGAGGTGGATCCGACGATCAGGGCGCACGCCGCGGCCGAGACCTTGCTCGACCGGCACGGCATCGTCACCCGCGGGGCGGTGCTGGCCGAGGACGTGCCGGGCGGGTTCGGCGGCGTGTATCGGGTGCTGTCCGCATTCGAGGAGACCGGCCGGGTACGTCGCGGGTACTTCGTCGAGGGACTCGGCGCCGCGCAGTTCGGCACCTCCGGTGCGGTCGACCGGCTGCGGACCTCGACCGACCCGCTGGCGGGCGGCGCGGCCGGGCCCGCTGACCAGCCGGTGGTGTTGGCGGCGGCCGACCCGGCGAATCCCTACGGCGCCGCGCTGCCCTGGCCGGACCGGGGTGAGCTCGCCGAGAAGCACCGGCCGGCCAGGCGGGCCGGAGCGGTCGTCGTGCTGCTCGGCGGCGCCCCGGTGCTGTACGCCGAACGCGGCGGACGGTCGCTGCTCAGCTTCACCGGCGATGCCGCCCGGCTCACTGCTGCCGCCGGCGCGCTGGCCGGCCTGGTCCGCGGCGGCCGGCTCGGCGGGATGACGGTGCGCCGGATCGACGGCGTCGACGCGGTCGGTCCCGACCTGACCGGACCGCTGCCGCAGGTACTGCAGGACAACGGGTTCGCCGTCACCCCACGGGGCCTGCGACTGCGGGCGGGGGTGCGCTGATGCCCGAGGGCGACACCGTTCTGCGTACCGCACAAGGACTCCACCGAGCGCTGGCCGGTCGGATCCTGACCGTCGCGCAACTGCGCTGGGCCGAGCTCGGCGAGGTGGACCTGACCGGCCGCGAGGTGATCGAGGTGCGGGCCTACGGCAAACACCTGCTGCTGCGGATGGGGCCGACGGCCACCACGGCCTCCGCGGCCGGCGGCCCGATGCGATCGCGGGGGCCGACGGGACCGGCGACCCTGCACACCCACCTGCGGATGGACGGCAGCTGGCGGATCCACTCGACCCCGGACCGCGGGATCCCGAGCGCCCGCGACCACCAGGTCCGAGCGGTGCTGGCCAATGCGGAATGGACCGCGGTCGGCACCCTGCTCGGCATGCTCGACCTGGTGCCGACCGCCGACGAGCACACCCTGATCGGCCATCTCGGCCCGGATGTGATGGCCGACGACTGGGACGCGGTCGGCCGTGACGCGGCCCTGCAGCGATGGGCGGCGGCACCGACCCGGCCGGTCGGCGAGGCTTTGCTTGACCAAACGACCGTGGCCGGGATCGGCACCATCTACCTGGCCGAATCGCTGTTCATGGCCAAGATCTCGCCGTGGACGCCGGCCGGCGAGGTGGACGCCGGCGCCCTGTTGGACATCGCGCGCAGGCTTCTGCTGCGGGGAGCCGGGCAACCGGCGCCGAACACCACCGGCGACCCGCGGCGCAACGAAGGGACCTATGTGCACGCCAGGTCCGGCCGGCCGTGCCGGCGCTGCGGCACCGTCGTCCGGGTGGCCGGCGTCCGCGCCGCGCCGACCGAACGCCCGGCCTTCTACTGTCCGACCTGCCAGGTGGGCCCGACCCCGACGGACGACGGCCGGCCGATGGCGCCGCTCGGGTCCGCGCCGTACCGGTTCGGCTCGAGGCGGAATGTCGGTCTGGGGCCGCCGCGGACGAAATCCCGCCGACCGCGACCCGGCTGAATCACGACCATGGGAGGATCAGTTCGATGCCTTCCACCAAACCCAGGGTCGTCGCGAGCCGGCGGATGCCTGGACCAGTACGCGGCATCGTCACCGTGCTCGCCGTGCTGGTCGTTGCCGGGCTGGCCTTTCTCGGAGTGACCGGGATCGAGCGGGCCCGCGACAGCAACGCGGGGACGACGCCTGGCGGTGCCGGCGGAGCGGACGGATCCAGCGGAGCCGGGGCGACGGCCACCGGCGACGGGCAACATTGGATCACCCTGACCACCGCGCCGCCGGCCACCAGCACGGCGAGCAGCACGCCGGCGACGCCGACCAGCGCCCCGCCGCCGGTGTCCAAGCTCGGCGCGGCGGTCGATGTCAGGCACGGCGACAGCAACTTCCGGATCACCGTCGGCGCCCCGAGCTGGCAGCCGGGTGCCCAGTGGGCGAGCCCGCATCGGGCGTCCAACGGCGGCTTCCTGGTGGTTCCGGTGACCGTCGTCCGGCTGTCCGGCCCGCAGGGTCTGGACACGTTCAGCTACAGCGACTGGAAGCTGGGCGGCGCGGCGAAGCCGGCCGCTACGGGATCGACCGGCGCGGGATCGACCGGCGCCGAGCTGATCGATGCGGAACTGATCGGCGGCGGCTACGTCGACGAGTTCAGCAGCGTCGATCCCGGGCTGGGGAAGAAGGTCACCGGGAACGTGGTGTTCGACGTGCCGTACCGCAGCGGTGTGCTGGCGCTGACGGACACCGACACCGTGCTCGCGCAGTGGAAACTGGGAACCGCGCGGAAGTCGGCGGCGCCGAAGACCGCGGCCATGGGCGAGAAGATCAGCAGCCCGGTCGGGCAGGTGCCGCTGCGCGCTGCCGTCACTGCGACCCAGTGGTACCCGACCTCCGACCCCGCGGTCGGTGAGGCCCTGGACAACGGATACCTGCTGGTGATCACGGTGAGCGTCAGCCCCGTTGCGAAGGCGCTGGACGAGGAGACCTATCTCGCCCCGGACCAGTGGTCGTTCGTCGCGGCCGGGCACCAGCCCAGCTCGGGCAACGGCGGCACCATCGGTCGGGAGCACGTCGGTCAGATCACGCTGTCCGCGGACAGCGGCACGGTCGGGACCAGGGTGATGTTCGACGCCGCCGGGAAGGCCGGAACGGTGCGACTGCTGGGCCGGGACGGAACTCCGCTGATGAGCTGGGCGGTGCCCGGCCCCTGAGCGCAGCGGTTTCTCTACTGCTGCCCGTAGAAGTCGAAACAGCTGCGGATGTCGTAGACGATGCCGATGTGCAGGGCCTGCACCTGATCCAGCACCCTGGTGCTGTTCTTCGAATTCACGTCACCGGCCGGCAGCGGTGAGGTGACCACCTCGTAGACCGCCTTGTTCAGGTCGTTCGGCGACAGCTTCAACTTGTCCGGACCCTGCGGATCCTTCAGCCACTTGGCCCAGGTGCCGGCGTAGCACAACGCCTTCAGCCCGGCCTGGTTGCCGGTCAGCGTGCCGCCGCCGGTGGCCTGCGCGGCCAACGCGTAGCGGCTGGCGAGCAGCATCATCGCCGAGAAGTCGCCGCGATTGGTCGTCCAGTCGGCCGGCGGGGTACCGATCTTCTGCAGCTGCTCGAGGTTGTAGTTGACGGTTCCGGTTGCCGGGCAGTAGCTGACCGGGCCTTGCGGGCTGGTGCCCTCACAGGCCGGCGGGGTGTCGCCGGAGTACTTGGCCAGCTTGGGTTTTTGGTATCCGGGCACGGTGTGGCCGAAGTACTCGTCGAGGGTGGTGGCCACCTGGTTGATCAGCTTGTCCGTCACCTCGATGTTGCTGAAGTCCTTGGGAATCTGGGTGAACCCGGTCTGCTGGATCCGCTTGTTCACCTCCGCCTGGGTGATCTCGTTGCAGCGCTTGGCGCCGTTCGCGAATCCCAACGAGGCGGCGAACGTGCGGTCGAAGGCCGATCCGTGGCCGCCGGCGTTGTCACTGCTCAAGCCGACCGGGTCGCCGACCCACATCATCGCGGCCATCACCTGACGCATCCCGGCTGCATCGGAGAAATCGAAGTACGTCGAGTGTCCGTCAGCGACCCATCGCCAATAGGCGCCGGCGTAGCAGTCGGCCTGTTGTTCCAGCAACACCGTCGAACTACGCGGCACGCCGAGCCGGGCCTGCACCAGGTGCCCCATCTCGTGGGCCAGCACGGTCGGCGCGCTGATCTCACCGACGTCCTGCTCCATCTTGGGCAGCAGCACGCCGCGGTCCCAGACGATGGTGTCGCAGCCGCCGATGTAGGAGGCGTTGACCGAACCGGCCAGCTTCCCGCCACAGGCGGTGGCGCTGCTGTCGTTCGAGTCGTAGGAGATCAGCGCCTTCGCCTTGGTGAACTCCTTGCCGAAGTCCTGCGGGAAGACCTCACCGTAGAAGGTGTACAGGTCGGAGATCGTCGACTCGGCCAGGGTGTCGTACTTGTTGCCGTCCTCGGTACCCTCCGCACTCACCGTCGGGGCCGGGGCGTCACTCTTGAGTCCGTTCGGTCCGTCCGCCGTCGGATCCTGCGACCCGGAATCGGCCTCCGCGACCCTGACCGCCTGGCCGGCGATCGTGCTGGTGCAACCGGCGGCGAACAGGGACAACGCGGCGACTGCCACCGCCAGCCGCGTACGGCGAACCCGTCGGGTCATGGTCGGAGGTCCTCTCTGATGTGCCGGTGCCACCGGCCCTGCCTTCGCAGGTGACGCTACCGTGTGCGGCCAGATCGGGTGGCCCCTTCAGCGAGCTCAATGCCGCTGGGCACAATGGGCAGCGTGCCGTCGCCGGATGCCGGGTTCACCATCGTCGCACCGACGACGGTGGAACAGGGACGGACGCCGCCACGCTGTTCGACCAGCAGCCGATGGTCGATCCGACCATCGCCGGACGGGTGCCGGCGACGCAGAGCATCGGGTCAGGTCCTCCTGGGACCTGACGACAACGACACCAACGCACCAGACGACAACCCAGGACGAGGACGGAAACCGATGAGTGTCAACGACAATGCCGCGACCACCGAAGCCGGGATCAGGCACCTGGAGGATGGTGTCCAACGCGACTTCTCGGCCAGCATGTCCTACGGCGACTACCTGGACCTGCACAAGCTCCTGTCGGCGCAGCACCCGCGGTCGGAGCCGCCGCAGCACGACGAACTGCTGTTCATCATCCAGCACCAGACTTCCGAGCTCTGGCTCAAGCTACTGCTGCACGAACTGCGATCGGCGCGGTCACTGTTGGCCACCGACCAGCTGCCACAGGCGCTGAAGCGGCTGGCCAGGGTCAAGCACATCCAGAACACGCTGACCGAACAGTGGACCGTGCTGGCCACCCTGACCCCGAGCGAGTACGCCCAGATCCGGCCGTTCCTGGCCACCAGCTCGGGGTTCCAGTCGTGGCAGTACCGGGCCGTGGAGTTCATCCTCGGCAACAAGAACCCGGAGATGATCGACGTCTTCGAACACGATCCGCAGGCCAAGCAGTTGCTCACCCAGCTGCTGGAGGAGCCGAGCCTGTACGACGAGTTCCTGCGCTACCTGGCCCGGCGTGGGTACCCGATCCCGGCGTCGGTGTTGGACCGTGACGTGCGGCGGCCGTACGTCATCGACACCGATCTGGTCGCCGCCTTCGAGGCGGTGTATGCGGATCCGGCCGCCCACTGGGGTGTGTACGAGAGCTGCGAGGAACTGGTCGACATCGAGGACAACTTCCAGCTCTGGCGGTTCCGGCACCTGCGGGTGGTGGAGCGGATCATCGGCGACAAGACCGGCACCGGCGGGTCCACCGGCGTCGACTTTCTGCGGAAGGCGCTGCAGCTCACCTTCTTCCCGGAGCTGTACGCCGTCCGAACGGTGCTGTAACCCCGAGGTAGCGGAAAGCTGGCGAGGTAGCGCGGGTCTCGCGGAGCGTCCTGGCAACTTTCCGCTACCTGCCCGAGGGTGTCAGGCGCCGAAGCCGGGGTCGGCGATGCGTTCGGCGTCCTCCAGTACCCGCAGGATGTTGCCGCTGGTGAGTCCGGCCAGATCCTCGTTGGACCAGCCGCGCTCGGCCAGCTCGGTGAGCAACGCCGGGTAGCCCGACACGTCCGGTATCCCCTGCGGCAGAACCGGAACGCCGTCGAAGTCGCCACCCAGCCCGACGTGGGCCGGACCTGCCACCTCCCGCGCGTGGTCCAGGTGGTCGGCGACCTGCTGCAGTGTGGCCTGCGGGGTCGGGTGATCGATCTGCCAGGCCTTGAACTCCGTCACCGCATCGGGATCCCCGACGGCGCCGCCGTCGTCGAGCCAGCGCTCCAGCTTCAGCCGGTGCCGCTCGGCCTGCTCGGCCACCCGGTGATCGGCGCATTCCTGGCTGACGAAACCCGGGACGAAGGTCAGCATGATGACGCCGTTGTTGTCCGGCAACCGCTCCAGCACGTCGTCCGGTACGTCGCGGACGTGGTCGCACAGGGCGCGACACGACGAATGGGAGAAGATCACCGGCGCGGTCGAGACGTCCAGCGCGTCCCGCATGGTGCTCGGCGCGACGTGACTGAGGTCGACCAACATCCCGATCCGGTTCATCTCGGCCACCACTTCGCGGCCGAAGTCGTTGAGCCCGCCCACATTCGGTTCGTCGGTGGCACTGTCGGCCCACGGCACGTTCTGGTTGTGGGTCAGCGTCAGGTAGGCCACGCCGAGTTTGCGCAGCACCCGCAGCACCCCGAGCGAGGAGTCGATCGAGTGGCCGCCCTCGGCGCCCATCAGCGAGGCGATCCGGCCGGTCGACCAGGCGGCCCGGACGTCGGCAGCGGTCCTGGCCGCGGCGAAGGTGTCCGGGTAGCGAGCGATGATCCGCTGCACGCAGTCGATCTGCTCCAGCGTGGCCGTCACCGCTTCGCCCTGCGGCAGGTCGCCGGGGACGAACACCGACCAGAACTGGGCACCGACGCCGCCGGCCCGCAGCCGTGGAATGTCCGTGTGCAGCTCGGGCTGTGACTCGGCGATGTCGGTGGCCTGCAGGTCGTATCCGCGACCCCGCAGTGCCCAGGGCAGATCGTTGTGGCCGTCGAACACCGGCGCTGCCTTCAGCAGTGCGGCGATCCGGTCGGTCGGGGCAGCGGAGGTTGGGGCGGCGGGGGAGGTCTCTGCGGCGGTCATACCGATGATCCTGCCAGTCGCCGCACCGCTTCGTCGATCACCTCGTCGCGCTTGCAGAAGGCGAACCTGACGAAGTGCGCGCCGGCGGCCGGGTCGGCATAGAAGACCTGTTGCGGCACCGCGACGACTCCGCACCGATCCGGCAGCGTTCGGCAGAACGTCAGCCCGTCGGTGTCCGCCGCCGAACCGGCGCGCCGCAGCATCGGGCGGATGTCCGCCACCACGAAGTAGGTGCCCTGCGGGCGGACCACCTCGAACCCGGCGGCCGTCAGCCCGTCACACAGCCTGTCCCGCTTGTCCTGCAGACTCTTTCGTAGTCCGCCGACCCATTCCCGTTCGGTGCGCAGCGCCCCGGCGACCGCCGGTTGGAACGGGGCACCGCCGACGAAGGTGAGGAACTGTTTGACCGCCCGGACGGCGGCCACCAGCGGCGCCGGGCCGCAGACCCAGCCGATCTTCCAGCCGGTGACGTTGAAGCTCTTCCCGGCGCTGGACACGGTGAGGGTGCGTTCGGCCATCCCCGGCAGGGTGCCGATCGGCAGGTGCGGCACCGGCCGGGCGCCGTCGGCGGCACCGTCACCGGTACCCGGACCGGCGGCGTCACCGTCGGCGAAGGTCAGGTACTCATAGACCTCGTCGGTCACCACGATCAGGTCCCGGTCGATCGCCACGGCGGCGACCGCCGCCAGCTCCGCATGGGTCAGCACGGTGCCGGTCGGGTTGTGCGGGCTGTTCAGCAGGATCAGCCTGGTCCGATCGGTGACGGCGTCGGCCAGCGCCTGCGGGTCGAGGGCGAACCGGCCGATGGCTGGGTCGCCGCACGGTCGCAGCCGGACCGGCACCAGCACCCCATGGGCCATCGCCACCGCGGCCGGGTACGAGTCGTAGAACGGCTCCAGCACGATCACCTCGTCGCCCGGCTCGATCAGGGCCAGGACGGCGGCCGCAATCGCCTCGGTGGCGCCGACCGTCACCAGCACCTCGGTATCCGGGTTGAAGCGCTGCCCGTAATCGGCCAGCCGGGCCTCGGCGATCGCCTGGCGCAGCTCCGGGATGCCCGGGCCGGGCGGGTACTGGTTCGCGCCGTCCGCGATCGCCTGCTGGGCGGCCGCCAGCATCGAGGCCGGACCGTCGGTGTCCGGGAATCCCTGGCCCAGGTTGATCGCGCCGGTGGACACGGCCAGCGCCGACATCTCGGCGAAGATCGTTGAGGTGAACGGTCGAAGGCGCCGGACCAGGGGCTCAGTCATGGACGACATTGTGCTCGGGCCACCAGCGACCCCGAAGTCCGCGGGTCCCGGTGCGGTTATCGGGCCCCGTTCACCCTGATTTTCACCCCATAAGCACCCTGGGACCCGCGATCGGGGCGGGTGGCGGCCGACGGGCGGGCAGAATGCAGCCATGAGTGAACTGGTCCCGACCGCGACGGCCCCGTCGGCGCCGCCGCCGCAGCGCCCGGCCCCACCGGGCGGTGCGCGGGAATCGATCACCGACCTGACGCCGATGGACCGGGTCCGGCGGCGGGCGCTGGTCAAGATGAAGCTGTTCGCGACGGCGCTGCTGGCGGTGATGGCGGTCATCTTCGTGGTCGCCTGGATCCTGCAGGACCGGTATCCGTGGCTGGGCTACGTGCGGGCGGCGGCCGAGGCCGGCATGGTCGGCGGGCTCGCCGACTGGTTCGCCGTCACCGCGCTGTTCCGTCATCCGATGGGGCTGAAGATCCCGCACACCGCGATCATTCCGGAGCGCAAGGACGCCATCGGCAGTTCACTCAGCGAGTTCGTGGCGACCAACTTCCTGTCGGAGGAGCTGGTCAGGGAGAAGGTCAGCAGCTTCGGCGTCGCGCAGCGCGCCGGCGAGTACCTGCTGCGGCCGGATGCCGCCGAACGACTGGTGGCGGAGGCGGCGGTTGCTGCCCGCGGGCTGTCCAAGGTGCTGACCGACGACCAGGTGACCGACCTGATCACCGGGCTGGCCCGGCGGCGGATCAGCGAGACCCGGATCGGCCCGCCGATCGGCCGGATCGCGGCCGACGTCTTCGAGCGCGGCGAGCACCACCCGCTGGTCGACTTCATCGTGGAGCGTTGCTACGACTGGATCCGGAACAACTACACGGTGGTGGCCAGGGTGGTGGCGCAGCGATCGCCCAGCTGGTCGCCGAAGTTCCTCGACTCGATCGTCGCGGACCGGCTCTACCTGGAGGTGGAGACGTTCGCCAAGGCGGTGCGCGACGATCCGCAGCACGAGCTGCGCAAGGCGCTCGACACCTTCCTGTCCGAGTTCGCCCAGGACCTGCAGCACGACGAGAAGACGATGGCGCGGGTCGATGCGATCAAGGAACGGGTGCTGGACAACCGGCAGGTCCGGCAGCTGGCCGGCGAGTTCTGGCACTCGGCCAAGCAGGCACTGCTGGAGGCGATCGACGATCCCGATTCGGCGTTGCGGCGCTCGGCGGTGCAGGCGCTCATCTCGTTCGGGCGCAGCCTGACCGAGGACGGACCGACGGCCCGCAGGGTCAACACCTGGGTGGCCGACGCCGCTGGTTACGTGGCGGCGAATCACGCCAGGTCGATCACCGGGATCATCGACGAGACGATCGCCCGCTGGGACGGTGAGGCGACCAGCCGCAAGATCGAACTGCAGATCGGCCGGGATCTACAGTTCATCCGGATCAACGGCACCGTCGTCGGGTCACTGGCCGGCCTGGCGATCTACACCATCGCGCAACTGGTCCTGGGCTGAGGTGCCGATGACGAACCTGGCAGCGATCGGCCCGTTGCGGGCGGGGGATCGGGTCGCGATGGTGGCCACCGCCGGGCCGGCGACCCCGGAACAGCACGATCGCGCGGTCCAGCTGCTCAAGGACTGGGGGCTGCAGCCGGTCAGCTACCCGTCGGTGCTCTCCAAACACCCCCGAGCCGACTACCTGGCGGCGCCGGACCTGGTGCGCAGCAACGACTTCGAACGGGCCTGGTGCGATCCGGAGATCGCCGGCATCTTCTGTCTGCGCGGCGGCTACGGCAGCGTGCGGATGCTGGACGGCCTGGACGCTGCCCGGATGCGGGCCGCCGCCGGCAAGCCGGTGTACGGCAGCTCCGACGTGACCGCGGTGCACGAGTGGCTGCGCGAACAGCTCGGCGCCGCCGGCTGGTTCACCCCGATGATCGGCACCGATGCCCTGCTGAACGACGCGGCGGCCACCGACCAACTGCGGGCCGCGGTGTTCTGCGAACCGGCCGGCCGGCGCTGGACCGGACCCAACGCCGAGGTGTTGATTCCCGGCACCGCCAGTGGGGTGACGATCGGCGGCAACCTGTCGTTGCTGGCCATGACGCTCGGCGCCAGGAACCGCCGGGCGCCGGACAACGCGGGCACCATCGCCCTGCTGGAGGACATCAACGAGGAGACCTACAAGGTCGACGGGTACCTGCAGAGCCTGTTGCGGGCCGGCTGGTTCGACGGCGTCACCGGCGTCGCCCTCGGCAGCTGGCAGGACTGCGAGACCCTGGACGGCATTCGCGAGCTGTTCGTCGAAACCCTGACGCCGCTGGGTGTCCCGGTCGCCTGGGAGCTGGCCTTCGGGCATTGCGCGGCCGCCAACAGCATTCCGCTAGGGGTCCGTGCGTGTCTGGTCGCGACGTCCGGCAGACACCCGGAGCTGATCCTGCAGGGGGAGCCCGCCGATGGCCGCTGACGGCATCCGGCCACGATCCGCGACCCTGCTCAAGAGCCGGTTGCTCGACGTGCACCGCAGCGAGTTCGCCGCCGGGATCGACTGGGCCGCAACCGATCCCGGGCTGGAGGCGGCGGCGGCCAGGATCACCGCTGCCCGTCGCCGATTTGTCATCGGCGCGGCCACGTCGTTCAACTATGCGTCCCTGCTGGCAGCGAAACTCAGCGCTGCGCTGGCCAAGGTCACCCTGATCGACGGCACCATCGTCCGCCCGCTGGACATCCTGTCCGACGTGCACAGCAACGACGTGTTGATCGCGCTGTCGTTCCGGCCCTACCGCCGGTACACCATCGACGCCGCGGTGCCGTTCGTGCACGCGGGCGGAGAGTTGGTGGTGCTGACCGACTCCGACGACGCCCCGCTCAACCGTTGGGCTGCAGCCTCGGTGGTGATCGGTGGCCAGCAGCAACCACCGGAGTTCGCCGACCAGTTGCATCCGGAGACACCGGACGCCTCACCGGTCGTGGTGGCGATGGTGATCGACATTCTGACCGCGCTGTCCGGTGCCAGCGCCAAGGGCGCCGGCCGCCGGCTCGCGGCCCGCGAGCGGTTGGCCACCGAGCTCGGGCTGTTCCTCGACTGATCCGGCACCGCGCCGGTCGCTACAGGTCTTCGACCCTGCTGACGGTGGCGCACATCTTCCAGCTCTCGTCCTGTCGCACCATCAGGCTCCGGAAGCTCGAGGAGTCGGTGGCCGGCGTCACGGAGAACATGGCGATGCCGTGCGGACGAGCGGTGATCACCGAGGTCAGCTTCACGGTGACGTGACCGCTCAGGACGGCCGGATTCTGTGACGTCCCATTGCCGAACGCCGCTCTGTCCTGCCGGCAGGAGAGGGCGACGACAGCCGCGTCGTCACCGGCGTTGACGGCCGCCGTCCAGGCCTCGGCGACCCTGGTGGCATCCTGCCGGTCCTTGGCGTAGGTGCCGCCGGCGGCGCCGGTCCGGGAGCTGGGTGCGGTGGTCCGGGGGCTGGGTGCGGTGGTCCGGGAGCTGGGTGCGGCGGATCTGGTGGTCGGCACGGCCGTGGTGACCGGCTCGGTGGGCCGGTCAGTGGTGCCGGCCCGGGTCGATCGGTCGGTGCTCCGGGGTGACGCGCTCGTGGGCGAACCGGTGGAGCTCGGGTAGGGGGTCGGCGGTTGCTGGGAGCCGACCGGCTGGGCACCGCTGGCCACGGTGCCGGGGTTGTGGGTGACGATCACGACGGTGCCGATGATGACGGCGACCAGCGCGGCGACGCAGGCCGCGATGGCGGCGCCGCGCCCGCGCGACGGCTCCCGGTGCCACTCGCCGGCCCAGGGCGGGGTGGAGTAGTTCGGGCCGGGCACCGGACCGGGCGGCCGGCCGGGCATCGACCCGGGGGGCATCGGGAGGGGCTGACGGTAGCCGCCCTGGTGCGGACGGGCACCGGGATGCCGGCCCGGTGGCGCCGGATACCAGCCGGGCGGCGCAGCCGCGGGGTGACGACCGAAGGGCGGTGGCTGTTGGTTCATCGTTGCCTCTCTCCGGTGCGCTGGCCCGCCGCGCGGCGGCCGGTCGGGCTTCTGCTGCTCGGACGTCAGACCCGGCGGTTTCGTTCCGTCGCGTCTGCGCCGCAAGCGCGGTGCTAGCAGGCCGCTTGCAAGAGCAAGCAAGCCTCGTTAGGATCGGGGTATGGATCTGGTTCCGATGCTCGGGCCGGTCCGTGAGCTCGGCGAATTCATCCGGGACCAGCGGACCTCGGCGCAGCTGTCGCTGCGCGCGTTGGCCGACAAGGCCGGCATCAGCAACCCGTACCTGTCGCAGGTGGAACGCGGCCTGCGCAAGCCGAGCGCCGAGATCCTGGCCCAGATCGCCCAGGGCCTGTCGATCTCGGCGGAGTCGCTGCTCGCCAAGGCCGGCCTGCTGCCGGAGCGGTCGACCGAGGGGGTGGTGGCGGCGATCGAGGCCGACCCGGCGCTCACCGCCCGGCAGAAGGCCGCGCTGACGGACATCTACCGCGCGTTCGTCGCCGATCACCAACCGCCGCCGGATGCCGGCGACGCCCACCCGAACCCAACAACCACAGCAACCGCGACCACAGCAACCGCAACAACAGAGCTGACGGACAACCCCGTCACCGAAGGAGATTGAGATGACCGACACCAACGACCTGACCGCCCGCGCCCAGGCGGCGATCGAGAAGATCGCCGACCGGATGCCGGAGCTGCCCAAGCCGGTGCTGGCCGCGATCGGCGCGGCCGATCTGGCCGGCCGCCAGCTCACCGATCTGGTCGGCCGGATCAGCGAGCGGACCGGGGTGAAGGCGCCGACCATGCCGCAGCGGGACGAGGTGGTCGACGAGCTGCGGGCCACCGCCGCCGATCTGCCCGGCAAGTTGCAGCAGTTCGCCGGGGAGCTCCCGCAGAAGGTGCAGGAGCTGATCGCCGAGCTGCCGGCCAAGGCGAAGGACCTGGCCGACGAGCTGGAGCAGTTCGCCGCCGGGCTGCCCGGCAAGGTGCAGAAGCTGTCCGACGACCTGCCGGACAAGGTCTCCGAGGTCGGGGCCCAGTTGCAGCCCGATCAGGTCAGGAAGTCGGCCGAGGCCTACGGCCAGCTGATCAGCACGGTTTTCGACACCCTCGCCGATCGCGGCGGCAAGACCTGGGAAGGGCTGCGCAACAGGGGCCCGGTTCCGGGATCCGTGGTCGACGCTCCCGCCGAGAAGGCCGACGCCGCCGAGCAGGCCGACGCCGAGAAGGTCGACGCCGCTGACGACAGGGCCGCCGGGCAGGCCGACGCCGCAAACGAGCCGGCCGACGAGTCGGGAGACTCGGCGACGGCTGCCCCCGGGGCTTCGTCGGCCAAGAGTGCCGCCCAGCGTCCGGCCCGCCGCAAGCCGACGGTGAAGACCGAGGAGACCGACGCGGAAGCGACCTCGCGGCCCGCCGCGGCCAACAAGCCCGCCGCCGATTCGCAGGCACCGGAGTCCGACGACGCGAACTGACCGTACGCTGGTGGGGTGACGTTCGTCGTTCCCATCACCCACTGGATCACCCTGGCCATGGGCGCCATCGGCGCCGTGGTCGGGGTGTTCGCGTTTGTCGACGCGGTGATCCGCCGCGCCGACGCGTTCCCGGCCGCCGACAAGCAGACCAAGGTCACCTGGACCGGCATCACCGCGCTGAGCGGCGTGCTGCTGGTTCTCGGGCTCTATCCGATGGTGTTCCCGCCGCCGAGCCTGCTGTGGCTGGCCGGGATGATCGGCTCACTGGTCTATCTGCTGGACGTGCGCCCGCGGCTGCGGGAGGTCACCGGGGGATCGTCACACTGGTGACGGTCTAGCTGACGCCGCCGGTCGCTTCCATCGCCTCGTCGACCGCCTCGTCGTGCGAGGAGCCTTCGGCCACCGCTTCCAGCCGCTTCTGTTCCCGGTTGAACGAGATCCGGATCTCCGTCTCCGCGTCTCCGCGGCCGACCCAGTTCGCGCCCTCGACGCTCTTGCCGGGCTCCAGGTCCTTGTAGACCTCGAAGAAGTGCTGGATCTCCAGCCGCTCGAATTTCGGCAGATCGCCGATGTCCTGCAGGTTGTCCCGGCGCGGATCGGCCGACGCGACGCAGAGCACCTTGTCGTCCGGGCCCTTCTCGTCCGTCATCCGGAACATCCCGATCGCACGGGCGCGCACCAGGCAGCCGGGAAAGGTCGGTTCGGCCAGCAGCACCAGCGCGTCCAGTGGGTCGCCGTCCTGGCCGAGGGTGTTCTCGATGTAGCCGTAGTCGGCGGGGTACTGGGTCGCTGTGAACAGCGTCCGGTCCAGCCGGATACGACCACTCTCGTGATCGACCTCGTACTTGTTCCGAGATCCTTTGGGGATCTCGATGAGGACGTCGAACTCCATCGGGACGCTCCTTCCGTTCACCTGATGTCGAAGGCGGCCACGCCACCGGAATTGGCCGACTCGCAAGGGTGCGGCACACTCGGGCGAGACCTGCAGCCCACGCCAGACTCTAGTCTGTTGGGGGTGCCGGTCCGTCATCGTTGCGGGTGGGAGAGGCGGGCGTCACAGTTCGGGCCGCCCGGCCGGTCTGGCACCAGCACGGCTCGACAACTGGCGAATCAGTTCTGACGGAAAGGCAGGTCTCGTGGTCCGAAGGCGTCGCGCGGGACGATCCAACACCCGCCGGAATGTGCTCATCACCGTGCTGTGCGTCGTTGTGGTGGCCGCGCTCGGGGTGGGTTCGTACCTGTTCCTGACCGCGGACGGCCGCGGCGGCAACGAGCAGGCCGGCGGTGACGGCTCGACGGTCACCACCTCGGTGAGCAAGCCGAAGCCGGTCGACCCGAAGGTCGGCTCGCCGAAGCTCGCCCTCGCCCCGTTGCCGAACGCCAAGACCGCCCCGACTCCGCAGGGTGTCGCCAAGGCGCTGGCGCCGGTGCTGGCCGACCCGAACCTGGCCAATTACTCCGGCGAGGTGATCGATCCGGCGTCCGGCACCGTGCTCTGGAAGAAGGACGCGGCCACCGCGCAGATCCCGGCATCGACGGCGAAGCTGCTGACCGGTGTCGCCCTGCTCGCCTCGGTGAAGGACCCGAACGCGCGGCTCACCACCAAGGTCGTCAAGGGTGACCAGGCCGGCGACATCATCTTCGTCGGTGGCGGTGACGTCACCCTGTCTGCGCGGTCGGCCGGCGTCGACACGGTGTACGACGGTGCGCCGACGGTGAGCGATCTGGCCGCCCAGGTGCAGGCCTCCGGGGTGCCGGTGAAACGGATCGTGCTGGACACCTCGTACTGGACCGGCCCGGACCTGGCCACCGGCTGGAAGACCGAGGACATCAAGGGCACCGCGCAGGTCCGGCAGGGCTACATCACCAAGATGTCCGCGCTGATGGTCGACGGCGATCGGCAGGACCCGTCGATCGAGAACTCGCCCAGGACCGGCGATCCGGCGATGACGGCCGGCAAGGCGCTGGCCAGGGCGCTGGGCAATGCCGACCTGCCGATCATCGACGGCACCGCGCCGCCGAAGGGCCAGGTGATCGCGCAGGTGCACTCGCAGCCGCTGTCGATCCTGTTGTCGCAGGCGCTGTTGAACTCCGACAACATCCTGGCCGAGTCGCTGGCCCGTGAGGTGGCGGGCGCGCAGGGTGCACCGCGGTCGTTCGAGGGCGCGTCGGCCGCCACCCTGCTGGCCCTGCAGGACCTGAAGATCGACACCATCAATGTCCAGTTGTTCGACGGCTCGGGGATGTCCGAGAACGACCGGGTGACCCCCGACGTGCTCGCCCAGGTGCTGGCACAGGCGACCTCGGGAAAGAAGCCGGCACTGCGGTACCTGCTGGCCGGGCTGCCGGTCGCCGGGGTGAGCGGCACCTTGTCGGCCGATCAGGAACACCGCTTCGACGACGCCAGGTCGAAGGCCGGAGCCGGCTGGGTGCGGGCCAAGACCGGATCGCTGAACTCGACCTATGTGCTCGCCGGATACACCCCGGACACCGACGGCCGGCTGCTGGTCTTCTCGCTCATCTCCAACGCGTCCATCCCGGGTGACGACACCGGGACCAGGCCGACCCAGGATGCCTTCGCCACCGTGTTGCGGATGTGCGGGTGTCGATGACGCCCGAGCCGCCGTCGCCGGTCGACTGGTCGGCGGCCGTCCGGTCGGCCACCAGGTTCGCCCCGACCGGCCCGTCGGTGACGCCGGCGCAGGCCGCGGCGGCCGTCGCCGAGCTGCGGCAGTTCGCCAGGGAGTCGGAGCTGACGGTGCGCGAAGTGACCGGACTCGGTGCCGGGTTGCCGGTCGCCGACGCCGAGGTGGTCGATCGGCCGGCCTGGATCGAGGCCACCGCGGACGGCATGGCGGAGCTGACCGCGCCGCTGACCCGCAAGCTCGGCAGCCAGGTGTCGACCGCCGGCCGCACCGCTGCCGGTGCCCAGGTGGGGGTGGTGCTCGGCTTCCTGTCCGGGCGGGTGCTCGGACAGTACGACCCACTGGGCGAGTCGACGGCCTGGAGCGGGCGCGGAGACGAGCAATCGGCAACCGGCGGAAGCCGGCAGGCCGGGCGGCTGCTGCTGGTGGTGCCCAACATCATCAAGGTCGAGCGGGAGCTGAAGGTCGACTCCGCCGACTTCCGCCGCTGGGTCTGCCTGCACGAGGGCACCCATCGGCTGCAGTTCACCGCGGTGCCGTGGCTGCGGGACTACTTCGTCGGCCAGGTCGCCGAGTTCGGTGCTGTCGCCGACCTGGATGCGCGGGAGCTGCTCGGCCGGCTTGCGGACGCGGTCCGCGGCGGTCGGCGGGATGATCGGCAGAGCTGGATCGAGAAGATGCAGAGCCCGGAGCAGCGGGTGGTGTTCGACCGGATGATGGCGCTGATGAGCCTGCTCGAGGGCCACGCCGACCATGTGATGGACGCCGTCGGGACGCAGGTGGTGCCCAGTGTCGCGGCGATCAGGTCCGCGTTCACCAGACGTCGCAAGAAGGGCGCAGGGCCGATCGACCGGCTGCTCCGCAGCCTGCTCGGCATGGACATGAAGATGTCGCAGTACATCAAGGGCGAAGCCTTTGTCTCGCAAGTTGTTTCACGCGCCGGGATGGACGCGTTCAATACCGTGTGGTCGGCACCGGAAGCGCTGCCCAGCCGGGCGGAGATCGCCGACCCGGCGGCCTGGATGGCCAGGGTGCTTGGTTGATGCCCGGGGGCGCCGAGCAGGTTCGGTTGCCGGTGACCGATCCGGTGCGTCGCGCGGTGTCGGACTGGCTCACCGAGTTCGCCGGCGCCGGGCCGCTGGTGGTCGCGGTCTCCGGCGGTGCCGATTCGCTGGCGCTGGCCGCCGCGGTGGCCGCCGAGACGGCCGGGGACGGTCGCCGGGCGGTGGCGGTGACCGTCGACCACGGACTCCAGCCGGGTTCGGCGCTGCAGGCCGACCGGTGCGCAGAGCAGTTGCGGCGCATCGGGTTCTCCGACGTCCGGATCGCGGCGGTGACGGTCGGGCGGACCGGCGGCACCGAGGCCGCGGCCAGGACCGCCCGTTACCGGGCGCTGCTGCAGCTGGCTGCCGACCTCGGGTCCGATGGGCCGGCCCCGGTGCTGCTCGGTCATACGCTCGACGACCAGGCGGAGACGGTTCTGCTCGGGCTGGCCCGCGGGTCCGGCCCGCGGTCGGTCGCCGGGATGCACCGTTGGCGGCCTCCGTGGGGTCGTCCGTTGTTGGCCGTCCGCCGTGGCGACACCGAGAAGGCCTGCGCCGCTGTGGGTCTGACGCCGTGGTCGGACCCGCACAACGAGGATCCGGCATTCACCAGGGTGCGGCTGCGGACCGAGGTGTTGCCGCTGCTCGAACAGGTGCTCTCCGGTGGCGTGGCCGCAGCACTGGCCAGGACGGCCGATCTGCTGGCCGACGACCTGCAGGCGCTGGACCTGATCGCAGACCGCATCCTGCCATCGGTGGCTGCCGGTCCCGGGCTGCTCGAGGCTGCCACGCTGGCCGTCGAGCCGCCCGCGGTGCGGCGCCGGATCATCCGGCAATGGCTTGCCGGGCAGGGGATCTCGGGGCTGACCGCGGACCACCTGTACCGCCTCGACCGGCTGCTCGATGGACGTGACGGTGCCGCGGTGCGATTACCCGGCGGTTGGGACGTGACCCGCAGCGAGCGGTACCTGCGCGTGCATCGGGTTGCGGATTAGCCGGCGTCAGTTGTCGTCGGCGCTGCCGCACTGCTTCCAGGATCCCTGTTCCTTCACCAGTTGCACCGTGCTGGTGTCCGAGGAGCCGCTGATCGTGAGAGTGACGTCGGCGGTAGCGCTGTCGCCGTTCACAGCGACGTTCTCGATCTTGTCGACCAGGATGGGGCCGGACGGTCGGCCCTGGTTGGAGACGCCTGACTTCTTGGCGGCGCAGGTCAGCGAGGCCGCCTTGGTCAGATCACCGGCGTCGGCGGCCTTGACGAAATCGTTGAGTACCTGGGTGATCTGCGTGGTGTCGTCACCGCCGGAGGCCTTGTCGTCACCGGAATTGACTAGCACCAGGGTCACCGTGACGGCGGCCGCGACCACCACCACGGCGGCCACCATCAGCGCGATCAGCTTGTTGCGATTGCGCGGCGCGCCGGGTCCGGCCTGACCGTAGCCCTGCTGCCCGTACTGGTCCGGCGGTCCGTAGCCCGGTTGCCCGTAGCCCGCTTGTTGGCCGTAGCCCGGTTGCTGCCCGTAGCCGGCCTGTTGTCCGTAGTTCGGTGGTGCCGGGTAGCCGCCCTGTTGCCCGTAGCCGCCTTGTTGCCCGTAGCCGCCCTGTTGCCCGTAGCCCGGTTGGTTTCCGTAGCCAGGCTGTTGTCCGTAGCCAGGCTGGTAGGGCTGTGCTGCAGAGCCATCCGGCTGCGTCGGATCATGTGGACCGGACATGGCTGCCTCCTGCGTGCTGTGGTCCGAACAGCATGCCCCAATTCGGCGGCCGCGTCCGGACAATGGCAGGCTGAACCACGGACGCCGTCCGACCGCCTGCCGTCAGCCATGGGAGCACAGTGACCGGTTCGTCGAAGTTGTCGTCAGCCTCGCCGTCGGCCCAGGATTCGGTGCCGGAGCCCGGCGCGGATCCCGGCCTCACCACCGTGTTGACGGCCGCCGACGCCGTCCGGATCGAGGGCACCGATCCGGCGGCCCCGCACGGTTACGGCGGTGAGCTGTCGGCGCTGTTGATCGACGCCCCGACGCTGGCTGCCAAGATCGGGCAGCTGGCCGCCGCAGTGGCCGCCGACCACGACAACGAACGCCCGCCGCTGTTGGTCTGCGTGCTCAAGGGCGCCGTGCTGTTCATGACCGACTTCGCCCGGGCATTGCCGATCCCGTCCGAGATGGAGTTCATGGCGGTCTCCTCCTACGGCTCGGCAACGAGCTCGTCCGGCGTGGTGCGGATCCTCAAGGACCTGGATTCGGACATCTCCGGTCGCCGGGTGGTGATCGTCGAGGACATCATCGACTCCGGGCTGACGCTGTCCTGGCTGCTGAAGAACCTGGAGTCGAGGGGCCCGGCGCAGATCGACGTGGTGGCGCTGTTGCGCAAACCGGAAGCGGTCAAGGTCCCGTTGCAGGTCGGCTACATCGGCTTCGACATCCCCACCGAGTTCGTCGTCGGCTACGGCCTGGACTACGCCGAGCGCTACCGGGATCTGCCGTTCGTCGGCCTGTTGGCCGAGCACATGTACCGCTGACCAGGATCCAGGCGTGCGATCCCGGGTGGGCCTGACGACGGCCGGCTCCGGTTCTGCTCAGCGCAGATCCGGAACGATTCAGCGACAGCGGGCGTTGTAGCTGTCAGGCGCTGTTGTGGCTGGTCAGCGGCGGTGGGCGCGAGAGCGCGCCGCCGCACGGTAGTCTGAATCATCCGGTCATGCCCAGCGCTGCCCGCAGTTATTCCGATGTCAGGGAGGGTCGAGGCCGCCTTCGGCCGACTACCGCATGGATCGCAAGAAGCTCCTTCGCTCACCGCTGGTATGGATCCTGGTGGTGGTGATGCTGTACCTCGGGTACAGCTTCTTCAGCGACGAAACCCGGGGATATGCCCAGGTCACCACCTCCCAGGCACTGGAACAGCTCACCAAGGGCAACGTCTCCGAGGCGGTCATCGACGACAAGGAACAACGGCTCCGGCTGACGCTCAAGTCGCCGGTCGACAACCAGACGAAGCTCGTCACCCAATACCCGGCGAGCGCCACCGACGAGATCTTCACTGCCGTGCAGAACGGCAAGACCGACAAATACGACACCACCGTGACCAGCGAGTCTGCGCTGTTCTCGATGCTGCTGTACCTGATCCCGATCGCGCTGATCCTGGTCTTCTTCCTGTGGATGATGAACAACGCGCAGGGCGGCGGGAACAAGGTCCTGAGCTTCGGCAAGTCGAAGGCGAAACTGCTCAACAAGGACATGCCGGCGACCAAGTTCACCGATGTGGCCGGCGCCGATGAGGCCGTCGAGGAGCTCGACGAGATCCGTGACTTCCTGGCCAATCCGGCCCGCTACCAGGCGCTGGGCGCGAAGATCCCCAAGGGTGTGCTGCTCTACGGCCCGCCCGGGACCGGCAAGACGCTGCTCGCCCGCGCGGTCGCCGGCGAGGCCGGCGTGCCGTTCTACACGATTTCCGGGTCCGACTTCGTCGAGATGTTCGTCGGTGTCGGCGCCTCCCGGGTCCGCGACCTGTTCGAGCAGGCCAAGCAGAACGCGCCGGCGATCATCTTCGTCGACGAGATCGACGCGGTCGGCCGGCACCGTGGCGCCGGGATGGGCGGCGGTCACGACGAGCGCGAACAGACCCTGAACCAGCTGCTGGTCGAGATGGACGGGTTCGAGTCGCAGGGCGGGATCATCCTGATCGCAGCCACCAACCGGCCCGACATCCTGGATCCGGCGCTGCTGCGGCCGGGCCGCTTCGACCGGCAGATCCCGGTCGGGCTGCCCGATCTCCGCGGTCGGCAGGCGGTGCTGGCCGTGCATGCCAAGGGCAAGCCGTTCGCCCCGGACGTCGACCTGCTGCCGCTGGCCAAGCGCACCGTCGGGATGTCCGGCGCCGACCTGGCCAACGTGATCAACGAGGCCGCACTGCTCACCGCCCGGGAGAACGGCACGCTGATCACCAACGCCGCGCTCGAGGAGTCGGTGGACCGGGTGGTCGGCGGACCGGCCCGCAAGGGACGGGTGATCTCGGAGACCGAGAAGAAGATCACCGCCTACCACGAGGGCGGCCACGCCCTGGCGGCCTGGGCGATGCCCGGGCTCGAGCCGGTCTACAAGGTGACGATCCTGCCGAGGGGTCGCACCGGCGGGCACGCACTGGTGGTCCCCGAGGACGACAAGCAGTTGATGACCAGGTCCGAGATGATCAACCGGCTGGTGATGTCGATGGGCGGCCGGGCCGCCGAGGAGCTGGTGTTCGCCGAGCCGACCACCGGTGCCTCCTCCGACATCGCCCAGGCCACCAAGATCGCCAAGGCGATGGTCACCGAGTACGGGATGAGCGCCAAACTCGGCGCGGTCAAGTACGGCACCGGGGATGACGAACCCTTCCTCGGCCGCACCTACGGGCACAGCCAGGACTACTCGGCCGAGGTGAGTGCCGAGATCGACCACGCGGTGCGGGCGCTGATCGAGACCGCGCACACCGAGGCCTACGAGGTGCTCAACACCTACCGCGACGTGCTGGACAAGCTGGCCGGGGCGTTGCTGGAGAAGGAGACCCTGGAGCAGCGCGATCTGGAGGGGATCTTCGCCGACGTCGAAAAGCGGCCGAGGATCACCGTTTTCGACGAGTGGGGCGACCGGCTGCCCAGCGACGTGCCACCGATCAAGACGCCGCGAGAACTGGCCATCGAGCGCGGCGAGCCGTTGCCGGAGGAAGAACCGAAACCGCGGCTGACGAAATCCCCGGTGCCGGTCGGCACCGATCCCGCTCACCCCGGCGACGGGTTCCAGCCCGCCGGCTACCCGCAGGGCGGTTACCCGCAGGGTGGCTATCCGCCGGCCGGATACCAGCCGGCCGGACAGCGACCGGGTGACGGCCGTCGTCAGGATCCGCCGAACTGGACCGGCGGCGTCCTGCCGGGGCCCCTGGGCCCGCCGTCCTGGGGCGGCAACGGCGACGGCGGCAACGGTCATGGCAACGGACAGAACGGCCACCCCTATCCGGGCAACGGCCGGCAGGTCGGCCCGGCCGGCGGTCCGTGGCCGACCGGATATCCGTCCGGCCAGTACGGCAACGGCCGTCCCGCCGAACAGCAGGGCCCGAATCCCCGCCCCACCAACGGACATCCGGGCGCCGGTCAGCCGACCAATCCGGCCGGCCCGGGCACCGGAGCGCACCGGCAACGGCCGGATCAACAGGAGCCACCCGCCGATCCCTGGGCGCCGCCCGGCGAGCAGCGGTGACCCCTTTGGAACCTGAGCTGGTCGAATCGGTCGGAGACCTGGACCCGGAGCTGGCCACCGCGGCCAGAGCGTTCGACGGACCGCGCGCCGAAGCCGCGGTGCGCGAGTTGCTCGCCGCGATCGGTGAGGATCCGGACCGGGAAGGACTGCGGGACACCCCGGCCCGGGTCGCCCGGGCCTACGCCGAGCAGTTCGCCGGGCTGTACACCGATCCGGACGAGACGCTGCTCACGCTGTTCGACGAGGGCCACGCCGAGCTGATCCTGGTGCGCGACATCGAGATGTACTCCACCTGCGAGCATCACCTGGTGCCGTTCTTCGGCAAGGCGCATGTCGGCTACATCCCCGGGCGCGACGGACGGGTCACCGGCCTGTCCAAGCTGGCCCGGTTGGTCGACGGGTATGCGAAGCGCCCCCAGGTCCAGGAGCGGCTGACCACCCAGATCGCCGATGCCCTTGTCCGCCGGCTGCGACCCGCAGGGGTGATCGTGGTGATCGAGGCCGAGCACCTGTGTATGGCGATGCGCGGCGTGCGCAAGCCGGGGGCGACCACCACCACGTCGGCGGTCCGCGGCATCCTGCAGTCGCAGGCCAGGACACGGGCCGAGGCGATGAGCCTGATCACGGGCCGTTGACGCCGGTGCGGCGGCAGCTTCCGGTGTTCGGTGCCCGGCCGTGGGTGCTGGGCGTGCTGAACGTAACCCCCGATTCGTTCTCCGACGGCGGCCTGTGGAACGCGACCGACACCGCGGTCGCCCACGCCCATCAGCTGATCGCCGACGGCGCCGAGCTGATCGACATCGGCGGCGAGTCGACCAGACCGGGCGCCCATCGGATCGACCCGGAGACCGAGCGGCGCCGGGTGATCCCGGTCATCACCGCGTTGGCCGCCGACGGTGTGCTCTGTTCCGTGGACACCACCAGGGCCGAGGTGGCGCAGGCGGCGATCGCTGCCGGAGCGGTGCTGGTCAACGACGTGTCCGGCGGGCTGGCCGACCCCGGGATGGCCCCGCTGGTGGCCGAGACCGGCGTGCCATGGGTACTGATGCACTGGCGCGGCCACAGCGACGTGATGCAGCGGCTGACGACCTACGACGATGTGGTGGTCGACGTCCGGACCGAGCTGCTGCGGCAGGTGGAGGCCGCGCTCGCGGCCGGCGTCGACGAGCGGTCGCTGATCCTCGATCCCGGGCTCGGTTTCGCCAAGACCTCCGAGCACAACTGGCAGCTGTTGCGCCGGCTGGACGAGCTGGTCGCGGTCGGGTTGCCGGTGTTGTTGGGCGCCTCCCGCAAGCGTTTTCTCGGCGATCTGCTGGGTCGCGATCAGGACTCGCCGCCCCGTCCGCCGGCCGGGCGGGATGTCGCGACGGCTGCTACGTCGATGCTGGCCGCGCAGCACGGGGTGTGGGGCGTTCGGGTGCATGAGCCGCTGGTCACGCTGGACGCCATGCGGGTGGCGGTGGCGGTGGCCGGTGCCGGCGAGTCGCCGGGGCGGGACACGCCGACCGGGCCACTGGCCGTGCACACCGGCTCGGGATTCGTCGACGGCGCCCGGCTGCGTGCCGGCCGCTTGGAGGTGTGAGGTGGCAGATCGGATCACCCTGACCGGGCTGCGGGTGGACGGCCGACACGGCGTCTTCGAACACGAGCGGCGGGACGGTCAGCTCTTCGTGGTCGATGTGACGCTCTGGCTGGACCTGCGGGCCGCGGCCGACACCGACGACCTGGCGGCCACCGTCGACTACGGTGCGCTGGCCCAGCTGGCGGCCGGCATCGTCGGCGGGGAGCCACGCGACCTGATCGAGACGGTGGCTGCGGAGATCGCCGACGCCGTCATGACGGCGTACGGGCCGCCGGCGGCCGGGCCCGCCGATCGCGACCCTGCCGACCGTCGCCCCGTGGTGCACGCCGTCGAGGTGACGGTGCACAAGCCGCAGGCCCCGATCCCGCTTGACTTCGCCGATGTCGCGGTGACCGCGCGACGCTCGGTGCGCGGCGGACGCGGCCTGCCGGCGGGGGAGTAGCGGTGACGGAGGCAGTTCTCTCCATCGGGTCGAACCTTGGTGACCGTCGCGGGTACCTGACCGGCGCCGTCAGCCAGTTGGGCGACGCGGTGCGGGCCGTCTCCTCGATCTATCGGACGCCGCCCTGGGGTGGGGTCGAGCAGGACGACTTCTACAACGCGGTGGTGCTGGTCGACGATGCCGGCGTGCGGGACCCACTTGACTGGCTGCGTCGCTGCCAGGCGCTGGAGCAGACGGCCGGCCGGGAGCGCACGGTCCGCTGGGGGCCCCGGACGCTGGATGCCGACGTGATCGTGGTGGGCGCGCTGATCAGCGCCGACCCCGAGCTGACCCTGCCGCATCCGCGGGCGCACGAGCGGGCCTTCGTGCTGGTGCCGTGGGCCGAACTGGACCCGACGGCCGTGCTGCCGGGACACGGGCCGATCGCCGATCTGCTGCCCGGATTGGACCGCACCGGTATCGACCGGATCGGCCGGCTGTGATGGCCGGCCAACAGCAGCAGGGCATCGGGTTGACCCGCTGGCGTGACCTCGCGGTGGTGGCCGTGATCGCGGCGCTCGCCGGATACCTGTTGGTGCGCTGGAACTATCACCGACTGCCGCCGCTGCCCCGGCTGGCCGGGCTACCGGCGGCGGTGATCGGCATCGGGGAGGGCATCGCCGGGTGGGGACTGCGTGGGCGGATCCGGGGTCGGGGCGCGGCGATCGCCCCGCTCTCGGTGGCCAGGGCCCTCACGGTGGCCAAGGCCACCGCGCTGGCCGCCGCCGCCTTCGGCGGTCTGTGGATCGGGTTGCTGGGGTATGTACTGCCGCTGTCCGGTGAGGTGGTTGCGGCAGCCGGCGACCGGACCACCGCGGTGATCGGCGTGGTCGGGGCACTGGTGATGCTGGCCGGTGCGCTGCTGCTGGAGCGTGGCTGCGTGCGGCCGCCCGATCAACCCGACAAGGACGCTCCGCCACAGATCTGAGCTCGTCCGATCGCTGTCCGGCGGGCACCGCGCCCCCGGTACGCTCGTCGTCATGTCCTCGTCCGCCACGCCATCGCGACGTCGAGGATCGACCCCGATAGCCCTGCGGCTGTTGTTGATCCTCGGCTTCCTGCTGGGGGCAGCGGCCACCGTGCTGGTGTTCGTCTTCTCGGATCAGGTGCGCTGGCTGCGATTCGCCGTGCTGCTGGCTCTGTGGGCCGCCCTGGTCGCCGCCTTCGCCGTCGCCCGTTCGCGTCGGGAGGCGCAGGCGGTCGCCGCCCGGGAGAACGAGATGACCCGCACCTATCAGCTGGAGTTGCACCGAGAGGTGACCGCCCGACGGGAGTACGAGGCCGCGGTCGCGGCGAACGCCAGGGACGAGGCTGAGGACCGCAACACCGCGGAACTGAAGGCGCTGCGTGCGCAGCTGGACCGGCTGACGGCGACGCTGACCACCCTGTTGGACGGCGACGTGCTGATCGAGCGGCTGACCCTGTCGGCCGAGGCCACCAGGGTGCGTGGTCGTGGCGATCAGGGACGTGCTCAGCTGGCCGGGCTGGTGTTCCCGGAGCTGGCGAATACGGTGGATTCCACCGTCATCCCGGCGCAGGCCCGCCCGTTGGAAGCCTCGTCAGTGCCCGAGCCGGAACCGGAAGTGCAGCCCGAGCCGGAACCGGAAGTGCAGCCCGAACCCGAGCCCGAGCCCGAGCCGGAGCCCGAACCCGAACCGGAGCCAGCGCCCGAACCCGAGCCCGAGCCAGCGCCCGAACCCGAGCCCGAGCCGGAGCCGGAGCCCGAACCGGAGCCCGAGCCCGAACCGGAACCCGAACCCGAGCCCGAGCCGGAGCCGGCGCGCGAACCGGAGCCCGAACCGGAACCAGAGCCCGAGCCAGAGCCCGAACCGGAAGCGGGGCCCGGACCGCAGCCCGAGCCTGAGCCCGTGCGCGTGCCTGCTGGCGGTCACCAGATCGTTGATTCCGGTGCGGGGGAACGCGTCTCGGCCGCCGAACTGCTGGCCGCGTTCGGCGCCAATGCCAGCGGCGGCCGTCGCCGGCGACGCGCCGAGGACTGACCTGACCGGTCAGCCGGCGGTCAGGACCTGACCGGCCACGGCGCGCAGCCGCTCCCGCAACGGTGCGCCCAGTTCGGCGAATTCCCGTTGCAGGGCAACGTATTCCGCCTTGCCTGCCGGTGTTTCGATCTCGATCGGCCGATACCCGAGAGCCGACAGGTCGTACGGCGAGGCCCGCATGTCGACCTCCCTGATCCGCCGCGCCAGCCGGAAACAGTCCAGCAGCAGCTCGCTGGGTACCGCTGGGATCAGCTTGTATGCCCACTTGTAGAGGTCCATTCCGACGTGCAGGCAACCGGGCTGCTCCAGGTCGGCCCTGGACTCCAGGGTCGGCTGTAACTGGTTACGTGGCCGGGCCGGTTCGGTGAAGAAGCGGAACGCGTCGTAGTGGGTACAGCGGATCTGCGCCTGCTGCACCACGGCGTCGGTGCCCGCCGAACCCAGCCGCAGCGGCCAGTCCGCGTGCCGCACCTGTTCGGCGGAGCGTCGGTAGACCATCGCCCACTCGTGCAGACCGAAGCAGCCGAACTGCCCGGCCCGGCCGGCGGTGGCACCGAGAAGCCGTTCGGTGAAACGGATCGCCTCACCCCTGGCGGCCAGCAGGGCCGGCGCGTCGACGGTCGCCACCCCGTCGGTGAACCGGTGGAAGCGCCAGTTCTTGCGTTCCGCCGCGCCGGCCAGGCCGACTCCGATGCCCGGATACCAGGTCCGTAGCTGGCCGGGGCGCAGGGTGTAGTAGGTGAACAGGAAGTCGTCGACCGGGTGGTGGTCACCGACGCCGGCCCGCCGCCGCCGCGCGGCCGTCAGCCCGTCAGCCACGTGCGCGTGCGTTGCCGCTGCCGACCGCCAGGTCGGCTCGTCGAGAACTTCGGTGACGACCGCTGAGCTCATCTGCGGGTCGCCACCCACACCTCGCAGGTCTCGGCGAGCTCGACCGGCCCGGTCCAGCCGGCGACCAGCGCGTCGAGACCGCTGTGCAGTGCGGCCCGGCGATCGTCAGCGGCGGTGATCACATACGACAGGGTGTCCACCAACCCGTTCAGCCCGGCGGCGTCGATCGGCCTGGTCCAGCGGAACCGCTGCAGGGCGGGGTCGGTGAATTCGGCCCGCCCGGAGAACGGCGGCTCCGGCGGGGCCGGCGTCGACCGTCCGGTGGCACCACCCTGCGGCCGGACGTGCCGGTCCAGCTCTGCTTCGAAGGCGGCGGTGAACGGATGCGCCGGGTCGTGGACGTTCCACAGGGCGGCCAGCCGGCCGCCGGCGCGCAGCACCCGGGCGGCCTCCGGCAGTGCCCGGTCGAGATCGAACCAGTGCATGGCCTGGCCGACAACGATCACGTCGGTCGAACCGTCCGGCAGCGGGATCTGTTCGGCGCTGCCGGTCAACGCGTGGATGCCGGGCAGCGCTGCCCGGAGCTGATCGACCATTTGCGGGTCCGGCTCCACCGCGGTCAGTTCGACGACTCCGGCGTCCGGCAGTCCCTGCACCGCAGCGGCCAGCTTGCCGGTGCCGGCACCCAGATCGAGTACGTGTCCCGGGTCGGTTCCGATCGCCGCCCGGACGGCCGGCTCCGGATAGCCGGGCCGGAACCGGTGGTACCCGGCGGCCGCGCCGCCGAACGAGCCGGCCAGTTGGGCCTTGAGCTCGGCGGGCAGCGGCGTGCCGGGGCGGTGCTCGTGCAGGTGCAGCGAAGGCTTGGTCACCCGACCAGTGTCCCCTCCGCCGGGCGGTCGGGGCGACTCACCGGATCGAGGGGGTCGCTCGGTATCCATCGGGCGATGGAGATCATCATCTGGGTGATGCCCGCGCGCTCATCGGCCTAGTGCGGTTGAATAGTGCGAAGGACCCGGAACAGCGGACCTCGAACGGACGGGTTGCCACAAAAATGCGGTTGCGAAGGACCACCGGACACTCGGCCCGGTCGGACTGGCGGCACAAGGCGATGGCCGCTGCCGGAACCCTGGCCGTCGTCGTCGGTGTGCTCGCCGCGCCGGCCGTCGAGGCGGCACCGTTGCCGGCGCCGGCCACCGGCTCACTCACCCAGTGCTGGACGGCGAACTCCCACTACGCAGCGACCGACCCGTTCGTATTCGGCGGCGTGCGGCTGACGGCGGCCCAGATCGCCACGGCCCAGACCATCGCCGACGTGTCGGCCGCCCGGCATCTCACCGATCGATCCGTGCGGATCGCGGTGGCTGCCGCAATGAACGCCTCCGGACTCGATCCCCAGTACCGCAACGGCGCGACGGTCGGGCTGTTCGCCCAGCCGCTGAGCGCGGTCGCCGCCGCCGCTCCGGTGCTGGCCGACCGGTCGGATCCGGTAGCGGCAACCAGGGCATTCTTCGAACGGCTGACCGTCCAGGTTCCTGGCTATCAAGACGATCCGCGCTCCGACGCGGAACTCGCGGCACTGGTCGTCGGGCCGTCGGCCAAGGCCGGGGTCACCAAATATGCCGCGCTCTCCACCCAGCTGGCCGGCGTTGTCACCGACGACAGCACCGCCTCCGCCTCCCGGATCGCGACGCTGACCATGCGGCTGGTCACCGCCGCCACCGAGCGGTCCGTCAGCCCCGCTGCGATCGCCACCGGCTTCGTCGAGCAGACCCTCACCGTCCTGCTCGGCAGCGTCCTCGGCGGCCTGATCATGTCGCCGGCGACCACCGTGACACCACCGCCGGAGGTGGCCGCCCCGGCCGCCGACAGCGGCTCCCCGCCCGCGGCCGCCGGAGCGTCCCAGCCCGGCTATCGCCTGCGCGGCCAGCAGGCGATCGTGCCCGTCGGCTCGGACGCGCCCGGCTCGGATACCGCTGGTGCGGACACGGTCAATTCGGACACAGTTGATTCGGATAAGGCCCCGACCGATTCGGCCACTCCGGCCGACAGCGCCACGGAGTCCGTTCCGACAACGACGAGTTCGTCGACAGACCCCACGACGACGAGCACGCCGACGGGGACGACCGAAACCACCCCGACGGAATCCACGCCCGCGGAAACCACTACGACGACCTCCGCGACGACCTCAACGACGACTCCACCGCCGAGTACCTCGACCACCAGCACCTCGAAGCCGACGTCGTCGAAAGACCCCACGTCGAAGCCCAGCACGTCGAAGCCCAGCACCTCGAAGTCGAGCACCTCGACGACCAAGCCTTCGACAACGACGGTTCCGACGACCAAGCCGTCGACAACTGAGCCGTCGACGACTGAGCCTTCGACGAGCAAGCCGTCGACAACCAGGCCCTCGGCGAGTGCGTCTTCACCGACGAAGTCGGCATCCAGTGAGTCGCCGCCGAGCGACTCACCGGCGAACCCGGATCCGCACGAGGCACCGCCGAGCTTCCCGGCGAACCCGACAGAGACCCCTGACCCGGTCGATCCGAACAGCACCGCGGTGCCGGCCGGCACGCCTGCGGCAACGGTCGGCAACTGCCTGCCGACCGGCGGTTCGCCGAGCCAGTTCGACCCGGGCAGCATCATCTCCGACGAGGTCTTCTACGACACCGATTCGATGACGGCGGCCCAGATCGCCGCCTTCCTGAACAACGTCGGAGCGAGCTGCCAGGGCGCCTGGTGTGCTCGTAATCTGACCGTCGACGTGCCGTCGATGCCGAAGAACCGGTACTGCGATGCCTACCCGGGCGGGCGGCAGAGCGCCGCGACGGCGATCGCGGGCATCTCAGCGGCCTGCGGCATCAACCCGCAGGTGATGCTCGTGACCCTCCAGAAGGAGGCCGGACTGCTCACCAGGTCCGATGCAACCCAGGCCAGCTGGAACGCCGCCTGGGGCTGGTACTGCCCGGACACCGGTCCCGGCGGATCGGCGAACTGCGATCCGGCCCACGCCGGGTTCGTGAACCAGCTGTACGGGATGGCCCAGCAGTGGTCGCGCTACAAGTTTGATCCCGGGAAGTACCACTACCGCGCCGGCCAGGTCGCCGACGTGATGTGGAACGTCAAGGAATCCGGCTGCGGCTCCGCCCCGGTGTACATCCGGAACGCGGCCACCGCGTCGCTGTACAACTACACGCCGTACCAGCCGAACGCCGCATCGCTGGCGAGCTATCCGGCGGCCGGTGACCGGTGCTCTTCGTACGGCAACCGCAACTTCTTCGTGCTGTTCGGCAAGTACTTCGGCGGCACCGGGGCGGGCGTGGCCGCAGCGACGACCGTGAGCGGCACCGTTGTCACCCTGCCGAGCGGTCCGAACGTGGCCGCCGGCGCCGCCGGGCAGCGGATAGTCGCTCCGAACTCCGCCGTCGCCCGCGGTATCGCGGCCGGTCTGGCATCGGTCGGTCTGCCGTACGTCTGGGGCGGCGGTACCAATGGCGGTGGACCAGATCAGGGTTGTTCACGGGCGGGCGGTTCGTCGAATTCCTGCCAGGGCATCGTTGGATTCGACTGCTCGGGGCTGACGGCGTTCGTGCTCAATCAGGCCGGCTTCTCCACCGGCACCGATTCGGGTAGCCAGCGGTCCGGCGGCCAGCGAATCCCGTGGGATCGGGCGCAGCCCGGGGACATCATCGGTTACCCCGGTCACGTCTCCATTTTCCTGGGTTGGATCAATGGCGTCCCGTACATGCTGCAGGCGCCGTCGGTCGGCAAGCAGGTTCAGGTCCGGACCGTCTACACCCACAACATCGATCCGGTAGTTCACCGCTACTGGCGCTGATGTTCGCCGGGAACCTCGGGCAGGTTCCGTGCCCCTACCGGCGTCACCTCATCTGTGAGATGCATTGCATTTCATCGCATCCCGGCTTATGTATACCGAACTCAACAGGCCGCGGGATCGGATAGTTTGCGGGGATTGCCAGGTCGGTTCGGCGGATTCCGCGAGCTCGGGCATTCCTGTTGTTACCACTGCGACCATCCCGTTGCTTACGGCACCCGATGCCACCGGACAGATGAATATGAGGCATCACGGACGGCGGTCACCGGGCAGAGCTGTGAATGCCACGACGGAGGAATCCGACCGGCCCGGTTCGCGAAATCGGCCGAATTGGCGACACCTGGGCAATTCATGTTCTACAGTGTGTGCTGCGAATCATGGTGATTCGCGAGAACTGCCCGAACTACCTCAGCCACCGCTGAGACATGGAGGCCCAACGTGGCAACTCAGACCACCGTCACACTCGTCGATGACATCGACGGTTCAGATGCGGCGGAAACCGTGGAATTCGCCCTCGACGGCGCGTCCTATGAGATCGACCTGACCGAGAAGAACGCCAAGAAGTTGCGCGACGCACTCGCCAATTACGTGGCCCATGCCCGGCACGTCGGCGCCGGCTCGTCGGCCCGTCGCAGCAGTGGACGGCGCGGCGCACGCGCCGCCCAGGTTCGCAACAGTCGCGAGCAGCTGCAGGCGATCCGCGAGTGGGCCCGCAAGCAGGGATACGAGGTGTCCGACCGTGGTCGGATCGCCGCCGGCATCGTCGAGGCGTTCGAGGACGCTCACTGATCGGTTCGTCAGCACGGCAGTTCGTCAGCCACCCAGCCCCGTCCGGTTCGTCCGGTACGGGGCTGTGGTGTCGGTAGCTGTTCGCCCACGGCGTACCAGAGGAACTGGCGGAACGCGACCGGGTCAGGAAGCGTTGAAGACGAATGACGTCGCTGTGCGCGCGGCGTCGTCAGATGTACTGCACGACCATCGTCGTCGGTCTCCGGAGAACCGGTGCCGCACTACAGTGGGGGTGACATTCGCGGGCGCAGACAGCGTCCGTGAACGACATTCACCGGCCCACCGACGTCGAACGCAGTTCCGCTGTTCACCGACGCGCACGCCGGAGAAGGAGTGCTCAATGTTCGAACGGTTCACCGACCGGGCCCGCCGGGTGGTCGTCCTGGCCCAAGAAGAAGCCCGGATGCTCAACCACAACTACATCGGGACCGAGCACATCCTGCTCGGCCTGATCCACGAGGGCGAGGGTGTCGCCGCCAAGGCACTTGAGTCGCTCAACATTGCGCTGGAGGGCGTCCGCGCCCAGGTCGAGGAGATCATCGGCCAGGGTGCGCAGGCACCGTCCGGGCACATCCCGTTCACCCCGCGCGCCAAGAAGGTGCTCGAGCTGAGCCTGCGCGAGGCGCTGCAGCTGGGCCACAACTACATCGGCACCGAGCACATCCTGCTCGGCCTGATCCGCGAGGGTGAGGGCGTCGCGGCCCAGGTGCTGGTCAAGCTCGGCGCCGATCTGAACAGGGTCCGTCAGCAGGTTCTGCAGCTGCTGTCCGGCTACCAGGGCAAGGAGACCGCGGCCGCCGAGACCGGCGGGCGCAGTGAGGGGACCCCGTCCACCTCGCTGGTGCTCGACCAGTTCGGCCGCAATCTCACCCAGAGCGCCCGCGAGGGCAAGCTCGACCCGGTGATCGGCCGGGAGAAGGAGATCGAGCGGGTCATGCAGGTGCTGTCCCGCCGCACCAAGAACAACCCGGTGCTGATCGGTGAGCCGGGCGTCGGCAAGACCGCGGTGGTCGAGGGCCTGGCCCAGGCGATCGTCCGCGGCGACGTCCCGCAGACCCTCAAGGACAAGCACCTCTACACGCTGGACCTGGGATCGCTGGTGGCCGGCAGCCGCTACCGCGGCGATTTCGAGGAACGGCTGAAGAAGGTCCTCAAGGAGATCCGCACCCGCGGCGACATCATCCTGTTCATCGACGAGATCCACACCCTGGTCGGTGCGGGCGCCGCCGAGGGTGCGATCGACGCCGCCAGCATTCTCAAGCCGATGCTGGCCCGCGGCGAGCTGCAGACCATCGGCGCGACCACGCTCGACGAGTACCGCAAGTACGTGGAGAAGGACGCCGCGCTGGAGCGCCGGTTCCAGCCGATCCAGGTCGGCGAGCCCTCGGTGGCCCACACCATCGAGATCCTCAAGGGCCTGCGCGACCGGTACGAGGCGCACCACCGGATCACCATCACCGACGACGCGCTGGTCGCGGCGTCGACGTTGGCCGACCGGTACATCAGCGACCGGTTCCTGCCGGACAAGGCGATCGACCTGATCGACGAGGCCGGCGCACGGATGCGGATCCGTCGGATGACGGCTCCGCCGGACCTGCGCGAATTCGACGAGAAGCTCGCCGGGGTCCGCCGGGAGAAGGAATCGGCGATCGACGCCCAGGACTTCGAGAAGGCGGCGGCGCTGCGGGACAACGAGAAGCAGCTGCTGGGCAAGAAGTCGGAGCGGGAGAAGGCCTGGAAGGACGGCGACCTCGACGTCGTGTCCGAGGTGGCCGGAGAGCAGATCGCCGAGGTATTGGCGAACTGGACCGGCATCCCGGTGTTCAAGCTGACCGAGGAGGAGACCACCCGGCTGCTCAAGATGGAAGATGCCCTGCACAAGCGGATCATCGGCCAGAACGAGGCGGTCAAGGCGGTGTCCAAGGCGATCCGGCGGACCCGCGCAGGGCTCAAGGACCCGAAGCGGCCGAGTGGCTCGTTCATCTTCGCGGGCCCGTCCGGTGTCGGTAAGACCGAGCTGACGAAGGCGCTCGCCGAGTTCCTGTTCGGCGACGAGGACGCGCTGATCCAGGTCGACATGGGCGAGTTCCACGACCGATACACCGCGTCGCGGCTGTTCGGTGCCCCTCCCGGGTACGTCGGCTACGAAGAGGGCGGCCAGCTCACCGAGAAGGTGCGCCGGAAGCCGTTCTCAGTGGTGCTGTTCGACGAGATCGAGAAGGCCCACCCGGAGATCTACAACTCGCTGTTGCAGGTGCTGGAGGACGGTCGGCTCACCGACGGTCAGGGCCGGACGGTGGACTTCAAGAACACCGTCATCGTGTTCACCTCCAACCTGGGCACCTCGGACATCTCCAAGGCCGTCGGCCTCGGGTTCTCCTCGGGCAACGATGCCGATTCGAACTACGAGCGGATGAAGACCAAGGTCAACGACGAGCTGAAGCGTCACTTCCGGCCGGAGTTCCTCAACCGGATCGACGACGTGGTGGTCTTCCACCAGCTCACCACCGAGGAGATCGACCAGATGGTCGTCCTGATGCTGAAGCGGGTCGAGATCGCGCTGAAGAACAAGGACATGGACCTGGAGGTCTCGCCGGCGGCCAAGGCACTGCTGGCCGAGCGTGGCTTCGACCCGGTGCTGGGCGCCCGTCCGTTGCGGCGGACCATCCAGCGGGAGATCGAGGATGCACTCAGCGAGAAGATCCTGTTCGACGAGGTGAAGGCGGGTCAGCTGATCAAGGTCGACGCCGACGGCACCGGTCCGGAGGCGAAGTTCAGCTTCGTCGGGATCGACCGGGCACCGAGCATGGCCAAGGAGCCGGTCGGCGCCACCATGGTGAAGGGCGACCCGGGGCCGCTCAGCGTCCCCGGCAGCCCGGCGCCCGGCGCCGGAGCCGGTGGCGCCGAGGCAGTCTGATCCTGAGCTGCCCCGCGCAGCACGTCGGCACGACAGGGCCCGCACTCCGATCAGGGGTGCGGGCCCTAGTGTTGTGTGGTCGGAGCCGCCGACTCGGAGGGTTGGTCCCCGCCCGTGGGCCGTTGTTGTGGTCGGAGCCGCCGACTCGGAGGGTAGGTCCCCGCCCGTGGGCCGTTGTTGTGGTCGGAGCCGCCGACTCGGAGGGTAGGTTCCCGCCCGCGACGTGCTTGTTGCGAGCCCGTCAGCCCTCGGCGGCGGTGTAGATCCGCCGCACCACGTCCTCGATGTCCGGCTCCTCGATGGACAGGTCGCGCAGTTCGGCCCGCTCGGAGACGGCGGCCAGCACGACCGGGATCGAGGGGGCGGCGCCGGGCTGGTCGCCGTCGCCGGCCAGCGCCAGTCGCTGCCGCAGCCCGCCGCCTTCGCTGCCCAGATGGGTGACACCGGGAATGCCGATCAGGTCCGGCGTCGGCGTGGCCAGATCGATCACCAGCACCCGGCCGGCGCCGACGGTGGCCGCCAGCCCCGGCAGGCTGCCGTCATAGGCGAGGGTCCCGTGATCGACCACCAGTACCCGGTTGCAGAGCCGCTCGATGTCGCCCATGTCGTGGGTGGTGAGCAGCAGGGTGGTGCCCTTGGCGGCGCGTTCGGCGATCAGGAATTCCCGCAGCCGCTGCTTGCTGAGCACATCGAGCCCGATGGTCGGCTCGTCCAGGATGAGCAGCTCGGGGGAGTGCAGCAGGGCGGCGGCGATCTCTGCGCGCATGCGTTGCCCCAGTGACAGCTGTCGGACCGGGGTGTCCCAATAGCCGGTCATGTCCAGCTGCTGCGCCAACTCGTCGGTGCGGGCCGCGGCGGCGGCGCTCGGCATCCGGTGCACGTCGCCGAGGATGGCGAACGATTCCCGGACCGGAAGATCCCACCACAGCTGGGAGCGTTGGCCGAACACCACTCCCACCCGCCTGGCCAGCTCCTTGCGGCGGCGCAGCGGGTCCAGCCCGCAGGTCCGGGCCGAACCGGAACTCGGCACCAGGATGCCGATCAGCATCTTGATGGTGGTGGACTTGCCGGCTCCGTTCGCCCCGATGTAGCCGACCGACTCGCCGGCAGCGACGGAGAACGTCATGTCGGCCACCGCTGTGACCGTGTCTCGCCGGACGGATCCCTTGCGCCGCACCAGGAACCGACGGGTCAGACCTTCCGCCTCGATGATCGGTGCCGAACCGCGCATGCTCATCCGCCGCCTCCTTGATAGTGCCGAACACCGAGCCGCCAGGTCGCCAGCGCGGCACCGGCCGCCCAGAGCGCCGCCACCGGTAGGAACCAGGCCAGCCAACTGGGCAGCATCGGCGGCCCGGGCAGGTCCAGGATCACCAGCGCCGGCAGATACGCGCAGAACGTCACCGGGAACAGAAATCCGAAAATGATCTTCAGCGGCCCCGGCCACACCGCGGCCGGCTGGGTGGAAGCGGTCGAACCGCCGTAGACGAACGCGGCGGTGGCCTCCGACCCGCTGATCAGGAAGAACTGCAGCCCGCCGGCGGTGACGAACAGCGAGCTGTAGATCACGGTGCCGAACACCAACGAGATCACGATCATCGCGACCGTCGCCTGCGACCAGTGGATGTGGTTGACCGACAAGGCGATCGCGGCGCAGGCCACCCCGACGCCGACCCTGGCCAGCCGCCGCAGCTGGACGTCCGAGGTCACCACCTGCGCCAGCAGTGGCTGCGGTCGCAGGTAGTAGATGTCCAGGGTGCCGGCCCGCAGCACCGCCGGCAGGGTGTCCACGTGGCCGACCATCACCTCGGCGGTGGAAAAGCCGATGTTGGCCAGGCCGAACACCAGCAGTACCGCCCGGAAATCCAGCCCGCCGAGTACCTGCACGTTGTGGAAGATCACCCAGACCTCGGCCAGTTCGACCAACCCGGCGACGAATGCCGACACCGTGTCGATGGCGAAAGACGCTCGGTAACTGCGTTGCGCCCGGATCCGCGCGGCGAGCACCGAGCGGTACGGGGTCCACCGGCCGATGCCAGGTTCGGCATGCGCGGGGAGCTGATCAACCACCTTGCACCTCCAGCTTGAGCCAGCCACGCGCGGTCAGCAGCCTGCCGATCGCGCAGGTGACGGCGAGCCAGAACACCTGCACGGCAACGGCTCGGACGGCCTCGGCGCCGACGATCCGGCCCGACAGCACGTCGATCGGCGTCATCAGGATCGACGGGAACGGAGTGCAGTTCGCCAGCGTGTGCAACCAACCGGGGAACATCCCGACCGGAACGAACAGGCCGGCCAGGAAGGTCGAGACGATCATGTAGAAGTTGCGCAGGCCGCGCCCCTCGACCAGCCAGAAGCCGATGACGTTCACCGCATATCGCCCGAAGAAGGAGACCGTCATCCCGAGCAGTACCGCAATCGCGCCCAGCAGGTACGGGCCGGCCGACGTTGGCAGCCGCAGGCCTGTGGTGAGGGCGCCGATCACCAGCGGTGGCAACAATCGGGTCGACAGGTTGAACAGGTTCCTGCCGAGATCCGCTGCCAGATAAGATGTTTGGATGTCCAACGGCCGGGCGAAGTCGATGGCCACCTCGCCGGTGCGGACCCGTTCGCCGATCTCCGAGGTGCCGTTGAGCTGAACCGCGCCGAGCAAACCCTGGGACAGCCAGACATAGGCGACCATCGACTCGAGGTCGTAGCCGGCCACGCTGCCTCCGGCCGCGTGCACGGTGGCGACCAGCATCGCTGCCTTCAGGAAGCCGAAGGTGGTGTTGGCGATCAGCCCGCCGGCCACCGCCGGCAGATACCGGGTCTGCGCAGCGAAGCTGGCCCTGAGCAGGCGGAACCAAGGTCTCAGAGCGGGGGGCACAAGGAGTTGACTGTAGACCTGTCTTCGGCTCTTGACCAGACCATTTCCACCGAAGTATTCGAATGTGGTGCGCCCCGCACGGAGGTTCGCGCTCTTGGTTGAACCCGTCCGTCACCCGCCGGGGAGAGCGACCGAATCGGGATCGCGTCGCACGGCAAGGCCGTCCGCCAGCAGCGAGTCCAGGCACCGCCGGCGTTGCTCGGCGACCGGCCAGACGGCATCAAGGTCCGCGGTGGGCACCGGGCCCGGCGATGCCCGCAGCACGGCCATGATCCGGCCACGGACCTGACGGTCCGTGCCGTGCCAGGCCTGCGGACGCCGGGTGACGGTAGCCGCCGGCTTCCCGGCGGTCAGCCAGCGACAGCGGTCGCGGACCGGGCAGTCATCACACTTCGGTGACGCGCGACAGACCAGCGCGCCGAACTCCATCAACGCGACCGACAGCGCAGCCGCGGTCGAGGCGTCGGCCGGCAGCAGCTCGGCCAGCAGTGCCCGATCGGCGGCACCGGCCGGGCCGCCGTCGTCGATGCCGCGAACCAGCCGGTTGACCACCCGCCGCACGTTGGTGTCGACCACCGGAACCCTGGCGCCGAAGGCGAACGCGGCCACCGCCCTGGCGGTGTAGTCGCCGACGCCCGGGAGCGCCAGCAGATCGCCGAGGTCGCGGGGGACCCGACCGTCATGCCGCTGCGTGATCGCCACCGCCGCGGCGTGCAGCCGCAACGCCCGGCGCGGGTAGCCGAGCCGGCCCCAGGCGCGCACGGCCTCACCCGGCGAATCGGCGGCAAGTGCGGCCGGAGTCGGCCATCGCCGCAGCCAGTCCCGATAGGTCGCCAGCACTCTTGACACCGGAGTCTGCTGCAGCATCACCTCGCTGACCAGCACTCCCCAAGGTCCGGCGGATTTCTCGCGCCAGGGCAGCTCTCGACCGTGCCGGGCGAAGAACGTCAACAGCTCGGCCACCGGGAGGTTCACCAGCCCAACGCTACGGGGCCGGCATCTCCCTCGGAGCACCGTCTTCGGGGTACCTGCTTCGACTGGCTACCCCACTCGTGGTACCCCGAAGTCGACCATCGTGGCTGAGCTACGGCGTTGCGCCGCAGCTCACGCCGGGTGCGCCGTTACGGTCGAGGTCGTGATGAATCCCGTCGGCCCCTTGCCACCGAAGGTGTACTGGCTGCGTCGTTCGCTGGTGATCGCTGCCGCGGTCATCGTGCTGGTCGGCCTGGTCTGGATCGTCGCCAACAAGGCCGGCGCTGCCCCGGACAACACCGGTTCGGACACAGCCGGGTCGGGCACCGCCGGCCCGGCGACCACCTCGGCGGCACTCACCGGTGTGCTGGCCTCGGACAGCTCGTCGGCCGCCGACACCAGTGCGACCGGCCGGACGACCTCCGCGAAAACCTCCGCAACGGCTAAGTCGACGGCCAAGTCGACGGCCAAGTCCACCGGGTCCACCGGCTCATCGAAGGAGACGGGTTCGGCGCCGACCCCGGTCCGGCGGACCACGCCGCCGGCGAAGACCACCGAAAGCCGCTCGACCGAGGCTGCGGCCGCCACGACGGCGCCGGCGAAGTCGACGACCAGCAAGGCCGCGGCCACCACCAAAGCTCCGGCCACCAGCAAAGCTCCGGCCACCAGCAAGGCACCGGCCACCAGCAAGGCACCGGCGAAGACCACGACCAGGACAACCACGAAGCCGCCGGCCCCCAGCACCGACGCCCAGGGTCGCTTGCTCTGCGCCGGTTCGGCCATCGCACTGGCCACCACCGCGCGATCCGCCAGCTATCCGGTCGGTGCGCAGCCGATCCTCGGTCTGACGGTGACCAACACCTCCGGCACCGCCTGCGCGCAGGACGTGTCCGGGACCAAGCAGGTGTTCACCGTCTATGACGCGGCCAAGAAACGGGTCTGGTCGACGGCCGACTGTTTCCCGGGCTCTGGTACCGAGATCAGCATGCTGAATCCCGGCGAAAGCCTGCAGTTCAACATCAAATGGGCCGGCACCACGTCGACTCCGGGCTGCGCGACGGAGCGGGTCCCGGTGACTCCGGGCAGCTACACGGCAGTCGCGAAGCTGGGTGGGCTGACGGCCAAGCCGGTGACCCTGACCGTCACCGGCTGACGCCGGTCCGGCACGACGTCAGACGAACCGGTCGGTGATCGACGCCTCGGCCAGCCTGGACAGCCCCTCACGGACCACCCTGGCCCTGGCCTCGCCGACCCCGTCGACCTCCTGCAGGTCGGAGGCGGTGGCGGCCAGCAACGCCTGCAGGCTGCCGAAGTGCACGATCAGCCGCTCCAGCACGGTCGGCGGGAGCCGTTGGATGCCGGACAACAGCCGGTAGCCGCGCGCCGACACCTGGCTGTCCAGCGATTCCCCGGCGTGGCCAAGGGTGCGCGCGATCGTGCTCAGGTCGAGCAGCGACGGCCCGTTGAGCTCGTCCAGCTTCGCCTCGATGTCGGGCAAACTGGCCGGTTGGTCCGCCGGTAGGTAATCGCGGACGATCAGCTCGCTCAGGCCCTCGGTGCCGGCCAGCAGCTCGTCCAACTGCAGGCCGAGCAATCGACCGTCGGTGCCGAGCTCGATCACATTGCCGACCAGCTCGTCGGCGATCCGCTGGACCATCAGCAGCCGCTGCATCACCGTCATCGCGTCGCGCAGCGTGGTGAAGTCCTGGATCTCCAGGGCGGACAGGGTGGACGCCACCTCGTCGAACCGCGACTTGTAGCGCTGCAGGGTGGCCAGGGCCTGGTTCGCCCGGCCGAGAATGGTCGGGGTGTCGGCGACCTCGTGCCGAACTCCGCCGACGTACAGGCTGATCGTCGACATCGAATGGCTGACAGCCAGTACCGGAACGCCGGTCTGGATCGCGGTGCGTTCGGCCGTGCGGTGCCGGGTGCCGGACTCGACGGTGGGAATGGTGGCGTCCGGCATCAACTGGACGTTCGCCCGGACGATCCGGCTGGTGTCGTGGTTCAGCACCACTGCGCCGTCCATCTTGGACAGTTCCCGCAGGCGGGTGGGGGAGAACTCAATGTCGAGCACGAACCCGCCGTCACAGATCGCCTCGACCTCGCGATTGTCGCCGATCACGATGAGCGCACCGGTGCGACCGCGCAGAATCCGTTCCAAGCCCTCGCGCATGGCGGTGCCGGGTGCCAGCCCGGCCAGCACTGTGCGGTGCGCATCCATCGTCGGCCGACCGTTCACCCCGACTTCCCCCGCTCCTTGCTCGGCGCCGCCCGCCGACGGCCAGCCGCCGGTGGATATCGCGGCCAGTCTAGGTGGTGGGGCTGGGCCGCATCGCGGGCCGTGTCAGGATCGCAACCAGCGCACCACCCCGTTGTCGTTGCCCAGCGCGCGGAATGCGGCCCCGAGATCGCCGACCTCGTCGACCCGGATGCCGGCCGGCTCCCCAGGTGAATTGCCGGCCGGCACCACCGCGTGATCGAAGCCCAGCCGGGCGGCTTCGGCGAGCCGGCGGGACAGCGCCGGTACCGGCCGGATGTCCGCCGACAGGCCGATCTCACCGAGAAAGATCGTCCGTGGTCGCAGCGGAATGTCCCGGACGCTGGACCACACCGCCATCGCCAGCGCCAGGTCGACGGCCGGCTCCAGCACCTTGACGCCGCCGGTGGTGGTGGCGATCACCTCCTTGCCGCCGAGCGCCACGCCGGCGAATCGCTGGAGCACGGCCAGCGCAATCGTCACCCTGGTGGCGTCCAGGCCGGACACCGTGCGCCGGGCACCACCGGCAGAATCGGCTGCCGGGCCGACCAGCGCCTGAATTTCGACCGGCAGGGCGCGGCGGCCCTGCATGGTGACGGTGACGGCGGTACCCGGCACCCGCGGGCGGTTGGCGTTCAGGAAGACCTCCGACGGATCGACCAGCCCCTCGATGCCCTCCGCCGTCATCCGGAAGCAGCCGACCTCGTCGGACGGGCCGAACCGGTTCTTCACCCCGCGCACCATCCGCAGCGGCGAATGCCGGTCGCCCTCGAAGTGCAGGACCACGTCGACCAGGTGCTCGAGCGTGCGCGGACCGGCCACCGAACCGTCCTTGGTGACGTGCCCGACCAACACGCAGGCGATGCCCCGCTCCTTTGCGGCGGCGGTGAGGGCGGCTGCCACCGCTCGGACCTGGGTGACGCCGCCGGCACTGCCGTCCACCTCGGCCGCGGCGATGGTCTGTACCGAATCGATCACCACCAGCTCCGGGCGGACCTCGTCGAGGTGGCCCAGTACCGCCGACAGTTCGGTTTCGGCGGCCAGGAAGATCGATGGATGGATGGCGCCCATCCGCTCGGCCCGCAGCCGGACCTGGGCGGCCGACTCCTCACCGGTGACGATCAGTACCCGACCCTGGCCCGATGCCGCCCAGGTCTGCGCGGCCGACAGCAGCAGGGTGGACTTGCCGACGCCCGGTTCGCCGGCCAGCAGCACGACACTGCCGGGCACCAGCCCGCCGCCGAGCACCCGGTCCAGCTCGCCGACCCCGCTGGGTCTGGCCACGGCCAGCTCCGGGTCGATGTCGACCATCGGCCTGGCCGGCGCGTTGACCGGGCCGGCCGACACCTTGCGCAGGGTGGCCCGGGGAACGCCCTTCTCGGTGAGCGAGCCCCAGGCCTGACACTCGGGGCACCTGCCGACCCATTTGACCGCGACCGCGCCGCACTCGGTGCAGGCGTACTCGGTGCGGACACGCTGGCCGGAACCCGACCGGGAGGTACTCGACGTCTTCATTCATCGAACATACGTCCGGCCACCGACAGTCCCCGGATGCCACGCTGCCGACCCGCCGACCACGACAATGTCGGCCACTGCCACTGCCACTGTCACGGCCGCGGCCACGGTCAGGTCACGTCAGTGCGGCGCCGACTCCAGGAACGCGAGCACCGCCAGCACCCGCCGGTTGTCGTCGTCGCTCTGCTGCAGCCCGAGCTTGCCGAAGATCGAATTGGTGTGCTTGCCGACCGCCTTTTCGGTGACGAACATCGCCGCGGCGATGGCCGCGTTGGAGCGCCCCTCCGCCATCAGCGATAGCACCTCGGTCTCGCGGGGGGTGAGCGCTGCGATCGGCGACCTGCTGCCCTGCCGGGACAGCAGGGTGGCGATCACCTCCGGGTCCATCGCGGTGCCACCGGCGGCCACCCGGCGCACCGTGTCGACGAACCCGGCGATGTCGGAAACCCTGTCCTTCAACAGATATCCGACGCCGCCGGTGCCCTGGGCGAGCAACTCCCTGGCGTACAGCTGCTCGACGTACTGACTCAGTACCAGCACCGGGAGATCGGGCAGTTGTTGCCGAGCCTCCAGCGCCGCCCTGATCCCCTCGTCGGTGAACGACGGCGGCAGTCTGACGTCGACGATGGCCAGGTCCGGGCGGTGCTGGACTGCCTCCCGCACCAGCGACGGACCGTTGTCGACGGCGGCGACCACCTCGATGTGGTGCGCGTCGAGCAGCCGGATCATCCCGTCCCGCAGCAAGGCAAGATCCTCGGCCAGCACCACTCGCAACTCGCTCACATCGGGAGCTTAGCGAGCGACCCCTTCGGCCGGCGTCAGCTCACACCGGGCGGCCATCGTCACCACGGTGGGGCCGCCGTGCGGGCTGACCACGGCGAGGGTGCCGTCGAACGCCTCCAGCCGGGAGGCGATGCCGGCCAGGCCGCCGCCGGGGGCGACCACCGCGCCGCCAACACCATCGTCCACCACCTGGACGTGCAATACCCCGTCGCTGTGCTCCAGCCAGATCGAGATCGTTTGCGCCCCTGAATGTTTGGTGGCATTCGTCATCGCCTCGGCGATGCCGAAGTAGAAGGCTGCCTCGACCGGCGCCGGTGGTCGGCCGGGCAGGGCGCCGTCGAGGCTGACGGAGACCGGGCTGGCAATGGCCAGCGACTCGATGCCGCCGAGCAGGCCGCGGTCGGCCAGCACCGGTGGATGGATGCCGCGGACCAGGCTGCGCAGGTCGGCCAGCGCGTCCCGGGTGGTGCCGCGAGCCTGGGCCATCAGCTCCCTGGCCTTGGCCGGATCGGCGTCCAGCAACGACTCGGCCAGCCCGATGTCCATGCCGGCGGCCACCAGCCTGGCCTGCGCACCGTCGTGCAGGTCTCGTTCGATCCGCCGCAGCTCGGCGGCCGAATGGTCGACCGACCTGGCCCGTGACCCCTCGAGCGTGCTGATCCGTTCCCGCAGCTCGGCCTCCTTCGGCTCCAGCAGGGTGCGGTTGATCGCCGCGTCCATCCGCAGCAACAGCGGCGAGATCCAGTAGCCGACCGGCAGCACGATGTAGCCGAAGAAGGCGGCCAGGTTGAGTGCCAGCCCGACCGTCGTCACCTCGAGCAGCCAGATCATCTCCCGCCAGGTGGCCGGGTCGGTCAGCCGTTCGCCGAGTCCGGCCAGGCCGCGTTTGCGGCGGGCGCTGTGCGGATCCGGGATGTCCGTGCCGAGGATGCGCCCGGAAATCCGGCGCTCCACGGCCGCGTACTTGCGCAGCAGCAACAGGCTGATGTTCGTCAGCACCAGGCCGATCCAGATCACGATGGTGGCCAGCGAGACGGCGAGCAGCACGATCAGGGCGATCCCGAGGAACCGCCAGATCACTCTGGCGACGCAGTAGCCGAAGAGCTGCCAGCGGCTCGGTGCGGGGTGCGTAGCCTGCACCGGGAAGGAGTCCTGCGCGCGGTCCGGATCCGGCATGGTGGAGATCGACATACCTTTCATCGTGCACGGCCGCGGCCGCCGTGTCGGTGGTCCCGGCACCCCTGTCATTGTCCGCCGAGGTAGGGAAAACCCCACCTCGAAGTGGCGGACTGGACCGCTGCCCGGCGACCGCCGGCGGCGGCAGAGTATTCAGCATGACAGCCCAGATGACGGACCGGACGTCCTTTTACAGCGCTCCCTCGGGTGGGACGAGTACCGACACCGGCTGGTTCGGTCCGGAGATCGCCGCGCCGCAGTACTACGGCGGATCAGGTCGGCCGGGACCAAGGCCGCGCCGGACGGGACCGGCCGACGCCCTCGCCCAGGCGCTCTACGGACTGATCTCGTTCCCGTTGGCGCTGGCGTTCTTCGTCAGCGTCTGGGTGCTGTGCAGCGTGGGAGCGGGCCTGGCGGTGGTCTGGGTCGGCGTGCCGATCCTGGCCCTCGGGCTGCTGATCGCCCGCTTCGGTGCGTTCCTGCAGCTCGGCCTCTTCGAGTCGATGACAGGCACCCCGATGTCCTATGCCGGCCCATCAGCCAGGCGCCGCAGCCATGGCCTGATGGGATCGCTGGCGGTGCTGATCACCGACTCCGGTTCCTGGCGGGCGGTCGGTTACTGGCTGCTGAAGATGATTCTCGCTCCGGTGCAGTTCGGCGTGGTGATCGGTTTCTACACCTACTCACTCGGGACACTCAGCTACCCGTTCTGGCGGCGTTGGCTGCCGGCTCAGCAGGCCTCGGACGGCAGTTGGCACCGCGGGTCGAGCTTCGGCACCGATTTCTTCGTCGACACCTGGCCGCGGATGCTGGTCCAGATGGCCATCGGGATCGGCGTGCTGATGCTTGCGCCGGCCGTGGTCCGGGCGGTCAACTCGATCGATAGAGGGCTGCTGCGGGTGCTGGTCGCCGGCCGCCGGGCCAGCTGATCTGCGGGGATCAGCGCTCGGTCGCGGGCAGCACCAGGCCGGCCGGCTGGTCCGGGATCACCAGGTTGTCCAGCTGCGCCTTGCGGGCCTCGGTCTCGTCCCTGATCTGCTTGTAGGCGTCGTCGGTGAGTGGGTACTTGACGAAGATCAGCATCGCGATGATCGCGCAGACCGCCGGGACCAAGCCCATCGTCATCTTGATCATGGTGAGGGCGCTCTCCGGCTGTACCGGGTGCGGAATTGCCTTGGTGGCCGCCAGGTAGCCGCCGATGGCCAGTGCCCAGGCGGTGGCGGCGCCGCCGATCGACTGGGTGATCTTGCGGGTGAAGGAGAAGATCGCATAGGTCGCGCCCTCGGACCGCTGTCCGGACTTCCACTCGCCGTACTCGACGGTGTCGGCCTCCAGTCCGAACATCACGGTGTTGATCAGCGAGGCGCCGACCCCCTTGATGCCCAGGAACACCAGGGCCAGGAAGACGCCGCCGTCCGGTACCAGGAACAGGCCGACCCCGCCGATGACGGTCAGCAGACCGCAGTACTGGAACACCGCCTTCTTGCCGATCAGGCCGATCAGCTTCGGGATGAACGGTGTGACGACGATCTGGATGCCGCTGTTCACGATCACCATCGGCACCGCCCAGGCCGCGTCGCCCAGCACGTACTGCGCGTAGAACAGGGTGGCGCCGGAGACTGCGAACAACCCGGTCAGATAGAAGAAGCTGGCGCCGCACAGGTAGGCGAGCGGCTTGTTCGAGCGCAGCGTCGCGAACGTCTCCCGGATGGTGACCCGTGGTTGCACCCGGACAACGCGTTCGTGACACCACAGGAACGTCAACAGATATGCCAACGATCCGATCACCACGAAGCTGAGGGTGGTCCAGGTGAAAATGCCCTGGGCGCGACCGAGGTATTGCTCGGGACTCAGCGAATCCTTGTCCGCCTGCAACGACGAGATCATCGGCGAGATGATGAACGTCAGCACGATGCCGCCGACAGCCGCGCCGAGCGAGCGGGCGGCGACCAACTTCGCTCGTTGGTGCACCGACTGGGTCATAGCCGAAGCCAGCGATCCGTAAGGAATGTTCACCAACGAATAGACCAGACCGAGCGCTGCATAGGTCAGGTAGGCGTAGACAAGTTTTGTGGTGGTACTCGAATCCGGAACGTGGAAGCTCAGAAAGCTCAGGAACAGCAGCGGCACCGCGCCGAAGAGAATGAACGGCCGGAACTTCCCCCAGCGGGTGTTCGTACGGTCGACCAGCCGGCCCGCCAGCAGGTCTGCCACCGCGTCCCAGAGCCGCACCACCAGGAACATGGTGCCGACGGACGCGGCGGTCAGACCGGCCACGTCGGTGTAGTAGTACAGCAAGAACGAGGCGCCGAGGGTGAACGCCAGGTTGTTGGCGAAATCACCGAGGCCATAGCCGATCACCGCGGTGGGTTTGAGATTGGCATGAGCGGCTTCCCGCTGAACCTCAAGAACAGTCATGTCGAATCCTTTCCAGCGGCACCGGTGCCGGTGTGATGGATTCAGTAAAGGTCCTCCAGGTCGTAATCCGTGAGTGGTTGCAACCAGTTGTCTGCCGCCCGATCTGGTGCGGGCGGCCCGGGCCGGTCAGCGCTGCCGGTCTGCCTGTTGCGCCTCGTACAGCGAAGCGGGAATGAGGCCGCGCCGGTCGGTGCCCTCGATGTGACCGGCGGGGGCCTTGAACGGGCCGTCACCATCCACCCGGCCCTGACAGCCGATGGCGTAGTTCTGCGCCGACGGAGGTTGCTGGACCACCATTTGCGTGTCGTCGACGTCGCAGTTCCAGGCCACCGAGTTGACAGCCGCCCAGCCGTGCGAAGTGCCGTAATCGCCGCGGTTGCCCAGCATGACGGTCCGGTCGGTAGCGGGCCGGATCTCCTGGTGGTTGTCGAACAACAGCCCCTGGCTCCACCGCCGGTGTCCCTCGGAGGACGCCAGACTGGCAGTGGCGGTGGTGCGATGGAAGACGATTCCGGAGGCCGTGCCGCCGCCGTTGACGATGAAGGAATGACGTCCGTTGCCGGCATGGCAGTCGGTGAACAGGACGAGCTGCGAGCGCGCCTCGGCATCGAAGTTGTAGCGCCGTCCACCCTCCACCCGGCCGACCGGGTCGAGGGACCGGCAATTCGAGACCGTCACCCTGGTCGCGCCGGCCGTCATGATTCCCGCCTTGACGAAGTGCAGCACCGTGCAGCTGAGCACCCAGGCGTCGCGGACGTTCCCGAGCCGGATGCCGTTGGCCGCATGCTCTTCGTCGTTCGGTCCGTCGGTGACGATGTCCACCCGCAGGTGCTCGACACCGACGTCGGTGACCAGCCCTGCCTGGTCCCACAGGTACAGGTAGCTGCGCGACAACGCGCGGTCGAGGGTGGCGAAGAGCGGGGCATCAAGGGTCAGCCGGTCGGCGGCAACGTCGGTGATGTGACGCAGGTTGACGACCGGCACACTGCCCACCTGCCATCGAGGGTCGTCGCCGGTGCCACCGCCCGCAACGGCCTTCAGCCATTCTCGGCTGCACGGGTGCACGATGACGACCGGGTTACCGGGCCGGAACTGGGCGGCGGAGGCGACGGAGATGCTCGACGAGCCGATCGGCACCAGATCGGACGTCAGGTCCGTCCGCGAGCCCGGCACCTCACCGTCCCACTTCCCGCCGGCGCCGAGAGCGACGACCGTGCGACCCTTCGGCGAATTGCCGACGGCCCGCAGGATGGTGTTCGTCGAGGGGTCCTGACCGTCGCCGGCGCCGCGGAGCACCACGCCGCTGACCGTGACGTTGACGGTGCCGGCAACCTCGTAGGTTCCGGCTCGAAGTTCGAGTGCGCCGCGGAAACCGTCCGGGCCCGGCGGCAATGCACCGACCAGGTCGATCGCCTGCTGCAGGTGCCGGGTGTTGTCGCCACGGATCGGCCCTACTGTGTGCACGGCCGGAATCTGTGGAACCGGTTGCCGTCCAAGGTGATAGCCGACGGATCCGAAATCCGGCAGCCGCAGACCGTCGCGCTCGGCATAGGCCAGATGGCAGGTCGCGCCCATGGTCAGGAGTGCCGACTCCCAGCCGGAGGTGGAGGTGGCAGGTGTGCTCCGATTGCTGGTCGTCGCACCCGGTCTCTCGGTCTCGTCGGTGCTGGTCGGTGTGGTCGCGGTGCCGCTGGTTGTCGGTGTGGTCGGAGTCGGAGCGGTGGTGGTCCGGCTGTCCGGCGACCGGTCTGGTGACGGTTCGCCCGTGCACCCGGCGATCAGGCCGCCGCCGACGGCGACGATCGCGGCGAGCAGCGCGCGCCTGGAGATCGTCATCGCAGTGCTCCCTTCTCCGCCTCGCCTGCCGGAATGCCGTCACCTGTCGGATCGTCCGCGCCGGCCTGTTGTCGATGCTGGCAGAGGGCCTCCCGTTCCGTGAACGGGAGGCCCTCCGACATCCGAGGCGCTATCCGCCGGCGATCAGTTCTTCGGGAACTTCAGGTTCACCGCCTTCGTCAACGGGGTGCTGTCGGACGCGCCACCGACATGGACGGTGTAGCTCCCGTTCGCCTGCACCCAGGAGCCGTCCAGCCAATCCCGCAGATCGTCCGACGCGGGCTTGAAGTACCCGAACGGATGATTCGAGGCCGCGGAATCGATGGTGATCCGGACGACCTTGCTCTTGTTGGGCTGGAGGTCGATCTTGTCGAATCCGACCAGCCGCATCGACGGCTCCTGCGACTCCGCGGGCAGGGTCAGGTAGACCTGCGGAACCTCCTGGCCTTCGACCTTGCCGGTGTTGGTCACCCGGAACTGTGCGGTGACAACGGGTTTTCCCTTCGCCGTGCTCTTCTTGAGCTTCAGGTCGCTGTAGGCGAAGGCGGTGTACGACAGACCGTGGCCGAACGCGAACGCCGGGGCGACGTCGTTCTGCTGGTACCAGCGGTATCCCATCGACATGCCCTCGCTGTAGTAGGCGACGAGTTGCTTCTGACCCGGTTTCGGGTTCCTGGACTTCCCGCCCTCGAATCCGGTGTTCTCGTGCACGCCCGGGTACTGCCAGTTGTTCTCCCAGGCGGCCTGCTTGGCCGCCGACGGCCAGGTGACCGGAGTCTTGCCGGACGGATTGATCCGGCCGAACAGCACGCCGGCCACCACATCACCGTCGTCCTGACCGGGGAACCAGGCCGCCACGATGGCCCTGGCGTGCGACGCCCAGTTCATCGTCACACCGGCTGCCGTCTTGAGCACCACCACGTTGTTCGGGTTCGCCTGGGTGACCTTCCACGCCAGGGTGTGCTGGTCAACGCCGTTGATCACTGGCAGGTTCAGCTTCTTCAGGTCCTCTGTCTCGCGGGGGTTGGTGCCCAGCATCATGATGACCATGTCGGACTTCTTGGCCAACGCGACCGCCGAGTCCATGTTGCTGGCGTTGTTGTAGGTCACCGTGGCATTCGACCCGATCCGGGCCAGCTCATTCTTGATGCCCTGCAGCGGGGTCACCGTGTACGGCGGCACGACTGAGACGTTGTCGTCGGGATGAATCGACCGCGGCGGCATGACCGCCTGGCCGGCGAACCACTTCGGCCCGATCAGTGCGATCGACGTGACATTCTTGCCCAGCGGCAGGATGTTCTTGTCGTTCTTCAGCAGGGTGATGCCCTGCTCGGCGAGCGTGCGCGCCTTGGCGGCGTTTGCCGTCAGGTTGTCCACGCCGAACGAATTCCACTCTTCCGGGTGATCGAAGTTGCCGAACTTGAACATCTGCACGTACCGCGGCTTGAGCACCTTGTCGAGGTCCGACTCGGTGAGTTCGCCGTACTTGATGGCGTCCTTGATCAGGTTGGCCTTGAAGAACACCGGGAACCAGTCGAGCTCGAAGCCGACACCTGCCTTGATAGCACGGGCGGTGCTGTGCATGGCGACCCGGTCGGACTCGATCCAGCCGTCGTATCCCCAACTCGTCAGGGTCTTGGTGAGCGAGTCCTGGCTGTCGCAGTTCCACTGGTAGTTGACCATCGGGTAGGCGCACATCAGCCCGGCGGGCTTGGCGTCCCTGATGGCCATCTCGAACGGCAGCAGGTACAGCTCGTGCATCGCCTGCGACGGGATCCGTACCGAGCCGGTCCAGCGCTCCTGGCTGAACTCGTTCTCATTTCCCATGTAGTGCTTGATCATGGTCTGGGTGCCCTGCGACTGGATGCCCTGGATCTGCGCCGTCGTCACGACGCCGGCCAGGTACGGGTCCTCACCCGGGTACTCCTGGGCGCGGCCCTCGAACGGGTTCCGAACCAGGTTCGCGGCCGGTCCGAGCAGGATCTGGTGGGCGAAGGTCTTGGCCTCCGACCCGACGACCTCGCCCCAGCCCCTGACCGCCTGCGGGTCGAAACTCGCCGCCGACACGGTCGCCGACGGGCCGGCAGTCTTGATCGGCTCCGGTGTGCAGTTGCCACCGCGGATCCCGTTGCCGGCATTGACTTCCCGCAACGTCGGGATGCCCAGCGCCGGGATCCCCTCGACGTGCCGGGCCAGCGCGGTGAAGCCGCAGGTGGCCTGCTTGTTGCCCTCGGCCAGATAGGTGCCGGAGATCTGTTCCGGCGCAGGGTTGTTCTGCATCTGTTCGATCTTCTGGTCCAGCGTCATCGCGGCCAGTAGCAGGTCCGACCGCTGCTGTGGGCTCAGCGCGGTGTTCATCCACGGCAAAGCGGCTACTGCGGCGGACAGTTGCGGCGCAGCAGGCGCTGCCAGGGCGGCCGGTCGCGGCGCCGGCGGCGCTGCCGCGGCGGCAGGTGGCGCGGCGGTGGCCGGTACTGACACCAGCCCGGCCAGCAGGGCAATCGCCGCGGCGGCGGCGACTTTCGGGAGCTGATTTCGACGAACTTTCATCGTTGAACGTCCAATCTGATGATCTATCGATGCGCCGGGTAGGGCGCGTCGATGCCGACGAGAACTACAACCGCACGTTTTCCTGCCACCCTTCTGTCGTTGTGGGATCCGTCGCGACCGGTCGATGACGACGGATCGGCGATACGCGCACCTGCTGTCTCCTTTCGGTTCCTTGGTCTCCCCATCGGTTTCGGCCGCTAGCGCCGGAAGGTCAGCCAGTTGAGGTTGACGATCCCGTTCTTGGTGCTGCCGGTGAAGGTCAGATAGACGTCCCGGACGCCGGTCGGCGCCGACGTCAGCGCCGTCGCCGTCGTGCTGAAGGTCTGCCAGCCGCCGGTGTTTCCGACTGGGACGCTGGCAATGCGCGGACCCGATGGGCCGTCGAGCCGGACGTCGATCGAACCAACGGCGGCGGAGCCGGAGGCGATCCGGGTTGCGATGGTCCGGGGAGATTCGCGGCCGAAGTCCACCCGGCGGTATCCGAGCAGGTCACCCTGGTGCAGATACCCGACGTTCAGTCCACCGCCGACGTCCGCGGTGTCCTGCAGTTGCGTCCCAGACTGCTCGTCGCGGCTCTCCGCCTCGATCCTCGAGTCGGCAGGGCGTTCACCGAGGTGCCAGCTGACCGTGTCGGTGTGCCGGATGCCGTCGATGGTCGCGGTGACCTCGACGAGGTTGCCACCCGGCTCCAAGGTGACGTCGGTCCAGCGGAAGATCCGGTCGGAACTGCTCCTGGTGCCCAGCGGACGACCGTTGAGGGTGGCCGTCACCTGGGAGGCGTTGGAGTAGACCTTGATCTCGGCGACCGGGTCGGTCCGCTCGGTCCACCGCCGGCTGTTGATGTGCAGGGTCGCCGTGTCTGCCCAATTGGCCTTGTACCAGTAGAAGGCGTCCTTGCGGACGGCCCGGTCCCGGGTCACCAGGCCCTTGTCGTTGATGCCGGGCTGATCGCCCTCTGACCGCCGGTCGGAGGCGAAGTCGAACATGTTCCAGACGAAGCTGCCCCAGATGAACGGGCGTGCCTGGAACTGCTTCAACGATGCCTCGTGGAACAGCGCCTGATACTCCTCCGGGTGCCAGCGCCCCGTGGTCTCCGGTGGTTCCGGGGCGAGCTCGTGCTGGTTGATGTTGGCGCCGGCGCCGTACTCGGACACCGAGATCTTCCGGCCCGGGTCGGCGGCATGGAGTTTGTCGGCCCAGGTCCCCAGGCTGTCCCACGATTTGCTGTACCAGCCGTAATACTTGTTGTAGCTGGAGGTTTCGGCGTGGCCGTTGACCTGGCTGCGGTCGGAGATGCAGCACGATGCGTAGGTGGTGATCCGGTCCGGATCCTCAGTGTCGGCGAGGTCGGAGAGCCCGCTCAGCAGATCGTTGGTGGCAGCGTCGGCAACCCGTTGTTCATTGCCGATGCCCCAGAACACGATCGACGGATGGTTGTAGTTCTGCCGGATCATCTCGACCAGTTGCTGTTCGACGTTCCGGCGGAACGCCGTTGACCCGGTGTAGTCGTTGATGAACGGGATCTCTGCCCAGACAACGAAGCCTTTCGCGTCGGCGAGGCCGTAGTCGATCTGGTCGTGCGGGTAGTGCGCCATCCGGATGGCGTTGGCGCCCATTTCGCCGATGATCTCGAGATCCTGTTTGTGGTCGGCGTTGTCGATCGCCCACCCCTTGCCGGAGCGATCCTGGTGCAGGTTCACCCCATGCAGCGGAAGCTGTTTGCCGTTGAGAATGAAGCCCTTGTCGGCGTCCACCCGGAACGTGCGCAGGCCCAGTGGCTCGGTGACGACGTCTGTCACCCGGTTCGCCCCGCTGTCGATCAGTTCCACCCGGACCTGATATTGATAAGGGTCGGCGATGCCGTTCCACCGGCGTGGGTCGGCAATGGTCAGGCTCTGCACGACGCTGGTCCCGCTGCCCGCGGCCAGCTGCCGTGGCGTGGTGGTGCCGGCGGCGACGGTCGAGCCGTCCGCATCGGTGACCGTGGCCCGGACGGCGACCGGGCTGCTGCCGGTGTTGTTGTTCCAGAGTCTGGTCGTCACCTCGACCGTGGCCGACGAGTCCGTGACCTCCCGTTGACGCAGGTAGACGCCGGGACCGCCATTGTCCAGCATCCGGACCTGCAACGGATCGACCGCCCAGAGACTGACGTTGCGGTAGATGCCGCCGTCGAAGCTGTAGTCCGCCCGCAGCGGCGCGATGTCCGGGTCCGGCGAGTTGTCGACCTTCACCGCGATGACGTTGTCCGCGCCGACCTTCAGGGCATCGGTGGCGTTGAACCGGAACCGGGTGTAGCCCCCCTCGTGCTGCCCGAGATGAACGCCATTGACCCACACGTCGGCAACCTGGTTCACGCCGGCGAACTGCAGGTACAGTTGCTTGCCGTCGAGGGTCGGCGGAACGGTGTAATGCCGTCGGTACCAACCGATCCCACGGAAGTAGTCGTCTCCTCCGTCGGCCCCGTCGTCGGCGTTCCAGGTGTGCGGCGCGCTGACGTCCTGCCAGGTCGTTGCGTCGAAGTCGGGCCGCTCCGCGCCCGGCACGTCGGTCCGGGTGAACTTCCAGCCGGGATTCAGATCGATCCGCTGCCGCAGGTCTGCGGCTCCGGCCGGTGCCACTTGGCTCGCCCCGGCCGCCGTTCGGCCGAGATCGGTGACGATGGGCAGGGCAGTGGCGATCGCCAGCAGGCCGGCCAGCATCAGGGTGGTGGTTCCTCCGACAGGTTTCTTCATGACGTCTCCTCGCGGTTCCACCAGACACCGCAAGATTGTCTGCCGTCTCGGATGATCTCCCAGCCGATATATCTCATGCCGGATACCTTTCGTTTGTCGGGCGAAGGCGAATTGCTCCGGAGTCTCTCGGCGGCGCATCGTTTCAGGAATTGGTTGCCATTTGTTGCATTCGCTCCGGCTGGTGTGGGCCGATGAGCGATGTTTCGTGGAGCGGCCGGGCAGGCGCCCCGGGCCGGGCCGGGCAGTGGCCAGGGTCTGGGGGACCGCTTGTCATTGACCATCTGCACTCCCGTTGCCCGCGAAGGGAACCTGGTTGCGGTGATCGTGCCCACGGGACGGGATCAGCGTCAATGATGCAGTGCCCGATTCATCCTGACGCGCTCGCCCGACAACCGCGAGTGTCCGGGGCAGTCACGAGTTGGCCCTCAATAGATGGTGTCGGGTCCGGCGGGTCTCCTGAATGGCATATTGCCCGTCGCGCCGAGTGACATGTCTTGGCTCCGGAATATTTCCCGAATCTGCCTTGAGCCTCAGATGTTTCCTGGTTGAACGGAATTCAGGGCGTCGAAAAAATGGTTGCCGAAAGCACAGGAATAGCGAGGCAACAAATGGCAACCGATGGTGACTCCGGCAGCGGCCTCAGCACAATCCTGCTACCCACTGATGAGTTCGACATTGCCGTACAGCACGATCACGATGCCTCCACTGAGCGTGACCCGCCCGTTTCCCGCATCGGTCGTCCTTCCAAGCCCCGGGGCTGCGCGGCAGGGGCATTCACCGAGAAGGAAACATCCATGAGACATTCCACCCGCGCCGCGGGCCTGCTCGTCCTGGCGGTGGCGGTGACGGCACCGTCGATCCTCGCGTCGGCTGCGGCGGGCGCCCCGGCCGGCGCCGCGCCCTCCGGACGGCACGATCAGCCGGCCGTCTCCACCAAGGTCAAGGACGTACTCACTGTCGATCATCTGCGATTCCGGGACGCCAACGGCAACGGTCGGCTCGACGGCTACGAAGACTGGCGGCGACCGGTCGCACAGCGGATCGCCGACCTGTTGCCACGGATGTCGCTGGCAGACAAGGCCGGACTGATGGTCGCGGACTCGGCCTTCACCGGCGATTCGGCGTCCTGCCCAGCAGGTCCGGACAACGGTGTGCTCTGCGAGACGGACGGCATCATTCTCCAGCCGTTCCCACAGGGAACCATGGCCGTCAGCACCATGGTGAAGACCAATCACATGCGGTACCTGATCTCTCGGGACAACCCGACCGCCCACGACCTTGCGGTCTGGACGAACGCGATCCAGCAGGTAGCGGAGTCGACCCCGCTGGGGATTCCGGCCGTGCCGACATCCAATCCGCGGAACCACCTCAGCCCGGCCGGTTACGGCCTGTCGGAGGCCTCGGGCCAGTTCTCTTCCTGGCCCGGGACGGAGGGGCTGGCGGCCATGCACGATCCTGCCCTGGTGGGCGAGTTCGCCAAGATCGCTCAGAAGGAATGGCGTGCAGCGGGTCTGCGGAAGATGTACGGCTACCAGATCGACACGGTCGGTGAACCGCGCTGGACCCGCGACAGTGGAACGTTCGGCGAGAACCCGCAGCTGACGGCGTCCTACGCGTCGGCGTTGGTCAAGGGATTCCAGGGAAAGAAGCTGGGCACCGACTCGGTGTCGCTGACCATCAAGCACTTCCCCGGCAACGGCTCGGCGCCCAACGGGCTCGACTCGCACTACCAGTGGGGCCAGTGCGCGGTCTACCCGACGGCCGGAAGCCTGTTCAAGTATCAGGTGCCGCAGTTCAAGGCCGCAGTGGACGCCGGGGTGAGCTCGGTGATGACGTACTACCAGCGGCCGTGCAACGACCAGTCCGTCCCGCAGATCGACGGCAAGCCGTTCGCCGAGGAACAGGGCGCCGCGTACAACTCGCAGCTGATCAACGAAGTGCTGCGCGGCAAGCTCGGCTTCAAGGGCTACGTGAACACCGACTCCGGGATCATCGACAACACCGATTGGGGCGTACAGGATCTGACGCCGGTGCAGCGGGTCGCCGAGGCCATCAACGCGGGCTCGGACGTCATCTCGATCATGGGTGGACCGGACCGGCTGGTGCAGGCGGTAGAGCAGGGCCTGATCCCGATGAGCCGCATCGACCAGGCCAACACCCGGCTGCTCACCGAGATCTTCTCCCTCGGGCTGTTCGATAACCCCTACGTCGACCCGGATAACGCCCAACGGGTGGCCGACTCGGTCCGTTCACAGAAGCTTGCCGACCAGGCGCACCGCGAGTCCGTGGTGCTGATGCGCAACGACCAGCGCGAACTGCCGCTGGTGGCGAGCAAGCACGGGCAGATCAAGCTCTACGTAGAGGTGCAGTCGCCGAAGGACGCGGAGTTGCGCACGGCGAAGCTGCGCGAGACGATCACCGCTGAGGATCCGTCCATCACGCTGGTCGATTCGCCCGCCAAGGCAACCGACGCGTTCGTCTGGCTGCAGCCCTCGCCGCACATCGAGACCGACAGCGCCGGCAACCAGACCGACGTCTCGATCGACCTCGCCGACCCGACCGTCGGCGTCAACGCCGCCCGCGTGCGTCAGATCGAGGCGCAGGTACCGACCGTGTTGGCGATCAATCTCACCAATCCGTACGTCATCTCGTCGGTCGAGCGCGGCGCGGCCGCGGTGGTCGGGACCTTCGACACCCAGTCGACCGCGGTGCTGGACGTGATTCGTGGTCGCTACAACCCGACCGGCAAGTTGCCCGTCACCGTGCCGGCATCGGTCTCCGTGGTCGAGCACAACGCACCCGACGTGCCGGGCTATGCAGAGGGACGCGACTACCCGTACCGGTCGGCGAGCGGCCAGGCATACCTTGCCGGATTCGGGCTGAGCTACGGCAAGCACAGCGGTCGCTGACCCGGCCGGCAACAAGGTCCGCCAGCTTCGGCGCCGTGGGAGTCACCTCCCGCGGCGCCGGAGGGCGTGCTGGCGAGCAGGTGCCCTGATACCGGTCGTCGGGGTTAGGACCCTGCTGATCGACGTCGTCGACGGTGGCACGGTGCGGATCGGTGTGTGGCACTCGGTCGGTCAGGGCTGACCTCGACCGACCGGTCCGTGCAATAATCTGCGCATGGATGCAGATATGCGAGCTTGTGGGCAGGAGCCGGACGGTCAGTACGTTGAGCTGGCCGTCGAGGTGTTCGGGATGCTCGCCGATGCCACTCGGGTGCGGCTGATTCTGGCGTTGCGGGATGCCGAGTTGTCGGTGAGTCGACTGGCCGAGCTCGTCGACAAGTCGCCGGCCGCGGTGTCACAGCATCTGGCGAAACTCCGGCTGGCGCGGTTCGTCACCACCCGGCAGGAGGGGACGCGGGTGTTCTATCGGCTGGCGAACGAGCACGCCAGCCAACTGGTGTCCGACGCGATCTTCCAGGCCGAACACTCCGTGGACGGCACTCCCCGACACCACCAGCAAGACGAGGTCACCGGGTGACACCCACGCAGTCCTACGTGGGGGATGGTCACGCCGACCACGACGATCATCACCACCGGCATGACCACGGCCATACCCACGACCACGGCCACGATCACGACCATGGGCATACCCACGATCACGCCCATGGGCATTCGCACCCGACCGGGGTCAAGGGGTTCTTCGTATCGGTGTTCAAGCCGCACAGCCACGATGCCGCCGATTCCATCGACGATGCGCTGGAATCGAATGCCGCCGGCATCCGCGCCCTGAAGATCAGCCTGCTGGTCCTGCTGCTCACCGCGATCGCCCAGTTGCTGATCGTGATCTTCACCGGCTCGGTCGCACTGCTGGCCGATACGATCCATAACTTCTCCGACGCGCTGACGGCAGTACCGCTGTGGATCGCCTTTGCGCTGGCGCGCCGGAAGCCGACCCGCCGGTACACCTACGGTTACGGCCGGGCCGAGGATCTGGCCGGGCTGTTCATCGTCGCGATGATCGCGCTGTCGGCTGTGCTGGCCGGATACGAGTCGATCCGGCGACTGATCGATCAGCAGCCGATCGGCCATGTCTGGGTCGTCTTCGCGGCCGGGCTGATCGGGTTCGCCGGTAACGAACTGGTGGCGATCTATCGGATCCGGGTCGGCCGGCAGATCGGCTCCGCTGCGCTGGTCGCGGATGGCCTGCACGCCCGCACCGACGGCTTCACGTCCCTGGCGGTCGCGGTCGGCGCGGTCGGCGTATTGCTGGGCTTCCCGCTGGCAGACCCGATCGTCGGCATCCTGATCTCCCTCGCGATCCTGGTCATCCTCAAGGGTGCCGTCGTCGAAGTCTTCCGCCGGCTCATGGACGGAGTCGACCCCGACGTCGTCACGGCCACCGAGCGACACCTGGCGACCATTCCGGGGGTGCTCGGTGTGCGCCGGCTGCAGATGCGATGGAACGGTCACCGGCTGACCGCCGACGCCGACATCGTCGTCGATCCGGAGCTGGCGCTGCCGAGTGCCCGGGCCATCGCCGACGACGCCGAACACCACCTCAAGACCTCGGTGGCCAAGCTGGCAGAGGTCAACGTCCACATCTATCCACGCACTGAAGGCCCATCGGCACAGGCCGTTCCGCTCGGCCTACTCCTTGCCGGTGTCCCCGCCCCTGGCGACCAGTTGCGTCGGGTTGACGAACCGGAGCGCGATGACCAGCAGCACCAGCATCGAACCGGTGTAGATGGTCGCCATCGCGTCGACGGACTGGTTGGCCCTGATCCCGGCACCGAACACCGAGTTGTACAGCGCGACAACCAATGTGGTGCTGTCCGGTCCGGCGGTCAGGAAGGTGAGTTCGAACATGCCGACGGTGCGGACCAACACCAGGATGCTGGCCGCCAGCATGCCGGGGATCAGTAGCGGGCCGAGGATCCGGGTGAAGACTGCCGAGGTCTTGGCCCCACACATCCGCGCGGCGGCCTCGATCTTCGGGTCGATCTGCTCGATGAACGGTGTCATCGTCAGGATCACGAACGGTACCGACGGCACCAGGTTTGCCAGGATCACCCCGGTCAGCGATCCGGCCAGGTTCACCTTGTAGAGCACAGTGGCCAGCGGAATGCCGTAGGTGATCGGCGGCACCAGGATCGGTAGCACGAATAGCAGCAGCAGGAACTTCTTGCCGGGGAACGTCCTGCGGGCCAACACGTATGACGCGGGGACGCCGATCAGCACCGACAGCACGACCACGATGATGGCGACCTCGGCGGTGACGATCAGTACATGACTGAGCCCGAACTCGGTCCAGGCCTGCGAGTACCACCTGGTGGTGAAGCCGGAAGGCAGCCAGCCGCCGAACCAGGTCTTGCCGAAGGAATCGACCACCACGGAGGCGACCAATGCGATCAGATTGACGAAGAAGAAGGCGAGCAGGAACCAGACCACGACGGCCCAGATCCGGACCCTGCGGCGCGGTCGTGGGCCTGCCTTTGCCGCGTCCGACGCTGCGGACGGGAGTTCTCGGGTGGGGGTGGACATCAGCCTTTACCTCCGGTGGCACCGCGGTACAGGGTGGTCCGCCACAGCATGACCAGTCCGATGACCACCAACATCACCACGGCCATGATCATCGCCATGGTGGAACCCATGGGGAAGTCGAATTGCTGGAACGCCGCGTCGTAGGCCGCGATCGACATCACCCGGGTGGAACCGGTCGGATCGCCGACCAGCTGGGCGGACGGGAAGACGGAGAACGCCAGCACGAACGACAGCGTGAAGGTGATCACCAACCCGGGAGCGAGCAGCGGCATGGTGATGGTCCGGAACCGCTGCATGGGACCGGCTCCGAGGGTGGCGGCCGCCTTGTCCAGTGCCGGGTCGATGCCGGAGATGTAGGAAAGGGTGAGCAGGAAGGCGAACGGGAACCCGGTGATGATCAGGCTCAGAAAGACGCCGATCCAGTTGTGGATCAGGGTGAGCGGCTCGTCGATGATGCCCAGGTCGAGCAGGACCGTGTTCAGCCAGCCGGTGGGGCCGGCGTACATGATCAGGCCTTGCGCGGTGAGCACCGTTCCCAGCGTGATCGGGACGACCAGAAGTGTGGTCAGCAGCCGCTTTCCGCGGACCTTTCCGCGCATCAGATAGGCGATCGGGATCGACGCGATCACGTTGAAGAGGGCGGCCGGTAGGCCGAGGCCCAGGGTCTTCCAGATGGTGTTGCGCAGATACGGGTCGCTGAAGAAGGCGGCGTAGTTGCCGAAGATGCCACCGCCGTGCGAGGGCTGGAAGGACAGTCCGAGGCCGTACAGGAACGGGTACATGAACAACAGCACGATGAACGCGACCGCCGGCAGCAGCAGCCACAGGGTGCGGTCGACGCCGCGCTCGGCGAGCCGGTGCCGCAAGGACGACTGGTTGCTCGGCGGCCGGACCGCCGGCGCCGTCGCGGTGCTCACCGGCCGGTCCCCGGTCCGCCGGCACCGACCCCGGCCGGCGCGTCCTCGGTCGTCTGCTGCACGTCGGCGTCGATGCTGTTGTCGCTGCGGAAGACCAATACCCGATGGGCCGGCACCCCGAGCACCACATGGTCGCCCGGCGCCACCCGCTCGGAGGTGCGGAAGTAGATCGACAGGCCGTCGGCGGTCGAGGCCTGCACCGACAGCTCGCGGCCGTGGTACTCGGCGATATCGACCGTGACCTCGATCCGATTGCCGTCTGTCGCACCGATGGTGAAGTCCTCGGGCCGGATGGCCGCGATCGCCCGGCCGGTGGTCACCGACTCGCGATTGGCGCCGACCAGGGCGATGTGCTTGCCGCGGGCGGACACCTTCTCGGCATCGGCCGTGACGATGTCCAGCTCCAGCAGGTTGCGATATCCCATGAAGCCGGCCACATATGCGTTGGCCGGGTGGTCGTACACCTCCTCCGGTGTGCCGAACTGCTGCATCACGCCCAGCCGCAGCACGACCAGCCGATCGGCCATCGACAGCGCCTCTTCCTGGTCGTGGGTGACATAGACCGTCGTCAGACCCAGGTTCTGGTGCAGCCGACGGATTTCCATCCGCATCTCGAGCCGGAGCTGCGCGTCCAGGTTCGACAACGGTTCGTCCATCAGCACCAGCGGCGGGTGGAGGGCAACAGCGCGAGCGATCGCCACTCGCTGCTGCTGCCCTCCGGACAGCTGACCCGGCGCCTTGTGCTGATGCTCCTGCAACTGCACCAGTGCCACGGCCTCATCCACCCGCTTGGCGGCCTCGGCCTTCGGTACCTTGTGCATCTTCAGCCCGAAGCCGATGTTCTTGCGGACCGACATGTGCGGGAAGAGCGCGTAGTTCTGGAAGACCATGCCGAACCCACGCTGTTCGGGTGGGAGGGTGTCGATCCGCCTGTCGTCCAGGTAGATCGATCCTCCGGTGAGTGGCAGCAGCCCGGCGATGCAGTTCAGCGCGGTGGACTTGCCGCAGCCACTCGGACCGAGCAGTGCGATGAACTCCTGTCCCGAGATGGTCAGGTTCAGGTCGTTCAGGGCATTCTGCGAACCGTAGGCGCGGCTGACGCCGTCGAGTCTGAGTTCGCGGAAGTGGTTGTCCGTCATGGCTTCGTGTCCTTCCAGCGATTCTGTGCTACTTCTGGCTGCCGACGAGTCGGTTCCATTTGTCGAAGGCCGCGACCTGTTGCTTGGCGGGCAGCGACGTTTCCACCGGGAAGTTCTTGATCCAGTCCGCGTATTCGGCGCGGCCGAACTCCTTGAGCACATCCTGGCTCTCCTGCGGTGCCATCTCGATCGTCACGTCCTTGACGGCCGGGCCGGGGTAGAAGTAGCCCTTGTCGTAGGCGATCGCCTGCTGGTCCGGCTTGAGCATCCAGGCGATCAGCGCGAGGTCGGCGGCCAGGACGTCGTTCGACACGCCCTTCGGGATCAGCGCGTACTGCGCATCACTGACCCAGTGCATGTTGTCGAAAGCGCTGACCTTCACGGTGTTCGGAACGGTACCGAGCACCCGCGGATTGATGTCCCAGCCGGTGGTCGACGCCACGATGTCGACCGCGCCGGATGCCAGGTTCTTCATCGTCTCGGTGGTTCCGGACGGGTAGTTCGCGGTGTACTTGCCGAGCTCCTGCAGGAATGCCCAGGTCTTGTCCCAGCCCTTGTCCGGATCTTTCGGATCGGTGTCACCGAGCAGATACGGCAGGCCCATCAGGAAGGTCCGGCCGGGACCGGAGTTGGCCGGGTTGGCGTACTGGACCTTCCCAGGGTTCGCCTTGGCGTACTCGAGCAGCGCCGCGGGCGTCTTCGGCGGCGCCGACACCTTGTCCGGGTTGTATTCCAGCAGTGGGCCGGACGGGTAGTAGACGACTTCGATGCCGTGCCCGGCAGCCAGTTTCTGCATGTTGGCCGCCGGCTCGAGGTAGTTGTCCATCAGCCCCGGGAAACGGCTGTCGAAGGCGGGGGTGAGCTCGGTTAGCAGGTCGTTCTCGACGCCGGCAGCCAAACCGTCGGTGCCGCTGAGTACCAGGCTGGTGGTGACCGCGCCGCCCTGCTGTTCGGCCTTGAGCTTGCCGGTCATCGCCGGCGCCTGGCCGGTGGTGTAGGTGACCTCCTTGACGATGTCCGGGTTGGCTGCCTTGAAGTTCTCGATCATCCCCTTGGTCAGCTGCAGGTTGCCGGCGATGTCCAGGATGTTCAGCGTGACCGGTGCGCTCGGCTTGTCCGGCACTTCGGTCGCGTTGACGCTCCCGGTGGCCTGGTCTGCCCCGGATGACGGTGCTCCGCAGGCGCTGACCAGCAGGGCGAACGCGCTCGCGCCGGCGACGAGTGCCACGGGCAGGCGTGATGGTCTCGACATTCCTGACTCCTTTGTCTTGGTGGTCGTGTCTTGGTGGTCGTGTCTTGGCGGTCCGGTCTGGATCCGGCCCCGTCCGCCGTGAATTCAGTCATTCAGGCAGCCCGGTCCAGCAAGTGGCAAGCGGTTGCCATGAGTTGTCGCGCGGCCTATCGTCGGGAACTCGGCTTCAACGACGAGGTGACCTGTGGTCGAACAGCGGAACGGCGATCAACGGCCGCCGACGATCTACGACGTGGCGCGCGCCGCCGGGGTGGCCGTTTCGACAGTGTCGAGGGCATTCTCCCGTCCCGGACGGGTCAACGCGGAAACTGCCGCCCGGATCCGGAAAATCGCCTCGGACATGGGCTACCGGACCAATCCGCTCGCCCGTGCTCTGCTCACCGGGCGGACCTCGGTGATCGCGCTGGCCATCGCCGACATCACCAATCCCTACTACTTCGGCATCATTCGGGGCGCGCAGGCGGCGGCGATCGACGCCGGGTACACCATGCTGTTGGCGAACGCCCAGGAATCCGATCGGCTGGAACGCGAGGCGCTGGACCGGTCCATCGGCATGGTTGACGGCATTGTGCTGACCAGCACCCGGATGTCGGACTCGGCGATCCGAAAGATGGCCAGGCTACGCCCGCTGATCGTGTTGAACAGAGTGGTGGTGGGGCTGCCCTGCGTGGTGACCGACCATCGCCACGGGATGCGCGAAGCCGTCGCCCATCTGACCGAACTCGGCCACACCTCGATGACCTACGTCGCCGGGCCGGAGGCCGCCTGGGCCGACAGCGTGCGTTGGCAGGCGTTGCGGGAGATCGCCGCCGAGCGCGGTCTGAAGGTGCACCGGATCGGGCCGCATCCGCCGACGGTTGCCGGCGGAGTGACTGCGGTGGAACAGTTCCGGACACAGCCGGCCGGTGCGGTGATCGCCTACAACGACATGGTGGCGCTGGGATTCCTGCAGGGCCTGGCGGCGCTGGGCGCGAAGGTTCCGGCCGACGTCAGCGTGATCGGGTTCGACAACATCTTCGGCACCGAACTCGTCACCCCGGGGCTGACGACCGTCGCCTCGCCGCTGCAGACGTTGGGGGCGACGGCCGTGCGGCAACTGGTGGCGACCATCGGTGGCGCGCCACCGCAGACCGGTGATCCGGTGATGTTGCCGACCCGGCTGGTGATCCGCGGCTCGACGGGGCCGTTCCGGCGGCGGCGCACCGCCGCGGCATTCCGTTCGGGATCGACCGCGGGCGGTTAGCACGCTGGCCGGACCGGCAACTGACGGCAACCGATTGCCACCGAATGCCGTCACCCTGAACAGTGCGGCTATGCCCGCCGACACCGCGCCGCTGATGCCCCATCCGGACCGACTGCTGCCGCCGGATCCCGGGATCCGGCGGCTGGCGCGCGAGCTGTACGACGGTGTCCGGGAGTTGCCGATCATTTCCCCGCACGGTCACGTCGATGCCAGGGTGCTGTTGGACGACGAGCTGTTTCCCAATCCGGCGGAACTGCTAGTGACCCCGGATCACTACGTCACCCGGCTGCTGCACGCCAGCGGCGTCACCCTGCCGGAACTCGGCATCGGTGGCCAGCCGCTGGCGCCGGATCGCGCCCGGGCCGTCTGGCACCGGCTGTGCGACAACTGGTCGGTGTTTGCCGGCACCCCGGTCAGGTACTGGCTGGAATCGGAGTTGTCGGGGATCTTCGGGATCATCGATGAACCGTGCGCGGCCAACGCCGATGCGATCTACGAACAGATAGCAGATCGACTGCAGCAGCCGGAGTTCCGGCCACGGGCACTGTTCGCCCGGTTCGGCATCTCGGTGCTGGCCACCACGGACGACCCGGTCGACGATCTGTCGGCGCACGCTGCGCTGGCCGCCGATCCGACGTTCGAGGCCAGGGTGCTGCCGACCTTCCGGCCCGATCGATACCTGGACCCTGCACGACCGGGCTGGGCAGCGGCCCAGGACGGACTGGGCCGGGCCGCGGACCTGGACACCGGTGACTACCAGGGCTACCTGGCGGCGTTGGAGAACCGGCGGCGCTACTTCGTGGAGCACGGTGCGGTCTCGGCCGATCACGGCCACATCGACCCCCGTACCGATCCGCTGAGCACCGCGGAGGCAAGCAGGATCTATCGATCCGCACTGGCCGGATCGGTCACCGCTGCCGAGGCAGATGCGTTCCGCCGCAACATGTTGCTGGAGATGGCCCGGATGTCGTGCGACGACGGACTGGTGATGACCGTCCACCCGGGGGCACTGCGCGACTACGAGTCCGGGCTCGCCGCCCGGTTCGGCCCGGACCGCGGCCACGACATTCCGGTCGCGACCGAGTACACCCGGGCAATCCGGCCGCTGCTGGAGCGCTACGGCAACCATCCCAACCTGCATCTGGTGTTGTTCACCCTCGACGAGACCGTCTGGTCCCGGGAACTCGCGCCGCTGGCCGGGTTCTTCCCGAGCGTCTATCTCGGTGTGCCCTGGTGGTTCCTGGATGCACCGGACGCCATCCGTCGGTTCCGGGCGGCGGTCACCGAGACAGCCGGATTCACCCGCACCTCGGGGTTCATCGACGACACCAGGGCGTTCTGCTCGATCCCGGCCCGGCACGACATGGCTCGCCGGCTGGACTGCGGCTACCTGGCCGGCCTGGTCGCCGAACACCGCGTGGGTGAGGACGAGGCGCGCCGCATAGCGCACGATCTGGTCGCCGAGAACCCACGCCGGGTATTCAAGTTGTGAGCAACCCGCAACCCTTGGCCAGGTGTGCCGGGTCGCCGGCCGCGCCGGTCGGCATCGCCCACCTCGGTCTCGGCAACTTCTTCCGGGCCCATCAGGCCTGGTACACCGGCCTGGCACCGGACGCCGCGGAGTGGGGGATTGCGGCGTTCACCGGCCGCAGCGCCGCACTGGCCGATCGGATGACGGCGCAGGACGGCCTCTACACGCTCGTCACCAAAGCAGCGACCGGGAACCGGTTCGACGTCGTCTCCAGCGTCAGTCTGGCCCGCCCGGCAGCGGATAACGACGCCTGGTCAACGGTTCTGGCCGCGCCCAGCACCAGGGCGCTGACGCTCACCGTGACCGAGGCAGGCTACCGACGCGGTGCCGACGGCGACCTCGATCGCGGCGACCCCGGGGTGCTGTCCGACCTCGAGAGACTGCGGGCGGACCCGACGGCAGCCGTCACCACTGTCCCGGGGCGTCTCGTCGCCGGGCTGGCCGCGCGACGCCGGGCCGATGCCGGCCCGATCACCGTGATTCCCTGCGACAATCTGGCCGACAACGGAAGTGTGGTGCGGCAGGTCGTCGGCTCGGCGGCCGAGCTGTTGGAACCGGCGCTCGCCCGGTGGATCGGTGAATCGGTCAGCTTCGTCACCAGCATGGTCGACCGGATCACCCCGCGTGGCACCGCCGCCGACAGCGCGGAGGTCGCGGCGGCGACAGGCCGGACCGACACCTGCCCGGTGATCACCGAGCCGTTCAGCGAGTGGGTCCTGTGTGGCGACTTCCCGGCCGGCCGGCCGCGGTGGGACGCGGTCGGCACCGAGTTCGTCGACGACGTAGGGCCGTTCGAGCGGCGCAAGTTGTGGTTGTTGAACGGCGCGCACTCACTGCTCGCCTACGAGGGCTCGATCAGAGGGCACGTCACCGTTTCCGAGGCGATGGCCGACGATGCCTGCCGCGACTGGGTGCAGCAGTGGTGGGCAGAGGCATTGACACACCTGCCCTTTCCGTCCGCCGAGCTGACGCGCTACACCGACGCCCTGACGGAGAGATTCGCCAACCGGAGTATCCGGCACCTGCTGGCGCAGATCGCCGCCGACGGTTCGCAGAAGCTGCCGATCAGGGTGCTCCCGGTGCTGGCGCTGGAACGGGCCGCCGGCCGGATCCCGATCGCCGCCACCAGAATTCTGGCGGCCTGGGTGGTTCAGCTCCGCGGCGGGACCGGAGGGGTGACCGACCCGCACGCGGCCCGACTGGTGGAGCTGGCCGCCGGCCCCTTGCACGACGCAGTCACCAGGATCCTGGACCGGCTGGACCCGGCGGTCGGTGCCGACGCCACCGTGGTGGCAACGGTGGTCGCCCATGCGGAGGAACTCGCGCGGCAGTAGGCACCGGCGACGTCACCCGGATCGCGCCGGCACCGGCGCGGCCGGCCGGAACAGTTCGGCGACCCGCCCGAGGTCGGACAGCAACCGCGGGAAATCGGCGCGGACCCGCCGATAGGTGTCCGCCAGGGCGGGGTCCGGATTGGTGAGCCGGTCCGTTCCGGTGTCCGGACCCGGCAGCAGAGCCAACGCGCTGTCGAACGAGGCGGCGCGCCCGATGCCGATCAGGCCGAGCGCCGCGGCGCCCCTCGCCGATCCCTCGGCGCCGTCGGCCACGACGATCGGTCGGTCCAGCACACCGGCCAGTACGGTGCGCCACAGGTCCGAGCGGAAGACGCCGCCGGTGGCCCGAACGGAGTCGATCGGGTGCACCGCGTCGAGCTCATCGACGATGACCGACAGTTGCAGCGCAACGCCTTCCACTGCCGCGCGGACGAAATGGCCACGGGTGTGCCGGCTTCGGACTCCGAGGAAGGCGCCGGCTACCGTCGGGTCCCACAGCGGTGCCCGCTCGGCCATCAGGAACGGCAGCGCGAGCAGTCCGTCGCTGCCGGCCGGAACGGTCGCGGCCAATGCCAAGGTCTGTTCGTCGGTCGAGGAATCGGCGCCGCTGTCCGGCCGGCCGAACACCTCGCCGGCCCATCGCTGGGTCGCACCGCCGTTGCTGATCGCGCCACCGATGGTCCAGGCATCGTCGGTGAGGGCATAGCAGAACAGCCGGCCGCCGGGATCGACGTACGGCTCCGGAACGACGGTGCGCACTGCACCGCTGGTGCCGATGCTCAGGCCGGCGACACCCGGGCGCAGGGCGCCGGTGCCGAGGTTGCCGGACGGGCCGTCACCGGCGCCGAGCACCACTGGCGTCGCTGTTGGCAACCCGACCCGTGGGGCAACCGCCCTGGTGAGCCCCAGGGCCGCGGTCGTCGGCAGGATGATCGGCAGCTGCTCTGCGGAAACCCCGACCATGGCAAGAGTTTCCGGCGACCAGCTGCGGGTGTTCAGGTCGAGCAGGCCGGTACCACTGGCGCTGGACAGTTCGGTGGCCTGCGTACCGGTGAGGGCCTGCACGATCCAGTCCTTCAGGCCGACCCAGGCGCGCACCCGGCCGGAGAGCTCAGGTTCGTGCTCGGCGAACCAGATCAGCTTGGTCAGTGGGGACATCGGATGCACGGGCGTCCCGGAACGGTGGTGCAGCTCGGCTGCGAGCCCTTCTGCGCGCAGCCGGCGCGCGATGTCCGTCGCTCGGGAATCGGCCCAGGTGAGCAGCGGCGTCAGCGGCCGCAGATCGGTGTCGAGGCCGATCAGGCCGTGCATCGCGGCACTCAACGACACCGCGATCACCCGGGACGCCCCGCCGCGGGAGACGCTTTCGGCGATCGCGCCGAGCGCGGCGGCCAGGATCACCTCTGGCTGCTGTATCTCCCATCCGTCCTGCGGGTGCAGCAGCGGATACTCCCGGACCACGGTGTGCCGCCACCGAGAGCCGACGCCGAAGGCGGTCACCTTGGTGGCGGTGGTGCCGACGTCAACCCCGATGACGATCTCGGCCGGGGGTGCGGCGTCACCACGGCCGGCTACCGCGCGCGGCCGGTCGCTCATGCCGGCGCAGCCGGTCGGGCGCTGCTCAGCTCCCCGGCCTGATCGATCACCGCATCGGTGACCCGCTGGTCCTCTACCCCGAGGAACGACAACACCGTGCGGACCGCGCCCGGCAGGTCGTGTTCGACCACCTCGTTCTGCAGCTGGGTCGCGCCGCGGTCACTGACCGGCGCCCCGAGGCCGCGTAGGTGTAGCACCCAGGCGGCGATCACTCTGGTTGCACCACCGGCGATCCGGCCCTGCGCCAGCTCGCCGAGAAGGGTCGGCAGGATCCGGATCGGAACCTTCTGCGAGCCGTCGGCGGCGATCTGCGCGAGCAGATGCCTGATCCGTGGGTTCGCGTAACGCTGCAGCAGAGCCGCGCGGTAGTCCGCGATCTCGGCGGCCGGCAACGGTAGCTGCCGCGCCGCATCGTCCCACCACTGGTCGACCCACCCGCGGACCACCGGATCGGCGATCGCCTCGGCCACCGTCTCGGCGCCGCGGATGCTCGCCGCGTAGGCCAGTAGCGAGTGGGATCCGTTGAGCAGCCACAGCTTGCGGTGCTCCCAGGGTTCGATGTCGTCGACGAACCGGGCGCCGGCGCCGGCCCAGTCCGGGTGGCCGGCCGCGAACTCGCCGCTGAGCACCCATTCGGTGAACGGCTCGGTGACCACGCACTCCGGATCGTCGATGCCGGTGGCCGCCAATAGATCTGCCCGGTCGGCCGGCACCGCCCTTGGGGTGATCCGATCCACCATCGTGGTGACGAAACCGACGTTCTGCTCGATCCATCCGGGCAGGCCGTCGTCGACCAGCTCGGCCAGCTCGTTGACCACCCGGGCGACCATCGAGCCGTTGCCCGGCACGTTGTCGCAGGGCACCAGGGTGATCGGCGTCAGCCCGGCGTCGCGGCGGTGCAACAGGCCGAGCACGAGCTTGCCGGGCACCGTGCTCACGTTCGCCGTCAGCCCGGCGACCCGCAGCGCCGCGATGTCGGCGGCGACGTCGCCGTCAGCGGTGTCCAGACCGCCGTCGGCGTTCCGGCAGTACCCGGCCTCGGTCACCGTGAGGGTCACCAGCGCCAGGGCGGGCAGTCGGAAAGCGTTGCGCCAGGCCGAGATGTCGGTGGACACGCCGACCTCCGACAAGGCCGAGACCACCATCGGCCGGTCGGCATCGGCGCCGCGCACCAGCAGCGTGTACAGACCGTCCTGCGCCCGCAGCGGGCCAACCGCGCTACGTCCGGTGAACGCGAGATAGCCCCAGTCGGCGGCGTCGGAAGCGATCTCGGTGTAGTAAGCCTGGTGCGCCCGGAAGAAGTTGCCCAGACCCAGGTGCACCATCCGCACCGGGGCCGCCGGCCGCCCGTCCCGGGCCCGGGACAGCGACGTCAACGTCATAGTTTGAACGCCTTTCGTGGTTGGGCCAGCACCAGGTCGGCCGCTGTCTCGATCGCCTCGTCCAGGTCGAGCCGGTGGGACACAACGAGTTCGGCCAGGTAGCCGCTGTCGACCCGGCGGGCCATGTCGTGTCGGGCCGGGATCGAACAGAATGCCCGGGTGTCGTCGATGAACCCCGAGGTGCGGGAGAATCCGGCGGTCTCGGTCACCGCGCCGCGGAACCGCCTGGCGGCCTCCGGCGCGTCCAGGAACCACCACGGCGCGCCGATGTAGACGCTGGGGTAGAAGCCGGCCAGCGGCGCGATCTCCCGGGACAGCGTCGCCTCGTCCAGGGTGAACAGCACCAGGTGGAATCCCTCGGCGGTGCCGAACCGGTCCAGCAGGTGCCGCAGACCGCTGGTGTACTCGCCGGCGACCGGGATGTCGTGTCCGGTGTCGGGCCCGAACTGCTGCGCGGTCGGAGCGTGATGGTTGCGGAACACGCCGGGATGCAGCGTCATCACCAGGCCGTCCTCGACCGACATCCTGGCCATCTCCACCAGCAGATGCCGACGCAGCGCGGTCGCCTCCGCCTCGGTCGCGATACCGGCGCGGGCGGCGGTGAAGATCCGGCTCGCCTCGGCCTCCTCAAGGGTCAGGGTCACCGCGTCGGCATGGCTGTGATCGGCGGAGACAGCGCCGTGCTCGACGAAGTAGCGGCGCCGGTTCTCCAGCGCGGCAATGAATCCCGGGTAGTCGCAGGTGTCGATGCCGGACGCCGCCGCCAATGTGTCCAGCAGGTCCGGCCAGCGCCGGCCGGCCGGCTCCAGGTACTTGTCCGGCCGGAAGGTGGGTAGCACCCGTGGCGTGAAGTCGGGGTCGTCCCGAAGCCGGGTGTGCTCGGCGAGGTCGTCGCTGGGGTCGTCGGTGGTGGCCAGCACGGAGATGCCGAACCTGCGCATCAACGCCCGCGGCCGGAACTCGTCGGAGGCCAGCGCCGCGGCGATGGTGTCGTAGATCGCGTCCGAGGTCGCCGCGGACGGCCGCGTCGCGACGCCGAAGATGTCGTGCAGCACGCTTTCCATCCAGAACCTGACCGGGGTGCCCCGATAGAGCGGCCAGTGTGAACAGAACAACCGCCAGGCCCGCCGCGACTGTTCCTCGGTGAGCGGCTTGCGATCGACGCCGAGAGCGGTCAGCGGGACACCGGCCGCGTGCAGCAGCCGGGTGACGTAATGATCCGGTGAGATCAACAAGGACGTGGGGTCGGTGAACGGGGTATCGTCCGCCAGCCACTGCGGCGGGACATGCCCGTGCGGCGAGATGATCGGGAGGTCGGCGATGCCGGCGTAGATCCGCCGGGCGATGTCCCTGGTGCCGGGATCGGCCGGAAACAGTCGATCCGGATGCACGCTCAACGAGGCGTCGGTGCTCATACCGCCATCCTCGCGGCGAGCACCCCCGACACCAGCATGGTTGCCATGAGTTGTCGGCGGCCGAATCGCGGGACGCGGGACCGCGCGGGCCTAGACCTTGCGGTTCCAGAGCTGATGGGTGACGCCGTTGGGTGCGGTGACCGACTCGATGCTGAAGCGGTCCTGCAGATCGCGCGTTCCGTCCCAGAGGGAGACGCCGCGGCCCAGGGTGATCGGCACGACGGTCAGGTGCATGAAGTCGACCAGGTCGGCCTGCAGGAACTGCCGCACGGTCGACGGCCCGCCGCCGAGCCGGACGTCGGGACCGCCCGCCGCCTCCCTGGCCAGCCGCAGGACCTCCTGCGGCGAGCCGTCGACGAACCGGAAGCTGGTCCCGTTGGGGAAGTCGATCTGCGGGTGCGGATGATGCGTCATGACGAAAACCGGTGTGTGGAAAGGCGGTTCGTCGCCCCACCAACCCCGCCATCCGTCGTCCGGCCATTCCCCGACCTGCGGGCCGAACTTCCGCCGCCCCATGATTTCGGCGCCGACCCCCTGACCCCACAGGCTGATCAGCGCACGATCGAGGGTGATCGGCGCGTCCGCCTTGTCCACCCCATGGATCACCCGGCCGTCGAACCAACCGAACAGGCCTTCGGCGCCGCCGATCGGGGCGTCGAGCGTCACCTGTTCGCCGGCCGCATAGCCGTCGAGGGAGATGTTCAGGTTGTGGACCCGGGTGCGGGGCATGGCGACTCCATGGTTATCGGGTGGCTGTGATCGGAACGAAGGCATCACAGCACAGGAGGACCACGCCGGAGTGCCGAACTCATCGCCCGGCGCGGAACTCGCGGCCGCCCGGACCGACCGGGTCGGCGACGGGACCATGGCTTGCCGCCGCGGCGGCGGTGGCGCAGGGTGGAGCGATGACGACCATCACCGACACCGGGGACCCGACGGACCTTGCCGTCCGCCTCGGCGGACCGACCGGGCAGCTCACCGAGGCCGAGGTGACGGAGTTCGTCGCCGGGCAGCTCGCGGGTCACGACCTTGACGGACGCAGCGTCTGCGTGCTGGTCCCGGACGGGACCCGGAACTGTCCGATGCCGCTGCTGCTGCGGGCCGTGCACGGTGCGCTTTACGGCCGTGCGTCCAGGATCACCGTGCTGGTCGCCCTCGGCACCCATGCCGCGATGAGCGAGCAGGCACTGGCCGTCCATCTCGGCTACCGGGCAGGACACCTCCAGGACTCCTATCCGGGCACCACCGTGATCAATCACGAGTGGTGGAAGCCGGAGACGTTCGCCGACCTCGGCACGATTTCTGCCGCCCGCATCGCCGAGTTGTCCGAGGGTCGGATGAGCGCGGAGGTGCAGGTGCTGCTGAACCGGGCGGTGGTGGAGCACGACGTCGCGCTGGTGCTCGGGCCGGTGCTGCCGCACGAAGTGGTCGGTATCTCCGGCGGTAACAAGTACTTCTTCCCCGGCGTCGCCGGGCAGAAGATCATCGACGTCTCGCATTGGCTCGGCGCCCTGATCACCTCGGCGGAGATCATCGGCACCACCGGCATCACCCCGGTGCGGGCCCTGATCAACGACGGCGCCGCCCTGATCCCGGCCGAGAAGATCGCCTTCTGCGTCGTCACCGCGGAGAGCGACAGCACCGACTCGGACGCCGAGATCAGCGCGGACGACGACGCCGGGATCGGCGGGCACCGGATTGCCGCGGCCGGTACCGAGGCAGGGCGGGCACCGGCCGGAAGTGCAACGCGCAGTTCGGGTCTGCACTCGGTGTCCTTCGGCAGCACGCTGAGCAGCTGGGCCGACGCTGCGCAGGTCTGCGCCGCGACCCACGTGCAGTATCTGGACCGCCCGGTGCGCCGGGTGTTGTCCATCGTTCCCGAGATGTACGACGAGATCTGGACCGGCGCCAAGGGTTTCTACAAGGTGGAGCCGATCGTCGCCGACGGCGGCGAGGTGATCCTGTACGCCCCGCACATCACCGAGATCGCCTCCAGCCATCCGCAGATCCACGACGTCGGCTACCACTGTCGCGACTACTTCGTGAAACAGTGGGACCGCTTCTCCGGCGTGCACTGGGGAGTGCTGGCCCATTCCACCCACCTTCGCGGCGCCGGCAGCTACGACCCCGCGACCGGTCAGGAGACGCTGCGGGTGGACGTCACCCTGGCCACCGGCATCCCCGAGCAGGAATGCCACTCGGTGAACCTCGGCTACCTGGACCCGGCGGGCATCGACATCGCCGCCTACGAAGCGGATCCGGAGACCCTGGTGGTGCACCGCGCCGGCGAGGTGCTCTACCGGCTCCGCTGACCGCCGCCGGCGGCCGACCGGTGCGCCGTCGACTCGCGCTCGATCAGCTTGACCGGCAACAACAATGGCTGGCCCTTGGTGCGTGCGCCGCCGGCCACCGCGATGCAGTTCGTCACCCCGTTGGCGCCCATCGCCCGTAGCGGCGCGGCGACGGTGGTGAGCGCGGGGGAGACGATTTCGTCGAGGATGATGTTGTCGAATCCGACCACGCTGATGTCCTGCGGCACCCGCAGCCCGAGCGCCTGGATGCCCTTGATGACGCCGATCGCGAGTTGATCGTTGTAGGCGAGCACGGCGGTCGCGTGACTCTCGACCACCTGACGGGCCGCCCGCAGACCGGCCTGCACGTTCGGCTGGTTCGGTCCGATCCGTTTCAACTTCAGTTCCAGCTCGAGCGCGGCCTCCCGGAGTGAGCGCCAGCGGATCCCGTCCACCCAGCTGGTTTCCGGACCGGCCACGTAGGTGACGGTGTCGTGGCCGAGCATTCCGAGGTGTTCGGCCGCCCGGCGGACCCCGCGCGGGTTGTCGCTCACCACGCAGTTCACCTCCGGGATGGTCCGGTTGAGCAACACGATCGCCTTCTGCTTGGCCATCATCCGCAGGCTGGAGTCGCTCATCCGGGAACTGGCGATGACCACCCCGTCGACGTGGGCGAACTCGTGCTCGATGGCGTTGCGTTCCAGCGTCGGCGACTCGCCGGTGTGCGACAGGATCAGGTTGTAACCGGCCTGGTGTGCCGCCGAGTACGCGCCGTTGATGATCTCCGCGTAGAACGGGTTGGTCACGTCGGCGATCACCAGCGCGATGGAGCCGGTGGCAACTCGTTCGGCCCCGGTCGCACCGCCAAGGGCGGTGCTGCGATAACCGAGCCGTTCGGCGACCTCGAAGATCGCCTTGGCAGTGTCCGAGTTGACGCGGCCCGGCCGGGCGTACGCCCTGGACACCGTCGACGGCGCGACCCCCGCCTCGCGGGCCACGTCGTAGATCGTCGGCCGCCGCTCCATCTTCGAAGGCTAGGGAGGCGGTGCCCGAATGGCAACAGCTGGCAACTACTTGCTGTGGCGCACGGTTCCGGGAGCCAATGGATGCAGCACCTACCACCGGCAACCACCGGCAATCCGCCGAGGAGCCGAAACCACTCGCAGGAAGGACCGCCGCCATGCTGCGCCCCCAGGATTCTCCCACCCGCGATCGCAAGTCCCTCAACGGGATCTGGTCGTTCGCGCTGGACCGAGAGGGCTCGGGGCGCGCCGATCGCTGGTTCGCCGGTGCGTTGCCGGGTACTGAGGACATGGCGGTGCCGGCCAGCTTCAACGACATCGCCGCCGACCCGGCGGTTCGCGATTACGTCGGCGACATCTGGTACCAGCGCACGGTGACCGTGCCACGTGGCTGGGCCGGCGAACGGATCGTGCTGCACTTCGAATCGGCCACCCACCGGGCGACGGTGTGGGTCGACGACACCGAGGTGATGAGCCACGAAGGTGGCTACACCCCGTTCGAGGCCGACGTCACCGACCACGTGACGCCGGGTACGACGGTGCGGATCACCGCCTGTGTCAACAACTCGCTCTCGTTCTCCAGCGTGCCGCCGGGCGTCATCGAGGACACCCCGGACGGGCCGAGGCAGCGCTACTGGCACGACTTCTTCAACTATGCCGGCCTGCACCGCACGGTGTGGCTGTACTGCGCCCCGGCCACCAGGGTGCAGGACGTCACCGTGGTCACCGGGCTGGACGGATCGACCGGAACCGTCGACTGGACCGCCGAACTTGCAACCGCGGTGACGGTCGAGGGGTCCGTCAGCCCCGTGGTCAGGGTCTCGCTGGCCGACGCCGCTGGCACCGAGGTGGCCACCGGTTCCGGTGAGTCCGGCACCCTGACGGTGCCGGACGTACATCCCTGGGCACCGGGCGACGGCTATCTGTACCGGCTGTCGGTCGAGATCACCGACGGCGCAGCGGACGATGCCACGGTGCTGGACAGCTACGGGCTGAACGTCGGCATCCGCACCGTAGAGGTCCGCGGCGCGGAGTTCCTGATCAACGGCGAGCCGTTCTATTTCAAGGGTTTCGGCAAGCACGAGGACCTCGAGGTGATCGGCAAGGGGCACAACGATCCGCACCTGGTGCACGACTTCAAGTTGCTCGACTGGATCGGCGCCAACTCATTCCGGACGTCGCACTATCCGTACTCGGAGGACGTGATCGACTACGCCGACGCCCACGGCATCGTGCTGATCGACGAGACCGCCGCGGTCGGGATGAACATGGGTCTGGGCGGGGGGATCTTCGGCTCGCAGGGCTACACCACCTTCTCGGCCGAGACGATCAACGAGACGACCCAGCAGGTGCATGCCCAGGCGATCCGGGAGCTGATCGCCAGGGACAAGAACCACCCGAGCGTGGTGCTCTGGTCGATCGCGAACGAGCCTGAATCAGATACACCAGCTGCGGAGGCCTATTTCCGGCCGCTGTTCGACGTCGCCCGCGAGGCGGATCCGTCGCGGCCGGTCGGCTTCGTCAACGTGATGCTGGCCCCGCACGGCAAGTGCCGGGTCTCGCAGTTCGGCGACGTGCTGATGATCAACCGCTACTACGGCTGGTACGTGAACACCGGCGACCTGCCGAACGCCGAGATCGCGCTGGCGGAGGAGCTGCGCGGCTGGGCGAGCGACGGCAAGCCGATCATCATCACCGAGTACGGCGCCGACACGCTGGCCGGCCTGCACTCGGTGACCCCGCAACCGTGGAGCGAGGAGTACCAGGTCGAGTTGCTGGAGATGAGTCACCGGGTGTTCGACTCGATCGACGAGGTGGTCGGCGAGCACATCTGGAACTTCGCCGACTTCGCCACCACCCCGGGGATCATGCGGGTGGACGGGAACAAGAAGGGTGTGTTCACCCGGGACCGCAGGCCGAAGGCGGCGGCGCAGCTGATGCGCCGACGCTGGCGCGCAGGGAACTGATCGCCCGGCCGGGGCAAGATGACACCATGACACGGATGGACCCGTCGGCGGACCTCGGCGAACAGCGGGCGGCTGCGGAGAGGGTCGCCGATCAGTTGGCCGGTGTCGACCGGCTCGGCGTGGCGTTCTCCGGCGGCGTCGATTCCGCGCTGCTGCTGGCTCTGGCCGTCCGGACCCTCGGCGCCGAGCGGGTGATCGCCGTCCTCGGCGTCTCACCGAGCCTGGCCGCGGACGAGCGGGCGGCGGCGCACCAGGTGGCGGCGTTCATCGGGGCGCCGGTGGTCGAGGTGCTCACCGACGAGGGCTCGAACCCCGCGTACCGGGCCAACGGGCCGGACCGCTGCTACCACTGCAAGAACGAGTTGTTCACCAGGATCGATGACGAACTCGTTGTCCAACAGCGCCTTTCGGCCGTTGCCTACGGCGAGAACGCCGATGACGTGATCCGCCCGGATCGTCCGGGCGCGTTGGCCGCGACCGAGCACGGGGTGCTCCGGCCGCTGGCCGAGGCGGGGATCGACAAGGTAGGAGTGCGGGCGCTGGCCCGCGCGCTGCGGCTGCCGTGCGCCGACAAACCGGCCGCTCCCTGCCTGGCCTCCCGGATCCCGCACCACGAGAGCGTCGACCCGATCAAACTCGGGCAGATCGAGCGGGCCGAGGCCGGCGTCCGGGCCCTCGGGTTCGCCGACTGCCGGGTGCGACACCACGGCGACATCGCCCGGCTGGAACTGCCGTCGGCCGACCTGGCCCCGGCCACCGCCGATCCGCTGCGGACCCAGCTGCTCGCCGCGGTCCGGGCGGCCGGATTCCGTTTCGTGGCACTGGACCTGGCCGGCATCCAGTCGGGCGCGTTCACCCTGCCTTTGGTCACCGTGAACCATGGCTGACGATCCGGACCCATTGACCGGGATCGCCGATCTGGACGTCGATCGGATGCGGCGGCGCGGCTACCCGGAAGCGATCTACTGCGAAGGCAAGACCGCCGAGCAGGTCGGTGCGATCGCCGCAGTTGTCGCCGCCAGATCAGCCGGGCCGCAGGGCCGTCGGGCGACCGGCGTCACCTTGTTCACCCGGGCCGGCCCGCAACATGCCGCCGCTGTCCTCGCCGAGCTGCCGGATGCCCTGCACGACACCACCTCTCGACTACTCGCCTGGCCACCGGAACCCCCACCGGCCACCGGCGGAACGGTGCTGGTGCTGTCTGCCGGGACGTCCGACCTGCCGGTCGCCAGGGAGGCCGAGCTGACCGCCCGCTACCTCGGCCGGGCGACCGAACTGGTGGTCGACGTCGGTGTGGCCGGGCTGCACCGGCTCACCAAGCACCTTGAGCGGCTGCGCGCGGCCAGGGTGATCGTGGTGGTCGCCGGGATGGACGGCGCGCTGCCGGGGGTGGTGGCCGGTTTGGTGAGTGCGCCGCTGGTCGCGGTGCCGACCTCGGTGGGCTACGGCGCGGCCTTCGATGGGCTGGCGCCGCTGCTCACCATGCTCAATGCCTGCGCGCCCGGGGTCGGTGTGGTGAATATCGACAACGGTTACGGCGCAGGGCATCTGGCTGCTCAGATCGCGGCACCGTTCGAAGCTGCCGGAGGCCCGGCGGAGGAACCGGTGGGCTAATTCCTGACCCCGGGTGGCAGGCCGGCACCCGGGACCACGCCGGCGGCCCTGGCCCCGGCCTCGGCCTCGGCCAGCACATCGGCGACGGTGCGGCCGGTCGCGTCGGCGGCGGCCGCGGCGTCGGAATACTCGGCGGTGGCATGCAGCACCACCCCGTCGCGGTGGCCGATCTTCACCGCGACCGTCCCGCCGGCCAGTTCGACATCGAGGTAGCAACGGTCCAGAGCGGTGCGCTGTACTCCGAAGCTGCGTACCCCCAGCGTCGAGGTGCGGGCCAGCACGATCTGCTGCAGCGCCGGTGCGAGCGCCGGTTCGGCCAGCACCGAGAGCACCTGGCCCGGCCGGCCCTTCTTCATCAGCACCGGCGTCAGCCAGGCGTCGGCGGCGCCGGCGGCCAGCAGCGCGTCGAGCACCGACGGCCACAGCCGCGGGTCGAGATCGTCGACCGTGGTCTCCAGCATCGTCAACCGGGTCGTGCCGGCGGCCGGTGCGGTCGCCGCCGAGGTTCCCAGTACCGCGCGGACCACGTTGGGGCGATCGGGTCGATCCCGGCTGCCGGCGCCGACGCCGACCCGCTGCACCGTCATTGCGGGCAGCGGCCCGGTACCGGCCGCGAGGGTGGTCAGCAGCGCCACTCCGGTCGGGGTGGCGAGCTCGCCGTCGCCGCCGGAGGTCACCGACCAGCCGGCGATCAGTTCGGTGACCGCCGGCACCGGCACCGGGAGCACGCCGTGAGCGGCGCGAACGGTGCCCGAGCCGAGGGCGATCTCGCTGACCGTCACCCGGTCCGCCCCGAGCGAGTCGAGCGCCGCGCAACTGCCCACCAGGTCCGCGATCGAGTCCCAGGCCCCGACCTCGTGGAAGTGCACGTCGTCGGCCGCGACTCCGTGCACCCGCCCCTCGGCGGCGGCCAGCGCACCGAACGCGGCCAGGGCGTTCGCCCGCGCGCCCTCGGTCAGTTCGGCCGCGACGATCCGATTCCGGATCTCCCGCCAGCTCCGGTGGTGCTGATCGGTGGCCACCAACTCGACGTCGACCTTCAGTGCCCGGAGTCCGGCCCGGCTCACCTCGCGCTGCCGGAGCAGTACGGTGCCCGGGATCACCGCGTCGACGGCGGCCTGGATGCCGGGCAGCCGGACCCCGAGGTCGACCAGCGCGGCCAGCAACATGTCGCCGGCCACCCCGGCGGTGGCGTCGAGCCACAACACCCGGCGGTCGGCGGTCACACCGGCGGCCCGCCGGTCAGCCGTTGCAGGAAGTGCCCGGCGCTGCCGACGGGCCTGACGAAGGCGCGGGCGAAGCGGCGGCGGTCGCGGCCGCCTCGTGTGCACCGGTCAGCCACAGCGGGGTCGGATGCGGCGGCTGGATGTCGATGGTTTCGCGCGGCCCGGTGCGCTCCTTCGGGATCTGGATGGGCACGTTCAGCGTGAGCTGGCCGGCCTGGGCGAAGGAGAAGGTGACCGGGAACGCCTGGCCGAAGCACAGTGTCTTCTTCGCGCCGGTCAGGGTCGCGGTCAACTTGCTGTCGGCACTGACGGTGACCGAGCCGTAGCCGGGGACCTTGATCGCACCGGACAGCTCGATCGAGCCGGCGACCGGCGAGCTGACACCGGTCAGCGAGTCCTCGGCATTGCCGTTGTTGGTCAGCACCAGCAGCAGGGGGACATCGCTGCCCTCCGGGTAGTTCGCCGCGTCCGGGGTGGCCAGCAGCGCGTTCCGGACGCCCATGGCGCCGGCATTTCCGTTCGCACCGTCGATCGCCGGGACCTGTTGGGCGGTCTGCGAGATCATCCCGGCGGCACAACCGGACAGCAACAGGGTGAACGTCGCTGCCAGCGCGATCAGCGCAACGCGAGCACTCCGCCGACGGGCGCCGAGATCGGACGTACTGCGGCTGCGGGCTGGCCGTTCCCAAGACACTGGCGGACCCCTTCGGTTCGAGCGAGCGAGCGATGGCCTCTGCAGATTAGTCGTCTTCGGTCCACAGGTGCGCGCCGGGCACGCCCAAACGCGCCCGGCGGACCGGTCCGGGCGCCCGTTCAGTGACCGACGGCGGGCACCCGCGCGGCACCCGATCGGGGTTCCGATTGCCCCGACAGCACGGAACGGGGCGGTTTGTCAACCCCAGTCATAGGGCCTGACCTGCGACAACGAGTAGAACGGCGGTTCAGATCGTGGTAAGCTGAGGTAGGCGAAAGGGGAACCGCACTCATGGTTTTCAAGGTCGGCGAGACTGTTGTTTACCCCCATCATGGGGCCGCTTTGATCCAGGCCACCGAGACCCGCGTGGTCAAGGGCGAGGAAAAGCTCTACCTGGTTCTGAAGGTCGCCCAGGGCGATCTGACGGTCAAGGTTCCGGCCGAGAACGCCGAGATCGTCGGTGTTCGGGATGTGGTCGACCAGACGGGTCTTGACCACGTTTTCGAGGTGTTGCGGGCGCCGCACACCGAAGAGCCGACCAACTGGTCGCGCCGCTACAAGGCCAACCTGGAGAAGCTCGCCTCCGGCGATGTGAACAAGGTGGCCGAGGTGGTTCGCGACCTGTGGCGCCGCGATCGCGAGCGTGGCCTGTCCGCCGGCGAGAAGCGGATGCTGGCCAAGGCCCGGCAGATCCTGGTGTCCGAACTGGCGCTGGCCGAGCACACCGACGAGGACAAGGCCGAGGTCATCCTCGACGAGGTCCTCGCTTCCTGACCGCGTCACACCGGATCGAGCCTGCTGAACGAGCGCGGGAATGACGGTCATCGCCGTGGTTCCGGCTGCCGGCCGGGGCGAACGTCTCGGGCTGGGCGTGCCGAAGGCCTTCGTCGAGGTGGACGGGCGTCCGCTGCTGCTGCACGCCGTACAGGCGCTGCTGGCCGGCGGTGTCGACCGGGTCGTGGTCGCCGTCCCCGAGTCGGAGCTCGACCCGGCGAGAACGCTGCTCGGCCCTGAGATCACCGTGGTAGCCGGGGGAGCCGACCGCACCGCGTCCGTCGCGGCCGCCTTGCTGGCCGCCGGCAGCGACTGCGATGTCATCCTGGTGCACGACGCCGCCCGGGCCTTCGTTCCCCCCGAGCTGGTCCGGCGGGTGATCGCTGCCGTCCGTGCGGGTTCCCGCGCGGTCGTCCCGGTCCTTCCCGTCACCGACACGGTGCGCGGTGTGCTGACCGACCTGGCCGCCGACGGCAGCCGGAACGAGCACAGCAGCGGCGTCATCGACCGGGCCGGCCTGCGTGCCGTGCAGACCCCGCAGGGTTTCGAACCCGGGTTGCTGCGGGATGCCTACCGGCACGCTTCGGCCGGCGGCCGATCGGCCACCGACGACGCCTCGCTGGTCGAGAACCTGGGCGTCACCGTTGATTTCGTCCCCGGCGATGCCGAGGCGGCCAAGGTGACCACGGCCGCCGACCTGGCTGCCGTCCGGGCCCGCCGGGAGCTGCCGCTGCCGGCTTCGGGCTCTGGGTTGCGGGTCGGCATCGGGGTCGACGTGCACCCGATCGAGCAGGGCAGGGCCTGCTGGCTGGCCGGACTGCTGTTCCCGGACGACGACGGCTGCGCCGGTCACTCGGACGGCGACGTCGCGGCGCATGCGATCTGCGATGCGCTGCTGACGGCGGCCGGCCTCGGCGATCTGGGCAGCGTCTTCGGCACCGACGACCCGCAGTGGGCCGGCGCCGCCGGCTCCACCCTGCTCGCCGAGACCGTTCGCCTGGTGGCGCTGGCCGGCTTCGACGTGGTCAACGTCGCGGTGCAGATCATCGCCAATACGCCGCGGTTCGCGGACCGACGAACTGAGGCTCAGCAAACGCTGAGCACCACGGTCGGTGCCCCGGTGTCGGTGGCCGCCACCACCACCGACGGACTGGGGCTCACCGGCCGTGGCGAGGGCCGGGCGGCCCAGGCCACGGCGCTGCTGGTCAGTCGGAACAGCGCAGTGGCCGGCCGCAGCAGTTGATCAGGCACTGCAGCTGAGCTTCGCCGACCCCCAATCGGCGTGGTCGCCGGAGATCGACGAGGCGCCGGGGGTGACCACCAGATCCAGGTAGTCGGCTCCGGACACGTCGGCCGTCAGATCCACCGGGGCCGAGCTGCCGGTCAGCACCGGCGAGATCACCTTGTCGACGCCGTCCACCCTGACGGTGAAGATCACCGAGCCGTAGTCGGCGATCTCGTCGTCGATCCCGACGGTCGCGGTGAACTTCGTGCACCGGCCGGACAGGTTGTACGACACGGTCGATGGCGCGTGGGTGCCAAGGCCCTTGGCGTGCACCACCCCGCCCAGGGTGATCGGGTTGCCGTCGTTCGCGCGGTTCTCTCCGTTGGACTGGTCCTTCTCCACCGGGCCGTAGCCGTTGCTCGAGCTGATCTCGGTCAGGTCGCTGACCCAGGAGTCGCCGGCCGGCGGCGGCGGCGGAAGCGCCGTCGAGCCGACGCTGACGGCGAACACATGCATCGCCGAGTTCGACGGCAACGTCACCGCCGCAACCTCTTTGGTCGGTGAGATGCGCAGGGTCGTGGAGAACACCGAGTAGTCGACGGTCGGGTACTGCACCCCGGCCTGCCCGCTGATGTACTTGCCCTTCGACGAGGCGACCTTGGTGTTGCCGAACGCCGTGGCCACGCAACACCAGTTCGTCAGTCCGACCGTCCCGGTGCTGGTCGAACCGTCGGTGTAGGTCACCGTCACCGGGCCGGAAGCGACGGTGCTGCTGCCGGATCCCAGGATGCCAAGGGCGTTCCCGCGGCCGGAGACCGCGATGGTCTGACCGGCGGCAGCGATGTTGTCGTCGGCCGCCGGCGCCACGTCCGGCCAGGTGTAGCTGAGCGACCCGGCGGTCACCGAGGCGCCGGGGGTGAGGCCGGCGGCCACCAGCTGCTCCGAGACGAAACTGCCGGCCCCGGCACCGGATCCGTCCCACCGGCCGTCGGCCGAGCCGGCCAGATCGGTGACGCCGTTGTTGTCCAGGGCGGCGGCCACGTTCGGATACGGCACCACCGTCTCCGCCGAGAAGTCGCCGAGATAGCTTGCCCCGCGGGCGGTGTAGCGCGCCGAAGCGGTGAGCACCGCGGTTCCCGGCGTCGCGTCAGCGGCCACCGTGACGGTGATCGGGACGGTCGCCGACGCCCCCGGCTCGATCGTCGTTCGGACCGGAACCTCGGCGGGGGTGCCGGTGACGCCGGCGTTGTCGGAGGTCAGGCTCAGCCGCAGACCGGTGACCACGGCGTCGGTGTCGTTGCGGAAGGTCACCTGGACCTCGGACGTGGATCCCGGAGTGGCCATCGCGGGCGCGGTGAACGACACCGCGCCGGCCGAGTCGTTCTTCTTGCTGACCACGGACGCGCCGCCGGAGATCACCACGTCGAGCGCGGCGTTGCGGGCCACCGCCGGCGTCTTGATGTGGGCGATGCCGCCGTCGTAGTACCAGCCGGTGGCCACCCCGGCCAGTGCGTCGGCATCGGCGACCTGGTCGAGCTTCTTCTTGCCGGCCTTGACGTTCTTCGGCTGGACCGGCGAGTGCACCGCGAGGTTGTAGGCCCGATTGTCGACCTGGCCGGTGTAGCGACCGTCGATCTTGCCCAGCGTGACGGTGATCTTGCCGTTGCCTGCCGTCGGGGCGGCCACCGAGATCTGCTGCGTCGACGACTTGCCGGCGGCGTACTGCCGGGTCACGCCGTCGTCCTCGTAGAGGGAGAACGACGAGCGGCCCTGCGGGTAGATGTCGACGTCCAGCTGGGTCTTGTCCCTGGTCTGCCACGACGTGGTGCCCTCCGGCCACATCGGTACCACCGCACCGGCTTTCACGAACAGCGGCAGGGTGTCCAGCGGCGCATGGTAGCCGTTGATCGTGGTCGGGCCGGTGTACGTGCGGTGCGTCCAGTAGTCCACCCAGGTGCCCTTCGGCAGGTAGATGCCGTTGCGCACCGAGGTGTCGGAGTAGACCGGGGCGACCAGGAAGTCGTCGCCGGAGAGGAACTCGTATTTGGCCGCGTCGCTCGCCGCCACCGGGTCGTTCGGGTACTCCAGGTAGAGCGGGCGGACCTGGCCGACCCCGGTCGCATGGGCCTGCGCGCTGTAGCTGTAGGAGTACGGCAGTAGTCGTTCCTTGAGCAGCAGGTACTTGCGGTTGATCGCGTTGTACTCCTCGCCGTAGCGCCACGGCTGCTTGTCGTAGCCGGACCAGCCGTCCATGGTCATCGTGGTCGGCAGCATCGCCTTCCACTGCAGGTCGCGGACGTAGGTCTTCGGCGATCCGCCGTAGATGCCGTCGACATCTCCGGTGTTGTAGGCGATCCCGGACACCGTCGAGCTCGCGTAGGTCGGGATCTGCCAGCGGATGTAGTCCCACGAACCGGACTGGTCACCGGACCACAGCACGCCGCAGCGCTGGGCACCGGCCCACGAGTTCGGTTGGTAGACAAAGCCTCTGGCATCCGATCCGTTCTGGATGCCGTCGTAGGCACTCTGGCAACCGTCGAGGGCGAACCGGTAGCCGGGGCCGACCCAGGCGACGTCCAGCTTGCGCACCTTCACCCCTGCGGCCGTCTCGTCGGCGATGTTCGCCAGCCCGTCCTGGGTCCACAGCCCCAGCGCCATGTTGCGCTGCTGCAGACCGTCACCGGTTTCCGCGAGATTCTCGTAGCCGCAGCCGTAACCGTCGTTCACCAGCATCCAGCCGTTCGGCATGCCGTTGTCGACGTAGCCCTGGGCGATGTCCAGTGCGTCCAGCGTGTGCCGCTCGCCGCGATTGGCGTTGTGCAGATAGCAATCGGAATCGCCGAGTTCCAGGCCGTAGATGGGCGGCAGGAAGGGCTTGCCGACCAGTGAGGTGTAGGCGCCGATCACCGTCTTCATGTCGCCGACGAAGTAGTAGGCGTCGAACCGCTGTTCGTTCTCGGTGGTGGTGGTCGGCGCGCCGCCTATGCCCGCAGCGCCGTCGGCGAACGTGTAGCTGCCAGGCGCGAAGGTGTTGCGGAACACGCCGTAGCCGGCGGTGGAGACGTAGTACGGCTGAGAGTTGTTGTAGCCGCCCTCGTTCCAGTTGAAGCTGTTGGCCACGTTGATCGTCTTGCCGGTGTGGTTGTAGGCGCCGTTCTGCTCGCCGCCACCGAAGAACTGCTCGCCGGGTTTCGGCGTCAACGTCTGGGTGGTGCCCGCCTCGGTCCAGGACAACGGGCTCGCTTCGGCGAACAGCACCGAACCGGCCGCATTCCGCAGGGTCAGCTTCGGCGCCGACCTGGTCACGGTCAGCGATGCATCCGGGGTGCTCAGCCGGTAGCCGGTTGCGGTGGTCGCCAGCTTCAGCGTGCCACTGGGCGCCGCCGGGTCCTTGATCATCGGCTCGTCCGGCGCGGTCGGGTCCGAGGGTGCGCTGTTCGGGTCGGTGAAGGTGCCGTCCTGGGCGAACTCGACGTGCAGGGTCGCGTTCGTGGTGGCGGTGACCCGGAGCGCCCCGGCGCCGGCGGTGAACGTCACCGTGTGCCGGTCGACCTGCTCGGCAGCGGTGATGTCGGCGACCTGGCCGGCCGCGGACGGCGCTGCGGCCACCGCTGCGACTGAATCGGCCGTCGGATCGGCCGAGGCGCCGACGGCGCCGGCAGGCACGAGCAGCCCGGCAGCGAGCAGCGGGATCGCTACCTGCGCGATCCAGCGATGACGTTTCATGATCATAGAGAGCCTCCGGCGCGCAACATTGGACAGTTGGTGGGTCTGTTCCTACGGCATTCGGGGGGAGTTGTCACTAGTCCGGGCCACATTTGCGGGTGAAAAAGCCCGATCGGACCAGCCCGGCGGCGCGGCCGCGCACGCAGCGGGGCCGGGCACTCAGCGGGGCCGTCCGGGCGCCGGACGGCTCAGGCGGTCGCCGGTGCGAGCGCCGGCAGGTCGTCCTCGAAGTATCGCGGCCGGGCGATCGTCAGCCCGACGAACAGATGCACGACCACCAGCGCGCAGAGCATGATCAGCGGCCAGGTCCAGCCGCCGGTCCAGTCGTGCAGCAGGCCGAACAGGATGGGCCCGGCCGAGGCCATCAGGTAGCCGGCGGACTGGGCGAAGGCGGACAGCGAGATCGTCCCGCCCGGTGTCCTGGCCCGCAGCGCGATCAGGGTCAGCGCGGTCGGGAAGGCGCCACCGCCCAGCCCGATCAAGATCGACCAGAGCCAGGTGGTGGTGTTCGGCGCCAGGATCAACCCCAGATAGCCGCCCAGGTAGCAGAGCGCCATCGCGGTCATCGGCACCCTGGCGTTCGGCATTCGGCCGAGCAGCCACGGCACGATCGCGGCGATCGGGATGCCGACCGCCGCCAGGATGAACACCTGGAACGCACCCTGCTGATCCGTCATCCCGGCGTCCACCAGGATCTCCGGCAGCCAGCCGAACATCACGTAGGCCTGCAGCGACTGCAGCCCGAAATAGCCGGCCATCGCCCAGGCCACCCGTGATCGCCGCAGCTGCGACACCGGGATCCGCCGCGGACCCTGCTGAAGGTTGCCCGGCCGGCCGACCGCGATCACGGTGGCGATCCACGGGAGCAGCGCGAGCCCGGCCAGCAGGGCCCACAGCCCGATGCCGAGGCGCCAGTCGCCGCCGAAGCTCCGTTCCAACGGCAGGGTGACGGCCGCGCCGATCGCCCCGCCGCTGGTCAGCAGCACCGTGTACCCGGCTGTCACCGCAGTCACCGAATTCGGGAAGTGCAGCCTCACCAGCCCGGGCAACAGCACATTGCCCACCGCGATCCCGGCCAGCGTCAGCACCGAACCGATGAACAGCATCGGGATGCCGGGCAGCAGCGAACGGACCAGCTGACCGCCGATCATCGCCAGCACGGCCAACAACACCGTGCGATGGGAGCCGATCCGGGCGGCCAGGGCCGGTGCGCCGATCCCGAGGATGGCGAACGAGAGGGTGGGCAGGGCCAGCAACAGGCCGGCGGCGCCGCCGGAGAGCCCGGTGTCGGCGCGGAGTTCGGGCATCACCGCACCCAGTGCGTTGACCGCCGGACGCAGGTTGAAGGCCAGGATCAGGATCGAGACCAGTACCAGCCAGCCGGGTACTCGGCCCACCCGGGGCGACCGGGCGGTGGCTGCTGGACGACTCACCGGCTCAGCGTAGGGGTCCTCCCGGCGCGCCCGGACCACCCGTCCGGCCGCTGCGCCGGGATGGGATGCTGGCCGACATGACTGTGGCAAAAGACACCGGCGACTACCGGATCGCCATTCTCGGCGCCGGCAAGATCGGCGAGGCATTGCTCTCCGGACTGGTGTCGGCGGGGCGGGCGCCGAGCTCGCTGATGTTCACCGAACGTTACGAGGCCCGGTGCGCAGAGCTCACCGCCCACTACGGGGTACCGGCCGTCGGCACCGCCGAAGCGGCCGCGACTGCCGACGTCCTTGTGGTGGCGGTCAAGCCGCAGGACATCGAGCCGCTGCTGGTCGAGCTGGCGGCCGCGATCACTCCCGGCACACTGGTCGTCTCGTTGGCCGCCGGACTGCCAACGGCGCTGTACGAGCGGCATCTGCCGGCCGGCACCCCGGTGGTGCGGGTGATGCCGAACACGGCGCTGCTGGTGGGCGAGGCGATGTCGGCCATCTCGCCGGGCAGTCACGCCACCGATGCCCACCTGTCAACGGTGGAGGAGCTGCTCAGCTCGGTCGGCAAGGTGGTGCGGGTGCCGGAGAACCAGCAGGACGCGGTGACGGCCTTGTCCGGTTCCGGACCCGCCTATTTCTTCTTCCTGGTCGAGGCGATGATCGACGCCGGAATCCTGCTCGGCCTGCCGCGGGCGGTGTCCACCGACCTGATCATCCAGTCGGCGGTCGGCGCGGCGACCATGCTGCGCGATTCCGGCGAGCACCCGGTCGCGCTGCGAGAGGCGGTCACCTCCCCGGGGGGGACCACGATCGCGGCGATCCGGGAACTGGAGAACCACGGCGTCCGGGCGGCGCTGCTGGCCGCCATCGAGGCCGCGGCGATCCGCTCCGGCGAGCTCGGCAAGGCGCACCACTGACCTTGGTTGCCGGCCGGGCGCGCTTACCAGTACGCGGGACGAGATCCCAGGGGTGACCCCCCGATGCCGCACGAATACCACTCGAACGGATGACGATTCAGAAATTTATCCGACAGCTCGAGCGCGCCTCCGACAGGATTTGCTCTCATTGGGATAGAGGTTCCTGTCGCATCTGTACCACCAGTAACGCTAGAGTGCTTCCAGCACGAGCGCGACTGTGTCCACCGGAGGGGAAGCCCGGTGGCGTGATGCGTGCCGAGAGACGGTGCACAGGACTATGGCCGCTGAGCCGAAGAAGGAAGCGAGCGTCCCCGCGGACGCGTCGCTGGCGGAGATGCGTTTTCTGACGGTTGCCGAGGTGGCTTCGTTGATGCGCGTCTCGCGAATGACGGTGTACCGCCTGGTGCACGGGAACGAGTTGCCGGCCGTTCGGGTCGGCCGGTCGTTCCGGGTGCCGGAGCGTGCGGTGCACGATTATCTCCGGACGGCGTTCAACGACGTCGGATGATGGTGGCCGGCGCAGGTGGCCGGTCACGGCCCTCACGGGCTGGTGATCATCGCTGCTCGCAGCCGGTAGACTGCTCGGCAGGCTCCAGGCGCCCGTGCCTGACCCACGGGGCCTGATTCGTACGTCCAGACATGTCAAGTCCGCAGCAACAGCGGCATAGCGATCTCGAGGTTGGAACACATGGGCTCTGTCATCAAGAAGCGTCGTAAGCGGATGGCCAAGAAGAAGCACCGCAAGTTGCTGCGCAAGACCCGCGTCGCGCGTCGCAAGGCCGGCAAGTAACCGCTCCGACGGGCAGAGCCTGACGACAGCACCCCCCGGCGCCATGGGCGCCGGGGTTTTGTCGTATCCGGTGCCGGTCCGGTCAGCCCTGCTGGGGGCTGACGAAATGCCGCCGCAGGGTCCGATGCCACGGGTTCGACCGGACCCAGGGATGGACCAGTGCGATCCCGAGACAGTATTTGCTCATCGGCAGCGGGCGGACCCCCAGACCGCGGAGCAACACGTCGGCCGGGCCGGTGCCCGTCGCCGACTTCGACTCGACCAGCACCGCAGCGGCCGGGCCGGAGGCGGTTCGATCGCCGGCCCGGAAGGTCAGGTCGACGTCGCAGGTGAGTCGGGAGCCGGACGTCAGGTCCACCAGCGTTGCCCGCCGGTAGCCGGTCGTCAACGCGGGGGCCAGCCGCGCAATGTCGATGCCGGACGACCTGGGCGCGGTCGATCCGGTCGCGCCTGATCGCGCCGGTGCGGCCCCGGCGAGCCGATCGGCGACGAAGTCCAGGCCCGCCGCCGTCAGCCGTTCGGAGTCGGCGGCCGGATACGGCGACCGGTATTTCACCGTCCGGTCACGATGCCCCTTCGCCTTGACCTCGAGCACGCAGTCGCCGGAATCGAGGTAAGTCCTGGTTCGGACCTTGAACCGATGGCGGCGGCCCTGCAGGTGGTGGTGATACCCGGCCAGTTCGGCGGTGTCGAAGTAGACGGACCGGTAGTGGAACACCCGACGGCCGTCGATCTCCAGCGCCCGGAACTGATCACCGAGGCCGGCCAGCACCCGGTTGAAGGCAGACAGTGGCACCAGGTACTTGCGGTCCACCCTGGTCAGCAGTGCGGCGTGCGCCATCACCTGGTCCAGCCCGACCGGAGACCTGCGGCGGAGCCCGTCGACCAGCCCCGCCGCAGCCGGGCTGGTCGGTCCGAAGCCGATGCCCGTCATCGCGCGGTCGAGAACGTGGGTGCGGCCGGGAACGTACCTGCTGCTGGGAACGTGGGTACCGCCGGTGGCGCCGATGCCGGCGACTTGGGCAGTCGATAGCGCACATCGACGACGGTGACATCGCGAACCAGATCGCACTCGATCACCTCGGCCCGCCGGATCCTTGCTCCCAGCAGCCGGCCGAGTTCCGCTACCAGCGCCCGTTCGTCCAGGTGCGCGGAGTCCAGGACGATCGTCTGCCGCCTCGCCCGCGACAGCACCCACGGGTGATCGGCGGCGAACACCACGGCGAGCAGCAGCGCCGACAGGGCTGGCGACAGCCACCAGGGATCGGGTCGGATGCCGGCCATCAGGCCCAGCGCCAGTGCGGAGAAGTAGTAGGCGGTCTCCTGCTGGCTGATCTGGTCCGAGCGCAACCGGATGATCGACAGCACGCCGAACAGGCCAAGGCCCAGCCCGACACCCGCCTCGGCGCCGATCAGCACCGAGGCAACGGCGAGCACCCCGACGTTCAGCGCGATCAGCGCGAGCAAGAGATCACGGCGCTGATGCCGGGGGAAGTACAGGCCGAAGGCGAGAATGCCGATGGCGATCAGGTCGCTGAGAATGACTGCTGCGGTGGTCATGGTGATCCTTCCGTGGGCGGCATACCTCTTCGCACTTCAGGCTGCTGCCCGCCGGTGACGCTGCGATGAGTCGCCGATGAGAAGCCCCTCATCCGGTCAGGGCAGTAGCCGGTACCCGCTGCCACGGACCGTCTCGATGCGTTGGTCGCCGAGCTTGCGCCGCAGGTAGCGCACGTACACGTCCACCACGTTCGAGCCCGGATCGAAGTCGAAGCCCCATACCTGGCTCAACAGCTGTTCGCGGGTCAGCACCTGGTCCGGGTGGCGCAGGAACACCTCGGTGAGCGCGAACTCGCGGGCGGTCAGCTCCACCGCGCGGCCGTCGACCAGTGCCCGCCGGGTCCGCAGGTCAAGCGCGAGATTGCCGACGGTCAGCACGGTCGCCTCCGGCGTGCGATCGCTGCGCAGCCGCAGCCGCACTCTGGCGAGCAGCTCATCGAAGGCGAAAGGTTTGGCCATGTAGTCGTCCGCGCCGCCCTCCAGCCCGGCAACCGTGTCGGCCACCTCGCCGCGGGCCGTGAGAATGATGATAGGGATGTTCGACTTCTCGACCCGCAACCGGCGCAGTACCTCGAAGCCATCCTGCACCGGCAGGCCGATGTCCAGGATCAGCAGATCGAATCGGCCGCTGCGGGCCAACTGATATGCGGAGTCGCCGTCCGTGGCGATTTCGGTGACGAAGCCGTTGCGGGACAAGCCCTTGTTCAGGAACGAGGCGATCCGGTGTTCGTCCTCCGCGATCAGGATCCGGTTCATCTGCCGACCTCCGGCAAGTCGAGGGTGACGGTGGTACCGACGTCGAGGGTGCTGTCCAGCTGGACCCGGCCGCCGTGCGCGGCGGCGATCGAGGTGACGATGGACAGGCCGATGCCGGCCCCCTGCCGATCGGTCCGGGCACGTCCGCGTTCGAAGCGTTGAAAGATCCGCTGCCGGTCCTCCGGTTGTATGCCGGTGCCGGTGTCGCGGACCCAGAGCAGCACCCGGCCGTCGTGCACCGCCGATCCGATCGCGATCTCGGCGCCATCGGTCGTCGCGTCGACAGCGTTGGCCGCCAGTTGCATGAGGGCCTGGGTCAGCCGCTGGCCGTCTGCCAGCATCGTCCGGTCCGCGACCTGGTCGATGGACCATCGGCGGTTTCCGAGCGCGCGGGCCTTTGCCGTCACTTCGATGGTGAGGTCGGCCAGATCGACATCGCCGATCCGCAGGAAGTCCGGCCGTCCGGCCTTCGCCAGCACGATGAGATCGTCGACGATCCGGTTCATCCGATCCAGCTCGTCGAGCACCAGGGCGCGGGTCTGGGCCCGCTCCTGCGGGTCGTCGCCCATCAGCTCGAGGTGGCCGCGGATCACCGTCAGCGGGGTACGCAGCTCATGTCCGGCGTCGTCGAGGAAATTGCGCTGATCCGCGAAGGCAGATTCGATCCGGTCCAGCATCCCGTTGAAGGTGCCGGCCAACCGGGCGACGTCGTCGTTGCCGGTCACCTCGATCCGGCGGCCGAGATCGGACTCGCCGATCCGCTCAGCGGTCTGCCGGACCAGCCGGATCGGCGCCAGTACCTGACCGGCGATCAACCAGCTGACCAGTCCGGCCGCTGCCAGCGCGCAGAAGCTGACCACGGCCAGCACCCTGACCACCGACCACGCCTGGGCGCGGGCCTCGGCCGCGAATTCGACCACCACCAGCGATGCGTGCCGGGCATCGCCGGCCACCTGCAGCGGATACACCGCCAGTATCGCGGGTCCGGCGGCGGTCATCACGGTGTGCGAGAGCGGTGTCGTGGCCTCGGCGGCCAGCGCGATCACGGCCGGGTCGAGGTCCAGTCGGGCGGGCGGCGGCTGTGGGCTGCGATGGTCGGCCCGGCCGTCGATCACGCTGAAGAACGTCTCGGGTTCGTCGGGCAGATTCTCCTGCAGGAAACCGGTCAGCAGGACATCGACCGCCGGCGGCGCCGCGCCGGCCCGGGCTGCGGCCGTCCGGGCGGTGAAGGCCCGGAACTTCTGGCCCTCGTGGGCCAGTTCCTCGGCGAGATGGCCGTCAGCCCTGGCCAACAGCACCTGGCCGGCCACCAGGACGGAGGCCGTCAGCGCCAACGCCACCAGCAACAGCATCCAGCCGACGATCCTGCCCCTGGCGCTCAGCCCGCCGCGGCGCGGCGGGCCGGTCAGTCGTCGCACGCGTCGTCGCTTGCGTCGTCATCGTCATCGTCCTGGTCCGAATCGTCCTCGCCGGCTGGGCAGACCGGACCCGGGCTGGCCCTGGTCGCGCCACGGTCGTCGGAGTCGGCGGTCGATGCGGTGGTCCGGGTCGTGGTCGAGTCGTTGGTCGATGCGGTGCCGTGGTCCGTCGGAGTGGCCAGGGTCCGGCTCCCGGTGTTCGGCGTGGTGTCCGGCCGGCCCGTGGTCGTCTGCCGCGCGGTGCTCGTCGGCCGGGTGGTGCTTGTCTGCTGGGACGAGGTCGCGGACGAGCTGCCGACCACGACGGCGGGCCCGAGCGTCGGTGGGTCGGCGTTGGCCAGCGCGCCGGCGAACAACCAGGCAGCGAGCACGAGCAGCGGGCCGAGTACCAGCAGCCCGATTCCTGATCGACTCATGCCTCCACCGTTCCTGGCAGTGGTGAGCTGCCGGTGATGCAGTGATGAGAAGCCTCTCATCTGCGTACGCCCCGGTCGATCGGCAGCACGGATGTGGGCCGCGAGGTTCCGCCGACGGACCGCACCAGGCACACTGGTGTTCTCGGAAAGGGGAGGTGGCGTGGCAGGTTCGATCGTGCTCGTCACCGGGGTCACCCGGTTCCTGGGATCCTCGCTGGCCGGTCGGTTGAGCGCGCTGCCGCAGATCGAGCGGGTGATCGGGGTCGATGCCGCGCTGCCGGACGCGCAGGCCAGGGAACGGATGGGGACCGCGGAATTCGTCCGCGCCGACATTCGCAGCCCGCTGATCTCCCGGGTGATCGACCGCGCCGAGGTCGACACCGTCGTGCACGCGTCGGCGACCGCGACGCCGCCGAGTTCGGCGGCCAGGACGCTGACCAAGGAAATGAACGTCATCGGCACCATGCAGCTGTTGGCCGCGTGCCAGCGCGCCCGCCAGGTGCGCCACCTGGTGGTCAGATCGACCGCCGCGGTCTACGGCGGTTCGTCCCGGGACCCGGCCGTTTTCGCGGAGGGCGACGAGCCGCGGTCGGTGCCCAGCTCCGGCCCGGCGCGCGACGCCGTCGACATCGAGGGGTACCTGCGGGGCTTCGCCCGCCGGCGCCCGGACGTGCGGGTCGCGGTGCCCAGGTTCAGCGAGATCATCGGTCCGACCGTGCGCACCCCGCTGACCCGCTACTTCTCCCTGTCGCCGTTCGTCCCGGTGCTGCTCGGCCGGGACGCGCGGATGCAGCTGGTGCACGAGCAGGACGCGGTCGAGGTGATGTTGCGGTTGGCACTCGGCGACGCCGCGGGCACGGTGAACGTTGCCGGGGCCGGCACCCTCACCCTGCGGCAGGCGATCCGCCGGGCCGGCCGGATCCCGATGCCGATGCTGCCTGGCACCATCGGGCTGCTCGGCCGGGCACTGCGGACGGCCAGGATCGGTGGCTTCTCGCCGGAACAGGTGGCCCTGCTGGCGCACGGCCGGGTGCTGGACACCACCAGGCTGCGCGACGACGTCGGCATCGCGCTGCGGTACTCCACCGAGCAGGCGTTCGCCGACTTCGTCGGCAGCCTGGCGCCGGCCGTCCTGCCGGCGGCGGTCCGGGCGGTCGAGAGCGGGCTGCTCAGTGCCGTCGGTGCCCGGCGGCCGGTCGGCACCGACGGGGCTGACGCCGCGGCCGCTCAGTCCCCAACCGGGCCGTCGCGGCCGCGGCTGGTCAGCATCCACGGGGAGAAAATCCGATGACCAGCCACCGCCCGGGGCCGCCGCCGAGCCAAGGGCACGAACCGACCGACCCGGGCGAGCCGCCGGCGTCATCGGAACCGGCGGCCGCAGCTGCGGCAACGTCGTCATCGGCGGTTCCGGCGAGCCCGGACGGCTGGCCGGACCGGCTCGCCGACGCGCTGGCCTTCGTCCGGCGGCGGATCACCGGCGATTACTCGATCGACGATTTCGGGTACGACCAGGACTTCACCCGGTCCGTGGTGCTACCGCCGTTGCGGTTGTTGTACGAGAAGTGGTTCCGGGTGCAAACCCTTGGGCTGCACAATATTCCGGACTCCGGCGGGGCCTTGATCGTGGCCAACCACTCCGGCACCGTGCCGATGGACGCGGCGATGCTGACGGTGGCCATTCACGACCACCACCCGCAGCATCGGCCGCCACGATTGCTGGCCGCCGACCTGGTTTTCGACACTCCGGTGTTGGGCCCGCTGGCCCGCAAGGCCGGCGGCACCCTGGCCTGCAACCCGGACGCCGAGCGACTGCTGGCCGCCGGTGAGTTGGTCTCGGTGTTCCCGGAGGGCTTCAAGGGGGTCGGTAAGCCCTACCGGCAGCGGTACCGGCTGCAGCGATTCGGCCGAGGTGGGTTCGTCTCAGCGGCGCTGCTGAGGGGGGTGCCGATCATTCCGTGTTCGATCGTCGGTGCCGAGGAGATCTATCCGCTGCTGGGCAACATCCCGCAGTTGGCCAGGGCGCTCGGTCTGCCGTACTTCCCGGTGACCCCGACCTTCCCGCTGCTCGGGCCGCTGGGGGCGATCCCGTTGCCGTCCAAGTGGTTGATCGAGTTCGGCGAGCCGATTCGCACCGACGAGTTCGGTCCCGGCGCCGCCGAGGACCCGATGGTGGTCTTCAACCTGTCCGATCAGGTGCGCGAGACCATCCAGCAGTCGTTGTACCGGCTGCTGCTGCAGCGCGGCCACCCGTTCTTCGGTTGAGCGACGGCTTTTCGCCGATCGAGCCCAGGGGTGACGGCTCAGCGCAGCTTGCGCCGGACTGCCAGGCCGCCCACCACCGCGCCGGCCAACGCCCCAGCGCCGAGCACCGACGGGACCCCGATCCTGGCGGCCTTGCGAGCCGTGCGGAAGTCGCGGATCTGCCAGCCCCGGCGCCGGGCGATGTCGCGCAGCGCGCCGTCCGGGTTCACCGCCACTGCGGTGCCGACCACACTGAGCATCGGCACGTCGTTGGCCGAGTCCGAGTAGGCGGTACAGCGTCGCAGGTCCAGGCCCTCACTGGCGGCCAGCGCACGCACCGCGGCCGCCTTCGCCGGGCCGTGCAGCAACTCGCCGACCAGTCGACCTGTGTAGACGCCGTCCTCGGTCTCGGCGACCGTGCCCAGCGCTCCGGTCAGTTCGAGCCTGCGGGCGATCAACGACGCCAGCTCGACCGGGGTCGCCGTCACCAGCCAGACCCGCTGACCCGCCTCCAGGTGCCGCCGGGCCAACGCGAGTGTTCCGGCGTAGATCTTGTCGGCCATCGACTCGTCGTAGATGTCCTCGCCGAGGGCGACGATCTCCGCGACCGTCCGGCCGGCCACGAACGACAGCGCTTCCTCACGGGAGTTGTGCACGTCGTCCATGTCCTCGGCGCCGCCCACCCGGAACTTCAGCTGCCGGGCGGCGAATCGGACCAGGTCCCCGGTGGTGAAGAAGTTGCGGGCCGCCAGTCCGCGGACGAAGTGGTAGACCGACGCGCCTTGCATGATGGTGTTGTCGACGTCGAAGAAGGCGGCAGCCGTCAGATCCGTTCCGGGTGCCAGTGGCTCGGCGGTGGCATGAGCGGCCTGCACGGCCGCCTCGGCCGAGGCCTCGCCGGCGATCTGGGCGCGCTCGGCCAGTTCCCGCGGGGAAGGCCTGCCGAGTCGCACGCCCCACCTCCTGCCGTCGACGAGTTCGGACGATCCGGTCCAGGGTAGCGACCGCAGCGGGCGGCGTCTGCGTCCGGCACGGCGCACGGCGCTAGGGTCAGGAGAACGTGCACCGGGAGCGGCGGCAGGGAGGTAAGACAGCGATGACGACATCACCGGCCGGCGGGGGCAATGTCGCCGATCTGGTCCGCAGCGCCGGGCAGCAGTTCGGTGACCGGCCGGCGTTGCTGGGCGACGGGCCGGACCGGAGCTGGGCCGACCTGGACGCCGCGGCCGATACCGGCGCGGCCGAGCTGCTGGAGTCCGGTGCCCGGCGCGGGGACCGGGTGCTGATCGTCCTGCCCACCTCCGCCGACCTCGCGCTGGTGCTGATCGCGGTGCTGCGCGCCGGACTGGTCGCAGTGCCGCTGGATCCGGCGCGACCGGAGGCCGCCAGGGTGGCCGGCCGGGTCCAGGCTGCGCTCGCGGTGGTCGCCGACGCCGCGGTGCTCGACGGCGCCGACGTCCGCATCGTGCTGACCCCCGCGGAGCTGGCGCGCTGGTGGACCGCCCGCCGGGCGCCGGTCGACGCGGTCGGCGGCGGTGAGGACCTCGCACTGCTGGCCAGGGCCTCGCGCAGCGACCGGGCGGTGATGATCCCGCACCGCGCCGTCCTGGCGGCGGTCGAGGCGATCATCTCGGCCCGCGGCGCCGACGTGACTGCCGGCGACCGCGCGGTGCTGGCACTGCCGCTGTTCCACCTGGCCGGGCTGGTCACCGCCTTCCTGCCGCTGGCCGTGGTGGGCGCCGCCGCGGTGCTGCCGGGCCCGGCGACCGATGAACCGGACGGCGGGTTGGGGGCGGTGATCCACCGGCACCGGGTGACGCTGCTACCCGGCTCGCCGATGGTCTACCGGCAGCTGCTCCGTGGCCCAGGTACCGAACGCGCGCTGGCCAGCGTGCGGTTGATGACCTCAGGGGCCGCACCACTGCTGCCCGAGGACTTCTCGGCGATCCGCTCGCTGACCGGGCAGAGCGTCTGGGAGGGCTACGGCATCTCCGAGTCGTCGTCGGTGGTGGCCACCTCGTTGATGACGGGTCGGGCCAGGCCCGGCTCGGTGGGGCTGCCAGTGGCCGGGGTGCAGCTGCGGATCATCGCCGATGGCGACGAGGGTGACGACGCCGACGCGGGTGACGACGCTGACGCGGGTGACGCTGACGCGGGCGACGGCGCCGACGCGGGCGACAGCGCCGACGCGGGTGACGCCGCCGCCGCCGACCAGGGCGACGACGGCAACGAAGATGACGACCGCGACGTCGGTGACCGGGCCGACGTCGGTGACCGGACCGACGAGGTTGACTGGGCCGACGAGGGTGACCGGGCCGATGACGGAGACCAGCCCGACGCCGGACACGACCGCGCCGACGGTGCCGACGATGCCGCCGGCGACACTCCGGACGACAACCTGGCCGACGTGGGCAGTGTCGGCGAGGTCGGCCGGATCGCCCTCCGCGGGCCGACGCTGTTCCTCGGCTACTGGCCGGACGGTGCCGACGGCCCAGGACCCGACGGCTGGTACTGCACGGCTGACGTCGGCTACACAGACGACCACGGTGAGCTGCACCTGGTGGACCGGGTCGACGACACGTTTGTGGTGGCCGGCTTCACCGTGTACCCGCGGGAGATCGAGCGGGCACTGGCCGATCATCCCTACGTCGCGGAAGCTGTGGTGATCGGCTTGCCGTCCGCCGCGGGTACCCACGTGGTCGCGTTGCTCGTCGCGCACCCGGGTACCAGACCGACCGACGACGACCTGACCGAGTTCATCGAGCCGCGGTTGCCGGAGTTCAAGCGCCCCAACGAGTTCGTCCTGGTGTCCGAGCTGCCGCGGACAGAGTTGGGTCGGATCGACCGGCAGGCGGCGCTGGCCGAGTACGTGGCCGCCGGCGGGGCGGCGCCGGCGCGGGAACCCGCAGCACTGACGGCCGTGCAGCACCCGGAGCCCGACGCCGAAGCCGGGAAGAACACCGAGGTCGTCCCCGAGGCGGCCGGTGAGCTGGACGATCTCGGCCGCCGACTACCCGGGACCGCGACCAGGGGCCGGCATGACCAGCAGGACTCCGACGAGGATCTGTTCGGCGAGGATTACACCTGATCCACGCTATCCGCGCCGGTGCCTGGCCAGCTGGTTCCTGATCGTGGTGACCGCCGCGACCAGCCGGGCCTCCTCGATCGCCGTGTAACCGATCACCAGGCCGTACCTGACGATTTGCCGTTCGGTCCCTTCGGTGGAATGTGACCAATAGTCACTCAACGCTCCCACTTCGATCCCGGCCCGGGAAAGATGTTGCTGCATCAGCTGTTCACGGTGTCGATCGGCGGTATCGGCCGGCCACTCGACGACGGCGTGCAGGCCGCCGTCCATCCCGCGGACCGTCACCCCGGCGATACCGTCGAGCCCGTCCGTGACGATGTTCCGGCGGCGTCGGTAGGCCCGGCGCATCCGTTGGGTGTGTCGGCGCAGCCCGCCGTTGGCCAGGTATTCGGCCAGTGCCCGCTGAACCACCGACGACAGGGTGGGACCGACGTCGGAGCGCAGCGCCAGGGCCTGCGCACGCAGCCCGGCCGGCAGCAGCAGGAATCCGGCGCCCAGCGCCGGCGTCACCGTCTTGGAGAACGACCCCAGCGTCACCACCCGTTCACCGTCCGGCTCCTGGCGCCGATCCAACGCGGCCAAGGCCGGCAGCGGCGCACCGACGTATCGCAGCTCGGAGTCGTAGTCGTCCTCCACCACAACGGCGTGGTGTCTGCGTGCCCAGTCCAGCAGCTCCAGCCGGCGGGTCACCGTCATCGAGGCGCCCATCGGGTACTGATGGCTCGGGGTCACCATCACCAGGTCGGGCACCCGACCGCCGACCGCGTCCAACTGCGGCACCACCAGCCCCTCGTCATCCACGTCGACCTCGATCACGGTCGCACCCAGCCGGCGCGGCACCTGGCGCAGCGAGGGGTAGCCGGGGTTCTCGACGGCGACGATCAGCCGGCCGCGCCGGGCTGCCAGCACCTGCAGCACGGTGGCCAGTCCGTCGCGCGCCCCGTTGGTCACCAGCAGTTCGTCGGGGGAGACCAGCAGGCCGCGCATCTGTCGCAGGTGGGCGGCGAGTTCGGACCGCAGGGCGGGCAGCCCGGCCGGATCCGCGGCGCCGGAACCAGGATCGGCGGCCGCGACCCGCCAGGCATGGCGCCAGGTGCTGTCGGCCACCGCTGCCACGTCCGGACGGCCCGGCCGCAGGTCGACGACGTCACGCAACTCCGGCGGCCCGGTGGTCGGGCGCCGGACGGCGCCGCCGGCCGACGACGCGGGCGCCGATCCGCTGCCGGGGTGTACCCCGGCCAGGTCCGGGTTCACCACGGTGCCCGAGCCGTGGGCGGTGGTCAGGTAGCCCTCGGCGATCAGCTGGTCCCAGCCGGCCACCACGGTGCCCCGTGACACCCCCAGCCGGTCGGCCAGCGGCCGACTGCCCGGCAGCCGCTCGCCGGGCTGCAGCACCCCGCGGGCGATCAGATCCCGGACGGCGTCGGCGATCTGCACCGGCAGCGGCGGTCCGTCCCGGACCAGGCCGATCGGCAGGTCGATGTCCATCGCAGCTTCACCGCCATCCTGATCGTCGGCCAAGTGGTCTACTGCACTTAGTCGAAACTGGCTCTTGTATTGAACCACTCCGCGACCCATCCTGGAGCCATGACCGATCTTCAGACCCCTGTGTCCGTCACCCCCGATTCCGACCCGACCGATTCCCGGCCGCCGGCCACCGGCGGCGCGCTGGTCAAGCGCGGCCTGGCCGAGATGCTCAAGGGCGGCGTCATCATGGACGTGGTGACCGCCGACCAGGCGAAGCTGGCCGAGGACGCCGGCGCGGTGGCGGTGATGGCCCTGGAGCGGGTGCCGGCCGACATCAGGGCCCAGGGCGGCGTCGCCCGGATGAGCGACCCCGACCTGATCGCGAGCATCATCGACGCCGTCTCGATCCCGGTGATGGCCAAGGCGCGGATCGGCCATTTCGTGGAAGCCCAGGTCCTGCAACACCTTCAGGTCGACTACATCGACGAATCAGAGGTGTTGAGCCCGGCCGACTACGCCAACCACATCGACAAGCATCGCTTCACCGTTCCGTTCGTCTGTGGTGCGACCAACCTGGGCGAGGCGCTGCGCCGGATCACCGAGGGGGCCGCGATGATCCGGTCCAAGGGCGAGGCCGGCACCGGCGACGTGTCCGAGGCGACCAAGCACATCCGGCAGATCCTCGGCGAGATCCGGGCGCTGAGCGCCAAGAGCAGCGACGAGCTGTACCTCGCGGCCAAGGAACTGCAGGCGCCATACGAGCTGGTGGTCGAGGTGGCCCGCCGCGGCGCGCTGCCGGTGGTGCTGTTCACCGCCGGTGGGGTGGCCACCCCGGCCGATGCCGCGATGATGATGCAACTCGGCGCCGACGGTGTCTTCGTCGGCTCCGGCATCTTCAAGTCCGGCGACCCGGTGGCCCGCGCCGCGGCGATCGTCAAGGCCACCGCGGCCTTCGACGACCCCGCGGTGATCGCCGAGGCCTCCCGCGGGCTGGGCGAGGCAATGGTCGGCATCAACGTCTCGGATCTGCCGGCCCCGCACCGGCTCGCCGAGCGCGGCTGGTGAACGCCCCCGCTCCGACGATCGGAGTGCTCGCCCTGCAGGGGGGAGTGGTCGAGCACGAGCGGATGTTGCGCGGGATCGGTGCCGACGTGCTGCTGGTGCGTCGGCCCGAGCAGCTGGCCGTGCTCGACGGGATCGTGCTGCCCGGTGGCGAGTCGTCCACCATCGACCGGCTGCTGCGGATGTTCGGCATCGCCGAGCCACTGGCGGCCAGGATCCGATCGGGGCTGCCGACCCTGGGTACCTGCGCCGGCCTGATCCTGTTGGCCGATGAGGTGCTGGACCCCGCGCCCGGTCAGCAGACCCTGAAGGTCCTGGACATCACCGTGCGCCGCAATGCCTTCGGCCCGCAGGTCGACTCGCTCGAGACAACGGTGGCCACCGATGACGGCCCGGTCACCGCCGCCTTCATCAGAGCGCCAGAGGTGGTCGCTGTGGGTGCCGGGGTACAGGTCATCGGACGGCACCTCGGTCGGGTGGTGGCGGTGAGATCCGGTGCGGTGACGGGCATCTCGTTTCACCCGGAGCTAACGGGCGATACCACCCTGCACCGTCAGCTGATCGCCTCGGCCCGCCGGTGGCGGGTGGCGAACACGGCCGACACCGCGGAGATCACCGCCGTCAGCGCGAACGCGGCAGGGTAGCCCGACAGGTCGGCGAGCGCGCCGGCGGCCAGCGGGCCGACCATCGCCCCGACGTCACCGATGATCTGGTAGGTCGCGATCACCGAACCCCGCCGGCCGTTCGCGACATCGCCGAGTACCGCCCCCGGGCCGACCGCCTGGGCCGCCGATCCGACGCCGCAGATCACCATCGCGACAACGAACAACCAGAGCACCGGCGGTGCGGACAGTGCCGTCATCCCGACCGTGCTGGCGATCCCGCCGACGAGGACCACCCCGATCCGGCCCCGACGATCGGACCAGCGGCCGAACGGCAGCAGCAACGCGGCGTTGACCGCCGCCGAGACGGCCAGCCCGTAGCCGCCCCAGGCCTCACTGAGCAACAGCGCCTCGGTGACGAACAACGGAACGATCGCCACCCGGACCGCGTTGGCCCAGCTGCCGGCCAGATCCGCGACCAGAGCGACCCGGAACTTCGGCAGCGCCAGTGCCTCTCTGATGCCCTCAACCGGTTGCGCCGCTTCACGTTCCGACCGGGGCAGCCGCGGCACCCGGGGAAGCGCCGCGAAGGCGACGACGGCCGCCAACATCAGCGTCCCGGCGTAGAAGAAGAACGGCGTCCGCAGACTGATCGCGGTCAGCGGACCGCCGACCACCGGGCCGAGCACGCCGCCGAGCAGGAACGAGCCCGACCACGCACCCATCGCCCGGCCGCGGACCTCCGAGGGCACCGCAGAGGCCATCACCGATGACGAGGCGACGGTGAACATGGCGGATCCGACGCCGCCGGCGCCACGCAGCAACAGCAGCTGCGGGTAGTTCTGGCTGAGCCCTGCGACCCCGCTGGAGACCGCGACGATCACCAGGCCGATCCCGAGAACCGGTCTGGCGCCGAAGATGTCGACCAGTTTGCCGACGCCGAATGCCGACGCCATCCGGGCGGCCGCGAACATGCTCACCACCAGCGCGGCGGCCGTTCGGCCGACCCCGAACTCGCGGGCGAACACCGGCACCGCCGGGGCCAGGATGCCGAAGCCGATGGCGACGCAGATGGCGATGGCGGACAGGATCCAGACCACCCGGGGCAGCCGCTGCTGGGGCGCCGGAGCTCCGGTCGGATCCGCCGCCGTCATCGCCGTCCCCTCATCGCGCCGTGCCTGAGCAGCACTCCGGCGGAGAATGCCCGTGCATCCGATAGTCGGACGTCATAGTATTGGTGCCGCTCCCGCTCGCTCCGAAACCGAGGATGTCCTCCGATGTCTGCCCCTCTCTATTCCGCCATCGAGCGGGAACTGCCGACCGACGAGTCCCGCGCCCTGCTCGAACTGACCTCCGACCTGGTGCGCGCCGAGCTGCTGCCCAGGGTCGACAAGGCCGAGGACTCGGCCGATTTCCCCCGCGATGTGTTCGCGACGCTGGGGGACACCGGCGTGCTCGGACTGCCCTTCCCCGAGGAATTCGGCGGCGGTGGCCAGCCTGCCACGGTCTACCTACAGGTGATCGAGGAGCTCGCCCGCGGCTGGCTGACGGTCGGCATGGGCACCAGCGTGCACATCCTGTCGTGCCACGGCATCGCCACCGCCGGCACAGCCGACCAGCGTGCGCGGCTGCTGCCGGACATGCTGAACAACAGCCTCGGCGCGTTCTGCCTGTCCGAGGCGCACGCCGGCTCGGACATCGCCACCATGCGCACCACCGCCCGGCGGATCGGCGACGAGTACGAGCTCAACGGCAGCAAGGCCTGGATCACCCATGGCCCGGTCGCCGACTTCTATCTGGTGTTCGCCCGCACCGGCAGCGCGGGGTCCGGCGGTCGCGGACTGTCGGCGTTCCACGTGCCGGCCGGCACCGCCGGCGTCAGTGCCGACATGCCGGAACGGAAGATGGGCCTCAAGGGCTCGCTCACCTCCGGCGTCACCTTCGACCACGCCCGGATTCCGGCCGGCAACCTGATCGGCGCCGAGGGGGACGGGATGGCGATCGCACTGGCCGCCCTCGACTCCGGCCGGCTCGGCATCGCCGCCTGTGCGACGGGCCTGGCCCGGTCCGCGTTGGACGTCGCGCTGCGCTACGCGATCGAGCGGCAGGCGTTCGGCGAGCGCATCGTCGACTTCCAGGGGGTCGGCTTCCTGCTGGCCGATGCCGCGACCGGCATCGAATCGGCCAGAGCGCTGTACCTGGCGGCCGCCAGGCGCAAGGACGCCGGACTGCCGTTCTCCGCCCAGGCGGCGATGGCCAAGCTGACGGCCACCGACATGTGTATGAAGGTGACCACGGACATGGTGCAGGTGCTCGGCGGCGCCGGCTACGTCCTGGATTATCCGGTTGAGCGGTTCATGAGGGAGGCGAAGGTGCTGCAGATCCTGGAGGGCACCAACCAGATCCAGCGCACGGTGATCCTCAAGTCGATGTTGCGGCCCACCGGAACGGCCCGGTGAACGGCGGCGGCAGGCACGTGACGCTGCTCACGCGGGAGGGCTGCCACTTGTGCGAACAAGCCCGACGAACGGTGCGCGAGGCGGCGGCGGCAACCGGCGCCGGTTGGTCGGAAACTGATGTGGACACCGACCCGGAAACACGTGCGGAATACGGGGATCGGGTCCCGGTGGTGCTGGTCGACGGGGTGGAGCACGGCCACTTCCGGGTGGACCTGGATGCGCTGCTCGCGGCACTACGCTGATCAGAACGTTGCTCGCTCTGCGATCCGGCGTTCACCCGAATGCCCGGGCGCTTCCCAGAATCCGGGACCGCCGTCCCACGATCGGTTTTGTTCCCCGGCGCGGGAATGGATAGGGTAATTCCATCGGCGGCCTACCACACACCGGCCGCCACCCCGGCAGTGGGTGCCTCAGTGATGTCATCGCGATGTCCTCCTGGGAATCCGCCTGCCCACTCGAACAACAGGCGGCAGAACAGGTGTCAAAGACCTCGGGCTCCATGCAATCGGGTCGGCGGATGAACGCCGACGCCGAGCATGCCCGGGTGATTCCGGAGGCCACCGCGTCCCGCCTGCTCGGCTACCTGCGGGTGCTCAACGAGTACTCCTTCGGTCGCATCGTCTGTTCCCGCGACCTGGCGCTGGCCGCCGGCGTCGACGCCGCCAAGCTGCGTAGGGACCTGTCCTTCCTCGGCAACTACGGCGTCCGCGGGGTCGGCTACGACGTTGCCACCCTGACCGCCGAGATCTCCATCGCACTGGGGGCGCACACCGCGCACCGGGTAGCGCTGGTCGGCGTCGGTAACCTCGGCCAGGCCCTGGCCGGATACTCCGGGTTCGCCGGCCACGGGTTCCAGTTGGTGGCCCTGTTCGACGCCGACCCGGAACAGGTCGGTCGCACCACTGCGGGCCTGCAGGTGAACGACATCGCCGACGCCGCAACGGTTCTGGCCGAACGGCAGGCCACCATCGGGATCATTGCAACCCCGGCAGGGGCGGCCCAGTCGGTGGCCGAACTGCTGGTCGCGGCCGGTGTCCGGTCGATCCTGAACTTCGCCCCGTGCCTGCTCGAGGTGCCCGGCGACGTCCATCTCCGCCAGGTCGACCTCGGCCTGGAGCTCCAGCTGCTGGCGTTCCACGCGAACAGCCGGCCGACGGATCTTGCCCACGTGATCGCAGAGATAAGGAGCAGTTCATGACCAGGGCTCGCAGAGCGGCCGGGCGTATTGCGTTCGTCGGAGCCGGTCCCGGAGATCCGGGACTGCTGACCGTCAGGGCCCGGGATGCGTTGGCGTCCGCGGACCTGATCGTCACCGATCCGGACGTGCCGGCCGAGATCACCGCGCTGGGCGGCGACGCCGAGGTGCAGCCGGCGGTCGGCGAGCCGGCCGACGTGGCGAAGACGCTCGGAGCCGCGGCCCGATCCGGTTCCGTTGTGGTCCGCTTGGTCTCCGGCGACGTGCTGACCGCCGATCCGGTGATCAAGGAGATCCAGGCGGTCGCCAGGACCGTCATCGCGTTCGAGATCGTGCCGGGTGTCTCCGCCGTCACCGCCGCGGCCAGCTACGCCGGCATCCCGGTCGGCTCGGTGCACACCGTCGCCGACGTCCGGTCCACCCACGACTGGCGGCCGATTGCCGGCGCGCCCGGCACCCTGCTGCTGCAGGCCTCGGCCGGCCACCTGGCCGATGCGGCGGCCGCGCTGGCCGAGTCCGGTCTGGAACCGGCCACCCCGGCCTCGGTGACGACCTGCGCCACGTTGCCAACCCAGCGCACCGTCGACGGCACCCTGGCCACGCTGGACGGCATCGGCCGCGACCTGCTCGGTTCGCTGATCGTCGCCATCGGCTCCAAGGCCGCCCAGCGGGACAAGCTGTCGTGGTGGGAATCGCGGGCGCTCTACGGCTGGCGGGTGCTGATCCCGCAGACCAAGGACCCGGCCGACGAGATGGTCACCATGCTGACCGGGCACGGCGCGACCAGCGAGCGGGTGCCGACCATCGCCGTCGAGCCGCCCCGGACGCCGGCGCAGATGGAACGCGCTGTCAAGGGCCTGGTCGACGGCCGCTACCAGTGGATCGTCTTCACCTCGGAGAACTCGGTGCGCGCGGTCTGGGAGAAGTTCTCCGAGTTCGGCCTGGACGCGCGGGCGTTCTCCGGGGTGCGGATCGCCTGCGTCGATGCGCGGACCACGGCCGCGGTCCTCGCGCTCGGCATCACCGCCGACCTGGTGAGCGATCACCAGGAGAACTCGGCCGGGCTGCTCGATCAGTTCCCGGAGTTCGACGACCTGCTCGATCCGGTCGACCGGGTGCTGCTGCCGCGGGCCGACATCGCCACCGAGACCCTCGCGGCCGGATTGCGCGAGCGCGGCTGGGAAGTGGATGACGTCACCGCCTACCGCACCGTGCGGGCGGCGCCGCCGCCCGCGCCGATCAGGGAAGCCATCAAGACCGGCGGATTCGAGGCGGTCTGCTTCACCTCGTCGTCGACGGTGCGCAATCTGGTCGGCATCGCCGGCAAGCCGCACGCCCGCACCGTGGTGGCCTGTCTGGGTCCGAAGACCGCCGAGACGGCCCGCGAGTTCGGCCTGCGGGTGGACGTGCAGCCGGAGCTGCCGGAGATCCCGGCGATGATCGAGGCCCTCGCGGCGCACGCCCAGCGGCTCCGCGAGGAGGGCGCATTGCCCCCGCCGCGGAAGACGCCCCGGCGCCGCTGACGGCCCCCCACCGACCACCCGGCCGGCGCACCGAGCGCCGGCCACCAGCCAGGATGCCGGGAAACGGCGTACAGACAGGTAGATTCGCTGCTATGACGACACCCGGGGACAAGCCGCGCCGTGGCGGCTTCCTGTCCAACATCTCCTCGGCCCTGACGCCGCCGATCATCACCGACGACGATCCGGACAAGCCCTTGGTGGCGCCGACCGGGATCAAGGTCTCGTCCGTATTGATCGCCATTGCCGGGCTGCTGTTCCTGTACATGGGCATCAACTCGCTGGCCACCCAGAACAGTCAGCTCGATCGCGCGGTGACGAGCTATGTCGCCGATGTCGCCAACTGCACGGCGAAGGTCGGCGGCATCGGTGCCGATGCGAAGGCGCCCGAGGGCGCCGACGACGCCACCACCAAGCTCGCCGATTCCTGCAAGAACATCACCACGCCGGTCCCGACGCAGGAGATGAAGGACAACGCGATCAGCCACCTGCAACTGGTGTCCTGGATCGTGATCGTGATCGGCCTGGCCTCGGTGGCGATCTCCTGGTTCCTGCGCAGCGGGGCCGCCTGGGCCCGCCGGTCGGCCGTCGGGCTCGTCATCGCCACGATGATCCTGACGATGTTCCTGCAGGTGTCGAACCTGTTCACGATGCTCGCTACGCTGCTGCTGGTCGCCGCGGTGCTGATGTGCTACCTCGGCAAGGGCGGCGTCTACTTCGTGAAGACGGCGATGCGGCGCAAGGCGGCGTGACACAGGCCGCCCCGCGGCAACGGTCGCGGCCGCTCCGCGCGCGCCGGTCGACCGGCCACGGCACCGATCGGGCCGCCGACGCCGTCGCGTCGGTGGTCGCGGTGCGGATGGTGATCGCGCTGCTGGGCATGTTCGCCGCGCTCTACGGCACGGTGATGTTGTACCGGCACTCCATGCGCACAACGCTCTGGGGACCGTTCGTGGCGGGCGAGTCGAAGGTCGCGATCGTCCGCTATTCGACGCCGTGGCTGCTGGCCGCTGCCGGTCTGGCACTACTGGCCGGGCTGCTTTTGGTGGCGGCGGTGGCCGACACCGTGCGCTGGCGCCGGCTGCGCAGGGCGGCCCGCGACCGGCGCTCATGAACACCTGGGACACTGCATCGGTGCCCAAAGAATCAGTAACGACAGTGCACCTTTTGCGGCACGGCAAGGTGCAGAATCCGAGCGACATCCTCTACGGGCTGCTGCCGGGCTATCACCTCGCGCAATCCGGGCGGGCGATGGCCCAGGGCGTCGCCGACTACCTGTGCGGTCCGCCGGCATCCGGCGGGCCTGTCGACATCGCCTACCTGGCTGCCTCCCGGCTGGACCGCGCGCAGGAGACCGCGGCCCCGCTGGCCGCCGCCACCGGGTTACCGATCGTCACCGACGATCGGCTGATCGAGGCGGCGAACTCCTTCGAGGGCACCAGGTTCACCGCGAGCACCCTGAAGTCGCCGGCCAACCTGGCGCGGCTGCGCAACCCGGCGTTGCCGTCCTGGGGGGAGCCCTACCTGCAGATCGCCCGGCGGATGCTGGGGGCGGTCTACGCCGCCGAGCAGGTAGCCCGCGGACGGGTCGCGGTGCTGGTGAGCCACCAGCTGCCGATCTGGACGCTGCGCCGGTTCCTGGAAGGTAAGCGGCTGTGGCACAACCCGGCCGGCCGGCAGTGCGCGCTGGCCTCGCTGACCACCCTGATCTTCGCCGGTGGGGTGCTCGACTCGATCCACTACAGCGAGCCGGTGGCGCACATCGCGGGCGTCAACGACCCGGCCGGGACACCGGCATGAGGCGCCGGCCCAGGAGAGCGTCAACGACACTGCGGGCGTTGCTCGGGTGCCTGCTCGGCACCGCACTGCTGCTCACCGGCTGCACCTCCGGCAATGACGCCTCCGCCCCGCAGGGTGGCACCTTCGAACTGGTGACGCCTGGCGGGCTCTTCGAGTTCGACTACCCGCCGGACGAGCGCAAGCCGCTCGGCGAGATCTCCGGGCCGTCGATCTCGGGTGACCAGCGAATCTCGCTGAGCGACTACCCGGATACGGTGATCGTGTTGAACTTCTGGGGCTCATGGTGTCCGCCGTGCCGGGCCGAGGCGGACGACCTGGCCACCGCGGCGACCGATCTGACGGCCGACGGCGTGCAGTTCATCGGCATCGACGTGAAGGAGCCGAAGGGTCCGGCGGCCGACTTCGAGAGCGCCCGCAAGACGCCGTACCCGTCGATCCACGATCAGCAGATGCGCACCTTGCTGTCCATCCGTGGTTACCCGGTCAACTCGGTGCCGTCCACCATCGTGCTGGACCGACAGCACCGGGTGGCGCACATCTGGCTGAAGGACTTCAGCAGCCCGGCACCCTTGGTGAGCGTCGCCAGCAGGGTGGCGGCCGAATGAACGCGACGCTGCAGACGTTCGCCGCCTCCGGCACCGCAAGTTCGGTGACGGACACCGTGCTGTCCGGGCCGTTCCTGCTGGCGGCGGCACTCGCGCTGGCCGCGGGCGTGGTGTCGTTCGCGTCCCCCTGCGTGCTGCCGCTGGTTCCCGGTTACCTCTCGTACCTGGTCGGGCTGGTCGGCGCCGAGGAGTCCGCGGCCGGCGGGGGCCGGGGCGCCGGGCGCGGCGTCGGCACCGCGGTCCGCAGCCGGGCGGTGCGGGCCACCGGCCTGTTCGTGATCGGCTTCACCGTGGTGTTCGTCGCCGAATCGCAGATCGTGCTGGGCTTCTCGCGTTTCCTGGCCGGGAACCAGTTGCTGCTGACCAGGATCGGCGGTGTCGTCACGGTGATCGTCGGGTTGGCGATGCTCGGCTGGGTGCGTCCGATGCAGCGGGAAGCCAGGATCCACGCCCGGCCGACCGGCCGGATCTCCGGGGCACCGCTGCTCGGCGCGTTCTTCGCGTTGGGCTGGACGGTGTGCATCGGTCCGACGTTCCTGGGCATCAATTCGCTGGTGATCGCCAGCGACTGGAACTCATACGCCTGGCGCGGACTGTTCCTGATCCTGCTCTACTGCATCGGGTTGGGGGTGCCGTTCCTGGTGCTGGCCTTCGGCTTCGGCTGGGCGACCAGCGCCTTCGGCTTCCTCCGGCGGCACTCAAGGACCATCCAGATCGTCGGCGCCCTGGCACTGATCGCGATCGGCCTGTTGATGGTGACCGGGGTGTGGACCGACTTCGTCGCCTGGCTGCAGAACCGGTACATCCTCGGCGTCGAGCCGGTGCTGTAGATGTCCGCCACCGACACCACCACCGTCCCGTCCGGCGGCCAGGTACCGCCCGCCCGGCGACGCGTCCGCCCGGCCATCGCCTTCCTGCGCAACACCTGGCGCGGTCTCACCAGCATGCGCACCGCGCTGATCCTGCTGTTCCTGCTGGCGTTGGCCAGCCTGCCGGGTGCGCTGCTGCCGCAGTGGTCGCTGAACGAGTCCAAGACCTCCGACTACATCGCCGCCCATCCCTTCTGGGGACCGTTGATGAACCGGCTCGGGTTCTTCGAGGTGTTCGCCTCACCGTGGTACTCGGCGATCTATCTGCTGCTGTTCATCTCGTTGGTCGGTTGCCTGCTGCCCAGGACGTTCGAGTTCGCCCGGCAGATCGGTGCCCGGCCGGTGTCCACCCCGCGCAACCTTGCCCGGATGCCGCTGCATGCCGAGTACACCGTCGACGGCACCGCCGAGCAGGCCGCCGACCGGGCGGAGGCCACCTTGCGTCGCAAGCACTGGCGGGTGTCCAGGCGGACCGAATCCGGTGGCGTGCACACCCTGTCGGCCGAGAAGGGCTACCTGCGCGAGGTCGGCAACCTGGTCTTCCATTTCTCGCTGCTCGCGCTGCTGATCGCGGTGGCGATCGGCAAGCTGTTCGGCTACGAGGGCAGCGTGATCGTCCAGGTCGGAGACCCGTGGTGCTCGTCGTCCACCAGCAGCTACGACAACTTCCGTCCCGGGCTCACCGTCGACGGCACCGATATGACGCCGTTCTGCCTGCAGATCAAGGACTTCCAGGCCACCTGGTCGCCGTCAGGGCAGGCCCTGAGCTTCCACACCGACGTGAACTACCAGGCGGCCGCCGAGGCCGGCGGCGACTCCTGGCACTCGGCCAGGGTGCAGGTCAACGACCCGCTGCGGATGGCGGGGGAGCGGCTGTACCTGCTCGGCCACGGCTATGCCCCGGACGTCAAGGTGACGTTCCCGAACGGCGACGTGCGCAACTACTCGACACCGTTCATCTCCAACGACCCGATGCTGTTGTCCACCGGCGCGATCAAGGTTCCTGACCCGCCGGGCGTGCCGGCGGACCAGCTGACCCAGCACCAGTTGGCCATCGCGGGACTGTTCGCCCCGACCGCGGCCGAGCACGGCGGCATCATGACCAGCGTCTACCCGGCAGCGGACAAGCCCGGTCTCGCGGTGGACATCTATCGGGGCGACCTCGGGATGGAGGGTGGCCGTCCGCAGTCCGTTTACGCCATCTCGCAGGACCAGGTGGACAAGGGCGCGCTGGTCAAGCTCGACCGGGTCAACCTGTACGTCGGCGACTCGACCACGCTGGACGACGGCACCGTCATCACCTTCACCGGCTACCACGAGTGGGTGTCGCTGCAGACCAGCTACGACCCGGGACAGACGCTGGCGCTGATCGCGGCGATCCTGCTGCTGGCCGGTCTGATGGCCTCGCTGACCATCAAGCGGCGCCGGCTGTGGTTCAGATTGCTGCCACCGGAGGCCGGGTCTGGTGCCGGTGACGAACTTCGACGTACTGTAGTACGCGTCGGTGGGCTGGCCAGGACCGATCAGGCCGGGTACGGCGCGGAGTTCGACGAGGTGTCCCGCTGGGCCGATGACGGCACCGGCAGCGACACGGGTACCGACGAAGGCACAGCTACCGCCGATGGCACCACAGGTACCACCGGCAGCAACACAGGAACCGACGGCACTGCCGCCGAGAGGGAGTAAGTGATGGCAGGGTTTTCCGATCTGGCCTTCCAAGCGGCGATGGCCGGGTACCTGATCGCGCTGATCTGTTACGGCATCGAGGTCGCCTCCCGGCGTGGTCTGGTGCCCACCGCGATGGAGGCGGCCAGCGCACAGCGGGTGCACCTCGCGAAGGTCGGGGCGGCCGGGTCGAGGGCGACCGGGTCGACGGTCACCGGTTACACCGATGCCGACGTCGACGACGAACTCGACGACGACGACGATGACGACGACGACCGGGCGGCGCTGGCGCCCTGGGGAGTCCGGTTCGGCCGGGCGGCGGTGGTCGTCACCGTCATCGGCGTGTTGGCGAACCTGCTGTCGGTGGTGACCCGCGGGATCGCCGCCGGACGGTTGCCGTTGGGCAACATGTACGAGTTCGTCTCGATGATCTGTCTGGCCTCGGTCACCTGCTGGCTGGTCGTGCTGGCCAAGAACCGGGCGCCCGGGCTCCGTCAGCTCGGCCTGTTCGTGCTGATCCCGGTGGTGATCCTGGCCTTCGTGGCCGGCACCAAGCTGTGGATCCCGGCCGGCCCGGTACCGCCGTCACTGAACTCGTACTGGAAGTGGATCCACGTCACCACGGTGTCGCTGTCCGGGTCCGTCCTGCTGGTCAGCGGGGCCGCGTCGGTGCTCTACGTGCTGCGTCACCGCTTCGACCGGAAGCTGTCGGAGATGCCGGACGACGAGGCGCTGGCCACCTCCGTCTGGTCCCGGATGCCGTCGCTGCCGACGCTGGACAAGATCGCCTACCGGACCGCCATCGTGGCGTTTCCGGTGTACACCTTCGCGATCATCGCCGGCGCGTTGTGGGCCGAGGTCGCCTGGGGTCGCTACTGGGGATGGGACCCGAAGGAGACGGTGGCGTTCGTCAGCTGGGTGTTCTACGCCGGGTACCTGCACGCCAGGGCGACGTCGGGCTGGCGCGGACTGCGGTCGGCGTGGATCAACATCATCGGGTTCGCCGCGATCGTGTTCAACCTGTTCTTCGTGAACATGGTGGTCTCCGGCCTGCACAGCTACGCCGGCGTCGGCTGAGCCCCGCCCAGGCGTAGCGGGGTTGTCCCGCAGGCGTAGCGGGGTTGTCCCGGAGGCGTAGCGGGGTTGTCCCGGAGGCGTAGCGGGGTTGTCCCGCAGCACCGTAGCCGGCTGGTACCGCACAGAACGCCGTCAGCCCCCGACCGTGAGGTCGGGGGCTGACGCGTCATCCCTGCTGTTCTGCTCGGACCGTTGGACTCGGACTCCTCAACCGGGACCGGGCAGCTCAGGCGCCGCCGGACCCGTTCTTGTCCTCGCCACGCAACCGCCGGTCGATCTCCCGGAGGAACTCCGGATCGTCGTCCGGTGCCACCTGCCGGAGCTGCGGCCGTGGCCGTGGAGCGGGCCGCTGGCGCACTCCGGGCCCGCCGCTCGGGGGGGTTTCGGCGTCGATCCGGGCCCCCAAGCCACGCCAGGCCAGCGCAATCACCAGGATCGTGATGGCCAGTGCGACCAGTAGGTACATGGGGCCTCCTTCGGCTCACTCCAGGGTACCCACAACGGCGGCCGACGAGGGCCACGTGTGGGTAACCACCTGATCACGCCGTATCGCGTGACGCTTCCTCGGTGAGGTCGGCGAGCAATGCGGTCACTTCGGACTCCCGGAACCGTCGATGGCCACCCGGGGTACGGATCGAGCCGATCCGTCCGGCCGATGCCCATCGCGTGACGGTCTTCGGATCGACCCTGAACATCAGGGCGACCTCGCCAGGGGTGAGTAGCTTCTCGGTGTTCTCTGCAGCCACGGTGTACAACCTCCGATTCGTACTCTGTTCAGACGCACCGCCCGGGAGGGCGTTCTGGTTCCATTGTGCGCTTTCGTGCCTGATCGGTTCCCCGCCGAGGTGGCGGTAAAACCGGTCAATTCATCCGACCGCCCGGCGAGTGTACGTGCGTTTCATGACCTTTGCGCCCACCCGGGAAATCACCCAGCGTCCGGCGGCTAGGTTGGTCAGGACTCTTACGGAGGTGTGAATGGACGCGGTCGATCGGCGGCTCATCGATGCGCTGCGGGCGAACGGCAGGGCGAGTTACGCAGAGTTGGCACGGATCGTCGGTCTGTCGTCGTCGGCGGTCCACGAACGGGTGGCCAAGCTCGAGTCGTCCGGGGTGATCAGCGGTTATCGGGCAGTGGTCGATCCCACACTGATCGGCCTCGGGGTGACCGCGTTGGTCGGTGTCGAGCCGGGGGAGAACGGCAATGACACGCTGATCGCCGCCTCGCTGGACGCGGTGCCGGAGGTGGAGAGCTGTTACGCGGTGGCCGGGGCCGAGGCGTTCATCGTGAAGGTACGGGTGCCCAGCGTCGACGATCTGCATCTGGTGCTGGGACGGCTCCGCGGCATCGACGGGGTGGCAAGGACCAGGACGACGGTGGTGCTGGCCACCCGGTTCGAGATGCGACCGCACCCGCTCGAGCCCGGCCCGGGCGTGCCGGCCGAGGACGTACCCTGAGAACCGTGACCGACAACCTGTCCGGCGCGAGCAGACCGCGTACCGGGCGCAGTGGGGTATGGCCGCTGGCGGTCGGGTACGTCGCCCTGCGGCTGTTACTGACGGTGACCTTGGCCGCCGCCCTGCTCGGCATCAGCGCGTTGGTCGGGCTACAGATGCCGATCCTGATCGCGCTGATGTTGGGCATCGTCCTGCAACTGCCGCTGGCCTGGCTGCTGCTGGCGCCGCTGCGCGAGAAGGTGACGGCCGCGATGGCCGCGCAGGCGGGCGAGCGCCGGCTGGCCCGGGAGTCGCTGCGGGCCGCGCTCGCCGGTGACGAGGAAAACGGTGAGAACGGGTGACGGCGACCTCGTCGGCCGCCGGCCCGTGCGCCGGTGGGGTGACGGTCGACCGGTCGGACCCGGCCCGGCGCGCCTGGGTAGCGCAGGCAGTGCGCAGGATCGAGGCGGACGCGCAGCGTAGCGCCGACACGCACCTGCTGCGGTTCCCGCTGCCGAGCGAGGTCGGTGTCGACCTGTACCTCAAGGACGAGTCCACGCACGTCACCGGTTCGCTCAAACACCGGCTGGCCCGTTCGCTGTTCCTGTACGCGCTGTGCAACGGTTGGCTGGGCGAAGGAACGACGGTCATCGAGTCGTCGTCCGGCTCGACAGCGGTGTCGGAGGCCTACTTCGCCCGGCTCATCGGCGTCCCGTTCGTCGCGGTGATGCCGAGGTGGACGTCGCCGGAAAAGATCTCGCTGATCCAGGCGCAGGGCGGCCGGTGTCACCTGGTCGACGACGCAGCCGCGATCTATGACGAGTCCCGGCGGCTGGCCGCCGCCTGCGGCGGCCACTACATGGACCAGTTCACCCACGCCGAGCGGGCCACCGACTGGCGGGGCAACAACAACATCGCCGAGTCGATCTTCGAGCAACTGACGCTGGAGCGGTATCCGGTCCCGGAGTGGATCGTGACCGCAGCGGGTACCGGCGGCACCAGTGCCACTATCGGCCGGTACGTTCGCTACCGGGGGCACGCGACCCGGCTGTGCGTGCCGGACCCGGAGAACTCGGCGTTCTTTCCGGCCTGGTGCGCCTCGGACCCATCGGTGACCGGAGGCGGCTCGAAGATCGAGGGGATCGGCCGCCCGCGGGTGGAGCCGAGCTTCGTCGGCCAGGTGATCGATCGGATGATGACGGTCCCCGACTCGTGCAGCGTTGCGGCGATGCGCGCGGTGGAGAAGGTGTTGGGCCGCAAGGTGGGTCCGTCCACCGGGACCAATCTGTGGACCGCGTTCTCGTTGGCTGCCGAGATGCGTGACGCCGGCGCGGCCGGCTCGATCGTCGCATTGTTGTGTGACAGCGGCGACCGTTATGCGGACAGCTACTACGACGACGACTGGGTGGCAGCACAGGGCTGGGACCTCGGACCGGCCACCGAGATCGTTTCGGAATTCCTCCGCAGTGGCCGATGGCCGGACTCAGCTGCCGGACGCTGAGCCGTTCCGCGGGGGCGAGGACCGGGAACCGATGCGGTACAGCCTGCCCCGCAGCATCTCTCGGATCATCATCACCTTGCCGGGCGAGTTGTAGATGATCAGCTCGTCGAAGGTGTGCTTGCCGATCTTGCCGGCCAGGGCCAACGATCGCTGCCGGAGTCGCTGCAGTGCAGCAGGTTCCAGCTGCAGAGGCGGTTCGTCGGGCTGGTAGCGGGCACCGAGCGGATAGTCCTTACCGGGCACGGTGGTCATCTCGATGTGGCTGCCCACCAGCTGGCTGACGTCGCGGTCCTCGGCGAAGGCGGCCAGTCGGTCGACGCTGCGCATGAACTCGGGATAATCGAAGGCGTACAGCCGGCCGGGGTAGACGGTGTCGCCGGTGAGCAGGAATCCGGTCTGCGGGTCGTACACGGCGATGTGGGTCCGGTGGTGCCCGGGGATGGCCAGCACCTCGAGTTCGCGGCCGCCGAGATCCAGCGTGACGACGTCGTTCGGCCAGTCGGTGAAGCCGAAGAACTGTTGCACCGCTTCCAGTTCGCGGCCGACGACCGTGGTGTCGGGGCGGTTCGAGAACTGATGGTCGCCGGCCACGTGGTCGCCGTGCGAGTGGGTGTGCGCAACGATCAGCCGGCGGCCGGGGTGGGCTGCCAGGAGTTGGTCGACGGTCGCCCGGATCGGGTTCAGTTCCACCGGGCCGACAGCACCGGTGTCCAGCAGCAGGGCACTGCGGTCGCCGATCAGCAGGTGCAGGAACGGCGCCTCGTAGCTGACGTTCTTGCTCTGCCGCAGGATGAAGGTGCGCTCGTCGACCTGGTGCACCTGCAGCAGCGGCTCGTCACCGGGCCGACCGGACTTGGTTCCGTGGATCCACTCGACGTCCAGATTGGGGGCCATCGCCGGTCACCAGTCGAAGACCGTGTCGGGCAACGCGTTCTTGCCGAGCGCGTGCTGATCGACGAAGCCGAGGACCGTCTCGTTCCAGACCCGCGAGTTCGACGGCGAGAGCACCCAATGGTTCTCGCTGGTGAACTGCAGGAAGCGATGCGGCAGATCCTGTGGCTTGCCGTCGAACCCGGAGACCAGGTCCCACCACAGCCGCAGCGCCTCGCTGATCGGGACCCGGTAGTCCCGACTGCCGTGCGTCAACAGCATCGGCGTGCGAATCTTCGCCGCGTGGTGATGCGGCGAGTACTTCGCGTACCACTCCGGCAGGTCGTCGGGTGTGCGGTGCACCCGCACCTTGTGCGCCGCGGCATCCGTGGTCGGGTGTTGCTGATCGAGGGCGTACAGGCCGGCATGGGTGACGATCGCCTTGAACCTGGTGCTGTGGCCGGCGATCCAGTTCGTCATGAAGCCGCCGAAGGAGGCACCGAGCAGGGCGGTTCTGGTGTGATCCAAGGATTTTCGTTGCAGGACGTGATCGGTGAGGGTCTCCACCTCGTGCCAGACGACGTCGGGAAGTCGCGGCCAGCCGCGGTTCAGTCCGGCGTGACCGTAACCGGTGGACATCGCCGGATCGGGCATCAGCACGGCGTAACCGCGGGCGACCGCCAGCCACGGGGACCAGCGCCAGCTCCAGGAGTTGTACGAGCCGTGCGGACCACCGTGGATCCAGAGCATCAGCGGCGCCGGCCGGCGGGCCGACGCGCCCTTGGGAGTACAGAGCCAGCCGCCGACCCGGATGCCGGCGACATCGGTGTCGACCCATTCCAGGGTGCCCGGAACTCCGGCCACCCAGCCGGGTGCCGGCAACCGGCGCGGCTCGCCCACCCGGCGGACCGTCAGTCGGACCGGGGTCGGTGGGGTGTCGATGGTGGACCGCAGGGCGTAGAGGTAACGGCCGTCGGCCGCGGCGTGCAGGCTGGAGTAGACGGCATCGTCGGCGATCGTCTTGCGGACCCGGCCGGTGGCCGGGTCGACCGCCAGGATTGCGCCCCGCGAATGCAGATCGCCGGTGACGTACAGGGTTTGGCCGTCGGGCGCCCAGACGTACTCGCCGATCGTCAGATCGCCGACCTCGACGGCGACCGGCTCGCCGCCGGCCACCGGGTGCAGTTCGAGGAAGTCGTAGCTGGTGTCGGTCGGGGTGGAGCCGGTGACCCTGGTGACGGCGAGCGTGCTGCCGTCCGGCGAGAAGCTCGGGCCGGCATATCCGTGGGCCGATGTGCCGCGCAGCAACACCTTCCGTCGCCGGCGGGCGGTGTCGATCAGCACCAACGAGGTACCTGTCTCGCCCCGCCGGTCACGCCGGGTCCAGGTGGTGGCGACGGTGCGGCCGTCGGGGGAGAGATCGGCGGTGGCATTGAGTAGCGAGACGGTGTCGGCATCGGTGGCCAGATCGGTGAGCGGGCCGGCCTTTCCGTCAGCCACCGGATCGACAAGGTTCAGTCGGGGCGAGGTGTCGTTGATCTCGTGATCCCAGTACCGGATGGGCATCCCGGTGTGCAGGATCGCGGTGACGCCCCGATCCTTGCGGCGTTTCCGGGCCTCGGCGTCGGTGTCCGACGATCCGCCGGCGACCACCGACCCGGTGGCCAGCAGGCGCCCGTCCGCGGCCACGCCGGCGATGCCGAGACCGCCCGGAGCGTCGGCCACCACACGCGCCTCGCCGTGTTCGCGAAGCCGCCAGATCGCGGTATGCGATTGGCCGTTGTTCGCAGATCCGTTCTGCTCGCCCTCGGTGTCGGGGCGGGCCGAGGTGAACAGCAGCGCGCCGTCCGGCGCGAATCGCGGTGCGGACTCGCCCTTCACCGAGAAGGTGAGCCGCCGTGGCTCGGCGAGACCTTCGGGATCCACCTCCCACAGCGCGCTGACGTACTTGCTGCCGTTGGCGTCGGGCCGCTGGACCGCGGCGACCAACCGCTTGCCGTCCGGGCTCAGCGCCAGCGCCGTGATCCGGGGCAGCGCCACGAACCCGGCGATGTCGGTGAAGTCCGCGAAGGGCGTCTCCTCGGCGATCACACCAGTGGGGTGAGTGTTGGCTGTCTCGGCTGAACGGGCGCGCGTCGGCATGACTGCGACCGTATACGCGTCGATCACCGGCAGGATCACCGCGCTGCATCAGGATCCCTGCCGCAGCGCGGTGATCGGCTCGATCGTCGCCGCCTTGGCCGCTGGATAGGCCCCGGACAGCAGGCCGATCAGCGCGCCGGCGACCGGCGCCGCGATCGCCATCCGCAGGTCGAGGACCGGGGTCCAGTCCCGCCCGATGGACGCCGCCAGCACCGTGAGCACGCCGATGGCGGCGCCGATCAACCCGCCGATCATGCCGATCACCCCGCTCTCCACCAGGAACTGTCCGGCGATGTGCCGGCGCTTGGCGCCCAGCGCGCGACGCAGGCCGATCTCCGGCGTCCGTTCCATCACCGACAGCAGGGTCACGTTGGCAATGCCGAAGCCGCCGACCACCAGCGCCAAAGCCCCGAAGGCCAGGAACAGTCCGTTGACGTCCTGCTGGACCGCGTCACCGAGTCGGCCGGGCGGGGGCGGCGCTGAGACCTTGACCGAGTCCGGCTGATTCGGTGCCACCGCGATCGCGGCCTGTCGCCCGACCTGTTGGGCAGCACCGAGGACGGTGCGGACGTCGACGTCCGACGGGGCGGCCAGATTGAACCGAACCGCTGCGGTGCCGTTCGGAATGATCACCGCATCGAGCAGGGCGTCCCGGCGCTCGACCGCCCCGATGACGCCGATCACCGCGTAGCTGCGGTCGCCGATGAAGATGCTCGGCCGGGAATCGACCCTGGAGATCCCGAGTTTCTGCGCCGCCCGAGCCCCCAGCACGGCCACCGGATCGGCCCGCCGGTCGTGACCGGCATCGAAGAACCTGCCGGTGGCCAGCGTTCCGACATCGGCGTCCAGCAGCCCGGGAGATCCGGCCACCACCGGGATGTCGAACGTGGCGCTGTTCGTCGGATCGATCAGCTGCACGCCACTGACCGAGTCGGTACCGATGTCGATCTCGGTGTAGGTGCCGGCCGCGGCGACGCCGGCCAGCCGGCCGACTCGCTCGGCCGCATCCCACGGAAGTTCGGCGGTGCCGTTGTCGTCGTCCGGGGCGCCCGGCGGAGCCTCGGCCGGGGTGAGTACCACCCTGGTGGCAGCCACCGCGTCGAACCGCTGGGCGATCTGCCCGCCGGCCGTCTGTCCCAACCCGAGCGTGGCCACCAGAGCGCCGATGCCGACCACGGTGCCGATCATGGTGAGCACCAGACGAGCCGGTCTGGAACCGATCCCCAGCACCGCCTCGTCCAGCAGATCGGTCGCCCTGATCCGCGACTTCCGTCGGCGGGAGGCCGATATCGTCGGCGGTGCAGGCGGATCGACCTGGTCGAAGATGGACAGGCTCATGCCGGGCTCAACTCCCCGTCGGAGATCCGGACGCGTCGCTCTGCCCGCCGGCTGACCTGGTCGTCGTGGGTGATGACAGCGAGCGTCAGACCGTCAGCATGCAGGGTGTCGAACAGATCAAGGACGCCGGAGGCGTTCTGGTGGTCCAGGTTTCCGGTCGGCTCGTCGGCCAGCAGCAGCGACGGACGGCCGGCAAGTGCGCGGGCGATGGCCACCCGCTGCCGTTCGCCGCCGGACAGCTTGGTGGGTAGGAAGTGCTGGCGTCCGGACAGCCCGACCTGCTCCAGAACCTCGACCGCGCGCGCCTTTCGCACTGCCCGCGGAACCGCCTGGTAGAGCATCGAGAGCATCACGTTGTCCAGCACGGTGCGGCCACCGATCAGGTGAAAGGTCTGGAATACGAAGCCTATTCGGCGGCCCCGTAGGCCGCTGCGGGCTGCTTCCCCGAGCTCGGCGACGTCCTGTCCGTCCAGCCGGTACACCCCGGATGTCGGACGGTCGAGCAGCCCCAGCAGATGCAGCAGCGTTGACTTGCCGGATCCGGAGGGCCCGACGATCGACAGGTACTCGCCCGGTTCGATTCGCAGATCTACCCCCCGAACCGCGAGTACCTCCGGAGTGCCTGGATAGCTGCGATGGACGTCGATCAACTCGACGACCGGCAGCGGCGCGGGGTCGTTGGCATCGGATGCCGGTGGCACCAGCGGTAGGTCCGTGGTCATCGTCCGACCACCACGAGGCTGTTCTCGGTCAAGGTGTCCTTGCCGACGCCGACCACCGCGCCGTTGTGGTCGGTCGGCACCACTTCGACCTCGCCGGCCGCGGACAGGCCGACCTTGACCGTCTGGAACCGGGTGCTGCCATCGGGCTCGAGCACCTCGACCCGGGGGTTCCCGTCGGAATCGGAGTACAACGCGGCCGTCGGCACGGCCAGGACCTTCCCGGCCGTCGCGCCGACCGCGATCACCACCTTGACGTTCGACCCGCCGAGCGAGTCCGTCTGCGCCTTGGTAATCCGTCCAGGGTCGAGGGTGACGGTCCAGTCGCCGTTCTTGCCGGCATCGGTGTCCGGGTCGGCAGCCTTGACCTTGGAGATGGTGGCCGTCACCGGGTCCGTCCCTGGGAGGGTGAGTTCTGCCGTCATCCCCTTCTTCAGCAGGCTCGCCTCGGCCTCGCTGACGGTGGCCGAAACCTGCAGCTGCGAGCCGGAAACCGTCATCACCGTGCCGTCGATCGCCGAGCCCTTCTTGACCTTCACCTCGTTGACCCGGCGGGGCAGGCCAGGCAGGTAGACGACCTCGGCCGCCGGTAGCGGCGTCCGAGCCTCGGCAACGGCCGTGGCCAGGTCGTGCTTCGCCTGGGTCAGTGCCTGCTTCGCGGTCGTCACCGTCCTCTCGGCCGCCGCGTCGTCCGGGCCGGCCAGCAGCTCGTCCCGCTGGGCGATGGCGACCGCGAGCTTGTTTTTCGCTGCGGCGATGGCCGTTTGATCCGGTGGCCCTTGCCGATTCGCCGCGTCGAACGCCTGCTGGGCGACAGTCGCCTTGTCCTTCGCCGCCGCCAGCGCAGACCGGGCCGCGTCCAGCCGCCCTTGTGCTGCCTTTTCCAGTGCCGCTTGGTGGTGTGCTGCCTTGTCTTGTGCTGCTGTGTCTTGTGCTGCCTTGCGTTGTGCTGCTACGTCTTCGGCAGCGGCTTTGGCCTGCTGCAACTGTTGCTCGGCGGCCGATACCTGTTCCTCGGCCTGCTGCCGGGCCTGGTTCGCCGCGTCCAGCGCGCGCTGCGCCGCGGCGACCGCCGCCTCATCTGCCGGGGTCGGCGCGGTTCTGGCCTTCGCCAGTTCGGCCGACGCGGTGTCGATCGCCCCCTGGGCGGCGAGCTTCTCCGACTCGGTGGGCGGCTTGTCGACCTGGGCCAGCTCGGCTTCGGCCTGCGTCACCTGCTGTTCGGCTGCCCGCTTCCGCTCCTTGGCCTGGTCGACCTTGTTCTGGGCCTCGGGGGTCGGCGTCGGTGCCGAGTAGCCGAGCTTGGCGTACAGCCGACCGACCGCGGCGATGGTTGCCGTGTCGTACTCGCCGCTCGATCGGCCGGTCAGCAACCTCAGGCGGTGCAAGGCAGCCTGCAGCTGAACGACGTCCGGCCCGCGACTGCCAGGGACGATGGTCCGATAGGTGGACAGTGCGCCACCCAGCGCGATCACCGGTCGCCCGGCCACCTCGAGCAGCACCGTGCCCTCGGCCACCGGATCGCCGATCTTCGGCACCCGGCCGGTGACCACCGGCTGGGTGTCGCCGCCGGCCGGTACCCCGATGTCGGCCGGGTCGGTGAAGGCGACGTCGCCGCGGGTGGTGACCTCCGAATGCAGCGCCTTCAACGCGACCGGAACGGTGATCGGGCCGGCCGCCGGCGGCGCCGCGCGGGCCGCGGCATCGGCCGGCGAGACGATGAACTGCGCCGCCACATAGCCACCGCCGGCCGCGATCACCGCCGTCACCGCGACCAGCGCGATACTCCGGCGTGGTGAGGCCATCAGCGGCCGCCGTTCATGGCGTCGCGGTATCGCTCCAGCTCGGCCTTGTGCGCGACCACGAAGGCTTTTTCCAGTTCTACCCGGACTGCGTCGTAGGTGGTCCGGTAGTCCTTTCGGCAGTCGAAATCGGCCAGCGCCAGCGCGATCTCCTCCTTGCGCAGGTCCGCCGTCTTCTGTTGATCGGGCGCCGGTGGCGCGTCCGTGCCGGTACCGCCGGCGGCCGGTCCGCCGACCGTGACCCCGCGCTCGCCTCGTTGGAAATCCCAACCGTTGAGGTCGGCCCACTTCTTCATGATCGAGTCCTGCGGGTCGGTGATCTTGGTGTAGCCGGGATGTCCGGCGTCGGCCAGGCAGCTCGCCCAGGCCTTGATCAACGGCGCCACCCGCGGATCGGCGTCGACCCGCTGGTGCAGGTCGTCCAGCGCCTTGAACAGGTCGTCGAAGTCCGACGTGTCGATCTGTTGACGGTTCCCGAAGACCTTGGTCTGGGCGGTGCCGTAGCAGCCGACATCGGCCGCTCCGGCCGTCCCCGAACCGGACGTGCCCGAACCGGACGTGCCCGAACCGGTCGTGCCCGAACCGGTCGTGCCCGAACCGGTCGTGCCCGAACTGGCCGTGCCCGAACCGGCCGTGCCCGAACCGGCCGTGCCCGAACCGGCTACCCCCGGGCCACCGGGACCGATGGCCACCACGGCGCCGCCACCGCCGACGGAAAGGCTGGCTCCGGCGGAGCCGAAGAGTGCCTTCTGGTACGCCTTCCGCTCGGACGCCGACATCTTCTCCATGGCCGCCTGGTTCGGGTCCTTCTGGTCCTCGGACGGCTTGACCTCGTTGGTCGTGGTGATGCCGTATCCATACTTGGCCGTCCAGTCGCGATCGGCGACGCTGTTGCTCTCGCGGCTCATCGTGACCGTGCCTGCCATCGCGGCGTCGAACGGGATATAGGTGAATCCCTGCTCCTTCATGCACGACGCCACCAGCTCCTGTACCTGGTGCTGTTGGGCCTTGGCTTTCTCGTCATCCTCGGGTTTCGTTCCGCCGCCGAGGTATTCGTCCAGCGGCCCGGCGACGGGTGCCGATCCGGAGCTCGGTGTGGACCCCTCGCCCGCGCCGGTCCCGCTGCAGCCGCTGATGGTCCCGAACGCCGTGGCCACGAGGGCGCCGATGATCAGTCCCGATCGTGTTCGTCCCATGCTGTCGTCCTCCCTGGTGCCCGTCACTCTCGGGCGCTGGATGGGTCGGGAACTGTTTCTATCCAGGTCGGGGTTGGGCCGGGGTCTGACGCTTTCTCACCCGCTGCTAACCCGGCTGCGGGATGCTGGATGGCATTTCCGGTCGGGCCGGACGCGGACGAAGGGAGAACAGCATGCGGGTGCTGATCGTCGAGGACGAACAAGACCTTGCGCGGACGCTCGCCACCGGGCTGCGGGACGAGGGGATCCACGCCGAGGTGTGCGGTGACGGTGCCGCCGCGCTGGCCCACCTGGGTGCGAACGACGTGGACGTCGTTGTGCTGGACCGTGATCTGCCGGTGCTGCACGGCGACGCGGTCTGCCGGGCACTGATCGCCGCCGAACATCCAGCCAGGGTGCTGATGTTGACCGCCGCCGGATCGCTGTCGGACCGGGTGTCGGGCCTCGATCTCGGGGCTGACGACTACCTCGCCAAGCCGTTCGCCTACGTCGAGCTGCTCGCCCGGATTCGAGCGCTCGGCCGCCGGGGCGGCGAAGCGAGCCGGGGCCGGGTCTTGGAGCGTGCCGGTATCAGGTTGGACACCGATCGGCGGACCGCCGAACGGGACGGCCGGCCGGTGCGGCTGACGCCCAAGGAAATGGCGGTGCTACAGGCACTGCTGGAGGCCGACGGCGGTGCGTTGTCGCCGACGGAGCTGCTCGACGAGGTGTGGGAGGACCCGTTCGATCGTTCGCGCGGTGTGGTGAAAGTGGTGGTGTTCTCCCTGCGTCGCAAACTCGGCAACCCTCCGGTCATCCAGACCGAGGTCGGCCACGGATACCGGATCGGATGATCATGAAGGTGCCCGCAGTACTTGCCCGCCAGAGCTTCCGCACCAAACTGGCGCTGGGACTCACCACCGTCTTCGTGGTGGCCGGAGTCGCGCTGGTGTTGGTCGAATATCTGATGGTGTCGCGACTGTTCGACCACGCGATCGCCTCGAGTACCGACGCGATCAGTTCCATGCCGCCGGGGGTGAGCGTGATGACCGCCGCCACGGACGGGGTCGGGGTGGCGAAAGGCCTCGAGATGGCCACGGCGACCGGACCGGCGGTTCCGGGCGACGCCACCGGCAGCTGGTCGACCGTGGTGATCGCCGGGGAGCCGGCGCAGAGCTGGTACATGGGCAAGTCCCAGAGCCTGGCCGGTGATGTCCGGGTCGGACTGCTCGTGTGGTCAGGCATCGCCCTGCTGGTCTTCGCCGTGCTGGCGGCGGCGGTGTCGTGGTGGTTGGCCCGCAGGTCCATGCGTCGGATCGGCGAGGTGACGGCGATCGCCAAGGACCTGTCGACCCACGACCTGGACAAGCGGCTCGATCTGCCCGGTCCGCCCGACGAGATCAAGGAGCTGGCGGATACCTTCGATGCCATGCTGGATCGGCTACAGGCCTCCTTCACCAGTCAGGAGCGGTTCGTGGCCAACGCTTCTCATGAGTTGCGGACCCCGCTGACGACGGCCAGGACCGCTTTGGAGATCCCGCTGAGTCAGGGGAAGGTCCCGGAGAGCCTGCAGCCGGCCATCCGCACCGCGCTGAAGGCCGGGCAACAGAGCGAAGTGCTGATCGCGGCGCTGCTGACGTTGGCGCGCGGGCAGACCACCGGAGACTTCAGTACCTCGGACCTGGCCGAGGTGGTGACCGATGCGGTCGATGACCTCAAGGAACGGATGGGCGGCGCGGAGATCGAGATCCGGATGCACACGGTTCCGTCGCCGGTGACCGCCGACCAGGTGATGCTCGCCAGGGCAGTGACGAACCTGTTGGACAATGCATGGCTGCACAACGAAGCCGGCGGTCGGATCTGGATCGACGTGCACACCGAGTCGCAGAACGTGGTGCTGGCCATCGAGAACACCGGTCCGCCGATCGATGATGAGCACATCGAACTGTTGGCCGAGCCGTTCTATCGCTCCCAGGCGTCCCGCACGTCGATCCGGCGGCCGGACGGCCGCAGCGGCGTCGGACTCGGGCTGTCCATCGTCCGAGCGATCGCGGAGGCGCACCGTGGCCGGCTGGAGATCTCCGGCCGGACTGGCGGCGGGCTGACGGTGCGGATGCTGGTGCCGGTCCGGGTGCCGGCTCTCGTGTCGTGACCTTGTCCCGTCTCAAATTCGATACCTTTCCGGGGCCCGACGCTCAGAACGGCGCTGGGTCATAGAGCGGCTGGGACTCGAGATCGGCTGCAGTGAAGTGGATTCCGCCGGGTTGCGGTTCGGGATGATCGGTGGCGGTGTATCCGTGCGGTGTCGTCCATCGCAGGTGGTTTCCAGGGGTGCGGATGGCGGTCCAGCCGAGGAACGTCTTCGCCCGATGGTGGCTGCGACACAGGCAATCGAGATTGCAGGGGCAGGTGGGACCGCCCTGGTCGTACGGCCGGCGATGGTCGAGGTCGCAGTTCTCGGCCGGCCGTCGGCAGCCGGGGTGACGGCAGACGCGGTCGCGGGTGATGACGTAGTCCTTGGTGGCGACCGGCGGGCGGTAGACGGCGCGGCCATGGTCGAGAGTGCCGCCGCAGGTGGCGTCGTTGGTGCAGTTTTGGTGGCCGGGTCGGTCGGTACAGGATCTGGTGCCGGCAGGGGTCTGCCCGCGGGCACGGTTGTCCGCCGGATCGCCTGGTGATTGTTGGTGTGGGGTGGCGTCTTCGCGGTTGATGGCCAGTCGGATGCTGGACGCGGACTCGGCGAGAAGGCGGGCGAGGCCGGCATGAATCCAGCCGTGTCCGGCGAGCCGTGCTGGGTCGTCGTCGAGGCCGGCGAGGGTGGACGCGCCGATGGCGACGGTGAGCGCGACGCACGGTGACCAGGGCGCGAAATCCGGCGGTGGGCCGGTACTTTCCGGCGTGGCGGCTGTCGGTGCTGTCGGTGCTGTCGGTGCTGTCCGGGCGACCACTATTCTCCGGCGCTGGACCCGCTTTGCCGGACGCGTTGGTGTCGTCGGTCGCGTCGGCGTTGTCCGGAGTGCCGGCATCCTCCGGCGCTGGACTCGAGTTGTCTGTCGGATCGGTTGTGTCGGGCGGGGCCTGGGGTGGAGCGACTGCCGGTTCGGGCGTCGGCTCGGCGGCCGCGGGCGGTTGGTCGGGTACCTGACCGCGCAGATCGGTGTGGCCGGTTTCGGCAAGGTTGGTGAAGATGCCGGCGAAGATGTCCGCGCGGAGTTGGTCGATGGTTCGGCCGTCGCGGAGTGCGGCGGGGAAGCGGCGGGCTGCTGCGTCCAACACGGCGCCGGTGAGCAACGCCTTGTCGGCAGGGAGGTCGGCGCTGAACCGTCCCATCCCGTCGAGGCCGGCCTGTCGGCGGGTTCGCCGGTTGGCCAAGGCATCCTTCGCCCGTTGTTCGGCGGCGCCGGGATCGGCGAGCATCAATAGGTGTTCGCAGTGGTCGGCGAATGGTCTGGGGGTGTATTTGCTGCTGTCGGCGATGGCCTGTCTTTCGGCCCGGCCGCGCGGCTCGGGTGTCAGGGAACTGAAGGTGCCGCTGATGGTATGGGCTCGTTGTCGGTCGAGGTAGCCGGCGAGTTGGGCTTCCAGCGTGGAGGGGAATTCGTCGACCACGACCATGGCGTGGCGGATCCGGTAGGCGGCGGAGGCCGGTGAGATGCCCAGCACCGCCGAGACTTCGGCGGCGGCGGCCCGCTCGGCGCCGTCGGCCAGCGCGGCCTGCCAGTCAGGGCGTTCGGCGACGGCCGCGGCGAAAGCCACGGGATCGGCGCGAACGTCCAGCGGGATGAGCTCGACGGCGCAGGGGTGCAGGGAGTTGCCACGCCGGCCGTCGGACACCAGGTCGAGCAGGCGCTCCATGCTGACCGAGACACCCGGCCGGGCGAAGGAGGCCAGCCATTGGTCCTGGCGGGCCTGTAGTCGGGCGGTCTGCCGTTCAGTCGCGGCGATCAGCCGCAGCCGGCCGAGCGGCGACATCGAAGGGTCGGTCGGGTCGCACCGCTCGATCAGCTCGCCCGCCACCGCCCCAGGTGGCAGGAGCGCCACTGCCGCGGCGATCCGGTCCGGGGAGACCCGGCCGAAGGGATCCGTCAACGCGGCCAGTGCGTCATCCGCGGTGGTGGCCGCCAGCAGCTCCGCTGTCGGCAGTTGCCAGCCCGGCTCACCTGGCACGCCGCCCGGGTCGATCGCCGTCATCCCCATACCCCCAATCCGGCGGCGCCGTCGCCACCGAAACGTCTACTACATCGAGCATCTCACCCGGTACCGACAGTCCCCGAGTTGTTGCTGTCGAGCTCGAGATCCTGCATTGCCGTGAGCATCTCAGCCGCCACCGACAGTCCCGAACTCGCGGACCGGGTCAGCCGGCTGAAGGAGCCTGCACCGACAGTCCCGAACTCGCGGACCGGGTCAGCCGGCTGAAGGAGCCCGCACCGACAGTCACGATCCGGCCGGTGCGTTGTCGTAGGTTCGTGCCAAGATCAATGGGTGGTCGATGACGACATCGAGGTCTGCCCCGCCGACGCCTCCCGGTGGGACTCGTTGGCCGAACTGTTCGGCCGGGCCGGCGCCTCCAACGGTTGCTGGTGCCAGTACTGGATTCTCGGCGCCGGGTACCACCGTCGCGACCGGGCATCGAACCGCGCCGACCTGAAGGCCGAGATCAGCAGCGGCATGGCCGGCCTACTCGCCTTCCGACAGGGCCGGCCGGTCGGCTGGGCCCGAGTGTGCGAACGCGACGAACTCGGATGGCTCAGCGAACGGTTCCCGAAGTACCACTTCTCCGGGACTTCGGTGATCGCCCTGCCGTGTCTGTACGTGCGGCCGCCGGACCGCGGGACCGGGGTGATGACCGCCCTGGTCTCGGGTGCCGTCGACTGGGCGCGAGTGCACCGGAAGGTGTTGCAGGCCTATCCGATCGACCCGAGCGTCGAGCGCGCGAGCCGCAACAGGTTCACCGGCGTCCTGCCGTCATTCCTGGCAGCCGGATTCACCGAGGTGGGCCGATTGGCCACCGACCGGCCGGTGGTGGAGTGGGCGGGTACCGGCGACCTTGACCGCTGATCAGATCGTCACCAGTCGGGCGCCGCCGTCCGTCTCGATCACCGTGCCGGTGACGTTCCGGTTGGTCGCGACGAAGGCGATCGCCTCGGCGATCTGCTCCGGCCCGGCGATCTGTCGCGCCGGCAACGCGGCTGCCGCCTGTTCGAAGTACGCCACCCTGCTGGGCTCGGGAATGCCCGACCACCACGGGGTGTCGACGAACCCGGGGGACACCGCGTTCACCCGCCGCGGCGCCAGCTCGACGGCGAGCGGCCGGACCAGCGCCTCCACCGCCGCATTGACGGCAGCCAGGCCGGCAGTGCCGGGCATCGCCGATCTGGCCGTGATGGCGCCCACCACGGTGATCGATGCGGCCGGCGCCAGGTAGGGCAGCACGGCCTGCACGGTGACCACCTGGGCCCAGAACTTCGCGTCGAACGCCCGCCGCAACGCCGCCAGATCGAGGTCCGCGAACGGCCCCATGCCCTCGGCGCCGCCGGCCGTCACCACCAGGATGTCGATCGCGCCGAGCCCCGCCGCCACCTGCACCAGTGCTTCCGGGTCGCCGGCGTCGGCCTGATGGGTGATCACGGCAGGCATCTGTGCCGAGGCCTTCAGCAGCCGCTCGGAGTCCCGACCGATGATGTGCACCTGGTACCCACGGTCCAGCAGCAGTTGCGCCGTTGCCGAGCCGATGCCGGACGACCCCCCGACCACCAGCGCGAGACCGGTGTTCTTCGTGTTCGTTTCCATCGTCATACTCACTTCTTTTCAATACGAGACGGTCCGTATTGAATACGGTACACTTCCGGAAATGAACAAGCCAGCGGCGGCACGGGGGAGGACCCGCAACGAGGACACCCGCCGGGCGATCCTGGACGCGGCCGTCGACATCGTCGGATCCGACGGATACGCGGCGGTATCGATGGAGCGGATCGCGCGGGAGTCGGGGGCCGGCAAGCAGACGATCTATCGATGGTGGCCGACGAAGGCGGACGTCGTGATGGAGGCGTTGCTGCGCAAGGTCGAGTCGCGCGTCGCGGCTCCCGAGACCGGCACCCTTCGTGGTGACCTGACCGAGTTCCTGACCAGCTCGGTGGGTCTGGCCCGGACCCCGGGCGTCACCGATCTGTTGCGGGCGCTGGCCGCCGAGGCGCAACTGGACGAAGCGTTCGCCGATCGCTTCCGCGCGATCTTCGTCGACAATCGGCGCGCCGCGCTGACGGAGATCCTGGGGCGCCATGAGCACGACATTGCGGAAGGCGTCGGCATCGGCACTCTGGTGGATGTGGTGTTCGGCGTGGTCTGGTACCGGATCCTGATCCGCCCGACACCCTTCGACGACGCCGTCATCGGTGAGCTGGTCAACCTTCTCGCCGCCGGGGAGACACGGTGACAACACCAGCGGCACCGGCGCCGGCCGAAAGCGGCATGCTCGATGTGGGTGACGGCAACAAGATCCACTGGGAGAGCTGGGGCGACCGGTCCGGCAAGCCGGTGGTCAGCCTGCACGGCGGGCCCGGCAGCGGCGCATCCACCGAGCAGCCGAAAACCTTCGACCTGAACCGCTATCGGCTCATCAGGTTCGATCAACGGGGTTGTGGGCGCAGTACGCCGAACGCCGCGGATCCGGACACCGACATGAGTGTCAACACCACCGCGCACCTGGTCAACGACCTGGAGCTGCTGCGCGCGCATCTCGGGATCGAGCGGTGGCTGGTCTATGGCGGGTCCTGGGGCGCGACCCTGGCGCTGGCCTACGCGCAGGTGCACCGGGCGCGGGTGTCAGAGATGGTGCTGGTCAGCGTCACCAGCACCAGACGCAGCGAGATCGACTGGCTCTACCACGGTGTGGGACGGCTGTTCCCGGGCGAGTGGGAACGGTTTGTCGCGCACGTTCCCGAGGCTCCGTCCGGCGGCCACATCCTGCCGGTGCTGGCCGCCTATGCCGCCCGGATGGCTGACGCCGACCGAGCCGTTCGGGACGCGGCGGCCGCCGAGTGGGTCGCCTGGGAGGACGCCGTCATCTCCGGCGAGACCAACGGCTCGCCCGGTGCCTACAGTGCCCGGGACCCGGCTTCCCGCAACGCCTTCGTGCGCATCTGCGCACACTTCTTCAGCAACGCCGCCTGGCTCAGTGAGGGGCAGCTGATCGACAATGCCGGCCGGCTGGCCGGCATTCCCGGTCGGCTGATCCACGGCCGGTACGACCTGGGCAGCCCGCTGATCACGGCCTGGGAGCTGGCCAAGGCCTGGCCCGACGCGCAACTCACCGTGGTCGAGGATTCCGGACACACCGGAAGCAGCACGATGACCGAAGCGATCCGGGCCGCGCTGACGGACTTCGCCGATCGGTGAGGTCCGTCAGCACGCCGCGTCCGACTCCCGATCGGTGATCAGGGCGCCAGCCGGTGCAGATCCCGTGGGAACAACGTGGCCAGCCGAATGTTGTCGGCCCCGACCAGCCGCATCACCCACCGCTCAAGGCCGATCGCGAAGCCGCCGTGCGGCGGCATCCCGTGTCGGAACCCCTGCAGATAGCCGGCGTACGCGTCGGGGCGCTCTCCGCGAGAAGCCAGTGCTGCCAGGTAGTCCGGGTATCGGTGCAGCCGCTGACCGCCGGTCACCAGCTCCTGCCCGCGGAACAGCAGGTCGAAGGAATTGGTCCAGCGAGAATCGTCCGGCTGCGGTGCTGTGTAGAAGGGCCGCTTGACGGCAGGATAACCCTCGACGGCGAGGAAATCGGTCCCGTGCTCGCGCAGCGCCCATGCGCCGAGGGCACGTTCGTGCTCGGGGGCCAGATCCGGCTCGTCCGGATCCGCTCCCGCCAGTCGCAGCGCCTCGCTGAAGTGGACCACCGGGATCTGTTGCGGCACCACGGGTATCCGGGCTCCGGCCAGGTCGGCGGCAGCGCCGGGCAGTGCCGCGACCATCCCGGCCAACGCCTCCCGCAGCAGCGCCAGCACGTCGCGATGCGAGTCGATGAACCCGATCTCGGCGTCCAGCGAGACATATTCGGACAGATGTCGCACGGTGTCGTGCGGCTCCGCCCGAAACACCGGTCCGGTCTCGTAGACCCGCTCGTAAACGCCGACCATCGTCTGCTTGTAGAACTGTGGCGATTGCGCCAGGTACGCGGGCGTACCCAGGTAGTCCAGCTCGAAGACGTTCGCCCCCGATTCCGTCGCGCCCGCAACGATTTTCGGCGTCATGATCTCGGTGAAGCCAAGGCTGTCCAAGGTGGACCGGAACCCTCGCACCGACGCCGCGGCCAATTCCCAGACGGCTCTGCGGGTGGGATGACGCCAGGTCACCGCCGCGTTGTCCAGCAGCACCGGCAGCCCGGCCGCCAGCCCCGGTCGCCAGAGCTCGACCGGGGGAGTCTCGGCCACCGACGACAGCACGGTCAGCACCGGTGCGGAGATCTCGACGCCGCCGGGAGCCTGCGGGTTGCGCTCGGCAACCCCGCGCACCCGGATGACGGTTTCCTCGCCCAGCGCGTCGACCTGTGCCCGCACCGCGGGATCGGTCGCCACCACCTGGGCGGTGCCGCTGCGGTCGCGGACGATCAGGAAGGTCACCGACGACAGCCGGCGGCGCCGATGGATCCAGCCTTCGACGGTCACCGGGCCCTCAGCCGGCAGGTCCGCGCACAGGGTGCGCGGCGGGGGTGCGGTCGGCGATGTGGAGTGTTGCGATGTGCTGTGTTGCATGGTCTTTGCCACCTCCTCGAGTGTCCCGTGGGTGATGTGGGCGATCGGGAGGTCGCGGTGCCACCACATCTTCGTCGACCAGGATCGGCCGACCTCGAGGAGTCGTACTGCTGCGGTGACAAGTCGACTTCGGCTCGGGGTTCGTCACACCCGTCGTTGCCGGAGTAGATCCATCGTATCGGAACCGGGCCCCGATGCCGCCATGAAATCCGAGTTCATCGACACCGCCGCTGCCCGCTGCCACACTCGGCACCATGAACGATCAGAAGCGACTGGTGATCACGGCGATGCAGGAACTCATCGGCAAAGGAAATCTCGATGCTGTCGAGCCGCTGATGCGGGAGGACTTCGTCGACCACAATCCACAGGTGTCGACGTCGTCGAGGGCGGACTGGATCGCCTTCTTCCGGGACTTTCCGTTGAAGCAGATGCGGATCGAGATCCTCCGGTTGTTCGCCGACGACGAGTTCGTGACGATGTTCTCGCGGCGTTGGTTGGCAGACGGTTCGGTGATCCTGGTGTCCGATGTCTTCCGGGTCACCGACGGCCTGATCGCCGAACACTGGGAGGTCGTCCAACCGATCGATGGCGACACCAATCCGCTGGCCACGCTCTCCGCGGGCTAGACTCGCGTTCGTGCAGACTGTCGGAGGGTTGTTGCGGCAGTGGCGGAATCGTCGCCGGCTCAGTCAACTCGACCTGGCGATCGCTGCCGGCGTGTCACCGCGCCACGTCAGCCTGGTCGAGACCGGTCGCTCGCGCCCCAGCGCCGACATGGTGCTCCGACTGGCCACCGAGCTCGACGTGCCGTTGCGAGAGCGCAATCGGTTGCTGGTGGCGGCCGGGTTCGCCCCTCGGTACTTCGAGCGGCCGTTCGAGACGCCGGACATGTCTGCGGTCCACGCGGCCATCGTCCGGGTGCTGGGTGCGCACGAGCCCTATCCCGCCGTGGTCTTCGATCGGCACTGGAACATCGTGATGGCCAATCGTGCCGCCGCGCAGCTTCTGGACACCGCATCAGCCGAGCTGCGCGCTGATCCGGTCAACATGGTGCGCCTGGCGCTGTCGCCCGAAGGCCTGGCATCGAGCATCGTCAACTTCGCCGACGTCAAGAACTTCTTCCGCCTGCGCTTGGCGCGTCAGCTCGCCAGAACCGGCGATCCCGTCATCGCAGCCCTCTACAACGAGTTCTTCGGGGCCACGCCGCCCGAGGAGGGTCCTGGCCCCGACGCCTCTGAGGTGGTCATTCCGATGCTGATCCGACACCGCGGCCATGAGCTCCGGCTGTTCTCGACGGTCACCACCTTCGGAACTCCTCAGGACGTCACGCTCGATGAGATCTCCCTGGAGTCCTATTACCCGGCGGACAAACGCAGCGCAGACGTCCTCAACGAGCTGGCGGCCGACCGGTCGGGGACAGCCATCTAAGCTGATGCCGATGAGTCACATGTCCGCAGACGAGTTCCGCCGCAACGGCCACCAGGTGATCGACTGGATCGCCGACTACTGGGAATCGATCGACCATCGCCCGGTGCTGGCCCAGGTCAATCCGGGCGAGATCGCCGCGAAGTTGCCGCACCACGCCCCCGAACACCCGGAGCCGTTCGACGCCGTACTCGCCGATCTGGACGAGATCGTGATGCCGGGCATCACCCACTGGCAGCACCCGCGCTTCTTCGCTTATTTCCCGGCGAACTCCTCGCCGGCCGCGGCGCTCGGCGATCTGCTGTCCAGCGGCATCGGTGCCCAGGGGATGATCTGGGCAACCAGTCCGGCGCTCACCGAACTCGAGCAGGTGGTGATGGACGCCTTCGCGGAGGCGCTGGGCCTGCCGGAGGCGTTCCGACACAACGGATCCGATGGAGTTGGCGGCGGCGTCATCGCCGACACCGCGTCGACCGCGACCTTCACCGCGCTGTTGGCCGCGCTGCACCGGTCCAGCGGCGGGCGGGCGCGTGTCGATGGCGTCGCCACCGACCGCTACACCATCTACGGATCGAGCCAGGCGCACTCGTCGCTGCTGAAGGCCAGCATGATGGCCGGGCTCGGCGAGCAGGCGATCCGTAGCATCGACGTCGATCCCGCGACCCAGGCGATGGACCTGGACAGTCTGCGCGCGGCGGTCGAACGCGATGTTGCCCAAGGATTCCGGCCGGTGATGATCCAGGCGGCGGTCGGCACCACGTCCACCGGCGCCGTCGACCCGGTGGCGCTGATCGGTCCGGTGGCCAGGGAGGTCGGTGCCTGGCTGCACGTCGACGCGGCCTGGGCCGGCGTCGCCGCGGTCCGGCCGGAACTGCGCTGGATCAACGACGGCGTGGCCGAGTACGCAGATTCATACGTGACCAACCCGCACAAGTGGCTGCTCACCACGTTCGACTGCAGCACGTTCTGGGTGCGCGATCGGCAGGCGCTCACCGGGGCGCTGTCGTTGCTGCCGGAATATCTGCGGAACCCGGCCAGCGAGTCCGGTGCGGTGGTCGACTTCCGTGACTGGCATCCGCAACTGGGCAGACGATTTCGTGCCGTCAAACTGTGGATGGTGCTGCGCAGCTACGGTCTGACCGGCCTGCGTCGGCACATCGGCGCCGGCATCGCCCAGGCCCGCCGGATTGCCGACCTGGTGCTGGACGACCCGCGGATGGCGTTCGCCGCACCGCCCGTGCTGGGGCTGGTCACCTTCCGTATCGTCGCCGATGACAATGGTACCCGGCTCACCGACGAACAGGCTGACCTGGTCACCATGACGGCGATGGAGCTGGTCAATGCCTCGGGGGTGGCATATCTGAGCCACACCAAGGTGAACGACCGGACCGCGATCAGGATCGCGGTCGGCGGGTGGCGAACGACGGACGCCGACATCGAGACCACCTGGGAACAGCTCCGGCAGGCGGCCGCCAGTGCGCTCGCTACCGCCCCGCCGACTACAGAGCAGCCAGCCGGGTGAAGACCAGCCCGAGGGTGACCAGTACCGCATAGGCGAATTCGATCGCGCCCGTCGCGCCGAGCACGGCGATCAGTTTCGGCCCGCGGGCGCCGTGCAGTACGGCCTTGACCGGCGCGATCGCCAGCAGGATCGGCAGCAACCCCAGCAGCACCCACGGCCGGCGGATGCCGACCGCGATCACCGCCAGGAAGGCGCCGGCCAGCATCAGCACGTACACCCGGCGGGACAGGCTGTCGCCGAGCAGCACCGCCAGCGTGCGCTTGCCGGATTTCTTGTCCGATTCGATGTCGCGCAGGTTGTTCGCCATCAGTAACGCGCAGGCCAGCAACCCGATGCCGATGCTCAGGGTGAGCGAGCCGTAAGTGATCCGGCCGGCCTGCACGTAGGTGGTGCCGTTGACCGCGAACAACCCGAAGAACACGAAGACGAACAGCTCGCCGAACCCGGCGTAGCCGTACGGTCGCGGCCCGCCGGTGTAGAACCAGGCTGCCAGCACCGCGAGTGCGCCCGGGATCACCAGCCACCAGCCGGAGGTGGCCGCCAGCGCGAGCCCGGCCAGCGCCGCCACCGCGAAGCAGGCCAAGGCGGCCCGTTTCACCTGGGCCGGCTGGGCCAACCCGGATCCGACCAGCCGCATCGGGCCGATCCGATGCTCGTCGGTCCCGCGGATGCCGTCGGAATAGTCGTTGGCGAAGTTCACCCCGATCTGCAGCGCCAGGCTGACGACCAGCGCGAGTACCGCCTTCCAGGCAACGAAATGAACGAGCGCGGCGGCCACGCCGGTGCCGACCAGAACGGGGGCGACGGCAGCGGGCAGCGTGCGCGGGCGGGAGGCGGACAGCCATTCGGACAGGGAAGCCACAACATCAAACCCTAGCCGGGTACGATGCTGTCGTGGCCAGTGGCAGTGCGATCCGCGGTGACGCCGTGCGAAGGATGCGGCTGCTGCTTGCCGTGCTCCCGGTGCTGGTTCTCGAGCTGCCGGCCCTGCTGGGCGGATTGCCGTCGGGCGCCACCGGACCGCTGGCTTTTGCCGCCGCACTGACGGCCGGCCTGGTGATCGTGATCGCCGTCGCCGGCACCCAGCTGCGGCTCAACCCGGAGGCGGCGCCGGCCTGGGTCCGCACCTTGAGCTTGCGGGACTGCGCGGAACACACCGCGTTCTTGCGCTTGCGCGACCCCGACGCCCGCGGCCGTACCCGCCCGAGAGCACCGACCGCGGCCCCGACGGCTGCGTGAGCTCCCAGCAACTCGCCTCCTTTTCCGCAGGACTGCCGTTCGCGGCACCCCGCAGCCGTTTCCGTTGATCTGAAACCCCTTCCGCGCGCCCCGGTGGCGTGCGTCCCCAACGGAGCGTTCCCCCATGTTCGATGTCTTTACCTACCCCGTTTCCGCCGTATTGTGGCTCTGGCACCGGGTGTTCGGTGCCGTCTTCGGCCCGGCCAGCGGTATTGCCTGGGCCTTGGCCATCGCCTTTCTGGTGTTCACCATCAGGGCGTTGTTGATCAAACCCGCACTGCACCAACTGCGATCCGCCCGAAGGACGCAGCAACTGGCGCCGCAGGTCGCCGTCATCCGCAAGAAGTACCGGACCGATCGGAACCGACAGGCCGCAGAGATGCAGAAGCTGTACGCCGACAACGGCGTCAGCATGTTCGGTGGCATCGGCCCGATGCTGCTGCAGCTTCCGGTGGTGTTGAGCCTGTACGGCGTGTTGCGAGGGTTCGCGCCAGGCGCGACGAGCAACCGGATCTTCGACCGGTCCGGTGTCGACTCGTTCCTGGGCGCGCACCTGTTCGGTGCCAGGATCGGCAACTGGATCAGCCAACCGGCCGCCGATCTGTTGCAGGCCGGCACCGGTCGGCCGGAGCTGCTGGCGGTCGGGCTGCCGCTGATCCTGCTGGCCGGCGCCGCGACCTTCCTGTCCATGCGCCTGTCGATGCGGCGGTCGGCATTGCTGCGGGCCGACCCGCAGGTGTCGGCGATCTCCAGGCTGATGCCGTATCTGGCGCCGCTGGGGTTACTGGTCTCCGGGTTGCTCTTCCCGGTTCCGCTCGCCCTGTTGCTGTATTTCCTGGCGACCAACGTGTGGACCTTGGGACAGACGCACTTTCTCGGCCGAAAGGTGGATCGCGAATTCTCCGCGGCTGGGCCGCCGAAGGTCAAGCGGCCCAGCCGAATTCGGCAGTCACCAACATTCGGGCGGTGACGCTGTTGGCGATGAAGCACTCATGGTGGGCGATGTCGACCAGCTTGCGCAGGCGCTCATCGGTGGGACGCTGACGGTCGGTGTCGGCCAGGGTGATCACCGGGTTCAGGCGGATGGTGGTGATCCGGGTCGGCCGGTCGGCCTCATCCATCTCGGCCTCGGCGGCGTCGGTGTAGCCGACCACGTCGAGGCGGGCCCTGGCGGCCACCGCCAGGAAACTCAGCAGCTGGCAGGAGCTCGCGGCGGCCAACAGCAGTTGTTCCGGGTTCAGCAGGCTCGGGTCGCCGAGGAAGGCCGGGTCCGATGAGAGCTCGAGAGGTTGCTCCGCCGGGGCGGCGGTGAGGCGGTGACGACGGTCGTAGGCGTCATACCCGACGCCGGTCGAACCGGCCCATCGCAACTCGGATCGGTAGTGGTGCACGGTGTTCATCCCTCTCTCGCCGATGCCGCAATACGGGCAGCGGCCGCCCGGTCGGGCTTGCCCGGGCCGCGCACCGGTAGCGCGTCGATATGTACCCAGCGGCGCGGCCGGTAGTGCCGTGGTAGCTGCGCAAGGGCGATCGCGAGCTGATCGTCGCCGGGGATGACGCCGGTGACGACACCGACCAGCTGTTGGCCCCACTCGGCATCCGGCACTCCGACGACCACCACCTCACCGATGCCGGGTACGCCGGACAGTGCTCGCTCGATGGGGGCCGGCGGGACCTTCTCGCCGCCGCTGACGATCATCTCGTCGGCCCGGCCGAGCACGGTGAGGCCGGCATCGGTGAGCACGCCGAGGTCGTCGGTCCGGAACGTCCCCGGCTCCGGAAAGGCTTGGTGGCCGGGCATTCCCAGGTACCCCCGGGCGACGACCTTGCCGGTCAATGAGATCCGTCCGTCATCCCCGATGCCCACCGACACCCCGTCGAGCGGCCGGCCGTCGTACACGCAGCCGCCGCAGGTCTCGCTCATGCCGTAACTGGTGACGGTGCGGATGCCGGCAGAGCTGCTGCGAGCCAACAGCTCCGGCGATGTCGCCGCGCCACCGACCAGTACGGCATCGAATCCGGCCAGTACCTCGGTGGCCGCGACATCCGCCAGGATGCGGTGCAATTGGGTCGGCACCAGCGAGACGTATCGTCGCTCGCTCTCCAGAGTTGCCACCGCTGCAACGAAACCGGCTGCAGTGAACGGCCTTCCGGTGTCCAGCACGGCAATGGGGGCGTTCGCGCCGGCCGCGCGGAGCAATACCTGCAGGCCGGCGATGTGGTGTGCGGGGAGCGCCAGCAGCCAGCCGCCGGGACCGCCCAGCCGCCGCTCGGTGGCCGCCGCCGAGGCCGCGAGCGCTGAAGAGGGCAGCAGCACCCGCTTGGCGTCGCCGGTGGATCCGGAGGTGGCCATCACGATCGCTGTCGGGTCGTCGCCGTCGCCGAGGTCGTCGAAAGTCGTTGTGCCGGCCGGTGCATCGGCCGGCAGAGGTTGGACCGCCGGGCCGCCGGCGAGGGCATCCACCAGCCGGGGGAGCAGGTCCAGCACGGCGGATCCGGTGGGCATCGGCAGCTGGAGCAGGGGACGGGACATCGCGGCTCAGTAGGCCCAGGGGTAGCCGTCGAACTCCGGATCGCGCTTCTGCAGGAAGGCGTCCCTGCCCTCGACCGCCTCGTCGGTGCCGTAGGCCAGTCGGGTGGCCTCGCCGGCGAACACCTGCTGGCCGACCATCCCGTCGTCGGTCAGGTTGAAGGCGAACTTGAGCATCCGCTGGGCGGTCGGCGACTTCGCGTTGATCGCGGCGGCCCACTGCAGGGCAACAGTTTCCAGCTCGGCGTGCGGCACCACCTCGTTGACCGCGCCCATCGCGTGCATCTGCTCCGCGGTGTACTCCCGGCCGAGGAAGAAGATCTCCCTGGCGAACTTCTGGCCCACCAACTTGGCCAGGTAGGCGCTGCCGTAGCCGCCGTCGAACGAGCCGACATCGGCGTCGGTCTGCTTGAACCTGGCGTGCTCGGCGCTGGCCAGGGTGAGATCGCAGATCACGTGCAGCGAATGACCACCGCCGGCCGCCCAGCCGGGCACCACGGCGATCACCACCTTGGGCATGAACCTGATCAGCCGTTGCACCTCGAGAATGTGCAACCGGCCGGCCCTGGCCGGATCGACCGTCTCGGCGGTATCGCCGCTGGCGTACTGATAGCCGCTGCGGCCGCGGATCCGCTGGTCGCCGCCGGAGCAGAACGCCCAGCCGCCGTCGCGTGGACTCGGCCCGTTACCGGTCAACAGCACGCAGCCCACATCGCTGGTCATCCGGGCGTGATCCAGGGCCCGGTACAACTCGTCGACGGTGTGTGGCCGGAACGCGTTGCGCACCTCGGGCCGGTTGAACGCCACCCGCACCGTCGGCAGATCGCCGGCGCTGCCGTCGCGGCGGATGCCGATCTGTCGGTGATAGGTGACGTCGGTGAAGTCGAAGCCCTCGACCCGACGCCACTGCTTCTCGTCGAACGGCTGTTGTGGGTCGCCCGGAGACGTCGAACTGGACATGGGTCGAGCGTACGAGACGTCCGGTTCCGACCGGCAGCCGGCGACGCACAGCGACCGGCGGGCGGCTGAACGGGTTGGATCTGCGGCGAACCGGGGACTGCGGTTGCCACCGGCCGGCACTGCTGCCCAGACTCGATGCCGTGAACCGAAGCAGAAGCCGTGCCGTCCTTGTCCTGGCTGTGGCAGCAGTGGTCGCCGGGGTGACGCCGGCCGCTGCCGGTACCGGTCACCGTCCGTCCGTCCCTGAGCTGCCGCTCGGCCCGTCCGACCTTCCGCAGTCGTCGTCGACGCGGCAACTGGAGCCGGGCGTCACACTCACCGAGATCACCAGGGGCGCGATCGATCCCGACACTGCGTGGGTGGTCGAGCTGAGCATCCCGGGCGGGGCCGGCAGCCCGGATCCCGATGCACCGGCCCGATCGGTGCAGGACCGCGGCGCCGCCGACGATCTGGTGACACGCCTTGCCGCGGCAGGGTTCTCGGCTCAGGACGATGCCGTTCGTCAGCCGAGGGTGGCCGACCTCCCGGCGTCGGTGATCGGCTACCGGGTGCGGCTGGCCGAGCAGTTCCCGACCCAGGCCGCCGCCACCACGGCGGCCGCCTCGTTGAAGGCCGCCGGGTTCACCGGTCGGGCCTGGTACACCGGCTGGGACGGCGGCAGCGACGTCGCCGGCCAGTGGAATGTCAAGGTGCTGACCATCGATCCGAGCCGGTTCCGCGGCGAGCTGGGCGCCACCTACGGACCCGACATCGAGAACCGGGAGACGACCACCGCCCTCGGCCGGTCGGTCGGCGCGGTGGCGGCGATCAATGCCGGCTTCTTCGTGCTCGATCCGAAGGCCGGTGCCCAGGGCGACGCGGCCGGCGTCGGGGTCTACAACGGTGTACTGGAGTCGGAGACCACCGCCGGCCGGCCGGCCCTGCTGCTCACCTCGAACGCCCGGCACACCTCGGTGATCCGGCCAACGTGGCGTGGTTCCGTGAACCTCGGCGGGCGGTCGTATCCGCTGGACGGGATCAACCGGGTGCCGGGGCTGATCCGTAACTGCGGCGGTATCGGCGACCAGCCGACCGACCTGCCGCAACACGACGTGACCTGCACCGACCCGGACGAGTTGATCGTCTTCACCGGCGCCTTCGGGGCCACGACACCGGCCGGCGCCGGTGCCGAAGTGGTGCTGGATCGCCGGTCGAAGGTGGTCGCCGTGCACGCACAGCGCGGGGTAGCACTACGGCCGGGCGAACGGTCGGTGCAGGCCACCGGGGCGGAGGCGGCCGAACTCGCCACTGTGCGTCCCGGGCAGCTGCTGCGGATCAGCACCAGCATCACCGACGGCCGGGCCAACCTGGCCCGACCGGGGGTCACCGTGGTGAACGGCGGCCCGCAGCTGCTGCAGAACGGGCGGGTGCACATCACCCAACGAACGGACGGCATGGTGCACGCGGACGATCCGTCATTCGCCTACGGCTGGGTCCTGCAGCGCAACCCGCGGACCTTCGCCGGCGTGGACGCCCGCGGCCGGACGGTGCTGGTGACGGTCGACGGACGTCAGCTCGGCGATCTCGGCCTGTCCATCCCGGAGACGGCGGCCGTGGCCAAGGCCCTCGGGATGACCGAGGCGATCAACCTGGACGGCGGCGGCTCGACCGCGATGGCGATCGACGGGCAGCTGATCAGCCATCCATCGGACGCCACCGGGGAGCGTCCGGTAGGCGACGCCATCTACCTCGGCTGACGGGGGACTCACGCTGTCGGTATCGGGTCGTAGGCTCGCAGCACAGAGTCGACCCGGGGGAGTTACATGCCGCTACATCTGCACCGCGCGCAGCGCAGCGATGCGCTGGTCGCCGGATTGGCAGACGTGTTGCGCGCCCCGCTGGCCGATCCGATGGCCACCGAGATCGTCGCCGTACCGGCCAGGGGAATCGAGCGCTGGCTGACCCAGCGATTGGCCCATCAGCTGGGCCGGACCGATGGGGACGACGGCGTCTGCGCGAACGTCGATTTCTCCTCGCCCACCCGGCTCGTCGAACGAGCGCTCAGCATCGCGTCCGGTGTCGACCCGGACACCGACCCCTGGCAGGTTCAGCGGATGGTCTGGCCGCTGCTGGCCACCATCGATCAGTGCGTCACCGAGCCGTGGTGCGCCGCCCTCGCCGACCATCTCGGCGCCACCGACCCGGCCACCGACCCGGCCACCGACCCGGCCGACGGCCCTGCGGCCGAACTGCGCCGGTCCCGACGGCTCGCCGTCGCCGGGCGGCTGGCCGGTCTGTTCGAGTCCTACAGTGCCTACCGGCCCGGAGTGCTGCAGGACTGGGTGGCCGGCGGCAACACCGACGGCTGCGGCCTCGAGCTGCCCGTCCAACGGCACTGGCAGCCCGAGCTGTTCCGCCGGTTGCGGGCGGCGATCGACAGCCCCTGCCCGGCAGAACGGCTGGACGCCGCCTGCGACAGCCTCCGCGACCGGCCGGAGCTGTTGCCACTGCCGGATCGGTTGTCGGTCTTCGGCCCGACCCGGTTGTCGGCCCAGGAACTTGCCGTGCTGGACGCTATCGCTGCCGCCAGGGACGTGCATGTCTGGATCCCGCAGCCGTCACCGTCGCTGTGGGCGGCCCTTGCCCAGCGCAGCGAGGCGAGCAGCGGCGGCCCGATCCGGCGGCGGCAGGACCCGACGGCCGGTGCCCCCGGCCACCCGCTGCTGCGTTCCCTGGGGCGGGACAGCCGGGAGTTTCAGCTCCGACTGATGTCCTGCCGGTCCACCGTGATCGACCACCTGCACCCCGATCTGGGTCGCTCACCCGGTGTCCTCGGCCGGCTGCAGCAGGACCTGGCCGGCGATCGGCCGCCGCCCGGCGATCAGCGGGGCGACGACCGGCGTCCGCTGCTGGATCCGGACGATCGCAGCATTGGCGTGCACGCCTGTCACGGTCGCGACCGGCAGGTGGAGGTGCTCAGGGACGTGTTGGTCGGGTTGCTCGCCGACGACCAGACCCTGCAGCCGCGGGACATCCTGGTGATGTGTCCGGACATCGAGCTGTACGCCCCGTTGATCCTGGCTGCCTTCGGCACGCCCGGCGATCCGGCTGCCGTGGTCGCCGACGCAGTCGACGGATCCCATCCGGGGACCAGGATCCGGGTCCGGCTCGCCGACCGCGCCCTCCGCCGGACCAATCCGGTACTGGACGTCCTCGCCCGGTTGCTCGAGCTGGCCGACTCGCGGATGGGTGCCTCCGAGGTCCTTGATTTCGCTGCCCTGCCGCCGGTGCGTCGCCGGTTCGGTTTCGATGACGACGATCTGCAGCGGCTGCGGGAGTGGGTGATCGCCTCCGGCATCCGATGGGGACTGAACGAACGGAGCCGGGCCGGTTACGGGCTGGCCGGACTGAAGCAGAACACCTGGCGCACCGGGCTGGACCGGATTCTGCTCGGCGTCGCGATGTCCGAGGACGAGCCGAATTATCTGAGCCTGGCGCTGCCGTTGGACGACGTCGACTCGTCCGACATCGGCCTGACCGGCCGGCTCGCCGAGCTGGTCGACCGATTGGCGCTCGCGGCCAGGGAGCTCACCCGGACCCAGCCGCTGACGGAGTGGGTCCGCGCGCTGGGCGCCGCGCTGGAATCGCTGGCTGCGGTGAGCGACGGGGACGCCTGGCAACTCGACCAGGCGCACCGGACCCTGCGGGAGGCAGTGGAAGACGCCGGCCCGCGGGCGGCGTCCATGCCGCTGCGACTGGCCGACCTGACCGGCATGTTCGCCGATGCGCTGCGGGGCCGGCCGACCAGGGCCAACTTCCGCACCGGTGAGCTGACCATCTGTTCGATGGTGCCGATGCGGTCGGTGCCGCATCGGGTGGTCTGCCTGCTCGGGTTGGACGACGGCGAGTTTCCCCGCACCGGACGGGTCGACGGCGACGACGTACTGTCGCTGGAACCCGTTGTCGGCGAACGGGATCGCACCAGCGAGGACCGGCAGCTGATGCTCGATGCGATCAATGCGGCCACCGAGCATCTGGTCTTCCTGTATTCCGGCGCCGACGACCGGACGGGCACCGAGCGGCCGCCCGCCGCCGCGCTCGGCGAGGTGCTGGACGTGTTGGACGCCACCGTCCGCGCGGCCGATGGCGGCCCGGCCAGAGACCAGCTGCTGGTGCGGCATCCGTTGCAGCCCTTCGATCATCGCAACTTCGCGACGGCAGATTCCCCGACTCGTGGGCCGTTCAGCTTCGACCGGTCCGCCCTCTTGGGTGCCAGGGCCTCGGCGCGGGTGCTGGCCGACGGGGGGCCGGCGCCCACCGGACTGCTGACTTCTGCGCTGCCGGAGCCGCCGGCCGAGAGCTCCATCGAGCTGGCCGATCTGATCCGGTTCTTCGAGCATCCGGCCAAGGCGTTCCTGCGAGACCGGCTCGGGTTGTCCGGTACCTGGACCGAGGACGACGTCGACGACGAACTCTCGGTGAGCCTGGACAGCCTGCAGGAGTGGGCGATCGGCGAGCGCATTCTGCACCAACAGCTGGCCGGCGCCCCGGCCGCCGAGGTGGTTCAGGCCGAATTCCGGCGCGGCAGCCTCCCGCCGGGGCGGCAGGCGAGCGTGGTACTGCGGCAGCTGACGAACAATGTCGCGCCGCTGGTCGATGCGGCGGGCCCGCTGACCGGCGGCAGCGGAGAGCAGCACGACATCAACCTGGCGCTGCCCGGCGGCCGGCTGCTGACCGGTACCGTCGGCCCGCTGCGGGACGGCGTGCTGACCAGGGTCACCTATTCCAGAGTCGGTGCCAGGCACCGGATCCGGGCCTGGATCAGCGTACTGGCGCTGGCCGCCGTCAGTCCCGGGTTCGCCCCGCGAGCGGTGACGATCGGTCGCGGCGGGAAGTACCAGCCGGTGCGGGTCTCCCGGATGACGCCGCCGTCGGCCGAGCGGGCAGCCGCGACGCTGGCGAGTCTGGTCGCGATTCGCGACGCCGGGCTGACGGCTCCGCTGCCGCTGCCGCCGAAGACCGCGATGACGTATGTCGAGGCCCGCCGGCAGAAGGGGCGGAACCCGCAGGAGGCGCTGGAGTGGGCGGCCAGGGACTGGGCCGGCGACCGGTTCGCCGGTGAGGGACAGGACGCCGAACACCGAATGATCTGGGGCACGGTCGATCTCGCCACGGTCGCCGTCGGCCTGGGTCCGGCCGGGCCGGCAGCCATCGACGAGACCGGACGCTGGGGCGAGCTGGCCGATGCCGTGTACCGACCGCTGTTGGATGCGGAGGTGATCGGATCGTGAGCGGATCGGACAGGGCGCTGCCGACGGTCGGCACCTTCCAGGTGACCGCGGACCTCCCTTGGGGCTCGACCGTGGTGCTGGAAGCCAGCGCCGGCACCGGCAAGACCTACACCATCGCCTCGTTGACTGCTCGCTACCTGGCCGAGGGGAAGGTGCGGCTGGAGGACATGATGCTGGTGACCTTCGGCCGGATGGCCACCCAGGAGCTGCGCGACCGGGTGCGCGGCCGGCTGGTCGAGATCGAACGGCAGTTGGCCGACCCGGCGGTCGCGGCCGGCTCCGACGACGAGGTGGTCGCGCTGCTGGCCGATGCCGACCCGGGCGAGGTGGCGCAGCGGCGCAAGCGACTGGCGACCGCGCTCGCCGCGTTCGACGAGGCGACCATCGCGACCACGCACTCGTTCTGTCAGCGGATGCTGGCCGGGCTGGGTATCGCCGCGGACAACGAGCCGAACACCGGCCTGCTGGAGAACTCGATCGAGTTGCTCCGGCAGGTGGTGGACGACGAGTACCTGCGCCGCTATGCCGATCGGGACGCCCCGCCGTTCGACCAGGCGACGGCGCTGCGTCTCGCCGCGGACGCGGTCGGCATCCCGCAGGCGCGGCTGGAACCGGTGGAGGCGCCGGCAGATACCCCGGCCGGCGAGCGCGTCGCCTTCGCCGCCGGCGTCCGCACCGCGTTCGACCTGCGAAAGCGTGGCCGGCGGGTGATGGACTTCGACGACCTGCAGACCCGGCTGGCCGAGGCGCTGGAGCATCCGGTGCGCGGCGAAGCGGCCAGGGCGACCCTGCGGTCGGCCTACCAGGTGGTGCTGGTCGACGAGTTCCAGGACACCGATCCGGTGCAGTGGAAGATCCTGCAGGCCGCATTCCACACGCACAGCACGCTGGTGCTGATCGGCGATCCGAAGCAGGCCATCTACGCCTTCCGCGGGGCGGACGTGTTCACCTACCTGGCCGCCGTCGACGCCGCCGGCGCCCAGCAGACCCTTGGCACCAACTGGCGCAGCGACGCCCCACTGGTTCGGGCGCTCGACCATCTGTGGGGCGGGCTGACACTCGGCGACCCAAGGATCAGGGTGCACACCATCGAGGCCCGTCACGCGGGCTCGCGGCTGCAGGTTCCGGGCGGCCGTGCCGGAGAAAGCCTTGCGCCGCTGCGGATCCGCCGGCTGCGCCGTTGGCAGGCCGATCAGAGCGCCGGCGGAAAGTGCATCGCGAAGTCGGCCCGGGCGGTGGTGGCAACCGACCTGGCCGCCGAGGTGGTGCAACTGCTCGGCTCCGGCGCGACGATCGAGAGCAAGGACGGCCCGCCCCGGGACATCAGCCCCGGCGACATCGCGGTCCTGGTGCACCAGAACGACCAGGGGGTGCTGATCCGGGATGCGCTGCGCAAGCTCGGTGTGCCGGTGGTGCTGACCGGGAACGCCAGCGTCTTCGACTCCGACGCCGCCCGGCACTGGAGCACCCTGCTGGACGCCTTGGACGCGCCGAACCGGGCCAGCAGAGCCAGGTCTGCCGCCCTCACCCCGTTCATCGGCTGGACGGCGCAGCAGCTCGCCGCCGCCGGACCGGTCGACATCGATGCGCTGATCGACCTGTTGCGGGACTGGGCGCGCCGGCTGCAGACCGGCGGGATGTCGGCGCTGTTGGAGACGGTGACGGTCAGCGGCGGCATCGCCGAACGGGTGCTGGCGATGCCGGACGGCGACCGGCTGCTGACCGACATCCGGCACGTCGCGCACGTGATGAACGCGGTCGCCAGGACGGAGCATCTCGGCTCGGCAGCGTTGTTGGAGTGGTTGCGGCACCGGATCAACGAAGCGAGCGGGGATGCTCCCGAGGAGTTGAGCCGACGGCTGTCGTCCGAGGACGCGGCGGTACAGGTGCTCACCGTGCACCGCAGCAAGGGCCTGGAGTTCGGCGTCGTCTTCGTGCCGTACGCCTGGAACCGGTGGTTGCCGGACGACCCGGACCCGTTGCGGCTGCACGATTCCGACGGCCACCAGGTGCTGGACGTCGGTGGCGAGGGCGGGCCGGGTTACCGGCAGCGGATCAAGGCGCACAACGCCGAGGCGCTGGGCGAGGACCTGCGGGTGATGTACGTGGCCTTCACCCGGGCGCGTTCGATGCTGGTCACCTGGTGGGTGCCGAGCACCGTCACCGCGCAGTCCCCGCTGAACCGGGTGCTGCTGGGTACCTCCGCGCACGGGGAGGTACCCGACCGGGTCGACTTCGGTCAGGATGCGGACGTCAGGGCGGCGTTGGACCGTCGGTCCGCGGCCTCCGGCGGACTGATCGCGATCGAGGAAGCCGAACCGGACCGGACCCCGCACTACCGGCGAACCGCCGACCCGGCAACGGAGCTGACGGTACGCACCTTCGATCGGGATCTGGACGTGAGCTGGCGGCGCACTTCGTACTCCGGTCTGACGAAAGCCGCGCACGACGCGCATTACGGCGCCCTCGAGCTGGCGCTGCCCGGCCCGCACGGGCCGGGAGAGGCGGACGACTCCGAGAGCGCCGCACCTTCCGGTGGCGGCGTCGATCCGGTCACCGGCAGCGAGCCGGAGAACCCGGGGACCGTCGACGAGCCGGCGGTGCCGTTCATGGGTGCAGCCGACGCGTCCGACGCCCTCGAAGCGGTGAGCGCCGGCGAGGCGGGGCTGCGGGAGATCGGCTCGCCGCTGGAGGACTTTCCCGGCGGCACGGCGTTCGGCACCGTGGTGCACGAGGTACTCGAGTACCTGGACACCGATGCCGCCGACCTGCGGGCAGAACTGCTGGCGCACTGCGAACGGGTGCTCGGCAGTTCCTCGGGGAGCGAGGTGAACACCGAACTCGACCCCGTCGCCCTGGCCGCCGGACTGGAGCCGGTGTTCCGGACGCCGCTCGGCGCGGCCGCCGGCAACCTGACGCTGGCCGCGATCCCACCGCGGGACCGGTTGGCAGAGATGAACTTCGAACTGCCGCTGGCCGGCGGCGACGACCCGCACACCGAGTCGAAACTGGCGGATCTCGCCGATGTGTTGCAGCAGCACCTGGCGGCCGACGAGCTGCTCGCCGGCTACCCGGAACTGCTGCGGGACGAGTTGCTGGCCGGAGAGCCGCTGCGCGGCTATCTCAACGGCAGCCTGGACGCGGTCCTTCGGGTCACCGGCGCCGATTCCACACCGCGCTACCTGATCGTCGACTACAAGACGAACCGGCTCGGGGTCCCCGGAGAGGCGTTGTCCGCCTGGGACTATCGCCCGCGTGCGATGGCCGACGCGATGATGACCGCGCACTACCCGCTGCAGGCACTGCTCTACGCGGTCGCGCTGCACCGGTACCTGCGGTGGCGCCAGCCGGGGTACGACCCCGACGTCCATCTGGGCGGCGCGCTCTACCTGTTCGTCCGCGGCATGTCGGGCCCGGACACCCCGGTGCTGGACGGGATGCCGTGCGGGGTGTTCACCTGGACGCCGTCCGCGCAGTTGGTGATCGCCTCCTCCCGGGTGCTGGCAGGTGAGCCACGATGACCACACCGGATCCGTACGGACGCAACCTGGCGTTGGCCGTGCGCGGCGTGCTGTCCGAGTTCAATCGGGCCGAGGTGCTCGATGCCGCCGATGTGCACGTCGCCCGTCAGCTCGGGCAGCTCGGAGGGGAGGGCGACCAGAGGGTGCTACTGGCCGCGGCGCTCACCGTGCGTGCGGTCCGCAACGGCTCGGTCTGCCTGGACCTGTCAACCGTCAGGGACACCGTCGTCGGCGACGATCGGGCGATCGAGGAGGTGACCGATCCCGAACTGGCCAGGCAGCTGACGGCGGTGCGTGCGTTGGACTGGCCGGACCCGACCGACTGGGCATCCGCTGTGCAGAACAGCCCGCTGGTGACGGTGGTCGGCGCGGCGGCCCCGGCGGCCCGGTCGATCGGCGGTCCGGGCCGGCCGCTGCGCTGGTCGGACGGATTGCTCTACCTGGACCGCTATTGGCGGCAGGAGCATCTGGTGGCCACCGAACTCGACGCCCGCAGCGGGGTCGGGCTGGCCGACGGCGCGGACGCCGACCGACTCAGGGCGGCCATCGCCCGGATGTTCCCCGGCGACAACGAGTCCCGGCAGCGGATCGCTACCGCGGTGTGCGCCGGCCATCGGTTGGCGGTGATCGCCGGCGGCCCGGGGACCGGCAAGACCACGGCGGTGGCCCGGATGCTGGCTGTGCTGGTCGACCAGCCGGGCCCGCGTCCGCGGATCGCGCTCGCGGCGCCGACCGGCAAGGCGGCCGCGCGACTGCAGCAGGCCGTGCGGGACGAGGTGGCCACCCTCGGGGTGTCCGACCAACAGCGTCTCGGCGAGCTGACGGCGTCCACCCTGCACCGGTTGCTCGGCTGGAAACCCCGCTCCAAGTCCAGGTTCCGGCACGATCGGACCAACCACCTGCCCTACGACATCGTGGTCGTCGATGAGACCTCGATGGTCTCGCTGACCATGATGGCCAGGCTGCTGGAGGCGATGCGGCCCGACGGCAGGCTGGTGCTTGTCGGCGATCCGGATCAGCTCGCCTCGGTCGAGGCCGGCGCCGTACTCGGCGATATCGTTGCCAGGGCAACCGATCTCGGATCAGGATCGGCGAAGCAGATCGACGCGGTCGCCGGGATCGAGGTGATCGAGCGACTGTGCCCGGTGGAGTCTGCGGGGCTGGACGCGATCGGCCGGGCCGAAGCGGCGGCCGGCGTCACCCGGCTCACCCATCGTTTCCGGTTCGGTGGCGCGATCGCCGAGCTGGCCGATGCGGTGCGGACCGGCGACGCGGATGCCGCGCTCGCCGTGCTGACCGCTGCCGACGATCCGTCGGCAGCGGTGTCGCTGGTGCCCTGGGACATCGACGTGCTGCGGGCGGAGCGGGCGCCGTTCCGCGACCAGGTGGTGGAATCGGCCAGGGCGCTGGCCGTTGCCGCCACCGCCGGCGACATCCCGGGCGCGCTCGTCGCCATGGACCGTCATCGGCTGCTGTGCGCGCACCGGCGGGGCCCGTACGGCGCGAGTCTGTGGGCGGCCAATGCGCAACGCTGGATCGCCGCCGACCTGCTGACGAATCCGTTGCCCGGCACCGATAGCGCTGCGGCGTTGGAGGCCGCGAGCATCTGGTGGTCGCCGGGACGGCCGCTGCTGGTCAGCGAGAACGACTACGAGTTGGGGCTCTTCAACGGCGATACCGGCGTGGTGGTGCGGGACCCGCAACGGGGAATCATCGCCGCTTTCGGCGACCCCGCGGACCCGATCCTGGTGCGGCCGGGTCGACTGTCCGGCGTGCAGAGCGTCTACGCAATGACCATCCACAAAAGCCAGGGCAGTCAGTTCACCGCGGTGACGGTGGTCCTGCCGCCCGCCGAATCGCCGTTGCTGACCAGGGAGCTGCTGTACACCGCCGTCACCCGGGCCAGCGAACGGGTGCGGGTGGTGGGCACCGAGGACGCGGTCCGCGCCGCCATCGGCCGGCCGGTCACCAGGGCCTCCGGGCTGCGCCGGCGCTGACAGGGCTTCAGATCGGTCAGCGCACCACACCCAGCACTGCGTCGGTCGCCATCGCCAGAGCGCCGAGAAGCTCTGCGTCGGAACCGGTTTCGGCGCGGACAACGGTGACTGCGTCGGAGACAGCAGGTTGCGCGAACCTGTCGATCGACTCCCGGATGCCGTCCATCACCGGGTCGCCGTATTCGCTGAGCTCGCCGCCGATGATCACCCCCGCTGGGTTGAGACAGTTGCACAGGTCGGCGATCACCCTGCCGATCGTCCGTCCCGCCCCGGACAGGATGCGACGGCCGGCCGGATCCGATTGGGCGACAGCCGGTTCCGCCAATTCAGGACGAATACGGCTGAGCTTGTCCCGGACCACGTCGATGGAGGCCTCCGTCTCCAGGCAACCGTGGTTCCCGCACCGACACCATTGCGTCAGACCTGGAATCTGGGTGTGTCCGATCTCGCCGGCGATACCAGTGGCGCCGCGATATGGCCTCCCCGACAGCACCAGACTCGACCCGACTCCGTGTGATGCCTTGACGTACAGGAAGTCGCCGAGACGTCCCCCGACACCGAACCGTAGCTCGCCCAACGCCCCGAGATTGGCGTCGTTGTCGACCTGGACCGGCAGCCCGATTCGGCGCTCCAACTCCAGTTCCGGCGACAGGTCCACCCAGCTGGAAAGGATGGTCGGGGACATCACGTTTCGCTGCGGCGTCGAATCCAACGGCCCTGGAATGCCCGCCGCCGCAGCCAATACCCGCTCGATCGGTGCGCCGAGATCGTGCAACGTCGCTGCCACCAGTTGCGCGCAGTTGTCGAGCGCTTCGGGTGCGTGTGCGTCGACCTGGATCTCGATGCGACGCCGGCTGCGAATTCGACCATCGGTCTCGGCAACGGCGACAGCGATGTGATTGTGGCCGAAGTCGATCGCCAACAGATACCCGGCAGGCAATACCGGGAGCAGCTCGACAGACGGCCGGCCGCTGCCCGATCCCGGTCCTTTCGGTGGCCCCACCCGTTCGACGACCTGGTTCGCATCGATGAGGGTGGACACCAGAGTCGAGATGGCACTGCGGGACAGCCCGGTGGCCGCCGCGAGCTCGGTCCGGCTGACGGATCGACGCTCTCGGACCAGCGCGAGCACGCGGTCGAGATTGGTATCGCGTGAACCCATGGGCCGAACCGTAGCAGGGCACCGATCCCTGATTGGTGCAGATGCGGTCGATTCCGGGGCGCAGTTCCGTGGAAGCGCAGGTTGCAGGCGCAACTGTGTCACTTTAATCCATGCTCAGAAATAAAAGCTGGCAGCCTTGACACTAATCAACCAGAAGATGAACGATTCCGGGCAGAACGTTCACGCCGAACCCCTGCGGACTCACCCGGCCCGGTCTGGTTCGGAACCTCACCTCAGTGAGCCTGCGCAGCAGCATGCGTCGAGTGACGAGCGGGCTGTCGGAGGCCAAACGTCCCAGCGGGGACACCGGAAGGACCGACGTGCCATGACGACATCAACTCGACCGTGGTCGAGAAGACCGGCTTCCACTGCGATCGGCATCACCGCGGCTGCGTTCCTGGTCGGAGGATTCCTGCCAGCAGCGGCCAGTCCTCCCGCGGTCAGCACAACGGCAGCGGTGCGCGCTGTCGCGGCGCCGGCCGTCACCGGCGATGCCAAGGTCGATGCGCTGCTCGCGAAGATGACCTTGGACGAAAAGCTGACGTTGCTGAACGGTGTGCGCGAGACGGCCACTGCCGATTCGCAGTACCAGGCCGGCTACCTGCCGGGCATCCCGCGGCTGGGCATTCCGTCGCTCAGACTGTCCGACGGTCCGCCCGGTGTCATCACCCGGCAGGACTCCACCGGTATGACCTCGACCATGGGAGTAGCCGCAACCTTCAGCCAGAGTGATGCCAAGGCGAACGGAGCGACCATCGGCCGTGACGCCCGGGCGTTGGGCCAGGACGTTGTCCTGGAACCGTTCGTCAACATGGACCGAGATACCAGCTGGGGCAGGGCATTCAACACGTTCGGGGAGGACCCGCTGCTCACCGGCCAGACCGCTGCGGCGGAGATCACCGGTATCCAGGCTCAAGGGGTGATGTCGCAGGTCAAGCACTACATCGCGTACGACGGCGGCAACAATGTGACTGTTGACTCGCAGACGCTCCACGAGATCTACCTGCAGCCGTTCGCCGATGCGGTCAAAGCCGGTGTCTCGTCCGTCATGTGCTCGTACAACGCCGTCAACGGGTACCAGGCGTGTGCGAATTCGACGATACTGACCCAGATCCTGCGGAACGAGCTGGGGTTCAAAGGGTTCGTCACCTCTGATTGGGGCGCCAACCACGGCACCACAGACCTCAATGCCGGCCTTGACCTGTCGATGCCGGGCGGCTCGTACTTCACCAAGGACAAGTTGAAGGCGGCGATCGGCAGTGGCTCGATCCAGGTGTCCAGGGTGACCGAGGCAGCCGGCCGAATTCTCTACGAGATGGATCTGTTCGGGCTGCTCGACGGTAACTCCAAGCACACGGTCACGCCGGAGACGACCGCGAAGAACCAACGAGTCGTCCTCAAGACGGCGCAGGATGCGGCCACGCTGCTCCAGAACAAAGGAAATATCCTTCCGCTCAGCAAGTCCTCGTTGTCGTCGCTGGCCCTGATCGGACCCGGCGCGGGGCAGACCATCGCCACCAACAGCGGTGGCGAGGCAGCCGGCGGGCTGGTAGACCTGCAGGTCAGTGCATTGACGACGCTGCGCAAGGAGACCAAGGGGACAGGTTCGCACATCAAGTACGCGGTCGCCGACGACCTGACCGGCGCCCCGGTACCGGCTTCGGCGCTGTCGCACAACGGATCTCCCGGGCTGCTCCGCAGCACCCCCGGCAGCACCGCCACCCAGGTGGACCGGAGGCTGAACTTCACCACCGGAAACAACCGGGCACTGGCGGCCGGCAGCTCGCAGAGCTGGAGCGGCGATCTGACGGTCGCCAAGGCCGGCAACTACTGGTTGAACATCCAGGCGTTGGGCGGTACGGCCACCCTCAAGGTCGACGGGAACACGCTGACCACCGTCGGTGGCGGGTTCGGACCGTCGGCTCGTTACGGCGTTGTGCACCCGACGGATGGGAACGCGCCGACGTCCACGACGGACCACCTCGCTAACGGGCGCACGTTGGTCGCCCTGACGGCCGGCCCGCACACCTTGTCCGTCGACCAGAGCCCCGACGTGTCGGGGCGTCCGGTCGAGGTCCGGCTGAACTGGGTCACGCCGGCTCAACAAAAGAAGAATCACGCAGCCGCGGTTGCTGCCGCGAAGCGGGCCAAGACCGCGGTGGTCTTCGTCTGGGCGACCGGCTCCGGTGATCTGTCGGCGCCGCTGCCGGACGGCCAGGACCAATTGATCGCCGATGTTGCGGCGGTGAACCCGAATACGGTGGTCGTGTTGCAGTCCAACGAACCGATTGCCATGCCGTGGCTTTCGTCGGTGAAGGCCGTTCTCGAGGTCTACTACGGGGGCGATCAGGCCGGAGTGGCGCAGGCGAACGTGCTGTTGGGCAAGGCCAACCCCGGCGGGCGGCTCCCCTTCACCTGGCCGACGAGCCTGGATCAGGAAGTGGCGCACCAGGCCGACCACCCTGAACGCTCCAGCGCCGGCGTGGACGCCGACGGGAAGCTGTGTACCAGTGGCGGCCGGAACTCCACCTGCAAGACGACCTACTCGGAGGGCCTGAACATCGGTTACCGGTTCTTCGACGCGACCGGGGAGAAGCCCCTGTACCCGTTCGGATATGGCCTGTCCTATGCCAAGTTCAAGTATTCGGGACTGCGCACCTCGACAGCGTCCGACGGCGGGTTGAACGTCAGCTTCCGGGTCCGCAACACCGGCAAGGTTGCCGGTGCCGAGGTTCCGCAGCTCTACCTGCGAGCACCGGATCAGGCGCCGGACGGCGTGCAGTTCGCGGTCAAGGCCTTAGCCGCCTACGGTCGAATCCAGCTGGCCGCCAAGCAATCTGTGACGGTCGCCCTGCACATTCCAGTGCGGCAGTTGCAGTACTGGTCGGACGCCTCCGGCTGGACCACTGCCGTCGGCACCCGCAGGTTGGAGGTTGGACCTAATGAGCAGGACGTGGCCCTGAGCCGGACGATCACCGTCCGCGATGGATCCACGGTGAGCGGGTACGCCAAGCACAACTGATCGGGCGACCCCGCCCGGAGGGTGACTGATTCGGTCGAACAGTCGCCACCGGGCGGGGACGCTCGCTGTTGCCGGCCAATCCTTGCGGAGCGCTCGGCCGCTACACCAGTTGACGCTGGACGGCGCTGGACGGCGCTGGACAGCGCGGGTCGGCGCCGACGTCTCCGAAAGCCTTTGGCGCTCGGGCGGTGTGCGTGTACCGTCAGCGACGCGACAGTTTGTCGCCCATACCGAAACGAACACGATGCGGAGCCGAGGAGGCGACCGATGAGCTGTAAGAGCTGGCACCGACTACCGGAACAGCCGAGCCGGCCGGCCATGCGCTACGCGCTGCCCGAGCCGCAACCCGCCTCGTTCGAATCGGTGACCTGAACCGCGTCCTTCACCATCTCGTGAGCGCCGGCGACCTCGGGTTGCCGGCGCTTCTTTGTGTCCACAACACAGCGGTGTCCACTACACCGTCAAATCCCGTCATTCCGAGAGGACCGCATCATGCAGCGAATCGGACCCAGATTGATCAGCTGGGCATCGATGATCGACGACGCCACCCTGGAGCAGGCGAAGCTCACCGCCGAGCTCGATATCATTCACCCGCACCTGGCGTTGATGCCGGACGCTCACCTCGGTAAGGGCGCGACTGTCGGCTCGGTGATCCCGACCAAGGGAGCGATCATTCCGGCGGCGGTCGGGGTCGACATCGGCTGCGGCATGCGTGCCGTCCGCACTCAGTTCAGCCGGTCGGAGCTGGTCGCGAGAGCGGCTGCAGCCCAGCCACTGTCGACACTGCGGACCTCGATCGAGCGCGCGATCCCGATGTCCATGGGTCGGCACAACGAGGAGGTGCTGCCGACTGCCGAGCCGCGGATCGCCACCCTGGAGGAGCTGGCCGGCGAGTTGCTGCCGACCATTCAGTCGCGCAGTAAGGGTTGGCGGCATCAGCTCGGTTCGCTGGGCTCGGGCAACCATTTCATCGAGGTGACCGCGGACGAGGCCGATCGGGTCTGGTTGTTCCTGCATTCTGGGTCGAGGGGTATCGGGAATCAGATCGCACAGCATCACATCGGTGTCGCCCGGACGGTGAATGCCGATGCGGGCGTGGTGTTGCCGGACCCCGACCTGGCCTATCTCACCGAGGGCACCGATGAGTTCGCGGCTTACTTGGCCGAGTTGACCTGGGCGCAGACCTTCGCCGCGCTCAACCGCGACGAGATGATGGAGCGCACCGTGTCCTGTCTGTCGCACTGGATGGACACCGAGGTGACGGTGGAGCAGGACATCGGTTGCCACCACAACTACTCGGCGTCCGAGGTGCACACCGTCAACGGCGTCGACGAGCGGTTGTGGGTGTCCCGCAAGGGTGCCATCCACGCCGGCGTCGGCGTGCCGGGGCTGATTCCGGGATCGATGGGAACGGCCTCGTACGTGGTGGTGGGCAAGGGAAATGCCGACGCCCTGCGGTCTGCCCCGCACGGCGCGGGACGGACCTACTCCCGGAACAGGGCTCGCAAGACGTTCAGCAAGGACGACCTGCGGGCAGCGATGGTCGGCATCGAGTACCGCGACACCGACGCGTTCATCGACGAGATTCCGGCCGCGTACAAGGACATCGACCAAGTGATGGCGGACGCCGCTGATCTGGTCGAGATCCGGCACACGCTGAGGCAGTTGGTGAGTGTGAAGGGCGATTAACGGTCCGGGCCGTGAACTCGGGTGGGTGGGTCCGGCGAAATCGCAGAAGTGGCCCGATCCGCGACGACATCACTCGGAGATGATCTGATCGGCGATACGTTCGAGGTTCGCCAAGTCGTCGCGCCGCAGTCGGTCGATGACGTGCCGCCGTACCGAGACCACGTGGGCAGGGGCGGCTTCGGCCAGGATCTCGAACCCGTGGGGCGTGAGGACCAGCAGGCAACCCCGGCCGTCGTCCGGGTCGGGCCGTCGCTCGACCAGACCGCGGGACTCCATGCGGCTCGCGTGTCGGGAGAGCCGGCTGCGCGACCAGGCCATCTTGGTGGCCTGTGCGTGCAGGGTGCTTGTCCGGTCGGGGGCCTCTGACAATGTGCTGAGGACCTCGTAGTCGGCTTCGGAAAGTCCCAATTCGGCGAGGTCCTGTGCCGTGCGCGCCTGGACGACGACCATCATCCGCCGGAACGTTCGCCAGGCCCGCTCTTCGTCCGCGTCCAACCACGAATCGACCGCCTGCACCGGTTTCATTGACATGTAACCAACATAGTACTAATCTCGTTTCTATGTTAACGAGATGTCTGCGAGTCCTTGTCATCGTGTGCAGCACGCGGCCCGGAGCGTTGGGGCCGTCGATCGCCGAGTGGCTGGCGGGGAGCCTTGCCCATCAGGCGGCGGACCGCGCCGTCGAGTTGGTTCCGGTCTCCCTGGCCGAGCTGGGCCTGCCCTTCCTGGACGAGGAGGAGCAGCCGTCCACGGCGATCTATCGGCACGAGCACACCCGACGGTGGAGCGCGATGGTCGATGCCGCTGACGGCTTCATCGTGGTGACGCCGGAATACAACTACGGGATGCCGGCGTCCCTGAAGAACGCGCTGGACTACCTTTCCCGGGAATGGGCTTGGAAGCCGGTCGCGTTCGTCAGTTACGGGAACACCTCCGCCGGCACCAGGTCGGTCCAGCATGCCAAGCAGGTGGTCACCACGCTGCGGTTGGTGCCAACGGGCGCAACGCTGGCGATCCGCATCGGCGACGCAGTTGAGCACGGCCGGTTGCGCCCCGATGTTGGCCGCGACGCAGCGGCCGCCGCAGTCCTCGACGAGTTGGTCCGGCTCAGCCACACCCTCCGGCCTCTCCGCGAGCAGGAACAGGACGGCACCCTCCCCGGCCCGCTGCCGGGGACCTACCTGCGACGGCTGGGTCCTCAAGACGCTGCCGAGGTGGCCGTGCTGCAACGGTGCTGCTGGGTTGACGAAGCGATTGCCAACGACTCGCTGGCCATTCCTGCGTTGCTGGAGTCGCCGGAGGAGATCAAGGACTGGCTTGCCGATTGGCAGTCCTGGGGCCTGTGGCGTGATGGGAGGCTGTTAGGGATGATCCGAGCCCGCCGGATCGACGACGAGTGGCACGTTGGTCGCCTCGCAGTCGCCCCCGACCAGCGCGGCCGAGGCGTGGGTGGCTGGCTTCTCGAGTTGGCTGAGGCAGCCTGCGATCCAGGGTGTCAGACCCTGTGTCTGTTCACCGGGGCACGCAGCCAGGCCAACATTCGGCGCTATCAGAGCAGTGGGTACCGGGTGGTGGCTGAGCGCGGCGCGCCCGGAGTGGTTTGCATGATCAGGCCGCGGGCGTCTGGGACGAGGACGCATTCTGATCCCGCCGAGGCGCCTCACGGCACCAGCACGACCTTTCCCAGGGACCGACGCTCCTCGATCGCGCGGTGGGCCTCTGGCGCCTCGGCGAGCGAGAAGCGCTGGCCGATGTGAGGGACCAGTGACCTGTCGGCCGTAGCAGCCAGAGCCTTCTCCTCGAGATCTCGCAGTCCGCCCGCGCGTTGAAATAGCCGCGCGCCGACCGCCGCCGAGACCGCGATACCAGTGTTGTAGACGGTTTCGGCGTCCAGCGGGATGGCAGAGCCGGACGCGGTGCCGAACATGACCAGCCGCCCACCGGGTCGGAGGAGGGCCATGGCTTCTGCGCCAAGGCTGCCACCCACCCCGTCCAGGACCAGGCTGGCACGCGAAGGCCCTAAGAGACTTTGCACCACGTCAGGCCAGTCCGTCTGACCGGAGTCGATCGCTTCACCCCCCAAGGCGACGACGGTTTCAGCCTTGGCGGCGCCGGTCGCCAGGCCGATCACGCGTGCCCCGCTTCGCCGGGCAGCCACGGTGAGCATCGCGCCGACGCCGCCGGCGGCGCCCGTGACGACGACGATGTCGTCGGTACGGATCTCAGCGAGTTCGAGGATGGCCTGCGCAGTGCGGCCCGTGCCGATGGCCGCGACGGCCTCGGCGGGGTCGACGTACCCCGCGACACCGTGAAGTCTTGGGACGTCGGCAATTGCGAGCTCGGCATAGCCACCGCTCGCGACGCCGAGATCGGCGACGACATACCGTCCGACCCAGGACGAATCGTCGTCTGAGCCCACGGCATCGACATGTCCGGCTACCTCGCGGCCGGGGGTCATCGGCAAGGTCACGCGTGCGCGCGGTGGACCCAGGCCGGATCGGATTTGGGCGTCGAGCAGGTGCACACCCGCGGCGAGGACCCGGATCCTGACCTGGCCGGGCCCAGGGCTGAGGTCGGGCAGGCGCTCTAGCCGCAGCGTTTCCGGGCCGCCGAACTCGTGCTGTCGGATCGCTCTCACAGCGCGCCGCCTGCTCCCGCGAGAGCTCGCCCGTCCAGCCCGTGACGGTTGATCCATTCGCACAGGGCCGTGGCGATCGCGGCAGGCTGGTCCTCCGGTGCATGGTGGCCGGCGACGCCGCAGTCGACGATCTCGAGGTTGGTGGCATGGCCACGTACCCATGCCTCGACCGGGGGTCCCATCAGGCCGGGGCCGTCATGGAAGGTCGGCATCAGCTTCGGTACGTCGGCCGACTCTGCCAGCCATCTGTCGTAGCTCTCGACCCGGGCGACGACATCGGCCGGCTGGCCGTCGATCGGCATAGATCGTGGCCACTGTAGGAGTGGTCGCCGCGACTCCGGAGTTGGAAACGGGGCTCGGTAGACGTCGTGATCGGGCTCGCTGAGCTGGGCGATGTTGCCGGTCAGCGCCCGCTCGATGAAGAGATTTTCTTCCAGAACGGCGTGCTCGCCGGCTCCAGGTGTCCGCAACATGGTGAAGACCGGTCGGGCCGACTCCGGCAGGTCCTTCCAGGACATCGGTCGCACGATGGTTTCGAAGAACGCGATGCCGCGAACCTGTGATGGATGCCGGGCCGCCCAGTCCAGGGCGAGCGCGCCGCCCCAGTCGTGGCCAACGAGGACGATCTGGCGGAGCCCCATGCTCTCGATCCAGCCCTCCAGGTAGCGCGCCTGATCTGCGAACGAATACGCGATGTCGGGCTTTCCCGATCGACCCATGCCGACAAGATCGAGCGCGAGGGCCCGGACCGTTCCGGGCATACGGGGCAGGATTTTTCGCCACAGGTGTGAGGAAGTCGGGTTGCCATGGAGGAAGACGACGGGCTGCCCCTCCCCCATAGTCTGGTAGTGCAGATGGGTGTCAAGTACATCGATGTCCGGCATGGTTTTCCTTGGGCTCTAGAATGACAGGTGACTGACGAAACTAGTATGGGAGATTAGACAGGTGCCTGTCAATAACGGCGCGAATGACGGGCCTCGGATCTCGCTGATGCTTCGAGTCCTCCATGAGGCGTACACATCGGCCGTGGATGGCGAATTGGCCGCAGCGGGCTTCGAAAACCTCACGGGAGGTCGTGCGAAGGTGCTTCCGTTCGTTCCCGCGGACGGCATTGCGGTGGGCAGGCTCGCCGCGCTCGCGGGCGTGCGGAAGCAGAGCATGGCCCAGATGGTCGACCAGCTGCAGAAGGATGGCTACCTGTGGACACGGGCGCACCCGGATGACGCGCGCTCCCGGCTGGTCTTCCTGACCCTGCTCGGCGAGCAGGCCAGGCCCGAGGCGATTGCTGCTGGCGACCGTGTCGAACAGGTCTGGGCCGAGCTGACCAGTGCCGCCCTCGTCGCGAGGCTGCGAACCGACTTGAGAAGACTTTCTGAGGCGATAGAAGACGTTCGCCTAATCTGATGCGGTGAACCTTGACCTCGTCACCCTCGTTGTCGAGGAGTACGACGCTGCGATCGCGTTTTTCACCGAGGTACTCGGCTTCGACCTTGCCGAGGACTCCCCATCGCTGACGAACGACGGCCGGCCCAAGCGCTGGGTGGTGGTCCGGCCGCCCGGCGGCGGCACCGGCCTGTTGCTGGCCCAATCGGACGGAACCGAGCAGGACGCGGTGATCGGCAACCAGCACGGCGGGCGGGTCGGATACTTCCTGCGGGTGGACGACTTCGACGCTCACTACCGGCGGATGATGCAGGCCGGCGTCGAATTCCTCACCGAACCGCGCACCGAGTCGTACGGGCGGGTGGCGGTCTTCCGGGACCTGGCAGGCAACAAGTGGGATCTGCTGTCCGGTGAATGAGTCGGTCGCGGAGATTCTTGCCACGGCCAGGGTTTTCGCCCTCCCGATGGTCACCAAGTTCCGTCGCGTCACCGTCCGCGAGGGCATCTTGCTGCACGGACCGGCCGGTTGGGCAGAGTTCGCCCCGTTCCGCGATTACGACGACGTGGCCTGCGTGCCCTGGCTGCGCGCGGCGCTGGCCTCGGCCTCTGTCGCATGGCCGACGCCGGTGCGGGCGTTCATCGACGTCAACACCACGGTCCCGGTGGTCTCACCCGAACGCGCCGCCGAACTCGTGACGGCGTCCGGCTGCCGCACGGCGAAGGTGAAGGTCGCCGATCCCGGCAGCGAGCCGGCGGCGGACGCCGATCGGCTGGCCGCGGTCCGGGAGGCCCTCGGCCCGGGCGGACGGATCAGGATCGATGCGAACGCGGCCTGGTCGGCGGTCGAGGCCATCGAGCTGATCCCGATGCTGGCGGACGCGGCCGGCGGGCTGGAGTACGTGGAGCAGCCCTGCCCGTCGGTCGCCGAACTCGCCCGGGTGCGGGCGGCGGTCGGGGTGCCGATCGCCGCTGACGAGTCGATCCGGCTGGCCACCGACCCGCTCGCCGTCGCCAGGGCCGGCGCCGCCGATGTCGCCGTCATCAAGGTCGCCCCGCTCGGCGGGGTGCCCGCGGCGCTACGCATCGCGGCGGCCGTTCAGCGCGAGTCGGGGATGCAGATCGTGGTGTCGTCCGCGGTCGATTCGGCCGTGGGCCTGGCCGCCGGGGTGGCCGCGGCCGCCGCCCTGCCCGAGCTGCCGTACGCCTGCGGACTTGGCACCGCCTCCCTACTGGCTGAGGACGTCGTCACCGACCGGCCACTGCCGGTCGACGGCCGGTTGCCGGCCCCGCGCATCGCGCCGGAACCGGACCGGCTGGCGGCGGTGACCGCCGACGCCGGGACGAGTTCCTACTGGCTGGACCGGCTGCGCCGGGTGGCAGAGCTGCTCGAGCGACCCGGCACACTGTCCGAGTGAGTAACTCGCCCGCCTCCAGAGCTGAACAGCGCACGCGGACCATTGCCGCGTACCAAGCCGACGCCGGCTCCTACAGCGCGGCGACTTCGTCCATGTCACGATCGATGTCGCCCGCAACGGCTGCGGCGATCGACGGGTTCGTCGAGCGCTGCGGGGCCGGGGCAAGGATCCTGGAGATCGGAAGCGGGCCGGGACACGATGCCCTGGCATTGGAAGCGCGGGGTCTGTTGGTCGATCGGACCGACATCACCCCCGCCTTCGTCGACCTGTTACGTGAGCGTGGCAAGACTGCCAAGGTGCTGGACCCGCTGATCGACGATCTGGCCGGACCCTACGACGGCGTGTGGGCAAGCGCAGTCTTGTTGCATCTGAGCAGGTTCGAGGCGCCTGTTGTGCTGTACCGGTTAGCCCAGGCCACGGTTCCGGGAGGTTGGCTGGCAACCTCGGTGAAGGTCGGTGACGGCGACGACTGGTTGATCAGGGGCAGCATCGCCGGTGCGAGACACTTCACTTTCTGGCAGCGGGAATCATGGTGCGCAGCCCAGGAGGCGGCCGGATGGTCGGTCGTGGAATCCGGTGAGAACCCAGGTCGTCTCGGCGACACCTGGCTGCGCACTCTTGCGCGGCGCCCGTTCGCAACCGCCACTGGGGACGCCAGGTGACCAACCCACCATCCGTCGCTCTGGCCCGCACGCTGGTCGAGGAGTTCATCGCGGCCGGCGTCACCGACGCGGTGTTGGCGCCCGGGTCGCGGAACGCACCGCTGTCCATCGCCCTGCAGCAGGCCGACGCGGTTGGCCGGATCCGGCTGCACGTGCGGATCGACGAACGCACCGCGGGATTCCTCGCACTCGGGTTGGGTCGCGGTGCCGGCCGTCCGGCACTGGTGGCGACCACCTCCGGTACGGCGGTGGCCAACCTGCACCCGGCCGTGCTGGAGGCCCATCACGGCGGTGTCCCGATGATCGTGCTGTCCGCCGATCGCCCGCCGGCGTTGCGGGAGCTGGGCGCGAACCAGGTGATCGATCAGCGTCGGGTGTTCGGCCCGGCGTTGCGCCTGTTCACCGAGATCGACACTCCCGCAGGCGATCCGGGTGATCCGGCCCGATGGCGATCCGCCGTCGGTGAGGCGATGGTCGCGGCCACCGCCGCCCTGCCCGGCCCGGTGCAGCTGAACCTTCCGCTGGCCGAGCCGTTGCTGCCCGATGACGACGAACCGTGGTCACCTGCTGCTTCGTCATCCCTGGTTCCGCAGCGCCAGCCGTTCGAGCAGCGGCAGCCGATGGACGCGACGCCGATCGAGGCGCCGCGGCCGGGGGAGCGGGTGTTGTTCCTGGCCGATCTGACCCATCCGGCGGCCGCCGGCGTTGCGGCTGCCGGGCATCCGGTGATCGCGGAGTCCGGTGGCGCAGCAGGAAGTGCCGTGCTGGACGCCGGGATCCCGTTGCTGGAAGCGGGTTTCGCCGACCTCGCGCCGCCCGACCGGGTGGTCGTGCTCGGCCGCCCCACGCTCTACCGCGCGGTGTCCAGGCTGCTGGCCACCGCCCCGCGGATAGATGTGGTCGGACCCACCGGCCCGGTCGCCGACCCGACCGGTCGGGCGCACGCCGTCGCGGCCGGGCTGGCACCGATCGCCGCACCCGCTGCGCCGGCGTTCCGAACTGCATGGCGGGAGGCAAATGCCGCTGCCGCCACCGTGATCGCACGTCGACTGGCAGGGGCGGACCTCGCACTCGGGCCCAAGCTCGCCCGGGAGCTGGTGGCGACCCTGCCGTCCGGGGAGCCGGGCATTCCGCTGGTACTCGGCTCGTCCCAGACTCCCCGTGATGTCGGACGGTTCGCGACGGCGCGGGCGGGGATCCGGGTGATCGCGAACCGTGGCGTCGCCGGCATCGACGGCAGCAATTCGACCGCCGTCGGCGTTGCGCTCGCCAGCGGCCGTCCGACGGTGGCGTTGATGGGTGATCTCACTTTTCTGTACGACCTGACGGGGCTGCTGATCGGCCCGCACGAACCCCGGCCGGACCTGACGATCGTCGTTTCCAACAATGACGGTGGGGCGATCTTCGCCACGCTGGAACCGGGACAACCCCGCTACGGCAGCGCCTTTGAACGGGTCTTCGGCACTCCGCACGGGGCGGCGGTCGGCCAGGCGGTCGAGGCGTTCGGCGTCGAGCATGTGCTGGTCACCGAACCCGAGCAGTTGCGGGCGGAGCTCGCCGATGGCACCGGCATCCGGGTGCTGGAGGTGCCGACCTCACGCACCGACCTGCGGGACTGGTTGGCCGACACCGGCGCTGCCGTGCAGGCTGCGCTCTGAGTCCTGCCGCGGAGGGAGGTCACCGAGACGTCGCATCGGGCGGGTGAGGGCCGGGTGTGTGGCGCGGGAGGTCACCGAGACGTCGCAACGGGCGGGTGAGGGCCGGGTGTGTGGCGCGGGAGGTCACCGAGACGTCGCATCGGGCGGGTGAGGGCTGCGGGACGACCCGTCAGCCGGACTCCAGGGCATCCCGGATCGGCAGCATCTTGACCTGCGCCTCCCTGGCCTCGGTGTCCGGATCCGAGTCGGCGACGATGCCACCGCCGGCGATCATCCGGACGGTCCGTCCGCGTACTTCGGCGCAGCGCAGAGCCAGGGCGAACTCGCCGTCGCCGGATGCGTCGATCCAGCCAACCGGTCCGGCGTAGCGCCCGCGGCCGACCGGTTCCAACTCGCGGATCGTCTGCATCGCAACGTGTGTCGGGGTGCCGCCGACGGCAGCGGTGGGGTGCAGCAGGGCAGCCAGCTCCAGCGCCGTGAGCGCCGGCTCGGTGAGCTCACCGGAGATGTCGGTGGCCAGATGGGTCAGGTTCGCCAGCACCAGCGGGCTCGCCTGCGCCGGCACCTCGAGCGTCGTGGACACCGGCAGCAGCGCCTCGGCGACCGAATCGACCGCGTACCGGTGCTCCTCCTGGTTCTTGCTGCTGGCGATCAGCGTCGCACTCACCGGATCCCCGGCGTGCTCGGCCCACCCGGTGCCGGCCAGTACCCTGGATTGGATGTGAGATCCGTTGCGCTGCAGCAACATCTCGGGCGTCGCACCGATCAGACCGTCGATCGCGTAGGTCCAGCAGGAGGGGTAGCGGGCGGCCAGCGCGTCGAGCAGGAACCGTTCGTCGACGTCGCGTTCGGTGGTCGCGGTCAAGTCGTGGCTGAGTACCACCTTGCGCAGTTCGCCGGCCCTGATCCGGGCCGTCGCGGCCGCCACCGCCGCGGTGAAGCCGGCCACCGAGAACGTCGCGTCGGAGTAACGGACCGAACCGGGGGACCGCACCGGAACCACCTGCTGACGGTCGGGCCGGCCGATCACGGTGCTGAAGGTGCCGCGCCCGTTCCGCCGGATCAGCACCTGCGGGACGATGGCCACCGCCTCGTCGGGCGTCGGCCCTGAGGAGTCGAAGCCCAGAGCGACGAAGGCCACCGGGCCGCCGATCCCGTCGGCGTCGTCGATGTCGAACTGGTCTACCAGCTCCGCGAACCAGTCGCCGATCTGTCGCGCGGCGCCGGGACCGGCCGTGGTGAACCGGGCGTACTCGCCCCACCCGATCAGCCCGTCACCGTCGGTGACGAAGGACAGGGTGCCGGTCGGCGCGGGAATAGCGGTGAACAACGAGCCGTCGATCGGCTCGATGGCTCGGGTGACAACGCGCACGGCCGAGTCGAGCGCGGCGGTCGTCGGGTGCATAGCCGTCACTCCTGCGACCCTAGCGGCCCGTCCGGCAGTCCGACGACGGCCGCACCGGCGACTGTGGCCGTCGAGACACTGTGGTGTTACGGACACTGCACCTGATCGAACACTGCGCCCAATCGAACACTGCACCCTGATCGAACACTGCGCCTGGTCGCAGACCGCCTCCTAGACTCGCAGCGTGAGTCCCGCCCGCACGTCACCCGCCCGGCGGTGGTTGCAGCGCGGTGTGCTGACGGTGACCGGGGCGATTGCCATCATGCTGCTGGCGCTGCTGGCCGCGATGTACCTCAACGACCGGACGATCGACGCGGACCGGGTCCGGACGACCGCAACGGTGCTGGCGGTGTCGCCGCTGCGGACCGGGATCGAGTTCGTCGACCAGAACGGGCTGACGGTCCGCCCCAGCGGCGGCGTGCTCTACCCGGGCCTGTTGCACGTCGGACAGCAGTTCGTGGTCGAGTATTCCGCCGCCCATCCGGAGGTGGTGCGAGTGGCCGGGCGGACCGCGGCGAACGGGCTGTTGATGGTCCTGTTCGCCGCGGCCGGTACCGCGCTGGTCGCGGCGGCGGCGCCGATGCTGCTCCGCCGGTCGGCCGACCGGGTCGGCCGCCGGGTGCGCGCGGTGGGCTGACGGACCTACGGCGCGGCGGCCGGCCGGTGCCCGACCAGCGCCAGAACCGCCGGCACGGTGCCCGGTGCGGCCACCACCAGGCCTCCCAGCGGCAACGTCCCAGGGCTGCCGTCCAGGGTGACGACCGCCAGGCCGGCTTCCGCGGCCAGGGCCAGCGCCCCGCCGACGTCCCAGACCTGATAGTCGAACAGCACGGCGGCGGCCGCCCGTCCCAGCGCCACCTGGGTGATGGCCAGGGCCGGGGAACCGAGCATCCGCAGCCCGATCCGTGCCCTGCGACAGCTGTCGACCAGGACCACCGCCAGGTCGTGGTCGAGCCCGCCGGCAAGTTCGGTACAGATCAGCCGGCCCGTCAGGTCGCATTCAGCACCGGGGTCGGGTCCGGCGGGCCTGGGCACGACGCTGCCGTTGGCCCGCAGACCACGGTCGCGGGCGGCCGCATAGATCTGCGCCCGGTACGGATCGGCGATCACCCCGACCAACGGACCGTCGGCATCCAACAGCGCCAGCGAGTAGCTGCACCATGGCAGGCCGGCCAGATAGTTGGCGGTGCCGTCGATCGGGTCGACCACCCACAGCAGCTCCGGGCCGTCCGCCGATCCCGGCAGGGCCGGTGGCAGCGGCCCGAGGCCGTCCGGACCGCCGTACTCCTCGCCGAGCACCGGGATGCCGGGGAACTCGCCGGTCAGCACCCTGCGGGTGTGTCGTTCCAGGGTGCGATCGGTGTCCGTCACCCAGTCGAAGGGCGATACCCCCGGGTCGGCTGCCCCCCGCCCGGCGGTGGCGGCAATCACCTCGGCGGCGTCGTTGGCCAGCCGGCCGGCGATCTCCAGCGCCCGCGAGATGGTCACGATCCGGTTCGCAGACGCCTGCTGTCTCGTGGCCGGTCCCGGGGTCGGTCGACGGTGCGCCGTGGCGGGCATGCCGTCGATGATCGCGGCGCGGAGTGACGACCCGGCCACAACGCCGTGGCCGCGGGGTGTCCGGAGGGTGAGCGCTGGGTCCGCCGGTATCGTGACCTGCCATGGGACGAGCCGACCTGGACAAGCAGCCGCGGCAGGTGGCTGCCATGTTCGACGGGGTGGCGCAGAAGTACGACCGGACGAACACGCTGCTCTCGCTGGGCCAGGACCGGCGGTGGCGGCGGCACATGGTCGCCGCGTTGTCCCTGGAGCCGGGCCACAAGGTGCTGGACGTGGCCGCCGGGACCGCGGTCTCCACCCAGGAACTGGCCGCGACCGGTGCCTGGGCGGTAGCGGCCGACTTCTCGCTCGGCATGCTGCAGGCGGGCCGGGCCAAGCGCGGGTCATTGCCGATGGCGGCGGCCGACGCGCTGGCGTTGCCGTTCGAGGATGCGACGTTCGATGCGCTGACGATCTCGTTCGGGCTGCGCAATGTGGTCGATCCGGAGCGGGCACTCACCGAGTTCGCCAGGGTCGTCCGGCCCGGTGGGCAGCTGTTGGTGTGCGAGTTCTCCCGCCCCTACCTGCCGATGCGCTGGGGCTACCGGTTCTACCTGCGTCAGGTGCTGCCGCGGGTCGCCAAGCGGTTCGGCTCCAACCCCGAGGCCTATACCTACCTGAGCGAATCGATCTCGGACTGGCCCGACCAGAAGCAGCTGGCGCGCAAGATCGCCGGCTGCGGCTGGACCGAGGTTGCCTGGCGGAATATGACGTTCGGTGTGGTGGCACTGCACCACGCGCTGCGGACCGACTGAGCGTCCGTCGGCCCGGATTCGGCGGCCGATTCTGCTGCGACGAGGGGCTCTTCGATAGTGAGGTAACCCTAAGAAGACCCACCGCTGTGACCGCACTTACACTGACCGCGCACGACTTCGTGAACCGATGCACAAGCTCGGTCGCGACGTGATCACCACGCTGCTGTGGTGATCACGATGCCGTGCCGAGATGCCGTGTCGATCGATGCCGTCGCGAGAGCGGCAGAGGAGGGTGGAGGCGTGGCCAACTGGACCGTTCCCACCGAAGGCACCGCGGACGTGATCGTGGTCGGCGCCGGACCGGCCGGATCGACCGCCGCCGTGTACCTGGCCAGGTCCGGACTCGATGTGATGGTGCTGGAGAAGTCGACGTTTCCGCGGGAAAAGGTGTGCGGCGACGGGCTGACGCCTCGTGGCGTCAAGCAACTGCACCAGCTGGGCATCGACACCTCAGGTGACGACTGGATTCGCAATCGCGGGCTGCGGGTGGTCGGCGGCGGCCGGACCATCGAACTTCCCTGGCCCACCCTCGCGGACTTTCCCGATTTCGGCCTCGTCCGTCCGCGCCGCGACTTCGACGACATGCTGGCCGGCATGGCGGTGAAGGCCGGCGCCCGGCTACGCACCGCGACGACCGTGACCGGGCCGGTGCTGGACGAGAAGTCGGGCCGGATCACCGGCGTGCGGGCCAAGACCGAGTCGGGTGAGCAGACGTTCAGCGCTCCGCTGGTGATCGCCGCCGACGGGGTGTCGGCCAGGGTCGCGCTCGGGATGGGCATCGACAAGCGTGACGACCGACCGCTCGGCGTCGCGGTGCGCCGCTACTACACCAGCCCGCGGACCAACGACGACCATCTCGAGTCGCACCTTGAGCTGTGGGACCGCAGCGACCCGGACGATCCCAAGCTGCTGCCCGGGTACGGCTGGATCTTCGGACTCGGTGACGGCACGGTCAACGTCGGCCTGGGAATGCTGAACTCCTCCAAGGCATTCGGCAAGACCAACTACCGGACGCTGCTACGGACCTGGCTGGACGGGACCCCGCAGGAGTGGGGACTGCGCGAGGAGAACGCGATCGGCGGCATCGGCGGCGCGGCGTTGCCGATGGGCTTCAACCGCACCCCGCACTACGACCGCGGGCTGCTGCTGATCGGCGACGCCGGTGGCGTGGTGAACCCGTTCAACGGCGAGGGCATCGCCTACGCGATGGAGTCGGCCGCCATCGCCGCCGACGCCGTGCTGCAGGCCACCGGCCGGTCCGGCGCCGCCCGCGAGGCGGCGCTGCACGGCTATTCGTCGGCGATGAAGGCGCACCTGGGAACGTATTACCGACTGGGCACCATCTTCTCCACCCTGATCGGCAATCCGAAGGTGATGCGGGCGGCGACCACGCTGGGTCTGCCGCGAAAACGACTGATGTACCTGGTCCTCAAACTATTGGCCGGTCTGTACGACGGATCGGACGGCGACTGGGCCGACCGGGTTGTCCGTGGGTTGAACCGGGCGGTGCCCAGTGTGTAGCCGTGGAACTGGAGAGGGGCACAGCTGATGCTCGACGCCTACCTACCCATCGTCATTCTCGTCATCGTCGCCGGCGGCTTCGCCGTGACGATGGCGACGGTGGTGTCGGACAAACTCGGCCCGCGCCGGTTCAACCGGGCCAAGCTGGACGCCTACGAATGCGGCATCGAACCGACGCCGCTGCCGCCGGGCACCTCCGGCCGGTTCCCGATCAAGTTCTACCTGACGGCGATGCTGTTCATCGTCTTCGACATCGAGATCATCTTCCTCTATCCCTGGGCCCAGTCCGCCGACGTCCTCGGCGTCTTCGGGCTGGTCGAGATCGGGCTGTTCATCCTGACCGTGTTCGTCGCCTACGCCTACGTCTGGCGCCGCGGTGGATTGGACTGGGACTGATGACATCCCGCGGGAAAATTCCCCCGACATCGTGCGGAAAGGTCTGAGCCGTCATGGGTTTGGAAGAGAAGCTGCCGAACGGCATCCTGCTGGCCAGCGTCGAGAAACTGGTGAACTGGACCCGTAAGGCCTCCATGTTCCCGGCCACCTTCGGGCTGGCCTGTTGTGCCATCGAGATGATGACAACCGGGGCTCCGCGGTACGACCTCGGCCGGTTCGGCATGGAGGTGTTCCGGGCGTCGCCGAGGCAGGCCGACCTGATGATCGTGGCCGGTCGGGTGACGCAGAAGATGGCGCCGGTGCTACGACAGATCTACGACCAGATGCCGGAACCGAAATGGGTGCTGGCGATGGGCGTCTGCGCCAGTTCCGGCGGCATGTTCAACAACTACGCGGTGGTGCAGGGAGTGGATCACATCGTGCCGGTGGACATGTATCTGCCCGGCTGTCCGCCGCGCCCGGAGATGCTGATCGACGCCATCCTGAAGCTGCATGCCAAGGTGATGGACGATCCGCTGGGTCCGGTGCGGGCGGCGGAGTTCGAGGGCAAGCGCACCGAACTGGTGGCCTCCTCGGTCAAGTACGGACGCGGCCGGCGCCTGCCGGTCGGCCGGCCGGGTGCCGAACCCGGCGAACCGGCCGGGGTGCGCTGGTGAGCCAGGACAAGCAGTCGGAGCCGGGCGGGGCCACTTCTGTCGATTCGCCGGCCTCCATCGTCACCGGGACCACCGACGACGCCGCGCACCAGGGTGGCGGCCTGGCGGTGCCGGGATCCGCGCCCGAGCTGGCGACCGGCGTCGAACGATCCGGGATGTTCGGCATCCATGGCACCGGCGACACCTCGGGCTACGGCGGACTGCACCGCGCACCGTATGTCCCGCAGCCCGCCGACCGGCCCTACGGCGGCTACTTCGACGAGGTGGTCGATGCGCTGCTGCAGGCGATGTCCGAACGCGGGATCCCGGCCACCGCGATCGAGCAGATCACCGTCGCCGTCGGTGAACTCACGGTCTATCTGCAGCGCGACCACCTGCAGGCGTTGTTCTGGGCGGTCCGCGACGATCCGGGACTCCGGTTCGAGACGTTGAGTTCACTGAGCGGCGTCGACTACGGCGAACAGGTGCCCCGCAGGCTGCACGTCGTCTACGAGATGCTGTCGATGACCTACCGCCGGCGGATGCGACTTGAGGTGTCCGTCGACGTCGCCGATCCCTATGTGCCCAGCGCGGTTCCGGTCTATCCGACCGCCGACTGGCACGAGCGGGAGGCCTACGACATGTTCGGCATCGTCTTCGCCGGGCACCCGGCGCTGACCAGGATCCTGATGCCCGACGACTGGGACGGACACCCGCAGCGGAAGGACTATCCGCTCGGCGGCATCGCCGTCGAGTACAAGGGCGCCGAGATCCCGCCGCCCGATCAGCGGAGGGTGTACTCGTGATGAGCCCCGAGAACGACCAAGAGGTGCGCCGAGCCCGGGCCACCGAGACCACCGAGGGCCGGATGTTCACGGTCACCGGCGGCGACTGGGACGACATGGTCTCCGAGCTCAGCAGCTCGGTCGGCGACAATGCCGGCCGGGACACCGGCGGCAGCGACGACTTCAGCGACGAACGCATCATCATCAACATGGGTCCGCAGCACCCGTCCACCCACGGGGTGCTCCGGCTGATCCTCGAGCTCGAGGGCGAGACGGTGACCCAGGCCCGGTCGGTGATCGGGTACCTGCACACGGGTATCGAGAAGAACTGCGAGTACCGGACCTGGACCCAGGGCGTCACCTTCGTCACCCGGGCCGATTATCTGTCGCCGGCGTTCAACGAGGCCGCCTACTGCCTGGCGGTGGAGAAGTTGCTCGGGATCGAGGTGCCGCCGCGGGCCGAGGTGATCAGGGTGCTGCTGATGGAGCTCACCCGGATCTCCTCGCACCTGGTGGCGATCGCCACCGGTGGCATGGAACTCGGTGCGTTGACCGGTATGACGGCCGGTTTCCGGGAACGCGAGGAAGCGTTGCACCTGATGGAGTTCCTCACCGGACTGCGGATGAACATGGCATTCATCCGACCCGGTGGAGTGGCCCAGGACATGCCGGAGGGGACCCAGCAACGGGTCCAGGAGTTCATCGACGTGATGGACAAACGGCTCCCCGAATACGACAAACTGCTGACCGGCCAACCGATCTGGAAGGCCAGGATGCAGGGCGTCGGGGTGCTGCCGCTGGAGGGTTGCCTGCAACTGGGCATCACCGGTCCGGTGCTGCGATCGGCCGGCTACGCCTGGGATCTGCGAAAGACCATGCCCTACAGCGGCTACGAGACCTACGACTTCGAGGTGCCGACCGCCACCGAGGCCGACTGCTACGCCCGTTTCGTGTTGCGGGTCGCCGAGATGCATGAGTCGCTCAAGATCATGCGGCAGGCGAATGCCCGGCTGTCCGAGCCCGGGCCGGTGATGGTGCAGGACAAGAAGATCGCCTGGCCGGCGCAGCTGGCGCTGGGTGCCGACGGCATGGGCAACTCGTTGGAGCACATCCGCAAGATCATGGGTCAGTCGATGGAAGCGCTGATCCACCACTTCAAGCTGGTCACCGAGGGCTTCCACGTTCCGGCCGGGCAGGCCTACATGGCGATCGAGAACCCCCGCGGTGAGCTGGGTTGCCACGTGGTGTCCGACGGCGGCACCCGGCCGTGGCGGGTGCATCTGCGCGATCCCGGATTCGTGAACCTGCAGGCGATGCCGGCGCTGAGCGAGGGCGGGATGATCGCCGACGTGGTAGCCGCGGTCGCGTCTCTTGATCCGGTGATGGGAGGAGTGGACCGATGAGTGTGGACGTTCCCGCTGGGCAATCTCGAGCGGATGCGGAATCGAACATCCCGGTGCCGAACCAGCGCCTGGGGATTCCGGAATTCCTGTACACCGGAACGGTTTTCGACGAGGTGACCCGGGGCCAGACCGAGGAGATCATCGCCAAGTACCCGCAACAGCGGTCGGCGTTGCTGCCGTTGCTGCACCTGGTGCAATCGGTGGAGGGTTTCGTCAGCGCCGACGGCATCGCCTTCTGCGCTGATCGGCTGAACCTGACCATCGCCGAGGTCGAGGCGGTGGCCACCTTCTACACGATGTACAAGCGGGAGCCGTGCGGCCAGCACCTGGTCAGCGTGTGCACCAACGCGCTGTGCGCCGTGCTCGGCGGTGACGCGATCCTGTCCCGGCTGTCCGGACACCTGGGTATCGGCCCGGACGAGACGGCCGGTGAGCCCGGTACCGAGGGGTCGATCACCCTGGAGCATGCCGAATGCCTGGCCGCCTGCGACCACGGTCCGGTGGTCACCGTCAACTACGAGTACTACGACAACCAGACCCCGGAGTCGGCCCTCGAGCTGGTCACGGAGTTGCAGGCCGGCCGAAAGCCGCATCCGACCCGCGGCGCGCCGCTCACCGACTTCCGCACCACCGAACGTGAGATCGCCGGCATCTTCAGCGATCTCGCCGATCAGGTCAATGCGCCGACGGCGTCGGAAGAAACGTTGCGCGGCAACGAGATCGCCGACCGGCTGCGGCAAACGGCCCCGAGTATGCCCGAGTCGTACGAGATGCCGCCGCTGCCCGAGAGGAAGTGAGGTGGCCGACATGACCAGCTCAGGTGCAAGTAATGAAGCCGGCGCAGTGGTGCCGCCGTCGGGACCGGACGACACCCCAGCGGTAATGACGCCGGTGCTCACCAGGCGGTGGGCGTCGCCGCAGTCGTGGAGTATCGCGACCTACCGCAAGCTCGACGGCTACACGGCGCTGGCCGCCGCGCTGAAGACCGAGCCGGGCCGGCTGGTCGAGCTGATGAAGAACTCCGGGTTGCGCGGTCGCGGCGGCGCCGGCTTCCCGACCGGTCTGAAGTGGTCGTTCCTGCCGCCGCCGGATGGCAAGCCGCGGTACCTGGTGGTGAACGCCGACGAGGGCGAGCCCGGTACCTGCAAGGACATTCCGCTGATGATGGCCGATCCGCACTCGCTGATCGAGGGCTGCATCATCACCTGCTATGCGATCGGCTCGCAGCTGGCCGCGATCTACGTCCGCGGCGAGGCCGTGCAGGCCATGCGCCGGGTCGCCCAGGCGGTGCGCGAGGCGAAGGAGCGGGGCTTCCTCGGCAAGAACATCCTGGGCAGCGGCTTCGACTGCGAGATCATCGTGCACGCGGGGGCCGGTGCCTACATCTGTGGCGAGGAGACCGCGCTGCTGGACTCGCTGGAGGGCCTGCGCGGGCAGCCGCGACTGAAGCCGCCGTTCCCGGCGGTGGCCGGCCTGTACGCCCGGCCGACCGTGGTGAACAACGTGGAGACCATCGCCTCGGTCCCGGTGATCGTGGCCGGCGGCAGCGACTGGTACCGGCAGATGGGCACCGAGAAGTCGCCCGGGCCGAAGATCTTCAGCCTGTCCGGCCACGTCACCCGACCCGGACAGTACGAGGCTCCGATGGGCACCACGCTGCGTCAGCTGCTCGCCGCGGCGGGCGGGATGAAGGACGGCATCCCGCTCAAGTTCTTCACCCCGGGTGGGTCTTCGACGCCGATCTTCACTCCTGCCCAACTGGACGTGCCGCTGAGCTTCGACGATGTGGCCGCTGCCGGATCCATGCTGGGCACCACAGCGCTGATGTGTTTCAACGAGACGGTGTCGGTGCCATGGGCGGTCTGGAAGTGGCTGGAGTTCTACAAGCACGAATCCTGCGGCAAGTGCACGCCGTGCCGCGAGGGCACCTGGTGGCTCGCCCAGGTCCTGCGCAGGGTGGTCAGCGGCAGGGGAGTGATGGCCGACCTCGACACCCTCACGGACGCAGCGTCGAACATCTTCGGACGGGCGTTCTGCGCGCTCGGGGACGGTGCTGCCACCCCGGTGACGAGTGCGTTCTTGCACTTCCGCAGCGAGTTCGAGGATCTGGTCACCGGCCGGACACCGCCGGTTATCGGAACCCGCGAGCTGGTGGGGGCGCACTGACATGACTGGCACACCGAGCAGGACCAGCACTCCGAGACGGCGGGCATGCTGAGATGACACTGGCGACCGACAACAAGAACCCCGCACCCGACGAGCCCGCGCAGCAGCCGGTGCCCGAGGGGCACGTCCGGCTGACCATTGACGGCATCGAGGTCATCGCGCCCAAGGGCGAACTGGTGATCAGGACCGCGGAACGGATCGGCATCGCCATCCCGCGGTTCTGCGATCACCCGCTGCTGGAACCGGTCGGTGCCTGTCGACAGTGCCTGGTCGAGGTGGAGATGGGCGGCCGGCCGATGCCCAAGCCGCAGGCGTCCTGCACGCAGACGGTCGGCGATGGAATGGTGGTGAAGACCGCGCTGACCTCGCCGGTGGCGGACAAGGCGCAGCGCGGCAACATCGAGTTCCTGCTGCTCAACCACCCGCTGGACTGCCCGATGTGCGACAAGGGCGGCGAATGCCCGTTGCAGAACCAGTCGATGTCCAACGGCTACGCCGACTCCCGGTTGTTGGACGCCAAGCGGGTGTTCACCAAGCCGATCGCGATTTCCACCGAGATTCTGCTCGACCGGGAACGCTGCGTGCAGTGCCAGCGGTGTACCCGATTCTCCGCGCAGATCGCCGGCGACCGGTTCATCGACTTGCTCGAACGAGGCCCCGACCAGCAGATCGGCATCGGTACCGGGGCTCCGTTCCAGTCGTACTTCTCCGGCAACACCATTCAGATCTGCCCGGTCGGCGCGCTCACCTCCACCGCGTACCGGTTCCGGTCGCGGCCGTTCGATCTGGTCAGCGACCCGAGCATCTGCGAGCACTGTGCCGACGGGTGCGCGCTGCGCACCGATCATCGGCAGGGCGACGTGATGCGCCGGTTGGCCGGTGACGATCCAGCGGTGAACGAGGAGTGGAACTGCGACAAGGGGCGGTTCGCCTTCAGCTACGTCACCCAGCCGGACCGGTTGACCTCGCCGCTGATCCGGCGAGAGAGCGGCGAGTTGGAATCGGCGTCCTGGACCGAGGCGATGGCGGTCGCTGCCGACGGGCTGACCAGGGCCAGGCAGGCGGGCGGTGTCGGCGTGCTGACCGGCGGCCGGCTCACTGTGACGGACGCCTACGCCTACGCGAAGTTCGCGCGACTGGCGTTACGCACCAACGACATCGACTTCCGGGCCAGGCTCGGCTCGGACGAGGAGCAGTCGTTCCTGGCGGCGAAGGTGGTCGGGCAGTCGCCGGAGACCGGCGGCGTCAGCTACGACTCCCTGGAGTCCGCGCCGGTGGTGCTGCTGGTGGCGCTGGAGCCGGAGGAGGAGTCGCCGATCCTGTTCCTGCGGCTGCGCAAGGCATCCCGGGCCGCGACCACGGTGTACTCGGTGGCTGCGCTGGCCTCCCGCGGCCTGCAGAAGATGTCCGGCATCCTGCTGCCGGCGGTGCCGGGCGCCGAGTCGTCAGTGGTGTCCAGGCTGACCGGCGGCGGTGACGGACCAGCGCTGACCGAACCCGGCGCGGTGATCCTGGTCGGCGAACGGGCCGCGCAGACGCCAGGTCTGCTCACCGCGGTCGCCGAACTCGCCGACAGCACCGGCGCCAAACTGGCCTGGGTGCCACGACGGGCCGGTGAGCGCGGTGCGCTGGCCGCCGGTGCGCTGCCGACCCTGCTGCCCGGCGGTCGGCCGATCGCCGATGACGGCGCCCGCGCCGAGGTCGAGAAGGCATGGGGTGCATCGATTCCCACCGCACCCGGTCGCGACGCCGACGGTATCGTCGCCGCCGCAGCCGGCGGGGAGCTGGGCGGTCTACTGATCGGCGGGGTCGATCCGGCGGACTGCCCCGACCCGGCGGCCGTGCTCGCCGCAGTCCGGGCCGCGGGTTTCGTGGTCAGCCTGGAGCTGCGGACCAGCGCGATCACCGAACTGGCCGACGTGGTGTTCCCGGCGGCGGCCGCGGTGGAGAAGTCCGGCGCCTACCTGAACTGGGAGGGCCGGGTACGACCGTTCGAGGTCGCCACCCGCAAGTCCGGCCGGTTGGACGACGGTCGCATCCTCGACACCCTCGGTGTCGAGATGGATGTCGACCTGTACACCCAGTCGCCGGTCGCCGCCGAGGCGGAGATCGAACGACTCGGAGCCTGGCAGGGGGCTGCGGCCACGCTCGCGGCTCCGGCCGTCACCGACCCTGCCGATGCCTCGGCCGGGCAGGGGCTGGTGCTCGCTTCCTGGCGGATGGCGATCGACGGCGGCTCGATGCTGGACGGCGAGCCGCATCTGGCCGGTACCGCGAAGTCCGACGTGATCTGCGTGGCGGCGAGTACGGCCGCCGCACAGGGGTTAGCCGATGCCACCAGGGCATCGGTGACCGGGCCGGCCGGGACCGTGACGCTGCCGCTGCAGGTGTTGCCGGACTCCGAGATGGTGGCGGACACGGTGTGGCTGCCGGGGCGGGTGGATGGCGTTCAGATCACTGCGAAGCTCGGAGCGACTGTCGGGCAACGAGTTGCGGTCAGGCGGAGCGAAGCGATGAGCTTTGCCGGCAGCGACGACAGCGAAGGAGCAGGCCGATGAGTCCGGACGGTTCGGTCGCGCCGCTGCTGTGGGACGACCCGTGGTGGCTGATCCTGATCAAGGTGGTGGGAGTCTTCGCCTTCCTGCTGGTGCTCACCCTGTTCACCATCTGGTTCGAGCGACGGGTCGTCGGCCGGATGCAGCACCGGCCCGGTCCGAACTGGAACGGCCCGTTCGGCCTGCTGCAGTCGCTGGCCGACGCGCTCAAGCTGCACTTCAAGGAAGGCATCATCCCGAAGGGCGCGGACAAGTTCGTCTACATCGCCGCTCCGGTGATGTGTGCGATCCCGGCGTTCCTGGTGTTCTCGATCATCCCGATCGGCGGACCGGTGTCGATGTTCGGGCAGCAGACCGCGTTGCAGCTGGTCGACCTGCCGGTCGGCGTGCTGGCCGCGTTGGCCTTCGCGTCCATCGGTGTCTACGGACTGGTGCTGGGCGGATGGGCCTCCGGATCGACCTACCCGCTGCTCGGCGGACTGCGCTCGGCGGCCCAGGTGATCAGCTACGAGATCGCCATGGGGTTGTCGTTCGTCGCGGTGTTCATCTATTCCGGGACGTTGTCGATGTCGGGCATCGTCAACCAGCAGCACGGCGGCTGGTACGCCTGGCTGCTGCCGGTGTCGTTCGTCATCTACGTGATCTCGATGGTCGGCGAGACCAACCGTGCGCCGTTCGACCTCGCCGAGGCGGAGGGCGAGCTGGTCGGCGGTTACAACACCGAGTACTCGTCGATGCGGTTCGGCCTGTTCTACCTGGCCGAGTACATCAACATGGTGAACGTCTCGGCGATCGCCACCACGCTGTTCCTGGGTGGTTGGCAGGCCCCATGGCCGTTGTCGTTGTGGCACGGCGCGAACACCGGCTGGTGGACGTTCCTGTGGTTCTTCATCAAGGTGCTGCTGTTCCTGTTCTTCTTCGTCTGGCTGCGCGGCACGCTGCCGCGGATCCGCTACGACCAGTTCATGGCGATGGGCTGGAAGGTACTGGTACCGGTTTCGCTGGCCTGGATCCTGCTGGTCGCCACCGCCAGGGTGCTCAACAACTCCACCTCGCTGACCACCAGGGAAGTGCTGCTGTGGATGGGGATCCCGCTGGTCATCCTGTTGTTGATCATCGCGTTCTGGCCGGGCCGGAAGGCACCGCCCGACACCGACGGCGACTACCCCGGCGCCGGGCCCGATGCGCTGCTGCCCGAGGCCGGTGGCCAATGGCAGCCGGAGGGTCACGGTATTGCCGGTGGCCAGGTGGTGGCGCCGGCGCTGGGCAGATATCCGATACCGCCGCTCGACCTGGCGGTGCCGGTCGCGCCCCGTCGCTCGGTGCTGGTCGGCGGTGCGCCGCCGGTGGGCCAGCAGCCACCGACCGACGGGGACGCAGTGAACGGAACGGGAGGTCATCATGTCGTTTCTTGACCCGGTGAAGGGGTTCGGCGTCACCTTCGCCACCATGTTCAAGCCGGTCGTCACCGAGGACTACCCGCGTAAGCCGGTGCAGCCGGCCGGCCGTTACCACGGCCGGCATCAGCTGAACCGTCATCCCGACGGGTTGGAGAAGTGCGTCGGCTGCGAATTGTGCGCCTGGGCCTGCCCGGCCGACGCGATCTTCGTGGAGGGCGCCGACAACACCGACGAGGAGCGGTACTCGCCGGGCGAGCGGTACGGCAAGGACTACCAGATCAACTACCTGCGCTGCATCGGCTGCGGCCTGTGCATCGAGGCGTGCCCGACCAGGGCGCTGTCGATGACGAACGAGTACGAGATCGCCGACGACGACCGGCAGCGGTTGATCTACACCAAGGACATGCTGCTGGCGCCGCTGCAGCCGGGCATGGAACAGCCGCCGCACCCGGCCCGGCTCGGTGATGAGAAGGACTACTACGCCTACGGTCCGCAGTTCCTGGCCGATCCGACCTTCCGGCCCGGTGGGCGGGCCGCCCATCCCGTTCCGGTACCGCCGGGGCCGGATCCGTTGCCCGGTCCGGGAGCCGAACCGGCCGCCAGCAACGGAGGCCGGCGGTGATCGAACTCGCGCAGGCCGCGGCACCGGTGGTGTACGGCAACCCAGGCGCCGAGCAGGTGATGTTCTGGATCCTGGCACCGTTGGCGCTGGCCGGAGCCGTTGGCATGGTGGTGTCCAGGGTCGCGGTGCACTCGGCACTGTGGCTGATGCTGACGATGATGTGCCTCGGCGCGTTCTACATCCTGAACGAGGCCGAGTTCCTGGGTTTCGCGCAGATGATCGTCTACACCGGCGCGATCATGATGCTGTTCCTGTTCGTGCTGATGCTCACCGGCCGGGACGCCGGCGACTCGGTGATCGAGCCGCTGCGCGGGCAGCGGACGGCGGCCATCCTGCTCGGGATCGGGCTGGTGGCATTGATCGTCGCCGGTCTGGTGCGGGCGCTGGCGGGTAGTGCGATGGCCGGACTGGACACCCCGTTGGCCGACCGCGGCCCGATCGGCTCCATCGCGGCCGAGCTGTTCACCGACTACCTGTTCCCGTTCGAGCTGACCAGTGCGCTGCTGATCACCGCGGCGGTGGGCGCGATGGTGCTGGCGCACGTGGAGCGCGCACCGGGCGAACGGCGCAACCAGCGGGTGCGGGTCGCGGCGCGGATGCGCTCTGACCGGATGTCGCCGTTGCCCGGCCCAGGCGTGTTCGCCACCTCGTCGTCCAACGCCACACCGGCGCTGCTGCCGGACGGATCCATTGCGCCGGAATCAGTGTCGACGTTGGTCGAACACAGCGAGTCGGTGCGGGTGGCGGAGAACTTCGCCAGCGGCAGATCCCTGGCGGAGCTGGAGACCGGCGAGAACCCGCGGCGTCCCGGTGACCCCGGCGATCCCGGTGAGGAGGATCAACGATGAGTCCCACTCACTACCTGGTGCTGTCCGCGCTGCTGTTCGGCATCGGCGCGGTCGGGGTACTGGTCCGCCGCAACGCGATCGTCGTCTTCATGTGCGTCGAGCTGATGCTCAACGCGGTGAATCTGTCGCTGGTCACCTTCTCCCGGATGCACGGCAACCTCGACGGGATGGTGATGGCCTTCTTCGTGATGGTGGTCGCCGCCGCCGAAGTCGTTGTCGGGCTGGCCATCATCATGTCCATCTTCCGTAGCCGGCGGAGCGCCTCCGTCGACGACGCGAATTTGCTCAAGTTCTGACATGAGCAAACCGGACCTGAGCACAGGAGCGAATTCGTGACTTCCATTGCCTGGCTGCTGCTGGCACTGCCGATAGCCGGTGCGCTGATCCTGCTGATCGGTGGCCGCGCCTTGGACAAGATCGGCCACCTGATCGGTTGCGTGGCCGTCCTTGCCGCCTTCGTCGTCGGCCTGCTGCTGTTCCTGGACTCATCGGGCAGCACCCACGTCCAGCTGTTCGACTGGATCGGGGTCGCGGACCTGCGGATCGGGCTCGGGCTGCATCTGGACCCGTTGTCGCTGACCTTCGTACTGCTGATCACCGGTGTCGGGTCGCTGATCCACATCTATTCGATCGGCTACATGGCGCACGACGGCGAGCGCCGGAAGTTCTTCGCGTACATGAACCTTTTCGTCGCGGCCATGCTGCTGCTGGTCCTGGGCGACAGCTTCGTGTCGCTGTACGCCGGCTGGGAAGGCGTCGGCGTCGCCTCGTACCTGCTGATCGGGTTCTGGTCCGACCGCCGCTCGGCGGCCACCGCGGCCAAGAAGGCGTTCATCATGAACCGGGTCGGCGACGTCGGGCTGGTGCTGGCGATCCTGTTGATCTTCAAGGAGACCGGCAGCACCGACTTCGACAAGGTTTTCGCGGCGATGCCCGAGGTGGCGGCCAACTCGCCAGGCACCGTGACGGCGATCGGCCTGCTGCTGTTGCTCGGAGCCTGCGGCAAGTCCGGTCAGGTGCCGCTGCAGGCCTGGTTGCCGGACGCGATGGAGGGTCCGACGCCGGTGTCGGCACTGATCCACGCCGCCACGATGGTGACGGCCGGCGTCTATCTGATCGCTCGGTGCAGCGACATCTTCAATCTGACGCCCGACGGGCAGCTGGTGGTCTGCATCGTCGGCGCCGTCACCCTGTTGGTCGGCTGCATCGCCGGTTGCGCGAAGGACGACATCAAGAAAGTCCTTGCCTACTCGACGGTCTCGCAGATCGGTTACATGTTCCTGGCGGTCGGTCTCGGCACCGGTGCCTACGGCCTGGCGATCATGCACCTGCTGACCCACGGCTTCTTCAAGGCGGCGCTGTTCCTCGGTGCCGGCAGCGTGATGCACGCGATGAACGACGACGTCGACATGCGCCGGATGGGTGGGCTGGCCCGCCGGCTGCCGATCACCTTCGCCGTGATGACCTGCGGCTATCTGGCGATCATCGGATTCCCGTTCCTGTCCGGATACTTCTCCAAGGATCTGATCATCGAGGCGGCCTTCGGGGCCGGCGGGGCGAAGGGCTGGATCTTCGGTCTGGCAGCGCTGATCGGCGCCGGCATCACCGCGTTCTACATGACCCGGCTGATGATCATGACCTTCCTCGGCGACCCGCGCTGGAAGCAGCTGCGGTCGGCGGACGGTAGGGAGTATCACCCGCACGAGTCGCCCGCGGTGATGACGGTCCCGATGATCCTGCTGGCGATCGGCGCCCTCGGCGCCGGTGGCTACCTGGCCGTCGGGCACCGGCTGGTCGACTACCTCGCGCCGTCGGTCGGCTCGTTCCACGAGCCCGAACTGCCGATGCCGACCGTCGTCATCACCCTGCTGACGCTGCTGCTGGTGGCGCTCGGCGTACTGATCGCCTGGCTGTACGTCGGCCGGCGTCCGGTGCCGGTGATCGCCCCGGCCAGGGTGAACCCGGTGGTCGCGCTGGCGCGCGCCGACGTCGGCGGCGACGCCATCAACGAGGCCTTGTTCGCCCGGCCCGGCATCTGGGCCACCAGGATGGCGGTTTTCGCCGACGGCCGGGGTGTCGACGGCGCGGTGAACGGTGTAGCGGCCGGACTCGGCGGGCTGTCCGGGATCTGGCGCCGCTGGCAGAACGGGTACGTCCGGTCCTATGCGTTGTCGATGATGGCCGGGACGCTGCTCCTGGTCCTCGCCCTGCTAGTGGTGAGGTACGCGTGAACGCGACAGGAAACAACCCCTTGCTGCTGCTGCTGATCGGCGTGCCGTTGATCGGCGCCGTGGCGATGATGTTCTGCAAGAACCTGGCCGAACGCACCGCGAAGTTGATCGCCCTGGTGTTCGCGTTGATCCCGTTGGTGCTGGCGGTGTTCCTCTGGATCGCGGCCAAGAAGGATCTGACCAACCCGTACGCCGGGCTGCCGAACCCGACCGCTGCGCCGCCGGACTCGTTCAGTCCGCTGTTCTCCCAGACCTTCTCGGCCGACTGGATCCCGTCGTTCGGGATCAGGTTCTCGCTGGGTGTCGACGGCATTTCACTGGTGATGATCGCGCTGATCACCCTGCTGGTGCCGATCGTGCTCGGCGCCTGCTGGGAGGAGAAGCTGCCGGCCGGTCGCAGCGTTGCCGGCTACTTCGGGCTGCTGCTGGCCCTCGAGGGCGCGATGATCGGCGTCTTCGCCGCGACCGACGTGTTCCTGTTCTACGTGATGTTCGAAGTGATGCTGATCCCGATGTACTTCCTGGTCGGGGCGTACGGCGGGGTGCGCAGGGCGTACGCGGCCACCAAGTTCTTCCTGTACTCGCTGCTCGGCGGTCTGTTGATGCTGGCCAGCGTGATCGGGCTGTACGTGGCCTCCGCCGACATCCGGCCGGAGGGCGGCACTCTCGACTTCGCCGAGTTGCGGGCGATCGCCCATCAGATCCCGTTGTCCACCCAACTGTGGATCTTCGGCGGGTTCGCCATCGCGTTCGCGATCAAGGCGCCGCTGGTGCCGCTGCACACCTGGCTGCCCGACGCCGGCGCCGAGGCGCCGATCGGCGCCGGCACCCTGCTGGTCGGGGTACTTGACAAGGTCGGCACCTTCGGATTCCTGCGGATCTGTCTGCCGCTGTTGCCGCTGGCCTCGGCCAAACTGGCCTGGTTGATCATCCTGTTGGCGGTGATCGGCATCATCTACGGAGCGATCGTGGCCGCCGGCCAGACGGACCTGAAGCGCTTCGTCACCTACACCTCGATCGCGCACTTCGGCTTCATCGCGTTGGGCTGCTTCGTGTTCACCACCCAGGCGGTGTCCGGGGCGGTGTTCTACATGGTGAACCACGGCCTGGCCACCGGCCTGCTGTTCCTGGTGGTCGGGATGCTCACCGCCCGCGGCGGATCCCGGCTGATCTCCGACTACGGCGGCGTCTGGAAGGTCGCTCCGTTGCTCGGCGGGCTGTTCCTGATCGCCTCGTTCGCCACCATCGCGGTGCCCGGCACCAACTCGTTCGTCTCGGAGTTCCTGGTGCTGATCGGATCGTTCCGCACCCAACCGGTGTGGGCGATCATCGCGACCACCGGGATCATCCTGGCCGCGGTCTACATGCTCTGGGTGTTCCAGCAGGTGTTCACCGGACCGGTGCGTGGCCGAGCGGTGGTCGGTGACGGCGGCGCAGTTCCGGACGGTGCCCTCGGCCCCGACTCGGATGCGACCACCGGGCCGATTCTCCTCGGTGGCGGAGCGGCTGCCGGGGAAGGGGTTTCGTCAGCCCCGTCCGACGACGCCTGGGCAGTGAGTGCCCCGTCGGCGACCCTGACCGAGGCGCGTACGGACCCGCACGGCGTTCCGGCCGTCGACCCGAACGCGCAGACCGTCAAGCTGGGAGCCGACACGATCACCGCGGCGGCCGACCAGCAGACCCAGCACCCGAAGCCGCGGGTGAAGGCGCTGTTCGGAGACCTGTCCAAACGCGAGCTGCTGGTGCTCAGCCCGCTGGCCGCGCTCATCATCTTGCTCGGTGTGTACCCGAAGCCGGTGTTGGATGTCATCAACCCGACCGCGGTCCGCACAGTGATCGACAGCGGTCATGTCGATCCGTCGTTCTCGATCCCGGAGGCCGGTCGATGATCCAGCACCTGCTCGCAGTGACCGCGCCGGCGAACGCCATCGCGGCGCCGACGGTCGACCTCAGGGCCGTCCTGCCGATCCTCATCGTGCTCGGCGGCGCCTGCCTCGGCGTTTTGGTGGAAGCCGTGCTGCCGAAGGGATCCCGCTACGCCGGTCAGCTGGTCGTGACCATCGGGTCGGTGGTCGTTGCTGGTGTCTTCACCGTCATCGGCGCCGTCGACAAGCACTATGCGGTGACCTTCGCCGGCTCGATCGCGGTCGATCGCGCCAGCTATGTGATGTGGGGCGTGGTGCTGGTGCTGGCGCTGGCCTCGGTGCTGCTGATGGCCGACCGGGTCGCCGAGCCCGGCGGCGCGATCGTCGCGCAGGCCGCGGCCAGGGTCGGCTCGGTGCGGGACCGGACGGCCACCGCCACCGCACTGCCGATGCAGACCGAGGTCTTCCCGCTGACCCTGTTCGCCGTCGGCGGGATGCTGGTGTTCCCGGCGGCATCGAACCTGCTGACGCTGTTCATCGCGCTCGAGGTGCTGAGCCTGCCGCTGTACCTGATGGCCGGGATGGCCAGGCGCCGCCGGTTGATCAGCCAGGAGGCGGCGGTCAAATACTTCCTGCTCGGCGCGTTCACCTCGGCGATCCTGCTCTACGGCATCGCGTTGCTGTACGGCTACGCGGGCACCATCAGTTTCTCCGGGATTCGCGCGGCGGCGAGTGCCGCGGCCGGCTCGGATGTGTTGCTGCTGGCCGGCATCGCGCTGCTGGTCGTCGGGCTGCTGTTCAAGAGCTCGACCGGCCCGTTCCACCTGTGGACGCCGGACGTCTACCAGGGCGCGCCGACCCCGGTCACGGCGTTCATGGCGGCCTGCACCAAGGCCGCGGCGTTCGCCGCGATGCTGCGGGTGATGATGGTCGCGTTGGAGCCGATGGTCCAGACCTGGCGGCCGGTGCTCTGGGCGGTGGCCATCCTGTCGATGGCGATCGGCTCGATCATCGGCATCACCCAGACGGACATGAAGCGGATGCTCGCCTACTCGTCGGTGGCCCATGCCGGTTTCCTGTTGCTGGGCGTGATGGCGGTCTCCGAGAAGGGCGCCTCCGGCACCATGTTCTACCTGGTCACCTACGGGCTGGCGACGATCGGTGCGTTCGCCGTTCTCACGGTCGTCCGCCGCGGTGACGGCGAGGCCACCCACCTGTCCGACTGGGCCGGCCTGGCCAAACGCTCGCCGGTGCTGGCCGCGGTGATGAGCCTGTTCCTGTTGTCCTTCGCCGGTATCCCGCTCACCAGCGGGTTCATCGGCAAGCTGGCGGTGTTCGCCGCCGCGATGAACGCCGGGATGGGCGCGCTGGTGGTGATCGCGATGATCGCCACCGCTATCACCGCATTCTTCTACCTGCGGATCATCGTGCTGATGTACTTCTCCGAGCCCACCTCCGGCGACAACGCGCCGTACGTCGCGGTGCCCGGCGCCCTCACGGCCGTGGTGATCGGTGCCTGCGGGGTGCTCACCCTGGTGCTGGGTATCGTCCCGGGCTGGGCGCTGGACGCGCTGACGGTGACGGTGCCGTTCCTGTCCTGAGCGCGCGGTATCACATTTGGTATCATCGAGCCATGGCGATGACGCTGCGATTGGACGAGTCCGAGACCGAGGCATTGCGCCGGCGTGCGGAAATTGAGTCGCGCTCGATGCAGGATGTTGCCCGCGAGGCTGTTCGGGAGTACATCGAGAGCCACAGCAAGGCCGACCTGATCGATCAGGTCATCGCGGAGGAGATTCCCAAGTACGCGGAGGCGCTCGAGCGGCTCGGCCAGTGATCTATCTGGACGGCAGCGACCTCCAGCACATCGCCGAACGCGTCATCGGACATGATCTGGTGCGTGACCACGGGCTGTTGGGGTCGGCGACGGCCAGGCCACAGACCACCGTGTTCGGCGCCGACGCCTATCCCTCGCTGGCCGAGAAGGCGGCCGCGCTCCTGCACTCCGTCGCGATGAATCACGCCCTGATCGACGGCAACAAGCGTCTGGCGCTGGCGGCGACGATCACCTTCCTCGGAATCAGCGGGTATCGACTGACGCTGACGAACGACGAGGCCTACGACCTGATCATCTCGGTCGCCTCCGGGCAGTTGCGCGACGTTGGCGCCATCGCCGAGATCCTCGAGGTGGGGACGGAACCGCGCCGGGCCTGACCGGGCGGGACAGACCCGCTACGGCAGGCGTAGCGGGCTTGTCCCGGCGGTGTCCCGGCGCCGCCGGATGACCTGGACAGACCCGCCTCCCGGGTTGGATAGGCTGGCCGGGTGAACGCCCCTGTCGAACTGGCCGGCATCGAGCTGACGGACCCGGATCTCACCGCGCGGCTGTCGGCCGGCCTGCTCCGGGTGGAGGCACTGCTGGAGTCCGAGGTGGTCAGCGAGTTCGGGTTCGTCACCGAGGCGGCCTCGCACCTGATGCACGCCGGCGGCAAGCGGTTCCGGCCGCTGTTCACCCTCGTTGCCGCGGGGATCGGCCCGAAACCCGACGCCGACGGGGTGGTGACCGCCGCCGCCGTGGTCGAGCTGATCCATCTGGCAACGCTGTACCACGACGACGTCATGGACGAGGCCGACATCAGGCGGGGCGCGAAGTCGGCCAACGCCCGCTGGGACAACTCGATCGCCATCCTGACCGGTGACTTCCTGTTCGCGCACGCCTCCCGGCTGGTCGCCGGGCTCGGTCCGGACGCGGTGTCGATCATCGCCGAGACCTTCGCCGAGCTGGTCACCGGGCAGACCAGGGAGACCGTCGGTCCGCGGCCGGACGACGACCCCATCGAGCACCACTTGCGGGTACTGAACGAGAAGACCGCGGCGCTGCTGGATACCTGTGGCCGCTATGCCGGCATGTTCTCCGGGGCCTCCGAGCCGGAGATCGCCGCGCTTCGCCGGTACGGCAGGGCGATCGGGATGGCCTTCCAGATCTCCGACGACATCATCGATCTCACCTCGACCGACTCCGGTAAGACGCCGGGTACCGACCTGCGGGCCGGCGTCCCGACGCTGCCGGTGCTGTACACGCTGGCCGACCGGTCGTCGGACGCGCGGCTGGTCGAACTGGTCGCCGGCCCGATCTCCTCCGACCAGGAGGTCGCCGAGGCGGTCTCGCTGCTCAGGGACTCCCCGGGGATGACGAGGGCCCAGCAGACGCTGGCCGACCACGCCGACAGCGCCAGCGCCGCGCTGGCCGAGCTGCCGGCGTCGCCGGCGGTCGAGGCCCTCGGGTCGCTGGTGCCGTTCGTGGTGGCCCGCACCCGTTAGGCCCGGTCCGCGACGCCGCGGACCGGGTCCAACGGGCGGCGATCCCTGGCTCAGACGATCCGGATCGACCGCACCTGGGTGTTGCCCTTGGTGTCGACGTAGACCCGGTAGTCGCCGACACGGTAGGTCCCGGCCGCGTTGTTGCTGATGGTGAAGGTGGCGGTCACCGAGGATTCGCTGCCGTCGACGTGAGTCTCCGTCACCGTGATGGTCAACTCGTTCGTGTTGCCCTTCAGCTTCTTCACGACCGCGGAAGGCTCGGCATCGACGACCGCGTTGTCGACCGTCACGTAGACCGCGTCGGGCGAGGCGAACTCGGCGTTCTTGAGCCCGTCACCGAGCACGAAGAAGCCGCGTTGTTCGATGGCCCCGCGCTCGGGGAAGGGATTCGGGTTCGAGGCCAGGTACGTGGGGTTGACCGTGTACAGGTCCGTCTTGGAGTCCGCGAGCACGGCCTTCACCCCCGTGTACGGGGCATCGGTGATCGCCAGGTTGACCGACAGGTAGATGGCATCGGGGTTGTTGGCCGAGATGCGCGAGGAGAAGTACTTGTCGGCGCGTTGCCCCGCGGGGACGGCCAGGGGCACGACCTTTCCGTCGACGAGGACGTTGAACCGGAAGTCGCCGTAGCCACCGTTCACGAACTTCGCCCAGGCCGCATCCGTCAGGTGGCCGGGTCGCTCCACCTTGAACTCGAGCCGCATCGGCGCGACGTAGTCGCTGTTCAGGTACTCGGGGTCGGTCAGCGGCAGGTAGACACCGCCCGGTGCGTGCCCAAGTTCGAAGGCCGCAGCCGTCGGGGCCGAGTTGCCTCGCGCGTTCCACATCGGGATGTTGAACGAGGTGGCGCCGAGCAGGGCCGCGGAGCCCAACAGGCTCGGGTCGACTTCCTCCGAAGCGTCTTTGTAGGTTCCGATCGTGACGTCGAGCAGGTCGAGGTCCGCCCGGTCGGCGTTCAGCCCGGGAATGTCCGCCCACATGAGCTTGGCGCCGGCCGGGCCCGAGTACCTGGCCATCTCCAGCATGCCGTCGGCCATCAGCTTGGTCATCTGCACGGCCGAGTCGACCTTCATCCGCTCGTTGGCGGTGTGCCACCAGCGTTCGTTACCGGGGATCACCGCACCGAAGGCGGTCATCTTGTTGCGGAAGCTGCTGGCCAGGGTGCCGCCGGTCGTCCCCTGCGGATACACCACGTCCCTGAGGGCATACGGATCCGCGAACGCGTCCGGGTCCTGATCCATCGTGGCCTGGTAACTCCCGAACTGAAGAGCCGTCAGCGGGTTGTCGTGGGTGACGTACAGGCCGGCCCCGACGGGCGAGCCGAGGGCGCCGATGGTGAACCCCTTGGCCTGGAATGCGGCGGTGACGGCCGTCGTCGCCTGGGTGGAATCGGCGGCGGTGACGTGCATGCTGCGCACGTACATCGGCATGCTGAGGGTGCCGGAGGAGTCCGTGTAGAAGCTCGTCGGCTCCTCGGTGCGGATGCCACCCATCAGGGCGAAGGTGAGGTTCGGGGTGCCGTTGTTCGGGTTGCGCAACAGGTTCGCCGGGATCCCCATGTACTTGCCGATGTACGCCTCGCCTTCGACGCCGCCGGTGAAGAACAGGTCCGCGATGCCCTCGGCGGCCTTCTTCAACTGGAGGTCCGACGCGGTGATGCCCAGATCTCCCAGTCCGTGGGAGATCAGGAACATGCCCCACACGATGGCGTTCTTGCCGTACTGCGGGGTGGGCATCTCCATGGCCACGTCGGTGTTGACCTCGAGGGTCAGCGCGTCACCGGCGATCGTGGTCTGCACCTTTGCGGTGGTGCCGGCTGCCGTCGGGAGCCACCCCTTCGCGGTCGCCGCCGCGGTGATCGCCGCGACGAACCGATCACGCTCGGCGGAGCTCGCCCCCGTCAGATCAAGGGTGATTCTCGCCCGGGAGGCGATCTGGGTGGTGCTGCCGTAGGCGATGTCCTTGAGCGTCGGGTCTCCGTCCCGGAGGGTGACGCCGGCGGTGGCGTCCGTCAGCCGGAAGGCCTTGCCGGCGTCTGCGGACAGGTCCATCGACACCGACGGGGTGACGGAGCCGGAGTTGCCGACGATCACCGGGAATCGCGAGTCGGAGGTGTAGGCCGCGATCGGCATCTCCTCCCGGTTGAGATTCTTGTAGGCCCAGTTGTCGTAGAAGGTCGGATTCGTGTTGTACGGCAACGACTGGAACGTGGCGGTGTTCGCCGGGGTGGGGGTGCCGGGGCCACCGTCTTCGTAGATTCCCATCACGATGCGGACCCGCCGATCCATCGGCAGCCCGGATTCCAGCAGCGCCTTGGCCGCGAGCAGCGTCGCCAGCGTCGGGCCGCTGTCGTCCTGGATGCCCGCCCCGTAGATCCAGCTGTTCTGAATGTATGGCGAGTGGTACGCCCCCGGTGTGCCGAGGTTGCCGTCGGCATCCCGCCAGCGCTCGAGCTGGGCTGCGGTGACCGACGACGTCGGCGAGTCGAGATGGCTCAACGCCATGACCATCTCGGGGGCGTCCGGGTCACCGATCTCCACGTAGACGTACTTGTCGGCCTGGCGTTGGACGACCACCGGGAAGCCCAGGTCCTTGGCCAGTTTCACCACCCAGGCGAGCTTGGCGACCTTGCGGTCGTACTCGTACTGGTTACTTTCGGTGTTGCTGACCGGGAAGGGGTATGCGGTGGCAGCCGTGCCGCCTCGCGAGATCGAGTCGTAGCTCGACCCGTCCAGCATCGCGCCCATCAAGCTGAGCGGGTCGTAGGTCCCGTCACCGACCCGCGCACTGTTGATGCGCCCGGCCAGCGCCTCGACCTCGGCGTGCACCACTTCTCGCTCGTCGTCGTTGACCGACAGCGGGTAGGTGGTGCTGGGCTGGAAGCGCTCCGGGGCATTGCTGGTCGCGGAACTCTCGGCCACCGCCCCCATGGACAGGAGCAGGGTGATGCCCAGCGTCATTGCCATCGGCTTAGTGCGCATGAACGTGCTCTCTTTCGACGTTGCGACCCAAAAGAACTTCCGCCAGGTACCTGGTCCGGATGATGGCGCAGACCGACGGTCCGCAACAAGCCGGAACCATGAAAGCTTTGGCAGGAATTGAGGTGGCCGGCGGCGCACCGGCAGGCAACGATTGGGGCCGGCGCAGTCCCTGGTGCCCAGCGCCCGTCAGCGCTGCGGCGACTCCGTCGCCGCCAACACGGCAGCCAATTGCTCGCCTGGACAGGCGTGCGCACCGCGACCGAACGGCGCCTCGCTCAGGTCCACCAGCACCTCACGACCATCGGGAGCCACCCGCCGGGTCACCGGAATCGGCGGTCCGGTCCGGCCGGACCGGCGCTGTTCGGCGACGGCCGTCAGCCCGGCATGCGCCTGCACCAGGATGCAGATCAGCATCGCGGTCCGTTCCGAGCGATCTCCGCAGGCGACCACCAGGCGTTCGACCGCGTCGTCGGCGGCGGCCGTCAGTTCTCGGTCCGAGGTGTGCGGCTGATAGGCCGCGGCCGCGGCCGCCACCTCGCCGACCAACTCCCGGGAGAGCCCCATCGCGGCCAGCAAGGCAGCGGGCGGCTGCCCGCCGGCGCCCGGCCGGACGTCGAGCCCGGCCAGGGTGCGCTCGAGGACGGCCCGCCGGCGGGTGTGCTCGGCGCCCTCGCTGAACCGCGGCACCCGGCCGCGCAACCAGCCGATGCCGTGTTCGGCCTCCGGGCAGTGCGGAACGGTGTACCGGGGGTCCTCCAATACTTCGGACGGCAGCGGGTCCATTCGTCGGCTCGTCATCGGTGAACTGTGCCGCCCGGATGCTTCGGTGGCGACCGAATCGCCCGGCACCGACCGGGCAACGGCCGGGTGGGAACATGGAGTGCAACGGCCCGGTTGATCCTGGCAGACCTGGCCGCCCGGCATGTTTTCTGATGGAGGACCCGTGACATCACCGACCACAGTTCCACTGGACAGCGACCCGAAGTTCGCCGACTACGCGGCCCCGGAGGCCCTGGTCAGCACGCAGTGGCTGGCCGATCACCTCGGCGACCCCGGACTGGTCGTGGTGGAGTCGGACGAGGACGTGCTGCTCTACGAGACCGGGCACATCCCCGGTTCGGTCAAGGTCGATTGGCACCTGGACCTGAACGATCCGGTGACCCGCGACTATGTTGACGCCCCTGCATTCGCAGAGCTGATGTCCCGCAAGGGGATCGACCGGGACACCACGATCGTGGTCTACGGCGACAAGTCGAACTGGTGGGCGGCCTACGCGATGTGGGTGTTCAGCCTGTTCGGCCATTCCGACGTCCGGCTGCTGGACGGCGGCCGGGCCAAGTGGCAGGCGGAGGGCCGCGAGCTGACCACCGACGTGCCGACCCCGGAACGGGCCGACTACCCGGTCGTCGAGCGAGACGAATCCGGGCTCCGGGCCTTCCTGCCCGAGGTTCGCGCACATATCGGCCGGCCGATGATCGACGTCCGCAGCCCGGCCGAGTACTCCGGCGAGCGCACCCACATGCCGGATTACCCGGACGAGGGCGCGTTGCGCGGCGGGCACATCCCGGGCGCCCAATCGGTGCCGTGGAGCCGGGCGGCGAACGACGACGGCACCTTCCGGTCAGCGGCCGAGCTGCGCGCCATCTACACCGGCGAGAAGGGCCTGCAGCCCACCGACGACGTGATCGCCTACTGCCGGATCGGCGAGCGGTCGAGCCATACCTGGTTCGTGCTGCGGTATCTGCTCGGGTTCGACAAGGTGCGCAATTACGACGGATCGTGGACCGAGTGGGGCAACGCGGTGCGGGTGCCGATCGTCAAGGGGGACCAGCCGGGATGACGCAACCCAGCGATCTGCCCGGCTCGTTGCAGGAGATCGTCGACGACTTCGCCGCCTTGACCAACCCGGACCGGCTGCAGTTACTGCTGGACTTCAGCCGCGAGTTGCCGGCGCTGCCTGCCCGGTATGCCGAGCATCCGGAGCTGCTCGAGCCGGTGCCGGAGTGCCAGTCGCCGATCTTCCTGCTCACCGAGCTGGACACGAGCCAGGCTGCCGGCGATCGGGCGACCGTGCACCTGTACTTCAGCGCGCCGCCGGAGGCGCCGACCACCCGGGGGTTCGCCGGCATCCTTCAGGAGGGGATGGACGGGCTGACGGCCGCCGAGGTGCTTGCGGTTCCGGCCGATCTGCCGATGCGGTTGTCGCTGGCGGATGCCGTCAGCCCGTTGCGGTTGCGCGGGATGAGCGGCATGCTCGGCCGGATCCAGCGCCAGGTGCGGGAGAAGATCACCGCCGCGCAATGATCGCGCAATGATGAGGTGGGATTTCGACCGCGAGTAGGCGGTCATTTCCCACCCGTTCTCGCAGGGACCCGGATACCGTTGGTCCATGGTGGAGCCGATTGACCTGGACGAGAAGTTCGGTCGATTCTTCGACACCTGGTCGCCGAAAGTGGTGGCCAGGCTGAATGACTACGAGATCAAGCTGGTCCGGCTCGACGGCGAATTCGTCTGGCACACCCATCCCGACACCGATGAACTGTTCCTGGTGCTGGACGGCGCGCTCACCATCCAGTTGCGCGACGACGAGGTACACCTCGGCCCGGGGCAGTTGTTCGTGGTGCCGCGCGGGGTCGAGCACTGCCCGAGGACCGTTTCCGGCCAGGTGCGGGCGATGCTGATCGAGCCGGCGGGTGTGGTCAATACCGGCGACGCCAGCGGCGCGCTGACCGCTGATCACGACGACTCGTTGGCGCAGTAGCTCAGGGCTGACGGGAAGACGGTCGGGCCGCGGTCAGAACTGTCTGACGCCGATCGTGTTGCGTACCTTGGCAACCCGGATGGTGCGCCCGAGGGTGGCCGCGCCGACCACCGCGGCCGCGATCGCGGCCAGGCAGACCGCGAACGACAGCACCAGCAGCGGCGCGCCGCTGCTCGGGGCGTTCTTGTCCAGCAGCACCAGGATCCATTGGGCCAGAACGGCTCCGACCAACACGCCGTAGGCCGTCAGGATCACCGGGCCGCCGGTCTGCCTCTTGGCGATCAGCAGCAGGGACAACGCCGACAAAGCGACCGCGACGGCGACGAAGGGCGTCACCACCGCGGCGCCGAGGGTGAGGAACCCGCTGCGGTCGATCAGCGTGCCGTCATCGAACAGCACCACCAGCACGACGACCAGCACCACGATCGCCAGCGCCACGTTCACCAGACAGACGATCCAACTGGCCCGCCACCACGGCGCGGCGGCCCGCTGCGCCTCGGCCAGTCGCTGGTGCTGTTCGTCATTCACCCGTTCGTCAGCCACCCGGCAACGGTAATCGTCCGGGCTCAGCCGCCCGCAGTTGGCGGTGCCGCCAGTCCCTTGCCGTCCAGCGAGAGCAGCGTCATCAGCACGATCGAGCCGGTCCAGGCCAGTGGGACGGTCGAGCCGGGATGCCCATCGGCGGTCACCATCTCGGGAAGCTCACCGAGCCAGTTGCGCTGGTCGATCACCCAGTCGAGCGTCTCGGTGGCCCGCTTCCGGTTGCCCAGGCCCGCCCAGCCGAGCGCGAAGAACGAGGTGCTCGGGGTCCAGGTGGCATCGCCCCAGTTCTGGTCCGGGTCGTTCCCGGGCACCACGCCGCCGTTGCCGCGGACCAGCGCGTCCCAGGTGTCGGACAGGGCGGCCGGCAGGCCGGCCGGGGCGGTGTTGAACGGCGGCGCCATGAACGCCGCGGCGCTGTCCCTGCCGTGCAGGTTGTCGGCAGTTCGCGGATACCCGTTGGGCGCGAATGTGTTCGCGATCCCGTCGGACAGTTTCCTGGCGGCCGCCGACCAGCGCTCGGCGTCGTCGGAATGTCGCTGCGCGCGGGCCAGCGCAACCGAGGCGTTCAGGCCGGCGAGTAGCGGGGCGGCGGTGCCGATGTTGGCGGTGCTGGTGCCGATCTCCCAGTAGTCGGGCGAGGCCGGTGGCAACCCGTCGGCATCCAGCGAGGCTGCCGCGTAGTCGGCCGCCTTGCGAATGGTCGGGTACAGCGCGGCGAGCTGCGTCGAGCGATGCGACCGTGGTGCGTGCTGGTACCACTGCCAGGTGGCCCACGGCACCCAGCCGTTGGCGTCGAGCTGCCAATGCCGTCCGTCGGGCGGCCCGGCCCCGTCCAGCGTCGTCCTGGCCTCCCAGGTGCCGTCGGCGCGTTGGGTGGCGGCGTTGAACTGCAGGATCCGGTAGGCCTCGGCGCTGTGCCCGGTGGCCGCGAAGGCGGCCGCGGCGAAGCTGGTGTCCCGCGGCCACGAGTACTTCCAGATGGAGTACCAGGCCGCGGCCAGGGCTCCGTTCGGCTGCAGCAGAGCGCGCATGCTCAGCAGGGCCCGGGTGGCGACGCTCCGCTGCTCGAGGGTGCGACCCGGGATGGTGCCTTGGGCTAGCCAGCGCCATGACTCGGTGATCTGACGGACGGCTCCCCGATCACCGGCCCGCACGGTGACCGGTTCGGTGGCGCCGGCCGGCAGATATCGCCAGTTGCCGTCCGGCAGCCGCAGCACATTGCTGCCGGGAAGATAGTCGGCGCCCCAGCCGTCGGCCGGCGAGATGGCCGCGGTGGCGGTGCCGTTGTAGAACAGCCCGGCCGTGTAGGCCTGGCCCAGCCATGGCGGCAGGGCCCGATAGCAGGCGCCCGGAGTGCCGCAGCCCTGCGCTCCGGTGGGATCGATGAAGAATGCGGTGATGCTGGCCGGATACTCCTGCCAGCCGCCCCAGTAGTCCAGATCGTAGTTCCAGCTGCTCCGGCCGCCGGGCACCGCGGCCCTGGTGCCGTACCAGGCGACCCGGTCGGCGGTCGGGGTGTGCGCCTGGATCGTCAGGTAGTAGACCTGGCCGGCGGTGACGTCGACGTCCAGGTCGAAGTCCACCCAGCCGGACCCGGTACCGCCGAGCGCTGCGATGTCACGGGTCGCGGTGGCAACGGTGCTGGCCGGGTCGGCGACGTTCGTCCGGATCTCCGCAGTGATGCTGCCCTCCGCCGCCTGGCTCTCCAGCCATGCGGACGCCACCGACACATGGTCGTCGGCGGAGACGAACTCCTGGGCCCCGGCGTTGTTGGTGGCGTTCAGCCGGTACAGGGCGGTGCCGTGCTCAGGCTGCCCGGTGAACACCGGTTCGGCGGCGTTCGCCGGGATGATGCCCAGTGGCATCAGCAGGGCGCCGGCCAGCAGGGCGGTCAACAGCCGCGGGCGGGTGAGGGTCTGCATCTTGGGGCCTCCGTGCGCGAACCTGCGCGGAATACGGCTCGGTTGAGCGGTGATGGACAGGCAATCGCAGTACGGACGGTAGCGATCGAGTGTGCGCGAACCACAGATGCAGACGGGTCATCTCTGCGGTGACGCAGCGTCACCAGGCCAGTGTCCGGCTGGGCAGGGCCGGATCCGGTGCCGGCGGTGCCCGTCCTTAAGGTCACGATGTGACCATTTCCCACCGCTTGCTCGACCAGAACGACGCTGACGCCTCGATTCGGCTGGGGCAGGAGGCCTTCGGCTTTCCCTCGGATCCGGCCCCGGCGACAGTTGCGCCGGCAAAGCCCTTTCCGCCGGCCGGCGCCCATGCTCACGGGATCTTCGACGGTGACGAACTCGCCGCCCGGTTGTTTGCCCGCGAATACCTCAGCCATTTCGCCGGAGAGCAGGTGCCGACCTGCGGGATTGCCGGGGTCACGGTGAAGGCCGAGTATCGCGGCCGCGGGCTGCTCACAGACCTGTTCGCCGCTGTCCACGACGCCGCCAAAGACAGGGGAGAGGTGATCTCCACCCTGTTCCCGACGGCCCCAGGGATCTACCGCCGGTTCGGATACGAGCTGGTCGGTGACTACTCGACCGTCGAGATCCCCAGTGCTGCACTGGCTTCGATCCGCAGGCCGGCCGGGATCGAGGTCCGAAGGGCGGGGGTCGACGACGCCGAGGCGATTCAACGTGTCTATCACCAGTGGGCCAGCAGTCAGCACGGGCCGCTCACCCGCACCGGACCGAGTTTCAGCGGCGGCGCCGCCGAGTTCCTCGACTCGTTCAACGGCGTCACTGTCGCGGTCGACTCCGCACAGCAGGTGGTCGGGTTCGCGTCCTGGGACCGCGGTCCGAGCACCGGCAGGGGCTCGGCCTTCGAAGTCAGCGACCTGATCGGCAGTACGGCGGCAGCCACCGCGGCGCTCTGGTCGGTGGTCGCCAGCTTCGCGTCGGTCACCGGCAAGGTCAAGGTCGACACGTCCGGTGACGACCTGGCGCGCTTCGCCCTGCCGTCGGTGGACTGGAGCGTCGTCAGTCCCCGGCCGTACATGCTGGCGGTACTCGATGTGGCCGGCGCGTTCACCGCCCGCAGCGTCACTGCGGCGATAGCCGCAGAGCTGGAGTTCGCGATCGCCGGACATCCGATCGGGGCGCAGAACGGCGGCTACCGGTTGAACGTCGGGGCCGGCCAGGTCGACTGCCGGCACGCGTCCGACTCGGGCGGAGTACGGACCTACAGCCCGCAAGGGATAGCCGTCGCCTACGCCGGCACCCAGTCGTCGGCCAACCTGCGGACGGTCGGCATGCTCTCCGGCGGCGACCCGGGCGACGATTCGGTGTGGGATGCGTTGTTCGGCGGACACCAGTTCCACATCCGCGACTACTTCTGACCGGGGCCCGCTGCCGGCCGATTTCTCCGCGCCCCGGCCGGTGGTGTTTACTGACGTGCGCCAGTGCGAGGTGAGCCTTGCCTAACCCTGCGCGTATTCTCCAGTATGACCACCGCCGAAAGGAGCCCGACGTTGCTTGCGACCTTTGTCATCGGCCTCCGAGAGGGGCTGGAGGCGGCGCTCATCGTCGGCATCATCGCGGCATTCCTCAAGCAGGACGGCAAGTCCCGCGCGGTGCGGCAGATGTGGCTCGGCGTCGGTCTGGCCGTTCTGCTCTGCCTGCTGATCGGCCTCGGGCTCGCCCTGCTGTCCGGTGCCCTGCCGCAGCGGCAGCAGGAGATGCTGGAGACCGTCATCGGGCTGGTCGCGGTGGCGATGGTGACCTGGATGGTGCTGTGGATGCGCCAGCACTCCAAGGACCTCAAGCGCGACCTCGGTCAGGTGGTGGGCGGCGCGCTGGCCCAGGGCACCTCGTTCGCGCTGGTCGCGATGGCCTTCCTGGCGGTGGTCAGGGAGGGCGTGGAGACCGCCGTCTTCCTGGTCGCGGCCTCGCAGACGGCCGCCGGCGCCGCGACCTTCGCCGGTGCGTTCCTCGGGATCGCGGTGGCCGTGGTGCTCGGCTATCTGATCTACCGCGGCGGGGTGAAGCTCAACCTGTCCAAGTTCTTCCGGATCACCGGCGTGGTGCTGGTACTGGTGGCCGGCGGTGTGCTGATGTCCAGCCTTTACCACGCTTACGAGGCCGGCTGGATCACCATCGGCCGGCAGGTCTGGCTCGACTTCTCCTCGTTCATCCGCCCGGGCTCGGTCCAGGAGTCGCTGCTCACCGGGGTGCTCGGCATCCGGGCGCAGCTGACCGCCATCGATGTGCTCGCCTGGCTGCTCTACGTCGTGCCGATGTTGGTGATCGTCGTCTGGCCGCCGCGCCGGCCGGTGCCCAGGGCGACCATGACCAAGCTGCTGCTGGGTAGCGGTGCCGTCGCCGCCCTCGCCGCCGTCCTGCTGGCCACCCTGGTCCCCGGGCCGACCGGGGTCACCGGAGCATCGGGCGCCAGGGACTTCACCCTGGTCGCGGGCGCCTCCGAGATCGGCCGGCTCGATGCCTCGCTGTCCGCCGTCTCCGGCGACCGGCTCACTGCGCGATTGACCGGATCCGTCGCGGTCGCCCCGGTTGCCGGTGCACCGGGGGGAGCGGCCACCCTCGACGCCGACGCCGACCTCTCGCTGAGCGGCGCGACGACCGTCGCCGGGCGCCCGGCGCTCACCTTCACCGGCCCGGCCCGGCCGACCACCATCGACGGTGCCGGAACCGCGAAGATGACCGCCGGGGAACTGGCCGCCCTGAACGGCGGCCGCTACCCGGTCGGCCTCCGGTCGGCCGATGCCGATGTCCGGCTCACCGTCACCCGGACCGCGTCGATTCAACCGACGGTGACGTTGGATGCCGCGACCAAGGCCATCGTTTCGGTGGCGCTGGACGTCACCCCGGCGCTGATCGCGACCGAACCGGGCGGCCAGACGCACCGGGTCGCACTTCCTCCCGCCGCCGCAGCCGCCGACCGGGCCTCGGTCGCCGCGGCCTCCACTGCTGCCGCCGAGCGCGCCGCGGTCGCCTCCCGGGCCGCCGTACTCGGCACCCTGCTGCCGTGGCTGCTCGGTGTCTGGGGCGTCATCGTCGCCGGCTCCGGGCTGCTGTTGCTGTTGCGTCGCCCCAAACCCGTCCGATCCACCGCCGCCGTTCCGACCGCTGCCACCGTCCGAGGAGCTTGAATGTCATACCCGTTGTCCCGTCACCGATCCACCCGCATCGCGCTGATCGGCGCGACGGCGGCTGCCGCGTTGTTGCTGGCCGGATGCGGATCCGACGGCGCCGCCGACCCGGGCAACGTTGCGTCGGTGACCGACATTGCCTCGAGCAGTTCGGCGGCCGCGAGCGCGGCCGCCGCCAGTCCGGCAGCGGCGGCCTCGGCTGCCGCGGGTTCGGCCGCTGGGGGTTCGGCTGCTGGGGGTTCGGCTGCGGGTGGCGCTACCGCCGTCACCGTGACGATCACCGCCGCCGATGGCTGCACGGTCGAACCGAATACGGTGCCGGCCGGTCCGGTCACCTTCACCATCAGCAACGTGGACGCCACCGCGGTCAGCGAGGTGCACCTGATGGGCGGCGACCGGATCCGCGGTGAGCGGGAGAACCTCGCGCCCGGATTCGACGGCAACTTCTCGGTGACGCTGGACGGTGGCTCCTACCAGGTGCTGTGCCCCGGCGCGGCAACCGAGACCCAGCCGTTCACCGTCACCGGCAAGGCCGCGCAGGCCTCGGGTGACGTCAACGATCTGCTGGCGAAGGCGACCAGCGACTACAGCGAATACGTCAGCACCCAGGCCGACTACCTGGTGGGCGCGACCGCGGAGTTGGCCACGGCGCTGAAGTCCGGGGATCTGAAGAAGTCCCAGCAGGCCTATGCGAAGGCCCGTCCGTTCTACGAGCGGATCGAGCCGGTGGCCGAGTCGTTCGGTGACCTCGACCCCGACATCGATGCCAGGGACGGCGATGTGCCGGCCGCGCAGTGGAAGGGCTTCCACCAGATCGAGAAGGCGCTGTTCGTCGACAAGAGCGTCGCCAAGGCCGAGCCGTTCATGGCCGACCTGACCAGCAACGTGGCGAAGCTGAAGTCGTTGACCGCGGAACTGGCGAAGGGCACGGAAGCGGGCGACGGCAAGGGGTACCAGCCCGACGAGGTGGCCAACGGGGCGTCGTCCCTGTTGGAGGAGGTGCAGAAGTCCAAGATCTCCGGCGAGGAGGAGAGGTACTCGCACATCGACCTGCTGGACTTCGCGGCCAACGTCGAGGGCTCGCAGCAGGCATTCGCCGCGCTGACGCCGGCGCTGGACAAGATCGACCCGCAACTCGCGCCGCCGATCAGCGCCAGGTTCGCGGCCCTGAACACCCTGCTCGAGTCCCATCGGGACGCCGCGGCCCTCGGTGGGTACGCGCTGTACACCGACCTGTCCAAGGCCGAGGTGAAGGCGCTGGCGGATGCCCTGCTGGCCGTGCAGGAGCCGCTGTCGCAGGTCTCGGCGAAGGTGGCATCGGCGGGGTGACGCAGCTGCCGAACCAGGGCGATCCGGCCGGTCCACCGGCCGGCCGGCCCGACCGCCCGGCCGATCCGGGTCGCCGGCGGTTGCTCGGCACCGCCGCCCTCGGCACCGTCGGGTTGCTCGCCGGCGGGGTGGCCGGGTACGGCATCCGCGCCGCTACCGAGTCGGCGCCCGCCGGCACCGGTACCGCCGGGGACAGCACGGATCCGGCGAACTCGGCCGGCCCGGACAACGGCGTGGTGCCGTTCTACGGCGCCCGGCAGGCCGGCATCACCACCCGCCAGCAGGAACAGATGATGTTCGCCGCCTTCGACGTGACCACGATGGATGTGCGCGCGCTGCAGCAGTTGCTGGGTCGCTGGGCGGCGGTGGCTTCCCGCTACACCCAGGGCCAGACCACCAGCGGCGGCGAGCCGGCACCGAACCGCCCGCCGGACGACACCGGCGAGGGGATGGACCTGGGAGCCCACTCGCTGACCATCACGGTCGGCTTCGGTGCCTCACTGTTCGACGAACGATTCGGTCTGACGGACAAGATGCCCGCCGCGCTCCGGCCGTTCGGCATGCTGCCCGGCGAGGGTGACATGAAGGCGGACATCAGCGGTGGCGACCTGTGCGTGCAGGCCTGCGCCGACGATCCGCAGGTGGTGTTCCACGCGGTGCGCAACCTGACCCGGATCGCCCGCGGCACAGCGGTTCTGCGCTGGTCGCAGCTCGGTTTCGGCCGGGCGTCGGCGACCGGTACCGGGCAGACGACGCCGCGGAACCTGTTCGGCTTCAAGGACGGCACCCGCAACATCCACGCCGACGAGAGCGCCGATCTGGAGGCGGACGTCTGGGTCGGCCAGGAGACCGATCAGGAGTGGATGAGCGGCGGCAGTTACCTCATCGCCCGCAAGATCGGGATGATCATCGAGTCCTGGGATGCCACCGTGCTCTCGGAGCAGGAGCGAATCTTCGGCCGGGCCAAGCAGTCCGGTGCTCCGCTGTCCGGCGGCACCGAGTTCACCGCGCCGAACTTCGGTGCCCGCACCGGCGGGGCCGACGCGATCGACGTCAATGCCCACATCCGGTTGGCCGCCGCCGAGCAGAACAACGGCGTGCGGATCCTGCGCCGCGGCTACAACTACACCGACGGCCAGGACGCCACCGGCCGGCTGGACGCCGGGCTGTTCTTCATCGCGTTCCAGAAGGACCCGGAGCAGTTCAAGGTGCTGCAGACCAAGCTCGGTGCGCACGACCTGCTGAACGAATACATCGTGCATCTCGGTGGTGGTACCTGGGCCTGCCCGCCCGGCGTCAGCAAGGCCGGGGACTGGTTCGGTAAGGCCCTGTTCGGCTGAGTCGCGCTGACTCAGCGCTGCTTCAGACCGGCCAGATAGCGTCGGGTGGCGCGTACCGACATCGGGCGGCAACCGGCGGCCAGCAGCGCGCGGACGATGGCCGGCTCCCGACGGGCCAGCAACAGCCCGCGGCGGACCAGGAACGCCGGTGACTTCCGCCGCTCGCGCAGGTCCCGGGACAGCCGCAGGGCGAAGGTGATCCACCGGGACCGCCGGACGCAGATCGCCCGCTCCAACAGGTCGTGATCGGCACATCCGGCGACCAGCTCGGCGACGAAGATGCCCTCGGCGACGAACACTCGCTCGTCCCTCAGGCTCACCGTCCTGCTGCCGCTCGGGCCGTTGGCGGCCAGGTCGTACACCGGGACCTCGGCACTGCCGGTCCGGCACAACGACTCCAGCGCCGCCTGGGCGGCCGCCGCGTTCCAGCTGCCGGGGTGGTCCCAGTCGACCTCGCCGTGCGGCAGCCGCGGCAGGTCCGGGTCGTCACCCGATCGGTAGAAGTCGTCGAGGGCGAGCACCGACAGCCCGGACCTTTCCGCGAGCCGGGACTTGCCGCAGCCGGACGGACCTGCCAACAGCACGACCTTCGCGGCGGGGACGGCTGGCAAGGCGGGCACGGCGGAGATTCTGCCCGATCTGCTGCCTGGCGGTCACCTCGGCGGCCGGGCGGCAGCAGATCGGGCGGGCCCGGCCGTCTCAGGCGGCAGTGTCGGCCAGGGCGGGCGGTTGGATCCGCTCGGACTGCCGCAGGTCGGCGGGGGTCAACGGGCCGGTCATCCGCAGCGGTGGCTCGGTCAGATACCGCACGTACGCGTACGGGGTGAAGAATCCGGGCAGCCGCTCGCCGAGCGAGACCTCGAGCAGCACGTCCCTGGCCGCGTCGACCTGGGCGGGGCTGCCCCACTCACCCTCCCTGACCAGCAGCTGGGCCTCCTCGTCGATCATCTCCCGGATCATCTCGGCGGTCACCCGCGGGCCCTCGACCAGCCGGGTGCGGTACCGGATCCATTGCCACAGCTGGGCTCTGGAGATCTCGACGGTGGCCGCATCCTCCATCAGATGATCGATCGCGGCTGCGCCGGTGCCGCCGATCCAGGCCGTCAGATATCGCATGGCGACCGACACGTTGGTGGCGATCCCGGCCAGCGACACGCCGCCGGACGGCGGCGTCAGCAGGTCGTCGGCGGTCACCGCGACGTCCTTGCGGAGCCGGTTCCGCTGGTCCGGCGCATCCCGCAGGACGGCGTCGAACGCGGCGCGGCAGGTCGGCACCAGGCCGGGATGGGCGACCCAGGAGCCGTCGAAGCCGTCGGCGGCCTCCCGGCTCTTGTCGGCGGCGACCTTGGCCAGCGCGTCGGTGGTGGCCAGTTCGTCCCGGCGGTCGGGGACGACCGCCGCCATCCCACCGATGGCATGGGCACCGCGCTGGTGGCAGGTGGCCACCAGCAGCTCGGTGTACGCCCGCATGAACGGCGTGGTCATCGTCACCTGGCCGCGTTCCGGCAGCACGAACTGTTCGCCGCGTTCGGCCACCGTGCGCAGGTAGCTGAAGATGTAGTCCCAGCGGCCGGCGTTCAGCCCGGCCGAGTGCTCGCGCAACTCGTAGAGGATCTCGTGCATCTCGAAGGCCGCCGGCAACGTCTCGATCAGCACGGTGGCCCTGATGGTGCCCTGCGGAATGCCGAGCAGTTGCTGGGCCAGCACGAAGACGTCGTTCCACAGCCGGGCCTCGGTGTGGGACTCCAGCTTCGGCAGATAGAAGTAGGGGCCGGCCCCGGCGTCGATCAGTGCCTGGGCGTTGTGGAAGAAGTACAGGCCGAAGTCGACCAGCGATGCCGACAACGGCCGCCCGTCGACCACCAGATGCTTCTCGCACAGGTGCCAGCCGCGCGGGCGCATCACGATGGTCGGGGTGTCGCCGGCCACCCGGTAGTCCTTGCCGTCGGCGGTGAAGGCCAGCTCGCCGCGGATCGCGTCCCGCAGGGTGAGTTGGGAGCCGACCACGTTGGACCAAGTGGGTGCGGTCGAGTCCTCCAGGTCGGCCATCCACACGTCGGCCCCGGAATTGAGCGCGTTGATCGTCATCTTCGGCGTCGCCGGGCCGGTGATCTCCACCCGCCGGTCGATCAGACCCGGTGCTGGATCGACGATCTGCCAGCTCGGGTCGTCGCGGATGCCGGCCGTCTCCGGGCGAAAGTCCGGCATCCGGCCGCCGCCGGCGATGCTCTCGCTGCGGGCCCGGCGGGCGGCCAGCAGGTCGGCGCGGCGGCCGGCGAAGGCGCCGTCCAGCCGGGTCAGGAAGTCGAGTGCTGCAGGTGTCAGGATCTCGTCGAATCGGGGGTGCAGGGTGCCGCGGATCTGGCAGTGGGCGTTCATCGGGTTCTCCTGGGGGAAGGCGTCTGTGCGGGCGGTGATGATCAGTGGAACTGCGCGGCCTCGGTGGAACCGGCCAGCGCGAGGGTGCCGCTGGCCGGATTGATCGCGGTGGCCACCTGGTCGAAGTAGCCGGTGCCGACCTCGGCCTGGTGCTTGATGGCGGTGTAGCCGGCCGGTGCGGCGGCGAACTCCGCCTCCTGCAACTGCACGTAGGCCGACATGCCGGATCGGGCATAGCCGTTGGCCAGTGCGAACATCGAGTGGTTCAGCGCATGGAAGCCGGCCAGCGTGATGAACTGGAAGCGGTAGCCCAGTGCGCCGAGCTGGTCCTGGAAGGCGGCGATCTCGCTGTCCGACAGCGCGGCCTTCCAGTTGAACGACGGAGAGCAGTTGTAGGCCAACATCTTTCCGGGGAACTCCCGGTGCAGCTCGGTGGCGAACTCGCGAGCCAACCCGAGATCCGGTGTCCCGGTCTCGACCCAGATCAGGTCGCTGTACGGCGCGTAGGCCTTCGCCCTGGCCAGCACCGGTTCGAGCCCGCTGCGCACCCGGTGGAAGCCCTCCGCGGTGCGTTCGCCGGTCAGGAACGGTGCGTCGATCGGGTCGACGTCGCTGGTCAGCAGATCGGCGGCCAGCGCGTCGGTGCGGGCCACCACCAGGGTCGGCACGCCGAGCACGTCGGCGGCCAGCCGGGCGGCGCTCAGTGTTCGGACGTGTTGTGAGGTAGGGACAAGCACCTTGCCGCCCAGGTGGCCGCACTTCTTCTCCGAGGCCAGCTGATCCTCGAAGTGCACGCCGGCGGCCCCGGCCACGATCATCGACTTCATCAGCTCGAAGGCGTTCAGGGCTCCGCCGAACCCGGCCTCCGCGTCGGCGACGATCGGCACCAGGTAGTCGGTGCCGTGCTCGCCGTTGGCCCAGTCGATCTGATCGGCGCGGATCAGCGCGTTGTTGATCCGGCGGACCACCGCCGGCACCGAGTTCACCGGGTACAGGCTCTGGTCCGGGTAGGTCTGGCCGGACAGATTCGCATCGGCCGCCACCTGCCAGCCGGACAGGTAGATCGCCGACAGCCCGCCGCGCACCATCTGCACCGCCTGGTTGCCGGTCAGCGCGCCGAGAGCGCGGACGAAGGTCTGTCGGGTCAGCTGTTGCCAGAGTTTCTCGGCGCCGAGCCGGGCCAGCGTGTTCTCTTCGACCACACTGCCGCGCAGCCGCACCACGTCCTCGGCGCTGTAGCCACGCTCGATGCCCGCCCACCGGGGATCGCCGGCCCATTGCCGGCGCAACAGCGCGGCGGCATCGCCGCCCGGCCGGGGTGCCGGCGCGGCAGTCCGCTCGTCCGGCCCGGCGGCCGAACCGTCGACGGGAGTGGCTGGGAAGGGTCGGGTGGCCGGGCTCTCGGTGATCGTCATCAGGTCCTCGCTCCAGATGTGGTGTTCGGTCGATAGATCGAGGAAATGTCAAGAACTGGGCTACGACCAGCCGTCTTCACCGTCAAGAAACGCGATTCTTGCGATATCGTCGGGCAATGTCGGAAATCGGGATGTCAGCGTCGGTGACGACGATCACGCCGGCCGACCCGATTGCGGTCGGCCGGCGGCTGCGCCACCTGCGCCGGGCGGCGCACCGGACGCTGGACGATGTGGCCGGCGCGGTCGGTATCTCGGCCAGTGCGCTGTCGTTGATCGAGAACGGCAGACGGGAACCGAAGCTCGGCGTGCTGACCGCATTGGCCGCCGATCTCGGGACCGCGCCGGGGGAGCTGCTGTCGCCGGCGGCGCCGAGCCGGCGGACGGCGCTGGAGATCGAACTGGAACGCGCACAGCGAGCCGATTCGTTCCCGGCGCTGGGGGTCCCGGCCGTCCGGGTCGGCCCGCGGCTGCCGACGGAGGCGCTGGAGGCACTGGTCGGCCTGCACCGGTCGTTGGCCGCGGCGCAGACCGAACGGGCGGCCACCCCCGAACACGCCCGACGGGCCAATGCCGCGTTGCGCGAGCGAATGCGGTTGGCGGACAACTACTTCGGCGACATCGAGCGGGCCGCGGAGCAGCTGCTGGCGGCCGTCGGGCACAGCGCCGGGCCGATCACCCGCACCGTGGTCGACAAGCTGGCAGCGCAGCTGGGCTACACGCTGGTGCACGTCACCGATCTGCCGGCGTCCACCCGCAGCGTCACCGACACCGTGCACCGGCGGGTCTACCTGCCGCAACCGGAGGCCGGCCAGAGCGATTCGCGATCCCTTGCGCTGCAGGCCCTGGGACACCTGGTGTTGCAACACCAGGTGCCGGCCGACTACGCGGACTTCTTGAACCAGCGGGTGGAGATCAACTACTTCGCGGCCGCCCTGCTGATCCCGGAACGGGCGGCAGTTCCGTTGCTGCGCAACGCCCAGGCCGAGAAGGACATCGCCATCGAGGACCTGCGCGACCTGTTCGCGGTGTCCTATGAGACGGCGGCGCACCGGTTCACCAACCTGGCCACCCGGCACCTGGAGCTGCCGGTGCACTTCATGCGGATCTCCTCGGCCGGGGTGATCTACAAGGCCTACGAGAACGACGGCGTGCACTTCCCGACGGATCCCACCGGCGCCATCGAGGGCCAGCGGGTGTGCCGGTTCTGGACGGCGCGCCAGGTGTTCGAGCGGCCGGACCGCTCGGCCGCCTACCAGCAGTACACGGACACCCCGTCCGGGACCTACTGGTGCACGTCGGCGGTGGACCGCACGCCGGCCGGGACCTTCTCGGTGAGTGTGGGTGTGCCGTACCGGCAGGTGAAGTGGATGCGCGGCCGGGAGACCACCGAGCGGAGCGTCTCGCGCTGCCCCGACCCGGCCTGCTGCACCAGGCCACCGGCCGAGCTGGCGCAGCGCTGGGAGGGCAAGGTGTGGCCGAGCGCCCGGGTGCATTCGCATCTGCTGGCCGCGATGCCGCCCGGGGTGTTCCCCGGCGTCGACGACACCGAGGTCCTGACCTTTCTGCAGCAGCACTCCTGACGGCGCGGTCGTTCGTCACTCCCGCGGCTGCCGGGCGCCGGTTGCACTTTGTACCGCGCAGGGAAGTATGGGGTGGTAACCACCGATCCCGACCCGAGGAGAGCCCAGATGCCCACACGTACCGCGCGCACCGAATGGTCCGGAGGCCTGCAGGACGGCAGCGGAACCGTCACGTTGACCAGTTCGAACCTGGGCTCCTACGACGTGTCGTTCCCCAAGCGGGCCGCCGAGGACGCCGGCGGCACCACCTCGCCGGAGGAGCTCATTGCAGCCGCCCACACCGCCTGCTACTGCATGCAGTTGTCCGCAGTGATCGGCGAGGCCGGTGGGACCGTCGAGTCGCTGGTCGCGGACGCGGCGGTCGGGCTCGGCCCGGACCCGGCCGGCGGTTTCCGGTTGACCGGCATCAAGCTGACGGTGCGCGGCAAGGTCGCCGGGCTGGACTCGGACGGCTTCGTCAAGGCGGCGGAAGCGGCCAAGGCCGGTTGCCCGGTCTCCAAGGCCCTCACCGGTGTGGAGATCACCCTGGACGCTGCCCTGGCCTGATCGTCAGCCGGCGGACGGGCGGAAGCGGTAGGTCAGCTCGACCGACGACCGGTCGGCGACCGAGGTGCGGCGGGCAACGAAGTAGTCGTCACCGACGGCTGTCACCGCGAAGGTCACCAGCATCTCGAACGGAGCGCTGACACTGAACCGTCCGGTCGGGGTGTAGTCGCCGACCCTGGCCGGTGTGCTGTCCGGGCCGCCGTCCGTCTCGGTGACCTTGCCGTTGCCGAACCGCAGGCCGCTGCCCTCGGCGAGGTAGCTGCCGTCGGTGCGGGGTTGGAAGTTCGTCGGGTCCGGCGCTGCCGGATCGCCGGGCCCGACCTGGCCGCCGCCGCCCGCGGCGTTCTCATCGGCGTTGTTGTGGTCGTCACCGGACTTTCGTCCGCGCAACGCATCGAGGATGCCCATGGCGCTGCCTGCCCTCCTGGATCGGCTGTCCTCAACTGTAGGCAACTCTGCTCCGGCGGGCGCGGCGCAGCGCGTCGGCCGACAGCAGTACCAGAGCGCACCAGATCAGCCCGAAACCGGCCCAGCGGGCCGGCGGCATCGACTCGTGCGCCCACAGCACGCCGAGCAGGAACTGCACAACGGGGGTCAGGTACTGCAGCAAGCCCAATACCGACAGCGGCAGCGCCTGGGCCGCGCGACCGAAGGCCAATAGCGGGATCACCGTCACCACGCCGGTCAGCAGCAGCAGCACGACGTGTCCGATCCCGTTATCGGTCAGGGTGCCATCGCCACTGGCCTGCAGGGCGATGACGGTGGCCGCCGCCGGGATCGCCAGCACCATCCCCTCGGCGGTGAGCGAGACGGTCGGGGTGAGCGGTACGACCTTCTTGACCAGCCCATAGCAACCGAAGCTGAGCGCCAGAACCACCGACAGATAAGGGATCCGGCCGCCGGAGATGCTGATCACGACCGCGGCCGCGACGCCCAGCCCGACGGCGGTCCACTGCACCGGCCGCAGCCGCTCGCCGAGCGCGAGCACCCCGATCAGCACGCTGACGAGGGGATTCATGAAGTAGCCCAGCGAAGCTCCGATCACCTGGCCGTTGTTGACGGCGTAGATGTACACCCCCCAGTTGACCGCGATCAGGGCCGCGGCCAGCGCCACCAGCAGCCATACCCGCAGGGGGATCGCCCGGATGGCCCGCCATTGCCGCAGTGCGGTCAGCACCAGGGCCATCGCCAACAGCGACCAGATCATCCGGTGGGCCAGGATCTCCACGGCGCCGGCGGGTTCCAGCAGCGGCCAGTAGAGCGGGAACAGCCCCCAGATCAGGTAGGCGCTGACGCCCGCGACGACGCCGCGGCGCACTCCGTCAGCCCGCCGGTTCGGAACCGGCGACCGTGAGACCGACCGACTGCCGGTCCAGCACCGACGACAACACGATCGTCGACTCGGTCCTGGCCACTCCGGCGGCCGAGCGGATCCGTTCCAGGGCCTGCTCGAAGTGGGCCATGTCGGCGGCCCGCAGATGCACCAGCACGTCGGCGTCGCCGGACACGGTGTAGGCGGCGATCACCTCGGGGATCGGCGAGAGCAACTGCCGGATCCGTCCCGGGGGGACGTTGCCGGTGTAGGTCACCGCGACGAACGCCTGCGCCGTCCAGCCGAGCATGGCCGGATCGACCCTGGCGGTGAAGCCGGTGATGACACCGTCCGAACGCAACCGGTCGACCCGGCGCTTCACGGCCGGCGCCGACAGCCCCACCTGCTGACCGATCTCCCGGAACGAGCTCCGAGCCTCGGCGACCAGGCACGAAATGATGTGACTGTCGATCTTGTCGATCTGCAATGAACTGTGCTCCATTCGGGCGGAGAGTCGCTTGTCGTTTCGTCGGAGTGCATCCTATCGTCGAGTCATGTCCCTCGCTGTTGGAAGCAACCCGGTCAACCTGTCTGCCGCTGCGCAGCGAGTCGCCCGCCCGCGCACCTACCTGATGTGCCGACCGACCTACTTCGACGTCACCTACGAGATCAACGCCTGGATGCACGCCGACGTCGAGGTCGACCGCGAGCTGGCGATGCGGCAGTGGGAAGATCTTCGATCGACCTACCTCGACCTGGGCAACACCGTTGAGGTGATCGAAGGGGTACCCGGCCAGCCCGACATGGTGTTCGCGGCGAACGCCGGCACCGTGGTCGGCGGCCGGGTGGTGGCTGCCAAGTTCCTCCGGCCCGAGCGCACCGGCGAGGAGGCGCCGTACCGGGCGTGGTTCGCCGCCCGGTACCCGGAGATGGTGATCCCTGAATACGTCAACGAGGGGGAGGGCGACTACCTGTGGACCGGCTCGGCGTTGCTGGCCGGCAGCGGCTTCCGCACCGACCCCAAGGAGCACACCGAGACGGCGGCCTCGCTCGGCGTCCCACTGGTCCCGTTGGAACTGGTCAGCCCGAGCTTCTACCACCTGGACACAGCACTGGCAGTACTGGCCGACGACCAGATCGCCTATCTCCCTGAGGCATTCAGCCACGCGTCCCAGCAGGTCCTGCGCGATCGGTTCCCGGACGCGATCATCGCGACCAGGGCGGATGCCGACTGGTTCGGCCTCAACGCCACCAGCGACGGCCGGAACGTGGTGGTCGCCGCTCAGGCCGAACAACTGCAACGCGACCTGACCGCAGCCGGGTACCGGCCGGTTCCGGTGGACGTCTCAGAGTTCCGCAAGGCCGGCGGCGGCATCAAGTGCTGCACCCTGGAACTGCGGGGCTGACGCCTCAGCGCACCAGGGCGGCGGCCTTGCGGGCGATCGCCAGTTCCTCGTTCGTCGGCACCACCAGCACCTCGACCGCGGAGCCGACCGCCGAGATCACCCGCGGGCCGTGGGCGGGGGAGTGGTTCCGGTCGGGGTCGACCGTGATCCCCAGCCCGTGAAGGCCCTGCAGGATGCCGGCCCGCACCCTGGCATCGTTCTCCCCGACTCCGGCCGTGAACACCACGGCGTCGAGTCGGCCGAGCACGGCCAGGTAGGCCCCGACGTACTTTCGCGCCCGGTGGCAGTAGACCTCCAGCGCCAACTCGGCCTCCGGGTTGCCGGCAGCGATCCGGGCATGCAGGTCGCGCATGTCGACGACGCCGGCCAGCCCGAGCACACCGGATCTGCGGTTCAGCAGCTCGTCCAGCGCGGCCACGTCCAGGCCGGCCGCCCGCTGCAGGTGCAGCAACGCGCCGGGATCGATGTCGCCGGAACGGGTTCCCATCACCAGGCCCTCGAGCGGGGTCATCCCCATCGATGTCTCCACCGCGACCCCGCCGCGGATCGCCGACACCGAGGCCCCGTTGCCCAGGTGCAGCACGATCTGATTGAGGTCGGCCGGCGGCCGGCCGAGCACGCTCGCCGCCAGCCCCGACACGTACTCGTGGCTGGTGCCGTGGAAGCCGTAGCGCCGCACCTGATATGCGGCCGCCACCGCGGTGTCGATGGCGTAGCTGGCGGCGGCTGCCGGCAGGGTGCGGAAGAACGCGGTGTCGAAGACGGCCACCTGTGGGGTGTCGGGGAAGGCCCTGGCCGCCCGCTCGATCCCTTGGGCGTTCGCCGGATTGTGCAGGGGAGCGAGCACCGAGAGCTGCCGGATCCGTTGCAGGACGGCGTCATCGACGATCACCGGATCACCGAAGTCGGATCCGCCGTGGACCACTCGGTGCCCGACGGCGAGCAGATTCTGGTCGGCAATCGGGCTGCCGGACTCGGCGAACAGCTGTACGACGACGTCCAGTGCGGCCGAGTAGTCGGGGACCGGGCCGGCCCACTGCTTGGTGCCGCCCGGCGAACGGTGGGTGGCCGAACCCTGCTGCTGGCCGATCCGTTCGACCACCCCGGAGGCCGCGACGTCGCCGCTGTCCGGTTGCAGCAGTTGATATTTCATCGACGACGAGCCCGAGTTGAGCACCAGTACGCTGTCGGCCGTCATCCGGCGTCCGAGGTCGTCGTCTGCTGTGCCTGGATGGCGGTGATCGCCACCGTATTGACGATGTCGTCGACCAGCGCTCCGCGGGACAGGTCGTTGACCGACTTCGCCAGGCCCTGCAGCACCGGGCCGATGGCCACCGCGCCGGCGCTGCGTTGGACCGCCTTGTAGGTGTTGTTGCCGGTGTTCAGATCCGGGAAGATCAACACGGTGGCCCGCCCGGCGACCGCCGACCCGGGAGCCTTCGCCGCGGCCACTGCCGGGTCCACCGCGGCGTCGTACTGGATCGGACCGTCCACCGGCAGGTCCGGCCGTCGGCGGCGGACCAGATCGGTTGCCCGGCGTACCTTCTCGACGTCGGCGCCGTCGCCACTGGCGCCGGTCGAGTACGAGAGCATGGCGATCCGCGGGTCGACACCGAACCGGGCTGCGGTGGCGGCCGACGAGATCGCGATGTCCGCCAGTTGTTCGGCGGTCGGATCGGGGTTCACCGCGCAGTCGCCGTAGACCAACACCCGATCGGCAAGGCACATCAGGAAGACGCTCGAAACGATCGAGGTGCCGGCGGCGGTGCGGATGATCTCGAATGCCGGCTTGATGGTCTGCGCGGTGGTGTGGGCCGCGCCGGACACCATGCCGTCGGCCAGCCCGAGCTGCACCATCATCGTGCCGAAGTACGAGACGTCGCCGAGCCGCTCGGTGGCCTGCGCGATCGTCACCCCCTTGTGGGCTCGCAACCGGGCGTACTCGGCGGCGAACCTGGTGCGCAGTTCGGGGTCGTCGGGGGAGACCACCGTGGCCGTCCCGATGTCCAGCCCGAGTCGGGATGCGCTGGCCCGCAGCCGGTTCTCCTCGCCGAGCAGGGTGATGTCGGCGACACCGAGCCGCAGCAGCGACGCGGTCGCCCGCAGGATCCGTTCGTCGTCGCCCTCGGGTAGCACGATCCGCTTGCGGGCCGATCTGGCCCGCTCGATCAGGCGGAACTGGAACATCAACGGCGTCACCACGGTCGAGGCGGCGACGTTCATCGCGCCCAGCAGCGCCGGGCCGTCCACCGCGTCCGCGAACACCCGGAGCGCGGTCTCCACCTTGACCGGCGACGCGGCGGTGATCCGCCCGCGGACGCCGGCCAGTTGGGTGGCCGTCTGGAAGGTGTCGTGCGGTGCGGTGACGATCGGCAGATCGTGTTCGATCCCGTCGATCAGCGTCCGGATGGGTTGTGGCGGCAGGTATCCGCCGGTCAGCACGATTACCGACAGGTTCGGGAAGGTGCCGGACTCGTGCGCCAGCAGCAGGCCGGGCAGCAGGTCCGCCCGGTCGCCGGGAGCGATCACCGCCGAGTCGGGGCGGAGCCTGGTGAGTACGTTCGGCAGCGACATCGCGGCCACCACGAAGCCGAGTGCCTCCCGGTCCAGCCAGTCCGGGTTGCCGCGCAGCAGGGTGCCATCGCACGCCTCGATCAGGGCCCGGACGGTCGGGGCGACCAGCAGTGGCACTTCGGGGATGACGGCGGTCTGCAGGCCCCGGAAGCCGGCAAGTTGCTCCCGCACGGCGCCGGCCTGCTCGGCCTCGACCCGGTTCGCGATCACCGCGATCGGCTGGGCGTGCTGCGCGGCGAGTTCGGACAGCGAGATCTCGGCGGCCAGTCGGATCTGGTCGGGAGCCCGACCACGGCCGGAAACCACCAGCACCACCGGGGCACCGAGATCGGCCGCTACCTGCGCGTTGAAGTCCAGCTCACCGGGACTGGACACATCGGTGAAGTCGCTGCCCAGCACCACCACCGCGTCGAACCGTTGGCTCAGGGCGGCGAACCGGCGGACGATCTCGGCGTGCGCCGCGGCCGGGTCCGCATGCACCTGTTCGTACAGGATGCCGACCGCTTCGGTCCGATCCTGTCGCACCGCCGGGTGTGACAGCAGCAGATCGAGGACGACGTCCGACTCGGGCGAGGGCGCGACCGGTCGGAACACCCCGACTCGGTCGACCTGCCGGGTGAGCAGGTCCAGCACGCCGAACGCCACGATCGACTTGACCGATGCGCCCTCGGCGGCCGCGATGTAGACGCTGCGCGACACGGTCTCAGCGGTAGTTCGTGAACTGCAGTGCGATGTCCAGGTCGGCGTTCTTGAGCAACGCGATCACCGCCTGCAGGTCGTCCCGCTTCTTGCCGGACACCCGCAGCTGGTCGCCCTGGATCTGCGACTGCACGCCCTTGGGGCCTTCGTCCCTGATCAGCTTGCCGATCTTCTTGGCGTTCTCGCTGGAGATGCCCTCGACGATCTTGCCGGTGACCTTGTAGGTCTTGCCGGAGGCCTGCGGCTCACCGATCTCCAGCGAGCGCAGCGAGATGCCGCGCTTGATCAACTTCTCCTTGAACACCTCGATGGCGGCGGTGCAGCGCTCCTCGGTGGCCGAGGTGATGGTGACCCCGTCCTCGCCGGCCCAGGCAATGGTGGTGTCGGTGCCGCGGAAGTCGAACCGCTGGCTCAACTCCTTGCCGGCCTGGTTCAGGGCGTTGTCCGCCTCCTGGTGATCGACCTTGGACACCACGTCGAACGACGGGTCGGCCATGCATCCCACCTCTTTCTCTGCCTGTGGATTCATCCTGCCGGGTGGCGCCCGGCAGGCGCCCGGTCCCATCCTGCCCGGTCCGCCCGGCGATTGGGATCGCGCCCACCCGTCGTTGTAGTCTGATCCGGCACGGCAGGTTGCCCGAGCGGCCAAAGGGAGCTGACTGTAAATCAGCCGGCATTGCCTACGGGGGTTCAAATCCCTCACCTGCCACTGTGCGGTGACCAGCGGGTTCGCTCTTCGGAGCGGGCCCGCTGGTCATTTCAGGGCCTCAGGTGTGTGCGATGTGTGTGCAGTGGGTGGCAGTAGAGCCTCCGCAGCCATCGCTGCCTGACGCCCGATTCCGCCCACCAGGTGGCTGTAGGTGTCGGATGTGAGCGAAATCGTAGAGTGCCCGAGCATCTTGGAAACGACCGCGATGTCGGTGCCGGATGCCAGCATCAGCGACGCCGCACCGTGGCGCAGGTCGTGCAGCTTCACCTGCCGGAGCCCAGCCTTCGTGGTCAGCGAGTGGAACAGTCGACTCACGTAGTCGGGGGACAGGTCGGAGCCGTCCTCCCGGGCGAATACACGGCCATTGTCGCTGTACGCCTCGGCCCAGGCGTCCCGCTCCTGCTGCTGGGCGAATTGGTGGCCGAGCAGCGCGCCGACGACCCGGGAGCCGATGTCGATCCGTCGGTGCTCACCGGATCGAGTCTTCGGTTTGCCCTCGAGCTTCGCCCCGCCTGCCTGGACGATCTGTGTCCGGACGGTGATTACCTGGTTGATCAGGTCGACGTCCGACCAGCGCAGCCCGACCAGCTCGCCCCGCCGGAGGCCAGTGAACGCCGCGACCTCGAACAGTGCGCCGAGCCGGTGCTCTGCCGCCTTCGTGAGGAATGTGCCGAGCTCTGCCGGCTCCCACGGGTGCACCATCGGCCGCGGGGCATCCGGCAGCTCGACGTCGGCCGCTGGGTTCGAGCCGATCAGCTTGAGCTTGCGGGCCGAGGTCAACGCACTGGACAGCGTCGCGTGGATCCGGCGCACGGTGACCCGGCCGCGACCGTCGGCGAGCAGGGACCCGATCAGGTCATCGATGTGATGCGGCTGCAGCTGCCGGAGGCGAAGCGCACCGACCGCTGGCACGATGTCCTCGGTGATGTACCGCCGGTACATGCGCAGCGTCGACGGGCGGAGCTTGCCGGTGCTCTCCTTCTTGTCCGCCCAAGAGGTCAGGAACGCGGCGACGGTCTCTCTGGTGTCGTCCCGGTAGGTGCCCTGGTCGAGCTGCGAGCGAGCCTTGTTCCGGGCCCGCTCGGCTGCCTGCCGGGTGGTGAACCCGGATTCGAACACCTGCCGGCGCTTGCCGGTCCGCGGATCCTTCCCGGCGCTGATCCGGTAGCGCCAGGTGCCATGCTTCTTGTCGTCCAGCTTCGGGCAGCCCGCGCCCATCTGTTGGCCGCTCTCGTCCCGGCAGCCGCACGCCTTCCACACGCTCTTGTCAGCCATCGATCTCGCTCCGCTCTCCTAGCAGTTCGTCGCAGACCTGGATCCAAGGCGAATTCCACATGCGTTCCGTGTCGCTGATGCGCATCTTGCGGAGTACGTCGTCACGCGAATGTTCGATCTCGTCGCGGAAGTCCGGGTACTCATCTAGGTAGACACGCAGCAACGGGATCAGATGGTCGAGTCCGCGTTGCGCGTCCGCTGTGCGCCGGATCAGGTCGGCTGCCTCTCGCATCTGCTCCTTCGCGATCGCGTGGGTCTTCCGGCCGGTCTGGTAGAGCACGCTCTCCAGTTCGTTCGGGGCCACCTGGTCGCCGTCGCGCAGCTCGACGTAGTCCGTGGAGTGCATCAGCTCCGGGATCGTCGTTCCCAACGCCATCGCGAGGGCCACGAGTTCCGCCGCTGTGAAGGATCGGCGCCCCTTGATCGCAGCGGAGACTGCCTGCCGTGACCACTCGCCGACGTACGGCTCAAGCCGCCGGCCGAGTTCCGCCTGACTCATGTCACCGCGCAGTCGATCGATGTTCCGGCCGATGGCTTCCTCGATCTTGCCGACCTCGCGGCCCGCGTATTCCGGCATCCGTCCCTTCCTGTCCCTCATGGTGTCTCCTACAGCATGACACGCCCCTTCTGGCTTGACAAGTCCCTTCCTGTCCCTCATGGTTGTAATAGGAGATCGGACAGTCCGATCGAGCGATACAGCAGTCCGGAGGTCGCCGTGGAGATTCCAAGCGAACTGAGAGGTCGAGCTACGGTGCCGCTCTGGCCAGATGTCGGCAGGCTGCTCGGCATCGGCCGCAATCAGGCGTACGAGGCAGCTAGACAAGGAGAAATCCCTTCGTTGCATCTCGGCAGGACCTGGCTCGTGCCGGTGCCGAAGCTGCTGGAACTGCTCGGCTACAGGGCCGACTCCCAGGTCAAGCGCACGGCCGGCGAGGGCTCGTCCGTCGCCTGACGCCGTGAAATCAAGCTGTGCCGTTACCATGCGCAACTATGGCGCTGGAACCCTTCGCATACTTCAAGCTGACGGGTGCCCGGTTCGACGCGGCGAAGGGGTTTCCCGCTGACGCTGGGGAGATCCTGAGCAGGTATCAGCGGCTGGTGCTCATCATGGCCCGAGTGGTCTACCTGGACGATCACCCCAACCGGTCACGGGTACCGGGAGGATTCGGCGACGGGCTGGATCTACGAGTACGGGGCTTTGAAGACGGGAGCTCCCTCCCACTGCTGGAGCGGGAGGTGACCGCCCTGCATGTCCCGAACCAGCCGATTGTCATGCAGGATTTCTATGACCGGGGGCGGCAAGCACTCGAAGACACGCTGGCTAGTCTCGATCGACGCACGGGCGTGCCCTTCGCGCTGTCGGACGATGACCTCGGCGAGTTTCAGGCGTTCTGCAAGCTCCTTCAGGATGGAGAGGTCGCCGAGCTGGGTCCGCCCGGTGCATCCAGTGCGCGCGGCACCGCACGTCGAGAGCAGGTTGACGAGCTGGAGCGACTTCGCGAAGGCCTGCGTACGATTGGCCGGGACGTCGTTCGGGGCCAAATCGTCGCCATGAACACGTTCAAGATGACCTTCACCATGCGCGGTGTCGGTCGTCAGGTGGAAGGTAAGTACGCGATCCAGCAGGCGCTGGCGATCCGCCACCGTTTGCGCGATGAGCAGACCGGTCGACCGTGGGTTGCACTAACTGGGCAGGTCCAGCGAGCGGCAAACGGGGCGATCACTGAGTTGCTGAGCGTGGACCATATCGAGTACACCGCAGACGACGCGAAGGAGATCGTGATGGCCAAGCTCGATCTCCTCCGCAGGCTCGAGGACGGGTGGAGTGGGCGGGGCAGTCGGGCCGTGTCAGAAGTCGCTCTGCGCAATTACGGGGCGTTCATGGAATCGTTGGGCAACCACCTCGACACGCGCGCTGAGCCGACGGCGACACCCCAGGGCGGCCTCCGGCTCGAATGGGAACGCTACGGCGACGAATTCGTGGTGGAGATCGAGCCGAGCGGTGGCGTGTACATGTGCATCCTGCACGCGGATGGACGTGACGAAGATGTTGAGTCGAGCGACTTCGCTGCCTCAGATCTGGAGCGTTTCGTTCGCACGGGCACGTTGAAATGACCGACGCGACAGGGGCTATTCCCTGTGGTCAGCTCCTGTCAGACCGTTCGACCCTGCTGCTCAGGCAGGCGCTTCCGGGAAACTGCAACTCGGACGGGACACTCCAGAAGGGCCTGTTCCTCCCGTCATCCCCAGACCCCGATGACCCGCATCAGTTTTTACTCATGTCCACGACTCACGGGCGTGTCAAGCCAGACGAGGCATACGAGCGCCATATCAATCGCGGTGGACAGTCGCTAGGGACTTGGGGCCTGACCGTAGGTGAGGCGCTCGATCTGACCTACCAGTGTTATGAGGACGGAGGCATCGGTGAGAACCCTCCGGATCACGTCTCCGTTGACATGACTCACGTTGGCAGAAGCAAGCGGGAGCGCCTCGCGAGCCGCCTTCGGCAGCACGCGCTCGCGCGCGGCATTCTTTATCAGCCGGCTCCGGCCCAGCCTTAGAGTCTCAACCCCTGCTCGCTGGTCGTCCGGTCCGTCGACGTGCACGGCGGCACCCGCTGCTCGATGTCGCAGTCGCGGCAGTAATACGTCCGGTGCTGGTACTCGTGGCCACCGGGGCAGGGTGGCGGTACCTCGGTCAGTGCTTGGCCGTCCCGGCGGCAGCGCATGGGCTCAGGGTAGGCGCGGCCGCCGACAGGCGATCCCCCTTCCGAATGCACACACCTTGCACACACGCGTCCGGTCACTGCAGGTCAGGGCCGTGGAAGCTGACACTGAATCAGCCGCAGTCTGCGAGCCGCAACGCGATGCGCTGCAGGATCTCTGACCGGTCCTCGCCCGTCTGCTGGGCCTGGTCGTGCAGTAGCTCGACAGACAGAGCGAACGATCCGACGAGCAGCCTGATGGCGCCGTCGAGGCTGTGACTATGGGCGAGATTATCGGCAGCGGCCTGGAATTGCTGGTTGGCGAACGCCGGGCCATCCTCATCGGCGATGAAGGCGGTCAGCACGCCGAGAGCCTGCCGCGTCCCAGCGTCATGATCACCGGCCATCACAGGTTCCTCGTGTTCTGCTTGCGTCGCTCGCCCTCGAGCAGTTCCGGTAGCCGGTCCTGCAGGAGCGCGAGGACGGCCTCGGGGTCCGAGACGCCGCTGATGACGATTGCACCGGCAGCGAACGCTCCGGCCTCGATCACGGTGCCCTGGGAGTGGTTGTTGACGGCCCGCTCGGCGACGTCCCATTGACTGGGCGTCAGTACAGCTTCCGGCTTGTCCAGCCCGCTGACCGCGATCCCGCCCGGCGGCAGCCAGCCGCCCGAGTCGTAACCGCCGGCCTTGTTGTAGGCCGCTGGCAAAGTCCTGTACGTCGCCTTGGCGTAGCGGATCGAGGCGAGCATGTTGGACAACGGATCCCAAATGTCCGTGTCGTAGCCGGGCATCGCGTACGACTTGAACGTCGGATCGATGACCTGCATCAGGCCCTTCGAAGGCGTGCCATTCTTCGCATTCCGATCCCAGTTATTGATCGCGGAGGGATTACCCGTGGACTCCATGCCGAGCCGGTGCATCATCGCCGACAGGTTCTCGCTGCTGTAGTCCCCGGTGATCTGGAGAGCCTGCGTTGCAACGTTCTTCCAGCGGGCTACCGGGTCGTCGCCGGACGGTGTAGCGGATACCTGCGGGGCCGCACTGGTTGCCGTGTTGCTCCCGAGGGAGAACACAGATTGCAGCTGCGCCATGAACAGTGCTTGCGAGATCGGGTCCCGCTGGAACTGCGGGTTGGTGCCCGCGATCCCACCGAACGCGAATCCCCGCCGGCCAGCGGATGCGGCGGCGTTCCATGCCATGAACGTGGCCGGGCCGATGGCCTTCACCAGTTCCGGGACGGCCACGCCCTCGCCGGGGGACAGCATCGCCGCGACCGAATCGACACCAGGTGCATACCCGGGAAGGACGGTGCCCTTCGAATGACCGGGCATCTTTTCGACGTCCGGGCCGTGATTCATGCCGGGGACGTTCATCTTCATGACCTTGCGCCCGTCCGGCAGAGTCGAGACGAGTGGCTTGCCGTCCGGTCCGGTTGCTGGGGTGAGTTCCGTGGCCTTCCCGGACCACGCGTCTTTCACCTTGTCCCAGTTCGCGATGATGTACGCAACCGCAGCGGCCACAGCAAACACCGGATGAGTCTTGAACACGTAGGCGGACAGGGCGATCGCCGCGGTGAACTTCACCCAGGCGCCTTCCGCTGACGAGAAGTAGGTGACCAGAGGCTTGATGTTGTCTCCGAATTTGGCTACCCAGTCAACGATCTTCTCGAACATCGGGATGCCGGTTCGCTCGATCCAGTCCCCGAACTTGATCGCATAGGGCAACAGCTTCTCGCCGAGCTCCTGTTTGACGTTCGCGAACTGGTTCGACAGTTTGGCCAAGGTGCCGTTCGCGCCTTCGCCTTCCTTCTCTGCGAACCCGCCGACCTGGGCGCGGAGCGCCTTCATCATCTCGGCGTAGTCGTACCCAGCTGAACCGGTCGCCTTGAAGTTGACCGAGATATCCCGCAGGGCATCCGAATTGCCCAAGAACGCGTCCGTTACCGACTTCGTGGCCTGGTCAAGGTCCTTGCCGGTCTTCGCCGCGTAGTCCTGGATCAGCGGGATCATCTTCGTGATCTGCGCTCCGGACAGCCGCATCTGCGCCAGCTGGACAACACTGGCCTTCGTGGAGTCGGCGTCGAAGCGGGTCAGTTTCTCCCGGGCATTAGCAAGCTCCTCGATCTTGCCGATGTTGGTGTCAGCGAGTTTCGGGAATCGGGAGAACGCGTCCTCCAGTTGACTTTGCACAGCCTCGGAATCCATTGCGGACTGGACTGCGGACACCAGGAACGCCCCAATACCCAGCGCGCTGATTCCGCCGAGGATCTTCCCCTTGATGCCCTTGAGGAACCCGTCACCGGACTTCTTCCCCCCGTCCTCGGCATCGCCCTTCACCTTGTCCCAGCCGTCCTTGATGCCGGCGAAGAACCCGCGCTGCTTCTCCGCCATCGCGTCGTACTCGGCGGCGTTCGCCTTGTAGATGTCCTTCGCCGACTGGGTGGCGTCGGCCTTCGCCCGTGTCCACCCCGCTTTCAATCCGGCGAAGAATCCGCCCTGGGATTTCCCGGCATCGTCGGTGGCCTTCGCGACTGTCTTCGCAGCCTTGCTGTGCTCCTCCACCCACTGTTCGGCAGTTTGGCCGTACGTCTTGCCGAGGGTCCTGCTCATATCCTCAGCCGCGGCACCGACCTTGCCGAGATCCTTGGCCGCCAGGTCGGCGCCGATCATCTTGACCGTCAAAACGAGCGGCTCGGTCATGCGTCGCCCTCCTGGATGAACCGCTGCAAGATCTTGACCAGCTGCGTCCGACCCGAAGCGGGAAGCTCGAGCGGCCGGCGCCGCGGCATCCTGTCTGTGCCGCGCTGGTGGTACCGCGCGTACGGAACCTCGGTACCAATCGTCATCTCGGTTTCGTTGATCTGCTCGATCCCGAACGGGCGGTCAGTCAGCGACCGCTTCAGCGCTCCGGTGCGCTCCAAGATCGGCTTCCCCGGGTAGTGGCGCATCTTCCACGCCCGGTACCTCGGGGACAGCGGAGACCAACCACCCGAGCCGTACCCGCCCTGCGACGAGAACTGCTGCTGCTCGATCGTCGCAACAGTGGACGCCATCCGGTCGAACGCCGGCGAAGCGTCGGTGAGCCGGTCAGTCCACCTGAGCAGCTGTCGGTGCAGCTGCTGGTCTCCGTCGATGTCGATGAGGAGCCTCATCCGCTCATCCGCTCAGTCACGATCGTTCGCCCTTCGCCCGTAGTTCGCCTGCCCCAACGATCCCGCGTCATCGGCCGGCATTGTGGGACCCGTTCTCAGGCGGCAGAAGGACCCTTACCTGCCTCCATGCCTCGAATCGGCTGATTATGGATCAGCTTCTAGTGCTCTGACCTGCATCGATAGAGCGGGTGTGTGCAACGTGTGTGCAGGCGCCTCCCAGCTGCGGGGGACTGTTCACTCACCCCGGCAGGCCGATCGTTGCTCCGCCGGTCTGCGAGTTGTAGGCCGGAACGTTGTTGATGGTCCCCGTCGGGGTCTGGGGTTGCGGATCCACGATCCGGCCGCAGGTCACCTGGACCGTCTGGGTCAGCCGCAGGTTCATGACGACCTTGTCGACGGCCCACTGGCCGTTCAGGGACCGGAGCCGGCCGGACATGTTCACCAAATCCCCGGGCCGGATGCTCCACCGGTCCGCGGACAGCAGACCGAACGTCAGCACGTCGCCGTTCCGGTCGCCGGTGGAAACGTCCACAACCGGCATCCCATCCAAACCGTCGGTGTACCGGTCCCACGCCGTCCACTCGAAGTCCCAGATCCGCTTCGCTGCCCGCATCGCCAGCCACGTCGGCCGGCCGAAATAGATCGTGTTGTCGTGCTCGAAGCACACGCACCCGAGACCCTTGGCGATCTGTTGCATGACGTCCCAGGTGGTCTGCTCCGACGTACGCGCGATGTTCACATCCCCGGAGTTGGTGTCCTCTACGACCGCTCGGGCGCCGGCGTTCACGGCCATGTCCTTGACCCAGCGGTAGGGATCGACCTGCCCGAACGTCGTCACGGTGTGGAGCGGGCCACCTGAGCCGCGGGAGGTCTTCACGTTCGTCACCTGCATGTGCTGGTCCCCGAAGTCCAAGGAGATGGGCCGGCCGAACTCCTCCGACTGGTAGTCGCGGGAGAAGATCCCGGACGCGGCGAAGTCCGCTGTGGCGTTGTCCTGCACCGTGAGTTCCAAGGTGCCTCTTTCCGTCGAGGCGAACGTCAGCGCGGCCTTCGTGACCCGAGACGTGAGGTCCGTGGGGAGCCTGGCGCCGGATACCCGGATCGCGGCGAGCGTGTTGTTGCCCTGGACCGGCTGTAGGCCACGCAGCGGCACCAGGGGCCGTTTCGGAGGGGCTTCGTAGGTCCCGATGATCGGGTTGATTCGGTCGTAGCCGCCGCCGATCCCCGGGCCCATCTCGTCGTACAGCGGCCGTCCGTACCCGCGGAAGAACCCGTCATGATGAGTCCGGGCGTGGGTGGCTACGGTGTCGCCGTTCCGGCCGTTCACCGTGTCGTAGGTGTTGCCCTCGATCGTGGAATAGCCGTTGGCGTCGGCGGCGATCACTAGCCCCACATGCGAGATGCGGCCCATTCCGAAGTCGTAGAAGACGATGTCGCCGGGCTGGATGCCAGAGGAAGAACCTGCAACGAACGCGTTCCGCTGCCGGAACCAGTCCGCCCATGTCGGGGTGTACTCGAACCCCTTCGGGTTCTCGGCGTCCGCGTACGGGTTCGGGACTTCGGGGCCGATGTTGGCCGCGGCCGTGTAGCCGCACCAGGAGACGAACTGGGCGCACCACGGCTGGCCCTGGTCGCCGTACCAGGCCCCATATTTCGTGATGTTCGTGCCCGACTCGACATACCCGAGTTCGCCCTTGGCGACTGCGATCACATCTGCTGCTGAGGTCATGACGATTGCCCTTCGGATTCGAGATCTGATGATGTGAAAGAAGGACTGTCGATAGTCCTTGGCGCGAGAGCGGGGTTGAACACCACCTGCAGCACCGAGCCGTCCATCGTGACGTCAGTCCGGGAAGGTGCATCCAGACCGAACAGCTTCCGGCGGGACTCCGAGAGCCGGGCGATCGCGTGCGCAGCCTTCACCACCAGGTCACCGTCGTCGGCGCCGAGCAGCACACCCCGGACACGTGCCATCGCCTCCTCGAGCGTGTCCGCCTCGCGTGCGATCAGTTCCTCACCGGCGCTCTGGCGGGCAGCGTCCTTGATCGCCTCCACCGCCTTGTATGCCCCGCTGGCGTTGGCGTATCCGACCCGCCTGGCGATCTCATCGAACGGCAGACCCTCCTTGCGGAGCTCGACCGCCCGGATGTGCCGTTCCTGCCGCTGCAGGTTCCGCGGTGACGGTGCGGCGTTCGGGTTACGTTTCCGTCCCTTGTGTTTCCGTTCGGCGGTCACTGGCGTTTACCTTTCAGGTCGCCCAGGCGTTCGCGTATTACGTCGGTCATGATCAAGAGGGCACCGAGCAGAAAACGCACGGTGTACGGGTCTTGGCCTTCGTTCAGCTCGTCGGTGAGGGCTTGGGCCCAGGTGTGTTCACCTGCGGCTTCCAAGGCGTCGACGGCGTGCTGCGCTTCGCTGGCCACGAGCAGGCGCGCCATCACAGGGTCGCTCACTTGTCCCACCCGCTGACGTCGGCGGCGGGGCCGAGTAGTTTCCTCCGTGAGCGTCGGACTCGTTCGAGCGTCGCGTTTGCCTTCGCCCGGAGCCGGGGTGTTCCGGCGCCGTCCAGGATCTCCTGCGCGGCGGCTTCCATATAGGCCAGCTTCGCAACTTCTTCGGCGATGAGTTCGTCCATGGTTGGCTGCTCGGTGCTCATTCGCTGTACTCCTTGGCATCGATGGTTTCGGTATCTGTGAGGCGGCGGGCTTCGGGCGGGAGGACGCCGACACAGACCACATGCCCAGCGCCGTCGGTCTGGTAGCCCAGGCGCGTCAGCCACAGATCGGCCAGCTTGCTGCGGATGCGTGCCGGGAGCGATGGGTTCGTGGTCATTCTGGGATCTCCTTGTGGTCTGGGTCGTATTCGTCGGCGAGTTGCTGGAGTGCCTGCCGGAGGGGCACTCCGATGACGGAGCGGTCGATGAGCGCTCCGAGTTCTTCGGCGAGAATGTGGATCACACCGGTGAGGTACATCGCAGTGTCGGGTTCGGAGTGGTCGATCCGGATCCGCGCGATCAACTGGTCGACGTTGACGACGTCGCCGGCCGCTGCGGCGATCCGGTATCCGGCGCCCATCAGCGGCAGCACTGCCTCGGTGGAGGCGATGACGTTCAGCAGGTTTCCGCGCATGTCGAGGGTGACCGCGGTCGCTGGGTCCAGGAACCGCATCTGTGTGTCCCGGCCGGTCATGCGACTGCGCTCCCTTCACGGTCCGCGATCAGACACTCAATGCAGCCCGGTGTCTGTCCCGTGGGGTGTCCGCAGGGCCTGAGTTCCACCGTGTTCCCCGTTCCCAACACAGGGGTAGGGGAACGGGGAACGTTCGCCGTCTCGCTTGTTCCCCGTTCCCCGGGAACGCTTCGGGAACGGGAACGCCAGACACGCAACGTTTCCGCAGCCCGCTCACTGCGCCAGTTCATCCGCTCCTTGACGTCCCGAACGTTCGCCGGCGCCGGGTCCAGCGCGTCGAGTGCAGCCAGGTCAGCAGACGCCACGCTGGCGATCTGCTGACTGTCGGTGTCCTGTGGTGCTCGCAGGTTCCACGTCATCCCGGTCCCGGTTGGGGTCAGGGTGAACAGTCCGGCGGATGGTTCCCGGTCGCCGCGGGGGCAGTGCTCGCGTAGCCCGCCGTGCCGGTCCTTGTTGACCATCAGCCACACGGCGCCACCATGTCCGGGCACGAACTGGTCCTTGACCTTGACCCGGATCGAGACCCCGCCGACGGCGCGGCGTTTCGCGTTGGTGCCGGTCGGCCCGGACTCGGCTGAGGCAACGTTCTTGGCGACGTGGTCGACGGTGATGACGCAGGCACCGGCCATCGCCAGTGGCTTGAGCGCCTCGGCGTGGACTGTGGTGAAGTCGTCCGGGTTGTTGGAGGACAGCCGGAACATCGGCAGGAGTTCGCCTACCGAGTCGACCACGACCAGCGTCGGGCGCCAGGTGACCAGGAACGCAACCAGGTCCAGCAGCTGCGCCTTGTCTTCGGGTTCGACGTAGCGGAATCGGTCGGGGTCGGACAGGTCCTCCGATCGGCAGCCGAGATCCAACAGGCGGGTGACGATGCCGGCCATGCCGTTGTGGTCGATGTCCACGAATACGGCGCGGCCGCCGATCTTCAACACTTCCTGGATCGCTGCGCAGGTCACCATCGTCTTGCCGGACTCGGCGTCGGCGAACAGTGCGTTGACCTGGCCGGCGTAGAAGATGGCCCGGCCGTCGTCGCGGGTCAGCACCTCGGGCCTGGGCGGATCGGGGAGTTCGCCGGCGAGTAGAGCAGCCACGTCACCGAACAGCCGGGCACCACGCTCGGCGGCGCCTTTCTGGCGTGTTCCCCGTTCCCCGACCTGTGTGTGGGGAACGGGGAACGTTCCCTCGGGCAACCGTTCCCCGTTCCCGACAGTGGGGGATGGGAACGGGGAACGGCCTTCACTCGGCGGTTCCGACGGTAGCGGCACGCCGTCATCGAATGCTGTGCTCGCGATCAGTTCAGACATGCTGACCACCCACCCGAGCAACAGCGGCGGTGACCGCGGCCAGTTCGTCGCTGACGATCGTCTGCAGATCAGCCAGCGGGCCACCCTCGGCAGCGGCTGCGATGCGCTGGGCGGCTTCCACAGCCCGGCGACGGGCGGCAGCCTCGACCACCATCCCGGCGTAATATGCGGCAGATGCCGGAACCGGCGCAGCGTCGATCGTTTCGTGCAGCCAGGTAGCCAGAGCGACCCGCGGCTTGCCGGCCTCGAGCCGGGCATGCCGGGCGACGTACCCAATCACGGTCAATGCATCGACCGGCAGCCCCTCGGCGCGCATCTGGCGGACCACGCCGATGACGAACCGACTGCGGGGCTCGGCGAAGTCGGTGTCAGTGACCAGCTTGAGCACCAGGTCTTGGATCTCAGTCGCGGCGAACACGACGGCGCCGACAACCGCAGCTTCGGCGGCACCTGACGTAGAATCGAATTGGTCGCCCGCCAGGAGATCGCCTCGGAGTGCCGCAGCCTCGCCCGCTGCGGCTCTTCGCTTTTCAGGCAGCGTCATTGCCGTCACCGCCCACGAACGGCGTCAGTAGACGGTCGAGATCAGCAGGGTCAACGACGAGCATGCCCCTGTGGTCACGGTGGCTCGGCAGGGATCCGTCAGCGATCCGGCGACGGAGCGTCCAGTGGGACACGCCGATTAGAGCTGCAGCCTCCGTCAGAGGCAATCTCCCGGCGTTACGCAACGGACTTGCCTTCGACGGTCTGCAGCGGGCAGAGAGCGGCGTCCAGTTCGTTGAGGTCAACGCGAAGTAGCTTCGGCCCGAGTCGGTAGCCCGGGATGATTCCGGATGCGATCCAATGACGGAGTGTCTCTCCTGTGACTCCGGCGTAGCTCGTCGCCTCGGCGAGCGAGACTAGGCGCCGTGTCTGTTCAGGGATGGGTGAGCGGGGCATGATGGCTATGGCCTTTCCTGTGGAGGGGCCCCGGCCGGCGGGTGCTGGGTGTCTTGGTCGATTTCACAGCGCCCGCCGGTGTGCTCCCTTGCACATCCGGGGTCTGTAGGTGACTTGACCACGTTTCGTGCGATCTCGGTGGGAGGGTTCACGGGCCGCAGCAACCACCCGCTTGCTCGCATTTGTCAGACCTAGAAACACGTTCATATACGACCATTCACGTTCATAAACTGATCGGACAGGTTCGAACACGTTGGCACACTTGACTTATGGGGACTACACAAACGCGCTCCCGGGTGACTCGCCGGAAATTGCCTGCCGCTCCGCGCGTGTCGCGCCGACCTCGCCCACATAGCGTTGCGAGTTGCCACCTGAATGCCCGTGCCCGATGGAAGAATGGAGAGGTGCCCCCGGAAGAGGCCCCACGGATCCACTCCCGGGGGCGCACAAAGGCAACACTGGCGGACAACTAGGAGAAGACTCATGAACACGGAAGTAATCCCGGCACCAACACCAGCAATGACGCACATCTACGAAGAGGGTTACGTCATCCCGGAAGATGACAGCCTGGTCCGGTACACGCACTTTCACGTGGTGCCGCGAATCCGCAAGGGTTGCCGGGTCTCATTCACGAACTGCAAATTCGACTTCGCTGAGAGCGACGAAGAGGCGATGTCCATGATCCAGGAAGTGTCCTGGGCAAATCCCGTCAGTGTGTACGACCAGTCCAACGGAGTGACAAAATGAGCGACACCGATCAGACCCGCCGGGACCGGATCGTCGGCCAGGCGTTGAGTGCCGGCAAGATCCACCCGACTTCCGTGTCCCGGTTCCGGGAGTTGATGGCCGCCGACGAGAAGTCCACCACGATCCTGCTGGACCAACTCGTCGCAATTCCCATCGAGCCCATCTCCCAGTTCTCGGCCGGGGGTCTCACCGATGAGGACGTGCAGGCCGCGGCCGCAGCCATCGGGCTCGGATCCCTGCTTCCCCCGGCTACCCAGTTCAGTCAGGCCGACATGGTGGCCGCTGCCGCGACCGTCGGGCTCGGCCCGGCGCCGGTCATGGACTTCGGGTTCACCGACGCAGACACAAGGGCCGCTGCGGCATCGATCGGATTGGGGCGCTGACATGGTGATGACCCACGAGCAGTACATGGATAGCTTGGACGACGCCGCACGCCGGGCACGGAATGCCGAGGCCGAAGCGGTCGCCGATGATGCGCGGTGGTACTCGTCAATGAGGGCGCTGAACGCATCGCGGGGGGCCGCGCAGAAGGAACTGGACGAGCGGGTTGGGCTGATCAACTCGGCCGGCTACTTCCAGCGCGGCAACCCGGGCTCCGTTCTCTGACTCCGCGAACGCGAAGCGCCCCCGGACATCAGCCGGGGGCGCTTCGTCATCATTCCGGGAACTATCAGCGGATCGCACCACCGACCGCCGCGACCGCTCCACCGACGGCGCAGAGGATCAGCCCGACCCCAAGACTCACCATCTCCGGGGCGGTTGACGTCAGGCGCACCATCTCGAAGATCGCCAGTGCGAGGCCCAGTAGCCCGAGCGCGACGCACAACCAGCGGAGCCCGCCGGCGTTGCCGAGCAGCCAAACCAGAGCGACGACAGCGACGATGACACCGAGGACGAAGAACAGTCCGGCGTCAGACGAGAACAGCGGCGGGGTATAGGACATGAACCCGGCGGAGATCCACGGCAGCAGTGTCCCGACGATGATCCCGATCGCTCCAAGCAGGGACACGATCGCACCAACCGGGGTGCGCCTCGCCGGCGGCTGCATGCGTAGATGAGGAGGTATCGGCGGCGGCATCGTGAACTGTGGCTGCTGCTGCTGCCATCCCTGCGGCTGCCAGTCCTGCTGAGACGGTCCGTTCGGTGTGCTCACTTCGATCAGCCCCTCACCGGTGAATGACCCCGACGACCTGCCCGAATGCTAGATCGCCGCAACGCAGCCTCGGCAATCTCTGTGGTCACCTCGAGCTCGGCCGCGACCCGGCCCGCGGTGATGCGTGCCGGCGCAAGGCGACGCTCCACCTTCGCCAACTCCAGCGGATCGACCAGGGTCCACGCGGCCAGCACATCGGCCGCCTGCTCATCGGCCTCGCCGATCACCTGGTGGCCGAGCGCGGCATGCGCGCACTGGTGGGCCAGTGCCGACACCCGCTGAACCGGGGGCATACTGTCGTCCAGCCGGATCACCCGCCGGGTAGGCGACCAAGATCCGAGCACCCCGTCCGGCATCTCGGCCGGCTCGGCCACGATCGCCCGTGCTTCAGCCCAGGTGAGTAGCCAGTCCCAGCGTTCGATCAGCCGCGGCGTCCACTCCAACGGCGGCTGCTTCGGAGCCGGTTGCCTCATGACTCGGCCCCGACGCGATCCCGCAGCAGGCAACGCCACGAATTCACCACCCACATCATCACACCGAGCTCGTCAGCGATGCGGCACAAATCGTTGCCCCACAGGGTGGTTGCGGCGTCGTGCATCACTGGGTCGATCAGCCTCTCGGCCGCCCACCGGTTCGCGTCCACTTCCTGCTGGTCCTTGGATCCGACGTGGCCGAGGGCGACATGCCCGCACTCGTGCGTGAGCGTCGACCACTCCTGCACCTGAGACAACCCGGTGGACAGGTAGATAGTTCGCCTGTCCGGGTGCCACTCCCCGAAGCGCTCCGGCGGCAGGTCGGCGAATAGGACGGCGATCCCTCGGGCCTCGGCCCACAACCACGGGTCGAACTCGTCCGCGCTCGGCATGTTCCGATCATGCGCCGAGGGTGCGACAACCAAGGTGAGTGTCATCGCTCTGCCTCTGCGTCCATAGCGCTGATCGTCGCCACGGCGTTGAGAAGCTCGGCGGCGAAGGCCGCGGCATCCTCGGCCGTCACGTCCTCGCGCTCAAGGGTCGGCACGTAGATCTTGGCCGGGGCGATCTCGCCGTCCTGCTCGAGCGCTGAGATCTGCACTCCGAGCGGGCTGGTGCCGCCGACGTGCAGGAAGCCGTCGTCGTCGCCATCGTGGGTTTCGCACCACCGGATCGGACACTGGGCATCGGCGACGTGTACACGCAGTTGGTCGCCTTCGCGGGAACGTCGGCTCGGATCGCCAGACAGTGCCCGGAGTACATCGTCGGCCTCGTCAGCCGCGGCGAACAGGCCACTGATGTCGATGACCTGGCCGTCGCCCTCCGTGCTGCGCTTCGGGAGATTGCCCTTGGCTCGCACTCCGGCGTCCCAGCCGGCCTGGGCGCCGAGCTGCCAGATGGTGCCGGCCGTTTCGGGCGTGAGGATCGTCGGGTGGATGGTGGTGGTGGACATGGTGTCGCTTCCCTTCGGTTGTGTGTGCACTGGTGTGTGCAGACTGCTGGGGACTACTGGGGACGGGCAGGGAGCCGGCCTATCTGCGGGCGGGTCCTGACCTGCATATTCGGTACTGGCAGGCATTGGGGGGGACGGCCGGGACTGCGGTTGATCTGTCTGTAAATCAGCCGGCATTGCCTACGGGGGTTCAAATCCCTCACCTGCCACTGTGCGGTGACCAGCGGGTTCGCTCTTCGGAGCGGGCCCGCTGGTCTATTTCGGGCACACAGCGGGCACCGCGAGCACCAGCGGGGCCTTGGTCCTGAGTTTAGGCCCTAATTAAGGTACTATTGTGGGTATGGCCTACAGGGTGGAAATCAGGGCCAGCGCCGCGAAGACGATCGCTGCGCTTCAACGCCCACAGGCGCGCAGGATCAGCGATGCCATCCGTGGCCTGGCCGACGATCCCCGCCCGCACGGCGCGATCAAGATGTCCGGTGCGGACGCCTACCGGCTCCGCGTCGGCAACTACCGGATCATCTACACGATCCGGGACGACATCGTCACCGTCACGGTGACAAAGGTCGGACACCGCAGAGAGGTATACCGGAGGTGAACGAGATGAAGCTGATCCCGATCAGCGAAGCGAAGCCACGGATGGCGGCCCTGGTCGAGCAGGCCGACACCGAGGATGTCGTCCTGACCCGCCACGGGCGCCCCGTCGCAGTGCTGTTGTCCAGCAGGCGCTACGAGGAGTTGCTGGAGCGACTGGAAGACGCCGAGGACTCGCTGTCGGTCTACCAGACCGTCGACGAGCCCGTGGTCGATGCCGAGGAGTTCTTCGCCAGCCTGGGGTTGACGCCCCACCCCGCGGCGTCCTGACCCGACTGAACATCGGCGGCTGGGATGGCGGCCGGATCGTCGGTGGGTCGAAGGCACGGCCAGGGTCCGGCGCCGGAGTCAGTCCGCTCACCTGGCGATTTAGTGACGCCCGTGCTGTGCTGTATCGTTGTCGACGTTGCACAGCAGCGGACCGCGAGGTTCGCAGTCTCAGCACGCCCCTTTAGCTCAGTCGGCAGAGCGTCTCCATGGTAAGGAGAAGGTCTACGGTTCGATTCCGTAAAGGGGCTCGGAGCGACCGGCCGCAGGCACCGTGATCTGGAACTGGGAAGATCTGGAGCCGTGCGGTCGTTGTTCTGACCGGCACCGGTACCTCCGGGGCCGATCGCATGGCGGTGTAGCTCAGTCGGTAGAGCAAGCGGCTCATAATCGCTGTGTCGCCGGTTCAAGTCCGGCCACCGCTACCACGCCGCCCGCAGGGCGGTCCCCGCCCCGCGGGTGCTGGTGCGAGAGCGCCCGTCACCCCTGTTCGAGAAAGAGGCTCCACACCGTGGCCGCCACCGACGTTCGTCCGAAGATCACCATGGCTTGCGAAGAGTGCAAGCACCGCAACTACATCACCCGCAAGAACCGCCGCAACGATCCCGATCGCCTCGAGATCAAGAAGTTCTGCCCGAACTGCGGCACCCACCGGGTGCACAAAGAGACCCGCTGACGCGACCAGCCAAGACTCGCTGACCAGGCCCCGGCCGCATGCCGATGGATCCGTCCTTCGCCGGACGTGAGTACCCACTGGGCGAGGCGTACCTGGTCGGCGTCGAGAAGGTCCGCGAGTTCGCTGCCGCGATCGGCGACGACAATCCGCTGTTCCACGACCGGGCCGTTGCCCGCGCCGCCGGCTACCCGGACCTGCTGGCCCCGCCGACCTTCGCGTTCGCCGTGATCAACGGCGCCCAGGAGGCAGTGCTGTTCGACCCGGCACTCGGGCTGGACTTCTCCCGGGTGGTGCACGGCGACCAGCGCTTCGTCTACAGCCGGCCGATCGTCGCCGGCGATGAGTTGAGCTGCACCATCGTCATCGACTCGATCAAGAACATGGCCGGCAACGACATGATCACCCTGCGCTCCGAGATCGTCGACGCGACCGGCGCGCACGTGGTCACCGGCTACGGCATGCTCGTCTCCCGGGCGGCCGGCTGATGACCGCGGACCTGACCTCGGTGGCGGTCGGTGATGAACTGCCCCCGCTGACGGTGCACCTGGACCGTGGCCGGCTGGTCCGTTACGCCGGCGCCTCCGGCGACTTCAACCCGATCCATTGGAACCCGCGGGTGGCCGCCGACGTCGGGCTGCCGGACGTCATCGCCCACGGCATGCTCACCATGGCCGTCGCCGGTCGGATCGTCACCGACTGGCTCGGCGATCCCGGTCCGCTGGCCGAGTACGGCGTCCGGTTCACCCGGCCGGTCGTGGTCGCCGACCCCGACGGTGCCGAGGTCGGGATCACCGCAAAGATCGGTGCGATCGACGAGCAGGCCAGGACCGCTCGGATCGACATCACCGCGACCTTCGCCGGCAAGACCGTGCTCGGCAAGTCCCGCGCCGTCATCCGGTTGCCGTGAGTCCCGCGACCGGATCGGCGATTGGTCCGGCGGCGGGGTGGTGGCCTACACTTGACCGTCTGGGGTGTGCTGAAGCCTGCCCGCCGAGTGCGATCTGCGTTCGGTAGCGGAGCTGGGGCGCATCCCGGTCTCGTGAAACGGCCACGTGTTGCAGCGTGCCGGTGCGCGAGTGCCAGGGCAACGGCAGTTGTCGATGCAGTACAGAGGGGCGTAGCTCAACTGGCAGAGCAGCGGTCTCCAAAACCGCAGGTTGCAGGTTCAAGTCCTGTCGCCCCTGCTCCGCGGGATCCGGGTCGACCGGGCACCCGGGCCCGGCTCAGGCCGGGTGCCGTCCGGCAGGACGGCTCCGGTCCGACGCACTCAGGTGGGTCGGTTCCGGTCAGGCAGGCTGTTCGTAGCGGACAGCCAGAACGGTGAGGACGAGGTAGGCGTGAGCGAGCTTGCGAGCGAACCATCGGCGCTGAACGAGGGCAGCCCGCGAGGGACGAGCGGGGAGCCCTCGTGAGCAACGATCACGACGGCACCGAAGAGGCATGGGAAGTCGGGGACGACACCCAAGCCGGAGCCGACGCTTCGTCCACCCCGGAAACGGATGACGGCGACGCAACCGGCGCCGGATCCGCCGAACTCTCGGGTGACGCGGACGACGCCGACGTCGACAGTGGCGAGGTCGAGAACGACACCGTGGCTGACGACAACGACGACGAGGCCGACGACAGCGACGAAGCCGACTCCGGCACGGAACTGGTCGGCGCCGGTGTCGCCGCCGGCTCGGCTCGCGCCGCGGCCCGCCGATCGGCGGCGGTGAAGGCCGGCATCACCGAGAAGAAGGGCCGGGCGACAGCCGGTCGGGACGACAACAGGGACACCCGCGGCAATCTGTTCCAGCGTTTGCTGCGGTTCCTGCGGGAAGTCGTCGCGGAGCTGAAGAAGGTCATCTGGCCGGCTCGGAAGCAGATGATCACCTACAGCATCGTGGTGATCGTGTTCGTGGTGTTCATGGTGGCGCTGGTCTACGGCCTGGACGCGCTGTTCGCCCAGGGAGTGCTGTCGATCTTCGGTTGACCGACCCGGCCGACGGTCAGGGCCGGATCACCACACCACCGACCACCAGAAACGCAGCGCCATCACCGAACGAGGAAGTGAGATAACCGTGTCGAGCCCCGACCACACCGAGAGCAGTGAGCTCGGTTCCGAGTTGCTCGACGCCGATCCCGGCGTCGAGTTCACCGGCGCCGCACTCACCGACGAGCAGGCCGCCGAAGCTGCGGAGGCCGCCGACAGCGCTCCTGGCGACGGCGTGGCTGACGACACCGCAGCCGACGGCAGCGCAGCCGACGACGCAGCCGCCGACGGCGAACCCGCTGCGGACGAATCCACCGCCGATGACAAGGCCGCGCCCGAGGAGGTGGCCGATCCGGTCGCCGAACTGCGGGAGAGCCTGAAGGCAGCGGACGGCCACTGGTACGTGGTGCACAGCTACGCCGGTTACGAGAACAAGGTCAAGGCCAACCTCGAGACCCGGATCCGTTCGCTGGACATGGAGGACTTCATCTTCCAGATCGAGGTGCCGACCGAAGAGGTCACCGAGATCAAGAACGGCCAGCCCAAGATCGTCCAGCGCAAGGTCTACCCGGGCTACATCCTGGTCCGGATGGAACTGACGGACGCCTCCTGGAGCGCGGTCCGCAACACCCCGGGCGTCACCGGCTTCGTCGGTGCCACCGCCCAGCGCCCGTCGCCGTTGAGCGTCGACGAGGTCATCAAGATCCTGGCCCCGGCCGCGCCGAAGAAGTCGACCCAGGCGGCCGCGAAGACCGGCGAGCCGGTCCGGACCGAGGTGGACTACTCGGTCGGCGAATCGGTCACCGTCATGGACGGCCCGTTCGCCACGTTGCCGGCGACCATCAACGAGGTCGACGCGCACACCCAGAAGCTCAAGGTGCTGGTCTCGATCTTCGGTCGCGAGACACCCGTCGAGCTGTCCTTCACCCAGGTCGAGAAGATCTGACCCGTCGTCGCCTGGTAACCGCCAGACGCGCTCCATCCCCAGCCCCCGGATAACGCAAGAGAGAAAGTCATGCCCCCGAAGAAGAAGAAGCTCGCAGCGATCATCAAGCTGCAGATCAAGGCCGGCGCGGCCAACCCGGCTCCGCCGGTCGGCCCGGCGCTCGGCCAGCACGGCGTCAACATCATGGAGTTCTGCAAGGCCTACAACGCCGCGACCGAGTCGCAGCGCGGTGACGTGGTCCCGGTCGAGATCTCCGTGTACGAAGATCGTTCGTTCGACTTCAAGCTGAAGACCCCGCCGGCCGCGAAACTGCTGCTCAAGGCCGCCGGTGTCGAAAAGGGCTCCGGCACCCCGCACACCACCAAGGTCGCCAGCGTGACCATGGACCAGGTGCGCGAGATCGCCGAGCTGAAGAAGGTCGACCTGAACGCCAACGACGTGGATGCGGCGACGAAGATCATCGCCGGCACCGCCCGCTCGATGGGCATCACCGTCAAGGGCGCCTGAACCAAGTAGCCCGTCAGTAGTACGGCGGTCCGCACCCGCGGATTGTCGGTGGGAGGGTCGAGCGCGACCCGCAACCACGAACTCCACTCAGCAACAAGGAGCAGTCATGAAGCGCAGCAAGGCCTATCGCGCGGCGGCGGAACTCGTCGACCGCGAAAATCTGTACACCCCGCTGCAGGCAGCGGAGCTGGCCAAGAAGACGTCCACCACCAAGATGGACGGGACCGTCGAGGTGGCCATGGTGCTCGGCGTCGATCCCCGTAAGGCGGACCAGATGGTGCGGGGCACCGTCAACCTGCCCAACGGCACCGGCAAGACCGCCAAGGTGATCGTCTTCGCCGTCGGCGACAAGGCCGCCGAGGCCGAGGCCGCCGGCGCCGACGTGGTCGGCAGCGACGACCTGATCGAGAAGATCCAGGGTGGCTGGCTGGAGTTCGACGCCGCCATCGCCACGCCGGACCAGATGGCCAAGGTCGGCCGGATCGCGCGGGTTCTGGGGCCGCGCGGCCTGATGCCGAACCCGAAGACCGGAACGGTGACCGCAGACGTCGCCAAGGCCGTGTCGGACATTAAGGGCGGCAAGATCAACTTCCGCGTCGACAAGGCCGCCAACCTGCACATGGTGATCGGCAAGGCGTCCTTCGACGTCGACAAGCTGGTGGAGAACTACGCCGCCGTGCTCGACGAGGTGCTGCGGGCCAAGCCCGCCGCCGCCAAGGGCCGCTACATCAAGAAGATCGCCATCAGCACCACCATGGGCCCCGGCATCCTGGTCGATCCGTCGATCACCCGGAACCTGCTGGCCCAGCCGGAGGCCTGATCCGCCGTCGACGGTGGTGATCGCGCCGCCGTCATCCGACGCCCCGATGCCCTGTGCATCGGGGCGTCGGCGCGTATCGGTTGCGATGAGTGCGTTCTGACGGTGCCGGCCGCCGCGCGATTTGGCGGTAGCGGCGACACCCCGGTATCGTGAGCAGTGATCCACCGCAGACCGTCGGCTCTTGCCTGCGCCGGTTCCACCGGCACGGCAAGTGAAGGTCCCGGAAGTTCCGGGCGGCCCACGCAGGAGGACGAGGTAGCAGTTGCCGCCAGGTGCCGGGTAATTCCGGTCCGGTGAGCACTTCACGCCCCGTGCGCCTGCGCATGGGGCGTTCGTCATTCCCGGGGTCGAACTCCTTCCGGCGAGAACCGGTGGCCGGCAACGACAATCATCAGCCGGCAGAACTGCCGGCGGTGAGAACCGTTGTCACCACTGTTGATTCGCTACAAGGAAGGAGGCGCCGATGGCCACAGCAGCGAAGGTCGCCACAGTCGCCGAGATCGCGGACCAGTTCCGCAACTCGTCCGCTGCCGTCGTGACCGAGTACCGCGGCCTGAAGATGTCCCAGCTCACCCAGCTCCGTCGTGATCTGGGCAGCGAGGTCGCCTACACCGTCGCCAAGAACACCCTGGTCCGCCGCGCAGCGGCGGAGGCCGGGGTGGAGGGCCTGGACGAACTGTTCAACGGCCCGACCGCGATCGCGTTCGTCACCGGGGAACCGGTGAACGCGGCGAAGGCCCTGCGGGACTTCGCCAAGGCGAACGCTCTGCTGGTGATCAAGGGCGGGGTGATGGACGGCAAGGTCCTGAACACCCTCGAGGTCACCAAGCTCGCCGACCTTGAGTCGCGCGAGGTATTGCTGGCCAAGCTGGCCGGCGCGATGAAGGCCAGCCTGTCCCAGGCTGCCGTCATGTTCAACCAGCTTCCCTCGCAGGTCGCCCGCCTGGCGGCTGCCCTGCAGGAGAAGCGGGCCGACGAGGCTCCGGTGGCCGTTGCCGCCGAAGCCCCCGAGGCCGACACGGCGCAGGCCGACACCGAGGTCACGGACGACGCAGCGGACGCTGCCGAGACCGAGACCGAGACCGCCTGATCCGACCGGCACCATCCGGTCGCAGATCAGACCGGTTCATCCATCACCCAAGACCTGCCCCGTGTATCAGCGGGACAAGTAGTACGAGAAAGGAACGCCCATCATGGCGAAGCTGACCACTGACGAGTTGCTCGACGCGTTCAAGGAGCTCACCCTCATCGAGCTGAGCGAGTTCGTCAAGCAGTTCGAGGAGACCTTCGGCGTCACCGCCGCCGCAGCGGCCCCGCAGGTTATTGCCGGCCCGGCCGGCCCCGGAGCTGCCCCCGAGGCGGCCGAGGAGCAGGACGAGTTCGATGTCGTCCTCGAGGCTGCCGGCGAGAAGAAGGTCCAGGTCATCAAGGCGGTCCGCGAGATTGTTTCGGGCCTGGGCCTGAAGGAAGCCAAGGACCTGGTCGACGGTGCGCCGAAGGCCATCCTGGAGAAGGCTCCCAAGGAGGCCGCCGAGGCCGCCAAGGCGAAGCTGGAAGAGGCCGGCGCGACGGCCACCGTCAAGTAATTCGGATCTGACGCCCGGTTCGCCGGGAATCGTCACCCGGATTTCTGCACCGCCCGAAGGGGCGGGCTCCACCACGGAGCCCGCCCCTTCGGCGTACCCGGATACCCTTGGGGAACGAGCAACGAAGGCGAGGGGAGCGCAGCGGATGGATGTCAAGGTCAGTACGCCGTCGATGGTCAGGGGATCGGCCGTCACCGCCGCGATGCTGGTGCCGGGACGCGGCCGGTTCAGCCGCGTCGTCCGCACCGGCGTGGTCGCCGCCGGCTACCTGGGTTCGTTCGCGCTCGACCCGCAGGCCAAGCCCGAGCACTACACGCTGATGTCCTTCACCGGCAGCGAAGACGTGCCGGACCAGCTGCGCAGCTACGGCAACGTGGCCGTCGGCACGGCCAGCTGGGTCGGTATCCAGACGCTGGTCGCGCACGCGGCGGCGTTGCTGCCGCTGCCGAAGACCTTCAAGGCGCTGCTGGTCGGCGGCGGGGTCGCGGTGGCCGACAGCTGGGTGGGCGAGCGCGTCCGCAACGCCAGGGCGGCCTGAGCGCCGGCCCCGGGTCAGCGGGCCGCTGCGTGGTGACGGCGTTCCGGGACGCAAGCCCCGAAGCGGTCAGAGGACCGCGCCGGGGTTGAGGATGCCGTCCGGATCCAGCGCATCCTTGATCCGCTGGGTCAGCGCGAGCACGTCCGGCCCGAGCTGATCGGGGAGTGCCCCCTTCTTCAACCGGCCGACACCGTGTTCGCCGGTGATCGTGCCGCCCAGTGACAGCGCCAGGGCCATCACCTCATCGAAGGCCAGCCGGGCCCGGCGCACCGATTCCGGGTCGCCGCCGTCGTGGACCACCAGCGGATGGGTGTTGCCGTCGCCGGCGTGCGCGACCACCGCGATCTCGACGCCGTGAGCCGCGGAGATGCCTTCGATGCCGACGATCAGCGCGGGCAGCTGGGGGATCGGCACCCCGACGTCCTCGAACAGCAGGGTGCCGCGCTTCTCCAGGGCCTGGAAGGCCTGCCGCCGCGCGTGCAGGAACATCTCGCCCTCGGCCGGGTCGTCGGTACAGAAGCTTTCCTTGGCGCCGGCCAGGTCACACGCCCGCTGCATCTCCTCGATCTCCAACCGGCGGGCCGCGCCCGGGGCATCCGACTGGCCGATCAGCAGGGCACCGGCCTCCCGGTCCAGCCCGGCCTGGAACAGGTCCTCGCAGGCGTTGATGGAGTAGTTGTCCATCAGCTCCATCATCGACGGCCGCTGGGTCGCGCCGATGGCCACCACCGCATTCGCCGCCGACTCGACATCCGGAAAGCTGGCCACGAAGGTGGCGGCCGGCGGCTGAGCCGGCAGCAACCGCAGGATTGCCTTCGTGATGATGCCGAGCAGGCCCTCACTGCCGACGAACAGCTTGACCAGCGACAGCCCGGCGGTGTCCTTGATCCGTTGCCCGCCAAGGGAAACCAGGGTGCCGTCGGCCAGCACCACATCCATCCCGAGCACGTAGTCGGTGGTGACGCCGTACTTCACGCAACACAGGCCGCCGGCGTTGGTGGCCAGATTGCCGCCGATGGAACACATCTCGAAACTCGACGGGTCCGGCGGATACCACAGTCCGTGGGCGGCGGCGGCGCGCTTCACCTCGGCGTTGATCGCCCCCGGTTCGACGACGGCAGTGCGGGTGGCGGTGTCGATGACGATGTCCGTCATCTTCTCCATGCTCAGCACGATGCCGCCGTCGACGGCGGTGAAACCGCCGGACAGGCCGGTGCCGGCGCCGCGCGGGACGATCGGAATTCGATGCCTGGCCGCCCAGCGGACGGTCGCCTGCACGTCGCTCGCGCTGTTCGCCCTGACCACCGCGAGCGGGGTGCCGGCGTCCGGGTCGTGCGCCCAGTCCTGGCGGTAGTTCTGCAGGGTGGCGGGATGATCGGCGACGGTGCCGGCCGGCAGCTCGTCGATCAATTCCTGCAGCGCCGACTCCCTGGCCGGCTGCGGTGCCGCGGTCATACGTTCGACGTTACTAGGGTCGGCACCGGCCGAGCCGCCGACCCGGGCGGTTGTCGGTGGCTCGTGCGACGATCTGGGCATGTTCGATCACGTAGGGATTCAGGCCGCTGACGTCGACGCGGCCGTGCGCTTCTACACCGGCGTCCTCGCGCCCATCGGCGTCGTCGAGGCGATGCGGTTCCCGACCGACGACGGTCCGGTGGTCGGGCTGGCCGGGTCCGACGGCGAGCCCGGGTTCTGGCTCAGTCCGAACGTCGGCGGCGGCCCGGCGAGGGAGGACCACCTCGCCTTCGCGGCCGGCTCGCGGGATGAGGTGGATGCGGTGCACGCGGCCGCGGTGGCCGCCGGCGTCGAGGTGCTGCACGAGCCGCGGGAATGGCCGGAGTACCACCCCGGTTACTACGCCGTGTTCCTGCGCGACCTGGACGGGCACAACGTGGAGGTGGTCACCCACCAGTAGCCGGATGGCCGGCCTCGGCGCCGTGTCGATCGGGTTCGCCTCCCGGTCCACACACGCCGAACGGTGCTTGACACTCCGCCCTTCCCGGTCCAGCATTGGACCCACGACGTCGGCCATATAGCGGGCCGCGTCCCTCGTTCTCGCGAGCAGTACCGCCCGGTGTGAGTGAAACCACCGCGACGTGCGCTCGCCGCTGAGGGCACGTCTGGACAAGTGCGCCCTTTTGCGGGTAGGCTTCATGGTTGCGCTGCCTTCCTTCCGCCCCCAACCTCCAGTCGTGTCGTCGCCCATGTCGCCGTGCCTGCAACGGCGCGCCGGACGCAGGCCCGCTGACCTGGGGAAACAAGGATTTGCAGCGAACGCGACAGTGAACACCCGGCAGGCACACCCGGCAGTACCGGTCCTCGGAAGGACGCATCTTGGCAGTCAGCACGTCAGCCCAGTCCACCACCCGCACCCCCACAGGCGCCACCAAGCGGGTTTCGTTCGCCAAGCTTCGCGAACCGCTCGAGGTTCCGAACCTGTTGGCACTGCAAACCGAGTCGTTCGACTGGTTGATCGGTGCCCAGGGTTGGCGCGACCGTCAGGAGGAGCCGATCCCGTCCGGTCTGGACGAGATCCTCACCGAGATCTCCCCGATCGAGGATTTCTCCGGAAACCTGTCCCTCTCGTTCGCCGATCCGTGGTTCGACGACGTCAAGGCGACCGAAGCGGATTGCCGCGAGAAGGACATGACCTACTCGGCGCCGCTGTTCGTCACCGCCGAGTTCATGAACGCCGAGACCGGCGAGATCAAGTCCCAGACCGTCTTCATGGGTGACTTCCCGATGATGACGAGCAAGGGCACGTTCATCATCAACGGCACCGAGCGGGTCGTCGTCAGCCAGTTGGTCCGGTCCCCGGGTGTGTACTTCGAGCGCAGCCTGGACAAGGCCGCCGGCAAGGACGTCTTCTCCGTCAAGGTGATCCCGTCCCGCGGTGCCTGGCTCGAGTTCGACATCGACAAGCGCGACACCATCGGCGTGCGGATCGACCGCAAGCGCCGGCAGCCGGTCACCGTGCTGCTGAAGGCGCTGGGCTGGGACGAGGCCAGGATCCGGGAGAAGTTCGCCTGGTCCGAGGTGCTGCTGTCGACCCTGGAGAAGGACCACATCGCCGGGCAGGACGAGGCGCTGCTGGACATCTACCGCAAGCTGCGCCCGGGCGAGCCGCCGACCCGTGAGTCCGCGGAGAACCTGCTGCAGAACCTGTTCTTCAAGGACAAGCGGTACGACCTGGCCAAGGTCGGCCGGTACAAGCTGAACAAGAAGCTCGGCGTCAACGAGCCGACCAGCGTCGGCGTGCTGACCGAGGGCGACCTGGTCGCCGTCGTCGAGTACCTACTGCGGCTGCACGACGGCCAGACCAGCTGGACCGTCCGTGGCCAGGACCTGCCGGTCGAGGTCGACGACATCGACCACTTCGGCAACCGTCGGCTGCGTACCGTCGGCGAGCTCATCCAGAACCAGGTCCGGGTCGGTCTGTCCCGGATGGAGCGGGTGGTCCGCGAGCGGATGACGACCCAGGACGTCGAGGCGATCACGCCGCAGACCCTGATCAACATCCGCCCGGTGGTCGCCTCGATCCGCGAGTTCTTCGGCACCAGCCAGCTGTCCCAGTTCATGGACCAGGTCAACCCGCTGGCCGGCCTGACCCACAAGCGCCGGATGTCGGCGCTCGGGCCGGGCGGTCTGTCCCGTGACCGGGCATCGCTCGAGGTCCGCGACGTGCACTCCAGCCACTACGGCCGGATGTGTCCGATCGAGACGCCCGAGGGCCCGAACATCGGCCTGATCGGCTCGCTGGCGACCTTCGCGCGGGTGAACCCGTTCGGGTTCATCGAAACCCCGTACCGCAAGGTCACCGACGGCGTCGCCACCGACCAGATCGACTACCTGACGGCGGACGAGGAAGATCGCTTCGTCATCGCCCAGGCCAACGTCAAGCTGGACGGCAAGGACCGGCTGGCCGAGTCGCAGGTCCTGGTCCGGCGCAAGGGCGGCGAGGTCGACCAGGTCGAGCCGGCCGCGGTCGACTACATGGACGTCTCGCCGCGCCAGACGGTCTCCGTCGCCACCGCGATGATTCCGTTCCTTGAGCACGACGAGGCCAACCGGGCGCTGATGGGCGCCAATATGCAGCGTCAGTCCGTTCCGTTGCTGCGCAGCGAGTCGCCGCTGGTCGGCACCGGGATGGAACTGCGGGCCGCGGTCGACGCCGGCGACGTCGTCGTTGCCGACGCGTCGGGAGTTGTCGAGGAGGTCACCGCCGATTTCGTCTCGGTGATGACCGACGACGGGCAGCACAAGACCTACCGGCTGCACAAGTTCGTCCGCAGCAACCAGGGCACCTCGATCAACCAGAAGCCGATCGTCTCCGAGGGCGACCGGGTCGAGGCCGGCCAGGTGATCGCCGACGGTCCGTGCACCGAGGGCGGCGAGATGGCCCTCGGCAAGAACCTGCTGGTCGCCTTCATGCCCTGGGAGGGGCACAACTACGAAGACGCCATCATCCTGTCCCAGCGCATCGTGCAGGACGACGTTCTCACCTCGATCCACATCGAGGAGCACGAGATCGACGCCCGCGACACGAAGCTGGGGCCGGAGGAGATCACCCGGGACATCCCGAACGTCTCCGAGGAGGTCCTGGCGGATCTCGACGAGCGCGGGATCATCCGGATCGGCGCCGAGGTCCAGGACGGCGACATCCTGGTCGGCAAGGTCACGCCCAAGGGCGAGACCGAGCTGACCCCGGAAGAGCGGCTGCTGCGCGCGATCTTCGGTGAGAAGGCCCGCGAGGTCCGCGACACCTCACTCAAGGTGCCGCACGGCGAGACCGGCAAGGTGATCGGCGTCCGGGTGTTCACCCGCGACGAGGACGATGCCGAGCTCAACGCCGGTGTCAACGAGCTGGTCCGGGTGTACGTGGCCCAGAAGCGGAAGATCCAGGACGGCGACAAGCTCGCCGGCCGGCACGGCAACAAGGGCGTCATCGGCAAGATCCTGCCGGCCGAGGACATGCCCTTCCTGCCGGACGGCACCCCGGTCGACATCATCCTGAACCCGCACGGCGTGCCGCGACGGATGAACGTCGGCCAGATCCTGGAGACCCACCTCGGGTGGGTCGCGGCGCAGGGCTGGCAGATCGAGGGCAACCCCGACTGGGCGGAGAACATCGAGGCGCGCAGCGCCGAGCCGTTCACCCGCACCGCCACCCCGGTGTTCGACGGCGCCTCCGAGGACGAGATCGAGGGCCTGCTCGGCTCGACCACCCCGACCCGCGATGGCGACCGGCTGGTCGACACCGACGGGAAGGCGACCTTGTACGACGGCCGCTCCGGCGAGCCGTTCCCGTACCCGGTCGCGGTCGGCTACATGTACATCCTGAAGCTGGCTCACCTGGTGGACGACAAGATCCACGCCCGCTCCACCGGCCCGTACTCGATGATCACCCAGCAGCCGCTGGGCGGTAAGGCGCAGTTCGGTGGCCAGCGGTTCGGCGAGATGGAGTGCTGGGCCATGCAGGCCTACGGCGCCGCCTACACGCTGCAGGAACTGTTGACCATCAAGTCCGACGACATCGTCGGTCGGGTCAAGGTGTACGAGGCCATCGTCAAGGGCGAGAACATCCCCGAGCCGGGTATCCCGGAGTCGTTCAAGGTGCTCCTCAAGGAGCTCCAGGCGCTGTGCCTGAACGTGGAGGTGCTCTCCAGCGACGGCGTCACCATCGAGATGCGTGACACCGACGACGACGACCTCGAACGCGCAGCGGCCAACCTCGGGATCAACCTGTCCCGCAACGAGTCCGCCTCCGTCGACGACCTGGTCAACTAACTCCGACGTCCCGTGCCCGGCCTCCTGGTCGGGCACGGGGTCCGTCACCCCCGTCCTGGGATGACGAAAACCGTTCCAGGACACCGTTTTCGAACAAGGGATTAACACAAGTGCTCGACGTCAACTTCTTCGACGAGTTGCGCATCGGCCTCGCGACCGCGGACGACATCCGCGCCTGGTCGCACGGTGAGGTCAAGAAGCCCGAGACGATCAACTACCGCACCCTCAAGCCGGAGAAGGACGGGCTCTTCTGCGAGAAGATCTTCGGCCCGACCCGCGACTGGGAATGCGCCTGCGGCAAGTACAAGCGGGTTCGGTTCAAGGGCATCATCTGTGAGCGCTGTGGCGTCGAGGTCACTCGCGCCAAGGTGCGCCGCGAGCGGATGGGGCACATCGAGCTGGCCGCCCCTGTCACCCACATCTGGTACTTCAAGGGCGTCCCGTCGCGCCTTGGCTACCTGCTCGACCTGGCGCCGAAGGATCTCGAGAAGATCATCTACTTCGCCGCCTACCTGATCACCACCATCGATGACGAGCAGCGGCACACCGACCTGCCGACCATCGAGGCCGAGCTGGGTGTCGAGCGCAAGAACATCGAGAACTCCCGCGACGCCGACCTGGACGCGCGCGCCAAGAAGCTCGAGAACGACCTCACCGAGCTGGAGGCCGAGGGTGCCAAGTCGGACGTGCGCCGCAAGGTGCGCGACGGCGGCGAGCGCGAGCAGCGGCAGATCCGCGACGGTGCCCAGCGCAAGCTGGATCGTCTGGACGAGGTGCTGGACACCTTCAAGAAGCTCAAGGTCGGCGACCTGATCGTCGACGAGCTGCTGTACCGCGAGCTGGAGGATCGCTTCGGCGACTACTTCACCGGTGGCATGGGCGCCGAGGCGCTGAAGAAGATCATCTCCGACTTCGACATCGACGCCGAGGTGGAGTCGCTGCGCGACACCATCAAGAACGGCAAGGGCCAGAAGAAGCTGCGCGCGATCAAGCGGCTCAAGGTCGTTGCCGCGTTCCAGCAGACGCAGAACTCGCCGCTGGGCATGGTGCTCGACTGCGTTCCGGTGATCCCGCCGGAGCTGCGGCCGATGGTGCAGTTGGACGGCGGCCGGTTCGCCACCTCCGACCTGAACGATCTGTACCGCCGGGTGATCAACCGGAACAACCGGCTGAAGCGGCTGATGGACCTCGGCGCGCCCGAGATCATCGTCAACAACGAGAAGCGGATGCTGCAGGAGGCCGTCGACGCGCTGTTCGACAACGGCCGCCGCGGCCGGCCGGTGACCGGACCGGGCAACCGCCCGCTGAAGTCGCTGTCCGATCTGCTCAAGGGCAAGCAGGGCCGGTTCCGGCAGAACCTGCTCGGCAAGCGCGTCGACTACTCCGGCCGCAGCGTCATCGTGGTCGGGCCGCAGCTCAAGCTGCATCAGTGCGGCCTGCCCAAGCTGATGGCGCTCGAGCTGTTCAAGCCGTTCGTGATGAAGCGGCTGGTCGACCTGAACCACGCACAGAACATCAAGTCCGCCAAGCGGATGGTTGAGCGTCAGCGCCCGCAGGTGTGGGACGTGCTGGAGGAGGTTATCGGGCAGCACCCGGTGATGCTCAACCGGGCACCCACCCTGCACCGGTTGGGTATCCAGGCTTTCGAGCCGCAGCTCGTCGAGGGCAAGGCCATCCAGCTGCACCCGCTGGTCTGCGCCGCGTTCAACGCCGACTTCGACGGCGACCAGATGGCTGTCCACCTGCCGCTGTCGTCCGAGGCGCAGTCCGAGGCTCGGATCCTGATGCTGTCCAGCAACAACATCCTGTCGCCGGCCTCCGGCAAGCCGCTGGCCATGCCCTCGCTCGACCTGGTGACCGGCCTGTACTACCTGTGCGGGCTGAAGCCGGAGGGCACCGGCGCCGGGCAGGTCTTCTCGTCCTCGTCGGAGGCCATCATGGCCCGCGACGCCGGACTGATCGACCTGCGGGCGCCGATCAAGGTGCGGCTGACGGGCGTCGTTCCCGGCCCCGATGCGGAGCTGGCCGACGACTGGGAGGCCGGGCAGCCGTGGCTGGCCGACACCACCCTGGGTCGGGTGCTGTTCAACGAGCTGCTCCCGGCGGACTACCCGTTCATCAACGAGGAGATGCCGAAGAAGCGGCAGGCCGCGATCGTCAACGATATGGCCGAGCGCTACCCGATGTCGCTGGTCGCGCAGACGCTGGACAAGCTCAAGGAGGCCGGTTTCTACTGGGCCACCCGTTCGGGCATGACGGTCGCCATCCACGACGTCGTCATCCCGAAGGAGAAGGAAGCCATCCTCGCCTCGCACGAGGCGGAGGCGGCCAAGGTCGAGAAGTCGTACCAGCGAGGCAACCTGAGCCACGCCGAGCGGAACAACGACCTGGTCCGGATCTGGGAGAACGCCACCAAGGAGATCGAGGCGGCCATTCCCGGGGCGTACCCGAAGGACAATCCGGTCTACGTGCTGGTCGCGGCCGGCGCTGCCGGTAACTGGATCCAGGTGCGGTCGCTGGCCGGGATGAAGGGCGTGGTGGCCAACTCGCGCGGCGAGCAGATCCCGCGGCCGATCCGGTCCAGCTTCCGTGAGGGCCTGTCGGTGTTGGAGTACTTCATCAACACCCACTCGGCGCGCAAGGGCCTGGCCGACACCGCGCTGCGGACGGCGGAGTCCGGCTACCTGACCCGGCGGCTGGTCGACGTCAGCCAGGACGTGATCGTCCGGGAGAACGACTGCGGCACCGAGCGCGGCCTCGAGCTGCCGATCGCCGACATCTACGCCGACGGCAGTGTGCACCCGCACGAGCACGCCGAGACCTCGATCGAGGCCCGGATCCTCGCGGTGGACGTCACCGACGGCAAGGGCAAGGTGCTGCTGGCGGCCGGTACCGACCTGCGGGACGAGCACATCGCTCCGCTGCTGGAGGCCGGGCTGCGCAGCGTCAAGGTGCGCTCCGTGCTCACCTGTGAGGCGGCCATCGGTACCTGCGCCGTCTGTTACGGACGGTCGCTGGCCACCGGCAACCTGGTGGACGTCGGCGAGGCCGTCGGCATCGTCGCCGCCCAGTCGATCGGTGAGCCCGGGACGCAGCTGACCATGCGGACCTTCCACACCGGTGCGGCGTCGGGTTCCTCCGACATCACCCAGGGTCTGCCGCGTGTCCAGGAGCTGTTCGAGGCCCGGGTTCCGAAGGGTCGGGCGCCGATCGCCGACGCCGCCGGCCGGGTGCAGATCGACGACAGCGACAAGTTCCTCAAGATCACCATCGTGCCGGACGACGGCAGCGAAGAGGTCGTCTACGAGAAGCTGCCGAAGACCCAGCGGCTGGCGACCATCGCGGTCGATGGCAGCGAGCGGCTGCTCACCGACGGCGACCACGTCGAGGTCGGCCAGCAGTTGCTGGAGGGCAACGCCGATCCGCACGAGGTGCTGCGGGTGATGGGTGCTCGTCAGGTGCAGATCCACCTGGTGCGCGAGGTGCAGAACGTGTACCGCGCGCAGGGTGTGTCGATCCACGACAAGCACATCGAGGTGATCGTCCGGCAGATGCTGCGTCGGGTGACCGTCATCGATTCCGGCTCGACCGAGTTCCTGCCGGGCGCGGTGATCGAACGCGGTGAGTTCGAGAACGTGAACCGTGCGGCGATGGCCGAAGGTGGCGAGGCGGCCGCCGGCCGTCCGGTGCTGATGGGCATCACCAAGGCGTCGCTGGCCACCGACTCGTGGCTCTCGGCGGCCTCCTTCCAGGAGACCACCCGGGTGCTCACCGATGCGGCGATCAACGCCAAGAGCGACAAGTTGGTCGGCCTCAAGGAGAACGTGATCATCGGCAAGCTGATCCCGGCCGGTACCGGCATTGCCCGGTACCGCGACATCGCGGTCAACCCCACCGAAGAGGCTAGGGCCGCTGCGTACGCCCTGCCGGCGTTCGACGACACCTACTACACCGGCGATTTCAGCGCCAACACCGGTGCGGCAGTGCCGTTGGACGATTACGACATGGGTCGCGACTACCGCTGAGGTATCGTTGACGCAGAGCATCACCCACGGGGGGTCGAAGTACCCTCCGGGAGGTTGACGAAGGGGCCGGTTCCGTCAGGGACCGGCCCCTTCGACTGTCCGCCCCTTTCCGCGAGGATCAACTTCTGCGGCGAGGATCAACTTCGGCAGGTTGGTCCGGTTTGTCGGGTCTGACGCCGAAGTCGATCCGCGCACGGCCGGCCGGATGTCGCTCAAGGCTTGACCTTGACATGATGTCAAGGCCTGGACTGGTCGCGGAGGTGATGTCCGATGACGTCCATCGGCGACCTGCAACACCCTTCTTCGTCGGTCCGGTTGCGCACCGCGATGGCCGCCGGCGTCGGCCAGGACGACCGGCATCTGGAGCCGTTGTTGCGGCGCTGTGCCGTCGAGCCGGATTTCTTCGTGCGGGACACGCTGACCTGGGCCCTGACCCGGTATCCGGCCGAGTGCACAGTGCCGCCTCTGCTCGAGCTGGCCCGGTCCGATGCGGCGCAGGCGCGCAGCCAGGCCCTGCACACCCTGTCGAAGATCGCCGACCCGCGCGGCTGGTCGGCCATCAGCCCGGAGGTGTTGCAGGATCCGGACGACGAGGTGGCCACGGCCGCCTGGCGGGCAGCGGTGGTGCTCGTCCCGATCGAGCAGCGGTCGGAGTTGGCCGCCCGGCTGGGTGCCCAGCTCGGTCGCGGCGGGCGTGACGTGCAGCGGAGCCTGAGTCGGGCGATGGTCGCACTCGGTGAGGCCATCTGGCCGGTCCTGCGTGCGCGCCTGGCCGATCCGGACCTCGCGGTCCGGCGTCATGCCGTCGCCACCGAGCGGCTGTGGCGCGATCCGGAGTCGGGGTTCGACAGTGTCGACCAATGAGACGGTGCCGACCGGTGCGACGATGCTGATCGGTGAGGTGTCGCGGCGGACCGGCATCAGTGCCCGGATGCTGCGGCACTACGACGCGATCGGTCTGCTGGCGCCGGCCGAGCGCTCCGCGGGTGACTACCGCCGTTACTCGCCGGCGGACCTGCAGCGACTGCTGCACATCGAGTCGCTCCGCTCGTTGGGCCTGCGGCTCACCGAGGTGAAGCGGGCGCTGGACGAGGGCGACCCGGGGCCGGCGGAGGTCGTCGACCAGTTGGTGGTCGGTACCCGGGCCCGCATCCGGCAGGAACAGGAGTTGCTGCACCGGCTGCACCGGGTGCGGGCCGGCGGGCCGGCGGACTGGACCGAGGTGCTACGGATCATCGCGCTGCTGCGCGGCCTGGATTCGGCGGATCCGCAGCGGCGCCAGCGGGTGGCGTTGACCCCGGCCGGCCCCGAGGGGCTCCCGGTGCGGGAATGGGTCGACGCGGTGCTCGGCGAGGACGACCCGAATGTCGCCGGCGCGCTGCGGTGGGCATTGGCGCGATCGGCCGGAGACCCGCTGCCGTTGTTGGCCGCCGCGCTTGACGCCCCGGACGGGGAGACCCGGCGGCGGGCGGTCACCGCGATCGCCGAACTCGACACCGCCGCCGCGCTCGAGGTGCTGACCAGGGCGCTGGAGCATCCCGATCCGGCGGTCCGCGGGCGAGCCGCGGTCGCGGTCGGGTCCAAGGGCATCGATGCGGCCCGCGCGGCACTGATCGGGCTGGTCGCCGATGGGGTCGACGATGTGGCGGCGGCCGAGGCCCTCGGTGTGCTGGCCGCCGGACCCGGAGTCGCCGATCGCATCGTGGCGGAGATCGCCGAGCGATTGCACCGCGTCGGGGCCACCGGCGCCGCCCGCGGCCGACTGGCCCAGGCGCTGGGGGAGTTGCCGACGGTCGCGACGCGTGAGCTACTCACCACGCTGGCCGGCGATCCCGAGCCCCGGGTCGCCTTGACCGCCGTCTATCTGCTGCGCCGATCGCGGACCGGCCGGTAACCACTGCGACGCCGGGTACCGACCTTGGTCGGTACCGACGCCCGTCGGCCGGCCCTACGCTGACGTGCGATGACGAACCAGCCCTGCACGCCGCAACCGCGGGTGTCACGCACCGAACTGTGGGTCACCGTCGTGGGCGTCGGCCTGCTGATCGGGTTCACCCTGTTCGGCCAGTTGAGCAGCGGTGCCGGTGCGCTGCCACTGTGGGGTCAGATCACCGTGGCGGCGGCGGCCATCGGCCTGCTGCCGGTGCTGCTGCGGCGACCGGTGCCCGGCGCCCTCGGGCTGACGGCGCTGGCCGGTGTGTCCGGCATCGCCACCCCCGGCTCGACCTTCGCGACGTTCTACGTTGCGCGTACCCGGCCGCTGCCGGTGGCCATCGCGGTCGCCGGCGCCGGGGTGGCCGTGCACCTGCTGCGCTGGTGGTGGGAGCCGATGCCCGGCCTCGGCTTCGGCTGGTGGGTGCTGCTGGATGTGCTCGCGCATGGGGCGCTGCTCGCCTGGGGCGCCTGCTGGCGAGCCAGATGGGCGTTGATCGGCTCGCTGCGGGAGCGGGCGGCGGCCGCCGAGGCCGGCCGGGAGCGGCAGTTGCAGCAGGCCAGGGCACAGGAGAGGGCGCTGATCGCCAGGGAGATGCACGATGTGCTGGCCCATCGGCTGTCGTTGTTGGCCACCTACGCCGGCGCCCTGGAGTTCCGGCCGGACGCGCCGCCGGAGCGGTTGGCGCAGGCCGCCGGGGTGGTGCGGGCCGGCACCCACCAGGCGCTCGACGAGCTGCGCGAGGTGATCGGGTTGCTGCGGGACGGGGACCCGGAGGCTCCGGCCCGGCCGCAGCCGGGACTCCAGGAGATTGCCGAGCTGGTTCGCGAGGCTGCCGCGGCCGGCACCGAGGTCACGCTGCGGGCCGACCATGACGATCCGCAGGCGCTGCCCGGCACCACCGCGCGCACCGCCTACCGGCTGGTGCAGGAGGGGCTGACGAACGCGCGCAAGCATGCCCCCGGCGCGCCGGTGACGGTGTCGGTCAGCGGTGGACCGGGTGCCGGCCTGCGGGTGCGGGTGCGCAATGACGCCGCCAGGGTGCCGGCGCTGGTCGGCGGCGGGGCGGGCGCCGGGTTGGTCGGGCTGGCCGAGCGGGTGGAACTGGTCGGCGGACTGTTGCGGCACGGACCGGACGGCTCGGGTTTCGAGCTGGCCGCCGAACTACCATGGCCGGAATGACCCGGACGGTGCGTGTGCTGATCGTTGACGACGACCCGCTGGTGCGTGCCGGGCTGACCATGATGCTTGACGGCGCGACCACTGACGCCGGGTCCGGGCCGCGCGGACGAATCTCCGTGGTGGGGGAGGCGACCGACGGCGACGAGGTGCCGACCGCGCTGGATGCCCATCCGTGCGACCTGGTGCTGATGGACCTGCGGATGCGCCGGGTGGACGGCATCACCGCGACTCGGCGGCTGCAGGCTCGACCGAACGCCCCGAAGGTGGTGGTGCTGACCACCTTTCACGCCGACGAGGAGATCCTCGGCGCGCTGGAGGCGGGAGCGGTCGGATATCTGCTCAAGGACACCCCGCCGGAGCGGATCGTCGCCTCGCTGGTGCAGGCGGCGGACGGTGAGTCGATCCTGTCCCCGGAGGTCACCCGCCGGCTGATCGACCGTGCGGTCGGGCAGCGGGCCGATGCCGGTGGCGCCGGGCGGCTGCTCGCCGGGCTCACCGAACGCGAGGCGGAGATCGCGGGCGCCATCGCCCGTGGCCGGACCAACGCCCAGATCGCCGCCGAGTTGTACCTGAGCGTGGCCACCGTCAAGGCCTACGTGACCGGGGTGCTGGCCAAGCTGCAGGTCGACAACCGCACCCAGGTCGCCCTGCTGGTGCAGCAGGCCGAGCGCGGCTGACCTGGCGGTCAGGGGGTGAGCAGCGCGCGGACCCGCTCGGGGCCGATCGCCAGCAGCAGGGTGGGCAGCCGGGGGCCGGTGTCCTTGTCGATCAGCAATCGGTAGAGCAGGACGAAGAACGTCCGCTGCGCGGCCGACAACTCCTTGTCGCCCTTGACGATCTGGTCGGCAGCGAACCCGCGTTGCACCTTGGGCACCCCGTACACCTGGTGGGTGAGCCCCTCGAGAGTCCAGCCGTCCTCCACGGCCGACAGCTCGGAACCGTTGCCGTCCAACAGCATCCGCAGGCTCTCGCGCTGCTCGTCGGTGGCCGCGGCGAGCAGCTCGGTCGCCGGGCCGGTGCGGACGACCGTGCGGTCCTCGGCGGCCATCCTGGTCGCCACCCAGTGTTCGACACAGTCCAGTCGGGGTCGCAGTTCGTCGACCGAGGAGACCGGGTCCTTCGGGTCCAGCTGACCGACGATGCGCAGCAGCTGGTCCTCGTCACCGGTGGTGATGTCGACGATCGAGGCCAGCGTGCGGTAGGAGATCGGATGCGGGGTGACTGGCAGGCTGCGGTCCGCGACCGACGACGCCCGGACCTGGGCAGCGTATTCGGCCGGGCCGGCCGCACCTTCGGACACCCTGCGCTGCAACGCGTCCCACTCGTCGTACAGCCGCTGGATCTCGGCGTCGAAGGCGATGTCGAACGACTGGTTCGGTCGCCGCCTGGCGTACAGCCAGCGGACCAGGGCCGGCTCCATGATCTGCAGCGCGTCGGCCGGTACCGGCACCCGGCCGCGGGATGACGACATCTTCGCCATCCCCTTGATCCCGACGAAGGCATACATCGGCCCGATCGGGCGCTGCCAGCCGAACAGCGGCGCCAGGTCCTTGCCGACCTCGAACGACGAGCCGGGGGACTGGTGGTCGACGCCGGATGGTTCGAAGATCACCTTCTCGTACGCCCAGCGCATCGGCCAGTCGACCTTCCAGACCAGCTTGCCGTGGCGAAAGTCCTTCAGCAGCACCGTTTCCGAGTGCCCGCACGCGCAACTGTAGGAGAGCTCGGTGGTCGCGTCGTCATACCCGGTGACGGTGGTGGTGTCCCGCCCGCACACCGTGCAGTACGGCTTGTACGGGTAGTACCCGCCGTCGGCGGAACCGTCGTCCTCGGCGGCGGCGCCGGAACCTTCGGCGGCAGCGGCTGCGGCCGCTGCTTCGTCCTCGGACAGCTTCGGGGCCGGCTTACCGCCCTTGCCGGGCGTGCCGCCGTTGCCGGGCTTCGCGCCGGCCGCCGCCGCAGCGTCCAGCGTGCGGTACTGGTCGAGCACCTTGTCGATCTGCGCCCGGTGCTCCATTGCGAACAGGATCTGCTCGGTGTACGCGCCGGACGTGTACTGCTCGGTCTGGCTGATGCTGCGGTAGTCGATGCCCAGTTCGTTGAGCGATTCCTCGCACTGCGCCCGGAAGTGGGCGGCCCAGGACCGGTGCGGCGATCCGTGCGGCGGCGGCACCGAGGTCAGCGGCTTGCCGATGTGCTCGGCCCAGGACTCGTCAACCCCGTCCAGACCGGCCGGCACCCGCCGGAACCGGTCGTAGTCGTCCCAGCTGATCAGGTGATCGGCCGCAATCCCGCGCCGCCGGACCTCGTCGGCCACCAGGTGCGGCGTCATCACCTCGCGCAGATTGCCCAGGTGGATGGGCCCGGACGGGGACAGCCCGGAGGCGCACACCACCGGCGAGCCGAGACGCTGCGCCTCGGCGATCACCTCGTCGGCGATCCGGCTCACCCAGTCGTCCAGCTGCATGTCGCTCACGACTGTTGAGGTTATCGCCAGTCGGTGGCCGACCCGACCACCCGCCCGTCGATGATCATGACGCACAGCCCGGGACGTGCCGGCGAGGTGTCCGATTTGCCGGGCCGGCGCCCATGATCAACCTGAAGGGCGAGCCTCGACCAGGCCTTTCACGGTCGCTGCCGCTCCCTTGCTGTGCAACGAATCCAGAGCCGCCAGATACGGCTCGGTGAAGCGCTCTTCGGTCGCCAGGTCGCCGAACAGGTCGGGGTTGCGGACGAACGCCAGCGGGTCTGACGCCTGGGCGGCCGCGGCGGCCATCCGCTCGTCGGCCAGCCGGTCGACAACGGTGATCGGGTTGCCCTGCTCGTCGACTGCTTCGGCATAACGGGCCCAACTGGCCACGATGGCCGCCGACAGGGTCACGTCCCGCCCCGCCTCCAGGTTCGCCCTGATCACCGGGACCAGCCACTTCGGGATCCGGTCCGAGCTCTCGGCGGCCAGCCGGGCCAGGGTGTCCCGGATCCCGGCATTGGAGAACCGCTCGATCAGCTCGCGGGAATAGGCGTCCAGGTCGATGCCGGGCACCGGAGCCAACGTCGGCCTCGCCTCCCGTTCCATGTAGTCCAGCAGGAAGCGGGCGATGGTCTCGTCCTTCGCGGCATCGTCGACATAGGTGTAACCGGCCAGCACGCCGAAGTAGGCGATGCCCTGGTGCGAGGCGTTCAGCAACCGCAGCTTCATCAGCTCGTACGGCACCACGTCGGGCACCAGTTGGGCGCCGACGGTCTCCCAGGCCGGTCGACCGCCGGGGAAGTGATCCTCAAGGGCCCACTGGGTGAACGGCTCGCAGACCACCGGCCAGGAGTCGTCGATGCCGAACCGCTCGGCCACCGTGGCGCGGTCCGCGTCGGTGGTGACGGGGGTGATCCGGTCGACCATGCAGTTCGGGAAGGCGACGCCGGCGGCCACCCAGGCACCCAGTTCGGCGTCCTTGGCGGTGGCGTACGCGGTGAACGCCTTGGCCGCCAGGTGTCCGTTGCCCTGCAGGTTGTCGCAGCTCATCACGGTGAACGGCGGGATCCCGCGGTCCCGCCGGCGGCGCAGCCCCTCGGTGACCAGCCCGAAGACCGTGGCCGGCGCGGTGCCCGGGCCGGCCGCCAGGTCGGCCCGGATCGGCGCGGGGGAGGGATCGAACTCGCCCGTCACCTGATTGAGGCTGTAACCCCCTTCGGTGACGGTGAGGCTGACGATCCGGACCGCCGGATCGGCGAGCTTCTCCAGCACCGCCTCCGGATCGTCCGGGGCATACAGGTAGTCGACGATCGAGCCGATCACCCTGGCCTCCACGGTGCCGTCCGGGGCCTTGGTGACCAACGTGTACAGGTGGTCCTGGGCGGCCAACACCTCCGCCATCCGCCGGTCCGCCGGCATCACCCCGACGCCGCAGATGCCCCACTCGGTCGCACCGCTGGCGAGCACCCGATCGGTGTACATCGCCTGGTGTGCCCGGTGGAACCCGCCGACCCCGAAGTGCACGATGCCCGCCGTCACCGCGGTTCGGTCGTACTCCGGCACCGGCACGGATTCGCCGATGGCGGAAAGGTTCTGCGCTGTCAGGGCCAGCGGATGGTGGCCTGGTCCGCTCACTTGACAGCTCCCAGACTCAGGCCCTGGACCAGCTTGTCCTGGGCGGCGAACCCGGCGATCAGCACCGGCAGCGAGATCACCGTAGCGGCCGCACAGACCTGGGCCAGGAACTGCCCCTGGGAGGTGACGAAGCCGGTCAGGTAGACCGGTGAGGTCTCCGCGACCACGCCGGTCAGCACCCTGGCGAACAGCATCTCGTTCCAGGCGAAGATGAAGCAGATCAACGCGGTGGCCGCGATGCCAGGTGCGACGATCGGGACGATCACCCGACGGAGGGTCTGGACCAGGTTCGCGCCGTCCAGCGAGGCCGCCTCGAACAGCGCCGGTGGGATGTCGGCCAGGAACGAGCGCATCATCCAGACCGCGATCGGCAGGTTCATCGAGGTGTAGATGATGATCATGAACCAGATGTTGTCCAGCATGCCGATCTTGGTGGCGATCAAATAGATCGGCATCAACCCGGCCACCGCCGGCAGCATCTTGGTGGACAGGAAGAAGAACATCACGTCCGACCATTTGCGGACCGGCCGCACCGACAGCGCGTAGGCGGCCGGGATGGCCAGGATCAGCACCAGCGCCGTGGAGAAGATCGACGCCCACGCCGAGTTGATCAATGGCGGCCACGGGCTGGCGCCGGCCGCGCCGAAGAAGTTCCGGTAGCCCTCGAGGGTCAACGGGGCGAAGAACGCCGGGGTCGACTGTGTCGCATCGGCTTCGGAGTGGAAGCTGGTGAGCACCATCCACAGGATCGGGATGAAGAAGATGATGGCGACCACCCAGGTGAGGGCGGTGATCCAGCCGCCGCCCTTCTTCTTCGGACCGGGGGCCGACGCCGGCGGCACGGCGGCGACCGGGGCGCTGACGGTTGCTGGTTGCGCGCTCATCGGGTGCTCTCTTCCTTGAGCAGGCTGGACACACTGCGCAGGGCGAAGGTGGCGATGATCAGCGACCCGATCACCACGACCACCCCCTGCGCCGAGGCCAGGCCGTAGTTCTGGGCGGTGAAAAGCGTCTGGTAGATCGTGTACGGCAGGTTCGCCGTGCCGAGGCCGCCCGAGGTGATGGTGAAGACGGCATCGAAGTTCTGCACGATGTAGATGGCGCCGAGCAGCCCGGCGAGTTCCAGGTAGCGGCGCATGTGCGGCAGCGTCAGATGGGTGAACATCTGCCACGGGGTCGCCCCGTCCACGGATGCCGCCTCGAGGATGTCCGGCGGGCGGGACTGCAGGCCGGCCAACAGGATCAACGTCATGAACGGCGTCCACTGCCAGATCAGCTGAACCTGGATGCTGGCCAGCGGGAACTCGCTGATCCAGTCCGGACCCGTGATCCCGACGAGGTTCAGCAGTCCGTTCAGCAGCCCGAACAACGGGTTGTAGATGGCGTGTTTGAACAGCAGCGCCGCGGCGACCGGGACGATCAGGAACGGCGCGATGATCATCGTCCTGACCAGGCCGCGGCCGAAGAACGTCCGGTTGAGCAGCAGCGCGATGCCCAGCCCCAGAACGAGGCTGACGAGGACCACGACGACGGTCAGGATGATCGTGGTGAACACCGACTTGCGCAGGTCGCTGTCGGTGAACACCTGGGCGTAGTTGTCGAACCAGGCGAAGTGCCGGTCGTCGGGGCGGAAGGCGTTCCAGTTGAAGAAGGAGATCGCCAGGGTGGCCAGGAAGGGCAACTGGGTCACGATGATCATGAAGACCAGCGCGGGCAGCAACGGTGCCCGGCGGGCCCAGTTGTCCTTCTTGGTCGGCAGGTTGAACCGGGTGCCGGTTCCGGTGGTGTCGCCGGTGGCCTGACCGGTGGCGGTGGCTGAGGTGGCCATGCTCGCTCCTGTGGTGGCTGGGTTCGTGGTCATGTTCGAGTGGTCATGTTCGAGTTCGGGTTCGGGTGGTCGGGTCGACTCGTCGGATGGTCATGACCGGTAGGTGTCGGCGACCTTTTCGGCGAGTTTCTGGCCCTGGGCCATCGCGTCGACGACATCGGTCTGTCCGGCTATTGCGCTGGAGACGTACTGCGACACCTTGGTTCCCAGATCGGTGAACTCGGGAATGTCGACGAACTGGATGCCGACGGTCGGTCGCGGCTGCATGCCAGGGTTCTCCGGATCCGCCTCCTGGATCGCGGTCTTGGTCGCCTCGGCGAAGGCGCCGGCGGCCTTCAGGTAGTCCGCGTTCTCGTACGTCGAGATCCGCTTGCCGGCGGGCGCCCTGGCCCAACCGAGGTCGGCTCCCACCTCGGCCTCGTACTCCTTCGACGACGCCCAGGAGACGAAAGCCCAGGCGTCATCGGCCTTCTGGGTGCTGGCCTCGATGGCCCACGACCAGGTGTAGAGCCAGCCGGACGCCTTGGTCAGCTTGACCGGCGCCTGGACGTAGCCGATCTTGCCCTGTACCGGGGAACCCTCGCCCTCCAGCGAACCGGCGGCCGAGGTGGCGTCGTACCACATCGCCACCTTGCCGGCGGACAACGCGTTCAGGCATTCGGTGAAGCCGGCCGACGGGGCGCCGACCTCACCGTGCTGGCGCACCAGATCGACGTAGAACTGCACCGCGGCGGTGAACTCGGGGGAGTCGACCTTGGCGTTCCAGTCCTTGTCGAACCAGGTGCCGCCGAACGTGTTCACCACGGTGGTGAGCGGGGCGAAGACCTGACCCCAACCGGGCTGGCCGCGCAGGCAGATGCCGCGCATGTCCGGCGCGTAGGTGCGGTCGGCCTTGGCGGCCAGCGCGGCGACCTCGTCCCAGGTCGGACGGTCCGGCATCGTCAGGCCGAGCTTGGCGAAGACGTCCTTGCGGTACATCAGGAACGACGACTCGCCGTAGAAGGGTTCGCCGTAGAGCTTCCCGTCGGCCCCGGACAGCGATTTCGTCATCGACGGGAAGATGTCGGCCTGGTCGAAGGTCGGGTCCGCCTTCACCTGATCGTCCAACGGGTACAGCCAATGGTTCTTCGAGTAGATCGGGATCTCGAAGTTCGACAAGGTGGCCACGTCGTACTGGCCGGCCTGGCTGGTGAACTCGGAGGCCGCCTTGTCCCGCAGGTCGTTCTCCGGCAGCACGGTGAAGTTCACGGTGATCCCGGTCTTGGCCGTGAAGTACTTGTCGGTCAACCCCTGCAGGTCGATCATCTGCGGGTTGTTGACCATCAGCACGTTGATCGACCGGCCGCTGCTGGAGAAGCCGCCGGCACCGGCGCAGCTGACCAACCCGGCGGCCATCATCAGCGCTGCCACCACGGCCAGCGCGCGCCGGCCCACGGACCGGCGGCGACGCCGCAGTGGCGAGCGAATTCCTTGCTGCCTCGGCTGTTTCCTCGATTTCGTCGTCGAATTCGTCATCGACAATGTCCTTTCGTTTGGCAGGCGGCCGGTCACGGTGCGAGGGCGGGGCGGGCTACACCCTGACCACCTGCGGCCCCATGACCGAGTAGCGGTGCGCCTCGTAGGCGGGCAACCCGCTGTCGGTGACCAGCAGCTCGAAATCCGCGATTTCGGCGAACCTGCAGAAGCTGGCGACGCCGAACTTGGTGTGCACCCCGACGAACATTCGCCGTCGGGACACCCTGGCCGCGGTCTGCTTGACCGCGGCCACGGCGGGATCCGGGGTGGTCAGGCCGTGTTCGCGGGACAGGCCGTTCGCCCCCAGTACCGCCAGGTCGATGACCAGCCCGGTGAGCATCGAGGTGGCCCAGTGGTCGACGATGCCCATCGTCCGGCCGCGGACCCGGCCACCGAGCAGGATGGTGGTGTGCCGGGAGTTGGCGGCCAGCGACCCGGCGGCCGCCAACGACGAGGTGACCACGGTCAGCGGGCGCTCGACGACGGCCAGCCGCTCGGCGATCAGCTGCGGCGTGTAGCCCTCGTCGACAAAGACCGTCTCGGCGTCGCCGAGCGCGGCGACCGCGGCCTCGGCGATCCGGTGCTTCTCGGCCACCAGGCTGCCGGCGCGCCGGTCCATGCTGGATTCGAAGCCGGCGCTCTCCACCGGATAGGCGCCGCCGTGGGTGCGACGGATCAGGCCGTGGTCCTCCAGCACCTTCAGATCGCGGCGGACGGTCTCGCTGGCCACCGCCAGTCGGTCGGCCAATTCGGTGACGCCGATGTGGCCGGTGCCGCGCGCGTGATCCAGGATCTGCCGCCGGCGCTCGTCACCCGCCTTGACCGACATGCCACACGCCTCCTCGCTGGGCCCCTGGCGACCACTCGCCGGTGTTACCCGGATCACGATTCGAGGGGGTCACTAACAAGTAGCAGCCCGTTCGGGCCGGGTCGAGTGGCCCAGCTCACGTCGATCCTGCCCGAATCATGCCCGGGTTCGCGCTCCGTCGCCAGGTGGAACGGGCCGAAGCCGGGACTTGGCCGCCCGTTTCCGGGCAGATTCACGCCCGACTGATGTGGAACTCCGGGCAACGCTCCGCACTTCGGGTTAGCGCTGTGGGGCCGGGTGTCGGGAACGGCTCGGATGACGGTCCGTGACCGGTCGCTGCGCCACCGTGGATCCGGCGACCCGTAACGGCGGTTGACGCCGGCCGGGACGGCTCGGAAAAGTGGTGCGGGTCACAGTGCCGGCACCGGGCCGGGGCCGGCGAGCGAAGGATCCAACGATGAGACGTCTGAACTACAGCCGCCGGATCGCCGTCCTGGGGGTCGCCGTTGCGGTGTCCACGGCAGGTGCCGTGTCCGTGGTCGGCGCGTTTCCGGCGGCGGCCGAGGTGTCGCCGCTGCGCGCGGTGGCAGCGCCGGCGGCGACCTCTGTGGCGCCGGCGGCGCAGTCGGGGACACCGGCTAAGGCGAAGTCGGCAGCGAAGGCGACCAAGCTCGCCGAGAAACTGGTCAAGAAGGTGACGGCGGCGAGCGCGAACCGGCACCTGATCGCGCTGCAGCGGATCGCCGCGCAACACGACGGCAACCGGTCGGCGGACTCCGCCGGGTACGACGCGAGCGTCGACTACGTGGTCAGCACGCTGCGCCGGGCCGGGTTCGCGGTCCGGACGCCGACGTTCACCTACGACACGGACGTGGCCGATGCGAATTCCATCTCAGTGGCCGGTACCGCCTACCAGCTGGACAAGATGGCCGAGAGCATCGACACCCCGGCCGGCGGCCTGACCGGTGCCCTGGTGGTGGTGCCGGAGGACGCCACGACCGGTTGTGAGGCAACAGATTTCGCCGGACTGGAGTTGACCGGTGCGGTCGCGCTGATCCGCCGTGGCGGCTGCACGTTCGAGCAGAAGGCGCTGAATGCCGCCGGGCTCGGAGCGGTCGCCGTCGCCATCTCCAACAACGTGCCCGGCCCACTCACCAACGTGACGATCACCAACCAGGGTCCGGTGCCGGTGGGCGGCATCAGTCAGCAGGACGGCGACACCTTGGCCGGGCTGGCCGGCGAGCAGGCCACCGTCGACCTGCGCTACCACGTCGAGCAGGTGCAGCAGCGGAACGTGATCGCGCAGACCCGCACCGGCAAGAAGGACAACGTGGTGATGCTCGGCGCCCACCTGGACAGCGTTCCGGTCGGGCCGGGGATCAACGACAACGGCACCGGGTCGGCCGGGCTGCTGGAGCTGGCGTTGCAGCTGGGCAGCTCGCCGAAGGTGAACAACGCCGTGCGATTCGCCTGGTGGGGCGCCGAGGAACTCGGGCTGCTCGGGTCCAGCGCCTATGCCGCCGGGCTGACGTTCGAGCAGCAGCTCGACATCTCGATGTACCTGAACTTCGACATGATCGGTTCGCCGAACGCCGGCTACTTCGTCTACGACGGCGACGACTCGGACGCCGAGGGGGCCGGCGCCGGACCGTACGGTTCGGCCCAGATCGAGCAGACGTTCACCGACTTCTTCTCGAGCCGGCTCGGTGTCCCGACGCAGGGCACCGACTTCGACGGCCGGTCCGACTACGGCGGGTTCATCGAGCTGGGTATCCCGTCCGGGGGCTTGTTCACCGGCGCCGAAGGTGTGAAGACCGCCGACCAGGTGGCACTCTGGGGCGGCACCGCGGGTATCGCCTACGACCCCTGCTACCACGCGGCCTGCGACAACCTGGGCAATGTGGACCGGGCGGCTTTCGACCGCAACCTGGATGCGACGGCCTGGGCGACCGGGGTCTACGCCTGGTCAACGGAATCGGTGAACGGGGTGCCGCCGCGCGCGGCGCGGGCCGCGCTGCGCGCCGCGGCCATGGCCAAGGCCGGCCCGGCGAAGGCTGGCACGGCCGCGGCTTCCGCGGCGGCAGCCTGAGCTGCCGATGGGTGCCGGACCACCCCTGCGGAGGCGGTAGACTGAAGGCGAGTACCCAGCGCTGTGATTCCGGCTGCCCCCGCCTCGGCGGATCAGTGGGGCCGGAATCGGCGGGACTTCCCAGTTGTTGTACGACGTGGTTGTTGTGATCACCTCGTACGTCAGCCGGGACCCCGTCCGGCACAGGCCCTCGTGAACCGCATCGGTTGGCCCCTTTCCGGGGTGATCCGGTAGAGTTCCCGATCGGCCCAGACTAGCTGGGTCCTTGTCGCATGCTCGGGTTCGGACGGCCGATTTCGATCGACGCCGGCTGTGCCTCACATCCGCCCGGCACCCGTCACAAGCTCTACCTCGACGCAGCACCAGAAGACAGGAAGAAGTAGCCAGCACATGCCTACGATCCAGCAGCTGGTCCGCAAGGGCCGCAAGGACAAGGTCACCAAGACCAAGACGCCGGCGCTCAAGGGCTCCCCGCAGCGCCGCGGCGTCTGCACCCGCGTCTACACGACCACCCCGAAGAAGCCGAACTCCGCGCTGCGCAAGGTCGCCCGGGTGAAGCTGACCAGCCAGATCGAGGTCACGGCCTACATCCCGGGTGAGGGTCACAACCTGCAGGAGCACTCGATCGTGCTCGTTCGCGGTGGCCGGGTGAAGGACCTTCCTGGCGTTCGTTACAAGATCATCCGCGGCTCGCTCGACACCCAGGGTGTCAAGAACCGCAAGCAGGCTCGTAGCCGTTACGGCGCGAAGAAGGAGAAGAGCTGACATGCCCCGTAAGGGACCCGCTCCGCGCCGGCCGATGATGGCCGACCCGGTCTACAATTCGCCGCTGGTCACCCAGCTCGTCAACAAGGTGCTGCTCGACGGCAAGCGCTCGATCGCCCAGTCGATCGTCTACGGCGCCCTCGAGGGCTGCCGGGAGAAGACCGGCACCGATCCGGTCGTCACCCTCAAGCGCGCGCTGGACAACGTCAAGCCCTCCCTGGAGGTCAAGAGCCGCCGGGTCGGTGGCGCCACCTACCAGGTGCCGGTCGAGGTTCCGACCCGCCGGCAGGGCACGCTGGCCCTGCGCTGGCTGGTCGGTTACTCCCGCGCGCGGCGTGAGAAGACCATGACCGAGCGGCTGATGAACGAGCTGCTGGACGCCAGCAACGGCCTGGGCGCTTCGGTGAAGCGTCGCGAGGACACGCACAAGATGGCCGACTCCAACAAGGCCTTCGCGCACTACCGCTGGTAGTCAACCGGAACCGCGGCCGGCCGGCAACGGCCGACGCGGCACGAGAGAAAACACGAGAGACAAAGAGGAAACCCGCAGTGGCTGAGAAGGCCCTCGACAAGGTTCGCAACATCGGCATCATGGCCCACATCGATGCCGGTAAGACCACGACTACCGAGCGGATCCTGTTCTACACCGGCATCACCTACAAGATCGGCGAGGTGCACGACGGCGCCGCGACGATGGACTGGATGGAGCAGGAGCAGGAGCGCGGTATCACCATCACCTCCGCTGCGACGAAGACGCAGTGGAAGGGGCACACGATCAACATCATCGACACCCCCGGCCACGTCGACTTCACCGTCGAGGTGGAGCGCTCGCTGCGGGTCCTCGACGGCGCAGTCGCGGTCTACGACGGTGTCGCCGGCGTCGAGCCGCAGACCGAACAGGTCTGGCGGCAGGCGGAGAAGTACCACGTGCCGCGGATGTGCTACGTCAACAAGCTCGACCGCACCGGTGCGAACTTCTTCCGCTGCGTCGACATGATGGTCGAGCGGCTCGGCGCCACCCCGGCAGTGCTGCAGCTGCCGATCGGCGCCGAGGGCGACTTCATCGGCGTCGTCGATCTGCTGACGATGAAGGCCTTCACCTGGCGCGGCGAGACCAAGATGGGTGAGGACTACGAGATCGAGGAGATCCCGGCGGATCTGCTCGAGCAGGCCAAGGAGTACCGGGAGAAGCTGGTCGAGGTGATCAGCGAGAACGACGACGAGGCGATGCTGTCGTTCCTGGAGGGCGAGGAGCTCTCGGTCCCGGAGCTCAAGGCCGCGCTGCGCCGCGCCACTCTGGCCTCCAAGGTCAACCCGGTGGTCTGCGGTACCTCGTTCAAGAACAAGGGTGTTCAGCCGATGCTGGACGCGATCGTCGACTACCTGCCGTCGCCGATCGACGTCGGCGCGGTGCACGGCACCCTGCAGGACGGCGTCACCCCGGCCGAGCGCGAGCCCGATCCGAATGCGCCGTTCAGCGGCCTGGCGTTCAAGATCGCCACCGATCCGCACCTGGGCAAGCTGACCTACGTGCGGGTCTACTCGGGCACCCTGAACACCGGTACCCAGGTGATCAACGCCGTCAAGGACCGCAAGGAACGGATCGGCAAGATCTACCAGATGCACGCCGCCAAGCGCGAGGAGCTGCAAAGCGTCTCGGCCGGTGACATCTGCGCCGTGATGGGTCTCAAGCAGACCACCACCGGTGAGACGCTGGCCGACCCGGCGAACCCGATCGTGCTGGAGTCGATGAGCTTCCCGGACCCGGTGATCTCGGTGGCCATCGAGCCGAAGACGAAGGCGGACCAGGAGAAACTGGGCGTCGCGATCCAGAAGCTGGCCGAAGAGGACCCGACGTTCAAGGTCAAGAACGACGAGGAGACCGGGCAGACCGTCATCTCCGGGATGGGCGAGCTGCACCTGGACATCCTGGTCGACCGGATGCGCCGCGAGTTCAACGTCGAGGCCAACATCGGTAAGCCGCAGGTGGCCTACCGGGAGACGATCCGCGGCACCGTCGAGCGGCTCGATTACACCCACAAGAAGCAGACGGGTGGCTCGGGCCAGTTCGCCAAGGTGCAGATCAAGGTCGAGCCGCTGGACATGACCCAGTCCGAGGGCGCCACCTACGAGTTCGTCAACGCCGTTACCGGTGGTCGGATCCCGAAGGAGTACATCCCCTCGGTGGACGCCGGTGCGCAGGACGCGCTGCAGTACGGCATCCTGGCCGGCTACCCGATGCTCGGCGTCAAGCTGACGCTGCTCGACGGTGGCTACCACGAGGTCGACTCGTCGGAGATGGCGTTCAAGATCGCCGGCTCCATCGCGATCAAGGAAGCGCTGCACAAGGCGAAGCCGGTGATCCTGGAACCGCTGATGGCCGTCGAGGTCGTCACCCCCGAGGACAACATGGGTGACGTGATCGGCGACCTGAACTCCCGTCGTGGCCAGATCCAGTCGATGGACGAGCGGGCCGGCGCCCGGGTCGTGCACGCGCTGGTGCCGCTGAGCGAGATGTTCGGTTACGTCGGCGACCTGCGGTCCAAGACCCAGGGTCGGGCCAGCTACTCGATGGTGTTCGACAGCTATGCGGAGGTTCCGCAGAACGTGGCGAAGGAAATCATCGCTAAAGCAACAGGCGAGTGACGTCGGTGAGTGACGGGACTTGAACCCGTCACTCACCCCGTCATCCATGTTGTTGTCATAGACGAGACGGTCTCGGAACACCTTCGGAGACCGTCACGGGTCCGGGCCAGCAGGCCCGGTCCAGATCCACTCAAGCGTTACCTCGGTCGATCCGATCGCGGGGCGCAGGAACAAGTCCTGAGGAGGACAGCAGTGGCGAAGGCCAAGTTCGACCGCAGCAAGCCGCACGTCAACATCGGCACCATCGGACACGTTGACCACGGCAAGACCACCCTGACCGCGGCTATCTCGAAGGTCCTGGCGGAGAAGTACCCGGATGTCAACACCGCCGCTGCGTTCGACGAGATCGACAAGGCGCCGGAAGAGCGCCAGCGCGGTATCACCATCAACATCTCGCACCAGGAGTACACCACCGACAAGCGGCACTACGCCCACGTCGATGCTCCGGGTCACGCCGACTACATCAAGAACATGATCACCGGTGCCGCTCAGATGGACGGCGCCATCCTGGTGGTCGCCGCCACCGACGGCCCGATGCCGCAGACCAAGGAGCACGTGCTGCTGGCCCGCCAGGTCGGCGTGCCGTACATCCTTGTCGCCCTGAACAAGGCCGACATGGTCGACGACGAGGAGATCCTGGAGCTCGTCGAGCTCGAGGTCCGCGAGCTGCTCGCCTCCCAGGAGTTCGACGAGGACGCCCCGGTCGTCCGGGTCTCCGCGCTGAAGGCCCTCGAGGGCGACCCGCAGTGGGTCAAGAGCATCGAAGAGCTGATGGAGGCCGTCGACGAGTCCATCCCGGACCCGGTTCGCGACACCGAGAAGCCCTTCCTGATGCCGATCGAGGATGTCTTCACGATCACCGGTCGTGGCACCGTCGTCACCGGCAAGATCGAGCGCGGCGTGCTCAAGGTGAACGAGGAGGTCGAGATCGTCGGTATCAAGGAGAAGTCCTTCAAGACCACGGTCACCGGCATCGAGATGTTCCGCAAGCTGCTCGACTCGGCACAGGCGGGCGACAACGCCGGCCTGCTGCTGCGCGGCACCAAGCGCGAGGAGGTGGAGCGCGGCCAGGTCGTCGTCAAGCCGGGCTCGATCACCCCGCACACCGAGTTCGAGGCCCAGGCCTACATCCTGGGCAAGGACGAGGGTGGCCGGCACACGCCGTTCTTCAACAACTACCGGCCGCAGTTCTTCTTCCGCACCACCGATGTGACCGGTGTGGTGAACCTGCCGGAGGGCACCGAGATGGTGATGCCCGGCGACACCACCGAGATGACCGTTCAGCTGATCCAGCCGATCGCCGTCGAAGAGGGCCTGCGGTTCGCCATCCGTGAGGGTGGCCGCACCGTCGGCGCCGGTTCCGTCACGAAGATCATCAAGTAATTCCAGCAGTCCGGGAAACCCCCGTCCGGCCTCGTGCCGGGCGGGGGTTTCTGCTGTCCTGGCAGCCTTTCCACGCTGGCAACCTTTCCACGCTGGCAACCTTTCCACGCTGGCAGCCTTTCCACCAAGCCTCGCAAGGCAATTCGTGGTGCGCAGGGCGAATTTGCCCTGCGCACCACTGGTGGCGTTGCGAGGCTTGCGGGACCCGGCGTTGGGGGACCGGCCTTGTGGGGCCCTGCCGTGCGCCGGCTCATTCCGGGAGCCGGACCGGTGGCCGGGTGACGACCTTTCCGCGGATGACGCCGGCGGTCACCAGCGATCGGCGGGCCTTACCGGCTCGCAGGATCCGGTTGGCAAGTTCGGCAGGGTTGCGCAGGTCGTCCCAGCTGACGCGGATGACGAGCCAGCCCAGTTCCGTCAGCCGCTCCTCCCGACGCTTCTCCCGGAGCACCGCATCGACCGCGTCTTCGCCCGGGCGGAGCAGTTGGGTGTACTTCTTCTTGCCGTCGAACTCGATCAGGATGCCGAAGGCCAGGATGGCCAGATCGACGCGGGCGACGAAAGTCCCTTCCTCGTCGTAGATCTCGACCTGCAACTCGGGCTCCGGCAGGCCGCGTCCGCGCATCGACAGCCGCAGCAGGCTCTCGCCGGGGCTCTCGGACCGGCCGTCCACGCAGCCCAGCGCCCGGGTCGCCGCTGGGGTGCCGGCCCGGAACTTGGCCTCGAGCAGGGCGGCGGCGATCAGGTCTGTCGTCGCCGTGCCGGCCTGCAGGGCGGCATCGGCGGCCGTCACGGTGGTGGCGGGTTTCTCGCAACGCCCCAGATCGACCAGGGTCCGGGCAACGGTGGTCAGTTCGATGCCACCGAGCGTCATCCGCATCGATGCCGGCAGTTCGCCGACGTGTACCCGGCGGGCGGCCGTACGGGTGCCGCCGCCGTTGCCCGGTCGGGTGAGGTGCACGGCCCCCAACTTCGTCCGCACCAGCGGCAGCCCGTGCAGCGCCGCCGCGGACAGATGGCTGACGATCAGCCCCGGCGAGCGCGCTGCCATCGCGTGCACCCGGACCACGTATCTCTCCTCGGGCGTGAGCGCGAGGTATGGCTCGGTGTCGACGTACACCCCGGTGGCCAGCCGGGTGAATCGGCCGGCGGCCAGTGCCGCGCGGATCTCGGCATCGGTGGCACCGGCCTGCAGCATCGCGCTGCGCTGGCGCAAGCAGGGGAGCATCGTCATGCCGTCCACCGTTGCGCGGCGGCGAGGATCCGGTGGGAGCGCCGCCTCCCGCTGTGGACAGACGGAGCCGGGTGGACAACGGCCCGCGGCCGCCGAAGGTTCGCAACACTATTCGTGGGTCGCAAGGTGAAATCGGCCCGCGAACCACTGGTTGCCTTGCGGACCCTTGGCCGATGCCGCGGCCGGCGGCTGACCGCCACCGATGTCGACTGGGCCGTCGGGGAGGGGATCGAGCTCAACGGGCGCTTGACCTCATCCGCGCGTGAAGTCCTATCGTTGACCTCCCGAACGAGAGGACTCTCATGCTGATCTGCGCCACCTGTGCCGTCGAGTACGACGAGCCGACGCCCGATGTCTGTCCGATCTGCGCCGACGAGCGGCAATGGGTGCCATCGGACGGCCAGCATTGGACAACGCTGGACGAGATGACCGCAGCCGGGCAGCAACTCACCTTCACCGACAACGAACCGGGGCTGACGGGGATCGCCACCGACCCGAAGGTCGGCATCGGCCAGACCGCTCAGTTGCTCAGTACGCCGGAGGGCTCGCTGCTCTGGGATCCGACCGGGTACGTCGACGACGAGGCGGTCCGCCGGGTGCTGGATCAGGGTCCGGTACTGGCGATCGCGGCCAGCCATCCGCACATGTTCGGCGTCCAGGTCGAATGGTCGCACCGGCTCGGCGATGTCCCGGTGTTGGTGGCCGAGGCGGACCGGGAGTGGTTGGGCCGCAACGACTCCGTCGTCGAGTTCTGGTCCGGCAGCCGGCAGATCACCGAGGGGGTGACGGTGCACCAGGTCGGCGGCCACTTCGTCGGAAGCGGCGTCGTGCACTGGACGGCCGGGGCTGACGGCAGGGGCGTGTTGCTCACCGGGGACAGCGTCTTCCCGAACCCGGATCACCGCTCGGTCGGCTTCCTGCGCAGCTACCCGAACAAGATCCCGCTGTCCGGGGCGGTTGTCCAACGGATTGCCGATCAGCTGGAACCGCTGGCCTACGACCGGATCTACGGAAACTTCAACAACACCATCGACACCGATGCCAAGGCGGCGCTGCGGATGTCCGCCGACCGTCACGCGGCCTGGGTGCGCGGCGACTTCGACCACCTGACCTGACGAGTTCGTCCCGGAGACGCCGTCAGGGCAGCTGTCACCCGACTGCCCACCCGTCGGGCCGGGCAGGGAGACTGTGACGGTGACCGACACACCGGCGGGCCTGCGGATCGCGCTGGTGTCGATGCACACCTCGCCGCTCGACAACCCCGGCTCCGGCGATGCCGGCGGGATGAACGTGTACCTGGAGGCGGTGTCCAGGCACCTGGTCGCCGAGGGGCTCGAGATCGACCTGCTGACCCGGCGCACCGCCCCCGACCAGCCCGATTCGGTGCTGTTACCCAGCGGCGCCCGGCTGCGCTACCTGGCGGCCGGGCCGCCGGACACCGTCCCGAAGTCTGCCCTGCGGCACTTCGTCGACGAGTTCTCGCAGAACGTGGCCGATCTCGGCCACTACGACGTGGTGCACTCGCATTACTGGCTCTCCGGGGTGGCCGGGCTGGCGGTCGCCGAGGCGAGCGGAGCCCCACATGTGTTGAACCTGCACACGGTCGCGGCGATGAAGAACGCCGCGCTGGCGCCGGGCGATGCCCCCGAGCCGCCGCTACGGCTGAACTGGGAACGGGATCTGGTGCGGGCCAGCGCGCTGATCGTCGCGGCCACCGCCGCGGAGGCCGACTCCATCCACCGCGACTACGGCGCCGCCGACGACCGGATCGCGGTGATCCCGCCCGGTGTCGACCGGGAGATCTTCCGGCCCGACGGTGCCGCGCCGAACTGGTCGTCCGAGCTGCCCGGGCTGGCCGACGGCGCACGCAGGGCCATCGAGCACGGCGGATATCTGATGATGGGCGCCAGGACCCAGCCGCTGAAGGGGCACGACCTGGCGGTCAGAGCGCTCGCCGCGCTGCCCGCCGATCGGCTGTTGGTGCTGGTCGGTGACGTCAGTCCGGGACAGGACGCTTTCCGGGCCGAACTCGACCGGCTCATCGGGCAGCTCGGTCTGGCCGATCGGGTGGTCTTCCTGCCGGCCCAACCGCGGAAGCGGCTGGCGGATCTGCTGCGCGGCGCCGCGCTGTTGCTGGGGCCTTCGCATTCGGAAACGTTCGGGCTGATCACCCTGGAGGCCGCGGCCTGCGGCACCCCGACCATCGCCTCCAAGGTCAACGGTCTGGCCGAGGCGGTCGGCGACGGCGTCTCCGGGGTGCTGGTGCCGAGCTTCGACCCGCAGGTCTGGGCCGCGGTGATCTCGGAGCTGCTGGCGGACCCGCAGCGGCTGGCCGCCCTGAGTGCTTCCGCGCAGCACTACGCTTCACGGTTCGACTGGGCCGCAGTGGCCGGGCGGCTGGCCGGCCATTACCGTCGGCTCGCCGCGTCGAGAGGTGAAAGATGAAGGCGGACAGTGTGTTCGGCGAGATCGTCGATCCCGATCATCCGATCTCGGTGCGCCACGTGTTGTTCGTGCACGCGCACCCGGACGACGAGACGCTGGCCACCGGCGGCTCGATCGCCCGGCTGGTGGACGACGGTGTGCGGGTCTCGGTGGTGACGGCGACCAGGGGGGAGCGCGGCGACATCGTGCCCGGTTCGCTGGCCGGCCGAGGAGAATCGGAGCTGGTGACGGTCCGGATGGGCGAGCTCGCTGCGGCGCTGGATGCGCTCGGAGTCGCCGATCACCAATGGCTCGGGACGCCGCCGGCCCGGCTGGCCGACGAGGCTCCCCGCCGCTATCTGGATTCCGGAATGCAGTGGGGCGCAGACGGTCTGGCAGCGCCCGCGGCCGACGTCCCGGAGGACGCATTGACCTCGGCCCCGCTCCGGGAGGCGACCGACGATCTGCTGGCGCTGATCCACCGGAGCCGGCCGGACCTGCTGGTGAGCTACGAGGCGACCGGCGGCTACGGGCATCCCGACCACGTCCGGGTGCACCGGATCGCCCGGGCCGCGGCCGCCGCCGCCGGCCTGCCGTTCGTGCAGGTAGTGCCGCCCGCCCTGGCCACCCCAGCGGACCCGGCGGTGGACGTCAGCCGGCAGCGGCCGGCGGTGCTGCGGGCGCTGCGCAGCTATCGCACCCAGCTCGAGCAGGTGCACGCCGATCACGTGGTCCACGTCGGTGGACAGCGCCAGGACCTGCTGCCGGTCGAGTACTTCCGGCTGGATCCGCCCGGCTCCTAGCGGCTCGGCGGAGCAGTCGTCGACGCCCCGGGGTGCGATGATCCGGTGGTGTTCATCGCAATCGCGGCCGGCCTCGCCGCCCTGGTGCACGTCTACATCTTCGTCATCGAGTCGCTGCGGTTCGTCACCCCGGCAACGATGAAGGCGTTCGGCATCCGCACCACCGCGGACGCCGAGACGATGCGGCCATGGGCCTTCAACCAGGGCTTCTACAACCTCTTCCTGGCGATCACGGCCGGCGTCGGCGTCGTCGTGTTGTTGGCCGCGACCGACGGCAGCAGCGGCGAGACGGTCGGCCGGACGCTGATCTGGACGGCCGCGGCATCGATGCTCGGCGCCGCCCTGGTGCTGGTCGGCAGCGACCGGACCAAGGCCCGAAGCGCCGCCGTGCAGGGGATCTTCCCGCTGCTGACGATCATCGCGCTGCTGGTCGGCTGACGATTCACCCCGCCGATTTGAATCGGAGGGGTCTGGTGAGGCATACTTTTCTGGTTGCCCTCATCGGGTAGCGGCTGCCTCCGGTCGGACCAGTTCCGAGCGGCAGTCGCAACGCGACCCCCATCGGGCCACCCGCAGCAGTAACTGTCTCACCGGGTGGTCGGCAAGGGCAGCCGACAGCAGCAACACCGAGCGCTCCGCAGCGAGCGCTGCCGGTCCGTGTGGACCTCCCGGCAGTCATCGGCCAGCAGTTCCGGCCAGGGAGGACGCATGAGTCGGTCGGGCGACACGCCCGACCGCGTGGACCGGTGAACCCGGGATTGATGAACAGCGGCAGCGGAACGTGCCTGGCACCAGCTCAGGGCGGACCACTGGAACGGCCCGATCATGGCCGTGCCCTGTTCGCCAACGCCCGGTGCAGGACAGGCGCAGTGCAGTGCAGGGACATCAGTGTCCGGCCACCGGCCGGCACACCGACAGACGACATGAAGGACGGCAAGCGTGGCGGGACAGAAGATCCGCATCAGGCTCAAGGCCTATGACCACGAAGCGATCGACGCCTCCGCGCGCAAGATCGTCGAGACTGTGACCCGGACCGGCGCCAGGGTCGTCGGCCCGGTCCCGTTGCCCACCGAGAAGAACGTGTACTGCGTGATCCGCTCGCCGCACAAGTACAAGGACTCGCGCGAGCACTTCGAGATGCGCACCCACAAGCGCCTGATCGACATCCTCGACCCGACGCCGAAGACGGTGGACGCGCTGATGCGCATCGACCTGCCGGCGTCCGTGGACGTCAACATCCAGTAGGGATTCCTTCGTACTCACGACCCCTCGAGTGCGAACGGACCGCTACGTCCGGTGCACGTCCAGAGGAGATGGGCTTTTCAACACCATGGCTAACACATTGAAGGGCATCCTGGGCCACAAGCTCGGGATGACGCAGGTCTTCGACGACGCGAACCGGGTCGTCCCGGTCACCGTCGTCGCCGCCGGCCCGGTCGTCGTCACCGCGGTCCGCACCGTCGAGACCGACGGTTACAGCGCTGTCCAGTTCGCGTTCGGCGCGATCGACCCGCGCAAGGTCACCAAGCCCGTTGCCGGGCACTACAACAAGGCCGGTCTGACGCCTCGTCGGCACCTGGTCGAGCTCCGCACCGAGGACGTCAGCGGCTACGAGGTGGGCCAGGAGCTCACCGCCGAGCAGGTCTTCGACGCCGGCGCCGAGGTCGACATCACCGGTACCTCCAAGGGCAAGGGCACCGCCGGTGTCATGAAGCGCCACGGATTCAAGGGCCTGTCGAGCGGTCACGGTGTGCACCGCAAGCACCGCGCTCCCGGCTCCATCGGTGGCTGCTCCACCCCCGGCCGGGTCTTCAAGGGCCTGCGGATGGCCGGACGGATGGGCAACGTCACCGTCACCACCCAGAGCCTCACTGTGCACGCGGTCGACGCCGACAAGGGTCTGCTGCTGATCAAGGGTGCCGTTCCCGGCCCCAAGGGCGGTCTCGTGATGATCAAGACCGCCGTCAAGAGCTCCGCTGCAGGCATTGCCGCGGGCGGGAAGGTTGACGCCTGATGACCACCGTCGATATCACCACCCCGGCCGGTAAGGCCGACGGCAGCGTCGAGCTGCCCGGCGAGATTTTCGACGTCCAGTCGAACGTCCCGCTGATGCACCAGGTGGTGGTGGCCCAGTTGGCCGCCGCTCGCCAGGGCACCCACAGCACCAAGACCCGCTCGCAGGTCAGCGGTGGCGGCGCCAAGCCGTACCGGCAGAAGGGCACCGGCCGGGCCCGTCAGGGCTCGACCCGTTCGCCGCAGTTCGTCGGCGGTGGCATCAGCCACGGACCGGTGCCGCACGGCTACAGCCAGCGCACCCCGAAGAAGATGAAAGCCGCCGCACTGCGTGGCGCGCTGTCCGATCGGGCCCGCTCCGGCAACGTGCACGTGCTGTCCTCACTGGTCGACGGCGACACCCCGTCCACCAAGACGGCGATCGCCGCCCTGGCGTCGGTTTCCACCGCGAAGAACATCCTGGTGGTCGTCGCCCGCGAGGACGAGGCCGGCTGGAAGTCGCTGCGCAATGCCGAGCAGGTGCACCTGATCAGCTCCGATCAGCTCAACACCTACGACGTGCTGGTCTCCGACGATGTGGTCTTCACCAAGACCGCGCTGGACGAGTTCCTGGCCTTCGCCAAGCCCGGCAAGTCGGTCGAGACCCCGGCCGAGGACGTTGCCGCCGAGCGCAAGCCGGCCGTCAGTGCCGCGAAGAAGAAGCAGGCCAAGCCGGCCAAGCTGGTCGAGGCTGTCGCGGATGCGGGCGAGGCCAAGGACTTCGGTCCGGACAGCCACGCACCGCTGGCCGACGGCAGCGAGCCGGACGGGTTCCCGATCAAGGGCAACGCCGACTCGATGCTGTACCACGTCCCCGGCAGCCGGTTCTACAACGCGACCGTCGCCGAGGTCTGGTTCCGCACCGCCGAGGCCGCCGAGGCCGCCGGCTTCCTGCTCCCGCCGAGCCAGCGCAAGGCCGACGACGAGGCTGCCGAGAACGCCGACGCAGAGACCACCGAGGAGTCCGACCAGTGACCGCCAACCCGCGCGACATCATCCTGCGGCCCGTTGTCTCGGAGAAGAGCTACGGACTGCTGGAGACCGGGCGCTACACCTTCGAGGTGCACCCGGCCGCGAACAAGACGCAGATCAAGATCGCCATCCAGCAGATCTTCGACGTCACCGTCATTTCGGTGAACACGATCAACCGACAGGGCAAGCGCAAGCGCACCCGCTTCGGCTACGGCCAGCGCAAGTCCTCCAAGCGCGCGATCGTCACGCTGTCGGCCGACAGCAAGCCGATCGAAATCTTCACGGGCGCCTGAGACCGGGTAAGGGAATAAGGCACAGACATGGGTATCCGTAAATACAAGCCGACCACCCCGGGTCGTCGCGGTTCTTCGGTGAGCGATTTCGCCGAGATCACCCGCGAGACCCCGGAGAAGTCGCTCATCGCGCCGGTCCACTCCAAGGGCGGCCGCAACGTCCACGGCCGGGTCACCGCCCGGCATCAGGGCGGCGGTCACAAGCGGGCGTACCGGATCATCGACTTCCGTCGGGCCGACAAGGACGGCGTGCCGGCCAAGGTCGCGCACATCGAATACGACCCGAATCGCACCGCGCGGATCGCGCTGCTGCACTTCGCGGACGGCGAGAAGCGCTACATCATCGCGCCGAACCGGCTGCGTCAGGGCGACCCGATCGAGACCGGCCCCGCGGCCGACATCAAGCCGGGCAACAACCTGCCGCTGCGCAACATCCCGGTCGGTACGGTGATCCACGCGATCGAGCTCCGCCCCGGCGGCGGCGCCAAGATCGCCCGCAGCGCCGGCGTCAAGGTGCAGCTGGTCGCCAAGGACGGTCCGTACGCCCAGCTGCGGATGCCGTCCGGCGAGATCCGCAACGTCGACGTGCGCTGCCGCGCCACCATCGGCGAGGTCGGCAACTCCGAGCACGCCAACATCAACTGGGGCAAGGCCGGCCGGATGCGCTGGAAGGGCAAGCGCCCGTCCGTCCGCGGTGTCGCGATGAACCCGGTCGATCACCCGCACGGCGGTGGTGAGGGCAAGACCTCCGGTGGCCGTCACCCGGTCAACCCTGGCGGCAAGCCCGAGGGCCGCACCCGCCGGCCGAACAAGGCGAGCGACAAGCTCATCGTCCGCCGTCGCCGTAAGGGCGGTAAGAAGCGATGACGAACAACACGTCGGCCAACCGGGCCGTCACCACCATCGAGAACTGAGCAGGAAGGAAGCCACAGATGCCACGCAGTCTGAAAAAGGGTCCGTTCATCGACGACCACCTGCTCAAGAAGGTGGATGTCGCCAACGACAAGGGTTCCAAGGCCGTCATCAAGACCTGGTCCCGCCGCTCGACGATCATCCCCGACATGCTCGGGCACACGATCGCCGTGCACGACGGTCGCAAGCACGTCCCGGTGTTCGTCACCGAGTCGATGGTCGGCCACAAGCTGGGGGAGTTCGCTCCCACCCGCACGTTCAAGGGCCACATCAAGGACGACCGTCGCGCCCGGCGCGTCTGATCGCACCGCCCGAGTCATTGCGAAACTGAGAGAAGAGCACACCCATGAATCCCAAGGCTGGCAACACAGCGGCAGCTGAGCTGCCGCGCGCCAGGGCTCAGGCGCGGCACGTGCGCATGACGCCGATGAAGGCGCGCCGGGTCATCGACCTGGTCCGCGGTCGTTCGGTCGCCGACGCGTTGGCGATCCTGAAGTTCTCCCCGCAGGCCGCCGCTGAGCCGGTTGCCAAGGTGATCGCCTCGGCGGCCGCCAACGCGGAGAACAACCAGGGCCTCAACCCGGAAGCGCTCGTCATCGAGACGGCGTACGCCGACGAGGGCGCCACCCTCAAGCGGTTCCAGCCGCGGGCCCAGGGCCGGGCGTTCCGGATCCGCAAGCGCACCTGCCACATCACCATCGAGGTTGTCGAAGTTGAGAACGCCGCAAGCGCGGCCCGTTCTCGTTCAGCTAGGTCCGGCCGTAACCGCGGTCAGTCGAGTGCGAAGGGGAGGACCCGCTAGTGGGTCAGAAGATCAACCCGCACGGGTTCCGTCTCGGTATCACCACCGACTGGAACTCCCGCTGGTATGCCGACAAGGCCTACGCCGAGTACGTGGCGGAGGATGTCGCGATCCGCAAGATCATGTCAACGGGCATGGATCGGGCCGGCATCGCGAACGTGGAGATCGAGCGCACCCGTGACCGGGTCAGGGTCGACATCCACACCGCCCGTCCGGGCATCGTCATCGGGCGCCGCGGCGCCGAGGCCGATCGCCTGCGCGGCCAGCTGGAGAAGCTGACCGGCAAGCAGGTCCAGCTGAACATCCTCGAGGTGCGCAACCCCGAGTCGAATGCCCAGCTGGTCGCCCAGGGCGTCGCCGAGCAGCTGTCCAACCGGGTGTCGTTCCGTCGCGCCATGCGCAAGTCGATGCAGTCGGCGCAGCGCAGCGGCGCGGTCAAGGGCATCCGGATCCAGTGCTCCGGTCGCCTCGGCGGCGCCGAGATGAGCCGCAGCGAGTTCTACCGCGAGGGCCGGGTGCCACTGCACACCCTGCGGGCGGACATCGACTACGGCTTCTTCGAGGCCAAGACCACCTTCGGCCGGATCGGCGTGAAGGTCTGGATCTACAAGGGCGACAAGTCCGGCACTCTCGCCGAGCAGAAGGCCGCCGAGGCGGCCGCTGCCCAGCGCGCCGGTGCCGGCGCGGGCGCCGGTGCCGGCCGCGGTCGCGACGATCGGCCGCGTCGTCGCGGCGGTGCCTCCGGCACCACCCCGACCTCGACGGACGCCGGTCGCGCCGCGGATCAGGCCCCGGCCGGGTCCGACGCCCCGGCCAGTACAGCAACGGAGGTCTGACGAACATGTTGATCCCCCGCAGGGTCAAGCACCGCAAGCAGCACCGGCCGCACCGTACCGGGATGGCCTCCGGCGGCACCCAGGTGACCTTCGGCGACTTCGGCATCCAGGCGCTGGAGCCGGCGTACGTCACCAACCGGCAGATCGAGTCCGCTCGTATCGCCATCAACCGGCACATCAAGCGTGGCGGCAAGGTCTGGATCAATGTGTTCCCGGACCGCCCGCTCACCAAGAAGCCCGCCGAGGTCCGGATGGGTTCCGGCAAGGGTTCGCCCGAGTGGTGGGTTGCCAACATCAAGCCCGGCCGGGTCATCTTTGAGATGAGCTACCCGACCGAGGCCATCGCCCGCGAGGCACTGCGCCGTGCGATCCACAAGTTGCCGATGAAGTGCCGCATCGTGACCCGTGAGGGTGGTGAGAACTGATGGCCAAGAAGTCCGAGGAAAAGAGCGCGGCGAAGGATGCCGCGAAGACAACGCCGAAGCACGACACCAAGTCGGCGGCCGACGAGCTGCGCGAGCTGGGCAGCGAGGAGTTGGCTGCCAGGCTGTCGGAGGCCAAGGAGGAGCTGTTCAACCTCCGGTTCCAGATGGCCACCGGCCAGATGGACAACAACCGTCGGCTGCGCACCGTGCGGCACGATATCGCCCGGGTCTACACCGTGATGCGCGAGCGCGAGCTCGGGCTGTCGGTGGGTCCGGATCAGTTCCCCGGTGAGGAAGGTGCCGCATGAGCACACCCGAGAACGACAGCGTTCCCACGGTCGAGACCGTGACTGACGCCGACAAGCGCGGCGAGCGCAAGGTCCGCGAGGGCTACGTCGTCTCCGACAAGATGTCGAAGACGATCGTGGTCGAGCTCGAGGACCGGGTCAAGCACCCGCGCTACGCCAAGGTCATCCGTCGCACCAGCAAGGTGAAGGTGCACGACGAGCAGGAGATCGCCGGCATCGGCGACCGCGTCCGGCTCGCCGAGACCCGGCCGCTGTCCGCCACCAAGCGTTGGCGGCTGGTCGAGGTCCTGGAGAAGGCCAAGTAAGCAGTTCACCGGCGACCTCGATCGCCGGGCAGCAGCCCCCGAAGCCCCTGCGGCCTCGGGGGTTGCTGCGTCCGGAGGTTATTCGGCGCGGAACCGGTGGTGTCCGTCCTACCCTGTCGGGCATGGACGAGTGGAACCCTGACGCGTTGCCGACCGGTGAGCCTGAGAACGAACGATCAGCGCTCAGTGTGCGTGCGAACGAATCGTCGGCGCTGCTGGCCTCCGATGCCGAACGCGAGCGGGTGGCGAACCTGCTCGGCGAGGCCGCCGGCGAGGGTCGGCTGACGTTGGCCGAGTTCAGTGACCGGGCCGGGCGGGCCTACGCCAGCCGGACCCGCGGCGAACTGGAGCCGCTGCTGGCCGATCTCCCGGCCGGGATCGGGTCGGTTGCCCCGACGACGGTTCCGGCGGTCCGGCTGCCGGTCGTCGGCAACGCCGTCGCGGTCCAGCAGGTCACCCCGATCGGTGCGATCAAGCGCAGCGGCCGCTGGCGGCTGGACCGCGACACCTCGCTGAAGGTCACCGTCGGGCCGGTGAAGCTCGACCTGCGCGGCGCCGAGATCGCGGCCCAAGACGTCAACCTGCACGTCGAGACCGTGCTCGGTGCCGTGAAGGTGTGGATCCCGACCGGTGTTCGGGTGCTGGTCGACGGCACCACCTCGGTCGGCACCAGGACGATCGAGGAGGACACCCCGCGCGGACCCGGTCCGGTGCTGCGGCTGCACATCGACACCGCGATCGGCTCGGTCAAGGTGTACCGGGTCTGACGATCCCGCCCCGGTCCCGATCGGGGTCCGCAGAGCCGATCAGCCAACATCCCAGCGCGATGACGGCCGCCACTTCGAAGCCGGCGATGCCGCGTTCCACCACCCCGAGCGGGATCAATTGCCACCAGGCACCGCCGCTGACCGCCGCCACCACAATCGCGCCGAGCAGCACGGACAGGCAGCACAGGGCGCCGACGGCCAGGGCTGACGCCGCCCTGGCGGCCGTCGAGTTCCGCCGCCACCCGGCGGCGAGCAGCACCCCGACCGGGAGCGCGACGAAGGCGATGAGGCTGGCCACCCGATGGGTCGTCCCGGTGCCGCTCGGGCCGACCGCCCAGTTGTGTTTCGGGAAGGCCACGATGCCGAGCAGACCGATCCCCCAGAGCGTCAACAGGATCGACCCCGGGGAGATGGGTCGGACCAGACGCCGCCGGACCAGCCCGATCAACAGCGCGGCCGAGCCGGCGGCCAGCGCCACAATGGCGGTGTTGAATGCCCAGCTGCCGGGGGAGTAGACGTACTCAGAGATCGTCTGCAGGCGCATCGGCTTACCGCGCAGCGGCCGACCACCGATCACCAGGTCGAGGGTCAGGACGGCGACGGCAGCCAGAACTCCGCCGGCGACTCCCGCCCAGCCGAGTACCTTCGTCAGCCCGCACACGGGCGGATGTCCGGCGGCACCGACGTGGTCAGTGGCCTGGCGGATGTCCGTCATCGCTTCACATTACGGAGTCGGTGGTGTGCTCGAGCGCGTCGAGGACGAAGTCCCAACCCTGCCGGTAGGCGTCGACCGGTTCGGCCGAGGTCCAGGGACCGGTGTGCAGCAGGTCGATCCGGGTGCCGTCACCATCAGGGGTAAAGGTCACCGCGACGCGTTCGCTCTCACCCTCGGCGCCGTCCTCGATCCAGATCCAGCTGAACACCAGCCGTTGCGGCGGCGTCAGCTCGAGGAAGACGCCGCGGACGCCGATGCCGTGGTCGGCCGCGTCGATCCGGTAGCTGCCGCCAACCGTCGCGTCGACCTGATAACGGGTGTCGGGCCAGGTGTGCCACCACCAGGTAGCCAGCCCGTCCTCGGTGGTCCAGGCTCGCCAGAGCTGCTCGGCGGTGGCGTTGAAGGTCCGGGTCATGGTCAGCTGAATCGGGTTCACGACGTCTCCAGATGGTCGGCGAGGGCATCGAACTGGTTGCTCCAGAACGACTTTCGGGTGAGTAGCCAGTCGGCCAGTTGGTCAAGACCGGCAGGGCGCAGGACATGGCTGACGGTCCGCCCGGTCTTCGACGACTCGATCAGGCTGGCCCGGCGCAGCAGGTCCAGGTGCTTGTGCAGAGCCGGGAGCCCGATGTCCAGCAACTCGGCCAGTTCGCTGCTGGTGGCGCTACCGGCACCCAGTCGGCTGATGATCTGCCGCCGGCCGCGATGCGCCAACGCCGTCGCTGCGCCGTCCAGCCCGTCGTCATACTTCACCATTTGGCGAAGTATTGCCGATGTGCCGCCCGTTGGCAAGCGGGGCTGGACCGGTCGGTCCTGCGCCTACGCTGAGCCGGTGTCCGGATCCCCGTTGCCGCAACGATTCGGACTGGACGCCGCCCGGATCCGGATGCCGGCCGAAGGCCCGTGGGCGACCCTGCGCGAGCACCTGCACGATCGACTGAGCAGGGTCGACGACGAGCGGATCGACGACGTGCTGCGATCCGGCGGCTACGTCGATGACGACGGTGTCCCGCTCGGTCTGGACGCCCCGTTCGTCGCCGGGCAGCGGATCTGGTTCCATCGCGACCTGCCGGACGAGCCGCAGGTGCCGTTCGAGATCGGCATCCTGCACGCCGACGAGCGGATCGTGGTGGTCGACAAGCCGCACTTCCTGGCCACCATCCCGCGCGGGCAGCACATCCGGCAGACCGTGTTGGTGAAGGTCCGTGAACAACTCGGGCTGCCGGAGTTGGCGCCGGCGCATCGGCTGGACCGGGCCACTGCCGGTGTGCTGATGTTCACCACCGGTCGCAGGTGGCGCGGCAGCTACCAGAATGTGTTCCGGGATCGGCTGGCGCACAAGACCTATCTGGCACTGGCGCCGATCCGCGACGACCTGGTGCTGCCCGTCGTGGTGCGCAGCAACATCGTCAAGGAGCGTGGTGTCATCCAGGCCCACCAGCGGGTCGACCTGCCGCCGAACTCGGAATCGCTGGTGGAGCTGATCGAGCCGGTGCCAGCGATCGGGTCGCAAGCCGGGCCGGCGCTGGGCCTCTACCGGATCACCCCGCACACCGGTCGCACCCACCAGATCCGCCTGCACCTGTTGTTGCTCGGGATCCCGATCGTGAACGACCAGCTCTATCCCGAACTCACCGACACCGGCCGGGACGACTTCTCCACGCCGCTGCAGCTGCTGGCCGAGTCGCTGAGCTTCACCGACCCGATCGACGGCACCGACCGCCGGTTCGTCTCGAGGCGCCGGCTGGATTCAGCACACGAACGACCAGGACGCCGCACCGGGCAGTAGTGGCTCCGCCACGATTTGGGGATCGGGCTCCGGACTGCGTAGACTCGGTATTCGGCCACCCGTGCGCGAGCACAGGTGCGCCATCTGGTCTGGCGGGGTCGGAAATCCCGTCAGGACACTGTTGGTCTTTCTCTCCACCTGCACGGGATGCGGGGATCGGTTCGCCCGATACCGCCGGCCCACGGCACATGCCACAGGCAAGAGCGAAAAGGCGGGTCCGGCGTTGCGTCGGATGCCCGTACTTCCTCTTGTCTTTTCGCGTGTCGGCACAAGGTAGGGGCGTCGGACGGGGCAGAACCAGCGGAAACAAGGACAAGGAACGACTGCTGTGATTCAGCAAGAGTCGCGTCTCCGGGTCGCCGACAACACCGGCGCCAAGGAGATCCTGTGTATCCGCGTGCTCGGTGGCTCAGGCCGCCGGTATGCGGGCATCGGCGACAAGATCGTCGCCACCGTCAAGGACGCCATCCCGGGCGCCGGGGTGAAGAAGGGTGACGTCGTCAAGGCCGTCATCGTCCGCACCGTCAAGGAGCGTCGTCGTCCGGACGGTTCGTACATCCGCTTCGACGAGAACGCCGCGGTCCTGATCAAGGACGACGGCGATCCGCGCGGCACCCGCATCTTCGGGCCGGTCGGTCGCGAGCTCAGGGACAAGCGCTACATGAAGATCATTTCGCTCGCACCGGAGGTGCTGTGATGGGTATGAAGGTTCGCAAGGGCGACACCGTTCTGGTCATCGCCGGCAAGGACAAGGGCGCCAAGGGCAAGGTCATCCAGGCCTACCCGGAGACCGAGCGGGTGCTGGTCGAGGGCGTCAACCGGATCAAGAAGCACACCAAGGTGTCGACCACCCAGCGTGGCGCGAAGTCCGGCGGCATCGTCACCCAGGAAGCGTCGATCCACATCTCCAACGTGATGGTCGTGGACGGCGACAACAAGGCGACCCGCGTCGGCAAGCGCACCGATGACGAAGGGCGTCGCGTCCGCGTGTCGCGTCGTTCCGGCAAGGACCTGTGATGACGACCGTAGAAAACTCAGCGACGACGAGTCCGCGGCTGAAGACCCGCTACGCCGACGAGATCAAGCCGGCGATGCTCGAGCAGTTCAACTACCCGAACGTCATGCAGATCCCCGGTCTGGTCAAGATCGTGGTCAACATGGGTGTCGGCGAGGCTGCCCGCGACGCCAAGCTGATCGAGGGCGCTGTCCGCGATCTGGCCACCATCACCGGTCAGAAGCCGGAGGTGAAGAAGGCCCGCAAGTCCATCGCCCAGTTCAAACTGCGCGAGGGCATGCCGATCGGCGCCAAGGTCACCCTGCGCAACGACCGGATGTGGGAGTTCCTGGACCGGCTGCTGACCATCGCGCTGCCGCGTATCCGTGACTTCCGTGGTCTGTCGGCCAAGCAGTTCGACGGCAACGGCAACTACACCTTCGGATTGAACGAGCAGTCGATGTTCCACGAGATCGACATCGACAAGATCGATCGCCCGCGGGGCATGGACATCACCGTGGTCACCACGGCGACCACCGACGACGAGGGCCGGGCGCTGCTGAAGCTCCTGGGCTTCCCCTTCAAGGAGAACTGAGCCGATGGCGAAGACCGCTCTGATCAACAAGTCCAAGCGCAAGCCGAAGTTCAAGGTGCGCGGCTACACCCGATGCAATCGCTGCGGCCGCCCGCATTCGGTGTACCGCAAGTTCGGCCTGTGCCGGATCTGTCTGCGCGAGATGGCACACGCCGGCGAGTTGCCCGGCGTCACCAAGTCGTCCTGGTAGTCCACATCCGAGGTTCGCGGGTCCCAGTGCGGTTGTCGGTCGCCGATAACCATGACAGCACCCGCGAACACCCCCACTGATTCGTCACAGGCCCGGAAACACTCCGGGAACCAGGCGAGAAAGGCACCATCTGCCATGACCATGACCGATCCGATCGCGGACTTCCTGACCCGCATCAGGAACGCGAACTCGGCGTACCACGACGAGGTCGTGATGCCCTTCTCGAAGCTGAAGGGACACATCGCCGACATCCTCGTCAAAGAGGGCTACATCGCGAACTGGACCACCGCCGACGCCACCGTCGGCAAGTCCCTCGTGGTGAACCTGAAGTACGGCCCGAACCGTGAGCGTTCCATCGCCGGCGTCCGTCGGGTGTCCAAGCCGGGTCTGCGCGTCTATGCGCGGTCCACGGATCTGCCCAAGGTGCTCGGCGGTCTCGGTATCGCCATCATCTCCACCTCCACCGGCCTGCTGACCGACCGTCAGGCCGCCCGACAGAAGGTGGGCGGGGAAGTCCTCGCCTACGTCTGGTAATCGAAGGACCATCACACATGTCGCGAATCGGAAAACAGCCGATCCCCGTCCCATCAGGGGTCGACGTGAACATCGACGGCTCGCACGTGACAGTCAAGGGCCCCAAGGGTTCTCTGCAGCTCACCGTCGTCGAGCCCATCAGCGTGTCCAAGGATGACGGCGTGCTGTCCGTCACCCGGCCGGACGACGAGCGCGAGTCCCGTGCCCGGCACGGCCTGACCCGCAGCCTGGTCAACAACATGGTCGTCGGCGTCACCGAGGGATACAGCAAGGCCCTCGAGATCGTCGGCGTCGGTTACCGCGTGCAGGCCAAGGGTCGCGACCTGGAGTTCGCGCTCGGCTACTCGCACCCGGTTCCGGTGGTGGCCCCCGAGGGCATCACCTTCGTCGTCGAGTCCCCGATCAAGTTCCGCGTCGAGGGCATCGACAAGCAGTTGGTCGGCGAGGTCGCCGCCAACATCCGCAAGCTGCGCAAGCCCGACCCGTACAAGGGCAAGGGCGTGCGGTACGCCGGCGAAATCGTCCGCCGCAAGGTCGGAAAGACGGGTAAGTAATGGCTGCCAATATCTCCCAGAAGCGTGCGGTTGCCCGCACCCGCCGCCACTTCCGGCTGCGCAAGAAGGTCGTCGGCTCCGCCGAGCGTCCCCGTCTGGTCGTCACCCGGTCCTCGCGCCACATCGGCGTGCAGGTCGTGGACGACTCGGTCGGCCGCACCCTGGCTGCCGCCTCCACCCTGGAGGCGGACTTCCGCGCCGGTGACGGCGACAAGACCGCCAAGGCCCGCAAGGTCGGCGAACTGATCGCCGAGCGCGCCAAGGCCGCCGGTGTCGACGCCGTCGTCTTCGATCGCTCAGGCGACAAGTACCACGGCCGGATCGCGGCCCTGGCCGATGGCGCCCGCGGCGCCGGGCTGGAGTTCTGATGAACATCTCCAGCAAGCAGAACGTCAACAAGATCGAGAGGGACATCTGATGCCCGGACCCGAACGGCGTACCAACGACCGGGGTAACGAGCGCACCGGCGGCGACCGTGGCGGCGAGCGGCGCGGCCGCGGCGGCCGCGATCAGCGGCGCGACGCCGCGCCCGAGAAGAATCCGTTCCTCGAGCGCATCGTGACCACCAACCGGGTGTCCAAGGTCGTCCAGGGTGGTCGTCGGTTCTCCTTCACCGCTCTGGTGGTCGTCGGCGACGGCGACGGCAAGGTCGGCGTCGGCTACGGCAAGGCCAAGGAAATCCCGGCCGCCATCGCCAAGGGCGTCGAAGAGGCCAAGAAGCACATGTTCTCGGTGCCCCGCATCGCCGGCACCATTCCGCACGCGATCCAGGGCGAGGCCGCTGCCGGCGTCGTGCTGCTCCGTCCGGCCAGCCCCGGTACCGGCGTCATCGCCGGTGGCCCGGTGCGTGCCGTGCTGGAGTGTGCCGGGATCAAGGACATCCTCAGCAAGTCGCTGGGGTCGGACAACCCGATCAACATCGTGCACGCCACCGTTGCGGCCCTCAAGGGCCTGCAGCGCCCGGAAGAGGTCGCGGCCCGCCGCGGCCTCCCGATCGAGGACGTCGCGCCGGCAGCCATGCTGCGGGCGCGCGCCGGCCAGGGAGTCTGAGATGGCCCAACTGAAGGTGACCCAGATCCGGTCCACCATCGGCAACAAGAAGGGCGCCCGCGACTCGGTGCGTTCGCTTGGCCTGAAGCGGATGCACCAGTCCGTCGTGGTCGAGGACAACCCGGTGAACCGCGGATACCTCAAGACCGCCACGCATCTGCTGTCGGTCGAGACGATCGACGGCAGCGAAGCAGGCGCAGTCGGCGCCACGAGTGCGAAGAAGGACTGACGAACAATGACCATCAAGGTTCATCACCTTCGACCGGCGCCCGGGGCCAAGACGGCCAAGACCCGGGTCGGCCGCGGCGAGGGTTCCAAGGGCAAGACCGCCGGGCGCGGTACCAAGGGCACCGGCGCACGCAAGAACGTGCCGGCCAGCTTCGAGGGCGGCCAGCTGCCGCTGCACATGCGGCTGCCGAAGCTCAAGGGCTTCCGTAACGCGTTCCGCACCAGCTACCAGGTGGTCAACGTCGGCCAGCTCGCCACCCTGTTCCCGCAGGGTGGAGCCGTCGGCGTCGACGAACTCGTCGGAGCGGGCGCGGTCCGCAAGGGCGAGCTGGTCAAGGTTCTCGGCGACGGCGACGTCGCAGGGGTGAAGCTCGACGTGACCGCGCACAAGTTCTCCGGAACGGCCGGCGAGAAGCTGGCCGCCGCCGGGGGCAGCGCGACCACCCTGTAAGGCACCGTCGCGCGCATCCCCCGGGCACGGTCGGCTCTGTCGACCAGGCCAGGGGGATGTGTGCGTTAGGCTCAATTCTCGGTGCGCGCGAACGCCGCACTATGTTGGACACCGCACCATGTCAGGTACATCTCGCCGCAAGCTTCAATGGGCGCCGCCGGGCCACCTCCGTCTTCGGTACGGTCCGGTCCCGGCGGGTGGCGGCACCACCAGGAGGAACGTTGCTTTCAGCATTCGTCTCGGCGATGAAGACGCCGGATCTTCGCAAGAAGATCCTCTTCACGCTGGGCCTGGTCGCCATCTACCGGCTCGGAGCCACCGTCCCGAGCCCCGGGGTCGACTACAAGGCGGTCAACTACTGCCGCGAGGCCACCGGCGGCCAGAGCAATGATCTGCTCAGCCTGCTGAACCTGTTCTCCGGCGGGGCGCTGCTGCACATCTCGGTGTTCGCGCTGGGCATCATGCCCTACATCACCGCATCGATCATCATCCAGTTGCTGGGTGTCGTCATCCCGCGGTTCGAGCAGTTGAAGAAGCAGGGCCAGGCCGGTCAGGCCAAGCTCACCCAGTACACCCGTTACCTGACGATCGGTCTCGGCGTGCTGCAGTCCACCGCGTACATCGCGATGGCGCGCAGCGGCACGCTGTTCGCGGGCTGTGACCGGGCCGATCAGATCGTCGATCAGAGCGGCTTCTCGCTGGTGGTGATGGTGCTGGTGATGACCGCCGGCACCGCGGCCATCATGTGGATGGGTGAGCTGATCACCGATCGCGGCATCGGCAACGGCATGTCCATCCTGATCTTCACCTCGATCGCCGCCCGGATCGTCCCCGAGGGACAGAACATCCTGGCTACCCAGGGCGGCGTCGTCTTCGGGGTGATCCTGGTGCTGGCGCTGGCGATCATCGTCACCGTGGTGTTCGTCGAGCAGGCCCAGCGCCGGATCCCGGTGCAGTACGCCAAGCGGATGGTCGGCCGCAAGATGTACGGCGGCACCTCGACCTACCTGCCGCTCAAGGTCAACCAGGCCGGCGTCATCCCGGTCATCTTCGCCACCTCGCTGCTGTACATCCCGAACCTGATCATGCAGTTGGTCGGCACTCAGCTGGACGACACCGGCGCGGTCACCGGCGGCGGTTGGCAGCAGTGGGTCAGCTTCTACATCGTCGACCAGGGCAGCTGGGTGCACATCATCGTGTACTTCGCCCTGATCATCTTCTTCACCTACTTCTACGTCGGCATCACCTTCAACCCGACCGAACGGGCCGACGATCTGAAGAAGTACGGCGGCTTCATCCCCGGTATCCGCCCGGGCCGCCCGACCGCCGAGTATCTCCAGTTCGTGCTGAGCCGGATCACCTTCCCCGGCTCGATCTACCTGGGCATCGTGGCCATCCTGCCGAACTTCTTCCTCACCATCACCGGCGACGGCAACAACCAGAACTTCCCGTTCGGCGGCGTGTCGGTGCTGATCATGGTCGGCGTCGGGCTCGACACGATGAAGCAGATCGAGTCGCAGCTGATGCAGCGTAACTACGAAGGGTTCTTGCGGTGACGGCCGGCGCGGCGATGCGGATGATGATCATCGGTCCGCAGGGCGCGGGCAAGGGCACGCAGGCGACCCGGCTCACCGCAGAACTGGGCATCCCGCACGTCTCGACCGGCGACCTGTTCCGGGCGAACATCACCGACGGCACCGAGCTCGGCACGTTGGCCAAGAGCTACATGGACGCCGGGCAACTGGTGCCCGACGAGGTCACCCAGCGGATGGTCGCCGACCGGTTGTCCCAGCCGGACGCGGCGAAGGGATTCCTGCTCGACGGGTTCCCCCGGAACACCCAGCAGGCCGACTGGCTGTCGGGTGAGCTGGCCCATCACCACACCCCGATCCACCGGGTCATCCTGCTGACCGCCCCCGACGACGTGCTGATCGAGCGGATGCTGGATCGCGGGCGGGCCGACGACACGGTCGAGGCGATTCGCCGCCGGCTGGACATCTTCCACGCGGAGACCCTGCCGCTGGTCGAGTACTACGGCGAGAAAGTCGTGAAGATCGACGGCTACGGCACTGTCGACGAGGTTCACGACCGGATCATCAAGGCATTGGGCCTCAACGGCTCCGAGAGTCCAGGGAACGCCGCCCGTACCGATGGCTGACGGCATCCAACTCAAGACCCGCGGCGAGCTCCAGGCCATGCGGGCCAGCGGGCTGGTGTTGGCCAGGGCACTGGATGCGGTCCGCGCGCAGATCGCCCCGGGGGTCACGACCGCGCAACTCGACGACGTGGTCGCCGCGGTCATCGCCGAGGCCGGCGCGACGCCGAACTTCAAGGGTTACCACGGGTATCCGGCGACCATCTGCACCTCGGTGAACGACGAGGTGGTGCATGGCATCCCGTCCGCCCGGGTGCTGGCCGACGGCGACCTGCTCAGCGTGGACGCCGGCTGCATCCTGGACGGCTGGCACTCCGACTCCGCGTTCTCCGTGCACGTCGGCGCGCCGTCCGACGAGTCGGAGACCGCCGCCGCCGAGGTCGACATGATCAACGCGGCCTGGCGTTCCCTGTGGGCCGGGGTCGCGGCCGCCAAGGCCGGCGGCAGGCTGGGCGACGTCTCGTTCGCCATCGAGCAGTCGGTCAACAAATCCGGGGCTGACGACGGTCGCCGGTACGGCTCCGTCAGCGGCTACGGCGGGCATGGCATCGGCACCGAGATGCACATGGATCCGTTCGTCGCCAACCAGGGCAAGCGGGGCCGCGGAGCGAAGCTGGTGCCGGGCATGGCGTTGGCCATCGAACCGATGCTCACGCTGGGCCGGCCGGCCACCAAGGAACTGGACGACGGCTGGACCGTGGTCACCAGGGACGGGGCGCGGGCGGCGCACGTCGAGCACTCGATCGCCATCACCTCGGACGGCGTCTCGGTGCTCACGGCGCCGGATCGCGGTGCCGCGGAGCTGGCGGCGTTCGACATCGAACCGGTGGATCTCGACGGATGACGCTGCGCCCCACCCCGAGCCGTCGGGTGCCGTCGCCGAACGGCGCTGACCGGTTGCTCGCCGCGCGGTCATGCCTGCGCGTCGATGCGCGTCCCCTCGTCAACCGCCCCGGAAGGATTCTGTCGTGACCAAGGTTGCCGTCATCGGTGCCGCCTATTCGGCGAACAAGGGCGCCGCCTCGATGATGCAGTCGCTGCTGGACAATCTGCCCGCCCGGGTCGACGGGGTGCGGATCGTCGCCGTTTCCACCCATGCCGGCGCCGACCGGCGGGCCTATGCGGCCGCCGGTCTGGACGTGCCCGTGGTGTCCCAGGCGCCGGTCGAGATGGGTCTGGCGCACGTTCCGCTGGCGCTGGTCGCCGGGCTGTTGCGCCGGCTGAAGCTGCCGTACACCTGGCTGCTGCGGCCGGCCGGTCTGCGGGCCCTGCACGATGCCGATCTGGTGGCCGATCTGTCCGGCATCTCGTTCGTCGACGGCCGGCGGTTCGTGGTGATCGTCTACAACGCGTTGGTGGTCTGGGTGCCGATGCTGCTGGGCACGCCGGTGGTCAAGTGCTCACAGGCGATGGGTCCGTTCAAGACCCGGGTCAACCGGTTGCTGGCGGGCTTCACCCTCAAGCGGCTGGCCCGGGTGTGCCCGCGCGGCTCGGTGACCGAGTCGTACGTGCGATCGCTGGGGTTGAAGAACGTGACGCCGGCCGGTGACATGGCCTTCACCATGCAGGTACCGGACGACGTCCGGGAGGCCGCCCGCAAGGATCTGGCCGCCAGGGGCGACGGTCCCTACCTGACCCTGTCGCCCAGCCAGGTGGTCGCCACCTACTGCGAGGGCAAGGACATCCCGTACCCGCAGATCATGGCCGACTTCATCGATCGGGTCGGCGAGGCCACCGGACTGCGGGTGGTGATGATCGCCCACTCCGCCCAGGCGAACAAGGGCGTCGGGCACATGAACGATCTGCCGTTGTGCCGGGACATCGCCGCACTGGTGCGCAACCCCGGCAACCTGACCTTCTTCGATGACGAACTGATGCCGACCACGCTGCGCGCGATCATCGGTGAGTCGGAGGCGATCGTCGCCTCCCGCTTCCACGCGATGATCTCCGCACTCACCGAGAAGGTGCCGCCGCTGGTGATCGGCTGGTCGCACAAGTACGGCGAGGTGCTCGCACCGTTCGAGCTGGCCGAGTCGGCCATCACCTACGACGAACTTGTCGATGCCGACACCATCGTCGCCCGGACCGTGCAGGTGCTGGCCGATCGGGACGCGGTGATCGAGCGGATCGAGCAGAACCTGCCGGCCGCGCAGGCGGCTTCGATGACGAATTTCGACGTGCTCAGCGACGAGCTCGCGCGCGCGGGACAGCCCGCGCATCGGTAACAGGAACCAGGCGCCCGCGTGCATCGCGGACGTCCGGTCGAGACGGGGACGATAATGATCAAACGCCTGATCCGGCTGGCGAAGCAGCTACTGGCCGTGACCTGGATCCGTCGGGTCTACGAGGGCACCACCCGCGGGCTGCTCGAGGTCGGGGCGGCGAACCGGGTGACGGCAACACTGTTCTCGATTCCGGGACTGCTCACCTTCAACCGTGAACAGTTCGCCGTGCTGCGCGGCCGCCGCGACTACTACCGCAACCTGCAGCGGGCCCGCCAGACCCATGTCGAACTGCGCCGCAACGTGCACCGCCTGGAGAAGGGCATGTCCATGCGGCCCCGCCGGCCGGTGTTCGCCAAGGACTACATCGACGAGACGATCGAGTTCTACCAGAGTGCGGTACGGCTGGCCGCCACCACCAGCGGCTCCGGGATCGACAACGACGAGCTGGCCTGGGCACACGGCGTGCTCTCCCACTACTTCGAGATCGTCGACAACGCCGATCCGGTGGTGGCCAAGGCGGCCAAGCGATTTGCCGCCGCGCCGCACATCGTCGCCAACGGCGATTCCGGCGGTGCGGTCCATCCGTTCGCCCGCCGCGACGGCGCGGTCAGCGAGGTCGGCTACGACGGTCTGCTCCAGTTGGCGATGCAGCGCCGGTCGGTGCGCTGGTTCCAGGACAAGCCGGTGCCAAGGGACTTGATCGACAAGGCGCTGTTGGTCGGCCGCCAGTCACCCACGGCCTGCAACAGGCTGCCGTACGAGTACCTGGTGTTCGACGACCCCGAGATGGTCAAGCAGGTCGCCTCGATCCCGAGCGGGTCCGGGGGCTACTACCACCAGATCCCGACCGTGGTCGTGGTCAAGGGCAATCTCGACTCGTACTTCTCGCCGCGGGACCGGCACGTCATCTACATCGACGCCGCGTTGTCCGCGATGGGCTTCATGTATGCGCTGGAGACCCTGGGGTTGGCCTCCAGCGTCATCAACTGGCCGGACTTCGAACCACTCGAGATGACGATGGCCGGCAAGCTCGGTCTCGGTCCGGCCGAGCGGGTGATCATGTTGATCGCCATCGGCTATCCCGATCCGGACGGCATCATCCCGTCGTCGACCAAGAAGTCGCTGGACGTGCTGCGCCGGTTCAACGAGTTGCCCCAGAAGTGACCGAGCAGCCCGACGCGGAGGCGCTGGACATGCCGCCGGCGGCTTCGCCCGATGCGCCGGTGGGCGGCACCGGCCGCGGTGGCCGCCGGCGCAAACTCGCAGCGTTGTCCGTAGTGGTCGGCACGGTGCTGGCGCTGGCCTGCCTGTGGTTCGTCGGGGCCCAGTTCGCCCGGGACTGGAATCGGTCGAAGGAGCTGCTGGCGAACGCGCGCTGGGCCTGGTTGATCCTGGCCGTGCCGCTGGCGCTGACCGGGATGACGATGCTCGGCATGGTCTGGCGCTCGGTGCTGGCGGCGCTGGGCACCACCGTCCGCCGCCGTCAGCTGTTCGTCTGGTACCAGATCGGCATGCTGGGCAAGTACATCCCTGGCGGGATCGTCCAGGTGGTGGGACGCGCCGAGCTTGCCACCCGCGGCGGCGTGCCCAGGTCCACCGCCTACAACAGCGTTGCCCTGTCGATGGGAGCGACCTACATCTGCGGGGCACTGGTGTCGGCCATCCTGTTGCCGTTCGCGCTGGCCGACCGCGGCTCCGTCGGCTCGATCTGGTGGATCCTGCTGGTGATCCCGATCGGCCTCGCCGCCCTGCACCCGAAGGTCCTCGGCCTGCTGTTCCGGTTGGCGGAGAAGGCGTTCGGCGGCGCCGACGACCGGCAGGTGCCGAGTTGGGGAGCCTCTGTCGTGCTGGTCGCCCGGCACGCACCCGGTTGGTTGGTGAACGGCCTCGCCTGCTGGGTCTGCGCCCTGGCGTTCGCCCCGTCGGCCCCGATCGGCACGGTGGTCTTCGCCGGCATCATCTCCTGGGTCGGCGGCTTCCTGGTGATCTTCGTACCCAGTGGCGCCGGTGTGCGGGAGGCGATGTTCGTGGCACTGGCCGCCCCGGTGATCGGCGGTCCCGCCGCGGCCGCGACCGCGATCGTGTCCCGGCTGGTCTTCGTGCTCGGTGACGTTCTGGGCGCCCTGCTGGCGGTGCTGGTCCGGCAACTGACCAGGCGTCCGCCGCCGCTGGCGCCCTGACCGGACGTCGCCGACGGCCGGCTGCTCAGCGGGTGGAGGAGATGTAGTCGACGAGTTGGTGCTGCTCGGTCTCGAGCTCGTCGATCCGGCTCTTCACGATGTCCCCGATGGTGACGATGCCGGCCAACGCACCGTTCGCGACCACCGGTAGGTGCCGGAACCGGCCGTCGGTCATCACCTTGGCCAGCTCGCGGATCTCATCGGTCGGCCCGCAGGTCCGGACCGGGGTGGTCATGATGTCGGCCACCCGCTGTTCCAGCAGCGCGGCGCCGTGGGCGTGCAGTGCCCGCGCCACGTCCCGCTCGCTGACGATGCCGGCCACATCGGTGCCGTCGGTGGTCACCACCAAGGCGCCGATCTTGTGCTCGGCGAGGGCCGCCACCAGCTCGGCGACGGTTGCGGTCGGCGCGATGGTGGCCACCGTCGACCCCTTGTTGTCCAGAACGCTCTTGACGCGCATGGCACCTCCAGCATCGTTGCTGCTCAGGCCGTCCATCCAGACTAGATGGTTGGTCGCCGGTCCGCTCGCTGCGCCGAGGCCGGTACCTGAGTATTCAGGTACCGGCCCCGGATTGTTGCCGCTCAACGCCGACGGCGGCGTCAGCCCATGTGGACGGTTGCCTTGTCGCCGTCCGCAGCCAGCTCCTCGTGCTTGACGTTCAGCAACAGCACGGTGACGATGCCGCCGAACAGGATCATCCCGGCCGCCACCCAGAAGCCCTGGGTGGAGGCGAAGGTCTGGATCTGCGCGCCGTACTGGGCCGTGAACGCCTTCATCGCCTCGGCCTGGGCGGCCGGGCCGGTCGGCAACGGAAGACCCTGGGCCTGCATCTGGGCCATGACGCCGGCCAGCAGGTCCTGGGTCTTGCTGGCCGCGGCGTTCGCGAAGACCGTTGACAGCGCGGCGATACCGACGGCGCCGCCGATCTGCTGGGCGGTGTTCAGTGCCGATGCGGCGGCGCCGGAGTCTGCCGGATCGATCCGCGCGGTCGAGGTGAGCGTCAGCGGGATGAACAGCAGACCCATGCCGAGCGACATCACGATGATCCACGGCAGCAGCCCGGTGGCGTAGCCGCTGTCAGCGTGCAGATGGGTGAAGCCCCACAGCCCGGTGGCGGCCAGCAGCCCGCCCGCTCCCGCGATCCAGCGCGGATCCACCCGTGCGATCAGGTTGGAGGCGATACCGGCCGACACCACGAGCCCGCCGCTGAACGGCAGGAACGCGATGCCCGCCTTGATCGGCGCGTAGCCCATCACCTGCTGCACGTACAGCCCGAGGAAGAAGAACAGCGCGAACATCCCGGCGCCGACGAGCAGCATGGTGAACAGGCTGACGCCTCGGTTCCGATCGGCCAGGATGCGCAGTGGCAGCAGCGGATGCCGGACCCTGGCCTCGATCAGGACGAAAGCGATCAGGACCAGGATGCCGCCGATCAGTGGAACCAGCGTCCAGATGTTCCCCCAGCCGGCGAGCGCACCGGTCGCGTCCCGCTGTGCCGCGTGCGACAACCCGTAGACGATGCCGAACAGTCCGAGGGTGCCGGTGACGGCGCCGGGCAGGTCGAGGCTGCTGTCGCTGCCCTCGGATTCCTTCAGCACCCGCGGGGCGGCGAACGCGATGAACAACCCGATCGGCACGTTGATGAAGAACGTCCACCGCCAGTCGACCTCGGTGAGCGCGCCACCGAGAATGAGCCCGACGGCGGCTCCGACACCGGACATGACGGCGTAGACCGCCATCGCCCGGTTCCGTTCCTTGCCGGCGGCGAAGGTGGTGTTGATCAGCGCCAGTGCCGCCGGTGCTGCCATCGCCGCGCCGGCGCCCTGGAGAATCCGGGCGAGCAGCATGACGCCGGGGTTCGGCGCCACTCCGCCCAACAGTGATGCTGCCCAGAACAGCGTCACGCCGATGACGAACATGCGTCGACGCCCGAGCAGGTCCCCGAGCCGGCCGCCGAGCAGCAGCAGGCTGCCGAAAGCCAGCCCGTAGGCGGTGACCACCCATTGCCGGCCGTTGTCCGAGAAGCCCAGGTCCGTCTGGATGTGCGGCAGGGCGATGGTCACGATCGTGCCGTCCAGCACGATCATCAGTTGAGCGGTGGCGATCACGATCAGTGCCAGGCCGAGGCCGCGCTTCTTGACCTGGTCGGGCTGCGATGTACCGGCGGCGTGAGTGCCGCCGAGATCTGGTGGTGCGGACGTCGTCATGGCGGTCCTTCCTCAGTTTCTTGGTGTCGTGGGTGTGACGGGTAGCGCCGATCCGATGTGACCGGATCCGGCGGGAAGTGATCGAAGGGTCAGGTGGTGCGGGCAGACGCCATCGCGGGCGCACCGTGATGCGTGGCCCGAGAGCGAAGAGCGCAGGAGTGGGAGCGAAAGGGGTTGGGGCGCAACCTGAACAGGTTGCTACGGGTGACGCCGTCCGGGATCCGGACGACCGCTCAGAGGACGTCGTCGTCGGTGAGTAATTGAGTCAGGAAGCGGGTCGAATCAGGTAGAACTCGTCGGACCCGCCGTCATGGTGGCCCGACAGGCCGGCAGCAGGACCGTTTCGATGGCGGCCCTGGCCGCCGTGGTGTCCGGACCGCTGCCGGTCACCATCGCGTGGTAGACGGCTAGGGCCGGAAGGATCTGGCCCAATTGCTCGAGGTCGGCGTCCTTGCCGATCTCACCGCGGCACTGCGCGCGCCGCAGTACCTCGACCAGCAAGCCCTGTCGGGGTTGCATGAAGTGCAGGTTGAACGCAGCGGTCAGGTCCGCCTCGCGGTGCAGGGCCGGAACGATTGCGCGGACGATGCCGGGCAACAGCTGGGTCCATTCGGGGTCGGCACAGATCAACTGCTCCAGGTCGCCTTCCAGCGTCCCGGTGTCCAACAGGTCCGGCCGGCCGGCCGGACAGACGGCGATCTGGTCGAGTGCGCTGATCACCAGGTCGACCTTGGTGGGCCAACGCCGGTACAGCGTCGCCTTGCTGGCCTTGACCTCGGCGGCCACCATGTCGAAGGTGAGCTTGTCGTAGCCGACCTCGACGAGCAGCCGGACAACACCTTCGAAGATCGCGCCCTCGCGATCTCCGTCGATCCGCGGCCTGGCCGCGGGCACGGACACCGGCTCGACCCGATCGCTGCCGACGACGGTGTCGGTCATGGCGCCTCCTCGATGTCGTAGCTGATCGAAGTCGTGATGACTCGACCACCGGAGCGACAGCTTCATAGAACGAAACTGTTTCGTACCGTCTCAATGTAGTCCGTCGGCGCCGCCGGGCGGCAACGGATTATCGAGTGAGCCGGGTCACACTTCAACGCCGATGGGACAACTGGGCCAGGGCCGCAGCGGCGGGACTCGGCCTGGCCCCCCGGCGGCTGACCATCCGTAGCTGCCGGCGCAGGTCGAGTCCATCGGTGCGGATCTGCACCAGCGATCCTCTGGTGAGCTCGGCGGCGACGGCCAGCCGGCTGATCACGGTGGCCCCGGCCCCGGCGGCGACAGCGATCTTGACCGCGGCATTGCTGTCGAGCTCGAGCACGTCGGCGAGCTCCAGGGTGCCGACCGCCCGCTCCAGCACCTCCCTGGTCCCGGAACCCTGTTCCCGCACCACCAGCGCGGTACCGAGCAGGTCGGCCGCGGTGACCGGGGTCCGCCGCCGGGTGAACGGGTGCCCGGGCGCGGCCACCAGCAACAGCTCGTCGTCCCGCACCGTCGATGTCGTCAAACCCTTGGGCACGCCAGGGGATTCGATGTACCCGAGATCGCAGTCGCCGGCGACGACGGCCGCGACCACGCCGGTGGAGTTCATCACCTCGAGCCGGACCCTGGCGCCGGACTCGACGGTCCTGAGCTCGGCCAACCACAGCGGCATCAGGTACTCGGCGACGGTCTGGCTGGCCGCCACCCGCACCGTCTCGCTGCCGGCCGTGCGCAGTGCGGCGGCGCCGGCCAGCAGGGCATCGGTGGCCCGCAACACCTCCCTGGCCCACTCGGTCACCAGCCGGCCGTGGTCGGTGAGTTCGGAACCGGTGGTTCTGCGGCGCAGCAGTCGCAGCCCGAGACGCCTTTCCAGCACGGCGATCCGCTTGCTCGCCGACGGTTGGCTGATCCCGTCCCGACGAGCGGCCCCGCCGATCGAGCCGGTATCGGCGACCAGCGCGAGCAACCGGATGGCGTCAAGGTCGGGGAGCGGCGCGCTGCGGTCCGGCATAGCCGAAGTCTATGACCCCTCTCGCGGATCGGTGACTACCGCGGCGGCCGCGATTGCGCCAGGCTGGTCGGCATGCACGCCACCGATACTTCGACCGCCGGCCGGCGTGGCGCGCTGCGCCGGGCCGTGCCGCTGCTCCCCGGGCTGTTGGTCGCGGCGGCCGGCGCGGCCCTGGCCTACCTGGTGCACCTGGCGGTCCCCGGCCTCAACCCCGGCAGCGCCGCCGTCGCGCTGGGCGTGCTCGCGGTGAACCTCGGCCTGATCCGCCCGGTGCTGCAACCGGGTCTCAAGATCGCCTCCCGCACGCTGCTGCGGACGGCGGTGGTGCTGCTGGGGCTGCAACTGTCCTTCCGGCAGCTCGGTGAGCTCGGCTCGGCCGGCCTGATCGTCGTGGTGGTGACCGTCGGCGTCACCTTCGTCACCACCAGATGGCTGGGCCGGCTGCTCGGGCTGGACCGGCCGCTGAGCCTGCTCATCGCTACCGGCTTCTCCATCTGCGGCGCCTCGGCGATCGCGGCGATGGAGCCGTTCGCCAAGGGCCGCAAGCACGATACGGCGGTCGCCGTCGCCCTGGTCACCCTGTGCGGCAGCCTGGCGATCGTCATTCTGCCGCTGCTGCAACACCCGCTGGGCCTGGACGACCCCGTTGCCTTCGGCTCCTGGGTGGGGGCCTCCGTGCACGACGTCGGTCAGACGGTGGCCACCGCCAACCAGGTGCCGGGCGCCCTGCAGAGTGCGGTGATCGTCAAGCTGACCAGGGTGATCATGTTGGCGCCGTTGGTGTTCGCCGTCGCTGTGTCGGTCCGCCGGGTCGCCGCCCGACTGTCGTCGGGGACAGCGCAGTCATCCCCGGTCGAGCCGGGCCGTCGACCGCCGCTGATGCCGCTGTTCGTGCTCGGCTTCCTGCTGGCGATCATCGCCAACTCGGTCTTCAGTATTCCGGCCGGTGCCCTGCAGGCGGCCAAGACGGCGCAGGAGATCCTGCTCGCCGTAGCGCTTTTCGGGCTGGGGACCGGCGTCTCCTGGCAAGTGCTGCGCAAGGCAGGCGGCAAACCCCTACTGCTGGGCCTGATCTCGTGGGTGATCATCGCCGCGGTGGCATACGCGGGCGTCCGGCTGACCCACTGACATCCCGCCGGTCAGCCGCCGACCAGTGCCCGGACCCGCTCGCCGACGGCGAACATCTCGCCCAGCACCGCATCGCGCTCGTCGGCGCCGCCCGACTCGGTGAACTCGGCCAGAACCCCATAGGCCACAGCCAGTTTCGGCCCGGTCACCAGGCCGACGTCGCAACGGATCCCGGTTTCGGTGCCGGTCTTGTGGGACAGTGTCAGCCCGCGGTCCGGTTCGACGTGCGCCAACGGGTCGAGGCCGAGTGCGCCGGCCGTCATCGAGGTGTCGGTGTCCAGCGTCAGCCACTGCAGGACCTGCCGGGAGACCACCCTGGACCGCACCTCGCCGCGGTGCAGCCTGGCCAGCAGATCGGCCAGTTCGGCCGCGGTGCCGGTGGACAAGGTCGGCGGATCGGACGGCCGGCGGACCGCCCTGACCCGGTCGTGCAGGGCGGTGTGCTTCAGTCCGAGGGTGCGGGCCCGTTCCATCACTGCAGGGATGCCGACGTGCCGCAGCAACAAATTGGTGGCCAGGTTGTCGCTGACCGCGCCGACCAGCACCGCGAGATCGGCGGCCGGCAGCGCCTGCACCTGCAGGTGCTGCAACAGCCCGGAGTCGTTCATCTCGTCGGCCGGCGCCCGCTGCAGCGTCTGCTGCGCGGGCATCCGGCCGTCGGCCATCCGGATGGCAACCTCGATCAACAACAGGATCTTGCCGATGGACGCGGTGCGGTGCACCCGCTCGCCACCGTCGAACTCGAGCACCGCGCCGGAATCGGCATCGAGGAGACACACGCTGATCTGGGCCACCCGCAGAGTCTAGGTGGGCAGGGGCGGCCGACTCAGGACGCGGCGCCGTCGGCAGGTGCGTCGGGCACATCGGAGGCGCCGGGGTGGTCCAGATCGGTGGTGCCAGGGTCGTTGCCGGTCGGGCCACCGTGCTGGGCGTTGTCCCGGTAGGAACGCCACAACCGCCGCGCGACGACGCACAACAGCAGCCAGCCGGCGCCGGTCAGCCAGCCACCGAGCACGTCGGTCGCCCAGTGCACCCCGAGGTAGAGCCGGCTGATGCCGATCGCCGCGATCAGCGTCAGCGCCGCCGCGACGACGCCGATTCTGGCGGCCACGGGGCGAGTGCCGGCCACCAGTAGCACGGTGAGCGTTCCGAGGATCGCCGTCGAGGCCAGTGCATGTCCGGAAGGGAAGGAGGCGTTGGTCTCCGTCACCAGCCGGAAGTCGGCCGGTGGGCGCTGTCGCCCTACCGCTCGTTTACCGATGACGACGATCAGTCCCGCGCCGGCCGCCACCACGGCGGTGAGTACGGCGTCACCGCGTCGCCGGCGCCACCACAACAGCGCCGCGGTCAGGCCGGCCAGCACGCCCATCACCAGGGTGCTGCCCACCGTGGTGACCACCTTCGCGACGGCGGTCGCAGCGGGGGAGCGGTGGTCGATGAACCACTGCCAGGTCGGCCGGTCGAAGACGGTCAGCCCGTCACCCTCGGCCGCGGCGTCGGCCAGGATCGCCGCCAGGCCGCCGAGTACTGCGAGCGCGAGCGCAGCGAGGGCGAAGGTGCCGGCCGGGGCGATCCGGCGAACCCCGGTCGCATGCAGCGCGGCGAGTCCGGCGAGCGTCCCGAGCAGCAGCGCGGCGATCGCGTAGGGCAGCCAGGCCTGCCAGTAGTGGCTGAACATGCCGGTCGGCAGCGCCGCCCGGAGGTTCACGGCGCCGACCTGGCCAGCAGCGTGCGGATCCGCCTGCGCATCCGTTTGGCTCCAGCAGACAGAATCCGCTCGTCGGTCAGATCCATCAGCTGCCCGAAGGTGACGCCGTTGATGTTCCTGGCACCGGGATCGGCTCCGGCGCCGAGCATCGCCAGGATCGCGTCGTACCGGTTCACCAGCGCGGCCCAGTGCAGCGCGGTGTCACCGCTGCGGTCGGTCGCGGTCAGGTCGACCCCGCGGTCGATCAACAGCTCGAGGGTGTCGGCGCGCCCGGCCAGCAACGCCGAATGCACCGCGGTGACGCCGGTGACGGTGTTGCGCACGGACGCGTCGACGCCGGCATCCAGCAGCAGTTCCAACAGGTCCGTCGATTCCAGCATCGCCGCCCAGTGCAGCGCGGTGTTGCCCTCGCTGTCGCCCGCACGCCAGTCGGCGCCGTCGGCCAGCAGGGCCGCCAACCGGTGCGGGTGCTGGTGCAGCACGGCGTCGATCAGCGCTGTGCGCTCCCACCCGGCGTCGGCCATCCGGTCATTGTGCCGCCGGTGCAGCGGTGCCGACGGCGGCCCCGCAGATCAGCGCGCCTCGGCCCGCCGGCGGATCGCGATGGACCGGGCAAGTGCGGCGGCGGCGACCACTCCGGCCGCAGCCGCGGCGGCGAGCACCCATGCCGTCGTGGACATGGCCGTCGTCGATATCGCCCGGGTCCAACCGACGGCACCCGGTTCGTCGTGGGCCAGGAACACCCCGCCGATCGCCGCGACGCCGACCACACCGGCCAGTTGCAGGGCAGACATCAGCAGCCCACTCGCGTCACCCACCTGTGCCGGCGGGACGAATCGCACCGAGTGGGTCACCAGGGTCCCGATGCCGAGCCCGAGACCGGCACCGATCGACGAAAGGGCTACCCAGAGGGCGGGTCCGGTCTGCGAGCCGTTCCGCAGGCCGACGACCAGCCCCAGATAGCCAACGGTGCACAGCGCCAGCGCGACCGCCGGCAACAGGTGCTGCACCGATGCCGGCAGCCGCGCCCAGGAGAATCCCACCGCACCGAACACCACCGCCATCGGCGCCAGCGTCATTCCGGTCCGCAGCGCCGTGTCACCCAGGCCCGCCTGCAGATGCAACGAGAAGGTGAACAGGAAGCCGGCGAAGGCCGCCATCAGCAGTGCCAGCGTCGTGATGCCGAGCGCGAGCCCCGGCCGTCGCAGTACCGCGACGTCGATCAGCGGGTCGCCGCCGCGAGCCCGGATCCGTTGCTCCATCCCGACCAGCACGACCAGCAGCCCGACGCCGGCCGCCATCGCAGCGAATGTCCAGGCAGGCCAGCCGTATTCGCGACCGAGCACCAGCGGAGCAACGACGAGGGAGACGGCCGGCAACGAGACGGCCAGCCCGGAGACGTCGAGGCGGCGGGATCCGGCCGGCGCATCCGCTGGCAGCAGCCTGGGCAGCAACGCCAGGATCACCACGGCGATCGGGACATTGACCATGAAGATGGGGCGCCAGCTCGTGCCGAACAGGTCCGCGTTCACCAGCACACCACCGACGACCAGGCCCAGCACCATGCCGACGGACATGACCGCGCTGTAGGCGCTGAACGCCACCGCGCGGGCCTGGCCGGTGAACCGGAGCTGGATGATGCTCATCACCTGCGGCACCGTCATCGCGGCGGCGGCACCCTGGACGAGCCGCGCCGCGATCAGCACGCCGATGTTCGGCGCGAGTCCACAGACCAGCGAGCTGACGGCGAAAATCGCCACCCCGGCGAGGTAGACCCGCCGGCGACCGTGGATGTCGCCGAGCCGGGCGCCGGTGATCAGCAGCATCGAGTAGGCGATGGCGTACCCGCCGATGACGAGCTGCAGCGCGGCCCCGGACGCGCCGAGCTCGGCCCGGATGGTCGGAACGGCGACGTTCACGATCGTGGTGTCCAGCAACGCCATGAAGTGGCCGAGCAGCAGCACGACCAGCATCGGCCATGGCGTGCGGGTGCGGGTGGGTGGTGCAAGTTCGGCGACGGTCATCCTGGCTCCTCCGATGCGTGGCGCCCCGATCGAGCCCCATCGCAGGTACCTACCGGCCGACGCCGGAAACTCATCGCTCACCGGATCGCGTCAAGATCGCTGGTCGATGACCGATGAGTCTTCGCGGGATCGCGAGTAGGTATCAGTGACACCATCGACGGCACCATTGACGCGAACAGCGGCAAGAACCGAGGCACCGACATGACGACCGCCAGTTGGGGCGAGCCCACCGAGGGAGGCGGCGACTTCAGCCGCCGCCTGCAGCCGTACCGGCGCGAGCTGCTCGCCTACTGCTACCGGATGATGGGCGGGATCCATGACGCCGAGGACCTGCTCCAGGAGACGATGCTGCGGGCCTGGCGCGCCCTCGACGACTACGACCCGAGCCGGGCATCGATCCGGACCTGGCTCTACCGGATCGCGACGAACGCATGTCTGACGGCGCTCGAGCAGCGCGGCCGCCGGGCCATGCCGTCCGGACTCCGGCCGGCCAGTACGGAGCCCGCCGAGGCGCTCGACCGGCAGCCGGGTGTCTCGTGGCTGCAGCCGGCCCCGGACTCGCTGCTGCTGTCGGATGATCCGGCCGACACCGTCGTCACCCGGGAGAGCGTCCGGTTGGCCCTGGTGGCGACGTTGCAGCAGCTGCCGCCGCGGCAACGGGTGGTGTTCATCCTGCGCGACGTGCTGGTCTGGCGGGCGGCGGAGGTCGCCGAGCTGCTGGACAGCTCGGTGGCCGCCGTCAACAGCGCTCTGCAGCGGGCGCGGGCGCAGCTGGGAAGCGTCGAACCGGACACCACAGACGCCACAGACCCGCTGAGCCCGCAGCTGCAGGACCTGCTGGCGCGTTACGTGAAAGCCTTCGAGACGGCCGACATCGCCGAGCTCGTCAGCATCATGCGCGCGGACGTCGCGCTTGAGATGCCGCCGTACGCAACCTGGTTCGCCGGTCGCGACGCGGTTGCCGGCTTCTTCTCGGAGGTGGTGTTCGCCACCGGTGGGCGCCGGACCCTGCCGACGCTGGCCAACGGCCAGCCGGCGATCGCGTCGTACAAGCAGTTGCCCGACGGCCGCTTCGGTGCGCACTCGATCCACCTGCTCACGCCGACCTCGGGTGCGATACTGCGGTTGCGGGTCTTCATGGAGCCCGGCCTGTTCGCGACCTTCGACCTGCCCGAGTTGCTGCCCGCGGTCGGCTCCGGCTGATCGGTCCGCGAATTGGAGTTACCCCTGCTTCCCGCGTAGAGTGGCTCTTGGCGCGCGTGTCGGGCCGGTTTGTTGCTGGGAAAGTTCGGGGTCCCATTCCCGGGAAGTCCCAGTTACCGATCGGATCGACATCCTCGAACGCGCATCTTCCGGGAGAGCGGTTCGGTACGGCGTCGTCAGTCGCAGCGCCGGGCCGGTGCCCGGGCAACGATGTCGAGCTCACCGGCTCCTCCGCCGCCCCGTCCGGGGTTGGCAGAACGGGCCGGTCGGGCCGTGCCGTGCGTGACGGTGTGCTCCTGCGGGAACACGAGCCGGCCACGGGCGGTTGCAGCACTGGCACGAGGCAGCCGAGGACAACCAGGATTGCGGAGGATATGGGCAAGAAAGACGGGGCCATCGAGGTCGAAGGCCGGGTCGTGGAGCCGCTACCCAACGCCATGTTCCGCGTGGAGTTGGAGAACGGGCACCGCGTGCTCGCGCACATCAGCGGCAAGATGCGGCAGCACTACATCCGCATCCTGCCCGAGGACCGGGTGGTCGTGGAGCTCTCGCCGTACGACCTCTCCCGCGGTCGCATCGTTTACCGCTACAAGTAACCGGTAGCAATTCAACACAGTCACACGCAACAGAGGACACGACGATGAAGGTTCAGCCGAGCGTCAAGAAGATCTGTGACAAGTGCAAGGTGATCCGTCGCCACAGCCGCGTCATGGTGATCTGCGACAACCCGCGGCACAAGCAACGTCAGGGCTGATCAGGCCCCGACGTCGCCCGGGCAACCGGGCACCAGCAGTACCCAGCATCGCGTCACCAGCCGTCACCCGCGGGCAACCAGCGGCGAACGGACACCCTCGGACTACAGGCCGAGGCCCGGAAACATCCGGGACGGGACGCGACCGACACCTGTAGCGCCATTCCCGTCCGCGGGAAGAAATGGAGAGGTTGCCTGATGGCACGTCTCATGGGCGTCGATCTTCCCCGCGACAAGCGGATGGAGGTCGCACTCACCTACATCTACGGCATCGGGCACACCCGCTCGCTCGCCGTGCTGAAGGCCACCGGCATCAGCCCGGACCTTCGGTCCAAGGATCTCAGCGACGAGCAGGTTCTGGCTCTGCGCGATGCGATCGAGGCCAACGAGTTCAAGGTCGAAGGTGACCTGCGCCGCGAGGTGCAGGCCGACATTCGCCGCAAGATGGAGATCGGCTCGTACCAGGGCCTGCGGCACCGCCGCCACCTCCCCGTCCGCGGCCAGCGCACCAAGACCAATGCCAGGACTCGTAAGGGCCCGAAGAAGACCATCGCCGGCAAGAAGAAGGCCAGGTAATCGACTATGCCTCCCAAGACTCGCACCGGTCCCGGCGCGAAGAAGGTGCGCCGTAAGGAGAAGAAGAATGTCTCCCACGGCCACGCTCACATCAAGAGCACGTTCAACAACACCATCGTCTCGATCACCGATCCGACCGGTGCCGTGATCAGCTGGGCCTCCGCCGGCCACGTCGGCTTCAAGGGCTCCCGCAAGTCCACCCCGTACGCCGCCCAGATGGCCGCCGAGTCCGCCGCCCGCAAGGCGATGGAGCACGGCATGCGCAAGGTCGACGTCTTCGTCAAGGGCCCGGGCTCGGGCCGCGAGACCGCGATCCGTTCGCTGCAGGCCGCCGGCCTGGAGGTCGGCGCGATCTCCGACGTCACCCCCCAGGCCCACAACGGCACCCGTCCGCCCAAGCGGCGTCGGGTCTGACGGGGAGAAGGTAAAAGAAAATGGCTAGATATACAGGTCCCGTCACCAAGATCTCCCGCCGGCTCAAGACCGACCTCGTCGGCGGCGACCAGGCGTTCGAGCGTCGTCCGTTCCCCCCGGGGCAGCACGGCCGCGCTCGCACCAAGGAGAAGGAATACCTGACGCAGCTGCAGGAGAAGCAGAAGGCCCGCTTCACCTACGGCGTCATGGAGAAGCAGTTCTCCCGGTACTACAAGGAAGCTGCCCGCAGGGCCGGCAAGACCGGCGACTCGCTGATGCAGATTCTCGAGTCGCGGCTGGACAACGTGGTGTATCGCGCGGGCCTTGCCCGCACCCGGCGCGGCGCCCGTCAGCTCGTCACCCACGGCCACTTCGAGGTCAACGGTGTCCGGGTGGACGTTCCGTCGTACCGGGTCGAGCAGTTCGACATCGTCACGGTCCGCAAGCAGTCGCTGGCCAAGTTCCCGATCGAGGTGGCCCGCCAGACGTTCGGTGATCGGCCCACCCCGGCCTGGCTGCAGGTGGTCCCCGACACCCTGCAGGTGCTGATCCACCAGCTGCCGGTCCGCGGCCAGATCGACTCGCAGATCAACGAGCAGCTGATCGTCGAGTACTACTCCAAGTGATGAACTCCGTCCATCCCTTGGGGCCACACGCGATCCGACTTCGTCGTTTCGTCGTGGGCCACAAGTAGCGCAAGAGCCCGATCGGCAGGAGCGATTCCTGCCGATCGGGCATCTGCCTGTTTCGGCATCACCGCATGTGAAGTAACCGCATTTGAAGTAACACCGTGACGTCATATAGCGGTCGTCACCTGAACATTGGGAGAGGAATCCCCTGTGCTGATTTCCCAGCGCCCCAGTCTGTCCGAAGAGACCGTCAACGACAGCCGTTCGCGGTTCGTCATCGAGCCGCTCGAGCCCGGCTTCGGCTACACCCTCGGCAACTCGCTCCGCCGGACGTTGCTCTCGTCCATCCCCGGCGCCTCCGTCACCAGCATCCGCATCGACGGTGTGCTGCACGAGTTCACCACGGTGCCCGGTGTCAAGGAAGATGTCACCGAGCTGATCCTCAACGTCAAGGACCTGGTCGTCTCCTCCGAGGACGACGAGCCGGTCACCATGTACCTGCGCAAGCAGGGCCCGGGTGAGGTCACCGCCGCCGACATCGCGCCGCCGGCCGGCGTCACCGTGCACAACCCGGACCTGCACCTGGCCACCCTGACCAAGAAGGGCAAGCTCGAGATCGAGCTGGTCGTCGAGCGTGGCCGCGGCTACGTGCCGGCCGCCCCGAACAAGGTGGTCGGCGCCGAGATCGGCCGGATCCCGGTCGACTCGATCTACTCGCCGGTGCTCAAGGTCACCTACCGGGTGGAGGCCACCCGGGTCGAGCAGCGCACCGACTTCGACCGGCTGGTGCTGGACGTGGAGACCAAGTCGTCCATCTCCCCGCGGGACGCGCTGGCCTCGGCCGGCACCACCCTGGTGGAGCTGTTCGGGCTGGCCCGCGAGCTGAACCTGAACGCCGAGGGCATCGAGATCGGCCCGTCGCCGGCCGAGGCGGACCACATCGCCGCGTTCGCGCTGCCGATCGAGGAGATGGACCTGACCGTCCGCTCCTACAACTGCCTCAAGCGCGAGGGCATCCACACCGTCGGTGAGCTGGTCGCCCGCACCGAGGCCGACCTGCTGGACATCCGCAACTTCGGCCAGAAGTCGATCGACGAGGTCAAGGTCAAGCTGCACCAGATGGGCCTGGCGCTCAAGGACTCGCCGGCCGGGTTCGACCCGACCGCCGCTGCCCTGGCCTACGGCAACGACTGGGGCTCGGGCGCGTCGGATTCCGACGACGACTCGGGTGACGACACCGACTACGCGGAGACCGAGCAGATCTGACCGTGGCCGGATCCGATCCGGCCACGGCGGTTCCGCCGCCTCGGCGCCCGCGCCCCACTTCCGGGGCCAAGCACCACATCTGACGTACCACCGAGAACCCCGCCGGGAGGCGGGACACCCTAGGAGCACGACATGCCCACCCCCAGCAAGGGCCCCCGCCTCGGCGGCTCGCCGCAGCACGAGCGGCTGATCCTGGCCAACCTGGCCACCCAGCTGTTCGAGCACGGCAAGATCACCACCACCGAGACCAAGGCCAAGCGGCTGCGTCCGGTGGCCGAGAAGCTGATCACCTCGGCCAAGCGCGGCACTCTGCACGCCCGTCGCGAGGTGCTCAAGACCGTCCGCGACAAGGACGTGCTGCACAAGCTGTTCGCCGAGATCGCGCCGAGCTTCGCCACCCGCGAGGGCGGCTACACCCGGATCACCAAGGTGCTGCCGCGCAAGGGCGACAACGCCCCGATGGCGCAGATCGAGCTGATCACCGAGGAGACCGTCACCGCGCAGGCCTCCAGGGCTACCCGCAGGGCTGCCTCGCAGCAGAAGGCCGACAGCAAGCCGGCCGAGTCGACCGAGACCACCGACAGCACCGATGCGGCGGCCGAGGACGCCCCGCAGGCTCTGGTCGACACCGATGGCGCCGCCACGGCCGAGGTCGAGGAGAGCACGTCAACGGACGAGGCTCCCTACGGCGCGGGCAGCCATGCCCCGCTGGAGGACGGCAGCGCACCGGAGGGCTTCCCGATCAAGGGCAATGCCGACTCGATGCTGTACCACGTGCCGGATTCGGCGTTCTACGAGCGCACTGTCGCCGAGGTCTGGTTCGCCACCGCCGAGGACGCGGAGGCCGCCGGATTCCAGTTGCCGCCCTCGCAGCGCGAGGACGCGTCCGAGGACTCGGCAGCGGACAGCGCTGAGGACTCCGACAACGGCTGACGGCCGGCGCCCGGATTCACGAAGGCCCGTTCCCTGCAAGGGGAGCGGGCCTTCGGCATTCGAGCGCACCGGCGCTGTCCGGCCGGTCCGATACCCTCGGGCGGTGACGACGGAGATTCCTGCGGCGCCGCCCGTCAGACTGCGGCTGGACATCTCCTACGACGGCACCGACTTCGTCGGCTGGGCGGTGCAACCGGAGCGGCGCACGGTGGCGGGAGTGCTGGGCGAGGCGCTGGCCGTCCTGTTCCGCACCCCGGTGTCGCTGGTGGTGGCCGGACGCACTGACTCGGGTGTCCACGCCACCGGTCAGGTGGCGCACCTCGACGTCGATCGGATGGCGCTGATTTCTCTGACGCCGCGACATCGCGACCGGTCGCTCGACCAGGGCTGCGCCGGTCTACGCCGCCGGCTGGCCGGCCTGCTGCCGCCGGACGTCAGGGTGCGCGCGGTGACAGTCGCCCCGGCCGGGTTCGACGCCCGCTTCTCGGCCCTGCGGCGGCACTACCGCTACCGGATCAGCACGGCGGATTGGGGGGTGGACCCCCTGCACCGGTCCGACGTGTTCGCCCGGCCCCGCCCATTGGACGCGGTGGCCATGCAACGGGCCGCTGACACCCTGCTCGGGCTGCGGGATTTCGCAACCTTCTGCAAGGCCCGCCCGGACGGCACTACCATCCGAGAACTGCAGCAGCTGTCGATCACCACCGATGACGACGACGTGGTGATCACGGTCGCGGCCGATGCGTTCTGCCATTCGATGGTTCGATCGCTGGTGGGCGTGCTGATCGCGGTCGGGGAGGGACGGATGCCGATCACCGAGCCGGCGGTGCTGCTGCAGGCGAAGCGGCGGACCTCTTCGGTGCACACCGCGCCCGCCAGGGGGCTGACCTTGGTCGGCGTCGACTACCCAGCAGACACGGCGCTGGCGGCCAGATCGGCGGCCACCAGGGCGCAGCGCAGCGACCTCGATGTCCGGACGGCTGCCGAGGCGATGACAGACCAGAACAACGGGGCTTCCCGGGACGAAGAGGAAATGTGATGACGGTGCGGCGGACACTCAGCTGGCGGGCGGCGATCGCGGTGATTGCCGGTGCGGCACTGATCGCGGGCTGTGCGAACTCGGTCGCCGGCTCCGCGCAGGCTGCGCCCGACGCGACCGGACTGACCTCGGCGCCGACGGGATCGGCCGGCCCGACGCCGACGCCGACCACCGACCAGAGCTCGCCGCCGGCAACCCCGACCTCGCCCGTGACGACTGCCGGGCCGCCTCCGGACACCGCGGGGTCGACCCCGGCCACCGCTGGATCCAGCGATCCGTCGTCGTCGGCGTCGAGCACCGGCGGCGGCGAGGACCCGCTGTATCCGATGGCGCCGCGCGCACTGAACAAGAATCCGACCAGCGAGGAGTCCGCGGCCGCCATCGAGGGCCGCCGGCTTGCCGGCTATGTGGTGCACCCCACGGCGGTGATGCCGACCTACACCGTCGGCAAGAGCCCGACCTACCCGTACAAGAGTGCGGACGCGTTGTCACTGCTGTTCACCGAACCGGTGCCGGCCGTTGCCGGCCGGGACGGGATGTACGCGGGATTCTCCAGCGTCAGGGGCACCGAGGACAACTCTGCAGCCCTGGTCGTCGCGGTCCTGGAGTTCCCGGACCGGGCCAAGGCAGCCAAGGCCGCCACCGACATGGCAGCGGCGGCGAAGGACGACGGCGACGCGAAGCTGACCATCCCCGGCTTCCCGAAGGCTGTGGGATGGACGGCCAAGAGCACCCGCGGCCAGTACGCGCACGCCTTCCAGGCGATCGGCCCGCTGGTGATGTACGCCTGGATCGAGGGCAAGGCAACCGACAAGGCGCAACAGCCTAGCTACCTCGCGAAATACTTCAGTATGGAGAAAGCAGCCCTCAAGGATTTCAAGGCGACCCCCAAGGACAAGCTCAAAACCCTGCTGGTGGATCCCGACGGGCTGTACGCCAGGACCCTGCCGATGCCTTCCGGTAAGGGCGATGTCTCCAATGGCGCGTACACGGCCGCCGCGATGATGCACCTGATGGGCGACTACGCCCAGGACGGGAAGGCGTTCAAGGACGCCGGGGTCGACTCGGTCGCCTCCAACCGGTCCACCGTGTACCGGGCGACCGACAACAGCGGTGCGACGCTCGTCCGGGACACCTTCTACCAGGAGATTCGGACCCAGAACCCGAAGATGCAGGACCTGGCGCTGCAGGGGACCCCGGACGCCAAGTGCCTGGAGGACGCGCTGAACGCCAGCTACTACTGCACCGGAGCGGTGGGCCGGTACGCCTTCGAGTTCCGATCCGACAGCGCGACGGATGTGACGAAGTCGCTGGCCTCGCAGATCGCGATGCTCAACGCCTGACACCGGCCATGGGCCGGCTCACTTTGACCTGGTCCGGTCCTTCGCGGTAATCTTGACCCTTGTGCGCCCCACGGGGGAGTTGGTGCGCGCCGCCAGATGAACCACCAGAAGGATCTGTGCCGGTGAACCGGTCCGGAACCACCGAGCTGTTCACCCAGTTTTCTAGACGAAGAGGCAGACCTGTGCGCACGTACAGCCCCAAGCCCGGCGATGTGACCCACGCCTGGCACGTGATCGACGCGACCGATGTCGTGCTGGGCCGGCTGGCCAGCCAGGCAGCGCAGCTGCTGCGCGGCAAGCACAAGGCCATCTATGCGCCGCACATCGACACCGGCGACTTCGTCGTCATCATCAACGCGGAGAAGGTTGCCATCTCCGGCAACAAGCGCGACGGCAAGGTGCTCTACCGGCACTCGGGTTACCCGGGCGGGCTGCGGTCACAGACCGTCGGCCAGCTGCTCGACAGCAAGCCGGACAAGCTCGTCGAGAAGGCCATCATCGGGATGCTGCCGCACAACTCGATCGGCCGCCAGATGGGCCGCAAGCTCAAGGTCTACGCCGGCCCCGAGCACCCGCACGCGGCACAGAAGCCCGAGCCGTTCGAGATCATCCAGGTAGCCCAGTGAGCACCGACACCCCTAGCGAGAACACCGAAATGAGCGACGCAGTGAGCAACCCCGCCAGCGAGACCCCCGAGGTCGAGGCCACGGCCGACCCGGCGACCGATGCCGCTGACACCGCCACCGAGGCCGCTGCCACCGAGGCGCCCGCAGCCGAGGCCCCGGCGGACGAGGTCGAGGTCGACGTTGTCGAACCGGCCGAGGTGATCGAGCCGGTCGTCACCGACGAGGCGCCGGAAATCGTCCCTGCCGTGACCGTGCACGTCGCCGTCGACCGCCCGGTGCAGACCGTCGGTCGCCGCAAGGAGGCCATCGTCCGGGTCCGCCTGATGCCCGGCACCGGTCAGTTCACGCTGAACGGCCGCACCCTGGACGGCTACTTCCCGAACAAGGTGCACCAGCAGCTCGTCAAGGAGCCGTTCGTCAACCTCGAGAAGGACGGCATCTACGACGTCTTCGCCTCGCTGTCCGGCGGCGGCGTCACCGGCCAGGCCGGCGCGCTGCGGCTGGGTATCGCCCGGGCGCTGATCGAGCTCGAGCCGACCGATCGCCCGCCGCTGAAGAAGGCCGGCTTCCTCAAGCGCGACCCGCGGGTCAAGGAGCGTAAGAAGTACGGCCTGAAGAAGGCCCGCAAGGCCCCCCAGTACTCCAAGCGCTGATCCAGCAGCGCCGCGACATGGCTCGGCTCTTCGGAACCGACGGTGTTCGGGGTCTGGCCAACGCCGACCTCACTCCTGCCCTCGCGCTGCGTCTGGCCACCTCGGCCGCCCGTGTGCTGACCGCCGATCCGGCGAAGGCACGGGCGGCTGCTGTGTCTGCCGGGGGCGACCAGAAGCCGCCCACCCGGACCCGCCCGCTCGCCGTGATCGGCCGCGATCCGCGGGCCAGCGGCGAGATGCTGGAGGCCGCGGTGGCGGCGGGGCTGGCCTCGGCCGGCGTCGACGTCGCGCTGCTCGGGGTACTGCCGACGCCGGGTGTCGCCTATCTCACCGGGGTACTCGGCGCCGACCTCGGCGTGGTCATCTCGGCCTCGCACAACGCGATGCCGGACAACGGGATCAAGATCTTCGGCGCCGGCGGTTTCAAGCTCGCCGACGACGTCGAGGACGCCATCGAGGCCGGGATGGATGCCGAGCTGCCGTTGCCGACCGGCGACCGGGTCGGCCGGATCTACGACGAACACGGCGCGGTGGACCGTTACGTCGACCATCTGCTGGTCTCCATCCCGCACGCGCTGACCGGCATCAAGGTCGTCGTCGACTGTGCGCACGGCGCGTCCTCGACGGTCGCCCCCGAGGTCTACCGGCGGGCCGGCGCGGAGGTGATCGTGATCGCCGGCGAACCCGACGGGTTGAACATCAACGAGGGCGTCGGCTCGACCCACCTGGACGGGTTGCGGGCGGCGGTGGTCGCCAACGGCGCCGATCTCGGCATTGCCCACGACGGTGACGCCGACCGCTGCCTGGCGGTGGCGGCCGACGGCTCGGACGTCGACGGCGACGCCATCCTGGCGGTGCTCGCGCTGGCCATGCAGGAACGCGGGGAACTGAACTACGGCACCGTGGTGACAACGGTGATGGCCAATCTCGGGTTCCATCAGGCGATGCGGCGGGCCGGCCTCACGGTCAAGACCACGGCGGTCGGCGACCGCTACGTGCTGGCCGAGATGAACGCCGGCGGATACTCGCTGGGCGGCGAGCAGTCCGGCCACATCGTGATGAGCGACTACGCGACCACCGGCGACGGGCTGCTCACCGCGACCCACCTGATGGCCAGGGTGGCGGCCACCGGCATCACGCTGGGCAACCTGGCCAAGGTGGTGACCAAGTTCCCGCAGGTGCTGATCAATGTCCGGGTCGCCGACAAGGCCGCAGTGGCGGACTCGGCCGCCGTTCGGTCGGCGGTTGCCGAGGCGCAGGCCGAACTGGGGGAGTCCGGCCGGGTGCTGCTGCGGCCGTCCGGCACCGAGCCGCTGGTCCGGGTGATGGTCGAGGCTCCTGAGGGGACGGTGGCCAAGGGCATCGCCGAGCGGGTCGCCTCGGTCGTCGCCTCGGCCTGACTGAGGCGATAGCGCTGCCTGGGTTCCGCTGCAGACGCCCGGTCAGTCCGGCGCCGTGACCGTGAGGCCGTTGCTGCGAGCGGCTTGGGCCAGTCGATCGTGGCGGACCGTGCTGCCTGGGTCATGACAGTGACAGGAACCCATCCGCTGCTCTCGGTCGAGCGAGAAATGCGATGGCGACGAGGAGGGCCAAACCCACGGTTGCCCATCCCACAGTCGTCCAGGGGACGGCAAGTGGCATGTCGACCGGAATCAGCCTGACCCATGCGATGAAGAGGCCACCCGCTACGCCGAACACCCAACCAACCGCTATCGGAATGACGGAGCTCAGTAATCCGGTCAAGGTGACGGCCGCCGCCGACATTCCGAGGGCGGCGAGTTGGCGGTAGGTGCGACAGTTTTCGCGGGCCGCGGCGACCATCGCTGTGGCCGCCAGCAGCAGTGCCAGCACACCGCCGGCGCGGACGAGGAAGTCGGTGGTGCCACCCAGCCGGTTGGTCGGTGGCGTATCGACCGAAACGTCGCGGCTGAGCATGCCCTGGGCCATAGCCGCGGACCGGATCTCGACGAATCGATTCGCGGCAGCAGGGATTCGGTAGTCGAGTACTTTCGCGGTCGTCCCCGTAGGGAGCGCCGATGTGAGGAGGACGGCGGTGGTCACCTGCCGGGCACTGTCGTCGGCCTGCCGTCGACGAAAAGTGATGTGCCGATGGTCGCCGGCGGACGGTCCGGTGAGCGTCGTTGATCCGCCGCCGGGTGCGGACCCGAGCACCAACAATTCGCCGCGCGACAGGGCCGCCGCGTCCTCCGGCGACGCCGATAGCCCGGTCAGCTTGCTGAGGTCACTCGGATCGTCGATCACCGTGATCTCGCGGCTGTCTTCGCCGATTGCCGGCTGCCAGCATGATCCGTCGGGAGAACTGGTCAGACAGCGCAAGGCGACCGGCTCCTGCCCGGCGGCGGCACCGATCGCCCGCACTGTCTCCGGCGGAAGGGCGTGCCCGTGACTGTTGATGCGAACCTGCCCGGCGGGGGGATTGGCCACGTGCAGTAATTGCTGCTGTCGATTCAGGGACTGGCCGCTGGCGGCAACTCCGATCGGCAGGCACAAGCCCGTCAGCACCGCAGCCACCGTCACGAGCGTGCGGCCCTGGTCGCGAACCACGAGTACGCCCCCGATGTCGGCGGGTATCCCGAGGCGGCGAAGTATCCGATGTAGCACGGCAACGAGGTCGGGTGCGCTGGAGATCAGTAGGACGATGAACGAACCGATGGCAAGGAAGGCGCCCGTCATGTCGTCGCGCAGCGTGGCCACGCTGATTGCGGAACCGACGATCGCCAACGCCTGAATTGTGCGACGGATCCACCCGCGGCGTCCGCGGACCGGCACGTTGTCGCTCGCCGGCCTTGCTCCGGCGCCCTGATCAGCATCCCGGGCGACACGTGCACTCACCAGCCACGCCACGACCACCGTGGTCGCGACGGCCAGGCCCGCCATCGTGATCGTTGCGGTCACCGAAATGCCGTGCTGGGTAACGACACCGCGCTTGAGTGCGGCGGCCAGTGCGGCGGTCAGCATGGGTGCCAACGCTGCTCCGATGCCGACCCCGACGACGGCCGCGGGCACGGCGACCAGCAGTGCCCCGAGCACGATGAGGGAACGAATTCCTCGACGCCGCAGGCCGAACGCGCTCAGCACGGCAAAGTCCGCTCGAGTCCGCCGCAGCCTCACGACCAGGCCGAAGGCCGCGCCGACGACGGCGAGAATCACCACCGGAATGGCGACCAGGGTTGGTTGCTGGACATAGAAGGGATCGCCGGCAAATGCGGCGGTGGCGTCTGCGACCACTGCTCTCGGATCCTTGATGCTGACCGCACCGTCCGGTTTCCGGGGATCGACGAGGACGTCACGGGTCGGGAAAAGTGACGACCGGATCATGGACGGCACCTGTAGGGACCGCCACGTTCCGGCTTCGCCGAGGATGGTCAGCTCGTCCGTCCGGCGCAGTGGCTCCACGACGCCTGTGATGGCGACCGGATGTGCCGGGTCGCTGGCTACGACCACTTCGGAACCCGGTGTGAGCTGCAGTTGTTCGGCGAGTTCAACACTGACCGCAGCGTGGCGTGGTGAGTTCGGCAAGCGCCCGGCGATGACGCGGTACAGCTCGTCCGACTGGACCGCGCCCCAGTGGGTTTCCCGGTAGATCACCTCCGCGCCGGCACCGTGAGCGGTCGCCGGTACGTCGTAGATCTCGGTGCGGATGGTCGCAACCTTCATGTCTGGGCCAAGTCGGGTGGCCAGATCATCGGGGATGGCGCCGTCGCCGACCGAGATGCTCGCGGCGTGGCCGCCGGTCATCAACTGGACAACCTGCTCCCGGGTACTGGCCACACTCTGTGCGGCAGCAACCCCCGCGACGGTCGCGGCGAGTGGGAGGGCTACCAGGACAGCAGTGACGACGGACGAGCGTCCCACGAAGAGTCGTGAGGCGAGCCGCCACCACAGGTCCTTGGTCATCAGCTGCTTTGGGCCCGCATTCCGCCCGTCAACTGGCGGTCGCTGATGACCACGCTTCTGGTACCCCAGGCGGCCAGAGCCGGGTCGTGGGTGGCAACCACGACCGACGAACCACCGTCCGCGGCACGATGCAAGGCTCTGTACACGATCGCAGCAGTCTCCTTGTCCAGCGCTGACGTCGGTTCGTCAGCCAGCAGGATTGGTTTAGGGATCGAGATCGCTCGGGCGACGCTCACCCGCTGACGTTGGCCGCCGGACAATTCACCTGGAAACCGATCGCAATATTCCGCCAATCCAACTACATCTAGGGCGCTCAGTGCGATAGCCCGTGCATTCTTTGAGGGTGCCCCGTTCAATCGAGCCGCAGTCCGACATTCTCCGCGACGGTGAGCATGGTCAGGAGATTGAACTCCTGAAATACCACAGCCGACCTGGTCGCGCGATAATGGGCGCGTTGATCGCTATCAGTCGTCGTGAGATCGACCCCGGCGCATTGCACCACGCCCTCGACCGGAATGAGCAGCCCGGCAAGGATGGCCAACAACGTGCTCTTTCCGCTGCCGCTCACGCCGTGCAGGACCACGAACTCGCCAGGTTCAACCGTGAAGGAGACGCCAAGCAGGGCACAGTGCTCGTCCGAAGGTCCGGGATATCGATAGCTGAGCTGAGAGATTTCGATCGAGCCGTTGGTGACCAGGACCGGCGTCTTCTGCACGCGGATCAGCAGACTGCAGCGGAGTGGTAGACGCGCATCAATGAGTCTCGTCATTGAAGTCGTAGCCGACATTCGCCTGCCTGGTACCGGTGTTCAAGCAGATGTATGAGTTTCCTGCTTTGCCTCGACCGAGGCCGAGTGCCACTGCGATCGAGATTCCGGCGAACGACTTCTTAGACATCGAAGTTCCCCTTGCCTCTGCCCCCCGACGGGGAGCGATTTTAAAAAACGTTAGGACTGGCCAGATGCCTTGTCAATAGCCAGTTGTAACGGACAGTTCCCGAACTCGTTGGCCGCGAGAATCCTACTTTTTACCGACGCACCACGCCTTGGTCGCCCGCCGGACCGATCGACTGAAGTGTCGAGTTCCGCGGGCCGGGTCCCACGGTAGTTGCCCGACATCCCTGGCTGCGACCGGCTGGCTGAGCACCTGTGGTGGCCGAACTGGGCGAAACCGCCCGGGTGCTGCTTCGGCCGTCAGGCACCGAGCCGCTGGTCCGGGCGGTCGGGGCCCCGGAGGGGCGGTCGACACCGGCGTCGCCGAACGAGTCGCCACCGTTGTCGCTTCGGCCTAACCCGGCGGATTTCCCGCGTTCTCGGAAGCCAGCCATTCGTCGAAAGTGATGCTGCCGCGCGGGCCGTCCGCGTCCGGCAGCGAGCCGCCGGTGGCCATCGCAGTGCCCACCTTGCCGGGCAGTCGGAACGCCACGATCGGTTTGCGGACGCCACGCGCCTTGGCTACCCGCCGAACCAGCTGACTCATGTCGAGTTGCTGCGGGCCGGCCAGGTCGGGGACCCGGCCGGCCGGTGGCCGACGGGCCAGGTCGGCAAGCAGCTGCCCGACCTCCCGGGCGGCGACCGGCTGGCTGAGCATCTTCGGGCCGATGACGACCGGGCCGGTGCGATCGAGCATCTGGCCGGCGAACTCGTGGAACTGGGTGGCGCGCAGCACGGTGGCCGGAACCGGTCCGGCCAGCGCCGCCTGCTCCTGGCTCAGCTTCGCGGCGTAGTACCCCAGCCCGACCCGGTCGATGCCGACGATGGAGAGCAGTACATGGTGTCCGACCCCGGCACGTTGCTCGGCCGCCAGCAGGTTGCGGGTGCCGGTCTCGAAGAACGCGGTGGCCTTCTTCCGACTCATCGTCTCGATGTTGCTGACGTCGATCACCGCGTCCACTCCGGCCAGCGCGGCGTCCAGCCCGGCTCCGGTGGTCAGGTCGACCCCGGTCGACCGACTCAGCACCACCGGCTCGTCGCCGTTGCCGCGGACCGCCTCGACGACGAACCGCCCGACCACGCCGGTGCCACCGGCGACCGCGATCTTCATCGCTTCAACTACTGCTCGTCCTGCGGATCGCTCAGATCGACGATCGAGGTTCCGGGAATCTTCTCCTCCAGCTCGTCGGCCAGCTGGTCCTGCCCGGCCAGGTGCCGCAGGAAGAAGGCGGTGGCCAGCGTCCGGGTTGCCTGCTGGATCCGCTTCTCGGCACCATTGCCGGACAACGCGGTGGTCCAGTGCCGGCCCTCGGCCAGCCCGAGATGCTGGGCGCCCTTGACCTCTCGCAGTTGCACCGGGCCGCCCCAGGACCTGGCGAGTTCCGCGCCGGCGTTCTCGCCCATCCGGTCGGCAACTCCGACCAGGTGCAGCCCGGGGACGGTCACGTCGCCGGCGACCCGCAGGGCCGCCCTGCTCGCGCTCGCGGTGACCGTCGCGACCGCCTTGATACCGGAGTCGACCGCCGCGGCCAACACCGCGGCGCCGCCGCCCAGTGAATGCCCGAGCACCCCGAGCTTGCTCGCGCTGCCGGTCACCACGCCGCCACCCAGGCTGCCCGCGACCACGGAGCGCAGTGACCTCGACAGGTCGGCACCCAGCCCGGAGTAAGACGGCACCGGCCCGCGCTCGGTGGCGGGTGCGACCACGATGAAGCCCCAGGACGCCAGGTAGCGCAGGGTCCCGGCGTACCGGTGGACGGGCTGCAGCCAGCCGTGCCCGAAGGCGATCACCGGCAGGTCCCGCCCGCTGACGGGCGCGAATACCGAGCCGGGAAGGCCGACCGCGGCCAGATCGCCGGAGGCGATCCGGTGCGGGCCGGGCCGGGACAGGTACTCGAGGGTCGGCTTGTCGACCGACGGTGACGACGAGCGGGCCATGATCCTCCCTGGGACAGGTGCGTTCCGTAGAGTATCGCCCAGCCGCCGGCAACGCCGGACCGTGGCAGCCAGGGTGACGCCCGCGGCACCTGTCGGCGACCAGAGAAGGGGACCCATCGGATGGCCGAGGACTTTCCCGTCAGCCTGCGGCGGTTGGTCCGCGCCAGGTTCCCGCTGCTGTCGATCTCGACGGCCGAGGAGACCAGGGTGTTGGGCAGCATCGCCGCCGTGGTGGGCGACGGTCGGCAGGTGACGCCGCAACGCCGGGTCTTCACCTGGTCGACATCGGCGGGGTTCGCCGCCCTCGGCCAGCCGGGGAACCCGGACAGCCGGACCCCGCTGGCCGCGCTGGCGGCCGCCGCGGCGCTCACCATGCCGAGCGTGGTGGTGATGTTCGACCTGCATCCGTGGCTGGGCAGCAACGCGGCGCCGCCGGATACCCAGGTGGTGCGGGCCATCAAGGACCTGGTCCGGTTCTACAAGGACGGCACGGTTCCGCGGACGCTGATCCTGATCTCGCCGGTGCAGAACGTGCCGGCCGAGCTGGAGTCGTTGGTCACCCTGCTGGATTTCCCGTTGCCGGACGAGACGTTCCTGCGGGACCTGCTGCAGCGGATGATCACCCGCAACACCGAGGCCGGCGCGTTGCAGACCGACCTGGGGGACGACGGGGTGGAGCGGCTGGCCCAGGCCGCGACCGGTCTCACCGCCTACGAGGCCGAGAACGCGTTCGCCAGGGCGATGGTCGCCGACGCCCACCTGACGGTGGATGACGTCACCGTTGTGGCCGAGGAGAAGCGTCAGATCATCCGCAAATCCGGTGTGCTGGAAGTGATCTCGTCCTCCGTCAGGCTCGACGACATCGGCGGTCTGGGAAACCTGAAGACCTGGTTGACCAAACGCAACGGTTCCTGGTTGGGGGAGGCCAAGGCCTACGGACTGCCCGCCCCGAAGGGGGTGCTGATGACCGGGGTGCCCGGTTGCGGCAAATCACTGACAGCCAAAGCGATGTCGTCGGCCTGGGGGCTGCCGCTGATCCGACTGGACATCGGCCGGATCTTCGGCGGACTGGTCGGCGCCAGCGAACAGAACATCCGCACCGCCATCCGGACCGCGGAAGCGGTGGCTCCCTGCGTGCTGTGGATCGACGAGATCGAGAAGGGCTTCGCCGCGGGAGCCTCCGGCGCCGGCGACTCCGGTACCTCGGCCCGGGTGTTCGGCACCTTCCTGTCCTGGATGCAGGAGAAGACCGCATCGGTGTTCGTGATGGCCACCGCCAACGACATCGACCTGCTGCCACCAGAGTTTCTCCGCAAGGGCCGGTTCGACGAGATCTTCTTCATCGACCTGCCGACCCGCTCCGAACGCCGGGACATCTTCCGGGTGCACCTGGTGGCCAGGCTGGCCGCCGGACCGGCGCTCGGCGATCTGCAGATCACCGAGCCGGTGCTGGACGCGCTGGCCGACGCCACCGAGGGATTCTCCGGCGCGGAGATCGAGCAGGCGGTGATCTCGGCCTGCTTCGACGCCTTCAACGAGCGCCGCACGTTGGTCACCGACGACATGTTGCGCGAGATCGGCAACACCGTCCCGTTGTCGGTGACCCAGGCCGAGGAAATCACCGCCCTGCGGAACTGGGCGGATGTGCGGGCGGTCGCGGCATCGGCCGCACAGGACCGCGAGGGGTATACGACACCGCCCGCCGAGGTGGTGACGCCGGCCATCGATCCGGACACCGTCCGGCATCGCGGCGGCCGCCCGGTCGATGCCTGAACGGCGTAGCGGCGATGACGAGCCGAGCCGTCGGCGACGGCTTCGCATCGCTCGCAAACCACCCATCCGGAGTAGGTCAGCCCCGGCGGGCGTCACCGACCGTGGGTCAACCGCGGAATCCGTGTGAATCCTGGTCGTCAGATTGCACCCTGGGCTGAGTAGGATGACCCGCATCACGTGGTCCGGAAGGGGTCTGATGTGGCAATCCCGAATCAGGCCACTCCGACGGTGCGCACGCTCGACACTCCCGAGGCGATCGGCGAGAGCCTCGAGTGGCTTCACCGAACGACGAAGTACGAGGTCCTGAGCGCGCTGCCGGACGGCGACTACGACGTGCGGGCTCTGCGGAGCAGCTGGGATGCGGACGTCGCCGATCTCGATCGCGGCGTCGACACCAGGACGATCTACCCGGCAAGGGCAGCCCGCCGGCCCGAGGTGATGGAGTACCTGGCCCAATACGCGGCCCGGGGCGCGAAGGTCAGGGTGCTCGGCACGGTGCCCAACCGGATGGTGATCTCTGACAGGCTGCGGGCAATCGTGCCGGAGTCGCCGGATACCCCAACCGGCAGGGCGCTGTTGATCAGCGGCAAGGTGCTGGTGCGGGCGCTGTACTCCGAGTTCCTCGGGCTGTGGCGGGCGTCGCTGCCGGTGGGGTTCTCCTCGGGCGGGCTGGACGTCGAACTGGTCCGGGAGACGCTGCTGGTGCTCGCCGAAGGGCTGACGGACGAGGCGGCCGCCCGCAAGAACGGCTGGTCGGTCCGGACCTATCGGCGGCGGATTGCCGCCGTGCTGGAACTGCTGGGCACCACCAGCCGGTTCGAGGCGGGCGCACTGGCCCGCGAACAGGGCTGGATCTAAGACAGGGTCTGATCTAAGACCGGGCTGGATCTAGCTCAGCGGGCCGCGTCGACCAACTCGGGAACCTGGGCGGCCAGGTCGGTCAGCTGCCGGTCCTGGAAGGCGGCCGCGTCGTGCAGCTCCACCAATACCCGCAGGGTCGCGGTCCGGCCGGTCACCACGATGTCCTTGGCCGGACCGTAGGCGACCAGGAAGGCATCGCGGCACTCGCTGATCACCGCGCGCTGGCGGGCCGCGGCGGCCGGATCCAGATAGTCGGTGAGATGGTCCTGGACCAGCAGTTCGCCCAGCACCCAGGCCAGATCGAAATCCTCCGGGCCGTAGGCGATCTCGTCGCCGGTGAGCAGCGCGGGCGACGCCGGCGACTCCGGGACCACGATGGCCGACAGCCCGGCCCGGCCGTGCACCACGCGCTGCTGGGGCATCTCATGGACCCAGGAGATGATCTCCTCGGTGCGGCCGGTGCCGAGCAGCGACACCAGCCGGTCGTGCATGAATTCCGCCGACCAGGGGCCCTCGCCGGAGCGCAGCCAGCGGGCCAGCCGGGTCGGGCCGCTCGGTGCCGGCAAACCCTCGGCGTGTGCCGGGTCCACCGAGTGGATCATCCGGAGCGCATCGCCGAGTCCGCCCGCGGTCCGGACCAGATCGTCGATCCGGACTGTGGTGCCGTGCAGGCCCGCACCCGCGCTGTTGCCGTGCAACAGGGTCAGATGTGAGGCCAGGCTGGCCCGGCCGGGCGCGAGGTGATGACGCCGGTCGCCGTCCACCCAGCCCATCGACACCCGGCAGCCGGTGTCCGGCAACTCGCTGAGGGCCAGCCGGAGGTCCACCGGCGCGGAGCGGAGCGGATCGGAGCGCTCGATCCCGGGGCCGAAGCTCCAGCGGAACCGGTCGGCGTCGGGCGATCCGGCCATCCGGGCCCGGACCTCGGTGTCCAGGTAGCCGGTGAGCAGCAGCCCGACGATGCCCGGCTCGGACCGCCGCTGGCCGCTCTGTCCGCCGGGGACCCCTGATTCAACCTGTTCCCAGACGGCCAGATCCCGGGCCGAGGTGCCGCGCACCGGCGCGAGCTCCCGGCGGGTGCCGGGCTCCCACGTGGTGGACGGTGTCTCGGTCATCGGGCTGGTCCGCTCAGGAATCGGGGGGATGGAGTAGGAACGATGGAGACCGACTCAGAAGCCGACGTTGCACCAGGTGCACATGACCTGCGCGCCGCCGCCGTTCTGCAGGCCGTGGAACGCCGGAGCTGCCGAGGCAGCGCTGGTGGGTGCCAGCATCAGCACGGTCGCGGCGATGGTTCCGGTGACGGCGGCGAGAAGCTTGCGCATAGTGGAATCTCCAGTTTCGAGGCCGTTCGGCCGGACGGTCGTGATCCCGGCAGGGGCTAGCCGGGCTCGTACGGACAACTATGAGCGATAGCGGTTGAAAGGTAGCGCTCCGTGGCAAGAAGTTGCCACCGTCGCTCCGATCTTCACCCGCCTCCGCGAAACTGGTGCCGAAGCGTGGTCGCCCACGGCTTCGCTCCGGTGAATATCGGTTCGGTCGGAGGACCAGGCAGATGTCGCACCGAAGAAACGTCGACCCGATGCCACCGAACGTCATGTCGGAGACATCGTCAGTCGCACGAACGTGCAGCAGACGGTGACATGCGGCAGACGAAACATGCAATAGACGAATCCATGCAGTGGACGATCCGGCCACCGGATCACATTCTTGGGAGGACCTGACGTGATCGCGCACCCGTTGCTCTCGGCCAACACTGTTCCAGGGATGCGGGGCGGGCCGTCCAGCATTCCTCGTCGGCTGTGGTTCGCCGAGCACGTGCCCTGGCACCGGGTGCGGTCGGTGGTCGACGTCAGCGACGATTCGGGCCGGTTGCTGTCCGAAGTGATGGACGATTTCGACGGTTCGGCGGTGCTGGTCGATCTGGCCGGCAATGCCACGGCCAGCCGGGCGCTGCTGGCGCGGTGCGGCGATCGGGTCAGCGTGAGGTCCGGTGATCTGCTCACCGAGCTGCCGGCCGGTGCCGACTTCTACCTGCTGCCCGATGGTCTGGAGGACCTGGACAGCGGCCGGCTCGGCCGGTTGATGCGAGCGGTATCGCAGGCCTGTCTGCCCTCCGGTCGCGCGCTGGCCTGCATGTCGGCGGCCGGTGCCGCCACTGTGGTGCGCAGCGCCGAGCGGGCCGGCCTGGAAGTGACGCGGAGGGGCGGCGACGCCACCGCGGCGCTCATCGAGTTCGGTTCGGGACCCCTGCGGGTGCTCCCGGGCCAGTAAGCGGACGTGTCGGCGCCGGCGGGGCGGCGACCGGCGCGTGCGGATCGTGACAGACGGCCGGTGACAACGCCGTGACCGCCGTATCTGTTGTGCCCTGGTCGGGGGTGGGCCTCCGGCCGTCTGCCACGATGTTGGCGATGACCACCTTTCCTGCGCCGGCGCCGGTTCCACCCGGATCAGTGGTACTCGGAGTCGGCATCGACGTGGTGGCCGTCGACCGGTTCGCTGCGGCGCTGCGGCGCACACCGACCCTGGCCGCCCGGCTGTTCACCTCGGACGAGCAGATCACCGCCGCAGGTCACCAGCGATCGGTGGCATCGCTGGCCGCCAGGTTCGCCGCCAAGGAGGCGGTCGCCAAGGCGCTGGGGGTGCCGGCCGGAATGGACTGGCACGACTGCGCGGTGCAGTCCACCGACGGTGGCCGGCCGGTGCTGCGGGTGGTCGACACCGTCGCCGGAGCTGCTGCCGCTCAAGGGATCACGGGTTGGCAGCTGTCGCTGTCCCACGACGCCGGGATCGCCGCGGCCGTGGTGATCGCTCTCGGGCCGCCTCGATGATCCCCGCGTTCACCGTCAGCCAGCTGCGAGCGGCCGAGCAGACAGCGCTGGCCGCCGCCCCGGACGGCATGCCCATGCAGCGCGCCGCCAGAGCGGTTGCCACCGTTGCGATCTCCCGGTTGCCGCGGCCGTTGCCCGGCCGCAGGGTGCTGCTGTTGGTCGGGTCAGGCAACAACGGGGGTGACGCATTGTTCGCCGGCGCCCTCCTGCGCCGGCGCGGCGTCGCGGTGACCGCCCTGCTGGCCGACCCGGCCAAGGCGCACCCGGCGGGTCTGGGCGCCTTCCGGCGGGCCGGTGGTCGGGTGGTCGACGCGGCCGAACCGGGGCCGGTCGCGACCTTCGCCGGCGTCATCGAGGACACCTTCACCTTCGGTGGGGACTTCGTCGGCGTCGACCTGGTGATCGACGGGCTGGTCGGGATCGGCGCCCGGCCGCCGCTGCGGCCGGCGGCCGCCCGGCTCGCCCGGCTCACCGGGAACTCCCGGGCCGAAGTGCTGGCCGTCGACCTGCCGAGCGGGATCGATCCGGACACCGGCGACGAGGACGGGCCGGCCGTCAGCGCCGCAGTCACCGTGACCTTCGGTGCCCCGAGCACCGGACTACTGGCCAGCGAGCGCACCGGCGAGCTGGTGATCGCCGACCTCGGGTTGGCGCCGGAGCCCGAAGGACTGCCGGACGCCTGGGCCATGGACGACGCCGATGTAGAAACGCTGCGACCGCGACCCGGCAGCGGCGACGACAAGTATTCCGGCGGCGTCACCGGCGTGCTGGCCGGTTCCGCGCGCTATCCGGGCGCCGCGGTGCTGGCGACCGGCGCCGCCGTCCGGCTGCGCCCAGGTCTGGTCCGCTATGCCGGACCGCAGGCCGAAGGGGTGCTGGCCCGCTGGCCCGAGGTGGTCGCTGCGGCCGAACCGGCCGACGCCGGCCGGGTGCAGGCCTGGTTGGCCGGGCCCGGCATGGGGACCGACGGTCGGGCGCTGAGCCGGTTGTTGACCGTGCTGGAGCAGGACGTGCCGGTGTTGGTCGACGCCGATGGGCTGACCCTGCTGGCCGAACACCCCACCCTGTTGCCGATGCGGACCGGACGTGACCAGGCACCGCCGACCGTGCTCACCCCGCACGCCGGGGAGTTCGCCCGGCTCTGGCCGGACCTCGATCCGACCCGAAGGGTCGCCGCCGCCCGGGCCGCGGCCAGGGCCGCCGACGCGGTGGTGCTGCTCAAGGGTCATCGCACGGTGATCGCCGCACCGGACGGCCGCACCGCGGTGAACGTCAACGGCACGGCCTGGCTCGCCTCCGCCGGTTCCGGGGACGTGCTGTCCGGCGTCATCTCCTCGCTGCTGGCCGCCGGCCTCGACCCGTTCCTGGCCGCCGCGGTCGGCGCCCGGCTGCACGGCCGGGCCGGGGAACGGGCCGAACGCGCGGGGATCGCCGGCGCCCAGGCACTGTGGGACCAGCTGAACTGAACGACCAGACGTGCGGACCCGGGCGGCGAGCCCGCGGGCCGGCTACTGGCCTGCCGCCTACAGTCGGCGACATGCGGTCGATCGACAGCCTCGGTGCGCAGCGCCGACGGCGGCGCCGATCGGGTCGTCACTGGCGGCCGGCCCAGTTGATTCTGGCCGGGTTCGCGATCGGCGTGGTGGTCGGCACCGGGTTGCTGATGTTGCCGATCGCCCGGGCCGGCCAGGGCGGGACGGACCTGCTCACCGCGTTCTTCCATGCGGCCAGCTCGATCTGTGTCGTCGGCCTGACGACGGTGGACACCGGCACCTATTGGTCCGGTTTCGGCCAGCTGGTGATTCTGCTGCTGGTACAGGTCGGCGGGTTCGGCATCATGGCCTTCGCCTCACTGCTGGGGGTGGTGGTGACCCGCAGGCTCGGTCTGCGCTCGAGGCTCACGGCGGCGGCCGAGACGAAGAACTCGGGGATCGGCGGAGTGGCCGGGCTGCTGATCAGGGTGGCCGTCGTCGGCCTGTCGATCGAGCTGCTGTGCACGGTGCTGCTGACCGTCAGATTCCTCACCGGCTACCAGTTCTCCTTCGGAAAGGCGTTGTACCACGGTGTGTTCCACGCCGTCACCGCGTTCAACAACGCCGGTTTCGCGCTCCGGCCGGACGGTCTGGACGCTTACGTCGACGACCCGTGGATCTGCCTGACGCTGGCCGTCACCGTTGCGCTGGGCAGCCTGGGCTTTCCGGTGCTGTTCGAGTTGGCCCGGCGCTCGCGGACCCCGGGCAAGTGGTCGACCCACACCAAGATCACCGTTCTGGGGTCGGGGTTGTTGTTCGTCATCGGGGCGTTGTTCATCACCATTTCCGAATGGTCCAACCCGGACAGCATCGGCGGGCTGTCGCCCGGCAGCCGGATCCTGGCCGGCGTCTTCCATTCGGTATCACTGCGCACCGCCGGGTTCAGCACCGTCGACATCGGCGGCATGCATCAGGGCACCTGGCTGGGGATGGACGTGTTGATGTTCATCGGCGGCGGGTCGGCCGGTACCTCTGGCGGCATCAAGGTGACCACCTTCGCGGTGCTGCTGTTCGTGATCATCGCCGAGGTCCGCGGCGATCGCGCGGTGAACGCCTTCGGCCGGCGGATCTCCTCGCGCACAGTGCAGCAGGCGGTCACGGTCGCGCTGCTCTCGGTGGCCGCGGTGGTGGTCGCGACCATCGTCCTGGTGGAGATCACCGACTTCTCCACCGATCGGGTGCTGTTCGAAGTGGTCAGCGCGTTCGGTACCACCGGGCTGACCACCGGCATCACCACGCAGTTGCCGTCGGCCGGGCTGCTGCTGTTGACCGGGCTGATGTTCCTGGGCCGGCTCGGCCCGGTCACCCTGGTGTCGGCGCTGGCGCTGCGGGACAGTGAACGACGATTCGATTATCCGGAAGGCAGGCCCCTCATTGGCTAGAACACCAGGCGCGGAGGTCGTGCGCGGCAACACCGACGCGGTCGCCGTGCTCGGGCTGGGCAGGTTCGGCTCGGCCGTCGCCGCGGAGCTGGTCGATTCCGGTACCGAGGTACTCGGCATCGACATCAGCGGCAAGGCCGTGCAGCGGATCAGCGATCAGCTGACGCACGTGCTGCGGGCCGACACCACCGACGCCACGGCCCTCGAGCAGGCCGGCATCGGCGAGTTCGCCCGGGTGGTGATCACCATGGGCGGCGACATCGAGGCCAGCCTGCTCACCTCCGCTGTGGTGCTGGACGCCGGCGTTGGTGAGGTCTGGGCGAAGGCAATCTCCGAACCGCACGCGAAGATTCTGCGCAAGCTCGGGGTGCACCACGTGGTCCGGCCCGAGTACGACATGGGCCGGCGGGTGGCCACCCTGTTGCGCGGCCGGATGCTGGACTACATCGAGTTCGAGGACGGGTTCGCGATGGGGGAGACCCGGCCGCCGAAGGTGCTCATCGACCGCCAGTTGGACACCGGGCGGCTGCGGACCGGCTTCGGCGTCACGGTGGTGGCGCTCAAGCGGCACGGCAGCGGATTCGTGGAGCAGGTCGACGGCGCCGAGATCAACGCCGACGATCTGCTGATCGTCACCGGGACCCAGCAGGACGTGCTGCGCTTCTCCGAGCACAAATGACGGGCCCGGTGCGCTGCGAAGCGGTGATCGAGCTGTCCGCGGTCCGGGCCAACGTCCGGGCCCTGCGGTCGCGGCTGCGCCCGGGTACCGCGTTGATGGCGGTGGTGAAGGCCGACGGGTACGGGCACGGCGCGGTGCCGGTGGCCGGCGCGGCGCTGGCTGCCGGCGCCGACCTGCTCGGGGTGGCCACCCCTGCCGAGGCGGTGGCACTGCGGGCGGCCGGTGTAGACGCCCGGTTGGTGGCCTGGCTGTGGACCCCGCTGCAGGATCCGGGCCCGGCGCTGGCCCTCGGCGTCGAACTCGGGGTGAGCTCGCCGGCCCAGCTGGATGCGGTGCTGGCCGCCGGCGACGTCGGCGGCCGGCCGCGGATCCACCTCAAGGTCGACACCGGCCTCGGCCGGGGCGGCGCCGCCGGTGCCGACATCGCCGTTCTGCTGGCGGCGGCGGCCACGGCGGCCGCCGCCGGCCGGGTCGAGGTGGTCGGGCTGATGAGCCACCTGGCCAGCGCCGACATCCCCGGGGATCCGTCGGTGGCCGAACAGGCGGCCGCGTTCGCCGCCGCCCGGCAGGCGGCGGCGGCCGCCGGTCTGACGCCGGCCGCGCACCTGGCGAACACGGCCGCCGTCCTCGACCATCCCGAGCTGCAGCTGGATCTGGTCCGCACCGGCATCGGTTTGTACGGACTCAGCCCGGTCGCCGATCCGGCCGGCCTGCGGCCGGCGATGACACTGCGGGCCGCGGTCGCGCTGACCAAGCGGGTACCGGCCGGCCACGGGGTGTCGTACGGGCTGACGTACCGCACGAAGGCCGAGACCACGCTGGCCCTGGTACCGATCGGCTACGGCGACGGCGTGCCGCGGGCGGCGTCCAACGCGGCCGAGGTGCTGATCGGCGACGCCCGCCGGCGGATCGCCGGACGGGTGGCGATGGACCAGTTCGTCGTCGACTGCGGCGACGCGCCGGTGTCCCCGGGCGACGAGGTGCTGCTGTTCGGCCCCGGCGACCGTGGGGAGCCGACCGCGCGGGACTGGGCGGTGGCCTGCGGCACCATCGACTACGAGATCGTCACCCGGATCGGTCCACGAACGCCGCGCCGGTACACCGGCCGTGATGACGAACCCCCGGCCTTGCGGGGAGACTGAACGGGTGGGCACCTGGGGCAAGATTCTCGGTACGGCATCGGTGGTGACCGGCGCGATCGGCGCCATCGCCGCCGGCGGGGTGACGGCGCAGCGACGGGCGGTCGGCAAGTACCGCCGGCTGGCCGCCGAGGGCGGCGACGTCTACGACGCGCTGACGCCCGACCGCAGCTACACGGTGGCCTCGGCGGACGGGGTGAGTCTGTACGTCGAGGAGGTCGGCCCGGCCGACGCACCACTGACGGTGGTGTTCGCGCACGGTTGGACCCTGCGGATGGGCTCCTGGCACTACCAGCGGATCGGCCTGTCCGGGTCGGGCTTCGGCGAACCGGGCGCCTCGCCGAGAAGCCCACAGGCCCGGCTGGTGTTCTACGACCAGCGCTCGCACGGCCAGTCCGGTCGGGCGCTGCCCGGGCGGTCCACCCTGCCGGCGATCGGCGAGGACCTGGCCGCCGTGATCGCCACCGCCGCTCCCGACGGCCCGGTGGTCCTGGTCGGCCATTCGATGGGCGGGATGGCGATCCTGGCGCTGGCCGCCGCCGAGCCGGAGCTGATCGCCGACCGGGTGGTCGGCGTCGCCCTGGTCGACACCTCGGCATACCTGGACTCCGGGAAGACCCGGCGGCCGACCCTGATGGGCGGCAGCGCACTGGTCCGGGCGTTCACCGCCACCGCGTCGCGGTACCCGCGGATGTTCGAGCGTGGCCGGCCGGCGACCAGGGACGCGGTCTGGCTGTTGACCCGCAACTTCGGCTTCGCCGATCCCCAGGTGCCGACGCAGGTGGTCGACTACGTCGATCAGATGATCGCGGACACCCCGATCGAAGTGATCGCCGAGTTCCTGCCCGCGGTGCTGGCCCACGACCTGCGGGATGGGTTGACGGCCCTGGCGCCGCTGCCGGCGGTCGTCATCTGCGGGTCGGCCGACCGGATGCTGCCGGTGGCCCAGTCGGAGGCGCTGGCGCAGGCATTGCCGTTGGCGGAGTTGGTGATCGTGCCGGGTGCTGGGCACAACGTGATGCTGGAGAACCCGACCGCGACCACCGAAGCGTTGCGGGAGCTGTTGTGGCGGGCCGCTTCCGAGGCCGGTATCAAGGGCGCCAAGGGGCATCGGAGGGCAGCCCGCGCCGATGATCGACGGAGTGCGACGGCATGACCGATACGGCATCCGTGCGGCTGGAACTACCCGAGCTCGCCGACACGATGCGGTTCGGCGCCGCGCTGGGCAGCCGGCTGCGGCCCGGCGACCTGGTGCTGCTGGCCGGCGAGCTCGGTGCCGGGAAAACCGCGCTCACCAAAGGCATCGCGGTCGGTATGGGAATCACCGAGACGATCACCTCGCCCACCTTCGTGCTGGCCAGAGTGCACAACGGAACCAGGGACGGACTGCCCACCACCCTGGTGCACGTCGACGCCTACCGGCTCGGCGGCAGCGTCGAACTCGACGACCTGGACCTGGACACCGATCTGTCCAGGGCCGCGGTGGTGATCGAATGGGGCGAGGGAATCGCGGCCGGGCTGGCATCGGACCCGTTGCACATCAAGCTGATCCGTCATCCCGACGACAGCCGTAGCGCGGTTGTCTCGGCCGGCGCCCGCTGGCGCGACACCGTTTCGGCGCTGGTTCCCGACCCCGCCTAGCGTTCCGGCGTCGAGGCCCGGACCGCCAACTCCACCGACACCTCGCGGTGCAGCACCAGGTCCGGATCGCCGGTGGTGTCCAGCGCCAGATCGGTGGCCAGCGCGCCGATCTCCTCCAGCGGGAGCTTCACGGTGGTCAGTGCCGGCCGGATGTCGCGGAGCATCGGCACGTCCTCGAAGCCGGCGATCGCCACGTCCCGCGGCACCCGGTAGCCGTGTTCGGCGAGCGCGGCGATCGCCCCGACGGCCATCACGTCGTTCACCGCGAACACCGCGTCGACGGTGTCCGGGTCCAACCCCTGGCCGAGCAGCTCCGTCATCCCCGCGTAGCCGCCGTCCCGGGAGAACTGGGAGCTCAGCACGTGTTCGTCCGGGAGTTCGACGCCGAGCGCGGCCAGCCCGGCCCGGAACCCGGCCACCCGGTCCTCGCTGGTGGCCAGATTCTCCGGCCCGGCCAGCACGGCAAAGCTGTGGTATCCCAACGACACCAGCAGCCGGGCGAGCTTCTCGGCGCCCCCGGCGTTGTCGATCACCACGGTATTGACCCCGGGCATCGGCCGGCCGATCGCGGCCACCCGCCCGCCGGCCCGGCTGAATTCGGCGATTTCGGCGGTCAGCGCCGCCTCCGTCGCCGGGTCGGTGAACCGGGAGCCGGCCAGGATCACCGCCCTGGCCCGCTGCCGGCGCAGCTCGGCCAGATGTCTGATCTCGGTCTCCGGGTCGCCGCCGGTGGCCGCGACGGTGACGATCAGGTCGCTGCGGGCGGCGGCGGCCATCACCCCGGCGGCGACCGAGCCGGCGAACGGGTCGGCGATGTCGTGCACCAGCAGACCGATCGAGCTGCTCCGACCCCGGGACATCGCCTGGGCGGCAGCGTTCGGCACATAGTTCAGCGCCCGGGCGGCGGCCAGTACCCGTTGCGCCAGGTCGGCCCTCACGGTCCGGCCGGTCGCGCCGTGCAGCGCCCGGGACGCGGTGGCCAGCGAGACGCCGGCGGCCGCCGCGACATCGGCCAGCGTTGCGGTCGCCGCCATCGGTGCCTCCTCGCTGTAGCCGCGAACGGGACGATTGTCGCAGCAGGTGCCCGGGCCGTCGGCAGACGTGCCCTTTCGTAGACTGGACGCGACATGACAATCTGCTGCCGATGCTGGTCCTAGCCCTGGACACCGCCACCCCCGCGGTCACCGCGGGGGTGGTCCGCGTGCTGCTGCCGAACGAGTTGATCGACGCCGCTGCCGGCGGCCCGGCGACGGACCCGGTCAGCCTGCTGGCCGAACGGAGTGTCGACGACGCCTTCGGCCACGCCGAACACCTGATGCCGCTGGCCACGGCCGCCGTGGCCGCGGCCGGCACGTCATTGACCGAGCTGGATGCGGTGGTGGTCGGTCTCGGGCCGGGCCCGTTCACCGGCCTGCGGGTCGGCATCGCCACCGCGGAGGCACTCGGCGACGGGCTCGACCGCCCGGTGTACGGCGTCTGCAGCCACGACGCCCTGATCCGCTCGGTCGGGGCGCTGCCGGGTCCGACCCTGGTGGTCACCGATGCCCGGCGTCGCGAGGTGTACGTCAGCGCCTATGACGCCGCCGGCCGGCGGATCGACGGGCCGCGGGTCGTTGCCCCGGCCGCGCTGCCGGGGCTGATCGCCGGCCTGCCGGCCGCGCCGGTCGCCGTCGCCGGACCAGGTGCCCCGCTGGCCGGTGGTGAACTGCCCGTGCTGTCGCTCGGCTCGACCGCGTTCGGACTGGCCAGGGTCGCCGGACCGGAGCTGGTGACCGGCGCCGTCCCCGGCCCGCTGACCCCGCTCTATCTGCGCCGACCGGACGTCACCGTGTCGGCCGGCCCGAAGTCGGTGCTGCGATGAGCGCGCCGGCCGGCCCCACGACGGGCGTGCCGGGGTCGGCCCAGTTGCCGCCGTTGCGCTGGTGGCAGATCCCGCAGTTGGTCGAGCTCGAGCGGCGGCTGTTCCCCGGTGATTCGCCGTGGTCCGCCGAGATGTTCTGGTCCGAGCTTGCCGCCGGGCACCACTACGTTGTGCACCACCTGGGCGGCGACCCGGCCGCCCCGATCGACGGCTACGCCGGGCTCGCCGGCCAACCGGACGAGGCCGAGGTGCAGACCATCGGCGTGCATCCGGACAGCCAGGGCCGCGGCCTTGGCCGGGCGCTGCTCGCCGATCTGCTCCGGCAGGCCGGGGACCGCCGGGTGCTGCTGGAGGTGCGGACCGACAACGAGCCGGCGATCCGGCTGTACGAGAGCGTCGGATTCGTCCGGATCGGGTTGCGCCGCAACTACTACCGGCCCAGCGGCGCCGATGCCTACACCATGCACCGGCCGGCCCGATGAACACCCGGCTCGGCGAGGGGGCGATCGTCTTCGGTCTCGAATCGTCCTGTGACGAGACCGGTGCAGGGCTGGTCAGGATCGGCGAACCGGTCGACCGGGTCGACGGGATCGACGGGTCTGACGGCGGGCCTGCGGCGGCCGGCAGTCACCGGCTCGAACTGCTCGGTCACCAGCTCGCCTCGTCCTCCGAACAGCACGCCCGGTTCGGCGGCGTGGTGCCGGAGATCGCTTCAAGGGCGCACCTGGAGGAATTGCTGCCGACGGTGCACGCCGCCTTCGACAAGGCGGGCATCCGGCAGCGGGACGTGGACGCCATCGCGGTGACCTGCGGCCCGGGCCTGGCCGGCGCCCTGCTGGTCGGGGTGGCCGCCGCGAAGGCGTACGCGGCCGCCTGGGGCGTTCCGCTGTTCGGCGTCAACCACCTCGCCGGGCACGTCGCCGCGGACACTCTCGAGCACGGACCGCTGCCCTCACCGACGCTGGCGCTGTTGGTCTCCGGCGGTCACACCCAGCTGCTGAAGATCACCGACCTCGGCCGGGACATCGTCGAGCTGGGCAGCACCGTCGACGATGCCGCCGGCGAGGCCTACGACAAGGTCGCCCGGCTGCTCGGGCTGGGGTATCCGGGCGGCCCGGTGATCGATCGCCTTGCCGCCCAAGGAGATCCGGCCGCCGTCCGGTTCCCGCGCGGGCTCACCGGGCCCCGCGACCGGCCCTACGACTTCTCCTTCTCCGGGCTGAAGACGGCGGTCGCCCGGCATGTGGAGACGCTGCGGGCCGGCGGCGCAGAGGTGCCGGTCGAGGACATCTGCGCGTCCTTCCAGGAGGCGGTGGCCGACGTGCTCACCGGCAAGATGGTGGCGGCGGCCATGGCCAACGGCATCGACACCGTGGTGATCGCCGGTGGGGTGGCGGCCAACGGCCGGCTGCGGGCGCTGGCCCGGCAGCGCTGCGACGCCGCCGGGCTGCGCCTGCGGGTGCCGTCACCAGGTCTGTGCACGGACAACGGGGCGATGATCGCGGCTGTCGGCGCGCACGCCGCGCTGGCCGGGGCGGCGCCGTCAGCGGAGTCGTTGTCCGCAAACCCGGGTCTGCCGGTCGGTACGGTCGCGGTCTGAGGGCGCCGGTGCGCGCCCGGGCCCGACCGGGCATCCTGGAGACCGACCGACGCAGCCGACCGCGAGCAACAGGCAGGAGCAGGCAACGATGACGGAGAAAGCGGCCGACCGAGGTGGCCCAGGGCTGTTCGGCGGCGCGGCGGCCATGGCCTTCACCGAGAAGCTGGTGTCCGCGGATCGGGCGACCGCCGGTTCGATGATCACCGAGGCACTGCGGGCAGTACTGGAGGCCGGCGACGACCTGGACGCCACCGAGGCCGAGAGCGCTCTGGTGACGGTGGCGGTCCTGGTGAGCGAGGAAGATCCTGCGGTGCTGGACGGCGCCCCGGACGTCGATGCGCTGCGCCGACAGCTGGCGCAGCTGGACACCGAGCTGACGCCGGCCCGCCGGACCGCGGCCCGCGGTGTGCTCACCAGGGCGTTGCTGCCGGCGGCGAATTCCTGGCTCGCCCAGCGGTCGACCGAGGCCGACTGGCCGCGGACCAGGGCCGACCTCGAACGTCTCGCCGAGCTGCTCGCGGACGCCTGACCGGGCATCGGGCCCGGCGCCGGTACCGACTGCCAAGCGGTTCTCCGGGGGTGGTTGATGCGCTGGCACTCGCGCGGGTAGAGTGCCAATCGAGTGGCAATGACGGATGGCCGGCACCCGCGACGACGGTGGTCCGACTGAGTCACTCGGTGCGGCACTCGTGCAGCATTCATTCCCACCCATCGAAGACACTGAAACCCCAGAAGGGGGAGGTCAAGCAAGTGGCGAGCGTGAACATCCAGCCGCTCGAGGACAAGATCCTCGTCCAGGCCAATGAGGCCGAGACCACGACCGCGTCCGGTCTGGTCATCCCCGACACCGCCAAGGAGAAGCCCCAGGAGGGCACCGTCCTGGCCGTCGGACCCGGTCGCGTCGACGACAACGGCCAGCGCGTCCCGGTGGACGTCGCAGAAGGCGACGTCGTCATCTATTCGAAGTACGGCGGCACCGAGGTCAAGTACAGCGGCCAGGAGTATCTGATCCTGTCGGCCCGTGACGTGCTGGCCAAGATCACCAAGTGATCCACCAGGGCCAGGCCGGTTCGTTCGGCTGACGCCATCCTCACGCCCCGGCGACCGGAAACCGGCCGCCGGGGCGTGAGGCGTCTGTGCCCTGCTCCACCGGACTGCTCACCAGCAGCCGGCCACCAAAGCCTGCTCACAACTGAAGGACAACCACCGATATGGCGAAGCAGATCAGCTTCGACACCGCAGCCAGGGCCGGGATCCTGCGCGGCGTCGACACCCTCACCGACGCGGTGCGGGTCACCCTCGGCCCACGCGGCCGGAACGTGGTGCTGGACAAGAAGTTCGGCGGCCCGACCGTCACCAACGACGGCGTCACCATCGCCCGCGAGATCGACCTGGAGGATCCGGTCGAGAACCTCGGGGCGCAGCTGGTGAAGACGGCCGCCACCAAGACCAACGATGTGGCCGGCGACGGCACCACCACCGCAACCGTGCTGGCCAGGGCGATCATCGCCGAAGGCCTGCGGAACGTGACCGCCGGCGCCGATCCGATGGCGTTGCGGACCGGTATCGCTGCGGCGGCCGAGAAGGTCGCTGCCGTGCTGGCCGAGCAGGCGATCGAGGTGGCGGGCAACCGCGACCGGATCGCCCAGGTCGGCAGCATCGCCTCCCGCGACGAGACCATCGGCGCACTGCTCGGCGAGGCGATCGACAAGGTCGGCGGCGACGGGGTGATCACCGTCGAGGAGTCCAACGGCACCTCGATCGAACTCGAGTTCACCGACGGCATGCAGTTCGACAAGGGCTTCATCTCGCCCCACTTCATCACCGACGCCGAGGCCGGCCAGGCGGTTCTGGAGAATGCCAAGATTCTGCTGGTCCGGGAGAAAGTGTCGGCGCTGGCCGACCTGCTCCCGGTGCTGGAGAAGGTGCTGGACGCCAACGCGCCGCTGCTGATCATCGCCGAGGACGTCGACGGTGAGGCGCTGTCGACGCTCACCGTCAACGCGCTGCGCAAGACGCTGAAGGTGGCCGCGGTCAAGGCGCCCTTCTTCGGTGACCGGCGCAAGGCCTTCATGCAGGACCTGGCGATCGTCACCGGTGGCGAGGTGGTGTCCGCCGAGGTCGGTCTCAAGCTGTCCGAGGTCGGGCTCGACGTGCTGGGCAGCGCCCGGCGAGTGGTGATCGACAAGGACACCACCACCGTCGTCGACGGTGGGGGAGAGCAGTCCGCCGTCGACGAGCGGGCTGCACAGATCCGCGGCGAGATCGAGACCACCGACTCGGACTGGGATCGGGAGAAGCTGCAGGAGCGGCTGGCCAAGCTCGGCGGCGGGGTCGCCGTGATCAAGGTCGGCGCCGCCACCGAGACCGAGGTCAAGGAGCGCAAGCACCGGGTCGAGGATGCGGTCGCGGCCACCAAGGCTGCGGTCGCCGAAGGCATCATCGCCGGCGGCGGGTCGTCACTGGTGCATGCTGCCGCCGAACTGGCGGACGGTCTCGGGTTGACCGGCGATGCCGCGATCGGCGTCGCGGCGGTGCGTAAGGCGCTGCTGGCACCGGCCTACTGGATCGCCACCAACGCCGGTGAGGAGGGCTCGGTGGTGGTCAACAAGATCGCCGAACAGCCGCTCGGACACGGCTACGACGCCAACACCGGCGAGTTCACCGACCTGTTGGCCGCCGGGATCATCGACCCGGTCAAGGTGACCAGGTCGGCAGTGGCCAACGCGGCCTCGATCGCCGCGATGGTGCTGACCACCGAGGGCACCGTCACCGAGGTGCCGCAGGACAAGGACGAGCGGGCGGGTCACGCCGGGCACTCGCACTGACCAGCTGAACCGGGAGCGGGCCCCTCGGGGTCCGCTCCCGCCGCGTTGGGTCAGCGACGCGGCGGCGCTGTGTTGAGGATGCCGGCGCGCTCGCCCTCGGAGAGCCCGCCCCAGATCCCGTACGGCTCGTGTACCGCGAGCGCATGGGCCCGGCATTGCGCCAGCACCGGGCACTCGAGGCAGATCGCTTTCGCCTTGGTCTCACGACGGGCCCTTGCCGGGCCGCGCTCACCCTCCGGGTGGAAGAAATACGAACTCGCCATGCCCCGGCAGGCGCCGAACAGTTGCCAGTCCCACAGGTCCGCATTCGGACCCGGGAGGCGTCTGGTGTCAGCCACGTCCTGTCCCCTTCTTCCGGCGTAAACCGTCGAAGTCCGGTGAAGGGTGAGCGGCGATCGGCCGTGACAGCTGTGGCGTTCTCGCCGCCGCGCTCCGACCCGACTCGGTGCGGCGTGTGCTAGTCGATCTTGAAACTAGGCCGGTTTCCTGCGGTGGACAACACCCTGCCGGTGAACAAATCACAACTAGACCCCATCGGGTCTATTGACCATGGGCAGACGTTATGCGCTCCGTAGACCTGATACCCCATTCGAGCACCGGATTTCCCCGGTAGTGTCACGGGTGGGATAGGCCAAAGTAGCTACTGTGTGGTAAACCTGCACCCAGTAGGGGCGCGTCGGAGCCCTTTCGGCTCCGATGTCAGCAAGCCTATTGAGTGCGGGCGGCTGGAGGGGTACTGGGATGACGAGCGTGCTGATCTGCGACGAACGGCGCACGGCCCGGGACGGGTTGACCAGGGTGATGACGGCGGTCGCGGCGGTCGACAATGTCGACTGCGTCGCCTCCGGCGATGAGCTGCTGAACCGGTACGGCCGGGAATCCGCGGACATCGTGCTGATCGGCACCCAACGGGCGCTGACCAGCGGGATCGAGGCGACCCGCCGGCTGATGGCGCTGCACCCCGGCGCGGTGGTGATCGTGTTCGGGTCGCCGGACGACACGGCGTCGATCGCCGCGGCGATCGCCTGCGGTGCCAGGGGATTCCTGCGCTGGGACGCCGGCCGGCCGGAAATCGTCGCGGCGCTGGCCGACGCGCTGGCCGATCCGCGGTTCGGTTCGCAGCGCAACGAAGGCGTGGAGAACGACATTCCGCTCACCGAGCGGGAGCTGCAGGTGTTGCGGGGGATGAGCCAGGGCCAGTCCAACGCCGAGATCGGCCGGGAATTGTTCCTGTCCGAGGACACCGTGAAGACCCACGCGCGCCGTTTGTTCCGTAAGCTCGGCGCACGGGACCGCGCGCAAGCGGTCGCTGTCGGATTCCGCCGCGGGCTGGTTGCCTGAGCGGACCGTTCGTCGGACGAGGGCGGGTCGAGATGGTCGCAGCGTGGCAGGCGCCGGCCGCCGGGTCCGACGCCGTCGACGATCTGGTCGAGTCGGCGCTGGCCGGTGACCGGGACGCGCTCGATCAGCTGATCGCCACCGTCCACCCGCTGGTCGTCAAGTACTGCCGGGCGCGGGTCGCCGCCGGCCTGCGGGCAGTGGCCGGCGCCGACGACGTGGCGCAGGAAGTGTGCCTGGCGGTGGTCTCCGCACTGCCCGGCTACCGCCGCGGCAGCACCCCGTTCCTCGGTTTCGTCTACGGCATCGCGGCGCACAAGGTCGCCGACGTGCACCGGGCATCGGCCAAGGTGCTCAGCATCCCGGTTCCCGAGATCCCGGACGCCGCCGACTCCGCGGACTCGCCGGAACAGCAGGCTATGCGCAGCGCCACCGCGGCCAGGATCGGCCAGATGGTGGCGACCCTGCCGCCGCAGCAGCAGGAGATCCTTCGGCTGCGGGTGGTGGTCGGCCTGTCTGCCGAGCAGACCGCGGCCGCGTTGGAGATGTCCGCCGGCGCGGTCCGGGTGGCCCAGCATCGGGCACTCGGCCGGTTGCGGTCGCTGCTCACCGAAGCGGGCGAGGCACCGGTGGATCAGGGCGGCTGGGCGGAGGTCATCGGATGACCCGAGCGACCGAGCGACTGCCCGACGTACACGCCGTGGTGTTCGACGACTACCTGCTGGACCGGCTGGCGACCGGCAACGGCCGGTCGGACACCCCGGTGGAGGGAGCGCTGCGCCGGTGGCGCGACCAGCTGCTGCTGGACCTGCCGCCGATCCCGACCGACCGCGAGCTCCGGGCGATGACGCGCGGCCGCCGTTTCCATCTGCGCCCCGACGACGGCGGCCGCCGGGCCGGCCGGTCCTGGCACGCGGTGACCGGCATCGCCGCCTCCATCGTGCTGCTGCTGGGCGGCACCACCGCGATCGGCGCGCGCGCGGCGCACCCCGGCGACCTGCTGTGGCCGGTCACCCAGGTGCTCTGGGGCGACCGCGCCGACTCGGTGCTGGCCCAGCAGAGCGCCACCCGGGCGCTGGTCGACGCCAGGTCGGCGCTCGCGATCGGCGATCTGGCCGCGGCCAGGATGGCGCTGGCCCGAGCGGCCGCCGCGGTGCCGATGATCGCCCTGAACGACGGCCGGAACGAGGTCGCGGCCGACCTGGAATCACTGACCGCGACGATGCGGCAGACCGTCGCCGCGCCGCCGGAGAAGCCTTCGGAAGCGGCCGGACCCACCGACGACGACGTTCCGGACGGACCGGCGGCACCGTCGGCGCATGCCGCCCCAGACGATGATGGCGCCGGCCGGGCCGCCGGCGGCGCGAACGGCAACGCGAACAACGGCAACGCGGATGACGGCAACGACGTTGCCGGGTCGTCGGCGACCGCACCGGCCAGTCGGGCGGCAGCGCCGGGTGGCCAGGCGGATCGATCGACGGCGACCGGGGACCACGACCGGATACCCGCGCACCGGTCGTCGGCAGGTGCTGCGGCTCCTGCGCCCCATCGACCGCCGGCCGCGCAGACCACCGCCCCGCCGTCGAGTCGGCAGTCCACCGTCCCGACGTCGCAATCCGGGTCCCAGCACACCTCGCGACCGGCGGACTCGGACCACCAGCAGGCCGGCCCGGTCGGACCGTCCAGCGACGCCCCGACGGACCAGCCGGATCCGACCTCTGCCGCAACGTCGCCGTCGACCTCGGCATCGGAATCCGCCGGCGGCTCATCCGTGACCGACACCACGAGCGTGGCTGCTTCCGACGACGGCAAGTCGGCGTCGGACGCCGCCTCGTCCGTGCCGTCAGCCCCGTCGTCCAGCTTGTCGGCGTCGTCACCGGCGCAGACCGCGATGGTGCCGAGCGTCGACGACCCGGGGAGTGGCGCCGGAGCGGGCGAGCAGCCGCTGCTCGCACCCGCGATCGGATCGGAGATCGCTCTCACCTCACCGACCGGCGCGGCGCTTTCGGTATCGACCGAGCCGGCCGAGCCCGGGTCGGGTGAGGCCGTGACCCCCACCGTCGTCGTCACGTCGTCCGGAACCGTCGCGGTCTGAGCCGGGCGGCCGACGGCGGTGTCCGGCCGCGGCGGCCACGGTCTCTAGGATGGTGGTACCGCAATGGCTTCACGGAAGGCAGCCGATGACCCGTTCCGCCGAGCACCTCGACAGCTGGCGTTCAGAGACGTTTTCAGACACCGAACCGGCAGCCAGCCGATCGGCCGCCGGTATTCCGGCCGACCCGGCGGCCGGCGAGCGACCGGCGCAGCCGCATTCGGACCCGGCAGCGGTGGTGTCCGATGACAAGTTCTCGCTGATCGGCCTCACCTACGACGACGTGCTGCTGCTGCCTGACGCCTCGGACCTGGTGCCCAGTGAGGCCGACACATCCACCCGGCTGACCCGGAACGTGACGCTGCGGATCCCGCTGGTGTCCAGCGCGATGGATACCGTCACCGAGGCGCGGATGGCCATCGCGATGGCCCGCCAGGGCGGCATCGGGGTGCTGCACTACAACATGCCGCCGGAGGAGCAGGCCGCGCAGATCGAGCTGGTCAAGCGGTCCGAGGCGGGCATGGTCACGGACCCGATCACCTGTCCGCCGAACGCCACCATCGCCGACGCCGACGCCCTGTGTGCCCGGTTCCGGATCTCCGGGGTGCCGGTCACCGACGCCGACGGGCGGCTGGTCGGCATCATCACCAACCGGGACATGCGTTTCGAGACCGACCTGTCCCGACCGGTGCGTGAGGTGATGACCCCGATGCCGCTGGTCACCGCCCCGGTCGGGGTGTCCGGCGAGGCGGCGCTCGGCCTGCTCCGCAAGCACAAGATCGAGAAGCTGCCGCTGGTCGACGCGGACGGCAGGCTCCGCGGGCTGATCACGGTCAAGGACTTCGTCAAGACCGAGCAGTACCCGAACGCGACCAAGGACGGCAACGGCCGGCTGCTGGTGGCGGCGGCGGTCAGCGTCGGCGAGCCGGCCTACGCCAGGGCGATGGGTCTGGTGGATGCCGGCGTCGACGTGCTGGTGGTCGATACCGCCCACGGGCATTCCAACGCGGTCGCCGACCAGGTGGCCCGACTGCAGGCGGACGTCGGGAATCGGGTGGACATCATCGGCGGGAACGTGGCCACCAGGGCCGGCGCCCAGGCGTTGGTGGACGCGGGCGTCGACGCCGTCAAGGTCGGCGTCGGCCCCGGTTCGATCTGCACCACCCGGGTGGTCACCGGGATCGGGGTGCCGCAGGTGACGGCGATCCACGAGGCCGTCAAGGCCTGCCGACCGGCCGGGATTCCGGTGATCGGTGACGGCGGGCTGCAGTTCTCCGGAGACATCGCCAAGGCCATCGCGGTGGGCGCCGACACGGTGATGCTCGGTTCGCTGCTGGCCGGGGTCGAGGAGTCGCCGGGGGAGACGATCTTCGTCCAGGGCAAGCAGTACAAGACCTACCGGGGGATGGGCTCGCTGGGCGCGATGGCGAGCCGGGATGCCGCCCGCGGCGGCGGAGTCTCCCGCGGTCGGTACGGGCAGGACGACGTGTTGTCCGACGACAAGCTGGTGCCGGAGGGTATCGAGGGACGGGTGCCCTACCGCGGCAAACTGGCCGACGTCACCCATCAGCTGATCGGTGGACTGCGGGCGGCGATGGGATACACCGGGTCGCACACCATTTCTCGGCTGCAGGACGCGAAGCTGGTCCGGATCACCTCGGCCGGTCTCAAGGAATCGCATCCGCACGACATCACCATCACCGCCGAAGCCCCCAACTACTTCGACCGCTAGGGAACCTTTTGTGAGTGACAGCGTGGAGATCGGCATGGGCCGGACGGCCCGGCGCAGTTACACCCTCGACGACATCGGCATCGTGCCGACCCGGCGGACCCGGTCCTCCGCCGATATTTCGACGGCCTGGCAGATCGACGCCTACCGGTTCGAGATCCCGTTGCTCACCCAACCTTCCGACGCGGTAGTCGACCCGGACACCGCGGTCGCGGTCGGCCGGCTCGGCGGTCTCGGGGTGATCGACGGCGAGGGACTGTGGGCCAGGCACGCCGAGCCGCGGCGGGTGATCCAGGAGCTGATCGAGCTCGCCGAGACCGCAGAGTCCACCGAGCAGGTGGTGGCCGCGGTCCAGCAGGCGTATTCCGCGCCGGTGTCGGTCGACCTGCTCACCGAGGCGGTGCACACCCTGCGCGACGGCGGCGGCACGGTCGCCGTGCGGTTGTCCCCGCAGAATGCCGGATCGCTTGCCCAGCAGGTGATCTCGGCCGGCGTCGAGCTACTGGTGATTCAGGGGACGATCGTCTCGGCCGAGCACGTGCAGGGCAGCGGCGAAGCGTTGAACCTGAAGAGCTTCATCGCCGATCTGGACGTGCCGGTGATCGTCGGCGGGTGCACCAACTACCAGACGGCGACCCACCTGATGCGCACCGGCGCGGCCGGCGTGATCGTCGGTACCGGCGCCGGGATGACCTCGACCACCGACGAGGTGCTGGGGATCGAGGTGGCGATGGCCACCGCGATCGCCGACGCCGCGGCTGCCCGCCGTTCGTACCTGGACGAGACCGGCGGCCGCTACGTCCACGTGATCGCCGCCGGCGACATCGCGACCAGTGCCGACGTCGCGAAGGCAATCGCCTGTGGCGCCGATGCGGTAATGCTCGGAGAACCGTTGTCCGAGGCAGATTCCGCGCCGGCGGCCGGCTGGTTCTGGCCGCCATCGGCGGCGCATCCGGCGCTGCCCCGCGGCTACCCGCTGCCCACCGGGTCGGCCGATGTCCCGATCGAGCGGCTGCTGAACGGGCCGGCGATCGGGGCGGACGGCCGGACCAACCTGTTCGGCGCGCTGCGGCGGGCGATGGCCAAGACCGGCTACAGCGACCTGAAGGAGTTCCAGAAGGTCGGCCTGTCGGTGGCGCACTGAACGCCCGACCGGAGGTGGACGCCATCGGGGTGCCGGCGATCCCGGGGGAGCCGCGAATCCGGACCGATCTGGTGGCGGCACTGGATGTCGGTGGTACGTCGATCAAGGCCGGGCTGATCGCCGAGGACGGCACCGTGGTGCGCGAGTCGCGCCGGCCGACGGGCGCCGAAGGGGGCCCGCAGGCAGCGGTCGACCGGATCGTCGCCTTCGCGCAGGATCTGGTCGACACCGACAATGTCCGGGCGCTCGGCCTCGGCGTCCCCGGTGTGGTGGACAGCGCCGCCGGAATTGCCAGGTACGCGGCCAACCTCGGCTGGCGCGATGTCCCGTTCGTGCGCCTGTTGTCCGACCGGCTCGGGATCCCGGTGGTGCTCGGCCACGACGTCCGGCTGGGGGCGCTGGCCGAGGCCGTCCTCGGCGCCGGTACCGGCACCGACTCGGTGTACTTCGTGGCCATCGGCACCGGCATCGCCGGCGGCCTGGTCGAGGGCGGTCGGGTGGACAACGGGGCGACCGGGCAGGCCGGTGAGGTCGGGCACCTGGTGGTGCGGCCCGGCGGGCCGTTGTGCGGGTGCGGCAACCACGGCTGCCTGGAGTCGATCGCCTCGGCCTCCCGGATCGGCAGGGCCTACAGCGAACTCACCGGCGTGCAGGCATCGGCCCGGGATGTCGTTGAGCTGCTGCAGTCCGGTGACGAGGCCGCCGGTCAGGTCTGGGCCGACGCGATCGACGCGCTGGCCGACGCGCTGGCCGCGGTGACGGTGCTGCAGGACCCCGGGGTGATCGTCATCGGCGGTGGGCTGTCGCTGGCCGGGGAGGCGTTGACCGGCCCGTTGGCCGGGGCGCTGGCGCAGCGGTTGACGTTCCGCACCGCTCCGCCGATCGCGGTCACCGAACTCGGGGACCGGGCCGGCCTGGCGGGCGCCGCCCTGCTCGCCTGGCAGCAGCTTCGAAAGGACAAGCCGTGACGGAGCCGACCCGGACCGTGTTCACCGATGCCATGGTGGTGACGGCCGATGCGGTGTTCGCGCCCGGCTGGGTCGCGCTCGCCGGTGACCGGATCGTCGGGGTCGGCGAGCGGCAGGTTCCGGCTGAGTTCGCCGACGGTGCAACGAATATCGAGCTGGCCGGCCGGTGGCTGCTGCCCGGCTTCATCGACCTGCATGTGCATGGGGCGGCCGGCGCGACGTTCGATGCCGGCGCCGCCGACATCGCCGCCGGGCTGGCCGCCCACCGTCGGCACGGCACCACCCGCTCGCTGGTCTCGCTGGTCACTGCCTCGATCCCGGAGCTGGTCTCCCGGGTGTCGGCGGCCGCGGCCTACGCCGCCGGCGATCCGCACGTGCTCGGACTGCACCTGGAGGGCCCGTTCCTGTCCGAGCTGCGTCGGGGTGTGCACGACCCCGCATTGTTGCGGGCACCCGAACCCGCTGCGCTGGAACAGTTGTTGGTCGCGGGCGACGGTCAGGTCCGGGTGCTGACACTGGCCCCGGAGCTCGACGGCGGGCTCACCGCGGTGCGGTTCTGCGTCAGCTCCGGGGTGCATGCCGCGGTCGGGCACTCCGACGCCGACTACCCGACCGCGCTGGCCGCGTTCGAGGCCGGCGCCGATCTGGTGACGCACGCGTTCAACGGGATGCGGCCGCTGCACCACCGGGACCCGGCGATCATCGGCGCCGCGATGGACGCCGGGGTGGTGCTGGAGGCGATCAACGACGGCGTGCACCTGCATCCGGCGACGGTGCGGCTGCTCCGGTCGATCGCGCCCGGCCGGGTGGCGCTGGTGACGGACGCGATGGCCGCGGCCGGCGCTGCCGACGGCGACTACTCGCTGGCGGGATTCGACGTCCGGGTGTCCGATGGAGGCGCGCGGCTGGTGACCGACGATCCCGCGGTCCCGGGGTCGATCGCCGGTTCGACGCTGACCATGGACGTGGCGGTACGTCGGGCGGTGCAGGACGTCGGGCTGCCGGTGGTCGAGGCGGTGGCCGCCGCCTCCCTGGTGCCGGCCCGGCTGCTCGGGGTCGAGCGGGACCACGGCAGCATCGCACAGGGCCGGATCGCCGATCTGGTGGTGGCCGATCCGGACTGGTCGGTCGAGGCGGTGATGGTCGGCGGCAAGTGGGCCGACGAGCGTCGGCCGGAGCCGCCGGCGCGCTAACTGACCCGGGCCTTGCGCACCCGCAGCCCGGCAGCCGTCAGCCTGGCCAGCAGTTCCCGGGAGTCGACCGGCAGGGCGCCACGACCCACCAGCGAGTCGTAGCGGTCCTGCGGCACGTCGTAGTGATCGCGATCGAACCCGCGCTCCGGGATGCCGGCGGCGGCGGCGAAGGCGTGCAGTTCATCCAGGCTGACATCGCTGACCAGGTGTGACCAGACCTTGCCGTGGGCCGGCCAGCGCGGTGGATCGATCAGTATGGACATGCCGCCAGAGTAGGGGCACTGGCCTACGGTGAACAGGTGCGGGTGACGCGGTGGCGCCGGGGCCTGGCCGGGCTGCTGCTGACCGGCGCCCTGCTGGTGGCCGGCTGCTCGGCCGTCGTCACCGGTGAGCCGGTCGCCGCAACCGGCCGACCGGCGCTGGCCACCCCTGGCGCTCGGACCACGCCCACCGAGCTCAGCGCCCCGACCACCCCGACCGAGCCGACGACCCCGACCGAGCCGACGACCCCGACCGAGCCGACGACCCCGACCGAGCCGACGACCCCGACCGAGCTGACGGACCCGACAGCACCGACGGCGCGGACCACACCGACCCCGCGGACGACGCCCGAGACGTCCGGCCGGACGGTGAGCACCGCGATCCGGCCGACCCCGGCGACGCCGGCGCCGGCTCCGATGCCCGCCGTGCTCGACGTGCAGCCGCTGCTGCGGTCGATGACCGCCGCGCTGAACGACCACGACAGAGCTGCTTTCCTGAGCCACTTCTCGTCCCCGGCGGTCACCGTCGCGGCCCGGTGGTGGGACAACATGGACGTCATCGGCTTCGACGCCGGGTCGGTGGCGACCTACCAGGATCAGGGCCTGCGGGTGGCGCCGAACGATGCCGGGATCGCCGACATCGACTACCTGATGGCCGGCGCGCACCATCCCTCCGACGGCGCGGACGCCGACGGCACACCGGTGATCGGTACGTCCCAGTACCAGGTGCGGGTGAGCTGGCAACGCGACGGATCGCTGAAGATCACCAGGTGGCACGCGGTCCGGCCGGCCCCCTGGGACTGTTCGTGCGCGCTGGTCGCGACCAAGGGTTCCAGGGTGGTGGTGCTCAGCACCCCGGCGGCCGTCGGCTACGCCGAGCAGGTCGCCCAGGCCGCCGACACCGCGATCGACTTCCAGCGGCGGCTGTTCGTCGGTTCGAAGGTCGCGTTGACCCCGCTGAGCGGTGCGGTGATCTTCGCGACCGACCGGGCCACCGAGATTCAGAAGTGGTTCCGGGCAACGACGGACAAGCTCTCCGACGTCACCGGCATCGCGCTGGCCTATGTGCGGGATCTGACGATCGCCTTCGGCGACGACCGGCCGGTCGACCGGGAAGTGGGAAGTTCGCGGCTGGCGGTGGGCCCGATGGCCTCGGGTCTGCTGCCGAGTGTGCTGGTGCACGAACTGACCCACTACCGGTTCTTCGCCCTGCCGCTGGATCGTCAGCACCTGACCAACGATCCAGCGCTCGCGGAAGGGGTGGCGCAGTATGTGACCGAGCTGTACTTCGGCTCCAGCGCAGCGCAGGTGGCCACGGGCGCACCCGTGGCAGATCTGGGAACTTATCGGCTGGTGATGACGCCGGCCCGGCTGGAGAAGCTGTTCACCGGAGCCCCGCCGACCGCGGCGCAGATGCGGGACGGCAGCGCGGACGAATTGAACTTCTGGTATGTGATCGCCGCGTCGGTCTTCGTCTACCTCGGCGAGAAGTACAGCGTGGCAACGGCTCTGAAGATCGCCGAGTGCGGCTACACGGGCCGGGAAGCGTTCGCCTGCGCGGCGGATGCAACGGGGGGATCGGCGAAGAGTCTGCAGAGCAGTTGGGCGGACTGGGTACGCCGGAGCTACGGGTAATCGCTCCGAGGTCAGATCTTGGTACTGGTTCCGGGCATGCCGGTTTGGTGGGGTGGCAGGGTGGCGTATCGGTGGCCGGTGGGGGTGGGGGTGGTGACGATGGTTTCGCCGGGTCGGTCGCCGCGTTGGGTGTGCCAGCCGGGGATGTCTTTGGCGTAGTTCCCGGATTCGCAGAGTCCTTGGCCGTTGTCGATGCTGGTGTCGCCGCCGTCGCGGTAGGGGGTGATGTGGTCGGCGTGCCGGATCGCGGCGGCGCAGTAGGGGTGTCGACAGACCCGGTCCCGCAGGGTGATGAACCGGCGCAGGATGCCGTCGAACTCGCGTTTCCGGGAGTCCATGTTGGTCGCGACCCCGGTGACCGGGTCGACCAGCACCCGTTGCAGCCACACCTTGGCGCGGCGGAATTCGCGGGCGGTGACATCGAAGTCGGGGCTGGGGGTTTCGCAGGTGCATTCGCCGGGCGGGTGCTGGCCGGCGGACGCGGCGGGTGGTCCGCTGGTTTTTTGTTTCGGGTGGTTGGCCGGCGATGATGGCTCTGGCGTGTTCGGCCGGGATCGGGCCGAGACCTTCCAGGATCGCCGGTTCGTCACCGCCGTTGAATACCGTCTCCGGGGTGACGGTCAGGTTGATCACGACGGGCACCAGATGCGGGTCGCGTTCGCCGGTGACCGCACAGACCAGCAGGTCGGCCATGATCTGGTTCAGGGTGCGGGTCTCGCCGCCGACCCCGCGGATCGCTTTCGCCCTCTTCAGCAGGGTCGCGTACACCCGCACACCCTGCGCCAGCGGCAGCGACGCCCCGAGGTTCGCCATCCCGTCCTTACCCGGCCTCACCCAGACCCGGCGGTCCTTCTCCGCGGCAGTGCGCCGAGCGATCAGGCCGTGCGGGTCAATCGCGTACGCGGCGGCGTCGGCGGCCTGCTCGGTCTGCGCCTTGTTCCAGCCCGACATCCGCGGGCTGATCCCGGCGTCGACGAGGATCGCGTCGGTGTCCGTGAGGTGCGAGGTGCGGTTCGCCAGGATCGCGCACTGGTCCTCGGACACCGCACCCGCCCACAGCTGTTTGAACGCTTCGGGGAGCCGGTCCCGCAGGGTGACCGCCAGGCCGACGTGCCGGGACGCGGCGACCGGGGAGATCCGACGGGCGAACCCGATCTGCTCGGCGATGCCGCGGCCCAACTTCGACGCCGGAACACCGGATGCGGACTGTTCGGCGCGTTGCTGTTCGGCGAACGCGACCTCCTCCGCCAGCTGCGCCGCCGCCAGCACCGCTCGGGCCTGCTCCAACGCGGCGATCCGATCCACCCGCGCCGCGGCATCCCTGGGCGGCGCCGAGGTGGCCAGGACATCGGTGAACGCCCGCACCGATCGGACCATCCCATCGCCCAGCGGCCGCAGCAGCCGCCGCACCTCGTCCTCGAACCCCGGACCGAACGTCAACCGGACCGGCGCCCACGACGGCGCCAGCGCGGCCAACGTCGCCGCCCTGCCAGAATCCGTATCGCGACTCCCGCCGTCCTCCATCATACGTTCGATTTTATATCTTTCACCTGCACTCTTCAAGCGACTACTTCTGCTCACGGTGAACGGCGAAACCGGTTCACGGACGGTGGGTTCCGCGCAGGTATTCGTCGATTGTGATGAATTCATCCGCGCCGTCAAACTGCACGGACGACCTCGGGATCGAGCGAGTTGCCGCGGCCGGGGATCGACGCACCGGTCAGCACTGGATTCGTCATTCGTCGTGTGTAGCACCGCGTACCGACAGTTGTCGGTCACGCGTCATCAACTCGGTGTCAGCCGGCCGCTGACTCCAGCGCGTTGATCGTCAGAAGGTCGTACGCGGCAACGAGTTCGCCATCGGAATTGGTCACCCCGACGTCCCAGGTCACCTCGCCCTGGTCGATGCCGCCGCGAATGGTCTTGGCCTTGCAGGTGAGCCGGACCGAGATGACGTCACCGGGGTAGACGGGTTTGACGAACCGCAGCCGATCCAGGCCGAAGTTGGCCAGCACCGGACCCGGATCGGGATCGACGAACAGGCCGGCCGCCGCCGCCAGCACGAAGTAGCCGTGCGCCACCCGCCCCTCGAACAACGGATTCGCCGCTGCAGCCTGGTCATCCATGTGCGCGTAGAAGGTGTCGCCGGTGAAGTGCGCGAACGTCTCGATGTCGGCCAGGGTGATCTCCCGGGTGCCGGTGTGGAAGGTGTCACCGATCTGCAGCTGCTCGTAGTACTTGCGGAACGGGTGCACCCCGGGGTCGACCTCCGGCGCGTTGGCGTTCCACCTGCCGGTAGCGGCGGCGATCAGCGCCGGCGACCCGGACAGGCTGGTGGCCTGCATCAGGTGCAGCACACCGCGAATGCCACCGAGCTCGGCACCACCGCCGGCCCGCCCGGGACCGCCGTGGATCAGGTTGGGCAACACGGCTCCGTGTGGGGTGGCCGCCGCCGCACTGTCGCGATCCAGCAACAACAACCGACCGTGGAACGGCGCGATCTCCCGCACCAGGTCGCGGACGAACTGCTGGTCGTTGCTGACCACCGAGGCGACCAGACTGCCCTCCCCCAGCGCCACCAGCTCGGCCGCCTCGGCGGCGTCCGTATACGGGAACAGCGTGGTCACCGGACCGAAAGCCTCGATGGTGTGCAGGTTCCGGTCCCGACGGTCGCGGGCCAGCAGCACCGTCGGCGGGAAGAACGCACCCTTGGCCGGGTCTCCGGAACCGAGCGTCAGCTCCGCGTCCGGTCCACCGAGCAGGATGTCCGCCCCCTGCGCCAACCGGCGCACCGCGCCGGCCACCTCGTCGCGCTGCGCGACACTCACCAACGGCCCCATCCGGGTCGCCGGATCGCGCGGGTCGCCGACCACCACCTTCCCCAGTCGCGCCGTCAACGCATCGATCACCTTGTCCAGCAACGGCTCCGGTACCAGAGCGCGACGGATCGCGGTGCACTTCTGGCCGGTCTTCGACGTCACCTCGCGGGCCACCGTCTTGATGAACTGGGCGAACTCCTCGGTGTCCGGCCCGCCGTCCGGGCCGAGGATTGACGCGTTCAGCGAATCGGCCTCGCCGTTGAAGGTGGCGCTCCGCTCGACGACCGCCGGCCCGGACCGCAGCTTGGCAGCGGTCGATGCGGAACCGGTGAAGGCGATCACGTCGTTCCCGCCGAGGTGGTCCAACAGGTCACCGACACCGCCGGCGATGAACTGCACCGAGCCTTCCGGCAGGATGCCGGACTCGATGATCTGCCGGAAGGCCTGCTCGGCCAGCTGCGCGGTGGCGGTGGCCGGCTTGACGATCACCGGCAGCCCGGCCAGCAGGGTGGGCGCGAGTTTCTCCAGCATTCCCCAGACCGGGAAGTTGAACGCGTTGATAAAGACGGCAACGCCCGGCCGCGACGAGTAGATCGTCTGCCCGACGAAGTTGGGGTCCTTGCCCAGCGGCTCGATGCCACCGTCGGTGTAGATGGTGTCGTCCGGCAGCTCCCGGCGGGCCTTGCTGCCGTAGACGAACAGCACGCCGATGCCGCCCTCGACGTCGACCTGGGCGTCCGGGGTGGTGGCGCCGGCGGCGCCGTAGTTCGCGTGGATCTCGCCGGCCCGCCCGGTCAGGTACTTGCCCAGCTCCTTGAGCATCAGGCCGCGCTGCTGGAAGGTCAGCGCCCGCAGCGCCGGACCACCGACGGTCCTGGCGTGTTCGACCATCGCCGCCACGTCCAGTCCGCTGGCGGAAACCGTGGCCACCACCTCGCCGGTCGACGAGTCCAGGATCGGAGTGCCGTCGTCGGCGGCCGCGTACCAGGAACCGGCGGCGTAGCTGCTCAATTTCTGCGTCATGACCCGTTCCTACTCCTCTGCCGCAAGCGTGCCATCTGGACAGCTGACCGTTCGGTCAGTAATACTGTCACACAGGGCATTACAAAGTAAGTGGCGCGAGGAGGCAGGCATGGATGCCGAGGCGGACCTGCAGCAGCACTTCGACGAACTGATCGAGGCCGATGTCAGGATCGAGCCACGGGACTGGATGCCGGAGGCCTACCGCAAGACGCTGATCCGGCAGATCGCTCAGCACGCCCACTCCGAGATCATCGGCATGCAGCCCGAGGGCAACTGGATCACCAGGGCGCCGAGCCTGCGCCGCAAGGCGATCCTGATGGCCAAGGTGCAGGACGAGGCCGGGCACGGCCAGTACCTCTACTCGGCCGCCGAGACACTGGGTATCTCCCGCGAGCAGATGCTCCACCTGCTGCATGCCGGCAAGCACAAGTACTCGTCGATCTTCAACTACCCGACGCTGAGCTGGGCCGACATGGGCTCCATCGGCTGGCTGGTGGACGGCGCAGCGATCATGAACCAGGTGCCGCTGTGCCGCTGCTCCTACGGCCCGTATGCCCGCGCGATGATCCGGGTCTGCAAGGAGGAGTCGTTCCACCAGCGGCAGGGCTACGAGATCCTCTACACCCTCTCCCACGGGACGCCCGAGCAGAAGGCGATGGCCCAGGAGTCGGTCGATCGCTGGTGGTGGCCGTCGCTGATGATGTTCGGCCCACCGGACTCCGAGTCGTCGCACACCGAGCAGTCGATGGCCTGGAAGATCAAGCGGCACACCAATGACGAGCTGCGGCAGAAGTTCGTCGACATGTGCGTGCAGCAGGCCGAAGTACTCGGACTGACGCTGCCCGACCCCGATCTGGCCTGGAACGAAGAGCGCGGACACTACGACTTCGGCGAGATCGACTGGGACGAGCTGTACCGGGTGATCAAGGGGAACGGGCCCTGCAACAAGCAGCGGCTGGACCTTAGGGTGGCCGCGCACGACAACGGCCGTTGGGTGCGGGAAGCCGCGTCCGCCTATGCGGCGAAGCGGGACAAGCCCGCTACGCCTGACCGGGACAACCCCGCTACGCCCGGCCGGGACAACCCCGCTACGCCTGAGAGGGTGGCATGAGCACATCCGCCGACTGGCCCGCGAGGCGACAGGGAAGCGAGGATCCGAGTGTCGCCGACGAAGGAGACGACGCTCAGGCCCGGAGAGACCGCGGAGCCGAGCCATGGGCACTGTTCGAGGTGTTCGTCCGGGCCCGCCGCGGGCTGTCGCACAACCATGTCGGCAGCCTGCACGCGCCGGACCCGACGATGGCGCTGCAGAACGCCCGCGATCTGTACACCCGCCGGCAGGAAGGCGTGTCGATCTGGGTGGTGCGCTCGACCGACATCACCGCGTCCTCTCCCGACGAGAAGGATGCGTTCTTCGAACCCGCTGCCGACAAGATCTACCGTCACCCCACGTTCTACGACGTGCCCGACGGGGTGCAGATGTGACCGGCACGCCCCCGGACGCGCGCGCCCAGCGCACCGCCGACGTGCACGAGTACACCCTGCGGCTGGCCGATGACAGCCTGATCCTGAGCCACCGGCTGGCCGAGTGGGCCGCGCACGCTCCGCAGCTCGAGGAGGACCTGGCGCTGACCAACATCGGGCTCGACCTGCTCGGCCAGGCCAGGGCGCTGCTCACCTACGCCGCCGAACTCGGCGACGACCAGAAGTATCGCGACGAGGACGACCTGGCCTACCTGCGCTCCGAACAGGAGTTCCGCTGTTGCCTGCTGGTGCAGCAGCCCAACGACGACGACTTCGGGCTGACGATGGTCCGTCAGCTGTTCTTCTCCGCGTATCAGGTGCCGCTCTTCGAGCGGCTGTCCGGCAGCAAGGACGCCACCCTCGCCGCGGTCGCGGCGAAAGGGGTGAAGGAGGCCAGGTATCACCTCGAGCACGCCTCGGGCTGGGTGATCCGGCTCGGCGATGGCACCGAGGAGTCGCACCGGCGGGTGCAGGAATCCGTCGACCGGCTCTGGCCTTACGTCGGCGAGCTGTTCGAGTCCGACGAGCTGCTGCAGCGACTGGGCGCCGTCGGCATCGCCGCGGAACCTGCGGCGCTGCACCAGGTCTGGGATGACGCGGTGACGCGGGTACTCACCGAGGCGACGCTGACCGTCCCGACGGCGGTGTTCAAGCCGGGCACCGGCCGCGCCGGCCGGCACAGCGAGGCACTGGGCTTTCTGCTCGCCGAGATGCAGTACCTGCACCGGCTGCACCCAGGAGCACGCTGGTGATCGTTGCGGAGAGTCCTGCGACCGGGCGACAGCGCGCGGCCTTCCACCTGCTCAGGGTGTCGGCAATCGACCGGCTGACGGACGACTCGGCGGCGGTCAGCTTCGAGGTGCCCCGGCACCTGCGCGACGAGTTCTCCTTCGCCGCCGGGCAGCACCTGGCGATCAGGGCGACGATCGCCGGTGACGACATCCGCCGCAACTACTCGATCTGCGCCCCGGCCGGTTCCGGGCTACTACGGATCGGGGTGAAGCGGCTGCCGGACGGCGTGTTCTCCTCGTACGCCCTCGACCGGCTGCAGGTGGGCGACAGCCTGGAGGTGCTGAGCCCGAGCGGGACCTTCGGCACGCAGTTCGATCCGTTGCAGGCCAGGCATTACGGCGCGGTCGCCGCCGGATCCGGGATCACCCCGATACTGTCCATCCTGGCCTCGGCGCTGGCCGCCGAACCGGGCAGCCGGGCGACGCTGATCTTCGTCAACGCCACCTCACGCAGCATCATGTTCCTGGAGGATCTCGAGGATCTGAAGAACCGCTACCTCGGGCGGCTGCAGATCGTGCACGTGCTTTCCCGGGAGACCCAGGACGCCGAACTGCTGTCCGGCCGGTTGGACGCCGAACGGCTCACCGGGCTGCTCGACTCCCTGTGCGTCGACGGCAGCGGGAAACTCACCGTCGACGACTGGTTCCTGTGCGGCCCGCTACCGCTGACCGACCTGGTCCGGGACACCCTGGTCGAGCGCGGCACCGATCCGCAGCACATCCACCGTGAGTTGTTCCACGCCGATGCGCTGCCGCCGCGGGCGGCGGTGGCCCGCGAACAGTCCCGCGAGGACGGCTTCGAGGTGACGGTGGTGTTGGACGGCCGGACCACCGAGTTCACCATGAGCCCGGATGCCGATTCGGTGTTGGACGCCGCCCGGCTGCTGCGCAGCGAGATCCCGTTCGCCTGCAAGAACGGAGTCTGCGGCACCTGCCGGTGCAAGTTGGTGTCCGGCACGGTCGAGATGGCCCAGAACTATGCTTTGGAGGCCGACGAGGTCGAGCGCGGGTATGTGCTCGCCTGTCAGTCTTACCCGACCTCGGACAGTATCGTCGTCGACTTCGATCAGTGAGTTCAGTGAGGAAGATGCTGTGTGAGTGAGGCATTCTTGGTCGCCGGCAGCCGGACGCCGATCGGACGGTACGGCGGGGTGCTGTCGTCGGTGCGGCCGGACGACCTGGCCGCCCTGCTGATCCGCACCCTGACCGAGCGACTGCCGGCGGTGGACTGGGCCGCGGTCGACGACGTCATCCTCGGCTGCGCGAATCAGGCCGGCGAGGACAACCGCAACGTGGCCAGGATGGCCACCCTGCTGTCCGGCCTGCCGGTGACGATCAGCGGTACCACCGTCAACCGGCTGTGTGCCTCCGGCGCCGACGCCATCGCCATCGGCGCCCGGCAGATCCGCTGCGGCGAGGCCGATCTGATCATCGCCGGCGGGGTCGAGAGCATGAGCCGGGCGCCGTTCGTCGTCGGCAAGTCGACCAGCGCATTCGCCCGCGACCCACAGATGTTCGACACCACCCTCGGCTGGCGGTTCGTCAACCCCCGGCTGCAGAACGAGTACGGCACTGAATCGATGGCCGAGACCGGCGAGAACGTGGCGGCCGACTTCGGGGTCTCCCGCGCCGATCAGGACGGCTTCGCACTGCGCTCCCAGCAACGGGCGGCCGCTGCGATCGCGCGTGGCCGGTTCGGCACCGAGATCACCGCGGTGCCGGTGCCCCAGCGCAAGGGTGATCCGGTGCTGGTGGACACCGACGAGCACCCGAGGCAGACCTCGATGGAAGCACTGGCGAAGCTGCCTACGCCGTTCCGGGCCGGCGGCACGGTGACCGCCGGCAACGCCTCCGGCGTCAACGACGGCGCGGCCGTGGTGCTGCTGGCCTCCGCCGCCGCGGTCGACAGGTACCGGCTCGAACCGATCGCCCGGATCACCGGAGCGGCGACCGCGGGCGTGCCACCCAGGATCATGGGCATGGGCCCGGTCCCGGCCACGCGGAAGCTGTTGCAGCGAAACGGGTTGCAAGTTGCCGATCTGGACGTGGTCGAGCTGAACGAGGCATTCGCCTCGCAGGCCCTGGCCGTGCTGCGGGAACTCGACCTGCCGGACGACGCGGAGTTCGTCAACCCCAACGGCGGAGCCATCGCCCTCGGGCACCCACTCGGCGCCACCGGCGCCCGCCTGGTGCTGACCGCCGCATTGGAGCTGGCGCAGCGCGACGCAGCCCGGGCCCTGGCCACCATGTGTATCGGCGTCGGCCAGGGCCTTTCGGTCCTGATCGAACGGCCGTAGCGGTCAGGAGGCCGACGATGTTGGATCTGACACCGGACCGGGCGGATCTGGACCCGATCGAGATCGCTCCGCGGGAAGAGATCGAGGCGCTGCAACTGCAGCGGATGCACTGGACGCTGAACCATGCCTACCGCAACGTCCCGCACTACCGGCAAGCGTTCGACGACTTGGGCATCCATCCGGACGACCTGCGGCAGCTGTCGGACCTGCGGCACTTCCCGTTCACCGTGAAGAACGACCTGCGGGACACCTACCCGTTCGGCATGTTCGCCGTCCCCCGCGAACAGATTCGCCGATTGCACGGCTCCAGTGGCACCACCGGCAAGCCGATCGTGGTGGGCTACACGCAGAACGATCTGGACATGTGGGCCGACGTGGTCGCCCGGTCGATCAGGGCCGCCGGCGGCCGGCCCGGCATGCGGGTGCACAACGCCTACGGCTACGGCCTGTTCACCGGCGGCCTGGGGCTGCATGCCGGCGCGGAACGGTTGGGCTGCACGGTGATCCCGATGTCGGCCGGCCAGACCGAGCGGCAGGTCAAACTCATCGTCGACTTCGAACCGGACATCATCGTCGTCACCCCGTCGTACATGCTCTCGATCGTGGACGAGATGGAGCGGCAGGGCGTCGACCCGCGGTCGACCACGCTGAAGGTCGGCATCTTCGGGGCCGAACCGTGGACCCAGGACATGCGCAGGGAGATCGAGGAACGCCTCGACATGCACGCCGTCGACATCTACGGCCTGTCCGAGGTGATCGGGCCGGGGGTCTCGAACGAAACGGTGGAGACGAAGGACGGGCTGCACATCTGGGAGGACCACTTCTACCCGGAGGTGATCGACCCGGTCACCGGCGAGGTGCTGCCTGACGGGGAGAAGGGCGAGCTGGTGTTCACCTCGCTCACCAAGGAGGCCTTCCCGGTGATCCGTTACCGGACAAGGGATCTCACCCGGCTGCTGCCGGGGACCGCCCGGACGATGCGGCGGATGGAGAAGATCACCGGCCGCAGCGACGACATGATCATCCTGCGTGGGGTGAACCTGTTCCCCAGCCAGATCGAGGAGATCCTGCTCGGCTACCCCGGGCTGAGCGCGCACTTCCAGCTGGTGCTGACCAAGGACGGGCGGATGGACGCGATGGCGGTGCAGGTGGAGGCCCGGCCGGACTATGCGGAGACCGGCGAACGCGCGACGGCGGCCGAGCAGGTGCGCAAGCGGATCAAGGACGTGATCGGGGTGACCACCACGGTGCAGGTCCTGGAGCCGTTCGCCATCGAGCGCTCGCTGGGCAAGGCCCGGCGGATCATCGACCAGCGCCATGGCTGAACCGGCCACCGATGGCCACCCTGGCGTGGCCGCAGCTGACCGCCTCACCGTTCCGGACAGCGCCGATCCGGCGGCGGATCTGGCCGCGGTCGGCAACATGCTGGCCGACGACGCGGCGTCCGCCGGACTCGGCATGCGGCTCACCGAACTCGGCCTCGGCAGCGCAACGGTGACCATGACCGTGCGCCCGGACATGGTGAACGGCCACGACATCGGCCACGGCGGCTACATCTTCCTGGTGGCCGACACCGCGTTCGCCTGCGCCTGCAACACCCACGGCCCGGTGACGGTGGCGGCCGGCGCCGACATCAGCTTCGTCCGACCGGCGAAGGCCGGCGACCTGCTGACCGCCCGGGCCGTCGAACGCGCCCGGTACGGCCGCAGCGGCATCTACGACGTGACCGTCAGCAATCCGGCGGGCCTGGTCGCCGAGTTCCGCGGCCGGTCCCGGACCCTGCCGCGCTGACGGACACCCGACGGTGCGTCAGACGTTGACGCCGAAGTCCCTGGCGATTCCGCTGAGGCCGGAGGCGTAGCCCTGGCCGACGGCCCGGAACTTCCACTCGGTGCCGTTGCGGTACAGCTCGCCGAAGACCATCGCGGTCTCGGTCGAGGCGTCCTCGGTCAGGTCGTAGCGGGCCAGCTCGACGTTGTTGCTGCGGTCCACCACCCGGATGAACGCGTTGCGTACCTGGCCGAACGACTGCGAGCGGGCGTCCGCCTCGTAGATCGACACCGGGAAGACGATCGACACGATGTTCGGCGGCACGGCCACCAGGTTGACGTTGATCGCCTCGTCGTCACCCTCGCCCTCGCCGGTCAGGTTGTCGCCGGTGTGCTCGATCGAGCCGTCCGGCGAGCGGAGGTTGTTGAAGAAGATGAAGTGCTGGTCGGACAGCACCTTCTTGTCCTCGCCCAGCGCCAGCGCGCTGGCGTCCAGATCGAAGTCGACACCGGTAGTGGTCCGCACGTCCCAACCCAGACCGATGGTGACCGCCGTCAGGTTCGGGGCCTCCTTCGTCAGCGAAACGTTCCCACCCTTGGAAAGGCTCACACCCATAACTCTCGCGACCTCCGTCGTCTCGTGGTTCTCCGGCGGCTCGCGATCGGCCCGATGGCCGACGCTGACCTGATTTCGAGCCTACAGGTGGCGGCGGAGGCGGCATCGGGGAATCTCACCGATCCTGGCCTCAGGGTGCCGCGGGTGGGCCGCGGGGCGCCGCATCCCAGCGTTGCCCGGCACGGCCGCGGTGGCGGCTACTAGCATCGGCGCCAATGAGTGCTCCATGGTTCGGCGGCGGACGCAACCGCCAGGCGACCGACCTCGCTCCGGCCAGGTCGGCGTTGGACGGCGCCGCCCAGGCGCTGATCGACCTGGACACCCGACAGGGTTACGTCGACGACGCCATCAAATCGGCGCAGGCACTGACCGGTTCCACCGAGATCGCCAGGGCCTGGACGCCGATCGCCGAGCGCGCCTTCAAGGCGTCGGCCGAGTACCTGGACGCGACCGCGAAGTACCCGCTCACCGACACCTACGGCGAGCCGAACGCCAACCTTGATGTGGAATCCGCCCGCCGGGCGTTCGTCAGCGCGCACCGGGCGATGGCCGATGCCGCCTCAGCCGTCGACGGCTTCTACTCCCGCTACCGCGACCAGATCGAGGCCAGCAAACGGACACTGGCCGCCATCCCGAAGTTGGTCGGTGACGCCAGGGCGGCGGCCGCGGCCGCGACCGACCGGGCCGGCCAGGTCGCGCAGCAGCAGCCGGGCTTGCTGGACCTGCGATCGGTGGTGGCGGCGATGGACGGGCTGTCGGCGGCGATGTCCGCGCTGGACGCCGGCGGCTCGGCGGCCGACCTGCAGCAGGCGGCGACCGCGGTCCACGCGGCCGCGGGTGCCTTCACCGAGGCGATCAACGACGCCCCGCACCTGGCCCAGAAGGCCGCCGGCTCGCTGCCGTCGTTGAAGACCCGGTTGGACAGCCTGGCCACCAGGATGCAGCGGTTGCCGCAGGCCCAGTCGGCGATGTGGCGGGAGTTCAGCCAGGCCAGTTCCGCCGACCTGAACGAGCACGGCCGGCGCGCCGACGCAGCATTGTCGGCGGCCAGGGCCGACTTCGACAAGGCCACGACGGCGGTCCGCGATGGCAGGTCGGAGGACGCCCTCGAGCTGGTCGCCTCCAGTCGCCAGCACGCCGGCCAGGCCGACGCGCTGATCGACGACGTGACCGGCCGGCTGGAGCAGTTGCGCGAGGTGAAGCGGGACCCACGGGGCGCCGAACACCCGGTGCGGTTCGCGATCCGGGATGCCCAGCGGCTGGTGGTGGACCGCGGGTTGGCGGGTGAGTGGGGTTCGGTACTGGACGCCCAGTCGGCCAGGGTGGACCGGGCCATGCAGGGCATGGACCGCCCGCACCCCGACTACTGGTCGATGATCACCGAGCTGCGGTCGGTCCGCGAGTTCGTCGCCGACATCGTCGACCGGGTCCGGCAGCAGGCCCGCACCGACCGGGGCTGACGGCGCGGACATCAGCCCGTCCGGGTCAGCCCGTCCGGGTCAGGCGTCCGGCGGCCAGGCCCGGCAGACCCAGTCGTCGTTGTCGATCTCGAACTCGACGACGGCGGTGTTCGCCAGCCTGCCCGGTCGACAGCGATGGCCGTCCAGCACCGGCAGGGCGAACCGCATCACCCCACCGTGACTGATCGCCAGCACCGTCTCGCCGCGGTTCTCGTCCGAGATCTGTTGCAGCGCATCACGTATCCGTTCCAGCACAGCGGTGCCGGTCTCGGCTCCCGGCATCACAGCGGCATGCTCGCCGGCCAGCCAGCGGGTGAAGGTCGGCTGGAACGGGTCGGTGTCAAGGGGCCGGCCGGCGCCGTCGCCGACCTCGAATTCGCGCAGACCGGCGAGCGGGGTGAACCCGACGCCGAGCCGCTCAGCAACGATCTCGGCCGTCTGCACCGAGCGTTCCATGGTGCTCGGATAGACATGACCGATCCGCCGCGGCCGCAGTCGCTCCGCCAGCTCGGCGGCCTGCCTGCGGCCGAGTTCGGTGAGGGTGCCACCGGCGTCCGACCACAGCTCGGTCGGGTAGGTCGCCTCGGCGTGCCGGGCGATCAGCACCGTCGCCGGACACTGCAGGTCACTCACCGGTCACGTCCGCAGCTGCGAGAACAGCGGCGCCGACGCGTCTTTCGCCGACACCTGGGCAGGGTTCTGCGGGTCCACCGGGATCGGCCAGTCGATGCCGAGACCGGTGTCCAACGGCGAATACCCGACACCGGCCATCCCCGGCCGCCACTCGTCGGTGAAGCAGTACAGGTACTGGCAGCCCGCCTCGGACACCGATTGGAAGCCGTTGCAGACGCCGGCCGGGACCAGCACCTGGGTGCCGGTCCGCAGCGGAAGGGTGACGACCGCGCCGTAGCTCGGCGAGCCCTCCCGCGCGTCCAGATAGGCACCGAAGGCCTCGCCCGCGACACAGGCGACCAGCTTGACCATGGCCTCGCCGTGCAGCCCGCGGATGCCGCCCCGGGCGGTCTCGGTGATATTGATCTGCTGCCAGGCGCCGAGGCCGGCCAGCGGACCGGCATAGGCCGAGGCCCGGAAGAACTCTCGGACCGTGCCCCGCGGCTCGGTGACCTGCTTCATCGTCAGCACCAGCAGACCGTCGATGGCTGTCTTGTCGACCTGCATCTCGGTGATCTGCGGCGTCGTCATGTGCCCATCGTTCCACGGCCGTTCGCGCCCGGTGCACTACCGTGGGGCTCACCCTGCGCACACGGCAGGGCAAGGCTCCACCACCAGTGGCGGCCGATCATGACCAGCAGGCAGACCCAGCACCGAAGAGAAGGAACCGACGAGTTCGCGATGGCGAAACACGCAGATCAGACCGGAGGCGACGGCGCCGGCACCGGGGCCGCGCATATTCTCGATCTGGTGCGGCAGGCGATTCCGCCGATGCACCCGGGCGGCCGGCCGATCGTCGCCGGCGTTGCCGGCGCCACCCTCGGGCTCCGGCTGCTGTTGCGCTCGTTCGGGCTGCGCCGGGCCGGCCGGTTCGTCGGCCGCACCGGCCTGATCGGAACCGCGGCCACCGCACTGTTCTTCCGCGTCCCGAACCGGGTGACGCCGGCCGGCGTCGGCACCGTTGTCGCCCCCGCCGACGGCCTGATCGCGGTGGTCGACGAGGCCGTGCCGCCGGCCGAGCTCGGCCTGGATCCCACCCCGCGGCCCCGGGTCTCGGTGTTCCTGTCGCTGCTGGACGTGCACGTGCAGCGGGTGCCGGTGGAGGGCATCGTCACGCATGCCGCCTACCGGCCGGGGAAGTTCCTGTCGGCGGATCTGGACAAGGCGTCCGAGGACAACGAGCGCAACTCGCTGCTGATCGGTGCGGTCGCCGGCGGCGAGGTGGTGGTCACCCAGATCGCCGGGCTGTTGGCCCGCCGCATCGTCTGTGACGTCAGCCCCGGCAGCCCGGTGCACACCGGCGCGACCTACGGGCTGATCAGGTTCGGGTCCAGGGTCGACACCTATCTGCCGGTCGGCACGCCGCTCAAGGTGCGGGTCGGGCAGCGGACGATCGGCGGCGAAACGGTCCTGGCCGAACTGGGTGGCGCCGGTTCGAGCACCGGCACCTGAGATGGCCGTGTCGATGCCGGCCGGAGTGCGGTTCCTGCCGAACGCGATCACCGTCCTGGCGCTGTGCGCTGGGCTGTCCTCGATCGCGCTCGCCCATCGGGAACAGTGGTTCCTGGCGGCGGCAATCATCGGTGCCGCTGCCGTGCTGGACTCACTGGACGGCCCGGCCGCCCGGTTACTGCATTCGTCCAGCCGGATCGGCGCCGAGCTTGATTCACTGTCCGACTGCGTCAGCTTCGGCGTGGCACCGGCGGTGGTGATGTATCTCTGGGGGCTCGACCGGCACCCGATCGGCTGGTTGATCTGCCTGGTCTACGCGGTCTGCACCACGCTGCGGCTGGCCCGGTTCAACTCACTGTTGGACGACGACAACCCCAAGCCATACGCAAAAGGCTTCTTCACCGGGATCCCGTCGACGGCCGGCGGGCTGCTGGCCATCCTGCCGATGGCGCTGTACACGCGATTCGGCGACGGCTGGTGGACGAACGGCTGGCTGGTCGCCCTGTGGCTGCTCGTCGTGGCCGCACTGATGATCTCCCGGGTGCCGACCATCGCCCTCAAGTCGGTGTACTTCCCCTCGCAGTTGGTGATGCCCGCATTGATCGGCCTGGTGATCTGCGTGGCGCTGGCGTTCTACCAGCCGGTGATCATGTTCGCGCTCGGGATATTGGTGTACCTGGCACATCTGCCCTACGCCTCGTGGAAGTACCGGCACCTGCGTCGACACCCAGAGCTCTGGTATTCCGGTCGGGTGCGGACCCGGGTCAGGACCAGCCCCAGTCGACTGCGGCCCAGGGTTCCCACCCGGAGAGTCGCCGGCCGGGCCGGCGAGCGCAGACGGCCACGGTCATCGACGGCACCTGGATCATCCCCAGCATCTGGGTCGTCCGCCGCATCTGGGTCGTCCGCCACACCTGGGTCGTCCGCCGCGGCGGCCGAGCAACCCCGTCAGCCCCGGCGGTTGGGCCGTCGACGGTTGCGCTGAATCCCCCTTTGACGTTGCTCCGCCCAGCGGAGCATTGCCAAAGGTGGACGATCGTCGCAGGTCAGGGCGTTGAGTCCGGGGCCAGCAGGGCCCGCAGGGTGTCGATGGTGTCGGTCTGCTCCGCGGGTTTGGCGGTGTCGCCGAGCCGGTAGCTCTTGACCCTGGCGAACCGCAGCGCCACCCCACCCGGGTAGCGGCTGGACCGCTGCACGCCGTCGATCGCGATCTCCACCACCGTGGTCGGCTCGACGAACACCGCACCCCCGCTGTCCGCGCTGCCGGTCCGCCGGGACTCGATGGTCGGGAAGAACTCGGTCTGCCAGCGCAGGATGTCGTCCGTCAGCCCCTTGAAGGTCTTGCCGACCATCACGAAGCCACCGGGCTCACCGAACTCGCCGTCCGGGTCCCGGGCGCCCAGGTGCAGGTTCGACAGCCAACCGGTGCGCCGGCCGTAGCCCCATTCGGCGGCCAGCACCACCAGGTCGTAGGTGTGCACGGGCTTCACCTTGACCCAGCTCTTGCCCCGACGGCCGGCCGCGTAGACCGAATCGACCGCCTTGACCAGTACCCCTTCGTGCCCGGCTGCCAGCGCGCGGCCGAACAGTTGCTCGGCGGCGGCCGGATCGGCGGTGATCACCCCGGGGACGACCCGGTCGCCGACCACCGCCTCCAGTTCGGCCCGGCGCCGGCGCAGCGGCTCGTCGATCAGGTCGACGCCGCCGGCGTGCAGCAGGTCGAAGAACCACACCGACAGCTGGGCCTGCCGCGCCGACCGGGCGCCGAACCGGCTCATCGTGTCGGCGAACGGCCTGGCCCGGCCGTCCTCGCCGAGGGTGAGCGTCTCGCCGTCCAGGATCAGGTCGCCGCCGGGGAACCCGCCGACCAGTTCGACCACCTCGGGCACCCGCGCGGTGACGTCGGCCAGCGTCCGGGTGAAGGCGCTGACGACGCCGCCCACCCGGTGGATCTGCAGCCGCGCACCGTCGAGTTTGAACTCGACGGAGGCCTCGCCGGTGATCTCCAGCGCCGCGGTCGGTGACGCCGCGGTGCTCGCCAGCATCGGCAGCACCGGGATGCCCGGCGTGAGGCCGACGTCGTCGAACCCGTCCCCGGTCAATGCCCGTCTGGCGGTCTCGCCGAGATCGCCGGTGAGCATCGCCGCCCGCCGCACCGCAGTCGCCGGGCGGCCGGCGGCGGCGGCGATCGCGTCCAGCACCACCCCCTCGAGCGCACCGGTGCGGACGTCACCGAGCAGCGACCGGACCAGGAAGTCCTGTTCGTCGGAAGTGGCGCGGGTCAACAGGTCTCGTAACACCGTCGCCCTGACCGTTGTCGATCCGCTGCCGGAGCCGACGGCCGCGGCCAGCCGGTCGAGGGCGGCATCGACGTCGGCCAGCTGCAGGGAGGCGGTCGGCGCTGGTTCTGGTCGGACGCCGTCGAGCGTGCGCCAGCCGACGCCGGTGCGGCCTTGTCGTGGCTTGCCCAGCAACAGACCGATCGCGGTCGGCACCTGGTCCGGCGGCAGCCCGCGGAACAGCTCGGCGAGCGCAGCGACCTTCGCCAGTCGCGAGCTGGTGGCGGCGGCGGTGGCCGCCGCACCGACCACGTCGGTGAGCGTCATCCGATTATTGTCGCGCGAGCGACCGACAGTGCCGATTGACCAGAAGTGCGGGTGGGTCAGCTCTCGATGCCGAGCCGGCGCTTGGACCTGGCCTGCTGCCGGGTCTGCCGCATCCGCCGGAGCCGGCGCACCAGCAGCGGGTCGTAGGCCAGCGCGACCGGGTTGTCGATGACGGCGTTCAACACCTGGTAGTACCTGGTCGGCGACAGGTCGAACATCTCCTTGATCGCCTGCTCCTTGGCCCCGGCGAACTGCCACCACTGCCGTTCGAACTGCAGCACGTCACGCTCCCGGCGGGTCAGGCCATCGGGAAGCTCCTCGGGTGCTCCATCGCTCCCGGCGGCCGAGTTCGCACTCGTCATCGCTGCTTCCTCCTGTGGCCGTGCTGGTGCGAATCACACCTGTGTCATTCCGTAGAACCATCCCACCACGCGGCCCGCCCCCGGTCCAGTTGCCCCCGGAGTGTCGCGCCCGGAGTGTCGGCAACCCCGCAGGTCACGGGGCTGACGGGACCGGTGTGACGATTGTGACGGGTGTGACCGGCAAGCCGGCGACCAGCTCGACCTCGAATCCATCGTTGTTGGTCAGATAGCCGGCGAACTGCTCATCGCCACCGGCATGTGGATAGCGATCGGCGAACAGCTGGGTCCAGCCGTGATCTGCGGCCCGCGCCATCAGGGCATCCAGCGCCGCCACGTCACCCGCGTGGAAGGCCAGATGATTGAGACCGGGTCGGAGCCGATCGTGCACGTCGCCGATCATCGCCGGCGACTGTTCGACCACCAGGTAGGTCTCCCCCAGCCGCCAGCCTCGACCGGCCGGCCAGTTCTGGAACTCGGTGTAGCCCAGCGCCCCGAGCAGCCACCCCCATTCGGCCACCGCCCGCGACAGATCGGGCACCCACAGCTCGACGTGGTGCAGCAGACCTCTTTTCGGCATTCGCCGACCCTAGCCAAGGCGCCGTCGTCGAGGCTTGGTCGGCTGCGTCAGAAGATCAGCATGCCCACCAGGTAGCTGGATCCGAGCGTGCCGACGCCGACCGCGAGCGTTCGGGCCACGGTGCGCGAGACGGTCGTGTGACCGCGCCGCGCGCTGACGAACGAGGTGATGACCAGCGAGATGACCACGGTCAGCAGGATCGCCCAGCCCTCCACCGCACCCGGCACGAACGCGCTGACCAGCAGCGGGACCAGCGAGCCGAGGATGAAGGCAGCTCCTGCCGACACCCCTGCCCAGGCCGGCGCCCACCGCGGCATCAGCTGTCGGATGTCGTGCTCGGCGTCGAGTTGGGCGGCCAGCGCATCCCGCGCGCTCAGCTGCTCGGCCACCTGGCGGGCCAGGTCGGGGGCCAGCCCGCGACTCACGTAGTGATCGGCAAGTTCGGCGAGCTCCGCTTCCGGACTGTGCTCGAGTTCGGCCGCTTCCACCGCGATCACCCTGAGCTGCGCATCCCGCTCGGCGGCCTCCTCCGCCCACTTGGCTCCGCCCAGACCCAGGCCGCCGGCGATCATCGCGACGAACGCCGCCGTCAACAGCGTGGCGTCGGTGGCGCCCGCGCCGGCGAAGCCCTCAAGGATGCCGGCCGTCGCCAGGATTCCGTCATTCGCGTCGACGGTCCAGGAGCGGGTCGCCCTGGCGTCGGACAGGGCGCTGCGAAACCGAGCGAACCTACCGTCGGTGGATTCGCTCATCGGCCGAAAGTACCCGGCGGACACCGACGGGTAATGCCGGGCCCTGGGCACCCCTCAGGATTGCCCAGGGCACCGGCCCTCAGAGGTTGCCGCGGCGGTCCTGCTCGCGTTCGATCGCCTCGAACAACGCCTTGAAGTTGCCCTTGCCGAAGCCGAGCGAACCGTGCCGCTCGATCAGCTCGAAGAACACCGTCGGCCGGTCGCCCAGCGGCGCGGTGAAGATCTGCAAGAGGTAGCCGTCCTCGTCCCGGTCGACCAGGATGCCGCGCCTCTGCAACTCCTCGATCGGCACCCGCACCTTGCCGATCCGGGCCCGCAGCTCCGGGTCCTGGTAGTACGAATCCGGCGTGGACAGGAACTGGACCCCGTTGGCCCGCAACGCATCCACCGAGGCGATGATGTCGCCGGTGGCCACCGCAAGGTGCTGGGCACCGGCGCCGCGATAGAACTCCAGATACTCATCGATCTGGGACTTCTTCTTCGCCACGGCCGGCTCGTTGAGCGGGAACTTGACCCGGTGGTTGCCGTTCGCGACCACCTTGCTCATCAGCGCCGAATAGTCGGTGGCGATGTCGTCACCGATGAATTCGGCCATGTTCACAAAGCCCATCACCTTGTTGTAGAAGGTGACCCACTCGTCCATCCGGCCGAGCTCGACGTTGCCGACAATGTGGTCAAGGGCCTGGAACAGCCGCTTCGGCTCACCGTCCCGCTTGACCCACTTCGACTGCGCCGCAACGTATCCGGGCAGATACGGGCCGGTGTAACGGCTCCGGTCGACCAGGGTATGACGGGTGTCTCCGTAGGTCGCGATGGCCCCGATCCTGACCGTGCCGTGCTCGTCGGTGACGTCCTGCGGCTCCCGCAGCACCGTCGCGCCGGCCCGGCGCGCCTGTTCGATGCACTTGTCCACGTCGGGCACCTCGAGCGCGATGTCGGACACCCCGTCGCCGTGCTTGCGGTGATGCTCCACCAACTCCGAGTCCGGATCCACCGCGCCGTTGATCACGAAACGGATCGAGCCGGACTTCAGCACGAACGATTTGTGGTCGCGGTTGCCGTTCTCCGGGCCGGAGTAGGCGACCAATTCCATGCCCCAGGCCGACTGGTAGTAGTGCGCGGTCTGGGTGGCGTTGCCGACCACGAAGACGATGGCGTCCCAACCGGTCACCGGGAACGGGTCGGCATCGGCGTCGTAGTCGACCAACCCGACCAACTGCACCAGTTCTTCCGGGGTCAGATTGGCGGCGCGCTCCTCGACGGTCAGCTCGAGGTTCTCCATGGTGGTCATCAACTACTCCTGACGTTGGGCCGCCGATCCGTTGCGGCTGTCGGCCGGGATCGGCCGGGGCGCGGCGGTGAGCTCGGTGAGTGCATCGTGAACAGTGACCCGCGGGTAGGCAAGAGATCAGTCTGACGCTGGCTATGGTGTACAGAATGGCGAACCTGAACGCCCGAACGCTGAACACTTTGCACAGCCCGGAGAAACAGTGATCATTGACGAACTGGACGCGGCGATCCTCGATCTGCTGGCCACCGATCCACGGGTCGGGGTGCTCGAGGCGTCGCGACGGCTGCGGGTCGCCCGCGGCACGGTGCAGGCCCGGCTCGACCGACTGCAGCGCACCGGGGTGATCGCCGACTTCGCGCCGACGATCGACCCGGCAGCGCTTGGCTACCCGGTCACCGCGTTCCTGTCGCTGGAGATCGCGCAGAGCGGCGGCCGGGCGAACGTTCTCACGCATCTGCGGCAGATTCCCGAGGTGATCGAGGTGCACACCGTCACCGGCACCGCCGACCTGCTGGTGCACCTGGTCGCCCGGTCGAACTCCGATCTGCAGCGGGTGATCGACTCGGTGGTCGCCGATCCGTCGGTGCTGCGGGCGGCCACCACCATCGCGCTGGCCACCCCGATCCCACTGCGCACCAGGCCGCTGGTGGCCTCGGCGGTTGATCAACCGCGAGCGGTCGAACAGGCGTGAACCGTCAGCCGGGCAGTTCGCCGGAGGCGCGCTCCGGGCGGATCCGGATCACCACCCGCTCGTCGGCCACCATCGCCGCCCGGTACTCATCCCAGTCCGGGTGCTCGCCGGCGATCGCCCGATAGACCTCGACCAGCAGATCCACCGTGCCGGGGTCGGTCTGATCGATGATCTCGGCGGTGCCGTCAACCTGCACCCAGTAGCCGTAGAAGGCGTCCGCCAGCACCAGTACCGATGCCCGCGGGTCTCGCCGCAGGTTCCGCACCTTGGCCAGCATCTGGCGGCTGGAGATCACCAGCGCGCCGTCCAGCACGCCGATGTTCAGCGGCGACATCTGCGGAGATCCGTCCTTGCGTCTCGTGGCCAGTACCGCATGGTCGTTCTCCGCCACATACGCGAGCGCCTGTTCGATCGTCACAGCCACAGCAGCCTCCGGAATCGGTTGTCACCCAGTTCGATGGTCAACCGCGGCGGCGGCCACGGGATTCCAGCCCGACACCCATCGAGACCTCACGGGCCGATGGCCCTGGCCAACGCGGTGGCGGCCTGCTGCAACGGATCCACCACCGCCGTTTGGTCCAAGGTGCCCAGCGCCACCACGCCGACCGACGCCTCCAGCAGGGCCGACGGAACCGCCACCGCCAACCCCCACGCGCCCGGCTGCAGTTCGCCGGACGACTCGACCGCCGTCATCCGGCCGCCGCGGGCGGCCAGGATGGCCCGGCCGGCGGCGCCCCGCTCCAGGGGATGACGCGACCCGGTCCGGTAGGCGACATGGAAGTCGGTCCAGCTGGGTTCGACGACGGCGACCGCCACCGCCTCGTCCCCGTCCGCCAGCGACAGGTGTGCGGTGGCCCCGGTGGCCTCCGCCAGCCGACGCAGGATCGGCACCGCGACCCGGCGGACCTGCGACTGCGCCCGTTGCGACAGGCGCAGCACGCCCGGCCCGATGCTCACCCGGCCGTCACCGGAGCGACGGGCATAACCGTGATCGAGCAACGAGGCCAGCAGCCGGTAGACCACCGGGCGGCTCAGTGACATCCGGCCGGCCAGTTCGCTGACCGTCAGCCCCTCGGGATGATCGGCCAGCAAGGCGAGCACTGCCAGCCCGCGATCCAGCGCCGATGAGCGCTCCGGTGCGCGCTTCGGCGGCCGGTCCGGCGGCGGTGGAAGCATGCCCATATCCTGCCCGACCGCACCGTATTCTGGCGCCATGCAACGACTGGCCGGCTTCATGCGCACCTACTGGTCGCGGGGCACGGCCGGCCGCCCGACGCCACGTTCGCTGAATGCGTTCATGCAACGGATGTGGCTGCTGGCGCTGCTGTTCAAACTGCTCGGTTCCAGCTGGGACGTCTCCTGGCACTTCAAGTGGTTGCGCGACGACCTCGCGCCGCCGCACCTGTTGAACACCGTCGGCACCGGGATCGCCATCGGGCTGGTGCTCGCCCATTCGTTCACCGGCTACGGGGTGGAGAAGGCGTCGCTGCGGCTGATGCAGTGGGGCACCGGCATTTTCGTCATCGCCGGGCCGATCGACATCATCAACCACCGGATCAACGGGCTGGATCTGACGGCCTGGTCGCCGTCACACCTGTTGTTGTACACCGGGACCGCGATCATGATCGCCGGTGTCATCCGGAACTGGTACCGCACCTACCCACGTTCGGCCGGCAGATCCCGCGGCTGGACGCTGGGCATGCTGGCGCTGTGGCTGTTCCTGTTCGAGGACGTCTTCTTCCCGCAGCTGCAGCAGGAGTACGGAGTCCTGGAGATCGCCTCCTGGTTCCGCGGCGCGCCGTACGCCGAACCGTCGCTGCTCAGCTTCGCCGCCGACCAGCTGGGCCGACCGGTTGACGACCTGTCGCTGAACAACTTCGCGATGCCGATCCCGCCGTGGGTATATCCGTTGTGGGCCTTGGTGATCTGCGTGCCGCTGCTGGCCTTCGCCCGTCGGATGGTCGGCTTCGCGTTCACCGCCACCGCGGTGACGGCTGGCTATCTGGCCTACCGGCTGGTGATCTGGCCGCTGCTGGTGGTCGGCAACTTCCCGCCTTCGGTGCCGCCGGTCTGGCTGCTCGCCCTCGGCCTGGCCGTCGACCTGGTGTTCCTGCTCCGGTCTCCCGTGGTGCGCACGGTGGTCGGTGGGATCGGGGTGACGGCCGTCGGCTACGGCGCACTGTGGTTGCAGGCCACGGCCTCCGGCTCGCCCACCGGACTCGGCTCGATGGATATCGCGCAATGGCGCACCGAGTTCGAGACCGGTCATCCGCTGCGCGCGGTGCCGGTGCAGTGGAACACCATCGCCCTGGCCGCGATCGGGCTGCTGATCACCTGGGGCATCGCCGAATGGTTGTCGGGCCGGACGATGCCGGGCCAGGACCGGCCGCCGCCGCTGACCGTCGAGTTCGCCCCGGAGCCACCGCGGAACGCCGCCGGGCAGCTGACCGGGCCGGGGCCGGCCGGCTCAGCGGCGCCAACCGGCTCAGAACGGGCTGACGGGCGCCCTGGTGAGCACCACGGCCACCCCGAAGGCGATCGCCAGCACCAGTAGTTCCCAGCCGCACCAGAGGGCGATCGCCGACGGACGGCCGGCCGCCACCTGCGGCAGCAGCCGGGTGCGCACTACCACCGCCGTCACCGCGATGGCTGCCATGCAGATGATCTTGGCCAGCAGCAGCACGCCGTACCTGGTCTGCCACAACGACTCCGGCAGTGAGGTGATCGGCGACAGGGCCAGCTCGACCAGTCCGTTGAACAGCCCGGTGAGGCCGACCAGCAGCACACACCAGGTGGCCAGTCTGGAGAATCGCGGCAACGCGATCGCCAGCAACGCTGGCCGGCGGATCAGGAAGATCAGCAGCGCGCCGAGTCCGCCCGCCCAGGCGGTGGCGGCGACCACGTGCAGTTCCATCGAGATCATCGCGACGTCGTGCCAGTACCAGTTCGACGCGTGCCCGGTGAGTGGCAGCGGCAGCAGCCCGAACAGCACGATGCCGACCCGCAACTCGGCCGGCACCTTCTCACCGTGCCGGACCGAGAGCCGGCACAGCCAGAACGAGATCAGCCCGCAGGCGGCCGACAGCAGCAGTCCCTTGCCGGCCGGAACGTTGCCGACATACGCCCAGATCTGCCCCGCCGACGGGAATCCGTCACCGGTGGCCGCCGAGATCTCCCAGGCCAGCAGCAGCACCGACAGCAGGGCGGCGGCGGTCCACAGCAGGCTGGCCCAGGCGGCGATCGGCCGGGCCCGGCGCAGCACCGGTTCGGTCGCGCCCGGGTCGTCGAAGCCGACCATCTTCGACAGCAGCGCCAGCCCGGCGGCGGCCACCGCGCCCAGATCGAGCAGCACCCTGGCAACCGGGATGCCCAGCCGGACAACCGCCGGTACCGGCTCGATCCCGACCACGGTCGCGGGCTCCGTCAGCCCCGTGCCGACCAGCGCCGTGATCAGGGCGGCGGCCGCCAGCAGGGCCGCGAACCCGGCGGCCGGGCGCACCAGCCCGGCGAACGGGAGCACGGGACCGGGCCGTTCGGCGGGCCGGGATCTGGTCACCCGATCATCGTGACATGCGCGGCCGGGGCTGTCGGAAGTTCGTCAGCTGCCGATTTCGGCGCTAACGTGTCTGACGTGGCAATTCCTCAATCCTCATTCATGTTCACCTCGACGTCCTCGGCGGCTGCCCCGGACGCACTCGCCGACGATCTGGTGCTGGAGACGGCCAGGGTCGTCCGGTCCGACCGTGGCCTGCGGGTCAACGGCTACCTGGTTCGGTCCGCCGAAGACGCCGATCGGGCGTTCGGCTGCTGGTACTCGCTGCTCACCGACCCGGCCGGCAACCTCCGCCGGCTGACGGTGCGGGCCGACGCGGCGATCGGTGAACGATCGCTGTCGATGACCAAGGCCCCTGGCACTCCCTGGGTGCTGGACCGGGCCGACGGGCGGCAGCAGCAGCCGGACCTCGGCGACGACACCGACGTGGTGCTGGCCGGTTCGCTGCTGGCGCTGTCGCTGCCGGCCCAGCGGCTGGCCCTGCACCATTCCGAGGTCGGCGCCTCGACCTCCGTCGAGGTGGCGGTCGTCGACGTCCCGGACCTCACCCTTTCGACCGAACGGGTGGCATACCGCACAGTCTCGAAGAGTGCCGACGGCACCGTTGAGGTCGCCGTGACCAGCGGAAACGGCGAATCGCTGCTGACCATCGACAGAAATGGCGTCATCGGGCAGACGCCCGTGCCCGCGACTCGCTAGGCTGGAAGAGTGACGCCGTCGGCGTCGAAGGGAGCGACATCATGGTTGATTTCGGTGACATGAAGGACAAGGCGCAGGACTTCATCGCTGAGCACGACGACCAGGTCAAGGACGGCATCGAGAAGGTCGGCGACTTCGTCGGCGACAAGATCGGTCACGACAAGGTCGACGGCATCCAGGACAAGCTCACCGGCCTGGTCGACAAGCTCGCCGGCAACGACCCGGCCGCACCGGCAGCCGCTCCTGCAGCCGCTCCGGAGGCTCCCGCGGCACCGGCCGAGGCGCCCGCGGCACCGGCCGACACACCGCCGGCGCCGCCCGCTCAGTGAGGCGGTAGCCGCGCCAGGACGATCGCGATGACTGCGGCGAACGTCAGCAGTCCCCCGACGTAGCCGACCGCGCCGCCCCAGCCGGCCGCGGCGAACACCACGCCGGCGCCGGCGCCGATCACCGCGCTGCCCAGGTAGTAGCCGAACAGGTACATCGATGACGCCTCGGCGCGGTGTTCGGTGGCGCGCCGTCCGACCCATCCGCTGGCCACCGCGTGAGCGGCGAAGAAGCCGCCGGTGAACAGCAGCATCCCGATGAGCAGCACGGCCAGCGTGCCGGACAGCAGCGCGACCAACCCGACACCGGTGATCACCACCGCGACCAGGAGCACCCGGCCGCGGCCGAACCGGTCGGCCAGCCGGCCGGCCGTTGCCGAGGTCACCGTGCCGGCCAGGTAGAAGCAGAAGACCAGGGACACCAGCGCCTGCGGCAGCCCGAACGGCGCCCCGAGCAGCCGGAACCCGACCAGGTTGTAGATCGAGACGAAGCCGCCCATCAACAGGAACGCCAGGACGAAAAGGCCAGCCAGGGCAGGGTTTCGCAGATGCCCGAGCACATTGCGGGCCACCGCGCGCGGGGCGATCCGGGTGGGAGTGAACCGGCGCGAGGCCGGCGCCGACCGGATGAAGATCACGGTGAACGCCAGCGCGGCGGCGGCGGCGACCTCCAGCGCCCAGCGCCAGTGCATGACGTCCAGCGCCAGCCCGGTGATCAGCCGACCGGACAGCCCACCGAGGGTGGTGCCGGCGATGTAGCGGCCCATCGCCGCGCCGATCGCGCCGTGGTCGACCTCCTCGGCGAGGTAGGCCATCGCCACCGCGGGCACGCCGGCCAGCGCGACGCCCTGCAGGGCGCGGCCGACCACCAGCAGTTCGAAGGTCGGGCTCAGTGGGATCAACAGGCCGAGCACGGCACTGCTGACGGCGCTGACGGTCATCACCGGTGTCCGGCCGAATCGTTCGGACAGCACGCTGGCCGGGATGATCGTCAGCGCGAGCAGTCCGGTGGTCGCGCTCACCGCCAGCGTGGCGGCGCCGGCGTCGACACCGAAGGCGGTGGTTAGTTGGGGCAGCACGGCCTGCGGCGCGTACATCGCCGCGAATGTCGTCATCCCGGCGGCGAACAACGCCAGGGTGAGCGAGCGATAGCCGGCACTGCCGCGGCGATAGCCGGCCACCGGGCCGACGTCGTCGGCCGGTGGCGGTTCCCGGGTCACGGATCCGGGACGGCCAGGCCGGCGACGAGCACGTGCACCATCCGGCGGGCGTCATAGCCCGAGTCGGCGGCCACCCCGGCCACCTCGGTGGTGTCGGCGCCCCCGGTGGTGCCGGCACTCTCGGTGGTGCCGGCGGCGCCGGCGGCGCCGGCGCACAGGCTGCCGATCGCCCGCAGCAGCCCGTACGCATCGACATCTGAGCGGGTCTCGCCCGCTGCCGCCGCGGCCTCCAGTAGCCGCTCGCACACCGGCACCAGTCGGTCCAGGAAGTAGGCGTGCAGGGTCTGGAACTGCGCGTCGTCCGACTGCAGTGCAGCGGCGAGGCCGTGCTTGGTGACCAGGAAGTCGACGAACAGATCGACCCAGCGGGTCAGTGCGACGGACGGTGAAGCGCTGTCGGCCAGCAGGGCCGGCCCGGCCTGTGCGCAGGCATCCACCTGGTGACGGAAGACGGCGATGACGAGATCCGCCCTGGTCGGGAAGTGCCGGTAAATGGTGCCCATGCCGACGCCCGCGCGCGCCGCGATGACGCGGACCGGCGCCTGGACTCCCGCGGTGACGAACACCTCGGCGGCGGCGTCCAACAGGCTCTGTTCGTTGCGGCGGGCGTCGGCCCGCTTGCGCGGGGCGGCAGTGGTCGATCGCTCGCCGCTGTCGGACATCACGCCTGCTCCGTTCCGCTGATCCTGGGCTCGGGTGGTCCCTTGTCGTTGCTAACCGGAACATCGCTCCGTATAGTTACCGGAGCAGCGTTCCGCTTCCAGTGTGCCAGGGCTGGACGGACCGATTCACCGCTCAGCCTCGATGAAGGAGCATCCCATGGACACCAATCCTCGACCGCGGTTCGGGATCATGACGGCCCCGTCGCAGGTCGGCTACCACGAACTGCTCAGGGTCTGGCAGCAGGCGGACGCCCTCCCGCAGATCGAGCATGCCTGGCTGTTCGACCACCTGATGCCGATCTTCGGCGACCCGAACGGCCCGACCTTCGAAGGTTGGACACTGCTGTCCGCCCTGGCGGCGCAGACCGAACGGCTGCGCCTGGGGATCATGGTGACCAGCAACCGTTTCCGGCCACCGGCAATGCTGGCCAAGATCGCGGCCACCGTCGATGTGGTCGCCGACGGGCGGCTGGACTTCGGCATCGGCGCCGGGTCGCTGCCGAGCCATCCGATCGCCCGCCGCGAATACGAGGCACACGGCCTGCCCTACCACGACGCTGCGTACGCGGTCGCCAGTCTCGCCGAGGCGTGCACCATCATCCGCCGGCTGTGGACCTCGGACCAGCCGTTCGACTTCGACGGCCGCTATCACCAGCTGAGCGGCGCCTTCGGCAGCCCGAAACCCGTGCAGCGGCCGCATCCGCCGATCCTGATCGGCGGCCGGTCCACCGGGACGCTGCGGGTGGTCGCCGAGCACGCCGACCTGTGGAACATCCCCGGCGGCGACATCGACGATGCCGTCCGCCGCAGCGCCCGGCTCGACCGCCTCTGTGCCGAGATCGGCCGAGATCCGGCCGCCATCACCAGGTCCATCGCCCTACCGGTCGACTATCAGCGGCCCGGCGCCGGCCGAGCGGCGATCGCCGAGGCCATCGACGCCGGCTTCCCGCACATCGTGCTGATGCTGCCGGCCCCGTATCCCGACCAGGTAGCCAGTTGGGTCGTCGACGAGCTCATTTCGCGCCACGCAACGGTCCCGGTCGGTTGAGCTGAGGTCGGAGCGGGAGCTGGTCGGTGCCATGCCCGATCAGTGCAGTGCGGCGATGGCGGTGCGGATCCGCTTGGCAGAGACCGGGATCGCGGTGCGCATCGGCTGGGCGAACTGGGCGACCCGGAACTCCTGCAGCATCCGGCGAGCGGCCGCGACATCCGGGTCGGTCAGTCGCGCCGGGCGCAGGGTGGCCAACCGCGCCTCGAGTTCGGTGCTCAGTTGCAGCACCTCTGCCATCCGCTCGGAGTCCCGCTCCGGGTTCTGTCTGGCCCGTTCGGCCCTGGTCGCCAGCGCCTGCAGGTAGCGGTCCAGGTCCGGCAGGTGCGCGGCGGTGGTGGCGGTGAGGAACCCGGTGGGCAACAGGCCGGCGAGTTCGCGGCGCATATCGATCGCGGCGGCAGCGAGCGCAGTTCCCTGGACATCGTCGATCGCGGCCTGGGCCCGGTGGGCCGCACGCAGGATCGAGGCACCGGCGGTCACCACGTCCAAAGTGGCCTTGTCCAGGTGCGGCCCCAGCTTGGCCGTCAGGGCGGCGAAGCCCGGCGCGTCCCAGACCGGTCCGCCGGCCCAGTCAAGGAGCGCGTCGACGGCCGCCTCGACGGCGTCGTCGACCAGCGCGGCCAGCGACCCGTGCGGTGCGGTGGCCAGCGTCATCAGCTGGTCGCGGCTGAGCTGGTACTTCAGGTAGCCCAACGGGTTTCGCGCGCCAAGCACCAGCAGTCGGCGGGTGCCGGCCCGCATCGATCTGCTCTGGTCGGCGACCGCGGTATAGACCCGGACACCGACCGCGTCGCCCTCGTCGACCAGCGCCGGATAGGCCCTGACCTGCTGGCCGTGCAATTCCCGGACGATCTCCCGCGGCACCCCGTCGGCCGGGAACTCCCGCAGGCCGTGTCGCTCGACCGAACTACCGGCGTCGCTGACGGCTGCCGCAACCGCTTCCCTGGTGCTGCTCTGCAGCCGCTGCTGAAGTGCGGGTAGATCCTTGCCGGTGGCCACCTCGTTGCCGTCGGCGTCGACCACCCGGAAGGTCATCCGCAGGTGTGGTGGAAGCTTCTCGAGGTCGAAATCACCTGACCCGACGACGATCCCGGTGAGCGCCGTCAGCTGCGCGGCCAATTGGGCCGGCAGCGCCGCCGCGCCGCCGGCGGCCGGGCCGGCCTCGATCCCGGCCAGCGCCGCCCTGGCGAAGTCCGGGGCCGGAACGAAGTTGCGCCGCAAGGTCTTCGGCAGGGTACGCAGCAGCGCCACCGCGAGATCACTGCGCAGGCCTGGGATCTGCGAGGCGAACGAGTCCGGCGTCACCCTCGCCAGCACCGGCAGCGGGATGGTGACGGTGACCCCGTCGTCCTCGCGGGCCGGGTCGAAGACGTAGTCCAGTTCCAGGTCGACCCCGCCCGAGGAGAACCGGTCGGGAAAGGCTTCGGCGGAGACGTCGGCGGCGCCGGCCGCGATCAGCATCTCCGGAGTGAAGGTCAGCAGGTCAGGATCGGCCCGGGAAACCTTGCGCCACCAGGAGTCCAGGTGCCGACCCGAGGTGACGTCGGCCGGGATCCGGGCGTCGTACAGGGCGTACATTGCCTCGTCGTCGATCATGATGTCCCGGCGGCGTGCCCGGTCCTCGCGGCGGGCGACTTCCTCGGCGGCCTCCTGATTGGCGGCGAACCAGGCATGGCGGGTGTCCCAGTCGGCCTCGACCAGGGCGTGCCGGATGAACATCTCCCTGGCCAGTTCAGGGTCGATCCGGTCGAACTGCACGGTCCGGGCGGCGGTCAACACCACCCCGAACAGGGTGACCCGCTCGGTGGCCACCACCGCCGCCCGCTTGGCGTCCCACCGCGGCTCGGAATGGCTGCGCTTCACCAGGTCTCCGCCGAGCCGTTCCGCCCAGGTCGGATCGATCCTGGCCGCCATCCGCCCCCACAGCCTGGACGTCTCGACCAGTTCGGCCGCCACCACGAAATTCGGCGGCGACTTCGCCAGCGACGAACCGGGCCAGAGCACGAACCGGGTGCCCCGGGCGCCGGCGTACTCACGGGTGTTCTCGACCTTCGCGCCGATGTGCGAGAGCAGTCCGGACAGCAGCGACAGATGGATGGACTCGGCGTCGAGCGCGACGGCGGCCGATCCCTTGCCCTGCTGGGTGGACGGTCGTCTTGTCGGGGTGGATACGTCGGCCGACCGAGCGCCGGATTCCGCCGGCGCAGCGGTCGAGGACGCCGTCGGGCTGGCGCCGGCCGTCGCGGACTGCTGCGCGGCGAACTTCGCTGCGGCGAAGGCGCTGCTGCCTTTGCCCCGCCGGCGTCGCTTCTTCGGATCGCGACTCTCCCCCGGCCGGTCAGGACGATGTGTCTTGTGGCCGTCGGTGTTGTTGCTGTCCAGGGTGCTTCCGTCGACGGTGTTGCTATCGGCAGCGCTGCCGTCGAGGGCGCTGCGGCTCGGATCCATGCCGAGCTGCCGGGCCACCTGCTTGAGCTGGGCGTGCAGGTCCTGCCACTCCCTGATCCGCAGGTAGTGCAGATACTCGCTGCGGCACATCCGGCGGAACGCATTGCCGGACAGCGCCTTCGCCTGATCCTTCAGGTAGTGCCAGAGATTCACCAGGGCGAGGAAGTCGGAGGTCGGATCGGCGAACCTGGCGTGTGACGCCCGCGCCTTGTCCTGCTCCTCGAGCGGGTACTCGCGAACATCCTGGATGGCCAACGCGGCGGTGATCACCAGAATCTCGGCCAGGCAGCCGCGGGACTCCGCCTCCACGATCATCCTGGCCAATTGCGGGTCCAGCGGCAGCGCAGAGAGCTTGCGGCCGACCCCCGTCAGGCGTAGCAGGGATGTCCCGCCGGCGCCCGCCGGCCGGTGATCCAGCGCTCCCAGTTCGTCGAGCAGCCGGACCCCGTCGTTGATCTGTCGCGGATCCGGCGGGTCGATGAACGGGAATGACGCGATCTCTCCGAGATCGAGCGCGGCCATCTGCAGGATCACCGCGGCCAGCGAGGTTCTGGCAATCTCCGGGTCGGTGTACTCGGGCCGGGCGGCGAAGTCGTCCTCGCTGTAGAGCCGGATGCAGATGCCGTCGGCCACCCTTCCGCACCGGCCGGCCCGCTGACCGGCGGAGGCCTGGGAGATCTTCTCGATCGGCAGCCGCTGCACCTTGGTCCGGGTCGAGTACCGGGAGATGCGGGCGGTACCGGGGTCGATCACGTAGCGGATTCCCGGGACCGTCAGCGAGGTCTCGGCGACGTTGGTGGCCAGCACGATCCGCCGGCCGGAGTGGGAGGAGAACACCTTGTGTTGGTCGGCGGCGGACAGCCGGCCGTAGAGCGGCAAGACCTCGGTGTGGCCCGGCCGGCCTTGCAGGTGCGCCCGCAAGGCGTCCGCGGTGTCGGTGATGTCCCGTTCGCCGGACAGGAACACCAGGATGTCGCCGTCGCCGTCGGTGCCCAGTTCGTCGACGGCGCGACAGATCGCCGTCGGCTGGTCGATCGTCTCCCTGGGGCGGGGAGCGGGCCGCTTCTTGCCGCGACCACCGTCGGTCTCGTCGGGATCTTCGTCGTCAGCGTCGTCGGCGTCGTCCAGGTCATCCGGAAGGTAAGGCCGGTAACGAATCTCGACCGGGTACGTCCGACCGGACACCTCGACCACCGGAGCGTCGGCGAAGTGCCGGGAGAACCGCTGCGGGTCGATGGTGGCCGAGGTGATGATCACCTTCAGGTCGGGGCGTCGGGGCAGCAACTGGACCAGGTAGCCGAGCAGGAAGTCGATGTTCAGGCTGCGTTCGTGCGCCTCGTCGATGATGATCGTGTCGTAGCGGCTGAGCAGCCGGTCCCGGCCGATCTCGGCGAGCAGGATGCCGTCGGTCATCAGCTTGACCAAAGTGTCGGCGCCGGTGTGGTCGCCGAACCGGATGGTGTAGCCGATGGCGTCGCCGAGCTGGGTGCCGGTCTCGTCGGCGATCCGCTCGGCCAGCGCGCGGGCGGCGATCCGTCGGGGCTGGGTGTGCCCGATCATCCCGCGAACGCCCCGTCCCAGCTTCAGGCAGATCTTCGGCAGCTGGGTCGATTTGCCCGACCCGGTCTCGCCGGCGACGATCACCACCTGGTTGGCGGCGATCACCTCGGCCAACTCGTCGGCGTGCTCGGCGACCGGCAGCTCCGGCGGGAAGGTGATCTCCGGGACAAGTGCGCTACGCCGCTCGAGGCGTCGCTCGGATTCGGCGATCGCGTCGGCGATCTGCCGCAGCGAAGCGTCACGTTTGTCGGAATCGGCGATCTTGCGCAGGCCGGCCAGCCGGCGGCCGAGGCGCCGTTCGTCGGCCAGCGGCACCTGGTTCAGCCGTTGCCGGAGCTCGCGCGGCGTAGGCGGGGCGCTGGCAGACATAACCATCCCAGGATAGTGGAGCGCGACGACCGCTTTCGGCTACCGGCGACCACCGGGCCGCCGCGGTCGCCACCGTCAGCCGTGGGCGTCCAGCACCTTCGCCGACAGCACCGGCCAGGCCACCGCCGCCCATTCACCGAAAGCTTTGTCCGCCAACGAGACGCAGGCCAGCTTGGCGACCGGGTCGACCCACAGGAAGCTGCCCGACTGGCCGAAGTGGCCGAACGTCTGCGGCGAGTTTCCCGGCGCCGTCCAGTGCGGGCTCTTGCCGTTGCGGATCTCGCAGCCGAGACCCCAGTCGTTGTGCTGTTGCCGGCCGAACCCGGGCAGCACGCCCGGCAGATCCGGGAACGCCAGGGTGGAGATCGCCGACAGCACGCCGGGCAGCATCTCCCGGGTGCTCAGCAGTTCCTGCGCCAGCGCGGCCAGGTCGGAGATGCTGCCCGTCATCCCGTGCGCCGGCGAACCCTCAAGCACCGCACCGCTCATCCCCACCGGATCGAGCACCCGCTCCGCCAGTTCGTCGGCGAAGTCGTTGCCGGAAGCGGCCTCCAGTGTCTGCGCCGCGATCTCGATGCCGCGGTTGGAGTAGATCCGCCGGGTGCCGGGAGCGGCCAGCACGTCGTCGGAATCCATCGCGATGCCGGAGGCGTGGGCGAGCAGATGGCGAACCGTCGCGCCCGCCGGGCCGGCCGCGGTGTCCAGACTCAGCAGCCCGTCCTGGCAGCCGTCGAGCACCGTCAGCGCGCTGGCGATCTTGCTCACCGAGGCCCAGCGGTGGCGTTGCCCGTCGTCCAGCAGATCGAGCACGCCGTCGGGACCGATCACCGCGACGGAGGCGGAGCCGACGGGCCAGTCGGCGATGGCGGCTTTCAGGTCGAGGCTCACAGCCCGACCCTATCCGGCGGCGGTCGACGCCAGGTCGCGCAGCAGTGCCGACGATCCGGCATCGGCCGGATAGAACGTCTCGATGGCCAACTCCGACACGGTGACGTCCCGTGGGGTGCCGAACACCGTGGTCATGCTGAACATCGCCAGTTCGGCGTCGCCGAACCGGATCCGCAGCGGTACCACGATCGCGTCGGTGTCCGGCTGCGTCCGGCTGTCGGCCCCGGGATAACCGGTCAGCTCGTCCAGCAGCGCCATCAGTCCGGCGTCGGCGGAGGCGGCGATCTCTCGACTCAGTCGCTCCAGCAGGTGGCCTCGCCACTCGCCGAGATTCACGATGGCCGGCGCCAGCCCGTCCGGGTGCAGGCTGAGCCGGAGCACGTTGACCGGCGGCTCCAGCAGATGCGCCGCCGCGCCGGCGATCAACCGCTCGATGGCGCGGTTGCCGGCCACCATGTCCCAGTGCTGGTCGATGACCACCGCCGGGAACGGCTCGTGCGCCTCCAACACCGTGGTGATGGCATCGCTGACCAGCGCCATCGACGGCTCGCCGAGCCGGTGCTCCGGGTGGGCAGGGGCGTAGCCGCCGGACATCAGCAGGGTGTTCTGTTCGCGCAGCGGCACCTCGAGCTGTGCGGCAAGCCGCAGGATCATCGAGGGCGTCGGCTTCGACCTCCCGGTCTCCACGAAACTCAGATGTCGGGCCGAAACCTCCGCCCTGGCAGCGAGTTCCAGCTGGCTGAGATGCCGACGCTCGCGCCATTGGCGCAGCAGATGGCCGACCGATCCGGCCGGAGCGGCTGTCGTCATCCCTGCACCGTACGACGTCACCGTTCGGCGGCACTTACCTGGCAGGTAATCGACGGGCTTCCCCTTCCCCAGCAACATTGTCGGCATGCGGATCGGCCGACCGGGTCGACCGGAAACCAGAAGGAGCATCACGATGACCGACTTCCAGCAGCTCGCCGCCTACTACATTGCGATCTGGAACGAGACCGATGTCGAAGCCCGCCAAGCCGCGATCGGCCGCGTGTGGGCGGCGGACGCGCGTTACGTCGATCCGCTGGCCGACGTGACCGGACACGACGGCATCGCCGCCGTGGTAGCCGGCGCGCAGGGTCAGTTCCCCGGCTGGCAGTTCCGGCTGCTCGGAGCCGTCGATGCGCACCACGAGCAGTTCCGGTTCAGCTGGGAGCTGGGCCCGGCCGACGGCGAGGCGCCGATCGTCGGCTCCGATGTCGCCGTCGTCGGAGCGGACGGCCGGTTGACCCTGGTGCTGGGTTTCCTCGACAAGGTGCCGGCCCAGGTCTGACGGCGGTCGACCCTGCCTCCCCGCTACAGTCGAGCAATGCCGCCGGCCGCATCCACCGACCTGCCCCGCAGGCTGTTGGCGGAGTTTCTCGGTACTGCGCTGCTGGTGGCCGTCATCGTCGGCTCCGGCATTGCCGCGCAACAGCTTTCCCCGAACGATGTCGGGCTGCAGCTGCTGGAGAACTCGATGGCCACGGTTTTCGGTCTCGCGGTCCTGATCCTGGTCCTTGGCCCCGTCTCCGGCGCGCATTTCAACCCGGTGGTCTCCGCCGTCGACCATCTGCTCGGGCGACGCAGCGGCGTCGGCCTCTCGGCCGTCGACGTCGGCTACTACTCGGTGGTGCAAGTCGCCGGCGGGATCGTCGGTGCGTTGCTGGCCAACGTGATGTTCGACCTCCCACTCGCGCAAATCTCGACGAAGGACCGGCTGACGACGGGCCACACCGTCGCCGAGGTCGTCGCCACTGCCGGCCTCATCGTGGTGATCTTCGCGCTCGCCCGCGGCGGCCGGGCTGCATTGTCGGCGGCGGCGGTCGGCGCCTACATCGGCGCCGCCTACTGGTTCACCAGCTCTACCTCGTTCGCCAACCCGGCGGTGGCGGTCGGCCGGATCTTCAGCGATACCTTTGCCGGCATCTCGCCGGCGTCGGTCCCGATCTTCGTGGCGGCGCAGGTCGTCGGCGGCGCCGTCGGTCTGGTCCTGGTGGTACTGCTGTACCCGGACGCGGGGGCTGCCGCGGATCGCGCGGTGGTACCCCATCGACCGGGTCGTCGCCGTGGCTGAGGCGCCCGTCCATCGGCTCCGCCGCCACTGGCGGTGGCGACCCTCGACGGGGTCGGGTCAGGGAAGCATCCGGCCCAGGAGGCCGGCGAGCCGCTGACGTTCGGCAACGGTGAGCGAGTGCGTCATCGGTGCGATCAGGCCGGCAATCTCCGCCGTCAGACCCGGGTCAAGCCTTCGCCCGTCGGCGGTGAGACTGACCCGGACCGACCTTCCGTCGTCGCCACTACTGGTCCGCTGCACCAGACCACGCTTCTCGGCCCGGTCGATCAGACCGCTCACCGACGACCGGTCCAGCCCGAGATACCTGGCCAGTTCAGCCATTTTGGGCTGGCGGTCGCGCAGGATCGCCAGCATCCGTAGCTGGGTCAAGGACATGTCGTGAGCGGCCGCCGCCTGGCTCAGTCGGGCCATCACCGCGAACGAGGTCTGCACGAGGGCGTCCAACAGCTCGGGGTCGAGCTCGGATCCGGGTCGGGTGAACATCGTCCCAGACTACCCGATCTGATTGGTGTTACCATCTAGTTTAGTTCGTATTCCCAATTATATTTCCGACGCGATCCGCCGTCAGGTTCCTGGAGGTCAACATGCACGCCGCCGTCGTCACCGCCTTCGATTCCCCGCCGGCCTACCGCGAGTTCCCCGTGCCGACACCCCGAACACCGCACGAAGCAGTGGTCGACGTCATTGCCACCGGCCTGCACCCGCGGGTGCGGTCGCAGGCGGACGGCTCGCACTACACCAGTACGGACGAATTGCCGCTGGTTCCGGGTATCGACGGCGTCGGTCGCGCGCCCGACGGGTCGGTGCGGTACTTCGTGTTGCCGGACACCACCATGGGCGCGATGGCCGAGCAGACGGTCATCGACCTGCGGCGCAGCATCGAACTGCCGGCGGGAACGGATCCGGTGGCGGTCGCGGCCGGGATGAACCCCGCGATGTCGTCCTGGGTGGCGCTGCGCCGGCGCATCGATTTCCGCTCCGGGCAAAGCGTTCTGGTGTTGGGCGCGACCGGTAGCGCCGGCCGGCTGGCCGTCCAGGTCGCCCGACTGCTGGGAGCGGGCAAGGTGGTCGGTGCCGGTCGTCACCCCGGTCGGTTGGCGACGCTGACGGAGCTCGGGGCTGACGAGACGGTCTCCCTCGACGGTGACCCCGGCGAGGTCGACGATCGGCTCGGGCGGGCCGCGGCCGACGTGGATGTGGTGATCGACTACCTCTGGGGTGCCCCGGCAGCCGGTGCGATCCGCGCCCTGGTCACCGAGCGGAGCGACCGGGGGGTGCCACTCACCTGGGTCCAGATCGGCTCGGTGGCCGGGCCCGAGGCCGCGATCCCATCGGCCGCGCTTCGGGCGGCACGGCTGCAGATCGTCGGCAGTGGGCAGGGTTCGGTACCGACCCGCGACATTCTGGCCGAACTACCCGACCTGGCGACCGAGATCGCCAGTGGCAAGCTCCGGCTCGATGCCCGCGGCGTGCCGCTCGCCGACGTCGGGTCCGCCTGGGCGGAGACCGGCCGCGACGAACGGATCGTCATCACGCCGTGACGGGCGCTCGTGTTCTGTCCCGCGGTCGACTAACCCGTTGCGGTCGGCCGACTCCGCCGCCAGAGTGGCCGTATGACCACAACGACAGGCGGGCCGTCGGCCCGGCCCCTGCATCTGGACCCGCTGGCCTTTGTCCTGGCGGTGGAGGGCGCCGCACTGATGCGGGCCTTCGCCGGTGAACACGACGCCGCCTTCGTGCGGGCCAGACTGGCCAATATCCGAAGCCTGCTGGCCGATCCCGGCCCGCTCGGCGCGCCGGCCGAGGTGCGTGCGCTGACGGCCGCAGAAGGCTACGACGCCTGGTCGGTCGACTACGACGAACCCGGAAACGGGCTGCTGGCGCCGGACTTCGAGCGGGTCACCGCGATGATCGAGGACCAGCCGGGCGGCTTGGCGATCGACATCGCCTGCGGGACAGGTCGCTACGCCGAGTGGCTCGCCGGGCGCGGATATCAGGTGATCGGCGTCGACGGATCGCCCGGCATGCTGTCGGTGGCCCGCCGGAAGCTGCCGACCGTCGACCTGCGGCAGGGGGACCTGACGGACCTACCGGTTCCGGATCGCTGCGCCGATCTGGCCGTGTGCGCGCTGGCGCTGACCCATCTTGAGGACCTCACCGACGCGTACGCCGAGTTTGCCCGGGTGCTCAAACCTGGTGGCCGGCTGGTGGTTTCCGATACCCACTCGCTGTACCTGACGGCGGCCCGCTACCCACTGATCAAGCAGTTGGTCGACGGCGAGTTCGGCTACCTTCCCGGCTGGGAGCACTCGCTGGCCGATCACCTCAACGCCGCGCTCCGGGCCGGCTTCGCCGTTCAACGGGTGTCCGAGTTCAAGCTCGACGGGATCATCGATCCTGGGCTCGCTCCGGAGGATCTGCGGGACGCTCCGGTGCCCGACCCGTGGCCGTTGATGACCTGGGTGTCGGCGGCGGCGAATGCGGCGTGGGCCGGTGCACCCGCATCGATGTACCTGCAGCTGCAGAGGATCTCGGACGGCGGGTGACGGCAGGTTCACCCGCCGGCCGACGCCAGTTCCGCAGCGGCAGCCGCGGCGCCGGCCTCGATGATCTTCGGGTGGTCGGGGTCGGTGTTGTCGACGACCAGCCTCGCCCGTTCCCACGGCCGGGAGCTGGTGAAGTAGAGCAACTGAGCACCGAAGTACCGCTGACGAAGACCGTCGTCGATGCCCGTCCCGCCTCCGGCACGCTGACTCATTCGCCGGACGGCAGTCTCGGACGGGACGTCGAGAAAGACCGACGAATCCCAGTAACTCGCAAGCTCCCGACGATGCAGAAACGTTCCGTCCACGAGCACCAGGGCATCGTCGGCGGCCCGGACCGGTGCCGGCCTGGTCACCCGACCGCTGTCGTGGTCGATCGCGGCAGCGCGGAACCAACCGTCACCCGAGGGGCGTAATGGGTCGAGGGCATCGGACGTCAGCGCGTCATAGTTGTAGCTGTCGAGCCAGAACCCTTCCGGCGAATAGCGACCTCTGGCATGCCTGATCGCGGCGGGATTGAAGAAGTCGTCGACGTGCAACACGACAACCGGCCGGGTCTCGACGCTCCGCGCCAGCGCGGCGGCGAACGTCGTCTTCCCGCTGGCCCCGACACCGTCGATCGCAACGAGCGCGCGTCTGCCGCGCGGTGCGGTGTCGATGATGCGCGCGAGAGTCGCTTCCGCATCAGAATCCACCTGGTCACGCTAGCTGCTAGAAGCACGACTCCGGTGGCGAGCACCTGGTCGGCACCTTTGTCGGGCTCGGGCAGTTCCGATCCGCTATCCCCGCGTCACTCGGAACATCTTTGCCTGGTGGGGTGCGAGCGATGCCGACACCGATCCGTCGGCGGCCGTCGCCGACTGCTTCGAGACCAGATCCTTGTCCGTCACCGGCCCCGTCCCCAGACCCACCTGGCGTGCGTCGGCGGTCAGCACCCGCGCAGCGTCACTGCTGTTGAACAGGACGACCGAGACATCGCCGTTGGACAAAGGTTTGGTCATCACCATCCACCCGTCGCCGCTGGAGGTGACTCGTCCCTGGACGCCGAGCGAATCCTGGTCGACGGCGATGACGTCGGCATTCTTCAGGATCGCCAATGCGTCCTGGTCGCCGGCCAGCGCTGCCGGGTTGGTTGACACCAATAGCGGTGCGGCCATCTGCGCGAACATGATGAACTGGGTCTGCTGTTCGACGTTACTCATCGCGTGGCCCGCCGCCAGCATGTCCTCATCGTTCCAGAACCCGGGCTGCTGGTAGTCGGCGATCCTGGCGTTCTGTTCGACAGTGCGCAACAAACTTACCCAGCTGTTCCCGGAGTCGGCCTCCACCCGGGCCAGTTGACCGTACTTCCACGCCCAGGACGCGGCGTCCTGGTAGATCGCGCCGTCGTAGCCACACCACCAAGCGATCGATGCCGGTGCGGACACCGCCAGCAGCATCGGCCGGTCGATGTCGGCCAGGGCTTCCGCCGCCGACTTGTACCGCGCTTCGACATCCTTGAGACCCTTGCTGGTGTCGCACTGGGAATTGATCAATGTGTTGTCGGCCGAACCGCACAGGTCCAACTTGATGTAGTCCATGTTCCAGTCCGCGAACTGGTTGAAGTCCTGGTTGAACAGACCGAGCGATGCCGGGTACCCGCCGCAGGTCTGCACCGACGCAGCCGAATAGATGCCCACCTTCAGGCCCTTGCCGTGGACGTAGTCGGCCAGCGACGCCATACCGCTGGGGAACTTGGCGGTGTCGACCGTCAGACGCCCACTGCCGTCCCGTGACCTGTTCGCCCAGCAGTCATCGATGTTGATGTATTGGTAGCCGAGGTCCTTCAGGCCCAGAGTCACGAATTGGTCGGCGGCAGACTTCATCAACGATTCGGAGACATTGCAGCCGTAGGCGAGCCAGTCGTTGAATCCCATCGGCGGTGTTGGCGCCAGCGACGCGGCAATGGTGCGATCCAGCCCGGTGTCCGCCTTCGCCGCGACTGTCGACACGGCGATGTCGAAGATATGCAGGTTCGGATCTGTCGGCAGGGTCACGGCCATCAGGTGCTTGGTCGGATCGATCGGGAAGATGCGGGAGAACACCGTGAATCGTTGTGACCGATCGGCCACTCCCGACGCGGTATTGCGGCCGGAGGTCACCAGGGCGGGCTGGGCGGCGTAGTCGTTGTCGGCGTCAGCGGCCGAGTCGGTCCAGTCGGGAAACGCCGCTTGGTTCGGCGTGATCGCTGAGACCTTCGCCGTCACCCCGTCGTCGTAGTGCACCAGGACCTGCTGATCGTCACCGCCGGCGGTGGAGGTGCCGAGCAGGCCGAGGCCGCGTTTGCCGGTCGCATCGAGCGCGATCGTCTGGCCACCCGCGGCAATATTGTCCGGCTTGCCGGACCTGGAGTCCGGCCACCGGTAGTCGAGTCCGGGCTGCCCGCCCTGAATCTTCGCTCCTGGCTTGGTCTTTGCCGCCTTGAGCGCTTCGCGACGCAAACTCGAGCCAGCGCCGTCCAGATCACCCTTGTCGCGGTCGCGGAACTCTGTGGTGCCCACGTTGTTGAACGCCGCGCCGACGGAGCCGAACGGCACGATGCTGGCGGCGTCGGCGGTCAACTGACCACCGGACGACGAGGCGGTGGCGGTCCAGCTGAGGTCCCCGGGTTCACGATCGCGCGGAACGCTGACTCGATAAATGGCGGTTCCCACCGCACCGGCCTTGATCGTCCCGGCCATCGCCTGTTCCCTGCGCACGCTGATGCCCGCCGGCCCCGTCAGGTCGGCCGTCGCACTGCTGAGCGCCTGAGCGGACGCGTTCGTCATGCTCACCCGGACGCGGGCGGACGATCCGGGTGCGATCACCGGTGGAGCGCTGACGATCAGCGATTGTTCGCTGAGCAGACCGCCGACCCACGGCGGCGCCTGGTCGAGCACGCTCACGGCGAACACGTGATAGGAAGTGTTGGACGGCAGCGTCAGACTGGCCACCGTCTTTGCCGGATCGAGCGGAAAGTCCTTGGAATACAACGAGTACTCGTAGTCGGTGTTTGCATATCCGCCTTGGGTGTTGCGACCGGCGACGCCCCCGACCCGGCGGGCGCCGAAGGCTTCCGGATCGGCTTGATGGGTTGCCAGGTCGCCCCAATTTGGAATGCCGATCCCCTGCCGGACCCGACGGGAGATCTCCTCCGAGGTGCCGTCTGTGTAGGTGACGGTGAGCGATCCCGAGATCCCGTTCGCGGATGCGGCGGCCAATACCGAGAGCGCGGCCCCGGAGGCATTGACCGGGACCACCTGACCGTTGGCCCGCACATTGTCGGGCTTCTCGTCGGTCGCCGGATCGGCAGGCTGGTAGTCCGGCCAGATGTACGTCGGTCCGCCCGGATCCGTAGCCACGGTCGATCCCGGGGTGATACCCAGCTCGGCAAATTTCTGCGCGGCAAAACTGTTCCCCGAGCCGTCGAAATTGCCCGAGGCCCGAGTCGCGACCGAGGTCAGGCCGACGTTGTCGAACAATGGACCCAACGGGACATGTACCACGGGCGCGGTTTCCAGGACTGCGGCGGAGCTGCTCTGCGCACCGGCTGACGCCAGCGCCAGTCCGAGAAACAGCGGAATGACGCCGAGCGCTCTGGACAGTCTTCGTGCGGGTGATCGAGTCATGGGTGAAACCTCCAGATACACGCGAATGACCGGGCTCACCGCGCAATGCTCCCGACGCTAAACCCGAGACCATCTGCGCACAAGTGCAATGTACTGATTATTTTGAAGCATGTTCACTCAGAGACTCTGCGAGGGTCCCGCCGCGCGGGTCACTCTGGTCGATACGTCGACGGTCCACCGTATCCGCGATCATGACGGTGTACCGCATTGTCGGCACTCCTGGGCATACTGCGATCCATGACCGCATCCGAGGTCCTCGAGACCTTCGCCGCCGCTATCGACGCCCGCGACTGGGACCGGCTCGATTCGCTACTCGCCGAAAACTTCCACAGCCGGTTCGTCCACGACGGCAGGACGCTCGATCGAGCCGGCTTCGTCAGGTTCAACAGGGACTACCCAGGCTCGTGGTCTTTCGCCTTGGAGGACGCCGTGGCCGACGGCGACCGCGCCGTGGGTCGCGCACGGGTCACCGATGGCAGCGAAGAATACTTCGTCGCCTCGTTCATCACGCTCGACCAAGCCGGATTGATCGCCGAGCTCACCGAGGTGTGGACAGACGGCACGCCCGTGGATCACTAAGACCTGCCGGGTCAATGTTCGAGACTTCGACGGTGCAGGTACAGACCAGGGCATCGGGAGGCGAATTTGACGTCCCGGACCGTGAGGATCTGAATCGGGGACATCCAGCCCTGCGACGGCTTGTGCAGCGCCCACCCGCCGCCCAACGTGACCGCTGCATGCTGCGCCAACCCGTCCCGACCGCGCCAGAGCAGCACCGTTCCGGGTTCGTCGTCCGAGCCGCCATCGCGAGTTTCCGCCGCCAGCCACTCCTCGAAGGGCGCCTGCTGCATCCAGGCCTCGGCGGCCCCTCCGACACCTGCAGCACCCATCACCGTTCCGAAGCAATTCGGTCCGCTCCGCGTCGGAAAGGTCCCGACCAACCGGCGGGCGCAGGGCAGCACCTGTTCGATCCGATCCCAGACGGCCTGGTCAACCTCAGTATGACGAGAGGGTCGCCGTCCGTTCTCGACCGACCGCACTATGCGCACCGTGTCCGTCCCGTCGTGTCGCCGCCAGCGGTGCGTGGCGCGCTGCGATCGCCGGACATCCGGCGGCAGGCCCTGGGCCTCGGCCCTGGTAAGCCAACAAACAAGCTGATCGTCTTCGATGCCATAGAGCGAGAACGAGTCCCGCAACTCGGGCGTCAGCCGACCGCGATCATCGGCAACGTGCAGGTTTCGAGCGACCGACTGGGGCACGAGATATGGCTGCTCCTCAGGCATCAGCCATTCGAACCACTGGGCGATCAGGCCGACGTCGACCGGAATGCCCAGTACCTGCATGAACGGATGGTACCGACGGCCGACTCGTTCCTGGCCAGTCGCTCCGGCGCGGCTACAGTCGATGCGTGTCTCCGACTCCAGCCGCGACTCCCGGACGAACCGTCTACCGCGACACTGCCCGCGTGCTGCCGGTCGACCCCGAGGGGCGAGTGCTGCTGATGCACGGGTGGGATCCGGCCAGGCCCGATTACCCGTTCTGGTTCACCATCGGCGGCGGGATCGAGCAGGGCGAGTCATTGGCGGATGCCGCGGTTCGTGAGTTGTTCGAGGAGACGGGCATGCAGGCGGATGCCCTCGCCCTCGGCGAGCCGTTCGCCGCCCATCGGCACCAATTCGGCTGGGGCGGAATGACTCTGGTGCAGCACGAGACCTACTTCGCGCTACCGGCGTCCACCACCGAGGTGTCGTTCGCCGGCATGGAGCAGATCGAACTTGACACTACGGACGGAGCGGATTGGTGGACGCCCGACGCTCTCGACCAGGACGGTTCGGCCGGATTTCCGCAGTTGACCGACTTCATGCGGATGGCGATTCGGGCAACAGCGGCCCGCCTGACGCCAGGAATACCGGATTGCTGATCGCGGCCATGCTGCCGTCGGCGAATCTCATCTCGACCCAGACCAGCGCCGAGTCGGTGACCTCCGCTGCGACCTGCATGTGTTGATCAGTCAGGTCGAAAGTCCAGGTCGCACCGGTGTTGGTGTGGACAGTGAGCAGGCCACCCGGCGCGCCGGCGACCTCGACGGTCAGGGTCGCCGGATGGCTGCCGATTGGCAGGACGTCACCGATTCCGGCGACGAGATTGTCGACCCGGACCGTCAGGGACAGAGCAATTTCGGTGGAGGCGGCGATCCACGAGTGACCCGCCCGCAGTCCGCCGAGCAGTGCACGTGGAGTGCACGATTCGGCCCGGACCACAGTGTGCGGGTGAGCAATCTGACCGGCGAGATGCGCATCGCTGTTGCCGATCGCGGGTCGCCAACGGCCCGCCGAGAATTCGCGAAGGTCGCGCTGCCACCGGGCGAGAGCCGCTTCGTTGTCTGCCTGCCAGGCCAGTTCCGAGTCCCATCGGCCGTTCCACACCTCGACCAGATCGAACTGTTCCAATGGATATTCGCAGGTGCCGCCCGGATACGGCGCGATCGGATGGGCAGCGACGCACAGACCCCCGACGGCGCGCACCGCATCTAGTTCGTCCGAGATTCGACCGTCCGCACTGCCGTACTGCCAATCAATGAGCTGTCCAGGATCCACCCCGAGCGCGAGCCAATGCCCTGCCCGGGTTGTCACCTCCTGGCCCGGGATCACCAGCACATACAAGGATTCCCCTTGCCATTGGCCAGGTGTCGCCAGATTGTGCTCCGTCGCAACAAGGAAATCCAGGCCGCGCTCTCGTGCCGCGTCGATCAGCTCCCCCGGCTCCAATGCCCCGTCCGAGAAGCGGGAGTGCAGGTGGCAGTCACCGCGGTACCAGCGGGTTTGCGTCATTCCTCATCGTGCCTGACGATCCCAGCATTGTCAGGGACCACTGCCGCCGCCAGTGATCTTCCACGAGCCGTCCGCTTGACGGTGCAGAGCGTAGAACCAGGTCACTGGTCCCTCGGGAACGGTTCCGTCAACTGTGCCCTGCGAAAGGTGGAGCGTCACCGCGTAGGTGACGTCGTCTCCGGATACCGCGGGATGGGGCGTTCGGTCGATCGAATCGACCCTGACGTCTCCACAGAGTTCGCCGTTGCCGATGCGGAAGGTCGATGAGCCGAGCTTGGCGGCGGTCTCGCAGTCGTTGTTCTTGAACGCCGTCAGGTATGCATCGAGCACCTGGTCGGGTGAGGCGCCGATCCCGGGCAGTTCGACCGACGACTCGACCGAGCTGTCGACCGCGGCCGACTGGGTGGCCGAAGCAGCGCAGGCCGATGCGGCGCTACCGCACAGCACACCAAGCGCGACCGCCGCGGCGAAGCGCGCGAGTGACTGGCTGACCAGCAACGACATTTGCACAGTGTGGCACCAGCCGACCTGGGAGGCATCGAATCTTCAACATCGACGTGGGCGGGGCACGAGAGTGACCCGATCGGGCCCGAACTTTCCCAAAGTCCCAGGTCGAGCTGCAGCTTTGCAGGAGTTGAGGCCGGATCGGATCGGCCAACGCCTAGGCCCATCTTGGAGACCTGCAGTTGGCTCGCGCCCGCATCGTGACCTGCAATCTATGGGTTGCACAATCCTTCAGTATCTGCAACCATTGGATTGCAGATCCTATGGGAACGGGACCGCTTGCCCCGGCGGCAAGCGGCAGCCGAAACCACAGGTGGTGTCTGCACCGGAGCCACCACCAGCCCGGCAGTGGAACGAGCAACGGAGAGGAAGCATCATGGCAAACATGACCAGCAATCAGCAGTCCGTCGTCGACGAGGACACCTTCACGGTGCGTCGGACGATCCTGATCGAGGCGCCCGTCGAGAAGGTGTGGACGGCCGTCACCGCGCCGGAGCACATCTCGAAGTGGTTCGGTCAGGCCGTATTCAGCGGAACCGCTGCGGGGAGTACCGGAACCCTGACCTGGCCGGGCAATCAGCCCATCCCGGTGCGGATCGAGGCGGTCGACGAGCCGCGGTCGGTCAGCTACCGCTGGGGCAACGACGACGCCGCCGGGCGGCCGCCGGCCGATGTCGACGGTGGTCCGTCAACGGTGTTCACCTTCACCCTCGAGACGGTGCCGGGCGGAACCCGACTCACCGTGGTGGAGACGGGATTCGAAACCACCTCCGACCCGCTGGCCAACCTCGAGAGCCACCGCACCGGCTGGGACGCGGAGCTCGACACGCTGGTCGCGCTGGTCGAGGCGCCCTGATGGCTGTCGGGTCGCTGGTTCCGATGTTCGCAGCCCTCGGTGACGACACCAGATGGCAGATCCTGACTGCCCTTGGCGAGGGCGAGGCCTCGGCGTCCGCCCTTGCCGAGCGGCTACCGGTGACCCGGCAGGCGATCGCGAAACACCTCGCGGTGCTGGCCGAAGTCGGTGTCGTCGAACCGATCCGGGTCGGCCGCGAGGTGCGCTACCGGGTGATCGGCTCTCAGCTCAGCGCCACCGCGAAACGCCTCGACGCGCTCGGCGCGGAATGGGACCGTCGGCTCACCGCGATCAAGGAGATCGCCGAGGGGTTGTAGGCCTACGACCGCCCCGCGCTCGGACAGCGGTTGCGGCGCAACCGATCACGGCGACCCCGCCAAGAACGGTAGCCGCACTGAGGTGCTCGTGCAGCAGCAGTGCCGCCCAGCCGATGCTCAGCACCGGCTGGGCGAGCTGCACCTGGCTCACCTGCGCCATCGGACCGATCGCGAGGCCGCGGTACCAAGCGAAGAAGCCGAGGAACATGCTGATGACGCCGAGGTAGCCGAATGCCGCCCACTCGATCGGGGTGCCGGTCGGCGGCTGCTGCACCATCGAGACACCGGTGAGGACGATCATCAGCGGCGCGGCGATCACCAGCGCCCAGGACACCGTCTGCCAGGCGCCGAGCTCGCGGGCCAGCAAACCGCCCTCGGCGTAACCGATCGCCGCAGCCATCACCGCGCCGAACAGCAGCAGGTCCGAGAACTGCAGTCCACCGATCCCGCCGCCCTGCAGGGCGGCGAACAGCACCGCGGCGATCGCGCCGACGCCCGCCATGATCCAGAACGACGTCGGTGGACGCTCCCGCGATCGCAATACCGCCGTCACCGCGGTCGCCGCCGGCAACAGGGCGATCACCACCGCACCATGGCTGGCCGGCGCGGTGGTGAGCGCGAACGAGGTGAGCACCGGGAAGCCGATCACCACGCCGCCGGCGACGACGCCCAGCCGCACCCATTGGACACCGTGCGGGCGGCGCTGTTTGGTGAGAGTCAGCGCCGCCGCGGCCAGGATGGCCGCCACCACCGCTCGACCGCAGCTGACGAACAGCGGCGACATCGCGCCGCCCTCGACGGCCAGGCGTGTGAACGGCACAGTGAAAGAGAACGCCAGCACGCCGACCAGACCCCAGATCAGACCGGCGGACGCACCCGGTAGCGGTCGCGAGATAGCCAGGGTAGCGCTACTCTGTTCTTTCATGATCGATGGTAGCAGTGCGCGCATCGTCAGCGCTCTCCGGCGATGGATCGCCACGGCGCCGCCCGGCGCCCGCCTGCCGTCGACGCGGACGCTGGTCTCGCAGCATCGCGCGAGCCCGGTCACCGTGCAAAAGGCGCTACGAGATCTGATTTCGCAAGGGCTGGTGGAGACCCGCACCGGAGTCGGCGCTTTCGTCCGAGCAGCTCCGGTCATCCGACCGAACGATTACGGTTGGCAGACCGCCGCTCTCGGCTCGTCGAACATTTCTGCCGCGCGGCCGTCCACCGCGCTGCGCACCGCGCCGAACGACGTCATCGCGCTGCATGCGGGCTATCCGGACCGCGAACTGCTACCCGAGCGTCTCGTGCGCGCCGCGTTCGGTCGGGCCGCCCGCAGCGACGCCACCGTCGGTAGGCCCCCGGCCGGAGGCCTGCCCGACCTGCAGGCGTGGTTCGCCACCGAACTGGGTTCGACGGCCGGCGCCGGTGTTGCCGCGCCGTCGCCGCGAGATGTGGTGATCTTCCCCGGCAGCCAGAGCGCGCTCGGCGCCGCGTTCCGGGCCCTGGTCGGCGTCGATGGGCCGCTACTGGTGGAATCGCCCACCTACTGGGGGGCGATCCTGGCCGCCAAACAGGCAGGGGTGCAGGTGGTGCCGGTGCCCTCCGGGGCCGACGGACCGGACCCGGCCGAGCTGGCCCGCGCCTTCGCCGTCACCGGCGCGCGGGCCTTCTATGCCCAACCGAACTTCGCCAATCCGACCGGGGCGCAGTGGGCGCCAGAGCAGGCGGATCGGGTCCTGGACATCGCCCGCCGAAGTGGCGCATTCGTGATCGAGGACGACTGGGCGCACGACTTCGGCATCTCCGCCGACGCGATACCTCTGGCCGGCCGGGACGACAGCGGACACGTCGTCTATCTCCGGTCGCTGACCAAGAGCGTGTCCGCCGCTGTCAGGGTCGCGGGGCTCATCGCCCGCGGTCCGGCGCGCGACCGCATCCTGGCCAGCGCCGAGGCCGAGTCGATGTACGTCAGCGGTGTGCTGCAGGCGGTGGCCTTGGACGTCGTCAGCCAGCCGGCCTGGCGTACTCACCTTCGCGGGTTACCTCGCCAGCTCGCGGCCCGCCGCGACCTGCTGGTCGACGCTCTTCGCGAGCATGCGCCCAGTGCTCGGCTGGATTCCGTCCCCGGCGGCGGGCTGAATCTGTGGTTGCGACTGCCTGACGCAGTTGAGCTGCCCCGATTCGTTCGGGACTGTGAGGACGCCGGGGTGATCGTCGCGGCCGGTGACGAGTGGTTCCCGACCGAGCCGACCGGCAATTACCTGCGGCTCAACTACTCTGGCCCGAACCCCGGCTCCTTCCCGGAGGCTGCGCGGACTATCGGTCGGCTGCTCGATCGGCATTAGTCCGGTCCGGGTTCTCATCAGGTAGTGCCGAGCGGGACCCGCTGTCCGGGTCCGGCCGGCCACTCTCAGCTTTCGCGAGCCAGGTCGGCCACAGAGGCGGGTCCGCCGTCACACGAGCAGTGTCTCCAGTTCCGGAAGTCGGTCGAACATGTCGGGGAGGCCGCGCACGCCGTCGCGCACGGCCTCGTGCGACAGCGCGAGGTCAGGACCGATGTTCGCCTCCGCACCGGCGAGGCAGCGGAGGATGTTCCACCTCGTGTGCCCCAACCAGCCACCGATCATGAAGACGAACCAGCTCGGACCGGGCGGCGGCAGCGCTCCGCCCCTTGCGACGTAGCCGTCGAGGACCGAGCGGAAGATGGTGGGCTCGATATGGTCGAAGCCGGGCTCCTTCGCGAGGCTCAGCGCAGTTGAGCCGAGTTCACCGGACAGGTCGAGCATTCCTGAGAGCTCCCAGTCGAGCACTACCGGCCGGCCGTGTCGAGCGAGCAGGTTCCACGGCTGGATGTCCTTGTGCGTCAGCACGATCGGGCCTGGCCGCTCGCAAGTATCGACGAAGTCGGCGATCGCCAGGAACGTCTGTACCTGGGAGGCAAGTTCATCGGCCCACGGCTGTCCGGTCGTCGCCGCTCGCCCGGCGAGCACGTGCCAGTCCCGTGGCGTCGGTTCCTCGCTCGACCCGTGGGGCCACTCGACATCGAGCGCGTGGATGCGCGCGAGAATCTCACCGATCTGGAACGCGTAGGCCGCCGACACCGGCGCTTCGGGCACCTTCTCACCCTCGACCCAGCGATGGACGAGCGTGCTGTCGCTGGCCGAGATCGGCTCCGGCATCGGGATGCCGGCGGCGAAGGCCGCCCGCTCGAACCTGAACACGTCCTCGACGTGGTAAGTCAAGCGGCGGTCGACGAGGTTCAACTCCTTCACCGCGAACGACCCCTGGTCGGTGTCGAGTCGGTACATCCGGTTGGCGAACCCGCCGTGCACCCGGATCATCGGCCCGACCGGCACGCCGAGATGCGAAAGATTCACGCAACGCAATCTAGGGCTCGCAGACCATCGATGCACCGGAAATACCTGGGACCGACGCGCGGTCCCGGCCCGCCGGCCCAGGACCCGGCGGGCGTAGACGTCGGTCTGAGGGTCCTCTCGGCGGCACCGTGGAGGGGCTCGAAGATCCCGCCGTCGTGAGCCGTGATCGGGTGGACCTCTACTACCCCAGCTCGTCGCTCGGACGAATAGGCTCGCGTTCATGACCGACGGCGACTGGAGGGATGGCGGGTTCAGGCAGCGTCGGCCCTCCGTGGAGACTCTCGCCTGGGTTGCCGCGTCGATGGGTCGGGGCAGTCGGGTCGTTGGCTTTCGCCGATTGACCGGTGGCGTCTGCTCGGCCGTGAATCGGCTGACGGTGGAGCGACGTGGAATGCGAACGTTCGTCGTACTGCGGCAGTACCCGAGCGGCCTTGGCCTGCAGGGGAGCTTGGAGAAGGAGATCGCCAACCTTGGTGCGGTGGCGGGAAGCGGGCTCCCAGTTCCGAGCATCCTGGCAACTGATGTTGCAGGTGCTGCGACGGGGGGCACGCCATCGTTGCTGATGACACGGTTGCCAGGGCAGGTTGACCTCAACCAGGCAGACCCTCGGTCGTGGATGACGAAGATCGCGGAACTTGCTGCATTGCTGCATTCGCTCGATCTCCCCGCGAAGACACTCAGACCCTGGACGGATTCTTGGATCGCTCCTCTGGACCGGCTTCAGGTGCCGGTCGACGCACAGAACCCGGCTGTGTGGAAGGCCGCGTTTGATGTCATGGCGGCGTCGCCACCAAAGGGCAGTACCGTGTTTCTGCACGGCGATTTCTTGCCTGTCAACCTGCTGTGGTCACGCGGGAGGATCACTGGCCTGACCGACTGGAACGGCGTCGTTCGAGGGGCGCGCGCAGTTGATGTCGGGCACTGTCGGCGATACTTGGCGGCGCTCTACTCACCCGAGTGGACGGAACAGCTCCGGTCACTCTACGAATCGATCACCGGAGTGACTCTCGAGTCGTGGTGGGACCTGTATGCCCTGCTGCATTATGACGATAGCCAGCCGAAGTGGATCCGTGGTCAGGTCGCAGGACGCCGTCCCGTCGATGTGCCCGGCATGACTTCCCGGGTCGAGCTCGCTATCGAGGCAGCGCTGCGGCGCCTCGGGTAACTGTTTGAGGACGACGACCGCGGACTGGAGCGCCTCGCTGAAGGAGCGTGCGTCCTGGAACCGATCTTCCCGGGCCTTTGCCAGGGCCTTCACGAGCACGGAATCGAGCGCGGGGATGGCTGTGTGGGCGTGCGCCGGTTCCTCGTGGACCTGTTGGTAAGCAACGGAAACCGGATATTCACCGACGAAAGGTGGCCGCCCGGTCAGTAACTCGTAGAGCAGACAGGCGGCGGAATACAGGTCACTGCGGGCATCGGCGGTTTCACCACGCACCTGCTCAGGAGAAAGGTACGAGGGAGTGCCGAGAAACTCCCCGGCCACGGTGAGAGTCGCATCTTGACGGCCGCTGGCCCGCGCGATGCCGAAGTCCACGACCTTGACGTCGCCCTCGGGTGTGACCATCACGTTGGCCGGTTTGATGTCGCGATGGACGACACCCGCGCGATGGCTGAACTCCAGTGCCGAAAGGAGCCCCACCAAATACTTGACGGACTTCTCGAGGGTGAGTCCGCCCATCCGCAGGACATCCCGCAACGACCAGCCGGCGACATATTCCATGACAATGAACGGGACACGCAGTTTGCCCGCCGCGCCCAGATCGACCATCTCGGATCCGGTGTCGAGGATCGAGACGATCGCGGGGTGCCTGAGACCGGCCACCGCCTGCCCCTCACGCTGAAATCTGGAGTAGAACGTGGGGTTGCTTGCGAGGTGCTTGTGCAGCACCTTGATGGCAACCCAACGGCCCGAGCGGAGGTCGCGACCGAGGTGGACATCGGCCGTTGCGCCGCGGCCGATGAGCTCGCCCAACTCGTATCGCCTGCTGAGGACTCGATGCGTGGTCATCGACGAAGCTCCCAACGGAAGAGCCGGCCGGCCAGTGCGACGGCGAGCACGACCCAGGCCACGGTGGGGATCAGCAGGGGCAGGGAGTCGGCGAGCGAGACGCCGCCGTCCCACGCGTTCATGACCAGTTCGGTGGCCGCGCCGCCGGGAAGGAGTCGCTTGACGTAGGCGAGATTCTCGGTGCCGGAAATTCCCACCCAGCTCGCCACGGCGATCACCGCCAGACTGACCGGCAGGGTGGTCACCTGGGCATGCTCGGGTGAGTTCGTGAGTCCCGCGGTGGCCAGCGCCAACGCCACCATCATGGCCATCGTCGCCAAGATCGCCACCACCAGCAGCGGGATCTCGGCCGGGCTGGTGGAGACGACACCCAGCACGATCAAGATCGCGACAACTTGGATGAGCGCGATGACGGTGACCGGGAGGACCAGTCCGGTGAGGATGCTCGGGTCGCTCGCAGCGGTGGAGCGCAACCGCTTGAGGAACAGGTCCTGTCGGCGTGCGGCCAGCGTGGTCACCGCTGTGGTGTAGAGCCCGAAGGCCGTCACGCTGAACAGCACGATCGCAGCGACGTAGCCGAGGCTGCCGAGATCGGAGAAGATCTCATGCTGGTAGACGAAGAACCCGCTGACGGCGACCGGGATGATCAGTCCGGTGACCAGAACGAGCCGGTTCCGGAAGATTTGTATCAGCTCACTGCGAGCGATCTCGAACATGACGGTGATTCCTTTCATGGTGAAGCGTCGTGGTTTTCGGTCGGTTCGTGAGTTCAGCCGGCGTCGAGGGCGCGGAACACATCATCGAGGCGGGTCGGGCCGGCTGCCAGTTGCTGCAACTCCACGCCGGTGTCGTGCGCCCAGCCCAGCAACCGGTGGAGATCCTCTTGCAGGTTGAACGTCTCGACGTGGAAGGCACCATTGAGTGCACCCACGATCGGCGGTTCGGGAGCGCCGTCTGGCAGCGCGAAACTGATCACCGACGGCAAGGTCTGCGTCAGCTCGGCGACCGTGCCTTCCCGATGGAGCGTGCCCTCGTGCATGAGCCCGATTCGGTCGGCGCGCTGCTGCGCCTCCTCCAGGTAGTGGGTGGTGAGTACGATCGTAGATCCGTTGTCGCGCAGTCGATCCACGGCGGCCCAGAGCGAATCACGGGACTGGATATCCAGACCCGTTGTCGGCTCGTCCAAGATCACCAGCTCGGGCCCGCCGTAGACGGCCGTGGCAAAGTCCAGGCGACGCTTCTCGCCGCCGGACAATTGGGCGACCCTGGTCCCTGCCTTATGGGTCAACCCGGAGACATCGAGCACCCGGTCAACGTCATCCGTCCGGCCGCTCAACGCGCCGATCAGACCGACGGACTCCCGCACCGTCAGATCCGGCGAGAAACCACTCTCCTGCAACATGATGCCCATTCGGGGCCGGACCGCGCGTCGATCCTGCGGGCGCTCACCGAAGATCCGCACGGTGCCGGAGGCGGCCCGCCGGTGACCCTCAACCACCTCCAGCGTCGACGTTTTACCAGCACCGTTCGTGCCCAGCAACGCATAGAACTCCCCCCGTTCCACCCGGAGCGATAGATCCTTCACAGCCTGGAAATCGCCGTAGGTGACGTTCAAGCGTTCGACATCGACGACGGGAGAGGTGGGCATGGGGAGTTCCTTTCGTGTCAACAAGCGCAGATTCGTTGCCGTGCCATCAGACTCGCGCCGGTGGTGGCGCCCTCGCGTCGGTGAAAGGCACCGATGTCTTCGCCGGTCGACCCGCTCCCCCTGAGTGCCAGGCCATTCGGGTACGCTTCGCATCGGTGAGAGTTACCTAGTCCGGTGCGGACTCTGGGACGGGAGCGAGCCTCGTGAACCTCGTCGGCCGGCGTGCCGAGCGGGAGGCCGTCGAGCAGCTGCTCACCCAGGCACGGGCAGGGACCAGTGGGACCCTGGTGATCCGGGGGGAAGCCGGCATCGGCAAAACCGCTGTGCTGGAGTATGCACGTGAAACCGCTGCCACGTCAGGCTTCCGAGTGGAGAGCTCGGTTGGGGTGGAGGCCGAGTCGCAGTTCGCTTTCGCAGGCCTGCACCAGTTGTGCGCGCCGCTACTGGACCGGATCGGTGCCCTGCCCGGACCCCAGCAGGCCGCCCTCGGCATGGCGTTCGGGCAGCGTGATGGTGCCGCGCCGGACCGGTTCCTGGTCGGGCTGGCGACGCTCAACCTGTTGGCCGAGACCGCCGAGGACGTGCCGCTGCTGTGCCTCATCGACGATGCGCAGTGGCTGGACGAAGCATCGGCGCAGGTCCTGGCCTTCGTGGCGCGACGGGTGTCGGCCGAGCAGGTGGCATTGGTATTCGCGCTACGCGATTCCGCCGTCGGCGGCGATCATCCGTTCGTCGGGTGGCCCGAGCTGCGCCTGGACGGCCTCGGTGAGACTGACGCCCGGACCCTGTTGGCCTCCGCGGTCCGCGCACCGCTCGATGACCGGGTACGTGACCGGATCCTCGCCGAGGCCCGCGGTAATCCCCTGGCGTTGTTGGAACTGCCCCGAAGCGCGCAGCCGGCGCAGTTGGCCGGTGGGTTCGAGTTGCCCAGCACGCTCAGTGTCTCGCGCCGCCTGGAGGAGAGCTTTCGTCGCCGGTCGGCCGACCTGCGGGCCGAGACACAACTGTTGCTCCTGGTAGCCGCGGCCGACCCGACCGGCGACGTGGCGTTGCTGTGGCGCGCGGCCGCTCATCTGGGCATCCTTCGCGAAGCGGCCGCACCAGCAGAGACGGCCGGGTTGCTGGAGATCGACTCCCGGGTGCGCTTTCGTCACCCGCTGGTCCGCTCCGCGGTCTACCGGGCGGCCACCCCGCCGGACCGGCGCCGGGCCCATGCCGCGTTGGCCGTCGCCACCGACCCGCAAGTCGATCCCGACCGGCGTGCCTGGCACCGCGCGCAGGCGGCGCAGGGCACCGACGAAGAAGTCGCCGCCGATCTGGTGCGCTCGGCCTACCGGGCCCGCGCCCGCGGCGGGGTGGCGGCCGCTGCCGCGTTCCTGCAGCACGCAGCCGAGCTGTCTCCGGAGCCCGCCGATCGCGCTGGGCGGGCGCTGGAAGCCGCGCACGCAAAGCACGAAGCCGGCGCGACCGAGTTCGCCCTGGACCTGCTGGCCATCGCCGCCACAGGACCACTGGACGCCCTGCAACGCGCCCGGCTCGAACTGCTGCGCGCCCAGATCGCTTTCAGCCGCATTCGCGGCAGCGAGGTGCCGCGACTACTGCTCAATGCGGCCAGGACCCTCACCCCGCTGAATGCTGAGCTGGCCCGCGACACCTACCTGGATGCCATCGACGCTGCGCTCATCAACGGTGGCCACGACGCCGTCCGCGTTGCCACAGTTGCCCGGGCGGCTCCCGACGCCGCCGTGCCACCACGGCCCTCGGATCAGCTCCTGGACGGCCTCGTGCGGACGTTCACTGCGGGGTACGCCGCAGGGGTGCCGGCGGTCAGAGTCGCTTTGGAGGCGTTCCGCGACGAGGTGGACAAAGGCCGGGCGCTGGAGGGCCGGAGCGACCGCTGGCTGTGGCTGGCCGCTCGCAACGCCGTCGGGATCCTTGATGACGAGCTTGCCCACGTGCTGGCAAGCCGTCACGTACGGCTGGCTCGCGAGACCGGCGCCCTGGGAACCCTGCCCGCTGCCCTGAGCTCCTTGGCCAATGTCTTGATCCTGGCCGGCGAGCTCACTCGCGCCGGAGACCTGGCCGCCGAGTCCACGGCGATCGCTGAGGCCACCGGCGCTGTGCCTCTCAGACACACCCTCGTCGCGCTCGCCGCGTGGCGCGGCGATGAGGTCGGCGTTGCCCAGCTGAACGAAGCCATGCTCTCGGGCCTCGTCGACCCTGATGGCGACACGGAGGTAGACGTGGCCCAGTACGCGATGGCCGTGCTGCACAACGGTTTGGGTAACTACGATCGAGCGCAGAAGGCGGCGAGGCGGGCCTGTGAGACCGATGAGCTGGGGCTTGCCAACATCGGCATGCCGGAGCTCATCGAGGCGGCCATGCGTGCTGGCCACCCGGACATCGCGGCGAGTGCCCTGGAGCAGTTCAGCTCGCGCGCGCTCGCCTGCAATACGTCTTGGGCGCTCGGCCTTGCGGCCCGCTCCCGAGCGCTGACGATCGCGGGGCCACTGGCCGAGGAGAAGTACCGCGAGGCGATCGAGCGGCTGGGCCTCTCCCGGATGACCGGCGAGACTGCCCGCGCGCACCTCGTCTACGGCGAATGGCTGCGCCGCGAGGGCCGCCGCCAGGACGCCCGCGAGCAGCTCCGCACGGCCCACCAGCTGCTGTCGGACATGGGAATGGAGGCGTTTGCCGAACGCGCCGCCCGCGAATTGCGTGCCACCGGCGAGCATCCCCGCAAACGCACTGCCCAGCCGACCGACTGCCTCACCGCCCACGAACTGCATATCGCACGGCTGGTGGCCACCGGGGCGACCTCGCGGGAAGTCGGCGCTCAACTGTTCCTCAGTCCTCGCACGATCGAGGCCCATCTCCGCAGCATCTTCCGCAAGCTGGGCATCACTTCTCGCCGGCAGCTCAGAGAACTGCCCCTTCCCTGATCAGACAGGGTCTGGTTGCGGCGCCGCCGGCAGCAGAAGCCCCGGCCGGCGGGTGCCGAGCGACGGCTCTGATCACGTGGTGCGCCAGGGGGTGTGTAGGTTCACGACCTGCTTGACAACAAACCCCCCATTTCTCGCGGGTCCAGCGAGCCTCAGACCTGCTGGCTGTCTGTACCACTGGACGCGCAAAGCATCGGGGCTTGGAGCGAGAACGGCAGTGGTGAGACGTCCTACTCATCGGGCCAGCCACGCGGCGACGGTGTCCGCGACGGCTACCGAAGTGAGGTGGGTGCAATCGACCGCAAGATCGGCCGGAACGAGGTCGGGGAGGGTTTCCTGTTGCCGCAGAGTTCGGTTGAGATCGCCTGCGGCGCCCCGCACAATGAAGCGGCGTCTGAGTTCGTCAGGCTCGGAGGTGAGAGCCACTGTTCTCGTGTCCGGACCGAGGGCCTCCAGGCAGGCCGTGATGAGTTCGGCATTTTCGAACGGCAAGGAGCCATCGACGATCACGGTCCAGTCGTCGTCCGCCCATGCCGCGATCGAGCGATGCAACGCTAGGACGACCTGTTTGGACCCGTTCGCCGAAGTGGGGTTGGCCGCGTCATTGAAGAACGGGATGTAGCGGTCAGCTTCGATCAGCAGACAGGGGGCGGCTAGGCGTGTCATCAGGATCCGACTCACGGCCGTCTTGCCGACACAGCTGGGCCCGCTGAATACAACGAACACAGTGGCACCCTCCAGTTTCAAGTGTTCTTTGTCGCAAGGACGAACGTACTACCGGGTGGTCGCGGTTCCATTTGGCCGACTGTTCATCCGTCCCGGGGCGGCAACTCGTACCGCGCGGGCCACGAGCTGGCTCGCTCGGCGAGCCGCCCCGGCCAGTCGCCTCGCGTCACCCCTCGGGGATGGGGCTGGTGTGCGGGAGGGCGTTGAGGGTGGCGCGACCGTATGGGGCAGTGCGCAGGTAGACCCGCCCGGACGCTCGCAGGGTGACCGCCACGACACTACTGGTCTCCCCGTTGAGGTTTCGGGCGTAGAAGCGGTGGCCGTGCCGCATCAGGGTGAGTGCTCGCGCGGCGTTCACCTCCCAGGGTTGGCCGTCCGTGCGGACGCCGCAGTACGCGTCGATGGTGGAGTCCGGGTCCGCCGCGGTATCGGGCCGGATGGAGGTGATGTAGTGGTCCCGCGGGTAAGAGTCCGTGAGGATCGGCACCGGCGCCAGCCGCTTCCCGGTCGTCAGGAACGACATCACCTGCAGCTTGACCGTCGGGTCCCACAGGACCTGGGCGTGGTTGAGCGAGTTGTCGGTGCGCACCGAGAACGGCAGATGTGCCCTGGCCGCCGAGACCAGGACATCTCCCTCCCCGTAAGTCAGCTCGGGCGGCAGGCCCCCCATCTCCGGCGGGATGCGAGTCAGGTTGCGGTACTTGGACTCCCAGTGGAACGGCGGGGTATGCCCTTGCGGCACCGCGGCCAGGGGGGACAGCTGCCAGACCCCGAGCCACGAGAGGAACGGCGTCGTGCCGCCGAAGGAGTAATACTCGATCCCCGGCACCGGTTCCGCGGCGGCCAGCGCGGCCAGGGTCGGCGAGCCGATCCGGAAGTCCTCGTAGGCGGGGGCATCGGTCTCCGCCCGGATCATGTCGATCAGCGCATCGATGTGCCGCCCGATCAGGAACCAGTAGACCGGGTTGATGGCATTGAACAACCAGGACCCGGCAGTGCGCGCGTCGCTCTCCATCAGCCGACGGGAGGTCTCGATGGCCATGTTGGCCAGTCCGCTGCCGGCATTGGGCGTATGCAGGGTCACCAGCTTCGTGACGCGGCTCAAAACCCTTGCGGCCTCTACTGATCCGGCGTCTGCGTCTCGTTGAAGGTCCACCAGCACCAAACGTGCCAGCACCCCGCCACGGCTGTGCGCCACGATCACGACGTCCCGGTCCTGCGACATCGGGTGGGCGTCCAGCGCGGTCAACAGGGCGCGCAGCTCGGCGGCGGGTCGGGTAAGGCGGTCGCGGTGGTCGACCTGGCTGTAATTGACGGTCGGATAGCCCGCGTCGACCAGGGAGGGCTCCCAGCCCTTGACCGGCATCAGCTGCCCGGTCGAGAAGCCCCAGATCCCACCGAGATTCGGATACCAGTGCCAGCCGTGGTCGCGCGGTGTCTCTTCCGCGATCCTGCGGTAGTTGTAGGGCGAGCTGGTCGCCCCCGGGTCGCGCATATCGTTGATGTCGCCGTTGTTGCCGTGCAACAGGACCACGACCGGCAGGCTGTTGCCGGAGTCGTCCGGAGTGATTTGTGCGGTCGACGTAGCAGTTCCCGCGCCGTCCGGCCAGCTGAAGCGCAACTCGTCGGCGGCCATCTCAGCTGCGCTGGCAGAACAGCACGTGGCCGACGACCTGCGTCTCGACCGAGCTGAAGACCGACGTGGTCACCGAGAACGTCACCAGTCCCTCGTCCCGGGGCAGCTTTTCGGCGCCGCGCTCCACTGTGGGTTCGCCGTCCACCACCGTGCGCAGGGTGAGCGGCTTGAGGGTCCGGCGTGGGTGTTCGGCGCGATAGTCGGTCAGCGCCTGCTGCAGCCCGGCCGGCAGGGAGTCCTCGTCCAGCGCTTTGGCAGTGATGCGGCTGGCGCGCTCCAAGTGGAACGACCCGACGATCTCCTGGAGCATCTCCACGGGCAGCTCGCTCGGGTGGTCCGGTGGCCCGTCGCTGCGGTCCCTTCGGTCGTGCCGATCTGTCGGATCCTGGACCACGGGGCACTCCTCGTTCGCTGAGCGGGGGGCGTCTCTTTGACGGAAGGTAGCACTTCCGCCACCTCGGTGGGTTGCCGCTCCAGTACCCGGCGCGGCGGCGCACGGGGGCCGCTACGACAGGGGTGGCTACCATGGCGGCTGAGAACAGCGCCTCGACCGCGGGGACGAAGAAGCCCCGCCGGCGCTCAACGGGCGGGGCTCGTTCGTCTGTCTCAACCAGAGTGCGCCCGGAGGCAATCGAAACCACAGCGTCTGGTTTGGAGCTTCCCGTATGGGGACCGGGACGACAGCCTCGTCCTCGGACAATGAAAAGACCTGGGACGCAGTGATTCTGCCGTTCCGCCGGCGGGCGAGTTGACGATGATCGGGCGGCCGCCGGCGGATACCACACAGAAGTTGTTGGCCCGTAGTTGTCCACTTTGGCTCGGTTCTTCCGTACGTAGCGGATATGAAGCGACGGACAACGCCAGATGCGACCAAGATCGACTTCGTGGTCGGGGACTCGGTGCCAGCTGATGCAACGGTGCCCGTGTCAGCATTGTCCCGGAGGTTGCGTTGCAACGTAAAGCGGACACGGCAACCGAGACACCTTCACTTCCGTTACTCACACCGTGGGGCTCGTTGTTGTGCGTCTCGCCTGCTGCGCGTCTCAAACCGGGTAGGTGCTGGCGTCGGTTCACCGATCCATTCCCCCGGGGATCTGAAACGTCCACTGCGCTGTCTGCTGCTCAGGGTTGAACCCGTCGGGTGCGAGATCGTGCCAGATGTCGTGGGTGAATGACTCGCCGTCCAGGCCCGTGTATCTGATCTGGGAGCGCGGGTACTTACCGACAAGATCGACCCGCCAACCGCTACCGGCCAGTCGGCGTTCGACCACAGCCATCGTCGTCTCCTCCAGATCGGCCGCCCTCGACGCGGCATCCGGAGCCGACCGGGCGAGAGCCATGCGGAGCAACTCGGTGTGGGGATCGTCCTCGCCCGACCATTCGTCGTCCAGCCGCTCCAGCAGTGGCGTCAGCGCGGGATCGGCCAGCGCGACCGCGGCCTCCAGATCCAGAAGGAATACCGGGGCTTTCGGGTCTGCGAGTCGCTCCTTGAGCCGCTCCAGCGCGCGGGCGTCGCCGCGCCGCGCCAATCCGAGGCAGGCTTCGAATGCGGTATCACCGCCCGCATCACCGAGTCGGGCTGCCAATGCTTCGCGGATCTCGGGGGTGTCCAGATCACTCTGTGTCCCGAGCGACATCGTCGCCCAGTCGCGTACTTCGGACTCGACATCGGAGCTCAAGGTGATCAGCGTGCGGACCGCGTCCTCGTTGAGCGGCTCGCCGATGAAGATCAGTGGCAATGAAGCGGCGACCGCGATACGCACCAGCGGATGTGGATCGGCAGCATGGTGCAGGAGCTCGGGCACCCAGGACGCGTCCTCGGCAGACCCCAGTGCGCCCACGATCTCGGCGCGGGTGGTGTTGTCCGTCTCCCGGCGGGCAGCCGCAGCGAGGGCCGGCGCGATGCGGCCGCCGAACGGCCGCCCCTGCTGGAAGCCGAACTGCCCCAACACCCGTGCCGCCCATTGCCGACGGACGGGCAGCGCGTCCGAGAGCAGCTGCCGACCTTCATCGACGAACTGCGAATCACCGCTGCGTCGCACGATCGAGACCAGAGACACTGGACGATCGTCGTCGAGAACGGTTCCCTCCGGCAGTGAAAGCAGTTCTTGCCATGCCTGCCAAGGGGTCGGCCCGGCACAGACGGGTCCAAGATCGCCATCGACGGACATGACGACATTCTTACTCACCGTCCGCTGGAGAAACCACGGCACGGCCGTCGGCAGGCAGCACGTTCTGTCACGGACCGGATCTCATGGGAGAGCGACGTGGGCGTGCGTTGGCTGGATGCGTCACGAGATGCTGTGGGGTCCACTTGGCGACCCACGTCCCGGGACCACCAGTGGGTACGTCTACAGCTGCCAGTGACGGAGCTCCGTGAGAAATCTTCGGGACTCGGGGCCGGGATACAGATCCAGGCCAGCGCGCTAGTTGGCTCTGACCTGGGAAAACGTGGTGCGCCCGGAGGGATTCGAACCCCCAACCTTCTGGTTTGGAGCCTCCCGCACGCGGCTGACGCGGTCGGCCACGCCATCGGATGACGAAAGGGCCTGGGACGCGGTGATTCTGCCGTTCCGCCGCAGGGCCAGTTGACGATGCTCCGGCGGGCGCCTGCTGATACCACACAAGAGTTGTTGGCCCGTAGTTGTCCACATTGGCTCGGTTCTTCCACCTGTAGTGGATATGAGGCGACGGACAACGCCGGATCAGACCAAGATCGACTTTGTGGTCGGGGAATCGGTGCCCACTGACTGGGCGGGGGCAATTGAGGGGTGGACTCTGTGGCTGCGCGCCTCGGCGCGCCCGGAGACGACGATCAATACCCGTACGTACCACCTACGGCGGCTGGCCGCGGCGTTTCCTGACCGGTCGCCTTGGTCGCTGACCACCAGCGAGCTGGTCGAGTGGACGGCCGGTCACACCTGGGCTCGTGAAACGCGTCGGTCGTATCGATCGACTCTGCGGACGTTCTACAAGTGGGCCGTCTCGACCGGCGGCCTGGAAGCATCGCCGGCCGCGGATCTCCCGGCCGTGCGGCCGGCGACACCATCGCCTCGGCCAACCCCGAACTCCGTCTACGAGGCCGCGTTGGCAGACGCACCTCCCCGGGTCGCGCTGATGCTGAGGCTGGCAGCAGAGGCCGGGTTGCGCCGAGCGGAAGTCGCGGTCATCCAATCTGACGACCTGATTGAGGACCTCTACGGCTGGTCATTGGTGGTTCACGGCAAGGGCGACCGCGATCGGGTGGTCCCGCTGCCCGCGTCGCTCGCCGCGGAGCTACGAAGCCACGAGCCCGGCTTCCTGTTCCCGGGCAACGAGGCCGGGCACCTGTCGCCGCGATGGGTGGGCAAGCTGTGCACGCGGTATCTGCCGGATCACTGGACCATGCACTCGTTGCGGCACCGATTTGCCTCCCGCGCCTACGCGGTAGACCGGGACGTGTTCACCGTGCAGGACCTGTTGGGCCACGTCTCGCCCGTCACGACGCGGATGTACGTCGTTCCGCCGGCTGATGCGAAACGTCGGCTGTCGAGGCGGTTTCGGAGCCGACCGGTCCAACTCGCCTGCGACCAGTAGGTCGGGCCAGCGGTCAGTGAGCTCCTTCAGCCGTCGAGAGCCCGTGCGAGCCGATACACCAAGCAGCTCTGCCACGGTCTGGCCGGTGACCTTCGCGCCCTCGCGGTGCCGGGCGAGCAGCTGAACAGCGAGTTCCTCGGCCGAGTCGGGTGCGCCAGCAACGTGCAACCGTCGCGGTTCCTCAACCTGGCGCGGCGCCGACGTCGGACCGCTGGCCTGTTCGCCAGACACAGGCGAACCAACCGCCGGCGCTGTCATCGTCTCCGCGACCTGTGGCTTGGCAACGATGGATGGCGACGGTCGAGCCTTAGCGTCATCTCCGGATCTGTCGTCGCCTTCGGCATCTGCCTCGCCGAGGGGCGAGTTGGCGATGACAACGGGCCGCGCGGGCCGATCTGTCGGCGGTGCGGCCACGGCCGGTCGGGGCGTGGTGGGTGGCTGTCGCACGAGGATCAGCGCGCCGAGGTGCGTGGCCTGCATCAGGACCAACGGCGGGACCGCGGCGCAGACCATGGCGACCGCTGCGGGTAGGTGGATAGTGCCGTCGGCGGATCCGGTGGCATGGATGGCGTTGCCGACGACGGACATGGCCACCCCGATCCCCATCGACGCCCACGGGTACGTGGCGGTCTGTCCACGGGCCCGAAGAACCAGGGCAGCGGCCACGTTGACGATGACGCCGGCGTCGATGATGACCGGCCAGATCCAGGTCAACCCGGACGGCACGTTGGCGGCCGCGGCGACCTGGCGCAGCGCGGCGAACGACAGCAAGAACGCTCCGGTCGCCACCGCCAGGATCGCCAACGGCATCAGGAACCGCACGGCCCGGCCATCCGGATCGAGCTGCGCCTCGCCACGTTCCTGAACGTTCGCCACTGCGATTGTCGCCACGTGTCCTCCCGATGTTGCTGGCGCGCCACGGCTCTGGCGCCATCGCCACTGTGGTGGCGGCCGGCCAGTGGAGTTACCGCCAAAGCCAAGGCCACCGCCTCGCCACGGTGGTGGCGGCGGCCGGGCGTGTCGGGGGTGGGGGTCTGGGCACGGCCGGCTTGGCAGCCCCGTCTGTCTTCGATGGCCGCTCACGGCGGCGGGTGCATGGCGACCCGCGTGAAGTCCGCCGACGTTGTCGCCGCGGTCTTCGCCATTTCCAGCGGTCGCTGACCCGATATCGTCCGGCGTCGCTACCGTTCCCCAGCCGTCTCGATGCCGCTGTCGACCGAAGTCGCCAGCGGTCTTCCCTGCCTCGCTGCCGCTCGGCCGATACTTCCCGCTCGTCCTGCGGTCCTCGCTCGGTCGCTCTGTCGCTGCGCTCCGGCGCTCCCGCGGCGCGATGCGCCGTAGACCTACACAGATTTGGCACTACCGCCTGGGTGCGACTGGGCGCGGCCAGCGGCACCGGATGATCGGGGTGAAAGACCCCGGATGGCGACGGGAACTAGCTCGGGGCACGGTCGGCAGACAGCACTCCCAACCGGTGTTCGGGCACTCGATCTATGGCGGTGTCTCAACGTCTGGCTGCGGTTGGTCGCAAGGAGCCAGTCCGACAGTCCGTTGCACCCGTCGATGGTGACGCCGGTCCAGGACGACATTTCGAAGACGGTACGAACGCGTAGGCAGTGAAACGTCAGCAGTCAGGCGGGGTTTGCCTGCCGGGACGCGCCAACAGGCCAGACTCAAAGAGGAAGACGCTCGGCCCGTCGCGCTTGACGCCGAAGGGGGCGAGGTACCAACCCGAGTAAACAACGGCGACCGACTCGCGGGCTCTAGTGAAGGACACGTAGAATTTCCGTCGGTCTTCGAGCCAGGCGACGGTCTGGTATCCCGACGAGTAGTAGGGCAATCTGCCCTGCTCGACGGCCGCTATGAACACATGGTCAAACTCGAGCCCCTTGCTGCTGGTCATCGACGACACCTCGACGCGTCCGTCCCTGAGGCGAAGCCGGCCGAGCTGTTCGACCGTGTACCCGGCCATGGCGCCGCCGTCCGCCAGTGCCGCCCGCATTCGAGTGAATGCGGCGGCGTCGTCATCTCGTAGGGTCGACGAAAGGGCGGAGGCATCGATCGCGGTGGCGATGGCTTCGACGAAGACGGCAGCGTTCGAGCCCGTCGTGGTGTGAAGGAGAAGGTCAACGATGCCATCGGTGGCCGCTCGGAACGCGTCCCAGTCGCCAAGGTGCTGCCACTGGTCGAGGAGGTCCCCGAGGTGGTGGCCGCAGTCCTCGCGGCCACACGCAGCCCAGGCGGCAAATGCTTCTATCACGATCGTCAGCGGACTTGAGTCGTAGGCGCCGGTGTTCCACGAAGCTGGGATCCCGTGTCCCCGCAAGACCTCGACGATTGCGGCGCAATCGTCGTTCTGCGGGGCCAGTACGGCTATTTCGCGCAACTGGGCGCCCTCTGCGCAAAGCGCGCGTATTCGTTCAGCAATGTAGTCGGCCTGCGCGGTCAGTCCGTTGGGTTCGTATTGCACCGTGACCGCGCCGCCACCGCGCATAGTGTGTGGCTGGACGTCCGTACCGAGGATCCGCTGGGCGGCTTGGGCAATGACGGCTCCGCAACGGTAGTTGATGCGGAGGTCGACGCGGTGGACATCGGACCGATCTGCAAGTTCGAGCAGCAGTTCCGGCCGCGTCCCCGTGAACCCGAAGATCGCCTGGTCAGGGTCACCCACCGCGAACAGGGTGGACTTCCCTTCGTCGATCGACAACGCGGACACGATGCGATGCAACCCTGGAGCAAGGTCCTGGTATTCGTCGATCATCAGGTACGGGAATCGCGCGTTCAGCACGGTCTGCACAAACGGGTGCTGCTCGACGAGGTCAACTGCCACGCGTACGGCACCGTCAAAGTCAATATAGTTTTGCTGCCGCAGCAGCCTTTCGAAGGCTTCTGCCGCGTCGCGCATGAACGGTCCTGCTGTCTGCCATTCCTCGTCGGTCAGGCACATCTTCCGGTTACGACTTATGGTCGAGGCGACGTACCGGGTGTCGGCGCCCGCGGGGAAGGCAAGGTTGATCGCATGGATCATCGCGTCTCGAGCGACCTGGCGCGGCGCCAGCGTGTAGCCAGCCCACTCGGGGTGTCCGGCAGGCGCAGAGAACGGCCGGATGATGTGCGACATGACGAACGAGTGAACGGTACCGACGCTGACGGCGTGGCCGACGGGCTGACCGAGCGCGCGGATTCGAGTCCGCAGCTCGTTCGCGGCCGCGTTGGTCAACGTCACACATGCGAGACCCTGACTTGGGCCGAGAAGGTTGTTTGCCAGCCAGACTGCTTTGGTCGTCAGCAGTTTCGTCTTTCCACTGCCCGGAGGTGCAAGCACCGCACAGTGTCCTCTTTGTTGGTAAGCCTCCCACTGTTCTGGATTGTCTTTCAGGTCGTCGAGTGCCTGACGGAGGGCAGACATCTCCTACAGCTCCTTGAGATAAGCCAGCGCATTTGCGAAGTGTGCGGGCGGGGTTACCGACGCACTGGCGAGTCGCTGAGCAAACCGGCCCTTTCCTCCGATTTGGTCGATCATGTTGAGGAAGTCCCCGGCGGCCGGTGTCGTCTCGTCCCATCCGGCGACTTTCTGGAGGTGGCCAGTCGCCGCGTCACCAATCAGCTCTCTCAACACCGACACGACGCTCGTCCGGTTGTTGTCGGAGGTGCAGACTATGTCGTACTCGAATGTGGTGTCCCCAACGAAAACGGCAGACGGGTCGGCGCCGGCGTTCACTTCCAGCAATTCCTTGCGGCGTTCCCCTGTTACAGGTTTGCCGGGGTCCCCGTCGGTCAGCACAGCGTAGGGGATTCCGAGGGCATTGCATAGCTTGACGTAAGAGCCGAAGTGCGTGCCGCCGATGGCGCACACCGAGATGCCGACCTCGTCGAGGTCGACCCCGTTCGCCTTCGCCAATGACGGCGCCATGAGCTGCTCGGCGACCCCCTCGACGAGCATTACCCGTCGGGCGAAAACCAGCTCGGTGCGGGTGGCGTCGAGGAACCGGTCGATGTCGGTCCACTCGGGCTCAGTCAGAGCGGCGTCGCCGGCTGCGTGTGCGACCGTGCCAGCTTCGGTGGTACGCAGCATGATGAGGTTGCGCGCTGACGTAGCGCTTGCGATGTGCGGGGAATGGGTGGTGACCACCGTCGACCGGTTGGAGTCGTCCTGCTGCAAGTGTCTGAACAGTAGCCGTTGCAGATGCGGGTGTAGATGCGCTTCGGGTTCCTCGATGGCGAGGAGGACGTGGGCGGCTTCAGCGGTTGCGAGCCGCTGCTTCAGCCGCAAGTCGAGCAGCGAGAAGTACAAAACGTTCAGGGCGCCGAGGCTCGTGCTCGTCAGCTGCCGCTGCGCCGAACCATCGACGAATAGTCGCATCGACCGGACCAGTCGGCGCGCATCGGGAGGCGCGGCGGCCAAGGTCGTAGCCAACCCCTGGAGGGCACCGACCGCCGCCTCGGTGCTCTCCGCGATGTCTTTGCTGAGCTTTACTAGCGGCGCCAGCTTGTTGAGCGAGTCGTTCGCCGTCTGCATCGCGTCGCGGACCCCATCGAGGTCTGAGGGATTCGCCTCTCGCGATGCGGCCTCCAACAGAGCACGAAGCGGTGAGCGGCGCCAGTTCCCGACGTCGCTTTCTACGTCACGCAGCGCATGCATGAACACAGTGATCAGCCGGTCGCGCACGTCGACGGCGGTCACCAACCGGTTGTCGGTGCCGCCGTAAAGCCGAGCCCGATACACGGGCTCACCGTCGACCTTCGGATCCGGTTCCCACCGGTAAGTCAGCCGGGCCGTCATAGGGTCACCGGTTACCAGCGCGTCACGCAGAGTGGCCACGACAGGCGCCTCCTCCGAGAAGTTGGTGACGTCGAGAGAAACTTCGATGACGTCGCCGTTGCTGACTGGATCGGAGGTTGCGCCGGACAGCCCCTCCCAAAAATCCTCAGGAGGCAGACGACGCTGGTCCGCAGACAGAGTGTTGTCCAGAACCAGCCGCATCGCGTGCAGCAGGTTGCTTTTGCCTGACCGGTTCTCGCCGACAATCACTGTGTGCTGCGTGAGCGGCACATCGATGTCGACCAGGTTTCGGAAGTTCTTCACACGGACGCGGCTGAGTCTCACCCCGACACCGTAGAAGACGAGCGCGGCCTGGTGGCGTTCGGGACTGCCCAAACGTTGGCAGTCCCCTCCTTGCGGTCGTTTGCGCCATACAGAACCCGACCTCTCCCGATGCGGAGTTCTCCGTCGGTCTCATGCCCTTCCATTGCGGGGAGTCTTCCGGCTGCGGAGTGATGTCCAACAGCGTGAACCTCCCGGATGATACCCAAAGCTTCGCGATGCTCGTACGACCCAGTAGACGGTCCTCAGCCACCACGCAGACTTGCTCCGTGCTCGCGCTCTGGCGCCGCCTGAAAGGGTCTGCTGCACGAAACCTGTGACAGCGGCTGACGATCGCGTGATGGCAAACGGCACCCTTGGCGTCTTCCCCTCAGTCGTGCCCAGGCGGACCATGGGGTGACGGACGTCTTTGGGTTCTTCAGCGCGTCTTGCACGGTCGACTTCGAGAACGGCCGCGCCGAGGTTGTCGGTGAGAGGTTCATCGCCAAGTTGAACTGATCATGCGTTGAGTTGCGCTGCGCGGAACAGATTGATCCGAAGGCAGCGGACCACCCCGTGACGTGGTCATGTCTCTTTCGCCGATGTCGTCAGTCGACTACCTGGTTCGCCATGTCGCGGCCGCCGATGGCCGCGCCACCGGCGGCGAACCCGCGGCGACCGTGTCGCCGCTGACGCGGTACTACACCGCCGGCGGCTACCCCCCGGGGCGCTGGCTTGGGTCCGGCCTTGCCAGCCTCGCCGGTGGCGAAGGTGTCGCCGAGGGCAGCGAAGTCTCGGAAGCGCAGATGCGCGCCGTGTTCGAGGACTCTGCCGATCCGGTAAACGGCGCGTCGCTGATGCGCCGAGCTCCCGCGTCGTACCCGTCCCGGGCCGAACGGATCGACCGACGCGTCCGTCGGCTGGTCGATACCTTGCCGGTGATGTCGGCTGAGCAAAGCGCTGATGCGATCGAGAAGATCCGCGAGGAGGAGCGCCGCAACCCGGGTCAAAGGACAGTTCACGGGTTCGATCTGACGTTCAAACCGGTGAAATCGGTCAGCACACTGTGGGCGCTAGCCGATCACGGCATCCAGGTGCAGCTGTTCGAAGCCCACCATGCGGCGGTCGCGACAACCCTCGCACGTGTGGAGGGCGAGGTGCTGCGAACCCGGATCGGAGCACAAGGCGTGCGGCGGGTCCGGACCAGGGGGCTGATCGCGGCGGCGTTCGATCACTGGGATTCCCGGGCGGGTGATCCGTTGCTGCACACCCACGTGACGGTCGCGAATCGGGTCCAGGGGGAGGACGGGGTGTGGCGAACCATCGACTCCCGCAGCTTCTACAAGGCGACGGTGGCTCTCTCGGAGTCTTATGACGCTGCCCTGGCGGACGAGGTGACACGGCGGCTCGGCATCGGCTGGGAACGCCGTGCCCGCGGCGCAGGCCGTCGCGATGGCCGTGAGCTGGCTTCGGTTCCTGCCAAGTTGTGTGCCGAGTTCTCCAGCCGGTCTGCGGATATCGAGCAGGCTGTCGCCGTCGCGCTTGAGGAGTACCGGACCGCACATGGCGGGGCTGCGCCCTCGCAGGCCGTGTTGTGGCGGATTCGGCAGCAGCAGACCCTCGCGACCCGCAGCGGCAAACACATCACGGGACTCGACGAGGCGATCGCCAGGTGGACAGAGCGAGCGTCCGCGATTCTGGGCCGTCCTGCGGGCGAGTGGGCGGCCGAGGCGAGCCGAGCTCAAGCCGATCGGCCGGTGCTGCTGCGGCGCGACGACATCTCGGCCGCCGCTGTGGAGTCCCTCGGCGCGCGGGTGGTGGACGTGGTCGCTTCGAAGCGTGCTCAGTGGGGTGAGTGGAATCTCGACGCTGAGGCATCGCGGCAGATCGTCGATATCGGTTGGCAGTTCGTCGATCCGGATCACGCGGACGCTGTCCGTCGGCTGGTTGTCGCCCGAGCGGTGGCGGTGTCGGTGGCCATCACCTCTCCCGAGCTGGCGTCGGTGCCCGATCGGTTCCGTGACCCGGCGACCGGCGCTAGCGAGTTTGCGCCACCTGCCACGTTCACGTCAGCCGCAGTATTGGCCGCGGAGGACCGACTGGTCGAGCTTGCCGACGACACTGCCGGTCCGGCGGTCGGACTGGATCGCGCGCTCGCGGTGGCCGAGCAGCCGTTGCCCGGCCGCTCGTATGCCCTCGACGCCGAAGACCAGACGCCCGCCGCGCTGGACATCGCCGGCTCGGGACGGGTCGTCGACGTGCTGGTCGGGCCCGCCGGGACCGGGAAGACAACGACCATGGCCGGCGTCCGAGCGATCTGGGAGTCGGAGTTCGGGGCCGGCGCTGTCGTCGGGCTGGCGACCTCCTCGAAAGCAGCCGAAGCACTGGCAGCCGACCTCGGAATCGCCACCGACAACACCGCGCAATGGCTCGCGCAACAGCGTGTCCAGCCCCAACGAGCCGAACGGCTCGAGGTCCTCCGCGCTCGGCGCGCAGCCGCCGATGGAGGGTCACCGACCGCAACCGCCCTGGACACAGCGATCGAATCGGCGCAGGCCGACTACAACAGGTGGCGGCTGCGGCCAGGGCAGCTGCTGATCGTCGACGAGGCCGGCATGGCCGGCACCTTCGCGCTACGGGCGCTGGCCGATCAGGTCGCGGCCAGTGGGGCCAAGCTGCTGCTGGTCGGTGACCCGCATCAACTATCGCCCGTGGAGACCGGCGGCGCCTTCGGCATGCTCGTGCACCATCGGGCCGACGCGCCACAGCTTCACGTGATCCGCCGCTTCGCCGAACCCGACGGCAGCCGTCGGCGCTGGGAAGAAGAGGCGTCTCTCGGTCTGCGAACCGGACGGCTCGAGGTGATCGACACCTACAACGATCACGGGCGCCTGCACGACGGCGACCGAACAGACATGCTCGACGCCGCCTACCGAGCCTGGCAAACAGACACAGCCGCCGGGCGAGCCTCCATCCTGATCGCCGGCGACAACGGCACCGTCCGCGAACTCGCAGAACGCGCCAGAGCCGACCGGATCGCGGCCGGCGAGGTCGATCCGACGACACAAGTCGCGCTGCACGACGGACTGGCGGCCAGCCGCGGAGATCACGTCGTCACCCGGGAGATCAACCGCTACCTTCAGGACGGCACCACCTACGCGCCGGCCGGACGATCGGGCCGTCGATCCGACGGCTACGTCAAGAACGGCCAACGGTGGCTGGTCGATCAGGCCCGTCCCGACGGGTCACTCACCGTCCGGATGCTCGGAACTGACAACCAACCAACAGCCGCGTCGGTGACGCTGCCGGCCTGGTACGCCGCCGAACACGTCGAACTCGGCTACGCCGCCACCGCGCACCGATCCCAGGGCATCACCGTCGACACCGCGCACACCATCGCCGACGAGATGACCGCCCGGGAGCTGCTCTACGTCGCGATGACCCGCGGACGCTTCAGCAACCACACCTACCTGGTCATCGAACGGGCCGGCGGCGACGCCGAAGACCAGCACGGACCACCCGTCGAGCCGTGGACACCGCGGGACCTGCTCTGCCAGATCCTCCACTCAACGAGAGCAGAGCTCTCCGCGCGCGAAACCATCACCCAGCTGCAGGATGAAGCCGAATCCTTGCGCCGCCTGGTTCCCGAGTACGAGACCCTCGCGGCCGCCGCCCACGAACTCGCCGCCGCAGACCTCCTGCACACCACCGGCCTGCCGAACGCGGCCGAGCTTGTGGCCGATCCAGAATTCGGACAGATAGCCACCGCGATCCGCTCGGCGCACCAATGGCAACTCTCCGGCGACGCATTGCGCCGCCACCTCGCCGACAACACTCCCGTGCCAGTCGCCTGTGGCGATGTTGCCGAGCAGATCCGCCGCTGGACCGCGGCGCAGACAGCCGGTCGAAGCAGGCCTACCCGCCGCCTGATCGGCGGCATCGTCCCCGACGCTTCGGCCGGACTGGGTGATGGCCAATTCTTGACCGCGATGACGGAACGAGCCACCCTCATAGAGTCCCGCGTCGAACGGCTTGCGGAACGCGCCGTCATCTCGCAGCCCGCATGGCTCAAGGACTCGCTCGTAGGCAAGTCAGCGCAGGCGATGACGCTGTCTCCACGTAGCGCCACGGCGGTACGGCAAGTCGTTGCGTATCGCGATCGGTGGAACATCGAGGATCCGCGACATCCACTTGGGCCGCGGCTGACCGCGTCAGCCGGGATCTCGCAGCGGATGGATCGGCGCCATGCAGAACGGGCTGTCCTCGCGGCGCAAGTTGATCAGACTTCGGAGCGGATGCCTGATACTCCGACGCTCGTCTCGACCCGCGGCCACGACCGGTAGGTGGCTGCCTCTGTCGGTCGCTCAGCGGGCCGCCGTAGGTATGTCGGACGATCCGTACGTGAAAGTAGGCGACAGCGCCGGAATCACCTACGTGCAGCCGTCTCGGACGGTGTCAGGAGGACTGCGGGGCCGGCCCGGGCAGATCAATCGCGCTGACAGGCGAGGTGGAACGACAAGTCGTCCCGCCGCTACGCCTGTCCTTACACGTGGAACGCGTCCTGATCAGTAGAATCGGCGCGTGCCAGCGGACCCGTCTAAGCGCCTTCATCCGCAGGTATACGACGCACTAGCTGAGGCCCTCACCACATTCGAGTGGTACAAATCGCCCTACTCTCGGATGCTGTCCTCTCTGTTCGCCGCCGACAGCAGCGTGCTGGCTGGGATCGATCTTGCAAATCGAACCAAGCGCGAGGCCGCAAGCGAGGTCGTCAGCCGCCTCCAGCGAGACGAGCCGCGCCTCCAGAGCCTCACCCTGGGCGTGCTGATGACCTTGGCCGACTGGAACCCTGCATTTAGGAACCTGGCCCGACTTGAAGACGGTAAGGAGAAAGTACGAGCCGCCCAGGCTGCACTCGCCGAGGTCAAGCGGGTGATCGGCCAGCACAAGACGTTGGTCGAGGACGCTGCTGCTCGGAAATCCGCTGACGCTGCGGCCAGAGCTGCGGCGGCTCAGAGTTGGGCCCGCACCCAAGACCTCGAAACGTTGAAGGCCGACTTTTATCGCCTCAGCGAGATGACTGACCCCCAGCTTCGTGGGCTGGCCCTGGAGCCATTCTTGAATCGGCTCTTTGCGCTGTTCGACCTCGACCCCCGCGCGTCCTTCGCGCTCAAGGGAGAGCAGATTGACGGAGCGTTCACCTTCGACACCGATGACTACTTGCTCGAAGCACGATGGCTGAGCGAGAAAGTAGATCCCAAACAGGTCCGAGACTTCGCGGGCAAAGTTGCCGAGAAGATGCATCGAACTGGCGGGCTGATGATTGGCATCAACGGATTCAGTGCCGAAGCCGTCAACCTGCTCCGGCGTAACGGGTCTCGGGTGTTGCTCGCTGACGGCGCTGACCTTGTCGCAGTCCTCGAGGGTGCGCTGGGCCTGGATGAGCTGCTCCTTCGTAAACGTCGACACGCCGCGGAGACCGGCGACCCCTATCTCAGCGCTCGCGAGATGGACTAGGTCTCGGTTGACGATCTCCTTACGGCGTGGCGGAGTGACCAGCCGGCGCGGCGGGGTCGCGGGGTCTTGTTCGACGACGGCAGAATGGCGGCATGAAGGCGCCGATGATCCGAGTTGCGGAGCTGGCGGCGGAGCGGCCGGCAGGTTGGAGTAGTGACGAGCACTTCCCTGCATCGCTGGCAGGCTTCGTGGTCGAAACGTACAGCAACCCAGGGGATCGGGTGCTCGACCCGTTCGCTGGCTCAGGTACAACTTTGGCAGTCGCGCACCAACTCGGCCGGCAGGCGGTCGGAGTGGAGCTGCTGGCCGACCGGGTGGCCATAGCCCGGGACAGAGTCGATCCGTCGTGCGTCATCCAGGGCAACGCACTCGACCTCGACCGGCTGCGTCTGGGCACGTTCGAGTTGTGCCTGACCTCGCCGCCATACATGAATGCCGTCGACCACCCACAGAATCCGCTGACCGGGTATCGAACGTTGGACGGCGACTACCAGCGCTACGTCAATCAGATGGGCCAGGTGTTCGCGTCCATCGCCGGCCACCTCACGACCACCGGAACCTTGGTCCTCAGTGTCGCCAATATCCGGACCGGAGAGACCGTGACGCCTCTCGCCGACGATCTTGTCGCCGCGGCCATGGGCTCCTTCACCGTGCGGGACACGGTCCCGCTCACCTGGGATCAACCACCGGGATGGCTCATCGACGACCGCCTCGTGGTGCTCGGCCGTGCCAGATAGGGCCGAATGCCGCGCACTTGGGAAGGAAAGCTCGTCGCAATTGTCTATCGATGAGTCCGATATAAGGGCTTGCCACACCTTCGATGTTCGACCCTGCAGACGCTGCCGGACAAGTCGTAGTCAAATCGTCGGCGCCTGTTGGTACAGCGCTGGACGTCGTCGCCATGCGACAGCCCTTCCGATCCCGCGGATCGTCGTCATGGCTCAAGTTCGCCGCGCATCCTCGCTTGCGCCAGGTCGAAATCGGTCGCGAGTCGCAGCGCCCACGCGGGCACCAGGTGATTCTGCTCGATGTACTGCCCGTACGCCAGCTTGACCCGGTACCGGCAGGCGCCGAACCAGCCTGTCTCGGCCAGCACCCAGGCGTCGAGTTCGGCGACCGCGGTGTAGTGGAGCGATGCGATGAGGAGGACGTTCGGCCGCCGGAAATGCGGCTGGCGACCGTACAGGGCGCCGAGATCGATCAGCACGGTCTGCGGCGGTTCAACGGCACGAACCGGCGAGCGCGTCGTGGGGGTGCCCGCCTGCCGCTGCGGGGTGGTCGACACAAGTCGATCATACGTTCGATACAAGTCCTCGAACGACCAACTGCCCGAGCCCGGCGTGCCCGGCGATATGACTTAACCGGCCCGGCCGGAGCCCACCCATGGGGTAGCAGATTCCCGGCATCCAGCCGGGGTCACCGATGGGAAGCAGGTACGAGAGATGCCAGCAGAGACGACCGTCAAGCACCAGTGCGGCCACAGCGAACAGCGTGATCTGTCGACGAAGAAGCCGTTCGAGCGGGCCGGCTTCGCGGCCTGGCTGGCGAAGCAGCCGTGCCGGGACTGCGATCCGAAACAGATCAGGAAGAAGCAGGAGTGGGTCGCCGCCAAGCGCGCCGAGGAGTCCCGCGAGGCCCGCGCCGCTGAGAAGAAGTTCGGCCTCGAGCCGCTCGATGGCCCGGAGAAGATCCAGGATTGGGCGATGCGCATCCGGGTCGACCTCATCACCAAGGCGTTCGAGGCCCTCGACCTGGACGAGGCGGACTTCGACGAGCAGGTCGCCTCGCCCGCCGGACAGGTCAACGCCGCAGGTTGGTGGCTCGACCACCGCGACATCGACCCGTCTGTGCTGTCCGATGAACTCACAGCCGCGCTCACCGACGACGCAGCGACCACTTCGACCGGCACCCAGAACCCGTACTGAAAGGCAGGTGACTGACCATGACCAGACCCAGCGAACCCGCCGACGGTGACGTCGCGGCAGAGGTCCGTTCGATCATCGCCACTACCGACCTCGACCAGCTCGATAGCGCGCTGCGCGAGTGGTCGCAGGGCCGCAACAGCGCGGACGTCGCGTTCGCGTTCGGACAGGTCCTCGCCGAGCTCGAGCCTCTCGAGGATGCCTACGTCAGCCTGACCGATCCGGACAACGAGTTCGGCTCACCAGCCTTCGACGGGCTGGCCTCGACCGCGTGGCGGCACCTGGCGCCCGGCGACTATCAGGTGGACACGAGCATCGACGGGCAGCGCGCGATCCTGCGCGTCGCCGACAGGGCCTCCACCGTCATCAGCCCGCCCGTCACCGCCGAGGCAGTCGCGCAGGGCGCCCGATTTCCCAACCCAGCCAGCACCATCACGAACGGAGAAACGACCATGACCACCCCCGAGACCACCCTGCTGGACGGTCGCGGCCGTCCGGTGCTGCCCACCCCTCCGTGGGGCAATGTCGCCGAACAGGCGACCATCCTGTCGACGCAGATCAGCGACCTGGAGGCGGAGGACGGCAACCCGGCCCGCATCCAACGCGCCACCGTGCAGCTCGCGGCCCTGCTGGACGGGCAACGCGGATCGGAGGCCGACGCCCTGCGCGATCTGCACGACCTCCAGAACCCGGCCGAGCCTGACCAGCCGGCTGAGGCCGCCGAGAATGAGCCACCGGCCGACCGGACCGAGCCGGCCACAACGCCACCGGCCGACACGCCGTCCCAGCAACGATCGCCGGCGCCGGTGGCACCGCCCGGCATGCGGGTCACCATCAACGGCAACCTGGCGGCCGAACCGACCTACGGCGTCGCCGACTCCGGCCGCTCGTGGGCGCGGCTGCGGGTAGCCAGCAACGAACGAGTCCGCGACACGGACGGGCAATGGACCGACGCTCCGCCGGTGTACACCGAGGTGGTGATCTTCGGCAGCCGCGCCGAAACGGCCGTCAACTCCATGCAGATCGGTGATCCGGTCATCGTCAAGGGCCGCCCCGAGGTCGAAACCTTCGCCCGCCGGGACGGCAGCATGGGCGCGGCGCTGAAGGTATTCGCCTCCAGCGTCACCCCACGGCCGACACCCGGAACCGCCACCGCCGCGCCTGTGCAACGAACCGTCGAACGCGCGACGCCTTCCGCGGCGGCGACGCTGCATCACACTCCGACGCAGACCATCGCGGTCGGGGTGGGCCGCGACGACAAGGCGCTGCAGGGCGTGCTGAAGGACAACGGGTTCAAGTGGTCGGCCAAGCACACCGCCTGGTACCTGCCCGCCAGCATGGGCGCGGCCGACCGGGACACCCGCGTCGCACAGGTGAACCGCGGCGTCTATGACGCCGGTCTGACGCTCAACGTCAGTGACGCGCCAGCAGCCAGTGATGCCCGGCCCGTCGGGTCCGCGCCGGAGACAGGGCGCGGCGGGTTCGCCCGCGACGGAGCCGAACCGGCCGATCGCGGCGTGTCCATTGACCGCTGACCGTTAACTCGCATCGGCCCGGCCCACCCCATGGGGTGCGCCGGGTCGGCCTGTTTCCGGGGACAGGGTGATTCCGCCGGAATCACCTCGAGCCGAGGTTTGCCGGGCCGGTGTCACACCCAGGTGAGGTACTGAACCCAGGCCGAGCAGGAAGGAGCACGGCAATGCGGCACCGCAGATGTCACTGGCCGTCCACCGCCCGCGGGGCCGCGGACCCCGTCGGAGGACGCAGCGCATGTCAGCACGGCGACGTGATCGGACCGATGATGGTGGGCAGCAGCTCAGCTTCGATGATCTGTGGGGAGCCGCGGAATCGCAGCCGCAGCGCCTCGCACCGGCCCGCTCAGGAGATTCCGACGATGAACCAGTACGGCCAGCTGGCGAAGACCTATTGGCGGCAGCACAAGCCGGCAGCGTTCGCAGAGATCCCGGATCCCGAGGACTTCTTTTCGACCTTGGGCGAGACGGTCGCCTCTCAGGTGGATCAGCTGACGGACCATCTGGCGGGACCGGATCGCGCCGGCGAGGGGTATCTGGGGAAGGTCGGCCGGCTGCGGATGGCGAAGCTGCAGGCCGAGGAAGCGGTCCTGGCGGACCTGGTCTACTCGTCACCCCCGGAGGAGACGGACCAGGAGGACGACGAGGAACCGGATCCGGTCTGGCAGCTGAAGCAGCAGTGGGCCCGGCGGGACCGGCTGGAGCGGGAACAGGAGGAACGGGACCGGAACGCGGAGCTGGATCGGGACTGGCGGGAGCGGACCGGCCAGCAACAGCCGTAGCTCGCCCAGTCTTCCGGCCGGCGCGTGATCGGCAGCTCGTCCCGTCCGGGGACCGCGCCCGGATCGACGCGAACCTGCGGGCGCTGCGGCTTTCCCGTGAGCTCGCCGACGGCGATCGGCCGGCCACGGCGGACGAGCAGCCGGTGCTGGCGGCTTGGTCGTCGTGGGGGGCGATCCCGGGCATCTTCGACGACACCCGCGCCGAGTGGTCGACGCAGCGCGCCCAGCTCCGTGATCTGCTCACCGGCGCCGAGTGGGACGCGGCCCGGCGCACCACCATCAATGCGCACTACACCGACCCCGGCATCGTCGACGCCATTTGGCAGGCCGTCACATCCCTCGGCCTCACCGCAGGCGAGGTCCTGGAACCCGGGTCGGGTTCCGGCACCTTCATCGGTCTGGCCCCGGCGTCGAACTCCGAAGACGCCGCGGCAACCGGGTTCCGGATGACCGGTGTCGAACTCGACCCGGTCACCGCACGCATCGCGCAGCAGCTGTACCCGCACGCCACCATTCGCACTGAATCCTTCGCCAATACCCGTTACCCATCAGCGGCTTTCGACGCCGCGGTCGGGAACGTGCCCTTCGCGGACGTGGTACTGCACGATCGACAGCACAACCCGAACCAACACAGCATGCACAACCACTTCATTCTCAAGTCTCTGGACTTCGTCCGCCCCGGCGGCCTGGTCGCGGTCATCACCTCCGCCTCCACCTTGGATGCGACCAACCCGACAGCCCGTCGCGAGATGTACGCCAAGGCAGACCTTCTCGGCGCCGTCCGGCTACCCACCGGCGCCCATCGGCGCACCGCCGGCACGGACGCGCTCACCGACGTGCTGGTGCTGCGCCGCCGCGAAGACGACCGGGAACCCGGCGATGACTCGTGGCTCACCACCCACCCGCTGCGCATCGACGGCGTGCTGCAGGACCGGCGCATCTCCGGGTACTTCACCGAACACCCCCAGCGAGTGCTCGGCGAACCCGGGATCCGCCACGGCATGCACGGCGCGGACACGCTCACCGTCACCAGCCCGGACCCGACCACGGTCGCGGCACAATTGCGGACCGCGCTCGCAGGCATCGTCCACGAGGCCCAGGTCGCCGACCTGACCGTCAGCGCCCGGCCCGATGGGCCCGCACCCACCGCGACCGCCGCGGTCACTCCCCCCGACGGCACCTGGATCGGCATGGTCACCGGGCATCCCGAGACCGGCTTCCAGATTATGGACGTCTACGGTCCGGCGCCGCTGACCGTGCCCAAGACCCAGCAGCGCGAGCTCCGCGAACTGCTCGAGCTGCGCGACTTGGCCCGCGAACTGCTGCAGCTTGAGGCCGCCGACAGCGACGACACCCCGGAGCTGGACGGCCTGCGCGGCCGGCTCGGCCAATCCCACGCCCGCTACGTCGACCGGCACGGCCCGATTAACCGGTTCCGCCTGGTTCGCAGCGGCCGCACCGACCCCGACACCGGCGAAGACCTGATGAACCGCCGCCGCCCGGACGTCATGCGATTCCTGCGCACCGATCCATTCGCCTCCCTTATCCGTGCCCTGGAGATCTTCGACGAGGAAACCCAGCGGGCCATCCCGGCACCACTGCTCACCGAACGCGTCGTGCTCCCCCGGACACCGGTCCTGGGCGCGGACACGCCCGAGGACGCAATCGCGATTGCTCTGGAAACCGACGGGCGCCTCGACCTCGACCGGATCGCCGCTCTCCTGGGCGTCGACCAAGAGGATGCCCGCGATCGGCTCGGCGAGCTGGTCTTCGATGACCCGCAGGACGGCCGCCTGGTGCCCCGCGCCGAATACTTGTCTGGCAACGTGCGGGTGAAACTCGACGCCGCGCAGACCGCCGTTGACGACGGTCATGGCCAATTCACGGTGAACGCCGCCGCCTTGCGCGACGTGCAACCCACGCCACTGACTCCGGCCGAGATCAGTCCGCGGATCGGCGCGGTGTGGATCAGCGCCGACGACTACCAGCAGTTCCTGCGGGACGTGCTGGGCGACCGCTCCGCCCGAGTGCAGTCCGGCGGCGAGGGCACCTCCATCTGGGAGGTCCGCGCCAATCGACACAGCCTCGCCGCGACCAGCCAGTGGGGCACCGAGCGGCGCCCCGCCGGCGAACTGATGGCGGCCCTGCTCGAACAGCGGCCCATCACCGTCGAGGACACCAACCACGACGACGGGTCCACCACACTCAACCCCACCGAAACCGAGGCCGCCCGGGACAAGGCCGCCGCGCTACAAGAACGGTTCGCCGACTGGGTGTGGGAGGAACCGGAACGTGCCGTGCGGCTCGCCGACGAATACAACCGCCGATTCAACTCCCTGGTCCTGCGGGACTACAGCGAGGACGGCCAGCGGCTCACCCTGCCCGGCCTGGCCGCCTCGTTCACCCCCGGCCCGCACCAGCGGGCCGCCGTCGCCCGGATGCTCGCCGAACCCGCCGTCGGACTCTTCCACCAGGTCGGCGCCGGCAAGACCGCCGAAATGGTCATGGGCATGATGGAACTGCGCCGGCTCGGGATGGCCAGCAAACCGGTGGCCGTCGTCCCTGGGCACATGCTGGAACAGTTCTCCCGCGAATGGCTGCAGCTCTACCCGCAGGCCCGCGTCCTGGCGGCCGGCAAGGACGACGTCACCAAGGACCGCCGACGTGACCTGATCGCCCGCATCGCCACCGGCGACTGGGACGGCATCGTCATCACCCACAAGTCGTTCCAACGCATCGCCGTCTCGCCTGAGTTCGAGGCCGAATACACCCGCGCCGAGCTGGACGGGCTCCGATCCGCGCTGGATCGCGCGAAGGAGTCCGGCGCCGACCTGACCATCAAGCGCATCGAGAAGCTCGTGTTGAAGTCCGAGCAGTCGCTGACCGGCCTGCTCGATGTGGCCCGCGACCCGGGGGTCAGCTTCGAAGACACCGGCATCGACTACGTCGTGGTCGACGAGGCGCACCTGCACAAGAATCTCAAGACCGTCAGCAAGATCCCCGATGCCGGCCTGGACGGCAGCCAGATGGCCACCGACCTGCACATGAAGATCGAGCTGCTGCGCCGCAGCCACGGCGAACGCGTCGCCACCCTGGCCACCGCCACCCCGATCGCCAACTCCATCTCCGAGGCGCACGTCATGATGCGCTACCTGCGGCCCGACCTGCTCGAAGCTGCCGGGGTCGCCGACTTCGACGTGTGGGCAGCGACTTTCGCCGAGACGACCGCCGGGCTGGAACTGAAGCCCAGCGGCGCCGGCTACCGACAGAAGACTCGCTTCGCCCGCTTCCAGAATGTCCCTGAGCTGCTGCGGATCTGGGCCACCTTCGCCGACGTGAAGACCGCCGAAGACCTCAACCTCCCCACCCCGCTACTGCGGGCACGACCTGACGGTAAGCGGCTCCCCGAGACCGTCGCGGTGCCCGGCTCACCCGAACTGGCGGAGTTCATCGCAGAGCTGGACCACCGCGCCGACCGGCTCACCGGCCGTGCAGAGAAGGGCGGTGACAACCACCTCAAGATCATCGGTGAGGGCCGGCACGCGGCGCTGGACATGCGCCTCGTCGGCGGCGACGAGCCGACCGAAACGACCAAGGTCAGCGCGGCCGCCGACCGGATCGCGACGATCTGGCGGGAGACTCGCGACAACGAATACCTCGACGACACCGGCAGCACCAGCCCGACCCGCGGAGCGCTGCAGCTGGTGTTCTGCGACCTGTCCGCACCGAAGGCCGACAAGTTCAACATCTACGACGAACTGGCCAGCCTCCTTGTCGGACGCGGCATGCCCCAGCGCTCGATCCGGTTCATCCACGACGCCAACGACGATGCCCAGAAGGCACGCCTGTTCGCAGCATGCAGGGCCGGCGACGTCGCTGTGCTGCTCGGCTCGACCCAGAAGATGGGCGTCGGTACCAACGTGCAGAACCGTGCCATCGCTCTGCACCACCTCGACGCGCCCTGGCGACCCGCGGATATTGAGCAACGCGATGGTCGGATCTTGCGGCGCGGCAACCAGAACCCCGAAATCGAGATCTACCGGTGGGCCACCGAAGGCTCCTTCGACACCTACATGTGGCAGACCCTGGAACGGAAACAGCAGTTCATCACCCAGGTACTTCGCGGCCGGCTCGACGTCCGCGAGATCGACGACATCGGCGACGCCATGCTCTCGATGGCCGAGACCAAGGCCATCACCTCAGGCGACCCGCTGCTCCTCGACAAGAGCACCGCCGACGCCGCGCTGGCCAAGCTGCAGCGCCTGGACCGGGCACACCACAACAACCTGTCCACCCTGTCCTACCGCGCCGAGTCCGCCGCCCGCAGCATCATCCAGGCCGACCACGACGAACCCCTCCTCGTCGCCGCCGCCGAGCGGCTCACCCCCACCACCGGAGACGCCTTCCGCATCACCATCGGCCGCGGCACCTACACCGACCGCGGCGAAGCGGCCCAGGCACTCCGCGACGCGCTCATGTCCGGCGTCAGCCGAACCTGGCTCGCTCGTGACACCGCGGTCGAGGCCGAACTGGCCGGGCAGCACTTCACCTTCACTCAACTGCCGTCCAGCTCGAGCCGGCCGGACTTCCGCGTCGACATCGCACACGCTCCCCGCACCTCATTCACGGTCACCACCGACAGCGTCGCTGAGGGCGTTGGCGCCATACGGACCATGGAGAACCGCGCCGCTGCCATCCCCGCAGTCCTCGACAAACTTCGGGAAGGCCGCGCCGAAGCGGCCGCCACCGAACAAGCTGCCCGTCAGGCGATGTCCGAGCCGTTCAAGCACGCCGACGAGCTCGAAGCGGCCCGCACCGAGGTCGCCCGCATCAACGCACTCATGACTGAACGAGCCACACACCGGGCGCCGGAGCCCTCCGTGGACACTGACGGGTCAGCTTCCGTCGCCTGGCCGGCACTGCCAATCGAACATCAGCCGGAAAGCCCAGCACCACAACGTATGCCGGCCAAGGCCGAGGGCCACGGAAACGACTCGGGCACCGAAGAAGCGGGCCTGTACCACATCGTCGCTGAACCCGCGCCTACTCCCGCCCCGCGCACTCCAGCACCGGTGGAGCAGCCACCTGGCGCCGACACCCATCACCCAGCCGGAACAATGAACCCACCCGCCACCGCGGACGTTACGGGTTCCGCAGCCACCGGACCTGTCATCAAGCACGGCCCATCCGGTACCACCGTCGTCGGCACCGCCAAGACGGACACCATCCTCCGACAGGCGCTGAAAGATTGCGGATTCAAGTGGTCCAGTAACCACGGAATGTGGTATCTCCCAAGGCGAATGAACGAGCACAATCGCGGTATTCGAATCCGGCGCGTCGCCGACGTCTTAGATCATGAAGGTCGCGGCATGCCCCCGGTCGTCGGCACTTCTGACCAGCACGAACAGTCCGCTGGCTCGACAGGACTGGCGATGCCCTTCCCTGACAGCGACCGGACCGGTGGCCGCGACCTATGAAGCGTGGATCCGCCCGGCAACTCCGCCTGTAAGGTGACGAACCTAGACGCGTTGGTCACGATCGAGCATCAGGCGTAACGGTGAGGCGCCCGGTAGCGATAACGTTCACGAGCACATGCGGGTGTGTCGACTGACGACTGGCGGGGGCAAGCAACAACCATGATCGACAAGTTCGAAGACCCGGCAACTCACTGGACAGAGGTCGTAGACCCGCCTGCCCCCTGGTACCGGAGGTACTGGGGTGTGCTACTACTTGCCGTTGTCCTCGCAACGATCGCGGTCACCGTCATCGTCCGTATGGGCAACGAGAGCGACCGAACCCGCGACAGCAGTATTGAAGCGTGCTACGACGCCGTCGAGTTAGCACGCATTCGGGTTGGCGTGAGCGTGTCGGACCCCGAATTTCGTGCGATCTATGAACGCCAGCGGGCCGAGTGTCGCACGAACGCAGGACGCTGACCGGCCGTCAACCCCAACTGAGCCGCAAGGAACCCCGAATCCGGCTGTGCCTTGACGTCTCCGCCTGCATGCCCAAGGCCAGTGGCGACGTGGTTGTCCAAACGTGACCGTACAAGACGGATCTCACGAATCGGTTGAGACTCTGGAGCGTCGGCGGCTCGGCCTGAACTTGACCTTGTCGCGGGCGGTGGCAGCAAGGTCAAACCTCGGACCGCTGAGACCGTGGCCCTTCGATCAATCCGTCCACAATGCGCTGTGCGACACCCGGAGTCGCTGCTATCGTCATCGCCGAACCTGACAAAGGACCGCCTATCCGAGGTGCGTATCCGGCAGGACGCCGAAGGGTGGAGGTGAGTACCCGGTGATGAACTCGTTGCGTCCCACCGAGTACCAGACCGATGCAGCAATGCTCCCAACCCTCGCAGCGGTCGTGCTGCTGCCGAACTTGATTACCGGCCTGACGCTGCCCCTGCGACTCAGTTTTCAATCGCACGGGCTGAGGACGAATCACTCGAAGCTGCTATCGCTACTCTGATTGGGACCTGGACCTCCAGGTTCAAGCAGAAGCCGCCCCCGGGTGCCAGTCCCCGGCAGGGCGGCTTTTCGCATCTGCAGATCGCCCGCGACGACGGGGCGCGCCGGCTCCGAGGGGTCCGACCGCCTCTTGCCGAGCACTGCCGACGCTGCGCCCCGACGTCAACCTTCACGGTCGCGCCTTGTTGCGCGCCCGAAGCCGGAACGTCGCCTTCCCGACCCAGATACTCGTCGAACCAGCCGACGAGCTCGCTTGATAGCGCCGGCTCACAACACACGACACCACACCGACTATCGGAGAAGACCCATGGAAGAACAGGAATTTCGCGAACAGATCGCCACCCAGATCACCCGCATCGCGGACGCGCAGATCAAGATCCGAGAATTCGCTCGGCAGGGATCCATGCCCGGCGTTGCCCGCCAGTCCGAGTTCATCGTCCGCGCGTTGTACTGGGCAGCAGAGGTAGTCAGAGACCCTGCAGCGGTTGACGTCGCGGTCGAGTTGCCCGGCCGCGGTTGGCTCTGGCCATGACCGCAACCCCGCCGACCATGAGCGTCGCGTCGCCGCCGGACGCTGCTGCCCGTTCCAGCCAGCGTTCGTGTTGGACGAGCGCGCTAGCAGGTCTCCAACCGGGTCGCCGCTGGCCCTGAACGGCGATCTGGAAGGGAAGTGACAAAGTGCTAGGCGATGCCGGGCAACACTGCTACGGTCATCGACGGAACCAGACCTGGGACCAAGTCATCAAAGACCATGAAGCACGACATCGAGATGCCGGAGGTGAGTACGCGGTGATTAACACGTTGTGTCACACCAAGTTCCAGGCCGACTTCGCGATGATTCCTGCCTTCGCGACGTCGGCCGCCACCTCAAGCATCGGCATCGGCATCGACCTGGACCGTTCCCCCGAGATGCCGAGGACCAGCCACACCCGCCTACAGTCGACGAACCTCCACCACCGGCGGCCGATGATCTGAACGACCTGACCACCAGGATCAGACCAGAGGCCGCCCCGGGAGCAAGTCCCGCTGGGCGGCCTCTCGCATGTGCCGAACACCAGCTCAGACGAGCGGCCGTCCACAACACCGCCGTAGCAGGTTCGAGACCTGCCGCCATACCGAACGACGGCACACAACATCCGGTCCACCAGACCGGAGAGCCGCCGTTGGACCGTCCCAGTGCGCCTGGGTCGGGAACACCTTGAGAACTGGATAGAGGATCAGAATCCCGCCAGCCCGAAGCCGGCGGATGAGGCACGACCCACGCCAACCGGGCACAGACACCCCGGGGGTCGCGTCGAGCCATACAGTCCGAACGGTCCGTCGCGATCACCCTCACCGGGAGCGCGACGGATCGGTCGGCCCGCAGGAAGCACCACCCGGCCGCAACACAATCGTTGCGGTCACATGGGTCTCGTGATCACGACGTATCGGCCTGGCTGTAAACCAGGTGCTTCGGCACACGGGGTTCGACTCCCTGGAGGCCCACCGACAGCAACCTTATTACATGCCGCCGTAGCTCAGTTGGCAGAGCACCCGCCTGAAAAACGGGGCGCCCTGGTTCAATCCCAGGCGGTGGCACCGGGACCGGAGGCACACGCTGCCGATGGCGCCCCACTGCGGCGTAGCTCAGCGGCAGAGCAACGGGCTCATAACCCGTCACGCCCTGGTTCGAGTCCAGGCGTCGCTACTCAACATCCAACGCAGGGTGGTCACCGTGGCCCAGCGTTCTCCGCGCCGACAGCACGGACACTCCAGTCGGCCGCTGCACCGGCTGGTCGATGCGCCGGATGCCGTCTTGTCGGCCGCACTGTCTCTGTGGCGCAACGGATAGCGCACCTGATTACGAATCAGGGGGTTGGGGGTTCAATTCCTCCGGGGACACACTTCCGGAGACACGCGCCGGCCCAGGTCCGAGAAGGCCGGCGGACACTCCGCAGTGCCAGTCGGGTCGCGCGGCACGGCCTGCCGGTGCCGATAGAACCCGGTACACCGGTTGTCCCCTCATCCCGTCGGACGGGGTTTCAGAGTCCAGCCGAACGGTTCCGTCGGTGACAACAGCACGCATCTCAGCGTCGTGCTCCGGGTGTCGACGCCGCACCTGCCTCGGTAGCTCAGGTGGCCAGAGCGCCCGCCTCGTAAGTGGGATGCCGCCGGTTCGACTCCGGCTCGGGGCTCGATTGACCAAGGTTCAAGCTCCTGTGGCGCAACGGATAGCGCGACCGGTTTCTACCCGGTTGGTTGGAGGTTCGAATCCTCCCGGGAGCGCGCACGGCACCATCCAGCACCACAACCGTGCCCACTGGCGCAATAGGCAGCGCATCCCGCTCTGGACGGGAAGGTTCGAGGTTCGCCCCCTCGGTGGGCAGCGCGGCAGCACCACAGGCGCCACTAGCTCAGACGGTCAGAGCAGCGGATTCTTAATCCGTGTTGTCCGGGGTTCGAATCCCTGGTGACGCACCACCCGGAGGTAGCCGGCATCTGGCGGGCGAACGCTCCGAGCGACCCACGTGGTCCTGGCTCTTGCGACAGTCGGCGCCACCCCGGGGGTTTCGCCCCGCTAGCTCAGCCGGTAGAGCAGCATCCTTTTAAGTTGCGTGTCGAGGGTTCGAGCCCCTCGCGGGGCACTCGGTCCGCTTCGCCCGTTCCGGTGGCGAGTTTCGGTGGCCGCATCTGGCCGAAACCCGTTTTCCCACAGCGATTGTGAGGCTCCAACTGCCGTCCGGCGGGGGTGTGCCTCCCGACGTCGGATCCGACCTTGCCCCGTAGCTCAGTTGGCAGAGCGTCCACTTGTTAAGCGGTGTGTCGCTGGTTCGAACCCAGCCGGGACAGCGCACTGCAACATCAGTAGCTCGCCCTCGTAGCCCAATGGCAGGAGGCGCCAGCCTAAGGAGCTGGACAGTGTGGGTTCAAATCCCACCGAGGGCACGCAACACCACTGCGTGGTCGCTCTGCTCTGCCGGCATGGGCGATCTAACTTCACTCAGAACCTTCGCGGGTTCGACTCCCGCCCAGGTCACCAGCGGTTCCAGTCCCCGGCACAGGGGTACGGCCGCTTCGCCCAGGTAGCTCAGTGGTGAGAGCACTTCTCTGATGAGGAAGGGGTCCGAGGTTCAAATCCTCGCCCGGGCACTGTGTCCGACCGCAACGTCGTGCGCGGCCTGATTGTGGATCAGGTGCTAGCGGGTGCAAGTCCCGCCGGACACCCCAACACTTTGGTGCGCACCCAGGTGCGGGCGCAGTCGGCTCAGGTGAGCGGCTCCGCCACGCCGACCGCCACTGCGAACACGGAAGCGGACGATTGATCACAATCGCCCGCCGCCGAACACCGTAGAACGTGTTCTGCCGTATTGGAGAATGAACCGGACGGGCGTGCCGGGTTCCGTTGCTAGCGGAAGCGGCCGCCGATGCGGCTGGGCTTCGAGTGCTCCATTCTCCGCCTCTCCCCGGATCGCGTACGCGAACCGGCACCACAACAACACGATGGACAGCGCACACCACTGGCGCGAACTAGGTCTGTCACGAGTCGGCTCCGGCTGGCTGGTGGCCGCAACGCTGCTCGGCGAACAAGGAGCAGCACCAATGCCCCGGTGACGGAATTGGCAGACGTGCGCGGTTCAGGACCGCGTGTCTTCGGGCGTGAGGGTTCAAATCCCTCCTGGGGCACAACGCATCGCGTCACCTGCGATGCCGACCTGTGCGGCACCGACGGTGCCGCACCGGGTGCCGTGGCGGTACCTCGCCAGGCCCGGCGACCGGCCGTTACTTCGTTCGCCCGGTGCGGCCTCAACGTTGCACCGTTTCGGCATCGTCGAGAGCCTCGAACGTGGCCTGGACGCCTCCTGGCCGTTTTGACCGCGCAGCAACCCGATGGCCGTGGTGGTGCGCGGCGCCCATCGGCCACGGACCGTGCCGGATCGTCAACCTGAATGGCGAGCAGGTCAACGCCCGTCACCGGTCCCTGGCGCTGCCGCTCCGCGGGGCCGTTGTCCTTGTAGCTCAATGGAAGAGCGCCGCCGTCCGAAGGCGGAGGCTGAGGGTTCGAGTCCCTCCAAGGACACCAGCACGACCTCAACCGGCCGGGCCAATGGCCGGCCCCGCCGATCAGGAAGGAAGTGCCGCGATCATGAACGAAGTTCTGCTCATCAACTCCTCGTACCAGGTGCTTTCCCGGATCGAATGGCAGCGCGCGGTCAGCCTGGTCGTCACCGGCGAGGCCGAGACCTTCGAGGCGCACCCGACGAAGGTGATCCACTCGCAGCACCTGTCGATCCCGCTGCCGAAGATCATCCGGATGCTGGCCTACGTGCACATCGGCTTCCGGCCGGCGCTGGACAGGCAGCCGACCTTCGCACAGATCAAACTGCGGGACAGCCGGACCTGCGGCTACTGCGGCAGGCACGGCGACACGATCGACCACATCATTCCGCAGTCCAAGGGCGGACCGAACACCTGGGAGAACCTGATCACGTCCTGCCGACCCTGCAACAACCGCAAGGCCGACCGCACGCCAGTGCAGGCAGGGATGAAGCTGCTGTGGCTGCCCCGCCCAGTTCTCCCGGACACCGCCGATCAGGAATACATCTGGTCCGTGTTGGCCAACTCGGCAGCGTGACTGCGGCGGGACGCTCTCCGGAGAGTCCCGCCGCAGCCCATTGGGGTGTCGTCCAACGGCAGGACGACGGGCTTTGGTCCCGTCAATCAAGGTTCGAGTCCTTGCACCCCAGCAGGTTGCGATCGGCTTTGATGCGCTGTTGCGCCAGGCGCTGAAGGGCTACGGTTTCAAGTGGTCTAGCAACCACGGATTGTGGCATCTCCCGAAGCGAATGAGCCAGCAGAGCCGCAGCCGCCGTGTCGCCAGTGTCCTCGAATACGAAGGCCGTCAGATGCCCCCGGGGTTTGCCCAGGGTCTGGTTGACCGGTTCGTCAGGCCGCGGGTGCGGCTCTGTTGATTGTCTCAAACTCGATCGGGGTCAGCTTCCCGAGGCGGCGTTGCCGGCGTTTGCGGTGGTAGGTCCGCTCGATCCAGGTCACGATCGCCAGGCGCAGCTCCTGGCGGGTGCGCCACCGCTGGCGGTCCAGGACGTTGCGCTGCAGTAGCGCGAAGAAGCTCTCCATGGCCGAGTTGTCGGCACATGCCCCCACCCTGCCCATCGAGCCGAGCAGGCCGTTGTTGGCCAGGGTCCGGACGTATTTCTTGGATCGGAACTGCGATCCGCGG
>NZ_AUFT01000005.1 GCF_000426645.1 Nakamurella lactea DSM 19367 | reverse complement strand
CCGCCTTCGCGATGCTCTGCGGAGCATCACCGATCCAGGCATCCTCCGGCAAGACCAGCCGCCACCGCCTCAACCGCGGCGGTGACCGGAACGCCAACAGTGCGCTGTGGCGCATCGTGATCACCCGGATGGGAACCGATCAACGCACCAAGGACTACGTCGCTCGCCGCACCACCGAAGGGCTCAGCAAACCCGAGATCATCCGCTGCCTCAAGCGCTACATCGCCCGAGAGGTCTTCACCGCACTCACACCAGCCTCAGCCGTCAACCACCTACCGTCAGCAGCTTGACAACCATAGGAGCATCCTGCGCTGACCTCACCTGTCTGAGCTGTCTGAGCTGTCTGACCCGACCTGTCTGAGCTGTCTGACCCGACCTGTCTGATCTGACCTGTCTGATCTGTCGAGGTGAGCCGCCCGCCGCCTCGAACGCGCCGAGTCGGAGAGTCGGTCCTCGTTGGTGGGCGGGATTCGTTCTGGGAGGCGCCGAGTCGGAGCGTTCGTCCCCGTTGGCGGCTCGACGTGCTGGCAGCGCCGAGTCGGAGGGTTGGTCCTCGTTGGTGGGCAGGATTCGTTCTGGAAGTCGCCGAGTCGGAGCGTTCGTCCCCGTGTCCCCGTGTCCCCGTGTCCCCGTCCCGCGGCCATCGAAAGAATTCTTTCCAAATGCGTTGACAACGAGTCTTTCGAAGGACATGCTTGGAAACAGGTATTGCGAAAGCAATGTTTCCAAGGATTCCGACGTCGACCCGGAGGTCGCGACATGAACGAGCAGACCGTCATCGAACTCGCCCGCAGGGAGACCCTGGATCGTCAGCAGCGGCTCAGCGCTCGCCGCCCGCGGCCGCGTCGCCCGCTGCGGCATCGGGCGGGCGAGACCCTGGTGCGCTGGGGAAACAGGATCGGCGCCCTTGAACAGGCCAGGCTGACCGAGCCGCAGCGGCGGCTCGCCGCAGTCTCCCGGTGAGCATCGTCGCGGTGGCAACGGGGGAGGATGGCGGGATGACGCGAACCTCCGCCGGAGAGCCGACGGCCACCGGGCCGGCATCGGCCCACCGGACCGCGGCCCCAGACGTCGCCACCCCAGACGTCGCTGCCCCTGGCGTCGCTGCCCCGGACGTCGCTGCCCCTGGCGTCGCCAGCCCAGACGTCGCCACCCCAGATGTCGCTGCCCCGGGCGTCGACGCCGCGGGCCGCCGGAACCTGACCGACGCCAAGGAGATCAGGGCGCTGGCGCACCCGGTGCGGATCGCCCTGCTCGAGGCGCTGCGCCGGGAGGGCACCCTCACCGCCACCGAGGCCGGGGACTTGCTCGACGAGAGCCCCGCCAATTGCTCGTTCCATCTACGCACCCTGGCCAAGTACGGCTACGTGGAGGAGGCGCCGGGCGGCACCGGACGGCAGCGGCCGTGGCGTCGGGCGTCGAGGGGCCTGAGTTTCACGCTGGACAACCCGCAGCCGGAGGTGACTGCCGCTGCCGAGGAGCTGGACCGCCAGTTCCGGCAGCGCGATGAGCACGAACGGGAGCGCTGGGAGTCGAGCTGGCGCAGCTACCCGAAGCCCTGGCGGGAAGCGTCCTTCAGTTTCCGCGGCGTCGTCTACCTGACGCCGGACGAATTGCGCGAGGTGAACGCCGCCATCCTGGCCGTCATCGACGGGTTCGAAGAACGCACCGAGGATCGGTCCCAACGACCCGCCGGCGCGTTCCCGGTGTCGATCTCGGCCGGCGGGTTCCCACTGCCGCTGACGAAGCACGGCAACTGACCCTGGGGCCGGTTCGGCGCATCGGGTTCGTGTCCGGATTGTCGCGAAACCGAAACCTGTCGGTGTGGCACCGGACAGCCCATCGAGCGTCTCTAGTGGGTGTCCGGAAGGAGGACACCATGAACCACCTTTCCCTCGCCCGGCGCGTTGTGGGCGTCATCGCCCTGGCCGCCGTCGTCGCCGCCGTCCCGGTCGTCGCCGCGGATGCCGGAGTAAACGGTACTGCGGCCGCCGGCTGCGCCACGGTCCACTGGGGGTCATTGCCGAAGACCGGAAGTGCGACCACTTCGGAGGCAGTGAGCAACGTCCGCGCCGGCCACCATGCGTGCTACGACCGGCTGGTCGTCGACCTCGGGCCGGCCGGGGTCGGCCGCCCGGGCTTCGACGTGCGGTACGTCCCGGCCGTCAGGGCTGACGGATCGGGCGCGCTGGTGCCGGTGCGCGGCGCCGCGGACATCCAGGTCGTCGTCCGGGCGCCCGCCTACAACGTCACCACCGGTAGGCCCACCTACCGGCCGGCGAACCCTCGCGAGCTGGTGCCGGTGGCCGGCTGGCCGACGCTGAAGCAGGTCGCATGGGCCGGCAGCTTCGAGGGCACCACCACGCTCGCCGTCGGTGTCCGCGCGCGGCTCCCGATGCGGGCGTTCGTGCTGGACGGACCCGGTCTCGGGCACCGCCTGGTGGTCGACATCGCTCACCACTGGTGACGGCGATCCTCACTTGCGCTGAACGAGCAGCGCTACGGGTTCGACCTCGCCTTGGCGCTGGTCCGGACTGGAGCTGCTGATCACCCGGCCTGGCGCGCCGGGCCTGTTTGTCAGGTCCGGCGCGCCGGGCGCGGTTACCGGGTCCGGCCGATGCAGCACAGATACTGAAGCTGTGGTGTCCGTGCACAGACGAGGTCTTCGGCTCCTGCTGCCGATGGTGTTGATGCTGGCCGTCATCGCCGGTTGCACGCCCGGCAGCGGTGCCGAGAAGTCGCCCGATCCGCAGACCGAGTTGGATCAGTTCATCACCTATCTGCAGTCGGCCGAATGGGACAAGGCCGCGGCGCTGACCTCCGATCCGGGCTCGGCCGGGCAGATGCTGCACGCGGTGCTGACCGATCTGAACCCGACGGACCTGCAGATCGCGCCGAAGGCCTGGAACCGGACCGACGACGCCACCGCCGAGATTCCGGTCAGCTACTCCTGGCAGCTGCCGGACGCCGGCATCTGGACCTACGACGCCACCTGGAACTGGCGATTGATCGGTTCCGGCGAGAAGGCCAGATGGAGCCTCGACTGGTCACCGACGGTGCTGCATCCCGAACTCGGCGCCCAGCAGACCCTGGCGGTGCGCACCACCGACGCGGACCCCGGCACCCTGGTCGATCGGAACAACCGGCAGATCCTCTCACCGGTCACCGTGTATGCGGTGCAGGCCAACCGCACCAAGATCACCGATCCGACGGCGACCGCGAACCGGCTGGTGTCGATGCTCAAGAAGTTCGACCCGACGCTGCAGGCGGCGGCCATCGTCGACGGCATCAAGAAGTCGGATGCCTCGATCGGTTACACGGTGATCAACCTGCGGGAGAACGAGTTCACCACCGTCCAGCAACAGCTCGCGACGATCCCCGGGCTCAGCTTCCCTTCCCAGGTACGCAGTCTCGGCCCGACCAAGGACTTCGCCAGGACGGTGCTCTCCCAGGTCGAGCCGGTGGCAGAGCAACTCGGGGCCGGCAAGGCCGGCTGGCGGATCGTCTCCGTCGACTCGACCGGGGCCGAGGTCAAGACGCTGACCGAGAAGGCGCCGACCGCCGGGGCGAAGGTGATCCTGACGCTGGACATCGGGATGCAGGAAGCCGCCGAGAAGGCCCTGTCCGCGGTCAAGGAACCGGCCACCCTGGTGGCCATCCAGCCGTCGACCGGCGAGATCCTGGCGGTGGCGCAGAACGCGGCCGCCAACGCCCAGGGATCGATCGCCCTGACCGGCCGGTACCCCCCCGGGTCGATCTTCAAGATTGTCACCGCCACCGCCGCGATCGACCACAAGCTGGCCACCCCGACCACCGTCGTGCCGTGCCCGGGGGAGTGGACCATCAATTCGCGCCCGGTGCACAACGAAGGGTTCGAACTCGGCGACGTGCCGATGCGGCTGGCGTTCGCCAAGTCCTGCAACACGACTTTTGCGCAGCTGGCCAGCCAGCTGCCCAAGGACGCATTGTCCGAGACCGCCGAGCAGTACGGCATCGGGCTGGACTTCGTCATTCCCGGGATCACCACCCTCACCGGAAAGATCCCGGTCGCCGACTCGACGGTGCAGCTCGCCGAGGACGGCTTCGGCCAGGGGCTGGATCTGGTGACGCCGTTCTCGGCCGCGTTGATGGCGGCCACCGCGGCCACCGGCAACATGCCGATGCCGACCTTGATCCGCGGCCAGAAGACGACCGTGGACCGGCCGGCGCCGGCCCGTTCGGCGGCCGCCCGCAGCGGGCTCACGACGATGATGCGGGCGGTGGTGACCGAGGGGACGGCCACCCTGCTGCAGTCGGTCGGGACCTCCGCGAACCCGGTGTCCGCCAAGACCGGCACCGCCGAGTTCAGCGACGACAAGGGCGACATCCATGCGCACGCCTGGACGGTAGGCTCCCGCGGTGACGTCGCGTTCAGCGCGCTGATCGTCGGCGGCGACAGCTCCAAGCGGACCAACGAGGTGCTCAAGGACTTCCTGGCCGCCGTCCCCGCGAAGTGATCCGGCACGTGACGCGGCAGTAGTCTGGCGCGCATGCCGTCAGCCATCCGTCGAGAGCCGATCACCCCTGGAGTCATCGGGCCCGAGCGCCGGGTGCCGGCCGGGATCCCCCGACCCGAGTACGTGGGAAAGCCTGCACCGCAACGGGACAGCGGCTCCTGGGTGCAGACCCCGGAGACGATCGAGAAGATGCGGGTCGCCGGCCGATTGGCCGCCAGGGCGATGGGCGAGGCCGGCAAGGCCATCGCGCCGGGCGTCACCACCGATGCGCTGGATGCGATCGTGCACGAGTACCTGTGCGATCACGGCGCGTACCCGTCGACGCTCGGCTACCGGGGGTTCCGCAAGTCCTGTTGCACCTCGCTGAACGAGGTGATCTGCCACGGCATCCCGGACTCGACGGTGATCCAGGATGGCGACATCGTCAAGATCGACGTCACCGCGTACCTCGACGGGGTGCACGGGGACAATTGCGCCACCTACCTGGCCGGTGACGTCGCGCCGGAGGTGCGGTTGTTGGTGGAGCGCACCGAGGAGGCGATGAACCGGGCGATCAAGGCCGTGGCGCCCGGCCGCCAGCTGAACGTGATCGGCCGGGTGATCGAGTCCTACGGGAAGCGCTTCGGCTACGGGGTGGTCCGCGACTACACCGGGCATGGCATCGCGCAGACCTTCCACTCCGGGCTGGTGGTGCTGCACTACGACGATCCGTCGGTGAGCACCGTGCTGGAACCGGGGATGACGTTCACCATCGAGCCGATGATCACCCTGGGCGGGATCGACTGGGAGCTGTGGGCCGACGACTGGACGGTGACCACCACCGACCGGTCGTGGTGCGCCCAGTTCGAGCAGACCATGGTGGTCACCGACACCGGCGTCGAGGTGCTGACGGCTCCCTGACTGAGCCGGCGCCAATGCCTACGCTAAGAACCGTTGTACTGCTCGGCGGAGATGTACGCCCCGGTGGTCGCGTCCATGAAGTACTCCATGACGCCCGGTTTCGGCGTCGGAATCGGTTCGTAGGTGACTCCCGACGTCGGCGACCCGGGGCCGACTGGACCCTCCGGCACATCGGTAACCGCAACGACCCACACCAGGCGAGTGGCACTCCCACCATCCGTGAACATTTCCAGCGAGCACGACAAGTTCGAGCCCTGCGCGAGCGCGATCGACATCGGGCCGTCCTTGATGGCGTTCCCCAACGCTGCGTCGGCGGATACCAAGGAGGACTTGTCGACCGTCGGGCCGGGAGCAGCGAAGGTTATTCCCGGCGGCGTTACCGGTGGGCGTTGGGTGACTGGGCATTTCGCCGATGGCGTCGTGGCCGAAGACGACAGTGCACCTGGGTCAGTTGTCGCTGCAGGGACCGCCGTGGTTGAGGCCGCCTGAGCCATCATCGGCGTTGACCCGGCGCCAGCGCCGCTGTGGGGGCTCTGCGCACATGCCGACGTGAGCAAGCCGAGCACCAGAACAGGTGCCAGGCTCACGAACCCGAATCGTCCCATGACCAAATGACGGAACGACCGGCCGCAAAAGGTTGCACGGTCGGGTTCCACCTCAGCCGCCGAACGCACTCCAGGCCTTCGCGCCCCATGAGCCGATGGTGGCGGCGGCGGAGCGGCCCGCGTCGGCTACCTTGCCGCCGGCCTCGACAGCACGATCCTTGACCTCGCCCGCCACCTGCTGCGCGCGGTCGACCGAACGGTCGACGAACCCGGCGGCCGTCGCCTGAGCCTTGCTCCAGGCCGCGTCGACGGCGTCGATGCTCACCCGGCTGGTCAGGTCGACGCCGGCCTTGGCGGCCGCCGCCTTGGCCGGTGCGGTGCTCAGATCCGGTTTGACGAAGTCCTTGGGCTGGATCGAGGCGTCCGCTTCGGCGTAGCCGCGCTGCTGGGCGGCCAGCGCGCCGGCGGAGGCGGAGGCGGCCGCCAGCACGGACGCATCGACCGTCAGCGCGTTGCCGGTGAGTCGCGGGCTCACCAACGGGGTGTAGCCGCTGGCATGGCCGGTCCGGTTCGGGTGGAACGATTCGCTGATCGGCCAGGACAGGCCGTTCAGCCACTCCGGGTTGCCGCAGACCGCGTGCCCGATGAACCGCGAGGCCGGGTTCGCGAAGCCGAACCCGGCGTTCGCGGCGGCGGTGGCAATCCTGGAGTTGAGCAGATCGGCGGTGGCGTTCAACCGGGACTCCTCGGCGGGGGAGAACCAGGTGCCGGCGTTGCAGTCCTCACCGTTGAAGATGCGCGGGTAGCCGACCACGACCACGGTGGCGTTCGTCGCCCGGTTGCGGATCGCTGAGTAGAGGGAGGACAGACTTCCCGGCAGGCTGCCGTTGATGATCGACTGCGCCCCGTCGATCGCCCGGTTGCAGTTGCTCATCCAGCCGGGTTTGGCGCACTCGGTGAGCACGCTGGCGAAGCCGGCATCGTTGCCGCCGACGGAGATGCTCACGTAGCGGGTGCTGCCGCTCAAGGCGCCGAGCTGGGTGTTCTGCACGTCCGGCACCCTGGCGCCGGAACAGGCCCGGAAGTTCAGTGCATAGCCGCGGGCGGCGGCGATCAGCGAGGGATAGGCGTACACCGACCGCTGGCAGCTGGTGCCGTCGTCGATGAACGTACCGGTGCCGACCCCGGACGAGTAGGAGTCGCCGAGCGCCACGTACCCGGCCGCGGACGCCGCGGACGCCGGGGTGATCGCGGCGGCGGCACCGACCAGGGCGAGGACGGCGGAGGCCGCGGCGACCACAACCCGTCGCGGGATCGCCATTCGGATCGTCAACGGAGCTCCTCGGTTACCGGTCGGTAGCGGACCCGATCAGTCTTCCAGGCCCTCCCGACAGTCCGCTCGATGAAACCCCGCTCGGCGTTCGGGGAGAACTCCCCATTGACGCGGTCGGCGCCCTCGTCAGGCCGGTTCCCGGCGAGTAGCGTCCTCGCCGGAAACCAGGAGGTGTCATGAACACACGCTTCACCAGCCGGCTCCGCCGGACCGCCATCGTGGCGGTCACGGCAGCCGTCATCCCCGCCCTCGCCGCCCTGCCAGCGCAGGCCGCCACTCAGCCAACAACCGGCCACGACCGGGGCGATGACCACGGCGCCAGCCGGCAGCTTCCGCAGCACACCAATCGACTCGCGCCGCGGACGAGTTTCACCATGGCGGCCGACGGATCCAGCGGCAGCACGGTCGGCGGCGAGGGCATCCCGAACATCGACTCGGTCAAGTCGACGATCCGTACCTACTACGGCGCCGACTCCACCGGGCTGGCCAACCACGAAACGTCCCCGTACATCAGCGAGATGGACCGGACGATGGCCAAGCAGGCGACGGAGCTGGCCAAGCTCTACCGGCAGGCCGCCAGACACGGCAAGAAGCCGGCGATCGTGTTCGACGCGGACGACACCACGCTGATGACGTACGACATGGAAGACAACGCGATGCACTTCAACTTCGATCCTGCGTTGCAGGACGTGTGGGTGCAGCAGCGCAAATTCCCGGCCACCCCGGCGATGGTCAGCTTCGTCACCGCGGCCCAGGACGCCGGCTTCGCGGTCTTCGGGCTCACCGGGCGCAACGACGATCAGAAGGTCGCGACCGTGCAGAACCTGAAGGACGTGGGGTACACCGCGTTCACCGAGGACCGGTTCTTCACCAAGTGGACGGGGGTGGGCGCGAGTCTGCAGCCGGACTACATCAGCTGTGCGGCTGCCAAGTGCACCACGGTCGAGTTCAAGGCCGGCACCCGCAAGCACATCGAGTCGATGGGTTACGACATCGCGCTGAACGTCGGCGACCAGTGGTCGGACCTGCAGGGCGGCTACGCCGACCACATCCTGAAGCTGCCGAACCCGACCTACTACCTGCCATCGCCCGACCTGCCGGGCAAGCACGAGCCATGGCTGGCACCGCGCACCCACTTCACCATGCAACCGGACGGGACCAGCGGTAAAACCGTTGGCGGGGAAGGCATTCCGAACATCGACTCGGTGAAGGCCACGATCCGCACCTATTACGGCGCCGGCTCGACCGGGCTCGCGAACCATGAAACGTCCCCCTACATCGCCGAGATGACCCGGCTGACGAAGACGATCACCCCGGCGCTGCGCACGGCGTGCGCGGTGGGCAACAGGTTCGGCCTGCGGCCGGCCATCGTGCTGGACGCGGACGACACCACGTTGATGACGTACGACATGGAGGACAACGCGATGCACTTCAACTTCGCTCCTGCCCTGCAGGACGTGTGGGTGCAGAACAAGATGTTCCCGGCCACCCCGGCCATGGTGTCGCTGGTCAACGCGGCCGACAAGGCCGGCTGCACGCTGATCGGGCTCACCGGCCGCAATGACAACCAGAAGGCCGCCACCATCGGCAATCTCACCGATGTCGGCTACACCGGGTTCACCGAGGCGAACTACTTCACCAAGTGGACCGGTGTCGGCGCGAGCCAGCAGCCCGACTACATCCAGTGCGCGGCCGCGAAGTGCACCACGATCGAATACAAGTCGCAGACCCGCAAGTACGTGGAGAGCAGGGCCGGCGGCCACTACACGATCGTGGCCAACTTCGGCGATCAGTTCAGTGACCTGATCGGTGGCCATGCGGCGGCGTCCATCAAGCTGCCGAACCCCACCTACTACCTGCCCTGACCTTCGGGCCGGCAGCAGAGCTGCCGCGATCCGGGCGCCGCGTTCAGTCGGTTGCGGCGTCCGGATCGGGCAGTTGCAGCAGGGCGTTCTCGACCAGTTCGGGCAGGGCCGGATGGATCCAGTACTGACCCCTGGCCATCCGGTGCGCCGGCAGACCGAACGACATCGCCTGGATCAGCGGCTGGATGACGGTGGCCGCCTCCGGCCCGATGATGTGTGCCCCCAACAATTGTCCGGTCTTCGGGTCGGCCAGCAGTTTGGCGAACCCGGTGGTGTCCTCGCGGGCCCAGCCGGCCGCGATGCCGGCGTATTCCTGCCGGGCAATCGCCACCTCGATGCCCTGCTCGGCGGCCTGCTGCTCGGTCAGGCCCACGGTGGCGATCTGCGGCTCAGTGAAGACCGCGGCGGGCACGAACCGGTGATCGGAGCTGATCGGCGACTCCGGGTGCAACACGTTGTGGAACACCACCCTTGCCTCGTGGTTGGCCACGTGTTTGAGCGGGTAGTGGGTGGAGATGTCGCCCAGCGCCCAGATGCCGTCGGCAGTGGTCCGCTGTTGTTCGTCGACCACTACCCGGCCATGTTCATCGAGGTCGACACCGGTAGCCGCGACGTTCAGTTCGTCACCGTTGGGCCGGCGGCCGGTGGCCAGCAGCAGCAGGTCGGTCTCCAGCTCATCGGGCCCGTCCGGACCGGTGATCTGCAGCCGGATGCCGGCCGAGGACTGCTCGGCCTTGGTCACCGTGGTGTCGGTGCGGAGGTCGTATTCGGCCGCCGCCGCCGTGGTGAAGGCCGCAGAGATGTCCGCGTCGTGATGCGAGAGCAGGTGCGACTTGCGGACCACCTGGGTGACCTGGGTGCCGAAGGAGGCGAACACGTGCGCGAACTCGGCGGCGATGTAGCCGCCGCCGATGATCACCATTCGCTGCGGCAGGGCGTCGAGCCGCATCACCGTGTCGGAGGTGTGGAAGGTGACGCTGTCCAGTCCCTCGATGTCAGGGAGCACCGCCCGGGAGCCGGCCGCCAGAATCCAACGGTCGGCGGTGATCGTCTCGGACTCGCCCGAATGCAGTGCCACCGCAAGGGTTTTCGGCCCGCTGAAGGTGCCCCGGCCGGCGTAGACGGTGATGTTCGGCGTCCGGTCGCCGCTGCGGTAGGCGCGGCCCGCGGCCTCGATCGCATCGATCCGGCCGAAGATCCGATCGCGCATGCCGGGCCAGTCGACCGCGTCGACGTGGGCGGTGACTCCGAGCCGGCCGGCATCGACCGCGCCGTGGGCCAGATCCGCGGGATGCACGAACATCTTGGTCGGGATACAGCCGACGTTCAGGCAGGTGCCGCCGAACTTGCCGTCCTCGACGATGGCGATGTCCAGGTCGTCGTAGCCGTCCGGGATGCTGTTGCCGGAGCCGGTGCCGATGATGACGAGATCGTGATGGGGCATCGATGAGCGCCTGTCAGTACTGGAAGGTGCCGTGCAACACTGCACGACCCAGGGTGTGGAACGCCAGATGGAACGACACCACGGCCGGCGTTGTTCCGCCGTCGACGCCGAGTGTGTCCATTGCCTCGATGTCCGTCGCGTGCACCACGAAGAAGTAGCGGTGCGGCATGTCGCCGGGCGGCGGCGCGGCGCCGTCGTAGCGCTGCTGCGAGAAGTCGTTGCGGACATGGAAGGCATCGCCCGGCAGCAGGTCGTCAGCGGCGCCGGCGCCGGCCGGCAATTCGGTGACGGTCGCAGGCAGGCCCACCGCGCACCAGTGCCAGAACCCGGACGGCGTGGGCGCGTCCGGGTCGAAACAGGTCACCACGAACGAGCGGGTGCCCTCGGGTGCGCCGGACCAGGCCAATGCGGGCGAGACATTCCGGCCGCCGGTCGAGTCATGGACCTGCAGCAGGTCAAGGGGTCGGCCGTCGGCGACATCCTGGCTGGACACCGAGAAGCTGCCGACGGCGGGCAGAAGCGGGTACGGATCGGGGGTGACGGGCCGGTCGAGACTCACTGGAACACGCTCCTTGACGACGACGATCTGCTCGCCGTGGACGCTACGCCACCCTGATCACCACCCGACGATCATCGCAGTGCTCACCGTGGTCGGCGTCCGGCCTGGACGGCTGTGCGGAATACGTCGGCGTTGCGCTCGCACCAGTCGCTGAACGACCGTGGCGCTCGTCCGAGGATCCGCTGGACGTGTTCCGTGCGCACGCCCGCCACGTCGGAGCGCATCAATCGAAGGCCTTCGACCAGCGCGTCCGCGAGCGCCGGCGGCGCGCCGTTCGGGTAGCGGAACCGCACGGCCTCCTCGGGCGTCCGGACATCCCGGATCTCGATCTCGATGCCCGCGGCCGCGGCGAGCACGGCCGCTTGCTCGGTGACCGTGAGCGGCTGGTCGCCGGTCAGGACGGCGGCGCCACCGACACGACCCGGCTCATCCAGCGCGACCGCGGCCACCGCGGCGATGTCGTAGGGATCGATCAGCGCTGCGCGTCCGGGACCCACCGGGTCGAGCACGTAGCCGCCGGCGCGCAACGTTGGCAGCCAATCCAGCGTGTTGCTCATGAACCCGCACGGCCGCAGGACAGTGGCGGGGATTCCCGCGGCTCGCACCAGCTCTTCGCGGTCGTGGTGCCAACGCCCCATCGCAGGCATCGGGTCGGCGGCGACGGCGTAGCTCGACAGGTAGACGACATGCCGTACACCCGCGGTCCGCGCCGCAGCCAGGGCGTGACGCGCCGGCTCGTGTCGGATGCCGGGCACCAGCAGGAAGAGCCGGTCGACCCCGTCGAATGCGGCCGCGAGTGTTGCCGGGTCCTCCAGGTCGCCGACGACGTGCTCCACGCCTTCCGGGAGCCCGGTCGCTCGTTCGGGACTGCGGACGAGCGCCCGGACGCGCTCTCCCCGTGCCGCGAGCATCCCGACGAGTTCGCGACCGACGTGGCCGGTTGCGCCGGTAATCACTATCATCAACTACCTCCATCGTTTACCGGTGAACGACTTGGACGTTAACCGGTTAACGACGTAGCGTCAATGCTTCGCACGAGAGGAACAGCAGTCGATGCCCGAGCTCTTGGATCTGTACGGCAAGACCTCCAAGGCGGTGCAGGCAGCCACCGATGCGGCGCTGCGCCGCCATGGCCTCCGTCTCGGGCAGGACCATCTCCTCGCGGAGCTGTGGGCCACCGACGGGCTCACCCCTGGTGAGGTCGCGGCGCTCGTGGGCGTCACCACCCCCGCAGTGACCAAGACCGCCACGGTTCTGGCCAACGCCGGCCTGCTTGTCCGGAGGCCCGACGCACGTGACAGACGGCTCGTACGCCTCTGGCTGACGGCTGCCGGACGCGCCCTCCAGGGTCCGGTCGAGGACGAGCGCCGCAGGCTCGACGACGCCCTCAGCGGGGCCTTGACCGCGACCGAGCGCGAGCTCTTGATGACGACGTTGGCGACCGTGCGGCGCGTTGCGACCGACCTGCTCTCCGCGGAAGCTACGCCACGCGGATGACGAGTTCTCCGTGCGGGACGAGCAGCCAGCCGTCGGGCGCCGCCGCCCAGCGTCGCCACGCATCCGAGATCCGCTGCAGGTCGTCTCGGCCGGCCCGACCGGAGGCGACCGCCTGGTCGGCGAACGACGAGGCCAGCACCCGATCCGCCCACATGCCGCCCCAGTCGGCCCGGCCCGCCGGATCGGCATACAGCCACACCGACGCGGTCGGCTCGATCTGCCCGGGGTCGAACCCGGCGGCCAGCGCCCACGACAGCAACCGCCGTCCGGCATCGGGTTCGGCGCCGTTGCTCCGCGCCACCGCCCGGTACAGCGCCAGCCACTCGTCCAGTTCCGGTACCTCGGGGAACCAACTGAACGCGCGGTAGTCGGCGTCCCGCACCGCGACGATCCCACCGGGCCGGCAGACCCGGCCCATTTCCCGGAGCGCGCCGACCGGATCGCCCAGGTGCTGCAGTACCTGGTGGGCGTGCACCACGTCGAAGGTGTCGTCGTCGAAGCTCAGTGCCTGCACGTCAGCCACGGCGAACGAGGCGTTCCCGATGCCCCGCGCCGTCAGTTCGGCACGGGTGAGATCCAGTGCTGCGTCGGTGTTCTCGACCGCCGTCATGGTGCCGGGTGCGACCAGCTCCGCCAGCTCGGCGGTGATCGTGCCGGGTCCGCTGCCGACGTCCAACACGTCGAGCCCCGACCGCAGGTGGTGCAGCAGGTAGCCGGCCGAGTTCTCGGCGGTGCGGGTGCGGTGCGAGCGCAGCACCGACTCATGATGGCCATGGGTGTAGCGGACGGTCGACATGGACACGACGCTACCGCGGCTCCCGTTGGATGGGAACTGAATCTCAGTATCTGAACTCGCCGCGCCCGAAGACTGCAAGCTGGTCACTCGTCCCATTCCCTGTCGTCGAGTTCGGCGTAGTCATAGTCGTCGTCTCTCGCCGCGTCCTCGTCGGAGCCGGAACTGATCGGCGGCAGCGGCAGCGCCGGGATCGGCGGCGGCGCATCGGATCCGGTGGCCAGCAGCCACAGGTGCTCGGACAACTTGTCGGCGTCGGCCGCGAGGACGCCGCGGCGGACGAAGAACTCGGAGATCCGTCGGCAGTCGCGCTGCAGATACTGCTGACCCTGCGGATTCGCGATCAGGTCGACCACCTGCGGCAGGTCGATCACCGCCGCGCCGTCGGCCGTCACCAGTACGTTGTACGGCGAGAGGTCGCCGTGGGTGCGCCCCGATTCGGCCAGGATCTCCAGCGTCCGGACGAGGTCGTGCCACAGCTCGGAGAACTCGCAGGTGTCGCCGTCGTGGGCGGCCAGTCGCGGCGCGGCGGTACCGTCCGGGTCGCCAAGGAATTCCATCATCAGCTCCGACCCGATCAGCTGCACCGGGTACGGGACCCGGCCGCCGGCGCGCCAGACCTGCGACAGCGCGGCGAATTCGGCCTCGGCCCACCGGCCGGACAACAGGTCGCGGCCGAACTGGGAGCGCTTGGCCATCGCCCGCATCTCCCGGGACCGCCGGGTTCGGCGGCCCTCCAGATACCCGGCGTCGCGATGGAACATCCGGTGCTCGGCGCTGCGGTAGGTCTTGACCGCGAGCAGACAGCCGGGACCACCGGGCACCGAACGGTCGAGCAGGCCGACGTCCGCTTCCTTGCCCGATTTCAGCGTGCCGAGCCGGGTGTCCCTGGCGTTCAGGTCGGTCACCACCCAGTCGGGCACCGGCTTCGGGCCGCGGACGGCGACGTCGTAGGACGACAGCGGTGCGGGTTCGTCGATGGACTCGCCGGCCAGGCCCCCTTCGACAACGTCGAGTTCCACTTCGGAACGGCCGGATCTGCCCTCGCTGACGAGCCGCGGAGCCGAACTCTGCGGTCGGTCGGCCCGTCGCCGCCGCCCGTTGTCGGTGTCGTCGTCATCGGTGTCGTACTGCGCGTACTTGGTGTACGGGTCGTCCGGATCCAGCTCCGGATCATGATCGTCGAACGGCGGGGTGCTGCGGGACATCTGGGCTCCTTGACAAGGACCCACCCGGGAGGCTGCGCCGACCGGCGCGGGGTATCGCTCAGACCGAGGTGGGGGAGGACTGGGACGGGGCTGATCCGCTTCGGACCGTCATGGTGAGCCTCCTCAGGTGTCCGGGGCTCCGACGATGCGGATGCATCCGTCGGAGTGGAACTCGGGCCGCGGCAACTGTTTGCTGCGGCCCGCGTCGCCAACTGTGCGGCGCCCGGCGCCACCGGTCAACCGATTATCCGGTGACGATCTCGATGCTCGCCGGCCCGGACCGTTCGACCCGCAACCCTGCCCGTCGGGCGACCCGCAGCACGCCGGGCAGGTCGGTCACCTCCGCGCGGGTCACTGCAAGTGCCCTGGCCAGCAGTCCCTTGGTGTGCTTGTTGAAGTGCGAGACGATCTGCCGCTGTCCGGACGGCATCTCGGTGACCACCCGGACGGCGATGGCGCCCGGGATCGCGCCGAACGCCGAATAGGCGCCGGAACGCAGGTCCACGACGGCGCCCTCGAGGCCGGCGGCCAGCTGTCCGAAGCTCTCCCGCCAGTGGGCCGCGATGGTGCCGGTGGCAAACGGCCGGCTACCGGCCGACAGGCGGTAGCCGGGAATCCGGTCAGCCGGCCGGATCAGCCCGAACAATGCAGAGGCGACCGCCAGCCGTTCGGCCGCCCGCGCGGTCTCCGACCTGGTCATGGTGCCGGCGTCCAGCGCGTCGTACAACACGCCGGTGTAGCGGCGGATCGCCGGCAGGGTCGCAGCGCTGCGCAGCCGGGTATTGCCGATCAGCTCTGGATCGAGGCTGGCCGGGACGCCGACCCGTATGCGGGCGGCGGGCAGGTCGCGGCAGAGCTCGATCACGGTGTGCAGCAAGGATTCCCGCGCTGAGTGAAGCTCCGGGAAGGACAACGTCGCCAGGTCCAGCGGTGGGCCGTTGCCGCCTGCCGCCTTGGTCTCCGACGGTGGCAGCAGTACGAGCACCGACCGACCCTATCGCCCGGTCGCAACGCCCGGGAACGACGACGCCGAAAACGGGTCGGCGACGGGCGGTCTGCCGGATAATCTTCGGTGATGACCTCGGACACCACGCTCGACCTCGACCGGCTCACCGAGCGGTCGCTGACCCTGGACGATATCCCGCAGCTCGCCGAGATCTACCGGGAGCTGGAACAGGCCGAGCCGGCCGAGGAGCACTACTCCAAGGATGAGATCGCCGAAGAGCTGACCGGCCCGACGATCGACCTGCAGCGAGCCTCGTACGCGCTGCTCGACGGCGACACCCTGGTGGCGTTCTCGGCGGTGGTCGCGATCTCCGACAGCACGATGTGGAAGGCCATGCTGAACGGCGGGGTCCGCACCGGGTGGACCCGTCGTGGCCTGGGTACCAGGGTGTTGCGCCGGTCGCAGGAACAGGCGCGTGCCTGGCGGGCCGAGGTCGCACCCGAGCTGCCCGCCGAGCTGACGATGTGGCTGCCGCAGCAGCGGGTCTCGACCATCGCATTGGCAACTGCCGAGGGCTTCCAGGTGTGGCGGTACTTCTTCGAGATGCGTCGCGATCTGCGGGAACCGGTCGAGACCGTCGCGGCGCCACCGGGTTTCACCCTGCGCGAGTACCGGGTCGGGGACGATGACGAGCCCGTCCGGCTGGCCAGGAACGCCTCGTTCGCCGATCACTGGGGCTCGCTGGAGACGACTCCCGAGCGGTGGCGTGCCCACATGATCGACGCCACGCCGTTCCGGCCGCAGCATTCGTTCGTCGCAACCTTCGACGACGGGCCGCAGCAGGGCGGGATCGCCGCCTTCGTGTTGGCCGAGGAGTTCGAAGCCGAGACCGAGGCACGTGGCTACCGCACCGGCTACGTCGCGCTGGTCGGCACCGTGCGCGAGGCCCGTGGACATGGACTGGCCAGTGCGCTGCTGGCCCGTCAGCTGGCATCGATGCAGGACGGCGGATATGCCTTCGCCGAACTCGGCGTCGATTCCGATTCGCCGACAGGTGCCGGTCGGATCTACCAGCGGGCCGGGTTCAGCCAGTTCAAACGGGTGACGGCCGCAGGCAAGAAGTTCTGACCGCCGCGGCGGCTCGTCGTCGGAGAGGTCCGCGGGCTCAGCCGGACTCGCCGGGGAACGGCTCGGTCGGCTTGGCGACCTTCGCCAGCTGCTTCCACTGCACGGTGCGCACGGCGGCCTCGGCCAGGGCGGCGGCCGCGAACGCCCGCAGCTCAGCCCGATCGGTCCGGCCGACCACCGAGTGCCAGGCCGCCGCGCAGTCGTCCTCGATGCTGATCGCCAGCTTTCTGGCGGTGGCCACGTCGGTGACCTTCGGCGTCGCGTAGGCCGGTGCCGGTGCCTTCGGCGTGACGCCGCCGGCGATCAGCCGGGAAGCGGCGGCGTCCCTGGCCATCAGGTGGGCGGCCCGCATCGCGGCGACGGTATCCGTATCGTCGACGTCGTTCGCCGCCACCAGCGCGTAGGCCCAGATGGCCGCGTTCTCCGTGCCGAGGGCCAACTGGAGGGCAGCGCCTTCGTCCTTCGTCAGCGGAGCGTTGTCGGCCGGTGCCGACGTACCGGCGCCGCCGTCGGCCGGTGCCGAACCGGCACCGGTGGGCGCCGAAGTCGATGACGAACCGGGAGTCGGCGCGACCGGTGTCGGTTCGGCCGAGGTCATGTCAATACCACCCGGTGAGTGGCCAGACACGCGGCAATGGAGGCGAACATGGCCGCCCGGAACTTCGAGACGTTACCGAGCTGGTCGCTGAAGGCCAGCTGGGCGGCGGCGGCATCGTCGGCGGCCGACTGCGCCGCCGCCGCTGGCGTCTTCGGTGCCGGCACCGACTGGCCGGCGGTTCCCGCCGCCGACGGCTTGGTGCGGTTGACCCGGGCCTGCTCGGCCAGCAGCCGGGTCAGGTGATCGGACCGGTCGGCCGCCAGCGGCGCGAGCTTCTTCGCCGTCGCGCCGCCGAGTTCCTCGCCCGCCTGCAACCGCAGCAGGTGCAGCCGGGTCATCGCGATCAGCGTCTCCATCGGGTCGATCGGCTCGGGCGCCGTCTGGGTGACCGTCCTGGTGGTCCTGGTGGTGGAGAACGGGTTGCAGCCGGCGGTGGCCAGCAGTGCCGCGGCGCCGGCCACCCCGAGCAGGGTGCGGCGGGCGACGGCGGCGCCGGCGCGTTCTGCCCGGTCGGTGTCGTCGTGTTGCACCGCACCATCATGGCAGCCGATCGGCGCTGTCGCGGTCACCGGTGCGCGACCAGGGTGTCCGGCGGCGGTGGCTGTGCCGCGGCCGTCGCGGGCGATAAGCTCAGCTGGACGGTGCAGGAAGCGCGGCGGAAATCGACTGCGGCAGACAACTACACAGGCGAGGAGATCATGGCGGCCGGCGAGCAGCGGTGGCGGGAACTGGCGAACAGGATCGCGGGCGAGAAGGGTTTCGACCTCGAGGACTTCGCTGTGGTGAGTGCCGGCCGACGCCGACTGGTGAAGGTCGTCATCGACTCGGACACCGGGGTCGCCCTCGACGATGCGGCCGAGGTGAGCCGTCGGCTGTCCGAGGAGTTCGATGCCGATGAGGCCGCCGGTCCGGATGCCGCCGGCGCGGTCGGTGCACTGCCCTACACGCTCGAGGTGACCAGTCCCGGGGTCGGCCGCCCGCTCACCCAGCCGCGGCACTTCCGGCGGGCCGGTACCCGGCTGATCACCGCCACCACGGTCGACGGACGCACCGTCACCGGACGGGTGGTCGGCATCACCGACGGCGGAGTCGATTTGTTGACCGGCAAGTCGGGAATCGAGCCCCTCACCCTGCCGTTCGATGAGATCGCCAAGGCGCGGGTCGAGGTCGACTTCTCCGGCCCGTCGGCCGCCGTCCGGGCTGCGCTGGCCGCCGACCCGCGAAGCTCGGCCCTGCTGTCGGACGGCACCGACAATGACGGCACCGACGATGACTTCGGTGACGACGACGATGACGGTGACTTCGGTGACGACGACAGCGCCGACGATGAGAGCACTGACGACGACGGCGCCGACCGGGCAGCTGCGATCGAACTGGACGCTGAGGGAGGGCTCGACGATGAAGAGCGTTGACATCGCCAACCTGAGATTGTTGGCGGCCGAGAAGGATATTCCGGTCGAATCGCTCATCGAGACGCTGGAGGCGGCGCTGCTCACCGCGTACCGGCACACCGAGGGGCACCAGAGCCAGGCCAGGGTCGAGGTCGACCGCACCTCCGGGATGATCCGGGTGCTGGCCGGTGAACTCGACGCCGACGGCAACCTGGTCCGCGAATGGGATGACACCCCTGACGACTTCGGCCGGATCGCCGCCAGCACCGCCCGGCAGGTGTTCACCCAGCGGTTCCGGGACGCCGACAACGAGCGGGTGTTCGGCGATTTCGCCGGCAGCGAGCACGAGCTCATCACCGGCACCGTTTCGGCCGACGCCAGGGTCAACGCCCGCGGCGTAGTGGTCGTCAGCCTCGGCGACGTCGAGGGGATCATCCCGGCGGCCGAGCAGGTGCCGGGCGAGAAGTACGTGCACGGCCAGCGGCTGCGTTGCTACGTGGTGTCGGTCGCCCGTGGCGCCAAGGGCCCCCAGATCACCCTGTCGCGGACCCATCCGAACCTGGTGCGCAAGTTGTTCGCCCTCGAGGTCCCGGAGATCGCCGACGGCAGCGTCGAGATCACCGCTGTTGCCCGCGAGTCCGGCCACCGGACGAAAATCGCTGTCCGGCCCATGGTGTCCGGCGTCAACGCCAAGGGCGCCTGTATCGGCCCGATGGGTTCCCGGGTGCGGGCGGTGATGAGCGAGCTGAACGGCGAGAAGATCGACATCATCGACCACGACGACGATCCGGCCACCTTCGTCGGCAACGCGCTGTCTCCGTCGCAAGTGGTGTCCGTCACCGTCGTCGACCCGGTGGCCAAGGCGGCCAGGGTGGTCGTCCCCGATTTCCAACTGTCGCTGGCGATCGGGAAGGAAGGGCAGAACGCACGGCTGGCCGCCCGACTCACCGGCTGGCGCATCGACATCCGCAGTGATGCCCAGCAGAGCACCGAAGCTCCGGCGGTATCGGCCGCCGGCGACGCACCGACGTCGGGGCCGGACGCCGCCCGCGGCGCCGGGTCCTGAGCACCGACCGGGCGGGCGTAGACTCCTGTGTCGGACCGTTCCGACTCCCGGCGCACCTGTGTGGGATGCCGTCAGACGGAACGGCCCGGTGTTCTGCTCCGCATGGTCATCAGACCGACCGCGGTCGCCGACGGCACCGACGCAGGTGCTGTCGACATCGCCACGGTCGTTCCCGACCCGCGGCGGCGACTCCCCGGTCGCGGCGCCTGGATACATCCGGACCCCGGATGTCTTCAGACGGCAGAACGTCGTCGAGCGATCGGACGGGCCCTGCGGGTCCGTCCGGGAGCACAGCTCGACACCGAATTGGTTCACGCGTACCTGACCGATCAGGTCCGTGAAGACAGAGAGCAGGTTGACACCTCGTGAGCACAGCATCGTGAGCACCCAGTGAAGCCCCAGCGATGAGCAGCAACTAACCAGGGGTCGCGCGCACCGGAATCCATCCTGTCGCCGGCCCTCACCGTGAGGAGAGCAGTGGCAGGCAAGGCCCGCGTCAGCGCAATTGCAAAGGAACTCGGACAGTCCAGCAAGGATGTGATCGCCAAGCTCCAGGAGCTCGGCGAATTCGTCAAGTCCGCGTCCTCCACCATCGAAGCACCCGTCGTGCGCAAGCTGCGCGACGCATTCCCGGCCCCCGAGAAGGGCACCCCGGAGAAGTCCGCGGCCGGCAACGGCGCGGCCTCCGGCGGCGCCGTCAAGGCCAACGGCACCTCGACCGCACCCCGGCCCGGCGCGCGCCCGGCGGCACCCGCCGCTCCGGCTCCGGCCGAACCGGCCGCGGCCGCGCCGACGCCGGCGCCCGCAGCGGCCCCGGCGCCCAGCACTCCTGCGCCGGTCGCCCCCGCGGCGAAGGCTCCCGCACCGGCCGCCCCGGCTGCGGCCGCGAACCCGGCGCCGTCAGCGCCGGCCAGCCCGGCGCCCGCCCCGGCCGCAGCCGCTCCGGCACCGGCGCCCGCCGCCAAGCCGGCGGCGCCGGAGAGCGCAGGCTCGGTACCGACCCCCGTCACCGACGGCGGCTCCGCACGTCCGCGTCCGACCGGCGGCGTTCCCGGCGCCCCGCGTCCGCCCCGGATGGGCAACAACCCGTTCCGCAGTGCCGCTCCGCCGCGCCCCGGCGGCGTCCCCGGCGCTCCGCGTCCGCCGGCCAGGGCCGACGGCGCACCCGGCGCCGGCGGCCCACGTCCCGGCGCCCGCCCCGGCGTGCCCGGTGGCGCTCCTCGTCCCGGTACTCCCGGCGGTCGCCCGCCGGCTGCCGGTCGTCCCGGCGGCCCCGGTGGCGGCGGTGGATACCGCGGTCCCGGTGGCGCACCGGCCGGCGGCGGTGCACCCGCCGGTGGCGGTGGTTACCGCGGTGGCGGCGGCGGTCGTCCCGGTGGCGGTGGCGCGGGCCGGGGCAACGCTCCCGGCGCGTTCGGTCGCAAGGGCGGCGCGGCGCGTAAGGGCCGCAAGTCCAAGAAGCAGCGTCGGCAGGAATTCGACAACATGCAGGCGCCGGCCATCGGCGATGTGATGTTGCCGCGCGGCAACGGTCGGACCATCCGGCTCGCCCGAGGCTCGTCGCTGTCCGACTTCGCCGACAAGATCGATGCCAACCCAGCCTCGATGGTGAAGGCGCTGTTCAGCCTCGGCGAAATGGTGACGGCCACCCAGTCGGTCTCCGACGACGTGCTGGAGCTGCTCGGCACCGAGATGGGCTTCGAGGTCGAGATCGTGTCCCCGGAGGACGAGGACCGCGAGCTGCTGGATTCGTTCGACCTGACCTTCGGCGACAACGACGGCGGCGAGGACGACCTGGAGGTGCGGCCGCCGGTCGTCACCGTGATGGGCCACGTCGATCACGGCAAGACCAAGCTGCTGGACGCCTTCCGGGATACCAACGTCGTCGACCGTGAGGCCGGCGGCATCACCCAGCACATCGGCGCGTACCAGGTCGCCACCGAGCTGGAGGGCAACGAGCGGCTCATCACCTTCATCGACACCCCGGGCCACGAGGCGTTCACCGCCATGCGTGCCCGCGGCACCAAGTCGACCGACATCGTGGTGCTGGTGGTCGCCGCCGACGACGGCGTGATGCCGCAGACGGTGGAGGCGATCAACCACGCCAAGGCGGCCGATGTGCCGATCGTGGTGGCGATCAACAAGATCGACAAGGAGGGCGCGAACCCGGACAAGATCCGTCAGCAGCTCACCGAGTACGGGCTGGTCGCCGAGGAGTACGGCGGCGAGACGATGTTCGTCGAGGTATCGGCCAGGGAGAAGCTCAACCTGGACGCGCTGCTCGAGGCGATCCTGTTGACCGCGGACGCGGCGCTGGATCTACGGGCGAACCCGAACATGGAAGCGCAGGGTGTTGCCATCGAGGCGCACCTGGACCGCGGCCGTGGTGCGGTGGCGACCGTGCTGGTGCAGCGCGGCACGCTGCACGAGGGCGATTCGGTGGTGGCCGGCGAGGCTTACGGCCGGGTGCGGGCGATGTTCGACGACACCGGGGCCAGGGTCAAGGAGGCGCTGCCGTCGCGGCCCGTGCAGGTGCTCGGGTTCACCTCGGTGCCCGGTGCCGGCGACTCGTTCATGGTGGTCGATGAGGATCGGGTGGCCCGCCAGGTCGCCCAGGAGCGCCAGGCCAGGGCCCGCAAGGCCCAGGTCGCCAACCGGCGCCGGATCACTCTGGAAGATCTGTCGACCGCGCTTGCGGAGAAGAAGATCGAACAGCTCACGATGATCATCAAGGGCGACAACTCCGGCACCGTCGAGGCGCTGGAGGACTCGCTGCTGAAGATCGACGTCGGCGACGAGGTCGATCTGCGGGTCGTGCACCGCGGCGTCGGTGGCATCACCCAGGACGACATCAACCTGGCCGCCACCACCGAGGCCATCGTCATCGGCTTCAACGTGAAGCCGGTGCGTGGCGTGCAGGAGTTGGCGGACCGCGAGGGCGTCGACATCCGGTACTACACGGTGATCTACCAGGCCATCGACGAGGTCGAGAACGCCCTCAAGGGCATGCTCAAGCCCGAGTTCGAAGAGGTCCAGACCGGCTCGGCGGAGGTCCGAGAGGTCTTCCGCAGCAGCAAGTTCGGCAACATCGCCGGCTGTATCGTGCGGGACGGCGAGATCCGCCGGAACGCCAAGGCGCGGTTGCTGCGCAACGGTGTGGTGATCAACGACAACCTGCAGATCGACTCGCTGCGCCGGTTCAAGGACGACGTCACCGAGGTCCGCGAGGGCTTCGAATGCGGCATCGGCCTCGGCTCGTGGAACAACATCGAGGTCCAGGACACCATCGAGACCTACGAGATGCGCGAGAAGCCGCGCAGCTGAGCGAGTTTCACCACCGGCCGATCGCCGGCCGCCCGCACCCCGGGCGGCCGGCGACCGGTTCGGGCAGCAATAGATTTCATGGAAGAGGTGAGGGCATGGCCGACAGCGCACGGGCCCGCAGACTGGCGAAGCGGATCGCCGCCATCGTGGCCACCGAACTGGAGCATCAGGTCAAGGACCCCCGGCTGGCGATGATCACCGTCACCGCCGCGACGGTGACGCCGGATCTGCGTGAGGCGACCGTCTACTACACCGTCTACGGCGACGACGAGGAACTGCAGTCCACCGAGGCCGCGCTCGCCAGCGCGACCGGCGTGCTGCGCAGCGCCGTCGGCAAGCAGACCGGGATCAAGTTCACCCCGACCCTGGCGTTCAAGCTGGACCGGGTGCCGGACACCTCCAAGCACATCGAGGCTCTGCTCGCGGCCGCCAAGGCCGCCGACGCCGCGATCGCACAGCAGGCCGCCGACAAGGCCTACGCGGGTGACGCCGACCCCTACCGGGTGCCTCGGGAGGACATCGAGGGTCTCGACGAACTCGACGCCGACGAGGACACTGCTGACGATGACGCCACTGATGCTGACGCGGACGCTGCTGACGCGGACGCTGCTGACGCGGACGCTGCTGACGCGGACGCCACCGACGAGGACGCCACCGACGAAGACGCCACCGACGAAGATGCTGCTGGCGTGGATGTGAACGAGGAGGCAGCCCGCAGGTGATCGCTGATCAGCGCGCTGATCTGACCGGGGCGGCCCGGTTGCTCGGATCGGCGCGGTCGGTGCTGCTGCTGGCGCACAACAACCCCGATGCCGACTCGCTCGGGTCCGCCCTGACCCTCGGCCTGGCGCTGGGTCGGCGGGGCGCCGAGGTCTCCGTCAGCTTCGACGTCCCCGGCGCCATCCCGCAGTCGTTGTCCGGACTGCCCGGAGTCGATCTGGTGACCCCGGCCGAGCGATGGCTGCAGGCTGGTACGTCCGGCCTCGACCTGCTGGTGAGTGTCGACGCCGGGTCCGCCGAGCGGTTGGGCCGGTTGGCGTCACTGTTCGACGGAGACGTGCCGCTGTTGGTGATCGACCACCACGCGTCCAACACCTACTTCGGGCAGCATCACCTGGTCGACCCCTCCGCCGATGCCACCGTGGTGCTGGTCGATGCGCTGCTCTCGGAGCTCGGCGTCCCGTTGGACGCCGATCTGGCCGCGCTGCTGTACGCCGGACTGGCGACCGACACCGGCGGGTTCCGGCACGGATCCGCCGCGGCACACGTGCTTGCCGCCAGGCTGATGGCGGCCGGTGCGCGGCCGGCCGAGCTGCTCCAGGCCATCACCGACAGTCACCCGTTCGGCTGGCTCGGTCTGCTGTCGGCAGTTCTGGGCCGGGCCGTGCTGGACCCGCTGGCACTCGGCGGCCGCGGACTGGTGCACACCTGCGTCACCCTGCGGGATTCCGCCGGTCTGCGCCAGGAGGAGGCGGATTCGGTGATCGACATCCTGCGCACCACCAGCGAGGCCGCCGCCGCGGCGGTGCTCAAGCAGAGTGCGGCGGACGAATGGCAGGTCTCGCTGCGGTCCCGGGACGGTGTCCGGGTCGGTGTCGCCGCCATCGCGCTGGGCGGCGGCGGGCATCCGCAGGCTGCGGGCTTCACCTGGCGGGGGGACTATCAGGGTGCGATCGCCGCGCTGACCCAGGCGCTGGACGGTCCCGGCGCGGTGAGCGACGAGGCGTGAGCATCACCCCGCCCGTCAGACCGACCGCTGCGCCCCGCCGTGCCTGGATGATCTGGGGCGTCGGCGCGGGCGTCTACGTGCTGGCCGTCTTCCACCGTTCGTCGCTGGGCGTGGCCGGGCCGCAGGCCGCCGAGCGCTTCCACCTGACCGCCGGCCAGCTCAGTTCGTTCGTGATGCTGCAACTCGGCCTGTACGCACTGATGCAGGTGCCGACCGGGATCCTGGTCGACCGGTTCGGGCCGCGACGGATGCTGCTGGCCGCGACGGTCACCATGGGCTGCGCGCAGATCCTTTTCTCGTTGGTCACCACCTACCCGTTGGCCCTGCTGGCCCGCGGCCTGCTCGGCACCGGCGACGCGATGTGTTACATCTCGGTGCTGCGGCTGGCCGCCGGCTGGTTCCCGCCGCGGCAATACCCGATCATCACCGCCTATACGGGTCTGTTGGGGACGGCCGGGAACCTGGTGGCGACCATTCCGCTGACCGCGATGTTGCACCAGTTCGGCTGGACCCCGACCTTCCTGGTAGCCGGGGTGCTGTCGTTGGCCTACGTCGGGCTGCTGGTCCGCAAGGCCACCGCGGCCCCGTTCACGCAGGTAGCGGCCGTGGCCGCGGACTCGCCGGTGGCCGGGACCCGGGTCTGGGACGAGGTGAAGGCGGCCTGGCGGATGCCCGGTGGTCGGCTCGGGTTCTGGGTGCACCTGACCACCATGGCGGCGCCGGTGGCGTTCACCACCCTCTGGGGCTTCCCGTACCTCACCCAGGCGATCGGCCTGTCGGCGTCGGCGGCGTCATCGATGTTGTTGTTGATGGTGCTGGTCGGGCTGGTGTCGAACCTGACCATCGGTCGCGCCGTTGCCCTGCGTCCGGAGGCGCGCACACCGATTGCCGTGCTGGTCGCCGGCGCCTGCCTGCTGGGCTGGATCGTGCTGATCGGCTGGCCGGGTGGCCGGCCGCCGCTGGCGGTGGTGATCGTCGTCCTGGTCGTGCTGTCGATCGGCGGTCCGGCCTCGGCGGTGGCCTTCATGCTGGCCAGGGACTACAACCCCCGGCACCGGATCTCCACCGCGACCGGGATGGTGAACATCGGCGGGTTCTGCGGGGCGGTGATCGGCGTCTACACCGTCGGTCTGGTCCTGGACGGCATCGACGGGCCGGTGCAGATCCACTCCGTCGGCGCCTACCGCTGGGCGTTCGGCACCCTGGCGCTGCTGACGGCGATCGGACTCTGGCGGATGACCACCTGGTGGCTGCGGACCAGGGCGGTGGTGCTGCTGGCCGCGGCCAGGGGCGAACCGGTGCCGGTACAGATCCAGCCGCACCGCTGGGAGCTGGTCGACCAGGCGCTGCTGGAGCGGGAGGCGCAGCTGGCCGACGAGGCCCGGCAGGTTGAGGAAGCCCGGCAGGTTGAGGAAGCCCGGCAGGTTGAGGAAGCCCGCCAGGTTGAGGAAGCCCGGCAGGTTGAGGAAGCCCGGCGGGCCGAGAACGCGGCCCGGCCGTCCGCCGAGGCCGCGGCGGACGCATCGCCGACTCCCGATGATTCACCGACCGGCCCGATCCCGGTCGTGGAGCAGAGCCGATGACGCCCAGCGAGTCCCCGACCCCAGGCGTAGCGGGGTTGTCCCGGCAGCCGCCGGTCGCGCTGCCGCCAGGCGGCGGATTGTTGTTGGTGGACAAGCCGTCCGGCTGTACCTCGCACGATGTCGTCGGCAGGGTGCGGCGGGTGCTGCGGACCCGGAAGGTCGGCCACGCCGGCACGCTGGATCCGATGGCGACCGGGTTGCTGGTGATCGCGGTGGATCGCAGCACCAAGCTGCTCGGCCATTTGGCGCTGACCGACAAGACCTACCTGGCGACCATCCGGCTTGGCTGGGCGACCACCACCGACGACGCCGAGGGTGAGGTGGTCCCGGTGGCCGAGGCCAGTAGCGTCGCGGCGGTCACCGATGCCGCGATCGCCGCCGGCATCGCCGCGCTGACCGGTGAACTGATGCAGGTACCGAGTTCGGTGTCCGCGATCAAGGTCGACGGAAAGCGGTCCTACGACCGGGTGCGGGCGGGGGAGCAGGTTCGGCTCGCGGCCCGACCGGTGACGGTGTCCAGGTTCGAGATGCTCGGTCCTCTCCGTCGGACCGCCGCCGATGACGGACGTCCGGCGATCGACCTGGACGTGCTCGTCGAGTGCACCACCGGCACCTACATCCGGGCGCTGGCGCGAGATCTCGGGTCGGGGCTCGGCGTGGGCGGTCACCTGACGGCTTTGCGGCGCACCACGGTCGGCCCGTTCGAGATCGCCGGTGCCGTCGATGTCTTCGGCCCTGACCAGCCCGGGGTTCGCGGCACCGGGCCGGTCCCGGAGGAGCTGACGCGGTTGGTCGCGGAGGCCGTCATTCCCGCGGCTGACGCGGCCCGGCTCGCCTTCGACGTGCGGACGGCGACCGAGTCCGAGCAACGGGATCTGTCCTTCGGGAGGTCACTTGCCGCCGTTGGGATCCCGGGCACCTACGCGATCCTGGACCCGACCGGCACCCGGCTGCTGGCGCTGCTGGCGGAATCCGGCGAGTCGGCCAAGCCACGGCTGGTCTTCGAGGCCCGCTGACGGGGGAGTGACATCGCTCATTCGTCTTGACCTCAGGTCCACTCCAACAGGCACGCTGTCGGACGTCGGGCACACTGAACGGCGGTGTAACGGCAGTCGAAGCGGAGGAAATTGATGGAGCGGTGGCGCGGGTTCGACCAGATTCCGGCGGGGTGGGGGCGCTGCGTGCTCACCATCGGGGTGTTCGACGGGGTGCATCGCGGACACCAGGCGTTGATCGAGCGCGCGGTCGCCAAGGGCCGCGAACTCGGCCTGCCGACGGTGCTGATGACGTTCGACCCGCATCCGTCCGAGGTGGTTCGGCCCGGCTCGCATCCGGCTGCGCTCAGCAGTCTGCGCCGGCGGGCCGAGCTGGTCGCCGAGCTCGGGGTCGACGTGTTCCTGGTGCTGCCGTTCACGCCGGCGATGGCGGCCACCGAGGCCGAGGTGTTCGTCCACGATCTGCTGGTCGACCGGCTGCACGTGGCGGCGATCGTGGTGGGGGAGAACTTCCACTTCGGGCACCGCGGCGCCGGGGATCTGTCGCTGCTGGCCGAACTCGGCCCGCGATTCGGTTTCAGCGCCGAGGGCATCGGCATCGTTGACGGGGTCGGCGGAGAGTCATCCGGTGACGGCATCGCCGTCACCTCCACCTACGTCCGGTCCTGCGTCGCCGCGGGTGACGTGCGGGCCGCCGCCGCCGCCCTCGGCCGGCCGCATCGACTGGAGGGTGTGGTGGTGCACGGCGAGGGCCGCGGCGGCAGCGCACTGGGCTATCCGACGGCCAACCTGGACGTGACCGACCACGGCGCCATCCCGGCCGACGGGATCTACGCCGGCTGGTTCCTGTTGGGGGAGCGGCGTTCACCGGCGGCCATCTCTATCGGCACCAACCCGACGTTCTCCGGAACCACCCATACCGTCGAAGCCTTCGTGCTCGACGGCGGCGGCAACTTCTACGGCCGCCGGGTCGCGTTGGACTTCGTGGAGCGGCTGCGCGGCATGGAGAAGTTCGACGACATCGATGCGCTGATCGCGCAGATCGGTGTGGACGTGGAACGGACCAAGGAGATCCTCGGCCAGGTCGAACCGCAGTAGTGCCGGCCGTAGCGGAAACGCGGCGAGCTAGCTGCCCTGCCGAGGTAGCGGAACTCTGGCGAAGTAGCGGAACACTCAGCGGCGTGTCGTCGAGTTTTGCGCTACGTCCTTGGTGTGACGTCGCGCGGCCCAGTGCGCGACCGCTCGCCAGCCCAGCAGGAACAACGCCAGCACCACGGCCGTGACCAGCAAGAAGGTCCACGCCAGCCCACCGCCAATGACGCCGCGCAGGCCGAGCCCGCCGATCACCGTGACCAGCCAGACGATCACCCCGGTGGGCCAGACCTCGGTCGGTCGAAGCCAGACTCGGGCGAGCAGCCAGCCGACGACGAGCGCGGCCAGGAACGGCCACGCCGTCCCGAAGAACCCGCTGACGGTCCCGTTCTCGTCGTGGCTCCGTCGGCCGATCAGCACGAAGGCGCAGACCGCAATCAGGTCGATGGCCAGTGCGATCGTGACTTCTCGTCCTCGCGCCGGCACCCGCGTCGTTGATCTCACGCCTCCGTTTGTACCCGCCCGGCACGTAGGTAGCGGAATGCTCAGCGGGTAGCGGAATCTTCACGGCGCGTCGTTTCAACATTGCGCTACGTCCTTGAGGCCTGATCAGGCAGCCCAGCACGTCCTTGCGGCGCGCGGTTGTCCACCCGCACCGAACCGTCCACACTGCGACGAAGCCACGCGCAGGCGGCCACGGATCGTTGATTGATTTGTCGGTATGACGACCGAGTACCAACTGCCGCTGCTGCGCCACGGGTTGGTGTACGAGCAGGGCTGGACCGACTACGACATCGGCCGGATGAAGGCCACTGGCGACTGGCAGCTGCTGCGCCAGGGGGTGTACATACCGACGGGCGTCAAGGTCTTCCCAGAGCAGCGTCACCGTTGGCTCGTCGAGGGAACCGTCGCCCGGTTGCGGTCTCGGAGCGATGCTGTGGTCAGTCACGTTTCGGCGGCGGTGCTGCACGGACTTCCGGTTTGGGGCCTCGGACTGGACCGTGTCCACATCACCCGGCCCGGTCGGGCCGGCGTCAACGGCACCGGATGCGTCCATCCGCACCGGGCCAAGCTGACGGATGCCGAGATCACCATGGTCGACGGGATCGCCGTCACCTCCGCTGCCCGCACCGTCCTCGACCTGGCCCGCAGCGCCCCGTTCACCCAGGCCGTAGTGGTGGCCGACGGTGCGCTGGCGGCCGAGCTCACCACACCGGACGAGCTCGCGGCCGTTCTGGAGATCGCCCGCAGTCGGGGATCGGCCCGCGCCGCAGCCAGGGTGATCGAGTTCGCCGACTGCCGGAGCGAGAGTGTCGGCGAGTCCCGATCACGGGTGCTCTTTGCCGTCCACGGCCTGCCAAAGCCGGAGTTGCAGGTACGGCTGCATGACCGGAACGGGCTGTTCATCGGCAGGGTCGATTTCGATCTGCCCGAGTTCCGCACGGTCGGCGAGTTCGACGGGTTCGGCAAGTACTCGACCCTGCTTCGACCAGGGCAGTCGCCTGCAGACGCGGTGATCGAGGAGAAGATCCGGGAGGACCGGATCCGCGACACCGGCCGTCAGGTGGTTCGCTGGACCGGCCGAGACCTGCCGAATCCGGGTTCGATCATGCAGCGGTTCGTGGCCGCGTTCGCCAGATCCGGATTCCCGGACTGGGTGCCGTCAGCCCCGCGGCTGTTGCTCGGCCGACAAGTCGCTTGACGCCGACCAGGTAGCGCAATGTTGAAACGACACGCGTGAAGATCCCGCTACCTGCTGAACGTTCCGCTACCTCCGAGCAGCACCCCCTGGCAGGTAGCGCAATGTTGAAACGACACGCGGTGAGACTTCCGCTACCTGGCCAGTGTTCCGCTACCTGCCGGGGCCAAGCAGCGATTCGGTGGGAGTCCCACCTGCTGGTAAAGTTGGTGGCGGTGCCGCTGCAGTCCGTGGTGGAGGCGCCGGACAATCTGTCAGCCCGCCGGCACACGCACGTACGACACGAGCGGCCCGGGCACCGAACACGGTACGGAATACAAGGAGCACCACTGTGGCGTTGACCGCCGACCAGAAGAAGGAAATTCTTGCCGAGTACGGCCTGCACGAGACCGACACCGGTTCGGCAGAGGCCCAGGTCGCGATGCTCAGCAAGCGGATCGCGGACCTGACCGAGCACCTCAAGCAGCACAAGCACGATCACCACACCCGCCGCGGTCTGATGGGTCTGGTCGGACGTCGCCGCCGGTTGCTGCGTTATCTGCAGAACGTCGACATTGCCCGCTACCGGTCGCTCATCGAGCGACTCGGACTGCGCCGATAGTTTCCTCTCGCCGGGAGCGCCCCAGGGCCTCCCGGCGAGCTGCATCCGGGGTTCGTTCCCGCATGGAGGCGATCCCCGCCGACAACTGAATCCCACAATCGAATCCGACAACTGAATACAGAAATCCACCGCCACGGCCAGTTGCACGCCCGAGATCGCCACCAGAGCGCGGTCAGGGCCGGTCCTCGGTAGTGGCCAGCCGGAACAAGTCGTCCGGCGGCTTCGATCGAAGGCCGGCATCCCAGAATTGCTGAGAAACCGGGCGCAGCAACGGCATGGCATCTTCCGTACAAGGAGAAACATGTCCGACCCCACCGCCAAGAGCGCCACCACTGTCCTGGACAACGGCAAATTTGGCACCCGCACCATCCGCTTCGAAACAGGTCGGCTGGCCCAGCAGGCCGCCGGCGCTGTGATGGCCTACCTGGACGAAGAGACCGTCCTGCTGTCGGCCACCTCGGCCGGCAAGCACCCGAAGGAGCACTTCGACTTCTTCCCACTCACCGTCGACGTCGAGGAGCGGATGTACGCCGCCGGGCGCATCCCCGGCTCGTTCTTCCGCCGCGAGGGACGCCCCAGCGACGACGCCATCCTCACCTGTCGGCTGATCGACCGTCCGCTGCGCCCCTCGTTCACCAACGGGCTGCGCAACGAGGTCCAGGTCGTCATCACCGTGCTGTCGCTCAACCCGAACGACATCTACGACGTGCTGGCCATCAACGCCGCCAGCGCCTCAACGCAGATCTCCGGGCTGCCGTTCTCCGGCCCGATCGCCGGCACCCGGGTGGCCCTGATCGAGGGCCAGTGGGTCGCGTTCCCGACCGTCGAGCAGCTGGAGAAGGCCGTCTTCGACATGGTCGTCGCGGGTCGCATTGTTGGTGACGACGTCGCCATCATGATGGTCGAGGCCGAGGCCACCCCGAAGACGATCGAGCTGGTTGCCGGCGGTGCCACCGCGCCGACCGAGGAGGTCGTCGCTCAGGGCCTCGAGGCCGCCAAGCCGTTCCTGCGGCAGCTGTGTGAGGCGCAGAACGAGCTGGCCGCGCAGTCCAGCAAGGCGACGGTCGAGTTCCCGACCTTCCCGGCCTACCAGGACGACGTGTTCGCCGCGGTGTCCGAGGCGGTGGGCGACAAGCTGTCGAAGGCGATGAAGATCGCCGACAAGAGCGAGCGCGAGCAGCGCACCGTCGAGATCTCCGACGAGGTGCTGGAGGCGCTCAGCGAGAAGTTCGCCGATCGCACCGGCGAGATCAGCGGCGCCCTGAAGGCCGTCACCAAAAAGGCCGTCCGGCAGAGCATCCTGACCGACAAGATCCGGATCGACGGCCGCGGACTGGCCGACATCCGCCCGCTCTCGGCCGAGGTCGAGTACCTCCCGCGGGTGCACGGCAGTGCCCTGTTCGAGCGCGGCGAGACCCAGATCCTGGGCGTCACCACGCTGAACATGCTGCGGATGGAGCAGCAGCTGGACACGCTGGCGCCGGAGACCCGCAAGCGCTACATGCACAACTACAACTTCCCGCCGTACTCGACCGGTGAGACCGGCCGGGTCGGTTCGCCCAAGCGTCGCGAGATCGGCCACGGCCGGCTGGCCGAGCGGGCCCTCGTCCCGGTGCTGCCGACCCGCGAGGAGTTCCCGTACGCGATCCGCCAGGTGTCGGAAGCGTTGAGCTCCAACGGTTCCACCTCGATGGGTTCGGTCTGCGCGTCCACCATGTCGCTGCTGAACGCCGGCGTGCCGCTGAAGGCGCCGGTGGCCGGCATCGCGATGGGTCTGGTTTCCGATGAGGTTGACGGCAAGACCCAGTACGTCGCACTGACCGACATCCTCGGCGCCGAGGACGCCTTCGGCGACATGGACTTCAAGGTCGCCGGCACCAAGGACTTCGTCACCGCCCTGCAGCTGGACACCAAGCTGGACGGCATCCCGTCCGAGGTCCTGGCCGGGGCTCTCACCCAGGCACGCGAGGCCCGGCTGACGATCCTCGAGGTGATGAACGAGGCCATCGACGCCCCGGACGAGATGAGCCAGTACGCGCCGCGGATCACCACGGTGAAGGTCCCGGTCGACAAGATCGGCGAGGTGATCGGGCCGAAGGGCAAGATGATCAACTCGATCACGGAGGAGACCGGTGCGGAGATCGCCATCGAGGACGACGGCACCATCTACGTCTCGGCCAGCGACGGCGAGAAGGCGCAGGCGGCGATCGACAAGATCAACGCCATCGCGAACCCGCAGCTGCCCAAGGTGGGCGAGCGGTTCCTCGGCACCGTCGTCAAGACCACCGCGTTCGGTGCGTTCGTGTCGTTGCTGCCCGGTCGCGACGGTCTGGTGCACATCAGCAAGCTGGGCCAGGGCAAGCGGATCAAGCAGGTCGAGGACGTGGTGAACGTCGGCGACAAGCTGCAGGTCGAGATCGCCGAGATCGACGCCCGCGGCAAGATCTCGCTGATCCCGGTCGCCGAGGAAGGCGCTGCGAGCGCGGCCGATCGGTCGAACGGCGCGCCGGAGACCGCCGCCGTCGGCGCCTCGGACGAGAGCTGATCTGCCACTGATGGCAGCACGCACCCGGAGCACCCGGGTCCTTGAACGCACCGGTGTGCGTCGGGGCCCGGGTGCTGCCCGCCCAGCCGGCAGCTCCGATCCGGCGGTGACGATGTCGGTCACCGACGGTGGCCTGCGGATCGTCACCGAAAGCGTTCCCGGCGTCCGATCGGTCGCCGTCGGCATCTGGGTCGGCGTCGGCTCGGTCGACGAGGCGCCGTCGCTGGCCGGTGCCTCCCACTTCCTGGAGCATCTGCTCTTCAAGGGCACCCGAAGTCGCACCGGCCACGAGATCGCGGTCGCGATGGATGCGGTCGGTGGTGAGTTCAACGCGTTCACCTCGCACGAATACACCTGCTATTACACGCATGTGCTGTCCGAGCAGGCGCAGCTGGCCATCGATGTGGTGAGCGACGTCGTGCTGGACGCCAGGGTCACCGCGGCCGACGTCGAGGTGGAGCGCTCGGTGATCCTTGAAGAGATCGCCATGCGCGACGACGATCCGGAGGACACGCTGGCCGACGCGTTCGCCGAATCCGCCTACGCCGGACATCCGGTGGCCGGACCGGTGATCGGCAGCGTCGAGAGCGTCACCGGGATGACCAGGACGCAGATCGCCGGCTACTACCACCGCCGATACAGCCCGGAGAAAATGGTGGTGGCCGTCGCCGGCGATGTCGACCACGCCGATGTCGTGCGCTGGGTGAAAAAGGCCTTCGGCGGCCGCCTGACCGGCGACACCGCTCCGATGGCGCCGCGCACCCGGCTCGGCATCGCCCGGCCGGATCAGCGGATCCGCTTGGTGGGTAAGGACAACGAACAGACGCATCTGATGGTCGGCGGCCCCGGACTGGCCCGCGACGATCCGCAGCGGCACGCGCTGGCGGTGCTCACCACCGCGCTCGGCGGCGGCATGAGCTCGCGCTTGTTCCGGACCATCCGCGAAGACAACGGCCTGGCCTACAGCTGCTATGCGACCAGCCACAGCTATGCCGACGTCGGGGCGTTCTCGGTCTACGCCGGGTGTCATCCGGCCAACCTCGGGCAGGTGGCCGCCCTGATCCAGGACGAGCTGACCGCCTTGGCCGCCGACGGGCTCACCGCCGAGGAGGTCGAGCGGGCCAAGGGGCAACTCACCGGTTCGCTGGTGATCGGCCTGGAGGACACCGAATCCAGGATGAGCCGAATCGGCAGAAGTATTCTGGTGCGCAAGTCGTTCACCACTGTTGACGAGGAGATCGCCGCGCTGGCAGCGGTTTCCCGTGCCGACGTCGATGCGGTCGCGCGACGGTTGCTGTCGGTGCCGCTGTCCGGGGCGATCGTCGGTCCGTACCACCGGCTCTCGGACCTGCCGGCCAGCGTCGTCGATCTGGTGGCTAGGCCGACCTTGCACTCCGGTCAAGGCGGTGCGTCCGGTCGGGCCCGCCAGGCGGCCAGGCGTCGGAGTGACGGTGGCTGACGCGACCCGGGTGGGCATCGTCGGTGCCGCCGGTCGGATGGGAACGCAGGCCTGTCAGGCGGTCTCGCAGGCCGACGGGCTGGAACTTGTGGCCCGCATCGGGTCCGGCGATCCACTGACGCTACTCACCGAGCAGGCCGCGCAGGTGGTGGTCGACCTGACCCGGCCGGACGCGGTGATGGACACCGTTCGGTTCTGTATCGACAACGGAATTCACTGCGTGGTCGGCACGTCGGGAATCGACGCCGGCCGTCAGCAGGAGATCGGCCGACTGCTTGCCGACCGGTCCGACGTCGCCGTGATCGTGGTGCCGAACTTCGCCATCGGCGCGGTGCTGGCGATGCGGTTCGCCCGACAGGCGGCGCGGTACTTCGACGGCGTCGAGGTGATCGAGCTGCACCATGCCGGAAAGGCGGACGCTCCGTCCGGGACGGCCGCGGCGACCGCCCGCGACATTGCGAAGGCCCGGGAGCAGGCGTCAGCCCCGCCGATGCCCGACGCGACCGTCAGCGATCCGGACGGTGCCAGGGGAGCCGTGGTGGACGGCGTGCATGTCCATTCGGTCCGGCTGCCCGGGTTGGTCGCCCACCAGGAGGTGCTGCTGGCCGGCGCGGGAGAGCTGCTCACCATCCGGCACGACTCCTTCGACCGCGGCTCGTTCATGCCCGGTGTGCTGCTGGCGATCCGGCAGGCGCGGCACCGTCCGGGGCTGACGGTCGGCCTCGAACCGCTGCTCGACCTCGACTGATCGGCCCGACGGGATCTTCGGAGCGCATCGGGCCGCACCGGCTCAGGCCTGGATCACCCGCACGCCGGCCTCGGCGAACGCCGCAACGGCGTCCGGGTCGGCTGCCGAATCGGTCACCAGGATGTCGACCTCGGCCACTCCGCAGATCCGGGCGAACGAACGCCTGCCGAGTTTGCTGCCGTCGGCGACCACCACCACCGTCGACGCCTGGGCGACCATCATCCCGTTCACCGCAGCCTCGCCCTCGTGGTGCGCGGTGGCGCCCACCTCGAGGTCGAGCCCGTCGACCCCCAGCACCACGTAGTCGAGGTGCAGCTTGGACAGGCCGGGTTCGGCCAACGGTCCGATCAACTCGTACGAGCTGGGCCGGGCAACGCCGCCGGTGACGACCAATTTGATGTTCCGGCGGACGGCGAGGTCGTTGGCGATGTTCAGCGCATTGGTGACCACCGTGAAGTCCTGACCGGCGCCGTCGGAATCGGCGGCCGGCTGGCTGGGGACGGTGACCAGCGCCCTCGCCACCTCCGAGGTGGTGGTGCCACCGTTCATGGCGACCACCGAGCCCGGCGTGATCAGCGCGGCGGCGGCCGCACCGATCCGGCTCTTCTGGTCCATGTTGCGGCCGCTCTTGTAGCGCAGCGGCAGGTCGTAGGCGACGCTGGCGGGTGCGGCGCCGCCGCGGGTGCGGGTCAACAGCTGCTGACCGGCCAGATGATCCAGGTCGCGCCGGATGGTGGCGGCGGACACCCCGAGCTCGTCGGCAGCGTCCCCGACCTCCAGCCGACCGTCCCGGCCGAGAATGTCCAGCAGCGCCGTCCACCTGTCGTGCGGGCTCATCGAGTCTCCCTCGTCGCAGCGGCTCTGACGATCGGGTGCGCCCGGGATCGCCCGGCACCCGCGATCGGTTCCTGAAGTGTCCTGCAAGTGTCCTGCACGATGATGCACTGTCGGTGTGATCTGCGAGCATTCAGGGTTGTGAGCACCTCATCCACCGAGCATCCGCACGCATCCCGAGCGCCGTCGCCGGCCCTGACCCTGACCGCCGCCCAGGCCCGGCGCACCGCGATCGCGGCGCAGGGCCTGCACCGGCCCCGATCGGCGGGCGGGCCGATCAACCGCGGTCACCTGCGCCGTTTGGTCGAGCGGATCGGCGTTTTGCAGATCGATTCGGTCAACGTGCTGGCCAGGGCGCATTACCTGCCGGTGTTCGCCCGGCTCGGTGCCTACCCGACCGAGGTGCTGGATGGCGCCGCGTGGCCGGCCAGGGCCAAGGATCGGCAGCTGCTGGAATCGTGGGCGCACGTCGCGTCGCTGATCCCGGTCGAGCTGGAACCCTTGCTGCGGTACCGGCAGCAGTTCATGGCGGACCGTTGGCGGCCGCGGTCATTGCTGGCCGAGCATCCGGACTTCCTCGACCGGGTGCTGGAAGTGATCGGCGGCGAGGGCCCGATCTCGGCCGGTGGCGTCGAGAAGATCCTGGAGGCACCTGGGAAGGGCCGACCGGGTTGGTGGGAGTGGTCGGCCACCAAACGCATCTGCGAGTACCTGTTCCTGTCCGGGCAGACGGCGGTGGCCGGCCGGCGGGCCTTCGAGCGGCAGTACGACCTGACCGACCGGGTGCTGCCGGCGGCCGTGCTGGCGGCACCGACACCGGACCCCGCGGACGCCAAGCGGGAACTGGTGGCCATGGCGATCCGGCACCACGGCATCGGTACCGCCGGCGACATCGCCGACTACTACCGGCTCCGGGTCGACGACACCCAGAGGGCATTGATCGAACTCGTCGAGGCCGGCGCCGTGCTGCCGGTGCGGGTCACCGGTTGGAAGGACAAGGCCTGGCTGGACGCCGCCGCGGCGATGCCGCGCAAGGCCGGCGGGCAGGCCCTGCTGTGCCCGTTCGATCCACTGATCTGGCACCGGCCGCGCACCGAACGGATCTTCGACGTGCACTACCGGATCGAGATCTACACACCCCAGCACAAGCGGGTGCACGGCTACTACGTCTTCCCGTTGCTGCTGGGCGATTCGCTGGTCGGCCGATTCGACCTGAAGGCCGATCGGGCGACCGGCCGGTTGCTGGTGCAGGCGTCCTGGCTGGAGCCGGGTGCCGCAGCCGGGCCGGCCGCGGCCGCCGCGGCCGACGAGCTGGCCGAGATGGCCCGCTGGCTGGGCCTCGGCGAGGTGGTGGTGATGCCGAAGGGCGACCTGGCCCGCGAACTGACCGCTGCGGTGCATACGCTTCCGGGGTGAACCTGAGCCTTCCCGCCTCGGTCGCCGCCGGTCATCCGGCCACCGCAGCCGTGGGCCGCCAGTTGTTGGCCGACGGCGGCAGCGCGGCCGACGCGGTGGCCGGCATGGTGCTGGCCGGCTGCGTTGCCGAGACCATCTTCTCCGGCCTGGGCGGTGGCGGATTCGCCACCGTCTACTCGGCCGACAGCCGGACCGTCGAGTGCCTGGACTTCTTCGTTGCGGTGCCTGGACTGGACGGCACGACGGCGGGCCCTGCCCGGCCGATCGACGTGGCTTTCGGCGGGGTGGCGGTGCCGTACGAGGTCGGTGGTCCGACGGTCGCGGTGCCTGGCACCCCGGCCGGGGTGGCGGAGCTGCACTCCAGACACGGGCGGCTGCCGTGGGACCGGGTGGTGCGGCCCGCTGAGGAGCTGGCCGGGTCCGGCGTGCCGTTCCCGGCCGAGCATGCGGCGCTGTTGCCGGACATCGCGGCGGCCATGGTGCTGGGCGACGGCATCGCCGCCTATTCCGATCCCGGTACCGGCCTGCTGTTGCGCGCCGGCCAACGGCTGTTCCACGCCGGCCTGGCCGACACGCTCGCCGGCTACCGGGAACGCGGTCCGGCCGCGGTGATGTCCGGTGAGTGGGCCGAGCGGTTGGTCGCCGCGGTGCGGGCCGACGGCGGTGCGCTGTCGATGCAGGACCTGAGTGCCTACCAGGTCCGCACCCTGACGGTGACGGACACCGTGCTCGGATCCGGCCGGGTCCGGGTCCGGGCCGACGACCTGGACAGCCTGGCCGGGACCATTGCCGCGCTGGACGTCGACGCCGTGACGTCCGGCCAACCCGGCCGGACGCTGGCCCTGGTCCGGGCGTTGCGGGCGCCGGCGCGGCGTTCCGAGACCACCTCGGTGGCTGCCGTCGATAGCGACGGAAATGCTTGTGCCGCTACGCATTCGCTCGGCCTGGGGAGTGGAATCTGGACCGGTGGCGTGCACGCGAACTCGATGCTGGGCGAGGGTGAGCTGGTGCGTGGGGAACTGGTCGCCGGCCAGCGGATGGGTTCGATGATGGTGCCGTTGGTGGTGACCGATGATGCCGGCGAGCTCCTGCTGGTGGCCGGTGCGGCGGGCGGATCCCGGATCCGTCCGGCCCTGCTGCAGGTGCTGGTCGGGATCCTGCTGGAGGGCCGAACGATGACGCAAGCCGTTGCGGCGCCCCGGTTGTCGTGTACCTCGGAGGCGGTGCACCTGGAGCCGGGCTTCCCGGCGACGGTGCCGCCGGCCATCGAGGCGGCCGGTGACCTGGTGGTGCAGTGGGAGGGGCGCCGGCCCTATTTCGGCGGGGTGGCCGGGGTGGGGCCGGGTGGCCCGGCCGCCGATCCGCGCCGGGGCGGCGCGGCACTTCTGGTCTGACGTCGCAGGTCAGACCGTTCGTTCGGCCCTGCCGCGGCGCCGGGCGCTGCGGATCCGGCGGGCCATCCTGATGGCGTCCAGCTCGTACCTGGTCTGCCTGGTTCGCTCTCTGGAGAGTTCGGTCTCGAGGATGTGCATCGTTGACTCCTGGGTAGTGGCAGCGGCTTTGCTGCCGATTGAAAGGGATGCGGTGGCCGTCAGGCGACGGCGGGCTCGTTCTTGCGGGGACGGCCGCGACCGCGCTTGCGGGCGATCACCATGCCGCCATCGATCAGCTGGCCGCCCCAGACGCCCCATGGCTCGGCACGTTGCAGGGCGCCGGCCAGACAGGCCCGGCGGACCGGGCAGCCGGCGCACAGCGCCTTGGCCCGATCGATATCGGCCGGCTGCTCCGCGAACCAGAGGTCGGGGTCGTCGTTGTGGCACGGCAGGTCGTCGGTCAGGACGAGGGTAGGTATTGCTACTGCGAGCGGCTTTTCTACTGCGAATGTGTCGATCACTGCTGCTCATCTCCCGAAGATGATCGGTGCTGCTCCGATGGCCGGACGGAGACCGGCCATCGGAGCAGCTCTCAGCCGGCGGTTGCGGCGGCGGAGCGCCGAAGCCTGATGTCGCCGGACGTGGTCCGGCAGGTGATCTCCAGTCGTCCGATCGGCACGTCCTGCGGCGCTTCGATCGGATCGTCGTGGACCTCGAACTCGTTGCGGGTGTCGCCGGAAATCGACGACAGGTCGATCTTCGCGAGCGATCCGGGATGCACCCCGACCACGATGTCGCCGGAGACCGCCGTCGCCTCGATGGCTCCGGTGACGGCATCCAGGATGTAGACGTCGCCGGAAACCGCGCGGACGAATACGTCGCGCTCCGGCTCCTCCACCCGGACGTCACCGGAGGTCGAATGCACGCTCAACGACCCGCCGCTGTGCCGGACGCTGACATCGCCGGAGGCGGTGCGGATCTCGGCGTCGGCGCCGATGCTGGCGATCCGGACGTTGCCGGAGGCCGTCTGTACCAGGGAGCCGCGCTCGACCACATCGGCCTGTACGTCGCCCGAGGCGGTCCGCACGTCGAGCCGATCGGCCACACCGGTCAACCTGATGTCGGCCGACTGGGTCTGGGTACGGACGCCGGACGAGGCCGGGGCGGTGATCCGGACAGCGAACGAACTGCGCCAACCGTTGCGGGCCGGGTCGGTGTCGACGATCAAGACCGTGCCGCTCTCCTGCACCCGCAGGTCGACCCGGACGTCGTCCAGGGCATTGCTGGGCGTCTGGTGCTGGGGCGCATCCCGGCGGAAGCTCGACATCAGGTCGTCGATGAAGCCGACGCCGGTTCCCTGCAGTTGTTCGATATCGACCGTGGTCGTCTGGGTGTCGGCGAGATCGACCGTCACCAGGCCGGCCGCGTTGCGGACCTCGACGACGATCGGATCGGGGGTCAGGAAGGTCTGCATGGTTGTGCTCTTTCGGGAGTGGGAATCCTGGCGGGAATCGGTGCCGTCGGTCGGGTCCGGGGACGGACCGCGGTGCTGCTCTGCCGGTACGCCCGGCACGGGCTCCGGGGCGGTCATCAGCCCTGGATCCAGCCGCTGACGTTGTGACTGCCGCGTCGCTGGCCCTTGTGCTGCTTTCCGCCTTTGACGCCGCGGACCGAATCGGCGACGGCCTTGGAGATGTAGGTGTTCAGCGAGATGCCCTGGTCGACGGCGGCCGATTCGGCCTGCGACTTCAGATCGTTGAAGAGCCGCACCGTGGTCCGCGAGAGCTCGCTGCCGGCCTCGCGCATCGCCGCCTTCAGGTCGTCCGGATTCGGGTGGTCGCCGTCCTTGCGCATCCTGCGGTAGTCGTAGGAACTGTCGGTGTCCTCCTCGGAGCCGTACCGGTCGTGGTGCTCGATCGCGATCCGGACGTCCTTGCCGTCGAGTTTGACCTCGACGGTGGTGTCGTCCAGCGCTCCGGTGATTTCAGCAGCCAGGTCCGACAGTGCGTTCATCAGCGCGAGCCGTGCGCTCGGCTCGACCGCTCCGGCCAGGGCGGCGGCCGTTCGCTGGGTATTTTCGTCGCCCAGCGCGGCGGCCTGCAGCAGGTCCCGGCGAAGGCTTTCGATATAGGGGGTGAGATCCATGACGTCACTATGACACCATCACTGACGTCGCGCAAGCATATTGTGACGTCAACTGACGTCGCTCTGACTTTTCTATGGCGTCGGGTTGACGTCTAGCTGACGCTGGCGTCGAGTCCGGGTGCGGTGGGCGCGGTCCGCGGAGGTACCGGCCTTAGGATCGGGCGATGGTGCCAGCACAGTCCGGACTGATCGTCCAACTGATCGGTCGCACCGAGTTCACCGCGCCGCAGGACGTCCCGTTCGAGACCGATGCCGTCGGCGGCCAAGCGCTGGCCGAGTTCGCCGGTCGGTCGATCTACAGCTCCTGGGAGAGGGCAGTGCCGGCGACGGCGAGCAATTCCGGGTTCCTGCTGCACCTACTGCAGGTGGGTCACCTTTCCGTCCTCGAGCACAGCAGTGCCACCTTCTATCTGCGTGGCCTGTCGCGCTCTGTCACCCACGAGTTCCTGCGGCACCGCCACTTCTCCTATTCCGAGCTTTCCCCCAGAGCCGAGCCGCAAGACGTGGTCGAGCCTGCCGCCATCGGCGCCGATCCCGTTCTGCACCAACGTTTCCAGACTGCGGTGGCGCAAGCCCGGACCGCATACGAGGATCTGCTGGACGGTCTGCAGCAGGCGGGTACGAGCCGCCCGGACGGATCGCTGGCCCGCAAGCAGGCGCGGCAGGCAGCCAGGGCGGTGCTGCCGCTCGCGCAGTCGACGGCGATCGTGGTCACCGGGAACTACCGCGCGTGGCGGCACTTCATCGGCATGCGGGCCACCGAGGCGGCCGACGTCGAACTGCGCATGCTGGCGGTGGCGCTGTTGGCCGAACTGCAGCGCGAGGCGCCGCACGTCTTCGCGGACTTCCGGATCAGCACGTTGGCCGACGGCACCAGTACCGCCGCCTCGCCCTACGTCGGCGACGGCTGATCCCCCCGGCCGCGGCGCTTATCAACATCTCAGTCGCTTGCGAACTTTCGCCATTTGGTACGGGAGTGACGGGAGTAGCCGAGTTGGGAAGCGCCGGGGCGGGTGTCAGCAGCCGAGTTGGGAAGAGCCGGGCCCGGCGTAGGTTCGGTTGATGACCGCGAATCTGGCCCGCACCGAACGACAGGCGCTGGCCGACCTTTTCGACAAACTCGGACCGGACGTCCCGACGCTGTGCGAGGGCTGGGACACCGGCGACCTGCTGGCCCACCTGTTGGTGCGGGAGCGGCGGATCGACGCATCGGCCGGGATGTTCGTCAAACCGCTGGCCGGGCACCTGAAATCGGTCACCGGCCAGTACCGGGATCGGCCGTGGGCCGATCAGGTCGCGCTGCTGCGATCGGGTCCGCCGCCGTGGAATCCGATGGGCTGGGGCAAGTTGGACGAGCTGACCAACGGCTCGGAGTTCTTCATCCACCACGAAGACGCCCGCCGCGGGGTCGACGGCTGGGAGCCGCGGCTGCTGGACGACGACGTCGTCGCGGCCCTGACCGCACTGGTCGAGTCGTCGATGATGCGGATGATGGTGCGGCGGCTGCCCGCCGGGCTGACGGCACAGCTGCCCGACGGGCGGTCGGTGGTGCTGAAGAAGCCGTCCGGGTCGGACGGGACAGCGGCCTCCGTGGTCACCGTCGCCGGCGATCCGGGGGAGATCGTGCTCTGGGTCGCGGGCAGGGACGCCTGTCGGGTGCAGCTCAACGGTGACGAATCCGCCGTCGCGGCCGTCGTCGCGGCCCGGGGCGGTCTGTAGCCCGGCGCGGAGCCAGGCAGGTCAGGGCGCGAACAGAGCTGCAGCCGCGTCCCGGGACTTGTCGATGTAGTCGCTGCGCCCGGTATCGCGCCCGTATGCCCAATCCTCCAGCAGGGCGCAACGGGCGTGGAACAGGCACCGCGTGCGGAACTGCTGGTCGACGTCGATCGGGCCGCCGGTCCGCCGATAGCTGCGGTAGGCGCGCTCCAAGGCGTCATCTCCGAGGTCGCGCAACAGCAGGCCGAAGTCTCGGGCCGGGTCGCACATCGCGGCGTCGGACCAGTCGATGATCCCGGTGATGGAGCCGGTCGCCGGCTCGACCAGGACGTGCTCGATGCCGAGATCGTTGTGCGAGAACACTTTCGGTCCCGGCGGCGGTGGCCGCGAGTCCAGGAAATCCGCCATCGCCCCGCGGAGACCTGCCGGAACGTCCGTAGAGATCTCGGCGAACGAGCGAATGGCATCGGCCAGGCTCTCGGCCGGCGGCGCGCCGTCCACCGGACAGCCTCCGAGATCGTCCGTGGTCAGCTGGTGCAGGTCGGCCAACATCGTGCCAAGTGCTGCGCCCACGCCGGCCCGCCATTCGTTCCGGATGTCCCGCGCGATCGAGAGTAGCGGTGTCCCGGGCAGCAGGCGACAGGCCAGCGCACCGGTGCGTTCGTCGCTGAACACCGGCTGCGGCACCGGGACGGTGAGCAGTCCGCCCAGCCGCCGGAGCAGTGAAGCCTCCGGTTCCGGCGAGCCGGCACCGTCCCGGCCGAATCGGATCAGCAGCGTGCCGTCGACGACGTACACGTCGTGGTCGGATCCAGAATCCAGCGGGCGCACCGATTCCGGCCGATAGCCCGGCAGACCGGCGGCCAGCGCTTCGGCCACCCGGTTATCGGACAGCGGCACCCGAACACACCGCATCGATCAGGCCGGCGAGCAGCGCCGTCCGGCGCGGGATCTCCTCGACGATCACGTGCTCGCTGTCGGCGTGCGCACCGCCGCCCACCGCGCCCATCCCGTCAAGGGTCGGGCAACCGACACCGGCCGTGAAGTTCCCGTCAGACCCGCCGCCGACCGAGATCTGTTGCAGAGCACCGGATCCGATCTGTGAGCTCAGCTCCTCGGCCAGGGCGAACAGGGTTTGACTGCCGGCGGGCTCCATCGGCGGCCGGTTGATCCCGCCGGTCACCTCGACCCGTGCGCCGGGCACCGTCGGCTGCAGCGACGTCATCGCCGCCTGCACCCGCTGCTGTTCGGCGACCGTCCAGGCCCGCGAATCGACCATCAGCGTGGCGGCCGCCGGCACGGTATTGGAGGTGGTTCCGGCCGACAACACCGACGGCACCACGCTGGTCCCGGCCGCGGGATCGCCGAGTCCGTTGATCGCCAGGACCTGACCGGCGATCTCCACGGCCGCGTTCAGGCCCTTCTCCGGCTCCAGTCCGGCGTGCGATGCCCGCCCGAAGGCGCTCACCCGGAACAGCGACACACCCTTGCGGCCGGTCTTCAGCGCGCCGCCGTTGCCGCTGGCCTCCAGCACGAAGGCAGCGCTCGACTGCCGCGCCTCGTCCTCGATCAGTTGCCGCGAGGTCGGGGAGCCGATCTCCTCATCGCCCGTCACCAGCAGCGTCACCGAAGGCAGAGTCTGCGGCGCGCCGAGCAGTCGGAGCGCGTGAAACGCCATGGCCAGGCCGGTCTTCATGTCGAAACACCCTGGGCCGTAAACGATCCCGTCTTCGACCCTGAATGGCAGCCGCTGCAGGGTGCCGATCGGCCAGACCGTGTCCTGATGGCAGACGATCAGGACTCGCGGACCGGTGTCGCCGCCGAGCCGCCAGCGCAAGTGGGTCCGACCGTCCACCACGATCCGTTCCGCGGCCGATCCCAGATAGCCGGCGCCCATCACATCCACCAGGTTCGCGCCCGCCGCTACTGCGGCGAGGTCCGCCGTCGGCGATTCGCAGGTCACCAGCCGTTCCAGGTCGTGCATCAGCGTGGGAAGTGCGTCGGTAGCGCGGGCCAGTAGATCGGTAGTCAACTCGGGGCCTCCGGATGCATGGTGGTGCGGCAGATGGGTTCGGCAGAGGAACGGCAGGATTCCCCGTCATCCTGGCAGTGCCGTTGGTGTCGTGTCCACGCGCCCGACGGTAGGTTGAGCGCCATGAGTTCTCACGCTTCCGGGGTCGTTGCCGGGCCTGCCGGAATGCCTGGCCGCCCGTTCGGGACCACCCTCACCGCCATGGTCACCCCGTTCGACGCCGGCGGCGCGGTCGACCTGGACAAGGTCGGTGAGCTCGCGGTCCGGCTGGTCGACGCCGGCAACAACGGCCTGGTGGTCAACGGCACCACCGGCGAGTCGCCGACCACCACCGACGCCGAGAAAGTCGACATCATCCGGGCCACCGTGGAAGCGGTCGGGGAGCGGGCGACCGTCATCTCCGGGATCGGCACCTACGACACGGCGCACTCGATCGAGCTGGCCCGTCAGGCCGAGCAGGCCGGCGCGCACGGCGGATTGCTCGTCACCCCGTACTACTCCCGGCCGCAGCAGGCCGGCCTGCTCGCGCACTTCACCGCGGTCGCCGACGCCACCGGGCTGCCGATCATGCTGTACGACATCCCGCCGCGCTCGGTGGTGGCGATCGCCCCGGACACGCTGAAGAAGCTGGCCGAGCACCCACGGATCGTCGCGGTCAAGGATGCCAAGGGTGATCTGCAGGCCGGCTCCGAGGTGATCGCCGCCACCGACCTCGTCTACTACTCGGGCGACGACCCGCTCACCCTGCCGTGGATCAGCGTCGGAGCCGTCGGCATCGTCTCGATCATCGCGCACGTCGTCGGGCCGCACGTCAAGGCCCTGGTGGATGCCGCCAACGCCGGCGACCTGGCGACCGCCCGGCGGATCCATCTGGCGTTGATGCCGGTACATCGTGCGATGGGCCGGACCGGTGGCGGCGCCGGTTTGGTGTTCGCCAGGACCGCGCTCGCCCAGGCCGGCTTCGACACCGGCACCCCGCGACTCCCACAGGTTCCCGCCACCGCCGAGCAGGCCGCGCAGATCGCCACCGATCTGTCCGAACTCGCCCCGCTCGACACCCTCGTCATCCCCGGATCGGACGCAACTACGTGACCAGCCAGAACAGCATTGCCGAACTTGCGCCGCCGCCGCTGCGGCCGGGCACCTTGCGGGTGGTCGCCCTTGGTGGGATCACCGAAATCGGCCGTAACATGACCGTCTACGAGCTCGACGGCCGGTTGCTGATCGTCGACTGCGGCGTGCTGTTCCCGGAAGACGGACAGCCCGGCGTTGACCTGATCCTGCCGGACCTGCGGCTGGTCGAGGACCGGATCGAGGACATCGAGGCCGTCGTGATCACCCACGGTCACGAGGATCACATCGGCGCCCTGCCCTGGCTGCTCCGGCTGCGCCGGGACCTCCCGGTGATCGGCGCCCAATTCTCGCTGGCGCTGATCGCCGCCAAGTGCAAGGAACACCGGATCAAGCCGAACCTGCGGGTGGTGAAGGAGACCGACCGGTTCAAGGTCGGCGCGTTCGATCTGGAGTTCTTCGCCGTCAACCACTCCATCCCGGATGCGCTCGCCGTCGGCATCCGCACCAAGGCGGCCACCGTGCTGCACACCGGCGACATCAAGCTCGATCAGTTGCCGCTGGACGGCCGGCTCACCGACCTGGCCGGCTTCGCCCGGTTCGGTGCCGAGGGCGTCGACCTGTTCTGCGTCGACTCGACCAATGCCGAGGTGCCCGGGTTCGTGCCCTCCGAGCGGGAAATCGGACCGGTACTGGACAACTACATCCGGTCCGCCCCGCAGCGGGTGATCGTGGCGTCGTTCGCCTCGCACGTGCACCGGGTGCAGCAGATGCTGGACGCCGCCCACAAGTACGGTCGCAAGGTCTCGTTCGTCGGCCGGTCAATGGTGCGGAACATGCAGATCGCCCAGGAACTCGGGCTGCTGCAGGTGCCGGACGGGCTGATCCGCAACCTGGACAAGGTGCTGGACCTGCCGCCGGAGAAGGTCTTGCTGATCTCCACCGGATCGCAGGGCGAGCCGCTGTCGGCACTGTCCCGGATGTCCCGCGGCGAGCATCGCTCCGTCGAACTGCAGCACGGCGACACGGTGATCCTGGCGTCGTCGATGATTCCCGGCAACGAGACCAGCGTGTTCACCGTGATCAACGAGCTGTCCAGGGTCGGGGTGAACGTGATCCACCAGGGCAGCGCCAAGGTGCACGTCTCCGGACACGCGGCCGCCGGCGAGCTGCTGTTCCTGTTCAACGCGGTGAAGCCGCGCAACGTGATGCCGATCCACGGCGAGTGGCGCCACCTGCGGGCCAACGCCGAGCTGGCGGTGCGGACCGGCGTGGGATCCGACCGGGTGGTGCTGGCACCCAACGGCACCGTCGTCGATCTGGCGAACGGCCGGGCGAAGATCGTCGGGCACGTCGAGGTCGGCATGGTCTACGTCGACGGCAACGCCGTCGGCGACGTCGGCGAGAACACCTTGTCCGACCGGCTGGTGCTCGGCGAGGGCGGCTTCATCTCCATCGTGGTCGCCATCGATTCGCACACCGGCCGGGCCAAGGCCGCCCCGACGCTGTCCGGCCGGGGCTTCTCCGACGACCCGAAGGCGCTGGACGCCGTGGTCCCGCTGGTGGAGGCCGAGCTGGCCCGGACCGAGGCTGACGGGATCACCGACCCGCACCGGGTCGCCCAGGCGGTGCGCCGGGTGGTCGGGCGTTGGGTCGCCGACACCTACCGGCGCCGGCCGATGATCGTGCCGACCGTGATCGATGTCTGACCGGTATCTGTACCACTACACGACCGCCGCCGATTGGGAAGCGTCCTCGGCGGCGGGGGAGCACCGCATCTCCGGACGGGGGATGACGCTGGCCGACCAGGGCTTCATCCATTTCTGTTACGCCGGTCAACGGGCCGGGGTCTGGCAGCGGTTCTGGACGGCGGAGACGCAGCCGGTGGTGCTGTTGACCGTCGATCCGGACGACCTGACCGATCTGGTCGACGAGAACACCTCCGGCGGCACCGAGCTGTTCCCGCACCTGTACGGTCCGCTGCCCCTCGACGCGGTGATCGCCGTGCACGATGTCGATTCCAACGGCGAGGTGGACGCCGGCGGCGGACCCCGGGGCTGACGGCGGCCTCCTCAAAATGCGAGATCGGCCAAGCGCACTGGCCGCCGGCTACTCGGTGAAACGAGTGAACTGTCGATCTCCATTTCGATCAACGAAGATCGCTGATCCGCCAAGGCTGGCTGCCCAGCTCGTTGCGGCGTCGAGTGTAGAGAACGACCGCAATTCGTCGGCCACGCTGCCTCGCCGGTGCACCGCGTTCCACGTTCTTTCGCCCACAGGAAAGATATGCACCGCATCATTGACGACAGCTGCAGGCAAAACCCAGCCAGGGCCGATAGCGCTCTTGCTGTCCTCGCCGGGTTCGTAGTGACGCCTTCTGCTGACCTTCATGAATGCGTGGACGTTACACCCCGCCCGACGGGTTCGCGGATCGAGGTGACGTGGCTGCCGCAGGCCTGACGACCGTTCGCCGCACGTGCGGCCCAGCAGCTGGGCGGTGTGGCAGCTGGTAACCATGGGACTCGAGCGACTAGCGTGACAACCATGCCAGGTAAGTCGTCCACGCCCGCACGTCCTCGTTCGGGGTCGCCGAGCGGCCGCGCGCAGGCCGGGCGTTCCGGTGGACGCAGCAGCACGGCGAAGACAACAGCGACGTCCCGTGGCCGCAGCGCAGCCGGCGGGTCGGCCAAGCGATCCAGCACGCCGCAGCGGCGCAGCAGTTCCACCAGGGCGACCAAGACGACATCACGGCCGGCAGCCAAGAAAAGCGCTGCCAAGAAGCAGGGTGCCTTCGGTCGCAGCATGAGCGCCATCGGTCGGGCGATCGCCGCGTTCTGGCGGCTGATCGCCAAGGGCATCGGGGGCCTGGTCCGGGCACTCGGCCGCGGCGCGGGTGCCGCCCGCACCATGGACTCCGCGCATCACCGGGACGGCGTTGCGCTGGCCCTGATTGCGGTCGCGTTGGTCTGCGCGATCGGCAGCTGGTTCCACGCGGCCGGACCGGTCGGCGAGCTGGTCGACGACGTCGCCCGGGTCTGGGTCGGCGCGGTGGCCGTGGTGCTGCCGGTGCTGCTGTTGATCCCGGCGATCGTGCTGATGCGCTCCGGCGACCGGCAACGGCGAACGGTGCCGCGGCTGGTCGGTTCGGCGGCGCTGACGCTGGGCGTGACCGGAATCCTGCAGGTCGCGCACGAGGCCGACCTGAAGGCCGCCGATGCCGTCGACTCGGTCGCGGCCCGCAAATCGGCCGGCGGCACCCTCGGCTGGCTGCTCGGGCATCCGCTCTATGCAGGTCTGACGACGGTCCCGGCGATCCTGGTGCTCGTGCTGCTGAGCATCTACGGGCTACTGGTGATCTCCGGGATCCCGCTGGTCGAGCTGCCCGGCCGGGTGCGGGAATGGCTCGGCGCCGGCCGTCCGAACGACGGCGACGACGTCTACGACCAGGGCGATCATGACGGCTACCTGGACGGTGGCACGGTGGCGCTGGATCCGGACGCCGACCTGTCGGGCGTCCGGCTGCGCCGGTCCTCCCGACGCCGGGTGGCCGAGCCGGACGACGATCCCGATGCGCAGGCGACCGCGGTCGACCTGCCGGTCGACGAACAACCCACCGAGGCGCTGCCCCGCAAGAGGTGGCGACCGAAACCGGCCGCCGACGACGAGGGCAACGCCGGCGACCTGGCCGCACCGACGGCGCCGACCGAGCAGCTCGCGCGCCGCCGGGTGGACCGGCCCGCTGTGCCCGACAAGACGCTGCCGCCCGTGCAGCAGCCAACCCAGCTGACCCTCGATCGCGCGGTCGACGGTACCTACCAGCTGCCGCCGGGCCAGATTCTCAAACTCGGTGCCCCGCCGAAGCAGCGGTCCAGCGCCAACGACGAGATGATCGAGCGGATCGACAATGTGCTCGAGCAGTTCAACGTCGACGCGGCGGTCACCGGCTTCACCCGCGGCCCGACCGTCACCAGGTACGAGGTCGAGCTCGGCCCCGGCGTCAAGGTCGAGAAGATCACCGCGCTGACCAGGAACATCGCCTACGCGGTGGCCACCGACAACGTCCGGTTGCTGGCGCCGATCCCCGGCAAGTCCGCGGTCGGTATCGAGGTGCCCAACAGCGACCGGGAGATGGTCCGGCTCGGCGACGTGCTGGCGGCACCGGATGCGCGCAAGGATCAGCACCCGCTGGTGATCGGCCTTGGCAAGGACGTCGAGGGCGGTTTCGTCACCGCTAACCTGGCCAAGACACCCCACCTGCTGGTGGCCGGCGCCACCGGCTCCGGCAAGTCCAGCTTCGTCAACTCCATGCTGGTATCGCTGCTGCAGCGGGCGACGCCGGCCGAGGTGCGGATGGTGCTGATCGACCCGAAGATGGTCGAACTCACTCCCTACGAAGGCATTCCGCATCTGCTGACGCCGATCATCACCCAGCCGAAGAAGGCCGCGGCCGCGCTGGCCTGGCTGGTCGAGGAGATGGAGCAGCGGTATTCGGACATGCTGACGCACGGGGTGCGGCACATCGACGACTTCAACAAGAAGGTCCGCAACGGGAGCATCACCACGCCGCCGGGGTCCGAACGGGTCTACAAGCCGTACCCCTACATCCTTGGCATCATCGACGAGCTGGCTGACCTGATGATGACGGCCCCGCGGGACGTCGAGGACGCCATCGTCCGGATCACCCAGAAGGCGCGGGCCGCCGGCATCCACCTGGTGCTCGCCACCCAGCGGCCGTCGGTGGACGTGGTCACCGGTCTGATCAAGACGAACGTGCCGTCCAGGCTTGCCTTCTCGACGTCGTCGTTGACCGACAGCCGGGTCATCCTGGACCAGCCGGGCGCCGAGAAGCTGATCGGCATGGGCGACGGCCTCTACCTGCCGATGGGTGCCGGCAAGCCGGTGCGGATCCAGGGTGCCTACGTCTCGGACGAGGAGATCGCCGAGGTCGTCGAGTTCACCAAGACCCAGGCGGAGCCGGAGTATCGGCAGGATGTGACCGTCGCCAAGGCGGAGCCCGGTAAGGGTGACGTCGATCCGGACATCGGCGACGACCTGGATCTGCTGATTCTCGCTGTGCAGCAGGTGATCGAGTCGCAGCTGGGCTCGACCTCGATGCTGCAGCGCAAGCTGCGGGTCGGCTTTGCCAAGGCCGGCCGGCTGATGGACCTGATGGAGACCCGCGGCATCGTCGGGCCGTCGCAGGGTTCCAAGGCCCGGGACGTGCTGGTGCAGCCGGACGAGCTGGACGACGTCATCGCCTCGCTGACCGGCGCCGAGCCCTCCAGCAGCGCCGTGCCCGACGAGCTCTGACGAAGTGCGGAGCGGAGGTTGGGACGAGCGCAGCGAGTTCCGGCCGCAGCGGAGTGCGAGGAAGAGCTCAATCAGACACGAGCTCTGACGAGCACGTAGCGGGGTTGTCCCGCGGGTGGACCGGGAACGCTACCGACCAAAGTCGGTGACGGTCGAGACCGTCGGCTGCTGTGCACCGGCCGATGCCGCGGCAGGGTGGTCCACATGACCCAGAACACCGCTCGCCCCAGTCCCGAAACCGGCACCGCGCAACGGGTTCGCCGCTACCAGATCGACCCGGTCCGCTCACAGGTCCGGTTCAGCACCCGGCATCTGTTCGGGCTCGGCGGAGTGCGCGGCAGCTTTGCGATCCGATCGGGGGAGATCACTCTCGACGAAGACGGCACGGTCGCGGTGGCGGCCGTCATCGCCGTCAATAGCTTCGACACCGGCAACTCCGGTCGGGACGTCACCGTCATATCGGCACGCTTCCTGGATGCCGAACGGTTCCCGGACATCACCTTCAGCGCAACGGGTATCAGCCACACCGAGGCGGCTGCCGCGGTGTCCGGCCGGCTCACCGTCCGGACCGAGACCCAGCCCGTCCGGCTGACGGTTCACGACCTGGACATCACCGACGACCGGATCCTCGCCACCGCGAACGCCGAGATCGACCGGTACGCGTTCGGAGTCACCGCAGCCAAGGGGATGGCCGGCCGCCGGCTGAAGGTCCGGCTGTCGCTGTCCGCCGAATCCGTGTGACGACCGAAGGCCGATGCCGCGCGGCGCATCCGGGGGAAAACGTCGAGATCTAGCCGTGACGAGGGCCGGAAGGTCGAGGTTGCGGTCAGCGCCGGTCGACGGCTGCGGCGCGGGCCAGGAAGAACGACCGCTCGGATCCGGACCTGGCGCACTCGGCGGCGCGCCGCCAGGCATCGACCGCTGCGTCGGCCTGGGCTGTTCGCTGCAGCATCTCGGCCTGGGCGGCGTGCGCGTACGGGTATCGATCGAGGCGGCCGTCGGCCATCACCTCCTGCAGATCCGTCAGGCCCGGTTCGGGTCCGTACCGGTAGGACCAGGCGACGCACCGGCCGAGGGCCAGCGTCGGACTCGGCAGCACCGTCAGCAGGTCGCCGTACAACGCGATGATCCGATCCCAATCGGTGTCGGCGAACCGCTTCGCACGGCAGTGCTCGGCGGCGATCGCCGCCTGCAGCACCATCGGCCCGCGCGACCCGGTCGGCCCGCCTTGCTCGGCCATCACCCGGCGGGTCAGCTCCAGTCCTTCCTGGACCAACGTGGCGTTCCACCGGCGGCGGTCGGCGTCGGCGAGCAGGATCTGCCTGCCGTCGGCCTGCCGGGCAGGGTTTCTGGCCTCGGACAACAGGATGAGCGCCAGCAGTCCGGTGATCTCCGGGTCCCGCGGCCGTTGGGACTGCAGCGCTCGCGCCAGGTGCACCGACCGGCCGATCAGATCCTCGTCGCGCAGTTCGTCACCGGCGACGGCGGTGTGGCCGAGTGTGTAGGCCAGCTGGATCACCCGGCAGGCGACCGGCAACCGCCGGTCGATCACTTCGTCGGGCAGGTCGAGGTCGGGTCCGGCGGCCGCGATCTTCAGCCGAGCCCGGGTCAACCTGGCTGCCATCGTGGGCACCGGCACCAGGTGCGCGGCGGCGATCGCCTTGGTCGATACGCCGCACGCCCACTTCAGGGTCAATGCGGTCTGATCCGTGGTCGGAAGTCGCGGATCGCAGCACAGCACCACCAGCCGTAGCTCGTCGTCGGCCAGCGGTCCGCGTTCGACCCCGGTGTCGGCGCCCGGGGCGGTCTCCGGCGGCCGGTCGCCGGACAGCCGCAGGGCCATCCGGCGGCCGACCTGATCGTGCCGGAGCCGATCGAGCGCCTTGCGCCGCGCCGCGGTGATCAGCCACGCCTGCGGCGCGGCCGGGATCCCGGATGTCGGCCATGACTGCAGGGCAGCCTCGAAGGCATCAGCGGTCGCCTCCTCGGCCAGGTCCGGATCACGGAAGGACCGCAGCATGACGGCCATCACCCGGGCGGAATGCTCCCGCCGGGCAATGGCCGCCGCGCGGTTCACGTCGTCGACGGTGGGCGGGATACCCGTCGTCGGATCGCGAGGGCTCATAGGTCCGACCAGATCACTGGGCCTGGCTGAAGTCCCAGATCGGGCGGACCTCGATGTAGCCGTAAGGCGCTGGGCACAACCGGCCGAGCTGGTCGGCCTGGGCGTCGTCGGCCGCTTCGATCAGGTAGTAGCCGCCGAGCACCTCCTTGAGTTCCGGCGCCGGATTGTCCACCGGCTGCACGTCCGCGGTCCTGGTGCCGCGCAGGTAGGTTGCGGTGGAGCTGGGCTGCAGCGCTTCGCCGCTCACCACCTTCGCGCCGGCCGCCTTCACGGCCTCACCGAAGTCGTTGTGCATGGCCATGATCTCGTTGAAAGAGTCCTCGCCGGCGCCTTGATAGGCCTGTTCGGATTCGTGGATCAACAGCAGGTACTGCGGCATGGCGATCTCCTTGTCGAGCGACAGTGGGCGTCGCGGTTGCGATGCTCTCACTACACCAGACGCGCACCGGATCGGGGATTCGACAATCTTCCTGGATCGGCCGAAGACGTCGCATCCCGCCCGCCGGGCGGGTTGATGGCCGCGTCCTCAGGACACCGCGGTGGCGTGGCTGACGATGACCGCGACATATCCGGCCGGCACGGAATCAGGCAACGCCACCACCGGGAGCCAGGCCAGCTGCCCGTGCTCCGCCGAGAGTCGCAACGGTCGCCGGGCAGCGAGATGGCAGGCGTAGGCGGCGATCTCCACCACGGCTGGTGCGCCCGAGGTGTCGATGATGTCGGGGATGACGAGATCGAACCGGTCGACCAGCTGGTCAACCCAGACCAGTTGCCCGGTCTCCTCCGTCACTTCCCGGGCGACGGCGGTGCGCTCGGACTCACCCGCTTCGGGACGGCCGCCGGGCAGCTCCCACTCGCCGCGTGGATTGCGGGCGAGCAGCACCCGGAACCCACCGTCGGCGTACCGGCGCAAGACGATGCCCTTGGCGGACACCGGCTTCGGGGCCCCTACCTTCCTCGGCTGGGGCCCCGTGTGCGATGCCGGGCTCAGATCAGGCCCAGACCCTTGACGGCGTCCCGCTCCTCGCCGAGCTCGGCGACCGAGGCGTCGATCCGGCCGCGGGAGAACTCGTCGATGTCCAGGCCCTGGACGATCGACCAGTTGCTGCCGTCGCTGGTGCATGGGAACGACGAGATCAGCCCTTCGGGGACGCCGTAGGAGCCGTCGGACTCGAGGGCGACGCTGGTCCAGTCTCCCGCCGGCGTGCCGTGTACCCAGGTGTGGATGTGGTCCACCGCGGCGCTGGCCGCGGATGCCGCCGACGACGCACCGCGGGCCTCGATGATGGCCGCCCCGCGCTTGGCCACGGTGGGGATGAAGGTGTTCTCCAGCCAGTCGGACTCCACCTGCTCGGCGATCGACTTCCCGTTGGCCTTGGCGTGGAACAGGTCCGGGTACTGGCTGGCCGAGTGGTTGCCCCAGATGGTCAGGTTGGTGATGTCGGCGACGCCGATCCCGAGCTTCTCGGAGGCCTGCGCGAGAGCCCGGTTGTGGTCGAGCCTGGTCATCGCGGTGAACCGGCCGGCGGGAATGTCCGGGGCGTGCGAGCGGGCGATCAGCGCGTTGGTGTTGGCCGGGTTGCCGACCACCAGCACCTTGATGTCGTCGGCGGCGCCGGCATTCAGCGCCTGGCCCTGCGGCTTGAAGATGCCGCCGTTGGCCTCCAACAGGTCGGCCCGCTCCATCCCGGGGCCGCGCGGGCGGGCGCCGACCAGCAGGGCCACGTTCGCACCGTTGAACGCGGCGGTCGCGTCATCGGTGATGTTGATGCCGGACAGCAGCGGGAAGGCGCAGTCGGCCAGCTCCATCGCGGTGCCCTCGGCGGCGGTCAGTGCCGGGGTGATCTCCAGCAGGTTCAGCTCGACCTTGGTGTCCGGCCCGAGCATGGCGCCGGACGCGATGCGGAACAGCAGGGCGTAGCCGATCTGGCCGGCGGCACCGGTCACGGTCACCTTCACCGGAGCGTTGGACATCTCAGGTCATCCTCCTCGCTGGCACCGGCGGGGCGCTCCCGCCGCTGGGGCACTGCTGACTTCAGCATGTCAGGTCCGCTGCCGCGCTTCGACAGCGAACCCGGTGTTGTTGCTCTCAGAAACCGCCGTCCTCGATCTGGGCGGCCGCCTCCGGGTCGAGCAGCCAACGGGTCGCCTTCCGGCCGACCGCGCCGGCCGCGGGCAGGTCGCTCTCGGGTGCGCCACCGATCGCTCTGGCCACCGCGGGAGCCTTCTCCGCTCCGGCGGAGATGAACCACACCTCGGTCGCCGTCCTGATCGTCGGCAGGGTCAGCGAGATGCGGGTCGGGGGCGGTTTGGGACAGTCCCGCACCGCGACCACCGATTCGGTGCTGCGCACCGCGGGGGAGTCCGGGAACACCGACGCCACGTGTCCTTCCGGGCCCATGCCGAGGATCACCAGGTCGAACGCGTCGGGGATCACCGCGGCGTAGGCGGCGGCCGCGGCGTCGGGATCGTCGCCGAACTCACCGTCCGAGGCAGCCATCTCATGCACCCTCGCCGGATCCAGCGGCAACTGATCGAGCAATGCCTTCCGGGCCTGACCGGAGTTCCGGTCGGGATCGTCGTGCGGGACGAATCGTTCGTCACCCCAGTAGATCTCCACCCGCGACCAGTCGACAGCGGCGCGGGCGGGAGAGGCGGCGAGGGCGGTCAGTGAGGCGATACCGATGGTGCCGCCGGTGAGCGCGACGCTGGGCACCCGGCCGGCCGCCTGCAGGTCGAGGAGCGTGGTGATCAGCCTGGCCGCGACCGCCTCGGCGAGCAGATCGGCGGACGGGTGCACGACGATCTCCGGCCCGGTCCCTTCCTCACCCGTTGCGGCGCGGCTCATTTCGTTACCCTCTTCCGATTCGGGGTGGCCCGCTTCGCCGGCGGTGCGGACTTCTTCGCCGTGCTGGACTTGGCGGTGCCGGACTTTGCGGTGCCTGACTTTGCGATGCCGGACTTGGCTGCGCCGGCCGCGACCGACGGCAGCCCCTTGGTCAGCACCTCGGCATAGACGTCGTCGGCGTCCAACCGGCGCAGTTCCTCGGCCAGACAGTCCCGCAGCGAGCGACGCAGCAGCGCCAGCGAACGCTCCGGCCCGTTCTCCATCATCAGATTCGCCGTGCGCTGATCCGGCCGCTCCAACCGGATCTCGCCCGAACGCCGGTTCAGGACCACCGAGTACATCCCGCTGCCGGCCCTGCCTTTCACCGTACGCTGGACCGGGCAGCCGAGACGTAACGCGAGCCAGCCGGCCATCAGATCGGCCGAGGCCGAGTCGGAAGCGCCGGCCACCACCGCGGAGTTCACCTTCTCGTGCGGCGGCTCGTCCAGCGCGGCAGCCAGTACGCCCCGCCAGTTGGTCAACCTGGTCCAGGCGATGTCGGTGTCACCGGGCCGATAGACCTCCCGACGCTGGGTGATTGCCGCCAACGGTCGCCTGGACGAGGCGGCATCGGTGATCCGGCGTTGGGCCAGCGCGCCGATCGGATCGTCCGCCGGGTTCTCCGGCGCCACTCCCGGCCACCATGCGACCACCGGTGCATCCGCCAGCAGCAGCGGGATCACCACCGATGCGCCCTGGTCGGTCATCGCGCCGAACAATCGCAGTACGATCACCTCGCTGGCGCCGGCGTCGCCGCCGACCCTGATCTGGGCGTCCATTCTGGCCGTCCCGCGGCGGGTGCCGCCGGCCACCACTATCACCCGGCAGGGGTGCTCGAAGGAGGCCGCGTTGGCGGCCGCGATGGGTGCCTCGGAGTCGGACTCGTCGGTGACGATGACCAGGGTGAGGACCCGGCCGAGGGTGACGGTGCCGCCCTTTTCCCGGAGCGTCACCATGGTCTTGTTGATCGTGGCCGACGTGGTCGACGGCAGGTCGATGATCACGGTGTCTCCCCGCTCTGCACCAGATACGCGCTCACGGCCGCCGCCAGGTGCGTCCGTCGCGGGCCATCATCACGTCCGCCGACGGCGGCCCCCAGGTACCGGACAGATACGGTTCCGGCTGCGTTTTCATGCTGCCCCATACCTTTTCGATCGGATCCAGGATCTTCCAGGACAACTCGACTTCCTCGTCCTGCGGGAACAGCGATGGCTCGCCGAGCAGCACGTCGAGGATCAGCCGCTCGTAGGCCTCGGGGGAGGCCTCGGTGAACGATTGTCCGTAGGAGAAGTCCATGTTCACGTCGCGCACCTCCATCGACGGCCCCGGCACCTTCGAGCCGAACCGGATGGTGATGCCCTCGTCCGGCTGTACCCGGATCACCAGCGCATTCGACCCGAGTTCCTCGGTGTCGGTGTGCGCGAACGGTAGGTGCGGCGCGCGCTTGAACACCACGGCGATCTCGGTGACGCGCTTGCCCAGCCGCTTGCCGGTGCGCAGATAGAACGGCACCCCGGCCCACCGGCGGGTATCGATCATCAACTTGACCGCGGCGTATGTCTCGGTGGTGGACGAGGGCGAGATGCCGTCCTCCTCCAGGTATCCGGGAACCTTCACCCCGCCCTGCCAGCCGGCCGCGTACTGGCCGCGGGCGGTGTCCCGACCGACAGCGGCGGCATCGGTCGGGGTGCGCACCGCGGAGAGCACCTTGGCCTTCTCGGTGCGCAGATCCTTCGGATCGAAGGAGACCGGCTCCTCCATTGCCGTCAACGCCAGCAGCTGCAGCAGATGGTTCTGGATCACGTCTCTGGCGGCGCCGATGCCGTCGTAGTAGCCGGCCCGGCCACCGACGCCGATGTCCTCGGCCTGAGTGATCTGTACGTGGTCGACGTAGTTGGAGTTCCAGATCGGCTCGAACAGCTGGTTGGCGAACCGCATTGCCAGCAGGTTCTGCACCGTCTCCTTGCCGAGGTAGTGGTCGATCCGGAAGACGGACGACGGTGGGAACACCTCGCCGACCAGGCTGTTGAGTTCCAGCGCCGACTCCAGGTCGTGCCCGAACGGCTTCTCGATCACTACCCGCCGCCAGGCCTCGCCGGTATCGGCGCACAGCCCGGACCGGTGCAACTGCCGCAGGACGGTGGGGAATGCACCCGGCGGGATCGACAGGTAGAACGCGTGATTGCCGCCGGTGCCCCTGGTCAGGTCCAGCTCGCCCAGGGTCACCGCCAGCGTGTCGAACGCGGCGTCGTCGTCGAACTCGCCCTGGACGAACCGGATGCCCTCGGCCAGGTGCTGCCAGACCTCCTCGCGGAAGGGGGTTCGGGCGTACTGCTTCACCGCGTCGTGCACGACCTGGCCGAAATCGTGACTGTTCCAGTCCCGGCGGGCGAACCCGACCAGCGAGAACCCGGGTGGCAACAGGCCGCGGTTGGCCAGGTCGTAGATGGCCGGCATCAGCTTCTTGCGGGACAGGTCGCCGGTCACCCCGAAGATCACCACCGAGCACGGACCGGCGATCAGCGGGAGCCGCTTGTCGCGTGGGTCCCGGAGCGGGTTGACCCACGTCGTCGACGTCTGGACCATCCTCAGCCCTGCACAGCCGCGGCGATCGCGTCCAGGCCGGCCGCGCGGTCCCAGAGGTACAGACCGAGTACCGGCCGGCCGTGCTCGGCCAGCACCGAGCCGTCACCGCGGGCCTGCGCCTGCTGCAGCGAGCCGAAGCTGAACGGTTGGTCGGGGATCGGCAGATCTTCGGCGTTGGCGCCGAGGATCTGCAGGAAGATCCCGTTCGGGTGCCCGCCCTTGTGGTACTGCCCGGTGGAGTGAAGGAAACGTGGTCCCCAGCCGAACGTGGTCTGCAGCCCGGACTTCTGCGCCACCAGCGGGCGCAATCGTGCCGCGTCGTCTGCCGTCCGGTCGAGGTAGGCCTGAATGGCAACGTAGCCGGCTTCCGGGGCGGTGGACAGGAAGCGCTGCAACAGGTCCCGTAGATCGGTCGCCCCCTCGACCAGGTCCGGCGGACCGTAGGCGGTGACGCCGTCGAAGGTCGGCGCGCCGTGCGCGGCGGCCGCCTCGGGGGAGTCGTCGCCGCTCTGCTCGGACGGGGCGTTCAGCAGCTCCCGGGTCGCCTGCTTCGCCGATTCGACATCGGGCTGGTCGAACGGATTGATGCCAAGCTCCCGGCCGGCCACCGCAATCGCGTATTCCCAACCGAGCATCTGGGCGCCGAGCGAGCCCGCCACCGAGAAGGCGAACCCCGACAACGGAACGTCGCCGGCGGGCTCGCCGATGCTCGCCAGCACGGCGTCGGCGCCGGCGTCGGCGAAGCCGGCGGAGTTGGTGTCCTCGACCACCACCGGCAGGATGCCGGTGCCCTGCTTGCCGGTCGACTCGGCGATCAGCTGTTCGGCCCAGTCACCGAAACCGACGATGCCGGAATCGGTGTCGGCCAGCACCACCTTCTCGGCGCCGGCCCGCTGCGCCAGTCCGAGCAGCGCGCCGATCACCAGCGCCGGGTTGTCGGGCTCGTCGGCGGACAATGCGGGCGCCGCCGCGGCCGCCTCATCGAGCAGCTCAGCGATGTCGACGCCGGCCAGTCCGGCCGGCACCAGCCCGAACGCGGTGAGCGCCGAATACCGGCCGCCGACGTTCGGGTCGGCCAGGAACACCTTGCGGTAACCCGCTTTCGCTGCCAGTTCGGTGAACGGGGAACCCGGGTCGGTGACCACCACGATGTGCTGTTTGGGGTCGAGCCCGGCGTCGGTGAACGCGGCCGCGTAGGCACGCCGGTGCGAGTCGGTCTCCACGGTGCCGCCGGACTTGCTGGAGACCACCAGAACGGTGTGCGCCAGATCGTGGGCGATCGCCGCCCGCACCTGGCCCGGATCGGTGGTGTCCAATGCCACCAGCGGCTTGCCGCGGGTCGCGCAGATCACCTCGGGTGCCAGCGACGAGCCGCCCATGCCGGCCAACACGACGTGCGTCAGACCCTCGGCCGCGAGTTCGTCGCGCAACTGCTCGATCTCGGCGACCAAGGGTCGCGACGTCTCGGCCAAAGTGGCCCAGGACAACCGGATCGCCGCCTCGTGCTCTGCCTCCGGGCCCCACAGGGTCGGGTCCTGCGCGGTGATCTTGGACGCCACCTGCGCCTGTACCAGGCTCCGCACGGCAGCATCCAGCGCCTCGCGATCCGGAACCACCGTGGTGACGGTCAGGGCCGCGTTCACTGCGCGTTCCCTCCGGCTTTCTCCAGTTCGGCGCCGACGGTGTCCTGCAGTTCCTTCCACGACTTGTCGAATTTGTCCACGCCTTCGCGCTCCAGCACCTCGAAGACGTCCGGCAGATCGATGCCGACCGCCTCCAGTCCGGAGAACACCGCCGATGACTGGGCGTAGGTGCCCTGGATGGTGTCGCCGCGAATGTCCCCGTGGTCGGCGACCGCGTCGATGGTCTTCTCCGGCGCCGTGTTCACCACCCCGTCGGTGACCAGTTCGACAACGTATCGGGTGTCCTCGTACGCCGGATCCTTGACGCCGGTCGAGGCCCAGAGCGGACGCTGCGGCCTCGCTCCGGCTGCGGCCAGCGCCTTCCACTCGTCGGTCGAGAACTTCTGCTCGTACAACTGGAAGGCAAGGCGGGCGTTGGCGATCGCGGCCTGCCCGCGCAGTGCCTGTGCCTCCGGGCTGCCGTTCTCGTCGATCCGTTTGTCGACCTCGGAGTCGACCCGGGAGACGAAGAACGAAGCCACCGAGACGAGCTCGGAGACGTTGTGCCCGTTCTCCTTCGCCTTGGCCACACCGGCGATGAAAGCGTCGATCACGCCTTCGTAGCGCTCCAGCGAGAAGATCAGGGTGACGTTCACGCTGATGCCATCGGCCAGCACCGCGGTGATCGCCGGCAGGCCCTCCGGAGTGGCCGGGATCTTGACCAGCAGGTTCGGCCGATCGACGATCTTCGCCAGTTCCTGGGCCTGCGCGATGGTGCCATCGGTGTCGCGGGCCAGCCCGGGCTCGACTTCGATGGACACCCGGCCGTCGACACCATCGGTGGCGTCGAACACGGGCCGCAGGATGTCCGCGGCATTGCGCACGTCGTCGGTGGTCAACGCGGTGATCACGTCGGCCAGGGAGGCGCCGCGGCCGGCCAGCTCGGCGACCTGCGCCGAGTAGGCATCGCCCTTGGACAACGCACCGGCGAAGATCGTCGGGTTCGTCGTGACACCGACAATGTGTTTGGTAGCAACGAGTTCGGCCAGGTTGCCGGAGTTGATCCGGTCGCGGGACAGATCGTCCAGCCACAGCGATACGCCGGCGGCGCTCAACTCGGCGAGGCGGTCGGGGCCGTCGTTGGTGTTCGAATCCTCGGTCATTGCAGTCACTTTCCTTCGGGCTGGTCGCCGCGGAGGTCTGCGGCGCCCGGGTTGTCGAGACGGGTCTCGTCGGCACGGTTCTTGGCCGGCGGGGTGAGCGGGACGCCGGCAGCCGAGCTCTTGTCGATCACTGCCAGCGATTCCTCTGCGGCCGCGACCACCGCGTCGGCGGTGATGCCGAACTTCTCGTAAAGGGTGGCGAAATCGGCAGAAGCGCCGTAGTGCTCCAGAGACACCGGCCGGCCGGCCGATCCGATCCACCGGTACCACGGCTGCGCGACCCCGGCCTCCACCGAGACCCTGGCGGCAACTGACGAGGGGAGCACGGATTCGACATAGTCGGCCGGTTGGCGCTCGAACCAGTCAAGGCACGGCATCGACAACACGCGGGTGCCGATGCCCTTGTCCTGCAGGATCTTTCGTGCCGCTACTGCCAGCTGTACCTCGGAACCGGATCCCATCAGGATCACCTGCAGATCGCCGTCGGCCTCGGCCAGCACATAGCCGCCGCGGGCCACGCCGGTGGCATCGGTTCCGTCCAGGGTCGGCACGTTCTGCCGGGTGAGGGCGAGACCGACCGGCCCGGAGAACCAGTCGTCCTGCCGTTCCAGGGTCGCCTTCCAGGCGAAGGCGGTCTCGTTCGCATCGGCGGGGCGGACCATCGACAGACCGGGGATCGCCCGCAGCGCGGCCAGATGTTCCACCGGCTGGTGGGTGGGTCCGTCCTCGCCCAGCCCGATCGAGTCGTGCGTCCAGACGTAGATCACCGGCGCCTGCATCACGGCGGCCAGTCGGACCGCCCCGCGCATGTAGTCGGAGAAGGTCAGGAACGTGCCGCCGTACGGCCGGGTCGGGCCGTGCAGCGCGATCCCGGTGAGGATCGCGCCCATGGCGTGCTCGCGGATGCCGAAGTGCAGCGTCCGGCCGTAGGGCTCGGCCTGCCAGGCCTTGGTGGTCGCGGCGATCGGGCCGAATGAGTCGGCCCCCTCCATCGTGGTGTTGTTGGATTCGGCCAGGTCCGCCGAGCCACCCCACAGCTCGGGCAGCACCCCGGCCAGCGCGGTCAGCACCTCACCGGAGGCCTTGCGGGTGGCCACGCCCTTGGCGTCGACCGGGTAGCTGGGCAGGGTGTCGGCCCAGCCCTCCGGCAGCCGTCGCGCCGTCAGCCGGTCGAAAAGGTCCTTGTTCTCCGGGTTCTGCTGTGCCCAGGCGTCGAACGATGGTTGCCACTGCCGGTGCGCCTGCTCGCCGCGCTTTACCAACTCGCGGGTGTGCGCCAGGACGTCGTCGGCGACCTCGAAGGTCTGGTCGGGATCGAAGCCGAGGATCCTCTTGGTCGCGGCGACCTCCTCGTCGCCGAGGGCGGCGCCGTGCGCCTTGCCGCTGTTCATCTTGGTCGGGGCCGGGTAGCCGATGATCGTTCGGATCGCGATGAACGACGGCTTGTCGGTGACGGCCTTGGCGGCCTCGATCGCCTCCAAGATCCCGGTGACGTTCTCCCCACCGGCGACCCGCTGGGTATGCCAGCCGTAGGCGTCATAGCGGGCTACGACATCCTCCGACAGGGCGATGTTGGTGTCGTCCTCGATGGAGATCTCGTTGTCGTCGTAGAACACGATGAGATTGCCCAGCTGCTGCCGGCCGGCGATCGAGCTGGCCTCGCTGGTGACGCCCTCCTCCATGTCGCCGTCGGAGGTGATCACGTAGATGTGGTGGTCGAACGGGCTCTGGCCCGGCGCGGTGTCCGGGTCGAACAGGCCACGTTCGCGGCGCGCCGCCATCGCCATCCCGACCGCGGATGCCAGCCCCTGGCCGAGCGGTCCGGTGGTGATCTCGACACCGCGGGTGTGGTGGTGTTCGGGGTGACCCGGTGTCAGAGATCCCCAGGTGCGCAACGCTTTCAGGTCGTCGAGTTGCAGCCCGAAGCCACCGAGGTAGAGCTGGATGTACAGCGTCAGACTGGAATGCCCGCACGACAGCACGAACCGGTCCCGGCCCACCCACTCGGTGTCGTTGGGGTCGTGTCGCATCACCCGCTGGAACAGTGTGTAGGCCAACGGCGCCAGCGACATGGCGGTGCCGGGGTGTCCGTTCCCGACCTTCTGCACGGCATCGGCGGCGAGCAGCCTGGCCGTGTTCACCGCGGTGGTGTCCAGCTCGGTCCAGTCCGGGGGGACATGCTGGGCGGTCAGTTCCTTGAGGGACTCTGCGTCCTGCTGAGCGGGGCTCTGGGCCACGGTTGCGACCTTCCTTCGGCGAACGTCAGCCGGTTGAAGACGCACCGGCCGGACTCGAGATCGAACGGCGGTCGCCGCGTCTGCGGCGTCGCCGGTGAAGCTGGGCGCTGCACCTGCGAGCGTAGTACCGCCCAGGTCGGGCCGCGCCCGGCGGCTCCGGCCCCCGTGGCCGGCCGGCCGTGCTACGGCTCGCCCTCCGGGGCTGACGTGTCTGCGGTGTTGCCGACCCCTACGATGGGCAGTGTCCGTGGCACCAGGGCACCGGATCGAACGTCGAGGGAGAACGCGCAGCGTGAAGGCCGAAGGCACGCGTCGGACATCGCCGGTTGGGACGGCACCGTCGATCGCCGCCACCGAGGCCGACGAGAACGACCTGCGGGCCGATGTTCCGCTTCCCGACGCCGTTGACGCCCGCGGCCGCGACACGACCGGCGACCCGGGCACCGCCCTCGCGGTTCCGGCCGGCCTGCGAGCCAGGATCGGCACCTATGTCGCGCTGTGCAAGCCGCGGATCATCGAACTGCTGCTGATCACCACCGTCCCGGCGTTGTTCGCTGCCCAGCGACAGGTGCCCGACCTCTGGTTGGTGCTGGCCACCCTGGTCGGCGGCACCTTGGCGGCCGGCAGCGCGAACGCGCTGAACTGCGTGGTGGATGCCGACATCGACGCCAAGATGCGCCGGACCCGGGTCCGCCCGCTGGCCAGGCACACGGTGAGCACCAGATCGGCGTTGGTCTTCGGCGTCATCCTCGGGGTGCTGGCCTGCGCCTTCCTTGCCGCCTTCACCACCTGGCAGGCGGGCGCGCTGGCCGCGGTGGCGATCCTGTTCTACGTCTTCGTCTACTCGCTCTGGCTCAAGCGCCGGACCAGCCAGAACATCGTCTGGGGCGGCCTGGCCGGCTGCATGCCGGTGATCATCGGCTGGTCGGCCGTCACCGGCGACATCGGCTGGCCCGCCTGGGTGTTCTTCGGCGTCATCTTCTTCTGGACGCCGCCGCACACCTGGGCGCTGGCCATGCGCTACCGCGACGACTACGCCGCTGCCGGCGTGCCGATGCTGCCGGTGGTCGCGCCGGAGCGGGTCGTGGTCAGGCAGATCGTCCTCTACAGCTGGGCGATGGTGGTCTGCTCGCTGCTGCTGATCCCGGCGTCCTCGTGGATCTACGCGGCCGTCGCGGTGCCCGCCGGCTTGGTGTTCCTGGCCTGTGCGCACGCGCTGCACCTGCGGGTGCTGCGCGGGGAGCGGGCCAAGCCGATGACGCTGTTCCACCTGTCGAACCTGTATCTCACGATCATCTCGGTGGTCTGGGCCATCGACTCGGCAGTCGGCCTGACCACCCTGGGCTGGCCATGGTGAGCGAGTCACCGGACGCCACCGATCCGGACGGCACGGTGCAGCTGTCCGACCCGGCGATCAACGCGGTGGCCTGGCTGCGCGGCTTCGAGGTCGATCACGGAGAAGCGGTCGCGGTGGTGCACTACCTGGGGCAGCGGCGGGCCCGAATCGTGGCGATCGCCGGCGACGGCACCTTCGGCGACGCGGTGGTGGAGTCGGTCGAGGCCGCCCGCGAGGTCTGCCGGCGGGCCGGCATCGACCTGGCGCAGTGGGACCGGGACACCGCCGCCCGCGTTGCCGTCAGCCCGGCCGACCGGCGCAAGATGGCCGGCACCGGGCGCTGACCCGGCCGGTTGCCTCGACCTGCGCGACCTGTCGTCACCGTCTACCGTTCGAGACGCTGTCCGGACCGCCGGTGACGGAAGGAACTCCCATGTCGTTGCAACGTGTCGTTCGAGCGCTGATCGGTGCGATCGCCGTCGCAGCCACCATTGGGGTGGCTCACCCCGCGGTGGCGGGTACGTCCGACGATTCACCGACAACGGGTCCGTGCGGCTATGCGCCGCTCGCCGACCAGACCTATTCCACCTGGGTCGGCCTGCCGAACGATCCGGCTCATACCCCGGCCAACGGCACCCGGAAGGTCGTACTCAAGACGAACCAAGGCGACATCCCGCTGGTCCTTCAGCCGGGCCTGGCGCCGTGCACGGTTCAGTCGTTCCTGTTTCTGACGCATCAGCGCTACTTCGACAACACGATCTGCCACCGGCTGACGGCCTACCACACGCCGCCGGCAGCGCTGTCCGTCCTTCAGTGCGGCGACCCGCTCGGGACCGGCTGGGGCGACCCGGGTTACGGCTTCGGTGACGAGCTCGGCGCCGCCCAGGCGCTGGCACCCTGGCCCGGCTTCCCCGACCGTCGCAACTATCACCGGGGACTGCTGGCGATGGCGAACGCAGGTCCTGACACCAACGGCAGCCAATTCTTCCTGGTCTATGGCGATTCGCGGCTGCGGCCGGACTACACGGTGTTCGGGTATGTGACCGGCGCCGGACTGGCCGTGCTCGACAAGATCGCGGCCGGCGGTATCGACCCGGGCACCGACGGGACCGCCGAGGACGGCGCGCCGGCCATCGGGGTGACCATCAACCGGGCGAAGCCGGGCGGCCGCTGACCTGCTGGGCGACCGTCGGACTCAGCTGAACTGCGGCCGGCCGGGCTTTTCCGGGCGGTCGCCGCCCGGAATGGGCGCTGGCCGCAATTGAACTGAATCCTCAGCAGTGCTGCGCTCGCGGGTGCCGAGCACCATCCAGGTGCCGGCCAGCACCACCAGCACCGCGCCGAACACGTGCGCGACCACCAGCGCCTCGGGCACGCCGGTGGCGTACTGGACCAGTCCGAGCAGCCCCTGCGCCGCCGTCACTCCGATCAGTAGCCAGCCCCGGTTCAGCAGCTTGCGGGGTGCTTTCACAGCAAGGAACCCGACGGTCAATGCCACCAACAGGCCCAGATACAGGAACATCAGGTCGGCGTGCGCCTGGGCCAGCGACAACACCGGCAGCCCGAGCCGCGGGGTGTCAACGTCGCCGGCATGCGGACCCGCGGCCGTCACCAGCGTGCCGGCGATGCACAGCGCAGTGAGCACACCCAACGTCGCGTAGGCGAGGGCCTGCAACGGCCGGGGGACCAACCGGCGGGCCGGAACGTCCGGCTCGTCGATCCGGACCACGGTGACCAGCGCGAAGAACACCAGCACCAGCGACACCAGCAGGTGCGGGGCCACGGTCCACCAGGCCAGTTCCTGGCGGACCACGACGCCGCCCCAGATCGCCTGGAACAAGACGCCGAACCCGCCGACCGAGGCCAGCCAGAGCAGCGTCCGACGACGCGGCCGGCGCAGCCACAGCAGGACGAAGGTGCCGATCGAGGCCACCGCCACCGCCCCGGTGAAGGTCCGATTGGTGAACTCGATCGCCTGGTGGATCGCCGCCAGGCCCTGCCGGTATTCCGGTACCAGCGTTCCCGGCTGGCATTCCGGCCAGGTCGAACAGCCCAGCCCGGAACCGGTGACCCGGACGGTGGCGCCGGTGACGGCGATGATGCCGTTGGTGATCACCGCGGCCCAGGCGAAGATCCGCAGCAGCCGGTCCGAGCGCAGCACGGCGCCCACCCGGCCGAGAGCCGGCCCGGGGGCGGGGGCGGTGGTCGGCGCTGGGTTCTTCGCCGGCGTCGTCGTCATCGGGGGCCTGCCGCCTTCGTCTGTGCCATTACCTGCTGCCGTTACTGCCACTTGAACCACCGTACGGTCGCCGCCCAGGCGGCCAGCGTCCAGACAATCAGGACCAGCCAGACCCGGGCGGAGGGAACGACATCGGAATTCAGCGCCGCGTGCAGACCGTCGGACAGCGCGCCGACCGGCGTCAGCCCGCCGACGGTGCGCAGCCAGCCGGGCGCCGAGCTGAGCGGCACGATCACCCCGCCGATGCCGACCAGCACCAGCCAGATCAGGTTCGCCAGGGCGAGCACCGCCTCGGCCCGCAGGGTGCCGCCGATCAGCAGCGCGAGGCCGACCATGGCGATCACCCCGAGTAGCAGCAGCGGGATGGCGAACGGCCAACTGCCGGCCGGGTGCCAGCCAAGGATCGCCGCCACCACACCGATCAGCAGCACCTGGCCGCAGGCCACCGCGAGTACCGAGCCGCACTTGCCGGCGATCAACAGCGAGCGCGACATCCCAGTGGCGGCAAGGCGTTTGAGCACGCCGTAGCGTCGGTCGAAGCCGGTAGCGATGGCCTGCGCGGTGAACGCGCTGGACAGCACTGCCAGCGTCAGCACCCCAGGGGTGACCGTATCGATCCGCGGCTCGTCGAGATCGATCACCGTGGTCAGGGTGAGGCCGAGCAGCACCCCCAACGGGATGACGACGGCCAGCAGCAGCTGCTCGCCGTTGCGCAGTTGGATCCGCAGTTCGGTGCTCGCGGCGGCCAGCACCATCCGGGCCGCGGAGGCGGGCCGCGGGTCGGGCCGGAAGATCCCGTCCGGGAAGGTCGGTGCGGGCTGCGTCATGACCGCACCTGGCTTCCGGTGAGTTGCAGGTAGACCTCGTCCAGCGACCGCGCGCCGGTGTGCATCCGCTGGGGCATCACCCCGTTGCGGGCGCAGAACGCGGTGACGGTGGCCAGGACGTCCGGGGAGATGCCCTGGCCCGTCAGCCGGTAGTGACCCGGGCTCGGTTCCGCGGTGGTGACGTCCGCCGGGAGCAGCCCGGCAAGCTCGATCAGGTCGAGCCCGGGGCGCGCGGCGAAGGTGAGCTCCGGCGCGGATCCGGCTACCAGCTCGGCGGGGGAGCCGTCGGCCAGCAGCCGGCCGTGGTCGATGATCAGGATCCGGTCGGACAGCAGCTCGGCCTCGTCCAGCAGATGGGTGGTGAGCAGCACCGTCATGCCGTCCCGGCGGGCGGCCCTGATGAGGTCCCAGACCAGGTGCCTGACCTGCGGATCCATCCCCGCGGTCGGCTCATCCAGGATCAGCAGCTCCGGCCGCCCGACCAGCGCCATCGCCAGGCTGAGTCGCTGCACCTGCCCGCCGGAGAGCCGGCGGACCGGCACGCCGACCACCTCGCCCAGCCCGAGGACCTCCAGCAGCCACCCTGTGTCCAGCGGGTTTGCCGAGCAGCGGGCGACCAGGCTCAGTGCCTCGCCGGCCCTGGCCGACAGGTGTGCGCCGCCGGCCTGCAGCATCACGCCGATCTTCGGCCGCAACGCACCGGACTGGCGCCAGGGGTCCAGACCGAGCACCCGGACGCTGCCGGCATCGGGTGCGGCAAAGCCTTCCAGGGTTTCCAGCGTGGTGGTCTTGCCGGCGCCGTTCGGCCCGAGCACGGTGACCACCTGGCCGCGGGGGACGGTGAAGGACAGCCCGTCGACCGCGGTGATCGCGCCGTACCGCCGGGTCAACCCGGACACGTCGATCGCAGTTGCCGCGTCGGGAGTCGCGGCGGTGGGTGTCACGTCATCCGAGGGTAGGGCATGTCGGCGGTCACACCTGACCCGGAGGTCGTCGGGTCCATCGGGTGCGAGGTCGGAAGCCCGGTGCGCCACAACAGGAACAATGCGATGCCGGCCACCACGGCGGCGACCGCAACGGCCTGCAGAATGGTGAACGGCGGAATCGTGCTGCCGTTGGGCATGATGATCAGTGAGTAGCCGGCGGTGAAGAAGACCGCGGTCAGCCGGAACCGTCGGTCGGCGGTGGCTGCGGCCAGCGGCAGGGTTGCCCAGAGCAGGTACCACGGTTGGATCACCGGCCCGAGCAGCACGAAACCGCCCAGCGCCAGCCCCAGACCGACGATCGGCTCCAGCCGGCCACGCCAGCACTGCCACATGATGAAGAAGGCCAACAGCACACCGGCTGCGGTGCCCACCGGCTGCATCACCGAGATGGCGGCGGAACTGTGGTCGCCGAGCCCCAGCAGCTGGCCGATGAAGCCGGCGCCGACGCCCATCGAGGTGCTGATCGACAGGAACGAGCGCACCGACCCCGGGGCGCCCAGTCCGCCGATCCAGCCGTAGCCGTAGCCGGCGATCCAGCTGACCACCGCGAAGGTGCCGAGCGCCACCGCGGCGGCCAGCGCCGCCTGCCGCAGCAGGTCCCGCCAGCCGGGCGACCGGCGCAGGGCCAGGATGATCACCAGGAACGGCAGCGCCATCGCCGCGGTCGCCTTGATCGCCACGGCCAGGGTGATGATCACCACGCCCGCGACCCACGACCGTTCCAGCGCCACCACCAGCCCGGCCAGCATGGCACCGAGCATCAGGGCCTCGTTGTGGCCGCCGGCGACCAGGTGGAACAGCACCAGCGGGTTGAGCGCGCCCAGCCACAGGGCGGTCACCGGGTCGATGCCGCAGCGGCGGGCCAGCCGCGGCAACGCCCAGATGATCAACGCGACGCCGACCAGCTCGACCAGTCGCTGCAGCAGGATCGCGCCGATCAGGTGCTGACCGGTGACTGCCACGATGCCCCTGGCGATCAACAGGAATGCCGGCCCGTAGGGCGTGGGGGTGTGCTGCCAGCGGGCATCGACCTGGTGGCTGAACACGTCGCTGTCGCCCAGCACGTCGTACGGCCCGCTGTCGTAAGGATTGTGTCCCTGGACGGCCATCGATCCCACCGCCAGGTAGGAGTAGACGTCCCGGGAGAAGATCGGCGGGGTGACCAGCAGCGGCACGGTCCACATCGCCAGCGTGTGCGACAGCTGCGAGCGGGACAGCCGCCGCGACCTGCCCGGCGCGGCCAGCCGGCCGATCAGGAACCAGCACAGCACCAGCAGGCCCATCCCCGAGTACGACAGGGCCAACGCGGCGGTGCTCAGCCGGGACATCAGCCCGAGGATGCGCATCCCGTCGACCGGGTTCGGGATCGGACTCGCCGCTCCGTAGGAAGAGGTGGAGCCGATCATCATCAGCAGGGCGCCGGCGGTTCCCCACCGGCGCAGCCGGCTCAGCTGGCTCAGCTCGTCGGCGTCGAGCGGCGCAGCCGGTGGCTGCTTCACCTCGGGGCCGGCGCTCGTCACCGGAGCAGTCTGTCATCCCCGGTCGCTCGCCGACCGGCGCCGAACTTGTATCCGCCGGCCCGGTCGAGGCTCCCCGGCCCGGGCGAGGAGCCCCCGGCCCGGGCGAGGATCACCAGCGCCCGCGCGGATCCACGTGCCTCGTTCTGTCACACGCGTCACATTTCGGCGGAAGTTGATCCTCGCCGAGGCTCTCCGGGGGCCGTGACCTGGGGCAATCGCCGGGCAGGTTCGCCAGGTGAGGGTGCCCTTCTTTGAGATGACGGCGGAAAAACGTCACACTGGTGTTGTGAAAACCGCTGACCGGGCATCGTCGGTGGCGTCCAGCGCCACCGCGGGGTCGGTGCTGCGCGTTTCCGGGGCCGATTCCGATCTCATCGAGGGCGGCACCAGGGCGGCCGTCATCCGGTTGTTGCTGGAACGCCCCGCGCCGGCCGCCGAGATCGCCGAGCGGCTCGGCATCTCCGCCGCCGGAGTCCGACGACACCTTGACGCACTGCTCGACGAAGGCGCCGTCACCTTCCGGGAATGCCGCAGTCGGCTGCCGCGCGGCCGTGGCCGCCCCGCTCGGGAATATCTGCTGACGGATGCCGGACGCAGTCGGCTGCCGCACGCCTACGACGAACTGGCCGCCGAGGCACTCGAGTTCGTCGAACAGACCGCGGGCGACGTCGCCGTGATGGCGTTCGCCCGGCGGCGGGCCGAGAAGCTGATCGAACCCTTCCACCGCGAACTGGCCGCCGCGGCCGACGTCAAGGGCCGGATAGCGGTGCTGTCCAGCGCGCTCTCGCACGCCGGATACGCGGCCAGCGTCGACGACGTGGTCGCCGGCCAGCAGCTGTGCCAGCACCACTGCCCGGTCGCTCAGGTGGCGGCCAGGTTCCCGCAGCTGTGCCAGGCCGAGCTCGAGGTGTTCGCCGAAGCCAGCGGCACCTACGTGCAGCGACTGGCCACCATCGCCCGCGGCGACTCGTTCTGCACCACCTTCGTCCCCGGCCCGGTGGACGTCGAACTCAGAGACCCGCTGCACGGCAGCCAGCACCACGTTGCCCTGCAGCACGTTGACCAGCAGCACAGTGCCCAGCAGCACCGACCATCGCGACCGCTGACGGAAGGAACACCCCTATGACCACCACCGACGAGACGATCGACCTCGGCCTCTCCGAGTCCCGCCTGGAGCAGGCGCGGACCATCGACTCGCTGGGCAGATACGCCTTCGGCTGGTCGGACTCCGATGCGGCGGGCGCAGCCGCGACCAGGGGACTGAACCACGACGTGGTCGCGGACATCTCGGCGAAGAAGAGCGAGCCGGAATGGATGCTCAAGCGGCGGTTGAAGGCCCTGGAGCTGTTCCAGCGTCAGCCGATGCCGTCCTGGGGCGCCGACCTGTCCGGGATCGACTTCGACAACATCAAGTACTTCGTCCGGTCCGGTGAGAAGCAGGCGACCTCGTGGGAGGAACTGCCGGACGATATCAAGACCACCTACGAGAAGTTGGGCATCCCGGAGGCCGAGAAGCAGCGCCTGGTCTCCGGCGTCGCCGCCCAGTACGAGTCCGAGGTGGTCTACCACTCCATCCAGAAGGAGCTGGAGGACCAGGGCGTCATCTTCCTGGACACCGACAGCGCGCTCAAGGAGCACCCGGAGATCTTCCAGGAGTACTTCGGCACGGTGATCCCCAGTGGCGACAACAAATTCGCCTCGCTGAACACCGCCGTCTGGTCCGGTGGCTCCTTCGTCTACGTGCCGCCGGGCGTGCACGTCGAGATCCCGCTGCAGGCCTACTTCCGGATCAACACGGAGAACATGGGCCAGTTCGAGCGGACGCTGATCATCGTCGACGAAGGCGCCTACGTGCACTATGTCGAGGGCTGCACCGCGCCGATCTACAAGTCGGACTCGCTGCACTCCGCGGTGGTCGAGATCATCGTGAAGAAAGGCGGCCGCTGCCGCTACACCACCATCCAGAACTGGTCGAACAACGTCTACAACCTGGTCACCAAGCGGGCCAAGGCCGAGGCCGGCGCCACCATGGAGTGGGTCGACGGCAACATCGGCTCCAAGGTCACCATGAAGTACCCGGCCGTCTGGCTGATGGGCGAGCACGCCAAGGGCGAGGTGCTCTCGATCGCGTTTGCCGGCGAGGGCCAGCACCAGGACACCGGCGCGAAGATGCTGCACCTGTCGCCGTACACCTCATCGACCATCATCTCGAAGTCGGTCGCTCGTGGCGGTGGCCGCAGCTCCTACCGCGGCCTTGTACAGGTCAATCCCGGTTCGCACCACAGCAAATCGACAGTCAAGTGTGACGCGCTGCTGGTCGACACCATCTCCCGCAGCGACACGTATCCGTACGTCGACGTCCGCGAGGACGACGTGGTGATGGGGCACGAGGCGACCGTCTCCAAGGTCAGCGAGGACCAGTTGTTCTACCTGATGAGCCGGGGGATGACGGAGGACGAGGCGATGGCGATGATCGTCCGCGGGTTCGTCGAGCCGATCGCCAAGGAATTGCCGATGGAGTACGCGTTGGAGCTGAACCGGCTCATTGAGTTGCAGATGGAAGGCGCCGTCGGGTGATGGTGGGGGCCTCTGGGGCGGGGGTGCCCGGCCGGGCAATCCACCCGTCCGGCCGCCGAAATGCTTCGCCGGCAGCCATTGAGTGGTGAGAGCCCAGCCCAGATCGTCAGAACCCATTGCCGGCCTTCGCCGCTTCCGCGGACGTGAAGAGAGAGAAGTGAAGTGACAGTTACTGAGGCGCCGAATGTTGCCGGCGCGGTTGAGACCAATGCCCGGGTGGCGACGGTGTTGCACCCGAAGGGGTCGTACGAGGTTGCCGACCATCCGGTGCCGACGGGCAAGGAGGAGGTGTGGCGGTTCACGCCGTTCCGCCGGTTGCGCGGGCTGCAGGCCGATGCCGAGTTCCAGCCCAGTGCCATCGAGTGTGAGTGGACCTCGCACGAAGGGGTGAGCATCCGGTCCGTCGGCGGAACGTCCGAGGAGGCTGATGAACTGCGGAGCCTGCGCGGGGCTTCGGGTTTCCTGCCCAACGACCGGGTCACCGCGAGGATCCTGGATGAGGTGCCGTCGTCGCTGCTGGTGGACGTCGCCGAGAACGCCGAGGTCGACGGGACCGTCGTGGTGACGCTCAGCGGCACCGATGCCGACGTCACCGAGGCCGGTCACATCGTGCTGCGGTTCGGTGCGAACTCGCGGGCCGACGTGGTGCTCAACCATCAGGGCTCCACCACCATCGCCCAGGTGGTCGAGGTGATCGCCGGAGACGGCTCCGCCGTCTCCGTGACAACCGTGCAGGACTGGGCGGACGACACCGTTCATCTTGGCTTCCACCACGTCTCGGTCGGCCGCGACGCCAAGGTCAAGCACACCGCGCTCACCTTCGGCGGCGACCTGGTGCGGATCTCGACCTCGGTCGACTACGCCGGACCGGGTGGCGACGCGGAACTGCTCGGGCTGTACTACGCCGACGCCGGCCAGCACCTTGAACACCGGATCTTCGTCGACCACGACGCGCCGCACTGCAAGTCCAACGCGCTGTTCAAGGGCGCGCTGCAGGGCAAGTCCGCCCGCACGGTGTGGATCGGCGACGTGCTGATCCGGGAGAGCGCCGAGGGCACCCAGACGTACGAGATGAACCGGAACCTGCTGCTGACGCCGGGCTCCCGCGCCGATTCGGTGCCGAACCTGGAGATCGAGACCGGCGAGATCGTCGGCGCCGGCCATGCCAGCGCCACCGGCCGGTTCGACGACGAGCAATTGTTCTACCTGATGTCCCGCGGCATTCCGTCCGACGTGGCCCGCCGGCTGGTGGTGCGCGGCTTCTTCGGCGAGGTGCTGCTGCGCCTCGGCGTGCCCTCGGTCGTCGAGCGGGCCTCGGAGACCATCGAACGTGAACTGGCCATCACCGGATACTGACCCGTCCTGCGGGCCGGACGGTCCGCCGCCGACCCTCTGAACGAACTTCTAGGAGCAACTGAAACCCATGGCAACACTTGAGATCCGCGACCTGCACGTGTCGGTACTCACCGACGAGGCGCCGAAGGAGATCCTCCGCGGCGTCGACCTCACGGTGTCCTCCGGGGAGACCCACGCCATCATGGGCCCGAACGGGTCCGGCAAGTCGACCTTGGCCTACTCGTTGGCCGGGCACCCGAAGTATCAGGTGACCTCCGGCACCGTCAGCCTGGACGGCGAAGACGTACTGGCCATGACGGTCGACCAGCGCGCCCGCGCCGGTCTGTTCCTGGCCATGCAGTACCCGGTGGAGATCCCGGGCGTCTCGATGACCAACTTCCTGCGGACCGCCGCCACCGCGGTGCGCGGTGAGGCCCCGCCGATCCGCAAGTGGGTCAAGGAGGTCAAGGAAGCGATGGCCGGTCTGGAGATCGAGCCGGAATTCGCCGAGCGCAGCGTCAACGAGGGGTTCTCCGGCGGCGAGAAGAAGCGCCACGAGATCCTGCAGCTGGAGCTGCTGAAGCCGAAGATCGCGGTCCTGGACGAGACCGACTCCGGGCTCGACATCGACGCCTTGCGGGTGGTCAGCGAGGGCGTGAACACCTACCAGGCCAACAACAACGGTGGGGTGCTGCTGATCACCCACTACACCCGGATCCTGCGCTACATCAAGCCCGACGCGGTGCACGTCTTTTCCGCCGGCCGGGTCGTCGAGTCCGGCGGCGCGGAGCTTGCCGACGAGCTCGAGACCAACGGCTACGTGCGGTTCACCAGCGGCGCAACGGTCTGATCTCAAAGAAGCGGACCGTGATGACGAACAGCCAGCACCAGCGCACCGGCGACCGGGCCGGCGTCGTCGACGCCGTCGAGTTCGCCCGGCTGCGGGAAGACTTCCCGATCCTGGATCGCACGATCCGGGACGGGAAGCCGTTGGTGTACCTGGATTCCGGTGCCACCTCGCAGCGTCCTGTGTGTGTGCTGGATGCCGAGCAGGAGTTCGTCACCGGGCACTACGGGGCGGTCTCGCGCAGTTCGCATCAGCTCGCCGAGGAAGCCACCGACTTCTATGAGGGCGCACGGTCGAAGATCGCCGGCTTCGTCGGCGCCGGTCGTCCGGAGCAGATCGCCTTCACCAAGAACGCCACCGAAGCGCTGAACCTGGTGGCGTACGCCTTCTCCAACTCCGCCGGATACGGTGCCCCGGCCGACCCGTCATCGCCGTTCGCGCTCGGACCCGGCGACGAGGTCGTCGTCACCGAGATGGAACACCATGCCAATCTCGTCCCGTGGCAAGAACTGTGCCGCCGGACCGGGGCGACCCTGCGCTGGATCCCGCTCGGCGACGACTACCGGCTCGACCTGTCCACCCTGGACGAGATCGTCACCCGTAGCACGAAGGTGCTGGCGTTCACTCACCAGTCGAACGTGCTCGGCACGGTCAACCCCGTCGACCTGCTGGTCGCCGCCGCCCGCAGGGTCGGTGCGCTGGTGGTGCTCGACGCCTGTCAGTCGGTGCCGCACCAGGGCGTCGACCTGGCGGCGCTCGACGTTGATTTCGCGGCCTTCTCCGGTCATAAGATGTTGGGCCCCACGGGGATCGGGGTGCTGTACGGGCGCTACGAGTTGCTGGCGCAGATGCCGCCGTTCCTGACCGGTGGCTCGATGATCGAACAGGTCTTCATGGACCACACCACGTACGCGGCACCGCCGCAACGGTTCGAGGCCGGCACTCCGGTGGTGACCCAGGCGGTGGCACTCGGCGCGGCGGTCGACTATCTGACCGACGTCGGCATGCCCGCCATCGCCCGACACGAGGCCGAACTCACCGGACTTGCGTTGCAGGAACTCGGTCGACTGCCGGGGGTTCGGCTGATCGGCCCGGCCGATCTGACCGATCGCGGGGGAGCGGTGTCGTTCGATGTCGAAGGGGTGCACGCGCACGACGTCGGGCAGATCCTGGACGACGCCGGCGTCGAGGTGCGGGTCGGGCATCACTGCGCCTGGCCGTTGCACCGGCGCTACGGCCTGGCCGCGACCGTCCGGGCGTCGTTCGCGTTGTACAACACGGCAGACGAGGTCGGGGCCCTGGTGGATGCCGTGAAGGACAGCCAGCGGTTCTTCCTCGGAGCCGGCACCACCGCGGCTGGGGGGCGGGCGTCGTGAAGCTGGATCAGCTGTACCAGGAGATCATTCTCGATCACTACCGCGCGCCGCACCATCGGGGTTTGCGCGAGCCGTTCCAGGCGCAGGTGCACCACGTGAACCCGGTGTGCGGCGACGAGGTGACGTTGCGGGTGCGACTCGCCGACGCCTCGGACGCCGGTTCGGTAGTGCGCGATGTGTCGTACGACTCGCTCGGCTGTTCGATCTCGCAGGCCGCCACGTCGGTGATGACGGACCTGGTGATCGGCCGCACCCTGCCGGAAGCCTTCGCGGTGCTGGACGAATTCACCGAGATGGTCACCAGCAGGGGCACAATCGAGGGTGACGAGGAAGCACTCGGCGACGGTGTGGCGTTCGCCGGTGTGGCGAAGTACCCGGCCAGGGTGAAGTGCGCGCTGCTCGGGTGGATGGCGTTCAAGGACGCCGCCAGCAGCGCCGTCGGCGGTACCGAAGTAGTGGGCAGCAACGACGAAGGAGCACAGCGATGAGCGAGACCAGCACCGAGAGCCCGATCGACGAGCGCGCCGGCCGCAGTGCGGCCGACCTGGACGCCGCCGAGGCCGCGCCGGCCGCTGGCGCCGACGTCGCGGCCCTTGACGATGTGCTCGAGGCGATGCGCGACGTGGTCGATCCCGAGCTCGGCATCAACATCGTCGACCTTGGCCTGGTGTACGACGTGGTGGTCGACTCGGCCAACACCGCGACCATCGACATGACCCTGACCAGCGCTGCCTGCCCGCTGACCGACATGATCGAGGATCAGGTCCGGGCCGCCCTGGTCGACGGCGGCATCGTCGACGAGTTCCGGATCAACTGGGTCTGGATGCCGCCGTGGGACCTGACCAAGATCACCGACGACGGCCGCGACCAACTCCGCGCCCTCGGCTTCTCCATCTGACCCCGGCCCCTGCGTCCTGATCCGGGCGCTTATCAACTTCGCAGGCGCTTGCGAAAGTGCCGAGTTTGTGGCGGCTGTGACGAGAGTGTGCAAATTCGCAAGCGCCGCGGCGGCCGGTGACGGCAGGATCAGACGACGCTGAACTGGCGCGGCGGATCGAGCGACCAGCAGGTGGGGATCGGTCTGCCGCGTTGGGCCTTTGCCGCCCGGTCCGCGAGTCGAACGATCGCCGGCCGGCGGTACAGACCCATCGGCATGTCGTATCTCTCAACGGCAAATCCCTTGGATCGCAACCAACTCTCGCGAACGATCTGCCGACGCAGCTGTTCGTGGGCATCGGCACGGTTGTTCAGCTTGAGTGCGCCGTCTGCTTCCAGCACCACACCGCTGTCCGCGATCAGATGGTCGACTCGGTAGGTCGTATTGCCGTCCGAGATCCAGACATTCGACAACGGCGCGGGCAGCCCCGCCTCCAGGAACGCCAGCCGTCCCAACGACTCTGTCGGTGACTCCACTCTCAGGTCGCCGTTCTCGACCGCCCAGATTGCCTGCTCGATTCCCGGATAGGTCTGCAGATCCGTCAGCAGCCGATCAAGGCGTTCACGATGAGTTCCGGCATGAAGCACGGCGTCGACGACAGCCAGCGCCTCGGCCGGGATGCTGTGCCGTGCGACGTCTATCGCGGCGTACGACGTGCTGACGATTCCGACTCGATCCTGCTGCCAACGGTGTGCGGTGGGAAGCACACCGGTCCGGACGCGAGCGTGTGGACCGAAGTTGGTGCCGCTGCTGGTAGGTCGGGTCCGGATCGCGATCGGCAGATCCGGAGGGGAGGTGAAGACCGGCAGGCCGAAGATCGCCTGTGCGGACGCTCCGGTGAGGAAGACGTGGGGGGCAGCCGTCAGGCCGAAGGCAAGAGAGCGCAGACGGAACTGCCCCCATTTGTCCGTCGCGTCCCAGCTCTCCCGGGTGACGAACGCGCTCTTGCTCAGTCGGAGAATCGTTCCGGCGTCCTCGACGCGCCGAACGCACCCGACCGGGACTCCGCAGGCGACCGCGTCTCGGGTGGTGATCACCTCGCCGTGGCGCTGGAAGATCTGGGCGACTTTGGCTCGGTCGGTGTGAATCGTCATTGATTCAGGCTGGTCACCACCACGCTCGGGGAACAGGGCCTCCTCGATGCTGTGGACAGGTCGGAGCAGGCACCAGCCGATGTGGACAACTCGGGGCGTATTCGCGTGGTCTGTGATTCGGACGGGATCTACGGGGTCTACCGGCCCCCGCGCTTCCGAAACCAAGCGATTTGTGGCGGGTGGGGCAGAAGTCGACACGTTGGCAAGCGCAAGCGAAGATGATAAGCGGCGGGATAGGTTGCGAAGCGTGGATGCGCGACTGCAGCGACGGAGCCCGGAGGGCCGTGACGACCGGACCGGTGCCGGGCACCCCTTGACGGCCGCCACCGAGGGCGCCTTCCGGGATGATCTGGAGCGGATCAGGTTCTCGCCGTATTTCTCCCGGCTGGCGGCGGTCACCCAGGTGGTGTCGCCGGGCGCGCTGGGCAATGTGGTCAACAATCGGCTGACGCACACCGTGAAGGTGACCGCGGTGGCCAGGGCCATCGCCGTCGGGGTCAATCGCAGCGACGACGCCCGCCTGGCCGCAGAGCTCGGCGGCTGCGACCCGGTGGTGGTGCAGGCCGCGGCGTCCGCCCACGATCTCGGCCACCCGCCGTTCGGCCACCTCGGCGAACGGATCCTGGACCGGCTGGCCCGCTCGAGGTTCGGGCTCGCCGACGGGTTCGAGGGGAATGCCCAGACCTTTCGGATCCTCACCGAACTGGATGTGCACGGCGACACGGCGGAGGGGCTGAACCTGACCGCGGCGGTCCGGGCGGCCGTGTTGAAGTACCCGTGGGCCAGGCTCGGTGCGCCGACGCCACATCCGATCGACGCCGAGCCGACGCCGAAGGGTGCCGGCCGGGCACCGGACGCACCGGGGTCGGGCAAGTATTCGGCCTACCTGCTGGACGTGCCCGAGATGGACGAGGCGCTCGCCGCCTACCCGAGGATCACTCCGTTCCGGCAGACCGTCGAGTGTTCGGTGATGGACGTCGCCGACGACATCGCCTATTCGCTCCACGATCTGGACGACTTCCACCGGGCCGGTGTCCTGCAGCACGCCGCCATCTCTGCGGAGTTCCGGACCTGGATCAAGGACCGGGTCGAACTCGCCGGAGCGGGCCAGCGGGAGCTGATCGCCGACGAGCGCAATCCCGGCCGCAGCCTGGAGCTGCTGCGCCGCAGGCTCTTGCACAAGGACGACTGGCTGTTCGACGACGAGGTGTTCGCCACCGCGGTCGGCCGGGTCGCCGGAGATCTGGTCGAGGGGTTGCTCGGAGTTCCCTTCGACTCGTCGATGTCGGCCGAGCGTGCCGTCCAGGCGTTCACCGGATCCTGGATCGCCCACCTGGAGGAATCCATTGTGGTGCAGCCGGATCCGCATCCGCGGTCGGCACATGTCACCCTGGACCGGCAGGCCTGGCACGAGGTCGCGGTGCTCAAATTCGTCCACCAGCGGTTCGTCCTGGACCGACCGGACCTGGCGATGTTCCAGCGGGGTCAGGCGCACCTGCTCGCCAGCCTGGTCTCCGGCTTCGAATCCTGGCTCACCGACACCGCCGACGCCGCCCGGGCGCCACGTCGGCTGATCGACCTGGTAGACCTGGCCACCCGCGGATACCTGGAACTGCGTGCTGCCCGCCCGGAACTTCTGGTCGGCCCGACCGGCGAGATCACCACCAGCGCCGACGATCTGGTCCGGCTGGGCCGCGGTCGCGGCATCATCGACTACATCGCATCCTTCACCGATGACGAAGCGGTGCGGGCGGGGTCGACATTGTCCGGGGGTTCCGCCCGGCTCTGGGGCGGGGCACTGTGAGCCGGCACGCAGGCGAGCGAGGAGCACCGTGACTCGACGGGGAGCGCGGCCGGCCGCCGGCGGCGGCCGGGTGGTCGAGGTGTCTCCGGACCGGTTGTCCGGCTGGGTGAACCGGTTCGCCGCCAGAAACAACGGGCTGACGAACGTCACCGCCGACGACGGCGGGGTGAGCATCGTCGGGGGTGACGGAACCACCGCCCGGATCGACGTGCCGTTCGCCCCGATGGCGCTCGGCGACCGGGAGCCGATCGAGGCCGTGCTCGACCATCTGGCGGGCATCGGTGCGATCGGGCTGATCCTGGTCAGGGCCGGCGCGCACTCGGTCGGAATCTGCCGGGACCGGAAGGTCACCGTTTCGTCCACCGACACCCACTACGTGCAGGGACGCACCGCCGCCGGTGGCTGGTCGCAACAGCGATACGCCCGACGCCGTGGCAATCAACTCACCGCGGCGCAACAGGAGACCGCCGAGGCCGCGGCCCGGGTGCTCAGCACCACCGCCGTCGCCGCCCTGATCGTCGGCGGCGATCTCAAGAGCATCGTCGCGGTCCTGGACGATCCTCGGCTTGCCGAGCTGAAGACCCTGCCGCGCAGGGAGTTCCGGGACATTGCCGAGCCACGGCGAGCCGTCCTGGACGAGGTCGCCGGCCGGAGCCTGGACGTGTCGATCACCGTTCGCGACGTGACTTGAACAGCCAGGCTCGGCGGTCCGGCGCGGCGCCCGGTTGGCCCGGCGCGGCTCGGATGTCCAGGTAGCACCACCCCGGATTCGGGGTCTACGGGCCTCGGCGCGGGCCTGTCGCGGTCCTAGCGTTATTGGTACGGCAGTTGGCTGCCGTGCCCACCACCACGGGCCGCTATCGGGACTCCGGTGCGGACCCCGGCCCACCAAGGGGAACCATCATGCGCAGTCGGACAACCGACGAACCTGCCGGCCGAACCGCGGCGAAAGCCGTAGTGCTGCAAGGAATCGGCAAGACCTACGGGCGCGGCCGTCGCACCGTGACCGCCCTGGATTCCGTCGATCTCGCGTTCGCCCGGGGCAGTTTCACCGCGGTGATGGGCCCATCGGGATCCGGCAAGAGCACCCTGCTGCACTGCGCGGCCGGGCTCGACCGGCCGTCCGGCGGTGAGGTGTTGCTGGACGGGATCCGGCTCTCCGACATGCGGGAGAAGGACCTCACCGTGCTGCGTCGGGAGCGGCTCGGCTTCGTCTTCCAGTCCTTCAATCTGCTGCCGGCGCTGACGACTGCGCAGAACGTGGCGCTGCCGCTGCGGCTGGCCGGCCGGCGGACCGACCGGCCGAGGCTGGCAGCGGTGCTGGCGTCGGTGGGACTGGCCGACCAGGCGGACCGCCGGCCGGCGGAGCTCTCCGGCGGGCAACAGCAACGGGTGGCGATTGCCAGGACCCTGATCACCGAGCCGGCGGTGATCTTCGCCGATGAGCCGACCGGTGCGCTCGATACCCGTTCCGCTGCCGAGGTGCTCACCCTGCTGACCCAGGTGGTCAGGGGCGCCGGGCGCACGGTGGTGATGGTGACCCACGATCCGGTGGCGGCGTCGTACGCGGATCGCGTGGTCTTCCTGGCCGACGGGCGGGTGGCCGATGAGCTCTTCGCCCCCACTGCCGACGCCATCGCCGACCGGATGGTGCATCTGGGTGCCTGGGCGGCGCCCGGGTTGCAGCAGGCCGACCCGCTGCTGCCCGCCGCCGGCGGTGCTCGATGATCCGGCTCGCCCTGCGATCGTTGCGGTTCCGGCCGGCCAGCGCGATCGGTACCTTCATTGCCATCTTCTTCGGCGCCACCGTGGTCTTTGCCTTCGGCGCGTTGATGGAGACCGGCATTCGCGGCGACGTCGCGCCGCAGCGGTTGGCCGCGGCCGGCGTCGTGGTCACCGGGCACCAGCAGTTCGAGATACCGGACAGTCCACCCGGTTCCGCCGATGACGACGACACGGAGACCGCGACGCTCCCGGAGACGGTCAGGATCTCCGACGACCTGCTGGCGCCGATCGCCGGCGTGCCAGGGGTCCGCGCCGCGATCGGTGACGTGTCCTTCGCCGCCACCGTGATCCGTGACGGCGATCCGGTGGATACCCGCCGGATCCTTGGCCACACCTTCGGTTCGGCCGAGCTGGCGCCCTACCGGCTGACCGCCGGGGTGGCCCCGCGGGGAGCGGGCGAGATCGCCGTCGACGACCAGGTTCCCGGCGCCGGCGTCGGCGCGCGGGTCACCGTGCTGGTCGGTGGGGTAGCGCGACAGTACCGGGTGAGCGGCATCCTGGCGGCGCCACAGCCCACCCGTGACGGTGCGGTGTTCTTCTCGGATCCGGTTGCCCGTCAGCTGTCCGGGCATCCCGGTAGTTGGGACTCGATCGGGGTTCTGACGGATCCACCGGCCGATCCGGCAGCCCTTGAGCAGATCGCCCGGGCTATCGCCGCCGCCACCCATGGCACCGCCACCACGCTCACCGGCAATCACCGAGGCCTGGCGGAGTTCCGTGAAACCCTGGGCGCCAGCGGCAATCTCGTCGTGGTCTCCGCGGTAGCCGGCGGCAACGCGATCGCCGTCGCGGCCTTCGTCATCGTCGCGACCCTGGCGCTGGCGATGCAGCAGCGCCGTCGCGAGCTGGCGCTGTTGCGCGCGATCGGGACCACCCCGCGTCAGCTCCGCAGGTTGGTGGTCGGCGAGGCGGCGGCGATCGCCGCGGTGGCCGCTGCCGTCGGCTGGCTACCCGGAAGATGGCTGGCGCAGTGGCTGTTCGACCAGCTCGCAGCTCACGAGGTGGTCCCGGCGGTGTTGACCTTCCGGGCGGGTTGGATCCCGATCGTCGTCGCGGTGGGCGCCGCCGTGCTGACCGCGGTGCTGGCCGCCACCGTGGTTGCCCGAAGGGTCGCGGTGGTCCGGCCGACCGAGGCCCTCGCCGACGCGGGAGAGCCGCGACACTGGCTGACGAAGCCCCGATTCGTGCTCGCCGGCCTGGCGTTCGCCGGTGGCACCGCACTGATCATCGTCACCCTGACGGTGTTCGACGGCCCGATCGCGGCGAGTACCGCCGGACCGTCGGTGTTCCTGTGGGCGCTCGGGATGGCGATGGTGTCGCCGGGTTCCACCAAGCTGATGACCCGGCTGGTGCAATGGCCGGTCCGAATGTTCAGTGGCGGCAGTGGTTATCTCGCCGTGGTCAACAGCAAGGCAAGGCCGATCCGGGTGGCTGGTGCCGTCACCCCGATCATGCTGGCCACCGGCCTGGCGACAGCGATGATCTACCTGCAGACCACCACGGCCGACGTCGAGCAGCGGGCGTTCGCCGACTCGCTGCGCGCCGACGCGGTCATCACCTCGACGACCGGCGGGTTGGCGCCGGACCTGCTGGGTCGGGTCTCGGCGCTGCCCGAGGTCGGCGGGGCGTCGGAACTGGTGACCAGTACGGTCTTCCTGCAGAGCCCGAACTACCGGGGACAGGACGAGGACGGGATCCAGGCGCAAGGTGTCACGGCCGGTGCCGCGGACTCGGTGGTCAGCGCGACCGCGATGGCGGGTTCGCTGGACGCGCTGCGCGGCAACACCGTTGCGGTGCCGGAGTCGATCGCGGTCGCCTCCGGTCTCGCAGTCGGGAGCACGGCGGCCGTGCGGTTCGGCGACGGCACCGACCTGCAGCTGACGGTGGTGGCGGTCATGAAGGATCTGTCGTACCGGGACACCCTGGTGTTCCCGGCGGACCTGCTGGCCTCGCACACCTCGGCCGGCCTTGCCGGCCAGATCCTGATGCGTGCTGCCGCCGGAACGGACGGGGCAGCGCTGGAACGCGCCGTGCGCGATCTGCTGGACGGCGCCCCGGGGCTGACGATCGGCGACAAGGGGGCGTTGATCGGCGCGCATCACGAGCAGCAGCAGGTGGGCGCCTGGGTGCAGTACCTGATCCTCGGCGTGCTGACGATCTACACCGTGCTGTCGGTGGTCAACTCGATGATCATTTCGACCGCACGGCGGCGCCGTGAGTTCGGTCTGCAACGGCTCACCGGATCCAGCCGCGGACAGGTGCTGCGGATGATCGCGGTCGAGGCCCTGTTGGTGGCGGTGATCGGCATCGTGCTCGGCACCGCAGTGTCGGCCTCGACGCTGGTCCCGTTCAGTCTGCTGACGAAGGGAACACTGCTGCCGACCGGACCGATCGCCATCTACCTGACGATCGTCGGCTCCGCCTTCGCGTTGGCGATGCTGTCGATGGTGCTGCCGGCCTGGCGGGTGACCAGCGGCCGGCCGGCCGCAGCCGCGCTCGCAGATTCGGACTGATTCCGACTGATCCCGGCTGGGAGCACGGACATGCGCTCACTCGGTGCGCAGCGCGCTGGGCCTGGTCAGCCGTCGCAGGGCCGGCAAGGTTGCGGCGTTGATCGCGGCGACGAGCGCCAGGGTGGCCACCGAGAGGCCGAGCAGGCCCATCGGGTTCAGTCGCAGATCGGTGCGCAGCAAGGGATTCAACGCGAAGGTGATGCCGATGCCGATCGCATCTGCGACCAGCACAGCGACGGCCGCCGGGAGCAGTGCACCGAGCACCGACGCCCTGGCCAGCACGGATCGCGGCACACCGGATGCCACCGCCATGGTGAGCGCCCGCCGACGTTCGGTGATCTGTTCGACCGCGAGCACCAACATGCTGAGCACCGCCACCAGCAGGATCAGTGCGCCGCCGATCAACAGGCCGGTCCGGGCTGTCGTCATCAGCTGGCCCAGATGTGTCAGTCCGCCGCCGACGCCGAACATGCTGTCGTCGACCTGCCAGCCGTAGCCGGCCAACGAGTTCCGCACCCGGTCGAAGCCGGCGTCGTCCATTCCACGGGTGTCGATGGCGACGCGTAGCCAGGCGTCGTCCCTCAGGAGTGCGGGGGCGGCGGGGATCAGGGCCCCCGGCGTCAGATAGAGGCGAGAAATGCCGTCCGTGGTCGCGGCAGCCGACCGGATGGTGTCAGGTAACGACAGTGTCAGGGCTTGGTCCGACCCGAGATCACCGTCGCTGCCCGCAAATGTGAGCTGCGAACCCGGCTCGGGCGGAGAGCCGGGAACGTCGCCGACGACCCGGACCACATCGCCGTCGCGACAACCAGTCAGCGTCGACAACTGTCGCAGCGCAGCGCAATCGGCAATCGCTACCGGCAGATCTGATCCCGGAGACAGGGAGGCGTCCAGCATCGACCACGCCGCTACCCGGGCGGTGCCCGCTTCCGCCTGCGCTCGGTGTTGGATCGTCGGCAACTCGCCGACAGCGGCATGGATGAACAGGTAGCTGTTGCCGTCTCCGGCCGGCCCGGCGCTCTCGGTGTTCTCACCGACCCGGGCTCCGGTGTAGGCCAGCAATGGCAACAGCGTCACCGCAGCGCAGAGCACCACTGCCAGTCCGCTGACGGATCGCGCGGCGGTTCCGCTGTCGGCCCGGACACCGCGGACGGCCAGCTGCCAACCGATCCCACTGGTCGGCAGGATGCGGGACAGCTTCTCGACCAGGTACGGAGCCAGGACCGGAACGCAGATCATCGCGAGGGCGACGCCGGGAACGAAGCGCACCGCCAGACTGTCACCGCCGCCGATCTGGCCCGACCCCTTGGACGCGACGAGCAGGGCCGCTCCGGCGAAGAGCACCAGGAGCATCCGCCACCACCAGCGCCGCGGTGTCTGCCGACCGGACCTGCGGACGCCGAGCGGCTCTACCGCGGCCCGCCGTTGACCGGCCGACACCGAAACCACGGCCAACGCCGGCACCAGCACCACGATCAGCGCCGCGAGCATCGGGTCGGGAACGAGGTCGGCGGCGAAGAAACCGGCGCCGCCCAACGACAGTGAGCCGGCAAAGGCTCGGAGCAACAGATACCCGCCAGCACCGACGGCCAGCCCGGCTACGCCGGCGATCATCGCCTCCGCCGCGGCGAACCGCCGTACCTGGATCGCAGTCGCACCGACCAACCGGATCGCCGCCAGCCGCCGGATCCTGGCCGGCCCGCCGATCCGGCTGGCGATGGAGATGAAGACCAGTAGCGGGACGACCAGGATCGCGATACCGGTGACCACCACGGCTTTGTCGACGTCGCTGAACCCCTGGTCCGGCGTAGAAAGCGCCGGATTTGTGCCCCAGCCGACGGCCGACGTGGCATCGGACAGCGGTCCGGCGCTCGGTGCGATGCCCCGGTAGAACAACAGGCTCCGAGGGGCCGGCAACCCGGCGGGTCCGATGGTGCCGATCACCCGATCGGCCAACCGCGGCCGCAACCCGGCACCCTGCTCGGAGGCGAGCAGATCCGCCAGCGCCGGGGAGATCACCAGCTGGCCGGGACCCGGCAGCGCAGCCACTCCCGGCGGCGGGGTGGCCCGCACCGTGAGCGCGGCGATGCTGTACCCGATCGCCAGGTTCGGACCGGAGTTCAGCTCTTCCCGATGTACCTCCATGGTCGGGGTGTCGGCGGCGGGAGCGCCGTACATGTCGGTGGCGGCGTGAGCCTCGTACACGGTGGTGGGCTGGAGCGCTGACGCTCGTGCCTGGCGCGACCCGGTCGCGGGGCCGATGGTCGCAGCCATCAACAGCAGCAGGACACACGCCCCGAGAGCAAAAGCCATCAGCCCCAGCCTGATCCAGGAGGCGCGGCCGGCCCCGACAGCCAGCCGCGCCCCCAGGGCCAGGTCCGACGTCAGCCCGCGAATACCCCTCGACGTCGCGGGCAGGGGCCGGGCGGAGGTCCGTTGATCGGTGCTCGTCATGCCGCGTTCGCGGCGTCCGCGGTGCGCCCGTCGCGGACGATCACCTCTCGATCGGAATAGGCGGCGACCCGCGGCTCGTGGGTCACCAGCACCAGCGCTGCCCCGGAACCACGAACGGTCGACGACAGCAGCTGCATGACCTTCTCGCCCTGCAGGGTATCCAGAGCGCCGGTCGGTTCGTCGGCGAAAATGATTGCGGGATCGTGGATCAGCGCCCTGGCGATGGCGACCCGCTGGGCCTGGCCACCGGAGACGTCACCGGGTTGCTGCCGACCTGCCTCCTCCACCTCCAACCGCTCCAGCCACACGGTGGCCGTCGCCTCGGCAGTCCGCCGGCCGGTGCCGCCCAGCCGGAGCGGCAGCGCCACATTCTCCAGGCAGGTCAGCTCGGGAACGAGCTGGCCGAACTGGAAGACGAAGCCGAAATCGTCGCGGCGCAGCGCGGAGCGATCACGGTCGGAGAGGCCGCCGAGATCGACCCCGCGGTAGGTCACTGTACCGCCGTCCGGTTGCAAGATCCCCGAAAGGCAATGCAGCAGAGTTGATTTGCCGGATCCGGACGGACCCATCACGGCGACGATCTCGCCGGCGTCGATCGTCAGCCCGGCGCCGCGCAGGGCCTGGGTCGCCCCGAACGACTTGGCCAACCGCGACGCCTGCAGGATCATCGGCCGACCCGCTGTCCGAGCTCGGCCAGCCGGCCGGCAGTGGTTTCCAGCCACTTCAGGTCGGCCTCCAGGTGGAACAGTGCATGATCGCAGATCAACTGGTCGGCGAGGTCACCAGATTGCTTGCGGCGATTGAACTCTCGCATCGACTCCAGATGAACCGCGCGTTGCGCGTCGAGGATCTGGCCGGCATCACGGTGGGACATCAACGCGAGCACCACCTTGGTGTAGAGGGTGTTATGGAGGTATTCCTGCGGGTTCTCCGGAGTGCTGAGCCACGCCGCGACATCCGTCACCCCGGCGTCCGTGATGGCGTACCGCTTGCGTTCCGGACCCTCGCCGGCCTCCGTCCCCTCGACGTCGACCAGACCGTTGCGCAGCAGCCGGGCAAGGGTGGCGTACACCTGCCCGTAGGCCAGCGGTCGTTCGGAGCGAAAGAGTTCGTCGTGGGCGCGTTTGAGGTCATAGCCGTGGGACGGCCCGACCTCCAAGAGACCCAGCAGCGTGCGGGAGACCGACATGACGCCACTATACACACAGTATCTACTCCAGGTGTCTACGCCTTTCGGAGCTACCTCAGGCTGCAGGCGGGGCCCGGATCGGGGCTCGACGGCCGATATCTGAGGTACGGCGGTCGGTGGGATACGGATGGTGTCCGATGCCGCCCGCTACCTCAGCGGCCGAGAGTTGGTGACGTCAACAGATCACCAACGATTCTCCGGTCAGCGCACCGGAGGTCACCGAAGGGTCAGGCGAACATCATGTTCGACGCCATCAACGCAGAAGCGATCTACCGCCGCCAGCAGGTCGCCAGGGATTGGCGACACAGCAGTGGCAGCCGCAATCCGCTCCGCCGGAACCGGGCAACGAGGGAAGTGCCGGATCCCGCCGTCTCCCGGCGCGCGCCGTTGGTCACCCCGGCGCACTGGGGATGATCGGGGGCACGACTGCGCCGGGGACGATTGCAGGCGCAACTACGCCCGGGGCGAAATTCTCGGTGCCACTGTCGGTGGGGCACGAGATGATGGACGACGTGTCCCAGAGTGTGTTCCAGACGCCATTGATCGGCCGTGCCGACGAGCTCGCAGAGCTGCGTCGGCTGGTCGGCGTTGACGAGGAACTGGCGGCCGGTGCGGTGCTGCTGGGCGGCGACGCGGGGGTCGGCAAGACCCGGATTCTGGCGGAACTGCGGGACGCCGCCGTCGTCCAGGGGCGTCGGGCGATGGTTGGGCACTGTGTCGACTTCGGCGACACGGCGCCGCCGTATCTGCCGTTCGCCGAGATGTTCGCCCGGTTGGCCACGGAAGACCCGGACGCCGCGGCCCAGCTCGCGCAACGACATCCGGCGGTGGCCCGGCTGGCGTTCCGCAGCTCGGACGGCGCCGCACCGATCGATCGGGGCGCCCTGGTCGACGACGTGCACTCAGCCCTGAGCGAGCTCGCCCAGGACCGTCCGGTGTTGGTGATCATCGAGGACGCACACTGGGCGGACCGGTCCACCCAGGACATGATCAGCCTGCTGTTCACCCGGGGGTTCGACGTCCCGGTAAGCGTCGTCGTCTCCTACCGGACCGACGATCTGCACCGCCGTCATCCGCTCCGGCAGGCGCTGATCCAGTGGGGCCGGCTCTCCGGCGTACACCGGGTGGCGCTGCCGCCGCTGGCCGACGACGACGTCGAGGAGCTGGTGCAGAGCCTGCACCCGGCGCCGCTGGCGGCCGCGACCGTGCACGGGATCGTGGCCAGGGCCGAAGGCAATGCGTTCTTCGCCGAGGAGCTGGTTGGCGCGGCCGAGGCCGGCCTCGGCCGGGTCCCGGACGATCTGGCCGGACTCATGTTGATCCGGCTGGACAGCCTGGACGACGCGTCCAGGGATGTGGTGCGGGCCGCCTCGGTGTCCGGCCGTCGGGTGACGCATGCGCTGCTGGCGGCCGTCTGTGGCCTCACCGACAGCGAGCTCGAGGCCGCGGTCCGCGGTGCGGTGGAGCGCAACGTGCTGGTGCCGGCGAGGGACGGATACTCGTTCCGGCACGCGTTGCTCGCCGAATCCGTGTACGACGACCTGCTGCCGGGCGAGCGCACCCGGTTGCACGCGGCCTACGTCGCCGTGCTGAAGGAATCGGCGGACGCCGGAAGTTCGGCCGAGCTGGCCAGGCACGCCAGGGCGGCCCAGGACATCGAGACAGCGGTCCGGGCCGGGATCCGGGCCGCCGGCGAGGCGGCCGACGTCGGCGGTCCCGACCAGGCGGCGAAACACTACGAACACGCCATCGAGCAGCTCAACCGGCTACCCGACCTGGCCGCCGAATTCGACCGGACGAGCTTGGTTTCGCAATGGGTCGATGCGCTCACCGCCGCCGGGCAGTCGATGCGGGCGCTGACGGTGGCCAAGCAGCTGGTCGCGGACGTCCCGCCGGAAGCGCCGTCGGCCGAACGGGTCCGGGCCGTTGTGGTGCTGGCCGAGGCGGCGCTGCTCGAGGACAGCTGGCTCGCGTTGGAGACCGCCAAGGACGGACTGGCGCTGATGCCGGAACAACTGACCATCGAGTCCATCGAGAACGGGCATCCAGGGGTGGTGCGGGCGCGGCTGTTGTCGGTACTCGCCCATGCCAGCCTGGCCAACCGCGATCTGGACCGTACGGTCGAGGCCGCCGGTGAGGCGCTGGATCTGGGTGAACGGCTCGGGCTCACCGGGCTGGTCGCCGATGTCACGACAACGTTGGCCAGACTCAAGGAGTACGCCGGAGACCCCCAGTCGTCGGCGCAGTCGTTGGCAGAGATCATCGCGACCGCGCACCAGCGCGGCCACATCACCGCTGAGATTCGCGGTCATCATCAGCTGGGCGGCGTGTATCTGGGGGAGGGCGACCTGCCGATGGCGCTGGCGTCCTACCGGGCCGGAGCGGAACAGGCCGCGGCGGCCGGCCGGCCATGGGCGCCGTACGGCATCGATTCGCGGATGCTGGGCGCTATCACCGCATACATGTCCGGTGATTGGGCGATCGCCGACGAACTCGTTGACCTGGCCGGCACCAACCCGCCGGGGCTGGCCGAGGCCGGACTTTCCTCGGTCGGTCTGCTGCTGGCTGCCGGAAGGGGACAGGCGGCGGCGCTCAACCGACTGCCGGTGATTCGGAAGCGCTGGGGCTTCGACGGCTTGATCACCGTGACGGCGGGGTTCGCCTGCATCGATCTGTACGGCGACTCCGGCGATCTGCCGAGTGCCGTTGCGATCCACGACGAGGTGGTCGCCCAGCTGGACACGATGTGGGGCCACCACGGCTACCTCGCGCTGATCAGGTTGTCCGCCCTGTTGATCGGGCAATTCGGTACCGCGGCCGCAGCCGCCGGTCAGCAGGATCGCGAGGTCTTCCACCGACGCGGGCTGGAGCTGATCGAGACGGCGCGCGAGGTGCTGGCGCAGAACGTCGGGCGCGGCATCCCGGTCGGGCCCGAGGCACACGCCTGGGCCGCCAGGATCGAAGCCGAGTTCGCCAGGTTGAGCTGGATCGCCGGCATCGATCCGCCAGCGCAGGATGTGCTGACCGGGCTGTGGCAGCAGGCGGTCGAACATTTCGCCCGGCTGGGTTGGACGTTCGAGGAGGCCAGGAGCCGCGCGCGGTGGGCGGCCGCGCTCGGCGCGACGGGTTCCGGGCAGGCCGGAGACGTGGTGGCCCCCGCGTTGGAAACTGCCTTGGCGCTCGGCGCCGGCCCGCTACTGACCGAACTGCGCGCTCTGGGCAACGGCACCGCCCGGAAACCACCCGGCCGGGGCCGGCGGGGCGCGGCGGCGAGCACCCGCGCCGACGACGACCTGACCCCCCGCGAGTCGGAGATTCTCGCCTTGGTCGCCCTCGGCCGCAGCAACGGCGAGATCGGCAAGCGGCTGTTCATCAGTACGAAGACGGTGAGCGTGCACGTGTCGAACATCCTGGCAAAGCTCGGCGCCGGCGGCCGCACCGAGGCGGCAGCCATCGGTCGGGAGCGGGGCCTGGTCTGACGGCCCTGCGCCCGGACCGGCGCCCGGGCATGGGCAGGATCACCGCTCGTCGGGACCGATGACGGCGGAAACCGGCTGACCGTCCCGGTAGCATTGGATCACGTGATCACCGCAACCGGCCTCGAACTGCGCGCCGGGACCCGGATCCTGCTCGCCGACACCACGCTGCGCCTCCAGGCGGGCGACCGGGTCGGGCTGGTCGGCCGCAACGGTGCCGGCAAGACCACCACCCTCAAGGTGCTCGCCGGCGAGGGGCAGCCGTATTCCGGGGCCGTCAGCCGCCAGGGCGATCTCGGCTACCTTCCGCAGGATCCGCGGGAGGGCGACCTCACCATGACCGCACGCGACCGGGTGCTCTCGGCACGCGGCCTCGATGTGCTGGCCGCCCAGCTGGAGAAGGTCCAGATCCAGATGGCCGAGCTGGCCGACGGCCCGGCCCGCGATGCCGCCATCGAGAGGTACGGCCGGATCGAGGAGCGGTTCGCCGCCCTCGGTGGCTACGCGGCCGAATCGGAGGCCGGCCGGATCTGCTCCAATCTCGGCCTGCCCGAGCGGGTGCTGCTGCAACAGATGGAGACGCTGTCCGGCGGCCAACGCCGCCGGGTCGAGCTGGCCAGGATCCTGTTCGCCGCAGCCGATTCCGATGGTTCGGGTAGCGCCGGCGGCACCATGCTGCTGCTGGACGAGCCGACCAACCACCTGGACGCCGATTCCATCACCTGGCTCCGCGACTTCCTGAAGAACTACGCCGGGGGACTGATCATCATCAGTCACGATGTCGAACTGCTCGGCGCCGTCGTCAACAAGGTCTGGTTCCTGGATGCGGTCCGCGGTGAGCTGGACTCGTACAACATGAACTGGCAGCGATACCTGGATGCCAGGGCGACCGACGAGCAGCGTCGCCGGCGCGAGCGGGCCAACGCCGAGAAGAAGGCCAGCACGCTGCTGGCGCAGGCGGCGAAGCTCGGCGCCAAGGCCACCAAGGCGACCGCCGCCCACCAGATGGCCCGCCGGGCCGAGCAGATGATGTCGTCGCTGGACGAGATCCGGGTCGCCGACAAGGTGGCCAGGATCAGGTTCCCGTCTCCCGCGCCGTGCGGCCGTACGCCGCTGACGGCCAGTGGCCTGTCGAAATCGTACGGATCCCTGGAGGTGTTCGCCGGGGTGGACCTCGCGGTCGACCGCGGTAGCCGGGTGGTGGTACTGGGGTTCAACGGTGCCGGCAAGACCACGCTGCTGAAGGTGTTGTGCGGCAGGGAGAGTGCGGACACCGGCGAGATCGTGGCCGGCCACGGTCTGCGGTTGGGCTACTACGCCCAGGAACACGACACGCTCGACCTGGATGCGACTGTCTGGGAGAACGTCCGGCACGCGGCGCCGGACGCCGGAGCCCAGGAACTGCGCAACCTGCTGGGTTCGTTCCTGTTCACCGGCGAGCAGTTGGACCAGAAGGCCGGCACGTTGTCCGGCGGCGAGAAGACCCGGCTGGCGCTGGCCGGCCTGGTCTCGTCGGCCGCGAACGTGCTGCTGCTCGACGAGCCGACGAACAACCTCGATCCGGCCAGCCGGGAACAGGTGTTGGACGCGCTCAGCCGGTTCGAGGGGGCCGTGGTGCTGGTGACGCACGACCCCGGTGCGGTGTCTGCCCTCAATCCCGAACGCGTGATTCTGCTGCCGGACGGCACCGAGGACCACTGGTCCGACGACTATTTGGAGCTCGTTGAGCTGGCCTGACCGCTGACCGCGATCGGCGACGGTGCCAGCACTGGCGTGATCGTCCGATGTGCCCGATCATGGACGACGAGGTTTCATCCAGAAGCGATCCAGCGGAAGGGTCGTGCCATGGTCACCAAGGCACCGAAATCAGCGACGTCGACGGCGTCCGATACCTCGAACACCGTCGGTCGCCGCAAGCAGGCAGGACTTCGCAAAGGGGCCAGGATCACCGGCCCGGAACGGGATTCGGTCAGCGCCGGGATCCGGGAGCGATATCTGGCCGGCGCGAGCATCCGGACGTTGGCCGGCGATCTCGGCCGGTCCTACGGATTCGTCCACCGGATCCTGGTCGACGCGGGGGTGCCGCTGCGCGGACGAGGCGGTGCGACCCGGGGCAGGCGAGCGGTGCCGGGCTGACCAGCCCACGACCGTGCGACCATGCCGCGGGCGGTCGCACCCCGCCCAGCGACGCGGCCCGCCCAGCGACGCGGCCCGCCCAGCGACGCGGCCCGGGATCTCAGAGTCAGCGCAGGATCGATCCGAGCTGCGGATGATCGGCGACGGTCGAATCAACCAGGGCCGCCGCGATCCGCGGTGACCCGATCAGCGGATGCTGTTCGAACGCCAACCGCGCGGTGGCTGACGACCGGTGCCGGACCGCGTCGATCAGCGTGCGTTCGGCCGCCCGCACCGAGGCGATCAAGCCGAGTTGGTGCAGGTCCAGTGGCCGGGCCACGGGCAGCGGACCGACCCCGTCGGACGTCACGGTTGCCGGCACCTCGAGGACCAGTTCCGGCGGCAGCTGTGGCACCGCGGAACCGTTGCGGCTGTTGACGATCAACGTCCGCGCGGGGCCGCCGGCCAGCGCCGCCATCAGATCGAGGGCGACGTGCTCGTACCCCCCGCCGGACAGATCCTGCTGATCGCGTTCGTCGGCGCCGCGCGCCTCGGCAAGGTAGCTGCGCTCCCGGCTCATCCGGGTCTCGGACCAGGCGGCCAGCGCCGCCGCCGGCTCGACCGGGCCCGCGTCGGTGAACGCCCGGTAGAACGCCCGTTGGCTGTCGGCGACCACCTCGCCGCGGGTCCGGCCCGTGGCCAGCTCGGCGACCAGATCCCGCTGTGCGTAATAGAAGTACAGGTACTCGTTCGGGATCGCCCGCAGGCCCTGCAACAGTTCGGCGCCGAACAGCCGTCCTTCTTCGATGCCGGCCAGTCCTGCTTCGTCCGCCAACAGTGACGGCAGCAGATCGGTGCCGTCCAGCTGGAGCGAGCGCAGCCAGCCGAGGTGGTTGATCCCGACGTAGTCGACGGTCGCAGCGGACTCCGGAACGTCCAGCGCCCGACACGCCCGGCGGACCAGGCCGATGGGGGAGTCGCAGATGCCGATCACCCGATCGCCCAGCAGCTCTCGGAGCGCCTCGGTGATCATCCCGGCGGGGTTGGTGAAGTTGAGCACCCAGGCGTACGGCGCCAGCGCACCGATCCGTTCGGCAATCTCCAGCATCACCGGCAGCGTGCGCAGTCCATAGGTCAGCCCGCCGGCGCCGACCGTCTCCTGTCCGAGCACGCCGAGTTCCAGGGCCCGGCGTTCGTCGCGCACCCGACCCTGCGTGCCGCCGACCCTGATGGCGGCGAACACCACGTCGGCGCCGGTCAGCGCGTCGTCCAGATCCGTGGTCAGCCGCACCCGGGGCGGGCGCCGGACGCCGACGGCCATCCCGTCCAGCACGGCGGCGATCACCGTCAGCCGGTCGGGGCTCAGGTCGAACAGCACCAGCTCGTCGACGTCGACCTCGTCCCGACGCTGCAGCAGGGCCCGGAAGATCAACGGTGTTCGGAACCCGCCGCCACCCAACAGCACCAGACGCATATTCAGCAGGGTATCCGGCGCCCCGGATGGCAGGCTGTTGGACATGGCGCTGCCCGAGATCCAGACCCAGACAGAAGCAGACACCGAGAGCCCAGCTGGCCCCGATGCCGCCCGGCCGGCCGCCCTCGACGTGATCATGCAGGGCACCGTCTTCCTGGACATCGTGTTCACCGGGCTCCCCGGGTTGCCGACCGCCGGCACCGAGTTGTTCGCCGAGGGAATGGGCAGCTCGCCGGGCGGGGTGGCGAACCTGGCGGTCGCCGCCGCCAGGCTCGGCCTGCACACCGGACTGTCGGCAGCGTTCGGCGACGACTCCTACGGCGACTTCCTGTGGACGACGTTGGCCGATCAGGAACACATCGACCTGTCGGCGTCCCGTCGGTTCGACCACTGGCATTCACCGGTCACGGTGTCGATGGCCGTCAACCGCGACCGGGCGATGGTGACCCACGAGCATCCACCGCCGGTGCCCATCGACCACCTGCTCAATGATCTCCCGGCCGCCAGAGCGGGCGTCGTACACCTCGGCGCGGCCAACGGCGAATGGGCGCAAAAGGCGTCTGCCGCTGGCACTCTGCTGTTCGGCGACGTCGGCTGGGATGCCACTTTGGAGTGGCCGGCCGAGGTGCTGGATCAGCTCGGGCAACTGCACGCGTTCCTGCCCAACAGCGCAGAAGCGATGGCCTACACCCGCACCGAGGATCCACGCGCAGCGTTGATGGCGCTGGCCGATCTGGTGCCGGTGGTGATCGTCACCTGCGGTGGGCAGGGCTCGATCGGGTTGGACGGGGTCAACGGCGAGGAGGAATGGGTGCCGGCGCTGCCGGTGAACGCCGTCGACGCGACCGGCGCAGGCGACGTGTTCTCCGCGGCATTCATCGTCGGCACCCTGCAGAACTGGCCGCTGCGGCAACGAATGGCGTTCGGCAATCTGTGTGCCGGCCTGGCCGTGCAACAGGTCGGTGGTTCGCTGGCCGCGCCCGGCTGGGGCGACATCGCCGACTGGTTCGGCACTGTCACCGAGCGAGCGGGGACCGGCTCGCGGCCGGCGCTGGCGTTGCGGCACAGTTACGAGTTCCTGGAGGACGTGATCCCGGCCGGCGCGGCCGAGTCGGCGCACGGCCCGGGCGCGGTACGCCGGGCCAGCGCCACCATCGCCCGGTTCTCCGACGCCTGACGGGCGACGACGGTTGTCGATGGGTTCCCGGTGGGTCTGGACTCAGCCTGCGCGGACGATGAATTCGTTGCCGTCGGGGTCGGCCATCTCGACGCGGTCGGCCGACCGGGCACGAAGGGTCGCGCCGAGCGAGACCAGTCGTTCCGCCTCGCCGGTCGGGTCCGGGCTGACCAGATCGAAGTGCTGCCGGCTCCGGGCCCGGGAATCGATCGGCGGTGCGCCCCAGGAGTCCCAGGAGATCTTGGTGCCGCCCAACGGTGACTGGACCGCGGTCTGCGCGCCCATGTCCCACACCAGCGGCCAGTCCAGTGCGTCACGCCAGAACAGTCCGACGTCCCGGGAACCGTCGCAGGTGACCTCGCCGAGGTAGCCGGTGCCGGCCAAATAGCTGTTGCCCGGATCGATGACACACAGCTCGTTGCCGCCGGGATCGGCCATCACGACGTACTCGGCGTCGGGCCCCTGGCCCACGTCCAGGTGACGGCCGCCCAGCCGAAGCGAAGTCTCGACGGTTCGCCGCTGGTGCTCGATGCTGCTGCTGGTCAGATGCAGGTGCAGTCGTCGCCGGCCGACCTGCCAGGTCTCGGAGCTGACGAAGCGGAGCCCGACCTGCGTGCTGTCACCCGGTAGCAACGCGCCGGTGGGCCCGGTGCGGACCTCCCGGTCCAGCAGGCCGGCCCAGAAGGCCGCCACCGCGGTCGCGTCGGCCACCTCGAAGGCCACTGCTTCCAGTCGTAGTCCCATGTTCGCACCCTAGGACGGGACGGTGGCCCGGGCGAGGGGGTTTACCCGGACATCCGACAGGCTGCCTGTCTCGCCGTGCAGCTCCGAGTTCTAGGCTGACGGAGCGCGCCCACCGATACCGGCCGCGCGAAGGTTCGCGAACCGAGGGAGAACACGATGACTGTTGGCAACGACCAGGGGCGCACCCGGCCCGGACCGTTGAATCGGCGGGCCTTCTTCTCGGTCGGCGGCACGCTCGCCGCCGCCGGCATTCTGGCCGCCTGCGGATCGAACACCGGTCGGGACGGGGGAACCACCAGTGCCGCCGCGGGCAGCACCGAGGCGACCGCGGGTACCACGGCGGGGACCTCCGCGGCGTCGTCCGCGGCGTCGTCGCCGGCGTCCGGGGCGGGATCCGCTGCCTCCTCGGCTTCGTCCGCCTCGGGCCCCGCGGGGGCCAAGCCGACCCTCAATCAGTGGTACCACGAGTACGGCGAGGAGGGCACCAAGGCGGCCGTCGAGAAGTACGCCGCCGCCTACCCGAACGCGACGGTGAAGGTCGGCTGGTTCCCGGGCGACTACGACTCGAAGATCGCAGCCGCGCTGCTCACCTCCGACGCGCCGGACGTCTTCGAGGCCGGGAACGGCCCGAGCATCGACGCCATTCAGGGTGGACAGGTGCTCCCGCTGGACGGCCTGCTGGGTGATGCCAAGGACGATTTCACCCAGTCCCTGATCGAGCGGATGACCTACGACGGGAAGCTGTACGCCATCCCGCAGGTGATCGACATGCAGTTGCTGGTGTACCGCAAGTCGATGCTGGCGGACAAGAACATCCAGCCGCCGACCACCTTCGACGAGCTCGCGGCCGCCGCGAAGGCGCTGACCGACGGCGACCTGAAGGGGCTGTTCGTCGGCAACGACGGCGGTGTCGGCACGCTGGTCGGTCCGACCCTGTGGTCGGTCGGCGCCGACTACCTGACCAAGGACAACAAGGTCGGCTTCACCGATCCGGCGGTCGCCACGGCGTTCGGCAAGCTGCACGAGTTGTTCACCTCGGGCAGCCTGCTGCTCGGGGCGCCCACCGACTGGTCGGCGCCGGACGCGATCGTCAACGAGCTGTGCGCCATGCAGTGGACCGGGCTGTGGACCTTCCCGACCCTGCAGAAGGAACTCGGCGACGACTTCGGGGTACTGCCATGGCCGAAGTTCTCCAGTTCGGGGGCCGGCGCACCCAGCGTGCCGATCGGCGCCTACGGGTCGTGTGTCGCCGCCAAGTCTCAGTACCCGGATGCGGCAAAGGCTTTCGTCAAGTGGCTGTGGGTCGATCAGACCAGCTTCCAGATCGACTTCGCGACCAGCTACGGGTTCCACGTGCCGGCCAGGGCGAGCCTGGCCGCCAAGGCCGACAAACTGAAGTCGGGGGAGGCGGCCGAGGCGGTGAAGATCCTGCAGGAGAACGGGCATGCCCAGACCCCGCTGTTCTGGACGCCGGCCTCCGGCACGGCGATGAGCGACGCCGTCACCAAGATCATCAAGGACGGTGCCGATCCGACGAAGACCCTCGCCGGTGTTGTCGGCAAGGTCAACGCCGAACTCAAGCGCGTCGTCAAGTAGCGCCCGGCCGGTCGTGGCTTCTCAGGCGGCGGTCGGCGCTCCTCGCGCCGGACTGGGCAGGAAGCTGCTCGGACCGCAGAACCGCAACCTGTGGTTCTGGGTGTTCGTCGGGCCATTCCTGCTCGGGTTGCTGATCTTTGTCTACATCCCGATCCTCTGGAGCATCTACCTGTCGTTCTTCGATGCCCGGAACACCGTCACCCCCACCACCTTCGTCGGGTTCGACAACTACAAGTTCATGCTCACCGACCCGGCGTTCCTGTCCAGCCTCGGCACCTTCGCGGTGTTCGCGGTGTTCATCGTGCCGGTGACGTACGCCTTCGGTCTGGCGCTGGCACTGGCGGTGAACCGGACCCACTGGTTCCAGGCGTTCTACCGATCGGCATTCTTCCTACCGACCGCCTGCTCGTACGTGGTGGCCTCGCTGATCTGGCGGATGACGATCTTCAACGGTGTCAGGTCGGGTCTGGCCAACACGGTGCTCGGCTGGTTCGGGTTCGATAACGTCGCCTGGTTGTCGGTGACCCACCCGCCCTGGTATTGGCTGGTGCTGGTGACGTTGCGGCTGTGGCTGCAGGTCGGTTTCTACATGATCCTGTTCCTGGCGGGGCTGCAGCGGATCCCGCCCATCCTGTACGAGGCGGCGGCCATCGACGGCGCCAAGGCCGGCTGGCAGACGTTCCGGTACATCACCTTCCCGCAGTTGCGCGCCACCTCCGTGGCCGTGCTGGTGTTGTTGCTGATCAACGCCTTTCAGGCGTTCGACGAGTTCTACAACACGCTGTCGAACTTCGGTAGCTACCCGCCGTACGCCCGGCCGCCACTGGTCTACCTGTACTACATCGCGCTCGGCTCGCAACAGGACCTGGGCCGGGGGAGCGCGGGGGCGATCATCCTGGCCGTCCTGATCGGCCTGGTGACCGTGCTGCAGGCGAGATTCCTGACCGGACGCAGGCGGTCGGCGTGAGCGCGACCGTCTCGTCACCGCAGGCCGATCGGGCGGCAGCTGCCAGGGCGAGCACGAAAGTGCCGAGGGACCACCGGATCCGGCGCGAGCCGCTGGACCGGATCGGCGTCGCCCTGCGCACCGCGATGCTGGCGCTGGGGTCGCTGATCTTCCTCATCCCGTTCTACCTGCTGATCCGCAATTCCCTCTCGGTGCGTCGGGAGATCGCCGGCCGGACCTTCACGCTGTGGCCGGAAACCCTGCAGTGGGACAACTTCTCGGCGATCTTCGCCAACGACACGATCCCGTTCGCCCGGAGCCTGTTCAACTCGGTGGTGGTGTCGATCGTCCAGACGACCCTCACCGTCGCGCTTGCGGCGATGGCCGGGTACGGCCTGGCAAGGATCCCGTTCCGGTTCTCCGGACTGCTTACCGGTGTCGTGCTGGCGACGCTGATGATCCCGGCCGCGGTGACCTTCGTGCCCACCTTCGTCATGGTGTCCAGCCTCGGGTGGGTGTCGTCGCTGCAGGGGCTGATCATCCCGGGGCTGTTCTCGGCCCTGGCGGTGTTCCTGTTCCGTCAGCAGTTCACCGATTTCCCGAAGGATCTGGAGGAGGCCGGCCGGATCGACGGGCTCGGCTATTTCGGGGTCTTCTGGCGGGTGGTGCTGCCGAACTCCGGCGCGTTCGTCGCGGCGGTCGCCGCGATCACGTTCCTGGGCAGCTGGAATGCCTTCCTCTGGCCCCTGGTGATCGGCCAGGACCCGAGCTCGTGGACGGTGCAGGTGGCGCTGTCGTCGTACACCACGTCACAGAGCCCGAACTATCCGCAGCTGTTCGCCGCAGCCACCATCGCGATCCTGCCGGTCATGGTGCTGTTCATCGGCCTGCAGCGTTTCATCCGCCAGGGCTACGAATCCACCGGCTCCACCGGCTGACTCCCCACCCGGCGCTTATCAACTTCCGATGCGCTTGTGAACGTGCAGGATCTGGTACGAGAGTGGCAGGTGTCGCCTATTTCGTAAGCGCCTGTGAAGTTGATAAGCGCCAGAGGGGGAGTGCGGTCAGCGGCGTACGGACGATTCGACCACGTCCAGGACGGCGGAGAAGCGGTCGGCGGGTAGGTCCGCGGCCAGGTGGGTGACCAGGCCCTCGAGAACCAGCTCGAGGTAGGAGGCCAGCACCTCGATGTCGACGTCCTCACGGAGCACGTCGGCAGCCAGCTGACGGCGCAGCCGATCACGGGTCGCGTTGCCCACCGCGCTGCGGCGCTCGGCCCACAATGACCGGAACTTCGGGTCGGTGCGGAAGCGTCTGGAGATCTCCAGCTGGGTGCCCAACCAGCCCGGGTCCGGGTTCGCGATCAGCTCCCGCATCACCTGCACAAGGCCTTGTTCGGCAACGGTTTCGGCCATCTCCGCCACATCCGCCTCGGCGAGTGCGACGAACAGCGCGTCCTTGTCGGCGAAGTGGTGGAAGATGGCGCCCCGGCTCAGTCCGGCGGCCTCCTCGAGGACGCGCACCGTCGCCCCCTCGTACCCGTGCCGCGCGAAGGCGGTACGGGCGGCATCGAGGATCTGACGGCGACGCGCCTCGAGTTTGTCGGTACTGACCCGGGGCACCGTACGCTCTGCCCTGTCCTACCGGTCCGCTGCTACTTCGCCGCTGCTACTTCGACGACCCGGCGAGCAGGTTGCGCAACACGTACTGCATGATCCCGCCGTTGCGGTAGTAGTCGGCCTCGCCCGGGGTGTCGATCCGGACGGTCGCCTCGAAGCTGCCCGGCTCGTGGTTCGGCTTGGTCGGGGTGATCCGAACGGTCACGGTCTTGGGCGTCCGACCCTCGTTGAGCTCGGTGATCCCCTCGATGTCGATCTTCTCGGTTCCGTCCAGACCCATGTCCTCGGCCGACTTTCCGTCCGGGAACTGCAACGGGATGACGCCCATCCCGATCAGGTTGGAACGGTGGATCCGTTCGTACGACGACGCGATCACTGCCTTGACGCCGAGCAGCGCGGTACCCTTCGCCGCCCAGTCCCGCGACGAACCGGAGCCGTACTCGGCCCCGGCCAGGATCACCAGCGGCACACCGGCTTCGGCGTACGCCTCGGACGCCTCGAAGATGGTGGTCTGCGGCGCATCCTGCGGCGCCGTCGGATCGCCGGCCGTGAAGTTCCGGGTGAAGCCACCCTCGACGTCGGTCAGCAGCTGGTTGCGCAGCCGGATGTTGGCGAAGGTGCCGCGGATCATCACCTCGTGGTTGCCGCGCCGCGACCCGTACGAGTTGAAGTCCCGCCGCTGCACGCCGTGTTCGGCCAGGTACTTGCCGGCCGGTGAGGTGACCTTGATGGCCCCGGCGGGGGAGATGTGGTCGGTGGTCACCGAATCGCCGAGTTTGGCCAGCACGCGCGCGCCGCTGATGTCCTGCACCGGCGCCGGCTGCGCCGGCATCCCGTCGAAGTACGGGGGCTTGCGCACATAGGTGGACTCGGCGTCCCACTCGAAGATCTTGCCCTCGGGTGTCGGCAGCGAGGTCCAGCGCTCGTCACCGGCGAACACGTCGGAGTAGCCGGAGGCGAACATCTCTTCGTTGACGGCGGACGCGATGATCTCTTCGACCTCGTGCTCACTGGGCCAGATGTCCTTGAGGTACACCGGGTTTCCGTCGGTGTCGGTACCCAGCGGATCCTTCACCATGTCGACGTCCATCGATCCGGCGATGGCGTAGGCGACCACCAGCGGCGGCGAGGCCAGGTAGTTCATCTTGATGTCGGGGTTGATCCGACCCTCGAAGTTGCGGTTGCCGGACAGCACCGAGACCACGGCCAGGTCGGATTCGTTGACGGCGGCCGAGATCTCGTCGGGCAGCGGCCCGGAGTTGCCGATGCAGGTGGTGCAGCCGAAGCCGACCAGGTTGAAGCCCAGCTTCTCCAGGTACGGCAGCAGGCCGGCCCGCTCGTAGTAGTCCATCACGACCTTGGAGCCGGGAGCCAGGGTGGTCTTCACCCACGGCTTGCTGGCCAGCCCCTTCTCGACGGCCTTCTTCGCCAGCAGCGCTGCCCCGAGCATCACCTGCGGGTTGGAGGTGTTGGTGCAACTGGTGATCGCCGCGATGGCGACGTGTCCGTGATCGATCTCGAAGGTCTGGCCGTTCATCGTCACCGATGTCGGTGCCGACGCCCGCGGCGCCAGCGACGCGGCATAGGGCTGGTGCGCCGGGTGGTTACCGGGGTTGGGATTGGTGGACGCCGGGTCGGAGGCCGGGAAGGTCTCCAGCAGTGATTCGTCGGCGCCGTTGTGCTCATCGTGGGTGACGTAGGCGTTGAGCGCGTCCCGGAACCCGTCGACGGCCTCGGCGAGGATCACCCGGTCCTGCGGACGTTTCGGGCCGGCGATCGATGGCACCACCGTCGACAGATCGAGCTCGAGGTACTCCGAGTAGTCCGGCTCGTGATCAGCGTCGTGCCACAGCCCCTGCTCCTTGGCGTACGCCTCGACCAGCGCGAGCTGTTCGTCGGGCCGGCCGGTTAGCCGCAGGTAGTTGATCGTCTCTTCGTCGATCGGGAAAATCGCTGCGGTGGAACCGAATTCGGGACTCATGTTGCCGATGGTGGCGCGATTGGCCAGCGGCACGGCGGCCACCCCGGCGCCGTAGAACTCGACGAACTTCCCGACCACCCCGTGCTGGCGGAGCATCTGGGTGATGGTCAGCACCAGGTCGGTGGCGGTGGTGCCGGCCGGCAGCTCGCCGGTCAGTTTGAACCCGACCACCCGGGGGATCAGCATCGAGACCGGCTGGCCGAGCATGGCGGCCTCCGCCTCGATGCCGCCGACGCCCCAGCCGAGCACACCCAGCCCGTTGACCATGGTGGTGTGGGAGTCGGTGCCCACCAGGGTGTCCGGGTAGGCGGTCGGCGTGCCGTCCAGGTCGCGGACCATCACCACTCTGGCCAGGTACTCGATGTTCACCTGGTGCACGATGCCGGTGCCCGGCGGTACCACCTTGAACTCATCGAAGGCGGTCTGGCCCCAGCGCAGGAACTGGTAGCGCTCACGGTTGCGCTCGTACTCCAGCTCGACATTGCGCTCGAACGCGTCGGCCCGGCCGAACACATCGGCGATCACCGAGTGGTCGATCACCAATTCGGCCGGCGCCAGCGGATTGATCTTGTCCGGGTCTCCGCCGAGGTCGGACATCGCCTCCCGCATGGTGGCCAGATCGACCACGCACGGCACGCCGGTGAAGTCCTGCATGATCACCCTGGCCGGGGTGAACTGGATCTCGGTGTCGGGCTCGCCGTCCGGCTTCCACTGCGCCACCGCGCGGATGTGATCGGCAGTGATGTTCGCACCGTCCTCGGTACGGATCAGGTTCTCCAGCAAGACCTTCAACGAGAACGGGAGCCGGTCCGCGTCCTCCAGACCCTTGACCCCCTTGATCCGGTAGATCTGGTAGTCCCTGCCGTCGACGGTCAGGGTGTCCTGGGCGGCGAAGCTGTTCTTGCTGGGGCTCACGTCTGCATCTCCTTCGACACGGTCTTCCGGTGGGCGTCAACGGGTGCTCGGCCCGGCCACTCGGCCTAACAGTACGCGTGTCCTGTTTTACCGGCAACGGCAGCGTCCCGCTCGTCGGCCGGCCCCTGGCACACCCGGATCCGCACCGGTCGACCGGCACGGACGACGAACCCGCTGCGGTGCGGGTGCACCACAGCGGGTTCGTCGTTCCGGTCGCGGTCGGTCGTCGGCCGCGCCCGGGTCAGTGCTCGATCGTCACTTCCCGGCCAGCTGCAGCAGGTAGTCGATGTCGCCCGGCTGCAGACCCTTCAGCAGGGTCAGTACCGCACCGGAGTAGCTGCGCAACGGGCTGACGTACCACTTGCCGTCGACCTCGGTGGTCACCACGCCCAGGCTCAGTACCTGCTTGAACTCACGCTTGATCAGGTCGGCGATCTGCGGCGGCAGCTGGCTACCGGTGCTGCCGCCCATCACGGCCTGCAGCACGTTGTCGCCGGTGAACTCCTGCTTCTGCCCGTCGACCTCGACGGTGACCTTGCCGGCGGCCGCGTCCACCGCGATGCTGACGGTCTTGCCATCAGCCTCGATGGTGGCCGTCTTCAGCGACACCTGGGTGCCGCCGGTGACGGCGCTGGTGCTGAACGACAGGTTGCTGATCTTGGGCATGTCGGTCGGCGCCTGCCCGCTCTTGACGTTGCCGGCCAGCAACATCTGGTGGCCGTAGTCGTACAGCACGCCCATCTCGTCGGGCGGCAGCATGCCGATCACGCCCTCGTAGTCGCCGGCGGTCGCCTTGTCCAGCAGACCGGTCACCGCCTCCTCGGGAGAGCCGGCCCCGACCGCCGCGATCGACTGCGCGGCTTCCTTGGTGTTCAACGCCGGATTGGACTTCTTGGCATCCTGCAGCCAGTAGTCGGCCATCGTGTAGAACAGGCTCGGGTACCACTTGTCGCCGCGCTTGACGGTGGCGATCCGGATCGGCTCGCCGCCGTTGTCCTTCACCACGTCAGCGATGTTGTACGTCTTCGACTCCGGCTGCACCTTGTCCAGCTCGCTGCCGGCGATCTGCTTCATCTTGTCGGTGAACGGCAGGTTGGCAGCGTCGCTGTTGATCGTCACGGTGCCGCCGGTCAGCTTGACGATGGTCACGTGGTCGTTGACCTTCTCCTCCTTGGCGGCGTCGAAGGTCAGGTCCTTCATGGTGACCGCGGTGCCGGTCAGCGCGTCGGTCGAGGCGTCCGGCTTGATGATCTCCAGCCGCTTCAGCTCGCCGAGGATGTCACCCGACATGTCGGTGAACACCTGGGCCTCGGTGGGATCCAGTTGCTGCGCGACACCCACCGCGTCCTTGTTCGACAGCGACAGGAGCATGTCGCTGGCTGCCGCCTGCGGGCTCGCCTGGCCGCCGTCAGCGGTGTTGGTGTCCTTCTTGCTGACCAGCCACACGGTGACGCCGGCGGCGATGGCCAGTACCACCACGACGGCGGTGACGATCACGCCCAGGTTCTTCTTCTTCGGCTGCGGAGCGCCCTGCGGCTGCCAGCCGGCCGGGGCTTGCGGCTGCCACCCCTGCTGCGGTCCCGGCGGGGGACCCTGCTGGTAGGCCTGCTGCTGATACGGCTGCTGCGGCTGCTCCGGACCGCTCTGGTAGGGCTGGGAGTACGGCTGCTGGGAGTAAGGCTGCTGATTCGGCTGCTGCTGACCCTGCCAGTTGCCGGGGGCGGGTTGACCCTTGAAGCCCTGCGGCGTGCCCGGGTTCTCCGGCTGCCAGCCGCCCTGGCCTTGTTGGGGCCCGTAGTTGTCGCTCATCGGCGTGCGATCCCTCCTGCAGGATGCGATCTTGGTTGCGGTCTCGGTGTGCGTACTTGTTCTCGCTTAGTGCAGAGGCGCCGACCGCGCCGCTGAATGCATCCGGCGCGGCAGTCGCCCGTTCCTCTGACGAACCACGTCCGTCATCGGTTCCCTGACGCCGGCCGACCAGCCGCCGATCGCGGGGGGACACCGCGGACCGTCACCCGGATGTCCCGGCGGCACGACGCCATGAGCAACACGCCGCCGGCGATCACCAGCACGGCTCCGGCGATCACCGTCAGCGGACCGACCAGGTCCAGCTGAATTCCGTAGCGGCTCCGGGTCCCGACCACCAGTACCGCGACGACGGACGGCACCACCCCGACGATACCGAGAACCACGGCGAGCGCTCCGGCACTGCGCCAGAGTCGGAAGGCAGCCAGCACCAGCGGGAGCATCAGCGCCGGCCCGAGCAGCGGCCAGGCGCCGAGCAGGCCGCTGACCGCCGCGTTGTCGACGAGCGGGAACCGCTGCAGGGCGCCGACGATCTGGTAGCTGTTGCGGTCGACCGAACCCGACCGCAGCCACGGTCCGAAGGTGCCGGCGAGGGTGACGACGATGCCGGTCAGCAACAGCAGCACGGCGGCGGACCGCCAGAACGGCAGACCTGTCGAATGCGGCGCCGGAATCAGCCGGCCGGCGGATTCGACGGTCCGCACGGCCGACGGCGGAGTCGGCGGCCGAGGAGTGATGGTCACGTCGAACGAGTCTGCCTCACCCGACCGGCGCAACCGCTACTCCGGCGGAAAGCCCCGGCCGAATGTCCGTAAACATGCTGTATGTCCGGTATGGGACGCAAGTTTCACGATTTGTTTGCTGGGACGGGTGGCGTCCAAGGTGTCTAAAGTGGCATGGTGCTCACGGGCGTGTCGGATTGACATCTGAACGCTCATTGGTTTCGAGGGTCGCATTTGGCCCCGATGTCCGTGGCGTCCGCCGCGGGGAGGAGAGCTTGTGAGTTCCGTCCGACAGTGGCACAGCGGAGCGCGTGACAGCGCGCGAAACGCTGCCGGCGCCGTGGTACGGAGCGCCTGCGTGATCGCGATCGTCGGCGCGCTCGGCCTCGGTGCCGTGCTTCCCGCCGGCGCCACCCCGGCCCGGCCGGTCGCCCAGGTGCCCGCCCTGGTCGCCGCGCCCTCGCCGACACCACCGCCGAATCCGTCCGATGACGACATCAACTCCAGTGAGCAGCAGGCGGCGGATGCGGCCTCCGAGGTCGGTCGGCTCTCCGGGCAGGTGAGCGCCACCGAATCCAAGATCTCGCAGTTGCAGGACGACCTGGAGCTCAAGTTCGAACTGGCGAACAAGGCCGATGTCGACCTTGAGGTGGCCAAGGACGATGCGGCCAAGGCCGACCGGGCGGCGCAGCAGGCCGCGGCAGCCGCGGCGGCCGCCGGCGACAAGATCACCGAAGCCGAGCAGAAGGCGGCCGATTTCGCGGCGGCCTCGTTCCGGAACGGTTCGGTGCTCGGCTCGATGACGGCACTGCTCGGCTCCGAGAGTCCCGCCGACCTGATGCAGCGGGACGCCATGCTGGACCAGGTGTCGCAGTCACAGCTGAACGTCATCGCCCAGCTGCAGACGGCACGAAACATCAAGGCGAACAAGGACGCGGCAGCCAGGGCAGCACTCGATGCCGCGAAGGCGGCCCAGCAGCAGGCCACAGCGGCGGCGGTGGAGGCGCAGAAGGCGCAGCAGACCGCGTCCGCGGCGTTCAAGGACGGCCAGACCCAGCTCGCCGGCCTGCAATCCGAGCTGGCGGCACAGCAGCAGGCCTACGCCGATGCGTTGAACAACACCGAGTCGCTCAAGGCCCAGCGGGACGCCTACAACCAATGGTTGGCGGAGAAGAAGGCCGAAGAAGAGCGGCAACGCAAGGCTGCCGAAGAGCGGGCCAGGCAGGCCCGGATCGAGGCGGCACGTCAGGCGGCAGCGGCCAAGGCAGCCGCCGAGGCGAAGGCCGCCGCCGAGGCGCAGGCCAGGGCGGAAGCCGCAGCCAAGGCGAAGGCCGCCGCCGACGCCAAGCGCGCCGAGCAGGCCAGGGAGGCCGCGGCGCGGGCGAGCGCTGCCGCAGCAGCAGCCAAGCGCAAGAAGAATGCCCAGGCCCAGGCCGCGGCCGAACGCGACGCCAAGAACAAGGCGGCGGCGGCGAAGGCGGCCCAGGATCAGGCCGATCGGGCCAAGGCGGCCGGGGAGAAGTCGGCGGCCGACGCGAAGTCGTCGGCGAATGCGCAGAAGGCAGCGGACAAGGCCTCAGCAGAGGCCGATGCCGCCGCCGGCCGGCAGGCGGCGCTGCGGAAGCAGGCGACCGAGGCGGCCCGGATCGAAGCCGCCCGCAAGGCCAAGGAACAAGCCGCGAAACTCAAGGAGATCCAGGGCCAGGGCACCGGTGGCGGAGCGTACTTCCAGAGCTGTGACGCCGCCAGGGCCGCGGGCTTCGGCGCCATCAAGAAGGGCGAGCCCGGCTACCGAAAGGCGCTGGACCCCAACAACAACGGCATTGCCTGCGACGCCAGCCTGCCGGCGAAGACGCCGACGGTGTACTACAAGGACTGTGACGCCGCCCGGGCCGCCGGAGTGGCGCCGCTGAAGAAGGGCGACCCCGGATTCCGGGCCGCACTGGACACCAACGGCAACGGCTCGGCCTGCGACGGTGGGGCCGTCTCACCGAGCACCGGCGGTTCGAGTGTGCCCAACAACGGCTCCAAGGGCTCGATCGTGGTGAACGCCGCGCTGCGCTATCTCGGCACGAACTACTCGTGGGGCGGCGGCAACGCCAACGGGCCGAGCTACGGCATCGGCAGTGCCTCCGGCATCTACGGCTTCGACTGCTCCGGCCTGGCGCTGTACGCCTGGGCCCAGGCCGGCGTCAGCCTGCCGCACTATTCGGCCTACCAGTACCAGTCCGGGCAGCACATCGCCCGACAGGATCTGCAGCCGGGCGACCTGGTCTTCTTCGCGCACAGCACGTCCGACTGGACGACCATCCACCATGTGGCGATCTACATGGGCAACGGACAGTTGATCGAGGCCCCGCAGGCCGGTGTGCCGGTGCGGATCCGCGGATGGCGGGACGACGGGTACATCGGCGCGACCCGGCCGGGGACCTGATAGGTCGAGAGACGGCTCACGTCCGCGACGGTTCACATCCCGGACACAGACGAGCAACAGACACTGGCGGCAACGCACCATCGACGCCGACGGCCCGGGCGGCTCCACCGCCCGGGCCGCGGTCCGTTCCGGGACGTTCGGGTCCACGCCGCTGGATCTTTCGTCATGATGGTGTGAGCAACCGCGGGCCCGAGGGCCGCGCGGCACGGCAGACTGGGCAGCAGTCGATCACGAGGAGGAGCCGGTGACGGCGGAGATGACGAGCAATACGGTCGGACGGACCGAGGCGGCGACCGCCGGACCGGGCCGCGACGCCCAACTGCTGGAGCGCACGGTCTTCGAGGTCAAGCGCGTGATCGTCGGGCAGGACCGGCTGGTCGAGCGGATGCTGGTCGGCCTGCTGGCCAAGGGCCACCTGTTGATCGAGGGCGTCCCCGGCGTCGCTAAGACGCTCGCCGTCGAGACCTTCTCGAAGGTGGTGGGCGGCACCTTCTCCCGCATCCAGTTCACCCCGGACCTGGTCCCGGCGGACCTGCTCGGCACCAGGATCTACCGGGCCGGCCGGGAGGAGTTCGACACCGAGCTCGGACCGGTGGTGGCCAATTTCGTGCTGGCCGATGAGATCAACCGGGCGCCGGCCAAGGTGCAGTCGGCGCTGTTGGAGGTGATGGCCGAGCGGCACGTGTCGATCGGCGGCAAGACCTACCCGATGCCGAACCCGTTCCTGGTCCTGGCCACCCAGAACCCGATCGAGAACGAGGGCGTCTATCCGCTGCCGGAAGCCCAACGTGACCGGTTCCTGTTCAAGCTGCTGGTCGACTACCCGGACCCGGACGAGGAACGCGAGATCGTCTATCGGATGGGCGTCACACCGCCCGAGGCGAACCAGGTGCTGCCCATCGAGGAACTCGCCAGGTTGCAGTCGGTCGCCGCGAACGTGTTCGTGCACCACGCGCTGGTCGACTACGTGGTCCGGCTGGTCTATGCCACCCGGACGCCCGCGGACCACGGCCTGACCGAGGTCGCCGGCTGGCTCTCCTACGGTGCCTCGCCGCGGGCCAGCCTCGGCATCATCGCGGCGGCGCGGGCGCTCGCGCTGGTTCGTGGCCGGGACTTCGTGATCCCGCAGGACGTGGTCGATGTGGCCGCCGACGTGCTGCGCCACCGACTGGTGCTGTCGTACGACGCGCTGGCCGACGGCGTGCCGGTCGAAGTGATTCTTTCCCGGCTCCTGCAGGCGATCCCGCTGCCGCAGATCAGCCCGTTCACCGCGCCGGGAGTCGCCTGATGCCACAGCCCCGCAGCGGCAACGCCGGGGTGCCATCGACCGCAGATCCGACCCGGCTGGACGCGGCCCTGACGACGCTGGAGCTGACGGTCCGGCGCCGGCTGGACGGGCTGCTGCAGGGCAACCACCTGGGATTGGTCCCCGGTCCGGGTTCGGAACCGGGCGAGGCGAGGGCGTACTACCCGGGTGACGACGTCCGCCGGATGGACTGGTCGGTGACCGCCAGAACCACCGAGCCGCACATCCGGCAGACCGTGGCCGACCGGGAACTCGAGACCTGGATCGTCGCCGACCTGTCGGCCTCGCTCGACTTCGGCAGCACCGGCTGCGAGAAACGGGACCTGGCGGTCGCCGCGGCGGCCGCGGTCGGTCATCTCACCCAGGGCGGCGGAAACCGGATCGGCGCGGTGGTGAGTACCGGCAGCGGGCTCGAGCGGATCCCGGCCCGCGGCGGGCGACCGTATCTGCAGTACCTGCTGCGCACGCTGGCGTCGACCCCCCGCAGCGAGGCCGGCGACCGGGGCAGCCTGGTCACCGCGCTGGAGCAGCTGCGCCGGCCGCCGCGTCGGCGCGGACTGGCGGTGGTGATCTCCGATTTCATCGGTCCGATCGACTGGGAACGATCGCTGCGGGCGTTGACCGGACGACACGACCTGCTCGCCGTCGAGGTGCTCGACCCGCGCGATCTCGAGCTGCCGGAGGTAGGGCTGGTCACCTTGGTCGACCCGGAGACCGGTCGTACCAGGGAGATCCAGACCACGGCAACGCTGCGCCGCGATTTCGCCGCTGCCGCCGACGCCCACCGGCGCAACGTGGCGACCGCGTTGCGTCGGGCGGGCAGCGCCCAGCTCACGCTGCGCACCGATCGGGACTGGGTCGCCGACGTCGTCCGGTTCGTGCTGACCCGCAAACGGGGGTGGACGGGCGCCGCTGCCGCCGCGGCCGGCGCCGGCTCCCATGCAGGGGAGGCTTGGTGACGTTCGCCGACCCCGGCTGGTTCGCCCTGGGTGCCGTCGTCCTGGCGCTGATCGTCGGGTACGTCCTGGCCCAGCACCGGGCCCGCAAGGACACCCTGAAGTTCGCCAATCTCGAGCTGCTGGAGACCGTCGCACCCAAGCGTCCGAGCCGCTGGCGGCACGTACCCACCGCGGTCGTGCTGGTCGGCCTGGCGCTGCTGACCGTGGCCGCCGCCGGCCCCACCGCCGACGCCAAGGTGCCCAGGAACCGCGCGGTGGTGATGCTGGCCGTTGACGTCTCGCTGTCGATGGAGGCCACCGACGTCACCCCGACCCGGTTGGCGGCCGCGCAGGAGGCCGCCAACCAGTTCGTCACCGACCTGACCAAGGGCGTCAACCTTGGCATCATCTCGTTCGCCGGCATCCCCAGGGTTTTGGTCTCGCCGACCACCGACCGCACCGTCGCACACGCGGCGATCGACAACCTCAAGCTGGATCAGCGCACCGCCACCGGCGAGGCGCTGATCACCGCGCTGCAGTCGATCGAGGCGTTCTCCAAGACCTTCGGCGGCACCGATGAGGCGGCACCGGCCAGGGTGGTGCTGATGACCGACGGCAAACGCACCACCGGGCGCACCGAGGAAGAGGCGGCCCAGATGGCCGCCAAGGCGAAGATCCCGGTGTCGGTGATCGCCTTCGGCACGGCCACCGGCAGCGTCGACATCGAGGGGCAGCGCATTCCGGTGCCGCCGGACGAGGACGGCATGCGCAAGATCGCCGAGATCTCCGGCGGCGACTTCCACACGGCGGCCACCGCCGAGGAATTGAAAAAGGTCTACGCAGAACTCGGCGAGCAGATCGGCTACGAGGTCGTGCAGAAGGACGTCTCGCGGCCCTGGCTGCTGGCCGGGCTGATCGCCGCGATGATCGGTTGCGCCGGAGCACTCGTCGTCGGCCGGCGCATTCCCTGACGGGAGCGGCGCCGGCCCACTGGTCATCGGCCGACGGACTCCCTGACGATAGTGTTCTGCACCATGAGCGCCGCCGTGCAGGACACCGGAAACACATTCACCGCTCGGTCGGTCCTGGTGACCGGAGGGAACCGGGGGATAGGGCTGGCCATCGCCCGGGCACTGCAGGCGGCCGGCCATCGGGTGACGGTGACCCATCGCAGCGGATCGGCCCCCGAGGGGCTCGCCGGGGTGATCTGTGACGTGACCGACGGCGCCTCCATCGATGCGGCGTTCAGCGCCGTCGAGGCCGAGCAGGGGCCGGTTGAGGTGCTGGTGTCGAATGCCGGAATCACCGACGACACCCTGCTGCTGAGGATGAGCGAGCATTCCTTCACCTCGGTGCTGGACGCGAACCTGACCGGCGCCTACCGGGTGTCCAAACGGGCGTCCTCCCAGATGCTCCGCAAGCGCTGGGGACGGATGATCTACATCTCCTCGGTGGTCGGGATGCTCGGTGGTCCGGGCCAGGTCAACTACGCCGCCTCCAAGGCCGGCCTGGTCGGACTGGCCCGATCGATCACCAGGGAACTCGGGTCGCGCAACATCACCGCCAACGTGGTGGCGCCCGGATTCGTCGACACCGAGATGACCAGGACGCTGACCGACGCCCGGCGCAAGGAGATCCTCACCCAGGTGCCCGCCGGGCGGTACGCGCGGCCGGACGAGATCGCGGCCGCGGTGGTGTTCCTGGCCTCCGACGGCGCCGGCTACATCAACGGCGCCGTCATCCCGGTCGACGGCGGCCTGGGAATGGGACACTGATCCATCGTCGCCCCCTGCCTGTCACCCCGCACTGCCTGAGCCACCCGAACCACCCAGCTGAAAGCGAGCCGACCAGAATGACCGAACCGACCACCGAGAACACCGGTACCGACGCCCCGCAGACCGGCCAGTTGGGCAGCGGGCTGCTGGCCGGCAAGAACGTGCTGATCACCGGCGTCATCACCGAGGCGTCGATGGCCTTCCACGCGGCCCGGCTGGCCCAGCAGCAGGGTGCGAAGGTGGTGCTCACCGGGTTCGGCCGGATGTCGCTGGTGGAGCGGATCGCGAAGCGACTGCCCGTGCCGGCGCCGGTCGTCGAGCTGGATGTGACGAACACCGAGCAGCTTGACTCCCTCGCCGAGCGCCTCGGCGACCATTTCGACCGGATCGACGGCGTGCTGCACGCGGTTGCCTATGGCCCGCCGAGCACCCTTGGCGCCCCCTTCATGGACGCGCCGTGGGAGGACGTGGCCACCGCGGTGCACACCTCGGCGTACTCGCTGAAGGCACTCGCGGCGGCCGCCCTGCCACTGATGACGGCCGGCGGCAGCATCGTCGGGCTGGACTTCGACGCCCGGCAGGCCTGGCCGGCCTACAACTGGATGGGGGTGGCCAAGGCCGCCCTGGAGTCCGTCAACCGTTATCTGGCAAGGGATCTCGGCCCGAAGGGCATCCGGGTGAACCTGATCTCGGCCGGACCGATCCGGACCATGGCCGCCAGGTCGATCCCCGGCTTCAGCGGGCTGGAGGACGGTTGGACCGGTCGCGCCCCGCTCGGCTGGGACACCTCGGACCCGACGCCGGTCGCCCGCGCCGTGGTCGCGCTGCTGTCGGATCTGTTCCCGGCCACCAGCGGGTCGATGGTGATGGTCGACGGCGGCTTCCACGCTTTGGGATTCGGGTCGGACGAGGCCGGCTCCTGAGGCGGTAGCGGCTGATCCCGTCGGGTGCGTGCCGCGACGTTTCACCGGCCGACGGGTGGGTACCGACAGCCGTGGACGTCGCAACCGCGCGGCGGCTCGACGAGAGGAGCACACCATGGGTCTCGGAGATCTCGGTGACAAGGCCAAGCATGCGGGCGAGGAAGCCCTCGGTAAGGCCAAGGAGGGCCTCGGCAAGCTGACCGGCGACGAAAGCACCGAAGCCGAGGGTCAGGCCGAACAGGGTAAGGCGAACCTCAAGCAGGCCGGCGACAAGATCGCCGATGCGGCCAGGAAAGTCACCGACAGCTGACGCCGGTCGCCACCTGCAACCACCCCCGGCGAGGATCCACTTCGGCCGCGAGGATCGACTTCGGCCGATCTGTGACTGGTGTGACGAAACGAGCTACGCCAGTCCTCGACAGTGAAGTGGATCCTCGCGCGGGCAGGGGTCAGGCCGAGCGATCAGGGATCAGGTCCGGGCGGGGGCGGGCGGCGAGCAGCTCGGCGATCGCCAGATTCACCGCTGCCGCCCGTCCGTTACGGGCGGCGTCGCCCAGCGGCCCCAGCACCGCGGCGACCTGATCCAATTGGTGGCCGTTGACCGCTGCGGTCCGGTGGGCGCCGATCACCGCCAGCAGCGCCTCCAACTGGATGCATCGATCCAGCAGCGCCACCGCGCGGGCCGGCATACCGGGCGGCAGCGGCATCGAGTGCTGGTGCACGAAGTCGCTTACCTGCTGGCGGGCGGCTGCCGCCTGCACACCGAGCTCTGCCGTCACGAACAGCTCGGTCGCGCGCCGTACGGCCGCATCCAACTCCTCACGCGCCGGCAGCAGCTCGTGGTTCACCGGCCGGCCGGTGGCGGCGAAGATCCGCCACAGGCCGTCGATCGGCACGATGGTGACGCCGACCTCGAACAACACCACCGCGGCACCGGCCCGCAACGCCGATGCCGTGGCCGGACCGGCCGGCACCGGCAGGCCTCGGACGTCGCCGGGCCGCGGCAGCACCAGCGACGGCGCGCCGGATCGCAGCAGTGGCAACAACGCCGCCGGCCCGGCCGGCGCCTCACCGGGGCCGGGGATCGACGCGGCCGACGAACCGTCCGGAGCCGGCCCGTCCCGGCGGACCCCGGCGGTCAGCCCGAAGCCGGAGATCGCGGTGAGCACGTCGTCGGCGGCGGTGCCTGCGGTGTAGGCGGCGCCCCACAGGGCAAGGGCGGAGGCGGCGGGAACGGACATCGCTCCACGGTACGACCTGGTTCCGGTCAGCCCGGCTCGAGCCCGCAGGAGGCCATGGTGCCGCCGGCCATCCCGCGCTCGGTCGCGGCCAGTCGGGCGTCGGGGTCGTCGTGCATCTGACGATGTTCGGCGGTGTCCAACAGCACGACCTCCTGTCGCCAGACGGCGAGCAGCTGAGCCTTGTCCATCCGTCCGGCGCTGATCTGGTCCTGTGCCCAGACACCGGCCAGGCAGTCGGCCTGCAGTTCGATCTTCTTGGAAACGTCAGGGTCGGTGGTGTCGGCGGTCTTCAGCGCCGGATCGACGGCGAACTGCGCGGCATGCCCGACCTCGTGGGCCAGCGTCATCGCCAACGAGTACGGCACCTGCTCGGGGGTGAACTGCCTGTTCCACAACGTCAGGATGCTGGTGTTCAGGTAGATGGTGCTGTTGTCCGGGCAGTAGTAGGCGTAGATCGTCTGCGGCGCGAAGCAGGCCTGCGGCTCCGGCGGAAACGTCGGCTCGATCACCACCGGTCGGTTGATCGGCCGGTCAGTCGCCCGCTGCCAATAGCTGACCAGATTGCGATGAACGCAGTCGGACAAACCGTGGATGTCGGACACCGGGACCGTCGGGCAGACGCCGAAGGCGTGGCCAGCAACGGATGTTGGAGTGGATGTTGGAGTAGATGTCTCGGTGGGTGTCTCGCTGGATGCCGGACCGGACGTCTCGGCGGATGTCGGGGTGGATTTCGGAGGGGATGTCACGGGGGAGCCGGACGTCGCTGCCGTGGACGGGAGTGCCGTCCCGGCCGTGCCCGGTCCGGACGTCGCGGCCGACGCACCGCCGGTCGCCGAGCCGCAACCGACGACCGACAGCAGCACGACGATGACGCCGGCGACCAGCCATGCGCGGCGGGTGATCATCGCGGCCCCCATCGTTGTCCTGGCACCGGCGTTGCGTTCCCGCGACCCGCGCGGGCGGTCCCGTAACGTAACGCCGCGTGCCAGAGTACTTGTGTCACCGGTCATTCCGCCGGCCGTTCGCGCCTTCGACAGGTGGTGCGCACGGTGTCGACTGACCGTTACGCCGCCGACGTGCTGGGCGCCGGCGCCCGTGCCAAGAAACAACCGCGGGTATTGCCGGCCACCTCCGATGTGGTGGCCGAGGATCCGCTGTCCGGCTTCTGCGGCGCGGTCGTGGGGTGTTCGTCATCCGCGGTGACGCTGGAGGACCGACGCGGAAACCGGCGGAACTTCCCGCTGGCGCCGGGCGCCTTCCTGGTCGACGGGCAACCGACGACGCTGGCCCGGCCGAAGAGCGGTCCGGCAGGACCGCAGCGTTCGGCCTCCGGATCCGTTGCGGTGACGGGGCTTCGGGCCAGAACCGCACGGGCGGCGCGGATCTGGGTGGAGGGCATCCATGACGCCGCGCTGGTCGAGCGGGTGTGGGGACACGACCTGCGGGTCGAGGGCATCGTGGTCGAGCCGCTGCACGGCCTTGACCACCTGCCGGACGCGCTGGCGGACTTCGGCCCCGGCCCGGGCCGACGGGTCGGGGTGCTCGCCGACCATCTGGTGGCCGGGAGCAAGGAGCAGCGGATCGCCGACCAGGTGTCCGGCGACCATGTGCTGGTCACCGGCCATCCGTACATCGACATCTGGCAGGCGGTGAAACCCGAGCTGGTCGGCATCCGCGGCTGGCCGGACGTGCCGCGCGGCATCGACTGGAAGACCGGGGTGTGTGCCGCATTGGGGGTGTCCGACCCGACCACCATGTGGGGCAGGGTCAACGGGGCCGTACGCAGCTACCGCGATCTACAGACGCCGTTGATCACCGCCGTCGAGATGTTGATCGACTTCGTCGCCGCGGACGGCGGCGACCAGGTCGGCTAGACGCCCGGCTCCGGGCCGGATCGGTCGGTCGTCTGCCGGTCCGGTCACGGGCTGGTCACGGTGTACCGGTCCCGACACCGCCGGACCCGTCCCGCATGTGCTGCTCTGGCAGGATGAGGACATGCAGGCATGGATCTGGTTCGCCGCAGCGGTCGTGCTGTCGATCGCCGAGATGCTCGGCGGCGAATTCGTCCTGCTGATGCTCGGCGGCGGTGCGCTGGCCGGCGCCCTCACCGCCTTGGTCACCGATCAGCTCTGGATCCAACTGCTGGTCTTCGCGTTGGTCTCGGTGGCACTGGTGGTCGGCGCCCGCCCGCCGCTGTTGCGGCGGCTGCACAAAACACCGCAGCTGCGTAGCGGTATGGATGCGGTAATCGGCTCGCAGGCCACGGTGATCTCCACCGTCGACGCCGGTGGCGGGCAGGTCAAGATCGGCGGCGAGGTCTGGTCGGCGATCGGTGTCGACGGTCACCGGCCGCTGCCACCGGGAACCCCGGTCACCGTGGTCGAGGTCCGCGGCGCGACTGCCGTGGTGATCTGGGGACAATGACCCCGGCGGGGGCTTCGCCGGCCGGAAGGCCCGGTGAGCAGCACCGGAAACACCTACAGTCAATGGTGACGCACCTCCGGCGACCATCGCGGTAGGACGTCACCACCGAGCGAAGGAGATGTCGGGGATGGATCCACTGGCCATCGTTGCAATCGTGATCGCGGTGCTGGCGGTCGTCATCGTGCTGCGATCCGTGAAGGTGATCCCGCAGGCGCAGGCCGCCGTGGTCGAGCGACTCGGCAGATTCCACAAGGCCAACAGCGCCGGGCTGGTCTGGTTGGTCCCGTTCATCGACCGGATCAGGGCCCGCATCGATCTGCGCGAGCAGGTCGTCTCGTTCCCGCCGCAGCCGGTGATCACCGAGGACAACCTGACGGTGTCCATCGACACCGTCGTCTACTTCCAGGTGACCGACCCGCGGGCCGCCGTGTACGAGATCGCCAACTACATCGTCGCGGTCGAGCAGTTGACCACCACCACCCTGCGGAACGTGGTCGGCGGGATGAACCTCGAGCAGACGCTGACCAGCCGTGACGCCATCAACGGTCAGCTGCGGGGCGTGCTCGACGATGCCACCGGCAAGTGGGGGATCCGGGTCGCCCGGGTCGAGCTGAAGGCGATCGATCCGCCGCCGTCCATCCAGGATTCGATGGAGAAGCAGATGCGGGCCGATCGGGACAAGCGCGCGATGATCCTGACCGCCGAGGGCACCAGGGAGTCGGCGATCAAGACCGCCGAGGGCAACAAGCAGGCCGCGGTGCTGACCGCCGAGGGCGCCAAGCAGGCGTCCATCCTGGCGGCCGAGGGCGAGCGGCAGTCCCGGATCCTGCGGGCGCAGGGCGAGCGGGCAGCCCGCTATCTGCAGGCGCAGGGCCAGGCGAAGGCGATCGAGAAGGTGTTCGCCGCGGTCAAGGCAGGCAAGCCGACGCCGGAACTCCTTGCCTACCAATACCTTCAGACGTTGCCGCAGATGGCGCAGGGGGACGCGAACAAGGTCTGGATGATCCCCAGCGACTTCTCCAAGTCGCTGGAGGGATTCGCCCGGATGCTCGGCACCAAGGGCGACGACGGGGTGTTCCGCTACGAACCGCCGAAGGAGGAGGTCGTCTCAAGGCCGGGCGAAATGGACGACGACGTCGAGGACTGGTTCGGCGGCACCACCGCCGACGAGGTCGCCCAGGCCGTGCGGGAGGCCGAGAAGGAGGCCGCGCTGACCATCGCCGACCAGGAGGCCGCCAGCCTGGCCGCCTCGAAGTCAGACGTGGCCGGCGCGCTGTCGAAGGCCCAGGCCGCTGCGGACGCGGCGACCGGCGCCAGGCAGCTGTCCGGACCGGACGACGAGCAGCGCTCGATCGCGGCTGCTCCGCCGGGACAGGCGCCCGGCCAGAACTATCCGCCGCCGCAACCCGCTCAGCAGCAGCCTCCTCGACAGCATCCCCAGCAGCCGGGACCGCCGCAGCCGGGTCAGCAGAACCAGCCCTATCCGGGTCAGCAGGGGCCGCCGGATCAGCCCTACGGCGGGTACCCAGGGCGCTGAGTCGATCAGATGGCCACCGCCGCAACGATTCTCGAGGTACCCGGCCCGGGTGACGAGGTTCGCAAGGTCCGGGTGTCGAGCCCCGAACGGGTGATGTGGGTCGAGTCCGAATTGGGACCGGCGATCAGCAAGCTCGATCTCGCGCGCTACACGGTGGCCGTCGGACCGGCACTGCTGCGGGCGGTCGGCGACCGGCCGGTCACCCTGCAGCGTTACCCCGACGGGGTGGACGGCGAGGCGTTCTATTCGAAGAACCCACCGCGCGGGGTGCCGGACTGGGCCCGCGCCGTTCCGGTGGTCTACCCGTCGGGGCGCTCGCACCCGCAGCTGGTGATCGACGAGGTGGCCACCGCGGTCTGGACGGTGCAGATGAATACCGTCACCCTGCACCCGTGGCCGGTCCGCACCGGCGAACCGGACAACCCCGACGAGTTGCGGATCGATCTCGATCCGCAGCCGGGCCGGCCGTTCTCCGACGTGGTGCGGGCTGCGCAGGGGCTGGGGGAGTTGTTGCGGGAGTTGGGCTTCACTCCGTTCGTCAAGACCTCCGGCAGTCGCGGACTACATGTGTTCAGCCGGATCGCGCCGAGCCACGAGTTCCTCGACGTCCGGCACGGGGTGATCGGGATCGCCAGGGAGCTGGAGCGCCGGCTGCCGGATCTGGTGACCACGGCGTGGTGGAAGGAAGAACGCGGCGACCGCATCTTCATCGACTTCAACCAGGCCTGCCGGGACCGGACCATCGCCGCGGCCTACAGCCCCCGGCCGTTGCCGGGCGGCACCGTGTCGATGCCGGTGTCCTGGGACCAGTTGCCGGACGTCGCCACCCGCGACTTCACCATTCGCACCGTGCCCGACCTGCTGGCCGCCGACGGCGACGCCTGGGCCGCGATGGACGATGCCGTCGGCGACGTGAACGCGGCGATCGCCTTGTGGGAGACCGACATCAACGAGCGCGGACTCGGTGAGCTGAACTTCCCGCCGGACTATCCGAAGATGCCGAACGAGCCGCCGCGGGTGCAGCCCAGCAAGAAGGTGGCCGAAAACTGGGACGGCGAGGGCAACCGGATCGACAACTAGCGCTTATCAACATCGCAGCCGCTTCTGAAGTGGTTGACTCCCGTCACTCCAGTCCCACCATGGCCGGGTACGCAAGCGCCTCGAAAGTTGATAAGCGCCGACGGGGGGTCAGCCGGCGGCACGCTCGGCAAACAGCTGCCGCCGCGCGGTGTCGTCATACCCGGCAGCCAACGCGATGGTGAGCAGCATCCGTGCCTTGAACGGGTGCAGGGCGCCGGCCGACACCAGACCCGTTGCCAGCAGGTCGATCTCGCTGCCGGGACGACTGTAGGTGTTGCGGAGTCCTTCGCCGGCGCCGGTTCGGCAGGCCAGAACCACCGGCAGCTGCTCCACGAGTCCGCGCAACGCGGCCAGCCAGCTGGACGGGACGTGGCCACCACCCATCCCGGCCAGCACCAGCCCCCGATAGCCCAGCCGCGGTAACTCGGCCAGCACACGCCCGTCATCACCCAGTACCGACGTGACAAGGGCGACCGGCGGGATCGGTGCGTCGGCCACCAGCGGCACGGCCGGGAACCTGCGGTGCCGCAACGGGATCCGCAGCCGGTCCTCGACCAACCAGCCCAACGGCCCCAGCGGGTCCGATCGGAAGGTCGCGACGCTACTGGTGTGTGTCTTGCGCACCCAGCGCGCGGCATGCACCTCGTCGTTCAGGCACACCAGCACGCCGAGATCCCGCGCCGGCTCGGCGATCGCGCAGCGGACGGCTCCGAGCAGGTTGGCCGGGCCGTCCGCGCCGGGCATCGCCGCGGTGCGCATCGCGGCGGTGAAGACGACGGGTTCCGGTCGGTCCCACAGCAGATCCAGCGCGTATGCGGACTCCTCCAGGCTGTCCGTGCCCTGCGAGACCACCACGCCAACGGCGCCGCGGTCCACCAGGGCTTCCGCGGTGTCGCGCACTGTCAGCACCTGCTCCATGGTGAGCTCGGACGAGCCGACCCGATCCACGTCAGCCGTCTCGATCCGGGCGAATGTCGTCAGCCCCGGCACCGCCGCAGCCAGCTCGGCCGACGAGAGGCCGGGAGCGGCGCCGACCCGGCCGGCCTCGGGTACAGAGGCGATGGTGCCGCCGAGCGCGATGTAGCCGACCAGGGGAAGCGGCGCACCGGAGGCCGGTTCGTCAGCCACGCTTGTCGCCGGACTGTTCATCGTCCAGGACCGCGGCCAGGTCGTAGGCGATGGCCCGGTCGACCTGGTCGAAGGTGCACGAACTCGGGTCACGGTCGGGGCGCCAGCGCAGGAAGGTCGCGGGATGACGGAACCGCCAAGCCTCCATCTGGTTGTAGCCGACCTCCACCACCTTCTCCGGGCGCAGTTTGACGTACCCGACATCTTTGCCACCGGAGAACCGCGACTTGTCGGTCTCACCGCGCACCGCCTGGCCGCTGTCGTCCGTCTCGACCAATGGAGCCAGTTCGTCGATCAATTCCACCCGCCGGGCGTTGGTGAATGACGCCACCCCGCCGACGTTCACCAGCTTGCCGTCGTCGGTGTAGAGCCCGATCAGCAGCGAGCCGACTCCGGTACCGGACTTGTGGATCCGGTAGCCGAGCACCACCGCCTCCGCGGTGCGTTGGTGCTTGATCTTGAGCCAGCCGCGCTTTCCCGGCAGGTACGGCTGGTCCAGCGCCTTGGCCACCACCCCGTCCAGCCCGGCGCCCTCGAACCGCTCGAACCATTCCTGCGCCAGCGCGGCGTCGCGGGTGATCCGGGAGAGATGGATCGGCGCACCGTGCACCCGGTCGGCGAACATCGCCGCCAACCGCTCCCGCCGCTGGGCATAGGGCAGGCCGGTCAGGTCGTCGTCATCCAGGGCCAGCAGATCGAAGGCGATGATCTCGGCCGGGGTCTGCTCGGACAGCAGTTTCACCCGGGAGGCGGCCGGGTGGATGCGCTGGCCCAACGCGTCCCAGTCCAGCCGCTCCGCCCCGGGCTCGCCGGAGCGGACGACGATCTCGCAGTCCAGCACGCACCGCTCCGGCAGGTGGGCCAAAGCCGCCTCGACCAGCTCGGGAAAGTATCTGGTGAGCGGCTTCGAGCCGCGGCTGCCGAGCTCGACGTCGTCGCCGTCGCGCAGCACCAGGCAGCGGAAGCCGTCCCATTTCGGTTCGTAGGCCAGCCCGCCGGGCACGCTGTCGGCCGCCGGAACCGTCGGCGACGATTTGGCCAGCATCGGATCGATCGGCAGCGACAGTGGAAGCACCATCGGGACAGTCTGCCGCGAACCCTCAGGTAGCGGAATGCTCAACAGGTAACGCGAACCTCACGGCGTGTCCTTTGAACATTCCGCTACCTGCCTGGGGGACCTGGTCGCCGCGTCCGGTCCGGTGTGACATTCGACCGCCGGTGTCACAGGTGGGTCACGTCACGCAACGATTCGGGTACCTGGTGCAATGATCATCGTTCTGGGGCCGGGCCCCGCCCGGCACCGACGCCGACCTCGCGATGAAGGGACCCACCGATGACGAGGACGCGAGCCCGCATGGGCCTCCGCAGCACGATCGCCCTGCTGGCCGCCGGGATGGTGGCCCTGGCCGGCTGCAGCGCCGGCTCCAGCACGGCCCCGAGCACCTCCGCTCCAGCGACCTCGGAGGCGGCGCCGACCGGCACCACCACCAGCCAGTCCGAATCCGCGACGACCGAGGGCAGCGCCGACAGTACGGCGCCGGCTTCCGAATCGGCGAGCGCCGGTAGCAGCGCGCCGGCACCGTCGAACGCCAGCCTGACCGTCGGGTTCGTAGCGGCCCCGGCCAGCCTCGATTTCACCCAGGATGACGGCGCGGCCATCCCGCAGGCGCTGCTGTACAACGTCTACGAGGGCCTGGTGAAGATGGACGGCAGCGGCAAGATCGTGCCGCTGCTGGCCGAATCGTGGAAGGTCTCGGACGATCAGAAGACCTACACCTTCACCCTGCGCAAGGGGGTCAAGTTCTCCAACGGTGCCGACTTCACCGCCGACGACGCGGTCTTCTCGATCGACCGGGTGAAGAAGGGCTGGAAGCCGGCGGTCAAGGCCAAGATGGACGTGGTCAGCAAGGCCGAGGCCGTCGATCCGACCACGTTGAAGGTCACCCTGTCCACGCCCAGTCAGAGCTGGCTCTACAGCATGACCACCCGGGTGGGGGCGATGTTCTCCAAGACCGGCGTCGATGCGCTGGCCACCAAGGCGATCGGCACCGGCCCGTACACGGTCGCCTCGTACAACCCGAACGTCGAGCTGGTATTGCAGCGCAATCCCGACTACTGGGGCACCCCGTCGTCGATGCAGACGGTGACGCTCAAGTACTTCAAGGACGCCACCGCGATGAACAACGCCGAGATCGGCGGCAGCATCAACGTGATCTCCTCGGTGCAGACACCCGACACCCTCGACCAGTTCTCCGACACCAGCAAGTTCCAGGTGATCGAGGGCACCACCACCGGTGAGGTGCTGCTGAGCTTCAACAACGCCAAGGCGCCGCTGACGGACAAGAACGTCCGGCAGGCGATCTCCTACGGCCTGGACCGCAAGGCGATCCTGGACACCGTCTGGGCGGGTAAGGGCACGCTGATCGGCTCGCATGCGGTGCCGACCGATCCGTGGTACACCGACCTGTCGAACAAGTATCCGTACGATCCGGCGAAGGCGAAAGAACTGCTGGGCGGCAAGACCTACACCCTGCGGCTGCGGGTGCCGAACCTGCCGTACGCGACCGCCGCGGCCCCGGTGGTGGCCTCGCAGCTCAAGCAGATCGGCATCACCGTACAGGTCGACACCCTCGACTTCCCGGCCGACTGGCTGCAGCAGGTGTTCACCGACGGCAACTACGACATGTCGATCATCAACCACGTCGAGCCGAACGACCTGGCCACCATCTGGGGAGATCCGAAGTACTACACGCACTATGACAACCCCGAAGTGCAGAAGTTGCTCAAGGACGGCGACGCCGCCGACCGGGACACGATGATCGCCGACTACAAGAAGGTCACCGAGATCCTCGCCGACGACGCCGCCGGAGTCTGGCTGTGGGCCTTCCCGAACCTGATCGTCGCCGACGCGAACGTCAAGGGAATCGAGAAGAACCAGATCACCGAGTCCTTCGACCTGACCACCATCTCGGTCGGCTGACGAACGACGGTTGATGCTCAGACGATTCGGGATCCGGGCACTGGTCTTCGTCGTCAGCGCCTTCGGCGCCTCGGTGCTGATCTTCTTCGTGCTGTCGATCCTTCCCGGCGACCCGGCCCGCGTTGCCCTCGGATTCGGCGCCACCGACGAGTCGGTGGCGGCGTTGCGCACCGAGATGGGCCTGGACCGCCCGCTGATCACCCAGTACCTGTCCTGGATCGGCGGGGTGCTGCACGGCGACTTCGGTCGGTCGTTCTCCTCGAAGCTGCCGATCGGGCCGATGCTGTTCGACCGGTTCACCGTGACGCTGTGGCTGGTGCTCGGCGGGGTGGTGGTGGCGCTGATCATCTCGATCCCGCTGGGGGTGCTGGCCGCGGTTCGGCATCGCAAGGTGTCCGGCATCCTGATCTCCGGGCTGAGTCAGGTCGGGGTGGCGGTGCCGGCGTTCCTGGCCGGCATGCTGCTGATCGCCCTGGTGGCGATGCGGTGGAAGTGGCTGCCACCCAACGGTTATGTGGTGCCGGCCACCGATCCGGGTGGGTTCGTCAAGCACATGATCCTGCCGTGGCTCTCGCTCGGGCTGGTGCAGGGGGCGGTGCTCACCCGCTACGTGCGATCGGCGGTACTGGACGAGATGGGGCAGGACTACCTGCGGACAGCCAGATCGAAGGGCCTGCGGCCGATGCAGGCGCTGCTGCGGCACGGGCTGCGCAATGCCTCGATCCCAGTGGTCACCGTGCTCGGCGTGCAGTTGGTGACGCTGATGATCGGCGCGGTGGTGATCGAGCGGGTGTTCGTCATCCCCGGGGTGGGTTCGATGCTCACCGACGCGGTCTCCAACCGGGACCTGATGACGGTGCAGGGCATCGTGTTCGTGCTGGTCCTGTTCGCACTGCTGGTCAGCTTCCTGGTGGACATCGCCTACACCCTGATCGATCCAAGGTTGCGTGCGAAATGAGCCTCGATCCAACTGCCAGGCCGGTCGATCCGGTGACAGCGGCGCCGGGAGCGAACCGGCGCGGGCCGAACGCGCTGCTGGTGATCGGCGCGGTGATCGTCGTCGCGGTCGCCGTCGCCGGCGTGGTGAGCTTTTTCTGGACGCCGTTCGACACCGGCTTCACCGACACCGCCAACGCCAAGGTCGGGATGGGCGTCGGCGGCCACCTGCTGGGCACCGACCGACTCGGTCGGGACATCGCCTCGCTGTTGATGGCCGGCGCGAAAACCACGCTGTACGTGGGCATTGTCGCGGTCGGCATCGCGGCGGTGATCGGTACGCCGCTGGGCATCCTGGCCGCCATGGTGCCGCGCCGGTACTCCGAGTTCCTGATGCGCTGCACCGACCTGCTGCTGGCCTTCCCTGCGCTACTGCTGGCGCTGATGTTCGCGGCGATCTGGGGCGGCGGCATCACCACCGCGATGATCGCCATCGGCATCGCCACCATCCCGTCGTTCATCAGGGTGGTGCGCTCCGGGGCGTTGGTGGTGCTGGAATCCGAATACGTGCAGGCGGCCAGGGTGGCCGGTCGGTCCCGGCTCGGCATCGCCTGGAACCACGTGCTGCCGAACGTGCTCGGCCTGGTCATCGTGCAGTCGTCGGTGTCGTACGCCATCGCGATCCTGGCCGAGGCCGGCCTGTCGTACCTGGGGTTCGGCGCCGGACTCACCACCCCGTCGTGGGGTCTGATGCTGCAGGAGTCGCAGAGCACGCTGAGCAGCTACCCGATGATCACCGTGTGGCCGGCGTTGGCGATCGCGATCGCGGTGGTCGGCTTCAACCTGCTCGGTGACGGGCTCCGCGACCGGTTCGATCCCAGGTTGGCGGGCCGATGACGACGACCGCACCCCAACAGAAATCGGTCCCCGGACCGTTGCTCGAGGTCTCCGGGCTGACGGTTCGCGCCGGCTCGTCGGTCCTGATCGACGACATCTCGCTCCAGATCGCGCAACGGGAACGGGTGGGCATCATCGGCGCCTCCGGCTCCGGCAAATCCCTGACCTGCATGGCGATCGCCCAGTTGCTGCCAGAGGGTCTGACGGCCTCCGGCAGCGTCCGGATGGACGGCGAGGACGGCAACCTGCTGACCACCCCGGAACGGCGACTCGCCCGGATCCGCGGTCAGCGCACCGGAATGGTCTTCCAGGAACCGATGACGGCGCTGAACCCGACCATGCGGGTCGGCCGGCAGGTCGCCGAAGTGCTGCGCCTGCACGGGATGTCGGCGGGCCGGGCCCGGGCCGAGGTACAGGACCTGCTGACCGTTGTCGGGCTGCCGGACCCGCAGCGGATCGCGAAGTCGTATCCGCACCAGCTGTCCGGTGGGCAGCGACAACGGGTGGTGATCGCCATCGCGATGGCGAACAGCCCCGACCTGCTGATCTGCGACGAACCGACCACCGCGCTCGACGTCACCGTGCAGGCGACGGTGCTGGACCTGATCGACCGACGGGCGGCGGCTGCGGATTCCGCGCTGCTGTTCATCTCCCACGACCTGGCGGTGGTGGCCAGGATCTGCGACCGGGTGCTGGTGATGTACGGCGGCCGGATCGTCGAGCAGGGACCGGTGACCGAGGTTCTGACGAAGCCGCAGCACGAGCACACCCGCCGGTTGTTGGCCGACGCCGACCTCGGAGGCGAACAATCAGAATCGAGCACCCGATGACCGGAGCGTCCGCGGCCGCACCCGTCACCGACGCGGTGGTCCAGTTGACCGGCGTCGGTCGGAAGTTCCACCGGCCCGGCGGCGGCACCGTGACGGCACTGGACGGTGTCGACCTGACGATCCCGCGCGGCTCGGCGTTCGGGGTGGTGGGGGAATCCGGATCGGGCAAGACGACCCTGATGCGGATCATCGCCGGCCTGGAGAAGGCCACCAGCGGCCGGGTGCTGGTCGACGGCACCGACATCACCGCGTTGCCGGAGAAGCGGTTGACCTTCCTGCGCAAGACCCTGCAAGTGGTGTTCCAGGACCCGATGGGATCGCTGAACCCGCGGATGACGATCGGCCGAATCGTTGCCGAACCGTTGGTGGTACAAGGACATCGGGACGTCAGTGGCCGGGTCGCCGAAGTGCTCGAGCAGGTCGGTCTGGACGCCACGATCGTCGGACGCTACCCGCACCAGTTCTCCGGCGGGCAACGCCAGCGCATCTCGATCGCCCGGGCGATCGCCCCCGATCCGGCCGTGCTGATCGCCGACGAGGCCGTTTCGGCGCTGGACGTCACGGTGCGGGCGCAGGTGCTCGACCTGATCGCCGAGATCGCCGCCCGCCGGTCGCTGACGCTGATCTTCGTCTCCCACGACCTCTCGGTGATCCGTCGCGTCTGCGACCGGGTGGCCGTGCTGCAGGGCGGCCGGCTGGTCGAAACCGGGGCGGTGCAACGGGTGTACGACCACCCCGAGCAGGCCTACACCCGCCGCTTGTTGGCCGCCGTGCCGCGCCTGGCAGAGTCACTGGAGATGGCCAGGGCCAGGGCCGCAGGGAACCGCGGTGGGCGCTCGACCACGACGGCCGATGCCGGCGGGAACGACAGCGGTACCGACGACAGCAGCACCGATACGAACACAGAGGATGCGCGATGACAGGCCCGGACGTAGCGGCTGCGGTACAGCTCACCCAGCGATTGGTGCGCCTGCGTACGGTGAACGAACGCGACGCGCTCGAGATCGAAACACCGGCCGCCGAACTGATCGCCGAGGTGATGCGCGGCTTCGAGTGGGAGGTGACGGTCACCGAGGTGGCTCCTGGCCGGCCCAATGTGATCGGCATCGTGCACGGCAGCGGGCCGGGCCGCACCCTGATGTTCGAGGGGCACACCGATGTGGTGACCGAGGGCGACCGGGCGTCGTGGTCGTTCGACCCGTTCTCCGGCGACATCGTCGACGGGCGGCTCCTCGGACGGGGCTCGGCCGACATGAAATCCGGTGTGGCGGCGATGATCCACGCCGTTCGCGCGGTGCAGCTCAGCGGTTTCGCCGGCCGGATCATCGTCGCGGCGTTGGCCGACGAGGAAGAGCTGATGCTGGGCGCCACCGCATTCGCCGGCTCCGACCTGGCCCGCTCGGGCATCGACGGAGTGATCGTCTGCGAACCGGAGGCAGGTGAGATCTGTGCCATCGCCAAGGGTGCGCTGCGGGTCAGGGTCGACCTGACCGGGGTGATGGCGCACGGCGCGATGCCCCAACACGGCCGGAATCCGATCCCGGTGCTCGGCCAGTTGCTGCTGGGACTGACCGAACTCGGGGAGCAGATCGCCGCGTCGGTCGGGACCCATCCGCAGCTCGGCGACTTCTACCTGACCCCGACGGTGCTGACGGCCGGGCACCCGGAACAGATCAACGTGATCCCGGCGACCGCTTCGGTGATGCTCGACATCCGGACGGTGCCCGGCACCGAGCACCCCGGAGTGCTGCACCTGGTCACCCGGCTCACCCAGCAGATCGCCGACGAGGCCGGGCTGGAGAGCGAGATCACCGTGCTGGTCGAACGCCCGGTCGTCGACACCCCGGTCGACGCGCCGGTGGTGCAGGCGTTGGCCGCGGCGCACCTCGACGTTGTCGGCGAGGAACCGGTCTACGGCGGCGTTCCGGGGTCGACCGACGGCACCGTGCTGACCCGCGATGCCGGTCTGGTGACCGTGGTCTACGGGCCCGGCGGGAAGTGGATCGCCCACCAGGCCGACGAATTCGTGGCGGTGGCCGACATCGAGACCGCGACCCGGGTCTACGCCAGGGCGGCCGAGCTGTTCCTGGCCGAGGGCGCCGTCGATGACCCAGCTCCCCAGGAACCAGCTCCTCAGGAACCAGCTCCTCAGGACCCAGCCGAATGAGCGGCCCCGGCCCGTCCAACTCGCTGACCGACGTCGAAGGTCTGCGGGTCGGGCACGTCACGATGGCCGGTGACGGCTATCTGACCGGGACGACGGTGGTGCTCGGCCCGGACGCCGGAATGGTGGCAGGGGCGGATGTCCGTGGCGGGGCGCCCGGCACCAGGGAGACCGATCTGCTGGATCCGAGCGCCGCGATGGAACGGATCAACGCGATCGTGCTGACCGGCGGCAGCGCGTTCGGCCTCGCCGCCGCCGACGGCGTTGCGAACGAACTCGCCGACCGCGGCATCGGATTCCGGGTCGGCTCCGGCGACCGCGAGGTGGTGCCGATCGTGCCGGCTGCGGTGCTGTTCGATCTCGGCCGCGGCGGCACCTTCCGGGCGACCCCCGATGCCGAGACCGGCCGGCTGGCGGTTCGGGCGGCGTTGGCCGGGTCGACGCCCGAGCAGGGCTGCGTCGGGGCCGGCACCGGTGCGGCCGTCGCGCACCTCAAGGGTGGCGTCGGGACGGCCTCGATCGTGCTGGACGACGGGACCACCGTGGCCGCGCTGGTGGTGGTGAACGCCATCGGCTCACCCGTCGACCCGTTGACCGGAGCGTTGTCCGGGGCGCGGTTGCTGCACCGCGACGACGTGGACGCGCTGATCGTTCCGGCCGCCGAAGAATCGGCTGCGGTGCTCGAAGCGGCCAGGCCCCGCGGGCCGGTCCGGGACCAGCCGTTCGACGCGCAGGTCCTGAAGAACACCACTGTCGGGGTGATCGCGACCGACGCGACGCTCACCAAGGCACAGTGCCGAAAGCTGGCCGGGATCGGCCACGACGGCCTCGCCCGCACCGTCAATCCGGTACACACCCTGCTCGACGGCGACAGCCTGTTCGGACTGTCGACCGAACGCCGGCCGCCGCCGGATCCGGTTGACCTGCACGAAATCCTCTGCGCAGCAGGCGATCTGGTGTCACGTGCGGTGATCAGGGCGATCCTGGCGGCGACCGGGACCCGGACCGAGGCCGGCTACTGGCCGGCCTACACCGACCTGGCGCCGAGCGCCGTCGGTCGATATCCGGACCCGTCGCAGGGCATCTCGGAGACGGAGGAACAACCATGACGAAGCTACTCAGCGATCCACACCTGCTGCCCGTCGGGGAGCAGGCGCTCCCCGACGGGTTCCGGGTGGATGCGGTCCGCGGCATCGTGTTTCCGTACAACGGCGACCTGGTCGGCGAGGCACCGGAAGGTACCGCGGCAGCCGCGGTCGCGGCGATCGACGCCGCGGTCCGGGTCCGTCCGGCGGTTGCGAAGCTGACCGCCGGCGTCCGCCGTTCGGTGCTGACGGCGATCGCGGACCTGGTCCGCGAACACCGGGCCGAGCTGATCGAACTGCTGGTGCTGGAAACCGGCAAACCGGTGGTGGACTGCACCGTCGAGGTGGACCGCACGGTCCTCACCTGGTCGCTGGCCGCCGAGGAGCCGGCCCGACTGCACGGCGAGACGGTGCCCATCGACCTGCTGCCGGGCGCCGAGGGCATGGTCGGCTACTTCACCCGCCGGCCGGCCGGCGTGGTGGTCGGCATCGCCGGTTTCAACTACCCGTTGATGTTGGCCTCGCACAAGATCGCCCCGGCACTGGCGGCCGGTTGCCCGGTGATCGTCAAGCCGGCACCGGCGACGCCGCTGGCCACCCTGTGGCTGGTGCACGAGATTCGGGACATCCTGGCCGCCCACGGTGCGCCCCGGGCCACTGTGCAGCTGGTGACCGGGGAGACCGAGGTCGGGGTCGCGCTGACCACCGACCCCCGGGTGGCAGTGGTGTCGTTCACCGGCTCGGCGGCCGTCGGGCATGCGATCGCCAAGGCCTGCGCGCCGCGGAAGGCCGTACTCGAGTTGGGATCCAACGCCGCGCTGGTGGTCTGCGCCGATGCCGATCTGGACGCGGCGGCCTCGGCGATCCTGCGTGGCGGGTTCTACGCCTCTGGGCAGGCCTGCATTTCGGTGCAGCGGGTGATCGTCGAGGACGCGGTCAACGACGAGTTGGTGCAGCGGCTGTTGGACCGGCTCGACGAGGTGACCACCGGTGACCCGAGGGACCCGGCCACCAGGGTCTCGGCGCTGATCGACCCGGCGGCCACCGAGCGGGTCGAGAAGATGGTGGCGGCAGCGGTTTCAGCCGGCGCGACGGTACTGGCCGGTGGCGGCCGGCGTGGCCCGGTGCTGGCCCCGACGGTGCTGACGGACGTCCGGTCGGACTCCGAGGCCTGGTGCGAGGAAATCTTTGCGCCGGTGATCGCGGTCTCCAGGGTGCCCGACGCCGACAGCGCGTGGCGTGCGGTGAACGATTCCCGATACGGCCTGCATGCGGCGGTGTTCACCCGATCGCTGGCGACGGCGTATGCGGCCATCGATACCCTGGAGGTGGGCGGCGTGGTGATCAACGACGTTCCCGGATTCCGGTCCGACGCCATGCCCTACGGCGGGGTGAAGGACTCCGGCATTGGCCGCGAAGGTCCGCGCTGGGCGGTCGAAGAATTCACCGTGACCAGGATGGCGGTGATCCGGCCATGACCGTGTCCCCGGAGCGGCCGCGGCCGGACTACACCCGGCTGTTCGATCTGACCGGCCGGCGCGCCCTGGTGGTCGGCGGTGGCGGGATCGGTGCGGAGGTGGCAACGGCGCTGGCCGCCCATGGCGCGCTGGTCACCGTTGCCGACCTGAATCCGGCGGTTGCCGAGGCAACGGCGCTGCGCTGCGGTGGTCAACACCTGCAGTTGGACGTGACCGACCCGGACGAGGTCGGCCGGCTGGCGGCCAGGGGCGTACCGGACATCCTGATCACCACGGTCGGCGCGAACGTCCGAAAACCGTTGGCGCAGTACAGCGACGACGAGTTCGACCGGGTGGTGGCGATCAACCTGCGGAGCGTGTTCAACATGATCCGCGGTTACGGCCCGGGTATGGCGGCCGCCGGCGGCGGCTCGGTCGTTGCCTTCTCATCGATCCGGGCCAGTACGGTCGAGCCCGGCCAGGGCGTCTACGCGGCCACCAAGGCCGGCCTGCAGCAGCTGCTGCGCACCGCCGCGGCCGAGTTCGGTCCGGCCGGAGTCCGGTTCAACGCCATTGCACCCGGCGTCGTCGAGACCGAGCTGACGGCGCAGATCCGTGCCGACGCCGCCTGGGAGCGCGCCTACGCCACCAAGAGTGCGCTCGGCCGGTGGGCCAGGCCGGACGAGATGGCCGGCGCCGCAGTCTTTCTCGCCTCGGATGCCGCCAGCTACGTGACCGGGTCGGTGCTACTGGTGGACGGCGGCTGGACCGCCGTCGACGGCAGGTTCGACCCCTTCGGCTGATCGCCCCCGGCGGTGCCGGCGACGGTCTCGTCGGCGGCGGGCTCGGCCGTCATCCCGATCACCTTGGTCGCCTGGCTGGGGTCATATCCCTGCTCCAGCACGGTGTTCGTCGGGTTGTCGTCAGTGTTCGTGACATCAGCGGCCCGCCGGTCCCGGTCCGGGCCCGGCCAACGCTGCAGGACCGCCCACAGGGCAACGATCAACAGCAGGATGACGACGACGACCAATACCCACCAGTACCACGTCATGACGGTCCTCATTTCGACGGTGAAGCGCGTCGTACGGACTGCACGATAGGACTGTTCGGCCGGCTCCACCAGGTGAAACGGTCGAGCCGGGCCGCCGGAGAGCTAGGCCGTCTCGGTGAGCGCGGCGTCGATGGCCCACAGGCCCTCGCGGACCTCGTCCTCGGTGGAGATCAGCGGGGGAGCGACGTGGATCCGGTTCGCCGACAGGAACGGCCACACTCCGCGCTTCTTGCAGGCGGCGGCGATCGCGTTCATCGGAGCCATGGCGACTCCACCGGCGTTGAACGGCACCAGCGGCTCCCTGGTGGATCGGTCGGTGACGAACTCGATGGCCCAGAACGCGCCGAGCCCACGGACCTCGCCGATCCGTTCGTGCCGCTGCGCCATCGCCGCCAGTTCCGGCCCGATCACCTCGGTGCCCAGCCGCCGCACATGATCGAGAATGCCGTCACGCTCGAACACGTCGATGGTAGCCAGGCCGGCCGCGCAGGCCAGCGGGTGCCCGGAGTACGTCAACCCGCCCGGATAGGCCTTGTCCCTGAACGTCTCGGCGATCGCCGCGTCGATCACCACGCCGCCGAGCGGTACGTACCCGGAGTTGACCCCCTTGGCGAAGGTGATCAGGTCGGGCCGGACGCCGAAGGCCTGGAACCCGAACCATTCACCGAGCCGGCCGAACCCGACCATCACCTCGTCGGCGATGTACAGGATGCCGAACTCGTCGCACAGCGCGCGCACGCCGGCGAGATAGCCGGGCGGCGGCACCAGCACCCCGTTGGTCCCCACCACCGACTCCAGTGCGATGGCCGCGATGGTGTGCGGGCCCTCGAAGACGATGGTGTCGCGCAGGTGCTGCAGCGCACGCTCGGTCTCCTGCTCAGCCGAGTCGGAGTGGAACGGGCTGCGGTACGGGTACGGACCGTGGAAATGGATGACGCCGGGCACGCCCGGCTCGCTGCCCCAGCGGCGGGGCTCACCGGTCAGCGTGATCGCCCCGGCGGTGGCGCCGTGGTAGCTGCGGTAGGCGGCCAGCACCTTCTGCCGGCCGGTGTGCAGCCGGGCCAGCCGCAGCGCGTGCTCGACCGCCTCGGCCCCCGCGTTGGTGAAGAAGACGTGGGAAAAGTTGTCGCCGGCCCGCTCGGTGATCAGCCGGGCGAGTTGGCCGCGCACATCGTTGGCGAACGACGGCTGGATGGTGGACAGCCGCTCGGCCTGCTGCTGGATCGCCGCGATCAGGTCCGGATGGCTGTGTCCGAGGTTCAGATTGACCAACTGGGAGCCGAAGTCCAGGAAGGAGTTTCCCGCGTAGTCGAAGAACCTGGTGCCCTCACCGCCGGCCACCGGCAGCGGGTCGATGGCGCCTTGCGCCGACCACGAGTGGAAGACGTGGCCGCGGTCGTCAGCGCGGGCCGCCGCATCCGCCTCGGCATCGGTCACCGGTCCCCGCACCGGTGCCGACCGCAGGATCCCGGTGATGTCGGACTGAACGGTGGTCATGTCGTCTCCTCGCTTCGGCGGCCGCCCGCACAACAACGGTGCGGCACCACCAGTATCGCCCGCGTCGTCGGGCCGGCTTCAACTGGCCCGCAGCCACCCGGCACCCCAGGGCGCGTAGCGGGGTTGTCCCGCGGGACAACCCCGCTACGCCCGGGGAACACGTGCCCGGGGAGCACCGGCCGGGACAACCCCGCTACGCCCGGGGAACACGTGCCCGGGGAGCACCGGCCGGGACAACCCCACTACGTGTCGGGGGAGCACGGCCGGGGCCGGGTCAGTCGATCCGGACGGGTGTGGCGTTCAGCGGCTGCGGATCGCGGCCCTCTGCGATGGCGTCGGCCACCTGATCGACCACCAGCTGCGACTCACGCCAACCCTGGACCGCCCAGCCCTGCACCCGGGGCGCCGCCCGGTTCTCCCTGGCCGCGACGATCCAGGGCTGACGGAACACCGCGTGCCGGACGATCGCCAGTGCGATCAACAGCGCCCAGAGACCGAAGATCAGCGCGGGGATCAGGACGAAGATGGTCAGCCAGGTGGCGATGGCGATCGCGATCAGGATCAGCGCGAATTTCAGCACCTTGACCAACAAGGCGCCGAGGCCGGCCAGCCCGCCGACCGCCCCACCGCCCTTTCCCTTGCCCGATGAGCCGGACGAGCCGGACGAGTCGGACGAGCCGGACGAGCCGGCCGAGTCGCCGCTGGTGCGGCTGAACGATGAACCGGTGCCCGCCACCCCTGCGGCGGCGAACGACCGCGAGCCGCCGCCACCGGAACGGGTCCAGGACGTGCCGGATCCGGATCCGCCCCCGGGGCCCGATCGAGCGGACGACCCGGTACCGGACGAACCGGACGGGCCGACCGGCAGGAAGATGGTGCCGCTCCGGTGCCGATAGCCGCGGCGCGGATGGGTGGTGGCCGCCCGATCGACCGCCGAACCCGTGTCCGACTCCGATTCCGACCAGCGGATCGGCGCCCGGGAAATGGCCGCGGTCGGCGACAGCGGCGGGCGAGCGGTGACGGCCACCCGGCGCACCCTGGGCGGCTCGAACAGGGCACGATCCCGGCCGAACCGAAATCCGATGTAGCGTGGCGGACCAAAGAGGAACGCCCGGCCGACGATCCATTCGACGCCGTCCGGCGACGTGACCAGGCGATTGAGCACGGCGGCTGACCTCCCTACGATGACGACGCGGACACCGCACGTCCGGCAGTGGCATGACGCGCGTCGCGTCCCATCGGTTCCGGCACGAGAACAGGGGTCATCATGCAGGACCAACGGCACCGTCGACGGCGATGGGTACCGACCGGCGTGCTGGTGCTGATCCTCGCGTTCCTCGGACTTGCGTCCGGCGGACCCGCGTTCGGCGAATCGGCCTCCGCCGCCCCGGCCGGCCCGTCGGCGGGAATCTTCGACGGAGACACCATCGGCGGGGTGTCGGTCGACGACGTGGTGAGCGCCCTTGGCACGAACCACGTCGCGGTGATCGGTACGACGGCGAGCGAATCGGAACTGGCGCAGATCGCCCAGCAGGCAAGAGACGGCGGCGTCAACCTGTCCATCGTGTCGCTGAAGACCAGGCTGACCAGCAAGGACGCCCAGACGCTCGCCGGCGAGATCAAGGCCAGGGTCGGCGGGACGGTGCTGGTACTCACACCGGACAGCGCTGCCCAGTATTCCGACGAGCTGTCCGGCTCGCAGCAGAGTGCGGCCGAAGCGGCGGTCAAGGCCGCCGGCGGCGACGACGTCTCGGCGGCCCGCGCCTACATGGAGTCGGCCACCGCGAAGCCGTTCCCCTGGTCACTGGTGGTGATCGGGTTGGTCGCCCTGGTGGTGATCGGGGCCATCGTCTACGGCGTGATCGGACGCAACCGCAGGAAGAAGGCCGATCACGAAGCCCTGGCCGACCTCACTCTGGGCCTGGGCAAGCGGCTGCAGGTACTGGCGCCGCTGATGCTCACCATCACTTCTCGGATCGGCCTGGTCGACCGTCCCGACCTGGCCGACAGGTTCAACCGGGCGAGCGGCGACTACACCCGGCTCGGCGGCGTCGTGGCCACCCCGTTGACCAGCCGTGCTGAGGTCGACCGCACGGCGGCCGAGATCGCCACCGTGGAGAAGACGCTCGACGACATCGACCGGCAGCTGGACACCCTGCTGCCGGGCCTTGAGGGTCCGTCGCCGGCAGGCTGAAGCGTCAGGCCGCCGGTGACCCCGGCAGCCCGGGCTTTTCGTCAGCCCGGCCTCGTCAGCTGACGTCGTAGCTGGCCTTGGCCAGCCGAAATCCGTGGCCGTCGGAGTCTGCACAGTGCATGCCGTCCTCCGCGCTGGTGCAGGTGATCGGCCCGACCTGTGATTTCTGGCCATAGGCCAGGGTCGGGATGCCGGGCTGCATCACGGTGTCCGAGATGCACCGCATCTCGGCCTTGTGCCCGGCGATCAGCGTCACCGAAACGCCCCAGTCACCGGTGCCGTGACAATCGTGATCCTTGGGGATCGACGACTCGGCGAGGTCGCAGCGCACCTGGGGCTCGGTGTCGGTAGTGATCAGGCAGGAGATGTTGCCCGAGGGTGAGGTGAAATGGTCGAGGGCCAGGACGGGTCCGGCATCGGTCGACGCGGCGCCTGTGACGGTAGCCGTGTGCACCACGGTGGTCAGCACCACCGACGGCTTGGTGGGTGGCGCCGGCGGCTTGGTGGGTGGCGCGGCGGTGGTTTGCTGAGCGGTGCTGGCGGCCGTCGTGATCTGGTCTTCAGTCGACGTGCCGGTGGTTTCGTCCGCGGTGGTTTCGTCCGCTGTCGTCTGGTCCGGGGTCGTCACCGAGGTGGGCTGCTCCGGGCTTGTCGGATCTGTGATCGGCCCGACGACGGCGCTGCTCGGCGGGTTCGGTGGTTGCTGCCCGGACTGGGTACCGGCGGCGCCGGTCACCGATGACGCGCAGCCGGCCAGCAGCAACGCTGCACCGGCGACACCACAGATCAGGGCGGAGAACCGGACCGGTCGCCGGCGGGAGTAATGGCTCATATCGATACAGACGTCGCATGACGGGTGGAGGATCCGGTATCGCAGAACATTCACGCATTGTGACCGACGGGTACCCGAGATGTCCTCACGACACGAGCGTCCACAATAGGGATGTGAGGATTTCGCCCTTCGTCGCCTATCGCGTCGGCACCGGTGTGATCGCCGTTGGCTGGCTGCTGTTCATCCTGATGCAGTGGGTGTCCGGCGATTGGCTGCCGCCGGCGATCTCGTTCTCGCAGTACGGCGTCGGCCCGCACGGCTGGCTGTTCAGCCTCTACCTGCTGGCGTTCAGCATCGGCCCGCTGCTGTTGGACCGGGCCAACCCCACCGGACGGCTGACCACCACGCTGCTGGTGATCGGGTTCCTCGGGTGCCTGGTGATGGCGTTGGTCGCCACCGATCCGGGCGGCCTGCAGCAGTCGCCCCGGGCGAAGGTGCACATGGTGGGTTCGGTGTTCGGGCTGTCGCTGGTTCCGATCGGCTGTTGCCTGTCCCTGGTGCGGGGCCGGCGGGTGTCGCGGTGGCTGCCGCTGGGCCTGATCGGGGTCTCCGCGGTCTCGCTGATCCTGCTGATCGTGTCCGCAACCGGGGTCGACACCCTCGGCGTCGGAGCGGCGGAGTCGTGGACCTACAGCCAGACGGGCGCCGCCGTTGTCGACATGCTGATGCTGGTGGCCCTGGTCGCAGGGTCGCGGCCGCTGCCGGGTGAATCCGACCACACCGACGGGTCCGGTCGACCGGACCGGGCGCGGTCCGGTGTGACAGCACCACCCCAAAAGTCATAGCGTTGAGGTGTACATGCAGCCGAGCCCGATGGCGTGCCGGCACCGCCCGGTAGATGGATACTCATCGGAGCTCCTCCCGGGCAAGATCGAGAACAGGGAAATCATGACCGAGCAGACCGCCCACGCCCGCCCCGCCAGTGCGCGGCGCAGGCCCCACGTCGTCGTCGTCGGCGGCGGGTTCGCCGGGCTGTCCGCGGTGAAGGAACTGGGCAAGGTCGATGTCGACGTCACCCTGGTCGACCGGCACACCTACAACACGTTCCAGCCGCTGCTGTACCAGGTGGCCACCGCCGGGCTGAACCCTGGCGACGTGACCTACTTCCTGCGGGCCACCCGGATGAAGCAGCGCAACGTGAGCTTCCGGCAGGGCGACGTGACCGGAGTGGATCCGGTGGCAAAGGTGGTCAGCTTCGCCGACGGCGGTTCGCTCGACTACGACTATCTGATCCTGGGCTCGGGCGCCACCACGAACTACTTCGGCACCCCTGGTGCCGAGGCGAACTCGATGGCCATCTACACGCGGGCCCAGGCCCTGCAGTTGCGGGACCGGATCTTCACCAGACTCGAGCACGCGGCCGCAGCTTCGACCGGCGACGACCTGACCATTGTGGTGGTCGGCGCCGGTCCCACCGGCGTCGAGATGGCCGGCGCGCTGGCCGAGCTCCGCAACGACGCGATGTCGACGGTGTACCCAGAGCTCGATCCGCGCCGTACCCACATCGTGCTGCTGGAGATGGCCGACAAGGTGCTCGCGCCGTTCGCCCCGAAGCTGCGGGAGTTCAGTGCCAGGGCGCTGCGCGAACGCGGCGTCGAGGTCCGGCTGGGCACCGCGGTGAAGGAGGTCCGCGAGGACGGTGTCGAACTCGGCAACGGTGATTTCCTCAAGGCCGGGGTGGTGATCTGGGCGACCGGTGTCGCGGTACCGAAGATCGTCGGGAGCTGGGGACTGCCGCAGGGCCGCGGCGGCCGGATCACCGTCCGCGACGATCTGCGGGTCGAGGGCTACGACAATGTCTTCGCCGCCGGCGACGTGGCCGTCACCCCGGACCCGCTGCCGCAGCTGAGCCAGCCCGCGTTGCAGGAGGGACGGCACGCCGCCCGGCAGATCGGGGCACTGCTGCTCGGCCGGAACACCGAGCCGTTCCGCTACCGCGACAAGGGCACGATGGCCACCATCGGTCGCCGGGCCGCCATCGCCGACATCAAGCTGCCGTTCGGCAAGTCGCTGCGGCTGACCGGCAGCATCGCCTGGCTGATCTGGATGTTCGTGCACATCCAGAACCTGCTGGCCAACCGGAACCGGCTGGCCACCTTCATCAACCTGGCCACCAAGTACTTCTCGCCCTCCAGGCGGACCAATCCGATCGTCGGCGATGTCCCGGTGTTCGAGCAGCTCACCCACGGCAAGCCGGCACCCGAGGTGCCCGCCGAGCGGACCGATCCGGCCGCGAGCTGACGGTCCGTAGGCTGGTCCGGTGACCGACTCGGTGGATCGACGCCAGGACACCGGCTGGCTGACGGAACCCGAACAGCAGGCATGGCGGGCGGTGCTCCGACTACGCGGGCCGCTGCTCGGGGCGATCGGTCGGCAGCTGGTACGGGATTCGGGTCTGTCGCTGTCCGACTACGAGGTGCTTGTCGCCCTCTCTGAATCGGGCGCCGGCGTTGTGCACGTCCAGGACCTGCTGTCCAGCACCGACTGGGAGGCCAGCCGGCTCTCGCACCACCTGACCAGGATGCAGGCCAGGGGGCTGGTGGCTCGTCAGCCCTGCCCGGCCGACGGCCGCAGCTCGGAGGTGGTCATCACCGACGTGGGGCGCCGGATGATCGAGCGGGCCGCGCCGCTGCATGTGGCGGCCGTTCGGGACCTGTTCATCGACGTGTTGAGCCCGCAGCAGTTGACGGCGCTGGCCGATATCGGCGCCACCGTGGCCGAACGCCTCGAGCCGCTCTCCACCGCTGCCCCCGCGCCGCAGCACCACCCGACCACTCGGGAACACCGTGCGCCAGGCCCGATCTCCGAGGTGAGCAGCTGATGACGGACCCGTTCGACCAGCGACCCAACGGTTCTCCGGCCGGCGACTCCGACAACGAACCGGAGATCATCGAAGGCGAGGTCGTCGACGACGCCGCGGCCGGCGCCTATCGCGGCGCCGCTGCAGGCTCCGCCGGCTTCACCGGGCGCAGTCCGTTCTCCGAGCCCGACCCGTTCGGTGACCCGGCATCGTCGCCGCAGTTCGGCGTCGGGGGTGTCGGCGGCAGTTTCGCGGCGCTGCGGGCGATCGCCGGCAACTCTGCGGAGATCCGAGAGGTGCTGACCACGCCGTTGCGGCTGCTGGCCATCGTGGTCGCGGTTCCATCGGTGATCGCGGCACTCTTCGGGCTGACGATCGACGGTGGCGCCCGCTACGTCGCCTTCGCCATCGCGGTGCTCGGCTTGATCGCGGTGGTGCTGGTCGAGCTGCGGCGCCGGCGGCTGGCGACGGTGCCGCCGCCACGGCGAGCCGGTGACCCGGCCCGCCCTGACGGCGTCGGCAATCTGATCGGCCTGATCGGCTTCAGCCTGTTGATGCTGATGCTGGCGATCGGCTTCGATCTGTTGGCGCTGTTGCTGGTGATCTTCGCCGTCTGGTGACGGTGGTGCGCCCTGGGGAGGTAGCGGAATCTTGCGGGACACGCCGGGCAGCGCCCGGCGTGTCCCGCAGAGATCCGCTACCTGCTGGTATCAGCGGCCGTGACCGCGCTGCTGAACGTCGACCCAGACCAGCCGATGGTCGCTGGTGGGGAACGGGTACTCGCCGGTGAGCCGGGACAGCGGGTCGCTGCGCTGCGGCCAGAACACCGCAGAGTCCTTCACCCGCAAGGACTTCGACGGCAGCACATAGTCGGCCCGCAGATTGCCGGGGGAGGGCACGTCGCTGAAGTCGGCCGTGTCGTAGATCGGGTTCGACTTCTGGGTCGCGTTCACCCCGCCCTGCAGGACAGCGGCCTCCGGTGCACCTGTGGACGTGGGTTTCGGGTCCGTCAGCCGTGGGTTGTCGATCAGCTGCTGGATCGCGCCCGGCACCGAATCACCGTCCAGCGGGTCACTGTTCTGGTCGCCCATGATCACGAAATCCGCGCCCCGGGCGATGCCGCCGTGGCGGCCGGCGTCGTCGTAGATGTACCTCGCCCTGCCGGGCGCGCCGATGTAGTCGGCCCAGAACCGGATCTCGTCGTGATTGCGGGTGCCGTTGCGGTCCTCGGCGCCGTCGAAGGACGGCGGGGTCGGGTGCGAGACCAGCACGTGCAGCGTCTCCCGGCCGATCTTCACCGGCAGGTCCCAATGGGACTTGCTGGACAGCCGGAACTTCGCCAGTTCATCGGGTGAGTACCAGTCGGCCGGTGCGGCAGTGGCCGGATCGTCGGGCAGCAGGGCTCCGGGCATGTCCCTCCAGAGGAATTTCTGGAAGGTGCGCACCGAGCGGGTGTCGATCGGGTACTTGGAGAACACCGCGAGTCCGTACTGGCCGGGGAACAGGCCGAAGCCGTAAGCGTCGTCACCGCCGCCGATGCTGCCGTCGTTGTTCAGGTCCATCCCGCTGGGCACGCCGGTGTTCACCGGCGCGGTGAAGGCGTACGGGTAACGGATCCCCGGTGCCCCGTTGTGCGGCACCTCGAGGTAGTTCTTGCGGAAGTCGCGCAGCGCCGAACCGTCGGCGACGTAGTCGAACTCGTTGACCAGCACGATGTCCGGGTGGGCACGCTGGATCACCTCGGCCACCGCCGCGGCTTGCGCGTCGTCGGGTGTTGACAGGTCGGCCGAGAGCTCACCCTCGGTGGCCCGGTTCAGGCTGGCGTTGAAGGTGGCGAGCCGGAGTTCGGCGGTCCCGTGACTCTTTCCGGGGTGCTGGTCGCCGGGTGCGGCCGGGGAAGCGGCGGCCGCGGGCACCGCGGGGGCGAGCAGGATCAGGGCGGCGCCGGCGACCGCGGCGCCTCGGTAGCGGAATCGGGTACGGGTGGTGACGGGCACGGTCTTCTCCTTCGGATCTCGGGTCGATCAACAGTAGTCACAGCTGCGATGACGGACAGTGAACACCAGGCGAACAGGCCGCGCGACTGGCAGAGTTGGACCAGCACCGTCGTCGAACGGACAGGGCACGAACGAACGGAGTCACAGTGGCTGAGGAAGACCAGTGGAGCGACAACAGCGACCCGGGCAGCGAGGGTCGCGCCGGCGACGGCGTGTCCGAGCAGCTCAGCCAACAGGACATGCTGCTCGACCGGGGCGTTGAGGATCTGCTCGACGAGGGGTATTCGCCGCCCGATCGGGAGCCGTCGCCGCACGCGTCGACGGAGATCGACGAGTCGCTCGACGACCGGCTGAGCGAGGAAGAGCCCGACGTCGGGGCGGCCGGCGACCCGACGGTCGACGACAACTACGAGGTCGGCGGCGCCCGGTCCGGGCGGCTGGTGGACGCGGAGAACGACGGCTTCAGTGACGTCGAAAAGGACCTGGTGGCCGAGGACGTCGGGTATGACGGTGCCGCGGCATCCGCCGAGGAAGCCGCGGTGCATGTGTTCGACGAGGACGCCGACGACGATTCCGACGACGGCGACCCCTACCCGGACGGTGAACTCGTCGACGGGCAGTAGGTGTCGGACCGATCGGGGCCGGGGCTGAAACCGAACGGATAGGCTGGCCGTCACAGGGGTGACAGAACGTGACGAACAGGGGGTGGCCGTGGATCCGGTGACGCTGACGTTCCTGGTGATCGGCGGCTTCGGCGTCCTGTTGCTGGTCATCGCGCTGGTGGTCGGAGACCTGTTGCACTTCGGCGGCCCGGACGCCGACGGCCCGTTCTCGTTGCCGGCCATCGCCGCGTTCATCGGCGGTGCCGGGTTCGTCGGCGCCATTCCGGCGGCGCTGGTGGCCGGTAGCTGGTCCAGCGGTTCGACGGTGGCGCTCTCGACGGTCGTCGGCGTGGTCGGCGCGTTGCCACTGGCCTACGGCGCCGTCCGGCTGACCTCCGGCCTGATCCGGATGCGCACCGATCCGACGCTCACCGAGGAGGGCCTGCCCGGGGCGCTGGGCACGGTGATCACGCCGATCCCGGCGGTCGGGTTCGGCGAGGTCCGGATCCGGGTCGCCGGTCAGGACCTGAAGTACTCGGCCCGCAGCCACACGCCGCTGCCGATCGGCACCCCGATCTTCGTCAGTGAAGCACTGTCAGCCACTTTGGTCGAGGTTGTCTCGACCGCCGACTGAAAGTAGGAACAGCATGTCGCCCATCGTGTACGCCATTGGCGGGGTCGTCGTACTGATTGTGTTGGTCGTGTTGCTGATCCTTTCCAGGATCAAGGTGGCCGGACCGAACCAGGCGTTCCTGGTGACCGGTCGGCGTGGCCGCGCGATCACCAGCTCGGAGGGGGTGATCTCGACCGACATGTCAGGGCAGAAGGTGGTGATGGGTGCCAGCGTGTTCGTGTTGCCCATCGTCCAGAAGCTGCACACCATCGACCTTTCCAGCCGCCGGATCCCGGTCGGCATCCGCGGCGCGGTGTCTCTGCAGGGCGTCAAGTGCGACCTCGAAGGTGTCGCGATTGTCAAGGTCGGCGGCTCGGAGTCGTCGGTTCGCGCTGCGGCCCAACGATTCCTGAACCAGCAGGAGGGCATCGACATCTTCACCTCCGAGGTGCTGGCCGGCGCGCTGCGGTCGATCGTCGGCCGGTTGACGATCGAGGAAATCATCCGGGACCGGGCGGCGTTCGCCTCCGCGGTCGCGGAGGAGGCCGAATCCTCGCTCACCGGACAGGGTCTGGTACTGGATACCTTCCAGCTGCAGGACATCCAGGCCGAGGGCACCTACCTGCAGGACCTGGGGCGGCCGGAGGCGGCCAGGGTGATCAAGGAGGCAACGATTGCCGAGGCGAAGTCGCGGCAGGCCGCCGAGCAGGAACGGCTGTTGGCCGAAGAGGCCATTGCGGTGTCGAACCGTCAGCTGGCCCTCAAGCAGGCCGAGATCTCCTCCCAGATCGATGCCGCCAAGGCCGAGGCTGCTGCCGCCGGACCGCTGACCCAGGCTGCGCAGGACCAGCGAGTGTTGGCCGAGCAGGAGAAGGTGGCCGAGCGGACCGCCGGGCTCAAGGAGCGGCAACTCGACAGCGAGGTGCGCAAGCCGGCGGACGCCGAGCGGTACCGGGTCGAGCAGCAGGCCGAGGCGAACAAGAACGCGGCGATCGCCAAGGCCGAGGCCGATCGACAGGCCACCATCGCCAATGCCAGCGCGCAGGCCGAGCAGGCCAGGCTGATGGGCGAGGGCGAACGGCTGCGGCGGCAGGCGCTGGCCGAGGCCGACGCAATCGAGGGTGCCAAGAAGGGTGAGTCGGAGAAGATGCGCCGGCAGGCCATCGCCGATGCCGTCGAGCGAGAGGGCGCCGCAGAGGCGTCGGCGATCCTGGCCAAGGGCCAAGCCGAGGCCGAGGCGATGGACAAGCGGTCGCAGGCGTTCGCCGGCTACGGCGAGGCAGCGGTGCTCGACCTGCTGGTCAAGGTACTGCCGGACATCGTGAACGCCGCGTCGGCGCCGTTGGCGGCGGTCGACAAGATGACCATCATCTCCTCCGACGGCGCGGGGTCGCTGTCGAAGTCGGTGGCATCGAACGTGGCGCACGGTCTGCAGATGTCCAGCGACCTGACCGGCATCGACATCGCCGGATTGCTGTCCCGGCTGGGTGCCAAGCGCCAGGGGAGTGACGGCGAGGCCGTGGTGGCCGCCGACTCCGGCCGGAAGGCACCGGAGCAGATCGGGATCGATGGAGCCGCGTCGGGCGGCGCTGCGGAGTGATCTGCACCGATGACAGCTGGATCCCGCGAACGGACACCGACCTCGCCCGTTGAGTAAGCGGGCGAGGTTTCTCCAACCCGATGAACCGCACGGCGCAGATCTATGGTTGGTGAATGTCGATAGTGACCACCGACCGGCTCACGCTGCGCGAAATGACGCCTTCCGATCTTGACGACATGGCAGCACTTCTCGGTGACGAACAGGTGATGCGGTACTACCCGCGGACGAAGACCCGGGACGAAGCTCGGCGTTGGATCGAGTGGAACCGCAGTCTCTACCGGGATCATGGCTTCGGGCTCTGGGCGATCACCCTGACCGAGACCGGTGCATTCGTCGGTGACTGCGGACTCACCATCCAACGGATCGACGGCGTGGATGAGGTCGAGGTCGGCTACCACGTCCGGACCGAGTATCAGCGAAGGGGTTACGCCACCGAAGCGGCTGCGGCGTCTCGAGATCTGGCCCGCGACCGGTACTCGATCGGCCGGTTGATCGCGGTCATCAATGCGGACAATCAGCCATCGACGGCAGTCGCAGAGAGAATCGGACTGCGATTCGAGAAACATGCGAGCGTCTACGGTCAGGACCGGCTGATCTACGCCGCGAACCTCGCCGGACTCGGCCGACCGGGATAAGCCTTTGACGCGCCCATAAGACTCGTGCATATGGCTCTGACAATTCACAACCGCGGCCGGCACCCCGAGATCTTCAGGGCAACGAACCACGCCGACTTCGACAGGTCGTGGCCAACCTTCATGCAGCAGGACCCGAACGCGCGGCTCTACTATTCCGAACTCGACAGCGTCGCCGACTACGTGCTGCTCGCCACGGACGGAGACGAGCCGGTTGCCAAGGCCTACTCAACGCCCTTTGCCTTCGGTATCGAGGGGCGCGAGGACCTGCCCGACGCCGGTTGGGACGAGGTGATCCGGTGGCAGCACGACGACCGGTTGGTCGGCCGGGAGCGCAATGCGGCGACCGCCCTCGAGATCGTCGTCCTGAAGGAACGCCAGGGCACCGGGATTGCCTCGGTCATGGTAAATGCACTGCGGGACAATGCGTTCCGGCTCGGCCACCAGGTGCTCTATGCTCCGGTGCGACCATCGCAGAAGGCGGACGAGCCCGAAACGCCGATGAACGAGTATGCCTTCCGGGTGCGCGACGATGGTCTGCCCTACGACGCCTGGCTACGCGTGCACGTGCGGGCCGGCGGGCGGATTCTCAAGGTCTGTCCGCTGTCGATGACCATCTCCGGCACGCTCGCCCAATGGCGGGAGTGGACCGGGCAGCCGTTCGACACCGACGGCCCGGTGATCGTGGAGGGTGCGCTGAGCCCGGTCCTCGTGTCGTTGGCACAGCAGGTCGCCGTCTACCTCGAGCCCAACGTCTGGGTCGAGCACCGCAAGTCCTGATCGCGCCGCCACCGCCCTTCTCTGACGTCGTTCCTGCTGCTACCTGCCGACTGTGGCGCTGACCCGCCCGGTTGACCGTTGCACGCTCGGGTCGTCCGGTAGATAGGTCACGATCACCGGATTGAGCCCAGCCGGCACCGGGATCACCGCGCTCACGCCGGTGCCGCCCGAAACCGGAACCGACGCGACCTTCGAGCCGCCGATGTTGATGTGTGCCACTCCGTCCGCCGGTGCCGTCGACGGTGCAGCGATCGTCACCTTCGCCGTCACCTGCAGACCCCAGCTGCGGCCGCTGGCCCGTGCGGTGGCCGCGTCGAGCCGCACCTTCTTGGCCCCCACGGTGGTCGCCGACAAGGCCATGTTGACCTTGAAGAACAGCGCCGCCGAGGTCGAGCCGAGGAGCGCGGACGGGTCCTCAGCAACGAATGTCGCTGTCAGAGCGTGCGTTCCAGCCGGTGTATCGACCGGAACCTCCAGCTTCGCGGTGCGGTTCGTCACCGGCGCGGTGCCGATGACTTCGGCGCCACGCCGGAACTCGACCGTTCCGGAGACCGTGGTGTCGATGGGCGCGTCGACATTCGCGGTCAGGGTGGCCGGCTTCGCCGGCAGGTACGTCTGCGACGCCACGTCGGCCGTCAGCGTCGTGGTGCTGGCGGCACCCACGGTCAGCGTGACCGGCAGCGTCACCGTCGGCCGGTCCGGGTCGTCGCTGCTGACGCACAGCAGCGCCGAGTGGTCGCCCGCTGCGAGCCCGGTGGCATCGGCCGTCACCTGGACCGACGCATCCTGTCCGCGCGTGGTCGCCCCGGACGGAGCGCTGACGGACAGCCAGGGGACATCGGTCGGCAGCTGGCAGGGCCGGGCATCCGGCAGTGTGACCGGGGTGATGTACCGGCCGCGCCCGGTGGTCTGCTCGGCCACAGCGGTGCCGTCCCTACCGATCTCGAACACACCCTTGCTGGAGGTGATCAGCAGATTGCCGTTGCCCAACTCGGCGACACCGCCGTAGTTGTTCCCGGTGTTGTCCGGGTACAAATTCCCGAGATAGTCGCCGGTCGCCGAGAATTCCAGCACACCGCGCGCGGGCGTGGTCTGCCAGTTCGCGGCCAGTACGTTCCCGGAGGCGGTCTCCGCCAACTGTTCTGCCCAGGTGACCTCGCCGAAGGCGGGCAACGGCTCGCCGGTGAGCGAGAACCGGTGGATCTGCTTGGTTCCGCTTGCCGAGACCAACACGTCGTTGTCCCGCACCAGGATCGACCACGGGCTGTCCAGACCGTCTTCACCGGGATCAACGAAATAGCCGAGCAGCTCCCCGTCCTGCGACAGCTCAAGGATCGAATTCGCATTCGCGCCGCTGGCGACTGTCACCAACAGCGTGTCCTGCGCCGTCCAGGCCATCCCGCGGACATTGTTCATCACCGAACTGTCGCCCTCGACAGTCTTCGGGCCGAAGGTGCCCAGGAAATTCCCCTCCAGGTCCCACCGGGTGATCATGCCCTTCACCTGATCGGAGACCAGGAAGCTCTGCCCGTCGGGCATAGGCAGCACGTTCAGGGGTGTGTACAAGGTCGACCCACCCGGCGACCAGGCCGGGTACGGCAGGAACTGGTCGTCGATCAGCGTGCCGTCCTGCGCGTCGAAGGCCATGATGCCGCGGGAACTCGTCGTCGAGTTCGGTACCAACAGCACGCCATTGCGCAGCAGTTCCAGTCGCTCAGGTGAGGCGCCGGCCTCCGGATCGTCCAGCCGCCAGTTCAGCGTGCCGTAGCCGGTGTTCGCGATGGTCACGTTCGCGGTGTCGGTGCCGCCGGCCGGCGCCGAGAGCGTCAGTTGCTCCGGATCCACGGCGACGTCAGGGATTTCCTGCACGTTGATGGTGACGGCGAGCGTCGCCAGTTCGGTGTGCGGGTCGTTGCTGGACAGGCACAACCGGGCCGAATGCTCACCCGCGGTGAGGTTTTGGGTGGCGACGGTCAGCGTCGCGGTCGCCGAGTCCTCGGCCGGCACGGTACCGGAGGTGGGATCCAGCGACAGCCAGGCCGGCAGCGCACAGTCGGCGGACGCGGCATCCACGGCCCAGTGCAGCGGCGCCCCACCGTTGTTGAGCACCTGCAGCGGATAGTCCCTGGCCTCCGGAACGGCAATGGTGTCGGTGATCGACTCCTGGTCGAGAGCAATCTCCGCCTCCGCCGGCACCACGGCAATCGGATAGTGCACATCGGCAATCTCGGCGCCGCCGGCATGCGTGCCGTCGGTGGACAATTTCAGGTCGCCGAACAGCCAACCCGGCCCGGTGAGCGCGGCGACGTCGATGGTCACCGTGAGCTCCTGGGTCGCGCCCGGAGCCAACGTGAAGGTCTGGGGCGTCACCGTCACCGTCGCGTCACCAGGGGCATCCACTTCGATGGTGTAGTCGGCGGTGGTGTCGGCCACCGACGTCAGTGTCCGGGTGAGGGTGCAGGTCTGCAGGCACGCGTCGTCGACGATGGCAGGCAGGTTCAACGTCTTCGGGTCGCCCCGGTGTTCGGGTCGGCCGCCACGAAGTTGTCGTAGGTCTCATCGAGAATCACCCCGACCCGGCTCGCTGCGTCCAGATCCAGCAGCCCGGAACCGATGTCGAAGGCATCCGCCGGCGTGCTGCCGTCCTCCTTCACCATGCCGTCGGGGTTGGCGGTGGACGCCAGCGCCGAGCGGATCGCGGACGGCGACCAGTCCGGGTGCAACGCCCGGATCAATGCGCCGGAGCCGGCAGCGTGCGGCGACGACATCGAGGTTCCCTGCATCACCTCGTACTGCACCGGATCGTCGCCGACGGCGGCAGTTGCGGCCAGGATGTTGCGGCCGGGCGCGGTGAAGGTCGGGGCCAGCAAGTCGTACTGGCTCGGGCCCCGGGAGGAGAAGTCGGCGACCAAATCCTTCCAGGCCGGGTTGTCGACCTGCACGGCCTCGGTGCCCATCCGCAGTGTGGTTCCCTGGTTCGCCGAGACGAAAGCCAGAACAGCTTGCCCATCGGCCTGCGAGATCATCAATGACGGGATGCTGGTCGACTCCAGTTCACCCATGACGATCGGCGGGCCGGGAAACTGGTTGTGCACGATCACGCCGACCGCACCGGCGTTGGCAGCGTTGTTCACCTTCACCGAAAAGTTGCAGTCGCCGCGCTTGATCAGCGCAATGGCGCCCTCGAGCGCACCCGCCGGGAACGCCGAACATCCGATCTGGTCACCGTCGGCGATGCTGCCGACATCGATCAGCGCAGCTTCGATCGGTTCGCTGTAGCCCGGGCCGCTGCCCGAGACAGCGGCCATACCGGTCAGTTCCGTCGGCGCCGTTCCGGGCCCGGTGACCGACGCGTCCATCGCTATCACCCTGGTGTTGGTACTGGCCGCCACCGACGCGTTCCACGGGCCGGTCTTGGCCACCGTGCTCTCCCCGGGGCCGGTATTGCCGGCAGAGGCTGCGATGAAGATGCCGGCGTTGTATGCGGCCAGGAACGCCAGGTCGACACTGTCGTTCCACGGGCGGTCGCTGCCGGAAATCGAGTAGTTGAGCACGTCAACGCCGTCGGCGATCGCCTGGTCGACGGCCGCGACGCTGGCGCTGGAGTAGCAGCCGAAACTGGTGCACACCTTGTAGGAGATGAGCGACGCATGGGGCGCGACCCCGGTGAGCGCCCGGTCGTAGGTGGTGTTGCCGACGGTGATGTGGGCGGTGTGCCGGTCGCCGGCCATGGTGGAGGCGGTGTGACTGCCATGTCCGACCTTGTCCAGTGCGGTGCGCTCGCCCGCGAAGTCGTAGGCGCCGACCAGTTTGCTGTTGCAGATGTCCTCGTAGTTCGCGGCCCCTTCGGCGCAGACGCCCTTGTAATTGCCCTCGCCGAACGGGTTCAGGTGGGTGTAACCGTCTTCGTCGGTCGCGGCGAACGACGGGTGGGCGGCGTTGATTCCGGTGTCCAATGTGCCGACCAGCACGCCTTCGCCCTTGGTGGCCAATCCGGTCGCGGTCCCGCCGCCCCAGATCGCTGGTGCCGCAATGATTTGGGTGCTGACGTCAGTGTCCGGTTGCCAGCTGCGATCCGCTTCGACGGCTTCCACTCCGGGCAATTCGGCCACCGCGGCCGCCTCGTCGGCGGACAGTTTCAGCGCGAGCCCGTTGAGGGCGTAGCGGTACCGGTGCTCGGCGGTGACCGAATGCCCGACGGTGTTGTCGATGGTGGCCTTGACCGCGTTCTGCCGTCGGGTGAGGTGGCTGGCGTAGGCCTTGGCAGCGCGGCTGTTGGTATCCAGTTTGCCACCCGGCTCTGCGGGCGCTGTCCGGCTCAGCCCGGCCAGACCGCCGGTGTATGTCGCCACGGCCGGGTCCTTCAGTCGGATGATCCAGACCCCGTTCTTCGGCTCGTCCTGTGTCGCAACGGGTTTGCCGCTGTTCTCCGCCTGCTCGGCCGGGGTTGGTCCGTTGGACGTAGCGTCCGAGTCGGGCGCCGAGGCAGCCGATCGACCGGCGGAAACGGGGTCTGCGCCGCTCGGCGGTGCGGTGGCGAGCGTCAGGCCGACGATGCTGAGCAGCGTCAGCACAAGGCGGAAAGGACGGGACATGGGTTTCCCTCCAGAATCCATGCATTGCGGGCATTGATCCCGCGACAGGATTTGGAGCGTAAAGTTCGCAAGTCGCCCGGGGCAAGAGCCCATTGGAGGGGTCGCATTGTCACCCTCGGTGAATGTGGGGCGGGCCGGATTGCCAGGCCTGTACTTCGATTCGATCAGGTGTCGCTGATCAAGGCACGCAAAGTTGTTGGCGGGAAGGCGATCCAGCGAGAGGTGCGGCCGTAGCACAGTCGAGGTTCGGGTCTACTGCGTCGGTTCTGACGTGTCCCGGACGGACGAGTCCGTCGCAGCCTGTGCCGGAACGCCTCCCGGATCTGCGTTGGCGGGTATCTGCCAACTCGTTGGGGTGGCGCACATCCGCCAAGTCGTTGGATGGCGCGATGTTTCAGCCGGGCTCCGGCGGAACGTCGTGATCAGTGGTGGAAACTCGGGCCCTGACGGACGGCCGGTAGCGGCCCGGTGAGGGCGTCCAGGTAGTGCACCTCGGCTCTGACGTCGGCAAGTAGCGCATCGGCGAGGTCGCGGGACAGCCCATCGCGCACCACGACACGCTGCACCGTCACGTCGGCGAGGTCGTCCGGCATCGGGTACGCGGGCACCAGCCAGCCGTGGGTGCGCAGGCGCTCGGACAGATGGTAGAGGTCCCAGTTGTCGGTGTGCCCGGCCCGCAACCGCCAGGCGAACACCGGAATGTCGGAGCCGTCGTTCCACAGATCGAACGCACCGATCCGGGCGATCCCCTCCGCGAGGTGGCGCGCCACCCGGTGTGAGGTGCCCTGCACGGCCTGGTATCCGGCGCGGCCGAGTCGGAGAAACTGGTAGTACTGCAGCAGTACCTGCGCACCGGGGCGGGAAAAGTTCAGCGCGAACGTGGACATCTCGCCGCCGAGGTAGGACACCTTGAAGACGAGGTCGTCGGGTAGCGCATCGGTGTCACGCCAGACCACCCAGCCGAGTCCGGGGTAGACCAATCCGTACTTGTGGCCAGAGGTGTTGATCGACGCCACCCGCGCGATCTGGAAGTCCCAGACGAGTTCGGGCTGCACGAACGGCGCGATCATCGCGCCCGAGGCACCGTCGACATGGATCTTGACGTCCAGGCCGGTGGCGGCCTGGATCCGGTCGAGTGCCTCCGCGATCTGCAGGACCGGCTCGTACATTCCGGTGTAGGTGACGCCGAGGATCGCGACGACGCCGATGGTGTTCTCGTCGACGTAGCTCTCCAGATCGTGACCGTCGAGCACCTTGTGCTCCTCCGTGATCGGGACGAACCGCGCCTCGACCTCGAAGTAGTTGCAGAACTTCTCCCAGCACACCTGGACCGCGCTGGACATCACCAGGTTGGGTCGCTCGGTACTTTTTCCGGCGGCGCGTCGGGCGTGCTGCCAGCGACGCTTGAGTGCCAGGCCGGCCAGCATGCCGGCCTCGGACGAGCCGATGGTGGAGGTGCCGATCGTGTGCTTCGGGTCGGGCGCGTGCCACAGGTCCGCGAGCATGGTCCGGCACCGGGTCTCGATGGCCGCGGTCGCCGGGTACTCGTCCTTGTCGATCATGTTCTTGTCGGCGGCCTCCGCGTAGAGCCGGCTGGCCTGTGGGTCCATCCAGGTCCCGACGAAGGTCGCAAGGTTCAGGCGTGAGTTGCCGTCGAGCATCGCCTCGTCGTGGACGATCTGGTACGCGGTCTCGGGCAGCGACTCATTGGCGGGCATCGTCAGCCTGGGGAGTGCGGTTGCTTCCCCAGGTCTGGAGAAGACCGGGTTCAGTCCGACACTCTCACTGAGATCCTGTTCGCGGGGTCGGCGCCCGCCTCGACGTGCGGCCATTCCAGGAACCTACCCGGGTTCGAATGCGCCTGCTTGGTCACCGCGGCCGCAACTCGAGCCGCTCTACTCGGGGGCGGCGTCAACCCAGTGCCCGGGGCGCAGCAATGACCATGGCACCCGGGTCCGGGAGTTGCCGTTGGCCCCGTTCAGCTGCAGCTGGTTCAGGAACAGGGCATCGGTCAGGTCGGCGTCGTCCAGCCGGGCATCCCGCAGATGTGCGCCCAGTAGGTCGGCGCGGCTCAGATCGACCCCGCGGAGGTCGGCGGCGATGAGCATCGCCCCGCGCAGCCGCGCCCGACGTAACGGCGTGCCGCGAAGGTCAGCGCCGGCCAGATCCCGGCCGCTCAAATCCCGGCCGGGAGCGGGATTGTCGTCATTCCCGTCCGCAGCCCGCACCAGATCGCTCACCGCGTCCAAGAGCGGCGTGACGTGCGAGTTCAGCGACAGGGTGTCCAGGGCGGCCAGGACCCCGGACGGCTGCCGGGTCAGTTCCTCGAGTTGCTCGGCAGTCTCGTCGATCTCCGACCACAACGGTGCGGCCAGCGGGGTCCGCCGGACAACGGTCAGGTACCAGAGGATCTCGTGCAGGTCGCGCATGGCGTGGAACACCGCGAACATCTCGCTGGCTCCGGCCGGGTCGTCGCGCCAGCTCCGCCCGGCGAGGGTCTGCTGGGTGACCTTCTGCCCGGCTCCGAAACAGTCGAAGCTGGTGCAGCCCTTCATCCCGTCGGCGCGCAGTGTGGCGTGGATCGAACACCTGAAGTCGGCCAGCAGGTTCTTGCATGGAAGGCCGGCCGGCTTGTCGAAGGCGAAGTCCGCCGACCTGCCGAACGCCGGCGCCACGCAGCACCAGGCCACGCACCGGCTGCAGTCCGCGCGGAGCTCCTCCAGTTCGTACACTCACCCAGCATGCACCAGATGCCCGGCATCGCCGGCGACGCCTGCGGATCATCCACTCGACGATGCCGGTCGAGGCGAGCCGTTCGACTCCGGTAGGCAGGTTCAGAAGGTGATCTCCGCGGTGCGACCGCCCACCGCTGCGGTCGGCACGATCATCTTGCCGAGCGGCACCAGCGACACCGGGATCATCTTGAAACTGCCGATGCCCAAAGGAATCCCGATGATGGTGACGCACAGGGCGAGGCCGGTGGTCAGATGACCGATGGCCAACCAAATGCCGGCGAAAACGAACCAGATCACGTTGCCGATCATCGACGGGGCACCGGAGCGGGAATCTTGCACGATGGTCCGGCCGAACGGCCAGAGAGCGAACCCCGCTATCCGGAATGACGCGATACCGAACGGGATGGTGATGATGAAAATGCAGCAGATGATGCCGGCCACCACGTAGGCGATGGCCATCCAGAATCCGCACAGCACCAGCCAGATGATGTTGAGCAGTGTTCGCACGGTGGTTGCCCTTCGGTCGACGGCGCTCCAACAGTTTCGACGCTACCCGCCGGCAGGTACATCCAGGCGGGCCTGACGACGCCGAGTCGGACACGGCCACCGGGCGTACGATGCCACGGCATGAACAGCGCTCCGGCGCCGCTCCGCCGGCCAGCCGAGCCTCGTTGGCGCACCGTCCAGGGGAGTGGCCGTGACAGGTGAATCTGAGCTCGATCCGGACGCCGTTCCGACCTCGTCCGGCCCGATGACGTCGTTCGTCGCCCGGCTCACCGCGACCGCCGCCCGTGCAGCCGGCGTCGCCGACCGATACTGGCCAGGCAGGCTATGGGCCCGGCTGCTGGAGTTGGAGTTCATCGACCGGTCGGTCGCGCTGGCGGCCAAGGCTTTCGTGTCGCTCTTTCCGTTCATCATCGTCATTGCCGCGATCACTCCGGCAAAGGTCCGCGACGATGTCCTCGACGTCCTCGCGCTGCGGTTCGGCATCAGTGGCGATCTGATGGACACTGTGCGGACGGCGTTCGCCTCGCCCACCGAGATCCGTTCGGCATCGGGCATTTTCGGGGTCTTGTTGACCCTGGCGTTCGCCGTTTCGTTCACTACTGCACTGCAGCGAGTGTTCCTGCGGGCCTGGCGCCGTCCGCCGGGCGGCGGCCTGAAGAACAAGGGCCGCGGTGCGCTGTGGATCGCCGGGCTGACGGTGTTCCTGCTGATGATGTCGACCGTGGGCGCACTGCTGGTCGGGTTCAGCGGCGCAGTCCTGCCATGGTTGCTCGGCCTGGCCGGCGGCATGCTGCTGTGGTGGTGGAGCGGCCGGTTGATGACCCGTGGTGAGGTCCGCTGGCGGGCGCTGCTGCCCACCGCGGTGCTCACCGGCATCGGGGGATGGGCCTACACCCTCACCGCTGCGATCTGGATGCCTCGCACCTTGACCAGTCAGTTCAGCCAGTTCGGCCCGTTCGGGATCGCGCTGGCGTTCGTCACCTGGTTCACCGGGTTCTCCTTCATCGTCGTGGTCGCCGGGGCGCTCGGCCCGGTGCTCGCCGAGGGGGACAGCTGGCTCGCCCGGCGCCTTCGGGGTCCGGCGGACTCTGTCCTTGAGGCCGGCGCCCTCCCGCCGTTGCCGCCGCCGCCCCTGCTCAAGACGTTGGCCGGCGCGTTCGCCAAGGGGCAGGTCGCCGTCGTGCCGGTCGGTCACCCCGACGCGGGGCCGGACTCGGCAGAGGTGGTTTCCGAGACGGACCACGACCACAGGGGTAAGACCACGCCGTAGCACGGTGGGGAGGACGCGGCTGGAGGCGCGACAACGGCGCCCCGCGGGGCAGTCCTCGGAGTCGGTCGGTGCGGAGATTACAGTCGGTCGGTCGGTCGCTTGGTTGGCTCGGGAAGGAAATCGCGGATGTCATCTGCTACTGCGGCGTTGCCGCCGGTACTCGAACTGAACTGGGGGACCGTGCGCGGCTGCTCGTTCGCAGAGGTCTTCGAGGTCGCGGGCCGAACCGGTTACCGCCGGGTCACCGTCACCCTCGCCCTGTATCGAGCAGCGCTTGAACGGGCAGGCAGCGACGCCGAGCTGCTGGCGCGGGTGCGTGCTTCCGGGGCCGACGTCGGGTATCTCGACGGCGGCGTGATCCTTCCGGGGATGTCCAACGATCCTGATGCCTTTGCGCGCAGTCAGGACGAGGTGTTCCGCTTCACCGAGACCTACCAGGCCCGGGTGGTGAACGTTCATCACTACGGTGGCAGCGGGGTGGAGTTCGGGGAACTCGTCGACGCGTTGGGGGCGGTGGCGGCCAGGGCCGCGACCGAGGGTGTAGCGCTGGTGACGGAGTTCATCCCCGGCACCGGGATTCCTGATCTCGCAACGGCTGTCGCGCTGGCCGACGCCGTGGGCGCGGCAAATCTGAGCGTCCTGTTCGACACCTGGCACCACTGGCGCAGCGGCGGACGGATGAGCGATCTCGCTGCGCTGCGACCGGGTCTGATCGGAGCGTCCCAGCTCAGCGACATGCCGGCGGAGCGGATCGGGACCTGGCTGCCCGGCGATCCCGAGGCGGCAGAACGCAACGCGCGGATGTACGTGCCGATGACGGGGCGACTGCTGCCCGGCGAGGGTGCCCTGCCACTGCCGGAGGTCGTCTCGTGGTTGCGGACGACCGCGCCGGACGTCCCCCTCGGCGTTGAGATCTTCAGCACCGAACTCGACGCGATGACGCCGGACGATGCGGCAGCGACGGTCGCTGCATCACTTCGCGAAATGCTGGCCTGAACTCCCCTCGAGGACCCGAGCCGCGGCGCGCCTGCTTCGCTCGTGGGGTGACTTCTGGTAATAGGTTCGGGTGAATACTCTTCCCGTTGCCAGCCCGTCAGCCCTCATGGCCGCCGCAGCGCGCGCCGCGCATCCGATCGTCGACTCTGTACCGCACCTGCTTGACGACGATGCCGCCCGCCGACTGTGCGCCGCGGCCGAGCCGTCACCACTGGACTTCCACCGCGCGCACCCCGCCGAACCGGTTCTCGCTGCGGCGCGGCTGTCCGCGGTCACGCGCGCCGCGTATACGGAGAATCGACTTCGCACTTCCGGATTGCGGCAGTACGTGGTCCTCGGTGCCGGCCTGGACACGTCCGGGTTCCGACTGGCCGACGAGTCCTCGACCAAGGTGTGGCACGTCGACCTCCCCGACGTGCTGGCCTGGCGCGCGGCGCTGATGGATCGCGCCGGACTTGAGGATCGCTGCGTGCCGGTCGCGGTGGACCTGGCCGCAGTCGATCCCGTGCCGGAACTCGTCCGGGTCGGCCTCGACCCGGACGAGCCCGTTTTCGTTGCGTGGCTGGGGGTGTCGATGTACCTCGATGCCGCCGCGGTACGTGGCACCCTCGGCGCACTCGGCACCCTGGCCCGGGGATCAGAGCTGGTGTTCGATCACATCGCCGCACCGCCGGAGCGAGACGCGGCGGGTGCGGCCTACGTGGCGGCGGTCGGTGCGGCGCTCGGAGCCGGCGGCGAACCGTGGCGGTGTACGCCGTCGCGGCATGAGGTGCTGCACTGGCTGGAAGCATCCGGATGGACACCGACAGCGGTGTTGGAAGAGGCCGAGACGGTCCCGGCCGACTTCTGGCCCCGGACGGACGCATTGACCCGGAAACAGCTCGTCCGGCTGGCCCACGCCCGGAGATGACACCCTCGTCCGGTCGACGATGACGCCGGAGATCGACGCCGGAAATCGAGATATCGCGACGGCCGCGAACGACGAGAGGTCAAGCTGGTGTCCGGAGGGGGACTTGAACCCCCACGCCCTTGCGGGCACTAGCACCTCAAGCTAGCGCGTCTGCCATTCCGCCACCCGGACAGGGTGCTCCACGCTGGAGCGCGGTGCGAGGACCGAGTTTACTCGATCCTCGCCGGCGTCCCAACCAAGTCACCGACCGACCGCTGCCGCGGGTGGTTGCTCGCCCAGGGTGGATCGGATCCGGGTCTCGCGTCGCCTGCTGACCGGACGTCCGTCCGCGAGCTGCTCGAGCCCGATCAGCACGGCCCCGACGATCGGGGTGATCTGCGGGATCGTCACCGTTGCCCGCGGTGCGTGGTCGGCCAGGAAGGCGGTGATGGGCTCCTGCAGCAGCCGATGGCCGGCGGCCAGCACGCCGCCACCCAGCACCACCACGGTGTCGGTGTCCAGCAACTCCAGGCGGGTGAGCGCCGCCATCGCAAACGCGATCACCTCGTCGGCCTGTCGCCGTACCACCGACAGCGCGATGGCATCGCCGGCGTCGGCCACCTCGAACAGCACCGGGACCAGTTCGTGCAGCCGCGACCGATCGATGGCCCCGACGTGCAGGTCCACGGCGACCTGCTGGGTGGTGCGGTGCCCGAAGTGTCGGGGCACGGCATCGGCCAGCGCGGTCGGAGCGCCGCGACCGTCCTCGGCGCGCATCGCCCAGAACATCGCCTGCTCGGCGAGGGTGCCGCCGCCACCCCAGTCGCCGGTGAAGGTCCCGAGCGCGAGAAAGCGCACCGTCCTGCCGTCCGGTGCGATCCCGACGCAGTTCATCCCGGCCCCGCAGACCACGGTGACGGCGGCGCGCTCGCGGGTGCCGCTGCGCAGCAGCGCGAAGACGTCATTGGTGACATGGACCCGGTCGGCGAGCTGCTGGTCGGAGAACCAGGCGGCGAACTCCTGATCCTCTTCGGGCAGGTCTGAATTCGCCAGGCATGCGGACAGCATCGACGCGCGGGGGAGACCCGCCAGGTCGAGCAGGTCCCTGGCGATCGTCGCCAGACCGCGCAATGCGCGGTCCTTCCCGAGGTGTGGCCGAAATCCGGGACCGCGGAGCCGGGCCAGCACTGACCCGTCGGCAGCCACCAGTGCGCCGTCGGTCTTGGAGTTGCCCCCGTCCAAAGCCAGTACGGTGGCGCCGATGTCGTCAGTCACGTCGTCCACACTCCGGGCTGGGGCGGTGCGCCGATATCTGCAGAAGATAATAGACAGGAAACCTGCCTGTCATATGATAGCCGCTGACTGCCGGGCGCGGCGGGCCGGTTTCTCCCTGCGATCGGCTCGGGTCACCCGCGCGCCGACGTTGCCTGGTCCGCTGCACCGACGCCTTGGAGGAGAACCCGGATGAGGATCACTGTGGTCGGTGGGGGCAGTACCTATACCCCTGAACTGGTCGAGGGTTTCGCCCGGCGGGCCGGTGTGCTCGGGCTCCGGGAACTGGTGCTGTACGACCCGGATCGGGAGCGGTTGGAGATCGTCGGCGGGCTGGCCGGAAGGATCCTGGACCGAGCGGGATTCACCGGCCGGGTCGTCACCTCCACCGACCTCGACGAGTCGGTCCGCGGGGCGGCGGCGGTGCTGATCCAGCTGCGGATCGGCGGGCAGGCGGCCCGGCTGACGGACGAGACCATCCCCAACAAGTTCGGTCTGATCGGCCAGGAGACAACCGGTCCCGGCGGGTTCGCCAAGGCACTGCGGACGGTTCCGGTGGTGCTCGGGATTGCCGAGCGGGTCCGTCGGCTGGCCGGGCCGGGCGCCTGGATCCTTGACTTCACCAATCCGGTCGGCATCGTCACCCGCGCACTGCAGCACGCCGGATACCGGGCCGTCGGGCTGTGCAACGTCGCGATCGGCTTCCAGCGTCGGCTGGCCGGCCAGTTCGGTGTCGAGCCGGAACGGGTGCGGCTCGGACACGCGGGTCTCAATCACTTGTCGTGGATCCGCTCGGTGCGTCTCGACGGGCAGGAACGGCTGCCCTCGTTGCTCGAGGGAGAGTCGCTCACCTCGCTCGCAGCCGAGGTCGGCATGCCGGCCCCGCTGCTGGCGACGCTCCGGGCCATCCCGTCGTACTACCTGCATTACTTCTACTGCACCGATGAGGAGTTCCGCAGCCAGCAGGCACCCGGCCCGCATCGGGCCGAGGAGGTGCTCGCCATCGAGACCGAGTTGCTCCGGATGTACCGGGACCCGACACTGGATCACAAGCCGGAACTGCTCGAACGGCGCGGCGGTGCCTACTACAGCGAGGCGGCCGCCGCGTTGGCCACCAGCCTGCTGACCGGCGACGGCGCGCACCACTACGTCGACATTCGCAATGACGGGGTGATCACCGGCCTACCCGATGATGCTGTCGTCGAAGTGCCTGCGTTGGTCGACACCGCGGGCGTCCATCCGGTCGAGGTGCCGCCGTTGCCACCCGAGATGCTCGGCCTGGTACAGGCGGTGACGTCCTACGAGACCCTCGCGGTCGAGGCCGCCGTCACCGGCGACCGAAAGGTGGCCCTGCGGGCGATGATCAGCCACCCGCTGGTCCGGCAGTGGGAGCTGGCGGAGCCGCTGCTGGACGAGCTGCTGACGGTCAACCGGCAGTACCTGCCGGCGTTCTTCCCGAACGGCTGACGTTCCGGACAGGACAGCGGCGGAAGCGCCCGGCCCTGGCCGGGCGGTGGCACGCCCCGAGCCGGCTCAGGCCGGCGCCGACAGCCGGGCATTCACCAATTGCCAGACCCGTTCGAGACCGGCGGCCAGCGCACCGTCGACCACCGCGTCGTCCCCCAGCGCACTGACCCGAAGCTGCGGAAGGACCGGCGCAATTCGCGTCAGCTGATCGCGAACCGCATCGACGAATCCGTCGGCCCTGCCGACCCCGCCGCCCAGGACGATCAATTCCGGGTCGACCACCGTCACCACAGCGCAGATCGCCTTGGCGACCAGGGCAGCCTCGTCGGCCACCACCTGTTGGGCCCGCGGGTCACCCTTGGCCGCGGCCTCGAACACCCGCCGGGCAGACACCGGCCCGAGCAGGCCGGCCCGGCGGGCTGCGCGGACGATGCCGGCGGCCGAGGCCGACGCTTCCAACGGGCCGCGCCTGCGCGCATCCCTGGATCCCGAGTCCGCCGGCCGGTCGAACGGCAGGTATCCGATTTCACCAGCCGCTCCGTGGGTACCGCGATGCAGCTGCCCGTTGAGCACCAGGCCCATGCCGATACCGGTACCGACCGAGACGAAGCCGAAGCTGTCGACTTCGCGACCGTGCCCGTGTTCCTGTTCGGCGAGCGCCGCGGCGTCGACGTCGTTCTCGAACATCAGCGAAGCACCGAACGCCTCTCGCAGCTCGTGGATGACGCCGGCGTCCCAGCCGGTGAGCGCCCCGGCCAGGGCCAACGTGTCCCGCCTGGCGTCGTGCACACCCGGACTGCCGAGAACAGTTTGACTGACGGCGGCGCGATCAATTCCCGCCTCGGCACAGAGGCTGTCGGCCAACCGGACGAGTTCCGGCACCAATGCGTGGCCGCTGCTGCCGTGGACCCGGACCGAGCCCCTGGCCCGGACCGCACCGGCGAAATCCCCGAGGGCGCCTCGCAGGTACTGCCGCCCGACATCCAGCGCCAGCACGTGCCTGGCCTGCGGGAGCAGCTCGTAGAGCGCCGCCGCCGGGCCGGGCAGCCCGGTCCGGACTCCCGAGGTCCGAATCAGCTCCGCCCGCTCCAAGTTGGTCAGGGCCAACGAGACCGTCGGCTTCGAGAGTTCGCACGCCCGGACCAGATCTGCCCTGGACACCTTGCCCTGCGCCCGGATCCGGGCGAGCACCAGCGTCTCGTTCATGGCGCGGATGGACTGGGGTCGCGCTGGTCGATGCCCGCCCGTACTTGGTCTCACGTATCGCCTCCTGGTGGTGATCCTAGGGTTGCGGGTAGGGATAACGAGAAACCACCTGTCTGGGCCTTGTCAGCGTTTGGTCGATAGGTTACTTTCCTATCGATTAGCCGTCGACCGGCTCCGAGGAGGTTCGATGCGCCTGCCGGTGGTGCTGGGCTTCGACTTCGGTGGCACCAAAATGGCCATCGCGGCCAGCGACCTCGACGGCAACCGGCTGGCCGAGGTGACTGTGCCGACCGTCGCGGAGACCGGGGCGGCCGCGAACCTGCGGCGGGGCATTGATGCGGCCACCGGCCTGCTGGCCAGCCTTGGCCCGAATCAACTGATCGCGGTGGGCGCCTGCACCTTCGGCATCCCCGGAGAGAGCGGGGTCGAGCTGGCCCCGGCCATCCCGGGCTGGGAGCAGCTGCGGTTGCGCAGGGAACTGGGCAGGGCCTTCCGGGGGGCGGCGATCCGGCTGGCCACCGACGTCAAGGCGGCGGCCCTGGCCGAATACGAGAATGGCGCACTGGCCGGGTGCGATCCGGGCATCTACCTCAACCTCGGCACCGGACTGGCGGCGGCCGTGGTGGTGAACGGCACCGTGCTGACCGGACGGAACGGAGCGTCAGGGGAGATCGGCTACAACCTTCGGGCGCTGACCGACGTCGGCCGGGGGCCGGCCGAGCGCAGCCTCCTCGAAGAGGCGGTCAGCGGGATCGCGTTGGGCCGGTTGGCATCTGCGCATGCCGGCGGCGCGGTGACGGCGACCGACGTATTCGCCGGGATCGATCGCGACGAACGGTGGGCGGGCATCGTCACCGCCTTCGTCGGAGAGCTGGCCTTCCACCTGGTGAACCTGGCCATCGCCATCGATCCGGCCCGGATCGTGGTCGGTGGCGGGATGGTCGCCGCCTGGGATCAGCTGTACGCCGATCTCCGGCAGGCTTTGGACGCGGGAGTTCCCTATCCGCCCGAACTGGAACCTGCCCGGTTCCCGTTCGACGCACCGCTGCGCGGCGCTCTCTCGATGGGGTTGGCCGCCGTTCGCCCGCCGGCGGATGCGGCCGGCCCGAGCACCACCACCCTGGCTGACGAACGTGAACTGTGACGGTGTCACCGATCTCGCCGAGATCAGGCGTCACGAGCACCATGAGAAAGGGTCTGGATCCCATGAAACGTGGTAACGGCATCGCCATCCTGATGGCGGTCGGCCTGTGTGCAACCGCCTGCTCCGGAGCCGATAACACCGGAGCAGGCTCGAGTTCCGCACCGTCGGCGGTGGCCGGCAGCACCGCGGGGGCCGCCGGAGCTCCGACCAGTGCGTCGAACGGCGGATCCACCGCTGCGGACACCGGTTCCAACAGCGCGGCCGGACCGACCGGCAGCGGGTCGGGCACGACCGCAACGAGTTCGGCCACCGCCGCGACCCACAAGCAGGGCGGCGAGGTGACGATCGCGAACGTCGCCGGCCAGACCTGGTCGTGCCAGTTCAATCCGTTCAACCCGTCCGTCTATCAGCAGTCCATCGGGTTCGTCTACGAGCCACTGGTGTACGTCAACCTGCTCAAGGACCAGGCGGAGACACCCATGCTCGCGTCCTCGTACACGTGGAGCAAGGACAAGAAGTCCATCGTGTTCGACATCCGGCAGGGAGTGAAATGGAGCGACGGCCAGCCGTTCACCGCCAAGGACGTCGCCTTCACCTTCAACCTGATGAAGAGGTTTCCCGGGACCGATCTCTACTCACTGTGGTCCGGCGCCGGCCTGCAGAGTGCGGAGGCCGCCGGCGATCAGGTGACCCTGACCTTCGCCGGCCCGGCGACCACGTACTTCTTCAACTTCGCCAACCAGGTGGCCATTGTCCCCGAGCACATCTTCTCCACGGGCGCGGCGGCCGAGCACCCGGACACCTGGGCCGATCCGCAGCCGGTCGGCACCGGGCCGTTCATGGTCAGCCCGTGCTCGGCCAACAACATCCAGTACGTCGCCAACCCCAACTACTGGCAGCCGGGCAAGCCCTACATCCAGAAGGTGCAGTATCCGGCATACCTGGACAACGGTCCGGCGAATCTCGACCTGGCCACCGGCAAGGCGCAGTGGGGGAGTCAGTTCATCCCCAGCATCAAGGCCTTCTACCTGGCGAAGTCGCCGGACAACCACAGCTGGTCGCCGCCGGTCAGCAACGTTGCGCTGTACCCGAATCTCGATCCCTCCCATGCGGCCACCAGCAAGCTGGCGGTCCGGCAGGCGATGGCGATGGCGATCGACAGGTCCCAGGTGGCCCTGATCGGTGAAGGCGGCCAGCAGCCTGCGGCCAACCAGAGTGGCATCGTGCTCCCCACCTTCGAGAAGTACTACGACGCCGGTGCCGTCGCGGCGGCCGGCTTCGACAAGCCGAACCCGGCAAAGGCGACCGAGCTGCTGGCGTCCGCCGGGTACTCGCCGTCCAACCCACTGAACCTGTCGGTGATCACGGTGACCGGCTACACCGATTGGGACGCTTCGCTGGCCGTCATCAAGCAGAACCTCGCGCCGATCGGGATCAACCTGACGGTCGAGGATCTCGCTCAGCAGACGTACAACTCCCGGCTCTACACCGGCGATTTCGACCTCGCCTACTACGGTGACGTCGGCGGGCCAACGCCCTTTTACGAGCTTCGACAGGTGTTGTATTCGAAGAACTCCGCACCGATCGGCAAGTCGGCGTCGACCAACTTCGAACGCTATCTGAACCCGGAGGTGGACAAGCTGTTCGACTCGTTCCCGGCCGCCGACGAGGCGGGTCAGGTGGAGATCATCAAGAAGATCGGCGCGGCGATGATCAAGGACGTCCCGGTCATCCCGATCACCGAGAGCGTCGATTGGTTCCAGTACAACACCAAGGACATCGAGGGCTGGCCGACCGAGCAGGATCCGTACGCCCAGCCCGCGGCGTACAACGTCCCGGACACCGGCCAGGTGCTGCTGCACCTGTACTCCAAGTCGGCGCAGTAGGTACGTCGGCGCACCAGCAATGCCGCCGCGGCGGCCCGGGTCAGGAAGGAGACCGACCGTTCCATGCGATATCTGCTGCGTCGTGGCGGCTTCTTCCTGTTGACGCTCTGGGCCGCCCTGACGCTCAACTTCTTCATCCCGCGTTTCATGCCGGGCAGCCCGCTGGACGCACTGCGGATCCGCACCAAGGACAAGTTGTCGACCGAGGCGTTGGCTCAGATGTTGACGGCATTCGGGTTCAAGCCGAACGAGAACATCTTCGTGCAGTACTGGGACTATCTCGGACACATGCTCACCGGGCAGTGGGGTATCTCCATCGGCGGCACCCTCGGCCAACCGGTCAGCGAGATCGTCATGCACGCCCTACCGTGGACACTCGGACTGGTCGGGGTGACCACCGTCATCGCCTTCCTGTTGGGATCGCTGATCGGCGTGCTGGCCGGATGGAGGCGGGGCGGCAAACTCGATTCGGTGCTGCCGCCGATCTTCGTGATCACCTCGGCGCTGCCGTACTTCTGGGTCGGTCTGTTGTTGATCCTGGTCTTCTCGGTATGGACCAATGGGTGGTTGCCGAGTGATTTCAACTACGACACCAGCCTGCAGCCGAGCTTCTCGTGGGAGTTCATCGGCAGCGTGCTACAGCATGCGGTGCTGCCGGCCGCGACCATTCTGATCACCTCGATAGGCGGCTGGATCCTGACCATGCGGAACAACATGATCACCACACTGGCCGAGGACTACGTCCGGATGGGCCGGGCCAAGGGGCTGTCCGGCTGGCGGGTGATGACGACGTACGCCGGGCGCAATGCCTTCCTGCCCAACCTGTCCGGCTTCGCGATGTCTCTGGGTTTCGTCATCTCCGGTTCGATCCTGGTCGAGTACGTCTTCAACTATCCGGGCCTGGGCTACCTGCTCTACAACTCGGTCGTCGGCACCGACTATCCGGTGATGCAGGTGCTGTTCATGCTGTTCACCGTCGCGGTGCTGTTCGCCCTCATCGCCTGCGACGTGGCCATCGCCTGGTTGGACCCGCGGGCCAGGACGGAGGGCTGATCGCCGATGACAGCACTGCTGGTTTCCAATGCCGCGGCCGAGAACGACGACGGTCCGCGGCGGCGCGGCGGTCTGTGGACCTCGTTCCGGCACAGTCGCAAGGCGATGATCGGGCTCGTCATCTTCGCGGTCTTCACCGTTGCCGCGCTCTTTCCCGGCTGGTTCACCTCGGTCGACGATCCGAACGCCCTGCAGTTCGCGCCGGCGCTGCCGCCGTCGTGGGACCACTTGCTGGGCACCACCGCGCTCGGCCAGGACATCTGGGCGCAGCTGGTCTACGGAACCCGCGAGTCGTTGATCATCGCAGTGGTGGCCGGCCTCTTTGCCACCGTGTTGTCGGCCCTGGTCGGTATTTCGGCCGCCTACCTGGGTGGGATCGGCGACGAGGTGCTGTCGATGATCACCCGGATCTTTCTGGTGATACCGACCTTTCCGCTGATCATCATCTTCGCGACCTACGCCGGAAAGGGAACGCTGCTGGTCGTCCTGATCGTGCTGGTCGTCACCGGCTGGTCGTACGGAGCGAACCAACTGCGCGCGCAGACGCTGTCGCTGCGCAACCGGGACTTCCTGGAATCCGCACGGGTGCGCGGCGAACGCCGCTCGTACATCATCGTGGCCGAGGTGCTGCCCACGATGATCTCGTTGCTGGTGGCGAACTTCCTGGGGGCGGCCCTGTATTCAGTGCTGACCGCGGCCGGTCTGCAGTTCCTCGGCCTCGGCAATCCCAACTCGATCAGCTGGGGAACGATGTTGTACTGGTCGCAGAACCAGCAGGCGCTGCAGACCGGTATGCCGTTGTGGTCCATCGCGCCCGGGCTCTGTGTTGCCCTGCTGGGCACGTCCTTCGCGTTGATGAACTACGCCTTCGACGAGATCAGCAATCCGGCCCTGCGGCCCGTGAGGAGACGACGTGCCAGACGCGCCGATACTGCAGGTCACTGATCTCTCGGTGGAGTATGCCGCCGAGCGTCAGGATGTCCGCGCCGTCGACAGCGTCAGCCTGTGGGTGGGCAAGGGCGAGTTCGTCGGTGTGGTCGGCGAGTCCGGTTGCGGAAAATCAACCCTGCTGTTCGCGATCGCCCAGCTGCTCAGTCCGCCGGCATCCATCGTTGCCGGCAGCGTCTCGTTCAACGGGCAGAACCTGGTCACCATGACCGAGAAGCAGCTGAACGTGTTGCGCTGGCGGGATTATTCGGTGGTCATGCAGAGTGCGATGAACGCGCTCAATCCGGTGATCAGCATCGGCGCGCAGTTCCGCGACGCACTGCAGGCGCACGGGCGGTTCTCGGCAGCGGACATCGCCGACCGGTCCGGCGAGGTGCTCGCCCTTGTCGGCATCGATCGCGTACACCTGAAGAGCTACCCGCACCAGCTCAGCGGTGGCATGCGACAGCGGGCGATGATCGCCATGGCGTTGTTGTTCACCCCCGACCTGGTGATCATGGACGAGCCGACCTCGGCCCTGGACGTCGTCGCCCAGCGGTCACTGATGGGCCAGATCCGCGAACTGCAGCGAACGCTCGGGTTCGCGGTGCTGTTCGTCACCCACGACATGTCGTTGGTCTCGCACTACTCCGACCAGTTGCTCGTGATGTACGCCGGCCAGGTGGTCGAGATCGGCCTGACCCGAACGGTTTTCGATACCCCGGCGCACCCCTACAGCCGGGGGCTGCTGGACGCCTTTCCTTCGGTGCGTGGTGAGCGACGCCGGCTGACCGGAATCCCCGGCAGTCCGCCGAGCCTGGGCAGGCCGCCCTCCGGTTGCCGATTCCACGAACGGTGTCCGGTCGCGGAGGCCGAATGCACGACCGAGCAGCCGGAGTTGTACCCGGTCGGTGAGGTCGCCAGCAGGTGTCTGCTGAACCGCCCGCCGGCGGTGAAGGGGTGAGCAGCCAGGAACGGCCGGGTCCGCTGTTGGAGGCGACGGGGCTGACGAAGCACTTCAAGGTCGGCGGCAACCTCGCCCGCAAGACGCTGCACGCGGTGGACGACGTCGACCTGGTGATCAACCCCCGGGAGATCGTTGCGCTGGTCGGCGAGAGCGGCAGCGGAAAGAGCACGGTGGCCAGACTGCTGGCCCGGGTGTACATGCCGACCCGCGGCGAGATCCGCTACCGCGGACAGTCGTTGGCGTCGATGCGATCCCGGCGGCAGAGCATGCGGTACCGCAGCGATGTGCCGATGGTGTTCCAGGATCCGTTCTCCTCGCTCAACCCGGCCTACCCGGTCTCGCACGGGATCAACCGTGGGCTGATCCTGCACCGACCCGAGCTCAGCCGCCCGCAGCGGCGGGCTGAGGCGATCAGGGTGGTGGAGACCGTCGGGCTGCGACCGGCGGCCCACATCCTGGACCGGTTCCCGTACGAACTCAGTGGTGGCCAACGGCAGCGGATCGGGTTCGCCCAGGCGCTGGCCTACCGGCCGACCGTCATCCTGGCCGACGAACCGGTGTCGATGCTCGACGTCTCGATCCGGATCGGACTGCTGAACGTGATGGCCGACCTGCGCGAGCAGGAGGACGTCTCCTTCCTGTACATCACGCACGACATCGCCAGCGCCCGTTACGTTTCGGATCGGCTGCTGGTGATGTATGCCGGGCACATCGTCGAGTCGGGACCGACCGAAGAGGTACTCGCCGCACCGAAACACCCCTACACCCAGCTGCTGCTGTCCGCGGTGCCGGACCCGCGGGCCGGTATCGCCGACGGGCCGATCGACAAGGGCGAGCCGCCACGGGTGGTTGACCCGCTGCCGGGCTGCCGATTCCGCCGCAGGTGCCCGCTGGCGATCGACGCCTGCTCGACCGTGAGCCCCGCGCTGCGTGAACTGTCACCCGGCCATTCGGCTGCCTGCCACGTCGCGCGCTGACCGACGTCGCGGTCGGGAGTTGCCCGTACCGTGGGACACGTCGGGCGTGGCTCCGGCCGGCGAGAGGGGAACGTACAGTGCGGGTGCCCCGGTGGTGGTACGCGATCGCGGCCGCTGTCACGATCGGCTGCGGCTTGGCGTCCCGGCAGTGGCCGGCGATCCCGGCCTGGGTGGGCGATCTGCTGTGGGCGACGATGGTCTTCTTCATTGTTTCCGCGGCCGCGCCCGGGATGCCGCGGGCCGGCCGGGCGTTGCTGACCATTGCCGTCAGCTTCCTGGTCGAGTTCTCCCAGCTGTACCGGGCCGGGTGGATCGACCGGATCCGCGACACGACGCCCGGTCATCTGGTGCTCGGACAAGGGTTTGCCTGGACCGACCTGGTGGCCTATGTCGCCGGCGTGCTGGTCGCCGTCCTGGTCGATCTTGGCCTTCGGACCCGTACCCGCCGGCGGCGGTCAGGCCGCGACCAGCCAGCGGGCGACCGCGTCCGAAATCGGTAGCCCGGCAGCGGTCTCGTACCACGGGAAGCCGGGCGACGGATTCACCTCGAAGCACACAACGCGGCCGTCGGGACACAGCTTCAGGTCGATGCCGGCGAACGGCAGATCGAGGTCGGCGGCCAGTGCGACGCAGCGCTCGGCCCATTCATCGGGCAGGTCCCAACGCTGCAGGGTGGCATCCTGGCCGACCTGCGCCCGGGCGTATCGGTAGTCGACCGCGGTGCTCCCGACGATCGCCGGATACACCTCACCCCCGATCACGTGCACCCGGACGTCCGGCCCGTCGATCCGCTCCTGGAACTGCACCGGGCACCAGCGCAGCCGGTTCAGGCGGGACCGGTCGGCGGCCGGATCGAAGACGGTGACGATCGAACGGATACCACTGGTCGACTTGTAGACCACGCCGTCGTGCCGGTCCGCGAAATCCAGCGCCTCCTCGGCCGAATCGGTCACCAGCGTCTCCGGGACGGCAAATCCGTGCCGGGCGATGAGCTGCGCCTGGAACGGCTTGGACATGTTCGAGCCCATGGCGGACAACCGATTCGCGACCCGATACGGCCCGTCGGCGGCGACCTCGGTGAAGGCGATCAACGCGTCGTGCACGGCGCGGGCGTGCCGGACCTGCGCGGCCTCGCCGGGCAGCTGCCGCAGCCGGGGCGACAGCTCCGGCTCGACCGGACGGACGTACACCCCGCTGAGCTGCTGCCAGGGCACCGCACGGCCCTGGATCCGCAACCCGCCCGAGAGCCGCCCAGCGGGATCGACGGCGAGCGAGACCTCGACGCCGTCCGCCTCCGGTGGTACCGATACGCAATCGGCACCGTTGGCCCGGAGCGCCTCGGTGATCATCCGCACCGGCGATTCGGACGGCACGCCCCAGACCAGCACGGTCATCACGCCACCGCCGTCCGGGCCGGTGTCAGCGTTGCCAGCAGGGTCCGGCGACCATCCCGGCCGAGGCCACCGAGCGCGGGCAGCGGCGTCAGCCCGGCGAACACCCAGTGGTCGCCGCGCACCGCGAAGTCCACCCCGACCAGGTCGGCGTCGGCGCCGATGGCGCACAGCAGCCCGACGACCCCCGCCCCCGGGTCGGCCGGAATCCCGTCCGACAGCACCATGCCGTCCAGACAGACGACCTGTCTTGCCCGCGCGCCGGGTCCGGCAGCGGCGAACGCGGCGGCCGCCAGATCGGGCTGCGCAGCGGCGGTGTCGCTGCCGTACCGCAGATCGGGGCACTCCAGCCCCGCTGCCTGCGCCGCGACAACGGCGCGCAGCGGATGCGGGGCCGGGCCGGCCAGACAGCTCGCGGTCGGCCGGTTCCGCACCGGACACTCGAACCCACTGAGCCAGCTGATGGTGAAGGCGAACAGTTCCGCCGTCGCATAGTCGCGCTCGACCGCCGTGGCCCGTCGCCAGGCCGATGCCGGCGGTTCGATCAGCCGGTTGAGCACACCCGAGACCTGCTCGTCGTTGATCGGTGGCAGGCCGAGCGCCTCGATCTCGGTGCGGACCGAGATCGGAGCGCCCGACCCGCGCACGGGGCTGACGATCCGATGAGATCGCCGACCGGCGAACGACAATGCCTCGGCCGTCAGGATTCGACACCCGGTGCCCTCGGCCGTCGCCCGGTGGGCGAAGGCGAGGGCATCGAGGTCGTCCAGCGGACACAGGATCAGCAGCATGACGATCAGGCCATCGGCCCGTCGAACTCGGCCTTGGCGGCGGCCGCCTCGGTCACCTGGTTCTCCAGTTCGGCGCGCAGTGCCTGCAGCTCGTCCGGACCGGGTTCTGCCTCCCCGGAGAACGCGGAGCTGCTCAGGTCCGGGCGCTGATCCTGGTCGATGAAACTCGTCAGCGCGGCGAGCTGTTGCTCGATGGCCCCCAACCGGTCGTCCACCGAACGTCCGCCTTCGACCGGGCCAGGATCGCCCGGCCGACCCGGCTTCGGGATCTCGATGTCGCGGATGTCCTTGAGCATCTTGCCCTCGAGCACCCGCTCCTTGATCACGTCCTTGCGCAGTTCCTTGGCGAACTCCTTGTGCTCCTTGATCAGATCCTTGCGCTCCTTGAGCAGTTCCTTGTCCTTGATGATGTCCTTGCGGCCGTCCTTGAAGTCCTTCAGCAGGGCCTTTCCGACCAGCATCGAGACGTTGAGCTCGGACAGCACCGAAGCGATCGGATTGGCCACCGTGCCGGCCCCGGCGCCGGCGAACAGCAGACCGACCACGTAACCCGAGCCGTCGACGATCACCGAGCCGGAATCGCCGTGATCGGAGAACATTGCGTTCTTGGTGGTGTCCGCTGCGATGCTCACCTGGTCCGTCAACTGCTTGACGCCGATGCCATCGCCGTAGTCGACGTTCACCGTCAGCGACAGTCCGTCGACCGAGCCGTAGGTCAGACCCGTTGTGCGGCCGCGCTTGCGAACCGCCATCCCGAGCGTCGCGGTCTTGGTGCCCTTGACGGTGCCGATCTCGGCCACCTCGGCCGAGTTTGCCCGACCGGAGTCGATGGAAACCACCGAGCCGTCGACGTGGCCGGACAGTACGGCGCGGACGATGCCGCCGAATTCGTCGCCGGGCACCACGCCGGTGTCGATGCGGCTCGGCTGCACCATCCGGTTGCCGACGGCCCAGGACGAGTCGACACAGGCGACGTGGAAGTTGGTGAGCGCCGCGTGCTGGTTGTTGGTGTTGTCGACGACGATCGCACCGAGCGTGCCGGCGAAGATCGAGCCGCCGATCACCCGGCTCGGTCCCATGCTGATCCCGCCCTGCAGGGTCGGGTAGTGATTGGTGTCCACCGCCTGGACGCCGACGTCCAGCGGCTCGGAGACGACCTGGAGCTGGTAGGCGCGTTCCAGTACATCGGTGACTACGCCGTCGATCTCGGCCGGAACCTTTTCGGCGGCCGGCACCCGGGTCTTCTTCTCCTCGACGTGCACCCTGATCGCCAACTGGTCGGTCTGCACCCCGCCGACCACCTTGTACCCGACGTCGACCCCGGTGACGCCGGGCCGACCCAGGTACTGCTGCTCGACCTGCTGCTTGATCGCGATCAGCTCGTCCAATGTTGACATGACAACTCCCTTCTGAGCGTCAGCTGATGCCAGCGCATGATGCCTGTGAGAGCGAGCGCCGACGGCGTTGGATACGTCCCCGTCACCGGTTCACCCGTCCGCCGTCACGCACCGCCGGACAACGGGCTCACACTGGGTCCATGACGATGTCGTACGAGCAGGCAGTGGATGTCCAACGGCGCCATGAGCAGCGGCTGATCGCCCTCCCGGGAGTGTCCGCGGTGGGGGTCAAGATGCGTGACGGTGTACCCGTTCTGGCGGTGACGGTCGACCAGGACGTCGAGCCCCCGGCCGAGTTGACCGCGGGGCAGATCGACGGTCTGGACGTGGTGGTCGAACGGGGCCGGTACCGACTTCAGTGAGCTGCGGGCCGGAACCGGCGCCCGGCACGACCCGGTGACGCCGGCCGTTACTGCGTGCGAGCCGACAGCCCGCTGTTGGAGTAGTAGACGATCGAAGCGCTGCCGTTGCCCGCGGCGATGCCGACGTTGCCGGTCCGGATGCCGGTGACGGCGCCGCCGGTCCATCGTCCGGCGGAGCGCTCCACGACGTAGATCTTGCCCTGCAGGTTGACCGCCTCGTAGCTGACGAACACCTTTCCCGCAGCCGCGGCGATCCGTGGGTTGTATCCGTGGTTGCTGAAGGTTCGGGTGACCCACGAGCCGCTGGTGTTGTCGCCGGCATTGATCACGCCGTCCCTGGTCCAGCTGAGATAGAACCGGCCGCCGGACCCGGCAATGTCCGGCATGTTGTTGTGGGTGCCGCTGGTCGCCAGCACCTTGGTGACCCAGCCGGCCCCGGTGTTCCTGCCGACCCACAGATCGGCGGCGCCGAGGTCGGCGGTGTAGCGGCTCCAGGCCATTTCCAGCCGGCCGCCGGAGTAGGCCAGGCTCGGCTCCAGGTCCTGGGCAGCGCTGCTGGTGATCCGCGTCCGGTGCTGGGTCCCCAACAACGTCCTGGCCTGGAACAGCTCCGCCTGGGAGCCGACCGTTTCGTGCCAGACCGCCCACCACTTGCCCTGCGAGGCAACCAGATCGCCGGATGTGTAGGCCGCCAGCGAGGTGGACAGCACGGTCACCGCGCTGAACGACCCGGCGTCGCTGACCTTGGCGATCTTCAACGACTTCGCCTGTTGGTACAGGATGTAGAGGGACGTCGATCCGTCCCAGGCGGCGGCGATCAGCTGCCCGGTGTAAGGACTGTGCCGAACGGTTTTGACGCCGCCCTGGTACCAGAAGATGCTGATCGGGCTGTCTGCCTCGGCGTTACAGGTGAAGGCGCCGCGGACGGTGCCGTTCACCGAGTCCGACGTCTCGGCGGTGCCGAAGGCGCAGCTGGCGCCGACGATCGATGTCGGTCCGCTGAACGGTTCCATCGCAGCGGCCGGGATCACTGCGATCACCGCGGCCGTGGCAGCCGCCAGCAGCGTGAGCGAGAACCGGGACAGGCAACGGCGAATCGTCATTCTCATTACTCCGATCGATGCGAGCGCCGGCCACCCGATGCAGCACGACGCTTGTCAGAGGCCGGTCGGCGGGGGACAGATACGGCGCGATGGTGGTGGGCGAGCGGGCGACTGCCACGGCGAAGAGTTCGACCGGCAGACACCGACCGTGTCCGCCGAGCCGGCGATGGTCCTGCTTGCACCCCGAATGGCCTATATGAAACGCCATTCCATTTGGCTACTGTTCGGGGCGATACGGAACAACCGTCACGATTCGGAGCGGCATCTGCTGCCGATCATCGCACTCAACCGGTAACTCTCGGGGGTGTGCGGCCGAATCCAGTCGAGGAGAGTGAACGAGTTGATGTTCGTGACACCACACCGCTGGCGCAGGGCCGTTGCTGCCGCCGCCGCGATCGCCGTCATCGTCGCCGTCGGCCCCGCGCCGGCGGCGCTGGCCGCGCCTGCCGACGGAACCGTGCGCACCTTCGATGCCGAGCCGGTCGGCGCGCCGCCGGCCGGCTGCGCCGGCGTCGGCGATGTCACGGTCGCCGAAGCCGGCTTCGGCGGGGCGGCCGCCTCGAACCGGGCCATGCGGCTCAGCGACCAGAGCGCCACCGCCCAGACCCGCACCCAGTGCTCGTTTCCGGAGTCGACCGAGCGGTCGGTGGCGTTCCGGATCTCTCCCGCGGAGCTGCGCAACAGCATGATCGTCGCCCTGATGGGCGGCCCCGGCGGCAACGCAAACGGGGTGTGGCGATTCGTCTTTGCCGCCGACGGCCCGAACCTGCGCGTGCAGGCCTACAACGGCTCCGCCTGGACCACCGTCGGGAGCGTTCCCGGCGGCGCGGCGCTCGGTGAGTGGCAGGACGTGACGATCAACGCGAACCTCGACCGGGCCGAACTCGTCGTCAACGGCGTGCGGACCCAGACGACGGTGCGCGTCGCGGCATCGGCCAGTCTGGCGAACGTGTACTTCGCTTCGGCCGGCACTGCCGCGGTCGGAATCGACTACTACATCGACGATCTGGCGGTCTCCGGCGAGCTGCCGGACGACGCGTTCGCCGGTGTGCAGGTGGTGCCGGTGTTCGGCGGCGCGGTCAAGGGCGTCGAGGTGGTGGATGCGCCGGTCGCACGATTCCGCATCGCGGACGGGACGGACGTCGCGGACTATGCGGTGACGACGACCTGGATGGATGCGGCGATCCCGGTATCGCTGAGCGGGCCGGATGCCGACGGCTGGGTGACGGCGTCCATCACGCATACCTTCGGAGAAGCCGCCAGCGGCACCATGCGCACCGTGGTCACCGACGCCGAGGGCATCCGTTCGGTTGCCGAAGAGTCCGTCACCATCAACGCATTCCGGCAAGTGACCGTCGCTACCGCGCCGCAGGGCCAGCAGATCCACTTCCCCGACATCGTCAAGCTGCAGGACGGCCGGTTGCTCGCCGCCTACTACGAGTCGCCCGGGCATACCGCGCCCAGCGGCGACATCAAGGTCACCACCTCGAACGACAACGGGGCCACCTGGAGCACACCGACCGTTGCGGTCGACGTGCCCAACGATGCCCGCGATCCCAAGCTGGTGCAGCTGCGCGACGGCACGATCCTGCTCGGCTATTTCGACTACCGCTGGACGGCGCCGCTGGCGATCCAGCCCTTCCTCGTCCGGTCGGCCGACGGCGGTGCGACGTGGTCGGACCCGATCCTGGTGTCGAACGACCAGAGCAGCGCGGTCGACAGGGCCGACGGCTGGGCCGCGAGCCATGGGCCGATCGTGGAGCTGGCGAACGGGGACCTGCTCGCGCCGCTGTACGGGGCGCCGAACGGGACCGAACGCGAACATGCACTGGTGGTCCGCAGCACCGACGGCGGGCTGACGTGGGATCCGCATAGTGTGGCAATCGCGGCCGACCACGCCATCGCCTTCCAGGAGCCGAACCTGACCGTGCTGCCATCGGGGGAGATCGTCGCGCTGATCCGTTCCACGTCCTCACCTGCCCGGGCCTACCTCAGCAGGTCCTTCGACAACGGCCACACCTGGTCGGCTGCGGCGGCCACCGATATCCCTGCCCAGTCGCACCACCAGCTGCTCACCAAGGCTGGGCAGGTGCTGCTCACCTACGGCGACCCCGAGGTCGCCGGACGGCCGACGTTCGGCGTGCTGATCGAAGATCCGTCGGCGGACTGGGACGGCTATGCCGCGGACGCGGTGCCGCTCTACGATTCCAAGAACGGTGACCAGGGCAACCCGTCCAGCGCCGAGATCGCACCCGGGAAGTTCGTCACCCTCGGCTATGACGTCAACGCACGCACACTCACCGCGGTCTTCACCTCCGCGGCCGACTTCCGGCCGCAGGACGGCGCCGGCAAGGCCCCGGCCGTCGGGGACCTCCAGTCGAACGAGGGCTGGGACACCGGCCTGACCGACGGGAACTTCCAGGTGTCGATGGACCTGTGGTGGGGCGAGAACGCCAGCATCCTGCGCCTGTACCAGAACGGCCGGCTGATCAACGTGACGAAGCTCGATCCCGACTCCCCGAAGGCACAGCACATGGTCGTCGAGCGCACCGGGCTGCCGAACGGGAGCTACCAGTACACCGGTGAGCTGATCAACTCTCAGGGGTCTTCGAGGCTCAAGCCGATCACCGTCAGGGTGGCCGACGCCAACCCCGGCCGACCTGAACTGAGCACCGACAACACCGACGCCGACGGCGCGTACACCGTCACCGCGAACCTCTGGTGGGGCACCAACGCCACGTCGTACGTGTTCCGCGAGAACGGCGTGGACGTCGGATCGGGCACCCTGCCGGCGGCAAGCCCGTCGCCACAGGTCGCGTCGGTCGATGTCGCCGGCCGGCAACCTGGCACGTACGTCTACACCGTCGAATTCCGCAACGCCGCGGGCGCGACGGTGAGCCGACCGCTGACGGTGAAGGTCAAGGGCTGACGCCGATTGGTGGCCTGGTGCGACGGCCGGCGCCGTCCCGTGGGTCGGATTGCCAGCCGGAGCCGGCCGGTGGTGCAATGCTCGGGGCCGCCGCCGTACCGCGGCGGCGGCCGCCGAGACCTCGGAGGTACCCGAACGATGCTGCATCCGCTGAGCCGCCCACCCGCGCCGACCGCCCGGCGGGCCGGCCGATGGCGCCGCTCGGCACTGTTGGTCACGGTCGCCGCGCTGAGCTTCACCGTCAGCCCCGTTGTGGTCGACCCGGCGGCGGCGCAGCCGGCCGGCCCGGCGCCCGCGGTCTCGCCGGCGTCCGCGACTCGTGCGGTATCGGCCGTGGTCACCGCTGCTACCACCGCCACCAGGACCCCGCAACAGGCGGTGAACGCCGGCGCCGCCTACTCCGCGGCCCGCGGCATCACGTCTTACCTGGCGGTGCTGGACCGCAAGACCGGCAAGGTGCTCGCCAGGACCGGCAATGCCGGCACTCAGGTGGCCAGCGAATCGATCGTCAAGTTGATGATCGCCGCGTACTACCGGGTCCACTACGGCAGCTCGATGTCCGCCACCATGAGTGCACGGCTGACGCAGATGATCCGGTGCTCGGACGACGGCATCGCCTCCGCCTACTGGACCAACAGCGCGGTCCCGGAGATGGCCGCCAGGTACGGCCTGACCCACACCAGCAACAACCCGGGCAACCCCGGTTACTGGGGCAAGACCAGGATCACCGCCGACGACATGGCCCGGTTGGTCTACCGGATCGGCAAGGACCAGCTGGTCGGTCCGTGGCTGATGCCGGCGATGGTGCAGGCCACCGACAACGGGTGTGACGGGTTCAACCAGAACTTCGGGTTCAACGCCATCGCCGGCGCCGGATCCAAACAGGGCTGGGGCGGCGACAACTGGACGTCCCAGCCCAATGCGATCCATTCCGTCGGCTTCACCGGCAAGTACATGGTCGCCGTGTTGCAGACCGGCAACCCCGGCACCTACGCCACCATGCCGGCGACCGCGACGTACACGGCGAAGCTGATCGCCGGTTCGTCGGCGAATGTCTCGCGGTACCCGACCTATCCCAAGGTGCAGGCGGACAAGTTCACCTCGGCGCTGTATCGACAGTTGCTGGCCCGCAAGGTCACCTCGCCGGTCCAGTCGGTGGCGTTGCAGCAGGGTTCCCGGAGCAAGAAGCAGGTCGCCGACGACCTGTCGACCACCGGTGCCCGGCGCGGCCGGCTGACGAATGTGGTCTACCAGGAATGCCTGGGGCACAACGCGGATGCCACCGGTCTGCGGGTGTGGACGGCGCGGCTGGCGACCAGGAACATCAAGGACCTGTACATGGCGGTGTGCGGTTCGCCCAGCGCCTACGCGCGGGCCGGCAAGAACCTGAGAACCTGGACGGCGGCCACCTTCCGGGCGGTGCTGCGGCAGTCGCCGACCGCCGCTCAGCTCGACCACTGGACCGCTGTCGCGCGATCCCGCGGCCTGCCGAAGACGGTGGACGCCCTGACCGGCACTGCGCCGTTCCGCGAGCAGTGGATCGACCGGCTGTACCGGACGATGCTGGGCCGCCCGGCCAACGCGGCTACCTATGCCGCCGTCAAGGACAACATCCGGGGACGCGGGATCTTCTCGGTGACGAGCTACCTCGCGGTGTCCACCGAATACTGGCATCGTTGGGTCGGCTGAGCTCGACCGGTGGTGGGCGCTACTGACCCTGACCGGCGGTCGCGGCCCGACGTGGTGATAGGAACACCACCATGACGAGCACAGCCGAAGACGAGGTCGTCGACCTCTGCAGCGACCTGATCCGCATCCCGTCGGTCAACACCGGGGACCCCTCGACGATCGGCGATCAGGAGGCGGTCGCCGCGAAGTACATCCAGCAGAAGCTGGAGGAGGTGGGCTACCGGACCGAATACGCAGAATCGGTACCCGGCAGGGGCAACGTGGTTGCCCGGCTCGCCGGCGCCGACCCGTCGCGCGGGGCGCTGTTGATCCACGGTCACGTCGACGTGGTGCCGGCGAACGCTGCCGAGTGGACGGTCGACCCGTTCTCCGGCGCCGTCCAGGACGGCTATGTCTGGGGGCGCGGCGCCGTCGACATGAAGGACATGGTGGCGATGACGTTGGCGGTGGCCCGAGATCTCAAGCGGCGCAACGTGATCCCACCCCGCGACCTGATCTTCTGTTTCGTCTCGGATGAGGAGGCGGGCGGTGTCTACGGCGCGGAGTGGCTGGTCGACCACCGGCCCGAATGGTTCACCGGGGCGACCGAGGCGATCAGCGAGGTGGGCGGGTTCTCGATCAACGTCGACCCGGAGCGGCGCGCCTACCTGGTGGCCGCCGCGGAGAAGGGCGTCGCGTGGGCGACGCTGACGGCCACCGGCAAGGCCGGCCACGGCTCGATGATCGCCGAGGACAACGCGGTGACCCGGATCGCCGAGGCCGTCGCCCGGCTCGGTCGGCACGAGTTCCCGATCTCCCGCACGGCCACGGTCGATGCGTTCCTGGCCGCCGTCACCGAGCTGACCGGGATGGAGTTCCCGGACGACGATCTCGAGGGCGCCATCGGCAAGCTCGGCCCGGTGTCCAAGATCGTCAATGCCACCCTGCGGAACACCGCGAACCCGACCATGCTCAGCGCCGGCTACAAGGCGAACGTCATCCCGTCGACCGCCCAGGCCACCGTCGACTGCCGGGTGTTGCCCGGTCAGGTCGACTCGTTCAAGGCCGAGGTCGCCGAGATCGTCGGCGACGGCGTCGACATCGACTGGTTCATCTCGCCGCCACTGGAGTACCCGTGGGAGGGGGCTCTGGTCGAGGCGATGAAGGCCGCGATCCGGCACGAGGACGACAACGGTCACCCGATCCCGTACATGCTCTCCGGGGGCACGGACAACAAGGCGTTCTCCCGGTTGGACATCGCCGGCTATGGCTTCTCGCCGTTGCGGCTACCGGCCGATCTGGACTTCTCGTCACTGTTCCACGGGGTCGACGAGCGGGTGCCGGTGGATGCCCTCCGATTCGGCGTCCGGGTGCTGGATCGGCTGTTGGTCAACTGCTGAGGCCGGACCGGCGGCCGGCCGACGGCTGACGGCGGCTGACGGCGGTTCAGCTGCCGGGCACCAGCAGCCGCAATACCGCTGCGGTGCCGGCGGCCAGCACGACGATGACCAGGAACGGCCAGCGCCGCCAGGCGGCGACCGCGGCCACCGCGACTCCGGCAACGCGAGCATCCAGCACCAGGTGCTGACCGGCGCCGAAGGTCTGGGTGGCGATCAGGGCCGCCAACAGCGCGATCGGCAGCAGCGCGGCGATGCGCTGCGCGGTCCGGTTCGCCAGCACGGACGCAGGCACCGACAGTCCGGCCCATTTGAAGGCGAAGCAACCGGCACAGCCGACCAGGATCGCCGCCCAGATCACCGCGCCACCCTGGCCGGCCGGGAACCGCTGCCCGCCGCCGGTGGCCGCCGTAGCCCGAATGCGACCCCGACCGCGGCGGCGATCAGGATCGGGATGCCGGGCGGCACGAACGGGGTGGCCAGCAGGGCCACCAGCGCGGCGGCCAACGCCAGCGCCCACGATTCCCGGCTCCGAATCCGCGGCGCCAGCAGGGCCAGGAAGGCGGCGGGCGCGGCCGCGTCCATGCCGAGCACCCGCGGGTCGGACAGTGCTGCGGCACCGACCGCGCCGATCAACGTGCCCAGGTTCCACAACACGAAGACCGCCAGCCCGGTGCCGTAGAAACCGGCCCTGGCCCCGCGGTCGCCGGACCGACCCATCGACATCGCGCTCGACTCGTCGATCACCAACTGGGCGGCCAGCATCCGGCGCCACCCGCGAAGATCAAGGATCGGCGCCAGCCGCAGGCCGTACAGGGCGTTGCGGGAACCGAGCATCACCGCGGTGGCGGCTCCCGCCCAGGGTGACCCGCCACCGGCCAACACCCCGATCAACCCGAATTGGGATCCGCCGGTGAACATGAACAGCGACAGCACCATGGCCTGCAGCACACTGAGCCCGGCCGTCAGTGAGAGCGCCCCGAACGAGATCGCATAGGCACCGGTGGCTATCCCCACGCCCACCGAATCCCGCAGGATGCCGCGTCGTTCCAGGCGCCAGACCTCGGGGGAGGAATCCACCCGACGATGTTAGAGCCGGACGTTCAGGACGACGGTCCGGGCACCAGGCCCGGCCGACGCCGGCGACGCAGCCAGACCCGGCGGGTGCCGTCTGGGAACAGCAGCACCCTGGCGAGCTCCCACCCGGAGTACTCGGCATGGATGGCCAGCATGGTGGTGGCCGACGACCGCGACACCGTCGGGTCCAGCCGCAGCGGTGCGTATTCGTAGTCGTCCGTCGCCGCCATCGCACCTCATTTCTGTCGGGTCCGGCGACGGGCGGAGCTGGGCCCGGCGCCGGATCGCCGGTGGCAAGCCACCAGTGTGCAACGATCTTGCCCCGGTTCAGGAGTTGACCCATGGCGATCTGCCCGCGAAACGCCGGTCAATTGTCCGTTCTGCCTGGCGGCGAGCCATGATCGTCGGCAGGGGGCCGCAGGTCAGCCCGACATCAGGTGCTGCAACAGCGTCCGGCGCGGCCTGGCGCCGATCTGCCGGACCGCCCTGGCCAGCGCCGGACCGGCGGCATGCACCACCGACAGGTGGCGTTTCGCCCTGGTCAGCGCGGTGTAGATCAACGGCCGGGAGAGCATCGCGCCGGCCTCCGGCGGCATCACCGCTACCACGGCGTCCCACTCCGAGCCCTGGGCACGGTGCACGGTGATCGCCCAGCCGTGCAGCAGGTCGCCGAGCGCCTTGCCGGCGATGTCGGATTCGCCGGCGGTGAACGCCACCCGCACGGACTTCTCGCCCGTCGACAGCACGGTGCCGACCTCGCCGTTGGCGTAGCCGGCGGGGGAGGCATCCAGATGGTTGGCGGTGGCCACCACCCGGTCGCCGACGTCGAACCCGCGGACCGAACCCGGCCCAGGGTTGAGTGCCCGCTTCAGTTCGCGGTTGAGCGCCTGGGTCCCCGCCGGGCCGCCGTGCACCGGCGTGACCACCTGTAGTTCAGCGGGCAGGACCCCGAACACCCGGGGGATCGAGTCGGTCACCAGCTGGATCACCCGATGGGCGCCCTCGGCCGATCCGCGGCTGGGCACGACCACCACTTCGTGGTCCGGATCGTCCACCACCGGGAGCTCACCGCCGCGGACCGCGGCGGCCAACCGGGCGATCGCACCACCGGTGCTCTGCCGGTACAGCCGGCTGAGTTCGGTGACCGGCACCGCACCGGCGTCCACCAGGTCGCCGAGCACCCGTCCGGGCCCGATCGAGGGCAGCTGCGCCGGGTCACCGACGATCACCAGGTGGGCGGACGTGGCGAGCGCGGCGATCAGTGCGGCGGCCAATTCCACGTCCAGCATCGACGCCTCGTCGACCACCACCAGCTGGGCCGGCAGCGGATTGTCGGCGTTGTAGGTGAACTCGGCGATGCCGGGGCGGGCACCCAGCAGCCGGTGGATGGTAGTGGCCGGGTGCCCGGCGAGCTCCTCGAGCCGCTTCGCCGCCCGCCCGGTCGGGGCGGCCAGCGCCAGCTCCACCCCGGCCGCCCGGCAGACGGCGACGACGGCGGCGATGGTACGGCTCTTGCCGGTTCCCGGACCGCCGGTGAGCAGGCTGACGCCGTGTTCGGCGGCGTGCGCCACCGCACCGGCCTGGACCTCGTCCAGGCCCTTCGCCGCGGCCTTCACTGCTCCGGGCTTGGCCAACGGCTTCGCTTCCGCGGCCAGCCGTTTCAATCCAGCTGCGATGGCGGACTCGGCCTCCCACAATGCTTTCCGGGCGATCCACTGCTCGCCGGCGGCAGTCGGATCCGGCACCTCGGCGACCCGGTCACCGGCGAGGGCCGCGCGCACTCCGGCCTCGACATCGACCCCGTAGGAGCGCAGCGCGTCGGCCACCACATCGGCCGGTGCCGCGGTGTGGCCGTCCCGGGCGAACCTGGCCAGCACCCAGTCGACCAGGGCGGCACCACGCCGCGGGTCGTCCTGCCGGACGGCCGGGTCCAGTGCCCTGGCCAGCCGATCGGCCTGTTGCACGGTGGACTCGGGCAGCACCAGCAGTCGCCAGGGATCGATCTGCAGCGCCGCCATCGCCCCGTCGCCGAGGGCGTCGACCAACCGCAGCGCCCAGCGCGCCGGCAGTCCCAATGGCACCAGGATTCCGGCCAGCTCCCACAGGTGCCCGGCGCCCACCCAGGCGTTGTACAGCCGATCCGCTCGTTTGGCGGTGAATTTCGGCAGCGCCGCCAGCGCCTGCACCGTCACCGCCGCCGGCCCGGTGATACCTGCGTCCCGCATCGTCTTGGCCACCGCCGGCCCGACCCCGGACCACAGGCCGGCGGCGCAGAACTCGTCGAAGATCGAGCCGGCTCCCGACCGACGTGCGTCATTCACGGTCGACATCAGCCGGCCGGGGCCCCGTTGTCGTCCGGGCCGTCCTCGAGCACGGCGCCGCCGGTCTCCTCGTCCAGTCCGCTGGACACGTCGTCCAACGCCGCCCTGATCGAATCCGGCAGCACCACCTCGTCGGCGGCCAGCGAACCGAGCAACTGCGCTGGGTCCCGGGCACCGATCACCGCTGAGGTCACGCCCGGGCGGTCGCGCACCCAGGCGCAGGCCACCGCCAGCGGCGAGGTTCCCAGCCCATCGGCCGCGGTGGCGACCGCCTCGACGATCCGGGAGGACACCTCACTGCGATGACGTCCGACGTAGCGCGCGTAGTGCGGCGATGCGCCACGCGAGTCGGCCGGCGTGCCGTGCCGGTATTTGCCGGTCAGCACCCCGCGACCCAGCGGCGCCCAGGCCAGCACTCCCAGCCCGTGCGACGCGGCAGCCGGCAGCAGGTCCGGCTCCGGCCCGCGCTCCAGCAATGAGTACTCGGTCTCCACGGACGCCAGCGAGATGCCCAGCGAGCGCATCCAGGTGGCGACCGTTGCCGCCTGCCAGGCGCCGTGCCCGGAGACCCCGACATAGCCGGCGCGACCGCTGCTGACCGCCGCCTGCAGCGCCGAACAGGTCTCCTCGATCGGCACGGTCGGATCGAAACCGTGCACCTGCCACAGGTCGACCCGGTCGGTGCCCAGCCGGCGCAACGAGGCGTCCAGCGCCCGGAGCAGCGAGCCCCGGCCGGAACCCACGCCGACGGTGGTGGTCGCCAGCACCACCGAATCCCTGGGGATCACGTCCGGGACCAGCGTCCCGATGATCGACTCCGCGTCACCGTCGCCGTAGACGTTCGAGGTGTCGATCAGCGTGCCGCCGGCGGCGACGAACGCCTCGAGTTGGCCGGCTGCCGCGTCTGCGTCGGTGTCTCGGCCCCAGCTCATGGTGCCGAGGCCGAGCCCGGACACCGACAGTCCAGTGGAACCGAGACGACGAATCTGCATGCTCTCAACCTACGGGCGGTGGACGCGCGGGTGGCGGTGGCTGGGTACCGTGTCGGCACACCCCGGGGTCGGGGATCGACGACCCCGCCACCGGCATCGCCGGTGGCATGCGGACCAGGCAGCGCGCACCGAGGCGGGTGCGCGGCCGGAAGAGAACGGACGCCGATGAGACTCGGACTCGACCTCGGATACCCGACCACCGTCGAAGCGTCGGACGCCAACCTGGAACTGGCCGGCCGGGCCGAGGAACTGGGCTTCGACATCGTCTGGGTCGCCGAGGCCTACGGGGCGGACGCGGTCAGCATCCTCGGCGCGCTGGCCGCCCGCACCGACCGGATCGGCCTGGGCGCCGGAGTGATGCAGATTCCCGGTCGGACGCCGGCCCTCACCGCGATGACCGCGGCCACGCTGGACGCGTTGTCACACGGCAGATTCCACCTCGGACTCGGCGTCTCCGGCCCCCAGGTGTCCGAGGGCTGGCACGGCGTCCGGTTCGCGAAGCCGCTCGGCCGGACCCGTGAGTACATCGGCATCGTCCGGGATGCGCTGTCCCGCAAACGGCTGGTGGCCGACGGCGAGCACTTCACCCTGCCGCTGCCCGACGGGCAGGGGAAGCCGCTGGTGCTGGCTCTGCAGCCGGTGCGCCGCAACATCCCGGTGTATCTGGCGGCGGTCGGGCCGAAGAATCTGGACCTGGCCGCCGAGATCGCCGACGGCTGGCTGGGCTTCTTCGTCGACGCCACCGCTTCCGGCGACCTCGACCAGATCGGCCGGCTGCGGGCCGGCCTGGCCGCACACGGGCGGGACCCCGGCGACTTCGACCTGAACGTCGGAATGGGGGCCGCCGTCGACGACAACCTGGAGAAAGCGGCCGACCGGGTGCGCCCGCACGCCGCGCTGTACATCGGCGGGATGGGCTCGAAGAAGACGAACTTCTACCACGGGGTGGCCACCGCGCTCGGCTACGAGCGCGAGGCGGACCGGGTACAGGAGCTGTTCATGGCCAGGGACTACGCCGGCGCGGCCGCCGCGGTGCCGACCGAGTTCCTTGACCGGGTGTCGCTGCTGGGTGACCAGCAGCGGATCGCCGCCCGGCTCCGGGCCTACGCGGAGGCCGGCATCAGCACCGCGAGCATCCAGCCGTTCGCCGACAGCAAGCAGGGCCGGGCCGAGGTGCTGGCCACGGTGGCCGCCGCCGGTCGCGACGCCGGAGTGCGCGGATGACCGCGGCGCGCACCGTTGTACTGCTGCGCCATGCCCGATCGGTGGCCAATGCCGCATCCGTGCTCGCCGGTCGCAGCGCGGGCGTCGGCCTGGACGAGGTCGGCGTCGAGCAGGCGGCCGGCCTGCCCGGCCGGCTGGCCGAGGTGCCGATCGCCCGGTTGGTGAGTTCGCCGCTGGAGCGGTGTCTGCGCACACTGGCCCCGCTGGCGGAGGCCACGGGTCTGACGGTCGAGCAGGACCCGGCGCTGGCCGAGGTGGACTACGGCGAGTGGACCGGACGGCCGCTCCGCGAGCTCTTCGGCGAACCGATGTGGAAGACCGTGCAGGGCCGGCCGTCGGCGGCGGTGTTCCCGGGCGGCGAGTCGCTGGCCGCGGTCTCGGCCAGGGCGGTCGCCGCCCTGCACCGGCTGATCGAGACCACCACGGATGACGGCGCCCTGCTGATCTGCTCGCACGGTGACGTGATCAAGGCGCTGCTGGCCGACGCGCTCGGACTGCACCTCGACCTGTTCCAGCGGATCTCGGTCGGTCCGGCCTCGGTCTCGGTGATCCGCTTCGTCGAGCACCGGCCGTTCGTCGAACGCATGGGGGACAACGGAACCCTGTCCGGCATCGTGGCCGTTCCCGATCCGGCAACGCCGGCCGATCAGGCCGTACCGGGCGGCGACCCCGGGATCCCGGCACCGCCGACGGCCGATCCGATTCACTAGGCTGGGAGATGCCATGTCACGTCAGATACACATCTTCCGATCTCCCGAGAAGTTCCTCGCCGGAACGGTCGGGGTGCCAGGGGAGCGCGAGTTCTACCTGCAGGCGGCCGACGGCCGTCGGGTGATCTCGGTGGCCTGCGAGAAGCAGCAGGTCGCGGTGCTCGCCGACCGGTTGGGGTCGCTGATCACCGAGGTCGGCAAGCGATTCGGTGCCGAGGCGGTCGACGATCCGGCGGCCACCGGTCCGGCGGCCGCCGGCACCGATCTGACCCTGTCAACCCCGGTGGACGCCGAGTTCCGGGTCGGCACCATGGGGCTGGCCTGGGACGGCGAGGGTTCGCAGGTGATCGTCGAATTGCTGGCGCTGTCCGACGACGAGGTCAACGAGGACGTCGTGCTCGAGGACGCGGACGAGGGGCCGGATGCGCTGCGGGTGTTCCTGACGCTGGCCGAGGCGCGGTCGTTCGCCCAGCACGCAGAGGCCATCGTCGCCGCTGGACGCCCACCCTGTCCGCTGTGCGGCAATCCGTTGGACGCCGAGGGGCACATCTGCCCCCGGCTCAACGGCTACCACCGCGGCGCGCTGGCCTAGCGGTGAGCGTGCCGACCCCATCGACCTCGCCGAGTCACGGCCCCGTCGAGGCTGTCACGGTCCTCACCAGCGGCACGCTGGAGGTGACCGGCCGGCTGACCGACGCGTCCAACGTCACCCTGCTGGCCCAGGTGACGCTCGACGGTCTGACGATGCCCTGCATCTACAAGCCGATCCGTGGTGAGCGGCCGTTGTGGGATTTCCCTGGTGGTCCGCTGGCGCATCGTGAGCTGGCCGCCTATCTGGTGTCCGAGGCCTCGGGGTGGGGCTGTGTACCACCGACCGTGCTGCGCAGCGGTCCGTACGGCGAGGGCATGGTGCAACGCTGGATCGGAGAGCCACCGGACGTCGACGGTCGGTCGTCGGACGGCGACGAACCGGGCAGCGACGATGTGCCGGGGGTGGGGGAGAGCGGGCGCGAGCTGGTGGCACTGCTGCCGGCCGGCCAGGTGCCGGCTGGTTGGCTCCCGGTGTTCCGCGCCCTGGACGAGGACGGAACCCCGCTGGCGGTCTGTCACGCCGACGACCCAGCGTTGGCGGTGATCGCCGGATTCGACGTCGTGGTCAACAACGCAGATCGGAAGGCGCCGCACCTGCTGCCGGTCGGGCCCCGCGTGTACGGCGTCGACCACGGGCTGACCTTCCACACCGACGACAAACTCAGGACCATCCTCTGGGGCTGGGCGGGGGAGCCGCTGCCGGCACCAGTGACCGACGGCCTGGAGCGGCTGCGCCTGTGGTTGCCGGAGGCCGACGCGCTGGACGACCTGCTCAGTCGCGGTGAGCAGCGCCGGCTCCGGCAGCGGATCGACGAGCTGGCCGCCGCCGGTAGATACCCGGAACCGCCGGACGACCGCACGCCGATCCCGTGGCCACCGCTGTGACAATTGGCTCGCCGGACCGCGCACGGCTGCGGTCACGAACCGGGCTCCGTCGTCGCCTGGTTCGTATCTTCGCTTCGCTGTGCCGGCTGACGGAGGGAAAGTTCGGCAGCGATGAGGTGAATACTTGGACACCATGATCGGACGGGCGCTGGGCGGGGCGGTCCGCAACCTGGCCGCCACCGCAAGGTCCGCCGTCACCGACGTGGTGACCGGCGCCGCCTACCTCGGGGATCTGGTCACCGACCGGGTCGCCGATCGCGACCCTGGGGACGCCGTGCTCAGGGTCGCGGTACTGATCCTGTCCGACCAGGACGGGCCGCTGACCTCCGAGGCGGCGGTGCTGCCCTCACTGACCAAGGCGGATGCGATCCTGCGACAGCAGGCTGGCATCGGGGTCCGGACGGTGTCGGTGCGCACCGTCCGGGAGCCGGCTCCGGTCACCGCATTGGATCCCAGGGCCAACCAGAAGCTCCTGCTGGACGACATGATGGGTCGCACCGACCTGTACCGCCGGTACCTTCCGGCCGGCAGCGGGGTCGGCGCCCCGGTGACGGTGGTGGTGGTCCGCGACATCGCCGGCCGCACCACCGGATGCTCGCTGGGAATGACGGCCGACTGGGTGATCTGCCAGCGTTCGCTGTTCGACGCGGACAACCCGAACGCCTATGACGACACCGTGCTGGCCCACGAGATCGGCCACGCGCTGAACCTTCCGCACCACTCGGACCCGCAGAATCTGATGTTCCCGACATCGTCGCCGCCGGGCGCGGTTCGCGGCACCGAGCTGCGGCGGTGGCAGGCGCTGGTACTCAATGCCAACCGGCACACGATTCCGGCGATCCGGTCGTCGGCCCGGCCGTAGCGTTGCCGTCGCCGGTTCGCCTCTAGAGTTGTCCTTGTGCATTCATGGTCCGCGCCGGACATCCCGGCACCCTCGTCAGCCCCGTCCTTCCGTCCGCAGTTGCCGTTGCGGCTCTACGACACCGCCGCCGGTGCATTGACCGACACCGTGTCGAGCGGGACCGGCACGCTGTACGTCTGCGGCATCACGCCCTACGACGCCACGCACATCGGTCACGCCGCCACGTACCTCACCTTCGACCTGGTGAACCGCTATTGGCGGGCGTCGGGCATCTCAGTGCGCTACGTGCAGAACGTGACCGACGTGGACGACCCGCTGCTGGAGCGCGCGGAGCGGGACGGGGTCGGCTGGCAGGAGCTCGCCGACCAGCAGATCGAGCTGTTCCGTGGCGACATGACCGCGCTGCGGGTGCTGCCTCCCGAGCACTACATCGGGGTGGTCGAGGAGATGGCGGAGGTGGCGGCGGCCGTCCAGGCCCTGGTGGACGTCGGCGCGGCGTACCGGGTGGACGACACCGACTACCCGGATGTCTACTTCGACGTCTCGGCCAGTGGCCGGTTCGGCTACGAATCCGGCTACGACACCGACACCATGCTCGCGCTGTCGGCCGAGCGCGGCGGCGATCCCGGTCGCACCGGCAAGAAGGACCCGCTGGACCCGCTGTTGTGGCGGATGGCCAGGCCAGGGGAGCCGAGCTGGCCGAGCAGCCTCGGCCAGGGCCGGGCCGGCTGGCACATCGAGTGCGCCGCGATCGCCGGTAAGTACCTCGGCCCGTCCATCGACGTCCAAGGCGGCGGCTCGGACCTGATCTTCCCGCACCACGAATGCTCGGCGGCACATGCCGAGGTGCTGGCCGGAACGCAGCGCTTCGCCCGCTCGTACGTGCACACCGGAATGCTCTCCTACGACGGCGAGAAAATGTCGAAGTCGTTGGGCAACTTGGTCTTCGTGTCGAAGCTGGTCGCGGGCGGCACCGACCCGGGGGCCATCCGGCTCGCCCTGCTGGCCGATCACTACCGGACCGATCGGGCGTGGACCGACGAGCTGCTGGCCACGGCCGAAGACCGCCTGCAGCGGTGGCGGCTGGCGGCCGCCCGCCCGGCCGCAGGTGCCGTCGAGCCGGTCCTGGCAGAACTCACCACTGCGCTCTCGGACGATCTGGACACACCGCGGGCGCTGGCGGCACTGGACCGGTGGGCGGCCGACGAGTCGCTGTCCGGTGCCGGGATGGCCGACGCCGTCGACGCATTGCTGGGTGTAGCGCTCTAGCCGCCGGGTCGAACCGGCGGACGTCAGCCGGCCTCCGGGCCCCGGCGCCGCAGATACCGCTCGAACTCGGCGGCGATCGCGTCACCGCTGGCCGGCCGCAGCGGCACCTCCTCCTCGCTGGATTCCTCCAGGGTCTGGATGTAGGCGGTGATGTCCTCGTCCTGGGCGGCGATGTCGGTGACCTCGTCCTCCCATTGGTCCGCCTGGTCGGGCAGCGTGCCGAGCGGAACCGGCAGGTCCAGCACCTCCTCGACCCGGTGCAGCAGAGCCACGCTGGCCTTCGGGTGTGGCCCCTGGGCGACGTAGTGCGGCACCGCGGCCCAGAACGTGTAGGCCGGGATGCCGCGCTGCACACAGGCGTCGCCGAAGATCCCGGTGATCCCGGTCGGGCCTTCGTAGGTGGATCCGCCCAGGCCCAGCTGCTCGGCCTCGGCGGCGTCCGGTGCGCTACCGGTCACCTGCACCGGGCGGGTGTGCGGCACGTCGGCCAACAGCGCGCCCAGACAGATGACGCTGGACACCCGGTAGGCGTCGGCGATGGCGAGCAGCTCCTCGCAGAACGCCCGCCACCGGAAGTTAGGCTCGATACCGCGGATCAGGATCACGTCCCTGGTGGACACCGACTCCGGCAGCCTGGCGGCACTGATCCTGGTGGTCGGCCAGTCGATCTGGCGGGTCACCCCGTCGACCAGTCGGGTGGTGGGCCTGGACACCTGGAAGTCGTAGTAGCCCTCCGGATCGATTTCGGCCAACGGGACCGAGTCCCAGCCGAGGGTGAGCTGCTCGACCGCGGTGGTTGCCGCGTCGCCGGCGTCGTTCCAGCCCTCGAACGCGGCGATCATCACCGGGTCGCGCAACTGAAGGTCGGACATCATCCGGCCAGCCTACGGCTCCCAGCCTTCGGCACCCTCCTGAGCCGAGCCAGCGAAGCGAGGACCCGAACCCAGCGACGAAGGAGCGGGGTTCGGACCCGCAGTCGAGCGCGGGAGGCGATCCAAAGGACACTGAGCCGACCCAGCGAAGCGAGGACCCGAACCCAGCCACGAAGGAGCGGGGTTCGGACCCGCAGTCGAGCGCGGGAGGCGATCCAAAGGACTCAGTCTTCCGGTTCGTAGCCGAGGTTGGGCGACAGCCAGCGCTCGGCCTGCTTCATCGTCCATCCCTTGCGCTCGGCGTAGTCGGCGACCTGGTCCTTGTCGATCCGCCCGACCACGAAGTACCGCGACTCCGGATGGGAGAAGTACCAGCCGCTGACCGCAGCGCCCGGCCACATCGCCATGCTCTCGGTGAGTTCGATACCGGTCTGGGCCTGCACGTCAAGCAGGTCCCAGAGCAGAGCCTTCTCGGTGTGGTCAGGGCAGGCCGGATAGCCAGGGGCCGGCCGGATGCCGGTGTACTTCTCGGCGATCAACGCCTCGTTGTCCAGTCGCTCGTCACCGGCGAAGCCCCAGAACTCCTTGCGCACCCGCTGGTGCAGCCGCTCGGCGAAGGCTTCGGCCAGCCGGTCGGCCAGCGATTCCAGCAGGATCGCGCTGTAGTCGTCAAGGTCCTGCTTGAACTCCAGGATCTTCTTCTCGATACCCAGGCCGGAGGTGACGGCGAAACCACCGATGTAGTCCGGCTTCCCGGACTCCTTCGGGGCCACGAAGTCGGTCAGCGAACGGTTCGGGATCCCCGGCCGGTGCTCGCCCTGCTGCCGGAGGTGGTGCACGGTGGTCAGCACCTCGGTCCGCGATTCGTCGGTGTACACCTCGATGTCCTCGCCGACGGCGTTGGCCGGGAACAACCCGATGACGCCATTGGCGGTGGCCCACTTCTGTTCGATCATCTGGTCCAGCAGGGCCTGCCCGTCGTCGTAGAGGCGGCGTGCGGCCTCACCGGTGGCCGGATTGTTCAGGATGTCCGGGAACCGGCCCTTCATTTCCCAGGCGTTGAAGAACGGGCCCCAGTCGATGTACTCACGCAGCTCCGCCAGCGGATAGTCCTTGAACACCTTCGTGTACGAGCTGACGGTGCCGTGCTGGTGATCGCAGGTAGGGCCCTCGCAGACGTCCTTGGCCTGCTGCAGCAGGAACCTGGGGCGGGGCGGGTGGTAATCGCTCCAGTCGATCGGCGAGCGGGCGGCGATCGCGTCCGGGAAGGTCAGCAGCGGGCGGTCGGTCTTCTTCGCCGCGTGCCGGCGGCGGATGGACTCGTACTCCTTTTCGACCTCGGCCATCAGCACCGGGCGCCGCTCGTCCGAGAGCAGCGCCGCGGCGGTCGGCACCGAACGGGAGGCGTCCTTCACCCAGACCACCGGTCCGTGGTACTTCGGTGTCACCTTGACAGCGGTGTGGGCGCGCGAGGTGGTGGCGCCGCCGATCAGCAGCGGGATCTCCAGGCCCTGGCGTTCCATCTCCTCGGCGAAGTTCACCATCTCGTCCAGCGACGGGGTGATCAGCCCGGACAGGCCGACGATGTCGGCCTTCTCCGCCTTGACGGTGTCCAGGATCTTCTGCGCCGGCACCATCACGCCGAGATCGATCACGTCATAGTTGTTGCACTGCAACACGACTCCGACGATGTTCTTCCCGATGTCGTGCACGTCACCCTTGACCGTGGCCATCACGATCTTGCCCTTCGGCTTCTCGGCGACGTTCGGATCCTTCTCCGCCTCGATGAACGGGATGAGGTAGGCGACGGACTTCTTCATCACCCTGGCGGACTTGACGACCTGCGGCAGGAACATCTTGCCGGCGCCGAACAGGTCGCCGACCACACCCATGCCGTCCATCAGCGGGCCCTCGATCACCTCGATCGGTCGGCCGCCGCGGGCCGAGATCGCGGCCCGGAGTTCCTCGGTGTCCTCCTCGGCGTAGCTGTCGATGCCCTTGACCAGGGCATGGGTGATCCGCTCGGCCACCGGCAGCGCACGCCATTCCTCCGTGGTCGCTTCGGGTTTCACGTCACCGGTGTTGTACTTCTCGGCGATCTCCAGCAGCCGCTCGGCGGCGTCCGGCCGGCGGTTGAGGACGACGTCCTCGATCCGTTCGCGGAGTTCGGGGTCGACGTCGTCGTAGGGCACCAGCGCGCCGGCGTTGACGATGCCCATGTCCATGCCGGCGGCGATCGCGTGGTACAGGAAGACCGCGTGGATGGCCTCACGGACGGCGTTGTTACCGCGGAACGAGAACGAAACGTTCGACACGCCGCCGGAAATGAGCGCGCCGGGCAGATTCTCCTTGATCCACCGGGTGCCCTCGATGTAATCGACGCCGTAGTTGACGTGTTCCTCGATCCCGGTGGCCAGGGCGAAGATGTTGGGGTCGAAGATGATGTCCTCGGCCGGGAAGCCCACCTCTTCGGTGAGAATCTGGTAGGCCCGCGCGCAGATCTCCTTGCGCCGCTCCAGGTTGTCTGCCTGGCCCTGCTCGTCGAAGGCCATCACCACCACGGCCGCGCCGTACTTGCGGCACAGCCGGGCGTGTTCGACGAACTTCTCCACCCCCTCCTTCATCGAGATGGAGTTGACGATCGGCTTGCCCTGCACGCACTTCAGCCCGGCCTCGATCACCTCGAACTTGGAGGAGTCGACCATCATCGGGACCCGGCTGATGTCCGGTTCGCTGGCGATCAGCTTGCAGAAGCGATCCATCGCCTCCACCCCGTCGATCATCCCTTCGTCCATGTTGACGTCGATCACCTGAGCGCCGGCCTCGACCTGCTGTCGGGCTACCGCGAGGGCAGCCGGATAGTCGCCGGCTTTGATCAGTTTGCGGAACCGGGCCGATCCGGTGATGTTCGTCCGCTCGCCGACGTTGACGAACAACGAATCGGCGGTGACGTTGAACGGCTCGAGGCCGGACAGCCGCAGGGCGGGCGCCACCTCGGCGGGCTCGCGGGGTGCCCGGCCCTCCGTCGAGGCGGCAATCGTCTCGATGTGCTCCGGGGTGGTGCCGCAGCAGCCGCCCAGCACGTTCACCAGTCCGCTGGCGGCGAACTCACCGACCACCGACGCCATCTGCTCGGGAGACTCCTCGTACTCACCGAAGGCGTTGGGCAGACCCGCATTCGGGTAACAGGATACGAAGCAGTCGGCGATCCGGGAGAGCTCCGCGACGTACGGACGCATGTCCTTGGCACCCAGCGCACAGTTGAGTCCGACGGCCAACGGCCGGGCATGCCGGACCGAGTTCCAGAATGCCTCGGTGACCTGTCCGGACAGCGTCCGGCCGGAGGCATCGGTGATGGTGCCGGAGATGATCACCGGCCAGCGCCGGCCGGCGTCGGCGAACAGCGTTTCCAGGGCGAAGATCGAGGCCTTGGCGTTGAGGGTGTCGAAGATGGTCTCGATCAGCAGGATGTCGGCACCGCCGTCGACCAGGCCCTGGGCCTGCTGCAGGTAGGCCTGCACCAACTCGTCGTAGCTGACGTTCCGCTTGCCCGGGTCGTTGACGTCGGGGGAGATGGACGCGGTGCGGTTGGTGGGGCCGAGGGCGCCGACCACGAACCGGCGCCGGTCGGGATCTTCGGCGGTGACCGCATCGCAGGCTGCGCGGGCCAGCCGGGCGGAGCAGTAGTTGAGTTCGTAGGCGAGGTCCTGCATGCCGTAGTCGGCCATCGAGATGACCTGCGCGTTGAAGGTGTTGGTCTCGATCAGGTCGGCGCCGGCGTCCAGGTACGCCCGGTGGATCCCGCTGATGATGTCGGGTTGGGTCAGGCTCAGCAGGTCGTTGTTGCCCTTGAGGTCGCTGGGCCAGTCGGCGAAACGGGCGCCGCGGTAGTCGTCCTCACCGAGCTTGTGGCGCTGGATCATGGTGCCCATGGCGCCGTCCAGGATGAGGATCCGCTCCGTCATCAGCGCGGACAGCGCATCGGTGGCGTCTGCCCGGTGCTGCGGGGTGATGTCGGCCCTGCTGAGGCTGGTCGTCGAGGTGGTGGGTGGAGTCACGGAGGTTCCCCTGTGCGTCGGCTAACGGCTTGTCGGGTGGGTGCCGGTGCTGCGGTGATCGACGGTGATCAAGCAGCACGGCCCCGCACGTCGTGGCAGGCCTGCCGGTAACGAGCGGACACCCCAGGATACGACTCGGTCCGCTCGACCCCCGACCGCGCGCGCCGACCGCCGGCGCTTATCAACTTCTCAGGCGCTTCCGAACTCGTCGACTTTCGCCTCATGCGCCACACATCCGCCTACTTCACAGGCGGCTGCGAAGTTGATAAGCGCCGACGATAGCGTTGGGGACGGCCGACCCGACCGAGGAGCGAGTAACTGCGGTGACGAACCTGTATGCCGTGCTGTTCGACATGGACGGCACCCTGACCGACTCCGAGAAGTTGTGGACGATCGCTCTCGATCGGACGGCGGCCGACCTCGGCGGACAGCTGTCGACCGCGACCAGGCACGCGATGGTCGGCCACGACCTGGTCAACTCGATCGACATGCTGCTGGCCGACGTCGGGGTGGATCGCGACGCCGACGAGGTGGCCCGGATGTTGACCGCCCACACCGCGACGCTGTTCGCCGGCGAGATCCCCTGGCGGCCCGGCGCACAGCGACTGTTGACGCAGGTCCGAAACGCCGGGCTGGCCACCGCCCTGGTCACCGCGACCCACCGCGAGTTGGTGGATCTTGCGTTGAACACCTTGGGCCGGCACAGTTTCGACGCGGTCGTGTGCGGCGATGAGGTCAGTGCGAACAAGCCCGATCCGGAGCCCTACCGGCGGGCGATGCAGTTGTTGGGCATGGCCGCCGGGCAGAGCCTGGCCATCGAGGACTCACCCAACGGCTCGGCGTCCGCCCTCGCGGCCGGCGTCCCGGTGCTGGTGGTGCCGTCCGAGGTCGAGGTGCCGCACCGGCCCGGGATGACGTTCGCCGCCTCGCTCACCGACGTCGACGTCGACGATCTCCGCCTGATCCGGTCCGCCGCGGATGCGCAGGACCGGACCCGCTGATCGATCCGGTCAGCCGCCTGGCCGGACACCGACCGCGAACCGGCCGCCGGCCTCGTTGCCGCCGAGCAGGCCGCTGTTGCTGTTCTGTCTGGTCGACGTCGGGATCGCCGCCGCCAGGTCGGCCAGCACCACCTGCTGGCCGCTGGTGAGGCCGGACAGGATCTGGATCCGGTCGGGGCCGATCGCGCCGACCGTCACCGACGTACTGGTGACCGTGCCGCCGTCCATCACCTGTACCGAGTACCGGCCACCGTCGTTGGTGACGGCCGACGTCGGCACGGTCAGCACCCCATCGACCGATGCCACCGTGAGGGTGACCATCGCGCCCGAGCCGTCGAACAGCTGGGTTTCGCCCGGATCCACCACGATGGTGATCGGGTAGGTGGTGGTGGTCGCGGTGCCGCCGTTGGCGCTGGTCAACGATCCGACGTAGGACACCTTCCCGGCGAGGGCCTGGGCCACTCCGTTGACCTCCAAGGCGGCCTGGTCGCCCACCTTGACGTTGTCCACCACACTCAGTGGCACCGTGGTGGTGACGACATGCTGATTCGTGCCCACGATGGTGACGACGGCACTGGTCGAGCCGGCGGACACCCGGTCGCCGGGGGAGATGTCCACCGCAGCAACGGATCCGCTGATCGGCGCGGTGAGTCGCGCCCGGCTCAGGCTCTGCTCGGCGACCGCAACGCCGTACTCGGCGACGTCGATGTTCGCCTGGTCGGTGGCGATGTCGGCGGCGGTCGGGGTGTGGTCCTGCTGGCCGGCCTGACCTTGCTCGGTGCCGGTGTCACCGGAACTCCGGGTGCCGCTGGAGGCCCCGGCCGCGCCGGTGTTCCCTGAGCCGCTGGAGCTCCCGGACCCGCCACTGGATGCCGAGCCCGATCCGGCCGCGTCGGACCTGGTCGTCGCCCCTGCGCCCTGGTTCCCGCTGCCGGAGTACCCGTTGCCCTGACTGTCGGAGCCCTGGCCACCGGCGCCCGCAGCTGCACCGGTGCCCTGGACACCGGTGCCCTGGCTGCCGTTGTCTTGGCTTCCGTTGTCCTGGCCCGAGTTGACTTGGCCGGTGCTGCCCTGGCTGCCCGTGCCCTGACTGCCGGTGCCCTGGTTGCCATTGCCCTGCCCGTTGCTGCCGCCACGACTGGGCGATGTGCTGTTGCTGGGTGCGGCGCCGGTCGGGTTCGACCCGGTCTGGCCGCCCTGCCCGTTCTGGCCCGGCTGCCCCTGCGTGGTGGTGAGGGCGGTCGCCAAAGCGGTGATGGCGTCCGTCAGCTCGTCCTGGGCCGCGCTCACCGCCTGCTGATTTGCGGCCCCGTCGGTCAATGCGTCCTTACAGGCCTGCAAGGCGGTGCCGTCCTGGGTTGCCGGCCCCGCGGTCGACACGGTGGTCGACGTATCCGTCGTCGAGTCGGGTGTCGACGTGTCTGTGCCCGACACCGAATCTGAATCTGACCCGGCCTGATCGTCGCCGGACGACGCCGGCACCGACGACACCGGCACGGATGACGCCGCGTCACCGGAATCGGCCGGAAGGAACGCGGCCTGGCCACGAAGCGGATCGGCAGCCTGCCCGGCGCTCGCTGCGGTGTCGGTGTCGGTCGAGGTGGTCGAGGGCGACGACGCGGACGGCGTCTCTGTGACGGTCACGGTTTCGGTGCTTGTCTCGGTCTGAGTGACGGGTGGGTCGGTGACCGTCTCGGTGACCGGTGGGTCGGTGACCGTCTCGGTGACGGGTGGGTCGGTGACGGTCTCGGTGACCGTCGTAGGGGCCTCGGTGGCGGTGCTGGTGGTGTCCGAGGTCGGAGTATCCGTCGTGGTGGTCGGGTCGGTACCGCCGGAGCTTGGTGCGAGTACGTCGGAGGTGCAGGTGTTGGCGACCGCCGCCTGCCCCTGGGCCGCGCGGTTCGATGCGGCGGTGACGGCCTTCTGGGCTGCGATCACTGCCTGCTGGGCCCTCCGCAGCTCGGCCGACCCTGACCCGTTCGGGCTGCCGTCGCCGCCGGAACCGGTGTTGGTGGGGCGACTGTTCGGGACGCTTGAGCTGGTGCCACCGTGCGGCGCGGAGCCGGAGGTCGATGCGGACGACGTGGGCGAGGTCCCGCGGGCGGCGCCGGTGGCCGAGCTGCTCGGGCTCCCCGCGCCGGAACCAGCGCCCGACCCGGCGCCCTTGGCACCCGCCGTGTCGTCATTCCTGCCGGCGTTGGTCCCGTCGTCGGTGTTGCCGGTGCTGCCGGCGCTGCCGGCGCCGCCGGCGGCCCCGGCGGTACCCGTCCCCGCGGCGGCGTCGGTCCCGGCACTTCCGGCACCGCCGTTGCTGTTGCCGCCCGGGGCGTAGCCCGACCCAGCCTGGTCGTTGCCGGCCGCGGGCGACGCCGAGGACGCCGATGATGAAGTGCTGGCTGCCGCGCTGCTGGTCACCGCATCCTGCTGGGCTTGCAGGTCGTCGGCCAACTGCTGCTCGGCCGCTTCCAGGGTGTCCTTCGCATCGGTGACCGCCGAGCTGAGGTCGTCGGTGGCCAGGGTCGCCAGGGTCTGGCCGGCGCTCACCGTGTCGCCGACCTCGACCTTCACCGTGGACACGGTGCCGCCGACGGCGAAGGCTACGTCATTGCGTGTCCCGCTGGCTACCTTCCCGGATTGGACGACCTGTTGGGTCACCGATCCCGTTGCCACCGGCGCCATTCGGTAGGCCGCCTCCGCGGGCGCACTCTGCACCACGATCACGGCGACCACCGCTCCGGCCACCACCACCGCAACGGCGGCGCCGCTCAGTCGCTGCCGGAGTCTGCGCCGCGCCCTGATCCGGGCCGCCGCCGAACCGGAGGTCATCGGATCAGCCATGTGTCGTTCCGGTGGTCGGTGCCGGATCGTTCGGCCCGGCGCCGTTCTGTTGTCCGGACCCCTGGCCGCCGACGCGACCGCCGAAGGTCGTGCACTGGCCGTCGGTCGCGGCAGTCAGCTCAACGGTGGTCGCGGCGACCGCGCCGGTGCTGTCGGCGGTCCCCATCACGGTGGCGCACTGGCCCACCTTCGCGTCTTTCGCCGTGCCGCTCTGCCGGCTGGTGTAGTCGGTGTCGGCATTGACCGTGATGGTGCCGGTGGTCTTCGCACCGTCCCGGTCCGACTCGGTCACGGTGATCGTCGACCCACTCACCTTCGTCACCTGACCGGAGAGTGCGCCGCCGAAGCCGCCCGGGAAGCCGGCCCGACCCGTCCCGTCGGTACCGCTGCCCGGAGCGCCGGCGGGTGGTGGTGCCGAGGGCGCGGCCGAGGGTGCGGCGCCGGAGGGCCGGGCGCCGCCGCGGCCGCCGCCGAAGCCGCCGAGGCCGGTGCCGTCAGTGCAGGAGCCCTTGGTCGCGGCCGTCACCAGCACCGTGCCGGCGGTGATCGCGGTAGGTCGCTGCCCGGTGCCGTTGCCCGGGGCACCGGTGCCGGACGGCGGCGCCGTGGGGGCCGCATCCGTGGATCCGCTCCCGCCCGCCGAGCCGTTCCCGCCGGCGGTCCGGGCTGCGACGGCGGTGACGCAGCTGCCGACGGTCACCGACTTCAAGGACGCGGCAACGGTCTTGCTGAACGTCGTCTTATCCGTGTAATTGACCGTGGTCTGGCTGGTGGAACTCTGGACGTAGAAGCCGGAGGTCACGAGTTGGGCGATCAGACCGGAAGCGGCCGGCCGGAAGTTCCGTCCGTCGGAGTTCGACGTCCCGCCCGATTTCCCGTCACCCGCTGCACCATCGGACGGCGCCGCACCTTCGGACGGCGCTGCACCACCGGACGGCGCCGCACCACCGGACGGCGCCGCCGGCTCGCCCGCGGACGTCGGGGCACCACCGGGTGCGGCACTGCCGGCAGCCGTTGCCGACCCGCAACCCGCAAGCAGTACCGCGATCGCCACGGCGCCGGCGGCGACCGCACCGGCCCGCCACCGTCGGGTCATCGCCGGGCGGCGGGCCCAGCCACCGACGGCGGTCGCGACCGTCCGGGCATCGTCGGCATGAGGAAGGTGGCGCATCATTCGCTCCTGAGTGCATCGATAGGGGCCAGCCGGGCAGCACGCACGGCCGGATAGACGCCGAATACCAAACCGATGGCGACGGCGATGGCAATGGAACCGGTGACGGCGGTCGGCGAGACCACCACGGCGGCAGAGGACACCAGTTTCGGTACGAACTTCGCTGCGGCGATCCCGAGGGCGGCGCCCAGCAGACCGCCGGTCAGGCCGAGGATCATCGCCTCCACCAGGAACTGCCTTCGGATGGCGGAAGGGGCTGCCCCCAACGCCTTTCGCAGGCCGATCTCCCTGGTGCGTTCGGACACCGAGACCAACATGATGTTCATGACGCCGATCCCACCGACCAGCAGCGAGAGCGCGGCGATCCCGGTGAGCAGCACGGTGAGGGTCTTGCTCACCGAGGTGGCGGTCGACAGCAACGCCTGCTGGCTGCTGATCGAGAAGTCGGCGCTGTCCGCCGAGGCGATCTGATGCAGGTTGAGCAACAACGCATTCGCCTCCTGGTAGGCCGCCGACAGGGCCGCCTCGTCCGGTGCCTGCAGGTAGATGGTCGACACCGAATTCGGTGACGACCCGCTGAACAGATCGCGGGCGGCGGTGCTCATCGGGAAGAGTGCCTGATCGTCGAGATTGCTGGTGGAATCGCTGCCCGCAGCGGCGAGCACGCCGATCACCTCGAACGAGATGCCGTTGGACGTCACCGAACTGCCCACGACGTTGGTGGAACCGAAGAGTTCGGAGGCGGTCTCGGAGCCGAGCACGGTGACGTCGGCCTTGTCGGCGACATCCGCGTCGGTGAAGAACCGACCGGAGGCCAGGGTGCGGTCGCGCACGATCGGGAACGACGGATCGGTGCCCACCAGTTGGGTTGTCCAGTTGTTGTCGCCGGCGGTCAGCGACCCCGACGACTGTTTGACCGCGGACACCGCTGCGATGTCCGGACAGTTCACCGAGTCCCGCAATGCGGCGACGTCGCTGGTGGTGAGGGTGGTGGCCGAGCCGAAGCCACCCCGAACGCCGTTGGTGCTGGCGCTGCCGGGGGAGACGATCAGCAGGTTGCTGCCGAGCGAGGAGATGCTCGCACCCACCTGCCGTTGGCTACCCAGACCCAGCCCGACGGTCAGGATGACGGCCGCGATGCCGATCAGGATCCCCAGACAGGTCAGCGCGGACCGGAGGCGGTGCGACCGGATCGATTCCAGGCCGGTACGGAAGGTGTCGAGCCACTTCATCGCAGCACCTCGTCCGCGGTGATCCGGCCGTCCCGCACCGCGATGGTGCGGCCGCTGCGCCTGGCGACGTCGTGCTCGTGGGTGATCAGCACGATGGTGCGACCCTGGGCATGCAGTTCGTCGAGCAGGCCGAGGGCGTCCTCGGTGGACTTCGAGTCGAGGTTGCCGGTCGGCTCGTCCGCGAGCAGCAGGGTGGGATCACCGACCAATGCACGGGCCACCGCGACGCGCTGTTGTTGCCCGCCCGAGAGTTCGCCGGGTTTGTGCCCGATCCGGTCGGCCAGGCCGACCTTCGCGAGTGCCTCGATCGCCCGGCGTTTGCGGTCGGCCCTTGGCACTCCGGCGTAGATGAGGCCGAGTTCGACGTTGCGCCAGGCCGACAGGTGGGGGAGCAGATTGAACTGCTGGAACACGAAGCCGATGCGCCGGTTGCGGATCTGGGCCAGCTCGACCTCGTCCAGCACGCTGACGTCCTCGCCGGAGAGTTCATAGCGCCCGGAACTCAACACGTCCAGGCACCCGATGATGTGCATCAGGGTCGACTTGCCGGAACCCGACGGCCCGGTGATCGAGACGTACTCGCCGGGATCGATCCGCAGCGAGACCCCGTCCACCGCGGTGACGTGCATGGAACCTGAACCATAGATCTTGCGGACATCGGTCAGCCGGATCACCGGTGTCGGATCGTCGGCCGATCCGTCTGCGGCGGCCGGCTCACGGTCGAGCATGGTGGTCATCAGCCGTCGCCTCGGTTCCGGCCGACGAACCCACCGGCGCCGGGGTAGCCGCCGGCACCACCGGGATAGCCACCGGCGCCGCCGTCATAGCCGCTGCGCCCGTTGGTGTTCGATGACCCGGAGCGGTTGATGGTGGTGATCGTCTCCTGCACCACATCACCCTCGGACAGCCCCTTGGTGATTTCGATCTGGGTACCAGAGGTCTCGCCGACGGTCACCGGTACCGCACTGACGACGCCGTCGGTGACCTTGTCCACCACGGCCTGGCCGTCCTGCTGACGCACTGCCAGGGCGGGGATCAGCAGCGCGTCGTTGCGTTGGGAGTAGATCACGGAGACGCTCACCGAACTGCCGTCGTGCAGATCCTTGGGGCTGCCGGTGACGTCGATCACGACCGGGAAGCTGGTGGTGTTGCCGGAGGTGGTGGCCAGAAGTCCAACCGACGCAACGACACCGAAGATTGCCGACGTGCTCTGTCCGGCGGTGCCCTGACCGGCGGTGCCCTGACCGGCGCTGCCCTGACCGGTCGCTCCACCGCCGGTGCCGCCCGAGCCGGTGCCGCTTTGGTTGGTGCCGCCTTGGTTGGTGCCGCCCGGGGCAGCCGCACCGCCCGGAGGTTCGCCGGCGAGGCCGCCGAACCCACCGGCGCCGCCGAACCCGCCGAACCCGCCGGTATTGCTCGAACTCGTCGATTCGGACAGCGAGATGGTTGCCTGCATACCCTTCTTCAGCAGTCCGACCTGGCTGTCCGACACCGTCGCGTCCACCTGCCAGCTGGCGGTGTCCACGATCAGGAACTGGGCCGAGGAACTCGAGGACCCGGTCGCGCCGGTTCCCGAACTGCCGGCACCCGAGGCACCGGCGCCCGACCCGCTGGAGCCCGAGCCGGCTGAACTCGAACCGCCGGAGCCGGTGGACGAGCCGGACCCGGACGCCGAGACCTGCTGTCCCACCGAGAGTTCCAGCCCCTGGATCTGACCGGCGACCGGAGCCTTCAGCTGGGCAGCGGCCAGATCGCTGTTGGCCTGGTCGACCTTCTGCTGGGCGACCGCGATCGAGGCGTTGTCCGCAGTGATCTGCGAGTCGTCCGCCTCCGCGTCGACGTCGGTGGTCTTCTTGGCTTTCGCCTGGGCCAGCCCGGCCTTGGCGGTGGCGACGGCCGACCTGAGCTCCAGGGTGTCGACGGTGGCCAGCAACTGGCCCTTCTTCACGGTCTGTCCCAGCGTCACCGCGACCTTCGTCACCGTCCCGGCGACCGCGAAGTTGACGTCCTCCTGGACCTTCGGTGTGACGGACCCGGTGGCCGCGACGGTCGAGGTGATGGTGCCGAGTGCCGCCGTCGCCTGCACCGTCCTGGTGCTGACTGTGGGGGCCGCGGCCGCCGTGTCGGTCGAACGGTGGGTCCACCACCAGGCACCGCCACCGGCGATCAGCACCACCACCACGCCGGCGGCGATCCACCGACCGCGGGACTTCTTGGCTGAGGCTGCGGCCGAGGCGGCCGACGGTGGCTCGCCCCAGGACGGTCGGTCGGCCGGGTCTGCGGAGCCAGGGTCCGACGGCGGGCCGGACTGGCCGGTCAACTCCGCCGTCAACGAATCGTCGGCCGGTACTCCGTCCGGGATCTGCACGGGTGTGCTGTGGGTGTCATCGTCCGTCGAGTACCGCTGGGTCGCCATCTGCGCGTCTCACCGTTCAGCCGTGCCGTCGCGGGACCCGCACGGTGCCCGCGTATTGCCAACGACAGGACGTTAGGAGCACCGCCTCGCCTCCCGGTGAGCGGAACCTGGGTGCGAACTGTGAGAATCCGTCGAAGCTGTGACGATGCTGTGAATCCCCGGATTCAGGTAGCGGAAACCTGGCCAGGTAGCGCTGATTCCTAGGGCGTGTCCGGCAAAGTTCCGCTACCTACGGGCGTGATCACCCGGCCGACGGTGCCAGCAGGACCGCGCTGTGCGCCGGCAGCTCGACCGCATCGTCATCGACGGAAGCGGCGGCCGTGGCGAGCAAAAGGCCGCCGTGTCGGCGCACCGGGATGGTGGCGACGGCGTCGGCGAAGTTCACCGCTACCTGGAGGCCGCCGCGGTCCATCAACAGCCACCGCGCGGCATCGTCGAAGCTGACACCGATCCGGTCGAACCGGGGGTCCGTCAGTTCCGTCCGGCAGCGCCGCAGCCGGATCAACTCGCGGTACAACCGCAGCAGTTCGGCGTGCGCACCGGTGGTCGGCTCGGACCAGTCGAGTTTGGAGTTCGTGAAGGTCGCCGGATCCTGCGGATCGGGTACGACGGTCGGATCCCAGCCCATCCGTTCGAACTCGGCGAGCCGGCCGGTGGCGGTGGCGATCCCGAGCTCCGGCTCGGGGTGCGAGGTGAAGAACTGCCACGGTGTCGCTGCCCCCCACTCCTCACCCATGAACAGCATCGGGGTGAACGGTCCGGCGAGCACCATCACCGCGGCCACCGCGAGGTCCTCGGGGCCGAGCGATGCGGTGAGCCGATCGCCGGTCGCCCGGTTGCCGATCTGATCGTGGTCCTGGGAGTACCCGACGAATGCCCAGGCCGGTGTGGTCCTGACGTCGACCGGACGACCGTGGCTGCGGCCGCGGAACGACGACCATGAACCGTCGTGGAAATAGGCGCCGCGCAACACCTTCGCGATCGCCGACATGCTGCCGAAATCGGCGTAGTAGCCGACCTTCTCGCCGGTCAGCGCGACATGTAGGACGTGGTGGTAGTCGTCGTTCCACTGGGCGTCGAGTCCGTATCCGCCGGCCTGCCGGGGCGTGACCAGCCGTGGGTCGTTCAGATCCGACTCGGCGATCAGCGTGAGCGGCCGGCCGACATGCGCCGACAAAGCCGCCACCTCGACGGCCAGCTCCTCGAGCAGGTGCACGGCACCACGATCGACCAGGGCGTGCACGGCGTCCAGCCGCAACCCGTCGACCCGGTAGTCGTCCAGCCACATCGCCGCGTTGTCCAGGATGAACCGGCGGACCTGGCCGGACCCCGGACCGTCCAAGTTCACCGACGAACCCCAGGTGTTGGCGTGGCCGGACTGCAGATAGGGTCCGAACAACGGCAGATAGTTGCCGCTCGGTCCGAGATGGTTGTACACGACATCCTGGATCACCCCGAGCCCGCGGGCGTGGCATGCTTCGACGAACCGCTGATAACCGGCCGGGCCGCCGTAACTCTCCTGCACGGCGTACCAGAGCACTCCGTCATAACCCCAGTTGTGGCTGCCGTTGAACGCGTTGACCGGCAACACTTCGACGAAGTCCACCCCCAGGTCGACCAGGTGGTCGAGCCGATCGATGGCCGCGTCGAAGGTGCCATCGGCGGTGAAGGTGCCGATGTGCAGCTCGTAGATCACCCCGCCGGCCAGCTGCCGTCCGGTCCACGGCCGGTCGGACTCGGGACCGGCCACCGGCGTGACGGTGCGCGACATGCCGTGCACCCCATCGGGTTGCCGGCGCGACCGCGGGTCCGGCCGTACCGCCGGGTCGTCGTCGAGCAGGAACCCGTAGTCGACCTCGGTGTCGGGTGCCAGCTCCAGCTCGACCCGCCACCAGCCGGCGTCCCCGCGCAGCATCGGGGTGTCCATCGCCGGGTGGGCGTCACCCACCCGGCGGTGGCGTAGCCGCACCCGCTCGGGAGTCGGTGCCCAGACGGCGAATTCACGCATGCGCGTCCACCACCTCGAACGGGGCCAGCAGCGCCACGGGGTAGGCGGCAAGCAGTCCGTCGACGGCGACCGAACGGGGCTGACGACGCCCGGTCAGCACATCAACCCAGTCCCGGTCAGGCAGTTCCAGCCGGGTGTCCCGCCAGCCGCCGCCGTCGGCGAGGCCGACCGGCAGCCGAGTGGCCACCGTGATCGCGCCGCCGCGGTCGAAGGCGACCAGGTGCTGCTGCGCCGCGCCGGCTGCCGGCAGCGCGGCATACCCGGTGAACAGTTCCGGATGATCACGTCGCAGTCGCAGTGCCCGCGAGGTGACCAGCAGCTTGGCCGCGCCGGAGGAGTCGATCGACGGCAGCAGCCCCCGGCCGTCGATCCGGTCCAACAGGGTCGCGTTGGCGGCCAGATCCACCTCCCGCCGGTTGTCCGGGTCCACCAACGAGTTCTGCCAGGTCTCGGTGCCCTGGTAGACGTCAGGCACTCCGGGTGCGGTGAGCTGGATCAGCTTGGCCGACAACGAGTTCGACCAGCCGTCCGGGGTCAGCTCGGCCGCGATCGCGGCGAGCTCGACGGACAGCACCGGATGGTCGTACAGGGCGTCGACCATGGCGTGCATCGTCCGTTCGAAGGCGAGATCCGGATCGGTCCAGCCGGTGGAGGCGCCGGCTTCCCTGGCTGCCTTCTCCGCATAGCCATGTAACCGGTCCCGCTCGATCGGCCAGCTGCCGAACGCGGCCTGCAGCAACAGGTTCGCCAATGGCCCGTCGGGCAGCGGCGCGACCCGCAGGCAGGTCCGCACGAAGGTGGTCCAGCGTCCCGGCACTTCCGACAGCACGGAGATCCTGGCCCGGACGTCCTCGCCGCGCTTGGTGTCGTGGGTGGACAGTGCGGTCATCGTGTGTGGCCAGGTCCGCAGCCGATGCGCCTGCACGGCATGGAACTCGTCCGGGGACACGGCGAACCCGGCGGGGTCGCCGCCGACTTCGGTGAGCGAGGTGAGCCGGGACCAGCGGTAGAAGGCGCAGTCCTCGACGCCCTTGGCCATCACCATCCCCGAGGTCTGCTGGAACCGGACGCTGAATTCGGTCCCGGCTTCCCGCAGCCGCCCGGCCAGGTACACCAGCACCTCGGCCAACTCCGGCCGGCGCCGGATCGCCTCGTCAACGGCAGCGGTCAGCTGCTCGTCGCCATCCGGCAGATAGCTGCGATACACGCCGAAGCAGGCCAGCAACTCGGCGATCCCGTCATCCGCCCGGTCGATCTGCGGCGTCAACCTGGCCAGTCGCAGCACCTCGGAGCGCAGGATGCCGTCAGCCACCGCGCGTTTGGTCCCGTGCACGAGTTCCGGCCAGTCCATCCGGCGGCCGCGCAGTTCGGTATCGAGGGCGTCGAGGGCGTCCTCGCCGGCGGGGTCGACGAACAACCGGTCGAGGGTGGCCAGCGCGTCGTAGCCGGTGGTGCCGGCGCACTTCCAGCCGGCCGGCAGCGTCTCGCCGGCTTCCAGGATCTTTTCCACCACGACGAACCGGTCGTCGGCCAGCTGGGCCAGCGCCTGCAGGTAGCCGGCCGGATCGGCCAGCCCGTCCGGGTGGTCGACCCGCAGCCCGTCAACCCAGCCACGGTCCATCCAGTCCTTGATCTGGGCATGGGACTGCCGCAACACCTCGGGGAGTTCGACCCTGATGCCGGCCAGCGTGCTGACCGCGAAAAACCTGCGATAGTTCAGCTCGGCATCGGCACGCCGCCAGTTGACCAGTTCGTAGTGCTGGCGATCGTGGATCTGTTGCGGGCTTTCGGCCGGGTCGATACCGATGCTGCCGTCGGCGATCGGGAACCGGTGGTCGTGGTAGCAGAGCAACCCGTCCCGGACCTGCAGGGCAGCGAGTTCATCGGGACCGTCGCCGAGCACCGGGATCCGCAGCCGGCCGTCGCCGAATTCCCAGTCGATGTCGAACGCGGTGGCGTGCACCGAATCCGGTCCGCGATACAACACGTCCCACCACCAGATCGACTGCACAGGGTCCTGGACACCGACATGGTTCGGCACGATGTCCACCAGCACCCCGAGGCCGGCGGCGTGCGCGGCGTCGGCGGCCAGCCGGAGCCCCGGCCGACCGCCGCGGGTGTCGTCGGTCCGGGAGTGATCGACCACGTCGTAGCCGTGGTCGGAGCCGCGGGTGGACTGCAGCAACGGCGACAGGTACAGCCAGTCGGCACCCAGCCGGCGAAGATAGTCGACGGCCAGCGCCACCTCCGGCAGTCCCCGGCGCGCGTTCACCTGGATCCGGTAGGTGGACAGCGGGGTGCGCATCGGATCGGCTCCAGCTGGCTTCGGCGGGGCCACCGGCGTCAGCCCGCGGTTCCGCCGTTGCGGGCCGGGGATCCGACCGGCACCGGTGGAACGGCCGGGACGGTGGCGGCCGTATCGGCCTGCGGCGCATCGACATCCGCTGCCGCCACGGATTCCAGCACCACCATGCCCTTGGCAGCCACCTGGACCGAGCCGCCGGCGGTGGCCGGTTGTTGTCCGTCGGCGAACCCGGCGGTGTCGATGACGATCTGCCAGGCCTGGCCGTACTCCTCCGGGGGCAGAGTGAACTCCAGACCCTCGTCGTGCGCGTTGAACAACAGCATGAACGAGTCGTCGATCACCTTGCTGCCGCGGGTGTCGGTGCCGTGGATACCGTGCCCGTCCAGGAACACCGCTACCGATCGGCCGAACCCGGCGCCCCAGTCCCGGTCCGTCATCGCCACCCCGGCGGGGGTGAACCAGGCGATGTCCGGCAACGGTTCTCCCTCGCCCCGCGCGGTCGGCCGGCCGTCGAAGAACCGCCGGCGGCGGAAGGTGGGGTGGTGTTTGCGCAGCCGCATCACGGAGGCGGTGAACTCGACCAATGATTCGTCGGCGCCGGCCCAATCGATCCAGGTGAGTTCGGAGTCCTGGCAGTAGGCGTTGTTGTTGCCCTGCTGGGTCCTGGCCATCTCGTCGCCGTGCAGCAGCATCGGGACCCCTTGCGAGAGCAGCAGAGTGGCCAGGAAGTTCCGTCGCTGCCGGGAGCGCAGGGCGAGGATTTCCGGGTCGTCGGTCGGCCCCTCGGTGCCGCAGTTCCAGGAGCGGTTGTGCGACTCGCCGTCCTTGTTGTCCTCGCCGTTCGCCTCGTTGTGCTTGTCGTCGTAGGAGACCAGGTCGTTGAGGGTGAACCCGTCGTGGGCGGTGACGAAGTTGATCGAGGCCACCGGCCGGCGCCCGGAATGTTCGTACAGGTCGGCCGATCCGGTGATCCGGGACGCGAACTCGCCGAGCGCGGCCGGCTCGCCGCGCCAGAAGTCGCGGACCGTGTCGCGGTACTTCCCGTTCCATTCCGTCCACTGCGGCGGGAAGTTCCCGACCTGGTAGCCGCCGGGACCGATGTCCCACGGCTCGGCGATCAGCTTGACCTGGCTGACGATCGGGTCCTGCTGGACGAGTTCGAAGAAGGTGGAGAGTCGGTCGACGTCGTAGAACTCGCGGGCCAGCGCGGCCGCCAGGTCGAACCGGAAGCCGTCGACGTGCATCTCCGTCACCCAGTACCGCAGCGAGTCCATGATCAGCTGCAGCGAGTGCGGGTGGCGGACGTTCAGCGAGTTACCGGTTCCGGTGTAGTCCATGTAGAACTGCAGGTCGTCGTCGACCAGCCGGTAATACGCGGCGTTGTCGATGCCGCGGAACGACAGTGTCGGACCCAGGTGGTTGCCCTCGGCGGTGTGGTTGTAGACCACGTCCAGGATCACTTCGATGCCGGCCGCGTGCAGGGCCTTGACCATCGCCTTGAACTCCTGGACCTGCTGGCCGCGGTCGCCGAATGCCGAATAGGAGTTGTGCGGGGCGAAGAATCCGATCGTGTTGTAGCCCCAGTAGTTCGACAGGCCCTTGTCCAGCAGGGTGTTGTCCTGGACGAACTGGTGCACCGGCATCAGCTCGACCGCGGTCACTCCGAGCCGCACCAGGTGGTCGATCACCGCTGGATGCGTCATCGCCGCGTAACTACCGCGCTGGCTCTCCGGCACTTCGGGGTGCAGCTTCGTCAGCCCCTTGACGTGGGCCTCGTAGATGACGGTGTCCGCGTACGGCGTCTGCGGCGCGTGGTCGCCGGTCCAGTCGAAGAACGGGTTGATCACCACCCCCCAGAACATGTGCGGGCCGGAGTCGTCGTCGTTCGGAGCCTCCGGGTTGCCCATGTCGTAGGCGTACAGCGACGGGTCCCAGTCGATCTCGCCGCACACCGCCTTCGCGTACGGGTCGAGCAGCAGTTTGTTCGGGTTGCACCTCGCGCCGGTCGCCGGGTCGTACGGGCCGGTGACCCGGTAGCCGTATCGCTGCCCGGGCTGCATGGTCGGCAGATAGCAGTGCCAGACGAAGCCGTCGACCTCGGGCAACTCGATCCTGGTCTCGGTGCCGTCGTCGTTCAGCAGGCAGAGCTCGACCTTCTCGGCGACCTCGCTGAACAGCGCGAAGTTGGTGCCGGTCCCGTTGAACGTGGCACCGAGCGGGTAAGGAGTACCGGGCCAGATGTCCATCGCGTTCTCCGTTCGACCGGCCGGACAGGGACAGCAGGTGGCACCGCGGCTGGACGCCTTGCTGCGCCGGCGCAGGCTCACCCTATCGGCATCCCGACCGCGGGTCGGCACTCCGCGAGCCGGGCGGGGCGCGATCCGGCGGCCACGTGCCCGGGTCCGGCCCGCCGGGCCTGTCGGCGCGCTGGACTACCCTCGCCGCTGTGGCAGATCCGTCCAGTTATCGTCCGGCTCCGGGAACGATTCCCGATTCGCCGGGCGTCTACCGGTTCATCGATCCGCACGACCGGGTGATCTACGTCGGCAAGGCGAAGAGCCTTCGCTCCCGGCTCAACTCCTACTTCGCCGATCCGTCGTCGTTGCATCCCCGCACGCTCCGGATGGTGACCACCGCGGCGGCGGTCCGCTGGACCGTGGTGTCCACCGAGGTCGAGGCGCTGCAGCTGGAATACAACTGGATCAAGGAGTTCGACCCCCGGTTCAACGTCCGCTACCGCGACGACAAGAGCTACCCGGAACTCGCCGTGACCGTCGGCGAGGAGTTCCCCCGGCTCCAGGTGATGCGCGGCCCGCACCGCAAGGGCGTGCGGTACTTCGGCCCCTACGCCCACGCCTGGGCGATCCGGGAGACGCTGGATCTGTTGCTGCGGGTGTTCCCGGTGCGCACCTGCTCCGCCGGGGTCTTCAAGCGGTCGGGACAGATCGGCCGGCCGTGCCTGCTCGGCTACATCGGCAAGTGCTCAGCGCCCTGTGTCGGCCGGGTCTCCGCCGACGAGCACCGCGAGATCGTCGACGCCTTCTGCGACTTCATGTCGGGCAAGGCCGACCCACTGATCCGTCGACTGCAGCGGGAGATGACCGAGGCGGCTGCGGAACTGGACTTCGAGCGGGCCGCCCGGCTCCGCGACGACCTGGACGCGGTCCGCCGGGCGGTCGAGAAACAGGCGGTGGTGTTGGGCGACGGTACCGACGCCGACGTGATCGGGGTGGAATCGGACGATCTGCTCGCCTCGGTGCAGATCTTCCATGTCCGCGGTGGCCGGGTGCGTGGCCAGCGCGGGTGGATCGTCGACGTCGACGCCGACGCCGACGACACGGCGGACGACACCGACGAACACGACGCCGGCGATCCGGACCGGGTACCCGACGAGGACGGCGCCGGAAGGGACCCGGCCGCGGGCCGGGCGGCCGTCCTGATCGAGAACTTCCTGCTGCAGTTCTACGGCGACCGGTCCGGCACCGACGGCGGCGCCGTCGTCCCTCGGGAGATCCTGGTCCCCGCGCTGCCGGCGCAGCACGAGCAGCTCGCCGAGTGGCTGTCCGACCTCCGCGGCTCGCGGGTGTCGTTGCGGGTGCCACGGCGCGGCGACAAGCGGGCGCTGGCCGAAACGGTTCGGCGGAACGCGGCCGAGGCCCTGAACCAGCATCGGCTCAAGCGCGCCAGCGACCTCACCGCCAGGTCGGCCGCGCTCACCGAACTGGCCGCCACGCTGGGCATGGACAGCGCGCCGCTGCGGATCGAGTGCATCGACATCTCGCACGTGCAGGGCACCAATGTGGTCGCCTCGCTGGTGGTGTTCGAGGACGGGCTGCCCAAGCGCAGCGACTACCGCCGCTTCGCGATCAGGGACAAGCCCGGCGACGACGTCGCGTCCATCGCCGAGGTGGTCCGCCGGCGGTTCTCGCACGGGACGGCGATGCCTGCCGACCCCGTGGTGAGCGGCCCGCTGCGGGCCGATCCGGTGGACCATGAGCCGACCACCGACGACGGCGACCGCGCGCCCGGCGGCGCCGAGTTGCCGGGAGACCGTCCGGAGTCCGCCGGTCACCGTCCGCCGGGCATCGACCCGGACACCGGCCGACCCCGCCGCTTCGCCTATCCGCCGCAGTTGCTCGTGGTTGACGGCGGCGCACCGCAGGTGAACGCCGCATCGGCGGTACTCACCGACCTGGGCATCGCCGACATCACGGTCTGCGGCCTGGCGAAGAGACTGGAAGAGGTCTGGGTCCCAGGAGATGACGATCCGATCATCTTCCCGCGGACCAGTGAGGCGCTGTACCTGCTGCAGCGGCTGCGGGACGAGGCGCACCGGTTCGCCATCACCTACCACCGGCAGAAGCGCTCGAAGGCGATGACGGTCTCCGCGCTCGACGGGATCCCGGGCCTCGGCGACACCCGGCGGAAGGCACTGCTCCGGCGGTTCGGATCGGTCAAGAAGCTCCGCGCGGCCGGTGTGGATGAGGTCGCCGCCGTCCCGGGGATCGGACCGGCGACCGCCGCGGCCGTGGTTGCGGCCTTGTCGGCACCCGCCGGCGCCGATCCGTCCTGACCTTACGGAGCCACGAAACGCGTTGCCCTGACCGGGGTCCCGCCGTGCAGGCGACCGCGGAGCGGACCGGTGGGCAGACGTCTGTGGCAACAACGGGGTCAACCCGGCGGTTCCCCGATACGCTGGCCGGATCGAACCAGCAGTCGGAGGGGACATGACGGACCGGACGCAGCAGGACCATGACGTTCCGGGTTCCCGCCCGCATCCGGCTTCGGGCATCGAGGTGGCCATCGTCTCCGGGTTGTCCGGGGCCGGCCGGTCCACCGCCGCCAAGTGCCTGGAGGATCTCGGCTGGTTCGTGGTGGACAACCTGCCGCCGGAACTGATCGCCACCATGGTCGACCTGGGCGCCAGGGCCCGCGGCAGCGTCACCAGGATCGCGGTGGTGCTGGACGTCCGCTCCCGGGCCTTCACCGAGGACCTTGCGTCGGTGATCCGTGACCTGGATGCCCGCGGCTACCGGCCGCGGGTGTTGTTCCTGGAAGCGACCGACGCCGCCCTGATCCGCCGGTACGAGGCCAACCGGCGTCAGCACCCGCTGCAGGGGGAGGGCCGGATCTCCGACGGGCTCGCCGCCGAGCGGGCGTTGCTCGGCCCACTGCGGGCGGAAGCGGACGTGGTGATCGACACCTCCGACACCTCGGTGCACGATCTGCGGGCGCTGATCGAGAACGAGTTCACCTCGGCGCCGGTGTCGACCAACCTGACGGTGCTGTCGTTCGGCTACAAGTACGGACTGCCGCTGGACGCCGACCTGGTGATCGACATGCGCTTCCTGCCGAACCCGTTCTGGATCCCGGAGCTACGGGAGAAGACCGGGCTGGACCCCGAGGTGGCGGACTACGTGCTCACCCAGGAGGGCGCGGCCGAGTTCCTCGATCGGTACACCGAGCTGTTCGACCTGATCAGCGGCGGATACCGCCGTGAGGGCAAGCGCTATCTCACCGTCGCGGTCGGCTGCACCGGCGGCAAGCACCGCAGCGTCGCGATCGCCGAGGAACTCGGCCGACGACTCGGCCAGCAGCGGCAGACCGACGGCGATCGACCGACCGTGCGGGTGTCGCACCGCGATCTGGGCCGCGAATGACACGCCGTCCGAAGGTCGTGACCCTCGGCGGCGGGCACGGCCTGTACGCGATGCTCACCGCACTGCGCAGGCTCGACGCCGACGTCACCGCCGTGGTGACGGTGGCCGACGACGGCGGCTCGTCCGGCCGGTTGCGCCGGGACAACCCAGCGGTGCTGCCGCCGGGCGACCTGCGGATGGCGCTCGCCGCGCTGGCCGGTGACGACGAGCGCGGCTCGCTGTGGCAACGGACGTTCCAGCACCGGTTCACCGGCGAGGGAGCGCTGGCCGGCCACCCGGTCGGCAACCTGGTGCTGGTCGGGCTGTCGGACGTGCTCGGCGACATGGTGCCGGCGCTGGACGCGGCCGGCGCGATGCTGGGCTGTGTCGGGCGGGTACTGCCGATGGCCCGCACCCCGCTGACGATCGTCGGCGAGGTGTCCGGGCTCGACGACGACCCCGGCACGGTGAGCCGGATCCGCGGTCAGGTGGCGGTGGCGTCCACTCCGGGCCAGGTGCGGTCCGTCGCCCTCGAGCCGGCCGATGCGCCGGCCTGTCCGGAGGCGCTGCAGGCGATCGCGGACGCCGATCTGGTGACCCTGGGACCCGGGTCCTGGTTCACCAGCGTGCTCCCGCACCTGCTGGTGCCCGAACTCGCCGCGGCTTTGGTGGCCACCCCGGCCCGCCGTCTGGTGGTGTTGAACCTGGCCCCACAACCGGGCGAGACCGAGGGATTCTCCCCCGAGCAGCACCTGGAAGTACTCTCGTCGCACGCCCCGGAATTCCGGGTCGACACCGTTCTCGCGGACACCGCGGCGGTGCCGGTTCCCGGGCGGCTTGCGGCCGCCGCAGGGGCCCTCGGCGCACACCTCGAGTTGGCGGCGATCGCCGATCCGTCCGGGTCGGCCCGGCACGACCCGGTGGCGCTGTCAGAGGCGCTGGCCGGCGTCATCGCCGGACCACTGGCGGAGACGAAGAGAACGACAGCGGGGGAGACGCAACAGATGGCAACGGATGCCGGGCTTTCGGCCCGGGAAGACAAGGAGACGACCGGATGGCGATGACGTCCGCGGTCAAGGACGAGCTGAGCCGGGTGACCTCGACCGTGGATTCGTCCGGCGGACCGCCTCGACCGCTCAGGATCTCCGAACGCAAGGCCGAGGTGTCGACGATGCTCCGGTTCGCCGGTGGCCTGCACATCGTCGGTGGCCGGGTGGTGGTGGAGGCCGAGCTGGACACCGGATCGGTGGCCCGCCGGCTCCGCCGGGAGATCGGCGAGCTCTACGGCCAGACAGCCGACGTCCAGGTGCTCTCGCCGTCCGGAATCCGCAAGAGCACCAGATATGTGGTGCGGGTGGTGCAGGGCGGTGACGCGCTGGCCAGGCAGACCGGCCTGATCGACCAGCGGGGCCGGCCGGTGCGCGGGCTGCCGCCGCAGATCGTCGCCGGCACCGTCGGCGACGCGGTGGCCGCCTGGCGCGGTGCCTTCGAGGCTCATGGCTCGCTGACCGAGCCGGGCCGGTCGTCGTCGATGGAGATCACCTGCCCGGGGCCCGAGGCGGCGCTGGCACTGGTCGGCGCGGCCCGCCGGATGGGCGTGCAGACGAAGGCGAGGGAGGTTCGCGGCGCCGACCGGGTGGTGGTCCGCGACAGCGACGCCATCTCGGCCCTGCTCACCAGACTCGGCGCCCACACCTGCGTGCTGGCCTGGGAGGAACGCCGGATGCGCCGCGAGGTGCGGGCCACCGCGAACCGGCTGGCCAACTTCGATGACGCCAACCTGCGTCGGTCGGCCAGGGCGGCGGTGGCCGCAGCCGCGAGGGTCGAGCGCGCGCTGGAGATCCTCGGCTCGGAGGCCCCCGATCACCTGACCCAGGCCGGCCGACTGCGGATCGAACACGGGCAGGCGTCGCTGGAGGAACTCGGCCAGCTGGCCGATCCGCCGATGACCAAGGACGCCATCGCCGGCCGCATTCGCCGGCTGCTGACGATGGCCGACAAGCGGGCCCAGGACCAGGGCATCCCCGACACCGAGTCCGCCGTCACCGCCGACATGCTCGAGGCCTGACCCTGGCGCCCCGCGAGAGCCGTGGTGAGCCGCCGGGCTAGAGTGAAGGAGTCGTCCCCACCGCAGTGGGCGGTTTCACTTGATCGATCCGGAACGGGCACCCGTCCGCTACCGGAACCCCATCTTTCAGGAGGGTTGGCAGGCGTGACAGTGCGCGTAGGCATCAACGGATTCGGCCGGATCGGCCGCAACTTCTGGCGGGCATTGGACTCGCTGGATTACGACCTCGAGATCGTGGCGGTCAACGACCTGACCGACAACAAGACGCTCGCCCACCTGCTCAAGTACGACAGCATCCTCGGCAAGCTCCCGTACGAGGTGACCGCGTCCGAGGACGAGATCCTGGTCGACGGCAAGGGCTTCAAGGCACTCTCCGAGCGCGACCCCGCCGCCTTGCCCTGGGGAGACCTGGGCGTCGACATCGTCATCGAGTCGACCGGCATCTTCACCAAGGCGGAGGCCGCCCGCAAGCACGTCACCGCCGGCGCCAAGAAGGTCGTCATCTCCGCCCCGGCCACCGACGAGGACCTCACCGTGGTGATGGGCGTGAACGACGACGCCTACGACGGCAGTCAGACGATCATCTCGAACGCCTCCTGCACCACCAACTGCGTGGCGCCGATGGCCAAGGTGCTCAACGATGCGTTCGGCATCGAAAAGGGCCTGATGACGACCATCCACGCCTACACCAACGACCAGGTGATCCTGGACTTCCCGCACAAGGACCTGCGGCGCGCCCGGGCCGCCGCGCTGAACATCATCCCGACCTCGACGGGTGCCGCCAAGGCCACTGCGCTGGTTCTGCCGGAGCTCAAGGGCAAGCTGCACGGCTACGCCCTGCGGGTCCCGGTGCCGGACGGCAGCGTCACCGACCTGACCGTCGAGCTCAGCAAGTCGGTCACCGTCGAGGACGTGAACGGCGCCTTCGAAGCAGCCAGCAAGGAAGGCCCGCTGGCCGGCAAACTGGTCTACTCGACCGACCCGATCGTCTCCAGCGACATCGTCGGTTCGCCGGCGTCGTGCACCTTCGACTCGCCGCTCACCCTGCAGCTCGAGGGCAACCTGGTGAAGGTCGTCGGCTGGTACGACAACGAGTGGGGCTACTCGAACCGCCTGGTGGACTTCACCGCGCTGGTCGGCTCCAAGCTCTGAGCGCAATAGGCCGGGCCGGCATCTCGTCGGCCCGGCCTCGTTGCGTCGCCGGCCGGCACCTTCTGCCGGGTGGCCGGTGCACTCATTCCGAGCACCGCTGCTGACGCCACATCGACAGCATCGCCCGATCCATTTCCTCAGAGCCGCAAGGAGTTTCCGTGCAGACGCTCGACGACCTGCTGGCCGGCGACATCGCCGGCAAGACCGTACTGGTCCGCTCCGACCTGAACGTGCCGCTGGACGGCGACACCATCACCGACGACGGCCGGATTCGCGCCTCCATCCCGACGTTGCGGGCGCTCTGGACTGCCGGCGCCAAGGTAGTGGTGACCGCGCACCTTGGCCGGCCGGAGGGCAGGCCGGACGCCAAGTACTCGCTGGCTCCCGTCGCGCAGCGGCTGGCTGACCTGCTCGACGAACAAGGCGCCGAGGGCGAGGTCCGAAGCGTCGGCTTCGCCGGCGACCTGGTCGGCAGAGCGGCCAAGGATGCCGTCGCCGATCTGCAGTCCGGCGACGTGCTGCTGCTGGAGAACGTGCGGTTCGACCCGCGGGAAACGTCCAAGGACGACGCCGAGCGGGCGGCTCTCGCCGACGATCTGGCCGCACTCGTCGGCCCGGACGCGGCGTTTGTTTCCGATGGGTTCGGGGTGGTGCACCGCAAGCAGGCCTCGGTCTACGACGTCGCTCAGAAGCTGCCGCACTACGCCGGCTACCTGGTCTCCGAGGAGACCGCTGTGCTGCGCAAGCTGACCACCGACCCGGACCGGCCGTACATCGTGATCCTCGGTGGGGCAAAGGTTTCCGACAAGCTCGGCGTCATCAAGGCGCTGTTGGAGCAGGTCGATCAGGTGCTGATCGGCGGCGGCATGGCCTACACCTTCCTCAAGGCCGAGGGCAAGGAGGTCGGCGACTCGCTGTTGCAGGAAGACATGGTCAAGACCTGCGGCGATCTGCTCGACGAATACGGCAGCAAGATCGTGCTGCCGAACGACCTGGTGGTGGCCGACGCCTTCGCCGAGGACGCGAACACCAAGGTGGTGTTTGCCGGCGAGATCGAGGCCGGCTGGCAGGGCCTGGACATCGGGCCGGACACCAGGGCCACCTTCGCCCGGATCATCGGCGAAGCGGCGACCGTGTTCTGGAACGGCCCGGTCGGCGTCTTCGAGATGGCACCGTTCGCCGAAGGGACGAAGGCCGTCGCGCAGGCCATCGCCGATTCGACTGCGTTCTCGGTGGTCGGCGGCGGCGACTCCGCAGCCGCCGTCCGGCAACTCGGCATCGACGAGGCCGGCTTCACCCACATCTCGACCGGCGGCGGAGCGTCGCTGGAATACCTGGAGGGCAAGGAATTGCCCGGACTGGCGGTACTCGACTGATGGCGCGCAAGAACTCCGGCGACGACACCTGGACCGGCCCTGGCCGGCAGCCGTTGATCGCCGGCAACTGGAAGATGAATCTCAACCACCTGGAGGCCATCGCCACGGTGCAGAAGATCGCCTTCACCCTGCCGGAGAAGTACTACGCCAAGGTCGAGGTCGCGGTGCTCCCGCCGTTCACCGATCTACGCAGCATTCAGACGCTGATCGACGGCGACAAGCTGAGGATCAGGCTCGGCGCCCAGGATCTGTCCCCGCACCCGGCCGGTGCTTACACCGGCGACATCGCCGGCTCGATGCTGGCCAAGCTGGGGGTGCGGTTCGTCACCGTCGGGCACTCCGAGCGCCGGGAGTACCACGCCGAGACCGACGACCTGGTGGGCGACAAGGCCGCGGCCGCTCTGGCGAACGGGATCACCCCGATCCTGTGCGTCGGTGAGGGACTCGAGGACCGCGAGGCCGGTATCCAGATCGATCACGCCGTCAATCAGCTGCTGCGTGCGCTCGATACCTTCACGGCCGAGCAGGCGGCAGGCCTGGTGCTCGCCTACGAACCGATCTGGGCCATCGGCACCGGCCGGGTGGCCACCGCGGCCGACGCCCAGGAGGTGTGCGGGGCACTGCGGGCAGCACTGGCACAGAAATACTCGCCCGAGGTGGCCGCGGCCGTCCGGATCCTGTACGGCGGCAGTGTCAAGGCCGGCAACGTGGCGGAGATCATCGCGCAGCCCGACATCGACGGTGCCCTGGTCGGCGGGGCCAGCCTGGACGCCACCGAGTTCGCCACCCTGGCCGCGAACGCGGTCGGTGTGCTGGCCTGACCGATTCCACCGGGTAGACTCCGTCGAGCCCGCCGTCGCGCGGGTCCGGCACCTCGGACCTGGCCGCTGGGCCGCAACCGCTCGACTCGAACACGCTAGGCGACTATGAGACTCGTACTCAACATCTTGCTCGTGATCACCAGCCTCGCGCTGATGGCGTTGATCCTGCTGCACCGCGGCAAGGGTGGCGGCCTCTCGTCGATGTTCGGCGGTGGCATGCAGTCCGCGCTGTCCGGTTCGTCCGTGGTCGAGAAGAACCTCGACCGGCTGACGTTGTTCACCGCGACCATCTGGACAATCTGCATCGTCGGCGTCGGGTTGCTGATCAAGTTCGACGTCGGCTGATCCGCCGGGCGGGCTGACCGGCCCGATCAGAGCGTCTTGAGCATCCTGGTGTTGCCAAGGGTGTTCGGCTTCACGTACGGCAGTTCCAGGAACTCGGCGACCCCACGGTCGTAGCTGGACCGCAGCTCGGCCAGCGCCTCGGCGTTCAGGTCCAGTTCGCCGATCCGCCGGAAGCCCAGCGCGGCGAAGAACATCACCTCGAAGGTCAACACGAACAGCCGCGCGACACCCATCCGCCGCGCCTCGTCGATCAGCGCAGCGGACAGGGTGCGGCCGATGCCCCGGCCGCGGAACACCGGATCGGTGGCCAGCGTGCGCAGCTCGGCGAGGTCCTCCCACAGCACGTGCAGGGCGCCACAGCCGACAACCGTCCCGTCCACCTCGGCCACCCAGAACTCGGTCAGCGACTCGTAGAGGTTGACCAGCGTCTTCTCCAGCAGAATCTCGCCGGCGTAGTGGTCGATCAGCGACTTGATGCGCGGAACGTCCGCCACCTCGGCGCGGCGCACCAGCACCGCCGCGGCCGGAGCCTGGGCAGCCGGGGTGACGGCCTGGGCGGCCGCGGCCGGAGCCTGGGCTGCGGCCTCGGCTCCGGGGGTCGCGGAACTGGCGGACGGGGGTGACGAGGGTGCGGTGCTCACCCGAGCAGCGTAATGAGGAACCTGTGCGCCGCGGTCGATAGGCTGGCCAACGTGTCCAGCGCTCCGACGGTTTCCCTGATCACCATGGGCTGTGCCCGCAACGAGGTCGACTCGTCGGAGATCGCCGGCCGGCTGGCCGCCGGCGGCTTCCGGCTGCTGACCGAGCAGGCGGACGGGGACGCCGGCCAGGAGCCGGCCGACATCGTGGTGGTCAACACCTGCGCATTCGTCGCCAGCGCCAAGAAGGACTCGATCGACACCGTGCTGGCGGCCGCCGACACCGGCGCCAAGGTGGTGGCCGTCGGCTGTCTGGCCGAGCGGTACGGGCAGGAACTGGCCGCGGCGCTGCCGGAGGCCGATGCGGTGCTGGGCTTCGATTCCTATCCCGAGCTGGCCGCCCTGCTGGGCGACGTGCTGGACGGCCACGCGCCGGCGCCGCACGTCCCGGTCGACCGGCGAACCTTGCTGCCGATCTCCCCGGTGTCCAGACCGGCGGCGGCGGCCGGCATCTCGGTGCCGGGGCACGGCGGGGCGGCGCCCACCGGGCTGGCCGCTGGTCCGCTGCTCACCAGGACCCTGCTCCAGTCCGGCCCGGTCGCACCGCTGAAGATCGCCTCCGGCTGCGACCGCCGCTGCACCTTCTGTGCCATTCCGGCGTTCCGGGGTTCGTTCGTTTCCCGTCAGCCGCAGGAGATCCTCACCGAGGCCCATTGGTTGGCCGAGCAGGGCATCCGGGAGATCGTCCTGGTCAGCGAGAACTCCACCTCCTACGGCAAGGATCTGCCCGGCGACCGACCGCTGGAGGATCTGCTGGTGGCGCTGTCCGGGGTGCGGGGGATCGATCGGGTCCGGCTCAGCTATCTGCAGCCGGCGGAGACGAAACCCTCGCTGCTGCAGACCATTGCCGGCACCGAACGGGTCGCCGACTATTTCGACATGTCGTTCCAGCACGCGTCCGAACCGGTGCTGCGGCGGATGCGCCGGTTCGGTTCGGTCCAGGGCTTCCTCGGGCTCACCGAACAGATCCGCGCCGTCGCCCCCGAAGCAGGTATCCGCTCGAACGTCATCGTCGGATTCCCCGGCGAGACAGCGGCGGACCTCGAGGCCCTGGAACAGTTCCTGATCGGTGCCAGGTTGGACGCCGTCGGCGTCTTCGGCTACTCGGACGAGGACGGAACCGGCGCCTTCGACCTGCCCGACAAGATCGACGACGACGAGATCGACGAACGGGTCGAGCGGATCACCGCCCTGGTGGAGGAGCTGTCCGCGCAGCGAGCGGAGGACCGCGTCGGCACCCGGATCGAAGTGCTGATCGACGAGATCGACGACCAGGACGGTGGACGGACCGTCGTCGGCCGGGGAGCGCACCAGGCACCCGAGGTGGATGGCAGTACCACGTTGACGGATGCCGACGGGTTGGAGCTGGGCGACCTGGTACTGGCCACGGTGATCGACACCGACGGCATCGACCTGATCGCCCGACCGACCCGGGTGCTGCCCAGGAGTACCCCATGACGGACCCGAAGCCGGGCAGCTACGTCCCGGTCTCGCTGGTGAACCTGCCGAACGCGCTGACGGTGCTGCGGCTGATCCTGGTGCCCGTCTTCCTGCTGTGTCTGTTCAACCTCGGCGGACACAACGACGGCTGGCGCTGGGTGGCCGGCGCGGTGTTCGCGGTGGCTGCCATCACCGACCGGTATGACGGCCGAATCGCCCGCAAGCGCGGCCAGGTCACCGACTTCGGCCGGATCGCCGACCCGATCGCGGACAAGGCGCTGACCGGCTCGGCGTTGGTCGGACTGTCCATGCTCGGCGACCTGCCGTGGTGGGTGACGCTACTCATCCTGGTCCGCGAGATCGGCATCACCGTGATGCGATTCGCGATCCTGCGGTACGGGGTGATCGCGGCCAGCCCGGGCGGCAAACTCAAGACTCTGGTGCAGGTGGTGGCCATCGGCCTGTACGTGCTGCCATTGCCGGATCAGATCGACTGGTTGCGGATCGGGCTGATGGGGCTGGCGCTACTGCTGACCATCGGCACCGGGATCGACTATCTGATCCGGGCACTCGCCCTGGTGTCCAGGGGCCGGTCGACGAACGCACCGCCCGCGGCGTCCTGAGACGCGGTGGATGCGGTGACCGACAACCCCTTCGACGCGCTGCTCGGCGGCGGCCGGCTGGCCGCCCTGATCGACGAGCTGACCGCCGCCCGGCTGACGGTCGCCACCGCCGAGTCGCTGACCGGCGGCCTGTTGACCGCTGCGCTCACCTCGGTGCCGGGATCCAGCGCGGTGGTCCGCGGCGGCCTGGTGGTCTACGCCACCGACCTCAAACACACCCTGGCCGGTGTCGATCCCGGGCTGCTGGCCGCGCACGGTCCCGTGCATCCCGAGGTGGCGGCCGCGCTGGCCGACGGCGCGCGGCGATCCTGCGATGCGCTGATCGGCGTCGGCCTGACTGGGGTGGCCGGGCCCGACGCCCAGGGTGGGGTGTCGCCGGGAACCTGGTTCGTGGCGGCCGCCGGACCTGCCGGCCTGCTGACGGCGCAGGGGTCGGGCGGGGTCGGCGCGTCCGACGATGAGACCGACGATGCGGCGGGCGCCATCGCCGGCGGCGGCGACGCCTCACCGACCCTCACCCGGCACCGGATCCGGATCGCCGCGGTGAACGCGGCGTTGACGTTGCTCCGGGAACACTGCGCGGTCGGGCGACGTTGAGCAGATACGAGTACACCAACGTGCCGCCCGTCGGTCACGACACCGGTCGGGCATCCGTCGCGATGTCGATACGGCGGAGTAGGTTGGCGACACACCAATCGGATCGACCGGCCGCCAGGCCATCGGCCAGGGAGGAAGAGCCTCGTGTTGCTGCGAGACGCCTTGGGGGAGACCCTGCGCGATGCCCGGACCCGCCAGAACCGCACCTTGCGTGACGTGTCGACGGCGGCCAACGTGTCGCTCGGTTACCTGTCCGAGGTGGAGCGCGGCCGCAAGGAGGCCTCCAGCGAGTTGCTCGCCTCCATTTGCGACGCGCTGGACATCGAACTCGCGGAGGTGCTGGACACCGTGAGCGAGACCATCAGGCTGGACACCGTGCCGGTCAGGGCGGAGCTGACCGCCAACTCGGTTAAGGCGCAGAACCGCCGGCCGATGCCCTACGGCCTGGACAAGGCCCTTGGCGACAAGGTGAGCGTCGGCGACCGGCATTTCGGCCGGTCGACGAACCTGCAGCCCACCCCAGCTCAGCCGGCTGCCGCCCGTCAGCTGCGGATCGTGCTGCCGTACGGACGGGCCGAGGCGCCGGTCAACTGATCCCGGCATCCGGGTAACGTCATCGCCGAGAGCGGCCCCGCTGCGCCGCCCGCGATGCGCTGTGGAAAGGTGCCCCGACCGTGGATCTGCTGGCCGAATCGACCGAACTAGCGAACGACCTGATCGCCCTGCGGCGGAAGCTTCATGCGATCCCCGAAGTCGGCCTGCAGCTGCCGGTCACCCAGCAGGCGTTGCTCGCCGAGATCGAGAGTCTGGGCCTGGAGATCACCACCGGAACCGCGGTGTCGTCGATCACCGCGGTGCTGCGTGGCGGGAAGAACCCCGGCGACGGACCGGTCGTGCTGCTGCGCGGTGACATGGACGCCCTCCCGGTGGTGGAGAAGACCGGTGAGCCGTTCGCCCCCGCCCGCGATTCGGCCCACGGCGACGCGATGCATGCCTGCGGCCACGACCTGCACATGTCCGGCCTGGTCGGCGCCGCCCGGCTGCTGACGGCCCACCGCGATGAGCTTCCCGGCGACGTGGTCTTCATGTTCCAACCCGGCGAAGAGGGCTTCGACGGCGCGAGCTACATGCTCGACGAGGGGATCCTGGACGCGGCCGGCCGGCGGGTGGACGCCGCGTACGGGCTGCACGTGTTCTCCGGCTACTTCGCCAAGGGTCAGGTCACCGCCCGGCCAGGTCCGTTGATGGCCGCCTCCGGTGGCCTGCACGTCCGGGTGATCGGTGCCGGCGGCCACGGCAGCGCGCCACACTCGTCGAAGGATCCGATCCCGGCGGCGGCCGAAATGGTCGGCGCTCTGCAGACCCTGGTGACCCGCACCATCAACGTCTTCGACCCCGTGGTGATCACCGTCGGCAGCTTCCACGCCGGCACCAAGCGCAACATCATTCCGGACGAGGCGGTCTTCGAGGCCACCGTCCGATCGTTCTCGAAGAGCAACGCCGAGCAGATCGCGACCGATGCGGTGCGACTGTGCGAGAGCATCGGCGCCGCGTACGGGCTGACGGTCGAGGCGACGTTCGAGGGGGAATACCCGCTCACCGTCAACAACGACGCCGAGTACGAGTTCGCCGCGACCACTGCCCGCGAACTGCTGGGCGCCGACCGGTTCGCCGAGCTCGCCGATCCGTTGACCGGTTCCGAGGACTTCTCCCGGGTGCTGGACGAGGTGCCGGGTGCCTACCTGTTCGTCGGTGCTCCGAAGTTGGATCTGGCCGTGTCGGCGACCAACCATTCGCCGCTGGCTGCCTTCGACGATTCGGTGATCCCGGACTGCGCTGCGCTGCTGGCCGAACTGGCGGTACGCCGGCTCAACCGCGGCTGACGCACTACCGCGTCAGACCCAAGGTCTCGCTCCGCGGGCGCCTCATACCGCGATCGGGGCCTTGATCAGCGGGTGCGGGTCGTAGCCCAGCACCTGGATGTCGGCGTACTCGACGGCGTCCAGATCCTCGACGTGGTCGGCGATCTGCAGTGTCGGAAGCGCTCGCGGCTCCCGGGTGAGCTGGAGCTTCGCCTGCTCGAAGTGGTTCGCGTACAGGTGTGCGTCACCCAGGGTGTGCACGAAGTCGCCGGGCTGTAGCCCGACCACCTTGGCGACCAGGTGCACCAACAGCGCGTACGAAGCGATGTTGAACGGCACGCCGAGGAACACGTCAGCCGACCGCTGGTAGAGCTGGCAGCTGAGCTTCCCGTCGGCCACGTAGAACTGGAACATGGTGTGGCACGGCGGGAGTGCCATCTCCGAGACCTCGGCGACATTCCAGGCCGACACGATGTGCCGCCGCGAGTCCGGGTTGGTCCGCAGCGAGTGCAGCAGCCCGGCGATCTGATCGACGTGCCCGCCATCCGGGGTCGGCCAGCTGCGCCATTGGTGCCCGTAGACCGGACCGAGTTCGCCGTCGGGGCCGGCCCACTCGTCCCAGATGGTGACGCCTCGTTCCTGCAGCCAGTGCACGTTCGTCGAGCCGCGCAGGAACCACAACAACTCGACGATCACCGACCTCAGATGAACCTTCTTGGTGGTGACCACCGGGAAGCCGGCGGACAGGTCGAAGCGCATCTGGTGCCCGAAAATGCTCCGGGTTCCGGTGCCGGTGCGGTCGGACTTGTCGGTGCCCTCGGTGAGGATGCGATCCATCAGATCCAGGTACTGCTGCATGTCTTCAGCTTAGGCGGGCAGGCCGTCAGCCGAGCTGCCGGTCGAGGTAGCACCAGCGCCACTTCTCGCCCGGCTCGAAGCTACGCATCACCGGGTGATCGGTCTGCTCGAAGTGCCGGGTCGCGTGCCGGCCGACCGAGGAGTCGCAGCAGCCGACGTTGCCGCAGTTCAGGCAGAGCCGCAGGTGAACGGGTTTGGTGCCCTCACGCTCGCAGTCCAGACAGCCGGCCGAGAGTGCCTCGGTACCGGTCGGTGCCTTGTCCAGATGCTCACATGACTTTTGGGCGATGGGTTCGGCGATGACTTCCGCGTCGATGGATGCTGACCGTCGCGCGACCGCGGCGAGCATCGACTCCTCGACGTCGAGAGTGGCCAGCACCGAGCCGAGAACCTCCTGGTCGACGCGGCCGTCATTGCGCATCTCCAGCACGGTCTGCCGCTCCACTCCCAGGGCGTACAGCCGCAGCCGGCTGTACTCGTCGGCCGGGGTCTCGTCGGGTGATGCCGCACCGAGCCGTTCCCAGATCCGGTCGGAGCGCTGCCGGATGCGGGTAGCCAGCTCCTCGCGGACGTCGTCGTCGATGTCCGGGAGCTTGTCAAGGGCCGCCAGGGCCCGGTCGCCGGCCACCTCCAGCACGGTCGCGGTGGCCAGCGCGTCCTGCCGGGCGTTGGGACCTTGCACACCGAGCCGGCGGACCAACAGCGGCAGCGTGGTCCCTTGCAAGATCAGGGTTCCGGCCGTCACCACCAGCGCGGCCAGCTCCAGTACCGGCCGGTAGGGCGTGTCCTCGGGCAGCAGGAACGCGGCGGCCAGCGTCACCACGCCGCGCATCCCGGCCCAGCCGATGATCAGCGTCCACTGCAGCGGCGGCCGGTCCTGCCCGTTGCCGTTCCGGCGGCGGAACAGCACGAACCGGCCGAGCGTCACCCACACCATCCGGACCACGATCACCGTGATCAGCACGGCCGCGCAGCACCAGATCACCGTCAGCGCGGTCACGCCGGATCGGGCGACGTCGTCGATGATCCACCTGGCCTGCAGTCCGATCAGCAGGAAAACGGTGTTCTCCAACAGGAACTGCACCGTCGTCCAGTTGGTCCGCTCGGTCATCCTGGACTGTGCAGTCTGCACCACCTGGGACTTGTGCCCGAGCAGCAGTCCGGCGGTGACCACCGCGATCACCCCGGACGAGTGCGCGGCCTCGGCCGGGACGTAGGCCGCCCAGGGAATGATGAAGGAGATCGCGGTGTCGGCGACCGGGTCGGTGATCCGTCGGCGGACCCAGGTGGCGATGGCGGCGATCACCACGCCGATGACGATGCCGCCGACCAGGGCCAGCAGGAAGCTGGCGCCGATCTTGTTGATGGTGGTGGCGCCGGCCATCGCGGCGATGCCGGCCCGCAGGCAGGTGATGGCGGTGGCGTCGTTGACCAGCGATTCGCCCTCCAGGATCGACACCAGCGCGCGCGGCAGTCCGACCTTGCGGGCCACCGCGGATGCCGCCACTGCGTCGGGCGGCGCTACCACCGCACCGAGGGCGAAGGCGACGGCGAACGGCACCGGCAGGATGAGCCAGACCACCAGGCCGACCACCGCCGCGGTGACCAGCACCAACAGCACCGACAGGTACCCGATCACCCTGATGTTGTTGCGGAAGTCGATCACCGAGGTGCGGATCGCGGTCGAGTAGAGCAAGGGCGGCAGCAGCCCGAGCAGCACAACTTCTGCGTCCAAATGGAAATCGGGAATGAAGGGCAGGAAGGAACCGATGATGCCTACCAGCATCAGCAGCAGCGGGCCGGAGATGCCCAGCCGACGGGCGAGTTGATCGAACACCACGACGGTCAGCGCCATCGCACCGACGGCTAAGGCTATGTCCACCGCGTTATCGTCACATGGAGCCGCCGAATTCCTGTGCTGCGGGCAGCCGGCGGAAGGCGCACCGACGGGCAGGTTCGACGGATCGGGAGGTCGGGATGACGAGCAGGAAAGCGCGCCCGTCCGACGTGGCGGACATCGCGTTGGCCCTGCCGGGGGTGACGCACGAGCCGTCCTGGGGGGACAAGCCGTCCTTCAAGGTGGCCGGCCGGGCCTTCGTCATCTACCGCGGCCCGCGCAAGGACGCGCTGGACGCTGACGGGCACGAGCTCCAGGACGTCATCGTCATCACCTGCAGCGCCGACGACAAGCAGTCGCTGGTGGCCGACGATTCGCCGTTCTTCACCACCGATCACTTCAACGGCTACAACGCGGTGCTGGTCAGGGAGTCGCAGTTGCCGTTGTTGACCCGCGACGAGTTGGCCGAGGTGATCACCGACGGATGGCTCTTGCGGGCGCCGAAGAAGCTGTCCAAGCCGTGGCTGGCCGAGCGCGGAGCCGACTGAACCGGAGGCGTCGGACGATCCGGCTCAGATCACCCTGAGCTTGATCGTCTCCGGCATCGACCGCAGCCGCGCCGGGACCGCGTCCGGCAACTCGGCGACATCTGTCACCACATACCCGTTGTGCCCCAATGTATTGAGTACCTGACCCTCGATGTTGACGCCGTTGTCGGCGAACACCCGGTTCACCTGCGCCAATACGCCGGGGGTGTTCACGTGGAACAGGACGAGCCGCCGGTCGCCCGGTCGCTGGGGAAGCGCGAGCGACGGGAGATTGACGCTGAGCGTCGTGGTCCCGTTCTGCACGAAGTCGCGGAGCTTGGTGGCCACGAAGCGCCCGATGTCCTCCTGGGCCTCCTCGGTGGAGCCGCCGATGTGCGGGGTGAGGATCACGTTGGGGATCTTCTGCAGCGGCGAGCTGAAGGCGTCGCCGCGCTTCTTCGGCTCGTCCGGGAAGACGTCGACGGCGGCGCCGGCGATGTGCCCGGAGCGCAGCTGCTCGGCCAGCGCGTCGTAGTCGACGACGAAGCCGCGGGACAGGTTGAGGAACAGCGAGCGGGCACGCATCCGGGCGAACTGTTCGGGCCCGAAGAACCCGGCGTTGCCGGCCCGGCCGTCGACGTGCAAGGTGACCACCTCGGCGATGTCGAGCAGTTCGCCGAGGGAGGAACAACGCTTGGCGTTGCCCATCGCGAGTTTGTCCGCGGTGTCGTAGAAGAACACCTGCATGCCCAACGCCTCGGCCACCACCGACAGCTGCGAGCCGATGTTGCCGTAGCCGACGATGCCGAGCCGGCGTCCGCGGATCTCGTGGCTGCCACTGGCCTGTTTGTCCCAGATGCCGTGGTGCAGCGCGGTGTCCTTCTCGGTGAGCCGGCGGGCCATCGTGATGATCTCGGCGGTGGCGAGCTCGACCACCGACCTGGTATTGGAGAACGGCGCGTTGAACGCCACCACTCCGCGTTCGGCGGCAGCGGCCAGGTCGATCTGGTTGGTGCCGATGCAGAACGCGCCGATGGCCTCCAGCTCGGGCGCCGACTCGAGCACCCGGCGGGTCACCTCGGTCTTGGACCGGATCCCGAGCAGGTGCGTTCCCGGCAGCGCCTCGATCAGCTCGTCCTCGTCCAGCGCACCGGAACGGGATTCGATGTCGAAGCCCGCCTCGGTCAGCAGGTCGACGGCCAACGGATGGATGGTCTCCAACAGCAGTGCCTTCACCCGGACATCGTTCCAGGTGTCCCGACGTCGCCCGCTCGCAGGGCGTCAACCGGGCGCGCATGCCGGCTGACGGGGCTCACACCGCCCGGTTCACGGAACCATCGGATGACTCGGACGAGTGCACCGGCGACGGCACCATCGCAGCGCCGACCCTGATGTCGATCGTCGGCCGCTGGGCCGGGTCGAGCCACTGCAGCAGCGTCAGCAACTCGCCCTGATCGATCGACACGCACCCGGCGGTCGCCGAGCCGGTGCCGACGTGCAGGAAGAAGGCGGATCCCTTGCCCGGGATCCGGGCCGGGTTGTAGGCGAAGTTGACCGCGTAGTTGTAGGCGCTGCCAGTGGTGTAAAGGTTCTCGCTGGCGCCGCCCGGACTGTCGTCCCGCCGGATGTGCAGGTTGTAGGTCGGCGATGCCGGGTTCTCGTCCCACCAGTCACGCAGGTCGGTGGCGAAATACGGCAGTCGGGTGTCGGGGTCGGCGAGCCGGCCGAATGCCTGGTCCAGCAGGAAGGTGCCGGCCGGGGTGTACTCCGAGCCTTCCCTGGCGGGTCCGATCCCTCTGGCGCCCACCCTGGCCGGGATCGGGCCGAGGACCTTGACCCACGATCGGTCCTCCCGCTGCTGCCAGGCGCTGAGGACGGCATGGCTGGAGCCTGCCTCGGTAGCCGCGACGGTGATCAGTTGCCGGCCGACCGCGTCGGGCGACACCGATGGCGTCGTCGATGCTGCCGTCGAGGCCGAGGCGACGGGACCGGCGGCACAGGTCACCGCGGTGACCACCAGCATCGAGACGAGCACCATGGTGCCGGACGGACGCCTCCGCAGGCGCGTCGTCGCTCCGTGGACCGTCGTCACCATCCGAGCTCCTTCGTCGGCGTCGATGCCTGCACCGACGATCGTGGTTCGCTGGTACCGGCGAACGTGACTGACGACCCGAGAGGATCCCGAGTGCGACCTGCGAAAGATCCGCTGGCCTCGCGCGTCGTGCAGACCTTACGCGCCGCCGGGTGCGTGTTCGCCGAGGACGAGGCGTCCGTGTTGATCGATGCCGCGGCGGATTCCGACCAGCTGTGGGCGATGGTCGAGCAGCGGGTGGCCGGGTTCCCGTTGGAACCGATCGTCGGGTACGCCGACTTCTGCGGCCTGCGGGTCCTGGTCGAGCCGGGCGTCTTCGTGCCCCGCCGCCGCAGCGGATTCCTGGTGCAGCGGGCGGTCTCACTGGTCGCGCCGGCCGGTGGGGTGACCGGTCCGGCATCGATCGTGGTGGTGGACCTGTGCTGTGGAACCGGCGCGCTCGGCCTGGCGATCGCGGCAGCCTTGGCGCCGCGCACGGTCGAGTTGCATGCCGCCGACGTCGAGGAGGCCGCGGTTCGTTGCGCCCGGCGCAATCTGGAGCCGGTCGGCGGTGCGGTGCACAGCGGCGATCTGTTCGAGCCGCTGCCGCCGGAGCTGCGTGGGCGGGTCGACCTGTTGTCGGCCAACGCCCCGTACGTTCCGACGGCCGCCATCGACCTGATGCCGCGGGAGGCCCGCCTGTTCGAACCGCTGGTCACCCTCGACGGCGGCGCCGACGGGGTGGACGTGCACCGCCGACTGGCGGCCGCCGCCCGGGACTGGTTGGCGCCGGGCGGATCGATCCTCATCGAAACCAGCGGCCGGCAGGCCGGAGCGACGGCGGAGGCGGTGTCCGGCAACGGGTTACGGGTGTCCGTCGCCAGCTCCGCGGAGTGGGACTGCACCGTGGTGGCCGGCACCAGGACCAGCTGAACGCGGGCGGCAGATCAGTTGATCTGCTGTCGCCAGTCGGCCGGGACTTTTCCGGCGGGCCCGGGCGCCGGCTGGTCCGCCGGGTGGGCGAGTGGCGGAGCGAGCGCCGGACCGTCCAGGTACTCCTGGGTCGCAGCGTTCCAGAACCAGTCCTCGCCGGGTTCGAAGCTGCGCAGGATCTGGTGTCCGGGGGTGCGGGCGTGCGCCGAGGCATGTTGCGAGGGTGAGCTGTCGCAGCAGCCGATGCGCCCGCACTGGGCGCAGCGCCGCAGGTGCACCCACCAGCCCGGGCCGTCGCCGGCCAGGCAGTCGGCACACCCGGTACCGCTGGGGACAGCCTGCGGATCGATGCCCTCGATCGTCGTCATGTCGTTCAAAATACGCTGCTGCACCTGCGGCGACGGCAGTACGGTTCTCCCGATGACCGGGCAGGCGCCACCGGACCAATTGCTGCTCAACAGCTCGAGAGGCCGTTGGGTGCTGCTGGCAACGGTGCTCGGGTCCGGCCTTGCCGGTATCGACGCCACCGTCGTCAACATCGCCCTGCCGGCGATCGGCCGTGACCTCGGTGCCGGATTCGGCGGACTGCAGTGGACGATCAACGGCTACACCCTGACGTTGGCCGCATTCATCCTGCTCGGCGGATCGCTCGGCGACCGGTACGGCCGGCGGCGGGTGTTCGAGATCGGGGTGGTGTGGTTCGCGCTGGCGTCGGCGTTGTGCGCGGCGGCGCCGAACGTGCAGCTGCTGATCGCCGCGCGAGCCCTACAAGGCGTGGGCGGGGCGCTGCTGACGCCCGGCAGCCTGGCGATCATCTCGGCCACCTTCTCGCCGGACGACCGGTCGAGGGCGATCGGCGCCTGGTCCGGGTTCGGCGGGATCGCCAGCGCGGTGGGTCCGTTCCTCGGTGGCTACCTGGTCGGTGGCCCCGGCTGGCGTTGGATCTTCCTGATCAACCTCCCACTGGCGGTCGCTGTCCTGCTGATCTCTCACCGGCACGTGCCGGAGACCCGCAACCCGGCCGCGATCCCACAGCTCGATCTGCCCGGCGCGGCGCTGGGGGCGGTGGGGTTGGGGGCGCTCACCTACGCCCTGATCGGGCTCGGTGACGGCTGGTCGGCCGGCGTCATCGGCTTCGGTGTTGTCGGTGTGCTCGCGCTGGTTGCGTTCGTCATCGTCGAACGACGCAGTCGGCACCCGATGTTGCCGCCGAAGCTCTTCGCCAACAGGCAGTTCACCGGAGCCAACGTCTACACCTTCGTCGTCTACGCGGCCCTCAGCGGGGTGATGTTCTTCCTGGTGGTGACGCTTCAGGTGGTCGCCGGGATGTCGCCGATGTTGTCCGGGGCGGCGCTGCTGCCGGTCACCATCGTCATGCTGGGGTTGTCGTCCTACACCGGGGCACTGGCCGGCCGGATCGGGCCGCGATTGCCGATGACGGCAGGGCCGTTGTTGGCCGCGGCCGGGGTGCTGCTGATGTTGCGGATCGGACCGGATGCCTCGTATCTCGGCGACGTGCTGCCCGCCGTCACCGTGTTCGGCCTGGGCCTCGCGTTGCTGGTCGCTCCGCTCACCACCACGGTGCTGGCCGCCGCGTCCACCGACAACGCCGGCATCGCCTCCGGGGTGAACAATGCGGTCGCCCGCGCCGCCGGCCTGCTCGCGGTGGCGGTGCTGCCGGTGATCGCCGGGATCACCGGCGACGACTACGAGCAACCGGTGACCTTTCTGGCCGGCTTCCGGATCGCCATGCTCGGCTGCGCCGGGCTGTTGGTGGCGGGTGGGGCGATCGCCATCACCGTCATCCGCAACGGCCGGCCGGTGCACACCGACCGGCCCGTGCACTGCGATCTCGACGGTCCGCCGATCGCGGCCAGCTGGTCGGAGCGCCCGGCGCCGGAGAACTCGGCGGGCTAACCGGCGCTGCCGGCGATATTGACCATCCAGGCGACACCGAATCGATCGGTGCACATGCCGAAGGTGTCGCCCCAGGGCGCCTTCTCCAGCGGCACGGTGACCGATCCGCCGTCGGCCAGCTTGTCCCAGTAGCCACGCAGTTCCGACTCGTCGTCGCCGCTGAGCGAGACGGTGATGTTGTTGCCCGCCGTGAGTTCCATCGAACTAGGGGTATCTGCACCCATCAGGGTCAGGCCGTTCGGCGCGGTCAGCATGCCGTGCATGATCTTGTCGCCGTCGGCCGGGTCGTCGGCCATCTGGGAGTCACCGAAGGTGTTCAGGGTCAGCTCGCCGCCGAACACCCCCTGGTAGAACTCCATCGCGGGCTTCGCCGTGTCGCGGAAGCTGAGGTACGGGTTGAGGAGCGTCATGGGATCGACCGTCCTTGCATCGTTGGGGTGGGTCCATCATCGGCCTGCAGAGCGGGGTCGGCAAGGTCGCCCGACGTGTTCACCGACGCTCCAGCAGAACCGCGACCTCCTGGTGCGCGGTCTGCGGGAACATGTCGAACAGCCTGGCCTGCCGCGGCCGCAGGGACGGCATCCTGGCCAGGTCGGCAGCCAGCGACGTGACGTTGCAGCTGGAGTAGATGAGATGACCGGCCGAACCGTGCTCCAACTTCTCGGCCAACGCGGCACCGATGCCACGGCGGGGTGGATTGACGATCACCAGGTCGGCGTCGACCTCTGGTTGTCCGCCCGCGTCGGCCGCCTCGAAGGTGAACCTGGCCGGATCCGGCAGCGCCAGCGCGCTGTCCCGGGCGCCGGCCGCCGCGTCCGCGGAGACCTCGATGCCACGCACGCTGCGGGCCGAGGCCGGCGCGCAGTGCAGGGCGAAGCCCCCGACACCGCAATACAGATCCAGCACCGAGCCGGGCGAGATCTCGTCCGCCCAGCCGGCGGCCTGGCGGTACAGACCGGCCGCGACCGCCGTGTTGGTCTGGAAGAAGCTGCGCGGCGGCAGGTGCAGGGTCAGGTCGTTGATCCGCATCGGCAGCGTCGCGCGGTCGCTCAGGACGATCTCGTCGGCGCCCTCCAGCACCGCCTTGTGTTCGGGATGCAGATTGACCGAGACCACGGCGAGCCCGGGCAGCGCCTGGCGCAGGCCGGGCAGACCGTCTCGGATCGCCGGTAGCTGACGGGTCGAGCGCACCACGAAACGCACCATCAGCTCGTCCTCGGGAGAAACCGTGACGATCAGGTACTTGAGCTCACCGCTCCGCCGCGCGACGTCATAGGGCGCCAGGCCCATTGCCGCGATGGCGTCGGCGAGCAGTGGGAAGGCGGCGAGCAGCCCGGGCTCGCAGATTCCGCAGCGACGCAGGTCGATGCCCTGGAAGTCGCGTCCCAGAATGCCGATCGTCGGGTTCACGGCTGTGCCGCCGACCGCCCACTTGGCCTTGTTCCGGTAGCCGGATTCGCTGCTGGCGAATGGTTCTGCCCACCGCACGTCGGCGGCCACCTCGGCCAGTGCAGCGCGGGCGTTCGCCTGTTTGTCGGCCAGCTGCCGGGCGTACGGCACTTCCATCAAGGTGCACGAGCGGCACCGGCCGGCGGAGAAGTAGTCGCACTGCACCGGGTCAGCGTAGGCGGAGCGCTCGTGCCCGGCGCCGATTGCGGGGGTGCGATCAGCCGGGGCCGCCGGCCGACACCTCGCCGATGGCGACATCCAGGATCGACAGGCCCTCGGCCAGCTCGTCCTCGGTCGCCGTCAGCGGGGGAGCGATCCGGAAGGTGCCGCCCATCCCGCGCAACTGCACGACGTTCATGTGCAGGCCGAGCTGCAGGCATCGGCGGGTGATCCGCGAGGCGAGTTCATCGGTGCCCTGCTCGGACTCGTTGTCCCGCACCAGCTCGATGCCCTGCAACAGGCCCCGGCCGCGGACGTCACCGATCACCGGGTGGCGCTGCTGCAACGACAGCAGCCCGGAGCGCAGCACCGCGCCGAGATGACGGGCCCGCTCTGCCATCCGGCCTTCGATCAGCACGTCGAGGACGGTGTTGCCGACGGCGGCCACCAGTGGATCGGACACGTGTGTGGTGAAGAACAGGAAGCCCTTGCGGTGCGCCTGCTCCTCGATCTCGGAGCTGGTCACCACGGCGGCCAGCGGCAGTCCGGCGCCGAGCGTCTTCGACAGGGTGAGGATGTCCGGCAGCACACCGTCGCGTTCGAACGCGTACCAGTCGCCGGTGCGGCACAGCCCAGTCTGCGCCTCGTCGAAGATCAGCAGCATGCCTCGTTCGCGGCATTTCCCTTGCAGCGCAGCGAAATAGCCGACCGGCGGCTCGATGATGCCGCCGGAGGACAGGATCGGCTCGACGATGCAGGCGGCCAGGCTGCCGGTCGACTGGGCGTCGACGAGATCGAAGGCATGGTCAAGTTGCCGGCGCCAGTCCAGCTCCCCGTTGGCGTCGACGAAGTCGGGGCGATAGGCGTTGGGCACGCTGATCACCAGGTTCCCCGGTGCGTTCGGGCCGTAGCCGACCCGGCCGGCGGAGTAGGTGGCGGCGGCGGCGGCCTGCGTCATCCCGTGCCAGGAACGGGTGAAGGCAACCACCTCGTGCCGGCCGGTGACCAGCTTGGCCATCCGGATCGCCGCCTCGTTGGACTCGGCGCCGGTGCTGAGCAGCAGCACCTTCTCCAGCGGCTCCGGCAGGGTGCCGGCGAGTCTTCGGGCGAGGTCGACCACCGGCCGGGAGAGCATGCCGCTGAACAGGTGATCGAGGGTGCCGATCTGGTGCCGGACGGTGCGCACGATCGCCGGATGGGAATGCCCGAGGATGGCACTCATCTGACCAGAGGTGAAGTCCAGGATGCGCCGGTCATCGGCCGTGTACAGGTAGCTGCCCTCGGCGCGCTCGATGATCTCCGGGGTGAACGGGCCGCCGTAGCGCACCAGATGCCGGTCGACGTCGGTCCAGAACTCGGCGGTGTCGGTCTCGGCGGTGTCGGACTCGGCGGCACCGACGTCATGCGGCCGGTTCTGCAGGGTGGTCATCAGCTCACCGTAAGACGGCCGACTGTCCGGTTCCAGCACAAGTTTCGCGATAGGCTGTGCGAGTAGACCGCACAGTCGTCACGGCGAACAGGACACCGGTGCCCACCAACAGCCCGCTGAACGCACATCGGCTGCAGATGCTGGTGCAGCTCGACAGCCTTGGGACGGTCCGCGCGGTCGCCGATGCCCTGCACCTCAGTCCCTCTGCCGTGTCGTCGGCGCTCGCCGCGCTGGAGGCCGAGACCGGTACCCGGTTACTGAACCGGGTCGGCCGGCGGGTCGAGCTGACCCCGGCGGGCCGGGGGCTGGTCGGTCACGGCAGGGCGATCCTCGACCGGATGACGACGGCCGTCGCCGAGCTCCGGACTTCGGCCACCGAGCCGGCCGGGTCGGTCCGGCTCGCCGGCTTCTCCAGCGCGCTGCGCTCGATCGCCATCCCGGCCCTCACCGAGCTGCGCCGGGTACATCCGGACATCGACGTCGAGCTGATCGAGCTCGATCCGCAGGACAGCCTTGCCGCCTTGCGTCGTGACGGATGTGACATCGTCATTACCGCCGACTTCGTCGACGCTCCGCCGTTGGTGGATCCGGAAATCATTGTGCAGCACCTGATCTCGGACCAGATCGTGTTCGTGACGGCGGCTCCGAACGGCTCGGCTGACGCTCCGGCCGCGGCGGACCGCCGCGCTGTCAATCTCGCCGAATGGTCCGATCGCCCCTGGTCGATCGACATGCCCGGCAGCTATCTGGCCACCCTGATCAATACCCTGTGCCGCCGGGCCGGGTTCGAGCCAACGATCGCCGGCCGGTTCACCAGCTACCAGTTGCAGCTCGAACACGTCGAAGCCGGACTGTCCGTCACCCTGCTGCCAAGCCTGGCGATCGACCCGAGGTACCGGGTGCGCGCCCTGCAATTGCGCGATCCGGCGACCCGCACCATCCGGCTCGCGGTCCGGGCGACCGCGACCACCGCCGCTCGGGACGCCGTCGTCCGACTGCTGCTGCGCGGCGCCGCTGTCGGTACCCCGATCTACGGTGGGCAGGCGTCAGCGAACGGTGCCTGAAACGGAGCGCTGCTTCATCGCAGAGCACTGCAGAACCCATCCTGGAGGAATCATGACGACCTTGGATCAACGACCGAACACGGCATTGCTGGTGATCGATGTGCAGAACGGGGTGATGAGCGGCGCGCACGATCGCGACAACGTCGTCGCCAATATCAGCAGGCTGGTCGACAACGCCCGTGCCGCAGCGGTTCCGGTCGTCTGGGTACAGCACAACAGCGAGGAGCTGACCCGGGACAGCCAGGCATGGCAATACGTGCCGGAACTGCTCCGCCGGGACGACGAACCGCTGGTGCAGAAGGCTTACGGCGACTCGTTCGAAGACACCGATCTGGAGCCGGTACTCGCCGAACGACGAGTAGGCCGACTGATCGTCGCCGGGGCGCAGACCGATGCCTGCGTCCGCTCGACCCTGCACGGAGCCTTCACCCGGGGCTACGACGCGACCCTGGTGAGCGACGCGCACACTACCGAGGACCTCTCGGCGTACGGTGCCCCTGCGCCGGACATGGTCATCGCCCACACCAACCTGTACTGGCAGTACCAGACGGCGCCCGGCCGGACCGCCGGCATCGTCAGCACCGCGGACGTCGATTTCGCCGGAGCGGGCCAGTAGCCTTTCGTCGTCGTGGAGCTCCGATCCTCAGGTGAGCAACTCCCGCACCCGCGGGATCACTTCGGTGCCGTACAACTCGATCGCCCGCATCGAATACCCGTGCGGCAACTGACCGTTGGAGTACTTCAGGTCGAACCGGTCGATGCCCAGGCTGCGTACGGTCGCGGCGATCTTTTGCGCCACGGTCTCCGGCGCGCCGACGTACAGTGCGCCTTCTTCGATCTCCCGCTCGAAGTCGCCGCGCTGTGCAGGCGGCCAGCCGCGCTCGGAGCCGATCTTGTTGCGGCTGGCCGTCCAGTGTTCGCGGAGCTGATCGCGGGCCTGCTCGTCGGTGTCGGCGATGTGACCGGGGGAGTGCACTCCGATCGGCAGCGGCGGGTTCCCCAGTTGCTCGCCGGCGTTCCGGTACAACTCGACGTACGGAGCGAATCGCTGCGCCGGTCCGCCGATGATGGCGAGCATCAGCGGGATCCGGTACTCGGCGGCCCGGACCACCGACTCCGGGCTGCCACCGACGGCGATCCACACCCGCAAGCCGTCCGTCGTCTTCGGGTAGACATGCTGGTCGGTGAGCGGTGGCCGGAGGCGGCCCTGCCAGGTCACCGGGCCTTCGGCCAGCAGGGCGCTGAACAGGTCGAGCTTCTCGGCGAAGAGGTCCTCGTACTGCGCCAGGTCGAAGCCGAAGAGGGGGAACGATTCGACGAACGATCCGCGGCCCAGGGTGACCTCGGCTCGGCCGCCGGACAGCGCATCGATGGTGGCGAACCGTTCGAACACCCTGATCGGGTCGTCGGAACTGAGCACGGTGACCGCCGATCCGAGCCGGATCCGTTCGGTGCGGGTGGCAATACCGGCCAGCACCACGTCCGGAGCACTGACGGCGAAGTCCCTGCGGTGGTGCTCACCGACGCCGAAGGCATCCACCCCGACCTGGTCGGCCAACACCGCCTGGGCAACCACATTCCGCAGCACCTGTGGGTACGACTCCGCCGTCCCGTCCTCGGTGATCGTCATGTCACCGAAGGTGTCCAGCCCCAGATCGACCGATGTGCTCAACCCCGGATGATTCACTCCCGCGCTCCCTCCGGGTCGGCCCGGCGCTCCGGCGGCGCCCCGGTCCGTTGCCTCCGCTTGCCGTCCACTCATGATGACCCCTCGCGATGGCGGCCGAAACAAGCCCGCCATGCACTAGAACGTTCAACTGCTTTCTCAACCGGTGGACGGGCCACAGCATTCCACCATCGTCGTACCGCGTGGGACGATCGACGCAATGACCGGTACTCCAGAATTCGAGCAGCGCCTGCGCGACCTGGCGCGGCTGCGGCGCGTTCGCGATCGGATGGATCGTGAATATGCCCAGCCGCTGGACGTCGAGGCGCTGGCCCGCGGCGCGCACATGTCGGCCGGCCACCTGAGCCGGGAGTTCCGGCGCGCGTACGGCGAGTCGCCTTACTCGTACCTGATGACCCGCCGGATCGAACGGGCGATGGCACTGTTGCGGCGCGGCGACCTGAGCGTCACCGAGGTCTGCTTCACGGTCGGTTGTTCGTCGTTGGGGACCTTCAGCACCAGATTCACCGAACTGGTCGGGGTACCGCCGAGCGTCTACCGTCGCGAGGCCGCCGGCCAGACGCAGGGAATGCCGCCCTGCGTGGCCAAGCAGGTCACCAGACCGATCAGGAATCAAGAAGCCCGGGACGGCCAACCGCAACTAGCGTGAACACCATGAACATCACCATTCACAGCGTCATGATCCCGCACACCGACCCGGAGGCTTCGGTCGCGTTTTATCGCGACACTCTCGGCTTCGAGGTCCGCAACGACGTGGGGTACGGCGGGATGCACTGGATCACCGTGGGCCCACCAGACCAGCCGGACACCTCCATCGTGCTGTACCCGCCGGAAGCCACTCCTGGCCTCACCGACGAGGAGCGCCGGACCGTTGCCGAAATGATCGCCAAGGGCACCTACGCCAGCATCAACCTGGCCACCCAGGACGTGGACGGCACGTTCGAGCGGGTACAGGCCGGCGACGCCGAGGTGGTCCAGGAACCGACCGACCAACCGTACGGGGTGCGTGACTGCGCGTTCCGTGATCCCGCCGGCAACCTGGTTCGCATCCAGCAGGTGGGTTGACATGTCTCTCATCGATTCCGTCATCCTCGAGGTCGCCGATCCGGCCGCCGCCGAGGAGTTCTACACCGCGGCGTTCGATCCGGGCTCCCGCATTCGACTACGCGGGATCGACACCGCCACTGCTGCAACGACAACCGGGTTCCGCGGCTTCACCCTGTCGCTCGTCGCCGCCCAGCCGAGCACGGTCGACAGCCTGGTCGGCTCCGCACTCGACGCCGGCGCGACGCCGCTGAAGCCGGTCACCAAGAGCTTTTGGGGGTACGGCGGTGTGGTTCGGGCGCCGGACGGCGCAATCTGGAAGGTCGCGACGTCCTCGAAGAAGGAGGTCGGGCCGGCTACCCGCGAGTTCGACGACCTGGTGCTCCTGCTCGGTGTGGCAGATGTCAAGGCCAGCAAGCAGTTCTACATCGACCGAGGCCTGGTGGTGGCGAAGAGCTTCGGCAGCAAGTACGTCGAGTTCGAATCCGCCGGTTCGCCGGTCAAGCTGGCGTTGTACGGTCGTCGCGCCCTGGCCAAGGACGCCGGCGTTCCACCGGACGGTTCCGGGTCGCATCGGGTCGTCGTGGCCGGCGACGGCGCCTCCGGCCACGATCCGGACGGCTTCGCATGGGAGGCTGCATCGCACAACGTTCAGCAGGCGAATGGAGTCGGATAACGCATGGCCACCAGCAAGAAATCGGCCCCACGGTCGGACGAACGCCCGAGCCCGGCCGCCGCGGACCGGCACGATCTGATCCGGGTGACCGGCGCGCGGGTGAACAACCTCAAGGACGTCAGCGTCGAGATCCCGAAACGGCGACTGACGGCATTCACCGGGGTGTCCGGTTCGGGTAAGAGCTCGCTGGTCTTCGACACCATCGCCGCCGAGTCGCAACGGCTGATCAACGAGACCTACAGCGCCTTCCTGCAGGGATTCATGCCGAGCCTGGCCCGGCCCGAGGTCGACCGGCTCGAGGGGCTGACCACAGCGATTTTGGTGGACCAGGAACGGATGGGCGCCAACCCCAGGTCGACGGTCGGCACCGCCACCGACGCCAACGCCATGCTGCGCATCCTGTTCAGCCGGATCGGCAAGCCGTACGCCGGTCCGCCGACGGCGTTCTCGTTCAACGTCCCGACCCGCAAGGCCAGCGGTGTGATGGAGACCGACAAGGGCGGCCGGGTCGAGAAGAACGTGGTGCGCCAGGCGATCTACCTGGGCGGTATGTGTCCGCGTTGCGAGGGCATGGGGCACGTCAGCGACATCGATCTGACGGCGCTCTACGACGACAGCAAGTCGTTGAATGACGGGGCACTCACCGTTCCCGGCTATTCGATGGACGGCTGGTGGGGTCGTCTGTTCGCGGGGATGGGCCTGCCGATGGACAAGCCGATCGCGAAATTCACCAAGAAGCAGCTCGACACGATGCTCTACGCCGGGCCGACCAAGATGAAGGTCGAGGGCGTCAACCTGACCTTCGAGGGCGTCGTCCCGAGGATCCAGAAGTCGATGCTGTCCAAGGACCCGGAGGCGATGCAACCGCATGTGCGGCGGTTCGTCGAGCAGGCTGTCACCTTCCAAACCTGTCCCGACTGTGCGGGCACCCGGCTGACGCCGGAAGCCCGGTCGTCGAAGATCAACGGCCAGAGCATTGCCGACCTGTGCACCTGGCAGATCAGCGACTTGGCGCAGTGGGTGGGCGATCTCGACGAGCCATCCGTCGCACCGCTGCTCGCCGGCCTGCAGGACCTGCTGGACTCGTTCACCGGGATCGGCCTCGGATACCTGTCCCTGGATCGGTCCGCCGGCACCTTGTCCGGGGGAGAGGCCCAGCGCACCAAAATGATCCGGCATCTGGGATCATCGTTGACCGACATCACCTATGTCTTCGACGAGCCGACGATCGGGCTGCACCCGCACGACATCCAGCGGATGAACGACCTGTTGTTGCAGTTGCGCGACAAGGGAAACACGGTGCTGGTCGTCGAGCACAAGCCGGAGACGATCGAGATCGCCGATCACGTCATCGATCTCGGACCCGGCGCCGGCGCGGCCGGCGGCACCGTCTGTTTCGAGGGCACCGTCGAAGGACTACGCGGCAGCGACACCATCACCGGACAGCATCTCAGCGATCGCGCTTCGCTCAAATCGTCGGTACGCACCTCGACGGGTGTGCTCGAGGTGCGGGGCGCCGACACCCACAATCTGCAGAGTGTCGATGTCGACATCCCGCTCGGCGTGCTCTGCGTGCTGACCGGGGTGGCCGGGTCGGGAAAGAGCTCGTTGATCGACGGGTCGGTCGCCGGGCTGGACGGCGTGGTGTCCGTCGACCAGTCGGCGATCAAGGGTTCTCGGCGCAGCAACCCGGCGACCTACACCGGGCTGCTCGACCCGATCCGCAAGGCGTTCGCCAAGGAAAACGGGGTGAAGCCGGCCTTGTTCAGCGCCAACTCCGAGGGAGCCTGCCCGGCCTGCAACGGCGCCGGGGTCATCTACACCGAGCTGGGGGTGATGGCGACCGTCGAGTCCGTCTGCGAGGAGTGCCTGGGAAAGCGTTTCCAGACAGCGGTTCTGGACTACCACTTCGGCGGCCGGAACATCAGCGAGGTGCTGGAGATGCCGGTGACCCAGGCGGCAGATTTCTTCGACTCCGAAGACGCGAAGGTTCCGGCGGCACACACGATCCTGTCCCGGTTGCGCGACGTCGGACTGGGCTACCTCAGCATCGGCCAGCCGCTCACCACGCTGTCCGGCGGTGAGCGGCAGCGGCTCAAGCTCGCCACCCACCTGGGGGAGAAGGGCGGCATTTTCATCCTGGACGAGCCCACCACCGGGTTGCACCTGGCCGACGTCGACCAACTGCTCGGCCTGCTCGACCGACTGGTCGACGGCGGCAAGTCGGTGATCGTCATCGAGCACCACCAGGCGGTGATGGCGCACGCGGACTGGATCATCGACCTGGGCCCGGGCGCCGGCCACGATGGCGGCCGGGTGGTGTTCGAAGGGACACCTGCCGATCTGGTCGCCGACGGCTCCACCCTGACCGGCGAGCACCTGGCGGCCTATGTCGGCGGCTGAGCTGCTGGCGCCGGCTGGTGCGGCCCGCCCGGGTCGGCCGCGGGTCCGAACCACCTGGGCAGCACGGTGAGCAGCTCCCGCTGATCATCACCGATCCAGGCGACGTGGCCATCGGGACGCAGCAGCACCGCCGGCACCTCCAGTTCCTCGCTCACCCCGACGACGTGGTCGACCCGGTCCGCCCAGCCGGCTGCAGACAGCCGGCCGGTCTGGTCCAGCAGCAGCCCCCGACCTGCATGCATCAGTCCGTAGAGGTGGCCCTGCGGCACGGACACATCCCGGAGCCGCCGGCCGAGCAGCGGCGGTCCCTCACCGAAGTCGTACCGGATGCCGATCGAGGTGGTCTTCTCGATCAGGTAGCGGTTCACGTTGTCGAAGGCGATCAGGTCCCCGAGGAGCCGGCGCACCGCCTGCGGGCCGGGTTCGACCGACATCAATTCGCTCTGCGCACGGGTGATCGTCAGGATGTCGGCGGCGACCGGACGCCGTTCCGACTGGTAGCTGTCCAGCAGGTCGTCCGGTGCCCATCCGTCGATCGCCGCGGCCAGTTTCCAGCCGAGGTTGAACGCGTCCTGAACACCAAGGTTGAGGCCCTGACCACCCAGTGGCGGGTGGACGTGAGCGGCGTCGCCGGCGAGCAGCACCCGCCCGACCCGGTAGCGGTCGGCCAGCCGGGTGGCGTCGTCGAAGCGGGACAGCCAGTACGGCGAGTGCACACCGAAGTCGGTGCCGGCAAACGTGCGTAGCCGGTCCTTGATCTCGTCCAGGGTCGGCGGGACCGTGCGATCCTCGGCAACGCCAACGGCGGGCACCACCACCCTGGCCCTGCCGTCGCCGACCGGCCCGACGCCGAAACCGCGGTGCGTCCGGCGGGCTTCGGCGACGACGGCGGCCACCTCGTCCAACGGTGCGGTCATCTGCATCTCGCCGAGCAACCAGCCGTTGCTCGCCGGCTCGCCGGGGAAGCCAATGCCGAGCAGCTTCCGGACGGTGCTGCGCCCGCCGTCACAACCGACGAGGTAGCGCGAACGCAGCCGGCTGCCGTCCGCGAGCTCGGCGGTGGCCGCGTCGGGGTCCTGGCTCAACCCGACCAGTTCGCAGCCGCGCCGGAGTTCGGCACCGAGTTCGACGGCATGCTCGGCCAGTAGCCGATCGGTCACCGGCTGCGGGAGCCCCAGGATGTACGGGTGCGCGGTGTCGAGCCCGTCCGGCAGCGGCGTGTCGATGCCGGCGAAGTGGCCGCCCAACTCGTACTGCTTGCCGCGGGCCAGGAACCGTTCCAGCAGGCCCCGTTGGTCCAACACCTCGATGCTGCGCACGTGTAGCCCGAGCGACCGAACGATCGCGGCGGGTTCGAGGTCCTTTTCCAGCACCAGCACCCGCACGTCGTGCAGCCGCAGTTCGGCGGCCAACATCATGCCGGTCGGGCCGCCGCCGACCACGATCACGTCGTACACCATGTCTCCGTTCATCACCGTGCTCCTCATTTCTGTTCTGTCGCCATGCCATTTGCCGTTCCGAACTCAGCTCGTCAGCACCACAAGCTGTTGGGTTGCCCTGGTCATGGCGACATAGCGGTCGACCGCAGCCTCGATCCCTCCGCTGTCGAGTTCGCCACCGAAACGCTGCGGGTCGATCAGCACGACCAGATCGAATTCCAGCCCCTTGGCGAGCTCCGGAGTCAGCATGCGGACCTCGGAGCCGGGCTGGAACAGAGTGTCCGCCTTGCCGTCCGCGGTGATCAGGCAGGCAATTCCCTCCTCGTGCGCGGCGCGCCAGCCGTCCAGAACGGCGGCCAGCTCAGCGACTTTGCCGTGCCCGACCGGGATCCCGGTCCTGCGGATCGAGGTCGGCACGTTGGCGTCGGGGAGGGCGGCAAGGATCACCGGCGCAGCCTCGGACATCACCTCTTCCGGCGTCCGATAGTTGATGGTCAGGGTGGCGAGTTCGATCCGGTCCAGCCCGATCCGGGTCAGTCGTTGCTCCCACGACTCGGTGAATCCGTGCCGCGCCTGGGCCCGGTCGCCGACGATGGTGAGGCTGCGGGACGGACAACGCAGCAACAACATCTGCCACTCGGCATCGGTGAGTTCCTGTGCCTCGTCGACCACGATGTGGGCAAACGGACCGGCCAGCCGATCGCGATCCGGGCCGAGCTGCGCATCATGGTCGACCAGCGCGTCACGCAGGTCGTCGCCACGCAGCATCGACATCACCTGCAGTTCCGAATCGTCGGTGGCGATCAGATCGTCGATCACCGTGGACATCTCCTGCCCGGCGGCGGCCAGCGCCGCCGCCTGTCGTCGCTGACGGCCGGCCGCATCACGCTCGCCGAGCCGCCGCCGGGCGACGTCGAGCAGCGGCAGGTCGGACACGGTCCAGGCGGCCGGGTCCGGCCGTCGCAGGCGGCGGAGCTGATCGGGCTCCAGCCACGGGGCGCACATCCGCAGGTAGGCCGGTACCGTCCAGAGGTCGCCGACCAGATCGGCGGGTTCGATCAGCGGCCACGCGGAGTTCAGCGAGCTCTGCAGTTCCTTGTTGCCGTGCAAGGCTTTCTCGACCCGATCGATCGGAACGTCCTCGTCGAGCTTGTCGGTCAGGATGGTCACCAGTTCAGCGAAGATCTCTGCTCGCGCCTCGTTGTGCGGGGTGCCCACCCTGGCTGCGGCGAACGCCTCGGACCAATCGTCGGGGGTCACCCGCAGGTCGGCCCAGTCGGTGCTGATCGTCATCGTCGTCGTCGGCGGCTCCTCGTAGAACCGGACGGCAGTCTCGATGGCTGTCACCCAGTCTGCGGACGACTTCAGCCTGGCAACCTGCGGGTCCGTCTCGACGGCGGCCGCGGCGCCTTCGGCGACCAGATCACGCAGGGTGCAGGTCTGCACGCCCTCCTCACCCAGGCTCGGCAAGACGTCGGCCACGTAGTTGAGATACGGCTGATGCGGTCCGACGAACAGCACCCCGCCCCGATCGTGGCCGAGCCGTGGATCGGAGTACAGCAGATAGGCCGTCCGGTGCAGCGCGACGACCGTCTTGCCGGTGCCAGGACCGCCGTCGACGACCAGGGCGCCCCGCGACCCGGCGCGGACGACGGCGTCCTGGTCGGCCTGGATGGTGCCCAGCACGTCGCGCATCCTGGCGGATCGATTGCTACCCAAGCTCGCGATGAACGCGGACTGGTCGTCGAGCGCTGCCCGGGACTCCAGCCCTTCGGGGGTGAAGACCTCGTCCCAGTAGTCACTGACCCGTCCACGCGACCAGCGGTACCTCCGGCGGCTGGCCAGGCCCATCGGGTTGGCGTGGGTGGCCGCGAAGAACGGCTCGGCCGCGGGGGAGCGCCAGTCGAGCAACAGTGGGTCCCCGTTGCTGTCCCGCAGGCCCAACCGGCCGACGTACAACGGCTCCGGATCTTCGACGCGGACAACATGGCCCAGACACAGGTCGAGGCCGTAGCGGCTCAGGGTGCGCAACTGCGCCGTCAGCCGGTGGACCTGCTGGTCACGCTCCATCGCTTCCTGGCCACCGCGGTAATGCTTCTTACGCTCGATGTCCAGCCGGTCGGACAACTCCGCAATCGACTGCCGCAGGCACTCCGAGATCGCGGTGAAATGCTCTTCGTCCGCGGCAATCAAGGCCGGGACGGCCTTGGCCGCGAGTCGCTCCGGCAGGTCAAACACGCTGGTGGTCAAGGGTTTCACGTCAGCTCCAATCTGAGGTCATTGACCTCGGCCGACTATTGTGCGGCACCACCGGGGCCTTGCCGCAAGGCCCCCGATGCGCTATATATTGGTAGTGGAGGGGAGTAACAAGACCTCCAGGACGGCGATCGTCCGGGATCGGTTCTACCCTCCCTGCATGACTGATCGATCGGCAGCGGCCGAATCCCAGCAGGCACAAGACCTACCCGACTGGCGAGTCCTCGGCGCCGGCGCCGAGGCGTGGTTCGAGGCATCGAGTCTTTCTGCCTGCGCCGTGCTGCTGGGTCGGATTGCCGAGTCGGCCGGCAACGACGGACTTCCCGACGTGGACCTGCGCCCCAGCGGTCTCCGGGTGCGGATCGGGTCGGGATCCGCGGACCTTGCCCAGGCGATCTCGGCGAACGCACGAGACCTCGGGCTGTCCGCGTCTCCCGGCCGGCTGCAGACGGTCCGGGTGGGCATCGACGCAGCGGACCCGGCATCGGTGGCGTCCTTCTGGCAACCGGTGCTGGGCTACCGCCCGATCGGCGCCGATCTGATCGATCCATGGCGGCGGGATCCGGCGCTCTCGGTCCGCCCGCTCGACGAGCCCCGGCTCCTGCGCAACCGGATTCACCTGGACGTGGTGCGGGTCCCGGAAGCGGTGTCGTCGATCCGGGCAGCCGTCGGCCAGGAGCCGTACGGCGTCTACGGACTGACGCTGGCCGACGCCGAGGGGAACGAGGTCGACCTGGTTCCCGGCGACGCGCTGTCGGCCGATCCGGCGACCTCCGACTGGCGCGTCGTGTTCAGTGCCATGACGTTCTATCCGACGTCGTCCGCGACCCGGACGGGCCGGCTGGTCGCCGCCGTCGCCGGACTGGCCGACGACGCCGGGGTGCCCCTGCTCATCGACGCCCGGCGGGACGGAGTCGTCATCGACAGCGGCAAGGACCAGTGGGAGGACGACGGGCACGGATCCGCGGCCCGCTTCGCCGAGCTGGCCGGCCGGGTCCAAGCCGCGGCCCGCGAGCTGGGGCTGGTCGCCGACCCGGCGGGGTTGCGATTCGTTCAGTTCGGCATCGACGCCGTCGACATCCCTGCGGCACAAGCATTCTGGATTGCCGCCCTCGGGTACCAGCACGACCCGCGGCAGCACGTCACCGACATCTACGATCCGGATCGACTCGATCCGGTCATCTTCTTCCAGAACCTGGAGTCGGCAGAGCAGGACCGGCGCCGCCAGCCCAACCGTATCCGGCTGGAACTCTGTGTCCCCGACGACCGGGCGCAGCCCCGGATCGACGCGGCGGTCGCCGCCGGGGGACAGTTGCTCGACCGAACACCGGGGCGGATCCGGCTGGCCGACCCCGAGGGCAACGAGTTGGACATCGTCACGCAGTGACCAGGAGGCCGTGCCGTCGCACCCGGCCGCTACGCATACTCTCCCTGCAGCACGCTTTCCGAGCGCATCGGGAACGATACCGAGGCAGGACAGATGACGACCCACACAGACCCGTCGGCACCCGGCGAAGCGGATGCCACCGAGTCGCCCGGGCCGGGCAGCGCCGAACCAGCGCCGGACGACGCTGCGTCAACCGCCGCGCCGGACGAACGCACCCCGGACGATCCCGCGGCCGAAGCGCGCGGTCGCAGCCGGTTTCGATACACCTTGCCGGGCCTGTGGGTGGCATTGCTGTTCGTCTGCCTGTCGTTCACCCCGTCGTTGTTGCCGCGACCAGGTGCCTTCCAGGGCTTCGTCTGTGGGGTGAACGGGGCGATCGGCTACGGCCTTGGCGTCCTCGGGGCCTGGGTCTGGCGGCAGTTCGCCGACCGGCCCGCGCGTGCCCCGCGGCGTCGGTCCTGGCAGGTGTTCGCCGTGGTGGCAGCGGTCGCGCTCGTCGCTTCCTACCTGCTGGGCTTGAGATGGCAGCTCCGGATTCGTGAGCTCCTGCAGGCGCAGACCGATGGTGTCGTCTCCCAGCTGCTGTTGCCGGTGGTGGGCGCGCTGGTCTTCGTCGGCCTGGTCGCGGCCGGCCGGGGCCTGCGCCGCTGCTACCGATGGATCGCCAAGGTGCTGAGCCGGTGGATGGGTCGGCGGGCGGCCCGGGCGCTCGGTTGGGCGGCGGTCGCCGGGCTGACGCTGCTGCTGGTGACCGGCGTCCTGTTGGACGGGATCGTCGGGTTGGCGCAGCGCAGCTTCGCCGTCCAGGACGGCTCGACCGGCGCCCTCGCGGTCAAGCCGGATACCGCGTTGCGGTCGGGCGGGCCGGGTTCGCTGGTGGCTTGGGACACCCTTGGGTTCCAGGGACGGAACTTCATCGGCCAGGGTCCGACGGTTGCCGAGATCTCCGCGTTCAACGACTCGGCCGCGGTGGAGCCGATCCGCGCCTATGCGGGCATCGCTTCGGCCGACGACATAGAGAGTCGTGCCCAGCTCGCCGTTGACGACCTGCAACGGGCGGGCGGATTCGATCGGGGTTATCTGCTGGTGGCGGGGACCACCGGAACCGGTTGGGTCGACCCCGGGGCGCTGACGTCGCTGGAGTACGAGACCGGCGGCGACGTCGCGAGCGTGGCCATCCAGTACTCCTACCTACCGTCGTGGGCGTCGATCATGGTCGATCAGGAACGGGCGCGGCAGGCGGGCCGGGAGTTGTTCGACGCCGTCTACGAGCGGTGGTCGGCGTTGCCGGCGGACCACCGGCCGAAGCTGCTGGTGTTCGGCGAGAGTCTCGGATCGTTCTCCGCGGAGGCGGCGTTCAGCGGTGAGTACGACCTGCGGAACCGCACCGACGGGGCGATGTTCGCCGGCGCGCCCAGCTTCAATCCGCTGCACCGGGCCTACACCGACGGCCGGGACGCGGGCAGCCCGCAGATCGAGCCGGTGTACCGGGACGGCCGCATCGTGCGGTTCTCCAGCGATCCGGCCGAGCCGATCGCGCCGGCCGACGCACCGTGGACCGGCACGCGGGTGCTGTATCTGCAGCACCCGTCGGACCCCGTCACCTGGTTGTCACCGGACCTGATCCTGCACCGGCCGGACTGGCTGGCCGAGCAGCGGGGCCGCGACGTGCTCGACGAAATGACCTGGATCCCGTTCGTCACCTTCTGGCAGGTGGCGGCTGACATGTTGGAACCGGTGGAGGTGCCGCCGGGGCACGGTCACGTCTACACCCAGGAGTATGTCGACGGCTGGGCCGCCATCGTCCAGCCTCCCGGGTGGACCGCCGAGAAGTCCGCGGAGCTCAGGCGAATCGTCGAACGCCCGCGGTCCTGAGCCGCGGAGGCACGTATCGCTGGTGGCAGGCGCAGAATCGCAAGGTGCTGAAACGCATCAATGCGCTGCTGATGGCCATCCAACGTCACGGCAACGAAGGAATTGGCAAGCCAGAGGCGTTGAAACATGACTTCGCCAGCTGGTCGCGTCGGCGTGCCAGATATGCCGCCTCTGCAGTATTGCCCGCCGACTCGATGGCCGCGTCGTACGCCGCGCGCGACTCGTTGCTGCGCCCCAATCTGCGCAGCAGGTCGGCCCGGGCGGCGTGATAGGCGTGGTAGCCGGTCAAGCTGACCGCGAGACCGTCGATGGATCCCAGGGCGACCTCCGGACCGTCGATCTCGGCGACCGCGATCGCCCGGTTGAGGGCGACGATCGGCGAGCGATCGATCCGGACGAGCTGGTCGTAGAGAGCGACCACCTGCGACCAGTCGGTGTCGCGGATGTCGCGGGCGGAGGTGTGCACGGCGTTGATCGCGGCCAGGATCTGGAATCTACCGGGCGGCTCCCCGGCGGCCAGTCGCTCGCGCACCAGTCGATGGCCTTCGGCGATCAGCGCAGCGTCCCAGGCACCGCGGTCCTGTTCGCCGAGGGCGACCAGCTCGCCATTGGCCGAGAGCCTGGCACGGTGCCGGGACTCGGTGAGCAGCATCAGCGCCAGCAGGCCGGCCACCTCCCCGTCCTGCGGAAGGAGAACGCGGAGCAGCCGGGCCAGCCGGATCGCCTCCGCCGTGAGGTCGGTGCGCAGCGGATCCGTGTCGGGGCCGGTCGCCAGGTAGCCCTCGTTGAAGACCAGGAACAGCACGGTGAGGACGCCGGAGACGCGTTCCGGGAGATCTTCGGCTGACGGCACCCGGTACGGGATCCGGGCGGCCCTGATCTTGGCCTTCGCCCGGGTGATCCGTTGTCCCATAGTGGTTTCCGTCACCAGGAAGGCGCGGGCGATCTCCGGCATGGTCAGCCCGCCGACCATCCGCAGCGTCAGCGCGACCCGCGCTTCGACCGCCAGTGCCGGGTGGCAACAGGTGAACAGCAGCCGGAGCCGGTCGTCCTCGATGGCGCCCAGAGGCGCCGGTGGTTCGTCGTCGAACAACACCTGAGCCTCCCTGGACTTGGTGCCGCGCTTGCCCTCTCGACGGATCCGGTCGATGGCCCGGCGCCCCGCGGTAGTCGTCAACCAGGCACCGGGGTTGGGTGGTACGCCGTCGGCCGGCCAGCGCTCGACGGCGGCGGCGAAGGCCTCGGCGGCCGCCTCCTCGGCGATGTCGAGGTCGCCGAAACGCCGGGTCAGCGAGGCCACCACCCGCGCCCATTCTTCGCGGTGGGCCCGGGTGATCGCCTCCTGCACGCCAGTCACGCTGTGCTGTCCCGGCCGTGAGTCATTTCGTATCCGCTTCGGTGAGGAACGGCCGCACCTCGACCTTTCGGTTGCACGCCTTCGAGCCGTCGGTGGCGAGCCTGAGCGCCACGTCGAGATCGGCTGCCTCGATGATCCAGAATCCGACGATGAATTCCTTGGACTCCAGGAACGGCCCGTCGGTGACGATCGCGTCGTCACCCCGGTTGTCGATGACGGTGGCGGTACTCGGCCCTGGGAGTCCGCCGGCGAATACCCAGTAGCCATCTGTCTGGAGGCGGTCGTTGAACACGTCGATGGCCGCCTGCTCGTCCTGGGTGGCTTCGTCGTCCGAATCGTTGATGACGGAAAGCAGGTATTGCATTTCGATCGTCTCCTGTGGCTCGGTGGCGCCCCAAGCGGCGCCTCTCACCCTGCTACGAACGGCTTTGCCCCGATCCGACAGTCCGAAGGGCAAGCCCGACGGAATATATCCGGACCCAGGGCCGGGGGCCGGAATTCGGTTCGGTCCTGGCGGGGCTCAGGGATGCAGGGTCGGCCGGTAGGTGAGCTCCTGGGTGTGCCCGTCGAGGGTTCGGCTCTCGATCAGTTCGAGGTCGAAGTCGGCTGCTCCTCGGAAGATCGGGGCGTCCCCGGTCTTCCCGGTGATCACCGGGAAGACCGTGACCTGGACTCGGTCGACCAGACCGGCGGCCATCAGTGCCCGGTTCATCGACAGGCTGCCGTGTGAGCGCAGCGGTACGTCCGATTCCGCCTTGAGCCGGGCGACGACATCGACCGCGTCGCCGCTGACGAGCGTCGCATCCGGCCAGTCCAGCGGACCTTCCAGGGTGGAGGAGATCACCGTGGCCGGCAGCTGGACCATTCTGCTGACCCACGGGTCGCGCACGTCGGAGTCCTCGGTGCTGGCGGCCAGCATGGTCACGAACTCTCGATAGGTGTTGGCCCCGAAGACCATTCGCCCCTCGTCGTACAGGTCGAAGCGACGATCGAGCAGCTCGGGACCCTGTTTGCCCCAGTAGCCGCCCCAGTCGCCGCTGCTCACGCCGCCGAATCCGTCGAGACTGGAAAAGACATCAAAGGTGTAGCTGGCTGTCATGGTGCTCTCCTCGGGTCGTCGGTCAGTGACGCCACTACCGACTCGAGATCTCGACGAAACTCATCGCCCGGGCCGGCGCCGCGAAGTGCCGGTACGGCGGCTACAACGAGGGCTCGGGGTCGAGGCAGCTGACGGCCGGATGTCCGGGAGCGTAGAACTATTTGATGACTGATCTCGTGACTGACCGGCGGGCGACGCTGGAACGGGCCGAGGGTTCGTGGCATCCATTGGGACTTGCCGCCCGGTTCGACCAGCTCGCCGGCCGCTTTCCGCAACGCCCGTTCGTGATCACCGCACAAGAGTCGTATTCCTACGAGCGGATGCGGGCACGGTCGCTGGAGCTTGCTCGCGGGCTGCATGAACTGGGAGTGCGGGCGGGGGACGCCGTGGCCCTGGTGATCGACAACCGCCCGGAGTTCATCGCGGTCAAATTGGCCATCGCCTGGGTCGGGGCGACCGCGGTACCGATCAACTTCTCCTATCGCACCGAGGAATTGGTTGCGGTCCTGAAGCAGTCCAGGGCCGGCGTCCTGATCAGCATCGATGCGTCGATCGGGGTGGACCGGCTGGCCGTCCTCGACGAGCTGGCACCGGGATGGGAGACCGATCCCGACACTTCCCAGGTGCCGACGTTACGAGAGATCCTGCTCGTCGATGCGGCGTCCCGGCCGATGGCGCGGGATCTGACGTGGCTGGCCGAGCGGGGCCGTGGGGTGCCGGAGTCGGTGGTGAGGCGGGTGGGGGAGTCCGTAGATCCTGCTGACGCCTGCGACATCGTGTTCACTTCCGGGACGTCGGGCCACGCGCTGGGCGCAGTACTCAGCCACGACATGGTGCTGCGCAGCGCTTACGGCTCTGCCTATCACCGAGGATTCGCCGATGGCTGGCGGATCGGGTTCTCGCTGCCGATGTATCACGTCTTCGGCTACGTCGAGGGATTGCTGGCATCCATGTTCGCCGGCGGGGCCGTGGTGCCGCACGCGGTGTTCAACCCGCGCAGCATGCTGACCTCGATCGAGCAGCACGGCGTCAACGAGGTATTGCTGGTGCCGACCATGAGCGTGGCGATCGTCGAGGAGACGACTCGGCATTCGTACGATCTCGGCAGTCTGGAGTCGGTCTTCTCCGCGGCGGCACCCGCTCCGGTTCGGTTGTGGGAACGGCTTCACGAGCAGTTGCACCCCCGCGTGGTGTTCACCGGCTACGGACAGACCGAGGTATCGGCGGCGACCACGTTGACCCAGCCGGCCGACCCACTCGAGCTGGTCGCGACGACGATCGGCCGCACCAAACTCGGTGGATGCGCAGCGGCCGATCAGCCGGATGGCGTTCTGGCCCACTACCGCACGGTCGACCCGTTCACCGGGGCCGTACTGCCCGAGGGTGACGAGGGTGAGCTCTCGGTGCGTGGGCCGATCGTCACGAGGGGATATTTCGATGACCCGGAACGCAGCGCCGAGCTGATCGACGCGAACGGCTGGTTGCGGACCGGTGATCTTGGGCGCGTCCGCGCCGACGGGTACCTGGAACTGACCGGGCGCAGCAAGGAGTTGTTCAAGGTAGGCGGCGAACTCGTTGCCCCGCAGCAGGTCGAGCAGGTGCTCACCGCTCACCCCGGCGTCGGGCAGGCGTTCGTGGCCGGTGTGCCGAACGATCGCCTCGGCGAGGTCGGCTGGGCCTGGATCGTCCCGGTGGACGGCGCCGTGGTCAGTTCCAGCGACATCATTCGCTACTGCCGTGCCCACGTCGCCGGCTTCAAAGTGCCTCGGGGCGTGACCTTCCTGAGTCCTGATGAGTTGCCGATGACCAGCACCGGCAAGGTCCAGAAGTATCGGCTGCTCGAAGGCTGGACGGGATAGGGGCTGGGGCGCTGGAGTGCATCGAAGGTGTTGCGACGGGCCCCTTCTGGTGCACTCGGCGAGGTGCGGTTCCCGGATGCGGTTGAAGTTCACTCGTTCGGCTGCTCGAACAGGGGTTCGAGGACGGGTAATGTTGGGACATGGCACGGGGGACGTATTTCAGGGGCAGTCGGGCGGTAGTCCTTGACCCGCCCGGGATGGGGGATCGGTGGGGATCCTCTGATCCGGTACTGCATGACGAACCCCGGCAGCTGGATCCCGAGTCGGCCGGTATTGATACTTCGGTGCCGCAGATCCTGTGGGTGGCAGGCAGTCTGGATTTGACGGCGTACCGGTACCGGGAAGTTCCGGAACCGGTACGGCTGGACGACGGTGAGATGATCGGCGGTGATTTCGACCCGTCCGAGATCTCCAGTGTGCACCTCATGGGCTGGTCCGGAGACGCCAGCGCCGCCGGCGCCGCCCCGGCCGAAACTCGCGCCACCCGCACCGCCCCGGCCGGAACCTGGTCGGCCGCAACGGCTCCGCCGCGTCGGTTGGATCGACTGGCCACCGCCAGGTGGCGCCAGCGGCTGGTGGAGTTGCCGGCCGGCCCAGGTTTGGCCGCGCACCTCGCCGAGCGGCCACAGGCGCCGGAGCACCTGGACCTGACACCGACCGCTGGTGGGTCGGAGCAGGAAGCGTGGGCGCAGGCGCTGCTGGATTCGGTGGTTGCCCGGCAGCGGCTGATCGATCATCTGCAGGCGCGGCAGGCGGCCGACCTGGCCGAGCTGGAGGGCAACTACCCGGGGCTGGTCGAGTTCCTGCCCACCGAACTGGCGATCGCACTGCATGTCACGGAGAACGCGGCCGGCCGGCAGATCGACACGGCGCGGCGGCTGCGGTTGCGGCTGCCGGCGGCCTGGTCCGCCTGGGATACCGGACAGCTGTCCTCGGAGAAGGCCCGCTACCTCGGCGAGGCCACCAAGGACCTCGACCAGGGGCACACCGGCCGGGTCGAGCGGTCCGTGTTGCCGGCGGCGCCGGGGCAGACTCTGCCGGAGTTCCGGGCGGCGGTCCGCCGGGCGATCATCCGAACCGACCCGGACGGTGCGCAGGTCCGGCACGAAAAGGCCAGAGCGAACCGGCGGATCGAGAAGTACACGCGCGACGACGGGATGGGGGAACTGCGCTACCACGCGACCGCTGCCGAGGTGCAGCAGGTGTGGGAGGCGCTCACCGGGATAGCGCGGGCCGCGAAGACCCCCGACGACGAGCGGACCCTTGATCAGCGGCGGGCCGACGCATTGACCGACCTGTGCATCGCCGTGCTGGACGATGGTGGCTGGGCCGGGACGCCGCTGCCGAAGCGGCAGCGGAGCAAGACGCTGATCAATGTGACGATCCCGATCACCGCCCTCGCCGGTGGGTCCGATGTGTGCGATCTGGAGGGCTACGGCCCGATCACCGCCGGTCAGGCCTGGACCCTGGTCAACGATGCGGAACTGCGCCGGATGGTCTGCGACCCGGTCACCGGGGAACTACTCGAGGTGAGTGTTCCCGAGTATCGGCCGCCGAAATGGTTGGCCGATCAGGTCATCGCCCGGGATCAGACCTGCGTGGCACCGGGCTGCCGGACCCGGGCGACACACAGTCAACTCGATCACCGCAAACCGTATGCGCAGGGCGGTGCGACCAGCCGGGACAACCTGAATTCGCTGTGTCTGCACCACCACCGTGGCAAAGACGGCGGCGGACTGCAGCTGAAGAAGCTGGCAGACGGCAGCTACCACTGGACCACCCCGCTGGGCCGAACCGCCCGGCGGAGACCGGCCCAATGGTGGCGACCACCCGATCCGAACCAGACCGCCTTGTATCTACGAGATGTTCGGGCCAGCGGCACCGCCGCCGACGACCCACCACCATTCTGAGAATCCGGCATCCCGCCCTGCCCGGAGTCCCGCTGCCTCCGTCCGAGCTCGTCCGCGTCACTCGGTCGGATCGTGATGCTGAGCGATATTGAGCACGCTCCCGCCGGGTGTTCTCACGAAGAAGCGGCGGATGCCCCACGGCTCGGTGGTCAGGGGATGGACGATCTCGTAGCCGAGGCGTTGTGCGGTGGCGAAAGCCTCGTCGACGTCGTCCACTTTGACCGAGAGCAAGGGGTTCTCCGGTCCGGTCGCGTCCTGCGAGAGCAATTGGATGTGCTCACCCGAGGACGGCACGACAACGCGCATCACCCAGTCGAGGCCCATGTCCTGCGCCTCGAGGCCCAGAAAGTCGATGTAGAAGGCCTTCTCCTCGGCGAGGTCGGACACCGTGAGGTCGGCTGTCACCCGGATGACTCGCATGAATACCTCTCCATCCCTCGGCGTCGCTACCTTCGTGCTTCCTGCACGGTCGTGTCAGATCTCGAGTCGACAGTGTCCCCGTGCCGGTGCGCCACCCGCCAAAGTCCGTCCTCGCGTCGGTACACCTGAGTCGCCCGCAACGTGTAGCTGCGTGCCTCGCCATTGACGGCGGCCGAGGTGTGCTCCAGGCCGGCGGAGTAGGCCATGTCGCCGACTACGTCATAGGCCTGAAGTTCGAAGGCGTACGCGGAACAGTCGGAGAAACTCTTCCCCAGCGCGGTGAATAGCTCGTTCACCTCCCGCAATCCATAGGCGTTACCCCACGCGCCCAGCACGCTCACGGGTTCGTTGCCCGACCAGAGCTCTCGACGCGGTTCCGGATCGCCATTGTGGAGTGCCAGCTCTGCCTGAAAGAGTTCAGACCGTACCCAAGCGAGGAACGCGTCGGGGTCGCCCATCGTCCTATTATGCCGCCATCCGGGCGACCTTCACGAGATCCACGCCATGAACGACACGAAAGCAGGGGAGCGGAACTCATGCCCATCAAGTTCGAGAACGTCGGCATCGCCGTCCGCGACCTCGAAGAGGCAATCGCCTTCTTCACCGACCTTGGGCTGACCGTTCTGGGCCGTGACACGGTCAGTGGGGAGTGGACCGACACTGCCGTCGGCCTCGACGGCAACCACGCGAAGATCGCCATGCTCCAGACACCAGACGGCGACGGTCGCCTCGAGCTCTTCGAATACATCCACCCCGACGCGATCGAGACGAACCCGACGCGGCCCAACGAGATCGGCATGCACCGCGTCGCGTTCTCGGTGGACAACCTCGACGAGGCCCTGACCATCGCGGCGAGGCACGGCTGCCACCCGCTGCGCGGCGTGGCGACCTACGAGGACGTCTACAAGCTGACCTATGTCCGCGGCCCCAGCGGCATCCTCGTGATGCTCGCCGAGAAGCTGAACAAGGACTGACCGCCGGCGGGGCACCCGGAATCAGCACGGTTCCCGCAGTTCACTGCGAATGAGGTGACGACAGCGTGACCAGCACCGGAGGACGGTCATCAGATGCAATACGCAGGCTATGATCTGACATAATGTACATTATCGGCGAACAGCTGACAGCCGGCAGGGCCGCTCGATCGAGACCCCGTCCCGGTTGGCTGCTCCGGTCCCTGATGCGCTCAGTACCCGATCCGCGCTGTCCGGCCGAACCACATCCGTCGCGGTCAGCCTGGTCGCCCAGTGCCCGGCCGAACCAACGAACTGGGCGGCCAGCTGGCTCCGGAGATCGACGAATTCGGAGATCGAAGAACTCGGCGTCCGCAGCGTGCCTGACGCACTGGCGATGACCAATCCTGCCCATTCGTCACCCAGGAGTCCCGGCAGATCCATCCGAACGTGCAGCAGCACAACGAGTTTCACACCACCGATTCGTCACCGTGACGTAATCCGGGCTGGTCGCTGGACTCCGCCCGCTCCGACCAATCCGGGACCAACAGGTCCAACCCTGACGGGATACGATCGAGTCATGGGCGATCTCACCGATTACCTGGCCACGCTCGCGGCGGCCGACCGACAGGTCCTGACCCGAGTACGCGACCTTGCCCTCGAGGTATGCCCTGAGGCCGAGGAAGGCCGCAGTTATGGGATGGCCGCCCTGCGGCTGAACGACAGACCGTTGATCGGTGTCGCCTCCACCAAGAGCCATCTGAGCCTCTTTCCGTTCAGCCCGGAGGTCGTCACCGAGGTTGCCGACCGACTGGCGGGCTATCAATTGTCCAAGGGCACGATCAGATTCACCGCCGAACATCCGTTGCCGGATGACGTGGTGCAAGCGGTGGTCCGCTTGCGCGCCGAGCAGATCGACGGCCGCCGCCACTGATCACCCGACCCCAGTTCCATCGGAGCCGGGCGGGCCCACAGATTCGTCACAGTGACATAATGCCCGTATCGATTCCCCATGACAATACTTGCGCTGCAACGTATCTCGACGACGCCCGGAGCCGCCAACCTACCGGATCGCGAGTTCGTCCGCTCGCAGCCGACGCAACAGCTGCACTCCCACCGGGTAGCCGGTCTGGTTCGTTCACAACGGGTATCAATGCGACGATGGCCCGCATGACAGCAGGCACCGAACCCGATGACGCGGTCCACTCGTGTATCCGCGTGCGTGGCGCCAGCGTGCACAACCTCAAAGGGATCGACGTGGACATCCCCCGCGACGCCTTTGTCGTGGTGACCGGAGTATCCGGTTCGGGTAAGTCGTCGTTGGCGTTCGGAACCATCTATGCCGAGGCGCAGCTGCGGTACCTCGAATCCGTAGCGCCGTACGCGCGTCGACTGATCGAGCAGGCCGGAGCACCTGAGGTCGACAGCATCACGGGTCTACCGCCGGCCGTCGCTCTCCGGCAGACCCGCGCGACTCCCGGTTCACGATCGAGCGTCGGCACCGTCACCACTTTGTCGAATGCGCTGCGCATGCTCTATTCGCGGGCCGGCAGCTATCCGCCGGGGGCGGCTCGCCTGGACAGCGATGGTTTCTCCCGCAACACTGCCGCCGGCGCCTGCCCGACCTGTCACGGCCTCGGACAGGTCCACGACGTCACCGAAGCCTCGCTGGTGCCCGACCCCGACCTGAGCATTCGGGACGGCGCCGTCGCCGCGTGGCCTGGCGCCTGGCTGGGCAAGAGCTACCGGGACATCCTGCGGACACTCGGTCACGACATCGATCGTCCGTGGCGCGAGCTACCCCAGGCAGACCGCGATTGGATTCTGTTCACCGACGACCAGCCAGTCGTCACCGTGGAGCCGATCAGGGAGGCCCACCGCATCCAGCGGCCGTATCAAGGGACCTTCAGCAGCGCGAAACGGTATGTGCTGCATACACTCTCGGAGTCACGCAGCGGCACGGCGCGGCGTCGGGCGCTGCAGTACGTCGTTACGTCGACCTGTACGACGTGCGACGGCACCGGGTTACGCGCCGAAGCCCGATCGGTCACCGTCGCCGGACGCACTCTGCCGGATCTCGCGTCCCTGCCGGTCACTGATCTCATCGACGTGCTCGGCTCCGCTGACGGCAGTGACGTGGCGGTGGCGATCGTGCCGGACATCCGGGCGCGCGTGGACGTCATGGTCCGGCTCGGTCTCGGCTACCTGTCGATCGATCGCCCGACGCCGACGCTCTCCGCGGGCGAGCTACAGCGTCTGCGGCTGGCCACTGCCCTGCGCTCACAACTGTTCGGCGTGGTGTACGTCCTGGATGAGCCATCGGCCGGTCTGCACCCCGACGACACCGAATCGCTGCTGGTCGTTCTCGATGAGTTGCGCCGCAGCGGAAACTCGCTGATCGTCGTCGAACACGACCTCGAGGTGATGCGCCATGCCGATTGGCTGGTCGACGTCGGCCCGGGCGCCGGCACCGACGGCGGACACCTGGTGCACAGTGGCCCGGTCCCGCAATTGGCCGACGTGCCGGACTCACGCACCCGCCCGTACCTGATCGACCCCGACCCTCCCCCGGCCCGCGAACCGCGGCCGACGGCTGACTGGCTGGGGCTGCGCGGTGTGACGCGACACAACCTCAAGGGCCTCGACGTCGACGTGCTGCTGGCTGTGTTCACGGCGCTCACCGGCGTGTCCGGGTCGGGAAAGACCACCCTGATCGACGTTCTCGGTGAGGCCCTGCGCGATCACCTCGGGCAGACCCGCGCACTCGACCCGGATGAGATCGACGACGACACCGCGGTTGCCTCCGCCGACCGAGGCTATGCCGCTGCCACCGGTACCGATGCCATCCAGCGGGTCGTCCAGGTTGACCAACGCCCGATCGGACGCACGCCTCGATCGAACCTGGCTACCTACACCGGGTTGTTCGATCGGGTTCGCACGCTCTTTGCCGGCCAGCCGGCGGCGAAGGCGCGGGGTTACTCAGTGGGACGGTTCTCGTTCAACGTGAAGGGCGGGCGGTGTGAAAACTGCGAGGGTGCAGGCTATGTCGCCGTCGAACTGCTGTTCCTGCCGAGCACCTACTCGCCCTGTCCGGTGTGCCACGGGCGCCGCTACAACCAAGACACTCTGTCCATCACCTACCGGGACGCCTCGATCGCCGACGTGCTCGATCTCACCGTCGACGAGGCGACGGACTTCTTCGGTGACCAGCCGAGCATCGAACGTGCGCTCGTCACATTGCAGGACATCGGACTGGGCTACCTCACTCTCGGCCAGCCGGCCACCGAGCTGTCCGGCGGCGAAGCACAGCGGATCAAACTGGCCACCGAATTGCAGCGGCGCCGGCGCGGACACACCGTCTACGTGCTCGATGAGCCGACGACCGGCCTGCACCCCGCCGACGTCGAACAGCTGCGAGCGCAACTTGATGCGCTCGTCGAGGGCGGCAACACCGTTGTGGTCGCCGAACATGACCTGAGCGTGATCGCGGCCGCCGACCACGTCATCGATCTCGGACCGGGTGGCGGGGCCGACGGCGGCACCGTCGTCGCCGCCGGAACGCCCGCTCAGGTCGCCGGTTCGACGGCCAGCCGCACCGCCCGCTACCTCGCCCGTTGGCGTCAGCGATAGGCATCGGGAACGGCCAGGTCGAAGCGGGCACACAGCCGCCGTACGTCGTCGCGGTCGAACGCGCGCTGCGGATATCCCTGGTGCCAGCGCAGCGACCACTCAGGATCCTCGCAGCGCACCGGCAAGGTGCTGATCCGGCCTGTGCCTCGCAGGGCGGTGTCCGGAAAGGTCTCGTCACCGGTGACGGCGCCGTAGTGCAACCGGCCGTCTCCGAGCGGGGTGTAGAAGTGCAGGTCGACGCGAAGGGCGCCGCCGTCGTGCAGCACGAAGTTCCAAGGGCGGTCTCCCGGCCAGGGAAGGATGCGATCGATCCCGAGCGCCGTCATCCCCCGGAACAACGGTTCGATGTCGGCGACTTCCAACCACAGGTCGAGATCGGAGTGGTCCCTGGTCTGCTGTTCCAGCAGGGCATCCACACCCCAGCCGCCGCCGACGCAGACGTCGGCCCCGGCCTCAGCGAGTGACGACAGTATCCGGGTGGCTGATTCCACCGGCATGAGGTGCGTCACCGCGCCATTGTGTCAGGCTCGATGACGGGCTGGTCCGGCACGAAACGTCACCCGCGGAGCCTGACGCTCAGACAGGTAACGCTGGACTCCAGCTTCTCGAACTCCGAGATGTCCACGACGACCGGCGTATAGCCGCGGCCGGCGAGCATCTCGGCGGTACGGGGCGCACTGCTGGAGAGCAGAATTCGATCGTCGTCGAGCAGGATCATCCGCCATGGACCGCTGTCGAGAGCAGGCGTCAACGGTGGCAACAGATCGGGCCGTCCGATCGCCGCGACGTTCGCCAACAGGGTGCCGTCGGGCAAGGCGGTGATCGCCGTCTTCAGATGCAGAACCCCGGAGATGGGAATGGGCACAACAGATATGCCACGGGGTGCCGTGAGCGCCGTCAACTGCCGGACTCCCTCCTGGTTCGTTCGGCCGCCGAGGCCGACGAACCAGGTGCTTCCGAGTTTGAGGACGTCGCCGCCGTCCAGAGTGCCGGGTGCGGAAATGGCCACGACGTCCATCCCGAGGTCGCGGACCGCCCGGGACGCACCGAGCGTCTCGGGCACCCTGGACGCAACGCCGGGTCGCGCGATCACCGCGAAGTCCCCGTCGACCACCACGGTGTCCTCGACGAAGGGTGCGTCCGGGCAGTCGTCGGCCGGCTCGACCTCGATCGCCTGCCAACCGTTCGTCGTGAAGGCGTCTACGTAGGCGGCCCACTGCTGCCCGGCCCTGGCCAGATCGACGGGGCGTCGGCTCACGTGCGTGACCACACCGTCGGTCAACTTCGGTCCCGGCCGTCGTACCAGGACGCGGCCGGCATGGTGATTCGGAAGCAGCGTTTCCGCGTCAGCATCTTGTGCCATCAGCACCACCCCATCATTCGTCGTGGACCGAGTGTGCCCGAGTTCCATCGAATCGCCCGCCCCGGCCTCCGATCACAGCGCCGACACGTCAACCTCCCGCAGCCGATCCGGATCTGCCAGCACATCGATCGCCACGATCTTCGAGTCGGTCACGGTGAACGCCATCACGAACATCGTCTTGCCGTGTGCCGCCACCACCACGCCGGCGGCGCCGTTGATCAGCGCCGGATGCACGAATGGCGACAGCCGGCTCGAGGTGAACGCCTGCTTCGCGACGTCCTGCGCGCCGTGCAGGGTGAAGGTCATCTTCGGTCGGGCCGCTCCCCCGTCAGAGCGCAGGATCACCTCCGGGTGCAACACCGCAACCAGTCCGTCGAAGTCGCCGTCCTTCGAGGCGGCGAAGAAGGCGCTCACCACCTCGCGTTGCTTCACCACGTCCGGGTCGGGTGCGGTGGGCTGGCCCTGCACCCGGCGGCGTGCCCGGCTGGCCAATTGCCGGGCGGCCGCCGGTGAGCGATCGATCATCGGGCCGATCTCGTCGAACGGCACCGCGAACATGTCGTGCAGCACGAACGACAGCCGCTCGGCCGGCGTCAGCGCCTCCAACACCACCAGCAGGGCCAACCCGACCGAGTCGGACAGCAGCGCCTCGTGTTCCGGGTCGACCCCGCTCTCCGGGCTGACGATCGGCTCCGGAACGTGCACATCGAACGGGTCCTCACGACGGTTCTGCCGTGACCGCAACATGTTCAGGGCGATTCTGGCCACCACGGTGGTGAGCCATGCGGTGAGATTCTGCACTCCGTCGACGTCGGTGCGATGCAGCCGCAGCCACGCCTCCTGGACCGCGTCATCGGCCTCGTTCACCGACCCGAGCATCCGGTAGGCAACCGATCGCAGATGCGCCCGTTGCTCCTCGAATCGCTCGGCCAGCCATTCGCTGTCGTTCATCGGACACCGTCGTTCATCGGTCACATTCCTTCGTCCTCGCGGGTCTGACAGATAGACCCGCGAGCGCGGGCTGATGTGACCGCAGGCGCACTGCCGACGGACCATCCGATTCTGGAGGCAACCTTATGTCCACTCCCATTCTGCTCACCGGCGGCACCGGAACGCTCGGCGGCCACGTGCTGCCCCTGCTACGCGCAGCGGGCCACCCTGTGCGGGTGCTCAGCCGCCAGCCGCACGACAGCGCCGACGGCGTCGAGTACGTCAGCGGCGATCTCCGCACGGACCAGGGCATCGACGCGGCCGTCGGCGGCGTGCACACGGTGCTGCACCTGGCCGGCGGTCCGAAGGGCGACGCGGAGGCGACCGCGCACCTGGTCCGCGCCGCCCGCGCGGCCGGCGTCGAACACCTGGTGTACATCTCGGTGATCGGCGCCGACCGGGTCCCGGTCGGCTGGCTTCAGTCCAAACTCGCCGCCGAACAGGCCATCGCCGGATCCGGCATCGGCTGGACCACCATGCGGGCGGCACAGTTCCACGACCTGGTGTTCAAGACGGTCACGACGATGGCGAAGCTACCGGTGTTCCCGATCCCGGGCGGGTTGCGATTCGAACCGGTGGATGCCCGCGACGTCGCCGCTCGACTGGTTGATCTGACGCTTCAATCGCCGGCCGGGCTGGTGTCAGATCTGGCCGGGCCACGGGTCTACGACATGGCCGAGCTCGCCGACACCTTTCTGCGGGCCAGTGGCAAGCACCGGTTGCGGCCGCCGGTGCGGATCCCCGGGAAGGCCGGCCGGGCCTATCGGGCCGGCGACAACCTCGCCGACCTGCGCGCAGACCGGGGTGCCCGTTCGTGGGAGGACTTCCTCGCCGGGAAGTTCGCCCATGCCGCGGCCCAGCCGGCACGGTCCTGAGTCGGGCGGCGAATGAACCTCTTCCGCCAACGCCGGCAACCCCGGCACGATCCAACCGACAGCCCGCGGCGATTGTCAGCTCGGTTGGACCAAGACCGCATCCCAGTCGCTGAAAGTGCCTTTGGACGCTGGGTTCTTCGTCCCGGTCGTGACCAGCTCGAGCGTGTGCGACCCTGCGGCAACCGTCCCGGTGTCGAAGACCACCTGGCCGGTCCGCTTGTCGGGCGTGTAGAGGTCGGACGTGGTGACGAGGGATCCGTCGAGGTATACCGCGACCTCGCCGAGGTTGTAGTCCGTCACCGCGAGAACGACGGCGCGGACACCGGTGAAGGGGATGGTGACACTCGCGCCGGCAGCCTTGCCGACCGCGTCGGTGCCACCCCAGGTGCCGGCATTGGCGTAGGTGCCCCAACTGCCGGCGTAGGTCACCGTTGGGTCGGAGTCATCGATGGCCGTCAGATCGCGGGTGACCGCAACGCTGTCGATCAGCGCCCAGGTGTTGCCGCGATGATCCCTGGGGGTCCTGACTCCGACCTGTACGTTGGCGCAGTCACTATTCATGGTGAACGAGACACTGTGCCGTGTCGGTGTGCGGGACGTGAAAGCCTTCGAAGCGAGAGTCTTTCCGGTGCAGGTGTTGTAGACGAACAGCTGGACGGGCTCCGATCCGGTGACGACATCCGTCGACAGGGTGTATGCGCCGGTGTCGAACCCGACGTTCGGGATCGGGCCGGTCAGGCCGAGACCCTGTGACAGCTCGGCGAAACCAACTCCGCGAGGCTGCAGGTACCCGACCCAGCCGTCCATGGATCGGAGGGCTGATCGGGCCTGTGGGTTGCGCAGTACCGCGGCGTGGGCCTGGTCGGTGGCCCCGACGTCGCTGTCGGCCCTCGGCTCGGTCCGGGTGCTCCACCATGCCGTGCCGGTCTGCTCGAAATCACCGTTCATCACGGTGTTGGCCCCGAGCAACTCGAAATCGGCCTTCAGATCGGTCGCGACGAATCCTTGCATGTAGGCGGAAGCGTAGGTGTTGCGGAAGATTTGCACGCCGGTGATGGCCGACTGGTCGCCGGCCTCGTTATTCGTGAAGGGCGATTGCCCGTGATAGGGGTTGTCGCACCAGCAGCCGATGGCTCGCGACGTCGAGGTCAACGAATTGTCGTGAATGCGGACGTCCGAGACCTCCACCGAGCGCTGGTCGGGCGCTCCAGTGCCCCACACGATGAATCCCACTCCCAAGCCGGGAGTGTGAACCACGTCGTTGTGGTCGATTTCGATATCGGTCGACGGCTGCGGCTCATCGGTCGACCACCACAATGAACCACCGAGGGAACTGATATACGCCCGGGGATCGCGGTACGACGACCAGATGTAGATCGCATCGTCACCGTTGCGGATGGTGTTGCCGGTGATCCGGACGTGCTGAGAGTTCTGCAGGCTGATTCCATCGGTGTTGGCGTGGTAGCCGTCGACGTTGCCGGCAGCCGCAGTGATCGTCAGGTCTTTTATGAGCCCGTGGTCGGTCGTGAACAACGACAGGTTGTACTCGACGGCTCCGAGGATCTGGACATGGCTGATCTCGTAGTGCGAAACACGATAGAGCCCGACCGCCGTCAGATGAATCGTTGCCGCGTCCGAAGCCGCCTCCGACAGTTGAATCACGCCGTCACCTGTAATGGTGACGTTGTGCTGGTTCCCGGCGTACAGCAGCGGCAAGTTGTGGTACATCGAGTGGTCCCACGGGCATGGTCCGACGTCACTGACGCAGTCCGACGTCGCCGGCATGTTGTGGCCGTGAATCGGCGTGTAGCCGTAGTCTGCGTCCGATTGGCTCTGCAGCAGCGTTCCGTCGACTTCCAGCGTGGTATTGCTTGCCAGTACCAGGCTTCCGGTCAAATACGTATGGCCCGCCGGAAGCTGGACCGTTCCGCCGCCGAGCCGGGCGACATCGTCGAGAGCGCGCTGAATCGAGGAACGATCGTTGGCCACGCCGTCGCCCGCGGCGCTGTACGGCGTATTCATGACGTTGACGATGGTTCTGGGAGAGTTGATTGGCGAACCGGCTTGCGCCGGTGCGGCCGTAACGAGAAGACCTGCGGTGAGGAAGACAGTCAGCATGGGGCGAATCCCCGACAACATTCGCATGTTCTTGCACTCCGTTCGGTGATACAGAACACCATTTGGTTGGCAGGAACAGCATGGTTGCCTGGCCCGAGCGTTGTCAAGGGTGTCCTGACGGTTGTTCACCGAGTCGAGTCGGCGCATGCCCGGCAGCGCAACGGTTTCCGACCGTTGACAGATGTGCCATGGGACAGCGGCCCGACGGCGTCACGCCGTGCCCGGTCCGGGCACGGCGGTGATCAGACGGATGCCGGCGTCAGCAATTCCGCGGCGAGTAGCTCAAGGGTGCGTTCGCGACCGACCGACCGGCGCGGGTCCTCCCCGCGATGCGCGGAGGCCAACGGGCTGATCATCACCTCGTCGACACCGAAATGTGCTGCCAGCCGGACGATTTGGGCGGCCGCGTCGGGCGGAGTTCCGAGTACCACCCGCCGCAGGCCGTCCTCGACCAGCGGCTGCTGGTCCGCAGTGATGTCCCGCTCGGCCGCGTCTTCGACCAGGTCCAGGAAGCCCATCGGTCGACCTGTGCGCAGCCGACCCATCGATTGCGCATTCGGCAGCGCCAACGCCGCCGCTTCCTCTGCGCTGTCGGCGACCACCACGTTGAGGGTCAGGAACGTTCTGGGTTCCGGCGTCAGCTCACTCGGCTGGAACTCGCTGCGGTAGATCTCCAACGCACGCTCGGTGCCCTGGCCGGAGAAATGGTGGGCGAAGACGTACGGCAGCCCCTTGGCTGCGGCCAGGTGTGCCGAGTAGTCGGACGAGCCGAGCAGCCACAGCGGCGGGGACCCGGCCGCTCGCGGGGTGGCCCGCAGTTCGTACTCACCCGTGGCCAGCCGGACCACCGCCCCTTCGGTGTCCATCAGGGCACGAACGTCATCCAGGTAGCGCGGGAAGTTCTCGATGTCGGCGTCGCCGCGGCCGGCCGGCCCGCGCAGCGCCATCGACGTCACCGGGTCCGATCCCGGCGCCCGGCCGATGCCCAGGTCGATCCGCCCCGGATAGGCCGCCTCCAGCAGGGCGAACTGTTCGGCGACGGCCAGCGGCGCGTGGTTGGGCAGCATCACGCCGCCGGAGCCGACCCTGATCCGCTCGGTCCGGGCGGCCAGGTGCCCGATCACCACCGGCGGCGAGGTGGCGGCCACCGACGTCATGTTGTGATGCTCGGCCACCCAGTACCGGGTGTAACCGGCACCGTCGGCGACCTTGGCCACCTCCACGCTCGCCGCCAACGCATCGGAGGTGCTCTGGTCGGTGCGCACCGGGACCAGATCGAGGACGGACAGCTTCAATTCGCTCACCCTCCCGGCAACACCGGCAGGTCAGCAAAACTTCCCCGCGCCGACACCTTTCCCACCCATGTGCGCTACCGTCGCAGGCGGCACTGCACGGGGCTGTCTGCGGCCCGAACGTCAGGAGAAACCCGTTGCGGGATATCGCGGTCTTCAGCGGCAGCGCCCACCCCGAACTCGCAGCCGAGGTCTGCGCCGAACTCGGCGTAGCGCTGCAGCCGTCCCGGGTCACCCGGTTCGCCAACGACTGCCTCGAGGTGCAGCTGCTGGCCAACTGCCGCGAGCGTGACGTCTACCTGATTCAACCGCTGGTGGCGCCGGTGCAAGAGCACCTGGTCGAGCTGCTGCTGATGATCGACGCGGCCCGCGGCGCGTCGGCCGGCCGGGTCACCGTGGTGATGCCGCACTACGCCTACGCCCGCTCGGACAAGAAGGACGCGCCGCGGATCTCCATCGGCGCCCGGCTGATGGCCGACCTGATGGTCGCCGCCGGCGCCGACCGGGTGCTGACCATGACGCTGCACTCCCCGCAGGTGCACGGCTTCTTCTCCATCCCGGTCGATCACCTGCACGCGCTGCGCGAGCTGGCAAGGCACTTCGCCAGCAGCGACCTGAGCAACACCGTCGTGGTCTCCCCCGACCTCGGCAACGCGAAGGAGGCAGCGACGTTCGCCCGGATGCTCGGCACCGGGGTGGCGGCCGGCGCCAAACAACGATTCGCCGACGACCGGGTGGCCATCACCTCGGTGATCGGCGACATCGACGGCCGCGACGTGATCGTCCTCGACGACGAGATCGCCAAGGGCAGCACGATCATCGAGCTGGTCAGGGTGCTGCGCCAGCAGGGCGTGAAGAGCGTTCGGGTCGCCTGCACCCACGGACTGTTCGCGGACGGTGCGCTGGAGCGGATCGGTCAGCTCGACGAGGTGCAGGAGATCGTCTGCACCAACACGGTCCCCATCCCCGCGCAGCAGCGGGCCGGGCACGAGGACGTCCTCACCGTGCTGTCGATCGCCCCGGCACTGGCCGAGGCGATGCGCCGGATCCACGACGGCGAGTCCGTCAGCGCCCTGTTCACCCAGGACGAGCCGATCACTGGTCAGAGCCTGTTCTGAGGGCAGTTCGTCGACCGCTTACCCTGGCGCCCATGGATCCGATCGAGGCCTTGGAGCGGGTGTCGTACCTGTCGGACCGTGGCCGGCTCGACTCCCGCAAGTCCGAGGCATTCCTCAAGGCCGCGAAGGTACTGCGGGATCTCCCGGCTGACGAACTGCAGCAGCGGCTGACGAACGGCACCGTCACCTTCCTGCCCGGCATCGGGCCGAGCACCGCCGCCGTCATCCAGCAGGCGGCGGCCGGCAAGGTCCCGGACCGGATCGTCAAACTCGAGCAGGAAACGGTGGTGCCGCTCGGCGCCGGCGCGGCCATCCGCGAGGCACTGCGCGGCGACTGCCACACCCATTCGCTGGCCAGTGACGGCGGCGCCTCGATCGCCACCATGGCGGCGGCGGCCCGGGCGCTGGGTCACGAGTATCTGGTGGTCACCGACCACTCCCCCCGGCTCACCGTCGCCCGCGGCCTGACCAGGGACCGGCTGTTGGCCCAGCTCGACGAGATCGCCGCCCTCAACGAGGCCGCCGCGACCGACGGCGGTACGCCGTTCCGGATCCTCACCGGTGTCGAGGTCGACATCAACCTCGACGGCTCGCTGGACGGCGACGACGACGTGCTGGCGCGGCTCGACGTGGTGGTCGCCTCGGTGCACAGCAAGCTGACGATGGATCGCAGTGCGATGACCCGGCGAATGATCGCCGCGATCCGCAACCCCCACACCGACATCCTCGGGCACTGCACCGGACGCAAGCTGGACGTCTCCACCGACGGGACGTTGGTCAAAGTGCGGCGGCCACAGTCGAACTTCGACGCCGACGCGGTCTTCGCCGCCTGCGCCGAGGCGCAGACGGCGGTGGAGATCAACTCGCGGCCGGAACGACAGGACCCGCCGGACGACCTGCTGGACATCGCCGTCGACGCCGGCTGCCTGTTCTCCATCGACACCGACTCGCACGCCCCCGGCCAGTTGGAATTCCTCAACTACGGCGCCGACAAGGCCGCGGCGCACCGCATCGCCCCCGAGCGGATCGTCACCACCTGGACCATCGAGAAGCTGCTGGAGTGGACCCACCGGCATTGATCCGGCCCGCTGGACCCGCGGCCGCCGACCTGTCAGTGCAGAACCTCCGCCTCCTTGGCGAATTCGACCAGCTCGTCCAGCAACGCCCGGAGCTCCGTCGCGGATGCTCCCTCGGCGATCGCCGTGGCCACGTCCTCGGCGGCGCACCGGACCTGGAACAGCCTGTCCGACAGCGCTTCCCGCTCGTCTTGCGTCAGCACCACGGCGTCCGCCGGCAGTCCGCCACGCTCCAGCGCGACCCGGTTCTCATACGCCCGCTGCCGGCACGACTGGCCGCAATAGCGCCGCTTGCGGCCGACCGTCGAGGCATCCTCGATCTCCCGGCCGCACCAGGCGCAGCGCCGCGGTTGCTTCGACCGCGCCGCGACCGGCGGCGCGATCGCCGGCGGGCTGGGCACAGCAGTGCGGGCGACGGGGCGGGCGCGACTGGTCACCGCAACACGGTAGCGACCGCGCCAAATCGAGACCGTGCCAAACTGGCCCGGTGACGCACTACCTTGACGGACCGCTACCGCGGGCCATCCTGCACCGCGGCTGGCACATCGGCGACCTGGCCGGCCTGGAGAACACCCTGCGTTCGTTCCAGCGCGGCGTCGACGAGGGTTATCGCTACCTGGAGACCGACGTACATGCGACCAGCGACGGCGTCCTCGTCGCCTTCCACGACAGCACCCTGGACCGGGTCACCGACGGGTCGGGCCGGGTGTCCGACCTCACCTGGGACCAGCTGAGCACCGTCAGAATCGGTGGGCGGGAGCCGATCCCACGGTTCGCCGACGTGCTGGAAGCCTTGCCGCACGCCAACTTCAACGTCGACCCAAAGACCGATGCCGCGGTCGGCCCACTGATCGACGCGATCGCCGCCGCCGGTGCTGTCGACCGGATCTGCGTCGGGTCGTTCTCGGGACGGCGTCTGGCGACGATCCGGCAGGCGATCGGCCCGGAGCTGGCCACCTCGTTGGCGCCGGGTGAGGTGCTCGGGCTGACCCGCGGCGCGATGATGACCCGCACGAAGGTAGCAACGATCGGCGCGCAGGCCGCCCAGGTGCCGGTCCGCTACGGGAGGCTGCGGATCGTCACCCCGCGGTTCATCCGGGCCGCGCACGAGAACGGGCTTGAGGTGCACGTCTGGGTGGTCGACGAGGCCGCGGAGATGCACCGGCTGCTCGATCTGGGCGTCGATGGGCTGATGACCGACCGGCCCGACGTGCTGCAGGCGGTCTACACCGAGCGCGACGTCTGGGCCTGACGCCGCTTCGACCGCGGTACCGCCGGCGGTCGGCTAAAGTCCCTGCGTGCCCTCGGAACGTCAGCCGCCCGTCGACCGTGACGTCACCGACGAGGCAGGCTCGGCGCTCTCCTCGGTCCCGGCCTCCGGATCCCGGCGCGGCCTGCCGGCACTGGGTCTGCTGAAGTACTTCTACGGGCCGATGGACTGCGGCAAGTCCACCCTCGCGCTGCAGGTCGACCACAACCACGCCCGGCAGGGCCGACGCGGGCTGCTGTTGACCAGACTCGATCGGTCCCACCGCGGGCAGATCACCTCGCGGATGGGACTGACCAGACCGGCGGTCGACGTGGACGACGACCTGGACCTGCGGGAGCTGGTCAAGGCGTCGTGGGCGGCCGGGCGTCGGGTCGACTACCTGATCGTGGACGAGGCCCAGTTCTTCTCGCCGGCACAGATCGAGCAACTGGCCCAGCTGGCCGACGACGCCCAGATCGACGTCTACGCGTTCGGCATCGCCACCGACTTCCGCAGCACGCTGTTCCCCGGCTCGCAGCGGCTCTTCGAGCTGGCCGACGAAGTGGTCCCGCTGCAGGTCGAGGTGCTCTGCTGGTGCGGCCGGCCGGGACGGTTCAATGCCAGGGTGGTCGACGGCCGGATCGCTCGCGAGGGTGCGCAGGTGGTGGTCGCCGACACCGCGGCCGACGAGGCCGAGGTCCGCTACCAGGTGCTGTGCCGGGTACACCATCGCAACGGCGATCTCGGCCCGGACGGTGCCCCTGAACTGCCACTGGGCTGACGAGCCTGTGCGGTGGCGGACCGCCGGCAGTCAGAACTTCTCCGACCCCTTGATGCGCAGGCGCACTTTCTCGATGCTCTCCCCGGTCACCTTGCCGATGCCGACCTCGTGCATGTACACCAGGTTCATCGTCTCGGCGAACGCTTCTCCTTCGGTCTCGCTCAGGTGCGTGTAGAGCAGCCCCAGTCGCTTCTCCATCACCTCCTTGCCGTATTCGGTGTCCAACGCCTGCGCCAGTTCCATGGAATCGGCGCCGATCTTGAGCCCCTTCTTCTGCAGTCCCGCGCGCTCCGCCTCCAGCATTGTGGCGAAGGACGCCTTCCGGTGCCGGTAGACGTCGATCTCGACCTTCTTCTGCGCTTCGGCCTTGGCCACGTCGCTCGCCGACGGCACAGTCGTCGGGGCCACCGGAGTGTGGGTTCTCTTCTTGTCGTCGATCTCCGCAATGCCCTTGAAGAAGTCGCCGGGGAACTTCTCGCTGAACAGGTCGTCGACGATCGTGCCCGACGTCGCCGGATCGGCGCCGGTCGCCGCGGCAACAGTGCCTTTCAGATCGTCTCGAGGTGTCTTGGATTGGAAGTAGAGGTCGGCCAGGGCGGTCAGGCCGAGCGCGGTGATCAACCGCTCGGCCGCCACCACGAACGGCGCGTATGCGGGGTTGTACTCGAAGGCGAACTTCGCATCCTTGGTGGTCTGAAGAATGTCGCTGCTGACCATGCTGGCAAAGACCTCGGCCAGACCTTCCCGGATATGGGCCGGCATCTCGCCGGCCTCATAGGCGTGCGCAGCCTCGTGGATCAGATCGGTGAATGCCCCGCGTTCGGCGTTGATCTCGATTCCGGATGTGGTGTTCTGAGCCATCACGTTGTACGACTTCGAGAATGCGGTGACCTGGCTGTCGGTGGCCGCTTCGGAGAATTTCCCCGGTAGGGGTGCGGCACCGGGATTCAGCTGCGTGGGGTCCAACTTTGCCGCCTGGCCCGGAACCTTCACCATCGTGACCGGGTTCAGGTTGTCGAACTCGATCTGGGTCTGCTTGCCGACGGTCTTCACGTGTGGATGGCCGACGATCGAGATAACGCCCGGTTGGGTGATGTCGAACCGGCTGACGGCGGTCACGCCGAGCCGGCCGGCGATCGAGGCGTAACCATCCCGGATGGCCACCGGTGCGGGGATCTGGTCGAGCCGTGCGCCGCCACTCAGCGCCCACGTGGATGCCAGCTTCTTCGTCGTGGACCCCAACTTTTCCGACCAGGCGAGCGCATACGCGCGTGCCTCGGCGATCTCGGCATCGATCTCCGAGGCCGCGACCTCGGCATCCGGAATGGCCGGGCCGGTTCCGACGGGCGGCGCAATGGCGATGAAACAGCCGTCGTCGAAGCCCTTTCCGGCATCCTTTCGCTTGTTCGGACTGAGCGGGAACTTTTCCAGGTAGGCGTCGGCGGGGACCTTAGGGCCGGTATTGGTCTGGAAGTCCTGGAAGATCACCTTGCCATTGAAGCGCTCCGCATACACCCAGTGCGCGGAAACCTCCTGTTGCCCCGACGAGTGCACGAAGACGGCGAAGCGGGTGCCGTTCGGATACGCGTGCATGGCCTTGATCAAGGTCGCCTCGTCGAACATTTCGTCGCCGGGCAGGCCCTTGCGATGAATCGTCGGCGTCACCCCCGTGCTGGTGCCTTCGTCTCCGGCCTTGCTCATCAGGTACTTGATCATGAGGTGGTACTGGGCCGAACCCAGTACATAGGAGCGACCCAGGCTGATGTCGTCGAGATTCCTGGCCGCCTTCGTCGAGACGTCGGCAACGAATGAATTCTTGGCCAAGAGATCAGCATCGAGCATGGCGATCGTCCAGAGCTTCTCGCTCTGAGCCGGCTTGCCCTGTACCGGGGCCTGCAACGTGGCCCGGACATCGGCCGTCGCAGCGCCGGACGTCGGTGCTCCGGTGATGGCCGCGATGGTGGCGATTGCGCAGTTGCTCAATTTGTCGGCCAAGGCATCGTTGACCTTGTCCGGCCGGGCGGAACGCATCACCTTCAGTAGTTTGCTGCCTTCGTCCAGATCGCTGTCCGGAACATCCACGGTGAGCGCGGCGAGTTGCGTCGGGGTCACCGCTCCGGGTGGGATGACCGGCTGGGCCAGCACCGGCGTCGGCTGGGCCAGCACCGGAGTCGGCTGGGTCGGAATCTTCGGGAGCGGCCGGCCGAGGTTCGGATTCGGCTTGGCCAGGCCGCCGCTCACCGGGGTGACGCCGACGCTGACGGGCGTCGGCTGGGCCAGCACCGGAGTCGGCTGGGCCAGCACCGGAGTCGGCTGGGTCGGTGTCTTCGGGAGCGGCCGGCCGAGGTTCGGATTCGGCTTGGCCAGGCCGCCGCTCACGAGGTCGTACTGCGACAGGTCCCCATCCTGGACGTTCGTCAGCTGCCCGCCGGGCAACGACTCCAACTGAAGGACATCGCCGAGGCCCGGCAGGCTCACGATCCCGATCACCCGGAAGCGTTCCTGGCCGCGTCGGACCTCGGTACCCGCAGGCGTGGTCTTGTCGATCTGCCGGCGGATCAGTGGCCAACGGCGAACAGCGTGGTGTCGATGGATGGGCGATGAAACCGTGCTGACCGACCGGGGTTCCTGCCCCCCGGCGTCATCCCTTCCGGTCCGGGCCGGACGCTCGGACCTGCTCGGGCTGCGACGCAGCGCCTGGACGATCCGGTCTGCCGAAGCGTCGGCCCTGGCCTCCGCCGGATCGTCGGCGCGTCCGATCGTTGTCGGTCCGCCCGAGTGGCCGTCGGCCACGTCGGCAACATGGCTCAGCTCATGGGCCAGTAGCCGCTGTCCGCCGGACTCATCAGGGTTGAAGGCCCCCGCCGTGAAGAAGATGTCCGAGCCGTGGGTGAACGCCACGGCCTGCACCGAGCGGGCCAGCTGGTCGGCTTGACCGTCGGTATGAACCCGGACTGCCGAAAGGTCCACTCCGAGTTGGTCGCCGATGCGGGTGCCCAGCGGCTCCGGCAATGCCGCACCTGCACCAGCGCTGCGGCGCAACGCAGTCATCACGCTGTCCGAGACGCGACGGCCGCCGAGTGGATCGGGATCTGTCAGAGCATCTGATCGTCGGCGGAGCGCATCCACGGACCAAGTGATCGGCCGTCCCCGCGGTACCTCTGCGAACGGCCCCCTGACCGTCGCAAGTCCGGCGACCGGCACCGGCGGCCGGGTTCCGTGGATTCGCGCCCCGTCACCGAACTGCACCGCCCCCTCCGTGTGCGCCAGGTCCCCTTCGGCGGGCATCGGGCCGCTGTGCGTCGTCGGCGTTGCAGGTTCGGACACGCCATCCTCCTGACTCATACCCGCGCCCTCGAGGCTGCCGGGGCACAGCGAGTTCGCGGTGCTCCCAGCCTATTCGCTCCCGACGATTTCGGTGGATTGCCCGATACGCTCTCCGTCTCGGTTCGCCCCGAGGCCGCAGCGGGACGCCTGCGGCGTGAGCAAGTCCGACCTCGCTAGGGCCGGGGCACACCCGTGCGCAACACTGCCTCGCCACCCTCCGCGCGGCTTTCGACTAGAATGGAGCGGTTGCAGGCAGCACGCCGGAACTATTAGGGCCGGTCGCAGCGTTGAATCTGCCGCACGACAAAATCCGCGCCGGTCCCCGACCCCGGTGCGCAGGAGGGAAAAACCCATGGCTGATCGCGTCCTTCGCGGTTCCCGGCTCGGCGCCACCAGCTACGAAGCCGACCGCAATCACGACCTCGCCCCGCGCCGTACCGCGACCTACGCGTGCCCGCGGGACCACGAATTCACCGTCCCGCTGGCCGACGATGCCGAAGTGCCCGGCGTCTGGGACTGCCGGATGCACGGCCTCGAGTCGACCCTGGTCGACGGCAGCGTGCCGGAGAGCAAGGCCAGCAAGCCGCCGCGCACCCACTGGGACATGCTGCTGGAGCGGCGCTCGATGCCCGAGCTGGAGGAGATCCTCAACGAGAAGCTCGACGAGCTGAAGGCCCGCCGCACCCTGCAGTAAGCAGCGGCCGGCACAATCGATCAACAGACCCCCGCAACACCGAGGCCGGTGGCGCGGGGGTTTGTCGTGCCGTCAGCCCTTGCGGAAAAGACCCTTGACCTGGTCCACCCGGTGACCGATCCCCCAGCCGGCCACCTTCAGGAAAGCCTCGGTGACGATGTTGCCGCTCATCTTCGACTCGCCGACCGTCCGCTCGGTGAAGGTGATCGGCACCTCGGCGACGGTGAAGCCGGCCTGCAGGGTGCGCCAGGCCAGGTCGATCTGGAAGCCGTAGCCCCGCGACTCGACAGCATCCAGGTCCAGCTTCTGCAATACCTGAGCCCGGTAGGCCCGGAATCCGGCGGTGATGTCCTTGATCTTCACCCCGAGGGCGAGCCGGGAGTAGAGGTTGCCGCCGCGGGAGATCAGCTCGCGGGCCCTTGACCAGTTCACCGTCGACCCACCGGGAACGTACCGGGAGCCGATCACCAGGTCCGCGTGCGCGGTGGCCGCCAGCAGCCGAGGCAATTGCTCCGGCGCATGCGAGCCGTCGGCGTCCATCTCGACCAGAATCCCGTAGTCACGCTCCAGGCCCCAGCGGAACCCGGCGATGTACGCGGCGCCCAGTCCATCCTTTTCGGTGCGGTGCATCACCCGGATCTGCTCGTCGGCCGCGGCCCGCTGGTCGGCAATGTCCCCGGTCCCGTCCGGTGAGCCGTCGTCGATCACCAGCACATCGGCGTCGGGCACCGCCGCCCGGAGCCGGTCCAGGATCATCGGCAGGTTGTCCCGCTCGTTGTAGGTCGGGATCAGGACCAGAACCTTGTCGGCCGTCACGGTGATGCGTCCTCCTGGATGTCGTCACCGGGCGTGCGGTGGTCGGTCGGGCGGTGCTGGTCGGCGTCCCGCTTGCCGGGCCGGCTGCCGACCCGATCGCGGCGGCGCGCTGCGACGAACAGCCAGAGTAGCGCCAGCGGCGTCGCGATCGTGACCAGCCACTCGACCCATGCCCCCAGCACCGTACCGGGCGTGGTGCGGTCGATCAGCGGAACGCTCGGCACCAGGTAGCCAGGGGTGAACAGCGGGATCTTCGACTCCACCGAGCCGTCCGGGCGGATCACCGCGGATACCCCGCTGGTCGCCGCGATCAGCACCGACCGGCCGTGCTCGACCGCGCGCACCCGACTCATCGCCTGCTGCTGGTAGGTCTCGTCGGTCCAGCCGAAGGTGGCGTTGTTGGTCTGCACCACCAGCACCTGCGCGCCGCCGTTGACCACATCCCGGGTCAACCCGTCCTCGACCACCTCGAAGCAGATCAGGTCACCGAACGGGATACCGGCGACGTCGAAGTTCCCCACTCGGCTCCCCGGCAGGAACTGCCCCGTCAGCAGGTCGACCTTGTCGCTGAAAATGCGGAAGAACGACCGCCACGGCATGTACTCGCCGAACGGGATCGGGTGCCGTTTGATGTACGTCTCCCCCGGCCCGGTCCCCGGATACCAGACGATGCCCATGTTGTAGTACGAATGCGGCTGGTCGGTTCCGACCACCGCGCCGATCAGCACCGGCACCCCGATGTCATCGACCGCGTCCGAGATCACCTGCGCCGCATCGGCATTGGTGTACGGGTCGATGTCGGACGAGTTCTCCGGCCAGATCACCAGGTCCGGTTGCGGCGCCGTCCCGGCGTGAACGGCCGCCGCGAGTTCGTGGGTGCGCTGTGCGTGATTGTCGGTGACGGCCATCCGCCGGGCGTTGAAATCCAGCCCTGGTTTCGGCACGTTGCCCTGGATGACGGCGATGGTGCGGTGCGGGTAGGAGGCGGCATCGGCCTGGCTCACCATGGTCAGCCGGCCGGCCAGACCCAGGCCGAATGCGACGACCAGCAGCACCAGCGGGAGCACCAGTACCCGGACCGCAAGGGTCCGGCGGTGACCCCAGCACCTGCGCAGCAACACCGCGAGGGAGAACCCGGCGAGTGCGGTGACGAACGTCAACCCCGCCGAACCGAGCAGCGACGCTGCCGGCACCAGCGGACCGTCCGGCTGGGAGAATGCCAACGAACCCCACGGAAAGCCGCCGAACGGGAACCTGGCCCGCAGCGCCTCGCCGGCGCCCCAGGCGGCCGCCGCCCAGATCGGCCACCACGGCAGCCGCCGCGCGGCCCAGGCCAGCAGGATGCCCACCAGCCCGGTGAGCAGCGCTTCCGCGACGGCCAGCGCCACCCAGGGCAGGCTGCCGACGTAGACGCCGGACCAGTTGAGCAACGGCAGGTAGAAGGTCAGGCCGAAGACCAGCGCGAGGCCGTAGCCCGAGCGGCCGCGGACGCCGTAGACGGACAGCCCGAGCAGGGCGATGCCGACGATCGCCGCCCACCACAAGGTGGACGGTGCGAACGCCGCGTACAGCGTCAGCCCACCCGCGGCCGCGGCCAGCAGCCGCAGCCCGCCGGTGCCCCGCAGTGCCCGCGCCCAGCGGGCCAGTCGCCGGCCGGGGCCGGCGGTGCCGGCCGGGGTGGTCATCGTCTCCACGCCCGTCAGCGTAGAGCGCTCGGATCGGTACCCCGTCCACCTCGCTGCCGGGTCCGCAGGGCGTCCGCCCAGTCCCGACCCGTGCCGCGGTTCCGGTCGGGACATTCCCGACCCGTGCGGCCGGCCGTCTGGGACACTGGTCCGGTGACCGCACCGCCACCGGCCGATCAGACCACTACCGCGCTCAATGGCCTGACCTCCGCGGAGGTCGCGGAACGGGTGCTCCGCGGCGAGACCAACGTGGTGGATACCAGTTCGTCGCGCAGCATCTGGGAGATCGTCAAGGCGAACGTCTTCACCCGGTTCAATGCGATCCTCGGCGCGCTGTTCGTGCTGATCCTCATCACCGGCTCGGTAGCCGACGGGCTGTTCGGGCTGATCCTGGTGCTCAACTCGATGATCGGCATCGTCCAGGAGTACCTGGCGAAGCGGAAACTCGACCGGCTCGCGCTGCTCAATGCCCCGACCATCAGGGTGGTCAGAGACGGCGCGACCGTGCAGATACCGACCGCCGAGGTGGTGCTGGGCGACCTCATCGAGCTGCGCACCGGCGACCAGGTGCCGGCCGACGGCACGCTGGCCGCCGAGGACGGGCTCGAACTGGACGAGGCGAACCTGACCGGCGAATCCGATGCGGTGCCCAAACGCGAAGGTGACGAGGTCCGCTCCGGCACCACGGTGGTGGCCGGTACCGGGCGTTTCGTCGCCGCAGCGGTCGGGCCGAACGCCTATGCGAACAAGATCGCCGCCGAGGCACGCAAGTTCACCAGAGCGCGCAGCGAGATCCAGGACTCGGTCAACAAGCTGCTGAAGTACATCACCTGGGTGATCGTCATCGCCTTGCCACTGCAGATCATTTCCCAGGCCAGGGTGGTCGGCGACCAGGGCTGGCGGGAGGTGGTGATCCGGTCCACCGGCGGGCTGGTCGGCCTGGTGCCGGAGGGCCTGGTGCTGCTCACCTCGGTGGCCTTCCTGCTGGCCGCCGTGCAGCTGACCCGCCAGCAGGTGCTGGTCCAGGAGCTGCCCGCGGTCGAGGGTCTGGCCAGGGTGGACGTGGTGTGCCTGGACAAGACCGGCACCCTCACGGTCGGCGACATCGTGTTCTCCGACATCGAGCTGATCGGCGACCCCGAGGGCAGCGACGACGGCATCGGGGCTGACGAGATCCGTTGCGCGCTGGGCGCATTGGCCGACGACCCGAACGCCAACGGCACGCTGCAGGCGGTCGCCGCGTCCATCGACCCGCCGCACGGCTGGGAGCGGATCGCCACCATCGCCTTCAACTCCGCCCGCAAGTGGAGCGCGGCCTGCTTCACCGGCCGCGGCACCTGGATCCTCGGTGCCCCCGATGTGCTGCTGCCCGAGGACTCGCCGGTGCGTGAGCGGGTCGGCGAGTTGGCCCGCACCGGTGCGCGAGTGGTGTTGCTGGCCAGCAGCGCGGTTCCGCGGCTGGACAGCCCGGAGCTGCCGGACGACCTGCAGCCGGAGGCCCTGGTGCTGCTGTCCGAACAGATCCGGCCGGATGCGGCCGAAACGCTGAAATATTTCGCCGAACAGGGCGTCGACATCAAGGTGATCTCCGGCGACAACCCGCAGACAGTGGCGGCGATCGCCCGGTCGGTCGGCCTTGAGGTCGACCAGGCCACCGATGCCAGAACGCTGGGCACCGACCCGCAGGAGCTCCGGGATGCCGCCAGGACCACCACCGTGTTCGGCCGGGTGTCCCCGGAGCAGAAACGGGCCCTGGTGCGGGCGCTGCAGCTCGACGGCCGGGTGGTGGCGATGACCGGCGACGGCGTCAACGACGCACTGGCGCTCAAGGACGCCGACATCGGGGTCGCGATGGGCAATGGCGCGCAGGCCACCAAGGCGGTGGCGCAACTCGTGCTGCTGGACGGGAAGTTCTCCCACCTGCCGTCGGTGTTGGCCGAGGGTCGCCGGGTGATCGGCAACGTCGAGCGGGTCGCCAACCTGTTCCTGGCCAAGAACGTGATGAGCCTGGTCGCGATCATCACCGCGGCCGTCTGGGCCCTGCCGTTCCCGTTCCTGCCCCGACAACTGACGCTGGTCAGTGCGGTGACCATCGGCATCCCGGCGTTCTTCCTCGCGCTGGGTCCGAACAAGCGTCGCTACATCCCGGGCTTCCTGCGCCGGGTTCTGCGATTCGCAGTTCCGGCCGGAGTCGTCGCCGGGCTGGTGGTGTTGGTCTCTTACCTGTGGGCCAATCAGAGCTACGGAGTGCCGCGGGAGCAGTTCGGCGAGCTGTGCAAGGTCGTCGAGGGAAGCAAATCGATCACGGACATCGCTTGCTGGCAACCGGGTTCCGGCGCCACCATCGCCCTGCTGACGGTGTTCTTCTGGATCCTGGTGGTGCTCTCCCGACCGTTCCGGCTGTGGAAGGCGTTGCTGATCGGCGCCATGGTGCTGCTGGCGGCGCTCGCGTTCACCGTGCCCTTCGCCAGTGAATTCTTCAACTTCTCGGTCCCGGCGCCGCTGCTGTGGCAGTCCCTGCTGGTCGGCGCCTGCGGCGCGGTGGCGATCGAGATCGTCTACCGCACCGCCAAAGAAGTCAGGCAGACCCACCACATCGCCGACTGACCGCTCGATCCACCCGCCATTCGACCCGACCGACAGGATCAGCTGATACCCCTTGGCAGCCAAACGCTCCCGCTCCCTGACCGACGATCTGCTACCGGCCGGATCCGAAGTGCTGCTGGATATCGCCACCGACCACGGCGCACTACGGATCGAGCAGGACCCGTCGCGACCCTCCGGCCGGCTGGTGTTCCTGGACGGCGTGGCCTGCTCCTATATCGACCTTGACGACCCCGGACACCTGGAGTTCACCTACATCCGTCGGTTCGCGGACATCATCGCTGCGCTCTGGCCGTCGCCGGAGCCATTGCGGGTCAGTCACGTCGGAGGAGGCGGGGTCTCGTTCCCCCGCTACCTGGCCGACACCCGGCCGCGGTCCAGCCAGATCGTCTACGAGTACGACGGCGCGCTGATCGAACTGTCCCGACAGCACCTGGGACTGGTGACCCATCCAGGACTGAAGATCAAGATCGGTGACGCCCGCCCGCGGATGGACCGGCGGACACCGGATTCCGCCGACGTCGTGGTCGGTGACGCCTTCGTCGGACGGGTGGTGCCACCGGCGCTGTCGTCGGTCGAGTACGTGCGGCAGGTGCGCTCGGTACTCGGCGACTCGGGGATCTACCTGCTGAACGTGATCGCAGGGCCCGACCTGCATCTGGCCCGCCGGCACGCTGCCACGCTGCGGTCGGAGTTCCCGACCGTGCTGGTCTCGTCAGACCCGGACGTGTTGTCCGGCAAGGTGAGCGGCAACCTGGTGTTCCTGGCCACCGGGCGACGGGCAAAGGATCTGCCGCTCGGCGCGATCCTGCGCGCCTGCACCTCCGGCAGTTACCCGGACCGGGTGATCCGCCCCGAGGAGATCGCCGCCTTCATCGCCCATGCCCCCGTGCTGACCGACTGACTCCCCGGCGCTTGTCGATCCCCCGCAGGCGGGAGGTGTCCCATCTCAGGCGCTTACGAAGTCACGGGAATTGTGACTGGTGAGGCACGGGTGTGCAGGTTCGGAAGCGCATCCAATGTTGATAAGCGTCAGGGGTGCGGGGTCAGGCCGGCGTGGGCGGCGGCGAACGCGAGCTGGTCGGCGTACTCGGAAGCCAACGCACCCACCGGTTTGCCCATGCCGTGGCCGGCCCTGGTGTCGATCCGCAGTAGCACCGGCGCGTCGCCGGCCTGGCAGTGCTGCAGTTGCGCACCGAACTTCAGCGAATGCGCCGGCACCACCCGGTCGTCATGGTCGCCGGTGCAGATCAGCGTCGGCGGATAGGCGGTGCCCTCGGCCAGATTGTGCAACGGCGAGTAGGCCAGTAGCGCCGGGAAGTCCTGCGGATCACCGGGATCGCCGTATTCGGTGGTCCAGGCCCGACCGGTGGTGAACAGATGGAAACGCAGCATGTCCAGCACGCCGACGGTCGGCAACGCTGCCGCCCAGAGATCGGGGCGTTGCACCAGGGCGGCGCCGGCCAGCAGGCCGCCGTTCGACCGGCCGTGCACCACCAACTGCTCCGACGAGGTGGTTCCGTCGGCGATCAATGCCTCGGCGCAGCCGAACAGATCGTCGAAGACCCGCTGCTTGTGCTGCTTCATACCAGCCTGGTGCCAGGACTGCCCGAACTCGCCGCCGCCCCGCAGGTTCGCCACCGCGAACACACCGCCCGCCTGCACCCAGGCGGCGAACAGACCGGAGAAGGACGGCAGCATCGGAATGTCGAAGCCGCCGTAGCCGTACAGCAGGGTCGGCGCCGGAGCATCAGCCGGCAGGTCGGCACGCCGCACCACCGTCATCGGAACCTCGGTGCCGTCGGCCGAGCTACCGCGCCGGCGTTCGGCGATCACCTCTACGCCGGGCACGGCCGCGGCGGACCCGGGCTGTGCCGCCGGGAGCCGTTCGGCGGCAACAGCATCGGTCACCACTGCCCGCTGGACCGTCAGCCGATCGGTGAACGAGGTGGTTCCGACGAAGACCTCGTCGCTGGTGCCGCGGGCGTGCACGGCGACCACCGATGACGGCCCGGCCGAGGTCAGCTCGCCGATGACCTGCCCGTCGTGAGCGACGAACCGGACGTCGTGTGCGGTATCCCTGGAGGTCACCAGGACGAAACCGGCCCGGGTGGCCTGCGCCGAGACCAGCAGGTCGGTGTCGTGTTCCGGGACGATCTCGGTCCAGGAACCGACATCGGTCGCTGACGCTGCCGGCAGCGACACCAACCGACCACGTTCGGCGTCGAACTCGGTGCGCAGCACCAGACTTCCGTCGATCACGTCGACCGGATGGTGGGCGTCGGCGAGACTGCCGATCAGCTGGACACGCTCGCCGAAGACCGCCGCCGAGTCCAGGTCGACCGGCCGCAACTCGACGGTGCTGCGGGAGTCGGTGCCGGGCGCCGCGGTCAGCATCAGCCACTTCCCGTCAGAGCTGAACTCGGGATCGACCATCCACTCGGCGCCACCGGCCGCCGGCGGCGGCGCCCAGATCTGCACGTCGTCGTGTTGCGGGATCCCGAGCCGGTGCAGCACCAACTCACCGGGTGGCATCTCGGCCACGTACTCCTGCCCGGACGGGGCCGGGTAGCGCCAGTACAGGAAGCCGGACCCGTCCGGGAGCCAGGTCGGCGCCACCCACTTCGTCCAGTCCAGCCGGTCGGCGGTCGGCTGCCCGGTCGCCACGTCCAGCACAGTGATGGTCCGCCAGTCGGAGCCGGCTTCCGAGATGGCGATGGCCACCAGCGCACCGTCCGGGCTCACCTCGGCCGCGGTGAGCGCCGCCGTACCGTCGTCGGCCAGCTGGTTCGGGTCCAGCAGCACCCGTGGACGTTCCAGCAGTTCGGACAGGCTGTCGCCGGTCACCAACAGATCCTGGTCCGCGGCGCCCGGATTCTGCATCCGGAAGTACCGTCCGCCCCGCTCCCAGGGAGTTCCGCCGCGCGGCTGGGTGAGCAACCTGGTCACCGCGTCCAGGAAGTAACCGGCGGCCGGCAGCGCCGACAGGTACGGCGCGCTGACCTCGTTCTGGGCGGTGACGAACGCGACCGTCCGCTCGGCGTCCGGGTCCTCCAGATAGCGGTACGGGTCGGCGACCGTGACCCCGTGCACGAGCTCGGAGACATCCTCGCGTTCGGTCGTCGGTCGTTCGACGAGCGTTGGCAGATTCGTCGGCCCACCGGCAGTCGTTGTCATCCGCCGATCACATCACACCGACGGGCCGGGCGATCGGCCCCGGTCAGCTCCGCCGGGTGCGGTAGGCGAACACCCCTTTACGTTCGGCGACCAGGGTGATCTTCCCGTCGGCGGATGCGACGCCGACATCGGGTGGAATCATCGTGGGTTTGGCCGATGTGCCATCGGGACGGCAAGGGTCGAGCAGTTCACCACCAGTGCGGTAGTACTGGGGCTCGCCGTGGACGTGGTACGGATCGCGGTAGGTGAAGGTGCCGTCGGTGCTGCACCAGGACACGTCTGTGGGTCCGGCCTTTCGGGTGGTGCCGGTGTTCAGGTCGACCACGGTGCCGGTGGTGCCGAGCAGGACCCGCTGCGGATCCAGATACCGCACGTTCGACGGGCCGTCCGGGGTGGCCAGGTCCGGGGCGCTGCCGAGCGGTCGTGACCAGTAGGGCTTTCCGGTGGTCGGATCGATCCGCATCAGGGTGATGCGCGCACCGACCGCTCGTGTGAGATCGCCGGACCGGTGATCGCCGTCGTCGAGGGTGCCACGGTGGCTGCAGGCCAACACCTTCGTATCAGAAGGACCGGCCCCGTTCAGGTTCGTCTCCGTGATCCGGAAGAAGCACAACAGCGACATTCCCGGGTTCTGCCACCGAACCCGACCGGTGTCGGCATCGATACCCACACTCACCAGATTCTTGGCAGGATCGAACGACGGATAGTCGCCGGCCGCGTTCGGGTGCCAGCCACGGTAGGCGGTGAAGACGAACACCGCGGGATCGCTGTCCATGCTCCCCGTCACCTGTACCGACGCATCCGGATCGCCGAACACCTGCTGCTTGCTGGTACTCCACAGTGCCTTCCCGTCGATGACCCGACGGACATCCGTCTTGGTGACCAGCAGCCCATTGCTGTCCGGCTGGTCGTCTTCCCCACTTCCGGTTGCCTTCGGGGCCTCGGTCACCGCACCGGACGCCGGATCGATCCGCAGTTCCGTCCAGGTGTCCCCGATGTAGGCAGCGCTGCACAACAGTCTCGGTTGCGCCGGACAGCTCTCCGGCACCGACGACCATTCGCGCACATCCGAGATCGCGCGCTCGTGGCCGTTGGAAGGGTTCACCAGCATGGTGGTGGCGGCGAATCCGTCCTTCGCCGGCTTCCAATAGACGACCCGGTTGTCGTAGGTGCCGACTGTCAGTTCTCTATCGGGATACAACTCCGCCGTAGTCGCCCACTTGTGCCAGAGCTGCTGACCGGTGGTCGGGTTCAGCGCTACCAGGAACAGCGTGTTCGATACGTCCTGCGCGTAGTAGACCGCGATCCCGTCCACCAAGCTGACCTGGGTGACCGGCGAGAGCTGGGTGTTCTTCCAGGCTATTTGCTCGGGCACCGCCGCCGGCGGGCCGACCGGCTCCGCAGCCCCGACGGTGCCGGGCTTCCCGGCCGTCGCAGTCGTCGCTGGGCCGGCCGCCGTTCCGGCGGTGGTCGGCGCGTCGGGCAAGAGGTAGGCGGTGACGGCGGAATGCGAGGTCACCACGAGGAGGTCGCCGCGCTCGTCCGACATCGGGACGCCGGCGGTGACGGGAAGTTCGCCGATGGTTCCTTTGCTGGCTCGTCCGGAGGCGTTGCACGGCATCACTAGACCTGACGTCATCACGTCGGTGAAGAGCTGACCACCGCTGGCGACCGGTACCGATCGTGGCGCCGTCCAGTTGTCCGGGCACCAGAAGACCCGGTCCGCCGGCGCCGGCGTGCTGCGCCCGGTGCGCAGGTCGATCACCAGCGGCTTTGATGCCCGTGCCAGCAGGACCGTGTCCTGACCGTCGGGCACCAGCGCTTGATTGCCGTAGACCGCCAGCAACGGAACATTGCCGACCGCCGTGCGCCACCTTGCCTTTCCCGTCCGAGGGTCGTACGCCTCGAGGGAGACCTTCAGGTCGGAGGCGACGGCCGACGGCAACGCGGCCGGATCGGTGGTCGTGGTGTCGGTGACCGTTCCGCTGAGCCGGCACCGCAACAGACCGGGTCTTGCTGTGACGGAACCGGCGCAGGCGTTGACAGTTCCGGAGTCCTTCCAGCGCAACGTTCCTGTGCTGAGGTCGATGCCCAGCGTCATCGCATCGGCCGGGTAACGGCTCCTGATCCCATGGGCGACCGGGCTCGACATGGTCAGGGTCACCATCACCATGTTGTCGGAGGCGATCTGACTGAACTTGCCATGCCATCTACTGATATCGGTGTAGTCGCTCAACTTCTTGACCCACACCGTCTTTCCGTTCAGTCGTCTGATGATCCGCGGATCGTTCGGATCCCCCACGTACACATCGTGCGAACCCATCGGCTCCAGTCCGCCGGTCGAACCGCCCGCCCGGTCGGTGAAGGCTCCGGTCTTCTCGTCGAGCTGCAACGAAACGAGATCGTCGGGGTGGTCGACCGGATAACCGGTGATGCAGATCCCTGGAGACTTCGATCCACAGTCCCAGATGTCGTTGGTCAGGTAACCCGCGGTACTGCGGATCAGGTCCTTACCGGTCCGTGCGTCCGCAATGATCAACTGACTGCGCCGCGGCTCCGACTTGTCGGGGCGGAGATAGCCGACCCGCCCTTCGTCGGTGAACACCGCCAGCGCGTCGTCCGCATCGACGTATTGGATGCCGTAGCCGGCGGGTTGGGTCCACACGACTGTGCCGTCGGTCGGGTCCAGCGCGTACAGGGACAGCTTCGAGCCCACCGTTCCGTACACCAGGAGCACCCCGGCTGCCTCCACCGCCGGTGCGACCGGAGCGAAACCCGCCGAGCGCCACGCAACTTCAGTGGTTCTCCGGGCCTGGCCTACGACCGAGCCGGTCGTCAGATCCGATCCGGTCGCCGGGCCCGATCCGGTCGACGCCGTCGCGGCCGAGGCCGACCCGGTGTCTCCGGGGCGGCTGGTACCCGAGGCCGGCGCCGGACTCGTCGTCGGTGTTGCGCTGCCCGACGACGTACAGCCGGTCGGCGCCAGCAGCGCCGCCAACAGGATGGACAGCACCGCACGGTGGCGACTCGATGGCTTCGGCATGTTCCCCGCTCCCCGTCCTGCCCCGCGCAGAACTCGAACGAAGGGTAGCCAGGCTCGACGGGTCTGCCGGAAGTTGTCCACATTCGTTGCCGCGACAGCGCTGTGCCCGGCGCGGGGATAACCGCACGACGGCATCGATGCGCTTCGGGTAGCATTGACTGGTCCCATTGTCTCACCACCTGGATGGTCGATGCTCCGCTGAAGTTCGTGCCGCAGTCCGACCGGTCGACGCCCGCGTCCCGGCAAGCACCAGCTTCAGGAGCATCCATGAGTACCGCCATCACCCTGTCCGCAGTTCAATTCGCCTGGCCCGACGGCGAGGTCGTCTTCGACGACCTGTCGGCCCAGATCCCGTCCGGCACCACCGGGCTGGTCGGCACCAACGGCAGCGGCAAATCGACCCTGCTGCGGCTCGTGGCCGGTGTGGTAGCGCTGCAGGGTGGTTCGATAGCGATCGAGGGTCGGCTCGGCTATCTGCCGCAAGACCTTGTGCTGCAAGCGGATCGGCGGGTCGACGAGCATCTCGGCATTGCCGCCGTGCGGCATGCCATTGCTGCCATCGAGGCCGGCGACACCGATGCACGGCACTTCGAGACGATCGGCGACGACTGGGACGTGGAGAGCCGCACGCTGGCCGAGCTGGCCAGGCTCGGCCTGCCCCCGGACGTGCTGGACCGTCAGCTCGGCGCGCTGTCCGGCGGCGAATGCACCCGGCTGGCACTGGTCGCGTTGCTGCTGGACCGGCCGGACGTCCTGCTGTTGGACGAACCCACCAACAACCTCGACGGCGATGCCCGGCGTTACCTCTACGACCTGGTCACCGGTTGGTCCGGCACCCTGGTGGTGGTCAGTCACGACCGCGAGCTGCTCGAACTGGTGGACCGGATCGCCGAGATCCGCCCGGTCGGGCGGCCCGGCAGCCGGCGCAGCCTGACCTGGTACGGCGGCAACTTCTCCGCCTATCGCGAGGCGGTCCAGGCGCAGCAGGCGGCCGCCGAGCAGGCGGTTACCGCCGCGCGCTCCGATGTCCGGCGGCAACGCAGTGACCTGGTCGATGCCCAGGTCACCCTCGCGCGACGGGAACGCTACGGGCGCAAGATGTCTGCCAACAAGCGGGAACCGAAGATCATCATGAACCAACGCAAACGCGCGGCCCAGGAAAGCGCCGCCAAGTTCAAGGGCATGCACACCGAACGGCTCGAGGACGCCAAGGAACGGTTGGACGAGGCGCAGGAGCGGCTGCGCCGGGACGACGTGATCCGGATCGACCTGCCGGCCACCGAGGTGCCCGCCGGCCGGGACGTCCTGCAGCTCACCGAGTTGCGGCTGCGCACCGGACAACAGCTCGATCTCACCGTCCGCGGCCCGGAGCGGATTGCCGTCACCGGCCCGAACGGCAGCGGGAAGACGACCCTGCTGCACACCATCGCCGGGCGGCTGCCGCCGGTCGACGGGCAGGCCGCGGTGCGGGTGCCGGCCCGGCTACTCCCCCAGCGGATCGATCTGCTGGACCCGGCGCTCTCCGTTTTCCAGAACGCGGCGGCGTTCGCGCCGACTGCCGAGCCGAATCCGTTGCGGGCCAGACTGGCTCGATTTCTGTTCAGCGGTGACGCCGCCGACCGGCCGGTGGCCGCCCTGTCCGGCGGTGAACAGTTCCGGGCCGCGCTGGCCTGCCTGCTGTTGGCCGAACCGGCGCCGCAGCTGCTGATCCTGGACGAGCCGACGAACAACCTCGACCTGGCCAGCGTCGAACAGCTCACTTCGGCGCTGGCGGCCTATCGCGGCGCCCTGCTGGTCGCCTCGCACGACGAGCCGTTCCTCGAGGACATCGCCGTGAGCCGGCGGATCGAGCTCAGTTCCGGGCCAGAAACCCCGGATACTCCGCCAGCTGACCGCTCTGCACCTTGAACTCGGTCGAACCGACGTCGCCCAGCGTGGTGATCACCGCGACGTCGCTCTGCAGGGTGATGGCTCCGGTGAACTTCGAGGTGCCGAGCCGGGACCAGGTGTCGGTGAGGATCTTCACCGCGGTCGCTGCTTCCTGCTGCGAGCCGTAGATGGTGACGAACGCCGCGGTGCCGGTGATCCGGCTTCCCGGTGTCCAGGCGTAGCCGCCGAACTCCGGGACCGGCGCCTGCTGGTAACCGCCCTGGGCCACCGCCTGCTCGAACGCCGTCCGCACGGCCGTCGGTGCCGACGACGGGCTGGCGGTCACCATCTCGGTGCCCATCTCCACCATCGCCGCCTTCGGCGCGGCATCCAATACGGTGCGGACCCTGCTGTCCTTGGACATCGGCGGATCCGCGGCGGGACCGGCGATCGCTTGCTGCAGCAGGTCTTCCGGGATTTCCGTGCCGTCGGCGATGTACGTCAGCGACTGCTTCTGGTCGACCCCGATCCAGGTCCGGTCCGCCCGGTAGCCGGCGATCCCGGCGACCGTCGCCGCCGACACGTCGTCGCCCCGGATCTCGGTGCTCTGCAGCTTCGTCGGGTCGGGAACCGCGCCGCCGCAGACCGCCAGCGTCCCGGACTTCTGAGCGCTGCCCAGCACGATCGAGGATGACGGACCGGCGTCCCCGGTGCGCAGCCCGGAGTATGAGGCGTCCAGAAACGTTCCGCACGGGTTGCTCACCCCGACCTGGTCGAGCCACTCGGTCTCGGCCGTCGGCCGATCGGTGCCGTTGCCGCCGGCCGCCGGATAGTCACGACGCAGGGCCACCTCGGTCATCGCCGCCGGGTCGATCAGCGCGATGTCGGACAGGGTGGATGCGGTGCCGGGCAGCCGATCCAGCACCGGGCTGGAGACCGCTCCGGTGATCACCGGTGCCTGCCCGCCTCCCGAAGCGCCCTGTTCGGCCGATCCCGCGACGGTGTCGCTGCAGGCCGCGGCGGTGGTGGTGAGCGTGGCGACCAGGGCGCCGACGGCGGCGGATCTGAGCAGCCGCCTCATCTGTCCGTTTCCTTCGGCGGCACCACTTGCCGGTCCTCGAACGGGGTGGACAGCACCACTGTCGTCCTGGTGGATACGGCGGCCCTGGTACGGATCTGGGACAGCAGCGTCTCCAGGGCACCCGGCGATGCGACCCTGACCTTGACGATGTACGACTCGGTGCCGGCCACCGAGTAGCAGGACTCGATGGCGCCGAGTCCGGCGAGCCGCTGCGGGTAGTCGTCCGGCGCCGCCGGGTCGATCGGGGTGAGCGAGATGAAGGCCGTCAACGGCAGACCGAGCTGCTCGGCGTCGAGCCGAGCGGCGTAGCCGCGGATCGCGCCGCGTTCCTCCAGCCGCCGGACCCGTTGGTGCACGGCCGAAACCGACAGGCCGACGCGTTCGGCGAGATCGGTGTACGAGCAGCGACCATCGGCGGCGAGCTCCGCCACGATCCGGGCATCGACGTCCTCGAGCACCTACTCGGTCCCGTCGCCGACGATGGTCAATTCGGTCGGGCAGTTGTTCAGCAACCGCGGGGCGCCGGCCTCGTCCACCACCACGATGTCCTCGATCCGCACGCCGAATCGGCCGGGAAGGTAGATGCCCGGCTCGACCGAGAACGTCATCCCCGGTTCCAGTGGCTGTTCGTTCCCGGCCACCAGATAGGGATGCTCGTGCACCTCGAGCCCGATCCCGTGCCCGGTCCTGGTGACGAAGTACTCGCCGTAGCCGGCCCGCTCGATCACCGTGCGGGCGGCCGCATCCGCCGATGCGCAGGTCGCACCGGCGACCGCGGCGGCCACCCCGGCGGCCTGGGCGGTTCTGACGATCTCGTAGACGCGCCCGAACTCCGGGTCCGCCGGTGCACCGACCGAATAGGTCCGGGTGCAGTCGGAGAAGTAGCCCGCGGGCGACGGCCCGCCGATGTCGATCACCACCGGATCGCCCTGCTGGATCACCCGGTCGGACGCTTCGTGGTGCGGGCTCGCCCCGTTCGGGCCGGATCCGACGATGACGAAGTCGGCGCCCGAGTGTCCCTCCTGCACCAGCGCCTCGGTGATGTCGGCAGCCACCTCGTGTTCGGTGCGGCCGGGCCGCAGCCACTCGCCGATCCGTCGCTGCACCCGGTCGATCGCGGCACCGACCGCGGCCAGCGCGGCCACCTCGGCGGCGTCCTTGCGCATCCGCAGCTCGCCGATGGCCGCACCGACCAGCGCGAGCCGGGAACCGGGCAGCGCGTCCCGCATCCCGATGGCATGCATCGCCGGTAGATAGTCGTCGACGGCCAGGCCGGTGACGCCAGCGGGCAGCAACGCCGTCAGCGCGGAGTACGGATCCTCGCCGTCTTTCCAGGTGCTGATCTGCAGGTCCAGCCGCTCGACCGGCGTCCCGGCCCAGCCGGGCCGTTCGAGTAACGGAACGAGCAGCCGGGCCCGGCCGTCCGGGGTCACCGCCAGGCAGCTGAACCGTTCGTGCGACCCGACCGAGTGACCGACGAAGTACCGCATGTCGGCACCCGGTGCGATGAGGATCGCGTCGGCCCCGATCCGGCCCGCCTGATCGGCCAGCCGACCGAGACGATCCGCGAGAGTGGCGACGTCGGTCGGTGTGCGCAGGGCGTCGTCGGCGGCCGCTGCCGCGCTGATGGCCGCGGTTGACGTGGTGGTGACGGACATACCCATCAGCCTATCGACCCCGCGCCGCCCGGTCCGCCGGTAGCGTCATCCGCGTTCCGCCTGTCGTCCGAGGGAGATGTCGTGTTGCAGCTGCTCGATCTGGCCGGGATCTATTTCCGGGCGTTCTTCGCCGTTCCCTCGTCGACGGTCGGCCCGCACGGCCGTCCGGTGAACGCGATACGCGGGACTCTTGACATCCTGGCCAGGGTGATCGCCGATGCCGAACCCAACCGGGTCGTCGCCTGCCTCGACCTGGACTGGCGGCCCGCCTGGCGGGTCGAGCTGATCCCGACCTACAAGGCACACCGGGTGCAACGGGTGGTGCCCGATCCCGACCGGCCGGACATCGAGGAGGTGCCGGACGAACTCAACCAACAGGTTCCAGTGCTGCTCGACGTGCTCGCCGCGATCGGCATCGCCACCGCCGGCGCCGAACACTGCGAGGCCGACGATGTGATCGGCACCCTGGCGGCGACCGAGTCCGCTGACCCCGTCGAGGTGGTGACCGGCGACCGCGACCTGTTCCAGGTCGTGTCGGACGATCCGCCGCCGGTCACCGTCCGGTACATCGGCGCCGGGATGAGCAAGGCGAAGGTGTATGACGCCGCAGCGGTCCAATCGCGGTTCGGCGTGCCGCCGACCGGCTACGCCGACTACGCAACGCTCCGGGGTGACGCGTCGGACGGACTCCCCGGCGTCAACGGGGTCGGCGACAAGACGGCCGCGTCGCTGATCACCTCGTTCGGTTCGATCGACGGCGTGCTGGCGGCGCTGGACGCCGCGGACAGCCGGCTGGCCTCCGGTCCACGTCGCAAGCTGGAACCTGCCCGTGACTACCTGGCGGTCGCGGCCCGGGTGGTGGCGGTCCGCACCGACGCCGAGATCCGGCTGTCCGGCGACTCCCGGCTACCCAGCACGGCCGCCGACCCGGATCGGTTGGCGCAGTTGGTGTCCGAGCACGGCCTCGGCGGTTCGGCGACCCGGCTGCTGACGGTGCTCGGGATCAGCCTCCCGGGCGCACCGTGAGGTCGGTGACGTCGCCGTCCGGCGGCAGGTCCAACGCCAACAGGATCGAAGTGGCGATCGAATCGGCCGTGGTGAAGGCGTGCGGCAGGTAGGCCCTGCCCTCCTGGCGGTGCACCTTTTCCTGCATCGGGGTGGCGGTCCGCCCCGGGTAGATCGAGGTGACGCGGACGCCGTTGGCGTGTTCCTCCTGGCGCAGCGAATCGGCCAGCGCCTTGAGCCCGTGCTTCGAGGCCGCATACGCGGCCCAGTCGGGCCGCGCGTTCAACCCGGCGCCGGAGTTGACGAACACCACCCGGCCGCGGCCCGCTCGCAGCTGCGGCAACAGCAGCCTGGTCAGCTCCGCGGGGGCGACCAGATTGACGGTCAGCTGATGCAGCCACGACGTCGCCGACAACTGTGCCACCGGGCCGAGATCGACGGTACCGGCGACGTGCATAAGCGAGTCGACGACGGCGGGGAGCTGCTGGGCGGCCAGCGACCGGGCCAGCGACTCGGGGTCCGACAGGTCGGCCACCACCGTCGCCGCGCCAGGCAATTCGGCGGACAGCCCGGCCGCCCGCTCGTCGTTGCGGGCCAGTAACACCAGGTGGTCGCCGCGGTCCAGCAACCGGCGTGCGACCGCCGCGCCGATCCCGGAGCCGGCGCCGGTGATGACGTGGGTCCGCTGTGTCTGGGTCATGCGGGTGTCCCGGGTCGTGCGGGTGTCGCCGTCATGCCGGCGTTCCGGGCGCGGAGAACCGGCCGAAGTGGACGACGTCGTCCGTCGGGCGCCGTCGGCGGGTGCGGGTGCTGCCGCTGGGCGCCGTGCGCTCCGGGTGTCCGAGGGCGATCACTCCGACGATCCCGCGATCGTCCGGGATACCGAACGCCCGGCGCACGGTGTCCATCTGGTCGCCGGGGACGCCGAAGAACAGCGCGCCCAGCCCCTCGTCGACGGCGGCCAGCAGGATGATCATGGCCGCCATCCCGGTGTCCACGTCCCAGTACGGCACTGGCCAGTGCGACTCCTGCAGGTCCTGCCACGGCTTGTCCGGTTCGGCATACCGTCGCAGATAGGTCTGCTTGTCCGAACAGCAGAGGATCAGCGCCGGCGCCTGTTTGAGGCCGGTGATCCAGTTGTCGTCCGGGCCGTCGTCCGCCGGGTCGGCGGAGGCGTCCCAGAAAGCCTCGACCTGGTCACGGCCGGACAGCACGACGAAGTCCCAGCCCTGGCTGAACCCCGCGCTCGGCGCCCGCAGGCCCAGTTCGACGAGCCTGCGGAGCTGGTCGTCCGGCACCGGGTCGGGCCGGAACCGACGGATCATGCGACGACCACGGACCACCTCGGTGAACTCCATCGGCGCATCCTGTCACGACGACCCGTGCGGTCGTCCGGCGGCTGCCCGCTCGGAGCCGTCGCCCGAACCGCATTCGGCCGGTGTGTCACGGCGACACGCCGGTGGTGCCAAGATTCTTTGCGGAATCTGGCGGAAACCCTTGCGGGCGCCCCGATCTGTGACGTAGAAACTTCGTACGCACTCCCGCAAGGGAGAGCAGATCGAACAGCAACGAGGTCCTTGTCGGCGGAGCAATCCGACGAGTCCGCGGAGACGACGCGGGCGGGCCGGCGAGCAGTTCGATGTTCGTCAGCTCGTCTCGCTGCGAACGCCCCGAGCCCCGGCCAACTCATACTTGGCCGGGGCTCACCTCTATCTAAGGCCGAATTGGTAACCAGGCCGGGCGCGACACGCCCACTGCCGCACCATTTTTCCGCGGCGCCCGTCATCCCCGGGCCGTCTCCGGCCGGTTGCCCGGTCCGTCTCCGGCCGATTGCCGGCCGATCCCGCCGGTGACGAAAGACGTTGTACTGCAGTGACTCCAGCCACTCCCGTCGGCCACCCGAATCACCCGAACGGGTTGCCGCCCGGCGTGTCAAGCCAGACGCGCCGGGCGCCGCAAAAATTCTTCGGGAATCTTCGCCGAACCCCTTGCGCACGCCAGGTGGCTGACGTAGAAATTCAGTACGCACTCCCGCAAGGGAGAGCGGGTCGGACGACAATCGGGGCCCCTGCTGGAGGAGCAATCCACCAGGCTCGCGGAGACGCGGCGGGCGGGCCGGCGAGTCGACCGACGTTCACGGACCGTCTCGTTCGCGAACGCCCGAGGCCCGGCCAACTCATACTTGGCCGGGCCTCACCTATGTCCAGGGTACCCGAGCCGCGCCCCTCCCCCGGATGAGAACGGCGCTCAGCCCGCAACACGCGCCCGATTTGCCGGGCAGCGCGTCATGATCATCGCCACTGGGGACGACGCCAATCGGAGGCCGGCGCCCGAGGCGCGAGATGCGCGAGATGCGACGCGGCCCCGATCGGCAGTGCCGTCGGGGCCGCGGTGAATCTGGTTCGGGTCAGTTGGGAACGCTGACCTCGTACTTGCCGCTGTCGTCCTTCACCGTGATGGTGACCGTCTTGTCTTCGCCGTCGATCTTCACCGTGCAGTCGAAGGTGTTGCCGGCCTTCACCTGGGTGTCGCCGGCCTTCGGGCAGCTCGCCTCGGTGGCGTTCATGTTGTAACTGTTCTTGATCAGCGCCACCACGTCGTTCTGCACGGCGGTCTGGTCGAACACCTTCTTGTTCAGCCAGCCGGGCCACAGGAACAGCAGGATCGCAGCGATCACCAGCACGGCGACCAGCGCCGAACCGCCGATGATCAGCCCCTTGTTGCCCCCCGACTTCGGTGCGGGCTGCTGGCCGTACTGGCTGTAGCCCTGCTGCCCGTACTGCTGCTGACCGTACTGCTGTTGCCCGTAGTCGTACTGGCCCTGCTGGCCGTAGGCCGGCTGCTGCTGGTAGCCGGGCTGCTGGCCGTATCCCGGCTGCTGCTGATAGCCGGGCTGCTGGCCGTATCCGGGTTGCTGACCGTAGCCGGGTTGCTGACCGTAATCGGGCTGCTGCCCGTACTGCTGCTGGCCGTAGCCGCCCTGGTTACCCCAGGCGTCGCCCTGGCCCGGTTGGCCCTGCTGGCCATACGGCGACGGGGTCGACCCGGAACCCGGTCCCGTGTACCCGGACCACTGCTGGGGGTTCTGGTCCCCGCTCTGACCGTAAGGCGTGCTCATCAGTGCCTCCCTGAGTGCCGGGCCGGAGCCGACGGCTGTGTTCTCGTTCGTCGTGCCTGTTGCCCATGATCCAACCATGACGCCCGAACGACCGGTCCGACCCGGGCCGGATCGTGCGTCGCTGGGAACGATACGGTGCGCCACCACCGCTGGAGAATGGTTCCACCGAATTCGTGACGCGACGTTTCGGGCGACCCGCTATCTGGCGCCGAGGGAAACGACACCGCGGCGGATCAGTCCGACAGCCTCCCTCGCCCGCTGCCCGACCGGGCCGGCCACCGCGCCGTGGATCTGGTCGAGCAGATCGATCACCTGCCGGCTCCAGCGGACGAAGTCGCCGGCCGGCATCTCGACCCCCGACACCGACGCGATCTCCAGCGCCTCGGCCAGCGTGCCGCCCCTGGCCCACACCCCGATCGCACCGGCGAATCCGGCGTCGGGCTCCCTGGTGACCCGCAGCTCGTGGGCCCTTTCCTGGGTGGCCAGCTCCGCCCACAGCCGGACGGTGGCCGAGATCGCCGCGCCGGCCGGCCCCGGCACCGGCCGCGCCATCACCTCCCGCCGCGCCTCGTAGACCAACGCGGACACCGCGGCCGCCAGGTCGGGAGCGGACAGCTCGTCCCAGACCCCGGAGTTCAGGCACTCGGTGGCCAACAGGTCGCTCTCCGACCAGATCCGGGAGAGCATCCGGCCGCTGTCGGTGAGCTCGTCCTCGTGCAGGTAGCCCCGATCGGCCAGCACCAGCAGGATCCGGTCGAGCTGGTCGCCGAGCGAGTCCCTGGCACCGTCGACCCGCCGACGCAGGTTCGCGGTCTCGGCGGCCAGCCGGTTGCGCCGGCGGATCCATTGCAGGTGGCTCTCCCGATCGGCACAGCCGTGCACCGGGTGCGCCCTGATGGCCTTGCGCAACGCGGTGAGATCGGCCTCGCTGAGCACCGTCCGCGCACTGCCGTCGGCACCGCGGTCGTGACCGGTGCCGGTCGCGGACTGGCTGCCGTCCCGCCCGCCGCGGCCATCCGGCCGGCTCACCCTGACGGCCGCGATCGAGGAGGCGATGTCGCGCCGCACCTGCGGCGAGCGGTGATTCACCTGCTTGGCCAGTCTGATCCGGCCCAGCGCCGGCACCGGTCCACGGAAGTCGGCCTGGCTCAACCGCCCTGACCATCGATCGGCGGTCACCACCAGCGGCCGGCTCACCCCGTCGATCTCCACGCCCGGATCGAGCACCACCGCCAGCCCCGCCCGGCGGCCGGCGGGGACTTCGATGACGTCACCGCGTTTGAGCTGGGCGAGATCCAGCGCCGTCGCCCGTTTGCGCCGGGCGGCACCGTCCCTGGCGGCGTCCTTCTCGGCCCCGGTCAACCGGCTGAGCAGGTCGAAGTACTCCTCCACATCGCCGAGGTGGCAACGGATCCGGGCGTTGTGCTCAGCGATCGACTCCTCGCCACGACGGACCTGGCGGGCCAGGCCGACCACCCCGGCATCGGCCTGGAACTGGGCGAACGATTGCTGCAGCAGGTCTTTCGCCGCAGCCCTGCCGAGCCGCTCGATCAGGTTGACGGCCATGTTGTACGACGGGCCGAACGATGATCTGAGCGGATAGGTGCGCTTGGACGCCAGTCCGCCGACCTGTCGCGGGTCCAGACCGGGCGACCAGATCACCACGGCGTGCCCTTCGACGTCGATGCCGCGTCGACCGGCCCGACCGGTGAGCTGGGTGTACTCCCCCGGCGTCAGGTCGACGTGGCTCTCGCCGTTGTACTTCACCAGCTTCTCCAGCACCACGGTGCGGGCCGGCATGTTGATCCCGAGGGCGAGCGTTTCGGTCGCGAACACCGCTTTCACCAGTCCGGCGACGAACAGCTTCTCGACCGTCTCCTTGAAAGCCGGCAGCATCCCCGCATGGTGGGCGGCGATTCCCCGTTCCAGCGCCTCCCGCCACTCCCAGAAGCCGAGCACCCCGAGGTCGGCCTCGGGCAGTTCGTCGGCCCTGGCGTCAACCACCTCGCGGATCCGGACCCGTTCGGCGTCGGACACCAACCGCAGTCCCGACCGCACGCACTGTGCGACCGCGGCCTCGCAGCCCGCCCTGGAGAAGATGAAGGTGATGGCCGGCAGCAAACCGGCGCCGTCCAGCCGTTCGATCACGTCGACCCGGTTCGACGGGCGTCGGGCCGGGCCGCCGCCCTGCCGGGATCCCGACCGACCCCGGCCGCGGACCGGGGTGGCGTGGGCCCAGCGCGGCTCGGCATCGGCGACCGCTCTGGCCAGCGCCGGGTCGATCTGCACCCGGGCACCGGCCGCGGTATCGGGGGTGAGGGACTGCCGGAAGAGGTCGTACAGCCGGCGGCCGACCATCATGTGCTGCCACAGCGGCACCGGCCGCACCTCGTCGACCACCACGGTGGTGTCGCCGCGTACCTGCTGCAGCCAGGCGCCGAACTCCTCGGCGTTGGACACCGTCGCAGACAGTCCGGCCACCTGCACCTGCTCCGGCAGGTGCAGGATCACCTCTTCCCAGACCGCGCCGCGGAACTTGTCGGCGAGGTAGTGGATCTCGTCCATCACCACGGCGGTCAGGCCGGCCAGATCCGCCGACCCGGCGTAGAGCATGTTGCGCAGCACCTCGGTGGTCATCACCACCACCGGTGCGTGCGAATTGATGGCGACATCGCCGGTCAGCAGACCTACCTTCGCCGCACCGTGCTCGGCCACCAGGTCGGCGTACTTCTGGTTCGACAGCGCCTTGATCGGCGTGGTGTAGAAGCACTTGCCGCCGGTGGCCAGGGCGCGGAACACCGCGAACTCACCCACCACGGTCTTGCCCGCGCCGGTCGGCGCGCAGATCAGTACGCCTCTGCCGTCCTCGAGCGCCCGGCAGCCGTCGATCTGGAATTCGTCCAGGACGAACGGCCGGGCCGCGGCGAACTCCGCCAGCAGCGGATGCCGGGCCAGGTCCCGCGATCGGGCGAACCGCTCCGCGGGGCTCAGGCTCTCGTCGGGATAGGTGATCTCGTCCCGCCTGCCGGTACCCACCCACCCAGCGTCGCACATCGGCCGCCGGCGTTGCTCAGGTGGCGTCCGGGTCGAATCGCGGGCGGGTCGGATCGGCGTCGGTCACCGGCGGATCGGACGCCAGTTCCCGGACCGGCGCCGGGGTCGGCGTGGGCGCCGGAATCGCCGAGCTGGCGATCGAATCGTCACCGGCGCCGATGGCGGCGGCCGCCACCGGGGTCGGGGACGCCTGGTCGTCGTCCAAGTCTCCGAAGCCCTCGGCCGCCAACCGCCTGCCCTTGCGCTTGTCGTGGATCTTCGAGACCTGAACGGCGATCTCGTACAGCAGGCACAGCGACACGGCCAGCCCCAGCATGGTGATCGGGTCGTTGCCGGGGACGGTGAGACCGGCGAACACCACCAGGCCGAACATCGAGTACCGACGGGCCTTCGCCAACCGGGCGCCGGTCAGGATGCCGATGAAGTTCAGCATGATCAACAGCAACGGCAACAGGAACGAGACGCCGAAGATCAGCAGCACGCTGATCAGGAAGCCGAAGTAGCTTTCCGGGTTCAGCGCCGAGGCGGTGACGTCGCCGCCGAACCCGAGCAGCACCTTCAGGCCCTTCGGGATGATCAGGTAGGCCAGGGTCGCACCGAGCACCATCAGCGCCGCCGCCGAGGCGACGAAAACCACGGTGTAGCGGCGCTCCTTGGCGTACAGCGCCGGGGTGACGAACGACCACAGCTGGTACAGCCAGACCGGGGACGAGACAACGGCGCCGGCCATCAGCGCACACTTCAACGCAATCTGCAGCGGCGAGAACGGACTGGTCGCCAGCAGTCGGCAGCCATCGCCGAGCTCCTGCCGGGGCGGGCTGGGGACGTCGCAGTACGGCTGCAGCAGCAGGTCGCCGAGGGAACGGATGCCGAGCGCCGGAATGCCGTTGTAGTACCAGACGAAACCGACGATCACCCCGCCGAGCAGGCCGAGGATGGCGAAGAACAACCGCCTACGGAGCTCGTACAGATGCTCCATCAGGCTCATCGTGCCGTCGGTCGACCGCTCCCTCTTGGTGCGGCGCAGTAACGCCAACGCCGGTCTCCCTCGTCTTCAGCCGGACCGGGTCCGGTACCGCTCGGGCCCGCAATGCGGCCGACCCGGCCGCCGCGCACGCCCCGGATGACGCCGATCCTACTGATCCGCCGTCAGAGACCCGGCGCTGTGGTCTCCTCGTCCGGAATTCGGTCGTCCTCGGACCGGTAGCCGGCCAGCGCCGCCGCCGCGCGTCGGCCGACCTCGGCGGCCAGATCGGGCCGGTCGACGATGACCGCGGCGCCGCCCAGTGACAGCACCAGCCGGATCAGCCATTCGTCGCTGGTGGCCGGGATGCTCACCTCGATGTCGCCGGTCGGCTCGCCGTTCGCCAGCACCGGTTCGCTGCTGGTGACCAGGTAGTACTCGGCGATCCACTGGGCGCCGCTGGCCAACCGCACGGTGACCGGGGAGCTGTCCAGGCCGGGGTGGAACATCCGGTCCGGGACGGTGGTCTCGAGCCAGAGCGTGCTCTGCGCCGGTTCGTCCAGCACCCTCGCCTCGTCGATCCGGTCGACCCGGAAGTTCCGGACAGCGCCTGCGGTGTGGCAGTAGGCCTCCAGATAGGTGTGCCCCTCCGTCAGCAGCAGCCGGAACGGGTCGACCTCGCGCTCGCTGACGGCGTCCCTGGACGCCGTGTAGTAGCGCATCCAGAGCCGGCGGCCCGATTCCACCGCAGTCCGCACGGTGGCCAGCGCCGGTGCGTCCTCGCCCGCGGCGACCCGGACCGCTGCGGCAGCCGCGCCGCCGCCGGCCCGCTCCAGTTTCGTCAGCGCCGACTGCACGGCACCGGCGTCGAGCAGGCCGGGCAGGTCGGCCAGCGCCCGCAACGCGGCGGTCAAAGCGACCGCTTCGTCACCGGTGAGTTTGACCGGGCGCTCCAACCCGGCCTGGAACCCCATCGACACGGTGCCGCCGTCCTCGTCCAGCACCACGTCGATCAGGTCGTCCGGGTAGTAGCCGGGCAGGCCGCAGACCATCAGCAGGTTGAGGTCGGCGGTCACCTGCTCGACCTCGACGCCGTACTCGGCGGCGATCTCGGTCATCGAGACGCCCGGCCGGCGCGCGATGTACGGCACCATCGACATCACCCGCGACAGCCGCTGGGCGGCGGTCTCGTTCACCTTCGATCCCCGGCCAGGGCCAGCGACCCCTGCAGCAGCCGGATGACCGCGTCCCGCAGGTCGGCCGGCTCCAGCACCTGGACGTCAGCTCCGCAGGCAGCGATCTCCCTGGCCGTCGCCCACAGCCCGGCGATCGGGATCCGCAACACGTCGAAACCCTCGGCGCCGGTGTCGCCGGTGGCCGCACTGATCAGTGCTGCTCCGCGCCGCAGCCCGACCGCCCGGCCGGGCCGGACCCGCACCTGCGCGCTGCGCTCCACGGGCTGCTCGGCGCTGCGCCGGACCTCCTCCATCAGGTCCAGCTCGGCCGGCGGCAGGTACGCGCCGGCCCGGCCTGATGCGGTGACGTCGCCGACGATCCGAGACAGCCGGAAGGTCCGCTGCTGCTGACGATCCAGGTCGTACCCGATGACGTACCAGCGGCCACGGAAGGACACCAGGCCCCAGGGCTGCACCTTGCGGGATTCCGGCTCGTCGGTGGCCGACTTGCGGTAGCCGAATCGCACCTGGCGCCGGGCCAGGGCGGCCGCCCGCAGCGGGCCGAACGCCGGATCGGCGGTGCGCACCCGCGGCTGCAGCAGCAGTCCGCGGGCCGACAGTCCTGGGCCGTCGGCAGATCCGTTCGCGTTCCGATCGGTGGCGTCCGGACCGGTGGCGTCAGGATCGGTGGCGTCGGGATCGGTGGCGTCGCGGAGTTTGCGCAGGGCCTGCTCGCCGGCCGAGGCCAGCGAGGTGGTCGCCCACAGTCGCGCGGCCAGGCCGACGGCCGCCGTCTCCTCCGGGGTGAAGGTGAGTTCCGGCAGCGAGAACTCATGCGGCGGAATGCGATAGCCGTCGTCGCCGTCGGTCTCCAGCGGCACGTTCAGCTCGCGCAGCTCGGTCTTGTCGCGTTCGAACATCCGGGAGAACGCCTCGTGGTTCGGGGCATCCGCGTAGCCGGCTACGTTGCGCCGGATCCAGCCGGCCGACCGGAACTGCCGGGTGTTCACCAGGGCGATCACCAGGTTGAGCAGCCGCTCGGCCTTTGCCGCGGTGGGTAATTGTGCCACCGGACCACTCTATGGTGCGCGGAGCTCCAGCCCGGTGCACCGGCCTCACATGGTCTCGATGAGCCGCGCCACCCGTTCGTCGGTCGCCTTGAACGGATCCTTCAGCAACACCGTCCGCTGCGCCTGGTCGTTGAGTTTCAGGTGTACCCAGTCGACGGTGTAGTCCCGGCCGGCCTGCTGGGCGGCGGTGACGAACTCGCCGCGCAGTTTTGCCCTGGTGGTCTGCGGCGGGATGCTCTCGGCGGCCACGATGTCGTCGTCGGTGACCACCCTGGCCGCCCGGCCCTTCGCCTGCAGCAGGCTGAAGACGCCGCGGCCGGGCCGCACGTCGTGGTAGGTGAGGTCCAACTGCGCGATCCGCGGGTGGTCGAGGTCCAGCCCGTTGCGGGTGGCGTAGGCGTCGATCAGCCGCTTCTTGATGGCCCAGTCGATCTCCGTGTCGATGCTGGACAGGTCGTCGGACTCGACCGCATTCAGGGTGCGTCCCCACAGATCCAGCACCCGGTCGGTGACCGGATCGCTCCCCCGCTCGGCGACGAAGTCCCTGGCCCTGGTGAAGTAGTCGATCTGCGCGTCCAGCGCCGACACCTCGCCACCGGCGGCCAGCCGGACCGGCCGGCGGCCGGTGATGTCGTGCGAGATCTCCCTGATCGCCCTGATCGGGTTCTCGAACGTGAAGTCCTTCAGCGGGACGCCCGCCTCGATCATCTCCAGCACCAGCGCGGCACTGCCGACCTTGACCAGGGTGGTGGTCTCGCACATGTTCGAATCGCCGACGATCACGTGCAGCCGGCGGTAGCGCTCGGCGTCGGCGTGCGGCTCGTCGCGGGTATTGATGATCGGACGCGACCGGGTCGTCGCCGAGGACACGCCCTCCCAGATGTGGTCGGCCCGCTGCGACAGGCAGTAGCCGGCCCCGCGGGGCGATTGCAGTACCTTGCCCGCTCCGGCGATCAGTTGCCTGGTCACCAGGAACGGGATCAAGCCGTCGGCGATCCGGGAGAATTCACCGGACCGGGAGATCAGGAAGTTCTCGTGGCAGCCGTAGGAGTTGCCGGCGGAGTCGGTGTTGTTCTTGAACAGGTAGATATCGCCGCCGATCCCCTCCTCGGCGAGCCGGCCCTCGGCGTCCACCACCAGGTCCTGCAGGATTCGCTCCCCGGCCTTGTCGTGGGCGATCAGTGTGGGCAGGTCGTCGCACTCGGCGGTCGCGTACTCCGGATGCGAACCGACATCCAGGTAGAGCCGGGACCCGTTGCGCAGGAACACGTTCGACGACCGACCCCAGGCAACCACCCGCCGGAACAGGTACCGGGCCACCTCGTCCGGTGAGAGCCGGCGTTGGCCGTGGAACGTGCAGGTGATGCCGAACTCGGTTTCCAGTCCCATGATCCGTCGGCGCATCGGCCCAGCCTATTCCAGCGCGCCCGGCGGCCGGGCGGGACCGTCCGGCGGCGCCGGCTGCTGTCTTGGCTCCGGACGGCGCCTGGTGGCGTCGCCGATGTCGCCGACCAGTTCCTCGATGACGTCCTCGAGCATCACCAGGCCGCGCCGGCGGTCCGGCATCGGGATCGCCACCACCCGCCCGGCCAACCGCTGTGCCTGGCCGCCGGTGGGATCGGCGGCGACCTGGGCCAGGTGGGCGCCGGCCCGGCGCATCCGGTCCAGTACGGCCCGCAGCTCGGTGCCCTCGGCGAATGCCGGCAGCACCCTGATCGTCTCGGCGGGCAGCGGATCGTCGCGGTGCTCCGGCGGTACCGCCATCACGTCCCTGATGTGCACGTATCCGATGTACCGGCCCTGCGCGTCGCGGATCGGGAACCGGGAGAATCCGGTGCGGGCACACATCTTTTCCACCTCGGCCGCGGTGGTCCCCTCGTCGAGCGCCACCACCTCGTCGTCCGGCAGCAACACCGAGTTCAGGGTGCCAGATTCGAAGTGCAGCGCCGAGGTGATCAGCTGGTGTTCCTCGGCGTCCAGCAGGCCCTCGGCGCGGGACTCGGCGACCAGGCCGGCCACCTCCTCCCTGGTGAACGTCGAGCTCACCTCGTCCTTCGGCTGCCGTCCGGTGGCCCTGACCACCAGGTTGGCGAAGGTGTTGAGGCCGCGCACAAGCGGGCCGAGGCCGACGGCGATGGCGCGCAGCGGCGGCGCCAGCAGCATCGCGGTGCGCTCAGGATCGGTCAGCGCCAGGTTCTTCGGCACCATCTCGCCGAGCGCGACGTGCGCGGACACCACCAACAGCAGCGCGATCACCAACGACACCGGATGCAACGCCGACTCGGGAACACCGAGCCGGTGGAACAGCGGCTCGAGGACGGTGGCCACCGCGGGTTCGCCGAGCGCACCGAGCAGCACCCCGCACAGGGTGATGCCCAGCTGGGCGGTCGCCATCATCAGCGACACGTCCTCCATCGCGCGCAGCGTCACCCTGGCCCTGGCGCTGTGCACGGCCAACGGCTCGACGACGGTGCGCCGGGCCGATACCAGCGCGAACTCGGCCGCCACGAAGAACGCGCTGACGAACAACAGCAGAATCACCAGCCCGATCAGCAGGATCTGCCCGGTCACGACTGGTGCCCCCGTCCGGGATCGATGCTGGACAGCTGCACCACGTCGACCCGGCGGCGGTCCACCTCGCGAGCGGTCAACCGGACGGTGACCGCCCTGGGCAGATCGTCCTCGGTGTCGGCCTCCAACCGCAGGCCGTCGCTCAGCGCGCCGAGCACCGCGTCGGCGGCGGCGTACGCGTCCACCTCGACGTGATCGCCGACGGCGGCCAACCGGCCGAGCCGGCTGACCAGTAGGCCGGCCACGGTCTCGTAGGCGCCGGACTCCGGCAGGGCGATACCGGTGATCTCCTCGATCTCGTCCGGTCGTAGGTTGCCGGTCAGCAGCCAGGTACCGTCGGCCAGACGTTCGCCGCGCCCGGCCACCGGGTCGTGCTCGTCGGTGATCTCGCCGACCAGCTCCTCGACCACGTCCTCAAGGGTGAGAATCCCCGCGGTGCCGCCGTACTCGTCGACCACCACCGCCATCTGCAGGCCGCGCGCCCGGAGCTGGTCGAGCAGATCGTCCAGCGGAATCGTCTCCGGTACCACCGGCACGTCCACCATCAACTGGGCGGCATGTACTCCGCCGCGCTCGTCCGGCGGAACGGCCACCGCACGTTTGAGATGCACCAGCCCCACCACGTCGTCGCTGTCCTCGCCGGACACCGGGAAGCGTGAGTGACCGGTCTGGATCCCGGCGGCGATGATGTCGTCAGCCGAATCGGTGGACTTGACGAACCGCACCCGCGGCCGCGGCGTCAGCACGTCCTGGGCGGTCTTGTCGGAGAAGGAGATCGACCTGGCCAACAGCCCGGCGGTCGGTCGCTCCAGGGTGCCCTGGGCGCCGGACCGTCGGACCAGCGACTCCAGTTCCTCGCTGGTTCGGGCGGAGCGCAGCTCCTCCTGCGGCTCGACACCGAACAACCGCAGGACGCCATTAGCGACGCCGTTGAGCACCCAGATCAGCGGTCGGAACAGCATGGTGGACAACCGCATCGGGGTGACGATGGCCTTTGCGGTGTCCATCGGCTCGGCGATCGCGATGTTCTTCGGCACCAGCTCGCCGAACACCATCGACAGCGCGGTGGCCACGATCAGCGCGATGGCGACGGCGATCGACTCCGCGGTCGCATGATTCAGTCCGATGCTCTGCAAAGGGCCGGACAACAATGCCGCCAACGACGGCTGCATGACGAAGCCCAGCGCCAAGGTGGTGACGGTGATCCCGACCTGGGCGCCGGACAGTTGGGTGGACAGCGACTTCAGCGCCAGCGACAGCGATCTGGCCCGCCCGTCCCCCTCGGCGGCCTGTCTGTTGACCGTTGCCCGGTCGACGGTGACGAAACTGAACTCGGCGGCCACGTAGAGCGCGGTGAAAGCGATCAGCACGAGTCCGACCCCCAGCAGGACCCACTCGGTGATCATTCCTGGCCCCCCGCGGGGTCACCTGCCCCGTCGCCGTCGGGGAATTCCGGTTCGGCGGGTTCGGTCGGCTCGGCGGGTCCGGTCGATTCGGTGGATTCGGCGGGATGTCCACCGTCGGTTGTCGCCTCGTCCGCGGCGTCGGGTGTGTCGGTGGCGAGGATCCCCGCGACCGCGACATCGTCCAGCCGCCGGAAGGTCCGGCCGAGCAGGCGCCGGTCCAGCACGGCGACCTCCAGCTGCGCCGGGGACAGCACCCGCTTCGTCCCGTCGGCGGCCGAGCCCAGCGCTGCCGCGCAGGAACGCATCGCGGTCGGCAGGTCCCAGCCGTCGGCGAAGGTCGCCTCCAGCGCCGCGGCCACCGGCTCTGTGACGCCGCCCATCACGACGAATCGTGGCTCGTCGAACATCGATCCGTCGTAGCTGATCCGGTAGAGCTGGTCGGCCGTCCCGTCGGTGGGTCCGTCCGGCGGTCCCACCTCGGCGACGCAGAGTTCGACCTCCAACGGCTTGGAGTGCTCGGAGAACACCGAGCCGAGCGTCTGCGCGTAGGCGTTCGCCAGCCACCGCCCGGTGACGTCGCCCCGGTCGTAGGAATAGCCGCGGACGTCGGCCAACCGGATGCCGGCCGTCCGCAGGTTCTCGTACTCGTTGTACCGCCCGGTGGCCGCGAAACCGATCCGGTCGTAGATCTCCGAGACCTTGTGCAGGGTCGGCGACGGGTTCTCGGCGACGAACAGCACGCCACCGGAGAAGATCACCGCGACCACACTCCGGCCGCGCGCGATGCCCTTGCGGGCGTAGTCGGACCGGTCCCGCATGAACTGTTCAGGCGATGCATAGATCGGCATCGTCACGTTCGGTGTGCTCCTCGATCAGCTTGCGTCGACAGGGATATCGGGTTCATTCGCCGATCAACCGCCCGGATTCGTCATCCGGCCGGCGACGACCTGTTCGGAGACTTCGCCGACCGCCTCATCGGTCCACCGGACGGCGCCGTCGCGGCCGATGGTCACCACTACCGGGAAGATCCGCCGGGTCAGGTCGGGTCCGCCGGTCGCCGAATCCTCGTCGGCGGCGTCGTACAGCGCCTCGACGGCGAACCGAACGGCGGAAGCGGGGTCGCTGCCGCGGACGAAACGCTTCTTCAACGCCGATCTGGCGAAGGTCGACCCGGAGCCGACGCCGTAGTAGTCGTGCTCCTCGTACCGGCCGCCGGTCACGTCGTAGGAGTAGATCCGGCCGGTCCGCGTCGGGTCCGAGATCGACAGGTCGTAGCCGACGAACAGCGGCAGCACCGCCAGCCCCTGCAGGGCGGCGCCGAGGTTCCCCCTGATCATCGACGCGAGCCGGTTGGCCTTGCCGTCCAGGGAGAGCTTGGCGCCCTCGATCTTCTCGTAGTGCTCGAGTTCGAGCCGGAACAACCGGACCATCTCGATAGCCATCCCGGCGGTGCCGGCGATGCCGATCGCCGAGTGCGAATCGGTGACGAAGACCTTCTCAATGTCACGCTGGGCGATCACGTTGCCCATGGTGGCACGTCGATCGCCGGCCAACACCACACCGTCTGCGCAGGTCAGTGCCACCACCGTGGTGCCGTGCCTGAGCTCCGGCAGCGGACCGAGGTCGCGGCCGTGCCCGGGCAGCAATTGAGGTTCGGCGCGGGCAAGGAATTCGGAGAACGAGCCGGTGCCCGGGGTCAGATACGCGGCCGGGATGGCCTGCGCCGGCCAGTCCGAACTCATCGGATTACTGCCCGCCCTTCTGCACGTACGCCCGGACGAAGTCTTCCGCGTTGGTCTCCAGCACGTCGTCGATCTCGTCGAGGATGTCGTCGGTCTCCGTCGCCAGCTTCTCGCGTCGTTCCTGACCGGCCGCGTCGCCACCCGGCGTCTCGTCGTCTCCCCCGCCGCCGCCCTGCCGGGTGGTCTGCTCCTGTGCCATCTCGTCTCCTCGTCATCCCGGGCGGATCCCGAGTCGAACCGCTGAGTCAAACCTTACCGAGCGCGGCGGACATCGCTCGGGCGGCGCTCGCCGCGCCGCGGACCAGTTCGTCGCCGACCGGCGCGACCGCCAGGCGTATCAGTGCTGGGCGGTGAGCGCGTCGACCAGTTCGGCAGCGTCGGCAGCGTTGTCCATCAGCTCACCGACGTGCGCCCTGGTACCGCGGGTCGGCTCCATTGTCGGGATCCGCACCAGCGACTCGCGGCCGACATCGAAGATCACCGAGTCCCAGGAGGCAGCGGCCAGCGCATCGGCGAACTTCGACACGCACCGTCCACGGAAGTAGGCGCGGGTGTCGACGGGCGGGTCGACCATCGCGGCCAGCACCGCATCCTCGCTCACCAGCCGCTTCATCGAGCCGCGGGAGACCAGCCGGTTGTACAGCCCCTTGTCCAGTCGGATGTCGGAGTACTGCAGGTCGACCATGGCCAGCCGCGAAGCGCCCCAACCCAAACCGTCCCGCTGCCGGAACCCCTCCAGCAGGCGAAGTTTCGCCGGCCAGTCCAATTCGCCGGCCAGCTGCATCGGGTCGGTGTCCAGCCGGTCGAGCACATCGATCCAACGGTCGAGGACGGCAACCGTGTGCTCGTCGGCGTCGGCACCGAACCGATCTGCGACGAACCCGGCGGCCCGCTCGTGGTAGGCCCGCTGCAGGTCGATACCGGTCATTCGGCGGCCGTCGGCCAGCGGCACCGTGGTCTTCAGCGACGGATCGTGCGAGATCGCGTGCACCGCCGACACCGGACCGTCGAGCTCCAGATCGGACAACGGGACACCCGCCTCGATCAGCGACAGCACCATCGCCGTCGTGCCGAGCTTGAGGTACGTGGACAGCTCCGCGAGGTTGGCATCGCCGATGATCACGTGCAGCCGTCGGTACTTGTCCGCGTCCGCGTGCGGTTCGTCCCTGGTGTTGATGATGCCGCGTTTGAGAGTTGTCTCCAGCCCCACCTCGACCTCGATGTAGTCGGCCCGCTGGGACAGCTGGTAACCGTCCACCTGGCCGGTCCGGCCGATCCCGACCCGGCCCGAACCGGTGAACACCTGACGCGAGGCGAAGAACGGCATCAACCCCGAGATCAGTTGCGGGAACATGGTTTCCCGGCTGCACAAGTAGTTCTCGTGGGTTCCGTAACTGGCGCCCTTGCCGTCGACGTTGTTCTTGTACATCTGGATCGCCTTGGTGCCGGGCACCGCTGAAGCGAGCAGGGCCGCCCGTTCCATCACCCGCTCGCCGGCCTTGTCGTACAGCACGGCGTCCAGTGGGTTGGTGACTTCCGGTGCGGAGAACTCCGGATGGGCGTGGTCGACGTACAGCCGCGCACCGTCGGACAGGATGACGTTCGCCGCACCGAGGTCGTCGACGTCCGGATCCACGGACTGCCCGAACAGCGCCGACAGGTCATAGCCCCTGGCGTCCCGCAACGGCGACTCCACCTCGTAGTCCCACCGGGCCCGGCGGGCCCGCGGCGCCGCCACCGACGCGGCGTAGGCCAGTACCACCTGGGTCGAGGTCATCACCGGGTTGGCCGTCGGATCGCCCGGAACAGAGATCCCGTACTCGACTTCGGTCCCCATGATCCGGCGCGCGCTCATGACCCCAACGTTATCGTCAGCGGAAATCCGATCGCGCCCCTGCCTACCCTGAAGTCAACGGACATCCCGGACGACAGTCTCACTCCGCGGAGGGTGATTCGCATGAACGGAACCGCAACCCGAACACTCGACAAGGACGACGGCGACCCGTCGGCCGGCACCCGGGTGACCATCGAAGAGTTCGCCATCCCGGCCACCCTCGAGGCACCCGGTGGCACCGATTTCCGCCGCATGGTCCAGGTGCGCAATGCGATCGAGGTCGCGAGCGCCGGCACGGTCGATCTGCAACCGACTGCCGAACAGTTGATCCAGGCGTGGAACAACTTCGAGTTCGAGCCCAAGCGCATGTTCCTGGCCAGGGTGGACGGCGACATCGTGGGTCGCGGCACCTATGAATGGCAGCCGGAAGGCCCCCCGCGGATCGCCTTCCTGGCGGTCGAAGTGCTTCCGCAGCACCGGCGCACCGGAATCGGAGCCGCACTCCTGCGGACCATCGAGTCAGCCGCAGCCGCCGACGGTCGTTCGGTGTTCCAGGCCTGGGCACTGCACGGCGTACCGGGCGGAGCGACCACCATCTCGCCACCGACAGGATTCGGCACGGTGGACGCCGACCGACCCGAGGTGCGCTTCCTGCGACGGCACGGCTACTCCCTCGAACAGGTGGAGCGGGTCTCCAAGCTCACCTTCCCGGTCGCCGAACCCTCGCTGCAGCAACGGTTCGACACGGCCGCCGGTCATGCCGACGGGTACCGGATCGAGTCCTGGGTGGCCGACGTCCCGGAGCGCTGGGTTGACGATCTGGCCTACCTGCACTCCCGGATGGTGACCGACGCTCCCAGTGCCGCCCTGGAGTTCGACGAGGAGGACTGGACACCGGCGCGGGTGGCCAAGATCAGCGAGCAGGTCGAGGCGGCCGGCGACCAACTGCTCAGCGTGGCGGCGATCGACGCCGGCACCGACAGGGCCGTGGGCTTCAGCAATCTGGTGGTGCCGTCCGACGCGTCCCGGCCGGCCGTTCAGGAGGACACCCTGGTAGTGCGCGAGCACCGGGGCCATCGGCTGGGCACACTGCTGAAGATCGCGAATCTTCAACAGCTGCAACGCATCAGCCCGCGAACGCCCTCGGTCACCACCTTCAACGCCGAGGAGAACCGGCCGATGCTGGACGTCAACGAGGCGGTCGGGTTCGTCCCGATCGGCTCCGAGGGAGCCTGGAAGAAGGCAGTGCCCGAGCCCAAGTCTCGACCCTGAGCGAAGCAGTGGTCACAGCGCGAGCTGGACCATTCCTCCCGGTGGCGTCCGGTAATGGTCGACGATCTTATTCAACTCGGACTGGTAGTAGAGCGGATACAGCAGTTTGCCGGCGAATCCGAAACGATCAGCCCCGGAAGACCTGCAGCGGCGCGGAACTCTGCACCACCGGCATCAGTTCGATGACGTTCACGTTGACGTGCGCCGGCTGTGACGTGCACCAGTACACCGACTCGGCAATGTCGTCGGCGGTCAGCGGCTGCACGCCTTCGTAGACGGCATCTGCCTTCGCCCGGTCGCCGTCGAAGCGGACGACGGAGAACTCGGTGCCGCCGCAGAGGCCCGGTTCGATGCAGGTCACCCGGACGCCGGTGCCGTGCAGGTCGCTGCGTAGATTCAGACTGAACTGGTGCACGAACGCCTTCGTCGCCCCGTAGACATTGCCGCCCGGGTAGGGGTAGGTGCCGGCGATCGAGCCGAGGTTGACGATGTGCCCGCGGCCCCGGTCGACCATGCCCGGCAGCACCGCTCGGGTGACGTGCACCAGCCCGGTGCAGTTGGTCGCGATCATCTGATCCCAGTCGGCCAGCTCGGCCCGCTGGGCAGGTCCGAGACCCTTGGCGAGGCCGGCGTTGTTCACCAACACATCGATCTCAGCGAACCCGGACGGCAGGCCGGCGACCGTTTCGGCGATCGCGCCGAGGTCCCGAATATCCAGTGCCGCAACGTGAATCGAGTCGCCGAGGTCGTCAGCCAGGCGACGCAGTCGATCCTCCCGGCGGGCGGTGGCCACCACCCGCCAACCCTCGGCGACGAACCGACGGACCGTCGCCTCACCGAATCCGGCACTCGCCCCGGTCACAAAGGCTGTTCTGCTCATCGCGGTGATCCGTCCTTCCGGCTCTTTCTCCGGCCCCCGATCTTGCCAGTGGCGGCGACGGTCGGGTCGCGGCGGTCGATCAACGCCTGGATACCGTCCAGGATGCAGTTCAGGCCGAACCGGAAGCCGAGCAGGTCCTGGTCAACTCCGGGCGGCAACTCTTCGCTGCGGGGTCGGGCCGTCATATCCGGCGACCAGGCCAGCCGGTGCAGCGCCGGGTACTCATCCGCCGTCACCACGGTGCGCAACACCGCACCGTAGTCAGCCTCCGGTTGCCCGGTAACGGCCGCCGCCTTTGCCGCCTGGTGCGCCATCCTGGCATCGCCGAGCGAATATATGGACACCGCGCCGATCACGGCCATCTTCTCCGCCTCCCGCAACGGGGTATCCGCCATCGCCGCCAACGCCTGCTCGACGAAGGCCAGCGACTGCGGCCCGGCCGGAGGTGCGGCCAGCGGCATCTCCAGGAGCCAGGAACGCAGTAGCACTGCGGCGCGCTGCGCCTCGGCCCAGTCCGCCAGACGCTCCCGCCAGGTGCCGCCGCTGATCTCACCGAGCCCGGCGGCGCTGGAGTTCCACATCAGCAGGTGCAGTTCGTCCTTGGACCGGACGTAGCGGTACATCGACATGGTGCTGAAGCCGAGTTCGCGGGCGAGCCTGGCCATCGAAACGGCGGCCAGCCCTTCGTCGTCGGCGATCCGGATGGCGGTGGCGACGATGGTGTCGATGCTCAGGGACGGCTTCGGGCCGGTGCGGCCGCGCTCCTTGCGACCCCAGAGCACGTCGAGTCCCGGCGGGAGTTCGGCGAGGATCAGATCGTCGGCGGGCGGAACGGGTTCGGCCATGTCCTATGCGTACCCGGCGAAATTCATCTTGACAAATCCGCGTATGGCACCAACCATTCGCGTTATGGCATACACAGTTACTGAACCTGAGAGCCTTCCCACTCGCCCGCTGATGATCGACGTCCGGGCACTGTCCAAGGCCTACGGCGCGAATGTCGTGCTGGACAACGTCTCTCTGCAGGTGCTGTCCGGCACCAGCTACGCCCTACTCGGGCAGAACGGCGCCGGCAAGACCACCTTGATCCGGATCCTGAGCACCCTGGTCACCGCCGACGCCGGTTCGGCGTCGGTAAACGGGTCCGACGTCGCCGCGGACTCCGGCGCCGTCCGGGCCAGCATCAGCCTGACCGGACAGCACGCCGCGGTTGACGAGATGCTGACCGGCCGGGAGAACCTGGTGATGATGGGCCGGCTCCGCCGACTCGGCGTCCGCGGCGCACGCCGGCGGGCCGACGAGCTGATCGGCGCCTTCGACCTGGCGGAGTTCGCCGGCCGGACGGTCAAGGGCTACTCCGGTGGTATGCGCCGACGGCTTGACCTGGCCGTCAGCCTGGTCGCCGAGGTGCCGTTGCTGTTCCTGGACGAGCCGACCACCGGTCTCGACCCGGTCAGCAGGAACCAACTGTGGAACGAGGTCCGAGAACTCGGTGCCCGCGGGACCACCATCCTGCTGACCACCCAGATGCTGGACGAGGCCGACCGGCTGGCCGACCGGATCGGCATCCTGCACGATGGCGCCGTCGCGGCCGAAGGAACACCGGACGAACTCAAGGAACGCGCCGGCGGCGAGCTGCTCGACGTCACCTTCGACAGCGCGCAGACCGCCAGCGCCGCCGCCGATCTGCTCGGTTCCGCGGTTCGCGGGACGGTGACCCTGACGGCCTCGTCGGCGACCGTCTCGATCGGCACCGATGGCACCGCGAACGCCGTCAAGGACGTCCTGGACCGGTTGGCCCTCGGCGGGTTCGCGGCCCGGTCGCTGTCCACCGCTCGCCCCACCCTGGATGACGTTTTCGCCGATCTGACCGGCACCACGAACACGAACAACAAGGAGCAGGCAGCATGACCGTCACCGCATCGGCACCCTCCACCGCTACCGCCCCGCCCGGCCACCCGTCCAGCTCGCTCGGCCTCGCCGAGGTGCTGTCCGATGTCCGGGTGATGGTCGGCCGCAGCCTGCGCCGGTCGTCCCGGGACGGCGAGGCGCTGGTGATGGCCGTGATGTTGCCGGTCGCCCTGATGCTGCTGTTCGTCTACGTATTCGGCGGCGCGATCGAGGTCGGCACCGACTACATCAACTACGTTGTGCCCGGAATCATCCTGCTGTGTGCGGGTTTCGGCGCCGCTTCGACAGCCACGTATGTCGCCAACGACGCCGTCACCGGAGTTGTCGACCGATTCCGCTCGATGCCGATCTTCGGCTCCGCCTGCCTGATCGGGCATGTGGTGGCCAGTGTCGTGCGGAACCTGCTCGCGACAGTTGTGGTGATCGGGGTGGCCCTGCTGATCGGCTGGCGACCGTCGGCCGGTCCGGTCGAATGGCTGCTGACGCTTGTCTTCCTGGTGCTGTTCATGACGGCCGTTTCGTTCCTGTCGGCGGCGCTCGGCCTGCTGGTCGGCAGCGTGGAAGCGGCCAACAGCGTCACCTTCGTGATGCTCTTCCTGCCGTACGTGTCCAGCGCGTTCGTGCCGCCGGACACCATGCCGGCAGCGCTGCGCGGGTTCGCCGAGCACCAGCCGATCACGCCGATGATCGAGACCCTGCGCGGTCTGTTGATGGGCTCGGTGATCGGCAGCAGCTGGTGGATCGCTGCCGTCGAATGGGCCGCAGTGCTGGCGGTCTCGGCGGTCGGCGCCGGGTTGTTGTTCCGTCGCAAGACCCGCTGATCTGACGACCCCGACGAGGCCGGCAGGTCGCGCGACGAGTACGGGTATTCGCGGACCGCTCCGCCGACTCTGCAGTGCAGATCGACAGCAGTGCAGAACCGACGAAGTCGGCCGCCCGGCCGCCTTCGACTCGTCGTGAGGAACAGCCCATGAAGCGCTATCTGATCGCCCTGATCACCGGTGCCTTGCTGGTGGGCGGCGTCACCGCTGCCTCCGGATCGCCGACGCCCGCGCCCCCGCCGAAACCGTCCGCCGACCTCGGCGATCAAACCAACGCCGTCTCCACACCTGTCCCGCTGGCGATCGGGAGCAAGAATGCCACCATCAAACGCGAGTACACGCAGCTGGCCACCGCGTGCCGGCTCTACGACTCGCGGAGCACCACCCGGCTGGCATCCAACTCGACCAGGACGATCCCGTTGACCAAGTGCCCGGCGATCCCCTCCTACGCCACCTCGCTGACCGTCTCGCTGTCGGCGATCACCCCCACCCACGCCGGCTACCTGCGGGCCTGGGCGAACGGCGCGGCGGAGCCGTCCCAGACCGTGCTGCAGTGGGGATCGTCCAGCACCACCACGGGTGCGAACATCACGATGAGCAGCAGCGGGGTGAAGGTGCACTCGTTCGGCGGGCCGGTCGATCTGGTGGTCGACGTGGCCGGCTACTGGAACGAAGCCATCTACGCCGACATCCTCACCGCATCGACCACCCAGTTCGCCGACATGTATTCGTCCACCGGGATGATCTCCGGGTACTCCAGCTCGCTCGCCTCCCCGGGTCAGATTGTCGTCTCGGTCCGGCGCGATATCCTCTACTGCGATATCCAGGCCACCGCTGAATCCGCCGGATACATCGCCAGTGCCGTTTACACGTCCAGCAACTCGTTCGTCGTCAGGGTGACCGACTCGAACGGCGCCGCAGCCCGGGCGTATGCCTCGGTCGTGGTGAACTGCTGATCGCACACCCGAAGGGTGCGGCCCGCAGCGCCGGCCGAGTACGCCGTTACAGGTACCGGCCGGTGCTCGGGGCGGTGCCGATGGCCCCCCGAACTTTCGTACTGTATGTCTGTGGCACATCAGACAGTCGGCCCGATCCAGGTCAAGCGGACTTCCTACTAGCACCAGCATCTTCGATCTCTACCAAATCCCTGACGCCGACGTTTCTGATCTGCCGGTGCCCGGCCGACGAACCAGCGACCCTGGAGATCCGGTGAACGTTCAGCGTCATACAGGCGAGGCCCTGGTCGGCTATCACTTTTTCTGTGTGCGAACTCCTCCAGGAGCGTCGCAGATCATGACTCCATTATTCCGGGATGATCCTGAGGACGACCTGCCTGAGCACGATCCACCACGGCATGTCAACGTGTACCCAGGCGAAGGAATCTGCATTCCGATCAAGTCGGACCCGGGTCCGATCCTGATCGGTGTCACGATCGGCACCCCCGAACCTCACCCAGAATCGACCGAACCCGCGCTCTCCTGGAGCAGCCCGGCCCCGATCAACCTCGGCAGCCGCGAACTCACTGTCGAATCGATAGCAGCTCCACCACAGGGGTTGAGGGACCCGATCGAGCTGCCGACGACCACGATGTCCGTGCGCATCGACTGGGAGTACGGCCCACCCAGACCGGACCAGGTCGATCCGTTCACCGAGAAGGTCTTCTTGTACTTCTGGTAGGCCGAGTGTCGTCGGCCGCCAGCGGCCGCCCGGAAACTAGAGGTACTGGCCGGTGCTGGGGGCGGTGTCGATGGCCCGTGATCCCTCGGACTGCTTGCCGGACACCAGGGTGCGGATGTAGACGATCCGCTCCCCCTTCTTGCCGGAGATGCGCGCCCAGTCGTCCGGGTTGGTGGTGTTCGGCAGGTCCTCGTTCTCGGCGAACTCGTCGACGATCGCCTCCTGCAGATGCCCGACCCGTAGCCCGGAGGCGCCGGTCTCGATCTTCGCCTTGATGGCGGCCTTCTTGGCCCGGTCGACGATGTTCTGGATCATCGCGCCCGAGTTGAAGTCCTTGAAGTACAACACTTCCTTGTCGCCGTTGGCGTAGGTCACCTCGAGGAACCGGTTCTCGTCGGTCTCGGCGTACATCCGCTCGACCGTCAGCTGGATCATCCCGGCGATGGTCGCCTCCCGGTTGCCGGCGTTCTCGGCCAGATCGTCGGCGTTGATCGGCAGACCGGGCGTCAGATACTTGGCGAAGATGTCCCTGGCCGCCTCGGCGTCCGGCCGCTCGATCTTGATCTTCACGTCCAGCCGGCCGGGCCGCAGGATGGCCGGGTCGATCATGTCCTCGCGGTTCGAGGCGCCGATCACGATGACGTTCTCCAGGCCCTCGACGCCGTCGATCTCGCTGAGCAGCTGCGGAACGATGGTGGTCTCGACGTCCGAGGAGACGCCGGTCCCCCTGGTCCGGAACACCGAGTCCATCTCGTCGAAGAAGACGATCACCGGAGTGCCCTCGGAGGCCTTTTCCCTGGCCCGTTGGAAGATCAGCCGGATGGTCCGTTCGGTCTCGCCGACGTACTTGTTCAGCAGCTCGGGGCCCTTGATGTTCAAGAAGTAGCTCATCACCTTCTCCTCGCCGCGGGCCCTGGCGACCTGCTTGGCGAGTGAGTTGGCCACGGCCTTGGCGATCAACGTCTTGCCGCAGCCTGGCGGGCCGTACAGCAGTACACCCTTCGGCGGCCGCAGCTGGTACTCATGGAACAGCTCGGCATGCAGGAACGGCAGCTCGACCGCGTCCCTGATCTGTTCGATCTGCCGGCCGAGGCCGCCGATGTCGGAGTAGGCGACGTCCGGAACCTCCTCCAGCACCAGGTCCTCGACCTCGGACTTCGGCACCCGCTCGTAGGCGTACCCGGCCTTGGTGTCCACCAGCAGCGAGTCCCCCGGCTTGAGCGGGCTGTCCAACAGCGGCGCGGCCAGATGCACCACCCGCTCCTCGTCGGCATGGCCGACCACCAGTGCGCGGTGGTCGTCCAGCACTTCACGCAGCGTGCTGACCTCACCCACCACGTCGAAGCCGGTCCCCTCGACCACGGTCAGCGCCTCGTTCAGCCGCAGCTGTTGACCCCGCTGCAACGCCGCGACGTCGACGTTCGGCGAGACCGACAACCGCATCCGCCGGCCGGCCGTGTAGACCTCGACCGACGACTCCGGTCCGGTGCCGAGGAACACGCCATAACCGCTGGGTGGCTGCGCCAGCCGGTCGACCTCCTCCTTCAGCTGCAGCAGCTGGGTCCGCGCATCGCGGAGGGTGACGACCAGCTTCTCGTTGCGCTCGGTGAGCGTCGCGATCCGGTTGCCGGCCTCGGTGAGCTGACGTTCGAGCGGACGGGTGTCCATCGGTGCACTGGCCAGTCGGCGGCGGAGCTGCGCGAGTTCGTCGGTCAGCACCCGGACCTGGGTCTGCAACTGGGCCGGGCTCATCCCGACCGCTGGCGCCTCCTCGGGTCCGTCGTTCCGGTCGTCGCCGGAGATAGGCGTCGAATCGCTGTAGGTCACGTGGATCTCCGTTCGTTCCTAGTCAAAACCCTACCCGTGGCCCCGACGCACTTTCCCGGGCCGGACCGGCGTGCCGCGCCGGCACTGCGGCATCCGGCCCGGCGCCGCCGGGAGATCCCGGGCGAATCGGCCGTCACCGGCCGCGGAATTTGACAGACTGCAGGCGTCAGACGGGACCGACCGGGGTCCCGCCGCCGACGCGAAGGGCACCCGATGAGTGCACCACCACCCGAGCAGTCGTCCCACCGCCCGGCCGGCCCGCCGGGGTTCGGCCGACAGGTGCCCACCCGATCGAACACCAGGGTGCTGCTGATCACGGTGCTCGCGGTGGTGCTGGTCGGCGGCGGCCTGTCCGCCTGGCTGCTGTCGGCGCCGTCGTACGACCGGGCGACGGCCCGCGGCACCGCCGAGGCCTTCGCCGACGCGCTGAATTCCAGCAACGTCGATGCGGCGAAGGAACTGCTGTGCTCCACCGACCGACGCGGCTTCGGTCAATCGACGGCGGGTGCACTCGGCAGCGTGAACGTCACCCTCGACCGGGTCGACGCCGACAGCGACAAGGGCACCGCGGTCTTCACGATGTCGGCGAACGTTGCCGGAGCCAGTATCGGCCGTCAAGATGTGACGATCCCGCTGCAGCGCACCGGTGACGACGGGCAGTGGGAGATCTGCGGCCTGTCCGATGCCGGGTTCGGCAACTGACCGTGCGTGCGCATCAGCGTCATCCTGGTCCGCATCACCGCTGTCCACCCGGCGTCACCCCCGCTGTGCCGACGAGTCCCGCCCACGAAAACGGAGAACAGCCGTGACGGAGAATCCGCCGCCCTACCGGCCCAGCGGGCCGCAGCCCGGGGGTCAGCCGCCCTACGGGCAACCTCCCTACAACGCCGGCCCGCAGCAACCGGGCTCACCGCAACCGCGCCCACCGCAACCGGGACAGTGGGCGCCCGGGCCGCAGGCCCCGCGGCCCGCTGACGCCGGCCGGTCCGACTACCGGCCGGCAGCGCCGTCAGCCCCGCACCCGGCCACCGGATACCCGGTGCCGGCCGGACCGCCGACTCGGAATCTTGCGCAGCAGCCGCCCGGCCGGCCCTACCAGCCGACCGGGCAGTACCCCGCCGGACCGCCGCCGCAGCAACCGCCGAACGGCCCCTACGGCGGCGGGCCTGGCTGGTCGGGTGCACCGAACCCGGGAAAGAAGCGGTCTGCAACGCCGTGGATCGCGGCGGCCGGGGTGATCGTGCTGGCCGCGGCCGCCGTGGTGATCGTGCTGCTGACGAACAACGACAGCGGCACGCCGGCAGATCCGGCGTCGACCGAACCGCAGACGGTCGGCACCATCCGTGCCTACCCATCGCTGGAGTTCACCACCGATCCGGCCGAGGCGGAGTCGCAGAAGCGGGCCCAGCAGGTCGGCGAGGCCTGGGTGAAGGCGGTGAACGCCCAGGACCTGGAGGCCGCGACCCGACAGATGTGCGCTCGCAACGCCGGCATCAGCGCCGGTGAGTTGTTCGGCGGGCTGGAGCAGGGCTCGATGAAGCCGGGCAACGCGGCCGTCAACGGCAAGAAGGGCTCGTTCGGGATCACCTACTCGTCGACCAACGCCGGGGAGCAGACCGGCGCCGTGCCGATGGTCCTCGAGGACGACAGCTGGACCATCTGCCTGGCCTGACCGGGCGCAGTGCGGCCGACCGATCCCCCGGCCGCGGGCCCGGGCTGACGGCACACCGGTGGATCAGCGAGTGGCGGTCGGCCGGCGCTGCGGACGCGGGGTACTGACCCCGGGCGCGAGTTTGCGGGCCGACAGCAGGAACGCGGTGTGCCCGATCATCCGGTGCTCCGGGCGGACCGCCAGGCCGACCAGATGCCATTCGCGGTGCATCGACTCCCAGGCCTGCGGTTCCGTGTAGCCGCCGTCCTCGCGCAGCGCCTCGGCGACCCTGGACAACTGGGTGGTGCTCGCCACGTAGACGATCAGCACCCCGCCGGGCACCAGGTTGGCGCTGACCGTCGGCAGCATCGCCCATGGTTCCAGCATGTCCAGCACGATCCGGTCCACCTCGCCCGTGTGCACGGCCATGTCGGCGATCCGCAGCGACCAGTTCTCCGGATGCTCGCCGAAGAACCGCTGAACGTTGCGTTCGGCATGCTCGGCGTGGTCCTCCCGGACCTCGTAGGAGATCACCGAGCCGGTCGGCCCGACCGCCCGCAACAGCGAACAGGTCAACGCGCCGGAGCCGGCGCCGGCCTCCAGCACGGTGGCGCCGGGGAAGATGTCGCCCCAGTGCACGATCTGGGCGGCGTCCTTCGGGTAGATCACCGCGGCACCGCGCGGCATCGACAACACGTAGTCGGTGAGCAGCGGCCGGAGCGCCAGGTAGGGCGTGCCGTTCGCGGAGTTCACCACGCTTCCCTCGGGGACACCGATCAGCAGGTCGTGGTCGATGGCGCCGCGATGGGTGTGGAACTGCGCGCCGGTCTCCAGGATCACCGTGTACTTGCGGCCCTTGGTGTCGGTCAACTGCACGCGGTCGCCCACGACGAATTCGCGCGCAAGCTCGCTCATGATGTTTCCTCGGATCGTCGGTCGGCGGGTGGGGCTCCCGCCGGCTCGGCGCCTGGAAGGCCACTGCTGTCGTTGTCACGGTTGTCGGTGTCGAGTATCCGGGTCAACTCGGCCCTGGCCAAAACGCCGGCCGCCAGGCCCTCGTCGTCGACCAGCAGGAAGGTCTGCCCCGAGCTCCTCGCCAGGGCGTCCCGCAGCTCGGCCGGGCCGTCGGTGGTGAGCACCACGTCGGTCGGGTTCACCGGCCGCAGGTCGGCGCCGGCCGCCGCCCCGACCACCGGCACACTCGCCCCGATGAGTGCGGCGGCCAGCCGGCCGGCCGGCGACTCCGGATCCGCCGGGCCGTCGGGGCCGTCCGGGTCGTCACCGAGTTCCTGGGCCTCGCGGCGCCACTCCACCATGGCGGTTGCCGCCAGATGGACCACCAGAGCAACGATCACCACCGCCTGCGCGGCCGCGCCCGGCGGACCGTTGAACCAGACCAGGGCGGCCAGCACCAGCAGTCCGGCGCACACCACCGAGGTGGACAGGTAGCCGGCGATACTGCCGGTGCGCCAACTGCCGCTGATCCGCCACACCGCCATCCGCACCACCTCCCCGCCGTCCAACGGGTAGGCGGGCAACAGGTTGAAGATCGTCAGCAGCGCGTTGGTGACCCCGATCGCCATCGCCAGCAGCCACGGCGTGGTGCGGGAGTCGAAGAGCTGGGCGGCAGCGAATCCGGCGGCCGAACAGACCGCGGACATGGCCGGCCCGGCGATCGCGACCCAGGCGTCCCGGCCGGCCCCTGCCGACCCGATCAGATCGGTCTGCCCGCTCAGCACGTCGAAGCGGATCCGGACCACCCGGCGGCCGACCGAGCGGGCCGCGAACAGGTGGCCGAGCTCGTGCAGCAGCACGCTGACCATCAGCAACAAGGTCAACGCGACCGCGGCCAGACCCAGGGACAAGGCAGTGCGATCCGGCAGCACCCGACCGGCGAGCACCGCGACGACGACCACCACGATCAGCAACGACACCGGCCAGCTGCGGGTCAGCAGGATGGGCACCCCGGCGATCCGACCCAGCTGGGTGCCCGGCGATCGGGTTGCCCGTGCTGGTGCCATGGACACAGCCTAGGGACCATCCCTGGCCCGATGCGCAGGGCCGGCGACAGCCGATCGTCAACTGCCGACGGATGCGGCAATCTGACGAGCGACTCGACCAGGAGATCACCGAGCTCGTCTCGGCCTGGGAGGAGCGGACCGCCGGCCGGGATCCGGAGCGCAGCACCTACCAGTACTTCGCCATCCTGCAGCCGTTCCCGGACCTGCCGAACGAGCGGAGCTGAGTCGCCGGCAGGCGCCGGCCCCGGCTCCGGGTGGCGGCAGCTACCCTCGACCGGTGACTTCCGCGCAGCCGTCCGCCGACCCGGACAGTGACGCCCTCTACATACCGCTGGGCGACGGCCGGTACCTACCGACCGTGCACACCGAGGGCGCCTGGAACTCAGCCGAGCAACACATGGCACCTGCCTCCGGGCTGCTCACCGAGGCGATCGAGAACTGTTCGGACAGAACCGATCTGGTGACGTCCCGGATCTCCTTCGACATTCTCGGGATGATCCATCGCCGCGAGGTGCAGGTCGCCGCTTCGGTGATCCGTCCCGGCCGGACGATCGAGCTGGTGCAGGCCGAGATGTCGGCCGGCGGCCGGACCCTGGTCCGGGCCACCGCCTGGCGGCTGGCGGTCGCCGACACCTCCGACGTCGCCGGTTCCGAGCTACCGACCATGCCGGGTCCGGACTCGGCCGAGCCCTGGGACGGCACCAGCACCTGGGAGGGCGGCTTCATCGCCGGGTTGGAGTTCCGGGTCGTTCCGGGCCGACGGCCCGGGCGCGGGCGGGTGTGGATCCGGACCGAACATCCGCTGATCGAGGGCCGGGCGGCCGGCAACCTGGCCGGCTACGTCGGGCTGATCGACAGCGCGAACGGGATCGCGGTCCGGGTGGATCCGGCCGAGTTGCTGTTCCCCAACACCGATCTGACGATCCATTTCGTGCGACAGCCGCGGGGCAGGTGGCTCGGCCTGGACACCTCGGTCAGCTTCGGGCCGGAAGGCGTCGGCCTCACCTCCTCGGTGCTGCACGACGAGCAGGGCCCGATCGGCATCGCCGCCCAGTCGCTGACGATTCGGCGCCGCGGCTGAGCGCTCCGACCGCCAGTCACCTCAGAGGCGGCAGGACCGGATGTCGCTGGCCAGGATCGCCTTCGCCCCGAGTGCCGCCAGATCGTCCATCACCTGGTTGGAAGCGGAGCGTTTGACCATCGCCCGCACCGCCACCCATTCCGGATCGGCCATCGGCGACACCGTCGGCGACTCGAGCCCGGGGGTGATCTCGACGGCCGCGTCCAGCAGTCTTTTCGGACAGTCGTAGTCCAGCATCAGGTACTGGTTGGCGAACACCACGCCCTGCAACCGGTTCGCCAGTTGCCTGGCGGCCGGCGACACGTCGGCGTCCGCCCTGGCGATCAGTACCGCCTGGGACGCCAGGATGACGTCACCGAAGGCGGTCAGCCCGTTCTGCCGCAACGTCCGCCCGGAGCCGACGACGTCGGCGATCGCGTCGGCCAGGCCGAGTTGGATGGAGATCTCCACGGCGCCGTCCAACCTGATCACCTCGGCGGTGACACCGCGCCGCTGCAGGTCCGCCCGCACCAGGTGCGGATAGGCGCTGGCCACCCGCTTGCCGTCGAGGGCCTCGACGGTCCACTCGGTGCCGACCGGCGCGGCATAGCGGAAAGTCGAGTGGCCGAACCCGAGCTCGACCAGTTCGGTGACGCCGCCGACGGTGTCGGAGGCCAGATCACGCCCGGTGATGCCGAGGTCCAGCTCTCCGGAACCGACGTAGATGGCTATGTCCTTGGGGCGCAGAAAGAAGAACTCGACGTCGTTGTCCGGGTCGAGCACCGTGAGGTCGCGGGCCTCGGTGCGTTGGCGGTAGCCGGCCTCGAGCAGCATCTCGGCGGCCGGTGCGGACAGGGTCCCCTTGTTGGGGACGGCAACTCGCAGCATGGTGGTGACCTTCTATGGGGTTCGGCGCGGCTCGGCGAGCAGCGGCCGGGTGGGGAGCAGGACGGGGATGCTCACGGATCGGACCGCGCGGCGGCGATGCCACAGCGGCCCGACCCTACAGATGGTGGTAGACCTGCTCGAGCGGGATGCCGCGGCCGATCAGGATCACCTGGGCGCGGTACAGCAGCTGGGAGACCTCAAGGGCGAGTGCGTCATCGCTCTCGTGTTCGGCGGCGATCCAGACCTCGCCGGCCTCTTCCAGCAGCTTCTTGCCCTGGGCATGCACGCCGGCATCCAACGCCTCGACGGTGCCCGACCCTGCGGGTCGGCTGGTTGCCCGCTCGGTGAGCTCGGCGAACAGCTGGTCGAAGGTCTTCACAGTTGACCATTGTCCCAGGCATCCGATCGGGTCGGGCACCCGGCACCGGTCAACTCGCCGTCTTGCGCGCCGCCGCCCGAGACGTCCCGCCGGAGCCCGAGCGCCGCGCCGGCGCCTTCTTCGCCGCCTGCCCGTTGGTCGCGACCTGCCCGTTGGTCGCCGGCTTCCCGTTGCTTGCCGCCGTTCCGTTCGTGGTCGGCTTCGCCCCGGTCACCGGTTTTGCCCGGCCGGCCGCCTTCGCGCGGGCGGGTGCCTTCGTGGTGCTCTTGGCCTTCGTTCTGGCCCGGGGCGCAGTGGGCTTCCGGCCGGCGGACCGACCGGCCAGCACCGGCGCCAGGAACTGCCCGGTATAGGAGTCCGGATCGGCCGCGACCTGCTCGGGGGTGCCCTCGGCGATCACCGTTCCGCCGCCGGCGCCGCCCTCCGGGCCCATGTCGATGATGTGGTCGGCGGTCTTGATCACGTCCAGGTTGTGCTCGATCACCACTACGGTGTTCCCCTTGTCCACCAACCCGTTCAGCACCAGCAGCAGCTTCTCCACGTCGGCGAAGTGCAGGCCCGTGGTGGGTTCGTCGAGCACGTAAACGGTGCGGCCGGTCGAGCGCTTCTGCAGCTCGGAGGCCAGCTTCACCCGCTGCGCCTCGCCGCCGGAAAGGGTCGGCGCCGGCTGACCGAGCCGGACGTAGCCGAGCCCGACGTCCACCAGCGTCTTGAGGTAGCGGTGGATCGAGGTGATCGGCTCGAAGAACTCGGCGGCCTCCTCGATCGGGGTGTCGAGCACCTCGGCGATGTTCTTGCCCTTGTAGTGGACCTCAAGCGTCTCCCGGTTGTACCGGGCGCCGTGGCAGACCTCGCACGGTACGTAGATGTCCGGCAGGAAGTTCATCTCGATCTTCAGCGTGCCGTCGCCGGCGCAGGCCTCGCAGCGGCCGCCCTTGACGTTGAACGAGAACCGGCCCTGCTGGTAGCCGCGGACCTTCGCCTCGGTGGTGGAGGCGAACAGGGTGCGGATCTTGTCGAAGACCCCGGTGTAGGTGGCCGGGTTCGACCGCGGGGTGCGGCCGATCGGTGACTGGTCGACGCCCACCACCTTGTCCACCTCGTCGAGTCCGATGACCCTGGTGTGCCGACCGGGCACCAGCCGGGCACCGTTCACCCGGTTCGCCAGCACGGTGTACAGGATGTCGTTGACCAGCGACGATTTGCCGGACCCGGACACCCCGGTCACCGCGATCAGCTGACCCAACGGGAAGTCGACGGTGATGTCCCGCAGGTTGTGCTCGCGCGCACCGACGACCGTCAGCTTCCGTTTGCGGTCGGCCGGCCGGCGGATCAACGGGACGGCGATCTCCTTGCGGCCCGACAGGTAGGCGCCGGTGACGGATTCCTCGGACGCCTCCAGTTCGGCCACCGTCCCGGATACCACCACCTTGCCGCCGTGCTCGCCGGCACCGGGCCCGATGTCGACCACCCAGTCGGCGGTCCGGATGGTGTCCTCGTCGTGTTCCACCACGATCAGCGTGTTGCCGAGATCCCGCAGCCGGGTCAGCGTCTGGATCAGTCGGTGGTTGTCCCGCTGGTGCAGGCCGATGGACGGCTCGTCGAGTACATAGAGCACCCCGACCAGCCCGGACCCGATCTGGGTGGCCAGCCTGATCCGCTGGGCCTCGCCGCCGGACAGGGTGCCGGCGGCCCGATCCAACGAGAGGTAGTCGAGCCCGACGTCGAGCAGGAATCCGAGCCGGGCGTCCACCTCCTTGAGCACACGTTCGGCGATCATCCGGTCGCGTTCGTTCAGCACCAGTCCCGGGAAGAACTGGGCGGCGTCGCGCACCGAGAGCGCGGCCAGTTGGGCGATGTTCATCCCGCCGTGGGTGCGGTGCTCGAGGGTGACCGACAGGATCTCCGGTTTGAGCCGGGTGCCCTGGCACTCCGGGCACGGCACCTCCCGCATGTAGCCCTCGTACTTCTCCCTGGCGTAGTCCGAATCCGTCTGCGCCGCCCGGCGCTCCAGGAACGGGATGACGCCCTCGAACTCGGCGTAGTACGACCGCTGCCGGCCGTACCGGTTGCGGTAGGTGACGTGCACCTGGTCGGAGGACCCGTTCAGCACCGCCTTCTGCGCCTTGGCCGGCAGGCGTCCGAACGGCGTGTCCATCGAGAAGCCCATCGCGTCGGCCAGCCCGCCGAGCAGCCGGGTGAAGTACTCGCTGGTCTGTCCGGTGCTCCACGGTCGGACCGCGCCCTCGGCCAGCGACATCTCCGGATCGGAGATCACCAGGTCGGGGTCGACCTCCTTGCGGGTACCGAGCCCGGTGCAGACCGGGCAGGCGCCGAACGGCGAGTTGAACGAGAACGACCGCGGCTCCAGTTCGTCGATCGCCAGCGGGTGGTCGTTCGGGCAGGCCAACCGTTCGGAGAACCGGCGCTCGCGGTCTGGGTCGTCCTCGTCCAGGTCGACGAACTCCAGGATGAGCACGCCGTTCGCCAGCCGCAGACCGGTCTCCACCGAATCCGTGATCCGCTGCTTGGCACTCGCCGAGTTCACCAGCCGGTCGACCACCACCTCGATCGAGTGCCGTTCCTGCTTCTTCAGGGTGGGAGGCTCGGTGAGCCGGTACACCACGCCGTCGATCCGAGCCCGGGCGAACCCCTTGGACTGCAGGTCCTCGAGCAGGTCCGTGTACTCGCCCTTGCGCTCCCTGATCACCGGGGCGAGCACCTGGAAGCGGGTTCCTTCGTCCATCGACAGCACCCGGTCGACGATCTGCTGCGGCGTCTGCCTGGCGATCGGCTCACCACAGATCGGGCAGTGCGGGTGTCCGATCCGGGCGTACAGCAGACGCAGGTAGTCGTAGATCTCGGTGATCGTGCCGACCGTCGACCGCGGGTTGCGGGAGGTGGACTTCTGGTCGATCGACACCGCCGGGGACAGGCCCTCGATGAAGTCGACGTCCGGCTTCTCCAGCTGGCCGAGGAACTGCCGGGCGTAGGACGACAGCGACTCCACGTACCGGCGCTGCCCCTCGGCGAAAATGGTGTCGAACGCCAGCGACGACTTCCCCGATCCGGACAGACCGGTGAAAACCACTAGGGATTGCCGCGGCAACGACACGTCGACGTTGCGCAGATTGTGTTCGCGGGCGCCCCGCACGATCAGCTGTTCGGTCACGATGAACCATGCTAGGCGGCGGCACCGACAGTGCTCTGCCGAGCGAGCGGGCTCACACCATCCGGGTGGGGTCGATGGTGCACGATGGACCAGTGAGCGAGCGACGGGCGGACCAGTGAGCGAGCGGCGGCGAGCGGCTGTCGGCGCCAGCCCGGACTCCCCCGACCCGACCGCGGCGGCCGATCCGGAGCACCTCCGGGAACGGGCGACGGTACTTCGGGCCGCGGACGCGGAGCTCAGGGCGGCCATCGCCGGCCTCGACCCGGCCGTCGTCCGCGGGCCGTCGCGGCTGCCGGACTGGTCGGTTGGACATGTGCTCAGCCATTTGTCCCGCAATGCCGACGGGCTCGGCAACCTCCTGCAGTGGGCCGCCACCGGGATCGAGACACCGATGTACGCCTCGACCCAGGCGCGCGACGCGGACGTCGAGGCCGGCGCCCGGCGTGACCCGGCGGAGATCCTGGACGACTACGTCGTCAGCTCCGATCGGTTCCTGACTGCCGTCGACACCCTGCCCGCGGCTGCCTGGTCGACGCAGGTGCGGACCAGGACCGGTGGGCCGATCCCGGCCGCCGTCGTGCTCGACCACCGGATCTGCGAGCTGTTCCTGCATCATCACGACCTGGGCATCGACGGCGGGCTGACGGAGCTGACGAACCAGCAGGCAACTGCCCTGCTGTCCGGTCTGCAGCGCACCTACGTGCGCACCCACGACGTACCGGCCATCGCCCTGCTGCCGATCGACGGCGACCGGATCGACATCGGCCCGGTGGCGGCCGACCCCGCGACGGCCGACCCCGCGACGGCCGACCCGGTGACGGTGACCGGAACCGCGGCCGCGCTCGCCGGCTGGCTGACCGGCCGCACCGACGGCGCCGAGCTGATCTTCGACGGACCCCGACCGACCCTCCCCTCCTGGTGAAAGGTGCACAGAACCATGCAGCTGGCGTATTCCGGACATGTCGAACCGGGTGGCCCGTCCGCCACCCGGGAACTGCCGGCGATCACCATCACCAAGATGTCCGTCGGCCCGATGGACAACAACGCCTACCTGCTGGTCTGCCGGACCACCGGTGACGCGCTGCTGATCGACGCCGCGGCCGACAGCGAGCGCATCCTCGACGAGCTCGGCGACGGGCCGGACCGGCCGCGGCTGCGCAGCATCGTCACCACCCACCGACATCGCGATCACTGGCAGGCGCTGCCGGCGGTGGCCGGGGTGACCGGGGCCAACCTGTACGCCGGCGCGCCGGATGCCGACGAGCTACCGGTCCCCACCGATGTCCCGCTCGACCAGGGCGGCACGGTTCCGCTCGGCGACAGCGTGCTCGAGGTGATCGCGCTGCGCGGCCACACCCCGGGCTCGGTCGCGCTGCTGTACCGCGACCCGCAGGGCAGCGCCCACCTGTTCACCGGCGACTCGCTGTTCCCGGGCGGCCCCGGTAAGACGGGCTCGCCGGAGGACTTCACCTCGCTGATGGACGACCTGCAGCAGCGGGTTTTCGATGTGTTGCCGGATGACACCTGGGTCTATCCGGGTCACGGTGACGACACCGTCCTCGGCAGCGAGCGCCCGCACCTCGCAGAATGGCGCGAGCGCGGCTGGTGACTCGGCCGGGCCGGACCGCGGCGGCAGCCGGCCACCACCTAAGGTCGGACGAATGACACGCATCCTGTTCCACGGCGGAACCCTGTTCGACGGCACCGTTTCCGAGCCGAGCACTGGCGACCTGGTGGTGGAGAACGGCCGGATCGTCGACGTCGGTACCGGGCTGGACGGTGACGAGTCGGTCGATTGCAGCGGAAAGTGGCTGTCCCCCGGCTTTTTCGACTCGCACGTGCACGTCACGATGGACGGCTTCGACGTGCTGCGCCAGCTGACCTCGCCGTTCAGCCTGTCGTTCTATCTGGCCGCGCAGAACCTCAAGAAGACGCTGGACATCGGGATCACCTCGATCCGCGACGCCGGCGGCGCCGACCTCGGCATCAAGGAGGCCGTTGACCGCGGAATGATTCCCGGGCCACGGATGCAGATCGCCATCAGCATGCTCTCGCAGACCGGCGGTCACGGCGACGACTGGGAAGCCTGCGGGGTGAACGTGCCGTTGTTCGTGCCGCACCCTGGACGGCCGAACACGGTGGTCGACGGGCCGGACGAGGTGCGCAAGAAGGTCCGCGAGCTGATCCGCAACGGCGCCGACGTGATCAAGGTGGCCACCTCCGGCGGCGTGCTGTCGGCCCGCGACGACCCGCGGCACGCCCACTTCCGGGACGCCGAGATCGCCGTGATGGTCGAGGAAGCGACCGCGGCCGGCATCTTCGTGATGTCGCACGCCCAGGCCACCGATGGCATCAAGGCGGCCATCCGCAACGGCGTCCGATCCATCGAACACGGCATCTACCTGGACGACGAGGCGATCGAGATGATGCTGCGGGCCGGCACCTGGCTGGTGCCGACGCTGCACGCACCCCGGGCCGTCGTCGCCGCCGCGGCCGCCGGCGCCTCGATTCCACAATCGTCGGTGGACAAGGCGAAGATGGTCGCCGCGGCCCATGACGACAGCGTCCGCAGGGCGCACGCCGCCGGGGTGAAGATCGCCATGGGCACCGATTGCGGGGTCGGTCCGCACGGATCGAACCTGGACGAGTTGCGGTACCTCACGGACACCGGGCTGACGCCGCTGGAAGCGTTGCACGCCACCACGTCCAGCGCCGCCGAGCTGTTCGGGGTGGACGGTGATCGCGGCCGGCTGGCGCCGGGGCAGCGCGCCGATCTGGTGCTGTTGGACTGCGACCCGCAGGACATCGACAACCTGGCCGGCCGGGTGCGCGGCGTCTATCTGGACGGCGCCCTGGTCTCCACCGGTGCGGCGACCGTCGGCTGATTCGTCAGACCCGCGGTGTCGTGGCGCGTTCCAAGCGCAGGATGATCGCCTTCGACGTCGGCGTGTTGCTGCGTTCGGCGACACTGTCCAGCGGGACCAGCCCGTTCGCCTCCGGGAAGTAGGCGGCCGCGCAGCCGCGGGCGGTCGGGAAGGCCACCACCCGGAAGTCGCGGACCACCCGGTCGACCCCGTCCGTCCACTCGCCGTGCAGGTCGACGGCTTCGCCGTCGGCGAAGCCGAGTTCGGCGAGGTCGTCGGGATTGACGAACACCACCCGGCGCCCGCGGTGGATGCCGCGGTAGCGATCGTTGAGCCCGTAGATGGTGGTGTTGAACTGATCGTGCGATCGCACGGTCTGCAGCAGCAGCCGCCCAGGGGGCACCACGATCGGTTCCAGCTGGTTGACGGTCAGCCGCGCCGACCCGTTCACTGTCGGGAACCGGCGTTCGTCCCGCGGTGGATGCGGCAGCACGAAACCGCCTTCCCAGCGCACCTTCTCGTTGTAGCCGTCGCAGCCGGGGACGGTGCGCGAGATGTGCTCGCGGATGCTGTCGTAGTCGCGTTCGAAGCCGGCCCAGTCCACGTCGACCCGGTCGCCCAGCGTGGCCGCCGCCAGCCGGCTGACGATCGCCACCTCGGACAGCAGCCCGTCGGCCACCGGCGGTACCGCACCGTGCGAGGCGTGCACGGCGCACACGGAATCCTCGACGGTGACGAACTGCGGACCCGACGCCTGCAGATCCATCTCGGTCCGGCCGAGGGTCGGCAGGATGATGGCCCGCTCGCCCACCACCCCGTGCGAACGGTTCAGCTTCGTGGAAACCTGCACCGAGAGCTTGGTTCGGCGGATCGCCGCCTCGGCGACGGTCGTGTCCGAGACCGCGGACACCAGGTTGCCGCCGAGCGCGAACAGCACCTTGACCTCGCCGTCCCGCATCCGGCGGATCGACTCGACCACGTCGAAGCCGTGCTTGCGGGGCGGCTCGAAGCCGAACTCCGTCTGCAGCGCGTCCAGGAACGAGTCGGGCATCTGCTCCCAGATGCCCATCGTCCGGTCGCCCTGCACATTGCTGTGCCCGCGGATCGGCGACGCGCCCGCGCCCGGCTTGCCGATGTTCCCGCGGAGCAGCAGCAGGTTGAGGATCTCCCGGATGGTGTCGACCGCCTTGCGGTGCTGGGTCAGCCCCATCGCCCAGGTGACGATCACTCTGCGCGCCTTGAGGTAGCGGTCCGCGAGTTCGTCGATCTCGGCGGGTCGCAGCCCGGTGGCGATCAGCACCTGCTCGTCGTCCAGATTCCTGATGTGGTCGGCGAACTCGGTGAATCCGGTGCAGTGCTCGGCCAGGAACTCGTGGTCGAGTGCGTTGCCGTAGGCGTCCTCGGCCTCCAGCACCCGCTTGCACAGCGCCTGCATCAGCGCCAGGTCGCCGCCGAGCCGGATCTGCAGGAACTGATCGGCCAGTTGGGTGCCGCGCCCGACCACCCCGCTGGGCCGCTGCGGATTCTTGAACCGCAGCAACCCCGCCTCCGGCAACGGGTTGACCGCCACGATCGAGGCGCCCTCCCGCTTGGCCTCCTCGAGCGTGGTGAGCATCCGCGGATGGTTGGTGCCCGGGTTCTGGCCCATGATGATGATCAGGTCGGCCAACGCGAAATCGTTATAGGAGACAGTGGATTTGCCGACGCCGATGGAGTCGGCCATCGCCACCCCGGTCGACTCGTGGCACATGTTCGAGCAGTCCGGCAGGTTGTTCGTGCCGAACGCCCTGACGAACAACTGGTAGGCATAGGCGGCCTCGTTGCTGGCCCGGCCGCTGGTGTAGAACGTCGCCTGGTCCGGCGAGTCGAGACCGTTCAACTCGTCGGCGATGATCTCGAACGCGGCGTCCCAGCCGATGGGCGTGTAGTGGTCGGAGTCGGCGCTCTTGTACACCGGCTGGGTCAGCCGGCCCTGCTGGCCGAGCCAGTACTCGCTACGGCCGGCCAGGTCGTCGACCGGGTGCTCGGCCCAGAACTCCGCCGGCACCAACAGCGGATCAGCTTCCCAGGACACCGCCTTCGCGCCGTTCTCGCAGAACTCGGCCACCTTGCGGTGCGGCGGGTCCGGCCAGGCGCAGCTCATGCAGTCGAACCCGTCCTTCTGGTTCATTGCGGAGAGCGTCTTCAGGCTGCGCCGGGGGCCCATCTCACGGAGCGCATGTTGCAAGGCGACCGCGACACCGGGGACGCCCGCTGCCCAGGTCTTCGGCGGCGTGACCTCGATGCCGCTGTCGCCCGGATCGGTGGATGGGCGCTGCCGGTCAGCCATCGGTCGTCTCCACCGACCGAGTATAGGTTCGCCGTGTCTGCGGGCGCCGGTCGCCCGCTGTCGGCCAGGTCGCCCGGGCCAGTCGCCCGACCGGCCTCCGGGCGGCGCCAGGGACCCTGACCGGCCTCGGGGTTCACCCCGATATTCGGTGACGAAGCTGAGTAACCGGTCACACCCGGGTGATAATTCCTTCGTTCGGCAGTCTTACCTTCCAGTACGATTCCAGCGTCCCGGCATCGACCCGTTGCGTTCGGGAATCACCCAGCTACCTCGACCGGTCAGCACCAGTGTCGGTGCCCGACGGTACGTTCGGACACGGCCGATTCAGGCCCGGTTCCCTCCTCAATGCCCCACCCGCACCAATCGAAAGTGACCTGATGACCACCACCTCCGACCCGCAGAACACGGGACCGTCGCTCGACAAGAGTGCCGCGACCGGCGGCGCGACCCGCGCGCCCAAGGACAAGCTCGACGCCAGGGTGCTGAAGATCGCCGGCGTCGTGGTGATCGGCTCGATCATGGCCATCCTCGACATGACCGTCGTCGGGGTCGCGCAGAACACCTTCCAGGCCACCTGGGGCGCCAGCCCGGCGCTCGCCGCCTGGACCATCACCGCCTACACGCTGGCGTTGGCCGCGGTGATCCCGGTGACCGGCTGGGCCGCCGACCGGTTCGGCACCAAGCGGCTGTACCTGATCTCGATCCTGCTGTTCGTCGGCGGCTCGGTGCTCTGCGCCACTGCCTGGGACATCGGCCCGCTGATCGTCTTCCGGGCCATCCAGGGCCTCGGCGGCGGCATGCTGATGCCGCTGGGCATGACCATCCTGACCAAGGCGGCCGGCCCGGAGCGGGTCGGCCGGGTGATGGCCGTGCTGGGCATCCCGATGCTGCTCGGCCCGATCGGTGGCCCGATCCTGGGCGGCTGGCTGATCGACGCGGTCAGCTGGCACTGGATCTTCCTGATCAACCTGCCGATCGGCGTGATCGGCCTGGTCTACGCGGCGCTGGTGCTGCCCAAGGACAACCCGACGCCGTCCGAGTCGTTCGACGTGCTCGGCTTCGCCCTGCTGTCCCCCGGCCTGGCCGCGTTCCTGTTCGGCGTCTCGTCCATCCCGGAGGCCGGCACCATCGCCTCGCCCAAGGTGCTGATCTGGTCGATCGCCGGCCTGGTCCTCATCGTCGCATTCGTGCTGCACGCACTCCGCAAGACCGACGCACTGATCGACCTGCACCTGTTCAAGAACCGTCAGCTGACCTTCGCGATTCTCACCATGGCGATGTTCGCGATCGCCTTCTTCGGCGCGATGTTCATCTTCCCGCAGTACTTCATCGGCGTGCGCGGCGAGACCCCGATGACCGCGGGGCTGCTCGGTGCCCCGATGGGCATCGGCGCCATGCTGACCATGCCGCTGGCCGGCGCGCTGACCGACAAGTTCGGTCCCGGGAAGTTCGTGATGACCGGCCTGGTACTGATCGTCATCGGCCTGATCCCGATGACCATGTTGGGCGTCGACACCTCTTACTGGGTCACCTCGGGCGCGTTCTTCGTGATGGGCCTCGGCATGGGCATGACGATGATGCCCACCATGACGGCGGCGCTGAAGACGTTGCGGGACCATCAGATCGCCCGTGGTTCGACGCTGACGAACATCACCCAGCAGGTGGCGGCGTCGATCGGTACCGCGGTGATCTCGGTGCTGTTGACGAACTTCCTCAAGAAGGACCCGACCGCCGGCCTGGCGATCCTGTCCAACGCGGATCCGGTCAACGGCCCGGCGATGCTGGATGCGGTCGCGCAGCAGCAGGGAGTCCCGGCGGACGCCCTGCAACTGCACGGGCTGACGGTCGCCGCCGACGCCTTCGGTTCGACGTCGCTGATCGCGCTGATCCTGGTGGCACTGACGCTGATCCCGGCGTTCTTCCTGCCCCGCAAGCGGCAGGAGTCGACCGTCGACCCGGCCGCAGCAGCCGCGATGATGCACTGACCTCATCACCCCACGCGAAAACGCCCGGCCGAGACTCGGCCGGGCGTTTTCGCGTCCCTGGGTTATTTCTCGACCGGCAGGTACCGCTGCCACCAGTCCAGGATCGCCTCGAACCGCTGCTGACGGTGCTGCGGCCGGCCGCTGCGGGACAGCTCGTGCCCCTCGCCGGGGAACAGCAGCATCTCGGTCTCGGCGCCGCGCAGCTTCAGCGCGGTGAACAGCCGCTGCCCCTGCTCCAACGGGCAGCGCCAGTCCTGCTCCGAATGAATGATCAACAGTGGCAGGTCGATCTTGTCGGCGTGGGCCAACGGCGACCGATCCCATTGGGTGTCGCGATCGACGCCGACGTAGGCCTCGGCGAAGAAGTGGCCGATGTCGCTGGCGCCGGAGAACGAGTCCCAGGCGTTCACCGCGCGTTCGGAGATCCCGGCGACGAACCGGTCGCCGGCGTGCGATGACAGCCAGCTGGTCATGAAACCGCCGTAGGAGCCGCCCATCACCCCGACCCGCTTCCCGTCCAGATCGGCACGCTGCAACGCCACATCCAGCACCGCGAGCACATCGTCGACGTCGACCGTGCCCATCGCCTTGACCACCGCCCGGCCGTGCCGCTGGCCGTAGCCGGCGGAGCCACGCGGGTTGCCCATCACCACTGCGTAGCCCGCGCCGGCGTACACCTGCGCCTCGTCGAACAGCGACCAGCCGTACGCGGCGTGCGGCCCGCCGTGCACGTTCAGCAGCACGGGATGCGGGCCGTCACCGGCGGGCAGCACCAGCCACCCGTGCACCGGGTAACCGTCGGGCGACTGTCCGGTCAGTTCGACCACCTCGCCGAGCCCGGTGTCCCGGAGCCCGCTCCCGAGGTCGGTGACGGTCCGCTCGTTCGCCGTGGCCGGGCCGTCGACCAGCTCGGCGGTGACGATCTCGGCGAACGAGGTCGGATCGCCGACCACCGCCGCGATCCGACCGCCCACCGGGTCGACGTCGAACCCGCGCACCACCCGGTGGCCGCCGATCAGCAGTGGCAGTTCGTCCTGCGTCAGCCCCTCGGCGTCCAGCGGGACCGCGCGCAGCTCGACCGCTCCGCGGGTGACCACGCCGACCGCGATGAACGACCCGGCGGCCCGCGGCTCGGTGGAATCCACCAGCACGGTCTCCTCGTCGGTCAGCCGGCGCGGCGACCCGCCGCCCACCGGGACCGACCAGAGGCCGGTGTTGCGTCCGGGAAAGTCGTTGCCGGAGAACGCATCCGCAAAGAAGTACAGCGTGTCGTCCAGCACCAGCGCGGCCTCGACGCTGCCGAGTCCGGTGACGATCCTCTCGGCCTCCTCCGGCGCGGCCGGGCCGGCGGCCGGGATGCTCACCAGCTCGCTGGTGATGTCGTCCGGCCCGGTGGCCCGTGAGTAGACGATCCGGGTGCCGTCACCGGTGAACAGCGGGCGGCCGGCGCCGCGCGGTTCGGCGGTCAGCGCGACCGGCGCCGCGTCCTCGGCGCTCGGGTCGTGGTCGGAATCGATGACGAAGACCTGCGACGGCTTGTCCAACACGAAACCGAGACCGTCCCGGCGGTAGGACATCGAGGTGAACCGCCGCGGTGCCTCGGCGTCAGCGGAGACCTTCTCGTCGGTCCCGTACCGTCCCGCCTCGGGTACGGCTGCGAGATAAGCGATCCGGGTGCCGTCCGGCGCGAAGGTGGCCGAACCGGCCCCGAGCTTGTGATCGGTGAGCCGGCGGGCCTCGCCGCCGTCGACCGGGATCGCGAACAGTTGCGGAGGCCCGGACTCGCCGGCCCTGGCGAAGACCACCGTGCGGCGGTCGGGCGACAGCACCGGATCGCTGTCCTTGGGGCCCGCGGTGAAGTCGCGACGACCGCCGTCAGGCTCGATCAGCACCAGATTCGAGTGCGTCAGGTTCTTGTCCAGGTCCGGGTGCGACACCGCGACGAGCACCCGGCCGCCGTCGAGCAGGACCGGCCGGCCGGCCGAGAACATTAAGGGAAGATCAGCAGGTTGCATCCATCGAACCTATCGCGCCGCCCGCCCGGCCCGCCGTGCTGGCAGGCTGTGGAGATGCGCGCACTGTTGGGGAGCCGGCTGCGACGATGGACGGCGCTCGTTGTGGCCGTTCTGATCGTCGCAGCAGCCGCTGTCATCTTCTGGCCGAGGAGCACCGAGACACCGGTCGCCACCAGGGATCTCACCCTGCCAGGGGCCAAGGCACCGTGGGATGCGGCGCCGGTGCAACTGGACTCGACGCTGTACCTGCCGACGGCGACGCCGGCCCCGGCGGTGATCTTGGCGCACGGGTTCGGCGGCTCGAAGGCTTCGGTGGTGGACGATGCGCAGCGGTTGGCCAGGGCCGGATTCGTCGTTCTGGCCTATTCGGCCCGCGGCTTCGGTAACTCCACCGGCACCATTTCGCTGGATTCGCTCGACGCCGAGATTCCTGACGCCAGGGCGCTGGTGGACTATCTCGCCACCCTCCCCGAGGTTCGGCAGGACAAGCCGGGTGACCCACGGGTCGGGGTGACCGGCGGCTCCTACGGCGGGGCGCTGTCGTTGATGCTGGCCGGCACCGATCCGCGCATCGACGCCGTGGTGCCGGTGATCACCTGGAACAGCCTGCAGGCGGCGCTGTTCCCGAATTCGGCCGAGGTCGGCGCCACCGGCCAGGGCTCCGACGGTGCTGCCGGGCCGAAGACTCCGGCGGAGGTCACCGCCGGCGCCGACGGGGTGTTCAAGAAGTACTGGACCGCCTCACTGGTCAGCTCGGTGGTGCTGGGCGGTGCCCTCGGCAACACGGCCCAGGTCGACGTCGGTCCCGGCGGCATCGGTGGTGGGTCCCAGGGCGGGTCCGGCGCAGCGACTACCGGCGACCCGAACGGCGGCGATTCAGGTACCGGAGCCGCTACGGTGCCGTCCGACCGGGACCCCGGCTGCGGCCGGTTGCGGCTGGAGGTCTGCGCCGCCTACGCCAGGGCCGCCGACACCGGGCGGATCGACGACGCCCTGACGAAGTTGCTCACCCGGTCCAGCCCGTCCGAGGTGGCCGGCGCGATCACCGCGCCGACGTTGTTGGTGCAGGGCGAGCAGGACACCCTGTTCCCGCTCGACCAGGCGGACGCCAATGCCCGGGCGATTGCTGCCAACGGCACAACGGTGGCCGTCGACTGGTACCGCGGCGGCCACGACGGCGGCGCTCCAGATCCGGAGACCGAGGACCGGATCACCGGCTGGTTGCAGCACTATCTGGCCGGCACCGGGCCGGTTCCGTCCGCTGCGTTCCGCTACTCCGTCGACGGCGGGGTGACGGACAACGGCCGGCCCCGGACCAGGGTGCTGCAGGCCGACGCCTACCCGGGAATCGCCGGCGCTCCTGCCGTCCGGCGGACCGCCGTTCAACTGCAGGGCGCCGACCAGTTGGTGCTGAATCCGGCCGGCGGCACCCCGGCGGCAATCTCCTCGCTCCCCGGGCTGAGCCAGGCGTCCGGCGGCCTGAGCTCGCTGCTCACCTCCGCCCTGCCCGGACAGAGCGCCACCTTTAGCTCGGCACCGTTCGACCGGCTGGCCGTGGTGACCGGCAGTGCCAGGGTGCGGGTCACGGTGAGCGCGCTGCCGAGCGTCACCACGACCGCCGGCAGCGCGCAGGCAGCGACCGGACCGGTGCTGTTCGCCGCTATCGGCTCCCGGAACTCCGCCGGCACCGTCACCATGGGCCGCAGCGCTGTGGCCCCGATCAGGCTGCCGGCGTCGGCCGCCGAGGGCGACACGACGGTGACCGTCGACCTGCCCGCCGTCGCGCTGCAGGTTGCCGCCGGCGACCAGTTGATCGTCAGGTTCACGACCACCGACCAGGCGTACGCCGGACCGACCTCAGCCGCCGCCTACCGGATCTCCGGAGTGACGTCGGTATCGGTGCCGGAGGCGAACGGGGTTCGGGTCTCGGCCGGTGAGGTCCCGATCGGCACCCTGATCGCGCTGATCGCGCTGGCGGTGCTGGCCACGGTCGGGCTGTGGATCGCCGGCCGGCTCCGGCACCGCCCGCGGCCGGCGCCGCAGGCCGCGGCTGCCTCGGGCGAGGCCGGACCGGATGGCGGACCGGATGCCGCGGCGGACGGGACACCGGACCCAGCCGAGTTGGATGCACCGGTGCTGCCGCTGACCATCCGGAACCTGTCGAAGAGCTACCCCGGCGGCGTGCACGCCGTCCAGGACGTGTCCTTCGAGGTTCGGCCGGGACAGGTACTCGGTCTGCTCGGCCCGAACGGCGCCGGCAAGACCACCACCCTGCGCATGGTGATGGGGCTGATCCGGCCGAGCAGCGGGGAGATCGCGGTGTTCGGCACCAACGTCGGACCCGGCGCCGAGATCCTGTCCAGGATCGGCAGTTTCGTCGAGGGCTCGGGCTTCCTGCCGCACCTGTCAGGGACGGCGAACCTGCTGAACTATTGGCGGGCGACCGGCCGGCCGATGGCCGATGCGCACCTGGACGACGTACTGGCCATCGCCGGACTCGGCACCGCGGTCCGCCGTCGGGTGAAGACCTATTCCCAGGGGATGCGGCAGCGGTTGGCGATCGCCCAGGCGATGCTGGGCCTGCCCGATCTGCTGTTGCTCGACGAGCCGACCAACGGACTCGACCCACCGCAGATCCACGCGATGCGGGAGGTCCTGCGACGGTACGCGGGCACCGGCCGGACCGTGCTGGTGTCCAGTCACCTGTTGTCCGAGGTGGAGCAGACCTGCAGCCACGTGGTGGTGATCAATCAGGGCCGGACCATTGCCGCCGGCCGGGTGTCGGAACTGATTGCCACCTCGGGCGAGATGTCCTTCACCGTCGACGATCCGCCGGCCGCGGCCGCCGTGCTGACGGCGATCGACGGCGTCGGCGAGATCGAAGTGCTCGGCGACACCCTGCAGGTCGATCTCGGCCGGACCAGTCCGGCCGCGGCGATCGCCGCCTTGGTCGCGGCGAACATCGCGGTGTCGTCTGCCGCCCCGCGGAACCGCCTCGAGGACGTCTTCCTCGACCTGGTCGGCGCGACCGGAACCGGCCCGCAGCAAGGAGATCCAGCATGAGTCCGGTACACCACGACCAATCGGCCGACGCCGCGGTACAGGTGATGCGGAGCCTGCCGCCACCGAAGCCGGTGACCGACAGCGGCCTGCCCCCGGGATTCAACGCGTCCCGGACGCTGCCGGTACGGGTCGAGCTGGGCCGGCAGTTCGGTCGCCGGCGGACCCAGCTGGTGCTCGGATTCATGGTGGCGCTGCCGATCATCCTGGCGATCGCCTTCGCATTCGACACGGGTGACGATGGCGGGACCTCGTTCGTCGACATGGCGCAGCACAGCGCCACCAATTTCGCCCTCACCACCCAGTTCTTCTCTGCCACCTTCCTGCTGGTCGTGGTGGTGTCGCTGTTCTTCGGCGACACCGTGGCCAGCGAGGCGTCGTGGTCGTCGCTGCGCTACCTGCTGGCAATGCCGGTCCCGCGGATCAGGTTGCTGCGGCAGAAGTTCGTGGTGGCGGGGTTGATGTCGCTGCTCGCGCTGGTGGTGCTGACCGCCGCGGCCTGGATTCTCGGCGCCGTGCTGTACGGCACCGGATCGGTGTCCACCCCGACCGGCGAATCGTTCACCGGCTGGGGCGCCATCGGGCGGCTCGGCATCATCGTGCTGTACCTGGCCGTGAGTCTGATCTGGGTGGCCGGACTGGCTTTTCTGCTCAGCGTGTCCACCGACGCGCCGCTCGGCGCGGTCGGCGGTGCTGTACTGCTGGCCATCCTGTCGCAGATCCTGGACCAGATCGACGCGTTGGGCGGCATCCGCGACTGGCTGCCGACCCACTACTCGTTCGCCTGGACCGGGGCGATGGTCGACCCGATCCGCTGGGACGACATGGTCCGCGGCGGGTTCTCCAGTCTGTGTTACGCGGTCCTGTTCACCGGTCTGGCGTTCTGGCGGTTCTCCCGCAAGGACATCACCAGCTGATCCCGACCTGATGGAGGTTCCCCATGCGCAGCGTGTGGCTTGTTGTCGGTGGCGTGCTGGTGGCGTTGATCGGCCTGCTGTTCACCCTGCAGGGCGTCGGTGTGGTGAAGGGCAGCCCGATGACCGGCACCACCTTGTGGTCGATCCTCGGGCCGATCATCATCGTGGTCGGGCTGGTGATTCTTGCTCTCGGCGCCCGACGCCGCCGTGGCTGATTTGGGTGCCCGCTCGACACCCGAACACGTCGACGTGTTGCAGCCGATCCCTGAACGGCTGCCGACAGTGCGTCAGACCGGGGAGCGTTCGACGCCGGCCGCGTCCATCTGCCTGATCTCCTTCTTCAGCTCGGCGATCTCGTCGCGGAGCCGGCCGGCCAGCTCGAACTGCAGGTCTCGGGCGGCACTCATCATCTGTTCGGTGAGTTGGTGCACCAGGTCGGCCATCTCGGAACGCGCCATGCCGACGGTCGAGTGCCCGGCGTACACCCCGGAGCTGGATCCCGGCGCGCCTTGGGCGCGGCGGCCGCGGGAGGCCGAGCGGCCCGATCCGGCCGGCCCCACCTTGCCGCCGGCCTCGTCCTCGAGCGAGTTCTCCGCCTCGGCGTAGACCCGCGCCAGGATGTCGTTGACCTTCTTCCGCAGCGGCTGCGGGTCGACACCCTTTTCGGTGTTGTAGGCGACCTGCTTCTCCCGCCGCCGGTTGGTCTCCTCGATCGCATGTTGCATCGACGGCGTCAACCGGTCCGCGTACATGTGCACCTGCCCGTTGACGTTGCGGGCGGCCCGGCCGATGGTCTGGATCAGCGACCGGGACGACCGCAGGAAGCCCTCCTTGTCGGCGTCCAGGATCGACACCAGCGACACCTCCGGCAGGTCGAGCCCCTCCCGCAGCAGGTTGATGCCGATCAGCACGTCGTACTCGCCGAGCCGCAGCTCCCGCAGCAACTCCACCCGGCGGAGGGTGTCGACCTCGGAGTGCAGGTAGCGCACCCTGATGCCCTGCTCCAGCAGGTAGTCGGTGAGGTCCTCGGCCATCTTCTTGGTCAGCGTGGTGACCAGTACCCGTTCGTCCCGATCGGCCCGCTCCCTGATCTCGCCGAGCAGGTCGTCGATCTGGCCCTTGGTCGGCTTGACCACCACTTCGGGATCGACCAGGCCGGTCGGCCGGATGACCTGCTCGACGAACTCGCCGTGCGTCCGGCCCATCTCGTAGTCGCCCGGCGTTGCCGAAAGGTAGACGGTCTGCCCGATCCGGGCGTCGAACTCCTCCCAGGTCAGCGGGCGGTTGTCCAGCGCCGACGGCAGCCGGAAGCCGTGCTCCACCAGGGTGCGCTTGCGGGAGGCGTCGCCCTCGTGCATCGCGCCGATCTGCGGCACGGTGACGTGCGATTCGTCCAGCACGATCAGGAAGTCTTCCGGGAAGTAGTCCAGCAGCGTGGCCGGCGCCGACCCAGCCGGTCGGTCGTCGATGTGCCGGGAGTAATTCTCGATGCCGTTGCAGAAGCCGACCTGCCGCATCATCTCGATGTCGTAGGCGGTCCGCATCCGCAGTCGCTGCGACTCCAGCAGCTTGCCCTGCTTGTCCAGCTCGGCGAGCCGCTCCTGGAGCTCGGCCTCGATCGAGGAGATCGCCTTCTCCATCCGCCCCGGGCCGGCGACGTAATGGGTCGCCGGGAAGATCCGTAGCTCGTCGACCTGCCGGACGATGTCTCCGGTGAGCGGATGCAGGTAGTACAGGCTCTCGATCTCGTCGCCGAAGAACTCGATCCGGACCGCGAGCTCCTCGTAGGCCGGAATGATCTCCACGGTGTCGCCGCGCACCCGGAAGCTGCCGCGGGTGAACGCCAGATCGTTGCGCGAGTACTGGATGTCGACCAGCGCCCTGAGCAGCTGGTCCCGCTCCACCCGGTCGCCGACCGCCACCGGGATGGACCGGTCCAGGTACGACTGCGGGGTGCCCAAGCCGTAGATGCAGGACACCGAGGCGACGACGATCACGTCGCGGCGGCTGAGCAGCGACATGGTCGCGGAGTGCCGGAGCCGCTCCACGTCGCTGTTCACCGACGAGTCCTTCTCGATGTAGGTATCCGTCTGCGGGACGTAGGCCTCGGGTTGGTAGTAATCGTAGTACGAGACGAAGTACTCGACGGCGTTCTCCGGGAACAATTCGCGCAGCTCGTTCGCCAACTGGGCGGCCAGCGTCTTGTTCGGCGCCATCACCAGGGTGGGTCGTTGCAGCTTCTCGATCAACCAGGCGGTGGTCGCAGACTTACCGGTGCCGGTCGCTCCCAACAGCACGACATCGCGCTCGCCCTCGGCGAGCCGTTGTTCGAGTTCGGCGATCGCCTGCGGTTGGTCGCCGGCCGGCTGGTAGTCGCTGACCACCTTGAAGGCGCCGCCGGTACGGGGGATCTCGCCGACCGGCCGGTGCTCGGAGACGGCGATGACGGGATGCTCGGTTGCGAAGGCCACCCATCAAGGCTACGACGGAGCACCGACAGAGGGTCGTCGGCGACCGGCTGCCGGTAGCCTTCGGGGCTGACGAGAAGGGCGGTGACGGGTGTACGGCTGGGTGATCGACGCGGTCACCGGCTTCGTGCATTCTCCGTGGCTGCTGGTGGTGGTCCTCGCCGTGCTGATCGGCGGGGCGTTCCTGCCCGGACTGCCGGGCGGCACCACCCTGCTGACCGCCACCGCGGCCACCGCGCCCGACTGGCGATCCACAGCGGCGGTGGCCGTCACGGCGTTCGCCGGTGCGCTGATCGGCGACCTGATCGGTCATGCCCTCGGCCGCCACTACGGGACCCGACTGCTGGCCCATCGCCGGCTGCGCCGCCTCCGCCGGCCGGTGCTACGGGCCAGGACGGCGATGCGACGTCACCCGACGCCGGTGCTGGCCGGTGGACGGTTCCTGCCCGGCGGCCGGCTGACGAGTGTGCTGGCAGCGGGGATCAGCCGGGTCCGGCTGGCCAGGATGCTCGCCGTCACCGTCCCGGTGGCCGCGGTCTGGACGGCCTGGATGACGGCCCTCGGTGTGCTGGGCAGCGCGGTGGCCGGCAACCATGTGCTCGGTGGGCCGGCCGCGGCGCTCACCATCTCGGCGGTGACGACGGTCGCGGTGGTCGGCGTCGGCGCGATCATCGCGCGCCGGTCAAGGGGCAGCGCCCTGGATCAACCGGCCTGAGCGACCGTCACCCACCCACCGCTCGCCAGCCCTCCAGCCTCCAGCGCTCTGCTGCTGCCGCTCGCCACGTCACCGCCGCTACCGCTCTGCCCCGCTCTGCGGGGCACAGTGGTAGCGACCGACTAGTCCCCCGGGTCGCGCCCCGCCGATCGATCCCTCACCCTCAAGTAGAGGTTAAGATTCCGCCCCGGGTCGGCGCTGCCGAAGCGCCACACCGCCCCCTGGTGGCCGGCCGCGATCGGCGGAAAGCCGGCGTCGGCCAACACCGGGCGGAATCGGTCGAGATCGGCCGGATCGTCCAGCAAGACCGTCATGCTCAGTGCTCCGTCGACGGACGCGGTCGACAGCTCGGGAGCCCGTCCCCCGCAGGCCGCAGACACCCTGGCGGCCGTCATCGCCGTGGCCTCCAGTTCGGTCATGCCCCTGACATCCGGGCTGGTCCGATGCGCGGCCGGCGCTCCGGCCCGCCGCTGCGCGGCGAAGGTCGTCACCCGGGTCCAGAGCGCGTCGATGGCCTGCTCCAGATCCTGCACCGGCCCTGAGTTGTCGATCCAGACGTCCGCCAGCCGACGCCGCTCGACATCGGAGATCTGTGCCGCGATCCGCGACCTGGCGTCCGGCTCGGTGTGCCCCCTGGCGATCAACCGCCGCACCCTGATCTCCTCGTCCGCGACACCGACGCCGATCACCAGGTGATAGCGGGCGGCCTCCGGCATCGCCCTGATCAGCGGGATGTCGTTGACGGCGATCGCGTCCGCCGGCACCGCGGCGATCCGCTCGGCCGCCAGCGCCCTGACCAGCGGATGGGTGATCGCCTCGAGCCGGACCAGCGCGGCCGGGTCGGCGAACACGATCCGGCCCAGCGCGCCCCGATCCAGGCTCCCGTCCGGGGTCAGTACGCCGCGACCGAAGGCCTCGGTCACCGCCGTCAGCCCGGTCGTTCCGGGCGCCACCACGTCGCGCGCCAGCCGGTCGGCGTCGATCACCACGCCGCCGCGGGCGGCCAACCCGGCCGACACCGTCGACTTACCGGCGCCGATGCCGCCGGTCACCGCGACGATCAGTGCCGTCACCGGGGCTCCGATCGAGGAGGTCGAGTCACTTCCGTCACACGAGGTCGATTCCGACACACCGATACACCTCCCCAGGTCACCGCCTGTTGTCACCTAGCGTCGTAGTTGTCACTATCGGACCATCGCACTCACCAGGAGGACCCGTGCGCAGCACCATTCTCGGCCAGGGTCGTCATCGGCTCGGCCTCCCGGGCCTGGTTCCGGTGCGGCATTTCGTCACGGTCACCCAGCGCAACTTCTTCGCGCGGCTGTTCGGCTTCGGCGCCCGCCCCGGCCGTCACCACCTGGTCGATGGAGCAACGGATCGCGCGGTACCCGCCCTGCAGGCCGCCGCCGCCTGACGCAGGTCATTCGCCACCCGTCAGCACCACATTGCTCAACCCGTCGCCGGCCGCGTAGCCGGCGAGTTCGCGGCGTAGCAGCGCCAGGGCGCGGGGCTCGAAGGCAGTACTGGCTCCGCCCACGTGCGGGCTGATCAGCACTCCGGGAGTCGACCACAGCGGATGGCCGTCCGGCAGCGGCTCGGGATCGGTCACGTCCAGCGCGGCCAGCAGCCGACCGGCGGCGCATTCCCGTTGCAGGGCATCGGTATCAACCACAGCACCGCGGGCCACATTGACGACCAGCGCACCCTCGGGGAGCGCGCCGAGGAAGCGCCCGTCGACCAGCCTTCGGGTGCTGTCGGTCAACGGAACAATGAGGATCACCACGTCGTGCTCCGGCAGCAGCTCGGGCAGATCGTCAATGCCGTGCACCCGGCTGACGAGGTCGTCACCGTGCCGTGGCCGACTCGCCACCGCAGTGAGCGAGACCTCGAACGTCGACAGCCGCCGGGCCACCGCCCGGCCGATCGCCCCGTAGCCGACCAGCAGCACCCGACGATCGGCCAGCGACGGCCGGCCGGCCAGCCGCTGCCAACTCCCGGCCAGCTGGCCCTTGACCATCTCCGGCACACCGCGCAGCGCGGCGAGGGTCAGGGTGAGCGCCAGCTCGGCGGTCGAGGTGTCGTGCACCCCGGCTCCGTTGGCCAGCTGGACGCCGGCCGGCAAATACTCGACGGCCTGCTCGTACCCCGCCGTGAGCAGTTGCACGGCCCGCAGTCCTGGCAGCTCGGCCAGCACCGTCAACCGCTGCGAGCTACCCATGTACGGCGGAACGACGATCTCGATATCCGGATCCGGCGGCGTCCCGGTGAGGTCCCACAGCACCGGACGCAGGCCGGGAACGTCGGCGAGCGCGTCGACCCATGTCTGTTTCGGAATCGAGGCGACGACCATGACTGCAACCTATCGACCGGGTCGGGTGCGGCCGCGGGCAGGCCGGTCAGTTGGCGCTCTTGAGCACCCTGGCCAGCGCGAGATCGGCGAGTTTGGTCAGCTGGGCCGGCTGGTCACCATCGAGGAAGCCGGCCGGGACGGCAATGGCCAGGGTCCAGTCCCCGTACTGCATCTGGATCAGTCCACCATCCCGGAGCAGCACGTGGGCCGGCTGGCCGCCGACGGTCGTCTCCGAGGCCTTCGCACCGAGATCCGTCTCGGCCTGCACGGTCACCTTGACCTGTTGGGCGGCGTCCGCCGCCGAGTCGTACTTCGTCAGCCGCAGGCTGACCTTCTGCTGACCGTCCTTGACGCCGTACAGGCACCGGATCGAGCCGGTCGAGCCGATCTTGGGATTCGCCACGTCCTTGATCCGCGAGCCGGCCGCCGGGATGGTGTTGCCGGTGACCTTCTTGACGTCATTCGGGGACAGCAGGGCACTGCAGTCCACGGTCAACGGGTCCACCTTGGCCGTGGTCTTGGCGGTAGCAGCGGAGGTGGACGGCTTGGCCTTGGTCGTGCTGGCGGCCGCCGTGGTCTTCGATGCCGTTCCGGTGGCGCTGCCGGCCGCCGGGGTACCGCTGCCGCTCACCGCGCCGCTGCCGGTGGCGTCGGCACTGCCGGAGGCGGTGGGCGCTCCCACCGTGATGGAACCGGTCGGGCTGCTGGTCCCGGCAGCTCCGCTGGACGAGGTGAAGGTCTGGGTCAGCGTCACCGTGCGCTTGGCACCGGTGCTCGAACCGCAACCGCTGAGAATGAGTCCGAGAACGAGGGCGGGCACGAACACCCGCACGGCAGAAACTGAACGTCGCATGCCTTTCACCGTACTGAAAGCGACCCTGGCGACCCCGGCAACCCGCCGAGGCACCAGGCGCGAGGTCCGTCGTCACCGAAAAACCACCTCGTGCAGAAGCCGGGACCGCCACCGAAAGATCTCGGTGGCGGCCCCGGCCTCATGACTGCTGTGGAACGAGCCGAACTCAGTTGCCGGCGAGCCGCTCGCGCAGCGCGGCCAGCTGCTCGTCGTTGACCAGCGACCCGGCCACCTCGGCCGGTGCACCGGTTTCGGTCGGCTCGGTCGCCGAGGTGTAATTGCCACCTTCGCCGTTGCCGGCGGCCTCCGCATCGGCGGCCTGGGCAGCAGCGATCTGCTTGAGGTGCTTCTCGTACACCTCGTGCGCGTCGGCGTACTGCTTCTCCCACGCCTCCCGCTGGGTGTCGTAGCCCTCGAGCCATTCGCCGGTGGCCACGTCGAAGCCCTCCGGCGGCACGAAGTTGCCCTGCTCGTCGTAGTGGTCGACCACGCCGTACTGGGCGCGCACCTCATCGAACTCGGTCTCGGTGGTGATGCCCTCGTTCGCCTGCTTCAGCGACAGCGAGATCCGGCGACGCTCCAGGTCGATATCGATGACGCGGACGAAGATCTCGTCCTCGACACCGACGACCTGCTCCGGGATCTCCACGTGCCGACCGGCCAGCTCGGAGATGTGCACCAGACCCTCGATGCCGTCGTAGACGCGGACGAACGCGCCGAACGGCACCAGCTTGGTGACCCGGCCCGGCACGACCTGGCCGATGGCGTGGGTGCGGGCGAAGTGCCGCCACGGATCTTCCTGGGTGGCCTTGAGCGACAGCGAGACGCGCTCGCGGTCCATGTCGACGTCGAGCACCTCGACGGTGACCTCCTGGCCGACCTCGACGACCTCGCTCGGGTGGTCGATGTGCTTCCAGGACAGCTCGGAGACGTGCACCAGGCCGTCGACGCCACCGAGATCGACGAACGCGCCGAAGTTGACGATGGAGCTGACGACGCCCTTGCGGACCTGGCCCTTGCCCAGCTGATTGAGGAATTCGCTGCGCACCTCGGACTGGGTCTGCTCCAGCCACTGCCGGCGGGACAGCACCACGTTGTTGCGGTTCTTGTCCAGCTCGATGATCTTGGCGTCCAGCTGACGGCCGACGTACGGCTGCAGGTCGCGGACGCGGCGCATCTCCACCAGCGAGGCGGGCAGGAAGCCGCGGAGGCCGATGTCCAGGATCAGGCCGCCTTTGACGACCTCGATGACGGTGCCGGTGACGACGCCGTCGGCTTCCTTGATCTCCTCGATCGTGCCCCAGGCGCGCTCGTACTGCGCGCGCTTCTTGGACAGGATCAGCCGGCCTTCCTTGTCCTCCTTCTGCAGGACAAGGGCCTCGACCTGCTCGCCGATCTCGACGACCTCATTGGGGTCGACATCGTGCTTGATGGAAAGCTCACGCGAGGGGATGACACCCTCGGTCTTGTAGCCGATGTCGAGCAGTACCTCGTCCCGGTCGACCTTGACGATCGTGCCCTCGACGATGTCGCCATCGTTGAAGTACTTGATCGTCGCGTCGATGGCGGCGAGGAAATCCTCTTCCGACCCGATGTCGTTGATGGCGACCTGCGGTGCGGTGGAAGTGGGGGCTGTAGGGGCTGACATGTGGTGGGTTGCTCCGTGGGCGGATCAGTTGTCGTTGGGACGCGGTGTCGTTGGGACGCGGTGTCGTTGGGACAAGTATTGGTGGGTGCCGTGCCGACGGGTGCCTGAACACCTGACGAACGACCTGCGAGATGCGCCCGAAAATCGCCGCCTGCTCCATTCCGAGGCAGCACGAGCACACAACGCACTCAACAGGCTACCCGAGCACGCTGTGAGCGCCAATTCCGCTCAGGGCCGGGGGCGCAGCAGCTCCTGGTAATCGGGATGACGCTGGATCCAGGCAGCAATGAACGGGCACTCGGCAACCACCTGCACGGTCCCGTCGTCCCGCAGTCCGTCCAGCGCCTGCCGGGCCAGCGCGCCACCGATCCCCCGGCCCTCGAACGCCGGGTCCACCTCGGTGTGCACGAAGACGATCCGACCTGGCTCGCGCCGATAGACGGCGAACCCGGCCAGCGCACCGTCCAGCCGCGCCTCGAAGCGATGCAGCTCTGAGTTGTCGGTGACCTCGACGTCGCTCATCGTCCCAGTGTGCGCCGGCGGGTGCACCCGGCGGCGCCCGGCCTGTGCCACGCTGGAGACCGGACCGCAGGCCCCAGACCGCACGCCGGAACGAGGTGCTCCCCATGAGCAATACCCAGGATCACCCGCAGCTGCTCGCCTGCGATCCGGCGAGCGCGGCGACGAGCACCGTTCAGGTCCTCGAGCCGCGCGAGGTTCCGCTCGGCGGCCCGCGGGCGATGACGGTCAGGCGCACCCTGCCGCACCGCAGCCGGTCGTTCGTCGGGGCGTGGTGTTTCGCCGACCACTATGGGCCGGATGATGTCTCCCGCAGCGGCGGGATGGACGTACCGCCGCACCCGCACACCGGGCTGCAGACAGTCAGCTGGCTGTTCTCCGGCGAGATCGAGCATCGCGACAGCGCCGGCAACCACGCAATGGTGCGGCCCGGCGAACTGAACCTGATGACCGGCGGACACGGCATCGCCCATTCGGAGGTGTCAACGCCGGCCACCACGGTGCTGCACGGCGCCCAGTTGTGGATGGTGCTGCCCGCGGCCGAAGCCGATGCTGCCCGCGACTTCCAGCACTACGTACCGAGGCCGGTGACGGTCGCCGGGGCGACCGTCAGGGTGTTCATCGGCGAACTGGCGGGCGGTCGTTCGCCGGTCCGTACCGCCACCGAGCTGCTCGGCGCCGAGGTCACCATCGATCAGGGCGCGGCCCTGCGCGCACCGGTGGACCCGACCCACGAGCACGCGGTGCTGGTCGACACCGGCGTCGTATCTTTCGATGGAACCCCTTTGACACCAGGGGATCTCGGCTGCCGGGACGTCGGCGCCGATACGGTCGAGATCATCAACACCGGCGATGCCCCGGCCAGGGTGCTGGTGCTCGGCGGCGAGCCGTTCACCGAGCCGGTGATCATGTGGTGGAACTTCATCGGACGTAGCACCGAGCAGATCGCCGCTTTTCGCGCCGAGTGGAACGATCCGGGTCCGGATCCGGCGTCGGGCCGGTTCGGTGCGGTGCCCGGATACCTCGGCGGCGTCGATCGGCTGCCCGCTCCGGAGATGCCGGCAACGCCACTACGGCCGCGGCGGCCCCGATGAGCGAGGGTCAGCGAGCGAACAGTGACACAGGTCGGGGAACCTGCGCGAGGAACGAGCGGCAGGAGGCCCGATGAATCTCGGGCCGACCCGGCCGAAGGTGATGCCCGCCGACCAGCCCACCTCCCGCTCCGCCAATCGACGCTGGTGGGACCACGACGCGGACGCGTATCACCTCGAGCACGGCACCTTCCTCGGCGACGCCGACTTCGTCTGGTGCCCGGAGAACGTCCGCGAGCAGGACGCCCGGCTGTTGGGTGAGGTGAGCGGCAAGCGGGTGCTGGAGGTCGGTTGCGGGTCGGCCCCGTGCTCGCGCTGGCTGGCCGGCCGGGGTGCCCGCCCGGTCGCCTTCGACGTGTCGATCGGGATGCTCGCGCACGGCACCGCGGCCGCCCGCCGATCGGGCATCGGTGTTCCGCTGGTGCAGGCGGACGTCTGCGAAATGCCGTTCGCAGCAAGTAGTTTCGATCTGGCGTTCGCTGCCTTCGGAGGTATCCCGTTCGTCGCCGATTCGGCCGGCGCGATGCGCCAGGTGTTCCGGGTGCTGCGGCCCGGCGGCCGCTGGGTGTTCTCGGTGACGCACCCGATGCGCTGGATCTTCCCGGACATGCCGGGCGAGGTGGGCATGACCGCGATCCAGTCGTACTTCGACCGTTCCCCCTACGTCGAGGTGGACGAGGACGGAGTCCCCGCGTACGCCGAGCACCACCGCACGATGGGCGATCGGATCCGCGAACTGGTCGGCGCCGGGTTCGTCCTCGACGACGTGATCGAGCCGGAGTGGCCCGAGGACTTCACCGGCACCTGGGGCCAGTGGACGCCCGAACGCGGCCAGGTGTTCCCTGGCACGGCGATCTTCGTGTCGCACAAGCCGTTCTGACGCTGCTCGCTGCTCACTTCCCGATCTGTCCGACTCCCCCAGTTCCCCAATTTTGACGATGTGCCTGGCGGGGTGGTTCGCCGACGCTTGCAGTGACCCGGCGGCCCAGAGCGTCGCACCCGAGTGGGGATGGGGGTCGGTGACGAAGGAGCGGTACATGAACAAGGGAAAGATCGCCAGGCTGGCGGGCTTCGTGGGGGCGCTGGGCATCTCCGGCGCCCTGGTCGCGATGGCCAGCAGCACCACTGGGGCGTACTTCACTGACGAAGTCGGCGGCAACCTGTCGGGGACCTCCGGCGTCCTGGACATCACCGCCAGCGGTCAGAACATCAACTTCACCGGCCTCAACCCGGGTTCGGACAAGGACCAGACGATCAACTTCCGGGTCAAGGGGAACTCGACCACCAGCGCCGATGTGTGGTTGGTGTTCGACAAGGAGTCTCCGGCGTACGGACAGTTCACCGGCGTCAAGACGACGAGTTACGGCTGGTACACCGGGGGCGGGCTGGGTGGCTACGGGCACTTCAAGGTCACCAGCGCTCAAGGTATGAGCTTCGAGTCCTACAACCTGCAGCTGCAGCAGGACTCGGCCGCGACCAACGCCTACAACAACGGCACCTGCCACGTTCACGCGAACGGGACCGGCGGTGACACCCACAAGGCAACGGGCCCGGACAACGCCACCCAGGCGGCGCCCGAGTGTGGTGTGCCGGCAGCGATCCAGATCGGGTCGAACATCGCCGCCGGAACCTCGAGCTGGGCAAAGGTGTCCTTCGGGCTGACCGGAAAGGCGACCGACCAGAACAAGGTGATGGTGGACGTCCCGTTCAAGGTCGTCGCCACCCAACCGGGAATACGCCCCGACGCCGCCAACTTCTGATCCGATGATGTTCTGACGTCGACAAACCACCGGCTACCGGACGGTGGGTGCGGCCCCGATTCCGCCCCACCGCCCGGCCTGACAGGAAAGGAGTCCGGGTGCACCGCAAGCGCAGGGGCCGACGCGTCACCTGGACCTTCGTCATTCTCGGTTTCCTGGGGGTGTTGGTAGCCGGCCTTGCCTTCTGGCAGGCCGGCTACCGGCCGTATGTGGTGCACACCGGATCGATGGCTCCGACCTACCGGCCCGGTGATCTGGTGATCGACCGGCCGGCGGCTCGGAGCTACCAGGTCGGCGAGGTGATCACCTTCCGGTACTCCGCGGACCCGAACGCCCTGGTGACGCATCGGGTCACCGAGGTGACAGCAAACGGATCGATCCACACCAAGGGCGACGCGAACCGAACGGCGGATTCCTGGACGATCCGGCCGGGCCTGGTCGTCGGCAGCGTCGCCACCTCGATTCCGCGGCTGGGCTATGTCGTCGTCTTCCTGCAGCAGCCGACCGGGCTGGCCGCACTGCTGGTCGCCGCGATCGCGGCGTACCTGTTGTGGGGCTTGTTCTTTCCACCGGCGCCGACAACGAGCGCGTTGTTCGCTCCGGCTGGTCCGTCGACCAACGCGGCCAGAATTGCGCCAAAGGCAGTTCCCGCAGTGGCTGCATCCCCCACTGCCGCCGATCCGGCGGCCGACTACCGGACCCCAACCCTTTCGCTGGTCCATTCAGGTGGATTCCCGGGCATTCGGCCCAGCGTGATGGACAATTCGTAACCGTCGGTCCCAGACTCAGATGAACGAGCAAGCACCAAACAACCGAATCCGTTTCAGCCGGTTTCCAGGATCGACGGGGCGATCCCGCCGGCGAACAGTTCGGGTCGGTATTTCGGCCCGTGCGACCTGCCGGGCGACCGGATCCGATCGGACGGGCACTGTCGGACCCGGCACCGATGATGTGCTGGTCGGTCGGGTTGACGGTCGTCGGGATTGACGGTCGTCGTGATTGACGGTCGTCGGGACTGATGGTCGGTCGGGTGTGGTGGTCGGTCGGGTGTGATGGAAGTGGGGCAAGGGGTGCCGAACGAAAGATCGTGGGACGGCGCGAGAACCGGCAGGCAGGCGCCGTACCGGGGGCCGGACCGGCGGGCGCAGGTTCCACCGAGCGAGCACCGCCGGATTTCGCTGGTGCTGCTGGTGACCTCACTGCTCGGGCTGGTCGTCTGGAGCGTATTGCTGTTCGCCGGGCGGTTCGATCCGGCCGGCGCCGGCAGTCAGCTCAAGGTGCTGGCCCGGTCGCTGGCCGCCGCACTGTTGCTTGCCGCCGGGGGTCTCCGGTTGGCCGCCTGGCGGCTGAGCGGGGTCGCCGAACCGGCCTGGCACGCGATTGGTCTGATCGTGATCGGTGTCGCGCTGTCGTTCGTGTCGGTCCTGGGCATCCTCGGCTCGGCGAGCAACCCGTTCGCCATGGTCCCCGGCCGCCAATTGTTGATCATCGTCGGCATCCTCGCCCTGCTGTTCGGCGCCTTCTCGGCCCCGATCCAGGGTGGATTGCGGCCGCTGCGGACGTTGGTGATGTTGATCGCGATCTCGCTGACGTTGGCGCTGGTGCTGGCCTACCGCACGACCAGCTGGCTGCCCGCCGAGACGATGTACGACTTCGCCCGCGGGGCCGAGTGGGTGGTCACCGGCCTATGGGCCGTACTTGCCGGTCACCATCTGTGGCAGGGTCGGCAGCAGGGCCGGGTCACCCAGCAGTGGGCCGGAATTGGTTTCGCGGTCCTGGCCGTCAGCGAGATGCTGCGCGCCACCGGCCTTTTCGGGCTGCAGTCCTGGACCCTGGCCGCCGGCTCCCAAGCCATCGCAGCACTGTTGCTGCTGGCCTCCGCGACCACCACCCTGTGGGAGCTGTTGTCCGCCAACGGCACCAAGACCCTGCGGCTGACCGGCGATCTGGAACTGGTGCGAACCGATCTGATGTCGATCGAACGGCATCAACGCGAGCGTCTGCATGATGCCCGGACCGCAGTGGTCAGTGTGCTCGGCGCGTCCCGACTGCTCAGCCGACCGGATCCGTCCAGCGGCATCGACCCGGCGCAGCTGCACCGGATGATGACCGCCGAACTGCACCGGCTCGGCGCAGTCCTCGATCCGCAGCAGCAGACCACGCTCACCGACTTCGACATCGCCGACGTGTTGGAGCCGTTGATCCTCGCCCACCGGATCGCCGGCGCCGAGATCTCCACGGACCTGCGCTCCACCGCGGTGGTCGGGCGCGCGCCGGCCTTCGCAACGGCGGTGGCGAACGTCATGTCCAACGCCCGAACGCATGCCGCAGGTAGCCCGATCCTCATCCGGTCCCGGCGCAGCGGCGACACCGTCGAGCTGACCATCGAGGACGACGGACCGGGCATCGCGGCGGCCGACCGGCAGCGCGTGCTGCTGCGCGGTGTCCGTGGCCAGGACGCTGCCGGCGAGGGATCCGGCATCGGCCTGTACACCGCCGAGGCGGCCATGCACGTCCAGGGAGGAACCCTGCGACTGGACGGCGGCCCGGACGGCGGAACCACGGTCACCATCACGCTCCCGGCGGCCCAGCCGCAGGCGCCGGCGCTGGCCACCGGAACAACGGGCGCGGCCGCCGCCGGCGTGCCGATCCCCCAGCAGCTGTCGCAACAGACGACCGCCGCGGCGATCCGGCCGCTCCGCGGGGTGGGCTGATGCCGTCCATCGTGATCGTCGACGACCACCAATTGCTGGCGGAGACCGTCCGAGAGGCCTTGCGGCGCGACGGTTTCGATGCGGTCGTCGTCGCCCCGGTCGGGGTCCCGGCCGGCGGTGCCGGCCCCGGTACCGCCGACCCGGTCGAATCCACCCTGGCCCGGATCCTTCAGATCGGTCCTGAGCTGGTGTTGCTGGATCTCGACCTCGGCGGGGCCGGCAGCAGTACCCCGTTGATCGCTCCGCTGGTCGCGGCCGGTATCCGGGTGCTGATGGTCACCGGGGTCCAGGATCGGCTGCAGATCGCCGAGACGCTGGGGCTCGGCGCGCTCGGTTACGTGCCGAAGGCGGACGGTTTCGACGCCCTGGTCGACGCGGCCGGCCGTGCGATGACGGCCGAGGGCCCGCTGGACCCGGTGCAGCATGCCACCTTCCGGCGGGAACTGGCTGACGCGCGGGCGGAAGGACAAAGGCTGCAGGCCGACCGGGATCGCGAGCTGGTGCCGTTTCGCCGACTCACCGAGCGGGAGCGAGAAACCCTGCAAGCGTTGAGCGATGGCCGCAGCGTCCGGGAGATCGCCGACGACTGGGTGGTCTCCGAGGCGACCGTTCGCAGCCATGTCCGCAGCCTGCTCAGCAAGCTGGGTACCAGCTCGCAACTACAGGCGGTGGCCAAGGCGGCGCGGCGCGGCTGGCTGTCCCGTGGCGACGCCGACCAGGCCGGGCAGACGACGCATCGCTGAGCCCAGGCGTCAGCCCAGGGACGCGAGGTAGGCGGCGCCACGTGGAGACAACCGGTATCCGACCTCGAGGCTGATCGTCAGACCCAGGGCCTTGAGTTTGCGGATGTCGGCCTTCATCGGCAGCAGGTCGCGGTCCAGCAGCGCGGCCAGTTCCTTGGACACGACGCCGGGATTGGCCGCGATCCATTCCAGGATCGGGCGGGTCCACGGTCCGGTCTTCTTGCCGGCGTCCAACTTGGCCACCGCTGCGGTCAGCTCGGCAAGGTCGGCGCCATCGGGGACTTGTTCCCGCAGCGTCAGCCGCGGGTCCTCCCCCAGGTAACGCATCCGAACCCGATAGACCCGGTCGCCGCCCTTGCTGCTCCGGGGGCCACTCCGGGCCGGGGCACCCGGCGCCAACCGCTTCCGCAGGGTCTCCGCGTCCGGCAGCCCGGCCGCCAGCGCGTCGGTGTCGGAAAGCGTTGCCAGATCGACGATCTCGTCGACGGCGTCGAACCCGACAATGCCGGCCGCCGTCAACTGGGTGGAGCCGATCTTGACCCTGGGTGCCTCCCAGCGACGGAAAGCGAGAGTGATCCGGCCGTCCCGGACACCCTCGGCGATCGGCTTCGGCAGCAACATCCTGGCTTCCTTGTCCTCTGGGGTGTGTGGCCACCCACGACGGTCGTTAGTTAGTGCGCTGCGGCGTCCCAATTGGCGCCGAGCCCGACCGAGACGTCCATCGGCACGTCCAGCCGGTACGCGCCGGCCATCTCCTCGCGCACCACGGCGGTCACCGCCTCCGCCTCGCCCTCGGCGACCTCGCAGACCAGTTCGTCGTGCACCTGCAGCAGCAGCCGTGACCTGAGCTTTTCCGTCTCGAGGCGGCGCTGCACGCTGACCATCGCGACCTTGATGATGTCGGCAGCCGATCCCTGGATCGGCGAGTTCAGCGCCACCCGCTCAGCCAGCTCACGCCGCTGACGGACGTCGCTGGTCAGATCCGGCAGGTATCGCCGGCGGCCCAGCAGCGTCTCGGTGTAGCCGTCCATCCTGGCCTGGTCGACGGTGGCCCGGAGGAAGTCGCGCACTCCGCCGAACCGGTCGAAGTAGGCATCCATCTGCTCCTTGGCCTCTTCGACGCTGATCTTCAGCTGGCCGGACAGGCCGAACGCCGACAGCCCGTACGCCAGCCCGTAGCTCATCGCCTTGATCCGCCGGCGCATCTCCGGCGTGACCTCCTCCTGCGGCACCCCGAACGCCCGCATGGCGACGAAGGTGTGCAGGTCCTCACCCGACCGGAACGCCTCGATCAGCCCGGCGTCGTGGGACAGGTGCGCCATGATCCGCATCTCGATCTGCGAGTAGTCCGCCGTCAGCAGCTCGTCGAATCCCGGTCCTGCGATGAAGGCCTTGCGAATCTGCCGACCCTCCGCCGTCCGCACCGGAATGTTCTGCAGATTCGGGTCGGTGGAGGACAGCCGGCCGGTGGCCGCGATGTTCTGCAGGTAGGTGGTGTGGATCCGGGCGTCGTCGCCGACGGACTTCTGCAGCCCCTCGACCGTGGTCTTCAGCTTGGTGACGTCCCGGTGCCGCAGCAGGTGCTGCAGGAACGGGTGTTCGGTCTTCTCGTACAGGGCGGTGAGCGCGTCCGCGTCGGTGGTGTATCCGGTCTTCGTGCGTTTGGTCTTCGGCATGTCGAGTTCGTCGAACAGGATCACCTGCAACTGCTTGGGCGAGCCGAGGTTCACCTCCTTGCCGATCACCCCGTAGGCCGCCTGCGCGGCCTCGGTCGCGGCCGCGGAGAAGGTGCTGTGCAACTCATCGAGGTAGTCGACGTCGACGGCGATGCCGGTGCGCTCCATCTGCCCGAGCACCGTCATCACCGGCAGTTCGATGTCGTTGAGCAGATCGAGCTGACCGCCGGCCGACAGCTGCGCCGCCAGTACCTCGGCCAGATCCAGCACTGCCCTGGCCTCGACCATCAGCGCGGTGTCGTCGACGCCGTCGTCCAACAGCGAGAGCTGGCCACCCGCGGCCGCGTCTTCGGTCTGCAATGTGCGGTGCAGGTAGCGCTGCACCAGGTCGCCGAGGTCGAATGAGCGCTGGCCGGGTAGCACCAGGTAGGCGGCCAGCGCGGTGTCGCAGGCGATGCCGTCGACCGGCCAGCCCCTGGCGACCAGGGCATTGATCGCCGGCTTCAGGTCGTGGCCGACCTTCGGCCGGGCCACGTCGGCCAGGAAGGCGCCGATCGCCGCGTCGTCGTCCGGGTCGATGGCCGACACGTCGACCACGGCGGCCGCGCCGTCGGGCGCGGCGAAAGACAGTGTGTGCACGTCGCCGGCGCCGGCGCCGAACGCGCCGCGCACCACCAGGCCGAGCCGGCCGGTGCCGCCGTGCTCATCCAGCCAGGCCCGCACGCCGCCCGGCTCCAACCGGCCGCCCTTCACGTCGAAGCCGCCCTCGACGCTGGTCTCGTCGGCCTGTTCGAAGATCTCCAACAGCCGCTCCCGGAGCACCCGGAACTGCAGGTTGTCGAAGATCGAGTGCACGGCCTCCCGGTCGTACGGGACCGCCTGCAGGTCGTTCGCCGGATCCGCCTCCACCGGCACGTCCCGCACCAGTTCGGTCAGCCGGCGATTCTGCAGCACGTTGGACAGGTTGTCCCGCAACGCGTTCCCGGTCTTGCCGGGGACCTCGTCGACCCGGTCGACCAGGGCGGTGAGCGAGCCGAACTCGCGGATCCACTTGGCCGCCGTCTTCTCCCCCACCCCCGGGATGCCGGGCAGGTTGTCCGACGGATCGCCGCGCAGGGCGGCGAAGTCGGGGTACTGGATCGGCGTCAGCCCGTATTTGGACTCGACCTCGTCGGGAGTGAACCTGGTGAGCTCGGAGACCCCGCGCTTGGGGTAGAGCACGGTGACCTGGTCGGAGACCAGCTGCAGCGCGTCGCGGTCGCCGGTACAGATCCGGACGGCCATCCCTTCGCCGGTGGCCCGAACGGTGAGGGTGGCGATCACATCGTCGGCCTCGAAGTTCTCCGCCGACAGCGCCGGGATCCGCATGGCCTCCAGCACCTGCTTGATCAGCTCGACCTGGCCCCGGAAGTCTTCCGGTGAACTGGATCGGTTGGCCTTGTAGGCAGCGAACTCCTCACTCCGCCAGGTCTGCCGGGACAGGTCGAAGGCCACCGCGACGTGGGTCGGCCGCTCGTCCCGCAACAGGTTGATCAGCATCGAGGTGAAGCCGTACACCGCGTTGGTCGGCTGCCCGGTGGTGGTGGAGAAGTTCTCCACGGGCAGCGCGTAGAACGCCCGATAGGCCAGCGAATGGCCGTCCAGCAGAAGCAGGGTCGGCCGTTCCCCTGCAGGGGTGGCCGGCGCCGCCACCTCGGTCGTTGCCGCCGTGGTCCCGCTGGTCGTCGCCGTCACCGTGTCTCCCCGCTCGTCCCTCGCGGGTCGACATCGTTCGGTGCCGACGGTTCACTCGCAAGCTCGTTCACGTGCCCGAGTCTAGATTCAGACTCCGACAGCCCTCACGTCCCGGTGACCAAGGAGCCGCAGCGATGACCGACCAGCCCGACCCGACCCAGCCGACCGCGCGCCCCGGCCCGCTGCCCGCCTTCTACCCGCCGGAGCAGATCGAGACCGGAATGCGGGAGTTGTTCGCCGCAATTGCCGCCGTCGCCGACGGCGGCGACCGGGTGGCGGTACTGGCCGCGGCCAACCGGGTGGGCGGCGAGCTGAACGCCATGATGGGAATCCGGATCGAGGAGTTCGGCCCCGACCGGGTGGCGGCCAGCATGCCAGTGGTCGGCAATCGTCAGCCTTTCGGGCTGTTGCACGGCGGGGCGAACGGGGTGCTGGCCGAGGCGCTCGGCTCCTTCCACGCCGCGCTGCTGGCCGGCCCCGGCCGGGTCGCCGTCGGTGTCGAACTGAGCTGCACCCATCACCGATCGATGACCGCCGGATCGGTAACGGGCGTCTCCACACCGGTGCACGTCGGCCGGACGATGATGACGTTCGACATCGTCATCTCCCGGGAGGACGGCGCCCGGGTCTGCACCGCTCGGCTGTCCTGCCTGGTCCGCGGCGGCTGACGGGTGTCCGCTGCGGCGGCCACCACGATCGGCGTCGTGGCATTGATGGCGGTGCTGGCGTTCGCCGTCATCCGCCCGCGGCACCTGCCGGAGGCGGTCGCGGCAGTACCGGCCGCCGGCCTGCTGTTGGCGCTGGGCATCGTCACCCCGACCCGGGCCTGGCGGACGATCGCCGAACTTGGCCCGACCCTGGGGTTCCTGGCAGCGATCCTGGTGATCTCGCAGCTGGCCGCCGCCGACGGGGTGTTCCGCTGGATCGGCGACCTGATGGCGCACCGCAGCGGCGGCTCGGCGCAACGATTGCTGCTGTTGGTTTTCGGCGTCGCCGGGGTCACTACGGCCGTACTGTCCCTGGATGCCACCGTGGTGCTGTTGACGCCGGTGGTGTTCGCAACGGTGCGCAGGCTGACGGTGCGGCCGTCCCCGCATCTGTACGCGACGGCGCACCTGGCGAACACCGCGTCGGTACTGCTACCGATCTCGAACCTGACGAACCTGTTGGCATTCCACGCATCCGGGCTGACGTTCCTGCACTTCGCCGCTCTGATGACGTTGCCATGGCTGGCCGCTCTGGCGGTCGAGTACCTGGTCTTCCGTGGCTATTTCGCCGGCGACCTGCGCGGTCGGGTCGAGGTCGTGCGCGGCGCCGCCGTGCGGCCGCCGCTGACCTCGCTGGTACTGATCGGACTGGTGCTGGCCGGGTTCGTGGTCGCGCCGGTGTTCGCCGTGCAGCCATGGGTGGTCGCCTCGGCCGGCGCCGCGGCGATGGCGGTCCGGGCGATGGTGCGTGGCCAGCGAGCCCCGGGCGCGATCCTGATGGCGGCGAACCCGCTGTTCATCCTGTTCGTCGGCGCCCTCGGCGTGGTGGTCGACGGCGTCACCGGACACGGCCTGCAGCAGGCGATCTCGACCGCACTGCCGGCCGGCGACAGCTGGCTCACCCTGCTGACACTGGCCGGGATCGCAGCGCTACTGGCCAATCTGCTGAACAACCTGCCGGCGACCCTGCTGCTGCTCGGCGCCATCACCGCCGCCGGGCCCGCGGCACCGACGGCGATCCTGGCGATTCTGATCGGGGTGAACATCGGCCCGAACCTCACCTACACCGGATCACTGGCCACCCTATTGTGGCGCCGGATCCTGGTGCGCAACGAGCACTCTGCCAGTCTGGCCACCTTCACCCGGCTCGGCCTGCTGACCGTCCCGTCGACGCTGCTGGCGGCGACCACGGCGCTGTGGCTGGCCGGCCGGTGGTAACAACGGGACAAGCGAAGCGCGGTCAGGACGCGGTCAACAGGCGATGGGTCACCGATCGCCCGACGACCCGCGCAGTGTCGTGCGAAGCGGCGAGCTGCTGCTTGGCCAGATCACGCAACTCCGCCATCTGTGGCGTCACCTCTGCCAGCGTCAGCTCGGTCTCGATCGTCTCGAGATCGAGTCCCCAGACATCGACCAGCACCCGCTGCATCCAGGCGGTCGCGTGGTCCCAACCCTCGCGCGGGGTGCCGGGACCGTAGCCGCCGCCCCTGGCTGTCACCAGAAAAGCGGGCCGGCCGGCAATGTCGTCGGCACCGGGAGCGAGCCGCGGGTCGGTGGAGACGATGTCGTACCAGGTCTTGAAATGCTGCGAGACGCCGAAGTTGTACATCGGCACGGCGAAGACCAGCGTGTCTGCGGAAGCCAGTTCGTCGGCGAGCTCGCCGGCCAGCTCGATCGCGGACCGCTGCTCGCCCGTTCGCTGTTCGGCCGGCAGCAGCCGGGACAGTGCGGCGTCGGCCCAGACCGCACCGCCGAGCGGCACGCTACCGACATCGCGGCGGACCACCGCCGGGTTCCCCAGCTCAGCGCTGATGGTGGCCTGCAGCGTGTCGGCCACCGCCCTGGTCACCGAGCCCTCGATCCGGATGCTGGCGTCCAGTCGGAAGATGGTGCTGCTGTTGCTGCCGGACATGGCGCTCCCGTCATCACGATCCCAACCCTGCTGGTCGATGATCTGCGCTACCGATCATATTGGCTACAGAACATCTGACAACGTGACCGTCGCCACAGGCGACCGCGGATACACTGGGCCGATGGCCGGGACCAGCACCCCACAGACGCGGGCATCCGTCGACTTCGGGCTGGCCCTCGGCGCACTGATGCGTCGCTACCATTCCGGCGCCACCCAGGCGGTCGCCGAGCTTCCCGGCGGCCCGCGCGGGTTCCAGGTGTTGGCCATCTCGGCCGCCGGTGGCTGCGAGAGCCAGGCCCAGATCGCCGAAAGGCTCGGCCTCGATCGCACCGTGATGACCTACCTGGTCGACGATCTGGAGAAGGCAGACCTGGTGGTCCGCCGGCCGGACCCGGTCGACCGCCGGGCCCGACAGATCCTGCTGACAGCCAACGGCCGCAAGGCTTTCGACGCGGCGACCCGGCGCCTCCAACACGTCGAACGCGAGGTGCTGGGCGAACTGACCGCCGCGGAGGCCCGGCAGTTCCGCGAGTTGCTCCAGCGGATCGTCGCGTCCACTCCCCCGGATCACGCGCCGGACTGCAGCGTCCCGGACCCCTGCGCCGGCTAGCCGCCACCCGCTAGCCGGCGGGCTCCCCTCCCACCCCGTGTTGATCATGGGCGACTGCCCGGCAAAACGGGTATCGCAGCGGCGCGTCGCGGGCTGCGCGCCATGATCATCACCGTTGCGGGGTTGTCCACCCACGACCGGTTGTCCACTGAATTACGCCGAGATTGTCTGATGCGGCCGAATGCACACCACGCTCGGCGGATGGACCCAGCAATGTTGCAGCTCGCACGCCGTCAGGGCGGCGTAATCCGGATGGCCCAACTACGGCAGGGCTACCGCTGGGAACGGATCTCGAAATGGGTCGGGCAGGGCCATTTGACCTCGCTCGGACGCGGTTGGCTCCAGCTTCCCGATCCGGATCACGACCTGATGGCGCGATTCACCCGCGCCCAGGCGCAGATCGCCGAGCCGCTGATCCTCTGTGGACTCAGCGCTGCCGACTACTACGGGTTCGGGGTGGTCACCGACAACAAGCTGCACGTGACCACCGCGGCGGGCCGATCGCTGGCGGCGCCTCAGGGGGTTGTCGTCCACCAGGCCCCGCCGCGCTCGCCGATTCTGGAGTGGCCGGACTTCCGGGTGATCGATCGGGTGGACGCGGCCGTCGACGGTGCGCGCGCTGTCACCGGCCTCGACGTGCTCGCTCAGCTCGACGCCGCGGCCGCGAAAGGTGTGACCGCAGAGGAGGTCTCGCGATCATTGTCGCTGGCCGGGCGTCGGCGCGGGGTGCTGCAGGTTCGCCGCTGGCACGGCTTCATGGCACACGACAGTGGCTCTGCCATGGAATCCAGAACGCGGACGCGCATCCTCGAGTACGGACTACCGGAGCCGGAAACTCAGATCCTCGTCGCCACACGGAGCGGCAACAGGTACCTCGATCTGGGCTGGGGGCGCTACCGACTCGGGCTGGACTACGAGAGCGAGGAGTTCCACACCGGGGACGGGAGAATGGCCAGCGACCGCCGCCGTCACAACGGGCTCACCGACGAACGTTGGACGATGTTCTATCCGACAGCCCGCGACATCTACACCGAACATCAGCAGTTCCTGGTGAAGGTCGAACGCGCGCTCAGAGCAGCGGGCTGGGACGGAGAGCTCACTCCGCGGTGACCGTGGTGCACCATTGTCCGCGGAGTGACGAACGACACCGATGATCATGGTGCCCGGCTCGCAACTCCACTGATGATCATGGCGCCCAGCCCGCAACACGCCGATCAGGTGTCCGATATGCCGTGCAGGGGCCCATGATCAACACTGGGGGGTGGGCGCACCGAGACGCGCAACAGGGCGTGCAACCTGGCGGTCAGGCGACGCCGAGGTAGGCCTCCTTGACCGACGGGTCGGCCAGCAGCTCCTTGCCACCGCCGGTCTTGATCACCTCGCCGGTCTCCAGGATGTAGGCCCGGTGCGAGCGTGAGAGTGCCTGCTGCGCATTCTGTTCCACCAACAAGATGGTGGTGCCCTCGGCGTTGATCTCGGAGACGATCCGGAAGATCTGTTGGATGATCATCGGGGCCAAACCCATCGACGGCTCGTCCAGCAGCAGCAGCTTCGGCCTGGCCATCAGGGCCCGGCCGATCGCCACCATCTGCTGCTCGCCGCCGGACATCGTGCCGCCGACCTGGCTGCGCCGCTCCGCCAACCGCGGGAACAACTCGAAGACGTGGTCCAGGGTCGCCTGGTACTCAGCCTTGGTGGCGAACTTGCGGGTGTAGCACCCCATGTCGAGGTTCTCCTGCACCGTCATCCCGGGGAAGACACCGCGGCCTTCCGGGGCCTGCACGATGCCCTCCAGCACGCGCAGGTGCGCCTTCATCTTGGTGATGTCCTGGCCATCAAACTTGATGGTGCCGCGGGTCAGCGGACGGATCCCGGAGACGGCCCGCATGGTGGTGGTCTTGCCGGCGCCGTTCGCGCCGATCAACGTCACCAGCTCCCCCGCCTCCACCGTCAGCGAGATGCCGTGCAGGGCCTCGATGCGGCCGTAACCCACGACCATGTCGGTGATCTCAAGCAGTGGCATCGTCCGGCACTCCCAGGTAGGCGGCGATCACGGCGGGATTGTTGCGGATGTCGACGGGCAGGCCCTCGGCGATCTTCTTGCCGAACTCCAGCACCACGATCCGGTCCGTCACACCCATCACCAGCCGCATGTCGTGTTCGATCAGCAGGACGGTGTAGCCGTCGTCGCGGATCTTGCGGATCAGGTCCATCAACGCCGACTTCTCGCTGGGGTTGAACCCAGCTGCCGGCTCGTCCAGGCAGAGCAGCTTCGGCTCGGTGGCCAGCGCGCGGGCGATCTCCAACCGCCGCTGGTCGCCGTAGGGCAGGTTCCGGGCCTTCTCGGTGGCTCGCTGTCCGATACCGACGAACTCCAGCAGCGCCATCCCGCGTTCCAGCGCGTCCTGCTCCTCCCGCCAGTGCCGGGGAACCCGGAACAGCGCCCCCGGCACGGAGGTCCGGTGCCGGGCGTCGGTCCCGACGGCGACGTTCTCCAGCGCCGTCATCTCGCCGAACAGCCTGATGTTCTGAAAGGTTCTGGCGATCCCGCGCCGGGTGATCTGGTTCCGCTTGAGCCGACCGAGCGGTACGCCGTCGAAGGCCACCGACCCGGACGTCGGTCGGTAGACGCCGGTCATCGCATTGAAGCAGGTGGTCTTGCCGGCGCCGTTCGGGCCGATCAGCCCGAGGATCTCGCCGCGACGGATGTCGAAGGTCACCGAGTCGAGGGCGACAAGCCCGCCGAACTTCATCGTGACGTCGCGCATCTGCATCAACGCTTCGCCGACCTCGACATGCGTCTCCCGTTGCGCAGCAACCATTTCGGCTACCAGTTTGGGATCGCCCAGCGCGGGATCGACGTCGGACAGGTCGACCGATTCGAGTTCGGAGATGGGCGGGAACTCGCCGAGTTCGACCACCGCCTCGTCGGCATCGCTCGCCTGCTGCGCCTCGTACCGGCCGGTGCCGGCCTCCTCGCTGTCCCATTCCGAGCGCTCGACCTGGCCGAACTCCGGATTCTCGTGGTCGGGCCTGTCGCGCTCACTCACGACGGCACCCCTCTCGTCACTCGGGGGCCGCCCTCGTTCAGCGCCGATGGTTCGTTCGCCAGCTCACTCACGATTGCTCCTCCCGTGATCGTCGGCCGGCTGCCTGCCAGATCTTGCGCCCGTACGCCAACAGCTTCTGCCGCACCGGAATCAGACCCTGCGGCCGGAACACCATCATGATCATCAGCGCCAGGCCGAAGATCAGGTACTTGTAATCGCCGATACCCAGGAACCGGTTGGGCAGGTACACGATGATGAAGGCGCCGAGGATCACCCCGAGCTTGTTGCCCTGGCCGCCGAGCACTACAGCACACAGGAACAGCACCGAGTTGATGACGTTGAAGTTGGTCGGCACCACGAACTGCACCTGACCGGCATACAGGGCACCGGACAGTCCACCGATCGAGGCACCGATGACGAATGCCCACAGCTTGAATTTGAAGGTCGGCACGCCCATGATCTCGGCGGCGTCCTCGTCCTCCCTGATGGCCACCCAGGCCCGGCCGACCCTGGAGCGCTCCAGGTTCCCGACGAACATCAGCACGACGATGATCAGCACGATCGACAGCCAGAACCACCACAGGCCGGAGTTGAACGGCTCAGCCGTGTTGCCGATGGAGAAGATGCCGAACGGATTCGCCTCGGTGACGCCGACCCGCGGGTAGGCGATGCCGGACAGGCCCTGTCCGCCGCCGGTGGTGTTCTCCAGGTTGTCGGCCAGCAACCGGACGATCTCACCGAAACCGAGGGTGACGATGGCCAGGTAGTCCCCACGCAATCGCAGGGTCGGCGAGCCGAGGATCAGCCCGGAGATCGCCGTCACTGCCACGGCCACCGGCAGCACCGCGAGCCAGGCCCATTTGTCGGACAGGAAGCCGTCCGCGCCGGTCTTGTTCCACGGGCTGTCCGGGCTGGTCAGCAATCCGACCGTGTAGGCACCGACGGCGTAGAAGCCGACGTACCCGAGGTCGAGCAGGCCGGCCGAACCGACCACGACGTTCAGCCCGATGGCCAGCAGGGCATACATGCCGAACTGCGCCATCACCGCGCCGAAATCGGTGTCCGGGGTGGTGAGCAGCGGTGGCCGGATCACCGGCATGGCGGCGATCAGCAGGATGATCGGCAGCCCCACGCCCCACTGGGCCGGGCGGGACAGTTGGTTCCACCACAGCCGCAGCCGATCGCCGACACCGACCGGTCCCGGCGACTTGGCCGCCGCCGCGCTGGTGGCACTCGTCGAGGTGCTCATGCCCGTGCCCTCCCCAGGGTCTCACCGAGAATGCCGGTGGGCCGGACCATCAGCACCAGGATCAGCACGACGAACGAAACCACGTCACGCCACCCGGACCCGAAGACGATCTGCCCGTAGTTCTCCAGAACGCCGAGCAGCAGCCCGCCGAGCAGTGCGCCACGCAGGTTGCCGATACCGCCGAGCACCGCGGCGCAGAACGCCTTGATGCCGAGGATGAAGCCGCCGGAGTAGATGATGCCGTTCGGGATCCGCAGCGTGTACAGCAGTGCAGCGGCGCCGGCCAGCACGCCGCCGATCAGGAAGGTCAGCATGATGACCTTCTCCCGCGATACGCCCATCAGCGTCGCGGTGGTCGGGTCCTGGGCGACTGCCCGGATGCCACGACCGAACTTGGTGCGATTGATGAACACGTCGGCGGCGAACGCCAGGATCAGCGCCGAGATGACGATGATCAGGGTGATGTTGGTGACCGAGCCGCCGAAGATGGTGAACTGCTGCTTCGACTCCACCAGCCGGATCGGCTGCTGGGCGTTGACGCCGCCCAGCTTGCCTCCGGTGAGCTTGGGCAGGATGAAGTGGACGAACTCCTGCAGCACGAACGACGCGCCGATAGCGGTGATCAGGAAGACCAGCGACGGGGCGTTGCGTTTGCGCAGCGGTCGGTACGCGACCCGCTCGAGCCCGACGGCGACCCCACCGGATACCGCCATCCCGACGATCATGGCGATGCCGAGGAAAACGATGGTCATCACCGCACCCTCGGCATACGCATTGCCGCTGGGCGAGAACCCCAGTATCATCAGCGCCGCGTACTGGCCGAACATGCCGAGCATGAAGACCTCGGAGTGCGCGAAGTTGATCAGCCGGAGCACGCCGTAGACCAAGGTGTAGCCGACCGCGACCAAGGCATAGATCGCGCCGTACGCGAGGCCGTCGATGGTCAACTGCCAGAAACTGTGGCCCAACGCGCTGATGTTGAAGTTGATGTCGCTGTCCGCGAGTGCAAAGACACTCGCTGCCCATGGGCCGGTCATCGTTCTCCTTCGCGCCGGAACTGCCCGTACATTCGCCTCGAACGGGCGGCGGTCGGGGGCGCCCCGTGAAGGCGGCGCCCCCGACCGTCACACCTGGTGCAGGTGCGTTACTGGACCTTGTAGATCCAGATCAGCGCCGCGGCGAGTTCACCCGTGGCGTCCCACTTGTATTCACGTGCCAGGCCCTGACCGCTGTAGTTCTTGACGAAGTCGATCATCCCGGCGCGGTCCTTCACACCGGAATCGATCGCCTTCAACATGATGGTGGTCAGGTCGTAACCCTCGACGGAGTACACGCCGGGTTCGGCGTTATTAAGGGTCTGGTACTCCTTGGCGAACGCTTCCGGAGCCGGACCGCACGGGCAGGACAGGATCGCGTCCTTGGATGCCGCGCCGGCCTGGGCGACGAACTGCGGATCGTTGGTGCCATCGGCAGAGACGAAGGTTCCGGTGAAGCCGCCATCGCGCAACTGGGCGACGAACGGCGCCGCCTCGGCGTAGTAGCCCGAGTAGAAGACCGCGTCCGGCGATGCGCCGGTGATCAGGCTGACGGTCGCGGAGAAGTCCTTGTCACCGGTCTTCACCTTGGCCGCGCAGGACGAGTCCGCCACCGATCCGAGCCCGGTGGTGATCTCCTTGGCCAGGCCGACGCCGTAGTCGGAGTTGTCCTGGACCACGCAGACCTTCTTGTACTTGAGCGTTTCCGCCATGTACTTGGCGACGGCCGGACCCTGGGTCGCATCGTTCGCCAGGCCGCGGAAGAAGGTCTTCCAGCCGTTCTTGGCCAGATCGGGGTTGGTGGCCGAGGCGGTCAGCGCCAGCAGGCCGGCCTGGTTGAAGGTGCCACCGGTCGCCTTGGTCTCGCCGGAGAACGCCGGCCCGAGCAGGCCGATCACCGACTTTTCGTTGACGATCTGCGGCGCCACCTGGGTCGCCTTCTGCGGATCACCTTCGGTGTCGAACGGCTTCATCTCGACCTGGCAGTCGGCATTGGCCTTGTTGTGCTTGTCCAGCGCCACCTTGGCGCCGTTCAGGATGTTGATGCCCAGCGCGGCATTCGGTCCGGTGAGCGCACCGGCCATCGCCAGGCTGATGCCGGAGCACTTGGCCTTGCCGTCACCTGCCGGATCGGCGGCGTCGGCGGCCGCGGCGGCCGGTACCTCCTTGCCGGTCTTGTCGATCTGCAGCTGCGGGACGATCTTCAGCCCGCCGGCATCACCCGTGCCGGACGTGGCCGACGACTCGGTGCCGGGAGCCGACGACTCGCCACCCGCGCCGGACGTCTCGCTGCCCGCCGCCGTTGTCCCCGATCCCCCGCCCGCTGTCGTGTCCGTGTTGTTCTTGCTTCCACAGGCAGCCAACGCCAGGGTGGCCACAGCCACCACGACGAGAGCGCCTCGCATCGAGAGACGATGCACGAGCCACCTCCGATGAGTCCGGCCCCGGTGTTCCGGGGCTGTCGGCGACGCCGACCCGCGGAACTTAACTCACTGGAGGGTCATTTTCGAAGAGGCCACTACGACACGTGACCAAATAGCGACCAGACTGCGAAGGCCGACACCCGAAAGCCGATCAGGACTTCTTGGACAAACCGTCCACTACCGCCTGTGCCACGGCCTGCATGGACGTCCGCCGGTCCATTGCCGTGCGCTGGATCCAGCGGAAGGCCTCCGGCTCGCTCATCTTCTGCGCCGTCATCAGCAGCCCCTTTGCCCGGTCGATCACCTTGCGTGCCTCGAGACGCTCGGTGACATCGGCGAACTCGGCACGCAGGGTCACCAGCTCCTGATGCCGTGCGACCGCCAACTCGATGGCCGGCACCAGGTCGGTCTGCGAGAACGGCTTCACCAGGTAGGCCATCGCGCCGGCGTCCTTGGCCCGATCGATCAGCTCCCGTTGGGAGAACGCGGTCAGCATCACCACCGGGGCGATCTGGTCGGCGACGATCTCGGCGGCCGCGTCGATGCCGTCCATGTTGGGCATCTTGACGTCCATGATGACCAGGTCGGGCTTGAGCTCCTTCGCGAGCGCAACGGCCTGCACGCCGTCGGCGGCCTCGCCGACCACTTCGAAGCCCTCGTCGGCCAGCATCTCTTTGAGATCAAGGCGGATCAATGCCTCGTCCTCGGCGATCAGCACCCGCTTGGCTGCAGTCATCGGCGACACCTCTTTCCCAGACCCGACTCGGGTGTTCGATCTACGGCGAGGCTTCAGACTAAACGCCGGGACGGGTCGTTCCGGGTGATTCGCCGCGTCTGGCGATGTGGCAAGAATGACGCTGCCGGGCCCGGCCCGGAGCACTCCGGCTGCCCGGTACGATGATCACCGCGGCCCTTCTGGGGGCGGCTGGCCCCCGTAGCCCAATTGGCAGAGGCAACGGATTCAAAACCCGTCCAGTGTGAGTTCGAGTCTCACCGGGGGCACCGACGACGTTCTAGCTCACCGCTCGCGGTTCACCCGGGTGCAGCGTCCGACCGGTACGGCCGCGCCGATCCCGCCGGATGAGCACGATGGCGACGGCCAACGGCCACAATGCCTGGGCGCCGGCCAACAGCCGTTCGGTGAGCCCGAGCCACCCGCCGGCCAACTGCACACCGAACCAGGCCAACAGGATGGTCAGCACCGCGGTCGCCAGCAGTCCGCCGACCCAGGACGGGACGCCCGAAACGGCCGGCCAGATCGCCAGTGCCACGAACGCGAGGCCGGCCATCGGCACATGCCCGGGGTTCGGTTGCGGTAGCGCCGCGACCACGATCGTCGCCAGGCCGCCGAGACCCAGGAGCACGCGGCTGACGGTGCGCGCCTCGGCCAGCCCGACGGCCGTCAGCAGGTAACCGGTTCCGACGACCGCCAGGGCGGCCGTCATGATCCACCGGTCGTTGGCTCCGGTGGCCGCCATCGCGCTGATGCTGTTGTGCACCGAGCTGTATCCGGCCGGCTGACGGGACACCGCGACCTCGGCGCCGCCGAACAGTGCCACCGGGGTGATCGCGGCGGACACCAACGTCGGCGTGTTCATGCCGTCGAGTCTGCTCCGTTGGTCGGATCCGCCTGCCCGATCCGACCGGGCCGGCGACGATCCCGGCCGTCAGCTCCCGGCCGTCAGTTCGCTGGTCGAAGCGGTCAGTGCGATTCCCGCGACACCTGATGGCCGGTCGAGCCGACCAGGAAATCCAGGTCGGCGCCGGTGTCGGCCTGCCCGACAGTGCTGACGTACAACCGTTCCCAACCGCGCAGCGGTTCGGCATACCGGGCGGCCGCGGTCGCTGACGGTGTCCGCCGGGCCAGCTCGTCGTCGTCGATGTCGATGTCCAGCCGCCGCTGCGGTACGTCCAGGACGATCATGTCGCCGGTGCGAACCAGCGCCAGCGGACCGCCGGCCGCCGCCTCCGGCGCGACGTGCAACACCACGGTGCCGTAGGCGGTACCGCTCATCCGCCCGTCGCAGATCCGCACCATGTCGCGCACCCCCTGCTGCAGCAGCTTGGCCGGCAGCGGCATGTTCGCCACCTCCGGCATCCCGGGGTACCCCCTTGGTCCACAGCCGCGCAGAATCAGCACCGAGTCGGCGTCCACCACCAGTTCTGGGTCGTCGATCCTGGCGTGCAGGTCCTCGATCGAGTCGAAGACCACGGCGGGGCCCCGGTGCCGGAGCAGGTGTTCGGACGCCGCGGCCGGCTTGATCACCGCGCCGGACGGGGCGAGATTGCCGTGCAGCACAGCAATTCCGGCGGCCGGCTGGACCGGGTCGGCCCGGGCACTGATGACCTCGCGATCCCAGATCCGGGCCTCGTCCAGGTAGTCGACGAGCGGGCGTCCGGTGACCGTCAACGCCTGCGGGTCGAGCAGGTCCCTGACCTCCGCCAGCACCGCGAGCAGCCCGCCGGCCCGGTGGAAGTCCTCCATCAGCCAGCGACCGGCCGGCTGCAGATCGACCAACAGCGGGACGGCGGACCCGGTCCGGTCGAAATCGTCCTGGGTCAGATCCACCCCGAGCCGGCCGGCGATGGCCAGCAGGTGCACCACCGCGTTGGTCGAACCGCCCACCGCGGCAAGCGTGACGATCGCGTTCAGGAACGACGCCCTGGTGAGCACGGAGCTCGGCCGGCGATCGTTCTCGACCATCTCGACGATCAGCCGGCCGGTCTCGTGTGAGTGCTCCAGCAGCCGGCTGTCGGCCGCCGGCGTGCCGGCCAGGCCGGGCAGCACCATCCCCAGCGACTCGGCCATCAACGCCATCGTCGACGCGGTGCCCATGGTGTTGCAGTGCCCCTTGCTGCGGATCATCGACGATTCGGACTTCAGGAAGTCCTGCTCGGACAATCCGCCCCCGCGTACTTCCTCGGACAGCCGCCAGACATCCGTGCCGCAACCCAGCGGCTGCCCTCGGAAGGTGCCGGTCAGCATCGGGCCACCGGGAATCACCACCGCCGGCAGGTCGACCGAGGCGGCCGCCATCAGCAAGGCCGGGATGGTCTTGTCGCAGCCGCCGAGCAGGACGACACCGTCGATCGGGTTGGCCCGCAACATCTCCTCCGTTGCCATCGAGGCCAGGTTGCGCCAGAGCATCGCTGTCGGCCGGACCAGGGTTTCGCCCAACGAGACCACCGGCAGGTTCAACGGTATCCCACCCGCCTCGTACACCCCCTGCTTGACACTCCGGGCCACCTCGTCGAGGTGCATGTTGCACGGCGTCAGATCCGAGGCGGTGTTGGCGATCGCGATGTGCGGCCGGCCGTCGAACGCATGGGACGGCAGCCCGCGCCGCATCCAGGCCCGGTGGATGTAGGCGTTCCGGTCGGTCCCGGCGTACCACTGGTCACTGCGGTGTTCGGCCATTCGCGTCATCTTTCCCGGTGCCGTCCGCATTCGCCGGTCCGGGCCGTTGTTCGGTGGCCGGCGCGGCGGCCGCGGCGGCCACTTGCTCCAGCGCCTCCAGCGCGTCGGTCAGCCGCCGGCGTTGATCGGGATCCAACCGCGCGAGCAGTTCCCGCACTGTGGCGGTCCGGTCCCTGCGGGTCTGCCGGACGACCGCCCGGCCCTGCCCGGTCAGCTCCACCGACAGCGCCCTGGCATCGCCGGAGCTCGGCCGACGGACGATCAGTCCGCGGCTCTCCAAGGTGGCCAGGATCCTGGTCATCGTCGGCGGCGAAACCCGCTCCACCCTGGCCAGATCGCTCGGCCGGCAGCCGGTCCGCCGTTCGATACTGGCCAGGGTGGAGAAGTGACCCATCGACAGCTCGCCGCTGCTCGGGCGAATCCGCCTGGCGATCTGTCCGACCGCTCTGGCCAGCCGTCCGGCGACGTCCTCGGGCGGCGGAAGCACCTCGCTCACCCGACGCCTCCGCCGCTGACGGTGTTCGGCAGGACCACCGTGGTGTCATCGCGCCGGGTGCCATCGTGCCGGGTGTCATCGTGCCGGGTGTCATCGTGCGGGGTGTCATCGTGCACATACCGGCCGCCGCGACTCAGCGAGGCGATGGCGCCGATCAGTGACATCGCCGCCGCCACCGAGAACACCACCACCAGACCGTGGTGGAACGGCCCGGACACCAACTGCGGGAAGAACTCCTGGCCGGTCAGCGTCGCCGCGTCCGCCGGCGACACGGTGCCGAGCGCTCCGGTCGGCCCGAGCAGGCTCTGCATCGGGTTGTAGCCCAGGAAGGTGGCAAACAGGCTGCCGACCGGCGGCAGCCCGGCCACCTGGTCCGCGGTGGCGGCGGAGATCCCATGGTCCGTCAGCCCGGTGCGCAACGCGTCCGGCAGTGCGCTGGCCAGGCCGACGATCAAGAGCGAGAAGAAGACACCGATGGACAGCGACGAACCCGCGTTCTGCACGGTGCCGGTCACCCCGGAGGCCGCTCCTCGCTCGCCGGCCGGCACGCTGTTCATGATCGCCGATCGGTTGGGCGCACCGAACATGCCGGAGCCGATCCCCGACAACCCGGTGATCAGGGCGAACTCCCAATAGCTGAAATCGACCGGCAGCAGCAGCAAGGCAATGAAGGTGCCGCTGACGATCAGCAGCCCGACGCTGGCGAAGCCGCGGGCCCCGAACCGATCCGACAACATGCCGGACACCGGGCCGGCGATCAGGAACCCGATGGTGATCGGCAACATGTAGATGCCGGCCCACAGCGGGGTGTCCTGGTAGGCGTAACCGTGCAGCGGCAACCAGATCCCCTGCAGCCAGATGATCAACATGAACTGCAGCCCGCCACGGCCGACGGCGGCCAGCAGCCCGGCCAGGTTGCCCATGCTGAACGCCCGGATCCGGAACAGCGCCATGTTCAGCATCGGTGCCGGGGAACGCAGTTCGATGCCGACGAACAGGACCAGCACCAGCGCGCCACCGACGATGGCACCCAGCACCCACGGACTGGTCCAGCCGGTGGAATGCCCGCCGTACGGCTGGATCCCGTAGGTGATCCCGGTGAGCACCGCCGTCAGCCCGACGGCGAAAGCAAGGTTCCCGGGCCAGTCCAGCTTCGCCCCGGTACGGGTACCGGTCTCGTGCAGCGACCGGTACGACCAGACGGTCCCCAGGATCCCGATCGGCACGCTGACGATGAACACCGCCCGCCAGTCGACCACCGCCAGGAACCCGCCGACGATCAGGCCGATGAAGCTACCGGCGATCGCCGCCACCTGATTCACCCCGAGGGCCATCCCCCGCCGGTGGGCGGGAAAGGCATCGGTGAGGATCGCGGTGGAATTGGCGAACAGCATGGCGCCCCCGACGCCCTGCACCAATCGCCAGACGATCAGCCACATCGCCCCCGCCCCGGCCCGGAACGGATCCAGCGACAATCCGATCGACCCGACGGTGAACACCACGAAGCCGAGGTTGTAGATCCTCACCCGGCCGTAGATGTCGCCGAGCCGGCCGAAACTGACCACCAGCACGGCGGTGATCAGCATGTAGCCCATCAGGATCCACAGCAGGTAGCTCACGTTGCCCGGCTGCAGCGGGTTCAGCCCGATCCCGTTGAAGATGGCCGGCAGCGAGATGATCACGATCGACGCGTTGATGGTCGCCATCAGCATGCCGAGGGTGGTGTTGCTCAGGGCGACCCACTTGTCATGCGGGTGGTCCTTCGACAGGAAAGGCGTACGCGTTCTCACGACACTCCGGACGGCGACGGATAGTTGCTATGTGCTAACTAACCAACCCTACGCCGGCGCCCACACCGATCGGCCGCCGCCGCCTCAGCCTGCGTCGATCCGCTCCAGCGACGCCTCGATCGCCGAGATCAGTTCGGGGGCATCGGGTTCGGTCGCCGGCCGGAACCGGGCTACCACCTCACCGGATGGGTCGACCAGGAACTTCTCGAAGTTCCACCGGACGTCCCCGGCCTCGCCCTCGGCGTCCGGCGTTCCGGTCAGGATGCGATAGAGCGGATGCCGGTCGGGCCCGTTCACGTCGATCTTCTGCATCATCGGGAAGGTCACGCCGTAGGTTGCCGAGCAGAAGGTCGCGATCTCCTCGGCGGTGCCCGGTTCCTGCCCGCCGAACTGATTGCACGGGAATCCGATGACCGTCAGACCCTTGCCCTGGTATGCGTTCTGCAGTGCTTCCAGCCCCTCATACTGCGGCGTGAGTCCACACTTCGATGCCACGTTCACCAGCAGCAGGCTCCGCCCCCGGTAGTCCAGCAGGGAGGTCGGCGTGCCGGCCAGGGACGTCAGCGGGAGGGCATAGATGCTCACCGTCGAAGACTACGCCGGATGCGCCGAAGACCCGTGTGCGGACCGGGAATTCGCGCCGTCGGTCCCCTTTCGGGCCACGTCGTCACCCGAACGATCTGCTCGCTTTGGGCCGAATGAGTGGATCATTTCGCATTGGCGCGCTTTGCCCTATTCTCGCAGTATCCGAGCGGTCGAAACGGTCTTCCATCTCCGTCCTCGACATTCGATCCCGCCGCGTTGCGAGGTAATGATGGCGATGTCACAGCGGACGCAGCGGTTGTGCCGCCGCGGCGCTGTGGCGACGGCCCAAGGTCAGCACAGCATTCCGGAACCGGGGGCGCAGTGATCATCCCGACGATCGACTCGGCCCTGGAAAACCTGGTCCGGGCCGCCCTTCCGCTGCCGTCCACGGTCGGCGACGTCTCCTTCGACCCGCCGTCCGGAACCTGGTCGGCGCAGCTGAGCCGGATCACCGTCAACCTGTTCCTGTTCGGGATCGGTCGATCGACGCAGCAGCCGCGTCCGCCTGCCGAACGCACCGTCGACGGGCAGCGCCAGCGACGCCAGCCGCTGCCGATGCTGGACCTGCACTATCTGGTCAGTGCCTGGACCGGCAGCATCCGCGACGAGCACCAATTGATCGGCGACGTCTTCACCTGCCTGTTGGGCATCCAGGTGATGCCGGTCGAGCACCTTCCGGTCGAGCTCGATTCGCGGGTACAGCTGGCCATCGCCTCGCAGGAGAGCAACCGGGCGAAGGACGTCTGGTCGACCATCGGCGGGACCCTGAAACCGTCGTTCGAACTCGTCGTGACGACCGCCGTCGACGGCATGCCGTTCGCGGGTCTGGCCACTCCGGTCCAGCGGATCGAGGCGATGGTCGCGCCCAAGCCGGCGTCGGTTCCCATCTCCGAGTCCCGGGGCTGACGATGCGGGTCAGCGCGGACACAGATCTGATCGACCTCAAGCCCGGCGGCACCGCCGAGGTCGGTCTCGACGTGGTCAACACCGGGCAGGTGATCGACGGTGTCACGGCGCGGATCGTCGGGCTGCCCGATCGGCACGTCAGTACCCGACCGGCGGTGCTCCCACTGTTCCCCGACTCCGCCGGTCGGATGACGCTGGTGGTCGGGGTTCCGAACGAGTTCCCGGCCGGCGTGCATCCGGTAACGGTGGAAGTCCGCTCCCGGCAGAGCGATACCGCGCCCAGCTACCTCGACCTGGACCTCAAGGTCCCACAGTCGGCCGCGATGGAACTGACCTGCCGGCCGCAGGTGGTCCGCACCCACCGGACCGCGCGGTTCGTGCTGACGGTGCACAACCGCGGCAACGTGACCCTTGACGTGTCCCTGCAGGCGACCGATCCGGAACGGGCCGTCGACTGCCGGACCGAGCCGTCGGCGGCGACGGTCCCGGCCGGCGGCGCGGTGGACGTGGTGATCAGTGCCCGTGCTCCGCGGATGCTGCTCGGCAGCGAACTTGACCGGCCGATCAACGTCACCGCAACCGGTCATGTCGTCGCCCCCGGGCGTGCCCCGCGGCTTCCGGTTCCGGTAGGTGCCCCGCTGGACCCGTTGCCCGAGCCCGCCGATTCCGGAACCGGATCGGACGCCGAACCGCTGACCGCGGGCCGGCCGCTGACGGTGCGGCAGCGGCCCTGGCTGACCCGTGGGCTGATGACCGCCTTGATCCTGCTGGCCATCATCGCCGTCTGGGCGGCGGTCTTCCTGTTCGGCATCGGACAGGTCTTCGGGGGCGACCCGTTGACCAAGTCCGCACCCCCGTCGTACTTCGTCGCTCCGGCGCCGGCGCTGGCCGCCCAGCAGAACCCGTCCGACGGTGCGGCGGCCGCGGCGCCGGCCGCTGCCGGGAGGGGCGCGGGAACCGCTGCGGCGGCAGCGGGTCCGGTCCGCGCCGAGGCCCCGGCAGACGCGCTGCCGAAGGACGGCAGCCTGCCGCCGGGGACCGCCGGCGGCATCGGCGGGACGATCACCGCCAAGGCCGACGGCGCTGGCATCGCCCGGATCCTGGTGGAGGCGGTGCGCCCGACCAGTACCGGCAAGCTGGTGGTGGCCAGCTCGGCGGCATCCCAGGCCGACGGCAGTTACGAGATCTCCGGACTGTTCCCCGGCCCGTATCTGCTGCGGTTCTCGGCGGACGGATTCACCCCGGTGTACTTCCCGGGCACCGCCTCCGCCGGTAAGGCGAAGCAACTACAGGTCGGCACCGGATCGGTGATCACCGGAACGGACATGGTGCTGAGCGGAAAGCCGGCCACCATCAGCGGGACGGTCGACCCCGGCGACACCGTTGAACGGCGGGTGACCGTGGTGTCGGCCCGGCCGATCGGCGCCGCCTCGACCAGCAAGCCGGTGGCGACGGCGAAGACCGATGCCGCCGGCAAATACACCCTGAAGAAGCTCCCGGCGCCGGCAACCTACGAACTGTCGTTCACCACCAAGGGTTATCAGGCGTCGAGCGCCCAGGTCACCGTGGACGGCGGGGCCAACCGGATCCAGCCGAATGTGGTACTCAACTCGGGCCTCGGCGAGATCTCCGGGACGGTCACCGACGCCTCTGGCGGCGTCGGCCAGGCGACCGTCAGCACCACGGTCCGGGGGGTCGACGTCACCACCGGCACCCCGACCACCGGCACCCCCGGCCAATTCGTGATCGGTGATCTGCCGACCCCGGCCACCTACGTGCTGACGGTGACCGCCGAGGGCTACGCGCCGAGCAGCGTCGTCGTCGATCTCGGGCCAGGCCAGAAGCTGACCGGGCAGAAGGTCGAATTGGTGAAGGGCACCGGCCAGGTCAGCGGCCGGCTGGTCGCTGCAGACGGCACCGGTCTGGGCGGAGCGACGGTGACCGTCGGCGGCGGCGCCGACCTCCCAGGGACGACCACCCTGACGTCCGGCGAGGTCGGGTCCTTCGCCCTCGACAAGCTGCCGAATCCGGGCTCCTACACACTCACCTTCACGTTGGCCGGATACCTGGACACGACCGTGCCGGTGACCCTGGACGGTGCGAAGGCGATCGATCCGCTCACTGTCACCATGACCAGCTCGATGGGCCGGATCACCGGCCGGATACTGGGTCCGGGCGGCGCCCCGGTCGCCGACGCCACGGTGGTGGCGACCGACGGGATCCGAACCTGGCCGGTCACCTCCGCGGCCAGCGCCGGAGTGGTCCCGGCCGGCGGCTACGTGATCAGCGGGCTCGCCGCCGGCACCTACACGGTGACCGCGACCGGACCCGACGGCGAGCCGCACACCGCGCTGGTCACCGTCGCCGCCGGAAGCAGTGCGACGCAGGACTTCGCCGTCAGCAACGGTGGTGGCTGATCATGCGGGTGCAGGTCGATCCGGAGCGAGTCGAACTCGTTGCCGGGATTCCGTTCGAGATCAGTGTCACGGTGACCAACACCGCCGACATCATCGGCGGCTACCACCTGCGGGTGCTCGGCGCCGACCCGGGCTGGGTCACCCTGGAGGCCGAGAACCTGTCGCTGTTCCCGGACACCTCCCAGACGGTGACCGCCAGGATCGAGATCCCGAACGGGATCGGGGCCGGTGACCGGCGGATCGCCGTTCAGGTGCGCGAACTCACTCCGCCGCAGGCGATCGCGGTTGCCGAGATCGAGCTGGCCGTGCCCGCCCAGGAGGCGCTGCGGCTCTCGCTGTCACCAATGACGGTGATCTGCGGGCACACCGGCCACTTCGGCCTGGTCGCGGAGAACACCGGCAACACCACCATCGCGACCTCGGTGGTCGGGCTCGACCCGGAAGACAAGATCCAGTTCGAAGTGATCCCGCCGGTGCTGCACCTGGCGCCGGGCGAGCATGCCATCGCCGACCTGCGGGCATCGGCCCGGCGGCGTTGGCTGGGCACACCGGTGGTCCGCCCGTTCGGCGTCGCCGCCGCGCCGGCCCGACCGGGCCGGCCTTCGTCAGCGCCGGACGGCACACCCGTTGCGGTGCCGGTGGAACCGCTGGCCAACGGCACCATGATGCAGAAGCCGAGGATCGGTCGCGGCGTGCTGTCGATGCTCAGCCTGCTGGTGGCGGTCAGCGTGTTCGCCACCGTGATCACCATCGCGCTGTCCCGGCTGGTCGGCGTCTCGGCGGCCGATCGCGATCTGGCGCTGCAGGTCGCCGCCGCCGCCGACAACGTCGGCAGCGGCGCCGGGAGCTCGGAGATCGGCGGCACCATCACGCTTCTCACCGGTGCACCGGCGGCCGGCGTCGCCGTGGAGGTGTTCTCCGCAGCCTCGCTGACCCAACCTGTCGCCAGCACGGCCACTGCCGACGACGGCAGTTTCACCGTCGCTTCGCTGCCCGCCGGCGCCTACAAGGTGCGGTTCAGGGGCGCCGGTCTGGCCGAGGTCTGGTATCCCGGCGCGCTCACCGGCGCCGAGGCGAAGGAGATCGACGTGCAGACCGGGGAGAAGTCGCCGGATCTGTCGGTCTCGCTCGGCGGGCTGCCGGCCACCGTCTCCGGTGAGGTGCTCGGCGACGACGTCGCCGGCGCGGTGGTCAGCATCCAGGTGCCGGCCGATCGGTTGCCGGCCGTTGCCGGCTCCAAGGCGGCCGCGCCGGGCGCACTGGTCGACTCGATCCCGGTCGCCTCCGACGGCCGGTTCTCGTTGTCCGACATCGCCTCTCCGGCGGTGTACGAGCTGGTGGTGACCAAGGCCGGCTTCGCCCCCGAGACCCAGCGGATCGATCTGGCCGGCGGCGAGACCAGATCCGATTTGCAGCTGCGGTTGCGCACCGGCGACGGTCTGATCACCGGGAGTGTGATCGGGCCGGACGGGCCGGTGGTCAAGGCCCTGGTCACCGCCACCACGGGGTCGACCACCGTCCAGACGCTGACCCTGACCCAGGGCAAGAAGGGCACGTTCACCGTCCGCGGCCTGGTGACACCTGCCACGTACACGGTGACGGTGACGGCGCCGGGCTTCGGCACGCAGACCTCGACCCTGACCCTGGCCGCCGGTCAGAAGCTCACCGACGTCCGGTTCACCCTGAGCCATTCGGCCGGCACCCTGTCCGGCCACGTCAACACGCTCGCCGACCAGGCGCCGGCCGGCGGGGTCGGCGTGACGCTCACCTCCGGCGACACCACGGTGACGACGGTGACCCAGTCGACCGGCGACGTCGGCGCCTGGATGGTGGCCGGTCTCCCGCTGCCTGGCACCTACACCGTGACCTTCTCCCGGGATGATCTGCAGTCCCAGACCGTTTCGGTGGCACTGGACCGCAACGGCAATCCCAGCACAGGTGCCGGCGGCATCACCGTCGGGATGACGTCGGCGTTCGCGGTGGTGTCCGGCACGGTCAGTCAACGCAACGCAGCGGGTGGATCGTCACCGGGCGGCGAGGCCGTCATCACGCTGTCCTCCGGTACCGACACCTACACCGTTTCCAGTGCCTCCGTCCCAGCCGCTGGCGCCGGCAAGTACCTGATCGCCGGCGTGAAGCCCGGCACCTACACGCTGTCCGCCAGCCGGCGTGGCACCAGCCCGACGACGGTGACGATCACGCTGATCGCCGGACAGAGTCTCACCTACGACCCGGTGCTGGTACCGGGTGCTGGGATCTCCGGCCGGATCACCGATCGGACCGGCGGCTCTGTCGCCGGTTTGCAGGTGGACCTGTTCGAATCGTCGCAGTACCCGGCGCAGGTCTACCGGAGCACGGTGACCGATGCCAAGGGCGACTACGTGTTCGAGAACGTCGACGCACCGCAGGCCTACGTCGTGCAGGTCAGGTCGGCGACCGCCGGCGCGCTGGGATCGGCCACCCTGGTGCTGCCGGCCAGCAAGGCCGGCGTGCTGAACCTGACCGTCGAGTCGACCACGTCCGTCGGCGACGGCAACGTCTCCCCGACCACCGCAATCCCGCCACCGGCCGCCACCGGAACGGCCGGCAGCACCGGAGGGACACCGTGACCGGCCCTTCCTCGCGCCCGACGTCCCGAGCCGACGCCCCTGAGGTCCGGGTCGCGCCGCAGATCGCCTGCTCGGCCGGTCGGACCAGCATGGTCGATGTCGGTGTCCGCCACCGCGGGTTCACCCCGGCCATGCTCACGGTCACCGTTCTCGGGCTGGACAGCAGCTGGGTCGCCGAGCCGATCCGGATCGGGCCGTTGCAGCCGGGCGAATCCGTCCAGTTGGCCATCGCCGTCAGCCCGGAACGCGGATCGCTCAGCGCGCTGTACCCGTTCGTGATCGCCGCCGAGATCACCCCGATCCGCCCCGGCGGGACCACGCCGCCGCCGGGCGCCGGCTCGGCCCCGGTACTGGGGATCGCCGAGTCGACCCTCGCGGTCGACGGTCGGGAAAGGGTGACGCTGGCCATCGACCCGTCCACCTCCGAGGCGGTCAACAGCCGGAAAGTCCAGCTGCACATCACCAATCCCGGCCGCCGCGATCGCTCGCTGTCCCTGTCCGCCGAGGCTGCGCACGGCGTGTGGGTGCACCTGCAGGACGACACGGTCCTCGCCCCGGCCGGACGCACGGTCAGCGTGCAGGCCCGTGTCCGGGTCCGCCGGCCGCGGCTGCTGACCGATGGTGGGGTGCACAGTTTCGCCCTCACCGCCCGCGGCGACGGCGCCCCCGAGCGGGTCGACGGCACGCTCAACGCCCGGCCGCTGATCCGCGGCGCGGCGATGAAGATCGCCGCGGTCGCATTGGTGCTGGCCGTCTGGGCGGCCGCCGCGCTGCTGTTCATTCCCAAGCTCTCCGACCAGTTCACCGCCCGCAACACGGTGCCCAACGCCACCTCCGGCGCGACCGCCCCCGGCACCGGCACCGGCGGTTCGGGCACCGGTGGCACCACCGGCGCCGGCACCTCCGGGTCGGGCGCCGAGGCCACCACCGGTGCCGGCGGCGCCGGGAGTGGCGCGGGTGCAGCACCGACCACCGGGCAGTCCGGTGCCGGCACCGCGGGCGGCGACAAGTCCGGCGGCAACGACGGCGGCAAGGGCGGCGGCAGCAAACCCGGAACCACGTTGTCCGGCACGGTGTCCGGTGCCGCGCCGGCCGGTGTCCAGGTCGGCCTGCGCCCGACCAGCCTGATCGAGGCGGCCGACGTCCAGGCCGCCCCGGCACCGGGCGACACGGCCACTGCGGACATGCTCCGGGCCGGCTCCGGGGCCTTCGGCAAGATCCCCGCCGAGGCGGTCCGGCTGGCGCCGGAGGGACCCGACGGGGCCCAGTCCACCGAGACCGACGCCGATGGCACCTTCGCCATCGGCGGCATCACCGGACCTGGCTACTACCTGCTGACCCTAGCGAAGGCCGGATTCCAGACCCAGCGTTTCATCATCAACTCCGCAACGCTGGCCGCCGGGGTGCCGTTGGACGTCGCCATGGTCGCCGGCCCCGGACGCCTCACCGGAACCGTCACCGGGCCGGACGGTCCGGTCGGCGCGGCCGAGATCAGCATCACCGACGGGACGGTGTCGCTGGCCACCTCGACCGTGTCGCCGCCGACCGGAACGACCCGGGGCGCCGCCGCCGGCGCCCCGGGAACCTGGACTGCGGACGGGCTTTCGACACCGGGCACCTATCTGGTCACCGCGTCCGCACCCGGGTTCGGCACCACCTCGCACCTGGTGACGCTGACCGCGGGCGGCGCGGGCAAGGTCGACCTGACAATGAAACCGGGTGTTGCCGCCGTTACCGGCACGGTTTCGGGTCGCGACGAACTGGGCCGGGTCGGTGGACTCGGCGGCATCGGCATCACCATCACCAACGGCGGCATCACCCGCACCGCGACAACCGTCACCACCGGTCCGGTCGGCGCCTTCGTCCTGCCCGACCTCCCGGCGCCCGGCGAGTACACGATGACGATCTCCGGCGCCGGCTTCACCGATCAGGTCAGGACCGTCACCATCCCGCCGGACACCGGGCAGGTACGGGTCGACGTGTCCCTGGCGGCGGCGGCCGGCGTCGTGACCGGATCGACGGTCGGCGACGACGGCGGCGGCCTCGAAGGGGTCGGTCTGACCTTGACCGGGGACACCGTGTCGTACAAGACGATGAGCACCTCGGCCCCGGCCGGGCGGTTCCGGTTCTCCGGCGTGGCCCCCGGCACCTACCTGCTCAGCGCCTCGACCTTCGGCCGGGCGCCGGCCTCCACCACCGTCACGGTGACCGCCGCCGGGACGGCGCAGGCCGATCTGCGACTGCCCGCCGACGCGGCGATCGAACTGGCGGCCACCGCGCACATCCAGGGTCGGGTCGTCGACGCCTCGACCGACAGCGCACTCACCTGTGACCGTTCACCGGTGCCGGATGTCGAGTGTCGGGTCAAGGTCACGGTGCCGGTCCCGGTTGATCCGGCCGACGACAACGGCAAACGGGACGTGGTACCCACGACCGCCGGACCCGCCGAGGACTACGTCATCCCGGCCAAGAACGACCCGAAGCACCGCGGCCTGGTGGCCGGGCTGTACACGTTGACGATCTCGGCGCCCGGCTACGAAACGACCACCACCCAGGTCCAGGTGGCCGAGAACCAGATCACCGTCGCACCGCAGATACGGTTGCAGCCATTGGGTCTGATATCCGGCACGATCACCACCCACGTCGGCTCGCCGTCCTCACCGAGCTGCGTGATCGCCGTTCCGGCCGGCACCAAGGCTCCGACATCGTGCACGCCGAGCGGCAAGTCCTGCAGCGTCCCGGGCGGCGCGCCGGTGCGCTGTTCCCTGGTCGCGGCCAAGGACGGCAGCTATCAGATCGTCGGGCTGCTGCATGGCAGCTACCAGGTCGGGGTGTTGACCACCGACCGGGAGTTCCTGCCGGTGGCCACCTCCACCGTGCAACTGCAACTGGGCGGCGACGCCCGGTACGACGCCGTGCTCGACCGGCTGGGTCGGGCCACCGTCACCGTGTTGACGCCGGACCTGAAGACGGTCGCCCTGACCCCGCAACCCGGTGCCGCCGTCACCTTCACCCCCACCGGGCAGGCACCGCCGCCGTTCGCCATCGGACGGGCGGGGACCACCGGGCCGGCCGGCACGCTGCAGGTGGGCGGGTTGAACGGTACCTACACGGTGACCGCGAAAGCCGGTGGCAGCGCCCGGATCAGCCTGCCGGTCGGGCTCAACCAGACCGAGTCGGTCACCATGGTGTTGACCTCACCGATCGGGGCCGTTGTCGGCCGGGTGACCACATCGGTGGACGGACGAACCGTGAGCGTCGGCGGCGCGAAGGTCACCGTCAGCGGCGTCGTCGGGTTCGACGGGCAGACCCCGGTCACCGGCGCGGGCACGGTCACCACCGCAGGCAACGGATGTTTCGCAATCCTGCCGGCTAACTGGCCGGCCACCGGCGGCCCGGCGTTGACCAGCCCCGACTGTCCCTCGGTGCCCAGATCGGCGACCGCGGTGATGTCGGATCCGGACGGCACACCGGCCTCCCTGGTGGTGCTGCCGGTGACCGTGGGCGTCGCGGCCGCGGACACCAGAACCAAGGAGTACCAGGCGACCGCGACGCTGGTCGGCGGCAGCGGTCCGGTGAAGAACCTGCCGGTGGTGATCGTGGACGCCAGCCCGTCACCGGTCGGCTCCCAGGCCATCAGGCAGGAGTTGCCGGAAGGCGACCCGCTGGTCTCGATGCTCGATGCCAAGGTCACCGTCACCCGGGCGCCGGCCGGCGCCGGGGCAGTCACGGTGCGCAGCGACAGCGGCGGCAACCTGACCTTCACCGACGCCTCCCTCGCCGCTCCGGGTCAGGCCGTTCCGGGCCGCTACTCGCTGCATGTCGAACAGACCGGCTTCGTCAGCGGTGACGCAGACCTGTTGTGCGCGTTGGGAAAGACCTGCGTGATGGTCGCCACCGGCACCTCGACGCCCGGCCCGCTCCGGCTGCGGCAGCTGGCGAAGATCAGCGGCACGCTCCGGGTCCCGGCGCCGCTGCCCAGCGGAGTCGATTCCAACGACCTGCTGACGACGTTCGTCAGCACCACAGCCACCGGCGTCGGCGCCATCACGGTCTCGGTCGGCGATCCGAACGCCGTCCGTGGAGACGGCGACGCGATCGTCGCCTATACCTACGCCTTCAACTTCCGGGACGACGCCCAGCCAAGGGATGGCCTGGCGGCCCAGGGGAGCTACACCTTCCAGTTCAATCTGAACGGCTACGCCGGAGCCACCGTCACGATCAAGTGCGGCGCCGACTTCGTGGCCGGCTGCGACCCGGTCAACCGCACCCTCAAGCCCTTCCCCCGGCTGGCGGCGGGAGCGACCGTCAGCACCAATCCGGCCGGACTTCCGGCCGGCGCGACGAAGGTCAACGTCATCCCGCCGGACGGCGGTTCGGTCGACGTCGGCGTCGACCCGACCACCGCCGCGCTCAGCTGGAAACAGGATGACCTCCCGCCCAACGTGATCCGTCCGGGCACGTACCGCGTCTCGGCCATCCTCGCCGGCTTCGACCAATCCTCTGGCGCCACCTTTGTCTGCGGGGGCGACAGCTCGACGTGCGACCCGCACGTCGAGATGACCCAGCGCACCGACCTGAAGTTCGACTTCATCAATTCCGCCGGCAATCCGGTTCCCGACGTCCTGGTCACGCTGACCGGCAACACGCTGACTGCCCCGGCGAAGGCCAGCACCACCGCGATCGGGAACACCGTCACCATCAAGGGAATGGTCGCGCTGCCGACCGCGACCTATCTGCTGCACACCCAGGCCGCCGGCTACAAGTTCGACGTCGACTACGACCGCAACTCCCCTGCCGTGCAGTGCGATGCCGCCGGCAGCACCGGGCTGATCCCGCACCCCGGCGGCACCACCACCTGCACCGTGCGGCTCACCGCGATCGGCTCGATCAGCTTCGCCACCGTCGAGTCGGTCACGCCGCCGGGCCAGGCTCCCTTCACGAACGCGCTCGGGTCCGTCGCGGTGGCGCTCCGGGCGGCGGACGCCGACGGCAATCCGGTGGCCGGCTCGCCGACGTTCAGCGGCGTGACGAATGCTTTCGGTGGCCTCGTACTGACCGGGACCAAGGTCGACGAGGGGCTGCTCGCCGGCCGATACCTGGTGACGGCAACGAGATCTGGCCACGGGACGGCGACCGGCACGGTGCTGCTGTCGGGCAATCCGGGCGGGACCTACGGCCTGTCGGACGCCACCGGCGACCTGACCATCACCGGCGGGGCACTGCAGGTCACCCTGCCGATCAACCCGGTACCGGTGCAGATCGTGCTCGCGTCCGTCGACGACCCGACCAAGACACCCATCATGCAACCGATGACGGCGACCCTCTCCGGTCCCAACGGCACCTACACCTGCAACTACCAGAAGGGCCAGCTACCCAGCTGCGCGACGGAGGGTGACGACGCGGCCATCGACTTCCCGGCGGTGAATCCAGGCACCTACCAGGTACAGGTGGCACCGCAACCGGACCTTCCACTGTTCAACCCGGTGAGCACCCAGATCGAGGTGCGAGAAGGGCAGACCACTCCGTTGCTGGTGCAGCTGTTCCTGCAGTTGAAGACGAACAACCAGCGGGTGGTGGTGAACGGGCCGGGCGGTGTGCCGCTGACGGGGGCGGCCACCGTCGACCTGATGCAGTACGACGTCAACGGATTGTTCGTGATCGCCAAGGACTTCGGCGGTGATCCGCTGGAACTGAACTGGCCGCCGGCCGGCCCGGCGACCGAACTGCAATTCACCGGCATTCCCGACGGCTTGTACTACGTCCAGGTGACGGCGGCCGGTTACGACACCTTCGTCAGTCCGCAGATCACCCTGATCCGGGCGGCCAACCCGGCACCGTCGCTGGTGACGGCGAACCTCACCCGCGCCGCCCGGACCGTCGACCTGACCGTGCAGACCACCGCCAAGGGGCCGGCCGGTGCGACCACGGCGAATCTGGCCGGCACCGAACTGACCCTGACGCAAACCGCGGCAGCGGTCGGCCAGCCGGTGGATCCGCTGACCGGTATTCCGGTGGCCGGGGCGCCGGCCGGGCCGTTCACCGCCTCCTTGAACCAACCGCTGGCCACCGGGGATTGGCAGCCGACCACCACGAAACAGACCGGCATCGACGGCGCACTACCCGCTCGATTCCGGGCCACCGGCAGCACGTTCACCGTCACTGCCACCACCGGCGGCACGACCCAGAGCCAGACGACGCTGCTCCACCAGGGGTTGGCGACACTGACGGCGTCGTGGAACAAGACCGACTGCACGGACCAGTCGCCGATCAACGGGACCCTGCCGATCACGGTGACCCGCACCGACGGCACCAACGCCTCGGTCACTGTCCAGGCGACGGTCAGCGGAAACAGCGCGACGGCGAACGTGTTGCTGCCGGCCGGAACCTACAGCTGGGCGCCGGATCTGACCGGCCTCGGCGACGGTTGGACGGCACCGTCCGGTGGCTTCCCCGGTTTCACCATCGCCGTCCCGAACGGCGCGGCCGCCGGTTCCGTCGACCCGAAGGCGGTGTCCGGCACGCTCGGGTTCACGGCGGCGGCGGTTACCGCGACGCTGACCCTCGACGGCAGTCCCGGTAGCGGATCGGTAAGGGCCTTCCAGGGAGCGGCTCCCGGCCCGACCGACCCGACCTTGTCCGTTGGCACCCCGACCTGCCTGAGCCCGGGAGCCTGGAAATTCAGGCTGGCCGGTGCCAACGCCCATCTAGACGACGAGTCGGTGACGCTCGACGCCACCAAGAACAACACGGTGGCCTTCACCGGTTACTCGTTGATCCCGCGGGTCGCGCTTGCGGATGTGGCCAACCGTGCCCCGGACTCGGTCGCTCGGGCCATGTCGGTCACCGTGACGAGCGGTGGGACAACTGTTTTCGCCGGGTCGGTCACCATCCCCAGTGGTCAGTCGGCGGCCAACGGGACCACCCAGATCGTCCCGACGGGTGCCTACTCGCTGGCCGCCACCAACCCGGTCGCCGGCGACGTCTTCGCCGCCGCCGCGACCGCCGGCAGCCTCACCATCGCCGACGGCTCGACCAACCACACGATCACCGGATCCTTCGGCTACACCGCGTCCACCCTGAGGTTGACCACCAGCGTCGCGGTCTCCGGCAACCTTCCGGCCGGTGCCACCGTCGAGCTGTTCCCGGCCGATCCGAATCACGCCAGTTGGCCGACCGTCGCTGCCAACGGCGCGGTCGTGCTGTCCGACGTCACCCCGGGTACCCGGGCGATCATCGTGCACTGGCAGTCCGGCGGCACATACTACCAAAAGGTGTTGCCCGATCACGTGTTCCCGGCGGGCATCTCGGCGGACATCCCGGTGGTACTGGACGCAACGACCACCGCCACGATAGCGCTGACCGTCGACGGTCCGGCGGCCGCCGTCACCGGAGCCACCGTCCGGCTCATCCCGGCCGACCCGGCCAACCCGACGCTGCCGACGGTCCGGTCCGACGGCACCGTCCTGCTCACCGGCATCACCCCCGGCACCTACGACATTGCGGTGAGCCGCACCAGCGGCGGCACTTCCTACCTGGACGTCCTGGAGGATCAGGTGCTCACGGCCGGACCGCCGCAGGCGTTGTCGGCCACCCTGACGGCGACCACCACCGGCACCGTGATCGTCCGCCCGGTCGGCAACGGCGCACCGCTGCCGGCCGGCAGTACGGTGACGCTGCTGCCGGACAACGGGTCGGCGGGTTCAACGAAAACCGTTGACTCGCACGGTAATGCCATGTTCACCGGGCTCTCCCCGACTCCCAACTACCACGTCGCGGTGAGCGGTTCGGTGGGCGGCACGGTCTATTCGGTCGTGGCGGCCGGCCAGTCGGTGAACGCCGGGCTGACGGTACTCACCCCCACCGCGGTCGCCCAGACCACCGCGACTGCCGCGACAGTCCTGCTGCAACCGACGTCCGGAACTCAGAAGGTCTTCACCGGCATCACGGTCACCGAGGGAGCGACCGCCATCACGGTCACCAGGCTCACCGGTCTCTATCTGGAGTTGAGTGCAGCCACCGGTGCCCACACCTACAAGCTGGCCTGGACGAGCGCCGGGAAGGACTACACCGGAACGGCAACGGTGACGGCGACGGCCGGCATCAACGGCGTGAAGGAGGTACCGATGACCTAGGTCCCGGCCGGCCCGTGAGCTGCAGCCGACCTCAGGCGTAGCGGGGTTGTCCCGGCCGACCTGTGAGACAAGCCCGCTCCCGCACGCGTAGCAGGGTTGTCCCGGCCGCGGAATCGACCGGCCGATCAGGCCTGCAGGATCCAGACGATGGCGGCGATCACCAGCAACAGCGCCAGGGCGGACGCCAGGATCCACCAGAACCGGTCCTGGACGACCTCCGGCTCGGGCAGCGGCGCCGGAACGAATACCGGCTCCGGTACCGGTTCGGGCTCCGGTGGCGCCACCGGGTGCATGTCGCCGCCGCAGCGGATGCAGACCAGGGCGATCGGCGAGTTGGGTTCGTTGCAGTGCGGGCAGTTGAGGGCGGCCGTCGCGGCCCGCCCGACGGTGCCCGGCAACCGGCGCAGCGAGGCTCCCGTCTCCTGGCCGCTGGGCAGGATCACCGCGCTGCGCGCCCAGAACAGCGGGTAGTCACAGTTCCGGCAGAAGTCGTCGGCACGACGGCGCGCCGTGTCGACCGTGGCCATCTCGCCGCACTCCGGACAGGTGATCAGTTCCTCGTTGCCGAGTTCGGCATCGTCGGTCGCGGTGGCGACCGCAGCTGTCAGCAGGGTGGCCGCAGACCCCGATCCGAGCGGCGGCAACGGATGCAGCGGGGGCAGCGGATGCAGCGGTGGCAGCTCCACCGGTAGATCCTCCGGCACCACAGGTCTCGGGTTCGTCATCGGTCCTCCTCGGCGGTATTCAGCACCCTGCGGTCGCCGATCCACAGCTCGGCACGAACGTGCGCGGGAATCTCGTCGCGGATCATCGCGACGAATTCGTCCTCGGAAAGGTGCCCGGTGCCCTGGATATTCATCCGCAGCCAGCCGACATCGGCGGGGGCCTCGCCCTCGGCCCAGATGCCACCGCCGTCCGTCACCTCGGCGGGGGCACCGGACAGCATGGCCAGATACTCGCGCAGGCCCCTAGCGGTGCCGCGGCGCGCCAGGGCGCGCGCGGAGCTGGCCAGGATCAGTCGCTGCAGATGGTCGGGCAGCGACTGATCGACCGCATCGACGCCGATCCAGCCGGCCAACGCCGACAGCATCGGTGTCGGCGATACGGTGAGATCAGGGACGTGCTCGAGCAGATCCGCGTCCTGCATGAGAGTTTCGCCGAGTTCTTGGAAGATCGAGACGAAGCGGACGAAGAAGTCGGTCTGCAGCATGCCCACCGGCAGCTGGTTGACGAGCCATTGCTGATGACGCGGTGGCGCCCCGACCCGGGCGTCGCGGCGCGGTGCCGTCACCGCCGGCCAGCCGGCCGCGTCGGTGGGCAGGGTCGCACCCGGTGCGGGCCTGGTCAGAATCTCTGCCCCGGCAACGGGTTCGACCAGATCATGGCCGGGACCGGCCTCCGCCGCCGGCGGTTCTGCAGGCGGCGGCTCGGCCCACTGGTCGTCGCTCATCGTGGCCCCTGCCGCTCGTCCCTCGCGCAGGCACCCCGACCGGCAACATTATTCGTTCGTCCCAACGACGTTCGGCTTCGTCCCACGTCGTGTGGGCCTACGCGCCCACTCATCGCACCACGACCCGATGCGGCCCCGACAGGAACAGCGAGTGCCGGTCCAGCCGGATCATGTCCCGGCCGGCACCGATCCGCCGCCCGGTGCGCAGGTCGTACTCGAACAGTTGCACCTCGTCGACCCGGTCGATGCCTTCCACGCTCTCCAGCAGCTGGGCCAGTGCCGCCGCGTTCAGGTCCGCGTCGAACAGCCAGCCGGCAGCGTCGGCGCCGCCGGTGAGCGGATGGATGTAGCGGGTCAATGCCGCCATCGCCCGCTGCCGGACCAGCGCCATCGGCCGCCCGGCCGGGGCGTGGACCAACGCGGCGATCGAGACACCTTGGTAGAACGGCGTTCCCACCTCGACCGCAGTCCCGACGATCCGATGGGCGTCGAGGTGTTCGGTGATCCGGCGTAACAGCGGCGCGCTGAGCGCGAAATCGTCGAGCTGATGGGTCGCCGGATCCGTGCGGACCGCGGGAACCACCAGCAGCCGGACCGGACCGCCCGGTGTCGCCGACGGCAGACACCTGGCCCTTGCCACCTCGATCGACGACTCGAGGGTCAGCCGTTCGAAGTCCCCAGCCGTCACGGCCCGCTGACCGGTCCGCAGCGTCAGCGGTCCCCTGATCTTCGCCTCGGCAACGGATTCGCCGTCCACCCCACCGACCGCGCCGCGCAGGTTCACCACCCCGGAGACGTACGGCACCGCCGACCGCATCACCGTCAACGTTCGCGACCCGACGTTGCCGGCCGAACCGCCACCGTGCCGGTAACCCGACACCGCGATCTCGGTGCCGTCGCGCGGGATCCGGCCGTGCTGGCGGACCGAGCCGTCGGGATAGCGCAGCCGGGGGCCGAACCGGACCACCCCGCTGGTTGACTCCCAGACGAAGTGCGGGTCGGTTGCCGTCGACCGGGAGAAGTCCTCCACTTCGGTCCATTCCACCGGATTCCCGGCGTCGGTCACCACCACGGTCTCGCCGGCCCGCCGCGGCAGCACCGGCGGGAAGCCGACGACGAACTCCTGGCCAGGGCTGCCGTCGGAGCGACCGAGCACCTCGCGGACCGCCGTCGACGAATGTTCCGCCGCCACCGTCGCCCCGAGCGCGGCCACCGCGAGATCCTCGATCCGGGGCGACTCCTGGTAGGTCGGCTGGCCGGGCGCGGGCTGCAGCAAGCGCACCCGCAACCAATACGCCGCGGTCCGGCCCAGGGTCAGCAGTTCGTGCTCGGGGCCGACCATCAGCACCACCTCGCCCGCCCGGTTGAGCCCACCCGTGCTGTCGGAGAACACATCGGTGGCGATCCAAGCCTCGCCGTTCCATACCTCCCAGGCCAGCGGCGGCCGGGCCGGATCAACGCCGATACCGCGGGCGGTGGCCGCGAAGGACAACCGAAGGGCCATCCCGGCAAGACTTTCGGCGAACCCGAGGATCAGGCAATCGCCCGGGATCAGGTGCCCGCGTTCGCCCACCGAGGTGAAGCACACCACGGAAGCGCCGGGGAATCGGAGATCGTCGTACACATCGACCAGCTGATCGGCCTCGGCGTCCGTGGTGAGGGCGGCCCGCAGCGTCGGCTGGGTGATCAGCAGTTCCGAGTTGGTGGTGAAGACCACCGGGTCACCGCTGGCATCGGCCACGGTGGTGACCTGCAGACCCGCCGGGACACTCACCGGGCTGTCCTGCACCGCGGACAACCAGAAGGTCAGGTCGGCCCTGGCCACCGATGGCGGGAAGGGCGTGATCCCGACCAGGTTCAGGAAGTGGACGAACAACCGGTCGGGTACCTGGTTGACCCGGAACAGCACCATTTCGCTCATCCAGGCGAACAGCTCGATCAGTGCGACGCCGGGGTCGGAGAGATTGTGGTTCGTCCACTCCGGGGTGTACCGGGGGATCAACCGCTTCGCCTCGTCGACGATGTCCTGGAAGGTCCGGTCGTCGAGATCGGGTGCCGGGATCGTCATCATCCCTCCTCGTGGGGAATCACATAGAACGGGAACACCAGATTGCGCCGGTCGTTCGTGGACTTGACCCGGTAGGTCACCGAGATGTTGATCAGCGCCGGGTCGTTCGGATCTGCTATCGGGTCCACGTCGTCGATCTCCACCCGCGGCTCCCATTGCGCGAGGGCATCGCGAACGGCCTGGGCCATCAAGCCGATGAGGTTGGCGGTGACCGGCTCGAACAGCAGCTCCCAGATCCGGCAGCCGAACTCCGGCCGCATCACCCGCTCGCCGGGCGCGGTCGCCAGCACCATCGCCATCGACCGGTCCAGATCGGCAGCACCGTCTGTCATCCGCATCGACCCGGTGTGGTCGATCTGCAGTGGCCAGTAGAAGCCGCGCCCGACGAAGCTCGCGTCGTAGTGCGGCGCCTCGGTGGCGCCGGTGGCCGGTACCCGGATCTCGTCCATCAGTTGATCTTCACCATTGCGCCCTTGACCATCACCACACCGCCCGAGGAGATCTCGGCCTGTGCCTTCGCTTTCAACGTGGTGGATGTCCCCTCTACCTCGAACCCGACGTCCGCCTTCGTCTTGACATTGAGCCCGTGAGTCTGCACGTCGGTCTGTGCATCTATTTTTACGCTCTTACCCTTGATCACGATGTCACCGGCGTCCGAGATGGAGATCTCGGCCGACCCGGCCTTGAGACTGATCGGCACCCCCGCCGGTGCTGTTACGTTGATGGCGTCCTTTCCCAGATGCAGCAGGTGCTTCTCACCGGCAAGGATGATGTTCACCGCCTGGTCGGCCGGTGCGGAGCCGTCGGCCAGTTCGATGAAATGGCCGAGCCGCGAAGTGATCCGGCGCTTGTCGACCTGTCGGTTCGCCACCCCGTATTCGGTAGCCAGATCCTTACCGTTGTACAGGCCGCCGAGAACCACCGGCCGTCGGATGTCGCCGTTCTCGAACCCGATCAGCACCTCGTCGTTGATCTCGGGCAGGAACGTCATGCCGCGCCGACTACCGGCGCCGAGCGCCACCACCCGGGCGAAGTGGCTCTCGATGCCGTCACCGAGGGTCGGGAACTTGACCTTGACCACCAGGTTCGCATCGCTCTTGCTGCCGACGTCGGTGACGACGCCGACCACCATGCCGGAATGTCGGAAGTTGGAGGAACCGTTGCGGCCCAGCGAGTCGGCCAGCGACGTCGGACTGCGATCGCCTGCGGTGAAGCGGGTTTCGAATCCGCGGACGGAGTAGCTGTGTTCGACCTCGGTCACCGGGTAGCTGCCGCTGGCCGGGCCGGCGTCCTGCACCGTCACCGAGACACCGGGCCGCAGCGTCGGTTCGACGTAGCAGACGCCGGTCGCGGTCACCGCGCCGGCAGCCCAGGCCTGCAGCAGTCGTTCCGCGAGTTGCTGGCCTTCATCAACGGTGGCCGGACTCTCGGCGGCGCCGACCATCTTCTGGTTCGCCGCAGACCCGACCCTCAGGTACGGCGCGAGCATCGCCGGGGTCGGCAGGCCGGAGGCCGTGGTGGCCGTTCCCTGCACCGACTGCTTCTGCACCTGCGACCACCCGTTCACCGTGACAGCGCCCGGATGCAGACCGCTTGCCCGCAACGAGAATTCGCTCAGTTCCTTCCCGAAGGTCAGCGTCGGACCGGTCGCCGCCGTCGGCGGCGGTTTGAAGACCAGTGTCCGGTCATTCACATACCAGTCATATCCCACCCGGTCGGCCAGCTCGGTGACGAAGGCCAGATCCGACCCGGTCTGCAACAGGTAGTCGTGGCGGGTGCTGGTCGAGGCGATGTCGGCTGACAGGCCGGCCTCCTGGGCGATCGTCGTCACCACCTCGGAGAAGGTCTGCTGGGTGAACGTCCGTACCCGACTGCCCAGTGCCAGCTTGTACGCCAGGTCGTCGGCCGTCACGATCAGCTCAGGTCCCCCGCGCTCCAGACGCAGGTCGACCCCGGTGATCTCGCCGCCGAACAGCAGCGTGCCGTCGGCCATGGTGATGCGCACCGCGTTCGCCAGTTTGTAGGTCTCGCCGGCACTGAGCAGGTAACCCTCGTCGGCGAACCGCAACACGGCCCTGGCCGGCAGTCGCAGTCCGCTGCTGATCTTCATCCCCGACAACCGACCCAGGTCCAGCTGGGACAGCTGGAGGCCGTTCACCGTGACCTGCGGTGCGATCAGCGCGGTGGTCGGCAGCGGACTCATGAGCCCAACCTCGGGACCGACAGCAGAGAACCGTTGCGCAGCGCGAGCGGATCGACGATGCCGTTCGCCGCGGCGATCTGCCGCCAGCGGGTGGGATCGCCGTAATACTTGGCGGCGATCCGGTCCAGGGTCTCCCCCGGCTGCACCCGGTGCACCCGGTGCGGCTGTGGCGTCCCGGACGTCGGGTTCTGTGGGCCGAACGCGTTGGATTCCTCGAACTGGGTAAGGCTGAGGTCAACCCTGGCGCGCAACGGGACGCCCGTCGAGGAGAAGTAGACGAACTGCAGGTTGAGGGCGGACACCACGGCCTTGAACGAATGCATGTTCCCCCAGTGGAAGATCACGTAGGGCGGCCGGGCGTTGTTGCTCTGCGCATCTGTGCCCGGCAGCGACGGATCGATGTCCATCAAGGTGAGGATCCGACCGGTGTGCTTGGTGACCGGGTCGCCGGTGTCGGTGGTGTCGAAGGTCAGGCTCACGTTCATCGAACCGGACTGCGCGCCGCGGTACTGCAGGCTCGGAACGCCTTGTCCGGCCAACGATTCGCCGTACCAGGAATTCGACCGGCTCACCGAGAACTCCGCCGGGTTGAACATGCACGGCACGGTCGCGCTGTTGCCCTCGATCTCCAGGAAGGCCTTCTCCGTCAATGGCATTCGACACCCCTGTCCGTGGCCGGCACGGCGACCGATGCGTCCATCAGAACACCTCCGGGAGAAAACGCCGGCCACGCCGGTCCAGTTCGTCCAGCACCCGGCGCTCGATCCGGTCCACAACGACATCCACCAGCTCGTCCCACTCCCGGTGGGTCAGCGACTCGGCGACCGACATCGTGCCGGAAGTCGGAGCATCCACCGCCCCGCTGCGTACCGGTTCCACGTCCATCACTGGTCTGATGCCTCCCATGTCGACGGTGGCCGAGGGCCGGCGGCCGGTGATTCGCTGTGGCAAGAGGCCGCCTAACGGCGGCGCCGGAAGCCGTGAGCGTCCGTGCCCGGAACGGCCCGGAACCTCACCACCCAGACGGTCGTCGAGGGCGGTCGCGGCGGGGCCGGCGAGCACCGCCGCGACAGCGGACGGCGCTGGGCGGCGGGCGGCGCCGATGGTGGGTCCGGATCGGTTCGGACGGTGCGGCGGCTGACTGCTGCCCGGAGCCGGCCCCGCCCCGGCCGTCGCCGGGACATCCACGGAGCCTCCGGGAACACCGCGCGGCGGCGCGACCGTCGGAAGCGACATCAGCCCGGTCGTGACCGGCAGAATGTCTGTGGTGTAGCCATTTCGGCGGTGGGTTCCGATCAACGCGCGACGCACGATGCCCTGCTCGGCCGGAGATCGTCGGCCGACGCCGGGCCGGCCGCCGGATTCGGCCCCCGGTCCCTGCGTCCCGGACAGCGCCGGTCCGATCGGTCCGGGGGATGCTGCCGCCCCCGGCCGGTTCGCGCTTCGTTGTCCAGAGCTGACCAACGACGTTGCGAGGGTGGAGAAACCCGGCGAGAACGAAGCAGTCCTCAACAGGACGGACGGCGATCCTGCCGATCGGGACATCACCGTGCCGGACACCGCCGTTCCGGCCAACGCAGCACCTGACAACACCGAGCCGGACAATCGCGAGCCGGTCAGCATCGACCCGGACAACACCGACCCGGGCAGCACCGACCCGGTCGATTGCAAGCCGGTCGGTTGCGAGCCGGTGGGCACCGACCCGGACCACACCGACCCGGTCGACCGCGAGCCGGTCGGCATCGACGCGCCCACCGACGATCCGACGACCGCCGGTCCGGGCGCGCCCGGCCCGACCGCCATCGGCTGCGCAGGCTCGGTTGGATGCCAGCGCCGACGCAGTGGCACGGCCACCGACTCGGGACTGCGGCGTACAGGGGCGGTGCCGAGCGAGCGGACGATCCGGGACCCGATCGCCGGGGCGGCCGGCTGCTGACCGGATCGGGCCAGCGACACGACCGCGCGGACCATGGCGCCCGGACGCAACGGGTCGGCGCTCAACGAGTCGGCACCGGTCGTCCGCTGCCGGGTCCCGACCATCGCCGATCGACGGATCACCGGCGGGTGCACCGGAAACGCGCCGGTCGGCGGGCTGTGCCCGGACGGGACCGACGGTGACGCCGCGAGTCCCCCGCGCTCACTACGCCGGACCGGTCTGCCGGGACGAAGGGCCAGGTGACCGGACGTCGGGTGCCCTGCTGCCGCAGGTCGGGCCGACAAGGCCGGGGCCGCCTCGCTCAGATGCGTCGCCGGGACGCGCCGGATCACCGGCAGCGGACCGGCTTTCGCCCCACCTGTCGACGGCGCCGGCTGTTCCGGAACCCGCCGCACCGAGGCGTCGATGCCGGGCGCGACGGCTCCGAACAGGCCGGCCGGGTCCGCGCTCAACGACCGGCCCAGACCGCGCAGCACCACCGGTCCGGTGGACCGACGGACCAAGCTCCGGCTCGCCATCGACCCGGCTTGGGGCCACTGGTGCCAGGGGACGGCCGAACCCGGACGACGTCCGAGCGTCCGGCGGAGTGCATCGACCGAACCGGGCACTGCGGTATCGACGGCGGCCGTCCCGGACGATGGCGCCGGACCGACCGGTGCCGCCGGACCGACCGACGCCGCCGGAACAAGGTGGGACGCAAGGCCGAGGTGGGACCCCGGGTCGGCGGTAGACATCGCACCTACCGGCGCTGCCGTGCCGACCGATGCTGCCCTGCCGGCCGATACTGCCGTGCCGGCCGATGCTGCCGTGCCGGCCGATGACGTCAGCCCGGCTGATCGCGCTGGACCGACCGATGCCGCCGCTGTTGTACCCGAGGGGCCGACACTGCCGGCTCGAGCCGAGTCCTTGGACGACGCCCGCAAGGCGCCGGCGAACAACGCCGTGGCCACGGCTGCCGCCGAGCGCCTGGGAGCCGGGGTCGCCGGCCTGGCCTGTTTGCTCGGATCGGCAACACTGCGCCGCAGTGTCGCGGACCCGAGCATCGGGTCGCCGGAGGCGTGACCGGCGGCTGCCGCGGCCGCCGCGGCGCTGGAAACTGTTCCGCCCGTGGCCGTTTCACCGGTCGCCGCTCCACGGGTCGCGGTTCCACCAGCGGCCGCTCCGCCGGCGGCTCTCGGCACAGCGGGTGTATCCCCGCGTTCCGCTCCGGTCGGACGCAAGGGTGCCGACGAATCGGGTCGGGCACTGTGCCGGCCGCCGGGTGACGGGGCCGTCGCGCCGGTGCGAACGGCCGGGCCGCGGACACCTCGGGTTTCACGAGCAGTTGGAGCCTGGGCCGCGCCGGCCCCCAGCAACCGTCGCAGCCCGGCGGACGCCGGTGACGTTGCACCGACCGGAGCCGCAGCACCCGGCGTTCCGGCCGGCCGGATCGGTGCCGGGGCGCTCACCACCGGTGGCAGGCCCGACCAAGCATCGGGACCGGGCAGCGGACCGAGCGCCCGCCCCAGGCGGACACCGGTCGATCGCCGCAGCACGGCGGAGAGATGACCCGGTGGGCGAGCAGTGCCCACGCCCTCAATGGCCGGCGTCAGTCCCGCCGCTCGCTCCGTCAGCCCTGCGCCGCCCGGCCCGGCCGGGGAAACCTGTTGGAACGCTGCCGGAATCGAGCTCGCGACCGGTGCGTCCGGTGGGGCAACCGGCGACCCAACGTCGGACGAGCCCGGCGGCTGCGGCGTCGCGGGCGTGGACAGCGCCGGCGTGGATGCCCCCGGCGTGGACACCCCAGGCAGCTCCGGCCCGGTTTCGGAGGATGACCGTCGCAACTCGGCGGCGGGCGCGCCCGGCCGCACCGCCGGCGACGGAGCCCGAACAGCGGTGACCGCCGACGGGACGTTCGGTTCAACCGTCGCCGTCGCCGCAGGGGCGCCGGGCGCACCCGTGTCTGTCGCCGGCACCGGGCGGCTCGCCGGCACCGTCCCGGTCGACGACACCATGCCGGTCGGCGGCACCGTCCCGGTCGACGACACCATGCCGGTCGGCGGCACCGTCCCGGTCGACGACACCATGCCAGTCGGCGGCACCGTGCCGGTCGGCGGCGTCTGGTGACTCGACAGCACCGAGCCACTCGACAGGCGGGCGGCCGATGGGACGACTCCGCGTGGACGGTCGCCGAAGGACGCACCTGGGCCGGCCCAGGCACGACGCAGCGCAACAGCGGCCATCGCTGGAACGCTCGACAGCAGCCTGGCACCACTGCCAGCGGACGCCGGCGAGCCCACCCGCCCCAGGGGTGACGCCCGCACCCGTGCCGACATCGAGATCGGTTGCTGCACAGGCTGTCGCGCCACGTTCGCCGGCCCGAGCGGGGCGGGCTGTGCCGACCGCGATGCCGAGGGTGACGCCGGAGTTCGGTGCCGGCTGCTGCGCGCTGCAGGGGGAACGGCGCCGGCCACCGGCCGGTGCGCGGTACCGTCCCCCGCGGCCCGCCCCGGCGGAGCAGCGCCGCCGGGGTCCTGGCGGCCGGGTGTCTGCGGACGGTGCAACCGGGTCGGGCCGGTGGTCATCACGCCGGCCGCCCGCACCTCGGGATGCCGCTGGACCTTCACCACCTGGCCGGCCATCGAAGAGCTCATCGCCCCCGGGCCGTGGGTCTGCTCGGTCGGGATCGTTCCGATCGAGCGTCGCAAGCCACGGGCCGGCAACATCGGCAACGATCGCGGGCTACTGAGCGGATCGCCGGTGACATCTATGGTCTCGGCCGGATGCCACCAGCGCGGCGGCCGCACCAGTTCGACCACCGCGGCCGGTCGCAACTCGCCGGGTCCGGCCAACTGCCGTCGGAGTTCCGGTGGCCGCGCCACCGCGGCCGCGAACCGCAGCGAGGAAGCGGCAAGACTGCCCAGCGGCGCGGGTCGCCGGCGTCCCGGCGGACCCGGCCGGCCCCAGCGCCGGACAGCGGCGCGACCCAGTCGGGATGCCGCGGCTGCGTCCGACACTCCGGCTACCGGCACCTGCCCGCCCCCCTCGCCCGGCCCGCTCACGGTCATCCCCCGACGTTCGAGGCGCGGAACCCGTGATGGGTCACTTCGAGTTCTTCGGTGAGGAAGGACTCCTCGGTGCCGTCGAAGTCCGGCCCCTTCCAGCGGACCGGGAAGACGCCGTCCAACGACCACGACCGTGACCGGACCCCGTCATTGCTGATCGCGGTGATCGCCCCGGTCGATCGGGTCAGCTTGTTGCCGGCCGCCGCGAATCCCTCGCCGGCGGTGCGATTCATCCAGTCGAACAAGGCATCCGACTGGGTCAGCCCGTGGGTGAAGACGATGTTCGGCCACTCGAGCGGACCCGGCAGCTTATGGGTGTACCCGTTCTGCCCGCCCTCATGCAGATCCTCGGTGCGGGAGTGCACCGACAGCCCCTGCACGGCGGTGAACACACCGATCTCGACGCCGTCGACCTCGAAGACGAACCTCGACGACAGCGGCGCCTCGCCACCGAGTGGCTCCTGGGAATCAGGCATACTCACGGGCCACCTCCCAGGCGCGTTCGTTCAGTTTCGCGACGGCCCGGACCATCCGAACCCGGTCCATGTGTTCCAGATCCAGCAGATCGTCCAGTGGCCAGTGCAGGTGATAGGCAAGGTAGGTGATCTCCTGCCACAGCGCATCGGACGGGTATCGGAGCACGGAACGTCACCCCTGCTGCCGCGGGATCTCCTCGACCCGCGGCCTCGGCCGCCCCACTTCGGGAGCGACCGCAGCGTCGGCGTCGGCAGTACCGGTGGCGCTGCCGTTGACCGGGTCGGTGCCGGCCGGCACGTCCGTCGGGCCGCTCGGTGCCGGCGTCGGCCCCGCTCCGGTCAACGGCGGCGACTGGGCCTGCGCGGCCAACAACGCCTCGTACTCCTGCTGATTGCCGAAGTTGATGACGCCGTAGAAGTCCTGCAGGAAGGCCAGATCCGCGGCGAACAGCCCCTCGATCTCGTGCGGCGTCACCTGGTCGAGGGTGCCGAGCTTCTGCACCACTCTGGCCAGGATGAGCACCGTCAGCCGTGGGTCGTCGGCACCGGAGACGGTCGGGTCGCGCAGCGGCTCGAGCTCGTCGCGGGCCGTCGCCAGCCGCATGGTGCCGACGCGGTGCACCCCGCCCTGGGGATCAACGTATCCCCGGGGCAGGGTGAACTCGTACGAGGTGACCAGGCTCATTTGACTCGCGCGAGCGACTCGATCGTGAGGGTGATCGTTTCCTTCACCGGGTCGTTGGAATCGACCGAGAGCTGGTCGGTCGAGATCTTGCTCGGCCAGCCGTTGGTGAAGTTGAACCGGGCGACCTCCGCATGAGTGGAGTCGTACAACACGATCGAACCGTTCTTACGGTTGTTCGTCCGGTCGGACAGCAGGATGCCCTTGGACTCGATGTCGTTGAACCATCCCCACATCTTGTCCTGGGTCGAGTCCGGCGGCGCCATCCGGACCAGGCTGAGATCCGGCGCCTTGTTGCGGCCGGCAAGAGTCTTGACGACCTGGCTCTTTCCGTCCTTCCCGACCTGCTGCATGGTCGCGACCTCCATCTCGACGTCGAGGCCGGACACCGACGCGAGAATGGTGACAACCTCCCCGTCGATCTCGAGGAAGAAGTTCTGGGCGATGATCGGGTCGTTGTCGATCAGCTCGTTGGGCATTGCTGACGCTCCTTAGGAATAGACGTCGATGGGGGCAACGGACACATCAGTTCGCCACCTGCTTGTGCTGGGCGATCCGGAAGACGACGAACTCGGCCGGTTTGACCGGGGCGATGCCGACCTCGACGATCAGCAGACCCTGATCGATCGACTCGGGTGGATTGGTCTCGGCGTCGCACTTGACGTAGAACGCCTGGTCCACCGACTGCCCGAACAGAGCGCCCGCGCTCCACAAGCCCTTGAGGAAGGCGTTGAGGGTGCGCTTGATGCCTTCCCAGAGCGCGACGTCGTTCGGCTCGAAGACGGCCCACTGGGTGCCTTCGGCGATGGTGCTCTCGACCATGTTGAACAGCCTGCGCACGTTGATGTATCGCCAGTCGGAATCGCTGGACAGGGTGCGCGCGCCCCAGATCCGGATTCCTCTGGTGCCGAACGGCCGAATGCAGTTGATGCCGATCGGGTTGAGGATGGCCTGTTCGTTCTGGGTGATCGCGTACTCGACGTCGAGGCACCCGCGCAGCGTGTCGTTCGCCGGTGCCTTCCACACCCCACGGGACTCGTCGGTGCGGGCCCAGACTCCGGCGATGTGGCCGCTCGGCGGAATGAACACCTCGGCATCGCCGTTGGTGCCGATCGGGTTCTCCACCTTGATCCACGGGTAGTACAGGGTTGCGTAGCCGGAGTCGTACATCGCGACATCCGATCGCCACTCCTTGATCTGCTGCGGCGACATCCCGGGAGGAGCGTCCAACAACGCCATCCGATTCCCGTGCTGTTCGCAGTGACTGATCAACGACGTCTGAACTGCCTTCCACAGGCCCAGATCGACGCTGCCGTCCTCCTTGGTGGCCGCGGTGATCAGATCAGGCACCATCACGATGGTGACGTCCTCGGCGACGGCCAGGCCGTTGATGCCGGCCCGCGCGGTCTCCGAACCGGCGAACTTCCGCCCGTTGACCGCGACCGGAGTCGGCGCCGCCTTCTCCAGCGGGTAGCTGCCGGGCTTGAGCACCTCGATCTGGCTGGACAGGTCGGTCTTGGCGTCCAGCAGCACGTCGACCTTCACCTTGGTGGAGGTGCCGTTCACCACGGTCGCCACATTCCGATCGCCCTTGTCCAGCGTCAGGTTCTCGAACCGTTCGACCACCACGTCGTTCTGCAGCACCGAGAGATCGAAGGCCGACGGGCCTTCCACATCACCGGGCGTGTCGGCAGTGCTGATCTGCAAGGTCAGGTCGGCGTCCGGTTCCAGGCTCTCGACGGCCAGCGGCAGCCCGAGACTGCGGTCCGCAGCCGGGAGTTCGCGGCGGGACGGTTGGCCGGACGGTGCGGTGTGCGGCACCCGGACGATGTACGCGAGAGCTCCACCGTTGGCGAAGTACCCGTACACCGACAGCGGCAGCACCGCGCCGGGAGTGAAGCTCCCGTAAAGCTTTTCGAACTGCGGCCAGCTGGTCACCAGCCGCGGGGCGAGTCCGTCCGGGTCGTTCGGATCATCGCTCGGCGCCCGCTCGGTGAAGCCGACGAAGGCCGCGATCGCGGTCGGCGCCGAGCTCAGGACTTTCTGGGTCGAGACGACTTCTTCGACATAAACGCCTGGGGCGGCATAGGTAGGCATACCGACTCCTGTCAGGGGATCACGTGCAGTGAGGTCGCCGTCGATTGGCGGAGACCGGAGGAAACACGTCGCGATCGCATTCCGTACAAACTATTGCATTCCGAACGCGTGGTGAGAATAGCTTTCATCCAAATGCCAAATCCGGAGCTGTTCGATGGTGAACACCACCCGTTCGGCCGATACCCTCCGCTGCTCCACGGCCCGGGCGGCCCTTCGCTGTAACCCGAAAGCGCGAAACGGCCGCAATCGGCCGGCGTTGGCCCGGCCGGACTCAGGGTGTGGTGACGGTCGCTGCCCCGGGCAAGGTCACCGAAATGACGCCCCCGTAGGCGCACATGCACTTGGAAGTCTGCGTGACGACAGGCAATCCGCCGACCAGCACGGTGGGTCCACCCGGCGCCCAGGGCGCCGCCGGCACCGGCACGCAGGGCATCGGGGTCAGCACCCCGAGTGCCGCCGCGGTTGCCGCGGCAACGGTGGGGTTGGCCAGCGACTGGCACATTCCGAAGGGCGGGATATTGGCCATCGGCGCGATGTCGGTGATCGCCGCCGCTGGCCGTCCCTCGACTATCGGGCGGGTCGGGTTGACCACCACCAGACTCGACGGCGCCATCCCCATCGTGCACATCAGCGCGGCGCCGGACACCACACATTGGCCCATCACATTTCCTTTCGCCTCAGAGCTTCGCGCCCTTCACCGAGCTGGTGAGTTCCGGACCGGTCGTTGTCACGAAACAGATCACCGAGCGGTCGTCGCCCTGCTCCCACCCGCGCGCCGACGGCAACAGGTAGGTGAAGTACAGCGAGGAGTCGAGGTAACTGACCCCGACGTAGGGACCGAAGGCCTCAGCACACTTGCCCTCGGCGAACGAGGTGAGCGCGGTGTCCCCCGGGTACAGCGACGGGTCGGCGCCCTTCGGCGCCTGGTACGGCAGCAGCGCGAACGACTCCTGGCGATGCGGGGTCTGGCACGGCACCGTGATCAGGTCGGAGAGCTCGGCGTGCACGGCGGTCGGCGCCTGAAAACACTGGCCCACCTTGACATCGAAAACCGAGATCGAGGTTCCTGCCGACGGGTCCGACCCACCGAAGATGCCGGACACCCAACTACACCCGGCTACCAGCAGCAGCACGCCGGCGAGCAGCCCCGTCAGGACGGCGGTCCTCCCCGACGTGGCTCGTCCGGACGGGGCCGGGTCTGACGGGGCCGGGTCCGACGGGGGTCGGTCGGTCGGACGCGCTTGCGGCACCTGACGCCTCCCCTCGGCTGACGATGCGACGACCCGACGACCAACCGCGGTGCGATGGCACGATTCGGCCGGTTGAGGTCAACCGTACGATTCCGGATTTGTCCGGCATAGCCGCCATTAGTGTCATACATCATCGTTCGGGCGTAGCCCGTTCGGGGACGACCGGACCTGCTTCACCGGTGCTGACCGGCAAGTACCGGCTCGCGATCGTCCGTCCGGGTCTGCTGCGGTCGGCCGATCCCGGCGCGTCGGGTCGGGTCGGAACCGCGATCACGCTGTGCCGCTTGCCGTTCCACACCGAGCCGCTGCACCGACCGGTTCCTGGCCAACCGGCCGAGCTGCCAGACACAGACCACCATCAGGATCGCCAGCAGTCGTTGCGACAAGCCGTTCACCGCGGTCAGGCCCGCGAGCACGGCCGGATCGGAGTGCAGGATCGCCGGGAGGAATCCGCCGAGGAAGATCAACCCGGCGGCCGCGGTCAGCGTCAGCAACCGCACCAAACGGCGCCGGATGATCGCGACCGTCGGATCCAGACTGGCCTGCGCCCGCAGTGACGCGACCACCCGGAGCGTGGCGACCAGCGGCAGCACGAGCACCGCGGTCGACGCCCATCGATGCACCTCGCCCACGCCCGTCATCACCAGCGCGTCCGGCGGATCCGACGGGTACAGCGCCGCCGCCGCCCCGCCGACGCCGGCCAGGCCGAGCAGCACGGCCGGCAGCGATCCCCACCGTCGTACCGCGCCGACCACCCCCGCCGCACAGCACAGGCCGACGGCCAACGCCATCAGGGCCACCGGGAACAGCCACCCCTGGGACGTCCACTCCAGCCCGGACAGCGGATCCTTGGTCGAGTCGTAGCTGGGTCCCGACAGCAACTGCGCCGCGAGCAGGGCCAGCACGGCGACCGACAGCGCCACCGGCAACACCCCCGAGCCCCAGGTCGCACTGCCGCCACTGGTTGGCCCCGAACGCCGCACCACCAAGATCGTCATAGGTTCAGCCTGGTCCGGTCCGGACACATGCTGAATCCCCGTGACCCCCCAATCAACCCTGATCCTCACCCCCCGTCCGACCCTGGTGCTAACTGGACATTGGCCGCGCGACCGGCCGGCCGAACCGGCGGCCGGTCACCGACTCGGCATCCGGGCGCAGTGGCAGACCAGTTGCGCGGCACCGCTTCTGCTACTGCTGCCCGTCGCCTCGACGTCACCCCGACGCCCATCGTTCGATCCCCGACACCGATCGTTCGGTCCCCGGCGTCATCGCAGCCGGACCAGACCCTCCTGGACCACCGTCGCGACCATCTGGCCGTCAGCCCCGAAGAAGTGACCGAACCCTAGGCCGCGGCCACCCGACGCGCTCGGCGAGCTGACGTCGTAGAGCACCCAATCGTCCATCCGGATCGGGCGGTGGAACCAGACGGCATGATCCAGCGAGGCCATCTGCAGGTTCCGCTGCTGCGGGTCAAGGCCGTGGATGGCCAGCACCGAGTCGAGCAGGAAAAGGTCGGAGACATAGGTCAGCAGGCAGATGTGCAGCAACGGATCCTCCGGCATCCGTCCGTCGGCCCGGAACCACACCTGGGTGTGCGCCCCCGGCAGCGGCAACCCGAGCGCCCGCGCCCACGGCGGATCGGTGACGTACCTGATGTCCACCGGGCGTGGGATCTTCGCCCACGGGCCCGGATGACGGCTGCCGGCAAGCCTTTCCGGATAGCTCGGCAGCAGGTCCGGGCCGGCCACCTCCGGCATCTCCAGCTGGTGATCGACACCGGGCTCGTCAATCTGGAACGAGGCCGAAAGGGTGAAGATCGGCGTGCCCTGTTGCTGGGCTACCACCCGGCGGGTGGTGAACGACCGGCCGTCCCTGGTGCGGTCGACGTAGTAGTCGATCGGCTCGCGCGGGTCGCCGGGCCGGACGAAGTAGGAGTGCAGCGAATGCACGGTACGGTCGGCGCCCACCGTCCGGCCGGCGGCGACCAGCGCCTGGGCGGCGACCTGCCCGCCGAACACCCGCTGCAGCCGGCTCTTCGGCGACAGACCGCGATAGACGTCAGGGGTCAGCTCCGCAACGTCGAGCATCTGCAGTAACGCATCGAGCACGGACTGCCCGCGCGGAACCCCATCGGTGTCCAGTTCGACCTCGGTCGGTTCGCCGCCGCCTGGTGTGGTCACGCCCGTCACCGTATCGCCCGCAGGCGCCGATCGGGCGTCGCCCGGCCGTGGCCGGCCGCCCGCGGCTCCCTCAGTTGATGTCTTCCTCGCCGATCTTGTGCACCCGGATCAGGTTCGTCGAACCAGAGGTGTTGGGCGGTGAGCCGGCGACGATCACCACCGTGTCGCCGGAGTGGTACCCGGGGACGTCCAGCATCGCGCTGTCGACCTGCCGGACCATGGCATCGGTGGAGTCGACGCTGGGCACCGCGAAGGTCTCGGTCCCCCAGGTGAGCGACAGCTGGTTCCTGGTCGACTCCAAGGGTGTGAAGGCCAACAGTGGCAGCGGCGTGTGCAACCGGGCGAGCCGGCGGACGGTGTCGCCGGACTGGGTGAAGGCCACCAGCGCCTTGGCGCTCAGCCGCTCGCCGATGTCGCGCGCCGCATACGACAGCACGCCCCGCTTGGTGCGCGGTACATGGGTCAGCGGCGGCGCCACCACCGACTCCTTCTCCACCGCCTCGACGATCCGCGACATGGTCCGAACGGTGACGATCGGGTATTTGCCGACCGAGGTCTCGCCGGAGAGCATCACCGCGTCGGCGCCGTCGAGTACCGCGTTGGCCACGTCGGAGGCCTCGGCCCTGGTGGGGCGCGAGTGCTCGATCATCGAGTCGAGCATCTGGGTCGCCACGATCACCGGCTTGGCGTTCTCCCTGGCGATCTGCACGGTTCGCTTCTGCACCAGCGGCACCTGCTCGAGCGGCAGTTCGACACCCAGGTCTCCCCTGGCCACCATGACCCCGTCGAATGCCAACACGATCGCCTCGAGATTGGCCACCGCCTCCGGCTTCTCCAATTTGGCAATCACCGGCAGCCGCGGCGACCCGACCTCGTCCATCACCTGGTGGACCAGGTCGACATCGGCCGGCGAGCGGACGAACGACAGTGCGATGAAGTCCACGCCCAGCGACAGGGCGAATTTGAGATCGGCGATGTCCTTCTCGCTCATCGCCGGCACCGAGACGTTCATCCCGGGCAGCGAGATGCCCTTGTTGTTGGACACCGGCCCACCCTCGGTGACCTTGCAGTGCACGTCGTTTCCGGACACCTCGGTGACCACCAGACCGACCTTGCCGTCGTCGATCAGCAGCCGGTCGCCCGGCCGGGCATCGTTCGCCAGACCCGCATAGGTGGTCGACACCCGATCGGCGCTGCCGACGATGTCGTCGACGGTGATGACGATGTCGTCACCGGTCGCCCAGTACGGGCTCAGCCCCTCGGTGAACCGGCCGAGCCGAATCTTCGGGCCCTGCAGATCGGCGAGGATGCCGACCGCCTTCCCGGTGGCCGCGGCGGCGTTGCGGACATGCTGATAGACCTCGGCGTGGTCGGCGTGATCGCCGTGGCTGAAATTCATCCGGGCGACATCCATGCCGGCGTCGACCAGAGCGTCGATCTGCTCCTGCGACGAGGTGGCCGGGCCGAGGGTGCAGACGATCTTTGCGCGACGATCCATCCGGACAGCCTATAACCCTTCTGAATCGGTTCACATCGTCGGGTCCGATACCCGTCCGGCGTGCCGTCGGCCGGGGACGGCGCGCTGGTCAGCGCAGCGCCACGGCCGTCGGCGCCAGCGGATTCGGCAGCTGGGACCCTTCGGACAGGTAGCCGTCGATGCCGGCCGCCGCGGATCGTCCCTCGGCGATCGCCCAGACGATCAGCGACTGCCCGCGGCCGGCGTCGCCGGCCACGAAGACGCCGGGGACATCCGTCTGGTAGTCGTCACCCCGGCCGATCAGCCCGCGTTTGGTGAGTCCGACGCCCAGCCCGTCCAGCAGGCCGGTGGTCTCCGGCCCGGTGAAACCCAACGCCAGCAACACCAGGTCCGCGGGCAGGTGCGCGTCGGTGCCCTCGTCCGGAACGAATCCGCCGGGGATCCGGGTCCCGGACACCAGGTGCAGTCCGGTGACCGCACCATCCGCACCTTCGAAGGAGGTCGAGTTCACCCCGAACACCCGCTCGCCGCCTTCCTCGTGGGCAGCCGACATCCGCAGCATCAACGGGTAGGTGGGCCACGGGGTTGACGGGTCCCTGGTTTCCGGCGGCCGGGCATGGATGTCCAGCTGGGTCACCGAGGCCGCGCCCTGTCTCAGGGCCGTTCCGTAGCAGTCGGCGCCGGTGTCGCCGCCGCCGATGATCACCACGTGTTTGCCGGCCGCGTCGATCGGCGCGCGTTCCAGCGCCCCCTCGACCACCTTGTTCGCCTGTACCAGATACTCCATGGCCAGGTGGATCCCGCCCAGGTGCCGGCCCTCGACGTCGAGTTCGCGGGCGACGGTGGCGCCGGTCGCCAACAGAATCGCATCGAACCCCGCGCGCAGGTCTTCGACCGCCAGGTCGACCCCGACCTCGCAGTGGGTGATGAACCTGACGCCCTCCGCGGCCAGCTGGGCCAGCCGCCGGTCGAGCACCGCCGAGTCCATCTTGAACTCCGGAATGCCGTACCGCATCAGGCCGCCGACCCGCCCGTCCCGCTCGAACACGGTGACCGCATGGCCCGCCCTGGCCAGCTGCTGCGCGGCCGCCAGGCCGGCCGGCCCTGACCCGACGACGGCCACCGTGCGACCCGTCGCCACGGCCGCCGGCCGTGGCGTCAGGCCGCCCGATTCGATGGCCGTGTCGGCGATCTGCTGCTCCAACAACTTGATCGCCACCGGCTCGTCACCGATGCCGAGCACGCACGACGCCTCACAGGGTGCCGGACACAGCCGACCGGTGAACTCCGGGAAATTGTTCGTCGCGTGCAGCCGGTCGGCCGCATCCTCCCAACGACCCAGCCGGGCCAGCTCGTTCCACTCCGGGATCAGGTTGCCGAGCGGACATCCATTGTGGCAGAACGGCACTCCGCAGTCCATGCAGCGCGCTGCCTGATCCCTGGAGTCCTTCTCGGAGAACGGTTGGTAGACCTCGCGCCAGTCCCGCAGTCGCAACGGGACGGGGCGACGGGCCGGCGTCCGCCGGCTGTGCTTGAGGAATCCACTCGGATCAGCCATGAATGCTCTCCATGATCAGGGCGTCGGGATCGGCACCGGATCCGGCGGCCAGCGCCTGGATCTCCAGCACCCGCTTGAAGTCGCGCGGCATCACCCGCAGGAACCTGGCAGCCGACGCCGGCCAGTCGGCCAGCAACGCGGCGGCGGTCGGCGATTCGGTGAGTTGGTGGTGCTGGTGCACCACCTCGCCCAACCAGACCACTTCGTCGTCGGCCAGTGGTTCCAGTTCGACCAGCTCCGGGTTCACCGTCGCCGGATCGGGATCGAGCAGATAGGCGATACCGCCACTCATCCCGGCCGCGACATTGCGGCCGGTCGGGCCGAGCACCACGACCCGGCCACCCGTCATGTACTCACAGGCGTGATCGCCGGTCCCCTCGGCCACCAGCAGCGCACCCGAATTGCGGATGGCGAATCGTTCGCCGACGGTCCCCCGCAGGAACAGTTCACCGGAGGTGGCGCCGTAACCGATGGTGTTGCCGGCGATCACCGACTCGTCTGCGCCGGCGTCGTCGTCGACCGCCGAGACCGCGGCCGGGCGGATCACCAATCGGCCACCGGACAGTCCCTTGGCCACGTAGTCGTTGGCGTCGCCGACCAGATCGATCGAGATGCCGCGCGGCAGGAAAGCGCCGACGGATTGGCCGGCGGTCCCGGTCAGTTGCACCCGGATGGTGTTGTCCGGCAGTCCATCCGGCCCGAACCTGCGGGTCACCTCCGACCCGAGCATGGTGCCGGCGGTCCGGTCGGTGTTCTTGATGGTCGCGGTCAACCGGACCGGCGTTCCGTCCGCGAGCGCCGCGGACGCCTGCTCGATCAGCACCGCATCCAGCGTCTTCGACAGGTCGTGCCGGATCGGCGCGACATTGCGGTGCGGCGAGTCGACCGCGGCCACCTGGAGCAACGGAGACAGATCCAGCCCGGCCGCCCGGTGGTGGGCGACCGCGGGGCCGGTGCGCAACAGATCGGCCCGGCCGACGGCCTCGTCGATCGACCGCAGCCCGAGCTGCGCCAGATACCTGCGGACCTGCTCGGCCAGGTAGCGGAAGAAGGTCTCGACGAACTCCGGCGTTCCGGTGTAACGCTCGCGCAGCACCGGGTTCTGGGTGGCGATCCCGACCGGGCAGGTGTCCAGATGGCACACCCGCATCATCACGCAGCCGGCGACCACCAGCGGAGCGGTGGCGAACCCGAATTCTTCGGCGCCCAGTAGCGCGGCGATCACCACGTCCCGGCCGGTCTTCAACCCGCCGTCCGCCTGCAGTCGGACCTGAGCGCGCAACCCGTTGAGCCGCAACGTCTGTTGCGCCTCGGCCAGTCCGAGTTCCCAAGGCTGTCCGGCATGTTTGAGCGACGTCAGCGGAGCCGCGCCGGTCCCCCCGTCGTAGCCCGCCACGATCACCGTGTCCGCGTGCGCCTTGGCCACGCCGGCCGCGACGGTGCCGACCCCGGGCTCACTCACCAGCTTCACCGAGACCCTGGCCGCCGGGTTGGCGTTGCGCAGGTCGTGGATCAGCTGTTTGAGATCCTCGATCGAATAGATGTCGTGGTGCGGTGGCGGCGAGATCAACCCGACGCCGGTGGTGGCGTGTCTGGTGCCGGCGATCCACGGATACACCTTGTTGCCCGGGAGCTGGCCGCCCTCACCGGGTTTGGCGCCCTGAGCCATCTTGATCTGGATCTCGTCGGCGTTCACCAGGTACGCGCTGGTGACCCCGAACCGGCCCGAGGCAACCTGCTTGATGGCCGACCGACGGGCGGGATCGAGCAGCCGCTCGACATCCTCACCGCCCTCACCGGTGTTCGACTTGCCGCCCAGCCGGTTCATCGCGATCGCCAGGGTCTGGTGGGCTTCCATCGAGATCGATCCGTAGCTCATCGCGCCGGTCACGAAGCGCTTCACGATCTCGCTGGCTGGCTCCACGTCGTCCAGCGGAATCTCTTGCTGCTCTTGTGTTCTCAGCTCGAACAGACCCCGCAGCGTACCGCCCTTGGCGGACAGTTCGTCGACCGTGTCGGTGTAACGCTGGAACACCGATTCCTGCTTCGACCGGGTGGCATGCTGCAGCAGGTAGACCGTCTCGGGGTTGAACAGATGCAGTTCGCCCTCGCGCCGCCACTGGTAGTCGCCGCCGACGGTGAGACCGCGGTGCTCACGCGAGGCCTTGTTCGTGGCGAATGCCAACGCATGTCGCGCAGCCACATCCGCGGCGATCACATCCAGATCGGTGCCGCCGGCGACCGCGGTGGTCCCGGCGAAATACCTCTCGATCACCGAGGCGTCCAGTCCGAATGCGGAGAACACCTGCGCTCCGGTGTAGGACGAGACGGTGGAGATGCCCATCTTGCTCATCACCTTGAGCACGCCCTTGCCGAGGGCGTACACGGTGTTGCGCACCGCCTTACGCGGCGCGATCGCCCCGAGCAGCCCGGCAGCGGCCATGTCCTCGGCACTTTCCAGCACCAGATAGGGATTGATCGCCGCGGCGCCGTATCCCAGCAGCAACGCGATGTGGTGCACCTCGCGGGCGTCACCGGCCTCGGCCACCAGCCCGACCTGGGTCCTGGTCTTCATCCGCACCAGGTGCTGATGGACGGTGGAGGTCAACAGCAGGGACGGAATCGGTGCGAGGGTCGAGTCCGAGTCCCGATCGGACAGAATGAGGATTCTGGCGCCGGCGGCGATCGCGGCGTCCGCATCGGCGCAACATCGTTCCAGGGCGGCGGCCAGCCCGTCGCCGCCGTCGGCCACCGGGTACAGGCCCTGGATCACCGCGGAGCCGAACCCCGGCATGTCGCCGTCGGCGTTGATGCCGACCAGTTTTGCCAGGTCGTCGTTGTCGATGGTCGGGAACGGCAGGATCACCTGACGGCACGAGGCCGGTCCGGAGTCGAGCAGATTGTGCTCGGGACCGATCACTCCGGACAGCGAGGTGACCACCGCTTCCCGGATCGCATCCAACGGCGGGTTGGTGACCTGGGCGAACTGTTGACTGAAGTAGTCGAAGAGCATCCGGGGCCGCTGGGAGAGCACCGGTTCCGGGGTGTCGGTGCCCATCGACCCGATCGCCTCCGCAGCGGATCGGGCCATCGGGGCCACTAGGATCCGCAACTCCTCCTCGGTGTAGCCGAACGCCAACTGGCGGCGCAGCACCGAATCGCCGGCGGCGACAACGTGTTCGCGGGCCGGCAGGTCGGCCAAGCTGATCACCCCGGCATGAGTCCACTCGCCGTACGGCTTCTCCGCGGCCAGGGCGAGCTTCACCTCGGTGTCGTCCAGGATCCGGCCGGCGACGGTGTCCACCAGGAACATCCGGCCCGGCCGCAACCGGCCGCGGGCGACCACCCGTTCGGGCGGGATCGGCAGCACCCCGGATTCGCTGGCCAGCACCACGACGCCGTCGTCGGTGCGCCACCAGCGGCCCGGCCGCAGACCGTTGCGGTCCAGCACGGCACCCAGCAGCCGGCCGTCGGTGAAGGTGACGCAGGCAGGCCCGTCCCAAGGCTCCATCAGCGATCCGTGGAACTCGGCGAACGCCCTGATCCGGGGGTCCATCGAGGTGTTGTTCTCCCACGACTCCGGGATCATCATCATCACCGCATGCGGCAACGATCGTCCGCCGAGGTGCAACAGTTCCAGCACCTCGTCGAAGCTGCCCGAGTCCGACCCGTCGGGGGTGACGATCGGGAACGCCCTGGCCAGGTCGCCCGGGATGAGGTCGGTGGCCAGCAGTGTCTCCCTGGCGCGCATCCAGTTCCGGTTGCCACGGATCGTGTTGATCTCGCCGTTGTGCGCGATGAACCGGTACGGGTGGGCCAGCGGCCAGGCCGGGAAGGTGTTGGTGGAGAAGCGGGAATGCACCACGGCGATGGCGCTGGTCACCCGCCGGTCGGTGATGTCCGGGAAGAACACCGGCAACTGTGCCGTGGTCAACATGCCCTTGTAGACCAGCGTGCGGCTGGACAACGACGGCAGGTACACGCCGACGCCGGCCGCCACGGTCTCGTGCTCGATCCGCTTGCGGGCCGGATAGATCAGCCGGTCAAGGGCGATGCCGTGCGGTCGGCCGCCGTTGGCCGCGGGCGGCGCCGCGATGAACAGTTGCTCGAAGGCCGGCATCACGTCCAGGGCCATCCGGCCGACGCCGGCGGCGGCGGGTTCCGTCGGTACCCCGCGCCAGCCGAGCAGCTGCAGGCCCTCGGATTCCAGGATGTCCGCGATCAGCTGCTTGGCGGCCGCTCTGGCCACCGGATCGACCGGCAGGAACGCGTTGCCGACCGCGAAAGCCTCGCCGTCGGGCTCCATCGGCGCCGCGACGCCGGACTCACCGGGATTCGCCGCACCGACCGCGGGGCCCCGGCCGCAGTCGGCAGCGGGCAGCTCGAAGTCGACGACCTCACGCAGGAAGTCGCCCGGCACCTGGATCAGGATCCCGGCGCCGTCGCCGACCGCCGGGTCGGCGCCGGCGGCGCCACGGTGGTCGAGGTTGATCAGTGCGGTGACACCATCGGCCACGATGCGATGGCTCCGTCGACCCCGAATGTCCGCGACCGCCGCAACGCCGCAGGCATCACGCTCGAAAGCGGGGTCGTACAGGCCCTGACGGGCGGGAATAGCCGAAAACTGCACCGCAGACCTCCGGAAAGAAGGTGACTCTCGCCGGGCGGCTCTGCCCGAGCGACATGGCGCGGAACGGAACGAGAGTGGTGCGCCTCGTGCGATGCGGCGGCGGGCCGCGCAGCGAGTGGCGGCAGAGCAGAACGGGGAGCGGGTTCTCCGCGTTGTCGTCCTACCCTGCAGGAAGGGGTGGTCCAGGACGACTGTGGCCTGATGTCCAGGAGGTTACAGGACGATGTCTCAGCCGCCGATACGGCGATCGGGCGACGTATCCGTCGTTCCCGAATCGTGACCGACGTCGGAGCCGGCGGTCGGCTCACCGGCCGGTCCGTCACCGGCCTCGCCGATCGGTTCGCCGGTGACGTCGGCCGCGGGTTCGCCGGAGACCTCGGCCGCGGCGTCACCGGTCGGCTGCCCGACGCCGTCACCGGCGGTTTCGCCGGCGTCCTCGGCCGCGGCGCCGTCGATGGTGTCCACCGGCGTGCTCAGCACGCCGGCCGCATCGGCCGCGCCCTCCGCGGCCGGCGGCGGCGCACCGGCCGAGTCCTTGTCGGCCCCGCCCGGCCCGGCGACGACCGCCGGGTCCTCCCGGCCGACCTTTCGACGCCAGATCAGGTAGGCAACCGCGAGCAGGAATACCACGATCGAGACGACGATGTTCACCCGGAGACCGAGGATGTGGGTCCGGGCCGGGTCGATCCGCAACGCCTCGATCCAGCCCCGGCCGGCCGTGTAGCCGGCGACGTAGAGCGCGAACACCCGGCCGCCGCCGAGCCGGAACTTCCGATCCGCCCAGACGATGACGGCAGCCACCAGCAGATCCCAGATCAGCTCGTACAGGAACGTCGGGTGGTAGACCCCGCAGAGCACCTCGGGGGTGGCCTTGATGAAGTCCGTCGGGAACTCGGGGGCAACGCCGGCGTCGACGCACTGCTGCACGCTGCCGGCCACCCCGCCTGGTGTCCGCAGATACACCTCGAGGCCCCACGGCAGCGTGGTGGGCGAGCCGAACAGCTCCTGGTTGAAGTAGTTGCCCAGCCGCCCGATCGCCTGGGCGACGACGATGGCCGGCGCCAGCGCATCGGCCACCGGCGCCAACGGGATCTTGTAGTGCCGGCAGCCGAGCCAGAAACCGAAGGCGCCCAACGCGATCGCGCCCCAGATGCCCAGCCCGCCCTCCCAGATGGCCAGCGCCTTCCAGGGGTTGCGGCCGGGGCCGAAGTACAACTCGTGATCGGTGATCACGTGGTACAGCCGGCCACCGACCAGGCCGAACGGGACCCCCCAGACCGCCAGGTCGGCGATCCGACCGGGTCGACCGCCGCGGGCGACGTACCGCCGACCGCCCCAGATGACGGCGATGATGATGCCGGCGATGATGAACAGCGCGTAGGCCCGGATAGCAATCGATCCGACGTGCCAGACGCCCTGCGGCGGTGAAGGGATGTCGGCCAGGTAATGCGTCACGCTGAGGTCTCCTGGTGTGTGCGATCGGCGCTGCGGACCCCGGTGGCGAGTTCGGCGGCCAAACCTGCCACAGCCGCCGCACCGCCCGGACCTCCGGCGAGTGCCACGAAGGCGGACCCGACGATCACGGCGTCGGCGTAGCCCGCGATCTCGGCGGCCTGGTCGGCGGTCCGCACGCCCAGCCCGACGGCGACCGGAAGGTCGGTGGCCTGCCGACAGCGGGACACCAATTCCGGTGCGGACGATGCCACCTGGTCACGGGTGCCGGTCACCCCCATGGTCGAGGCGGCATAGAGGAACCCGCGGCTGGCGCCGGCGGTGAGCACGATCCGGTCCATCGGCGAGGACGGTGCGACCAGGAAGATCGGCGCGATGCCCGCACCCTCGGTCGCGTCCAGCCAGAACTGTGCCTCGTCGACGATCAGGTCCGGGGTGATCACCCCGGAACCGCCGGCGGCCGCCAGGTCGCGCGCGAACCGTTCCGGCCCGTAGGCCAGGACGGGGTTGAAGTAGGTCATCACCACGGCCCGACCGCCGGCCGAGGTCACCGACTCGACGGTGCGGAGCACGTCGGCGATCCGGGTGCCGGCGGCCAGCGCCCGTTGCTGGGCGGCCTGGATCACCTGGCCGTCGAGCACCGGGTCGGAGAACGGCAGGCCCACCTCGATCAGATCGCAGCCGCCGTCGAGCATCGCCCGCATCACCGCCTGCGAACCGGGGATGTCGGGATACCCGGCCGGTAGGTAGCCGACCAGTGCCGCCCTGCCCTCGCCGCGGGTGACGGCGAACAGGTCGTCCAGCACGCTTGTCGACCCCGGCGCCCGTTCGCTCATTCCGGGTGCCTCACTTCGTCGCGGTGGCCGCGGCGCTGACGCCGTCCGGCCGGTCGAGTCCGAACCACTCCATGGCGGTCTCCATGTCCTTGTCCCCGCGACCGGAGATGTTGATCAGCACGATGCCCGCCGGGCCGATCTCGGCGGCCGCCTTCACCGCGGCCGCCACCGCGTGTGCCGACTCGATCGCCGGGATGATGCCCTCGGTCCTGGTGAGCAGGGCGAAGGCGTCCATCGCCTCGGCGTCGGTGACCGATACGTACTCGGCGCGGCCGATCTCGGCCAGGTGCGAGTGCTCAGGGCCGACGCCCGGGTAGTCCAGACCCGCGGAGATCGAGTGGGATTCGGTGATCTGGCCCTCGTCGTCCTGCAGCAGGTACGAACGGGCGCCGTGCAGCACGCCGACGCTGCCGCCCGAGATGGTCGAGGCGTGCCGGCCGGTCTCCATGCCGTCTCCCCCGGCCTCGGCTCCGACCAGCCGGACACCGGGGTCGTCGAGGAACGCGTGGAAGGTGCCGATGGCGTTGGATCCCCCGCCGACGCAGGCCACCACGGCATCCGGCAGCCGCCCGGTGAGCTCGAGAACCTGTTGCCGCGCTTCGAGGCCGATGATCCGCTGCAGGTCACGCACGATCATCGGGAACGGGTGTGGGCCGGCCGCGGTGCCGAAGATGTACGACGTGCTCGCGACGTTGGTGACCCAATCCCGGAACGCCTCGTTGATGGCGTCCTTGAGGGTGGCGGACCCGGAGTCGACCGCGACGACGGTGGCGCCGAGCAGCTTCATCCTGGCGACGTTCAGCGCCTGCCGTCGGGTGTCGACCGAACCCATGTAGATGGTGCAGTCCAGGCCGAGCAGCGCGGCGGCGGTCGCGGTCGCGACGCCGTGTTGGCCGGCCCCGGTCTCCGCGATCACCCGGCGCTTGCCCATCTTCCGGGTCAGCAGGGCCTGGCCGAGAACGTTGTTGATCTTGTGGCTGCCGGTGTGGTTGAGGTCCTCGCGTTTGAGCAGGATCCGGGCACCGCCGACGTGCTCGGTGAGTCGGGCCGCCTCACTCAGCGGTGACGGTCGTCCGGCATAGGTCTCGGCGAGCCGGTCCAGTTCCGTCAGGAACTCGGGGTCGAACCTGGCCTTGTCGTAGGCATCGGCGATCTCGTCCAGGGCCGCCACGAGTGCCTCGGGGAGCCATCGGCCCCCCATGCTTCCGAAGTAGCCGCGGGCGTCCGGGTCGTGCGAGGTCCCGGTCAGCCCGTCGGAGGGACGGGGTAATCCGTCTGGCCGCGGGCGGCCGTGGGGTGCGGTCATCGTCAGCGCGCCGGCCGGGGGCAGGACGGATGCGAACCCGCCGTCACCAGATCGGCGACGGCGACGCCAGGGTCACCGCTGGTCACCAGGCCCTCACCGACCAGCACTGCGTCGGCGCCGGCGCCGGCGTAGGCGAGCAGGTCGGCCGGACCGCGCACGCCGGACTCGGCGACCGCCACCACCTCGCTCGGCAGTCCGGGGGCGATCCTGGCGAACACGTCACGGTCGACCGTGAGCGTCTTGAGGTTGCGTGCGTTGACCCCGATCACGGTGGCGCCGGCGGCCAATGCCCGGTCGGCCTCCTCCTCGGTGTGTACCTCGACCAGGGCCGTCATCCCCAACGACTCCACCCGCTCGAGCAATCCGTGCAGCACAGGCTGCTCCAGCGCAGCGACGATCAGCAACAGCAGATCGGCCCCGTGTGCGCGCGCCTCGTGCACTTGATAGGGGCTGACGACGAAGTCCTTGCGCAGCACCGGGATCTCCACGGCCGCGCGAACCGCGTCCAGGTCGGCCAGCGATCCGCCGAACTTGCGCTGCTCGGTGAGCACAGAGATGGCCCTGGCGCCGCCGCCGGCATAGATCGCCGCCAGCGCGGCCGGGTCGGCGATGTCGGCGAGGCTGCCCCGGCTCGGACTCGACCGCTTGACCTCGGCGATGACGCCGACCCCCGGTTCCCGCAGCACCGGCAGGACGGGCAGTGCCGGGCGCGCGGCCTGGGCCATGGCCTTGATCTCGGCGAGCGGGATGACCGCCTCACGTGCGGCGAGGTCTGCTCGCACGCCCTCGATGAGGGCATCGAGTACGTTCACCGGACTTCTCCTGCCGCTGTCTGCTGCCTGGGATGGAGCGGTATTCATGGTAGCCGTCGCGCTCCGGTCGCCGTGACGGCCGGGTCACCGGTGCTTGCCGTCGCCGGCGGTCGGGTCGTCGCCGGCGTCCAATGCCTTCCAGAGGTTCCGTGCGTCGTCATCCGTGCTTTCGGCAGCGGCCCGCCGCCCGCCGCTGTCCCCCGCCACCTGTTCGGCCGACCCGGTTGGGCGAGCCACACCACCGGCCACGGCACCGGCCTGCCCGGCTCCTCCAGCCACGGCACCGGCCTGCCCGGCTCCTCCAGCCACGGCACCGGCCTGCCCGGCTCCTCCGGCCACGGAACCGGCCTGCCCGGCCAGCCCACCGGCCGGTCCGCGATCGAACCGGGAGCCCATGCCGCGGCCGGCGAACATCCCGGCGAGCACCAGCAGGCCGCCGACCAGCACCAGCAGGCCACCGAGACCGGACAGCACCGGCCCGACCCAGCCGCGGTCTCCGCCGAGAACTCGCTCGACCTGCGGGTTGGCCTCGGAGATCCGCTCGACGGGTATGCCGGCGGCGCCGGACCAGGCGGCCAGCACGGCAAGACCCCCGGCGACGCCGACCAGCAGGCCGATCACCCGCCGGAGCACCCCGCGCGCCGCGGCGACCGCAGCCAGCCCCGCGACGGCCACCAAAGCGATCACCAGCAGCGCCGGCGCCACCTGGCGGCCGGTGAAGCTGCTCGTCTGTTCGCCCAGCATCGGGTGCACCCAGTGCACCGTCCACCAGCGGGTGATGGCGCCGCCGGCGATCGCGGCGGCGCCGAGCACCACCAGCAACGGCACCAGCATCCGCCGGTTCACCGCACGTCCCGCGCGCGGGCGCCCGGAACATTGTCATTGCTCGCGACGGGCCGCAGCGTGCCCGCGGCCGCCACCGCACGCAGTACGGCGGCGGCCTTGTTCTGGCATTCGGCGTCCTCGTTGGCCGGGATCGAGTCGGCGACCACGCCGGCCCCGGCCTGCACGTTGGCCATCCCGTCGGCGACCAGCGCGGTGCGGATGCTGATCGCGGTATCGGCGTCGCCGGCGAAGTCCAGATAACCGACGACCCCGCCGTAGATGCCGCGCTCGGCCGGTTCCAGTTGTTCGATGATCTGTAGGGCCCGCGGCTTCGGCGCACCGGACAGGGTGCCGGCCGGGAAGCAGGCCGCCAGGGCGTCGAAGGCCGTCCGGCCACCGGCCAGCCGGCCGGTGACGGTCGAGACGATGTGCATCACGTGGCTGTACCGCTCGACGGTGAAGAACTCGGTGACCCGCACGCTGCCGGGTGCGCAGACCCGGCCAAGGTCGTTGCGTCCGAGATCCACCAGCATCACGTGCTCACTGCGTTCCTTCTCGTCGGCCAGCAGGTCCTTGGCGAGCAGTAGGTCCTCCTCCGGGTCCGCCCCGCGCGGTCGGGTGCCGGCGATCGGATGCATCGTCACCTGGCCGTCCCGGACCGTCACCAGCGCCTCCGGCGAGGACCCGACGATACTGATCGGCTCGCCGTACTCCCGCCCGTCGGTGCCCGGGGTCGGGAGTTTCAGCAAGTACATGTACGGGCTCGGATTGGTGGTCCGCAGCACCCGGTAGATGTCCAGTGGATGAGCATCGGTCGGCGCGTCGAAGCGCTGCGAGACGACGATCTGGAAGGCGTCGCCGGCCCGGATGTGTTCTTTGGCGCTCTCGACCGCCGAGCGGTAGTCGATATCGCTGGTCCGGCGCCGGAAGGTCGGCGCCGGCTCGGCGAAGATGGCTGCGGGCAGGGTGACCGGAGCGGCCAACGCCTGCGCCATTCCGTCCAACCGGCGGACCGCGTCGGCGTAGGCGTCGTCCTCCCTGGCGTCAGTACCGTCCCAGTTGATGGCGTTCGCGATCAGCGTGACAGTGCCCTCGTGATGATCCAGCGCAGCCAGGTCGGAGGCCAGCAGCATCACCAGTTCCGGGACCCGCATCTCCTTGGCGGTGTCGGAACCGCGGGGGATCTTCTCCAGTCGGCGGACGATCTCGTAGCCCAGGTAACCGACCATCCCGCCGGTCAGCGGCGGCAGGCCGTGCAGCGGCTCGGTGTGCAGGCCCTCCAGCGTTCGGCGCAACACCTGCAGCGGATCGCCGGTCGTCGGCACGCCCTGCGGCGGCGTCCCCAACCACGTTGCGACACCGTCGATCTCGCTGAGCGCCGCGACACTCGCGGCGCCGACGAAACTGAACCGCGACCACGACCTGCCGTGCTCGGCGGACTCCAGCAGGAACGTCCCCTGGCGGTCGCCGGCGAGCGTCGCGTACAGACCGACCGGGGTGATCGAGTCGGCCAACAGGGTGCGGGTCACCGGGATCACCCGGCGTCCCTGCGCCGCGAGGGCGGCGAAGTCCTCACGGGACGGGAAGGTCTCGCCGAGGCGGCGGTCGCTGACGGGCATGGTTGGTCATTGTGCCCGCCGCCGGCCGCCGGTCCCCGATCGGGCACCGCCGCTCGCCGGGCCGCCGGGCCGGCTGCCTAGCATTCATCAGGTGCCCACCGACATCCTGAACCTGGAACGCATCTGCGCGGCCGGCTGGCCAGGGCTCCGCTCCCGCAGTTGGAGCGACTGGCACGCCCGATTCGGCAACGGGTTCACCAGCCGGGCGAACTCGGTACTGGTGCTCGGTTCGCCCGGCTGCGACCTGCCGGACGCCGTCGCGGCGGTCGATCGGTGGTACGCGGGCTTCGACCGCCGGCCGATCTACCAGCTGCCGACCGGGCCGGGTCTGCCGGCCGAGGTGACCGCCGTCGATGGCGCCTTGCGGGTATCAGGGCTGCGTGTCGGTGACCGGGTGTCCGTGCAGACCGCCGCGATCGATGCGGTGTTGCCGCGGTGCACCCCGCGGCCGGAGCTGACGGCGTCGGTATCGGCCGCGCCGGCACCTGCATGGTTGGCGTCATACCTCTACCGCGGCAAGCCGTTACCGCCGACCGCGGTGCAGGTGCTGACGGCCGGGCCGGACCCGGCCTTCCTGTCGCTGCGCCGCGGTGACCAGGTGGTCGGGGTCGGCCGCGGCGTCGTGGTCGATGGCTGGCTCGGCGTCACCGCGGTCACCGTCGCGGAGTCGGCCCGCCGGAGCGGGATCGGCACCGAGGTGATGGCGGCGCTGTTGCGCTGGGGCCGGTCGAACGCAGCGCATTCGGTGTACCTGCAGGTGGATCGGGCGAACGAGGCAGCGCTGGCGCTCTACGCCGGATTGGGATTCACCGAGCACCACGGCTATCACTACCTGCTCGACCGCAGCTGATCGAGCGGTCACGACCCGGATCGGTGTCGGATGCCGGGATTTCGCACGGTTTTCGGCAAACGCCGACGCGGGTTTACCCGGGGCGCTTGAATAACACCCAGTTCCGGGGCAGATCAACGAGTGCGAACCGCCGTGTTCGCGGCCGGTGCAGCTGTCCACCCGGGGCGAACCACACCGAGCGACCACCGCTCCCGTCCGAGAGAGAGCCTTCATCATGAGACGCCTGTTCAAGATCGGCGCGGTCCTGGCCGTCGCTCTGGGGATCAGTGTCGGGGCCGTCATCCCCGCTGCCGCCGCGCACTATCAGGGCGGTGACTACGGCTACTGCGCGAAACCCGAGAACGCCGCGTACGACGGTGTGTGGGTGGAGGCGTGGGGCGTCGGCTCCGATGTGCCGCGCCGCAACGCGTTGGTCGCCGCGGTGGCCTTCGTCGGGCTCAGCAGCAACCACAACTGCAAGCGGTCCGGGGCGGTCTACCACGTGGTCCGGGTGCAGATCGACAAGGTTGCAGTCCGGCAGAACAACAAGAACTACCACACCGTCGGTCCGGTGAACAAGGGAAAGCCCTACGCGCAGGCGCAGTCCGGCGGCGCCGCCATCAAGTGCGGCACCTATGCCCAGTCAGCCGTCCGATACTCGGTGCGGTACTCCAACAATGCCCTGTTCACCGGTTACCTCAACAGCGCCGGATTCCGCCGCTGCTGACGGCCCCGGCTCGCTCGGGGCGGGCGTCGCCCGCCGGATCTCGGCGGGCGACGCCGTCGTCGTCGGAGTGGGTGACGAGTCGATTTCCGGCGCCCGGGCGTCACCGACGCCGGTCGGCCCTGGTCGGGGACGCAACCGGCTGACGAACACCCCGAACAGCGCCAGCCCGCCGCCGATCATCGCCACCACGGTCGGCACCTCGCCGAGCAGCGCCCAGGACATCAGTACGACGATCGCCGGGACCGCCAGGGTGGTCGAGGTGAGTGCCCCGGCGTTGCTGCGGGACAACGCGTATGCCCACAGGGTGAAGGCGACCGCGGTCGGGAAGATGCCGAGGTACACCACCGCCAATATGGCCCCGACCGGCGCCGCCGCGGCCTGATGCACCGTCTGCGGCAGGAACGGAAGCAGCACGACAGTGCCGATCAGGCAGCCGAGCCAGGTGGCCGAAACGGCATCGACGCTGCGCAGCGCGACCTTCTGCGAGAGCACGCCGGCGGCGTAGAGCAGGGCGGTGAGCAGCCCGAGCAGTACCCCGAACCCGTCGCTGTGCCCGCCGACCCCGCCGAAGGCGATCACCGCGACCCCGCCGAAGGCGATGACGATCCCGATCAACAGCGGACGCGGGAAGCCCTCACCGAGGAACAGGCCGGCCGCGACCGCCACCAGGATCGGCGCCACATTGACCAACATGGCAGCGGTCCCGGCGTCCAGATGGCGTTCCGCCGCGTTCAGCAGAACCGTGTAGCCGGCGAACCAGAGGACCCCGTAAACCGCCACCATGGCAAGGGATCTGCCCCTTGGCAGCGGCCGCCGGTACCGCAGAGCCAGCAGCCCGAGGGCGATCGAGCCGACGAACAACCTACCGAACGCCAAGGCACCAGGGTCGAAGGAGTCACCGACCGCACGGATCGCGATGAACGCCGAGGCCCAGAGCAGCAGCACCACGACCACCGCGACCGGCAGTTTCCAGCCGGCGGGCGCTGCGGAGGCGGTAGGTGCGGTGACCGCGGTGGGATCAGGGAGCGTGGGTGGTGTCGAAACGGTGGGAACGGATCGGACATGATCAGGGAGGGCCACGCCACGATCCTGGTCGGAGAATCGCGTAAGCACTAGCGAATACTCCTTCACCATCGTTCAGATCCGCTGTATGGTCGGAACATGCTGGACACGCACCGCCTGCGCATCTTCCGGGCGGTGGTGGCCACTGGTTCGGTGGCCGGCGCCGCCGGCGCCCTGGGCTACACACCGTCTGCCGTCAGCCAGCACCTTGCCGCCCTGCAGCGGGAGACGAATCTGGCGTTGGTGGAACGCCGCGGGCGCGGGATCGTGCCGACCGCGGCCGGGTTGGCGCTGGCCGCCGAGGCCGGGTTGGCGCTGGCCGCCGAGGCCGGCGACGTGCTCGAGCGGCTGGCGGCACTGGAGGCCAAGGCCAGCGATCTGCGGGCGGGCCGACTCGGCAGCCTGACGGTGAGCTACGTCGGGTCCGCCGGCGCAACCTGGATCCCGCCGGTCGTGGCCGCACTGTCCCGCGAGTTCCCGCTGCTGCGGCTGGACCTGCGACTCATCGAACTGGCCGGCGAGCGGCCGTTCGTGCCCGACCTGGAGATCTATGTCGCCGAGGCGACCTCCCTCCCGATCACCGGGTACCGGGCGCAGCAGCTGCTGGAGGAGCCCTACCTGGTCGTGATGCCCGACGGCCATCCGCTTGCCCACCGGGTCGACATCGACCTGGCCGAACTCGAGGGACAGAGCTGGGTCGACAACGACGTCAGCCGCGGGCCGTGTCGGCAGATCGTGCTCGACGCCTGTGCTGCGGTCGGCTTCGCCCCATCGTTCCGGATCCAGGCCCAGGACTACCCGTCGGCGATAGCGTTCGTCGCCGCCGGTGTCGGGATCACCGTTCTACCCCGACTCGGCACGGTGAATCTGCCGCCGGGGCTCTCCGCGGTGCCGGTGGTGAATCCCGCGCCGACCCGGCGAATCATGGTCCGGATCAAGGATTCCGTCAGCGGTCACCCCGCGGTGGCCAGGGCACTCGAGCTGCTCACCGACTGCGTCGAGCGGCATGAGGCGCAACACGCCGCGGCAGTCAGCTGAGGGTCCGGGTCTCATCGAAGCAACTCCTGGTGCCGGTGTGGCAGGCCGGGCCGGTCTGGTCGACCGTGAGCAGCAGCGCGTCGCCGTCGCAGTCGTGCCGCACCTGCAGGACCCGCTGGACGTGTCCCGACGTCTCGCCCTTGACCCAGTACTCGCCCCGGGACCGCGACCAATAGGTGGCCATCCCGGTGGCCAGGGTGCGTCGAACCGCCTCCGCATCCATCCAGGCGACCATCAGTACCTCGCCGGTGTCGTGCTGCTGGGCCACCGCGCAGACCAGCCCGGATTCGTTGTACTGCAAGGTCTCCGGATCGAAGTGAGGGTCCGGTGTTGGCGTCATGACGACACCGCTGTGGTGAGCCGAACCGGGTGCCCCGCGGCGGCGAGCGCGCGCTTGACCTCACCGACGGTGAAGGTGCCGAAGTGGAACACGGATGCCGCCAGCACCGCGTCGGCCCCGGCATCGACCGCCTCGACAAAGTGCTCCAGGGTGCCGGCACCGCCGGAGGCGATGAGCGGCACCCCCACCGCCGACCTGACCTGTTGCAACATCGGCAGGTCGAAACCACCCTTGGTGCCGTCCGCATCCATGCTGGTCAGCAGGATCTCGCCGGCGCCGGCCTGCTCGGCCCGCCTAGCCCAGTCGACGGCGTCGATCCCGGTGCCCTGTCGGCCGCCGTGGGTGGTCACCTCGAACCCGGACGGGCAGTCCTGTGCCGCCGAACCACCGACCCGCCGGGCATCGATCGCCAGCACCACGCACTGCGAGCCGAACCGCTGCGCCGCCTCGGCCAGGAACTCGGGCCTGGCCACGGCGGCCGAGTTGATCGACACCTTGTCGGCACCCGCCCGCAACAGCGCATCGATGTCGTCAACTGTGCGGACCCCGCCGCCGACGGTGAGCGGGATGAACACCTGCTCGGCGGTGCTGGTGATCATGTCGTAGGCGCTGGCCCGGTTGTCGCTGGTCGCGGTGATGTCCAGGAAACACAGCTCGTCCGCACCCTCGGCGTCATAGAGCCTGGCCATCTCCACCGGGTCGCCGGCGTCCACCAGGTCGACGAACTGCACGCCCTTCACCACCCGGCCACCGGACACATCAAGGCACGGGATCACCCGTACGGCAACTGTCATCACGCCAGTCTACGAAGCGCACCCACAGGAACCTGTCACGCCGACCGCGACCGCACTTCAGCCGGCTGGCGTCAGCAACGCCATCTCGGTCTGTGGGGCCGCATCGGTGCCCGCATACCCCCAGACCAACACCGCGTCCCCGGTCCACACCGCGCCGACAGTCGCCGTCACCGGCGAAGCCGGCAGGCTCGTCCAACGGTCGAGGTTCGGCCCGGCGATCTGCGCCGCACCGGTCGTTCGGGCGCTGCCGTCCGGGTGTGCCAGCTGGCTGTTCAGCTCCGCCACGGCCTCGCCGGTCCATGCATGGACGGATTGGGCGAGATCACCAGACCCTCGCTCCGCCCTGGCATTCGGCTGACCGGTGCCGGGGTCGACCAACACATCGCTGGGGAAGGTATATGGGCAGCTGTGCATCCCGCACCAGCTGGCTGCGGCAGGCATCGCGATCGACGTCCCGGTCCAGAGTGGATCCGACCACGACAGCTGGCCAGTGGGGGCAGCCACGATGAGCGCCGATCCACTGCCGGCGTCTACCGCGATCAGGTCGATGCCATCGCGTCCGTGGGTCTCGTTCGCCGAGACCTGCTTCATCCAGGACCAGGCGGCGAACACATAGACAGCGTCCTTGCCGGCGACAGCCCGCAGCTGTCGAACCTGATGGTCTGCCGGCAAGGTGACATCGGTGTGAGACGTCCATGTGTCGGTGTCCGCGTCGAGCCGGTGCAGCCCAACTGTGGGACTGTTGTCCCAGGTCAGCACGAGCAGATCGGTGCCGGTCCAGACAGCCTCGATGCCCAGGTAGACCTTGACCGGCAAGGGCGGAATCGGCCGCCAGCTGTCGGTATCCGGGTCGTACAGCGCGCCGCTGCCCACCGCACCGTCCGGTGCAAAGCCGGGATCCAGAGTGCTCAGACCGCCCCAAACGAACAGCTTCGAACCGGTCCAAGCCGACGCGTCGGGGACATTGCCGGGCACGGGCGATGGCGCCATCGGCCGCCAGGTCCTGCTCGCGAGGTCGTATCGCGCGCCGTCGTCGTATCCGCCTTCGTACTTCACCGACGCACCGCCCCAGACCAGCAACTCTTGGCCCGTCCATGCCATCGCAGCGCCGGTCCGTGCGGTAAGCGGACCTGCGGGCAGCGAGGTCCAGGACCCGGCCGCGAGCGCCGTTGGCCCGCCGTTTCCAGCACCAGCGACAACCGTCGGAGCTACCGACGGCGGGGTGGTATCCGAAGCGGGTGACGTGCCGGCGGACGCCACCGCGCTGGTTGACGACGTCGTGGTGGCGGGGGCGGCGGGACCGGTGCCGGGACCGGTCGGCACAGCCGGGAACTGCGTCGCCGGCGCCGCGTGCTGGATGTTGACGAGTACAGCCCCGGCCACCACCAACAGCGTGACGGTGGCCGCGGCCAGCACCGGCCAACTGCGCCGCAACCATCGCGCACGGCGCACATCGCGCCCCTTGCCGGCCGCCACCTCGGCCAGGATCGCCTCGCCGTCCGGTGCGTATTCCTCGCGATCGGTCAACGCCGCACGCAAGTCGTCGGTACTCATGATGTCGCGCCCTTTGTGTGGTCGTCGCTCGTCGGGCCGTTCTCGTCAGACGTGCTAGCGCCGCTGGCGACCCGCATCCGCACCAGGGCCCTCGACACCAGGGTGCGCACGGTGGACGCCGGACAGTCGAGCGCTGCCGCGATCTCGCTGTCGGGCAGGTCGAGGTAGTACCGCATCACCACGGCCGCCCGCTGACGCTGCGGCAACTGCTGGATCAACACCGCCAACTCGAGCCGCGCATCCATGGTCGCAGTGGCATCGGATTGCGACCGTTCGAAAACCCCGTTGTCGGCAGTCGGATCCGGTCGGCGCCGCCGCTCCCGGCGCTCGTGGGCGAGGAACGTAGTGACCACCATCCGCCGCACGTAGGCGGCCGGTTGATCCAGCGAGCCGATCCGGTGCCAACGCGCCGAAGCTGCGATCAACGCGTCGGTCAACACATCGTGGGCAAGATGCCGATCGCCGGTCAACACGCCGGCGAACCGCGTCAGGGCGCCGATCTCGGCCGCGGCGAATTCCGCGAACTCACCCGCCGCCTCGGTCGCCATCCGTCCGCTCACCTCCGCACCCATGTTCATTGAATGCCACCAGGCCGTTGTGACGTCCCAATTTCCAGTACCGCGCTAGTGTTGACGACGGCGGGCAGGACCGCCGGACGTCCGCTCGAAGGGGCTCAGCCTCCCTGCAGCAGTGCTTATTGTCGACCGACCTCCTTTCGGCCCGACTCGCGGACACGGGCTCACGGAAGGGGTCCATCATGGCCAGCTGTCTGCCCGACAATCCCTCACTCGACCGGCTCAGGGCCGATGCGCGGCGCCTGCAGCGCGGCGTGCGCGCCGGCGATCCCGATGCGCTCGACCTGGTGCAGCGATGGCATCCACGCGCGGAAGACGCTGCGGCGCAGGAATTCCCACTGCACGCTGCACAGCTGACGGTGGCCCGTCGCTACGGCTTCACCGGTTGGCCGGCGTTGGTCGGCTACCTCGAGGTCGCCGCCAGGCTGACCCGTCATCCCGGGTCCGTGGACGAGCACTCGCTCTCGGCCGCCGACCGGTTCTGCGCGCTGGCCTGTTTGCGCTACGACCAGAGCGACGAGCCACCGCGCTGGGCTTCGGCCGCCGCGCTGCTGGCCGAGCACCCGGGCATCGTCGACGAGCACATCTGGGCCGCTGCGGCCGCCGCCGACCCGGCCGCGGTGCGCCGGCACCTGCGGTCCGACGGCGCTTCGGTGCGCGCCGACGGTGGCCCCTACCGCTGGGTTCCGCTGCTCTACCTGACCTACTCGCGTGTGCCGGGAACGTCCGAGACCGACGTGTTGGCAACGGCTTCGGCGCTATTGGAGGCCGGCGCCGATGTCAATGCCGGCTATCTGTGGGGCGGCCAGGCGACCCCGTTCACGGCGCTCACCGGCGCCTTCGGTGAGGGCGAGCAGGGGCCGGGTCGTCAGCCCCGTCGTCCGCATTCGTCGGCACTGGCCCGGTTGCTGCTGGAACGGGGCGCCGATCCGAACGACGGCCAGGCGCTGTACAACCGGATGTTCACTCGCGACAACCGCCATCTCGAGCTGCTTTTCGAGTTCGGGCTCGGCAGCGGCGACAGTGGTCCCTGGCGCCGCCGGCTCGGCGAGGCACTGGAATCGCCGGCGCACATGCTGCGCCGGCAACTCGACTGGGCGATCGACCACCAGTTGACCGAACGGGTCCGGTTGCTGGCGCAGCACCGCATCGACCTGGTGACACCCTCGGCCGATGGGCTGACACCCCGGGATCGGGCGCATGCGCTCGCCTTCTTCCCGGTGACGCACGAGCTCGTACTCGGCGGGACGATGCCCAGTGTCGGCGGGAAGGACGAGGTCGCCCAGGCTGCAGCGATCCTGCTGGCCGGGCCGGATCAGGATGTCCACGCCCGGGCCTGGCTCAGCTCCCACCCCGAGCTGGTGGCGGGCGTCAAGCAACGCTGGCCGGAATTCGCAGACGGCTATCTCCCTCGCCACCAGGACGCGTTGGATCGGTTGTCCTGGGCGGGTTTCGATGTGGGCGGATCCCAGCACGCCGTCGGGTTGCGCCCGTCGGCCGAGGCCAGTTCCATCGATCGGGACTCCCGGCACGAGATGGTGCCGGAGGTGTTCTCGTCGGCATTGGAATCCGGTGAGTTGTCGCTGGTCTTCCTGTTGATGCTGGGCGGTCGAGACGCTGACGACGAGGCGAAGCTCCGAGAGTATCTGCTGCGGGATCGTGGCACCGAGATCCTCGCCCGTGATCGGGAGCGTCACCCCGCATTGATCCACCGGGCATCGGATGCCATCGCGATCGACCGGATCGCCTGGGCGGGATTCGATGTGAACATCAAGCTGGACGGGCACACTGCCCTGCACCAGGCCGCCTGGGACGGCGACCTGGCGAAGGTCAGCGCGCTGCTGGCGGCCGGCGCCGACCCGAACGTCACCGACGACGAACATCAGGGCACTCCGCTGGCCTGGGCCGAATACGCGTACCAGTCCGAGGCGGCGGACCTGCTGCGAGGCGTCACCCCGCCGGACCCTGACGTCCCGGGAACGTGACCGGACTGTTCAGCACGCGGCGAACATCGCCTCCGGATGATCCCGGGACAACCCCGCTACGCCAGCCGGGACAACCCCGCTACGCCCCGGGGGTAGCGACCGCCGCCAGCGCCTCGGGCAGGGTGAAAGCACCGGCGTACAGCGCCTTTCCGACGATGCTGCCTTCGACACCCTGCGGCGCTAGTGCGGCCAGTGCTACCAGGTCGTCCAGCGAGGAGACCCCGCCGGAGGCGACCACCGGCGCGTCCGTCACGGCGCACACCTGGGCGAGCAGTTCGAGGTTCGGGCCGCGCAGAGTGCCGTCCTTGGTGACGTCGGTGACCACGTAACGCGAGCAACCCTCGGAGTCGAGCCTGGCCAACACCTCCCACAGGTCGCCGCCGTCCTGGGTCCAGCCACGGGCGGCCAAGGTGCTGCCGCGGACGTCGAGGCCGACGGCCACCTTGTCGCCATACCGGGCGATCGCCGAGGCGCACCACTGCGGATCCTCCAGCGCAGCGGTGCCGATGTTGACCCTGGTGCAGCCGGTGGCCAGCGCGGATTCCAGGGAAGCGTCATCCCGGATTCCGCCGGACAGTTCGACCTTCACGTCCAGCGACCCGACCACCTGGGCCAGCAAGTCGGCGTTGGATCCGCGGCCGAAGGCGGCATCCAGGTCGACCAGATGGATCCACTCGGCCCCGTCGGTTTGCCAGGCCAGTGCCGCATCCAGCGGCGAGCCGTAGGTGGTCTCGGTGCCGAGTTTGCCCTGCACCAGGCGGACGGCCTGGCCCTGAGCGACGTCGACGGCGGGGAGGAGTTCGAAGGTCACCGCAAGAGCTTAGCCAGCCCCGGCGGGTGGATCGGCCCGGCACCAATAGGCGGTTGCGGCGTCGCCGATCCGAGCGATCACCAGGGTGGCTGCCGTCCTGGTGTCCTTGCTCATCGCCTTGCGCAGTCGGCGGCGCAGCTCGTCCGGAATCACCGGCGTGCCGCGTTGCTTGATCTCCAAGGTTCCGACGCCGTCCCGGCGGACCCACTGGGCCACGGTCTTCTCGGCGTACGGCGCGACGTCCAGCACGCGGAAGGCGCGAGTCCCCGCCGGCGGGGCGGTTCCGGTCAGGTAGGCAAGATGCGGGTCGAGTTGGTGCAGCCCGTGCCGGGCCGCATAGTGGCGGACCAGGTGCGCCCTGACCACCGCCGGGTCCGGATCAACGATCCATTCGTCGATCGCTCCCGCGGCGGTTCCGTCATCCCCGTCGCCGTCCAGATCGGTGATCTGCCAACCGGTCCCGTCGCTCGCCAACACCGACGCCCGCCGCCGGACGCCGCCGGCGGCGAACGCATCGGGCCAGAGCACTGCCTCTCGCGCGGCCCCGTCCAGCGAGACGATCTCAACCTCGCCGGGTCGGTCCAGATCGTCGTAGTCGATGCCCGGCGGCAGCCGCAGCACCGGTGGACGATCTGGGTAGGCGGCATCCAGCTCGGCCACCGACGGGACGGTCGAAACGGAGGTGATCCGGCGCCCGTCCGACCGCCGGGCAGGATCGGCGTAGACCACCAGTTTCCGGGAGACCGGAGCCAGCGCATCGGCCCTGACCAGCGGTACCCCTGGCAGGTTGAACGCCGCCATGGCCAACCTGACCGGGTCCAGGTCGGACCCGAGCAGCGGACTGTGGCCGGCGGCGTTCAGCGCGGCGAGGTCGGTGCCGATGGAGCAGGTGACGTCGTGTACCCCGGCTGCGACCAGCCGATCCGCCCGATGCCGGGCCACCGGCCAGGGACTTGCCTGCTGCAGCGCCTCGTCCGTCAGCAGCCAGCCCGCCGCCCGCTCCCCCAGCTTGCCGACCGCGCGCCGGCGCAGCCGGACGGTTTCGACCACCGCGGCCGCATGCCCGCCGGCGAACCGACGGGCGGCCGTCAGGTCGGCCAGCAGGGTCGCGTCGGTGACCGCCAGCGCGGCAGCCAGATTCAGGGCGTCGGCGCCGGCCGGGCCGGCCAGGTATCCGACGTCGGCGAGCGAGAACTGATAGGCCATAACCACCTTGCGATCCGCGGAGCCCGCGGCGCGCGGTTCCACCGCTCTTATCCGGCCCTGGCCGGAACGGGATCACCGCACCGCGACCCGTGAACCCGGGTCAGCGACCGGTGAAGACGGCCTTGCCCGGCCCGTTGTCGATGAAGCTGTGCATGCCGATGTTCTGGTCCTGCGAACCGAACACCGCGGCGAAGGCCAGCCCCTCGATCCGCAGGCCGCCGGCCAGGTCGACGTCCAGCCCGTCGTCGATCGCCTGCTTCGCCAGCCCGAGAGCGACCGTCGGACCGGCGGCCAACTGGCCGGCCCAACTGAGCGCCTCGTCGAACACGGCTTCGTCCGGGACCTTGCGGGACGCCAGGCCAAGCGAGAGCGCGGCGTCGGCACCCACCGGGCGACCGGAGAAGATCATCTCCTTCGCCTTGGTGACCCCGATCAGTCGCGGAAGTCGTTGGGTGCCACCGGCTCCGGGGATCACCCCGAGGGTGATCTCGGGCAGTCCCAGCTTCGCCGACTCCCCCACCACCCGGAAGTCGGCGGCCAGCGCCAGCTCGAGCCCGCCGCCGAGCGCGTAGCCCGTGACGGCGGCGATCACCGGTTTGCGGATCCTGGCCACCGCGTCGCAGGCGGACGTGAGACTCCGGCCGTAGACCGCGATGTCCTGCGGATCCATGTCGGCCATTTCCTTGATGTCGGCGCCCGCCGCGAAGGCCTTCAGGCTGCCGCGGACCACCACCGCCCGGATCTGCGGATCGCTGTCGGCGGCGGTCGCCGCCTGCCGGATCTCACCGTGCATCGCCCGGTTGATGGCGTTCACCGGAGGGCGGTCCAGCCGGATCACGCCGACCGGCCCGTCCTTCTCCAGGTGCACCAATTCGCTCATTCGTGGGTCCTCTCAGGAATTCTTCGCGTGGGCGAAGTAGCGACCGTCCCTGGTCTGCAGGTCCAGCTTCATGTCGAACGTCTCGGACAGCGCATCGGCGGTCAAGGTCTGCGAGATCGGTCCGGCCGTCACCACCCGGCCCTGGCGCAGCAACAACAGGTGGGTGAAGGCGGTCGGGATCTCTTCGACGTGATGGGTGACCAGCACGGTGGCCGGCGCTGCCGGATCGTCCGCCAGGGTGGACAGCCGGCGCAGCAGATCCTCCCGGCCGCCCAGGTCAAGGCCGGCGGCCGGCTCGTCCAGCAGCAGCAGTTCCGGATCGGTCATCAGCGCCCTGGCGGCGAGCACCCGCTTGCGTTCGCCCTCGGACAGGGTGCCGTAGTGCCGGGCGGCCAGCGGCGCAACACCCATTGCCTCCAGCAGCTCGTTCGCCCGGTCGAAGTCCAGTTCGTCGTAGCGTTCGCGCCACCGGCCGAGTACCCCGTAACCGGCCGACACGACGACGTCCAGCACCTTCTCCATCGGCGGCACCCGGTTCGCCAGGGCGGCCGAGCTGATCCCGATCAGCGGCCGGATCTCGGCCAACGACACCGCTCCCAGCCGGGCGCCCAGCACATGGGCCCGGCCGGACGTCGGGTGCAGTTGGGCCGCGGCGATCTGCAACAACGTGGTCTTGCCGGCGCCGTTCGGCCCGAGGATCACCCAGCGCTGATCGGCGTCAACATTCCAGCGCACCGCATCCAGCAGGACCGACGGCCCCCGCCGGACGGTGATGTCGAACAGGTGGATCACCGAATCGGGTCCGGGCAGGATCGTCGTCGCCGTGGGTGCGCTCACAGCCGCCATTGTTCCGTACGACCGGGTCACCGGGCCTACCGGGACGCGCCGCACCCCCCGACTGCGTCAGGGCGTTGCCCGGATCGGCAAGAATGCAGCCAATGTCCCGACAACTCAACCACCAGGTCGCGCCGACGAGCCTGTCCGCATTCCCCGGACAACCGTTCCCGCTCGGCGCGACGGTGACCGACACCGGCACCAACTTCTCGGTGGTCGCCGACGGTTCACCGTCGGCTGCCGGAGCCGGCGAGAGCGGCGTGGTGCTGTGCCTGGTGGACGCGGCCGGTGAGGAACGGCGATGGGAAATGCGGGACTTCACCCACGGCGCCTGGCACGCCTTCGTCCCCGGAGTCGGCGCCGGGCAGCGTTACGGGTACCGGGTGGCCGCACACGATCCGGGCAAGCTGCTACTCGACCCCTATGCCCGCCGGGTCGACAGCACCGAGTACGACCTGATGGCGGCGTCCGGGGCCGGCATCGACACGCTCGGTGCTGCGCCGCTGGGCGTGGTCGCGGCGCGGTCAGCGCCGGTGCCGGAGGGCCCGCGGGTGCCGTGGGAGCACACGGTGATCTACGAGGCGCACGTGACCGGGTTGACGGCGACCCATCCCGCCGTCCCTGACGAATTGCGCGGGACCTTCGCCGGCGTCGCCCACCCGGCGGTGATCGAGCACCTGAAGCAACTGCACGTCACCACCCTCGAGCTGCTGCCGGTGCAGGCCTTCGCCTCCGAACCCGGGCTGGTCGCCACCGGGCGGACGAACTACTGGGGCTACTCGACGCTGAGCTACTTCGCTCCGCATCCTGGTTATGCCAGGGGTCGCGGCCGGGAGGTCGAGGAGTTCGCCGACATGGTGCGGACACTGCACGAGGCCGGGATCGAGCTGGTTCTGGACGTCGTCTACAACCACACGTGTGAGGGCGGTCCGAGCGCGCCGATCACGCTGTCCTGGCGCGGGCTGTCGCCGGCGGGCTACTACCTGCCGGAGTGGATCGACCTGACCGGTACCGGCAACACCGTGAACGTCGCGCCGCTCGCGACGATCAGGATGATCACCGATTCGCTGCGCTACTGGGCCGGCGAGCTGGGTGTCGACGGGTTTCGGTTCGATCTCGCCTCGGTGCTCGGGCGTCCGCACGGCGGCCCGTTCGACGCCGGGTCGGCACTGCTGACGGCGATCGCCGCCGACCCGCTGCTGTCCGGCCGGAAGCTGATCGCCGAACCGTGGGACGCCACCGGCGAGGGCTACGCGGTCGGCGGCTTCGGCCTGGACTGGGCCGAGTGGAACGACCGCTTTCGCGACGACGTCCGGGACTTCTGGCGCGGCGCCGGTCGGATCTCGGATCTCGCCTATCGGCTGACCGGGTCGCAGGACCGCTTCGGTGACGGACGGCGGCCATGGGCCTCGGTCAACTTCGTCACCGCCCACGACGGGTTCACTCTGCGGGATCTGGTGTCGTACAACGACAAACACAACCTGGACAACGGCGAGAACAATGCCGACGGCACCGCCGACAACCGTTCGGACAACAACGGTGTCGAGGGCGACACCGACGATCCGGCGATCCTTTCCCGGCGCCTGCGGCAGGCCCGCAACATGGCGGCGACCATGCTGCTGTCGACCGGCACACCGATGCTGTCGATGGGCGACGAGCTGTGGCGTACCCAGGGTGGCAACAACAACGCCTACTGCCAGGACAACCCGATCAGCTGGATCGACTGGGAGCCGATGTCGTCCGGCGAACCGGGGCCGGCGACCGACCTGCTGGCCTTCTACCGGCGGACACTGGACATCCGGCTGGGTGCGGTGGCCCTGCACCAGGGTGAGTTCTTCAGCGGGCGCCCGACGGATGTCGGCGCGGACGATCCGGCGGCGGTCGCCGTCAGCGCGCCGGATCTGGCCTGGTTCAACGCATCCGGTGGCCGGATGAGTGAGGCGGACTGGGCCGATCCGCACTGCCGCACGGTGCAGATGTGGGTCAACGGCACCGATGTGGCCGGCCACGGTCCGCACGGCGAGCTGCTCACCGACGACAGTTGGCTATTGGTGCTGCATGCCGGCGTCGACCCGGTCGAGGTGGCCCTGCCGGACGGTGAGTTCGGCGTCGCCTACCTGCCGATGCTGGACACCGGCACCGCCGACGGCACCCCACCGGACAGCAGTCCGCTGTCCGCCGACCTCGAGCTGACAGTGCCGGGACGCACCGTGCTGTTGCTGCGCGCGGTGCGCCCTGGCGGCTGACCGCGACCGGTCCGGTCCGGATCAGGAAGCCGTTGCCACCAGGCCCATCTCGGCCGGCGAGGCCAGCAACCGATGGCGCGGGATCACCCGCACGGTGTACCCGATCGAACCCGCCCGGCGCAGCGGCACGTCGGCCTGGAAGCGGAACCCGGATCCGTTGCCGACGAATTCCATCTCGGTGTAGCTGACGTCCGACAGCACCTCGTCGTCATCGACACTGCCGGTCGCCACCTGCACCTGGACGTCGTCCGGGGTCAGCCCGCCGAGTTCGGTGTAGGCCCGCAGCCGCAGCACGCTGCCCAAGGATGCCTGCGCCCCGATGCCCGAGGCGTCGACGTGCGCCACCCTGACCTGCGGCCAGGCCTGCGCCACCCGCTGCTTCCAGGCAGCGAAAGCCTTGGCGCCCTCCAGGTCCGAGGTCAGTGCCCGGACCGCCGTGGCGGCCGGACCGTAGTACCCGTTGACGTAGTCCCTGACCATCCTGGTGGCCTGCACCCGGGGCCCGAGGTAGGACAAGGTGTGCCGGATCATCTCCACCCAGCCGTCCGGCCGGTCGTCCTGTCCGCGGTCGTAGAACAGCGGAACCACTCGGGTGCCGATCATCTCGTACAGCGCTGCCGCCTCCAGGTCGTCCCGGCGTTCGTCGTCGGCCACGTTCGCGCTCGGAATGGTCCAGCCGTCCCGGCCGTCGTACAGCTCGTCCCACCAGCCGTCGGAGATGGACAGGTTCAGCGCACCGTTGAGTGCCGCCTTCATCCCGGAGGTGCCGGAGGCCTCCTGCGGCCGGATCGGGTTGTTCAGCCAGACATCGGCGCCGGCGCACAACACCGAGGCCATGCCCATGTCGTAATCGGCGAGGAAGACGATGCGGTGCCGGATCTCCGGGTCGTCGGTGAACCGCACCATCTCCTGCATGAACCGCTTGCCGCCGTCGTCCGCCGGGTGCGCCTTGCCCGCGATCACCATCTGCAGCGGCCGCTCCGGATCCAGCAGCAGCCTCTTCAACTTCTCCGGCTCGCGCAACATCAGGGTCAGTCGCTTGTAGGTGGAGACCCGGCGGGCGAAGCCGATGGTCAGGATCTCCGGATCCAGGATCGAATCGGTCCAGCCCAGCTCGGCGTCGCTGGCACCGCGCTGCCGCCAGGACTTGCGTGCGGTAGCCCTGGCCATCTCGACCAGCCTGCCCCGCAACGTGTTCCGCAGCGTCCAGATCCGTTCGTTGGACACCTGCTCGCCGCCGGGCCATTCGTCGGCGGAGGCCAGATCCTTCCATCCGGACATGTCGCCGGCCACGTCGTACATCTCCCTGGCCGCCCAGGTCGGCAGGTGCACGCCGTTGGTCACCGACCCGATCGGGACCTCGTCCGCGGCGAATCCGGGATAGAGGCCGGCGAACATCTCCCGGCTCACCACGCCGTGCAGCTTGGCGACACCGTTCGCCCGCTGCGCCAGCCGCAATCCCATGTGCGCCATGTTGAATCGTTCCGGATCCTGCTCGGCGCCCAGCGCCAGCAGCTGTTCCACCTGCAGACCCGGGAGCAGCCGGCTGTCGCCGTGCTCGTCAGCGTCCAGGAAATGCCTGACCAACTCCATCGGGAACCGGTCGATACCGGCCGGCACCGGGGTGTGGGTGGTGAAGACGGTGCCCGAACGGACAACGGTGAGTGCCTCGTCGAAGCTGAGGCTCTCCAGGTCGCGCAGGGTCCTGATCCGTTCCAGACCGAGGAACCCGGCGTGTCCCTCGTTCATGTGGAACACCTCGGGCTGGCTCCGCCCGGCCAACTCGGCATACGCCCGTACGGCGCGCACACCACCGACACCGAGCAAGAGTTCCTGCTTGATCCGGTGGTTCTGGTCGCCGCCGTAGAGTCGGTCCGTGGTCTGCCGCAGCTCGTCGTCGTTCGCCTCGATGTCGGTGTCCAGCAGCAACAACGGGACCCTGCCGACGTCCGCCCGCCAGATCCGCGCGGTCAGCACCCGCTGGTCCGGCATCGGCAGGGACACCGTGAGCTCGTGCCCGTCAGCGGTGCGCAGCAACTCGATCGGCAGACCCTGCGGGTCGTAGGTCGGGTAGTGCTCCTGCTGCCAGCCGTCGGCCGTCAGCGACTGCCAGAAGTAACCGTGCCGGTACAGCAGGCCGACCCCGATCAGCGGGAGCCCGAGGTCGGACGCGGATTTCAGGTGGTCGCCGGCCAGGATCCCGAGGCCGCCGGAGTAGTTCGGCAGCACCTCGGTGATGCCGAACTCCATCGAGAAGTAGGCGATGCCGGCCGGCAGCTGCTCGGCGCCCCTGGTCGCCTGCTCCTGCTGGTACCAGCGGGGGCTGTCCAGGTACGCCTGCAGGTCGACGTCCAGGTCGTGCATCCGCCGCAGGAAGTCGGCGTCGGCCGCCAGTTCCTCGAGCCGGTCCCTGGATACCGCGCCGAGCAGTTTGAGCGGGTCACCGTCGAAGCGGGACCACAACTGTGGGTCGATATCGGCGAGCAGGTCCTGACTCGGCGTGTGCCAGGACCAACGCAGATTGCGGATCAGGTTGCCCAGCGGAGCCAGCGCATCCGGTAGCTGGGGGCGGACGATGAATCGACGGAGTGCCTTCACCGGGGCCACGGTACCGTGAGCCGGATCGATTCAGAAGCCCCGACCGCCCACCGCGGGCGAAATCCCCCGGGCGATGACGAACCTCACCCTCCGGGTGCTCGTCAGGTGACGGTGCTGCGCGCGGCGAACTCCGGGGCCAGGTATTCCCCCGAATCGAGCACCTGCTGCAGGTGCCGGCCGGCGCTCACCACGTCCTGTCGGCTGACGTACAGCGGGGCGAAGCCCAACCGGATGACGTCCGGCGCGCGGAAATCGCCGACCACGCCTCGAGCGATCAACGCGCGGACGATCGGGTAGGCGTCCGGGTGCCGCAGGCTCACCTGGGAGCCCCGGCCGGCCGGCTCCACCGGGGTGACGACCTCGACCCGGCCGCCGAGCTCGGAGTGCACGAAGTCGATCATCAGCCCGGTCAGCTGCAGCGATCTGGCCCGGACGTCCGCGATGTCCAGGTCCTGCCACGGGGCCAGCGCTGCCTCCATCGCCAACAGCGACAGCAGCGGCGGCGTCCCGGTGCGCATCCGGTCGATCCCGTCGACGGGCGTGAACTGCTGGCTCATCTCGAACGGCTGGGCGTGCGAGTGCCAGCCCGGAAGCGGCGAATCGATGCCGCCCTGATGCCGCGGCGCGACGTAGACGAAGGCCGGCGCCCCCGGTCCGCCATTGAGGTACTTGTAGGTGCAGCCGACGGCCAGGTCCACGTCGTGCTCGGCGAGCCCGACCGGCACCGCCCCGGCCGAGTGGCACAGGTCCCAGATGGCCAGCGCGCCGGCCGCGTGTACCCGGGCAGTCACTGCCGGCAGGTCGTAGAGCACCCCGGTGCGGAAGTCGACGTGGCAGTAGACGGCCAGCGCGACCGAGTCATCCAACGCGGTGGCATCGTCCGGCGCGGCCGCCCGTACCCGCAGGCCGAGCAGCCGGGCGGCCTCGTCGACCATGTACCGGTCCGTCGGGAAGGTCGCATCGTCGACCACGATGGTGTTCCGCTCCGGTCGGTCCGTCATCAACCGGGCGGCCGCGATCACCGCCTTGAACAGATTCACCGAGGTCGAGTCGGCGACCACGACGGTGCCTGGCGCCGCCCCGATGATCGGCGCGATCGCGTCGCCGACCCGGCCGGGCGCCTCCCACCAACCGGCGTCAGTCCATGACCCGATCAGCTCGGTCCCCCATTGCCGGCTGACGACATCCGCGACGACGCCGGGCACGGCCCGCGGCAGCGCGCCGAGCGAGTTCCCGTCCAGGTAGACCAGCCCGTCCGGCAGCAGGAACTGATCACGCAGGTGGGCCAGTGGGTCGGCGGCGTCGTCGGCGGCTGCCCGGTCGGCAAATCGGTCGGTCATGACATCTCTCTATCAGAGGGCGCGCTCGGCACGTTCGTCGGTGCGTGCCGGCAGGCCAGGCACGGTAGCGTTGGCGCCGTGGTCGGACGTATCGGATTGAACGACATCACGCCTCTCGTCGCCTGCGGTCGCTACCCGGCGAAGGCAGTGGTCGGCCGCCCGCTCGAGGTCGGTGCCACGGTGTTCCGTGAGGGCCACGACGCGGTCGCCGCGAACGTGGTCTTCCGGCCGGTACCGGCCAAGGGCAGCAAGGCTCGGGCGGTAGTCGGGCCGCTCAACCGGATGACGCCGGGCACCCCTGGTACCGACCGGTGGTCGGCGACCGTCACCCCCGATTCCCAGGGCATGTGGTCGCTGACGGTCGAGGCCTGGAGCGACCCGCTGGCGACCTGGCGGCACACCGTCGAGGTGAAGGCGGCGGCCGGCCAGCTCGGCGACGAGCTGGCCAACGACCTGGAGACCGGCGCCCGGCTGCTGGACAAGATTGCCCGGCGCCCGCGGAACCCTAACGCCGGCCGGCTGCGGGCCGCCGCGGCGGCCCTGCGGGATCCCGACCGGGGCGTGCCGGAACGCCTGGCACCCGCGCTGGATGCCGAGCTGTGGAAGGCCTTGGTGGCCGATCCGATCCGCGAACTGATCACCAGGTCCGCCGCTGTGCAGGTCTGGGTCGACCGGCCGTTGGCGGAGTTCGGCTCTTGGTACGAGCTGTTCCCGCGATCGATCGGGGGCGAGATCGACCCGGCGGGCCGGCCGCTCAGGCACGGCACCCTGCGGGACGCGATCGGCGCGCTGCCGCGCGTCGCCGCGATGGGCTTCGACATCGTCTACCTGCCTCCGGTACACCCGATCGGCGAGGTGAACCGCAAGGGCCGCAACAACTCCGTCACCTGCGAACCCGACGACGTCGGCTCCCCGTGGGCCATCGGCTCGGCGGCCGGCGGGCACGACGCGATCCATCCCGAGCTGGGCACGATCGACGATTTCGACGCCTTCGCCGCCGCCGCCGGCGAACACGGACTGGCCGTCGCACTGGACATCGCGTTGCAATGCGCGCCCGATCACCCGTGGGTGTCGGCACACCCCGAATGGTTCACCACCCGGCCAGATGGCACCATCGCCTACGCCGAGAACCCGCCGAAGAAGTACCAGGACATCTACCCGCTCAACTTCGACAACGACCCGGCCGGGCTGTACCAGGCGGTGCTGGAGATCTTCCAGTACTGGATCGCGCACGGCGTGACGGTCTTCCGGGTGGACAACCCGCACACCAAGCCGCTGAACTTCTGGGAGTGGCTGATCGCCAAGGTGCGGGCCGACACTCCGGACGCCATCTTCCTGGCCGAGGCATTCACCAAGCCGGCGATGATGCACGAGTTGGCCAGGGTCGGGTTCAGCCAGAGCTACACCTACTTCACCTGGCGGACCGGCAAGGCCGAGCTCACCGAGTACGGCGTCGAGCTCGTCGAGGGTTCGGACTACATGCGGCCCAACTTCTTCGTCAACACCCCGGACATCCTGCACGCGTCCTTGCAGTTCGGCGGTGAACCGATGTTCGCCATCCGGGCGGTGCTCGCCGCCACCATGGTCCCGAGTTGGGGCGTGTACTCCGGGTACGAACTGTTCGAGCACGTCGCGGTGCGGGAGGGCAGCGAGGAGTACCTGAACTCGGAGAAGTACCAGCTGCGCCCGCGGGACTTCGCCGGCGCGCTGGCCGACGGCCGATCGCTGGAGCCGTTGATCAGTTCGCTGAACCGGATCCGCCGCGCGCACCCGGCGCTGCAGCAGATGAAGGGCCTGTGGTTCCACCAGATCTCGAACGACAACCTGCTCTGCTACTCCCGCCGCGACCAGGCCACCGGCGACACCGTGCTGGTGGTGGTCGCGCTGCAGCCGTGGGACAGCCATTGGGGGCAGACCGATTTGTATCTGCCCGCACTGGGTATGGAGTGGGGTGAGCAGTTCGAGGCCACCGATCTGCTGGACGGCCAGGAGTACATCTGGGGGCAGTTCAACACCGTCGGTCTGCACCCGGTGAGCAAGGCAGCGCACGTCTTCGCGGTCCGAAGGCGTTAGGGGCGGTCGTCACCCGGCCGCCAGGGGCTGTCCGAGCCCCATACCTGTGAACCCACAACCCAGAGAGGCCGGAATGACGGAACCGTCAGCGGAGGTCGTCGAACCCCTCGCCAGCGATTTCCCGCGGGCGCGGCCGATGCCGGTCGAGCCGCAGTGGTACAAGCGCGCCGTCTTCTACGAGGTTCTGGTGCGCGCTTTCTACGACTCCAGCGGTGACGGGACCGGCGACCTGCGCGGTCTGATCGAGAAACTCGACTACCTGCAGTGGCTGGGTGTCGACTGCCTGTGGCTGCCGCCGTTCTACGACTCGCCGTTGCGCGACGGCGGCTACGACATCGCCGACTACCGCAAGGTGTTGCCGGAGTTCGGCACGGTCGAGGACTTCGTCGCGCTGCTGGACGCGGCGCACGAGCGCGGCATCAGGGTGATCACCGACCTGGTGATGAACCACACGTCCGACCAACACGCTTGGTTCCAGGCCTCGCGCAGCGATCCGGACGGGCCGTACGGCGACTACTACGTGTGGGCAGACTCCGACGAGGGCTACCCGGATGCCCGGGTGATCTTCGTCGACACCGAACCCAGCAACTGGACCTTCGACCCGCTGCGCAAGCAGTACTTCTGGCACCGGTTCTTCTCCCACCAGCCGGACCTGAACTACGACAACCCCGACGTCGGCGACGCGATGATCGACGTGATGCGATTCTGGTTGTCGCTGGGCATCGACGGCTTCCGGCTGGACGCGGTCCCGTACCTGTTCGTCCGGGAGGGAACGAACGGTGAGAACCTGCCGCAGACCCATGAATTCCTCCGGCGCTGCCGCAAGGTGGTCGACGACGAGTTCCCGGATGCCGTCCTGCTGGCCGAGGCCAACCAGTGGCCGGCCGATGTGGTCGCCTACTTCGGCGACCCGGCGGTCGGCGGCGACGAGTGCCACATGTGCTTCCACTTCCCGCTGATGCCGCGCATCTTCATGGCTGCCAGGCGGGAGAACCGGTTCCCGATCTCGGAGATCCTGGCCCAGACCCCGGCCATTCCGTCGTCGTCGCAGTGGGGCATCTTCCTGCGCAACCACGATGAGCTGACGCTGGAGATGGTCTCCGACGAGGACCGCGACTACATGTGGGCCGAGTACGCCAAGGACCCTCGGATGAAGGCCAACATCGGCATCCGCCGACGGCTCGCGCCGCTGCTGGAGGGCAATCGGGACCAGACCGAACTGTTCACCGCATTGTTGTTGTCGCTGCCCGGGTCTCCGTGCCTGTACTACGGCGACGAGATCGGCATGGGCGACAACATCTGGCTGGGCGACCGGGACGGCGTCCGCACCCCGATGCAGTGGTCGCCGGACCGCAACGCCGGATTCTCCCGCTGTGATCCCGCGCGGCTCTACCTGCCGGCCATCATGGATCCGAACTACGGATACCAGACGGTGAACGTCGAGGCACAGATGAACACCACCTCGTCGCTGTTGCACTGGACGCGCCGGATGATCGAGATCCGCAAGCGGTTCGCCGCCTTCTCGGTCGGCGAGTTCAACGACCTCGGCGGTTCCAACCCGTCGGTGCTGGCATATCTGCTGAGCTATCGGGGTACCGGGCCCGAGGATCCGGACCACACGGTGCTGTGCGTGAACAACCTCTCGCGCTTCCCGCAGCCGGTGGAACTGGACCTGCGTCGCTGGGAGGGCGGGCTGCCGGTGGAACTGACCGGCGGGCAACAGTTCCCGCCGATCGGCGAACTGCCCTACCTGCTCACCCTCACCGGCCACGGTTTCTACTGGTTCCAGATCACCGACAACCCGGAGGTGTCCTGAACGCATGACTGCCGATCGACCCGAACCCGTACCGACTTCCGGAGCCGCCGGCGCTGCCGCGGTGCCGGACACCCACCTCGAGCTGCTGCTGACCGACTGGCTGCCGGCCCAGCGCTGGTTCGCGGGACGCGACGAACTCGTCGGCGGGGTCCGGATCGCTGCGCGGAGCCGGATCGCCGAGGTCGACGGCGCGGTCTTCGAGCACCTGCTGATCGAGGTGCCCGGCACGATCGGTACCCCCCCGCGTACCTACCAGGTCTGGCTCGGGCGACGCACCGAGCTCCCGGAGCGGCTGGCGCACAGCGAGATCGGCGCGCTGGCCCAGCCGACCGCCGACGACGCCGGGGCATTGCCGGGCGCCGACGGCGCGGTCATCGTCTACGACGCGTTGCACGACCCGGCGTTGACCTCTCTGCTGCTGACCGCGCTGGCCGGTGGCTCCGACCTGGGCGCGGTCCACGCGACCGCTGTGCCGGGTGCCGACCTCGACGTCAGCGCCCCGGGCCTGGTGATCAGCGCCGAACAGTCGAACACCTCGGTGGTCTTCGGCGAATCGGCCATCCTGAAGATCTTCCGACGGCTGTCGCCCGGGCGTAACCCGGACGGCGAGTTGCTGGCCGCCCTGGCCACGGCAGGTTCGACCCACGCGGCCCGGCTGCTCGGCGAGCTTTCCGGTGAGATCGGCGGCGTCAGCACCACTTTCGGCGTTCTCACCGAGTTCTTCGCGAACAGTGCCGACGGTTGGCAGATGGCCACCGCCAGCGTCCGCGATCTGATGGCCGAGGGCGACCTGCGAGCCGACGAGGTGGGTGGCGACTTCGCCGCCGAGGCGCACCGGCTCGGCGCCGCGGTCGCCGCGGTGCACCGCGACCTGGCCGACGAGCTGGGCACCACCACGGTGCACGAGGTGGAGTTGCGGCGGACCATCGAGCAGATGGCAACGCTGGCCACCGAGACGATCGCCGTGGTGCCGGACCTGCAGCCCTTCACCGAGCGGATCATGGCCACCTTCGACGAGGCCGGCTCGTCGGCCGCGTCGCTGACCCTGCAACGGATCCACGGCGACCTGCACCTTGGCCAGGTACTGCGGACGCTGACCGGTTGGGCGTTGATCGACTTCGAGGGCGAGCCCAGCAAACCGCTGGACTACCGCAGGGCACAGCACTCGACGCTGCGCGACATCGCCGGCATGCTGCGCTCGTTCGACTATGCCGCGCATCACCTGCTGCCCGGATCTGTGCAGGACTCCCAGCACACCTTCCGGGCCGGCGAGTGGTCGGCCCGCAACCGCCGGGCGTTCTGCGACGGGTACGCGGAGGCCGCCAGGCACGATCCGCGCAACGCCGGGGTGCTGCTCCGGGCGTTCGAGCTGGACAAGGCGGTCTACGAGGTGCGGTACGAGCACGACCATCGCCCGGCCTGGCTGCCCATCCCGATGTTGGCCATCGATCAGCTGACCCGACCGAAAGGCACCCCGTGACCGAACACCGCACGCCGGGATCCGCTCCGTCATCCCCCGCCGAGGACGGCGGCGACGTCCCTGCGACCGCCCCGGCCCCCTCGGTCCCCGCTGCTTCGGTGCCGGCCCCGACCACACCACCGTCCCCCGCCGTCCCGCCGGCACCGGCCGGCCCGTCCGTGGCGGAGCTGGAGAAGGTGATCGGCGGCGACACCTTCGACCCGCACGGCATTCTCGGGGCGCACGTGCAACCGGACGGCAGCATCGTGATCCGGACGTTGCGGCACCATGCGAAGGCCGTAACCGTGCTGATCGCGGGCGGCGAGCAGCCGATGGAACACGTGCACGGCGGCATCTTCGCCGTCACCGTGCCTCCGCCGCTGCAGGACTACCGGCTGCGGGTCGACTACGGCCCGGACGCCGTCTACGAGGTCGACGATCCCTACCGTTGGCTGCCGACCCTTGGCGAGATGGACCTGCACCTGATCGGCGAGGGCCGGCACGAGCAGCTCTGGGAAGTGCTCGGCGCCCACCTACGCAGCTACTCGACGCCCAACGGGGAGGTGACCGGCACCTCGTTCGCGGTCTGGGCGCCGAACGCCAGAGGGGTGCGGGTGTCCGGCGACTTCGACTACTGGTCGGGCGCAGGTACTCCGATGCGATCGCTCGGCAGCTCCGGCGTGTGGGAGTTGTTCGTCCCCGGTGTCGGCGCCGGCACCCGCTACAAGTTCGTCCTTCTCGGGCCCGACGGGGTCTGGCACACCAAGGCCGACCCGATGGCCTTCGGCGCCGAGGTGCCGCCGGCTACCGCATCGGTGGTGGCCAGCTCCGACTACACCTGGGGCGATGCGGAGTGGCTCGAGCAGCGGGCGGCGCAGGATGCGCTTGCCCGCCCGATGTCGATCTACGAGGTGCACGTCGGTTCCTGGCGCCCAGGTCTGAACTATCGGGAGTTGGCCGACGCGCTGATCACCGATCTGGCGCAGACCCGCTTCACCCACGTGGAATTCCTGCCGCTGGCCGCGCATCCGTTCGCCGGATCCTGGGGCTACCAGGTCACCTCGTACTACGCCCCGGACCCCCGGTTCGGGTCGCAGGACGACTTCCGCTACCTGGTCGACCGGCTGCACCAGGCCGGGATCGGGGTGATCCTGGACTGGGTGCCGGCCCACTTCCCGAAGGACGAATGGGCGCTGGCCCGATTCGACGGGACACCGCTGTACGAGCACGCCGATCCCCGGCGGGGCGAACAGAAGGACTGGGGCACACTGGTTTTCGATTTCGGTCGGAACGAGGTGCGAAATTTCCTGGTGGCCAATGCGGTGTACTGGTTGGAGCTGTTCCACGTCGACGGGCTGCGGGTCGACGCGGTGGCATCGATGCTCTACCTGGACTACAGCCGTGAACCGGGCGAGTGGGCACCGAACATCTACGGCGGCAACGAGAATCTGGAGGCCGTCTCGATGCTGCAGGAGGTCAACGCCACCGTCGGCAAGCGGGTGCCGGGCACGGTGATGATCGCCGAGGAATCGACAGCATGGCCGGGCGTCACCCGGCCGACCCATTTGGGTGGCCTTGGCTTCCACCTGAAGTGGAACATGGGCTGGATGCACGACACCCTCGGCTACATCGCCAGGGATCCCGTGCACCGGTCCTGGCACCACAACGAGATGACGTTTTCCTTGATGTACGCCTTCTCCGAACAGTTCACCCTGCCGCTGTCGCACGACGAAGTGGTGCACGGCAAGGGATCCCTGTGGGGCAAGGTGCCAGGGGACCCGTGGCGCAAGGCCGCCACCCTGCGCGCCTACTACGCGCACATGTGGGCCCATCCGGGCAAACAGCTGTTGTTCATGGGCGGCGAGATCGGCGATCCGCGGGAGTGGAACGCGGACGGCTCGATCGACTGGTCGCTGCTCGGCGACCCGTTGCACAGCGGGATCCGGTCGCTGATCGGCGATCTGAACCGGGTCTACGCCGGCTCACCGGCGCTGTACACCCAGGACTTCAGCTCGGCCGGCTTCCAGTGGATCGACGCCAACGACCGCGACGGCAACGTCTTCAGCTATTTGCGCTGGGGCAGCGACAGCAGCGTGCTGGCCTGTGCGCTGAACATGTCGGCGCAACCGCATGAGGGCTACCGGATCGGTCTGCCGCGAGCCGGCTCGTGGCGCGAGGTGGTCAACACCGATTCGGAGATCTACGGCGGTTCCGGCGTCGGCAATCTCGGACTGATCAAGGCGGAGCCCGGCGACTGGCACGGCCAGCCAGCACACGCCACCGTCACCCTCCCGCCGCTGGCGGCACTGTGGTTCACGCCCGACGCCGAAGGCTGATCGGCACGGCAGCGCTGACCGTGCTGGCCGTCTCCGGTCTGCTGGTCGGCTGCGCGAAGCCGGTGGCCGGAACGGCCGAATCGGCGGCCGGTGTCGACACCACGGCCAGCGCCGTGCGGATCACCCAGGCTCCGGATGTGGTGTCGGCACCGGCGGCCGCGCAGGTGGCCGGCATCCTGTCCGACCTGCAGGACTTCTGGCGGACGCAGTTGGGCGATCGTTTCACCGCGCTCAAGGGCGGCTACGCCCTGATCGACTCCGCCGACACCACCGGCACGCCCGCGTCGATGTGCGCCGCCGGTTCGCTGTCCGGGAACGCCTTCTACTGTCCGGTCCAGGACGGCATCGTGGTCGACGCCGCCGCACTGGTGCCGGTGCTGGTCGATCGCTACGGCGTCGGCGGGCTGGCCGCCTCGCTGGCCCACGAGTTCGGCCACGCCGTGCAGGCCAGGATCGGTCCTACCCAGGATCAGCAGCAGGCCGACCCGGACCGCTACCCGCAGATCCTGGTCGAGGCCCAGGCCGACTGCGCGGCCGGCGCCTTCCTGCAGTGGGCGGCCAGCGGGCAGTCCCGCCGACTGCGATTGCCCGCCGGGCTGCTGACGTCCGCGGTGTCGCCGCTGCTGGATTTCCGGGACGGGGCCGACTCACCGGCGGCCGACTCCCCGGCCGCCGACTCGCTGGCGCACGGGCTGGGGTTGGACCGGCTCCGGTTCGTCCTGACCGGGATGCGTGGCGGCGCTGCCGCCTGCCACGCGATGACCGTGCCGGAGTTGGCTCTGACGTTGGGCAAAGACGGTACCCACCAACAGCAATCCGCCCGCTATCCGGACAGCGCGGCCGTGGCCGCCGCCGCCGACGAGTCGGTCCGGGAGTGGAACCCAACGGCGCCGGCGGGCCGGGAGGACCTCGACCGTGACGCCGAGGCGGCCGACGCCGACCTGGTAGCGGCCCGACCCTACGGACAGTTCGCGGAGGCCACCGCGACGGTATTCGCGATCGGCCGCAGCCGATACCCGGACAGCGCCGGCGCCGCCTGCTTTGCCGGGGCCTGGACCGCGGCGGTCTTCGGCCATGCCCCGGCCGGCGGGCTCGGGTCATGGCCGGGCGACGCGGACGAGGGCATGGATCTGATCCGCGCCCGCCCGGGCTCGACCTTCGCCGATCTGGCCGGCTACGCCGACGGCTTCGACCGCGGGTTGGACGCCTGCGGCTGACCCGAAGCCCGCACCCGGTTCGCGGTCCCCCGGTGTCGTTATGGCAACCCGGAACCGCCCGATAACCGCCGTAGGACCCGCGAAGGGGTCAGTAGAGCGCGGCGGCCAGCGCCCGCCTGGCCGCGACCACTTCCGGGTCGTCGACACCGAAGATGGTGAACAGCCCGATCAGGTGCTCCCGCAGCTCGGTCCGCTGGTCCGGATCCGCCCGTTTGATCGCCGCGATCAACCGGCCGAAGGCCGCCGCCGGGTCTCCACCGGCGAGTTCGACGTCCGCCGCATCGCGCTGGGCCTTGGCGTCGTCCGGCGCCGCATCTGCCGCCGCCACCGCGGTCGGCGACAGTGCCGACACCCTGGCCAGGAAGGTGGCCGATGCCAGCGCGGCGGCGGCATCGGCGTTGGCCGGTTCGGTATTCAGGATCTGCTGGTAGGCGGCCGCAGCCTCTTCATAACGCTCCTGGGCCAGTAACTCCTCGGCGGCGGTGAATCGCGGATCCTCCGGCTCCGGCGGCGGGCCGCCGTTAGTATCCTCGGCCGCCTTGATCCCCGGCAGCTTGTCCCGCAGCGAAGCCAGTAGGCCAGAGATCCATTGCCGCACCTGCGGTTCCGGCTGCGCCCCGGCGAACGCGTCCACCGGCTGGCCGGCGGCGAGAGCAACGACAGTGGGGATCGACTGAACGCCGAACGCCTGCGCGATCCGGGGGTTGGCGTCCACGTCCACTTTGGCCAGGATCCACGAACCGCCGGCGGCGCCGGCCATTTTCTCCAGCACCGGCGACAACTGCTTACACGGCTCGCACCAGGTGGCCCACAGGTCGATCACCACCAGCACCTCCGCCGACGCCTCGACGATCTGCTGGAAGGTCTCCTCGGTGACGTCGACGACGAACGGCGACCGCGCACCGGCCGAGCCTTCGCCGACCGATCCGCCGTCCACCGATCCGTCAGCCGCTGCGGGGCCGAAGGCGTCAGCCCCGCCGTTGTCTACCGGCCGCGGTTGCCCGGCTCCGGCCGGGGGCGGTCGGTTGGCCAGCGGGCTCAGATCGATCGCGCCGGCGAAGGCGGCGCTCACCGCCTGGGCGGCTGGTGGTGGCCCGCCGGGGCGGGCGCTGCTGGTCCTCGGTGGCGTCGGACGAGTCATGGCTCCATCGTTCCACGCGACCGTGCACCGTTCGCCCTCGGCTGACCGGTTGCCGTCGGCCGCCGACCTGCACCAGCTCGCCCGGCCCCGTCCGGTCCCTCCGTCCGGCCCGCCCGTCCGGTCCTGCCGTCCGGTCCCGCCGCCCGGTCCCGCCGTCGGGTCCTGGCGGCGGCGGGCATAGGTTGACGGCGATGAGCACGACGGCCGGGGAGTTCCGTTGGCGCCCGATCCTGGTGCCGGCATACGGCCCGACTGCGCTGGCGTCGCTGGGCTATGGCGCGCTCGCCCCGATCGTCGCGCTGGCGGCCATCGACCTCGGCGCCGGGGTCGCAACGGCCGCCCTGGTCGTCGGTCTGACGGCCTTCGGGCAATTGATCGGTGATCTGCCCGCCGGAGTGATCGCCGCCAGACTCGGCGAACGGCGGGCGCTGCTGCTGGCCAGCCTGGTCGACGCCGCCTCGATGACGGTCGCCTACTTCGCCCATTCGCTGCTGGTACTGGCGATCGCCGTCTTCGTCGACGGGATGGCAGCCGCGGTGTTCAACCTGGCCCGGCACACCTGGATGACGACGGCCATCCCGGTCCGCTACCGCGCACGAGCTTTGTCCAGCCTGGGCGGCACGTTCCGGATCGGGCTGTTCTTCGGGCCGTTCATCGCCGCCGGCCTGGTCTCGGCGTTCTCGCTGCACGCGGTGTTCCTGTTCGCCGCCGGCACCGGGCTGGCGGCCGGCCTGCTGACCCTGACGATGGCCGAACTGCCGATGCCAGAACCCCGGCCGGGCGAGCTCTCGGCCACCGACCCGGTCACTCTGGCCCGGGTGGTGCGCCGGCACCTGCGGGTGCTGGCCACCATCGGGGTCGGGGTGCTGCTGATCTCGGCGGCAAGGGCCTCCCGGCAGAGCATCCTGCCGCTGTGGTCACAGGCCCAGCAGCTGGACGCCTCCACCATCAGCCTGATCTTCGGCATCGCCTCCGGTGTCGAGTTGCTCCTGGTCTACCCGGGCGGTGCGGTGATGGACCGCTACGGCCGGGTGTTCGTCGCCGTCCCGGCGGTCGCGCTGATGGGTGTCGGTCTCGGCCTGCTGCCGCTGGCACACACCGCCGTCAGCATCTGTCTGGTGGCCTGTGTGATGGCGGTGGGCAACGGATTGTCGTCGGGGATCGTGCTGACGTTGGGCAGTGACGCTGCCCCGGCGGTGGGCCGACCGCAGTTCCTGGGTGCCTGGCGTTTCCTGGCCGACACCGGCGGCATTCTCGGCCCCGGCCTCATCGCCGTGGTCGCCGCGATCGGAACGTTGGCCGGGGCGGCCTGGGTGTTGGTCGGGGTGTGTGCCCTGGGTGCCGGCTGGCTGGCGGCCTGGGCGCCGCGCAGATCACCCGTCATCCCTGTCTCCGTGCGCAGCACCCGGCCGCCGCAGCATCCGTAACGCCCCGACCTCAGCAAGCAGGTCCGGCCCCTGGTGGTGCCGAAGGGCCGGGTGGCCGCGGTTGCTACGGTCGTCGGATGAGTTCTGGTGCCCGAAATACAGCCCTTCCGTTCGACCCGATCGCCAAGGCGGCGCAGACCTGGAGCGAACGGATCGGCTCGAACACATCGATGGCTGCGGTCACCAACGTGATGCGGGTTCAGCAGATCCTGCAGGCGACGGTCGACGACGTGCTCAAGCCGCACGGGCTGACCTTCGCCCGCTACGAGGCGCTGGTGCTGCTGTCGTTCAGCAGCCGCGGGTCGCTGCCGATGCGGCTGATGGGCGAGCGGCTGCAGCTGCACCCGACGTCGATCACCAACATCGTCGACCGGCTGGAGGCCGACGGCCTGGCCCGCCGGCTGCCGCACCCCAACGACCGCCGGACCACCCTGGTCGAGTTGACCGACGCCGGCCGGGAGCGGCTGACGGCGGCCACCACCGCGGTGACCGGTGCCGAATTCGGCTTCGTCGGCCTGCAGGACAAGGAACTGGCAGAACTGACCAGGCTGCTCACCAAGGTGCGGCAGGCGGCCGGCGACTTCGAGTAGCCCGCCCCGGCCGCTTATCAACATCGCAGGCGCGTGCGAAGTCGTTAACTTCCGTCACACCCGCCCCAAACGGCCCTTGTTCGGAAGCGTATGAGAAGTTGATAAGCGTCAGGCCTTGTCCCACTTGAAGAACCGGGTGGCGATCGCGCCGACCACCACGGAGAAGGCCAGCAGGATGGCGATCGGCAGCAGCGCAGCACCCGGACCCTGCCCGCGGACCATCACATCCTTCAGCCCGGTCACCAGCCAGCCCATCGGGAGCACCTTGGCCACCCCCTGGATCCAGCCGGGAGCCACCTCCAACGGGATGAACGCCCCGGACAGGAACGCCATCGGCAGAGTGATCAGGTTGGCCAGCGCGGCCCCGCCCTCGGCGGTCTTGGCGATGGCGCCGACGAACAGGCCGATCGACAGGAACGCCAAGGTCCCGGCCAGCGTCAGCGGTACCGCCATCCACCAGGAACCGGTGAGTTTGAGCCCGAGGAACGGCAATGACGCCACCCCGATGAAGATGACCAGCTGGACCAGCGCGACCAGCAGCGAAACCACCACCCGGGAACCGACCACCGATGCCGTCGAGATCGGCGCCAATCGCAAGCGGCGCAACAGCTTCTTGTCTCGCCAGGTGATCAGCGTCATCGCCGCGCCGAAGGTGGCACCGATGGCGATGCCGTAGCCGATCATGCCCGGCGTGACGTACTGGATCGCCTTCAGCGATGCGTCCTCGACGGTTTGTTGGGACAGGGTGTATTTCGGTGGCGAGCCGGTGGCGGCGATGTTCGCCTGCCCGATGAAGGAGTTCAGCACGCCGAGCACGGTCGCCGAGCCGACCTGGTCGGCCGCCGAGTAGTGCACCTCGATGGTGTCGCCCTGCTGCTGCACCGCCGCCGCCAGATCGCCCTTGCGGACCGATTCCACCGCGGCGCCCAGGTCGTCACCGGTGCTCAGTTGGAACACCTCGTCAAGGCCCGCCCTGGCATCGGCCGGCAGCGAACTGATCAACGGCACCTCGCCGACCAACTCCACCTTCTGCTTGGCGGCGCCCTGGTCGGAGAACACGGTGCCGAAGATGATGATGAAGAACAGCGGGAAGAACAGCGTGAAGAACAGACTGGTGCGATCCCGCAGGAACCCCTTGAACATCGCCCTGGCGAGGCTGACGAACGCCCTCATGCCCGGTACTCCCGTCCGGTCAGGTCCAGGAAGACGTCCTCTAGGGTGGCGCCGCGCACCTGCAGGCCATCGAGTGCGTCCCGCTCGGCCAGGGCGCTGAGTACCGGCGACGGGGTCCTGGTGGTGATGATGGTGGAGCTGCCGTCCTGCTCGACCTGGTCGGCTCCCGGCAACCCGCGGGCGGAATCGGCGTCCAGCACCGCCTGCTCCACCGAGATCCGCACCGGCGCGTCCAGCCCGCGGACCAGCACAGCCGGCGGGCCGAGCTGCAGGATCTTGCCGTTGTCCATGATCGCCACCCGGTCGCACAACGACTCTGCTTCATCCATGTAGTGAGTCGTCAGCACCACGGTCTTGCCGCGATCGTTGATGTCCCGCAACACATCCCACAGATTGCGCCTGGCCTGCGGATCGAGCGCCGCTGTCGGTTCGTCCAGGAACACCACCTCAGGATCGTTGACCAGCGAGCAGGCGATCGACAGCCGCTGCGCCTGGCCACCGGACAGCTTCTCGGCCCTGGTCCCCGCCTTGTCCTGCAGCCCGACCATCTCGAGCAGCTCATCGACCCTGGCCATCGACTGCCCGTACAGGTCGACGAAGGTGTGCAGCTGTTCCCTGGCCGTCAGCTGTTCGAAGAAGGCCGAGGCCTGCAGTTGCACGCCGATCCGCGGCAGCAACTTCGAGTTCCGCGGCCACGGGCTCATCCCGAGCAGCGAGACGCTGCCGGAATCGGGCTCCCGCAGGCCCTCGATCATCTCCAGGGTGGTGGTCTTGCCCGCTCCGTTCGGCCCGAGAATCCCGAAGAACTCACCGTCGGCCACGGAGAAGGTGACCCCGTCGACGGCGTTCTTGGACTCGTAGGACTTGACCAGATCGGTGACCACGATGGTGTCCGCCATCGAAGTGAATGTCCTCCTGTCACGGCCGGCTCCCCGACAGAGACCAGGCCGCCCAGGACACTAACAGCCGCCCGCACCCCACCACAGGTTTATTCGGCGCGCGGAACGGCGGCCACTCGACTGCGGCTGTCAGCCGGCCGGCACCGAGATGATCAGCGCGTCGCCCTGCCCACCGCCGCCGCACAGTGCGGCCACCCCGGTGCCGCCGCCCCGACGACGCAGCTCCAGCGCCAGGGTCAGCACCAACCGGGCACCCGACATGCCGATCGGATGGCCGAGGGCGATGGCGCCGCCGTTCACGTTGACGATCTCCGGCGAGACACCCAGATCTTCGGTCGAGGCGATTCCGACGGCAGCGAACGCCTCGTTGATCTCGATGAGATCCAGCGCGGACGGCTCGATTCCCGCCTTGGCACAAGCAGCCCGGATCGCGTTCGACGGCTGCAGCTGCAGCGACGAGTCGGGCCCGGCGACCACACCGTGTGCCTCGATCTCGGCCAGCCAGCTCAGCCCCCGCCGCTGCGCTTCTTCCTTGGCCATCACCACCACGGCACAGGCGCCGTCGGAGATCGGCGACGCCGATCCGGCGGTGATGGTGCCGTCCGGGCGGAAGGCAGGCTTGAGCGTGGAAAGGGTTTCGACGGTGGAGTCCGGCCGGATCCCTTCGTCAGCGGTCACCGTGACATCGCCCTTGCGGCCGCGATAGGTCACCGGGACGATTTCCTCCTCGAACTTCCCGGCCGCCACCGCCGCGGCGGCCCGCTGGTGCGAGCGGGCGGCGAAGGCATCCTGGTCGTGCCGGCTGATCGGGTTCTTGTCGTTGACCACCTCGGTGAGCCGGCCCATCGGGCCGCCGACGAAGGCGTCCCGCAACCCGTCGAAGTCCATGTGGTCCAGCAGGGTCACGTCACCGTATTTGAAACCCTTGCGAGACTGCGGCAGTAGATGGGGGGCGTTCGTCATCGATTCCATGCCGCCGGCGACCACCGTGGTGAACTCGCCGGCCCTGATCAGCTGGTCGGCCAACGCGATCGCTTCCAGTCCCGACAGGCAGACCTTGCTGATGCCCAGCGCGGGTACGTCCATCGAGATGCCGGCGGCAACGGCGGCCTGCCGCGGCGGCATCTGACCGCAGCCGGCCGGCAGCACCTGGCCGAGAATGACGTACTGCACGTCGGCCGGCGGCACTCCGGAGCGCTCCAGCGCCCCGGCGATGGCGACACCACCCAACTGCACAGCAGTGCGCTCGGCCAAGCCACCCGACATCCGTCCCATCGGGGTCCGCGCCCCGGCAATGATCACCGTCGATCCCATGCCCCGAACTTACCCGGCCGGGTGCCCTCGCCCGCCGCCGCGCTCGCCGCGCCCGCACCGCGCGCCGACCAACTGCCCGCGGGTGCCCGGTAGGTCGAGCCGTTCCACCGTCTCCCCGGTCCGGGCAGCTACGGTGAAGGACATGACTATCGCCGACCGGCTCGACGTGCTCGCCATCGACCACGTCGGGATCGCTGTGCCCGACCTGGAGGCGGCCATCACCATGTACACCGGTCCGTTCGGCGGCCGGGTTGCGCACCGCGAGACGAACCCCGACCAGCAGGTTGACGAGGCGATGATCGCCTTCGATGACGGCACCCAGCTCCAGCTCATCGCGCCCACCTCGCCGGACTCATCGATCGGCAAATTCATCGATCGAAGCGGGCCGGGCCTGCAGCAGCTGGCCTTCCGGGTGCCCGATGTCGCTGCTGCCGCCGCCACGCTGCGGGACGCCGGCATGCGGCTGCTCTACGACGAACCGCGAACGGGCACCGCCGGGTCGCGGATCAACTTCGTCCACCCGAAGGACGCCGGCGGCGTCCTGGTGGAACTCGTCCAGCCGATGGCGGAGCGCTCCGGCGCGCCGGCCCACGGCACCGAGAGCCGATGAGCCAGCGCACGCCAGCCAGTAATGGCGCCGGACGGGGTGCCTGCGCGAGGGACGAACGGCGGGCGGGCCGATGAGTGGCAACGACTGGCTGCCGACCCAGGCACCGTTCGACGTGGTGCGCCGCGGCTACTCCCCCGAACAGGTGACGGCACACCTGGAGCAACTCGAGTACGACCTGCGGATCGCCACCGCCAACCGGGACGCCACCAACCAGCGGATCGCCGAGCTGAACAGCCAACTGTCGGCCGCCCAGGCCGAGGCGGACTCGATGCGCGCCCAGTTGGACCGCAACGCCCTCGAGCCGATGTCGGTTGCCGGCCTCTCGGATCGCATGCAGCGGCTGATCAGGCTGGCCGAGGAGGAAGCCGCCGAGGTACGGGCGACCGCCCAGGCCGATGCCACCGAGATCCGGGAGCGGGCCGACGCCGAAACCGGTGAGCTGCGCCGACGCGCCGAGGCCGAGACCAGTGAACTACGCCGCCGCACCGACGCCGAGGTGGCATCCACCCGGGCTGCGGCGGAGTCGTCCGTCGCCGAGGCGCGGGCAGAGCTGGCCGCGGATCAGCAACGGCTGGCCGACGAACGAACCGAATTCGCCGCCGAGCGGGACCGGATCAGGGCGGCCGCCACCGCCGAAGTACGCACCGTGGTGGCGCAGGCCGGCCAGCACGCCGACCGGACCCGACAGGAGGCCGCTGCCGCGGCGGAGACCATGACCAGCGAGGCGAAGGCGGTGGCGGCCCGCACCCTGTTGGAGGCCCGGACCGCCGCCGAGGAGCTCAGTTCGACCGCCCGCGCCGAGGCCGACCGGATGATCAGCGATGCCACCGCGGCCGCCGCCGAGCTCACCGAATCGTCGACCACGGCAGCGGCCCGGCTCGACGCCGAGTCCGCGGCCCGTCGCCGAGAGGTCGAGGAGGACTTCGAGATCACCATGGCGGCCAGGCGGACCGAGGCGCACCAGACCATGGCAGAACGGGAACGGAGCTCGATCGAGGAGGCCGGGCGCCGGCTGGACGACGCCGAGAACAGATCGCGCGAGCAGCTGGCCGATGCCGATCGCCGGTCACACGAGCAGCTGGCCGACGCGGACCGCCGGTCCCGGCAGCAGCTCGCCGAGGCCGACGCCGAGGCGCGCCGACGGATCGAGTCCGGGGCCGCCGAAGCCAGCCGCCGGGTCGCCGAAGCCGATGCCGCCGTCATCCAGCTCACCGAGCTGCGTCGGCACCTGCTGGACCAGCTCGGATCGCTGACCGCTCATCTGGACCAGGTGCGCGGCCTGGTCGGTACCGCCCCGGAACACCTCACCCCGCCGGCCGCCGAGGCCGGCCGGACCCGTGCGGCGGACTTCCCGCCGCATCCCGAGGGCCGGCCGGCACCCGCGGCCGACGAGGACACCGGGCCGGCCGCCGACACGCCCCGCGGCGGGGCCGTGGACGGCCGGATCCCCGGGGTCGTGCCCGAACAGAATCAGCGACCCGTCTCGATCGGGCCCGCACCGGGGCGGGCGTCAGACCCGGTCGCCCGCGCTGACGACCGCCAGAATCTCCGGCGCTGATTCCAGGTACCTCTCGGCGGTCAGCCGGGTCGCGAAGGTCAACAGCAGCGGCGGAAGCAGCAGCCCGACACCCAGTGCCGCCCACCCCCAGCCCGGGGCGACCAGCAGCGCCAGCGCCGCAAAGGCCACCGCCGGCAACGCCGTCACGATCGCACCCAGCATGGTGCCCAGGGTCGCCCGGACGGTGATGCCCTTCTGTCCGGCGACGCTGGAGGCGAAGATCGACTTGCGGCTCTGCGGCATCGCGTACGGCACCACGGCGGACAGGTAGCAACCGACGGCCACGGCGCCCCCGACGGCGGCGATCCCGACCCCGAGCGCGCCCGGGAGGTTGGCCCAGTCGTCCCGGACCGCGGCGACCGTCACGGTGCTCACCACGATCACCGGGACACCGGGGATGACGACGCTCAGCGCGTGCCCGATCACCTCGCCCCTGGCCCTGGCCCGGTCCGCGAAGGTCACCAGGTGCATCCAGAGTCCGGAGCCTTCGTAGCCGTACATGTTGGCCGCCTGAGTGCCGATCAGCAATGCACCGAGGGCGCATCCGTAGACAGCGCCGGCACCACGGAACACCAGCAGCGGCCAGCCGATCGCCATCAACAGCGACAACAACCACGGCATCCGGCGCATCGGATCGCGCCACATCAGGGTGAGGTCGCGACCGGCGATCACCTGCGCCGTCCCGGACACCGTGCCGGCCACGGCGTCGGCATTGCCGAGGCCGCGGGACGGGGCGCTCCCGGTTGTCTCGGACTCGCCGGAGGTCAACCGGCGACGCAGCGCTGCCGACCACCACCACCAGCCCGCCCCGAGGAACAGCGCCGCGACAACGACCGCTACCGCCGCCCGGCTCCACTGGCCGGTGGCGATCAGTGCCGGCAGCGAGGCGAGCGAACCCGGCGGCCCCCAGGCCAGCGCCTCGGTGATGGCGACCGCGCCGGCGCCGATGCCGCTGGAATCCCCTGATCCGAGGGTGAGGCTGGTCAGCATGTACAGCACGATCACGCCGAACCCGACGAGCATCCCGAGGTCCCGACCCCGGCGGGACGACATCAGGGCGGCCATCGAGGTGGCCGCGGCCCGGGAGAAGACCACGCAGGTGACGAGCTGGACGGCCGCACAGACCAGCGCCAGCGGGATCATCCAGCTCCGGTACGACACACCGATCGCGGCCCCGACCAGCACGATCAGGTTCGCCACCGGCAGGTAGCCCACCAGCGACGAGATCAGCAGACCGCGCTGCAACTGCTGGGGCCGGATCGGCAGCATCGCGAACCTGCCGGGGTCGACGGTCTCGTCGACGCCGAACGCGATCAGCGGGGTGAGGATCCAGGCGACCAACTGCGTCGAGAACAGCCCGGTGACCACCAGCAGGCCGGCCTCGGGCAGCGTCCGCAGTTGTGCCAGCAGCAGCCCGAACCCGATCAACAGCAGGGCCAGCACGCCGAGGCCGAGCAACATCAGCAGCCGTTTGCGGGGCGGGAGAACGCGCAGTCGGCTGGTGACCAGCCGCCACTTCAGGCTTGCGAAGACCGCAGCCACGCCAGCCCCTCCGTTTCACGCTCGCGGCCGCCGATCAGGTGGAAGAAGGCGTCGTCCAAGGACTTCGCGGAACCGCGGACCACCGCCAGCTCGCCGGAGGCGACGATCCGGCCGGCGGCCATCACCGCGACATGCGTGCACAGCTCCTCGACCAGCGCCATCACGTGGGAGGAGAAGATGACCGTCCCGCCGGATTCGCAATACCGGGTGAGCACACCGCGAATGGCCCTGGCCGAAATCGGGTCCACCGCCTCCAACGGCTCATCCAGCAACAGCAACGGCGGCGAGTGCAACAGCGCGGCCGCCAGGGTGATCTTCTTCCGCATGCCGGTCGAATAGTCGGCGACCAGTTTGTTGCCCGCCTCCGCGAGATCCAGTACGTCCAGCAGCGATGCCGCCCGCTCGCGAACCACCTCGGCCGGGATCCCCCGGAGCCGACCCAGATAGCTCAGAAGCTCGGCCCCGGAAAGCCTCTCGAACAGCCGCAGGCCGTCCGGCAACACTCCCATCCTGGTCTTGGCGGTGACCGGATCGGCCCAGACGTCAACCCCGGCGACGAAGGCCCGGCCGCCGTCCGGGCGGAGCAGCCCGGTGACCATCGACAAGGTGGTGGTCTTGCCCGCCCCGTTGGGACCGACCAGGCCGAAGAACGACCCGGCCGGCACGTCGAGATCGATGGCGTCCACGGCGATCTTCTCGCCGAAACGTTTGGTCAGCCCGCGGAGCGCGAGTGCCTGTGCACCGGTGGCGGCGTCCAGTGGCGACGCCGCCGGGTAGCCGGGCAGCGCGGCTCGCGCCGGCTGCGCCGGCCCGGACGGATGATTGGACGGTGGTTGTTCTCCCGACATGGCAGCCACCCTGCCACAGCCGGTGCGACGACTGCGATCGCCGGGCGGTCGAGCTAGCCGATCGGGACGAACAGGTGCAGCAGCGCCCAGGACACCACGGCGCTGGGCAGCAGCGAGTCCAGCCGGTCCATCACGCCGCCGTGGCCGGGCAGCAGGTCCCCCATGTCCTTGACCCCGAGGTCGCGCTTGATCAGCGACTCGGCCAGGTCGCCGATCACCGCCACCACGGTCAGCACGGCGCCGATCACCACCCCCTGCCACCACGGGTGGTCGAGCATCAGCGAGACAGACAGCGCGCCGCCGATCATCGCTGCGGCTGCCGAGCCGGCGAAGCCCTCCCACGACTTCTTCGGCGAGATCGTCGGCGCCATCGGATGTTTGCCCAGCAGCGCGCCGGCTGCATAGCCCCCGGTATCGGAGGCGACGACCACGATGAGAAAGGTGAGCACCCGCTGGGCGCCATCGTGCGGCTGCACCAGCAGGGTCGCGAACGAGGCGAACAGGCCCAGGTAGACGAGCAGGAAGACGCTGGCCGAGACGTCCCGGAGGTAGCCGTCAGCCCCCTTCGGGAACCGCCACAACAGGCAGACCAGCCCGGCGATCGCCAGCCCGAGGGCCTGCGCCTGATGCCCGTACGGCCAGGCCAGTGCGATCACCACCACCGAACCGATACCCACCGGCAGCCAGGAGATCTCGATCCCCCGGGTCCGGCGGAGAGTACCGGTCATCTCCCACACCGACGCCAGCACGGCCGCCGCGATGATCACCACGAAGGCGGGCCGGTACAGCAACAGCGATGCGATGATCAGCGCGCCCAGGCCCACCCCGACACCGATCGCCATCGGCAGGTTGCGGCCGGCCCGCGAGGGGGTGGGCGCGGCGCTCGCGGCCCCGTCGGAGCCGCCGTCAGTGCTCATGGTGCTCATGGTTCGCCTCCGCGGTCCTCCCCTCGGTTCGTCGCTCCGCTCCGTCCCGTGCGGGTCCACCGGGCCGGGCCCCCGCTCCTGCGTCGCGGCGTCCCGATCCTCACTCCCTGTCGGCTCACGGGTGCTCATCGAGTGCCGGATCCCTCAGACCTCGAGGAGTTCGGCTTCCTTGTGCTTCACCAAGTCGTCGACGGTAGCCACGTACTTGTCGGTGGTGGTCTGCAGGTCCTTCTCCGCCCTGGCGACCTCGTCCTCGCCGGCCTCGCCGTCCTTGCCGATCCGGTCGAGTTCTTCCTTGGCCTTCCGCCGGATGTTGCGGATCGAGACCCTGGCGTCCTCGCCCTTGCCGCGGGCCTGCTTGCCGAGCTCCTTGCGGCGGTCCTCGGTGAGCTGCGGGAAAACGATCCGGATGACGGTGCCGTCGCTGGACGGATTGACGCCGAGATCCGAGTCCCGCAGCGCCTTCTCGATGTTCTGCAGCTGGCCGGCGTCGTAGGGCTTGATGATGGCCATCCGCGCCTCGGGCACATTGATGGTGGCCATCTGCGGCAGCGGCGTCGGGGCACCGTAGTAATCGACGGTGACCTTGCCGAACATGTTCGGGTTGGCCCGGCCGGTGCGCAACGTCGCCAGGTCCTCCTTGGCGGCCGCGACGGCCTTCTCCATCTTCTCCTCGGCGTCGAGGAGGGTGTCGTCGATCATGGTGTCCCTTTCGCTGTTGCTGCGCGTGTGGTGCTGCAGTGCTGCCGGTGGTGCTGCGTGCTGTTGGTGCCTGCTGATCGTGCCCGACGGCTGCCGGTCGGTGCCCGCCGCTACCGCGGAGTGTGCACCAGCGTGCCGATCGGCTCGCCCCGCACCGCCCGACCGATGTTGCCCCGCTGGAGCAGATTGAAGACGATCAGCGGCATCGCGTTGTCCATGCACAGGCTGAACGCGGTGGCGTCGGCCACCTTCAGCCCACGCTCCAGGATCTCCCGATGGGTGATCTCGGTGAACATGGTGGCTGCCGGGTCGACCCGCGGGTCGGCGTCGAAAACGCCGTCGACGGCCTTGGCCATCAGTACCACCTCGGCGTCCACCTCCAGCGCGCGCTGCGCGGCAGTGGTGTCGGTCGAGAAGTACGGCATGCCCACCCCGGCCCCGAAGATCACCACCCGGCCCTTCTCCAGATGCCGGATCGCCCGTCGCGGGATGTACGGCTCGGCGACCTGGCCCATGGTGATCGCGGTCTGCACTCTGGTTTCCAGGCCCTGTTCGCGTTCCAGGAAGTCCTGCAATGCCAGGCAGTTCATCACCGTGCCCAGCATTCCCATGTAGTCGGAGCGGGCCCGATCCATCCCCCTGGTCTGCAGTTCGGCCCCGCGGAAGAAGTTGCCGCCGCCGATCACCACGCCGACCTGGACGCCGTCCCGGGCAACCTCGGCGATCTGCTTGGCAACGGTCGACACCACCATCGGATCGACGCCGACCTCGCCGCCACCGAACATCTCGCCACCGAGTTTGAGCAGCACCCGGCGGAACGGACGCCGCGGGGACTCGCCGTTGTTGGTCACTGTCTGGGCCATACCCGTCACCGTCATCCGCTCATCCTCTGTCGTCCCCTGGCCTGCCGTCCCGCTTGCTGCTGCTCATCCTGCCCGAAACGGCAACTGCCGCCGGTCACCGGCATGTCTGCGGGTAACCGGCGGCAGTGTCGAGCTCGCGGCAATCAGAGAGTGCCGACCTCGAACCGGACGAAGTCGGTGACGGTGACGCCGGCCTCGGCCAGCTGGGCACCGACGGTCTTCTTCGAGTCCAGCACACTCGGCTGTTCGACCAAGACGCTCTCCTTGTAGAACCCGTTGACCCGACCCTCGATGATCTTGGGCAGGGCCGCTTCCGGCTTGCCCTCCTCACGTGCAGTCGCCTCGGCGATCCGCCGCTCGGACTCGACCACGTCGGCCGGGATGGCGTCCCTGGACACGTAGCGGGCCTTCAGTGAGGCGATCTGCAGGGCGGCGGCGCGAGCGGCCTCGGCCGCAGCATCGCCGTCACCGCTGTAGGCGACCAGCACACCGATCGACGGCGGCAGGTCCGCGGACCGCTTGTGCAGGTAGACCGTGGTCGGGGCGTCGAACTTGGCGACCCGGTTGAGCACCAGCTTCTCGCCGATCTTGGCGGACAGCGCGGTGACCGCGTCGGCCACCGTTCCGCCGTTCAGCGGAGCGGCCAGCACCGCCTCGACGGTCCCCTCGACGTCGCCCGCGGCAGCCTGGGCGACCGCGGCCGCCAGCTCCTGGAACTCGGAGTTCTTGGCCACGAAATCGGTCTCGGAGTTCAGCTCGACGAGCGCGTTGCCGCTGGTGGCGACCATGCCCTCGGCGGTGGTCCGCTCGGCCCGCTTGCCCGCGTCCTTCGCACCCTTGATCCGGAGCAGCTCGATGGCCTTGTCGAAATCGCCGTCGGTCTCCTCCAATACCTTCTTGCAGTCCATGAAACCGGCGCCGGTGAGTTCCCGGAGCCGCTTCACGTCAGCGGCGGTGTAGTTCGCCATGTGACGCTGTTCCCTCTTCTCCTGTGATCTGGTGATGGATGGTCGGCGGGCCGGTCAGGCCTGGCCGGCCTGCTCGTTCGGGACGACCTCGGCGACACCCTCGACCGCGTCCGCCTGCACCTGCAGCAGTGCCTCGGCACCGGCCTCGGTGACGGCCGCGGCATCCACCGGAGCCTCGGCGACCGGGGCAGCGTCAACGACCGGAGCGGCCTCGGCAGCCGGAGCAGCGTCCGCAGCCGGAGCAGCGTCGGCAGCGGAGACCTGCTCGCTGTTGGCGAGCAGCTCGCGCTCCCACTCGGCCAGCGGCTCTTCGCCCTGCTGCACCGCGGACGAACCGGAGCGCGCGATCAGTCCTTCGGCGACGGCCTCGGCGATCACCTTGGTCAGCACCGCGGCGGACCGGATGGCGTCGTCGTTGCCCGGTACCGGGTAGTCGACCTCGTCCGGATCGCAGTTGGTGTCGAGCACCGCGACCACCGGGATGTTCAGCTTGCGGGCCTCGCCGACGGCGATGTGTTCCTTCTTGGTGTCCACGATCCAGACGGCGCTGGGCACCTTGGACATGTCGCGGATGCCGCCGAGGGTCTTGGCCAGCTTGTCCTTCTCGCGGGTCAGCAGCAGAACTTCCTTCTTGGTGCGACCCTCGAATTCGCCGGACTGCTCCATCGCCTCGAGATCCTTGAGGCGCTGCAGGCGCTTGTGCACGGTGGAGAAGTTGGTGAGCATGCCGCCCAACCAGCGGTGGTTCACGTAGGGCATCGAGACCCGGGTCGCCTGCTCGGCGATGGCCTCCTGTGCCTGACGCTTGGTACCGACGAACAGCACCGTGCCGCCGTGGGCGACGGTCTGGCTGACGAACTCGAACGCCTTGTCGATGTAGGTCAGCGTCTGCTGCAGATCGATGATGTAGATGCCGTTGCGCTCGGTGAGGATGAAGCGCTTCATCTTCGGGTTCCAGCGACGGGTCTGGTGCCCGAAGTGGACGCCGGCGTCCAGCAACTGACGCATGGTGACGACAGCCATGGCTGTCCTTTCGTGTGGTGCCCGGTCGGTGGGCCCGATGGCCCAACGCCGCGCAGTTTCGGTTGTCGCCCCCGGCCGGGTGGCCGCGAGCCCTGACGCCCTCGGGCACACCACCCCGGCAGATCGCCGGGGACCATGATGTGCACCGCCGGTGCGGCTGATGGAACGGCCGCGGGAAAGGGCGTGCGAAGTCACCTCGTGCGAGCACAAGGTGCACGTCGATCTTACGGGAGGGCGGCACGGATGGACGAATCCGGCCGAATCGGGTTGTCCACACGGCGAAGGTTGTCCACCGTCATCGCCGACCGCCGCCCGCGCGCGGCACCGTGGGCCGCAGGCTCGACCGATGAGAGCCATCCTGCTGACCTCGGTGACCAGTGTGCTGCTGACCCTCGCGGTGCCCGGGAGTTCGACCTCCGCCACGGCGATGTCCGGCCGCGCCGGGCCACCGTCAGCCGCGTCCGGCCCTGGCGTCCTCGGGATGGCGTCCGTGCCGGCCGGCTACCAACTGCCGGTGCCGGGACCGCCGCGGGTGCTGACCCCGTTCCGGCCGCCGGCAGAACGCTGGGGCGCCGGCCACCGCGGCGTCGACCTCGCCGCGGCGGTGGGAACCGCGGTGCGCGCCGCCGGTGCCGGCACCGTCGCCTACGCCGGGCTGCTGGCCGGGCGTCAGGTGGTCTCGGTGCGGCACACCGACACCCTGCGCACCACCTACGAGCCGGTGCGGCCGAGTGTCAGGGCGGGCCAACGGGTGTCCGCCGGCGAGGTGATCGGGACCCTCGAGGCCGGCCATCCGACGTGCCGACCGGCCGATTGTCTGCATTGGGGCGCCCGAATCGGGGCCGATCACTACATCGACCCGTTGTCCCTGCTCGGCGGGCGTCGGGTTCGGCTCAAGCCCTGGGACGGCTAGCCGGCGGCCGGAACGGGCGGGCGCTCGACCGATCAGTAGGGGCCGTAGCCGAACACGTGCACGGTGTCGCCGTAGTCCAGGGCGTTCCAGTAGTAGGTCGCCGCCGAGTGCGACAGGTGGATGCAGCCGTGCGACAGCACGTACAGGCTGCCCTCGTGGAAGGCAGTGCCACCGTCGAAGAAGATCGCGTACGGCATCGGCGCATCGTCGAAGATGGACGACTTGTGGTCGATGTCCTTCCAGTACACCGAGAACATCCCGGCGGACGTGCGGTACCCGGGACGACCGGAGAGCATCGGGACCGGTCCGTAGATGATCCTGCCGTTCTGCTGGATCCAGGTGAGGTTGTGGGTGAGATCGACGCACGCCCGCGCGGCGCCCGAACAGCCGTTGACGAAGGGGGCGGTCACGGTGATCGTCGCGGTGCCGGACACCGCTGGGGTGTACCGGGCGTCGCCGCCATAGCTCACGACGACACGGTGGGTGCCCGCGCTCAACGTCGGCAGGTCGATCGCCGCACGACCGGACTTGAGTGGCTTGCTCCCCCGGTTCACGCCGTCCACCAGGAACTTGACCGTGCCGGCGGAGGCCGCCGGCCCGCCGCTCACTGCAGTGTTCACCCGGACCCGTTGCGTGGTCTTCACCGTGCTCGCGGACAGTGAGATGCCGACGCCGGGCCGCGCCTTGATCACGTCGAAGGCCTTGACCCCGGCACTGGCGGTGGCCCGAGCCTCGCCGGTGTACTTGGCGTTCAGGGTGTATCGACCCGGATTGAAGGCGAGGCCGACGGAGAACTTGGCCTGGCCGGAACTGAGCGCCTTGGTGCCGATCGAGTGCCCGTTGGCGGCCAGCGAGACGGAGCCCTTCGGACTGGACACCCCGGAGGCGGTCACCTTGACGGTGACCGGGAGTGCAGTGCCGTACGGAACCGGATTACGGGTGGGACTCGGCGACGTCGACGACGTGGCCTTGACGTTCAGCCGGACGGTGCCCGACACGGTCTGCGCGAAATGCGAGTCTCCGTCGTAGCGAGCATTGATGGCGTAACTGCCTGGTGCCAGCCGCGGCACCTTGACTTCACCGGTGCCGTTGCGCAGGCTGAACGCCGCCCGCGCAGTGCCGTTCACCAGGATTCGTACCGCACCGGTGACGGTCGCACCGGCGCCGACCACCTTCACCCGGACCGTGGTCTGCTGCGATCCGACCACGGTGGACGGCAGCAGGGTGACGGCGAAGCCGCCGGGGTGCGATTTGATCACGTCGACCGCCTTGCTGGCGGAACTCGCACCGTACGAGGAGTTCCCCGCGTAGGTCGCGGTCAGCGTGTGCCGACCGACCGACAGCGACGTCGGGAGCGCGAAGGTGGCCGCACCACCGGACAGTGACTTGGTACCGACCACGGTGGAACCCGCCCGCAGCGTCACCGAGCCGCTGGCGTTGTTCGAGATCTTCACCTGCACGGTCGTGCGCTTGCCGAACGGGATCACCGTGCTCTGCGGCGTCACCGTCGCGGTCGTGCCAACCTTCGCGAGGGTGGCGGCCGCCGGGGCCACCGCAACCGGGGCCGCGCCGACGGGAGCCGCCAGGATCACCCCGGCGGCGACCGCGATGGCCGCTCCGAGCGAAAGGGCAGAGCGAGTTCGGCGCGGTCGGCGAACCGTTCGCCGGGTCTGGTCGACGACTGTCTGCATGCTGGACTCCTTAGCCCCTCGATACGTCCCCCGGCCCACCCCAACGGTCCCCATCGGCCGTCGGCAGGCTGGCTCATCGTACCGAAGATGCACGAGCTCGGTTCCCGGTTGCGTCCGGCCCGGTTTTACCGACAGATTTGGCCCGTTCGGCCCATCGGGTCACGCGCGCGGATGAGCCTGCCGGTAGACGGCGGCCAGCCGCTCGGCCGACACATGCGTATAGATCTGCGTCGTGGCCAGGCTCGAATGCCCGAGCAGTTCCTGGACGGTACGCAGGTCGGCACCTCCGTTGAGCAGATGGGTGGCCGCGGTATGCCGAAGACCGTGCGGTCCGAGCTCGGGTGCGCCGTCGAGCGCGGCCGTCCTGCGGTGCACCAGGGTGCGGACGGCGCGCTGGTCGATCCGACCACCGCGCCGACCGAGAAAGACCGCGGCACCGGAACCGTCGGTCGCCAGTTCGCGCCGCCCGGTCTGCAGCCACTGCCCGACCGCGCGCCCGGCAGGGACCCCGTACGGCACCGTGCGTTCCTTGTCGCCTTTGCCGATCACCCTGAGCAGCCGGCGCGCGTGATCGATCGATCCCAGGTCGAGTCCGGTCAGCTCGGACACCCGGATGCCGGTGGCGTACAACAGCTCGAGGATCGCCTGATCGCGCAGCGCGATCGCGACGTCGGCCGGGTCTGCATCGGGCCCGTCGGCGACCGGCGGCGCCGCCAGCAGCCCGCTGGCCTGGTCCTCGCGCAGCACTCCCGGCAGGTTCCTGGCGATCTTCGGTGATGCGAGCCGAGCCCCCGCGTCTGTCGTACTGCGTCCGGTGCGTCGGCACCAACCGGTGAACGCCCGGGCCGCCGCGGCCCTGCGGGCCAGCGAAGCCGGTGCCCCGCCGAGGGTCCGGAGCTTGGCCAGCCAACTACGCAGGGTCGCCAATTCGAGCTGTTCCGGAGTGACGACGCCGAGCCGACCGGCGTGGGCCAGCAGCGATGCGATATCCGCTGTGTAGGCGGTCACGGTGGCCGCCGACAGCGAGCGCTCAGCGGCCAGGTGCCGGACGAATCCGTCCAACGCAGCCGTCAGCGGTTCCGGCAGCGAGTCCCGCGCCGCGGCCGTTCCGGCCCGGCGGTTGGCGGAACTGTTCGGCGTCACGCTTGAGACGATGGCCGCACCCGGGCCGCCGGTCAAGCGCGGCGCGCGGCCCGCCGGGCCGCCGCCGGTGGATCAGACCGGACGAACGTCACTGCCTGGTCCCGGCGATCGGGTTCCACGCACCGCCGTCAACAGCCGGTGTGCCTCCTGCCTGCGCTGCCGGTACCGATCGGTGAAGGCCGCTCTCGGCCGGGCGACCGGGGTGACCGACGGCTGCACCGAGCCGATCAACGATCCCTCGTCGATCAGGTCGGCGGCCAGTGCCCCGGTCAACGCCGCCCCCGAGGCCGACGCGCCCGGTACCTCCAGTGCGTCCAACCGGGCCCCCAGCACATCGGCCAGCAGCTGCCGCCAGCCGGCGGCCAGGCTGCCACCGCCGCCGAGCCTGATGGCCGCTGCCGTGGAGGCGGTGCCCGGCAAGGCGTCCCGGGCGTCGGCGATGGCGAAGGCGACCCCTTCCAGCGCGGCCCGGAGCAGGTCACGGCGAAGATGCCGGCCGGTCAGCCCGATCCAGGAGGCGGTCAACGAGGTGTCCAGGTGCGGGGTCCGCTCGCCCGCGAGGTACGGCAGGAAGATCGGGCCCTCGTCGTCGGGCTCCGGGTCGTCGTCGACCGCGGCATACAGCTCTGCCCACGACACGTCGAGGGTCCGCCGGACCCAGTCCAGCGCCGACCCGCCGTTGAGCACCGCCGCCATCGCGTACCAGCCGTTCGCGGTCGCGGCCCGGTAGGTGTGTGTCGTCGGCTCGCCGGCGGCGGACAGTGCGTCGAGGGTCGGTGCGGCCACCGGGGTGATCAGCTGCGCCCCGGTGCCGATGGTCAGTTGCAGGCAACCGATCTCCGTCAGCCCCGATCCCAGGGCGGCCGCCGCCGTGTCCGCGGCGCCGGCCGCCACCACCAGGCCGGCCGGGAGCCCGAGTTCGGCCGCGGCACTGCCGAGCAGCTCCCCCGCCCGGTCGCCCGAGCACGTCAGCAAGGGCGCGAACAGCGCCGGGTCGAGGCCGAGTGCCTCGATCACCTCGCCGTCCCACCGCCGGCCGACCAGGTCGTACAACAGGGTGGCCGACGCATCGCTGGGTTCGGACCGGAACTCGCCGGTGAGCCTGGCCCTGATCCAGTCCTTGGGCTGCAGCGCCCACTTCGCCCGGCGCATCGTCTCCGGTTCTTCCACTGCCAGCCAGGCCAACAGCGGTCCGGCCATCCCTGGACTGAGCGGATTTCCCAGCCTGGCCCGGGTCGCCGTCGGCAGGTCGCGATAGATCGTCAGCTGCGGCTCCGCCCGGGAATCGGACCAGAGCATCGCCGGCCGGAGCGGTTTTCCGGATGCGTCGCACACCACCACCCCGTGCATCTGGCCGGACAGGCCGATGCCGATAGGCATCCGATCGGACTGTGCCCTGACCCGGCCGACGGCGTCCACGACGGCCGCCCACCACAGGGCCGGATCTGTTTCCGCCCAGCGCGTCCGCGGCCGCTGCACCGGATAGTCGACGACGGCGGTCGCCAGCGTGCTCCCGCCCAGCTCGACCAGCACCACCTTGACCGAGCTGGTGCCCAGATCGATACCCAGCAGTGCGCCGTCAACCCGTACTGTCACTGCCGTCCTCCAGATCTTTCGAACCGGTCGGTTGTCGCGGTGTCGAACCGGTCAGGGAACGATGACGACCTTGTGCGCGGTCTTGTCCTTGGCCAGTGTCCGAAGGGCGGTCCCGTACTCGTCCAGCGAGAACCGGTGGGTGATGATGCCGTCCGTCCGGACCCGTCCGGCCCGCAGGGCCGCGATGGTGGCGCCGAACGAGGTCATCTCGGCGAACGAACCCTTGATGGTGATCTCCCGGCGGAAGACGTCGTAGGGGTGGAAGGTCATCACCTCGTCCGCCCTGGTGACGCCGTAGATCAGCACGGTGCCACCGTTGCGGGTCAACGGGACGCAGATGTCGCCGACGGTGGTGGCACCGGTCGCCTCGACGACGATGTCGTAGCCGTCGCCGGACGGTGAGGCCGCCCGCAGCGCCTCGATGTTGCCGGCCGCGTCGTTCCGGTCGATCAACACGGCATTGGTGGCGCCCAACGCCTTCGCCGTCTCCAACTTGAACGGGGTCGGGCCGGCGACGGTGACGGCGGTGGCACCGCCGGAGGCGATCAGCTGGGCGAGCAGCAACCCGGTCGGCCCGGCTCCGATCACCAGCGCGGTGGAACCCGGCCGGACGTTCAGCGTCTCCAAGCCGTGCATGGCGCAGGAGGCCGGCTCGGTGAAGACCGCGGTGTCCACTCCCATACCCTCCACCGAAAAGACCAACTGCTCCGGCACGCAGCCGTACTCGGCGAAGAATCCGGGCATGTTCGAACCCAGCCCGGTCGAGTTCTCGCAGAGGATCACCCGGCCGGACAGACAGTAGGAACACAGGCCGCAGGGCAGGTTCGGGTTGACCGTCACCTGCTCGCCGATCGAGAACCGGGTCACCCCCTCGCCCAACGCAGCGACCGTGCCGACCACCTCGTGTCCGGGGATCATCGGGAACTTGGCGTCGAAATCGCCGTGGTGCAGGTGCAGGTCGGTCCCGCACACCCCGGTCTGGATCACCTTGATCAGCACCTGGCCCGCGGCCGGCTGCGGGGTCTGGATCTCGACCACTTCGAACTCGGTGGGCGCGGTGTAGCGAACTGCTCTCATCGTCGCGGCAACTTTCTGTCGGTACCGGGTATCTGCCGCCGAGCGTAGAGCACGTGGACGTATCTGTCACCGGTGACAGAGGCCGTTCCTGACACCGGTGACAGAACCCCGGTTGACGGCTATCGTCGCTCGGGTGAGCACCATGCGGGAGGTTGCAGCGCTGGCCGGTGTCAGCGGCAAGACGGTGTCCAGAGTGATCAACGACGACCGATACGTGTCCGCGGAGGTCCGCGAGCGGGTGCAGCGGGCGATCGCCGAGCTGGCGTACGTGCCGAACATGTTGTCCCAGACCTTTCGCACCGGCCGGGACAACGCGATCGGTGTCGCGGTCCCCGACCTGGCCGACCCGTTCTTCGGGGCGGTCGTGCAGGCCGTCACCGAAAGGGCACGGGAACGTTCGGTTGCGGTGCTCATCACCAGCCTCGGATCTCGCCCGCAGGACGAACAGCCGGCGGCGGAGTCGTTGCTCCGCAGGCACATCGCCGGGTTGATCGTCGCGCCGACCAGCGACGACCACCGCTACCTGCAGCCGTGGCGGGCCGGCACAGCGTTCGTCTTCATCGATCGACCACCGCGGCATCTGGCGGCCGATGCCGTCGTGCAGGACGATGCCGGTGGAGCCCGGGCTGCGGTGGAGCACCTGCTGGCGAACGGCCATCGCCGGATCGCCTTCATCGGTTGGGATTTGACGCTGACCACGATCCAACACCGACGGGATGGTTACCGAGCAGCGTTGCGCAGCGCAGGGGTACCGCCGGACCACCGGCTGGAGCGCGTGCTGGACCCAGCGGTCGGACCCTCTGCGGCATTAGCCGCCCTCTCGGAGGTTGCCGATCCGCCAACCGCGATCTTCAGCGCGGACTCACAGACCTCCATTGCGTTGGTGCCCGAACTGCACGCGCGCCGCAATCGGGGGCTCGCGCTGGTGAGCTTCGGTGATTTTCCGATGGCCGCAGCGCTGCGGCCGTCCGTCAGCGTTGTCGATCAGGACCCGGCCGCACTCGGTGACGCCGCCGCGGAACGGCTGTTCACCCGGGTCGACCACCCGACGCGCCGACTGCGCCGTCAGATCGTCATGCCGGTCCGACTGCAGGTCCGGCAGTCGAGTGCGCGTCCCCGCGTCCGGTGAGGTCGGTGCTGCCGGACGGGTGACTTTGGTGACCCAGGGCACCCAAAGCGGCATTATCGGCAGATGCTGCTCGGACGGGACAAAGTGCTCGGGCAGCTGGACGCCCGGTTGGCCGCCGCTGCGGCAGGCGACGGCAGCACCCTGGTGGTCCGCGGCGAGCCGGGCATCGGCAAGTCGAGTCTGCTGGCCGCGCATGCACAGCGCGCCCGCGACCGCGGATTCGTGCTGTTGCGGACCACCGGTGTCGAGGCCGAGACGCCGTTGCCGTACGCCGGCCTGCAGCAGTTGCTGCGGCCCGTCATCCACGACGCAGACCTGCTGCCAGCCGGTTTGCGACTGGCGCTGCACACCGCGTTCGGGATCAGGGTCGGACCACCACCGGAACTCTTCGCAGTGGCGATGACGGTGCTCGCCCTGATCACCGACGCAGCAGCCAGGACCCCCGTCGCGGTGGTGATCGACGACCTGCAGTGGCTCGATGACGCCAGCATCTCGGCGCTCGGCTTCGTCGCCCGCCGGGTCGCGGACGACCCGGTGCTGGTGGTAGCCACGATCCGGACCGCCCATCGGGTGCCGACCTGGGAGGACTTCGCCGATCTTCACCTGCCGCCGTTGGACGACGCCAGCGCCCGCGGTCTCATCGAACAGTCCGACGTCCGGCTCCCGGCCGAGAGCGTCGAGCGGATCCTGCGGCTGGCCGGCGGGAATCCGCTGGCCCTGGTCGAACTGCCGACGGTGTGGCAGCCCGAACACCTGCCCGGGACCGACGACGCCCCGCTCACCGCGCGACTCGAGCGTGCCTTCGGGCACCGGACCGCAGAGTTGCCGGCCGACACCCGGGACGTGCTGTTGGTGGCCTCGGTCGACGATGAGGACGATCTCGGAGAGATCCTCGCCGCCGCAACCGTTCTCTCCGGTCGGCAGGTCGGAGTCGCGGCTCTGGCGCCGGCCGAGCGGGCGGGGCTGGTGCGGGTGGGTTCGACGCGGTTGCGCTTCCGTCACCCGCTGATCCGGTCCGGTGTGCGCCAGTCGGAGGGCCGGCTGCGCCGGCACGCTGCCAACGCCGCGCTGGCGGACATCCTGATCCGGGATCCCTTCCGCCGCAGTTGGTACCGCTCGCAGTCGGTCGTAGGGCCGGACGACGAGGTGGCCGACGCGCTGGAGGCCAACCATGACGAATGCATCCGTCGCGGCTCGATCCGGATGGCTATCTCTGCCCTGGAACGGGCCGCCGAACTGACCGCCGATCCGGCCGGACGGGGACGTCGGCTGCTGTTGGCCGCCGAACTCGCCTTCACCCTCGGACAGGTCGAGCTGGTCGCCCGGCTGGTCGGGGCGGCTGCGCGGACGCCGCTGTCCGCTTTGGACCTGACCAGGGTGGAATGGCTCCGGGAGATCTTCAGCGACGGTGTTCCCGGTGATGCCGGCCGGGTACACCAGTTGTGCCAGGGGGCCGCCGTCGCGGCCGGCGCGGGCGACCTCGATCTGGCACTGAACCTGTTGCTGGGCGCAGCGTTGCGCTGCTGGTGGGCGGACTGCGGGCCCCGGGCCGGCGCCGAGGTGGCCAGCACCCTTCGGTCGCTGTCAGGGGCGAATCTGGACGCCAGATACGTCGCGGCACTGGCCGTCGCCGAACCCGTCGGCTGTGCCGCCGATGTGGACGAGTTGCTGTCCGCGGTGGTGACGGAGTCGGTGGTCGATCCCGATGCGCTGCGGCTGCTCGGGATGGCGGCGCACGCGATCGGCGACCAGCCACGGGCCGCGGACTTCCTGGAACGCGCGCAGCACACCTGCCGGGCCGAGGGCCGGCTGGGGTTGCTGGCCCAGGTTCTCGGAATGCATGGGTCGGTACTGCTGGACCTGGGCGATTGGCATGGCGCCGGCGCCGCCTCGGCGGAGGGCAGAAGGGCCGCCGCCGACACCGGACAACCGATCTGGAGCGCCGGGACCCTGGTCAACGAGGCCAGGGTGGCCGGCCTGACGGGCCACGGGGCGCTGGCCCTCGAGCTGGCCGACCAGGCGGATCGTTCGTTGATGTCGCACCCGCTCAACGACTTCCGGGCCTGTGGGCAGCTCGCCCGCGGCTTCGCACTGCTCAGTGACGGCCGGTATGCGGATGCCTTCCGCGCATTGTCCAGAGTGTTCGACACCGCGGACGCCTGCCATCATCAGCGCGAGCAGTTCAGCGGCATCATGTTCCTGGCGGAGGCCGCCGTGCATGTCGGTGAACAGGCCGCGGCCAGGCGGGTGCTGGCCGACATGGAGCAGCTGGCCACGATCACCCCGTCACCCCTGTTGCGGGTGCAACTGCTGTACTCGCGGGCCGTGCTGGCGCAGGACGCGGACGCCGACCGGCTGTTCGTCCAAGCGCTGGCCGCCGACCTTGACCGGTGGCCCTGGGTGCTGGCGCGCGTCGAACTGGCCTACGGCAGCTGGCTGCGCCGGCACCGCCGGGTCGCCGAGTCGCGGCAGTATCTGCGGTCGGCCCACCACCGACTTGAGCAGATCGGTGCCGCCGCCTGGGCCGGTCAGGCGGCCGCCGAGCTCGCCGCCACCGGTGCCGGACGATCGACAGCAGTCGCGGAGACGGCGCGGATTCCACTGTCGGCGCAAGAACTTCAGATCGCACTGTTGGCCGCCGACGGCCTGTCCAACCGGGAGATCGGCAGTCGGCTGTTCCTGTCCCACCGGACGGTTGGTTCCCACCTCTACCGGATCTTCCCGAAACTCGACATCAGCTCCCGCGGCCAGTTGGCGGGCCGGCTCGCGGCGGCCAGCCGACGACCGGAACCGTCAACGGGCGGCCGCGCCGGCGCGTCCGGCCGCGGACCGGCGTCAGAGACCCTGTTCGGTCAACCAGCCCAGGCAGCCGTCGGCGACGTCGCGCCATCCGGCATCGATGGTCAATGAGTGGCCGCGCCCGGCGAACTCGAGAAGTTCGGTGACGGCGGAGGAATGGCGGTACTGCTTGAAGGTGGACTTGGTGATGGACTCGGGCACGGTGTGGTCCTCGCTGGCCATCACCAGCAGCAGCGGCCCGCGATCGGCGTTGTCCGTCTGCACCTTGGCCGGTGAGTGCAGCGAGAAGTTCGCCGCGGCGGCCTCGAACAGCGGCCTGCCGGGTGCCGGAATGGTCCACTTGTCGAACAGCGCCTGCGATTCGTCCTCGCTGAGCGCATTGCCGAAGCTGTACCGGAATTCGTCGGCGGTGAGCGATACCGCCCGGTGCTTGTTGGCGGGATTCTTGAAGACCGGCAGGGTGGCTCGCAACGACGACAGCGGCAGCGGCAGCACGCCCTTGATCTGCGCGGCATCGATGCCGATGGCCGCCGCGCCGTGGTTCTCCCCCAACAACTTCTCCGCGATCATCCCGCCGAAGGAGTGACCGATCAGGATCGGCGGCACCTCCAGCTCCGCGACGATCTTCGCGTAGTGCTCGGTGACGTCTTCGATGCCGTGATCGGCGATAAGTTCCGGGTGCTGCCTGGCCTGTTCGACCGTGTCAGGGTCTCCGGGCCAGCCGGGCGCGATCGGCTGGTAGCCGTGCTGCTGGAAGTACTCCATCCACGGCGTCCAGGACGTGGCATGCAGCCACAGCCCGTGAATGAAGACGACGGGTCGTTGCGGTTCGCTCATCTGAGAAGTCCTCCTGGGCCGTCGGGGTCGCATCGCCGTGATCGTCACACCGGGACCCGGATCTGCACTTCGGTCAGATGACTGCAGTCGGATGACCAGATGACTGCAGTCGGATGACGGAAGCCGCCGCGGCGCGCCGGTCCTACCGTCGGCACCGAGCCTGCGGTTCGGCACTGTGCCGGGCCGCGGCGGTCGGAGAAGGAGCAAACGGCGTGCTGGAACTCGGACTTGCCGGTCGGACCGCGGTGGTCACCGGCGGCGGCCGCGGCATCGGGCTGGCGGTCGTGCGAGCCTGCTTGCGGGAAGGGATGCAGGTGATCGCCGGCGCCCGGCACCTGCCGGAGCCGTTGGCGCAGGATCAGTCTGCCGGTCCCGTCCAGTTCGTCGAGGTGGACCTCGGCTCGCCGGACGGCCCCGCCGAACTCATCGCGGCCGCCGGTGATCGGATCGATCTGCTGGTCAACAACGTCGGGTCCGCACCCGCTCGAACCGGTGGTTTCCTGGCGATCACCGACCAGCAGTGGGCAGACACGTTCGACATCAACCTGATGGCCGCGGTTCGCACCACCCGCGCGGCGCTGCCGGTGATGCTCGCCGGGAACGGCGGCTCGATCGTCTTCACCGGTTCGGTCAACGCAATGCTGCCGGACCCGGCGGTGCTGGACTACAGCGCTGCCAAGGCTGCCTCGTCCAGCCTGGCCAAGTCGCTGTCCAAGGAATTCGGCCGCCGCGGAATCCGGGTGAACAGCGTCGCGCCCGGACCGGTGGCCACCGATCTGTGGCTCGGCGCCGGCGGCGTCGCGCGGACGGTCGCCGATCGGACCGGCGGCTCCGCCGACGACGTGGCGGCCGCAGCCGCCCAGCAGATGATCACCGGCCGGTTCACCCGACCTGAGGAGGTGGCCGACCTGATCCTGCTGCTGGCCGGAGCGCCGTCGGCCAACGTCACCGGCGCCACGTACATCATCGACGGCGGCCTGATCACCACCCTGTGATCTCCGCGCCCTCGGTGCCGAGCACGGAAAGGAACGCATGCCATGTCGAGGAATTCCACCGCGCGCGGTCCTGCGGTCGTGCCAGGTACCCGTTCCGGTCCGGTGCCGGCAACCATGTCAGCACTGCGGGCGCACCGACGGGGCGGGCCCGAGCAACTGGCCTTGGAGCCGGCCCCGACGCCGCCCGTGGCCGACGACGAGGCATTGATCGAGGTGCATGCCGCCGCCATCACCTTCGCCGAACTCGGGTGGGACGAGGTCTGGAAGCACCTGCCGATGATTCCGTCCCACGAGGTGTCGGGAGTGGTCGTCGCCGTCGGTCGGTCAGTGACCTGGCCGCAGGTCGGCGATCAGGTGTACGGCCTGATCCGGTTCGACCGCGACGGAGCCGCCGCCGAGTATGTCTCGGTACCGGCCGCCGACCTCGCGCCGCGGCCACGGACGGTCGGACACACCGTCGCCGCTGCGGTGCCGCTCGCCGCGCTGACGGCCTGGCAGGCGCTCGTCGACCAGGCGAAGGTCCAGCCGGGCGAGCGGGTGTTGGTGCACGGCGGCGCCGGTGGCGTGGGTTCGTACGTCACCCAGATCGCCGCCCGACTGGGCGCGCGGGTGACGGCCACCGCCTTCACCGCCGACGTGGCACACGTCCTGCGACTCGGCGCCCACCGGGTGATCGATGTTGCCACGCAACAGTTCGACGCGACACCGGCGGCGTTCGACGTGGTCATCGACACGGTTGGCGGCGCGACCCTCGAGCGCTCGTACCCAGTGCTGGTCGCCGGCGGTCGACTGGTGACACTGCAGGCGCCGCCGTCCGCCGAAATGGTCGCGCGGCACGGCATTCAGGGTTTGTTCTTCGTCGTCAGCCCGAACCGCGACGAACTGAGTGCGCTCGCTGCGATGGTGGACGCCGGCGAACTCGAGGTCAAGATCGCTTCCACCTTTCCGCTTTCCGCCGGCCGGGCTGCCTTCGAAAGCGGCGCGCACTTCGACCGCCCGCCCGGCAAGACGGTGCTACTGGTCCGTGACTGACGGACCACAGACACGCATCCGGCAGACACCCGACCGACGACACCGACGAAGGGCACACCCATGAAGCCGCAGACACACCGTCACTCACCGCACCGCCGTCGCCGGACCCTGGGGGTGACCCTGGCCGTCGTCGGCCTGATCCTCGCCGGCGTGGTCCCTGCGTCTGCCGCAGCCGGCTCCGCGGCCGCGGCCCACTCGTTGCCGAAAGCCGCAGCCCAGCACCCCACCCAGCATCCGCAGGGGCCGGTGCCCACCGTCGTGTTGGTGCACGGTGCCTGGGCGGACGGCGCCAGCTGGAGTGGCGTGGTCCAGCGGCTGCAGGACGATCGGGTCGACGTTCAGGTGTTCCCGACACCTTTGCAGAGCCTGTCCGACGACAGCGCGGCGCTCCGTGATTTCCTCGGCGCCATCGACGGTCCGATCGTATTGGTAGGCCATTCCTACGGAGGCGCGGTGATCAGCGATGCCGCTACCGGCAATGCGAACGTCAAGGCCCTGGTCTATGTCGACGCGTTCGCGCCCGACCTGGGCGAGCCCGTGCTGGCGCTGCCCGGACCCGATTCGGCGTTGGCCGACCCGGATCCCACCAAGCTCTTCCGGTTCGTCCCGACGACCCTGCCACCCACTGCCGCCACCGAGCTGTATGTGCTTCCAAAGCTGTTCGTGACGGCGTTCGCCAACGATCTGCCCGGCCGGATTGCGAAGGTGCTGGCGGTGTCCCAACGACCGGTGACATTGGGCGCACTCCGCGAACCGTCGTCGGCACCCGCCTGGAAGAGCATCCCGTCGTGGTATCAGATCGGCACCATCGACAAGGTGATCCCGGCCGCGGCCCAGCGGGCGATGGCCGTCCGCGCCGGATCCCACATCAGCACCGCGAGAACCGGTCACCTGCCGATGATCTCCGATCCTCGATCGGTCACCAGGACCATCGAGGCGGCGATCGACGGCACCCGCTGACCCGGCACAGGCCGGACCCGCGCGTTCATCGCAGCAGGCGCCACCACAGGTTCTGCCTGGGCCACTCACCGCAGCCGACGCCAGTTCGGGCCATCGCGTTCGGCCAGTTCCTGCAGCTCGAGTTCGGCCAACGCGATCATCACCTCGCCGGCCGGTACACCCGACTCCTGGGCGAGTTCCCAGACCGTCCGGCCACCGCGCCCGGGCAACGCCTCGTACACCTTCGCCGTCTCACCGACCACCAGATCCGTGGGTTTGGCGGGCATCTCCGGCGGCGGGCTCAGCTCGAACAGCCCCATCGCGTCCAGCACATCGGACGCGCTGGTTGCCACCACCGCCTGGCCCTTGCGCAGCAGATCGTGGCACCCGATGGACAGCGCCGAGGTCACCGGACCGGGTACCGCCATCACCACCCGGTTGAGCTCCGTCGCCGCGTTGGCGGTACTGATCGTCCCAGACCGACGGCCCGCCTCGACGACCACCGTCACCGCTCCGAATGCGGCGATCAGCCTGTTGCGCACCAGGAATCGGTGCCGGGCCGGTGTTGTCCCCGGCGGGTACTCGCTGAGCACCACCCCGCCACCGGCCGCGATCTCGTCGATCAACTCCTTGTTCGCCACCGGGTACACGCGGTCGATCCCGCAGGCCAGGACCGCGATCGTGGATCGCGCACCTGCAGCGCTCATCGCCCCGCGGTGCGCCGCCGCGTCCACCCCGAAGGCCGCCCCGGACACCACTCGAGACCCCCGGCCGGCCACGTCCCCGGCCAGTTCCGCCGCTACCCGCCGGCCGTAGGCCGTGCATGCCCGGCTGCCGACGATCGTCACCGCCCCTCGTTGCTCCGGTGGCAACGCCGTGCCGCGCACGTACAACCCCAACGGAGCCACCAGGTCCGACATCTCGAAGGCGGCCATCGTCGCCGCCGGCCACTCGTCCTGTTCGGGCACCACCAGCCGCGCCCCAGACTCGCTGGCTCGGCGCAGGTCGTCGATCGCCAATCGCTGCAGCTGATCCGCCGTGGACCCATCCGTCCGGCCCGACGCCGAGCGCCGTAGTCCGCCCGGCGCAGCTCTGTGACGGATCTTCTCCCAGGCCAGTACCGGCCCATGCTCGGCGACGAAGGCGGCCAGCGTCGGGCTCGGTGGTTCGATCACCCGCAACAGCCCGGCCCTGGCCACCCGGATCTCGTCGATACTCTCGCCCATGGTCAGCTGCTCTCCTTGTCCCACACCGTATTTCGCCGTCACAGCCCCTCCCCGCAGCGCAGCGCCAAGGCCCGCCCCACGTCGCCCCGGTTCGGTATCTCCCGACCGGCCAGATCCGCGCTGGTCAGCGCCAAGCGCAACACCCGGTCGAACCCCCGGCCGGTCAGCCGACCCGTCCGCACCGCCCGCTCCACCAGTTCCGTCTCCGACCGGCCCGCCCGCCATTGCCGACGCACCACGGGGCCTGGCGCTTCCGCGTTCAACCGCCACGGTGTCGATCGCCACCGGTAGGCCGCGCGCTCCCTGGCCACCAGCACTCGTTCCGCGATCGGCGCCGAGGCCTCCGGCTTCTCCGCGGACTGCGTCAGCGATGCCGGATCCAGCGGCGGGATGTCGACGCGGATGTCGATCCGATCCAGCAGCGGCCCGGAGATCCGGCTCAGGTACCGCCGGCGGATGCCCGAGGCACAGGTGCAATCGACATCGCGGGCCGCTGCACACGGGCACGGGTTGGCCGCGATCACCAACTGGAACCTGGCCGGGAACCGCACCGCTCCACTTGCCCTGGCCAACATCACCCCACCCGACTCCAGCGGCTGCCGAAGCCCGTCCAGCACAGTAGGTTTGAACTCGGGTGCCTCATCCATGAACAGCACGCCGCGATGTGCGAGGCTGACGCTGCCCGGCCGGATCAGCGAGCTGCCGCCGCCGATCACCGCGGCCAGCGACGCGGTGTGGTGCGGGTCGACGAACGGCGGCCGGGTGATCAACGGTGTCTCATCGTCCAACCCGCCGGCCACCGAGTGCACCGCGGTCACTTCCAGCGACTGCGCGGCGTCCAGCCCCGGTAGCAAACCGGGAAGGCGGGTAGCGAGCATGGTTTTGCCGGAACCGGGCGGCCCGATCATGGCCAGGTGGTGGCCGCCCGCCGCGGCGACCTCCAACGCCGCCCTGGCCTCCGGTTGACCGAGGACCTCGGACATGTCGGCGATCCGCGGCGGCCGCGGCACCGGTACCGGCGGACAGTCGACGAGACGATCCGATTCCCCGTTGAGATGGGCCAACAGGTCCGCCAGCTCCGCGACCCCCTGGACATCCAGCCCGGACAGCGCCGCCTCGGTCAGGTTCGCCAGCGGAACGATCGCCCGACGCCGGCCGGATGCCCTGGCCGCCAACAACAACGGCAGCACTCCCCGAACCGGTCGGATCCCCCCATCGAGTCCCAGTTCGCCGATCAGCACGGTATCCCCGGCCCGCCCCCGAGGTACTACCTCGGCAGCCTCGAGCACGGCGATCGCCAGCGCCAGGTCGAAACCGGCGCCCTTCTTCGGCAACGCCGCCGGCGACAGGGCCAGGGTGATGCGCAGGTCCGGCCACTTGTGACCGGAGTTGATCACCGCCGCCCGCACCCGGTCCCGGGCCTGATAGACCGCGGCGTCACCGAGCCCGATCACCAGGGTTCCCGGCAACCCACCGGCCAGATGTGCCTCCACCTGCACCAGATGTCCCGTCACCCCGTCCAACGCCACCGACCACGTCCGCGCCAACGACATTCGCCTGACCCCCTCACCTACCGAACGTCCCGAAGCGGGCCATCGGTCGGTTCCAGCCTCGCCCTCGATGCCGATTCAGGCGGAGACACCACCAACGAATGTGGAAGAAATCAGCTGTGTGGACACCCTGACACGGACAGATCCGCCCGGTCGCGAAACCACATCGACCACTTCCGGCAGATCCCCGGCGGACAGTGACGCCGCCACACCCATCAGCTGCGAAGCAGTCGAGCCGCTGGTCCCTTGCGGGCCGGTGACGGCGAGTCCGCGAAGTGCTGGATGGCCCTGCTCGACGAGCTCCGCCACCCGGGGTGAAAGACATGTTCAGAGCCACCATCGGGCACTCGATGCTCGGTAACGGACGACGGCGCGGCACGCAGATGCTGTGACGTGCTGACGCCGACTCACGACGGCCGACCGGCCGAACCGCGCCGGTCAGAGCCGGATGTGTGACCCCATCACGACCGTGCGGTCCTCGGGAAGACGGAAGGCCTCGACCGGACTGGCTGCATTGTGCGCCAGTCCCATGAACAATCGCTTGCGCCAGGTGGCCATGCGCGGGTCACTCCCCCGCTCGATCGTCATCCGGGAGAGAAAGTAGAGAGCCTCGTCAGGGTTGAATTCGAGTTCCGGGCTCAGCCCGACCGCATGCCGCAGTATCGCAGGGAGATCTTGTTCGTCCTGGAATCCGACGCGGACTGCGAGGTAGACGATGCCGTCGTCGGAGTACCCGAGTTCGTCGACGGTCAGCCGCTGATCGGTCGGGATGTGCGGGACGTTCTCGGATTCGACGGACACGATCACCACGTGTTCGTGCAGCATCCGGTTGAACTGCGTGTTGGCCCGAAGGGCCAGCGGCGCTGTCTCTTTGCTGGGATGGGGGAAGACCGCGGTGCCCGGCACCCGGGGCACCGGGTGCGCGCGCAGGGTTTCGACGAATGCCAGTAGCGGACCCTCCGCCGCCAGCCGGCGCTCGGTGATCACCCGGCGGCCGCGCTGCCAGGTCATCATCACGGTGACGACGACCACCGCGACCAGCAGCGGCAGCCAGCCGCCGTGTGCGACCTTCGTCAGGTTCGCCGCGAAGAAGGTCAGTTCGAGGCCACCGAACACGACACCGACGACCACCACCTGCCACCTGGCCCAACCCCAGCTGGAACCGGCGAGGATCAGGAACAACGTGGTCGTCAACAGCAGCGTTCCGGTGACCGCCAAACCGTAGGCGGTGGCCAGTTTGCTGGACGAGCCGAACGTCAGCATCAGGATCAGCACTCCGGCGAACAGCAGCCAGTTGACTGCCGGAACGTAGATCTGGCCGCTCTCCTTGGTCGAGGTGTGCCGCACCGTCAGTCGTGGCAAGAAGCCGAGGCGGACCGCCTGCCGAGAGACCGAGAAAGCGCCGGAGATCACGGCTTGCGACGCGATGACCGTGGCACAGGTGGCCAGTACGACCAGCGGAATGCGCGCCCAGCTCGGTGCGAGCAGGAAGAACGGGTTCGCGATGGCTCCCGGGTTGTCGAGTATCAAGGCGCCCTGACCGAGATAGTTGATGGTCAGGGCCGGGAACACCACGGCGAACCACGACATCCGGATCGGGCGGCGGCCGAAGTGGCCCATGTCCGCGTAGAGAGCTTCTGCGCCGGTGATCGCCAGCACGATGGCACCCAGTGCGATGAACGCCGTATAGGGATGATCGCCGACGAACCCGAAGATGTGGATCGGCGAGAGGGCCTGCAGGATCCCAGGTCTGGCCGCGATGTGGGGCAGCCCGGTCGCCGCCAGTACGACGAACCAGACCACCATGACGGGACCGAAGAACCTGCCGATGCGGTGGGTGCCGATGCGCTGTACCAGGAACAGAATGGTCACGATGGCGATGCCCAGCGGCAGCACGATCCCGTGCGCTCCGGGTGCCGCCACCTCGACGCCTTCGATCGCCGACAGCACGGAGATGGCCGGTGTGATCAGGCTGTCACCGTAGAACAGCGACGCCCCGATGACGCCGATGACCATGGCAACGGCTATCCGGCGGCGGCGCGACCCCAGCTTCTCCCTGATGAGTGCGGCCAGCGCCATGATCCCGCCCTCGCCGTCGTTGTCGGCCCGCAAGATGTACACCACGTACTTGACCGACACGATCACCGTGATCGACCAGAACACCAGCGAGATCACCCCGAACACGTCGTCGGGAGTCGGTGCCACCGCGTGGTTGTCGATCGCGAAGACGGTCTGCATGGCGTACAGCGGGCTGGTGCCGATGTCCCCGAACACGACACCGATGGCGCCGAGCGCCAATCCCAGCAGTCCGGTGCGGGTTACGGCCGGGTGATTCGGGTTGCCACCGTGCGGCCGGCCGGCGGGGCCGCCCGGAACGTTCGCAGCAGCGGCCGGGGGCGCGCCGAAATTCGTCGACGCGTCATCCGACGGTGTGCTGGGCGCATCGGGACCGCTCATGACGGCAAGTGTGCCCGACCTTGCGGCCGGCCACAGTGCAGCCCGCGGCTAGGACAGCCGGTCCCGCCGGATCCGCTCGATAGTGTTGTTGACCCGATCCAGCAGACCCCGGATCCGGTCCTTGTCGTACCGCGCGGGAAGCTGACGCGCCAGCATCTCGGTGAGCCTGGGCTGGATCGAGCCGAGCACTGCCTCGTCCCGGTCCGCCTGCTCAGGGGTGTTCGACGCGGGGCTGCGGTTCTCGATGAAGGTGACCGTCTCGTCGATCTCGGTCAGATCCGGCAGATCACTGGGTTCGGACATACCCAGCACGGTAGCCCGGTCCGCTGTGCTCGCGGCGCTGTGGTCCGCGCGGCTCGACCGCATCCGACCCGATGACGGGCCGGCTGACCAGCCGGTGCCGCCGGACGAATCAGAAAGCCGCTGGCAGATAGGTGATCTCGGGCTCGCTCCCGGGAGGCCAGAGCACGGAGATGACGTCGAACTGCATCGGCCGCCACGCGCCGACGTGCGCGGCCAGCCACAGGTTCGCCAGCCGCCGGATCTTGCGGCGCTTGCCACGGGTTACCGCCTCGGCCGGGGTGCCGTAGCCGATCCCGCTGCGGGTCTTCACCTCGCAGATGAAGATCCGGCTGATCCCGTCGGTGGCGACGATGTCGAGCTCGCCCTCCCGGCAGCGCCAGTTCCGATCCAGCACCACCAGGCCCAGGTCGGTCAGGTACTGCGCGGCCAGGTCCTCACCCCGGCGACCCAGCACCCGGCGGGGGTCCTCCCGCTTCCCCGCACCGGCGTCGCCCATGCCTTGCCCCCTGTCCGTCCCCGTCCCGACCGCGCCATGTGCACCGGGTCTGTAGACAGGATGACGCCGACCGGAGCCCGCGATGAACAGCGCCGCCGACATTGTGGACAGAACCGACCGGGTGGAAATCTGGGATCGGCGGCCGGCCAGCCGCTACTCGATGTTGTCCGGCAGCCGTAGGTCGGGCTTGTCCAGTTCCTCGACGTTGACGTCCTTGAACGTCACCACCCGCACGTTCTTGACGAACCGGGCCGGCCGGTACATGTCCCACACCCAGGCGTCGGACATCCGGACCTCGAAGTACATGTCCCCGTCACCGTTGCGAACCTGCAGGTCGACCGCGTTGCACAGGTAGAAGCGCCGCTCGGTCTCCACCACGTAGGCGAACTGCCCGACGATGTCGCGGTACTCCCGGTACAGCGAGAGCTCCATCTCGGTCTCGTACTGCTCGAGATCCTCCGCGCTCACGACATTCCACCCTCTTCCTCGGACCCGTCGTTCTGGCGTCCATCATGACCCAGAAGTTGCCAGCTGCGGCGGTGCACCACGCTCGCTCCATGCTGCCGGATGGCGGCCCGGTGCTCCGGCGTGGCATATCCCTTGTGCACGGCGAACCCGTACTCGGGAAAGTAGGGGTCCAGCGCGGTCAGCAGGCGGTCCCGTTCGGTCTTGGCCAGCACGCTCGCACCGGCCACGGCGGCACAGGTCAGATCGGCCTTCACCTTCAGGTGCACCGGTGGCGGCGTTCGCTCGCCGAACACCGGCAGCTCCGCCGGTCGGCCGGCACAGCCGTCCCGAGCTCCGCCGCCGAGCCCACCGGGCCCACCGTCAGCCCCGTCGTCACCCTCGTAGCCCGGCTCGAGGCCGTCGAACAGGGTCGGGTCCGGCGGAGCCAGGTAGTTGTGCTTGCCGTCCAGCAGCAACGCGTCGACCGGATCGAGCTGGGCGAGCGCCCGGCGGGCCGCCGCCCGCAGGGCGGCCATGATGCCGATGGCGTCGATCTCGACGGCGCTGGCATGGCCGACCGCGAACTCCCCACGTGCCCACCGCCGCACCGGACCGACCAGCCGCTCCCTGGCCGAGGGCGTCAGCAGCTTCGAGTCGCGCAGTCCCTCCGGTACCCGGCCGATCCGTTCGGTGACGACCACGATCCCGATGGTCACCGGACCGGCAAGCGCGCCGCGGCCCACTTCATCCATCGCGGCCAGCCGCAGGCAACCGTCCCTGATCAGCGATTTCTCGAAGCGCAGGCTCGGCCGGTGCAGGCCGCGGCCCTCAGCGCTGCCGCCCGCGCGCTGCCGGGTCGTCCTCGGCGCGACCGCCGTCATCTCAACCGCCGCTGCGGTGATCGATGCCCGGATCGCCGAGGGTGTCCCACCGGGAGACCGGCATGATGATGAAGATCGCCTTGCCGATCGCATCCGAAATCGGCACCGGTCCCTGACAACCGGTGGTGAGGCCGCCCTGACAGCCGAACGACGAATCCTTCGAGTTCGAGCGGTGGTCGCCCATCACCCACATCTGGCCGTCCGGCACCTTGATCGGCCCGAAGCAGCGCCCGGAAACATGATCACGGCTCGGCTCGGCCAGATGCGCCTCGCTGCAATCGAGATCACCGGGGAGGAAGGGGATCGGTTCGTAGATGTAAGGCTCGTTCAGCGACACTCCGTCGACCACCACATTGCCGTCGGCATCGCAGCACTTGACGGTCTGGCCGCCGACCGCGATCACCCGCTTGACGAAGTCCTTCTCATTCGGCGGGGCGATGCCGACCACCGATCCGACCGCCTGGCCGAGTTTGCCGAGCCAACTCGTCGGCCCGGCGACACTGGCCTCCGGGACCCATGACGGTGGGCCTTTGAAGACCACGATGTCTCCCGGCGCCGGGTCGCGGAAGTCGTAGACGATCTTGTTGACCAGGATCCGGTCGCCGCCGCTCTCGACCCCGTGCAGCGTCTGCTCCATCGAGCCGGAGGGCACGTAGTAGACCTTGAACAGGAACGTCTGGATCAGGAACGTCAGCACGAATGCCGTCACCAGCAGGATCGGCACCTCGACCCACCAGGGGCGCTTCTTCGCCGGCTTGCGCCGGCGGGCCGTCTTCTCCCGCCACTTGCGGACAGCATCCGCGTGGTCGTCGCTGGCCACCGGTCCGGCCTCGGCGGCCGCGCTGTCGGCGGCGGCGCTGTCGGCGCGGGTGCCGGAGGCATCGTGCTCGGCCGCTGCGTCGTGCTCGACCGGGCCGTGCTCAACCGCGGTGGCCTGGGCGTCGATGGGCGCAGCAACGCCCGCGTCCGGCGTCGCTGCTACCGAAGGCAATTCGGTGGTGTCGTCGCCGGCGCGGGCGTCCTGGGAGTCGTTCATCAGTGGACAGGCTACGTGTGTCCGATGGGGATCGGTCGCAGCCCGATCCGATCAGCGTGCGGTGTCGCGCTTTTCCTTGATCTTCGCGGCCTTGCCACGCAGTTCGCGCAGGTAGTACAGCTTGGCGCGGCGGACGTCGCCGCGGGTCACCAGCTCGATCCGGTCCAGGTTCGGCGAGTGCACCGGGAAGGTTCGCTCGACACCGACGCCGAAGCTCACCTTGCGCACGGTAAAGGTCTCGCGGATGCCGCCGCCCTGACGACGGATCACGTGGCCGGCGAAGACCTGCACCCGGGAGCGGGAGCCTTCGATGACCTTCACGTGCACCTTGACGGAGTCGCCGGGCCGGAAATCGGGAACGTCGGTCCGCAGTGAGGCGGCGTCGAGCGCGTCCAGGGTGTTCATGATGTCCTCTTGTTTCTCAGGTGTTCTGCGTCGTACAACTCGTGGGCGGTCACACCCGCCCCGGGGCGGGACGGACGGCACGGAAGCGTTGCCATCGCTGACGACAGCCTCCGGAACTGCGGTTTTCCTCGGGTAACGCCGGGGCAGGCCCGGGATGAGGCAACCGTTCTATTGTGCCAGAGCCACCGTCACCCACGAAATCGGCGGATGTCGACCGACGACGATCAGGGGGCGGATCCCGCGGCGGGGTCGTGGCCGATCGAAGCAACTGGTCCGTCGTCCGCTGGATCCGGCTCGAACGCGGCCGCGATCGCCGCCCGGTGCCGATGCAGAATCGCCCAGGTCAGCAGGCCGGCGGCGATGCCGAGTGCGCCGGAGATGACGAACACTGCCGGCAGTCCCCAGTGTCGCCCCAGCAGCCCGCCTATCAGGCTGCCCAGCGGGATGCCGCCCCAGATCACCGTGCGATAGGCGCCCTGCACCCGGCCGAACATGTGCTCCGGGATCAGCGCCTGCCGCACCGACATGATCTGCACGTTGAACGACGAAATGCCGCCGGCGGTGATCGCAAAGCACACCATGCCGACCACGGGGTGCTGCCACAGGCCCATCACCACCACCGCCGCGGACGAGGCGATCTCACCGCAACCCATCGCGGCGGTCCGGCCGAAGGTCGCCGTCAGCCGCGGAGACAGGACCGCGCCGAGCACCGCCCCGACTCCGGCCACCGCCAGCAGGATGCCGAACCCCTGCTCGGAGAGTCCCAGATTCTGCAGGGCGAACAGCACCAGAATGCCGCTGACCATGGACTGCAACAGCCCGGAGATCCCGGTGGTGATCATCAACGACCGCAGGATCCGGTGGTGCCGCAACCAGCGGAGCGCCACCGCCATGTCGTGGCGGACCGAGGTCTTCTCGGTCCTGCTGCTGGCGAAGTTCCCGGCGACGGTGACGATCAGTGCGGCCGCGATCAGATAGGCGATCGCGTTGGTCCACAACGGGATCGATGCGGCGATGGCGAACAACCAGGCCCCGATCGGCGCGCCGAGGAAGATGTTGCCGACGCTCTCCCCTGTCGTCAGCAGGCTGTTGCCGCGTTCCAGCTGCTGCTTACCGATGACCGCGGGCAGCATCGCCCGGGCGGCGCTGTCGTACACGGTCTCGGCGCAGCCGAGCAGGAACGCCGTCGCGTACAGCAGCGGCAGCGAGGCGATCCCGGTGAGCACCGCCGTTGCCATCAGCGCCAGCAGGCCGGCCCGGAACACGTTGGCCACCGCCATCGCGGTGCGCCGGTTGACCCGATCCACCAGGGTGCCGGCCGGCAGCGCGAACAACAGCCAGGGCAGGAAGGCCAGCGACGCGAGCGCCGACACGGCGACGGGGTCGCGGGTCAATGTTGCGGCCAGCAGCGGAAGAGCCGCCTGCAGCACGCCGTCGGACAGGTTGGAGGTGCCGCTGGAGGTGAACAGCCGCCAGAACGGCGTGCCGAGGGGCTGGGGCCGTGTCTTGGGCGTTCCCTGCTGCGCTCTTGGTCGGCTCACCGGTCGACCTCGTGGTCGGTGGGCAGGGTGTTGAGCAGGACGGCGACCCGGCGCGCGCCCGGTCCCGGCGGCAGCGCTAGGTAGCGGCGGATCACCGCGTCCAGCTCGTCGATCATCCGCCGGGTCTGCCCGGCGTCCAGACTGAGCACCGCCTCGTGCCGACTGATCGCGTTGCGCCACTCGGCCGGCCAGCCCGGCGCACTCGCCAGCGCCGCCAGCTGCCGCCGCTGGTCGGCGACCAGCTGCTCGTGCATCACCAGGTCGATGGCCGCGGCGTTGGCGGCGTCCTGCGCCAGGTCCAACACCGGGAGATCCCAGCCGCCACGCCGCGGTATCCAGTAGCGCTCGCGACCCGAGCCGGCGTCCGGATCCTCCTCGACGAAGCCGTGCCGGTGCAGCTGGCGTAGGTGATAGCTGGTGGCACCACTGGACTCGCCCAGCGCGGCAGCCAGCTGGCTGGCCGTCGCCGACCCACGGTCGTTGAGTGCCGCCAGCAACTGCAGCCGGAGCGGATGGGCCAGTCCCTTGAGCGCCGCCGGCCCGACCGTGTGCTGATCGGGCTGGTGCTGATCGGCCGCCGGCTGATCGCGACCCTGATCCGACGCCGGGTCGCTCGGCGGGACGATTCGCAGGTCAGGGGGCGCCTGGTCGCCGGCGTCGCCCGGATGTGGTTCTGGGGCCATGGCATGAACCGTAAGGCATGCAAAGAACTCTTTGCAACGAAATATCTGCACTCCCGGCCGCGGACTGCTCGAAACGGCGTTCCGTTACCGTTCTCCATACGCCGCACCACCCGTCCCCGCCCGCTGCACCCGCCGGAGCATCGATGACGTCCCCCGAACCGCGCAGTGCCCACCCGACGCCGGACCGGCGCGCTGCTGACGGCCACCTGACCGGCGGACACCCCGACACCGGACCCTCCGATTCCGGGGGCGGCACCGGCGACTGGCCGACCGTCCGCCGGTTCACCGGTGACCAGCTGACCCACCTGAAGATGCCGGTCGGCGGCATCGGGACCGGATGCGTGAGCCTGGCCGGCAACGGCCGGCTGTGCGACTGGGAACTGTTCAACCGGCCGGCCAAGGGCTTCGACGCGCGGAGCTTCTTCGCCGTGAGCGTGCTGCCCGAGGGCGGCGAGCGGGTGACCAAGGTGCTGGAGGGCGAGCTGTCGGCGGCCGACCTGTCCGGCGCGGACGGCAGCACGGTGCCGGTGGCCGGTCTGCCGCGGTTCCGGGAGGCCGGCTTCTGTGCCGCGTACCCGTTCGGTCGAGTCGAGCTGACCGACCCGGACATCCCGCTGGCCGTCACCGTCGGCGCATTCAACCCGCTGATCCCCGGGGATGCCGAGGCCAGCGGCATTCCGCTGCTCGCCTACCGGGTGACACTGCGCAACACCGGCGACGTACCGGTCGAGGTCTCGGTTGTCGGTTCGGTGCAGAACATCTGCGGGCGGGAACCGGGCTCCGTCATCCCGGAGAATCCGCCGTGGCGTGCGGTACCGACCCCGGGGGCAACAGTGCTGCTCGGCAGGACCGACGCCGTCGCCGAGGATGCAGAGTCCTACGGCACCCTGGCGCTGGGATTGCTCGGCGCCGCCAGCTCCACCCGATCACACTGGAGCCGCTGGAACTGGCGGTTCGAGGTACTCGACTTCTGGGACGACTTCGCGGCCGACGGCCAACTCGATGGCCCGGCCGAGGGCGGTCCTGCCCAGGGCAGCCCGACATCCACTGCGTCCCTGGTCGCCAGCAGGACACTGGCACCCGGCGCGAGCGGCCGGTTCGACTTTCTGATCGGGTGGCACTTCCCGAACCGGCGGAACTGGACGCTGGGCGACCGGTACGGCGACGTGATCGTCGGAAACCATTACGCGACACAGCATTCCGACGCCGCGGCAGTTCTGCGGGCGGTGATCCCCCGACTCGACGAGCTGGAGCGGGACACCGTTGCCTTCGTCCGACAGGTCCTCGATTCCGGCGTCCCGACGCCGGTGGCCGAGGCGGCCCTGGCCAACCTGGCGGTGCTCAAGTCCCCCACCTGCTTCCGTACGGCTGACGGGACCTTCTACGGCTGGGAGGGAACCTGGGACGACCACGGCAGCTGTTTCGGCAGCTGCACACACGTCTGGAACTACCAGTACGCCGTCGAGGAGCTGTTCCCCGAGTTGGCCTGGACCATGCGGCACACCGAATTCATCGATTCCACCGACGACCGCGGCCTGATGACCTTCCGCTCCGCGCTGCCGGCCCATCACCCCGCGTCGGCCTGGCCGACCGCGGCGGCCGACGGGCAGCTGGGCACCATCGTCCGGCTGCACCGGTTGTGGCGGATCACCGGGGATGACGAACGGCTGCACCAGCTCTGGCCGGCGGCCCGCCGGGCGTTGGAATTCGCCTGGCTCGACGGCGGTTGGGACGCGGACCGGGACGGAGTATTGGAGGGCTGTCAGCACAACACCATGGACGTGGAGTACTACGGCCCCTCCGGCGTCAACCAGTCCTGGTACCTGGCGGCCCTGGCGGCCGCCGTCGAACTGGCGGAAGCGCTGCGGGACAACGACTTCGCCGCCACCTGTCGGGACCTGCTGACCCGCGGCACCGCCTGGACGGACCGTCACCTGTTCAACGGCGAGTTCTACCAGCAGCAGATCCACCGGGTCGGCCCGGACACCCCGATCGCCGTCGGCCTGCGGCACCACGACGAGATCGGTCCGCAGGATCCGTCGCAGGATCCGGACTCACAGATCGGGCCCGGCTGCCTGCCGGATCAGCTGGTCGGCTACTGGATGGCCTGTGCCGCAGGGCTGACGGTGCCGTTGGATCCCGAGCACGTCCGGATCGCGATGGACAGCGTGGTTCGGTACAACTCGATGCCGGACTTCCACCGACACGCCAACGACAAGCGCAGCTATGTGGCGGCGGACGAACGAGGACTGGTGAACGCCGCCTATCCGCGCGGCGGTCGCCCGCGGCGCCCGTTCCCCTACTGGGCCGAAGTATGGACCGGCATCGAGTACACCGCGGCGATCGGGCTGGCCCGGCTGGGCCGGCAGGCGGACGCGCTGACGATCGTCTCCGACATCCGGGACCGGTATGACGGCTCCCGCCGCAACCCCTTCGACGAGGTCGAGTGCGGCCATCACTACGTGCGGTCGATGGCGTCCTGGGGACTGCTCGGGGCGTGGCCGGCCCGCTGATCAGGCCTGGTCGGCCGGCTGTCCAAACGGACCGGCGTCAACTCCGCCGGCGGCGCGCCTTCTTGGCCGCCCTGGCTGCGCGTTCGGCGGCCACCCGCTCGGCCAGCCCGGCCGGCGGGCTGACACCGGCCGCCAGCAGGACGTCCAGATCGTCGCCGTCCAACTGATCGGCGGTGAGCTCAGCCAGCAGGTCGGGCCGGTTGGCGGCCGTCCGGCGCAGCGACTCGTCGCGACGGTGCCGCTCGATGGCGGCATGATTGCCGCCCAGCAGCACCTCGGGCACGTCGAGCCCCCGGTAGGTCGGCGGCCTGGTGTACGAGGGAGCCTCCACCAGCCCCGTCAGACCGGCGCCGAAGGAATCGTCGACGGCCGACTCCGGGTTCCCGAGTACGCCCGGGATCAGCCTGGCGATCGCCTCGACCATCACCAGCACTGCGACCTCGCCGCCGGCCAGCACGTAGTCGCCGATCGACAACTCACGCACCGGCATTCGGCCGGCGGCCTCATCGATCACCCGCTGGTCGATGCCCTCGTACCGCCCGCAGGCGAACACCAATCGCGGCAGGATCGACAGCTCCGCCGCGACCTGCTGGGTGAACGGCCGGCCGGCCGGGGTCGGCACGATCAGTGTCGGCGGCGGCTCGACCCCGTCGGTGACGGCGTCCAACGCTGCGCCCCAGACGTCGGCCTTCATCACCATGCCGGGGCCACCGCCGTACGGCGGATCGTCGACGGTCCGGTGCCGGTCGGTTGTCCAGTTCCGCAGGTCGTGAATGCCGACACCGATCAGGCCGTCCTCGATGGCCTTGCCCAGCAACGATTCCCGCAGCGGCGACAGGTACTCGCCGAAGATGGTGACGATGTCGATGTGCATGCGGACTCCGATCTGCTCCGGGTCGACCGGTTCCGGGAGGGTCAGTCCTGCGCGGCGTCGAACATGCCGTCCGGCGGGTCGATCGTCAGCCGGCCGGCGGTCAGATCGACGGTCGGCACGATGGCCGAGACGAAGGGCACCAGCACTTCCTCACCGGCAGCAGTGGTGATGGTCAGCACCGGCGCGGCCGGGGCATGCAGCACGCCGGTCACCGTGCCCAGACCGGTGCCGTCGACGTGCTGGGCCGTCAGCCCGATGAGTTGGTGATCGTAGAAGGCATCGGGGTCGTCCTTGGGCGGACTGACCTCCACGTCCACCAGCAACCTGGTGCCGCGCAACGACTCTGCGCCGCTACGGTCGGTGATCCCGTCGACGGTGATCACCAGGATGCCACTGTGCAGCCGCGAGGTGAGAACCGTCAGCGGGCCGGTCTCCGCCGGGTCGGTGTCCAGCACCGACCCGGCGGCGAACCGGGTTTCGGGGTCGTCGGTGTGCACCTCGACGGTGACAGCACCCTTCACCCCGTGTGGACGGCCGATCCGGCCGACCAGTAGATCCACCTCAGCGACCTCAGCGGCCGGGGCGATCGGTGTCGACGACGTCGACCCTGATCCCGCGCCCGCCGACGGCCGCCATCACGGTGCGCAGCGCGGTAGCCGTGCGGCCACCCCGACCGATCACCTTGCCGAGGTCGTCCGGGTGCACCCGAACCTGGAGCGTGCGTCCGCGGCGGCCGGTGGTCATGTCCACCTTGACGTCGTCATCGTGGTCGACGATGCCGCGGACCAGGTGCTCCAGCGCCTCGGGCAACATGCTCATTACTCGTCACCCTGCTGCGACTTCGGCAGCGAGAAACCGGCCTTCTCGGCGGCCTCCTCGGTCGCGAACCAGACCTCGGCGACGGTCGAGTCGTAGAACGGGGTGCCCGGGCGGTGGTACAGCTTCGAACTGGCGTTGCCCTTGATCGGGAACCCGTCCGGCTGCGCGTCGTCGGCGATCGGGGCGTGCGAGCCCTCGCCGAACGGGGCCTCGTCCGACTTCGCGTCGTCCGCCTTCGCCTCGTCAGCCTCGTCAGCCTTGGCGGCGGGAGCGTCGACGAGAGCCTGCGGCTTCTCCGCCTTGCTGTCGTCCGCCTTGCTGTCGTCGGCCTTGCTGTCGTCGGCCTTGGTGTCGTCGGCCTTCTTGGCCGGCTTCTTCCGTGCGGTGGTGGCGCCCGAGGTGTCCTCGACGGTGCCGCCGGCCGCGGCAACGGCCGCCTCGTACACGGCCTTCTTGTCGACCCTTTCCGGCTGCGGCTTCAGGGTGCCCTCGGCGCCCGGCAGGCCCTTGAACTTCTGCCAGTCACCGGTCACCTTGAACAGCGCGACAACGGCCTCGGTCGGCTGGGCGCCGACCCCCAGCCAGTACTGCGCCCGCTCGGACTCGATCTGGATGACGCTGGGCTCGGCCTTCGGGTTGTAACGCCCGATGGTCTCGATGGCCCGGCCGCTGCGCCGGGTGCGGGCATCGGCAACGACAACGCGGTAGAACGGCTCGCGAATCTTGCCGTAGCGGGCAAGCTTGATCTTGACAGCCACTGTGGTGGACTTCTCCTCGATACGTGTGGCGGATGGTTCCGCCGCGGGTGTGGGTTCGGCGAGCGAGTGGGGGCACCGCCGGCGAACACACGAATGGCGGCCACGCCCGGTGAGAGGGGCCGAGCGACGGCCGTGACAGGCGTTATTGTGCCAGACGATGACCACCGTGACGAACGAGCGCCCAGCGACCCCCGAGCTGCTGGCCCTCTACGACGCCGTCGGCTGGAGCGCCTATACCCGCGATCCCGACCGGCTGACTGCCGCGGTGGCCGGGTCGCATGCGGTGCTCACCGCCCGGGATGACGACGGCCGGCTGGTCGGGCTGGCCAGGACCATCTCCGACGGAGCCAGCGTCTGCTACCTGCAGGACATCCTGGTGCACCCGGACGCGCAGCGGACCGGGGTCGGCCGGACGCTGCTGACGGCGATGCTGGCCGAATACGCCGACCTGCGCCAGTTCGTCCTGCTGACCGATGACGACCGGACCCAGCGCGCCTTCTACACCTCGCTCGGTCTGCTGCGCTCCGACGAGTCCGGTCTGCACGCCTACCTGCGGCCCTGACGTTCAGATCGCGCACCGATAGCAACCGGCAAGCGTTTACCAGCACTGGTGACAGCAACCACCTCTGGCGCGGGACCAGGGCCGCTCTGTACGGCCAGCCCAGGTCCCCATTCGGTAATCCGCTGTCGCGCCCGCCAACACACGATTACCTGGCCGTGATCCGGAATCGGCCGCATCCGCCCTGCGACGCGAAGCTGCCGGAGGTCCGGGCCGGTTTCCAGGTACCAGCAACATAAATAGAAGCCCGACCATGGCATCACGCCGGAGCTGATCAGCCGCTCGGATCCACCGTGGACGTTGCAACTCTCCCCGGCGGGCCGCTCGCCGGCCGACAGCAGCAGCGAACCCATCGGTTCTGTCCGCCAGCCATGTCGATCCCGTAACAGCCCGGTGAAATGCAGCACCGTGACGCCCCGCGGGCGGACATGGGCGATCAGCGTCGCCGCGGCGCGGCCGGTGCTGTCGACGTCCAACGGCGTCAACTCGTCGCCGCCGTCCGCGGACACCCGGTCGGCGGTGCCATCCACCATGCGCAGGCTCAGCGTCCGCAGCGATTCTTGCAGCTCCGGGCTCGGCATCATCTCCGTCGTCACGCCCGCCATGCTGAGCCGGACCGCACGACCCCGGCGCGAATCACCGCGAGCGGAGACTTCAGCACAGCCAGGTCCTCGGCCGGGTCGGCGGGGTAGACCACCAGGTCGGCCGGGTCGCCGATGCCGCCGACGGGCGCCCCGAGCCAAGCTCTGGCCCGGTGCGAGGCGACGTCCATCGCCTGCCGCGCCGTCAGCCCGTCGATGCCGGCCAGCGCCGCGACCTCGTCGGCGATCCGGCCGTGCTCGATGTAGCCGCCGGCGTCCGTGCCGGCGTGCACGGCGATCCCGGCCTCCACCGCCATCGCGAAGGTCTCGTCGCGCCGCTCGTACAGGTCCCGCATGTGCTTGGCGTAGGCCGGGAATCGCGTTGCCGCCTCGGCGAAGTCGGGGAAGTTTTCGATGTTGATCAGGGTCGGCACCAGGTGCACGCCGCCGCGGACCATCTCGTCGATCGTCGCCGGCGTCAGCCCGGTGCCGTGCTCGATGCAGTCGATGCCGGCGGCCAGCAGGCCCGGCAGTGCGTCCTCGGCGAACACGTGCGCGGTGACCCGCACCCCGGCGCCGTGTGCCACCGCAATCGCCTCGGCCAGTACGTCGTCCGGCCACAACGGCGCCAGGTCGCCGATGTCCCGGTCGATCCAGTCCCCCACCAGCTTGATCCAGCCGGTACCGAACGGCGCACTGCCGTACTCGATCTGCCGCGCCACCTCGGCCGGCAGGTCGGCCGGGTCGTCCAGGTCGACGCCGAGGTCCCGGATGTACCGCTTGGGGCGGGCGATGTGTCGGCCGGCCCGGATCAGCACCGGCAGGTCGTCCCGGCCGGCCAGGGCGCTGGTATCGATGGGTGAACCGCAGTCGCGGATCAGCAGTACGCCGGCGGCCAGGTCGTCGCGCGCCTGCCGCTCGGCGGTCGGCAGGTCGACCGCGCCGCGCATCGAGTAGCCGATGTGGCAGTGCGCGTCCACCAGGCCGGGCAGGGTCCAGCCACCGAGTTCGACGGCCCCGGCGACCGGTCCGTCGACGAACCGGCCCTCGGCGGTCCAACGCTCGACCGGCTCCCCGGTGGCCGCATCGGTGCCGACGATGTGCAGACGATCAGCGCGTTTCATCGGAGTTCGCTCGGCGTCGGTATCGGCCACCCGGTCATTTCCCCTTGGGGAACTGGATCTTCGTCGGGTCGAAGTCGGCCGGTAGGTCGTCCAGCGAGAATCCGCCGGGCAGCTGACCCTTGCCGCCGGCACCGGCGGGCAGACCGGGCATACCGCCGGGCAGGCCGTTGGGCAGGCCTGGCATGCCGGGGAATCCGCCGGGCATCCCCTTCATCTTCGGCGGGGTGGGGCCGCGGCCGGAACCCTTGCCCTTCTTGCCCTTCTTGCCCTTCTGCTTCTTGTTGTTCATCCGTCGCATGCCGAACTGGCCGGCCATCGACGACATCATCTTGCGGGCCTCGAAGAACCGATCGACCAGCGAGTTGACCTGGGAGACAGTGGATCCCGATCCCCTGGCGATCCGCTGTCGCCGGGACGACTGGATGATCTTCGGGTTGGCCCGCTCCTGCGGCGTCATCGACTGGATGATGGCGGCGGTCCGGTCGACGTCGCGATCGTCGATGTTGGCCATCGCCTCCTTCATCTGGCCGGCGCCGGGCAGCATGCCGAGCAGGCCGCCGATCGGGCCCATCCGTTTGAGCATCTGCATCTGCTGCAGGAAGTCCTCGAGGGTGAAGTCGTCGCCGGCCAGCTTGGCCGCCATCTGCTCGGCTTCTTCTTGCTCGAAGACCTGCTCGGCCTGCTCGATCAGCGTCAGCATGTCGCCCATGCCGAGGATCCGGGAGGCCATCCGGTCAGGGTGGAAGGTATCGAAATCGCCGAGCTTCTCGCCGGTGGAGGCGAACATGATCGGCGCGCCGGTGACCTGCCGCACCGACAGCGCGGCACCGCCGCGGGCGTCGCCGTCGAGCTTGGTCAGCACCACGCCGGTGAAGCCGACGCCGTCGCGGAACGCCTCGGCGGTGGCCACCGCGTCCTGGCCGATCATCGCGTCGACCACGAACAGGATCTCGTCCGGATCGACGGCGTCGCGGATGTTGGCGGCCTGCGCCATCATCTCGGCGTCGACACCGAGCCGGCCGGCGGTGTCGACCACCACCACGTCGTACTGCTTGGACTTCGCGGTCTCGATGCCGGCCCTTGACACCGCTACTGGGTCGCCGACCCCGTTGCCGGGCTCGGGCGCGAAGACGGTGACGCCGGCCTGCTCGCCGACCACCTGTAGCTGGGTGACGGCATTCGGCCGCTGCAGGTCCGCGGCCACCAGCAGCGGCGTGTGCCCCTGGCCCTTGAGCCACTTCGCCAGCTTGCCGGCGAGGGTGGTCTTGCCGGCGCCCTGCAGGCCGGCCAGCAGGATGACGGTGGGTGGGTTCTTCGCGAACTGCAGCCGCCTGGTCTCACCGCCCAGGATGGCGATGAGTTCTTCGTTGACGATCTTGATGACCTGCTGGGCCGGGTTCAGCGCCTGCGAGATCTCCTCGCTGGAGGCGCGTTCCTTGATCGCGGCGATGAACTGCCGGACCACGGGCAGCGCGACGTCGGCCTCCAGTAGGGCGATCCGGATCTCCCGGCAGGTCGCATCGATATCGGCGGGGGTCAGCCGGCCTTTGCCACGGATGCCCGTGAGGACGCCGGACAGCCGGTCGGAAAGAGTCTCGAACACTCCGACAGGCTATCCCGGACCGGCCGCGGACCCGTCCGCAGCGAGCGCAGCCCGCAGCAGCGTCGCCAGCCGCTCGGCCGCCTGCGAGGGCAACGGCCTGCCGTTGGCCCCACGCAGGTACAGCACGTCGACGGCCTCGGCGCCCCAGGTGTGCACCAGCGCGGTGACGACGGTCGCGCCGGTCGCCGCCACCGCCCGGGCGGCGGTGTGCAGTAGGCCGGCCGCGTCGTGCGCGCGGATCTCGACCACGGTGGCCATCTCGGATGCACCGTCGATGACGAGCACCTCAGGGGCAGCGAAGTCTTTCCTGGCCGGCCGCTGCGCTGCCGATCGCCGTCGCACCGGCCCGGGGTTGCCGGGCTCGGCCAGCGCGGCCACCAGCAGCGCCCGGACGGTCGACGGCTCGGGCGGGTCGCCGAATTCCGGCTCGGCCTGCCAGGTCTGCACCGCCCTGCCGCGGTCCGTCCGGACCGTCGCCGACCGGATGCTCAGCCGCTGGGCGGTCAGGGCCCCGGCGATGTCGGCCAGCAGTCCGACCCGGTCGGGTGCCTCGACCACCACGGTCAGTCCATCGGCCGCCGGATGTACCTGCACCGTGAGCTCGGTGCCGGCCGCCCGCAGCTCCGGCCCGAGCTCCGGGTCGGGCTGCGGTTCCGGGTCGAGCTGCGGTTCCGGTTCCGCCGACCGCCAGCCGCCGAGCGCCGCCCGGGTCCGGGCCGCCAGTGTCGCCACCTGCTGGGCCTTCCAACTCGTCCAGGCGGCCGGCCCGGCCGCCAACGCGTCAGCCTCGGTGAGAGCCTGCAGCAGGTCCAGCACTCCCACCGTCCCGACCGCCTCGGCGATCAGCGCCACCGTTGCCGGATCGTCCGGGTCACGTCGGGTCGCGGTCTCGGCCAGCAGCAGGTGGTGCCGGACGAGGGTCACGACCACCTCGATGTCCGGCTCGGCCAGCCCGAACCGCCGACAGAGCGGACCGGCCAGTTCGGCGCCGGCCACCGAATGATCCCGCCCGGTGCCCTTGCCGATGTCGTGCAGCAGCGCAGCGATCAGCAACAGGTCGGGTCTGACCACCCGTCGGACCAGCGCGGCCGCCTCCACCACGGTCTGCACCAGGTGCCGGTCGACGGTGTAGGCGTGGACCGGATCCCGCTGCGGCATCGACCGCAGCCGCTCCCATCCGGGCAGCAACGAACTGATCAGGCCGACCTGATCCATCGACTCCCAGACGCCGACCAACGGTCCGCCGGCGCCGAGCAGCCGCAGGAACTCCGCACCGGCGGTCGCCGGCCACCGCTCGGGCAGCGGCGGACAGAGCCGCGCCAACCGGGCCAAGGTCGCCGGCCCGATCGGGATCCCGGCCTGGGCTGCTGCCGCGGCCACCCGCAGCGGGAGAGCAGGGTCGCCGGCCGGGTCGGCAGACTTGGCCAGGGTGGCCTCGCCGTCCTGCTCGACCACATCGTGCGCCAGCGGGTGCCGATCGGCGCGACCCACCGGGGCGGCCCCGACCGCACGACCGTCCAGTGCCCGCTTGACCCGGTGCCAGGTCAGGTCGACCGCATGCCCGACCCGGCGGCCGATGGCGGAAACCATGCGCAACAAGTCGTCTCGGTCTGCCAGGCCCAGCCTGGCGGCAACTGCGTCCTGGTCCTGCAGCTGCAGCCGGTCGGTTGCCCGCCCCGTCACGGTGTGCATGGCGTCCCGCACCGCCAGCAGGTCGAACCTGGCTTCCTCCAGCCCCTGGTGCGGACAGTCGGCCACCCATGACGCCGCCACCGCCCGCATCACCACCATGTCGCGCAGGCCGCCACGGGAATTCTTCAGGTCACCGGTGGTGGCGAAGGCCAGGTCGCCACTGCGCTCCCACCGACGCCGGCACATCTCGAGCAGTTCGGGGAGCCGCCGGTCGGCATCCGCCCGCCAGTCCCCCAGTACCCGCCTGCGCAGCGTGACGGCGAGCTCCGGGTCGCCGGCGATGTGCCGGATGTCCAGTACTCCCAACAGGTCTGCCAGGTCGACCCGGGCAACCTGCCGCGCACCACCGACCGAGCGCATCGCGTGGTCAAGACGGACGGACGAGTCCCAGATCGGATACCAGAGCCGCTCGGCGATCATTGCTGCGTAGTCGTCGGGCGTCTCGGACGAGTGCAGCAGCACCAGGTCGAGATCGGAGTACGGCGACAGCTCGGCGCGACCGTAGCCACCGACCGCCACCAGTTCGACACCGCCGACCGTCACCCCGGAGTCGACCGCCAGTTCGGCCAGCCAGCCGTCGGTGAGTCTGCTCAGTGCCCGACTGCGGGCCGGACCGGACATCGGAGTCCGGGCCAACAATGCCGCCCGCAGATCGGTGTAGGAATCGCCGATAGGGGTTGGCACGAGCAGGATTCCCTTCGAGCTGTCGGATCAGAGCGCGTCGGGTCCGACTTCACCGGTGCGGACCCGGACGACGGAGCCGACCTCGGTGGTCCACACCTTGCCGTCACCGATCTTCCCGGTACGCGCCGCCCGGACGATCACGTCGGTCACGTCGTCGGCGTCGTCGTCCTCGACCAGGATCTCCAGCCGCACCTTCGGCAGTAGTTCGACGGTGTATTCGGCGCCCCGGTAGACCTCGGTGTGCCCGCGCTGCCGGCCGTAGCCGGACGACTCGGAGACCGTCATCCCGTTCACCCCGAATGCCAGCAGCGCGGCCCGTACCTCGTCCAGTTTGAACGGCTTGATCACTGCGGTGACGAGCTTCATGCCGTCACCCCGCCCGTTACTCGTGGCGTGCCCGCGTTCCGTGCCGACGATCCGTTCGCAAGCTCACTCATGCGTTGACCTCTTCCTTGCTCGACTCTTCCCCGTCCCGGGCGGACGACGACGTGGGCTTCGGCCGGCCGGCCAGCGTGCCACCGGACCCGCCGGACCCCACCGAACCTTCGGTGTCGTAGGCACTCTCACCGTGGACGGTGATGTCGAGCCCGTCAGCTTCGTTCTCTTCGTCGGCCCGTAGACCCATCGTGTACTTCAGGGCAAGGCCGATGACGGTGGTGAGCACCGCGGAGAAGACGATCGCGCAGGCCGCTATCACGATCTGCACCACCAACTGCTTGCCGCCGCCGCCGTAGAACAGGCCGGTGTCGGTTCCGAGGAAGCCGATGCCGACGGTGCCGATAATGCCCCCGACCAGGTGCACGCCGACCACGTCGAGCGAATCGTCGTAGCCCAGGCGGTACTTCAGACCCACTGCCAGAGCACAGATCACCCCGGCAACCAGACCAAGTGCGATCGCGCCGACCGGGCTCAGTGCGCCGGCCGCCGGGGTGATGGCAACCAGGCCGGCCACCACACCCGAGGCTGCCCCGACACCCGTGGCGTGCTTGTCCCTGATCATCTCGACCGCCAACCAACCGAGCATCGCCGCCGAGGTGGCGGTGGAGGTGTTCAGCCAGGCCAGACCCGCCAGGCCATTGGCTGCGCCGGCGGAACCGGCATTGAAGCCGAACCAACCGAACCACAGCAGCGCGGCGCCGAGCATGGTGTACGGCACGTTGTGCGGGCGCATCGGCTCCTTGCCGAAGCCGCGGCGCTTGCCCAACAGCAGAGCCAGCATCAGGCCGGCGACGCCGGCATTGATGTGCACGACGGTGCCACCGGCGAAGTCGATCGGCGCCACGCTCGCTACGCCGTCTGTGGTGCCGAAAAGCTTTGCCGCAATACCGTTCTCCCAGCCGGAGAGCAATCCGCCGCCCCAGACCATATGGGCCATCGGGAAGTACACGAGGGTGACCCAGACGCCGGAGAAGACCAGCCAGGTGGAGAACTTCATCCGGTCCGCGACCGACCCGGAGATCAGCGCCACGGTGATGATCGCGAAGGTCAGCTGGAAGGCGACGAACGCCATCGAGCTGACGCCGCTGCCGCTCAGCACGGAATTGGCGACGGTCTCGATGCCGTCGGCGTTGACTCCCTCCGGGAACAGCCCTTTCATGCCGAAAGCCGTTGCCGGGTCGCCGAACAGGCCGCCGGCCACGTTCGGCGAGAACGACATCGAGTACCCCCACAACACGTAGACGATGCCGACGACGCCCATCGCCGAGAACGACATCATCATCATGTTGAGCACAGATTTGCGACGGACCATGCCGCCGTAGAAGAACGCCACTCCTGGCGTCATTAGCAACACCAAGGCCGCGGATGCGAGCAGCCAGGCGTTGTTTCCGGTATCGAGCGTGGGGACCATACAAGCCTCCGAGACGGCCGGTGAGGGGAATTCCCTCGGACTCGCAGACTGTCCCGCAGTTGTGTTGCCCCGACCGTTCCCGAATGTTTCCCGGGTGTGAACCGGTGGACCGCTAAGTTGCCATCTCGTTGCCGGCGACCCTTGGCCGGCAGCTCGCGCGGGTCAGTCGCCGAGCAGGGCGTCCACGAAGGCGCCGGCTTCGAACGGGGCCAGATCGTCCGGTCCCTCGCCGAGCCCGACCAACTTGACCGGCACCCCGAGGGCCCGTTGCACGGCCACCACGATCCCGCCCTTGGCGGTCCCGTCCAGTTTGGTCAGCACGATGCCGGTGATGTTGACGACCTCGGCGAACACCCTGGCCTGGACCAACCCGTTCTGTCCGGTGGTGGCGTCCAGCACCAGCAGCACCTCGTCCACCTCGGCCTGTTTTTCGACGACCCGCTTGACCTTTCCCAGTTCGTCCATCAGGCCGGCCTTGGTGTGCAGGCGCCCCGCGGTGTCGATCAACACCGCATCGGCGCCGGTCGCGATCCCGGTCTTCACCGCATCGAAGGCGACGGAGGCCGGGTCGGCGCCGGCATCGGCGCGCACCACGGTGGCGCCGGCACGTTCCGCCCAGGTAGCCAGCTGGTCCGCTGCAGCCGCCCGGAAGGTGTCGGCGGCCCCGAGCACCACCTTGTGACCGTCGGCCACCAGCACCCTGGCCAGTTTGCCGGTGGTGGTGGTCTTTCCCGTTCCGTTGACGCCGACCACCAGCGACACCGACGGCCGGCCGTCGTGCGGCAGTGCCCGGACGCTGCGTTCCATGCTCGGGTCGACGGCCTCCACCAGGACCCGACGGAGCAGCGCCCTGGCCTCGGCGCTGCTGCCGATGCCGTTGGCCGCCACTTCGGCCCGCAGCTTCTCGGCGATCTCGGCTGACGCCTGCGCGCCGAGATCGGCCAGCAACAGGGTGTCCTCGACATCCGTCCAGGAGTCCTCGTCCATCGTGCCGGCCCCGAGCAGGCCGAGCATGGAGCGGCCGAAGGCGTTCTGTGAGCGGGAGAGCCGGCCGCGCAGGCGGTTGAGCCGGCCGTCGGTCGGGGCGATCTCGGTATCCGGCGATGGCTCCACGCCGGTGGCTTGCACGGTGGCGGGGGCCGCAGTGGTGGATTCCGGAGTGCTGGATTCCGCAGTGCTGGATTCCGCAGTGCTGGATTCCGCAGTGCTGGATTCCGCAGTGGTGGATTCCGCAGTGGTGGATTCCGCAGGGCTGGATTCCGCAGTGCTGGGTGCCGCAGTGGTAGGGGCCGGGGTCGTTTCGACCGCCGGGCCGGTCACCGCAGGGAGGGCCTCCTCGGTCGGCACCGCTGCCGCGTCTTCGACCGGCGTCGCTTGCGCTACCGACCCGGATTGCGCGCCCGGAACTGCGTCCTCCGCGGGCCGCGACTCAGCGGCTGGTTCGACGGCAGGCTCGACCGCAGCTGACGATTCGGCTCCGGGCGACGGTTCTGCCTGAGGTGAAGGTTCGGTGCGTTCGGGTTCTGGTGAGGGTTCGGGGGCCGGCGCCGGCGGCCGGTCCTGCACGGCTGTCCCGGATCCACTGGAGAACGAGATCGATCCGCCGGCCTTGTAGCCGCCCTTCGCGGGAGGCTTGCCGGCGTCAACGGCCGCAGGCTTGGTCGGCGCTGTGTCCCGCAGCGAGATCCGACGGCGGTTCGCCCGCATCAGGCCGACCACGAACAACGCGGCGACAACGACAACTACGACAATGAGGATCCAGATCCAGTTAGGCACCGGGCCATCATCCCAAACGGATCGCCATCCAAGGCACATCAGCCTGACGACGTTCAGCCGACGGCCGTCATCCCGGATCGCGGTCGAACAGCTGGTCGACCGCTCGACGGGCCCGGCGGGCGGTCCGGCGGTAGTCGTCGACGAACTCACCCGGGTCACTGCCGCGGGGATAGCCGAGCGCCTCAGCGGTCGCCTCCAGGGCATGTCCCTGCCGCGGGATCTGATCCTCCGGTTTGCCCAGCACCAGCATCAACGCGTTGCGCACCCTGGCCGCCAACGTCCAGGCGGCACCGAGCCGCCTGGCCTGCTCCCTGCTGATCAGGCCGGCGTCCAACGCAGCATCGAGCGCCGGCAGGGTCGCGGTCGTCCGAAGCCCCTCGACCCGGCCGCCGTGCTGCAGCTGGAGCAGTTGCACCGTCCACTCCACGTCGGAGAGCCCGCCGCGGCCCAGCTTGACATGGGTCGTGGGATCGGCGCCCCTTGGCAACCGCTCGGTGTCCACCCTGGCCTTGATCCGGCGGATCTCGATGACGTCGTGGTGGTCGAGCCCATCAGCGGGATAGCGGAATTCGTCGGCAGCGGCGACGAATTCCGCACCCAGTTCGTCGTCGCCGGCCACCGGCCGCGCGCGCAGCATTGCCTGGCGTTCCCACGGCGCGGCGAACTTGCGCCAGTAGCTGCGGTAGGAGTCCAGTGTGCGGACCAGCTGACCGTTGCGTCCCTCCGGACGCAGCGCGGTGTCCAACGCCAGCGCCGGATCCGGGCTGGACCGGCCCAGATTCCGACCGATCAACTCGGTGACGGTGGTACAGGCCGCGAGAACCTGGTCGACATCGGCGCCCTCGTCGGGTTCGGCGACGTAGATCACGTCGGCATCCGAGCCGTATCCGAGCTCGCCGCCGCCGAGCCGGCCCATCCCGATCACCGCCAGCCGGCCCTGGATGGGGCCGCGGTCCGCCTCCACCTGACGCCGGGCACCCTCGAACGCCGCCTGCAGGGTCGCCTCGGCGACCTTCGTCAGCCCGATCATCACCTGTGGCAGGTCGAGCAGACCGAGCAGATCGCCGCAGGCGAGACGGAGCATCTCGTGCCGCCGCGACGAGCGTGCGGAATCTGCGGCGTCCTGAGCGGCGACCGCCCGGCGACTCCTGGCCACCAAGGCGGCGGCGACGGTGTCCGGCTTCACCGCCACCAGGGCCGCGTCGTCGTCGATCAACCGGAGCACCTCCGGTGCCCTCAACAACAGCTCGGCCACCAGTTTCGAGACGCCGAGCAGCTCGGCCAGTCGAATCGCGACGGTGCCCTCGTCGCGGAGCAGGCGCAGGAACCAGGGTGTGTCGGCCAGCGCCTCGGACACCCTGCGGTAGGCCAACAATCCACCATCCGGGTCGGGACATTCGGCGAAGGAATCCAGCAGCACCGGCAGCAGCGTGCGCTGGATCGCCGCCCGCCGGCTGACGCCGGAGGTCAGCGCGGTCAGGTGGCGCAGCGCAGAATCCGGCGAGAAGCCCAGCGCGGCAAGCCGTTCGCCGGCCGCCTCGGTGGACAGCCGCAGGTCGTCGCCGACCGCAGCGACCGCGTTCAACAGCGGCCGGTAGAAGAGCTTCTCGTGCAGCCGGCGCACCGTCGCCGCATGCCGGACCCGCTCGGCGGCGAACACCTGCGCCGCCGACTCCGACCCGGACGCCGTATACCCGTCTGCCCTGGCCAGCCATTCCAGGTCGACCTCGGAGTCCGGCAACAGATGGGTGCGGCGCAGCCGCTGCAGCTGCAGCCGATGTTCGGCCCGACGCAGAAACGTGTAAGCACCAGCCATCTCGGCGCCGTCGGACCGGCCGACGTAGCCACCCTGGATCAGCCGCCGCAGGGCCATCAGGGTGCCGGTGACCCGCAGCGACACGTCGGTCCGGCCGTGAACCAGTTGCAGCAGCTGCACGGCGAATTCGACGTCCCGCAGCCCGCCGGGCCCGAGTTTGAGTTCCCGGTCGCGTTGCGCATCGGGAATGTTCGCCTCCACCCGGCGGCGCATCGCCTGGACGTCCTCGACAAAGGAATCGCGGCCGGCCGCCGACCAGACCCCGGCCCTGGCGATCTCCAGGAATTCCCGGCCAGCCTCCGGGTCGCCGGCTGCCGGTCTGGCCTTCAGCATGGCCTGGAACTCCCAGGTCTCGGCCCACCGGCTGTAGTACGCCCGATGGCTCGCCGGGGTCCGGACAAGGGCGCCGGCCGCACCCTCCGGTCGCAGATTGGCGTCGACCTCCCAGGCCACCGAGCCGCAGATCCGCATCATCGACGAAGCCAGCTGACTGGCGGTGGCCAGCATCGCCGACTCCGGCGGATCGTTCGCCTGATCACCGACCGCCGGGAGGTCGAGCACCGGATGGTCGGCCACGAACAGCACGTCGACGTCGGACAGGTAATTCAGCTCTCTGGCACCGGCTTTGCCCAGCGCCACCACCGACAGCCGGCACGGAGCCGCCGATGGCGGGAGTTCGGCGGCCGCGACCGCGAGCGCGGTCTGCAGAGTGGCGTCGGCCAGGTCGGTCAGGGCTCGACAGACCGACGGCAGCGGCACAACTTCCAGCGTCGCATCGACCGCCGGCGCCAGGTCGTGCGCCGCGATCAGCAGCAGTCGGTCCCGATAGGCCCGTCGCAACGGCGGGATCGCCTCTGGGCCGTGGATCGGAGCCCGGGCGCCGTCGGTGCCGGTACATCGGGCGGCCTCCGGCGTCAGCCCTACCGCGGCCGCCATCGACCGCACGGTGCCGGTCGGGTCGACCAGCGCCACCTGCAGCGGCTCGACCCGCAGCGTCGGCCAGGCGTCCGGGTGCGCGACCAGGTGATCGCCGAGTGCGCTCGAACCACCGAGGATCGCGATCAGTCGCGCCCGCAGGCCCCGCTCGTCCCGCAACGCGGCCGTGATGGCCGGCGCGTCCGGTCCGGCCGCCGTCAACAGCCGGGCCAGGGTCGCTACGGCGAGTCGCGGACGACCGGCCCGGGAAATCGCGCCCAGCACCGGTTCTGCTCCCGGAGCGACCAGCCCGTCCGGGGTGGCCAGCCCGGCCAGCGCCAGATCGGCCTGGGTCCGGTCGGTGTCCGGCAGCCCGTAGCGCACTGCCGCTCGCGGTGCCGGTCGACTCATCAGGATCCGATCAGCGGCAGCCGCGGTCGTAAGGTGACGAAGCGATGTGCGAACTCGCGCCAGACCTCCGCCATGTTCGCCGCCGCCTCATCGAGCGCGGGACCGAGGCGGGCGGCAGATCCCTTGCCGGCCGCCCACAATCGCAGGGTCTCGGCGTCGGCCTCGATGTGGAACTGGATGCCCCACGCCGCTTCGCCGACCCTGAACGCCTGGTTCTCGTACCCGGTGCCGGCGAACAGCAGCACCGCATCCGGCGGTAGCTCGGTGATCACATCGGCATGGCTCTGCATCACATCAGGGGTCATCGGGAGCCAGCCGAACAACGGATCCCGCTCCGCGGCATCACGTTTCGCGGTGAGATAGGCGCCGTACTCGGGGCCGCGGTTGCCCGGTTCCACCATGCCCCCGGTGGCCAGGGTGAGCAGTTGCGCGCCCAGGCAGATGGCCAGGGTCGGCGTCTTGTCGGTGACCGCTGTCGCCAGCAACGCCTTGGTCGCCGGCAACCAATCGACGGTCTCGTCGTCCCAGGCGGACATCGCCCCGCCCAGGCAGACCAGCGCGTCGAAACCGCTGGTGTCGGAGGGGATCTCGTCGCCGTCGTACAGTCGCCGCACGTCCAGCGTGGCACCGGCCTCGGTGAGCCACTGGCCGAGCCGCTGCGGCCCGTCCTCGGCAGAATGCTGCAGCAGCAGGATCTTCACTTCTCAACCACCGAATTCCACGATGACCGGCGCATGATCGGAGGCGCCCTTGCCCTTGCGTTCCTCCCGGTCGATCCTGGCGCTGGTGACCCGCGCCGCCAACGCCGCCGACGCGAGCACGAAGTCGATCCGCATTCCGCGGTTCTTCGGGAACCGCAGCTGTTGGTAGTCCCAGTAGGTGAACGTCCTGGGCTCGGAGGTGTACGGCCGCACCACATCGGCATAACCGGCGTCGACCACCGCCTGGAACGCCGCGCGTTCCGGCGGGGTCGTGTGGGTCTTGTCCAGGTAATAGTCGACCGACCAGACGTCGGCGTCGGTGGGCGCGATGTTGTAGTCGCCGCAGAAAGCCATCTGCAGGGCCGGATCCGCGGCCAGCGCCTCGGTACCGTAGCGGGCCAGCGCCTCCAGCCAGGCGAGCTTGTACTGGTAGTGCGGATGTTCGATCTCCCGGCCGTTCGGCACGTACACACTCCAGACCCGCACCCCACCGCACACCGCAGACAGCGCCCGGGCCTCGGTTGCGGGAGGTTCGCCGTAACCGGGCATGCCGGGGAAACCGACCTGGACGTCATCCAGTCCGACCCTGGACAGGACGGCGACCCCGTTCCACTGGTTCAGCCCGTGGTGAGCGACCTGGTAGCCGAGGTCCGAGATCGCCGCTACCGGGAAGCCGTCGTCGCGGACCTTGGTCTCCTGGATCGCCAGCACATCGACATCACTGCGCCGCAGGAACTCGATGACTCGGTCGGTCCTGGCCCTGATCGAGTTGACGTTCCAGGTGGCCAGCCGGAGTGGATCGCTCACCGAGCGGTCCCACCGGTGACGACGAAGGTCCGGCAGCAGCGATTTCCTCGACTCATGCCCCAATCCTTCCAGAGCGGGTTAGCGTGTTGTCATGCAACCGATGCCGCCGACGCAGCCGGTCACCGCGCCGACCCGCGCCGTGTCGAATGCTGCCGTGCCGAATGCCGCCGTGTCGAATGCCGCCTGGTCGTCGGTGCAGATGACCTCCGCGCAGCCGCAAGTGCCGCTCCCGATGCCCGCCGATCCGGAGACCGCAGCGTTCCTGCGAGCGGTGCGGCGGCGGCAGCTGATCTGGATCGTGATCGGCGCGGCGGCGGCACTGGCCGCGGTGATCGCGCTGCTGATCTGGCCCAACGAGATCAAGGAGGGCGTGGCCCAAGGTGCTGCAGCGCTCTGGCGGTTGCTGCAGATGATCTTCGGCGGGTTCGGGAACTGATCGGGCCAGGACCCATTCCATCGGGTTCGACAGTTCCGTTGGTCCACCCGCGTGATCAGCGGAAGTCCCTGGAGGGCATCGCGACGATCAGGTCGACCGCGGCTATCCGATCGGCCAGCACCGAGATGGCACCACCTGCCCGTTCCACCATTCCGCGGATCAGCAATGAGGGCGCTCCCCTTGCCACCCGTCGGTAGCGGCGCCACAGCGCGTTGGAGCAGATGATGTTGAGCATCCCGGTCTCGTCCTCGAGGTTGATGAACACCACGCCCGACGCCGTCGCCGGTCGTTGCCGATGGGTCACCATCCCGGCAACCAGCACCCTGGTGCCGTGCTGCACGCCGAACAGATCGGTCGCTGTCCGCACGCCCAGTCCGGCCAGCCGCTCCCTGGAGTATTCGGTCGGGTAGCGGTCCGGGGAGATGCCGGTGGCCCAGATGTCGGCCAGGGTCAGCTCGATGTCGCTCATCCCGGGCAGGGTGGGCGCCGTCAGCCCGACGACCGTCCCCGGCAGGGTGCCGGCCCGTTCTCCGGCCGCCGCACCCGATGCCCACAGCGCGGCCCTTCTGGCCTGCCCACGGTCGGTCGGCCGGTCGCCGTCGGCCGCCCGACCCAGGCTGTCAAGGGCGCCGGCGGTGGCCAGTGCCTCCGCCTGGGCGGAGGTGAGGGTGACCAGCCGGGTGAGCTGGTCGATACTGCGGTAGCCGTCCGCCGGCCGAGCCGCGACGATCCGCTCGGCCAGTTCCGTGCCGATGGTGCGCACCTCGTCCAGACCCAGCCGGACGGCGAGGGTCCCGCTGCCGGGCAGGTTCCGACCTCGGTACCGGCGAGCGCGGCGGCCACCGGCCCCCGGGCCGGCGGGTCGCGGCTCGGTGCGCCCGGGAGTGACAGGCTCGAGGTCGACGGCCTTGAGGCCGGCGGGCTTGAGCTCGACGGCCTTGAGATCGGCGGGCTCGAGATCGGCATAGTAGTTGGAGCGGTTGATGTCCGGCAGACGGATGGTGACGCCGTGTCGGCGGGCGTCGGCAACCAATGACTGCGGCGAGTAGAACCCCATCGGCTGCGCCCGCAGCAGGGCGGCGCAGAACGCCGCCGGATGGTGCAGTTTGAGCCAGGACGAGTAGAAGACCAGGGCGGCGAAGCTCAGCGCGTGCGACTCGGCGAAACCGAAATTGGCGAAGGCCAGCAGCCGTTCGTAGATCCGGTCCGCGGCGGCTCCGGTGATCCCGTGCAGCCGCGACATCCCTTCGTACAGGCGCGCTCTGAGCTCCTCCATCTTGGCCACTGAACGTTTCGAACCCATCGCCCTGCGGAGCTGGTCGGCCTCGCCGGCATCGAAGCCGGCCACGTCGATGGCCAGCTGCATCAGCTGCTCCTGGAACAACGGGATGCCCAGTGTCTTACCCAGCGACTTCTCCATGATCGGATGATCGAAGGTCACCTTCTCCTGCTTGTTGCGACGCCGGATGTACGGATGCACCGAACCGCCCTGGATCGGGCCGGGCCGGATCAGCGCCACCTCGACCACCAGGTCGTAGAACTCTCTCGGTTTGAGCCGCGGCAGGGTGGCCATCTGGGCCCTGGATTCCACCTGGAACACGCCGACGGAGTCGGCCTTCTGCAACATTTCGTACACCGCGGTCTCCTCGAGATCCAAGGCAGCGAAGTCGATCTCGATGTTCTCGTGGTCGGCGATCAGGTCGACGGCGTAGTGCAGGGCGGACAGCATGCCAAGGCCCAGCAGGTCGAACTTCACCAGCCCGATCGCCGCGCAGTCGTCCTTGTCCCACTGCAGCACCGATCGGTTCGCCATCCTGGCCCACTCCACCGGACAGACCTCGGCCACCGGCCGATCGCAGATCACCATGCCCCCGGAGTGGATGGACAGATGCCGCGGGAAGTCCTGTACCTGTTGCGCGAGATCCAGTACCGGGGCGGGGATCTGCAGGCCGTCATCGTCGGTGGATCCGTCCCTGCCGGTTGAGTCGGCGCGGCCGGTGGAGTCGGCGCGGCCGGCCGGTCGGCCGCGATCTGCGCCTCCGGTTGCTTGCCGCTGTGCGATCAGTGGAGTCCAGCCGTCGATCTGCTGGGAGTAGGCATCCTGCTGCCCCGGCGAGTGCCCCATCGCCTTGGCCATGTCCCGCACCGCCATCCGTGGCCGGAAGGTGTTGACGTTGGCCACTTGCGCGGCATGGTCGCGGCCGTACTTGGTGTAGACGTACTGGATCACCTCCTCCCGGCGGTCGGACTCGATGTCGACGTCGATGTCCGGCGGTCCGTCCCGCTCCGGGGCGAGGAACCGTTCGAAGAGCAGCTCGTAGCGCACCGCATCGACGGCGGTGATGCCCAGCGCATAGCAGACCGCCGAGTTGGCCGCCGATCCCCGACCCTGACAGAGGATGTCGTTGTCCTGACAGAACTTCACGATGTCGTTGACGATCAGGAAGTAACCAGGGAACTCGAGCTCCGCGATGATCCGCAGCTCCTTGTCGAGCTGCCGGTAGGCAGCCGGATTGTCCGCCCGCGACCCGTAACGCCGGGCCGCGCCGGCCATGGTGAGCTCGTGCAGATGGCTGTTCTCGTCCGCCCCCGGCGGTACGTCGTAGGGCGGCAGGTTGGGCGCGATCAGGGTCAGGTCGAAGGCGCATTGCTCGCCGATGGCGGCAGCGGTCGGCACCGCGGTGGGATGACGGGCATACAGCGCGGCCATCTCCGCGCCGGACCGCAGGTGTGCGCCGGGACCGGCCGGCAGGTAGGGATCCGCCTCGTCCAGGCTCCGCCTGGCCCGGACCGCGGCCAACGAGGCGCCGAGCCGGCTCGCGTCCGGCGTTGCGTAATGCGCACCGGTGGTGGCCACCAGCGGGAGGCGCAACTCGGCGGCCAGCGCGGCCAGCATGTCGTTGTCCTCGTCGTCGGTCGGCGCCGTTGTCGAGGTCAACTCCACCACCACGTTGTCCCGCCCGAATCGATCCGTCAACTGCCGCAAGGCTTCCCGGGCACCGTGGGAGCCATCGGGGCCGTGTCGCTGCAGTGCCCGGCGGACGCTGCCCTTGCGGCAACCGGTGAGGATCAACCAATGATCGTCCGCGGCGTTGGCCAGCGCATCCAGCTGATAGCTCGGACGGCCCTTCTCGCCGCCGTTCAGCTGCGCCCGACTGATCTGCCGGGACAACCTCCGATAACCCTCCTGACCACGGGCCAGCACCAGCAGGTGCTCCCCCACCGGATCCGGAACGCCGAGCTGCGGCTCCGGCAGGCCGAGCGAGAGTTCCGATCCGTACAGGGTTTTCAGCCCGGTGCCGGCCGCCGCCTCGGCGAACCTGACCACTCCGTAGAAGCCGTCATGATCGGTCAGGGCCAGGCCGTCCAGGCCCAGCCGGACCGCCTCACCGACCAGTTGTTCGGGGTTAGACGCGCCGTCCAGGAAGCTGAACGCCGAATGCGCATGCAGCTCGGTGAACGGCACCCTGGTCTTCGATGCCACCTTGGTCTGCGGTGACGCCGGCACGGGCGGTCGGAGACGGTCCCGGCGGTGCCGGGACACCGGGCCGAGCAGATCGGGGTGCGGACCGCGCGGATCCTCCGGCAGGGTTGACGGGTCTCCTGACGGGTTCTCGGGGGCCGGCACGAACGCTCCCGGCCCGCGGCCGGGCGGGGGCGGCCGACCCGACAGCGCCCGTTCCAGCTCGGACCACGGGACGTTGGGGTTGGACCAGCCCATCAGTCGTACACCCCCTCGATCTGCCATGGTTGTGCCGGACTCTGCACCGATGCCGCGGTCAGATATCGCAGCAACAGGACGGGTCCGTCGCGGCAGAGCACCTGCATCCGGGCCGCGACCTGCGGCGGTGCCGCGACCAGTGATGCGGGCGGCTGATTCGGTTCCCACCACCGCTCGTCGACCAGCCACGGCCCTGCCCACCCCGCGATCTGCCGGCCGTCGACGGCAACCGGGGTCGCACTCAACAGCCCGCGCCCGGTCAGCAACACCGGGCGCCCGACGTCGTCCAGGAGTTCGACCCGCCGGGTCGCACCGATCCGCTCCCGCCCGGCCTGCTGACCACCAGGCCGGCTGGGATCGGCGAGCCTGGTGGGTGACGGCGCCGGCAACGCGCCGGGCCAGGGCGCGGCGGGGTCCCTGGCCGGAACCCGCTCGTCACCCCAGCTGACCAGGGTGACCCGGTCGCCCGGCGTACGTCCGCCCGAAAGAACCGGCGTCAGAACGGATTCCGGCCCCAGCAGGCCCTGCACCCTGGCGAACGCCCAGCCGGCGCGGTGATCGTCCTCGCCGTCGCTGCCCCACAGGCCGTACTGCACCCGGCCGGCGTCCACGGCCTCGATCGGTTCGAGCCGCAACGCGATGATGGCGCCGGGACCGGCGCTCTCGGTGGGATCGGACGCGCTGCCGGACCGGACCGCATCCTGCCGGGCAGTGTCACGCCGGGCAGTGGAGGTGAGCCACCCCTCGAGCTGCCAGCGCAACCGGTCGGCGGTGGCGGCCGGGGTGAGCGGCCTGGCCGACCGCCAGACCCGCCGGAGGGTCCGACCGCGCTCGGTACGCGCGGAGATGGCCAGCCGGGTACAGGCCAGGCCGGCGTCGGCCAGACCGGCGTGGAACCTCTCGGCCAGCGCCCGGCCGAGGAAGGCAGCGGTGTCCACCCGGTCCAGCGGCGGATCGCAGACCTGCTCGATGACCCGGTCCTGCGGGATGCTGCGCCGGGAGATCCCCCGTTCGGCCAGACCATGGGCCAGCCGGTGCGCCAGCAGGGCATCCGGCCCGAACCTGGTGGCCACCCGCTCCTGTGGCAACGCCGCGAACGCCCCGACGGTGGTGATGCCCAACCGCACCAACAGATCGACAAGGCCGGCCCGCTCCGGCGGGGAGATCGCCGGGTCCCTGGCCAGTTCGGCGATCGGCAACCCGGCGCAGAACTCGGCCGCGTCCCCGACCGGAACGATCCGCTGCTGACGGGCGGCCAGTACGGCCACCGGCAATACGTCGGCGATGCCGACCCTGGCCTCAACGTCGAGCGCCTCGACGGCGTCGACAATCCTTTCGGCGGCAGCATTCTCGCTACCGAAGTAGCGTCGTGGACCACGGGCAGGGCAGGCGATCATGCCGGGCCTGAGCACCTCGATTCCCGGCGCAACGGCTTCCACCGCCGCGGCCACCGACTCGAACGCACGACCCGCCGCATCGTGATCGACGGGCAGCACCACCAGTTCTGGGCACCGGGACTGCGCCTCCCGGCGGCGCATGCCGATCCGGATACCGTCGGCCCTGGCGGCAGCGGTGCAGGCCTGCACCCGGTTGGCGTGGAACACCGCGACCGGCCCGGTGGCCGGCTTCCTGGCCTGCTGGGCCGCGGCCACCGCCGGCCAGTCCGGACACCAGACCACCAGCGTGCGGACCATCGCTCCTCCTTCGACCACCTCATCGTATCGAACAGATGTTCGATACACAAAGTGTGGCGGGAGCTCACCACGGAGACGTCACGCTGTCCGGATCGACGTAATGCGGGAGGATCACCGGATGCCAGGGCCGACCATGACCAAGCCGACCAGATGACAGGGCCGACCAGATGACCGAGCGCTCACGGAGCTTCGGATCGGCGGCGGCGGCCTACGAGCGATTCCGTCCCGGCTACCCGGACGAACTCGTCGATCACGTGCTCGGCTACGCCGGCCGCCCGGTCCGGACCGCGCTGGAGATCGGCGCCGGCACCGGCAAGGCCACCCGGGCATTCGCCGGTCGTGGCATCGCCGTGACCGCCAGCGAACCCGACCCGGCCATGCTCGAGGAGCTGCGCACCCACCTGCCGGCAACGGTGACGACGGTGCTGGCGGCGTTCGAGGAACTGATACCGATCGACCATGGCTACGACCTGGTGTACGCGGCGGCCGCGTTGCACTGGACGGCGGCCCGGCAACGTCCGGCACGCATCGCCGCGCTGCTCGCGCCGGGCGGGACCTTCGCCTCCTTCGGCGGCCAGCTGCAGCCGGCCGACCCTGACGTCGCGGCCGCGGTGCGGGCGGCCAGATCAGCGGTCGTCGACTCCGACGAGATCCCTTCGCCCGACGGGACTCCACCGGAAGACCCGATGCAGTGGCCGGGATCCGAACTGATCCGGTCGGGACGCTTCATCGACGTGCAGCAGTTGACCGTGCAGCGGCGCATGACGATCTCCGCCGACGACTACCTCGGCCATCTCACGACCGTGTCCGCCTACCTCACCCTCGCCGAGTCGGCTCGAGTGACCGTGCTGCAGCGAATCCGCCGGGCGCTGCCCGATTCTGTGCGGATCAGCGCCGACCTCACCGTGCACCTCGCCCGGAAGGCTTGAGGCCGGTCACCAGGTCAGACCGGCCCCGAGCGGGTACAGGGTGCCGCCGCCCTTCTCCGGTACCGCGACCGGAAGAGTGCCCGTCGGTCCGACCTCGCCGACAATCACCCGGACCAGCGACTCGATGGCCACTGCCTGGTAGGAGTAGGTGGCCAGGTAGGTCGGTACGTCGGGGAACTCGGCGACGTCGTAAGGATTGCGGACCGCGGCGACGATCACCGTGGCGCCACTGGTCCGCAAGGCGGCAACCAGCTTCGCCTGCCCGGGCGACGCCGCCGCGTTCATGGTGAGCACGACGGTGGCATCGGTCGCGCCGGCGGCCGCGACCGCACCGGAGATCTGCGCATCGGTCGGATTGGTCGAGGTGGCGGCGATCGACGGGTCGGCACCACGCTCGGCGAGCTTGTCGGCCAACGTCTGCTTGGTCGTGACGCCGTAACCGGTCACCAGGATCTTCTTGCCGGACACCGCCAACGGCAGCGTGCCACCGTCGTTGCTCAGCACCGTCGTCGAGTCGTCGGTGACCTGCTGGACCCGGTCAAGGTGCGGCTGGATGCCGACGATCGCCGGTACCTTTCGCTCGTTCACCAACGGATGCAGGACCGTCCCGTTGCGCCACTTCAGCATCAGCACCCGGGTGACGGACTCGTCGATCCGCCCGGTGGTCAATTCGCCGGAGGCCACCGCGGACAACACCCCGTTGTAGGCGACGTCCAGATCCGGCGGGTTCAGCAGGATGTCGGCACCGGCCTTCAGCGCGAGTACCGGAACCCTGGCATCTCCGTACTTGTCCCGTACGCCCTGCATACCGAGTGAATCGGTCACGATGACGCCCTTGAAGCCGAGTTCGCCACGCAGGATCCCGGTCAGGATGGGCTTGGACAGGGTGGCCGGGTCACCGGACTGATCGAGCGCCGGTACCTGGATGTGGGCGGTCATGATGACGTCGATCCCGGCCTTGATCGCCGCCTCGAACGGCGGCTTGTCGATCTCGTCCCATTGCTGCCGGGTGTGATTGATGACCGGGAATCCGTAGTGCGAGTCAACGTCGGTGTCACCGTGTCCGGGGAAATGCTTTGCGGCGGAAGAGATCCCGGCATCGTCCTGATAGCCGCGCACCTGCGCGGCGGTGAGCCGGGCGACGGTGGTCGGGTCCGAGCCGAACGAGCGCACGCCGATCACCGGATTGTCAGGGTTGACGTTGACGTCGGCCACCGGGGCGAAGTTCTGCCGAACGCCGACGGCGGCAAGCTCTTTGCCCTGGATGGCGGCGATATCGCGGGCACCGTCGGCGTCACGGGTGGCGCCCAGAGCCATCGCGCCCGGCGTCTGGGTCGCCGGCTCCAGCATCCTGGTGACCAGCCCGCCCTCCTGGTCGATCGACATCAACATCGGGACGTGTGCACCGGTACTCAGAGCGACTCGCTGGATGCCGTTCGACAAACCGGCCGCCTGGATGGGGTTGTCGACGCTGTGGGTCCAGGCGAAGTAGAGCACGCCACCGAGGTGGTACTTGGCGATGATCTCCCGCGGGGTGGCCAGACCGTACTCGGCGACATTGTTCGGGTCCGACGAGTCGACCGTGGTGCCGTAGACATGGGTGGAGAACAGCTGACCGACCTTCTCCTGGATCGTCATGTGCCGTAGCGTGTTTCGGGCCCAGATCCGACCGAGCAGCTCGGAGAGGTCCGGCCGCTGGTGAGCCGAGGCCGACGAGCCGGAGATCTCGGATGCGACGGGGGCTGACGGCGCCGAAGCCGCGGCAGAAGCGGCCGGGGCCAGCATCGAGCCGGCCATCAACAGGGAAACCGCTGTTGCTGTCGCCATCCTGAATCGTCCGGTGAACCTGCCGCCCGCTCGTCGTGTCATGGCGCGAGACGCTACGTCGATGGTCGATCCCCGGCAATGTTCGCTGCGCGTTTTCCGCCATTCTCAATCACCTTCACGCAACTGCCGCAACAAATGGTTCAGCGGTGACTCAGGGTGACACCCGCGGCCCTCGCGTCGATCGCCGAGAGCTCGGCCCGGCTCGATGCCGGCCAGCCCTCGGCTTCGCCCAAGCCGTGGCGACCTAGACAGGGGCCTCGTCGGCTTGACACGGTCCACCAGGTCCGGTGCAATATATTGCATGCCGATTTCTGCCGAGGTCCCGGCGCTGACCCGTAGCCTGCTGCGGGACGACGTCTACCAGCGGCTCAGGGATGCCATCGTCGACGGCAGCCTGGCTCCGGGTGAGCAGTTGCGCGACGGCGAACTCGCCGGCCGGCTCGGGGTGAGCCGCACCCCGGTCCGGGAAGCTCTGCTCCGACTGCAGCAGGCCGGCCTGGTGATCACCGCTCCGGGCCGGTCGACGGTCGTCAGCAGCCTGGACCTCCGGGCCGTTCGCGACGCCCAATCCGTGGTCGCATCGATGCACGAACTCGCGGTCCGGGAAGCCGTCGGCCAGCTCACCGCCGACGACCTGGACCGGATGCGAGCGGCGAACCGCCTGTTCGCGGCGGCCATCCGGGCCGCTGATGCGGAAGCGGCACTGCGCGCCGACGACGAACTGCACGCGATCCCGGTGGCCGCCGCGAACAACTCCGCGGTGGTTGCGGTGCTGGAGCAGTTCACCCCGGTGGTACGTCGGCTGGAACGGGCCCGGTTCGCCTCGATCGCCGGTCGCGGATCGGTGCGGCTGCACACCGAGTTGATCGACCTGTGCGCGGCCGGTGACGTCGAGGCAGCAGCCGCCGCCTCGTATCGGACCTGGCAGACCCTGGCGCCACTGTTGGACGCGATCCAAGAACCGACCGGCGGCGCCGCCCACACCGCTACCGCCACCCACACTCACACCGACACCGACACCGACACCGACACCGCTGATCATTGATCGACGAAGGAGACGCTATGGCACTCAAGGATTTTCCCCGTCATCCCCTGTTGTTCGGACCCAGCCCGGTTCATCCCCTGGATCGGCTGAGTCGGCACCTGGGCGGCGCCCGGATCTGGGCGAAGCGCGAGGACTGCAACAGCGGCCTGGCCTTCGGCGGGAACAAGACCCGAAAGCTGGAGTACCTGGTTCCGGACATCCTGGCGCAGGGCGCCGACACGCTGGTCTCCATCGGCGGATACCAGTCCAACCACACCAGGCAGGTGGCCGCCCTCGCTGCCCATCTGGGACTGAAAGCCGTTCTGGTACAGGAGAAATGGGTCGACTGGCCGGACGTCGTCAACGACCGGGTCGGCAATATCATGCTGTCCCGGATCATGGGGGCGGAGGTTCGGCTGGATCCGGCCGGGTTCGGTATCGGGTTCAAGGACTCGTGGAACCAGGCGCTGGACGACGTCCGGGAGCGCGGCGGCAAGCCGTACGGGATTCCGGCCGGCGCGTCCGATCATCCGTTGGGCGGGCTGGGCTTCGCGAACTGGGCTGACGAGGTGCAACGCCAGGAGGCGGAGCTCGGCGTCTTCTTCGACACCGTCGTGGTCTGTTCGGTGACCGGATCCACCCACGCCGGCATGATCGCCGGCTTCGCCGGGCAGGACCGTCCGCGCCGGGTGATCGGGATCGATGCCTCAGCCAAGCTGGACGAGACCAGGGCACAGGTTGCCAGGATCGCCCGCAACACCGCGGAGCTGATCGACCTGGGCAGGGAGCTGACCGATGACGAGATCACCGTGTTGCCCGGCTGGGCCGGTGACTACTACGGGATTCCGGTCGACTCGACCCTGGAGGCGATCCGGCTCACCGGGTCGCTGGAGGGCATGATCATCGACCCGGTGTACGAGGGGAAGTCGATGGCCGGGCTGATCGACCTGGTGAGCGGCGGACAAATCGGCAAGGACTCAACGGTGCTCTACGCGCATCTCGGCGGGCAGCCGGCGCTGAACGCCTACGGCGCGCTCTTCACCGCCTGACTGCACCCGGTCTCTTCGACCGATAACTGCGCCTCCCGCCGCGTTTGCCAGGTGGGGATTCGACGTCTCCTCACATCGCCGCCGGGATGGGGGCGGCGATCGGTTCGGTGATCGCGGTCCCGGTCGCGGTGTCGACCATGGCGACGGTGCCGTCCCGTCGCCCGGACAACAGCACCGTGTGCTCGTGTCCCGGTCGGCCGGCTCGACGACCGCCGACCTCGATCGTCAGCTCCCGATCCCGCAGCCTGCCGGTCCCCTGCCCGATGCCCGCCCACCCGGTGTGTCTGGCTCGCAGGACCAGATCCGCACCTGGCCAGCTCCCCGCCACCAGCAGCACCGTGCCGTGCTGTCGAAGCCGACCGGAGAGCACCCGCAGCCGAGCGGGTGTCCCCCACGGTCCGCACGGCGCGCCGGCGACGATCAGCTCGACACCGTCGACAAGCACCGAAACCACATGCAGGACATCGGGTCCGGGATCGGGTATCACCACCAGCCGCTCCAGATCGGCGCCGAGCTCGGCAGCGGCCACCAACCCGATGTCCGGCATACCGACCACCGCCGTCCATCGCGGAGTCGGCGAGGCAAGCAGACTCAGTAGCAGGCTGGAGGCACCGCCGGGTCCCGGGTCCGTCCAGGCCTCGGCCCCGGCGCCGTCGGCACCCAGCCGGTTGCCGAGGCGGACGAGCCGCCCGTTGCCGGGTCCGGCGAGCTGCCCGTTGCCGGGTCCGGCGCGCCGCCCGTTGCCGGGTCCGGCGCGCTGCCCGCTGCCGGGTCCGGCGGCAGGTTCTGCGGGGTACTTCCCGCCTTGGACGGCGACCACTCCGCCGCGGGGCAGCCCGCCGCGGGGCAGGATCTCGGCCAACGGGCCGAGCACCGGTAACACCTCGGAGTCGATACCGGCGGCTGCCACGTGTTTCCGGGAAGTTCCCGGGACGGCCAGCGGTGCTGTCGGCCTCCGGGAGGGCCTGAACGCATCGCCACCGATTCGGCGGCGCAGCTCGGCCAGTATCTGCTCCCGGGAGGGGGCTACCGTCGGAATCTCCTGAGTATCGAACATCTGTTCGATACTAGAGGTTCTTCACCCATCGCGACAAGATCTCGGCCCCGGCATCGCCGGACTTCTCCGGATGGAACTGGGTGGCCGTCAGCGGCCCGTTCTCCACCGCGGCCACGAAGCCATCGCCGCCGTGATCGGCCCAGGTCACCGCGGGTTCCGGGAACGGAGGATGAACCTGGAGATCCCAACTGCGGGCGGCATAGGAATGCACGAAATAGAACCTGGTGTCCGGGTCGATGCCGTCGAACAATCTGCTGCCGGCGCCGGGTCGAACGGTGTTCCAGCCCATGTGCGGCACGATCGGCGCCCGCAACCGCTCGATGACGCCGGGCCATTCACCGACGCCTTCGGTCTCGACGCCGTGCTCGACCCCTCGTTCGAACAGGATCTGCATCCCGACGCAGATGCCCAGCACCGGCCGTGACCCGGCCAGCCGGCGACCGATGATCCGGTCCCCACGCACGGCGCGCAGCCCGGCCATGCAGGCGGCATAGGCGCCGACGCCGGGTACCACCAGACCATCGGCGGCCAGTGCGGTGTCGAAATCACCCGTCACCTCGACGTCCGCCCCGACCCGGGCCAGTGCCCGCCTGGCCGAAGCCAGGTTGCCCGACCCGTAGTCGAGGACGACCACCCGCGGGGGTACGGCTGTCACAGCGCCCACTCGTTCGTCGTCACAGCCACGATCGTTCGCCTCCGCGCTCACTACGGGCCGGCCACGCTCGCTCCGCTCCCGCGTCCGTTGCCTCCGCTCCCGCGTCCGTTGCCTCCGCTCGCTGTTGGCTCACAGGGCACCCTTCGTCGACGGCACCCCGCTGACCCGCGGGTCCGGCTCGACCGCCGCCCGAAGCGCCCTGGCCACCGCCTTGAACTGGGCCTCGCAGATGTGGTGCGGGTCGCGGCCGTAGAGCACCCTGACATGCAGTGCGATCCTGGCGTGGAAGGCCAACGAGTCGAACACGTGCCGGTTGAGCACGACCGGATAGTTGCCGCCGACAGTGAAGCCCAGTACCGAATCCGGTTCGCCGGTGTGCACGCAGAACGGTCGCCCGGAGACGTCCACGACGGCCTGCGCAAGTGTCTCGTCCATCGGGATGAAGGCATCACCGAAGCGACGGATGCCGGCCTTGTCCCCCAACGCTTCTCCGATCGCCTGACCCAACACGATGGCCACGTCCTCGACGGTGTGGTGGGTATCGATCTCGATGTCGCCGGTGGCCTGCACGGTCAGGTCGAACGCGCCGTGCACGCCGAAGGCCGTCAGCATGTGGTCGTAGAACGGCACCCCGGTGGTGATGTCGACATTGCCGGTGCCGTCCAGATCGATCTCGACAACCACGTGCGACTCCGACGTCTTCCGTTCGATTCGCGCGGTTCGCTTCGATTGCCTGGCCATCATTTCTCCGTTCGGACGTCGGCGCGCCCGGCGGCGGCCTGTTGGAGGAAAGCGTCGTTCTCGGCGGGCACACCGATGGTCACCCGCAGGTATCCGGGGATGCCGACGTCGCGCAGCAGGATCCCGGCGTCCAGGAACCGTTGCCAGGCGGCCGACGCATCGTCATCGGCGAAGCCGCCGAACAGCAGGAAGTTCGCCTGCGAGTCGATCACTGCATATCCCAAGCCGCCCAGCGCATCTGCCACCCGGTTCCGTTCGGCGACCAGGGCGGCAACGGTGGCCAGGGTGTCGTCGGCGTGCCGCAGTGCGGCCGCGGCAGCAGCCTGGGTCAGCGTCGACAGGTGGTACGGCAGCCGCACCAGCAGCAGGGCATCGATGACCGCCGGCGCAGCCGCCAGATATCCGAGCCTGCCCCCGGCGAAGGCGAACGCCTTCGACATGGTGCGGACCACCACCACCTGCCCGGGGAACTCGTCGATCAGGCCGACGGCCGAGGGAGCGGCACTGAACTCGGCGTAGGCCTCGTCCACCACCACGATGCCAGGTGCCGCCTGCACCAGGGTGCGAACCTCGTCCAGGGTCAGCGCGCCGCCGGTCGGGTTGTTCGGCGTGGTGAGAAACAGCAGATCGGGCCGGTGCCGGGCAATCTGCTGCCGAGCCCCCTCGACATCCAGGCTGAAGTCACTCCGCCGCGGAGAGGGAATCCACACGGTCCTGGTACCGGTGGCGATGATCGGGTGCATCGAGTACGACGGTTCAAAGCCCATTGCACATCGGCCGTCACCCCCGAACGCCTGCAACAGCTGCTGGAGGATCTCGTTCGATCCGTTGGCAGCCCACAGGTTTGCCACCGTCAGTGGCACTCCGGTCGCACCCGCCAGGTAGGCGGCGAGCGCTGTGCGCAACTCGACGGCGTCACGCTCCGGGTAACGGTTGAGCCCGGTAGCCACCTTGGCGACCGACGCGGCCAGGTCCGCCACCAGGGCCGCGGACGGAGCGTACGGATTCTCGTTGGTGTTCGCCTGTACCTGCACGGTGAGCTGCGGAGCCCCGTACGGCGTGCGACCGACCAGGTCCGCCCGCAGCGGCAGGTCGGCGAGCCGCGCCGTGTCGCCGATGGTCATTCGCCGAACCTCGCAGCCACCGCGGCGCCATGGGCGGGCAGGTTCTCCGCTTCCGCCAGCACGCCGACCGACGCCGCCACCACGGCCAGCGCCGACTCGTTGTACGTGATCACCTGGACCGATTTGAGGAAAGTCGTGGTGTTCAGCCCCGATGAGTAACGCGCCCCGCCCGACGTCGGGAGCACGTGGTTGGAGCCCGCGCAGTAATCGCCGAGGGATACCGGCGAGAACGGACCGACGAAGATCGCACCCGCGTTGGTGATCCGACCGGCCACCGCTGCGGCGTCCGTGGTCTGGATCTCCAGATGCTCGGCGGCGTAGGCGTTCGCCACCGCGATGGCGTCGCCCAGCGACCGAACCAATACCGTGCCCGACTGCTGCCCCGTCAACGCCTGCTTGACGCGCTCACGGTGTTTGGTGGTGGCCACCAGTTCGCCCAGCAAGGTGTCGACGGAGTCGGCCAGCTCGGCAGACGTGGTGATCAGTACTGCCGCCGCATTCGGGTCGTGCTCGGCCTGCGAGATCAGGTCCGCGGCGACGAACCGCGGATCGGCGGAATCGTCTGCCAGCACGGCGATCTCGGTCGGTCCGGCCTCGGAGTCGATCGCCACAGTGCCGCGCAGGGCGCGTTTGGCCGCTGTCACGTAGACATTGCCCGGACCGGTGATCACATCGACCGGTTCCACGGCCGACGATCCTCCCGCGGCCGATCCGTAACCCAGCAGGGCGATGCCCTGCGCACCGCCGGCGGCGTACACCTCGGTGACGCCGAGCAGCGCGCAGGCAGCCAGCACGGTCGGGTCCGGCCAGCCGTCGTTGTCGGCCTGCGGCGGTGAGGCGACAACAATCTCGGCCACCCCGGCGACCTGCGCCGGTACCACGTTCATCACCACACTGGACGGGTAGAGAGCAAGACCGCCAGGGACATAAAGGCCGACGCGCCGTACCGGGATCCACCGTTGGGTCACGCTGCCACCCGGGGTCAGGTGGGTGACCGTCTCGGCCGGCAACTGCGCCTCGTGCCCGCGCCGTGCCCGGTCCATCGATTCGGCGAGCGCGCCGCGCAACGTCTCCTCCAGACCGTGCAAGGCGCCCTCGACGACCGACTGCGGCACCCGAACGTCCGCCGGACAGACACCGTCGAAGCGCTCCGAGGCGTCCTGAACCGCGGCGACGCCGCGTTCCCGCACGTCAGCCAGGATCCCGGCGACTGCGGCATCGGCCGCCGCGGCGGCGCCGACGGCGCGGGGCAGCACGTCGCGGACCTCGCGGACGTCGCCGAGGCCGGCGGTCAGATCGATTCGTCGCAGCATGGGACCCCTGCACTGTCGGAGTGGTTGTGGACAAGCCTAGGGCCGCCGCCGACCGGCGCTGACCCCGGCATCTGGATCGGCGTCGGCATCGGCACCGGCGCCGACCCGGATAGCCTGATCCTCATGACGGACGTCGGCATCATCGGTGGCCACGGAAAGGTGGCCCTGCTGCTCGAGCCGCTGCTGATCCAGGCCGGTCATCAGGTGACCGGCATCATTCGCCGGCCCGATCAAGCCGGCGACGTCGCGGCCACCGGAGCGACACCGGTGGTGGCGGACATCGAACGCAGGTCGACAGCGGAGATCGCCGAGCTGATCGGCGGATTCGACGCGCTGGTGTGGTCCGCCGGTGCCGGCGGCGGGAACCCGGAACGCACCTGGGCCGTCGACCGGGACGCCGCGATCAGGTCGATCGACGCCGCCGGGCAGGCCGGGGTAGACCGGTACCTGATGGTGTCGTACTTCGGTGCCGGTGCCGAGCACGGTGTGCCGCCGGAGGACAGCTTCTACCCGTACGCGGAGGCCAAGTCCCTGGCCGATGCCCATCTCGCCGGGACTGAGCTCGGCTGGACGATCCTGCGACCGAGCGGGCTGACGCCGCAGGCTCCGACGGGTCGGATCGAGACAGGCGACGGCGTGCAGCCGGGCTCGGTGAGTCGCGGCAACGTGGCAGCCGTGATCGCAGCGTCGTTGGACCTGCCGTCGACGATCGGGCGCACCATCGAGTTCAACGACGGCGCGATCCCGATCCGGGTCGCCCTGGGGTAGCTGGATGGTGGCCGGGGCATCGGCGCGTGGCCGCTGCGCGTTGGTGCCCGGCGAGTCCGATGGGTTCAGGCTCGTCGTACGGGTCCTCGCGCGGTGGTGTGCTCCTCAGTGCCGTCGGCGCAGGGTGATCTGGAGGCCCGTCCGGATACCGGGCCAGACCCGGTCGATCGGTGGCCGGCATCGGCTGTCCAGTGGCTGCCCGGCCGGCGTCGGCCGCTGGCGCCGGCGGTGCCGTGGCCGGGGATCGGATGTGGGTCGGGGTCCGGCCGGGTGGTCGTCGAACCACCGGGCCGGCACTTTGGCCGGTCGGTCGCCGGATCGTCCGGACGCCGATGTCGACGGTCGGGAAGTCTTGCCAGCCCTGGGGTCTCTGGGTAGCCCGGCGGACCTGGGTCCGGCCCCGGGCGGGGAGGTATCGGGCGGGGAGGTATCGGGCGAAGATGTTTCGGGCCGGCCAGATTCGGGGTCGCCGGACTTGGTGCCACCGGGATCGGGGTCACCGGAGTTGGTGTCGCCGGAACCAGCCCGGCTCGAGTCGGGGTCGTCGGACTGGGTGTCGGCAGGGCCGGCAGTCCCGGTGAAGTGCCCGCCAGCGGTGAACAGGTGGTTCCGGCGGGGCCGCTGGGCCGGATCCAGCCATCTGGGCGGGATGAACTCCGGGCGGCCGTCCGCGGCCATCCGACACACCCACCTGCCCAAGTGGATCTCCGTGTGATGGAACCCGCAAATCAACACCCCGTTCTCCAACACCGTCAAACCACCATCGGCCCAGAAAACGATGTGGTGCGCATCGCACCAACCAGCCGGGGTATCACAACCGGGCCAGGCACAGCCCGCCCCATCACGGACCACCATCGCCCGCCGCAACGCCGGCGGGAACGACCGGGCCTTCGCCCACGCCTCCAGCGGCAGATCCGTCGATCCCAGGACCAGCGGCTGCACATCCGCATCACAGGTCAACAACCGGGCGATCCGCACCGACACCGTCCCGACAAAATCCAGCGTCGCGACCCCCTGCCCAGAAGCCAGCTCGGCCAGCCCGACCGTGACCGTCGCCTGCGGACGCACCCCACCACTTTTCGGCCCCGCACCGGCCTTCAAGAACCGCCGACACACCTCGACCAGCGCCTGCCCCCGCCGCACCCCCGCCGGCCGCAGGTCCGGCAGATCCGCACCCGCCGG
>NZ_KE384549.1:471739-595889 GCF_000426645.1 Nakamurella lactea DSM 19367 | reverse complement strand
CGACCGCCGCCGCGGTGTGCGTGTCCTTGTGGGTGTCAACACCGCCGGTCACCTCGACCACCGCACCGGTGTGGACCTTGTCTGCTGTCGATGTCATCGTGAATACCTGCCGTCCTATCGCTGAACCGGGAAGGGCGGCACGCGCCGGTCGGGCGGGCGGACAAGACAGTGACGGGGCCTCTGGCCAGGCTCCTATAAGGTCACGACGCCCGTCCGGCAGGTGCCGAATACGCCACCACACCAGCCCGGACGACACATCCCGTTCAGGACACCACGGTCAGTCAGAGCAAGAGTCAGACCGGACCAGCGCGGCAGCACCACCATCCTCACTGTCAGTGCAGCGGCACCGCCCAGATCGGCCGCCCGGTCGGCTGGTCCGACCCGGCGGCCGGCTCGACGGTGACGGCCACCGCCGAGTCCCCGGCGCGGATCGGCATCGGCATCATTGCACCGTCCAGGCTCGGCACCAGCCCCATCGAGCGGGGCGCGTCGCCCTTGATCATCCACAGCTGGTAGGCCATGCCGGTGGGCGGCGCGGGCATCGCCGGCAGCTTCACCACCACGGCATCGCAGCTGTCGGAGCGGATCAGCGAGCCGCCGGCGCCGACCGAGGGGGTCATCGTGGCGCTCGAGGCATCGGCGCTGACGCACTGCTCCATCCGTTGGCTCGCCGTCATCGGTGCCGTCCGTCCGGCGAGTACCGCCCAGCTGACCCCACCGCCGATGACGAGGACCGCGGCGGCCGCGGCCAGCCAGCCGGCCGGCCGGCGGTACCAGCCGCGGCCGGTGGAGTGCCGATGGGGGCCGGGACCCGGGTCGCGGCCCGGCAGCGGCCGCTCCTGCGGAGTCCGGGCGGCAGCCGTCAGCACGTTCTCGCGCAGCGCGGCCGGCGGCCGGAGCGCCTCGGCCGCGCCGAGCATCGCCGCGGCGGCCCGCAGCCCACCGACTTCCTCGGTGCAGCTCTCGCAGCCGGCCAGGTGCGCCTCGAACGCCTGCGCCTCCGCGGCCGGCAGCGCATGCAGCAGATAGGCGCCGATGGACAGATGTTGATCGGCCGGCGGCGCCGGCGTGCCGGTCATCCGGTCACCCCCAGGCAGTCGCGGAGCCGGATCAGGCCGTCCCGCATCCGGGTCTTCACGGTGGGCAGCGGTGCCTTGAGCAGGGTGGCGACCTCGGCATAGGTGTAGCCGCTGTAGTAGGCCAGGTTCACCGATTCCCGTTGCAGGTCGGTGAGGGTGCCAAGGCACCGGCGGACCGCCCGGCGTTCCAGGTTCGCCTCGACCGCCTCGACGACGGTGTCGGTGTCCCGGACCGTCGACCGCTGCGCGACCACACTCTCCCGGTCCCGGGCGGCCTGTGCCGACCGCACCCGGTCCACCGCCCGGGAATGCGCCAGGGTCAGGATCCAGCTGCCCGCGTTGCCCTTCGCGGCGTCGAACCTGCTGGCCCGGCGCCAGATCTCCAGGAACACCTCCTGGGCAACGTCCTGGGCCTGCTGCGGGTCGCGCACCACCCGACGGGCCAGCCCGTAGACGCGGGAGCCGAACGCGTCGTAGAGCGCGGCGAACGCGCTCTCGTCGCCGCGGGCGGTGCGGTCCAGCAGGGCCTCGGCACTCGGTGGTGGTTCGTCATCCCGATCCGGCACCGGCGCGAGCGGGGTGGTCATCGGCCGATCCTTCCTCACTGCGCTTCCGTACCGCGGTCGCCAGTGCGGTGGCCGGCGGTGCTGGGCTCTTTCTGCGGTGTCATCGGGCGTGATTCGACACCGCGGCCGGGTCGGATGGGTCATCGTCCGGACTCCCGGGCGCACACTGGAACGGAACCGCGGAAATTGTTCTCGCCCCACCCGTCCATCGACCGATCGGCTCCGAACGCCCGACATGAGCACCGACACCGCTCCCCCGGCCACCCCGGCGCCGACCACGCCCGGACAGGGTCGCCCGCTGGGTCGCGGCCGGGCGGCGCTGCTCGGCATGGTCGCCGTGCTGCTCACGGTGGCCGTCGCCGAGCTGCTGGCGGCGCTCGCCGGCTGGGCCGGGCTGCTCAGCTCGTCCGCGTCGCCGGTGGGGTCGCTGGGCGGCGCCTTCATCGACGTCAGCCCTGGGTCGTTGGTCGAATGGGCAAAGCAGAACCTCGGCGCCCCCGGCGACAAGGTCGCCCTCGGTATCGGGATGGGGCTGACGCTGCTGCTGGCCGGCGCGCTGATCGGCCTGGTCGCCCGGGTCCGGCTGACGATCGGGCTGACGCTGGCCGTGCTGCTCGCCGTGGTCGCGGCGGTGGCCATCGAGTCGCGCGCCGACGCCGGGGTCTTCGAGCTGCTGCCGCTGGCGATCGGGGCGTTCGCCGGCTGCCGCTACCTGTGGACCGCGTTGCGCCCGCGGTACTCCACCGGGACCGGCGTCCGGACCGCCGACCGCCGGCAGTTCCTGATGTTCGCCGGCTACGGCGCACTCGGCGCCGCCATCGCCGGTGCGTTGTCCCGGATGATCCCGTCCGGCGCCGCCACCGCGGAGTCCAGGGCCGCCGTCACCCTGCCGACCGCCGAGATGCAGTCCGAAACCGGTGTGCAGACACTGAATTCGGTGCCCGGCATCAGTTCCTACGTGACGCCGAACGCCGACTTCTACCGGATCGACACCGCGTTCGTGCTGCCGCAGGTGCCCACCGCGGGCTGGAAACTGCGGATCCACGGCATGGTCGACAAGGAGATCGAGATCGACTTCGCCGCGTTGGCGGCCCGGCCGATGCTGGAGCGGATGATCACCCTGACCTGCGTGTCCAACCCGCGCGGCGGCGACCTGGTGGGCAACGCCCGCTGGATCGGCACCCGGATCGCGGACCTGCTGGCCGAGGCGGGGCCGCAGGCCGGCGCCGATTGTGTGCTGTCGGCCGACGTCAAGGGCTTCACCGTGTCGACACCGCTGGAGGCGTTGACCGACGACCGGGATTCGTTGCTGGCCATCGGGATGAACGGCGAGCCGCTGCCGGTCGAACACGGGTTCCCGGTGCGGATGGTGGTGCCGGGTCTGTACGGCTACGTGTCGGCCACCAAGTGGGTGGTGGACATGGAGGTGACCAGGTTCGACAAGGTGATGGCCTACTGGACCGGGCTGGGCTGGTCGGACCACGGCCCGATCAAGACCTCGTCACGGATCGACGTGCCCGGCGACACCGCCGCCGCCGGCCAGGTGCCGGTGGCCGGGGTCGCCTGGGCACAGCACCGGGGCATCTCAGGAGTGCAGGTGCAGATCAATGCCGGTGACGGCTGGTCGGCCTGGGCCGACGCCGAACTGTCCCGGCCGGTGTCCACCGACACCTGGGTGCAATGGGTCTATCGGTGGGACGCGAAGCCCGGCGACTACAAGATCCATTGCCGGGCCATCGATCTGGACGGGAAGCCGCAGATCGGCGAGGACTCCGACGTCATCCCTGACGGCGCAACGGGTTACCACCAGATCTCGGTGACGGTCACCGCCTGACGCGCTCACCGGCTGCGCACCCGCGCGGGAAGCACCCGGTCAGCCGGTGACCAGCAGGACAGCGATGACGATCATCACCAGGCCGATCAGCAGGTCCAGCACCCGCCAGACCGACGGGCGGCCGACCCACCGGGACGCCCGGCCCGCGCCGAAGCCGAGCGCGGCGAACCAGCCGACGCTGGCCAGGCAGGCACCGAACGCGAACCACCACCGGTCCACCGGCCCCCGCGAGTTCGCGATGTTGCCGAGCATCAGCACGGTGTCGAGGTAGACGTGCGGGTTGAGCCAGGTCAGCGCGATCGCGGTCAGCACGACAGAAGCCTTGCCCGGTAACGCCTTAGCCGTCAGCGCGTGCGAAGTCCTGGCCGCCAGCAGGGACCGGACACCGAACCAGACCAGGTAGCCGGCGCCGGCCCAGCGGAAGATCACCAAGAGCGTCGGGTGGCTGCTGATCAGCGCGCCGACCCCGGCCACCCCGGCGACGATCAGCACGATGTCGCTGACCGCGCAGATTGCCACCACCGCGCCGATGTGCTGTCGGGTCAGCCCCTGTCGCAGCACAAAGGCGTTCTGCGCGCCGATGGCGACGATCAGCGACAGGCCGGTCAGCAGACCGGCGACGACGGAACCGAACATTGCACCGAGGCTAGGGCTGACGACCACTTAAGACCAGCGAATGTTTCTACTCGATCATTAGCATTGCTTCATGAACTCCGAACAGCTCCGGGCGCTGGCCGCGATCGTCGACCACGGCACCTTCGAGGCAGCGGCCGCGGCCCTGCACATCACCGCGTCCGCCGTCAGCCAGCGGATCAAGGCGCTGGAATCGCGGGTTGGCCAGGTGGTGCTGCGGCGGACCGTGCCGTGCCGTCCGACCGAGGCCGGCGAGGTGCTGCTGCGGGCGGCTCGGCAGATCCAGCTACTGCAGGACGACGCCATGGCGGCGCTGGGCCAGGCGTCGCAGACCGGCAGGCTGCAGCTGGCGGTGAACGCCGACTCGCTGGCCACCTGGTTCCCGGCCGTGTTGCGGACCGTCGCACAGTGGCCGGACACCGTGCTGCACCTGCACATCGAGGACCAGGACCACAGCACCGCGCTGCTGCGGTCCGGCGCGGTGATCGGCGCCATCACCTCCGATCCGGTCGCGGTGCCGGGGTGCTCGATCGAGCGGCTGGGATCCATGCGGTACGTGCCGATGGCAGCGCCGGCGCTCAGGGAGCGGTTCGGCAAGGGCCGCGGGGTGGACTGGGCGGCGATGCCGATGGTCCGGTTCAACAGCAAGGACGATCTGCAGCACCGGGTGCTCGCTGCCCACGCGGTCGACGCGCATCCGCCGGTGCACCTGGTGCCGTCGTCGGAGGGGTTTCTCGCCGCCGTCACCGCGGGTCTGGGCTGGGGCGCCGTCCCGCTGCTGCAACTGCACGACCAGCTGCGCACCGGAGCGCTGGTCCGGCTCAGCAGCCGCGACAGCGTCGACGTGCCGCTGTACTGGCAGGTCTGGCGTCTGCGCTCGCCGCGGATCGATCGGGTCACCGCTGCGGTCCGGGCGCACGCCGCCGCGGCCGGGATCGGCCGACCGGACCGCGAACGGCCGGTGACAGCTGGATGAACGGTTGTTTCATCACCATAACTTCTGTGAACGTTTGGTCCACGGATCGGTTACGCTCGCCCGGTGACCAGCCCCGCCGAGGCGCACCGGAGCAGCCCTACGGGCGCCGCTCCGGCCCCGGAGACCGCGCCCGGAGCGCGGGTTCAGCTGCTGTTACCGCCGTCGGCCGCCACCGAGATCGTCGCTGACGACCGGCCCGTCCTGCTGCTCGACTTCGACGGCACCGTGTGCGTCGGTGACGAACCCGTCTGGGCCTACGCCGACGCCGTCATCGAAGTGCTGCGCACCGATGACACTGCCGGCACCACCGATGTCGACGCCATCGCCGACCGGCTGACCGGCGCACTGTCCGACTACCTGGACGGCACCCCTGGCCGGCCGACCTTCCTGGACGGCTATACGGCGGTTGCCGCCCTGGTCGGCGACATCGCCGACCGCGGTCAGCTGGATCGCGCCTACCTGCGGAGCCGGGCGGCGCTGGCCGAGGGGGTCATCACGGTCAGCGCCCCACCGGGACTGGACGACCTGCTGCGCGAGCTGCAGGGCCGGGTCTGGCGGATGCTGGTGACCAATGCGCCGGTCGACGGGGTCACCTCGACGCTGTCGGTGATCGGACTTGACGGCTTGATCGACGCGACCCTCACCGATGCCGGCAAGCCGCACGGCTGGGCGCAGCTGCTGCCGGAACTGCTGCGACACCGGCCGGCGGCGACGGTGATGGCCGTCGGCGACATCTGGCGCAACGACATCGCGGCGCCGCTCGCGGCCGGCGCCGCGACCGCATTGATCGACCGGTTCGGACATCGGGCGGGGCCGGCGCACGTCACCGGGCGTGATTTCAGCGAGCTCTATCCAGCCGTCCGGGAGTGGGCGGCCGACCCTGCGTCGTTCGTCTCGACCCGGGCTCCCCTGTTGTCCCACCCGACCCAACCCAACCACCCGACCCAACCCAACCGGCCCGACCTGACCGCCCGGCCCGACCAACCCGCCCAGTCCCCTACGCACCAGGAGTGATCGTCATGAACGTCCGCAAGTTCACCACGGCGAGCGCAGCGCTCGTCGCCGTCACCCTCGTCCTCGCCGGCTGCGGGGCTTCGCAGAAGGCGGAGGACAGCGCGGCCAATAACCCGACCACCGCCGCCGCAACAGGTTCGGAAGCAACAGGTTCGGGCGCAACAGGTTCGGGCGCCGCGGGGTCGAGCGCAGCGAACGGGGCCTCCGGATCGGCCGCGCCGGCCGGAGCGGCCTGCACCGGCAGGTCGAACGACAGCGCCCCCGACCCGACCGGCCTGACCCTGGCACTGGTCCCGTCCGGTGACGCGAAGAAGCTTGTCGAGACGGTCAAGCCGCTCGAGGAGGCGCTCACCCAGCGGCTGGGCATCCCGGTGAAGGGCGTCATCACCCAGGACTACCAGGCCGCCGTCGAGGCGATCGGCAGCGACCAGGCACAGATCGGCATGCTGCCCAGCCTGCAGATGAGCCAGGCCTGCGACCGGTACGGCGCCGTCCCGGCCCTGCAGACCCAGCGCGCCGGCAAGAGCAGCTACGCCGCCCAGTTCTTCACCAACAACCCGGACAAGTACTGCGCCGACAAGCCGGTGAAGGGCGAGAACGGGATGCTGTACTGCAACGGGACCGAGGGCGGCACCGGCCCGGCCGGCCTGGACAGCCTGCCGAAGATCAAGGGCGCCACCGTTTCTCTGCTGCAGGCCGCCTCGCCGGCCGGCTACATCTTCCCGGTTGCCGCGCTCAAGGCGGCCGGCATCGACGCCGACACCGACATCACCGTCAAGCAGGTTGGCGCCAACGACGCCAGTGTGCTGGCCGTCTACAACGGTGACGCCGAGGTCGGCACCTCGTACTGGGACGCCCGCAGCGTCGTCGCCAAGGACACCCCGGACGTCGGCACCAAGGTCGTCGTGTTCGCCCTCACCAACGAGATCCCGAACGACGGAGTCTCGTTGAGCGCCAACCTGTCCAAGACCTGGCAGGACAAGATCGCCACGGCGATGAAGGACTACGCCAAGACCCCGGAGGGTGTGCAGGCGCTGACCGACATCTACCAGATCACCGGGCTGGTCGACGCCGATCCGGTGGCGCTGTCGAAGACCCAGCAGGTGGCCGCCTCCATCGGGCTGGGCTGACGATGACTCCCGCCGGTGCCGGCATCTGTTTCGACGGCGTTGGGGTGACCTACCCCAACGGCGTGGTCGGCCTGCGCGACGTCTCGTTGGACATCGAGCCCGGCGAGATGGTCGTGGTGGTCGGCCTGTCCGGCGCCGGCAAGTCCACCCTGGTGCGCAGCATCAACTCTCTGGTGCCGTTCACCTCCGGCGAGATCACCGTCGGCGACGTCGCGGTGTCGGGCCTGCGGGGCAAGGCCTTGCGCCGGCTGCGCAGCGAGATCGGCATGGTGTTCCAGAGCTTCAACCTGGCCAGGCGCACCACGGTGCTGAACAACGTGCTGATGGGCCGGCTGTACGCGGCGCCGACCTGGCGCACCATGCTGGGGCTCTGGCCCGCGTCGGACGTCGAGTTGGCCATGCAGTCGCTGGAGCGGGTCGAGATCGTCCAGAAGGCCTACGCCAACGCATCCGAGTTGTCCGGCGGCCAGCAGCAGCGGGTCGCCATCGCCCGGACCCTTGCCCAGCAACCGAGGGTGATCCTGGCCGACGAGCCGGTGGCATCGCTGGATCCGCCGACCTCGCACGTGGTGATGCGGGACCTGCAGCGGATCAACGCCGAGCTGGGCATCACCGTGGTGGTGAACCTGCACTTCCTGGATCTGGCCCGGCGCTACGGCAATCGGCTGATCGGCCTGCGGGCCGGCGAAGTGGTCTACGACGGGCCCGGCGCGGACGCCGACGAGAAGGTCTTCGAGTCGATCTACGGCCGCAGCCTGACCGCCGAGGACGTGCTGGACACCCCGGCGCGGTTGACCTGAGATGTCCGCCGCGGTGTCGATGAGCAAACCGACGGAACATCCTCCGCCCGCCCAGCAGCGGCCGGTGCGGCCACGGACCTGGTGGAAGGCGGCGGCCGTGCTGGTGGTGGTCGCGGCCGTCACGGTCTGGTCGGCGATCGCCGTCGAGGTGGACTTCGGCGCACTGTTCCGCAATGCCGGCAACGCCTCTCGCACCATCGGGCAGCTTCTGCAACCGGACTACAGCTACTTCCCGGAAACGGTGCGCCCGCTGCTGGAAACCCTGGAGACGGCGGTGATCAGCACCGCCGTGGCTGCCGTGCTGTCGCTGCCGATCTCGTTCCTGGCGTCCAGGGCGACCGATCCGAGCACGCCGCTGCTGGTGGCGGTGCGGTTCGTGATGAACGTGATCCGCAGCATCCCCGACCTGCTGTACGCCTCGCTGTTCGTCACCGCGGTCGCCACCGGCGCGCTGTCCGGCATCCTTGCCCTGGTGCTGTTCAACATCGGCATCCTGGTGAAGCTGGTGTCCGAGGCGCTGGACGGGCTGGACCGCGGCGGCCAGGAGGCCGCGCTGGCGGCCGGCTCCGGCTGGATCAAGGCGGACAGATCGGCGATGCTGCCGGAGATCTCACCGATCTACATCTCCCAGACCATCTATGTGCTGGAGCTGAACATCCGGGCCTCGACGGTGATCGGGCTGGTCGGCGCCGGCGGCCTCGGGATGCTGATCGACAAGGTCCGCACGTTCTACCAGTACCACTACCTGAGCCTGGTGATCCTGGAGATCCTGGTGCTGGTAGTGGTTCTCGAATTCGTCAGCTCATACGCCCGCCGGAAGCTGGTCCGATGACGGCGATCCCGGCACCGGTCGGCAGACCGGCCAAGCCGGTCCGGTGGGCGCGACTGCTCGCGGCACTGATCGTGCTGTTGGTGGTGCTGGCCGCTTTCTGGCACGTCGATATCGAGTGGTCGGATCTGTGGGCGGCGCCGAAGAAGCTCTGGCGGGTACTGCGGTTGATGTTCGGCCCGCCGGACTGGTCGCAGTTGCCACAGGCGTTGTCCGCCACCATGTTGTCGGTCGCGATGGCCTGGTTCGGCACGCTGATCGGCATCGTCGTCTCGTTCCCGCTGAGCCTGTTCGCCACCCGCGGGCTGACGCCGGGCCCGGTGCGGTGGCCGATCCGCGGGGTCTTCGCGGTGCTGCGGGCGGTTCCTGAAGTGGTGATCGCGGTGCTGATGCTGTCGGTCACCGGGCTGACGGCCTTCACCGGAGCGCTGGCCATCGCCATCGGTTCGATCGGCACCCTGGGCAAGTGGGGCTACGAGACGTTCGAGGCTGTCGATCGCGGTCCGCTGGAGGCGACCGGCGCCGCCGGCGCGTCCCGGATGCAGGTGATGCGCTGGGGGGTCTGGCCCAGCGCCCGCCCTGACGTCTTCGCCTTCTGGCTCTACCGCTTCGAGATCAGCGTCCGTGCCTCGGCCATCCTCGGGCTGATCGGGGCCGGCGGCATTGGCAAGATGCTGGTGGACAACATCCAATTCCGGGTCTGGGACGTGGTCGGGGTGCTGATGATCGTGGTCGTGGTGGTCACCATGATCATCGATCAGATTTCCGGGACGATCCGGAACCGGATCATCGCCGGCCGCTGGCAGCTGCCGATCGTCACCGCCGTCAGCCGCCGGCGCGCTGCCCGCCGGCTCCGCGAACACGCCGCCGCGGCGGCCGAGAAAGGCATCCTGTGACCGAACCGTCGACCGACCTGCTACGGATCCTGCACCTGTCGGACACCCATCTGTTCGGCGCCGACCCGTCGGGCACCGGCGACCGCCCGCTGCACTACGGCCGGGTGGACACCACCGCGGCGCTCCGCCGGGTGCTGGACCGCGCCTCGGTGCTCACCCGGCTGGATCTGGTGGTCGCCTCCGGCGACCTGTCCGACGACGGCAGCCCCGACTCCTACCGGCAGTTGCGCGAGCTGATCGATCCGTGGGCGGCCGCGCGCGGCGCCGACGTGTTGTACGCCATGGGCAATCACGACCTGCGGGAGGGTTTCGAGGCCGTGCTCGGCGCCCGCGAGCGGGTGGCGACGGTGCGCGGCCGGCGGATCATCGTGCTGGACTCGTCGGTGCCCGGCGCCGGCTACGGCGCGGTCGACGCCGCGCAGCTGGAGCGGCTGCGGGCCGAACTCGCCGTCCCCGCCGAATACGGCTCGGTACTGGTGCTGCACCACCCGCCGGTGCCGGCACTCACCCCGCTGCTGGCGGCCCTGCAGCTGCAGGACCCGCAGCCGCTGCTGGAGGTCTGCGCCGCCGGCGACGTCCGGGTGATCCTGGCCGGGCACTACCACCACCCGCTGGCCACCAGCGTCCGCGGCATCGATGTGTTCGTCGCCCCCGGGGTGGCGAACACCACCGACGTGACCGCCTGCGCCGGGCACGAAAGTGCCCGCACCGGAGCGGGTTTCGCCCTGGTCGAACTGCCGGCGCGGGGGCCGGCCCGCTGCGTTCCGGTGTCGGCACCGGCCCCCGACGACGGCACGGTGATCTTCGACCTGCCGCCGGACGAGGTGCGGCGGATCGCGATCGCCGCCGGGCCGGCCGCATGACGCAGGGACCGCGGCACGCCGCCACCGAACCCACAGCCGCCGAGCCCGCCGCTGACGAAACCCACCGTGCCGGCACCCGTGCGGCGGAAAGCCCGGCCGCCGGCCACCGGCCCGGCCAGGTGATCGCCACCATCCGGTCGTTGCTGCCCTCGTTACTGCCGACCGAACAGGCGGTGGCGGCGGTCCTGCTGGCCCGCTCCGCCGACATCGTCGAACTGTCGTCCCAACAGGTCGCGGAGCTGGCCGGCGCCTCACGGGCCACCGTGGTGCGCACCAGCCAGAGCCTGGGATTCACCGGCTACCAACAGCTGCGGGTGCTGCTGGCCAGGGACGCCGGCTACCGCACCGATCGGGTGACGGCCGCCGACCCGCCGGACGACAGCGCGATCGGCATCGTCGGCGGGATGTTCCGGCACATCGGGTCCGGCATCGACAGCATGGTCTCGCTGCTGGATCCGGCTACGGTCTCCGAGTCGGTCGAACTGATTGCCACCGCCGGCCGGCTGGTGGCGGCCGGCAACGGGCTGTCCGCGCCGCTGGCCCAGGACGCCGCCGCCCGGATGACGTCCATCGGCCGCCCGACCGAGGCACCCATCGACGTGATCGGGCAGCAGATCACCGCCCGGCTGCTGACCACCGGCGACGTGGTGCTGGCGATCAGCGGCAGCGGCTCGAACGCCTCCACCCTGCGGGTGGCACGGGCGGCCAGGGACGCCGGCGCCGCGGTGCTGGCGATCACCGCATTTGCCCGCAGTCCGCTGGCCCTGCTGGCCGACGTCGATCTGGTGGTCACCATGCCCGATCTGACCTTCCGGGAGGAGATCACCCTGGCGTCCCGGTTGCCGCAGGCGATCCTGATCGAGGGCCTGGTCGCCGCCACCGCGGCCCGGCTGGGCGAGGTGGCCGACCGGGCCAGGGAGCTCTCGCTGGACGCGATCGGCGACAACCTCGCCGAATAACGGGCCGAACAACGGAAAGTCCCGGTCCACCTCCCCGACAGAGGTGGACCGGGACTTACCTTCCTACAATGCCCTCGACTGCGCAGTTGTTGCAGTCCGGGGGGCGATTTCTCGATCCGTTCACCGAATCGAGATGTTCAGTTTCCGTCCGTCAGCGGATCCGGGCGTGCGCGCGGGGCCCGCCGACCTGGTTCTTGCCGCGGCCGGTGATCGCACCGACCAGCCAGATGCCACCGGCCACCACTGCCACCCAGAACACCGCGGTCGCCAGGAAGCCGAAGACCCAGCCGACCAGCCCGAACGCAATCCAGGCGACCAGCACGATGCCGGCGATCTTGAGGAACTTGTCCATGTCGCTTCTCCTGTGTCTTGTCTCCCGGCCTGAGAACCTCTCACCGCCGGTATGACTCCACAGTGCCACCGGACGCCGGCGGAAACATCAGGTGTGATCCCTGATCTTCGAGTCAGGGTTTGCCCGGGACCATTTACGGCACCGAACAACTGGTCAGCAGGCCAAGGGCCACGTTCAGGGTGGCGGTCACCGGAGTCGATTTCCAACCCCCGGGCCCCGTCGCCCGTAGCTCAAAGGTCCCGCTGCCGACCGTGAGGATGCCACCGCCGTTCAGCCGCACCGTGGTCGCCGCCGCGTTGTTGATGGTGCCGCTACCGGACGGGCCCAGTGCGCCGATCGGCTTCACGACCCAGGTGTACCCGGTCCTGGCCAGGCCGCCGGCCGGCAGCGTCCAGGTCAGATCGAATCGGCTGACACCTGCCAGACAGCTGAGGCCGGTGGGCGGACTCACGTTCCCGGCGGTGAAGGTGGCCTTTCCGTAGTCTCGGTCCGTCCAGGCGGCGAGCGTGGTCGACGTCGATGCCAGCGTGACAGCGAGCAGCACCAGTCCCAGTGCGGCCAGCCCGGTCCGCAGCTGGCGACTCCGACGACGTCTGGTCACCCCGGTCACCGGACAACCCTCCGGCCGCGCCGCTGAGCCACTCCGAGCAGGCTCAGTCCGACGATCAGGCCGAGCGCCCCGGCCAGCAGCGCTGCGCGCACCCCGCCACCGAGCCCGGTGTTCGGCAGCTCACCGCCACCCGGCGCGCTGACCACGGTGTCCCCGAAGCCGGTCGCGGCAATCCGCACTCGCGCCGTTCCAGCCTTCGTCCCGGCGGCGTCGGCCGGTAACCACGCCTCCACCTGCAACCATCGTTGCTCGCCGGCCGGCATGCTGCCGGCGGGCTTGGCTGCGCCGAGATAGCCGGCCGCGGGTGCGGCCGGCAACACTGGTGACATCGACGTCGGACAGTGGCCTGCTCGCCACCGTTCCGCGCAACTCGAGACGCTCAGCTGCAGCCCGCCGGGTGTCGATGCCAGCGGCCCGGACACCATCACGGTCAGGTCGATCCGACCCGGCTCCGGGGGGTCGCTGGATACCCCGACCTGCCACCGGACCGGTTGTCCCGGTTGGAGATTCGTCATCGCTGCTTCGTCGCCGACCGTGATCAGGGTGATCACGCTGCCGCTGATCACCCGCTCCTGGATTCCGGCGGAGGCGTTGGCCGGTCGCGCCGTGATCAGGAGGCCGCCGAGACCGACCAGGACGACCGCGGCGAGCGAAGCCGACGTACCGCCGAGCCGGATCCCGCCGCCGTCGCCGGTGGAGTCGTCCGTGGGGTCGCCGGCGGGCTCCGCCGGGGATTCGGTGGCCGGCCCGGATCGCGCCGCTCGCGGCCAGAACGCCCACAAGACCAGCCCGGCCAGCAGAATGGTGATGCCCCCCAGGACGAATGGATTCGACAACGCGACTATCACTCCGGCGACGCCGGGGATCGAGAACTGCACCAGGCGGACCGACGTCACGGGGTAGGTCTCCGCGTCGTCAGCGGCATTCGCATCGCCGCGCAAGGTCAGGATCCGAGCAGCGCCCTGGCCCGGTTCGACGGCTCGAACCCGGTGTGTCACAGGCAATCTGCCGGGTCGGTCGACCGTCACCACGTCGCCGATGTTGACCTCGGCGGCCGGGATCTGCCGGACGACGGCCACCGAACCCGCCGGGATGGTCGGACTCATCGAGCCGGTGGAGAACATGATCAAGGTGATCTTGAAGATCCAGGCGGCCAGCACGGCGAGGATGCAGATCGCACCACCGATCGCCGCCAGGGTGAGCAGCAGATTCCCGGCCGCGGCCGCTACCCGACCGGACCGGCTCGTTCCGGCACCCGAAGCCGCGGGCGGAGGCTGCCCTGCCGCCTTGGCGGCGCCCACCCCGATCAGCTCGTCGAAGTGGCCAGCAGCTGCCAGGTCGCGGTCCCGGTCTGGCCCTGGACGAGCCCGGCGCCGGCAGTTACCGCGAAGCACAGGTACACCGGAGCACCGGCAGTTCCAGCCGTGGCGCCCTTCACCAGGGTGAACGGCGCGGGTGTCCCGACTGAGCTGAGCAGGGTGCCGGCGGGCACCAGGATGGCGGCACCGGTGGCACCGGTCACCGCGGCCGCGTTGCAGGTGATGGAGGAAGTCGTGACCAACGCATAGGTCAGGTTCGTCACCGTCCCTGTGTTGGTCACCGCCTGCACGGCCACCGACGCGCCGGTGGTGGTGCCGGCCGCGAGCCGGATCGCGAACGGCGAGTAGACGACCTGGCCGGGCGAGAGATTCGTCGGGTTGACGGTGAACGGCAAGGTGGCGGCGGTCGCCCCCGTCGCGTGGTCGGCATAGGTGGTGCCGTCGGTGCTGCCCTCGAGGTTGAAGGTGCCGGCGGCGAAGGTCCCGGTCGCGTATTCGGAATCGTTCCAGGCGGCCAAGGTGACGGCTGCCCCCAGCCCGAGTACCAGGCCGGCGGCCAGCACGGCGCGCAGCTTGCGCCGCCGGGGCTGACGAATCGCTGGGGTCTGGGTGGTGTTCATGGCGATGGTTCTCCTTCGGCACGCCGACGGTGGCCGACCCCCGAACAGACCGGCGCGGTCCCCGCAACGCGGCCACCGTCTCATGCGGGGCCTCGCTCCGCAACATCTGACCCTTCAGAACGCGAAGTCCTACCCCGAACAGCGCAACCGATCAGTGCTCAGTCGCTGACGAACGCCCGCAGCCCGGCCAGCGCGCCGCGGATCTCCGCCTCGTCACCGGCGAAGCACATCCGGATGAACCGGTGACCGTCGGTGAGGTCGAAGTCAAGGCCGGGGACGACGGCGACGCCGGTGGCGGCGAGCAGTTCGGCCGCCCAGATCGACGAATCCGGCGTCAGCGCGGAGATGTCGGCGTAGAGGTAGAACGCCCCGTCCGGCGGTGCCACCTTGTCGATCCCGATCGCCGTCAGCCCGTCCAGCAGCAGCTCGCGGTTCGCCGCGTACCTGACCACGTGGGCGTCGCACTCGGCGGTCGCCTGCAACGCGCCCAGCGCCGCCACCTGGGAGACGGCCGGTGGGCAGATGGTCAGGTTGCCGGCCAACGCGTCGACCCGGTCGCGCAGGTCGTCGGGCACCAGCAGCCAGCCGATCCGCCAGCCCGTCATCGAGTGGTATTTGGAGAAGGAGTTCACCACGAACCCGGTCCGGTCGCTCGCCCAGCTGCAGGCCTGCTGCACGGTGCCGTAGGTAATGCCGTGATAGATCTCGTCGGAGATGAGCCGGATCCCATTTCGGCCGCAATAACGTGCGATCGCGTCGACCTCAGCAGGGGGCAGCATCGAGCCGGTCGGATTGGCCGGCGACGCCAGCACCAGCCCGTCCAGGTCGATGCCGTCGTCGGCGTACTGCTGCAACATCGCCACCGTCGGCTGGAACCTGGTCTCCGGGCCGCAGGCGAACTCGACCAGCTCACAGCCGAAGGCGGTCAGCGCATTGCGGTAGGCCGGATAGCCCGGCCTGGCCATCGCCACCCGGTCGCCGGTGTCGAAGGCCGACAGGAACGCCAGGATGAAGCCGGAGGACGACCCGGTGGTCAGGTAGACCGCGTCCGGATCGACGTCGAGGCCGTAGCGGTCGCAGTACAGCGCGGCGATTCCGGCCCGCAATTCCGGCAGTCCTGGTGCCTGGGTGTAACCGAGCACCTGTTCGTCCAGCGCCCGGTGCACGGCATCGATCGCCGGTTTCGGCGCCCGCGTCGCCGGCTGGCCGGCGGTCAGGGCGAAGACGGCGTCGCCGGATGCCCGCCGGGCTTCGGCTGCGGCCAGCACCTGCATGACCCGGAACGGATCGATGTTGCTGCGGGTGCTCGGCCCGAACGACGGCCCGGCTTCGGACATCGGCGGTCTCAGCGACGGGCGGGGCTGACGGACTCGCCCGCTGTCGGGGCGGTCTGGGTCGGGGCGGTCTGGGTCGGGGCGGCGGCGACGGGCTGCGCGGCGGCTGGCGGCGCGGCAGCAGGCTGCGCGGCGACTGGCGGCGCGGCAGCAGGCGGCGCGGCGCCATCAGGTGCGGCGGCGCCTCCGGACAGCTGCCCGGGGCGGGTCCCGCCGCTGAGCCGGCGCATGGTGCCGACCGGCACGTTGAGCGCCAGTGCCTGCTCCTCGTTCAGCGGGATGTACTCGTCGCGGCCGAATCTCATCTTCTTGGTGTGTTCCAGGGAGTCCTCGATCAGCATCCGGTTGGTCCGGATCAGGTCGGCGGTGATGCCGATCACCAGCATCAGGAAGGCCAGCACGAACATCACCGAACCGACGATCACCGACTGCACCAGTGGCCGGTCGTCACCGATGATCCGATAGACCCCGAACCGGATGAAGAAGAACGCACCGAGAGCGGCGAAGATGCCACCGAACAGCGAGAAGATCGCGTACGGCTTGTACATGATGTAGGCGCGGATGATCGCCCCGGCCGACTTCATCATGTGCTCGCGCATCGAGGAGAACAGCCGCGACTCCCGGGTCTTCGGGTTGGTCCGGATCTCGATGCTCTCGATCTTCAGCTTCTTGTTACCCGCCTGGATGATCGTTTCCATGCAGTAGCTGAACCGGGTGATGGTGTTCAGCAGCATCAGGCTGTCGCGCGAGTAGGCCCGGAAACCCGAGGCGGCGTCCGGCAGTTTGGTGCCGGCGGCCATGTTGACCACGCTGCTGCCGAACTTCTGCATCTTCTTCTTGAAGCCGGAGAAGTGCTCGATCTTGGCGGTCTGCCGGTCGCCGATGGTGATCTCCGCGCGCCCGGCGATGATCGGCTGGACCAGCTCGCCGATCATCTCCTGCGGGTACTGGTTGTCGCCGTCGGTGTTCACCACGATATCGGCGCCGAGCTCCAGCGCCCGCTGCACGCCGTCGTGGAACGAGCGACCGAGGCCGCGGTTGCGGGCGTGCCGGACGAAGTGGGTGACGCCGTGCGCCTTGGCCACCTCGACCGTGCGGTCCGTCGAGCCGTCGTCGATGATCAGCACGATGATCTCGTCGATGCCGTCGATCTGCTTCGGGATGGTCGAGAGCACCATCGGAAGAGTTTCTTCCTCGTTGAGACACGGGATCTGCACGACCAGGCGCACCAGCGGGACCTCTTCTTCTCGGCGTGTTGTCTGTCGTTCGGGACTCGTACGGCGGTGGCCGGCGGCGACCGGCCCGTCCGGTCCGGCGTCACCTGCGCCATCGCCCATCCGAGGATACGCCGACGGGCGACACCCGCCGGGCAACCGCAGCGGCCCGGGTGTCCGGAGTCACGGCGCCACACATAGCATGCTCGTCCCGCCGCCACCTCGTCCGGCCGCCACCCGGAGTCGCCGACCAAGGTACGTCGACACTTCGGATACCTCGGACGGGCCCGGACCGGCTGCGGACGGTCTGCGGCTAACCGGCAGAATCGACCCGGTGAACAGCGCATCAGCCACGGTCGAAGAGGTCGCCTGGGACGATCCGCGGGCGGCAGCGCTGCGGGCCGCGATGAGCGTCGAGATGCAGGCCAGGTACGCCGGCCGCAGCGAGAACCAGGATGCGGTCCGGGCGGCCATCTCGGTGGATCCGGCCGACATGGTGTCGACCGTGATCGTCAGCGACCAGGACGGGACGCCGGTGGCGCACGCGGCGCTCCGGCGGTTGGGCGCCGAATGGGAGGTCAAGCGGGTGATCGTCGACGCCGACCGCCGCGGCCAGGGACTTGGCCGGCTGCTGATGGCCGCACTCGAGGACATCGCCACGCGGCGGGGCGCGACCCGGCTGATCCTGCAGACCGGCGACCGGCAGCCGGACGCCGTCGCGCTGTACCGACGCCTCGGCTACACCGAGATCCCGGTGTACCAGCCGTACACCGATGCCGTCCCGTTCTCGCTGTGCTTCGAAAAGGTGTTGGCTGCACCGGTCATCGATCCCGACGACGCCGACGACCGCGGCGAACGCGACCTCAGCGGCGCGGCCCGCTGACCTGACCGGCGATCGCGGCGGCCGCGATGTCGGTGCGGTGGTGCGAGCCGCGCAACCGCACGGAATCCACCAGCGCGTAGGCCCTTTCCCTGGCCGTGGCCAGATCGGGACCGCTGGCAGTGGCCGACAGCACCCGGCCGCCCGAGCTGACGACGACGCCGTCGGCCTGGGCCGTTCCGGCGTGCAGGACAACGGCATCGGCGGTCGGGGCCGGGATACCGGTGATCTCGTCTCCGCTGACGGGTGCCGCCGGGTAGTTCTCGGCGGCGATCACCACCGTCACCGCGGCCCCTGATTTCCACTGCAGTGCAACGCCTTCGAGGTTGCCGGCGGCCGAAGCGCCGAGCAGTTCACCGAGCGGCGAGTCGAGCAGCTCGAGCACCACCTGGGTCTCCGGGTCACCGAACCGGCAGTTGAATTCGATCACCTTCGGACCCTCGGCGGTCAGCACCAGCCCGGCATACAGCAGCCCGGAGAACGGCGCTCCGCGGCGCGCGAGTTCGGCGAGCACGGGGTCCAACACGGTGCGCTGCACGGTGTCCACCAGATCCGGCGGCGCCCAGGGCAGCGGCGCATAGGCGCCCATCCCGCCGGTGTTCGGGCCGGCATCCCCGTCAGCCGCGCGTTTGAAGTCCTGGGCCGGCAGCAACGGCAGCGCCCGAGTCCCGTCGCAGACCGCGAACAACGACACCTCGGGACCGGCCAGGAACTCCTCGACCAGCACCGGATGCCCGGCCGCCAGCACCGCACGCGCGTGCTCCTCGGCGACCGCTCGGTCCTCGGTCACCACCACGCCCTTGCCGGCCGCCAGGCCGTCGTCCTTGACGACGAACGGCGCGCCGAGCGCATCCAGCGCGGCGCCGATGCCGCTCTCCTCGGTGACGCCGATCGCCCGGCCGGTCGGCACCCCGGCAGCGCTCATCACGTCCTTGGCGAACGCCTTCGATCCCTCGATCCGGGCGGCGGCGGCCGTCGGACCGAACGCCGCGATCCCGTCCTGCCGCAACCGATCCACCGCACCGGCGACCAGCGGAACCTCTGGACCGATCACCACCAGATCGACCCCGAGCCCGCCGGCCAGCGCGCTGATCGCCGCCGGGTCCCCGACATCGACCGGGTGCGCCGCCGCCAGCTCCCCGGTCCCGGCGTTGCCGGGTGCCACATGCAGCTGGGTCACCGCCGGATCGCGGTCCAGGGCCCGCAACAGGGCATGTTCACGGGCTCCGGAACCGATGACGAGGATGCGCACGCGTCAACCCTAGCCAGCCGCCGCGCGCCCTCCGCCGATGGATTCAGCTCAGCTGCGGGCAGCGCCCCATCGTCGCCTTCTCGGCGGCGAATCGGCCCACTGGCCGCTCGTCAGATGAATCCGCCGCCACGCCGGACCCGTGGCACCGAGCCGTCGTCATCCCACCGTGAAACAGTGAACCCATGTCCAGCGACGCCCGCTTCGAAAGTGAGCCCGCCGAGTTCGGCCTCGCCGGGCGACTGGCGGCCATCGGCGCGGGCACCGAGCGCCTGCTGGACAATCTGCGGGCCACGGGTCCGGATGCCCCGGTGCCCACCTGCCCGGACTGGACGATGCGCGACCTGGTCCTGCACCTGGGCATGGTGCACCGCTGGGCCGGCAACATCGTGGCGAACGCGATCACCGACTTCGCCGACGCTCGCGACGACTTCGCCCCTGCCCAGCCCGAACCGGACGTCGACGACCTCGCCGACTGGCTCGCCGAGGGTTCGGCGGCGCTGCTCGACGCGTTGACCGCCGCCCCCGACGACCTGGCTGCGCTGGTCTTCATCAAGGCCGCCCCGGCTCCCCGGGACTTCTGGGCACGGCGGCAGGCCAACGAGACAACGATTCACGGAGTCGACGCGCTGGCCGGCCGGCTCGGCCGGATCCCGACCACGAAGGAAGCCGACATCCCGACCGACCTGGCCCTCGACGGGCTCGAGGAACTGCTGGTCGGCTTCCTGCCACGCAAGTCGTCGGCGATGCGCGCCGAATCGCCGGTGAGCTTCCTGGTCGCACCCAGCGATGCGGCGGCGAGCTGGACGGTTCGGCTGTCGCCGGAACCCCCGGTGGTGGTGCGCGGAGCTGACGGCGAGCCGGACGCGGTGATGACCGGCACGGCCGCGACCTTGTACCTCGGCCTGTGGAACCGCGGCGACGAGATCGCGGTGACCGGCGAGCCGGAACTGCTGGGCGTGTGGCGGGACAAGACCCGCATCCTCTGGAGCTGATCGACCGATGACCAGCGAGATCCATCCTCGGCCGACGCCGGTGGCCCGCATCTGGCACGGCCTCACTCTCGTGGTCGCGCTGGCGGCCCTGGTGCTGCAGTTCGTGCTGGTCCTGCGCGGCGGCCACGTGCTCGGCGAGACGACCCTTCCGCCGACGGGCGAACGGGTATTGAACTACTTCAGCTACTTCACCATTCAGTCGAACATCCTGGTTGCCGTCACCGCCTGGACCCTGGTGGCCGGACGCGACACGGACCGAACCTGGTGGCGGGTGGTCCGGTTGAACGCAGTGGTCGGCATCAGCATCACCGGGCTGGTGGTCTGGCTGATCCTGGCGCCCTGGATGAAGAAGAACGGGATGGGATTGCACGGCGCTGACCTGCTGGCGGACCGGCTCCTGCACGTGGTCGTGCCGCTGCTCGCGGTGATCGGATTCGTCGTGTTCGGACCGCGAAAGCGCGTCAGTGTCAGGGATCTGCTACTCACCCTGGTCTGGCCGCTGGCCTGGATCGGCTACACGCTGATCCACGGGGTGATCGCCGACTGGTACCCGTATCCGTTCGTCGACGTGGCCGCCAACGGCTATCCCCGGGTGCTGTTGAACTGCCTGGGCATCGCGGTCCTGCTGCTGGTGGTGACCGGCGTGTTGCTGCTGCTCGGCCGCTGGCGATTGACCCGGGTGGCCCGCGGGCAGGTCAGCTACTCCCCGCGCTGAACTCGACGTCCGGCAGGCCGGCGGTGATCTCCGCCAACTGATAGAGCCGCTGCTCGGTCGCCGCATCGACCGGCGTCATCACCGACATCCGCAGCTCGCCGACGTCGTCCATCGCGGTCCAGACGAACTCCAGGTGCATCTCGCCGACCTCGGACTGACGGATCCGTTTCGTCGGGTACTCGCGGTTGAGCACGTCGTGCTCGCGCCACAACCGGTCGAACTCGGTCGAGCTGGTCCGCAGCTCGTCGACCAGTTCGACGAACCGCGGGTCGTCGATCCGTCCGCCCATCGCCGCCCGAAGTTTGGCCACCATCCGGCCGGCGACGATGTCCGGATCCAGGTAGTGGGCGCGCCAGTCGCGGTCGGTGAACATCAACCGGACACAGTTGCGCTCCTGCGGTGCCCTGGTGTCCATGTCGCCGAACAGGAACCGGTAGGCCCGGTTGTAGGCGAGCACGTCGAACCGGGCGTTCTGCACACAGGCCGGGTACGGGTCGAGTTGCGCGATCACCTTGCGGGCGCCGCTGGAGATGGTCGGGAACGGTTCCGGCGGCGGCCCGGGCGGGGTGACGCCGGCCAGCGTCCAGAGGTGGTGTTCCTCGGTCGAGGTCAGCCGCAGCGTGCGGACGATGGCCCCCAGCACCTGGGCGCTGGCGTTGATCGGCCGGCCCTGTTCGAGCCAGGTGTACCAGGTGACGCCGACCCCGGCGAGCGCGGCGACCTCCTCGCGGCGCAGGCCGGGCGTGCGCCGTCGGCCGCCTGCCGGGATACCGGCCCGTTCGGGACTGAGCCGTTCCCGCCTGGTCCGCAGGAAATCGCCCAGCTCGCGCCGGCTGTTCGCCGAGGTCTGTCCAGCCATGGGCCCAGTCTGCCCGCTGCTCGGCGGGCGATCCAGGTTGCGCTGGTACCAGGATAACTACGCTCTGGTACCCGGATAACCGTGCTCGCAGGCTGGTACCCGTGACTACCACTACCTCACTCGCCACCCCCGGCAGCCGGCCACTCACGGCCACGCAGAACACGCTCAGCACCGCCGGCCTCTACACGGCCCTGTCGGCGCTGCTGATGTCGGTGCTCAGCTTCTCCGCCACCAGCGTCGCGCTGCACGACATCGGCACCGCCCTGCACGCCTCGCCGGCGTCACTGTCGCTGGTGATGTCCGCCTACTCGGTCGGCTTCGCCATGCTGATGGTGATCGGCGGCCGGCTCGGTGACCTCTACGGCCGCCGACGGCTGTTCCTGATCGGGATGGCCGGCTTCACCGTGACCTCGCTGCTGGCCACCTTCGCCCCGGACGTCGGGGTGCTGATCGCCGCGCGTGCCCTGATGGGCTTCGCCGCCGCGATGATGGTGCCGCAGGTGCTGGCCACCTTCACCGCCACCACCAGCGGGAAAGCAAGGGCGAAGGCGGTCGGGCTGTTCGGCGCCACCGCCGGCGGTGGCACAGCGCTCGGCCAGGTACTGGGCGGAGTAGTGCTGTCGGCCGACGTTCTCGACTCCGGCTGGCGCGGCGTGTTCGCCATCGGGGTACCGATCGGCGCGCTGGCCTTCGTGGCAGCGCTGCGCTGGATGCCGGAGACCACCGCGCCCGGGCACCGGCACCTGGATCTGCGCGGGACGGCGTTGCTCGGCGCCGCCCTGCTGGCGCTGCTGGTTCCGCTGGCCGAGGGTGGCTCGCTGCACTGGCCCTGGTGGACCTGGGCGCTGATGGCGGCCTCTGTGGTCCTCGCCGGATGGTTCTGGCGGACCCAGAAGTCGTTGCACGGCAAGGGAACCGTGCCGCTGGTTCCGCCGCCGCTGATGCGACTGCGGACGTTCCGGCTGGGCCTGCTGATGGCGGTGATCCTGATGGCCGGGTACGGCGCGTTCACCTTCGAGTACACGCTGCTCACCCAGACCGGACTCGGTTGGTCGCCGATGCATGCGGCGCTGGTCACCGTGCCGTTCGCGCTGGTCTTCCTGATCGTGTCGATCGTCGCGGGAAACCTGGTGCCACGCTTCGGGAGTCGCCGGATCCTGCTGATCGGCGCGATCGTCCAGAGCCTGGGGCTGATCGGGATCGCGAGCACCGCGCTGGCCGAGGGTGGGTCGCTGGATTCGGTCTCGCTGGCCGGCTCGCTGGTCGGAATGGGGCTGGGTCAGGCGATGATGCTCGGCCCTCTGGTGGGGGTGGTACTGGCCGAGGTTCCGGTCGCCTCCGCTGGTGCCGGATCGGGCGTGTTCACCACCACCCAGCAGGCATCGCTGGCGCTCGGGGTGGCCGCCCTCGGGGCGGTGTTCACCACCATCGTGGGTGACGGCCGGGACGCCCCCGACGCGGCCCGGTACTCGACCGCATTCGCGGTCTGCCTGCTGATCCAGGCGCTCGGCGCGGTGCTGTTCGCGGTCGCCGCGGCCCGGCTCCCGCGCCTGCAGCGGTAGGTGCCGCGGACGGGACAACCCCGCTACGGCCGCGGCGGGACAACCCCGCTACGGCTGCGGCGGGACAACCCCGCTACGGCCGCGGCGGGACAACCCCGCTACGGCCGAGGGGAACCGGCCCCGTCACCGCTGCGGCCGCGCCCGCACGTGGATCCGTTCGCCCTGCTTGCCAAACAGGCTGAGCAGCTCGACCGCCTGCTCGCCGGCGCGGCCGAACCAGTGCGGGGTGCGGGTGTCGAACTCGGCGACCTCACCCGGCTCCAGCACCAGGTCGTGGTCACCGAGCACCAGTCGCAGCCGCCCGTTCAGCACGTACAGCCATTCGTAGCCTTCGTGCGTCCGCGGATCGGGTTCGTTCCGCGGGCTGTCGGCGGCGATCACCATCTTGAACGCCTGCACCCCGCCCGGCCGCCGGGTCAGCGGCACGTAGGTCATCCCGTCCGCGGACACCGGCCGCAGGTGCACCCGGGGATCTGCCACCGCCGGCGCGCCGACCAGTTCGTCCAACGGCACCCGATGGAAACGGGCGAGCGGCAGCAGCAGTTCCAGGTTGGGTCGGCGGTGCCCCGACTCCAGTCGGGAGAGGGTGCTGACCGAGATGCCTGTGGCGGCGGCCAGGTCGGCGAGAGTGGCCGACCGTTGCAGCCGCAACGCCTTCAGCCGCGGGCCGACCGCTGCCATCACCTCGTCGATGTCACCGTCCGATTCGCCGTTCGTTTCGCCGGCGGAGTGGTTGCGCATTCCTCCAGCTTGCCACTTCGGCAACGAAGCTTGCCAACTCCTGGAGTGGCGGCGCACGGTGAACGGCATGACGAAGACGCTCTCGAACCGGTATGACGTGGTGGTGATCGGCGGCGGCGCCGCCGGGCTGAGCGGGGCGCTGACGTTGACCAGGGCACGCCGCTCGGTGCTGGTGATCGACGCCGGCGAGCCGCGTAACGCCCCGGCCGCGCACCTGCACGGCTTCCTGTCCAGGGACGGCGCCGCGCCGTCCGAACTACTCGCGAACGGCCGCCGGGAGGTGACCGGCTACGGCGGCGAGATCGTCAGCGGCGTCGTGACTTCCGCGCGGCGGGAGGAAGCCGGCGGATTCCGGCTGACGCTCGCCGACGGGCGGGTCACCACTGCCCGCCGGCTGTTGGTCACCACCGGGCTGACGGACGAACTGCCGGACCTGCCCGGCCTGGCCGAGCTGTGGGGCACCGACGTCATCCACTGCCCGTACTGCCACGGCTGGGAGGTCCGCGACCAGCCGATCGGTGTGCTCTCGACCGGGCCGATGGCGATCCACCAGGCCCAGCTGTTCCGCCAGTGGAGCGACGACGTGGTGCTGTTCGGGCACACCGGCCCGGAGCCGACCGAGACCGAGCACCGCGCGCTGACCGCCCGCGGCATCAGGTTCGTCGCCGGCCAGGTCGAGCGACTCGAGACCGAGAACGGCCGGCTGCACGCGGTCCGGATGGTCGACGGCAGCACCGTCGAGCGGCGTGCGCTGGTGGTCGCACCGCGGTTCACCGCCAGGGTCGGGCCGCTGGCCGAGCTCGGGCTGACGGCAGTTCCGCTGCAGCTCAACGATTTCCGGCTCGGCAGCCGACTGACCGCCGATCCCACCGGCCGCACCGAGGTGCCCGGCGTCTGGGTCGCCGGGAACGTCACCGACCTGATGGCCCAGCTGATCGCAGCGGCCGCATCCGGGGTGACGGCGGCCGCGGCGATCAACGGCGACCTGATCGACGAGGAGGTGGCCACCGCGCTCCGGGCAGCGGACAACCCGTTCTCGGCCGCCGCCGAGGCAGCGCTCAACGCGCAGGTACAGGGCGACCGGCGGCACGGGCTGACGGTCGGGTGATCGTCGGCCGGCCGGCTGCCGCATAGTGAACCCATGCGATCACTGACCTCGGCCGGCGACGCCATCGACACCCTGGCCAGGGTGGTGCCGGACTTCCCGGCGCCCGGCGTGCTGTTCCGCGACCTGACGCCGCTGTTCGCCGACCCGACCGGGCTCCGGCTGCTCGGTGAGGAACTGGCCGGGCTGTGTGGGCCGGTCGACCTGTTCGCCGGACTGGAGGCCCGCGGATTCGTGCTCGGTGCGGCCGCCGCCATGGCCGCCGGCGCCGGAATGATCGCCATCCGCAAACCCGGCAAGCTGCCCGGGGCGGTACTGGGTGAGGACTACGCGCTGGAGTACGGCAGCGCGCGCCTCGAGGTGCACCCGGACGACGTGCCGGACGGCGCCAGGGTGGTGATCGTTGACGACGTGCTGGCCACCGGAGGCACGGCGGCCGCGGCCTGCCGGTTGCTGCGCCGGGCCGGTGGCGTGGTGGTCGGTGTCGCGGTGGCGATCGAGCTCGCCGACCTGGGTGGCCGGGCCCTGCTACCCGCCGACGTCGCGGTGGCGGCGATCCGGCAGGTCTGAGAGTTCATCTCGGTCGAGGCCAGTGGGCCGCTCGGGTCGATCCGAGCCTGATTTCGCCCGGCCGGCCGCAGCTGGGCTGACTCTCCATTGACCCTGACGCGACGTCAGGCTTTAGCGTCACCGTGCCTGCGGCCGCACCCGGCGACCGGGCTGAACCAGAAGCAGGAGCGATGACGAACACCGAGAACCGCCGGGAGATCCGGCGCGCCGATGACGACGAGCTGCTGGGCTTCGTCGCGGCTGCCGAGGACGCCGGCGGGTACCGCTCGCTCACCGTCTTCGGCGGACTGCTCGGCATCCACGACGACGGCGAAGCGGCCGAGCAGCAGGTGCGGTCGATCGGGTTGCAGAGCCTGGCCGAGCGCTGGTGGATCCACTCCGACGGACGGTGGGAGCGCTGCCACCTGATCGAGGCATCACCGGACCGGCTGCTGGTGATGATCGCCACCTACGCATTCGAGGCCAGGCCACAGGTGGTCCCGCCGGGCACACCGCTGCAGCTGGCCGAGCCCGCTGACCTGGGCTGACGCCAACCGCATCGGACGGTCCGGGACCCGCCAAGTCGGCGAGTTCCGGACCGGATCCGGTCACCCGGCGTGGCCGAACCCGCCAGGTCGGCGGGGTCGGGACCGGATCCCGCCGGGTCTGACGCCGGGTCGGGAACAGCTCCGGCGGGTCGGGAACAGATCCGGTGTCCTCCACGTTGGAGAGGTTGGTACCAGCCGGTCCATGACCCCCGGGCTCAAACCTCAGCCGCCACGAGCGTGCCACTCGCCGAGAGGCGTCTGCCGGCTGGTACCGCACCACCTCCGGTCCGAGCGACCGATGTCCCGATCCGCTGGAACCAGGTCGGTCCGCCGTAACGATGCTCCAGCCGTCAGCTCTCCAACCGGACGTCCTCCGGCGACTTGTCGGTCCGCACCCCGCGCCAGGACGCCGCCCGCAGCCGGCGATCCGGGGTCCACTCGCCGAACGTCACCTCGCCGACCAGGTCCGGCTCGACCCACACCGCATCTCGCGCATCCGCCGCCGGGATCCCCGCTGCGGCCGGGGCAGCAGCCGGGTGCAGCATCCGTTGCAGATCGTCGAGCACCTTGTCGGTGAAGCCGGTACCGACCCGCCCGGCGTACCGCAGCCCGGCGACCCGGCCCTCGTTGTCGGGCACGGCCACCAGCAGCGAACCGATACCACCGGCCCGCCGGCCCGCGCCGGGCCGCCAGCCGATCACCACCACTTCCTGCATCAGCTGGTTCTTCATCTTCAGCCAGTGCCCGGAGCGCACCCCCGGCCGGTAGATCGAGTCGCGTCGCTTGGCCACGATGCCCTCCCAGGCCAGCTCCCGGCTGTAACGCATCGCCTCCTGCAGATCGCCGTCCAGCGGTGCCGGCACTTCCACCCGTTCGCCGACCAGCTCCAGCGCTTCCAACAGCCGCCGCCGCTGGTCGTAGGTCTTGCGCAGCAACGAGATTCCATCGAGCTGCAACAGATCGAAGGCGAAGTAGCGGACTGGCACCTGCTCGACGGCCCTGGCGATCGCCGGCGCCGACGCCAGGTTCATCCGCTGCTGCAGCAGCGGAAAGCTGGTGCGCCCATTGCCGTCCAGCGTCACGATCTCGCCGTCCAACACCGCGGCGTGCCCGTCCAGCAGCTCGGCCAGCTCGGCCAGTTCCGGGTATCCGGAGGTCAGCTCGCGGCCGGACCGGCCGATCAGCCGCACCGCGCCGTCCGCCACCGCGGCCAGCGCCCTGATCCCGTCCCACTTGCCCTCGAAGCGCCAGGCCGTCGGGTCGGTGATCTGGGCCGGCTCACCGGCCGTCGCCAGCATCGGCAGCAGCTCGGGCGCCCCACCACCGGACAAGGTGGTTCGCTCCCGCGCCGCACCGCCGGGCGTACCCGTTGCCTTGGCAGAGTTCTCCTTGCGGACCACCCGGCCCCGCGGTCCCTCCAGCGGATCCTGCCAACGGTGCGCACCGTGCGTCTTCCCACCGCCCATCGCGGCAACCGCGTAGGCGGCGGCGCCGGCCCGCGGGTCGTGCGGCTCGTCCGTACCGTCCTCGTTGCCGTCAGCTCCGTCGCGGTGATCCGCGGCGTCGTCAGCCGCGGGACCGTCAGCCTCGGGACCGTCAATCGCGGGACCGTCGTTCCCGGGCGTCCCGAGATCGCCGTCAGCCGCGGCACCGTCATCCCCGGGGTTGCCGGCATCGTCGTGCTGACCGAAATGGTCCCGCCACGGATCGAGCCCGTCGGCGAGCCGATCCAGCACCTCGTGGAACTCCAAGTGCCGCAGGTCGGCTGCCTCGAGTTCGGCCCAGTCGCGGGGCGCGGCGACCATCGGCCGCTCCCGGCCGCGCATCGAGTACGGGGCGATGGTGGTCTTCGCCGCGCTGTTCTGCGACCAGTCGATGAACACCCGGTCCGGGCGCACCGATTTGGCCATCTTGGAGGTCACCAGCTTCGGGTGCTCGGCCTCCAGCGACTGGGCGACCGCCTTCGCGATCGCCGACACCTCGTCGGAGGTCCGCTCACCGTCCAGCGCCACATAAAGGTGGAGCCCCTTGGAGCCGCTGGTCACCGGCACCGCATCGGATCCGGCCTGCTGCAACACCTCTCGCACCCAACGGGCCACCCGAGCACACTCGACCAGACCGACGCCCGGACCGGGATCGAGGTCGAAGACCATCCGGTCCGGCCGGCAGGTGCCGTCGGCGGAGCGACCGGCGAACCGCCACTGCGGGACGTGCAGCTCCAGCGCCGCCATCTGCGCCATCCAGGTCAGCACCGCCGCCGAGTCGGCCAACGGGTAGGTCACCGGCCCGTCACTGTGCGGCACCGTCCGGCGCGGAATCCACCTGGGCGCCCCGGCTTCGGTGTTCTTGACGAAGAACGGCTCGCTGTCGACCCCGTTCGGCCAGCGTTTGCGGGTCACCGCCCGGTCGGCCAGCACCGGCAGCAGGGCCGGCGCCACCAGCGCGTAGTAGCGCAGCACCTCGGCCTTGGTGGTCCCCGTCTTCGGGTAGAGCACCTTGTCGAGGTTGGTCACGGCGAGTCGACGCCCGTCGATCTGCACGATCGTCGATTCGCCGGCCATTCCGCCTCCGCCCACGCCCGTCGACCAACAATATTCGGCACAACGCCGCCGAACCGTCCATCATGGTTCCATGCGATCGATCTGGAAGGGCTCCGTGGCGTTCGGGCTGGTCAACGTTCCGGTCCGGCTGTACAGCGCCACCGAGGACCGCGACATCAAGTTCCGGCAGGTGCACGGCAAGGACGGCGGCCGGATCCGCTACCAGCGGGTCTGCGAGCTGGATGGCGAGGTAGTGCCGTTCTCGGACATCGAGAAGGCCTACGAGAGCGAGGACGGCCAGACCGTCGTGCTCACCGCCGACGACTTCGCCAGCCTGCCGGTCGAGGAGGACCGGGAGATCACCGTGCAGAACTTCGTGCCGGTCGATCAGGTCGATCCGCTGATGTTCGAGAAGGCCTACTACCTGGAACCGGCCAGCAAGTCGGCGAAGCCGTACCAGCTGCTGCTGCAGACCCTGGAGGACACCGACCGGCTGGCGATCGTCAGCTTCGCGCTGCGCCAGAAGACCCGGCTGGCGGCGCTGCGGGTCCGCGACGGCGTGCTGGTACTGCAGACGCTGCTCTGGCCCGACGAGGTGCGGGAGGCCGAGTTCCCGGCCCTGGAAGATCCGCCGAAGGTGGCGCCCGCGGAGAAGAAGATGGCCTCGATGCTGGTCGAGTCCTACTCCGACGACTTCCACCCGGAGAACTTCACCGACACCTACCGGGAGGAACTCCAGCAGCTGGTGGACGCCAAGCTGGAAGGCGGCGAGGCGTTCGCGATCAAGACCAAGGAGGACGAGGGCGAGGACGCCGAGGTGGTCGACCTGCTGGCCGCGCTGGAGCGCTCCGTCGCCCGCCGTAAGGGCGGCGACACCGCGGACTCCGATGACGGAAAAGCGCCGACCAAGGCCGCACCCGCGAAGCGCAAGGCCCCGGCGAAAGCAGCCGCCAAGCCGGCGCCGAAGACCAAGGCGTCAAAGGCGGGCTGACGGCACCCGCGGTCAGGAGTTGATCGCCCGCAGGTGCCGCCGCCGGGCCGGGCGGGCCTGCCGCCGCCGGGCCGGCTCGGTGGTGTCGGCCTGCTGCAGGGCGCCGGTCGGATCGGTCCACACCTCCGCGACCGCCAGGTAGCCGGTCGACGACCATCGGCCGCCCTCGGTCGAGCATTCCGGCTGGCCGGGCACCGAGACCCCGTCCACCATCAGCTCGCCGAATCCGCAGGGCGCGTACACGTTGGTCAGCCCGAGCTCGATCTCACCGAGCGGGAAGGCCGGGTGGGCGAAGGGCCGACGGTCGCGCACGTCGCCGAGCCGCAACTCCAGCCCGCCGCCGGCGGCGTGCAGGCCGGACCGCAGGTCGCAGGTCAGCTGTACCTCGTCGTCGGTGTGCCGGACCGGCGCCTGGTCGTCGAACGACTCGGCCTCCGGGAAGTGCCGGTTGAACCGTTCCAACAGGATCCTGGCCAGGTGCTCGTCGGTGCCGACGGTGCGCCAGCCGTCGGCGTCGACCATCATCAGGACGGTGCCAAAGCCCCAGACGGACCAGTCGACCGACCAGACGCTGGCCATCGCCACCGGCGTGCCGTTGTCGAACAGCAGCAGGCCTGGGTTGCTGCCCACCAGAACGATGCTCATCTCACCACCAAGGAATCCTGCGGACGGGGTCATTGTCCGGCGGTTGTCCGGACCACTGCTGCCCGGACCTGGTGCCGGCCGATCTACCGGCGTCGGGCGGCCCAGCCGGAACCGGCCGCAATCCCCGACCTGGCCGGTCCGAATCTGCCCGTTCGCCGGTGCGCATTCTCTAGCGTGCGCGCGAAACGCCGGGCGCGCATCTCGACAATCCACTCCGTCACGGGTTTCATCCAGGTTGTCCGCGGGTACCACCCGTTCGGCCGCGGCACCCGCCCGTGGCTAGCAATGCCAGACCGCCCAACGGGAGGAAATGATGTTCGGATTCATCATCAGCATGCTGGTCATCGGTTTGATCGCCGGTGCGCTGGGTCGGCTGATCGTGCCCGGTAAGCAATCCATGTCCATCCCGCTGACCATCCTGCTCGGCGTCATCGGCAGTTTCGTCGGCGGCTTCCTCGGCTACCTGATCTTCCACAAGGACCCCAGCGAGGGCTGGTTCCAGCCCGCCGGGATCGTCGGCTCCGTGATCGGTGCCGTGATCGTGGTGGCGTTGTGGGTCAAGTTCGCCGGGGGCCGGAGCAAGATCACCGGCTGACCCACGCGTCGGCACCCATTGGTTCGAGCCCGTCCCGCTCCGGCGGGACGGGCTCGGCGCCGTTCCTGAGGTCGGCAGCTCAGCCGGCGGCCGGATCGCTGAATCCGACCCGGCGGGCGGTGGCTGCCCAGACGTATTCGGCGAAGTCGTCGGACGGGTCGAAGGTGCCCACCAGATGGCCGTACAGCTCCGCGCTGATGGTGCCCATCAGCTGGGTCCAGGCGCCGCCCATCCGCACCCCCAGCCAGTCCGGCAGGTCGCCACCCATCGCCTTCGCCATTGCCGCGACCTGCGCGGACAATTCCGGCGCGAGCGCCTCCGGGGCCTGTGGCGGGGTGAGCTGGCCGTCCCTCAGACCTTGCTCCGCCAGGCGGAGCAGTGCCAAAGGCATCCGCGAGGCCGGGTCGACGGTCTGCTCGGGAGCGCGATATCCCGGCACCGGCGAGCCGTACAACAGCGACCACTCGTGCGGCCGTTCCTTCGCCCAGGCGCGCACCGAGCGGCAGGTCGCGACAAAGCGCTCGCCCGCCGTGCCGGCGCCGAGCGCGGCTCGTTCGGCGATGTCTCCGAGCGCGGTGTACGACTCGACGAGCAGCACGGTCAGCAGTTCGTCCCGGCTGGCGAAGTAGCGGTAGATCGCCGATGAGGTCATCCCCAGCTCCCGGGAGATCGCCCGGAGCGAGAGTTGCCCCGGGCCGAGTTCGGCTAGCTGCCGGCGGGCGGCGTCCAGAATCTCCGCCGTCAGCGTCTGTCTGGCCAGGGCGCGGGCGGTGCGGTGCGCGGGGGGCGTCATCCGACCATCCTGACACAATTCGGCCTGGTGCTCGCGTTTCCGACCGACGCTCGCAGATTGCGCCGCCGGCGCCGCGGCAGCAGGAACCACGGAAAAGGCCGCTGCGGATGTCGGTACCGCTGCGTACCGTCGTGGAGTATGACCCGCGCAGACCCCAGGGCCGACGAATCCAGCGCCCGGAAATCAGAAATCACCGAGTCGGTCAGCCAAGCAGCCGGCGCGCAAGCATCCGGCGCGCAGGGATCCGGCACCGCACCGGCCGCTCGGCAGTCGGTGACCGACGCCGAGTTCGAGGCGCTGGTCGCACCGCTGCGCCGCGAACTGATCGCGCACTGCTATCGGATGTTGGGCTCCAGCCATGAGGCCGAGGACATGGTGCAGGAGACCTACCTGCGGGCCTGGCGAGCGTTCCACGCGTTCGAGGGCCGGTCCAGCGTCCGGACCTGGATGTACCAGATCGCCACCAGAACGTGTCTGACGGCGCTCGGCCAGCGCGGCCGGCGGCCGCTGCCGAGCGGGCTGGGCGGCGACCCATCGGATCCGGTCGGCACGCTGGAGACGGCCGAGGTGCCGTGGCTGGAACCGCTGCCCGACCGGGTCGAGGCGGCCGATCCGGCGACCACCGCCGTCAGCCGCGACGGTGTCCGGCTGGCCTTCGTCGCCGCGTTGCAGAAGCTGACGCCGCAGCAGCGAGCGGTACTGGTCCTGCGCGACGTGCTCGCCTTCAGCGCCGCCGAGACCGCCGAGACGCTGGAGATCTCGGTCGCCTCCGCGAACAGCGCGCTGCAGCGGGCCAGGGCGCACGCGGGCGACACCGGTCCGATCGATGCCGCCGAGCTGTCCGAGCGCGACCACGAGCTACTGGCGCGCTACGTGAAGGCGTTCGAGAGTTACGACGTCGGCGCCATCGTCGACATCCTGTCCGAGGACGCAGTCTGGCAGATGCCGCCGTTCACCGGTTGGTACCGGGGCGCGGAGAACATCGGCCGGCTGATCTCGGCGAACTGCCCGGCGCAGGGCCCCGACGACCAGCGGCTGATCCCGACCTCGGCGAACGGCCAGCCGGCCTTCGGGCTCTACATGCGCGGCGAGGACGGCGTGCACCGCCCGTTCCAGCTGCAGGTGCTGGAGATGGGCCCGACCGGGGTGACGAACGTGGTCGCCTTCTTCGACCTGTCGCTGTTCGAGCAGTGGGGCCTGCCGGAGACCGCCTGAAGCCCGTCCCGGCGCGTCGTCGCCGGGCCGGGACCGGGTCGAGGCGCTACCGAAGGCGCAGTTGCCAGTAGCTGAACGACCTGATCCCGTCCAGCGTGCCGATCCGGCGCTCGATGCACTCGGTCGCCTCGACGACGAACGTGACGGCCCGCCGGAAGTACGGCGCGTACGGGACAAACGTGTGGTACTCACCGAACTCCCCGCACGGGTCGCAGCCGGCTGGCAACGCCTGCACGAACGCCCGATCAAGGGCGGCGCCGAGGTGGTCGGGGCCGAGAACGGCGGCATCGACCACCACGATCCGGGCATCGATCCGCGATTGCAGGAAATCCTCCATGCATTCGGGTGACGTCAGGCCGGCCAACGGTTCGACCACCGAGAGCCCGGCCGGCCCGAACAGCTTCACCCGGTGGTCGAAGGCACCGGAATGATCGAGGTCACCGAAGGCCACCGCGCGGATCCCGGCCGCGCGCATTCGCCGGGCCGCATCGCCCATCACCTCGGTGTAGTCCTCGAGCCCGGGACCGGCCAGCGCGACGGTGTGCAGCGGCACTCCGATGGCGCGGGCCTGCGCCCGCAGCAGTCGTTCGGCCAATCCGTGCACCGTCGAACCGCTGCCCGCACGGTCGATGGTGCTGACCAAACACCGCACCTGGTACCTGTGGTCGAGCAGTAGCCGCCCCAGGGCGTGCGCGGAATCCTTGCCGCCACTCCACTGGAAGGCGATCGGCATCGGCGTGGTCACGGGCCGGATCCGACTGCCGGCGCTGCAGGAAGCCAAGCCACGACCACAACCTACGTACCGCCGCCCGGCAGGGAATGCCCGACGCGCTCGGGCGTTGCAACAGCTATGACGACTGACGCCACCGCAACACCGAGCCAGCAATTCGAGCCCAACGCGACGCCCTGGGTACGCAAGCAGCTGGAGAAGATCGACGCCACCGGCACCACCCGCTCGGTCGACGTGCTCGGCAGCCCGGTGATGGTGCTGACCATGATCGGCGCGAAGTCCGGCAAGCCTCGCCGGGTCCCGCTGATGCGGGTCGAGCACGACGGCGTGTACGCCGCCGTCGCCAGCAAGGGCGGCGCGCCGGAGGACCCGGTCTGGGTTCGCAACATCGTCGCCAATCCCGATCTGACGGTCCAGGACGGCACCGAGCACCATGAGTTGCGCGCCCGGCTCGCCACCCCCGAGGAACGCGAGCTGTGGTGGCCCCGCTGTGTGGCGGCGTATCCGAGTTATGCGGAGTACCAGACCAAGACCGACCGGCAGATTCCTGTGTTCTTGCTCGAGCCCCGCTGATGCTCGTTTCTGCCACCCGGCAGAATCGACTGATGGGAACTCCCGGTCGCGCCGACCGCACGGTCACCGTCGAACGCACCATCGACGCGCCGCCGGAGCTGATCTTCGCGTTGCTGGCCGATCCGGCCCGGCACCACCAGATCGACGGCTCCGGGACGTTGCACGGCCGGTCCCGCGGACCGCAGCGGCTGGAACTCGGATCGACGTTCTCGATGGCGATGCAGCAGTCGAAGTTCCGCTACCGGTCGATGAACCGGGTGATCGAATTCGTCGACAACCGGGTGATCGCCTGGGAGACCGTCGGCGAACGCAACGGCCGGCGGTTCATCGGCGGCCAGCGGTGGCGCTACCAACTTGTCCCGATCGCCGGCCCCGACGGGCTGCCGTCCACCCTGGTACTGCACAGCTACGACTGGGGCGCCGCGCTGTTCGCGCCGGCGATCCACCTTGCCGGGTATCCCCGGCGGATGGCCCTGGGGATGACGAAAACCTTGCAGCGCTTGGCGTCTGCGATCTCGGCGGACGCCTCGAAGCGCTGAACGGCGCGGCAGCCGTCAGACCCGTAGTTGACGCAGTACCGGGGCCAGCTTGGCCAGTTCGTCGAGCATGCCGGTCGCCGCGCCCTGCAACGCCTCGGTCGAGCGCACCTGACGATTCTCGTCGAGGTCCCTGGCCAGTTGCAGCGAGACGCTCGGGATGATCGCGTACATCCCGTGCGCCACCAGCTGCGGCTTGATCGCCTCCACCGCCCGGATGCCGCCGGACGCGCCGCCGTAGCTGCAGAAGCCGACCGGCTTGTACTTCCACTCCCGCTTGAGGAAGTCCAGGGCGTTCTTCAGCGGCGCCGAGTACGAGTAGTTGTACTCGGGCATCACCAGCACGAACGCGTCGCAGCCGTCGGCCAGTTCGCTCCAGTTGCGGGTGTGCGGGTGGGCGTACGTCCCGGTCATCGGATGGGCGGACTCGTCGTGGAACGGCAGATCGAGCTGTTGCAGATCCAGCATCCGGACCTCGAAGCCGCCGTGCCCGACGGCCTGCTTCTCCAGCCACTCACCGATGACGCCGCCGACCCGCCCCGGCCGGGTACTGGCCACGATCACGCCCAGCACCGGCCCACTCTGGCGATGCTCCGCTGAGCGGAGCATCGCATTGGGGGGAATACTGTTGTCCGAGGCAATTGTTGACATTTCATTCATACTACCGGTGACGGTCAGGTCGACCCAGCCGCGCGACGAGCCCGATAGGCGGCCATGTTCGCCCGGTTTCCGCAGGTCACGCCGCAGAATCGCTTCGAGCGGTTCTTCGACAGGTCGATGAGAACGTCGTCACAATCGTCGGCGGCACAGGTCCGTAACCGGTCGGTCTCATCGCTGCGGATCACATCGACGAGCGCCATCGCCGCCTCCACCGCCATCCGGGTGGCCAGCGGCTGCTCGGGCGCCGTCGCGTGCAGGTGGTAGTCCCAGTGGTCGTGCCGCACCAGCTGCGGCAGGGCGCGGCCGTCCCGCAGCAGCTGGTTGACCTCGTCGACCAGCGCCGACCTGTCGGCGGTCCAGATTCCGCGCAGCCGGCCGCGCAGCCGGCGGACCGCACGGAGTTCGGCCTCGTCGTGGGCCCGACTGCCGGTGAACTCGTTGGCCGTCACGAACGCGTCCAGCTGATCGACGGTTGTCAGCGTGTCGCCGTCGGTCGAGTCCGTGTTGACCAACGCGGCCGCCGACAGGAGCGACACCTCTGTGTCATGAGCAAAAAGCAACTTGACTCCTGACGCGCTCGACTCCTAGTGTCAGCAGTGTAACCCGGTACACCACTGACATGCCGTGACTGGCATCCCTCGCAGGAGCATCCCGATGACCGATCGAGGCACCATCGCCGCCGCGCAGACACCGGCCGCCGGGACCTCGATCCTGCCCGGCGTCGGCTTCGGCCTGTTGTCCGCGGCCACCTTCGGCAGTTCGGGCGTGGTGGTGCGCCCGCTGCTGGACGCCGGCTGGTCGGCCGGCGCCGCGGTCCTGCTGCGGATCGGACTGGCGGCGATCCTGCTGATCGGGCCGGGACTGTCGGCCCTGCGCGGACGCTGGCACCTGGTCCGCCGGCGGGCAGGGCTGCTGGCCCTGTTCGGGCTGTTCGCGGTCGCCGGCTCGCAGGTCTGCTACTTCAACGCTGTGCAGCACCTGTCGATCGGCGTGGCCCTGCTGCTGGAGTACTCGGGCATCGTGCTGATCGTCGGCTGGGTCTGGCTGCGGACCAGGGTACGGCCGGCCACCCTCACCCTGATCGGCGCCGGTGTGGCGATCGTCGGGCTCGTCCTGGTGCTGGATGTCCTTGGGGCGACCAGGGTCTCGCCGATCGGCGTGCTCTGGGGCCTGGGCGCAGCGGTCGGACTGGCGGTCTACTACGTGTTGGCGGCACGGACCGAGGACGGCCTGCCGCCGCTGCTGGTGGTGACCGCCGGGATGGTCACCGGGTCGGTCGCCCTTGGGCTCGCCGGGATGGTCGGATTGCTGCCGATGACGGTGGTGTTCACCGACGTCCAGCTGGGCGGGGTCACCATGAGCTGGCTGGTGCCGGTGGCCTGGCTCGGGGTGATGACGGCCGCCGTCGCCTACGTTGCGGGTGTCCAGGCCGGCCGCCGGCTGGGCGCCACCATGGCCTCCTTCCTCGGGCTGACGGAGGTGTTGTTCGCCATCGTCTTCGCAGCCCTGGTGCTCTCCGAGGTCCCGGCGTTGATCCAACTGTTCGGCGGCGCGCTGGTGCTGGCCGGCGTGGTGCTGGTCCGGCTCGGCAGCCGGGATCGCAACCCGCAGCCGGGTACCCCGGTGGCGGCGGGGTAGCCGCTCCTTGTCAGCCCCGCCCGGCCGCGTCAGCCGCCAATTGCGCCGGCCGGCCCGTCCGCCTCACCCCATGAACTGCGTCAGCCGGCCCGTCCGCCTCACCCCATAACCTCCGTCAGCCGGCCCGTCCGCCTCACCCCCTTACCAGGCCGTCCCGCACCCGTTCGCGCCCTTTGCGACGTCTCGGTGACGTCCCGACGCGAAACCTCCCCATCCAGGCGCCCTTTGCGACGTCTCGGTGACTTCCGGGCCTTGCCACGATCCGTCCGCATCGCCACCAAGATCATTGTGGACAACTCGGAGGCAGCCCCGCAGATCAGTCAATGTGGTCGGGTGGGGATTCCGGGAAACTTCGGTCGACGTCCCTTCACGGTGGCGCAGTCCAGAGCTGCCGGGATCGGCCGGACTGCGCTGCGCGGCAGCAAGTTCCGGCCGGTGTTTCGCGGGGTGTACGTGGCTGCCACCGAACCCGACTCGGTGCAGCTGCGTACCACCGCGGCACTTCTGCTGGCGCCTGCCGGTGCAGTGGTCAGCCATCAGACAGCCGCCGAACTCTGGGGAGCTGTGGTGCCGATGGATCCCCAGATCCATCTGACCGTCAGCGGCACCAGCCATTGGCGCGGGCCGACCGGCATCGCGGTGCACGCCGCCGATGCCGAGGTCGGCGCACGGATCCTTCGCGGCATCGTGGTCACTCCCCCCGAAAGGACTTTCCTGGATCTGGCCGCACAGCTGTCGTTGGTCGACTTGGTAACGGTCGGCGACGGTCTGGTCAAACACCGTCGGACGAGCCCGTCGAACCTGGTTTCAGCCGCTGAAGGCTTCCGCGGTCGTGGCGCCCGGCTGGCCAGGCGCGCCGCCGGGCTGGTCCGCGCCGGTGTCGACTCGCCCCGCGAGACGCGCACCCGGATGCTGATCGTGTTGGCCGGCCTCCCGGAACCGACGGTCAACTTCATTCTCTACAACGGTGACGGGAGCTGGCGCCGCCGTTGCGATCTCGCCTACGAAACGTTGAAGATCTCGATCGAGTACGACGGCCGTCAGCACGCCGAGGACGACCGGCAGTGGGCCATCGACGTGACCCGCCGGGAGGAGTTCGACGACGATGGCTGGCGGGTGATCATCATCCGATCCCCCGACCTGTACCGCGATCCGGCGAATACGTTGGAGCGCATCATGCGAGTACGGGAGAAGCGCGGAATCCGACGTCCACGACAGCTCAAACCCGAGTGGCGCCAGCACTTCCCGGGCCACCTGCAGGCCGGAAGCTGAATCGCAATGGTCCAGACGTCACCGAGACGTCCCAAAGGGTCGCGGAATCTGCGATTCCAGCGTCCGGACGTCACCGAGACGTCGCAAAGGGTGATGTGGTGGCCGGCTGAGGGCGGGACGGGCCCGGTAGGTCAGTCGCGCAACTCTCGCTTGAGGATCTTGCCGGTGGCGGTCTTCGGCAGGGCATCGATCAGCGTCACCTTGCGCGGATACTTGTACGCCGCCAACCGATCCTTGACGAACTGGGAGATCTCCGCCGGCTCGGCCGAGGCACCGGCGGCCAGCACCACGTACGCGGCGATCTCCTCGCCCAGCATCGGATCCGGCGTCCCTACCACCGCGGCCTCGGCGATCGCGGGATGCTCGTACAGCACCTCCTCGACCTCGCGCGGGTAGACGTTCATCCCGGCGCGGATGATCATGTCCTTCTTCCGGTCGACCACGTAGAAGTAGCCGTCGTCGTCCTGCCGGCCGAGATCGCCCGAGTGGAACCAACTCTCCCGGATCGCAGCAGCAGTCGCCTCGGCATTGTTCCAGTAGCCGCGCATGATGTTCTCGCCGCGGATGACGATCTCGCCCACCTCGCCGGCCGGCAGCACCGCGTCCGACTCATCCATGATGGCCATCTCGCAGCCACGAATGGCGAACCCGATCGAGCCGGCCTTGCGCTCCGCGTCGGGATGGTTGAACGAGGCCACCGGCGATGTCTCCGACAGCCCGTAGCCCTCGAGAATCATGCAGCCGAAGGCCTTCTCGAACTTCCGCAGCACCTCCACCGGCAGCGAGGAGCCGCCACAGACGCTGGTCCGCAGCGACGACAGGTCGGTGTCCCGGCCGGCCGCGGCCGCCAGCATCGCCGCGTACATGGTGGGCACTCCCTCGAACACGGTGACCCGGTCGCGGGCGATCACGTCCAGCACCGCCGAGGGGTCGAAGCGTGGGATCAACGTCAGCGCGGCGCCGGCCGCCACCGCGGCGTTGAGCCCGCAGGTCATTCCGAAGACGTGGAACAGCGGCAGACAGCCCATCACCACATCGTTGTCGGTGAGCTCCAGCAGCGTCTGGGCTGTGGTGCGCTGGTTGCTGTCGAGGTTGGCATGGGTCAGCTCTGCACCCTTGGGTTTACCGGTGGTGCCGGAGGTGTAGAGGATGACGGCGGTGTCCGCGTCATCCCGGTCGGTCACCTCGGTCACCGGCTCACTGCCGCCGATGACGCCGCGCAGGTCGATCGCGTCGGCGCCTTCGACGGCGACGAACTCGGCGCCGGCGGAGCTCGCCCCGGCCGCCGCATCGCCGGGCAACGCGAAGATCATCGACGCCCCGGAGTCACCGAGGTAATGCTCGATCTCGCGCAGCTTGAGCAGCGGGTTCATCGGCACCACCACACCGCCGATCCGCAGCACCCCGTAGTAGATGACGGCGAAGGCCGGCACGTTCGGCAGCATCAGCGCCACCCGGTCGCCGGCCCGCAGACCCTTACCGGTCAGGTATCCGGCCATCCGGGCGCTGGCCGCGTCGAGGTCGGCGAAGGTGAGCCGCACGTCGTCGAAGATGATCGCCGGCCGGTCCGGAACGCGGGCGGCCGAGGCGAGCAGATTGCGGGCGAGGTTGGCCATCGTCACTCCTAGGTCCGGGGTGCTGACACTTCACCACGAACACCCCGCCCTGGGGAAGCACCGGCGCCGGGATCCCGAGTCGGGATCAGTCCGGTCGGCCGTGCCGGCCGGCCGCGGCCGGCTGCACCACCGCACCGTCGCTGAGTTGCACCAGCCGGTCGGCCATACCCATCAGGTCCGCATCGTGGGTGGCCACCACCGCGGCCACCCCGAGCCGGTGCACCAGGTGCTGGATCAGCTGCAGGATGCCGCCGGCGGTCGCACTGTCGAGCTGTCCGGTCGGCTCGTCGGCCAGCAGCAGTCGCGGCCGGGCCACCAGCGCCCTGGCCAGGCTGACCCGTTGCTGCTGACCACCGGACAGCTCGTAGGGCCGCTGGTCAAGGTGCCCGGCCAGCCCGACGTCGCCGAGCACTTCCGTCACCCGCTGGTCCCGCTCCCGCGCGGGCGTCCGCAACAGCCGTAGCGGCACCTCGACGTTCTCCCTGGCCGACAGCATGGGTAGCAGACCGAACGCCTGGAACACGTAGCCGATGTATTCGCGGCGCAGTTCCGACAGCTGGCGGTCGCTGCATTCGGCATAGTTCCGCCCGGCCAACGACACCTCGCCGGAGGTGGGCCGGTCCAACCCGGCCAGCAGGTTGAGCAGCGTGGTCTTGCCGGCGCCGGACGGCCCGGCGACCACCACCAGCTCCCCCGGCCGCACCAGCAGATCGATGTGATCGTTGGCCACCGTGTCGCCGGCGGCGGTCGGGTACACCCTGGTCAGCCCGCCGGCCCGCAGCAACGGCTCGCTGGCCCGGAAGTCGTGCCGGTCGACCACGGCCGTAGCCGCCGGCCGCGGCGAGCCCGCCGCCACGCCGTTGCCGGTGTGGCCCAACGGCTTCGGCTGGGTCCATGGCTCGGCCGCCAGGTGGCCAGGCCCGACCGTCGGGTGACCAGGCCCGACCGCCGGGTGACCTGGCCCGACCGCTGAGTGGCCGGGCCCGGCCGCCCGGCGGCCCGGCCGGTCGTCTGACGGCTCCGGGGTGTCGGCGAACAACGGATCGTTCATCGCTGCTGGGTCCCCTCGTCGGTCCACTGGTCGGGCCCCGACGCCGTCGGGTCGAGGCCGCTCGGCCAGACCGCCAGGTGATCGTCCTGGCGGTGCAGCCTGACCCGCTGTCGCAGGCCCAGTTCCCGCACCACGTCCGGCGGTAGCTGCATGCGCCCCACCCGGTCGAGCACGGCGAAGTCCTCGGCCACCTGCCGGGGCCCGCCATCCGGCCCGGTCACCGTGCGCCGCAGGGTTTCTGCCGCAATCCGGCCGTCCCGGATCTGCACCGTCCGGCTGACGTGGTCGGACACTCCGGCATCGTGGGTGACGATCAGCGTGGTGGTGCCCAGCTCGTCGTTCACCGACCGCAGGGTGTCCAGCACCCGAACCGTGGCCTGCTCGTCGAGTTCGCCGGTGGGCTCGTCGGCGAGCAGTACCTCGGGATTGTTGGCCAGCGCCACCGCGATCGCCACCCGTTGTTGTTGCCCGCCGGACATCTCGGCCGGTGTGCGATCGGCCTCATCGGCCGCCCCGGTCAGTTCCAGCAGCTCGCTGACCCTGGCCCGCCGGCCGGCCGCTCCGCCGCGCCCCCGGCCCGCGACCGCCAGCACGATCGCAATGTTCTCGGCGGCGGTCAGGTACGGCAGCAGGTTTCGCGCGGTCTGCTGCCAGACGAAGCCGACCGCGTCGCGCTGGTAGACCACCCGCTGCCGGCGGTTCATCCCCACCAACTGGTGGCCGGCGACCCGTGCGGTGCCGGCGGTTGGCTGGTCGATGCCGGACAGGATCGACAACAGGGTGGACTTCCCGGAGCCGGACGCGCCGACGATCGCCACCAGCTCACGTGGCTCGACGCGCAGGCTCAACCCTTGCAGTGCTTGGACTTCCACCCCTTCGGCGGTGTAGACGCGGACCAGATCGGTACACAGCACCGCTGCCCCGTCACCGTCGTCGAGCCCGACCGGCAGGTCGGCACCGTCCGGCGCCGTCGGTACCGCCCGGTCGCTCACCACCGCCGCGTTGTCGCTGGTCATCAGTCCTCCATCCGTAACACGGTAGCCGCGCCTGCCCGCCTGGCCAGCAGCGACGACACTCCGATGGCCAGCGCGACCACCACGACGAAGCCGCCGATCACCGTCAGCAGGCTCCACAGTTGCACCGAGAGTGCGGGCTCGTCGGTACCGCCGGTGAACGCCCGCAGATCGACGACGCCGCCGATCACCGCGGCCAGCAGCACCCCGAACCCGCCGCCGACCACGACCGCGGTCAGCGCCGGCGGCGCCTGTTCCCAACCGGCCAGCTGGGCCATCTGCCGCCGGTCCAGCCCCAGCGCCCGGAGCACCGCGAACAGCCTGTTGCGTGTCCTGGTACCGGATACCGCCGTCACCAGCACGGCCAGTGCCACCAGCAGCAGGCCGAGCGCGGTGGCCGCGATCAGCGCGGCCCGCATGCCGCCGATGGTCGGCGCACCGGTCAGCCGGTCGACCACGTCGGACGGCCGTTGCACGACCGCATCCGGACCGACGATCTTCGTCAGGGCCGCCGCGGCCGCCGGACCGGAACCCGGCTGCAGCGAGACGAGCACGGTGTCCGGCACCCCGTTGGAGGTGAGCAAAGACCGGGCCAGGGTGACGTCGGCGATCGCCCAGTCGCCACGATCGCCGAGGCCGGCTGAGTAGCGACCGGTCCCGACAACGTCGACCGGATCGCCGTCCACCGTCAGCGTGCCGGGGAGCGCCGCCCGGACCGAATCCGAGACGACGATCGGCACCCCGGCGTCCGTCCTGGTGCCCATCGTCGTCGGCACCGCCGGCGCCCCCGGGATGTCCTGCTGCACCTGGGCGAAGGTGGTGCTGTCGACGAAATACAGGTTCACGTTGCGGGTACCGGAGTCGGATTTCAAGGCGATCGAACCGCCGAACCCGGCCGTACTGACCACCTCGACGCCGGGAATGGCCCGCACCCGGTCGACCACATCCTCGGTCATCCAGGGGCCGGCCGCCCGCAGATCGGCGCCCACCGTCCGGGCCGCCACCCCGTCGATACCGCTGGTCACGGTCGCGAGCGTCACCACCGAGAACACCGCGACCGCGACCCCGGTGACGGTCGCCACGATGAGTGGGGTGCCGACCATCGGCTCCCGCAACGAGCGGGCGGCGCCGAGAAATCCGACGGCACCACGCCGACCGCGCATGGTGCGCTGGATCGCCAGCAGCACCAACGGATAACAGCGCAGCACCAGGACACACACAGCCAGCGTGAGGAACACCGGGGCGGCCGCCACCAACACGTCGGCGCCGCCCCCGGAGCCGGCGGCCAGCCCGCCGGAGAGCAGCAGGTACAGCGACAGCGCGGCCAGTGCCAGCACCACCACCTCGCCGATCCAGCCCGGCCGGCCGGCCGACGCGGTGCCGAAGTCGGACCGGGCGGCGCGCAGTCCGGACGCCGAGACCCCCAGCGGCAGGGCGGCGGCCGGGATCAATCCGGCCAGCAGTCCGAGCATCATCGCCCACCACGGCGCCCGCCAACCGAACAGCAACTGGACCACCAGAACCGCGACCACCGCTGCCGGCAGTCCGATCAGCACGCCCTGCACCGCCAGCGAGCGGCGCACCTGGCCGAGCGAGGCACCGCGCGACACCAGCAACGCGGTGGTCGGCCGCCGCCGGCGCAGGAACGATTGCAGGCCGAGCGCCAACACGGCCAGCGCGGCGCCGCACGGGCCGAGAGCGGCCACCGTTTGCACGGCGGATGCCGACACCACCCTGGCCCTCGCCGCGTCAAGGGCGGCCGGCAGGTCGGTGGTCAATTGCAGCGAGGTCAACGCGAAGGTTGCTTGGTCGGTCGGCGCGCCGACCACCGGGTACTCGACCACGGTGACCCGGCGCAGCGCAGCCGTCATCGCCTCGACATTCGCGGAGGTGACGGATCCGGCCCGCACCGGATACCAGATGAGGGCCTGCGCCGACCCGGCGCTCTGCGCGATCGACCAGTCCCCGGAATTGACGAAGACGCTGCCGGTGACCCGGATCGGCTGGTTGCCGTCGTCGAAGATGTTGGGCTGGTTGGCGAACGGGTTGTGCACCAGATAATCCGCCGAGTCGGCCGCGGCATCGGTCAGTCCGACCAGTTTCAGCCTGGCCACCGCACCGCCGACCGCTGCACTGCGCGTGGCGCCGACCGTCCACTGCATCTCTGCGGCGGACGACTTCGCCAACACCACCTGCAGATCGATGGTGCCGTCGGGGTGGATCCCGTCGCCGGGCGCCGGCCACTTCCCCGAAACGAGCCGGAGGTGTTCGGAGAGGTACGGATCGACGTTGAACGTCACCTGCATCGTCTTGCCCGTGGTCACGGCCGGGTCGTCGGCCAGACCTGCCGCGGCGGTACTCAGGTAGAACCGGGCCGGGTCGGTTGCCTGCCTGGCCGGCTCGGGAAAGGCAGCGTGGGTGTGCGCCAGGGCGCCGGCGAACGAACCCCAGACGGGTTGCTCGGCCGCCGGCAGGTCAGTGACCGTGCCGGCCGGGGCCGGCCCCTGCGGCAACGCGCTGGTCGTCTTCTCGGTGAGGTCCCGGTCGGTGGGTGAGAGAGCGGTGACGGCATCGCGGATCTCGGCGGTGGCGATCGACGACATGGCCGCCGGGGCAGCGGCGAAGATCGCCGACACCATCAGCACCAGCAGCGCCAGCACCGCGGCCGGCCCGAGGTCGTCGCGCAGCTGCCGGCCGGTGAGCCCGGCCAGGCCGAGGTCTCCCCTCACGAACTCACCCCGCCCGTCCGCCGCATATTGCCCTCGCCCGGTACCGATGAATCGTCCCCGCGTTCCGTTGCTGCGCAACGGTCCGCGCGGGTCCACGCAGGCTCGCTCACGCCGTCACCTCCCGGGGATCGGCGGCGTGCGCCTGTCGACGAACCGCAACCGAGTGCCAGCCGATGGCCAGCAGCACCAGCAGCACGTGCACCCCCAGCAGCAGACCCCAGGTCTGCCATGCCATCAGCAGCGGCGGATTCTCCTGAGACGATCCGGCCACCACCGCCTGCCTGGCGAGCCCGGGAACGATCAGCAGCGCGGTGCCGAAACCCGCTGCCAGGCCGAAGATCCAGGCCGGCAAGGCGGTCGCCAGCAGTTCGCGACGACGCATCCGGGCCTGCACCACCGACGGCACGCCCATGGCCCTGAGTACCGTGAGTTCGGCTCGCCGGCTGCGGGCCAGGGTGGCCATCACCAGCAGCATGCCGACCGCGGCCAGCAGCAACGCGCCGCCGGTTCCCCACCACAGCGCCCGCACTGCCGGGCGAAGCAGCACGTCGACCGACCCGGAACCGACTCCGGTGACGATCGCGGTCGGGCCGGTCAGCGCCCGGGCCGCCGCCGCGGTCTGGACCGGATCCCCGGTGGCCAGCCAGGTCTCGTTGGTACCCGGCAGCACCACCGCCGACCGCAACATCTCGGTCTGCAGCGCGGGCAGGTCGGCGAGCATCAGGTCGGGGCCGGCGAATCCGGGGATGCGTTCGGCAATGCCGGCGACCTCGGCGCGCAGCGGCAGACCTGGCAGCGACACCGTGATCCGGTCCCCGACCCGCAGCCCGAGGGCCTGCGCCATCGACGCATCGACCACCACCGGCACCCCGCCAGCCGCCGGTGCAGCGGGCATCAGCCGGACGGTGGTCGGCTGCGGCTCGGCGTTCGACGATTCTTTGCGGCCGTGAAAGTTGAGGCCGGTGGTCGCATCCGTCGACGAGCCGGTGAACTGCTGCGGCGCACCCTGGCCGGCCACCGTCGGCTGCACGGTCCAGCCGGTCCGTTCGATCGGCGCGGTGGTCGGACCGGTCCGAGCCAGCACGGTCACCTCGGCCGAGTAGCTGATCGGCTCGTTCGCCCCGCTGAGCTGCAGATCGACGGCCAGCAGCCGGGTTCCGGCCCGCAGCCCCGGCAGGTCGGCCGTCAGCTCGAACCGGCTGTCGCCCTCCAGCTTCACCGTCCCCGCGCCCAGCGAGGCCGGGGCCAGCGCACCATCGGGGGTCAGTAGCCAGACGCCGACCGGCACGCTCGCCGTGTCGTCCAGCAGCCCACCCGAGGCGCTCAGCCGGATCCGCACCGTCAGACCGCCGGTGCCGTCCGGCAACACCACCGATCCCGGGACGACCTCGGCGTCCGCACCGGATCCGGTGGGGCGCAACAGCTCAGCCATGGCGTCCGGGTCGTAGGACGGCGCCGGCCTGGTCAGCGCCGGGAGTGCCGGCGGGTTGATCCCGATCAGCGTGACCGGGGTGTCGCCCGCGGTTCCGGCCGCCCGCAGTACCGGAGCCACGGCGGTGACGCCCGGCAGCGCCGCGTACCGGGCAGCGGGGTCGGAGAAGGCAGCAAAGGACGACAGCGACGACCCGGTGGTCACCACCCGGACATCGGAACCGTTGGCCAGTTGTTCGGTCACCCGTTGATGCTCGGCGGTGGTGCTGGCGTAACCGGCCGCCACGGTGGCACCGCCGACGGCCAGCGCAATCAGCATCACCGCCGCACCGAACACGGTGCGACGCCTGGCCACCTGCCGGGCCGGCAACACCGCCGTCAGCGCGGTGCTGGCGCCGGCGACGCCGCGTTCGGCGAGCGTGGTCAGCAGTCCGAACAGCACCACGCCGACGGCCGCGAACGCGACCAGCGTCACCGGCGGCGCGAACAGCACCGCCGGGTCCAGCACCCGACGGCCGTCGACATCCGTCACCGCATCGGCGCCCGACCGGCGGAACCGCCACACCGCGAAGGCCGCGGCGGCGGCCAGCAGCACCAGCACCCCGCCGGCCACCGCGATCCGGCCGCGGCCGGAATCGTCCAGCCGGTCCCGGGTCAGCCGGGCCGCGCCGTCCCGCCAGGCCGGCAGGGCGCAGGCCAGCACCGCGGCCAGAACCGTGCCGGTCGCGATCCACCAGCCAGCAGACGGCACCTGGGCGACCAGGGTGGCGGCGGCGAGCCCGAGGACCGCACCGACGGACGCGAAGAGCGCGGCTTCCAGGCCCGCCCACCACGACGCCCGGCCGGCCGACAGCCCGCGGGAGACGAGCAGGGCCGTCTCGCTGCGCCGATCGCTGGTCACCAGCCGGCCGATCTGACTGATCATCACCAGGCCGAAGGCGATCACCAGCATGATCGGCAGCGGTTGCGCGACCACTGCGGCATCCAGGCTGCCCTGGAGCACCCCGAGGGTGGTGATCAGGCCGCCGCCGGTCAGCACCCCGTTGACGTTGACCGCCTGGTCCGCCCGGACCAGTTCGGGCAGCCGGACAGCGGCCGCGCTCATCGGCGCGACCTGGTCGGGTCGGATCCGCTCCACCTCGGGCTGCAGCGTCCAGCTCACCGACGGGGTCGAGCCGCCGGCAGTCAGCGCGGCCGGGTCGACCATCAGCACCGGGCTGTAGTCGGCAACGGCACTCCCGGACACCAGAGTGCTGTTCGCGCTCCAGAACGTGCTGCCGTCGGGTTCGAAGATCGCCGCGACCCGCAGGGTGCGGGCCGTCCCCGATGGCGGTGTGGCTTCGATGGTGGCGCCGGCCGTCAGCCCCCATTCGGTGGCCACGGCCGACGACACGGCCACCGCCTGCGGACCGCTGCCGGTGGTGGCCGGCCAGTTGCCCGCGGTGATCCTGGCATGCTCGGTGAACCCGTCGTAGCTGCCCAGTCGCAGCGATCGGCCGTCCGCGCCTGGCACGGTGTAGGGGGCGGACACCACCCGACGCAGCTGCTGCACCGGCAGGTCACCGAAGGCCGTGCCGACCAGCGTGCTGAACTCCGCCGACTGCGCGGCCGGATCCGCGGCCAGGCTGGTGGACAGCACACTCACCCTTGCGGTGTCGTCGACCTCGGCCAGGTAGCCGCGGACGCCGTCGGCGGCATCCCGCTGGGACATCCCGATGATCGCGGTCAGCAGCAAGGTGACGGTGAAGGTGAGTGCGGTGATCGCCACCAGCAGACGGACCCGGACGCCGCTCCGGCGCACCATCCACCCACCCGATCGCACCGGTGCGTCCTCCGCTCGCCTGCCGCGCTTGTTGTCTTCCTAATGGAACGAGGGCGAGAGCTGTGTCGCGGCTGTTCCGGCAATCTGTCATCGGGCGGCCGGCGCCAGCCGATCGACCAGCTGGAGGATGCAGGTCAGCACCCGGGCAGGCAGACCGCTCAGCACCGCGGCCGACCCGGCACGATGCTCATCCGAGCCATTCGGGGCGGCGCCGCACCGCCTGCATGCCGGCCTGGAACCTGTTGCGGGCGCCCAGGTTCGCCAGCAGATCGGCGGTCCGCCGGCCGAGGGTGCGGACACTGATGCCCAGCTCACGGGCGATCGACTCGTCCTTCATCCCGGTCGCCAGCAGGGCCAACAGCCGTTCGTCGATCTCCTCGCCGATGGACGGGGACGTCCCCGGCGTCCAGTCCGGCAGCGGACACGCCTGCTGCCACATCATCTCGAACAGTTGCACCAGCGCGGCCACCACCATCGGAGCCCGCACGGTGAGCGCGGAATCGACCACCCCGCTGCGGGTCAGCGGCAGCAGTGCCACCTGCCGGTCGCCGATCGCCAGCTTCATCGGCACCTCCGCATGCACCCGTGCCTGCTCGCCCTGCTCGATGGCGATCAGCGCCTGCTCGAACGCCCCTGGCAGCTCGAAGGCCTCCGGCGCATAGATGCCACGGACCTGGGCGCCCTGACCGAGCAGGTCGCTCTCCGCGACATTGGAGGCCGCCACCTCCTGGGCGTACGGCGGCCGGTCGAGCACCAGCAGTTCTTCGCGGGCGCCATGCATCAGCTGCACGAACTGCGCCTCGACGGCCGCCTTTCCGATGACGATGCCGACCAACTCGCCGGGACTGGCTCGCAGCTCCTCCGGGAACTGTTCGGCCAGTCGCTGCGCATGCTGTTGCGCCGCAGCGAGTTCCTCGGTGCGGCGCATCACCAACGCGTTCACCGCGAGGTCGGGCCGGGCCGCAGTCAGCGTGCCGCCGGCGACCGCCCGGCTGACGAAGCCCAGCTCCTCCAGCCTGTCCACCGCCGAACGGACGGTCTGCGCGCTCTTGCCGATCCGGTGAGCGATGTCGGCCGCCGAGCGCTGCGGATGCTCCAGCAGCGACAGATAGACCTGCTCGTCGGTCGACGTCAGCCCGATGTTCTGCAGCACGCGGGTCCCTTCCACCGGACCGGCAGATCGCCGGGTGGCGGATCCTTGCCATGGCCAGGAGTGGCCAGCGTAAGTCCCTTCCGCTGCGCGGCGCAGCCCGGTTTCATGAGCAGATGCCGTCCCCGCTGCCTGCCGCCCTGTTCACCGGTGTTCTGCTGGCCACCATCGTGACCGGCGTCGGCTCGGGCCACTCCGGGCCGGTTGCCGCACCACACTGGGGAACCCCGGACTGCGCAACCGTTACCGGCGCGGACGGCGCACTGAGCTTCACCACCGACGACGGCGCGACCATCGCACCGACGGCCGGGAAGCTGACGCCGGTCGCCTATACCCACCTGACCGCGCTCAGCGAGCCGAACACCCTGATCGGGTTCTCCAAGGGGATGATCCAGCGCTCCACCGATGCCGGCTGCAGCTGGCAGGAGATCGCCAAGCTCGAGCAGAACCTGGACGCCTACGATGTGGCCGCCGGACCGGCCGGGGTGGCCTACGTGTACGGCATCAACGATCAGCCGATGTTCGTGGTGCACGGCGACCGGGTCACCGATGGGTCGGCACCGATCGCCGGCGACGGCGTGGTCGGCCTGGTGGTCGATCCACAGAATGCCTCGCACGTCCGGGCCGTCGACAAGGACGGTCGGCTGCACGACTCCTTCGACGGCGCACAGACCTGGCGCACGGTGGGCAACGCGCCGGCCGGGTCGCCGTGGGCCTACTCAGCGGCGATCGACCCGCTGGACCTTGACCACGTGGTGCTGGGCTGCAGCTCGGTTTCCTGGGTCACCTTCGACGGTGGGATCAGCTGGCAGCAACCGACGGGGCTGACGGAGGGACTCAACGGCAAGTCCGTCAACCTGTTCAGTACCGCGATCTCGCCGCTCGACTCGTCCCTGGTCTGGGCCGAGGGCTACGACTCCGACCGCGCCGGCCAGGGCAACGCGGTCCGCCGGATCTACCGGTCGACGGACGGTGGCCGCAGCTTCACCGGAATGCTCGACGGGCTCGACGCAACCCTGATCAACGGCACCGACCTGTATCCGAGCCCCACCGACCGGGATGTGCTGTACTTCGTCTACGGCACCTGGTACGCGGGCACCGGCACGAATCTCTATCGTTTCGACACCTCCATGAACGGCCGCAATCAGCGATTGTCCTTCACCCACAACACGTATGACGGCATCGACTCGATCGTTTTCAACCCAGCCGACCCGCGGGTGCTGTACCTGGGGCTCAGCGAGGTCCGATAGTGCCGATGAGCTCGGCGATGCCATCGATCAGCCGGTCGACGCCGAAGCGCAGTTGTTCCAGCGGGTTTCCGGACGCCTGGTAGTGCTCGCCGGCCGCCGCGCCGACCCGGCCGGCCAGCGGGAAGTGGTGTCCGGACATGGCTGTCGCGAGCAGTGGGCCGACCTGCTCCCACCAGTCGGCGTCGCCGACACCGGAAGCGGCGCGCAGCCGGTCCAGCCCGATCTGCCACCGGGCGGCCGATTCGACCAGCCCCAGCAGATTGCCCAGCGTCAGATCCATCTGCACGTCGGTGAGTCCGATGCCGTCCAGCGGCGCCAACTCGATCTCGTACTTGCCGGTGGCCCCCGGGCCGGGCACCGGGCGGCCCGGCGCCAGTTCGGCGAGCCAGCGGTGGCTGATCAGGTGCTCCCAGTTGCGGTCGGCGATCTGCCGGACCCCGGCCTGCCAGGTCGCGGCGCTGCCGGGCAGGTCGCTGCCCGAGTAGAGCCGGCCGGCCACCAGGTCGCACATCAGCTCGACCAGCTGGGGTTTGCCGATCACGTGCCCGTACAGCGACATCGTTCCGACGCCGAGGGTGTCGGCGATCCGGCGCATGGTGAGGGCTTCCAGCCCCTCGGCGTCGGCCAGTTCGACCGCGGCCGCGGTGACCTTGGCGACCGTCAACCCGGTACGGCCGGCGTTGCTCGTCGGCGGCATCCACAGGTGCGCGATCAGGCCGGCCGGGTCGCCGATACCCGTGGATTTCCTCGACACTCCTGAACCGTACAACGTACGAGGGCCGGCCCTCATGGGGTGCTGTCCGGCGCTACCACTCTGCCCCGCTCACCGGGGCAGAGTGGTACCGCCGCAGAGTCCCTCCCGCAGGCATCGACGACCGCCCGCCAGGTCGTCCAGTTGACCGGCAACCTCGGCGGCGGCAGCGCAGCTCTCTTTTGTGAGCACTGCTCTTGCATGTGTCCGCCGGAAGTGCCACACTCGAGACAACAGAGAGCGCCGCTCTCGTATTCGAGCAGGGAGTGCACATGTCCGATCGTCACGTCATCGTCGGGGCCGGGCCGGTCGGCACCGAGACGGCGAAGGTCCTCAGCGCCCGCGGTTCCGAGGTGGTGCTGGTGTCCCGGTCCGGCCGTGGCGCCGACCTGAAGGGCGTCAGCCGGGTCGCGGTGGACGCCTCGGACGCCGCCGCACTGACCGAAGTGACCACCGGCGCGACCTCGCTCTACAACTGCGCCAACCCGGGCGACTACACCCAGTGGGATCGGGTGTGGCCGCCGATGTCCGCGGCGCTGATGGTCGCCGCGGAACGCACCGGCGCCACCCTGGTGACCGCCGGGTCGCTGTACCCGTACGGCCCGGTTGACGTTCCGATGACGGAGGACCTGCCGGCCGCTGCCACCGATCACAAGGGCCGACTGCGGGCTGGGATGACGGCCGCTGCCTTCGAACTGCACCGGGCGGGCCGGATCCACGCGGTCGAGGTCCGTGGGTCGGACTACGTCGGTGTCGGTGTCGGGAAGAACGGACATCTGACGCGCCTGCTGCCCCGCGCTGCCGCCGGCAAGGGGGTCTGGGTGATGGGCTCCCCCGACCTGCCGCATTCCTGGACCGATGTGCAGGACATGGGCCGCACGCTGGTCGCCGCCGCCGACCGGCCGGAGAGCTGGGGCCGGGTCTGGCATGCCCCGACCAACGCACCACGCACCCAGCGACAGGGCCTGACCGAGGTGCTCGGCGCGATCGGCAAGCCGGCCGTCACGGTCCGGCCGATGCCGTTGCGCGCGTTGGCCCTGGTCGCCAAGGTGCACCCACTGACCCGCGAGCTGCTGGAGATGAGCTACCAGTTCACCCGCCCGTACGTGCTGGATTCGACTGCGGCGCAACGGGAGTTCGGCCTGGCGCCGACGCCGTGGGACGAGGTTTGCGCCCGCACCGCGACCGCCGCGGCCTGAGGCCGGGCGGTCGGGGCGGGGCGGGCCGGTCGGGGCGGGCCGGTCGGGGCGGGCAGGACGCGGTCAGCTCAGCCGGGCGTAGAACTGCCGGATGTCGCCGACCAGCACGGCGGGCGCCTCGTGGGCCGCGTAGTGCCCGGCGGCATCGTTGGCGCCGCCCCCGGAGGCGTTGCCGTCGTAGGAATTCCAGCTGACGATGTTGCCGTGGTCGCGATCGGCGAACTTACGGATCGACTGGAAGTCGCCGGCGAACATGGCCAGCCCGGTCGGCACCGTCGTCGGCCCGGTCGGCTGATCGGCGGTGTGCGCGTCCTCGTAGTAGAAGCGGATGGCCGACCCGGCGGTGCCCGTCAGCCAGTGGATCGCGACGTTGGCGATGACGAATTCCGGGTCGAGGCTCTCCCCGAAGAGCTGGGCGTTCCAGCCCAGCAGGCCGACCGGCGAGTCGGCCAGCGCGTAGGCCAGGGTCTGCGGCTGCTGGCTCTGCAGCGTGTTGAACGACATCTTGTTCTCGTAGAACCACTGCAGGTGGCCCAGCGCGGCCTGGTCCGCCTCGGACAGGTCGGCGAAGTCCGACGGGTCGCCACTGGGGAACGAGAACAGTTGCGTCACATGCACTCCGACGACGTTCTCCGGGTCCAGCCGACCGATCTCGGGAGAGACCATCGAGCCGCCGTCGTTGCCGACCGCGCCGTACCGCCGGTAGCCGAGCCGGTGCATCAGCTCGACCCAGGCCGCCGCGGTCCGGTAGCGGTTCCACCCGGTACTGCGGGTCGGCCCGGAGAACCCGAATCCCGGTAGCGACGGGATCACCAGGTGGAAGGCAGGTTGGTCGGCGGCTTCCGGTTCGGTGAGCGGTCCGATCACGTCCAGGTACTCCAGGATGGTGCCGGGCCAACCGTGGGTCAGCACCAGCGGCGTGGCGTCCTCGCGGGTCGACCGGACGTGCAGGAAGTGAATGTCCTCGCCGTCGATCTCGGTGACGAACTGCGGGTAGCGGTTGAGTCGTGCCTCCAGCGCGCGCCAGTCGAACTCGTCGCGCCAGTAGGTGGCCAACGCCTGCACCCGGCCGACCGGAACGCCGTAGCTGTCGCCGACGCCGGACAGTTCGTTCGGCCAGATCGTCCGACCGAGCCGGTCGGCCAGGTCGTCGAGCTGTGCCTGCGGGATGTCGATCCGGAACGGGCGGATCGCGGCGGCGGCCTCGGTGGTGGTGGTCCCGGTGCCGTTCTGGTTGGTCGTCATGATTTTCTCCTCTGGAACGGAATGGTTGATTCCGTTTCACTGTATCAGAACGGAATGATCCATTCCACTGCTATCCTCAGGTTCATGGCGAAGCGGACGACGGCGCAGGTCAACGACCCGACGACGCCCGACGGAGATGACGAATCCATCCCGATGCCCGGCCGCAAGCGGCAGGCGGCGCGCAACGACGGCGTCATCCTCGATGCTGCGCGCGAGGTCTTCCTGGCCGATCCGAAGGCCCCGGTCTCCGCGGTCGCCGAACGGGCAGGTGTCGGGATCAGCGCGTTGTATCGGCGTTACCCCGGCAAGGAGGACCTGCTGCGCACGCTGTGCCTGGAGGGATTGCGTCGGTACAACACCGAGGCCGAAACGGCGTTGCTCGTCGCCGACGGGGATGACGGCGCCGGAACCGGCTGGACCGCGTTCGTGCGTTTCCTGCAGAACGTCATCGAGGCCGATGTCCATTCGCTGACGACACAGCTGGCCGGCACCTTCACCCCCACAGATGAGCTGGCCGCCGAGGCCGTCCGGGCGGGTCAACTGGTGACAGAACTACTTGAGAAGGCAAGGGAGTCAGGCCTTTTGCGGGCGGGCGTGGTGGTCGCCGACGTCGGTCTGATCCAGGAGTGTTGCGCGGCGATCCGTCATCCCGACCCCGAGCGCACCCGTCAGCTGCGGCGCCGGTACCTGGCCCTGCTGATCGACGGCCTGACGGTCGGCGGCGGCTCTCTGCCCGGCCCACCGCCGAAGGACGGCGAGTTCGCCTGGCGCTGGCAGCGTCGGTGAGTAGGGCGGGCCACCGATGGCGGAGGCGTCAAGGGCACTCCGCCGTGCGTGATAATCTTGTCCCGTCGCTCGGGCGAGTGGCGAAATGGCAGACGCGCACGGTTCAGGTCCGTGTGTCCGAAAGGACGTGGGGGTTCAACTCCCCCCTCGCCCACTCTGGTTGAGACAGACGTCAACGGCCCCGTCGGATTCCGGCGGGGCCGCTGCCGTCGGCGCCACGACCGGCCGGCGTCGATACCGCAATCGCGGTAGTGGATTCACCGCGTTGGGTTGACGACCCGACGGCCCCCTCCAGAGATCCTCAACAGTGTCGCTAGATCCTCGATCTGTTGAAAGGTTCCTGATGAATTCCCTCGCACTATGGGCCGCGAAGTGGCGCAAAGCGGTCGTTGGCGGCTGGGTGCTGGCCATTGTCGCGTTGGCCGGCGTGCTCGTCGCTGTCGGCACGTCCTTCACCGATTCGACGACGCTGCCGGACAGCGAATCATCCACCGCCTACACCCTGCTGGCAGAACAGTCCGGTGGGCAACAAGCCTCGCAGACAGGTCAGATCGTCTGGCACAGCAGCGGTTCGGTGACCGACCCGGCGGTCCGGCAAACCACCACGGCGATGCTGCAGGAGGTCTCGAACCTTCCCGGCGTGTTTCACGTCGTCAACCCGTATCTCGATGGCGAATCGGCGGTGAACTCCTCGACGAACACCGCCTACGCCACAGTCACCATGGCCCGGGACGCCGATACCGGTGTAGTCGTGCAGGCGGCGGACAAGATCCGCGGACCCGATCTGCAGGTGGAAACTGGCGGTGCCGCCTTCACCGTGGACCCGGCCGCCTCCCACGGCACCGAGGTCGTCGGGCTGCTCGCAGCGCTGGCCATCCTGTTGCTGATGTTCCGTTCGATGTGGGCCGCTGTTCTTCCGATCATCACCGGTGTCGCCGGCGTGGCTGTCTCGCTGCTGCTGGTGATGCTGGGATCGCACGTGCTCGACGTTGCCTCCACCAGTCTCACCATGGGAGCACTGATCGGGCTGGGCGTCGGTATCGACTACGCGCTATTCATCGTCAACCGGTTTCGCAAAGCCGCCGCTGCCGGCGTCCCGAGCCCCCAGGCGATCGCCCATTCGCTGAACACGTCGGGGCGGGCGGTGATCTTCGCCGGCCTGACCGTGATCGTCGCGTTGCTCGGAATGTTCGTGGTGAACCTCAGCATCCTCACCGGCATGGCCCAGGCCGCCGCCGTCACCGTGCTGTTCACCGTAGCCGCGGCACTGACGCTGCTACCCGCCCTGCTGGCCATGCTCGGCCACAAGGTGCTGTCGAAGAAGCAGCGTGCTGCACTGGCCGGCGGCAACACCACGCCTGAGGATCGGGCCACGCCCCTGACCGGTCCTGCCTATCGCTGGGCCGGTCTCGTTCAGCGGGCGCCGCGTCGAGTCGCGGCCGCCGGCCTGCTGCTGATAGTGGCCCTGGCTTCGCCGGTGGTGGCGATGCGGGTCGGCGACGCCGACGCCAGCAGCAGCCCCGTCGACACTCCCGCCCACAGCTACTCCGTACTGATGGCCGACGGCTTCGGCGCCGGCATCGACGCGCCACTGCTGGTGGTCGCCACGACGCCGGATGCCGGTTCAGCAGCGGCATTCAAGGCGCTCACCGACCGCATGACCACGACACCGGGCGTCGCATCCGTCACCGCCGGACCGGTCGCCGCGGGTCAGCAGATCTCTGTGGCCACCGTCACCCCGACGACCAGCGCCCAGACCGAGGAGACCGCGGATCTGCTGTCAACCTTGCGGGAAGACGTGATCCCGGCCGCCGTGGCCGGAACATCATTGCAGGTCTATGTCGGCGGCACCGCGGCCACCAGCATCGACCTCGGCGACGCGTTGACGAGCAAGCTCCCGTTGTACCTTGCACTCATCGCACTACTCGGTTTCCTATTGCTGGCCATCGCCTTCCGCAGCATCGTGGTGCCGCTGGTGGCGGCGCTGAGTAACCTGGCGACCATCGCCGTCGGGCTCGGAGTGGTCACCGCGATCTTCCAGTTCGGCTGGGGCTCCGGCGTGCTCGGGGTGGGTTCCGGCGCGCCGGTGATGTATCTGGTGCCTACCCTTCTGGTTGGGGTGATGTTCGGCCTGTCGATGGACTATCAGGTGTTCCTGGCCTCACGGGTCCATGAGGAATGGACCCACACCAAGGACAACGAGCGCTCCGTTCGGGTCGGGCTGGCCGAGACCAGCAAGGTGATCGCCGCCGCCGCGCTGATCATGCTGTCGGTGTTCGCATCATTCGGATTCAGCGGCGAACGGATCATCTCCGCCATCGGCATCGGCCTGGCCATCGCCGTGGTCTTCGACGCCTTCGTCATCCGGCTCGCCCTGATTCCGGCCCTGATGAACCTGCTGGGCCGGCGCAACTGGTGGTATCCGCGGTGGGCGGACCGGATCACCCCCCGGTTGTCGGTGGAAGGTCCCGCCGACAGTGCCACATCGCAGACATCGGTGAAGGTTCTGGTCAGCGCGTCCGCGGCGGCAGACGCGGCGTCGAGTAGGACAGGGGTGTGACCTCAGCACCCACCGTCGGATCGGCCCGGACACGCATCCAGCGTGCCCGGGCCGTGCTGGCGCGTCAGATCGTGCCGTACCAGCCAAGGACCAGGTGGGCCGGGCCGCTCATCTCCGGGATCGTGCTGGTGTCGATGCTGATCACCGCCACCCTCCGGCAGGGCCACCAGGAGATTCCCGGTCCAACCCTCCTGGTGCTGACCCTGCTCGCCTGGCTGCCCCTGCTGTTCCGCCACCGAAGTCCCGGGCTTGCAGCGATCGGCGCCGTCGCCGCCGAGGCCCTGCACCTGATCGTCATGCCGTTCACCATCGAGAATCCGACCGCTGGCGTCGTGATGGGCGCGTACCAGCCGGTCCCGATCGCCAGCATGGTCGCGATGTGCGTGCTCGCCACCCGCAGTTCCCGCCTGTTCGGCTGGATCGCCGGGGTCAGCGCCGCCGCGGTCCTGCTCGCCGTGGGAGTGATCGCCCAACCGTTGTCGCTGCTGGCAACCGACATGATCGTGTTCAGCATTGTCGTCATCGCTACCGGCACCGGCGTCGTGGTCGGCGCCCGACGCGACACCATCACCCGTCGCGAACAGGAACACCGCGAGGAGGCTCAGCGGCAGGTGGTCGCCGAACGACTCCGCATCGCCCGGGACCTTCATGACGTCCTGGCCCACCACCTGACCCTGGTGGACGCTCAGGCCGCAGTCGCCGGCTACCTGCTGGATACCAACCCGGACAAGGCCGTCGAGGCGCTCGTGGACATCAACCGGCACACTCGGGTAGCCCTGGACGAGCTCAGGGCCACCGTCGGTCTGCTCCGGCAGGACAGCGACGGCCCTGACTCCCGTGAGCCCGTACCCCGGCTCGATCAACTCGACCGACTCGTCGAAGGATTCCGCGCGGCCAACCCAACGATCACGGTGACCGTCACCGGAACACCGGTCCCGCTCGCGTCCGGCACAGACCTGGCCGCGTTCCGCATCGCGCAGGAGGCGCTGACCAACGCGTTCAAACACGCCCCCGGCGCCGCTGTGCATCTCGATCTGGCCTGGACGCCGGAGCGACTGCGCCTACGGATCCACAACACCGCGGCGGCGGGATCCGAGACCTCGGATCCGGTGCCCGGTTCAGGAAGCGGGTTGATCGGCATGCGAGAACGCGCCCAGGCCTGCGGCGGCACCATCCATGCCGGACCAGATCCGACCGGCGGCTTCCTGATCGAAGCGACGCTGCCGACCATCCCGACCGATCCGACCTCTGCCCGGGCACGATGACCCCATGACCATCCGCGTTCTGCTCGCCGACGATCAGGCACTGCTGCGCGCCACCTTCCGGCTGCTGTTGGACTCAGCACCCGACATCCAGGTCGTCGCCGAGGCCGCCGACGGCCGCGAAGCCGTCGACCGTGCCCGCGACGGAGTCGACGTCATCGTGATGGACATCCGGATGCCCGAGATGGATGGCATCGAAGCCACATCACAGATCATGTCCGACCCCGACCTCACCGAGGTACGAATCCTGATGCTCACCACCTTCGAGACCGACGAGCTGATCATGGCGGCGCTGCGAGCCGGCGCCACCGGATTCATCGGAAAGGGGGTCCAACCCGCCGACCTACTGAACGCCATCCGCACGGTCGCCACCGGCGACGCCCTGCTCTCCGCAACGGCCACCACCGCCCTCATTCGCCGAGCAGTCAGCGAACCGGACCACCCGGCTCCCACCACATCCCAGGTTCCGGGCAATCTCACCACCCGCGAACTGGAGATCGTCACCCTCGTCGGCACCGGGCTGTCGAACAGTGAGATCGCCGACAAGCTCTTCATCAGTGCCGCCACCGTCAAGACCCACGTCAACCGGGCAATGATGAAGGTCTTTGCCCGTGACCGCGCCCAGCTGGTCATCTTCGCCTACGAACACCGCCTCGTTCACCAATAGCAACAGGCGCCGCCGGTACGTCAGCGGGCGAGACAAACGTCAAAGAGCAGCATGGGCTCGATGACCCGGAGCGATTCGACCTGCTCATCGCCGAGATCATCACCCGGCTCTGCAGCTAAGTAGCCATCGCAAAAGACCAGTGCGGTGGCTCGACGTGCTGGGAACCTCGCCCCAGCCCAGTGCCAGTCCGGAATCTCCACATCCTCTCCATATCTCAGTGCGGCCGACGGTCATCGTCAGGGTGGGCCGGTATACCTGTCGGCCACCAGCGACGGGAGGCCGCAGGTGCAGACGCGGATCAGGGTGATCGACGGCAGCGCCGGACCGCGACCGTCGCGGGCCGGCCGCCCGCTTGCCGCCGCCGCGGTGTTACTCACCGGCGCGGTCGTCGCTGTCGCGCTCGGTGTCTACGCCCGCGCCCACCACGCCACCGGCCGGCCGCTGGCCACCTTCGGTTTCTCCGGGACCATCCAGATGAAGGTGTGGCTGAGCAGCGCGGCGCTGGTCCTGGTGCTGGTACAGCTGCTCACCGCGTTGTGGATGTGGGGTCGGCTGCCAGGTCGGCCGAAGGCGCCGGTCTGGGTGGCCACCCTGCACCGCTGGAGTGGGTCGGTTGCCTTCGTGCTCACCATTCCGGTCGGCCTGCAGTGCCTGTGGGCCCTTGGCGCAGGCACCGGCACCGGTCGGGTACTGCTGCACGGTCTTGCCGGCTGCGTGTTCTACGGCGCGTACGCCGCCAAGATGGTGGGCCTGCGAAGTCGCAGCCTGCCGAGTTGGGCGATCGCTGTGCTGGGCGGCACCGTCTTCACGCTGCTCGTCGTCGTGTGGCTGACGTCGGCGGCCTGGTTCTTCGCCTCCGACCTGCCGCTGACCTAGGAGAATCCATGCCCGAACTCCTGACCCGCCGCTCCGCGCTGACCGGTACCGCTACCGCGGTGTTGGCCGTGGGAGCGGGCTACGCGGCGACCAGGTGGGCGCGTTGGGGTGTCCCGAACACGTTGCCGGACAGTCATTACCGACCGGATCCGGCGGTCGCGGAGCCACTGGCCCGGATCGATGACGTCCCGGTGGGCGGGGGTCTGGTGCTGGAACCGGCCGGGGTGGTGTTGACCCGGCCGAGCCCGGGCGAGGTCCATGCCTTCTCGGCGATCTGCACCCATCAGGGCTGCACCGTCACCGACGTCGCCGCCGGCACGATCCGCTGTCCCTGCCACGGCAGCCGCTTCGACGCCGTCACCGGCGCGGTGACCCAGGGGCCGGCCACCGTTGCGCTGCCCGCCGTTCAGGTGATGGTCAGCGGCGGCGTCATCCGCCGATCGACCGAGGACCACCGATGAGAGTCGCCGGCCGCCTGGCAACCCTGTTCTGGCTGATCGCGGCCTGCTTCGCGATCGGCATGCTCCTCGCCCTGCCCTGACCGCCCGGTTCGTCCGCAGTAGTGGGCGACGCCAGAAATGAGACGCAGCATGGCCATCCGCGTCGGACGTCGGATCCCCGACCCACAGCAGCTCGGCCGGTCGATCACCGGATCGACGACGTGATGGCTTCCGCCCTGGGTGTCGGGACGGCGTCCGACCAGCGACGAGGTTGGGGCCTGCAGTTGCTCGGATCGTTCGCGGTGAGCGTCGGCGAGGTGGCGATGCCGGCCGAGCGGTGGCGCCTGCGGAAGGCGAAGTCTCTGGTGGCGATGATCGCGCTGGAACCGGGTCAGCGCTGCCACCGTGATCGGGTCGTTGATCGGTTGTGGCCCGATCTGGAGCCGGGTGCGGCGGCGAAGAACCTGCACCAGACGTTGTATGTGGCCCGCCGCGCCCTCGCCGACGCCGGTGCCGCGGCCACCGGCCTGATCCTGATCCGCGACGATCAGGTCATGCTGGACGACGGCGGACCGGTGGATGTCGATGCGCTGAGGTTCGAGGCCGCGGCCCGCGATGCGTTGACGGCCCCGACCGAGGAGCGATTGCTGGCGGCGGCCGATCTGTACACCGGGGACCTGCTACCCGAGTGGCCCGATTCCGAATGGCTCACGGCCCGGCGGCACGCCTTGCAGCAGACCCGGAGCGAAATCCTGCTGAAACTGGCCGACTCGCTGCGCCCGCACGCCCCCGAGCAGGCGCTGCTGGTGCTGACCAAAATGCTCGACTCCGAACCGCTGCATGAGGGTGCCGTCCGGGCCGTGATGGGAGTGTTGACCGGCCTTGGCCGGCGGTCGGAGGCCCTGAGCCGTTACGAGCACCTGGCCGAGGGACTGCTGGAGGAGTTCGGAACCGACCCGGATCCGCGCACGGCCGCCCTGTTCCGCGAGCTGCTGACGGCTGCCCAGGACAACGCACGCCCGCCGGCGGCCGCCGTTCCCGGCGGCCCGGACGACACCGTCGGTTCGCTACCGACCGCGGTGACGAGCTTCGTCGGCCGGGAGCGCGAGCTCGGCGACGTCGAGCGGTTGATCGGTCATGCTCGCCTGCTCACGCTGACCGGAACCGGAGGCTGCGGTAAGACGCGGTTGGCCGTGGAGGCCGCCCGGAGGGCTCGATCGCGCTACCCGGACGGCGTGTGGTTCGTCGACCTGGCGGCCGTCCGTGACCCGCGGTCGGTGGCCGACGCGGTGGCGGCGGCACTCGGGCTGGATCCGGGTCTGGCGGTGCCCAGCCGGGAACGTGCCCTGGCCGATCGGCTGCAGGCGCGGCGTCTGCTGCTGGTACTGGACAACTGCGAGCACCTGCTCGCCGGCTGCGCCCGGCTGGTCGCGGCGCTGCTGGCCGGAGAGCGGCGCATTGACGTGCTGGCCACCAGCCGGGAGCCGCTGCACACCCACGGCGAGTACACGCTCCGGGTTCCGTCGTTGGCCCTGGCGCCGCCCGGCACCGACCCGACAGATCTCGTCCGGCTGGGCCGGCTGCCGAGCGTGCGCCTGTTCGTCGAACGGGCCACCCAGGTTCGGCCAGATTTCGTGCTCGACGCCGCCAACGCGCGGGACGTGCTCGAGCTGTGTCGACGACTCGACGGGATACCGCTGGCCCTGGAGATCGCCGCGGCCAGGACCGCCGCGCTGGAACCGGCGGAGATCGTGGCACGGCTGGGCGACGTCCTGTCGATGGGCGGCCACCCGACAGCCGGGATCACCCGGCAACAGACGCTTCGCGGCGCGCTCGAGTGGAGTCACGATCTGCTCAGCGGACCGCAGCGAATCCTGCTACGCAGGCTCTCGGTGTTCTCCGGCGGGTTCACCCTCGAGGCGGCGGAAACCGTGTGCGCCGACTCGGCGCTGGCCCGCGGCGACGTACTCGACCTGCTGACGGCCCTGGTGGACAAGTCTTTGGTGACACCGGAAAGGGCCGGCTCCGGGACCCGGTATCGACAGCTGGAGACCGTCCGGCAGTTCGGCAGCGAGCAATTGGAACGGGCCGGCGAGGTCGGCGACCTGGCGGCCGCCCACGCCGGGTTCTTTCTGGGCGTCGCGGTCGCGCACAACCCCGAGCGGGCCCAAGGGCTGGTGATCGAACAGCCGAAGGTTCTCGACCTGGAACACGACAACCTGCGCGCGGCGTTGCGGTGGGCCGGCGCCCACGACCCGGTGACGGCGCTGCGCCTGGCGGCAAGTCTGTGGCGGTTCTGGTTCGTCCGCGGTCACGCGGTCGAGGGTGCCCGTTGGCTGGAGTCTGCGCTGGCGGCTGCGCCCGAGCCGACCCGCGCCCGGGCGGCCGCGCTGATCGGTCTCACCGGATTGGACAGCCGCCAGGGGCGGGCGGACCGGCACCGTCGGCTGGGCGCCGAGGCGTTGACCATCGTCCGGCAGCTCGGCGACCCGGACGAGGTGATGATGGCCCGGATCATCGAGGCAACACTTGCCTGGAGCACCTTCGATCTGGACGAGGCCGAACTGCTGGCCACCGACCTCCGGGTGGCCGCGATCGACGGCGGTCGAAGCGAATACGCCGCCGCCGGCAGCTGGCTGCTCGGCCAGTGCGCGATGTTCCGTGAAGACGGCGCACTGGCGGTGCGGCACTTCGAGTCCGCGCTGGACGAGCTCGCGTGCTCCGACGGTGCCGCGCGACCGTTTCTGCCGGTGGTCACATCGTGTCTGCAGCTGGCCCCGATCTCCGGACGTCTTGTCCCGTACGTCGGAGAGACCATGTTGTTAGGGCGCCGGGTCGGGGTCGCGCAGGCCATCGGATACGCGTTGTCCGCCGTCGGCGACGCGCGCCGGATGTCCGGCGATCTGCCGTCGGCGATCGTGGTGGCCGGCGAGGCGGCGCGACGTTTTGCCGACCTCGGAGACGACCTGGCCAGGGCTCAGGTGCTGAATCAGGTCGGCTGCCTGCACCGCGACGACGGGGACTACCGGGCGGCCGAAGAGGCGCTGTCCCAGGCACGCGAGCTCCGCCTGGAGCTGGGAGATCGTCGGGGGCTGTTGCTGACCGAGCTGAACCTGGCCCTGCTGCATGCGCTCGGCGGCGACCGCACCCGGGGTCTGGCGGACGCGCGAAAATCCTTGTCGGGCTTCGATTCCGTCGGCGACCCGGTCGGCGTCGGCGCGAGTCTCACTGCCCTGGCGGCCATCGCGCTGCTGTCCGACGAGACCCGGGCGGCGCGCGAGCTCTACTCGCAGGCGGCGGAAACGGTCGCGCCCTGGCGGCGATTCGCGGGGTGGCTACGGCTGATGGTCGCCGAGTTGTCGGCCGAACTGGACGATCCGCGCCGCACCGCCCGCGAGATCGACAGCACCGCAGCGATCTTCGACCCGATGCGGTGCGTGATCGCCGGTCGGCGGCTCGATCTCCTGCGCCGGCAGACCCGCGGCACCGCTGATTGAGTCAGCGTTGATTTCCCGTTGAGGTGGCCTTCCTAGCGTTGTCGAAGAAGCTCGAAGACCACCAGGAGGAACAGATGACCACCACCGAAAGCTCGCCTTTGCGCCTCGGAGAGGCCACCGTCGCCGAATTCGCCGCGGGCCTGCGGGGCACCGCGATCACGCCCGGCGACGACAGCTACGACCCCGACCGCGCGATCTGGAACGGCGCTCACGACCGGCATCCGGCGCTGATCGCCCGCTGCGCCGGCGTGGCCGACGTGATCCGCACGGTCGATCTGGCCCGCAGCGAGGGGCTGCCGTTGGCGGTCCGCGGCGGGGGCCATTCGATCCCCGGGTTCTCCACCGTCGACGGCGGGATCGTGTTGGACCTGTCGCCGATGCGAGGGATCCAGGTCGACCCGGACCGCCGCGTCGCAATCGCGCAGGCCGGCTGCACCTGGAAGGACCTGGATGCCGAGAGCCAGCAGTTCGCCCTGGCGGTGACCGGCGGTTTGGTCTCCTCGACCGGCATCGCGGGGTTCACCACCGGCGGCGGCATCGGCTGGCTGATGCGCAAGTACGGGCTGGCCAGTGACAACCTGATCGGGGCCGACGTCGTCACCGCGGACGGCCAGTTCGTGCACGCCAGCGCTGACGAGAACCCCGACCTGTTCTGGGGATTGCGCGGTGGCGGCGGCAACTTCGGCGTGGTGACCTCCTTCGAGTACCGGCTGCACGACGTCGGCCCGGCGGTGTTGTCCGGGCTGGTCTTCTACCCCGCTGACGAGGCCGAGCAGGTGTTGGCCGGCTACCGGCAGGCCTGCGCCGCGGCCCCGGATGAACTGACCACGCTGGTCAACATGACCACCGCCCCACCGGTGCCCTTCCTGCCCGAATCCGTCCACGGCACACCGATTATCGGCGTCGGCGGTTGTTGGTCGGGTGATCCCGATGACGGCGAGGCCGCGACCGCCCCGTTCCGATCCCTTGGCACCGTCATCGCCGATATCTTCGCCGTCCATCCGTACGCCGGATGGCAGCAGGCGCTGGATCCGCTGTACCCGCGGGGCATCTACAACTACTTCCGTTCGGCGTTCCTGCGCAGCGCCGACGCCACATCCCTGCGGGTGCTGCAGGATTCGTTCGCCACACTGCCCAACACACTCACCGAGATCCACCTGCAGCACCTCGGCGGAGCGGTGGGCCGGGTGCCGGCCGACGCGACCGCATTCGCCTTGCGGGATCAGGAGTTCATCGTCAATATCGTCGCGAGGACGCCCACCGCCGACGGGTTCGCCGCGGCCGTCGACTGGGCCAGGGCCGTCACCTCGGGCCTGGGTCAGGACGCCGGCACCTACGTGAACTTCACCGGCGAATCGAATCAGGCACTGGTCCGGGCCTCCTATCCCCCCGACACCTACCGCCGGCTCGTGGAGTTGAAGAACGAATACGACCCCACCAACCTGTTCCGGCTCAACCAGAACATCGTCCCCTCCACCTGACCGGCCAGGTCGTCACGGCCCGTGGGCGTGGTCAGCAGAACATCCGACGCTGCCGGCACAAATGGGTGGCGCGCCCGTCGCTGCGCTGGCGACAATCCTGAGGTGAAAACCGATGTCAGGGTCACCGGTGGCGTTGTCCGCGGCGAAGCGGCGACGGATCTGACGGTCTTTCGCGGCATCCCCTACGCGGCGGCACCCGTACGTTTCGGTGCGCCGCAGCCGGTCCGGGCCTGGGACGGCGTGCGCCCGGCAACCGATTTCGGGCCACCACCTCCGCAGTCCGGATACTTCGGAATGGACCGGGTGGGCGAAGAAGGCGACGACTGGCTGACCGTCAACATCTGGTCATCGGAGCTCGGCGGCAGCCTGCCGGTGATGGTGTGGATCCAGGGCGGCGCCTATGCGTTCGGCACGTCCGGTCTGCCCGAGTACGACGGCGGCAACCTCGCACACGGCGGCGTAGTTCTGGTGACGTTCAACTACCGGGTGGGGCTGGAAGGCTTCGGGTATGTGCCCGGGACGCCGGCCAACCGTGGTCTGCTGGACCAGGTTGCGGCGCTGAAATGGGTGCAGGACAACATCATCGCCTTCGGCGGCGATCCGGACCGGGTCACCGTGTTCGGCCAGTCCGCCGGTGGCGGATCGGTGGCTGCGCTGCTGGCCATGCCGCGGGCAGCCGGGCTGTTCCACCGCGCGATCGCGCAAAGCGTGCCGGGCACCTACTTCACGCCGGAGCTGTCAGCTGACATCACCCGGGAGTGCGCTGCGGTACTCGGCCGCGCACCCGCCGAGCTGTCCACCGTGGATCCACGGCTACTGCCGGCCGCTGGTGACGCCGTCATGGCGAAGATGGGGCAGTTCGCGGATCGCTGGGGTCAGGCGGCGCACGCGCGGATACCTTTCGCACCGGTCGTCGACGGCGACGTGCTGCCCACCACGCCGTGGTCCGGGGTGACCGGCCGGGTCGGATTGATGGTCGGGCACACCCGTGACGAACAGCGTTTGCTCACCGCGCTGAGCGGAATGCTCGGGGACATCACCCGGGCGCAGGCCGCCGAAACGGCCGCGGTTTTCGCGCCCGATTCCCGGCGATACCTGGAGAGCTTCCCGGATCCCGACGAGCTCTACGAGGTGGTCCGCTCCGACTGGCTGTTCCGGATGCCGTCCCTGCACCTGGCGAAAGCTCAAATCAGGGCCGGCGGTCGCGCGCACCTCTATGAGCTGAGCTGGCCCGCCCCTGGCATGGGCGGCCTGTTCGGCGCCTGTCACGGGCTGGACGTGCCGCTGGTCTTCGGCAATCTCACCGCCGGCCAGCCGGCGACATTGATCGGCGATCCCACCCCGGAAGCTGCGGCGATGTCGGCACAGCTACGCACCGCTTGGATCGCCTTCGCGACGGTCGGTGACCCCGGCTGGCCCACCTTCGACACGGGCGCTACCCGGCTGTTCGACGTCGAGCCGACGGTCGCCGCCTATCCCGAGCAGGTGTCGGCCCAGATCTGGTCCGACCCGCCGTGCGTGCTCGACCTCGTCGCAGGTGACGATGCGGCGGATCCGCCGACGACGCCGCGTAGGTGAGCGTGGCCGAACGCCTCGAGGTGCCGCTGATCGCCGGTGATGGCAGGCTGACCGGAGCGAGCGGCCCGCGGTGGCGGTCGACCTGATCGCCTGATCGTTCGCCTGCCGATTGTCGACAGAGGGGCGCGTGATCATGTACTACAGCAGCGGCAACTACGAGGCGTTCGCCCGTCCCCGCAAGCCCGAGGGCGTCGAGAACAAGACCGCCTGGTTCGTCGGCGCCGGTCTGACGTCGATGGCATCGGCCGTGTTCATGATCCGCGACGGACAGCTGCCGGGTGACCGGATCACCATCCTCGAGCGCCTCGACCTTCCCGGCGGAGCGCTGGACGGCATCCGTAAGCCCGAGAAGGGCTTCGTCATTCGCGGCGGCCGCGAGATGGAGGACCACATGGAATGCCTGTGGGACCTGTTCCGCACCATCCCGTCGCTGGAGGTCGACGGGTCGGTGTTGGACGAGTTCTACTGGCTGAACAAGGACGATCCGAACTTCTCGCTCTGCCGGGTCACCGAGAAGCAGGGTCAGGACGCGAAGACCAACAACGAGTTCGGACTGAGCGACAAGGCTCAGCAGGAAATGGTCAAGGTGTTCCTCGCCTCCCGCGAGGAGATGCAGGACAAGCGCATCGACGAGGTCTTCGGCGAAGACTTTCTGAACAGCAACTTCTGGCTGTACTGGCGCACCATGTTCGCGTTCGAGGAATGGCACTCCGCGCTGGAGATGAAGCTGTACCTGCACAGGTTCGTGCACCACATCGGGGGTCTGCCCGACCTGTCGGCGTTGAAGTTCACCAAGTACAACCAGTACGAGTCGCTCGTTCTGCCGATGTACCAGTGGCTGCTCGACCAGGGCGTCACCTTCGCGTTCTCCACCGAGGTCACCGACATCGACTTCGCCTTCGACGGCGACCGGAAGCAGGCGACGTACCTCCACTGGGTTGCCGGCGGGGTGGCCGGTGGCGTCCAGCTCGGTCCGGACGACCTCGTGCTCGCCACCATCGGTTCGCTGACGGAGAACTCCGACGACGGCAACCACCATCGACCGGCGAAGCTCGACGAGGGACCCGCACCGGCCTGGGACCTCTGGCGGCGCATCGCCGCCAAGCACCCGACGTTCGGCCGTCCCGACGTGTTCGCCGGCGACATCGCGAAGACGAAGTGGGAGTCCGCCACCGTCACCACCATCGGACCGGACATCCCGGCCTACATCGAGAAGATCGCCGGGCGCGACCCGTTCGCCGGAAGGGTCGTCACCGGCGGCATCGTCACCGCCAAGGACTCCGCCTGGCTGATGAGCTGGACGGTCAACCGGCAGCCACACTTCAAGGCCCAGTCGCCCGACGAGATCGTCGTCTGGGTCTACGGTTTGTTCGTCGACACCCCCGGCGACCACGTCAAGAAGACCATGTCCGAGTGCACCGGAGAGGAGATCACCCAGGAGTGGCTCTACCACCTCGGGGTGCCGACCGAAGACATCCAACGGCTGGCAGCGGACGGCGCGAAGACCGTGCCGGTCATGATGCCCTATGTCACCTCGTTCTTCATGCCCCGGACGGCCGGCGACCGACCCGATGTCGTGCCCGAGGGTGCGGTGAACTTCGCGTTCATCGGTCAGTTCGCCGAGACGACGCGTGACACCATCTTCACCACCGAGTACTCGGTGCGCACGGGCATGGAGGCCGCCTACCAACTCCTCGGAATCGACCGCGGCATCCCCGAGGTCTTCAATTCCACCTACGACCTGCGTTTCCTGCTGAAGGCGACCACCCGCCTCCGCGACGGAGCCGAGGTCGAACTGCCAGGACCGAAGTTCATCGGCAATCGCATCATCAGGAAGCTCGACCACACCCAGATCGGGCAGCTCCTCACCGATTTCGGCCTGATCCACGACATCGACAACATCGGACGCGATCGAGCCGACGACGCCAACGCCTGAGACATGACATGACGGGAATGCGTCACCTCGCTCCGGTGCGCTGGCCGCCGAGCCCGCGGCTCCGCTCGATGGTGGCAGGCGGCGGCTATGTCGGATGGGCGATGCGACCGGATCGGACTGCGCGGTTCGTGGTGCCCGCGCATGCGTCGGTGCAGCTGGTGATCAAGGTCGAGGACTCGGCGGTGCGCCCACCGGAGTTCCTGCACGGTACGGCCGACCGGCCCACCCCCCTCGAAGGCGGTTGCGCGCCGCGCTACCTGCAGGTGGATCTGACTCCGCTGGGTGCCTATCGGGTGTTGGGTGTGCCCATGCACCACCTCGCGGGGCAGTTGGTCGATCTCGGCGAGGTGCTCGGCCCGGCGGGCCGCCGGCTGGGTGACGCGGTACGGGACGCGGCGACCTGGCGCGGCCGGTTCGGCGCGGTCGACCGATTCCTGCTGGGCCGGGTGGAGTCGGCTCCGGCCATCACCGGTGACGTTGCGTTCGCCTGGCGGGAACTCGAGCGCAGCGGCGGCGCTGTGCCGATCCAGGTCATCTGCCGGCAGGTCGGCTGGAGCCACAAGCACCTCATCACCCGGTTCCGCGAGCAGATCGGGCTCACCCCGAAACGCGCGGCCCGGGTGATCCGCTTCGAGCGGGTGCTCCGCCGGTTGGACGAGGCACCGCGACCGGACTGGGCGCGGCTGGCGGCCGAGTGCGGCTACGCGGACCAGGCGCATCTGATCCGTGACTTCGCCGAGTTCGCCGGCACCACGCCGGCTGCGGCCACCGGCCGTGCGTGGAGGTGAATTCTGTTCAATCGGGCGGGATCTCCCTCCCGTTACCGTCGGCCGATGCGTATCCAGCGGAGAACGGGCCCGTTCTGGGACGGCGTGACGGGACGCGCGCCGATGCCGCCCGCCGCTGCCACGCTGGGCTTCGAATTCCTTGACGCCGATCCGGACGCCGGCTGGATCGAGGTCGCGTTCGCGGCGACCGACGCCTTCACCAATCCGATGGGTGAGGTGCTCGGCGGATTCCTCGCCGCGATGCTGTTCGACACCGTCGGGCCGGCCCTGCTCGCCACCCTGGACCCGGACGAGTTCCAGACCACTCTGGAGTTCAAGAGCAGTTTCCTGCGTCCGGCCCGGCCGGGCCGCCTGATCGGGCACGGCCGCGTCGTCCACCGCGACGGTCAACTCGCGTTCCTGGACGCGACTTTGGCAGACGTCGCGGGCATCCTGGCCACCGCCACCGCGACGGCCAGGGTCACGAGGAACCCTTGACGGACCCGTCGGCCGCCGGCGGTGCCGCGCTGACGGCGTCCGTGCTGCCGAGAGCCGACGGGACACCCTTCGCCTTCGACACCAACACTCAAGGAGTAGCCATGGAACGGATCGCGATCAATCCCACGTCATTCTCGGTCGGCCTGGGGTTCGACCAGGCGCTCTTGATCACCGGGCGCCGACGTGAACTGATCTGCAGCGCACAGGATTCCGTCGACGAAACCGGAACCCCGGTGCATCCGGGAGACCTGGCCGCGCAGCTCGCGAAGTCGTTGGACAACCTCGAGGCGGTGCTGGCCGAAGCGCAGATGGCACTGTCGGATGTCGTGCGGCTCAACATCTTCACCACCGAACTCAGCACCTTGTTCCGGCATTTCTCGGCGATCACGGACCGGTTCAACGGGTCACGCTTTGCCACAACGGTGCTCGGGGTCCCTTCGCTGGCCGGACCCGATCTCATGGTCGCTCTGGAAGCAACGGCGATGGACTGACGGGTGCCAACTGCTCCGGCCCACCGCCCCGACGGTGCGGGTGCAGAAAGGGTTGACAGCCAAGGGATACAGCACCACTGTCGACGGTTGGTACGGCACCGGCACTACCAACACCTGTGCCAGGAGGCGGCGCCATCCCGGCTACTCGGGCATCGACGCGAGCCGGATGCCGGTACCGGGACTTCGCGGCGGATCGGCGGCCGCACCACCGGAAACCCGGAAATTGACCTGACCGCACGGCCGGCGCTGGCTACCGTGGGTCGATGAACTTGGCAAAACTCCCGGATGACGACAGCGACGACAACAGGCCGGCTCACCCACACAACGAGCCGGCCCTGCCGGACGGCGAACGCCAGCTGGTCGCCGACCGGTTGCAGCAGGCCGTCGGGCTCGGCGCGCTGACGCTGCAGGAGTACATCGAGCGGATCGACGTGGTGTACGCCTCCCGGAGCAGGACCGAACTGGCGACCGCGATCGACGGGCTGCCGACGGCTCCGGCGGTCGGCACCGGCAACCGCACGAAGTGGGTGGTCAACGTCGTCGGTGACGAAACCCGTTCCGGCGCTTGGCGGGCGGACTCGGTGGTGACGGCGGTGAACGTGTTCGGCGACACCGTGCTGGACCTGCGCGGCGCCTACACCGACACCGACGAGGTGGTGATCAAGTACTGGGGCGTCTTCGGCGACATCGACGTGCTGGTGCCGGAGGGCGTCGAGGTGGAACTGACCGGAGTGTGCCTGTTCGGCGACCGCAAGATCGAGGTGGCGCCGGTACCGCGGGTGCCGGGCACACCGCGGATCCGCCTGGTGGCCGTCTCGTTGTTCGGCGACGCCTCGATGCGCTCCGAGCCGAAGCGCCCGCGCAGGCGGTCTCGGCTCCTGCACGGTGGCCTTCGCGACCGCTGAGCCCGGAAGCTGTCGCGCCGCAACAGCAACCGACCGGATCCGGCGCCGGCTGCGCCCGGCCCTACCAGGCCGGGTCGAGCACGGTCGGACCGTCGAACTCCGATCCGCGTGGGGCGGGCAGTCCGGCCATCCCGGCACCGAGCTCGGGAAGCCGCCCGAGCTTGTCCACCTCGGCGGTCAGCGCCTCGAGGACCGCCCGCAACTGCGCCTCGGCGACCTTGGCATACGTCCGCACGTACTCGACCTGCGGCACCGAAGTGCTGCTCCCGACCGGGTACCGATCCGCGGACACCGCTGTCCTGGGTGCGCCACCGCCGTCGGCCGGCTTCCCGGCCACCATCTGCTCGGCTCGCTTGAGTATCTCGTGGTACTGGTCGCGCGCGGTTTCGACCAGGTCCCGGGAATACTGCTCCGCCTCCGCGATGGTCTGATCGGCGACCAATTGTGCCTGGCTGAGCAGGTTCACCGAGTCCGGGACGATGCTGACCGGCCCGCTCCCTGCCCCACCGGCATTCGCCAGCTGGCCGCGGAGCCGGGCAATTTCGGCCTCGTCGGCCTCGATGTCGTCGGCGAGAACGGCCAGGATCTCGCGGACCTCGTTCTCGTTGACGCCGCCGCCCGGTTGCTGGGTGAAGCTCACCCTGCGGATCATCGCGGCGCTGATCCTTGGCGGTGTCACGCGGTCAGGCGGGTCTGGATTCACTGGTGCTCCTGGATCTGCGGGTGTGGTGAATGGCTGGTCTCATCGACGGCGCCGAACTGCTCGTACCGGATGTCTGATTCGTCGAACCCCGCCGATCGCAGTGCCGCGGCGGTGGAACCGACCATCGGTGGGGATCCACAGACCATCGCCAGGCGACCGACCCATCGAGGATCCGCTGCCACCTCGCCCACCATTCCCCGATGCCCGTGGTACGTCGGGTCGTCGGACACCACGGGGGTGTAGTCGAACCACGGGTGCTCGGCCAGCGCCGTCAGCCGGTTGTGCTCGTAAAGGTTCCACGGGTAGCGGGCACCGTGGAACAACTGCACCGACGGGCCGCCACCTTGCTCCCGCCGGCGTTGCCACAGACCGTCCACCAGCGACAGCATCGGCGCCAGGCCGGTGCCACCGGCGATCATTACCAAGTCCCTCGGTTCGGTGTCCGGTAGCACGAGTTGCTCGCCGATCGGGGCGCCGACCTTGACCGTGTCGCCGGGCTTGACCGCGCGCACCAGCGCCCCGCTGACCTGGCCACCGGGGACGATCTGGGCATGCAGCTCGATGGTGTTGTCCGGTCGCGGCGCATTGGCCGGGCTCAGGTATCGCCATTGACGTTGGCGCTGAGGGATTTCCACCGCGAGCGACTGGCCGGGTAGGTAGTCGAGCGGCGGGTCCGGCAGGACCTGCAGGACCGCGAGATCCAACGTCCGCCGCTCCTTGGAGATCACCTCGGCATCCCACCAGGCCGGTGACGTCTCTTCGGATTCCTCTGCAGCGATCACCATCGTTCTGGCGATGATGCCGTACGCCTGGGCCCAGTCGGCGGCCAGTTGCGGGGTCCACTCCGGGCCGAGGAATCGTTCCAGCGTGGCCAGCAACGAGGCACCGACGGCATCGTAGTGCTGGGCGACAACGGCGAAGCGTCGATGGTCACGACCCAGCTGCTCGATGAATCCGATCTCGTGGTCGAGCTCGTCAACGCTGGAGACGATCCGCCCCAGCGCTCCGACCAGGCGGTCCCGTTGCGCGGCCATCGAAATCGGGAACAACTCCCGTAGCTCGGGATGGGACAGGAACAGGTGCGAGTAGAAGTACAGCGGCACCTGATCTCCGAGCGCGCCGGCGGCCGCCCAGGTGCGCTTCAGCGCGGCGACATCCATCAGGCGCAGGCCGTGACGATCTCGCTCCGGCTGGCCGACAACGCCTCACCGACCCGACCGATGATGTCGTCCGGCACGTCGGCCTCCTGCAGGGCGGTGACCAGATGCCCGACCACCCGGTCGAAATCCGCCTGGCCGATGCCCAGGTCACGGTGAGCGGCAGCCAGCTCCCGGCCCTCGTAGCCCGCCGGTCCGCCGAGGACCTGGATCACCAGCGCGGCCTGGTGCCGCTTCAACCTGACCATGTCGACATCCGCGAAGAACGGGGCGAGCCGTCGGTCCGCCTGCACCAACTCGTAGAACCGGGCGACCACCGTCGTCACTGCCCTGCCACCGCCGACCCGTTCGTAGTCGCTGGTGACCTCGGAAACCTCGCTCATTGCTCTCCAATGCGTCAAGGCGGGCCGAACGGACCGCGCGGCATTCGTACCACCACCTCGGCCTCTGAGCCAAGCAAACTCCCTGCCACAGCACCCGTTTGGATCAATGTCGGTCTCACAACTCGGTGTGCTATGGAGCGCGACCCGGTGCTCTGACCGGTAAGGTGACCTCATCGGTCGCGGCCGGCGACCAGCGTGACGATGGCGGCGATCGCGACGAGAATTGCCGCGGTGACGACGGCCGTCGACCAGCCGAGCCCGTCGGCTGCGGTTGCGCCAAAAGCGGCTCCGAGGCTCCCGCCGACGAAGTAGACCAGCATGTAAGCACTGTTGTATCGGGCCGGGCCGGCCGGGTCGATTGCCAGGACGGTGCTCTGATTGGCCACCTGCGCGGCGAACAGACCGGCGTCGAACAGCGCCAGGCAGATCAGGGTGACGACGGTGTGCCCAACCGTGAACCCAGCGACTGCCGCGGCGGCGCCGGCCACGACGAGACCGACCAGGATCACCGTGCGCGCCCCGACCCGGTCCGTCCAACTACCGGCGACGCGGGTCGCCGCAATGCCCGACAGCCCCGCCACCGCGAACAGGCCGATCTGGTCGGCAGAATACGAGTAGGGAGGCTCGGACAGGGTCACCGCCAGGGCCGCCCACACCGCGCAGAAGGCGAAGAACCACAGCCCACCGCGGATGGCCGCCACGCGCATCGCCGGGTGCCGGACGAGCAGCACTGGCAGCGAGCGGAGGGTGGCGAGATAACCCCGCTCGGCCGTCCCGCGCGTGGACGGCAGTAGCAACAGCGAACCTGAGGCGATCAGCCCGCAAGCCCCGGCGAACACCAGAATCATCGCGCGCCAGCCGATCTGGTCGGCCAACCAGCCCCCGACGACCCGGCCGGCAAGGATTCCGGCGGCTATCCCGGAGGTGACGATGCCCAACGCCGTTGCCCGCCGCCGGGCGGCGGCGAGCCGTCCGGCCACCGAGCTGAGCGCTGCACCGACCGCCGAGCAGGCCCCGATCACGACCATCACCGCTGCCAGCACCGCGACGCCGCTCACCACAGCGTTGAGCGCCAACGCTGCCGCCATGACCCCGAACAGAGCACCGACAACAGCCCTCGGGGACAGTCGGTCGACCAGCGGAACCAGCAGGGCGAGCCCGACCAGGTAGCCCACCGGGCCGCACGCCAGCGCCACCCCGACCGCGGTGACGCTCGATCCCAACGACGCCGCAACGTCGGCGATCGCGGGTTGTAGCGGATAGATCGTCGATGTCCCCCATGCCGCCGCCAACGACATGAACCAGACGACGGACGGGCGCAGCGGCACCGGCGAGCCGGACCGGACTTCCAGGGCGGTATTCACACTGCAGGACAGTAGGTGTCGTCACGCCCTCACGCTGGCGGCGATCGGACATCGCCGTTACTGGCAGAATTGGGCCGGTCGACGTCCTCCAGGTAAACCAGCCCGTTGCCGTCCGGGTCGGTGAAGGAGAACATCGCCGGTACCCCCTCCATCCGGATCAGGTCCTCGTTGTGCAGGGTCACGCCGGCGCCCCTGATCGTGTCGAGGGCTTGTTGCGCGTCGCTGGTTCCCAGTCGGATCGCCACCGGGATCTGGCTGTCGGGCGGCAGCAGCATCAGGCCGACACTCGAGCCAGGTGGCACCACCTCGATCAGCCGAGCACCCGGCCAGACCTCGACATCGGCGCGGAGTTCGCATCCCAATACCTCGGTGTAGAACGTCAACGCCGCATCCTGGTCGGACACCGGAACCGATACGCTCAGCACCCTCGTCGTCATCGTCATACCCATGAGGACTTCGCCCGTCACCGAAACTCATCGGATCGCGATCCGGTCAGGAATCGAGAAGTGCGGATGGCGAGATGCCGCCTAGTCTTTCAACTATGGCCGGCGCCCCGCCGGCAGATGAGGAGGATTCCCCAGTGTCCACGAAATCCGCGAACCCAGTGTCCGACGGCTTCAGCGCGGACGAGCGTGCGGCGATGAAGGAGCGAGCGGCCGAGCTGCGCGCAGAAGGCAAGAGGGGCGCCAAACGGGCCGACGGCCTGCAGGCGGTCCTCGACCGGATCGCGGAAATGGCCCCGGACGATCGTGCACTCGCCGAGCGCGTGCACGTGACGGTCACCGAGGTCGCTCCCGAGCTGTCGCCGAAGACCTGGTACGGCATGCCCGCCTACGCGAACGCCGACGGCCAGGTGGTCGTCTTCTTCCAGGACTCCGGAAAGTTCAGGTACCGCTACTCGACCTTGGGATTCCAAGAAGCGGCGAACCTCGATGACGGGGACATGTGGCCGGTCTCGTACGCGCTGACGAAATGGAACCCGGCCCTGGGCAAGAAGATCGCCGAGCTGGTCAAGGCCGCGGCCTCCTGATCGCATCGGCCGGAGATGCTCCCGCTCCAGGATGCGGAAACCCGACCCATGGCGCCGACCCTTCGGTCCGGAGTGCAGGTGGGGCCGGAACAACTCGCATCACGTGCGATAGCGGAACAGGATCCGGCCCCGGGTCAGGTCGTACGGGCTGAGCTCCACCAGCACCCGGTCCTGCAGCACGATCTTGATGTAGTTCCGACGGATCTTCCCGCTGATGTGCGCCAAAACCAGGTGCCCGTTCGGCAGCTCCACCCGGAAGGTGGCGTTGCGCAGGCACTCGACCACCCTTCCCTCGACCTCGATACCATTTGTTGTGTGTGCCATGGTCTTTCCTTTCTCGTGCTGATCGCCGCGCTCGGGCATCAGCGGAGTACCAACTCGAGATTGCTGCTCTGGGGAACGGCCCCGATGCCGTCGAAAAGCGCTACTGCGGCCGTGTTCGACTCGTTCACGTCCGCCGATGCGATCGGGATCCCGGAGCGGTGCAGCGAGCCGAGCACGGAGGCCAACAGCGCCCGGGCAATGCCCCGCCGGCGCAGGTCGGCCGTCACCGCGATGAGTCCGATCCGTGGCTGTCGCACCGGCGTAAGTCGGAGTAGCGCAACGTAATCGCCGCGGTGCACTGCGACGGCAAACCTGGACGGGTCCAAGGCGGTTCCGTCCGGGCGGTGCATCACCTCGGCCGGCATCTGCTGCCATCCGACACCGGCCTCGATCTCAGCGCGGATCACACGATCAAGGGCGCCCAGCGGCTCGGGCGCCGCCGCGCCGAAGCCGAGAGTCGTCAGCCCCGGCGGTAGCGGCGCGGCGCTCAGACCCGTCAGCCGTGGATCGGTCGGAACCCGGTACTCGTATTCGCGCCCCCGGATCTGGAATCCCGCTCGCCGCCAGTGCGAGGTGAGTTCGTGGTCTGCCTCATCGACCACGGTGAACAGCGGCCGGGGCAGGTCGGGCAGCATCACGGTGGCGAGTTGGTCGAAGACCGCCCCGTGCCAGGCATCGATGCTGAGGAAGATCCGGCGGTCGGGCCTGCGGAAGGCTTCGCCGCGGCCGACGACCCGATCGTCGTCCAGGGCATGCCAGTGTCGCTGCGCGACACGGTTGATGGTCACGGGTCGCTCGGGCTCGCTCGGCGGGGAGGAACGGGGCGCAGCAGAGCGGGACGTGGCGGGATGCGGTGTAGCTGGATGCGGTGTAGATGGATGCAGAGAGTTCATCGGTTGTCGCCTTTCGGGAGTGCCTGGTCGAGGCGCTCCCGGCGACAGCTACGTCAGTCGCCGACCGCGACGACGAGGGGGAGCACCCATGCAGATGCAGCGTTCATGGGTCTCACCTCCTCGGGGTATGTCGCGGTCCGGCACGACGATACTCACGGAACACCCGTCGGCTCAACACTTTTTCCGGGCGGGGCCTTGCCGGCACCGGACCGCGCGAGCCGTCACCGCCGGCCGGCCCGCCGCTGTGGCCGCGCCGACGTGTTGACCAGCGTGCCGCGGGCCGCTTCGTCAGCCTGCGAAGGTCGATCGCAGGTGCGCGTCCACCGCGGCGGTGGCCACCGCTGCAGTCATCCCGGTGGGATCGCTGATCATGTGCATCACCAACCCGTCGACCAGTGCGAGGGTGGCCGCGGCCCACTTCTTCGCATCGACGTCCTGGTCCGCCTCCCCTCGCTGCTGCGCGAGCCGCAGCGCGTCCGCCAGTATCGACCGCATCCGGGCGGCGGCCCTGTGCAGCACCGCCGCCAGGTCGGGTGAAACGGCGGCCCGGGCGGTGAACGCCAGGTAGACGCGAGCCTCGGCGCGCCGGACCCGGTCCCGCGGCAGCGAGTCCAGCAGCGCGGCCCGCAACACCGATCCGACGGCGCCGACCTTCGGCATGCCCTTGGCCCGGTTGACCAGATCGTCGACAACCCGCTCGAAGGCCATCACCAGCATCTCGTCCTTGCTGCGGCAGTAGTACTGCACGGTGCCGATCGACACGCCCGCGGCGCCGGCGACCTCGCGGATGCTCACCTGGTCGAGGCCACGCTCGGAGATGATCTCGAGGAGCGCAGCGAGCAGTCGTTCCCGCGTATCGGTGCCGGCCATGTCCGCACTCTAGCCGGCCATTCATACAAACGAACCAGACGCGCGTATCATACGGGCGTATAGCCAGCGGTAATGAAGACGGCAACCACGAGTAGCCAGCTGGGACGGGTCAGTCGAGTCCGCCGCTGCTGATCCGCTGGGCGGCATCGTCATCACCGTCGGCGAGGTAGCCGGCGTGCACGCCGGCCCGGTCCGCCTCGGACCGGTTCTGACTCCACTTCGCCTTGGCCTCAACTCTTGTCACCGTCAGCTCGACGCCAACGATCGCCCGGAGCTGACCGTCGACGTACCGCGGCGGCGCGTCCGCGACCTGCCACGGATGCTCCCGGCCGGCCTCGTGGAAGTCGGTGAGATCGGTGACGACCTGCCGGAGCCAGTCCGGGTCGTCGTGCACGGTGACGGCGCCCCGCAGGTGCACCGCCGAGTAGTTCCAGGTGGGTACCACCCGGCCGTGTTCGGCCTTGCTGGCATACCAGGCCGGCGAGACGTAGGCGTCCGGACCCTGAACGACGACCAGGCCCTGCCCGCCGTCGCCGATCCGCCGCCACTGCTCGTTGGCCCGCGCCAGGTGTGCCACCAGCCGCTGCTCGCCGTCCCACAGGATCGGCAGCAGCGTCGCATCGACGAGTCCGTCGGGGCCGGGGGTGATCAGTGTCCCGGCGGCGACTCGCCGGACGAACTCGGCGGTCGCTGCTGGGTCGCTGATGGCGTTGAAGTGCGGTAGATACATCCGCCCCAGCCTATCCGCGGCTCAGGCCGCCGCGGTCGCCGCGGCCCCGGCCGCGTAGAGCACGTCACGCAGGTCGGCCGTCATGGCGGCTCCGGGCCGCCAGGCGACCCGTAGCCACGCGTCCAGTGGGCGGGTGTCGACCGGCACCGGAACCAGGGTGCCCGCCGCGAACTCGCTGGCCACCGCGAACTTCGGCAGCATCACCGCCGCCAGGCCGTGGACCGCCCAGCTGCGGGCGATCACCAGGCTCGGCAGCCGTTCCAGGCTCAGCTGCGGGAAGACCCGCTCGATTCCCACATGCACCGCGCACACCTTGGGACCGATCGCCACCCGATGCCCAGCCAACTCTGCCAGGCTCAGCCCGGACGTCGCGGCCAGCGGATGGCTGGGTGCCACCGCGAGCACCATCGCCGCGCCGGCCAGCTCCGCGAACTCGAGTTGCTGGTCGTCGACCCCGGCCAGCACCCAGTCGCCGCCCGTTTGCCGGACATCCAGGATCATCCCGGCATCGGCGCACCCGGTGCGCACCTGGTCGAGCACATCGCCCCGGGTGGGCAGGCTGCCGACATCGACCTCGAGATCGGGGCGGCGCCGCCGCAACTCCTCCAGCAGCTGCGGGAACTGGGAGGCCACAACGTGTTCGGTACCGACGATCCGCATCCGTCGGCGCTCTTCGACCACCTCACGGCGGGCCGTTTCCCAGTCGGCGAGCAGACCCGGCGCGCGCGCCGCCAGCCGGCTGCCGGCACCGGTCAACGTCATCCCGGCCGGCCCCCTGATGAACAGCGACACCCCCAGGCCCGCCTCCAACGCTCGGATGTGCGCGGACAGCGACGACGGGGCCAGGCGTACGGCGATGGCCGCGTCGGTCACCGTCCGGTGCTGCACCACTGCCAGGAAAGAGCGCAGATGACGAGGTTCCATGTGCGGTGAAACCGCACGCGGCGTTCGGACATTCCGGTGGAGACCGCACAACCGCTAGCGACATGGTGGTCGGGTGCCAGAAACGACAGCAGTCCCGACCATTGCGACCTCGACCGACCGCCCGGCGATCGCCGGGCGGTCGGCCCGCCGGCTGATGGTCGGCATCTCGCTCGGCTACTTCATGGTGTTGCTGGACAGCACCATTCTCAACGTCGCCCTGCCGGCGATCGCCGTCGATCTCGGCGGCTCCGTCACCGGGCAGCAGTGGACCGTCAGCGGATATCTGGTGACGTTCGGCGCTCTGCTGCTGTCCGCCGGTGCGGTGGCCGACCGGTTCGGCGCCCGGCGGGTCTTCCTGCTCGGCACGGCACTTTTCGGTGTGACCTCGCTGCTGTGCGCGGTGGCGCCGAATCTGTTGCTGCTCATCCTGTTCCGCGCCCTGCAAGGGGCGGCCGCGGCGATGATCCCGTCATCGACGCTGTCGCTGATCGGGGGGCTGTTCCCGGATCCGGGAGCCCGGCATCGCGCGATCGGCAGCTGGGCGCTGATCACCGGGATGGGCTTCGCCGCCGGCCCACTGATCGGTGGCCTGTTGCTGTCGATCGGGCCCTGGCACCTGGTGTTCGCGGTGAACGTGCCGGCCGCGCTGGTCGCCGTGCTCTGGTGCCGCTCGCTGCCGGCCACACCCCGCGGGAGCGGACGGCTGGATCCGGGCACCCAATGCGCGGCGGTGCTCGCCGGCGGATTGGTGATCAACGCGGTGATCCAGCTCGGGTCCGATGCCCGGCACTGGTGGTGGACGCTGCCCGCCCTGGCGGGGTTGGCCCTGGTCGTGCTCACCGAGCGACGGTCGAGCGCGCCAGCGCTGCCCCGGCCGGTGCTGCGGGTACCGGAGGTGCGCCAGGCGGTGCTGTCCGGTTTCGGGATCCAGTTGGTGATGTCCGGCGCGCTGTTCGTCCTCGGGCTGCAGCTGATCGATCACCGCGGGATGACGCCGGCCGTCGCCGGTGTCGCGTTGCTGCCGTACCTGGTCGGACCGCTGTTCGGTCCGCTGGTGAGCCGACTGGTCGCCACCCGCGGCTCCCGACTGCCGCTGCTGGCCGGCCTGGTCGCCACCGCGGGGGGAATGACGATTGCCGGCCTGGCGGTGCTGCTCAACGTACCTCTCTGGCTGCTGTTGGTCGGGCTGCTGATCGCCGGGCCGGGCCTGCCGTTGACCCTGGTGCCACTGACCTCCCAGGTGGTCGGCGGTGCACCGAACGGTGCCGGCGGCGTGGCCGGCGGGCTGTTCAACGCCTCCCGGCAACTCGGCGGTGCGCTGGGCGTGGCAGCGCTGGGATCGTTCGTCCGGGCCTGGGGACCCGCCGACGGGACCGGCTGGGCGCTACTTGCTGCCGCCGCGGTCGCGGCCGTCATCCTCGGTTGCCGGATCGCTCGATGATCGACGACCTCTACCCTGCCAACTATGCCCAGCACCAGTGGCCGTCGCGCCCGGAAGAGACCGACCCGCCGCACTCGTAGGGCCGCTCCGGCGCCGGTCGCTGCCGGCGACGGCCACCGCCTGTGGATGTTGGACATCCCGTACGGGGTAAGGCCTTCCGGCGCTGTTTACGACCGCGCCCGGAAGGCATGGGTGCATGCCGGGCCGACCCTGCCGGACTGGCTGCGGCCATTCGCCTCGACCCCCTACAGCCGGCTGCGCTGGCTGGAGGACGACGCGAACGGTGCTGCCGGCCCCGGTCTGCCGGACATCGCCGCCAAGTCACCCCGAGGGGTGCAGCTGGAGGGCGCCAAGCTGATCACCGACGCCGCCCGGGCGGGTGCGCGTGGATTCCTGCTCACCGACGATGCCGGCAACGGCAAGACGATTACCGCTTGGCTGGCTGCCCGGGAGATCGCCGACGATCGGGCATTCGGCGACGGATCCGTCCTGATCCTGGTCGACCGGCCCAGCGCTATCACCATCCCGCACTGGCGCTCCACCATCGCCGCGGTCGGAGACGGCGGCCACCGGATCCTGATCTCCTCACCCGACCAACTGCCGAACCTGTTGTCCGGCAACGGCCGTCCCGGCTTCGGGCGCTGGTCGGTGATCATCGCCGATGAGGCGCACCTGTACCGGCACGTCGACACCCGCCGGGTGCAGGTCTTCCAGCGGATCGCCCGGTTCACCGCCGAACACGACCAGGCGCCGTTCGTCATCTACGCCAGCGCCACTCCGGGTCAGTTCCCCGCCGAGCTGACCTACCTGGCGCCGCTGCTGGCCCAACTCCACCACGAACCGACGGCTGCCTGGCTGCCGCTCGGCCCACGACTGGCTGCGGCCGGACTGCCGATCGAGCCCAGGTTCGGCAGATGGACCTGGAACGACCGGGCCGAAGCCGACCCGAAGGCTCAGGCCGCTGCCACCGGGCAGCTGCGGCGCTGGTTGACCGATGCCGCGCCACCGCTGACGGCGCACCGGGCCGCGGCCTGGGGGCCGGCCCCGCTCGACGTCGCCGAGGTCGAGCTGACCTACCAGCAGCACATCGCCTACGACACCGAGTGGGCACAGTTCTCGGCCGATCTGCAGGCCGCCGGCAGCCGCCCGGCGGCCCGGGGCCGGGTGGCCGCCGGCCGGGCTGCCGTCCTGCGGTTCCGGCAGAAGGCCTCGCTGCTGCGGATCGATGCCACGGTCGACTGGGCCGCCGCCCAGATCGACACCGGGCACCAGGTCGCGATCTCCTGCGAATTCGTCGGTGCCGCCGCCGAACCGATCGCCGCGTCGCTCGATCGAAAGGGAATCCCGGTCGCCCGAATCTACGGCGGCCGCAGCAACGACCGGCCGGCCGAGACCGAGAGGATGCGCTTCCAGACCGGTCAGGCTGCGGCGGTGGTGTTCACCCCGACCACGTCGTTGTCGTTGCACGCCAACGAACATCTCGCCGACGGAACCTTCGCGACCGCGGCCCCGCGGGTTGGCATCATGCACAACGTCCGCTACTCCGGCATCGCCGGCCGGCAGGTCATCGGCCGCATCCACCGGGACCATCAGGTCGCGCGCTGGCTGCTCGCCTATGCGTCCGGCACCGTTGAGGCCGGCATCGCCCAGGTGATGATGGAGCGGTTCGCCGCCACCGCGGACCTGGCCGGCGCCGACAGCGCGGCGCTGCGTCAGGTGGCCGCCCTGCTCGGCACCGACTGGCTCCCCGACGAGTCGCTACTGACCGCCGAGTGACACCCTTCGCGGGGACGGCCGGCGCTCGGTCGGCGCTACCAATCCGCCCGAACCGGCGGGACGCCGCTGGCGCCATCGCCATGCGGTCGCACCACCAATGTCTGGTTGACCCGCAGCCAGCCGCGGGCGAAGCCGAGGGCTGACGCGGTCATGTAGAGCCGCCACACCCTGGCCCGGCCCGGCGACGTCAGCGCCACGCATTCGTCCCAGTTGGCGTCCAGGTTGGCGACCCAGCCGCGCAGCGTGCGGACGTAGTGCTCACGCAGGTTCTGCACGTCGCGGACCTCGAGGCCGCTGTCCTCCAACCGGGTGACCACGGTCGACAGCGGCAACAGCGCCCCGTCGGGAAACACGTAGGCGTCGATGAACGTCCTGCTGGTCACCAGGTCGCCCGGCGCCCGGTTGATCTGATGGTTGAGCAACCTCCCGCCCGGCCGCAGCAGATCCCGCAGCGCGGCCGTGTACTCGCCGAAGCGCTGCTCGCCGACGTGCTCGGCCATCCCGATCGAGGAGATCGCGTCGAACGGGCCATCGTCCAGCTCGCGCCAGTCCTGCAGTCGGAACTCGACCCGATCGGACAATCCCTGCTCGGCGCCGCGTTGGCTCGCCAGCCGCACCTGCTGCTCCGACAGCGTGATGCCGACCACCTCGACCCCGTACTCCCGGGCGGCGTGCAGCGCGAACGATCCCCAACCGCATCCGACGTCCAGGACGCGCATCCCCGCACGCAGACCCAGTTTGCGGCAGACCAGATCGAGCTTGGCCGCCTGCGCCGCGGCCAGCGAGTCTTCGTCATCAACGAAGTACGCGCAGGAGTACACCATCGACGGTCCGAGAACGAGCTGGTAGAAGTCGTTGCCGACGTCGTAGTGGTGGGTGATCGCGGCCCGGTCCCGGAGGCGGGAGTGCCGGACGCCGGACAGCAGGACCTCTTCGGCGGGCGGTGCCGGGGCCGGTCCCAGCGCGCCCAGCGCCACCGCATCGCGCAGTACCTGTGCGGCTCGGGACGGCGTCAGCCTCGGGTTGCGGCCGATGGCCCTGCCCGTGTCGGCGAGCCGGGCCAGCGCGTCGTACAAGTCCCCCTCGACATCCAGTTCGCCGGCCACGTAGGCCCGGGCCAGACCAAGTTCGCCGCGCTGGTGCAGCAGCCGCCGGACGGCGCTGCGGGAGTGGACGATCAGCAACGGGGCACCGGGCGAGCCCGCCTCCGAGCCGTCCCAGGCGCGCACCCGCACCGGAGGTTCGGTGCCCGTCAGCAACGCCACCAGGCTCAGCAGGCGTTCCGCGCTGCTCCTTCTGCGGACCATCCGCCGCTTGGCCGTTCGCCCCGACGTCATCGACCACCGCCTCCATCCGTGCTTTGCTGCCCGGTCGCACCTGCCATCCTGCACCGCGAGGCGATGCGGCCATACTTTCTTCGGCCGATCATGTCGAGAACCGGTCGACCGCTCCGTCTCTGCTGCGAGTCGCGGCCACCAGGCCGCATCGATACCCGGAGGACCCGATGGCCAAGTACCTGTTGCTCAAGCACTACCGCGGTGGCCCGACCCCGATCAGGGACGTCCCGATGGATCAGTGGACGCCGGACGAGGTGCACAACCACATTCAATACATGGACGACTTCGCGACGCGACTGGAGGCCAGCGGCGAGTACGTCGAGGGTCAGGCACTGTCGCCCGACGGCACCTTCGTCCGGTACGACGGCGAGGGACGCCCGCCGGTCACCGACGGGCCGTTCGCCGAGACGAAGGACCTGATCGCCGGCTGGATGGTGATCGACGTCGACTCCTACGACCGGGCCGTCGAGCTGGCCGGCGAGCTCTCCGCCGCGCCCGGTGTGGGGGGCGAGCCGCTGCACGAGTGGCTCGAGCTGCGCCCCTTCCTGGGCGAGGCGCCTACCGTCACCGAATGACCGATCGGACCCAGACCGGCGCCGAGGTCCTGCGTGCGCTGACTCCCGGGGTGATCGGCGTCCTGCTCCGCCGCGGCGCGGATTTCGCGTCGGCCGAGGATGCCGTGCAGGAGGCCATGGTGGAAGCGTTGACCGGCTGGCCATCCGGGGAACCCCGGGATCCCCGGGGCTGGCTGGTGACGGTGGCCTGGCGCAAGTTCGTCGACGCCGCCCGGTCGGAGTCGGCCCGGCGGGGCCGGGAACTGCGCAGCTACGTGGAACGCGAGCTCGGTCCGGTGGCCGACGAGGACGACACCCTGTCGCTGTACTTCCTGTGTGCACATCCGTCGCTGACCCCGACGTCGGCGGTCGCCCTCACCCTGCGGGCGGTCGGCGGCCTCACCACCCGGCAGATCGCCGCGGCCTACCTGGTGCCGGAAACGACGATGGCGCAACGGATCAGCCGGGCCAAGCGCACCATCGCCGAACATCGGCTGGACCGGCCGGGTGACCTGTCGGTGGTGCTGCGGGTGCTGTATCTGGTCTTCAACGAGGGCTACTCCGGGGACGTCGACCTGGTCGCCGAGGCGATCCGGTTGACCCGTCGGCTGGCCGCCGGCACCGACGAACCCGAGGTGCACGGGCTGCTCGCGCTGATGCTGCTGCACCACGCGCGCCGGACCGCCCGAACCCGGCCGGACGGCAGCCTGGTCACCCTCGCCGACCAGGATCGTCGGCTGTGGAACGTCGCCCTGATCGCCGAGGGCGTCGACATCCTGCAGGCGGCCCTGGCCCGGGACCGGATCGGCGAATACCAGGCCCAGGCGGCGATTGCCGCCCTGCACGCGGACGCGCCGGACACCGCGCAGACGGACTGGCCGCAGATCGTCGACTGGTATGACGAACTGCTGCGGCTCACCGACAGCCCCGTCGTCCGACTCAATCGCGCGGTAGCAGTGGGCGAGGCTGACGGCGCCCAGGCCGGACTCGCGGCCCTGTCGGCCGTCGATCCGGGGACTCCCCGGTTCGCCGCCGCGTCGGCGCACCTACAGGAGAAGGCCGGCGACCTGTCGAGCGCGACCCGGCTGTACGCCGAAGCGGCAGCGGCCGCCACCAACCTGGCCGAGCGTGACCACCTGACCCTGCAGGCCGCCCGGCTGCGCCAGCAACTCATCGGCTGAGCTATCCCGGCACCGGCGGCCGGCCAACCGCGACACTCAGCGCCGCCGGCGGAGTATCGAGTTGGTCCCGCAGGTCGACCCGGCGGGTGCCGCAGCCCGGGCAGCGCACGTAGCAGACCAGGCCCAGCGTGCTGGGGTGGCTGGACTCGACCTGCCAACCGTGTTCGTGGGTCGGCGCCGGATCGGTGGGCCGGCGGTTGCTGCTCACCTCAGTCGTCGTCATGCCCACCACCATGCTGTAATGGCCTTATGCATCTCAACCCTTACGGTGAATACGCGGTGCTGCTGGCCGCTTCGCTGGCCAACGACTGGCCGGACGCCCGGGCCGGGATCATTGCCCGGGTGCGGGACGCCGGGATGACGATGGACTTCCCCACGGCGCCGGACGATTACGCCGGTACCAGGGCCGTCATCGACGAGTGGCTGACGGTCGTCGATGCCGACGAACCCCGCGGCCGGGCAGCAGTTCTGAATCGGCAGATGGCCACCGTCGCCGCCTATCCCCGGCTGACCGATCATCACGACGAGGGCTGGCATCTTCACTATCGCGACGAGAACCAGCTGCTGCCGCAGGTGCTCGCCGCGGTGATCAGCGTCGGAACCGCGTTGCACCTCACCACCCGTGGCATGCACCGGCTGCACCGATGCGCCGCGGGACAGTCCCCGAACGACAGCTGCCGGGCCGTGGTCGTCGACGTCACCCGCAACGGCCGTCAGCAATACTGCTCCGTCCGCTGCGCCAACCGATCCGCCGTCCGGCGCCATCGATCCAGACAGCTGTAAGCGGGATGCACCACCGGTGCACGCGGGCAGGGCTTTCGATGCATTTCGAGCGCTGCCAGGGGCTGACCGCCCGTAGCCGGCCGGCTCCGAGATTGCCTTCAAGTTGACTTGAAGTTCTACCGTGCTTCGATGAGCATGGAGATGACCGCCTGGGACTCATTGCGCCGAAGCATGTCCGACACCGGTGGGCGCCGGTCGTTCGCGCCGGGAACCATCCGGCGGATCTTTGCCTTCGCCCGGCCGCACACCCGTCGATGGGCCGGCTTCGTGGCGCTGAGCGTCGCCGGGGCCGCCCTGGCGGTCGCCACTCCGGTGCTGGCCGGCCGGGTGGTGGACGCGATCGTCGGCGGCGAACCTGCCTCGACGGTGGTCCGATTGGCGCTGTTGATCGCCGCGATCGCAGTAGCCGACGCCGGGCTCGGCATCGCCACCCGCTGGCTGTCGGCCGCGCTGGGTGAGGGATTGATCTTCGATCTGCGGACCGCGGTGTTCACCCACGTGCAGTCCATGCCGATCGCGTTCTTCACCCGGACCCGCACCGGCGCGCTGGTCAGCCGGCTGAACAACGACGTGATCGGCGCGCAGCGCGCCTTCAGTTCCACCCTGTCCGGGGTGGTCGGCAACCTGGTGATGCTGATCCTCACCCTCGGCGTGATGCTGTCGATCTCTTGGCAGATCACCGTGTTGTCGCTGGTTCTGCTGCCGGTCTTCGTGATCCCGGCCGGCCGGATCGGCCGCCGGCTGGCCACCATGAGCCGGGAGGCCGCGGACCACAATGCCACCATGGGAAACCAGATGACGGAACGGTTCTCGGCACCGGGCGCGACCCTGGTCAAGCTGTTCGGCCGACCGGACGCCGAGTCCGCCGAGTTCGCCGTCAGGGCGGGCCGGGTCCGCGATATCGGCGTACGGACCGCGATGCTCCAGACCACGTTCGTGACCGCACTGACCCTGGTGTCGGCCCTCGCGCTGGCGCTGGTCTACGGCCTTGGCGGCGTGCTGTCGCTGGACGGCACCCTGCAGGCCGGGTCGGTGGTGGCGTTGGCGATGCTGCTCACCCGGTTGTACGCCCCGCTCACCTCGCTGGCCGGCGCCCGGGTGGCGGTGATGAGTGCTCTGGTGAGCTTCGAACGGGTCTTCGAGGTCCTGGACCTGCCGCCGCTGATCGTCGAGAAGCCCGGAGCCACCGCGGTTCCGGCCGGCGGCGTCGCCGTCGAGTTCCGGGACGTCAGGTTCGGCTACCCGTCGGCCGACAAGGTGTCGCTCGCCTCGCTCGAGGAAGTGACCCAGCTCGACGACCGCGGCGGCGTCGAGGTGCTGCACGGGATCTCGTTCCGCGCGGAACCGGGCGAACTGGTGGCGCTGGTCGGCTCGTCCGGGGCCGGTAAGTCGACCATCGCCCAGTTGCTTCCCCGGCTGTACGACGTCGACTCCGGCCAGGTGCTGTTGTCCGGAGTAGACGTGAAGGATCTGACGGCCGAGTCGGTCCGCCGCACTGTCGGGATGGTGACCCAGGACGGGCACCTGTTCCACGACACCATTCGGGCGAACCTGCAGCTGGCCCGGCCAGGCGCCACCGATGCGCAGATGGCGGATGCCCTGCGACAGGCCAGGTTGACGGCCTTGCTGGCCGAGCTGCCGGACGGCTTGGACACGGTGGTCGGCGAGCGCGGCTACCGACTGTCCGGCGGCGAGCGGCAGCGGCTGACGATCGCCAGACTGTTGCTCGCCTCGCCGCGAGTGGTGATCCTGGACGAGGCCACGGCGCATCTCGATTCGTCGTCGGAGGCGGCGGTGCAGCAGGCGTTGGCCGGGGCGCTGGCCGGCCGTACCTCGCTGGTGATCGCCCACCGACTGTCGACGGTGCGAACAGCCGACAAGATCCTGGTGATCGAGAACGGCCGGATCGCCGAGCAGGGCACCCACCACGAGCTGCTCGCGGCCGGCGGTCGGTACGCCGAGTTGTTCACCACGCAGTTCGCCGGCCAGGACGCCGCGTAGGGCAGGCGCGGTCGAGGCCGGCCTGTTCGTCGCCGGCCCGGGCCGGGATGCCTTCCAGGCCACGAACAATCGAGCCCCGCGTCAGTCCGTTCGGCCGGACAGGACCCGCTCCAGGAAGGCGAGTTCGGCGTCAATGGCCCGGTCGTGTTCGTCCAGGAACGGTGCGTAGTGACCGCCGACCAGCTCGACGAGCTCGCCGGCCGGTGCCCGACGGGCGGCACGGACCGCGGGGGCCGGCGGTGCGGAGGTGTCGCTGTCGCACACCACGACCAGCAGCGGACAGCGGACGTCCGCCGCCGCCCGCCCAGGTCGGTACCACGCCGTCGGAATGACGGACCGCGCGGCGATGGCCTGTTGCCAACCCGGGTAGCTGTTGCCAGGATTCAGGGCCCGGTTGCCGTCCTGGGCATCCGGGGTGCTGAGCATGGCGACGGTGCCCCGCGGCCCGGCCAGCGGCACCAGCAGCGGATCGCGCCCGGCCAGCCCCCGCACCAGGTCCCCCATCGCCAGCAGCGGGAAGCGCAGCATCACCCCGATCGTCTCGTACCGCAACGCGTTTCGCATCGCCACCGCACCGTCGGCGAGCGGGGTCTGGGCGATCGCCGCCGCCACCGGATGACGGGCCGCCACCCGGAACACGTGTCCACCGGACAGCGAAAAACCCCAGACAACGATGCGCCCGGCATCCACCTCCGGCAAGGTCGCGGCAAAGGCGAGCGCGGCATCCCAGTCGGCCAGCTGATCGCGGGCCCGCACCACCTGGCGCGGCCGGCCGCCACTCTCGCCGAGGTAGCGGTAGTCGAAGGCCAGCACGCTGTAGCCGGCGGCATGGAACCTGGCCGCGAACGGGTCGGTCCCTGGCTCCTTGGTGACCGCGCTGCCGGCGGCCATGATCACGCAGGCACCGTTGCTGCCGGGGTAGTGCCAGGCGACGCACTCGACACCGCCGCTGACGAAGGACACCCTGGACCGTTGCGCCGTCTTCATGATTGAAGTGAACCACGTGGTTCACATGGAGTCCAGAGAATTGTGTCCAGAGAATTCGCCGCGGATCAGTCGGCGTCCTCCTCGCGTTGCACCGCGCGGACCAGCGCCGCCAGGCCGTCCTGGATCCGGGCGTTGTCGCCGGCGGTGCGCCACTCCATCAGGAACCCGCGCATGGTGGCCAGGATCATCTCGGCCACCTCGCGTTTGCGACCGTCGGTCCAGCGGCCCGGACACATCGCCAACAGCGGCCCGCGGTACTGGTCGGAGGCGTCCTTCGCCAGGTGCGCGTAGCGCTGCGGATCGTGCATCGCCAGACCGATCGCCTGGTCGATCACCCGCAGGCCGGACGCGTCGTCCTTCAGCACCGGCCACATCGAGCGGACCTTGGCCGCCAGGGTGTCGCCGGGAACGGCAACCGCGAGAACGTTGGCCAACCGCCGGGCCCGCAACAGTCGCATCGCCTGGCCGAGCAGATCTTCCGGGCCGGCGAAGTGGTACAGCAGCACCTTGTGGGTGGTGCCGGCCGCCCTGGCGGCCCGCCGCAGGGAGAAATCGGCCAGCCCGTTGCGCGCGAGATCCTCGGTCACCGATTCCAGCAGCTGCTCACGGCGGGCCTCGCCTCGGGCCGAACCGGTGGATCTGCGATACGGCGGGGTTGCGGTCACGCTCACAGATGGTGCCACCCTGGCCCCCTTCCCAGCACCAACTGCCGTCGGCCCGGGTTCGGGATGAGCAACTGAGCGCGGGCACCGGCCGACGGCGGGACCCGCGGGACCCGCGGGACAACCACGCTACGGGCAGGGGAATCAGCTGCGGTGCACCAGGTATCGCAGGTGCATCACCTGCTGCTCGGGCGGGTCCGTGGGCGGACCCGTCAGCTGTCGGACCAGATCGAGTTCGATCTGCGCTGCGGGCAACCCGTCGAACAATCGGCGCCCCTTGCCCAGCAGCACCGGAACCACGTGCAGTTCCAGCTGGTCGAGCTGTCCGATCCGTAGCAGCGCCTGTCCGGCGGCGGCGCCGTGCACCATCACGTCCAGGTCGCCGGCGACGACCCTGGCCTGATCGGCGGCGGCCTGCGGATCGGTGGCGAACCGGACACTGCCCGGCTGTGGACCCTCCGGCACGTCGTGGGTCAGCACGACGATCGGCACCCCGTTGTGATGATCGCCCTGCCAATGGTCGGCCAGCTCGTAGGTCCGCCGACCGGAGAGCAGCGCACCGGTGGCCATCGCCTCGGCGTACATCTGCCCGTTCGGGCCAGGGTCGTTGCGACGGTCGAGCCAGTTGAACAGCCGGAAGCCTCCGTCGCCCAGCGGCGCCTGTCGGTTGTCGTCGGGTCCGGCGATGAAGCCGTCAAGGGACATCGTCATGTCGAGCCTGATCGATCCCATTCGTCAGCCCTGCTTTCGAATCCGGTAACGCAGGTGCAGGACACCTGGGGCGGGGTCGGCGCGGAGCAGTTCCAGTTCCTGTTGGTCTGCCGGCGGGCCGCCGAACAGGCGACGCCCGGCGCCGAGCAGCACCGGGATCAGGTGCACCTGGATCTCGTCGAGTACCCCAGCTGCCATGGCCAGCTGAGCGGTGCGGGCTCCGTGTACCAGCACGTCCCGTCCACCGGCGGCGTTCTTCGCCGTTTGCATTGCCTGCCCCACGTCGGACAGATAGCTGACGCCCGGCCATTGCAGGGCGGGATCGGGTGCGCGGCGGCTCAGCACGAACACCGGCACCCCGTCGTGGTGATCGCCGCCCCAGCCGCCCGCCGCCTCGAAGGTCCTGCGTCCGACCACCACGGCGCCGGCCGACATCACCTGATCCATCACCTCCCGGTTCGGACCCGAAAGCCGTTCGACAGCACGGGGATCGCCATCCTGGTCGATCAAGAACCATTCGTGCAGCCGATGGCCGTCGTCACCGAGTCCGTTGTCCGGCGAGTCATTCGGGCCGGTGATGAAGCCGTCGAGCGACATCGACATGTACAACACCGTTTTCGACATTTCCTGCCTCCTCGGACCTGTTGACTGCGGCCGGGCAGCCTTCTCATCGGCCTGAGTCGCTCGGGTTACCAGGGCCGCCCGAGCGCGGATCAGTCGAGGCACCCACCGTGGACCAGCAGGCAGCGGAACGCCAAGAAGAACAAAGACCTCATCAACTACAAATTCGATAGTAGACTGTGGTCGTACTCGTACCGAAGGCCGGCCAGTCCGCCTACCGGTCCCGCTACCGACCGATGGGGGTAGCAGTGCCTCGCTCCGTCCGACTACTCGCGACACTCACTCTGGTGCTCATCGCCGTTCTCGCCGGCTGTACCGTCGCCCGGCCGACGACACCCGATCACCATCCGTCAACACCACCGTCCGCTGTCGCTACCAGGGCGGAGCACCCATCAACACCGGGCTCGTTGCCGCCGGGCTCGATGCCCGCAAGTGAAATGCCAGACGGTGCGATGCCGTCGGGTGCGATGCCGTCGGGTACGACTCCGACGAGTCCATCAGATGCGGACGGATCCGACCCGATCGCCGGCCACCACCACCCCTTGGCCGGGATGCCCGCGGTGCCCGACCCGAAGGACATCTATGCGGACGCCGGCGCGAACATGTTGTCTCCCAACGTCAAGCGGGATCCCACCTACGCCTACGTGCCGCACAACAAGTCCGGCGACGTGTGGGTGATCGACCAGCGCAGCCACCGGGTGGTCCGCAAGTGTCCTGTCGGCAGCGAGCTTCAGCACGTGGTGCCCTCGTACAACCTGCGCATGCTGTACGCGACCAGCGACCGGGGCAACAAGATCCTGGAGATCAACCCGGCCACCGGCACCTGCGGGCGGACGATTCCGGTCATCGATCCCTACAACATGTACTTCACCCCGGACGGGAAGTACGCCATCTCCGTCGCCGAGGAGAACAAGCAACTGGTCTGGTACGACCCGAAGACCTGGCGCCGGCACGACACCACCCGGGTCCCCGGCTGCGCCGGGGTCGATCACGCCGATTTCAGCGTCGACGGCCGCACCGCCGTCTTCACCTGCGAGTTCGCCGGTCGGGTGGCCGTGGTCGATGTGCTGAGCCACAAGGTGTTACGGCTGGTCGACATGCCGGTGCGACACACCATGATGGGTCCGCAGGACATCAAGTTGGCACCCGACGGTCATGCCTATTACATCGCCGACTCGGACGCCAACGGGCTCTGGGTGCTTAACGGTGCGGCCACCAAGGTGCTGAAGTTCATCCCCACCGGACACGGCGCACACGGCCTGTACCTGAGTCGCGATTCCCGACGACTGTTCGTCACCAACCGTCTGGAGGGCAGCATCAGCGTGCTCAACTCGATCACCGGTGCGGTCGAGACAAAGTGGCGCATTCCCGGCGGCGGCAGCCCCGACATGGGCAATGTGAGCGCGGACGGCAGCCAGCTATGGGTGTCCGGTCGCTACGACAACGTCGTGTACGTCCTGTCCACCAGAGACGGCAGACTACTGGCGAAGATCCCCGTCGGAAACGGTCCGCACGGCATGGCCCTGATGCCGATCCCTGGCCGATACAGCCTGGGGCACACCGGAATCACCCGTTGAACACCGACCTGCGGTGGGACCAAGGACTGCTCAGGAACCCAGCAGGGTGCCTGCGGTGACGGCCCGCAGTCCGCGAGCAGCAAGGTCGTCCAGGATGCCCGGAAGCGCCTCGACGGTGCTGCGATAGCCCAGATGCATGCTGACGATCGAGCCGGCTTTCGCCGGCCGAACATTCGCCCGCACTGCGGGCCCGCCGGGTTCGGTGAAGTCCAGCGAGTCGACGTCGTACGACAGCACGGTCCGATAGCCGGCCCGGCCGGCGACCCGCAGGGTCTGGTCCGTGGCGTACTGGGTCTTCGACGGGCGGAAGTAGTCGCCGGGAGTCCCGGCGTGCCGCAGCAACGCGTCCCGGCACTTGACGACCTCTTGCAGCATCTGGTCCTCCGGCAGCGCCTGGAAGTTCGTGTGCGACCAGGTGTGATTGCCCAACTCATGACCGCCGGCCAGGATCTCTCTGGCGACCCCCGGGTACTGGTTGAGCCATGTCCCGACCACCATCACGGTGATGCGCGCCTTCTTCGCGGCGACGATCTTGAGGACCTGCCGGGCGATCGCGATGTCGCCCTGGCCATGGAACGTGAGTGCAACCGCTGAGCTTCCGGTCGGTCCGGTGGCGACCTGGGTGGCCGAACCGAGCGGCCTGACCGCCGTGGTGGTCGCGGCAGACGAGCGTGCTCCCGCAGACGCCCGAGAAGGATCCGAGGCCGACCGGGACCCCGACGAAGACGCAGTACTGGAGGACGAATCGGCTCCCGAAGGGCTCGGGGTGGCCACACTCGCCGGTCTGGTTCCGGCCGCGCCCGACGACGTCGGCGTCGAGCTCTTCGCCGTCATCCCCACTGGTCCGGCTGACGGCGGCACCGGCGGCGGCGATCCCGACCGGAGTCCGGTGGTGCAACCGACGACGCCGGACGCGGCGGCGGCGAGACCGGACACGATCAGCGCCCGCCGCGAAAAGCTCTGCATGGCTCCACGCTACCTGAACTACTACTTGACAAGTAGTAGATAGGTCAGCCCGTGACGCCGGACGGGGACATCCGCACCCGCTGCTCGTCCTCCCTGGCCGCCGTCAGTCGGGCCAGCCGGATCACCCCGACGACCATCAACGCCAGGCCGCACAGACTCACCGCGGTCGCCCAGCTGTGCCGGTTGAGCTTGTCGCCGACCAGCGCCATCGCCAGGGCCATCGAGACGATCGGCTCGGAAACCGTCATCGCCGGGAACGACGCCTGCAGGTTCCCCGCGATGAACGATCGCTGCTGGCAGAGCACAGCGGCGCCGGCCACCAGCAGGAACAGGTACAGCGGCGGACGTTGCAGGGCCAGCAGCGGCTGATCCAGTTGGTGGCCGACCGTATTGACCAGCACCGCGGCGATGCCGAACAGCGCGCCGGAAACGACGCCGTAGAGCAACGCCTTCGGCGCCCGGGCCGACCGTTCCGCGTAGACCACCATGGCCAGCAACGCGGCGAGCACCACGCAGACGACCAGCACCAGCACCCACAACTGGCGGCCCATTCTGGCCGGCTCGGTATCGGTGAAACTGACGAATACGCCGACGCCCAGCGCCAACAATATTCCCCAGAGCCATTGCCGCGCAGTAGGAATCTGATGGTTGATCCACTGGTCGAACGGCAGTGCGAACAGCACCGACAACACGATCAGCGGTTGCACCACCAGCAGCGAACCGGTGCTCAGTGCCGCCACCTGCAACGCAAATCCGGCGAACGCAACCAGCGCTCCCAACCACCACAATCCGCCCGCGGTGTGCCCATCGGTCGAGGCCCGATGCCGCAGCACGGTGCCGAGCGCAATCAGGGTCGCGGCGCCGATGGCCAGCAGTGCCGGCAGCCAGGTGTGCACGAGGTCAGGCTAGGCGACGGTGGCGCCGTCGGCAGACTGGCGATCCCGCGGACCGATCAGCGGTGGATCACGTGGTGGACGTACGGCGTCGCGGTTTCGATCGCTTCGTGGATGTGATCCAGACTGGCCATGCCGACGATCAACACCCCGAACGCGACAGCGCCGGCAGCCAACAGCCGGACGGTACGGCGACGCGGAGCCGGATTCAGCAGGGCCTGCACCCGCGGCATCACCTGCTGGGTGGCGACACCGAGTGCCGGAATGCCGGCGGACCGCGATGAACCGTTCGGCATCGAACTGGACGGTAGCGTCGGTCGCGCGGCGGCCAGCGACGAGCGCAGCAGTGCCACCCTGGCCAGCGCCCGGCCGGTCCGCCGCCGATCACCGATCCCGACAGCAGCATCCTCGTCGGCCCACCGCTCGACCCCGAACCGAACCGCGCCGGAAACGGTCGTCAGCAACGGATTTGCCGCCGATGCGATGTCCGCCAGGTGCACGAACAGGTGGTGTCGACGGGTCAGGTGGGACAGCTCGTGGGCGGTCAGTACGCGTCGCTCGTCGGCGCGCAACCCGGCGAACAGCCGTCGGCTGATCACCACGCAGCCGCGCAGCCCCGCGACGGTGAACGCATCGGCAGAGTCATCGTCCACCATCACGATCGGACCGCCGCCGGCCCTCATGATGCGGCACAACCGATCTGCTCGTACCAGAGCGACGACGATCCGCGCTGTCCGGACGGCGGCCCTGGCCAGCAACGCCAGCACGACAGCCGCTGCCAGCGCACCGAGCCACCACGGGATGGGCACCTCGGTCCGAAGCTCGGCCGCGGACCAACGCCCGTCAGCCGCCACCGACGACAGCCCGGCGATCACCGCGATCGCGATGGCCGTGAGCGCAACGCCGGCGGCCAGTGAGACAGCCAGCGCGGCAACGGTCACCAGTGGAACGGCCTGGGCCGGAGGCACTTTCCGCATCAGTGGGTTGGCCGACCGGCCGACGACGAAGCAGGCCAACAGGGCCAGCAGCAGGGCGATCAGCGGGAAGCTCATGGCTCAGGCCGTCGCCGTTCCCGAGGTTCCGTCCGCGCCACCACTGTCGACCTCCGAGCGCTCCAACAGCTCCGAGAGCAGCCGCTCCTCATCCGGATCCAGCTCGGCGACGAATCTGGCCAGCACGCCTGCCCGGTCGGAACCGTCGGACAGCAACCGTCGCATCCGCCGCGCCGTCACCGCGTCGTCCACGTCCTCCGGCGGTGCGGCCAGCGCGTAGCGGAAGGCCCGACCCTCGCGAATCTGGGTGAGTGCGCCCTTGGCGGCCAGCCGGGACAAGGTCGTCATCACCGTTGTGTAGGCAGGACTGCCAGGTAGCCGGGCCTGCACGTCCGCCACTGCCACCGGCTCGTCGGCCGCCGTGACCGCCGCCAACACCGCGGTTTCCAGCGGTCCGGGTGCGCGCCGCTCGCTCATCGAACTCCTTGCTACTATCGCGAATGTAGTACTAATACCATCGTAGTACTAGGGGTGACGTAGTACTACGTGTCGAGTCGTTATCCAGTGTGACACGTCCGCAGCGGGAGACTCATGATCACCCAGACACCGCAGTCCGCTCCCGCACTTCGAGTGGTGATCCTCACCGCCAGCATCGGTGCGGGCCATCTCGGCCCGGCCAATGAGTTGGCCCGCCGGCTGACCGATGCCGGCCACGCCGCAGAGATCCTTGACCTTGTCGAGGTTGCCCCGCTGCGGATCGGGCGGGCCTTCCGATCGCTGTTCCACGCCCAGCTGAACTGGGTTCCGGGCAGTTGGGGTGCGCTGTTCACGAACCTGCAGCAGGCCGACGCCCTGCCTTGGATCGCCCGCCAACTTGTGGCCACCGTGTGGCGCCGGGTGAACCGGATCCTGTCCGGCGACGCGGTGATTCGGCCGGCCGACGTGGTGGTCGGCACCTTCCCGCTCGCCGGCCATGTGCTGGCCGCCGGTCGTCGCGAAGGGCCGACTGTGCCCGCGGTCGTCTACGTGACAGATCCGGCCGTTCATCGGCTGTGGATCGCCGAGGGCACCGACCTGTACTTGACCACCTGGGACGGTGGCGCCGATCAGGTGGGCTGCCACACCTCCGCGCGCGCAACAGACGTGGCACCCGCGATCCGACCCGAGTTCCGGGTGTCGGCCGGACCGGGCGATCGACCGCGGAGCCGGTTGGCCCTCGGCCTTCCGGCCGGACCGTTGGCGCTGTTGTGCTCGGGTTCCTGGGGTGTCGGCGACGTCGAGCGGGCAGCCATCGATCTACTGGCCACCTGCGGAATGACGCCGGTAGTGGTCTGCGGTCGGAACGATCGGCTACTCAAGCGGCTGGCCGGTACTCCCGGCATCGTCACCCTCGGTTGGGTGGAAGACATGGCCGCCTTGATGCGGTGCTGTGATGTCGCGGTGCTGAATTCGGGCGGCCTGACGCTGGCCGAATGCGTCGCCTCGGGTCTGCCGGTCGTGCACTATCTGCCCCTTCCGGGTCAGGGCGCGGCCAACGCCTCGTTCTGTGAGCGCACCGGGCAGGCCGGCTGGCCGCGCACTGCCGGCGAACTGGCTGCGGCGATCACGTTGGCCCGTACCGACTCCCACTCCCGCCTACCGGTCGCCGATCCGATCGACGAGATCCTGGCGATGGCCCGTCATTCGCCGCCGCGGCCTTGGCCTTCCCAGCGTTGGCCATCCCGGCGTCGGCCTTCCCAGTGTTCACCTTCCCAGCGGGACGGCGTCGCATGATCCGGGCAATGACGACGGTCGCCACGGGAGCCGCGATCGCCCACTTCGGACCGGCGGTGACCGGGATACCCGGGATCTCCGCCCGGCTCCCGCCGGCCGGCCAGAGGTCGGGATCCGGGATCGGGCTGACTTTCGATGACGGACCGCACCCGCAGGGAACCGCAGCAGTTCTGGACGTTCTTGCCGAATACCGGGTGACCGCAACGTTCTTCCTGATCGCCGAGCAACTACGTCGCTTCCCCGACATCGGCCGACGGATCGTCGACGACGGACACGAGGTAGCAGTGCACGGCTGGAACCACGCTGTCCTCTGCCGGCAGGGTCCGGTTTCCACCCGTCGCCGGCTGAGCCAGGCGGTCGAGTTGATCAGCGACATCTGCCAGGTGACGCCGCGCTGGTTCCGTCCTCCCTACGGCGTGGCAACAGGGTCGGCTTTGCTGGCCGCGAGATCGCTTGACCTGCAGCCGATCTGGTGGAACAGGTGGGCTCGCGACTGGTCGACGGCGGCCACCCCGGAGAGCATCATCCACCGGTCGACCAACGGCCTGCGCGACGGCGAAGTGGTCCTGCTGCACGATTCCGACAGCTACGGCACACCCGGGTCCTGGCGTACCACGGCGGCCGCGCTACCCGGAATCCTGGACATCTGCGGCCGCTCCGGGTTGACTGTCGGATCACTGCGGATGCTCAATCCCGGCTGATCCCTCCGAGCGGCCAGGACCGGCGGACTCAGGCCCAACCCTGGGCTTTCGCCTGCCACCCCAGTTGCATCCGGGTCTGCACCCCGGCCACCTCCATCAGCCGGTGCACCCGGCGCTGCACCGAACGCAGCGAGGTGCCCACCGACTTGGACACGGCCACGTCGGTGAATCCGGCCAGCAGCAGTCGGACGATCTTGGCGTCGAGCTCGTCGATCGTCCCGCCCGCCGATTCGCCGACGGCGCCGGCCTTGACCGTCACCGGAATCGACCGGTCCCAGATCGTTTCGAACAGCGCCAGCAGCGCGTCCAGCAGGCCGCTCTCCCGTACCACCAGGGCGCCGATGCCGGTCGGGCCGGCCGCTGACGCCATCGGCAGGAACGCCGCCGCCCGATCGATGATCACCAGCTTCTGCGGCAGGTTCTCGGTGATCCGCACCTGCTCGCCGTCCTCGATGGCCCGCTCGGTCGCCGCCAGATAGGCCGGATCGTCGAGCGTCCGCCGTTCGGTCACCACCCGGTAGGCCACGCCCCGGGCGACCGCCTGGTCCTCGGCCGTGTTCTCGTCGGCGGGCACCGCGATGGTCGGGGGCTTGACGAACGCCATCACCTCGCGTCTGGCGCCCAGCTGCAGCATTTCGAAGCGTCGGCCGACCGCCTCGGCGCCGTACACCACGTCGACCACATCGGCGGCGCCGCGACCCGCCGCCGACATCCGATAGGTGTCCTCGAGCGCGCCGAGTTCCAGCTCGGCCAGCCTCATCTCGTTCTGCCGCTTGACCAACAGCGCACCCATCGCGATGGCCGGCGGGGCGGCCACGAACCGGCCCCGGTCGCCGCTGCTCCTGGCCGCAAGCCCGGCCTTCTCCAGCACGGTCAGCACGCCCGCGGTCTCGACCGCCGTGCGCTGCAGCCGGGCCGCCAGTTCCTCGGCCGACGCGGACGGCACGGCCACCAGCTCGCGGTAGGCCGCAGCCTGGTCCGACGTCAGTCCCAACACGTCGTGCAGCATGGCATTCCTCCGTCAGCAGGGTGGACCGAGTCTATGGCGAGGATGTGCCAGGTCGTAAACCCGCCAACGGAGGATTCTTGTTGCTGGCTGGTTTGCGCTGCCATCATCTGCTGGTCAACCACCCCAGCAGGAGGTACTTCACGATGACCTCGAGATCGCTCCGCGGACTGACGATCGGGACGGTGGTGGCGCTGGCCGCGACCATCGCCCCGACGATGGCCAACGCCGTTCCGGCGCTCACGGATCGGACCGGCGCAGCCCGGGCCACCTCGGCCGGCAGCCCGGCCGGCGCCGCGAAAGCCGCACCCGACACCCCGACGACCGTCACGCCGGCCGCGGCCACCGCCGCCGACACCGGGACCACGCACTCGGTCACCCTGATCACCGGCGACGTCGTCTCGGTCAGCACGACGCCGGACGGCCGAACCGCCGCGACCGTGCAATCGGCCGGGTCCGGCGGCGTGCAGACCCAGAACATCGGTAAGAGCCTGTACGTCATCCCCGATTCCGCGCGGCCGCTGCTGGCCGCGAACAAGCTGGATCGCGAGCTGTTCAACGTCACCAAATTGGTGAGCAACGGGTACACCGACGACCAGACCGGCGCACTTCCGGTGATCGCGAGTTACCGCGGCTCAGCGGCGGCGCGCAGCGTGAAGCGGGTGCCGGCCGGCGCCACCAAGAAGCGAGACCTCCCCAGCATCAACGCCTCCGCGCTGCAGGCGAAGAACGCCGACATGGCGGCATTCTGGTCGTCTGTCGCTCCCAGCCCCGACCCGAAGGCGGCGCCGACCGCTCTCGCCGACAACATCGGCAAGATCTGGCTCGACGGCAAGGCGAAGTCGACCCTGGACGTCAGCGTTCCGCAGGTGGGAGGGCCGCAGGCCTGGGCGGCGGGCTACACCGGCACCGGAACGACGGTCGCCGTGCTCGACACCGGGATCGACACCTCGCATCCCGACCTGGCGGGCCAGATTGCCGACACCCAGTCGTTCGTCCCCGGCGAGTCGATGACCGACGTCGTCGGCCACGGCACCCACGTCGCCTCCACCATCGCCGGCACCGGCGCCGCCTCCGACGGGCTGTACAAGGGAGTCGCCCCCGGCGCGAAGCTGTTGGTCGGCAAGGTGCTCGGCGATGACGGCTACGGCCAGGACTCCTGGATCATCGCCGGCATGGAGTGGGCCGCGTCCAAGGCCAAGGTGGTCTCGATGAGCCTCGGCGATCCGACGATGACCACCAAGGACGACCCGATGGCCCAGGCGGTCGACCGGATCAGCGAACAGACCGGCGCGCTGTTCGTGATCGCGGCCGGAAACGCCTACGGCGAGGGCACCGTCAGCAGCCCGGGGACCGCCGACGAGGCGCTGACCATCGGCGCCGTCGACGACAACGACGTCCGGGCCGACTTCTCCAGCATGGGACCGCGCGGCGGCGACAGCGGGATGAAGCCCGACCTGTCGGCGCCCGGCGTCGACATCACCGCAGCGCGGTCGAAGGACTCCTACGGCGAGGGCATGTACACCACCATGAGCGGCACCTCGATGGCCACCCCGCACGTCGCCGGCGCCGCCGCGATTGTGCTGCAGGCCCACCCGGACTGGACCGCCTCGCAGGTCAAGGACGCGCTGATGTCCGGCAGCACCGAACTAGCCGGCACCACTCCCTACCAGGTGGGCAGCGGCCGGCTGTGGATCCCTGATGCCATCGACAACCTGCGGGCCACCGGCTCGGACTTCTTCGGGTACTACACCTGGCCGCACGACGGCGACGATCCGGTGACGAAGACCGTCACCTACACCAACACCGGCGACGCCCCGGTCACGCTGTCGCTGTCAGCGGACGCCGCCGGCCCGGACGGCGCGGCCCTCACCGGTCTGTTCACGCTGTCGGCCGACACGGTCACGGTCCCGGCCAACGGCACCGCAGAAGTCAGCGTCACGGCCGATGCCGACGACGCCAGCGGAACCGGTCAGTTCACCGGCGAGATCAACGCGACCGACGCCACCGGCAAGGTCGCGGCGCACACCGCGGTCGCGCTGGCCAAGGAGGACGAGCGGTACGACCTCGACCTGTCCGCAGTCGGACGGAACGGCAAGCCCGCCGGCGGTTTCGTCGAGCTCTATCGGTTCGGCGACTGGAGCGCCACCCTGGTTCCGGTCGACCCGGCCACCGGCAAGGCTCAGGTTCAACGGGTCCAGCCGGGCATCTACAACGTCACCAGCTGGTTGCCCGTCGCCGGCACCGACGGACCTGATTCCGCCGGAATCGCCCTGCTCGGCAACCCGCACCTGGTGATCGGCGCCGACACCGATCTGGTGCTCGATGCCCGCAAGGCCACGAAGATCTCGGTGGCGACCCCGAAGGCCGGAACGGTGGCAACGGGTCGGCGGCTGCAGTTCTTCCACGACTCCGGGCTGGACTCCGAGTACCGGACGTACGCCTCGACCTACCAGCCCGGGCCGGAGGTCGATGATCTGTTCGCCGCCCCGACCGGGGCGGTGGCCGGCGGCCAGTACGACTTCGCCGTCCGCTACCGCCTCACCGCTCCGCCGCTGCAGGTCTCGGCGACCGGCGGCGTCGGGAAGTTGGATCCGTTGTACTACACCGGTTCCCGCCACCTGGACGGCAAGTTGAACCTGCCGGTGGCGGTGGCCGGCAGCGGGACTCCCGACGACTATGTCGGCGTCTGGGCCAAGGGCGCCGCGGCGGTGATCACCCGCAGCGACGCGGTCAGTACCAGCGATGCCGTCGCCGCGGCGGAGCACGCCGGGGCCGCCCTACTGGTCGTGGTCAATGATCGGCCCGGCAAGTTCGTGGACTACACCTTCACCGACCTGCCGGTGGTCTCGCTGACCGCTGCCCAGGGAGCCAGGCTGGTCAAGGCGGCGCAGCGGAAGCGGATCACCTTGCGGGGCACCGCCATCGAGTTCAGTCCGTACCTGTACGACCTGAGCAAGAGCTACCCGAACGGGATCCCGGCGAACCTGTCCTGGAAGCCGGCGGCCCGCGAGCTGGCCACCGTCTCCGAACGATTCATCGGCAAGACCGACGGCCTGGCCTTCGAGAACCGCTACGACTGCCGCAGCTACCAGTGGCCGCCGTGCCTGGGCTTCTTCACCCCACAGGGACTGGGTCGCAACCGTGTCGACTACGTGTCCACCGAACCCGGGAACGCCTGGTACCAGGACGTTGTGGACCTGAACGGCTGGGAGCAGCGCTTCGATCAGGTCGACTACCGGCCGCGTGAGCGCACCTCGCTCGACTGGTTCGCACCGATCACCCGGCCGGTGCTCGGGCCGGGTTACTGGGGACCGTTCCGGGGCGGCGACGTCATGCAGGTCAACGTCCCGACGGCCGGCGGCCCGGGAGTGACGGGTGCCGGCGGAGACACGGTGGTCTCCCGGCTGTTCCAGAACGGGGAGCTGATCAAGGAATCCCCGTTCCAGGCCATCCAGGACGAAGTACCGCACGTCGACGGGCCCGCCACCTACCGGTTCGAGCAGGACACCACCCGTCCGGCCGAGCTGTCTGCGTGGTCGTCAAGCACCCACAGCGAGTGGACGTTCGATTCGCAGACCCCGAGCGACCCGACCGTCAAGGTTCTGTTGCCCCTGCTGCAGCTGAATTATGACGTCGCTGTGGACCTGGGCGGCTACGCCAAGGCCGGCAGCCGGGCCACCATCGGGCTCTCGACCTGGCAACAGCCGGACGCGGTCGGGATCGGTAGCAAGGTCCGGTCCGCGACGCTGGAGCTGTCCTACGACGGCGGCGCCAGCTGGCAGCGGGCATCGCTGCACCGCTCCGGCAACCACTGGTCGGCGACGGTCAGGTACCCGAAGTCCGGGGCCACCTCCGTGTCGATCCGGGCGTCCGCCGCCGACAACGCCGGCAACACCGTGCACCAGGAAATCATCAAGGCCTTCGGCCTGCGCTGATCCCCCGGCGCTGATTCTCGGCGCCGGAGATCCGGACCTGACGGGCGGCGTCACCCCACGCGGGTGGCGCCGCCCGTTCGTCGGTCCCGGGGTATCCGTCGCCGGCCCGGCGGACTCTGTTCTGCGGGGATCCGGACCGAAGGAGCACCGTGACATACCTGCAGACCGTCGACGAGAACGCCGCCGACACCGACGTCGCCCGGATGTACGACGCCGACCGGCAGCATTTCGGTTACGTCGCGAACTTCACCCGGACCTTCTCGCCGCGGCCGGCCGTGTATGCCGGCTGGCAACAGCTGAACGGCGCGATCAAGGCGACGATGGATCCGCGGCGCTACGAGCTGGCCACCGTGGCCGCCGCCCGGCGGTTGCGATCGAGCTACTGCGCGCTAGCGCACGGCGCCATCCTGGCCGAGCAGCACGTCGGCGAACCGGCGGTGCGCGACCTGATGGCCGACCCGGTCGCGGCCGGGCTGACCCCGCTCGATCGGGCCGTCGTGGCCCTGGCCGAGAAGGTGACCGATGACGCAACCGGTATCACCGAAACGGATTTCGACGATCTGCGCGGGCTCGGGCTCGCCGATCCGGAGATCCTCGACGTGGTGCTGGCGGCCGCCGCACGGTGCTTCTTCAGCACCGTGCTCGATGCCACCGGAACGCTGGCCGACGCCGCGTTCGCCGGCCGGCTCAGCGAATCGACAACCGCAGCGCTGACGGTCGGCCGGCCGATCGACTCACCCTGACCGCGCCCGGAACACGGTTCGGACCAGGTGCCGGCACATCGCGACGAACACCACCAGACAGACCGCGAACGCCAGCCACAGTTCGACCCGGCCGATCCACCTGACCAGCGGCAGCGAATCGGCCCTGCCGAGGTAGATGCCGGCCACCGCGTACATGCCCAGCGGGAACACCATGCTCCACAGCGTCGCCTCGTACCGCAGCGGCACCCGGTGGGTGCGGTGTCGCCACCAGCCGACCATGAACAGCACCGGGATCAGCCAGCTGGCGAACGCCCAGAACATCACCGACGCACCGGCCACCAGGCCGCGGGTCACGTCGACCATCGGCGCGGCCGCCATCTCGACGATCCGGGCGCCGGCCAAGACGGTGATCGCGCAGGCGCCCATCGCCACCCAGTAGGGCGGGTTCAGGTCCACCGGCCGCAGCTCGTACAGCAGCATCCTGGCCGCGACGAACACCCCGGCCGCCGCGTACAGGAACACTCCGACCGACCAGCAGATCACCGCGAGCACCGCCAGCCCGTCGCGGGCCGGCCCGGCCACCGGTTCCAGGGTCGCCGCGACCACCGCCACCGACTGGCTGGCCACCACCCAGATGAACCAGGTGCCGTTGGCGTTGGCCAATACAGGTCGGGCGGACTTACCGAGTACGGCCGTCCACGGGACCACGTAGCCCAGGACCAGCCAGGCCAGACTGGTCAGCACCAGCAGCACCGCCGTCACCGTGTGGTAGCCGGCCATGAACATCCGCACCCCCAGCACGTTGGTGCCGGCGACGTAGGTGAAGAAGCCGAAGGCCCGAGCCGGATCCAGGAAGTCCTCGGCCATCGCGTGCCGATACCGGACGAGCCGCAACAGGCTCAGTGAGCCCAGCACCACGAACCCGGCGGCACAGCCGACGAACAGCACCATCGACAGGACGGTGAAGCCCTCCAGCTCCATCCCGACCGACAGGATGCCGACGGCCATCACCAACGCGAAGTAGCCCGGCGTCAGCCCTTGGACAGCGGTATCGAACCGGGTGCGCAGATCGTCCGTCACCCCTGGGAGATTAGGCCCGTCGGGCGCCGCCCGCGGCCCGGCACCGCATGCCCGCCGGTGCCGGGGCCGACCGTCACGGCCGCAGCACGTACGCCGACGTACCGGCCGCCGTCGCGGACGGCGGCCAGGGCCAGTCCAACCAACGTCGCGGCATCCAGCACCCCGTCGAAGTCGTGCCCGATCGGCGGGGCGGCGATCGGCGTTGCGCCGGCTCCGCTGACGAACTCCGCGTCCGACGCCCTGGCAAGCCCGGTGACCCGGAGTCCGCGCCGAACCGCCAGGGTCGCAAACTGCTGCACGGCAGACGTGCTTTAGACAGCTATGACGTACTATGCTGGTCGTATGAACCTGGCTGAGTGGGCAGAGTCGCAGGGCATTGCCCGTGTGACCGCCTACCGGTGGTTCCGTGATGGGAAGCTGCCGGTGCCTGCCCGCAAGGTCGGTGGGCTGATCTTGGTCGACACCCCGGATGAGCCGGAGGCCGCCGAGCGGCGGTTGACGGTGGTGTACGCGCGGGTGTCGTCGTCGGATCAGCGGCCGGACCTGGGTCGTCAGGTGGCCCGGGTGACCGAGTGGGCCACGGGGCAGGAGATCGCCGTCGACCGGGTGGTCACCGAGGTCGGGTCCGCTTTGAATGGTCACCGTCGCAGGTTTCTTTCCCTGCTGCGTGATCCGCAGGTGTCCCGGATTGTGGTGGAGCACCGCGACCGGTTCTGCCGGTTCGGCGCCGAGTATGTGGAAGCCGCGCTGGCAGCTCAGGGGCGTGAGTTGGTGGTGATGGACCCGGCCGAGGTTGATGACGATCTGGTGCGGGACATGACCGAGATCCTGACCTCGATGTGTGCCCGGTTGTATGGCAAGCCGGCGGCGGCGGACCGGGCGGCGAAGCTGGCTGCCGCGGTCGCAGATCCCGGCGGCGACCAGTCGTGATCGTGAAACTTCGTACCGGCAAACAGGCGCGGGCTGTCGTGGCCGCGACCGGCGGTGTGCCGATCCCGGCGATGCCGCGCAAGGACGGCACCGCTGGCACGTCGGTGCTGGTGGACATCGGCCCCGACTTCGGGGCCGTGCGCTCGGCGATCGACACCGTCACGGTGTTGTACCTGCTCTTCGACGGCGACGCCGACTCCTACCTGGCCACCGGGAATCCTGGGTTGCGGGTGCCGACCGGGTGGGCGGTGACCGGGGCACAGTTCGAGGTGTGCTGGCCGGAGGACCCCGAACGGGCATCACTGATCCGGTCGCATTTCGGTGCCCGGCGTAAGGCATACAACTGGGCGTTGGGCACGGTCAAGGACGACATGGACGCCCGCACGCAAGACCAGACACATACCTCGACCCGGTGGACTTTGGCCGATCTGCGCAGACGGTGGAACACCGAGAAGGACACCGTCGCACCGTGGTGGGCAGCCAACTCGAAAGAGTGCTACTCCTCTGGCATCACCGATCTGGTGCAGGCGCTGGACAACTGGGGTTCGTCAAAGGCCGGGCGCCGCAAGGGAAAGAAGGTCGGGTTCCCCGAGTTCAAGTCCCGCCGCAAGGACCGGTCCAGGGTCAGGTTCACCACCGGCGCGATGCGCCTGGAGGCCGACCGGCGCACCATCGTGCTGCCCGTCATCGGTGGTCTGCGGTCGAAGGAGAACACCCGCCGGGTCCAACGGCACCTGACATCGGGCCGTGCCCGGGTGTTGAACATGACCCTGACCCAGCGGTGGGGCCGGTTGTTCGTGTCCGTCGGATACGCACTGCACACCCCGACTGAGCACCACCGCACCCCCGTCATGCCAGGCGTCCGCGCCGGTGTGGACCTCGGGCTGCGAACCCTTGCCACCGTGGCCTACCTGGATCCCGCCACCGGCGAGACCGTGCACGAGGAACACGCGAACCCGGCCCCGTTGCGGGCCACCCTCACCGCCCGCCGCAAGGCGGGCCGACAGATGTCCCGGCGCATCCCCGGATCCCACGGCCATCGGGCAGCAACAGCCACGCTGCACCGCTTGGACCGCAGGGCCGTGTACCTGCGCCGGGAGACCGCCCACCAACTCGCCACGAGTCTGGCGCGGCGGTTCGGTGAAGTCGTGATCGAGGATCTCGACATCGCCGCCATGAAACGCAGCATGGGACGGCGGGCATTCCGACGCTCGGTATCCGATGCCGCACTCGGGATGATCAGGCCGATGCTGACCTACAAGACATCCCGGTTCGGAAGCACCCTGACCGTGGCCGACCGCTGGTTCCCCAGCAGTCAACTCCACCACGGGCACACCCTCCCCGACGGCACCGGATGCCGGCTGGAAAGTGTGAAAGGGCCGATCGACAAGCACCTGGTGTGCCTGGAGACCGGGCTGGTCGTGGACCGCGACCTGAACGCTTCCGACAACCTCCGCGACTGGCCGGACATGCCAGTCGGGGCACAGTTGGTGCCTCGACCCCGTACGTCAGCAGTTCCCCCGGTGGCGGGGAAGACGGCGGGCCAGACCCAAGGCGGGCCTCACGGCTCGACCGAGGACCTGGCGAGTGCGCGTAAGACCCGACGGAAACGGACGGCCGCGCGCAGTGAGGTCAGAACCCACACCGCACCAGGCGGTAGAAGGAACCCCGAAAAGGGTGCAACCTGATGTTGATCACCAAAGATCACTCAGATGCAACGGTCAACGCGAACCCGCCGACCACCACCCACCCACCACCACCGCCCCCCAGCGCCGGTCACCAACAACCGGGCGCCGGTCGGCAGGTCCAGCAGATCCAGCGCCTGGTCGGCGGTCAACGCATTCAGTGGGACCGTGGCCGCCGGTTGACGAGAAGACCCGCCGTCTCGATGCGGCTGAACCAACCCGACTACCGATGGCCGCCGCTGCCGGATCAGGTGGACAGGTTCCTCACCAAACTCGTCGGTGCTCGACTCTCCGATTGAATCTGAAGGTTCGCGCTCCCAGTCCGGGGGCCGCGGGCCAGGCGGAGGAAGGTGGCGGCGGTCAGCGAGCAGAACGCCAGCACCGCGCAGAGCGTGCGGACCAAGTGGGCCAGCTGCCAGCGGTCCCGCACGCTCGCCCAATCCGACGGCGGAGTCTGCACCGACCAGCCGACCTGATCGCCGTTGATCGGCACGTTGATCGCCAGCGAGGTGACGAACACCACCAGCAGCAGCGCGAACGCCGCTGCCAACAGCCACCGATCGCGGCTCTTGGCCCGGACGGCCAGGACTCCGGCGATCGCAGTGCAGACCAGTGCTGGGATCAAGGTGACGGTGGCCAGCGTGTCGAGCGAATCGAGCTCTACCAGCCGTACCTGCGTATAGATCGCGGCGTCGTAGCCGCGCAGCGAGTTCTCCAGGACCAGCACACCGAGCAGGAACCCGGCGAACACACCGGTGAACAGCAGGCTCACCACCCGCACGATCGTGCGGATCGACCGGCCCCGGTCGCCCGTCATCATCCTGCGGTAGCCCGGAAGGCGCCGGCGTGATCGGCCACCCACCGGTCGAAGCCGAGGGCCGGGCGGCCGAGAATCAGGGCCACCTGGTCAGAAACCGCGGCGGGCCGGCCGGCACCCCGTTCGTACCTGTCCATCAGCGCCCGGACGAACGCCGCCGTCAGACCGTTCGCGACCATGCCGCGGACGGCCAGCTCCGGCGGGACCTGCTCGAACCTCAGGGGCCGTCCGATCACCCGGCCGATGATGGCGACCATCTCCTGGTGGGTCACCGACTGGGGACCGGTCACCGGGATCCGGCGTCCGTCGAGGCTCTCGTCCAGCAGCGCCCGGGTGATCACGGCGGCCAGGTCCGCCTCGTGGATCGGGGCCTCGGCGAAGTCGGCGTACGGGGCGCGAACCACATCACCGGCGCGCACCTGGGCACCAAACATGCCGATGGCATTGGTGGCGAACGACCCGGCTCGCACCGCCACCCATGGCAGTCCTCCGCCGACGACGGCGTCCTCGACCTCCTTGTTGCGATCACCGTTCAGTCGCGAGGGCTGCAGCTCCAGGTCGTCGTCGACGTTGATAGCCGACAGCACCACGACGCGCCGTACCCCCTTCTCGGCGGCCAGCGCGACCAGTTTGGCGGTGCTCTCGCCGACGGCTCGTGGATGCACGAAGAGTGCGTCGGCTCCCTCCAGCGCGGGTGCGAGCTGCTCCGGCCTGGTCAGATCTGCTGCGACGACGTCAACGCCGACGGGCATCGTCGCCGCGTCGGCGGATCGGCTGACGGCGCACACCGCGACGCCCTGGTCTTTCAGTGCTGCAACGAGCGGACGGCCGAGGATGCCGGTCGCTCCGGTAACGACGATCATGCCGAACTCCCATTCTCTCGATGCTGCTTTCGAGATGACTGACGGCCCTCGATGGGCGTCAGATCGGCTGCAGGGACAGGTAATTCGTGATGCCGAAGCGTTCGGCCGCCTTGCGCTGGAATCCGCTGAACGCCTCGCCCGCCGCGTCGGTGCCGACCACCTTCGGCCGGCCCATTCGCCGAGGGCTGCCCTTCCAGACCACCACGCACTCGCCGGCGGCCAGCACGTTGCGCACCCAGTTGGTCGTCGGTCCCCAGGGCAGTGGGATCAGCACGCCGCCGTCGACGCCGCGCACCACTACCGGGACGCTCAGCTCCCGACCAGATTTGCGGCCGCGGTGCTCGACGATGCCCCAGAGCGGAAAGAACTTCCGTCCGGCCAGCGGCTTGGACATCGCGATGGTCCGGCTGGCCATCCCCCAGGCGAAACTCGATGGCTGGGCAGTGGCAAGAGCAAGTGATTCGGTCGGACGTGTCCTCATGACCCCATGGTGCTCGGCCGCCGCCCGTCGCGGCATCCCGGAAACCACCCAGATCTCGGTGCCGGAACTCCGTCAGACCAGGCCGCGACGCACCGCGTAGGCGGTCGCGTCGGCCCGGCCCCTGGCGCCGATCTTGCGATACAGGTTGCCGGCGTGCCGTTCGACGGTGTGCACGGAAATGCCCAGCCCGGAACCGATCTGCTGATTCGAGCCGCCGCCGGCCAGCAGCCGAAGTACCTCGATCTCGCGCGCCGTCAGCCCGTCGGGGTTCGGTGGCCCGCCCGCCGCCGGCGGTGCGCCGAGCAGGAACCGGCTGACGGTGTCCAGGTCCTCGTCCGGGTTCTCGAAGAACAGCGTCGGGGTCGATCCGGGCAGCACCAGCAGGGTCCCGTTCGGTAGCGCGTCGGCCAGCTGCCGGGACATCTCCACCGGTATCTGCTTCTCGCTCTGCCGGTGCAGTACGAGCACCGGCGCCTGCACCGCCGGCGCCCGGGCCGACACGTCGACGTCGGCGGCCGCGGCGAACAGTGCGGCGGCGGTCGTCGGCGTGGCAGCGGTGCGGAACGCGTCGGCCACCAGCCGGCTGGATTCGCCTGCGCCCCAGCCCAGCCAGGTGTGCGCGGCGGTCTGGGCGAACAGGTCCCAGTCCTGGTCGATCAGCGACAGCAGCGCCTGGGTCTGTTGCGGGCTCATCGAGTCGCGGAGCCGCAGCGAGCCGCCGAACAGCGCCAGCCGGCTGACCCGACGGGGATGGGCGGCGGCGAACGCGACGGCCGCCGGCACCGAATGGTAGTAACCGATCAGCGCCACCGGGGCGGGGCCGACCGCGTCCACCACGGCACTCAGGTCACGGAGCTGTCCGTCCAGGCCGAGCCCCGCCGGATCGATCCGTCGGTCCGAGGATCCGGTGCCCCGGCCGTCGTAGAGCACCAGGCGGAATCGCTCGGCCAGCCGCTGATACGCATTCCGCAACAGCGGGACCCGCCACTGCGCAACCAGATTGCCCAGCGACGGCAGCCAGATCAGCGTCGGGCCGTCCCCGAGCGCGGCGTATGCCAGGGTGACGCCGTCGTCGGTGCGCACGTACTCGAGCGGCGGGCTCGAGGGCGAGGCGGCGGTAACCATCGGGTTCAGTATCCGCCGCGATGGGACCCGGCCCCTCGACCGGCCGTGGACACCGGCCGGCGCGGTCAGGACCAGGGCGTGACGGGGCGGGACTGAATGGCGCCGTCGACGCTCAACTCGACCCGTTCGCCGAAGAAGCAGTACATCCCGGCGACCGGGAGGGCGTCGTGCAACGGCTCCGGATAGGACCAGCAGACGTCAGCCACCGGATGCTCCCCGGTGCTCGACCAGTACGACGCGACGCCCTTGTACGCGCAGGCCGTATGGGTGGTGGTCGGTGCCAGCAGGTCGAGTCGGACATCGTCGGCGGGCAGGTAGTAGCGAACCGGCAGGTTGGTCTCCAGCAGCAACGTAGGCCGGCTGCTGTCGGCGAGAATCTGGCCGTCGACGCGGACCTCGACGTGTCGACTGCTGCGGAGACAGTCGATGCGCTGGAAGGGATCTCGGGGGTGAGCGAGCCGCGGCTCGTCCTCGTCGAACCAGCTGTCGAAGGCGGTCCAGTCCAGCAGCACGTAGCCCTCAAGGTCCGGATCGGCGGTGGTGAAGGCTGCGCCGAGGAGTTCGCGCCCGGCCGTTCGGATGGTCCACCCGGTTCCGTCGGCAGTGTGCACGGAGAAGGCCGAGCTGGGGTCGAGCATCGGCGGGCCGTCGCCGATCCGCACCGGTCGTTCGTCCGCCCGGTCCCCCGCCCAGGCGACGAGTTCGCCGGCGATGTCGGAGCGCGGAACGGCGTAGCTGCCGACCACCCGACGCGGCTCCCAGATCAGCCGCGCGGCGCTCGAATCGACAATCACCTCGCCACCGCTGATTGCCCGGACGCGTTGCGCGACGGGCTGAACCCGGAGCTGCCCGACTGCCCCAAACATCAGCGACTGCATCATCGTGGCCATCGATCAGTGTGACACTCCGCCGGACTTCTGGACAGAGCCGTTCGCGGACCTGGCGCCGTTATCGGGACCTGGGGCCGACCGGCTGACGCAGGATGGTCCGCAGCCGGGCCGGTTCGGTCTTGCGGGCGTCCGAAAGATAGATCTCGTGATGGCGGCCGATCATCGTCAGTCCGTGAGCGGGCAGGAATTCGGTGTGCAGTCGCTCGAGGATCGGTCGTCGGCGGACCACAGTCCTTCCAGCGGGCCGACCGTGTGCACCCGTACAGATCTTTTCGGTCCTTCTTGATGTCGTTCGTCGCGGACCGCGTCATCGTTGCCTGCCGCCCTCTGCCCGCGCCGTCAGTCCAGGCAGAACTCGTTGCCCTCGGGATCCTGCATCACGATGAACCCCGCTTCCATCCCGCCGTCGGGCTCGACCCGGCGGACCTTGGTGGCACCCAGGGCGACCAGCCGGGCGGCCTCCGCCTCCAGTGCGGCCATCCGCTCGTCGCCGGCCGTTCCCGGAGCCGAGCGGACGTCCAGGTGTACCCGGTTCTTCGCCGTCTTGCCCTCGGGCACCTGTTGGAAGAACAGCCGAGGACCGGTGTCGCCCTCGGGCGGCAGCGCCGCAGAGCGGCTGTTGCGCTCCTCCGGCGGCACTCCCCAGGCGTCGAGGGCCGCATCCCAACTGTCGAAGCCGGGCGGCGGAGGCTGCTCCCGGTAGCCGAGGACCTCGCACCAGAACCCGGCCAGTGCGTCGGGATCGGCACAATCGAACGTGACCTGGACCTCTCGAATCGTCATGACGCCGAAGCTAGCAAGAGGCACCGACACCGTCGGCCCGACCCGCTCACCGAGGGTCACCGTGTGCGGCCACCAGCTCGGCGACCGCCTTCGGGATGGTGGTCTCGAAGTCGAGCAGCTTGACCCAGTCGGGTGTCACCGTGATGACGACCATCTGCCGATAGAGCGCCCGCACGCCGGCCTCCCAGTCGGCCATCTGCCCGGCCGGGACGAGCTTGCTCGTCGCCCGGACGTAGCCGTCCGGGACGCCGTCGACCTGCTCCAGCGCGGCGACGCCGCGGATGAGCAGCACCCGGGGCGGGTACCCCTGCGTGTCGATAGTGATCGCGACGCGCGGATTCGCTTGCAGTGCCGCGACTTTTGCTGCCCTGGGCACCGTGAACATCTCGATCGTCCGGCCGGTTCGAAGGAACGCGATCGGGATCACCCGCGGCTCCTCGTCCAGTCCCTGGTAGGCCAGCCGGGCCGGGATGTCCGACCCGAGAAGCTCCTGACTGATTGCCCTGTCGAGGGCCTCGGCGACCTGGTTGGTGTTCATCTGACGACTCCTTCAACTGCGCTCGGAACCGGATCTTGGTACCAGGACGGAACCGCAGCGCAGTTCTCGACATCGCGGCGCGATGTCGGGGTCCGATCCCTGCCCGAATCGCTCGGCGCCGAGGCCTAACGGTGACGACTAGCGGGCGGCCAGGAACTCATCCAGCGCATGACGGGCGAGCTGGGACACCGTCACGCCTTCGCGTTCGGCCTCTGCCTGGACCCTGGCCAGGGTGTCCGGGTCGACCCGGAACGACACTGCTGGCGAGGGCTTGCGGTGGCCGGACAGCGACGGGCGGCCGAGCGGGCGGCCGGTGATTTCGGCCGCGATCTCGTTGGCCCGCTGGCGGGTCAGCCGCTCGCCCGACGGCAGCCTGACAACCTCACGGTCCAGGTCAACATCGGGACCCACCTTGCCGTAACGCTTGCTACGCATGACGTTCACCTCTCTCGTAACGCAGTCGGAAATACGTGGGTGACCAGGAGCTGCACGCTCTGGGTGGACCTGACCACGCCCTCATTCTGTTAGACACAAGTACTTCTGTCAAACAGTAAGGGCCAGCAGGGACACTCAACGCTGCACCAGGGTTCCGATGTCCTCGCCCTGGCAGATCCTGCGCATCGCTCCGGCCGCGAAGACGTCGAAGACGTGCATGGTGACGCCTTGCTCGTCGGCGAGCACGAACGCGCTGGCGTCCATCACCTTGACGCCCTGGGCAATCGCGTCCTGGTAGGTGAGCCGGTGGTAGCGGCTGGCATCCGGATCGAGATTGGGATCGCTGCTGTAGATGCCGTCGATACCCCGCTTGGCCACCAGCAGTGCATCGGCGTCGACCTCGAGAGCGCGCTGCACCGACGGGTAATCGGTGGTGACATAGGGCTGCCCGATCCCGCCGGCGAAGAAGACGATCGCGCCGGCCTCGAGGTGCTTGATCGCCCGCAGGCGGATGAACGGCTCCGCCATCGACTGAAGCGGCATCGCCGTCATCACCCGCACGTCGGCCGTCGTCATCCCGGTGAGCGCGCCCCGCAGCATCAATGCATTCATGACGGTGCCCAGCATCCCGATGTTGTCGGCCTCAGCCCGGCTGATTCCCCACTCGTCAGCCATCCGCCCCCGGAAGTAGTTGCCCCCGCCGACGACGACGGCGACCTGAACGCCGAGATCGTGAACGGCCAACACCTCCCGCGCCAGGTATTGGAGCCGCTCCGGGTCGACGCTCTGTCCACTGTCCGCCGCCAGCGCCTCCCCGCTCAGTTTGAGAAGTACTCGCCGATATCGAGGATTCATGCCGACATCCTCTCCCAGCGGACTGGCCGGCGCGCGTGCCCGGCTCCGGCCATCGGGCCCCGGGCTGTCAGGACCGGGCCGTCAGGTCAGGCTGCGAGTGCCCGGGCCAAGAGACACCCCGGACGCGGAACGGCCACCCACACGTGGTGGGTGGCCGTTCCGGCGAAACATGCTGCCCCGCAGGGCGAACCGACAGGGTCAGCGCCCTGCCCAGTCACGATCGTCGGGCCGCGACCACTGCGCGTTGCGCCGCTCGCGTCGACCACGACCGACGAAGAAGATCACCGCGGCCAGCACCAGCAGCGGCCAGAACAGGTGCACCAGCACGCCGATCAGCATGAAGGTGGCGATCACGCCCAGCACGACGACCGCCGGATGCGGCCGGCCCGCGGAGCGCAGCCCGCCGCGGAACGGGCGTCCGACGCTGCTGCCGCCGAACGGGATCCGGTCGAACGGAATCTTGTCGAACGGGGTGCCGGCGAACGGGTTCCGCTCCCGCTGGTCGGCCTCCGGCCCGGCGTAGCCGCCGCGGCCGGACGGCAGGTCGGCGAACAGCACGTTGAAATCGTCGCGGTAGACCGCGCCGTAGGCCTTGGACACCCGCTCGTCGTACTCGCTCATGGTGAGCCGGCCCTCGGCGAAGTGCTGGGCGAGTCGATCCACCACCATCTGCCGATCGGTGTCGCTGGCCCGCATCCCTGGGGTCGTCATCGGTCTTGCTCCTTCACGTCGTCGAAACTGCTCGGGTTGTCGTCAGCCCCGTTGTCGGAGTTGTCGTCGTTCGCGGTGTCGCTGTCCGCGGTCTTGTTGTCTGTTCCATCTTCGGCGTCGGACGCGGTGCTGCCATCGGGGTTCTCCCCGAGAATCCGGTACAGGTCGGCCCTGGTTCGGGCCAGTACTTCCCTGGCCTGCGCCATCTGCTCGGCGTTGCCGGCCTTGGCCACATGCACGAACGCCGCGCCTACGCCGAACACCAGCTCGGCCAGCTGCGAGTCGTCCCGCTTCGGCGCGACCCCCTGCCACAGGTCGGCGAACTCCGCCGCCCGTTCGGTGGCCTCCTGCCGACCGGCGTCGGTCAGCCGGTACACCCGCCGCCCTTCCTGCTCGTCGGCGCGGACCAGGCCCTCGTCCTCCAGCTGCTGCAGCGTCGGATAGACCGAGCCGGGGCTGGCCTTCCAGCTGCCGCCGCTGCGCCGGCCGATCTCCTGGATCATCTGGTAGCCGTGCATTGGCTCCTCGGCCAGCAGGGCGAGCACCGCGGACCGCACGTCGCCGCGAGCCCGCCTCTTCTCCCGCACCCACGGCGGCCCGCCCCAGCTGCCGAAACCGCTGAACATCCGGCCGAACTCCTTACCGAAGTCCCGACCCCAGTCGCCGCGCCGGCCCCACGGCTGGTCGAACGGAGCCCCGCGGAAGGGAATGTCCGCCTGCTCGTCGCCGAACGAGGCGTCGCCCCACGGACCGCCGTGCTTGCTCTCCGAACGGTGACTACCCGCGCCGCACGGGCCGCCGCGCTCGCCCGGGCGGCGTCCGCCGCGCTCGCTGTCCTGCTCGCCGAACAACCCGCGCAGGAGACCCGAAAGGTCCCAGTCGCCGCCGGCGCTCGATGCCCATGCAGTCATGTCGAAACTCCCATATCTGTCGTCGATCACTTGTCGTCCATCCGCTACCCGACGAGTCGACGACTGTCGTTCGTCCGGTAGCGATACATCAACGATATGTCGTTCAGCGCGGATTTCAAGGGCGAGAGGGAGGAATCAGGGGAGAGTCAGGGTCACCCCGAGCTCGTCGTACGGTTGACGGATGGCTCCACACCGGGCCGGCCGGCGACTTCTCGCCCTGGCGCTGACCAGCGCGCTCGGTCTGACCGGCTGTACTACCTCAACGCCGACGACCGGATGCACGTTCCCGGACTGGCAGACCCGCACCCTTCCGGCCGGGATGACGACACTGAGCCTGGCCGCCGCCGGCCCACTGGTGCTGGTCGGCGGCGGCGTGCCGGCGCCCGGCGGGGGCCCGGACGAGCGGAAGCCGATGCTGCTGCAACTCACGGACGATGCCGCCGAGCCGGTACGGCTGACGCCGCAGAGCCCCTACGGACGGCTGGCCCAGTTCGAGTTCCTCGGCACCGACGGCAGCCGGATCGCCGGTGTCGGCACCGCCACCGGCGGCGCCCATCTGAATCCGCGCTGGAGCATCTGGTCCGGCACGACGGGCGGACTGATCGAGCAGCCACAACCGGTCGAGGTCTTCGGCGGGTGGAATGCAGGGTCACTGAACGCGGTGGCGTTCGACGACTCCGGGCCGCTGCTGGTCGGCAGCTGGACCGCCGACGGCGGCGGCATCGGCGGGGCGATGTGGACGCAACACGACTCGGACTGGCGCCGCACCGCGTCCGCCCTCCCGCTGGCCGGCACGCCGGCCGGACGGTTCCTGCCGACCGGCATCGGTGCCGTCGGCAACCGGATCCTGGTCTCCGGCTTCACCGTGACCCAGACGGAATCCGGCACAGGCCTCGAACCGACCCTGTGGATCGGCGACCGGGCAGGCGGCTGGCAGCGACGCGCGTTACCCGACGGCGGGGCTGACGGGGTTGCCACTGGTCTCGCGTGCGCGGCCGACGGGTGTTGGGTGGTCGGCCGGATCGGCAACCGGCTCGCCCTGTGGCAGGTCGACGGCGCGCCGTCGACGGCCGCCGGCTCGGTCGGCACTCCGGGCAATGACGGGGATGACGGCGAGTCGATCTCGCGGGTGGCCGACCTGCCGTCGGTGCCGTTGGCACCCGGGGACGACACGGCGGTGGTGGCCACCGACGGCGAGTCGCTGGTCGCAGCGGTCGGTTCGGCCGGCCGGATACTGCAGCGCGGCATTGGAACCGATTGGTCGGAGGTCGCCTCGCCGGCACCGGAGGTACGCGCCGTCGCGGTGTCGAACGGACAGCTCACCGCGATCACCGGGACGGACGCGGGCGCCCAGGTGTGGCAGTCCTGCCGGCCACCCCGCTAGCTGCGCACCGCCGGCTCGGCAGCAGCACCGACGACCGGACGACCGGGACGGTCACAGCACGCAGAACTCGTTGCCCTCCGGGTCAGCCATCACCAGGTGATCGGGCCGGCCGTCCGGTCCGATGCCTTCGAAGACCACGCTCGCCCCGGCCGCCGTCAACCGGTCGGCGAAGGCCAGCACCTTCGGCCATCGTTCCTCCCAGGGCACGGTATCCCGGCCGCCGCCGATCGGGATGTCGATGTGCAGGCGGTTCTTCACCACCTTGCCCTCCGGCACCTTCAGCAGCGAGATCCGCGGGCCGACGCCGTCGGGATCCGCCAGGTACGCACCATCGTCCCATTCCTCCTCGGGCACTTCATAGTGGGTGAGCCACTCCGGCCAGCTGGCGAAACCCGTTGGCGGGGAAGGTTCCTGATAGCCCAGCGCGAGCGACCAGAACTTCGCCAGCTCGACCGGCCGCTCGCAGTCGATCGTCAATGCCCAGGTGGTTGCCATCGTTCCTCCATAGATTCAAAGGAACCGTATCGCCGCCTACCGACAAGCCACCTGGGGCGACGTCGGCCCGTCAACCGCTCCAGCCGGCCACCTGGCGGGTCGCGACATTGATCCGGTTGAAGGAATTGATGGCGGAGATCGCGACGACCAGCGCGGTCAGCTGCTTGTCGTCGTAGTGCGCGGCCGCCGCCTGCCACACCGCATCGGGCACCGGGTCCGATTGGTCACCGATCCTGGTCACCGCCTCGGCCAACGCCAGCGCGGCCCGTTCCGCCTCGGTGAAATAGGGCGCATCGCGCCAGGCGGAGACCGCGAACAACCGCTCGGTCGTCTCACCCGCCGCCAGCGACTCTTTGGTGTGCATGTCGACACATACGCTGCAACCGTTGATCTGGCTGGCCCGCAGCACCGCCAACTGCAGCGTCTGTTGCGGTACTCCCTGTCCCTCGGCGCTCCGGGCGAAGCCGATCAGGGCCTTCACCGCGGGCCCGTTGATCGACATCATGTTGTCGATCCGGGCCTGCAACGTGTGGTCTTGGGTCACTGTGCTGGTCATCTCGCTGTCCATCTCCTGCAGTTCTGTCACAGCACCGCGGTTCGGTGCGTCAACTCTCTGACGGGCCAACCGCCAACGATGTGACACCGAAGAACGGGACAGGCAACATGAGCACGATGAGCGATACGACCGCCCTGGCCGAGCGGTTCGAAGGCAACCGCGACCGGCTCCGTGCGGTCGCCTATCGGATGCTCGGCTCCGAGAACGAAGCCGACGACGCCGTCCAGGAGGCCTGGCTGCGGCTCGACCGGACGAACGCCACCGCCATCGACAATCTCGAAGGTTGGCTCACCACAACGACTTCGCGGATCTGTCTGGACATTCTGCGCTCGCGCAAGAGCAGGCGGGAGGACCCGACGGCGTTCGAACTCGACGCGCCACTGGCAGATCCGGATCCGGCCACCGACCCCGAGCGGCAGGCGCTGCTGGCGGACTCCATCGGCCCGGCCCTGCTGCTGGTGCTGGAGACGTTGGCGCCGACCGAGCGGCTGGCCTTCGTGTTGCACGACATGTTCGCCGTCTCGTTCGACGAGATCGCGCCGATCGTCGACAAGTCGCCGGCGGCCACCCGGCAGCTGGCCAGCCGGGCACGGCGGCGCATCCAGGGCGCCGAGCTGTCGCCGGAAGCAGACCTGGTCAGGCAGCGACGAGTGGTCGATGCCTTTCTGGCCGCCTCCCGCAACGGCGATTTCCAGGGCCTGCTCGCGGTTCTCGACCCGGACGTGGTGCTGCGTGCCGACGAGTTCGTGGTACTCGGCGCCCGCGACGCCGGCGGTGCCGGTGCCGGTGCGCCGTTGCTGGCCGCCGAGATCCGCGGCGCCGAGGCAGTTACCGCAGCCTTCGTCGGCCGGGCCAGAGGCAACCAGGCGGCGCTGATCGACGGATCGATCGGATCGACGTTCGCTCCGGGTGGTGTGCCGAAGGCGGCCTTCCGGTTCGTCATCAGCGGCGACCGGATCACCGGTATCGAGGTGATCGGCGATCCGGACCACCTGGGTCGGCTGGACCTGACCGTGTTGAACTGACCGCACCGATGAGTTCCGGCCCGCAATGGCCGCCGGCTTCGCCGGGCCGCTGCGCGGCAGCAGCGGCGTCGACAGCCCTATCAGCATCCGGGTTCTCGGGCAGCGAACGATCAGCCGGTGCGGAGCTCGAGCATCGTCCCCTGGTCCATGATGCTCTTCCAGGCGCCGCGCTCGTAGATGTACGTCACGACGGTGAGAGCCCGTTGGTAGAAACCGATCCGCGGAATCTGATAGATCGCCTCATATTCGATGAACGCGGTCCGACAGCCGTCGACGCGGCGGTTGATCTCGGTCCAGGACCACACCGCTTCCTTGTTCGCGAAGTGCGACTTCTGTGCTGCCATGATCGCGTCGATGCCGGCGAATCGTGCGCCGCTGGGATAGATGCTCACGGCATTCCGGTCGTGTCCCGCCTTCCAGGTCTTGGCGTCGAAGTCACGGAACGATTCCATGTCGGCCCGCTGGGCCTCGTCGAACTTCGCCGCGCAGCCGTGGCCGCCGTGGGCGGCGACCGCAGGCGATGCCGCCGGCGGGACCGCCGAGGTGGTCGCCGCCGCCGCGCCGGGTACCGCGATCAGGGCCGCGGCGATCATCCCGACCACCGTCATTCCCAGTTTGTTGGTCATGTCGTGTTCCTCCGTCCGGTCCGCCGGCGGCGAATGCGCCGCCCGCGCACCCCCACGCTGACCGACGCCGGCCGCAGCCGGTAGGTCCAGTTCGGCGCCATCTGGGCCGGGCCAGTCACAGCGGAGTGACGTTCACCGACCGGTCTCGAGCAGCCGGCTCCTCCCGGTCACTCGGGTCCGTCGAAGCACTCGCGTAACCGATCAAAGGCCTCGGCGATCCTTTCAGTGGCGATGGCCCCGTAGCCGAAGACCAGCCCGGGCCGGCTCGGCCCGGTGATCGCGAAATGGGACAACGGCAGCCCGAGCTCGACACCGCGCCGGCGTGCCCGACGGACCAGCTCGCGGTCGTCGATGGGCAGACCGGGCCGAAGGGTCGCGGCGACGTGCAGGCCGGCCATCGACGGCACCCGTTCCAGGACGTGCGCGAAGTCGGAGTCCAGCGCCGCCGCGATCAGCTGGTGCCGATCCTGATAGATCCGACGCATCCGACGCAGGTGTTTCGCGTACCGGCCGTCGTCGATGAACTCTGCCAGCGCGTCCTGCATCGGTCCGGCCGTCTGCCAATCGGCCACCAGTTTCGCCTTGCGCATCGCGGGCAGCAACGACGGCGGCGCGACCACGAAGCCGAGCCGCAGACTGGGCAGCATCGTCTTGGAGAACGACCCGACGTAGAGCACCCGCCACGACGGGCCCATGCCGCGCAGCGGCTCGAGAGGCCTGCCGGCGTAACGGAACTCGCTGTCGTAGTCGTCCTCGACGATCACCGCATCCGACCGCTCCGCCCACTCGAGCAGCTCTCGACGCCGTCCGGGAGACATGCTCATGCCGGTCGGGAATTGATGGGCAGGGGTGACGTACACCAGTCTCGTGCCGGCCGGGATCGCCGAGACCACCAGACCCTGGTCGTCCAGCGGAACACCGGTCACCCGGGTCCGCAGCGACCGCAGCAGCATGGCCGGCGGCGGGTACCCGGGGTCCTCGACCGCGACCCGATCGCCGGGCGCCAGCAATACCCGCGAGATCAGGTCGATCGATTGCTGAAACCCGTTGGTGACGACAATGTCCGACGCCTCTGCCGATACCCCGCGGGACACCCCGATGTGCCGGGCGATCGCCGCGCGGAGCACCGCGCTGCCAGCCGGCTCCGAATACAGGTCGCTGCGCGGAGCGCTCAGCCGGAGCTGACGGGATACCAGCGCCCGCCAACTATGGTACGGAAAGTGTTGCAGCGACGGCAATCCCGGACGCAGGTCGAAGAGCGCATCGGTCGCCGACATGTCGGTCGGCTCGGCGATCTGGTCCCAGACGGGCTGTGGCCTCGGACGACCCACCACCGCTGGTGTGCCCGCCGGGTGGGTATCGACCGCCGCCGTCTCACAGATGAACATTCCCAGTCCTGGCCGGCCCTCGATCAGTCCGTCCGCTGTCAGCCTGTCGTATGCCGCCGCGACGGTGTTGCGGGCGACCGACAGCCGCGCCGCCAGTTCCCGGGTCGAGGGCAACCTGCTACCCGGCAGGATTCGCCGGTCGCGGATCCGGGCCCGGATCTGCCGGTAGATCTGCTCGGCGAGTCTGCCCCGTCCGACCAGGTTGACATGCAGGTCCACGGACAGACGCTAGCCCGTCGGCGGACAACGGCGGGCGGGTCCTGCAGTACCCGCCCGCCGTCACCGCGTCAGACCCTTGCCAGACTGAACCGCTGATGTTCGAGGTCGACCTCGAGAACCTTGACCGTGACGGTCGAACCGAGCTCGGCCGACTCGCCGTGCAGCAGTCCCGTCATCCCGCCCGGCCGCTCGACGAACGAGCCGAACGGCACCACCTGGGTAACGACACCGTCGAACACCTCGCCAACTTCTGGTTGCATGCGCACTCACCTCCCTTCCGCGCACACGTAGGACAAACATGTTGCTGGACAACATGTTGTGAATTCGGTGTGCAGTGGAGGCGGCGGACCCCTGGCCCGCTCGGCGATCAGGACGCGGCCGGGTACCCGTTCCGCTCACGGCGCGAAGCCGACCCGGCAGTCATGGTGCAACAGTAGCGGTCTCGCCGCGAAACCCACAACCCGCGGAACCCACCCGCGCTGCGGGCACACGTCGGCTGGAAGGGTGCAGGCATGAGGGATCTCGGATGACGCCGCGCGGTCGTCCGCCGGCCACGCGCAATCCATTGACGGCGCCCATCCGGTGGATCGGAACCCGCCGCTGGCTGTTGCGAGTCGCACCGCCGCTGGTCCGGCTGGAGAACTGGCTGCGTCGGCGCAGCGGTAATCGCCTCAACCTGATCGGCGTCGCCGGGCTGGCCTCCTTGCAACTGACCGTCCCCGGCCGTCGCACCGGCACTCCGAGAACCGTCTCACTGCTGACGATTCCTGAGCCGGATGGCTTCCTGCTGGTCGGCTCGAACTGGGGACGGGCCGAGCATCCGTCCTGGTCGGCGAACCTGCTCGCGGTGAGCTCGGCGCTCGTCAGTACCGGTGCCGGCCGAGCCACCATGTCGGTGCGGCTGCTGACCGGGGACGAGCGGGCCGCCGCCTGGGCGGCGGCGTTGGCCTACTGGCCCGGCTATTGGATGGAGTACGAAGAATCCGGGCGCCGCGAGTTCCGGTTGTTCCGGCTGGAGTTCAGCGGGAGCGCCGGTATCGATGAACGCGATCGGCTCGATGTCAGGACCAAGCCCGGCGCCGCGGCACCCGGCTGTGCTGAGGGCTGAATCACCCGTTGGTGCACCGAACCGGAAGGGCCGCCCAGACGTCACCACTACCATCGAGCGTTGGAAACGCAACCAACGCGGACACGGGAGGTGACCATGGGCGTCATCCAGAATTTCGAACGACGGCTGCAGGGTGTGGTCGCCGGAACCTTCGCCCGGCTGTTCGGCGGTTCGGTGCACCCGTCCGAGGTGGCGGGCGCCCTGCAACAGGAAGCTGCGGGGCATCTGCAGCACCAGGGCTCGCGGACCATCGCCCCCAACCACTACACGGTGCGAATGGGCAGAACCGATACCGGCGAAATCGGGGACGAACAGGATCGCGTTTCCACGGCATTGTCCGACATGATCAGGGAGTATCTGGACCAGCAGGGTTGGCAGACCTTCGGCGACATCGAGGTGACACTCGAGGAGTCATCGACGCTGCACACCGGACAGTTCAGAATCAGTTCATTGATCGACCCGGACACCGACCGCAGAGAGCGCCACCGACGTACAGGAGTAGGACAGATGAGCCAGCACGACGACTCCGGCCGGCCGCAGTACGACCCGGACCGGCGCGAGCCAGGCGGCGCGACACCGGCCGATCAACACCGGCCTGAGCAGGGCGAGGGCGGCCAACAGGGTCACGACCAGCAGGGCTACCAGCAGCAGGGGTACGGCCAGCAGGGGTACGGCCAGCAGGGCCAGCCCTACGGCCAGCCGGCCGGTTACGACCAGGGCTATCCGTCCCAGGGCTACGAGCAGCAGGCCGGCTACGGTCAGCAAGGCCCCGGCTACGACCCCAATCAGGGCTACCAACAGCCCGGCTACGACCCGAACCAGGGCTACCAACAACAGGGCCAG
>NZ_KE384549.1:454967-471484 GCF_000426645.1 Nakamurella lactea DSM 19367 | reverse complement strand
CAGCCCGGCTACGACCCCAACCAGGGCTACCAGGCTCCCCAGGGCTACGACCAGGGTCAGGGCTACCAGAGCGGCCCGGCCTACGGCCAGCCCGGTGGATACGACCAGCCCGGCGGCTACCAGCAACCCGGCGGCTACCAACAACCCGGCGGCTACCCGCAGTCCGGCGGCTACCAGCAGGCCGGCGATGCCTACGCACCGGCGGGCTACAACGCCTCGCCCGGCGCCGGCTACGACCAGGGGCCTTCGTCCGCCGCGGCCGCGGCCGTCCCGCCGGTCGACCAGCGTGGCGCTGCCGTGGATGACGTGACCGCCGTGCTCACCGTGGACGACGGCTCGCACCGTTCGTACCAGCTGCAGCGCGGATCCAACGTCGTCGGCCGCGGCCAGGACGCCGCCTTCCGGCTGCCGGACACCAGCGTCAGCCGCCGACACATCGACATCTACTTCGACGGTCAGACAGCAGTGATGCACGATCTCGGGTCGACCAACGGTTCCACGGTCAACGGCTCGTCCGTTCAGACATGGCAGCTCGCTGAAGGCGACGTCATCCGCATCGGTCACTCAACGGTGATCTTCAACCTGCACGCCTGAGGCGGTTTCTTCACGTGCCTGCGCTGATCCTGCAGCTGACCAGGGTGGGGTTCCTGATCCTGCTCTGTCTGTTCGTATGGGCGGCGATCCGGGTGATCCGCGCCGATCTCCGGACGGCAACCGACGTCAAGTACGTCCGGGCGCCCTCGCGCCGGGACGCCCGTCGGCAGGCGAAGGAGCATCGCGACCGCCCATCCGGTCTGTCGCCGATGACGCCGACCATGCTGGTGGTGACCGCCGGCTCGTTGGCCGGGACCAGGATCCGGCTCGGCGACGGGCCGATCCTGATCGGCCGGGCCGACGACTCCACCCTGGTGCTGGACGACGACTACGCCTCGACCCGGCACGCCCGGTTGACCAGGGACGGCGACGCCTTCTACCTGGAGGATCTCGGCTCCACCAACGGAACCTATCTGGACCGGACGAAGATTCAGTCGCCGACCGCGGTGCCCACCGGAGCACCGATCCGGATCGGCCGCACCGTGATCGAGCTGCGCCCATGACTCTGCTCGTTCCCGGGCGGATCACCGCCCTGCGACCCGGCGGGCGCCGATGACCCATCGGCTGCGCTTCGCGGCGCGCAGCGATCGGGGCCTGCTGCGCTCGAACAACCAGGATTCGGTGTACGCCGGCGAGCGACTACTCATCGTCGCCGACGGCATGGGCGGGCACGCCGCCGGGGACCTCGCGTCCCGGGTGGTGGTGGCCGCCTTCACCCCGCTGGACGCGGAGCCGCCGCAGGCCGACCTGCTCACCGTGCTGCGCCGCGCGGTGGTGGAGGGCAACAACTCGATCGCCGAGCTGGTGGAGGCCGACCCCGAGCTGGACGGCATGGGCACCACCGCCACCGCGATGCTGTTCGACGGCGACCGGGTGGCACTGGCCCACGTTGGCGACTCCCGCGCCTACCTGTACCGCAACGGCGTGCTGCACCAGCTCAGCCACGACGACACCTTCGTCCAGTCGTTGGTCGACGACGGCCGGATCACCGAGGAGGAAGCGGCGCACCACCCGCAGCGAAACCTGTTGCTGCGCGCGCTGAACGGTACCGAACCGGAGCCGATGCTCTCGATCAGGGAGATCTCGACCGGCGACCGGTTCATGATCTGCTCCGACGGCCTGTCGTCGGTGGTCGGCGCCGACGCCATCGCCGACGCGTTGGCCGACCCCGATCCGGATCTGACGGCCGATCGGCTGATCGAGCTGGCGCTGGTGGCCGGCGGCCCGGACAACGTGACGGTGATCGTCGCCGACGTCATCGACGTCGGTGCCCGCGCCAGTTCGCCGACCCCGGCCGGGCCGGTCGATCCCGAGGCGACCGGCCCGCTGCGACCGATCCACGAGACCCAGCGGATGCCGCGGGTGCCGTTGCCGGGCCCGGACGAGCGCCCGGCCGGCACTACCGGCGCGCCGACCGGCGCCGATGGCGCCTACGACGGATTCGACGACTCCTTCGATGACGAGGATGACGACGAAGACGGCTACGAGTACGGCGACCGGTTCGATGACGCCGGCGACGACCCGGACGCCGTCGACGAGGACACCGACCCGACCCGACGCGCCGGCGAACCGAGCGACCGGGAACGTCGACGCATCATCCGCCGCCGGTGGTGGATCGTGGCCGCCGTGATCGTGCTGCTGGCCGGGCTCAGCACCGGCGCGGTTCTCTGGACCAGGGCGCACTATTTCGTCGGCGTCGCCGACGGCAAGGTCGTGGTGTTCAAGGGCGTCCAGGGGTCTGCCTTCGGCGTCTCGCTGGCCTCGGTCGAGGAGGATTCGTGCGCCGGCCAGGGCGCCGGCTGCTCCCCGATCACCATCGACGACCTGCAGCCGTCGGACCGGTTGCTGGTGCTGGACGGCATCCCGGTGTCGGACCTGCAGCAGGCGCGCGACGTGATGGCCACGCTGGCCGGCCAGTTGCTGCCCTACTGCGACACCCTGCCGGCCGGCACCACCGGTGGCAGCACCACCGCGCCCGGCTCTGCCACGGGCAGCGCGAGCCCCACCACCACCAGCGCGGCCGGCACGGTCACCGCCCCGCCGACGACCGCCGGCCAGAAGACGCCGACCACCACGCCGGCGAAAACCACGCCACCGAAAACGACGGCACGGGCGACCACCACCAGGGCCCCGGCGAGGACCACCGCGAAGGCCCCGGCCAGGACCACCGCGAAGGCCACCGCGAAGAGCCCGACGTCGAGGGTGACGTCCCGCCCTGGCGACCGGCTGCACGGCCTGGCCGGCATCGGCACGGCGGATGCCGCACCGACCGGGACCGCCGGGTCCGACGACCCCGCCGTCAACAGCGGTGCCGTCAGCAGCGGTGCCGTCAGCGGCGGTGCCGTCAGCAGCGGTGCCGTCAGCAGCGCTGCGGTGCCCGACGGCGCCATCAGCGACAGCCTGTTCGGTTCCGGCCCGACCAATTGTCGGGTGCGCCGATGAAGGACCCGATGACGCCGCCGCACGGGATCATCACCCGGATCGCCCGTACCGGCCGCGCCGCCGAGCTCGGCCTGCTCGTCTTCGCCGCGGTGATCGTCACCTCCGCGCTGGTGATCGTCGAGCTGAATCAGAACCGCGGCATCACCCTCGACCTGCTCTGGTACGGCGCCGGATACCTGGCCGCGCTGGCCGTCACCCACCTGCTGGTGCGCCGGTTCGCGCCGTACGCGGACCCGGTGCTGATGCCGGTGGCGGCGCTGCTCAACGGCCTCGGGCTGGTGATGATCCACCGGCTCGATCTGGCCTCGGTGGCCAACGCCGCCGCCGAGGACCAACCCGATCCGGGACTGCAGGCGCCGCTGCAGCTGATGTGGACCGGCGTCGCGCTGGTGCTGTTCCTGGTGGTGCTGGTGGTGATCCGCGACCACAAGGTGCTGCAGTCGTACGCCTACACCATCGCCCTGCTCGGCTTCATCTTCCTGGCCGTCCCGGCAGTGCTGCCGGCCAGGTTCTCCGAGGTGAACGGCGCGAAGATCTGGATCAAGATCCCCGGCGTCTTCTCCATCCAGCCGGCCGAGTTCGCCAAGATCGCGCTGATCATCTTCGCCGCCGCCTTCCTCACCTCGAAGGCGCAGGTGCTCAACAGCGCCGGCAAGAAGGTCTTCGGCCTGGTGCTGCCCCGGATCCGGGACCTCGGGCCGCTGCTGCTGGCGCTGATCCTGGCGCTGGGCGTGCTGGTCCGCGGCAAGGACCTCGGCACGTCCCTGCTGCTGTTCGGCACCCTGCTGGTGATGATCTACCTGGCCACCTCGCGGGTGTCCTGGCTGATCATCGGCCTGATCGGGTTCGCCGGCGGCGCGGTGCTGATGTACCGGCTGTTCGGCCACGTCCGGCTGCGGGTGGACATCTGGCTGCACCCGTTCGCCGACGCCCAGAACACCGGCTACCAGCTGGTGCAGTCGCTGTTCGGCCTGGGCACCGGCGGCATCTTCGGCACCGGGCTGGGTGCCGGCCGGCCGGACATCGTGCCGTACGCCTCCACCGACTTCATCACCGCGGCGCTGGGCGAGGAGCTCGGCCTGGTCGGGCTCACGGTGATCATCCTGCTGTACATGATCCTGACCACCAGGGGGCTGCGCACGGCGATCGCCGCCAAGGACAACTTCGGCGCGCTGCTGGCCGGCGGGCTCGCGTTCTCCTTCGCGCTGCAGGTGTTCATCATCATCGGCGGCGTCACCCGGCTGATCCCGCTGACCGGACTGACCACCCCGTTCCTGTCCTACGGCGGCTCGTCGCTGCTGGCCAACTATGTGATGCTGGCGCTGCTGATCCGCATCTCCGACTCGTCGCGCCGGCCGGACAAACCGGTGTCACGCAAGCCGTCGACCCCGCTGGTCGAGGCCGGCACCGAAATGGTCCCGGTGGTCCGCAAGCACTCGCTCCGCAAGCCGAGCGGGGAGGCATCATGAGCCAGCAGAGCGCCCGGTCGTTGCGGCGGCCGTACCGCCGGCTCGGCACCGCGGTGCTGGTGATGCTCAGCCTGTTGCTGGTCAACATCGGCTACATCCAGGTGGTCAAGTCCGACGAGTATCGGACCAACCCGGCGAACAAGCGCACCGCGCTGGACGACTTCAACCGTCAGCGCGGACAGATCACCGCCGCCGGCGGCGTGGTGCTGGCCCGCAGCGTCCCGTCCGACGACCAGTACCGCTACCAGCGCAGCTATCCGCGCGGCGCGGCCTACGCGAACATCACCGGCTACCTGTCGCTGCGCTACGGGAGCACCGGCCTGGAGAACAGCTTCAACGATGTGCTCTCCGGCGACGACCCGGCGCTTCTGGTGGACAACGTGTCCGACCTGGTCACCGGGCGGGACCCGCGGGGCGGCAATGTCGAGCTGACCCTGGTGCCGAAGCTGCAGGAGCTCGCCTACCAGCAGCTCACCGCGAAGGGCTTCACCGGCGCGGTGGTGGCGCTGCGACCCAAGACCGGCGAGGTGCTCGCCCTGGTCACCTCGCCCTCGTTCAACCCGAACCCGTTGGCCTCGCACTCCGACGCCGTCCAGAAAGCCGCCTACAACCAACTGGTGGAGGCGCGGAACACCTCGAAGCCGTCGCCGGACGTCAACCGCAGCATCGAGTCCGTCTACCCGCCGGGGTCGACCTTCAAGCTGATCGTCGCCGCCGCCGCCCTGCAGAACGGGTACACGCCGAACACCGCCGTCACCGGCGTTTCGACGATCACCCTGCCCGGCACCGGCGGGGCCACCCTGTCCAACTACGGCAACGAGACCTGCGCGAACAAGGGTGGGTCGGACGTGTCGCTGACCGAGGCGCTGGCGCACAGCTGCAACACCGCGTTCGCCCAGGTCGGGATGAAGCTGGGCGCCGACACCCTGCGCAGTCAGGCGGCCGCGTTCGGCGTCGGCGAGGGCGGCGATCTCGGCGGGCTGCAGATCGCGCCGTCCCGGGTCGGCGACATGCCGGACGCCGCCGCCGTCGCCCAGTCCTCGATCGGCCAGCGGGACGTCGCCTTCACCCCATACCAGAACGCGGAGGTGGTCGCCACCATCGCCAACGGCGGGCTGCGGATGCAGCCCTACCTGGTATCGCGGCTGACGAAACCCGACCTGTCGCTGCTGCAGCCGGCCACCGAGCCGACCACCATCGGCCAGGCCATCCCGACCAGCACCGCCGACCAGATCAGGTCGATGATGCTGGATTCCGAGCAGGAGATGTCGACGGCGTCCGACCCGGCACTGAAGATCGCCTCCAAGACCGGCACCGCCGAACACGGCGCCGACCCGAAGAACACCCCCCCGCACGCCTGGTACGTGGCGTTCGCGCCGGCCGACGATCCGCAGATCGCCGTCTCGGTGTTCGTCGCCGACGGCGGCGACCAGGGCCTCAACGCCATCGGCGCGACGGTGGCCGCGCCGATCGGGCAGGCGGTCATCAAGGCCGCCCTGGGGAAGAGTTGATCGGGCACATGGCACTGAGCGGCGCTTGCGGAGCGAACAGATGGCACTGACTCCGGGTTTGTTGCTGTCCAACCGCTATCGGCTCACCTCACGGATCGCGGTCGGCGGGATGGGCGAGGTGTGGGCCGCCGACGACACCCGGCTGGGCCGGGAGATCGCGGTGAAGATCCTCAAGTCCGAACTGACCAGCGACCCGGAGTTCGTCGACCGGTTCCGCACCGAGGCCAGGATCACCGCCTCGCTCAACCACTCCGGCATCGCCGCGGTCTACGACTACGGCGAGGTCGCCTCGATCGCCGGCGGGCCGAAGGACACCGCGTTCCTGGTGATGGAGCTGGTGGCCGGCGAACCGCTGTCGGCGGTGCTGGCCCGTCAGCCCCGTATTTCGGTGCCCCGAACCCTCGATGTGCTGGAACAGACCGGCCGCGCGCTGCAGGCCGCGCACAACCTGTCGCTGGTGCACCGGGACATCAAGCCGGGCAACATCATGATCACCCCGGCCGGGGTGGTCAAGGTGACCGACTTCGGCATCGCCAAGGCCGCCTACCAGGTGCCGATCACCAAGGGCGGCATGGTGATGGGCACCGCCCAATACCTCTCGCCGGAGCAGGCGGCCGGGCACGAGGCGGTGCCGGCCTCGGACGTCTACGCACTCGGCGTGGTCGCCTACGAGTGCCTGGCCGGCACCCGGCCGTTCAACGGCGAGCACCCGATCGCCGTGGCGATGGCGCAGGTCAACAACCCCCCGCCGGCCCTGCCGCTGGACATTCCGCCGCCGGTGACGGCGCTGGTGATGCGGATGCTGGCCAAGGATCCGCGGCAGCGGTTCGACGACGGGGCCACGCTGGCCGACGCGGTCGCCGCGGTCCGGACCGGCAAGGGGGTGGCCGCCATCGGGGTGCACCCGACGCACGCCGTCCCGGCTGCCCAGGCGGCGCAGGCCGCGCAAGCGGCCCGGGCGGTGCAGGCGGCGCAGGCCAGGGCGGGTGCCGGCTACTCACCGATCCAGGTGCTGGTCGGGCCGCGGCCGGTCCGCCGGACCGGCCTGGCCTGGCTGCTGAGCCTGTTGATCCTGCTGATCTCGATCGCCGCCGGGGTCTACCTGGCCTCGGTCGCCGGCGGCGATTCGGTCGGTGACATTTCCGACGCGAGCACCGCAATGGTGCCGGCGCAGGTGCAAGACCTGGGACAATGGTCCGGCAGCGGAGGAACGAGTATCGCGGAGACGGGTGCGGGGGCGCGGTGGATGGGAATGCAATCAGTGGTGTCAGTAGCGGTGTCGGTAGCAGTTTCAGTGGATGAGGCACGATGACGGGACAACTGTTCGGCGACCGGTATCAGGTCGGCGACACGCTCGGCTTCGGCGGGATGTCGGAGGTGCACCGCGGCCGCGATCTGCGCCTCGGGCGCGACGTGGCGATCAAGGTGCTGCGCGCCGACCTGGCCCGCGATCCCTCGTTCCAGGGCCGGTTCCGCCGCGAGGCACAGAACGCCGCGTCGCTGAACCACCCGGCGATCGTGGCCGTCTACGACACCGGCGAGACGGCCGGCGAGACCGGCACCGTGCCCTACATCGTGATGGAGTACGTCGACGGCGAAACGCTGCGTGACCTGCTGAAACGCGAGGGCCCGCTGGAGCCGAAACGAGCCCTCGAGATCGTCGCCGACGTCTGCGCCGCACTGGATTTCTCGCACCGGCACGGCATCGTGCACCGCGACATCAAACCCGCCAACGTCATGCTGACCAGGGCCGGCGCGGTCAAGGTGATGGACTTCGGCATCGCCAGGGCGGTCGCCGACGGCCAATCGTCGATGACGGCCACCTCGGCGGTCATCGGCACCGCCCAGTACCTCTCGCCCGAGCAGGCCCGCGGCGAGTCCGTCGATGCCCGCAGCGATGTCTACTCGACCGGTTGCGTGCTGTTCGAACTGCTCACCGGGGCGCCGCCGTTCGTCGGCGACTCCCCGGTCGCGGTCGCCTACCAGCACGTCCGGGAGGATCCGAAGCCGCCGTCGGCGACCCGGCCGGGGTTGCCCCGCGAGCTGGACGCGATCGTGCTGAAGGCGCTCAACAAGAACCCGCTGAACCGCTACCAGACCGCCGCCGAGATGCGCTCCGACCTGGTCAGGGCGCTGTCCGGGCAGGCGGTGCTGGCGCCGCGGGTGATGGACGACGCCGAACGCACCGAGATCATGGGCTCGTCGGCGGTCGGCCGCACCGCCGTCGCCGGCGGAGTCGCCGTGGCCAGCACCCCGCCGATCCTGGCCCCGCCGCAGCGGATCATGCCCGATCAGCAGTGGGAGGAGCCGGACGAGAGCAGCCGCAGCAAGAAGATCTGGGGCTACATCGGGATCGGCGCCATCTGCCTGGCGCTGCTGGCCGGCGCGATCGCGCTGACCATCAAGTTCACCTCGACTCCTCCCCCACCGCCGGACGTCTCGGTGCCCGATCTGTCCGGCAAGACCCAGGAGCAGGCGGCCAAGCTGCTCACCGACGTCAACCTGAAGCTGGCCGCGGACCCGCAGACGAAGGAGTCGTCGGACGCGGACAAGGGCAAGGTCGTCTACCAGAACCCGTCCAAGGGCACCTCCTGGCCGCAGGGCAGGGAGGTGACGATCATGATCGGCGCCGGCGTCACCGAGGTTCAGGTTCCGAACCTCGCCTCGATGACGCAGGACGAGGCAAAGAAGGCGCTCGCCGACGAGGGCCTGCTGATGAAGGCGACGCTCGTCTCGTCGACAACGGTGCCGCAGGACACCGTGATCAGCCAGGACCCGAAGACCGGGACCCCGGTCAAGCCGGGCAGCACGGTCACCGTGCAGATCAGCAGCGGGCCGAACCTGGTGCAGATCCCGGACGGGCTGGTCGGCAAATCGCTGGCCGACGCCACCAAGATCCTCAAGGACGCGAACCTGACCGTCGTCTCCCGCACCCAGAAGTCCGCCGAGCCCAAGAACCAGGTGCTGGCCTTCGAAGGCGGCCAGGTCGGGCAAAAGGTCCAGGAGGGCACCCCGATCACCCTGGTGGTCTCCGATGAGAGCCAGTTCATGATGCCGGACGTGACGAACATGTCGGTGGATCAGGCGGTCGCGGCCATGCGAGCCCGCGGCTGGACGGGCAATAAGGGCACTTTGACCATCGGCAAAACGGAAGTGCCGAACCTTGCGCAGATAGGTCTGGTCGTCCAGCAGAATCCCGCAAAGGACACCGCCTTCGACCGCAACGGCCTGGCCAGCATCAACATCGGCGTCGAGCCGATGATCACCGTTCCGGACCTAGGCACGGGCGTGATGACCTTCGACCAGGCCCAGCAGGCGCTGGCGAACGCCGGCTTCGAAGGAAGGATCGAGCCACCGGTGATCGTGCCGAATCCACCGCCTGGGCAGGGCGACAAAGTACGTACCCAGAGCGTGCCGGCCAACTCGCAGCTGCCGAAGTACTCCGGCAGCATCACCCTGGAGGTCTGGGCGCCGAACCCACCACCTCCGAGCACGGTCACCGTACCGACCACCTCCGGTGCGCCTGGCAGCTCGACGGCGGGGCAGCCGCCGGGCTCGGGGCCGGGCGCCGGCCCGACCACGACGGCCGCGACCACCACGGACACCAAACCCGGGCGCGGTCGCGGCGGCAACGGTCCCTGATCGCCCAGCCCTGCCGCCGATGATCACGGCGCCCTGCCCGCATTTGCCGGTCTGATTGTCCGGTTTGCCGGGGAGGCGGCCATGATCATCGACAGTTGGGAGGGTCTGCACAGGTAACCCAGGGCGGTTTCCACAGGCAGGCTCACCACACACTCAGACCGTTCTCAGGATCGGCGACGAGATTGACGGACATGACCGAGGACGCGAACACCCCAGACCGCAGTGCAGATCGCAGTGCAGACGGCCGCAGCGCCGAGAACCACAGCGCAGAGAACTACGGCGCAGAGAACCGTGGCGCCGACGGCCGCAACGGCGGCGGCGCACCCGAGCAGTGGTGGGCACGTCCCAGCGGCGCGCTTTCCCGTCCTTCCGACGTGCCGGGTGGCGCGCCCACCGACCCGACCGGCCATGGCCTGCCGCCCGTCGGCCAGGCTCCTCTCGATCGGTCGGGCCAGGGCAGCACGCCACCGCACACCTCCGTCTATCCCGTGCAGAGCTACGGGCAGACCAGCCCCGGCCAGTACGGCCAGAGCCCGGCCGGCTTCGGCTACCAGCAGCCTTCCGGCAACTACCCGACCGGGAGCTACCCCCTCGGAAGCTATTCGGGTGGTGGCTTCGGCGGCACCGGCCGGCCGACCGCCGTCCTGTCCCCGCAGCCCCACGATCCGAAGAACGGGCGGGCGAAGCGGTCGACCGCGGTGGTCGCCACCGCCGTCATCCTCGGTATCGGCGCGGCCTTCGGCGCCGGCTACCTCGGTTCCCAGGTCGGCTCGCCGTCCACCGCGAACGCCGCCGACAGCTCCCTCACCCAGACCAGCACCTCCGCGCCGGTCTCGGCGAAGGTCGAGTCCGGCAGCGTCACGTCGGTGGCCGATGCGGTGCTGCCGTCGGTGGTCTCGGTGATCGCGACCAACGGGCAGTCGATGGACGAGGGTTCCGGAATCATCCTGTCCGCCGACGGACAGATCCTCACCAACAATCACGTGGTGGCCGGCGCCCAGGAGATCTCGGTCAGGTTCAACGACGGCAGCACCGCCTCGGCCACGCTGGTCGGCGGCGACGCCACCGACGACCTCGCGGTGATCAAGGCCAAGGGCGTCTCCGGACTCACCCCGGCCACCCTCGGATCCTCGGCGAACCTGCAGGTCGGCCAGTCCGTGGTCGCCATCGGCTCGCCGCTCGGCCTGTCGGCGACGGTCACCAGCGGCATCGTCTCGGCGCTCAACCGCCCGGTCCGCACCCAGAGCGAGCAGGAGCAGCAACAGCAGCAGCCGTGGGGTAGCCAGGGTCAGGACCCGACGCAGCAGGATCCGACGCAGCAGGATCCGACGCAGCAGGACCCGACGCAGCAGGACTCCAGCGGTTCGGCCGACACCGTGCTGAACGCGATCCAGACCGATGCGGCGATCAACCCCGGTAACTCCGGTGGCGCGCTGGTCGACATGGACGGCAAGGTGATCGGCATCAACTCGGCCATCGCCTCGATGAGCGACTCGAGTTCCGGCCAGGCCGGCAACATCGGCGTCGGTTTCGCCATCCCGATCGACCAGGCCAAGCGGATCGCCGACGAGATCATCAAGAACGGATTCGCCACCCATGCGGTGCTCGGCGCTTCCGTGCAGAGCGCCTCCACCGCCGACCAGCTGAACAGCACCGGCGCCCAGATCGCCTCGGTCACCGACGGCGGCGCGGCGGCGAAGGCCGGGCTGAAGCAGGGTGACGTGGTCACCAAGGTCGGCAGCCAGACCATCGAGTCCTCGGACGCGCTGGTCGCCGCGATCCGCTCGCAGGCCCCCGGCGGCACCGTGGACATCACCTACCTGCGCAACTCGCAGTCCACCACGGTCAAGGTGACCCTCGGCAGCGCCAAGTCAGAGTAAGCCTGCAGACCCACACTTCGGCCCGGCCGCGCATCCCCTCGCGGCCGGGCCGTTGCCATTCCTAGGCGTAGCGGGCTTGTCCCGGCGTAGCGGGCTTGTCCCGGCGTAGCGGGCTTGTCCCGGCGTAGCGGGCTTGTCCCGGCGTAGCGGGCTTGTCCCGCAGGCTGGCCGACCACTCACAAACCGCGTCGAGGCGTCGCAAACGGTCGCGCAACCGACCGAATCCGCACCGTTTGCGACGCTTCGACGGCCGAACGGCCTACCGACCCGAGCGTCAGCCCACCGCGGCGGTCCGCAGCCGCTCGACCTCGGCGGCCAGCGGCGCGACCAGGGCGCCGGCAGCGTCATCCCCGCAGACCCGCAGCCAGTTCGCCAGTAGCCGATGACCGCCCTGGGTGAGCACCGATTCCGGGTGGAACTGCACCCCCTCGATGGCAAACTCCTTGTGCCGCAACCCCATGATCACCCCGCCGGTGTCCGTGGTGGTGCGAGCCGTCACCGTCAGCACGTCCGGCTGGGTGCCCTCGACCACGGCCAGCGAGTGGTAACGGGTCGCGGTGAACGGATCCGGCAGGCCGGCGAAAACCCCGGACCCGTCATGCGTCACCGCAGAAGTGCGACCGTGCAGCAGTTCGTCGGCCCGGTCGACCACGCCGCCGTAGACCTCGGCGATGGCCTGGTGTCCGAGGCACACCCCGAGCACCGGTACCCGGCCCTCGGACCAGCGGATCAGCGACTCGGTGATGCCCGCCTCGGCGGGCGTGCCGGGGCCGGGCGAGAGCAGGATGCCGTCGACCCCAAGGGCCTCGATCTGCTCGAGGGAGAGCTCGTCGTTGCGGTGCACCAGACAGTGCGCACCGAGCTGCTCCAGGTACTGGACCAGGTTGTAGACGAACGAGTCGTAGTTGTCGATCACCAGGATGCGGGCCACCCGACCATGGTCCCATCCCCGGTTCCCGGGTCCTACTGCGGTTATCCGGCGGCTCACCGCAGGTGAGCCCGCGAAGCCCCGAGGTACTGCTCAGCCGCCGTTGACGTCGACCTTGTCGAACGGCAGCCAGGGTTCGATCCAGGGGAAGATGACGAAGAACAGCAGCGCGACGACAGCGAGGAACAACACCAGCACCTCGACGATCCGCAGCCAGACCGGCCCGGGCAGGTGCCGCCAGATCCACGCGTACATCGGCGCCCCCTCAGCTTTCCGCGGACAGTTCGGGCGGCAGGAATCCCGGCGCCTTGGCGTAGCTGCGAACAAGGACGCCGTGGATGATCATCCGCTCCCGGTCCGAGAACTGCGGGTGGCAGGTGGTCAACGTGATCAGCCGTTCCGCCTTGTCCGGTACCTCGGCTGACGAACTACCAGGCACCGGGTGCACCACCGCATAGTCCGAGGGCAGCACGATCGACCGCCCGAAGGTGTTCGCGTACTTCCCGGTCAGCGGTGAAACCCCTTCGCAGTGCGGGTGTTTCGAGGCGTCCCAGCCGGCGATCTGGTCCTGCATCGGCAGCACCCGGTAGACGAACCAGTCGTCCTGGGTCTCCACCACGATCGAGTCGCAGGCGTTCAGCAACCCGAGGTCGTTGAACGGCGAACCCTTGGACACCCGGTGCCCGGCGACCGCGAAATTGCCCGGCTGCCCGGGGAACTGGCTGTCAACGTAATGACCGGGTCCGGTGTACAGGTCCTCCGAGTCGGTGCCCTCGATGACCGTGAAGGTCCAGTCGGTGCCGAACGACGGGATGTACAGCTTGGCGAAGCCCTGGCCCATCTCGGTCGAGTACTTCTTGGTCCGCTTCGAGGGGTCGACCTCCTGCTGCTTCGGGTCGACCGAACCGGGCGCGGCAGTCGTCTGGGTGCCGCCCGCCGTCGAGCCCGGCGCGGTGACGGTGACCTCGGCGGTGCCGGCCTCGGCCCACTTCTCGTCCAGCACCTCGGTGGCCGCCGCCTGCTTCTGCGCGCCGAACAGATCGGTCACGTAGACCTCGTAGACCACCAGCAGCAGCACCACAACGCCGAGCGTCAGCAGCAGCTCGCCGAGCCCGCTGACGATCGACCGACCGACCGACCGGTGCGCCGCCGGCCGCCGCGCCGATGCGGTACGTGTGGATCCCGCCGGGCCGGCGGCCGGGCCGGCACCGGCCGAGGTTCCCCCACCGTCTGCGCCGGGCCCGGCGACCGGGGCGTCGGCGGCCCCCGACCCCTGGCCTGCGGCGTCGTCGGCAGAGCCCCCGTCGTGCCTGTGTGTCACTTCACTCCCTGCTCCGCCGAGGACATCCGGATCGGCCCCTGGTATCCCGTCAGTGTCATCGCGTCGACGCGCTCGATGTCGAACCCGAGTTGGTATCTCTGTACATACTGCAGGAACACCGCCACCCCGGGTTCCTGTTGGATCGCGGCGGTCATCTGGTCCGCGTCGCCGATCGCCGCGATGACGAACGGCGGCGAGTAGGTGCGGCCTTGCAGCAGCAGGGTGTTGCCGATGCAGCGCACCGCCGAGGTCGACAGCACCCGTTGATCCATGATCGTCATCGCCTCGGCGCCGCCGGCCCAGAGCGCGTTCACCACCGCCTGGACGTCCTGCTGGTGCACCACCAGATCGTCCGGGTCGACGCCGACCGGATAGTTGCCGTCGGAATCCCGCGGCGCGTCCGACAGCGAGACCCGCAGCCCTGGCCCGGCCACCGCGGTCAGCTGCGCGGCCGGTCGCAGCCCGGCGACGACCGCCCTGGCCTTCTCGACCTGCGGCGAGACATCCCCGGCGGCGGCCGCGTCGATCTGCTGCTGCAGGCCGGCGGCCTGCTGCTCGGCGGCCAGCACCCGGGCCTCGGCGTCACCGACCAGGGTGGACAGGTCGGCGGCCTGGCCGCGGATGTCATGCCCGTGCGAGGCCGCGCGGGCGGTACCGAGCATCACCCCGGCGATCAGGCAGACGGCCACGACGGCGATCCGCCAGAACGTCCTGGCACCGCCGCGCGCGGCATCACTTCCGGCCACTGTCCCTCACCCCTTCTGCACCACGGTAGAGGCTGTTCCCGGCGGCCACCGGTCACCCGGCCGTCCGCCGGGCACCGGCGATTCGGGCGGACGGGCCCGGATCGGTACTCTGAGGGGTGACGTCTCACGGTTGCGGATCGCCGGGGTGATCGGCGAGCCCTTTCGGGCGCACTCCGAGCACCGGCTGCGACCAGCAGGAACCGCGATCGCAGTACGACCTGTGCCCAGTGGCGACGCTGGCGCTACTGACAGCAGAAACGAGGAATTCGGTGCCCAAGTCCAAGGTGCGCAAGAAGCCGACAACGGCGACCGCCTCCCGGGCGGCGCAGGCGAGCGCGTCGTCGACCGCCAGGGTCAAGGTGGCCGGCCCGTCCAGCCCGATCTACATCGGCATCATGGTCGGCCTGATGGTGTTGGGCCTGCTCTGGCTGGTGGTCAACTACCTGTGGGGCGACAAGATCCCCGTCATGCAGAGTCTGGGCAACTGGAACTTCCTGATCGGCTTCGCGCTGATGGTCGCCGGCCTGCTGATGACCATGCGGTGGCGCTGACCACGCACCGACGGTTCACCCGCCGGGCATCTGCCGGACACCCTCCGGACACCGAACGACATGGCTGTGATTCATCCCCAGTGTGGACAACTCCTGTGGATGAACCCGTGAACGGACCGCGGTGACGGCTCCCGCCGACCGGCCGATGAGCGAGCGGGAGGGGCGCCGATGAGCGAGCGCCAGCGAGCGAATATCGACACCGGTCGGAGCACCCCCGCGAGGAACGAGCGGGAGGGGCGCCGATGAGCGAGAGCCAGCGAGCGAATATCGACACCGGTCGGAGCACCTCCGCGAGGAACGAGCGGGAGGGGCGCCGATGAGCCGCCCGGAACGCAGCAGCTGGGGGTACGCGCCCTGGCTGCCGGCCATCGGCGCCGCCGCGCTCGCCGGCGGCCTGGTCTGGGCGCTGCTGTCCTACCCCGGCCGGGACCGGACGGTGGCGATCGCGATCGCCGTCTTCGGCCTGGTCGCGCTGGTCTGCACGTTGCGGCTGCGCACCCGGCTGACGGTCGACGACGCCGGCATCGTCGTCCGTTCCCTGCTCGGCTCACGCCGGGTCGACTGGGCAGACATCACCGCGGTGACGGCCGTGCCGCACCGCCGGCTGGGCACCACCTCACGGCTGCTGGAGATCGATCTGGCCGACGATTCGCTACTTGCCTTCAGCAGTGTCGAGTTGGGCACCGACTGCGAGATCGTGGCCGGCACCCTGGCCGCCCGGCGCGCCGCCGCCCGCTGACCTCCCGTCAGCCGGGGTTCGCAACCCTGTCAGTGGTTCGCAACGTGCATGACGGTGGTGAACCACTGGTGGTCTTGCGAACCTTGGCCCGGGCGGCCCGGACCGCCCGTCAGTCCCGGAGCTTCGCGCGCAGCGCCGCGCTGTCGGCATCGGTCCAGCCGATGGTCGCCAGCGCCGGCAGCGCCCCGCCGAACTCGGCGTCCAGGTGCTCGATCATCGCGTGCATCGTGTCCGGGCGGGTGAGATGGCTGGACAACGGCCGATCCCGGAGGTTCTCGGCATAGGTCGGCGACGCCTTGAGCCGGGCGACGATCCGCTCCATCCGCTCGCTGCTGGCGGCGTAGTCGGCGACCACCGCCTCCGGTTCCACATCCGCCACCAGCAGGGCCAACGCGACCAGGGTGCCGGTCCGGTCCTTGCCGGCGGCGCAGTGCACCAGGGCGGCGCCCTCGGCCCCGGCGATGGCCCGCAGCCCGGCCAGCACCGAGTCCGGCCGGTCGATCAGGTACGACAGGTAGTGCGCGGTCGCCGCATTCTGGTGGTCGGCCGATGACGGCTTGTCGATCCACGGCAGCGCGCGGCCCACCACGTCCTCGGCGGCCGGCGCGCCGTCGTCCACCCCATCAGCCGTAGCAGGGTTGTCCCGGCCAGCCGTAGCAGGGTTGTCCCGGCCAGCCGTAGCAGGGTTGTCCCG
>NZ_KE384549.1:215000-454872 GCF_000426645.1 Nakamurella lactea DSM 19367 | reverse complement strand
GGGTTGTCCCGGCCAGCCGTAGCAGGGTTGTCCCGGCCAGCCGTAGCAGGGTTGTCCCGGTCCCCCGTAGCGGGGGTTTCCCGGAAGAACGAGAAGTGATGAACCGTCACCCAGTCCTCGCGGGTCAGCGGGCCGGGTCCTTCGGCGAGGGTCTCAACGCTGGAGCGCAGGTCGATGACGTCCGTGAGCCCGCGTTGTCGCAGTTCGGCGACGTCCCGCCCGGTCAGCGTCTGCAGGTTGTCCGATCGCAGCAGCCGACCGGGCCGGATCGCCGCGCCGTCGGTGGTCGGCAGACCGCCGAGGTCGCGCAGGTTGGCCAAGCCCTCAAGGTCGATCCAGTTGGTCATGGTGGGCAGGCTATCGACACCAGGGGTAGGCGACCCGATCCGGCCTCAACTCTCGAGTTGGCGCAGGTCGACCTGTGGGAATGCGAAAGTTGAGGCCAGATCGGGTCACTCGACGGTGCAGTAGACCCCGGGCCCGCTGGATCCCTGCTCGGCGTAGAAGCACTCCTGGTCCGGCTCGGTGCCCGCCTTCCAGAAGATCAGGGCCGCGCAGATCACCACCAGCGCGATGCTGGCGCCGATCTGGATCTGCAGCCGCTTGGCCGGCTTCGGCAGCACCATTGCGGCGCCGATCAGGCCGCCGGCCACCAGCCCGCCGACATGTCCCTGCCAGGAGATGCCCGACACCTGGAAAGTGATGAACAAGTTGATCACCAGCACGAAGCCGAGCTGCCGCAGGTCGTACCGCATTCGCTTGAAGGTGACGATCAACGCGCCCATCAGGCCGAAGATGGCGCCGGACGCGCCGACAGTCATCGACACCGGCGCGCTGAACAACATCACCGCGGCCGAGCCACCGAGCAGCGAAACCAGGTACACCACCAGGAACCGCCAGCGCCCGATCAGCCGCTCCAGCGGCGGGCCGAGGAAGTACAGCGAGATCATGTTCGCCGCGATGTGGATGATCCCGAGGTGCAGGAACCCGCTGGTGAGCACCCGCCAGTACTCGCCCTGGCCGACCTGTACCGGGATCAGCGCGCCGTCGAAGAACACCGACGAAGCGTCCAGGTTCTGGGTGGACCTCGCCTGGATCACGGTGACGATGTAGACGACCACATTGATCGCGATCAGCACGGTGGCCACCAGCGGCGGCACGCCCAGCGGCGAGCCGGCGACGGTCTGCGCGGCCCGGCGCTGCGCGGGGGTGCGCTGCTCGGCAACGCACTGCCGGCACTGTGCCCCGACGCTGGCGTTGGTCAGGCATTCCGGGCAGGCCGGCCGGCCACACCGGGTACAGCGCAGACCGGTCGCCCGGTCCGGGTGCCACGTGCAGACCGCCTGCTGTTGCCCGGGCGCCCAACCTCCGGCACCGGGTCCGTTACTCGGTGGGTAGCTCACGCGACCGACCCACTCGTGCCTCGCGGGGCGCTCGCGTTCTGCGCCGATGGTTCGTCCACACCATCCGGCGCTTCGCGCCGTTCGGTGCGGGTCCACACAAGCTCGCTCACGCCTCTCCTGCCTGTTGGCCGCCGGTCCGGCGGCGGCTGGTGGCCGGGGAACTCTGTCGTTATCTACTGCTGAGCTCGGAGCTACTACTGGGCGGGCTGGTCACCCTCGACGGTGATCGAGTTGATCACCACGTCGTCGTCGGGACGGTCGAAGCGGTCGACCGGGGTGCTGCTGATCGCGTCCACCACCTTCTTGCTCGCCTCGTCGGTCACCTCGCCGAAGATGGTGTGCTTGAAGTTCAGGTGCGGCGTCTTCCCGGTGGTGATGAAGAACTGCGAGCCGTTGGTGCCGGGCCCGGCGTTGGCCATCGCCAGCAGGTACGGCTTGCTGAACGCGAGCTCGGGGTGGAATTCGTCGGCGAACTCGTAGCCGGGGCCGCCGCGACCGGTGCCGGTCGGGTCGCCGCCCTGGATCATGAAGCCGTCGATCACCCGGTGGAACACCGAGCCGTCGTAGAACGGGCCGGAGTCGCCGCCGGCGGCGTTCTTGGTGCTGTAGGCGCGGCTTCCGGTGGCCAGGCCGACGAAGTTCGCCACCGTCTTCGGCGCGTGGTTCGGCAGTAGCTCGACGATGATGTCGCCGCGGTTGGTATGCAGAGTTGCAGTCAGGTTGCTCACCTGGTCAATCCTGCCAGACCGGCCGGCCGGGCATGGCGAGCGGACCGGGCGGACCTGGCGGGCGGCCGCACTGGCCGGCCGTCGTCAGCCCCGCGGTGGTCGATGCCGGTTCACCAGTGCAGCGCGTCGACGGTCGCCTCCACCAGCCGGCGGCTCTTCACGGTCTGGTCGCGGCTGTTCCAGGCCATCACCGCGTGCGATCCCTTGCTCACCGCGTACACCGCGCGGGCCTCGGGGAAATGCTGGTCGCCCTCGGGCAGCAGCATGTAGCCGCCGCCCCAGCCCTTGGGTTGGTCCGCGGGTGACGATTCGGCAGGCGGCACCACCGCGTCGACGGCGCCCACCGCCTGCGCGGGACTGCCGGCATCCAGCGCCCGGACAGCGCCCAACCAACCGCCGTCCACGATCCGATAGAACACGCAGATCGGTTGCGGCGCAGCGGCTATCAGTTCGATCCGGCCGACCCGCTGGCCGGCCAGCAGCGACACGTCGCTGGCCTGTAGGAACGGGCAGCTGCCCTCGACGGGCGCCGCGCTCGGGAAGGCGGGGGGGCTCCCCGGTACCGGCTTCGATGACGGCCCCGGCGGTGACGAACCAACAGACGGTGACGACCCAACAGACGGTGACGAACCAACAGACGGTGACGAACCAACAGGCGATGACGAACCAACAGACAGTGACGAACCGGCCGCGCCGGTCCGACCGGGAACCGTGTGCGTGACGGTCGCCGTCGGCGGCGGGGTACGGATCACGGTGCCGACGGTGACGGTGGCCGGTTCCGGCGGATGCGTCTGGTCACCTCCGGGGGCGCAGCCGCCGAGCACGATGACGGCCGTCAGCAGGGCGACGATGAGCGCCGGGCGGGTCCTCATCCGACCAGTGTCCCGTAGTGATCAGTCCGCCCTGGCGTCAGCCGCAGGTCGGACCGACCGTCGGGCGCCGATGGGTACCCTTGAGCTGAACCGATCGAGGGGAGGACCCGCATGGTTGTCCAACGCCGCAACACCACTCAGCGGACCGAGATTCTGCACGTCCTCCGCGGTACCGACGAATTCATCACCGCCCAGGACCTGCACGCCGCGCTGCGTACCGGCGGCTCCGGCATCGGCCTGGCCACGGTGTACCGGGCGCTGCAGGACATGGCGGGTGCCGGCGACCTCGACACCGTCCGCAAGGATTCGGGTGAGGTGCTCTACCGACAGTGCGCGGACAGCCGCCACCACCATCACCTGGTCTGCCGCCACTGCGGTCGCACCGAGGAGGTGGAGGCGCCGAACGTGGAGAAGTGGGCCAGGTCCGTCGCCGCCGATCACGGTTTCGTCGACCTCGACCACGAATTGGAGCTGTTCGGGCTCTGCCCGCAGTGCGCGGACGAACGGACCGCCGCACGAAACGACGCCGCCCAGCCGGGCGCGGCCGGCTGACGACCGTCGGCACAGACCGGCACGCACTGGGCGCCATGAGTTCGGTCATTCGCCGGACAATCCGTCGGCGATCGGCCAGGGTAGAGACCAGATACCGGGCGGTCCGAGGACGGCCCAGTGGGTCAACCCCTGAGACCTGCCGGAGCCCGGCCAGCCCCGTTCCGCCCGGTATCCCCCACCACGTCGACACCAACCTCGACACCGCCGAACCAGGCGTTCCCGAACCGGGGCCCACCGGGATTCCCGGAAACGCCGGTCCAGGTTCCGCCGCCGGGAACCCCGGCAGCTTCGGACCGACCGGGAACCTGGCACCGAGCCCGACGGCGTACTGCGCCCGGCCCGGACGGGCACGCTCTAGTCTGAGCGGCATGCGCATGGCGTTCGGCAGGATCGGTCCGCTGCTCGCAACGCTCGCTGCCCTGTTCCTGGGCTCCGGCGCTGCGATGGTGCTGTTCGCCGGATCGGCCTCCGCGGCGACAGCCGTTGCCGCCCCGACCGTCAGGGTGATCGACAACGCCGACGTGCTCAGTTCCGCTGACGAGGCGGACATCGTCGCGGCGGCCGATGAGCTCACCGATCCGGATCAGGTCGTGGTGGTGACGGCACGGGTCGGCACCGGCGATCTGGTCGACTACCTGCACGAGCTGGGCACCGAGGTCGGTTGGGACGGCAGCGAATTCGAGGCCGGCACCCTGGTGCTCGCGGTCGGCACCGACATCCGGCAGGTGGACATGTATTACGGATCGGACCTGGCGCCCGCCCTCGACCCGCAGAACGACGCGATCTTCTCCGCAATGACGGCGGAGTTCCGCGGCGGCGACTGGGCCGGCGGGCTGATCGCCGGGCTGGACGCGGTCGGCGAGGCCTTTGCCGGCACCCTCCCGTCCACCGACACCGGCACCGACTACGAGGGCAAGCCGCAAAGTTCCCACACCGGCTGGATCGTCTTCGGCGGGCTCGGCGTCGGCGCCCTCGGCTATGCGGGCGGGAAGTCGTTGCTGCGCAAGCGCAACCAGAAGCGTGCGCTGCAGGCCGAACAGCGGCGCAAGGACGAGCTGACGGCCGCCAACTCGGTCGCCGTCGGCGACCTGCGGGCCCGGCTGGACCAGGACCAGCTACTGGTCAACTCGATCACCAACGGGCCGCTGCAGGATCAGCTGGAACTGGATCTGAACCAGGCACAGAGCGACCTGCGGTCGGCTGCCGGGGAGTCGGACCCGGACGTTGCCGCCGCCGAGGTCGCCGCAGTCGGCGCCGCCATCGACTCCATCGACCGTCGGGTCTCGTTGCTGCGCAAGGCATCCGACTGGAAGGTCGCCTGGGCCCGCGAGGTGCAGGCGGTCCGGGACGAGAGCGCCGAACTCGCTGCGACGATCGCGAAGGTCAGCGCGTTCTCGGCGACCGCAGCCGCGGCGCCGTCCGTCGAGGAGCCCCTCAACACCCTGGAGACCGAAGTACGCGAAGAACGCACGCCGATCGAGACCGGCCTCGGCTCGCTGATGACGATCGCCCGCGGGGTACACACCCAACTCCTGCAGGCCAAGGAGCAGCTGGCCACCCTTGAGCAGGCCCGCCGGAACGCCGAACTCCAACGGCAGCAGGAACTGCGCCGCAAGGCCGAGGCCGAACGCGCCAGGCAGCAGGCGGAGCAGGATTCCTACTACGACCGACGCGGCGGCGGTGGCGGCAGCGGCTGGATCGGCGGCTGGATCGCCGGTTCGATCCTCAGCGGTCGGCGCGGCGGTGGCGGCTGGGGTGGTGGCGGCGGCTGGGGTGGTGGTGGCGGCAGTGGCTGGAGCGGTGGCGGCCGCAGCAGCGGTTCGGGGTCGGGCTGGAGCCGCGGTGGCGGCGGCGGCTTTTCCAGAGGCGGTGGCGGCGGTGGCGGCGGATCGCGGAGCTTCTGAACCGATGACGGATCCCGACGGCGGTTGTCGTGGCTGACCAGAGCGACGCCCGGCTGGACCAACTCGTCGACCTGATCGTCGAGTTGGCCTCCGGCAACCTGTCCGCCCGACTGGAGCCGTCCGGTGTTCGCGACCAGATCGACGCCGTCATCACCGGTATCAACCTGCTGGCCGAGGAACTGCAGGACGTCTACGGCGACCTCGAGTCCAGGGTCGAGGAACGCACCAGGATGCTCAAGCAGGCGCAGGCCGAGCTGGAGCGGCTGGCGCTGCGGGACCCGTTGACCGGACTGGCGAATCGCTCGCTGCTGGGCGACCGGATCGCTCAGGCGGTGGCCTGGGCCGAGCGCGGGGCCGAGCCACCGGCGGTGTTACTGCTGGACCTGGACGGATTCAAGACCATCAACGACAGCCTCGGGCACACCGCGGGCGATGCGGTGCTGGTCGAGGTCGCGCGCCGGTTGACCAGCGTGATGCGGTCGATGGACACGGTCGCCCGGCTCGGCGGCGACGAATTCGCGGTGGTGATGCCGGACACCACCGCCGAGCAGGCGCTGCAGGTGGCCGCCGAGGCGCTCGAGGTGCTCAAGGAACCGCTGACGGTGCACGGTCGATCGGTCTGGGCGCTGGCCAGCATCGGCATCCGGATGGCCGAGACCGGCGACACCACCGACACCCTGATCCGCGATGCGGACACCGCGATGTACGAGGCCAAGACCAACGGCCGCGGCCGGGCACTGTTGTACCAACCGGCAATGCACCACGCGGTTCAACGCCGGTTGCGGGTCGTCTCGGAGCTCGGCAATGCGATCCACAACGGGCAGTTGCGGTTGACCTACCAGCCGATCGTCCGGCTGGACACCGAGTTGATCGCCGGGGTGGAGGGCCTGGTCCGCTGGCATCACCCGCACCGCGGACTGATCATGCCCAACGAGTTCATCCCGGTGGCCGAGGATTCCGGGCTGATCATCGATCTGGGCCACTGGGTCTCGGAGACGGCGATCAGCCAGATCGCCGAGTGGGAGCCACTTCTGGTCGACAACGACGAGTTCCGGGTGCACCTGAACGTCTCACCGGTCGAGCTGCGCCGGCCCGGGTTGTCCGATCATCTGCGGGCCACCCTGGATCTGCACGCGGTCTCCAATCGGCGGCTGGCCCTGGAGATCTCCGAGACCGCCTTGATGAGCGAGGATGTCGGCGGCCTGGAGGCGCTGCGCGGACTTGAATCGCTCGGCACCAGCCTGGAGATCGACGACTTCGGCACCGGATATTCCTCGATCGCCTACCTGCGCCGGCTGCCGATCGACACGGTGAAGCTGGACCGCTCACTGGTCACCGACATCACCACCGATCCCGGCCAACGCCGGTTCATCGGGGCAGTACTGAACCTGGTGCAGTCGGTCGGACTGGACGCCGTTGTCGAGGGCGTTGAGACCAAGGCACAGGCACAGCTGTTGCGCGAGTTGGGATGTACCCACGCCCAGGGCCACGCCTTCGGCCGACCGATGTCGGCCGCCAAGCTCACCGACCGGCTGGTCGCCCAGGCCTGACAGGTTCGCCCTCGTTGCGAGGTGGGCAACCGCCCACTAGTGTGGGCAGATGCCCACCCAACGTCCCGAGCAATCACAGCCGTCCGCTGCAGAGTCGCACACCGCCCGGCAGATGGCCGAGTCGTTCGGTACCGACGCGGACCGCTACGACCGGGCCCGGCCGGAATATCCCGAGGCATTGATCGCGCGGATCGTCGCCGCCAGCCCGGGTTCCGATCTGCTCGATGTCGGCTGTGGCACCGGTATCGCTGCCCGCCAGTTCCAGCGGGCCGGTTACGCGGTGCTCGGCGTCGAGCCCGACCCGCGGATGGCCGACCTCGCGCGGGCCGGCGGCGTGCCGGTCGAGGTGGTGACCTTCGAAGACTGGCAGCCGGCCGGCCGGACGTTCGACACCGTCGCGGCCGCCCAGTCCTGGCACTGGGTGGATCCGATCGCCGGCGCGGTGAAGGCGGCCTCCGTGTTGCGTCCGGCCGGGCTGTTGGCGATCTTCGGGCACGTCTTCGAACCACCCGTCGACGTGGCCGAGTCGTTCGCCGCCGCGTTTCGCAAGGCGGCACCCGACTCGCCGTTCTCCGGCCAACCTGCTCGCCGGCCGCTCGAGCTCTACCGGTCGATGTACGCGAACCTCGCCGGGAAGATCCGGGAGACGGAGCACTTCGAAGAGCCGGAACACACGCAGTACGACTGGCACTGCTCCTACACCCGCGACCAATGGCTCGACTTCCTACCGACCACCGGCGGCCTCACCCGACTCCGTCCCGACCAGCTCACCCAGATCCTGGATGCGGTCGGAACCACCATCGACGAACTGGGCGGGCACTTCACCATGGACTACACCACCCTCGCGATGACCGCCACCCGGACAACCAACCGCTGACTCACTCACCCGACACGCCAGGCAGGACCACGCCAGGCAGGACCACGTCGGATGCCAGGGAAGCCGGGAGATTCCAGTGCTGGTCATCGACCCTCCGTCGTCGACCCCAGCCTCATCGGGACGCGTGACCCGTCGGTCTCGCCGGACTCCGGAACCATCGGGGTGGGTCGAGACGGCCACCAGATCCGGTCGCCTATCAAGGCGAAAACCGCCGGCACCAAGGCAGTTCGGACGATCAGCGTGTCGATCAGCACGCCGATACCGACGATCAGTCCGAGCTGCCCGAGCAACACCAGCGGCAGTACACCGAGCGCCGCGAACACCGCCGCCAACACGATCCCGGCGCTGGTGATCACCCCGCCGGTGGCGGTCACCGCGCGCACCATTGCCTCGCGGGTGCCGTGCTCTTCGGTCTCGTGCTTCGCCCGGTGGACGAGGAAGATCGTGTAGTCGATGCCCAGCGCCACCAGGAACAGGAAGGCGATCAGTGGAACGTTGACGTCCAGCGCCGGGAAGCCGAACAGGTGGGTACCGATAAAGGTGCCGGCGCCGATCGCCGCGACCGCACTGCCGGCGTTGATCAGCACCAGCAGCACCGGCGCCGCGATCGACCGGAGCAGGATGAGCAACACCATCAGGACGATGGCCAACACCAGCGGCGCAACGACTTTCACGTCCCGGTCGGCCGCGTTCTCGATGTCCAGGCTCTGCGCGTCGCTGCCACCGACGATCGCGTGCGCGTCCGGCACCGCGGCAACCGTCGCCCGGACGTCGCGGACCAGCTGGTAGGCGGCGTTACTGCCCGGCTCGTTCGCGCCGATCACCATGATCTTCGTCAGCCCGGTTCCGGAGTCGCCGACCGGTTGGGCCCGGACCACGCCCGGCACCCCGCCCGCGGCCGTCGCCACCTGCTGGGCCTGGTCGGTGGCACTGACCACGACGATCGGGGCCGACTCGCCGGCCGGGAAGTGCTCGGCCAGCGTCTGGAAGCCGGCGGCCGAGCCGGAGGCGACCCGGAACTGCTCGGTTTGGGTCAGGCCGACCTTGCTGCCGACCAGCCCGAAAGCGAAGACCCCGAGGATGACGACACTGCCGACAACCACAGCGATCGGCCGACCGGTCACCCCCGTGCCGACCTTGTGCCAGAATCCGTTGTCCTGCTGGGTCTTCGTCACATCATCGGCGGCCACCTTCGGCACCAACGGCCAGAAGAGCCGTCGACCGCAGACGGCCAGGGCCGCCGGCAGCACCGTCAGCACGATCAGCGCGGCGGTCAGCAGGCCGATGGCGGAGGCTATCCCGAGCCCGCGCGTACTGGGCATGGTGGCGAACACCAGGGACAACAGCGCCAGCACGACCGTCAGGTTGCTGGCGACGATGGCCGGGGCGGTCCGCCGGACCGCGACCAGCAGCGCCGCGCGGTGATTCTCGCTGCGCCGCAACTCTTCTCGATAACGCGAGATCAGCAGCAGCGCATAGTTGGTGCCGGCTCCGAACACCAGCACGCTGACGATGCCCGAGTCGAACTGCAGGTTCCAGAGCTGTCCGGCTCGCGCGGTCAGCAGGTTCGCCAGCTGATCGGCAATGCCCACCACCAGCAGCGGCACCAGCCACAGGATCGGCGAGCGGTAGGTCAGCAGCAACAGCAGCGCGACGATGGCGATCGTCACCAACAGCAGGGTGAGGTTGGCGCCGGAGAACGCGCCGGCGATGTCCGCACCGAACGCCGGACCGCCGGTGATCTGCACCGTCAGCCCCTGCGGAGCAAGCCTTTCCGCGGCCGCCCGCATGGCGTCGATCTGGTCGGACAGGGCGGAATTCCCGATGCTGGTGTCGACTCCGACGCTGATCACCGCGGCCTTGCCGTCCTCGCTCACCACCGGCGCACCGGCCGGGTGTCCGGCCAACTCGGCCAACTCGGCCCCGATCGTCGCCGCAGCGTGCCGGTCCGCCGGAGTCAGTACCTCGCCGGTGTCACCGTGGCTGACGACTGCCAGCACCGGCGAGATCGCACTGTCCGGGAACTGCTGCAGCGCTTGCTCGACGGCGGCGGACTCACTGCCGGTGGGTAGCGAGTTGACCGCCCCGGGTGGATCGCTCTTGGCCAGTCCGCCCAGCACGCCCAGCACCACCAGCAGTCCGATCGCCAGCGTCACCCAGGCGCCCTTGCGGCTCACCAACGCTGCCGAGAATCGTTGCCACACCATCGGAATCGCCATCCCTCGTCGTCATCCGAGCCCTCCGGCGGACCCTGACACCAACGCTATGGATGCAGACAGCGCGTTCCATCGCGCGCAGGATGGACCCTCGATCAACCTTTCGATGGATGCGCCGCCCGTGCCCGCCATCCCCGTTTGCGACGTCTCGGTGCCGCCCGGGCCTGTCAACGCCCCGTTTCCGCGCCCTTGGCGACGTCTCGGTGTCCTCCGGGCGTTCCGAAGGCCCACCAGGCGCGGTCGGACGACGCCCGCAGGACGGGGCGCCTGCCCCGCCCGAGCTACTCGAACGGCGTGGGATCCCCGGCACCGACCCGGACCACCACTGGTGTCCCGTCCGAGTAGTCGATCACCGTGGTCGGCTCGAGGCCACAGTCGCCGGCGTCGATCACCGCGTCCAACTCGTGGTCGAGCTCTTCCTTGATCTCCCAGCCGTTGCTGGGCGGATCCTGCTGGCCCGGCAGCAGCAACGTACTGGTCAGCATCGGCTCCCCCAGCTCGGCCAGCAACGCCTGCACCACCGGGTGGCTGGGGATCCGGGCGCCGACGGTGCGCTTCTTCGGGTGCAGCATCTTGCGCGGCACTTCGCCGGTGGCCGGCAGGATGAAGGTGTACCTGCCGGGGGTCGCCGCCCGCACGGCCCGGAACACCGCGTTGTCCAGGTGCACGAACTGCCCGAGTTGGGCGAAGTCCTTGCACATCAAGGTGAAGTGGTGCTTGTCGTCGAGGTGCCGGATTCGGACGATCCGCTCCTTGGCCTCGGCGTTGCCCAGCTGCGCGCCGAGCGCGTAGCAGGAGTCGGTCGGGTAGGCGATCAGGCCGCCGCCGCGGATGATGTCCGCCGCCTGCCGGATCGACCGCGACTGGGGGTTCACTGGATGCACATCGAAGTAGCGGGCCATGGATCCAGGTTAGTGCTCGTTGCCCGCAGGTCCGCCGCGCCGCCCCGCCCCGCGAGACCGCGGCTTACTCGACGGTCAGGATCCGCGGGCCGGTCGGGGTGATCGCCACGGTGTGCTCGACGTGAGTGGCCATCGAGCCGTCCGCCGTGCGCACGCCCCAACCGTCGTCCAGGTGGACGTACCCGTCCTTCCCGCCGGCCAGCAGCATCGGTTCCAGCGCCAGCACCAGACCGACGTCGAACTTCATCCCGCGATGCGGACGACCCTCGTTGGGCACATGCGGGTCGCCGTGCATCTCCCGACCGATGCCGTGCCCGCCGTGGTCGGCCAGCAGCCCGTAGCCGCCGGCCCTGGCGACGGCCCCGATCGCCGCCGACACGTCACCCAACTGATTGCCGCGATGCATCTGCTCGATCCCGGCGGCCAGCGCCCGCTCGGTAGTCTCGATCTGGGCCAGCAGCTTCGGGTCCGGATCGTCGCCCAGCACGAACGAGATGGCCGCGTCGGCCGCCCAGCCGTCGAGGCTGCAGGCGATGTCCACCGACACCAGATCTCCTGGCTGCAGCCTCCGGTCGCTGGGGATCACGTGCACCACCTCGTCGTTGACGCTGATGCAGGTCACCGCCGGATACGCCGTCGGCGCCCACACCGGGTGGTACCCGATGTAACAGGAGGTCGCGTGCTGGTCGGCGATCACCTGCTGTGCCACCGCATCGATGTCCAGCGGGGTGACTCCGCCGGCCAACCCGTCGACGGCGGCCGTCCGGGAGGCCGCGAGCACCCGCGCGACCACGGCGCCGGCCGCCGCCATCGCATCGATCTCGCCCGGGGTGCGTAGTTCTACCATTGTTGCTCCTACAAAGTCCTGGTCCACGTGCGGTATTTCAATAACGGTATTACTATACCCATCATGGTCCGATTGCCACTCACTGCCCAGCAGCGCGCGTACGGCCTCCGGCTGGGCCGGACGCTGCGCGCCGCCCGCGCCGACCGCTCGCTCACCGACGTCGCCGCCAGCGCCGGCATCTCCGCCGAGACCCTGCGCAAGATCGAGACCGGCCGGATTGCCACCCCGTCATTCCCGATGATCGCCGCCGTTGCCGACGTCCTGGACCTCTCGCTGGACGAACTGGCCGCCGGTACATCCGGCAAGGGCGCCCGCACCGCCTGAGATTGCGCCGCGGTTCGGCATGTATCCGGCGCCGACCGCGACGCCTCTCCCTGGCAGGAACCACAGATCCTCCCGGCTCGAGAACCGAGCAGCTGCAAGGGTTCGACCGGGTCCGTCGGCGCCGGGGTGCGGCCGCCGCGGACTCCGCGCCCGCGAATCCTGCCCAGCGAGGCGCCCCATCGCCCTCGCCGGCGGACCGGGGCGGGGGCCGACGCCCGGCCCTCGTCCCCGGCCCGGCACCGTGCCGGGTCCGCCCCAGGTTCGCCGGATTCGATCTCGCGGAGGCATCCCGGAGGCATCCCGGCGCCATGTCCGGCCGGCCGTTCGCGGCCTCAGGCAACCCGCTCCCCGCGCTGATCCCGTTCGCGTTCGGCGGCCAGATACGGTGGGACAACGGCAATCGGCAACGGCGTCAGGTCACGCCCGCCCAACAGCGCGGCCGCCCAACCGGCGGCCACCCGTACCCGCCGGCCCCACGTCGGCACCATCAGCAGGTGGTAGCACCTGTGCAGCAGCCAGGCAGCCGGCCCGCGCAGCGACACACCGTAGATCTTGGCCACCCCGCGATGCAGTCCCAGGCTGGCAACCGACCCCGCATCCCGATGCCGATAGTCCCCCAGCGACTTACCCCGCAGACCCGCGATCAGGTTGCGGGCCAGCATCTTCGCCTGCCGCACGGCGTGTTGTGCTGTCGGTCCACACAGCGGTACCGCGGCCATCGCCTTGTCCCGCCGGAGTCTGTCCCCGGCCACCAGGTCGGGCACCGCGGCACCGTCACCGGCCGACCAGAGTCGGTCGTCGCCCTGCACCCGCAACGTCGGATCACACTGCAGCCGGCCGCGAGCGTCGACCGGTAGGCCGAGCCCGGCCAGCAACGGATTGGCCCGGACGCCCGCCGTCCAGACAACGGTGTCGGCGTGGAACTGCTGACCGCCGGCCAGCGTCACCAGATCGCCGTCCAGCGCGGCGATCTGGCTGTTCAGCCGCACCGAGATGCCGGACTTCGTCAGCCGGCGCCGGGCATAGGCACCGAGGTTGCCGGGCAGCTCCGGCATGATCTCGTCACTCGCCTCGATCAGCTCCCACCGCAGGTACCGCGGCTTCAGGTTGGGATAGCGCCGGATGGCGGCCATCGCCATGCTCTGGAGCTCGCCGATTGCCTCCACCCCCGAATATCCACCGCCGATCACCACGAAGGTCAACGCCCGCCGGAATGTCGGCCAGTCGTCGGTGTTCGCGGCCAGCGCGATCCGCCGCAGCACCCGGTCGCGCAGGTAGGCGGCGTCAGCCACGGTGCCGAAACCGACCGCGCCGGCCGCGAGCCCGGGAATCGGCCGGGTTCGCGGCACGGCACCGGGAGCGAGCACCAGCTGGTCGTAGTCCTCGGCGTAGTCGGTGCCGTCCGGCAGCCGCACGTGCACCTTGCGGTAGGTCCGGTCGATCGAGGTCACCAGCCCGGTCACCACGGTGGCCTTCTTCAGCACCTGGCGCAGCGGGATCACCAGATGCCGCGGTTCCACCAGCCCGCCGGCCGCTTCCGGCAGGAACGGTTGATACGTCATCACGCCGGTGCCGTCGATCAGGACCACGTCGGCCTCACCGGCCCGCAGCCCGCGCGCCAACCTGCGGGCCACCGTGTAGCCGACGAAGCCACCGCCGACGATCACGATCCGGGGGCGTGGATGCACGGTCGCTACGCTCGTCGCGTGTTGGGTCATGTCCGTCCTCACTGTGTCGATCCGAGTTGTGTTGAACCGACATGTGTCGGTCCGGCGGTCGTTCCGCCGCCCCACACGGTCGTCCGCTTCCCGCGGCCGTACATCGGTCGCGGGCCGCGACCGCGTCAGCCCAGCGGATGACGTTCCCGGCCGGGGCCGGGCACCTTTCGACCCCCGCGGATGACGGCGGCAATATCCGGGGATGACGGCGCCCGCACCCGCGCCCCCTTAAGGTCGGTGGCGTGCAGACAACGGCCGGCCGGGCGCAGCGGGTGGACGCCTGGTCGCGCGAGCGGCCGCTGCTGGTCGACGCCGTCACCGCGCTGCTGCTGGCCGCAACCGCCGGAACCGCGTCGGTGCTCACCGTTCTCGCCGATCCCCCGGCGGTCGGCTACCTGGTCATCACCCTCGCCGCGTTCGCCGTGGTGCACGTCGCGGTGGCGTTCCGGCGGGTCCGGCCGGCCCTGGCATTCGTCCTGGCGGCCATCGGCGAGGCGGCCCTGGCCGTGGTGCCGCTGCTGTCGGTGGCCACCGGCGCGCCGTATCCGGTCACCCTGTTGCCCACCGGGATCGCCTATCTGGTCTGTGCCTACTCGGTCAGCGCCTGGGGACGGCCGCCGTGGCCGCGGATCTCGCTGGTCGTCGGGATGGTCGGCGCGCTCGCCGTCACCGCGAGATACGTCACGGCACCGCAGTTCGCACCGTCCGCGCCCGGCGGTCAGGTCGGCGGCACGTTGTTCGTCGGAGCCGCCCTGGGCGCGGTGGTGACTGCGGCCTGGGGTCTCGGGGTGGTCCGGCGCTGGCGATCGGAGCAGGTGGCCGAACTGGCTCGGCGGGCGCAACGGGCGGAGACCGACCGGCAGACGCAGCTGCGGCAGGCGGCCGCCGCCGAGCGGGCCAGGATCGCCAGGGAGATGCACGACGTGGTGGCGCATTCGCTCTCGGTGATGGTCCGGCAGGCCGAGGGTGGTCGGTACGTCGCGGCCGGCGACCCGGAGCAGACCCAGCAGGTAATGCGGACGATCGCCGACACCGGGCGGGAGGCGTTGCGCGACATGCGTTCTCTGCTCGGCGTGCTTCGGGACGACGCCGGTCCGGACGCCGGGTCCGGACCGATCGGCGCCGGGTCCGGTCGGCCAGGGGACGACCCGCCGCAGCCCACCCTGAACGACCTTCGGCAGCTGCTGGAACGGGTCAGCACATCCGGCCTGCCGGTCGAACTGGTGATCACCGGAACCCCGCGGCCACTGGACCGGGCCGGGCAGCTGGCCGGTTATCGACTGGTGCAGGAGGCGCTGACCAACGTGGTCAAACACGCCGGCGCCGGCGCCCGGGCGACGGTACAGATCGACTGGGGGAGAGCGGATCTGACGGTGACCGTGCTGGACACCGGCCAACCGCCGCCGCCCACCGTCGGGTCCGACGGGCGCGGTCGCGGCCAGATCGGGATGGCCGAACGGCTCGCGCTGTTGGGCGGCACCCTGCACACCGGGCCGATGACCGACGGCGGCTACCGGGTGGTCGGCCGCATCCCGGTGACCGGATCGGCTTCGGCGAGCGGAAGAGGAGCGGACCAACGGTGACCGATCAGACAGCGATCCGGGTGGTACTGGTCGACGACCAGGAGCTGGTCCGCACCGGGCTGGCGATGGTGGTCGACAGCCAGGCCGACATGCGGGTGGTCGGACAGGCAGGCAACGGGCGGGCTGCATTGGAGTTGTTGGCCGCCACCGGCTGTGACGTGGTGCTGATGGACGTCCGAATGCCGCTGATGGACGGCGTGGCAGCCACCGAGGAGTTGCTCACCCGTCGCCCGAATCCGCCGAAGGTAGTGGTACTGACCACCTTCGACCTGGACCAGCACGCCTTCGCCGCGCTGCGCGCCGGCGCCAGCGGGTTCCTGCTCAAGGACGCTCCGGCCGAGGACGTGCTGAACGCGATCCGGGCCGTGCATTCCGGCGACGCGGTGATCGCACCGTCCACCACCCGCAGGTTGCTCGAGCACGTGGTACCCGATCTGTCGGAGCCGGACGAGGACGACCTGGGCGAGCTCACCGACCGGGAGCGCGAGGTGATGCTGCTGATCGCCCGAGGCCTGAGCAACGCCGAGATCGGCGCGCAGTTGTTCCTGGCCGAGCCGACGGTCAAGACCCATGTCGGCCGGCTGCTGGCCAAACTCGGCCTGCGGGATCGGGTTCAGGTGGTGATTCGCGCCTACGAGACCGGCCTGGTCCGGCGCGGCCGGGGCTGACCTCGCCGGCGTGGTTGTCCCGTCACAGGCGTAGCGGGGTTGTCCCGGCCACGGCGTAGCGGGGTTGTCCCGGCAGGCGTAGCGGGGTTGTCCCGGCCACGGCGTAGCGGGGTTGTCCCGGCCACGGCGTAGCGGGGTTGTCCCGGCCACGGCGTAGCGGGGTTGTCCCGGCCCGCCCAGGAACGCGACGATGGGCCCGGCGGATACTCCACCGGGCCCATCGCCCTTTGCATCCGCCCGAGATTCCCCGGGACGGCTGGTTCTCACTACTTCTTCGGCGCCTCGCCCAGTTTGTCGACGACCGCGGTGTGTACTGCGGTGTAGCCGAGCGTGGTCCCGGCCGGCATGCCGTCGGTGTCGCCGGTCAGTACGTCACGCTCGCCGATGAACGCGCCGGACTTCGGGTCGATGATCGTCTCGCTGCGTCTGATTCCGTCCTCTATCGCGAACGCCACCCCGACCTGGCCGTCCAGATTCGCCGAGCCGTCGACGATCTCGATCCCGGGGATCTTCGCCATCGCCCGGTACAGGGCAGCCCGCAGGTCGGCCGGCAGCGGGCCGTTGCGTAGCGCATCGGTGGCGTAGACCAGCATCTCGGCGTCGTCGTTCACCCCGCGACCCTTCGCTGCTGCGGCCAATACGGTGTACAACGCACCCGGATCCCGCGGCAACGCCGCGATCCAGGGCTTGGTCGGCCCCTGCCAATTGCCTTCGCCGGTACACACATCCTGGAAATAGCTCTGACAGCTGCCCCGGTAGTCCGGTTCCGTCGATGGACCGTCCTGGTCGGCCAGGCCGGCCTTCTTCGCCTCCGCCTCGGTGCCGAGAATCCACTTCTTCTCGCCGGTGTTCGTCCGGCGCTCCAGCCAGGTGTCCGACCAATTCGCGGGGACCCATCGTTGGGTTCTGGAATGGGTCAAGGCGGCGAAGTTTGTCTGAACAGACTGGCCGTCGGCCATGGCGGTCATTGCCATGTACCAGGCGTCGGTCTCGAAGTATTGGTACTGACCGGGTTTCAACGCCTCGTCCTTGGCGTTGATGGTCGTCGCTTCCGCGGCCTGGTTCAACGCGGCAGCGGCCGCGGCCGACGGCGGGGTCGATCCGCCCCAGTGCACCGTTGGCAGGATGAGCGCGCCGGCCACCACCGCGGCCACCGCCGCGGCCAGGCCTGCCCGCCGACCCCAGCGCACCCGCCGCGGCCGGACCCCGGCCCCTTCGTCATCCCCTGCAGTCCTCGCCCCCGCGGGCGCCGATTCGGCCGCACCGGTCCGGCCATCGTCGGTCACCGGACGCGGAGACTCGGCGCCGATGTGCCCCATCATGATGGCCCTCGCCCCGGCCAGCGCGCGCTCGCTCGGCTCGTCCACCCGGTACAGGTCGGCGAGGGCCGCGTCCAGCTGTGCGTCCGTCCACCCATCGGGCGACCCGCCGGCCGGTGGGTTCTGCTCAGACATCGTCGGTCCTCTTTCGTGCGGTGGATGGAAACGGGATGACGGCATGGTCGGCGCCCGGGGATCCGACGTCGGCATCGGCCGCCGCGGCCCGCAAGGTGGACCTGATCCGGTGCAGCCGGGATCGCACGGTGCCGGCCGGAATCCCTAGCGCGTCGGCAATCTCGGTCGGTTCCAGCTGGGCCCACGCCTGCAGCAGCAGCACGTCACGGTCCGCATCGGACAGTGAACGCAACGCACCGGCCAACCGCTGAACCGCGTCGGCGGCCGTCACCTTCTCCACTGCACGGTCTTCGGGGCCGCTGATCGAGGCGAGCTGTCCGGCCAGCCGCACGGTGGCGGCATGGTGCCGGATCTCGGACCGCTGGTGGTGCCGCAGTTCGTTGGTGGCGATGCCGAACAGCCAGCTGCGGGCGGTGCCGCGCTGCGGATCGTAGGTCTCGCGCCGGCGCAGCGCGGTGACGAAGGCGTCCGCCACCAGGTCGTCGGCCAGGCTGGCACCGACCCTGGCGGCGAGATACCGATACAGCTCCCGGGCATGCCGCCCGAACAGATCGCCGAACACCTCGGCCGGGTCGTCACCGCTGAGATCGGGGCGGTCCCCGACCACCGCCCCGACCTCCGGCCCCGCCCCGACCTCCGGCCCCACGCCGGCCATCGCACGGGCCGCGCCAGACGCGCCGTCCAGCAGACCCCGAGCTTCGTCGGCCGGGAACCTCCCCACGGGCATCGTCACACCCCTTCTTGCCCGCAGCCACCGCCGGCGTTCGGGGACGGGCCGAACGGGATGGCCGTACCCGCGTCGAGCAGCTGACTGTGACAGGTTGGTCTGGCCGCGCATGGAGGTGCCGGGACCAGGGGCATGACACATGCTGGCACGGTTCGCTGCACCCACGCCCCCGCAGTCGTTCGCCGCCCAGCCCTAGACTCAACCATCGTGATCATCCGAAGGACCGGTGCGCGGATCGCACCGGCGCTCCCGACGGTTCCGTTCGACTCCACGTACGGCTACCGCCTCGACGATCTGCTGAACACCTGTGGCCCCCCGGACACCGAGCCGCCCGATCTCGACCTGTTCTGGGCCGGCATCCGGGCCGAGACGCTCGCGGTCGATCCGCGGCCGGAGATCGGCCGCTGGGAGCCGGTCGGCCCGGACGGCCACTCCATGGCGCCGATCCGGGTCAGCGGGCTGGACCAGGTGCGGCTGGCCGGCTGGCTGGTGCGCTCCCCCGGCAGCCTGCGGCGCGCTCTGGTGATCGGGCACGGCTACGGTGGGCGCGCCGAGCCGCAGCTGCGGCTGCCGGAGGGGTGTCTGTCGATCCAGCTGTCCGCCCGCGGCCTGATCGGCAGCGAACATCCGGGCATCGGCGACAGCTCGCAGACCCATGTGTTGTCCGGGATCGGGTCCGTCCGGAGCTACTCGCACACCGGTTCGACGGCGGATCAGTGGACCGCGACGACGGTGCTCGCCGATCTCGCCGGCGACGTGCCGATCGGTTACGAGGGCGGGAGTTTCGGCGGCGGCATCGGCGTGCTGGCGGCCGCCTACGAGGACCGGTTCGACGCCATCGCGGTGGAAGTGCCGAGCTTCGGCAACCACCGGTTGCGGCTGACGCTGCCCGGCACCGGCTCCGGCGAGCAGGTCAGGCTGTATGCGGCCGATCACCCCGAGGTGATCGAGGTGCTGCGGTACGTCGATGCGGCCACCGCTGCCACTCGGGTGCGGGTGCCGGTGCTCTGCATCGCGGCGCTGGCGGACCCGGCCGTGCCGCCGCCGGGGCAGTTCGCGGTCGCGAACTCGTTCGCAGGTGCCACCTGGTTACACGTCCTGCCGGCCGGTCACGCCGAGTGGGACGGCGAGCCGCGGGCCCAGGCCGATTCGGACCGCCGGATCAGCGAGTTCTGGGCAGATCCGTCGGCCGCGGTCCGGTCCCGGTCCGACTGAACCGCTATACCGCCTGCGCCGCAGCGCTTCCCGCCCGCTGGGCTCCGCGCCGGCGCTCCCTGGCCAGGTCCCACAGGTACGGATCGAAGTCCACCTCCATGGTGTGCCGGGGCGAGGGGTAAAAACGTCGCTTCTGACGTTCGTGGTCGGCAGCCAGTTGGCTCCGGACGTCGGCGATCGGTGGCAGCCGGTAGCGCCCGGTGATCAGCTCGGCGATCCAGGTCGACTGCGCCTCGGCCAGCGGCATCACCGCGCCCAGCGGCTGCAGCAGCCCGATGAAGTAGAGCCCGGGCAACTCCGGGTGCACCACCCGTTTCCACAGCGGCAGGTCGTTGTCCCGCGCCGACACCAGGGCCGGATCCAGGAACGGGAAGTCCACCCGGTAGCCGGTGCACCAGACGATCAGATCGACCGGCGCATCGGTGCCGTCGACGAACACCACTCGGTCGCCGGCCAGCTCCCGGATGCCGGGTCGCGGGCGGATCGCCCCGGCCCGCAGCCGCTCGACGAACCGGTCCGACTGCACCGGGTGGCTCTGTCCGGGCCGGTGGTCCGGTCGCGGAAGTCCGTAGTTCTCGGCCCTGGCGGACACCGCACTGCCGAACTCGATGCTGGCCCGGCGCAGCCACCACGGCGCCCAGCCGGGCAAGGCTAGTTGGTCGATCGCCTTGCCCAGCAAGGTCTTGCGGATCACCCACTGACCGCGACGCACCGAGATGCCGGCGCTGGCCGACACCGTGCTCGCCGCCACCGCGATGTCCATCGCCGAGTTCCCCATGCCCACCACCAGCACGTGTTTGTCGCGCAACTGCTCGCCGCTGCGGTAGTCGTGGGAGTGGATCTGCTCGCCGTCGAACTGCCCCGGATACGGCGGGTCCGGCCAGCGCGGACTCCAGTGGTGGCCGTTGGCCACCAGTACCGAGCCGTATTCGCGTTCCCGGGTGCCGTCCGGGCCGACCGTCCGCACCGTCCAGCCGCGACTGGTTCCGCCGGGCCGATCGGCGCCGTTGTCGTTGTCGTCCACCCCGTCGGCGCCGCGCGGACGGACCCACTCCACCCTGGTGCCGAAGGTGATCTGCTCGCGGAATCCGAAATGGTCGACATAGGACTCGAAGTAGTCGCGGACGTCGGCGTGCCCGGCGTAGTTCGGCAGACCCACGGACATCGGGAAGTCCGAGTACGCCATCCGCGGGCAGGACGTGTTGATCTCCAGCGTGTCGTAGCAAGCGGACAATCCGTTCGGATTCTCGAACACCCAGTTGCCGCCGATCACCGGCCCCAGCTCGAAACAGTCGAACGGGATCCCGGCCTGGTGCAGGGCTTTTGCCGCGGCGATCCCGCTGGCGCCGGCACCGATCACACAGGCCCGCGGCAGGCTCGGGTCAACGGCGCGCGGCGGCGTGGGAGCAGCGCGGTGACGCTCATCGACCCGGTAGGGGGTAACCGGGCCCGGGAAGAGAGCCGGAACGCGAGGCATCAACCATGCTGACACATCGGCGGCTCAGTCTGCTTCGTAACCCTCTGCCAGTCCGACCTCGACCACGCCCTCCAGCCCGGCCAGCGACTGCACCAGCTGTCCAGCGTCCCGTGGACCCTCCAGCTCGATCAGCACCCCGACCAGCCGGAGGTCTCCGTCAGCCCGGGTGCGGTTCTTGGCCGTGCGGGCCAGTTCCAGGTCGACAACGTGATGCCCCTGCGAGGTGCAGACCTGGACGATCGTCCGGAGCAGGCCGCGGCCGTCCTCGTAGGTCAGCCGCAACACCGAGGTGGCGAACCGGGGCCGCGGCAGCAGCCGCAGCAGCGGCGGGAAGGCCAGCGCGATCACCAGGTAGAAGCCCGTCACCACGGTGGCCACCAGCAGCAGCCCGGCGCCGGCCGCCATCCCGACTGCTGCCGCCAGCCAGATGGTCGCAGCGGTCGTCAGCCCGCGGACCAGGTCGCGACGGACGAAGATCAGCCCGCCGCCGATGAATCCGATCCCGGAGACGATCTGCGCCGCGACCCGGGACGGATCCAGAGTGATGTCCTTGCCGATGACGTCGAAGAAGCCGTACTTGGACACCACCATGATGAGTGCGGCGCCGACTCCGACCAGCGTGTGGGTGCGCAACCCGGCGGACTTCTGCCGCCATTGCCTTTCCAGACCGACCACCGCGCAGAGCGCCAGGGCCACCAGGATGTATAAGGTCGCGTCCAGATTGCGATCCATTGCGCCTCCGCCGGGTCCGTGCCAACGGTCCGACGCTACGTCAATTCAGGCCCTCCCATGCCGCGCCGTGATCACGAGCAGCCGTATCCAGCCGGCGTCGTCGGACCGTTTCCGTTCTTGCGCCACTGCGCGTAGAGGGTCACGTCGGCCTTGAACGAGTACGAAGCGTCTGGGGCATAGGCGGTACCACAGCCGTCGGCGGCGGTGTTCCATCCGGTGAAGGTGTACGACGGGCGTTTGAAGGTGTTCGCGGCAAGAGCGGTCGCGACGTTGGCCGACTGCGGCGTCATCGAACGTTGGGTGGCACCGTTGGCGTCGAACGTCACCGTGCGGATCAGCGCGGTGGCGGTCACTCCGTACGGGCCGAACACGCTCGTCGTGAAGGTCACCGTTCCGTCGGTCGCCGTTGCGGGCAACGTGTCGAGCGTGCCGTCGACGTTCTGGTGCACGACGGCGATGTCGGTCCGTCCGGCGACGCTCACCTGCGACAGGGCAACGGTCACGGACTCCCCCTCGCCCGGCTGCCACTGCTGACCGGTCAGCGTGTCGGTGAACGAAAGATCGTAGAGCGCCAGCAGATCCCGGCCGTCAGCGACGCCGCCTTCCACCACTGCATACCGGTCGTCCGCCGAGGCAACGGGACCGACGACCAGCCGCACATTCCACGGTAACGCCGCACCCGTAACGTTCACCGCGTTGACCGGGTCGGCATGGTTGACCAAGCCGGCGGCGGCCTGGGCCTGACGCACGGCATCCAGCACCGCGGCCGGAATCTGGCCCCGCTCGGCCGCGCCGAGCGCGTCCAGGGCCTTGGTCGCCGCGGCGACCAGGTCGGCGTCGGCCGCGCTGGTCACGGCCGGCGGCAGGCTGGTCACGCTGTCGATCGCGGCCTGGGCGGCGGCGGTCTGGGTGATCGTCATCGTGCCGGGCACGAAAGTGAACGCATAGTCGGCGTTGCCGAACGGCTGGTCCTGCACGATCGGGTAGCTCCCGACGTCGCTGCCGCTGTACTTCAGCGACCCCGTCAACACATCCGCACCCACCAAAGCCGGACTCACCGTGTACGTCAACGACGGGGCGTCCGCGCCGAATGCCTTCGTCCTGTTGTCCGCAGTCACGGTGATAGCCCTTGCTGCCACAGTGATCTGCGCCGCCGCTGCCGCCGCGTCGTAGTTCCCCGATGCGGCCTTGGTCACTGACACCGTCACCGTCCCGGCGCCCACCACGGACACGGCGCCCGTGGCGGCATTGACCGACAGCACGCCGTTGTCCGCCGGCACCGAGTACGACACCGCACCCGCGCCCGAGCCACCCGAAGTCCCCAGCGTGAACCCGGAATCGCCGTAGGTCACCGACGCCGGTACCCCGGTGAGGGACAACGGAGCCTGGTCCTGCTTCGTCTGGCCGACCGTGATCCATCGCACGGCACTCACCGGGCCATACGTGCTGTCGGCGAGCCGCACCGCGATGACGGGAACCCTGCCGGGCCCAAGGATCGTGACCACTCCCGTTGCCGAATCGACGGCCAGCACGCCGTTGTTGACCGGAACCTTGAACGAATCCGCGCCCGTGCTCGACCCGCCCGAGGTGCCCAGCGTGAACGGGGCATCCCCCACGCTCACCGATGCCGGAACCCCGGTGATCGACAGCGCGGCCTGTGGCTCGGCGATACAGGCGGTGCCCTGGTAGAAGGCGACGGTGTAGTTCGGGCTGGCGCTGAGAACCGATTCGTTTCCGCCGGACATCCCGATCCGCCGGCACTGCCCGGGCAGGAAGCTCCCGGTGCCGGCGCTGAAGTGCCACCCGACTCCCCACAGCAGGTCCATCGTGTCGGACCCGACCAGTGGTGGATACAGGACCGAGGGGTAGTCGTAGGTGGTTGCGTCGACGCCCGCGCGCAGGGTGACGTCCAAGCCGATGACGTTAACCAGACGTTTGGCGACGATGATCCCCACCGTCACGCTTTCTCGGAGCGCGCCCGGCGAGGCAGCCTTCGACACCGTTACCTGGACGGTTCCAGCACCGAGGACCGACACCGCGCCCGTGGACGAATTGGCCGACAGCACACCGTTGTTGGCCGGGACCGAGTACGACACCGCACCGGTGCCCGAACCGCCCGTGGCGCCCAGCGTGAACCCGTTGTCCCCGTACGTCAACGACGAAGGAATCCCCGTCAAGGTCAATTCTCCGCCGGCCAGCTCGGCCAGCGGCTTGACGGACAGGAAGCCCTGGGTGTTGAACTGATCTGAGGTGGAACCGGCGCCGTTGACGTTCGACGCGGCCACCGAGACCTGATAGCTCTGCCCATTGACCAGGCCGTCCACGACTATCGGACTGGCGGGACCGGTCTTCGTCACGGTGGGTGGCATGGACGTTTGCACCCCGTCCCAGAGTGGGTTTGTGGTCACGGTGTAGCTGGTGACCGGGGCGACGCCGGGCATGCTCGGCGGCGGAGAGAACGACACGGTCGCCCGTCCGTTGCCCGCGACCGCGCTCACAGCGGTTGGCGCGCAAGGCGTGTTGATGGTGAACCCATCGGTGATGGTGCCGCTGGCAGCGACGCCGCCGAAGGTGTAATCGACCCGAACGTCGAATGGGCCACAGTGGCCGTCGAAGCCCGGAGTCGTCACCGTCGCCGTTCCGGCCGTGGTCGTCACCTGTCCGGCAGCATGGTTGGTGCCCTCGAAGATGACGTTCTTCACGATGCCTGAGGGCACCGGGCCTGGTGCCGGCGGCGTGAACGCCGCCCCGGGACCGACCGGCAAGATTTCCCCGTAGATGGCCGGGCGCAGCGGGTCTCCTGCCCAGGAGACGTCCTGCCGCCAGTTGTAGAGGGCGCCGCCGGCGGTCCACCCGTACCAGTCGAGCCCGTCTGCGTACATGCGGGTGAACCGGGCGCCGTCCGGGATGTCGATCTTCACCGGCACCGTGCTGGTGCCGTGCTGCGAGTCGCCGCCGAGCAGGTAGCCCCAGGCGTAGACATTCCCGGCTGCGTCGAGCGCGTAACCGGTGTAGTCGCCCGCGGCGATGGCCACGTAGGTCTGGCCCGTCGCCTGTGGATCGGGCAGGGCAACGTCGACCCACGGGGACGAACTGGAGTACGTACCGTTGCCGAGCTGGCCACGGCCACCTTGACCCATCGCCAAGACGCGGCCGGTGAACCCCTGCAAGGCATAGACCGACCCGGTGGGGCTGACACTGAACTGGCTCGCCGGAATCGAGTCGGCGGACGCCATCTGGGTGATTCCCGGCCCTGGCAGGGACACCGCAGGCGCGGGCATGTCGATACGCCAGGCCTGGATCGCGCCGGCAACGAGCGCGTAGTACGTGCCGTCAATCGCGCCCGTGTAGTCCGGACCGGTGAACGGGAACCCCGGCAGATGGACCTGGAACTGGGTGCCCCCGCCGGTCGGGCCCTGCAGGGCCTGCCCCAGGGCGGGGTCGGCGCTGAGCGTGACGGTGCCCGTCGCGGCCGCCGAAGCCGCCGTCGGGGCGACCAGCAGGCCGGCCAGCGCCAACGCCGCCGCGCCGGTCAGGGTGATCCCCGGCCGCAACCGGGCACTCCAGCCGCTCCGGGCGCGGTGACCGCCGGCTCGGTCGGTGGTGGGCACAGCGCTGCCGCGTCTCCGGCTGTCAATGGGGGCCATGCTGGCAAGTCGACCAGACGGTCGGTGCCGGCACATCGGACCTACCTCCCAAACTACCGACTCGACAGGTAGGCCAGGACGGCCTGTACCCGGCGGTGCGAGTCGTCGTGGAGGGCGAGCCCGAGGCCGGCATAGATGCCGGTCAGGTGGTTGACGACGGTCTTTTCCGAGATGACGAAATGGGCGGCGATCGACGCGTTCGACCGGCCCTCCGCCACCAGGGCCAATACCTCGCGCTGACGGCGGGTGAGGGCGGCGGCGGGGGTCCCGGCCCGATCGGCCCGGTGGAACAATTGCTCGATGACGTCCCGATCGAGGACGACCTCCCCGCCGACGACCCGGTGCAGTCCGGCCAAGAATTCGTCGATGTGGGTGACCCGCTGCTTGAGCAGATAGCCGACCCCGCCGCCGGTACCGACCTCCAGCAGGGCGCGAGCGGGCCGGGTCAGCACGTGCTGGGACAGCACACAGACCGCGACTGCCGGCCAGGCGCGACGAATCTCCAACGCGGCGACCAGGCCCTCGTCGGTGAAGTCCGGCGGCATCCGGATGTCGGTGATGACCAGTTCCGGCGACTCGGCCCGGACAGCCGCGAGCAACTCGGCAGCGGTGCCGACACTGCGAATCACCTCGAAATCGCTGTCCTGCAACACGGCTTCGATTCCGCGGCGGATCAGTGGCTCGTCCTCGGCTATGACGACTGGTATGGAATTTGCGCCCACAGGGTCGTACCCCCTTCTTCACCGGTGGTGATCTCAGTGTTGCCGCCGCTGGCCGCGACCCGGTCGGTGATCCCCACCAGGCCAGTCCCCGCCTGCAGATCCACCTGGCCATTCCCGTTATCGGTGACGCTGACCTGCAGTCGGCTGTCCTCGGCCTGCAAGCTGACGGTGCAGGCGCTCGCCCCGGAATGCTTGACGACGTTCGCGAGTGCCTCCGCCACGACAAGATACGCGGTCATCTCAGCGGTGTGGTCAATGCGTTCCGGCACAGTCACTTCGAACCGGGTCGGGATCGGCATCGACTCGATCAGTTCTTCCACAGCACCCACCACCCCGAGCTCGATCAGCGCCGGCGGCATGAGGTTCTGTACGAATGCCCGCAGCTCGGCGGCGGCCTGGTCGGCGTCGTCACGGAGCGCGGTCGCCCGCGTCGGCACCTCGCCGGCCGGCGCGGTCGCGATCCGCCGCACATCGATGCCGATCAGCAGCAGCCGGGCCTGCAGGCCGTCGTGCAGGCCCCGGCTGATCCGCCGCCGTTCGGCGTCGGCCGCGCCGAACAGGCGCTCGCGGGACTCGATGACGGCCTGCCGCGACGCCCGCAGCTCCGCGGACAGCCGCTCGCGTTCGAGCGCGAGCGCGACCAGGCCGGCGGCTCGCTCGACCTCTCGGGGATCACGCGGAACGGTGCCGTCGTACTCGATCGCCGCCACCGGCACTCCGCCCAGCTCGATGACGCTGCGCGCGCGACCCGCCTGCCCGGCCGGTTGTGCTACTGGCATACCGTCTTCGCTCACCCAGCAGCTCAACTCCACCGACCAGTAGACGATCTCGAGGGTCGCATCATCGAGGGCGGTGGCCAGCACGTCACGGATCGGGCTGCGCGAGGTCTGGGACGAGCCGAGCCAGGCACCGAGCTCTTCCAGCTCCGCGGTCCGGCGGAACCCGCCGAGCAGGAACGCGACCAGCACCACCACCGGCAGCACCGCCAAGGTCGTGACCTGCACGGCAGCCAGCACCAGTTGCTGCCCCGGCCACCAGAGGGTCGCCGCCCAGGCGCTCACCGGCACGAACAACACGACCAGCACGCCGACGGCCGATACCGTGCCGAGGCTGCGGCGTTCCTGCGGCCGGGCCCGCACCAGTCTGACGATCACGATCACCGCGACGGCGGCCAGCAATGCATCCAACAGGGCCGTCTGCAGGTGTTGCGCAGTGACGCGCAGGGCCGGCAGATCGGCGACGCTCAGGAAGCCCGGTTCGGTCAGCGGATCGAACAGGTACCCCGGTACCTGCAGACCCACCGCGGCCACGTACAGCCCGACCACCACCGCACGTGCGGGCCTGGAACCCAGCCGTCCGGTGGGGAACGCCAACAGCAGATGGGCGGGTGCTGCCACGATCAGCAGCGAGAATATCGGCAGCAGTGCTTGAAATGCCGGCACCGTGGTGTTGCCGATCGCGATGAGCCACATGCTCAGACCGGTCCAGATCAGCAAGGCCCCGACCCGATTGTGCGGGCGCCGCCACCAGGCGATCAGCCCAGCGACGAGGTACATCCAGAACACCATCGGCAGGCCGACCACCACCGCCACCGCGAGCGGCGGCAGCCCGGCGAGCGAGAGCATCGGATACGGCACCAGGCCGAGCAGCAGCCCCACTCCGCCCAGCATCCACAACGGCCCGCTGCGACGCCCGGCAGCGACTTCGCGCCGAGAACTCCAGCGGCCCACCGGATCCATCGGAACCAACCTCCTGTCGAGCGGTAGGCGGTCCGATGGCCGTCCCGAGCACGGGGGCCACACGCAGTCTGAACCAGACGCCGGTCACGCTACTCGGTCCCGACCGATCCGCGGCCGGAGCCGACCCGAAGCCCAGTCGTTCAGCGCGCCGAAACCGCGGCCGCCACCATCGCCGCGGTGTCCACCGTCAACCGCGCGGTACCGACCACCAACCCGAACCGGTCAGCACCGAACGACCCGGCACTCAATGGCTGGACCGCCACCCGCTGCGGCGCACCCGCGGCCGCCAGGTCGGCCAGCGCCCGGCGTTCGCCGGCCGCCGAGTCCAGTTCGATCACCAGGTGCAGCCCGGCCGCGACCCCGAGCACCGGCCGTTCGCAGCCGAGGTCCGCCAGCGCCTGCAACAGCAGCGCCCGCCGTTCGCCGTACCGGATCCTGGCGCGCCGGGTGTGCCGGGAGTAGGCGCCAGAGCGCAGGAACGCGGCGAGCGTCGCCTGTTCGGGAACCGAGCAGCCGAGATCGGCGAAACGCTTGCCATCCACCAGCTTTCCCACTAGGGCTGGGGGTGCCACCAGCCAGCCGAGCCGCAGTGCCGGAGACAGCGTCTTGGACACCGACCCGGCCAGTAGCACCCGGTCGGGCGCCAGCCCCTGGATCGCCGGTACCGGCGACCGGTCGTACCGCAGCTCCGCGTCGTAGTCGTCCTCCACCACCAGCCGATCGCCCGCTGCCGCCCAGTCGACCAGTTCACGGCGCCGGTCGGGGGCCAGCGGCACGCCGAGCGGGTACTGGTGCGCGGGGGTGACGACCACCGCCCTGGCCAACGGGTCGATACGGTCCACCACGATGCCCCGCTGGTCAACGGGCACCGGCGCGAGCCGCAGCCCGAGGCGGCGGAACAGCTCGATGCTGCCGGCCGACCCGGGATCCTCCATGGCCAGCACCGCGCCGCGTCCGAGCATCGTGGCGATCAGCGAAAAGCCTTGTGCCACCCCGGATACCACGACGATCGAGTCGGGATCCGTGCGCACTCCACGACTGAGTCGCAGCTGCTCGGCGAGCGCGGTCCGCAGCCCGGGCAGACCCTGCGGATCGGGGTAGCCGAGATCGGCCGCGCCGAGATCGGCCACCGCCTCCCGGAAGGCCCTCGACCATCCGGCCCGCGGGAACAGGGCCGGATCCGGGGTGCCAGGGCTGGACGGCGCGCGCCGTGACGTCACCGGGTCCGGACCAGGACGCGAAGTCAGCGGCGGCGTCACCAGCAGCCCGGCCCGCGGGGCGCTGCGCAGCATTCCCTCGTCCACCAACCGGTCCTCGGCGGCGGTCACCGTCCCCCTCGCGACGCCGAGGCCGCCGGCCAGTGTCCGGCTGGACGGCAACCGCGCTCCGGCCGGGAACTCGCCACCGGCGATCGCCGCGCGCAGTCCGGCGTACAGCCATTCGCCGACCGCACGTTCGGGGACAGCACCCAGCCGCAGCCGGACGTCATCGGCAGTCAATCGAGGTTCGGTGGGGTCCGTCATCTGGCCCATCAAAACAGTCAGCATCTGGCTCTGTCCAGTGGTCCAGCACCTTCGTACCGTCAGCACCATGACGAACGACAGAACCGGCATCCTGAGCTGCATCGCCGCGATGATCATCGTCGGCTCCTCGCTCGCCACCTCGGCGGCGCTGGTCGACTTCCCGATCTACGGCGGCCAGGCGGCGAGGTATGCCGTCGCGGCCGCGGCGCTCCTCGCGGTGTTGCGGTTCCGCCGGATACCGCTGATCCGGCCGACGCTGCGGCAGTGGGCGCAACTGGCAGCGGTGGCGGCGACCGGGCTGGCGCTGTTCAACGTGTGCGTCATCCAGGGCGATGCACGACTCTCGCCGTCGCTGGTCGGGGCGGTGATCGGCACCGCGCCGATCGTCCTCGCACTGGCCGGTGGCGCCGGCCGGCGCGGCAACCGGCGGATCATGGCGGCGGCCGCGGTGGTCGTGACCGGGGTGCTCATCGTCCAGGGCCTCGGCCCGGTCAACGGCCCCGGCCTGCTGTTCGCCGTCGGCGCGCTGGCCGGCGAGGTCGGCTTCTCGCTGCTCGCCGTCCCGCTGTTGCCCACCCTAGGTCCCCTGCGGGTGTCCGCCTATGTCTGTGCCATCGCCGTACCGATGATGCTGATCGTCGGCCTGCTGCTGCCCGGCCCACTGTTCGCCGTGCCGACCGGCACCGAACTGGCCACCCTCGGGTACCTCGCCGTGATGGTGACGGCGGTGGCATTCCTGTTGTGGTACAACGGCTTGTCCCGCATCGGCCCGGCGCGTGCCGGCCTGTTCTGCGCGGTCATGCCGATCGCGGCGGCCGTCACCTCGGTGGCCCTCGGCTTCGAACCGTTGCGGCTGCACGTGGTGATCGGGGCGCTGACGGTCGGTCTCGGTCTGCTGGTCGGCACGCTGCGGACCGGCGGCCGCCCGGCCGAGACCGACACATCTGGTGACGGGCTTTCAGGCTCAGCCCGCGGTGCCCGGTCGACCGCGCTCAGTCGATGATGTCCACCCGGGCAGGCATCACCAGCACCGCGGCCACCATCAGCACCGCGACCACGGCCGCCGCGATGAACACGTGGTGGATGGCCCCGGCCAGCACCGGGACCGGCACATCCGCCGCGGTTCCCCCGCCCGGCGCGCCGACCCGGACCGACATCGACGCGTTGGCGATCGCGCCGAACACCGCGACGCCGACCGCACTGCCCATCGACCGGGCGAACACGTTGGCCCCGGTCACCACCCCGCGGCGCTGCCAGGCGACCGACGACTGTGCGGCGATCAGCGTCGGGGCGGCCACCAGCCCGAGCCCCAGGCCGACCACGAAACAGGCGAACGCGACGAAGAAGACCGAGCTGCCCTGCGTCAACAGCAGCATCAGCAGCGATCCGAGCAGCGCGATGCACGCACCGATCAACGCGGTGTACCGGAACCCGATGCGCAGGTACAGCCGGCCGGAGTTGGACGAGGAGAGCGGCCAGCCGATGGTCATGGCGGCCAACGCGAAGCCGGCGACCAGGGCGGTGGTCTTCAGCACTCCCTCGGCGAACAGCGGGACGAACGACGTCAGCCCGATCAGCAAGGCGCCGACGGTCAGACTGCTCAGGTTGCTGCCGTTGAACACCCGCCTGCCGAAGATCCACCCGGGCAGGATCGGCTCGCTCGCCCGCCGCTCGACGAAGACGAACGCGACCAACACCACCAGGCCGCCGATCAGCACCGTGGCGCTCTGCCACGAGATCCACTCCCACAGCACCCCGCCCTCCAACAGACCGAGCAGGATCATGGTGCTGCCGAGAGCCAGCAGAATCGCGCCGGCGAAATCGATCCGGTGCTGCGATCTGGTCACCTTCTCGTGGAACCGGCGGGTCAGCATCACGGCGGCGGCCGCGCCCAACGGCACGTTGACGAAGAAGATCCACCGCCAGTTCAGGTAGTCCGAGAAGACGCCACCCAGCGTCGGGCCGACCACGGCGGCGATCGCCCACACGCTGGCGACATAGCCCTGCACCTTGGCCCGCTCGGCCACCGTGTACAGATCGCCGACGATGGTCATCGCCATCGGCTGGACGGCACCGGCGCCGAGTCCCTGGACGGCCCGGAAGGCGATCAGCATCGGCATGCTCCAGGCGATGCCGCACAGGATCGAACCGACCACGAAGGTCGCGATGCCGAACAGCATGATCGTCTTGCGTCCGACGATGTCGGCCAGCTTGCCGTAGATCGGGACGGCAACGGCCTGCCCCAGCAGGTACACCGAGAACAGCCAGGGAAACTGGTGGAACCCGCCCAGATCGTCGACGATCGAGGTGACCGCGGTGGCCAGGATCGTCGAGTCGATGGCGACCAGGCCGGTGCTGAGCATCACCGACAGCAGCACCGGCCCGCGCTCGGAGCGCAGCCCGATCGACGCCCTGCTGATCTGTTCCTGGGTCATGGTCCTGCGTCATCCTCGATTTCGGCGGCTCCGTTCAGCATGCCCGGGGCAACGATCCGGCCGGACGGCGGGTCCGGGCAGAATGTGCGTCATGGTCGGCACCCAAGGCGGCACGCCCGAGCGGCCCGCGACGTTCTTCGCCGACGCCGGCGAGTTCCGCCAGTGGCTGCTCGACAACCACGACTCCGCCACCGAATTGTGGATGGGGCTGAACAAGAAGCATGTCCGGCCGCAGGGGTTGACATGGGAGCTCGCGGTCGAAGAGGCGCTCTGCTTCGGCTGGATCGACTCGGTGGCGCAGCGGATCGACGACGACACCCGACGGCAGCGCTGGACACCGCGCAAACCCGCCAGCAACTGGAGCCTGGTCAACGTCGCCCTGGTCGAGAAGTTGGTCGCCGAGAAGCGGATGACGCCGGCCGGGCTGGCCGCCTTCGAGCGGCGCCGGCCGGACCGTCAGGGCGTGTACTCCCACGAACAGGAGAATGCCGCGGTACTGCCGCCGGAGTTCCAGACCCGGTTGCGCCGGAATGCCTCCGCCGCAGCGTGGTTCGACGCCGCGCCATCGGGCTACCGACGGGCGGTGGTGCACTGGGTGCTGACGGCGAAGCGCGAGGCGACCCGGCAGAGCCGGCTGGCCGAACTGATCGAGGACAGCGCGAACGGTCGGCTGGTCAAGTTCCAGCGCTACGGCGACGAGCCGGCCTGGGTGGCTCGCAACCGTCAGCGGCTCGGGCTGGGCTGACGAACGTCACCGCAGCGGCCGGTCGATCCGCTCGGCCAGCCGCTCCAGCGCGGCATCGGCGGCATCGCGGACCTTCCGGTCGGGGTCGATCATGGCCCGCTGCAAGGCATCTCCGTGTTCGAACTCGCCAACCTGGGCGAGCGCCTTGACCGCGGCCGTGCGAACCCGCGGCGCGTCCTCCTGGTCGGGATCGGTGAGCTCGGCCAGCCGGTCGGCGGCATCGGCCAGTTCTCGCAGACCGACGACGGCGCAACAATGCTCCCGTACCCGCCAGGCGTCGTCGTCCAGACCGGCGATCACCGGGCCGGCGGCCCGGTCGTCCCAGGCGTATCGCAGCGCCCTTGCCGCCCAGACCCGCGGCCAATAGTTCAGGTCCGAGCGGGCCCAGTGGTGCCGGTCGCAGTCGGTACCCGCCGCCGGGCCGCCGATCCACCGCAACGACGGGGTCTTCCGATCGGCGCCGCCCGCCGCCCCGGTCAGCAGCGCGAGGCACCAGTCGACCAGCACGTCGTGGCCCAACGAATCCTCGGCCGCCAGAACTCCGGAGGACGGCATCCAACCGTCACCGATGTTCGGCGTCGGGAACGGTCCGGCCACCCGACGATGGTGGCACAGTTCGGATCCCGTGGCGCCGGTCCCGACGTTGCTATTCCTGGATCACCGACAGCACATTGCCGGCCGGGTCGGTGAACCAGGCGATCAGCGGACCGCCGCCGCGATGGATGCCCTTGGCGTCGGTCTCGATCGGCGTGCCTTCGTAATGTTCGAACTCGACGCCTCTGGCGATCAGTTCGTCCACCGCACGCTCGACGTCGGTGACCGGGAAGTTCAGCACGGTGTAGCCGGCCGGGACATGATTCGGCTTGGGATAGATGAGGATGTCGCGGCCGCCGGCGACGTTCAGGAACAACATGCCGTTCTCCTGGATCACCCGCACACCGAGTGTCTCGGCGTAGAACGTCCTGGCCGCCTCGATGTCGTCAACCGAGAATCCGCTGAATGCCCTGACGCCTTCGAACAATCCGCTGCCGTTGCCCACGATGCTGTCCTCTCGTCGATGTGCAGGTTGGACCGATTCGGCACCGAGAATTCATCGGGTGGTCAAAGCCGGTCCAGATCAAGGCCGGTCCAGGTCGACCCGGTCCCCGATCAACGCCGCAGCGAGTTCGACCGGCCGACTCAACGCCGACAGGTGTCCGGAGTCGATCACGTCGATCCGTGTCGCCCCAAGGCGTTCGCCGGCGATCTGCCGCTGGAACTCCAACGGGAAGAACCGGTCACCGGAGCCCAGGATGATCCGGGTCGGCAGGTCCGGCCAGCCGGCCGGCGGCCACGGGTCGGTGAAGATGCCGTCCAGTTCTGCGGGGTGTGCGTCGGCCGAAAAGGCCCGCTCGGTCACCTCGGCCGGCACGTCATGGAAGAAGCCGGTCAACAGATCGAATTCGGCGGGCCAGCCGTGGGCGGCGGCCGCCGCCGCTCTCGCCGGTCCGTGACCGGTGTTCTCCCACCAGTCGCCGCCGGTCTCGCCGGCGGCCGGGATCATCGGGTTGACCAGCACCAGCTCGCGCACCGGCAGCCGGGAACAGGCCAGCGGTGCGCTGAAGGCGCCGAGCGACTGGGCGACCAGCACCATCTCCCCCGCCGAGGTAGCGGAAAGTTGCTCGGACGCGCCGACGGCGCCGGCGTGTCGCGGCAAACTTCCGCTACCTGGGGGGTGGGCGGCACCTACCGGTTGGGCCGCCTGCACGATCGCCGCTGCATAGTCGGCCAGGGTGCTGCTGGCGGCCTTCGGCAGCTCGACGGCCACGGCGGTATGGCCCCGCTTCTCCAGTTCGGGGATCAGCCGGTGCCAGTACCAGGCCTGGCCGTCCGCTCCCGGGACCAGCACGTATCTCGTCATCCCCCGCCACCTGTCGCCGCCGTCACCCCAACAACGACCCGGCGCGGGCAGGAAAATCATCGGGCAAGACGCGAGATTCAGCTTGGCTGCGGCCAGTGGCCCCGATCGGGCATCAAACGCCTGGAACGGGGCGACTGGCCGTAGCTGAACTGAAGTCGGAGCTGACCCGTCAGCGGGAGCCGACGCGGGTGCGCGCCGAGAAGGCGGCCGCGCCGCCGCCGGAAGTACTGCTGTAGACGGTCTTCGAGCCGCCGGCACTGCGACCCGACCCGCCGGAACGGCCCGAGCCTGACCCGTCACGTGCCGAACCCGAGCCACCGGAGCGACCCGAACCGCCGCGAGCCGCAGCGCCGTCGCCGCGACCGGCACCCTGGCCGGAACCGCCCCGGTTGCGGCGCGGACGTCCATCGCCGCGCGCACCCTCGGCCGGACGATCGCTGCGCGGAGCACCACCCGAACGACCACCCGTAGCGGGGTTGGCCCGGCCGCCGTCCTGCCCGGCCGGCTTGCGCGGGCCACGCGACCGACCGCCACCGCGACCGGCCGGCGCCGCGGCCGGAACCTCGCGCACCAGCCCGCCGTTGACGAACGAACGCTCACCGGGAGCCAGCTTCTGCAGCAGCGGATGCTTCGCATCGATCTTGGTGGTGGTCGGGTTGATCCCGGCCTTGCGGGTCAGGTCACGCACATCGCGGACCTGCTCGTCCGTCATCAGGGTGATCACCGTGCCGGCGGCACCGGCCCGAGCGGTCCGACCCGAGCGATGCAGGTAGGCCTTGTGCTCGACCGGCGGATCGGCGTGGATCACCAGCGCGACGTCGTCCACGTGGATACCGCGGGCCGCGATGTCGGTGGCGACCATCGTCTTCGCCGCCCCGGAGTGGAAGTCGTCGAGATTGCGGGTGCGGGCACCCTGGCTCAGGTTGCCGTGCAATTCGACCGCGGGCACGCCGGACGCGTTGAGCTGCCGGGTGAACTTCTTCGCCCGGTGCTTGGTGCGGGCGAAGATGATGGTCCGGCCGGGCGCGGCGGCCAGGTCGACCAGCACCGGCAGGTGCGCATCGAGGCTGACGTGCAGCACGTGGTGGCTCATCGGGATGACGGGCGACTGCTCCGAGTCGGCGTGGTGGGTCACCGGGTTGTGCAGGAATCGCTTGACCAGCACGTCGACACCGGCATCAAGGGTGGCGGAGAACAGCATCCGCTGGCCCTGCTGCGGGGTCTTGTCCATGATCCGCCGGACGCCGGGCAGGAAACCGAGGTCGGCCATGTGGTCGGCCTCGTCCAGGATGGTGATCTCGACGGCGTCCAGGCTGATGTGGCCCTGCTTCATCAGGTCCTCGAGCCGGCCGGGGCAGGCGACGACCACGTCGACGCCGCGGCGCAGTGCCTCGACCTGCGGATTCTGTCCGACGCCGCCGAAGACGGTCATCGAGGTGATGCCCAGCGGCTTGGCCAGCGGCGTCATCGCGCCGACGATCTGGGTGACGAGTTCGCGGGTGGGCGCCAGGATCAGCGCACGCGGCCGCTTCGGCTGACGTCGGGTCCCGGACTGCGACAGCCGGGTCAGCAGCGGCAGCAGGAAGGCGTAGGTCTTGCCGGAGCCGGTGCGGCCGCGGCCGAGCACGTCGCGGCCGGCCATCGAATCCGGCAGGGTGGCCGCCTGGATCGGGGTCGGCACGGTGATGCCCGCGTCGGAAAGGATGGTGGTCAGCGCGGTGGGCACGCCGAGGGTGGAAAAGGTCGTGTCAGCAGACACAGAGGGGTACTCCCAATCATGGTGTGTGGTCGTTCCGCCCGGCGCGAGCCAGCATGGGTCGCGGCGCAAGAGCATCGACTCAAAGAAGCGGGCCCGAGGCGAAACTGGGCGGGCCTGCTGAGAACAGTCTACGGGATCAGCCGTTCCATGATCACCACGGCGGTTGTGACGTTGCCGATGCCCGCGGGGGGCTGTCGGTTCACTGCCCGACCATCATGATCATCGCCCTGGCGGTACCGTCGACCGGCTCGAGGTAGTGCCCGGCCGACGCCGAATAGTGTGCGCTGTCCCCGGCCGCCAGCACCGCGGTGTCGCCCTCGACGTGCAACCGGTACTGCCCGGCCAGCACGATGCAGATCTCTTCCCCGGGATGACGGATCGGCGCGGCATGGTCACCCGGGTCACCTTGGACCATCGACAGCCGGGCGAGCCGGGCGCCCGGCGCAGTCAACTCCCATACCCGGCCGGCGGCACCGGCCGGCGCCGGCAACGGGGCAGGGCGCACCTTCAGCGGGAATTCACCGGACAGCGCGGCGCCTGCGCCGCCGACGGTCAGCAACTCGGTCACCGGCAGTTCGAGGGCACCGGCCAACTGGCTCAGCGCGGACAGCGTCGGGTTGGCCGCTCCGGTCTCGATCTGGGAGATGAAGCCGGTGGACAGCGCCGATCTGCCGGCCAGCGCGGTCAGCGTGAGCCCCAGCTCGAGCCGCCGCTTGCGCAGCGCCGCCCCGACCAGAGCCGCCGCGCGGGCCGCTGGTTCCCCATCGGTGTCCGGCATATCTGGTCTCCTTCGGGGATGACGGCCCAGCGCCCGAGAGTTCAGCGAGCCCCCTTGACGAACGGCTCCACGACGCACAATACTCACGCACTTGTCCAGATGGGCTACCTATACGGTCGGCACATTTTACCGTCAGCAAACGGAGGCGATAGCGATGCCCACTCCCCTGCCTCCGGCCGATGACCGGGTGCTGATCCGCGATCTCGAGACGCCCGATCAGCTGCGGGCGCCCGCCGCTCTGTACCGACAGGTCTTCGGCCGTGACGACGCCGTCAACCCCCGGCTGCTGACGGCGATCCGCGGCAACGGCGGCGTGGTGCTGGGCGCCTTCGACGGCGCCGACCTGGTCGGCTTCGTCTACGGCTTTCTCGGCCGGGACGACCCGGCGGGAGATGCAGGTGCCACGACGGCGCCCGAGCTCTACCACTACTCGCAGACCGCGGCGGTCCGCGCCGATCAGCGCGGTCGCGGCATCGGCCGGCTGCTCAAACTGGCGCAGCGGGACCGGGTGCTGGCCCAGGGCATCGACCGCATGCGCTGGGCCTTCGATCCGAACCGGACCGGCAACGCCCGGTTCAACCTGGACGTGTTGGGCGCCACCGCCCGCTGGTTCGCCGGCAACCTGTACGGCACCGATTCCGTTGCCGGGCAACCGGAACGGGACTCCGACCGGCTGATTCTCGACTGGGATCTGCCCGGCAGTCGGGACGGGCTGGTCCCGGTGCGCTACCCGCCGGTCACCACCCCACCGGCATGGGGAACGACCGCCGAGGACGGCGACGACCTGCTGCTGGCCCTGCCGCGCACGCACGCCGATCCGCTCGCCGCCACCCCATCACCGGAGGTCACCGCCGCCGTCTCCACCGTGCTGCGCGAAGCCATTGCGGCCGGCTACCAAGCGGTCTCGTGCCTGCCGTCGGATGATCTGACGGCGGTCTACCGGCTCCGCAGGACACCGTGATGAGCGCGAGCGGCGCGGCCGTGCTGACCCCGACACCGGCACTGCAGCTGCTGGCCGACGCGGCCGACCGGCTGGGCGACCCGCAGCGACGGCTGTACCGGGCGATCGCCGCCGACTATCCGGCATCGCTCGCCCAGCGGCCGTCGCAGCTGCTGCGGCAGGCACAGGCCGCCCCGCACGAGCTGCAGGACCTGCTGACCGCCGCCGGCCTCGGCGACTACGCGGAGCTGCGGGTCAGGGCCGAGCGGGAGGAGGATCGGAGCCTGCCCAGCCCCGATATTCGTTACACCGCACGCCTTGCCGGGCGCGGCGCCGGTCGCGAGCTGCTCGGCCGGATGATCGCCAGGGAACAGCAGAACCTTCGCCTGAGCCTGGAATCGGGCCAGGCGACCGGTGCCTTCGACCTGGCCGCCGGCCGGATCGTGGCCGCCCGGCGCCGGTTCGTCACCGGCGACCTCAAGTCCGCTGCCTATGCCCTGATGCTCTCGGCCGAGCTCGGCCAGAGCATGTCCAACGTGGTGTTCGTCGACGGCTCGTCGGTGCGTCCGCTGGACGTCCTGTGCGACGTGCGCTCCGGTGATGTGTTGGTGGCGTTCTGTTTCCGCCGCTACAGCCGGCGCACCGTGACCATCGCCCGGGAGTTCCGGGCCGCCGGTGGCGCGGTGATCGGGCTGACGGATTCCGCCGACAGCCCGCTCGGGCTGGTCAGCGACCTGCCGGTGGTGGTCAGCACCGGCAGCGTCTCCCACGCCGATTCGCCGACCGCGGTCGCGGCCGCTGTGCACGTCATCGCCACCCTGGCGACCGCCTCGGCCAAGGGCGCCGGGCGTCGGTTGGAACGTCGCAATCAATTGGCCGCCACCCTGCAGTCCTACGAGGAGAGCTGAGCATGCGCATCGACCGGATCGAAGCATTTCGGGTTGGCCTGCCGCTGGTGCACGAGTTCCAGACCAGCTCACACCGCAAGTCCCGCCTCGAGCACATCCTGGTAAGGGTGACCGATTCCGACGGCGGCACCGGATGGGGCGAGATCGCCTCACCGAGCGATCCGTACTACTGCCCGGAAACCGTGGACACCAGCTGGCTGATGCTCAACGGCTACCTGGCGCCGGCCGTGCTGGGCCGCGACTGGCAACACCCGGACGAGCTCGGCGCGCTGTTCGGCAAGGTTCGCGGCAACCATTTCGCCAAGGCCGGAGTGGACATCGCCGGCTGGGACCTGTGGTGCCGACGCGAGGGTGTCTCGGTGGCCAGTGCGTTGGGCGCGGTCCGCGAGCAGATCGATGCCGGCGTCAGTCTCGGCATCGAGCCGACCCTGGACGATCTGCTCGGGCAGGTCGAACTGCATGTGGCGCAAGGCTACCGACGGGTCAAGCTGAAGGTCGCCCCGGGCTGGGACGTCGAGCCGGTCCGGGCCGTCCGGGCCGCGCATCCGGCGCTGGCGCTGCAGGTGGACGCCAACGGCGTCTACCGCGAGATCGCCGAGCACCTGGACACTCTGTTGGCCCTGGACGAGTTCGACCTGACGATGATCGAGCAGCCGTTCGCGCCGGGAGCGCTGGCCGCGCACGGCAGGCTGCAGGAGCGGTTGTCCACGCCGATCTGCCTCGACGAGTCGATCGAGGACCTCGACCAGCTGGACAGCGCGATCGCCGCCGGCGCCGGCCGGATCCTGAACATCAAGGTCTCCCGGATGGGTGGGCTGAGTCCGGCCAGGGCTGCCCACCAGGTCGCCGCCGACAACGGGATCGCCGTCTGGTGCGGCGGAATGCACGAGTTCGGGGTCGGCCGCGCCGCCAACGTGGCAATCGCCGGACTGCCGGGATTCGCGCTGCCGTCGGACGTCTCCGGCTCGGACAAGTACTACGCCAAGGACATCACCACCGAGCCGATCGTCGCCGTCGACGGCCGGGTCGCGGTGCGCTACCAGCGCCCGGGCCTCGGCTACGACGTCGACGCCGAGCGGGTGCAATCGCTGGCGACGGATCGGTTGGACCTGCGCTCGTGACCACCCTGCTGCACGGCGGGACGGTGCTCGACGGCACCGGCGCCGCCGGCTACCCCGCGGATGTCGTCATCGCCGACAACGGCACGATCGCCGAGATCGTCGAGACCGGCAATGCGGCCGCCACCGGCACCGACCTGGTACTGGACGCGACCGGTGCCGTTGTCGCTCCCGGCTTCATCGACCTCCATTCACACGCCGACTACTCGGTTTTCGGCGCGCCCGAGGCGCTCACCCAGACCCACCAGGGGGTCACCACGCTGGTCACCGGGAACTGCGGCTTCTCACCGTTCCCGCTGTCCGACGAACACGCGGCCGCCGGCCGCGGGCATACCGTCTTCGACACCGACCTGAGCTGGAACTGGCGCGGCGCCGACCAGTTCCTCGATGCGGTCGACGCCCTTCCGCTCGCCGTCAACATCGCGGCGCAGGTCGGCCACGGCGCCCTACGGATCGCGGCGATGGGCGCCGACCGGCGGGCGCCGACCGAGTCGGAACAGGGTCGGATGCGTGGCTTGCTGCGCGACTGCATCGAGGCCGGAGTGGTCGGACTGTCCAGTGGGCTGATCTACCCGCCCGGGTCGTTCGGCACCGCCGCGGAGCTGGCCGACCTCTGCTCGGTGGTGGCCGAGCACGGATTGCTCTACTCCTCACACATCCGCAACGAAAGTGACCAGCTGCTAACGGCCGTCACCGAGGCGATCGACACCGCGCGGGAATCCGGCGCCCGGCTGGAGATCTCGCACCTGAAGGCGATCGGACCGACCAACTGGGGCGGCACGGCGGCCGCCCTGGCGATGATCGCCCGGGCCCGCGCGGACGGCGTAGACGTCGGTACCGACGTCTACCCGTACACCGCCTCCAGCACCACATTGACCTCACGGATGCCGGACTGGGCGATGGACGGCGGCCGGGAGTCGTTGCTGCTCAGGCTTTCCGATCCGGTGACAGCTGCCGCCATCGCCGACGGGCTCCGTGCCCAGGTCGGCCCCTCGTTGCTGCCCGACCGGATCGTGGTGGCCCACACCATTGACGGGCCGTACCGCGAACACGTCGGCCGCAGCATCGCCGACATCGCCGCCCGGCTGGGCCTGGATCCGGCACAGACCGTCGTCGAGCTGCTCCGCGGACAACACGCTGTGGTGTCGATCATCAACCACGGCATGTCCGACGACGACCTCGACCGAGTCATCGCCCACCCGCTGGCGGCCATCGCCAGCGACGGCGCCGAGCTGGCGACATCCGGTACACAGCAACCACATCCGCGCAGCTTCGGCACCTTCGTCAGGGTGCTCGGGCACTATGCGAGGGACCGCGGCCTGATCGACCTGCCGGCCGCGGTGCACAAGATGACCGCCCTGCCGGCATCCCGGCTCGGCTGGACCGACCGCGGGGTGATCCGCCGCGGCGCCGTCGCCGACCTGTGCGTTTTCGACCCACAGACCGTGATCGACCGATCGACCTACGACGCACCGTGGCAACTTGCCGACGGCGTCCGGCACACCCTCATCGCCGGTCGCCCCGTGCTACAGGACGGCCTGCCCACCGATGCCCGCCCCGGCCGGGTGATCCGCGGCCGGGCCGGCGTGGTGTCCGACCGCCGCTGACCCGGACACCGGGACCACCTGCGCGTTCTGACCGGCAACAACGACTGGAGTTTCTGCACGTGACCGTTCTGAAGGATCCACTGCCCGACGCCATCAGTACCCGGAAGAAGAGCGTGATCGCCGCGCTCATCGGCCTGTCGCTGGTGATCGCGATCGTCTTCGCCGTCCTCGGGAAACAGGCCGGGCTCTGGGGTCTGGTTCCGATCGTCCTGTACGCGGCCCTCGCCCTGATGTCCGTCGACGTGGTACTGGCCACCGCCGCCGCCCTGCTCGTCGCCGCCGTGATGTCGCGGACCGGACCGCTGGCGCTCGGTGAGCAGCTCGCGACCTCACTCGGGTCGTTCGTCGCGGTGATCGGGCTGATCATCATGCTGGGCGCCGGTCTCGGCCGGGTCGCCCAGGAGACCGGAGCCGCGCAGCTGCTGGTGAAGGTGGTCATGCAACGGGTCGGGCTGTCCACCCCGACCAGAGTGCAGATCGGCATCATGCTGTCCTCGCTGATCCTGGTCGGCGCGCTGGGCACGCTCGCCGGCGCCAATGCGATCCTGGCGCCGATCGTCATACCCGTTGCGGCGCGGATGAAGTGGCGACCGCCGGCCGTTGCGGCGATGTTCCATGCCGCCGGCGCGGCCGGTCTGATGACCGGTCCGTTCACCCCACCGGTCGTCACCATCACCGGCGCGGCCGGGATCAGCTACTTCGACTACCTGCTGAAGGCAGGGCTGCCGGTTGCCATGGTCACCATCGTCACCGGGTTCTTCATGGCACGCTGGATCCAGCGGCGGGTGGACACCGAATACTCGGCGGCCGACGCCGGCGGCGACGATGGCGACGTCACCGACAACCGCGCCGCGCGGCGCGCCGCCGCCGTCTTCGTCGGGGTGCTGCTGGCGATGACCGTCTTCGGCATCGTCGCCAAAGCCGGCTATTCCTACGCCCTGGTGGTGATGGTGGTGACCGCGGCGCTCACCGGCATCGCCGGCGGCAAGAGCCCGAAGCAGACGCTGGAGGCGATCTACGCCGGTGCGGGCCGGTTCATCTGGCTGTTCATCCTGTTCTGGCTGCTGGATCCGCTGCTCACGCTGATCGGCAAGACCGGCACCTACGACGCGGTATTCAGTGCGCTGCAACCGATCCTGCCCACCCTGAGTCCGTTCCTGTTCCTGGCGATGATCGTCGGCATCGGTTACCTGCACGCGGTGCCGGGCGCGGCCGTCGCCCAGGTGGTGCTCATCAACAAGCTGTTCGCCCCGGTGGTCGCCTCACTCGGCATCCCGCCGGCGGTCTGGGCGGTAGCCCTGCTCGGCACCTCGCAGATCGACCAGCTCGGACCGTTCCCGGGTGCCGACATGATCGGGCAGATGGGGCTGGCCCGATCGAACAACCTGAAGATGATGCTGGTGAACGGCTGGGCGATCATGGGCACCAACACCGTGCTGTTCCTCGTCATCTTCTGGGCCTTCGGATGACCGGCTGGGACGAGGCCGAGCAGCGGGTCCGGGACCTGGTACGGCCGGCACCGGGAAGGGTTGCCGTTGTCGCCCGGGCCGTGCCCGGCGGGCAGGGGTTCTCGGTCGCGGGTGACGAGTCGTTCACCTCGGCCTCGCTGATCAAGGTGCCGGTGCTGGTATCCGCACTGCAGCAGGTCGAGGCCGGCGCGCTGTCGCTGACCCAGCGGGTCAGGGTCGACACCTCGCCAAGGGTCGGCGGCAGCGGGATCCTGGCCGGACTGTCGGACGTCACCGACGTCAGCATTCGCGACCTACTCGAGTTGATGATCACCATCAGCGACAACCTGGCCACCAATCTGCTCATCGAGACATTGTCGGTGCCGACCATCGCCGCCAGCATCGAGGCGGCCGGGCTGACGAACACTGCACTGCAGCGGCGGTTGATGGACCTGCAGGCCCGCAGCCGCGGACTGGACAATCACACCTGCGCGACCGATATGGCGCTGTTGCTGGAGCAGATCGCCGTCGGTGAAGGCCTTTTCGGCTCTGCCGATAGCTACCGGCTGGCCCGCGAGGTACTCGCCCGGCAGCAGGTGAACGACCGGCTGCCGCGACAGCTGCCGCACGGTTGGGTACTGGCGCACAAGACCGGCGAGCTGGACGGCGTCCGACACGATGCCGGCTTCGTCACCGTCGACAGCAGCCCGGTGCTGGTGATCGCGGTGCTCACCGAGGGTTTCGGCACCGGCGAAGAGCCAGATGCCTACGGCGCCGCGGCGGCCGATCTGGTCGCCGACGTCGGCCGGATCGTCTACTCGGCGGTCGGGTCGGCCGGACCTAGCGCGCCCGCCCGACGGAGGTCGGCGATCCGCTCGGCCGAGTACCCCAGAGACGTCAGCAGCTGATCCGTGTCGGCGCCGGGCTCCGGGGCCCGACGGGGTGGCTGGCGACTGGCGCCCACCACATTCACCGGCGTGGGCAACAGATCTGCCCCGTGCTCAGCGGCCGGCCACCAGGGCATCCGGTGCGCGAACTGCGGATCCGAGTCGATCGTGTCGGCGGCGTTGACCGGGGCGATCGGGCAGTTGATCTCCAGTCCGAACTGCACCCAATCACCGGTGGAGCGGGTCTGGAAGATCTCCTGCAGGGCCGCCCGCAAGGTGCGATCGCCGGTGGCGTGGTCGCCGTAGCGGCGGCCCGGCCGGGCCTGGTACAGGTCCATCCGATCGCACGCCGAGCAGAAGTTCCGCCAGAACTCCTGCTCGGAGGCCTGGAACAACAGGTGGCCGTCCGAGCTGCGGTAGTACTGGTAGCGCACCGCCTCTTCCATCCCGCCCGGACCCGGTGTCCGGCGCAGTCCACCGTCGGCCGGATTGCCGGTGACCTCGGGCTCGGGTCGCCGATAGGCCCGGTGGCCCTCGATCGGCAGCCAGTTGGTGAAGGCCGCCGCGTCGCTCTGCGCGATGTCGAGCTGGCAGCCCGTTCCGGTCTCCCTGGCCCTGAGCACGGCCGCCAGCGACGCCATCGCGCCCCAGAGCGGGCCGACCTTGGTGCCGACGCCGGTGTGATCGGCCAGGTAGCTGAAGCCCTGCTCGTCGACACCAGGCGGCGCCACTGCTGCCCAGGCGTCGAAGCCGACACCGTGCGACGGCAGATCCCGGTAGGGGCCGTCGATCCCGTAGCCGGACAGCGAGCACAGCACGATCTTCGGGTTCACCGCGGCCAGAGCGCGATATCCCAGCCCGCGCCGTTCCAGCGCTCCCGGCCGCATGCCCTCCACCACCAGGTCGGCGCCGCGGACCAGGTCGAGGAACACCTCGGCGCCCTCCGGGGTACGCAGGTCCAGCTCGATGCTGCGCTTGCCCCGGTTGACGTGCCAGTGCAGGATCGATTCGCCCTCGACGTAGGGCCAGCCGAGCCGGCGGATGTAGTCCCCACCAGGGGGTTCCACCTTCACCACGTCGGCGCCCAGGTCGGCCAGCGACATCGCCAGCGAGCCCGGTTCGAGCAGCGTGCACTCGATCACCCTGAGTCCGACCAGCAGTCCGGCCGGTCCCGGGTTCGGCGTCGGTGCCGGCTCCACTGTCTGGGTCATGACGGTCTCCCTTCTCACTGTGTCGGGGTGGTCGGCAGTGCCGGGGTGGTCGGCAGTGTCAGGATTGTCGGCAGCGTCAGGGCGGTCGGCAGCGTCAGGGTTGCTGTCCGGTGCGCAGCGGCGCTTGCGGCGCCGAACACAGCAGCTTCCGGCGCCAGTCCAGCACCAGATCGCTGCTCCGTCGCCGCCAGCTGCGGACCTGCGCGCTGCCGTCCAGGAACTCCTCGATCACCGCCCACTGCGGCCAGCTCGGGACCGACCAGATCAACAGCGCCTCCGAGTCGTTCACCATCGCCGTCCGGAAGGCGCCGACCAGGCCGAGTTCCTGCTCTCCGGCCTGCCCGACCCAGTGCTGCCCGACGCGACCCAGGTACTCCGTCGCCGCACCGGGGCGCAGCGACACCAGTTCGTGGAGGTAGCACACCGATTCCGTTGGGGCGCTGCAGAGTTCGTCGATCGTTGGGGAGTACTCGGCCGGCAGCATGATTCGATCCAGACCGCCGGAACGGTAGGACTTCGCCGTTGCCCACCAGGACGCCAACTCCGGGTCCTGCATCGAGTCATGGCTCAATTCATGGGCGAAGTTCCCGGCCAGCCCGGCCCAGCCGTCCAACTCCCACATGTTGACCACCTGCGGCCAACGCTCGGTGCTGCCCACCGTGCCCCAGACGCCGAAGCACTTCATCCCGCGGGCGGCCCGCGCTTCGCGATCCCAACCGGCGGTCATGTGTTCCAGGTACGCGGCGCGGTGTTGGCCGATGATGTCGATCGTCTCGTGGATGTAGATCTTTCCGTCAGCCATCCCCGGTCAGCCGATCGCATCGACGAACGAGCGGTCGATCAGGGTGTCCTCGGGAATCGGATCGGTGTAGACCAGCACGCCCTCCTGGCCCTTGAAAGTGGTCTGCAGCCGATCCGTCAGCTTGCTGGGGTACTTCAGATCCCCCGGGAAGCTCAACTCCGGCAACAGGTCCACCTGGGCATCGTCGATCTCCAGCTGCTTGACCAGCGCCGCCCGCACCTGCTTGTCCTGGTGATACTTGCCCTGCAGGTGATCACGGGTGGTCGAGGCCATGGCGTCGATCAGGCGTTGGCCCTTCTCCTTGTCCTTCTGCAGCAGGTTCGGCCCGAACAGCACCGCACCGACGGTCATGTCCGACGGCTGTCCGAAGGCGTAGACAAGGGAATCGGACTTGGTGGCCTCCAGCCACACCGGGTCGGAAAGCCAGCCCGCCTTGACGGCGCCGCTCTCCAGCGCCACCAGGATGTCGGTGGCGCCCATGGTCTGGAGGGTGACGTCGTTCATCGAGACCCCGGCGGTCTTCAGTTGGTCCTCGATCACCATCGACACCGGCGCGCCCGGTCCGACGGCCGAGGCGATCACCTGGCCCTTGAGTTTGGTCGGATCGAACTTTCCACCGGGCGCCAGCTCCTTGTTGACCCACACACCCTGCTGGGATTCCTTCGGCGGGAACATGCCGGGGGCGACGATCTTGATCTCCGACCCGCCGGAGACGGCGTTGAAGAAGGCCGCGCTCGGCGCGCCGAAGATCGCATCGACCTCGCCGGTGGCCAGCAGCACAAGGGCATCGCTGTTCTTCGCCGAGACGATCTCGACGTCGAGGCCCTGCTTGTCGTAGTCACCGAGTTCCATCCCGACCAGCAGAGGGGCGAACGCCTCCAGCTTCGCCGCGATGGCCACCTTGACGGTCTTACGCTCCTGCCCGCCGGCCGACCCTGCGGTTCCGGATCCGCCGGGGGCACCGGCAGACTGCCCGGCCGGTGTCGGATCGGCATTGTCGGTGTTGCCGGACGAGCCGCAACCGGCCAGCGCCAACCCGGCCGCCAGGGTGAGAGCGAGTGTTCTCTTGCGCATGTCGATCTCCTCGTGAGGGGTGAGCGACGCCCCGAAGGGACGCCGGTGCTGCGGTTGGGAGGGTGGGAACCGTTGCCGGTCAGCGTCTCTGCGACTGTTGTGGTGCCCACGGCAGCAGCTTGCGACCGACGGCGGAGACGATCATCGAGCAGATCAGGCCCATCAGGGCGATGACGCAGATCCCGACGTACATTGGCCTGGCCTGGAACAGCGACCAGGAATGCCAGATCCGGTAGCCGATACCGCTGTTGCCCTGGACGAACTCGGCACCGACGATCACCAGGATCGCCACCCCGATCGACAGCCGCAGCGCGACGAACAGGTTCGGCAGGAAGGCCGGCCAGATGACGTGCCGGAACATGGCCCAACGGCCGGACCCGAAGGCCTTAGCGGCCTCCTGATAGCCATCGGGTATCGCCGTCACGGCCGCCATACAGGTGATCCAGGTCGGGAAGAACACCGAAAGTGCCACCAACAGGATCATCGGCGTCTCACCGAGCCCGAAGATCAACAGCAGCAACGGCAGCAGCGACAGCTTCGGCACCGTGTAGAGCGCCGACAGGAACGGATCGAGCGCGGCCCTGGCCAGCCGGGACAGCCCGAGCAGCAATCCGGCACCGGCCCCGATCACCGCTCCGGCCGCGAAGCCGATCAGCACCCGGGTCATGGTGGCCAGCAGGTCCTTCTGCAGCGTCCCGGCCTGCACCATGTCGACCCCGGTGCTGAAGATCATCGAGGGCGCCGGAAAGAACCTCACCGGAATGACGCCGGTCTGCGCGGCGATCTCCCAGGCGCCGAGCACCACGATCGGGGTCAGCCAGGCCAGTAATCGCTCCTGCAGTCGACGCCGTCGCGCCGTCCGCAGCGGGTCCACCTCCGCCTTGGTCGGTCGGATCACGGTGGTGACGGTCGCGGCCGCCGACGTCCGTTCCTGGACACTCATCGGTGTTCCTCACTCATGGCTGACTCCGTCCGGCGAACGAGCGGGATACCTCGGAGCGCAGCACCGACCAGAGCTGCTGCTCCAACTCGGCGAACCGCGGGTTCGTCCTGGTCTCGGCCGACCGCGGCCGTTCGATGTCGACCCGGAAGTCGGCGATGATCCGGCCCGGCCGGGCGGACATCACCACCACCCGGTCGCCGAGCAGGATGGCCTCCTCGAGGCTGTGGGTGACGAACACGACGGTCCGTCGGTCCTCCTGCCAGAGGGTCAACAGTTCCTCCTGCAGGATGGTGCGCAACTGGGCGTCAAGGGCGGCGAACGGCTCGTCCATCAGCAGCACCTCCGGTTCCACCGCGAGCGCCCTGGCGATCGATACCCGTTGCCGCATACCGCCGGACAGCGTCGCCGGGTAGGAGCCGGCGAAATCGGCGAGCCCGAGCTTGTCGAGCCAGCGACGGGTCGCCGCCGTCGCCTCGGCCCGCCCGACCCTGGCGACGTCCAGGCCGAACCGAACGTTGGCCTCGACGGTCTTCCACGGGAAGATCCCGTAGTCCTGGAACACCATCGCGGTGGGGTTTCGGACGCCGGCCCGGGAATGGATCAGCACCTCGCCCTCGCTGGGCCGGTGCAGCCCGGCCATCATTCGCAACAGGGTCGACTTTCCGCAGCCGGACGGCCCGACCAGACAGACGAACTCGCCCTCACCCACCGTCAGGTCGACATCGTCCAGGGCCTGGACGGTATCTTTGACCCCGTAACGCTTTCCAACGGACCGCGCCTCGATCTTGACCGCGCCAGCGGCCCTTCCGGCAGGGCCGGTCGCGGCGGCCGCCGGCGGGGCGCTCGGCTTGCGCCCAGGTGGCGCCTTGCTGTCCACGTTGATCCGGTCCGTCATCACTGCGTCGCCTCCCCGGCGCCGACGGTGTCGGTGACCAACGCGTCCAGGGCCACCGCGCGGTCCGGGAGGGCCAACAGCGGATTGATGTCCAGCTCGGTGACCGCGCCGTCGACAGCCATCTGCTGGACCGCCATGATGACGTCAACCAGGGCTTCCAGATCCGCTGCCGGCGCACCGCGATACCCTTGCAGCAATGGATATCCGCGCAACTCGGTCAACATCTGGTGGGCCTGATCGCGGGCGAACGGCGGCACCCGGAAGCTGACGTCGCGGTACACCTCGACACCGACGCCGCCGATGCCGGCCATCACCACCGCGCCGAACACCGGGTCCGGCGCGATGCCGACCACCGTCTCGACACCACCGTCGAGCTGTTCGCAGACCAGCACGCCCTGCCAGTGCGCCTCCGGCAGCCCTTCGACGATGCGCCGGAAGTCGGCCACGATCCGGCGGATCTCGTCATCCCCGCGGACGCCGACCCGCACCAACCCGAGGTCGGACTTATGGGCGATGCCGGCCGCGACGGCCTTGAGAACCACCGGCCCGCCGAGTCGCTCGGCAGCGGCAACCACCTGGTCCACGTCGGCACACAGTTCGTCGCTGGTGACGGCGATACCATACTGCCGCAGCAGGTTCTTGGACTCGACCTCCGTGCGCACCGACTCCGTTCCGGTACTTCCCAGCACCGGACGCGGTGTGACGACCGGCATCTCGGCGACCCGCCGCTGGAACCGCTGGAAGTCGAGCAGAGCACGGATCGCGGTCACGCAGTTGCCGAAGGTGCGGAACACCGGCAGCTGGGAACCGAGCAGCCCCGCCCGGTACGCATCCTCGGTGCCGACCGGCGAACCCCAGACAACACAGATCGGCTTTTCGGTGGTTTCCGAGACCGCGACCAGGTCCGCGACGAAGGCATCGCTCATCGGCGGGAAGGCACCGGTGATCGGAACGACGAGAATTCCGACCGCCGGGTCGGCAAGGATCGCGTCCAGGATCTTCCGACCGCGCCAGTCGCCGACCGGATGACCGCCGTTGTCCACCGGGTTGTTGATCCGCAGGTACCCGGGAATCCATTCCCGCAGTTGGCCGATCGTGTCGGCGCCGAGTTCCGGCAGGTCGATGCCCGCAGCCATCAGCATGTCGGCCATGTGCGCGCTGGTGCCGCCCGAGATCGAGTAGACGCAAACCCCTTCGCCGGTCGGCCGGACGGCACGGGCGAACAGCGCCGCCGTGTCCAGCAGCTCGTCCAACCCGTTCACCCTGGCGACCCCGTACTGCCGGAACAGCGCGGAGACCACGTCGTCCGCACCGGCCAGGTGCCCGGTGTGCGATTGCGCCCACGAACGACCGATCTCGGTGCGCCCCACCTTGATCGCCACGATCGGAACTCCACGGCGGGCGGCGACCTCCAACGCCCGCTGGAATCCGGGACCGTCCGGGAACCCTTCGAGGTAGGCCGCTATCACCCCGGTGTCCGGCAACCCGGCGAAGTACGAGATGAAATGCGCCGAGTTCAGGTCGGCCTCGTTCCCGGTCGGCGCCCAGTGACTGAACTTGATCCCGAGCTCCTGGCCCTGGAACACCGGGCGGCCCTGATGCCCGCTCTGGGTGACCAGGGCGATGGACCGACCTGGCAGATCGTCGCGGAACTGTTCGAACAGGTTCATGTTGGTGTTCGGGCCCAACGCCCGGACGCCACCGGCCCGCAGGGTGCTGACCAGCGCCCGCTGCCGTTCGACCCCGTCGCCACCGACCTCGGCGTACCCGGCCGCGAAGATCACCGCGAACCGGACGCCCTTGGCCGCAATGTCCGGCAGCACCGCATCCACGTCGCTGACCAGCAGGATGGCCACATCGATCTCGCCGGGAACCTCGACGACGCTCGGGTAGCAGGTCAGCCCGTCGACGGTGTCGCGTCGCGGGTTCACCGGGACGGCCTCGCCGCCGGTGTGGGCCGCCCAGGCCTGCACCCGGCGCCAGTTCAGCGTGGTCGGCCGGTCCGGCGCGTCGGAGGCACCGATCACCGCGACCCGTCGGGGACGGAACAACCGATCGAGCTCGGGTTCGATTGACATGTCCTGCCGGCCAGGATCTTTCGCTGCATCCGGCAGGTCGTCACCGGCGCGCCCGATCGGCCGGACGGCGCCGGTCGGGCCGTGCGTCAGTTCACTGGTCCGACTCACCGGGTGAGCCCCCTTTGGCTAGTAGCAAGCGATTGCTTGGTCTATGTTTACTAACGAACGTTAGGCAAGTCAAGACCTGGATCACCATTCGTCCGCCAGGAGCAGCTCATGAGAGAGAAAGCCGCGGTCACCAGCAAGGAGCGCATCCTGCTGGTCGCCGCCGAACAATTTGCCGAGCACGGCTATCGCGGCTCCTCGATGCGTGACATCGCGGCCGGCTCCGGCATGCGAGCCGCTTCGCTCTACAACCACTACGCCAACAAGGAGGCGCTGCTGCTGGCGATCGGCCGCCGGTACTTCGCCGCCATGCTGCCCGCGCTACGCGACGCCGCCGCCTCCACGGACCAACCGATCGATCGGCTCAGGGCGATGATCGCGGCGGCCAGCACGGTCGGCAGTACCCATCGATTCGAGCACCTGACGATGGTCGGCGAGGTCCGAACCTTCGGCCGTAGCCCGGATCTCGCCGAGCTGATCGCCGCCGGGCAACAGTGCCGCGACGTCTGGCACCGGGTCCTCAAACAGGGGCGCCGCAGCGGTGAGCTGCGCAGCGACGTCAGCCCGGCGGCCGCCACCTGGCTCATCTTCACCTCGATCACCGGACTGGTCGATCCCGGGTACCGGGCAGACGCGCTCGGCGACCGTTCGGCCCGTTCCGTCGCCGCGATGACCAAGGTGCTCATCGACGGACTTCGCCGCCAACCCGATTGCGAGCAGGCATGACCTCATCGAGAAACCCCGGCCTGGCCGGACGCACGGCCGTGGTAATCGGCGCCGCCCGGCCACCGGGAATCGGCCGGGCGGTCGCCCTCCGGTTCGCCGCCGCCGGCGCGGACGTGGTGTGCGTCGACGAGGTGATCGACCAACGAACACCTTCGGACACCTCGGGTATCACCCGGGCGGTGTTCGACCAGGTCGTGGCCGAGATCGCTGCGGTCGGCACCGGATCCGTCATCGGCCGTGCCTGCCGCACCACCTCGGAGTGGGCCGACGTCGTCGCCGAGGTGGCCGCCGAGCGCGGTCGGCTGGACATCTGTTGCGCGCTCGGTGGCGTGACCGGCCCGGCCGCCGGCGACGGGCCGCTGCTCGCGGTTCCGGACGCCGCCATGGCCCGCTGCCTGCAGGTCAACCTGATCGACAGCTGGCGGGTGGTGCAGGCGGCCGCGACCGCGATGGTCGATGGCGGCAGACCGGGGACCATCGTGGCGCTCTCGACCCATGCCGCGACCGTCCGCACTCCCGGCGCCGGTGCCGTCGGGGCCGCGAGATCTGCACTGGAACACCTGGTGGCCGGCCTTGCTGCCGAGGTCGCGCCGCACGGGGTGCGGTGCGCAACGGTCGGTCCGTTGGGCGTCGCACCGACCGAGCTGTTCCCGAATCCCGGCCTGGCGAAGCTGGCCGAGCGCGACGGACTGCCGCTGGAGACCTGGCTGGCCAGGTCCATTCCGCTCGGCCGCCCGCAGCAGGCCGACGAGACCGCCGCCGTCATCGAGTTCCTCTGCTCGGAGCAGGCCTCTTTCGTCACCGGAGTCACCATCGGCGTGCACGGCGGTGCCGGCCGATGAGGTTGATCGGAGTCGACACCGGCGGCACCTTCACCGACGCCGTCGCGGTCGACGGCCACGGAACGGTCACCGTCGGCAAGGCACTGTCCACCCCCGGCCGGGTGGAGGACGGGGTGTTCGCCGCCATCGCCGGCATCGCCGAGCGGACCGGCGTCACCATGGCGCAACTGTTGTCGGACACCGACGTGCTGGCCCACGGCACCACGGTCGGACTGAACGCGGTGCTCACCAGGACCGGAGCGCGATTGGGGCTGCTCACCACCGCCGGATTCGAGTCCACCCTGGCCATTGCCAAGGCGAACAAGCTGTACGAGCTGGCGGACACCGATCTGCACTCGCCGACCAGGTGGCGTAAACCCGAGGCGCCGGTGCGACGATCGGACATCGCCGGGGTACCGGAGCGGATCGACGTCACCGGCTCGGTCGTCACCCCGCTGGACGAGGCGGCCGCCAGATCGGCGATCCGCGGGCTGCTGGAATCCGGCGTCGAGGCGTTGGCCGTCTGTCTGCTGTGGTCGCCGGTCAACCCGTTGCACGAGCAGCGGATCAGGGAACTGGTCGCCGAGGTCTCCCCCGACACCCACGTCTCGCTGTCCAGCGAGGTGGCGCCGCGGATCGGAGAGTACGAGCGGACCTGCACGACGGTGCTCGATGCCTACACCGCTCCGCTGGTCACCTCCTACCTGCGCCGCCTGGAGGACCGGTTGCGGGAGCACGGGTTCCGCGGCGATTTCGTGGTGATGCGGATGGCCGGCGGCGTGCAGCCGGTCGCTGCCGCGTTGCGGGTACCGGTGCAGACCCTGCGGTCCGGACCGGCCGGCGGCGTCTCGGCCTGCCAGCGGCTCGGCCGGCTCTCCGGACGGAGCGACCTGATCGCCACCGACGTCGGCGGCACCAGCTTCGACGTCGGCCTGGTGATCGGCGGCGAGCCGTATTCGGCTGGCACCCCGAGCATCGACCGGCTGCCGCTGGCCGTTCCAGCCGTCGACATCCCGTCCATCGGCACCGGTGGCGGCAGCATCGCCTGGTACGACCCGGCGCTGCGCACCCTGCGGGTCGGACCACACAGCGCCGGCGCCGCCCCGGGTCCGGCCTGCTACGGGCTCGGCGGCGATCGCCCGACGTTGACCGACGCTGCGGTGGTCCTCGGCTACCTGCAACACCTCGGCGGTTCCCTCGAGCTGGATCGGGACGCCGCCGGCCGGGCGATCACCGAGCACCTCGCCGGGCCGCTGGGGCTGGACGTGATCGCCGCCGCCGAGGGGATCCTCACCGTGGCGTCGGCGCAGATGCGGGATCTGGTGCGGCGCACCACGATCCAGCGCGGTCATGATCCCTCCGACTTCGCCCTGGTGGCCTACGGAGGAGCCGGACCGCAGTATGTCGGACGCTATGCCCAGGACCTCGGGGTCCGCGAGGTGCTGATTCCTGGGCTGGCCGCGGAGTTCTCCGCCTTCGGCGCGATGTCCTCGGACCTGCGGGTGTCCGTCGAGCGCGACCTGCGCCCCTGCTGGCTCCGGGATGCCGCCGGGCTGATCGGCAGCAATCTGGACGAGATCACCCCGGCCGCCCGACAGCAGCTGGGCGGTGACGACGTATTGGTCCAGCGGTCCGCCGGTCTGCGGTTCTACCGACAGCTCAACCGGATCGATCTGCCGATACCGGCCGGCGACGTCGACGACGCGGCGTTGGCCGACCTCGCCGAACGATTCCTGCAACGCTACGAGGAACTGGTCGGCCCGGGTAGTGCGCCGGCCGACACCCCCATCGAAGTGGTTGCCGTTGGGGTGGAGGCGGTCCGGCCGGTGGTCGTCCCGCGTCGCCCGCCGCTGCCGACCGCCGCCGCCGTCCCGGTGCGCCGGCAGCACGCCTGGTTCGCCGGCTCCGAGATCGACTGCCCGGTGTATCGCTGGGACGACATCGGCACCGACCACCGCATCGCCGGCCCGAGTTTCGTCGAGTCCGAACAGACGACCGTCGTGGTCTATCCCGGGCAGTCGCTGCGCATGCTGCCCGGCGGCGACGCCGGCCTGACCCTGGAGCACACGTGATCACCGACCTGCCCGATCCGATCACCCTGGAGATCATCCGCCATCGTCTCGACGGCATCAACGACGAGGCGGCCATCATGCTGCGCCGGGTGTCCGGGTCACAGATCGCCGTCGAGGCCAACGACCTGAACACCGCGATCACCACGGCCGACGGCACGGTCGTCGCCTGTGGCAAATACGTGCTGTGCCAGGTGGCCTCACTCAACCTGGTGACCAGGGACGTGCTCGACAACTACCGCGAGAACCCGGGGATCGCCGCCGGCGACCAGTTCCTCACCAACGATCCGTACGTCGGCACCCTGCACCAGCCGGACGTGGTACTGATCGCCCCGGTCTTCCACCAAGGCACGCTGATCGGCTGGTGCGGGTCGACCGTGCATCAATCCGACGTCGGCGGGGGCACCGCCGGCGGCCTCTCACTCGACTCCCAATCGATCTTCGACGAACCGCTGCCGATGCCACCGATCCGGATCGTCGAGGGAGACCGGATCCGTCGCGACATCGAGCGGGACTACTTGGCCCGGTCGCGCACGCCGCAGCTCAACGCACTCGACCTGGCCGGCCAGATCGCCGCCAATCGCGCCGCCGTACAGGCCGTTCAGGCATTGTGTGTGCGCTATGGCGCGGCCGCCGTCGTGGCCGCGATGGACCATCTGGTGGACGTGGCGGAGGTCCAGCTCAGGGAGCGCCTCCGGGCGCTGCCCGACGGCAGCTGGCGGCAGGTCAGCTATCTGCAGCGCGGCCGGCCGACCGCCGACGACGCCGATGTGTACGCGGTCCGGCTGACCGTGAGCAAGACCGGCGACGAGCTGGAACTGGACTTCAGTGCCAGTTCCCCGCAGGCTCCGGGCGGCATCAACGCCGCCTTGCCGGCTCTGGTCAACTTCTCGATCGCCTCGGTCCTGATCTACCTGTGCGCCGACCTGCTCTGGGTACCGGGTGCGGTGCCCAGGGTGGTCCGGATCGTCAGCCGAGAGGGAACTGTCGCCCATGCCCGCTGGCCGGCCGGCGTGGCGATGAGCACCGCGACGTCGTGCCAGGCAATCCGTTCGGTGGTCAACGGCTGTCTGTCCAGGATGTTGGAATCGTCGGCCGAGCACGCCGATCGGACGATGGCCGGCTGCCAGTCGTCCGGGGCCGGTGGCGGCGTCTTCGCCGGCACCTCCCGGACCGGCGAGCCGTTCAGTTCGATGACCCTGGACGAGCTGACCGGGGGCGGCGGTGCGACCGCGGTCGTCGACGGTGCCGACTCCTCCGGATCCACCACCTCCCCCGGCGCCGCCTGTGCGAACGTCGAGGTGAACGAGAGTTACCTGCCGGTGCTGTATCTCGAGCGTCGCGAGCTCGCCGACTCGGCCGGGCCTGGCCGGCGCCGCGGCGGCTCCGGCTGCTCCATCGTGCTGCGCCCGCACGGTACCGCCGACCCGATCCAGGTAGTTTCGTTCGCCCAGGGCCTGCAGCATCCGTCGGCGATCGGGCTGGCCGGCGGCGACCCCGGGCGGCAGAGCGTGTTCGCGGTGCTGCCGGCCGGCAGCGAGCAGGCGTGGCAGAGCGGCCCGGTTCGCGAGCTGCCCCTTCCGGACGCCAAGGTCCGGCTGGCTGCCGGCGAGGTGCACCTGGCCGTCACCCAGGGCGGTGGTGGCTACGGGGATCCGTTGGACCGCAACCCCGATGACGTGGTCGCCGACGTCGTCGCCGGCCACGTCAGCCGGGCCGGGGCAGCCCGCGACTACGGCGTACTGCTGCTCGACGGTCCGCACCCGGCCCTTGACGAGGCCGCGACCACGACCACCCGGGCACAGTTGCGCCAGGACCGGATCGGCGGGCGGGCACCGGCGCCGGCGCTGAGCCAACGTCCCGGCCGGCGATGGACAACCACCCTGGATCTCACATCGGGCGTGGCCGGCGACCGCATCGTCTGCGCCCGCTGCGGCGGCGATCTCGGTGCGGCAGACGGGGACCCGTACTCCCGGATGGCACTGCAGGAGGTCCCGACGTCCGGCGTCGCACCCTGGCCGGTGCGGTTCCCCGGGTCCGAGCGATTCGTGGTCCGGCGGCTGCACTGTCCGCACTGCGGCGTCCGGATGGACGTGCAGGTCGCGCTGCGGACCGATCCGGTAGTGCGGGCCGCCGAGCCCCGGTGACATCGCCGGGCTCCGGTGGCTGTGGGCGGCCGGGCCGGCCGGCGGGTACGTCGATCTACCCAATTCGACCGGGACTTGCGGTCCCGGAGTATCCGGCGGCCCGGCCTGTCTGTCATACCCCCAGACGGTTCATCCACCCGAAGGGATTCACGCATGACTACAGCAGTTGCCGGCACCTTCAGCCGCACACCCGCCACCACCCGACACCAGGCCGGGCCGATCGATCGAGCGGCGGCCCTGTTGGCCCGCCACAGCATCGACGTCCTGCGCGTCTGTGTCGGCCTGGTGTTGCTCGGATTCGGTGTGCTCAAGTTCTTCCCGGGCGTCAGTCCGGTCGAGGCCCTGGTGACCAGAACGGTCGACGCGATCACCTTCGGAACGGTGACGGGCACCACGGCGATGGTCGCCACCGCCGGGATCGAGTGTTGTGTCGGGCTGATGCTGGTCACCAAGGTGCTGCTGCGGACCGGGCTGGTGCTGCTCGCCGGCTGCGTCATCGGCTTCATGTGTCCACTGGTGCTGTTCTTCTCCGACATGTTCCCCGGCGGTCACCCGACGTTGGAGGCGCAGTACATGATCAAGGACGTCGTGCTGGCCGCCGCCGGCCTGGTCGTGATGGCCAAGGCATTGGGCGCCCGGCTCACCACCGCAGCCGATTCCGACGTTCAGCGGGCGTCGGTGAGGACGGCCTCGGCGAAGTGACAGGCGGACCGTCTGGTTCCGGTGTCGTCGGCGGGAACTCGCAGCAGCGGAGTCTCTGTCCGGCAACGGTCCTGGGCGAGTTCGCAGCGCGGGTGGAATCTGCAACCGACCGGCGGATCGATCGGTGACGGCGGCTCGCCGATCAGCTTCACCCGTTGTGCCAGTTGTCCACGCCGCGCTGGATCGACCGACGGAGACGCGGACAGCAGTGCCCTGGTGTACGGATGTGCCGGTCCCTCGAAGATGCTGTCGGAGTCACCGATCTCCGCTATCCGGCCCAGGTACATCACCGCCACCCGATCGGTCAGATGCCGCACGACCGACAGATCGTGCGCGATGAACACGATCGCCACACCGAGCCGCCGCTGCAGGTCACGGAGCAGGTTGATCACCTGGGCCTGGACGGACACGTCAAGGGCCGACACCGGTTCGTCGCAGACCAGCACGTCCGGATCGAGGGCAAGGGCCCTGGCGACGCCGATCCGTTGACGTTGGCCGCCGGAGAACTGGTGCGGGAAGCGGTCCAGCATGTCGACGGACAGCCCGACCAGCTCGAGCAGTTCACCGGCCCGCCCGCGCCGGGCCCTGGCGCCCATGGTGCGGTTGGCGGCCAACGGTTCGGTGACCAGTTTGCCGACCGTCATCCGTGGGTCCAGGCTGGTGTACGGGTCCTGGAAGATCATCTGCACGCCCTTGCGGAGTAGCCGACGGTCGGCCCGGCGGCCCGCGGTGACGTCCCGTTGCCGGAAACGCAAGGTCCCGCCGTCCGGCCGTTCCAACCCGACCAGCATCCGGGCCAGAGTGGTTTTCCCGCAGCCTGATTCGCCGACGATCCCCAGTGATTCGCCGCGGCGCAGGTCCAACGACACACCGTCGACCGCCGAGACGTAGTTCGAGCGGATCGCCGGACCGACCCGGAACCGTTTCACCAGCGCATCCGCCCGCAGCACCACACCGGGCGATTCCGCAGCACCACCGGCCGCCTCGTGCTGATCAACCGACAGCGACATCGAGAACCTCCGCGCTCCGATGGCAGGCCGCCAGCCGGCCCTCGGCGACGCCCGCCAGCTCCGGTCTGCGGTCGGCGCACAACTCGACGGCCCACCTGCAGCGGGTCCGGAACGAACACCCGCTCGGCACCTGGCGTGGACTCGGCGGCGATCCGGCAATGGTCAGCAGGTCCTCCCGGCGCCCGGATGCCTGCGGCACGGACCGCAGCAGCGCCTGCGTGTACGGATGCGCCGGATGGGTGAACACCGCTGCGGTGACGCCGCTCTCGACAACTCGCCCGGCGTACATCACGACCACCCGGTCGGCCACCTCATTGACCACCCCGAGATCGTGGGTGATCAGCAGGACGCCCATGTCGGTCTTCATCCGAAGGTCATCGAGCAGGTCAAGGATCTGCGCCTGCACGGTCACGTCGAGCGCCGTCGTCGGCTCGTCGGCGATCAACAACGTCGGCTCCAGCGCGATGGCCATGGCGATCAGGATGCGCTGCCGCATGCCTCCGGAGAACTGGTGCGGATAGTCGTCGACCCGCCGCGCCGGGTCCGGAATGCCTACCAGGCCCAGCATTTCGACGGCCCGACTGCGGGCCTTGCGTCGGGACAGTCCGAGGTGCACCTCGAACAGTTCACCGAGCTGGCGGCCGATCGACAACACCGGGTTGAGCGCGGAGAGTGCGTCCTGCATCACCAACCCGACCTCCGAGCCCCTGGCCCGCCGACGCTGTTCGTCCGAGGCGCGCAGCAGGTCGGTGGAACCGATCCGGATCTCGTCGGCAGCGATCCGGCTGCCGTCCTGATCAAGGCCGAGCACGGCGCGGGCCGTTGCCGACTTCCCCGATCCGGATTCACCCAGCAGGGCGACGATCGCACCGGCCGGAACGTCGAGATCGATGCCCCGCACGGCAGGTATGGCCGCGCCGGGGTCGCCGTAGTCGACCCGGAGACCGCGAACCGTCAAGGCGTCGACGCCGGCGGGCCGGGCAAGGGGTGAGATCGTCACAAGACCATCCTGACACCTCGAAGCCGCAAGATTGTTACAACTTTGTATCGCTCTTGCCTGAATTCGTCAAGTGGTGCACTCTAGGTGCCTGATTACTACACACCGCTGCGTGAGTCAGCGAAGTGTTCGACGGTCGGTCGTCAACCCGGTCGGCCCCGCAACGGCTGCCACCACCATCACGAAGGAGCGTCATGCTGGACCCGTCACCCCAGTACACCGGCTACACCGCCTACGAGTTCCTCGAGCCGGGGACCGACATCAAGGAGTTCCGGTACGCCCGGCAGATCGGCCGGGTACCGCCCTACGCCGGCCTCGAGCTGTCCACCGAGCAACAGCAGCGCACTACCCGCCTGCTCACCGAGGAGACGGTGATCTCCCTGCACGAACACGTACAGGTCTTCCCGGAGGACATGGGGCAGCTCCGCGACCACATCCGCCAGGGTCGGGAACCCACGGCCTACGAAGGACTTTCCCGCTCCGGCCTCACCGCCGTGTTCGACAACGGGATGGACGGCACCTGCTGCATCTCCTCGGACGCCGGCTGGAAGTACCAGGACGTGCTGTTCGACCTCGGGGTTCGGATGGCCGACCTGGCGCACCAGCAGTACGTCATCAAGGGCGAGACGCTGGCCGACATCGAACACGCCAAGCAGTCCGGGAAGATCGCCCACATCTTCGCACTCGAGGCGGCCACCCCGATCGAGAACGAGGTCGACCGACTCGATGTGCTCTACGGCTTCGGCGTCCGGCAGATGGGCATCGCCTATTCCGAGGCCAACACCCTCGGCAGCGGCCTGAAGGAGCGCGGTGACGGCGGTCTGACGTACTTCGGCGACCGCGCCGTGCAGCGGATGAACAAACTGGGCATCGCCATCGACGTGTCGCACAGTGGCGATCGCACTGCGCTGGAGACGATCGAGCGCTCTACCAAACCCGTCTTCATCACCCATGCCGGCGCCAGGTCGGTCTGGCCGACCAACCGGATGAAGCCGGACGAGGTGATCAAGGCCTGCGCCGATCGGGGCGGCGTGATCGGGCTGGAAGCGGCGCCGCACACCACGCTGAGCCCGGATCATCCACGGCACACCATCGAATCGGTGATGGACCACTTCGTCTACTGCGTCGATCTGGTCGGCATCGAGCACGTCTCGTTCGGACCGGACACCCTGTTCGGAGACCATGTCGGCCTGCACACCGCGTTCGCCGGCAACCTGTCGATCAGCCAGGCCCATGGCCATGTCGACCACGAGACCGTCGAGTACGTCGACGGTCTGGAGAACCCGGCCGAGTGCTTCTACAACATCATCGGATGGCTCGTCGCCCACGACTACTCCGATGACGAAATCCGTGCCGTCGTCGGCGGCAACACCCTGAGAGTGCTTGAGGAGGTGTGGGTGTGATGCGTCGCAGAACCGTCATCCCACTGATCGGAAGTGCGCTGATCGCTGTTCTCACGCTGGCCGGTTGCGCACCGAGCAAGCCGGCCGCGGCCGCGGACAGCTCCACCGCCGCGCAGGGCTCCGGCCCGACCGCCGGATCCGGCCCTGCGGCGGGCAGTAGTTCCCCGGTGGCCGGTGGCAGCGCGGACACCTTGACCATCGCGACCACCTCGGACGTGGTCAACTACAACCCGCTGGTCGGGAACAGCCGGACCGACTACTGGATCACCAATCTGATGTACCCGCATCTGCTGAGCATCGACGCCGCCGGCAACAAGGAACCGTCGTTGGCCACCAAATGGGGATACACCGACCCGAAAACCGGCTTCTACGACATCCGCAGCGACTTCACCTGGAGCGACGGCACGCCGCTGACCGCCGACGACGTCGCCTACACCCTGAACGCGGTCAAGAAGGACAAGCCGGCCGGCACGCTGTACGGCCAGCTCACCAACTTCGTGAAGGCGACAGCGGTGTCACCCACCCGGGTCGAGGTCGCCCTGTCCGAACCCGATTCGACGGTGATCGCCGAGATCGGCTTCTGGGGAAACATCGTGCCGGAACACATCTTCTCCAAGGCCGGCAGCGTGGCTACCTTCGCCAACGACAAGGACTGGGTCGGCGCCGGTCCGTACACCCTCACCTCGGTCGCCAAGGGCCAGAGCTACACCATGAAGCGGGTCGACAGCTACCCACTGGTCGACGGCGGGACCCCGCGGCCGGCCGCCATCGTCTACCGGGTGTATCCGGATGTGAACACCGAGATCCTCGCCCTGCGCAACGGTGATGTCGACATGATCGCCAATGCGCTCCCGCCGACCCAGGTCAAGACCCTGCAGGGCACCGAGGGGATCAAGGTGGAGGAGGTTCCCGGACTCGGTTACGCCCACATGACCTACAACATGAAGCAGAAGGATCTGGCGAAACTGCCTGTCCGACAGGCACTCGCCGCGACGGTCGACTACGACGCCATCCGCAACGTGGTGTTGCAGGGTCAGGCAGTGTCCACCGGCAGCAGCCCGATCATGCCGGTGCTCAAGGACTGGTACGACCCGTCACTCAAGGAGTACGCGTACGACCCCGACCAGGCGCGCAAGCTGCTCACCGACGCGGGCTACACCTCCGACAGCAACGGTCAGTTCCCGCTGAAGTTCCGGCTGATCTACTCACTGCAGGACGCGGTCACCTCCCAGTGGGTGAATCTGGTCAAGGACGGTGCGGCGAAGGCCGGCATCACCATCGACCTGCAGGGCTTGGAACGCAACACCTACCTGGCCAAGACCAACGAAGGCGACTTCGACATCTATGCCGGGAACTTCGCCATCATGGACGACCCGGCCACCAATATGGCACTCACCTACCTGCCGGGTGGTGCCATCAACTACAGCTACGTCGACGACCCGAAACTCAACGAGCTGATCTCCAAGTCGCGCACCACGACGGATCGGGCGGAGCAGAAGACGCTGTTGCGGCAGGCGGCGAAGCTGGTGCACGACAACGTCTACGACAACATCATGTACACCCAGAATCTCTACGTCGCGTTCAGTGACAAGTGGAGCGGGTTCATCGTCAAACCGAGCGAGCTGTTGTCGATCGTCGATCCCGTGTCCCTCGCCGCCGCCACCACGACCGGCTGAGCCAGGGGTCGCCCGGATGTCGCTGTTCACCTTCGTGCTGCGCAAGATCGGCCGTGCACTGCTGACGATCTTCTTCGCGGTGACGGTCACCTTCCTGCTGCTGCGCCTGCTTCCCGGCGATCCGGCGCAGGCGGTGGCCAATCCGAACATGACGGCGGAGATGCGGGCGACCCTGCTCACCCAGTACGGCCTGGACCAGTCCCTGCTCACCCAGTACGGCAAGTACCTGTGGCAGCTGCTGCACGGCAACCTCGGGGTCTCGTTCGCGCAAGGTGTCCCGGTCACCACCGTGCTGATGGAACGACTCCCGTGGACCCTGCTGTTGACCGGCTCAGCGCTGATCCTGACCGCCCTGATCGGCATCCCGCTCGGCGTGCTGGCGGCGAGCCGGCGCGGCGGCTGGCTGGATCGCGCCGTGCAGATCCTCGGCGTGATCGGGCAATCGCTGTTCGTCCCGAGTGTCGGCATCCTGCTGCTGTACGTCTTCGGGCTCAAGCTCGGCTGGTTCTCCATCGGCGGCGCCTATGCCGATGGCACCTACGGCGCGCAGTGGTATCTGTCGGTGTTGTCGCATCTGGTGCTGCCCTGCCTGTCGCTGGTGTTGATCCAGCTCGGGCCGTACCTGCTGATGATGCGCTCGTCGATGATCGACGCCCTCGGCGAGGACTACTGCACCCTTGCCAGGGCCAACGGGCTGCCCTATCGGCGGGTGCTCTGGCGGCATGCCCTGCGCAATGCCCTGCTGCCGACCATCACGCTGATCGGGCTGCAACTCGGCTTCCTGGTGGGCGGCGCGGTGCTCACCGAGACCGTGTATGCCTATCCGGGCATCGGGCGGGGCATCTACGAGGCCGTCACCCAGCTCGACTTCCCCGTTCTGCAAGGCGCTTTCGTACTGCTCGCCGCGACAGTGGTGGTGGCGAACATGATCACCGACCTGGCCTACGGGCTGCTGGATCCGAGGGTGAAGAACCGATGACGACGCCCGGAACCGAGCGATCGGAAGCCGCACCGGCGGTAGCTGTCCTGCCGTCCGCCGAGACCGTCGACACCGACCTGCCGCGGGCCGCGGCCGCCACCTGGCGCTCGCTGCGCCGGAATCCGCTCGCGGTGCTGTCGATGGCGGTGACCCTGTTGTTGATCCTGGTCGCGGTCTTCGCCCCGCTGATCGCCGATTTCCCGGCCGCGTACGGGACCCAGGTGTTGTCACCGCCATCCGGAAGCCACTGGTTCGGCACCGACTCGCTGGGCCGCGACGTGTTCGCCGAGGTGGTGTGGGGCTCGCGGCAGAGCATTGTGGTAGCCATTGCCGCGAGCGCGATCGCGATCACCGTCGGCACGATGCTGGCGGTGATCGGCAGCTACTTCCGGCGCCTGGACACGGTTCTCGGGGTGATCGTCGACCTCACCCTGGCGCTGCCGGTGTTGCCCCTGATGATCCTGATCGCTGCACTCGCCGGACCGAGCACGCTGACCATCATCACCGTGATCGCCGCGTTCTCCTGGCCCGAAGTGACCAGAGTTGTTCGATCACAGGCGATCTCGGTGGTGCGGCTGTCGTTCGTCGACGCCGCCCGGCTGATGACCAGCTCGCCGGCCTGGATCATCAGCCGGCACGTGGTGCCGGCCGTACTCCCGGTCGTCGTGGTCTCCGTGGTGCTCACCGCCTCGCGGGCGGTGCTGTCGGCCGCCGGCCTGGCCTTCCTCGGGCTCGGCGATCCGAACGTCTGGTCCTGGGGCCGCATCCTCTACGAGGCACAACAGGCCGGCGCGATGTCCAGCGCCTGGTGGTTGACCCTGTTCCCGTCGCTGGCCATCCTGCTGTTGGTGCTGGCCGCGACGCTGCTGTCGATCAGCTACAACGATGCCCGCAACCCCCGACTGCGCGGCCCGCGGGCCGGCCGTCGCCGACCGCGAAAGGCTTCCCGGTGACCACACCTCGGTTCAGTCAGCGACTGCCCGCCACCTTCTTCGATCGGGTACAGGCCCAGCTGCGCGAAGGACTCGCGGCGATCGACTGCGACGCCCTGATCACCGACGACCCGGAGGACGTCGCGTACCTGACCGGCTTCTTCCATCATCCGTGCGAGCGGCCGGTTGCCGTCTGGATCGGCGCCGACGGGACCACCTTGCTGTTGCTGCCGGAACTGGAACGAGATCACGCGCTCTGGCAACACGCTCGCGCCGAGATCGTTGCCTATCCCGAGTTTCCCGGTGTGGTGCCGCCGTTCCGGCACCTCCGGGCCGCGATCCCCGGCGCCGCGGCCGTCGCCTTCACCGACACCATCACCCAGCGTCGACTGACTGCCCTGCAATCCGCGGTGCCCGGCGTCCGCTGGCTGGCCACCGACCTGGTGCAACGCCAACGGTATGTCAAACATCCGGAGGAGATCGGGCTGCACGCCGAGGCGGCCAGGATCACCGACCTGATGCTGGCCGCCGGCATCGAGCTGATCCGGGACGCCGCCGCCGGCGGCGGCCCGCTGCCCAGCGAGGCCGAGTTGGCCGCGCACGTCGGCGCAGTCGGCACCGGCACAATGTACGACGAGCACACCGAAGTCGTGGTGGTCGCGCCGATGGCCGGTGGGCTGGTCTACGCCGCCGAGAACTCCGTCCGCCCGCACGGGCTGCCTTCCGGCTATCGGCTCCGCCGCGGCGACACCTTCATGTTGTCCCTGGGGTGCGCGGTGGGCGGCCGGTTCGTCGAGGGCGAGCGCACGTTCATCCTTGGCGAACCGACCGCCGACCAGCGGCGCTATTACGAGGCCGTGCTGAGCGCACAACAGATCGGCGGTGCGGCGATCCGGCCCGGTGCGCTGTGCCGGGAGGCGAACGCGGCCTGCCTGGCCGTCATCCGGGAGGCCGGCCTCGGCCAGCACCTACGTCACCGACAGGGGCACGGCATCGGCCTCGGGATGCACGAACCGCCCTGGTTGGAGGGCGGCGACCGGACGCCGCTGGCCGCCGGAATGATCGTCTCGAACGAGCCGGGAATCTACGTCGCCGGCCACGCCGGTTATCGAATCTCGGATTCGATGCTGGTCACCGAGGACGGTGCGCGGCCGCTCACCGGATACCCGCGAGATCTGCCGAGCGCCGTCATCCAGGTCTGAAGACTCCGTCAGCCACGCCAACAGCAATCGCGCCAACAGGAAGGCAACAGATGAACGTCGAGATCAATGGAAACCGGCTCGAGGTCGAGGTGCTCGGGCCGGAAGGGGCGCCGGTGCTCATCGCTCACCACGGGGCACCGGGTCTCGGGTCGCGGGCCGAGCCACGCAGCAGCTTCGGTCGACTGGCGGATCGCTATCGAGTGCTGGTGTTCGACGCCCGCGGGTCGGGAGACAGCGAAGGGAAAGAGCCGTTCACCCATGAGCAATGGGCCGCCGACGTCGATGGTCTACGGCAGTGGATCGGCGCCGACCGGATCATCATGGCCGGCGGCTCGTACGGCGGATTCATCTCGCTGGAGTACGCCGTGCGGTACCCGGACCGGGTGACCGCCCTGGTGCTGCGGGACACCGCCGGCGACCACAGTCACGAGGCGGCCTCCCGAGCGACCGCCCTGGCCACCACCCGGGTGCAGCTGGACGTCGAGAAGTTCGACCGGATCAACAACGGGCAGGTCACCAGTGACGACGACCTACGGGACTGCTGGCGAGAGATCCTGCCGCTCTACGACTTCCACTACGATCCCGAGGTGGTAGAACAGAAGGTCGCCAGCACCCCGTACCGGTACCGGACGCACAATTACGCCTTCACCCACAACATCCCGAACTACGACCTCAAGGACCGCCTCGGCGACATCACCGCGCCGACGCTGATCACCGTCGGTCGCACCGACTGGATCACCCCGGTCCAGGCGAGTGAGACCCTGCATCGGTTGATCCCCGGCTCCGAGCTCACCGTTTTCGAGGAATCCGGACACTCGCCGCAGATCGAACAGGCCGACGAGTGGACCGCGAGGGTCCGTGCCTTCCTCGCCGAGCACGTCCCTGCCGGTGAGGGCACCATCAGTCGATGACGGGGATGAAGCTGGACGACTTGGACCGGCGCCTGATCGCCGCCCTGCAGGTTGACGGGCGGGCCAGCTGGACGGCGATCGCGGAGCTGTGCGAGACATCGGTGCCGACGGCCGCACGGCGGACCCAGCAATTGATCGACCAGGGCGTGGTGAAGATCTCCGTGATGCCCGAACTCGGTGGCGAAGGACCGGTCGAGTCGTTCATGGTGCGGGTGCGCTGTCGGCCCGGCCGACAACTTGCGGTGGCCGCCGAACTCGCCGGTCGGCCGGAGACCAGGGTGGTCGCCCTGGTCACCGGGGAGGACGACATCATCGCCGAAGTGATAGCGCCGCGGATCCCCGGCTACCAGGCGCAGACCCTGATCGGTCTGCAATCCATCCCAGGGGTGGAACGGCTGCGCAGCGATCTCACCCTGCACGTCTACAAGATGACGCACGATTGGAGCAGACAGCTGCTCGACGGCGACGACACCGACATCGACGTCTCCGAACCGCCCCGCTGCGACCCGTCCCATCTCGACGAGCAGGATCGCGCGATCCTCAAGGCGATGGCGGATGACGGTCGGACCAGCTTCCGTACCGTGTCGGATGCGTTGGGCATCAACGAAAGTACCGTCCGTCGGCGCTACGACCGGATGCACCAGCTCGGCTGCTTCCGCGTGCTGACCCTGGTCGCGGCGGCTGCTCTCGGGCTGGAGTCGGAGACGATGCTCACCGTCCGGGTCCGGCCGTCCCAGCTGAATTCGGTGGCCGGCGAATTGCGCCGTCACCGGTCGGTGCGTTACATCGCCGCCACCCTCGACGGCAACGCCCTGTTCTGCGAGGTGATCGCCGCCTCGACCGACGACCTGTTCCGCTTCGTCACCGAGACCCTCTCCTCACTCGAGGGCGTCGAGGGCTGGTCGTCGAACGTCGAGCTGCTCACGGTGAAGCGCGGTTTCGTCCAGACCCCGTGGTGGCGCGCCGAGGCCGGTGCCCTCCTCGGCGAGTGACCCCGTTGCCAGGTTGACGGCGTCGACAGCCGTCATCGCAGGCGTTACCCGGCCACCGGCCGGGGCACGCCGGCGAACGCTCCCGGTCGCAGCCAGCCGGGCAACGCCCGGCGGGCCGCCCGGTCGCCGCTGAGCACTACCGCCCGTGCTCCCAACGCCTGCTGCCATTCCAGGTCACCGCGCCAGATCCGCGTCATGGTCCGCAGCGAGGTGGTCACCGTCACGGTCACGTCGAATCCAGGGTCGTAGTCGCAGATATCGGCATTGTCGCCGGCGACCATCAGCCACCACCTGGCCGCCTGGGACGCAACGTCGTCGAAGACGAACGAGATCACCGTTCGCGAACGGGGCATCGCGTCCAGATCGAGGCGCCGGCGCAGGTCCCACAGCAACAGGTGCGGGTCGAGGTCGCCCTCGCCGAGCTCACCGATCCAGCGAACTCCCCAGGCGCCCAACGATTCCACCACCCCGGCCAGCTCGCGACCACATTGGGTCAATTCGTACTGCACCCGGTTGTCGGCATCCCGCCGCCGCACCACACCCGCCCTGACCAGCGAACGCAGACGCTTGGACAGCAACGCCGGTGACATCTTCGGGACACCGCGCCGGAGCTCGTTGAAGTGGCTGCTGCCGGCGAGCAGCTCCCTGACCACCAGCAGGGTCCAGCGTTCGTCCAACACCTCCATCGCCTTGGCGACGGGACAGAACTGGCCGTAGACGGTCATTGCACACCCTTCCGCTACCCCCAGTACACCCGGAAGAGGGACCGGTGACCAGTACAGATTCAGAACCACCGGCGCTACAGAACCGGCACTGGAGCACCGGGTGGGCTGCGACCCAGGCTGGTAGCACCATCCCCGATCCGTAAAGGACCACGAACATGACGACCACCACAGCCGCTCCCAGCATCCCCACCCTGCAGCAGCAGGCGCCGGTGCTGCTCGGCCACGCGGCGGGCCTGGCCTGCTCCCGAACCATCGCGATGGGGCTCCGGCACGGCCTGATCGCCGCCCTCGCCGAGCATCCGCAGGGACGCACCTCGGACGATCTTGCCGAGAGCCTGTCGCTGGACCCGTTCTTCACCCGGGTCTGGGGGCAGGGCGCGGTGGCCGCCGCGATCTGCGACCGGGACGGCGAGACCTACACGCTGGCACCGCAAATGGCCACCCTGCTGCTGGACCGGACGTCGCCGGCCTTCGTCGGTGGCGTCTTCACGCTGATGGAGCAGCCGGAGATGTTCACCCGGTTCGACACCGAACTTCCTACCGGAGAACGACTCTGGTGGGACCAGTGCAGTCCGGACTGGATCACCGGCGTCGCCGGCACCGGCACGCCGTTCTACACCCGACTGATACCCGGTGGCCTGCAGCAGGTTCCGGACCTGGCAGACCGGCTCGCCGCCGGCTGCCGGGTGGTGGACACCGCCTGCGGCTCCGGGGTCGGGTTGCTCGCGCTCGCCCGGAGCTACCCGAACTGCACGGTGATCGGCATCGACGGCGATCGACACAGCCTCAACGACGCCGGCGCGGCGGTCGCCGCCGCCGGGATCGGCGATGCCGTCACGCTGATCGAGAGCCCGCTGGAGCAGATGACGCTGGACCGGCCGGCTGCTGTGGTGCTCAACAACATCTCGATGCACGAGTGCCGGGACATCGACGCCGTCGCCGAGCGGGTGCTGGGCATGCTGGAACCGGGGGGCATCTTCGTGATCTCCGACTTCCCCTTCCCGGAGACGACCGACGGGCTGCGCAGCACACCCGGCCGGATCATGTCCGGCATCCAGTACTTCGAGGCACAGATCGACGATCAGCTGCTTCCCCGGACCGCCTACGACGCGCTGCTGCAGCGGCACGGGTTCGTCGGCATCGGTCACGTCGAGCTCACCCCGATGCATGCGCTGACCTACGGGCGCCGGGCGTCCTGACCGGCCGACACCGGCGACCTACCCTGCCGTTGGAGGGGCGGTCGACGCCGGCGCCGTACGGGCTGCAACGATCGGCTGATGACCCCGTCATCCCCGTCCGAGCCCGTCACGACACCGGCGTCGCCGCCTCGGCCCCCGATCCCGGCCCCGCAGGGCAGCGGCGTCGTGCAGCACACGGCCTGGTTGGAACGCCGGTTCCCGGAGATCGAGGATCTCGGCGGTGGCACCTTCTCCATTCCAGTGCCGTTCCCGGACAACCCGCTGCGCTACACGCTGAGTTACCTGCTCACCGGTGACGGGGCGGCGGTGGTGGTCGATCCCGGCTGGGATTCGGACGAGGGCGCCGACGCGCTGTTCGCCGGGCTCGCCGAGTGCGGGGTCGACCCGGCCGCCGTGACCGGAATCCTGGTGTCGCACGTGCACCCTGATCACCACGGCCTGTCCGGTCGGCTGGCGGCGGCCTCCGGCGCCTGGATCGGCATGCATGCCGACGACGCGGCGCTACTGGCCGCCGCTGGAGACAGAGCGGCCCGCGGATCCGCCGACGTCCCCTGGCTCACCCGCAACGGTGTCCCGAAGTCGGAGATCGCGGGCCTCACCTACGCGGGCAACACCGACGACGTCTTCTCGACGATGGCCCGTCCGACCCGCGCCCCGGCCGATGGCGAGCTGATCGACCTGCCCGGCCGCCGGGTGCGGGTGGTCTGGACCCCAGGCCACACCCCCGGCCACCTCTGCTTCCACGACGAGGACGCCGACCGGCTGCTCACCGGCGATCACCTGCTGCCCCGGATCAGCCCGAACATCGGCACCCATCCCGGCGACGACGACCCGCCGCTGGCCCGCTACCTTGGGTCGCTGCGCCGGCTGCGGGACTACGACAGCGCGGAGGCGCTGCCGGCGCACGAGTGGCGGTTCGAGGGCATCGCGGCCAGGGCCGAGCAGTTGCTGGCGCACCACCAGGAGCGTTGCGACGAGGTGCTGCGGGTGCTCACCGACGCGCCGAAGTCGGCCTGGGGCACCGCGACCGAGCTCACCTGGTCCCGCGGCTGGTCGGGCATCCACGGCCTGATGCGCCGGTCGGCGCTGGCCGAAACGATCTCGCACCTGGTGTATCTGGTCGGCACCGGCGCCCTGGTCGAGGTGCCGGCCGACACCGACGGCGTCGTCCGGTACGCCGTCAGCGCCTGACCTACCCTCCGGGCAGGTAGCGGGATGTCGGGATCAGGCCAGTTTGCCGCGACCCGCCACCGGGATCATTTCGGTGACGACACCCCCGCGATGCCCGACCAGGTTCTCGTGCAGGTACACCATCGCGTCGCTGTAGGCCGGCACCAGACGCACCCGGTCACCCACCCGCAACGGCGACCCCTCGGTGGCCAGGATGCCGTGTTCGGCCGAGAGCGCCTTGACCGCAACGCCTTCCCGATCCAGCACCAGGGCCGGCTGCATGTTCGCCGGTGTGCCGAGGGCCTTGAACCCGGCGTCGATGATCGCCACTGCGCTCTGCTGCACGCTCACCGTGGTGGCGGTCAGGGTCAGCGCGAACGGCAGGTCGATGTGGCAGGTCTCGGCGTAGAAACGGTCCATCAGACAGCCGCCGCCGGCCTGGCTCTCGTTGAGACCGTCGACGCCGAAGGCACTCTCGAAGGTCGCGGTACCGCCGGAGCTGACGAGCCGTACCTGGTGGCCGGCCGCCCGGATCGCGGTGGCGGCGTCGGTCAGGACCGACAACGCCTGTTCGCACTGGGCGACCTTCTCCGCCGCCGGCCAGATCGTCGGCAGATGCCCCTCGTAGCCCATCACGCCGGCCAGCTCGACGCCGGGGGTTGCCGCGATCTGCTCGGCCAGTGCCACCGCGTCGTCGGAGCTGCGGACCCCGACCCGATGCATGCCGACGTCCACCTCGACCAGCAGCGGGATCACCGTGCCGGCCTGCACCGCCGCGGCCGACGCCCAGCGGACATGCTGTTGATCGTCGACGCAGACCGTCACCGTTGCGGTGCTCTGCAGGTCGGCCGCCCGCCGCCATTTCGCCGGCGAGCCGAGCAGGTTGGCCACCAGGATGTCCGCAATACCGCCCGCGGCCATCACTTCGGCCTCGCCGAGTTTGGCGCAGGTGACGCCGATCGCCCCGAGCTCCAGCTGGCGGCGGGCCAGCACCGGGGACTTGTGGGCCTTGCTGTGCGGCCGCCACTGCAGGCCCCCGTCGGCGAGCTTGCGGTGGATCGTGGCGGCGTTGCTGTCGAACACATCGAGATCGAGCAACGCGACCGGGGTATCGAGCTCGTCGATGCTGCGGCCGACCGGCGACTCCCGGTCATTCGGCGTGTCCGTCATCGGCGTTCTGCCTTTCCAGCGTGCGATGCCCGCCGCGAGCGGGTACCCGCGCGTGCGGGTGCGGCGTAGTCTCGGACCCATTCAACACCGAAGCGAAACCTCGTTTCGCATCGGCCGGACCTCATCCCGAAGGACGACACCATGGCCGGATCACCTGTTGCCCATCTGATCGACGGACGCGAGGTGCTCTCCCAGTCCGGCGCGACCTTCGAATCCGTTGAGCCGGCCACCGGCCAGGTGTTGACCGAGGTCGCCCTCGGCGGCGACGAAGACGTCGACCGCGCGGCCACCTCCGCCGCCGCGGCCTTCGACGACGGCCGCTGGCAGCACCTGCCGGCAGCCGAGCGGGCCGCCCGGATGCGGAAGGTCGCCGACCTGCTGCTGGAGCATGCCGACGAACTGGCCGAAACCGAGGCCAGGGACAGCGGCGCCCCGCTGGCCAAGGCGCAGGGCGACGTGGTCGGCGCGGCCGGTGCCTTCACCTACTTCGCCCAGCTCCCCGAGCACGTCTCCGGGCGCACCTACGCCGCCGACCCCGGGTACCTGCTGTACTCCCGCCGGGTCCCGTACGGCGTGGTCGGTGCCATCGCGCCGTGGAACTTCCCGCTGCTGCTGGCCGCCTGGAAGTCCGCACCGGCGTTGGCCGTCGGCAACTCGGTGGTCCTCAAGATGGCCGAGCAGACACCGTTGTCCACCGCGCTTTTCGGCAAGATCTGTCTGGAGGCCGGGATACCGGACGGGGTACTCAACGTGGTGCACGGTGACGGGGCGACCGGCGCCGCACTGGTCCGTCACCCGTTGGTTCCGAAGATCACTTTCACCGGCAGTACCGAGGTCGGGCGGCAGATCCTGCGGGACTCCGCGCAAGAGATCAAGAGCGTGCACCTGGAACTGGGCGGCAAGTCGCCGAACGTGGTATTCGCCGACGCCGATCTGGAGCAGGCGATCGAGGGCTCGCTGTTCACCTCGTTCTTCAACAGCGGTCAGGTGTGCACCAGCAGCTCCCGGATCCTGGTGCAGGACTCCATCGCCGACCAGTTCCGGGCTGCGTACGTGCAGCGGGCGAGGAACCTGGTGGTCGGCGACCCGATGGAAGCCGGCACCCAGCTCGGGCCGCTGGTCTCCAAGACTCAGCAGGACCGGGTCGCCGGTTTCATCGAGTCCGGCAAGGAGCAGGGAGCAACGGTGCTGGTCGATGGCGGCACCGACCCCGCGCGGCCTGGGTACTTCGTCACCCCAACGGTTTTCGGTGACGTCAACCAGCAGATGCGGATCGCCCGCGAAGAGATCTTCGGCCCGGTCGCCACCATCGTCACCTTCGCCGACGAAGCCGAGGCGGTCCGGTTGGCCAACGACACCGAGTACGGCCTGGCCGCGACCGTGTGGACCACCGACCTCGGCCGGGCGATGCGGATGTCCGAGCAACTGCAGGCCGGCATCATCTGGACCAACTGCCCCAACCACGGACAGTGGAACGTCCCGTACGAGGGCCACAAGGTCAGTGGCCTCGGCGAGGACAAGGGTCTGGAGTGCATCGACACCTTCACCCACCTCAAGACCCACCACGTGAACTTCGGCGGCCACCGCTACCACTGGGCCTGACCGGCGTCAGGGGCGGGCGATCGACAGGATGGCGCGGGCGCGGCGCACCACCGCCGCATCGACGAACCGGCCGTCGGGCAGCGCGAGTGCGCCGCGGCCGAGCTGCTCGCCCTGTTCGGCCGCCGCCACCACCTCGCGGGCCGCCGACACCTCGTCGTCGGTCGGCGTGAAGGCCAGCCTGATCACCGGCAATTGCGCCGGGTGAATCGCGGTCCGGCCGAGAAATCCGAGTTCCCGGCCCTGCCGGCAGGACTCTGCCAACCCGGTCAGGTCCCGAAGATTCGGGTAGACCGACATCGACGGTGACGGCAAACCCGCTGCCGCGGCGGCATTCACCACCCGGCCGCGGGCGTAGCCCAGGCCGGCGTCGCCGACCACGGCCAGGTCGGCCCGCAGGTCGGCCTCGCCGAGGCCGATGGAGGCGACAGCGGGGCTGCAGGTCGCCAGGTCGAAGGCCCGTTCGATGCCAAGGGCGGACTCCACCAGCAGATGCAGCTCGCGCCCTGCCGCCCCGTCGGCGGCCACACCGGCCGCGGCGACGCCGACCACACCGGCCGCGGCGACGCACTCGGCCACCGTCGCTGGGTCCTCACACTTCGGGAGCCGCAGTCCGACCGCGGCCGGAAGGGTGCCGAGCATGGCCAGATCCGCTGCATGCCAGGGGGTGTCGACGGCATTCACCCTGATCTGCAGCGGCCGGTCGGCCGCCCGGGCGAATTCGGAGACGGTACGTCGGGCGGCATCCTTGGCCCCCGGGCTGACGGCGTCCTCGAGATCCAGGATCACCACGTCGGCGGCCGAGGCGAGAGCCTTCTCGATGCGCTCCGGCCGGTCGCCGGGCACGTACAGCCATGTCAGCGGGACCGCGGCCCGCGGCTCACTCACCCGAAGCTCCGGCTCCACCGGACACCTCGGCCCCAGCGGGCCTACCGGCCGCACCGGACCCACCGGCCGCACCGGCCGCACCGGCCGCACCGGAACGGTGCAGCTCGGCAATCTCGGCTGCGCTGTAACCGAGTTCGGTCAGCACCGCGTCGGTGTCGGCACCCGGCTCACGCCCGGTATGACGGGTCGGCGCATCACCGTCGGACAGCCGGAACAACGGGCCCTGCATGGCCATCGCGCCGAAATCGGGGTCCTCGACCGTGCGGATGGTGCCCAGCGCCTGGAACTGCGGATCGGCCACGATGTCCTGCGGGGTGTAGATCGGTGCGACCGCTGCCTGCGCCCGCTCGAACTCCGCGATCACCTCGGCCCGGTCGCGGGCGGCGATCCAGCCGCCGACCGCCGCGTCGAGTTCGTCGGTGTGCTCCGCCCGCCCGCGCCCGGTCGCGAACCACGGCTGCCCGGCCAGCTCCGGCCGGCCGACCAGCGTGACGACGCGCTCGGCGATGCTGTGGGAGCTGGTCGACACGGCCAGCCAGTGGCCGTCGCGACTGCGATAGGTGTTGCGCGGCGCGTTGTTGCCCGATCGGTTGCCCAACCGCGGCTGGGCGGTGCCGAGCAATTGCCAGCGGGAGATCTGTGGCCCGAGCATCGCCATGATCGGCTCGACGATGGCCAGATCCACCACCTGTCCACGGCCGGTCAGCTCCCGCTGGTGCAGGGCCGACATCACCGCGAAGGCCGTTGCCAGCGAGGCGATCCCGTCGGCCAGGCCGAACGGCGGCAGCGTCGGCGGCCCGTCCGGCTCCCCGGTGGCAGCGGCGAATCCACTCATCGCCTCGGCCAGCGTGCCGAATCCGGGCCGGCGGCGGTACGGGCCGAGCTGGCCGAACCCGGTGACCCTGGCCAGCACCAGGCCCGGGTTGTCCGCCGACAGCTGCTGGTAGCCGAGTCCCCAGCTCTCCAGGGTGTCCGGCCGGAAATTCTCGATCACCGCGTCGGCGGATCCACACAGCCGCCGGAACGCATCCGCACCGCCGTCGGTGTGCAGGTCGAGGCTGACGGTGCGCTTGTTGCGGCCCAACGTCTTCCACCAGATGTTGTGCCCGTCCTTCTCCGGGCCGTGGCCACGGGCGGGGTCGGGGCGCCGCGGATCCTCGACCTTGATCACCTCGGCTCCGAGATCGCCGAGGTGCATGGCGGCCATCGGCCCGGCAAACAGCGTCGAGGCGTCCACCACCCGCAGATCGGCGAGCGCACCGCCGGCCGGCTCGGTCATCGCCCGTCACCCCTGCCGGACTCGCCGACGTCACCGAAGCCACCGAACCTGGTGTGCTGCACCGCCTCGCGGGTCCCGACCACCCAGGCGACCCGGAATCCGATGCTGGTCGACCGGCCCAGGCCCTGCCCCGGCAGCAGGTACTTCGCGGCGAACTGCGGTTCCTGCGGCCCGCCGTCGAAGTACCACTGGGAACCGGTCGGCAGGTATGCCGACCCACCCTTGAGCATCACGAAACGGGTCCGACCGTCGGTGTGCTCGCTCTCGGTCAGGTTCCACACCAACGGCTCCCGTCGGTCGAAACCGGGCTGGCCGGCCGCCAGTTGCCACTCGTCCTCGGTCGGCAGCCGACCACCGACCCAGGCCGCGAACGCCCGCGCGTCCGGCAGCGACACCTGACTCACCGGCCGCTCCGGGTCCGCATCCTGCGGCAGCCGGGTCACCCAGTCCGGGACGTGCACCCCGCGCACCGCCGGCGTATATCCGGTCGCCTGCACGAACTCCGCGAACCGCCGCTGGCTGACCTCGCGGCAGGCGACCGCCACGTCCCGGTCCAGCCAGACGTGCCGATCAAGCGTGCGCAGGTCGTGCAGCCTGGGGGGCAACGGCTTCCACTCGTCGACGAACGGTGCGCCGTCGTACATCCCGGTCTCCCGGAAGCGGTATCGGACGGTCAGCGTGTACCTGCCGGCATCGACCGGTACGGTCGGCACCGGAGGCACCGCCGCGGTGACCGCCGGTGGCGGGACCCGTTCGGTGAGCCGGTGGCGGAACTCGCTGGTCGCCGGGGTCGGCGGGGTCGGGTCGAGCCAGCTGGTATCGGCGCCGGGAGCCGGCGACCACAGGCCGCCGATGCCGTGCGCCGGGACCAGCACCTGCGCCTGCTGGTCCAGCACCGGGGCCGGCCGGCCGGTCCACAGGTCGTACGAGGGCACCGTCGGGTCGACCGGCAACGCCACGGTGGCATCGGTGTCGCCCCGGTTCACCAGGCACAGCATCGTCTCGCTGTCGCTGCGGAAGCTGGACCCGAACACGCGGGCGTCCAGCGCCTGCTCGCCCAGGTCGATGAGCGGGGTGAAGACGCCGTCACGCAACAGGTGTCCGAGTGCCCGTTGGGTCGGCGCCATCCGACGGAGCATCTGCGCGTCCCGGTCGTTCCAGCCGACCCAGACGCCGAACACCACTTCCCAGACCATCATTCCGATGCCGTTGAACCAGGCCGACTGCATCTCCACCGCGTGGCTGCGGTGCCAGCGGCGCACATGGTGCATCATGTGCCGGCGCTCGAAGTAGTGCGCCCGCACCACCCCCGGCACGGGCGAGTCGGCGAACCACTGGGCCCAGGACAGCGGGTGGTCGACCATCCTGGTCACCGAGACCCGCGATTCGCCTTCGACCGCCACTCCTGCCTTCGCCCACTTCAGGCCGGCCAGCAGTTCGCCACGGCCTTCCCGCAGGGTGTCCAGGAAGACCCCGTCGAACCTCAGGTCGGCCACCATGTCCGAGAGCCGCTCCATGTCCGAGCGCGACTCGCCGTTCGTGCCCACCTCCGCCGCCGGCCGCGGCCCCGCGTTGTGCCGGCGGGTGCTGACGTCCCACGGGTTGTAGTCGACGAACACCCGGATGCCGGCCCGGTGGAACTCATCGACCACCTCCGCCAGCCCATCGACGTCCAGGTAGTAGTCCCACTGGTTGCGGTCGTCGATGCCGATCACCGGGTAGGCGTGCCAGAGCACCACGGCATCGAACCCGCCGAACCGCCGGCGGGCGTCGGCGATCAGCCGGTCCGGGGTGAATTTCCCGGTGGTCCAGTCGAACAGCAGCTCGTCCCACAGCCAAACCTGCGATACCACGAAACACTCGGCCGCCCACTGCATGTCAGGCCGCCGGTAGATGGCGTCGTCGTAGCTGAATCTGGCGGCCGCCTCCCGCCGCCAGCGGGCTATCTGCCGACGCCAGCGACCCCACAGCGCGGGGTCGTCCGGGGCCGCGAGGATCTTCCCGTCATCCAGCACGCTCAGGTCGGCGTCCGGTTCCAGCGGTACCTGTTGCGGACGGTCCAGCGGGCGCGGGATCAACGGGTTGAACGCCTCGTCGATCGAGGAGTACACGCCGACACCGCGCTCGTCGCGGGCACCACCGAGGGTGAATCCGGTAGCGGCAGCCGTCTCCGCCCTGCTCACGCTCATGCTCTCTCCCCGCTCGTCCCTCGCGGGTTGACCTCGTTCTGTGCCGATGGTTCGTTCGCAAGCTCACTCACGATGTCGACTCCCGGATGATGAGTTCCGGTTCGACCTGTTCGGTGCGCGTCGGTGCACCGGGCGCCGCGATCCGGCCGAGCAGCAGCCGCGCGGCCAGCCGGCCGCGCTCCCGTGCCTTCAGCGAGACGCTGGTCAGTGAGGGCGAGAAGATCCGGGCGAACTGGATGTCGTCGATGCCGGCCACTGCCAGACCCGACGGTATCCGCCGGCCGGCGCTCTTGGCCGCCCGCATCACCCCGAGAGCGAGCAGGTCGTTCGCCGCCAGCACGGCATCCGGCCGGCGCCGGCCGGTCAGGCCGGCCAGTTCCAGCCAGGCCTGCTCGCCGGCGGTGACGGTGAACCCCTGCGCCTGCACCACCGGCCCCGCGCAGCCGAACTCGCTGCCCGCCAGGCGGAATGCGTTGAGCCGGGCGGAGCCGGGTGCGGTGTCGGGCGGCCCGCCGACGAAGGCGATCCGGCGGCGTCCGGTGTCGACCAGGTGCTCGTAGGCCTGCCGGACGCCGAGCCCGGAGTCGATCCGGACGGTGTCCAACGGGGCGCCGGCATCCAGCGAGCCGACCACCACCGTGGGCACGGCTGCGTCGACCAAGGCCTGGATCAGCTCCGGTGTGCGACGCAGTGGGCTGATGATCAGGCCGTCGGCGTAGCCACGGGACAACTCATCGATGAGCGCCATCAGATCCGCCGGATTGTGTCCGGTGGAGGCGACCGACAGGCGGCTACCGGATCCGGCCATCCCGTCCTCGACGCCGCTGAGCATCTCGGTGTAGACCGGGTTGCCGACATCGTCGACGGCGAAGGCGATCTGCAACGATCGACCCATCCGCAGGGACCGGCCGGTGGCGTCCGGCACGTATCCCAGCTCGGCCGCAGCGGCCAGCACCCGCTCGGTGCTGGACGGCCGGGCGAGCTTGCCGTTCAGCACCCGGGAGACGGTGGCGATCGAGACGTGCGCCCGCTCGGCGACCTGAACCACCGTGGGGCGGCGGGCGGTCATCGCACCGTCACCACCGGGGATGACGAGACCCGTTCGGCGACGGCCAGCGTTCGCGCCGTCAGCTCCGAGAAGGTCGCTCCGTCGCACCCTGGAATCGAGCTGGACACCCGCCCGCGCAACGGATCCGTCCAGTACGGGTGGATGCCGGCGGCGCCGGTCACCGCTCCCATCACCGCGCCGACGGTGGCCCCGTTCGAGTCGGTGTCCCACCCGCCGGTGACGGTCAGACAGATCGCCTGGTCGAAGCTGCCGCGGCCGGCCGTCAGCGCATAGGCGACCAGGGCCGAGTTGTTCAGCGCGTGCACCCAGTGCAGGCCGGCGAACTCCGCCTCCAACGCGGCGTACGCCTCGGCGGGCGGAATGCCGGCGGCGCCGAGTCGACGGCCGAGGGCGATCGCCGCCGCCATCCGGCTGGCCGGCGGCACGACCGAGGCCCCGACGTCCAACACCCGCTCAACCGCGGCGGCATCGGACCCGTCGACCGCAACCGCCGCAGCAGCCATCGCCCCGACGAACATCGCGCCGTACAGGCCGTTGCGGGTGTGGCTGACGCTGGCGTCCCGCCAGGCCCATTCGGCCGCCCGCAGCGGGTTGCCCGGGTTCACCCAGCCGTAGAGGTCGGTGCGGATCTGGGCCCCGATCCACTCCCGGAACGGGTTGCCGACGGTGGCGGTGCGCGGCGGTTCGATGCCGGACAACAGGTTCCGGTAGGCGATCCGCTCGGCGGTGAAGGCCCGACCGGCCGGCAGGTCCAACAGCCAGCCGGTGGCCACGTCGCCGGCGTCGAAGTCGGCACCGTGGTGTTCCAGGGTCCGCAGCGCCATCAACGTGTAGTTGATGTCGTCATCCTCAGGAGTGCCGTCGATGTTCTCCTCGAGGCTGGTCGGCCTGCTGGCCCGGTTCCACGGCCACCGCTGGGCGACCAGCGGATCCAGCCCGACGGCGGTGAAGTAGCGGCGCAGCGGCCAGCGGCCGGTGGACCGCAAGATCTCCTCGATCCCGGCCCGCGGGACCTTCTCCACCGGCTTGCCCAGTACGCAGCCGACCGCCCGGCCCAGCCACGCGCCCTTGATCCGGTCGGGCTGTATCGTTTGGTTCGGCCGGCCGCGCTCGACTGCGGCCACGAAGGGGACTCCTTCGTCGCCGCCTTCGTGTCCTCGCTTCGCTGTGCCGGGCGAACGGGGCGTAGCGCGGTTGTCCCGGCCGAGCGGTGGCATGGTGGCCAGGATCCCGGGCCAGTCGCTGGGTTCATCGAGCGCGGTCGAATCGGGCAGCCGCGCCAGCTCGTCCAGTAGCCGTCCGGCGAGCGCCCGCTCGGCCGGTCCGGCCGGTTCCGGCGAGACCCCGCCGACCGGTGGATCAACCGAATACCCTGCAGTACTCCAGGTCTGACGAACCGCGGCGACGTCCTTGCCCTCCTGCGTCGACTGCAACAGTTCGTGCCGGAGCAGATCCTCCGGCTGGACCCAGGTCACCCGCTTCACGCCGAGGTCACCTCGGCGGGGCTCGTTCCGGCCGGCTCGGTCGCAGTCGCGGTCAGCGCGGCAAAGGCCTTGGCCCGCCGGGCGAACGCCGCCGCGTCGGCGGCCTGGATCTCGCGGGCCACCGCGGCCATCGTCAGCCCGCCGGCGTGCAGATCCAGCCTCGAGTTGGTGGCCACCGCCTCCGCCCAGTCGGCCGGCACCGCGGCCTCGCCACCGAGCGCGCCGGCGATGGCCCCGCCCATGGTGGCGATCGAGTCCGAGTCGCGGCCGTAGTTGGTGGCCCCGAGAATGCTGCCGCGCACGTCACCGCCGGTCACCGCCAGGAAGCCGAGCGCCACCGGCAGCTCCTCGATGGCCCGCAACCGGCTGGGCCGTCGCGAATCCTGGGCCGGTTCGCGATACAGCTCGCCGACCGAGTCGAACGGCGTGATCGCCTGCCGCAGCACCGGAATGGCGCCCAGCCAGTCGCCGTCGTCAACCCCGTCGGCGGCCGCAAGCACGGCTTCGATCGCATCCCGGGTACCGTCCCGCGCCAGCCCGAGCACGGCGTCGAAGACGCCGTCGAGATCGATGCCGGGCGTCAGCGCGGCGGCGACGGCGGCGGCGAACACCGCCGCCGCCTCCCGCCCGTAGCTGGACTGGTGGGCACCGGCCACGTCGGCCGCCTCGGCGTAGGCACCGGCCGGATCGCCCGCGTTCGCGATCCCGACCGGTGCCATGTACATCGCCGCGCCGCAGTTCACCACGTTGCCGACGCCGGCCTCCCGCGGGTCGACGTGCCCGTAGTGAAGCCTGGTCACCAACCACTTCTCGGCCAGGAACACCCGCAGGATCGGCACCGCCTCCCGCTCCAGCTCGGGGATCCAGGTGAGCTGGTTCATCATCAGCGGCACCAGATCGTCGGCCAGGTCGAACGGCGTCAGATGACGCCGCCGCTTGTCGTAGACCTGGACCAACAGGTTCGTCATCAACGTGTCGTCGGTGACGTGCCCGTCGCCCTTGAAGTACGGCGACATCGGCTTCGCGGTGCGCCAGTCCGTCATGAAGTAGTCGACGATTCCTTCGACCGGACCGTCGTACCGCTCGCGGATCTCCTCGGCGCTGCGGCCTTCCGTCGCCCCGCCGATGGCGTCGCCGACGGCGGCCGCCATCAGGGTGCCGATGGCCTTGTCCTGCAGTGAATTCATGGTGATTCGGTGTCCTTGCGGTGTCGCTGTTGATGTCTGGTCGGCCGGCCGTTCGGGAACGGCTCAGCCGCCGACGGTGGCCCAGCCGTCGCCCAACGCCTTGGCCAACCCGGCTGCGTCCAACTTGCCGGCCAGGAACTGCTGGTACGACGGATTGGCGATCTTCGACTTCCAGTCCGGGAATTTCTCCGCCTTGTTCCACGGCGCGTCGACCAACTGGTCGGCCGAGGCCAGGATCGCCGGCCAGCCGTTCTTGTCGCCCATGTCCTTCTTGACGATCTCGGCGGCCGACTTGGTCACCGGGATCAGCGCGTCGCCCTCGGCGATCTTGGCCAGGTTCTCGGCCTTCATGAAGTAGGCGATGAAGTCGGCGGCCTGCTGCGGGTGCTTGCTCTGCTTGGCGACGCTGAGCGTCTGCGGGTTCGACGCCTGGTGCTGGCTGGTGCCCTTGAGCAGCGGCAGCATCGTCCAGGTGAAGCCGGACGGCGCCTTTCCGTCGATCTGGGTGGCCACATAGTTGCCGGCCATCACCATCGCGTACTTTCCGCCGAAGAAGCCGGGCAGCACATCGCTGCCGGACAGCGAGATCGAATCCTTGCCCATGGATCCGTCCGCCAGCATCGCGGCGATCCGGTTCGGCACCTGCATCTCGTTGTCGCCGACCTTGATCGTCGGATTCTTCTCGTCACCGGAGAAGAAGGTGCCGTCGAACGCCAGCCCGGACGACATGATGCCGGCGGCCGGCGACTTCAGGCCCCAGGCGAAGCCGGTGACGTCGCCGCTGGTCAGCTTCTTGGCGTTGGTCGCCAGGTCGTCCCAGGTCCACGGCGCGTCGGCGGCCGGCACCTCGATGCCGGCGGCCTTCAGCAGATCCGTGTTGGCGAACACGCAGTACACCTGGGCGATCGTCGGCACCCCGGTGATCACGCCGCCGTAGGTCACCGACTTCCAGACCGATTCCGGCACATCGGATTTCAGCTCGGCCGGCAGCAGCGGCCCGAGATCGGCGAGGTAGCCCTGCTGGCTGAAACCGGCGATGTCGGCGGATTCGTCGTGGATGATGTCCGGCGCGGAGTTACCGGCGAACTGGGTCACCAACTTGTCGTGCACCGACTCGGCGTCGACCTTCTGGTACTGCACCTGGATGTCCGGGTTCGCCTTGTTCCAGGAATCGACGATGGCCTGGGTGGCCGCCACCGTCGGGTCCTGGAAGGCATAGCTGGAGAAGGTCAGGTTGATCTTCTCGCCGGCCGCCGGTGAGCCGGCGGCCGATGTGCTGGTGTCACCTCCGCCGCTGTTGCTGACGCAGGCGGTGAGCAGGACGGCACACAGGGCGGTGCCGACGACTGCGATTGAGCGCTTCACGTTTGTTCCTCTCGAGTTCGGGATGACGGGGCTGCGGTGGTGATCGTGCGTTCAGCTGCGGCTGCCGGCCGGGCTCAGCCCTTGACAGAACCGGACATCAGGCCGGCCACCAGCTTTCGTTGGATGATGCCGAAGATCAGCAGGCTCGGCAGGGTGGTGATGAGGGCGGTGGCGGCCAGCGGGCCGAGGTTGACCGAGCCCTCGCTGCCGACGTATCTGGCCAACAGCAACGGCGCCGTCTGTTTCGCCGGATCGGTGATGATCACCAGCGCGAAGAAGAACTCGTTCCAGGCCGAGATGAAGGCGAACATCGAGGTCGCCACGATGCCCGGCATCAATAACGGGAAAACGATCTTGCGCAGGGTGGCGAACCGGGAGGCGCCGTCGGTGGCGGCCGCCTCCTCCAGTTCGCGCGGGATCGCGGTGACGTATCCCTGCAGCATCCACAGGGTGAAGGGCAGCGCCCACACCACGTAGATGAGCACCAGACCGACCAGGGTGTTGAGTAGCCCCAGGTTCCGCAGCACGATGAAAACCGGGATGACGATCAGCACGAACGGGAACACCTGGCTGACCAGGATCCAGCCGATCGACACGGTGCGCACGATGCTGCGCCCCCTGGCCAGGGCGTAGGCGGCCGGCAACGCGATCAAGGTGGTGATGATCGCCGTTGCCACCGCGACCACCAGCGAGTTCTTCAGTGACGACCAGACCTCGGTGTTGTCCAGCGCGGTGCGGAAGCTGTCCAGCGACCAGTGCCGCGGGAACAGCGTCGGGTGCAAGGTGATCAGTTCCTGCTGGGACTTGAACGCGGTGGAGAACAGCCAGAGCAGCGGAAAGCCGAGGAACACCACGTAGCAGGCCAGCGCGACGTACTGGCCGACCCTGGTGAGCGGGCGGGTGCGCATCAGTTCGCCTCCCGCATCTGCCGCCACAGGTACACACCGAGGATGGCCATGATCACCACCACCATCGCGTTGCCCAACGCGGCCGCGTAGCCGAACTCGCCGCTGCCGAAGGCACTCTGGTAGGCGAACAACATCGGCAGCATGGTGCTGCGGCCGGGCCCGCCCTCGGTGAGCACGTAGACCAGGCCGAACGAGTTGAAGTTCCAGACGAAGTCCAGCGAGGTGATCGCGATGATCACCGGTTTGAGGGCCGGCAGGGTGACGGTGCGGAACCGTTGCCAGGCACCGGCTCCGTCCAGCGCGGCCGCCTCGTGCAGGTCCATCGAGGTGTTCTGCAGGCCGGCCAGCAGCGCGATGGTGGTCTGTGGCATGCCGGCCCAGACCCCCACGACGATCACCGCCGGCAGCGCCAGGTTGAAGCTGCCCAGCCAGTTGATGTTGGTGTCGATCAGCCCGATGCCGCGCAGGAAGGCGTTCAGGATGCCGGCGTCCGGCAGGTAGATCAGCTTCCACAGGATCGCCACGATCACCGACGGCATCGCCCACGGGATCAGCGCCAGCGGGCGGATCAGCCACTGGAACCGCAAGCCTGCGTTCAACAGCAGGGCCAGGCCCAGGCTGAGCAGGAACTGCAGGACGGTGACGCTGAAGGCCCAGATCAGCCCGATCTTGAACGAGTCCCAGAAGAACACGTCGTGGAACAGCCGCTGGTAGTTGTCGACCCCGTTGAAGGCGAACGGGACCTGGTACCCGGCGCGCGCATCGGTGAACCCGAGCCAGATGCCGTTCAGCAACGGGTAGACGCTGAACGCGATCACCGGGATCAGGCTGGGCAGCAACAGCCACCACATCGGCCGCTGGTTGCTCGAGGCGCGTTTGGCCTTCGGCCTCGCGGTCGGCGGAGCCGGCGCAGTCGTCACTGCCATCCGTGCTCCCGTTCGCCGTCGAATCGAGTCGGTCCGCCACCGGCGACCGAACTGTAAACGTTTACAGTTTGCCGATCATGCCGCCAGTCCCGGACCGCTGTCAAGACCTTCTCCGGAACTGCCCGGCTCTGCCCCGGAACCGCCCGGCCCCGCCCCGGAACCGCCCGGCCCCGCCCCGGGAACCGCCCGGCTCTGCCCGGGAACCGCCCGGCTCCACACGATCGGTGCGACAATCCCCGGATGAGCAACGGCGCCTACTCCGACGCGTACCGACGCAGCCTGTCCGATCCGGAGGGGTTCTGGCTCGACGCGGCGCTGGACATCGACTGGGTGCGGCCACCGGCGGCGGCGCTGGACGCGAGCAGTCCGCCGTTCTACCGCTGGTTCCCCGATGCCACCCTCAACACCTGCTTCAACGCGCTGGACCGGCACGTTGCCGCCGGCCGCGGCGACCAACCGGCGCTGATCCACGACAGCCCGGTGACCGGGACGGTCACCAGCTACAGCTACCGCGAGCTGCTGGACCTGGTGCGGCGGGCGGCCGGGATGCTCGCCGCCCAGGGCGTCGGCCGCGGCGACCGGGTGGTGATCTACCTACCGATGATTCCGGAGGCAGTCATCACCATGCTGGCCTGTGCCCGGATCGGCGCCGTGCACTCGGTGGTGTTCGGCGGCTTCGCTCCCGCCGAACTCGCCGCCCGGATCGACGATGCACAACCGACCGCGCTGGTGACGACGACCTGCGGCATCGAGCGCGATCGGGTGATCGAGTACAAGCCGATGGTCGACGCGGCGCTCGCGCGCTCCCGGCACCAGCCGTCGTCGGTGATCGTGGTGGCCAGACCGCAGGCGACCGCCATCCTCGGAGACCGCGATATCGACTGGGCCACCGCACTTCCGGCCGAGGGCGAGGGTGTCATCGACTGCGTGCCGGTGGCTGCCACCGACCCGCTCTACATCCTGTACACGTCCGGCACCACCGGACGCCCCAAGGGCATCGTCCGGGACAACGGCGGGCATGCGGTGGCGCTGCGCTGGTCGATGACCAACATCTTCGGCATGCAGCCTGGCGACGTCTGGTTCACCGCCTCCGACGTCGGCTGGGTGGTCGGCCACTCCTACATCGTCTACGCCCCCCTGCTCACCGGCTGCACCACAGTGCTCTACGAGGGCAAACCCATTGGTACGCCGGATGCCTCCGCCTTCTGGCGGGTGGTGGACGAACACCGGGTGGCGGGCATGTTCACCGCGCCGACCGCAATCCGGGCGATCAAACGGGACGACCCGGACGGCGCCCTACTGGCCGGGCGCGACCTGTCCAGCCTGCGGACACTGTTCCTGGCCGGCGAGCGGCTCGACCCGGACACCTGGCAGTGGGCCACCGACCTGCTGGGCGTCCCGGTGATCGACAACTGGTGGCAGACCGAGACCGGCTGGCCGATCGCCGCCAATCCAGTGGGCCTGCAGACCTTCGACATCAAACCCGGATCGGCGACCATGCCCGTCCCCGGCTATGCCGTCCGGGTGCTGGACGAGCGGGGCAACCCGGCGGCGCCGGGCACCGAGGGCGCGGTCTGCATCGAACTTCCGTTGCCGCCTGGCACCCTGCCGACGCTCTGGGGTGACGACGACCGCTACGTCGCGTCCTACCTGTCCGCCTTCCCCGGCTACTACTCCTCCGGTGACGGCGGACATCTGGACGCCGACGGATATCTGTGGATCATGGGCCGCACCGACGATGTGCTCAACGTCGCCGGGCACCGGCTCTCAACGGGCGCGCTGGAGGCCGCCCTGGCCGGGCACCCGTTGGTCGCCGAGTGCGCCGTGATCGGCGTCGCCGACCAGCTCAAGGGGCAGGTGCCGCGCGGCCTGGTGGTCCTCAAGTCCGGGGCTTCCGATCTGGACGAGGCGGCCGTCGAACGGCTGCGCGCGGAACTGGTGCAGCGGGTCCGGGACGAGGTGGGCGCGGTCGCCTCGCTCCGCCGGATCGACATCGTTGCCGGCCTGCCGAAGACCAGATCCGGCAAGATCCTGCGCCGGACCATGCGTCAGATCGCCGACGGCGTCGACGCTCCGGTGCCCGGAACCATCGAGGACACCGCGGTGCTGGACGCCATCTCCCGGATCCTGGTGGACCCCGTGCCCTGACCCCGAGGTAGCGGAAAGTTGGTCAGGTAGCGCAATCCTCACCGCGTGTCGCTGCAACGTTCCGCTACGTCCTCGGGGCACCTCTCGGCAGGTAGCGGAAAGCTGGCTAGGTACCGCGTGTCTCGCGGCGTGTCGCTCCAACTTTGCGCTACCTGCATGGGGGGAGATGCCCGACGTCGACTCAGCCGATGATGTCCTGCGGCCGGACCGGCACCCGGGTCAGATCGTGACCGCAGGCCGCCCGGATCGCCGCCAGCACCGCCGGCCCGGACGAGACGGTCGGCGCCTCTCCGACCCCCCGCAATCCGAAGGGGGCGTGCGGGTCCGGGTTTTCCAGCACCTGGATCGGCATCGGCGGGGTGTCCAGGATGGTCGGGATCAGGTAGTCGGTGAACGACGGGTTGACGATCTTGCCGTCCACCACCTGGATCTCCTCCATCAGCGCCAACCCCATGCCCTGGGTGCTGCCGCCCTGGATCTGCCCGAGCACCGCGTCCGGGTTCATCGCCCGCCCCACGTCCTGCGCGCAGGCCAGCTCGATCACCTTCACCAGACCGAGTTCGACGTCGACGTCCACCACCGCGCGGTGGGCCGAGAAGCTGTACTGCACATGCGCATCGCCCTGCCCGGTCTCCGGATCGATCGGGTAGGTGCGGCGATGCCGCCACTCGTCGGTCCGCTCCACCGCCTGGTCGCCGAGCAGCTCGGCCAGGTCGATCAGTGCCGCGCCGTCGGCGTCGACGACGGCTCCGTCGCGCAACCCCACCGGCGTACCGGGCAGGTCCGGCAGGGCCGCGGTCAGCTCCAGGACCCTCGCCCTGACCAGCGCGCAGACGTGCTGCACCGCACCGCCGGTGACGTAGGTCTGACGGGACGCCGAGGTGGAGCCGGCGGATCCCACCGTCGTATCGGCCGGGTGCACCAGCACCGTGTCCACCCCGAGTTCGGTGCGGCAGATCTGTTGCTGCACGGTGACCAGGCCCTGCCCGACCTCCGCGGCGGCCGTGTGCACCGTGACAATCGGTGTCCCGCCGGCGACCTCCAGGCGCACCCGGGCGGTGGAATGGTCGTCGAAGCCCTCGGAGAACGCGACGTTCTTGTACGCCACCGCATAGCCGACGCCGCGGCGCACCCCCTCGCCGTGCGTGGTGTTGCCGACCCCGCCGGGCAGCTGCCGCAGGTCGACCGGGCCGGCGGTCGGCGGTGCCGGTGGCTGCGGCAGGTCCCGGACCCGGCCGATCAGTTCGGCGACCGGGGCGGCACTGTCCACCAGCTGGCCGGTCGGCACCCTCGAACCTTCCGACATGGCGTTGCGGATCCGCAGCGCCACCGGGTCCATCTGCAGCGCGTCGGCCAGCTTGTCCATCATCGCCTCGTAGGCGAAAGCCGCTTGTACCGCACCGAAACCCCGCATCGCGCCGCACGGCGGGTTGGTCGTGTAGACCCCGTAGCAGTCGACGTGCACGTTCGGGATGTCGTAGGGGCCGAGCCCCATGGTGGCGGCGTTCGCGACCACGGCCCCGGTACTGGAGGCATAGGCACCGCCGTCCAGGCAGATCTCACCGCGGGCGTAGACCAGCGCGCCGGAGGAGTCTGCGCCGTACTCGTACTGCAGCCAGGCGGGGTGGCGGTGGACGTGCCCGAAGAACGATTCCTCCCTGCTGTACACCATTTTGATCGGCTTGCCGGTGTGCAGCGCCAATAGGCAACCATGCACGTGCATCGACAGGTCCTCCCGACCGCCGAACGCGCCACCGACCCCGGCCAGCGTCAGCCGCACCCGGTCGGGCGTCAGCCCGAGCGCGGTGCAGACCTGCTGTTGGTCGACATGCAGCCACTGGGTGGCTACGTGCAGATCGACGCCGCCCTCGCCGTCCGGAATCGCCAGCCCGGATTCCGGGCCGAGAAACGCCTGGTCCTGCATCCCGACCCGGTACTCGCCACGCACCACCACGTCGGCCACCGGCGCCGGGTCACCCTTACGGATCTTCACCCGCCGGACCAGGTTCCCGCCCGGGTGCAGCGGCGCCGCATCCAGCGCGGTCCGCGGATCGCTGACCGGCGAGAGCACCTGATAGTCAACGACAATGCGGCCGGCGGCGCGGCGGGCAATCTCCGGATGATCGGCCGCCACCAGCGCCACCGGCTCACCCTGGTACCGGACCACACTCTCGGCCAGCACCGGCTGGTCGGCGTGCTCAAGGCCCACCAGGTTCCGTCCGGGCACGTCGGCATGGGTCAGCACGGCGTGCACGCCGGGGGTGGCCAGCGCGGCCGAGATATCGATCGAGCCGATCACGGCGTGCGGGTGCGGGCTGCGCAGCGTCACGCCCCAGAGCATGCCGTCCATCCACAGGTCGCTGCCGTAGGCGAACTGTCCGGTCACCTTCAGCACCCCGTCCGGCCGGGCCGGGCTGCTACCGACGCCGCGCGCCGTTCCGGTGCCGACCTGTTCGGTGATCGCCGGGCCGGTCACCGTTGGTCACCCGGCTTCGGCCCGGCAGCGTTTCGCCCATGCCCGCCGGAAGCGTCCGCGGCGAGCCGGCCGGCGGCGAGCCGAACCGCGTCCAGGATCTTCTCGTACCCGGTGCAGCGGCACAGGTTTCCGGCCAACGACTCGCGGACCTGCTCGTCCGTCGGCGCCGGCAGCCGAGCCAGCAGGTCGTGGGTGGCGACCAGCAGACCGGGGGTGCAGAAGCCGCACTGCACCGCGCCGGCGTCCAGGAACGCCTGCTGGATCGGGTGCAGCGCGGCCGGCTCCGTCATCCGATCCGTCAGCCCCTCGACGGTCACCACCTGCCGACCGGCGGCCTGTCCGGCCGCGACCAGGCAGGCACACACGGTGACCCCGTCCAGATAGACGGTGCAGGACCCGCATTCACCTTGCTCGCAGGCATTTTTCGAGCCCGGCAGGCCGAGTCGCTCACGCAGCAGGTACAACAGGCTCTCGCCCTCCCAGACGTCATCGGCCAGCAGCGGTTCGCCGTTGACGGTCAACTCGACACGCATCTCAGCCCACCGATCCGCTGCGATAGTCGGTCCAGGCCCACTGCAGGCAGCGGCGGGCCAGCACGCCGAGCGCGCGCCGACGGTAGTCGGCGGTGCCGCGCACGTCGTCGATCGGCGCGGCGGCAGCCGTCACCCGCCGGGCGAATTCCGTCAGCAGCGATTCTGCGAGCACATCCCTGCTGTGCCACAGGTTCCCGTCCTGCAACGCGGCGTTGACGAAGGTCTCCGCTGCGGCCGCGCGGCGCGGCGTCGGCGCCGCCGAGCCGATGCCGGTGCGCACCTGCGCCGACCCGGGATGCAGTGCCAGGCCGAAGGAACAGACCGCGATCACCATCGCATTGCGGGTACCGACCTTGCTGAACTGCTGTGGCCCGGTCGCCGCACCGATCCACACCGCGGTGATCAGCTCGTCCGGTGCGCCGGCGTGCCGCTTCACGCCGAGGAAGAAGTCGTCGATCGGCACCCGGCGGACGCCTCGGACCGACGTCAGCTCCACCTCGGCCGCGGCGGCCAGCAGCGCCGGGTGTGCATCACCGGCCGGCGACGCCGCACCGAGGTTTCCGCCGATGCTGCCTCGGTTGCGGATCTGCGGCGAACCGACCGTGCGGGAGGCCATCGCCAGCCCCGGCAGGACGCCGGAGAGCTCGGCGATCACCCGGCTGTAGCTGACCGCGGCGCCGAGCCGGATCCGGTCGCCGTCGCGGTCCCATTCGCGAAGTTCGGGAACCCGCCCGAGGTCCAACAGCAGTTCCGGCCGGCGCCGGTCGAAGTTCAACTCCACCATCACGTCGGTGCCGCCCATGATCGGCACCGCGTCGGGATGGGCCGCCTTCGCGGCCACTGCGTCGCCGAGATCGGCGGGAGCGAGAAACTCCATGCTGCACCGTCCCACACTTTCACCGGGCTGAACAGAATTCTGCCGTCGGCGCGGCGGCCGCCCGCGCGGCACCGACGTACCGTTGAGGCGGCGAGAACCGATGACAGCGACCTACGAGTTCGTGCGGAGCGCCGGGCTGCTGCCCGGCGTCTTCAGTACGACCGGGTACGCCGCCGCCGGTGCGATCCAGGGGGTGCACCGTGGGTTGCCCTCCCCGTCGCTGACCTTCATCTTCAGCCTCGACGACCCGATCGTCACCGCCGTCAGCCCGGAGCAGTTACCCACCGGACGGGCCGGCCGGAACCTGATCATCACCGGTGGGCTGCACACCGCACCCGCCTACGTCAGCCAGCCGCCGGCGCAGAGTGGTATCCAGTTGGCCGTGCACCCGCTGGCCGCCCGCGCACTGTTCGGCGTGCCGGCCACCGAGCTCGGGTTCCCGGTGACCGACGGCGAGGACGTGCTCGGCGCAGCCGCCGAACACGTGCGCACCCGACTCGCCGAAACCCCGGACTGGGACGGCAGATTCGCTGTGCTGCAGGCCTATCTGCGACGCCGGGTGGACCGGGCCGGTTGTCGCGCCGCGGTGCGCCCCGAGCTCGGCGAGGCCTGGAACTGGCTGGCGCGGCACCGCGGTAACGGTTCGATCGACGGGCTCGCCCGTCATGTGCTGCTGAGCCCGCGGCAGCTGCGGACGCTGTTCACCCGGGAGATCGGCGTCGGGCCGAAGACGGTGAACCGGCTGCTCCGGTTCCAGCAGGTGATCCGGGCGATCGGCCGTCCGGTGGCGTCCGGCGAGCCGGTCGATCTGGCCCGGATCGCCGCCGACTGTGGCTACTTCGACCAGTCTCACCTGACCCGCGCCTTCCGCCAGTTCACCGGCACCAGCCCGACCGGCTGGCTCGCCGAGGAGCGCCGAAATCTCCAAGCCGGCGGGCATCGCAATGGTCAGGATTGACGTCATGAATCAGCCAGCCAGTGAGCCCGCTACCGAACCCGACCAGCCGACCGAGGACGCCGCGGCGCCGGCGCCGACCGTCTGGGGAACGCTGCAGGCGGACGATGCACCCGCGCTGATCGCCTTCCTGGTCGACACCTTCGGGTTCCGACGAACCGCGGTGTACGCCGATGGCGACACGGTGGCCCACGCCCAGCTGGACTGGCCGGAAGGCGGCGGGATCATGCTGGGCAGCCACGCCCCGGAGCGGGCGTGGTCGCGGCAGCCGGGCACCGCCGGCTTCTATGTGGTGACCGATCGTCCCGACCAGCTGTACGCCCGGGTCCAGGCAGCCGGGGCGACGGTGATCCGACCCCTGGAAGATCAGGACTACGGCAGCCGCGAGTTCGCCGTCGCCGATCCGGAGGGCAACCTGTGGTCGTTCGGCACCTACCGCGGGGAGGCGACAGCGAGCGAGCACCGCAGCCCGGAGTGACGAAGGAGCGCAGGGCGAGGAGCGGAACGAGCGCGGAGCCGACCCATCGGCGGGGAGGCGACAGGCTGACTGATCACATGTCGCAGGAGTCGCAGATTCCGGTCCGGGACAACTCGACATTGCAGGTAGGACACCGCGGGGCCTGCTCCATCGACTTGCGCAACTTGCGTTCCTTGTCGAGCGCCGCCTGCAGGGTCGGCGAGAGCATCGGACGCGCGCTGCTCGGCACGCTGTCGCAGTACCGCTGGTAGCACTCCTGGCGCGACTGCGCGGCAAGTTGGTCGCGGCTGTCGTTGTCGGCGGGTGCCGGCAGGCCCTGGGCGGAGACCACCGCGTCGTAGGCCGCGCCCACCCGTCCGTCGGTTTTGTTCACCACCAGGGAGATGAGCGGTGGATCGCCGGCGTCCTGGCAGCGCGCCGCGACCTCGCCGAGCACCGGGTTGATCCATCTCTGCAATACGGGTCCGGCGGGCACCCCGCTCTGCTGCTGGACCTGGATACCGAGATCCTTGGCGGTGATGACGGCGCCGTAGTCGGCCGCCACCGCCTGCAGTACTGCGTGGGCCGCGTCAGCCCAGATCTCGTTGGCCGACCGTTCGGGGGCGATGCTGCCGGTCATGATTTTCTGCTTTCCCGGAGAGCCGTCGGCGCGATGCGCCTACGGCCCGCCGCCCGTCGCGACCAAGTATGTTCGCGACATTCGGTGGAGCGTGGCCGGGCGGAGGCGGTTCCCAGGCCCGGATGAAGATCAGTGAATCTGCCGGTCGCACAGCGGCCGTTCCCCCAGTCTCCACCCCTGCACGCATCGGGACCTACTCGAGCGGAACGGTGCGGCGCCCGCCGGGCGCCGCCGGCGGCCGCAAATCGTCCCGAAGCGGCCGACCTGGGCAGCGACTGCCGCGAGGATGGTGACAGCGTTCGAACCGCGGCTGACGAGCACCGATGCCCGAACCGGGGGCGTTTCCCGGCCATCGGGCCGAGGGCTTCGCTGCCAGGGCGACAGCTTGCCGGAACGGGACCGATCACGCCTCGACGCAGTGGCCAGCAGGAGCCTCCACCAAGACCCCTGCAAGGCCGCGGGCGACAGGTCCAGAAGGATCGATTGTCTGTCTTCGCCAGGCGCCACCGGGGGTTGATCCGCCGATCCGGGGCGGCTGAAAGATAGGCAATCCTGCCGATATCCATCGCCGAGCGTGGCTCGTACGTTCAAGGTCTGGGACCGATGGGCGACATCGGTGAGGTCGCAACACGAATGGAGCTCAGGTGAAGGGCGATGGTGACGCGATCACCGTGCACGGCATGACAGGCGGGTCGACGGAGTTTCGGTTGGCGCATTTTCTCTACCGGTCCGAGAGATCGGCGATGATCTGGCTGGTGGTCCGATTGTGGGTGGGGTGGCAGTGGTTGCAGGCCGGCTGGGAGAAGGCGACCGGAATCGGAACGGCCAATTGGTTCACTCATCCGGATCAATTGCGGGGATTCATCGGCGGTGCCAACTATGCCTGGGAACACCAGGAGGTGACGCACGGCCATCCGCAGGTTCCGTACAAGTGGGTACTGGATGGGTTCAACGGAATGTCCTCGCACGCGCTGTTCTTCGGTCGGGTGGTGACGATCGCCGAGTTGGCGGTGGGGACCGGCCTGATCCTCGGGTGTTTGACCGGTATCGCGGCGGCGGGCGGAGTCGCGCTGAATTTCCTCTACATCGCCGGCGGCTCGGCCGGCACCAACGGGATCCTGATGGTGTTGGGAATTCTGCTGATTCTGGCGTGGCGGGTCGCGGGGCACTACGGACTCGATCGGTTCCTGTTGACCGCGGACGGCCGGTCGAAGGCCCGCGGAATGTTGACCCGCCGCAGGCCGGCAGCCCCGGCTGACCTTCAACACCGGGTCAAGGACGCCGAACCGATCCGGTGACGGGGACAGCGATCGGCCTGGTTACTACCTACCGCAGGCCGCGCTCGACGGCATAGCGGGTGGCGGCGGATCGGGTGTGCAGCTGAAGTTTTCGGTAGATGGCGCGCAGATGGGCGTGCACCGTGCGCCGGCTGACGGTCAGATTGTCGGCGATCTGCGCGTCGGTGAGGCCTCTGGCCACCAGGGCCAGCACCTGAATCTCGCGCTTGGTCAGGGCGGCGTCGGCGGCGCTTCCCTCGGTCGCCTGGGGCGGCGGTGCGCGCAGGACATCGTTGCGGGCGATCCGGGATCCGCGGGACCAGGCGATGCCGAATCGCTGCGCCCCCAATCGCTGCCGCAACGACGCCAACAGCTGTTCGTACGGGGCGCGCAGTAGTCCGGGTGACTTCAAGCCCCCGTCCTTCGCCTGCGCGGTCGCGGCGGCCAGCAACAGCACGGCCTCGTCGGGCCGCTCCGATTCGTACACGGTGGCCAGCGCGAGTACGCAACCGGCAAGAAACGATCGATCACCGGTCTCCGCGACGATCGCGATCGCCGTCGCCAGCTGGGATTCGGCAACGCGGACGTCGCCGCTGCGCTGAGCGAGTAGTCCAAATCCATAGTGAGCTCGGCCGATCAGCCGCGAACTTCGCAACCGCACCGCCATGTCCAGTCCGGACTGCAGCTCTTCCAGCGCTTCGTCGAGTCTGCTCTGGTACGTGTGGACCAGCCCGAGAGTGGTGAGTGCGGTGGCCAGCTGAACCGGATCGGGACGGGCACGCAGCACCTGCACCGCCGCCTCGGCCCGCTCGGCGGACGCCGGCAGATCGCCGTCCCAGAGCCTGCCATCGGCCGAGAACTCCAGCGTTCGCGCCAGTCGGGCCGTGTCGCCGGCCTGCCGCCGAATGCCAATGCTCTCGGCGAATGCCCGCTCCCCGTCGTCGGGACGGCCCCGGGCGCCGGCGACGAGACCCAGGGCATCGCCCAGGTCCGCGACCGCGATCTGGTCGCCGAGCACCTGCGCGATCGGTAAGCCGATCCCCGCCAGCCGTTCCGCCTCGTCCAGTTCCAACCGCAATGCCAACAGCACCGCCGCGACGCCGTAGGCCCTGGCCCGCCGGCGAGATTGCCGTTGTCCGAGTTCCAGACACTGCCGGAGCCAATCGCAGCCCTCCACCAAATCGCCACGGGCCCACCAGAACTGCTCGAGCCCGTTGGCCATCCGCAACGCCGACTGCTCGCAGCCGTTGCCCAGCAGGTACCGCAGAGCGACGCGAATGTTCGGCAGCTGTCGATCGATCGCATCGAGCCACTCGACCGATCGCGGTGCGCCCGGCTGCGATCCGGCCTGCTCGACCACGCTCAGATAGAACTGCGCATGTGCGCGGCTGGTCGGAGCCTGTTCGAGCGCCGCAATCAACTGCTCTTCGGCATATTCACGCCGCACCTCGCTGAGCGCGAACGCCGGCGGGCTACTGGCCTGCCGTTGCAGCAAGTCCTTCTCGACCACGCCGCCAGGGTGTGGAACGCCGGTCCGATGGTGACCCCCGCGGCGGCCGCCGCCGCGGGAATGCTGAAGCCTCCGGTGAACACCGCGACCCGGCGGAACATCGACTGCTCGGCCGGCGCGAGCAGCTGATAGCTGCGATCGATGCTGGACCGCAGCGACCGCTGATGATCCGGCCCGTCTCGGGCTCCTCCGGTCAGGACGGCGAGCCAATGACCCGCTTGCGCCAGCAGCGCCGGTGGTTCCAGGAACTGGACCAACGCTGCGGCCAGCTCGATCGCCAAGGGCAGCCCGTCCAACCGTCGGCAGATCTCCGCGACTGCTGGGGCGTTGTCCGGCTGCAGGATGAACTCCGGCCGATGGGCTTGCGCCCGTTCCACGTACAACTGGACCGCCGTGTACTCGGACAGCTCGGCGATGGACAGCGTCGCACCCACCGGCGGGAAACTCAGCCCCGGAAGGTGAATGACGCGTTCGGCGGTCATGTGCAGCGGCCACCGGTTCGTCACCAGGATGCTGAGCCCCGGGCAATGGTCCAGCAGAGCAGACACGCTCGGCGCGGCCGCGCCGACCAGGTCGAAACCGTCGAGCACCAACAGCTGGCGCCCGGTGAGTTGACCGGCGGCGCGGCTCAGCACGGTTCCATCGCCGCGCGCCCGGTCGTTGTCGGTGACCGCATCGGCGATGGCCGGAAGTAGCCGGCCGACATCGTCAACGCCGCCCAGGTCCACGAAGTGGATCCCGTCGGGAAACCGATCGCTCAGCGGGCGGATAGCCGCCAGGGCGACCCGAGTCTTGCCGACGCCACCGACCCCGGCAAGAGTCAGCAGGGAACCCGATTCCGCGCGCAGCGTCCGTTGGACCTGATCGACCATCGCCCGGCGGCCGAGCAGCGAAGTGCGTTCCAGCCGGTGCATCGACAAGGACTGCCCAGCGGAGGAGGCCACTTGTTGAGTATCCACCGCCTGTCCAACTTGTCTGGTTCGGTCGTCGACCTCCCCGACCTGGCCGCCTTCTACAGTTGCGGTATGCGAGCTCTGGTGTTGACCGGTCCGGAACGGGCCGACATCCAACAGGTCCCCGATCCGGTCGCCGGCCCCGGCGAGGTGACGATCGACGTCAGCCGGGTCGGCATCTGCGGTACCGACGTCGCGTTCTTCCGCGGCACCATGCCCTATCTGGCCACCGGCCAGGCGCGGTACCCGCTGCGGCCGGGGCACGAATGGGTCGGGGTGGTGTCGGCCGTCGGTGCCGGGGTCGACGATTCCTGGCTGGGCCGGCGGGCCACCGGCGACACCATGCTCGGCTGCCGGGCCTGCGATCGATGCGCCCGCGGGTTGCAGCACGTGTGCGCCAACCGGACCGAGGTCGGCGTGCTGGGCGGCAAGGACGGTGCCCTGGCCGAGCAGTTGGTGGTACCGGTCGTCAGCCTGCAGGCGCTGCCTGATTCGGTGGACGATGCCGCCGGCGCCATGGTCGAGCCGTCCGCGAATGCGTTGCGGGCCGTTCAGGACGGCGGCGTCGCCGGTGGTCAGCGGGTCGCGGTGCTCGGGCCCGGCACCCTCGGCCTGATGGCGGTGGGCTTCGCCGCCGCCCGCGGCGCGACCGTGCATGCCGTCGGGCGATCGGCCTCGGGGCTGGCGTTGGCGGCCGCCATGGGCGCCGCCTCGACGTCCCGGCTCGCCGACGACCCGCTACCAACCGGCGGGTTCCAGGTCGTGATCGACACCTCGAGCGGCCCGCAGATGCCGCAGCTGGCATTGGATCTGGTCGAACCGGGCGGCACCGTCGTCCTGCTGGGCATTGCCGGCACCGCCGGCCCCATCGACACCCGTCAGGCGGTGACGAACGACGTCACGATCATCGGGAACCTCTCCGGTTCGCCGGCGATGGCCGCTACCGTGGATGCGTTCGCTACCGGCGTCGTCGATCCGCATCCGCTGATCGCCGCCACCGTTCCGCTGGAACGTGCCGCCCAGGTGCTCGCGGGGTGGCGGCCGCCGGATGCCGGCACCGGTCCGAAGATGCACTTCGCCGTCCGGGTGTGACGCCGTTGCCTCGCGATCGTCAGCGCCGGACCGCGGCCAGCGGATCGCGGCCGATGAAGCCGAGCAGCCGGGTCTGCACATCGGCCCCGTCCGGGACGGTGACCGCCGGACCGTACTGGCCGCTGGAGCGGATCACCGCCTCCATCTGCTGCATGCCGGCCAGCATCTCCGCACACTTGTCGGCGTCCAACGACTCGTCCTGACCGGTCGCCCTGGCCAGGTCCCAGGTGTGCAGGAAGACGTCCGTGGTGTAGAACCGGTCGATCGCCTCGGCCAACGGCAGGTCGCCGGTGTGCGGGTTGCTGAACATCGCCGTCGCGGTCCGCGGATCGTCCAGTACCGACTGCACACCGTCGGAATGCGTGAACCACGCGCCGGCCGGATCGGCGTCGACCGACGGCCCGTCCGGCAGCTCGATCCCGCTGCCGCCCTTGAGGAATGGCGGGAACCACTCCACCAGGTGGCGGACCACGTCTCGGGCCTGCCACTCGGGAACGGGCGACGGGTTGTCCCAGCCGTCGGATCCGACACCCCTGACCCGCTCACCGAAGCCGGCCGCAACCCGCCGATGCTCGTCCGCAGGCGTCCGCCCGGTCACAGGCTTGCCAGCAAGGCATCGAGCTGTTCGTAGCCCTCATTGACACCGACGTCCATGCCGCTGGACATCATGCCGTCCCTGGCTTCCATGCTGTTGTACAACGACTCGGTCCTGGCCCGGGTGCGGCCGTCACCGAGATCGTCGAACCAGACCGTCTCCAGCGCAACGGCATCGGGATATCCCTCGTACGTGAAGGTCTGCGTCAGCCGGGTCGGGCGTATCTCGTGGAACGAGCCGAAGAAGGCGGCGACCTCCTCGCCGTTGGCGATGGAGGCGTACCGCCAGCTACCGCCGGTCCGGCAGTCCCAGGCGTCGATACGCATCTCAAGGTCCTTCGGGCCCAGCCACTTCGCCACCAGTTCGGGCTCGGTCCAGGCGCGATACAGCTTGTCCGGACTGGCGTCGAACTCACGGACGATGGTGATCACCGGCAGCGTCGGATGCGCACTGATCTCGGTCTGACGCCTCGTGTCGATACTCATGATGCGGCCCCTTGTTCTCGTTGTGCTGCTGCGGGTTCGGCCGACCCCGGTTGCGGTCGGTCCAATTGGTCGAGGACGGCGTCGAGGCGGGTGAACCGCTCCTCCGCCGCCTGTCGGTAGCGTTCGATCCACTTCGTCATCAGGTCGAAGACCCCGGCCTCCAGATGCACCGGGCGGCGCTGCGCGTCTCGACTGCGGGACACCAGGCCGGCGTCTTCCAGCACCTTGATCTGCTTGGACACCGCCTGCACGGTGACGTCGTACGGCGCGGCCAATTGGTTGACGGTTGCGTCGCCGACGGCCAGCCGCGCCACGATGTCCCGGCGGGTGGGATCCGCCAACGCCGAGAACACCAGGGTCAGTCGATCCTGCGGCATCGGCCCCTCCTGCGTCATCGGCTCCTCCTCAACCTGTCGGTTGAATAACCGTAGACCGCGTCGGTGGCCCTCGTCAACCCCTCGGTTGAATAGTCTTGGATGACGCCGCGGCACCGCCAACCGACACCCGCCGCGCGTGCCTGACGGGCCGTCATGGTGTGGACTGGACCGATGCCGATGACCACTCCATTGCCACCCATCACGCTCACCGGGCAGTTGGTCCGGCTGGAGCCGCTGTCCCGCGATCACACGCCGGGGCTGATCGACGCCCTGAACGACGGGCAGATGTGGGACCGCTGGTACACCTCGATTCCCGAGCCGGCCGCCCTGCCCGCCGAGATCGACCGCCGGCTACAGCTGCAGGACAAGGGCGAACTGCTGCCCTTCACCGCGATCCGGGCCGCCGACGACCAGGTGCTCGGGATGACCACCTACTACGACATCGACCCGGCCGTGCCGCGACTGGAGATCGGCTACACCTGGAACCGGCAGTCCGCGCACGGCACCGGCACCAACGCCGAGTCCAAACTGTTGTTGCTGCAGCACGCCTTCGAGGTACTCGACTGCGAATGCGTCGGCCTGCGCACCCAGTGGACCAACTTTCAGTCGCGAGCCGCGATCGAACGGCTGGGCGCCAAGCAGGACGGGGTACTGCGGGCCAACCGCCGGGTACGCAACGGAGTGCTGCTCGATGCGGTGCTCTATTCGATCCTGCGGTCCGAGTGGCCGGCGGTGCAGGCGAACCTCCAGCACCGTCTGCGCAAACGGCGACCCGCTACCGGCTGAGACCGCTCCTGCCGGCCGTTTGCGACGTCTCGGTGGTCTCCGGTCGCGGAAATCGCCGCTGCCCCCGGCGTTTGCGACGTCTCGGTGGTCTCCGGTCGCGGAAACCGCCGCCGCCCCCGGCGTTTGCGACGTCTCGGTGGTCTCCGGACTGCCGAGGTCGGCGATCCCGGCACCCATGGGACATTCCGATGACGTCCGACCGACGCGGCAGCAAGATCCTCCACGGCGTCGTCTTCCACTGCGTCCTATTCGTCCATTCTCGATTCCGCTGATCGGCGCGCCGTCGGGTGCGTCCCGGTGTGCTCGGGCGCCGCTCGGCCCGCCGGCCCGCGCCGGCGCGGCGACGGCCGGCCACCGCCGCGCAACGGGTGCTCGGTACCGATCAGCGGCCCGAGATGTCGCAGCTTGTCGGGGTTGACGACGGATCGCACGGTCTGCACCGCGCCGTCGACGATGTCGATCGTCAACACGTTCAGCAGTCGACCGTCGGCATCGACGACCAGCGCGCCCGGCTGCCCGTTGACCGGGGCCCGCCGCAATCGCAGCCCGTACTCCCCGGCGAACCGGGCCAGCGACGCCAGCAGCTTCAGCACCCGTGCCCGGCCGTTCACCGGCAGCGGCAGCGACGGGCCGTTGCCCCCACCGTCTCCGTAGGCGACGACATCGGCCGCCAACAGGTCGACCAGCGGGTCCAGCTCACCGTCGGACACCGCGGCGAAGAACCTGTCCGCCAATAGTTCTCGCTCACGCTTGTCGGCGTCGAACCGCGGCCTGCCGTCGTCGATGTGTCGCCTGGCCCTGGTCAGCAATTGGCGGCAGTGCGTCTCGGACTTGCCCAGCGTGTCGGCGATCTGCGGATAGTCGAACTCGAACACCTCACGCAGCAGGAACACCGCCCGCTCGGTCGGCGTCAGCGTCTCGAGCAAGACCAGGAAGGCCATCGACAGCGTGTCGGCCAGCTCGATCCGCTCGAACTCCGGCCGCTCGTCGGTGTCCACCAGCGGCTCTGGCAGCCACGGACCGACGTAGGTCTCCCGCCGGACCCGGGCCGAGCGCAGGTGGTCGATACCCAACCGGGTCACCACCGTCGACAGGAAGTTCTTCAGCGAGCCGATCTCGGTGCCGTTGTCCCGTGCCCGCCGCAAGCGGAGATAGGCGTCCGACACGATGTCCTCGGCGTCGGCGACGCTGCCGGTGAGTTGGTATCCGAGCGAGAACAGCAGCGGTCGCAACGCGACGAACTGGGTGTCACTGTCCGTCTCGTTCCCGTTGCTGTCCGTCATCTCTCGCCTTTCCTACCCCGAGCGGCGTGTCTCCCGCCGCTCAACTACCACTGTGCACCCGCAGCGCCGGCGGCGCTCGTGTCGCCCTCCGGGACGAGACAGCCGCCTCGGCTGCGACAGCCGGCGCCGATCCGGTCGGAGGGATCGCGGCGCCCCGGTTCGTGTCGCAGTCGGCGCGACCACGTCGTCCAGAGGGTTAACGCACTACCTGACACGCCAGGTAGTGGCCAGGAAGGAAGAGGACATGACCCATCGAATCGTCGTGATCGGGGCGGGATATGCCGGGCTGCCCGCGGTCAAGCGGCTGGCGCGGCAACTGCGGCACGAGCAGGTGACCGTCACCCTGGTGAGCGCCTTCGCCGACTTCGTCGAGCGGCCGCGGCTGCATCAGCTGGCCGTCGGCCAACCAATCGCGCACACCCCGCTGGTCGACTATCTGGACCGCAGCAACGTTCTGCTGCTCGTGGCGTCCGTCACCGGCATCGATCCGGCCGCCCGACTGCTGCACACCACCGATCCGTCGGGGCGACGGCACACCGTCGGCTACGACACGCTGGTCTATGCACTGGGCAGCAACATCGAACTGAGCACGGTGCCCGGCGTCGCCGAGCACTGCATCGGCCTGACCGGGGTGGCCGCGGCCCTCGACCTGCGGGCGCGGCTGACGCGGCTGGCCCGGCACGGCGGCAGCGTCGCGGTCGCCGGCGGCGGGCTGACCGGAATCGAGACCGTCGCCGAGATCGCCGAGAGCTACCCGGGTGTGCGCACCAAGCTGGTGACCCGCGGGGTCGCGGGCGGCTGGCTGTCCGCGCAGGCGCGCGGCTACCTGGCCGACGTGTTCGCCCGCCTGGACGTGACGGTGGTCGAGCACGCGACCGTCGAGCACGCCGAAGCCGGGCGCTGGGTGCTAGCGGGGCACCGTTCGGTGCCGTTCGACATCGGGGTCTGGGCCGGCGGATTCACCGTGCCGACGCTGGCCCGCGAGTCCGGGCTGACGGTGCACGACGACGGCCGCGCGGTGGTCGACGAGACGTTCGCGTCCGTCTCGCATCCTGACATCTTCGTCATCGGCGACGCCGCCGCCGTCGCTGGGCCGTGGGGCGAGCAGCTGGCGATGGGGTGCCGCACCGGGGGCTTCACCGGCCTGCCGGCCTCCAACGCCATCGTCGCCAAGCTCACCGGCCGACCGCCGAAGCCGTTCCGCTACCGGTACATCCATGAGTGCATCAGCCTCGGCCGACGTCACGGGTTGGTGCAGTTCATGGATGCCAACGGATTCCCTGTCGATCGGATCCTCACCGGACGGAAGGCGATCCTCTACAAGAACGCGACGCTCAACGGAGCGAAGTTGCTGTTCCGTCATCCAGGGCCGGTGATCCCGCGGCGGCGTCGGCCGCTGAGCCATGAGCTGACCGTCAGACCCGTTCTGGCCGCGGTAGATCCACCAGTTCGATGAGCAGCAACCAGCTCTCGAAAGCATCCCGGTTGCCGTTGTAGTCCATCCGCGGCTTGCCGTCCTTGACGAAGTCGGAGCGGTTGCCCGGATCCGGCTCCAACTCGGCGATCTGCCAGCTGAGGTGGGACAGCAGCATCTCACGATGCTGCGCGGCCAGCGCGTGGTCGCCGTTCTTGTCCTTGAGCGCCTCGACGATCTGCTTCACCCAGTCGCGCAGGTAATCCAACGCCAGGACCTGGCCGGCGAACTTCTCGATGCCCGAGGCCGGATACGGATTGGATGGCGCGCTGGACGGGTCCTTCTTCAGGTGGCTCCAGTCCTCCCACTCGCCGTCCGCCGAAGACTTCGACCGCGAAGCCGAGCCGCCGAACTTACCCGACTGCGTGTTCTTCCCGCCGCTCTTCTCGGACTGGTCGAGCAACCCCGGGGTGTCCGAGACGTCCGACTCCGACGTACCGGTCGGCCGAGACTTTGTGGATTTCACCGACATCACCGGATTGACGATCGACTGGGACGGCAGCGCCTCGCCGGACGGCGGCTGCGTCGGATCGATCTTCGGCTCTGACGGTGCATCGGTCGCCTCACCGACCGGCCCGGAGCCGGAGTCACTGCCCGGCTTGGAAGTCTTCTTCTTGCTGGCATTCGCCTTCTGTCGGGCCGCTTTCGCCTTGTCACGGGTCTCCTGATCGGCGAGCGCGAGGTAGATGATGCGCTTCAGCGCCTGCAGGGTCTGCTCAGGGGTCTTCCCGGCCGTGCTTTCGGCAAGCTTGGGCAGCGTGGTCCCGATCAGCTTCGTCACCACTGCCAGCGCCGTGCCCGCCTCGTGGTACATGACCTCGGTCGGCACACCGCCGCTGCCGATGGTGCCACCGGTCGTCATCGGGAGGGCGCTTCCCTTGAAAGCGCTGGTGGACGAACGGAACGGGGAGAACTGGGTGACGGCGAACAATGCCTCCAGGGCCGCCGTCGGGTGCCGGTTGGGCTCGGCGACCAGGCCGGCCAGCATGATCGCTGTGCCGGCGTCGGCGACCACGTCGTCGGAGGCGATGCAGGTGCGGAACAGACCAGCCAACTGGCCGATGGTGGTGTCGGCCGGATACGGGTCGGTGCGTTCCGCGCCGGTGCGATCGTAGTATCCGATGTATTGATCCAGCGTATCCACGACGAAAATGCCGCCGTGCCACCGGAATTCCTCCCAGACGCGCTCCGGCACCTCGTCAGCCAGCTTCGGCTCCTTGTGCAGCTTGGCCGCCATCTTGACGGCGAGCTTGTCGGCCGCGGCCTTCTTCACCAACAGGTCGGCTCGGCGCGCCTTGGCCCTGGCCACCGCATCACGATAGGCGGCCCGGGCCAGGAACAGCTCGCGGACGCACGACCGCGCGTCTGCTCCCAGTTTCGACTGCGTGGCCTGGGCCGCGGCCAGCTTCGCCCCGGTCGGATCGGCCGGCTGCACCGACGCGTCGAGCATCTCGTTCATATCGGCCAGCTCGGCGGCAATGTCCTCCCAGGCCTTGAACAGCAACAATGTCAGCTCATCGACATTCATCGCCGGAACGGTGCCGCCCAACACCGGCACACCCGGACGCGGGGCGATAATGCGGAAGAAGTGTTCGTCCAGATAATGCCGACAGGTCAGGTAGAACACATCGCCGATCGGGTCATAGATCAGGCGTCCGTTCTGCTCTGCCTCCTTCCACCCCATCGCCGTGTACTCACGCAGCGGCCGGTCGATTCCCTTGACGTTCTTCTTTGCCTGTTTGTTCGGCAACGGCTTGTCCGCGTTGGCCAGGAACCGCTCGAAGAACGGCACCCGCAGGTTGTCACCGGCCACCGCGGAGGTGTCGGGAACCTTCCCGCCACTGTCCTGATGCCACGACCGCGCACCGGTTTTGATCTTGTCCCGCAGCCGTTGCTCGGTGGGCAGCGTCCGGTCGGTGGCCAGCGTCGCTTCGAGTTCGGTCAGCAGGCCCTGCACCCGGCCGATGAACGCCTGCATGCCCGACGGCAACCGGGACAGGTCCACCAGATAGACGCCGTCCTGGCTCAACGTCGAGCCCGTTGCCAGGTGCCTCTCGTATTCGACGGAGGTCATCTCCGGGACGGGCTTGCTCTCGACCGTGCTGGTGCTGCCCTCGGCCTTCTCGCCGTCCTTGTTGGTCCCGCCGTCCTTTCCGCTCTCGCCTTCCTTGCCGGTCTTACCGGTGCCCGTCTGGTCGCCCTTGTCGCCCTTCCCGCGCCGGATGAGCAGGCCGGCCGGATGGGCAGGCCGCTCGGGCCGATCCGCTGCCACGTTGGCACTCCCGGCCATCGCCGAACGCCGCAATTGCTTCATCACCCGATCTGCCGACCGGTCGGCCTCCGCCTCGGCCGGGTCGTCGGCCCGGCCGACGGTGACCGACGCGGCACCTGCTGGCCCGCCGCGTGCCTGTACGACGTGCGAGAGTTCGTGCGCCAACAGCCGTTGACCGCGATCGGCCTGCGGCGCATAGGCACCGGCCCGGAAGTAGATGTCCGCGCCGTGGGCGAACGCCGTTGCCTGGACGGCGCGGGTCAGCGAGTCCGCCTCACCGTCGGCGTGAATACGTACCGCGCTCAGGTCTGACGACAATGCCGCGCCGAATCCGGCCGCGATGGTCGGCGACAGCGGCTCGCCGGCGCCGCGCCGTCGGCGCAACGCCTCGGCCACCCCGCTCGGCGCCGGGCCGCCGCCCAGCGGATCGGATTCGGCATCCGCTCGGCGGATCACCGGATCGATCGCGGACTGGCGCGAGGTCCCTCCGGGCGCTGCCGCCCAGCCGTCCTGGACCGGGGCCACCGGACGTTGCCCCGTCGGGGTGGCCGCCACGCCTCCTTCATGCGCTCGCACGTCCCGGCGGGGTTCTGCCGCTGCGTAGTCAGCCATTGGGTGCCGCAATTCTCGAGGTCAGGATCCTGTCGGAACGCTACTGCCGCCGCCGCTCGGATCGCAATCCCCGTCACTCGAACGGCATGTCGCGCAGTTCGCGGTCCGGAACCTCTCCCCACCACTACTACATGTAGGCGGCGTAACCGAGGCTCCATTGCAGGTCGTCGCCAGGCTTGATGCGGCGGCCGCTGAGGTCTGCCGGTTCGATGCGAATCCAGAGCGAGCGGTCGCCGGGCGCCCACGGCGTCACTCCGGTCGCCCGGGTCCGCTCGATCAGTTCGTCGCGGTCCTCGACCGTCAAAGCCTGCGCCCGGCCGCGCATCAGCACGCTCCAGCCGGACCTGTCCGCCGGATCGAACCCGTCGATCTGAAACGAGACTCTTGTCTGGTCGGCCCGGGCCACCACCGTGCCGGGTTCGGTGCGGACGACGACCGTCTCGCCGTCCATCGCGTAGTTCAGCGGGATGATCAGCGGGTATCCGTCGACAACCACACCGATCCGGCCGATCGTGCCGGCCCCCAGAAGTTGGTGGCATTCCGACGGGGACATCACCCCGAACGTCGATTCGTCCTTGTTGCTCATCGAATCCTCCGGCTCCGCCACGTCCGATACGTTTCCGTTGCGGTGGGGATCGGTCGGGCTCTCTGCTCACCCTAGCCGCGGTCGGCCGCCGAGAGGTTGTCAGCGACCGGCAGCGCCGAGTTGCGTCATCTCAGGATCGGCTCGTTACCAGCCACGCGGCACCGGGACAGTTGAAGCGCACCTGGGCGGCACCGGGGATGCCGGCGTCGTCGAGCGGCAGCGACACCACCTGCGAGCTGTCCCAGCCGGCGATGAACAACTGGTCGTCGGCGATCAGAAGGTGTTGCGGCCATTGCACTCCGGAGTCGACCTCGGCCACCAGTCGAGGCCGTTCGCCCAGCGAGAAGACGCCGATGGTGTCGTGGCCACGATTCGCCAGGTAGCCCACCCCACCGCGGACCGTCAGATCGCCGGGATAGTTGCGCGGAGGCCGCGACCTGGCGACGGATGCCAACCTGGTGCTGGCCAGCGGGGCAGCATCGTCCCGGAACGGGAACACCACCGTCTGCGCCAGTTCGCCACTGACGACCACGGTGCCGTCGTCAGCGATCGCGGCGTGCCGAGGCCCGGTTCCCGCGGGGACGGGCCGGGCATCGATCTCGTCACCGATGCTGGTTCCGTCCGTCCGGAACTGACGGATCAGATCGGAACCAAGGTCGGGAACCAAGAGCCGTTCGCGATGCGCCACCACCTGGTGTGGATGCGGGCCCTGCTGCCGGTCCGGATCCGTCCCACTTCCCGACCCGGTCAGTACGGTCAGTTCCGCCTCTCCGATCGGCTCGCCGGCCTCGTCCAGTCGCCAGGTCGCCAGTGATCCGGATGTGTAGTTCGCCACGATCAGCAACCGCCCGGAGGGATGCACACAGACGTGACAGGGCTCCGCGCCACCGCTGGCGACATCAGTGATCAGCACGGCACCATCCCCGGTCAGTCGCCAGGCATGCATCCGCCCGTCAGTGCCGACTCCGGACGTTCCGTACAGCAGCGGCAGCCGTGGATGAGCGGCGAGGCTGGAGAGCTGCCCGATCGCGGTGACCTTGCGTCCGACCCACTCGGGCCCGTCCCGGTGGAACGTGAACAGTCCGCCGGTCGGGTCCGATGTGTCGCCGCGTCCGGCGACGTACATCGTGGTGGCCTGCGTCACGCCGAGGATCCCAGCAACAACAGCTGCGGGCACCGGGCGCTTCCCGAGCGTGCCAGACTGCGCAGCTCGACACTGAAAGTACTTACTGTCGCGGCCTTTCCACCGACAATGCGCTCAGCGGGCCGACACGAGACTGTAACAATCGGCACCTTGACTCGACCCATGACCACAGCCTACCGTCTCGTGAAACGCCATGTCGGTATTTGGAATGTGAAGCGGACCGGGTCCTCCGGCCACCAACCTGCCGGCTTGAAAGGTTCCCAGGAATGCGCCACCTAAGAACTCGTCATGTCACCCTCACGGTCGCCGCGGTGGCCCTGATCGGAGCGCTCGCCGCGTGCTCGTCGGGCATCAACAGTACGCCGACCACCGGCGCCTCCAGCGCCGCCGGCACGGCGACCAGCGGCAGCGCCGGCACCACGCCGGCCTCATCCGCCGCCGGCGGGGCAACCACGGACGAGACGCTCACCATGGCGATCCCCTCCGACATCTCGAACTTCGACCCGGCAACCAATCAGCTCATTCAGTACATCTACGCCATCCGGAACAATGTCTTCAGCACCCTGGTGAAGTACGACACGAATCTGGGTGTCGAGCCGGATCTGGCCACGCCGAGCGTCAACGACGACAGCACCGAATACACCTTCGCCCTGCGGCCCGGCGCCATCTTCCAGGACGGCACCCCGGTTGACGCAGCTGCCGTCATCGCCTCGCTCAAATCCGTTGCCGCCGGCAAGTCGATCTACTCCACGTACCTGTCCGGGGTGTCGAAGATGACGGCGAAGGACGCCACCACAGTGGTTGTCACCCTGAGCGAGCCGAACGCGGCATTCCTGGACGGCCTGGTCAACATCGCCATTGTGGCGCCGGACTCGGCCAAGACCGTCGGCAAGACGCCAGTCGGCTCGGGGCCGTACGCCTTCGATCACGCCACCGCGAACCGGGAGATCGTGCTCAAACGATTCGACGGGTACTACGGCAACAAGCCCGCCTACGCCACCATCGACATGAAGGTCATCACCGATCCCCAAGTTGCGGTGAACAATCTGTACAGCGGAGCGGTGGACGCCGTCAGCGAAGCACCGACGTCGGTGGTCAAGCAGCTCGATACCGGCAAGGGTGCTGTCGTCGCTCCCCAGGAGTCCAACAGCATTGCGATGTTCGAGTTCAACTCCTCCGGCAAGCTGGCCGACCCACGTATCCGTCAGGCCTTGGCATACGCGCTGAACAAGTCCGCCATTCAGAAGATCGCCTACGGCGGCGACGGAACGATCACGGGGAGCGTCATCCCGTCGGGCCCGTTCGCCGCCAAGGTGGACGGCTACCCGTACGACCTGGACAAGGCGAAGGAACTCTTGGCGGCGGCCGGCGCGAGCGACCTCACCCTGAACCTCACCCTGCCATCGGGTCACCCGGAAGCCACACAGGCGGCGCAGATCTGGCAGAGTGCGCTCGGATCCATCGGGGTCAAGCTGTCCGTCGACGCGCAGGAGACGTCCGTGTGGGTGGACAACTACGTGAAGCGGACCTACGACGTGACCTTCAACTTCTTCAACGAGAGCGGCGACCCGAACTCGTTCTTCAACACGATCATGCTGCCGCACCTGAAAGACGACTACAAGAATCCGACCATGTTGTCGGAGATCGCCGAAGCGCTGACGATCACCGACCAGCAGAAGCGAATCGCGGCGTATGCCACGCTCGCCGAGCAGGTCAACGAGGATCTGCCGATCCTGGTGATCCAGACCCGGCCATTGACGGCGATCACCTCATCGCGGGTTACCGGGTTGCAGCTGAACCCGTTGGGCTGGTTGCTCATCGACAACGCCACACCCGCCGGGTGAGCCGGTGCTGACCGCGATCGCCCAGCGTGTCGGCCGTGCCATCCTGCTCATGTGGTTCGTCACCGTCATCACTTTCCTGACCCTACGGCTGACGCCCGGTGATCCCGCTGAGTTGCTACTCGGTCCGGCGGCAGCGGACCCCGACAGCGCCGCGCTGGTCCAGGAACTGCGGCACACACTCGGCCTCGACCGTTCGGTAGTCGTGCAGTACGGGACGTGGATCGGGCGGCTGCTGCGGGGCGATCTGGGGACGTCCAACCAGAGCGGGACAGCGATCCTGCCGACCGTGCTGGCCGCCGCCTCGCCCACCGTGTGGTTGATCGTGCTGTCTCTGGTGGTGGCGGTGCCGATCTCGGTGCTACTCGGACTCGGCGCCGCCCGGGCACGTTCTCGGTGGGTGGACGCCACCGTCCGGCACCTGAGCAGCCTGGCGATGGCGACCCCGGGCTTCTGGATCGGTCTGCTCTTCATCATCTTCTTCGCGGTGAAGCTCGGCGCGCTGCCGTCCACCGGATACACGTCTCCGCAAGTGTCGTTCGGCGGCTTCCTGGAGCACATGATCCTGCCTGTCGCCACGCTGTCGATCTACCTCATCGGCATTCTCGTGCGCTTCGTGCACCTAGAGGCGACCACCGCCCTCCAATCCGATTTCACCCGCACAGCACGGGCCATGGGGATCTCGCGGGGCCGCACCACCTGGGTCTACACACTGCGTAACGCGGTGCTGCCGATGATCACCGTTGTCGGGGTTCAGATGGGTTCACTGATCGGCGGAGCCGTTCTGGTGGAACAGGTATTCGGCTTGGGTGGCCTCGGTCAGTTGATGCTGCAGGGCGTGCTGAATCGCGACTATCCGACCGTGCAAGGCGCCGTCTTGTTCACCACGGCCGCAGTGGTGCTGGCGACCACTCTGGCCGACGTCATCCGTTCCGTCGTCGACCCGAGGATCCGGTGAACAACATGCCCGCACTTCGGTCCCAGGGGCGCCTGCGCCGGTTGATCCCGACCACCCCGATGCAGGTCGTCGGCGCCGCCCTCGTGGTCCTGGTGGTGATCGCCGCGCTCGCCCCTTCCTGGCTGGCGCCGAGCGATCCGACCCAACTGGATCCCGACAACCTGCTGTCCGCCCCCTCATGGAAGCACCTGCTGGGCACGAACGAACTCGGCCAGGATCTGCTCAGCCTGATCATCTACAGCGTCCAGCTGGAACTCATCGTGGCAGCCGGAAGCACGCTGCTGGCAACAGTTATCGGCATCGCCACCGGTACGCTCGCCAGGCTCGCCCGCCGGCCGGTCGATTCGCTGCTGTCGGGTGCGGCCACCGGCGTGCTGTCGTTCCCACTGATCCTGCTCGGCGTGCTGGTGATCGCCAGCTTCGGCGCCTCGGCGACCTCGTTGTTGATCGTGTTGGCGGTGGCGTTCTGGCCGCAGGTACACCTGCTGGTCAGGGACCAGATCCGCACCGTCAACGATCGGGACTTCGTCACCGCCGCCCGGCTGTTGGGGGTCGGCACCGGCAAAATCGTGCTGCAGCACCTGATCCCGAATTCGTTGCGGCCATTGTTGGTACTCTGCCCGCAACTGATGGCGATCGGCATCCTCACCGAGGCGGGACTGAGCTTCCTGGGACTCGGCGTCCAGCCTCCCGAGGTCAGTTGGGGCACCCTGCTGCTGAGTTCCAAGAACTACTACCAGGATTCACCGTGGTACCCCTTGATCATCGGCATCGTGATCACCGCGACCTCCTTCCTGCTGATGCTGTTGGGTGATCGGTGGGCGCGTCGTGGTTCGCCTGACGGCCGGAGCAGGAAGCGGACCAAGCCATCGCCGCGGCACCCGAACCCACTGCCACAGAACGTATCCGGGGAGGCGACATGAGCGAATCGAAAGTCGAGACGACCCCGCCGAAGCCGCCGCCGCTGCTGGCCGTCGACGGGCTGACGGTGGTCTATCCGGGCACCGGTGGAGGACGGAAGAAGGCCGCACCCGCGGTCCGCGACGTCTCCTTCCAGCTGTCGGCGGGCCGAACCCTCGCGCTGGTCGGCGAATCCGGCTCCGGCAAGACCACCACCGGCCGCGCCTGCCTCGGTCTTGTGCCGGCCACCGGCAGCGTACGGATCCGTGGCCGCGAACTCGTCGGCCTGCGTGGCCGTCGGCTTGCCGAGGCCAGGCAGGGTGCCCAGATGATCTTCCAGGATCCGCTCGGCAGCCTCGACCCCCGCTGGTCGGTGCGACGGATCATCGCCGAAGCCGGCGCGCTCCGTCCCGACGAACCCGTTCCACCGGTCGAGGAGTTGCTCGAAGAGGTGGGGCTGCAGCCGGCGTTGGCGGACCGGCGGCCACCGCAGATGAGTGGCGGCCAGCGACAGCGGGTCGCGATCGCCCGAGCACTGGCCGCGCGACCCGACCTGGTCGTCTGCGACGAACCGACCTCGGCCCTGGACGTGAGCGTTGCGGCACGCGTCATCGACCTGTTGCAGGAGCTGCAGGATCGGCTCGACGCCGGCTACCTGTTCATCTCGCACGATCTGTCCCTGGTGCGCAGCCTGGCCGACAAGGTCGTGGTGATGAAGGACGGCGAGATTGTCGAAGCCGGTGCCACCGAAGAGATCTTCGGTGCGCCGACCATGGTGTACACCAGGACGCTGATCGATGCCGCCATGACCTACAGCCTCGACGGGGCCGCCGGGAGCACACCATGACAGCGCCGGCGCTGCTGCACATCGACCGGCTCTCGGTGACCTTCGCCGGCAGCCCCCGACCCGCAGTCGACAACGTGTCCGTGCAGGTCGCCGCCGGCGAGCGGGTCGGCATCGTCGGTGAGTCCGGGAGCGGCAAGTCCACAACGGCACTGGCCGCGTTGCGGCTGCTCAACGAGACACAGGTGGGCTACGGCAGCGAATCGCGGATCGAGGTCGGCGGCCGGGACATCCTGCGCCTGGCCGAGAGCGAGCTCACCGAGCTGCGTGGCTCGACCGCGAGCATGGTCTTCCAGGACCCCAGCTCCAGTCTGAACCCGGTGTTCAAGGCGGGACATCAGGTGCGCGACGTCATCGCAGCCCACCGGCCGGGAAAGCGGGCCGATCACCGGACAGCAGCTCTCGAAGCCCTGACGGCGGCCGGGATCCCCGACGCAGAGCGGGTGTACGGCTGCTACCCGTTCCAGCTGTCGGGCGGCCTGCGTCAGCGCGTCGTCATCGCGATGGCCATCGCCTGCTCTCCGGCCCTGTTGGTCGCCGACGAGCCGACCTCGGCGCTGGACGCGACGGTGCAGGCGGAGGTGCTGGCCACCTTCGATCGGCTGTGCCGGGAGCGAGGCACCAGTCTGTTGCTGATCAGCCACGACATCGGCGTGGTGGCCCGAATGTGCGAGAGGGTCTATGTGATGAGCCAAGGCGTAGTGGTGGAACATGGGTCTACCGACTCGGTGATCAATCGGCCGGAGCACGAGTACACCCGCACTTTGGTCGCGGCGGCCCGGCATCGCGAAGGCCGGACCCGCCAGACCAGGCTGACGAAATGACAGCCGGACTCGCGGTGGCCATCGTCGGCGCCGGCCGGATGGGCCAGGAGCACGCGGCGGCCCTGACCGCCGCCGGCGACCGGGTTCGTTGGGTGATCGACGCCGATCCGCGATCCGCGGCTGCGCTCGCCGGGGCTCACGGAGCCGAGTCGGGCACCGACCTCGACCGGCTGCTCGCGACGACGACGCCGGACGCCGTCGTCATCGCGACCCCGTCGGAACAGCATCTGTCCCAGGCTTTGCGGTGTGCCCACCTACCGACGCTGCTGGAGAAGCCGCCGTGGCTCGGCGATCAGGACCCGACCCCGTTGGTGGCCGCGTCCCGCGTTGCCGGGCGGCTCGTCGCTGTCGGGATGACGACCAGGTTCGACCCGGCGATCTGTTCCGTCCAGAAAGCGGTCAGCGCCGGCCGCATCGGCCAGGTGCTGTCCATCGATGACACCATCAACTTCGTGCTGGGTGATGAGAGTCTGCCGGCCTGGTACCACCAGCCGCACCATCGCGGCGGCGGCATCGTGCAGACCAACGGCGTACACGCCCTCGACCGGGTCAGCTGGATCCTCGGCGAGCTCCCGCGCCTGGTCACTGCCAGAGCCGGCTCGACCGCCCGAACCGATCCCATCGAGGACAGCGCAACGATCGTCCTGACAACCGACACCGCGAGCGTCACCGTCAACGTGCTGTGGAGCCAATACGAGCCACCACCGACCCGCCTCACGGTCGTCGGTACCCTCGGCACCGCAACCGCTTTCGCCGACGGCTCCTGGCAGGTGACGACGATCGACGGCACCGAACAGGGCGCCGCGGCCCCGGACCGCAACAACTACCTCACGCAATGGCACGCGTTCCGCGCTGCGCTGGCCGATCCGCGGGCACCGTCGACCATCCCCACTGTGTACGACTTGGTCGGACCGATGACGCTGCTCAGCCAGACCATAGCCACCCTGGACATTCGCGGCTGAACCAGCCGGGACGCTGTCGCCTTCGTAGCGAGGCCACGCGACCCTGGATGCCTCGGCAGCGCTCATCACCAGGACACAAACCGTCCGCAACTGGTTCGACGCTGGTCCGATGGACACCGTGGAATCGGGCGCCGTCGAGACACGCATCGACGGCTGGGCCGGACTCGAACCCCGGCGCGGCGCCCGGGGCGTCGTCAACTGCCGTCGGCCAACAGGAAGTCGTTCAGCTGCTCGACCAGATCCGACCAGGCGGGCTCGAACCGGGTGACGATGTGGTTGCCGGTATCCAGCAGCCGCAGTTCGCTGCCCGGAATCAGGGCCGCGAGTTCGAGCGCCTGGGCCATCGGCACCCGCCGGTCCCGCCGCGCGTGCAGGATCAGCGTGGGACAGGCGACGTTGCGAGCGATGTCGGAGACGTCGATGCGGGCGAACGCATCAAGGAACCGGGCGATGTTCGCGGTCGACGTGGTCGCCCGCTGCAGCCGGTTGAAGTCGTCCCAGGCCTCCCGCGGCGCTTCCGGCAGGAACTGCGCCGCGAAGACCTGCCGGTAGCCGGGGTCGTCCCGTTCCCAGGCGATGCGGCCGACCCGTAGATCCAGATCGGCCTCCTCCCGCTCGCTCGGGGTGGCCGCCCTGGCCAGCCGGCCGCGGGCGTAGGCACCGGCCAGCACCAGCCGGCTGACCTTCGTCGGGTGCCGGACGGCATAACTGACGGCGACCGCGCCACCCTGGGAGATCCCCAGCAGCGGAAAGCGCTCCAGCCCGACCGCATCGACCACCATCTCAAGGTCCTCCACCCAGGCGTCGAGACTGAACTCCCGGACGTCCCAGTCCGACAGCCCACAGCCGCGTTCGTCGTACCGGATCAACTGATGCGCCGACGACAGCTCCTCGATCCAATGGGCCCAGATCGGGCTGTCCCATTCCAGGTCGACGTGCGTCAGCCAGTTCGCCGCCTTCACCAGTGGCGGTCCGACACCCGAAGTGGCATAAGCGATCCGGACGTCGTCCGGTGATCGGCAGTACCGGATCTGCTGAGCGGTCCGGTGCCGGACCGGCTGCTGGTCCGGAGCCGGAGGACCGGACTCGGTGACGTCGGCGGCGAACCGGTAACCCACCCCGTGCACGGTCGTGATCAGCTGCTGACGACGGCCGTCGTCACCGACCGCCCGACGGGCGACCTTCAACCTGCTGGTCAACGCCGAGTCACTGACGTATCTGCTGCCCCACACCGCCTCCAGCAGTTCCGGCTTCGACACCACTCGATCACGGTTTTGGACCAGGTACAGCAGCACATCGAAGACCTGTGGCTCGACATGCACCTGCAGCCCCTCGCGGCGCAACTCCCGCCGCGACGGGTCCAGCTCGCAACCCTCGAACGAGTACAGGCGTCCACCCTTCCTATCGCCGCCCGGGTCGATTGTCCGGCCGGTGGTGCCCCCGGGTCAACGGCCGGGGTCCTCGCAGGCTCGGCTGCCGGCCGCCCGAGTCTCCTGGCCTTCTCCATGCCATCTCCATATCTCGCGGGAGGGGGCGGTCATCGTCAGTTCAGACCACCGACGACCACTGGGGTGCCGGGGTCGACGGAGGTGCGAGATGTCAGCAAACGGCCAGGCGGTGGTGATCGGGGCCGGTATCGGCGGGCTGTTGGCCGCCAGAGTGCTCGCGGAGCATTTCGACACGGTCACCGTTGTCGACCGGGACGCGCTGCCCGACGGTCCGACACCGCGTCGCGGCGTCCCGCAGGGTTCGCACGTGCACGCCCTGCAGATGGCCGGCACCAGGATCGTCGGCGAGCTGTTCCCCGGGCTGCGTCGTGAGCTGCTCGACGCGGGCGCCCGTGCGGTGGACAACCTGGAGCGGTTGCACTTCCGCACCGCCGGAATGCTGATCTGCGATCAATCACACCCGGTACCTCCGGTGCTGGCGGTCAGTCGGCCCTTCTTGGAATGGACCGTACGACGGCAACTGGTGGCCCTCACCAACATCCGGGTCATCGACCGGTCCCCGGTCACCGGGCTGCGCAGCGAGCCGGATACCCGGTCCGGCCGCCGGATCACCGGCGTCCAGCTGACCGACATCGACGGTGGCTCACCGCGAACGCTCGATGCCGACCTGGTGCTTGACACTTCCGGCAGAGGGAGCCGAACTCCGATCTGGTTGTCGGACAACGGTTTCGTCGCACCGCCGGAGGAGCGAGTGGTGGTGCGGATCGGCTATGCCAGCCAGCAGATCCGGTTGCCCGCCGGTACCCATCCGCGGGACATCGTGATCGAAGGCCGGACGCCGGCCCGGCCGGTCGGGATGGCGGTCTTCGCCGGCGAGAACAACAGCTGGACCTTCTCGGTGATGACCACCGGCACACCGGCGCCCGCCGACCGCGAGGAGCTGCTGACCGCCGGTCGGGCCATCGCCCCCGACTGGTTGGCCGAGGCCATCGACCGTTCCGAGCCGCTCGGTCCGGTGACCCATCACGGGCACCCGTCGAGCCTCTGGCGTCACTACGAGCGGCTGCGTCGATTCCCGTCCGGTCTGCTGGTGTTGGGCGATGCGACCTGCGCACTGAACCCGGTGTACGGACTGGGGATGACGATCGCCGCGCGCCAGGCGCTGCTGTTGCGGGACCTACTGACGGACGAACAACCGGTGCGGCCACAGCGTTTCCTCGCCGCCGCCGCTCGCCCGGTGGCCGATGCCTGGTGGATGTCCAACGTGGCCGATCTGGCCTTCCCGCAGACCCAGGGACGGCGGACGGCCGGCGTCAGGTACGCGGGCCGCTACCTGCGCCGGGTACTCGGTGCTGCGCATCGGGATCCGGCCGCGGCGCTGCGGTTCCTGCGAGTGGCCGGGCAACTCGACCGCCCGGTCGCCCTGCTCTCCCCGGCGATGCTCGCCGCGGCCCGGCGTCGTCCGACCCCTGGGGGTCCCGCCGTCGGGCGGGTGACGGTGCCAGCGGGCGTCGCCGAGCACAACACCGCGACGACGGAGGTGACGTGATGGACCGCCTGCCCGACGATCATCCGGACATCGTCGACTGCCCCGACTGCGTGCTGCCCGCGGAGGTGCTGTGGCGCGCGGATCTGCCGAGCACCGACGGACCGGTCCCGCACGTGAAGATCCGTTGCCTTGCCCGTCATTGGTTCCTGCTGCCGGTCGCCCAACTCCGCGGACCGCGGCCGGGCCCGGCGCGCTATCAGGGTGCCTGATCCAGGGTCAGTCGTGTGCGGTGCGGGCGCCGAGCAGCTCTCGGATCCTGGCGGTTCGCGCACCGAACTCGGCCGATGCCATGGCCTTCGAGTAGTCGTTGCGATCCGGCAGCTCAACCGGCAACACCTCAAGCACCCGGCCAGGGCGCCGGCTCATCACCAGCACCCGCTCGGACAGGTACACGGCCTCGGCCACCGAATGGGTCACCAGCAAGACCGTCGTCCGGGTCTCCTGCCAGATCCGGTGCAGCTCCGAGTTCATCTGCTCGCGGGTCAGCGCGTCGAGTGCGCCGAAGGGCTCGTCCATCAGCAGCACGGGCGGCTGGTGCAGCAGCGCCCGGCACAGCGAGACCCGTTGCTGCATACCACCGGACAGCTCGTGCGGCATCGCGTCCTCGAACCCGGCGAGCCCGGTCATCTCGATCAGCTCGGCGGTCCGCCTGGCGATCTCGGCCTTCGGCATCCGGCGCATCTCACCCTGCAGCGTGATGTTCCGCCGGACGGTCCGCCATTCCAGCAGCGCCGCCTTCTGGAACACGAAACCGATATCGCTGCGCGGCGAGGTCACCGGTTCACCGCGCAGCGTGATCGATCCCGAGGTCGGTCGGACCAATCCGGCCACCAGCTTGAGCAGGGTGGACTTCCCGCAGCCGGACGGTCCGACGATCGAGACGAACTCCCGCTCCCGCACGTCCACCGTCACGTTGTCCAGCGCAGTGACGTCTGCCCGCTTGGTGCGGAACTGGACGCCGACGCCGTCGATGGACACTGCGCTGGACAACGGCGGCTGCTTCTGCATGATCGCTGGCTCCGGTGCAATAGTGGACTTCAAAACCGCGCTCCCGTCAGGCCTTCGGCGCGAAGGACGAATCCCAGAACTGGTCCGGCGTGCCACCGGGCTTGAGCTGCTTCTGGTCGGTGAATACCTTGATCGTCGACTCCCAGTCCTTCTCCGAGTTCGCACCTGGCGGCAGCGACGTGGTATTCGGGGTCGACAGCGAGGTCTGACCCAACTTCCACTGCTCGGCCAACACCGACTCCTCGGGCAGGTTCGGGCTGACCCCGGCCATCGAGGCGATCGCCGCGTCCGGATCCTTGACCGCCGCGGTAAAGGACTCGCTCACCGCTGCCACCATCGCCCGCACCAGTTCGGGGTCGTCGCTGATCGTGTCGGTCGGCGCCACCAGCCCGGTGCCGAGGTACAACACCCCGAAATCGGCGAACCGCAGATAGCTCATCTCCCGCCCGGTCTTCTGGGCGATGGTCGGCCCCTGGTCGTCGATGAAGCCCAGCAAGGCATCTGCCTGGCCGCTGATCACCGAGGAGATCTTTGCGGACGGGTCGACGTTCACCAGCTGCACGTCATCGGTCGTCATCCCATTGGCCGTCAGGAAGGCGCCGAAGGCGACGGTGAACGGATCGCCGGGGGTGATGGCGATCTTCTTCCCCTTCAGGTCCGAGGGCTTGGTGATGTTCTGGTCCTTGAAGAACTGCACGGCGCTCGGGGTGGTCTGGTAGAACACACCGACGCTCTTGATCGGGACCCCCGCCTGGACCGCACTGAGCACCGCCGGGGTGTCCACCCAGCCGAAGGTGGCCTGCTTCTGGCCGATCGCCTTGGCGACGGTGCCCGATCCCTTGCCCGGCACGATCGTCAGATTGATGCCGTGGTCGGTGAAGATGCCCGTCTTCAGCCCGAGGTACAGCGGCGCGTGCTCGCCGTACGGGTACCAGTTCAGCATCAGCGTGACGTCCTTCGCCGGGCCGGCCGGCGCGCTGCTGCCTGCGGTCGCGTCGGTCGTCGATGCCGCCGTCGACTCCGCCGGTGCCGCGCTCGACGTGTCGGGATCGGCACTGCCGCTCGGCTCCTGACTGGTCGGTGCCGCGGTGGTTCCACCCCCGGCGGCCGGGGTCTCGCTGCTGCCGCAGCCGGCGATGAGCATCGCCGCGGTGGCGACGAGTGCCGCCAGAACACCTCGTTGTGTTCGCTTCATCGGTGGTTCTCCCGTTCGGTTGTGTCAGCAGGGTTGATCGGCGGGGCCGATCGCAGGAACTAGGAAGTCGTCGTCACCGACGCTTCGCGAACCGTGGTGTGCCACGGCATCACCAGCCGCTCGATGAGTTCGACGAGCAGGAACAACACCACGCCGAGCGCGGACAGCACGATCAGCGCGGCGAACAGCAGCGCGGTGTTGACGTTGCCGTTCGCCTCCAGGATCACGTTGCCCAGCCCCTTGTTCGACCCGACGAACTCACCGACGACGGCACCGGTGACGGCCAGCGTGACCGCGACCTTGAGCCCGGAGAACAGATGTGGCAATGAGGCGGGGAAGCGGAACCTGAGGAACTTCTGTATCGGTCCGGCACCCATGGTCGAGGCCAGGTCGAGCATTTCCGGGTCGATCGACCGGAGTCCGACATAGCCGGACACCACGACCGGGAAGAACGCGATCAGCAGCGCGATCAGGATCTTCGGGGTGAGGCCGAACCCGAGCCAGACCACGAACAGCGGAGCCAGTGCGATCTTCGGTACCACCTGTGCCAGCACCAACAGCGGATACGCCGTCTTCTCCACCGTTCGCGAGTAGACCATGGCGACCGCGGCGAGCAGGCCGAAGACCACCGAGAGCACGAAGGCCGCCAGGGTCTCGTAGGCGGTGACGACAGTGTTGTCCCACAGGTAGCCGGGGTTCTCGACGATGGTTCGCCAGGTCTCCTGCGGTGACGGCACCAGGTACGGTGGTGCCAGCTCGATCGCGGTGATCAGCCACCAGATGAACAGCAGGAACAACAGGGCCAGCAACGGGCGCCAGCCGTCCGATGCCCAGCGGGCCAGCACGGTACCGATACTGCGGCGCCGACCTCGGACCGCGGTGACGCCGTCCTGGTCGCGCCCTGTCGCCGTCTCTCCATCGGAGATCAGGTGCGTCATTGCAGATCACCTACGATTCGGGAAGCGCTTTCAGGCGTTGGTTCACCGTAGGCAATCGAGCTCACAGGTGTCAAGGGTGTCGAGCTCCCGAACGGTCTTTCCGCAGTTGCCGACGGACTGGTACAGCACACCCGGTGCGGCGTGGTCATAATGATGCCGACGAGTGTCGAGGCGAAGCGGTCCCGGCTGAGGGTCGACCACACCGGTGGGTGCGGGCACGGGTCAGGAGGTGGGCGATGACAGGCGGATCGTATGTCCGGCTGGAGGATGTCGCGCGACACGCGGGCGTCTCGCTGGCGACGGCATCGCGGGTGTTGCAGGGATCCTCCCATCGCGGCCGACCCGAGTACCGCGCCAAGGTGATGGCGTCCGCAGCAGAGCTGGGATACATCCCCAATCCCCATGCCAGGGCGCTGGCCGCCAACACCTCGGACACCATCGGGCTGGTGATCCACGACGTGCGGGATCCGTATTTCGCCCTGATCGCCGGCGGCGCCATTGACGTGGCCACGGCCCGCGGCCAGTTCGTCACCATGGCCTGCACCTACCGCGACCCGGAGCTGGAGGCCAGATACATCGCCAATCTGCGGGCGCAGCGGGTCCGGGCAATCATCCTGGCCGGCAGCGCCTTCGTCGACGCGGCCACCAGCAAGGCAATGACCACGGAGCTCGAGTCCTACTACAACGCCGGCGGGTCGGTCGTGTCGATCACCAGGCACCGCCTCCCCGGAGATTGCCTGGTGGTCGGAAATCGTTCCGGCGCAGCCGATCTGGCCCGTCGACTGGTCGATCTCGGGCACACCTCGTTCGCCCTGCTGGCCGGCACCACCCGGCTGGTCACCATTCGCGACCGGGTCGCCGGGTTCAAGAAAGGGCTGGCCGAATCGGGCATCGAGGTCGACCCAGCATTCGAGGTCAGCGGCACCTTCGACCACGACGGCGGACTGCGGGCGACGCAACAACTGCTGGCCTCCGGCCGGCTGCCCACCTGCATCTTCGCCTCCAACGACGTGATGGCACTGGGAGCGCTTACCGCACTGCGCCGGGCCGGCGTCGACGTTCCGGGCGAGGTATCGGTGGCCGGCTTCGGCGACGTGGTGATGGCCAGGGACTTCGTGCCGACGCTGAGCACCGTGCACCTGCCGCTGGAGGAGATGGGTGCGCACGCGATGGAGCTCGCACTGCGCGACGAGCGCGGGTCATCGCCGCGCAAGGTCACCATCAACGGTGAGGTGGTACTCAGGGAGAGCACCGGCCCGGCCGCGTCCCGGCGCCGGCGCTGACCTGGTCACGAACCCGCGGCACCGGACTCGAAGACCCGGACGAATCGCTGCTTCACCAGCTCCAACACCTGCACCGGATCGGTGGCCCAGACCTGTTCGTTGAAGATCTCCACCTCGATCGGCCCGTCGTAGCCCGCGGCGGAGACGGCCGCCGTGATCGGCGGGAAGTCGATCACCCCGTCGCCGGGAACGCCCCGTCCGTACACCGGGTGCGGTAGCGGCACCAGCCAGTCGCAGACCTGGTAGCTGATCACCCGCTCCCCGGCCGCACCGATCGTCTCCAGGATGCCCGGATCCCACCAGACGTTGAACGAATCCACCGCCACCCCAACGTCTTCGGCCGGGAACTCGGCGGCGATGTCCAGCGCCTGGCGCAGCGTGACCACCACCGAACGCTCTCCGCAGAACAGCGGATGCAGCGGTTCGACGGCCAGCCGCACTCCCGCGGCGTGCGCCCGCGGCGCGAGCTCGGCGATGCCGTCCAGCACGGCGGCGCGAGCACCGGCCAGGTCGCGACTCTCCGGCGGGACGCCGCCGCAGACCAGATAGAGCACGTCCGCGCCGATGGCGGCTGTGAGTTCGATGGACTCGAAGTTTTCCTGCTGCGCCTTCCGGCGGGCGGTCGCCGTCTCGCCGGTGAAGAACCCGGCCCGACACACACTGGATACCTGCATGTCGTTGTCCGCCAACAATTGCCGGGTCCTCGGCACCCCGGTCTCCGCCACCCGGTCGAGCCAGAGCCCGACCCGATGGATACCGGCGGCCGCGCACCCGTTGACCGTCTGCTCCAGATTCCAGGACTTGACGGTGATCTGATTGATGCTCAGTCGGTCCAGCCGGGCGTCGCTCACGTTCGGTCCTCTCTCATGGTTGGCACCGGGTCAGGGTTGGTCGATACCGGCCAGCGTCAGCACCGGCCGCATGCGGGCGACCGCCAAATCCTGGTCCACCAAGAGGCCGGCCTCATCGGCAAGCCGGAACACCTCGGCCAGGTGCAGAATGGACCTGGCGCTCTCCTGGCCCGCGATCATCCGGAAGTGCCGCTGTCGGCCGGTCAGGTAGGCCAGGAACACGATGCCCGTCTTGTAGTGGTAGGTCGGTGCCTCGAACAGCGTGCGGGACAACGTCACCGTCGGGGCCAGCAGCGCATCGAAGCGCTCGCCGTCGCCGCTGTCCAGCGCGGCGAACGCGGCGGCCGCCACCGGCGCGATCGCGTCGAAGATGCCCAACAAGGCGTCGCTGTGGCCGTGCTCGTCCCCCCGGATCAGCTCCGGATAGTGGAAGTCGTCGCCGGTGTACAGCCGGACGCCGGGCGGCAGCCGGCGGCGCAGGGCCAGCTCGGCGTCGACGTCGAGCAACGAGATCTTCACCCCGTCGACCTTCTCCGCGTTGTCCTCGATGATCCGGACCAGCGAGTCCGTCGCGCCCTTGACCGTCGCGCTCCCCCAGTAACCGGCCAGCGCCGGATCGAACGCCGGACCCAACCAGTGCAGGATCGCCGGTCTGTGCAGCCGCTGCAGCACATGCGAGTAGACATCGTGGTAATCGCCGGGTCCGGCCGCCGCAACCGCCAGCTGCCGACTGGCCATCAGCACCACCTGACCGCCGCCGCCCTCGATCAATTCGCACTGCGCGAGGTAGGCGTCGGTGATCTGCCGCAGCGAGATGCCCCCGGTTGCCAGGGCATCGGTGGCAGCGCCGCAGGCGATCGCGGCGCCGCGGTCCGCGGCCGCCGCCAGCGATCGACGGATCAGCTCGGCGACCGCCGCCGGTGGCAGCCCCATCCCGCGCTGCGCCGTGTCCATCGCATCGGCGACACCGAAGCCCAGGTCCCACAGGTGGTGCCGGAAGGCCAACGTCGCGTCCCAGTCGACCGTCAGCCACGGTTCGGTGCTCAGCGGATCGGCCACCACGTGTGCCGCCGCGAAGACCTTCCGGCTCTGCGGCGGTGCGGCGTTGGTGAGCGCCGACGGCGGGTCCGGTCGCAGCGAATAGGTCCGGGTCCCGCGGCCGCCGATCGGCAGGATCAGCTGCGCAGCCATCAGGGTGTCGGCAGGGTGAGTTCGGGGATGTCGACCCAGCGACGTTCCGCCGACGACTGCAGCGCGAGTTCGGCCAGCTGCACGCCCTTGGCACCCTCCAGCAGGGTCCAGCGGAACGGCTCGTCGGCGACGACGTGCCGCAGGAACATCTCCCACTCGACCCGGAACGCGTTCGGGAACTCGGTGTTGTCCGGCACCTGCGACCAGCCGGCCCGGAAGTCGATCGGATTCGGCACGTCCGGATTCCACACCGGCATCGGGGTGTTCGCCCGGCTCTGCACCCGGCAGTCGCGCAGTCCGACGATCGCACTGCCCAACGTGCCGTCCAGCTGCCACTCGCCGATCTCGTCCCGATACGGCCGGGTCGCCCAGGAGGTGGTGAACTGGGCCAGCACCCCGTTGTCGAAGGAGAACATGCCGTAGGCGGCATCCTCACCGGTCGCCCGGTACGGCTCGCCGCGTTCGTCCCAGCGCTGCGGGATGTGCGTCTCGTGATGGCACAGCACGGATTTCACCGGGCCGATGATGTTGTCCAGCAGGTACCGCCAGTGCGGGTACATGTCCAGCACCACGCCCCCGCCGTCCTCGGCGCGATAGTTCCAGGACGGCCGGTTGATCGGCTGCCAGTCGCCTTCGAACACCCAGTAGCCGAAGTTGAGCCGGAAGCTGAGCAGCTCGCCGAAGAACCCCCCGTCGATCAGCCGCTTGAGCTTCACCATCCCGGGCAGGAAGAGCTTGTCCTGCACCACGCCGTTCTTCACCCCGGCGTCGGTGGCCAGCCTGGCCAGCTCCAGCGCGCCGGCCAGGTCGGTGGCCGTCGGCTTCTCACAGTAGATGGCCTTGCCGGCCGCGATCGCCTTGCTGACGTTGCCGACCCGCTGATCGGTCGACGTGGAGTCGAAGAAGACCGTGTCCGCCTCGTTCTCCAGCGCCCGGTCCAGATCCGTTGTCCACCGCTCGACGTGGTACTCGTCGGCCAGCGCCCGCAGCTTGCTCTCGTTGCGGCCGACCAGGATCGGATCGGGCACGATCACCCGACCGTCCCCGAGGTCGATGCCGCCGGAGTCCCGGATGGCCGCGATCGAACGGGCCAGATGTTGCCGGGTGCCCATCCGCCCGGTGATGCCGTTCATGATGATGCCGACCGGGATCTGCTCCATGGCGCGGTACCTTTCGCAGCTGAACTGGAAGCGCTTTCAGTATTCCTATCGCGGCGCCGCGCCCGGTGTCAAGGGTTTGCGGGCCGGAGTCAGTGCCGGACGTCCGCCAGCAGCCGACGGGCAGTACCGCCGACCAGCGCCGCCCGGTCGGCCGCCGCAAGCGCGGGGAGCGCGTCGACAGACGCCAGCGGGTCAGGGCAACCGGTCTCGAACGGATAGTCACTGCCGAGCAGTACCCGGCCGGGGCCGGCGAACTCCAACAACCAGCCAAGACTGCGCGTCGAATGGGTGAGCGAGTCGAAGTACAACCGGTCCAGCCCGGCCGTGACGGTGGCGCCGCGCCCCGGACGGCCGTCGAGTTCGGCCATCGCCGCGAGCCGGCCGGCCAGATACGGCAGCACTCCGCCGCCGTGCACCGCACACAGCCGCAGCTCCGGCAACCGGTCCAGCAAGCCGTCGAGCAGCAACCGGCCGACGGCGACGGCCGTCTCGGCCGGGTTCCCGACGATGTCGCCCAGCCGATCCGATTGGGCGCCGCCGAACGGCCGGAACGGATGCAGCAGCACAACAGCCCGGCGCGCGGACGCGGCCTGCCAGAACGGTTCCAGCGAGGCGTCGTCCAGCCGCAGGCCGGGCAGCGAGGTGGCGATCTCCACGCCGGCCAGGCCAAGGTCGAGGCAGCGGTGCAACTCGGCGACGGCGCCGTCCGGGTCGGTCAGCGGGACCATGCCAAGGCCCTCGAACCGGCCGGCCGAGTCGGCGACCTCCGCCGCCAACGATTCGTTGATGGCGGCGGCGTACCACCGGCCAGCCTGTCCGCTCATCCCGACCGGCGTCAGCTCCATCCACGGCGAGAGCAGCTGGCAGCCGATGCCGGCCCGGTCCATCGCCACCGTCCGCCGGTCGGCGCCTTCGCCGTTGGCCGTCAGCAGCGCCGGCGGGATCGGCGGGCTGACCCGGCCGGCGACCGACACCGCGATGCCGGCATCCATCTGGAGCACCTCGACCTCCCGGCGCCGACCGGCGGCGCGCAGCGCCGCAAGCGCCAGGCCCGGCACCGCATGAGCGTGCACGTCGATCGGTACCGGCCCGGCAGGGATCGGCCGCTCGGCGCCGGACCGTTGGGCATCGGGAGCCGGATTCCTTGCGCTGTGCACCATGGTGTGACACTGTAGCTCTCATTCTGGAAGCGCTTTCTAAAGACGGAGGCTTTCCGTGGTGACCAGCTCTTCAGCCGCCACCCGGGCGACGCACCCGAGCCCGGCCGCGCTGGCCGACCGGGTGGTCCTGGTGACCGGCGCCGGCCGCGGCATCGGCCGTTCGATCGCCGTCGCCGCCGCCCAGGCCGGCGCGCACGTGGCGATCGGCCGCCATCGACAACCCGACGACGTCGACGAGACGGTGGAGACCATCCGGTCGCTCGGTCGCGAGGTGGACGTATTCGTCGCCGACGTCTCGCAGGCCTCCGAGGTTCGCGACCTGGTGGCTCGGGCGCATCGCCGGTTCGGCCGGATCGACGGGCTGGTGAACAACGCCGGGATCATGCCGTCCACGCCGTTCCTGGAGATCTCCGACGAGGAATGGGATCTGGTGATGCGCACCGACCTGTACTCGATGTTCTGGGCCAGCAAGGCGGTGATCCCGCTGATGCTGCCGGCCGGCGGCGGCTCGATCGTCAACATCGCCTCACGCCTCGGTCAGATCGGCTGGGCCGACGTCGCGCACTACGCCTCGGCCAAGGCCGGCGTGATTGCACTGTCCAAGTCGATCTCCCGGGCCTTCGGCCAGCAGGGGATCCGGGCCAACACGGTTGCCCCCGGCGTCACCAACACCGCGATGGGGCGGTCGGTGATGGACGGCGAGGTCGGACGCAAGCGGATGGCCGAGCTGCCGCTGGGCCGGTTCGGCGAGCCCGAAGAGGTTGCCGCAGCGGTGATCTTCCTGCTGTCCGATGCCGCCGCCCTGTTCTTGGGTCAGACCCTGAGCCCGAACAGCGGCGGGCTGATGCCGTGAGGTGGTCGTCATGCAACTACTGGAGGTAGCAGCGGCGGTCCGGTTGCTGCGGAACGCCGACACGGTGTGGTTCGGCGGCTCCGGCGCCGGGCATGCCGTCCCGCAAAGGTTCATCGACGAGCTGGCCGCCGAGTTCGCCGCGCACGGCAGTCCACGCGATCTCACCACGGTGCGGGTGGTGGGGATCGGCGACTTCGGCGACCGCGGATTCTCCCAACTGGCGTTGCCGGGACTGGCCAGACGGACCATCGGCAGCAATATCGGCAACGAGCCAGCGCTGGGGGAGCTGGTGGCGGCCAACAAGATCGAGTCGTACTCGTTCCCGCAGGGGGTGCTCTCGGCGTTGTGCCGGGAGATCGCGGCCGGCCGCCCCGGTCTGCTCACCCACGTGGGTCTGGGTACCTACGTCGATCCACGGCAGACCGGTGGGCGGCAGAACGACATCACCACCGAGGAACTGGTCCAGGTGGTCGAGCTGGCCGGCAGCCAGTGGTTGTTCTTCCCCCGGCTGCCGGTCGACGTCGCGGTGATCCGGGCCAGCACCGCCGACGAGGACGGCAACCTGAGCATGGAGCGCGAAGCGGTGCAGGCCGAATCGTTGGCGATGGCGATGGCCGCGCACAACAGCGGCGGCATCGTCATCGCCCAGGTCGGCCGGCTGGCCGCGTCGGGATCGCTGCGGCCGCAGGACGTCCGCGTCCCGGGAGCGCTGGTCGATTACGTGTTCGTCGACCCGGACCAGCGACAGACCTACGCCACCGAGTACTCGCCGTTCTATGCCGGTGCGCTGCGTGCGCCGGCGGCCGGCGCGGCACCGGTGCCGCTGACGGTGCGCAAGGTGATCGCCCGCCGCTCGCTGTTGGAGTTCCGGCCCGGCGACATCTGCAACCTCGGCTTCGGCATCAGCCAGGAGATCGGCGCGCTGGCCGCCGAGGAAGGCGTGGCGGACCGGCTGACGCTGACCGTCGAGCAGGGGATCTTCGGTGGGGTACCGGCTTCCGGCGGTGATGGTGGCGCCGGCGTCAACTTTCAGGCGATGATCGACCAGCCCTACATGTTCGACTTCTACGACGGTGGCGGACTCGACATCGCCAGCCTGTCGTTCGCCGAAGTGGACGCCAACGGCAACGTGAACGTGCACGCGTTCACCGGGCGGGTCCGCGGACCCGGCGGCTTCCTGAACATCAGTGCCCGGACCGGTCGGATCTGCTTTGTCGGAGCGTTCACCGCCGGAGGGCTGGACATCGGGCTCGACGACGGAACGCTGCAGATCAGGCAGGAGGGCCGAATGCCCAAGTTCGTCCCGCAGGTGCGGGAGATCAGCTTCAACGGACAGCTCGCCCGGCAACGCGGACAGCAGGTGCGGTACGTGACCGAACGGGCGGTCTTCGCCCTCGACGACGGCGGACTGACCCTGATCGAGATCGCCGACGGCGTCGACCTGGAACGCGACGTACTGGCCCACATGGGCTTTCGGCCGCACATCGCCGATGATCTGCGGCCGATGGACCCGCGGATCTTCCGGCCGGGGACGATGGGGCTGGCCGCGGAGTTCGTCCCCGGACCCGAACCGGCCGGTCACCGATCGGCCGACCTCGGCCCCGTCGACGGCGGGGGCCGACGATGAGCACCCTGATCGGTCTGCAGGTCGGCCGGCGCACCGAGATCGAGCTGCGCAACCCGCCGATGAACCTGGTCAGTCGCGAGCTGACCGTGCAGTTGCGCGCCGCCCTCACCGAGATCGCCCGCTCCCCCGACGTACGCGCTGTCATCGTCCACGGCCAGGGCGAGCGCGCCTTCTGCGCGGGGTCGGACGTCAAGGAGTTCGAGCAGCTGCACGGCCGGGTCGCCGAACAGAAGCTGTTGCTGGAGAAGCTGGTTTACCGGCAGCTGGCTCGGCTGCCGGTGCCGACCATCGCGGCGATCGAGGGACATGCCCTCGGCGGCGGACTCGAGCTGGCGCTGTGCTGCGACCTGCGGGTGGCCGGTTCCGGCGCCACCCTCGGCGTGCCCGAGCTCACCCTCGGCGTTACCCCCGGAAGCGGTGGTACCCAACGGCTCCCCCGGGTCGTCGGCCCTGCCAGGGCGAAGGAGCTGATCCTGCTCGGCGAGCTGATCGACGCCACCGCCGCCGAGCGGATCGGGCTGGTGAACCGGGTGGTGCCGGCCGGTGGAGCGTTGGCCGAGGCCAGACGGATGGCCGATCTGATCGCCACCCGCGGGCCGGTCGCGGTCCGCGCCGCGAAGAAGCTGGTCGATCTTGCTGCCGATCACAGCGTTGACGACGGGCTGGCCCTGGAGTTGGACGCCTCGGAAGCGGTGTTCGCCAGTCAGGACATGCTCGAAGGAGCCACCGCGTTCCTGCAGAAGCGGCCGGCGGAGTTCCACGGGCGTTGACAGGTGCCGGATCGTCCGGCTCAGCGAGGAGAACCCCGCATGAACCAGGTATTCCTGTTCGGCAATCCGTTGCGCCGACAGCACTCCGCCGTGATGCACAACGCCGCGTTCGATGCGTTCGACGTCGACGCCAGGTACGCGCTGGCGGAGGTCTCCGAGGACGAACTGCGCGCGTTGGTCCCCTGTGCCCGGAACCGACACTGGCTGGGATTTCAGATCACCGCCCCGTACAAGCAGACGGTGATGACGCTGTTGGACGAGGTGCAGGAGTCGGCTCGGCAGATCGGCGCGGTGAACAGCGTCGAGGTGACCGCCGGTGGACGACTGGTCGGCTTCAACACCGACACCACTGGCTTCGTCACCGCAGTGCGGCGCGAGCTGGGCATCGAGATCGCCGGCCGGCGGGTGGTGGTGGCCGGCACCGGCGGCGCCGCCCGGGCGGTGGTTCACGGGCTGTTGCGGGAGCACGCGGCTGCCGTCACCGTGGTGAGTCGGGACGCACGGAGCGGGATCGCGTTGGCGGCCGACTTCGCTGAGCTCGGGTCGATCGAGCCGATGTCACTTGACGACGAGCGGCTCGTCGACCGGCTCGCCGCCGCCGAGCTGTTCGTCAATGCAACGTCGGTCGGCATGCTCAGCCCCGGCCCGGTGATTCCGGTCGATCGGTTGTCCCCCACCGCCGGTGTGTTCGATCTCGTGTACGTCCCCAGGGAGACCGAACTGGTCAGGCAGGCCCGCGCCGCCGGGCTGACGGTCGCCAACGGAGCCGAGATGCTCATCGCCCAGGCCGCCGAGGCGTTCGTCCGCTGGACCGGCCGGCCGGACCCGAGCCAGGTGATGCGGAAGGCGGTCCGACCACTGCTCGACGACCCGGCGGCGGTGCCCTGACGCTCAGGCGTTCGACCCGGCATTGTCAGCCTCGACGGCCGGCGGGGCCGGCCCGTGTGGGCCGGCCCCGCCGGATCGTGGTGCAGGTTGGGTCAGGACAGGAACAGCGAGTTGAACAACAACTTGTAGGTGCCGTGGGCCTGTGCCCGGTGTTGCACGCTCATGCCGAGCAGAACCACGTCGCCCTTGCCCTGCGGGACACGGACCACGTCGGGTTGTCCGGCGATCAGGTCCTCGCCGAGCAACCAGCCGCTACGCAGCACGTCCGTCTTGGCGTACTTGACCGGAGTCTGGGATCCGGCCGGTGCCGCGTCGGTGAGCTGGAACGCCGGGCTGGTCGACGAGTAGATGTCAGCCTTGGCCGGCATTCCCCAGGTCAGCGGGTTGTTGACGTTGACCGTCGCGGAGACCACTGAACCCGGCGAGTAGTAGGCGCTCGAGGACACCCCGGCGGTCAGGTCCTTGACCGGCAGGCCGAAGGCCTTGATCGGCAGTTCGGCCGCGTCGTTGACGGTGATCAGCTTGCCGCCGTTGTCGACGAACGCCTTGAGATTGGCGACGCCGGCCTCGGTCATCCCGCCGGTGTAGGCGGCCGGGTAGGTGCCGGCCTTGATCCCGTTCAACATCGAGGAGTAGCTGGAGTCCGGCAGCACGATCACGTCGAACTTGCTGTTCAGATCACCGGCCCGCAACTGCTTGTCCTTGAGTGACTTGTACGGGAGCTTGAAATCCTCCAGCACGTAACGGGTCCAGCCCTCATCGGAATTGCCGCGGGCGCTCTGGTAGAGGCCGACCCGGGGCTGCGTGACGGCCACGGACTTCGCAGGGGCGGTGTCCACCCCGGCGACCGTCAGGCCCAGCTTCTTGGCCTGCGCCTTGACCCGGTTCTCGGCGCCCGAGCGGACCTGGACCAGGAAGGTACCGGCCGGCCATTCGCCGGCACTGGTCTCGATCGCGGCCTTGCTGCGGGTCACGGTTTCACCGGCCTTGAGCAGCGCGGTGACGGCGGTGAAGGCATCGTTCTGCCGCGGGTCGATGGCGAATGCGTACCCCGGCGTGCCGGTCGGCATCGTCGAGGTGGGCACCGACGCGACGTCGACCGGCGTCGAGTTCACCAGGAACGCCTGGTTCACCTTGTCCATGGTGACGCCCATCTGCATCGGCAGCGTCCAGCCGGCCATGTCGTACGGGCGCTCCGGCGATCCGTCGGGGTTACGACGGTCCGGGTAGATCTGCGGGTTCAGCAGATCGACCACGTTGGCCCGGTACGGCTGGGCCTCGCGGATGATGAAACTGCCTGCCGGGTAGGTCTTCCCACCGACGCTGAACGCGGACTTGGCCTGCTCGACCTCGACCTGGCCCTGCCGCAGCACGTTGATCATCTTGGTGGCGGTCGCGAAATCAGCCTGATCGGCCGGGATCACGTAAGCGGTGTTCCCGCCGGCCTTGATCGCCGCATCGCCCATCCGCCAGCTGCCGAGCAGCCAGTTCTCACGGTCGACGTCGGCCGTGTGCAGGTACGCCCACGCGGTGCTCTCGATGTAGGCGCAGCTGTCGGACAGGTGCCACCATCCGCCCTGGTACGGGCTCGGGTAGAACGCCGACGGCTCGGAAGTCGAAACTCCTTGGTAGGGGAACGTCTTCGGGAACTTCGTCGGATCCTCGTACTTCGGGGTCGCCGAGGCGTGCGCGGTCTCGGTGAGGATGCCGATCTGGTTGTGGAAGGCCGGCACCGACCGCAGGCCGCCGTTCCACCACTGGTCGTACTGCTGACGGGAGATCGCGCCGACCTTGCCCTCACGGTCCAGCCGCTGGGTCATCTGGTCGCCCACCGCGTTGATCCCGCGGATCACCTCGGCCGGGATGTTCGGGTTACTCGGATCCTTGAACGGCGGGACGAAGATCCGGGCCGGGTAGGCAGCCGTCTGGTGCGTGTTGTACACCAGCTGTGGGTACCAGCTCTTGAACAGCACGTCGCCCTGGTTCTTGGTCTCCTGCAGGTTGAACATGAACCAGTCGCGGTTGTCGTCGTGCCCGGAGTACTTCTGGTACAGACCCGGGTAGCTGGTGTCGGCGAACTTGGTGTTGATGTACTTCATGTACCAGTCGGAGATGTGCTCGGTGCCGTCCGGGTTGACGTTCGGCACGAACAGCGTGATCACGTTCTGCCGGATCGACTTCGCCTCGTCGCTCTCACTGGTCAGCAGGTCGTAGGCCAGCTGCGGGGCGGTCTGGGTCGGGGCCACCTCGGTGGAGTGGATGCCGAAGTCGATCCAGGCGATCGCCTTGCCTCCGGCGGCCAGGTCGGTGGCCTGCTGCTCGGTGAGTCCCTTTGCCTGGGAAAGCCTTTCGGAGATCTGCCGATACTTCTCGAGATTCTCGGGGGTCAGGTTCTCCGGGGCGGAGATCAGCCCCATGTACTGGTCGCGGCCTTCGGAGGTCTTACCGATATTGACCATCTTCATCCGGGACGAGGCATTGTCCAGCTGCTGGAAGTAGTTCGTCAGCTCGGTGTAGTTGGACAGCTTGTAATCCGTGCACGGCTTCCAACCCAGGACCGATTCCGGCGTCGGAACGCCGGCCTCGGGCGGGTCGGGGGTCGGTGCTGCGGCGCCGAGCAGCTCGACGCCAACCGGCGACCTGGCACCGGCCCCGGTGGGCATGGCGGCCAGCAACGCCACTGCCGTAGGAACGGCCACCAGGAGATTTCGTGTTCGTCGTTTCATCATCTTGCTCCAGCAGGTAGTCGGGAACCTTCAGGGGGTAGGGATTCCGCGGTGGACGATGAGGCAATCCATCGATCAGTTACTCGCAGCCAGTGCCTCCTCGGGGGTGAGTCGCGAAGCGGTGGACAGCGCACTCCGCGATCGGGGTTGCCCGGCGCTGTCGGGCAGGACCGGGTCGGCCGGTCTGGTGGTGTGCCAGTCGGTGACGGCCTGGTAGGCGGCCACCACCTCGAGCAGGCGGTCCTCTTCGTAGGGGGCGCCGCCGAGAATGGTGCCAACGGGTGTCCCGACCGGGCCGGTCGTGCCGTCGGAGGCGAACCCGATCGGGAAGCCGATCTCCGGCAGGCCGAGGATGTCGAAGGCGACCGGCCCGGTCTGCAGCACGACATCGGCCTGCGTCAGCATGCCGTCCAGCACCTCACGGAGCAGGTGATTCTTGGCCCGCTGCCCGGTGATCCACTCGTCCCCGGACAGCAGCACCCCCTGCAGCCAGCTCAACAGCGACACACCGAACAGTTGCGGATCGCTCTTCAGGTAGTCGAGGAACGGCTCGGTGCGTTCGCTGAGCCGGATCGCGTTGAAGGTGCCGGTGAGCAGGTCCCAGTCGTCCGGATAGCCGACCTCGACCAGCTCGGCATCGCCGATCGACGACAGTTGGTCGAGGAAGGCGCTGCGGATCGCGAGCGCGGGGCCGGTCACCGACAGGTAGTCCGGCGGCACACCGATCTTCGTCCGCCGCCGCAGCACGGTCCGCCCCTTCCGGCGCACCGGCAAGGCCGAGGTGATCAGCGCCGGGACATCGGGCAGGCCGAGGGTGCGGGGATCGGCGGCGTCCGGGCCGGCCATCACGGTCAGCATGATCGCCGCGTCGAGAGCGTCCCTGGCCAGCGGGCCGGAATGATCCCTGGTGTAGGACAACGGGATCACCCCGTGGACAGAGGTCCGTCCCATGGTCGGCTTGAGTCCGGTGAGATTCTGCTGGTTCGATGGCAGCACGATGCTGCCGCCGGTCTGGGTTCCGATCGATGACGTCGCCATCCGCCCGGCCACCGCCGTCGCCGGCCCGGTCGACGAACCGCCGGGGTCGACCGACGGGTCCGCCGGGGTCCACGCGTTCACCGTGGTGATCTCGCCGTTCGGCTTCGTTGCCCTGGTGGTCGCCAGCGGCCCCATCTGCCCCTTGCCCAGCATGATTCCACCGGCCGCCGCCAGCCGGGCGACCGAGGTGGCGTCGAAGTCAGGGACGAAGTCCTGGAAGATGAACGAGTTCGCGGTGGTGGGCACCCCGGCGGTGAAGTAGTTGTCCTTGATGCACAGGCCCACCCCGGACAGCGCCGGTCGGTGTTCGCGAGGCAGCCGATCGATCGCCCTGGCGCGGGATCGGGCCGCCGCCGCGGTCACCGAGTTGAAGGCCAGGTAGGTGTCGTCGAACCGGGAGATCCGGTCGAGTTGCGCCTCGATCAGCTCGGCGGCCGTCAGCCGGCGATTCCGGATGAGCGTGACCGCCTCCGCAATTGTGGCCTCGGTCGGGTCGTTGCGGGCGGCGTTGCGGACCGACACGTCCGGGATGCGCAGAGGCCGGCGGGACACCGGCTTGGGCGCGTTTGCCGCAGCCGCACCGGCGCCCGGACCAGGCGCTGCCGCGGCGACCGCCGGCTCGCCGAGCAGGCCGAGGGAGGCAGCGGCCGCGCCGGCCAGAAAGATTCGGCGGTTGACTGCGCGGCTCACTTCCGTACCGCCGGCGAAGTCCAGGCCTCGGTGATCGACGGATACTCCAGCGGCGGCGCGAGTTGCTGGGACGCCGCGACCGGATCGATCGCCGCGTCCGCCGATTCCGGGCGCCAACCGTTGATCTGCGGGAGCGTGCGGCGGGCGAACGAACGAAGGGAGGCCAGCGCCTGGACGGCCGTCGGCGACCCGGTCGCCGGATCTCGCTCGAGTGGCAGCAGCGACAGGTCGATACCCGAAAGCGCCAGCCGCGCCGAAATGTACGAATCCAGTTCTGCATCTGTCAGCGTGGGAAGAACCATGCTCGTGCCTCTCCGAAACTGAGCAATACCGAGTCGTTGCCGACAACGACCAGGACCGTTGTTCCGCCAATTCACTCTCCGCTGACGCGGAGATGGAATACCACCTGCGGAAATCTGCGCCTAATTTGAGCTTTCAACACCCGCGTTGAGCTTTCCGACTCTCCGGCAATGCCTACGGACGGTTAGCGCCGGCGCGCAGCGGCGGCGGCCGGAACTCGAACGGCGCAGACCCGCGGCGCGAGTTGGGTGGGGCCGGGTCGGTGCGACAGGTCAGTCGCGGGTGCTGCGGTAGTAGCGCAACGCACCGGGGTGAAGTTCGATCGGCGCCGTGTAGATGGCCCGCCCGATGTCCAGCTTGCCGATCGCCGACACCCTCTGGGCCATCTCGTCACGATGCCGGAACAGACCTTCGGTGAAGCCAAAGACCAGGTCTTCACTCATGTTTCGGGCGACGACCAGGTAGTTCGGCACCGCGATCGTGGTGATCTCCTCGGGAATGCCGTAGGTCCGAGCCGGCACCGTTGCGCTCCGGTAGGACAGTCCCGCGAGGGTCCGCATTCCGGCCGAGAGGCCACCGATGTCGATCAGCCGGATAGGGGTTGTCGCCGCGAGCTCGGTGACGCCGACCGTTGGCAGCCCACCGGACCAGAAGAATGCCTCCAGCCTGCCCTGACTCATCGCCAGGATGCACTCATTGATTCCCAGGTGCAGATTGTCGGCAGGATCGATGGACACAGCGGCGGTCTCCAATATGCGCCCGGCGATCAGTTCCGTCCCTGATCCTGGAGATCCGAGGGAAAGGCGATGCCCGGGAAGATCGGTGACGCTCCGGATTGGAGAATCGGCCGGGACCACCAAATGGATGAAGTCGTCATACAGCCGGGCAACGCCATCGAACGACACGGGTGCCGGGAAGTTTGCCCGGCCGGAAGCGGCATCCAGGGCCGCGTCGGCCGCGACGATCGCCAGATCGGCAGTACCTCGGGCGATTCGCTGCAGGTTGTCGACCGAGCCGGAGGTGGAACGGACTTCGATCGTCACCCCGCCCAGCTCGAACGCGAGGGCATTCGCCACCTCGATTCCGTAGGAGTAATAGACACCTTTGGTGTCGCCGGTCGCCAGGACGATCGGCCTGCTCGACCGCGGGCTGGGTCCGCAACCGGCCAGCAGCAATGCACCGGCACCGGCCAGCAACGTCCGTCTGCTCAAGCCCTCGCCGGGGGTCGACCGTCTCATTCGATCTCATCGTCTCTCGCGGGTAACCGAAGTTCCACCACCAGGCCACCGCCGACCGGCGATGCCATCTCCAGGGTTCCGCCGCAAACCCGGATGAAGGTGCTGGCGATGGCCAACCCCAGCCCGGATCCCGGCTGGTTCTGGTGTTGCGGGCTGCGCCAGAACCGGTCCGTTGCCACCGTCAACTCCCGCTCCGACATCCCCGGTCCATGGTCCCGCACCGACAGGCTCGCGTCATCCGCCTGCCGTGCTGCCGACACGGTGACCGTGCTGCCGGACGGGGCGAACTTCGAGGCGTTGTCCAGGACCGCGTCCAGCGCGAGCTCCACGGCCACGTCATCGGCGTCGGCCCATACCGACTCTGCGCCTGCGACTTCCAGCCGAACGCCCCGCTCGGCGGCCAGCGGCCGGAGCGCCCCGACCCGGTGCAATGCCAATTGAGCGATGTCGACAGGTCCGGTGACGAACTCCGAGTTCTCGCCCCTGGCGAGCATCAGCAGGGCATCGAGCAGCCGGGCCATTCGCAGGCCCTCCTCGCGGGCGGCCTCGTAGTGCGGCCGGGACTCGTCGTCGATCGTCATCCCGAGTTCCTCGACCTGCAGGAGCAGGGCGTTCAACGGGTTACGCAATTCGTGCGATGCGTTGGCGACGAATGCGCGCTGGTTCCTGATCGCCGTCTCCACCCTGGCCGCCATGTCGTTGAAGGCGACCACCAGATGTCGTAGCTCGGGCGGGCCGCTGCCCGGTGGCACCCTGGCCTGGATCTGACCGTCCCCAACCGCGGCGAGGGCCGTCGCCAGCACACCGACCGGGCGGATCGCCCATCGGGCGAGCCGATCCGCAACGATCACGGCGGCCGCGATGGTCAGCGCCACGCCGAGCGCCAGCAGCGACCACCTCCAAACGATCGCGCGACCCAATGCCGTGGTGTCCGACACGGTCACCACCGCCCCGATCACGTCGCTGCGGAAGCTGACCGGGGCGGACACGATCAACGGACGGGCGTCCCAGGGCCAGCGAAATCCGGCGGGCTCGCTGTGCTTGCCGGACAGTGCGGCCGCGACACTGTCGCCGACCCGCGCCTCGTCGAGGGTGATATTGCCGTTGCCCAGCCACATCTGACCGTCCTGCTTCACCACGGCGGCGCCGATCCGGTAGACCTCGCCGTATCGGTCGAGCTCGCTCTGCATGCCGGAAACCTCAGAGGACGCCACTGCCGCCGCGACGTCCGACCGGAAGCGGTTGACGTCGTCGAGCTGCTTCAGATACGCCTGCTGCGCCGTCGAGGCAGCGAAGTTGTGGGCGATCACCGCCCCGAGGGTGAGCAGAATGCAGGCGATGGGAGCGATCAGCAGCGCAACGATGCGGGTGCGCACCGTTACTCGGCCGTCAGCGCGTACCCGATGCCACGCACGGTCTCGATCAGCCCGGCGACGCCGACCTTGTTGCGCAGCGAGGCGATGTGCACCTCGAGACTGCGCCCCATGCCGTGCCAACTGGTCTGCCATACCTCGCTGATCAGCTGCTCCCGACGGAGCGCGATTCCCGGGTGCCTGGCCAGCGCGGCGAACAGGTCGAATTCCTTCCTGGTGAGCATGACGAGTCGCTCATCCACCCACAGCTTGCGCGCCGCGCGGTCCAGCCGGACGGTGCCGATCTGCACATACCGGTCCGACGGCCGGTCGGCGGTGTGGCTGATGTGCCGCCGACCCACCGCCTCGATGCGGGCGATGAGTTCGCGGAGGTCGAACGGCTTGACCAGGTAGTCGTCGGCTCCGAGTCCCAGCAGGTGCACCATCGATCCCATTTCCGAGCGTGCGGTCACGACGATGATCGGCACGTCCATCCGGCGGCGCAGCCGGATGCACACCTCGTTTCCGTCCATGTCCGGAAGGCCGAGGTCGAGCAGCACCATGTCGACGGAGCCGTCGCAGCGATCCAGCGCCTCGGTGCCGTTGTCCGCACCGGTGACCTCGTAGCCGTGTCGGCGCAGGACAGACCTCATGGTGCCGGCCACCCGGAGGTCATCTTCGACCACCATCACATGCATCTGCAGGTCTTCCTTACCTTCGCGGCCATGCCGCATGGCATCGGCAGCGGCCCGCCCGCGCCCTCCGCAAGCGACCGTAACCGCTTGCGGCACACACGTTATCACGAGGGTTCACCCGCTCGGGCGTCACCCGGTCGGGCGGGCAAACGGGTGACGGGACCACACCGGCCGGTCACCCTCCGATGCTGCCGCCGGCCCGCCATGACGTCATTCCTCAGAAGCCGATCAAGGATTGCGCAGGGCGGATGGCGATCCGAGGGACATCTGCCAGGCTCGCACCACTATCAGAGATAGTCGCCGACGTCCGCCATCGACGTCGGCGGCCAGCTCCTGCCGGGAAGGACCAGCAGCCAGTGCTCGCGAAGGATTTCCTGGGCAAGATCCTGACCCACTAGTACGACCACCCGGGCCGGGAGATCCCCGGCCCCGCCATCCGAAAGGAATGACGGACATGAAACTCCGACAGTTGGGCATCACCGTGGCACTCGCCGCGGTCGCCGCGTTGACCCTGGGCGCCTGCGGCAGCGACAAAGCCGCCGACACCAGCACCCCCGCCGCCGGCAGCGAAACGTCAGCCGCCGCCGACACCTCAGCGGCCGACACCTCCGCCGCCGGTGGGGACTCCTCCGCCGCGGACACCTCAGCCGCCGGCGGCGGCGACGCCGCCGCCTCACAGCTGCTGACCAACGCCAAGGCCGGGAAACTGACCATCGGCGTCAAATTCGACCAACCCGGCCTGGGCCAGAAGAACCCCGACGGATCCTTCTCCGGCTTCGACATCGACGTCGCCCGCTACGTCGCCAAAGAACTCGGCGTCGACGAAGCCAAGATCAACTTCGTCGAAACCAAATCCGCCGAACGCGAAGACAAGATCGCCAAGGGCGAAGTCGACTACATCGTCGGCACCTACTCCATCACCGACACCCGCAAAGAAAAAGTCAACTTCGCCGGCCCCTACTTCCTGGCCCACCAAGACCTACTGGTCAAAGCCGACAACACCGACATCACCGGCCCCGAAACGCTGAACGGCAAAATCCTCTGCTCCGTCACCGGCTCCACCTCGGCGCAGAAGGTCAAGGACCAGTTCGCCACCGAAGTCGCCCTGCAAGAATTCGGCACCTACTCCGAATGCGCCGCCCAGGTCAAAGCCGGCGTCGTCGACGCCCTCACCACCGACGACGTCATCCTGGCCGGCTACGCCGCCCAGGACCCCGGCGTGTTCCGCCTCGTCGGCAAGGGCTTCTCCGACGAGAACTACGGCATCGGCCTGAAAAAGGGCGACACCACCGGAGAAGACGCCATCAACACCGCCCTGAAGAAAATGGTCTCCGACGGCTCCTGGAAAGCCTCCCTGGAAAAGAACGTCGGCCCCTCCGGCTACACCATCCCCGACCCCCCGGAAAACCTGACCTCCTGACCAACGCCACGGCCGGGCGGACGTCGACGACGCCCACCCGGCCGTTTCGGCCCTTTCCCTGCGGGAGCAGCCAGTGGATTTCAGCTTCCTGTCCAACCCTGATTACCCGATCCTCAAGGCCTTCTGGGGCAACATCCAGCTGACCTTCTGGTCGGCGATCGGGGCGCTGATCCTTGGCACCGTGTTGGCCGGCATGCGGGTCAGCCCGGTGCCGTTGATGCGCGGGTTCTCCACGGTGTACGTGAACATCGTCCGGAACACCCCGCTGACGCTGATCATCATCATGATGTCGCAGGTGCTGTACACCCAGCTCGGGCTGAAACTTGCCTCCCGCGGGGCCGGCGCGCAGGGCGCCATCGACTTCCTCTACAACCAGAACTTCCGGCTGGCGGTGCTCGGCTTCATCCTCTACACCTCGACGTTCGTCAGCGAGGCGATCCGGTCCGGCATCAACACCGTGCCGGCCGGCCAGGCCGAGGCCGCCCGCGCGATCGGGATGAAGTTCACCCAGGTTCTGGGAATCGTCGTACTGCCGCAAGCCTTCCGGGCGGTGATCGCCCCGCTGGCCAGCGTGCTGATCGCACTGATCAAGAACACCACGGTGGCCGCGGCCATCTTCTCCGCGGAGATCGCCGGTCTGATGGCCACCATGATGGAGAACGAAGCGGACAAGTTCGTCGCCATCTTCATCATCATCGCCGCCGGGTTCATCATCCTGACCCTGCCGGTCGGCATCCTGCTCGGCCGGGTCGCGCAGAAGGTGGCGGTGAAGCGATGAGCAGCAATCTGGCTGTCCTCTACGACATCCCCGGCCCGAAGGCTCGGCGCCGCAACCTGATCCTCACCATCGTCTTTCTGATCCTGCTCGCCGCGGGTCTCTGGTGGGTCTACGCCAAACTCGACGCCAAGGGGCAGTTCGACTGGAAACTCTGGAAGCCGATCTTCCAGGCCAACACCTGGACCACCTATCTGTTGCCCGGTCTGTGGAACACCATCAAGGCGGCGCTCATCTCGGTGGTCATCGCGCTGCCGATCGGCGCCCTGCTCGGCGTCGCCCGGCTGTCCGACCACCGCTGGGTCCGCTGGGTCGCCTCGGTGATCGTCGAGTTCTTCCGGGCCATCCCGGTGATCATCCTGATGGTCTTCGCCTACACCCTGTGGTTCACCGTCTTCGGCTCGTCCAGCCCGCTGGCCTCGGTGGTGATCGGCCTGGTGCTCTACAACGGCTCGGTGCTGGCCGAGGTGTTCCGGGCCGGGATCCAGTCGCTGCCCAAGGGCCAGACCGAGGCATCGATGGCGATCGGACTGAGCAAGTCCCAGATGATGGGCCAGATCCTGCTCCCCCAGGCGCTCACCGCGATGCTCCCGGCGGTAGTCAGCCAGCTCGTCGTCATCCTCAAGGACACCGCCCTCGGCGGCCTGCTGCTGATGGGCTACAACGAGCTGCGGCGCGCGGCCAACACCGCCGGCACCAACCTCAAGGACCAGCTGCAGATGTACGTGCTGATCGCGGTGGTCTACATCGTGCTCAACCTGCTGCTGACCAGCACGGCATCACTGCTGGAGAAGCGGTTGCGCCGGGGCAAGCGGGGTCCGCGGGAGCTGGCCGTGATGATGACCGGCGCCGAGGCCGGTGGTGGCCCGTCCATGGTGGTCACCGACGAACAGGGCAACCAGACGATCGCCTGATCGGCTGGGCCGCGTTCATCGGCCGGAGCGCACCGCCTCCAGCGCCCGTCGGGTCTCCCGGTGCTCGGCCAGCACCCGCTGCACCGGCTGCAGGATGCGCTGCTCGGCGAGACTCGCGAGCCCGCGATCCAGGAGCGCCGCCACCCGGTCCCGACGGCGGCGGGCGCCGACCGCGATCGCCGGCCGCAGCAGCAGGGCCAGCGCCAGCCCGACCACCGCGCCGCCGAGCAGCAGCAGGGTCGGCCAGGGCAGCGGGCCGAGGTACGGCGTGTTCGGCGGCGGCACGTGCAGCCAGCCGAGCACGGCGAGCACCAGCAGCCAGACCAGACCGGCCGTCGCGGCGGCGGCCAGCAGCCACTGGATGGCGCCGATCACCCGCCACCACGCGGGTTTCCGCATGCCCAGATCCGCCTCGCCGACCACCCGGTCGAGGCCGTCCGCCAGGTCGACCTGCGGTGGCCGGGCAGCGTCCTCGACCGCGGCGGCCCAGCGCGGAGGCAGACCGGCCGACGCTGCGTCGCCGAGCCGGCGGGTGGCCAGGTCCAGCTGGGTCAGCGCGGCCGGGGTCGGTGGTGGCAGGGAGGTCCTGGCCACGGTGTCCGCGGCATCGGCGCGGCCGCCCGCGCGGCCGATCCGCAGCCGGCGCAACGGGTCCGGCCGGAACCGCCGCAACCAGCGGGTGAACGGCCAGCCGACGGCGCCGGACGCGTCCCGCCGGTAGCCTGCCTCGACCGCGGCCAGCACGGTTGGCACTCCGGCGGCCGCGGCCATCGCCGCGGCCAGGCCGCCGTCGCGGTGCACCGTCGCCGGGTCGATTTCGCCCGTGCCGATGTCCGCCGACAACTCGACCGCCACCGCGTCCAGATCCGCCGACAGCCGCTCGGCGGCCGCACTGCGCCGACCGACCGCCTGCGCCAGCGCACCTCTCAGGGTTTCGATGCCCTGCCCGGTGACGACCGACGTCGGCAGCACCTGCACGGCGTCCAGTCCGTCAGCCCGCAGCAGCCTGGTCAGGTCCGCGGCCGCGGCTCGCAGCTGCTCGGGCGTCAGCCGGTCGGCCTGGTTCAGCACCACGATGGTGACGGCATCGTGCCCGGCCAGCCGGGACAGGTATCGCCGGTGCAGGGCGGCGTCGGCGTATTTCTGCGGATCGGTCACCCAGACGAAGACGTCGACCAGTTCGATCAACCGGTCGGATTCGGCGCGGTGCGCCGTCTCGGTGGAGTCGTGGTCCGGGAGGTCGAGCAACACCAGCTTGTCCAGCGACGCCTGCTGCCCGGTGGCCGCGATCAGCTGCCGCCGGGGCACCGCCAGCCAATTCAGCAGCGCCGACGGTTCGGCCGCCTCCGGGTCCGCTTCCCAGATCGCGGCCGTCGCCGTCGAGGTGGTCGGCCGGCGCACCCCGACCTGGGACACCGCCGAGCCGCAGATCGCGTTGAACAGGCTGGATTTGCCACTGCCGGTGGCACCGGCCAGGGCCGCAACGGTGTTGTCACCGGCCAGCGTCAGCCGCTGGGACAGCTTGCCGATCAACTCGTCGGCGCGCCGCGCCGACACCTCCCCCAGCCGCGGGCCGCCCACCTGCAGCACCTGCTGCAGCGCCGTCACCCTGGCAGCCAGATCCGGCCCGCCCCTGCGCTTTCCGCTCCTGCCGCGGCCGAAGATGTTCAACGGCTCATCGCCACCGCTGCGGCCAGCCGATCGAGGTCGGCCGGCGTCGGGCCGTCGGCCGGTCCGGCCAGCACCGCATCGAAGCGGGCCCGGTCGGCGTCCAGCAGCTGCCGCCCGCGATCGACCAGGTCCTTACGGGCCTGGCTGACCAGGGCGCGCACGGCCTGGTCGCCGAAGGCGGCCTCGAGTACCCGCTGGGCGAGAACCGCTGTCCCACCGGCAATCCCGACCTCCGCGCCGGTCAGCCCGGCGGTCTGGGAGAACGTCACCAGCATCAGCAGCACGCCGGTACCGTTCACCCCGTACGACAGCACCCTGGCCCCGGTGCGCTTGCCCTTGCCCTCGGTGCGGACCAGTTCCAGCACCCCGGCCTGCCAGTCCCGGACCGCCCTTGAGACCCGGTCCGTCAGCCCCGGCACCGTGCCGAGGAGTTCCGGATGGCCGGCGAGCAGCGCCGGCCCGCCGGCCCGGCTCCGCCACCGCCGCAGCACCTCGTCGGCGGCCAGTTCGACCTGACCGGCTATCAACTGCTCGACGCCGGACTGCAGCGCGCCCGCAACCTGTTCTTCCGGGCGGGGTTTGCCGGTGACGGTCGACACCATCCGGTCCCGAACCCGGCCGATCCGCGACTCCAGTTTCCGCATGAACTCACCGGTGCCGAGGAATTCCTGCCACCGGGCCAGCACCTCGCTGCGCAGCAACGAACCGTCCGCCAGACCCTCAGTGATCCGGCCGGCAGCATCGGCGTACACCTCGTCAATCTGCTGACCGAGTTCGGCGATGGCCCGGCGCTGATCGTTGGCCGCCGCGGCCAGCGCCTGCACCCGTCCCAGCATGGCCTGGATCGCGCCGGTCAGGGTCTGGCGCACGACCGCCTGCCGGGCGGCCGCGTCGTGGGCCAAGCCACCGAGCCAGCCCTTCAACGGCTGCACCACCGGCGGCGGCAGCAACCCGGCACCATCGACCGCGACCTCGGGGATGACGAACAACGGCGAACTGCCGAGGCCGTTCTGCTGCAGCATCCACTGCAGATGCCCGGCGATGTCGTCGGTCGCCTGCGGCGGCACCCGATCCAGCACGATCGCCACGGCGGCTTGCCGGGCGGCCGCACCGGCCAGGAAGTCCCACGGCACGGCGTCGGCGTAGCGGGCCGCGGTGGTGACGAACACCCAGAGGTCGGCGGCCGCGAGCAGCTGAGTGGCCAGTGCCCGGTTGCTGCCGACCACACTGTCGATGTCGGGGGCGTCCAGAATGGCCAGCCCGGCCGGCACCGCGTCGGTGCCGATCAGCTGCAGCGATCGGATCGGCTCGTCCGGGGCGAGGGTCACCGGCCCCGTGGACCTGGCCAGGGACGGCAGGATCCGTTGGTCGGTGAAGTACCCGGCATCGGCCGGATGGTGCACCAGGACCGGTGCCCTGGTGGTCGGCCGGATCACTCCCGAGCGGCTGGCCGGAAAGCCGAGCAGGGAATTGACCAGAGTGGATTTGCCGGCGCCGGTGGAGCCGCCGACCACCGCCAGCAGCGGCGCGTCCACTGCCAGCAGCCGAGGCAGAACGTAGTCGTCGAGCTGGGCCACCATGGCCTGCCGGTCGGCCCGCGCCCCCTCGACGCCGGGCACGTCCAGCTCCAGTCGGAGGTCCGTCAGACCACGACGAAGCTGCCGAAGGGAGCCGAGCAGCGTCGGCGGCCCTTGGCGTCGTTCACCGGATTGCTCACTGGGCGTCATCGACCGCCAGCCTGCCGGTCCGCTGCGCTGTCCGCCACCCGGGGGGTCATCCCCCAGGTGGCGGGCGGTTGTCCGTGACCCGCGTGGCGGAGCGGTTGTCCGGACAGGTGTGCGCTGCCTGCGGTGTTCGCACCGATGGGTGCTGATGGTGGTGCCGAGCACCGTCGACCGGGCACCGGCGTGACCGGGCGTCGAGGATCTGTCCGGACGAACCAGCCACGCTCGGTCAATCCGGCTACTCCGGGAATCCGCCGACGGGCCGCTCACCTCTTGCAGGTCAGCAGTCCCGTTGGTCACCGCGCCGACCGTCGGCGGCGGTACGCACCATTCCCGGAGGACACATGCCCGCACGTTCGGTTCTCACCCTCACCGGGGCGATCGTCGCCGCGGTGGTGGGCTTCAGCGTCACCACCGTCTCCGCGGCCGCTCCCCCGCCGACCCTGCCGCCTGGGCCGCAGACGGTGAGTGCAGTGCCGCTGGCCGCCCCGGGCAACCAGCCCTCGCACGAGGACGTTTACGTCCCGATCACCCCCTGCCGGATCGTCGATACCCGCAAGGCCGTCGGGAAGTTCAACAGCACCACGACGCGCAACTACTACGTCACCGGCACCTTCGGCTTCGCCCCACAGGGCGGCAAGACCGGCGGCTGCGGCATCCCCAAGGGCGCCACCGCGATCGCTGCCACGCTGACCGCCATCACCCCCACCCACGCCGGCTACTTCCGCGCCTGGCCCAACGGCCTGGCCGAACCGGGGGCGACCCTGCTGAACTACAGCACGGTCAACATCGGCACCGGGGCGAACGTCAGCCTGTCGACCACCGCCGGACAACCGCTGCGGGTGAAGAACTACGGCGGTCCGTCCCATCTGGTGATCGACGTGAGCGGCTACTACGTCAAGCAACTCGGGGTGCTGATCACCTTCGACGGCAGTCTCTATTCCGGAAGCTCCCGGGCGATCTCGTCGAGCCGGTTGGGTGTCGGGGTCTATCTGGTCCAGTTCGACCGCGACGTCAAGTACTGCAGCGCAACTGCCTCGGTCTACGTTGCGGACCAATACGCCTCGACCACTACCTACTACGGCTCGTCATCCGACACGGTGCAGATCCGGGTGTTCAACGCGGCAGCTGTTCCGGCCGACCAGTCCTTCTATCTGAACGTCCTGTGCTGATCGCAGCGAACAGCACCAGGACCAGCGCAGTACGGAGCATTGCCCCTGCGCTGTCACGACAACGGGGTGGCGGTGCCGGGAGCAGCCGGCATCGCCACCCCGATGTCGACCCTCACCCCGGTTCGCGCCGAGGTGTCAGATCAGGCTGGCCGCGAGGACGCCGCCGAGATCCTGGCAGGCAGCTCGATCCGCCGCGGTGGGCGACCCGATCACCCGGACCGGCTCCGCCACCTGCTGCCAGCCGAGGCCGGTGACGATCCGGTGCACGGCGGTCAGCGCACCGTCGACATCGTTGTTGCCGTGCACGTACAGCCCGTACGGGCGGCCGCGGGTCGCTTCCAGGCACGGGTAGTAGACGGTGTCGAAGAAGTGCTTCAGTGCACCGGACATGTAGCCAAGGTTCGCCGGGGTACCGAGCAGGTATCCGTCCGCCTGCAGGACGTCGACCGCAGTGGCGGTCAATGCCGGCCGGCAGCGCACCTCGACGGCGGCCAGCTCGGGATCGCCGGCGCCGCGGCGGACGGCCTGCAGCAGTTCGTCCAGCGCGGGTGACGTGGTGTGGTGCACCACCAGCAGCCGGGGCATGGCTCAGCGGAGCCCCTGCTGCTCGTCCCTCGCGCAGGTCGCCCGCCCTGCATCATGATTCGCACCGCTGCGCTCGCTCACCGCGCCACCTCGGTGGCCCGCGACTCACGGATCACCGTGACCCGCACCTGGCCGGGATAGGTCAGTTCTTCCTCGATCTGCTTGGCCACCTCGCGGGCCAACAGGTGCGCCTCCAGGTCGTCGACCACATCGGGCTTGACCATCACCCGCAGCTCCCGGCCGGCCTGCATCGCGAACACCTTTTCCACGCCCTTCTTGGTGGCCGCGATCGACTCGATCCGCTCCAACCGCTGCACGTAGGCCTCCAACGATTCGCGGCGGGCGCCGGGACGCCCGCCGGAGCAGGCATCCGCGGCCTGGGTGAGGACGGCCTCGACGGTACTCGGCGGCACCTCGTCGTGGTGTGCCTCGATGCAGTGCGCAACGTCTTCCGACTCGCCGTACCGCCGGGCCAACTCGGCGCCGACCGCCGCGTGCGACCCCTGCGCTTCGTGGGTCAGCGCCTTGCCGATGTCGTGCAGGAAGGCACCGCGGGCGGCGACCGTCGGGTCGATCCCCAGCTCGGCGGCCATCGACCGGGCGATGTGCGCGGTCTCCACCAGGTGCCCGAGCACGTTCTGGCCGTAGCTGGTGCGGTACTTCAGGTGCCCGAGCAGGGTGACCAGCTCGGGGTGCAGATCGGAGATGCCGACGTCCAGCATCGCGTCCTCGGCGGCCCTGGCACACCGCGCCTCGACCTCGTCGAAGCTCCGCTCGTAGGCCTCCTCGATGCGGTGCGGATGGATCCGCCCATCCTCGATCAGCATCTCCAGGGTGACCCGGCCGATCTCCCGGCGGACCGGATCGAAGCAGGACAACAGCACGGCTTCCGGGGTGTCGTCGATGATGACGTTGACCCCGGTCACGGTCTCGAAGGTGCGGATGTTGCGGCCCTCGCGACCGATGATCCTGCCCTTCACCTCGTCCGCCGGCAGATGCACCACCGAGACGACGGTCTGTGCCGTCTGGTCGGATGCCACTCGCTGAATGGCGTCCGCGACGATGGCCCTGGCCCGCTGTTTGGCCGTGGATTCGGCCTCCGACTCGATCCGCCGCACCAACATCGCCGCATCCCGGCGGACGACCTCCTCCTGCTTGCCGAGCAATTCCGCCCTGGCTGCCTCGGCCGTCAGCCCGGAGACCCGGACCAGCTCCGCCTCCAGCAGTACGGCCTGCTCGTCCAGTCCCCTGGACCGCTCGGCCACCTGTTCGCCGAGGGTGGCGAGCTGCTCGGCCTCCAGCCGCAGCGCATCCTCCTTGCCCGCCACCTTCGCCCAGGCACGACTGACCTCGGCCTCGTCCGCGCGAACCCGTTCGCGATCCGCCGCCAGCCGCCGCTGGTCCTCGGCGAGCGCGTCCGTTGACGCCGCGATCCGCTGTTGGGCAGCCTGCAGGTCGACGCGTTCGGCGGCCAGTGCCGTCGCGGACTCCGCCGCCAGCCGCGCCTTGTCGCGCGCAATCATTCTCCGCTGACGATCGATGTCGGCCCGGGCATCGCCGAACGACGCCTCGGCTTCCTGACGACCCTCGGCCCTGGCCCGCTCCACCGCCCGCCCGGCGGCGTCGGCTTCGGCCCGCGCCGCTCTCGCAGCCTCTTGGGCCTGCTCGAGTTCCGCGGTCCGGGCGGCCAACAGCTGTCTGCCGGCAGCCAGCTCCTCGTCCGCCGCCGCCGACCGGGCTAATGCTTGGGGGCTGTCCTGCTCGCCGTCGTCGGCATGCCTGCCGGCGGGCTCTGCCCGAGCGGTCAGCGCCTTGTCCAGCAGCGCCGTGAGGCGCGCTTCGTCGAGCGCCGGCCGTTCCGGTGCGGTTGTCCGGGACCTGGTCTGCAGCAGAACGACCACCAACAGGATGACGACCGCGACGGCCAGGATGACGACGAGGGTTTCGGTCACCGGTAGCTCCCTCCTCGTCGGTCCGACTCGGAAACCGAGCGGACTATCTCAGGAGGTCGGTGGTACACCAGCTACGCCTGCCGGGCTGTCTGCGCCGGCGAGGCGGTCCTGCACCCGAAACTCCGGGCCGAGGCGACCGTGGCGGCCGCTGCGTGGCCGCGGACCGTTGGTCCGCGATCGTGACACTCCTGTGACTTCGAGACTAGGGATGACACGTCAAGGGGTCAAGACGACTGACCGTCGCCGCCGCCCTGGCCGGCACCGGACAACGCGTCGTCGACCACTTTGCTCGCCAGCGAGGGCGAGTACCCACGGCGGGCGAGCAGCCCGAGCAGCCGGCGCCGGGCGGCCTGCGGACCGGCCGCCAAGGCCGTCCCGAGCCGCTTGCCGACGAGTTCGGCCGCCCTGCGCTCCTCGTCGTCGCCGTCGATGCCCGCGACGGCCTGGTCGATGTCCTCCGCCGCCACCCCCTTGCGGTGCAGCTCCATCCGCAGCGCCTGGCGGCCGAGCCCGCGATCGCGGTGCTTGGCCCGGACGAACATCTCGGCGTAGGCGCGGTCGTCGATCAACCTCAGTTGCTCGAATCGGTCGAGCACCACGCTCGCGATGTCGTCCGGAATGTCCTTGGACCGGAGCTTGCGTTCCAGGGTGGCCCGGGATCTGGGGCCGGCCGCGAGTTGCCGCAGCACCACCTCCCGGGCCTTGCTCGACGCCTCGCCGTCGGGAACGGTGACGGCCGGAGACTCCGGTTCCGACCCGACGGCGGCGAGCTCGGCAACGAGCGCCGCGAGCGCCGCCGACGGGTCGGCGTCCCTGGGAGGGGCCCCGTCGCGCGGGGCGGATGGGGACGACATGGTGGTGATCCGGGTCTACCGCCGGATCAGAAGTCGACCGGCGCCGGCGCCGGCTCGGTGTCGACGTCGAGCCGGGCACCGACGCCCAGCTTCTCCTTGATGCGCTTGTCGAGCTCGTCGGCCATGTCCGGGTTCTCCTTGAGGAACGTTCGGACGTTTTCCTTGCCCTGGCCCAGCTGCTCGCCCTCGTAGGTGTACCAGGCGCCGGCCTTGCGGACGAAGCCCTGCTCGACGCCGACGTCGATCAGCGACCCCTCGCGGGAGATGCCGCTGCCGTAGATGATGTCGAACTCGGCCTGCTTGAACGGCGGGGCCACCTTGTTCTTGACGACCTTGACCCTTGTCCGGTTGCCGATCACGTCGGTGCCGTCCTTGAGCGCCTCGATCCGCCGGATGTCCAGCCGGACAGAGGCGTAGAACTTGAGCGCCTTGCCGCCGGTGGTGGTCTCCGGCGAACCGAACATCACGCCGATCTTCTCTCGCAGCTGGTTGATGAAGATCATCGTGGTGTTGGTGTTGGACAGCGCGCCGGCGATCTTCCGGAGCGCCTGCGACATCAGCCTGGCCTGCAGACCGACGTGGCTGTCGCCCATCTCGCCTTCGATCTCGGCCCGGGGCACCAACGCGGCCACCGAGTCGACGACCACCAGATCGATGGCACCCGAGCGGATCAACATGTCCGCGATCTCCAGTGCCTGCTCGCCGGTGTCCGGCTGGGAGACCAGCAATGCATCGGTGTCAACGCCCAGCGCCTTCGCGTACTCGGGGTCGAGCGCATGCTCGGCGTCGATGAAGGCGGCGATCCCGCCGGCCGCCTGGACGCTGGCCACCGCATGCAGGGTGACAGTGGTCTTGCCGGAGGATTCCGGGCCGTAGATCTCGATGATCCGGCCGCGGGGAAGACCGCCGATCCCGAGTGCCACATCCAGCGCGATCGATCCGGTCGGGATCACCTCGATCGGCGCCCGGCCCTCGTCGCCCAGCCGCATCACCGAGCCCTTGCCGAACTGCTTCTCGATCTGCGCTAGCGCGATCCCCAGTGCCTTCTCGCGATCCGGTGCCGTCATGGCTGACTGCCTTTCCTGTGTGAGTGCCGGCGGTGCCGGTCGATGCCTGATCCGTAGGTCGGATGGTGCTGTTCCGCGGTGATTCGGTGTTGTCGCCGACAGTAGGACCGGGCACCGACAACGGACTGCATCGCTCGCTGTGTTGTGGAAGAAACGTGCTGTGTGGACAGTTCGCCGGCTCGGCGGACACGTCAAACTCTAGCCGTACAGGTGTTCGATGCAAGTTTCCCGGTGGGCGTGTCGCCACGTTCCGGGGTGCCGTCAGTCCGGCAGCCCGTGGCGCATCGCGGCCGGCACCTCGAAGTCGATGCAGACCTGCGCCCAGACGCTTTTCGGGCTGATGCCGGCGTCCAGCGCCTGGTCGGCGGTCCGTCCGCCGAGTTCGGCGAACACGTGGTCCTTGGCGACCGAAGGGGCCCGCAGCGGCCCGAACTGGGCGGCCATCAGGGCACGGAACTCGGTCATGCGCACGGCCAGAGCCTACCGATCGGTGGTGACGGCCGGACCGGCGATCCACCGCAGCCGGTCATCGGTTGATCGGCAGCAACGAGCTCTTCCAGAAGGTGTCCATCGCCATCGTCAGCGACTCGCCCTCCACCGTGGCCCCGGCCGCGCCCTGGCCGGTGGCGTAGACCACCACCGGCATGTCGTCGAAGGTCCAGGTGACGGTGGCCGTCCGGCCGTCGTCGGACAGCGAACTGACCGCGGTCCCACGCCGGCCGGCCCGTTCCCACGGCACCTTCTTTCCCGATTTCGCCAGCGCCGCGAACACCTGCTCGCTCTTGGCGGTGTCGGAGAACTGCAGATAGATCACCGTCGCGGTCATCAGTGAAGGGGTGAACCCGCAGCCCGCGACCACGCTCGGGGCGACGTCCTCACCCAGATCCTTGAGGTTGTCCAGGCTCGCGCCGGTGAAGCAGGTCGGCTTCAGCGACGGCGCGTTACCGGCCAGCATCAGCAGGCACGGGGACATGTTGTTGGCGTCCAGCGGAGCGTCAACGCACTTCGTCGGATCATCCGGCCGCACCGTCGACTCGTTGACGCTGGTCGTGGTCCCGGCCGACGTCGAGCTCCCGCCGGTGGCGGTGCCGGTGTTGGTGTCGGTCGCGTCGACGCCGGTGTCCGCGAGCACCTTCGTGCAGGCCTGCTCGGTCAGGGCAAGCCCGCTCTGCTCCTCGAAATAGCTGCGGAGTTCGGCCTCAGGGATCAGGCTGCCGGCCCCCGGCGGCCGCAGCATGCCCAACAACGGGCGCCCGGTGTCTTCCCAGAGCAGCATCGGCTCGCCGTCGTCGGTGGAGGTGCCGAACACAAATGCGCCCCGCGACTCGGTCCCGATGTAGCTGCCGCAGGTCTTCGGCGTCAGCTGCGGCTCGGCCCCGAGCATCGCCTCCCAGAGGACATCGCGGCTGCCGCCGCTGGTGTTCTGGAACAGGATCGCCAGCTTTGTCTTGTCCTGGCTGAAGCAGGCCGTCCACACCGTTGCGAGCGTCGTGAACGCCTGTGCCTCCTCCTCGGTGATCCCCAGCTTCTTCGGGTCGATCGTGCACTCGGCCCCGGTCACCAAGCCGCCGGCGAACGATGCCATGCACGGCGTCAGCCCCTGGTCGTTCACCGTGTCGACCTTGCACTTGGTGGGGTCGACCTTGTCCGATGACACCGTGGTCGTGGACGCACCGGTCGTGGACGCACCGGTCGTTGATCCGCCCGTCGACGATGTCGGGCTGGTGCCGGATCTGGAGCCGGTGCCCTGGGTCGACGTGTCGGTCCCCGGCCCAGCCTCGGGCGTTCCGCGGGTGGTCAGCACGACGATCACCGTGGCCGCGATGATCGCCACCACCGCGGCGGCGATCGCAATCACCGCACCGCGGCGGGACTTGCGCCGCGGTGGCGCCGCACCCCGGCCGGGTCCGGCGCCGGCCGACGACCCGTTCGGGCCGCTCGGCCCGCCCGACCCGCCAGGTCCGCCAGGTCCGCCAGGTCCGTTCGGTCCGTTCGGTTCGTTCGGGCGGGAACGGTCCGGCCCGCCCGGCGCCCAGTGCTGTTGCACCGTCCGGGACGGCTCCGAAGGGAACGGCACCGCCGGTGACGGTCCAGACGGCACCGCGGCTGACGGGCCGGCGGCCGACGTACCCGACTGCGCTGACGGCCCTGACTGCCCCGACTGCCCCGACTGCCCCGACAGCCCCGACTGCCCCGACTGCCCCGACAGCACAGCAACCGACGGGCCCGAAGTGGCACCGATCGGCGGAGCGGCCGCTGCCGGTTGCTGCTGCACCGACGCCCACAGCGCGGCGCCCAGCGCGACGGTGGCCTCCGGTTGGTCCAGGGTGGTCGGAACCACCCCGATGCGTTCGCCGATCTCGGTGGCCACCAACGGGATCCGGCTGGATCCGCCGACCAGGTAGATCCCGGCCAGCTGCCGCGGCGTCACCCCGGCACGGTCGATGGTGCGAGCCAGCACGTCGACGGTGCGGATCACCATCGGCCGGATCAATCCCTCGAACTCGTTCCGGGAGATCAGCGCGTCGCTGAACGGCTGCGGCAGCGGCACCTCGGCCTGTGAGTACCGGGACAGCGTCTCCTTGGCCGACCGGACGTCCTCGGCGATCGCCCTGGCCGCCCGCCGATCGGCCGAGCTCTGCGGCCGCAGCAGGTTCCGCCACTCGTTCGGCCCGGCGGCCGAGCTGGTGCGGCCGAGGTGGTCGAGCACCGCCTGGTCGAAATCCACGCCGCCGACATCGATCAGGCCGTCGTCCGCGGCCACCGCGTACCGTCCGTCGGCGGTGGTCACCACCGCGCAGTCGAAGGTGCCGCCGCCGAGGTCGTAGACGGCCAGCGGCCGGCCACCGACGGACGCCCCCGCCGCCCGCTCGCCGGCGTCCTGCAGGGAGCCGAAATGCACTGCGGCGGCGACCGGTTCGGGCACCAGCGTCACCCGCTCGGCCAGGCCGGCCCGCCGGGCCGCCGAGGTCAGTGCCGCGCGTCTGGTCGAACCCCATCGGGCGGGATGACTGAGCACGGCCACATCGGGCGACCGGCCGTCCAGCTGTCGCTGCGCCTCTTCGGCAACCCGGCGCAGCACTGCCGCGATGGCGTCTTCGACGGGCACCACGGCGCTGCCCAGCAGCATCTCGCCGTCGTCGATCCGGCGTTTCGGGTTCGGCTCGAACCGCTCCGGGGCCAGTCGGGCGCGACGCTCGGCGTCGCGTCCGACGGTCAGGCCGCCGTCGTCGGTGAGGAACACGGCTGACGGCAGCCAGCTCGAGCCGTCGATCGACAGGATCCGCGGCGCCCGGCCCGGGACCGCCAGCGCCGCAACCGTGTTCGAGGTACCGAAATCGACCCCGATCACCACCGGTCCGGTCGCCCTGGTCATCGCCGTACCCCCGAGGAGAATGCCCTGCCAGGGCCCTTCGCCGTCATCTGATCTCCACTGGCTCAGTCCTGCCCTCTCACTCCGGACCGTCGGGCGAGATCCTCACCGTTCGCAGTGTGTCACGCCGGTGGCGCAGAGGGCGGCGAAACCCGGACAAACGGCGCCGGCCGGAGCGGGTGTGCTCCGGCCGGCGCCGACGTGATGTGGGACTGCGGGTGGGACTGCGTGTTGAGCTGCGTCAGTTCTGCTGGTTCGGCTGCTGCTGCGGCGCCGCCTGCTTGGTCACGTCGGGCGTTGCCGGGGTCGTCGACTGGTCGATCGCCCTGGTCTGCTGCGCGGCGAGTTCCGGGTGCAACTGCTGCCTGAGCTGTTCCAGGCGCGACGAGCCGGCCATGTCCAACGTCGACTTCTGCACCTCGATCATCCGGCCCTCGACGGAGTTCTCGGCCAGTTCGGCGGAGCCCAGCGCGTTCGCGTACCGGCGCTCGATCTTGTCCCTGACCTCGTCCAGGGTCGGCGTGTTCCCCGGCGCGCCGATGCTCTGCATGCTCTGCATCGACGAGGAGATCTGTTCCTGCATCTTCGCCTGGTCCAGCTGGGAGAGCAGCTTGGTGCGCTCGGCCAGCTTGGTCTGCAGCTGCATGGCGTTGTTCTCGACGGCCTTCTTCGCCTGTCCCGCCGCCTGCAGGGCCTGATCGTGCATGCCCTTGAGGTCTTCCATCTGCTGCTCGGCGGCGACCAGCTGGGTGGCGAAGGCGGTGGCGGTCTGCTCGTACTCGGTGGCCTTGGCCGAGTCGCCCTTGGCCCTGGCCTCGTCGGCCAGCACCAGCGCCTGGCGGGCGGACGCCTGCAACCGCTCGACGTCGCCCATCTGGCGGGTCAGCTTCATCTCCAACTGCCGCTGGTTGCCGATCACGGCGGCGGCCTGCTGGCTCAGCGCCGCGTGCTGCCGCTGAGCATCCTCGATGGCCTGCTGGATCTGCACCTTCGGGTCCGCGTACTCGTCCACCTTCGACGAGAACAACGCCATCAGGTACTTCCAAGCCTTGACGAACGGGTTGGCCATATCGGTTCGGATCCTCTCGCGCGAACCGCCCCGGGCAGGGCGGTGTCTGCTCCATCGTGTCAGGTACTCGGCACAGCTTCCACCCCGTAACCGCATCCTGGGGGATCTTCAGGGCATTTCCTCGGGCGACGAGGGGCTGCTCAGGGATCTCCCTGACGCGGTACCGGGGATCGGTCACCGGGTGTGGTCGTCGTCGGCCGCACGGCGCACCGCATCGTTACAGTGAACACTTCGAGCACCGGATCTGCGTTCTCGGGTCGGGTCATTCACCCGATCGGCTCGACACCGGCAACCGATCGCTGCGGCGATGACCGCATCCGCGGTCTGCCGACCGCACGGCAACGATCGTCACAGGAGGGTTCGATGGGTCGGCATATCGCCGAGGGACGCAAGCGCGGCATCGCCGGTTGGCCGATCCTGGTGCTGTCGGTGATCGTCGTGCTGGTGGCCGGCACCATCGCCTACTTCGCACTGCTCCGCAACCACGACGCCGCGGACACCGGTGAGTGCACCGGTAGCGCCACCCTTCCGCTGCTCGCTTCCTCGGGCGCCTCGCCGGCAGCCAGGGCGCTCAGCGACGCCTTCAACGCCACCCTGCCGGTTGCCCGCTCCACCTGCCTGACCACCAGCGTCACCAGCCTGCCGGGGCCGACCGCGGCGGCCGCCCTGATCGACCACTGGCAGGGCAGGTCCGAACCCGCTCCTGGGGTGTGGCTGACCGACGACGGCAGCACACTGCTGGACGTCGATGCGCAGGCGTCAGATCTGACCGCCGGCCGCGACGCCGACCCGCTGGCCACCTCACCGGTGGTACTGGCGATGCGCGACGCCGACGCCGCGCGGGCAACCGGACTCAGCTGGCAGAAGCTGCCGTCCGAACTCGGATCGGGCGGGTCGGCGCGCAGTGCCGACGGCAAGCCGATTCCACTACGGCTCAGCGATCCGCGGACCAACCGGGCGACCGGGTACGCCGCGGAGTCGATGCTGGGTTCCGACGGAGCGGCCGTCACCGTCGCGAAGGTCGAGCGCGGCGCTGCCGAGCTCCGGTCGCTACGCACCGCCGGCACCGATCAACCCACCACCGGCGACGCCCTCGATCAGCTCGCCGGCGGCAACTCGCCCGGCGCCGTCCCGGTGACCGAAGCGGACCTCGCGGCGTTCAACACCGGCAACGACTCGGCACTCGCCGCCGTTTATCCGAGCGGGCCGACGGCCGGCGATCAGCTGTTCGCGGTGGCACTGTCCGCCGACTGGGTGACCCCGACCGTGCGGGACGCGGCCAGCCAGTTCACCGCGTTCACCAGGAGCCCGCAGGGCACAGCGGTACTGACGGCCGCGCATTTCCGGGTGCCCGGGGCGAAGTCTTCCGCCGGCAGCGGCGTCCGGAGCAGCACACCGGTCACCCCGCTGCCGCCGGCCGACGCCGGAGTCAGCGCCGCCGTCGCGGCGGCGCTCGGGTTCCCGGGCAGCATGCCTACGGTGCCGGGCGATGGCGCCACCGGCAGCCCGCCCGCGGTCAGCTCGTCAACCACCGGCGCCGCGACGCCCTCGGTGTCCACCGGGGCCGGTGCCGGGATCATCGCGCCGCCGACCGGTTCTGCCACCGCAACCCCGCGCACCACAACACCCAAGAGCACGTCGACACCGAGGAGCACGGTGGCCACCACGACCACCGCGGTCAAGCCGACCACCTCGAGCGGCTCCCGGCCACCGGCCACCACCCGCACCAGTTCGGTGCATACCACCCCACCGGCAACGCCCAGCGCCAATGTCACCCTGCTGGTCGACACCGCGGCCAGCTGGGCGGCGGTGATCGACGGCAAGACCCGGATCCAGTGGTTGCAGCAGGGGCTGACGGACGTACTGGGCAACGCGGGCAACGTCGGGATCGGCCTGTGGGAGACCTCGTCGACCGCGGGTGACGCCGGTTACGCGCAGCTGGTCACCACCGGTCCGCTGACCGGCGCGGTCGACGGCGGGATCCGGAAATCGGCTCTGCAGCAGGCAATCGGGCAGCTGACCGCCGACGGCGCGAAGCGCTACTACGCCGCCACCCCTGCGGTGATGACCGAAGCGGCCACGACCGCAACGGCTACCCTGCCCGGCCGGGTGGTGTTGGTGACCGACGGCGCCGATCAGACCCCGAACACCCCGCGGGCGTCGGTGATCGCCGCCATCTCCGCCATCGCCGACGCCAACCCGAGCCTGCGGCTGGACGTCATCGGGGTCGGCGACGCCGCGCCCGGCGACGCCCTCGGCGAGCTGGCGGCCGCCGGCAACGGCAGCTACCAGCACGTCAACACCGCGGACCTGCCGGCAGCGCTGGTCGCGGCCGTCCAGCCCTGAGTAGCCGGCCGGCCGGCTGCTCAGAACGGGTCGGGACAGAACGGCTCGCGATGCCAGCCGAAGGCGGCCGAAGCAGCCGCTACCGCATCGGCGGTGTGCTCGGCGACCCGGCCCGCTCGATGCAGATCGGTCAGCCGGACGCCACCGAGGTAAACGGCACCCAGCTCCAGGATCGACAGCGACAGATCAGGCTCCGACCTCGACCTGGTGACCTCGGCATGGTCGGTACCGGCCCGCAGCCGGAACTTGCCGTTGTTGGCCGGCAGCAACGCATCCGCCACCTCGATCACCAGGTCGATCTCGGTCAGATAGCGGCGGGCCCGTAACGCCGCCGTCAGGTCGACGATCCGCAGGTACAGGCTGTCGGTGATCTCGGTGCGGACGGCCCTGGCATCGGTCACCAGATGCCGCAGCGGTTCGTCAACGGGTGCGTTGCGCATGCGGAACGTTCTGGCCAGGTCGAGGTCGAGCAGATATCGCCAGAGGCCGGCAACCGCGCCGGGATCGTCGGCGCGTACCTCGTTGATGCGTACTTCGCCGATCGGGCCCGTCTCGTCCGAATCTTCCTTGAACCGATAGTAGGCGAACCCGTCGACGTCACCGGAATCGCTGTAGTGCAGCACATATCGCAGCTCGGAGGCTCCGCCGCGGCTGAACTCGAAATCGAAGAGGTAGGCGTCCCACCACACATCGGTGCGGTTGAGCCCACCCGGCCGATCTGCCCGACCAGCTTCGTGCAGGGCCCTGGCGACCGAGAGGAACTGCTCCCGGTCCACTTCGTCGACCGAGCCGGTCGGCTGCACCCCCGGCAGGAACTGCAGCCGCTGGTTCTCACCGTTCAACCGGGCCCTGGAAACCGCAGGGGCGTAGCCGAACCGGCCGTAGATCAACGACTCCGTCGCCCAGAGCGCGGCCAGCGGCTCGCCACGCCGGGCAACGTCCTCGAGCTGGTGCTTCATCATCGCGGTGAGCAGACCGCGGCGGCGGAACGGAGGCGAAACGGTGACCACCGACACCGCGGCCACCGGCAGATCGGCGCCACCCGGCACGCTGATCGACCGGCTGAACGCACAACAGGTGGAGACCCATCGCGCGCCGTCGGTGAATCCGAACGTCCGGCCGTTCTCCAGCAAGCCACGATCGAATTCGACGATCTCCGGCCGGTCCTCCTCCTGGAAGCCTCGGGAAACCGCTGCGTGGTAGGCCTGGTACGTCCGATCGGTGACGTACTTCAGCTTCGGTTCGACCAGGTGCGGCGGTGTCGGCCGCTTCGTGCCGGCCTTCCTGCCGCCGGTGCGGGTGGGCTTGCTGCTCTTGCTGGATGCCATCGGTCCATTGGACCGGATCGGCACCGCTGCCCGCCACCTGATTGGTTTCCGCCATCACGACACCACCGACCATGCCACCGACGGCAGGATCAGGCCTGCACGCTCCGCAGCAGGTCGGTGAACTCGACCGGGTGCTCGAAGCCGTCGGCGCTCCCCCACCGGTGCGGTCGGGCCCGGTCGGCGTGATCGGTGCCGGACACCGCGGGCACCGGAGCCAGCAGCGCAGCGAGTTCCGTTGCGGCGCGGTCGATCCGGTCGTTCAGACTGGGACCGCCGGCGGCGGCCGAGCCCCAGTCCTCGGACGCGGCGAACACCGCGGTCGGCACCGTGGTCGCGCCAAGGTAGGCGAATAGCGGCCGCAACGCGTGCTCAAGGACCAGGCTGTGCCGCGCGGTGCCGGCGGTCGCTGCCAGCAGTACCGGCTTGCCGCGCAGCAGATCGGGTTCCAGCACGTCGAAGAACATCTTGAACAGGCCCGAGTACGACGCGGCGAAGACCGGGCTGACGACGATCAGCGCGTCGGCGGCGCGGACCGCCTCGATCGCCGCCTCCAGGGCGCCGCTGGGGAACCCGGTCAACAGGTTGTCGGCCAGCGGGTGCGCGAGCTCGCGTACTTCGATGACGTCGACCCGCACCCCGCCCTGCGTGTCGTCACCGTCCGGCGATCCGGTGGACAGCCGGCCGACCACCCGGTCGGTCAGCCGATCCGCGAGCAGGCGGGTGGAGGACGGGTTGCTCAGCCCGGCGCTCAGCACGGCAATCCTGGTCATACCGTCAGCTCCTGTGCGTTCGCTTCGTTCTTCGCCGACTGCGCGGCCAGCAGGCTCGCGTGGGTCGGCCCTGCGGGCACGTGCGCCGGCCGCAGTGCGGCGAACTCCTTGCGCAGCACCGGGACCACTTCCTCGCCGAGCAGGTCGAGCTGTTCCAGCACGGTCTTCAACGGGAGTCCGGCGTGGTCCATCAGGAACAGCTGACGCTGGTAGTCCCCGGCATAGTCGCGGAAGCTCAGCGTGCGCTCGATCACCTGCTGCGGGCTGCCGACGGTGAGCGGGGTCTGCCGGGAGAAGTCCTCAAGGCTCGGGCCGCCGCCGTAGACCGGGGCGTGGTCGAAGTACGGCCGGAACTCGTTGACGGCGTCCTGCGAGTTCTTCCGGATGAACGCCTGTCCGCCGAGGCCGACGATCGCCTGGTCCGCGTCGCCGTGTCCGTAGTGCTCGAACCTGTTGCGGTACAGCTCGATCATCTGCCGGGTGTGGCTCATCGGCCAGAAGATGTTGTTGTGGAAGAAGCCGTCGCCGTAGTAGGCGGCCTGTTCGGCGATCTCCGGGCTGCGGATGGAGCCGTGCCAGACGAACGGCGCGACGCCGTCCAACGGCCGCGGAGTGGCGGTGAACGACTGCAGCGGCGAGCGGAACTTGCCCTGCCAGTCGACCACGTCCTCGGTCCACAATCGGCGGAGCAGGTCGTAGTTCTCCAGGGACAGCGGGATGCCGTTGCGGATGTCCTGGCCGAACCAGGGATAGACCGGCCCGGTGTTGCCGCGGCCGAGCATCAGGTCCACCCAGCCGTCGGCGATGTGCTGCAGCATCGCGAAGTCCTCGGCGATCTTCACCGGGTCGTTGGTGGTGATCAGCGTGGTCGCGGTGGACAGGATCAGCTTCTGGGTCTTCGCTGCCAGGTAGCCGAGCATGGTGGTCGGCGAGGACGGCACGAACGGCGGGTTGTGGTGCTCGCCGGTGGCGAACACGTCCAGCCCGACCTCCTCGGCCTTCTCGGCGATGGCGATCATCGCCTTGATCCGCTCGTGCTCGGTCGGCGTGCGACCGGTTGTCGGGTCCGGCGTGACGTCCCCGACCGAGAAGATTCCGAACTGCATGACCGCCTCCGATTTAGTTGATACGTCAAGTATCTTCTGCAACGGTGCGGTCAACGGGTTCATTCCCAGCCGGTGCGATCCCAATGTGCCGGGTCATTGATCATCGGTTGCGGAGCCGTCACCGGGTCTGACGACGTCACCGCCCCCGAGGTCGTCACCGCCTCCGAGGCCGTCATCGGACCGGCGGGAGCCGGCGGCGTCGACGAGCCGGAGCGGAACCGCGTGGCCACCGCGGCGACCAGAGCGGCGGCGATGATCAACCCGACCGCCGTCACCGGCAGCAGTCCGACGATCACCGCCTTGCCCCGCGGGTGGTTCAGGCTGAAGTAGGCGCAGATGGCCGCCGCTCCGGAGGCGAAGGCCGTCGCCATCCCGGCGATCACCGCCGGCGCCTCCCAGCGCTGTGCCAGGGCGTCGCCGATCGCACCGACGGCCGAGACCGCCGCGACGATCCCCACCACCAACAGCACCGGGGTGACGGTCAACAGGAAACCGCGGTAGCCGGCGTAGGCCCGGTCCGAGTTGGTCACCAGGAACAGCACCAGCAGGCCCAGCGCCACGGCGCAGACGCCGAGGTACCCGATCCGCGCGCGGTGCGGCGACAGTGCCAGCGCCCCACCGGCCAGCAGGCTGCAGACACCGGCGGCCACCGCAACGGCTGGCATCTCGACCAACACCTCGACCGACGGCGCCAACAGCACGCTGAACACGCCGATCAGCAGGCCGATGCCGGCCGCCGCGACGACAGTCCGCAGCCCGCCCACCGCCGAGACGACGACCCCGATCGCCAGGAAGGCCAGGCCGAGGTAGAGGTAGTTCTCGTCGATGCTCCCGCTCCGGACCCGCTCGATGCTCGGCTGCCACAGGATCGGCAGCATCTGGCCGGCGGCCACCAGGCAACCGGCGGCCGTCACCCGCCAGCTCGGGCCGCCGGATGCCGGCCGGTCGGACCCGGTGGCCCGGGCGCCGTGCACGATCGCGACGAGGGCACCGGCCGCGGCGATCGCCAGGAAGATCAGGGCCAGCGTCCGGACCAGCTCGGCGCCTGCGCCGCCGATCAGGGCCGTCTCGCCGGCGGCGCTGGCGATCACCACCGGACCGACCAGCTGCACCACCAGGGCCAGCCCGATCAGGCAGGCGGCCGGCGACCGCATCCCCCGTTGCCAGCTCACCGTCGCCGCAGCCAGCACGCCGATGAGGGTGAATGCCGGAGCGCCCGCTCCCAGGATCAGCACCAGCTGGAGCAGGTCGGGATGGTAGGTGCCGGAGGTCAGCTGCAGGATCGCCATCGGCGCGGCGCACACGGCGCCGGCCAGCAGCAACCACGGCGCCGACCTGCGCGGCGCGAGCTGGAAGGCCAGCAGGCCGATGATCGGCGCCAGCAACGGCAGGTAGCTGACCAGGTCGTCGGAGCCGGTGGCCGCCGCGCCGCGGCGGATCATCGACACCGAGAACGTCGACCCGGTGAGCTTGAGCAGGAGCAGCCCGAGGCTCGCGGCGGCGCACCACAGCAGAACGGTGGTATCGCGGCGATCGGCGGCGACCGTGAGATCGCCCTGGCTGAGTGTGGTGGGCATTTCTGTCCTCGTCGTCCCAGTCGTCGGTGGTCGCTGCGCACCGGGCGTTCGGCCGGCTGGTGTCACAGAGAGTCGCGGTAAATTTCCAGTGGTTACTGAACGTCACTGCGACGCGCACAGTTTCACCGCGGTTCCCGACTCCCAACGCCCGCGCCCGCGCCGCCGCCTACCGCCGCGGTCGGGTCGGTCGGCGATCTAGTCTGACGACGTGCCGACCGATCCCTACGCCGTCGCCGCGGCCGCAGCGGGACGGATCGCCGCGCTGACCGGCCGGGACACCCACGACGCGCTGGTCGTCCTCGGATCCGGATGGGGTCCGGCGGCCATGTCGTTCGGCGAGCCGATCGCCGCGTTCCCGATGATCGAGGTCCCCGGATTCCTGGCCCCGGTCGCCGAGGGCCATGCCGGGCTCATCTACTCGGTCGACGGGGTCAGGGCGGACGGCGAGTCGGTGCACACCCTGATCTACTCGGGGCGCACGCACCTGTACGAGGGCCACGGCACCGACCCCGTCGTGCACGGGATCCGCACCGCAGCCGCCGCCGGTGTCCGGTTGGCGATCCTGGCGAACGCGAACGGTGCGCTGCGGCCGGACTGGCAGCTCGGGCAGCCGGTGCTGATCGGCGACCATCTCAACCTGACCGCGCGATCGCCGCTGGTCGGGCCCCGGTTCGTCGACCTGACCGACACCTGGTCGGCCCGACTGCGTGGCATCGCCCGCGACCTCGACCCGTCGCTGGCCGAAGGCGTCTACGCGATGCTGCCCGGACCGCACTACGAGACCTGGGCCGAGGCGACGGCCGTCCGCCGCGCGGGCGCGGACATGCTCGGCATGTCGACCGTGCTGGAGGCGATCGCCGCCCGGGAATCCGGGATCGAACTGCTCGGCCTCTCGACGGTGACCGCGATCGAGGGCCAGCCGAGCGGCATCGATCCGGCCGAGGTGGTGAACATCGCCGAGCGCACCGCCGACCGGCTGGGGCCGCTGCTGACCGGAATCATCGGCCGGGCGGCGTGACGCGGCGCCGCCGGTGGGGCACGATACCGCCATGAGCGACCCCAATGTGAGTGAGCTGAAGCGGCTGGGCGTCGAGACCACCGGCATCGAGATCATCGACGAGGCTGAGCGCACCGCGAAGCCGTCGGACCTGTTCTGGCCGTGGTTCGCCGCCAACGTCTCGGTGTTCGGGATGAGCTACGGCGCCTTCGTGCTCGGCTTCGGCATCTCGTTCTGGCAGGCCATCGGAGTCTCGGTGGTCGGCATCGTGCTGTCGTTCCTGGTCTGCGGCGTGGTCGCGGTCGCCGGCAAGCGCGGCTCGGCGCCGACGATGATCCTGAGCCGGGCCGCCTTCGGCGTCACCGGCCAGAAGGTGCCCGGCGTCGTCTCCTGGCTGACGTCGATCGGCTGGGAGACCTTCCTGGCCATTCTGGCAGTGCAGGCCACCGCGACGGTGTTCGACCAACTCGGGTGGAGCAACGGGGCGGCGACGAAGATCATCGCCACCCTGGTGGTCGCGGCGCTGATCGTCACCGCGTCGGTGGCCGGCTACCACCTGATCATGCGGCTGCAGTCGGTCCTGACCTGGCTGACCGGCATCGTCACCGTCATCTACATCGTGCTGACCGCCAAGGAGATCGACTTCTCCACGGTGCTGGCGATCCCGAACGGATCCGCGGCGGCGGTGATCGGCGCACTGGTGATGGTGATGACCGGGTTCGGACTCGGCTGGGTGAACATCGCCGCCGACTGGTCGCGCTATCAGAAGCGCACCGCCTCCGGCGCAAAGGTGGTGTTCTGGAACACTTTCGGCGGGGCGATCGCACCGCTGCTGCTGGTCGCCTTCGGGCTGGCGTTAGCCGGCTCGTCGCAGCAGCTGGCCAAAGGCGTGCAGGACGACCCCATCGGCACGCTGGCCAAGGCACTGCCGACCTGGTTCCTGATCCCGTTCCTGATCGCCGCGGTGCTGGCACTCGTCAGCGGCGCGGTACTCGGGATCTACAGCTCGGGGCTGACGCTGTTGTCCCTCGGGGTGCGGATCCCGCGGCCGTCCGCGGCGCTGATCGACGGCGTCATCCTGACCGCCGGGACCATCTACGTGGTGTTCTTCGCAGAGAGCTTCATCGGGCCGTTCCAGAGCTTCCTGATCACCCTCGGTGTCCCGATCGCCTCCTGGGCGGGCATCATGATGGCCGACATCGCCTTGCGGCGCAAGGACTATGACGACGAGGCACTGTTCGATGCCCGCGGCCGGTACGGCTCCTACGACTGGATCTCCATCGGCACCATGGTCGTCACCTCGGCGATCGGCTGGGGCCTGGTGATCAACAACTTCGCCCAGGACGCGTCCTGGAACAACTGGCAGGGCTACCTGCTCGGGCCGCTGGGCCTCGGCGGCCGGGACGGCACCTGGGCCTACGCCAACCTCGGCGTGCTGATCGCCCTGGTGCTCTCGTTCCTGGTCGCCTACTTCGCCCGCCGGCCCGCCGTGGCCCGCCAGGAAACCACCTGACCGGCGCTTATCATCTTCGCAGCCGCTTGCGAAGCCGTTGACTCACGCCACTCTCGTCACAAAACGGCCCACTTCAAAAGCGCCTGCGATGTTGATAAGCGCCGGCGCAGGTCAGTCCTCGTACGCCTCCGGAGCCGGGCAGGAGCAGATCAGGTTGCGGTCGCCGTAGGCACCGTCGATCCGGCCGACCGGCGGGAAGTACTTGTGCGCCGGGGTGACGCCGGCCGGGAAGACCGCCTCGGCGCGGCTGTACGGGTGCTCCCACTCCCCCGCCAGCACTGCGGCGGTGTGCGGGGAGTTGTGCAGCGGGTTGTCCTGCGCCGGCCAGTCACCGGCAGCCACCCGGTCGATCTCCGCCTTGATCGCGATCATCGCGTCGCAGAACCGGTCCAGTTCGACCAGGTCCTCACTCTCGGTCGGCTCGACCATCAGCGTGCCGGCCACCGGGAAACTCATCGTCGGGGCGTGGAAACCGTAGTCGGCCAACCGCTTCGCCACATCGTCGACGGTGACGCCGGTGGCCGCGGTGATCGGCCGCAGATCCAGGATGCACTCGTGCGCGACGAAGCCGCTCGCCCCGGTGTAGAGCACCGGGTAGTGCTCGTCGAGCCGGCGGGCGATGTAGTTGGCGGAGGCGACGGCGGTCAGGGTGGCCCGGCGCAGCCCGTCGGCACCCATCATCCGGATGTACGCCCAGCTGATCGGCAGAATCGACGCGCTGCCCCACGGCGCCGCGGAGATGGCGCCCACCCCACCGTCCTCCGGCGCGGTGACGCCGAGGTCGGCCAGCGGATGGCCGGGCAGGAACGGCGCCAGGTGCTCGCGCACCGCCACCGGCCCGACCCCTGGGCCGCCGCCACCGTGCGGGATGCAGAACGTCTTGTGCAGGTTCAGGTGTGAGACGTCGCCGCCGAAGGTGCCCGGCCTGGCCAGCCCGACCAGCGCGTTCAGGTTCGCTCCGTCGACGTAGACCTGCCCACCGGCGGCGTGCACCAAATCGGCCAGCTCGGTGATGGTGTCCTCGTACACGCCGTGGGTGGACGGGTAGGTCACCATGATCGCCGCCAGGTTGTCGGCATGCAGATCGATCTTGGCCCGCAAATCCGCCATGTCGATGTTGCCGGCGTCCGCCCCGTCCGCGGCCGTACCCACCACCACCACCTTCATCCCGGCCATCACCGCCGACGCCGCGTTGGTGCCGTGCGCGGAGGCCGGGATCAGGCAGACGGTGCGGTGCTCTTCGCCGCGGCTGCGGTGGTAGGCGCGGATCGCCAGCAGGCCGGACAGCTCACCCTGCGATCCGGCATTCGGCTGCAGTGAAACCCTGGCGTAGCCGGTGATCTCGACCAGCCAGGCTTCCAGCTGCTCGATCAGCTCGAGCATCCCGGCCGCGTCTTCGAGCGGCGCGAACGGGTGCAGCCCGGCGAACTCCGGCCAGGTCACGGCCTGCATCTCGGTGGTGGCGTTCAGCTTCATCGTGCAGCTGCCGAGCGGAATCATCGAGCGGTCCAGCGCCAGGTCCATGTCCGAGAGCCGGCGCAGGTAGCGGAGCATCGCGGTCTCGCTGCGGTGGGCGTGGAACACCGGGTGGGTGAGGAACGGGGTGTCCCGCGGTGTCGCGATCGAGGACGAGCCGTAGCCGACGAACGTTCCCTGCCCGGCGTCGATCACCCCGAACGCCGTCATCACGGCGGCGAGTTGGTCACCGGTAGTGGCCTCCGAAACGGAGATCTGCACCGCGTCGTCGCCGTCCTGCCACAGGTTGATCCCGCCGGCCCTGGCCGCGGCGACCACCGCGGCGGCCCGGCCGGGGACGACCGCCCGCACCGTGTCGAAGAAGCTCTCGTGCTCGATCGTCACTCCGCCCTGGCGCAAGGCAGCCGCCAATAGCGTCGCCTGCTCGTGCACCCGGGTCGCGATCGACGTCAGCCCCTCCGGGCCGTGGTAGACGGCGTACATCGAGGCCATCACGGCCAGCAGCACCTGCGCAGTGCAGATGTTGCTGGTGGCCTTCTCGCGGCGGATGTGCTGCTCGCGGGTCTGCAGCGCCAGCCGGTACGCGGGGTTGCCGTTGGCATCGTGGCTGACGCCGACCAGCCGGCCCGGCAGCTGCCGCTGCACGTCCGAACGGACCGCCATGAAACCGGCGTGCGGGCCACCGAAACCCAGCGGCACGCCGAATCGTTGGGACGATCCGACCGCGACATCGGCGCCGATCTCGCCGGGTGCGCGCAGCAGGGTCAGCGCCAGCAGATCGGTGGCCACCGCGACCTTCGCCTCGCGCTGGTGTGCATCGGCGATCAGCTCCTGGTGGTCGCGGACCGCGCCGGAGGCACCCGGGTAGCTCAGCAGCAAGCCGAAGAAGTCGCCGACCGGCAGCCCCTGGGACAGATCGGCCACCAGCACCTCGATGCCCAGAGGTTCGGCGCGGGTGCGGATCACCGCGACGGTCTGCGGCAGGGTGTCCGCGTCCACAACGAACCGCTGCGACTTCGACCGCGCCGTGCGCTTGATCAGCGTCATCGCCTCGGCCGCCGCGGTCGCCTCGTCCAGCATCGAGGCATTCGCGATGTCCATCCCGGTCAGGTCGGCGACCGCGGTCTGGAAGTTCAGCAACGCCTCCAGCCGGCCCTGGCTGATCTCCGGCTGGTACGGCGTGTAGGCGGTGTACCAGGCCGGGTTCTCCAGCACGTTCCGCTGGATCACGCCGGGCACCAGGGTGTCGTGGTAGCCCATCCCGATCATCTGCACCATCGGGGTGTTCTTCGCGGCGAACGCCCGCAGCTCGGCCAGCGCGCCGGCCTCGGTGGCGGCCGGCGGCAGGTCGAGCTCACCCGTCATCCGGATGGTGGCCGGCACCGCGGCGTCGGCCAGCGCGCCCAGATCGGCGGTGCCGAGGGCGTCCAGGATGGCGGCCAGCCCGGTCGAGTCCGGGCCGATGTGCCGGTCGGCGAACACCGTCGGGTCGATCGGCGCGGCGCCGCCCAGCGGAAAGTGGCGGGCCTCGGCGGCGAGCTCGGTTTCGGAGCCGGGCAGGTGATCGGTGCCGGTGGAAGGCTGCTGCGACATGAAAATCTCGTCTCCGACCGGCGCGGGCGCCGGAACTTGTCGATGAACTCTGGTCCGGGAACAGCGGCGGCCACGGGTGGCCGGAAGAACGCCCACCGGCTGGCCGGTACGCGCTCTCCCCCTCTGTCATGGCTGCCTGAGAGCTTCACGGCATACAGCCGTTTGCCCCTTCGGCGAGCCGGCACGCCCATGCGGACGCCGACTGCTTTCCAGAGGTGCCTCGTCCCGGCGGTTCGCTGGCCTGAGAGTTTGGTGGGGAGCTCTTGCTCCTTCGGCGCCGCGCCCGGTCACCATCGACCGGATGACGGCTCTCCCGCCGGGGGTCATCGACAGCGCCAACGGTACCAGCGCCACCCGCTCCGGGTTCGCCCCGTTCGTGCGGCAGGATTCTGGTCATGACGACCGCCGTTCCCAGTCCCACACCGCAGCTGCAGTCCTTCATCGACACCCTGCCCAAAGCCGAACTGCACGTCCACCACGTCGGCTCGGCGTCAGCCAGGATCGTCGCCGAGCTGGCCGAGCGACACCCGGGAGTGGTGCCCAGCGATCCGGCGAAACTGGCCGAGTTCTACCGTTTCACCGACTTCGACCACTTCATCGCGCTCTACCTGGCGACGGTGGCGCTGATCCGCACCCCCGAGGACATCCGGCTACTGACCTATGAGGTGGCCACGGACATGGCCGCGCAGAACATCCGGTACGCCGAGCTGACCTGTACCCCACACACCTCCGTGCGGGCCGGGGTGCCGATCGAGGGCTACGTCGAGGCGATCGAGGATGCCAGGGTAGCCGCCGAGCGCGACCACGGGATCGTGCTGCGCTGGATCTTCGACATCCCCGGCGAGCTCGGCGAGAACTCGGCCGACCAGACGCTGCGGATGGCGCTGGACCACGGGCCCGACGCGCTGATCGGGTTCGGCCTCGGCGGCCCCGAGGTGGGCACCTCGCGGCCGAAGTTCAAGCCGGCCTTCGACCTGGCCAGGGCGGCCGGCCTGCACTCGGTGCCGCACGCCGGCGAGACGACAGGGCCGCAGACGATCTGGGACGCGTTGGAGTCGCTCGGCGCCGAGCGGATCGGTCACGGCACCTCGGCGACCCAGGACCCGGCCCTGCTGGAATACCTTGCACAGCACCGGATCCCGCTGGAGGTCTGCCCGACTTCGAACATCGCCACCCGGGCGGTTGCCAGCTACGCCGAGCACCCGCTCCGGGCGATGGTCGACGCCGGCGTCCTGGTCACCATCAACTCCGACGACCCGCCGATGTTCGGCACCACGCTGAACCGCGAGTACGGCATCGCCGCTGCGCTGCTCGACCTGGACGCGGCCGGGGTGGCGGCGCTGGCCGGCAACGCCGTCGGCGCATCGTTCCTTCCCGAGGCCGGCAAACGTGAGCTGATGGCGGCGATCCAGGCGAGGCTGACGGAGCACCTCGCCGAGCACGGCCCGGCTACGCCGAACGGCTGAATCTGCGACTGCCGCTCACTTTTGTGAGCAGTGCTCTTGTTTCGTGCGCGCCAAGGGTCCAGACTGAGCTCATGACGAACACCGCACCGCGCCCGACCCGTAGCCCCGCCGGAGCCCGCGAAGCCGGGGTGCCCGGCACCCCGCTGGAGTGGGCGGTCGGCACCGCGGCCTTCGCGGTCGAGGTGGCGCTCGCCGTCACCGTCGCGGTGGCCGCCTACCGATCGGTCGACGGCGGCGCGCTCGGCTGGCTGGCCGCGGTCGTCGCGCTCGCTGCATTGGTCGCGGTCTGGGGTCGCTGGATGTCGCCGAAGGCGCCGCGGCGGCTGCCGCGGCCGGGCCGGCTGGTGCTCGGCCCGGTGCTGACGGTGATCGCGGCGGCGGCGATCCTCGCCGTCGGCTCCCCGGCCTGGGGCCTCACACTCGGGGTGGCCGGGGTGGCCGTCACCCTGGTCGCGCAGTCGATGCAGGACCGCTGACCGATTGACCCGCACTCCGCCCTCGTCCGCCGGCACAGCGATACGAGGACACGAACCCTGCGACGACGGAGTTACCCGACCGGCCACCTCACGTTCGCCGGCACAGCGATGCGAGGACACGAACCCGCGACGACGGCGTTAGCCGACCGGGCACCTCACGTTCGCCGGCACAGCGATGCGAGGACACGAACCCTGCGACGAAGGAGTCACCCGACCGGCCACCTCACGTTCGCCGGCACAGCGATGCGAGGACACGAACCCGCGACGAAGGAGCGGGATCGTGACCGCCAGCGAGCGCGGCCGGCGAACCAATCAACACAGCGCGGCCGGCGAACCAATCAACACAGCGCGGCCGGCGAACCAATCAATTCAGCTGTTCCGCCGGGCCAGCACCAGGTGCTGGTGCCCGCGCCGCGGGTCGACCCGGACCGAGATGCCGGCCTGCCGGGCCGCCAACAGACCGCAGCCGACGCTGGCCAGCCCGCAGATGGCACCGGTGATCAGCAGTGCCACGTGGGCGCCCCAGTGCTCGGTGATCCAGCCGACGGTCAGCGAGCCGATCGGCGTCGAGCCCATCATCACCAGGAAGTAGAGGCTCATCACCCGGCCGCGCAGCGACGGGTCGGTGGCCAGCTGCACGGACGAATTGGCCATCGTGTTGAAGCTGACCCCGGCCAGCCCGGTCAGTGCCAGCAGCGGCAGGAAGGTGACCAGCCATGGGACCACCCCGAGCACCATCAGCGCCGCGCCGAACACCCCGGCCATCGCGAACAGCATGCTCATCGACGCGGTGGCCCGCCGGGCGGCGATGAGGGCGCCCAGCAGCGAGCCGACCGCCATCGTCGAATTGAGCCAGCCGTACAAGCCCGGTCCGCCGTGGAAGATGACCCCGGCATAGGCCGTCAGGATGATCGGGAAGTTGAACCCGAAGCAGCCGATGAAGAAGACCAGCGCGATGGTCCACAGCAGCTGCGGCCGGGCCGCGACGTACTTGAGCCCCTCGCGCAGCTGACCGCGTCCGCGGGCGGCGCGCTCGAGCGGCTGGAATTCGGCCGGCCGCATCAGCAGCAGGCCGCCGATCACCGCGACGAACGACGCCCCGTTCACCGCGAAGGCCCAGCCCGGGCCGACCGCCGCGATCAGCAGACCGGCGATCGCCGGGCCGGTGAGCCTGGCGAGTTGGAAGTTGCCGGTGTTCAGCGACACCGCGTTGCGCATCAGGCCCTGCGGCACCATCACCCCGACGAAGGTCTGCCTGGCCGGGTTGTCGATCACCGTCACCAGCCCGAGACCGAGCGCCACCAGGTAGATGTAGTTGACCTGCACCACACCGGTCAGGGTGATCACCGCGAGGGTCGTCGCCAGCAACCCGAGGATGACCTGGGTGATCAGCAGCAGCCGGCGCTGCGGGTAGCGATCGGCGATCAGCCCGCCGAGCAGGCCGAAGAACAGCATCGGGCCGAACTGCAGTGCCGTGGTGACGCCGACCGCGAACGACGAGCCGGTGAGCGAGAAGACCAGCCAGTCCTGCGCGATCCGCTGCATCCAGGTGCCGTTGTTCGAGATCAGCGCGCCCAGGAAGTACAGCCGGTAGTTGCGGACTCGCAGCGATGCGAACGTCTTGGTCCGTTCCGGGGTGGCCGCCTTCCGTTGCCCGGGTGCCGGGGCATCGCCAGGACCGGCGGGCCCCGGTGCGGTCAGCCGTTCGGTCACGGCAGTTCCGTCATTCGCTGCAGCACCGGGACCACGGACCGCAGGGCAGCCTGTTCGTCCGGTGCGAGTTGATCGATGTGCCGGACCAGCCAGCTGTTGCGTTGCTCCCTGGTCGCCTCGATGTAGGCGACGCCGGCGTCGGTGGCCGACATCAGGGTCTGACGTCCGTCGTTCGGGTGCGGTGCCCGGCTCAGGTAGCCGCCGGCCTCCAGCGCCTCGACGATCCTGGTCATGCTCGGCGGCTGGACGTGCTCGGCCTTGGCCAGCTGCCCGGGGGCGATCGGCCCGTCCCGGTTCACCCTGACCAGCACCGAGAAGGCGGTCGCCGACAGCTCGTTGCCGAGCGTGGTGTTCCGCAGCCGGCGGGCCAGCACCATCAGCGACGACCTGAGCATCGCGACCTCGTCGGGGCTCAGGGGTGAATTCACGATACTTAGTTTAGCTCATTAGTTTGGCTAACGATTTGCGGCGCTCGGCCCGGTCGGAGCGCTCGGCCCGGCCGGCCGAAAGTCGGCCCGGACAGCCGAAATCCGGCCCGGCGCCAATGGCGCAGGCCGGATCGGTGCGGTTCTGGAGGCTGTCCGTCAGCCGACGTTGCGCGACTGCCGGCGCGCGGACAGCTCGTCCCGCGGCGGGCTGACGACGGTGTCGCCGTCCAGCCGCTCGGCGGGGAACTCGGCCAGTGTTCCGGTGATCTCGCGCATGGTGCCGCTCACCGCGATGCCGAAAACGCCCTGTCCGCCCTGCAGCAGATCGACGATCTCCTCCGGCGAGGTGCACTCGTAGACGGTGGTGCCGTCCGAGAACAGCGTCACCCCCGCCAGGTCGTCGACCCCGCGGGCCCGCAGATGGTCGACGGCCACCCGGATGTTCTGCAGCGAGACGCCGGTGTCCAGCAGCCGCTTGACCACCTTGAGCACCAGGATGTCCTTGAACGAATACAGCCGCTGCGAGCCGGACCCCTTGGCCCCGCGGACCGTCGGGATCACCAGGTCGGTCCTGGCCCAGTAGTCGAGTTGCCGGTAGGTGATGCCGGCGGCCTGGCACGCGGTCGGACCGCGGTAGCCGACGTGCTCGTCCGGTACGGCGTCGTTCGGAAAGAGCGCACCCTGGCCCGAAGAACCTGACTCGAGCATTGCCGCCCTCTTTCTGCTGGACCTGCTGGACCGAATCACACGAGCGTGACTTCCTCTGAACGGTAGGCCGCGAGCCGTCCGCGGGTCAATCATCGACCCGGCGTGTCTCAACCTGAACTTGAGGCTTAGCCGGCGGCGTCCCCGGGGGTGCCCGTGGATCCGGTCAGCTGGGCCCGGAGTCCTCGGGGCCGAAATCGTCGGGCGACACCGAGTCCAGGAATTCCCGGAACGCCTGTACCTCCTCGTCCGGGTCGACGTCGGGATCCATCGCCTCCTCGTCCATCGGCGCGACCACCTCGTCGACATCGTCGAGCACGATCCCCGCCTGGTCGAGCAGCTCGTCGGCGACGAACACCGGGCAGTCGATCCGCACGGCCAGCGCCACCGCGTCCGACGGTCGGGCCGATAGCGAGGTGCCGTCGTCGAAGGCGAGTTCGCCGTAGAACGTGCCCTCACGGAAATCGACCACCCGCACCTGTTCCACGCTGCGGCCGAGCGCGCTGATCACCTGCCCGAGCAGATCATGGGTCAACGGCCGGGCCGGCCGCATGCCTTGCAGGTGCATGGCGATGGCGGTGGCTTCCACGGTGCCGATCACGATCGGCAGGCTGCGCGGACCGTCTTTCTCGGTGAGGACGAGAATCGGCTGCTGCGACGGCATCTCGATCCGGACGCCGACAATACGCATCTCGATCATCTGGCCTCCGCACCCACGCCCGGGTCCGTCCCGATCACCGTTCCGGACACCACATCTGGTCTCGATCCGACGGTACACGCGAGATCGTCGCCACGGACAGCACCGAACGGCGCGCGGCGCCGGTCAGCCACCGAGCTCGCGGCGCAGGCCCGCCTTGACCAGCAGGGAATGCAGCCGCAGCAGCACCGCGGCCAGGTTGGCCGCCGCCGCCCCGGCCCGCTCCTTGGCGTCAGGGTCCTTCTGTCTCGCCTGGGCCGAGACCAGCTGGGTGACCAGCCCGGTCTCGCGTTCGGCGGCGGTCCGGAACGGCCGCAGGTGACGCGGTTCCAGCCCGGCCTGCAGCAGCTCGGCCGCGGTCCTGGCGATCAGCGCACTGTCCGCGTCGTACCAGCCGCCGGCGCCAGGACCGATCAGCCCGAAACCCTCCAGCTCCCGCAGTTGCTCGGTGCTCAGCGATGAGTCGGCGAGCAGTTCGATCCTGGTCATCCGCACCACCGTTGACGGAACGAAGTCCGCCGGGCTGGGGCCGTCGGTGGACGCCAGGGACCGCGGCAGCCGGGGCGCCGGGGTGCCCGGCTCGAGGCCGCGATCGATCGCGTCGAGCTGGTCCTTGATCACCCGCAGCGGCAGGTAGTGATCGCGCTGGGCGGCCAGCACGTATCGCAGCCGTTCGACATCGCCCGTGGAGAACTGCCGGTAACCGGCCGGTGTCCGCTCCGGCTCGACCAGACCCTCGGTCTCCAGGAACCTGATCTTCGAAATGCTGACGTCCGGGAAGTCGGGCTTCAGTTTGGCGAGAACGGCACCGATGCTCAACGACGGCCCGGCGGGCATCCCCGCTGCTGTCATGACGCCGGATGACCCGTGACGTCCTGTGCCGTGTCCGATTCCACGGGACCTGCGTCGTCACCGGCGGTGAGGAACACCAACCGGAACTTGCCGATCTGCACTTCGTCCCCGTTGGCCAGCGTGGTGGTCTCGATCGGTTCGCGGTTGACGTAGGTGCCGTTGAGCGATCCGACGTCGCTCACCTCGAAGCCGTCGCCGACCTGCCGGAACTCCGCGTGCCGCCGCGACACGGTGACGTCGTCGAGGAAGATCTCGCTCTCGGGATGCCGACCGGCGCTCACCAGCTGCTTGTCCAGTTGGAATCGCGAACCGGCGTTGGGGCCGCGCTTCACCACCAGCAGGGCGGTTCCCGGGCGCAGCGCCTCCAGGCCGGTCAGGGTCTGCTCCCCCGGCTTCTCCAGCTCACCGTTCGGCACCGCCTGGAACACCGACGTGGTAGCGGCAGCCGATTCGTCCGTCTGCGCGCGCTCCTGCTCGGTCACCCGTCGCTCCCTTCATCTGCCAGGGCTCAAGTACTTCGGCGGGGAGTACCCCGCCGACCCGTGCCGAACGACCGACCCGGTGGCCGCGCCCGACACTGCGTGGCTTCGACCGTACCGTGCCGCGCCGCCCGGCGACACCGCCACCGCGGCAGCCGTGGCCCGATCCCCACCGCCCGGCGGGCCGATCGTGTCGATACCGTCGTTCGGTGAGCTCATCGACGGACACCGGTGTCACCGATCCCCGCCCGGCCAGGATCGGCGTGCAGATCGCCCCCCAACACGCCGAGTACCGGGAGCTGCGGGACACCTGCGTCGCACTGGAGCGGGCCGGGGTCGATGTGGTGCTCAACTGGGACCACTTCTTTCCGCTCGCCGGCGATCCGGACGGCGCTCACTTCGAGTGCTGGACGATCCTGGCGGCCTGGGCCGAGGCGACCGAACGGGTCGAGCTCGGCCCGCTGGTGAGTTGCAATTCCTACCGGAACCCGCAGCTGCTGGCCGACATGGTGCGCACCGTCGACCACATCGCGAACGGCCGGGTGATCCTGGGCATCGGCTCCGGCTGGGCCGAACGGGACTACCTCGAGTACGGGTACCAGTTCGGCACCGCCGGCGGCCGGCTGGACGCGTTGGCCCGGGATCTCCCATTGATCGAGCAGCGGTGGTCCCGGCTCCGCCCGCCGCCGGTCCGGAAGATCCCGGTGCTGATCGGCGGCGGGGGCGAGCGCAAGACCCTGCGGATCGTCGCCAGGCACGCCGACATCTGGCACGGCTACGGGACACCCGAGGTGATCGCCGACAAGCATCGGGTGCTGGACAGCCGGTGCGCCGAGATCGGGCGGGACCCGCGACAGATCGAACGCAGCGCCGGGGTGGCCTTCACTCCCGGTCGGCTCACCGAGCGGGTCGACGACTACGCGGCGAATGCGCAGCGGCTCTTCGACGTCGGCACCCGGCTGATCACCACCGCGCTCCAGCAGCCGCCGTACGACTTCGGCCGGGTCAGGGACCTGGTCGCCTGGCGGGACGAGGTGAACGCCTCGGCTACTGCTCGCCGGTGACGGCGGCGTAGCCCGCGGCGTCCAGCAGTCCGTCGACCTCCGACGGATCGTCGAGCTGGATCTCGATCATCCAGCCGTCACCGTAGGGATCGGAGTTCACCGTCTCCGGGGTCGCGTCCAACGCGTCGTTGCGCGTGGTGACGGTGCCGGCCACCGGGGCCAGAATGTCCGACACCGACTTGGTCGATTCGACCTCGCCGATCGTGTCGCCCGCGGACACCGTGCTGCCCAGGTCGGGCAGCTGGACGTACACGATGTCTCCCAACGAGTTCTGCGCGAAGTCGGTGATCCCGACCCGCACCGTCCCCTCGCCGGTTGGTCGAACCCACTCGTGGTCCGAGCTGTAGCGCAGGTCCTCTGGGATCACGGTGACTGCCCTTTCTCGCAATGATTTTCGGCTGGATGACGCCGAACGGTGTGACGGCGTGCGCCGGGCGAACGGATCACCCGGTCGGGCGAGCGTATTGCGGCGTACGCACCGGCCGCAAGGCGTCGACGACCACCGTGTTCGACTGGGTCACCTCGATCCGCGCCCCGGTGCGTTTGACCGAATCGACGACGCCGCCGGGAATGGCCATCGCCGCCGCCAGGGTGGGCGGGTCCCCGATCGCCACAATGAGGATCGGCCGGGTCACCGGCGTGCCGTCCAACAGGATCTGGCTGCGGTCGCCGGTGAACGCCGAGTCCATCCCGATCCGGATCCCGTCGATCTGCTGCGCCTCGGCTCCGGCGTTGCGCAACTCCTGCACGGCATCCAGCAGCACCTCGGGCTCGACCGATTTCGCCGGGTCGGCAATGGTGATCCTGATCCCAGGACCGTGGGCGGCGACGGTGCCGGCCAGAATGCCCAGTTGCTCCGCCTGACGCTGCGCCTCGGCCAGCGCCTGGCCGGACGACGCACCGCCGACCCGCAGCCGGGCCAGCGTGCTCTGCAGCGCCACCACCTCGGAATTCAGGTCGTCCTCGCGCTGCTGGAGCCCATCCAGGATCTGTACGAGGTCGTCCGGTCGCATCGCCGCCAGGCTGTCGCCGGCCGCGGTCCGGCGAACCTGGGTGGCGATACCGAATCCGAGCAATGCGCACAACAACAGGATGACGCCGGCCACCAGCGGACCGCCCAGGTGATTGCCGCCGTCGGTCTGCTCGTCGGAACGGCGGTGCGACCCGTGTTCCACCGGACGGTCCCCGTCCGGTCCGTCATCCCCGCGGTCGTCGCTCACGCCTTGAACACCCACCGCCGGATCGCGGCGACGTTGGCGAAGATGCGGATCCCGAGTACCACCACCACCGCCGTCGACAGTTGCGCGCCGACCCCCAGCTGGTCGCCGAGGAACACGATGAACGCCGCCACCAGGACGTTCGCGATGAACGACACGACGAACACCTTGGCGTCGAAGATCTTCTCCAGCCAGGCCCTTGCCCCGCCGAACAACGCGTCCAGCGCGGCGATCACCGCGATCGGCAGATAGGGCGCCATCCAGTCCGGGATGGTCGGCGACAGGATGAGCCCGGCGACGATCCCGACCACCACAGCGATAAAGGCGTACATCGTCAGCTCCGTTCCTTCTCGGTCGACAGCGTCCTCATCGGGTGGGCCCGGTTGCCGGGGCTGAGGCGGTCGCGGTGCCGGTGCCCGGCTCGGCATACCGCCAGTCCAGTGCAGGGGCCGCCGGCAACGACAGCGACGCGACGTCACTCACTTCGAAGGTGATGCCGTAGTTGGCCGCGAACCCGGCGAACCGGCCGTAGCCGGAGGTCTCGGCGAACGCGACATGCATGCTGTTCAGCGGGCCGATCGCGTCGATGGTGATCGGCCAGAACGTCGGCTTGTTGTCGACCAGAATGGTGCCGCCGGCCTGCCGGATGGCGCTGGTCGCCCTGAGCCGCACGCCGCCGACCGTGACCGCCTCCGCCCCGGCCACCCAGAGCCCGTTGACCAGAAGTTGCACGTCCCGGTCCAGGATCACGTTGCTGCCGTCGGCCCGGTCGATCAGCACTCGCAGACCGGGGCCTTGCACCGGCGTCATCGCCGCCTCGGCCTGCAGGTCGGCGACACTCTGCAGGGCGCCGCCGGCGCCCAGCTCCTGCTGCCGGACCCGGATCTGATCGGCCAGCGAGGATGCGGTGGCCTCCAGTGCCACCGCCCGCTGTTGAGCCCGGTCGACGTCGGCCAGCATGCCGGCCCTGGCCCTGGCCGCGCTCGGTTCGTTGATCTGGTTGGACCGCACCGCCACGCCGACCGCGAGCCCGGCCAGCACCATCGCGACCACCACCCAGGAGACAGCGATCGCCCGGCCACGGGTACGCGTGGTGCCGTGCCGGCGGCGGGCGGCCTCCGCGTAGCCGGGGTCGAGCGCGTCCCGGCCGAGACCGGCGAGCCAGGACATGCCGAACCGGCGGTCCGGTTCGCCGTCCGCAGGCCGGCGGTCCGGTTCGCCGTCCGCAGGCCGGCGGTCCGGCTCACCGTCCGAGGGCCGGCGGTCAGCCACCGGCGATCCGCGTCGGACGTCGTTCGGGCGGCAGCACGGGCGTGTGCCGCAGCACCCACCACACCTGGGACAGGTAGAGCGCACCGGCCCACAGGTACAGGCCCATCCCCCAGACCGTGAACGCGTACCCGAACGGCTTGGCGACCTGCTGGATCCACAGGTCGCCCTGGGCCAGCAGCAACAACGGGAAGGCGTAGAGCAGACAGAAGGTGGCGGCCTTGCCCAGGTAGTGCACGGTCAGCGGCGGATAGCCGTGTCGGCGCAGCAGCGGGATGCACAGGCCGAGCAGCAGGTCCCTGGCGATCAGGATGGCCGCCGCCCACCACGGAATGATCCCGCGGATCACGAAGGCGATCAGCGTGGCGAAGATGTAGAGCCGGTCGGCCGCCGGGTCGAGCAGCTCACCGAGCTTGCTGTACTGGCCGAGCAGCCTGGCCAGCTTGCCATCGGCCCAGTCGGTGATCGCGCTGACGATCAGCACCACCAGCGCCCAGCCGTCGGCCTTCGGGCCGAGCAGCAGCCACAGGAACAACGGCACGCCGAGCAATCGCAGCACCGACAGCGCATTCGGGATCGTCCAGATCCGGTCGACCCCGGTACGTCGTCCGCCCGCATCGGGGGTGGCCGGTCCCGCGCGGTCCGTCATTGCGTCCTTGCTCCCCTGTTCGGCGCTCCCCGCACTCCCTGACGGGCCCAGCCGAGTCTAGGCGGATCGAACCGATAGATACTCAGGCCATGCCAGGTCAGCCGCGAATTCCGTCAGCCAGGTTCGGGCGGTGGCTGGCAACGGATCTGCTCGAGATCGTCGACCTGGTCGCCGATCCCGGCCGGCTGGACACCGGCGGTTGGTGGGCGGTCGCCGGCACCTTCGAGGGGCGGATCACCGGCTACCGGTTCGGCACCGTCACCGACGCCGTCCGCACCCTGCCGCCGACGCCGTGGGCGGGTCCGGATGCCACCAGCTGGTCCAGCTCGCTGGATCGGGCCGCGTATCTGGCGGGGGTCGACAGGATCCGCGAGCACATCGCGGCCGGCAGCGTCTATCAGGTGAACCTCTGCCGGATGCTGTCGGCGCCGCTGCCGGGACCCGCCGACCCCGCCGGGTTGGCAGCCATCCTTCGGACCGGCAACCCGGCCCCGTACGCCGGGATGCTGGACGCCGGCGACGACTGGATCGTCAGCGCCTCACCCGAGCTGTTCCTGCGCCGTGACGGGGACCGGGTGTTCTCCTCGCCGATCAAGGGCACCGCGCCGACGCCGGACACCTTTGCCCACAAGGATTCTGCCGAGAACATCATGATCACCGACCTGGTCCGCAACGACCTGGGCCGGATCGCTCTGCCCGGATCGGTGGTGGTGACCGAGCTGCTGGCCACCCAGCAGCACCCGGGTCTGGCGCATCTGGTCTCCACCGTGCGGGCCGACCTGCGTCCCGGCACCGGCTGGGGCGAGGTGTTCGCCGCGACGTTCCCGCCGGGGTCGGTCAGCGGGGCACCGAAGATCCGTGCCCTGCAAGTGATCTCGGAGCTCGAGCCAACACCCAGGGGGGTCTATTGCGGTGCCTTCGGCTATGTCGACGCCGATCGGCGGACGGCCCGGCTGGCGGTCGGCATCCGCACCTTCACCGGAGATGGCGAGCGCATCCATTTCGGCACCGGGGCCGGCATCACCTGGGCGTCGGACGCCGAGGCCGAATGGGCCGAAACCGAACTGAAGGCGGACCGGCTGATCGCGCTGGCCTGCGGCTGACGATAGATTCGCTGTTCATGAGTGCAGATGGCTTGGCGCGCGCCGCATCCGTCATGCGGGACGGTGACGTGCCGGAGGCGGCGATCGCGGTCTTCCAGGACTTCTACCGGCGACTGGAATCCGGCGATACCGGGATGCTCGCCGAGGCCGACATCGAGCCGCTGGTCGAGGTGCCCCGGGTCGCCGACCAGGACGTCTCGGAGCAGGAGATGGCCGCGGCGCTGGACGTCACGGCGATCATCAAGCTGAACGGCGGGCTCGGCACCTCGATGGGCATGCACCAGGCGAAGTCGTTGCTGCCGGTCCGCGGCGACGCCAGTTTCCTGGAGATCATCGTCCGGCAGGTGCTGGGCCTGCGGGCGCGGTTCTCCGCGCGCCTGCCGCTGATCCTGATGAACAGCTTCAGCACCCGGGAGGATACCCTGGCCGCCCTGGCCCCATTCGGTGATCTGGCGGTGGACGGTCTGCCGCTGGACTTCCTGCAGAACCGCGAGCCCAAGTTGCGGGCGGACGATCTGACGCCGGTCAGCTGGCCGGCCGACCCGAGCCTGCAGTGGTGCCCGCCGGGGCATGGCGACCTGTACACGGCACTGCAGACCTCCGGAGTGCTGCAATCGCTGCTGGACAACGGTTTTCGTTACGCGAGCGTCTCGAACTCGGACAATCTCGGGGCGGCTCCGGACGCCCGGATGGCCGGCTGGTTCGCCGGCAGCGGAGCGCCGTACGCGGCCGAGGTCTGCCGGCGGACGGCCGCGGACGTGAAGGGCGGCTACCTGGTGGTGCGCAAATCCGACGGCGCCCTGGTACTGCGGGAGACCGCCCAGACGCCGCCGGAGGACGCCGCGGCGGCGGCCGACATCGACCGGCATCGGTACTTCCACACCAACAACCTGTGGTTCGACCTGCGGGCCCTGGACGCGGTGCTGCGCGAGCGGCACGGTGTGCTCGGCCTGCCGCTGATCCGGAACACCAAGACCGTCGACCCGACCGATCCGGCCTCCACCGAGGTGATCCAGATCGAGTCGGCGATGGGCGCGGCGATCGAGGTGTTCGACGGGGCGAGGGCGATCGAGGTCGAACGGACCCGGTTCCTGCCGGTGAAGACCACCAACGACCTGCTGCTGGTGCGCTCGGATGCCTACGCACTTGACGACGACCACCGGCTGCTCCCCCAGGTCGACCCGGCACCCCGGATCGCTCTCGACGACCGCTTCTACAAGCTGATCGACGACTTCGACCGCCGGTTCCCGGCCGGGCCGCCGTCGCTGGTCTCGGCCACCTCCCTTCGGGTACAGGGCGACTGGACGTTCGCCGGCGACGTCACCGTGGTCGGTGAGGCGGTCCTGGCCGACGACGGGTCGCCGGCAACGGTGCCGGCCGGGTCCGTCATCGGCGGCTGACGCCGAAGCCCCGGCCCGGCCGTCAGCCCGTCACCCAACCCGCCGCCTCGGAGGGTTCCTCCCCGGCCCGACCGTCAGTCGGGCAGGCCCGCGCCTCGCAGGTGCTCGAAGATCAGGTTGGTCTCGGTCAGCGCGACCTCGCCGTGGCCGGACAGCTGCTCGACCACGAAGTCGCGCAGCGCACCAGCGTCGGCAACGGCCACGTGCACCAGGAAGTCATCGGCACCGGCCAGGAAGAACACACTGCGAACCTCCGGACGAGTCCGGATCCGGTCGGCGAAGTCCACCAGATGATCCCGCGAGCCCGCCTGGACCCGGACCGCGATCATCGCCTGCAACGGCCGTCCCACCGCCGCCGGGTCGACATCGGCATGCACTCCGCGGATGACGCCGGACTCCCGCAGCGCCCGGATTCTGGCCAGGCAGGTCGACGGTGCGATGCCGACCTTCTCAGCGATCGCGTTGTTCGGCCGCCGCCCGTCAGCGGCCAGTTCGGCCAGGATCGCCTGGTCGATCGGATCGGGTGCCGTCGGCGGACCGGGCGACCGAACATTCTGCGGACGGGCGGCTGGCGCGGGCACCGAGACTGAATCTCTGCCTGTCATGCAGCGAATCTATCCAATTTTGTTCAGGAATCTGTACCCACACAGACGCAAACTTCATACTGATCCGATGCGCATCGGTGTCCCCAGTGAAGTCAAGAACCACGAGTATCGCGTCGCCATCACCCCGGCCGGGGTGCACCAGCTGGTCGGCTCCGGGCATACCGTCACCGTGCAGAACGGGGCCGGCGAGGGATCCTCGATCTCCGATGCCGAATACGTCGCAGCCGGCGCCGAACTCCTCGACGATCCGGACCGGCTGTGGGCGGATGCGGACCTGGTGGTCAAGGTCAAGGAGCCGATCGCCGCCGAGTACCACCGGCTCCGTGAAGGCCTGGTGCTCTTCACCTATCTGCACCTGGCTGCCGACCGACCGCTCACCGACCGGCTGCTCGAGGCCGGAACCACCGCGATCGCCTACGAGACCGTCCAGCAGGCGGATCGCTCGCTGCCGTTGCTGGCGCCGATGAGCGAGATCGCCGGCCGGCTCGCACCGCAGGTCGGCGCCTACCACCTGATGCGCAACGAGGGCGGCCGCGGGGTACTGCTGGGCGGAGTGCCGGGGGTCGCCAACGGCCGGGTGGTGATCTTGGGCGGTGGGGTATCCGGTCGGCACGCGGCCGAGATCGCCCTCGGGCTGCACGCCGAGGTGACGGTGCTGGATCTGTCGTTGCCGGTCCTGCGTCAGGTCGACGCACAGTTCGCCGGAGCAGTGAAAACCATTGCATCGTCAGCCTTCTCGATCGCCGAGCAGGTGCGACATGCCGATCTGGTGATCGGCGCCGTGCTGGTACCCGGCGCGAAGGCGCCGAAGCTGGTGAGCAACGAGTTGGTGTCGCAGATGCGGCCGGGTTCGGTGCTGGTCGACATCGCCGTCGACCAGGGCGGTTGTTTCCAGGACACCAGGCCGACGACGCACGCCGACCCGACCTTTACGGTTCACGGCTCGGTGTTCTACTGCGTGGCGAACATGCCGGGCGCCGTTCCGCGATCCTCGACCTTCGGGCTGACGAACGCCACCCTGCCCTACGTCGAGGCGCTGGCCGCCGCCGGCTGGCGCGATGCGTTGGCCGCGGATCCGGCGCTGCAGGCCGGGTTGCACACGGTTGGCGGCAAGCTGACCAACGCCGCGGTCGGCGCCGCCCACGGCATCGGCACCGTGCAGCCGGGCACCGCACTCGCCGGCTGAGCACCACGGCGGCAAGTCACCCGAACCTGCCCGCGGTGCGTCGGCGACCCGCTACAGTCGCCCCGTGCCGTCCCCAGCGCCGCCCGTCGAGCCGGAACCCCCGGCCGGGTCGGACACACCCGAGACGCATCGTCCGGCGGACTTCGGTCACGACCCTCGACCCTGGCGCAGCATTCTCGGCGACGCGATCTCGGTGCCCTGGCAGACGCTGCGGCTGCTCGGCCGGCACTTCCCCGCCTTGTTCGTCACCGCCTTGGCCGGGCTGGTGCTGCGCAGTCTGACCATCGATCTGGCGGTCACCGCCTCGTCGCTGTCCGGCCTGCTCGGGCAACTGGTGCTGGTACTCGCACCGCTGTGCGTCCTCACTTCGTACGTGGTGATCCTGCGGATCGTCCGGATCTCGCTGCCGGCGGTCGCGCCGGCCACCGCGGTCAGCCTCAGTGGCGAGCTGCCCCGCGGCCGTCGGGCCATTGCGGTGCGGGTGAACACCGCGCTCAACGAGATCGGTGGCCTGCTGATCCCGTTCCTGCTGGTCTACGCGACCAGCGGGCAATTGCGGTCGGACTACCTCGCCTACTCCAACGGGGTCCTCGACCAGGTGAACACCAACGCCGCCATCGCCGGTTTCTCCGGCGGCGTCGTCGATGACGGTGAGCTCGGCCGGCGGCTGCTGTGGGGAGCGGGAGCCTGGGTCTGGGTGCTGATCGGCGGTGCCTTCCTGCTCCGCACCGTGATGCCATGGGTGATCAAGAATCTGCACTGGGGCTGGCTCGGTCTGCTCGCGGCCTACGCCGAGTCGCTCTGGCTGATCAGTGCGACTCCGCAGATCACGAGCTTCCGTACCGCGTTCACCGGATGGGTCGGCGGGCGTGAGTTCGTCGTCTGGTGGCAGACCTGGTGGCACAGCCTCCTTGATCATCTCGGGCCGTTGTTGCCGGTGGCCCAGTGGATCGGCGCCCAGGTGTCGACGATTCTGGGCGGCGCCACCGCCTTGCTGGTGGTGCCGCTGTCCTGGCTCACCGTCGGCGCGGTGGTCTACGGACAGTTGATCGACGCCGGCGCCCAGATCTACCGACCGCGCTGGACGCAACGGGCCCGGACCCGCTGGGATCGACTCGACGCCAGGGTGCAACGGGCAGCCGGCGACTTCGGCAGCGGGCTGAGCAGCCGGTTCGGCCAGCTGGCAAAGGGCTTCGGCCTGATGCGCAGCTCCGGCATCGTCGCCATGGTGCTGTTCAGCCTGATGTTCCAGGCTGCCCAGTACCTGACCGGCGGGCTCTGGCTGGCCGAGCGTGCGCTGATCGGTCCGCAGGATCTCGGGCTGGTCTGGATGTCCATCGACCGCCCGCTACAACTGCTCAACGACACGATCACCACCATGGTGCTGCTGTGTGTGGTGGCCGCCGGGGTCGATCGCGCCGTCCGCGCCAGGGCGCTGGCCGCCGCCGGGGGGCCACCGAGGCCACCGAGGCCACCGAGGCCACCGAGGCCACCGAGGCCACCGAGGCCACCGAGGCCACCGAGGCCACCGAGGCCACCGAGGCCACCGATGACGGTCAGCGATGACGGTCAGCGACCGACGTCGGCTAGCCCGAGCGTCGGGGCCTGATACCGGTCCGCGATCCGCAGTTGCTGCGGCGTGGCATCCGCGGGGATCAGGAACAGCGCGGTGCCTGGCAGGTCGGCGGGTGCGCTCGGCTCCGAGGATGCCGTCGGCGCCGTCGCGGCGGGATCCGCCGGCGCCGGCGGCAGGTCGATCCGCAGACAATCGTTGAGATAGCCGTCGCCCAGGTCTCGCGGCCCGGCCGAATATCGACGCCCGTCCGAGGCCTGCACCGACAACCCACACAGGGTGGGCGTCTGGGTTGACGTCCGGAGTGTGCCGGTCAGTTGCCACGCCATGGTGCCCGCCGGCAGCGCTGTCCCGGGACCAGCGATGGCGGTGAGGTCCGCAGCGTCGAGGGGCGCGAGCTCGTCGAGGCGGAAGCTGCTGTCGCCCAGTACGATCCACCCGTCGGCGCCCGGTCCGACCTGCTGGTGATTGGCATGATCGAGGTATCGATCGCGAGCATCGGCACTACTCACCCAGACGGCCGCGGCGACCACCGGCAGCAGGGCGGCCAGCGCTACCGCGTTGCGCCGCCACCACCCTCGTCGCGACGTCATCCGCCGATGCCCGGTGTCACGGGCAGACTTTCGGGTCGGGCGACGAGCACCGGCTCGGTGCGCTCGGCCCATCGGGACAACTCGTCGGCGGCCGGCCCCAGCGGTACCACGGCCTGCGAGTCGAGTCGCTCGTCGACCGCCGCGGACACCAGCAACTGCAGGCCGGACGCATCCGGCGGTACCTCGAACACCGGCTGCACCCTGGTCGGGATCCGCGGTTCCACCTTCGTGCCGACGCACTCCTGGTTCCACCGGTCGGTGGCGGAGAACTGCCGGCCGGCGCTGTCGCGCAACACGTATCGCGAGATCGCCGTCGTCTCCGAACGCGCCTGCAGCACCGCCGTCACCACGATGAACACCGCACCGGATCCGGTCGTCGTCTTCGCCAGCGGCGAGCTGACGGTGACCTTGCTCGATCCGTCGACCCGCTCGACCGTCAGCTGGAACTGCCGGACCCGCACCGGCTCACCGATGGCGCCGGAGACCTCGAACGGTCCGTTACGCAGTTCCGGAGCCAACCGGTGGAAGGCGTCGGTGCCGCCCTGGGAGGTGCTCATCCAAGAGGCGAGGCCCAACGCCACCAGCATCAGGGTGAGCGCGGCGATCCGGCGGGACCACCGGCGCAGCCACGACCGCCGATCAGCCATCACCGCTCCCCGTGCTGGCGGCGGCCTTGGCGACGCCGACCTGCACCGGAACCGTCACCTCGGCGTGCGGTTCCCAGTTCAGCCACACCCAATTGCCCCCGGAGTCGCGGATCCGGTCGCTGTTGTAGACCGTCACCCGGAGCTCCGACGGCGTCGGCGCCGAATCCTCTTGCTCCCACAGGAATGCCACCTTCTCCGATACCCCCGGCTGCAGGTGCATGTTGGTGGCCCCGTCCCGGGTCAGGGCGACCCGGTCGGGCCGGTCGGCCTCGATGCCGGTCGCACCCTCGATGGTGAGCAGGCCGGGTTTGCCGTCGCCGAATCCGGTCGGCAACTGCGGGTCGTCCGCGGTCACGTCGACGATCGCAACCACGGCCAGCCAGTGCCGGTTCTTGTTCAGCGGCCTGATGGTGCCCAGCGAGTCCGCGGGCACCACCCGCGCGGAATCGATGGTGACGTTCCACGGCGCGCCCTCGATCAGCTGGCCGGGGCCGGCGAGCACCAGGCCGGGTTCGGGCTCTGTCCTGAGCCCGCCGAACACGCCGGTAGCGCCCACCACCGCGGCCAGCATCAGTGCGACGCGGCGGCGGTAGGACTGCCCGCCGGCCAGCTCGCGGACCTTGATGTTCCGGACCGCCGTGCGCAGGTCCCGCTGCGCTACAGCCCATAAGGGCTGTCCGGTGGCCGGATCCGTGACGGTCGGCGGTTCGGTGACGGTCGGCGGTTCGGTGACGGTCGGCGGTTCGGTGACGGCACCCAGCTCGCCAGCAATGCCCGGATCGGTGGCAGCGCCCGGGTCGGGCGGCTGGGGTGGAAGCGTCCCCCCGGACCGGGCCTCGGGACCCTGCTCGGAGGTCACCGGTGGAGCCTAACCGGAACGGCCGGGACTTTCCGGCTTTCCGCGCAGATCGAAAGGACGGGGGCCGGTGCGTCCGCAGCGGCCTTGCCGGTTCCGTCAGACCCGTGCGAACATATGTTCGTGTTGAATCCTCGGCCTGCGGCGACCATCCTGCACGCTGACCTTGACGCGTTCTACGCCTCGGTCGAGCAGCGTGACGACCCATCGTTGCGCGGCCGTCCGGTGATCGTCGGCGGCGGTGTGGTGGTGGCTGCCAGCTACGAGGCGAAGGCCCGCGGTGTCCGGACCCCGATGGGCGGCCGGCAGGCGCGCGCGTTGTGCCCGGACGCGATAGTGGTGCAGCCGCGGTTCGACGCCTACCTGCAGGCCAGCCGGAAGGTATTCGCGATCTTCGAGGACACCACCCCTGTGGTGGAGGGCCTGTCCATCGACGAGGCATTCCTGGACGTCGGTGGCCTCGGTCGGCTGGCCGGGACTCCGCTGGCCATCGCCGAGCGGCTGCGGCGCCGGGTGGCCGACGAGGTGCACCTGCCGATCACCGTCGGGGTGGCCAGGACGAAGTTCCTGGCGAAGGTGGCCTCCGGGGTGGCGAAACCGGACGGGCTGCTGCTGGTGCCGCCCGAAAGCGAACGCGAGTTCCTGCACCCGCTGCCGGTGGAGGCGCTCTGGGGCGTCGGCAAGGTGACCACCGCGAAACTGCACGCGCTCGGCCTGTACACGGTGGCCGACGTGGCCCGGACCGACGAGCCCGCACTGGTCTCATTGCTCGGCCCACATGCCGGCGCGCACCTGTCGGCGCTGGCGCAACTGCGGGATCCGCGTCCGGTCGAGGTCGGGCGACGGCGGCGTTCCATCGGTGCGCAGCGGGCACTGGGTCGCGGCCGGCACACAGTGGCCGACCTCGATGCCTCGCTGGTCACCCTCACCGACCGGGTCACCCGCCGGATGCGCAAGGCGCACCGCAGCGGCCGGACCGTCGTGCTGCGGCTGCGGTTCGCCGACTTCACCAGAGCGACCCGCTCCCGGACGTTGTGGCGGACAACCGATTCCACCGAGGCCATCCTCGGTGCCTGCCGCGAACTGCTGAGCCTCGCCCGACCGCTGATCACCGAACGCGGCATCACGCTGATCGGAATCGCCGTCACCAACTTCGATCGGCCGGACCAGCCCGAGTTGCCCTTCGACGACCGACCGGCGGCCCTGGACGTGGCGATGGACAGCATCAGGGACAAGTTCGGCGGCACCTCCGTCACCCGTGCGGTGCTGCTCGGCCGCGACCCCGACCTGACCGTCCCGATGCTGCCCGACTGACCCCCGGTGGCGCTTATCAACATCGCATCCGCTTGCGAACGCCGACGAGGTGGGACGGGTGTGACCCGAGTGTGCGATTTCGGAAGCGCCGGGCTGACGGTAGGTTGGCGATCATGGCGAGCGCGGACGCGATCGAACTCGAGGCCGGCGACTACACCGTGCGACTGAGCTCGCCGGACCGCGTGTACTTCCCCGAGACCGGCGCCACCAAGCTGGATCTGGCGAAGTACTACCTGGCGGTGGCCCCGGGCATCGTGAACGCACTGCGCGAGCGGCCATGCATGCTGCACCGATTCCCGAAGGGGCTGGCCGGCGACAAGGTGCACCAGAAGCGGGTTCCCAGCGGCGCTCCGCCCTGGCTGGAGACGGTCCGGGTGCATTTCCCGCGGTACAACCGGGACGCCGACGAGTTGTGCGTCACCAAGGCGGCCGACGTGCTATGGGCGGTGCAGATGTCGACCGTCGAGTTCCATCCCTGGAACTCCCGCCGGCCCGACGTCGAGAAGCCGGACGAGTGGCGCATCGATCTGGATCCGGGACCGGAGTGCCCGTTCGACCGGGTCCGCACGGTGGCCGCTGTAGCCCGCGAACTGCTCGACGAGCTCGGCGCAGTCGGCTGGCCGAAAACCAGTGGCGGCAAGGGAATGCACATCTACGTGCGAATCGAACAGCGCTGGGGCTTCACCGACGTGCGCCGGGCAGCGCTGGCCTTCGCGCGTGAGCTCGAACGCCGCGCCCCCGACGACGTGACCACCACCTGGTGGCGCCGGGACCGGGATCCGGCTGACTTGTTCGTCGACTACAACCAGAACGCCAGGGATCACACCATCGCGGCCGCCTACTCCGTGCGCGGCGTCCCCGATGCCCGGGTGTCAACGCCGATCCGTTGGGACGAGGTGGATTCGGTGGATCCGCGGGATTTCACGATCGCGACCGTGCCGGCCAGGTTCGCCGAACTGGGCGATCTGCACGCCGGCATCGACGACGCACCGTATTCGCTGCAGACGCTGCTGGAGTGGGCCGAGCGCGATGAGCGCGACGGCGCCGAGAACCCGCCGGACACCACCGATCTCACCGACACCCCGGAGGCCCCGTGACATCCACCGCCCGCGACGTATTGGCCACCCTGCCGGGTGGCGTCACCGTCGTTCGCGCGACCGAGGACGACATCCCGGCGATCGTCGCGATGCTGTTGGACGACGGGATCGGCAAGTCGCGCGAGACGGACCCGGCAGATCCCCGCTACCACAAGGCGTTCGCCGAGATCTCGGCCGATCATCAGCAGCTGTTGGTGGTGGCGATCGACCAGGCCGGTGTCAGCTGCGGGACGATGCAGTTGACCATCGTCCCCGGCCTGTCCCGGCGCGGCAGCAGCCGGGCCATCGTCGAGGCAGTCCGGATCGCCGGCTCACACCGGGGTTCGGGCCTGGGCACCGCGTTCATGCAGTGGGCCATCGAGTACAGCCGGGGCCGGGGTGCGAACCTGGTGCAGCTGACCACCGACCAACGACGGGTTGACGCACACCGGTTCTATCAGCGGCTGGGTTTCGTCGGTAGTCACCTCGGGATGAAACTGGTTCTCGAGCAACCGGAATGACGGCTGCCGCCGGTGCCGCTACCCGAGCCGCTCGCCGCCGGCCCCGCAGTCACGGTTCTCTGCTGACCAGCGCCGGCCTATCCCGCGCCCGGCGCGATCCTGGGATCACCGGTCCCAGGCAACAGGTGAGCGTCGGCGGCCACTCCAGGCCACACTGGAAGTCATGAATCGCCGTGAACTCGCCGAGGTACTGCGCCGGGCGCGCGGCCGACTCTCCCCGGCTGACGTCGGGCTGCCCGCCGGCGGCCGCCGCCGGGTGGCCGGCTTGCGCCGGGAGGAGGTCGCGCAGTTGGCCGGCGTCAGCTCCGACTACGTGGTCCGGCTGGAGCAGGCCCGCGGACCGCAGCCTTCCCCGTCGGTGCTCGGCGCGCTGGCCAGGGCGCTGCGGCTCAGCGACGACGAGCGGGACGAGTTGTTCCACCTGGCCGGCACTGCCCCACCGCTGCCCGGCCGGATCTGTCTGACGGTCCGGTCGAGCGTGCAGCGCCTGCTGGACCGGATGGCGGACCTGCCGGTGATGGTGATCAGTGCCAAGGGCGACATCGTCGCCTGGAATCCACTGGCCGCGGCACTGGTCAAGGACTGGTCCGAGGTGCCCGCCGGCGAGCGCAACATCATCTGGCAACAGTTCCTCGGCGATGACAGTCGGGTGGTGCTGGACGCCGAACAGCGGCAGGAGGCGCTCCTGGCTTCGGTGGGGACCCTGCGGACCAGCGCCGCCCGATACCCGCACGATCCGGGTCTGGCCAGGCTGTTGCGCGAGCTGCGCAGCGGCAGCCAGGCCTTCCGCGATCTGTGGAACAGCGGTGCCGTCACGCCGTGGCGCAGCCGCACCAAGACCATCGACCACCCGACCATCGGGCCGATCGTGCTGGAGTGCGACTCGCTACAGGTCCCGGCGGACGACCAAACCGTGATCGTCTACTCGGCCGAGCCGGGTTCATCCGCCGCCGAGGCCCTGGAGCTGCTGAGAGTCGTTGGATTGCAACGGATGACGGCGGACTCACGGCCGCAGTAGGCGCCACCCGAACCCGCGGGTTAGCCGACGGCGGTGCCGAACAGCGCTCCCACGCCGAAGGTGAACAGCAGGCCGGCAGCTCCTCCGATCAGCATCCGCAGCACGGCGTGGCGAATGTGGGACCGGCCGACCGTCGCGCTGATCGCACCCGCACCGGCCAGGGTGAGCAGGACGACCGCGAACGTCACCGGGATCCGCCAGGACGGCGGCGGCAGCAGGATCGCCAGCAGCGGCACGATCGCGCCGAGGGTGAAGCTCACCGCACTGGACAGCGCCGCGGTCCACGGGTTCACCAGATCGTCCGGGTCCAGCCGCAGTTCGGCGTCGACATGCGCGGCCAGAGCATCGTGCGCGGTCAGCTCCTCGGCGACCAGCCGGGCGGTCGAGCTGGACAGGCCCTTGCCCTGGTAGATCTCCGTCAGCTCGGCCAGCTCGGTGTCCGGGAAGGTCTCCAGCTCCCACTTCTCCTTCGCCAGCATGGCCCGCTCGCTGTCGCGCTGGCTGGACACCGACACGTATTCGCCGAGGGCCATCGACACCGCGCCGGCCACCAAGGCCGCGAGTCCGGCGGTGAAGATCTCTGCACGCTGTGCCCCGGCGGCGGCCACCCCGATCACCACGCCCGCCGTGGACACCACACCGTCGTTCGCGCCCAGCACGCCGGCGCGGAGCGCGTTCAGCCTGTCGCTGTGGTTCGGCGCGTGGGGTTCGTCCTGGTGCCGGTCCGGTTGTTGCCGACCCGCGTCCTCACCGTTGTGTTTCATGGTCGACATCGTTGCGCAACCGCGGCCGAGGCGACGGCCGGCATCCGCATTGCGCCGACATCCGGTCGGGCACCGCCGCAGGGTCAGGTCTTGGCCGGCAATGACCCGGCGTACCCGGTGCCCAGCTCGACCCAGTCAGCGAGTTCCTCGACCGTGTCCACACCCGGGACCTGCAGCCAGCCCGTCATCCGCCGACCGCCCATCACCGCGACCTCGGCGTTCGACCGAGCGACGATCTCTGCGGACTCCGCCGGGTCGACCCTGACCAGCAGCCCGCCCTTGCTGTTCGCCGCGATGGCCATGTGCCCGCCGATCAGAAAGGCGAGCCCGCCGAACATCTTCTTCTCGGTCAGGCCGATGGTGCCGGTCAGCAGGTCACGGATCCGGTCGGCGAGTTCGGCATCGAAGGCCACCACGTCAGCCTAGAAGGGTTTCGGTCGCCGCGCACCGATCGCCTTGGTGCCGATCAGCCGGCACCGATGTGCCCTAGCACCAGGCCGATCGGGATGCTGACGATCAGTGTCGCCAGCACCGCCCGATACAGGCCGGCGAGCAGCGGGCGGCCGCTGCCGCCGGCGCTGCGGAACTCGACGACCAGCGCCATCAGCAGCAGCACTCCCCCGAGGTCGCTCAGCACGGGGACACCGATCAGGATTCCGGCGATCACCGCGATATTGCCGAGATTCCAACCGATCAGCTGGCCCCAGCGCGCCCACCGGACGCTCGGAAGCGTCAGGTGGGCGCGCACCTCACCGAACGCACTCTGGGCCATGCCGCAGACCAGGACGAGATAGGCAGCGGTCCAGCTGCCGTGCTCGAGATCCAACGGCCCGGTGACGGCGGCGACCAGCCCGCCGAGCACCACCCAACCGGCGCCGACCAGCACCAGCAGCGAATTCCAGCGGCTGCCGGCAGGGCCGTCGGGCTGCGCAGCCGGGTCGGTTCCCCGGAGTGCATACGTCACCCCTGGATTTTACACAATGAAGTGTTGTGGAAATAGGCGGAGGACAGCGGCGCGGTGCCCAACGGCCGGATCAGCGCAGGAGTCCGACAGCGCGCTCAGCCACCCACCCGCGACGTTGAGTAAAACCGCGCGCTGATTCGTAGTTGAGGTGTGAGCGAAACCCGGCTGGACGCCGAGGAACAGTCGTTCGGCAGCCGCTACCGCGAGCTGACCGGCCCACTGACTGCGCATGTCCTGCGGCTGGTCGGCGGCGACCGCCAGCTGGCCGAGGACATCGTGCAGGAGACCATGTTGCGCGCTTGGACCAGGGCCGCCGAGTTGCCCGCCGCTGCCCAGCGACCTTGGGCCTTCACCACGGCCCGCCACCTGGCGATCGACGCGATGCGGGTGCGACGCGCCCGGCCGACCGGAACCTTCGCCGAACTGTCCGCGGCGCCGGCGTCGGACGACATCGACGCCGCGCTCGACGACGTACTGCTGGCCGACGCCTTCCAGTCGCTGAGCGCCGAGCACCGCAGGGTGCTGTTCGACTGCTACTTCCGTGGCCAGACCGCTGCCCGGATCGCCACCGATCGGGACCTGCCGCCGGGCACCGTGCGATCCCGGATCCATTACGCGCTGCGAGCTCTGCGCGCGGCGCTCAGCGAACGCGGGGTGACGACGCCATGACCTGCAGCATGGACAGCTATCTCGGGGCGTACCTGCTCGATGCCCTCGAGCCCGACGAGACCCGTTCCGTCGAACGACATCTGACCGAATGCCCGATCTGCCTGCAGGAGCTGGACGGTCTGGCCGAGACCATATCGCTGCTGGCACTGGTCGAACCGAGTACCGCCCGACAGCTGCTCGACGTTCACCGCATCCCGGAAGCCGATCCGTCCGGGGTAACCCGCCGGGCCCGCAGGTCCGCAACCGGACGGTCCATTGTCGGCGCCCCGCTCCGGGTGGCCGCCGCATTGTTCGCCGTGCTGGTCATCGCCGGAGGTTCGGCCGTGATCGACGGACCGAACCCGACGGCGGCCGCGGTGGTCCGGGCGGTGGACCCGTCCACTCACATCCGCGCCTCGGTGACGATGACCGGCGTCCGCGAGGGCACCGCGTTGCAGCTGCGGCTGGCCGGCGCGTACCCGGGTGGATGGTGCTCGCTGGTGGCCAGCTCGGCCGACGGCGCCCGCGACACCGCGGCGACCTGGGTGGCCGATCCGCGCGGGTTCGCCGACGTGAGCGGCACCACCGCCATCGCATTCGACCGGATCGCCGGGCTCGAGGTGGTCAGCGCCTCCGGTGACGTGCTGGTCCGGATCGAGCTGCCCGGACCAGACCGCTGACCGATCACCGATCCCCTTGGAGGAACAGCATGACCAGCATTCTCAGCATCCCGCCGGCGGCCCGCCGGCACGCAGTTGCCCTGGCCGCGATCGGCCTGCTCGCGCTCGCCGGCTGCGCCGGCCCGTCCGACGGGTCCACGTCGGCGGCCGCCGGATCCAGCGCTGCGGCGAGCATGACCAGCCCTGCGACGGGCGCGAATACCGTGTCGGTGCAGGACATTTCCGGCCGGAGCGGCGTGCTGACCGCCGCGGACGGCCGGACCCTGTACGTCAGCGATCAGGAAACCGGGACGGTGCGCTGTACCAGCGCGTCCTGCATCGCTATCTGGGTTCCGCTGACGATCCCGGCCGGGTCCGCCCCGACCGGCCCCGATCAACTGGCCGGACGGCTGGAAACGCTGCCGCGGCCGGATGGTTCCGCCCAGGTGTCGCTGGATCACCGGCCGCTCTACACGTTCGCCCTGGACCGCGGGGCCGGCCAGATCGGCGGCGACCAGCAGCGCGACAGCTTCGACGGCACCGACTTCACCTGGCGGGCGGCCACCGTGGCAGCGGCCTCGACGTCGGCGCAGACCAACGCGCCGACCAGCGGCGGCGGCGGTGGCTACGGATACGGCTACTAGAACGGCGGCCGGCTCCCCGCCGGCCGGAGCGCGGCTCCCTGACGGGTCGCCGACGTAATAGATTGGCGCGACTAGTCACGCAGAACTAGTCTGACGAACATGCCCTCACGACCCGTCACCAACCTGCTCGGACTTGCCGTGCTGGCGTACCTGACCCAACAGCCGATGCATGCCTACGAGCTTCAGCGGCGACTGCGCGACAACGACGCGGCGAGCACCTTCAAACTCAGCTACGGCGCGTTGTACAGCGTGGTGCGACAGCTCGCCGAGGCCGGCCTGATCGCGCCGACCCGCACCGGCCGGCGCGGCAATCTGCCGAAGCACACCGTTTATGAGCTGACCGATGCCGGTCGGGCCGAGACCCGCGACTGGCTCCGCGAGCTGCTCGGCCAGCCGCGGCACGAGTATCCGGCGTTCGCCGCGGCCCTGTCGCTGGTGGTCGTGTTGCCACCGGATGAGGTCGCCGAGCTGTTGCAGGCACGACTGGCCCAGCTGGCCGAACTGGCGGCCGGGATCCGGGAACTGATCGCGGCAACAGTGGACGGTGGAGTGGACCCGATCTTCCTCGTCGAGGACGACTACCGGGCTGCTCTGCTCGACGCCGAGATGGCATTCATCCACCGGTTGATCGCTCGGATCGCCGACCCGGCGGGCGGCTGGGCAGATTCCTGGCAGTCGTACCACCAGGACTCCGGACGACCGGACCAGCCGGCCGCCGAAACGGCAGACAAGGAAGAAAGCTGATCATGAGCAGACCCCGTACCGCGATCGTCATCGGCGGCGGAATCGCCGGCCCGGTCACCGCCATCGCCTTGCGCAAGGCGGGGATCGAGGCAACGGTGTTCGAGGCGAGGCCGCCCGGCACCCAGCACAACGGCGTCATGCTGACCCTGGCGACCAACGGCATCGATGCCCTTCGAGCCATTGGAGCCGAGGCCGCCGCCCTCGAGATCGGGTTCGCCACACCGGGAATCACCCTGCGGACCCACACCGGAAAGCGCCTCGGAGTCACCCCTACCGGAAGCACTCGCCCGGGGAGCACAGGCAGCCGGACGATTCGCCGGAGCGATCTCTACCGCGCGATCCATGCCCAGGCGGCCGACCGCGGCATCACCATCGAAGGCGGTCGCCGACTGGTCGCGGCGGACGACGGGCCCGAGGGCGTCTGCGCCGTCTTCGACGACGGCTCCACGGCCGAGGCGGACATCCTCATCGGGGCCGACGGGGTGCACTCGACGGTGCGCACGCTGATCGATCCCGGTGCGCCGCGACCCGCATACACCGGGCTGATCACCACCGGCGGCTACGCCCCGGCAACCGGGACGGCGACGGTCGGCGGCGACTACGAGATGATCTTCGGCAAGCGGGCATTCTTCGGCTACGCGACCGCGCCGGACGGCGAGAACTGGTGGTTCGTCAACCTTCCGCATCGCCCGGAACCCGGACGCGGCGAGGTCGAGGCGGTACCCGGCGCGCAGTGGCGCCGCACCTTCACGCAGATCTACCGCGACGACGCCGGGCCCGCTCTCGAGTTGATCTCGGCCACCCCTGACTTCGCCCCGATGACGGCGATCCACACCGTCCCGAAGCTGCCACACTGGCACCGCGGCCGGATGATCGTCGTGGGAGACGCGGCACATGCGCCGTCACCCACCTCCGGTCAGGGTGCGTCGCTGTCGATCGAGGACGCGGTGGTGCTGGCGCTCTCCTTGCGGGACAACGATTCTGTGTCCGCTGCCTTCGCCGGCTTCGAGTCGGTCCGGCGGCCGAGGGTGGAGCGGATCATCAAGGCGGCAGCGCGGATCAACAACAGCAAGGCGCCCGGGCCGGCCGGGAGGTTCCTGCGTGATCTCACGCTGCCCACCATCCTGCGGATGACGGCCGACAGCGCGAGCAACCGACGGGTGTTCGACCACCAACTCGACTGGGCTGACGATCACCGCACTCGCAGCGGTCCCCGCTGAACCGCCGTGACAGGATGGCCGGGTGCGGATCGGACTGCTGGGACCACTGGAGGTTCGCACGAACGACGACGCCGGACCCGAGGTACCGGGAGCCCGCCTGCGCGGGTTGCTGGTCGCCCTCGCACTCGAGCCGGGTCAGGTGGTCCCGAAGACGACGCTGATCGACTGGATCTGGGGCGAGAGCCCGCCCGCCGACGCGGCCAATGCCCTGCAGCGCTTGGCATCCCGACTACGAAAGGCGCTTCCGGCCGGCCTGATCGACGGGCGGCCGGACGGCTACCGGCTGGTCATCGACCCCGACCGGGTCGACGCCGTCCGGTTCGAACGGCTTCTCGGGCAGGCGCGCGCCGACGACGGTCAGGGCCGGGTGGAGCGGCTGCGTGCGGCCGTCGCCCTGTGGCGTGGTGCGGCCATGCAGGACGTCGGCCTGCCGGACAGTGAAGCGTTCGAGGCGGCGGTCACCCGCCTCGAGGGACTGCGACTGACCGCGCTGGAGGATCTGTTCGATGCGGAGATCAGCCTCGGCCGCGATGTCGACCTCATCCCGGAGCTGACCGATCTGGTGGCGGCGCAGCCGATGCGGGAGCGACTGGTCGCCGCCCTGATGCGCGCGCTCGCCGCCGCCGGCCGCAACAACGAGGCGCTGACCGTTTACGAGCACACCAGAGAAGCCCTGGCCGACGCGCTCGGCGCGGACCCGTCAGCCGAGCTGTCGGACCTGCATGTCGCACTGTTGCGGGGCGAGCTGGGGCGGCGGCAGGAGAACCCGAAGACGAACCTTCGAGCCGAGTTGACCAGCTTCGTCGGCAAGGACGCCGACATCGCCGCGGTCGGCGAGCTCGTCGCCGAGCACCGACTCACCACGCTGATCGGGCCTGGCGGTTCGGGGAAGACCCGGCTGGCCTCGGAATTCGCCCGCACCCAGATCGGCGGCCTGCCGGACGGCCCGTGGCTGGTGGAACTCGCGCCCGTCGGTCCGCACGCGGAGGTGGCGCAGGCGACCCTGGCCGCCCTCGGCCTGCGGGACGCCGTGCTCGGCGGGGCACCGGACGCGGACCCGACGGACCGGCTGATCGCCGCCATCCGGGATCGGGAGGCTCTGCTGATCCTGGACAACTGCGAGCACGTCATCGAGGCGGCAGCGGCGTTCTGCCATCGGGTACTCGGCGAGTGCCGACGCCTCCGGATCCTGGCGACCAGCCGGGAGCCGCTCGGCATTACCGGTGAGGCGCTGTGGCGGGTCGAACCGCTCGCGGTCCCCGCCGCGGACGCCGGCCCCGGCGAGATCGAGCTCTCACCGGCCGTGCAGTTGCTCCGGGACCGGGCCGGCATGGTGCGCGGGAACATTCCGACCGACGCCGCCACGTCGGTGACGCTGGTGCAGATCTGCCGTGCGCTCGACGGGATCCCGTTGGCCATCGAGCTCGCCGCGGCCCGGCTGCGCACACTGTCCCTTGATCAGGTCGCGCAGCGGCTCGACGACCGCTTCCGCCTGCTCACCAGCGGCAGCCGCACCGCGTTGCCGCATCATCGGACACTGCGCGCGGTGGTCGACTGGAGTTGGGAGCTGCTGACCGACGCCGAGCGGGCGGTGTTGCGGCGACTCGCCGTCTTCGCCGGTGGAGCAAGCCTGGAGGCCGCCGAATGGGTGTGCGCCGGCGACGATGTTCCACCCGGTGAGATACTGGAGTTGCTCACCTCGCTGGCCGAGAAGTCTTTGCTGACCACGGGTTCCGACGGTGCACCGCGTTTCCGGATGCTCACCATCATCAAGGAGTACGCAACGGAACGGCTTGCCGAGGCCGACGAAACCGATCAGGGCCGACGAGCGCATCTGGCCTACTTCACCGATCTCACCGAGACCGCGGCACCACATCTGCGGCACGCCGAACAACTGCAGTGGGCGGCCGTGCTGGCCGCCGATCACGACAACATCAGCGCCGCGATGCGCGGGGCCATCGCGGCCGGCGATGCGCGGGCAGCGATGCGGCTGGCGGCCGCCGCCGGTTGGTACTGGTGGCTCGGTGGCCGCCGGGCCGAGGGCCTCGAACTGATGACCGCTGCCACCGAGCTGCCCGGCGACGTCGACGACCACATCCGCGCCGTCGCCTACGGGATGATCGCGCTCTACGTGACCTCGGGGCAGGGTGACGAAACCGTTGGCGCCGAGTGGATCCGGCGCGCCTATCAGTTCAGCCGGCAGGGGCGCCGGGACCATCCACTGCTGGAATTCGTCGACGCCATGGAAAGCCTGCTGCACGGGCTGGAGGCCGGGCTGGCCGCTTTCGAGCGGCTGCGGGACAGCGACGACCCCTGGGTGCGGGCGATGGGTCGCTGGCAGAGCGGCAAGATGCGCATCATGCTCGGCCGGGGCGGCCCGGACGTGGAGGCCGACCTCGAGACCGCGCTGGCGGAGTTCACCGCGATCGGCGAACGTTTCGGGATGTCACTGGCGCTGTCCGAGCTGGCCGCGTGGCTGGCGGTGCGGGGCGACTTCACCGGTGCCTGCGCGCGTTACGACCAGGGCGTGCACGTTCTCACCGAGATCGGCGCGGTTGAGGACGTGATCGAAATGCTGACCCAGCAGGCCCTGGTCCACCGGCTGAACGGTGACCCCGCCGCCGCCACCTCCGCTGTCCGCGAGGCCGAACGGATCGCCGAGGGCGTCACCTGGCCGTACGCCCTGGTCTCCATCGCACTGGCCAAGGCAGAGCTGGCCCGGCAGGACGGCGATCGCGAGCAGGCGCGGCGACTGATCGACCGTGCGACCGCGCTGCTCGGCGAACTCGCCGCAATGCCGTACATGCAATCCATGGTCCATCAGCAGCTGGGCTATCTCGCCGAGGATCTCGCCGAGGCACGCACCCACCGGCTGGCCGCCTGGCGGGCGGCGGCCGGGATGATGGCGCCGACCATCGTTTCCCGGGTCCTCGTCGGCGTTGCCGACCAGGCCGCCCGGGCCGGGAACCACGAGCAGGCGGCGCGGCTGCTGGGAGCCGTCGCCGTGCTGCGCGGAACACCGGATCGCTCGAACCCTGACGAGGCGCGGGTCGAACAACAGGCACGGCGTCACCTCGGCGAACAACGATTCGCCGAGGTGACGCAGCAGGGCCGGTCGGCCGATGTCTCCGACCTGGTGGAAGCGGTCCTGTCGTGACGTTGGTGGTCGTCAGCTGATCTTGCGCCGGTAGACGCGCATGGCCAGCACATAGGTGAGAACGAGAATGCCGACGCACCAGGCCAACGCAATCCAGATGTCGTTGCCGACCGGCTGCCCGGCGAACAGGCTGTGGATCGTGTTGACGATCGACGTGACGGGCTGGTTCTCGGCGAAGGCACGCACGGGACCCGGCATGGTGCTCGTCGGCACGAAGGCTGAGCTGATGAACGGCAGGAAGATCAGCGGATACGAGAAGGCGCCGGCTCCCTCGGCGGTCTTCGCCGACAGGCCGGCCAGGATGGCCAGCCAGGTCAGCGCCAGTGTGAACAAGGTCAGAATCCCGGCAACGGCCAGCCAGGCCAGCAGATCGGCCGAGGTCCGGAATCCCATCAGCAGACCGACCAGCACGATGATCGCGACGGTGATCAGGTTGGACACCAACGAGGTCAGCACATGCGCCCAGAGGACGGACGACCGCGCGATCGGCATGGAATGGAACCGCTCGAAGATGCCGCTCTTCATGTCGGTGAACAGCCGGACGGCGGTGTAGGCGATGCCCGAGGCGATGGCCATCAGCATGATGCCCGGCAGCAGATAGTCGACGTAGTTGTCGGTGTCGGTGCTGATGGCGCCGCCGAACACGTAGACGAACAACAGCATCATGGCGATCGGGGTGAGCGCTGTGGTGATGATCGTGTCCATGCTGCGGGTGATGTGACGCATGGAGCGGCCCAGCATGGTGGCCGTGTCCGTGACGAAATGGGTGCTCATGACTGGTCCTTGACGGTGTCGATCGCGCCGGTGGTACCGACGAGGGTGAGGAAGATTTCTTCGAGGGTGGGCTGCTTCTCGACGTACTCGACCTTTGCCGGCGGGAGCAGTTGCTTGAGCTCGGCCAGCGTGCCGTTGGCGATGATGTGTCCCTGATGGAGGATGGCGATCCGGTCGGCCAGTTGCTCGGCCTCGTCCAGGTACTGGGTGGTGAGCAGAACGGTGGTGCCCTGGTGCGCGAGTTCCTGAACCACCTGCCACACCTCGAGTCGTCCCTCCGGGTCCAGGCCCGTGGTCGGCTCGTCGAGGAAGATCACCCTCGGCCGACCGATCAGGCTCATCGCGATGTCCAGCCGCCTGCGCATGCCTCCGGAATAGGTCGACACCCGCCGGCCGCCGGCTTCGACCAGGTTGAACCTGGCGAGCAGATCGTCGGCGACCCCGCCGGGGTTCGTCAGGTGCCGCAGCTTGGCGACCAGCACCAGGTTCTCCCGGCCGGACAGGATCTCATCGACAGCGGCGAACTGCCCGGTCAGGCTGATCGACTCCCGAACCCGCGTCGGGTCGGTGGTGACGTCCAATCCCTCGACGGTGGCGGTGCCGGCGTCCGGCTTCAGCAACGTCGACAGGATTCTCACGATGGTGGTCTTGCCGGCTCCGTTCGAGCCGAGCAGGGCGAAGATGCTGCCCGTTGCGACGTCGAAGTCCACGCCGCGCAGGACGTGCAACTCCCCGTATGACTTCTCCAAATGCCGCACCCGGATCGCCGGATCGCGGTCCCGCAGCGGTGTTCTTGCGTTCTGTGTTGTGGTCATGGAACAACCTTGAACGGACCGGCTGACACCGCCCTGACATGCCCCTGACACAGGTCCTGACACGGAATTGCGTGTCGCAGGTCATCGGCATGGCTGGTCGGCGGCTTCCGCATCCCGGGCCGGCCCCGCCACATCGGCATCGGCAGAACCCACGCCGGAACCTACGTCACACTCCTGATCCAGCACCTCGACATCACCATCGCCGAGACCGCCCCGGCCGAATCCTCCGCCAACTCACCCTCGACCCCACCCGCGACTACCAACCCCAAAAACACGACACCGGACCTACGAAAACGTAGGTCCGGTGTCGCCGATGTCCCGAGACATCACATGGTCGGGCTGACAGGATTTGAACCTGCGACCCCTTGACCCCCAGTCAAGTGCGCTACCAACCTGCGCCACAGCCCGTTACTGCGTTTTGGTGCTCACCCGTCGACAGCCTGTTCAGGCGGAGCACCGACATCAGACTCTACTACGAGTTCACCCGGCTCCTGCGCCGCCTCCATCGACCTGCTGGCGAGCGGGCCGCCGCCCGCTGACGGCCGGGCCTCGCAACGCAAATAGTGGTTCGCAGGGTGAACTTCCGTTGCGAACCACTGGTGGCGTTGCGAGGCTTGCCGCGGCACCCTACCCAGAGCGGGCTGCGCCAACATCCGGGCGGGCTGGGCTGGAATCGAGCGGTACCCGACCCGCACCGGCACGGCCTGTGCTGGCCAACAACACTCCCGCCACCACCACCCCGCCGCCGATCAACTCCCCCGCACTGACGGACTCGTGCAGCACCAACCAGGCCGCGCTCATCCCGATCACCGGCACCAACATCGAGAACGGCGCCACCACGCCGGCCGGATGCCTGGCCATCAGCGCGGTCCAGATGCCGGAACCGAGCACCGTTCCGATGATCACCGTGTAGGCAAGACCGACCAGGGCGCCGACGCCACCGGGGGCCCCGAGGGTGGTCAGCGAGGTACCGATCCGGTCGGGACCCTCGACGATCAGCGCCAGTGCCAGCATCGGAACCGGCGGGATCACCGACATCCAGAGCGTCAGGTGCAGCGGATTCGGTGGCTTCGCCTGCCGGCTGCAGACGTTGCCGATGGCCCAGCCGAACGCACCGGCGAGAGTGAGCAGAAACGGTATGACGCCGGCATTCTCGGCTCGCTGCCAGCCGACGACGGCCAGTCCGGCGACGGCCAGCAGCACCCCGGCCATCGCTCGGCCGCTGACCCGTTCCCGCAGGAATGTCGCACCGAGGATCACCGTGAACGGGGCCGACGCCTGCAACACCAGCGAGGCGAGGCCGGTGGGCATCCCGGCCGACATGCCCCAGTAGAGGAACAGGAACTGCAGGGTGCCGAACCCGATGCCGTAGCCGATCAGCCAGCGCGCCGGCACCGCCGGACGCGAGACGAACAAGATCGTCGGCACGGCGATCAACGCGAACCGCAGGGCCACCAGGAACATCGGCGGGAAGTGCACCAGGGACGCGTGAATGGCGATGAAGTTGACTCCCCACATCGCGGCGACAGCGATCGCAAGCAGGCGGTGACGAACAGGCATGGGTCCATCCTGAAGGACGGGACTGTTCAACACCATCGATATCTACTACACCAACTATGTAGTCTTGCTACATGGACGTCCGGCATCTGGAATTGCTCCGCGAGCTGGCCGACCGCGGCAGCGTGACGGCTGTGGCGCGGGCCACCCACCGCACCCCGTCAGCCGTCTCCCAGCAGTTGAAGGCCGCGCAGCGGGAGTTCGGCCTACCGCTGGCCGAGCCGGCCGGACGCGGCCTGAAGCTCACCGAGGCCGGCCGGGTACTGGCCGACGGCGGCCGACAGATCGCCACCGCGGTGGAACGGGTCAGGGCGGACTGGGATGCCTACCGAGGGCAGCCGAGTGGCCCGGTGAGCATCGCGGCACTGCCCAGCGCAGCGGCCTTCCTGCTCCCCGGCGTCATCGACGATCTCGGCGACGTCCCGATCACGCTGCGGTGCACCGACATCGACATCGCCGAGGCCGAGTTCGGCGGCCTGGTCGTCGACCACGACATCGTGATCGCGCACAGCCTGACCAGCAGGGCACCGGCCGGCACCGAGGGGCTCGTCACCGTGCAGTTGGTCCGCGAGCCGCTGGACATCGCGATGGCTGCCACCCACCCGTTGGCCCGCCAGAAGTCACTCCGGCCGAGGGACCTGATCGATCAGGAGTGGATCGGGGTGCCGTCCGGCTTCCCGTTCGACACCGTGCTGCTGGCCATCGAGCGGGAGACCGGTATCGCACCGAGGGTGGCTCAGCGGCTGCGGGACAACCGGCTGATCGAGTCGTTGGTGGCGGCCGGCCGGAAGATTGCGATCCTGCCGAGGTTCACCACGCCCACCGACGGCGGCATCGTACTGCGGCCACTACTCGATATCCCGTCCGGCCGTTACATTTTCGCGGTGGTGCGCACCGATCGGGCGCAACGGTTGGCGGTCCGTCGGGTGGTCGATGCGTTCGTCAGCGTGGCGGCAAGGGTGGGGCGGGAGCAGGCCTGATCCGACCGGCCCACCCGCCGATGCCGCCCGCCCCGCAGCTGCCGCGGCTCCCGATCAGCCGTCGGCCGACCGCCGCGCACTCATCCCGGCGACGCCCTCGATCATCAGCTCGAGGCCGAACTCGAACCGCTCGTCGCTGCCACCGTTCGTCATCACCGCGACGTGGTCGATCAGGTTCGGGTATCGCTCGTGCGGCAGGCCGGCGAAGTACTCGCGAATTCCGGCGATCCAGTCCTGGCCGTGTTCGTATGTGCTGCGACCATCACTGCCGGCGGCCGCGGCGAACTTCTTCGACATCAGCCAGCCCTCGAAGGCATCGGCGCCGATGTACAGGGCGAGTCGGTCGATCAGCCAGGAGGCGATCTGCGGCGGAACCCCGCCGGTGATCATCGCATCCAGCAACCGTTCGGTGATGTCCAGCATCCGGGGGCCGGAGGGAATCTCGGCGAAGCTCAACCTGGCCAGATCCTGGTGCTGCGCATAGGTGCGGTAGACCTGCATCGCCCAGGTTCGGATGACGTCCTGCCAGTCGTCGCCGTGCATCTGCGGAACCTCGAGGTCAGCCATCACCGACTCGTGCACCATCGTGAGCACTTCCTCCTTGCTCGCGACGTAGGCGTAAAGACTGGCGGCGCCGGTGCCCAACTCCGCCGCGATGCGGCGCATGCTGACCGCCTCCGTGCCCTCGGCGTCGATGATGCCCAGCGCTACCTCGACGATCCGCTCCCGGCTCAATTGGTTACGCGGCCGCGGCTGGGGCCGGCGCGCCTGCCAGGGCGGGAACGGAAACCCCTCGTCCCCAGGGGCGACGTCGGCGATCCATCGATTTCCACGGCTCATACGAACACTGTACTTGACACGAACACTGTTCGCTTGTAAAACAGTGTTCGTCATAGGAACAGCGTTCGTCTCGAACATCGTTCGTCAAGATTCTCTGGGAGACCGTCATGACCACTGTTTCCGGCGCACCGGGCCGCACCCTGGAACCCGCGCCCTACCGTTGGCGCTGGGCAGCGCTGTTCGTCGTCCTCGCCGCCGAGGTGATGGACCTGCTCGACGCCCTGATCACCACCATCGCCGGACCGACCATCGTCCGCGACCTCGGTGGTGGCGACACCTTGATCCAATGGCTGTCCGCCGCGTACACCCTGGCGATGGCCACCGGGCTGCTGATCGGCGGCCGGCTCGGCGACATCTACGGCCGCAAGCGAATGTTCAGCATCGGGATGGCCGGCTTCACGGTGTTCTCGGCGCTGTGCGCCTCGGCCACCTCCCCCGGCATGCTGGTGATCTGCCGAGTGCTGCAGGGCCTGTTCGGGGCGATGCTGCTGCCGCAGGGACTCGGCGTCATCAAGGAGGTGTTCCCGCCGAAGGAGGTGGCGAAGGCCTTCGGCATGTTCGGGCCGATCATGGGCCTTTCCGCCGTCGGCGGCCCCATTCTGGCCGGCTGGCTGGTCGATGCGGACCTGTTCGGCCTCGGCTGGCGGGCGATCTTCGCGATCAACGTGCCGATCGGGCTTGCCGCGGTGCTGGCGGCGCAGAAGTTCCTGCCGACGAACCGGCCGCGCCCGACCCTGAAGCTCGACCTGCCCGGCGTGGTGCTGGCGGCCGCCGGCATGTTCCTGTTGGTGTACCCGCTGGTGCAGGGCCGTGAGCACGACTGGCCGGCCTGGTGCTTCCTGATGCTGGTCGGTGCGGTGGTGGCATTCATCGCCTTTGCCGTGCTGGAGATCCGTCGCGACCGCAAGGGTCGCCCGACCCTGGTGGTGCCGAGCCTGTTCGCCAAGCGCGCCTTCACCGGCGGTCTGCTCACCGGCCTGGCCTTCTTCAGCGCATTGATGGGCGTCGGCCTGGTCTTCACCCTCTTTGTGCAGTACGGATTGGGCTTCAGCCCGTTGAAGGCGGGCCTGGCCGGCCTGCCACAGGCCATCGGCATGATGGCCGGATTCGGTGTGGCGCAGGCACTCAACGCCAAACTCGGCCGTCGGCTGATGCTGATCGGCTCGACCGTGGTCGCACTCGGGATGGTCGGATTCGTGCTGACCATCAGCTGGGCGGGGGCCGGCATCGGCCTCTGGTCGATGGCACCCGCGCTGTTCGTGGTCGGCATCGGGATGGGGATGACGATGGCGCCGTTCTTCGACATCGTGCTGGCCGGCGTCGACGACGACGAATCCGGGTCGGCCTCCGGCACCTTGACAGCGGTGCAGCAGATCGGCGGCGCGGTCGGTGTCGCGGCACTGGGCACCATCTTCTTCAGCGCCCTCGGCCACAGCTCGGCCAGTACTCAGGTCGGCGCCTTCGGTGGCGCCGCCCAGGCCACGATGTGGGCGGCCGCCGGCCTGGTCGCGATCTCCTTCCTGCTCACCTTCCTGCTGCCCAAGCACGCCCGCCCGCAGCACAACGAGCTCGATGGCGACGACCTCGGGGTACCAACTTCGACTTCGTCACCCACGGGTGGTGGGGCGAAGACGAAGTAAGTACCCCGAAGAAGACGGTTACCGCACCGTCAGCGTCGCGTGGCCGGTGGAGCGTTGGATGCTCGGATCGGTCGGGACGAAGGTGGCGATGCCTACGGCCTTCGTCCCGGCCGGCACGGTGACGATCTGCTTCGCCACACCCTTGTCCCCCGGCGCCAACTCGACCTGGCCGACCTTGTCGCCATTCAGGTTGAACGACACGGTGCCGACGGCCGGCAGGACCGTTCCGGACGCGACCCTGGCGGTCATCGTCAGCGTGCTGGCCTTACCCGCCTTCTTCGCCGACAACGTCAGCTCGGTGACCGAGAGTGCCTTGTAGATGCTGACCTTCAACGGATCCGAGGCTGACGAGTGATGAACCTTCGGGTCGTCGGGAGTGAAGGTGGCCACCACCGCCGGGGACCCGGCCGGCTGATCGTGCGGGACCGCCACGGACGCCCTTCCGGTGGCGTCCAGCACCACCGTCCCCCAGGACGTGTCCCCCGAGGTGAACTCCACCGAGCCGGTCGGCGCCGAATCGTCCTCGGTCGTCACCGTTGCGGTCAGCGTGATGTCGGCCTTCGAGCCGTATGTCTTGGACGCCGGGACGGCGGTCAGAGTGGTGCTGGTGGCCAGCACCGGGTCCGACGAGGTCGGGGTGCGGGCCAGATCCAACGCCGCACCGAGGTTCGTCAGCGGCCGCAGCCGGTAGCTGTACTGATAGTCCTTGTCCGGGAAGAGCTTGTACTCGTCGTGGGTCTGGGCGCCCCAGCTGTTGTCGCCACCGACCCCCATCTGATGCAGGTTCAGCCGCAGGATCACGTCATCCCGAGGCGTGAGCTGGTAGTCGTGCCGCGCTCCCGACGACAGGTCTTCGGGGGTGAAGTGCGAGGCGTTGACCTCCAACGGTTCTGCACCGGGCAGCGGCTCGGCCGCGGCCAGCAATCCGATCCCGTCGTCGTTGGTCAGCGCGACCCAGCGGACGTCGGTCTTGTTGCCGTTCTCCTGCGGGCGCAGGTACGGCGTCCACTGGTCGTCAACGGTCGAGTGGTACCGCCCGATCAGCGAGCCGGTCTTGCGGTCGACCATGTTCTCCTGCGGCCCGCGGCCGTAGTAGTCCAGGTTCTCGAACTCACCGGGGACCGACAGCAGCATGCCGACCTCGGGGATGTACGGCAGCGTCGAGGCGCCCGGATGGAACCCGTTGTCCACCTTCACCTCTCCGTTGCCGAACACGGTGTAGGTGGTGGTGTAGGTCGAGACCGTCGACGTCGGCAACGTCCCGGTGACGGCGATGGTGACCGCCCGGTCGCGCAACTTTGTGACGGTGACCCCGGTGACGGTGCGGTTGTCACCGGCATGACGCCAGGTCGCCTGCCTTGATGGCTGCCCGTTGCCCACGTCGTTGTCCGTCGGTGCCCGCCAGAAGTTCGGCTGCGGACCGGATTTCACCAGCTGCACCCCGGCGGCGGTGTACGAGCTGATGGTCCCGGTGGCCTTGTCCACGGTCAGCGCAAAGTCCTGGCCGGTGACGGTGACCGCCGCCGCCGTGTCCTGCGAGGTGACCGCGGGGACCGCCGACAACGGCTGCTCGGTGACGGCGGGCGCGTTGAGATCCACCGGGATCTGGTCGGCGGCGATCTCATAGCCGGCGGCCGCCCAGGGCAGGTCGGCCTTGGTGGTGAACGACAGCTCGATCCGATACTCGGTGCCGGGGGCCGGATCTGCCGGCCGGGTGAACGGAATCGTCAGCTGCCCGGTGGCACCGGGAGCCACGTCCAACTGGTCGGCCGTCAGCGTGCCCTGCTGGACCGCCTTCCCGTCAGCCGTCAGTCGCCAGGTTCCGGTGTAGGCGTTCGCGTTGGTGAACAGGAACTCGTTCTTCAGCTTCACCTCACCGGCCGCCGGATTCGTTCCGGCGGAGGCGTTCAGCTCCTGGTAGACCTTCTTCACCTCGATCGCCTTACCGGCGATCACCCGGTCGGGGCTGACGATGCCGTCGCCGGAGAACGCGCCGTCGTTGGGGTTGTCGCCCCAGTCGCCGCCGTAGGCCAGGTAGGTCGGCTGGTCCGGCTGGATCTCGGCGTAGTGGGCGGTCGGCGCGTCGAACCACAGCTGCACACCGGAATCGGACGAGGTGCGATCGGCGGTCTGCAGCTCTGTGGCGGTCAACGCCCGGTCGTACAGCCGGGCCGTCCGGATGGTGCCGGCGAACACCCGGCTGGGGTTCTCGGCGTCGGTGCCGATGGCCACCGGCGCACCGTTGCTCTCCGGCACAGCGGTCGTGTCCGTGGTCGCCACCTGCAGGCCGTCGATGTAGAGCCGCAACTGGTTTGCCGCATCGTCGAAGACGCCGGCGACGTGGTGTTCGCTCCCTACCCAGTCGGCCGGCAGATCCGCGGTGGCCGCGATCCACTTACCGCCGGCATGGATGAAGAATTCGAGCGTGTCGTCGGTCTGCTTGAGCGCGTACTGGGTGTCGCCCTTGGCCAGGATGGGCTGATGGCCGCCGATCGCGGTCGGCGTCACCCAGGCCTCGACGGTGAGCGAGGAGTTGATGTCAAGGCCGTCGGACTGGCCGAAGGTCGCCGAACCGTTCAGCCCGGTCGTCGGGTCGAAGGACGCGGCCGGGGCCAGCTCGCCGGTCAACGCCGACGGTCCGGTCTCGGTGATCTGCTTGCGAACCGGCGTCCTCCAGCGCAACGCCTGGTCGACGAAGTCCCAGATGAAACCGCCCTGCAGCACGGGGTTCTGCCGGATCACGTTCCAGTAGTCGGCGAGGTTGCCGGTGGAGTTCCCCATGCTGTGCGCGTACTCGATCATGATGTACGGCCGGGTGTCGTTGGGGTCGTCGGCCCGTTGCTGGATCCTGGCCGGACTCTCGTACATCGCCGACCGGATGTCGCTGACCTCGGGCCGGTTGTCGCCCTCGTACTGCACGATCCTGGTCGAGTCGTAGGACTTGATCCAGTTGCGCATATTGACGAAGTTGCTGCCGCCGCCGGCCTCGTTGCCCAGCGACCAGATGATCACCGACGGATGGTTCTTGTCCCGCAGCACCATCTGTTGGGCCCGGTCGAGGGTGGCGGCCGTCCAGTCCGGGTTCGACGTCGGGTACTGGTCGCGGATGCCGTGGGTCTCCAGGTTGGTCTCGTCCAGGACGTACAGCCCGTATTCGTCGGCCAGCTCGTACCAGGTCGGGTTGTTCGGGTAGTGCGAGGTCCGGTCGGCATTGATGTTGAGCTTCTTCATGATCGTGATGTCCTTGATCATGTCCGCCTTGGTCAGCGCCGTGCCGTGGTCCGGGCTCATCTCGTGCCGGTTGGTGCCGCGCAACGAGATCGGCTTGCCGTTGATCTGCATCAGGCCGTCCCGCATGGTGAATTCGCGGAAGCCGATTCGGTTCGACATCGTCTCGATGATGGCGCCGGACGGGTCCTTCAGCTGCAGAACCGCGGTGTACAGGTTCGGGTGCTCGGCCGACCAGAGCGCCGGCGCACTCACCGGTTTGCTCGCGGTGCCGGAGACGTCCTGACCGGCCGGGTTCGCTGCGATGTCCAGGCTCTGGGCCAGTGGCGCGTCCCAGACGGGTTTCTTGTCGGCGTCGTACAGCTGGGTCTCGACGGTGTAATTCCCGGTCGCGGCAGCGCCGTAGTTGCGAAGGTTCGCGGTGACGCCCAGGTCGGCGTTGGTGTAGTTGTCCCGCAGCGTGGTGTCGATCCGGAAGTCCCGCAGGTGCACGGTCGGGGTGGAGAACAGGTAGACCGACCGGAAGATGCCGGACAGCCTGATCATGTCCTGGTCCTCCATCCAGTCGCCGTCCGGGTACTTGTAGACCTCGACCGCGATCTGGTTGCTGCCCGGGTGCAGGTACTGGGTCAAGTTGAACTCGCTCGGCGTGTACGAGCCCTCGCGATAACCGACCTTGACCCCGTTGACCCAGAGGTAGAAGGCCGCCTTCACCCCTTCGAAGTGCACGAAGGTGGTCCGGCCATCCCAGTCGGCAGGCAGATCGAAGTTGCGCCGGTACTGGCCGACCGGGTTCACCTTGCTCGGCGCCCGGGGCGGCTGGGCGTTCTCGTTCTGACCGTTGGCGCCCCACCACGGGTAGGTGATGTTGACGTAGATCGGGTTGTCGTAGCCCGACAGCTGCCAGTTGCTGGGCACGGCGATCGAGTCCCAGCCGCTGTCGTCGACGTCAGTCGCGAAGAAGTTCAGGTCACGGTCGGCCGGCTTGTCGACGTGCTGGAACTTCCAGGTGCCGTCCAGCGACTCCCGAAACGGTGAATCGGTCCGGTCGGCGGCCAGCGCCTGATCCAGCGAGGCATAGGGCATCAACGTCGAGTGAGCCGGCTCGGAGTTCACCTGGTAGATCGGAATGTTGTTGTCCCACTCCGGGTATCCGTTCACCGGCGGGTCCCAGTCCGGATTCGGATCGACGGTCGGCGCCAGATAGCCGGACGCGGCAGCCGGCGCCGCCGCAGTCTGCCGCGCCGGCCCGGCTTGCTGCGCCGGGCCGGCTTGGGCCAGGTCTGCTCCGTTCGCCGCGGCCGGCGCCATCGCCACCACGAGGGCGACGGCGGCGACTGCGGCCGTGCCCCAGGTGCGCTTCCTGCTGATGATCCCGCCCACGGTGCGCATGGCATCTCCCTCGTCTGACGACAATGTCCGGCGCGAGTGACGGGGGCCCGATCCACCGGGACAGGACCCCACCACCTGCCCGGTCACCATGTCGTAAAAGGTTCGATGTTGGCAATATCTGTTCGAAAGTGCGCCCGTTCGGAGCATCCATGTTGCGGTGCGTCACCGTCGGGCGCTGTCCAGGGCACAGCGCTGCCGCCGAGAACGGCGCTGTCGGTGACACCGGGCAGAATCGACGCCGGAAGGAGAGCCATGTCGAACATCTCGATCGCCTCACCCATCGGGCCGCTGTCGTTGTCCGCGGCGGACGGACACCTGACCGGGGTCGCGTTCGTCGGCAATTGGTCGCCGGACGCCCGCGGATCCGCCGTCATCCCCTCCGCCGACAGTGAGGTCTCCGGAGTCGCCGGATCCGATTCGACCGAACCGGTGCTGGCCGAGGCGGCCCGTCAACTCGCCGAATACTTTGCCGGCAGCCGCACCGAGTTCGACCTGCCGCTGGCCGCCGAGGGCGACGCCTTCCACCGCGGGGTCTGGCAGCTGATCGCCGAAATTCCTTATGGCGAAACGGCTTCGTACGGTTCGATCGCGCTGCGACTCGGCGGGATCCGACTCTCCCAGGCGGTCGGCAGCGCCACCGGCGGCAATCCGTTGGCGCTGGTGGTGCCGTGCCACCGGGTGGTGGGCAGCGACGGCTCGTTGACCGGGTTCGGTGGCGGCCTTGATCGCAAGCGCTTCCTGCTGGCGCTCGAGGAGAGCGACGAGATCAAGGCGTCCAGGTTGTTCTGACGCGTCCCCCGGGGGTTCGCGAAACCGGCTCATCCCGGTCCGGTCAACCGACCTTGTCGACTCAACCCTGGCCACGCCCGAAGACGTGGATCTCATCGCCACCATCACCGACCTGGACTACGTGCACGCCTACGAAGAAACCCTGACCGCCGAATCGGTGGAGGCCATCGACTTTGTCGAGGACACTGAACACAGCGAACCCGAGGAGACGCCATGACGATCACGGACCCGAAGCCGCAGGCCACAACGCCGCGCAAGGTCATCCGCGTGCCCCGCAACGTCATCGAGGGCGCCAAGCTGCAGGTCACCCTCGATCGTCGCCGTGGCCGCACTACCTCAGCGATCATCCGCAAGATCGCAGAAGCGAAGCCCGCGCGCTGACCTCGCATCGAACATTAGTTCTATCTTGGCATGTGGAATACCTGAACCAACTACCCCACCCAGCAACCAACCGCTTCGGCCGGCCGGTACGAGCTACCCGGTGATTCTGAGGCTCATCTGCCCTGACGGCGCCGAGGAATTGGCGACCCGGCAAGTCGGTCAAATGGACCGACTTGCCGGCGAGGTACTCGTCAGTGGGGAAGCCACTCCCGGCGATCCCCGATCACTCGTGCACGCCTGGCTACGCCACGAAGACGTCGCCCGGGTACTTCGCCGGCGGCCAACCTCTGCCGATGATGCTCCTATATCTGTCAACGCCGAACCGCTGACCCAGCCCCCCAGAACCCGAAACGAATGAGAAATGATCACCACCGGCGGGTATCACGCTGCAACGGTCACGCCACGAACGGTCGGGGCTGGGCGACGCCGCCGTTGCGTTGCGGCCTCCATATCACACTGTTACGCGGCGCTGGCCGGCGGGGGATCCTGGCCGGCGCCACGTCGGGATCGGGGAGGATTGGCCATGAGAACTGACATCAGTGGGCACGACGGAGTGAGCCGCTCGCACCGAAGGGTGAATCCGAGCATCTCCAGAATCTTGATTCTATTCGGATTGCTTGTCGTCGGGAGCACAATCGTTAATCTGCCTGCGACCGCGAGTGCCGCCAACACACCCGACCCGGACTGTAGAATCACCGTGACGTACATGCCAGATCCAGCTCAATCTCCGATGCTGCGACAAGCGAAGCCTGCACTTACCAACCATTCATTCGGCTGCGAGAACGGTGCATATGTTGGCGTCCGTCCGCTCGGAGAGCCGATCAACGGTGGACACATCATACTCGGTCCCAATCAGGGCTATGAGACCACGGACCCGTCAGGTGGAGACAGGTTCACGGTCCAGCTTACCAAGATTGCTGGGAGTCCTCCCGGCCAAGGCAAACTTGCATTCGGCTACATATTTAGCGCAATGCATCGTGCTCAAGCCACAAGCCAGGTAACACCGTACCTGCTTTGGTCGGACAACAAGACCAAAGCTTGCCGATACGCAGACATTCATCCCATCTCGTACACCTTTCACTGGAGCTGTGCCACGATGCAGGGCGCATCGGGAGGGCTGAACGGGACAATGAAGTACACTATCCCGGGGTACCAGGCGATCGTCACGTTCTCATTCCGGATCGGAATGCTGAGTTGGGCGTAGAGAACGTTAGCCGTTGGGGAGTGCCGTCGCCAACTGGCCGATGGAGCCAATCACGCGACCCGAGTTTGGGCAAACCCAGGCGGGTTGAGCATCAACAACTCTTGCGCTGAGCGGGTGAGTATCGGGGTGTATTGGGCAGTTGGGCCAGTTGGTCGCGTGTGTCCCCCGGGATTCATCAATCTCCCATGACTGTATCTGGTCCGTGACAAAGACAATTTGCTCGGTCCTCGTAGTTGACCGATGGATGTAGATTCCTACGGCACCGCCATCGTTGCTTTGAAGATATGCCGAGGGCGTTTCCGGGTCACCGGTCCAGCACTGATCTGAAACAACGGGCAAAGTGCGGCCGGTGCTGACGAGATCGTCGGACACCGGTTTCATGGCCATGGTGAGCGCGCTATCCATCGCCTTAGCATATCGAATCGGTCCGCACCACGGCGATCTGGAACGTCGTGCTGCGTCACGGGGATCGGATCGGGTGCTGCCACTTCCGCCGGAGGTTTCGGCCGTGTTCGCCGACCTGCGTAGTCGTGGCCCATGAACGCTAGGCTGTCGCAAGCCAGTTGCGGTATTGGTCGGCGAGTTGGTCGTGGCGTAGGCATCGTTGCCTGCGGCCACCGATGGTGCTGGTTTACGCCCCACTTCTGCGCGCTGTCAATGGACCACTGGGATCTGGCGCCGGCCAGGGTCTCAACTCCCCGGGTCGGGGATACCTACAGGTGGGAGATGGTGACGGCGTGTGCTGTCGGGTCCACGGTGATCACCGGGAGACCGCGGCGCATCTCCTCCCCGACGGTGGCGCAGTGCCGCCGGCGCTGTGGGCGCGGTCGTGCGCGGGTCGTGCGCGGGTCGTGCACAGCGATGAGCGCGTCGCTGTTGCGGGGATCAGCCTGTTCCGGTCGTGCAGCAGTCGCAGTGCCCGGTTACGCGACGCAGGCCGCGACCGCTGCCGCGATGCGCTTGGCCCGGGTCTCCGGCTTCTTGGCCTCCTCGATCGATCTGACCCACTCCTTGCGGTGGGTATAGGCCATCGCGTCGAATGCCTCGCGGGCGCCGGCGGTCGCCGTCAGCGCGTCGGCCAAGTCGTCGGGGACCTCGACGGTGCGGGGCGCGGTGTCCAACTCGATCGTCACCTCGACCGCGTCGCCGGCCGTCAACCCCGATCCGGCCCGGTGCTCCGCCGAGACCCCGAGCCAGAACTCGCCGCCCATCAAGGCGATCGAGTTCCGGTAGCTGTACTCCCCCAGGGTGACGACGACCTTGGGTCGCCGCCCGCCACCGAGTTCCTCGACCAGGTCCGCCGGCACCCTGATCCCCGTGGTGTTGGCGCCCGTCGCCTCCAGCTCCGCCCGGAATTGCATGTCCCACCGCACCTTTCGCCGATGGCATCCACCCTAGCGGGGTCGATCATGAAGCGCTGCCCACGCACCGCCCTTCGCGATGATCATGATGCGTTGCCCGGCGAATCGGACAAATCTCCGGTCTTGCGGGCAGTGGGCCACGATCAACACGGATCACGGACCACGGATCGACACCGGTCACGGACCAACATCGGGCCCGGGGCGACCGGCGCCGGATCAGTTGGTGCGACCGCGCTTCTCCCTGACCCGCACGTTGATCCGGATCGGCGAACCGGCGAACCCGAAGTCCTCCCGCAACCGGCGTTCGATGAAGCGCCGATAGCCCGCCTCCAGGAAGCCGGTGGTGAACAGCACGAACGTCGGCGGACGATTGGCCGCTTGGGTCGCGAACAACACCCTCGGCTGCTTACCGCCACGGACCGGCGGCGGTGTCGCCTGGATCAGTTCCTTGAGCCAGCCGTTCAACTGCCCAGTGGGGATCCGCTTGTCCCAGGAGGCCAACGCGGTCCGCAGGGCCGGTGCAATCCGGTGAACGCCGCGCCCGGTGGTCGCGGAGATGTTCACCCGCTCTGCCCACGGCACCCGGTTCAACTCCCGCTCGAGTTCGCGGTTGCTCTCCTGCCGGCGATCGGCATCGACCAGGTCGGCCTTGTTCAGCGCGATCAACAGCGCCCGGCCCGACTCGGCGACCATCGAGATCACCCGCTGGTCCTGCTCGGTGATCGGATCCGCCGAATCGATCAGTACCACCGCGACCTCCGCGGCCTCCAGTGCCGACTGGGTGCGCAGCGAGGCGTAGAACTCGGTGCCCTTGGCGGTGCGGACCTTGCGCCGCAATCCGGCGGTGTCGACGAATCGCCACACCTCGCCGTCGAGTTCCACCAGCGAGTCGACCGGGTCGACGGTGGTGCCGGACACCGAATCGACGACCGACCGGCTCTCGCCGGCCAGCTTGTTGAGCAGCGACGACTTGCCGACGTTCGGCTTGCCGACCAGCGCGACCCGACGGGGGCCGGCGACGGTACCGAACTGCTCCGGCGGCGCTGTCGGCAGCTTCTCCAGGATCCGGTCAAGCAGATCCCCCGACCCACGGCCGTGCAACGCCGATACCCCGAACGGTTCGCCGAGCCCAAGGCTCCACAGGTGCGCCATGTCCGACTCGGTGCGCTCGTCGTCGACCTTGTTGGCCACCAGGATCACCGGTCGTTTCGATCGGCGCAGCACCTTGGCGATCGCCTCGTCGGTGGCGGTGGCTCCGACCGAGGCGTCGACCACCACGACCACCACGTCGGTGGAGGCCATCGCCCGGTCCGCCTGTGCCGCGACGGCGGCCTGCAGTCCCTTGGCGTCCGGTTCCCAGCCACCGGTATCGACGACAGTGAAGCGCTTTCCGCGCCACAGCGCATCGTAGGACACCCGGTCGCGGGTGACGCCGGGGATGTCCTGCACCACGGCCTCCCTCCGGCCGATCACCCGGTTCACCAGGGTGGACTTGCCGACGTTGGGCCGACCGACCACAGCCACCGTCGGGACGTACTCGCCGCCGGACTCCCCCGCCTGGTCGGCGCCGTCGGCGGTGTCCTCCCAGCCGGCGAACTCACTCTCGTCCGACCAGCTGCCGTCCGCCGGGTCTGCCGGCCCGCCGGATCCGCGGAAATCTGTTGCGGCGCCGTCGTTACCGGCGCCTTCCAGCTCAGTCACGAGATGTGCCCTTTTCTGCCAATTCGTTGTCCAGTTCGGCCACCAGAGCCGATAGGTGTTGCTGGATCGTCGAGGTTGCGGCCTCGACAGCCTTCTTGCCGGCACCGGGCGGCACCTGGAACGCGTCGCCGATCAGCACGTCGACCTGCGGTTTGAACCGCCGCCGGGATCCTTCCGGTCTGGCGGTGCCTCGGATGGCGACCGGCACCACGGTCGCGTTCGCCCTGACCGCCAACCAGCCGGCGCCGTTGAACACGTTCTCCACCAGCCCGGCTCCGCGGGTGCCCTCCGGGAAGATGCCGATGCACCCGCCGGCCTTCAGTTGGGCAAGCGCGTCCAACAGCGGTTTGCGGTCGGGCACGTCTCGGTTGATCGCGTATTGGCCGACGTTCGTCAGCAGCCAGCCCAACGGCCCCTTCACCGCCTCCGCCTTCACCAGGAACGAGACCCGGCGCGGCAAGATGCCGAAGAGCACCGGCCCGTCGATGAAATTGCTGTGGTTGGCCACGAAGAGCACGGCGCCGGTCGGGGGCACCCGGTCCAGCCCGCGGATCCGGTTGCGGTACAACAGGGTTCGCAACGCCACCCCGATCCGACGGCCGCGATCCATCCCCTTCCGCCCGGAGTGCTCCGGAGTCGGGTCGGCGGCGCCGGGCAGCCGGAAGAAACTCCCGCGGTCAGATCTTTCCGCCCCGGTCAATTGATCCCCCGTTCCGCCGCAAAGGCGAGGATCTGTTCGACGACCTGATCGGCGGTCAGGTCCGAGCTGTCGAGATGAATCGCGTCGTCGGCTGCCCGGAGCGGGGCGGTGGCCCGGCCGGAGTCGACGGTGTCCCGACGATTCAGGTCGGCCCGAACTGCGTCCAGATCGTTCGGTGCGGCCGGCACGTTGACCGCACCGTTCTGCCGATGACGGCGGCGCGCACGTTCGGACTCGTCGGCGGTCAGATACACCTTCAGTGTCGCATCGGGTGCGATCACGGTGCCGATGTCCCGGCCCTCGACCACCATCCGCCCGGTGTGCGCCAGCTGCTGCTGTCGTTCCATCAACCACTCCCGCACCGCCGGGTTCGCCGACACCGGAGTCACCGCGAGAGTGACGTCCCCACCGCGGATCTGCGCGGTCACGTCGTCGCCGTCCAGGTCGTGTTGCTGCCGATCGGGATCGGTGGGCGAATGGAACTGCACCAGCGGCAGGTGGTCGGCCACCGCGGCCTCGTCTGCCGGATCGACCCCGGCCCGCAGTATCGCCAGGGTGACGATCCGGTACATCGCGCCGGTGTCGAGGTAGCCGGCCCTGAGCTGTCTGGCCAGGTGCTTGGCGACGGTGGACTTCCCCGTCCCGGACGGCCCGTCGATCGCGATCACGAATCGGTCGATCAGTTCGGTCACAGCGTCACAGCCCGATTGTTCGCCTCCGCGGTCGCTCCGGGCCGGGATCGGACGCTCCTGCATCGCCTCCGATCCCTTTACCTCCGCTCCCCGTCGGCTCACAGCCCGACAGCCTTGTACAGCAAGGAGATCTCCACCGGGTTCAGCTTGCGCAGGGTGCCGGGCCGCTGGTGCCCCAGCTGCACCTCGCCGATCTGGGTACGGACCAACCGGGACACCGGATGCCCGGCGGCGGCGAGCATCCGGCGCACGATGTGCTTGCGGCCCTCGTGCAGCACCACCTCGACGACCGCCCGGTTGTTGTGCACGTCGACGACGTCGAACGAGTCCACCTTGACGATCCCGTCGTCCAGCTCGATCCCGCGGTGCAACCGCCGGCCGAGATCGCGCGGCACCGGTGCGGGGATCTCCGCCATGTAGGTCTTGGTGACCCCGAATGACGGGTGGGTGAGTCGGTGCGCCAGTTCGCCGTCGTTGGTGAGCAGCAGCAGTCCCTCGGAATCCATGTCCAGCCGGCCGACGTGAAACAGCCTGGCCGAATCCTTCCACTCCTCGACGAGCTCGCCGACGTGCGGGCGACCCTGCTCGTCGGACATGGTGGACAGCATCCCCGGCGGCTTGTTCAGCGCCAGGTAGACCTGATCACCACGCATCTGGATCCGGTTGCCGTCGACGTGCACCACGGCGTTGTCCGGGTCGATCCGCAGTCCCATCTCCCGGACCACGATGCCGTCGACCTTGATCCGGCCGTCCCGGATCATCTCTTCGGCCTTACGGCGGGACGCGACACCGGCCGCGGACAGCACCTTCTGCAGCCGGACACCGTCCGATCGTTCGTCGTCGGTGAATTCGGGCGCGCGGGTCTTGCGCGCCGGGTGCTTGTAGGGGTCAGACATCGTCGATCGCATCCACTTCCGGCAGTAACGGGCCGATTTCGGGGAGCTCTTCCAGGGAGTTCAGCCCCAGTCGCTCGGTGAACAATTCGGTCGTCCGGTACAGCATCGCACCAGTTTCGCCGTCGGTACCAACTTCTTCGATCAGCCCGCGGGCCACCAGGGTGCGGATCACCCCGTCCACGTTCACGCCGCGGACACCGGCGATCCTCGCCCTGGTCACCGGCTGTCGATAGGCAATCACCGCAAGGGTTTCCAGCGCTGCCCGGGACAATCGGGTCTGCTGTCCGTCCAGCACGAACCGTTCGACCACCGGCGCGAACTTCTCTCGGGTGTAGAACCGCCAGCCGCCGCCGATCTCTCGTAGATCGATGCCGGAACCGCTGTGCCGCAGCCGATCGGCGAGCGCTAACAGCTCGGTCCGCACCTGGGTGGACGTCCGGCCGACCGCCACCGCCAGCGCCTGCTCGCTGACCGGGCTGTCCACCACCAGCAGCACCGCCTCCAGGGCCGCCGCCAACTCGTCGTCGGCGATCGCCGGCTCGGCCACCGCTTCGGCCTCGTCGAGCTCGACCTCCTCCGGCCCGGCCGTGCCCGCCTCGGTCGCCTCCGGCTCGATCACCTCGGCCGCACTCACCCCGATCCCGGTCACCTCGGGAACAGTCGTCAGACCCGTTGTGCCCGGATCGCTCTCGCTACTCACTCGTACTCCTCATCGGTGGCGATACCGGCGGCCGCCGCGTCCTCGGAATCGCCGGTCCAGCGGACCGTCAGCATGCCGAGCGGCTCCGGTTGGTCGAAGGCGACCGCTGCCTCCCGGTACAGGTTGAGCAGGCCCAGGAACCGGGCCACCACCTCCATGGTGCTCTCGCAGCCGGCGACCAGCTCCGCGAAGGTCATCCGACCGTGTCCGGACAGCAGCTCGCGGATGACGGCGGTGTGCTCGGCCACCGACACGGTCGAGGTGTGGATGTGGTCGAGCGACACACTCGGCGGCGGCTTCGGGCGGAACACGGCGGCCGCCATCTCGGCGAAGGCCGCAGCGTCCATCCCGATCCGCACCTCCGGCAGCAGCCCGAGATAGCGATCCTCCAGCGTCACCGCCCGCGGATAGCGGCGCAGGGCACTGGCTTCCAGTTCCCGGAACAACCCGGCGACCTGTTGGAAGGCGCGGTAGGCAAGCAGCCGGGCGAAGAGCAGGTCCTTGGCCTCAAGGTAGGCCAGCTCCTCCGGGTTCTCCAGGTCGGCATCCGGCAGCAGCCGGGCCGCCTTGAGATCCAGCAGGGTCGCGGCCACCACCAGAAAGGCGGTCACCTGCTCCAGATCCCAGGCATCGTCCATCGCCCTGGTGTAGGCGATGAAGTCGTCCGTCACCCGATGCAGCGCCACCTCGGTGACGTCCATCCGATGCTGACTGATCAATTGCAGCAACAGGTCGAACGGCCCGTCGAAGTTGTCCAGCCGGACCCGGAACGCCGCCCGGTCGCCGGTGGCCGCAACGGGTGGTCCCTCGGGTGGTGTCTCGATCGGAGGCAGGGCGTCCGGATCGGCCACCACGCCACCGGGGGTCACCGCGCGATCACTTCCCGGGCCAGCGCCCGGTAGGCCTCGGCGGCCGGTGAGGTCGGCGCATAGGAGGTGATCGGTTCGCCGGCGACAGTGGTCTCGGGGAACTTCACCGTCCTGGCGATCACCGCGTCGAAGACCTGATCGCCGAACCGCTGCACCAGCATCGCGACGACGTCGCGGGCGTGCACGGTCCGGCCGTCGAACATGGTGACCAGCACGCCGTCGATGGTCAGCTCGGGATTGATCCGCTCCTGCACCTTCTCCACGGTGTCGACCAGCAGTGCCACGCCGCGCAGCGAGAAGAACTCGGCGGCCACCGGCATGATCACCCCGTGCGAACAGGCCAGTGCGTTGACCGTGAGCAGGCCCAGTGACGGCTGGCAGTCGATCAGCACGTAGTCGTAGGCGTGCAACACCGGTCGCAGCGCACGGGCCAGGGTCTGCTCCCGGCCGACCTCGTTGATCAGCTGCACCTCGGCAGCCGACAGGTCGATGTTCGCCGGGATCAGGTCGAGGTTCTCCACGTCGGTGCTCACCAGCACGTCGGAGATCGCGGTGGTCTTCTCCAGCATCAGGTTGTAGATCGTCCGGTCCAGCTCGTGCGATGGCACCCCGAGACCGGCCGACAGCGCGCCCTGCGGGTCGAGGTCGACCAGCAACACCCGGCGGCCGAAGCCGGCCAGCGCCGCGCCCAGGTTGATGGTCGAGGTGGTCTTGCCGACCCCGCCCTTCTGGTTGCACATGGCGATCACCCTGGCCGGTCCATGGCTGCTCAGCGCGGCTGGTTCGGGGATCGTCCGCAGCGGTCGACCGGTCGGGCCGATCTCGCCGTCGGCGGGCTTGGGCGCCGGCGCGGCAGCCGGGGGCGCCGGCGCGGCAGCCGGCGCTACTGGGGCGGCGGCAGGCGGCGCCGGCGTGGCGGCAGGCGACACCGGCGCGGCGGCAGGCCGATCCTCGGTCGGGGCGGTCCGTTCCTGGGTCGGGGCAGCACCGTGAGTGCTGGTGTCGGGGTGGGCCGGCGTGGTGGGCGCTGCGGCCGGGGCTTGCTGGGCGGGGCGAGGATCCGCGCTGGCGGCGATCCAGGCCCCATCATCCGGTTCGGTCATCGGCTCAACGAACTCCCAGTCCTGTCGTGTCGTCATCCCGACGAACGTCAGGCAAGACTATGCGGACTCGCCGATGAGCACCAACGTCACCGCGCCGCGAGCGTGTCCCGGCCGGTCATCCGGCCCGCAGTGCGAACTGCTCGCGGTGCCGGCGCGGGCTGGTGCCGAGTTCGTCGCGGAAGTGCCGCCGCAGCGAGACGGCCGACCCGAAGCCGCTGCGCTCGGCGACGGTGTCGATCGCCAGGTCGGTGGTCTCCAGCAGTCCGCGGGCATGATCGAGCCGTTGCGTCAGCAGCCACTGCCCAGGGCTGACGCCGGTCCGCTCCCGGAACCGTCGGGTGAAGGTGCGCCGGGACAGGGCCACTGCCGCGGCCCAACGATCCAGGTCCACCGGCTCGTCGAGCCGCAGGCGGGCCCAGCTCATCGCCTCGGCGATGTCGTCCCGCAGGTCGGCCGGCACCACCGGCAGCTCGATGTGCTGCGCCTGGGAGCCGCCGCGGTGCGGCGCCATCACCAGCCGCTTCGCCAATTGCGCAGCGGGTGCGGCGCCGTGATCGGAGCGCACCAGATGCAGGCAGCAGTCCAGCGCCGCGACCGTGCCGGCCGAGGTCACCACGTCACCGAGGTCCGTCCACAGCACGTCGGAGCGCACCTGGACGGCCGGGTACGCGGCGGCGAGCTGGGCGGCGGCGTGCCAATGGGTGGTGACGGTGCGGCCGTCGACGATGCCGGAGGCGGCCACCACGAAGGCACCGACGCACAGTCCGACGATCCTGGCGCCCCTGGCGTGTGCGGTGCGGACCGCGAGCGACAGCGCGGGCGGCACCGGTCGGTCACGGTCCCAGCTGGGGATCACCACGGTGTCGGCACCGTCGAACGCCGACAGGTCGTGGTGCACGGCGATGTCGAACCCGGCCTTGGTCCGCAGCGGGCCGGCCGTCAGGCCGCAGACGGTGACGTCGTAGTCCATCGGGATCGACCCGGTGAGCTCGGAGCCGAACACGATGGTCGGCACGGACAGATGGAACGGGCTCATCTCTTCGAAGGCCAGGACGGCGATCCGGTGCGGCATCGACCGATCGTAGCCGCATTTGGCCCGAACTGACCGAACGGTGTCCTGCAGGCCACTGGTCGCGGCGGTGTCGGCAAGCTGAGATGGAGCCATGACAGCTGCCGGCACTTCCACCACCCAGACCACCCCGATCGAGTTCCTGCATGTCGGCGGTCCGACCGTTCTGCTGACCGTGGCCGGGCTGCGCATCCTCACCGACCCGACCTTCGATCCGCCCGGGCCGCATCCGGTCGGCGAGCGCTCGCTGCTCAAACTGACCGGTCCGGCAGTGGCCAGGGCCGATCTCGGCCGCATCGATCTGGTGCTGCTCTCGCACGATCAACACCCGGACAATCTCGATGACGAAGGCCGGGTCGCGCTCGCCGAGGCGGGGCAGGTGCTGTCCACACCCGCTGCGGCGCAGCGCATCCCGGGTGTCACCGGCCTGCAGCCGTGGGACTCGGCTGACGTCTCGACACCGGACGGTGGTGCGCTGACGATCACCGCGGTGCCGGCCCTGCACGGGCCGCCGGGCGCGGACGCCGAGACGATGTCCGGTCACGTCACCGGCTTCGTGCTCAGCGGGGCGGACCTGCCGACCGTGTACGTGTCCGGCGACAACGCCTCGGTCGGTCTGGTCCGGCAGATCGCGCAGCGGTTTCCCTCGATCGACGTCGCCGTGCTGTTCGCCGGTGCCGCCCGCCGGCCGGGTCTTGACGATCCGCTGACCCTCACCGCGGATGACGCGGTGCTGGCCGCGCGGGCGCTCGGCGGGCCGCTGGTGGTACCCGTGCACACCGAGGGCTGGCTGCACTTCACCGAGGGCCCCGGCACCCTGGCCCGGGCATTCCTGCAGGCCGGCTTGCAGCACCTGCTGCGAATCCCACTGGCCGGCGTGCCGCTGCAGACCTGAGGGCGACTCACAGCGACCCACGAACGACAGGAATCTGCCCGATATCGGGCAGATTCTTGCGTTAGGCCGGAGCAGAGCGCAGAATCACCGAGTGCCCGACCCCGAGCTGATTGCGCGCATCGCGGCGACCACCGGTCTGGCGAGCGCCGAGGCAGGGCGGGTCATCGATGACGTGCTCGCCTACTACGCCGAATCCGTCGACGCCTTCGTGCGCCGACGGCACTCGGAGTTGCAGCTGGCGGGCATCCGCAACGCTCAGGCGTTCGCGCAGATCGCCGGCGAGCTGAAGACACGGGTGGTCGGCGCACCGAACCTCAGCGAGCGGCAATTGCGTCGCATCGTCTACAGCTGATCCACCGAAACGAAGGAGACACACATGTGCGGAATCGTCGGCTATCTCGGTGACCAGCAGGCCGCCGGGATCCTGGTCGAGGGGCTCTCCCAGTTGGAGTACCGCGGCTACGACTCGGCCGGCATCGCGGTGCTCTCCCCTTCCGGCGTCAAGGTAGTCCGGACCGTCGGCCGGGTGCGCGACCTGCAGGCCGCCCTGCCCAAGCGGCTCGGCGGCAAGGTCGGGATCGGCCACACCCGATGGGCCACCCACGGCCCGGCGACCGAGCCGAACGCGCACCCGCAGGCCAGCCAGGACGGGCGGATCCAGGTGGTGCACAACGGGATCCTGGACAACGCCGCCGCCCTGCGCGAGTCGCTGACCACCGCCGGGGTGACGCTCAGTTCGGACACCGACACCGAGGTGCTGGCCCATCTGATCGCGCGATCACCGGCGAAGACGTTGGAGGACAAGGTGATCGAGGCATTGAGCCACGTCACCGGGACCTACGCGATCGCCGTGCTCAGCGCCGATCACCCGGACCGGGTCGTGGTGGCCCGCAACGGTTCCCCGCTGGTGCTGGGCATCGGCGAGAGGGAGATGTTCATCGGCAGCGACGTCGCCGCCCTGGTCCGGCACACCAGCCAGGTGGTGCATCTGGACGACGGCGAGTTCGCCACCGTCACCCGCGACGGTTTCAAGACCTTCACCGCCGACAGCATCGAGACCGGGAAAACCCCGGAACAGATCGAGATGACCGCCGAGGAACTGCAACTCGCCGGCCACTCGCACTACATGTACAAGGAGATCCTCGAGCAGCCGTCGTCGGTGGAACGAATGCTCCGCGGACGGCTGGACGAACGGTTCGCCACCGCCCGGCTGGACGGCCTGCAACTCGATCCCCGTGAGCTGCGCGGAATCCGCCGGGTCAAGGTGCTCGGCTGCGGTTCCGCGTTCTATTCCGGTCAACTCGGGGCCGCCCTGATCGAGCAGCTGGCCAGGGTGCCGGCCGACGCCGAGGCGGCCTCCGAATTCCGCTACCGCAACCCGATCATCGAGCCAGACACGCTGTACGTAGCCGTCAGCCAGTCCGGCGAGACCGCGGACACGCTGTTCGCCGTGCGGGAGATCCAGCGCAAGGGCGGCCGGGTGGTCGGCCTGGTCAATGTGGTCGGCTCGTCGATCGCCCGGCAGTGCGACGGCGGGATCTACCTGCACGCCGGCCCGGAGATCTCGGTGGCATCGACCAAGGCGCTGACGCACATGTCGCTCGGCTTCGCACTGCTGGCCCTGGCACTGGGCCGGGTCCGGGACCTGTCGTTCACCGACGGACTGCGGATCATCAACGGGCTCAAGCGGATTCCGGACCAGATCAGCGAGATCATCGACAGCGAACCGCACATCACCACCGTCGCCAAGGGACTGGCCGGCGCCGAGAGCCTGTTCTTCGTCGGCCGGGTGCACGGCTTCCCCGTCGCCCGCGAGGGCGCGCAGAAGTTCAAAGAGATCTCCTACCGGCACGCCGAGGCGTACCAGACCAGCGAACTCAAGCACGGCCCGCTGGCGCTGATCAGTGAGACGTTGCCGACCGTCGCGGTGATCCCGGACGACGAACTGCTGCAGCGCAACATCGGTGCGGCCCACGAGATCACCGCCCGCCGCGGGCCCCTGGTCGTCATCACCCATGCCGGCGTCGACCTCGGCAATCTGGACGCCGAGCGGATCGACGTGCCGAAGAACGAACCCGAGCTGGACCCGATCCTGCTGACCATCCCCACCCAGCTGCTGGCCTACCATGCGGCACTCGAGCTGGGCCACGACATCGACCGCCCCCGCAACCTGGCGAAGTCCGTCACCGTCGAGTAACCCGGCACGGCGCTTATCAACATCTCCGCCGCTTGCCAAATCGACGAATTCCGTCACACCCGTCCCAAACGGGCCCACTTCGAGAGCGCAAGCGAAGATGATAAGCGTCAACGGGCGCGGGGATGTGAGGTGGCGTAGACCTCGCGCAGGGTGTCGACGGTCACCAGGGTGTAGATCTGCGTCGTCGTCACTGAAGCGTGACCCAGTAGTTCCTGAACCGTGCGGACATCGGCGCCGCCCTCCAGTAGGTGGGTGGCGAAGGAGTGCCGCAGGGTGTGCGGAGACACGTTGTCCGCCAGGCCGATCCGTTCGGCGACGTCGTGCAGCACCTGCCAGGCGGACTGCCGGGACAACCGGGATCCGCGGACGTTGAGCAACAACGCCGACGACCCGCGGCCGGCAGTCACCAACGCGGGTCTCCCCCGCACCAGGTACGCCTGCACCGCATCGGCGGCGTAGGAGCCGACCGGCACGATCCGCTCCTTGGACCCCTTGCCGAACAACCGGACAACACCCGCCGCCGGGTCGATGTCGTCCACATCCAGCCCGACGGCCTCGGAGATCCGGGCACCGGTGGCGTACAACAACTCCAGCAGCGCCCGGTCCCGCAGCCCCCGCGCGTCGTCGGTGCCGACCGATTCGAGCAGCCGGGCGATGGTCGCCACGTCCAGCGCCTTCGGCAATCGCTTGGCCGGCGTCGGCGGGTGCACATCGGCCGAGGCATCGACGGTGACGGCGCCCTCGGCCACCAGGAACCGGTGCCAGCCGCGGATCGCCACCACTGCTCTGGCCGCGGACGACGCCGCCAGCGGCGGATGCTCGGCGGTGCCCTCACGCAGCACCGCCAGATGCTCGGCGACGTGCCGCGGTTCGACGCCACCGATATCCGTCACTCCGGCGTCGGCCAGCGCGGTGAGGTACCTGGTCAGGTCACGGCGGTAGGACAGCAGGGTGTTGCGGGCCACGCCGCGCTCCACCGCAAGGTGATCGAGATAGCCGCGCAACGATCGTTGCAGCTCGGACGATGGCTCGGCATGGGCCGGGGCATCGGCCCCGGGCCCACCCGTCACCGCGTCGTTCACCAGTGCGGGTCCGGGGTCAGGTCCGGCGCATCGGGGCTGACGACGGCCGGTCCGGCCGTCCACGGATCGTCGGCCGGCCTTCCGGTGCCGCCGGTCCGGACCAGCAGGTCGGCCGCCAGCAGCCCGGCGACCGCCGAGGCGTTGACGATCCGGCCGGCCAGCACCGCGTCGACCGCTTCGGCCAACGGCACCCGGACAACGCGCAGATCCGCTTCCTCGTGGGCGATCTCGCCCTGCCGGCCGACGTCGGCCAGCCCGCGGGCCAGGAACACCCGGACCGCCTCGGTGGTGAACCCCGGCGAGACCGCAACGTCGACCAGTACCTCCCAGTCGGTCGCCGTCAGCCCGGTCTCCTCGGCCAGCTCGCGCTTCGCCGTCGCGAACGCGTCCTCACCGTCGATGTCCATCAGGCCGGCCGGCAGCTCCCACAGCCGATGCCCCAGCGGGTGCCGGTACTGCTCGATGAGCACCACCTGCCCGGCATCGTCCAGCGCCACCACCGCCGCAGCCCTGTCGTGTTCAACGACCTCGCGACTGGCCACGCCACCACCGGGCATCTCGACCCGATCGATCCGGACGCTGGCCACCACGCCGTCGAAAACCCGCTCACTGGAACGGGTCTCGAAGTCCGTCATCAGCGTTCGGCGGTGACGACGGCCCGGCGATCGGCCACCCCGGCCGGCTCGGCGGCCGAGTCGCCAACGGGGTCCATCGGCAGCCGTTCGGACTCCAGGTAGTCCAGCGATGCCCGGACGAAGGCGGCGAACAGCGGATGCGGCCGGGTCGGCCGGGACTTGAACTCCGGATGCGCCTGGGTGGCGACCAGGAACGGGTGCTGCTCGCGGTCCAACTCGACGAACTCCACCAGCGATCCGTCCGGTGAGGTGCCGGACAGCTGCAGGCCGGCCTTCTCCAACTGGTCGCGGTAGGCGTTATTGACCTCGTAGCGGTGCCGGTGCCGCTCAGAGACCTCGGTGGCGCCGTAGATCTCGGCGACCAGCGACCCGGGCGTCAGCCTCGCCGGATAGGCACCGAGCCGCATGGTGCCGCCCATGTCCTTCTCACCGGCCACCACGTCGGCCTGGTCGGCCATGGTGGCCACCACCGGGTCGGCCGCATTGGCATCGAACTCGGCCGAGTTCGCCCCGCCGAGGCCGGCCAGGTTGCGGGCGGCCTCGATCACGATGCACTGCAGTCCGAGGCACAGCCCGAGGACCGGGATCCGGTTGATCCGCGCGTAGCTGATCGCCCCGACCTTGCCCTCGATCCCGCGCACCCCGAACCCGCCGGGGATCAGCACGCCCTGGACGTCCCCGAGCGCTGCGGCCGCACCGGACGGCGTCGCGCAGTCGTCGGACGGCACCCAAACGATCTCCACCTTGGCCCGGTGCGCGAAGCCGCCGGCCCGGATCGCCTCGGTCACCGACAGGTAGGCGTCCGGCAGGTCGATGTACTTGCCCACCAACGCGATCCGCACGGTCTCGACCGGCTCGTGGACCCGGGTCAGCAGGTCGCCCCACTGGGTCCAGTCGACGTCGTGGAAGCTGAGCCCCAGCCGACGCACCACGTAGGCGTCGAGGCCTTCGGCGTGCAACACCTTCGGGATGTCGTAGATGGACGGGGCGTCCGGGCAGGCGGTGACCGCCTCCGCGTCGACGTCGCACATCAACGAGATCTTCGCCTTCAGCGCCTCCGGGATCTCCCGGTCGCTGCGGCAGACCAGCGCATCCGGCTGGATGCCGATGTTGCGCAGCGCCGCCACGCTGTGCTGGGTCGGCTTGGTCTTCAGCTCGCCGGAGGGCGCCAGGTACGGGATCAGCGAGACGTGCAGGAAGAACACGTTGTCCCGGCCGAGGTCGTGCCGGACCTGCCTGGCCGCCTCCAGGAACGGCAGCGACTCGATATCGCCGACGGTACCGCCGATCTCGGTGATCACCACGTCCGGCGCGGTCTCGCCCTTGCCGGGCACCGCCATCGAGCGGATGCGTTCCTTGATCTCGTTGGTGATGTGCGGGATCACCTGGACCGTGTCGCCGAGGTACTCACCGCGCCGTTCCCTGGCGATCACCCTGGAGTAGACCTTGCCGGTGGTGACGTTGGCGTGCTCGGACAGCTCACGGTCCAGGAACCGCTCGTAGTGCCCGATGTCCAGGTCGGTCTCGGCGCCGTCCTCGGTGACGAACACCTCGCCGTGCTGGAACGGGTTCATCGTGCCCGGATCGACGTTGATGTACGGATCGAGTTTCTGCATCGTCACCCGCAGTCCGCGCGAGGTGAGCAGGCGGCCGAGACTGGAGGCGGTGAGCCCCTTACCCAGCGACGAGGCGACGCCGCCGGTGACGAAGATGTGCTTGGTGACATGCGCCGATTGCGGCAAGGCAACTCCCGTGGTTGGCCCGAACGAGCTGTGCGGATCGGTGAAATCGCGGTGTCGAGCACCGCTACATCCACGGGATTTCACTCTAACCCACCGGGGCCGTTCCCGGCCACCGCTGGAACCTCGGCGTGCCGGAGCACACCCGCCGGCCGGGCTTGCCCCCGGACGACGAACGGGACGCCCGATCGGGCGCCCCGTTCCTCGGATCTGCGGAGTGCGTCAGTTGACGGCGAGCGCCGGAATCGGCGCCTGCGCCCCGTCGCCGACGCCGTACTGGCCGACGCCACCGCCGTTCTGCTCGACCAGGCCGAGCACCGCGGCCAGTCGGCCGGTGGAGGCCTGGGCGTCATCGACGGTGCTCACCGCGCCACTGCGGGAAGCGTCGCTGCGGACCGCGCCGACCGCGCCGGTCGCGCCGTCGGATCCGCTGCGCCCGACCACCACCACGCCGCCGGCCGCCTGCTTCAGCTGGGTGGCCATGTCGGCGACGACGGTCGCCCGGTCGGCCTCCGAACCGCCGGTGGCCGCGCCGCCGGTCAGCACCAGCACCAGCCGCCCGGGGCTCTGGGTGCCGGACGCGGTGATGAAGCCGCCGGTGGACAGCGCCGACAGCGCCGCCGTCGCCTCGTCAGCCTTGGCGGTTGCCTTGCCGTTCTTGTCGGTGAGCAGCACCGACCCGAGCACCGCGCCGGCCATCGTGCCGGAGGACGCGACCTCCGGGATGGTCGCGCCGGACGGCAGCGACTTGGCCAGCAACGCCTGCAGGTCGGCCGACCGGTTCGGGTCGGTGAAGTCCGTGGTGAGTTGGATCTGCGAGGTGACGGTGGCGCCGGACCGGGACAACAGACCGAGGATCGCGTCCCGGTCGCCCGGATCGGCATCGACCGTGCTGATCAGCACCACGGACGCCTTCGGCAGCGTGCCGCGGACCGCCAGCGGCGCGATGTCGTCGGCGAACTTCTCGCCAGCCGTCACCTGCTTGGTCAGATCGTCGGTCTGTTGCTGCAGCTGATCGCGCTGATCGGTGATCTGGGTCAGATTGCTCTGCTGCCCGACCAGGATCGGCGACTGCACCTTGGTGGCGCCGAGCACGATGCCGAGGGCGAGCGCGAGAAACACCGCCGCGATCGAGACGATGTGGGAACGCATGGAGATCATCTAGAACAGCCCCTTGACCCAGTCGGCGAATTCGTTCCAACGGGCCCTCGCCAGATCGGCGTAGGTCCCGGAGACGTCGGAGTAGTACACGGCCACGGCCATCGCGACGACGGCGGCGAGCACCAGGAACAGCACCGCCCACCAGGAGACCTTCGGCCGGTACAGCTTGCTCACCGCGGACGCCTCGACCACCTTGTCGGCGACCCGCAAGCGGACCAGGAAGCTGGAGGCCGTCGAGCCGCGGCCGCGGTCCAGCAGCTCGGCCAGCGACGCGTGCATGCCGACCGTCACCATCAGGCCGGCCTCGTGCTCATCGGCGAGCAGCAGGGCCAGATCCTCCGGGGTGCCCGATGCCGGGAAGGTGACCGCCCCGATGCCCAGATCCTGCAGCCGTTCCAGCCCGGGCGCGTGCCCGTCGGTGTCCGCGGGGATGACGACCTCGCCCCTGCTGCGCAGGGTCTCGTCCTCGATCCGGTCGGGGTTACCGACGATCACGTCCGGGGCGTACCCGGCCTCCATCAGCGCATCGGCGCCGCCGTCGACCCCGAACAGCACCGGTCGGTAGTCGCGGATGTACTTCTTCAACGACTTGAGTTCGGCGGCCGCATCCGCGGTGCCGGCCACGATCAGCACGTGCTTGCCGCTGATCTCCGTCGCCAGGTTCGGGATGCCGACGCCGTCCAGCAGCAGGGTCCGTTCCCGCTTCATGTACTCGATGGCGTTCGCCGCGAACGCCTCGAGCTGGGCGGACATCCCGGACTTCGCCTCGATCATCAGGTCGGCGACCGACTCCGGGGTCAGCTCGATCCCGCTGGCGATCTCTTCCTCACCGACGTAGATGGTGCCGCCGTCGATCCTGATCCGGGCGCCGTCCTTGAGCCGGATGAACACCTTGTCGCCGGCCTGGTCGATCAGCGGGATGCCGGCGGCCACCAGGATCTCCGGGCCCAGGTTCGGGTACCGGCCGGAGATCGACTCGGCGGCGTTGACCACGGCGGTGACGCCGGCCTTGACCAGTGCATCCGCGGTCGCCCGGTCGATGTCGGTGTGGTCGAAGATCACGATGTCGCCGTTGCCGACACGGCCGATCAACGAGTCGCTACGACGAGCAACCCGTGCGACGCCTGTGACTCCTGGTAGAGCGTGAGGCTGGCGTGACAAGAGTTTCATATGTGGCATGGTGGCAGAAACGCCTGCCGAACGGTGGAGGCGCGACGCATCCGACCCGGTGAATTAGGCGGTCGCGCACGGTGACGACCCGGCCAATGGGCCGGCCACCGGGTCGCCCGGCGGCGGCAGTGGGGTCAGCCGGCCGCGGCGAGCAGGTCCTTCGCATGCGCCAGCGCGGTGTCGGTGTCGGTGCCGCCGAGCATCCTGGCCAGCTCGGCCAGCCGGTGGCGACCGTCGACGACGGTGACGGACGACGTGCCCACGCTGCCGTCCTGGCCGGCATCAACCACCACGTGCCGGTCGGCGAACGCCGCGACCTGAGCCAGGTGCGTCACCACGATCACCTGATGGCTCCGCGCGAGCATGGCCAACCGGCGGCCGATCTCGGTGGCCGCCCGGCCGCCGACCCCGGCGTCCACCTCGTCGAACACCAACGTGCCAACGGTGTCGGCACCGGCCAGTACCACCTCGAGAGCGAGCATCACCCGGGACAGCTCGCCGCCGGACGCGCCCTTGGCGATCGGCAGTTCCGGCGCCCCCCGATGCGCCGTCATGACGATCTCGACCTGGTCGATGCCGTCGGGACCGGCGTGCACCCGTTCGGTCTTCTCACCGCGGCCGATCACCAGGGTTTCGGCCGCCCGGCCGCCGTCATCGGCGGTGCCGTCCGCTACCAACCGATGGCTGACGGCGACCCGCACCTTCGCCCGGCCCATCGCCAGGTGCGCGAGTTCAGCGGTGGCGGCCTCGCCGAGCCGGCCGGCCGCCTCGGTACGCCGCCGGGACAGCTCGACGGCCAGTTTCGCCGTCCGCGCGCCGAGCTCGGTGACCCGCTCGGCGAGCGCCGCCAGTGCCTCGTCCGAGGAGTCAAGCGATGCCAGCTCCCGGCGGGCATCGGCCGCCCAGGCCAGCACTGCGTCGGTGTCGGCGCCGTACCGGCGCGACAGCGCACGCAGCACCGCCTGCCGGGACAGCGTCTGCTCCAGCGCGGCCGGGTCGTCGTCCAGTTCGTCCAGGTATGACGAGAGCTCGGCGCCGACCTCGGTGAGCACGGACATGGCCTGGTGCAGGGCCGGCGCCCAGTTCGTCAGCCGCGGGTCGTCGCTGCCGGCCAGCAGGTGCTCGGCGGCGCCGACCAGGCCGACCGCGTTCGCGGCGTCCGAGGTCACGTCGCTGCCGGACAGTGCCTCCAACGATGCGGCGGCTGCGCTGCGCAGCGCATCAACGTTCTCCAGCCGGCGGACCGTCGCGTTGAGCTCGGCGTCCTCCCCCGGCAGCGGGGCGACCTGGTCGATCTCGGCCAGGCCCATCCGCAATAGTTGTTCGCGCTGGGCGAGTTCCCGGGCCCGCCCGGTCCGGTCCGCCAACTCCGCGGCCGCGGCCTGCCAGCCGGCGCGGGCGTCGCGGTAGCCGGCCACCAGGTCGGCCAGACCGGCGTAGCGGTCGAGCACCTGTCGTTGGGCGGCGGGCTGCAGCAGCGAGATCGCTTCCGATTGCCCATGGACCGCCAGCAGCGGCTCGGTCAGCTCGGCCAGTGCCGCCAACGGGGCCGTCCGGCCGCCGATGTGCGCCCGCGACCGGCCTTCCGCGGACACCGTCCGCACGCAGATCACCGAGCCGTCGTCGTCGAGGGCACCACCGGCCGCGCCGACCGCCGCCGCCAGCGTGTCGCCGGTCGGCGTTCCCGCGGGAACGTGCCACCTGGCCTCGACGGCGGCCTTCTCGGCTCCGGCCCGCACCCTGGCCGCATCACCGCGGCCACCGCCGGCCAGGCCGAGGGCGGTCACCACCATCGTCTTGCCGGCGCCGGTCTCGCCGGTCACCACGGTGAGGCCGGGGTGCGGCTCGATCACGGCGTCGGAGATCACTCCGAGGCCGGAGATCCGCAATTCGCTGAGCATTGCCGCAACGCTAGTGCCGTTGGTCGCGCCAGCCGTGCACCGGGAGGGCGAACTTGCGGACCAGCCGGTCGGTGAACTGTTCGTCGCCGATCCGGGCCAGCGCCACCGGGGTGACGCCGCGGCGGACGTGCACCCGGCTGCCCGGCGGCGCGTCGAACGACCGGCGGCCGTCGCAGGCCACCGTGCCGTCGTGTCCATCCGGGTCCAGGTGCACGGTGACCGTCGAATCGGGCCCGACCACGGCCGCGCGGGCGAACAACGCATGCGCGTTGAGCGGCGCCACCAGCAGTGCCTCGACCGCGGGCCAGACGATCGGACCGCCCGCCGAGAACGCGTACGCCGTCGATCCGGTCGGCGTGCTGATCAGCACCCCGTCACAGCCGTAGGCGGACAGCCCGTGCCCGTCGACCTCGACGACCACGTCGAGAATCCTTTCCCGGCTGGACTTCTCCACGCTGATCTCGTTCAGCGCCCAGCAGGTGTAGACGATCTCGCCGGCGACTTCGACGGCGACGTCGACCGTCATCCGGTCGACGAGTCGGTAGCTGCGGGCGACGATGGCGTCCAGCACCGCGTCGATGTGGTCGGCGTCCACCTCGGCCAGGAAACCCACCCGGCCGAGATTGACCCCCAGCACGCCGGCGCGCAGCGGCCGGGCCTGCTCCGCGGCGCGAAGCAGGGTGCCGTCGCCGCCCAGCGCCAGCACCAGCTCCACCGGCCGGTCGTCGCTGACGGCCAGGCCGAGATCCGGCCCTTCGTCGGGCAGCGCGACCAGGGTCACGCCGGCCTCCGCGAGTCGGTCGGCGGCTTCGGTGACGACCTCGCGGATGTCGGCCCGACCGGTGTGCGCGACCAGCAGCACCCGACGCTCCGCCTGCTCCCGACCGACGGTCGGGGGAATGGTTGAAGTCATTGCGGCCCTTCCGCGACGGCCTGTTCGATGCGCTGAGCCGCGTCCGCGTCGGTCGGGGCATCGGCGCGCAGGTGGACGAAGTACTCGACGTTGCCACTCGGTCCGGGCAGCGGTGATGCCTGCACCCCGGCCAGCCCGCGGCCGAGCCCGGCGGCGGCGGCCACCACGGTGGACACCGCGTCGGCGCGCAGCTCCGGCGAGCGGACGACACCGCCGGCTCCGAGCCGTTCCTTGCCGACCTCGAACTGCGGCTTCACCATCAGCACCAGGTCGCCGGCCGGCTCGGTGCAGGCGATGAGGGCGGGCAGCACCACCGTCAGCGAGATGAAGGACAGATCGGAGACGGTCAGGCCGACCCGCCCACCGATGTCGTCGGGCGTCAGCCGGCGGACGTTCGTCCGATCGAATACCTGGACCCGCTGATCGTTCTGCAGCCGCCAGATCAGTTGTCCGTAGCCGACGTCGACCGCCACTACCTCGCGCGCGCCCCTGCGCAGCAGCACATCGGTGAAGCCACCCGTCGAGGCCCCGGCGTCCAGGCATCTGGCGCCGTCGACCTCGACGTCGGCGAACGCATCCAACGCGCCGATCAGCTTGTGGGCACCACGGGAGGCCCAGTTCTCGTCGGTCTCGTCCGCGGTGACGAGCAACGGCGCACCCGGATCGACCGCGGTGGCGGGCTTGGTCGCGGTGCGTCCGGACGCCGTCACCCGGCCCGCCGCGATGAGTTCGGCGGCGTGCTCACGGGAGCGGGCCAACCCGCGCCGCACGAGTTCGGCGTCCAGCCGGGCACGACGCACCTCAGCGACCCGGACGGTCGCCGGTCCGGGCGTCGACCGGTGCCGGACCCTTGTCCGGTTGGGTGCCGGCGAGGGCGGCGGCCAGCCCGGCGTGGATGCGGCCGTAGATCGCCGGCTGCTCCGGCTCCGGGACCGAGTCCAGCGCGTCGATGTCCGCGTCGACGGCGGCCAACGGGTCGGTGGTGTGCGGACGTGGATCCACTCGCGTCTCCTAACGGGCCGTTCCGGCTGTTCTCACGGTAGTGCAGGGGCCGATCAGCCCGCGGTTGCCTGGGCGTCAGCGCGGCTGATGTCGAGTCGGTCCAACGCCTTCCCGGCGGCGGCGTCGGCGGCGCCGACCCGGATCGGCTCCCCCGCTCCCGGTCGGCTCCAGGCGGCGGCCAGCAGCGCCGCCAGCGCGCCGAGCACCGCCGTGTCGCCGGTGTTTGCCTCACCCGTGCTCGACAGCGTCAACAGGTCGTCGTCGCGGGTCACCTGCCAGCCGGCCGGCTCGGTCCCTGGAGCCGGTGCATCGGTCGAACGGGGATCCGGCAGCGCGACCACCCGGGCCGGATCCGTCAGCCCGCGCAGATCGAGACAGACGTGCGTCGGACGCCGGTGGGCGGGCGCGAGCAGCAGATCGCTGGCGCTGTTGACCCCGGTGAGCGGCATCAGGGCCGGCAGACCGGCCACGCCGGCGGCTTCGATATCGGTGTCCAGCCGGTCGCCGACCACCAGCGGACGCTTCGACCCGGCCCGTTCGATGGCACTGTCCAGTAACGGACGCGCCGGTTTGCCGGCCACCCGCGGCCGGCGGCCGGTGGCGGCGACCAGCGCCGCCACCATCGCGCCGTTGCCGGGCAGCAGACCTCGGTCGGTCGGCAGCGTCGAGTCGGAGTTGCAGGCTACCCAGTCGACACCGGCCCGCAGCGCGATGCAGGCCTCCGCCAGCTGACGCCACCCGGTGTCCGGCGAATGACCCTGAACGACGGCCACCGGTTCGTCGGCGGCCTCCTCGACCGGGATCAGGCCGACCTCGGCGATCGCCTCATGCAGGTACGGGGCGCCGACCACCAGCACCCTGGCGCCCGCCGGATGACTGGCGGCCAACATCTCGGCGGCGACGTGCGGGGAGGTGAGGACGTCATCGTCGGACGCCTGGATCCCCATGTCCGACAAGCTCTTCGCGACCACCGCGGGCGGACGCGAGGCATTGTTGGTGACGAACATCGTCGCCATTCCCATGGCTCTGGCCGCGGCCAACGCCTCCGGAACGAACGGGATGACGGTGCCGCCCAGGTAGACCGTCCCGTCCAGATCGAGCAGCGCTGCGTCGTAGGTCTCGGCCAGCGGCCTCATCACCGTTCCGGTCCGTCCTCGTCCTGACCTTCGCCGGTATCAGCGCCGTCGGCGGCGCCATCATCGGCGCCGGGGTCTGTGTCATCAACGTCCTGGACGTCCCCTGCCTCGGCCTCGGCCTCGGCCTCGGCCTCGGCTTCGGCGTCGTCAACGTCGTCGACCTCGGCTCCGGCGCCGTCAACGTCGGCGGTGTCATCACCCTCGACGTCGTCGTCCTCTGCGTCAGCGTCGACCTCGGCGCCGTCAACGTCGGCGGTGTCATCACCCTCAACATCAACGTCAACGTCAACGTCCTCGGCGTCGTCAACGTCGTCGGTGTCATCGTCAGTGCCGCCGTCGCCTGCGGCAACACGCTCCGCCAGTTCGGTGATCCGGTCGGCCGCGTCGGTGTCGTCCTCCGTGTCGGCGTCGTACGCCTTCATGAACCAGTTCAACGCGTCCGCACGGCGATCGGCGCCGGCCATCAGATCCGCGTAGGCATAGAGCAGCCGGGCGTCCGCGCCCCCGTCGGTGACGCCGGCTTCCTCGAGCATCACCATGGCGGCATCGAGCTGCCCGAGATCTGCCCTGGCTCCGGCCACCACCACCGTCATCTCGATGGCACCATCGGCGTCGAGCTCGGCCGCCTCGGCCGACCGCGAGAGTTCGATCGCCTTGTCCGGGTGACCGAGAGCGCGCTCACAATCGGCCATCACCGCCAGGTGTCCGGGGCCGCCGCCCATCCGGCGGGCAGCGCGCAGCTCCGAGATCGCCTCGGCCCATTGACCGGCCCGGTAGGCAACCAGCCCGACCGTCTCCCGGACCACGGCGATCCGCCCACCCTTCTGCCGGGCCGCCCTGGCATGGCGCCAGGCGAGCTCGGGATCCTCGTCGGCGAGCGTGCCGGCAGCGACCAGATGCCGGGCAACGAATTCGGAGCCTTCTTTGCTCAGCCCTCGCAGATCCCGTTTGACGTCGGGAGCCAGATCATCGATGTCGACCCATTCCGGGATCTGCGGCCAGGTCTCACCGCGATCCTCCTCGCGGACCCGCGAGCCACGGTCGGGCTCCCGGCGCTGCGGACGTTCGTCAGACCGACGATCGGGACGATCGCGATAGGCGGGACGGTCGCCCCGATCCTGGTAGGCAGGCCGGCCGCCGGACGACGTCCGACCATCGCGGTCGCCGTAGGACGCGCGGCCGCGGTCGTCACGCCGATCCCGGTCCGACCGGCTGCCGCTCTGTGGGCGATCCGACCGCGGCTGACGATCGTCGCGCGCCCAGGATCCGCCTGCTGCCGGGGACTCGCGGCGAGCCGGCCGCTCGCCGAACCCCGCACTCAGGTCGCCGCCGAATCGGTTCGGCCGCTCCGGGCGTTGCCCGTGCCGGTCCTCACGTGTGGGGCGGTCGTCACGGGTGGGGCGGTCGTCGCGTCTGGGCCGCGCGTCCGGGAGATCGCGGCCACCGCCACGAGTAGATCGATCGTCCCGACGTCCCCGCGAGTCACCGAACGGACGCTCCCGATCGTCCCGGCCAACCCGGTCATCCCGACGGCCACGGTCGTCGGTGCGGCCACGGTCGTCGGTGCGGCCACGGTCGTCGGTGCGGCCACGGTCGTCGGTGCGGCCACGGTCGTCGGTGCGTGGGCGGTCGTCCCGTCCCCGAGACCCTCCGGCCCGATCGTCACGTGACGATCTGTCGTCGCGTGGGCGCCAGGTTCGCTCGTCGTTGCGACCGGCCGAACCGCCTCGGTACGAGCGGTCGTCAGAGCGCGCCCCTGACCCTCGTGGTGCCCCGGCTCGGAACTGTTGGTCGTCGCGTCGATCGCCGCCGCGGTCCGGACGATCGCCGCCGCGGTACTGGTCGCCACCACTTCGAGAGCCGGGCCCCGAACTCCGATAGGGCCGGTCGTCACGCCTGGGAGCCGAATCTCCGGAAGCTCCGCGGTACGGACGGTCGTCACGTCCGGTACTCCGGTACGGACGCTCGTCTCGTCCCGAGTCCCGGTACGGACGCTCGTCGCGCCCCGTACTCCGGTACGGACGCTCGTCTCGTCCCGTACCGCGGTACGGACGGTCGTCTCGTCCCGAATCCCGGTAGGGACGGTCGTCGCGGCCGCCGCGAGCGGCGCCGCGCCGATCGTCGCCGCCCGTTCGCCGGTCATCGCCGCGTTCGGGCCGGTCGTCCCGAGAACGCCCAGTCCCGCCGCCGCTTCCGGATCCCTGCCGATACGGCCGGTCCCCGGAGCCGGTAGGGCGCGAGCCCGTGGATGCTCCGCCGGCCGATCCGCCCCGGTATCCGCCACGCGCGTCGCGCGCATCCCCCTGACGAGAGTCCTGCCCCTGGTACCGAGATCGGCCGGAGCTCGAACGGCCACTATCGGACGCACGGGCCGGTCGATCGCTACGGCCGCCAGCACCTTCGGAGCCGCCGCGCGCGTTGCGTGCGCCGCCACCGGCGTCACGCCTCCTGCGGTCGCCGCCGCCGGCACCGTCCCTGGGGGTCTCACCGTCGGTGCTCACGAAGCTCTCCTCTATGCATCTGACGGCAGTCGCCCGATCTGGACGTACGTGCCGGTGGTACGGAATCAGGGTATCCAGGCTCGGCGGGAGACCGCCTGGCCGGCCGCTCTGCCCCTGGCCCACAGTAGTGGCCGGCAACCGCACCGGCCACAATCGACCGTGCCCGGAAACCACAAAAGGGGGACCCTGATGGGTCCCCCTTTTGGGAATGAATGTCCGGCGGCGACCTACTCTCCCACACCGTGGCCGGTGCAGTACCATCGGCGCTGAAGGGCTTAGCTTCCGGGTTCGGAATGGGACCGGGCGTTTCCCCTTCGCTATGACCGCCGTAACTCTATGGAATTCAGGTCATGATCATACTCAGCAAGCTGGATGATCACGGTTACCCGTATCTCCAGAGCTGCACAGTGGACGCGTAGCATTTTTGTGGTAAGTCCTCGGCCTATTAGTACCGGTCAGCTGCACACGTTGCCGTGCTTCCACTTCCGGCCTATCAACCCGGTGGTCTAGCCGGGGGCCTTACCCCACAAAGGGTGGGAGTCCTCATCTTGGAACGAGCTTCCCGCTTAGATGCTTTCAGCGGTTATCCCTTCCGAACGTAGCCAACCAGCCGTGCTCCTGGTGGAACAACTGGCACACCAGAGGTTCGTCCGTCCCGGTCCTCTCGTACTAGGGACAGCCTTCCTCAAGACTCCTGCGCGCGCGGCGGATAGGGACCGAACTGTCTCACGACGTTCTAAACCCAGCTCGCGTGCCGCTTTAATGGGCGAACAGCCCAACCCTTGGGACCTACTCCAGCCCCAGGATGCGACGAGCCGACATCGAGGTGCCAAACCATGCCGTCGATATGGACTCTTGGGCAAGATCAGCCTGTTATCCCCGGGGTACCTTTTATCCGTTGAGCGACACCCCTTCCACAAGGTGGTGCCGGATCACTAGTCCCGACTTTCGTCCCTGCTCGATCCGTCGATCTCGCAGTCAAGCTCCCTTGTGCACTTACACTCGAAACCTGATTGCCAACCAGGCTGAGGGAACCTTTGGGCGCCTCCGTTACTCTTTAGGAGGCAACCGCCCCAGTTAAACTACCCACCAGGCACTGTCCCTGATCCGGATTACGGACCTAGGTTAGGTATCCAATACGACCAGAGTGGTATTTCAACGTTGACTCCACAGACACTGGCGTGCCCGCTTCAAAGTCTCCCACCTATCCTACACAAGTCGAACCGAACAACAATACCAAGCTATAGTAAAGGTCCCGGGGTCTTTCCGTCCTGCCGCGCGTAACGAGCATCTTTACTCGTAGTGCAATTTCGCCGAGCCTATGGTTGAGACAGTAGAGAAGTCGTTACGCCATTCGTGCAGGTCGGAACTTACCCGACAAGGAATTTCGCTACCTTAGGATGGTTATAGTTACCACCGCCGTTTACTGGGGCTTAAATTCTCAGCTTCGCTCCCGAAGGAACTAACCGGTCCTCTTAACCTTCCAGCACCGGGCAGGCGTCAGTCCATATACGTCGTCTTGCGACTTAGCATGGACCTGTGTTTTTAGTAAACAGTCGCTTCTCTCTGGTCTCTGCGGCCGAAACGTGCTAGCCCGCAAGGGGCTTCACACACCTCGGCCCTCCTTCTCCCGAAGTTACGGAGGTATTTTGCCGAGTTCCTTAACCATAGTTCGCTCGATCACCTTGGTATTCTCTACCTGACCACCTGTGTCGGTTTGGGGTACGGGCCGCTCAGAGCTCGCTAGAGGCTTTTCTCGACAGCATAGGATCACTCTACTTCGCCTCAATCGGCTATGCATCGGGTCTCAGATCAACATTCCGGCGGATTTGCCTACCGAAACTACCTACACCCTTACACCAGTATTACCACTGACTGGCGGAGCTACCTTCCTGCGTCACCCCATCGCTTGACTACTACCGGTTCGGGTCGCGCGCTCCCCAACGTTGTCCCCGAAGGGACTTGCTGGTTCGGGCGCTTAGCATTACCGGGCTCGTCATGGGCGCTCTTTCGCGGGTACGGGAATATCAACCCGTTGTCCATCGACTACGCCTGTCGGCCTCGCCTTAGGTCCCGACTCACCCTGGGCGGATTAACCTGGCCCAGGAACCCTTGGTCATTCGGTGGAGGAGTTTCTCACTCCTCATTCGCTACTCATGCCTGCATTCTCACTCGTGTGGCCTCCACGACTGGGTTACCCCGCCGCTTCGCTGGCCACACGACGCTCCCCTACCCATCCATACGACTGGACCCACTAGGTGGGCCGATCACAAGTATGAATGCCGCGGTTTCGGTGGTGTG
>NZ_KE384549.1:0-210000 GCF_000426645.1 Nakamurella lactea DSM 19367 | reverse complement strand
TCGAGGCGGGCCGGTCTGGGCTCGGTGCGGTCTGCGGTTCGATGGACACGCGGTCGATTGTCGCATCGAGCCTCAGCACTGTTTCCGATGGAGCTTTGTTTCCGAAGCCGCGCGGATCCGGTCAGCCGGCCTGGTCCGGGTACTTCCGACGGCGTCGCACCCCGGCCCGGTAGGCGCTGACCGTCGGTGAGTCGGCGTCCCAGAACCGCCACCGCACGTCAGCGGCGACGCTGATCCCGACCCGCGGGCCGGTGCCGAGGTTCGTCACCGGCGTTCCGGCCCTGACGGCGAACGGCCGGCCAGGGCGGCACAGGTCGGCGCCGGTCAGCTCGCCCGTCAGCCCCAATACCCTGGCGATTCCCGCGGGACCGCGGGCGAGATCGGCGTCCTTGCGCGCCGACGGCCGGCGGAGCCGGGCGGCATCAAGACCGGTGAGCACCGCACCGGCCCGCAGCAGCACGGCGGAGGCGTCGCCGTCGGGTCCGGTGACGATGTTGGCGCACCAGTGCATGCCGTAGATGAAGTACACGTACAGGTGGCCCGGCTCGCCGTACATCACCTCCGAGCGGGCGGTGCGGCGGAAGGCGTGCGAGGCCGGGTCCCGCGGTCCGGCATACGCCTCCACCTCGGTGATCCGCACGGCGACGGTGTCGCGGCCGGCGCCGGCGACCGCCACCGCGCCGACCAGTTCCGGTGCGACCGACTCGGCGCGGCGGGCGAAGAACGAGCGCGGCAGCAGCGGCCCGTAGTGCTGCGCGTCGGTCACCGTCGCCTCGTCATTCCGGCCGGGTCATCGGGTGCCGACCCACCCGCGGTCGGCGGCGATCCGTTCGCCCAGAGCCACCAGTTGTTCGGCCACCCGCACCGGGGCGGTGCCGCCGAAGCCGTCGCGGGAGGCCAGCGAGCCTGGCACCGTCAGCACCGCGCGGACCTGCGGCGTCAACGCCGGATTGATACTGGCGAACTCCTCGTCGGTGAGTTCGTGCAACTCGCGGCCGGTCGACTCGGCGAGCGCCACACACTCCCCCGCCACCTCGTGCGCCACCCGGAACGGAACCCCTTGCCGGACAAGCCATTCGGCAATGTCGGTGGCCAACGAGAATCCGGCGGAAGCCATCGTCGCCAGCCGGTCGAGATTCCAGCTGAGGGTCGCCGTCATCCCGGTGACCGCCGGCAGCAGCAACTCGAGCTGCTCGACCGAGTCGATCAGCGGCTCCTTGTCCTCCTGCAGGTCCCTGTTGTAGGCCAGCGGGAGGGCCTTGAGGGTGGCCAGCAGGCCGGTCAGGTTGCCGATCAACCGGCCGGCCTTTCCCCTGGTCAATTCGGCGATGTCCGGGTTCTTCTTCTGCGGCATGATCGAGGATCCGGTGGCGAACGCGTCGTGCAACCTCGCGTAGCCGAACTCGGCGGTGGCGAAGACGATCACTTCTTCTGCCCAGCGGGACAGGTCGACGGCGAGCATCGCGAAGACGAAGGCGAGCTCGGCGGCGAAGTCCCGGGACGCGGTGGCGTCGATCGAATTGTCCGCCGCCCGGTCGAGTCCGAGATGCTTGGCCACCAGAGCCGGATCCAGCCCGAGCGATGAGCCGGCAAGCGCGCCGGATCCGTAGGGGGACACCGCGTGTCGGCGGTCCCAGTCACGGATCCGGTCCACATCCCTGGTCAGCGCCTGGGCGTGGGCGGCCAGATGATGACCGAGCAGCACTGGCTGGGCGTGCTGGAAATGGGTGCGGCCGGGCATCGCGGCCTCGCCCGCAGCCAGCGCCTGGTCCAGCAGAGCCTGCTGCACGTCAAGGGTCGCGCCGGCCACCCGGCGCGCGGCGTCCCGCAGGTACAGCCGATACAGGGTGGCGACCTGGTCGTTGCGGGATCGGCCGGCCCGAAGCTTGCCGCCCAGGTCGGTGCCGGCCCGGTCCAGCAGGCCGCGCTCCAGCGCGGTGTGCACGTCCTCGTCGTCCGGGGAGGCGACGAACGCGCCCGAGGCGACATCGGCGGCCAGCTCGTCAAGGGCCAGGTGCATGGCGGTCAGTTCGTCGCTGGTGAGCAGCCCGGCCTGGTGCAGCGCGGATGCGTGTGCCTTCGAGCCGGCGATGTCGTAGGGGGCCAGCCGCCAGTCGAAGTGGGTGGACACGCTGAGCGCGGCCATTTCGGGCGCGGGTCCGGAGGCGAACCGGCCGCCCCAGAGCTTGACCGGCCCGGCCGTACCGGCCGCGTCGCCGCCGGGGTGAGAGTCGGGCATCGGTTCAGTTCTCCTCTGGTTCGGTGGTCCCCGCCGGCTCGCCTGCCGACAGTGCCGCCAGGAATTGTCCGACATCCGTGCCGGTGAGACCCTCCCGGGCCACCACCATGATGGTGTCATCGCCGGCGATCGTCCCGGCCACCGTGTCGAAGGCGGCACGATCCAGCGCGGAGGCGAGGAATTGGGCTGCCCCGGGAGGGGTTCGGAGCACGGCGAGATTGCCCGAGGCAGACCAGGACAACAGCAACTCGCCGAGTAGCCGACCGACCCGACTGGTCCCACCCGGCATCGCCCGGGGGCCGCCGTCCTCCGGGATCTGATAGACCGGCGCACCGCCGGCGACGCCGCGCAGCTTGACGGCTCCGAGTTCGTCCAGATCCCGGGACAGCGTCGCCTGGGTCGCCGAGATCCCCTCTGACTCCAGCAGTTCCAGCAACTCCGTCTGCGAGCGCACCGGATGCCCGCGAATCAGCTCGGTGATCCGGCCGAGCCTGGCGGCCTTGGTGGCCGGGACCGTGTCGCTCATCGCTGCGTCTTGATCATCGCTGCGCCCTGATCATCGCTGCTGCTTGATCATCGCTGCCGCATCAACCAGGTCAGCAGCGCCTTCTGGGCGTGCAGCCTGTTCTCGGCCTCGTCCCACACCGCCGAGGCAGGCCCGTCGATCACCTCGTCGGTGATCTCCCAGCCGCGGTGCGCCGGCAGGCAGTGCAGCACCATCGCATCCGGGTCGGCCCGGCCGAGCAGTTCGGCATTCACCTGGTAGGGCCGGAACGGACTCACCCGGTCCAAACCGTCGTTCTCCTGCCCCATCGAGGTCCAGGTGTCGGTGACCAGCACGTCGCTGCCGTCGACCGCGGCATGCGGATCGGTGATCAGCTCGATCGAACCGCCGGTGATCGCTGCCCGCTCCTTGGCATCCAGCAGGATCTGCGGGTGCGGGTCGAACCCCTGCGGCGCAGCAACTCTGACGTGCATACCGGCGTTGGCGCCGCCCACCATCAGTGAGTGCGACATGTTGTTCGCACCGTCACCGAGATAGGTGAGCGTGCGGCCGGCCAGGTTGCCCTTGCGCTGCCGGACCGTCTGCAGATCGGCCAGCACCTGACACGGGTGGAACTCGTCGGTGAGCGCGTTGATCACCGGAACGGTCGACACGCTGGCCAGCGCGTCGATCCGGCGTTGGGCGAACGTGCGGATCGCCACCGCATCGACGTACCGGGACAGCACCCGGGAGGTGTCCTCGATCGTCTCCTCCCGGCCCAGCTGCGAAGTGCGGCCGTCGATGATCACCGGCTGGGCGCCGAGCTGAGCGATCCCGACCTCGAACGACAACCTGGTACGGGTCGAGTTCTTCTCGAAGACCACGGCTACCGCCTTGCCCTGCAAGGGCTTCGCGCTGTAGCGGTCCTCTTTGTAGCTGTCTGCCAGGTCCAGTACCGCTGCCAGCTCGTCTGGCTGCAGGTCGTCGTCCCTGAGGTAGTGGCGGATCATTCGGGATCAGTCCTTCCGGCCGGCGGTACCGGCGGTCTGCGGGGTGGTCCGGGGGTCGGTGCTGCGGCCGGCCTGGTCGAGGATGCCGCCGAGCGCGCCGACGAAAGTGTCGGCCTGGCCGGTGGTCAAGATCAGCGGCGGCGCCAGCCGGAGCACCTGCGGCGCCGGGCCGTTGATCAGGAATCCGGCTTCGCGGGCGGCCAGCACCGCGGCCGCCGCAACGGGTTGGTTCAACACGACCCCGAGCAGCAGCCCGCGGCCGCGGACATGCGAGACGGCGGGGTGATCGAGCGCCTCGATGGCCTCGGTCAAGTGCTTGCCGAGCGCATCGACGTGGTCGATCAGGCGCTCCGTCTCGATCGTGGTCAGGACCGCGAGCGCGGCGGCGGCGCACACCGGGTTGCCGGCGAACGTGGAGCCGTGGTGGCCAGGGGTGAACAGGTGCGCGGCCGGACCGAAGCCGATCACCGCTCCGATCGGCAGCCCGCCGCCGAGACCCTTGGCCAGCGTGACGACGTCCGGGGTGATGCCCTCACGTTGATAGGCGAACCAACTGCCGGTGCGGCCGATGCCGGTCTGAATCTCGTCGAGGATCAGCAGCGCGCCGGCCTGGATGGTGAGCGCGCGGGCGGCGGCCAGGTAGCCGTCGGGGGCCGGCAGCACACCCAACTCCCCCTGGATCGGTTCCAGGATGACGGCGGCCACGTCGGACCCGGCGAGATCGCCGGGCCCGGTGCCCGGGGCTTGCAGGGCCATTGCCAGCGCGTCGATGTCGCCGAACGGAACGAACTCGACACCGCCGGGCATCGGCTCGAACGGGCCGCGCTTCGCCGCCTGGCCGGTCATCGCCAGGGCACCCATGGTGCGACCGTGGAAGCCGCCTTCGGCGGCGATGATCCGTGGCCGACCGGTGAGTCTGGCAATTTTGAAGGCGGCCTCGTTGGCCTCGGCGCCGGAGTTGCAGAACAGCACCCGACCGTCAGCCTCGCCGGCGCCGGAGATCTGCAGCAACCGCTCGGCGAGTTCCAACACGGTCGGGTGGGTGAAGAAGTTCGAGACGTGCCCGAGGGTCGAGATCTGTTGGGTGACAGCGTCGACGACCGCCGGATGGGCATGCCCCAGCGCGTTCACCGCGATGCCGCCGAGCAGGTCGAGATACTCGCGGCCGTCGGCGTCGCGCACGGTGGCGCCGGATCCGGCGACCAGTTCCACCGACGGCGTGCCGAAGTTGTCCATCAGCGCTGCCGACCAGCGGTGCGCCGCGACCTCGTTCCCCGATGCGAAGCTCATCATGGGTGCACCTCCTGTTCGTTGTTCTGCAGCGCAACGGATGTCGCCGCAGGGATCGGGGCCGTCGATACCTGCGCGGGCCCCGAGCCGGGTTCGGGGTCGGGCAGCACCATGGTGCCGATGCCCTCGGTGGTGACGATCTCCAACAGCACCGAATGCGCCACCCGGCCGTCGATGATGTGCGCGGCCGACACCCCACCCTCGACCGCGCGGAGCGCGCCCTCCATCTTCGGCGCCATGCCGGATTCCAGCCGGGGCAAGAGTTCTCGCAGGTCCGATGCGGTGATGGTGGACAGCAGGCTGTTTCGGTCCGGCCAGTCGGTGTAGAGGCCCTCGACATCGGTGAGAGTGACCAGCTTCGCTGCGTCCAGCGCGACCGCGAGCGCCGCCGCGGCGGTGTCGGCATTCACGTTGTGCACCACGCCGTCGGCGTCCGGGGCGACGGTCGCGACCACCGGGATCCGGCCGGCCGCCAGCAGATCGTGGATGGCGGCCGTGTTCACCTCGATCACGTCGCCGACCAGTCCGATGTCGTGCTGCGCCCCGTCAACGGTCACGCTGCGGCGCACCGCGGTGAAGAGCCCGGCGTCCTCGCCGGACATTCCGACGGCATGCGGGCCGTGCGCGTTGATCAGGCCCACCAGTTCCCGGCCGACCTGGCCGACGAGGACCATCCGCACCACGTCCAGAGTCTCCGGCGTGGTGACCCGGAATCCACCCTTGAACTCACCGGGGATGCCCAACCGGTTCAGCATGGCAGAGATCTGCGGTCCGCCGCCGTGCACCACCACCGGGTGCAGACCGACCGCCCGCAGGTACACCATGTCGGCGGCGAAGGCCGCCTTCAGGGCGTCGTCCGTCATCGCGTTGCCGCCGTACTTGACCACCACGATTCGGCCGGCGAAGCGTTGCAGCCATGGCAGCGTGTCCGCGAGAACCGCTGCCCGAGCGGCAATGTCGGCCATCGGCTCGGTGGTCCGGGGTCGAGTAGCAGGTGCTGTGGGTGCTGCCGGCGGCACCGGTCCAGAAGCCGTCATGTCGAGTACGCCGAGTTCTCGTGGACGTAGGCGTGCGAGAGATCGTTGGTAAGGATGGTCGCGGTCTCGGTGCCGGCATGCAGGTCGATCACCACGTGCACGGCGCGGCCGGTCAGATCGACGGTGCTGCGGTCCTCGCCCGCGGCACCGCCGCGGCAGATCCAGACCCCGTTGATGGCCACGTCGACGGCGTCCGGGTCGAACGCCGCTGCGGTGGTGCCGACCGCCGCCAGGATCCGCCCCCAGTTCGGGTCCTGCCCGAAGAAGGCCGTCTTCACCAGGTTGTTCCGGGCAACCGACCTGCCGACCTGCACCGCATCGTCCTCGTCGACCGCGTGCACCACCTCGATGGCGATCTCCTTCGTCGCACCCTCGGCGTCGGCGATCAACGCGGCCGCCAGCGCGGCACAGGCGCGGTGCACGGCAGCGGCCAGCGCGTCATCGGCGACCTTGGTCCCGGCGGCGCCGGATGCCAGCAGCAACACGGTGTCGTTGGTGGACATCGCGCCGTCCGAGTCGATCCGGTCAAAGGTGACCCTGGTCGCCGCCCGGAGCGCCGCCGACAGTTGCTCCGGGCTCGCCACCGCATCGGTGGTCAGTACCACCAACATCGTCGCGAGGCCGGGAGCCAGCATGCCTGCACCCTTGGCCATTCCGCCGACGGTGAAGCCATCGCCCTGCACCACAACGGTTTTGGCCACCGTGTCGGTGGTCATGATCGCCTCCGCAGCCGTGGTTCCGGCGGCCGCATCGCCGGCCAGCGCCGCCGTAGCCGCCGCCACGCCGGCCAGCAGTGTCGGCATCGGCAGCCGCTCGCCGATCAGTCCGGTGCTGCACACCGCTACCTGCCTGGGGTCCACCTGCAGCAATCCCGCGAGGTGTTCCGCGGTGGCAACGGTGTCGGCCAGGCCGGCCGCTCCGGTGCAGGCATTCGCACCGCCGGAATTCAGTACGACCGCGGCGATCTCGCCGCCGCCGGCCGGATACCGCGCCAGTAACGGCGCCGTCCAGCGGACCGGCGCCGCCTGTACCCGATTGCTGGTGAAGACGCCCGCGGCCGCGAACTCCGGACCGTCGTTCACCACCACCGCGACGTCCGGGCGACCGGACGCCTTGAGCCCGGCCGTCACCCCCGCCGCCCGGAACCCTTGTGGCGCTGTCACACTCACGAGGACACCCCGCTCAGTGCTGAAGGTTCGTTCGCAGGCTCTCTCACGGAGCAACTCCTACTGTTGGGAGACCGAGCGTCTCGTCCAGGCCGAGCGCCAGGTTCATGCACTGCACGGCCGCGCCGGCGGTGCCCTTGGTCAGGTTGTCCAGGGCGGCGATCACCACCAGCCGACCGGCCGCTGCGTCCACCGCGACCTGGAGCAGGCAGGTGTTCGCGCCCAGCGTCGCCGAGGTTGCCGGCCACTGACCCGAGGGCAGCAGATGCACGAAAGGCTCGTCACCGTAGGCCTTCTGGTAGCAGTCCCGAACTTCGGTCAGCACCGAATCCGGGTCGCTGTCGAGGTCGGCCAGCGGCGCGCTGACGGTTGCCAGGATGCCGCGGGACATCGGAACCAGCACCGGCGTGAACGACACAGTGACGGCCTGACCGGCAGCAGCGGACAGGTTCTGGACCATTTCCGGGGTGTGCCGATGCACGCCGCCGACGCCGTACGCCGACACCGAGCCCATCACTTCCGAACCCAGCAGGTGCGTCTTCGCCGACTTGCCGGCGCCCGAGGTTCCGGAGGCTGCGACCACGACCACCTCGGGCCGGACCAGACCGGCGGCCAGGGCCGGTGCCATGGCCAACGATGCGGTGGTCGGATAGCAACCCGGAACTGCGATCCGCCGCGCGCCGGCGAGCACCTCCCGTTGGTCCGGGAGTTCCGGCAGCCCGTAGGGCCAGCTGCCGGGATGCTCCCCGCCGTAGAACCGCTGCCAGGCCGCCGGATCGACGAGCCGGTGGTCGGCGCCGCAGTCGATGACGACCGCGCCGTCGCCCAGTTCCGCGGCGAGCTCGTGGGATTGACCGTGCGGCAGCGCCAGGAAGACCACGTCGTGACCGACCAGTTCGGCGGCGCTGGTGGGGGCGAGCACCCGGTCGGCCAACGGCAGCAGATGGCCCTGATGGTCACCGAGCCGGCTGCCGGCGTTGCTGTGCGCGGTCAGCGCGCCGATCTCCACCTCGGGGTGCCCCAGCAACAGTCGAAGGAGCTCACCCCCGGCATAACCGGTGGCGCCGGCCACCGCAATCCGCGTCGTCATCCTTCAACTATACAGCGCTCTGCATAGTCATGCGGTCAGGGAAGGCGCCCAGCCGTCAGAGCAGCTCGATCGCCAGCGGAATTTCCTGCTCATCAGGGGTCAGCGAGCCGTGGTAGCCGACCAACGCGCGTTCCGGCGCGGTCATGAAGCGGGAGTCGACCAGGGTGAACCGCTGCCGGCCGGCGACCAGGACGTCACCGATCCGCCGTCGCACCCGATCGTCGACCGGGCCGAACCATCCGGCCCGTTCGGCCTCGTCCCTGGTCACCACCCAGGCGCGGTCGCCGAGCTCGGTGGCCAGCCGGCCGGCGACCTCGGCGCCGGCGCCGGGCTCGCAGTACAGCTGGGCGAATCGCGGCTCGCCGCCGACCAACCGCACCCCGACGGACAGGTCGTCCCGCTCGGCCAGGTCGACCCGGTCCAGCGCGGCCGCGTCGACCATCCCGTGATCGGCGGTGACCAGCAGCAGGGTGCCGGCCGGCAGTTTCGCCGCGAGTCGGCCGATCTCCCGGTCGGCGTAACGCAGCGCCCGCCGCCACTGCGGGCTCTGCCAGCCGCGCCGGTGGCCGGCCGCATCCACCTCTCCCCAGTAGAGGTACACCAGCGTCGGGCCGTTCGGGTCGGTCAGCGCCGCGACCGCGGTGTCCACTCTGCGGTGCAATCGGCGCACCCCCATGAACTCCGCCCCGCGATGCGCCGCCCTGGTGAGACCCGAGTCGGCGAACTCGGGATTGCCGATCGCCAGCGACGCCACCCCCGCCTCGGCGAGCTGCTCGAACACCGGTGGATAGGGCTGCCAGACCAGCGGATCGGTATCGGCGTGCCAGGTGAGCTCGTTGAACAGTTCGCCGCGGTCCGGATCCAGCACGACGTAGCCGGTAAGTCCGTGCCGGCCCGGCGGCAGCCCGGTGCCGAAGGATCCCATCGAGGTGGCGGTGGTGGTGGGACAGCCTGCGTGCATGACCCGGCGGTGCATCTTCGTCAGCTGCGGTGCATGCAGTTCCGACTGGGCCAGTTGCCGCTCCCCGAGACCGTCGATCAGCAGGACGCAGATCCGTTGGGCGGTCGGTAGTTCGACCGCGGGCAGAGCGAGGTCGACGCCGAGCGATCGGGCCGCACCGGGCAACACCGAGCCGAGCGAGGCGGCGCCGTAGCCGGGCGCCAGTGGGGTGACGCCGTCCTTGGTGGACGGCACCGACGAGGTCACCGGCCGGCCGTCACGGCCGACAGCAGCCGGGCGAATCTGACGGCGTCGGTCACCGCGTCGTTGCCCTCGGCATCGGCGCTGATCCGCAGCGCCAGGTCGTCGGCGAGCAACGATCCGGTGTAGCCGTGGTCGGCTTCGCAATCCGGGTCGCCGCAGGTGGCCGGCTCCAGATCGACCCGCGAGACGCCGCCCCAGTTGATCGCCAGCGTCACCTCACGGCCGAGCGCGCCGGCCCGGTACCGCTGCGGATCGGACACCACATGGGTGATGGCCACGCTGCGCACCGCGGTCAGCGCGACGGATTCGCTGGTGGCGAACCCGTGCGGGTGGCTGCCGTGTTCGTCGTCACCGCCGTGGTCGTCAACGTGGACGAAGATCAGCCGGGTCTCGGTCAGCACGATCACCGACAGGTGACGGCGCACCGTTTCGGTGTCGAAGGTGGTCTCACCGTGCACCAACTGGGCTCGAACCGGCTCCCCGGCCACCGAGACGTCCAGCGTGTCGGCCACCAATTGCGGGTAGTACCCGGCCGACTCGATCTGGTCCAGCAGATCGGCAGGCAGGTCTGCGTGCAAAGTCACCCGGCCACTCTCTCACTCTTCGGACGGCGGCGTTCACACCGACCGTCAGCCGCGGACCTGGGCGCCGTATCGTTCCGCGGCCGCGGCGACCGCCGCGTCGCGGACCTCGGTGGCCTCCGAGCCGGTCAACGTCCGGTCGGCGGCCCGCACGGTCAGCGCGAAGGCCAACGACCGGTGCCCGGCCGCCACCTGATTCCCGGTGTAGAGGTCGAACAGCCGGACCGACTCCAGCAGCTCGCCGCCACCGGCGGCCAGCGCCTCGGCCAGGTCGGCGGCCCGGACCCGGTCCGGAACGGTGAGTGCGACGTCCAGATGCACCGGGGGGAAGGACGAAACGGTGGGTGCCGGTGGCTCAGCCGCCTCCGGGATCGCGTCCAGGTTGAGCTCAAGGGCCGAGGTACGCTCCGGCAGTCCGAGCCGTTCGATGACGGCCGGGTGCAGCTCGCCGGCGTGGCCGACCGGCCAGTCACCGATCCGCAGTTCGCCGCACCGGCCGGGGTGGAACGGGTCGAACGCGACCGGCACCACCCGCAGCGGATGCCCGCAGACGGCAGCGATCCGCCGGCCGAACTCGATGGCATCGGCCCAGTCCCCCGGCCGGCCCGCTCCCCACCAGCCGGCCCGCTCGAGATCGCCGGCGAGCACCACCGCGACCCGCCGCGGCTGGTCGGGCAGGGCCGCGTCGATGACGGCGAGTTGCGCGTCGGTCGGCCGATGATCGACCGGGAGGTCGACCAGCGACGGGGCACCGAACCGCGGCAGGAACACCTGCCCGATCTCGAACAGCGACAGGTCGCGGACCCCGCGGGACAGGTTCCGCACGACCACGCCGAGCAGCCCGGGGAGCAGGCTGGGCCGCAGGAACGGCCGGCCGGCGTCCAGCGGATTGGCCAGCCGGACCAGCCGGCGGCGGACGTCGTCGGCGCCGATCCCGAGGGCATCCAGGTCGGCGGCGCCGACGAACGGGAACGACAGGGTCTCGGTGAGCCCGGCGGCGGCTAGATCCTCGGCGACGGACCGCAACCGCTGCTGACGCCGGGTGAATCCCGAACCGGACGGCGGGACCGGCAGCACCGAGGGGATGGTGTCGTAGGACTCCAGCCGGGCGACCTCCTCCACCAGGTCGGCCGGTCGCTGCAGGTCCGGCCGCCAACTCGGCGGGGTCACCAGCACCTCGTCAGCCTCGACGCGCACGGTGGCACCGACCTGCTCGAGCCGGCGCACCACCACCTCGGCGTCGTAGGGCCGGCCGGCCAGCCGTTCCGGCTCGCTCAGCGGCATCCGGACGGTCGGCAGTGGGGTCACGCCACCCACGTCGGTGCGGCCCGCCGACACGCTGCCGCCGCCGTACTCCGCGATCAGCGCCGCCGCGCGTTCGGCCGCGGCCGCCGCTATCGCCGGATCGACGGCACGTTCGAACCGCTTCGATGCCTCGCTGGGCAGGTGCTGGCGACGGGCGACCCGGCTGATGTCGGGCGGGTTGAAGGCGGCCGCCTCGAGCACCACATCCCTGCTGGCGGTGGAGATCTCGGTGGTCTCGCCGCCCATCACCCCGGCCAGCCCGATCGGTCCGGAGTCGTCGGTGATCAGCAGTTCGCCGCCGATCAGCGTGCGGTCGACGCCGTCCAGCGTGCGCAGCGTCTCACCGGCCTCGGCCCGCCGGACCACGATCGGGCCGGACAGCTTGGCCCGGTCGTAGGCGTGCAGCGGCTGGCCCAGTTCCAGCATCACGTAGTTGGTGACGTCGACGGCCAACGAGATGGCCCTGATGCCCGCGGCGTCCAGCCGGCGCCGGATCAACGCCGGCGACGGCGCCCACAGATCCGCGCCGGTCACCCCGACGGCGACGAACCTGCTGCAGCCGCTCGGGTCGTCGATCCGGACCGGATACGCCGTGTCGACGGACTCGGCGTCCACCGCCCTGAGCTCGCCGCCGGCCGGATCGGTGTAGTCGACACCGAATCCGATGGCCAGTTCCCTGGCCAGGCCGCGGATGGACAGCGCGTATCCGCGATCGGTCTCGACGCTGACGTCGAAGACCGGGTCGTCGGTGCCGATCAGCGACCGGGCATCGTCACCCACGGAAATCCCGGGCAGCTCACCGTGCCCGAGCACGATGATGCCGTCGTGATCGGTGCCGACGCCGACCTCGTCGGAGGCGCAGATCATCCCGTCGGAAAGCCGCCCGTAGGTCATTCGCGAGCCGATGGTGAATCCGCCGGGCAGTTCGGTGCCCGGCAGTGCCACCACCACCAGGTCGCCGACCACGAAATTGGTGGCGCCGCAGATGATCCCGCGGCTGTCGGCCGGGATGGCAGGGCCGGCCCCTGCCGCACCGTCGGCCGCCTCGTCAGCGGTGTCGGCCGCACCGTTACCGGGGCCGACCTCGACCACGCAGAACCGGATCGGCTTCTTGAACTCGGTGAGTTCCTCGATCGCCGACACCCGGCCGACCACCAGCGGGCCGATCGTCGGCTCCGGCAGGTACACGTCCTCGATCTCGAACCCGATCGACACGAACATGTCCGAGATCTGTTCCGGCGTCAGCCCTTCGGGCAGGGCTGCGTACTCTCGCAGCCACGACAACGGAGCGCGCATCAGATCGACACCTGTCCCTCGGGGGTTGCCATCCTGGTGGTGAACCGGACGTCACCGTCGACCAGGTCCCGCATGTCGGGGATGGACCTGGAGAACTGCAGGGTCCGTTCCACGCCCATCCCGAAAGCGAAGCCGGACCACTCCTGCGGATCGAGGCCGCAGGCGATCAGCACATTGGGATCGACCATGCCGCAGCCACCCCACTCGACCCAGCCGGCACCGCCCTTCTTGTCCGGGAACCAGACGTCCATCTCGGCGGACGGCTCGGTGAACGGGAAGAAATGCGGGCGCAGCCTGGTCCGCGACTCCGGACCGAACACCTGCCGGGCGAAGTGGTCAAGGGTGCCCTTGAGATGCGCCATGGTCAGATGCCGGTCCACCGCGAGTCCCTCGAACTGGTGGAAGACCGGGGTGTGGGTGGCATCGAGTTCGTCGGTGCGGAAGGTCCGTCCGGGACAGAGCACGTAGATCGGCGGCTCCCGACGGAGCATCGAGCGCGCCTGCACCGGTGAGGTGTGGGTCCGCAGCACCATCCTGGTGTCCTCGCGCACCACCCCGTCGCCGACGTCGGCGACGTAGAAGGTGTCCTGCAGGTCACGCGCGGGATGGTCCGGCGGGAAGTTGAGCGCGTCGAAGTTGTACCACTCGGCCTCCAGCTCCGGACCTTCGGCGATCTCCCAGCCCATGCCGACGAAGATGTCGCTGACCTGCTGGATCATCACCGAGATCGGCTGCCGCGCACCCCGCGGGCGACGATCGTAGGGCAGCGAGACGTCGACCGCCTCGGTGACCAGCACCCGCGCGTCCCGCTCCGCTTCCAGCGCGGACTGCCGCTCGGCGATCGCGGCGCCGAGCCGGCTCCTGGCCGCACCGACCGTCTTGCCGGCGGCCGCCTTCTCCGCCTTCGGCAGCGCACCGATCGCCCGGTTGGCCAGGGCCAGCGGTGACTTCTCGCCGGCATGGGCGAGCCGCGCGGCCTTCAGCTCGTCCAGGTCGGCGGCACCGGCGACGGCGGCCAGGGCCAGCTCGAGCGCGGCGGCCACGGCCGCTGCGTCCGTGGGATCGGGCGAAGCTGGCGGATTCTCCGGTGCTGACATGGGGGCCTTTCGTGCGCGGTGACAGCCCCCGAGTCTAAGGGGACATCCCGCACGGATTTCCCGCGGCGCATGCGGCCGGCGGGCGTGCGCAGGGGTCGCTCCCCTACCCTTCGACCATGTCGTCACTGTCGAAGTTGTTCAGCTCAGCCGTCGACGCACTGTTCGGCGGCAACCGCGGTCGGGCGGGCCGGAACCAGGCGCCGCGGGCGCCGAAGGTCGCGCCGACGGTGACCGGGCAGGAGCACGAATTCTCCCCGGGACAGACCGGACCGGACGCGACCGTCGAGGTCGATCCGCATGACATCGCCACCATCTCCATGACGTACTCCCCGGAGACCGACGGTGCCCCTGACCCGGGCGAGGTGGTCTGGACCTGGGTGCCGTTCGAGGAGAACGACGGTCGTGGCAAGGACCGGCCGGTGCTGGTGGTCGCCACCGAGCGGTCCGGCACCGTGCTCGGGGTGCAGCTCACCAGCAAGCAGCACGACGGCGCCGACTTCGTCGCCGTCGGGGCCGGCGGCTGGGATTCCGAACGCCGCCCGTCCTGGGCCAACCTCGACCGGGTGATCCGGATCCATCCCACCGGGATGCGCCGGGAGGCAACGGCCATGCCGCACAAGGCCTTTGCCGCGGTGACCGACCGGCTCGCCCGACGCTACGGATGGACCTCGACCGGGGCGTGAGGCCGACCCTCATCGCACTTCGGTTGAAATTTTCAACTATTCACTTGAAAAGCTCAACCAACGGGCCGTAGCCTTCTGCGGGTGAAGAGCTATCAGCAGTACTGCTCCGTGGCACGGGCGCTGGATGTCGTCGGCGATCGGTGGGTTCTGCTCATCGTCCGCGAACTGTTGGCCCTCGGGCCCAGCCGCTACAGCGATCTGAAGCGCGGGCTGCCGGGGATCGCCAGCAACCTGCTCGCCGAGCGGCTCAGGTCCATGCAGGCCGATGGCCTGATCGACAGCTTCGAAGCACCGGCCCCGGTCGGCACCAGCCTGTATCAGCTCACCGCCAACGGCCGAGACCTCGAAGCCGTCGTGCGCGCGCTGTCCCGGTGGGGCCTCGGAACCATGCCGTCGGGACCGTCCGAGCGCGACGCGGTGCAACCTCAGTGGAGCGCACTGTTCGCCGGCCTCAACCTTTCCGGGAACCTGCCGGCCGGCGGCGAACTGGTCGTCGCGATCGATTCCGGCGGCGGGTCGGTCCGGGTACTGCTGCGGTCCGACGGCTTCCGGATCGACCGGGCAGTGGCCGACGGCGCCGACGTCATGCTGCGCGGCGACGCCCGGCTGATCGGCGCGGTCCTCTCCGGCGGGCTCACCCCCACCGAGGCAACCGATCTCGGGCTGACCATCACCGGTCGCGCCGATCAATTGGCCGATCTCGTCAGCAACTCCTCCCCCAGAATGGACTGAAACGATGACCTACACCGAAACCGACCTGGTGGCCACCATCGAGCAGCTCGCCGGAACCGATCTGGCATCGCTCACCCAGGCCCAACGCGACGGGATCGACCAGTTCCACGCCGGCGGCACTGCCGCCGTCGACCGGCTCCTGCCGAGCCTGCGACTATCCCCCGCAATGACCGTGCTGGACGTCGGTTCCGGTCTCGGTGGACCGGCGCGCCAGATCGCCCGGACCACCGGCTGCCAGGTCGTCGGGGTGGACCTTGCGGCCGGGTACGTCGAGGCGGCGACCGCCCTGACCGACGCGGTGGGGCTCGCCGGGCAGGCCCGATTCCTCAACACCGACATCGCGCGGCTCGACCGCTTCGACTTCGACGCCGCCTGCACCGTGCACACCCAGATGAACGTCGCCGACAAGGAGACCTTCTTCGCCGCGATCGCGCACCGGCTACGGCCCGGCGCCCGGCTGGCGACCTTCGAGGTCTGCCGGGTCGGCAACGACGACCCCGCCCTGCCGCTGCCATGGACCATCGACGGCACCGACAGCTTCCTGGCGACCCCGGCGGAGTTGATGGTCGCGATCGAGGACGGCGGCTTCGACACGGTCGAATGGGTCGACGAGACGCCCTGGCTGGTGGAGTGGTTCCAGCAACTCGGAGCGCGCCTTGCGGCCGGCGGTACGGCAGCCACGTTGCCGGCGCTGCTGGACGACGGACCCGAGCGAATGCGGAACTTCGCCGGGGCGCTGGGCAACGGCACCCTCACCGTCCACCGCGGGGCATTCACCGTGCAGCGGTAGCCCGCTCGCGGTTCGTCAGCCCCGTTGGGCGCCGGCGCTCGCGTACAGGCAGACGGCGGCGGCGGTGGCCATGTTCAGTGACTCGGCCCGGCCGTGGATCGGCACCCGGACGGCGGCATCGGCGGCGGCGATGATCTCGGCCGGCAGGCCGTGCGCCTCGGAACCGAACAGCCAGGCGGTCGGCAACTCGAGCAGACCGTCGGACCGTGCGGTGTCCAGATCCAGCTCCGCTCCACCGGTGGTGGCCAGGGTGGAAAGCCCTGCGGCAGCAAGCTTTTCGAGCAGGGTGGCGGGATCGTCGGAGCGGGCGATCGGCAGATGGAACAGGCTGCCGGTGGACGCCCGGACGACCTTCGGGTTGAACGGGTCGACCGCGTCGCCGGCGACGACCACCGCGTCGGCGCCGACCGCGTCGGCCAACCGGATGATGGTGCCGGCGTTTCCCGGGTCGTTGGTCTGCACCAGCACGGCCACCAGTTTCGGCGAGCCGGCCAGCGCGGTGGCCAGGTCGACCTCGATGGTCCGGCACCGGGCCACGATCCCTTGCGGCGCCTGGGTATCGGACATGGCGGCCGCGGCCCGGTCGGTGACCTGGGTGACCTCGATCCCGGCGGCGAAGGCCAGCCGGATCAGGCCGGTGTTCCGGGTGGCCGCGGCCTCGGTGACGAACAGGTCGAGCACCGTACCGGGGTTCTCGGTCTGGTACCCGATCGCTTCCCGGACCGCCTGGGCGCCCTCGGCCAGGAACTCGCCGGCCTCGGTGCGCCGGGTACGGCGCAGCAAGCGGTGGGCGTGGGCGATTCTCGCCGACTTCTCGGTGAGGATGGAAGCGTCATCCGCGACCGCATCGGCGGCGGACGACGCACCGCGCCCGGCCGGGTTGTTCCCGGCCGGGCGCTGCGGAGTGCGTTCGCGGCTCAGGCCGCGTCCCCGGCGTTGGCCGCTGCAGTGTCGGCCTGGGACGGCACGGCCTCGCGGGCGATCTTGACCAGGGCGGCGAAGGCGGCCTCGTCGTGCACGGCCAGCTCGGCCAGCACCTTGCGGTCGACCTGGACGCCGGCGACCCGCAGGCCCTGGATGAAGCGGTTGTAGGTCACGCCGTTCGCGCGGGCACCGGCGTTGATCCGGGTGATCCACAGCTGGCGGAAATCGCCCTTGCGCTTACGCCGGTCGTTGTAGGCGTAGTTGAGCGAGTGCAGCACCTGCTCCTTGGCCTTGCGGTACAGCCTGGAGCGCTGGCCGCGGTAGCCGGATGCGTGCTCGAGAATCGTGCGGCGCTTCTTATGGGCGTTGACGGCCCTTTTGACGCGTGCCACGGGACACCTGTCTTTCTGTTCACTCCGGCGAGCGGGTCGGCTGCCGGTCGTTCTGGTGCTTCGGGGTGAAGCCGGGAATGGAGGTCTGAAGAATCAGATGCCGAGCATGCGCTTGACGCGCGGCACATCGGCCTGGGCGAGGACGTGCATGCCGTCGGCCCTGCGGGTCTTGCGGGTCGGCTGGTGCTCCAGGTGGTGACGCTTGCCGGAACCGGCGTGCACGATCTTCCCGGACCCGGTGACCCGGACCCGCTTCTTGATCCCGGAGTGGGTCTTCTGCTTCGGCATGACATTTCCTCGCTGTTGGTGACGGCGCTCGTTCGAGCCCCGCCGGGTGCCCGGGCTGGGCACCGTGGTGGTCTTCGCCCGCTTGCGGGCACTATCGAACCCGATCGGACCGCGGTTGGCGATCCGGTCGGTGGAGCTGACTGAACTACTCGGCAGGTGCCGCTTCGGCCGTGGCAGCCTCGGCGGTGGCCGGCTGGCCGCCGGCCTTCGGCTTGGCCGGCTGCCGGTGCGGTGCCAGCACCATGATCATGTTCCGGCCGTCCTGCTTCGGCGAGCTCTCGACGACACCGAGATCGGCGACGTCGTCGGCCAGCCGCTGCAGCAGTCGGAAACCCAGTTCGGGCCTCGACTGCTCGCGTCCGCGGAACATGATCGTCACCTTGACCTTGTCCCCGGCCTTGAGGAACCGCACGACGTGACCCTTCTTGGTCTCGTAGTCGTGCGCGTCGATCTTGGGCCGGAGCTTCATCTCTTTGATGACGGTGAGCACCTGGTTGCGACGGGCTTCCCTGGCCTTCTGCGCGCTTTCGTACTTGAACTTGCCGTAGTCCATGAGCTTGCAGACGGGCGGCCGGGCCGCCGGGGCGACCTCGACCAGATCCAGGTCGGCCGCCTGGGCCAATCGCAGAGCCTCGCCGACGGCAACGATGCCGATCTGCTCACCCTCTGCGCCGACGAGCCGGACCTCGGGAACGCGGATCCTGTCGTTGATGCGTGGTTCGACGCTGATTGAGTCCTCCAGGTATGACGGTGAATAGGTGCACGTCCGGAATCGGCGGCATCCGAGTGGGTTCACTGAGGTGACGGCTGCCGCGGCATGAACACGAGGAAGCCCGAACGACCGGTTGACGACGCACCACGAGGGTGCGCTGCACCGGACCCCACAGGGCCGGTGACCGGAAACCCGGCCGCCTGGTTCGGCGAAACGCGGGTGGGAGTTCGGGACTCCACTTGTTCCCTCGACCCGCGCGTTCCGGATCTCCGCCTGGCGGCGATTCGGCACGTCACGAACAGAGGCTGGTCGCCCCACAATGCTACATGGCTGCGTGGCCGCCTGGCGAATCACCGGCCGCCGGGTGCGCTCGGCGCACGGCCGGCTACTTCTTGCCCGAGCCGTTCGCCTTGCGCGCCAACCGCTGCAGATCCTCGAGTTCCAACCGGCCGAGCGGCCGGGCGGCCAGCTCGCGCTCGGCCTGCACCCTGGCCTGTTCCCTGGCTTGGTCGGTCGGCTCCGGCCGGTTGACCGCGTACCGGTCCAGCAGCGCCCTGAGCCGTTGCAGCGCGGCCAACGCCCGCTCCCTGTCCATCGCCTGGATGGCCATGATCGGGTAGCTCTCGTCGTCGGCAAGCTCCAGCGATGGCCACTGCGCACCCTCGTGGAAACTGACCCGCTGGATCACCGGCCAGCCGTAGTCGCGATGTCCGATCATGTTCCGGACCGAGATGCCGTTCTGGTCGACCCGCACTCGCGGCCGGGCAGCGGCCACCATGATCAACACGCCGAACAGCAGCCCGACGCCGATCAACCCGACCTGGTCGGCCGGCCGGAAGGAGACCCCGTCGGCCGAGCCGCGCAGCAGGATCCCGACCGCCAGCATCGCGCCGACGATCACCGCGGTGGCGATGCCGGCGTAGATCACGATCCTCCGCGGGCGGGCCACCATGCTGGCCGGGCCGTCCGGCGGTTCCGGGTGCCTGGTACTCATGACGAGCCGAATCCGATCCCCGACCTGTCCCCGCCGCGCAGCCGGCGCAGCACCAGCGCGGTGTTCAGCGCGGCCTGCATCGCGTCACCGCCCTTGTCCTCCACCGATCCCTCGGCGCCGCTGCGGGCGATCGCCTGTTCCATCGTGTCGCAGGTCAGCACGCCGTTGCCGACCGGTGTACCGGCGTCCAAAGCCACCCTGGTGAGCCCGGCGGTGACGGCGTCACACACGTATTCGAAGTGCGGGGTGCCGCCCCGGACCACCACGCCGAGGGCGACAACGGCGTCGTGGTCGGTCGCCAACTGCTGGGCCACCACCGGCAATTCGATCGAGCCCGGAACCCTGACCACGGTCGGATCGTCGACCCCGGCGGCGGCGGCGGCGCGCAACGCGCAGGCCAGCAACTGGTCGGTCAACTCGCGGTGCCACTGGGTGGCGACCACCGCGACCTTCAGGCCGGTGGCGTCCGGCGACTGCTCGCTCGGGCGTCCTTCGCCGCTCATCTGTGCTTCCTTCCGGGACTGTCGGTCGTCAACTGTCGGGCAGCGAGCGGATGCGTCAGGAGTGACCGAGTTCGATGTCGAACTCGTGACCCATCCGGTCTCGTTTGGTGGTGAGGTAGCGCAGGTTCTCCGGGTTCACCGACAGCGGCAGCGGCACCCGCTCGACGATGTGCAGGCCGTAGCCCTCCAGACCGGCCCGTTTGGCCGGGTTGTTCGTCAGCAGCCGCATCGACCGCACGCCGAGGTCGGCCAGCACCTGGGCGCCGGTGCCGTACTCGCGGGAATCGGCCGGCAGGCCGAGCGCGAGATTGGCGTCGACCGTATCCGCGCCGGCGTCCTGCAATTCGTAGGCGCGCAGCTTCTGCAGCAGGCCGATGCCCCGACCCTCGTGGCCACGGATGTACAGCACCACGCCGCGGCCCTCGTCGGCCACGGCATCGAGCGCTGCGTGCAGCTGCGGACCGCAGTCACACCGCAGCGAACCGAACACGTCACCGGTCAGGCACTCCGAATGGACCCGCACCAGCAGGTTCTCGCCGTCACCGATGTCGCCGTAGACCAGCGCCACCAGGTCCCGGCCGGTCACCTTCGACTGGTAGCCGACGGCCCGGAAAGTGCCCTGCGGCAACGGCAATCGCGCATCGGCGACCTTGACGATCTGACTCTCCCTTGCCCGCCGATAGGCGATCAGGTCGGCGATGGAGATCAGCTTGAGGTCGTGATCGTCGGCGAACACCCGCAGTTCTTCGGACCGGGCCATCCCCAGCGGGTCCTTCTCGCTGACGATCTCGCAGAGCACCCCGGCCGGGTTCAGTCCGGCCAGCGTCGCCAGGTCGATGGCCGCCTCGGTGTGCCCGGGACGCACCAGCACGCCACCGTCGCGGGCCCGTAGCGGTACTACGTGACCGGGCCGGGAGAAGTCCCCGGCGGAGGCCTCCGGGTCCGACAGCAGCCGGATGGTGTGCGCCCGGTCGACGGCCGAGATCCCGGTCGAGGAAACGGATTTGGCGTCGACGGTGACCGTGTAGGCGGTGCCGCGCGGGTCCTGGTTGATCGCCGACATCGGCGGCAGCTCGAGCCGGTCGGCCTCCGCCTCGGTGATCGGCACGCAGATGTAGCCGGAGGTGTAGCGGACCATGAAGGCGATCAGTTCCGCTGTCACCAGCTCGGCGGCGAAGATCAGGTCGCCCTCGTTCTCCCGGTCCTCGTCGTCGACCACGACAACGGGCCGGCCGGCGGCGATCTCGGCGATCGCGTCGTCGATGCTGTCGAAGCGGGAGCGACGGACCTGCTGGTCCGCGGTGTGCGTCATGCCGTCACCGCCGCTGCGGTCGCCGGGGCCGCCGGGGCCGCCGGAAGGTTCGCCGGTTCGCCGGCCGTCAGCAGTCGTTCTACGTATTTGGCCATCACGTCCACCTCGATGTTCACCGCGGAGCCGATGGCGACCGAGCCCATGGTGGTCGCCCGCTGGGTTTCCGGGATCACCCCGATGGTGAACTCGGTCCCCGGTGCAGCCCCGGCGGTGTCTTGAACGCCGACCACCGTCAGCGAAATTCCGTCGATCGCGATGGCGCCCTTCTCGGCGATGTACTTGCCGATGCCGGCGTCGACCGCGAAGGTCAGCACGTCGTAGGCCGGGTGTCGTTCGCGCCCGATCAGGGTGCCGACGCCGTCCACGTGGCCCTGCACGACGTGCCCGCCCAGACGGGTGGTCGGGGTCACGCTGCGCTCCAGGTTGACCGCGGTGCCGGCCCGCCACTGGCCGACCGTGGTGCGATCGAGGGTCTCGCCCATCACGTCGACGGTGAACTCGTCGCCGTCGAAGCCGACCACCGTCAGACACACGCCGCCGACCGCGATCGAGTCGCCGTGGGCGACGTCGGAACTGACGGTGGCGCCCCTGACCCGCAGTCTCGCGTCGGTGCTGCCGGGGGTGACGTCGATCGCGACGACGCTGCCCAATTCCTCGACGATCCCGGTGAACATGCGTCCATCCTCCCACCGCACGGATCGCGGTTGGTCAGCCGTGGGTGTGCCGCGCAGCACTCTCCCGCAGTGCGGCGACGGCCGCCGCCGGGTCGTCGGCGCCATAGACGGCGCTGCCGGCGACGAAACAGTCGGCGCCGGCCTCGGCCGCGGCCTCGATCGTGTCGGCGTTGATCCCGCCGTCCACCTGGACCACTACCTTCAGGTGACCGGTCTGCACCATTCGGCGGGCGCTGCGCACCTTGTCCAGCATGTCCGGCATGAACGACTGGCCGCCGAAGCCCGGCTCGACCGTCATCACCAGCAGGGTGTCGTACTCGCGCAGTACCTCGACCCAGTCGTCCAGAGCTGTGCCGGGCTTGATCGACAGACCCGCCTTGGCGCCGGCCGCCTGCAGGTCGACCGCCATGCTGATCGGGTCGTGCACCGCCTCGGCGTGCACGGTCACGTTGTAGGCGCCGGCCTCGGCGTAGCCGACGGCCCAGCGGTCCGGGTCGTCGATCATCAGGTGGCAGTCCAGCGGGATGTCGGTGACCTGCCGGATCGCCTGCACCACCGGCAGCCCGATGGTCAGGTTCGGCACGAAGTGGTTGTCCATCACGTCGACGTGCAGCCAGTCGGCGCCCTCGACCCGTTTCACCTCGTCGGCGAGGCGGGCGAAGTCGGCGGACAGGATGCTCGGTGCGATCAGCGGGGCCACGTGCGGGAGCCTATCGGGGCCGCTTATCAACATCGCAGGCGCTTGCGAAGTTGCACACTCCTGTCCCACCAGCCACATTTCGGCCCAGATGACAAGCGGATGCGATGTTGATAAGCGCCGGGGGCTGGGGTTGCTGAGGCTGGGGGTCAGGGCTCGCGGCGGAGCAGGGCCAGGAACATGGCGTCGGTGCCGTGCCGGTGCGGCCAGAGCTGCACGGTCGGGCCGTCGCCGAGGGCGGGGACGCCGGGGAGGTACGGCCGGGCATCGACGAGCTCCAGCCCCGCCGGGCGACGGGCGATCACGCCGGCCGTCTCGGCCAGGTGCGGGGAGCAGGTGACGTAGCCGATCAACCCGCCCGGCCGGACCAGCTGGGCGGCGGAGGCCAGCAGCTCGCCCTGCAGCCGGACCAGGTCGGCGACGTCCGAGGGGTCGCGGCGCCAGCGGGCCTCCGGCCGGCGACGCAGTGCGCCGAGCCCGGTGCACGGCGCGTCCAGCAGTACCCGGTCGAAGCTCGCCGGCGGCAGCCCCGGATCCCGGCCGTCGGCCGTGTGCACGCTGACCGGCAGACCGGAGGTGGTGCGGCGCACCAGCTTTGCCCGGTGTTCGGCCACCTCGACGGCGTCCACCACGGCTCCCCGCTCGGCGGCCATGGCACCGAGCAGCGCGGCCTTGCCACCCGGCCCGGCGGCCAGGTCCAGCCAGCGGGTATCGGCGCCATCCAGCTCGGCACCGGCCAGCGCGACGGCCACCAGTTGTGAACCCTCGTCCTGCACCGCCGCCCGGCCGTCGGCGATCGCGGCGATCGACCCGGGATGACCGGCCGGTAGATAGACCCCGTACGGCGAATAGCGGGCCGGCGTCCCGTCGACCTGCGCTGCCAGCGACTCCCGGTCGATCCGGCCGGGCCTGGCCACCAGATGGACCGCGGGTGGCGCGTCGTCGGCGCGCAGCGCCTGCTCCAACTCGTCCCGGCGCGGGCCCAGCGCATCGGACAGCGCGGCGGCGATCCACCGTGGGTGCGAGGTGGCCACCGCCAGGTAACCGATCTCGTCGTCGGCGCGGTCCGGCGCCAGCCGGGAGATCCAGGTGTCCAGGTCCGCCTCGGAGACCCGGCGCAGCACCGCGTTCACGTAGCCGGCGGCGCCCGGATGCCGGCCCGCCCGGACCAGGTCGACGGTCACCGACAGCGCGGCATGTGCCGGGATCCTGGTGCGCAGCAACTGATACGCCCCCAGCCGCAACGCATCCAGCACGTCGCCGTCCAGGTCGGCCAGCGCCCGGTTGCCGGCGCTGCCGATCACCGCGTCCAGCAGCCCGAGCGCCCGGCAGCTGCCGTAGGACAGTTCGGTGGCCAGCGCGGCGTCCCGGCCGTGCAGGCCGGCCGCGGCGATCAGCTCCGGCAACGCCAGGTTGGCGTAGGCGCCGTCGACGCGGACGGCGGCCAGCAGGTCCAGCGCCACCTTGCGCGCCGGGTCGACCTCGGGCGGGCGGCGGGTGTCGGGCCGCCGCTTGGGTCCGGACGGACCCCGCCGGCCGCCGGTCGGCGGGCGGCTCACGACTCGCCCCGATCGGTCGCCGGGCTGACGTCGGCAATTGCGGTGGCTGGGTCGGTGACGGTCGGTTCGGCGTGGCCGAACCGCTCGCCCGGTTCCGGACGGGCCCCTCGGGCCCAGTCCGCCGCCGGTATCGGCCTCTTGCCGGGCGCGGTGACGGTCCCCAGCCGGACAACGGCGGTGCCGGTGCCGACCAGCACCTCGCGCTTGCCGACCAACAGCTCTCCGGGCTCCAGCCGGTCGCCGTCGAACGGCTCGACCGGGCCCAGACCCAGCTTGCCCCAACGACTCTCGGTCCACGCTCCGGGTTCGGGGGTGACCGAACGGATCAGCCGGTCGACCCCGACCGCCGGCTGCGTCCAGTCCACCCTGGCCTGGTCAACGGTGATCTTGCCGAACACGCTGACCCCGTCCGTCGGCTGCGGCGTCGGCCGCAGCCGACCGGCCTCGATGCCGTCGAGGGTGGCCCGCAGTAGCTCGGCCCCGCTGATCGCCAGTCGTCCCAACACCTCTCCCGTCGTGTCCCGCGGCCCGATCGGCTCGGTGACCACGCCGTAGACCGGCCCGGTGTCCAGACCGGCCTCCAGGGCGAAGGTGCTGGCGCCGGTCAGCTGGTCGCCGTGCCGGATCGCCGCGGCCACCGGTGCCGCGCCGCGCCAGGCCGGCAGCAGCGAGAAGTGCAGGTTGACCCAGCCGTGGCGCGGGATGTCCAGCACGGGCTGCGGCAGGATCGCCCCGTAGGCGACGACCGCCCCGGCCTCGGGGGCGATCTCCCGCAGTGTGTCGGCAAAGGCAGGGTCCTTGGCACCAGCGGCCTTGATCACCGTCAGCCCGGCTTCTTCGGCGACTTCGGCGACCGCAGACGCCTGCAGAGTCCGGCCGCGACCGACCCTGGCGTCGGGGCGGGTGATGACGGCAGCCAACTCGTGCTCCCCCGCGATGTGTGCGTCGATCAGCGCCCGCAAGGACGGGACGGCGGCCGCGGGAGTGCCGGCGAAGACGATGCGCAGGATGTTCCTCATTCGGGACGGCGCCGCGGCGGCGGGCCGGGCACGATGGGTTGCGCGCCGAGTGTAGTCGGCCATCACTGCTCGAAGCGGCGCCGAACTCCATCGGAGGCCGGTATCCGCCCGCGCACTCGCGCTCTCTGAACGGTGTCGGCGCCGATCGAAGGAGATCTCGTGCGCATCGCGTTCGCAGCCATCCCGGCGCACGGCCACCTGTATCCGCTGATGCCACTGGCACTGGCCTGCCGCGACGGGGGGCATCAAGTGGTGGTTGCCGTCGGATCACCGTTCGCCGAGCGGCTACCACTGCCCACCATCGACCCGTTCGGGCGGCCGATCTCGTTGTCCGAGGTCGAACGGCAGGCGGTCGAGCGCCACCCGGAGGCCGCCGGGATGGAGCTGGCCCTGGCCATCTTCGCTGACATCACCGCCGGTCTGACGCTGCCGGGGCTGCTGCAGGCTCTGACCGAATTCCGACCCGACCTGGTGATCTACGACAGCTCCAACACCGGTGCCGGGGTGGCCGCTGACCTGCTGGGAGTACCGGCGCTCGCGTTCGGCGTCGGACGGTGGGATCCGTTCGGCGAGCAGGTGCACGCCGCCACCCTGCGATTCCGCGCCGGTGACTGGACCGATCGCGGCCGCCGCGCACCGCAGGGGCAGCTGCTCGGTGCGGCACTGCTCGACCCGCTGCCGCCCCCCTGGCGCGGCGACGACGTGCCGTTCCGGATGCCCATCCGCACGGTCGCCTGGAGCGAGCAGACCACTGCACCACCGCAGTGGCTGCGGACCCCCGGAACCCGGCCACGGGTCTATGTCACCCTCGGCACGGTGGCATTCGGCGCCACCGACGCACTGCGCCGCGCGGTGATCCAGACCGCCGAGCAGGGCGCCGAGGTACTGGTCGCGATCGGCGAGCGCGGCGACCGATCGGCCCTCGGCACACTGCCGGACACGGTGCACGTCGAGCAGTTCGTCGCCCAGGACTCGGTCCTGCCGCTGGTCGATCTCGCCGTCCACCACGGCGGCACCGGCACCGTGCTGGGCGCGCTCGCCGCCGGGCTCCCGCAGGTGCTGATGCCGCAGGGCACCGACCAGTTCGCCAATGCCCACGCGATAGCGGCCGCCGGCCTGGCCACGGTGATCGGCAACGACGAGCCGGACTCCGCGATGGGCGACGCGGTCGAGGCGCTGCTCGGCGAGTGCCCGGAGCGGTCGGCCGCCGGCGCGCAGGCGGCGCTGATCAACGACATGCCGTCACCGCAGGAGTTCGTCGGGCGGCTGGACGAGTTCGCCGCCTGAGCTGATCGACCAGTCGGCCGATCGTCAGTCCCTATCATCGACGGGTGAGCACCCCCGAAATTCCGCCGACCCCGGCCGAGATCGCCACCGCGATCCGGGTGCTGGAGACGGCCCACCTGCTGGACGAGCAGGACACCCACTACGTGTCGCTGCGCCGGGCCACCGGCAAGATGTTCAAGTCGCTCAAGCGGGAGCGCCGGACCGCCAGGCGGGACGCCGTCAGCGCCGCCGACCGCGCTGTCCTGGCGTTGACCGCCACCGCCGCCCCCGACCGGATCGACGACGAGACCCGCGGCAATTCGCTGCGGTCGTCGGCCACCGGGGAGATCGCCGGCATCCTGCAGCGGCCGCGGCCCTGTTACATCTGCAAAACGCCCTACACCCAGGTCGATCACTTCTACCACCAGCTGTGTCCCGAGTGCGCGGCCTTCAGCCACCGGAAGCGGGACGCGAGAACGGATTTGACCGGACGCCGGGCACTGCTCACCGGCGGCCGGGCGAAGATCGGCATGTACATCGCGCTGCGGCTGCTGCGCGACGGCGCGCACACCACCATCACCACCCGCTTCCCGAAGGACGCGGCCCGCCGGTTCGCCGCGATGGAGGACTCGGCGGACTGGATCGAGAAGCTGGACATCGTCGGCATCGACCTGCGCGACCCCGCCCAGGTGATCGCGCTGACCGACTCGCTGGATGAGGCCGGGCCGCTGGACATCATCATCAACAACGCCGCCCAGACCGTCCGCCGCAGCCCCGGCGCCTATCAGCCACTGGCGGCCGCGGAGGACGAGCCGCTGCCGGCCGCGATCGAGGCCCGCGGGATCAATATCCGCAGCTTCGCCCGGGCGCACGAGAAGCATCCGCTGGCGCTGGCCGGTTCCGTCAGCCAGCATCCGGTGCTGGCCGCCGCGGCCGTCACCGAACTGGCCCTGCAGACCGGATCCGCGTCGCTGGACCGGATCGCGGCCGGCACCGCCATCGACGCCGGCGGCCTGGTACCGGACCAGACCCACATCAACTCCTGGACCCAGGTGGTCGAGCAGGTCGATCCGCTGGAGATGCTGGAAGTGCAGCTGTGCAACGTCACCGCGCCGTTCCTGCTGGTGTCCCGGCTGCGGCCGGCGATGCGGCGATCGACCGCCAGGCGCAAGTACATCGTCAACGTGTCGGCGATGGAGGGGCAGTTCTCCCGGGCCTACAAGGGGCCGGGACATCCGCACACCAACATGGCCAAGGCCGCGCTGAACATGATGACCCGCACCAGCGCCAAGGAAATGCTGGACACCGACGGCATTCTGATGACGGCGGTCGACACCGGCTGGATCACCGACGAGCGCCCGCACCACACCAAGGTGCGGCTGGCCGACGAGGGTTTCCACGCGCCGCTCGACCTGGTCGACGGCGCGGCCAGGGTCTACGACCCGATCGTGATGGGCGAGGCCGGTACCGACCTGTACGGCTGCTTCCTCAAGGACTACCGGCCCAGCCCCTGGTGAGTCGGACCTGCCGATCATCCCGACTTCGGGACATCATCGTCGGCTTCGTCACCCGCCGGTGATACCCCGAAGCCGGAAACCGTGGGCTGACGAGCGGGCCCGCGCCGCCGCTTCTCCCGAGCGCCGCGGGCGATCTCGGTGCCCAGCGCGTCCAGCCGCTGCTCCCAGAGCGGGCGGAACTGCTCCAGCCAGCCGTCGACCTGGGCCAGCGGCTCGGCGGACACTGCGTAGATCCGCCGTGCACCGTCGGCCCTGACGGTGGCGAACCCGCTGTCCCGCAACACCTTCAGTTGCATCGAGACGGCCGGTTGGCTGATCCCGAATTCGCCGGCGATCACCTGGGTCAACCCGCCGGAGGTGTGCTCGCCGGTCGCCAGCAGCTCCAGAATGCGACGCCGGACCGGGTCGCCGAGGACGTCGAATGCCTCCATTCGGCTCAGCGCTCGTCCGGGGCGGAATTGTCGGTAGCCGCGCCGTCGGGAACCGTGGTGTCGGGAACCGTGGTGTAGAAGGCGATACAGGCTTGCGACGCGGCCTCGGCCTGGTCCGGATCGACGCCGAAGGCGATATCCGCGTCGGCCCAGCCTCGGCTGATCGCCGTCACCGCCTCGATCCCCTCCGCGCTGAGCACCCACTGCTGGGCGGCGACCGGATCGACCGGCGCGCCCGAGGCCAGGTGCTCGGCCAGCCCGATCAGCCCGAGTTCCCAACCGATGCCGACGGCACCTGGACCGAACTGCGCCGCCATCCCCGGGTCGACCTCGGCGTCGTGGTGCAGGGTGAGCAGGGTTCGGTCGCCGTCGGGTTCGAGAGTGACTGTGACATAACTGATCTGCTCACCCATCTCCCAGGTGGCCGCCAATTCGCGCGGCGGCCGGCAGCCGAGGACCACGCCGCCGGCGTTGCCCTCGAACTGGTACCGCCCGCCGACCTTCAGATCGCCGGTCACCGGCAGGAACCAGCGCGGGATCCGCTCGCGATCGGTGAGGGCATCCCAGACGTCGTCGATCTCGGCCGGATAGCGCCGGCTGGCAATGAGTCTGGAGAGCTGCTTTCCGTCCCGCTCGACGGTTGTCATGCGGCGCCCGACTGCGCCGACGTGTGCTGCTGGTCCGCTGATCATGGTTCGCTCCGATCGACTGCGATGACGAGACTGCCTGTCGGATCCGAGCATATCAGGTTGCCCTGATATCAGCACGGCATTATGTTGTCGGCGCGCGAGTGGGACAACCCTGCTACGCCCCCGGGCGGGACAACCCTGCTACGCCCCCGGGCGGGACAACCCCGCTACGCCCCCGGGCGGGACAACCCCGCTACGCCGGCGAATCAGAGCGCGTCGACCGGGTCGACCTGGATCCGCGGCGTCACCGCGTTCTTGCGCGCGGACAGCTCGGTCGCCATCACCCGCAGGGCCGCGGTCAGCTCCCGGCGACCGGTCTGCCCGGTCCGCAGCAGTGCCCGCGATTTCTCCGCGACCGGTCCCCCCGCGCCGGGCGGTTCGTCCACCGGTACCGGGCCGAGCACCTCGGCCCCTTCCGGCAGCCGCAGGTCGTCCAGCGCGGCGGCGATGTCGTCCTCGCCGCCGGTGAGTGAGGCCATCGCCACCACCGGAGGGAATCCGAGCTCGCGGCGACCGGCCAGCTCCGAGGCGGCGTGCCAGGCCGGATCCCAGCGGATCAGCGCCTGCGCCGCCGGCACCGAGCCGTCGACACCGAGCACCACCCGGCCGCCGGCGGACGCCGGCCGGACCAGGGCGGCCGCTGTCAGCCACCGCCGCAACGCCACCTCGGCCGCCCGCAGGTCGGGTCGGGACAGCAGCAGACCGCCGTCCAGCAGCAGCGCCGCTCCATATCCCCCGTCGGCCACCGGCTCGGCGCCGGGGGTGGCCACCACGATGGCGGGCCCGGCCGGCACGCTGTCCTTGATGCTGTCGCCGGCCGACGTGACCAGGGCGGCACCAGGGAAGGCCCGACCCAGCTCCTCCGCGGTCCGCCGGGCACCCTGGCCGGCCGCCCGCAGCTCATGGCCACCGCAGGCCCCGCAGGTGAAGTGCGCCTCCGGTGCACCGCACCAGCGACAGCTCGGGATGCGGTTACCGGCCACGATGCCCAGTGGCCCGTGGCAGCGCCGGCAACGCGCCGGACGACGGCAGGTCACGCAGACCAGGGTGGGCAGGTAGCCCCGGCGCGGCACCTGCACCAGGACCGGCGCGCCGGCCTCCAGTGCCCGGCGGGCGGCGGCGAAGGCCGCGGGCGACAACCTGGCGCCCGATGCCGCCGAGTCGGCGCCGACGGCATAGCTGTCGCCTTGCGCCTCGATCCGCGGCGAGCGCTCGCGAATGGTCAGCCGGGGCGCGGCGATCTCCTTCGCCCAACCGGACTCGACCAGCAGCTGAGCCTCGGCGGTGCGCGAGATGCCGCCGACCAACAGCGCGCAACCGGCGGCCGCCGACCTCATCATCAGCACCTCGCGGGCATGCGGATACGGCGCGCGCGGCTCGGCGAACATCTCGTCGCCGTCGTCGAAGATGGCCACCATGGCCAGGTCGGCGACCGGGGCGAAGGCGGCCGCCCTGGTCCCGGCGACCACCGTCGCCAGCCCCCGCCGAATCCGCAGGAACCGGCGGTACCGCTCGGCCGGCCCGAGATCGGCGGCGAGAGTGACGAACCCGTCTGCCGGCAACGCCGCGGCCAGGGCGGTCTCGAGCCGGGCCAGGTCCCTGGCGTCCGGAACCAGCAGCAGCGCCCCACGGCCGGCGGTGTGCGCGGCGGCCGCCGCCTCGGCCAACCGGGCCGGCCAGTCCTCGCCGGGGGCCGCCTGCCAGACGGCGCGAGCCGGCGCCCCGCGGCTGACGGCGGCCAGGAACGCCCCGCCCGCCGGATAGGCCCGCCAGCCGGCCGGCACCGGGGACTCTGTTACCGGGGAGCCGTCAGCCCCGGATGTCGCCGGCGCACCGTCAGCCCCGGCCGGCACCGGGGAGTCCGTTACCGGGGAGCCGTCAGCCCCGGTTGTCGCCGGCGCACCGTCGGCCGCCTCCGGCACCGACGCCTCGGCCCGCGCGTGCCGCGGCGGCACCGCCAGCCGCAGCACATCGGCGAGGCTGCCGACGTACCGGTCGGCCACCGCCCTGGCCAGCGCGGCGACCTCGTCGGTGAGCACCGGCTCTGGTGAGACCACCCGCTCCAGAAAGCCCAGCCGGCCGCCGTGCTCGGAGCGCTCCAGCCGGCTCAGCACGAACCCGTCGACCAGCCGCCCGGCGAACCGCACCCGCACCCTGGCGCCGGGCACCGCCTGGTCCGCCAGGGCCTCCGGCACCAGGTAGTCGAACGGCCGGTCCAGGTGTAGCAGTGAGATGTCCACCGCCACCGACGCCACCGGATTGTCCCGACACGGCTGCTTCGGGACGGTGTTCCGCTGCCGACCGGACTTCGTGGACCCCTTGCTCGCCGCGCTGGTCGCACCGCCGGCCGTCACGGCACCCTCGGTCGGATCTGCCGCGGGCGCCCCGGCAACCGGCGGGGCGACCTCGAGCAGAGGCGGCTGCGCAGCGGGCGTCATCCCCTGTGGATATCAGACTCCCCCGTCGGTCGGCCAAGCTGTCCACAACCGCAGTGCTGCCGGACCCGGATCGGCGACGGACATCATGAGTCAAATGGCCGGCCCGGTTCGGCGTGCGACGGGGAATAGACGGAGCTGAGGGGCCGTTGACCCAGAAAGTTGAACCTTCAAGTAATTGGGGAGCCATGAACAACACCCTCGACGGCAGCGCGATCCAGGCCCTGCCCAGCACCGACATCCTTGACGCCGACACCTCGATGGGCGCCGTCACCCTCAAGGTCGGCGACCTCGACCCGATGGTGCGCTACTACCAGTCCGGCATCGGTTTGACCCTGCTGGCCCTTCAGGGAGGTCGGGCCGTCCTCGGCCGCCCGGGCAATCCCTCGCTGGTGTTGGAGCTCGCCCCCGAGCTCAAGTACGCCGCCGCCACCGCGGCCGGCTTGTTCCACACCGCGTTCCTCTTCGAGCAGGAGTCGGATCTCGCGTCCTCGGTCTACTCGGTGGCCAAGCAGTACCCAGCCGGATTCACCGGAAGCTCGGATCACCTGGTGAGCAAGGCCTTCTACTTCGACGACCCCGAGGGCAACGGTGTCGAGCTCTATTGGGACCGTCCGCGCGAGGAATGGACGTGGACCGACGGCCGGGTCGCGATGGACACGATCTTCCTTGACCCAAACCGGTTTCTGACGGAGACGCTCACCGATGCCGGTGCGGTGAAGGTCACCGAGGGGCGGACCGGGGTCGGGCACATCCACCTCAAGGTCGGCGACATCGCCACCGCCAAGCGTTTCTACGTCGACACCGTCGGCTTCGAGATCACCACCGAGTTCGGCAACCAGGCGTTGTTCGTCTCGGCCGGCGGCTACCACCATCACCTGGGCATGAACACCTGGCGCAGCCAGGGCGCCGGCGAGCGGACCCCGGCCCTCGGCCTCGGTGAGGTCTCGGTCCAGCTGCCCACCACCGACGGTCTCGGCGCGCTGCGCGAACGGCTGCAGACCCGCGGGATCCAGGTCGCCGACGACGGTCGCGAACTGGTGTTCGACGACCCATGGCGCAACCTGGTCCGGGTGAGCGGCCCCGCGCGCTGACCCCGCCGGTTACCGAAACCCCAACGCTGGGTTTCCGTCAGACCTGAGGTCAGAAGCCGAGGGCGGACTTGAGCGCGTCGGCCCGGTCCACCTGCTCCCAGGGCAGTTCGATGTCGGTGCGACCGAAGTGGCCGTAGGCGGCGGTCTGCGCGTAAATCGGCCGCTTCAGGTCCAGGTCCCGGATGATCGCGCCCGGCCGCAGGTCGAACACCTCGCGGATGGCCTGGGCGATCTTGTCCGGATCCACCTGCTCGGTGCCGAACGTCTCGACGAACAGCCCGACCGGCGCGGCGACGCCGATCGCGTAGGCGACCTGCACCTCGATCCGCTCGGCCAGCCCGGCGGCCACCGCATTCTTGGCCACCCAGCGCATGGCGTAGGCGGCGGAGCGGTCGACCTTGGACGGGTCCTTGCCGGAGAAGGCGCCGCCACCGTGCCTGGCCATCCCGCCGTAGGTGTCGACGATGATCTTGCGGCCGGTGAGGCCGGCATCGCCCATCGGGCCGCCGACGACGAACCGGCCGGTGGGGTTGATGTGCTTTCCGTAGTCCCGGGTGTCGATGGCCAGATCGGCGATGATCGGCTCGATCACATGCTTGGTGACGTCCGGGGTGAGCAGCTTGTCGAGGTCGACGTCCTCGGCGTGCTGGCTGGAGATCACCACGGTGTCCAGCCGGAGCGCCTTGTCGCCCACGTACTCGATCGTCACCTGGGTCTTGCCGTCGGGACGCAGGTACGGAACGGTGCCGTCCTTGCGGACCTCGGTGAGCCGGCGGGACAGCCGGTGCGCCAGGGCGATCGGCAGCGGCATCAGCTCGGGGGTGTCGCTGCAGGCGTAGCCGAACATCAGGCCCTGGTCGCCGGCGCCCTGCCTGGCGATCTCGTCGTCCGCTTGAGAACCGCCGCCGCCGGTGCCGCGCCGGGCCTCCTCGGAGGTATCGACACCCTGGGCGATATCGGCCGACTGCGCGCCGATCGCCACATTGACCCCGCAGGAGGCACCGTCGAAGCCCTTGGCCGACGAGTCGTAGCCAATGTTCAGCACGGTGTCCCGGACGATGGTCGGGATGTCGGCGTAGGCCTCGGTGGTGACCTCGCCGGCGACGTGCACCTGGCCGGTGGTGACCATCGTCTCGACCGCGACCCGGCTCGCCGGGTCCTGGCGCAGCAGTTCGTCGAGGATCGAGTCACTGATCGCATCACAGATCTTGTCCGGATGGCCTTCGGTGACCGACTCGGAGGTGAAAAGGCGGGATGTCACGTGGTAGCTCCTCGGGTGTTGAGATCGGTGCTGTCGGCCGTCGGCGTGCTGAGATTAGTCGCCACAGGGTCGCCGGGCTGCGCCAGGGCGGCGGCCAGCGCGTCGCAGACGGCCGCCGCGACCACCGTCTTGGGCCCGAACGGCACGTCGACGCTGTCGCCGCCGGTGCGCAGGATGACGGCCGCGTTGTGGTCGGTCTCGAAACCCCGACCGCCGTCGACCCGGTTGACCACCAGCAGGTCGCAGCCCTTGCGGGCCAGTTTCTGCCGGCCGAACTCCAGCGGGCTGGTGGTGTCGTCACCGGTCTCGGCAGCGAACCCGGCGATCACCGGCCGGCGATCGGCGCCGCGATCGGCGACCAGACCGGCCAGGATGTCCGGGTTCTCCAGCAGCTCGATCGCCGGCGGTCCGGTGTCGGCGGTCTTCTTGATCTTGTGGGCGGCCGGATCGGCCGGCCGGAAGTCGGCGACCGCGGCGTTCATCACCACCGCGTCGGTCCCGGAAGCGACCGCCTCACGCATCGCGGTCTGCAACTCCACCGCCGACACCACGGGGCGAACAACCACCCCCGGTGGGTCGGCGAGCGCGGCATTGGCCGCGACCAGCGTCACCTCGGCGCCGCGGGCGGCCGCCACCAGGGCGATGGCGTAGCCCTGCCGGCCGGACGACCGGTTGCCCAGGAAACGCACCGGGTCCAGCGCTTCCCTGGTACCGCCGGCTGACACCACGACGCGCCGGCCGGCCAGATCGAACGGCAGCGGGTGGTGTGCCGGATCGGCGGCGAGCAGCAGCTCGGCGAGCTGTGCCAGGTGCTCGGGATCGGGCAATCGGCCCGGCCCGGAATCCGGGCCGGTGAGCCGGCCGACGGCCGGGGGAACGACGGTGACGCCGCGGCTGCGCAGGGTCGCCACGTTGGCGACGGTGGCCGGGTGCGTCCACATCTCGGTGTGCATGGCCGGTGCCATCAGCACCGGCGCCCTGCTGACCAGCAGGGTGGCTGCGAGCAGGTCGTCACCGCGGCCGGATGCGGTGCGGGCCAACAGATCCGCCGTGGCCGGAGCCACGATCACCAGATCGGCCTGTTGGCCGATGGCGACGTGCCGGACGGTCGGCACATCGGTGAAGACGTCCGTCGACACCGGGTTGCCGGACAGCGCCTCGAAGGTGGCGATGCCGACGAACTTCAGCGCGGATTCGGTGGCGACGACGGTGACGTCGTGGCCGGCCGCCTTGAGCCGGCGGAGCAGCTCACACGCCTTGTAGGCGGCAATGCCGCCGCTGACGCCCAGGACGATGTTCTTGCCGTCCAGGGGCGCCGGTCCAGGGTGAACCTGAGGCGTCAGGTTCACTCGCCGCCTTCTTCGCCGCCCTCTTTATGCTCCAACAGGCCGCCGGAGATCTCCCGCATGGCTATCGACAGCGGCTTCTCCTTGGGCAGCGGCTCGACCAGCGGGCCGACGTACTCGAGCAGGCCCTCACCGAGCTGGGCGTAGTAGTCGTTGATCTGCCGGGCGCGCTTGGCGGCGTAGATCGACAGCGCGTACTTCGAGCTCGCCCTGGTCAGCAGTTCGTCGATCGGCGGGTAGGTGATGCCCAGGGCGGCGATCTCGGCCGGGGTGTGGGTCTTGGCGGTCTCGGCTGCGCCGGTCTCGCCGGTGGTGGGCACAGTGCTGGGCACGGTCACGCTGGTCAACTCCTGAACTTGGAAAACATGGGGATCATCCGGGCGGCTCCGCGGGCTGCTGCCACACCGTCGGTGTGTCACCGACACGGCTGGTCACCGAAGACGCTGATCAGCCACCAAGTCTAGCAAGGTCTGGACGGCCGCCTCGACGTCGTGGTTCACCACGGTGTGGTCGAACTCGGGCTCGGCGGCCAGTTCGTCGCGGGCGGCCTGCAGCCTGGCCTCGCGGATCTCCGCGCTCTCGGTGCCGCGGCCGATCAGGCGCCGGGCCAATTCCTCGTACGAGGGCGGCGCCAGGAAGATCAGCACCGGTCGCAACTCGGCGGATCCGGCCAGTGCGTCCCTGACCTGCCGGGCGCCCTGGACGTCGATCTCCAGCAGCACGTCCTGGCCGGCGGCGATGTGCTCCAGCACCGCGCGGCGCGGGGTGCCGTAGAGGTTGCCGGCGAACTCGGCCCATTCCAGCAGCTCACCGCCGGCGGCCAGTTCGGCGAACCGCTCGGGGCTGACGAAGTAGTACGTCACCCCCTCGACGTCACCAGGGCGCGGCGGCCTGGTGGTCACCGACACCGACAACCACAGCGTCGACAGGACGGTCCGCAGCCGGGCCAGCACCGTGCTCTTGCCGACCCCTGAGGGCCCGGAGAGCACGAACAGCCGACCCGGTGACGGGTGCGCTGCCTGCTGCGGCCCGGCTGCGGCCGTCATCGTCGGGTGCGGATTCGTCGGGTGCTGATCGATCGGGTGCGGCTCAGAAGCCGAACTCGTCCAGCAGCGCCTTCCGCTGCCGGTCGCCGAGGCCGCGAACCCGGCGGCTGGCGGCGATGTCGAACTGCTCCATCAGGGCGGCCGCGCGGACCTTGCCGACACCCGGCAGGGCTTCCAACAATGCGGAGACCTTCAGCTTGGCCAGCGCCTCGTCGCTCTCGGCGTCGATGAGCACCTGCTTCAGGGTCGTTCCGCCCCGCTTCAGCCGCTCCTTCAGCTCGGCCCGCACCTTGCGTGCGGCCGCGGCCTTGGCCAGCGCGGCGGCCCGCTGCTCGTCGGTCAACTGGGGCAGTGCCACTTCGTCCTCTTTCGGGTGTGTTCGTTCTTCTGCGGATCTTCGGGGAAATGCGTCCGATGTCGCCGGGCTCTGTTTCGCTGTCGATACCGGTGATTCTGTCGATGCTCGCCCGTGGACTCCATCGCGGACTCCTGCGAACCTACCGAGGTGGTCTGACCCGGGCAATCACCGGAGGCCCCCCAGAGCGCAGGAGTGCTGTGAATCTCAGTATTTCGCGAGGGCGCGGCACTTCACAGGGGTCTCAGTTCTTCGGCGGCCTCGCCCGCATCCTGGCCACCAGTGCGGTGTCGTAGGCCCCGGAGACGAACTCGGGGTTCGTCAGCAGCTCGGCGTGGAAGGCCAGGTTCGATTTCGGGCCGGCGATCTGGAAGCCGGCCACCGCGGCAGCGGCCCGCTCCAGTGCCTGCGCCCGATCGGCGCCGTGCACAATCAGCTTCGCCATCAGCGAGTCGTAGGCCGGCGTCACCGTCGTGCCGGGGCCGTACCCGGAGTCCACCCGCACGCCGTCGCCGCTGGGCTCCACCCAGCTGGTGATCACGCCGGGGCCGGGCAGGAACCGCTTCGGGTCCTCGGCGTTGATCCGCAGCTCGATGGCGTGCCCGGTCGGCGGCGCCTCGGCCAGCCCGGGGTCCTCCCCCGCGGCCACCAGCAGCTGGGCGCGCACCAGGTCGATACCGAGCACCTCCTCGGTGATCGGATGCTCCACCTGCAGCCTGGTGTTCATCTCGAGGAAGAAGAACTCCTTCGTCCCCGGGGAGAACAGGAACTCGACGGTGCCGGCGCCGCGGTAGGAGACCGCCGCGCCGGCGTCCCTTGCCGCCTGCAGCAGCTGTTCCCTGGTCGCCGGATCCATCACCGGGCACGGGGTCTCCTCGGCCACCTTCTGGTTGCGGCGCTGCACCGAGCAGTCCCGTTCCCCCAGCGCGAGGATCCGCCCGTCCGGCAGGCCGAGGATCTGCACCTCGACGTGCCGCACGCTGGGGAAGTACCGCTCCACGAACACCGACGCGTCGCCGAACATCCGGCCGGCGAAGGCCGTCACCTTCTCGTATTCGGCGACCAGCTGCTCGGCGCCGTCGACGACCGCCATGCCCATCCCGCCGCCACCGGCGGACGCCTTGATCATCACCGGGTAGCCGATCTGTCCGGCCGCCGCCGCCGCGTCCGCAGCGGTGCCGACCGGGTCCTCGGTGCCAGGCGCCACCGGCACGCCGGCGGCCGCCATCAGGTTGCGGGCGGCGATCTTGTCGCCCATCGCGGTGATCGCCGACGGGCTCGGGCCGACCCAGATCAGCCCGGCGTCGGCCACCGCAGCGGCGAAGTCGGCGTTCTCCGACAGGAACCCGTAGCCGGGGTGGATCGCCTGTGCCCCGGTGTCTTTGGCCGCCTGCAGGATCGCCGCAACATCCCGATATGCCTGGGCCGGCGCGTCACCGCCGATCAGCACGGCCTGGTCGGCCTCGGCCACGAACGGCAGGTCGGCGTCGAGCTCGGAATGCACCGCAACGGTGCGCAGGCCCATCTCGCGCGCAGTGCGGATCACCCGGCGGGCGATCTCACCGCGATTGGCCACCAGCAACGATTCGAACATCGAACTCCCTTGTCAGCCACAGTCGGCTTGTCGGTCCCAGGTGCCCACACCCAGGTAGCGCAAACCTGGCGGCGTGGAGCGAACCTCACGGCGTGTCCCAACAACTTTGCGCTACCTGGTGGGAAACGGCTCCGGCGCACAGGCTAGCCGACCGATCACCCGTCCTCCGGTCGCCGCAGCGGCTTGCCCTCGATGCCTTCCCTGGTGGCCGACAGCTGCTCCTGGCTCATCGCCAGCCCGCGCATCCCGCTGCCGTCCTCGCGCAGCCCGACCATCGAATGACGGCGGCCGTAGAGGAAGTAGACGACCACCCCGACCACCATCCAGACCCCGAATCGGATCCAGGTGAAGGTGACCAGGTTGAGCATCAGCCAGACGCAGGCGATCACCGACAGGATCGGGATCAGCGGCATCAGCGGCACCTTGTAGCCGCGCGGCAGGTCCGGCCGCCTGCGGCGCAGGATGATCACCCCGATCGAGACCAACACGAAGGCGAACAGGGTGCCGACGTTGACCATCTCCTCCAGGTCAGAGGTCGGCACGAACCCGGCGACCACGGCGACGATCGCCCCGACGATGACGGTGATGATCGCCGGCGTCCCGGTGCGCTGGTTCACCTTCGCCAGCCGGCGCGGCAGCAGCCCGTCGCGGGCCATCGCGAAGACCACCCGCGACTGCCCGAGCAGCAGCACCATCACCACGGTGGTGAGGCCGGCCAGCGCTCCGATCGCGATCACCTTGGCCGCCCAGTCGACGTTCAGCTGGCTGAACGCGGAGGCGAGCGTGGCGTGCTCACCGTCGTGGGTGCCGTCCGGCAGCAGCGGCCCGAGCTCGTTGTACTTCACCATTCCGGTGATCACCACCGTCACCAGGACGTACAGCACGGTGACGATGGCCAGCGAGCCGAAGATGCCGCGCGGCAGATCCCGCTGCGGCTCCCTGGTCTCCTCCGCCGCGGTGGCGACGATGTCGAACCCGATGAAGGCGAAGAAGACGATCGAGGCGGCGGCCAGGATGCCGAAGACCCCGAAGCTGCTGGGGGCCTGGCCGATGATCAGCTGCAGCAGCGGCTGGTCAAGGGCGCGGCCGCCGCCGTCGACCGGCTGGGACGGCGGGATGAACGGCGTCAGATTCGAGGCCTTGAAGTAGAAGAAGCCGACCACGATCACCAGCAGCACCACGGCCACCTTGATGGTGGTGATCACCAGGTTGGCCCGCGCCGACAGCTTGGTGCCGAGCACCAGCAGCACGGTGAGGATCGCGATGATCAGCACCGCTCCCCAGTCGAAGTTGAAGCCGTCGGCCGGACCGATGATCGTGGTGAGGCTGCCGCCGAACTGTTCGAACAGGTTCCCGAGGTAAGCCGACCAGCCCTTGGCGACCACCGCCGCGCCCAACGCCAGTTCCAGCACCAGGTCCCAGCCGATGATCCAGGCGACGAACTCCCCCAGCGTCGCGTAGGAGAACGTGTAGGCCGACCCGGCCACCGGGACGGTGGAGGCGAACTCGGCGTAGCACATCGCGGCCAGTCCGCAGGCGACGGCGGCCAGCAGGAAACCGATGGTGACGGACGGGCCGGCCTTGGTGGCGGCCACCTTCGCGCCCAGGGTGAAGATGCCGGCGCCGATCACCACGGCGACGCCGAACACCGTCAGGTCCAGCGCGGACAGGTTGCGTTTGAGTTGGTGGCCCGGCTCGTCGGTGTCCTGCATGGATTGCTCGACGGACTTGGTGCGCCACAACGAACTCATGCTCGTCACGTCCCTCCGCTACCCGGGCAAACGCGCCGCCGGACACATGCCCTGCGTTGGCACGTGACGCTAGTCCGGCGCGGCCCGATCCGCTCGGGCACCGCGGGTTCGCGGGTCAGTTCGTCAGGCCGTCGGTGGCCAGGAAGGCCAGGCATTCGCCGCTCACCGAGACACCGGACTCGGCGGCGCCGATCCAGGCCGAACGGCCACGCGGCACCTGCAGGGTGTCGCCGCCGGGATCCGTCAGGGTCGCGGTGCCCTGCACCACCAGCAGCACCCGGGGCCCGGGGTGATCCAACGGGATGGCGGCATCCGGGCCGGCCGTCGTCGGCTCCAGCCGGCACAGCTCGAACTCGGCGGCGGGCGTCGGATAGCACCAGCGGCCAGGGCCGGCCGGCACCGGGTCGATCACCGGGACGTCGCCGACGGCGAAGTCCAGCACCCGCATCAGTTCCGGCACGTCGACGTGCTTCGGGGTGAGCCCGCCGCGCAGCACGTTGTCCGAGTTGGCCATGATCTCGATGCCGGTGCCCGACAGGTAGGCGTGCAGGTTACCGGCACCCAGATACAGGGCCTGGCCGGGCTGCAGCGTCACCCGGTTCATCAGCAGCGAGGCCAGCACGCCGGGGTCGCCCGGGTAGCGCTCCCCCAGTTCCAGCGCGGTGCGGTACTCGACCGAGTACTCGCTGCCGGCCCTGACCCGTTCCACGCAGGCCGCCAGCACCGAATCCAGGACCGGCATCAGCGCGGCCGGCGGCATGGTGATGATCGAGGAGAACAGTGCCCTGGTGCCCTGCTCGTCCGGCTGGCCGGCCAACAGGGTCAGATAGCGGTCGAACTCCGGGCTGGCCAGTTCCTGCAGCAGCCGGACGCTGGTGGCAGGGTCGCGGAAGCCGCACAGGGCGTGGAACTCGGTGAGCGCGCAGATCAGTTCGGGCTTGTGGGAGGCGTCCTTGTAGTTGCGCATCGGCGAGTTGATCTCGACGCCGGCCGCTTCCTCCTGGGCGAAGCCGGACTTCGCCTGGGTGGCCGACGGATGTGCCTGCAGCGACAGCGGTTCGGCGGCGGCGAGCACCTTGAGCAGGAACGGGAGGCGATCGCCGAACTCGGCGGCGACGCCGCCCAGCGCGGTAGCTGAATCGGCGGAGATGTGCTCTACCAACGAGATCGGGCCGTTGTCCGAGTCGATCACGGACGGGTCGCCGGGATGCGCACCGATCCACAACTCGGCCTGCGGATGGACGGACGGCACCGGTTCGCCGAGCAGTTCGGCGATGGCGGTGCGCGACCCCCACGCATAGGCACGTACCCGGTTGGTCATCAACTTCACGACTGGTTCCCACCTTGCCGGGGCAGCACTGCTTCGCCCCGCTCACTCCGGCGACGTTCCGCCGGACTCACCCTCGACTGGTCACCCCACGGTAGCCGCCCGTCGGCCGCCGACAGACGGCCCGCGGCGCGCAAACGGGTCACGTCGGCCCGGCGGCACCCGATTCCTCACCATTGTTCGGATCGGCCCCGGCCGGATCAATCCCGGACGGATCGGTCGGGTTCGGATCCGCTGGGTTCCGGCCGCCGATGCTGCTGAGGAAGTCGTCATCCAGCCGTTCGTCATCGTCGCCGGCGTCGAGGTCGCGGATCGGGGCGAAGGCGCCGCGCTCCTCCGCCCGTACCGCGCCCAGCGCGGTGCCGGCCGGGCCGAGCCCGTCCGGCGCATCCAGCGGCGGCAGCTGCCCGGCGGCCAGCCCGAGGTAGACGGCGGCGAAGGTCAGCCGCAGCACCAGTTCCGCCGCCGCGCTGGCGGCGTCCATCGGCCGGGAGGCGTCCTGCCCTGTGCGTTCCGGGGCGACGCGTTCCCGACCCGGGCGTTCCGGACCGGCGCCCGGTATCCGCTCCAGGTCACTTCGGTACTGGTGATCGGGGCGCCGGTCGGAGGCCTCGTTGCGATCGGGGGCCACCACCGGAGCGCTGGGCAACGCCGCGGCCAGCGCACCGGCTGCCGGATCGGTGCCGAGGGTGATGATCACCGGGACGGCCCACGGCGGGCCTTCCGCCGGGTCCGCGAACGGGTCGGCGAACAGATCGCGGCTGACGGCCGCCCGACGCAGCACCGCCGGCGACTGCGCCGCCGCCCCGGCGGGCAGCACCGCGGCCGCGACGCCGGCCAGGTCGGTGAGCAACTGCCCGGCCAGGGCGGCGATCGCGTCGCCCATCGGGTCGCCGCCGACCAGCAGCGGCGCTCCGTCGTAGAGGTACTCGGCAAGGGTGACGGCGGGGTTGACGAACTCCTCCGCCGACGGATGACAGGCCAGCGAGGTGGCGTCCAGGGTGTCGGCCCAATCCAGCAGGTCGGGCGTGGTGCGCAGCAGGCCGCAGCGGTGTGCGACGCCGATCAGCAGAGCGAGCCGGGCCGGCGCGGCCAGCGCCTCGGTGACCGCGACCTGCGGCGGCAGCATGATCGCGTGGGCGCCTGGCGACGGGGTCCCGGCGGCGGCCCGGACGATCACCGTCGCACCGCGGCGGGCCGCCTGCTCGGCGGCGATGCCGGCGATCGGGTCGTGCACCTGGCCGGCCAGCACCACCACCAGGTCCAGCGCCCCCACCCACGACGGCAACTCCTGGACGGCCACTACCGGCGCGGTGGCGCGGGCGCCGATGGCGGCCCGCAGCAGGTCGGCCTCGGCCGTCACCCGCGTTCCGGCGATCACCAGGGCGCGCGGAGTGTCCAACTCCGGGAGGTCCGCCAGTGCCGCGTGCACGGCCCGCACCTGCGCGCCGGCGGTGGCAGCGGCCGGTAACAGCCGGGCGCCGTCCGCGGCCACCAACCCTGACGGGTCGTGCAGCAGGTCGACGCCGCCACCGGTCATGGCGTCGGCTGGGTTCCCGCGGGGTCTGCGACGTCTGCAGCGTCTGAGGTGCCCGTGGATTCTGCGGCGTCTGCCGAATCCGCCGGGTCGCCGGCGGGTCCGCCGGTGGCCTCGTCCAGCAGCAGCACCGGGATGCCGTCCCGGACCGGGAAGACGCGCCCGCATTCGGTGCAGGTCAACGCATCCGCGTCCGGGTCGTCGGCGGTACCGACGGTCAGGGGGGCGTGATGGGTGTCCGGGCAGGCCAACACGTCCAGCAGTACAGGATCCAGTTGCAAGACCATGGGATCATCCTTCCACGCCGCGTTCCCTACCGGGACGGGCCGCGAGCAATCCACCGACGTGGAGGCTCGCTGCCCGCATTCGAGCCGTCGCCGCAAGGAAACCCACCGATTCGGAGGGTTTCTCCCCGCCCGTCAGCCCCGAATGATCGCCAACAACTCGGCCCGCAGCGCGGCCATCTCCTCCGGCGTGGCGGCCTCGGCGTTCAGCCGCAGCAGCGGCTCGGTGTTGCTGGCCCTGATGTTGGCCCAACTGCCGTCGGGCAGCGAGACCGTCAGCCCGTCCAACTCGTCGATCTCGCCGCCGCGGTCGGCGGCCCAGGCGCGGATCTTCGCCTGCACGGCCGGCACGTCCTGCACCGTCGAGTTGATCTCGCCCGAGGCGCTGTACCGCTCGTACTCGGCGGCCAGCTCGGACAACGGCCGGTCCTGGCCACCCAGCGCGGCCAGCACGTGCATTGCGGCCAGCATCCCGGTATCGGCCCGGAAGAAGTCGGCGAAGTAGTAGTGCGCCGAGTGCTCACCGCCGAACACCGCGCCGGTCCTGGCCATCTCGGCCTTGATGAACGAGTGGCCGACCCTGGTCCGGACCGGGACGCCGCCGTGCTCGGTGATCACCTCCGGCACCGCCCTGGAGGTGATCAGGTTGTGCAGGATGGTCGCGCCAGGATTCCTGGCCAGCTCGCGGGCGGCCACCAGGCCGGTGATCGCACTGGGCGAGACCGCATCGCCGTTCTGGTCGATCACGAAGCAGCGGTCGGCGTCGCCGTCGAAGGCCAGCCCGATGTCGGCACCGAGCCGACGCACCTCGGCCTGCAGATCGACCAGGTTCGCCGGGTCCAACGGGTTCGCCTCGTGGTTCGGGAAGTTGCCGTCGAGCTCGAAGTACAGCTCGTGCACCTGCAGCGGCAGCCCGGAGAACACCGCCGGAACGGTGTAGCCGGCCATCCCGTTGCCGGCATCGACCACCACCGACAGCGGGCGGATCGACGACAGGTCCACCAGGGAGTGCAGGAACTCGGCGTAGGCACCGAGCAGCTCCTGGTCGGAGGTGGTGCCCGGGGTGGCCGACGGCGTCGCACCCTGGCCGCGGAGGGTGGCGGCGGCCGCGTCCCGGATCCCGGCCAGGCCGGTGTCCAGGCTGATCGGTACCGCGCCCGCCAGGCAGGTCTTGATCCCGTTGTAGCTGGCCGGGTTGTGCGAGGCGGTGAACATCGCGCCTGGCAGGTTCAGCGATCCGGAGGCGAAGTAGAGCATGTCGGTCGACGCCAGCCCGGCCCTGACCACATCGACCCCGGCGCTGGTCACGCCCTCCGCGAAGGCGCCGGAGAGCTCCGGCGACGAATCGCGCATGTCGTGGGCGATCACCACGCTGGTGGCCGGGTCGATGCCAGCCGGCAGCGGATCGCTCTGGCCCGACACGAACCGGCCGAACGCCAGGCCCAGTGCGCGGCACAGTTCGGCGGTCAGCTGATCGCCGACCAGTCCGCGAATGTCGTAGGCCTTGACGATCTGGCCGAGCGCTGCCGCCGGGTCGGTGGCTGACGCCTGGTTGTCCTGCATGTAGGTCCTCTCGGTGACGATCGGGTCCGACGATCAGTTGTCGGGAAAGGTGAGCACCCGCAAGTGCCCGCGCCGGCCGGTGACGACCGGCGGCGGCTCCGGGCTGCGCTCGCCGCGGCCCGCTTCCCGGACCGCATCGGCCAATGCTTCCAGATCGTCGACACCGGGACCGATGTCCATCAGATCGGCATCCGGGCGCACGACCTCCCAGCCCTTCGGCGCGGTCAGACCAAGGGCGTGATCGCTACACAGGTCGTAGGAGTGCGGTTCGACGCCGGTCGCCAGCGGGCCCACCACCGCGGTGGAGTCGGCGTAGGCGTAGGTCAGGGTGGCCACCGCAGGGTTGGTACACCCGGTGCGGGAGCATCGGCGGACTCGGGACACCCCGTCGACGCTAATCGACCGCCCCGGCCGCCGCCTGACGGCGCGCCGGGCGGCCGCCCGGAGAAGAACCGGGGCGATCGAACCTAGACTGGCCCGGCCATGTCTACCGAACCATCGACCGGTCGCCCGAACGCCCCGGGTGCCGCCGATCAGCCCGGTCGCCCGAAGGGGCCGCCGGCCTCGAGCTCACCGGCCGAGCGGCCGCACCGGCGCGCCCGCCGCGATCGCCGCGGCCGGGGCCTGCGCGGCCCGCTGCTGTCCCCGGCGGTGCCGAATTCCCGCTCGCGCGGTCAGCAGTTCGACCTGGCGGTGTTGGAGGCGGTCGAGGATCTCGAGGAGTTGTGGGGCGAGCAGCTCACCGCGATCGAGTTCGCCGTCGACGAGGTACCCCCGCTGCCGGCGGGCGAGGTGCTGCCGTCCGCCGATGTGGTGCTGGACGGCGGCGTGCCGTTGACCAGATTCGTGCCGCCCGGCGTCGACCGCCGGGGCCGGCCGACCAAGGCCAGGGTGATCATCTACCGCCGGCCGCTGGAAGGCCGCGCGGTCGATCCGGCTGACCTCAGCGACCTGGTCGCCGAGGTGCTCGCCGAGCAGGTCGCATCAGTCCTCGGCGACCCGCCGGAAGCATGACTCACCCGCCGTGAGCCCGTACAGCGATGCGAGGACACGAAACGGCGACGCAGGAGCCGGTTCGTGACCGCAAGCGAGCGCGGCGGGCGAGTCAGACGGCCCTGCGCTTGAGGCGTCGACGTTCCCGTTCCGAGAGCCCGCCCCAGATGCCGAACCGCTCGTCGTGGGCCAGCGCGTAACTCAGGCACTCGCCCCGCACCTCACAGCCGGTGCAGATCTTCTTCGCCTCGCGGGTCGACCCACCCTTCTCCGGGAAGAAGGCCTCGGGATCGGTCTGGGCGCACAGTGCCCGGTCGTGCCACTCCTCGTCCGCCGCTGCCGCGGAGATCGGGAGGTAGTCCATGATGCTGTACTCGGGTTCCGTCATGGCGTGATGTCCTCTCGGTTGCCGCTCCGCCGGCAGGTGCTTGTCGGCGCGTAGTGGTCGGCCGGGACGTCCGTACCGCTACCCCGGCTGGCGGTAGCGGACCGCACGACCCAACGAAATGACACGCTTGTGATTACACCCGTGTGTTCTCCACACGTCAAGCCGAGTCGGGTGATATGGGCACCATTTCGGGCATTCCGCGGGGTAAACGCACGAACGAGTGACGAAAGGTGTCGGACGGTGACCGGATTCCGCGTCCCGACGGCGGTTTTGTGGGGCCGCGGCCGCCGTCCAGCACACTGGACCGATGATCCGATCCGCGTCTGGCCGCCGCCGCACCTCCGGCGGCTCCTGGATATTTCCCGTCATCCTGCTGATCACTGTCGGCACCGCGATCGCGCTGGCCACCGGGACGGGACCGCTGCAGCTGTGGATGTTCGTCTTCGTGCTCGGCGGCTGGACGATCACCCTGTGCCTGCACGAGTTCGCGCACGCGGCGATCTCGCTGGCCGGTGGCGACACCTCGGTGCGCGAGCGCGGGTACCTGACGCTGAACCTGCTGCGCTACACCGATCCGACGAACTCGTTCATCATCCCGTTGCTCGTGCTGGTGATCGGCGGCATCCCGCTGCCCGGCGGCGCCGTGCTGGTGGAACCCGGCCGGCTGCGCTACCGCTGGTGGTCCTCGCTGGTATCCGCCGGCGGTCCGGCGGTGAACCTGCTGTCCGGGGTGGTGCTGGCACTGGTGGCGGCCCCGATGACCTCGCCGCTGGGTGCCGCGGTCGCCTTCCTGGCCCTGCTGCAGTTCTTCGCCGGCATCCTGAACCTGTTGCCGATCCCCGGGTTCGACGGCTTCGGCGTGATCACCCCGTACCTGCCGGCCGCCTTCCTGCGGAGCATCGCCCCGTTCCGGCAGTGGGCGCCGCTGGCGGTGTTCGTCATCCTGTTCAGCGTCCCCACCGCGCGCAACTGGCTGTGGGACGCGTCGTGGAACCTCTACCAAGGCGCCGGCGGCGATGTGCGGCTGGCGATCGCCGGGCTCGACCTGTTCCCCAATCTGCAGAACCTCAACTGGTAGCCCGGGCCCGGATCCGTCGGCCCGGATGGAAGGATCGTTGCGTGCACATTGCAGTCCTGGCCGGCGGAGTCGGCGGAGCGAAGTTCCTGGCCGGGGTGAAGCGTCATCTCGGCTGGGATCCCTACGGCGCGGCGCCGGCCGACACCGACGACGAGATCGTGGCGATCGTCAACACGGCCGACGACATCCGGTTGCACGGCCTGCAGATCTGTCCCGATCTCGACTCGTGTCTGTACACGTTGTCCGGCCAGGCCGACACCGAGCGCGGTTGGGGGCGGGCCGGCGAGACCTGGACGGCGTCCGGCGAACTCGCCGGGTACGGCGCGGAGGCGCCGTGGTTCTCGTTGGGCGACAAGGACATCGCCACCCACCTGGTGCGAACCAGGATGTTGGACGCCGGGTACCCGCTGTCGTCGGTGACGGCCGCCCTGGTGGCCAGATGGCAACCGGGGGTGACCCTGCTGCCGATGACCGACGACCGGGTCGAGACGCATGTGGTGGTGGCCGACCCGGCGGCCACGGCCGGCGACCCGGCACCGCTGATCGCCCTGCATTTCCAGGAGTGGTGGGTGCGGCACGGGGCGGGCCTCACCCCGCAGTCGATCTCGCCGATCGGCGCGGCCGAGTCGACGCCTGCGCCCGGCGTGCTGGAGGCGATCGCGGCGGCCGACCTGATCCTGATCGCGCCGTCCAACCCTGTGGTGTCGATCGGCACCATTGTGGCGGTGCCCGGCATCAAGCAGGCGCTGCGGTCCGCCACCGCCCCGGTGGTCGCGGTGGCGCCGCTGATCGGCGGCGCGCCGGTCCGCGGCCATGCCGATGTCTGCCTGGCGGCGATCGGCGTCGAGTCGACCGCCGAGGCGGTCGGTCGACACTACGGCGCCCGCTCCGACCAGGGTCTGCTCGACGGGTACCTGATCGCGACCGGCGAAACCGCTGACGTACCAGGGGTTCGGGTGTCCGCCGTCCCGTTGCTGATGAGCGACCCCGATGCCACCGCCGCGATGGTGCAGGCCTGCCGGGAGGTGGCCGGTGTCTGAACAGATCGGGTCTGACGCCACCGGGGCTGACGCAACCGCGGCCGACCCGACCGGGTCTGACGCCACCTGGGCTGGCGAAATCGCGGCCGATCAGCCGCTCGGAGCATCGCCGGCCGCCCGCGGCCTACAGGTGCTACCGGTGACCGGGCTGCCGGAATTCCGGCCGGGCGACGACCTGGCCGGCGAGCTGGCCGCGGCCGCGCCGTGGATCGTCGACGGCGACGTGCTGGTGGTGACCTCGAAGGTGCTGTCCAAGTGCGAGGGCCGGCTGGTCCCCAGCCCGACCGACCCTGAGCAACGGGATGCCTTCCGGCGCAACCTGATCGATCGAGAGACCGTGCGGCTGGTGGCCCAGGTCGGTCGGACCAGGATCGTCGAGAACCACCTCGGGCTGATCGCCGCCGCCGCTGGCATCGACGCCTCGAACGTGCACACCGACGAGATCGCTCTGCTGCCGGTGGATCCGGACGGCTCGGCCGCCGCGTTGGTCAGCGCGTTCGCCGACCGCGGGCTCCGGGTCGGTGTGGTGATCACCGACACTCAGGGCCGGGCCTGGCGGGACGGGGTGACGGACGTGGCCATCGGCGCCGCCGGCGTTTCGGTGCTGGACGATCACCGCGGTGGCGTCGACGAGCACGGCAACGAGCTGGTGGTGACCCAGGTGGCGATCGGCGACGAGATGGCCGCCGCCGCCGATCTGGTGAAGGGGAAGCTGTCCGGCGTGCCGGTCGCCGTGCTGCGCGGGGTCGACGCGACGGGCGGCCGGTCGCATCCCGGCGGTGGCCGGCAATTGATCCGGCCGCACGAGCAGGACCTGTTCCGGCTCGGCACTGATCTGTCGATCCGGCACGGGCACCGGGAGGGCGCCCGGCTGGCGGCGCTGGACCTGGACTTCGCCGCCGAGGCGGTGAACTCCGCCGAGGTTGACCTGTGGATCGCCACCGCCCGCGGCGTCACCCCGCTGGTGTTGCGAGCCGGCCTGGAGATCCGGGCAGTGCCCGGCACCGACCCGGTCGTGGTGGTGGCGGCTGCCGATCCGCAGGAGGAACCGGCGGGTCTGCCGCCGGCCGGGGTGCGGGCCGGCGCCGCATTGCAGGTGCTGCGCGGCATCGCGATCGCCGAGGGCCTGGCCGCTCGCTGGCTCACGGTGCTGCCCGACGACACCGGCCTGCCCGCGGACTTCACCGCGCTGGCGGCCATCGAGATCGGGCTCCGGCGGGCCGAGGACACGCTCCCCGAGCCCGGCACCCGGTCGACGTGACCCACGCTTGGACGCATGCCGACGCGCTGGCCGCGCTGACGTCCTGGACTGCGCCCGATCATCATCAGGCCGCGCTGCAGCAGGCCTATCTGGGCTTCCTGCTGGCCCGCGCCGACGCGACCGAAAGAGCCTGCGCACCGGGCCATCTGACGGCCAGCGCGGTGCTGTTGTCGGCGGACCGCGACCGTACGCTGCTCACCCTGCACCCGCGGGTCGGCAGGTGGCTGCAATTGGGTGGGCACTGCGAGGACGCCGATTCCACCCTCCGCGGCGCCGCGTTGCGGGAGGCGACCGAGGAGTCAGGCATCGCCGGACTGACCATCTCGCCGCGGCCGATCCACCTCGAGGTGCACCCCATCACCTGCTCGCTCGGCGTGCCGACCCGGCACTTCGACGTCCGGTTCGTGGCGCTCGCCGCGGCCGGCGCCGAGCCGGTGATCTCTGCCGAGTCGGACGACCTGCGCTGGTGGCCGGTCGAGGCGCTGCCGGCCGACACCGATCCCGGCCTACGCGCCGCGGTCCGTGCCGCGGTCGAACACCCGATCGAATCGGTTGCCCGCCAAGCACACTGACCCGCCGACTCCGGCGGCGAGCCGGCGCCCAACGCACCGGCGCGCTTCCCCACAGGTCGCAAGGCCCGGCCGTACTCTCCGCTGTAACCCAAGTGACAGATGTGCCGGATGTGACAGGTGTGATGTAGCGATGAACCCACTCGAACGGGCCGGGTCGCAGCTCGAGACGGCCCGCCTGCGCCATCCGCTCGCGGTGCTGCCGGGGCGGGTGCTCTCGCCGATGGACTCCCAGCGAACAGTCGCGATCGGCCGGGAGCTGATCGACTCCTGCGACCCGCGGCGCAGTCAGTCGGAGAAGGGCTGACGGACGGGCTGAGCGACTCCGCGGCGGTGCCACTGAGTTGCCGACTCTGACTGTCGCCGTCAACGACTCGTCGCGCATCGTCACGCCCGTGCAACGCCACAGCCCCGGGGACCGTCCGCACGGGTGAGGGCGCCGCTGCGGTGCCGAGTCCTTCCGAGTACAGCCACCGTGTGCACCGGAACGGTCAGCTTGCGGTGACCTGCACGGATTCCGATCACCCTGCGTTGCGAGTCGCCCGGACCACCGGTTCGTGAGCCCTAGGATGTGCCACTGTGAGGATCAGCGTCGTCGGACCGATCCACCCGTTCAAGGGGGGAATCGCGCAACACACAGCGGCGATGGCGAACGCCCTGACCGAGCGGGGCCATCAGGTCCGAGTGGAGAATTGGAACCGGCAGTACCCACGGCTGCTGTATCCCGGTCAGCTGACCATCGACGATGACGAAGTACCAATCGCTGCCGAGACGGTGCGCCGACTTTCCTGGAATCGCCCCGACAGCTGGTTCCGGGTGGGCCGTGCGATCCGGAACCAGGACCTGGTTGTGGTCGCTCACGTCGGTCCGATCCAGGTCCCGGCGTACCGGTCCTTGCTGGCAGGCATGCACGGCGGCAGTGCCCGCCGAGTGATCGTTGCCCACAACGTGTTGCCGCACGAACGCAGCCGCACTGATGCCGCTCTGGTACGCGGCCTTTTCGGTGCCGCCGGGCGGGTGATCACCCATTCGGAACCACAGGCCGAGCTGGCCAGATCGCTCACCCCGACCGACGTCGTGATGGCACCGATCGCGCCGTTCCTGCCTCGTGACTTCAGCCGTACTTGTCCAACTCCCGGAGAGCATCGCCGATTGCTGTTCTTCGGTTTGGTCCGCCGATACAAGGGCCTGGACGTCCTGATCAGAGCACTGGCGGACGGTCCGCCGGACATCCGACTGAAGGTTGCCGGTGAGTTCTGGGGCGGCATCGGATCGACAAAGAATCTGATCGCCGAACTAGGGCTCGGTGAACGCATCGAGCTGATCCCCCGCTACGCCGCCGCATCCGAAGTGCCCGGATTGTTCTCCGATGTCGATGCGCTGGTGGCGCCTTATCGCGAGGCGACCGGCTCGCAGGCTGTCTGGACCGGGTTCCAATTCGGCGTTCCGGTGATTGCCACCGAGACCGGTAGGTTGGCGGCGGACATCACGCCGGGCGTGGACGGGCTGCTCGCCCAACCGAACGACGTCGGTTCGCTGTCCGCCGCCATCAACGACTTCTATCTGCCCGGACGACCCGAATTGATGCGCACGAAGGTCCACCCGGTAGACCCCGCCCCGTACTGGGACGAATACGTCGCCGCGTTGACCGGCACCGGTCGATGATCGGAGGCGACGAGTCTGGGCCGATCGGAGGCGACGCGTCGGGGCAGCCGGTCGACCCGCGGACACAGGATCCCGGATCCAGCATCTCGGACGATGCGAGTGATGCTGGTCACGCGGCACCAGTCGCAGCGGCCACTACCGCTCGTCGGCGGCGATGGGGAACGATCCTGAAGGTCGCGTTCGGGATAGCGGTATTCGGATTCGGCATCTACTTCTTCGCCAGCAGATGGGATGAGATCAGCCTTCAGCTCAGTCGAGCGGACTGGCGGTGGCTGGCCGCGGCTGCGGTGTTCGCCGGCATCGGGTTGTCGGCGTCGGCGTTCACTTTGCGTTCACTATTGGAAATGACCAGTCGGCACCGGCTGGCGCCGGCGGCCGCGGCGAGATTGTTCTTCGTCAGCCAACTCGGAAAGTACCTACCAGGCTCTGTCTGGCCGGTCGTGGTGGTGACCCAGATGGGCCGCAAACACGGCATCGACGGCGACGCCTCGGCCACCGCCGGGGTCCTCGCCCTGTTCCTTTCACTGGTGACCGGCGGGGCGTTGGGCATCGTCGTGACGCTGGCCGGGTCGGTCGGCAGCGGGGCAGGCGGCTTGTGGTGGCTGCTGTTGCTACTACCTGTGGTGATCGTGATGGCGATGCCCAAGGTCGTCTTTCGAGGGGTGAACTTCGGACTGAAGATCTTGCGGCGCAAGCCGATCGAGTTCGACGGTGGTTCTCGCAACCACTACTTCGCGGCCATCGGGTTCCAGGTCTTCTCGTGGCTGATGCTCGGCCTGCAGTGCTGGGCGCTGTGCGTGTCGTTGGGCGCGGACCCGGCCACGTCGCTGGTCGGCGCGATCGGCGGTTTCGCGCTGGCGTTCACGGCCGGCACCGTGTTCGTGCCGGCTCCGGCCGGCGCCGGAGTGCGGGAGGCCGTCCTGGGAGTGGCGCTGTCCTCGACCTTGGCGGACAGTTCGTCGTTCAACCACGCCTCCGTGCTGGCGGTCGTCCTGTTGTCCAGAGCCGTGCTGGCTGTCCTGGATTTTGCGTTCGCCGGCGCCTCGATGCTGGTCTACCGACAGTCGATCTCACGGCGCGGGATCGATCGAATCGATGCGTTACCCTGACCGGGTTCGCGGACAGGAAGGACCCAGTGGCAGAGAGACGTCGCGAGAAGCAGCTCGCCTATTCGGAGATTCAGGCCGAGATGTCAAGGGTCGAAACCCGGACTCAGAAGGCCCAGAAGATTCATGCCGTGCTCGATCATGTCCTCGGTAGCGACTGGGTTCACCGGGCCACGATGCTCGATGTGGGTTCCTCTGTCGGCTTCAACGTGGAAGCGGCGGCCAAGCGCGGCGTGACCTCAATCGGCGTCGACATCGACGTTCCCGGGCTGGCACGGGCGCGCGCCGAGCGGGACCCCCGCTGCATCTTCGTGTGTGGTGATGGCGAAGCCCTTCCATTCGCCGACGACAGCATCGATGTGGTGGTGTTCAACCACATCTACGAGCATGTGGTCGACCCGGACGCCGTGATCGCCGAGATCTACCGGGTGCTCTCCCCCACCGGCGTCGTCTATCTCGGGCTCGGCAACAAGCTCGGCGTGATGGAGCCGCATCACCGATTGCCGTTCCTGTCATGGCTGCCGCAGGGCCTGGCCGATCGGTACATGAAGGTCGGCCGGAAGGGCGATCACTACTACGAGAGCTACCGCACCATCGGCGGTCTGAAGAAGATGCTACGCAAGTTCTACGTCACCGACTACAGCTTCAGCATCATCGCCCACCCCGAGGAGTTCGCGGCGGGCGACCAGGTCGGCGGCCGTGCCGCGTCGTTGGTCCGCAAGACGCCGGCACCGGTGCGCAGCGCCGGCCGACAGCTATTGCCGACAGTGATCTGGCTGGCCAGCAAGTCCGAACTGCGCCCGGCGGGCCCGGCGCTGGCCATCGCCCCGGAGACCGTCGTCCGGCCTTTCTGATCCTGCGGTTCCGTTCGACGCCGTCAGCGGGAACGTACTGATCGAACAGGTAGCGTGCGGTGACCGTCCGACCGCGTCAGCGTGGCCACCGCCCGCTCTGCCCCTACCAGACGCAGTGGACTCTGGCTGAGGCCCAGACGGCGTCACCCTGGGTGGAGTCAGAGTTGGCCGAGGCGTACAGAATGAGGCGACCGCTTCGGATTGCAGTCGTGTACGACTGAGCCGGCTGCCCCATGTCGGCGTTCATTGTCGGCGACGATGTCGGAGAGCCCTTCGGCGCATCCCAGAACGCCTGGAAACTGCCGACGGTGGCCGATCCATTGTCGTCGATGCCGTACTTCGTGTCGAACTTCGAGCAGCGCGCCACCTGATCCCATTCGTAACCCGCGTCCAGGTGCAGCCCTTCGGCGCTCAACGAATGTAGGTAGCTGACCCCCCCGACGCTGTACGTGCCGCCACCTGGCGCCGGTGCTGGGAAGGAATACGTGTTCGTGTGGGCCAGCTCGTTGAGGTAGTACCAGCTGCGGACCCGTACATCCTTGTACGACGAGTTCGAGGGCGCCCGGTTCGGTCCGCCGGCGAAGCGCACCTGATAGGCCGTGCTCCAGGTCGGCTTCAGGTAGAAGACGTAATTGCCACCTGCTTTGGTAGCCGCCTGGGCCACCTTCCGATAGCTGGATTCGTTGTGCTGACGCGCGTACAGCGAGACCCACCTACCCGGCAACGCGTCACCATTCACCGCCCGATAGAGCTTGCCGCTGACCGTCACGCCCGTCGATACATCAACCTCGCTCGCCGAGACCCTGATACTGACCTTGGTCGCTGTTGTCCTCGATGCGGCAGACGTCACCGCGACAGTGGCCGCCGCGGCCGGCGGAATGGCCGTCGTCCGCACTTCCGCGCCCGCGACGGCCGGCTGGACCACACCGATCAGAACGGCCGCGATCGCCACGACCGCACCGGAAATCCGATTCGACCCGATTTCACCCATGCGGCAACGTTAGTCCGCGGCGTGCCGGCCGGCACCTGATGTCAGGCGACGCCTGGGTCGGACTTCGTCAACAGGGACGTGCGGTCCGGATAGGGCAGGGTCGGTGTGAGGCCGCCATAGATACGTTCGGTCAGCCCGCTGGCGGCAATCGCGTCCACATAACGCTTGCGGTGCGAATTGTCGAAGATGATCACGCCACCCGGCGCCAGTCGGTCGACGGCGATCCGCAGGCAGGCCTCGCGTGCCCGGCCGTCCACTACCACCACGTCGAAATCACCCTCGACCGTGTCGATCGCGTGCACGTAGTCGTAGAAGTCCAGGTGTTCGCTGCCGATCTTCGCCGAGCCGATTCTCGGCGCTTCGGAGGCTGGTGCGTCCACCTGTAGGAAGGTCACGTTTTTCAGCTTCGCCAACTCGGGTCGCATCATGTCGGCGAACCCGCGGTGATGCTCGACCGAGAAGATCTCGTCCGCCCGAGCGGACAGCCAGAACGTGCTGGCGCCCGAGCCGTACTCAAAGACCCGGATCGGCTTCGACCTGGCGGACAGCCAACCGTCGACCGCATCGATGGATCGATAGGTCCACCACGGCACGCCCAGCTCGGCCATGCCCAGCGAGTCGTGAATTCTGGTGAGGCTGAACAGCCAATGGCGGATGCGCCGATCTCCTGGCGGCGGACTGCTCGGAAGCACGTGCAGACGAATCAGGATTGCGCCGGCACCGCGCGCCGATTTGGCATAGGCGCTCTTGGCTCGCCAGGCGAGGGTGCCCCGCGGCGAAGTGTCAGCGGTCGTTCTCCGTTGGCGGGCTGCCACTCAGGTCTCCAACTGTCCGATTTCGGCCGGGCGACGTCGCCCGGCCCAGCGTACGGTGAGCAACCCGGCGATCCCGCCGACAGCATCCACCACGATCAGAAATACTCTGGCGACTCCGGCGACCGCGGTGGCCGGGCCGATCGCCATTCCGCAGGCGACGATGAACAGTAGCTCCCGGATCCCCGCTCCGGCGGGTACCGGCACGGCCAGAAATCCGACGATCCAGGCGACCACGGCGGCGAACGCCACTCTGGCCGGTTGCTGCTCGAATCCCAGCGCCGCGGTGATCACCGACGACGCCGCGCCGACAGCCAACCAGGTCGGAGTGGCCAGTGCGATCAGCCCGAGCATCGCCGACCACCGGGGCGCGGTCAGGTCCAGCCGGCCCTTGGTGACGCGCTTCGCCAGGGCGAGCAGCCGACCGAAGACCGCCGGATGCACCACGACTATGCCAATCGGCACCAGGGCGATCAGCATCAACTCCGGTCCGAACCGGCCGCCGTCGAGCGCGAAGAACGGGACCAGCAGGCCACAGGCGACGCCTCCGCCCACACACATCAACGCCAACGAGAACAGCGTGGTGGCGTAGGCGGTCGACCGCGATACTCCGGCGCGTCGGGCCAGTTCACCGCGTCCGACGACCGTCCAGATGCCACCCGGCAGATACTTGCCGAGCTCGCCGGCGAAATACCAGGACGACACCTCGGCCACGCCCCGCCGGACGCCGAACACGGCCAGACAGCGCCACCAGAGAACCGCCAGCAGCCACATGCCGATCCCGCCCAGCAGCAGCGCCAGCAGCAACAGCCACAGGTTGGCATGCCGCAGTGCCGCCGACACCGTCGGCCATTCGCGGACCAGGATGCGCACGCAGAGACCGACGGCGACGATCGCGATGACGAACCCAACGATCTTGACGAGCTGCGTCAGCAGACGTCGGCGTGACCCGCCGACCGGTGGTGCCGCCCCCTCGGCGCTGGCCGTCGGATGCTGCGCGCCCGGGGCGTCGGAAGAGGATGTCATCGCCACGGGACTCTACCGGGGGATGCCGCCGACACCCGCATCCGACGGCGGGGGCCCAGCTATGAATCCGGCGAGAATCTCACTCCGGATTCGGGACTCGTCACACCCGCGAACCGCGGGCGCATCGTCAGGTCAGATGTCCGCGCTCGGACGACTTGAGCAATTCGACGATCTGTTTGACGTCCTGTGCCCGCTCGCGGCTGGCCACCAGCAGGGCGTCCGGGGTGTCGACGATCACGACGTCCTTCAGGCCGAGCAGCACCACGGTACGGCCGCCGGTGACCACCGTGCCGGTGGCGTCCTGCAGAATCACCGACGCCGGATCGCCCAACACCTTGGCCGATGCGCCGGCGGCGGCCGGCAGCAGCGCCGACAACGAGGCGAAGTCGCCGACGTCGTCCCAGTCGAACCCGGCCGGGATGACGGCCACCCGGCCGTCGGCGGCGGCCGGCTCCGCCACGGCATGATCGATCGCGATCTTGGTCAGTCCCGGCCAGACGCTGTCCAGCTCGGCCTGCCCTGCGGCCAGCTGCCGCAACCCGGCAGCCAGCTCGGGCTGATACCCGGCGATCATGTCCATCAGCACCGACGCCCGAACCACGAACATGCCGGCGTTCCAGCGGTAGTCGCCGCCGTCCAGGTAGCGCTGCGCCGTGGCCTCGTCGGGTTTCTCGACGAATTCGGCCACTCGGCGTGCGGACGGCGCGCCGTCGACATCCAGGGCGTCACCGAGCCGGATGTATCCGAATCCGGACGAGGGGAAGGTCGGCTCGATGCCGATCGTCACGAGTTGGCCGGTCCGCGCCACGGCCACTGCCTCGCGGACACAGTCACGGAAGGCTTCGGCGTCGGCAATGACATGGTCGGCGGCGAACGAACCCAGCACGGCGGACGGATCCCTGACCTCGAGCAGCGCCGCGGCCCAGCCGATGGCCGGCATCGAATCCATGGGAGACGGCTCGGCCAGGATCGACTCGGCTGCCAGCTCCGGTAGCTGCTCGGCGACGGCAGCGGCGTGCGCATTGCCTGTCACGACCATCAGCCGCTCGCCGCACAGCGGCGCCAGCCGATCGACCGTGGCTTGGATCAGCGTGCGGCCCGATCCGGTCAGGTCGTGCAGGAATTTCGGCGCGCCTGCCCTGGACAGTGGCCACAGACGAGTGCCGGCGCCGCCGGCCGGAATCACCGCCCAGAAGTCGTCGATGGCCGGTCGGACGTTGCCTGATGTCATGTGAGAGTTGTCCCTTTCGAGCACTATTCGGCCGGCTGGTTCTCGGCCCGGACCATCCGGGCGACGATCTCATCGAACGGGACGGTGGGCGCCCAACCGAGGAGTTGGCCGGCCTTGCTCGGGTCGCCGATCTGCTCTACAGCATCGACCGGCCGGAAAAACCGCGGATCGACCCGCACGTACTGGTTCCAGTCGTCGATTCCCGCCGCGACGAAGGCGGCAGCCACGAAGTCCCGCACTGTGTGCTCCACGCCGGTCGCGATGACGTAGTCCCCGGGCACCGCGTGCCGGGCTGCCCTGACCATGGCGTCCACATAATCCGGGGCCCAGCCCCAATCGCGGCGAGCATCCAAATTGCCGAGCGCCAACTGCTCGGTGTCGCCGCCGGCTATTCGGGCTGCCGCCTGAGTGATCTTCCGAGTGACGAACGACGATGGCCGGCGCGGCGATTCGTGGTTGTACAAGATGAGCGAGCACGCGTGAAGTCCACGTGCTCGGTAGACCCCGACCAGATGATGGGCATATGCCTTCGCCGCACCGTACGGGCTGACCGGCGCGATCGGGGTGCTTTCGTTCTGGGGACTCCGCTGCGGATTGCCGAACATTTCGGCGCTGGATGCCTGGACGAACCTGACCGGGTTGCCGCTCTCGGTCAGCTGCCAGGCAGTCTGCAGCAGCACCGCCACCGCCACCCCGGTGACTTCCGCCGTCAGCGTGGGCTGTTCCCACGATTGAGCCACCGACGAGATGCCGGCGAGGTTGTAGACCTCACTCGGCTTGAGCACGCGGAGCAAGTCGCGCATGCCCTCCGTGTCCGTCAGGTCGCCGGTGTGCAGCTGCGCCTGCGGCAAACGCTGCAGAAGCCCGGACGCGGCCTCATCGCCGTCTCTGACGAGCCCATGGATCTCCGCGCCGTCGTTCGACAATTGCTCGGCAAGGTACCCGCCGTCCTGACCGGTGATCCCGGTGATCAGGACCCGTTCGGTGCCGTGCGTCATCGGCGCGGTTACTTCCCGGCCAGCGCGCGCTGCTTCTCGACGTCGGAGTCCACCATCATGGTGACCAGCTCCGGGAAGCCGACCTTCGGCTCCCAGCCCAGCTTCTCCTTGGCCTTGGCCGGATCGCCGATCAGCAGGTCGACCTCGGCCGGACGGAAGAACTGCGGATCGACGAAGACGAACTTCTCCCAGTCGTCGATGCCGACCCGCTTGAACGCGACGTCCAGCAGTTCACGGATCGAGTGGGTCTCACCGGTGGCCACGACGTAGTCGTCGGCCTCGTCGGCCTGCAGCATCCGCCACATCGCATCGACGTAGTCGCCGGCAAACCCCCAGTCGCGCTTGGCATCCAGGTTGCCCAGCGACACCTTGTCCTGCAGCCCGAGCGAGATCCGGGCGACGGCCTGGGTCACCTTGCGGGTGACGAACTCCGGGCCGCGACGCGGCGACTCGTGGTTGAACAGGATCCCGGAGCTGGCGTGCATGCCGTAGGACTCGCGGTAGTTGATGGTCATGTAGTGGCCGTAGACCTTCGCCACGCCGTACGGCGAACGAGGCCAGAGCAGCGTGCTCTCGCGCTGGGGCACCTCCTGCACCTTGCCGAACATCTCCGACGACGACGCCTGGTAGAAGCGGACCTTGCTCAGATCGTTGCCGGCGTACAGCCGGGTCGCCTCGAGCACATTGAGCACGCCGTTACCGGTGACGTCGGTGGTGAGCTTGGCGTTCTCCCAGGAGTACGCCACGAAGGAGATGGCTCCGAGGTTGTAGACCTCATCCGGCTGCGCGGTGTTGAACGCGCGCATCAGGCTGGACAGGTCGGTGATGTCGCCGGTGATCAGCTTGACGCCGGGCACCTCGCTCTCGACCAGCGCGCGCTTCGGGTTGTTCTGCCCGCGGATCAGGCCGTAGACCTCGTAGCCCTTGTCGATCAGCTGCTCCGAAAGGTAGAGGCCGTCCTGGCCGGTGATTCCGGTGATGAAAGCGCGGGGCATGGGACTCCTTGTCACGGATGGGCACAGCGAATCGGGTGTCATCCTAACGGTGGGACCGCGCGCCTTCGTCCCCGAGCGACCGGCGTGGGCACCTAACATGAACGATATGGAGCCCGCGAGCCGCCTCGAGCAGCGCTTCAACGATCTCACTGACTACTTGGTCAGCGCCCGGTGGGCGACCGCGGATGCGATCTACGACTCGACGCTCCTGACCCGCACGTTGACCTGTCCTGTGTGTGGGCACAGCGGCGGACGGGACCGCTACCGGACGCACGAGTCAGAGTGTCAGTTCGGCGGCGGGCGCCTGCAACGCTACGAGTGCCCAGATTGCGACTTCGTCTTCGGACCGATGAAGATGCTCGATCTGGGCGCATCTCAACTAGCGGCCGAGTACGGCGTGCTTTACGACAGGTACAGCGAGAGCGACTCGACTGCCGAGGAACGTCGGGCGTTCGAGTCATGCTCACCTGAAGCTGGAGGGCTGTATCTCAACTGGGGCTGCGGGATCTGGGCGAGCACCATCAGCTCACTTCGAGCTGAGGGCTGGGATGTCTGGGGCTACGAGCCGATCGCACGATCCGAATCTCCGTTCGTCGCGGGAAGCCGGGGCGAGCTGTCGGCGCGATTCGACGCGATCTTTTCGAACAACCTCATCGAGCACCTACAGGATCCGGTCGCGGACTTCGCTGCCATGCGCGAACATCTCAAGCCAGGTGGACTGATGACTCACGCAACGGCTTGCTACGACCTTGCTATCGAAAACACCCGATTTCACCTGAGCTTCTTCCTCGGCCGGTCCGTGCAGGAGCTGGCGAACCGGAGCGGCTTCGAGATCGTAGATCGCGTCCGCGACGGCGCGTACCTGGCGGTTACCTTCCGCGCCCGCGTATGACGACATTGCGCCCTGCGGGGACTGCGCAACTCGTGCCGCTCGGCCCCGTCCGGCCGTGATCAATCCCACCCGTCGCAGCCTCGGGCTCCAGGCCGCACGTCACAGCACGGTTACTATCCCGGAGTGAGCATTGAACCCGGCACTGAGCCGACTCCCCCGGATCAGAGTGACGAGTCCGAGCTTCGACAAGCCCGGGAGCGCATCCGAAAACTCAGCTCCGAACTGGCAGCCGCCCGGTCGAACGAGCAGGCAGCATTGGCGACAGCGATCGCCTGGCGAACCCGCGCCGTGGCGAGTTGGGCCACCACCGCAGCCGCGGCACGGCCTATGTCGTCCTCGGATGAGTTGGAGTTTCTGCGTAGCCACACTCACGCCGTGACCCAAGAGCTCGAGGCAATCCGTCACACGCTTTCCTGGCGGGTGACCAAGCCGCTGCGATCGGTCCGAACGGTCCTCAAGGTGGTCGGTCGGTGACTCGGGCAACCGAAATCAGCGCCGCCGAAAGCGCCCGGTTCGCCCTGGCACAGCGCCTCCGCAGCGCGGCCGACCTGCTGTTCGACGCAGGGCAACCCGGTCGCGTCGAGGATCCGGCTGACGACGCGGCAACCGTTCTCGACGCCTTGATCCGCCAGCTGGGAGATCAGCCGGCCGCCGACCAGGTGTGGCTGGTGTTGACCGCTCTGGCCGCCGCATATCCAACTCGGGACGAAGTGGCGCAAGCCCGCCGGATCCTCAAGCTGGAGACAACAGATCAAGCGGCCATCGAGCTGCTCGACCTGGGGCTGGCGCTGGCGCAGGACCATGGCGAACCGCTCTCGGAGATGGAGGTGCTGACCCACGGTGTGCTGGTCGACGTCGATCACTCGGCCAAGCACGATTTACACACCGGCATCCAGCGGGTGGTCCGAAACCTGTTGCCGGAATGGGACCAGCGCCACCAGGTGACTCTTGCGGTGTGGACCGAGTCCGGCGGTGCGCTCCGTCTGCTCGATGACCGCGAAACAAGCCGCGTTCTCGATTGGTCGTCGTCCACCGCCGCCCGTCCTGACCACCAGGGCGCACCCGTCTCCCCCCGGGACGGTGATGTCGTGACGCAGCCGATCCGAACCCGGATTGTGGTCCCATGGCACAGCGTGGTCGCCCTGGTGGAAGTGCCGCCCTCGGGCGTCAGCGACCGACTCGCGTCCGTCGGTGCCTGGTCGGGAAGCAGACTGGTGGCCATCGGATACGACGCAATCCCGATCGTTTCCGCCGACCTCGTCCCACCGGCTGACGCCGGCAAATTTGTCCGATACCTCACTGCCCTGAAATTCTCCTCGCGGATCGCCGGCATCTCCGCCGCGGCGGCGACGGAGATGCAGGGATTCGTCGAAATGCTGCCGACCCAGGGACTCGTCGGGCCGCAGGTGTTCTCGGTGATGCTGCCCGATCCGCCGGCCGCGATCGCCGACACAGTTATCGCTGCGGTCGGCACACCCTTGGTGCTCGTGGTCGGTTCACACGAGCCACGAAAGAATCATCTGGCCGTTCTGCATTGTGCCGAGCGGCTCTGGCGTGACGGGCTCAATTTCCGCTTGCGTTTCATCGGCGGAAGCGGCTGGGGTCGTGACTTCCCGCGCCGCGCCGCGGACTTGGTAGCCGCCGGTCGCCCCGTCGAGGTCCTCAAAGCGGCCTCCGACGAGATCCTCGAACGTTCCTATCGGGAAGCCTCGTTCTCGGTCTTCCCATCGATCCATGAGGGATACGGATTGCCGGTCGTGGAATCGCTTTCGTTCGGCACTCCGGTGATCACCACCAGGTACGGCTCGACGGCCGAGATAGCCGTCGGCGGTGGCACCCTGACCATCGACCCACGCGAGGATGCGGAGCTGTTCACCGCGATGAGAACTCTGCTGACCGAGCCCGAGCGACTGGCGGTACTGCGGTCCGAGATCGCCGGACGCGGCGGCCGCAGCTGGGCAGAATATGCCGAAGAACTGTGGTCGCGCCTGGTCGAGCCCGAACTGGGCGCAGTCAGGACGGAGGAGGACACGCATGCCGATCAGTGATCGCGTTCGCTCCGTCCTGGTGCGCAGACGCGCGCCGAGGCTGACACTCGAAGCCCTGGCCAATGACATCGACGGGCACGGTGCGAGCAGGCGGGACGCCCTCCGTCAGCGGATAGGCGTGTTGATCTCAGCCCTCAACGGCCGGATGCCTGGCGCCAAGAACACCGCCTCATTGGTGGCACGACTGCAAGACCTGCTGACGCCGATGGACCCGGAGAAGACCTGGCTCACCCTCGCCGTTCTAGAAGGGAAGCTGCCTGACACCGCGAGGGTGATCGCCATCCATCGAGCGGCCGAACTCGACGGCGTTCTGGCCGCTCTTCGTGCCGGTCTGTGGAACGGGCCACTCCCCCGGCTCCTCGATGCCGGCCCCTGGCGCCAAGTCTCGGTCGTCACCGACCGCGTCGTTGTCGATGTGCATCACACGTCGCGTACAGACTTCGCCACCGGTATTCAACGGGTCACCCGTGAGGCGACCCGTCGATGGGCCGCCGACCACCGTCCGTTGATGATCGGTTGGACGGACGATCTCACCGCGATGCGCGCGTTGTCCGCCGCTGAAGCTCATCGGGCCTTTTGGGGCGGACCGCCGGTGACCATCCCAGAAAACGATCCGTTGGTGGTTCCATGGGGCTGCCGGTACCTGTTACCTGAGCTGGCGGCAGAGGTCGAGCGCACAGGTCGGGTGCAGGCACTCGCCAAATACTCGCGCAGCACCTTCGGAGCGATCGGATATGACCTGGTTCCGGTCACCACAGCGGAGACGGCCCATCATGGGCTGATTCCGGGCTTCACCCGCAACCTGGTCGCGCTCCGCGGTGCGGCTGTGGTAGTGCCGATCTCACATGCCGCCGCCGGCGAATACCGGGGGTGGCGGAAGATGCTCGACAGTATCGACGTCCAGGGGCCGCGGATCGAGCCTGTGGTCCTGGCCTCCGAACCGCCCGCACCCTCCAGAACACGGCGAAAGATCGCCGGGGAGCGGTTGCTGCTCGGGGAGCTTCCGATGGTGCTGGTGGTCGGCAGTCACGAACCTCGCAAGAACCATGTTGCCGTGCTGCACGCCGCCGAGGTGCTGTGGCGCGAAGGTCTTAGGTTCTCCCTGACCTTCATCGGCGGCAACGCCTGGAACTCGGATATTTTCACCGCCGACCTGCAGAAACTCCAGCTGGCGGGTCGGCCGGTCGAAACGATCTCGGCCGCCAAGGACGATCTGCTGTGGGGCGCCTACGAGCTAGCGAGGTTCACCGTCTTTCCCTCCGTGAACGAAGGTTTCGGGTTGCCGATCGTCGAGTCGTTGTCCGTCGGCACACCGGTGATCACCTCGAACTTCGGGTCGATGAAGGAGATCGCCGACGCCGGTGGCGGCGCGCTACTCGTCAATCCCCGGGACGACGCATCCATCGTCGAAGCCATGCGCACGCTGCTCGTCGACGACGCTTTGCTCGACGAGTTGGGCAGGCAGGCATTGGCCCGTGAACAACGCACCTGGGACCAATACGCGCGCGAGACCTGGGAGGCACTGATGGGAACGATGCCCACACCAACGGTGTTGTCCCCAGATAGATCGACGCGAACGGGGCTGGCGGAGTCCGAGGTGATGAGTCGATGAGCGTGCACGATCTGGAGCGGGACAAGCGCGCTGCGAGACTGGCAACCGAACCGTTGGTACCTGCCGGTCCGACTACCGGATTCCTCGCCGGCACCGGGGCATCCATTCGTGGCGTGTGGCAATATCGCGAACTGCTGCGACTGTTGGTCCGCCGCGAACTCAAAGCGCGGTACAAGGACAGCGTATTGGGCTTCCTTTGGACGCTCATCAAGCCACTAGCAATGCTTTTGGTCTACTACTTCGCCATCGGCAAGTTCCTCGGCGCGGAACGCTCGATCCCCGAGTTCGCGATCTACATCTTCGCAGGATTGACTGCATGGACACTCTTTTCCGAGATCGTCTCGACCGGTACCGGATCGATCGTCGGAAATGGCGGATTGGTCAAGAAGATCTATCTCCCGCGGGAGGTGTTTCCACTCTCGGTGATCGGCTCCGCGCTCGTCAATTTCTTCATTCAGTTGGCCATTCTCTACGTCGCGACGTTGCTGACCGGGAGCCCACCCGGTCTCGACCGACTGGTCTTTGTAGTGGCCGGCATCGCCATCATCTTGATCTGGGCGACCGCCTGGGCATTCTTGCTGTCTGCGGTCAACGTGTACCTCCGCGACGTGCAGTGGCTGGTCGAGATCGCCCTGATGGTGGGGTTCTGGGCCTCGCCGATCGTCTACTCCTGGGAACAGGTGTCCGGACAGATCGGTGGGACCATCTGGGGCGACCTCTATCTTGCCAACCCCGTGACGATCGCGGTGATGTACTTCCAGCGTGGGTTGTGGGTGGCGGGATCCGACAAGCCACAGCCGACCGGGCTCGGTGTCCATGCTGCCGCGGCCCTTGTCGTCGGACTGATTTTGCTGTGGGTCTTCCAGCGGGTCTTCGCCCGTCTACAGGCCAACTTCGCCCAGGAGCTGTGACATGACCGGATCACCTACCGTCGTTCGTGTCCAGGACGTGTCGAAGCGCTTCGTCATCCGTAAGGAGAAGTCACTCAAAGAGCGGCTGGTGAACTTCGGGCGCTCGAACAGGCACAAGGAAGATTTCTGGGCACTCCGGAACGTCAACGTCGAAATTGGCGCAGGTTCGACGGTCGGATTGATCGGTGCGAACGGGTCGGGCAAATCGACGCTACTCAAGCTGATCGGTGGCATCCTTCACCCCACATCCGGAACCGTCGAGCACCGGGGCAGGATCGCGGCTCTCCTGGAGTTGGGAGCAGGATTTCATCCTGACCTCACCGGCCGCGAGAACGTCTACCTCAACGCATCAATCCTGGGCCTGACGACAAAGCAAACGAACAAGTACTTCGACGCCATCGTCGACTTTTCCGGCATCGAGCCGTTCATCGACACCCAGGTCAAGTTCTACTCGTCCGGCATGTACGTCCGGCTGGCCTTCGCCGTAGCGGTTCACGTGGATCCGGACGTGTTGCTGGTGGACGAGGTACTCAGCGTCGGTGACGAACCCTTCCAGCGCAAGTGCATGGACCGGATCCGCGAGTTCCAGAGCGAGGGTCGGACAATCATCGTCGTGACCCACTCGATGGATCAGGTGGCCGACCTCTGTGACCGGGCCATCGTTCTCGACCACGGCAATGTCGAGGTCGACGGCGATCCGATCGACGCACTCCGGCATCTGCGCTCGGACTTCGAGGAGATGAGACGGGAGGACATCTCTCGGGAACAACACGATTCCCTCGAACCCCAGACCGCCGCAAGAGTGACGGCGGTCCGCATCACCGACCATCTGGGCCGACCGCTGGATGCCATCACCACCGGAGGCGATGTCGATGTGCACCTCGATATCACCGCGGACGGCACGCTGGACCATCCCCTCATCGGCGTCGGGATCGACAACTCCCTCGGTCAAACTGTCTACGCCACGAGTACGAAAATGATGCAGCTTGCCATCCCGGAGATCTCGGGCAGCCGTTCGTTCACCTTTCGGCTTCCACACCTGGCGCTCAACGAAGGTCAGTACGACATCACGGGAACGATCTACCGGACGAACGGGACAGAAATCCACCGGTACGCAAATGGCGCGCCTCTCAGCGTGGAGACCCTGGGCCACAGTTTCGGATTCATCGACGTCCGGGCGACGTTGCTCGAGCACGAAGACACCTCAGCTACCGTTGAACGATGACCAACGGTCCCTTCGTCTCCTACGCTCAAAACCGTGAGGACGTCGTTCTGCATCGTGCCCTTGGCGGGATAACCAAGGGCCGGTACATCGATATCGGCGCGAACGATCCAGAGATCGATTCAGTCACCAGAGCCTTCTACGACACGGGTTGGCGTGGCATCACCGTGGAGCCGGTCCACGCCTACGCCGAACGTCATCGTGAACAACGCCCCGAGGATCTGCTGTTCGAAGTCGCAGTAACGGCCGAACCAACTGGCACAGTCGTGTTCTACCAGATTCCAGAAACCGGCCTGTCGACTCTCAGCGAACCGCTCTCAAAGAGTCACGAAGCCACCGGGCGTGGCAAGGCCCAACGTATAGAAGTTCCGACGCGACGGCTCGACGACCTGCTCGAGGAGGCGGGGTGGGATCACGCGGACATCCATTTCATGTCGGTCGATGTCGAGGGTGCCGAGGGCGAGGTGCTGAAGAGCATCGATCTCGACCGGTGGCGACCTTGGATCATCGTCGCGGAAGCCCTCGAGCCAGACACGACCAACCCCTCTCACGAACAATGGGAACCGCCACTGTTTGCAGCGGACTACCGATTCGGACTGTTCGACGGACTTTCGAGGTTCTACATCGCAGGCGAACACTGGGATGAGCTGCACGATAAAGTGACTATCCCAGCGAACGTGCTCGACAACTATGAGCTTGCAAAGACGATCAACGCAAGGCGTGAGATAACCCGACTCAACGGTGAAGTCCAACGGCTGACCGACGACCAAACCTCTCTTTTACAAGACCGCATCAACCATGTTGCGGAACGTGACCAACTGACCGCCGACCGAGACCGACTTGCGCGACGGCTCAATCAGGTCGAAGAAGATCTGCGAAACCTAGGCGCGCAGCTTTCGGAAGTCCGTATACGTGAGCGCACCTCACACCAGGCCGCAGACAGGTGGAAGAAAGATGCGGAGGCAGCCAAAGCTGCCGCAGCCAACAGTGCAGCTGCTGCATCCATCGAACTACATCGTCTCCAATCCCACGCGAACAGGCTTCAAATAGAGCTTCAAGCAACCCATGAAACTCTCTCTTGGAAGGTAACCAAACCGCTACGTGTGCTCCGGCGGGCTTTAAGCCGCTGGAGTCAGTAACCCCAGACACCAGCTCGACTAATCATGGTAGATAACCTCCGCCCGATTAGGTCTCGGCGATAGGATCTCGTGAGCAGATCGAGCTACAACGTCAACGATCTCGTCCTCGCCTCCGAGTCCGACCCTTGTGAGAGTCGCAGCTAATCGAGTGGCAAGATCTTTTCGCCGACCAAACGCACCGACTTCCTCGATCATTCCTGCTAAGTCATCAGCATAGCGGTCTGCAGTATGTTCGCGAGAAATGTATTGTTTGGCGCGCTCCCCCATTGCGCGCATCGCGGTCAGATCGCCGACGAGGTCAACCAGCCTCATCCCAACCTCATCAACTCGTATCGGAACCTCCACGCGCGCAACGGAGTCCGCGGGCAGCTCTGCATAGTGCCCACTATTTACAGTGATGACAGCAAGTCCGTAGGCCATACTGTCAAGCACGACTGCGCTCGACGCCTCAGTAGAAGGATCACGCAATACAGTGGCGATATCGGCGCGCCGCCGCAGGGCGTGCAGCGTTCGGTCAGACACCTGCCCGAGGACTCGAATACTCTCATCGAGACCGCGCCTACGTACGTCGCGCCTCAACTCCCGTACGCGTGCCGAGCTCCCAAACCCACAAATCACCAACTGCGCCCGCTGCGCAACCCCAGATTTGTCGTAAGCATCAATCACGGTTTCAATGCACTTATTAGGATTCAAACTTCCTGCTTGGACCATCAACAGGCGGTCGTCGAGGAAGTCCAGTCCATCCTCCATCAGCTCATCGTCGCCAAAATGCAGGGCGGGCAGCGGGAAGCGCCACACATCCCCAGCGTAGTCTTGTCGCACAATTTCAGCGGCAAAATCAGAATGCGTAATCACCGCCGTCGCCGTCGCAAGTGCAGCGTCCAGCATCGGGTACTTCAGAACATTTTCGGGATCGTCCGCCCAACTAGACGGATCTGCCAGCATCTCTCCTGCCATCGCTTCGCCGTCCGCGCCATAATACGCTGCCAACTCAGCCTTCAAATTGGTTGGCCCATTCGATAACAGGATGGGCAACATCAGGTGGATCAGCGATACGTCATGTAATATCACAATGCCAGGAACGCTAGCGGTCAGGGACAGGATATCCGCGTGGTTGCGGTAGTGATTCCCAATGTTGTAAATGATGTGGTCATAGCGGGCGAGCCGAACAGCGGCATCTGCTCCCAGCGCCGTTCCTGAGTCCGGCTGTGTGCGGCCACCAGTGCCTTCCCCGAAGTACAGGTCTACGTTCCACCCAAGTCGCTCCCGGATACTGGCAACGATCAAAGCACTGAATCGACCTATCGCGCTATGACTACTGAATGGGGTACACCAGGCGATATTCATGCCAGCAGCCTCTCAATCGTAGCGTCCCAGCTGAGATCAAGGCCATGAACCGCGGCCTGGGCCGCCATTCCCATCCTTTCGACCCCGGCGATGTCGGAGGACAACAAATCAATCTTGACTGCCAGAGACTCAGCATTGGGTTCAGCAATCAGGCCAGTCACACCGTCACGAACCAACTCTAGAACCCCGCCTGAATCTGACGCCGACAAGACCGGCTTTGCCGAATACATCGCTTCGGCAGTAACGTACCCATAGGAATCTTCGTCGACAGGCAGATAAGCGACTGCCCTTGCGCCGCTGATCAGGTCGACCTTCTCCATGTCAGTAATATACCGAGGGAGCAGTTCGACTCTATCCGATAGATCGAACCGATCAATCAGTTCTTGAAGCACGGTAAGATCCGCCGGCGTCTCTGGCTGGCCAGCTACAACTAAGCGAAGAGCGGACGCAGTCACGCTCATTGCTTCGACAAGGAGATGCTGACGCTTAGCAGCCGTGACTCGGCCGATAGCGAGGAGGTAATCGCCATAGGGACCACTCTTAAACGAAGCGACATCGTTGTGAGGAGCAAGCAAGACAGGCGCCTCGAACCCATTGAAGTGCGACAGTCGCGCGGCCGTCACGGTCGAGTTGCAATAGATCGCCCTCGATTCCTCGAATGCGCGATCATCTGCCTTACGAATCGACGCGCGTAGGGCCCTTCCAGCGCTGGTTGTGGGAATATCTTGCAAATCCGTTCCCCAAAGGTCGTAGGCTTGCCGGAACTGGTGCAGCAGCCAAATGACCTTGTTTGGATGCGGTACAAGGTAGGCCGGAAACTTCAGTGCGATGACCATGTCAGCTTCTGGGATTTCCAAGGAGGCGGCCGCGAACATCGATTCCGCCACATCGAGAGGCGAGGCCCAACGCATCGGAATTTTCACATGCTCCACCTCGTGGCCGCGCATCACAAGTTGAGCGACCAGGCTGTCGGCCAGGTACTCAGCGCCGCCGCGGAGGAACGGGACTGATGCATTGAGAACGGCCAACTTCATGCTAGCAACCTTTCAATGACGTGGTCCCACGAAATGTTCAGCGCTTCGACTCTCTGTCGTTGAGCGGCGCCCAAGTCCTGCGCCAGCGCGCGATCCTCATAGAGCCTGTCGAACGCAGCAGCCAACTCTACTGACGTTGGTGCGCAGACGATTCCGTTGACACCGTCCTTTACAAGCTCCAACACACCACCGCTGTCGGCTGTAGTCACAATCGGCTTTCCCGCCGCGACGGCTTCAAGCCCAGCGAAGCCGTACGAGTCCTCCCTCAATGGGATGTACACCACACCGAGCGCGTCGGTCAACAGACTGCGCTTCGTACGTTCCGAAATGACTGTATGCATGAACGCAACTCGGTTGCCCACGCCAAGCCGGTCGATTTCTGCAAATATCTTCATCGCGTACCCGCTGCCAGCGTCACTCCCGGCAAGTACAAGCTTCACCGGATTGCGCGTCTCGGCGACCGCCTGCACCGCCAACAGTTGCCGCTTGTGATCAACGACTCTTGAAACATAGACCAGTGTGTCTTCAAAAGGCCCCGAGTCAAACGTCAACGATTCGCCCAACGGCGGGTACAGCACTTCCCCGTTGATGCCGTTGTAGTCGGAGAGGCGGCCCGCCATTGCCGCCGAGTTCACGAACACGCCCTCGCATTCTCCAAGGGCAACATCGTCGGACGCGAACAACATGCGCCGGAATTCTCTCCCATCGGCGTCATCCTTGACCTGAGGATACCTGTCGAAGAGGTCATAGGCGGCACGATGGTGATGCAGAAACCAGACGACCTTACTGTGGTGCCGGACAAGATGACTCGGCGTTCGAATGGCTATCAACCGGTCACCATGACCGGTGAAATCCCACTGCCGCAGGCCTACAAGCTGGGCGGGAAGACTGGCGGCATCGCCGTGAACCGGTATCCGGTAGGTTTCAACCTCGTGCCCGCGGTTTTCAAGCGCCTCCACCAGCCAGTCAACTATCAAGGTTGCGCCACCAAAGACAAAAGGCGTAATACTGGTCGCTATGATCACCTTCACCGCTCGTACCTCGAACTGGTCATATGGAATACGACACGTTCGCAAATCCGCTCTATATCTGTATCCCGCAGCTGCGTGTGTGTCGGCAGCGATATTCCGGTAGCCGCGAGCCTATCAGCGACGGGATAGTTGGCCTCCGGCTCGCTGTACGGCGGCATCTGGTGCATCGGGTAGAACACCGGCCGTGTCTCGATTCGATCCGCCGCCATCGCGGCGATGACCCGGTCCCGTTGGCCGTCCGAATCGACGTCCAGGTGCACGGTGTACAGCCAGTTCACTGATTCGCTCCACGGTGGTGCGACCGGAATCCGGATGCCTGGCTGGTCGGCCAGCAGGCGATCGTAGGCCGCCGCGAGCTCGCGGCGCCGGGCAATCTTACGGTCGATGTCCTCAAGCTGGGCAAGCCCGATCGCGGCCGCGATGTTCGTCATCCGATAGTTGTAGCCGACTACCGGGAACCAGTAGCGGCGCTGCGGATCCATCCCCTGGCCGCGCAGCAGCCGGAGCCGGTCTGCCAGCGCGGCGTCGTTGGTGGTGACCGCCCCACCCTCGCCGGTGGTGATGATCTTGTTACCGAAGAAACTGAACGACGCACAGTCGCCGAGTGTGCCGACGGCGCCGGCGCGGCCACGCGCACCGTGGGCCTCGGCTGCGTCCTCGACAACGGCGATCTCCGCCTCGGCAGCGATCGCGTTGATGGAGTCCATGTCTGCGACATTGCCGTACAGGTGTACCGGCATCACTGCTTTGGTGCGCGGGGTGATCTTGCGCTGAACATCGGCCGGGTCAAGGGTCATCCCGATCGGCTCCGAGTCGGCGAACACCGGTGTCGCACCGCAGTAGGTCACCGCGTTGGCAGATGCGATATAGGTGAGCGTGGGCACGATCACCTCGTCGCCGGGACCGACACCCAGGGCCGCCAGTGCCAGGTGCAGCGCGGTCGTCCCGTTGTTGGTGACCACTGCGTGGTCGGCGCCGCAGAAGGCGGCGAAGGCGGCCTCGAAGTCCTTCACGAACCGGCCCGCTGACGAGATCCAGGTGGTGTCGAGACACTCCTGCACGTACTTGGACTCGTTGCCGCTCAGCTCGGGAGCGGCAATCTGAATCATCCGCCGATCGTTCACGACTTCCTCCTTATCGGCCGGGCAGGCACCCCTACCACGGTGGTTCCTTCAGGGACATTGCCTATCACCGTCGAACCCGCACCTACCGTGCACCACGCCCCGACGATCGTCTCCGGGATCACCGACGTCCCGACCCCGAGAAACGCGCCTTGGCCGATTTCGACAGTCCCGGCCAACGTGGAGCCTGGGCCCAAGTGAGCGAAGGCACCGACCGTGCAGTCGTGATCGATGGAGGCGTTGGTGTTGATGATCGCGCCAGCTCCGACCACTGAGTACGGGCCGACCGTGGCCCCGTGCATGACAAACGTGCCGGCTTCGATCCGTGCAGTCGGCGACACGATCGCCCGCCCCGACACGGCGGCCGGAGTACCGAAACCCAACGCATGCAGTTGTCCGGTCAACCGCTGCCGGACCCGGTTGTCGCCCACCGCGACGAACGCCGCCGTCGTTCCGGAAGCCAACAAGGCGGGCAGCAGGTCATCGTCACCGAGGTAGTCCGCCTGGAGCGGTCCGCCGGGCGGGTCACCTACACATCCTCGGACGACGAAGTTGGTGGTCGCCAGCACATCGAGACAACTCCGGGCATGGCCCCCGGTTCCCAGGACGATCGCTTCAGTCACTGCCGGGTGACCTTGGTCGGACCTTCTGCGACTGCTCTTCGAGGCGGTGTTCGAGAACATCGACACGGTCTTCGATCCCCCGCAGCGTGATCGCCATCCTGTCCAGCTGATCCATAACGCCGCAGTCGACGCGCCATTGCCAATCCCGGCTCTTGATCAGCTCGCCATGCAGGACAGCTAGATCGTCCCGCAGCCGCATATTTCCGGACTCCTCGCTCGCGCGGCGATCGACCGCCAGCGACTTCATCTGGTGCGCCATCTCGACAGTGACCTGCCTGGTGCGGGCCGATGCGGTAAAGATCTCGCGCACTGCCGACCGGAACCGCCGGCGCCGACGCAGCACGTCTCGCACCAGCGTTCTCGTTGGCAGGCCCACGACTGCCTCGGGCTCGATGTCTGCTGCCAAAGGGCTATCCGATTCGTCGACAATGGGGGCAGGCTCGGGTCGGCTGGCCTGTAGCTGGTCGGTGCGAGGCGGGAATCGCAGGGCTGCGGCCGCTTCCTGGGAAGCGAGAATGCCGTCAAGCAGGTCGCGGTGGGTGATGGCCCCAGCGGCCAGCGCCTGCCGGTTAGCCAGCATCCCCTCAGAGTCCGGCAACCTGCCGAGCGCGGTCAGGTAGACGCCCGTCACGAATACATCGTTGAGATCGTCCGGAACGTTCGCACCTAGGTGGACTGCCTCGTCGGAGCCAAGCAGTCCAGCCGAAACGGTCGACGGCGAATCACCGTCCCGCAACCGCTGCACGTTCAACCGCAGACCTGCCGCGTCCGGTACGCGGTTCAGGATCGTCACGTACAGGCCATAGACCCAGGCATCCTCGATTTCCGGAGCACGGTCCAGCCGACCAACCTCCAGAGCGTCCGGCGCCGAACGGCTGAGCAGGTGCGTCCCGTTGCCGACCATGCTCGCCTTGACCAACTTGCTGAAGGCTGCGGCGGAGAAATACTCTCGCCCATGATCGGGCTGCATCGGGCGGACACGGTTGCCTGCAACCGATGCGGTCGCACCGCTGCTGCGGCCGTCTCCGCCGGTCCTCATGGCGCCGACCTTTGAGCTTTGGGACATGCACCCCTCCGTCACTGGTCGCTGGCAACGTCGACCTGTGCGCTGACCAGCCGGGGTCGAACCCTACCATTCCTGATGGCCATAGTCCGGCCGGCACTCGGGTGATCGATGCTCAACATCCAGGTCCTTTCCGCAGAGCTATCCCGGTGCTGGTCTCGGTGGCCTCGAACCGTCCATCGGTGGCGATCTGCTGGGCTCGCGCGCGAAGTTTCGGTTCGACTATCGGACCCTCCGCCGTGGTGATGCCGCCCTTGAACAGCGAGACATAGGTGAGGACAACGACATCTGCATCGGTGTTCAGCAATCGGCAGGCCGCGTCCGGGAAGGTCGGCTTCCCATAGGCGGCAATCGCATCGGACACGCTTTCAGGCCACTCGCCTCGGCTGAGTTCGTGGTTCTTGTCAACGCCGACGTTGTACGACTGCCCACCAGTGAACGGGACGATGGCAGTGGCCAGGAAGTCGTTGGTGGACGGCAGGATCAGTGCACGCTCGCCCGGTTGGATCATGGTGCGCAGATTAGGCTCGAACACGTCCCTGATGAACTCAACGTGATCATGCGCGGCCGCCCTATCCCGCAGTTGATAGGAAATGGCGCTGGATGAATCGACCAATAATAGAACGGCCAAAACTGGTGCCAGCAACCGCCACCGTCGGGATCGCCAGACCATTACCAGCCCGACACAGGCGATCAGCACCAATGCCAGCCGAGTGACAGTAAAGGTCCGATAAGTAGCCCGCATATCCATGAAGCCAGGAACATGCTCGTACAGCCACGCTGTCGGCAGCGAGAGCACCGCCTGGTCGGCCGGCATGTTGCTGCCGACAACGGTTCCCGACGGGAAATTCGCCACCTTCAGAGCAGGTCCTAGCGCCAGTAACAACGCCAATAGTCCGGCGATACTCAGCGCCAATAGTTCCCGCCCACGCCAGGTCGAGCGACGCATCGCACCCATCACCACAGCCACCACGATCAGTCCAGCGGTGACAATCCCGATATAATTGCCGAGCTGATTGTCCGGCACCCCCCACAGTTTCTGTAGGATTGCCTTCCACGGCATGTCGCGCGACCACCAGTTCGCCGGCGACGGCACGACGAGCGTGAGTAAATCGAGCCCGTAGAACCGGAACGCACCGATGCCGACCGAAGGATGAGAACTGCCGCTGGGGATGTACGCCAGATAGGCAACAGTCCCCGAGAGCAGCCCGACGATCCACGACCCGGCTCCCCACAGTTTCTGGGACCGTGTCGGGCCAGCAGACAACAGCCATCCGATCCCGAGGCATGCGATCGCCACCGCACCGCCAATGAACGAATACCCGTCGGTGAAGACCATTACCCAAGAGGTCATTGCCGCGATGGTAACGGCAGTCCACCTGCGGTCGGCGGCGAACATGTCGAAGGACTTGAGTGCCAGCCACAGCGCCGCCGGCAGTAGTACATACCCTGTGAATGTGAACGTGTATCCGTTCAACATCAGCACCGTCGGCGACGAAAGGTAAACGTAGGCGCCGAGCGATCCGATCCAGATAGGGGCTCCCCACCGGCGAAGCAGGGAAAAGGCGCCAGCGAATCCGACCACGATGCAGATCGCGCTCATTAGCCGGTAGGCCTGCCATGCGTCCACCCATGGCAGATAGCTCAGCCATGCGCCTATATAGGTTTCTGGCAGGCCGGAGAGCAGCGGGGAGCCGAGTGGCTCGCCAACCTGCGAGCACCAGTTGGCAAATGCGTCGAATCCGCTGTTCGCGGTGCACTCGATATTCCCGGCGCCGAGGAACCAGGCCAGCGCCGGCGGCGACAAACGCGGGAAGAATCCGGTCAGCGCCAACACCATCGTCAACGGCGGTACGGTCCAGCCGAGCACGATCAGGCGGTGTCGCCAAGTCGGCCCGCGCTTGCCAGTGACCGGATCGTCACCTTGTAGGGCCTCGTCGCTCGGAGTCCGCTCGTCAAGCACTGCAGGCCCGCTGTCCGCCGCATTCGAGGCCGGGATGGCGTCACTCGCCGAGGAGAACGTCCGCGATACGGCAGCGTCGTCAGCCCGCTCGGTATTGGAATTCACCATTTGCAGACTCCTTTCCTCACATCACGCCTAGCATCCGGACAGATCGAAACATCGATCCGTCAGCGTGCTGGTCACGTCGAAGCGGCAACTTGCGGCAGTTGTTTGACCGCTTCATCAGCGGAGCACCGGACCGGGCGGCCGGTTCAATGTTTGCCCACAGATTCCAGAGGCCCCTGTACGATGCCGTCCACGTTGTCCTGCGTCCGTGAGCCTCGGAGGCTCCGGAAAGCCGGCACTCTTCGGATCGCTCAAACTGGGCCACCGTCACTTCTGCGCCGGCGGCAGGGCGGTCACGATCCCGTTGGGGTCGACGGTCCCGATCCACATCTGCCGCTCCGCCGAGCGACCCTGATCGGGAACGCGTTGCAGTGGTTGTTCCCAACTGTGGAGGGTTGTGGTCTGGTAGGGCTTTGGCACGGTGCCGCCCTTCCAGGTGACCGCCTTCGGGTCGAAGACGACAACAGCAACGTCTCTGCCGTAGTTGGCCCTGATCTTCGCCAGTCCCTCCTGAGTGGCGTCAACGTAGCCGACGGTCGGAACTCCACAGCCGATCGTGAAGGTCATTTCGAACCAGGCGGACCCCGATCGCTTACCGGCAAGTACGACCGGACGATCGCCGACTGCTGCACAGGACCGGTTCATCTCGTCGACCTGACCGGCGGCGTTCGCCACGGTCCAGACCGAGGTCCAGGTCGCCACCGACATCCCGACCACGGCCACGCCCAGGCCCACACCGGCCCAGGAGATCGCCGGCACCTTCCGAGCGATCTCGCGCGCCGTCCAGGTTGCCGCGATCAGCAGCCCCGGTATCACCACGGGCACGAATCGACGCATCGCCCAGATCTGGTCCGGGAAGATCGACACCTTGTTCAGGTACAACAGCGACACCGCCGCGATCGCCATCACGAACAGGACCAGCCGCGGGTCCCGGCGGCGGATCACCCGCACCGCCAGCAATGCCGCGCCGACACCGGCCAGCACCACCACCAGCCAGCCCTGATACATCGCGAGCCAGTTCACCGTGCTCTCGTCGTAGGTGCGGCCCGGTTCCACCGGCATGCCGGCCGCGGCCTGCATGCCGTCGGTCACGTGTTCGGTGGCGGTTCCCCGCCTCCAGAACCCGGTCCAGAACAACGGCCGGAGGATCAGCACCAGGCCGATGGCCAGCGAGACCGCGCCGAACACCCGGGCGAAGGATTTGGACCCGGCGATCCGATCGCGAAGCCTTCCGAGAGGGATGAAGGCAAGGGCCACCACGATCAACCAGGCGACGACCGCCAGGATGTTCAACGGGATGGTCTCGTCGGACGACGCTTTGAAATAGGGGAACGAGTTTCGAACGCCGTCGATGATGGACAGCCCGATCATCAGCGCGGACCCGACGAAGAACGCCGTCGCGTAGAGCGCCGTCGACCGCCGCACCGCGGAACTCCGGGCGAACGCGGTAACGAGGGCGAAGCCACCCAGGATGCCGATCACGGTCGCGCCCCCATCGATCCGGGCGAGAGAGGAGACTCCGAACAGCAGGCCGGCAACGAAGAACCGAGACCACTTGCCCGACTCCCACGCGGTCCACAGCAGGGTCAGCGCACCGAAGGTTGCCAGTAGCGCGGTGGGCTCGCTGTAGGGCGAGCGACTCACGGACACGAACGGCATCGAGGCGGCCAGCGCCGCCATAGGTACCAATGCCCAGAGCGGGCCGAGCAACCTACGGGCGAAGCCATAGACCGCCAGCAGCGCGATGCCGCCGATCACCAGGTCGCCCTTGAGGATCGCCGTCAGGCCACCGACCCACCCGGCCGCGCCGAGCAACCCGGGAACCAAGCCGTTCGACTGGGGCTCGACGTTGGTCCCGACGGTCGGGAACCCGAGTGAGTCCGCGATCGCGCCCGGAACACCGGCGACCGCGGCCTGTGCCTGGCTGACGTCGATGAGCGGCGACGCGTGGTGTTGCAGCCACATCGCCCGGAGCGTGTAGATGCCCGGGTCCCGTTGCAGCACCACATATTCCGCGGTGTACGTGCGGTTGATCCACATCCAGAAGAGGACCAGGATGCCGGCGATCACCGCCCCGGCAGCGGCCCGTCGAACCCGTTTCCCGCCCGCAGTTCCGGCCGCGGATCCAGGAAACGGACCGTCACTGTCCAGGTAGCGGGAGGGTGTCCAGTGCCAAAAAACCACGATGGCGATCAGCGCGGCCGGAATCACCAGAGCCGGGTGGAACACCCGGAACGCCACCGCGGCACCGATCGGCAGGCACGCGGCGAGGAACGCGAAGACGATCCGGTCGGGAGCGGCGATCACGAAGCGGTTCAACCGATCGGCGGCCGTCGGTGAGGAGTCGGGCTCGGTACGCACGGTGATGGCGCTCACGCGTTCTCCACCAGGTCCAGCACGTAGCGACCGTAGTCGCTGGAACCGAGTTCCCTACCTCGCCGCGCACATTGCTCCGGGGTGATCCACCCGTGCGCCAGAGCGATCTCCTCCAGGCAGGCGATCCGAACGCCCTGCCGGTGCTGCATCACCTGGACGTACTGTCCGGCTGCCTGCAGTGCGTCGTGCGTGCCGGTGTCGAGCCAGGCGTAACCACGACCGAGGTCCTGCAGCAGCGCGCGGCCCTGCTGCACGTAGATGTTGTTCAGGTCGGTGATCTCCAGCTCGCCCCGGGGCGACGGTCGCAGGCCGCCGGCGAGCTCGACCACATCGGGTGTGTACATGTACAGCCCGGTGATGGCGCGGTTGCTCCTCGGCTGCGCCGGCTTCTCCTCGATCGACAACAGCTTGCCGCGTTCATCGGCGAGCCCGACGCCGTAGCGTTCGGGATCGGACACCGGGTACCCGAACAGCACGCACCCATCCAACCGCTGCTGCGACTCGGCAAGCTTGGCCGTCAGCCCATAGCCGTGAAAGATGTTGTCCCCCAACACCAGCGCTACCGAGTCTGCCCCGATGTGGTCGGCGCCGATCAGGAACGCCTGGGCGATACCTGCCGGTTCGGCCTGCACCACGTAGCTCAGGTTGACGCCCCAGGCCGCGCCGTCCCCCAGCATCCGCCGGAAGCTGTCGTTGTCCTCGGGTGTGGTGATCACCAGGATGTCCCTGATGCCGGCCAGCATCAACACCGACAGCGGGTAGTAGATCATCGGCTTGTCGTAGACCGGGAGCATCTGTTTGGACACTCCCAGGGTGGCGGGCCACAGCCGTGATCCTCGTCCGCCCGCCAACACGATGCCCTTCATCAGTTCTCTCCCTTGTTGATGGAACCGTCGATGGCCGCTCCGGCCGCGACCTTACGGCTACGTCGCGCCACCGCGGCCCGAGCGGTCAACGCACCCTTCAGGCCCCAGCGGATCGGCGCCTGCCAGCGCGCCGGCCGGCGATCTGCCAGATACCGATAGGCGCTGCGATGGTGCTCGTCGAGCATCCGACCAGGAGTGCGCTCGGTGGCGTGCCCGCCGATGTGCTCGACCTCGGCGTCCGGAACGTACAGATTCTGCCAGCCGGCCTTCATCAGCCGATCGGCCAGATCGATGTCTTCGAAGTACATGAAGTAGCGCTCGTCGAAGCCGCCGACGTCGTCGAACGCCGCACGGCGCAGCAACAGACATGAGCCGGACAGCCAGCCCGCGGTCCGGCGACCGACCTTTTCGTCTTCCGCCCGGTAGGCGCGGGTCCACGGGTTGCGTGGCCAGAGCCAGCCAAGGACGGCGTGGCCGGCCCCGGCGGACAGGGTGGGCAGCCGCCTGGCGGAGGGGTACAGCGCGCCGTCGGGAGTCCTGATCGCCGGGCCGAGTGCTCCCGCGCGCGGGTTGTCCCTGGCTGCCGCGAGCAGGGTGTCGACACTGCCGGCGCCGAGGACGACATCCGGGTTCGCCACCATCACGTACTCGATCTCGGCGGGCAGCGCGGCGACGCCACGGTTCGCCGCGGATCCGTAGCCGAGGTTCCCGCCCGTTCGCAGGAGTTCGGCGCGGCCGGCCGCGGCCGCTGCCTCTACCGATCCATCGGTGGATCCGTTGTCCGCCATGATAATTCGGGTCGGCCGACTGGTCGCCGCCGGCACCGAGTCCAGGAACGAGTTCAGCGCATCGCCGGGCGAGAAGGTCACCACAACGATGCCGACAGTGCCCGTCATCCCAGAGTCCGTCTTCGCAGAGTCCGTCATCGCGCCGCACCGCTGGTCGCCACGGCCCGCTGATAGGCCTCTCGGCAGGCCTCGGCGCACGCCTGCCAGCTGAACAGCGCGGCGCGCTGCACCCCGCGCCGACCGAGCTCGGCGCGCAGCTCCGGCCGATCCAGCAGGTCCGTGATGGCCCGGGCAATATCGGCCTCATCGGGTTCGCAGTAGGCGACGGCGTCGCCGCCGACCTCGGGTAGCGACAGCCGTCGGGTGGTGAGAACCGCTGCACCGCAAGCCATTCCCTCCAGCACCGGTAGACCGAAACCCTCCCCGAGACTCGGGTAGGTGACGATCTCTGCTCCGCCGAGATAGCCCGCGAGCAACTCCACCGGCAGGTATCCCGGTCGCAGCACGGTGAGCCGGTCGGGAACGCCGGCGACCGCGTCATCGATAGTCCGATCCCACCCCGGCGCTCCGGCCAGCACCAGCACGGGTGGATCTGCGAGTGCGCCCGCAGCGCGGACGAAACCGGCCACCAGCGCCGGAATGTTCTTCCGCGGTTCGTGAGTCGCCAGGAACGCCAGGTACTTTCGGTCACCGATCCCGAGGTGATCGCGCGCGGCCCGCACCTGTCCGGCATCGGGGACGGCGAACCGGTCCCGGTCCACCCCCAGGTGGCCGACCTGCAGCTTGGCGGGATCAGCCGATGCCAGTCGGACGAGCTCGTCACCGGTCGCGGCGCTGTCCACCACGCAGACGGCCGCGTGCCGCAGCGAGTACTTCGTCCAGCCGCGGAAGAACCGACCCTTGACGCCCAGGTGCAGCTCCCGGTCGGAGAAGAAGGTGGCGTCGTGCAGCGTGACGACGACCGGAACCGGCGATGCCATCGGCATCGTGTAGTGCGGCGAGTGCACGACGTCGACCTTCAGCCGGCGGGCGAGCATGGGCAGCCCGGTCTGCTCCCAGCCGAGCCGGGCCGGCCGGGACGCGAGCCGCCCGGACAGTGCCACCACCCGGGCCTGGGGTGCCCGGGTGGAGAAGGTGTCGGCGTCCCGCTGCTGGCAGGCGATCGACAGACCGCCCCCGCCGTCGAGCGCTGCCGCGAGTTCGTCGACGTACCGTCCGACGCCGCCGCGCGCGGCGGGCACCGCCGTCGCGTCCAGGAGCACCTTCGGGGACGGCATTCGTTGCTCTCTCACTCTCTCTCCGGGGGCGGGCGGCGTTACGCGACGGTCAGCCGGACGATCGGGGCCGAACCAGTCCACTCGGCTCGACGGTACCGATCCACACGTCGGTCGATTCGTCGACAGGCTTGCTGGGAACCCTCGACAGCGTCGACTCCCACATCTGGTAGTCGAGCGCCAGATCGGGCGTCTTGGCCGGAGGCACCGACCACTGAACCTGTTTCGGCGTGAACGTGACCACGGTGATCGTCCCGCCCCAGGTCTGTTGGATCTTTGCCACCTTGGCCTGGTCCGGTGCCTTCAGGTACAGGGTCTGGACGCCGCACACGTTGTTCAGCGTCACCTGGTAGTAGCCCATCTTCGGTGGGGAACCGAGGATCAACGCCTTGTCGCCGGTGATCGTCGAGCAGATCCCGCGCACCAGATCGTATTGGCCCTGGCCTTCCCGGACCGTGAACATCGGCCCCCAGGACAGGACCGCGGGAATCACCGTGACCGCCGTGGCCACCGCCAGCAGCACGCTCGTAACCGAGCGATCTCGCCGATCACCTGCCGCGCCGGCCGGGAGCCTCTTACTCCACCAACGCTGCAGGCCGCCGGTCGCCTCGGCCGCCCCCCAGGCCAGGACCAACAACATGCCGGGGAGCACCGCGGGGAGGTAGCGACGCATCGCCCAGATCTGGTCCGGAGTGATGTTCGGGGCATACAGATAGAGCAGGGCGCTGGCCGCGAGCGGGGCGAGCACCAACATCAGCGCCAGGTTCCGACGTCGAATCATCGCGATGACGGCCGCCACCACAGCAGCTCCGGCCAACGCCACCACGGCCCAGCCGAAGTACCAGGAGAGCCAGGTCACCGACATCTCGCTGTAGCTGCGGTGGATGTCCAGCGGCAGGCCCTCTTGCTTCTGCCGGTTGCCGATCCCGATCGCATAGATTCCTTCGACCCCGCGGGTGATCTGCCACAGCGGACGAAGAGCCAGGTAGGCCAGTACCGCCACCAGGACGACGCTCAGGATCCAGGCGAGGGCGGCCCGATGAACCCGCAGCCAGCGGCCGACGGCCAGCGGCATCCAGCGCATCAACAACGCGACCACTACTACCCCGCCCAGCGCGAACCACAGTGCATGTGCCTCGGTGCGCAGCGCAAACAGGTAGTCCGGCGAATGGAACTTCAGATCGGTGTAGCCGAGCAGCACCATCGGAACGGCCCCGGCCAGAAGCCACAGCAGCCCGCGGTACAAGGTTCGACGGACCTCGACCGAGGCGCAGAAGCCGATCGCGACGGCCAGCCCGGCGACCGTGCCGATCACCAGCAGCACGCCGTCGATCCTGGTCAGTGCGGTGGCGCCGATCCCGAGGCCGGCCAGCAGCCACATCCGCGGGCTCTTCTCCCTGACGGCACACCACAACCCGAGCAGTCCGACAGTGATGGTGATCATCGAGACCGGCTCGGTGTACGGCGCCCGGGAGAACGCCGCGAGCGGCATGCTCACCGCCAGCCCGAGCACCGGGATCAGTCCGAACCACGGGCCGGCCATCCGCCGGGCGATGGCGTAGACGGTGACGAGCCCGACGGCGCCGATCAGTACGTTGGCCTGCAGCAGCCAGCCGGCCCCGCCGATCCACCCGGCGACGGCGATCATGCCGGGCACGATCGTGGTGCTCTGCAAGTAGCGGATGATCCGTCTGGTCTCACCGCCCTGATACAGCGAAACCTGTGGGACGGCCTTGCGGACCGCCAGCATGTCGGGATCCAACGCCGCGTCCGGCGATGGGTGGTTCATCAGGTAGAACCCGCGCAGGGTGTAAATGGACGGGTCCCGTCGCACGGACAGCAGTTCGGAGTAGTAGTGCCGGTTGATCAGGAACCACAGCACGGCAATCAGTACAGCGATCGCGGTGCCTATCGCCCAGGCCCACCGGCTCGACCAGCCGAGGCGGCCGATGATTCCGGCGGCGGCCGGTCGTTGCACCGGCGAGGCCGGCATCAGCCGCCAGCCCACCGCGGCCAGCAGCAGCATCAGCGGGAACACGACGTACGAGTGGAAGATGCTGAGCTGAACGGGTATCGCCACGCCGAGGATGACGGCCAGCGACAGCTGGCAGATCCGGTCCGGAATCCCGATCACGAAGGCGGTCAGCAGGGACGGCCCCTTCGGCAATTCCATGCCGGTCGGCTTCAGAGCAGGAGCGTCGCCGACCGACCGGTCACTCACCACCGGTCACCCGCTCGACTCACGCCGCTATCCCGTCGCCATCGGTGTCTGCCCGACGAACTGGCGGGCGGAACCAGCATAGGCAATTCACCCCGGGTCCCTGACCAGCTGCCAGGTCCGTTCTGCGGCTTTCTGCCACGAGAACGCCGCGGCACGTCGTCGGCCCGCTTCAGCCAGCCGGGCCCGCGCACCTGGATCCGCCAGCAGCGTCGCCAGAGCGGCCGCCAGCGCGGCCGGATCCTCGTTGGCAACCACCGCGGCGGCGCCGTCGGTGAGCTCGGTCAACGCCGGCACAGCGGTGTGCAGCACTGGCACACCCAGGGCCATCGCTTCCAACACCGGCAACCCGAATCCTTCGGAACGGCTGGGTGCCACCAGTGCGGCGGCCCCGGTGACGGTCGCGGCCAGGTCGGCGTCGTCGAGCCGGCCCAACGCCAGCACCCGCTGCTTCGCCAGGCCGGACGCGGCGACCAACTGGTCGAGTCCGGTGCCCCAGCCGGCCGGGCCGACGATGGCTACCGGGACTGATCGGACGGGGTTGTCCTCAGCCCCGTCGTCGCTGCCGTCCCCACTGCCGCCCGGCGCCCCGAGCGCCGCGAACAGCAGGTCAAGACCCTTCCGCGGCTCGACCGTGCCGACGAACACCAGGTAGCGCTCGGGGAGACCGAGCCGCCGCCGCCTGGCAACGGCGTCGGCGGGCGGCGCGAGATCGTCCCCCACCCCCCAGCCGACCACCGCGGGTGGTCGCGCCAGCGACACGTAGTCGGCGAGCTCGCTCGCGACCGCCTGCGCCGGGACGATGATCCGGGCGGACCCGGCCGCCCGCTCGATCATCCTGCGGTGCCAGCCGACCCCGCGGGGGGTCAGGGTCTCCGGGTGGGTGTACGGCACGGCGTCGTGCACGATGACCAGCCGGCGCTGGCCGCGCCGGGCCGGCGGCAGCGGCGGACCACTCGGGAACAACGGGGTCGGCGCCAGCACCACATCGCCGGCGACCGCCGGCGGCAGGCCGCGTTCCCACAGCACCGACAGCGCCCGCCGGCCGGCCGGTAGCCGCCGTGGCCGGATCGCCCCGATCGGACCGTCAATGACGGCCGCCGCGGTCGACGAGTGCCACGCGCTCGCCGTCCGCAGCTGCCAGCCGGGCGGGGCCTGCGCCGCCATCGCCGTCGCCAGCTCCTTGGTGACCCGTCCGGTGCCGCCGGGTACCGGCGACAGCAACTGCTCGACGATCACGGTCAGCACCGGCACCGCGGTCACCTCCCGACATCGACGGCGACCCGGGCGGCCACGGTCCGTGGAGCGGGTGGCGGCCCGCCTCCCGGGTACGGTATCGCTGATGTCCGCCACCTCCCCGCGGCGCACCGGCCGTCAGGGCGGCCTGAGCGTGACCGTCGATGCCACCCCGTTGTTGGGTGTCCGCACCGGCATCGGTCGGTTCGTCGAGCACCTGGTACAGGGGTTGGCGACCGCACCAGAGGTCGACCTGTCCGCCACTGCCTTCACCCTGCGCGGCTGGCGCTCGCTCGCTGCCGCTTTGCCGCCAGGGGTGCGCCACCGCGGCCTTCCGGTGCCCGCCAGGCTGTTGCGTCAGGCCTGGCTGACGACGTCGTTCCCGCCGGCCGAGTGGATCGCCGGACGCAGCGCGGTCTTCCACGCCACCAACTACGTGCTGCCGCCGCTGCGCCGCGCCGCCGGTGTGCTGTCGGTCCACGATCTCTCCTATCTGCACTTGCCGGAGACCGTGCACCAGTCGTCGCTGGCCTATCGAGAGCTGGTGCCGCGCGGGCTCAAACGGGCCGCGGTCGCCTGCTCGCTCACCGCCTGGACCGCCGACGAGCTGGCCGAGGCGTACGGGTTCCCGCGGGAGCGCATCGTGGTGACGCCGCTGGGCGTCGATCAGCCGTGGTTCGATGCGGCTCCCCCGTCAGCCGCGGTGCGGGCGCGGTGGGGACTGCCGGCGGACTACCTGCTGTTCGTGGGAACCAAGGAACCTCGCAAAGGACTGACGACGCTGGTCGAGGCCCACCGACGACTCACCGCCGAGGCCGGTTCCGCGGTGCCGCCGCTGGTGCTGGTCGGCGCCGAGGGCTGGGGAGACCAGCAGCCGATCCCCCCGGAATCCGCACCGGGATCCGCGGTGATCACGCTTCCCTACGTCGATCAGGCCGATCTTCCGTCGTTGGTCGCCGGCGCGACCACCCTGGTGATGCCGTCGATCTACGAAGGCTTCGGGCTGCCGGTGCTCGAGGCGATGGCCGCCGGCACCTCAGTGGTGATCAGCCGGACACCGGCCATGCTGGAGGTAGCCGGCGGGCATGCCGCGACCTTCCCGGTGGGTGACGTCGATGCGCTGGCCGGCGTGCTCGCCAGGAGCCTGGCCGGTGACCGACCGGACCCGTTGGCCGCCAGGGAGTTTGCTCGTGGCTGGAGCTGGCAGAAGTGCACCGACGCGGCGTTGAGCGCCTACCGGATGGCCGTGTCCTGACGGACGTGCCTGTCCGGCGGCGCCAACTCGACTGGTCAGGCCGGCAGGAAGAACCAGGTGGACTTCAGGCCGAGCTGCGAACGGAAGCTCTCGCCCGAGATCGGATCGGTGTGTCCCTTGGTTCCGTAGAGGCGCACCCACACGGCACGCCCGCCGCCGGCGCCATGGCCGTCCCGCAGGGTCACCTTCATCGAGGTGAGGGTGCCGATCACGCTGCCATATCTGCTCTGCAGCGAAGCCGTCGAGACCTTGCTGGTCCAGTTGTGATAGGGGTTGTTGCTCGCGGCCGCATCGCCCTGGTCGGACACTGCCGGGAAGGTCCCGCCCGCCGTGAAGCCGCCGGTAGAGGCGGAGAATTCGCTGGCCACCATCTTGCCGGCGGAATTCAGCAGCACCAGGCCCGTCGTCGTGGCGACTGCGTTGTCGGTGCGGCTGTCCTCGATCCTGGTGTCGTTGGTACCCGCACCCCCGTAGACCTGGCAGGCGGTGGTGTCGCAGGTCTGCGAGTGGTTCTCCGAGTGCACGGTGTCGGTCAGCGCGTATCCGCGGGCGGCGATCGTCTGCGCCCTGATCGCCTGCATGCCCCAGCCCTTACCGGCGTCGGCCCACGACGCCGGTGACTCCCTCGGAACCACTCCCCGCAGGTAGTCGTCGACACCAACGGTGTTGACCAGCCGGCGACCGCCCCAGGTTCCGTCCTTGGACAACAGAGTGAGGTATCCGCGGTAGACCTTGCGGGTGGCGCCATTGCAGACCGCGAGCATCTTCCTGACGTCGTTCCCGGGTGCGGCTGCCGATCGGACCACTCCGGTGGTGACCGTGCCGACCAGCGTGGCCCCCGAGGTGCAACTCGATCCCCGGTAGACCTGGATCTTCCCGTCGGACAGGTACTTCAGCACCGCGTACTGGCCGGCCTCGAAGCGGTACTTGTTGCCGACCTTGAACCAGCTGGACTTCGAAGTGACGCGGACGTTCTTCCCGTTGAACGCCGTCAGCCGGACGTTGATCCGGTTGCTGCCCTTCGCCGCGGCCGGCCGGGCCAGATGGGTGCCGCCGTAGTAGCGGGAAAGGATCCGCTGATACGTCCAGTGGTAGTTCACCGCGTACCCGTAGGCGCCGTACTGGCCCATACCGCGGCCGTGCCCGTACCCGTGACCGGTGATGGTCGCGGAGGTCATCGCCGCAGCCGCAGCCGTGGCCGTGGCCGGCTGCGGCGCCGGCGCGGCATCGGCCATGGCCGGCGCCAGCAGCGCCGAAACGGCGGTGGCACCGACTGCGGTGAAGGTGACGAGGACGCGGCGGGCGCGCAGGGGCAACGACATCGGTTGACGCTCCGGATGGCTACTGGTGGGCTCAGCCGGCCGGCAGGTATGCCGATCGGTCCGCGGACAAGGCGGCGGCAAGGGCATCGCACCAGGGGCGCAACGGCGACAGGCCGGAGTCGATCCACGACTTTTGCGAGAGTACCGAATAGGCAGGTCGCGGCGCAGGTCGAGGGAATTCGTCAGACCCGATCGGGTGAACCCGCGCCGGATCCAGACCCAGCTCGGCGTAGATCGCCCTGGCGAAGCCGAACCAGCTGGTGTCGCCGCTGTTCGTGGCGTGCAGCACGCCGCCGGGCAGCTCCCGACCCGCCAGCTGCAGCAGCCCGGCGGCCAGATCGGCGCTCCAGGTCGGTGAGCCGCGCTGGTCGTCGACCACACTCACGGTCGGATGGGTCAGCGTCATCCGGGCCATGGTCTTGACGAAATTGGGGCCGCCGGCCCCGTACACCCAGGCGGTCCGCACCACCTGGGCCGCCGGGTGGGCGATCAGCACGGCCCGCTCGCCGGCGAGTTTGGACGCGCCGTAGACACTGCGCGGGCCGGTCGGGTCGTCGACGTCGTAGGGTCGCTCACCGCGGTCGACCCCTGGGAACACGTAGTCGGTGGACAGGTGGATCAGGCGCGATCCGTGCCGGGCGGCGGACTCGGCCAGGTTCCGGGGTCCGCGCTCGTTGACGGCGTAGGCCCGGTCCACGTCGGACTCCGCGGCGTCCACGGCGGTGTAGGCGGCCGCATTGATCAGCACGGCGCGCTCGCCGTCCCGGTCCGCTGCCCGCGCCCATGCGGCCACTTGATGCTCGACTGCGTCGGCGTCGGTGATGTCCAACCCGGACGAGGTGAACCCGGTTGCCTGCTTCCCGGCGGCCGCGGCCGCCGCCATCAGGTCGGTGCCGAGTTGCCCGCCGGCACCGGTGATCATCAGGCTCGTCATGCGGTCATTGTTCCCGCATCTTCGACCCGGCCACCCCGGCGGGTCGGGTTGGCTGACTGCCTCGCGTCGATACCCTGGGACCTCGGGTGACGTTCCTCATGGCAACGGCCGCCGCGTTCAGCCGTCTGTACAAATGAAGAAGCGATGAACCGTTGCGCCTGGTGGCGCGCCGACGAACCGAAAGGGCCAGACACACATGAGCAGTCCCACCGGAAGTGACCCGCAGCGCGGGCCGCGCCGGTACGGACCCAGTGCCGGTGACGGTCGGCCCGACCCGCAGCTGCGGCCCGGCGCGTCGGGTGGTCAGTCGCGCCGCCCGGCGGTGGGGCCGCGTCGCCCTGGCCTTGACCCGGAGCGGGCCGCCGGCGGCCGTCCGCCGATCGCCGAGCCCGGGCGGCCGATGGCCGACGCCCGGGGGCCGGTGGCCGACGCCCGGGCCGGGCAGCCCCCGCGCAAGTCCACCGCCGCCCGCGCCTGGTCGGAGCTGGATCAGCCACGAACCGCGATGCTGCCGCCCGCTCCCGCTGCGGCGCCGCTACCACGAGCCGGTGGCCCGGTCGGTCCCCCGCCGGTGCCGCCCCGCCGGGTGTCCGGCGGCGGGCCGGGCGGTCCGGGCGGTCGACCGCCGAACCACCGCACGCCGGGTGGCGTCCTGGCCGGCCGGATCATCACGGCGTTCCTGGCCGCGCTGGTGCTGATCGTCACCGGGATCGGCTTCTTCACCAACTTCTCCGGCAACTCCGACGCGCAGGAGCAGGCCAAGCAGGCGGCACCGAAGGACCCGACCAAGGGGATGAACATCCTGCTGATCGGCGCCGATTCGCGGACCAACGCCGACGGCAGCCCGCTGTCGGCCGAGGAACTGCAGCAGGTCGCCACCGAGGCGAACTCCGGCACCAACACCGACACCATCATGGTGGTGCACATCCCCGACGGTGGTGGCAAGGCGACCGCGGTGTCGATCCCCCGCGACACCTGGATCGACCAGGACGTGGTGACGGACCTGCCCGGCCCCTACCACGACGGCTCCCAGGGCGACTACAAGCCGAACAAGATCAACTCGTTCTACGGCACCGCGAAGGCCTTCACCCAGGAGTACCTGGCGTCCAAGGGGGTCGACGGCAAAGATCGCGAGTTCCGGTCCAGCGAGGCCGGCCGCAAGATGCTGATCCAGGTGGTCAGCAAGTTCACCGGGCTGCACATCGACCACTACGCCGAGGTCAACCTGATTGCGTTCTACTCCATCTCCAACGCCATCGGCGGGGTGCCGGTCTGCCTGAACAACGCCGTCGACGACCCCTGGTCGGGCGCGAAGTTCCCGGCCGGCCAGCAGGAGGTGCAGGGCACCGCCGCGCTGTCGTTCGTCCGCCAGCGGCACGGGCTGCCAGGCGGCGACCTGGACCGGGTGAAGCGCCAGCAGGCGTTCCTGGCCGGGGCGATCAAGAAGGTGCTGTCGAACCCCACCAGCATCCCGAGCCTGGCGTCGGCGGCGAAGAAGACGCTGGTGATGGACAAGGGCCTGGACCTGCTGACCCTGGGCCAACAGATGCAGAGCCTTTCGTCGGGCAACGTCACGTTCACCACGATTCCGACCCATGGTGCCGCCACCGGCGCCGGTACCGATGCGCTGGCCACCGACCCGGCCGAGATCAAGAGCTTCTTCGCCAACCTCGACGGGAAGGCCGGGGCCGGCTCGTCTGCGAGCAGCAGCAAGGCGGCCAGCAAAACCGTGGTCGACGTGCAGAACGGCACCATGACGGCCGGGCTGGGTGGGTCGGTCGCCGATGCGCTCAGTGCTGCCCTGCCGTCGGGCTACACCGTGGGCCAGCCCGCCGACATGCCCGGGAAGAGCCAGTCGAACCAGCTGGACACCACCGAGATTCGGTACCCGGCCGGCGCCAAGGCAGCCGCGTCCGCGGTACAGAAGGCGCTCGGCTTCGGCACTATCACCGAGAGCGCAGACGTGGCGGCCGGGCACGTGCTGGTGGTGGCCGGCAAGGACGCGCCGGCCCCCGGCTCCGGTCTGCGGGCCGGCAGCGCGCTGCACGTCCCGGCGCAGGCCGCGACGCAGTTCCCGGCGCAGGCCGCGGCACCGACCACCTCCGGTTCTGCCCCGGTCAGCGCCGATACGGTCGGGTGTGTGAACTGATCCCGCCTTCGAGCGGGCCGCCGTCGACCGGGCCGCTGACCGCCCGGCTGCTGCTGCCGCTCCTGGCCGGTGATCCGCACCTGCCCCGGCTGGTGGTGCACACCGACCTCGGACGCACCGAACTGTCGACGGCGTCGCTGGCGAACTGGTCGGCAAAGGTGGCCGGCCTGCTGACCGACGAACTGGGAGTGGTGCCCGGCGACACCGTCGTCGTTCGGCTCGGCGCCGGCTGGCAGACCGTGCCGGTGCTGCTCGGCAGTTGGTGGGCCGGCGCCGTGCTGACCGATGTCGACGATCCGGGAGCTGCGGCCGCGTTCGTGGCCGATCTGCCGGGCGCGGACGCCGCCGCCGACGAGGTGTTCGTAGTGTCCGGGCATCCGCTCGGCGCACCGGCGACGAATGTTCTTGCCCACCAACGGGATTTCACCGGTGCCGTGCTCGGGCAGGCCGACCGGTTCGGGAAACCGCCGGCGGTCGACGACGCCGCGCCGGCACTGTTCGCCGCCGGCACCCGATGGTCGGTCGCCGAGCTGATGACGACGGCGACCCAGGCCGCCGAGCAGTTCGGCGCCGGCGCTCGGGTGCTGAGCTCAGCCGCCTGGTCGTTGCCGGATCCGGTGCTGCCGTTGGTGTTGGGTGCCCTGGCCGCCGAAGGTTCGCTGGTGCAGCTGGTCGGCGACTTCGACGAGGCGGCCCGCGAGCGGATCCGGGCCGACGAGCGGTGCACGGTGAGCTGGCCGCCTTCCTGAGGCGCCCGCCGCGGCGACTTTCCTAGAGGTCCGATGCTTCGTCGAACAGTGCAAGCGTGAACGCCTCGCCGCCTCGGAGCGGCCTGACCGTTCGGAAGTGCCGCTCGTCGGTTGTCAGCAGCCGAACCGTTCGATGGCGAGCCGCAACCACGGCTACCGAGGCATCTGCCAGCCCGATGTCGAGATCGCCGTACTGCCGCAGGAGCGTCGTCGACCGGTTCAGATCGTCGGCGCCGAACGGAACCAAGCGGTAAATGTCCGCCTCGACATCGTCCAACAGGGCGAGTTCGGCCGCAGTACCCAGCCGACGCTGGACCAGGTAGTCGAGTTCGGCGAGAACGAACGGCGACATCAAGAACGGTCCCGGTTCGGCCTCGACCGCGCGCCTGGCTCGTTCATGATGATCGTCATCGGCGTCGAGGAAGGCGTACAACCCACCGGTGTCGACAACGATCACTGGCCGAAACCTTCGGCCAACAGATCGTCGACGTGCTCCGACGTATCACGGTGGCCGCTGCGCCCGAGAACTCTCGGACGATCGGACGGAGCCTCCTCGGAGTCGAGCAATCGGCGGATCGCAGTCCTGATCAGGTCGGTGCGCGACGAGCCCCTGCGCACGGCCGCCTGCTGCAGCCGCAGGTCGTCCGTGTCGTCCAGGTAGATCGTCGTCTTCTTCATCCAGCCACTTTACCCTACGTATGGCACCGCTCGCTGGAATGCCCGCCTCAAGGCTGGGTCCGATGCGCGCAGGCAGCACCCGCCAGGTCAGCGCAACAGGCTGCGGGCCATCACCAGCCGCTGGATCTGGTTGGTGCCCTCGTAGATCTGGGTGATCTTGGCGTCGCGCATCATCCGCTCCACCGGGAAGTCCCGGGTGTAGCCGGCGCCGCCGAGCAGCTGCACCGCGTCGACGGTCACCTTCATCGCCACGTCGGAGGCCAGGCACTTCGCAGCCGAGGCCAGGAAGCCCTTGTTCGCGTCGCCCCGCTCGCTGGCGGCGGCCGCCTGGTAGACCAGCGTGCGGGCCGCCTCGATCTCCATCGCCATGTCCGCGATCATGAACTGCAGTGCCTGGAACTCGGCGAGCTTCTTGCCGAACTGCTTGCGCTCCTTGACGTATCCGATCGCCACGTCGAGCGCGCCCTGGGCGATGCCGACAGCTTGAGCGCCGATGGTCGGCCGGGTGTGATCCAGCGTGGCCAGCGCGGTCTTGAAGCCGGTGCCAGGTTCGCCGATGATCCGATCGCCGGGAATCCGGCACTGCTCGAAGTGGATCTCCCTGGTCGGTGAGCCCTTGATGCCGAGCTTGCGCTCCTTGCTCCCGACCACGAAACCCTCGTCGTTGGCGTGCACCACGAACGCCGAGATACCGTCCGCCTTGCGCGTCGCGTCGGGGTCGGTCACCGCCATCACCGTGTACCACTGCGAGACGCCGGCGTTGCTAATCCAGCACTTGGTGCCGTTCAGGACCCAGTCGTCGCCGTCCCGGGTGGCCCTGGTGCGCATCGCCACGGCGTCGCTGCCGGCCTCCCGCTCGGACAGCGCGTAGCTGATCATCGCGGTGCCGTCGGCGATCTGCGGCAGCACCTGCTTCTTGAGCTCCTCCGACCCGGACAGGATGATCGGCATCGAGCCGAGCTTGTTGACCGCCGGGATCAGCGAGCTCGAGGCGCAGACCCTGGCCACCTCCTCGATGACGATCACCGTGGCGACCGCGTCGGCGCCGGCGCCGCCGTACTCCTCGGGGATGTGCACCGCGTTGAATCCGGATTCGGTCAGCGCCTGCTGTGCTTCGGTCGGATAGCGCTCGTTCTCGTCGCAGTCGGCGGCATGCGGCTCGATGGCCTTGACGGCGATCTCCCGGACGGCCTCGCGGACCGCCCGATGGTCGTCGGTGACGGCGAACAGGCCCGAACCCTCGGTGACGATCTGCGTGTCGGCCACGGCTACTCCCAGCTGAGTCGGAATCCATCCGCCGGCCGCCTTGTTACCGACCGGTAACCGTCATGGTAGCGAGCCTTCCAGCCTGCCCGATGCGGTGCGTCGGAGATACCATGAGCCTGCGGGCTCGGCGGCGTGGGCGAGACGAGAGGTGAACCGACATGGGAGTCATCGCGCAGCTCAAGAACACCGCCGCCGTGTTGCCGAAGGCCCGCCGGGACAAGGCCGATCTGCCGCGCTGGCTGATCCCGCCGACCGCAGTTGCTGGCGGCCACCGGCATGTACGAGTCGGCGCTGATGTTCAGCGGACGGATGGACCCGCGGCTCAAGGCCCTCGCCGAGCTGAAGGCCGCCGCCCTGGTGACGTGTCAGTACTGCATCGACATCGGGTCCGCACTGGCTGCCAGGGCCGGAATCACCCCCGCGCAACTCCTCCGACGGTGCCGCCTGCGCCGTGCCCGAGCGCTGAGCGAACACCCGCCGCGGGTCCGGGCCAGCTCGCCCTATCGGTTGACGGTCGCTACCACTCTGCCCCGCCCACCGGGGCACAGTGGTAGCGCCGACCACCCCACCCCCTCACCTCCCCGACCCGACGTCCGCCGACCCCACTGTCGGTACCCGGGCGCACCATGTGCCAAAGGGGAAGACCCGTCATCCGGGTCACCGACGAGGGGGACATCGTGAACGTTCGTGACACCACAGATCTTCGGGACAACGCCGCAGCCGAGCAACAGTCGCTCGACCTATTGGCCGGGCTGGTGCGCCGCGCGCGGCGCCTGGCCGACGTCAGCCAGCGCGAACTGGCCGAACGGGCCGGCGTCGGCAAGAGCAGCGTCGCTCGGGCCGAGCGCGGCCGCGAGCCGATTTCGCTGACGACCTTCGTGCGGCTCATCTCGGCCACCGGGCTCACGCTCGCGCTGAGCGATCAGCACGGGGACCCGGTGGCACCGATGCGGTCGGACGCGATCACCGATCGCGGTGGGCGCTACTACCCGGCGCACCTGGACCCGGAGTCGACCAGCATCAGCCAACGGGTGGCCGGGTTGGAACGGGCCAGGCCGATTCCGCGACTCTCGTTCCACCGTCGGGACGTCCGGGATCGCCGCCGCGCCCGCCGGCAGGAGCTACCGGCCGATCACCCGGGTCCGGAGAACGTGCAACACCAGCTGAACGTCACCGGCTAATCGACGGTCGGTTCGGTCGGCTCCGTCGGTTCCGCTTAGGACTTCGGCTCAACCGCAGCACCCTGCTCCCCCTGCAGCTTCGAGTGCTTGGCCAACACCATCGCGGCCAGGTCGTCGGAGTAGGCGGCCAGCTCGCCGGCCAACTTCCGGCCGGCATCGTCCGGGGCCGACGCCAGGATCCGCAGCGCCAGCAGCGCAGCGTTCGCCGCCCCGCCCACCGACACGGTTGCCACCGGGATACCAGCGGGCATCTGCACGATGGACAGCAGCGAGTCCATCCCGTCCAGGTACTTCAGCGGCACCGGAACGCCGATCACCGGCAGGGTGGTCGCCGAGGCGATCATCCCGGGCAGGTGCGCGGCACCACCGGCGCCGGCGATGATCACCCGGAGTCCTTGTCCCGCGGCACCTTTCGCGTAGTCGAGCATTCGCTGCGGCGTCCGGTGTGCGGAGTAGACCCCGACGTCGTAGCCGATGTCGAAATCCCGCAACACATCGGCGGCGGCGCTCATCACCGACCAGTCCGAGTCGCTGCCCATCACCAGGCCGACCTGGGGTTGCGTCATCGGAGCTCCTTCGATCGGTCGGCGGCGGCCACCGCGGCGCCGGCTTCGGAAATGTCATGGATCGAGTACCCGTCGGCCCAGACCCCGCTGCCCAGCCATTCGGCGGCCAGTTGCGCCGTCCGCCGCAGCGCGGCCAGGTCGCCGCCGGTCACGTTGACGTGCCCCAGCTTTCGACCCGGTCGGATTCCCTTGCCGTACCAATGGATCTTGACCTCGGGGAACCGGGCGGACAGGTGATGGATCCGTTCGTCGATGCCCATCGCGGCGCCCGGCGAATCGGCCGGACCGCCGAGTACGTTGCCCATCACCGCGAACGGCGCGTGCATCTCGGTGCGGCCCAACGGATAATCGAGCACCGCCCGCAGATGCTGTTCGAACTGGCCGGTCACCGCCCCGTCCATCGTCCAGTGGCCGGAGTTGTGCGGACGCATGGCCAGTTCGTTGACCACCAGCCCGTCCGGGAACCGCTCGCTGCGCGGCACCTCGAACAGCTCCACCGCAAGTACCCCTACCACGTCCAGCTCGGCAGCGATCCGCAAGCCGAGAACCCCTGCGGCAGAAGCGATGTCGTCATCCAGATCGGGGGCGGGTGCGATCACCTCCACACAGATCCCGTCCCGTTGGACGGTCTGCACCACCGGCCACACCGCAGCCTGACCGAACGAGCTGCGGGCCAGCACCACCGCCAGTTCCCGGCGCATCGGCACGAAGGTCTCGATCACCAGCTCACGGCCGGCGTCGGCGGCCGGCAGCAGTTCCGTCAGCCCAGGGAGGTCATCCGCGCTGTCCAGCACGAACACCCCGCGGCCGTCGTAACCGCCGCGCGCGGTCTTGACCACCACCGGCCAGCCGTGGTCGGCGCCGAAGGCGACGGCCGCGGACGCGAGCCCGCCGACCGTCGTCACCGCGAAGTCCGGCACCGGCGCGCCGAGTTCGGCCAGGCGCCGGCGCATCGCCACCTTGTCCTGCGCGTAGCGCAGGGCGTCCGGGCCGGGGTACACCGTGTGCCCCTCGGCGATCAGCGCCCGCAGGTGCTCGCCCGGCACGTGCTCGTGGTCGAAGGTGACGACGTCGCAGTCGGCGGCGAAGCTGCGCAGCGCGGCGAGATCGGTGTGTTCGCCGATACTCACGTCCGGCGCGATCAGCGCAGCGGAGTCGTCCGGCGAGGTGGCCAACACCCGCAGGCTCTGACCGAGCGCGATGGCTGCCTGATGCGTCATTCGGGCCAACTGTCCCCCGCCGACCATGCCGACCCGGGGCAGACCGGTGCGTGGATCCACGCTGGGAAGCCTAATGGGCGGCCGAACCGCTCAGCGGCTGAGGTCCGCCAGCATCGCGGTGGCGAGCGCGACACTGCCCGGCAGCGGCTCGATCCAGCCGGCCACCGACACCGGACCCGCCAGTTCGTCCCGGTCGAGCATCCGCTGACCGAGGGTTTGCGCGAGGCCCGCGCGGGCCGGCAGTCGCTGGTCGCGCCGGCAGAGCACCGCGATCACCGAATCGGACAGCAACGCGAGCGTTTCGCCGGCGTCGAACACCGAGCGCAGCGCGTCCGCCACCACCACCATCGGCAGCCGACGGCCCAGCCCGGTCTGGGTGCTGCGGATCCGGACGATCACCAGCGCATGGGAGGCGCCCACCGGTCGGCCCATGCCGGCGCCGGCGCGGTAGACCTCGCCGAGCCGGAGCTGCAGGTAGCCGAGGCTGACCAGGCCGGTCATCGGATCGATCAGGCTCACCTGCGGCGCGGTGGCCACCTCGGACCAGCCCAGGGACACTGCCCTGCGCAGCTGTTCGGCGTTGTCGTCGGGCACCAGGGTGGTGAGCGCGTCGATGTCGGAGAGGGTCTCGGCGAGCCCGACCCCGGCGGCCGCCCGGTCCCGGCCCAGCCGCTCTGCCGCGTCCCATGGGTCCCGTAGCTCGACCATGGCCTCGCACAGCGCGTCGACGGAGTCCTGCTGCCAGTCGGAGGCGTACGCCCAGCCCAGCTCGGAGGACAGCACCTGCCACTGCTCGCGCAGGGCCTCGCTGTCCGCAGTCTGCCGCCAGGCTCGGTTCATGCTTCAGGGACGCGAATGGCCCCGCCTCGTCACGCGAAACCGACATCTTTCACCCGAATGGTGGAGAGCCGGACGCGTGCGACAGCAGTAAGTGATCGAGCTCGCAGCGGTGTGTCCGGTTCTCGCGTGATCGATGTTTCCTCCGCGCGTCACCCACAAGGCAGAATCCAGGACTAGCACCCACGACGACTTGACCCGGGAGGTGAGCAGTGGCCGAGCAGGTGGACATCATCGTCGGCGACCCCGAGCTCATCACCCGGGTGCGCAGCGGCGACCGGACGGCCTTCGCCGAGCTGTATCGGCGCCATGCGACGGCCGCCGCGAACCTCGCCCGGCAACTCACCAGAGGACCGGCCGATGCCGACGACCTGGTGTCCGAGTCGTTCGCCCGGGTGCTGGACGGGCTGACGGCCGGCAAGGGTCCCGACACGAACTTCCGCGCCTACCTGTTCACCACGCTGCGGAACACCGCCTACGACCGGACCCGCAAGGACTCCAAGCTCACCTTCACCGACGACGACGCGAAGTTCGATGTCCCGGTGTCGGACACCGACATCGTGCTCAAGGACGCCGAGAACCAGCTGGTCGGCAAGGCCTATTCGGCGTTGCCGGAACGCTGGCAGGCGGTGCTCTGGTACCTGACGGTCGAGGGCTACACCCCGGCCCAGACCGGCGAACTGCTCGGGCTGACGCCGAACGCGGTGACCTCGCTCGCGTTCCGCGCCCGGGAGGGCCTGCGCGAGGCGTATCTGCAGGCGCACCTGGTGGACACCGATGCGGCGTCCTGCCGGCAGATCGTCGGTCAGCTGGGTGCCTGGACCCGTGACGGGCTGTCGAGGCGCGAGCGGGCCGAGGTGGACGCCCACCTGGAGACCTGCGCCGATTGCCGGGCGTTGGCGGCCGAACTCCAGGAGGTCAACTCCGGGCTCCGGGTGCTGCTGGCGCCGGTGCTGCTGGGCGGCGCGGCCGTCGGATACCTGTCGACGCTCGGACCGTCGGTGGTGCTGACGAAGATCGGCGTGCTCGCCGCCGGCGGCAAGGCGGTGATCGGCATCGGGGCCGGCACCGCGGCCGGCGGTGCCGCCGTCGGTGGGGCGGCCGCGGGTGCCGCGGCGGGCGGCGCCGGACACGGTGCCGGCGGTTGGGCGCTGCTGACGAAGATCCCGAAGAGCTGGGCCGTCGCCGGCGGGATGGCCGCCGCGGCCGCGGTCGCCGCCATCGCGGTGATGGTCGCCGTGAGCACCGGCGGCAACGAGGTGCCGCTCGCCGACAACCCGCCGGCCGTCGCGTCGTCGGCCGCGGTGAGTTCGAGTGGGCCCGGTCCGACCGGGTCGGCCGGCGCGAACGGCGGGAATTCCGGCAACTCGGCCCCGGCCAATACCGCGCCGGCGAACACCGCACCGGCCAATACGGGCCCAGCTAATACCGCACCGGCCAACACCGCTCCGGTGAACACAGCGCCGGTGAATACTGCACCGGCCAATACGGCGCCGGCGAGCACTCCGCCCGCCAATACCCCGCCGGTGGTGCCGCCGCCGGTCAGCACCAGCACGCTCCCCACCGGTTCCGTCCCGATCGTGCCGCCGCTGGCACCAACGCGCAGCACCGCGACCTCCGCGCCCACGACTCCCCCGAGTTCCACATCGTCGCCGGGCACCACGGCACCGACAAGCACCACCGCCACCTCCGCACCGTCGAGCACCACAGCGCCGTCGAGCACTACGGTCCCGTCCACGACTCCGACCAGCCCGACAACCCCCACCACCCCAACGACTCCCACAACACCACCGGCGGTTCTGCAACCGGGTAGCAGCGCTCCGGTAGTGACCGGGATCGACCTGGCGAAGGGCACCATCGACGTCGCGCTGTCGGTGACGAATCCCGGAACCGCGCCGCTCAGCGGTGCCGAGCTGACTGTGGACACGAAACAGCTGACACCGTCGAGTGTGTCGGTGACCCCCGAGGGTGGTGATGGCCTCCGCGGGCGTAGCGCGGTTGTCCCGCTGATCGGGACAACCGCGCTACGCCTCGGTTCCTGCACCGCGAGCGGCTGCAAGCTGCCTCCGATCCAGCCTGGCCCCTCGACCATCACGCTGAAGTTGGCGATCACCACCGACATCAACTTGCAGGAGCTCGTGGACTTCCACGTGAACATCGGCCCCGGCATGCGCACGACAGTCACGCTGCCGAGCCTGCTGCCGACACTCTCGGCCGTCGGCCTGACGGCAGGCCGGACTACCCCGCTGACCGTCAGTCTGCCGGCCAACCTGCCACTCACCGCTGGCGACGTCGGCGAGGCCACCATCGCCCAGCCGGACAACGACACCAACCTGGTTGTCGCCGGTGACCCCGACAACTGCACCAAGAAAGACGACGGATCGGTGAGGTGCCGGTTCGTCGAGCGGGCCGACGGCTCACTGTCCGCCGATTTCTCGCTGACCGCCTTGCCGCAGGCATCGGGCGACCACCAACTCGACCTGACCGTTGACAGCCTGGATTATCAGGCCGAAGCCGACCTGCCGACCATCAGCGCCCGTCAGCCTGGCGACACGATCGACATGACCGGCCCGTTCAGCGGCAGTATGGCTGGCGCAGCGCTCAACGATCCATGCTCCGGAACTGGGGTGCCGGTTCCCTGCATCGGCGGTCCGGGCGCTAGCGAGACCGCCCGTGGCTACGCGAAAGTTCTGTGGGCACAACTGACCTGGACGTCGACCACCCCGCTCGAATCACTGAACCTGTGGGCAGGCAAGCAACCAGTCTCGTTGTTCGATCATTCGACAGAGCGCATCAACGACAACCGAGAGCTGTACGCGGGTTCTGCTCAAGTCTCTCAGGCAGACCTGCAGAAGCTAGTAACGACACCGATCCTCGTGACCACCGGCCAAGGCAAGGATGTCGAGCAAGCGATGGGGGGCTGGAGCCTCACAGTGGTACTGAGCGATCCGTCGGCAACGCGCAACATCACATTCGACGACGCGGTCGAACGCCACTCATCGACCTTCGAGATCAACGCCACAAAGACACAACTCCTCTACAACCTGGATCGATCCCTCGAGTGCAGAACTGGTGAGTGCATGCCCTGGACCTACGGGGTGGGGGACGATGCCACCCCCTACGTCGCCAGCAGCAATGGCGCCCGGGTGCTGGTCAAGCCGACGTTGTCGACCACGTTGAATCCGGCCGACAGCGTCAAGGAGGGTGTTCTGGTCGGCCCTACTCTGGTCCAGCGTGATGCTGCTCCCACCTCGGACCCGCCCCCCGCAGACCAGACCAGAACAGCCCTGCCCCGCCCGTAGACTCGGCCGGTGCCGATCATCGACAGAGTCCGCGAAGTTCTCCCGCTGAAGTACCGAGAACTCGCGAAGTTCCTCGTTGTCGGCGGCACCGCCTGGATCGTGGACACCGGGCTGTTCACGATCATGACCCACACGATCCTGGTCGACAAGCCCATCACCGCGAAGATCATCTCGATCCTGGTGTCGACCGTCCTGTCCTACGTGCTGAACCGCGAATGGTCGTTCAGCACCCGTGGCGGCCGCGAGCGGCACCACGAGGCAATGCTGTTCTTCCTGGTCAACGGGCTGGCGCTGGGCCTGAACCTGATCCCGCTGGCGATGTCCCGCTACTGGTTCGGCTTCAACCTCGCGCATCACACCCAGTTCGTGGTGAGCGTCGCCGACTTCATCTCGGCGAACATCATCGGCACCCTGGTCGGAATGGCCTTCCGCTACTGGGCCTACCGGCGCTGGGTGTTCCCCGAGGACTTCAGCGACGAGGGCGAGAACTCCTCCAACGACAACGGACCCCGCCGGATGGCCGACTGACGGTCTGGTCATCAATCCAGGGACATCCACCGAGCACACCAGGTACGACAGCCTCGTCGGTCTCGACGGGCTCGACCGGCGCTGAGCCGTCAGCCCCGTCAGACCGGGGTGACGCCGTGCCGGCGCCGGGAGAAGGAACGGTCCTTGCCGGCGGCAGCCGCGATCCGCAGGATCAGTTCCCGCCGCAGATTCTCCGGCTCGACCAGCGCGTCCACCACCAGCTCGGAGGCCAGCCGGACCACGTCGATGTCCTGCTCGTACTCCTCGCGCAGCCCCGCCACGTAGGCCGCCCGTTCCGACTCGTCGGCGATCGCGGCGATCTTGTTGGCGTACACCGCGTTCACCGCTGCCTCGGCACCCATCACGGCGATCTTGGCGGTGGGCAGCGCCAGCGTCGCGTCCGGCTCGAAGCCGGGCCCGGCCATCGCGTACAGCCCGGCGCCGTAGGCCTTGCGCACCACCACACAGATCTTCGGCACCGTCGCCTCGGACACCGCGAAGATCATCTTCGCGCCGTGCCGGATGATGCCCTGCCGCTCCACCGCCGAGCCGACCATGAAGCCGGGAACGTCGGACAGGAAGATCAGCGGGACGTTGAACGCGTCGCAGAGCTGCACGAAATGTGATGCCTTGTCGGCGGAATCGACGAACAGCACCCCTCCGCGGAACATCGAGTTGTTGCCGACCAGGCCGACGACCTTGCCGTCCAGCCGGCCGAATCCGACAGTCAGCTCGCGGGCCCAGTCCGGGTGGATCTCGAAGTAGGAATCGGCGTCCAGCAACGCTTTTGCGTACCGGCGCATGTCGAAGGCCTGGCGTTCCGAGGTGGGGACCAACGCCCGCAGGTCGCCCTTGCCGGCCACCGGTACTGCTGACGAATCGGCAACCGGCGGCAGTTGGGTCGAGTTGTCCGGCAGGTAGCTCAGGTACTCCGCGACCCAGCCGAGTGCCTGCTGCTCGTTCTTCGCCAGCAGGTGCCCGACCCCGGAGACCGAGGTGTGCATCTTGGCCCCACCCATCTCCTCAAGAGTGGTCTTCTCCCCCGTCACCATCTCGACCATCCGGTCGCTGCCCAGATACATGGAAGCGTTGCCTGCCACCATGATCACCACGTCGCAGAACGCCGGGATGTAGGCGCCGCCGGCCGCGCTCGGCCCGAACAGCGCGCACACCTGCGGGATCGCACCGGATGCCCTGACCTGCGTGTGGAAGATCTTCCCGGCGCCCCGCCGGCCCGGGAACAGGTCGACCTGGTCGGTGATCCTGGCCCCGGCCGAATCGACCAGGTAGATCATCGGCACGCCGGTGGCGTAGGCCCGCTCGATGATCCGGATGATCTTCTCGACTGTCCGGGCGCCCCAGGAGCCGGCCTTCACGGTCGAGTCGTTCGCCATCAGGCAGACCGGCCGGCCGGCGACGGTGGCCGCGCCGGTCACCACCCCGTCGGCGGGTAGTCCGTCGGCCAGCACGTTCGCGAACTGGCCGTCCTCGACGAACGAGCCCTCGTCGACCAGCGCGGCGATCCGGTCGCGGGCGAACAGCTTGCCCTTGGCCGCGTTCGACTCGTGGTACCTGGCGGCGCCGCCGGCGGCGACCCGTTCGGCGAGGTCGGTGAAGCTCGGGTGCGCGCTGGTCGCCGCGGAGTGGTCGGCGTCGTTGCTCATGACCCTCACCCTAAGTTATCCGCGGTTAACATTCGGCCCGCCCCATCCCGGGTCCACCTGTCCGGGGAGTCCGGCCCCGGAGGGTGTGTCGAATCGCCGCGCTGGCCGCCGCCGGACCGCGATGCACCATCCGCGTCCTCCGGTGACCCGCCTGGTCAGAACTCGACGGCCCGCGCCCACCAGGACGTCGACCCGCCCACCCCCGGCTGTTCGCTCGGGGAGGACGGGGAGGTGGGTGTCCTGCTCTTGGTCGTCGTCGGCGTCTTGGTGCTCGGCGGGATCTTGGTCGGGGTCGGCACGGCCGGCGGCGTCGAGTCGGCGATCAGCTGCGCCGTCACCGTGGCGAGCGGCCGCATCGACTTGTACACACCCGAGGACCCGGTCTGCAGCACCGCGGCGGCATAGTTCGTCGTCAGCCCGATCGAGTGCACGGCATTCTGCTGCTCGTGCCAGTCGTTGTCGCTGCCCCAACCCTGCTTGCTGGCCGCCCCGTCGAGGGCGTTGAAGCCGAAGTTCTGGTCGAAGCCGTCGCTGCCGTGGTCGTGGCTCTCGGTCATCGTGGCGACCAGCCACGGGCCGACCACCTTGTCCTTGCTCATCCGGTACAGGAACTCGGCCATCCCGATGGCCGTCACCTTGGTGGCACCCCAGTGGCCGGGATCGTCCGCGAGTGCGACGCCCTCCAGGTCGAAGCGCTCGGCCATCGCCGGCACGGCCGCGTTGGTCCAGTACGCGCTGCAGAGCGCGTCATCGGATTCCACGATCATGGTGTGCAGGTCGGAGGAGATGTTCTCGGGCAGGTCGCCGTTGTACTTGACCAGGTAATAGGCCGCCAGCAGGACCTTGACCAGCGACTCCGAGGCGACCTGGGTGTCGGCATTGTCGGTCTTGCCGACCACCGTGCCGGTCCGGCGGTCGACCACCGCGGCATAGGTGGTGACGCCCTGCGCATCGGCGGCCTGGGCGGCGCCCTCGTTCACCGCCTGCTGCGGCGTCATCCCGGTGACTCCGGCGGCGGCCGGCACGGCAAGGACGACGGGGATGACGATCAGTGCAGCCAGCAGCGCCACAGCGAGACGTCGCATCCGCGCTCCTTCCGGTGCCCACCACCATCGGGCAGAACCCATCGGGCTCCGCCACGACGATTGTGCAGCCCGAATCTGTGAACATTCTGAACACACCGACCCGCCGAAACGAAACCGCGGCCCCCTGGCGTCAGCCGGTCACTGCCACCAGAGCCAGTCGGTGACCGCGCCGGGGCCGTACCAGAAGATGCCGTCACCCGTGGCACTGAAGCGCCCGCCGATCGCCTGCTGGGAGCCCGCGAAGTAGGCCTTGGTCAGCGTCATCCGCCGGGCCGAGTCCCACCGGCTCCAGTAGTCCTGCCCCAGCCCCGGCCGGTACCAGGCCACGTCGGTCCGGCCGTCTTTGGGCAGGTCGACGAGCACCGGCTGGTAGCTGCCGTTCATCGGTGCCGACTTGGAGACGAAGGCCCCGCCGGGCCCGCCGAACCAGACCGAGTCCGGGGCCGCTCCCGGCCCGTACCAGAACACATCGTCCTTGCCGTCGCCGTCCAGGTCCGCGACCAGCGGCTGATAGCTGCCGTTCACCGTCACCGGCCGACTGACCAGCGCGCCGGAGCCCGCGTACAGCCACAGGTAGTCCTGGGCGTTGCCGGCCGCGTAGAAGAGCAGGTCGTCGGTCCCGTTGTTGTCGAAATCCCCGACCAGCGGCCGATAGTTGCCGCCGATGCTCAGCTTCGTCGAGCGGAATCCGCTGCCCGTCCACTCCCAGTACGCATCGGCGGCGCCACCGGGGCCGTACATCAGCAGCTCCTGCCGATGGTTGCGGTTGTGATCGAGCGCCACGATGCGCAGGCCCTTGGGTGCCTGCACGCTGGTCGCGGCAAATGTCCCGTCCCCGCGGGAGAGCCACAGCGAACTCGATCCGGTGGTCGAGTTGTAGAGGAACAGGTCGTCCCGGCCGTTCCCGTCGGCGTCCAGCGGGATCACCTGGTAGACCCCGGGGATGTTCGTCGTCACCGACCGGAAGTTCCCGCTGCCGAGGTTCAACCACAGCGAATCCTTGGCCGCGCCCGGTCCGTAGTAGAGCAGGTCGTCCAGGCCGTTGCCGTCGACGTCCAGCGGGATCACCTGGTAGGTCCCGGTGACCGATTCCTTCGTGCTGTGCACCCCGGGCGGGGCGACCCGCGGGCCGCACGCACCGCGCACCAGGTTGACGTCGCACAGCCCGGTCCCGTAGCTCCAGGTCACGCCAGAGCCACTCTGGTTGTCCTTCGGCCTGGCGTTCTTGCCGAGCACCCTTGTCCCGGTGACGTCGCGGGCGTAGCCGCTGTCCTCGGCCAGCCAGTAGCGCTGCTCCAGGCCGTTGCGTTTGATCACGTAGAACGGTGTTGAGATCGGGGTGACCGGGCTGGTCGTACGGTTCGGCGCGCCGCCGTCCAGTGGCGTCCTGGTCGCCCACCAGGTGGCGCCCTGCGCCTTGGTCGGATCGACCAGCCAGCACGGATAGCTGTCGACCCCGTTCAGCACACAGGTGTGCTGCACCTCGCCGCCGTACGACGAGATGCCGGCGGTCCGGGTGACGTTGCTGAAGTTCTTCTGCATCAACCCCTGGTAGATCTGCTCGCAGTAGGTCGCGTTCGGGTTGACCTGCGACCCGGTCCACTCAGGGTCGGTGTCACAGGACAGGTACCAGGGATACCAGGCGTCGTACCGCTTTCCCTGCTCCGTGGTCTGGGTGGACGTGCAGTAGGCACCCGCCATGTCGGCCGCCACCTTCGGGGCCAGGAACCCGGTGCTGATGCGTTCGGCGGCGGTGTACGGCGCGCCGATCCCGGCGCTGTCGTACTGCCAGATACCGATCCCCGGGTGCCAGAACACCCGCTTGTAGCTGGTGTTCGGATTGCGGAAGGCGTACAGCCCGTAATTCGCGTTGATGTTCGTGTTGCCCGCCCGCACCCCGGTCCACTCGTCGTAGCGGGACAGCGTCATCGGGGCGGGTTCGGATCCGGCCGAGGTCGCGCCGCCGGACTCCCGGAAGATGGTGGTGAGCACCATCGCCTGCAGTTCGGGGTGGGTCAGCCCGGAACACACCGACTGGTTGTCGGCCGCCGTCTTGATCGCCGCCCACGGGCCGGCACCGAAGTACCGGTGGGTGACGTCGGGGGTGACGGCTGCCGCTCCCACCTGCTGCGACGGCGCGGTCGCGGCTCCCTGCGGCCGGGCCGGGCCGACCGGCAGACCGTCGTCGGCGCCGGGTGGCTGGCTGTCCGGGATCGGGTCGATCGGTACCGGCTTGACCGGAACCGGCTCGGCGGGGGCCGGCTCGGTGGAGACCGGGTCGGCGCTCGCTACGCCGCCGGAGCCGAGGACGAGCGTCAGAGAGATCAGGGCCGCCGATACGACGGACGGTGCACGAAGATGGCGGCGCATCGGCACTCCTTCACAGATCGGCCGAACCGGGCTGTTGGAAGGTATCCGACCTTCCGAGTGAACGATGTCATGCCGCGTCGCGGCTGACGGAAGTCAGCCGGAACGGCGGAACGCCCCGTTACCGAGCGTCAGCAGGAGCCGGATATTCAGGACCCGTCGCCCGACCCGGCCAGCGCGCGCACCACGGCCGAGGGTGACGGACGACCCAGCTGCCCGGCCATCCAGACGCTGGTCCGCACCAAGGCGTCCAGGTCGACGCCGTGCTCGATGCCGAGCCCGGTGAGCAGCCAGACCAGGTCCTCGGTGGCCAGGTTGCCGGTGGCGGACTTGGCGAACGGGCAGCCGCCGAGGCCGCCGGCGGCCGCGTCGACCGTGCTGACGCCGGCCCGCAGGGCCGCCATCGTGTTGGACAGCGCCTGCCCGTAGGTGTCGTGGAAGTGCACGGCCAGCCGGTCGTTCGTCACCCCCGCCGCCGCGAACGCGGCCAGCAGCGCGGTCACCTGACCCGCAGTGCCAACGCCGATGGTGTCGCCGAGGGAGAGCTCGCCGCAGCCGAGGTCGAGCAGCCGGCGGCCGGCGGCCACCACCTGGTCGACCGGTACCCGGCCCTCCCACGGGTCGCCGTAACACATCGACAGGTAGCCACGGACCGTCAGACCGGCGGCCAGCGCCTGCTCGATCACCGGCGCGAACATGTCGAACTGGCCGTCAAGGCTGCTCGCCAGGTTCTTCTCGGCGAACGTCCGGGTGGCCGAGGCGAAGACCGCGATCTCGGTGGCGCCGGCGGCCAGCGCGCCCTGCAGCCCGCGCAGGTTCGGCACCAACACCGGGTACCGCACCCCCGGGCGTTTGCCGAGTCCGGTGAACACCTCGGTGGCATCGGCCAGTTGCGGTACCCAGGCCGGGTTGACGAAGCTGGTCGCCTCGATGGTCCGCAGCCCGGCCGCACCGAGCCGGTCGATGAACTCGAGTTTGACGGCGGCCGGGATGCTCGCCTTCTCGTTCTGCAGGCCGTCCCGCGGGCCGACCTCGACGATCTGCACCGACGGCGGAAGCCCTTGCTCGGCAACGGGTTCCGGGAGATCGAGGGTCACCGGCGGTGCCGGCCGTCGTCGTCCGGCAGTGCCTCGGTCCCGCCCTCGTAGCCCTCCGGCGGGTACTGGTCCTCGTCGTACCCGCCGGGCCGGTAGCCCTCCGGCTGGTAGCCGGCGCGCTGGTCTTCCTCACGCGCTGCCACCGCGGTCTGCTGCGGCGACACCCGACCGGCCGACCCGTCCCCCGCCGTGCTCTCGTGCGGGGCGTGGTGCCGGTCGTCGCTGATCAACTGGTTCAACGTTGCCTGCACCTTGGGCAGCGACGCGACGTTGTCGAAGGCCAGGGGCTGATCGGCTGCCGACTCGACGATCAGCGTTCCGTACCCGAGGATCCGGCCCCAGAACCCGACCTCGGTCTCCATGTTCTGGATCCGGGCCAGCGGGATCTGGTGCTCGCGGCGGCGCAGGATGCCGGTCCGGAAGAAGACGTGCCCGGTGGAGATGACGAAATGCTCGGTGGCCCAGCGCAGGAAGGGCACCAGGACGAAGAAGATCAGCAGCAACACCGCCACCACGACGGCGGCGATGATCCACGGGGAGTGGGTCTGGAAGCCGGCGTTCCGCCAGTTGGTGACCCAGGCGATGAAGGCCGCGCCACCGCCGATCGCGACGATGAAGATGATCACCGGGAAGACCAGCACCTTCCAGTGCGGATGCTTGTGCAGCACCACCTGTTCGCCCCTGGCCAGCAAATGGGTCGGATACGCCATGACTCACCTCGCACGCCGCTCCTGGCCTCTGGTTCGGCCGGATGTCGCACTCACGCTACCGCGAAGCACAGCGCCGATCTCGACAACGGAGCAGCACGGCGTGACTCTAGGCTGACCGGATGCCGGTTTCCTCCCCCGATGGGCCTACCCCCGCCGAGTTGGACGCCGCGCTGGGCGAGGTGGACTGGGGGTCGGTTCCGGACGGCGCGGTCGTCGACACGGTGAGCGCGCCCAGCGGCCGGCTGGCCCGGATCACCCTCGGACCCGAGGCCGGGCGACGGGTACTGCTGGTGCCCGGCGCCACCGGCTCCAAGGAAGACTTCGTGGTGATGATGCCGCTGCTGGCCCGGCAGGGGTACCGGGTCGAGTCGTACGACCTGGCCGGCCAGTTCGATTCCGCGGCCGCCGGCCCGCAGAACCTGACGCCGCCGGCCGACGGCTACCGGATGTCGCTGTTCACCGACGATCTGACGGCGGTGCTCACCGACCGGCCGACGCCCGCGCACGTGCTCGGCTACTCGTTCGCCGGCACCGTGGCCGCGGCGGTCGCGGTGGACCACCCGGATCTGGTGGCCAGCCTGACCCTGCTCAGCGCCCCACCGCTGTCCGGCCAGGCGTTCCGCGGCCTGAAGATCGTCGGCCCGCTGACCAACCTGGCCAGCCGGCGGGCCGCCGCCGCGGTAATGATCTGGGGGATCCGGCTGAACCTCAACCGGGTCGGCCGCTCCCGACTGACGTTCGTTCGGAACCGGTTGCGGCACACCGACCGTCGCAGTGTCGACGACATCATCGGACTGATGATGCAGACACCGGACCTGCGCGCGGGACTGCGTGCGGCGCAGCTGCCCACGCTGGTCGCGATCGGCACCGGCGACCTGTGGCCGACCGCCAGGCACCGCGAGTTCGCCGACGCGATCGGCGCCCGGCTGGCCGCCTATCCGACCGGGCACAGCCCGTGCGAGACCACACCGCACCAGTTGGTGGCGGACATGGTTGAGCTGTTCAAGCAGACCGATTCGACCTGACGATCCGGCGCCGCCGGGCAAGCAGATTCTGTTCCCTGGCATTGATCCAGATGGTGCGGAATCCCCAGCCGACCCGGCGGCCGGTGGCCGCGAAACTGGCGAACGGCCTGGCGGACACCGGCATCGGCAGTTGTCGGTCGTAGTACACCGGGGTCTGCGGGCCGAGTCGGAAGCTGATGTCCAGGTCGTCGTGGATCCACCGGTACGACCGGTGCACGCCTCCACTGATCGAGCGCCAGACGTCGGACCGGATGGCGAAATTCGACCCGTACAGCGGCGGGTGCCCGAGCAGCAGCCGCAGCCAGAGGAAATAGCCGCCCAGATACAGGTGCCGGCCGAGGAACCGGGTGACGGCGTTGCCGCCGTAGAACCGGCCGCTGCCGGTGACCGCGGCCAGTCGCGGGTCGCCCTCGAAGCGGCCGACAACCCGTTCCAGCCAATCGGATTCGGGTCGCGAGTCGGCGTCGATGCGGGCCAGCACATCGCCCTCAGCGTGATCGAAGCCATGTGCAGTTGCCGACAGGATGCCGCGCACCGGCTGGTGGATCACCTTCGCGCCGCCGGCGGTGGCCACCACCGCCGAGTCGTCGGTGCTGCCGTTGTCCACCACCAGAATGGTGTCCGGGGGCCGGGTCTGACGTTCCAGCGCGGCCAGGCACTCGCGCAGCATCACGGCGTCGTTGTAGACCGGGACCACCACCGTCACCGTCAACACGCCATCACTGCCCGCACGGCACCGTCATCGGGCCGCCGCCGATGGCCGGTGCCCGAACACCGCCGAGCCGAGCCGGACCACGGTGGCGCCCTCGGCGATGGCCGCCGCGAAGTCGCCGCTCATGCCCATCGACAGCTCACCGCCGGGCAGGTGCCGGTCGCGGAGCTCCCGCAGCAGCGCATAGCCGCGGCGCACCGCGGACAGATCCTGGCTGTTCAGGCCGATGGTCATCAGTCCCACCGGTCGCAGGTGCGGCAGACCCGCCACCGCGGCCAGCAGGGCCGGCGCCCGGTCGGGTTCGACGCCGAACTTGCTGGCCTCGCCGGACACGTTGACCTGCACCATCACCGGCAGCACCCGGCCCGGTGCCGGCGAGGGCAGCTGGTCGCCGGACAGCACCCGGTCCAGCCGCTCCGCCAGCGCCACCGTGTCCAGGCTCTGCAGGCGATCCAGATGCGGCAGCACCGCGTTGACCTTGTTCCGCTGCAGGTGGCCGATCAGCTCGGTGGTGTGCGGGATACCCTGCAGCGCAGCCGCTTTTCCGGTGATCTCCTGCACCCGGTTCTCGCCGATCCGGGTGAAACCGGCGCGCAGCGCCACCGCAATCCGCTCGGCGGGTTGCGTCTTGGTCGCCAGCAATATCGTCACCTCGTCCGGGCGGCGCCCGGAATCCGTTGCGGCAGCGGCGATCTGCTCGGCGACCCGATGTAGCCGCTCGAGCACCGCGCCCGCGTCGTCAGCCGTAGCGGGGTTGTCCCGGCCCGCGTCGTCAGCCGTAGCGGGGTTGTCCCGGCCCGCGTCGTCAGCCGTAGCGGGGTTGTCCCGGCCCGCGTCGTCAGCCATCCCCGCTCCCCTGCTGCGCCGCCGGGCGCAGGTGCACCACGTCGGCGGCCGAGTACTTGTGCTGCATGCCCCCAGCATCCCGCACCAGCAATCCGCCGTCGGCGGCGACGTCCGTCGCCGTGCCGACCAGCGCACGGCCATCGGGCAGCTCGACCCGCACCGGCGAGCCGAGGGTGGCCAGCGCCGACCGGTACTCGGTCAGCAGGCCGGCCGCCGTCAGATCACCGCCGGCGGCGTACCAGCGGTCGGTCAGCTCGCCGAATCCGTCCAGCACGACCGCGGCCAGCTCGGCCCGGCCCGGCAGCCGGGCGCCGTCGGCGGCCAGCAGCAGCGAGGTGCCCGGCGTGCCGGCCGGCCCGGCAGCGGCCGCCAGTTCCGCCGCGGTCAGACTGACGTTGATGCCGGCCCCCACCACTACGGCGTCGCCGGCCACCTCGGCCAGGATTCCGGCACATTTGCGGCCGCCGATCAGCACGTCGTTGGGCCACTTCAGCTCGGCCGGCAGCCCGCAGCTGCGGCGGATCGCGGTCCGCACGGCGAGGGCGAACAACCCGCCGACCCAGCCTCGCGCGGCCATCGGCACCGGCGCGGGGCGCAGCAGCACCGACAGCATCAGCGAGCTACCCCGCGGCGCGTGCCAGGTCCGGCCGAGCCGGCCGCGGCCGGCCAGTTGCTCGTCTGTGATCAGCACGGTGCCGGACGGGGCAGGCGGTTCCTCCCGCCCGGTGGCTGCCCGCGCCAGATCAGCGTTGCTGGACCCGGTCACCGGCAGATACCGGACGACCCAACGCTGCGGGTCGCGCAACGCCGCCCGGACGACGGCCGGATCGAGGTCGCCGCGGTCCACCTGCACCGTGCCCAATTGTTCGCCTCCGCGGTAGCTCCCGGCCACTCCTGCCTGTCGGCTCACCGTGCGAGCCTATTCTGCAGCGATGGCGCCGATCATCCAGTCCCGCAAGCTCGCCGACGTCTGTTACGACATCCGCGGCCCGGTGCTCTCGGAGGCCCACCGGATGGAGGCCTCCGGCCACCGGCTGATCAAGCTGAACATCGGCAACCCGGCGCCGTTCGGCTTCGAGGCGCCGGACGAGATCCTGCAGGACGTGATCGCCTCGTTGTCCGGCGCCACCGGCTACAGCGAGTCGAAGGGCATCCAGTCGGCCCGGCGCGCGGTCGCCCAGCACTACCAGGCGGCGCTCATCGAGGCCGGCCAGCCGGAGCTGGACGTGGAGAACATCTATCTCGGCAACGGGGTGTCCGAGCTGATCGTGATGTCGCTGCAGGCGATGCTGGACGACGGCGACGAGGTGCTGGTGCCCGCCCCCGACTATCCGCTGTGGACCGCGTCGGTGAGCCTGTCCGGCGGCAGCACCCGGCACTACCGCTGTGACGAGAGCAACGGCTGGCAGCCCGATCTGGAGCACATGGCGTCGTTGATCACCGAGCGGACCAAAGCCATCGTGGTGATCAACCCGAACAACCCGACCGGCGCTGTGTACTCCCGTCAGACCCTCGAGGGCATCGTCGCGCTGGCCCGCGAGCACGAGCTGGTACTGATGGCCGACGAGATCTACGAGAAGATCCTCTACGACGACGCGGTGCATGTGCCATTGGCCACACTGGCACCGGATGTGGTGTGCCTGACCTTCAACGGGCTGTCCAAGGCCTACCGGCTGGCCGGATTCCGCAGCGGCTGGCTGACCCTGACCGGGCCGCTGGAACGGGCCGTCAACTACCGCGAGGGGCTGGACATCCTGGCCAACATGCGGCTGTGCCCGAACGTGCCGGCCCAGCACGCGGTGGCCACCGCCCTGGGCGGACGGCAGTCGATCAAGGACCTGGTGCTGCCCAGCGGACGCCTTGGGGCGCAACGGGATGCGGCGGTCGAGCTGGTCAACGGCATCGACGGACTTTCCACCACCACCCCGCGCGGTGCGCTGTACATCTTCCCGCGGTTGGACCCCGAGCGGCACCCGATCGTCGACGACGAGGCCTTCGCCCTCGACCTGCTCCGCGAGCAGAAGGTGCTGATCGTGCAGGGCACCGGTTTCAACTGGTCGGCTCCGGACCATTTCCGGATCGTCACGCTGCCGCACGTGGAGGTACTGACCGAGGCAATCGGGCGGATCGGCGAGTTCCTGGCCGCCTACCGGCCGCGGCTGCGGTCCTGATGCCCCGATCCTGATGCAGCGCCGGGTCGGCGGCTCGCTACTCTCCGACGGTGACTTCTGCATCGGAACCCGCGAACGGCACCGAGTCCGCCTCGGCGCCGCACACCACCGCCGGCAAACTCGCCGACCTGCAGCACCGGCTGGACGAGGCGATCCACGCGGGCTCGGCGAAGGCGGTGCAGCGGCAGCACGCCAAGGGCAAGAAGACCGCCCGGGAGCGGCTCGAGCTGCTGCTGGACCCGGGCTCGTTCGTCGAGTTCGACGCGTTCGCCCGGCACCGCTCGACGAACTTCGGCCAGCAGAAGAACAGGCCGTACGGCGACGGCGTCGTGACCGGTTACGGCACCGTCGACGGCCGTGACGTGTGCGTGTTCTCCCAGGACGTCACGGTGTTCGGCGGCTCACTGGGCGAGGTGTACGGCGAGAAGATCGTCAAGGTGCTGGACTTCGCCGCGAAGACCGGCCGGCCGGTGGTCGGCATCAACGAGGGCGGCGGCGCCCGGATCCAGGAAGGCGTCGTCTCGCTCGGCCTGTACGCCGAGATCTTCCGGCGGAACGTGCAGCTGTCCGGGGTCGTCCCGCAGATCTCGCTGATCATGGGTGCCGCGGCCGGCGGGCATGTCTACTCCCCCGCGCTGACCGACTTCGTGGTGATGGTCGACAAGACCTCGCAGATGTTCATCACCGGGCCGGACGTGGTCCGCTCGGTGACCGGCGAGGAGGTCACTCTCGAGGAACTCGGCGGCGCCCGCACCCACAACACCCGCTCGGGCAATGCCCACTACCTCGGGGCTGACGAGGACGACGCGATCTCCTACGTCCGCGAGCTGCTCTCGTACCTGCCGAGCAACAACCTGGCGACCACCCCACCACTGGACGGGGCGCCGGCCGGCAGCGAACCCACCGACATCGACCTTGCCCTCGACTCCTTGATCCCGGATTCGCCCAACCAGCCCTACGACATGACGCAGGTGGTCTCCGCCGTCCTTGATGACGGCGAGTTCCTGCAGGTGCACGAGTTGTTCGCGCCGAACATCCTGGTCGGTTTCGGCCGGGTGGACGGCCGCAGCGTCGGCGTGGTGGCCAACCAGCCGCAGCACCTGGCCGGCACGCTGAACATCGATGCCAGCGAGAAGGCGGCCCGGTTCGTCCGCACCTGTGACGCGTTCAACATTCCGGTGCTGACCTTTGTGGACGTGCCCGGCTTCCTGCCCGGCACCGACCAGGAGTGGAACGGCATCATCCGGCGCGGCGCGAAACTGCTGTACGCCTACGCAGAGGCAACGGTCCCGCTGGTCACGGTGATCACCCGCAAGGCGTACGGCGGCGCCTACGACGTGATGGGTTCCAAGCATCTCGGGGCCGACGTGAACCTGGCCTGGCCGACCGCGCAGATCGCCGTGATGGGCGCCGAAGGCGCGGTGAACATCCTGTACCGCAAGGAGATTGCTGCTGCCGGCGCCGAGGCCGGGGCGGACCCGAACGCCGTCGCCGAGCTGCGCACCCAGCTGCAGACCGACTACGAGGACACCCTGGCCAACCCATTCATCGCGGCCGAGCGCGGCTACGTCGATGCGGTGATCGCTCCGCACGAGACCCGCATCGAGATCGCCAGATCGCTGCGGATCCTGGCCGACAAGCGGGAGACCCGGCTCCCCCGCAAACACGGAAACATCCCCCTGTGAACGGAAGGAAGCTGGCCGGCCGACGCCGCGACGACGAGGACGCCGCCGCGGTCGTCGCGGTCCTCACCCTGCTGTCCGGCTCCGGTCCGGAACCGGCGGAACAGCCACGCGATCTCTGGGGTTCGCCGGCGCACCGGCTCGGCCTGCCCGAGCTCGGTCCGCATGCCTGGTGGGCCTCGGGCGTCCGGCGATGAGTACTACGCCCGCCGTCGTTCTCGCCTCCGCATCGCCGGCGCGACTCTCGGTGCTCCGGGCCGCCGGCATCGACCCGGTGGTGATCGTCTCCGAGGTCGACGAGCCTGCTATCGAGCGGGCCCACGCCGGCGAACCGCCGGCCGACGTGGTCGCCGAACTGGCCATGGCGAAGGCGCAAGCCGTTGCTGCTCGGGCGACGTCGCGATTCCAGGACGCCGTGGTGATCGGCTGCGACTCGATGCTGCTGTTCGGCGGAACGCTGCGCGGCAAACCGGGCACCGCCGAGAATGCCCGCCGGCAGTGGGCCGAGATGGCAGGTGGCGAAGGCGATCTGCTCACCGGACATGCCGTATTACGCGTCAACCATGGTGAGATCACCGGCAGCGCACGGGGTACCGAAAAGACCACCATCCGCCTCGGCAGTCCGACTGCGGCCGAGGTGGACGCCTACCTGGCCACCGGCGAACCGCTACAGGTGGCCGGGTCGCTGACCATCGACGGCTACGGCGGCTGGTTCGTCGACGGCATCGACGGCGACCCCAGCTCGGTGATCGGCATCTCGCTACCGCTGATCCGCCGCCTGCTGCAGCAACTCGACCTGACCGTGACCGACCTCTGGCGGCCCACCCCGGTGGCCACATCTGCCAGTGCCGAAGGAGCCACCCCGTGAAGTCCGTACTGATCGCCAATCGCGGCGAGATCGCCGTCCGCGTCGTCCGTGCCTGCCGCGACGCCGGCCTGCAATCCGTTGCGGTGTATGCCGATCCGGATCGTGAAGCCCCGCACGTCCGGCTCGCCGACCAGGCCTTCGCGCTGCACGGCGGCACCTCCGCGGATACCTACCTGAACATCGAGAAGCTGTTGGCAGCCGCCGCCGCGGCCGGCGCCGATGCCGTGCATCCCGGTTACGGCTTCCTGTCCGAGAACGCCGAGTTCGCCCAGGCGGTGATCGACGCCGGGCTGGTCTGGATCGGGCCGAGCCCGCAGGCGATCCGGGATCTGGGTGACAAGGTGACGGCCCGGCACATCGCGCTGCGGGCCGGTGCCCCGCTCACCCCTGGCACTCCGGACCCGGTCAAGGGGTCTGACGAAGTGGTCGCGTTCGCCCAGGAATTCGGCCTGCCGGTGGCCATCAAGGCGGCCTTCGGCGGCGGCGGTCGGGGCCTGAAGGTGGCCCGGACGCTGGCCGAGATCCCCGAGCTGTACGACTCTGCGGTGCGCGAGGCGGTCAGCGCCTTCGGCCGCGGCGAGTGTTTCGTCGAGCGCTTCCTGGACAAGCCGCGGCACGTCGAGGCGCAGGTGCTGGCCGACCAGCACGGCACGGTGATCGTGGTCGGCACCCGCGACTGCTCGCTGCAGCGCAGGTACCAGAAGCTGGTCGAGGAGGCGCCGGCACCGTTTCTGACCGAGTCCCAGCGGACCCAGATTCATCAGGCGGCCAAGGACATCTGTCGCGAGGCCGGTTACTACGGCGCCGGAACGGTGGAGTTCATCATCGGCCAGGACGGGATGATCTCGTTCCTGGAGGTGAACACCCGGCTGCAGGTGGAACATCCGGTCAGTGAGGAGACGTCCGGCCTCGACCTCGTGCGCGAACAGTTCCGGATCGCCGACGGCGAGAAGTTGCGCTGGACAGCGGATCCTGAGCCCCGTGGCCACTCGATCGAGTTCCGGATCAACGGCGAGGACGCCGGCAAGGGCTTCCTGCCGGCCCCGGGGATGGTCACCTCGTTCGTCGCCCCGGCCGGCCCTGGGGTGCGGGTGGACGCCGGCGTCGAGTCCGGCTCCGAGGTGTCCGGGGCGTTCGATTCGTTGCTGGCCAAGGTGATCGTCACCGGCGCCGACCGGGACGAGACACTGGCCAGGGCCCGACGGGCGCTGGCCGAGATGCGGGTCGAGGGGATGGCAACGGTGCTGCCGTTCCACCGCGCGGTGCTCGACGATCCGGCGTTCACCGCCGCCGACGGCCGGTTCGGCGTGCACACCAGGTGGATCGAGACCGAGTTCGACAATCAGATTCCGCCGTTCGATGGCACCCTCGACGGTGCCGAGGTGGCCGATCCCCCGCCGCCGCGGCAGACCGTTGTCGCCGAGGTGAACGGCCGCCGGGTGGAGGTGTCGCTGCCGGGAGATCTGCTGCTCGGCTCCGGCCGGCCGGCGAAATCCCAGCGCGCCAAGCGATCCCGTTCGTCAGCGGCCTCCGCCGCCGGCACCGGCTCGGTGACCGCACCGATGCAGGGCACCGTCGTCAAGGTCGCGGTAGAGACTGGAGCCATCGTCGAGGTGGGCGATCAGATCGCGGTGATCGAAGCCATGAAGATGGAGAACCCGGTGACGGCCGGCGTTGCCGGCACCGTCACCGAGGTTGCCGTCGAGGTGGGCGCCTCGGTGACCAGCGGCGCCGTGCTGGCGACGATCGAGCCAACCGCTGAGCAGTGACCGAGCCGCGCGGTCCCCGGGTCCGTCTCGTGCTGGTGCACGGGACACTGGTGAGCGCCGCGCAGTGGGTGAACTATCCGAGACTGCTCGGCGAGCCATCGATACAGGTGGTGGCACCGGATCTGCCCGGCCACGGGAGTCTGGCGAGCACCCGGTTCACCTTCGACGGTGCGCTGGCGGCGATCGAGTCGGCCGTCGGTACCGATCCCGACCTGCCGGTAGTACTCGCCGGGCATTCGCTCGGTGGCTACCTGTCGCTCGCCTGGGCGAGCACCAACAGTGATCGGCTGGCCGGCCTGGCGCTGCTCGGCGCCGCCGGCGACCCGTCGGCGCCGTTGGCCCGCGTCTATTCCGGCGCGACCGGGTTGTTCCAGCGGATCGGCATCGAGCGCCTCGACCGGATGGTGAACCGCAATCTCGGCCGGATCGTCCCACCGGATGCGATCGACGCGGTGCGCGCGGCGGGCGTCTCCTACGCATCGGTGCCGGACTCCTGGCCGGCGGTGATCAACAACATCCGTCCCGACCTGCTGGACCCGGTGAGCTGCCCGGTGTTGTTCGTCGGCGGACAGTTCGATCAGCTACGGATGCACACCAGGAGGTTCCTCGAGCACACCCGGGACGGCCAGGTGGTGGTGATTCCCCGTGCGACGCACATGTTCCCGATGACCCACCAGGCCGCGACCGCGAAGGTGTTGCGGGACTTCATCGACCGCGTCGTCCCCGCGTAGCGGGGTTGTCCCGCCCAGCCGTAGCGGGGTTGTCCCGCCCAGCCGTAGCGGGGTTGTCCCGCCCAGCCGTAGCGGGGTTGTCCCGGCCCTTGAGCCGAGGCTACCAATCGCCGACGGCGCCGTCCGGGTAGAACACCCGCTGCAGCACCTCCGGCTGGTAGGGGTGCTTGGCGATCTCGGCCTCGTTGAGTTCGATGCCAAGGCCGGGCCGGTCGTGCGGCCTGGCCAGCCGGCCCACCGGATCGATCGGATGCGACTCCTGCACGATGTCGGCCCGCCAGGGCACATCGGAATGCACGGACTCGCAGATGATGTACCCGGGCTGGCTGAACCCGAACTCCAGCGACGCCGCGGTGCTCACCGGTCCCTGCGGGTTGTGTGGGGCCAGCGCGATCCGGTAAGAATCGGCCATCGCCGCAATCTTGCGCGCCTCGGTCAGCCCGCCAGCGTGGGTGATGTCGAGTTGGCAGACGTCCATCGCCCCGGCCTCGAACAGCGCCCGGAACTGCTGCAGGCCGATCACCCGCTCACCGGTGGCGATGGGGGTCGTCGTGGCCGCGTTGATCCGGGCCAGGCCCTCGACCGCCTCCGGCCAGCAGGGCTCCTCCAGGAACAGCAGCCCGTAGTCGTCCAGTGCCTTGGCGAAGCGCAGTCCCATCGCCGGCGACGGCCGGGCGTGGCAGTCCACCATCAGATCGACGTCCGGCCCGACGGCCTCGCGCATTGCCGCAACGCAACCCTCGGCGTGCCGCACCGCGGACAGGCCCTCTACCGGCATGGTCGCCGGAACCGCCATCGACTTCATCGCGGTGAAGCCGTCGGCCACCGCCGCCGAGGCCAGCTCGGCGAACGCCCGGTAGTCCGAAACCGGTGTCTGGTAGAACTTCTCCATGCTGCCGCCGCCGAGGTGGCAGTACATCTTCACGTAGTCGCGGACCCGGCCGCCCCAGAGTTGGTGGCAGGGCACCCCGTGGATCTTCCCGGCGATGTCCCACAGGGCGATGTCGATCCCACTGATGGCGGTGGACCGCACCACGCCGTTGCCGTGCCAGAAGTGCTGCCGGTACATCATCTGCCAGAGGTGTTCGATCCGTCGGGGATCCTCGCCGACCAGGAGTTCGGACAGGTCCTTGATGGCACCGACCACCCCGTTGGTGTGCCACTCCAAGGTCGCCTCGCCCCAGCCGATCAGTCCCGGCTGGTCGGTCACCACCTTGACGAAGATCCAGTTCCGCATCCGGGCGTTGCACACCACGGCGCTGACCTCGGTGATCTTCATAGTTCTTCCTCTCCTGCGATCCGGGTCTCGACCGGTCGGTCCTTGGGTGGGGTGGGGGCGACGCGGTCGCACGGAATCGGTGACGACCGGGGTACTGCGCCGGTTCGGGTCAGGACCGCCGTCGGGCCTCGGCGTCCTGGGATTCCCGGGCCAGCACGGCGGTCCAACCGCCGTCCACCGGGATCGCCGTACCGGAGATGTACCCGGCCTGATCGGACAGCAGAAAGGCCACCACCGCAGCGATCTCCTCCGGGCGGGCGAGCCGTTCGGCGGGGGAAAAGCCCTCGAGCCGGTGCTGCGCCGCCGCCGGATCCGCGGCGGACTGCATGGATGCGCGAAGTGCCGGGGTGTCAACGGCGCCCGGTGCCACCGCGACCGCCCTGATGCCACGGGGTCCGTAGGTCACCGCGACACTGCGCACCAGGGCCTCGGCCGCGGCCTTGGTCATCTCGTAGACGGGGTGCCGTTCGGCCGCGTGGCCGGCGTGCACCGAGGAGATCACCAGCAGCACTCCGGGACGCCCGGCCGTAGTCCACTCGTCCACCGCCTCGGCCGATCCCCACAGCAGGCCGAGCTGGTTGATGTCCACCACTTCCCGGGCATCGGCCTCGTCCAGGTCGGTCAGATCGTGCAGCCGGGTGATCCCGGCACAACCGACCCAACCCCACAACGGCGCCAGCTCGGTGGCCGCAGCCCTCGCCCTCCGGTGGCAGTCCCGGTCCCGGACGTCCCCGGCGACGGCGACGACACGCCCGCCGGCGGCGCGGAGGTCGGCGACCACGGCCTCGAGCTGCTCGACGTGCAGATCGACGGCAGCGACCGGGTAACCGTCCGCGGCCAACCGCTGGGCGATGGCCCGTCCGATCCCCGAGGCCGCGCCGGTCACCACGACACTGCCCGGCGGCGTCACGCCGACCCGCCGGCGGTCAACCGCGGGCCGTCGCCCTCGCGGGAGAATCCCAGGTTCGCGGACACTTCCGCGGCTCCGTCCACCAATGCCTTACCGATCTGCGACCGCCTGGCCGCGGTCAGCCCGGCCTTCAACATCGTCACGCTGAGCGCCGCATCCGCGATGCCGGCATGGTCGCGGATCGCCGCGCCGATGCAGATGATGCCGTCGAAGTCCTCTTCGTTGTCGACGGCGTAACCGTGTTCCCGCACCGTCGCCAGGTGCGCGACGAAACCCGCGGGATCAACGATCGAATGGCTTGTCTGCGCATGCAGCTTGCGGCGGCCGATCAGCTTGAGCACGTCGGCGTCCGCCCGGGTGGACAGGATGGCCTTGCCGATCGCGGTGGTGTGCAACATCTCTCGGTCGCCCATCCGCAGATCGATCCGCAGCCCGCCCATCACGTCGACCCGGTCGATGATCCCCACCCCGTCGCCCTGCAGCACACCCAGCCGCACCGACAGACCCAACTCGTTGGCCAGCCGGTGCAAGGTCGGTCGGGCAACCTCGCGCACCGGGGTCTGGGACCTGGCCAGATCGCCGAGCCTGGTCAGCGTGCGTCCGAGCCGGTACCGCCGATGCTGGCCGGTCCCGACGTCGGCCACGTAGCCGGCCTCCAGCAGGGTCTGCAACACGGCAAACGCCGCGCTCTTGGACAGCCCGGTCGACTCCCCGATCTCGGTCACGCTCAGCCCGTCCGATTCCGACTGTGCGGCAAGCACGTCCAGTACGTTCAGCGCCCGCGCAACGCTCTGCACGGTGTACTTGCCGGAGGTTCGCTCCCCGACTTCAGTCATTAGCTGCCTCCGCCCAAACCGGGTCGTCATTGTTCCAGTCCGGCAAAGGATACGCGGCGATCGGACTTCGATACACCCCTTGATCCTTTACCCGTTCCTGTTATACGCTACCGCACACTGTTTGGGACTGACGAACGCGAGGTTGTAAAGTGCACGATACCGGCGACGGGCGCAACGGGCTGGCGCGACGGGCGAAGACCGTGATCCCTGGCGGGGTCAACAGCGGTCAACGAATGGTCCCGGCCCTGGAGGATCTGGTGGTGGTCTCGGCGAAGGGCGCAACCTTCACCGACGTGAACGGGAAGGTCTACACCGACTTCCATGCCGCCTTCGGCCCGCCACTTTTGGGCCACAACGACCCCGACGTGGCTGCCGCGATCGCCGCCGCCGCCCACGACACCGATCTGGCCGGGGTCGGCGTGTCGCCGGGTGAGGTGCAACTGGCCGAGCAGCTGGTGGAACTGATCCCGAGCATCGAGAAGGTGCTGCTCACCTCGACCGGGTCGGAGGCCACCTACCACGCGCTGCGGGTGGCCAGGGCGGTCACCGGACGGCGGTACGTGGTGAAGTTCCAGGGCTGCTACCACGGCTGGCACGATGCGGTGAGCCTGAACGTGATCTCGGCGGCGGACCGGGTCGGTCACCCGGATCCGATCACCGCCGGCGCGCTGCCGGACACCCTGGCCGCCACCCTGGTGCTGGAGTTCAACGACACCGAGGCGGTCAAGGCGCTGTTCGCCGAACGCGGGCACGAGATCGCCGCGGTCATCCTGGAACCGATCCCGCACAACATCGGTGCGGTGCTGCCGGACCAGGAGTTCCTGGCCAGCTTGCGCGAACTGTGCACCCGGCACGACTCGGTGCTCATCTTCGACGAGGTGATCACCGGCTTCCGGCATGCGCTGGGCGGTTACCAGTCGATCTGTGGGATCACGCCGGACCTGACCACGCTCGGCAAGGCCATGGGCAACGGTGTGCCGATCGCGGCCGTCGGCGGTCGGGCGGACCTGATGGACACCTTCTCCTCCAGGCCGGGCGGCCCGGCCTTCTTTGCCGGCACCTACAACGGCCATCCGGTGGTGGTGGCCGCCGCGTTGGCCACCATCGGCAAGCTTCGCAGCGAGCCGGTGCACGAACACATCTTCCGGCTCGGCGAGCGGGTGCGCAGCGGCGTCGCCGAGATCTGCTCCCGGCTGGACGTGCCGGCCGTCAGCACCGGCTACGGATCGGTCTTCGTCACCTACTTCATGTCCGGCGACCGGCCGCGGACCTACGCGGACCTACTCGGCAACGACGCCGGGCTGTTCGTCGGCTACCGCCGGAACCTGTTGGACAGCGGCATGTTCGAGCTGCCGTTGAACCTCAAGCGCAGCCACATCTCCTACGCCCACACCGATGACGACGTCGATCGTTACCTGGCCGCGATCGAGCCGGCGATCGCCTCGGCCGCCGCCAGCCGTGACGACACCACCACCGCCAGCACCATGGGCGGGATCTGAGATCACCGTGACCCCACCGTTTTTCCCACGTACTACCTACGTTCAGGAGGAAGACCGATGCGTACTCGCAAGGCCCTGATCGCGTCCGTGCTGGCCGCCGCCATGACATTGGCTGCCTGCTCCGGAAGCGATTCCGCCGACGATCCGACCACCACCGCACCGAGTTCGCCGGCCGAATCGGCCGAGCAGCCGGCCGATACCGGCACCGGCACCGCGGCCGGCACCGAAACCAGCACCACCGGTTCGCCGCAGGACACGGCCGCTCCGGCACCCTCCGGCGGCACCGTCACCGTCGGAGCGGCCGCCGGCATTCCGCAGCTCAACCCGGCGATCCGTACCTTCGCCTGGGAGGAGGTGCTGTTCCCGCTGCTGTGGAACGGCTTGTCCAAGACCGACAAGGACGGGAACGTGGTACCTGACCTCGCCGAGTCGTGGACCGCCTCCGACGACCAGAAGACCTGGACCTTCGCGCTGCGCGACGGCGTCACCTTCTCCAACGGCAAGGCATTCACCGCCGACGACGTGGTCAAGACCTTCGACTACTACCTCAAGAAGGACACGCCGACCCAGGAGGCGAACAAGATCGCCACGGTCACCGACGTCAAGGCGAAGGACGATCACACGGTCACCTTCACGCTGAGCGCCGCGAACGCGTTGTTCCCCAGCGCCATCGTCTGGATCAAGATGCTGGACATGGACTCGATCTCGACCATCGACAAGAAGCCCATCGGCACCGGGCCGTTCGTGGTCAAGGAGTTCGTGCCGAACGATCACCTGTACCTGGCGCGCAGCGACTCGTACTTCGGCGACCCGGCACCGCTGGACGAGATCAAGATCGTCACCTCCTCGGACTCCGCGGCGGCCGCGAGCTCACTGGCCTCCGGAGACATCGAGGTGCTGTCCGAGCTCCCGCTCAGCGACGTCGACCAGTACGCCGACAGCCCGGACGTCACCGTTGTGCTGCCGGCCTCGCCGAGCCAGTGGCCGTCCTGGGAGGTCGACGCGACCTCGCCGCCGTTCAACAACGTCAAGGCACGCCAGGCACTTGCCTACGCGGTCGACCGCGAACAGATCCTGGATGCCGCCTACTACGGGCAGGGCGTGGTCTCGCCGACCAACAACCCGCTGAGCACCGGCAATCCGTGGTTCTCCGCCGACGGGCTGACCGACTACTCCTACAACCTGGACAAGGCCAAGCAGCTGTTCACCGAGGCCGGGGTCAAGGAAGGCGACACCCTGACCTGGTGGGGCATCGCAGGTTCCAACCCGGAGTGGGCAACCGCCGGCCAGATCCTGCAGGCCAGCCTGAAGGAGATCGGCATCAACCTGAAGATCGAGAACGTGGACGTCTCCACCTGGGTCGACCGGTTCTACCCGGCCGGCAAGTCCTACCCGGGCCTGGTGGTTCCGAACTTCCAGTCGACCCCGCTGGAGCCGGCGTACTCGATCAACTTCCTGCTGAAGGGACGCTGCGAGTGCAACTGGGACAACCCCGACTTCGAGAAGGCCTACGCCGCAGCGGTCGCCGAGCCCGACGCCGACGCCCGCAAGCAGAAGTGGGCAGAGGTGCAGAAGATCGTCAACGAGCAGGTGCCGGTGATCGTCCCGCTGCAGTCGAACGTGGCGACGGCGGTGGCGAACAAGGTCAGCGGTGTCTGGGTGGAAAGCGGGGGTCAGCTGCACCTGGAATCCGCGGGACTGACCGTGTCCTGACATGCTGCGGATGATCCTGCGGAGGCTGGCGGTCGGCATCGCGATGCTGGTCGCCGTCTCCGCCCTCATCTTCATCGTGCTGCGGCTGCTGCCCGGTGATCCGGTGATGACCCGGCTGGGCGCGACGCCCGGGATCAGCGCCGAGACCCTGGCGCAGCTGCGGGCCGACGCCGGACTGGACGATCCGATCCTGACCCAATACTTCTCCTGGGTCGGCGGCCTGGTGCGCGGCGACTTCGGCAACTCCTATTTCAACCAGTACTCGGTGACCGAACTGATCGGCCAGCGGCTGCCGGCGACCCTGGAGCTGACCGTCATCTCGATGGTGCTCTCGGTGCTGATCGCCGTCCCGGCGGCACTGTTGGTGGTCCGCCGGCCCGGCGGCATCGTCGACCGGCTGGTCACCACGGTGTCCACCGTCGGCATGGCGCTGCCGAGCTTCATCATGGGCGTACTGCTGATCACGGTGTTCGCGGTGCGGCTCAAGTGGTTGCCCTCGCGGGGATTCACCCCGCTGTCGGAATCGATCGGCGAGAACCTGCGCAGCATGATCCTTCCGTCGTTGACCCTGGCGTTCGCCGCTGCGCCGCTGTTGCTGCGGTTCCTGCGGGCCTCCCTGCTGGAGGTGCTCAGCGCCCCGTACATCAGGACCGCCAGGGGCAAGGGCGCGCCGGCGGGCCGGGTGCTGGTCTCGCACGCACTGCGCAACGCGCTGATCCCCGCCCTGACCATGCTCGGCCTGATCGTCGGTTACACGCTGGGCGGGGTGGTGATCATCGAGTACGTCTTCGGCCTGCCGGGTCTCGGCTCGCTGGCGGTGGACGCCGTGACCAAACGCGACTACGCCGTGCTGCAGTCGTGTGTGCTGCTGATCAGCGCCATGTTCATCGTGACCAACCTGGTGGTGGACATCGTGACCGGGATCCTGGATCCCCGACTCCGATTGGGGAAAGGCCGTGGCTGAGGTCTCGGCGGCCGTGACGGCCGCGGCCGCACCGATCCGACGGCGCCGCCGCGACGTCGTGGTGGTGATCGCGCTGGTGGTACTGGCGGTGATCGTCATCGGGTCGCTGTTCGCACCGTGGTTGGCACCGCATGACCCCACCCAGCTGTCCCGCGACAGATTCGCCGGACCGAGCGCCGGCCACCTGCTCGGGACCGACGAACTCGGCCGGGACCTGCTGTCGCGCATCATGTATGCCGGTCGCATCACCCTCAGCATCGCCGGCGGTGCCGCCCTCATCGCGATGATCCTCGGGGCCGTCTGGGGCATGGCGGCGGCCTTCGCCCGTGGCCTGGTCGACGAGATCCTGATGCGGCTGGCCGACACCGCCATGGCCGTACCGCAGATGCTGCTGGCGCTGGTGTTCGTCGCCGCGTTCGGATCCGACCCGGTTCGGCTGGCGGTGATCGTCGGAGTGCTACTGACCCCGGTAACCGCCCGGATGGTGCGCAGCGCGGTGCTCACCGAGAAACAAGCCGACTACTACCGGGCGGCGATCGCCTACGGCGCGTCCCGGCCGCGGCTGGTACTCACCGAGGTGCTGCCGAACGTGTGGGCCCCGATCGGGGTGCAGGCCGCGATCAACGTCGCCAACGCGATCGCGCTGGAAGCCGGGCTGAGCTTCATCGGGCTGGGCATCCAGGATCCCGACATCTCCTGGGGGCTGCTGGTCAAATGGGGCTACGAGAAGATCAGCCGGTCCCTGGGGTACGTCACCTTCCCGGCCCTGGCGATCCTGATCACCATCTGGATGCTGAACCTGCTGGCCGACCAGCTCGGCCGCACCGACTCCGGGACACAGCGATGAACACACCGGAACCAGCGACCACCCCGGCCCTGCGGGTACAGGACCTGACCGTTCGTTTCGGCTCTACCGAGGCGGTCCGGGGAGTTTCCTTCGACCTGGCGGCGGGCAGCCGTACCGGACTGGTCGGCGAGTCCGGATCCGGGAAATCGGTGACGGCCCTGTCGGTGATGCGGCTGGTCCAGGGCGCCACCACCACCGGGCAGGTGCGGCTGGGCGATGTCGATGTGCTTGCCCTGAACCGGCGCCGGCTGCAGAAGATCCGCGGCTCCCGGGTCGCGATGATCTACCAGGACCCGATGTCGTCGCTCAACCCGGTGCACACCATCGGCGCGCAAATCACCGAAGCGATCACCCTGCACAGCACGGTGAGTCGTCGCGACGCCAGGGACCGGGCGGTGGAACTGCTCTCCGAGGTGGGGGTCGCCCGGGCGCAGGAAAGGTTGGACGCCTACCCGCACCAGTTCTCCGGCGGCATGCGTCAACGGGTGATGATCGCGATGGCACTGGCCGGCGATCCGAAGGTGCTGATCGCCGATGAGCCCACCACGGCACTGGATGTCACCATCCAGGCCAGGATCATCGACCTGCTCGACCGGATCGTCGCCGAACGGCACACCGCGGTGCTGCTGATCACCCACGACCTGGGGGTTGCTGCCGGATTCTGCGACCGCATCCACGTGATGCAGCACGGGCTGATCGTGGAGAGTGCCGAGGCCGAGGAGCTCTACGCCCGGCCGCAGCACCCCTACACCCGCAGCCTGCTCGGCGCGGTGGTCGACTTGCAGACAGATGTGACCAGGCCGATCCCCACCACCGCGGACATCGCGCCGGTCCGGACCTCACCGATCGAGGTCGACGAGCGCCCGACAGCAGCCGAGCCGACCGAGCCGGACACCGGGCGGCCGCCGGCCGGAGCCACCGTCCCCGGGATCCCGCAGCCGGGCGCACCGGAACTGTTGCGGGTCACCGGGATTCGCAAGACCTTCGAGCTGGGCCACTCGGAGGTCAGGGCGGTGGACGACGTCAGCTTCGCGGTGCGACGCGGCCAGACCTTCGGGCTGGTCGGCGAATCGGGCTCGGGCAAGTCGACGGTGAGCTCCTGCATCCTCGGTCTGACGCCGATCGACGCCGGGCGGGTCGAGTTCGATGGGACAACGGTGAACGGGTTGGGCCGCACCGAGTTGCGGGAACTGCGACGCCGGATGCAGATCGTCTTCCAGGATCCGTTCGCCGCATTGAACCGCAGGCACACCGTCCGCCGGCTGGTGGCGGCGCCGTTGGCGGCGCACGGCATCGGCGATCGCCGGGAACGCGCCGACCGGGCGGTCGAGATGCTCGAGCTGGTCGGCCTGGGAACCCAGTACCACGACCGGCTTCCCCGGGAGCTGTCCGGCGGGCAGTGCCAGCGGGTCGCAATCGCCAGGGCACTGGTCCTGGAACCGGAGTTCCTGGTGCTGGACGAGGCGGTCTCGGCACTGGATGTGTCGTTGCAGGCGCAGGTGCTGAACCTGCTACGGGAGCTGCAACAACGACTTGACCTGACCTACCTTTTCGTCAGTCACGACCTGGGAGTGGTGCGTTACATGTGTTCGGAGATCGCCGTGATGCAATCCGGCGCCATCGTGGAGCAGGCCGGTCGCGACGAGTTGTTCGCCGAGCCGAAGCAGGAATACACCAGGGCGCTGCTGGCGGCGGTGCCGACCGCCGATCCGGTGACCGAGAAGGCTCGGCGCGCCCGCTCGACCGCGGCGGTATCGGCATGACCGCCGCGACCAACACCTCCCGGGTCGGGGATGTGGTGCGCCCGCGCGGCTTTGCCGGCCTCGTCGGCATGGCGCAACGGGATGTGACACCGCCGGTGGGCATCCGCAATCGCAACTGGGGCCCGGCCACGGTCGACATCGCCGAGGGTGTGCACCGTCCGTTCCTGTTGGTGGCACTGGCATTGCGGGCCGCCGACGGCGGCGACCCGGTCGTCGTCATCGGCGTGGATGCCACCTGGTGGCGGCGGGTGTCGGACTTCACCGAGACCAGGGACCTGCTGCTGCGGGAGCTCGGACTGTCGGAGCAGAACCTGCTGTTCTCGCTGTCCCACACCCACGCCGGTGCGGTGCTGGGCGCGGGGCATGCCACCTTGCCCGGCGGCGAGCTGATCCCGGGCTACCTCGAGGAGCTTCGGCAGGCCGCGGTCGCCGCCGGCCGGGAGGCGTTGGGCGCTCTACAACCGGGCGCCGTGCAATGGGCCACCGGTCACTGCGACCTGGCCGCGAACCGGGAGGCCCAGGTCGACGGCCGGGCGGTGGTCGGTTTCGACCCGACGGTGACGGCTGACGATGCGGTACTGGTCGGCCGGGTCACCGCCGCGGACGGCCGGGTGCTGGGCACCGTTGTCAACTACGCCTGCCATCCCACCACCTTGGCCTGGGAGAACCGGCTGCTGTCACCGGATTACGTCGGTGCCATGCGCGAGACGGTTGAACAGGCGACCGGCGCCCCGTGTCTGTTCCTCCAGGGCGCCTCTGGTGATCTGGCACCGCGGGAGCAGTACGTCGGCGACGTCGCGGTGGCCGACCGGCATGGTCGGGCTCTGGGACACAGCGCGCTGGCCGCCCTGGGAACCCTGCCACCACCGGGCAGCGGCTGGCAGCTGGACCGGATCGTCGAGTCCGGCGCCCCGCTGGCCTGCTGGCGGACGGCACCGGTCCAGCTGCCCGGCGAGCTGGCCACCGACCGGGTCGAGATCACCATGCCGCTGCGTCCGTTGCCGACGATCCAGGAACTGGAAGCGGAGTGGGCGGACATCGATCCGCTCAGCCGGGACGAACGGCTGAGCCGGGCACGGGACCTACGGGACGGCTACATCACCGGCGACACGGTGATCCATCCGCTGTGGACGGTCCGGATCGGCGACGCCGTGATCGTCGCGCACCCGGGCGAGGCCTACGCGGCGTTCCAGACGGACCTGCGGGACCGCTTTCCCGACCTGGCCGTGGTGGCCGTGAACCTGACCAACGGGCCGGGATTCGTCTACCTGCCGACCGACGAGGCCTACCAGCGCAACGCCTACCAGGCCTGGCAGACGGCGCTGGCCGAGGGGGCGCTGGCCCGGTTGACCGCCGCGGCCGTCGAACGGATCACCGCCATCATGCGCTGACGCCGCCCGGACAGCGACTCAGGCCAGCACCGGGTACAGGTCCTTCAGCGCGAACCGCTTACGCCGCGACACCACCCAGATGCCTGCGCCGACAACGACAACGGTGATGCCTGCCAACACCGCGACATCCCGCCACAGGTGCCCGGCCGGCCCGCCGGTGAAGGTGATCCGCAGCGCGTCGATCAGGTACGTCATCGGCATGAACGGGTTCAGTGCCCGCAGCGGCAGCGGCAACGTCTCCACCGGGTAGAGCCCGCCGGCGCTGGTCAACTGGACCATCAGCAGCACCAGGGTGACCGCCGAGCCGACGACACCGAGCGCGGTCCGCAGCAGATGGGCGATGGCGGTGAAGCAGGCCGCGGCCAGCGCCACTACGCCGATACTCCCCCACACGTTGACCGGGTTGAGGCCGAGGGTCCACCAGGCGACGAAGAGCAGGATCAGCGATCCGAGGACACATAGTGCCAGCACCGGCAGCCAGCCGGCGATGGCGATCCGGCTCGCCCTTGCCCGGCCGGCCAAGGCGCGTTCGGACACCGGACGCAGCACCAGGAATGCCGAGATTCCGAACACCCAGATCGCGATCGCGAAGAAGAACGGCGCCAGGCCGCGGCCGTACTTCTCGGCCGGGTGGTCGATCGTCATCTGGGCGTCGGCCGGTGAGCTGAGTACCTGGGCGGCGGCGTCCTGCTGGTTCTGGGTCAGCTGCGGGATCCGCTCGGCCCCCTTGGTCAGCTCGGTGGACAGCTTCTTGGCGCCGTCGGTCAGCTTCTGGTTGCCCGTCACCAACTTATCGGCACCGGTCCCGAGCTTCGTCAGACCGCTGTCCAGGTCCTTGGCACCGGTGCCCAGCGTGCCAACGCCGGTGTCGAGCTTCTTGCCGCCCTCGACCAGCTTGCCGATCCCGGTGTCCAGGTCCTTGGCGCCGGTGCTCAGCGTGCCGAGCCCGGTATCCAGTTCTTTCGCTCCCGCAGCGAGTTTCGCGTTGCCGTCGGCCAGCGTGTGGGCCGAGGTGGCGGCGGTGCCGAGGTTGGTGTCCAGCTCGTGCGCGCCGGTCGCCACCTGCTGCGCCCCGTCGGCCAGCGTGGTCAGGTCGTCCGAGGCCGTCGACACCTTTCCGGAGATCTGCGGAACCTTCTCGTTGATGGTGCCGGCCACGGTGGCGATCTTCTGCGCCGAGGTATTCACCTTCTGCACGCCGGTGGCGATGTCGCCGGCCCGGGCGTCGACCTTCGCGAGATCGGCGGTGAGTTGGGTGACGGCGGGGTCGTCGGCCAGCTCCGGATGACTCTTCACCAGCTGCGCCAGGGTGGCGTTCGCGGCGGCCGTCCGGCTGGCGATCGAGTCGCTGTCGCCACTGGCGATCGAGGTCAGGTCGGCCACCGACGAGGTGAGATCGGCGGCCGTGCCGGTGATCTGGGGCAGGATCGGCACCACGGCGTCGAGGATCGGGACCACTGTGTCTGCCAGCTCGCGGTTGCCATCGGCAACCTGATCGGCGCCGTCGGCGAGCGTCCCGGCCCCGGCGTGCAGCTGATCGATCCCGTCGGCCAGCTGACGTGCGCCGGAGGCTGCCGTCGAGCTTCCGGAGGCCAGCTCGGCGGATCCGGACTTGGCGTCGGCGGCACCGGCGGCCAACGTGGCCGAACCGGACTTGGCCTGCGTCAGCCCGGTCAGCAACGTCGACGACCCCTTCTTCAGGTCACCGGCACCGGTCACCAGCTTCGCCGAACCGTCCTCGGCCTGGTGCACGCCGTCGGCCAGGCTCTTGGCGCCCTGCTGCGCGTCGGCGGCGCCGGCGGCCAGCTGGCTGGCACCGTCGGCCGCCTCGCCGATCTGCGTCCGGATCTGTTCCAGGTTGCCGAAAACGGCGTTGAAGTAGGTGCCGATCGCCGCCTGGTCGACGGCGGCCTCGATCTTGTCCTGCACCGACGCCGTCAGCATCCCGATCACGTACCCGTTGACGTCGTCACGGTGCAACATCAGCACCGCGCGCTTCGGGTCCGTCCCGGTGCCACTGGTCAGGTTCGCCGAGAAGTCCTTCGGCACCGTCAACGTGAGGTAGTAGGTGCCGTCGGCCAGGCCGGCCGCGGCGCCGTCCGCGTCGGTGAAGTGCCACTGGAAGATCGGGTCGTTCTTCAGCTCGTCCACCAGCTGCGCACCGGCGTTCACCGTCTCGCCCTCGTACTCAACGGGTTGGTCCAGGTTCACCACCGCCACCGGGACCTGGTCGAGCCGGCCGTACGGGTCCCAGTTCGACCACAGGTACAGCGCGCCGTACAGCAGCGGGATCAGCATGACGAAGATCAGCGCGATCTTGCCGAGGCCGGACTTGAAGCGCCGGAGCTCGCTACCGGCGAGCCGAATGGTGGACAGCATCAGGAGTCACTTCCGTTGGCGGGCGTCAGAGGGATGATCGTCAGACCCGTGGGGTCGGCCGGCGGCTGCAGTGCGGTGGCCACGATCGCGGTGCCGTCACCGCCCAGTTCGACCATGCGAGTGCAGAGCTGTTGCAGTCCTTGGGCATCGACGTCCCGGTCGACGTCGTCGAGCACCACCACGTCGGCCGGCCCGATGAACGCCAGGGCCAGCGCCAGCGCCGTCCGGTCTGCGGCGGAGAGCTCGTCGACCAGGACACCACGGTCGGCCGGCAGGCCCAGAATGTCGGCCGCGGCGTCGAACCGCTGCCGGACCGCATCCCCCTTGACGTCGTCCAGCAGTCCGCGCTCGACGATCGATTCGGCGACCGTCAGGTTCGGCTCCGGGACGATCATCTCGCTGATCCTGGCCACCGAGGTCCGGGCCCGGACCTTCCGGGGCTCGGCCGCCATCGAATGCCCGGCAACCGTCAGCTCGCCGGTCGCGCCGGCCATCCGGCCGGTGAGGGCCAGCAACAGGCAGGACCGGCCGGTACCGGCCGGTCCGACCAACAGCACCGTCTCACCGACCGCGACGGTCAACGCCACATCGGCGAATACCTGGCCGCGACTGCCGCGCAGCGACAATCCGCGGGCGACCAGCGCCGGTCCCGGAGCGGGTGCTTCCGCGCCCACTACCGGGCTCTCGTCGGCCACCGGAGTCTCGTCGGCCACCCGAGTCTCGTGGGCCACCGGACTCCCGTGGGTCACCGGACTCCCGTCGGCCACCGGACTCTCGTCGGTGGTGGGCGTCTCCGGCTGCTTGTCGGCAACTTCATGCCGACCGTGCTCGGCGCTCATTCGCTGTCCCCCATCAATTCCGTGTCTTCGTTCACTGCCGTATCTCCGATCAAGGCACTCACGAGGGCGCCGAGCGCGTCGGCCATCCGCTGGTGGTCCGACGAGTCCGGGTCGGCGGCATGTTCGAGCATCAGGCCGTTGAGCATGCCCTGCAAGGCGAATGCCGCGCGTTCGACGTCGGCGCCCTCGACGCCGAGCGCCGACGCCTGGGCGTGGAGCGCGTCGGCCAGAACCTGGGCCCGCCGCTGCCGGACCTCGACGTAGGCCGCACGTGCCTCCGGGTCACGGGTGGCGCGTACCGCGAGTTCGGCCAGCAACACCGGCCAGGGTCCGCCGCGGATCACCTCGTCGGCCAGCACCCGGCCGGCCCGTTCGGCCAGCGAGCCATAGTCCGGGCCGGCGATCTCGGCCGTCAACGTGCTCAGGGCTGCCTCCGTTGTGGCACTGGCGTGCTCGACCAGCAGCGCCGTGAACAGGTCCTGCTTGGAGGCGAAGTTCGAATAGACCGCCCCCTTGGTGAAACCGGCCCGCTGGGCGATGGCGGTCAGTGAGGCGGCGCCGAACCCGCTCTCGGCGAACACTTCGGCGGCCGCTTCGAGAATCCGCTGATGCACTTCGGTCCGTGGCGTGCGGGGTACCGGGGCTGACGTCATGCCGGTCAGCATATCCGATACCGTCGGTATTCAAGACTAGCGGTATCGTCTACGGGCGGCTCAATCTGTGATGTGTACCACATCGCAATGCCTTCCGCCGCCGGCGGCGATCATCACGGTCGGCCCTGACCTGGCGCCCGGGCGTGGGCGACCTCGGCAGCGCCAACCCTGGTCGGTAAAGTCCGGTCCACCCCGGAGTCCCGACGCGCCCCCGCAGTGTGGGCGCGGTACCCAGCGAAAGGCCCCTGCGTGAGTGAGCGCGTCAGCGAATCCGCAGTACCAGGCGATACCGAACGACAACCGACGCCGCCGACCATTCCGGCGTTGCTGCACGCGGCCAAACAGCTACTGCCGCCGCCGGTCTGGGACTACATCGAACAAGGAGCCGGCAGCGAGTCCACCGTTCAGCGCAACCGACAAGCCTTTGGGGAATGGGTCTTCACCCCGCGGCTGCTCGAAGCTGCGCCGGCACCCGACCTGTCCGTCGCGCTGGGCGATCGCCAACTGAGCATGCCGGTGGCCTGTGCCCCGTTCGGATTCGACGGCTTCATCCACCAGGACGGCCATCCGGGGGTGGCGCGCGCGGCGGCCGCCGCCGGAACCTTGAGCTTCGTCCCCGAGGCCAGCACCCAGTCCCTGGAAGAGATCGCGGCAGCCGCGGGCGGTCGCCCCGGATACCTTCAGGTCGGGCTCGGTGCCAGCGAACAGCGGGTCGTCGAGTACGTCGAGCGGGCGGCGGCCGCAGGCTATGCCGGCATCCTGTTCACCCACATGCCCACCGCGGCCTGGCGTGAGCGGCTTCTGGAGAACGACCTCGACCTCACCGCCTACGGGCAGGGCAATGACTCCGGCTTCTCCGGCCCGCTGGGGGACGACCGGGCCGACCGACGCTGGGACTGGGATCAGCTGGCGACGCTCGGTCAGCGGACCGACCTTCCCTGGATGCTCAAGGGCGTCCAGAGCGCTGACCATGCCCGACGAGCGGTCGATGCCGGTGCGTCCGGCGTCTACGTGTCCAACTACGGAGGCCGCAATCTCGACGGCCTTCCTCCTGCGCTGCAAGCACTCTCCGCGGTATCGACGGAGGTGGCGGGGCGTGTTCCGGTGGTGTTCGACAGCGGGGTCCGGCGCGGCGCCGACGTCGTGAAGGCACTGGCCCTTGGCGCCGATGTGGTCGCGGTCGGCCGCCTCTCGGCGTTCGCCCTGGGCGTCGGCGGCCAGGCCGGGGTCGCCACCATGCTCGAGCTGATGCGGCAGGAGATCACCGCCACCCTCTACGAACTGGGGGTGAGCGCCGTCAGCCGGCTCGGGACGGGCGACGTGAGCAGGCTTGCCGGGTTCAGCTTCCCTCCTCTGGAGGAACGCAACCGCGAAGTCCGGTGGTGAGCCAGGGTCGTCCGCTCACCCGATGAGCGTGACCAGGACGATGCCCAGCTCGACGACCACGATCGCCACCACCAGCCGGAGCGCAGCCGGCCGCAAGGCGGACACATCCACCCTGGCGTCCAACGGGATGGCCGCGCAGATCCCGGCGAGCTGGTGCACCACCGCGATCAGGGCGGCCAGCAGGGCCACCCCGACATCGATCTCCGCGGAGTCGAACATCAGGTGGGCGGCCATCGCGGCCAGCAGCAGGAACACCGCACCCGGCGAATCCGGACGGACAACGGTGGCGACGCCGGCCGCCAGCAACACCAGTCCGGCGACGGTGAGGGCTCCGGTTCCCGAACCCCCGACCAGCGTCAGCACCACCACCGCGAGCACGGCCAGCGCCAGCCCACCGCGGAGCAACCAGCCGGCCACCGCCGGCGGTGACGACGGCCCATCGCCGGTGGGCGGCGCCGGATCGGCGCCGGTGGTCGATGCGGACAGCGTCATCGCCGACCCCGCAGTGCCTTGAGCATGGTGGCCAGTTGCAACTCGATCGAACCGGCCTCCCAGTTCAACACTGGAATACCGGCCCGCCGCAACGATTCCAATCGCAGCTCGCGTTGCAGCGTCAGGATCCGCAGGTGATCGCGGTCGTTGCCGCCGGCCGCCCGCAGGATCTGCTCCCCCGGGAGCGTGTCGATCACCAGCACCTGATGCCCGCGGGCGGCACAGTCCGCAGCCGCGACCGCCGCCGCGTCGTCGGTCAGCGGGCTGCACAGGATCACCACGGTGCCCGGCCGCAGCCCCCAGTACGCCACCGGCGTGACCCGCCGCGAGCTGGCCGTCAGGTTTGCCAGGAAGTAGCGGATCCGTTGCAGGTGACGGGTTCCGGAGCCGGGCCGGATCTGCCGGCGATCGGAACTCACCGTCATCACGCCGACCCGGTCGCCGGCGCCGAGTTGTGCTGACCCGATCGCCGTCGCCGCATGCACCGCATGGTCGAGGGTGGTGTACCGCGCCCGCTGCTCGGCGTCCAGCCGTTCCCGGGTGCCCGGCCCGCCGGCCCGTTCCGACCTGCTGTCCCGGATCAGCCGGACGGTATCGACGATGCTCGCCAGCATCCGGTCGATCAGGCTCGCCGGCTCCACCGGCAGTCGCGGACCCAGGTTGCTGCGCACGTCCAGGCAGAGCATCAGGTCGACGTCGGCGTCGGACAGCGTCCGCCGGGTGTACAGCTTGCCCAGCCGGGCGTACGCCCGCCAGTGCACGGAGCGCATCCGATCACCCGGCGCGTAATCGCGCAGATCGACGAGGTCGTTGCCCTGGCCAGGCCGGCGGCTCAAGTGCGCGCCGGCCCAGCCGCCGTTGATCGGCGGTAGCTGAAGCGGCGGGGTGGCGTGGACCGCCGGCAGCACCAACTCCCATACCTCTTGCGCCGCACCGGGACCGGCCACCGTCAGACCATCCGGACCGGCGGCCATCAGGTCCGGCCTGGCCAGCATCGTCGGGCCCCAACTACGGCTGTCCAGGGTCGACTTCAGCTGGGTCTGCGAGCCGGCGACGGTCCTGGTACTGCCGGTCGGCCTGGCGGTGGTGTCCGGCAGCAGGACGGTCGCGAACTCGGCGTCGGCGAGGTCGTCGAGGTCGGTGGTGACGCCGACCGTCGAGCGGGACACCAGGGTTCCGCCCACCGAGGCGGCGGACCGCGGCGCCGCCATCGCCGCCGGCCGGACCGGGCGGGCGAGCAGGGCCAGCAGCAGCCCCAGCGCCAGCGGTGCACCGAGGATCACCACATCGGCCCGGCCGGCGGCCAGCCCCATGCCGACCGCGAAGACCACCAGCGCCAGCGCCCGGTAGAACGCGGCGGTCCGCCGCCAGGGTCCGGTCACCGCGGCGGGCCGGCCGGACCGGGGTGGCCGGCGGGCGCGGTCGGGGCACCGTACGGATCGACCATTTCCACCATCGCTCCGCGCCGGCTGGCCGGAGTCGGCACCGTTGACAGCAGCGAGGCGACCACGTCCTCTCCGGTCAGCGAATCGGCGTAGGCCTGCAGCTTGAGCACCATGCGGTGCCCGAGGGCCGCCACCGCAACGGATTTCACATCCTCCGGCAGCACGTAGGAACGCCCGTCAAGTACCGCCCAGGCCCTGGCCAGCAGCACCAGCGCCTGGGTGCCGCGGGGCGAGACGCCCGCCTCTACCGAGTCGTGCCGGCGGCTGGCCCTGGCCAGGTCGACGCAATAGCCGAGGACATCGGCGTCCACATCGACCCGTTCGACGCCCTGCTGCAGCGCCAGCAAGCCGGCCGGGTCGATGACCGGCTGCACCACCGGGTCGCCGGAGGCCCTGGCCACCCGGCGCCGGAGCATCTCCATCTCCGAGTCGGCGGTCGGGTAGCCGAGGCGGATCCGGACGGCGAACCGGTCCAGCTGCGCCTCCGGCAGGGCGTAGGTGCCCTCGTACTCGATCTGGTTGGCGGTGGCGATCACGTGGAACGGGCGCGGCAGCGGGTGGGTGGTTCCCTCGACACTCACCTGGCCCTCCTGCATCGCCTCCAGCAGCGCCGACTGGGTCTTCGGCGGGGTCCGGTTGAGTTCGTCGGCCAGCAGCAGGCCGGCGAACACCGGACCGGGTTGGAAGGTGAACTCGGCGGTGCCGGGGTTGTACAGGTAGGAGCCGGTGATGTCAGCCGGCAGCAGATCAGGGGTGAACTGCAGCCGGCGGAACTCCAGGCCGAGCGCGCCGGCCAGGCTCCTGGCCATCAGCGTCTTGCCCAGGCCAGGGTTGTCCTCCACCAGCACGTGGCCGCCGGCCAGGATGGCGGCCAGCGACATCCGCAGGGCCGGCGTGTTGCCGACCATCGCGCCCTCCACCGCACGGGCGATCCGCCCTGCGCTGGCGGCGATCTCGGCGGTTCCGGGGTTCTCCGGATGACTCATCTGGTGTCCTCTCGTTGCGGCACGGCGTTGGTGGGCTGGTCGGCCGGCGTGCCCGCCGGGGCGGGTTCGGCGGTCGTCGGCAGGTTGCGTCCGACGCCGCGGATCGGCAGCAACCGCCGACGGCGCGGGGCCGCGACCAGACCGGGCGGGATCGGCAGCGGGGCCGCCGCGGGGTCGGCGGCCAGCCGGGTCAGTACTCCGATGACGGACGACAACTCGGCACGGGAGGGTGCCTTCGCCTCCGGATCGGTGAGCAGCGCGATCGTCCGGTCCCCCAACAGTTCCCGGGCGCCAGGCGAATCCAGGGTCAGCCCGCGCCGGGACAGCAGCTCACCGGCCAGCCGGGCGAGTTGCACCAGCACCCGCCTGGACATGAACTGCGGACGCTCCAACGCGGCGTCCAGCCCAGGGACCTCCCACCGCTTCGGCAGCCGACCCCATTCCGGTGACTCCATCGGTGGTTCCGGCCACTCGGCGCGCGGCGACGACATCGACATCAGGACGAACAGGCTGACCACCCCGAGAGTGAGGCCGATCCCGATGCTGCGGGACAACGGCGCGCCGGTGGCGTAGGGACCGATGCCGGTGGCCAGCGCGATCAGGATCGGCAGGGCGAGCAGCCGGTACCAGGCGTTCTCCGGCGCCGGTTGGCGCGCGCTCACGATGTGCCTTCCGGGCCGGTGGTCGCACTCTCGTCGGCGAACCCGCCGGCCCTGCGGACCGGCGCGCACAGCACTTCGGCCGCCGCCCTGGCACTGGTGGCCGCGTCGGGCGTCAGCGCCACGTGGTCGAACCGCGCGCGCTGATACAGCGGCAGGAGCTCGGCCGCCGCGTCCGCCCCCACACCGTCCCGCTGCTCGACGAAACGCTGCAGGAACTCGGTCGGGGTGTCCTGCTCGCGACGCGGGGAACCGGTTGCGGCGGCGGCTCTTTCGACCCATAACCAGCAGGAGATGATGGCATCGGCGGCCTGCCGCGGGTCGAAGTGCCGGCCCGCCTCCCCCGCCAGCACCGGCGGCGGCTGCTGCAGACCGGCCAGCCCCGAGACCATGTCCGCGCCCCCGCCGACCGACTGCCGGACGGCCAGGTCACGGAACCGGCCGTAGATCCAGCGCCCGGCCAGGATCACCAGGACCGCCAGCACCGCGATCACCACGATCCGCAGGCCCCAGCCGACCGCGTTGCCGCTCGCGCTGTCCTGCGCCGGGGCGGTCGGCTGGGCGCTCATCGTCGGCCTGGTCTGCAACGTCGGCGGGCGCTCGGGCAACCGGCCCGGACCCGAGATCGGCCGCGCCACCCAGGGTCCGAGGCCGCCGGCGGCCAACGCCACGCCGACCAGCAGCGCCGCGGCAGCGGCGAAGATCGCCACCCGCGCTCCACTGCCCAGCCCGGGTGGCCGCAATGGCGGCCGGGTCTGCGGCGGGTTCGGAACGCTCATGCCACCGGCGAGACCAGCAGTTGCCGGACCTCGGGCGCCCGCAGCCGCACCTGTTCGGCCGACGGATCGTCCGGCTCGGTCTGCGACCGGCGCTCGGCGTCGACCCGGGCGATGTATCCGGCGATCTCGACCTCGGTGTCGGCCGGCGACCAGCCGAGCACCGGTGCGATCAGTTCGGCCACCGCTTGCGCCGATTCGGTGCCGCGGTGCTCGGTTTCGATGGAGATCCTGGTCCGCCGGGCGAGCACGTCCTCCAGGTGCAGCGCCGCCTCGTGGGTCACCGCGTACAGCGCCTCGGCCATCAGGTACGACGGTGCCCCGGGAATCGGTTGCAGCAAAGGGGATTTCCCGTCAGCCCCGGGTTCGTCACCGTCGGCCAGGGCGAGCAACTCATGGATCCGCGAGCCGTAGCGGTCCAGCAGGTGACGGATCCGGTAGGGGTGCAGGCCGTGTTGCGCACCGAGCCGGTCGGCCTGGTTCACCAGGGCCTGGTAGCCATTGGCGCCGACCAGCGGGATCTCGGCGGTGCAGGACGGATTGACCCGGCCGGGCAGGTCCTCGGCCGCCGCCTCCACCGCGTCGGCGCCCATCACCCGGTAGGTGGTGTACTTGCCGCCGGCGATCGCGATCAGCCCGGGAGCGACCCTGGCAACCGCGTGTTCGCGGGACAGCTTCGACGACTGCTCGCTCTCCCCGGCCAGCAGCGGTCGCAGTCCGGCATAGACGCCCTCGATGTCCTGGCTGGTCAGCGGGACGGCCAACACCGCGTTCACGTGATCGAGGATGTAGTCGATGTCGGCCTTGGTCGCGGCCGGGTGCGCGAGGTCCAGATCCCAGTCGGTGTCGGTGGTTCCGACGATCCAGTGCGACTTCCACGGGATGACGAACAGCACCGATTTCTCGGTCTTCAGGATGATGCCGGACTCGGAGGGGATCTTGTCCCGCGGCACCACCAGGTGCACGCCCTTCGAGGCCCGCACCTTGAACCGGCCGCGGCCACCGGACAGCCGCTGGATCTCGTCGGTCCACACCCCGGTCGCGTTGATCACCACCTTGGCCCTGACCGTCGCCTGGTCGCCGGTCTCCACGTCGCGCACGTTCACCCCGGCGACCCGATCGGCCTCCTTGACGAACTCGACCACCTGCGTCGAGGTGCGGACCACGGCCCCGTAGGCCGCCGCGGTCCTGGCCACCATCATCGTGTGCCGGGCGTCGTCCACCTCGCCGTCGTAGTAACGGATGCCGCCGACCAGCGCGTCCTTCTTCAGCGCCGGCACCATCCGCAGCGCGCCGGCCCTGGTCAGGTGCTTGTGGCGTGGCACCGACCTGGCGCCGCCCATCGTGTCGTAGAGGATCAGCCCGGCGGCGACGTACGGCCGCTCGATCAGCGGCTTGGACAGCGGGTAGAGGAACGACACCGGTTTGGCCAGGTGCGGGCAGATCTTGGTGAGCATCAGGTCGCGCTCCCGCAGGGCCTCGCGGACCAGCCCGAACTCGAACATCTCCAGGTAACGCAGACCGCCGTGGAACAGTTTCGAGGACCGGGACGAGGTACCGGAGGCCAGGTCCCGCGCCTCGATCAGCGCCACCGACAGTCCGCGGGTGACGGCGTCCAACGCCGCGCCGGCACCGACCACACCGCCACCGATCACCACCACGTCGAACTCCTCGGCGGACAGCCGGGCCAGGCTGACGGCGCGTTCTGCCGGACCGAGCCGGGCGCCGGACGAGTTCGGGCCGTTCGGCACGGAAGCGACGGATGCGGTGCTCGTCATAGGGCCGGTCTCCTCGTCTGGAAGGTGCCCCGTCACGCTACCGTCGGCCCACCGACCCGCGCAGCATGTCCGGGGCGCCGACCCGCCGAGGCGACACGCCCGACACGCCGATCCGAACATCTAGGGGTTCGTGACGTCACGAACCGCTAGATGTATGGTCCTGAGTGCTCAAGGTTCCAGTCGCCCGTCGACTGGAGGCAACAGGGAATCCGGTGCGACACCGGAACTGCCCCGCAGCGGTGAGTGGGAACGAAAGCGGTCCCCGGAGAGCTCGACAGAGCGCACCGGGTCAGCACTGGGCAACGCGATGCCTGGGAAGCGACCGCCGGTAGAACGTCGTGCGGCCTGATCAGCCGGACGGCACGGCCCACGAGTCCGAAGACCTGCCTGGGTGTGGCTGCCATCGGCAGCCACCGCGGCGCGCCCCGAGGGAGGGTGCAGCGAGGATGCGTGGTCGGCAACGCCCGCGCCGGCCCTCGTCACCCCTCTCCCCCGGAGCGCACCGATCCATCGGCTCGCGAGGAGAGAGCATGACCAGCAGCACCGACCAGCAGACGCGGCCCGTCGAGGCCGGCGATCACCCGATACCACCGGCAGCCGGGACCGCCCCGCCCCCGGCCACCACGTTGCGCGTGCAACGCCGGGACGGCGAGGTCGTCGACTTCGACCCCGGCCGGATCGCGGTGGCCGTCACCAAGGCATTCCTGGCCGTCGAGGGAGACGCCGCACACCACTCGGCGCGACTGCGCAGCCAGGTGCGGGAGCTGACCGACGTGGTGGTCGACACCCTGCAGAGCAGGTTCGCCGGCCTCGCCGGTCCCGGTCGACCGATCAACCTGGAGGACATCCAGGACCAGGTCGAACTCGCGCTGATGCGCGCCGACCAGCCCGCGGTGGCTCGCGCCTACATCCTGTACCGCGAGCAGCACCGGCAGGCCAGACAGTCGACGGCGACACCGGCGCCGGTTCCCGGTCTGCCGCAACCGGTCTCGGTGACCGCTCCGGACGGCAGCAGCGCACCGCTGGACACCGCCAGGCTGACGGTGGTGATCACCGAGGCCTGCGCTGGGCTGACGGACGTCGATCCGGCCGCGGTGCTGGCCGGCACGGTCGCCAACCTCTACGACGGGATCACCGAGCGCGAGGTGGAACTGGCCACCGTGCTGGCGGCCAGGGCGTTGGTGGAACGTGAGCCCGCCTACTCGACGGTGACGGCCAGGCTGCTGGCCGACAACCTGCGGACCGAGGCGCTGGGATTCCTTGCCGGACACCCGGTCCGGGCCACCGCTGCCGAGATGGCCGAGCGTTACCCCGGCTACTTCGCCGACTATGTCGCCCGTGGTGTGCAGCTCGGGCAGCTGGACCCGGTGCTGGCCGAGTTCGACCTGGAGCGGCTCGGCGGCGCGCTGCTGCCCGGCGGCGACCTGGAATTCTCCTTCCTCGGGCTGCAGACCCTCTACGACCGCTACTTCCTGCATCATCGCGGCACCAGATACGAACTGCCACAGGCGTTCTTCATGCGGGTGGCGATGGGGCTGTCGCTGAACGAGGTGGACCGGGAGGAGCGCGCCATCGAGTTCTACCGGCTGCTCGCCTCCTTCGACTTCATGTGTTCGACCCCGACGCTGTTCAACGCCGGCACCACCCGGCCCCAATTGTCCTCGTGCTTCCTGACCACCGTCGATGACGATCTGTCGTCGATCTTCTCCTCGATCAGGGACAACGCGCTGCTGGCCAAGTACTCAGGTGGGCTGGGCAACGACTGGACCCCGGTGCGCGGGATCGGCGCACACATCAAGGGCACCAACGGGAACTCCTCCGGCGTGGTGCCGTTCCTGAAGATCGCCAACGACACCGCGGTCGCGGTGAACCAGGGCGGCAAGCGCAAGGGTGCGGTCTGCGCCTACCTGGAGACCTGGCACATCGATGTCGAGGAGTTCCTGCAGCTGCGCCGCAACACCGGCGACGACCGCCGACGCACCCACGACATGAACACCGCGAACTGGGTGCCGGACGAGTTCCTGCGGCGGGTGGAGGCCGATGCTCAGTGGACGCTGTTCTCCCCGGACGAGGTCGGCGACCTGCACGATCTGTACGGCGAGGCGTTCGCCCGGCGGTACGCGGAGTACGAGGCCGCGGCCGACCGCGGCGAGATCGGGGTCTTCCGACGAGTACGGGCGGTGGAGCTCTGGCGTTCGATGCTGACCTCGCTGTTCGAGACCGGGCACCCGTGGATCACGTTCAAGGACGCCTGCAACCTGCGTTCCCCGCAGCAGCATGCCGGTGTGGTGCACTCGTCGAACCTGTGCACCGAGATCACTCTGAACACCCGCACCGCTGGCCCGTCCGGCGACGGCGCCGAGACCGCCGTCTGCAACCTGGGTTCGGTGAACCTGGCGGCGCACGTCGGCCACGACGGGCTCGACACCGAGAAGCTCCGGCGTACGGTGACCACCGCGGTCCGGATGCTGGACAACGTGATCGACATCAACATGTACACCATCCCGGCGGCCCGTCGGTCCAACCTGCGACATCGGCCGGTCGGACTCGGGCTGATGGGTTTCGCCGACTCGCTGTACGCGCAGGGCATCGCGTATGCCTCGCAGGAAGCCGTCGATTTCGCCGACACGTCGATGGAAGCCCTGTCGTACTGGGCGATCTCGGCCTCCAGTGCGCTGGCCGTCGAACGTGGCCGCTACCCGTCGTTCGACGGATCGCTGTGGAGCCAGGGGGTGCTGCCGATTGACTCGATCGACCTGCTGGCCACCGCCCGCGGCGGCGACCTGGAGCAGGACCGGTCGCGACGACTGGACTGGGACTCGTTGCGGGAACGGGTCCGCACCGCAGGCATGCGCAATTCCAACGTGATGGCGATCGCCCCGACGGCCACCATCTCGAACATCGTCGGGGTGGCCCAGTCGATCGAGCCCACCTACCGCAACCTGTTCGTCAAGTCGAACATGAGCGGCGACTTCACCGTGATCAACGAACATCTGGTGCGGGTGCTCAAGGAACGCGGGCTGTGGGACGAGGTGATGATCGGCGACCTGAAGTACTTCGACGGCTCGCTCTGGGAGATCGATCGGGTGCCACAGGAGGTGAAGGAGCAGTTCGCCACCGCTTTCGAGATCCACGGGTCCTGGCTGATCGCCGCCGCCTCCCGCCGGCAGAAGTGGATCGACCAGGCGCAGTCACTGAACCTGTACGTGAGCGCGCCGAACGGCCGCGACCTGGACGAGCTGTACCGGCTGGCCTGGCGCACCGGTTGCAAGACCACCTATTACCTGCGGTCCACCTCGGCCACCCACGTGGAGAAGTCGACCCTGCAGGGCACCGACGGGCGACTCAATGCCGTTGCGGTGCAGCCCGTCATCCCCGAAGCCGTCATCCCCGAGCCCGTCATCCCCGAGCCCGTCATCCCGGAAACCGTCATCCCCGAAACCGTTCTTGCCGACCCACCCGTCGATCTGATCCCGCTGGGCACCGCAGCCACCGTGTGTTCGATCGACAACCCCGATTGCGAGGCCTGCCAGTGATTCCCGCCGTTGCTCACCTGGGCGCTGTGACCGTCAACCCCGATTGCGAGGCCTGCCAGTGAGTACCCCGAGCTCCCCCATGGACACAAACAACGCGCCGGTCACCGGCCTGGGCGAGATCGATCGCACCCTCGGCACCGCCGGCCGGGTCAGCGTCTCCGAGAAGTCGATGATCAACGCCCGGGCCGACGTGAACCAGCTGCTGCCGCTCAAGTACGAGTGGGCCTGGAAGAAGTATCTGGCCGGTTGCAACAACCACTGGATGCCGACCGAGGTGTCCATGCAGGCGGACATCGCGCTGTGGCGCTCCCCCGATGGGCTCAGCGATGCCGAACGCACCATGCTCAAGCGCAACCTCGGGTTCTTCGCCACCGCGGAGTCGTTGGTGGCCAACAACATCGTTCTGGCGGTGTACCGGCAACTGACCAATCCGGAGTGCCGGCAGTATCTGCTCCGGCAGGCCTTCGAGGAGGCCGTGCACACCCATACCTTCCAGTACATCTGCACCTCGCTGGGGCTGGACTCCGGCGAGCTGTTCAACATGTACCGGGAGGTGCCCTCGATCACCGAGAAGGATTCGTGGGCGCTGCAGTTCACCCAGTCGTTGGAGGATCCAGCCTTTCGGACCGGGACGCCGGAGTCCGACCGGGCGTTCCTGAGGGACCTGATCGCGTTCTACGTGATCTTCGAAGGCATGTGGTTCTACACCGGCTTCGCGCAGATCCTCTCGTTGGGCCGGCGGAACAAGATGGTCGGCATCGCCGAGCAGTACCAGTACATCCTGCGGGACGAGTCGATCCACCTGAACTTCGGCATCGACGTGATCAACCAGATCAAGATCGAGAACCCGCACCTGTGGACGTCCGAATTCGTCGACGAGGTCCGCGAGATGCTCTCCACCGCCTGCGATCTGGAGATCGCCTACGGCCGGGACACCATGCCGACCGGGATGCTCGGGCTCACCGCCGACCAGTGCGAGCAGTACTTGCACTTCATCACCAACCGGCGCTGTGCACAGATCGGTCTGACGCCGTTGTACGCCGACACCGAGAATCCGTTCCCGTGGATGAGCGAGATGATGGACCTGAAGAAGGAGAAGAACTTCTTCGAGACCCGGGTCATCGAGTACCAGACCGGCTCCGGCCTGCAGTGGTGAGTTCCGGCTGAGCTCGGCCGGCGCCACTTCGACCCACCATCTTCGACTTCGAGGTATCACCAGTGGTGCCCGAGGTCGAAGATGGTGGGCGTCAGTCGATGTCGGTGTCCCTTAGACGACCGGAACTGCCGCGCGCCGGCTCCGCGCGGCGGCGACCAGATTCTTCAGCGCAGCCGTCGCCTCGTCGGTGGATCGGGTCTTCAGCCCGCAATCGGGATTGACCCACAACCGATCGGGCCCGACCGCCCGCAACGCCCGATCCAGCAGTTCCTCGATCTCGGACTGGCTGGGCACCCGCGGCGAGTGGATGTCGTAGACCCCTGGGCCGATGCCGGCGCGGTAGCCGACCGCGGACAGGTCGTCCAGGATCTCCATCCGGGACCTGGCGGCCTCCACGCTGGTGACATCGGCGTCCAGGGCGACGATCGCGTCGATCACATCGCCGAACTCCGAGTAGCACAGGTGGGTGTGGATCTGGGTCGCGTCGCCCACCCCGGAGGTGGCGATCCGGAACGACCGGACCGCCCACTCCAGATAGCCGGACCAGTCGGCCCGGCGCAGCGGCAACAGCTCCCGCAGTGCCGGCTCGTCGACCTGGACGATGCCGATACCGGCCGCCTCCAGATCCACCGTCTCGTCCCGGACCGCCAGGGCCACCTGCGCCGCGGTGTCGGCCAGCGGCTGATCGTCGCGGACGAAGGACCAGGCAAGGATGGTGACCGGCCCGGTCAGCATGCCCTTGACCGGACGCTCCGTCTGACGCTGCGCATAGGAGGCCCACTCCACCGTCATCGGTCGCGGTCGGCTGACGTCGCCGAACAGGATCGGCGGCCGCACGCATCGCGAGCCGTACGACTGCACCCAGCCGTTGCCGGTGACGGCGAACCCGTCGAGCTGCTCCGCGAAGTACTGCACCATGTCGTTGCGTTCCGGCTCGCCGTGCACCAGCACGTCCAGTCCCAGGTCCTCCTGCAGCTTGATCACCGACACCACCTCGGCACACATCAGCTGGACGTAGCTCGGGTCGTCGATCCGTCCGGCGCGCAGATCCCCTCTGGCCCGCCGGATCTCGGCGGTCTGCGGGAACGAGCCAATGGTGGTGGTCGGCAGCGCCGGTAGCCCCAGCCGGGCCGCCTGCAGCTCCCGGCGACGGCCCGGCTCCCCCCGGCTGACGACGTCGTCGGTCAGCTCGACGACCCGCCGGCGGATGTCGTCCCGATGCACGATCGGCGATGCCGCCCGATCGGCAACCGCCGATCGCGACAGCTCGATCACCGCCGATTCGACACCGGAGTCGGCGCCCGGCGTCTGCGACGCGGCGAGAGCCACGACCTCGGCCACCTTCTCGTCGGCGAAGGCCAGCCACCGCGCAACCTTGGGATCGATGGCGTCCTCGCCGGCCAGACCGTACGGCACGTGCAGCAGCGAGCAGGACGTCGAGACCGCGACCGAGCCGGCGAGCTGCCGGGCGGCCGCCAGGTTCTGCAGGGCGAGATCCGGGTCGGTGCGCCAGATGTTGCGTCCGTCGACCACACCCGCGACCAACAGCTTGTCGCCCAGCCCGGCTGCACCGGCAGGCAGCGTACCGGCCACCAGATCCATTGCCAGGCCGTCGATCCCGGTTCCGGCCAGCACCGGCAGGGCCGGCCCGAGATCACCGAAGTAGCTTGCCACCAGCAGGGCCGGCCGGTCCGCGACCGCCGCCAGCGCGTCGTACACCGCGGCCACCAGGGCCAGTTCCTCCTCGGACCTGTCCTGCACCAGGGTCGGCTCGTCCAGTTGTACCCAGCCGGCCCCGGCCGCGGCCAGTTGTCCCATCAGGTCGACATACAGCGGCACCAGCTCGTCCACCCGATCCAGCAGCCGCCGGCCGTCGACCGCCTTGGCCAGCAACAGGAAACTCACCGGCCCGAGCACCACCGGGCGGGCCGGCACGCCGTCGGCGACCGCCTCGGCCAGATCGGCCAGCACCTTCTCCGGGTGCAACGAGAACGTCGTGGACGCCGAGATCTCCGGCACCAGATAGTGGTAGTTGGTGTCGAACCACTTGGTCATCTCCAGCGGCGGGAGGTCGGCGGCGCCGCGGGCCATCGCGAAATAGCGATCGAGCGGATCGGCGATGTCGGCGAACCGCTCCGGCACCGCGCCGAGCAGCACGGCGGTATCCAGCACCTGGTCGTAGTAGGAGAAGATGTTGACCGGTACCGAGTCCAGGCCGGCAGCGAACAGGTCGGCGCGGGAGCTGCGGCGGAGATCGGCCGCGACCGCGTCCAGCCGAACCCGATCGGAGCCGCCGGACCAGTACTTCTCCATGGCCCTCTTGAGTTCGCGATGCCGGCCGATCCGCGGATAGCCGAGGACCGTCGCGCTGATCGGTGGCGGGGTGATGGTGTTGCGGGACATGCTGTTCCCTTTCGGGTCGTTCGACCGGGTCGTCACCCAACGACGCGCGGAAGTCACCCACCCGTGGCCGTTGCCGGTCGACGGGTCGGTCGAGTCCCGCACCCCATCCCACGAGATGACGGCCCACCGGATGCGGCGCACCCGGTGTGTTGGCAGGTCTTCGGACTCGTGGGCGGCGCCGGAGCTACCGGCAATTCCTACTGGCCGTCGCTTCCCGGATCGTCGCGATGGACGCGTCCAGTGCTCTGGTGACGGCGTTCGTTCCCAGTGACCGCTGCGGGGGCAGTTCCGGATTCACACCGGATTCCCTCTCGCCGAACAGGTACCGGGGCTCCGGGTGTCGACTCGGCGCGGGCCGCCGACTACCGATCGGCTCGCGAACCAACTACCCAGCTAGGCTACCTCCGGCTGTCAAGACCGCGCCGTGCGCCCCCGGAGTAGCAGTGTGGTCTTGGGCCGCGGGACATCCCCGCCACGCGATCTCAGCTGTCCACGCGGCCTTGGATCTCGCTCAGCGACATCAGTTGCCGCCCGAGCTCGGTGATCGAGCCGGACAGCGACGGATAGACCGAGAAGCTGTAGGCCAGATCCTTGGCCGTCAGGCTGTTCTGCACCGCCACCGCGATCGGCAGGATGAGCTCCGAGGCCTCCGGCGCCACTACAACGCCGCCGATCACTGTTCCGCTGGGCCGGAGCACGATCAGCTTCACGAAGCCCTGCCGGACGCCGGCCATCTTCGCCCGCGGGTTCGTCGCCAGCGGCAGCATCAGGGTCTGCACGTTCGTCATCCCGGCATCGACGTCGCTCTGGGTGGCACCGACGGTCGCGATCTCCGGATGGGTGAACACGTTGGCGGACACCGTGTTCAGCTTGAGTGGCGGGACACCCTCACCGAGCGCGTGCCACATCGCGATCCGGCCCTGCATGGCCGCGACCGAGGCCAGCATCAGCACACCGGTGCAGTCGCCGGCGGCGTAGATGCCGGGAACCGAGGTGCGCGACACCCGGTCGACGCCGACGAAGCCGCCCTTGTCCGTCTCGATCCCGACCTTGTCCAGGCCGATCCCGGTGGTGTTGGGCACCGAACCGACGGTCATCAGGCAGTGCGAACCGCGAACCTCGTCGCCGCCGGTGACGGTCACCACCACCTCGTCGCCGTCCCGCCGGACCCCCTCCGCGCGGGACCTCTTCACCAGGGTCGAGCCGCGCTCGGCGAAGACCTCCTCGATCACCGCGGCGGCGTCGGCGTCCTCACCCGGCAGCACCCGGTCCCGGCTGGACACCAGGGTCACCTTGACCCCCAGCTCGGTGTAGGCGGAGGCGAACTCCGCCCCGGTCACGCCGGAGCCGACGACGATCAGGTGTTCCGGCAGCTCGCTCAGCGAATAGACGTCCCGCCAGGTCAGGATGCGCTCGCCGTCCGGCTCGCAACCGACCGCCACCCGCGGGGTCGCGCCGGTGGCGATCAGCACCACATCGGCGGCCAGGGTGTGCTCCGCCCCACCCGGTTCGGTGACCTTGACGACGTGCCTGGCCAGACCGGGCTCGGAGTCGTCGAGCTGCGCCCGACCGTCGATCAGCGTCACCCCGTCGGCCAGCAGCCGAGTCCTGATGTCCGCGGACTGCGCTGCGGCGAGCTGGTTCACCCGCCCGTGCACGGCCGCCACGTTCACCACCACGTCGTCGGCCGGGACGTCGATGCCCAGCTCGCCCGCCTCGCGCACCGAGGTCCGGCCGCCGGCCGATGCGATAAAGGTCTTGGACGGAACGCAGTCGAGCAGCACGCAGCTGCCGCCCGCACCCTGGTCCTCGACCAACGACACGTCGGCCCCGTACTGCACAGCTACCAGGGCGGCCTCGTAGCCCGCCGGCCCGCCACCCATGATCACGATGCTGGTCATGTTGCCTCCCCTCTCGTCCCTCACGGGTCGGCCCCGCTCAGTGTCATTCGTTCGTTCGCAAGCTCACTCACGTCAGGACAACCGTATCGGGATCCGGGCCGCCGGCAGGTCACCCGCCGGGAGTCGCGATGCCGCTCTCGTAGGCGAGCACCACCAACTGTGTCCGATCCCGCAGGCCGAGCTTGCCCAGCAGTCGACTGACGTGCGTCTTCACCGTCGGGACGCTCACCACCATCCGAGCGGCGATCTCGGCGTTCGTCCGGCCGGTGGCCACCTCGGCGAGCACCTCGCGTTCACGATCGGTCAGCTCACCCCAACCAGGCGGCGCCGCGAGTCCGGTCACCGGCGATCGCCGGACGAATTCGCCGATCAGCCGCCGGGTAGCCGCCGGCGCGAGCAACCCGTCACCGGCCGCCACCACCCTGATGGCTGCCAGCAGCTGCTCGGGCGGGGTGTCCTTCAGCAGGAAGCCGGCAGCACCCGCTCGCAACGATCCGAAGACGTACTCGTCGTCATCGAAAGTGGTCACCACCAGCACTCTCGGTCCGGAACCCACAGAGGTGGTCGACGAGATCAGCGCGGTCGCCTCCATGCCGTCCATCACCGGCATCCGCAGGTCCATCAGCACCACGTCGGGTGATTCCTGCCTGGCCAGTTGCGCCGCCTGGGCGCCGTTGGCCGCCTCGCCGACGACCGTCAGGTCGGGCGTTGCCGAGATGAGTGCGCGGAAACCGGCCCGGATCAGCGCCTCGTCATCGGCGATCAACACCCGGATCGGCGTCGTCGTCGCGTCGGTCACCGTCGACCACCGACCGGTGTCGGGGCGACCAAGGGCAACTCGGCCCGGACCGAGAATCCGCCGCCCGCAAGGCTTTCGGCGACCAGCGTGCCGCCCCACAACTCGACCCGCTCACGCATCCCGGTGAGCCCGAACCCGCCGGCTGCCTGCGGATCCCGGACGGATTGGACACCGCGGCCGTTATCGGTCACCTCGATCCGCAACCGCTGTTCCGTCCGGACCATGGTCACCTGCACCCGATCGGCCGCTGCGTGCTTGACCACGTTCGTCAGCGCTTCCTGGATCAGTCGATATCCGGTCGTTTCCAGCAGCGGGGGCAGTCCGTTCCCGGTGCCCGTCGAACTCACGACGACCTCGATGCCGCCGGCCCGCACACCGTTCAGCAGGACGTCCAGATCTGCCAGCGTAGGCGTGCCAACGGCGTCCGGGCCGATCGCCGGCTCCCTGGTGGACCGCAACACCCGACGCAGCTCGATCAGCGCCGACCTGCTGCCCTGTTCGATGGCAGCGAACGCCTGCCTCGCTTGGTCGGGGTCTGCATCGGCGAGCATTCTGCCGGCACCGGCCCTGACCGCGATCATGCTCAGGGTGTGCGACACGATGTCGTGCACGTCCCTTGACACCCTGACCCGTTCCTCGGCCCGGATCCGGGCCTCCCGCTCCGACCGTGCCCTTGCCGTCTGCTCGGCCAGCTCGCGCCGCGTCTCCCGTCGCCCCCGGACCGCGTCGCCGAGCAGATAGGCAGGCAGCGCGATGACCAGCTGCACGAAGTTCTGGTCCTGATCCGGATACCACCGCAGCGCGAGCAACCCTCCGGCGCCCAGCACAGCGATCACCACCACGGAGGCCACCAGCGCGCGGCGACGGGCCAGCCAGGCGGCAACGGTGAACACCGCCACCGCGATCGCCAACCCTGCGTTGCTCACCAGGAAGGTGAACCGGACGCCGGTGAGCAACGCGGCCAGCTCGACCGCCGCGACCGCGGCCAATACCGGTACCGGCGCCCATCGACGGAACACCAGCGGCGCAGTGTCTGCGATCGCGAAACCGGCGATCGCCCACCACGGTCCGCGACCGGCGTCCAGCCCGATCAATACGGGGCCGCTGAACACCACCAGACAGCTCAGTGCCACCAGCAGGTCGGTGAGATCGGGCGCCGGTCGGGGTCCGCTGATCCGCGGCCGAGTGAACATTCCAGACACGGTAGCGGCGCGCCACCCGCCGTCGCGTCATCCGGCAGACCGGAGCCGTCGTCATCCCGGGGGATGACGGGAGGCCGGGTCACCGGCGCGCGGCGGATCCCGGATCGAGCCTTCGGGCCGACGACGATGGGCCGGCCGGTGACCAGGCTGGATCACATGAGGATGAACACCAGGACCACTACCGAAACCGACACCGCGACCCCCACCGGCCGGCTGTCGCCGGCGTCGCTGACGCTCTGCGCCGTTCTGCTGATCGTTGGCGTGGGCGCCGGCGCGATCACCTTCGCGGGCAGGTCGGACGTCCGTGAGGCCGTCCGTCCGGGAACCTCCGCCTGGCCGGTCCACCTGGTCCTGGCCGTCGTCGGCCTCGGTTGGCTGACGGCAGCAATGCTGCGTCGCCGACGGACCGCGGGCGCCGGTCTTTTTCTGTTGGCACCGCTCGGTCGCGCTGCGGCGCAACGACTCCGGTTGACCCTGCGGCAAGCCCCGTGGCGCCTCCTGGTCGGTCTGCCGGCGCTGGCGCTGCTGCTGTTCACGCCGGTACGGGTCGGCGAGCAGTTGATCGCCGGACTGGATCCCAATTTCGTGAGCAACGCCTGGGGCGGTCCGACCTACCTCGGTGCGATGGCCTGCCACTACCTCGACTCGGCGCTGATTGCGGCCACCTGCGTCGTGCTGCTGGACCTGCTGTTGAAGCGACCGGCCGCAGCGACCCGACCGGTGTAGGACGCCGGGTCACGACGGACCCACTACCCTGCTTGCCATGCCGTTGTATGCCGCCTATGGATCCAACATGGATCCGACCCAGATGCTCCAGCGCTGCCCGTCCTCACCGATGGCCGGCACCGGCTGGTTGCCGGGCTGGCGACTGACCTTCGGCGGCGAGGACCTGGGTTGGGAGGGTGCGCTGGCCACCATCGTCCAGGACGACTCGCCCAGCGGCAGTGCCGCCGCGTCCTCGGTATTCGTGGTGCTCTACGACCTGTCGGCCGCCGACGAGCGCACGCTGGATTCGTGGGAGGGCGCAGACCTGGGGCTGTACACCAAGATCCGGCTGCGGGTGCACACCTTGGAGGGCGACAAGCTGGCCTGGCTGTACGTGCTGGATGCCTTCGAGGGCGGGTTGCCGTCAGCCCGGTACCTCGGGGTGATCGCGGACGCCGCCGAGGCGGCCGACGCCCCCACCGAGTACGTGCGCGAACTGCGTACCCGGCCGTGCCGCTCGATCGGCAGCTGAGAACGGCGCCGTCAGCCGGATCAGTCCTGCTTTACCAGCGGCGCCAGTAGTTCCAACGCCAGTGCCCGGCCGGCGGCACGGCGCTCGTCCGGCGTCCCGACGGCGACCGGCAGCTCCGATGGCATCGTCCCCATCACCAGCGCGCCGAACCCGAGGGTGGCCCGGATCGACTGCGCCGCGTCGGGCTCCGGTCCGGCCAACTGCTGCATCAGCCGCATGATCTGGCCGACGTGTCGCCGGCCGAAGTCCTTGGAACTCATCGACGTGGGGTTTGCCTGGCCGAACCGCATCACCAGACCCGAGTCGCCGCTGAACAGATCGATCAACCGGTCGATCAGCTGCTCGTTCCGATCGATGGACGGCTCCGTTCCCTCCAGCCACTCGATCAGGTCATTGACCCTGGCGGCGTGCGCGTCCATCGCCGCGGTGACGATGTCGTCCTTGGTGCGGAAGTGGTAGTACAGCGCGGCTTTGGTCACGCCGATCTCGTCGGCGATCTCCCGCAAGGAGGTCTTGTCGTAGCCCTGGTCGATGAACTTCCGCATCGACACCGCGACGATCTCGTCCCGCGTATTGCGCTTGGTCTGCGCCACCGTGCCTCCGTTCGAAGTTCGGCCCATGCCGGGTCCGGAAATCCTACTTGACGACCGGCTAGTGTTGTGTTTACCTGTCGGCAGGCTAGTAACTAGCCGGTCGACAAGTAAGTGAGGCTCTGATGACGACTGTACCTTCGTCCCAACCCAACACGTCCGCCCCGCCCGATGCTCCCGCCGAACCGTCGCGCACCGGCGGCCGAAAACTCTGGCCGATCATGGTCTCGCTGGTCCTCGCGCTGATCCCGGTGCAACTGGACGGCCTGGTCGCCGCCACCGCGATGCCGACCATCGCCGGTGACCTCGGCGGGTTCGATCGGATCGCCTGGATCGCCACCAGCTTCCTGCTGGCGATGGCGATCGGCACCGTGGTGGCCGGCCGGCTCGGCGACATGTTCGGCCGCCGCCGGCTGCTGCTGGCCGCGCTTGCGGTGTTCTTCCTCGGCTCGCTCTGGTCGGGAATCTCCACTTCGATGACGGAGCTGATCCTCGCCAGGGCCCTGCAGGGCATCGGCGCCGGGATGACCTTCACCTCGCTGCTGGCCTCGGTGGCCGACATCGCGCCGCCGGAGAAAAGGGCCCGCTACCAAGGGGTTTTCGGCGCGGTGGCACCGTTCTCGATGATCATCGGGCCGTGGGTCGGCGGCCTGATCACCGATCACCTCGGCTGGCGGTGGATCTTCCTGTTGAACCTGCCGCTGGTGGCCATCGCGATGACCGGCATCGCCGTACTGCTGCGACTTCCCAAGACCCACCGCGGCGGCCGGGTCGACGTCGCCGGCCTGATCTCGGTCTCGGTAGCCGCCGCCGGCATCGTGCTGGCCGTCAGCTGGGGCGGCAACCAGTACCCATGGCTGTCCTGGCAGGTGATCGGCGCCGCCATGGTCGGCCTGCTGGGCGTTGCCGCCACGGTCTACGCCGAACGGCGAGCCGTGAATCCGGTGCTCCCGCTGGATCTGTTCCGGAACCGGTCGGTGCTGATGGCGTTCTGTGTGATGGCGCTGGCCCCCGGCGCGGTGATGATGGCCTCGATGAACTACCTGCCGGTGTTCTTGCAGGTGGTGCAGGGTCATTCGGCCAGCAACAGCGGCCTGTTGCTGCTGCCGATGCTGCTGCCGGCGATCGCGGTGGCGATGCTGGTCGGCGGCTGGACCAGCAAGGGCAACCGATTCCGTCCGGTGATGATCGCCGGTACCGCCCTGTTGGCCGTCTCGTCGGCGTTGCTGGCGACGATGACCAGCGGGACACCCGGTTTGCTGACCGCGGTGTTCATGGTGCTGGGTGGTGCGGGCATCGGACTGTTGTTCCAGACCCCGCTGGTGTTGGTGCAGAACAGCGCACCGGCCGGCGAGGTGGGAGCCGCCACCGGCGCGGCATCGTTCCTGCGCAGCGTGGGTGGAGCCATCGGTGTCGGTGGCCTCGGGGCACTGTTCGGCTCCCGGTTCTCCGACTACTTGACCAGCCATCCCGCGACCGGGACGGCCGGGATGAGCATCGGCGATCTCGGCCCGGCGCAGTTGGCCGCGCTGCCGGCCGATGCCCACCGGACGGTGATCGACGCCGCCGTGTCCGCGAACTCGATCCTGTTCTGGGCGGCCGCCGTGGTCGCCGCGCTGGCAGTCGTTGCGGCCTGGGCGGTTCCGCGGATGACGGCCACCGAGCGGACGGTCTCCGAAGTCGTCGAGGTGGGCAGGTGACCGCAACCGCGCGGCCCAATGACCTGACCGATCAGCCGAGCCGCCGCGCCGCCTCCTCCAACACCTCGATGGTGGCCGCCAGGTAACCGCGGATTGCGGCCTGCTCCGACCGGTTGTAGCCGGCGAGGATCTCCTCCATCGCCGTCGCCAGGTCGGCGAAGGCCCGGCGGACCGCCGGCGGGTGGTCGATCACTGCGGTGATCAGCACCCGCCGGCGGTCGTCCGGGTCCGGGTCCCGGCTGGCGTAACCAACGCGCACCAGGCGATCGACCAACGCGGTGATGGCGCTGCGGGTCAACCCGGTCTGCTCGGCCAGCGCTCCGGCGGTCAGCGGGCCACTCCGGTCGATGATGTCCAGCGCCTTGTGGTCGGCGGCGCTCAGGCCCATCCGGTCGGCCAGCGCCTGGTGGAACATCACCACCGCCGCGCTCAGCCGGCGGCCCAGCAGCGGGCCGTCCGTCGCGCCGTCGTTCGGGTCGTCCATGAATCTCCCTGTGCCACCTGTCGGGCCGGCCTGTATAGTTCACTTCGTTGAACTATTCGATCAATCGAAGGATACGCGATGACCAGCCCCACCCATCGACGACAGGCCGCCGACCAGTCGGGGGCCACCGACTCCCCGGCCGAACTGCTCGATCGACTCACCGACACCTGGGGGCGCGGCGATGCGGCCGGGTACGCCGCGCTGTTCACCCCGGATGCGGACTACGTCACCTACGACGGCACCCACCTCCGTGGTCGGGACGAGATTCGTAACGCCCATCAGCCACTGTTCGACAAGTTCCTGCGCGGATCGAGCCTGCACTGGTCACAGTCCGAGATGCGTGACGTGACACCGGATCTGACCCTGTTGACCGCTCGCGGCGCAGTGATCATGCGCTGGCAGCGCAGGCCGAAGCCGCGCCGCAAGCGGATGTCGACCATCACCCTGCTCGCGGTCCGTGACGGCGACGGCCGGTGGCTGTTGACGTCGTTCCAGAACACCAGATACCGGCCGTTCGCGGAGTCCCTGATCGGCCGCATCGTCACCCGCAAGTCCGCCGGAACCTGACCCGCCCGTCAGCCCGTCTCATCACCCGCGAGCCGTCGGGCACATGACCCGCCCGTCAGCCCCCGATCGTCACCCGCAAGTCCGCCGGAACCTGACCCGCCCCGTCAGCCCGGATCATCACCCGCCGGCCGGAAACTGACTCGGCTTACCGCGAGCCGCCGGACTGGGCGGCCAGCACCGTCTGCACCAGCACCCTGATCCCGACCGGAATCGCGCGTTCGTCCGCGGTGAAGGCGGCGGAGTGCAGGTCGCTCTGCGGACCGACGCCGTCCCACACGCCGAGCCGGGCGAGCGCACCCGGCGCGTGCTCGAGCATTTCGGCGAAGTCCTCGGACCCGGTCGACTGTTCGGCGTCCATCGCGGCGTCCGGGCCGAGCGCGGCGGCGACCCCGGCGCGCAGCAGAGCCGTTGCGTAGGCATCGTTCTCGACCGGCGGGACGCCGCGATGCACGCGCAGGTCGTAGCTCACCGACGTCGGCGCCAGCAGTCCGGCGACCAGCTCGCGGATCAGTCCTTCGGCGCCGTCCCAGGCCTCTCGCCGCATCAGCCGCAGGGTGCCCCGCAGTACGCCTTCCTGCGGGATGGCGTTGGCCGCGTCGCCGGCCTGCACCGCTCCCCAGACCAGCACCGCGCCGGCCCTCGGGTCCATCCGCCTGGTCAGCAGCAACGGGAGCCCGGTGATCACCGTGCCGAGGGCGTTCACCACGTCGGCCGTCAGATGCGGCCGGGAGGTGTGCCCGCCGGGACCGGTGATCCGCAGTTCGATCAGGTCCGAGGTCGAGGTGATCGGGCCGACCTTCAGCCCGATCCGGCCGACCGGGGTGCGCGGTTCGCAGTGCAGCGCGAACGCCTGGTCGACGTCGTTCAGTCCGCCGGCCTGGATCACCTCGGCGGCGCCGCCCGGCATCACCTCCTCGGCCGGCTGGAACAGCAGCCTGACCCGGCCGGTCAACGCGCCGGAGGCGTGCAGGGCGAGCCCGGCGCCGAGCACGGCGGTCAGGTGCAGGTCGTGGCCGCAGGCGTGCGCCGTGCCGGGGATCGTCGAGCTGAACGGCAGCCCGCTGGTCTCGCGCAGCGGCAGCCCGTCGATGTCGGCGCGCAACGCGACCACCGACGACCCGCTGCCGATCTCGGCGATCACGCCGGTACCGCCGGGGAGTCGACGGTGCTCGATACCGGCTCGGGTCAGCCAGGATTCGATGAGCTCGGTGGTGCGGTGCTCGGCAAAGCCCAACTCGGGATGACGGTGCACGTCCCGGCGCAGCGCGATCAGCTCGGCCAGCCGCTCGGCGAGGAAGTCGTCCAACCAGTCCGGCCCGCGGCCGGCGCCCAGGTCGGCAACGGCCTCACCGACGGGTCTGACGGCATCGGACGTGTCGGTATCGGTCTCTGCGGCACTCACGCATCCGGATGCTACCGGTGAACCAGTGTCACTCTTCGCCTCCGCGGCTCACGGGTAGCCGATTCAGCAACAGCCAGCCACACTGCAGGGGTCGGCAGGCACGAGAAGAGGTCCCATGGGCGACGACATCTCCAGCGGCACGTTCACCCGCGAGCAGCGGCAGAAGTACCGGCAGAAGGTCCGACTGTGCTTGGACGTCTTCGAACGGATGCTGGTCGAACACCACTTCGACTTCGAACGCCCACTCACCGGCCTGGAGATCGAGCTCAATCTGGTGCACCCCGACATGCAGCCGGCGATGGCGAATGCCGAAGTGCTGCAGGCGATCGAGGACCCGGCTTACCAGACCGAACTGGGTCGCTACAACATCGAACTGAACGTCGCACCCCGCCCGTTGCCCGGCGACTCCGCGCTGGAGCTGGAAGAGCTGCTGCGCACCTCGCTGGACCACGCCGAGGCCAAGGCGAACGAGGCCGACTCGCGGATCGTGATGGTGGGCATCCTGCCGACGCTGATGCCCGACCACCTGACCGGCGAGTGGATGAGCGCCAATCCGCGCTACCAGGCGCTGGACGACGCGGTGTTCGCCGCCCGGCGGGAGGATCTGGAGCTGGACATCACCGGCGTCGGGCCGGACGCCGAGTCGCTGCAGATGTTGACCGACTCGATCGCCCCGGAATCGGCCTGCACCTCAGTGCAGCTGCACCTGCAGGTCTCGCCGGGCGATTTCGCGGCGAACTGGAACGCCGCGCAGCTGCTGGCCGGGCCGCAGCTGGCGCTCGGCGCGAATTCGCCGTTCCTGTTCGGCAAGCGGCTGTGGGCCGAGACCCGCACCGAGCTGTTCCTGCAGACCACCGACACCCGCTCCCCGGAACTGCGCAACCAGGGCGTGCGGCCGCCGGTGTTCTTCGGCGAACGCTGGATCACCTCGATCTTCGATCTGTTCGAGGAGAACGTCCGGTACTTCCCGGCGCTGCTGCCGGAGACCACGGACGAGGACCCGGAAGCCGTGCTGGCTTCCGGGGTGGCCCCGAAACTGCAGGAACTGCGGCTGCACAACGGCACCGTCTACCGCTGGAACCGGCCGGTCTACGACGTGGTCGACGGAAGGCCGCACCTGCGGGTGGAGAACCGGGTGCTGCCGGCCGGCCCGACGGTCACCGATGTGCTGGCGAACGCCGCGTTCTACTACGGCTGCCTGAAAATGCTCTCGGCCGACGAGCGTCCGGTCTGGAGCAAGGTGACGTTCGACGCCGCGAAGGTGAACTTCGATGCCGGCGCCCGCCGCGGGGTGGACGCCACCTTCTACTGGCCCGGTTTCGGCGAAGTGCCGTGGGACGAGCTGATCCTGCGTCACCTGTTGCCGATGGCCGAGGAGGGCCTGGTGCGCTGGGGCGTGTCCACCGCGGTCCGGGACAAGTTCCTCGGCATCGTCGCGGGTCGGTGCCGGACCAGGCGCAACGGATCGTCCTGGCAGTCGGACACCGTCGCGGCGCTCGAGGACCGCGGACTGGACCGGCCGGCGGCGCTGACCAAGATGTTGGAGTTGTACTGCGAGGGCATGCACTCGAACGAACCGGTGCACACCTGGCCGCTGCCCTGAGGTCGCGGCGCGGGTCCTGAATCCGACAAGGGCCGGCGGCCCGGTGTGAGAAGGTGCACGACCACGGTGGCCCGATCGGCGTCCGCCGGGACCTAACATGCAGAGCATGAGCGACAGGACATCGTCGTCCGGGCAGCTGCCGCTGGAGACCGCGGGAGTGGCCACCGGGACGTACCAACAGTGGGTGGATGGCGTCGCCGGTGTGCTGCGCAAGGCGGGCAGACTCCCGATCGGGGATGACGCCCCGGCCGCCGGCGAGGTGCTCGCCGGAATCACCCGGCACACCATCGAGGGGCTGACGGTCCCACCGCTCGGGATTCGCGAGGTCGGCAACCCCGCGGCAGGCATTCCCGTGGCGCGCAGGTCCACCGACACCACCGAGGGCTGGGACATCCGGGGCTGGATCGCCGATCCCGATCCGGTCGCGGCGCGGGCGGCGGTGCAGGCCGACCTCGAGGGCGGCGCGAACTCGATCGTGCTCACGGTCGGTGCCGCCGGTACCGCTCCCACCGACGTCGCCGCCGTCCTGGAGCCGGTGCTGCTGGACATCGCGCCGGTCGTGCTGGATTCGCCGGACAACGATCCGGCCGCTCGCGCCGCCTTCACGACGTTCCTGGCGAACAGCGGAGTGACGCCTGCCACCGGCACCTCGTTCGGCGCCGACCCGCTGGCCGCTGCGTTGCGCGCAGGGTCGTCCGCCGATCTGTCCCGGATTCCTGAGATTGCCTCCAGCGCAACGGACCACGGCATCGGCGCGCTGGTGGTCGACGGGACCGCGGCACACGATCTCGGCGCCGGTGACGCCCAGGAGATCGGCTGGACGCTGGCCGTCGGGGTCACCTACCTCCGCGCGCTGGCCGATGCCGGTTCGGGAATCGACCCGGCAGTAGCGCTGCTCGACTTCCGATACTCGGTGACCGACGACCAGTTCCCTGCGATCGCCAAACTCCGTGCGGCACGCCAGTTGTGGGCCAGAGTCCTGGAGCTCTCCGGCGCGTCCGCGGTGCCGCAGCGGCAACATGCGGTGACCAGCCGGCCGATGATGAGCCGGTACGACGCCTGGGTCAACATGCTGCGCGGCACCGTCGCGGCCTTCGCGGCCGGCGCCGGTGGCGCCCAGGCGGTGACGGTGCTGCCGTTCGACAGCGCGCTCGGCGTCCCGGATGCGTTCGGCCGGCGAATCGCCCGGAACGTCTCGCACCTGCTGATCGGCGAGTCGCACGTGGCCGCGGTCGCCGATCCGGCGGGCGGCGCACCGGCCGTCGAACAGCTCACGGACGAACTGGCGGCCGCCGCCTGGGCGGAGTTCGGCCGGATCGAAACCAGCGGCGGCGCAGTCGAAGCGCTGGCCGACGGATCGTTCCTCGAGCGGGTCACCGCGGTGCGTGACGACCTCCGGAGCCGGCTGGCCACCCGCAAGGCGCCGCTGACCGGCGTCAGCGAGTTCCCGAACCCGACCGAACAGTTGCCGCAGCGCCGGCCGGCCGCGGAGTTCACCGGCTTCAGCTGGCCGGCCGATTTCGAGGCACTGCGCGACGCACCGGCGTCCGCTCCGGTCTTCTTGGCCACCCTCGGTCCGGTGGCGGCCCACTCGACGCGCGCCGGGTTCGCGTCGAACGCATTGGCTGCCGGCGGTATCGCCAAGGTTGCCGCGGGACCGACGGCCGATGTCGAAGACGTGCTGGCCGCCTACGATTCGTCCGTCACCGAAGTCGTCTGCCTGACCGGCACCGATGTCGACTATGCCGCCCGCGGCCCCGAGACCATCGTTGCGCTACGCGCAGCGGGAGCCCGCACCATTCTGCTCGCCGGGAGACCGAGTGCCGAGCTCACAGTCCTGGTGGACGACCACATTGCGATCGGCGCCGACATACCGGCGCTGTGTGTTCGCATTCGCGGATACCTCAACAACGCTGCCGGGGAGACATCATGAGCATCCCGAAGAGCTTCGCCGAACTGCCGCTGGCCGATCCGGAGCAACCCGGCCAGGCCGCGCCGATCCCGGCGAACCCACCCTGGAACTCCCCCGAAGGCATTGAACTGCAACGCATCTACCCGCCCGAGGCACTGGACGGCCTGGATGCCCTCGACACCTATCCCGGGCTGCCGCCGTTCCTGCGCGGGCCGTACCCGACGATGTACACCACGCAGCCGTGGACCATCCGGCAGTACGCCGGCTTCTCCACCGCTGAGGAGTCGAACGCGTTCTACCGCCGGAACCTGGCCGCCGGGCAGAAGGGGCTGTCGGTGGCCTTCGACCTGGCCACCCACCGCGGCTACGACTCCGACCACCCCAGGGTCGCCGGCGACGTCGGAATGGCCGGTGTGGCCATCGATTCCATCCTGGACATGCGGCAACTGTTCGACCACATCCCGCTCGGCACGATGAGCGTTTCGATGACGATGAACGGCGCGGTGCTACCGATCCTGGCGCTCTACATCGTGGCTGCCGAGGAGCAGGGGGTGCCGCCGGAGCAGTTGGCCGGCACCATCCAGAACGACATCCTCAAGGAGTTCATGGTCCGCAACACTTACATCTATCCGCCGGCCCCGAGCATGCGGATCATCTCGGACATCTTCTCGTACACCGCGGCGAAAATGCCGAAGTTCAACTCGATCTCGATCTCCGGATACCACATCCAGGAGGCCGGGGCGACGGCCGACCTGGAGCTGGCCTACACACTGGCCGACGGGCTGGAGTACCTGCGCGCCGGGGTGGCCGCGGGGCTGGACATCGATGCCTTCGCACCCCGGCTGAGCTTCTTCTGGGCGATCGGGATGAACTTCTTCACCGAGATCGCCAAGATGCGCGCGGCCAGGGCGCTGTGGACCCGGATCGTCAACGAGTTCGGTCCGAAGAACGCGAAGTCGCTGTCCCTGCGCACACATTCGCAGACCTCCGGCTGGTCGCTGACCGCGCAGGACGTGTTCAACAACGTTGCCCGAACCTGCATCGAGGCGATGGCCGCCACCCAGGGTCACACCCAGTCGCTGCACACCAACGCGCTGGACGAGGCGATCGCGTTGCCGACCGACTTCTCGGCGCGGATCGCCCGGAACACCCAACTGTTACTGCAGCAGGAGTCCGGCACCACCTCGATCATCGATCCGTGGGGCGGGTCCTACTACGTCGAGCGACTCACCCACGAGCTGGCCGCCAAGGCCTGGGCGCACATCGAAGAGGTGGAGAAGGTCGGCGGGATGGCCGCGGCGATCGAGGCCGGCATCCCGAAGATGCGGGTCGAGGAGGCCGCCGCCCGCACCCAGGCGAAGATCGACTCCGGGGTGCAGCCGGTGATCGGGATCAATGCGTATCGGGTGGACGTCGAGGAACCGATCGAATTCCTCAAGGTGGACAACGCCGCGGTCCGGGCCTCGCAGATCGCCAAGCTGGAGAAGCTGCGCGCCGAGCGGGATCCGGCGGCGGTGACCGCGGCACTGGATGCGCTGACCGCGGCCGCCGGCCGGGAATCCGGACCGGGACTCGAGTCGAACCTGTTGGCACTGGCCGTTGACGCCGCCAGGGCACACGCCACCGTCGGCGAGATCTCCGACGCGTTGGAGAAGGTGTACGGCCGGCACACCGCGGTGATCCGTACCATTTCCGGGGTGTACCGGGCAGAGGCGGGCGAATCGACGAAGGTGCAGCAGGTACTGGCGGCGACCGCGGAGTTCGCCGCCGCCGAGGGCCGCCGGCCGCGCATCCTGGTCGCCAAGATGGGCCAGGACGGGCACGACCGCGGGCAGAAGGTGATCGTCACCGCGATGGCCGACCTCGGGTTCGATGTCGATGTGGGCCCACTGTTCTCCACCCCGGAGGAGGTGGCCCGGCAGGCGGTCGACGCCGATGTGCACCTGGTCGGGGTGAACTCGCTGGCCGCCGGCCACCTGACCCTGGTCCCGGCACTCAAGGCGGCGCTGGCGGCCGAAGGGCGGCCGGACATCATGATCGTGGTGGGCGGCGTCATCCCGCCGGAGGACATCCCGACGCTCAAGGAGATGGGTGCCGTCGCGATCTTCGGACCGGGCACGGTGATCGCCGACTCCACCATGGACATCCTGCGACTGCTCTCGGCCGAACTCGGTCACGCCGCGGCCGGCTGACGGCGGCCACGGGGTGACCGATCAGGTTCAGGCGCTGGCCGACGGGGTCAGACAGAACCGGCGCGCGGCCGTGTCGAGGGCGATCACCGTCGTCGAGTCGACCCGGGCCGATCACCGTGCGATGGCCAGGGAGCTATTGTCCGACTTGGCTTCCGCGGCCGGCGGTGCCCGTCGGATCGGCATCTCGGGGGTGCCCGGCGTCGGCAAGTCCACCTTCATCGAGGCGCTGGGCGGCCGATTGACCGCCGACGGGCATCGGGTCGGAGTGCTGGCGGTCGACCCGTCCAGTGTCCGGACCGGCGGCTCGGTGCTCGGCGACCGGACCCGGATGCCGAAGCTGACGGCCGACCCCAGGGCCTACGTCCGCCCGTCCCCGAGTTCCGGGACGCTCGGCGGGGTGACCAGGGCGACGGCGCAGGCGATCACCGTGCTGGAGGCGGCCGGACACGACGTGGTGCTGGTCGAGACGGTGGGCGTCGGGCAGTCCGAGATCGCGGTGGCCGGCATGGTCGACACCTTCCTGCTGCTCGGGCTGGCCCGCACCGGAGATCAGTTGCAGGGCATCAAGAAGGGCGTGCTGGAGATCGCCGATGTGGTGGCGATCAACAAGGCCGACGGCGACCGGGTGGTGGAGGCGACCGCGGCAGCCAGGGAGCTGACCGGCGCGCTGCACCTGGTGTACGGCCGTGGCGCAGACTGGCTGCCGCCGGTGCTCACCTGCTCCGCCCTCACCGGCGACGGGATCGAGAAGGTCTGGCAGGCATGCCTGCGACATGCCGACCACCTCGGGGCTGACGGGCTCGCCCGCAAGCGATCCGACCAGCAGCTCGAACTGGCCTGGGCGCTGGTCACCGACGAACTCACCCAGCGATTGAGCCGCTCGCCGGCGGTGGCCGGCGTTCGCGAGCGGATCCGGCGAGCGGTGCTGGCCGGCGAACTCGGCGCGGCCCAGGCCGCTGACGAGATCCTGCGCGCCTTCGACGAGGGGGCGACCGAATGACCGCAGCACCGATTCTGTTGCGCCCATGGACCGAGGCCGACCTGCCGGCGCTGTTGGAGATCTTCTCCGTCAGCCCCGATCTGGTCAGCCAATACCCGCTGGCGGTGACGGACCTGGCACAAGCGCGGGTCTGCTGGGAGCGCATGCTGGTCTGGGACGACACGCGACGCAACCTCGCCATCGTCGTCGAGCAGCAGGGCCGAGGGGTGCCGGTCGGCAATGTCGCGGTGACGGCCATCGAGCACCGGCACGACACCGGCTGGATGTCGTACTTCTCCTCCGGAGCCGTCCGCGGACGGGGCCTGGTCGCCAGATCCGCTACGGCAGTGGCCAATTGGGCCCTGGAGGAGCTTGGCGTGTTCCGCCTGGAACTCGGCCATCGGGTCAACAATCCAGCTTCCGGGGCGATCGCCGTGGCCGCCGGATTCCTGCCGGAGGGCCGGGAACGTCAGAAACTGCGCTACGGCGACGAACGGTTCGACACCCTGAGCTACTCGCGACTGGCCACCGACCCGTTCCCGCGAACACCCTCCGTAACCTTCGAGTTGCCGTCGTTACCCCTTCCGCCGGATCGACACGGAGCGTGACCGCGCCGTAACGTCGGTTTTGCCCGGCTCGAGCCGAACGAACAACGACGTTTGTTGGGGAGCAACAATGTCATTGCCGAAACCTGCCCTGCGTTCCTCGAGTGTGCGGCTTGCCGCGCTCGGGACCGCCGCCCTCCTCGCCATCGGGCTGATACCCGCACTGACGGCCACCTCGTCGGCCTCGTCCGCCCCACCGGGCAGCGGCGCGATCGGCGCGGTGTCCAGCTCCACCCCGGCCGCCACCTCGCTGATCAGGGTGATCGTTCCCGATCAGGCCACCATCGACACCCTGCTGGCCCAGGGCTACGACCTCGCCGAGTACCGCAAGCCGACCGCCGGCGGCTTCGAGATCAACGTGGTCGCCACTGCGGACGAGCAGAAGGCGTTGCAGGCCAAGGGCTTGAGCGTCATCGGGGTGATCTCCGGACCGGCGCAGGCGAAGGCAAACACGGCCGAGCGCACGGCCAGCATCAACGCCGAGGCGAAGGCGGCGCGGGTGGCCGACACCCTCACCGCCTTGCGGGCCGAATGGTTCACCAGCACCACCGGGCAGACCTTCCTGTCGGTGGAGGTGAAGACCAACGACCCGACCGCGGAGAACATCCTGACGGTCGCCTGGAACGGCGGGTCCGAACAGATGGACCGATTCGTCGATGACGGCGAGTACATGTACCACCGGTTCAATACCCCGATCGCCGTCACCGGCGTCCCGAAGAACGTGCTGGTCACCAGCACCGACGGCGGCCGGCTGTCGATCCCGGTGACCAAGTGGCTGGGTGGCAAGCGCCCGAATCCGCCGAAGCACTATGTCTCCGACTTCATCGACCACTACATGGATCCGACCGAGGTGTACGGCCGGATCACCAAACTGGCCGGGCAGTTCGACAACATCGCCGACGTCATCGACCTGCCGTACAAGACGAACGGTTATCGCCGGGCGGCCCAGGCCCAGTTCGGCACCGCCGCGGCGAGCACGTTCTACGTGACCTCCAAGGCATACGGGTCCGAGGGCGGCAACGGCATCACCGTCAGCCTGGTCAACCCGGGAACGGCGTCCTGGCCGTTGTCGGTGGCCGTCAACGGTTCCGCGGTCCTGGTCACCCTCGGCACCGACTCCGGTGGCGCGGTGTCGAGCACCGCCGCCGACGTGGTGGCGGCCCTGAACGCCAGCGCGCCGGCCGCGAACCTGTTGACCGCCAGCACCTATCGCGGCAACGCCGGGACCGGCGTGGTCGCCCCCGCGGCCTCGACCGCGCTCACCGACAACCTGAAGGCACCGGCATCCGTCTCGCGGGACCCCTTCCAGATGAAGGCATTGCGGATCGGCAAGTCGCGCGACGGATCCAAGCCCGGTGTCTTCCTGTACTGCCAGGAGCACGCCAGGGAATGGGTGACGCCGCTCGTCTGTGTCGAGACGGCAGAGCGGTTGCTGCGCAACTACGCCACCGATGCGGCGACCAAGAAACTGGTCGACAACCTGGACATCTTCATCGTCCCGGTGGTGAACCCGGACGGCGCGCACTACAGCTTCTACGACTACAACAGTCAGCGGAAGAACATGACCGATCACTGCGACGCTGCGAACAGTGATCCGGCCCGTCGGAATTCCTGGGGCGTCGACCTGAACCGCAACTTCACCGTCGGTTCCGCCTTCGACGGTTTCGTCGGCGCGTCCACCACCAACTGCACGAGTGGCACCTTCGCCGGACCGGCCGAACTGAGCGAACCCGAAGCGAAGAACGAGGTCTGGCTCACAGAGCAGTACCCGAACATCAAGTTCGCGATGAACACGCATTCCTACGGCGGATACTTCATGTGGCCGCCGGGAGCCTACAAGGCCGAAGGACGAGTGACCCTGCCGCGACCCGATCTCGGTACAGAGGAATACTTCTGGGCGTCATCGGGCCACATCCTCTCGGCAGTGCAGGACTACCGCGGCACGGCGATCTGGCCGGGCTACACCGGTCCGGTGATCGATGTGCTGTACTCGGCGGCCGGGAACTCGGCGGATGAGGTCTGGTACAACCGCGGCATCATCGGCTGGGACTTCGAGGTCGGCGCGGACCTGTGGAATCCCGATACCCAGCAGTGGCAGGGCGTGGGATTCCAGCCGGACTTCTCCGAGGGGCACGAGGAGGCGATGGAGTTCGCCAACGGTCAGATCGGCATCCTCGAGGTGGCGATGGCCTACGGGAAGGACAAGAAGGCGCCCAACAGCAAGCTGGTGGTGTCCGAGAAGAAGCCCGGCTACACCGATTTCAGCTTCACGGTGAACGAGCCGGCCACCGTCTACTACACGCTGGACGGCAGTCGTCCTGATTTCAATTCGCCCAAGCTGGAGGCGGCCGGCACCCGCGAGGGTCCGCAGACGCTGACGGTCACCGCGAACACCACCGTCAAGTGGTTCTCCACCGACGTCGCCGGGAACATCGAGAAGGGTTACCAACCGACCGGTACCGATGACGGCTACCGCAGCAAGCTGGTGACGGTGAAGAAGCTGTAGCTCGGGCAGTTCTGACCCGGCGGTGCCGCCAATCGGCACTGCCGGGTTGGGCCGAGCCCTCCGTGGGTTGGGATGCGGCGCTGCCGGGTTGGGCCGAGCCCTCCGTGGGTTGGGATGCGGCGCTGCCGGGTTGGGCCGAGCCCTCCGTGGGTTGGGATGCGGCGCTGCCGGGTTGGGCCGAGCCCTCCGTGGGTTGGGATGCGGCACTGCCGGGTTGGGCCGAACCCTCCGTGGGCTGGGATGAGGCGCTGGCGGCGGTCGCCGTCGGGTCTCGTTCTGTGCTTGGCTCACCACGCCGCCATACGCGCCGCATCCCATCCCACTGCGGGGCCCTGCCCAACTTGCACCAGCCACGCCGACCGCGCCACTCTGGCTGTGCCGCAATCCATCCCACTGCGGGCTCGGCCCAACTTGCACCAGCCACGCCGACCGCGCCACTCTCACCGTGCCACCGTCACCGTGCCACTCTCACCGTGCCACTCTCACCGTGCCACTCTCACCGTGCCATTCTCACCGTGCCACTCTGACTGTGCCGCAACCCATCCCGCTGCGCGCTCGATCCCACCTGCACGCGCCAACGCCGACCGTGCCGCTCTGGGTCGCTTGCGCACCTGGAACTTGGGGCCGAAGTTTCACTCGTTCGGCGGATGCGTTCCCATCGAACATCTGTATGATTAAAGCATCGGGACCTCGCAGGAGAAGCGGGTCCCATTCGCTGGACGGGGGTCCGGGATGTCGATAGCAGATCACCTGCCGTCCGGTACCGGCTCGTCCGGTGAGAGCATTCAGAGCCCGGTCGAAACGCATCTCAGATCTGCCTTGCGTCAGTGTCGCACCCAGCGCCGACAGTCGCGTCGCCGCTTCGAACTGATGGGCTACCGCCGCGACCGGATGCGCCGGCGCGACGCGCGTCCGCCATTCGAGATCCGCACCCCGGCGGTCGGCCTCGAGATCGTGTTGTTGCCGTCCACCGGCGAACGAATCGCGGCCCTCGGTCGCCCGGTCATCGATGCGGACTGGATCTCCGAACTCACCGACCTGCTCAGTGCCCCGGACACGGTCAAGCCCGCATCGATGCCGATGGTGATCCAGCAGCTTGCCCGCCTCACCTCCTGGGCTCAGGCGACTCAGACGGAGTGGCTGGCTCGCTTTGCCCGTCCGGGTGTCGCCGTGCCTGTCGGCGATGTACTCGAGGCAGCGATGGCCTCGGACGCTGACATGGCCATCGATTCGTCCCATCCGGTGCAGCCGAACGACGAAGACCTCTACGTCGAACGGAGCTACACGCAGACATCCGTGTACGGCGACCCTGCGTGGGACATCGTGGTGGCCAGGAGCTCTGCCCGGTTCGCGGCGGTCGAGATCGGCGCGACGCTGCACCTGTCGCCGATTACCGCCCGCGGCATGGTCGATGACGCGGTGGAGCTCGTCGATCAGTTGCCGGGACGCTCGAGGCCTGGCGCAATGGCCGGCTCGATCGCAACCGGACCCGGATCATCGCCGACCGAACCTCCATGCTCGACGCCGCCGCCCGGAGCGCAGTGGAAGATTCGCTGCTCATTTCGGAAACGAAGGATCCGGCGCTTCTCACCCCCGGACGGTTGCGGAGGGAGGTCGACCGGACCGTGATCGCGACCGATCCAGCCGCAGCCGGCAAACGGGCCGAGAAGGCACGCGCAAATCGCAAGACCCAGGTCACCCCGCTCGGCGACGACATGTCGCGATTCAGTGCGGATGTCCCCGCTCCGACGGCCGCCCTCGCCAACGAGGTGCTCGACGTCGCCGCCAAGAGCCTTCCGAAGGATGCCCGCGCCGGCCGGACGCTCGACCAACTACGCGCGGATGTCTTCGCCGACATCGTCGACGGTCTGGCCAGGAACGGCTTCGTCGATCTCCGCGGGTCCTCGAGCTGTCCCGAATGCGGTGCTGGCGGCTCCGCTCAGCACGACGCCCGCGCAACTCGCGCCAGTTCCGCCGGCGACACCGAGCGCGACGCCCAGCACGGCCCCGCCGACGCCACCACCGACCCCAACGGCCCCGCCGACGCCACCAACGACCCCAACGGCCCCGCCGACGCCACCAACGACCCCATCGACCTCGGCGGCGAGGCTGGCGGCCCGTCAACCCCGACGGTCGCACCGTGGAAGCCGTTGGGCAGCAGTGTCTCGGTAACCGTGGCGGCCTCGACGCTGGCCGGCGTGGACAACGACCCTGCGCTGCTCGCCGGCTACGGCTGGATCACCGCCGACCTTGCCCGGGCGCTCGCGACTTCCGCCCGCAGCGCCCGCGCGCTGATCATCCGCGATACCGAAGCTCACCCACCGGACGGGCGGCCCTGCGAACACCCCAACTGTGGCAGCGGTGATGCCGCGAACAATCGTTGGTGCGGCACCGAAATCGACTACGGACGCAGTGTGTATCGGCCATCGGCCGCACTGCGTGATCTGGTGATCCAGCGCGACAGTACCTGCCGGCATCCGGGTTGTCGGGCACAGGCCCGCAGTTGCGACCTCGACCACCGGAAGCCGTTCCGGGAAGACCCTTCCGATCCGTCGGGCGGTGTCACCTGCCCCTGCAACCTCGATTGCCTGTGCCGATTCCATCACCGGGTCAAGACGTTCACCGGTTGGTCAGCGATCCGGATACCCGGCAACCGACTCCAGTGGACGTCACCGCTGGGCACGACCTTCATCGACGAGCCCGAGCCGTTGCCGCTGGGCAGGGCTTTCGCCGTCCGGTCCCAGTCCCAGTCCCAGTCCCAGTCCCAGTCCCAGTCCCAGTCCCAGTCCCAGGACCAGAACCAGAACCAGAACCAGAACCAGAACCAGAACGATCCCGCACCGTTCTGACCGCTCGTTCGTCGCTACTGCTGCTCGAACTACTGCTCGAACCTGCTGCTCGAACCTACTGCTCGAACCGGTAACCCATTCCGGCCTCGGTGATCAGATGCCGAGGGTGAGCCGGATCCGGTTCCAGCTTGCGGCGCAGCTGGGCCAGATACACCCGCAGGTAGTGCGATTCCCCCTCGTAGGCGGGCCCCCACACCTCGGTCAGCAACTGCCGCTGCGGCACCATCTTTCCGACGTTGCGCACCAACACCTCCAACACACCCCACTCGGTAGGGGTCAGCCGAATCGGCGTCCCATCAGCGGCCGCCACTCGCCGCGCGGCGAGGTCGACGGTGAAGTCCTCCGTCACCATCGCCGCCTGCTCGACACCGGTGGCGGGCCTCCCCCGCCGCACCGCGGCCCGGACCCGCGCCAACAGCTCCTCCATGCCGAACGGCTTCGTCACGTAGTCGTCGGCGCCCGCATCGAGCGCGGCGACCTTCTCCGCCGACGTCGACCTGGCACTGAGGACGATCACCGGCATCGTCGACCAGCCCCGAATACCTTGCAGCACTTGGATACCGTCCAGATCCGGCAACCCCAGGTCGAGCACCACCACGGCCGGGTCCGACCGCCCGGCCTCCGACAGTGCCTGCCGCCCGTCATGCGCGACCAGCACCTGATATCCGTGGGCGCGCAAATTGATGGCCAGCGCCCTTGCCAACGCGACATCATCGTCAACCACCAACACCCGCGGGGTCACCTGTCCCCCACCCCCGCACTGCCCGAGTCTGCGGCCAACGGCACCGACACCACCATGGTCAGCCCACCTCCGGGAGTGTCGTCGACATCGATGGTCGCACCCACCGCCTCGGCCAGCCCGCGGGCCACCGCGAGCCCCAGCCCGACTCCGGACCCGCGGGGCGAGTCGCCGAGCCGCTGAAATGCCCGGAACATCGTCGCCCGGTCGGCCTGGGGCACTCCTGGACCGTGATCCATCACCCGGATCTCCATCCGGTCGCCCACCGTTCCTGCCAGCACCCGTACGTCAGACATGGTGTGCCGCAAGGCATTGCTCAGCAGGTTGGCGATCACCCGCTCCAAGAGTCCGGCGTCGGTTCCGATCAGCGGTAGGTCGTCACCGATGTCGTCCTGAATCCGCCCTGGCGGCAACCCGATCCTCGCCCGGCTCACCACCTCGTCGACCGACACTGGCTTCCGGACCGCCACCAGCACCCCGGTCTGCAGCCTGGACAGATCGAGCAAATTGCTCAGCAGGTCGTCGAGTTCGTCGGCCGCCGCGTCGGTGGCCGCCAACAGCTCGGCGCGATCGGCCGGCGAATACTGCACGTCGGTGTCCAGCAGGCTGGACACCGACGCCTTGATCGTCGACAGCGGTGTCCGCAGGTCGTGCGAGACCGCGGCCAGCAGCGCGGTCCGCACCTCCTCGGACTGCTCCAGCCGCAGCGACCGTCGCGCCTGTTCGGTCAACCTGGTCCGATCCAACGCCGCCGCGGCCTGCCCGGCGATCACCTCCACCAGCTCGGTATCGGCGGCCGGCAAAGGCTTTCCGCGCAACACCAACAACAATGACTCCCCGGCAGCCACGGTGTTCACGGTGTCGTCGGTGGCCGAGCCTTCGACGGCAGCAACCGTGCCGCCCTCGCCCGCGGATGCCAACACGGCCGAGTCCGGTCCGGTCCGCACCAGCTGCGCCGACGTCATCCCGAACGCGACCCGCGCCTGTTCCAGGATCTCGCCGACCGGGTCCGGCGCATGCGCCGACCGCAGCGCCACCGCCGCCAGCAACTGCGCCTGGGCGGTTCGGCGGGCCGCCTCCGCGGCCCGCCGCCGGACCGCGTCGACCAGGGCGGCAACCGTCACCGCCACCACCACGAAAGCCACCAGCGCGAACAGATTCTGTGGCTCCGCGATCGTCAGTGAACCGGTCGGCGGGGTGAACACGACGTTCGCCAGGATGCCGGCGACCAGGGCCGACACCCCGGCCGCCACCAGCCCGCCGATCAGCGACGTCGCCAGCACGCCGAGCAGGAAGATCAGCAGCACCGTCGTCAGGTTCATCGAATCGCGGAACGCCAGCAGGGCGGCGGCGAGCACCGCCGGCACCAGCACACCCGCCACCCAGGCCCACGGTGCCCGCGACAGTCGCGGCCGGCCGGACCGGCCCGCCCGCACAGGCCGGCTGTCGGCCCGACTGCCTCTGCGTGGCTGAGTCACGACGTGTACGTCGATGTCGCCGCTACCGTCGACGATCGCGCCGGACGTGCTGGGCCGGACCAACCGGGCCAGCCGTCCGTGCCGGGACGTCCCGACGACGATCTGGGTTCCGTTCACCCCGCGGGCGAAATCCAGTACGGCGCCAGCGATATCCTCGCCGACCACCACGTGAAGCACGCCGCCCATCGACTCCACCAGGCGCCGCTGCTGGTCGATCTCCGCGGCCGGCGAGCCGATCGATCCGTCGGACCGCACCACGTGAACGGCCAACAGATCCCGCCCTGACACCCGCCCGGCGATCCGCGCGCCGCGACGGATCAGGGTCGCTGCCTGCGGACCGCCCGGCACCGCGACCACGATTCGCTCCCTGGCCGCCCAGGTCGCCGTGATCCCGTGCTGCGCCCGGTATTTGGACAACCCTTCATCGACCCGGTCGGCCACCCAGAGCAGGGCCAGCTCACGCAAAGCCGTGAGGTTCCCCTCCCGGAAGTAGTTGGCCAGCGCGACATCGACGCGATCGGCCGGATACACATGCCCATGCGCCAACCGACGGCGCAAAGCCTGCGGTGCCATGTCCACCAATTCGACCTGATCGGCCGCACGGACCACGGCATCGGGCACCGTCTCTTGTTGCGGTATCCCGGTGATCATCGTGACCACGTCGTTCAGCGACTCCAGATGCTGCACGTTCACCGTCGAGATCACATCGATGCCCGCATTCAACAGCACCTGCACGTCCTGCCAACGCTTCTCGTTGACGCCACCGGGCGCATTGGTGTGCGCGAGTTCGTCGACAAGCGCCACCTGCGGCCGTCGCGCCAGCACGGCGGGCAGGTCCATGTCGGTCAGCGCGACACCACGGTGCACGGCCGACCGCCGGGGGATCACCGGCAATCCGCGGACCAGGGCTGCGGTGTGCTCCCGGCCGTGATCTTCGACCACCCCGACGACCACCTCGGTCCCCCGTGACATCCGTCGATGACCTTCGTTGAGCATGGCGACCGTCTTGCCCACACCCGGCGCGGCACCGATGTACACCCGCAGCACACCCCGTTTGGGCGCGGTCGACCGGGCAGCGTCGGCATCATCGGCCGAGCCGGGCGGCAGCGCCTCGTCTGTGCCGTCCGGGCCGGGCGGCATCCGCTCGGCCGTCACCGTTGGTCGCTCAGTTCCTCCAAGGCAAGGTTCACCCGCAGCACGTTCACCCGTGGCTCACCCAGAAATCCGAGCGACCTGCCGCTGGTGTTGTCCGTGACGAGCTGGCGCACCGTGACCTCCGACAGATGGCGGGCCGTAGCAACCCGCCGGACCTGGATCTCAGCGTAGGCGGGCGAGATATCCGGGTCCAATCCGGAGGCCGACGCGGTGACGGCGTCTGCCGGCACCTGCGACGGATCAACACCGTTCGACGCGGCGATCTCCGCCCGGCGCTGTTCGATCTCGGCCGTCAGCTTTGGCGAGTTCGCCGCCAGGTTGCTGCCGCCGGAGGACATCGCGTCATACCCGTCACCGGCCGCAGACGGCCGCCCGATGAACCATTGGTCACCCTCGAACTGCTGCCCGATGAGCGCAGATCCGACCACCCGGCCGGCCGAGTCCTTCACCCAGGATCCGTCGCTGGCGGTCGGCATCAGGCGGCCGATGCCCAGCACCACCGCTGGGTACGCGATTCCGAGGATGACGGTCAGCGTCACCATCACCCGGACAGCGATCAGCAGCTGTCGGCCGCCGGTCGGCAGCCAGGACCAGCGGCGCCGCGGCGGTGGGTCGTCATTGGCCAGGGTGTCGTGGCCACGCGGTTCGTGCGGCCTGGGATCGGAGTATTCCGTTGCGATCATGGCGATCAACCAATTCCGGGGATGAGTGAGACGAGCAGGTCGATGAGTTTGATGCCGACGAACGGCACCACAACACCGCCGATGCCGTAGATGGCGAGGTTGCGGGCCAGCAGTTTTGCTGCCGACGACGGGCGGTAGCTGACGCCCTTGAGGGCCAACGGAATCAGCCCGACGATCACCAACGCATTGAAGATCACGGCGGACAGGATTGCCGACGTGGGCGAGGACAGCCGCATGATGTTCAACGCCGCTAGCCCGGGGAAGACCCCCATGAACATTGCCGGCAGGATCGCGAAGTACTTCGCGATGTCGTTGGCCAACGAGAACGTGGTCAGTGCTCCACGGGTGATCAGCAACTGCTTGCCGATCTCCACGATGTCGATCAGCTTGGTGGGGCTCGAGTCCAGGTCCACCATGTTGCCGGCCTCCTTGGCGGCCGCGGTGCCGGTGTTCATCGCCACCCCGACATCGGCCTGGGCGAGCGCCGGGGCATCGTTGGTGCCATCACCGGTCATCGCGACGATCCGGCCCTGGATCTGCTCCCGCTTGATCAGCGCCAGCTTGTCCTCCGGTGTTGCCTCCGCCAGATAGTCGTCGACGCCGGCCTCGGCGGCGATGCTGCGCGCGGTCAACTCGGAGTCACCGGTGATCATCACCGTCTTGATGCCCATCGCCCGCAACTCGGAGAACCGTTCCTTGATACCGGGTTTGACGACGTCCTTGAGGTGGATGACGCCGAGCGCCCGGCCACTGGCCGGGGTGACCTCGGCGACCAACAACGCCGTGCCGCCGTCGGCGGAGATCTCGTCGGCCTCGCCGAGAAGTTGCTGGTGCACGTGGAAATGGTTCTCGGCAAGCCAATCGGACACCGCGGTCACCGCGCCCTTGCGGATCTGCCGGTCCGGCAGATCAACACCGCTCATTCTGGTGGCCGCGGAGAATTCGACGATGGTGCCATGGTCTGCCCGCCGGCGGGCGGCATCGATGTCGGCGCCGTACTGCTGGCACAACTCGACGATCGATCTGCCTTCCGGAGTCTCGTCAGCCAGCGACGACAGCAGCACGACGTCGCGCAGCACGTCCGCATCGACCTCGGGATCCGGGATCAACGCGGCGGCCTGCCGGTTGCCGTAGGTGATGGTGCCGGTCTTGTCCAACAGCAGAGTTGATACGTCACCAGCGGCCTCGACCGCCCGGCCGCTCATCGCCAACACGTTGCGCTGCACCAGCCGATCCATCCCGGCCACCCCGATGCAGGAGACCAGGGCGCCGATGGTGGTCGGGATCAGGCAGACCAGCAGGCAGACCAACACGACGATCGACGGCACCGCACCGGAGTACTCGGCCATCGGGTACAGCGTCATCACCACCAACAGGAAGATGATCGTCATCGTCGCCAGCAGGATGTTCAGGGCGATCTCGTTGGGTGTCTTCTGCCGCTTCGACCCCTCGACCAGGGCGATCATCCGGTCGACGAACGACTCGCCCGGCTTTGTGGTGATGGTGACGACGATCCGGTCGGACAGCACCCTGGTACCACCGGTCACCGACGATCGGTCGCCGCCCGATTCCCGTACGACGGGCGCGGACTCCCCCGTGATTGCCGATTCATCGACCGAGGCAACACCTTCGGTGACGTCACCGTCACCGGGAATCACGTCTCCGGCAGTACAGACGACCCGGTCACCGACCTTCAGCTCGGCGGCCGGCACCGATTCCTCGGTACCGTCGGCCCGCAGCCGCCTGGCGGTCAGCGTGTCCCGGCCGGCGCGCAATGTCGCGGCCTGCGCCTTACCCCTGCCCTCGGCTACCGCGTCGGCGGCGTTGGCGAAGACGACGGTCAACCACAGCCAGCAGGTGGCCAGGATGGTGAAAGTCTTCTGCTCCTCGGTGACGCACAGCACGGTGCAGATGACGGCACCGACGTACACCACGAACATCACCGGGGTGGCAATCATGTGCCGGGGATGCAACTTGCGCAGCGCGGCCGGGAGCGCGGCGACCAGGGCGGACGGCCGGAATCCGCCGCCGGCCACCCGTGCGGTCGACTGCCGGTTCACCGTCCCGGCTTCGGTTCGATCTAGGGTCGGGGTGTTCATGACAGTCCTTCTGCGATCGGCCCGAGCGCGAGCGCGGGCAGGTAGGTCAGTGCGGAGACCAGGATCACCATGCCGAAAAGCATGGTGGCGAACAGCGGCCGGTGGGTCGGTAGGGTTCCTGCGTCGTCGGGCCTACTACCTTGCCGGGCAACGGATCCGGCCAGTGCCAACACCATGCCGATGCAGACGAACCGGCCGAGCAGCATCAACACGCCCAACGAGATGTTCCAGAACGGTGTATTGGCACTGAGCCCGGCGAATGCGGATCCGTTGTTGTTGGCCGCCGATCCGCTGGCATAGAGCAGCTCGGTCAGCCCGTGCGGCGAGTCGGGATTGGCGGCGGTGTCCTGATTGCCGCCCAGCAGGGCGATCGCGGTGTTCACCAGGACCAGAGCCGGCACGACCAGCAGGTAGCCGGCGGCCCACTTCATCTGGGTGGTGCCGATCTGCTTGCCCAGGAAGGTCGGCGTGCGGCCGACCATCAACCCGGCGACGAACACGGTGATGACAGCCAGGATCAGGATTCCGTAGATGCCGGATCCGACGCCACCGGGCGCCACCTCGCCGATCAGCATGTTCAGCAGCAGCATGCCGCCGCCGAAGCCGGTGTAGGACGAATGCATGGAGTCGACGGCACCGGTCGAGGTGAGCGTTGTCGCGGTGGCGAACAACACCGAACTCGCTACCCCGAAACGGGTCTCCTTGCCCTCCATCGCCCCGCCGGCCGCCTGCAACGCGGAACCGGGATGCGCCGACTCGGAGACCATCGTGACGGTCAGCGAGATCGCCCACAATGCGACCATCACGCCGAGGATGGCCAGCCCCTGTCGGTAGTTGCCGAGCAACCGGCCGATGGTCCTTGGCAACGACACCGGGATCAGCAGGATGAGGAAGTACTGCAGGAAGTTCGACGCCGCGTTCGGGTTCTCCAGCGGATGCGCCGAATTGGCGTTGAAGAAGCCGCCGCCGTTGGTACCCAACAGCTTGATCACCTCCTGGGAGGCGACCGGGCCACCGGGAATGGTCTGGCCGACGCCGGCCAGCGTGGTGATCGTGGTCGGCGATGCCAGGTTCTGGATCACCCCACAGACGATCAGCAGGGTGGCGCCGACCACCGCGATCGGCAGCAGTACCCGCACCACCACCCTGGTCAGGTCGACCCAGAAGTTTCCGAGCCGGTCGGTGTGGTTGCGGACGAATCCACGAATCAACGCGACCGCAACAACGATGCCGACCGCCGCCGACACGAAGTTCTGCACCGTCAGCCCGGCGGCCTGAGCGGTGTGCCCCAAGGTGGACTCACCGGCGTAGGACTGCCAGTTCGTGTTGGCCACGAACGACGCCGCCGTGTTGAATCCCTGATCGGCGCTCATCGGTCCGTGGCCGAGGCTCAGCGGCAGCCACTGTTGGGTCGACAGGATCAACCACAGCAACCCGAATCCGGCCAGCGAGAAGGCCAGCAGTGAGATCAGGTACGTCGACCATTTCTGATCGGCAGCCGAGTCGATCCGCAGGAATCGGTAGAGGCCGCGCTCCACCCGCAGATGTCGCTTACTCTCCAGCGTGACCGCGATGTAGTCACCCAGTGGCCGCTGCACGATCCCGAGCAGCACCACCAGGGTCAGTATTTCCAGGCCGGTGGCCAGCCACCCGGTCATCCGAGACGCTCCGGAATCACCAGGGCGACCACCAGGTAGCCGAGCAACAGGAGTCCGCACACGGCGGCAACGATCACCATCGAACCTCACCTCTCGCCTGCCCGGATGGCCGGCACCCCGACGCTAGGAGCCCGCGCGCGGGTTCGGTGCCGGCGCTGACGCCGTCCTGACGCCGAGGCAGCGGATCTTGACGTGTCCTTGACACCGGCCCCGTCGGACGGCGCCCCCGGTGCGAGAATGGCAGCCGTGTCCGAGCCCCGATCGCCGCAGCCACCGCGATACCTGGCCGGCCGCTACCGGCTGGAGGCGACCATCGGCCGGGGCGCGATGGGCACGGTGTGGCGGGCCTACGACGACGTCGTGCACCGCCGGGTGGCCATCAAGGAGATCAACTTCCCGGCCGGTATGCCGGCCGGTGAGGTCGGCATGCTCACCGACCGCACGTTGCGCGAGGCCAGGGCGATCGGCGCGCTGTCCCACCCGCACGTGATCACCCTGTTCGACATCCTCACCGTCGAGGGCCGGCCGTTCATCGTGATGGAGTTGCTGGACGCCAGGTCGCTGGCCGAGGTACTCAAGCAGGACGGACCGCTACGCCCCGGCGCGGCGGGCACCATCGGGGTCGCCGTTGCCGGCGGGCTGCGGGCCGCGCACGACGCCGGGATCACCCACCGCGACGTGAAACCGGGCAACGTCCTGGTCGGCAACGACGGGCGGATCAAGCTGACCGACTTCGGCATCGCGCGCAGCGCCGACGAACCGACGATGACGGTGACCGGCCTGTTGCTCGGCTCCCCCGCCTACATCTCCCCCGAGGTGGCCTCCGGCGCGCCCGCATCACCGATGTCGGACGCCTGGGGTCTGGGCGCGATGCTGTTCGCCACCGTCGAGGGCCGGCCACCGTTCGACCGCGGCGAGGCAATCCCGACGCTGACCGCAGTGGTGGCCGAACCCGTTCCGCCGCACCCACATTCAGGATCCCTCGGGCCGATCATCGACGGCCTGCTGCGCAAGGACCCGAACGCCAGGATGACGGTGGCCGAGGCCGGCCGGCGGCTGCGTGAGGTGGCCGACGACCCGACCGGGATGCGCGCCGAGCTCGCCCGGATGGTCCCGGTGCCGGCCGGCCGGGCCGGCACCGGGACGGCGTCGCCGCCGGTTCGGGTGCCGGTGCACCCGCCGGTTCGCCGGGCGGCCACCCCACCGGTCCAGCCCCCGCCGCCCTGGGCGGGCAGCAACGCCGCACCGCTGCCCGCCCTGCCGGCGACCGCCGATCGGCCCGGACGGCCGGGCTGGCTGCTGCCGGTGGCCGCGCTGGTCGTGATCGCGGCCGCCGCCGTCGGGTACTTCGTGGTCCGGCTGATCGCCGACTGGGGCGGTCAGGTCTGAGTCGAAGTGTCTTCACCGACCGGGCGGATCACGCCCTAGGGTGAGCAGCATGTCCGATCAGACCATCGACGCCAACACCGTCACCCGCGCCACCGCCGAAGAGGCCGCCGCCGTCCTGGCCAGGGCCACCGGCGTACTGCATCACGATGTCGCCCTCGTCCTGGGTTCCGGTTGGGTGCCGGCCGCCGACGAGCTGGGCACCCCCACGGTCGAGTTGTCGATGACGGATCTGCCGGGCTTCTCGGCCCCGGTGGTGGCCGGCCATGCCGGCCGGGTCCGATCGGTCCCGGTCGGCGACAAGCGAGTACTGGTGCTGTTGGGCCGGACGCATTTCTACGAAGGACTCGGCGTCGGCCCGGTGGTGCACGGGGTCCGCACCGCCGCCGCCGCCGGCGCGCGCACGGTGATCCTGACCAACGCGGCCGGCGGCCTGGCCGAGGGGTTGTCGGTGGGCCAGCCGGTGATGATCTCCGATCACCTGAATCTCACCGCGACCTCGCCGATCGTCGGCGCGAACTTCGTGGATCTGACGGACCTGTACTCGCCCCGACTACGCGAGCTGGCCCGGACCATCGACCCGACGCTGACCGAGGGCGTGTACGCCCAGCTGCCGGGTCCGCACTACGAGACGCCCGCCGAGATCCGGATGCTCCGCGGGCTCGGCGCCGACCTGGTCGGCATGTCGACAGCGCTGGAGGCCATCGCGATCCGGGAAGCCGGCGCCGAGGTGTTCGGCCTGTCGCTGGTGACCAACATGGCCGCCGGGATGACCGGCGAACCGCTGGACCACGCCGAGGTGCTGGACGCCGGCCGGGATGCCGCCGGCCGGATGGGAACTCTGCTGGCCGAGCTGATCGAGCGGTCGTGACCGAGGTGACGGCATTGTCCGCGACCCTGCGTCAGTCGGCGATGCGCTGGATCGCCGACGACCCGTCGGCCACTGACCGCACCGAGTTGCAGCAGGTACTGGCGGACGCCATGGGCGGCAAGGCTTCCGCACTGGCCGAACTGACCGAACGGATGAGTGCCCCGCTGACCTTCGGAACCGCGGGATTGCGTGGCCCGCTGCGCGCCGGGCCGGCCGGGATGAACCTGGCGGTGGTCCGCCGGGCCGCCGCCGGGATCGCCGCCTATCTCAGGGCGAACGGCGGGCCGGGCCGCACCGTGGTGATCGGGTACGACGCCCGTCACCGGTCCGCCGAATTCGCCGGGGACGCGGCAAAGGTGCTGGCGGCGGCCGGATTCACCGTTCTGCTGGCTCCCGGCCCGCTGCCGACACCGATCACCGCGTACGCCGTCCGTGAGCTGAATGCGGCCGCCGGACTGCAGATCACGGCCTCACACAACCCGCCGCAGGACAACGGGCTGAAGGTCTATCTGGAGGCCGGCGCACAGTTGGTGCCGCCGGCCGACGCCGCGATCGAGGCGGCGATCGCGGCTGCCCGGCCGGCCGTCAGCATCGACACCGATGGTGTTCCGCAGCCCTGGCCGGATTCGATCGTGGAGAACTACCTGCACCGCGCAGCGGCGTTGGCGTCGGGCAGCGAGCGACAGCTGCGCATCGTGGCTACCGCCATGCACGGTGTCGGCGCCAGCACATTACTGGAAGCGTTGCGGCGAGCGGGATTCACCGACGTGCACCAGGTCCCGGCGCAGGAACAGCCCGACCCGGCGTTTCCCACCGTCGCCTTCCCGAACCCGGAGGAACCCGGCGCCACCGACCAGCTGCTGGCCCTGGCCACCGAGCTGGATGCCGACCTGGCCATCGCCAACGACCCGGACGCCGACCGCTGCGCGCTCGGCGCGAAGGCCGCCGACGGCAGCTGGCGGATGCTGCGCGGCGACGAGACGGGTGCCCTGCTGGGCGACCACCTGCTGGCCGGGCTGAACCCGGCGGTGCACCCGGATCCGTTGGTGGCCACCACCATCGTCTCGTCATCACTGTTGAAGTCGATCGCCGCGGCCCGATCGGCGAGGTTCGACGAGACGCTCACCGGCTTCAAGTGGCTGGTGCGGGCCGGCGACGGCCGGGGCACCGGGCTGGTCTACGCCTACGAGGAAGCGCTGGGCGTCTGCGTCGATCCCGACGGGGTCCGGGACAAGGACGGCATCTCGGCCGGCGTGGTCGCGGCCGACCTGGCGGCAACACTGAAGGCGGCCGGCCGCACCGTTTTCGACGCCCTCGACGATCTGGCCAGGGCGCACGGACTGCACGCCACCGACCAGCTGTCGGTGCGGGTCAGCGACCTGACCGAGATCGCCGATGCGATGGCCCGACTCCGGGCCGCGCTGCCGTCGACGCTGCTGGGCGACCCGGTGACCGGTACCGAGGACCTGCTGCCGCGCACCGACGCGGTGGTGCTGCGCACCGACCGGGCACGGGTGGTGGTGCGGCCCTCCGGCACCGAGCCGAAACTCAAGTGCTACCTGGAGGTAACGCTCCCGGTCGCCGCCGGGCTGGCGGAGCTGACGGGCGTCAGAACCGATGCGGCCGAACAACTCTCGGCACTGCGATCCGAGCTGTCCGGGCTGCTCGGGCTGTCCGGCTGACCCTCGCACCGACATCTCCCACCGGAGCTGCCCGGTGGACGAGGTCAGTTCGTGCTGGTCGGCGGCGGATCGACCGAGACGCCGCCGTCGCGGGTCTTGCCGGGAGGCGTCGTCGACTGGACCGGGGTCGCCGGTTCGACCAGCGGAGCGGTGATCGCGGTGTGCTCGGCCGGTACCGACGGCTGGGATGCCGTCGAGGACGTGGCGGCGGCCGAGCCGTCCTCGCCGCTGCCCGCGGTGGGTTTCTCGTCAGCCTTACCGGTGCGTTCGAAGGTGACACTCACGCCGTCGCCGCTGAGCACCAGATCCGTTCCGTCGAGCTTCCAGCTGACCCCGGCGGTGAGCCACTTGCCGTACCAGTTCTCCTGATCCATCACGCTGTTGCCACCGGCCGGATCGACGCAGGCCATCATCGTCGAGACGATCTGGTCGACCTTCAGTTCGGCGGCCGTGAACACCGGCGTGCCGCCCATCCCGTTGCAGCCTGCATGCAGACCGACCTCGCCCCGGTCGCCGAACGAGATGGTCAGCGGCTTGTCCTTGACCAGGGTGCGACCGGTAGCCGACGTCGAGGTGAACAGGTAACCGGCCAGGCCATCGGGTGCTGTGCCGGCCGTGCTGTCCTGGGTTGAGCTTGCGGGCGCAGAGCTCTGCTGGGTCGACGGAGCAGAGCTGACCTGCGTCGGGCTCTCCGACGGGCTCTGGGCGCCGGCCGCGTCCGACCCCGGCTGGGTGTCGGACGCGCAAGCCGTCAACGCCAGCGCGCCGCCCGCCAGCAGCGCGATCAGCACGGAAACGGTTCGGCGGCGCGGCCCTGTGCGGTTGCTCATCAGCGTCTCCCTGTTGGTCGTCACAGCTACCCGACGTGCCGAGTGGATCATGGGGTTGCACGGACGACAAGGCCGGACCCGCGGAGCCGGTCGCCCGCAGGCGGTCAGGCGGCCGTCAGACGGCACCGCAGGCCGTCAGACGGCACCGAACTGGCGGTCCCCCGCGTCGCCCAGCCCCGGCACGATGAACGCCGAGTCGTTCAGCCGTTCGTCCACCGATCCGGTGACCACCCGGACCGGCAACCCCGACTCCGCGAGCGTGACCAGGCCCTCGGGCGCGGCCAGCGCACAGACCGCCGTCACCTCGGTGGCACCGCGGTCGACCAACAGCCGGATGGTGTGCACCATGGAGCCGCCGGTGGCCAGCATCGGGTCGAGCACGAACACCGGCCGGCCGGCCAGCGACGCCGGCAGCGACTCCATGTACGGCGTCGGCAGGTGCGTCTCCTCGTCGCGGGCCATCCCGACGAACCCCATCTGCGATTCCGGGATCAGGGTGTGCGCGGTGTCCGCCATCCCCAGCCCGGCGCGCAACACCGGCACCAGCAGCGGCGGGTTCGCCAGCCGGGTGGCGTCGGTGCGGGCCACCGGGGTGTGGATCGGCACCAGTTCGGTGGCCAGGTTCCTGGTGGCCTCGTAGATCAGCATCATGGTCAGCTCCCGCAGCGCCGCCCGGAAGGCGGCGTTGTCGGTGCGGGCGTCCCGCATGATCGACAACCGGGACGCGGCGAGTGGATGGTCCACCACCGTCACGTCGAGGTCGGCGGGAATGGCGTGCGGGGCTGGCATGGGCGCTCCAGGAACGGGATCGGGGCTGACGAACGGCGCAGTGGACACCGGAAGGCATGACGCACGATCACCGTAGCGTCATCCCACCCCGCAAGCGCCGCTGACAGACCCGCCGCGATCAGCCGCCGGAGGTGGTGCGGGCCGCTGTCGGGCTCGGCGGCCGGGTGCTCGGCGGCCGGGTCGAGGTGGCTGACGGACCCGCGGATGCCGGGTTCGCGGTGGCCGGCGGGCGCACCGAGGTGGCTGACGGTCCGGCGGATGCCGGGTTCGCGGTGGCCGGCGGGCGCAGGTTGCCGGTCAGCACGAAGTCGCTGTCGATGGCATACCGCGCCCCGCTCGGACCGGTACCCGGCTGCCAGACCTCCATTCGATACCGACCGTTCCGAAGCACCCCGACCGGGATGCGGAAGGCACCGGTCGCCTGGTCCGAGAAGAGCCGGCCGCTGGTGATCTGCACGCCGTCACGGTCCAGCGTCCACTCCAGTGCCATTCCCGGCGACGGCGTGCGGCCGGCACCGATCGTGGCCGGGCCGTCCGCCTCGATCGTCAGCCCCGGGCCGGCCGTCGCGGTCCCCAGCGACGGCAACTCGGTGGAGCTCACCGACGGCGCCGACGGATCCTGCGTCTGCAACTCGCGGGCCCGGTCGTAGGCGCCGTCCGGGCTGGTCGCCGGAGCTGACGGATCCGCCGTCTGCAACTCGCGAGCCCGGTCGTAGGCGCCGTCCGGACTGGTCGCCGGAGCTGACGGATCCGCCGTCTGCAACTCGCGCGCCCGGTCGTAGGCGCCGTCCGGGCTGGTCGCCGGTGCTGACGGATCCGCCGACTGCAACTCGCGGGCCCGGTCGTAGGCGCCGTCCGGACTGGTCGCCGGTGCTGACGGATCCGCCGACGGGTGCCCGGCCGGGGCGGTGCCTGCCGGACCACCGGCCGACCAGATCACCGTGGCGATGGCCACCAGGGCGGCGGCCACCCCGAGCGGCGCGACCCGGTTCGCCCAGGTCCGTCGCCGACCGGCCTGCCCTGCCCGGTCGATGATCTCCGCTCGCAGGTCGGACGGCCGGATCCGGGACGCCTCGTCGTCCAGGGCGCGACGCAGCTCGTTCTCCAGTGGGCTCAGATCGTGCAGGTCGCCGTTCATCGATCCTCCAGCGGGTTGTGGTCGGCCATCCGGTCACGCAGCGCAGCGAGCCCACGATGGGCGTGCGACTTGACCGAACCTGGCGATACGTCGAGGGTTTCGGCGATCTGTCCCTCGGACAGATCGAGGTAATAACGCAGAACCAGCACTTCGCGTTGACGTCGCGGCAACTGGGCAAGTGCCGACAGCACATCGGCGCGGCCGAACCGTTCCAGGACCTGGGCCTCGGCGCTCGGTGCGTCGCCGATCCGGGCCACCACGTTCGCCTCATTGGCCAGGTGCGCCCGTTCCAGCACCCGCCGCCGGCCGTGCGATCGGCAACCGTTGATGACGCTGCGCCGCAGGTAGGCCGGCAGGTTCGCGACCGTGCCCAACCCGTCCCAGCGGCGATGCAGCGCGACCAACGCATCGGCGACGACCTCCTCTGCCGTCGACTGGTCGCCAGTCATCAACCAGGCCAGCCGCACCAGCGAGTCCCAATAGGTGCGGTACAGCTGGTCGATCGGCGAGGCGACGCCGGCCGGACCGGCGATCCCGGGGCGCTGCCCGGTGCCGGTGCGGTCGGGCCTCATCCGGTCGGTGCTGGTCGGGGCCACCGCTGCCTCCAGTTGTTCCACCTCGTTCAGACGCTCCACCGTCACTGTCGGTTGTCACGCCTCGACCGCCGGACGCGTACTCCGGACCTAGGATGACGGCATGAACCGAGCCGTGTCCGAAGCCGCGCCCGGCCGGGCCGAGCTGCCCGGCGATGCCGAATTGCCGAGCAGTGCCGCGCTGCCCGACCAACTGCCATCGCACCTGGCCGACGCCGTCAGCGACGAATCGCACCTGCGTCGCTTTCTGCACGGTCTGCCCGGCGTCGACCCGGTCGGCGTCGAGGGCCGGGCCGCCGCGCTGGCCACCCGCTCCATCAAGAAGGCCTCGAAGCTGGCCGCCATCGACCTGGCCATCTCGATGGTCGACCTGACCACTCTGGAGGGCGCCGACACCCCCGGCAAGGTGCGATCGCTGGCCGCCAAGGCCCGGCGACCCGACCCGGACGTCCCGGAAACGCCGATGGTGGCCGCGGTCTGTGTCTACCCGGACATGGTCGGCACCGCGGTGCCGGCCCTCGCCGGCACCGGCATCGGGATCGCCTCGGTGGCAACGGCTTTCCCGTCCGGTCGATCGTCGCTGGCAGTGAAACTCGCCGATACCAGATACGCCATCGAGGCCGGCGCCACCGAGGTGGACATGGTGATCGACCGTGGCGCCTTCCTAGCCGGCAACTACGGTCTGGTCTTCGACCAGATCGCCGCGGTCCGGGCCGAATGCGACCGGCTCGGCTCCGGCACCCGGCTCAAGGTGATCCTGGAGACCGGCGAACTCGCCACCTACGACAACGTGCGGAGGGCGTCCTGGCTCGCGCTGCTGGCCGGCGGCGATTTCATCAAGACCTCCACCGGCAAGATCTCACCGGCCGCCACGCTGCCCGTCACCCACGTGATGCTGCAGGCCGTGCACGACTGGCACGTGCAGACCGGCGAGCTGCGGGCGGTGAAACCGGCCGGCGGCATCCGCAACACCAAAGACGCGATCCGCTATCTGGTGGCCGTGCACGAGGTCGCCGGACCGCAGTGGCTGGATCCGTTCCTGTTCCGGTTCGGCGCCTCCAGCCTGCTCAACGACCTGGTGATGCAGCGCCGGGCGCAGACCCAGGGCCACTACAGCGGGCCCGACTATGTGACGGTGGACTGAGACACATGGCGAAGAAGACCAGCGGCTTCGAGTGGGAATACGCCCCGGCCCCGGAATCGGCGGCGATCGGCAAGCTCAAGGAGCGCTACCTGCCGTTCATCGGTGGAAAGTTCGTCGAGGGCAACGGCGAGGAGATCAAGACGATCAACCCGGCCACCGAGCAGCCGCTCGCAGTGGTGAGCACCGTCTCGACCGACGACGTCGACACCGCGGTGACGGCGGCCCGCACCGCCTACGACACGGTCTGGTCGAAGATGCCGGGCAGCGAGCGCGGCAAGTACCTGTTCCGGATCGCCCGCGGCATCGCCGAACGGGCCCGTGAACTGGCCGTGGTCGAGACCCTGGACAACGGCAAGCCGATCAAGGAGTCCCGCGACGTCGACGTGCCGACCGCCTCCGCGCACTTCTTCTACCACGCCGGTTGGGCAGACAAGTTGCAGCACGCGGGATTCGGTCCCGATCCGAAGCCGCTGGGAGTGGCCGGGCAGGTGATCCCGTGGAACTTCCCGCTGCTGATGGCCGCCTGGAAGATCGCCCCGGCGTTGGCCGCCGGCAACACCGTGGTGATCAAGTCGGCAGAGACCACCCCGCTGTCGATCCTGGTGTTGGCCGAGATCATCGCCGATGCCGGTGTGCCGCCGGGCGTGGTCAACATCCTGACCGGCGCCGGCGACATCGGGAAGGCGCTGGTGAACCATCCCGGGATCGACAAGGTGGCCTTCACCGGGTCCACCGACGTGGGCCGGCAGATCCAGTCGTCGTTGGCCGGGACCGGCCGCAAGGTCACCCTCGAGCTGGGCGGGAAGGCCGCCAACATCGTCTTCGACGACGCCCCGATCGACCAGGCGGTCGAGGGCATCGTGAACGGGATCTTCTTCAATCAGGGCCACGTCTGTTGCGCCGGAAGTCGCTTACTGGTGCAGGAATCGGTGGCCGAGGAGGTGCTGGAGAAGCTCCGCACCCGGATCGGCACGCTGCGGATCGGCGATCCGATGGACAAGAACACCGACGTCGGCGCGATCAATTCGGGCGAACAACTGAGCAAGATCCGCGAGCTGACCGCCGTCGGCGACGCCGAGGGCGCGCAGCGCTGGACGTCACCGTGCCCGGTCCCGGACCGTGGGTTCTTCTTCCCGCCGACCATCTTCTCCGGGGTGTCGCAGGCGATGCGGATCGCCCGCGAGGAGATCTTCGGGCCGGTGCTCTCGGTGCTGACGTTCCGCACACCCGACGAGGCGGTCGCCAAGGCGAACAACACCCCGTACGGGCTGTCCGCCGGCGTCTGGACCGAGAAGGGCTCGCGCATTCTCGGTATGGCGCAGTCGCTACGGGCCGGCGTGGTGTGGGCCAACACCTTCAACCGGTTCGACCCGACCGCCGCCTTCGGCGGCTACAAGGAGTCCGGCTTCGGCCGGGAGGGTGGTCGCAGCGGGCTCGGCGCCTACCTGGACACCGACGACGTGGCGGAGGGATTCTGATGGCGGCCAAGGATTCGGGCAGGGCCGCGGCCGGCGAGCGCGTCGCCGTTGCCAAGACCTACAAACTGTTCATCGGCGGTGCCTTCCCGCGCAGCGAGAGCGGACGCACCTACCAGGTCACCGACGCGAAGGGCGGCTTCGCGGCGAACGCCGCGCAGGGTTCTCGCAAGGACGCCAGGGACGCGGTGGTGGCCGCCCGCAAGGCCTTCGGCACATGGGCCGGCAGCACCGCCTACAACCGCGGCCAGGTGATCTACCGGATCGCCGAGATGCTGGAGGGCCGGCGGGCCCAGTTCGTCGAGCTGGTCACCGCGGGCGAGGGGCTGACGACTTCCACGGCCGCCGCCGCGGTGGACGCCGCGATCGACCGGCTGGTGCACTACGCCGGCTGGACCGACAAGATCGCGTCGGTCCTGGGCAGCGCCAATCCCGTTGCCGGGCCGTACTTCTCCTTCTCGACGCCGGAACCGACCGGGGTGGTGGCGGCGGCCGCACCGCAGGACGACTCGTTCCTCGGACTGGTCAGCGTGATCGCGCCGATCATCACCTCCGGCAACACCGCGGTCGTGGTCAGCTCGGCGGCCCGGCCGCTGCCGGCGATCGCCTTCGCCGAGGTGCTGGCCACCGCCGACCTGCCGGCCGGCGTGGTGAACCTGCTGACCGGTGACGCCGCCGAGATCATGCCGCACCTGGCCGCGCACGGTGACGTCAACGCACTGGACCTCACCGGTTGCGATGCCGAGCTGCGGGCGGCACTGGAACGAGCCGCTGCGGGCACCGTCAAACGCGTCTTCGCGGGGCGGCAGCCGAACTTCACCGCCCCGCCCGGCACCGCCCGGCTGCGAGCCTTCCTGGAGACCAAGACGGTCTGGCACCCGACCGGCGCCGTCGCGCTGTCCGGCGGCGGCTCGTACTGACCGGCGCCCGAACCGGGCCGGTAGCGGAATGTTGGCCGACACGCCGGCGAGACTTGCGCTACCTGTTGAACGTTCCGCTACCTGGTCGGGGGGAACGGCTGCTGCGGCTGGGCGGGCTGGTGTTGAACTGCGGCTGGTTATCGGGAGCCGGCTGGTTGAACTGCGGCTGGTGGTAGGCAGCCTGCTGGTTGAGCGGCGGCTGCGCGGGCGTGTTCTCGCGGCGACTCACCACGTCCGCCAGCACCAAGCCTGCGCCGAGCACGGCGAATCCGATGCCGAGGCCGGGCTGCAGGTCGTCGGCCCAGGCCAGCACGGTGAAGTGCATGTCCATCAGTCGCAGCACGAGAGAACCGAGGCCAAGCACCAACAGCAGCACGCCGATGCGGGTCAGGATGCGCATGAAGTGATTCCTTTCGAACAGGCCGGGCCGTCCGGGGCCGGATGGGCCTACGACGTGGCCGGGGTGGATCACGTTCCGTCGACGTCATCCCGGACACGCGCGACCGCGGGGAAGCGGCAATCTGTGCAGGTCACCGTCGGTGCGGTACACGTCACATCGCCTTCAACCGCGGTTGAGGCCGGTATCCTGAGGGCTGCCATCACGAAGGAGAGCGCCGCCGCATGCCCGAGAGCACCACGCCCACCCGTCCGGATGCAGGACTGCGGATCGCCGTCGTGGGTGCCGGCCCGGCCGGTATCTACGCCGCCGACATCCTGACCAAGACCGGCGGCGTCGCCGTCGACTCTGTCGACATCTTCGATCGGCTGCCCACCCCCTACGGTCTGATCCGCTACGGCGTGGCTCCCGACCACCCGCGGATCAAGCAGATCATCGTGGCGCTGCACCGGGTGATGGAGAATCCGCGGATCAGCTTCTACGGCAACGTGCAGGTCGGCGTCGACGTCAAGGTCGACGAATTGCGGCAGTTCTACGACGCCGTCGTCTTCGCGACCGGAGCCGAGCGCGACCGTGGCCTGACCATTCCCGGCGCCGACCTCGACGGCTCGCACGGCGCCGCGGAGTTCGTCGCCTTCTACGACTCACACCCGGACCGCGAGCAGACCTGGGACCTGACGGGCGCCCGCGAGGTGGCGGTGATCGGCGTCGGCAACGTCGGACTGGACGTGGCCAGGATCCTGGCCCGCACCGGCGACGAACTGCTCTACACCGAGATTCCGCCGCACGTGCACGAGGTGCTGCGGAAATCGGCCGTCACCGACGTGCACATGTTCGCCCGGCGCGGCCCGGCACAGGCCAAGTTCACCCCGGTGGAACTGCGCGAGCTGGATCACTCGCCGAACGTCGAAGTGCTGGTCGACCCGTCCGGCATGGAGTTCGACGCCGGCTCGGAGGAGGCCATCGCCAAGGCCAAGTCCCAGCGGATGGTGGTCGACGTGCTCAGCGAGTGGGCGCTGCGGGACCCGCGGCCGGGACCGCACCGCCGGATCCACATCCACTTCCTGCAGAACCCGGTGGAGATCCTCGGCGACGGGACAGTGTCCGGGCTGCGCACCGAGCGGATGGAGCTGACAGGCGACGGGAACGTCCGCGGTACCGGCGAGTTCACCGACTGGGACGTCCAGGCGGTTTACCGAGCCGTCGGCTATCGCTCCGAGCCGATCGCGGACCTGCCGTTCGACGGCGCCAAGCTGGTGCTGCCGAACGAGGCCGGTCGGGTGCTGGATCCCGGCGGCGCCCCGCTCACCGGCATCTATGCCACCGGCTGGGTCAAGCGCGGACCGGTCGGGCTGATCGGGCACACCAAGTCGGACGCAGCGGAAACGGTGGCCAACCTGCTGGCCGACGCCCCTGAGCTGCCGCGGGCACCGCACCGGAGCCGGGCCGAGGTCGAGGCCCTGCTGGCCGAGAAGGGGCTGCGCGTCACCGATTTCGACGGCTGGGACCGGCTGGACGCACACGAACGTGAGCTCGGCGTTGCCGACGAGCACGATCGTGAGCGGGTCAAGGTGATCTCCCGGTCGGAGATGACGAGTATCGCGGCGAAGGCCCGGCACCAGTGAACCAACCGGCGAGCGCGCCGACCCTTGGCACGCTGGAGCTGTTCACTGCGCTCGATCGGCCGGAGCTGTTGGGCGAACCGGTCCGCGACGCGCTCGCCCACCCCGACGGACAACTGGATCAGGTCTGGGTGGCCCCGATCGATGCCGAGCTGGCCGACACTGCGGTGTTCTGCGAACGCTACGACGTCCCGCTCGAGGTCTCGGCGAACTGTGTGGTGATGTCCGGCAAGCGTTCCGGTGAGCAACGCTGGGCGGCCGCGGTGATCCTGGCGACCACCCGTGCCGACGTGAACACGGTGGTGCGCAAGCGGTTGGACGTACGGAAGGTCTCGTTCGCGCCGATGGACGAGGCGGTGACCAGGACCGGCATGGAGTACGGCGGGATCACCCCGATCGGGCTGCCGGCCGACTGGCCGATCCTGATCGACGCTGCCGTCGTCGGTGCCGGACCGGTGGTGATCGGCGCCGGCATCCGCGGCGCCAAGATCGTCATCGACGGCGCCACGCTGGCGAAACTGCCTGGTGCCGAAGTGATCGAGGGCCTGGCGGTCTGACGAGGTCCCACGTCAGCCGCTCGGAGCCACCAGGATCGACCGTCCGCCGAACAGGATGCGGTCGCCTTCCCGGACCGGCGTCGGCTCCCCCGGCGGACAGAGCAGGATCTCGTCATCGGCGCCGGAGATCCGCACTCCGTTGGTGGAATGCCTGTCCACCACGGTGATTCCGGCGGTGGTGATGGTCAGCGCCAGATGGGTCTTGGACACCCCGACCGAGTCGGTGCCCACCGCCAGTCGCCGGTCCACCTGCTCGCCGGGGACGGGTTGCGGGTCGCGACCCACCAGCACGACGCCGCCGACGGTCACCCGTGCGCCGGTATCCCATTCCAGGGTCGCGGTGGCCGGCCTGGCGTCGGCGGCCGGTCGCGACGCAGTGGCGTCGGCGTCGTCGATCAGCGCGCGTGGATGCTCGGAGGTCGGCGCGTCCGACAGGGCGTGCCGGCCGACCACCGTCGTCGGCGCCTCCGCCAACGGGTCGGCGGCCGCGATGTCTTCCCGGCGCACCACGGTCGTTGGTCCGTCCGGTGCGGTGGGCGGTGCAGCTGACGAGCCAGGCCGGGCTGACGGCCCCGGCTGGGCAGGCGGCACCGTCTGGGCAGGCGGCACCGGCAGGGCTGACGGACCCGGCTGGGCTGACGGACCCGGCTGGGCCTGCGGACCCGGCACTACTGACGGGGCCGGCGGCACCGGTGTCCACCTGGATTGGGCAGCGGGGTCGAAAACCGTGAAACCGTCGGCACTCTCGGCGATCACCCTGGACCCGGCGGCCCGGTCCCACCAGGTCTGCTCCCGGCCGGACGGATCCCATCGGTAGGACAACGCGCCGAGGCCGAGCGTGCCGATCACCGAGCCGGCCTCGGTCCCCATCCGGCCCAGCGTCCGGAGCGCGCCGATCCGGCTGCCGGTGCGTTCGTCGACCACCCGCAGGCCCACAACTGCCTTCCCCGGCCCTTGCCCGGTCGCCGACTGCCAGATCCAGACCAGCGCGCACCAGGCGATCATCAAGGCCGGCAACGTCAATCGCACCCAGGAGGCCAGCTCGGTGACCGCCGCAGCGGTCAGCAGCCCGGCCAGTAGCAGGACCAGCGGCGCGACGTCGATGGCGGTGGCCAATACCCGGCGCGATACCGGGGCCGTGTCCGTCTCGTCCAGCCGGAGCGAGCGCTGCGGGGTCGGAGCGCCGCAGTTCCGGCAGGTCTCGGTGGTCGCCGTCAGCCTGGCCCCGCAGTTCGGGCAGTACCGGTCCACCACCGGGGCGGCCGTCACGTCCGTTTCCGTAGCGACGCGAGGGAGAGCCGGGCCCGGAACCTGCGCCAGCCCGACTGGGTGTTCTTGATCGACGCCAGCTGGGATTCCATGTCGGCCCAGTAGCGATCGGCCTGCTGTGGATCGACCGGGTCCGGCGCGAACACGACCGCGTCGGCCCGGCGGGCCAACACCAAGACGCCGGGCGCCGGTGCCACGGGCGGCCCCTGGGACAACCCCGCTACGCCTGGCTGGGACAACCCCGCTACGCCTGCAGGTGGTGGGGCGAACGCGGCGGCGAGCTGCTCGGCGGCCTCGGCCCTGGTGGTGCCGGCGTTCGGCCGCCGGCCGAAGTCGGCCGCGGTGTCCATCAGGTGCGACCAGGCTCCGGCGATGCGTTGGTCCGGGCTGCCCGCCCCGTGCCGCTTCTTGCGGCGGGACTTCAGCAACAGGATCGCGCCGATCGGCAGCAGCACCAGCAGGCCGGCACCGGTGCCGGCCCCGATCCAGCCCCATGGCACCGCCACCGGCGACGGGTTCTCGTCATCCCGGGGGGTGTTCTGGTCCGGCTCCTTCGGCTGCTGGTCCGGCGGCGACTGTGCCTCGTTCTGGTCGGCGTCCTTCGGCGGGATCGGCGGCGGCGGTGGCTGGCGCTGCTTCGGCGCGGCGCCCTGCGCCTCGGGGTCATCGGACGGCGCCGGCAGGTCCTTGCCCTCCTGCGGCAGCGGGTCGAACGACACCCAGCCGGCGCCGGTGAACGGCACCTCCACCCAGGCCGTCATCTGCGACCCGGTGAAGGCCGTCGTCCCTGCGGTGTCCCGACCGGCGAAGCCCATCACCACTCGTGCCGGAATGCCCTTGGACCGCAACATCAACGCCATCGCGACGGAGTACTGCTCGGCGTCACCGAACATGTATTTCGCGGTCAGCAGCCGGCGGATCCGGTCGGCGCCGTGGCCACCCGGTACGCCCTTCCAGTTGTCGCCGTGGGACAACCAGCCGTCGTCGTGCAGGTGCTTGCGGATCGCCTCGATGATCCCGATCTCGTCCTTGGCGCCGGCCGTCCACTCGTCCGCCTTGGTCTTCACCTCGGCCGGGACCGCGTCGCTGATGTCGCCCATCGGCGCCGAATCGTCGACCGATGCGCCGGCCAGCTCCGCGACCGTCGGCTGGGTCGGCACGGACACCTCCAGGTGGTAACTGTTGCCCTCGGTGAGCATGCTGGTGACCAGCGCCGCACCGGTCTGCCGGTTGTACCGGAAGCCCTCCCGCAGCCGATCGGCGTCCGCGCCGGAGAACTCGACCGCGGCCAGGTATCCGGCGGTCGGTGCCCAGACGTCGTGATAGTCGCCGACCGTCACCGTCAGGTCCGCCCGCTCGCCCGCCGGGACCGACGCCAGTCGATCGCCGACCCGGGTGAACACCCCGGAATCGGCCGAGGCCGAATAGATCCGGCCGTCCCAGGCGTCGAGGGTGGCCAGCCGCAGCGGCACCCCGGCCGGCAGCCCGTCGACGGTGAACAGCACCTGCTTGGTCTGCAGTTTTACGTAGGAGCGGTAGCCGCTGAGCGGGCTGGGCAGCGTCGACGGGTCGAACGGCGGCTCCACCAGCTCACGCACGGTGGTTCTGGCCTGTGCGTCCGGCAGCAGCCCGGGTCCGAGGAACACGCCCGCCGCGACGGCCGGGATCAGCAACGCGACCAGCGCCAGCGGCCGCCGTAGGTCCAGACCCGGACGGCCGTCTGCCCGCCGCCGCGAGCCGGCCCACAGCAGGGCGGCCAGTGCCAGCGCGGTGCCGGCGATCGCCGGGTGGAAGGCACTGCCGGTGCCGAGCAGGGCGGCGCCGGCGGCCATCAGCGCCGGGGCGAGCAGGGCCGTCAGCGGCCGGGCGGACCGCAACGCGACCGACACCCCGGCGGCGGTCAGCACCAACGAGGTGAGGAAGGCCGGCAGCAACAGCGACCCGGCGCTGCCCACCGGGACCGCCACGGTGAGCATCTGCTTCCAGGAGGTGATGACGCCGACCGAGAGCAGTCGGATCGACTCGCCGCTGGGCAGCACCCCACCCACGGTGCTGCGCGGCACCGCGGCGGCGCCGCCGACGAGCAGATAGCCGACGGCGGCCAGCGGCAGGGTGAGAACGGCCGGCCAGCGGGCCAGCGCCGGGATCAGCGCGGCGAGGCCGCCGACCAGGGCGCCAAGTCCCAGCGCCAGCAGAAACCGCGAGCCACCGTAGGCGGGTCCGAACGCCAGCCCGGCACCCGCCACCAACACCGCGATCGCGGTGGCGTCGACCAGCATCCGGCCGACCGGCAACCTGTCTCTCATGTCGCGGCCCTCACGCCGCACGCAATCGGCGCAGTGCCTTCGGCAGGTCGTCCAGGGCGCCGATGGTGGCGACATCGACCCGGTCGATGGCGCCGAGCGTCGGCTTCGAGCCGGCCAGCACCCTGATCGCCACCACCCTGACGCCCACCGCGAAACTCATGCCGGAGCGCCGGATGGTCAACGCGTCGGGCTTCGGGCCGGTGATCAGCATGCCGACCGACGCGTTGGGCACCGCGGCCGCGGTGAGCCGCCCGGCCACCAGGATGCCGGCGCCGGGCTGCGGGTCGATCCCGGAGAAGCCGTCCAGCAGGGTGCGGCCCGATCTGGCCCGGACCTGGCCCCGGCCGGCGCCGACGGTCACCGGCCGCTCCTCCCGCATCGCCTGCGCGCCCAGCGACGCGGCGACGCTCACCGCCAACTCGAACTCCTCGACCGTGCCGTACTCGTCGGGGTCCACCGACAGTGCCACCGCCAGGTGGGTGCGCCGGGTCTCCTCGAACTGCCGCACCATCAGCACCCCGGTGCGCGCCGAGGTGCGCCAATGCACGTAGCGCCGGTCGTCGCCGGGGACGTACTGGCGCAGCGCGTGGAACGAGACGTCGTTGCTGGACAGGTCTTTGGTCGGCTGACCCTCCAGGTCCTTGACGATGCCGGTGGCGGCGCCGTGCAGCGCAACCGTTCTCGGGTGCACGAACAAGTTGCTGGCGACGGTCCAGCGGACCTGACGCCGCAGCAACCCCAACGGGTCGCCGCGCACGGACAGCGCCGGGCCGACCTGGATCACCGCGCGGCGCGCGGTCGGGATCACGAACAGGTCCTCGTGTTCGGCGCCGCCGGCCAGCCCGGGGATCCGGAACGAGGCCATCGACCCACCGACCGGAAGCTCCATCCGGGAGGACAGCAGCCGCCGGGTTCCACTGTTGCGCACCGTCAATGCTCCGGTGGCACGTTCGCCGGCCACCACCCTGGTCGACTGCAGATCCACCTCGACCGCATAGGAACTGCGGCCGATCAGGAACAGGCTGGCGACCAGCAGCAGGGCCGCGATGGCCACCGCGGCCACCATGAACTCGCTCCACCCGAATACCAGCGCCACCACCAGGCAGAGCAGCAGCCCGCAGATCGCGGTAGCCCCGGTACCGGTGACCGGTGCGAACAATCGTCGCAGCGACGGCGCCGGCGCCTGGATCCTGGTGGACCAGGCATTCGTCCCGGTGGTGTCCGGAACCGGTGTGCCACCGGCGTTCTCGGTGACGCGATGGTGCTCCCAACCGGATTCGGTCGGGTGCGGGTGCTCGGCGGTCGGCGCCGGTGCGGGTGCCGGCGCTGTCATCCGGGATCCTGACGCCCGCTCATCGCCGCCGCTCGGGTGGCGAGACCTCGCCGAGGATCCGGTGCAGTACGGAGGCGACGGTGGTGCCAGTGAATTCGGCCTCGGCATCCAGCAGGATCCGGTGCGCCAGAACGGGTTCGGCCAGATCCTTGACGTCGTCCGGGACCACGTAGTGCCGGCCGTGGGCGGCCGCCCAGGTCCGGCTGGCCCTGGTCAGCGACAGCGCGCCGCGGACCGAGACACCGACGGTGGTTTCCGGGGTGGTCCTGGTCGCCTCGGCGATCCGGGCGATGTAGTCCAGCACCGCGGGATCGGTGTGCACGGTGGCCGCCAGTTCGGCCATGTCGACCACCGCCGACGTGGTGATCTTCGGGCTGACGGTCCGGACGTGCGTCTTGGTACTGCTGGCCGCCAGGATCTCCACCGTGGCGGCGTGATCCGGGTAGCCCAGCGAGGTCTTCATCAGGAACCGGTCCAGCTGCGCCTCCGGCAGCTTGTAGGTGCCGGCCTGCTCGATCGGGTTCTGGGTGGCGATCACCATGAACGGATTCCCGACCTCATGGCTGACGCCGTCGACGGTGACCTTGGATTCCTCCATCACCTCCAGCAGCGCGGCCTGCGTCTTCGGTGACGCCCGGTTGATCTCGTCGGCCAGCACCACGGAGGCGAAGATCGGGCCCTTGTGGAAGTCGAAGCTGCCGCTCTTCTGGTCGTAGATGGTGACGCCGGTGACGTCGGAGGGCAGCAGGTCGGGGGTGAACTGGATCCGGGAGTTGCTGCCCTGCACAGTTGCCGACATCGCCTTGGCCAGTGAGGTCTTGCCGGTGCCCGGGAAATCCTCCAGCAACAGGTGGCCCTCGCTGAGCATGCAGGTGAACGCCAACGAGATGGTCCGCGGCTTGCCCAGAACGGCCTGGCCGACGTTGCCCACCAACGAGGAGAAGGTCTGGGCGAACCACTGGGCGTGGTCGGGGGTCATGGTCATGAAGGTGAAATCACTTTCTCTCAGCCGGTGTTGGGGAAGTCTCGCTCGTCGCTGGCGCTGTCTGCCCCGGAAACCACGATCTTGACTCGAACCTTGTTGTCGATGGAATGATCGCCGAGGTAGGCGGTGAACTGATGCTTCCCACCACCGGCGCCGAGGCTGAAGTCGTATTCACGGAAGAGTGAACCGTCCGTATAGACCTTTGCGTGATAGTCGCCGCCGGAGAAGTGCGAGTACGTGAAGGCGATGTAATTGCAGCGGATATCGCAGGTGGAAGTGCTGACACCGTCGCCGGCAGCGACCTGGATGGAGGGGTTCGGGCAAGCGTCAGCACTCCCGGGCTGGGTACCGGCTTCGCTGCGGTGTCCTTGCGAATCTATCGCCACTACCGAGATCGTCACGGACTTACCGCAGGAGGTCCCCATGGTTGCGGATCGACCTGCCTGTGCTCCGCCGCCGTTCACCGAATAGGTGTAACCGCCGATGCCGTTGCTGGCGGGCTCTGGCCAGGTGAAAGACACCGAGTCCTGCGTCGCGCCGCTCTTGGACGGGTTGGGTTTCGGCACCGGGCCGTACGGCGTGGCGGTGTTGGTGTTCGACCCCGCAGAGACGTTGCGCTGCGGGGCAGCCGTGTGCGCACGGACCTGGAACGTGTACGTGCTGCCGTTGGTCAGCGTCTTCCCGTCCGACTGCACTGTCGCGGTCCCGCCGTTGGTGATCCCACGCCAACTGCTGCCACCGTCGGTGGTGTAGTCGTAGCTGCTGATCGGCCGGCCATTGGCCGGGCCGTCGGTCCAGTTGAACTTCACCTGGTTGTTGCTGCCGGTCCGGTCCACCGTCAGGCCGGTGGGGGCGCCAGGCGTGTCGTACGGGGTCGCAGTGACTTCGTTCGAGCGGTCGCCGAGGTTGCCGGCCGACTCGCCGTTGATCGCCCGGACCACGTAGGTGTACGCCGTGCCGTTGTCACCTGGCACCGTCAGCGAGGTGTCGGTCCCCTTGCCGGTGTCCTTCCAGTCGCCGCTACCGGCGATCGCGTACTGATACCCCTTGATGTCACGGCCATTGCCGTCGGCGGCATCCCAGTGCAGCACCAGCTGGCCGGCCGCCGCGTCCGCGTCGGCGGTCAGGTTCGGCGGCGCGGCGGGCGGGCCGTACGGCTTGGCGTCCTCGGTGTTCGACGGCTCGGCGCAGTTGGCGCCCTCGTCCGGGGCGGCCGTGCAGGCCCGCACCCGGAAGGTGTACGCCGTCCCGTTCGTCAGACCGTCGGGCTTGACGCCCGGCTGGTCGCTGCCGGTGTCCTTCCAGGCGTCCCCGCCCAGCGAGTACTGATACGTGGTGATCGGGTAGCCGTTCGACGACGCGGCCGACCAGGCGAGCGTCACCTCGTTGTTGTTGCCGGTGGCCGTTGCGGTCAGGTCGGAGACCTGGCCGGGCGCGGTGTACGGCTTGACCGATGCCGGGGCCGAGGCGGCGGACGACCCGGCCTTGTTGGAGGCCACCACCGTCACCGTGTAGGTCACGCCGAGCTTCGCCGGGTCGATGTGGGCGGAGGTGGTACCGACCGGCAGATCGACCGCATCACCGCTGCCGTCGTCACCGTGCCAGGTCATTCGGTAGTGCGGCGGATCGCCGCCGTCGTCGGCCTCCGTCCAGGACACGTCGATGCGCTTGGCCGCACCCGCCTTGGTGGCGGCGTTCGGCCTCACATCCGTTGGGGTACCAGGCTTGCCGGCCGGCACCACCGAGGTGCCCGGCGACCAGTCGCTCGGCGTGCCGGAGGCGTTCAGCGCCCGGACCTTCACCGTGTACTGGGTGCCGTTCTCCAGGTGGGCGAAGTCCCGGTCGTGCACGGCGGCGGCCACCTTGACCGTGCCGGGGGAACCCGACGGCGCCGGGGTGATCTGCACCTCGTAACCGGAGATCGGCGAGCCGTTGTTCGCCGGCGGCTGCCAGCTCGCGGCGAGCGTCCGGTCGCCCTCGGTCAGTCTCGGCGGCCCCGGCGGCTCCGGCGAGGTGTCCGGCCGGATGCCGGCCGACCCCCTGGACGCCGGCGATTCGCCGGCCCCGTTGTGCGCAATCACCGTGAAGCTGTAGGTGGAGTTGTTCGTCAGCCCCTTGAGGGTGCACGGCGAGGCCGCACAGTCCTGACTGAAACCGTTGGCGGACACCGTGTATCCGGTGATCGGCGACCCGTTGTCGGCCGGCTCCGTCCACTGCACGGTTGCGGTGCCGTCACCCACCTCCAGCTTGGTCGGCACCCCAGGGGCATCGGGCTTACCGCGGACGGTGACGGTGAGCTGCGACTGCACGTTGCGGTCGGGGTCGCCGGAGGCATCGGCCACCACGAACGGCACGGTCAGCTGTCCGGTGTAGTCCGGGTCCGGGGTCACGGTCACCGAACCCGATCCGTCGAAGTCGACCGAGTATCCGGCGCCGGTGCCGACGCTGATCAGCTTCAGCGGTTGGTCGGCGCCGAACGGGTTGCCGGCGCCGTCGAGCACGTTCACCGTCTTCGGCTGCCCGGCCAGCGCCTCGACCGTCTGCTCCGACAAGGTGATCGGCGGCTTGGTCGAGCTGATCACCTGGACGGGCATATCGGTGACGACTTCCGGGTTCACCCCGTCGTTCACCGCCACCTTGAAGGTCGCCTGGGTGCCCTTGGCCGTCGACGCCGGCGCGCTGACGGTGAACTTGTCGCCGGCCAGCCGGGCGGTGATCCCGTTGCTGCTGCTGCTCTTCAGGCTGAACTTCAGGTTCGACATCTTGTCGGGGTCGTAGGTCACCAGGTCCGACAATGAGGTCGGGGCCGATGAGGTACCCGGTTCGACCTGGACCTCGGTGTTCTGGAACACCGGTGCCTTGGGCTTCTTGGCCCTGATCCGGGCCTGGATCCCGGTCCGGACCGGCTTGGCCACCCCGTCGGTGACGGTGACGTTCAGCTGTGCTTTGCCGTCGCCGTCCTCCGGCACCGTCCAGAGCAGGGTGTCGGCGTCCACCCTGCTCAGCTCGCCGGTGCTGGCCTTGTTGCTGCCGTTCGCCGGCAGGGTGACCTTCCGGCCGTCCTTGGTGCCGCCGACGTAATCGGCGACCTTGACCCTCACCTCGGTGCCGGCGTCCACCACCAGCGGCTTCAAGGCTTTCGGCGCGTACACCTCCGGCTCCGGATCCGGTGGCGTCTCCGGCTTCTGCTGCGGCCCGTTCTGCGGCGGCGCGGCGATGTTCAGCTCGGTGCGGGACGGGACGATCAGGAAGGCCTCGGCGCTGAGCCCGTCGGCATTGGTCACCTGATAGGCCAGCACCTGCCGGCGTTCGGCCAGCTTCACCGACACCGTCTGCTTGCCGGTCACCGTCAGCCGGCCCTGCGACACCTGGGGCACCGCGGCCTTGAGGTCCTCGGGGAGACCGCCAGGGTTGGCCGTCCAGGCCGTCAGGTCGACCCGGGCCGACTGGTGGTCGGGGCTGATCATGCTGTCGACGATCAGTGCGTCCTGGGCCGTCGGCGACACCTTCGGGGCGTTCGGGTCGACCTTGATGGTCAGCGTGCCGGACGCCGTGCGCTGGCGGGCGTTCTTCACGTTGTACTGCAGGGCGACCGTGCCCGGCGACGCCCCGGCCTTCGCCACGATCGTCGAGTCGCGCACGCTCAGCTGCAGGCCGCCGCGCGACCCCGCCGACGAGAACGCCGGATCGGCGAAACTCACCGCGAGGCCGCCGGGATCGGTGACCTCGTCCAGCACGTTGACCGCGATCGCCTTGCCGGGCGCGACCACGGCCTGCAGATCGGGTGCGACCGGCGGTTCTGCCGTCTTCGGCAGTGGCGCCACCAGCACATCGACCGTCCCGGTTGCGGTCCCGCCGAACGGATCGCTGATGGTGTACGTGAAGGTGTCAAGACCCGGCTTGTCGAAGGCGCTGTAGCGGATCGTCGAGGTGCCGGAGACCGCGGCACTGCCGAGGTTCGGCGGCTCGGCGACCGCCGCGGCGATCGCCCAGTCGCCGTCCGGGTCGATGCCGTCGATCGGCAGCGGGATGTCGACGGTGCCGCCGGCGAACACCCTGGCCTGCGCCGTCGGCGGCGCCTGTGGGGGCGCGTTGTCACCGGTCGGGACCACCGTGATGGCCAGGTTCGCTGACGCCCGCTTACCCGCCTGGTTGGTCACCGTGTACTGGGTGCGCAGGGTCTTGCCCTTCGCCACCGGACCGGAGGCCGGCGCCATGTAGCGCACCGAATCGCCGGTCGCGAAGAGCAGCCCCTGGTCGGCGCCGATCGCGTCCTTGGCGAAGGCGACCGGGCGGACCAGGTCCCCACTGGGATCGACGGCATGCTGGGCCACCGGGATGGTGATGGCGTCGCCGGCCCGGACCGACACCTGGATCGGCGAGGCGATCGGCGACATCGGTTCGGCCGGCTGCGGCACCGGGACCACATGCAGCCACCCGACGGCCGACGGCCCGCCGGCCGACACCGTGTATGTCAGCCAGATCCCGGCCGCCGGCAACGGGTGCCGCGCCGAGATCCGAGCCAGATGCATGTCGATGGTCTGGATGATCAGGCCTCGGGCCGCAGCGCCGCCAGCGGCGTCGCCGGCGGCGGCATCGATGCTCTGCACGGCGACGATCCCGCCGGCCGGGTCGGTGTCGTTGGCGGTCAGGTCGACCAGCGCCTCGCCGCCGGTCGGCAGGTAGGCGACGTCCGTCATCGGGACCGGCGGCAGCTGCTCGACCGGCTTGTCCCGGACGTCGACCCGCAGCACGCCCTTGGCCTGCTTGTCGCCGGCGGCCACCTCGTAGTCCAGGTAATAGCTGCCGGCCTTCGCCCCCACCAGGGTGACGGTGCCGGCCTGCCGGTCGGGCGTCACGCTCAGCCCCGGCGTCGCCTTCTGCGGGGCGACCTTGGTGAGCGTCACCTCTTCCGATCCCGGCCACAGCACCGACTTCAGCGGCTCGGCCTCGATCTGCTCGCCGACCACCCCCGAGACGTACACGGGTGAGGCGACCGGGTTCGCCTTCGCCTCGTCGACCACCTCGACGGTCAGCCGGCCGGGCACGCTGTTGGTGCCGTCCGACACGGTGAAGTTGATCGTCTTCTTGGTGAGACCGGCCGTTCCGGTGTCGCCGACGGTGATGTTGCCGTCCGGGCTGTAGGAGATCCGGTCGTCCGGGTTGTTGCTGGTGGCGGCCGTCAGGAACAGGGCGTCGCCGGTGGGCGAGATCCAGTCGCCGAGAACGTCGGTGGTGATGGTGCCACCGACGATGACGGTGGCCGCCGAGTCGCGCACCTTCTTCGGCGGCACCGGTTTCTCCTGGCTCACCGGGTTCACCGTGACCTTCGCCGCGGCGTCGTGCCCGGCGCCGTCATCGACGGTGTAGCTCAGCTGGATCGGCCCGGTCGCGTTCAGCGGCGGCGCCACCTGCAATGCCTGTCCCCCGTCGATGACGGTGGCCACGCCCTCCGGGCCGTCGACCTGGCTGATCACCGCGATCGAACAGCTGGAGCTCTGGTCGTTGTCCAGCACCCGCAGCACCGTCGCGGTGCCGGTCCGCACGCCGTAGCTGTCGGCCTTGGGATGCGGCGGCGCCATCCCCTTGGAACAGTCGGTGCGGGCGGTGGTCAACCGGTCCGCCTGGCCCTGTACGCCGGTCTCGGACTTCTCCACGTCGTTCTCGTCAGACCTGATCTGGTCCCAGTTGTTCACCAGCACCATGTCGTCGTCGATCACCCAGGAATTACCGGTGGTGACGTCGTTGAGCACCACGGTGTCCCCGTTGACCCGGAAGATCAACCGGCTCGCGTCGACCACCCCGCTGATGTCCCTGACCGTCGGGGTATCGCCGCACCACAGCAGATAGGTCGGCGTGCCGCCCGACCAGGCCTCGTGGGCGCAGCCGGCGACCAGCACCGGCGCCGCCGCGCTGCCGCTGCCGGTGGTCGGCTGCGACTGCACGGCGCCGGTGGCCAGGTTCACCCGGAGCAGCGCGGTGTCGGTGCCGATCAGCACGCTGTCGGCGGCCGGCCCTGGCTGCTGCAGGACGGGATGCGCGGTGCCGTCCGGCAGACCGAAGGCGAGCGGTCCGGTGGCCGTCTGCACGATGATCCGGTTGGCCGGAGCGTCAAGCACCACCGGGACCGCGCCGACCGCGGTGATCGAGACCGGCGTCGGATGCTGCTCGGAGGCAGCCGTCAGCCGGCCGTCCGGCAGCGGGACGGTGCCTTGGACATCGCTGCCCTGGGCATCACTGCCCTGCCCGGCGGCGTCGCCGCCGCCGGCGGTGAGCACGGTGAGCGCGTCGGCGCCGGGCGCTGCGACCGTCACCGTCCCCCCGGTGACGGTGGCCACCGCACCGGGCGCGGCCGTGCCGTTCGGTTTCTCGGTGGTCAGGTCGTCGGTGCCGAGACCGGCCGTCGGCAGCACCCAGATGCTGCCGGTGCGCAGATCGGTGACGGCGACCGTGGTCTCGGAGATCGCCACGTCGGCGCTCTCCGGGATCGTCACCTTGCCGGACAGCGCCGCCGTGGTCGGATCGAGCGTGCGCAGGGTGTGCTGCACCCGATCCACCACCACCACGGACGCGTCGTTCTGCAGCAGTTCGGTGTCCTGGCTGTCCAGCACGACCGGCGACTCGACCTCGTGGGTCTGCTGGTTGAGCAGGCCGAGCATCAGGTCCTTGTTGCTGGTGACCCAGGCCGCCCGTTGCTCCGCCTGCACCGAGGTACTGGCGTATCCGGGCGAGCGGGTCGCGAAGAAGCCGACAATCGCGGCCACCAGGACCCCGGCCAGGGTGAGCGTCACCGTCACCGCACGGCGGGTAACTCGTGACTCCACGCAGGCTCCTCGGTTCTGTGGTCAAGTCAGCGCGCTCGGCGCTCCCCGATGACGACAACCGATGTCCCAGGATTCCACACCGACATGCGAGCACGCACCCGTTCGCCGAAGTTGTACCCGCCAGGGGGACGGGTTCACAGCTTGAGATCGAGCAACTTCAGGTCCTCGACGGTCACCAGCCGGGAGGCCACGGCGTGCTCGACCAGCCGGGCCCGCCGATTCGTCGCCAGCTGCCCCGGCCCGCCGCGCAGGCCGCGGACGCCCCGGCGGTCGAGCTTGTCGCAGACGTTGTCGAGTTTCCGGTTGAATCTGGTCATCTCCCAGCCCAGCCGGGCGGCGGCATCCTTGGACGAGGGCATGGCCGAGGTCCCGGTGCCCTCGCGCTTGAGCATCGGTTCGGCCAGCGCCACGATCACCGCCTTCTGCGACTCGGTCAGCAGCACCGGGCCGATGGTGGTCTCGCCGGACGTCGCCCCGGCCGGATCGCTGACCTCGAACGTCGGCTCGTTGCCGACCAGGGTGAGCTCGTAGGTGGTGGGACCGGCGGTGAACAGCACCGTGGTGTTGGCGAACACCAGCGGCAGCCGCGCGCCCGGGGCCAGGAACGCCTGCACCGAGCCGGCCCCGTCGGTCACCGTCGCCGACAACTGGGAGCCGGTGTTGGACAGCCACCACAGCCCGTCAGACCTGGCCACCTGCAGGAAATGCCGGTGCAGGTAAGGATTGTCGTCGATCTGCAGGTCGCCTCCCCGGCCGATGGTGAACGGCTTCTGCTCATCGAGTTGGGTCCACTCTCCGCAGAACTCCACATGCATGGTCACCGAAACGTCTCCTCCCGACGGGCCTGGTCGCCGGCCCTGCCTGCCATCATCTCCCGGCACACGTCGATTCGTCGCCCGACGGCTGACCGTTCCGGACCACCTTGACGATGATGCAGGCGTCCGGTGCGTCCACCGTGATCCTTGTTTGCTGCGTATTCCTCGCCTGACCTTCGTCTCCGGTGGTGACGTCGGTGCGCTGCCAGGAGTAGAAGTCGCCGGTCTGCGGCCGCGGGTTCCGCCAGCTGAAGACCGACTTGCCATCGACCACCGTGCCGGTCAGCGCGACCACCGGATCCGGCGGCGGGGCCACCGCCTGTTGCTGGGTGCTGGTGGCCAGCAGATCGCCGGACGGCGGCACCGGCCCTGGTCCGGTATCGGTGCCGCGGGTCGAGAGCAGCACCGCGACCACCGCGGCCGCCACCACCAGGACACCGCCGCCGATCAACAACGGCAAACGGGAATGACGAGCCCCGGACGCCCCGGCGGTGTGTGCGGTGCTCGGGGAGCCCGGGTGGTGGCGGCCATGGTGCTGGACAGGCAGGGAACCGGGGCGCCCGGCGGCGTCACCGGGTTCGCGCACCACCGTCTGCTCGTTCGCCGACGCCATCGCCGCCGGGAAACCCGGCGGCAGGTCGTACTCCGGCATCACCGACGGCGGCACCGCGCCGATCGGCCCGTCCGCCGCCCTGGTCGGTTCCGGTTCGATCACGGTGAGCGCCCGCACCCGGGTGGCCGGGGAATCGCCGAGCTGCTCGGCGGCCGTCGCCGGATCCTCGTCCAGCACGTCGATCGGGGTCGGTGCCAGCCGGAGCTCCCCCTCCACCTGCTGCAGGGCCCGGGCGAAATCCAGCGCCGTCGCGTACCTGGCTGCCGGGTTCTTGTCCATCGCCCTGGCGATCACCCGCTCCAGGCTCGGCGGCACGTCGCTGCGGCCCAGGGCGGGCAGCGGCGCCGAGCGGATCCGGCTGATCAGGTCGGCCGAGCCGTTCGGGCCGCCCGGCCGGTCGAACGGCGAGCGGCGGGCCAGCACGGTGTACAGCGAGGCGGCCAGCGAGTAGACGTCGGCCCGCTCGTCGCCGCCGGTCTGCTCACCGAACACCTCGGGCGCGGTCCACGGGATGCTCATCCCCACCGCACCGCCGCCGGCGGCCAGCGCCTGCGGCGTCGAACTCTGCACCGAGATGCCGAAATCGGACAGCACCGGGTGCCCGAAGTCGGTGGTCAACACGTTGGCCGGCTTGATGTCCCGGTGCAGGATGCCCGCCCGGTGCGCGGTCTCGACGGCGCCGGCCAGCCGGATGCCGATCCGCAGTACCTCGCCGACGGTCAGCCGTTCGGCCCGATAGCGGGCCGACAGGTTGGGCCGGGAGCAGTACTCCATCACCATGTAGGGCCGGCCGTCGCCGGAGATCCCGGCCTGATGGATGGTGACGATGGCCGGGTGCGTCGACAGCGCCGCCATCAGGTTCGCCTCGGCGTCGAACTGGGCGAGCAGCTCGTGGTCGGCGGCGCCGGGGATCAGCACCTTGACCGCCACCGACCGGCGCGGCAGATGTTGTTCGTACAGATAGACATCGGCGAACCCGCCGGAACCGAGCAACTTGCTGACGGTGTAGCCCGGCAGGTCGGGCGGCGGGGCCGGCGGCCTACGAGCCACGCTGTCCCCCGTTCGTCACTGCGCGCCTTCCACCAGGAAGGCGATGCCGTCGCCCAGGTCGACGGTCCAGCCGATCTCGACGACCACCGACTGACCCTGGTGCAGCAGCTGCTCCGGCCGGTCGGACGGCCGGATGACGGTGCCGTTGGTCGACTGCAGGTCGGTGACCACCAGATGCCAGTCCTCGGCACGGATCTCGACATGCGAGCGCGAGATGTCCTGGTTCGGGCTGGGCACCGTGACGAGCTTGGGCAGGTCGCTGGACGGCACCCTGGCCACCGACGGCGCACGGCCGATCACGATGCGCCGGTCGATGTCGAACACCGGCCCGGTCGAGAGCCTGATCCGGCCGAGCACCGGCTGCTGCGCGAGTACCGGTTGGCCGGCCGCGATGGGCGCGCCGCAGACCCGGCAGTTGCCGCTGTGCGGGGCGTTGGCATGGCCGACCGGGCAGATACTGGCGTACACCTGGCCGGCGGCCGGCGCCGGTGGCATCGGCGCCGGCCGATAGTCGGCCGGCAGCTCCTCGGCCAGCTGGGTGAGCCCGTCGTGGTCGCCGACCAGTTGCGGTGCAACGGGTTCCGCCGGAATTCGGGTGTTCATCAGCGGTTGCTGGGAGTGCTGGTCGGTCGGCGGGCGACCCTCGGAGGCGGGTGGGCGCTCGGCCGGCGGTAGTCCCTCGGCCGCCGCCGGGGCCGGCCGCTCGGTCGGCGGGCGCTCCTCGGACGCCGCCTCGCCGGCGGACACCGGGCCGTGCACGACGAGCGGTCCCACCGGCGGCAGCGTGGTGGCGGCCGGGACGAACGGCGGCGGGGTGATCGGCGGCAGATCGAGCGTCGGCGGGATGAACGGCGGCGGGGTGAACGGTGGAACCGTGACCATCGGGAGCGGGTTCTCCAGGCTCGGCAGCGTCATCAGCTGCCTGTCCGGCTCGGCAACCGGCCCGGCGTCGGGCGTCCGCGGCTCGATCTCGGCGTCCCGGTCAAGGTCTCGGTCCTGGTCGATGTGCTGGTCGAGGTGCTGATCGAGGCCTCGGTCGATGTCGAGATCGACCTCCTGCTCGAAGTCACCCTCCGGCACCGATTGGGTCGCATCCGCATCGATGGATTCGGCCGGCAATGCTGGCTGCGCGTCATCGGCGCCTTCGTCGTCAGCAGCGTCGTCAGCAGCGGCGTCGTCGGGAGCGGCGAGAGCGTCGGGAGCGGCGACGGCGGAACTGACCAACTTGGACAATCCCGCAACGGCAAACGCCGCATCGTCAGCAGGACGGTCCGGGTCGGACGGACCGGCGAGCACGGTCTGCGCGTCGTCCGGCCCCGGCTCGAGGGTCGAGGCGAACTCGATGTCCGGAGCGGGCGCCGTAGGGTCAGGCGCCGGCACCATCGAGATGACCGTGACCGCCTCGTCGGCGTCCGGATCGCTCACCGGTGCCAGGTCGCTGACCGCGGCACCGGGCGGCTCGGACGCCGCCGCCACCGCCGCGTCGCACAGCTCCCACCGCACCGATCCCGCCCGCACCACGCCGGCCGGCATCGGCAGCAGGTCGGACGCTGCGGGCAAGGTGTCGGCGCAGGCCACGTACACCACGGCCGCGTCCGCCACCAGCACCTCGGACCAGGTCACCAGTCCGGCTCCGCTGACCGGGATCTGTTCGCCGGCAACGGTTTCCACCACTACCGTGATGCCGCCCTGGACCAGCGCCCGGACCGTACTGCCCTTGGCCGAACCGTCGGCGTCAGGGTCGTCAGCGGGTGCCACGACGTCAGCGGGTGCAACGGCGCCGGCGGGCGCAGTGCAGATGATGGCCAGCGGAAGTCCGGTGCCCAGCGCTCCGTCGCGGAACAGCTCGCCGATCAGCTCCGCGGCATCCGCGCCGGAGCGCACCGACGGCCACCAGCGCAAGGCGTCAGCCGCCTCGCCGCCGGTGTAGACGATCGCTCTGTCCCCCGCGACCAACCAGCGGTCGCCGGGCAGATATCCGACGGGAGTGTTCATTGCGCGCCACCTCGACCGCTCGGTTCGTCCCGCGGCCTGGTGAGCTCCACATCGGGGTCGCCGCCGTCGGCCCCGCCGGAATGACGCACCGTTGCCGGGTCGGTCCGCCCGCCCGCGACGGTGAGCACGTCCACCACCATCGCGGTCGCGTTGTCCCGCCCGCCGGCGGACACCGCCGACGAGACCAGCGCCTCGGCAGCCAGCTGCGGATCGATGTGCGCACCGAGAATCCCGCTCAGTTCGCTGTCGGTGAGTTCGCCCGTCACCCCGTCGGTGCACAGCAGTAGCCGCTCACCCTCCTGCGCCGGGATCAGCCAGCAGTCGAGGTCGCCGTCGCCGACCAGCCCGACCGCTCTGGTGATCACGTTCCGCTGCGGGTGTCTGCGCATTTCCTCGCGCTGCAGTTCGCCCGCCTCGACCAGCTCTTGCACATACGAATGGTCGACGCTGATCTGGGTCAGCTCGCCGTCGAAGCTGCGGTACACCCGGGAATCGCCGATGTTGAATGCCAGCCAATAGGAGGCGCCGTCCAGTTCGGTGACGGCCGCGCCGACCACCGTGGCGCCCCCGCCGGACCCGTTGCGGATCCGTCGGCCGGCCCGCTGGACGCAGCCGAGCACCCAGTCCGAGCCGATGGCGGCACCGGCGTCACCGTCGATCGCGATGCCGAACTCCTCGACGATGATCGCCGCGGCGACGTCCCCGGCGGCGTGCCCGCCCATCCCGTCGGACACCACGAAGACCGGCGGCGCAGCAAGTAGCGCGTCCTCGTTCACCTTGCGAACGCGACCGCGGTCGGTCGCGCTCCCCCAGATCACCTGCACCGCGTTGCCCGGCCCTGTCCGTGCGCTGCGCAGGTCGTTCGCGAGCCAGCGCGCGGTGCGCTCGAACTCATCGCCGGAGGTGTCGTCACCGGCAGTGTCGTCACCGGCAGTGTCGTCACCGGCGGTGTCGTCACCAGCGGTGTCGTCAGCGGCCGGATCGTCATCCATGACGGCGCGCCCGGGCCGTTCCGCATCCCAGTCCTCCGTCGCCTCGGTTCCTGGCGTTGTCGCCGCTCCCGCACCCGGTGACGGATCGGACTGCCCGGACGTCATCATGGCTGTCACCGTACCCAGCAACGCCGGTCGCTCCCGCCGGTCCCGGATGCCCCGGAACCCGGTTGCGAATCTAGGTGCGCCGGGACCTTCCGGCCATGGGGAGAACTCACCATGAGGACGCCGGGCGCCGGAGCGGGAAAACTGCCAACTGGCGACGGGTTTCAGGACGAGCCGGTGGCAGCGGTATCAGCCCGACTTGCGGCGGAAGGTCCGGGTGGCCTTGTGGTTCTCGGTGGCGTCGCCGACCTTCGCGTGCCCGTCCAGGTGGCCGCCACGAGCGGCGTTGGCGGCATTCTTGCGCTCGAGCGCGGCGGCCATTGCGGACTTGGTGGAAGCGGTGACCGGCGCCTCTTCGGTCTCGGCGGGCTGGGCGTCGTTCGCCGGGGCTGCTTCGTCCGCGGATTTGTCTGACGTGGCCATCTCGTACTCCTCGTGCTGCTATCGGGTGGCGGTCGTCGACGCCGGCAGGTTCACCGGCGCAGCCCCCATCATGGCTGCCGCCGGACCCCGTTGCCACCCCATTGCCGGTTTCGACACCCACCGGGCGGGGCATGGCAGGCTGGCAGGATCAGGCACCGGCAGCGAGGCCGGGCAGTGGGCGGGCCCGGCCGCGACCCCGGGAACGGGAAGGTGGGCGGACAGATGAGCCAACAACTGCGGGCGCTGCGCAACTTCATCGGTGGCGAGTACGTCGATGCGGTCGAGGGCGCGACGTCCGAGGTGGTGAACCCGTCGACCGGCGAGGCCTATGCCACCGCGGCACTGTCCGGGCAGGCCGACCTGGACAGGGCCTACGCCGCCGCGGAGGCGGCCTTCGAGAGCTGGGGGCGCACCACCCCGTCCGAACGGCAACTGGCGCTGCTCAGGATCGCTGACGCGCTGGAGAGGCGGGCCGACGAGTTCGTCGCGGTCGAGAGCGAGAACACCGGAAAACCCCTGGGGCTGACGGCGTCCGAGGAACTGCCACCGGGTGTCGACCAGCTGCGCTTCTTCGCCGGCGCCGCCCGGGTGCTCGAGGGGCGGGCGTCGGCCGAGTACCTGAGCGGCTTCACCTCCTGGATCCGGCGGGAGCCGATCGGCGTCGTCGGGCAGGTGACGCCGTGGAACTACCC
>NZ_AUFT01000001.1 GCF_000426645.1 Nakamurella lactea DSM 19367 | reverse complement strand
ACCCGGCGAAACCATCGTCACCACCCCCACCGGCCACCGATACGCCACCCTGCCACCCCACCAAACCGGCATGCCGGGCACCGCCGTCAGATGCTAGGTCCGATTCACCCTGACTGCCAACGGATCTCGCCACCGACCACCGTCGTCAGGACCGTGGTTGACGGAATTTGCTCCGGCGGGGCGGCGAGCGGATCGGTGTCCACGGCGACGAAGTCGGCCAGTCGGCCGGGCGTCAGCAGACCCTTGCGGTGGTCCTGGCCGGCGGCAAAGGCACTGCCAAAGGTGAAGGCAGCCAACGCCTCGACCGGGGTCAGCCGTTGTTCGGGTTGCCAGCCGCCCGGCGGACTGCCGTCGGCACGCTGGCGGGTGATAGCGGCGTGCAGACCAAGGAACGGATTCGGCGACTCGACCGGCGCGTCCGAGCCGAAAGCCAGTGGCGCACCGGCGTTCAGCAGCGTTCGCCAGGCATAGGCGAGCAGCTCGTGCCCGGCCAGTAGTTCGTCAGCCAGGTCGTAGTCGGTGGTGCAGTGGGTCGGTTGCATGGACGCCACGACGCCGAGCTCGGCCATCCGAGCCGCGTCCCCGGGACGCAGGTACTGGGTGTGCTCGATCCGTAGCCGCAGCCCGCCGAGGTCGAGGGTCCGATCCGCGGCCAACTCGGCGTAGGCGTCCAGCACCAGCTCGTTCGCCCGGTCACCGATCGCGTGGGTGGCCACGGCGATACCGGCGGTGACTGCCTTGCGAGCCAACGCAACGATCTCGTCGTACGGCGTCACCGCGATCCCGGTGTTCCCGGGATCGCCGGCGAACGGCCGGGCCATGTGGCAGGTGTGCGAGCCGAGCGCACCGTCGCCGAAGATCTTCACCGGGCCGGTGGAGAACCAGTCGTCGCCATCGCCGGTGCGGCGGCTCTGCTCGATCGCGCGATCGAGGAACGACACCGGGATCGCCTTGTGCACCCGGATCTTCAACGCCCGGTCCCGGTACAGCTGCAGGTAGGCGTCGCGGCAATCCTCGCCGTCGATGTCGTGGACGCTGGTCAACCCGACCGAGAGCAGTTGCTCCTGGGCCTGCAGCAGCAGCGTCGGCAGATCGTCGTTGTGCTCCACGGCCATCATCGCCTGCACCGGCCGGGCCGCTGCTTCCCGCAGGATCCCGGTCGGTTCGCCGGCGGCGTCCCGCGCATATTGCCCGCCGACCGGGTCCGGGGTGTCGGCGCCGATCCCGGCCCGCTGCAGGGCCATCGAGTTGGCCCAGCTGGTGTGCCCGTCGATGGTGGCAAGCAGCACGGGCCGGTCGGGGCAGACCCGGTCGAGGGCCTGCCGGTCCGGTTGCCGCGGCGGTGTCCACCGGTTGCTGTCCCAGCTGCCGCCGACCACCCAGGCGCCCTCCGGGAGCCGTGCAGCGTGGGCACCGATCCTGGTCAGCGCCTCGTCCAGGGTGGCCGTTCCGCGCAGATCGACCGCGACCGCATCGCGGGCCAGGGCGGCAGTGTGGATGTGCGCGTCGTACAGGCCGGGGAGTACCGCGGCGCCGTCCAGATCGATCGTCTGCACGACACCGCTCGCCGCGCCGGCCAGCTCGCCGGCGTCACCGACCGCGACGATCTGCTCGCCCTCGGTCAGCACCGCGGTGACCGGCGCCGCGCCTGGTACTCCGGTATGGATCCGGGGATGACGAAAGAGCCGTTGACTCATCGCTGATCTTCCTTCGCTTGTCGAGCTTGTCCACTACTGCTGCTGATGCTGCACGTCATGATCATCGCGAGTTGTGCGGCAGGGTCGACGAGGCACGGGCTGACCAGCCGGTGTGTCGGCGTGGGCGGCGACGCCGCCGGTCGAGCCGTGACCACCGGCGCCGCGTTCGGAGGCCGGTAGCTCGTCCACCTCGACGAACGCGGCGGTCTCCACCTTCTGGATCACCAGCTGAGCGATCCGGTCGCCGCGCTGCAGCCTGATCGGGGCGCGCAGGTCGTGATTGATGACGATCACCTTCAGCTCCCCGCGATAGCCGGAATCGATGGTGCCCGGGGCGTTGACCAACGCCATCCCGGCCCTGGCCGCCAGCCCCGACCGCGGGTGCACGAAGGCCGCGTATCCGTCCGGCAGGGCCATCGCGATCCCGGTGGGTAGCACGGCCCTCTCGCCCGGCTGCAGCAGCGCGTCAACGGTGGTCACCACGTCGGCGCCGGCGTCACCCGGCAGCGCGTACTGGGGCAGCGGTACCTCGGGATCAAGGCGCTGGATGAGGATCCGGACATCGGCGGCGGGCTGGGGTGGTTCCGGCGTCATGGCGGCCACGGTACAGACGCTGCACCGCCGTCAAATCTGCGCGCCCCTCGCACCTAAACTGGCTGGGTGACTACCACCGATGCAGCGCGGTCCGCCTCCGGCGCCGCCGACCCCGACGACCTGCCGAAGAACTACGACCCGGCGGCCGTCGAGGTAGCGCTGTACCAGCGGTGGCTCGAGGCCGGGTACTTCCACGCCGACGAACAGCGGGTGCTCTCCGGCGAGCGCCGGCCGTTCTCGATCGTGCTGCCGCCGCCGAACGTGACCGGCGACCTGCACGTCGGCCATGCCCTGGACCACACGCTGATGGACATCCTGGCGCGTTGGCACCGGATGCTCGGCGACGAGGTGCTCTGGATGCCCGGCATGGACCATGCCGGCATCGCCACCCAGAACGCGGTGGAGAAGCAACTCGCGGTGGACGGCAAGACCCGGCACGACTTCGGCCGCGAGCTGTTCATCGAGAAGGTGTGGGACTGGAAGAAGGAGCACGGGGGCGCGATCCTGGGCCAGATGAAGCGACTCGGCGACTCGGTCGACTGGGACCGCGAACGGTTCACCCTGGACGACGGGCTGTCGGCGGCGGTGCAGACCATCTTCAAGCGGCTGTACGACGACGGTCTCATCTACCGTGCCGAACGGATCACCAACTGGTGCCCGGGCTGTCTGACGGCGCTGTCCGACATCGAGGTGGACCACACCGACGACGAGGGTGAGCTGGTCTCGATCCGTTACGGGGACGGGGAAGACAGCGTGGTGGTCGCCACCACCAGGGTCGAGACGATGCTCGGCGACACCGCGGTGGCGGTGCACCCGGACGACCAGCGCTACTTGCACCTGATCGGCCGGACCGTCGCCCTGCCGCTGGTCGACAGGCAGATTCCGATCGTCGCCGACGAACACGTCGATCCGAGCTTCGGCACCGGCGCCGTGAAGGTGACCCCCGCACACGACCCGAACGACTTCGAGATCGGCCGCAGGCACGACCTGCCGATGATCAACATCCTCACCGAGGACGCGCACATCACCGGCACCGGAACGGTTTTCGACGGCCAGGACCGGTTCACCGCCCGCGAGACGGTCAAGCAGGCACTGCGCGAGCAGGGCCGCATCGTTGCCGAGAAGCGGCCGTACGTGCACGCCGTCGGCCACTGCTCACGGTCCGACGACGTGGTCGAGCCGCGACTGAGCCTGCAGTGGTTCGTCAAGGTCGGGCCGCTGGCCAAGGCCGCCGGCGACGCGGTGCGCGACGGCCGGACGCAGATCCACCCGTCGGAGCTGGCCGCCCGCTACTTCGACTGGGTCGACAACATGCACGACTGGACCATCTCCCGACAGCTCTGGTGGGGGCACCGGATTCCGGTCTGGTACGGCCCGGACGGTGAGATCCGTTGCGTCGGACCGGATGACGAGGCACCCGGCGACGGCTGGACCCAGGACTCCGACGTGCTGGACACCTGGTTCTCCTCGGCGCTCTGGCCGTTCTCCACCATGGGCTGGCCGGAGACCACCGACACGCTGAAGGCGTTCTACCCGACCAGTGTGCTGGTCACCGGCTACGACATCCTGTTCTTCTGGGTGGCCAGGATGATGATGTTCGGGCTGTATGCGATGGGCTCGACACCCGGACACGAGGATGACGCCACCCCGTTCCGGGTGGTGGCCCTGCACGGACTGGTCCGCGACCAGTCCGGCAAGAAGATGTCCAAGTCCAAGGGCAACGGGATCGACCCGCTCGAGTTGATCGAGGAGTACGGCGCCGATGCCCTTCGCTTCACCCTGACCCGCGGCGAGAACCCGGGCACCGATCTGGCACTGGCCACCGAATGGGTGGCCGGTTCCCGCAACTTCTGTTCGAAACTGTTCAACGCCACCAAGTTCGCGATGATCAACGGCGCCGAGCTGCCGCTCGCCCCGCTGGCTGCCGACAAGCTCACGGACGCCGACGCCTGGATCCTCGATCGGCTGGACGAGGTCATCGCCCGCACCGACGAGCTGCTCGCCGACTACCAGTTCGGCAAGGCCGCCGAGGGGCTCTACCACTACGCCTGGGACGAGTTCTGCGACTGGTACCTGGAACTGGCCAAGGTGCAGTTGCGGGACGCGCCTGAAACGGCGAGTACCACTCGGCAGGTGCTCGGCAGTGTGCTGGACGGCCTGCTGCGGCTGCTGCACCCGTTCATCCCGTTCGTCACCGAGACTCTGTGGACATCCCTGACCGGCAAGGCCGGCGGCCCGTCGTTGTTGATTGCCTCCTGGCCAACGGTTTCCGGGCGCGAGCACCGGCCGGCGGCCAGAAGCTTCATCGGCGATCTGGACCGGCTGGTCACCGAGATCCGGCGGTTCCGGGCCGACCAGGGACTGGCGCCGAACAAGGACGTCCCGGCCCGGATCGTCGGTGGCACACCGGGTGTCAACGCCCCCGCGGCCGCGCTCACCCGGCTGACGGCGCCGGCCGACGACTTCACCGTCTCGGCCGCCATCGAGGTCGGCCTGGTGGCCGGCCCGGTGACCATCGAGGTGGATACCCGCGGGACCATCGACGTGGCGGCCGAGAGGGCGCGGCTGGCCAAGGATCTCCTCGCCGCCGAGAAGGAGATCGCGGCCACCGAGGCGAAGCTGAACAACCCGAGCTTCACCGGCAAGGCACCGGACGCGGTGGTGGCGAAGATCAGGGCGCGCAACGAAACCGCCGTCGTCGAGCGGGAGCGGCTGCGGTCCAGGCTCGACGCGCTCGACGGAGCAGCGGAATGACCGGCCCGGACGACCCGCACCGTCAACTCGGCCCCGACCCGGCCGCGCCGGACGAGAACGACCCGGTGGTGCCGGAACTGGACGACGAGACCTCCGAGATCATCCCCGACTCGCCGCCGCTGGACCTGTTGACGGTCGAAACCATCCTCAACCGGCGCTGGCCGGAGACCAGGATCGAGCCGACCCTCGACCGGATCACCGCGCTGCTGGATCTGCTGGGGAACCCACAGACGGCCGCTCCGGTGATCCAGATCGCCGGCACCAACGGCAAGACCTCGGTGTCCCGGATGATCGACGCCCTGCTGTCCGGACTCGGCCTGCGCACCGGGCGGTTCACCTCCCCGCATCTGCAACTGGTGACCGAGCGGATCAGCATCGACGGCGAGCCGATCTCCGCCGAGCAGTACGTGCGGACCTACGCCGACATCGCCCCCTACATCGACATCGTCGACGCCCGCTCGGAGCAGGACGGGGGAGTGCCGCTGAGCAAGTTCGAGATCCTCACCGCGATGGCCTACGCCGCGTTCGCCGATGCCCCGGTCGACGTCATGGTGATCGAAACCGGGCTCGGCGGCACCTGGGATTCCACCAACGTCGTCGATTCGACAGTCGCGGTGATCACCCCGATCGGGATGGACCATCAGGACTATCTCGGCGACACCATGGCGTCGGTGGCCGGCAACAAGGCAGGCATCATCAATGCCGGTGCCACCGCGGTGATCGGCCCGCAGACCGCCGAGGCGATGGAGGTGCTGCTCGCCAGGGCGGTCGATCAGGACATCGCGGTCGCCCGGTACGACAGCGAATTCACCGTGCTCAGGCGGGACCTGGCCGTCGGTGGGCAGCGACTGGAGCTGCAGGGATTGTCCGCCGTCTACTCCGACATCTTCCTGCCGCTCACCGGGGAACACCAGGCGCAGAACGCCTCGCTGGCGCTGGCCGCGGTGGAGGCGTTCCTGGGTGCCGGCCGGAGCCGGGAGCTGGACGCCGATTCGATCCGGGACGCCTTCGCCACCGTCAGCTCACCAGGCCGGCTGGAGCGGGTCAGGACCTCGCCGACCATCCTGATCGACGCGGCGCACAATCCGCACGGCGCAACGGCTCTGGCCGCCGCGCTGCGCTCCGAGTACCACTTCGGCCGGCTGGTCGGGGTGCTCGCGGTGATGGCCGACAAGGACGCCGAGGGCATCATGGCGGCGCTGGCCGGATCCTTCGACGAGGTGGTCGTGACGGTGAACTCCTCGCCGCGCTCGATGCCCGCCGAGGAACTCGCCGACATCGCCAGGGACATCTTCGGTGACGCCAACGTCCAGGTCGCGGACCGGATGGACGACGCGATCGCGCTGGCCGTCGAACTGGCCGAGACCGGCGGCCCGGGTGAGGGCGATCCGCACGGGGCCGGTGTGCTGATCACCGGGTCGGTGGTGTCCGCCGGTGACGGCCGGACGCTGGCCGGGCTGACGCCGTCATGACCGGACCCGCCGGGCAGCTCCCGGATCCTGCACGGCCGGCCCGCCGCCCCGCCGATCCGGAACGTGGCCTTCGCGGCGCGATCTCGGCGACCCTGGTGCTGCAGGCGATCACCGTGCTGCTGGCCATCCCGGTCGCCAAGAACACCGGCAACGGGACCAACGGCTGGGGAATCGTCGCGATCATCGTGCTGGCCTTCGCGATGATCGGTGCCTGCGCGTTCGTCAAACGCGAGTGGTTCGGCTGGCTGCTGGCCGGTCTGCAGGTGCTGACCATCGCCGGCTGGGCGATCAGCGGACCGTTGGGCATCGTCGGCATCGTCTTCGCGATCGTCTTCGCCGTCATCTTCTATTTCCGCTACGAGTACCGGCGCCGGGCCGCGGCCGGCGAACTGCCCGGCCAGCAGCGCCCTGATAGCAGCGGCGAGCAGGTCCGCCGGTAACCTCGAGCCGGCTGCAGCAGCAGCACCCGAACCGAACGAGGAGTCAGACGCCGGTGTCCGAACGCACTCTTGTCCTGGTCAAACCCGATGGCGTCCAGCGGTCGCTGGTCGGCGAGGTGCTCGCCCGGATCGAACGCAAGGGGCTGTCCTTCGTCGCCCTGGAACTGCGTCAGGTCGACCGCGAGCTGGCGGAGGTGCACTACGCCGAGCATGCCGGGAAGCCGTTCTTCGCCGATCTGGTCGAATTCATCACCTCGGCGCCGCTGGTCGCCGCCGTGGTCGAAGGGCCGCGGGCGATCCCGGCGTTCCGCCAGCTGGCCGGCGGTACCGACCCGGTGGAGAAGGCCGCTCCGGGCAGCATCCGCGGCGACTTCGGTCTGGAAACCCAACTGAACCTGGTGCACGGCAGTGATTCCGCCGAGTCCGCCGCCCGGGAGATCGCGCTGTGGTTCCCGCAGCTGTGACGGTTGAGGTCCACCGGGTCGGGCCGGCCGGCTCGTTGGCCGCCGACAGCCAGTTCGGCGTGGCACTCACCACGTTGTGGCACGCCGTTTCGCAGGCCGGCGGCGCTGTGGGTTTCGCACCGCCGGTCGAGCGACCGGCGGTCGCCGCGAAGGCAGCGCCGGTGGTCGACGATCTGCGGTCCGGCCGTGCCCAAGGCATCGCGCTGATCGCCGGCCACGACCTGGTCGGCTTCGGCAGGCTGACACCCGGGACCGGGATCACCGCACACACCGGGTCCATCACCTTGGTGATGATCGACCCGACCCGACAGGGCAGCGGACTCGGCGCGCTACTGATGAATGAGCTCATGACGTTGGCCGCCGAGCTCGGGCTGGAGCGGGTCGAGCTGTCGATCAGGGACGGCCATCGGCTCGACGGGTTCTATCGCCGACACGGCTTCGTCGAGTGGGGCCGGCGGCCCGGTTGGGTCAGGGTCGCCGACGGCGACGACCGGGACGAGATCTTCCTCTGGGCGGACCCGCGGTCTGCCCGGTAGCGTTGGCCGGGAACGCGCGCCGCGTGGTCACCGACTGCCAGCAGAATCGCCACAGCGCGCACTGCTGTTCGGTTCGCTTCGCCCGTATGGTCTAGTTAGTTCGTCGACGGCAGGGACGAAGATGACTGGGTGGAAACGATGACGGCCTACCACCGTCTCGTCGGGCGTGACGATGAGATGCGCGCACTCGTCGACGCGTTCGAGGCATGCGCGGAGCGCGCCGTCGTGATCACCGTCAGTGGTGAGGCCGGGGTCGGCAAGAGCGCGCTGATCGACAACCTTGCCGAGTACGTCGCCGGCAACGGCGACCAGGTGCTGCGCGGTGCGTGCACCGTGGTGCTCAGCGAACCCATCCCGTACGCGCCGATCGCGGCCGCGTTGCGCAGTGCCGGGATCGGCACCGGGGATCTGAACGCCGTCAACCGGGGTGAGCTCTTCGAGCGCCTGTTGGACAAACTGACCGGTGCCAGGACCGGGGAGATCCGGCAGTTGCTGGCGTTGGACGACCTGCACTGGAGCGACGTCGGCACCATGGAACTGGTCGGGTTCCTGGCCCGGAACCTCCCGCCCGGCCACCTGGTCGCCCTCAGCCACCGAACCGACGAGCCGCCGGCCGATCCCGCGGCCCAGGTGGTGCTCGAGACGATCGCGGCGAATCGGCAGGTCCGCAGACTGGACGTGCAGCGGCTGTCGGTCGCGGATATGGCCGAGCTGTTCGCCCAGGAGCGCCGGCGCCCGGCGACCGACCACGAACTCCAGATCCTGCAGGCCCGGTCGGGCGGCAATCCGTTCATCGTCACCGAACTCGTCGAGGCCGGTGCGCTGGACACGCTGCCGCCGCGGCTGCAGGACGTGCTGACCATGCGTGCCGCGGGCCTGGGCGCGCCGGCCCGGCAGGTGGTGCAGTCGCTGGCCGTGCTGGGGCGGCCGGTGTCCCAACAACTGCTGGACGGCATCGTCGGCCTGACGCCGGATCAGGTGCTGGATGCGGTCGCCGAATGTGTCGCGGCCGGGATCGTCGTGGTCGAGCCGGGCGGGCAGGAGTACGGCTTCCGGCACGCGCTGACCCAGGACGCACTGCTGGCGCAGATGCTGCCCGGAGAGCGTCAGCGCATCCATCACCGGATCGCCGTCGCCTTGGATGCCGTGCCACACACCAGAAACGGTGCGAGTGGGGCGGCGGAGTGGGCGGCCCACTGGCGGGCCAGCGGCGACGACGACGAAGCATTCGCTGCCACCGTGGTCGCGGCGGCCAAGGCCGAACGGGCCTTCGCGCACCCCGACAGTTGGCGCCAGCACCAGCATCTGGTCGAGCTGATGGATGCCGGCCACGGACCGCAGGATGCACAGGGGCAGTCGGCGCTGTTGGGCGACGCCGCCGAATCGGCGCGGCGGGCCGGAGCGGCCGAGGACGCCGTGGAGCTGGCGCTGCGGGCGGTGGAGGGGATCACCGACCCGGCGGCCAGGGCGGTGAACATGGAACGGCTCGGTCGATGCCTGTGGGATGCCGGCGACACGGCCGGCGCCGGCCGCGCCTACGCCGAGGCCGATGCGCTGGTGGCCGACCTGCCGGTGTCCGAACTGCATGCCAGAATCGGCGCCTCCAGGGCCAGGCTGGCCATCCAGGCCGGCCGGTATGCGGAGGCGAAAGACTTCGCCCGTCAGGCGATCGCCCTCTCCGAGCAGGTCGCGGCCGCCGCAGAGCGGAGCCGGGCGCTGGCCGTGCTGGGCATGTGTCAGGTGCTGGCCGGCGAACTCGAGCCAGGGATCGAGCTGATTCGGGAGGCCTCCATCCTGGCGGCCGTGCACGGCGACGACGAGGATCGCCGGCGGGTCGCCGCGAACCTGGCGTTCTCGTTGCTGATCGCCGGGCACACGCAGGAGGCCTGCCGGACCGCGGTCGACGCGCTGGCCGTGGCCCGTCGGCAGAACGCGTTCGTCGGAACTGGCGCCGTGCTGGTCAACAACACGATCGTGCTGCTACGGATCGCGGGTAGGTGGGACGAGGCCGAGCAGCTCAGCGACGAGGCGTTCGCCGAGGGGGTGACGGCCGGGCAGGCGCTGCTGATCCGACTGGCCAGGGCGGAACTCGACATGGGCCGCGGCGATCAGGCGGCGGCCAGGGAGAACCTGGACGCAGCCGCCTATCTCGGGGAGCGGGAGACCTCCATCTCGATCACCGCCGACCTCTCGTTGGCCGAGGCGAGTTGGGCCCTGACCGAGGGCGATCTGGACCGGGCAGCCGAGTCGATCGACCAGGCGATCGCGGTCCTCGACACCGGAACCGAGAGTCGTGACCTGGCCCGGGCGTGCGCGCTGGGCCTGCGGATCGAAGCGGATCGGGGGGCGGAGGTGCTGGCTCGCCGGGATCACCGGCCAACCGCGGATCGAACCACGAAGTTGCGCCAGGCGGCTGCTGCGCTGGCCGTGGAGAGCCCGTCGCCGGAAGTCGCCGCGTTCTGCGGCCTCGCCGAGGCCGAGTGGGGCAGATCCCAGGGGCTGACGCCGGAATGGTCGGCGGTGGCCGACGCCTGGACCGCGCTGGAACGGCCCTTCGAGGAGGGTTACGCCCGATTCCGGCAGGCGGAGGTCAGCCTGTCGACCGATCGGGCGGCCGGTGTCGTCGAACTCAAGGCCGCGCACACCATTGCCGTTCGGCTCGGGGCCGGTCCGCTGTTGGCGGCGATCGTCGACCTCGGCCGGCGCAGCCGGATCCGGTTGGCGTCACCGGCAGTTGCCGGCCACGGCGCCGCGACCGGCGCCGACGAGTTCGGGCTGACCCGCCGGGAACGGGAGGTACTGGCCGAACTGACCCGGGGGCTGACGAACAAGCAGATCGCCGCCAGGCTGTTCCTGAGTCCGCGGACCGTTGACGTGCACGTGGGCAACGTGTTGATGAAATTGGGCGCCAGGACCAGGGCGGAGGCGGCCGCGACGGCCACCAGGTCCGGGCTGACGGACGGCGGAGCGACCGACCGTTCGGGGGAATCGATGATCAATCTGCCGCGCCAGCAATCCCGGAGCGGGCCAGGCGACTCTGCAAAGTACCCAGATCCCAACAGAAGGATGATTCACCATGACAGATGAGACCGCGAACTCCGGCAAGAGCGGCAAGGTTGCCCGCCCGAAAGACATGCACATCGCCGGCATTCCGGCCCAGCCCGCCGATATGCACATCGCCGGTAGCCCGGCAGAACCGGACGACATGCACATCGCAGAGGAGCCCACCGACGACAAGTAGTCGGCTTGGTTCCGGCGGAACTAGGTAGCGGAATTAGGTAAAGCTACGGATCCGCCGCGCGGCCGCTCCGAACAGACTCGATGCATCGGGATTCACCCATGATCGAGTTCGTCAGGAGCAGCACATGTCCACCAGCATTCTTGAGCCGCCGGTCACCGCCGACAGCCGGACTGTCGGTATCCCTCGTCAGGCCGACCCGCGCGGGCGGGTCGCGGACACCGTCCGGACCCCGCCCGCGCCGGCCGTGTTGCCGCTCGATCCATCGGACGAGCAGCTGCTGGCCCGGTTGATCGCCTGCGACGAGTTGGCCTGGCGTCAGGTGGTGGAGCGATACCACCGGCTGGTTGCCTGCTCGGTGCGGCGGGTGGTGTCCAACCCGTCAGACGTCGACGAGGCGATCCAGCGGACCTGGCTGGCGCTCTGGCGGTTCTCCGGTTCGGTCCGCGACGCCAGCCGGCTGCCGGGCTGGCTCTCGGTCACCGCGCGCCGGGAGGCGCTGGCCCTGATCAGGGCGCGCCGGCACGAGGTGCTGGTCGAGGATGCCGGGCGGCTGGACACGGCCTACGCACCGGACACCTCGGTGCTGGTCGAACAGGCCGAGCGGGCCAAGTACCTGCGCCGGGCCGTCGATCGGCTGCCCGAGCGCCAGCGCCGGTTGATGCTGGAACTGCTGGCCGACCGGGCGTCCTACGACGAGCTGAGCACGATGCTCGACATCCCACGGGGGAGCATCGGCCCGATGCGAGCACGGGCGCTGCGTGCCTTGCGGGAAATGCTGAAGTCGCTGGAAGCCTGAGCCGCCGCAGATCGCGCGTGCAGCGACGGTGACAGCCCGCATTTCCGGTACCTCGTCGACAACGTTCGGATCGGACGGTGTTAGGTCATGTTCCTCGACAGGTTCCGCCGGATCGTGGCAACCGGGCTCTTGTTCGTCGTCTGTGCCTGCGGTGGCGGAAGGTCCCCAGGCGCGCCGGTGAACGACCCGCCGGACGGCGGAGACGTACCCGGTGCGCCGCAGCGCACCGATCCGGTGCGGGTGCCGACCGCACCGATCAACATTCCGCCGATCTTCGACAAGCAGGGCCTGCCGATCGACCAGGTTCGCGAGCTGGTCTCCAGTGAGATCCGTGATGCCTGCGGCGACGGCGAACTCTGCGTGGACGTCGTGGTGGACCGCGGCGACAGCGACACGATCGACGAGTGCAGCTATCTGACGTCGGACCCCGCGTCGCACCCCGACGAGGACTTCGTGCTGGACCGCGGGTCGACCCTCACCCTGCTCACCGGATCGCGCACTCCCTGTGGCTAGCAGTCCGCGCCCGCGCCGGTTGTCGACGCCGAGACCGTCGCCGTCGGTCGTCGGCCGCGGGATGCCGGCCAGGGATGACGGAGCGCCCCCGTCGCCGTTCGACGGGCTCTCCCGATGGGCCCGCATCCTCGGGCAGGTGGTCGCCCCGACGACATTGGCGACGGCACTGCTGTTCTACTTCGGCTGGGCACATCTGTACTGGTTCTTCAACTACTTCGGGATCGATGCCACCGTGCTCGGCCCGAGCACCACCGACTACCTGATGCGCAGCGTCGACGCGCTGTTCATTCCGTTGATCGTCATCGCCGCGGTCTGCCTTGCCGTGATGTGGGGACACACGGCGCTGCCCGATCGCTGGCGCAGCTGGCCGCGGACCCGTCGGCAGACCGGCGCGCTCGTCGGCATCGGGATCCTGCTGCTGCTCAACGGTCTCAGCCGGCTGGTCGTCATCACCGTCTTCAACCGCGGGCTGTGCGTGGCGCCGATGAGCGTGATCGTCGGCATTCTGCTGATCTGGTACGTGATCGTGCTGCGCCGGCGGCGTCGGTGGGAGCGCGACCCCACCGCTCCTCGCCGTTCGGAGGCCGCGAACATCGCCGAGTGGGCGGTGATGTTCGTGCTCATCGCGATGAGCCTGTTCTGGATCGCGACGGACTACTCGGTCGCCGTCGGTCAGACCCGGGCGCGCCAGCTGGCGGCCGAGATGCCTGTCCAGCCGGGCGTCGTGCTGTTCAGCGAGAAGGACCTGCAGCTGAGTTCATCGGAGATCCGGACGACGGAGTGCTCGAACAGCCTCGGCGCCGAATCGGCATACCGCTTCCGCTACGACGGGTTGATCCTGCTGATCGAGATCGGCGGCCACTACGTCCTGCTGCCCAGGACGTGGCGACGTGGAGCGGATACGGCCATCGTCATTCCCCAGGACGACGTCGGCACCCTGCGCTTCGAATTCGCGAGTTCGGCCGGATACCGTCCGCCGCCGGCCTGCTGACCGCCCGGAAACCGGTTCCGGTCTGTCGGTCCCAGCCGGTAACCTTCGCGCAGTGACAACAGCCGCCCCCGCCCCCGCGGCGACCTCGATGATTCACGCCGCCGGGCTCACCAAGTCCTTCGACACCAAGGGTGGCGAAACGGTGCACGCGGTACGCGGCATCGATCTGGACGTGCCCCGTGGCGAGGCCTTCGGCTTCCTCGGGCCGAACGGCGCCGGCAAGTCGTCAACCATGCGAATGATCGCCTGCGTCTCGCCACGCACCGACGGCGAACTGTCCATCCTCGGGATGGACCCGAACACCCAGGGCATCGCCATCCGTGACCGACTCGGCGTCGTGCCACAGCAGGACAACCTGGACGAGGAACTCACGGTCCGGGAGAACCTGTACGTCTACGCCCGTTACTTCGGCTTCTCCAAGACCTACTGCTGGGCCAAGGCCGACGAGCTGCTGGAGTTCGCACAGCTCACCGAGAAGGCGAACGCGAAGGTCACCGCGCTGTCCGGCGGGATGAAGCGGCGGCTGACGATCGCCCGCTCACTGGTCAACGACCCGGAGCTGCTGCTGCTCGACGAACCGACCACCGGCCTGGACCCGCAGGCGCGACATGTGCTGTGGGACAGGCTGTTCCGGCTCAAACAGGCGGGGGTGACGCTGGTCCTCACCACCCACTACATGGACGAGGCGGAGCAGCTGTGTGACCGCCTGGTGGTGATGGACGGCGGGCAGATCGTCGCCGAGGGATCGCCGGCCCAGTTGATCGCCCGTTACTCGACCAGGGAAGTGGTCGAGCTCCGGTTCGTTCCCGGCACCCAGCACGCCGCCGAACCGGTGGCCAGCAAGCTGGTCGACCGGCTGGAGGTGCTGCCGGACCGGCTGCTGCTCTACACCCAGGACGGTGACGACACCCTGGAGCAGGCGCACGCCGCCGGCATCGAACCGGTCGCGTCGCTGGTCCGCCGGTCAACCTTGGAGGACGTGTTCCTGCGACTCACCGGCCGGAGCCTGGTGGACTGATGACCACCGTTGACGAGAAGGCCGGCGTGCGTGCGGCCGACGAGCCGATCCGGCGGCCGGCGACCGCCTGGACCTATCGCATCCGGACCTGGGAGTACCTGCTGCGGCAGTGGCGGCCGTACTTCTGGTCCGGCCTGGCCGAGGCGGCCGGTGCCCCGTTGCTCTACCTGTTGGCGCTGGGCCTGGGGATGGGCTCGCTGATCAACAAGCGCGGGACCGAGGCGCTCGGCGGGGTGACGTACGTCGAATACATCGGACCTGCCCTGCTGTGCGGCGCGGCTCTGCAGATCGCTTTCAGCGAGGCGAGTTTCGCGACCTTCGGCAGGTTCAAGTGGCATCGGACCCTGTGGGGGATCACCTCGACCCCGATCACCCCGGCAGTCGCCGCCGACGCCCATGTGATGTTCATCAGCACCCGGTTGCTGTTCTCGGCGGCGCTGTACTACCTGGTGCTGCTGGTCTTCGGCGCCGCCGGTGGCGTCGCCGGGATCCTGATGATTCCGATCGCGGTGCTGACGGCGATCTCCTGCGCGGTCTGGATCATGGTGCTGTCGGCGACGATCGAGGACGACGCGTCGGTCGCCTTCAACATGGTGTTGCGCTTCGGCATCATTCCGATGTCGTTGTTCTCGGCGTCGTTCTTCCCGATCAGCCAGCTGCCGTGGGCGGTGCGCTGGCTGGCGTTCTTCTCGCCGCTGTGGCACGGCAACGAACTGGCCCGCGGGTCGGCACTCGGCGGCCTGCCGCTGTGGCAGGCGGCCGTCCACCTGAGCGTGCTGATCGCCGTGTTCGTCACGGGATTCCTGGTGGTCCGCAAGCGTTTCGAAAAGCGACTGGTGGTCTGAGATGGCGGTGTCGTCGGATCGTGCGGTCGAGCACGGAGTGCACCCGCTGCGGGAGAAGCTGCGGCCGCAGCCGGGAGTGCTGGTGCTGCGGATCATTCCGTTGCAGTTGTCGGCCGGCCGGTCGCGGGTGGTGCTGGAACGGGCGCTGCGCTCCAGCAAGTCGTTCCGCTGGACGATCATCTCCGGGTTCTTCGAGCCGGTGTTCTACCTGCTGGCGATGGGCGCCGGGATCGGTGCGCTGATCGGCACCGTCGACGGCCCGACCGGACCGGTCGCCTACGCCGCCTTCATCGCGCCCGGCCTGCTGGCCACCTCGGCGATGAACGGCGCGATCTTCGACTCCACCGTCAACGTGTTCTTCAAGTTGAAGTACGCCAAGACCTACGACGCGATGTTGGCCACCTCGCTCGGGCCGATGGACGTGGCGCTGGGCGAGGTCGGCTGGGCGTTGGGCCGCGGCGCGCTGTACGCCACCGCCTTCGAACTGGTGATGCTGGCAATGGGGCTGATCGAGTCCTGGTGGGCGTTGCTGGTGGTGCCGGTCGCGATCCTGATCGCGCTCGGGTTCGCCGCCGTCGGGATGGCCGTGACCACCTACCTGAAGACGTTCCAGCACCTCGACTGGGTGATGACGGCAGTGATGCCGATGTTCCTGTTCTCCACCACCTTCTACCCGATCGACGTCTACCCGCGCGGCGTGCAGATCCTGGTGCAGTGCCTGCCGCTCTACCACGGCATCGAGCTGATGCGAGGTCTCACCCTCGGCGCCGTCGGCATCGGGATGCTCGGGCACGCCGCGTACTTCGTGGTGATGGCGATCGGCGGGGTGCTGTTCGTCAGCCGCCGGCTGGAGAAGCTACTGCTGACCTGACGCGGACCGGCCGTCTTCGGCCTGCTACGTCGCAGGGTCCCGGCGCGTTACCTCCGTTGGCTGTCGTCGACCCGGCAGGCGGGGGTGCCGCCGGGCAGCCGGAACCGGTTGGCGCTGACCGAGCGATAGCCGATCGCCGCCAGGTTCCGCACCAGCGGCGCGGCCAGCAGAACCCCGAGCGGGCGCCAGCCGATCGCGCTGTGCCGCAGCGCGGCAGCGATGGACGCGGCGCCGCCGAAGCGGCGGCCGTCGGCGGTGACGAACCACGACGAGGTCGAGCACTGCTGTGCCGTCAGCCCCCACGCCGCGGGGTTCAGGCGCTGGTAGGGCTCGATCGCATACCGCTCGCGTCCATCCACCCAGCGCCGGGCGAACCGGGCGCTGGTGGAGCAGAACCCGCAGTCACCGTCGTACACCAGAATGGGCGCCCGGCCGGCGGCGGTGTCCGTCATGCCCCGATTGTGCCCGCACCGGCTCGTACGCGCGGGAGTGACCAAGTTGGTCGCCGCGGCGGCTACGACCCCGGCGGCTGATGGGAACAAGGAGCAGCTCGGCGGCGTTGACGCAGGTGGCGATGAGTGTCGCAACACCTGCGGTACCCGGGGCGTCCCACTGTGGGATACTCGAGCCAGGCAACCGCCGGACCGTGAGCCGGTGCCGCCCCCGATGAGTGACAGACATCGAGCGGGGCGAGCGTTCGGTACACGGAGCGGCGAGCCTCAGCCATCAGACTTCCTGCGGTCGTCCGCCCCGGCGGGCCGGCAGCAGAAACCGAAACGTAGTGACCCCCGTGCGGACGCGTCCTGGACGCGCCCGGGGGTCACGAGAGGAACCAACTGAATGATTGTCACCCCTGGAACTTCCGCGAACTCAGCTCTGGCCGACGCGCTGAACGACCTTCCCGCCAAACCCCGCGTACACGAGCTGGCCAAACGCTCCGGCCTGTCCAGCAAGGAACTGGTCGCGGCCCTCGCCGAGCGCGGCATCGAGGTGAAATCCGCGTCCTCGAGCGTCGACCGCGACGCTGCGGTCGCGCTGCTCACCGCCCTGTTGGGGGACGACCTTCCCGCCACCGCGGAGAGCACCACCGGTCCTGAGCAGCCGGAGGAGCCGGCCGAGGCGCCCAAGACCCGATCGCGGTCCCGCGGTCGGGGCACCAAGAAGGCCCCGGCCGACGAAGTCGCGTCCGTTGACGGTCCGAGCCAGACCTCCACCACGCCGGTCGGGGGTATCCCGCTGTTCCTGGAGCCGGAGGCGCCTGCCGCCCCGGTGAAGCGGACCCGCAGCCGGGCGGCCAAGAAGGACGCTCCCGCTGACGAATCGGCCGCCCCCGTTTCGGTAGCCGACGAGGGCGCCGAGTCCGGAACCGCCGTGGACACCGCCGCAGCGGAGGCGCCCACCGACTCCGCCGCGCCGAAGCGCGGACGCTCGCGGTCCCGATCGTCGAAGTCCGGCGCCCACGCGGACCAGGCCGAGCTGACGGCAGACGAGCAGACGCCCGCCGCCGACGCAGCGGCCGACGAGGCCGCCGCGGTTGCCGACACCGAGCATGAGGGTCAGCCGGAGGGCGGCGGTCGTCGCCGCCGCCGAGGCCGGCGCGGTGGCTCCCGTGCCAAGGACGACACCGCCAAGGACGACGCTTCGGCGGACGACGTCGGTCAGGACGATTCGGGCCAGGACGACGCCGCCGGCGAGTCCCAGCACGACGAGCCGTCCGACGGATCCGACAAGACGACCGGCCGGCATTCGGGGGACCAACCCGCGGAGCCGGGGGAGTCGGCCGACGAAACCGACGATCAGGACGACGACACCGAGTCCGGCACCGGCTCCCGGCGCCGGCGCCGGCGCCGGCGCCGCAGCGGATCCGGTGGCGGCGAGAGTGCCCGCACCGACGATCCGGACAACACCGTGGTGCATGTCCGCGAGGCCCGTTCCTCCGACAACGAGGTCCAGGGCATCAAGGGTTCGACCCGGCTGGAGGCCAAGCGGCAGCGTCGCCGGGACAGCCGCGAGTCGCGTCGCCGCCCGCAGATCCTCACCGAGGCAGAGTTCCTGGCCCGTCGTGAGTCGGTCGAGCGGGTGATGGCGGTCCGTCAGCGCGGCGACCTCGCACAGGTGGCCCTGCTGGAGGACGGGGTGCTGGTCGAACACTTCGTGTCCAAGGCCGGCTCCGCCTCGATGATCGGCAACATCTACCTCGGCAAGGTGCAGAACGTGCTGCCGTCGATGGAGGCGGCCTTCGTCGACATCGGCCGCGGACGCAATGCCGTCCTCTACGCCGGCGAGGTCAACTGGGATGCCAGCGGGCTGCAGGGCAAGGCCCGGCGGATCGAGACCGCGCTGTCCAGCGGCGACACGGTGCTGGCCCAGGTCTCCAAGGACCCGATCGGGCACAAGGGCGCCCGGCTCACCACCCAGATCTCGCTGCCCGGCCGGTTCCTGGTCTATGTGCCGAACGGCGGCGCCACCGGCATCTCCCGCAAGCTGCCGGATACCGAACGCAAACGTCTCAAGGCCATCCTGGACCGGATCGTCCCCGAGGACGCCGGCGTCATCATCCGCACCGCGGCCGAGGGCGTCGCCGAAGAGGAGCTGGCTCGCGACGTCGAGCGACTCAAGACGCAGTGGGAAGAGATCAAGAAGGTCGCCGACGCAGCGGCCGCCGGCAGCAAGGCGGACAACAGCGCACCGCGCCAGCTGTCCGCCGAGCCGGACACCCTGATCAAGGTGGTTCGCGACCTGTTCAATTCCGACATCACGTCGCTGGTGCTCGATGGCGACGATGTCTACGACTCGGTGTCCGAGTACGTACAGCAGGTCGCTCCGGAACTGGCCGATCGGGTCAGCCGGTACACCCCACCGAACGGCTCGACGGCCGATGTGTTCCACAGCTATCGGATCGACGAGCAGATCGCCAAGGCGCTGGAGCGCAAGGTGCACCTGCCCTCCGGTGGCTCGCTGGTGATCGACCGGACCGAGGCGATGACGGTGGTCGACGTCAACACCGGGAAGTACACGGGCTCCGGAGGCAACCTCGAGGAGACGGTCACCAAGAACAACCTGGAGGCGGCCGAGGAGGTCGTCCGGCAGCTCCGGCTGCGGGACATCGGCGGCATCATCGTCGTCGACTTCATCGACATGGTCCTCGAGTCGAATCGGGAACTGGTGCTGCGGCGGCTCACCGAGTGCCTCGGCCGCGACCGCAGCCGGCACCAGGTGGCCGAGGTCACCTCGCTCGGGCTGATCCAGATGACCCGCAAACGGATGGGCACCGGCCTGGTCGAGGCGTTCTCCGAGCCGTGCGAGCACTGCCACGGCCGCGGCATCGTGCTCCGGGACGTGCCGGTCGATCACCAGCCGGAGGCCGAGCAGGTCAAGCCGTCGGGCAAGAAGCGCCGCGACCGCAAGCGCGGCAGCGACAGCGAGCCGGTCGAGCCGATCCGGATCAACCGGGTACAGGCCGATCCGCGCGGGCCGAAGCCGCCGCTGCGGCCGGGTGCGCCGGTCCGGCACAGTGCTGACGGCACCGTCTCCGATGGCAACGCTGCCGATGGCAGCGCGGACCGAGCGGCCGATCTGGCCGCCGTTGTCGCATCGATCGGCGAGAACGTGTCGCGCGAATCTGCCAGTGCCGCCGCCGACTCGGCGCCGGCCGAGAGTCTGAATGTGCCGGCGGAGACTGTGACGGATCCGGCCCAGGTCGCGCAGGATGTGGCCGAAGCGGTCAATGCGGTCAGTACCGGCAGCGACCAGGCCGAGCCGGAGAGTCGGCCGGCACCGAAGCGGGGTTCCCGCCGTCGTCGGGCGACCTCGAACGGCGTGGTGACGCCGGCAGCCGCGCCGGTCTCCGCCGAGGCGCCGTCCGCGCCACCGGCACCGGTCGCCGACCAGGTGACCGTGGCTGAGCGGACGTCGGTCACCGAGCAAGCACCCGTCGCGGCGCCGGAGGCCAAGCCGGCGCGGCCACGGCGCCGGCGCGCGGCAACCCGGCCGGCCGGCCCGGCTGGTGAGGCCGAGTCGGTGGTCATCGCGACCTCGGGGTCGTAGCCGCGCATCGTTCCCCTGGGTGCTGGTCCGGCCAGCTCACATCGGCCGAGTTTGTCTGTGGGCAGCGCACCGCGTATCGTTGGGGGTCGGTCCGCCGTGTGTCGGTGGGCTTCCTGGTGCCCAGCGGTGCCCGCGTTGTTCCACCACGCGGCAGGTAGGCGCCACACCACTGGCAGCAGTTGAAGCAATGAGACCTGAGTGCATCGAGCACTGCAGCAGAACGGAAGGCACACCCGCGATGTACGCGATCATCTCCACCGGCGGCAAGCAGTACAAGGTCGCCGAGGGTGACGTCATCCAGGTCGAGAAGATCGACAGTGCAGCCGGCGCGGCCATCAGCCTGCCCGCTCTGCTGCTGGTCGACGGTGCCGACATCACCACCGGCGCCGACGAGCTGGCCAAGGTCACCGTCTCCGGCGAGGTCGTCGAGCACACCAAGGGCCCGAAGATCGTCATCCACAAGTTCAAGAACAAGACCGGATACCACAAGCGCCAGGGGCACCGTCAGCCGCTGACCAAGCTGCGGGTCACCGGTATCAGCACCGGTAAGTGACCAGCGGAACCTGAGAGGGCAGAGAACATGGCACATAAGAAGGGCGCATCCAGCTCGCGGAACGGTCGCGACTCGAATGCGCAGTACCTCGGCGTCAAGCGGTTCGGCGGTCAGGTCGTGCTGGCCGGCGAGATCCTGGTCCGTCAGCGCGGCACCAAGTTCCACCCGGGTGCCGGCGTCGGCCGCGGCAAGGACGACACCCTGTTCGCGTTGATCCCCGGCGCCGTCGAGTTCGGCAGCAAGCGCGGCCGCAAGACCGTGAACATCGTCGAGCCGGTCCCGGCCGCTGCGACCGCAGAGGCCTGATCGCGCGTCGATCACCAGTCATCAACCAGGGGCGGTCCGGAATCTCCGGACCGCCCCTGGTGTTCTCCCCGGCACGTGCAAGCATGAATGAACCACCCGAACGGAAAGGCAACCATGGCCCGCTTCGTCGACCGCGCCGTACTGCATCTGCAGGCCGGTGACGGCGGTCGCGGTTGCGCCTCGGTCCACCGGGAGAAGTTCAAGCCACTGGGCGGACCGGACGGCGGTGACGGCGGCAACGGCGGCGACGTGCTGCTCGTCGTCGATCCGAATGTGCACACCCTGCTGGACTTCCACTTCCGCCCGCACGCCAAGGCCGGCAGCGGAAAGCAGGGCCAGGGCGACCACAAGGACGGCGCGGCCGGCGAGCAGCTGGTGATGAAGGTGCCGGACGGCACCGTGGTGCTGGACGCCGACGGGAAAATGATCGCCGACCTGATCGGTGCCGGCACCAGTTACGTCGCCGCCAAGGGCGGCCGCGGCGGGCTCGGCAACGCCGCGCTCGCCTCCAAGGCGCGCAAGGCCCCCGGGTTCGCCCTGCTCGGCGAACCGGGCGAGTTCGCCGAGATCGTGTTGGAGCTCAAGTCGGTAGCCGACGTCGGCCTGGTCGGCTTCCCCAGCGCCGGCAAGTCGTCGCTCGTCTCGGTGCTGTCCAAGGCGCGGCCGAAGATCGCCGACTACCCGTTCACCACCCTGGAGCCGAATCTCGGCGTGGTCGAGGCGGGTGGTCAGACCTTCACCATCGCCGACGTCCCCGGGCTGATCCCCGGGGCCAGCCAGGGCAAGGGGCTGGGTCTGGAGTTCCTGCGGCACATCGAGCGCTGCTCGGTGCTGGCCCATGTGGTCGACTGCGCGACGTTCGAATCCGGCCGCGACCCGGCCTCCGATATCGAGGCGCTGGAGTCCGAGCTGTCGCAGTACACGCCGTCGCTGGCGACCGACCTGGCCGACAAGCCGCGGCTGGTGGTGCTGAACAAGATCGACGTGCCCGAGGCCCGCGAGCTGGCGGACTTCGTCCGGCCCGACCTGGAGGCGTTGGGCTACCGAGTCTTCGAGGTGTCAACCGCCACTCACGAGGGCCTCAAGGAGCTGCGGTACGCGCTCGCCGAGATCGTTCGGGACGACCGGGTCAACCGGCCGGCGGCGACCGCCGAACGTGTCATCGTCCGGCCGAAGGCGGTCAACGAGGCGCAGTTCACCGTCGAGCAGGATCCCGACGTCGAGGGCGGCTTCATCGTCCGCGGCGAGCGGCCCGAGCGGTGGATTCTGCAGACCGAATTCACCAACGAGGAAGCGGTCGGCTACCTGGCCGACCGGCTGGCCCGGCTGGGTGTCGAGGACGCGCTCAGCGCGAGCGGTGCGCAGCCCGGCGCGAGCGTCACCATCGGCGGAACGACCTTCGACTTCGAACCGATGTCGGCTGCCGCGGCCCACCTGCCACAGGGTGACCGAGGGACGGACAGCCGAGTCGCGCCCTCGTTCCGAGTCGGTGCGGCGGAACGCAAGGTGCTGCACCGGCTGCGTCGCGGACTGCCGGTGGACGGCCACGACTGGGACGATCTGTCGGCCGAGTTCGGTCCGGCCGCCGACTTCGGCCCGGCCGGAGACTTCGCCGATCGCGGGGCCGGGGAACCGACCGGCCGCTCCACCGACGGGACCGCTGACGAGACCGCCGGCGACGAGGGCCGGGACGGCCGCTGATGGCTGCTGCCGCGGCGACGGCGCGGGCTGCGGTCGGGTCCGCGCATCGGCTGGTGGTCAAGGTCGGCTCGTCGTCGCTGACCACCGCCGCGGGTGGCCTCGACCCGGACCGGCTGGATGCCCTGGTGGACGCGGTCGCCGCGCGCACGGCGGCCGGCACCGAGGTGGTCCTGGTGTCCTCCGGCGCGATCGCGGCCGGGCTGGCGCCGCTGCGGCTGGCCAAACGTCCGCGTGATCTGGCCACCCAACAGGCCGCCGCGTCGGTGGGTCAGCAGCAACTGGCCGCCCGCTACGCGATCTCCTTCCACCGGCACGGGCTGACCGTCGGTCAGGTCCTGCTGACCAGCGACGATGTGGTCCGCAGGTCGCACTACCGCAATGCCCAGCGGACCTTCGACAAGCTGTTGTCGTACGGGGTGGTGCCGGTGGTCAACGAGAACGACACGGTGGCCACTGCCGAGATCAAGTTCGGCGACAACGATCGGTTGGCCGCCCTGGTCGCGCACCTGGTGCGGGCCGATGCACTGCTGCTGCTCTCCGACGTCGATGCGCTCTACACCGGAGCGCCCAGTGACCCGAAATCCGTTCGGGTGAGCGAGGTCTCCGACCCGCAGGAGCTCAGCGGCATCTCCGTGGTCGGGTCCGCCAGCACCGTCGGCACCGGCGGCATGGCCTCGAAACTGGCGGCCGCGGTCACCGCGACCGCCGCCGGCATCCCGGTACTGCTGGCCGCGGCAGACAACGCCGCCGCCGCCCTGATCCGGTCGGCCGCCGGACCGGACATCGGCACCGCGTTCGCCGGTTCCGGCCGGCGTACCGGCACTCGGTTGTTGTGGCTCAAGTACGCGGCGAATGCGATCGGCTCGCTGACGCTTGACGGCGGCGCCGTGGCCGCGGTCGCCGGCCGCCGCAAGTCGCTGCTGCCGGCCGGAATCGTTGCGGTGCACGGAGATTTCGAGTCCGGTGACGTGGTGGAACTGACCGACGCCGGTGGCACCGTTGTGGCCCGTGGGTTCGTCTCCTACGACGCGGCCGAGCTCCCGGCGCTGATCGGCCACCGGCTGTCCGACCTGCCAGCGGAGCGGCGCCGGCCGGTGGTGCACGCCGACGACCTGGTGACGATGAGCAACGGTGCGATCGGCTTGGAATCCTCGGGGGCGGCCGCGCTGGTCGCCGCCACGGTGACGGAAGGAACGACCCGGTGACGATCCAGCGCAGTTCGCCGACGACGACCGCCGACCCCACCGTTGCCGACGCTGCGGCCGTCAGCCGCGACGACGTGCTGGCCTGTGCGGCCGCGGCCCGCCCGGCGGCCAGGATACTGTCCGGTTTGACCAGCGCCGTCAAGGAGAAGGCCTTGCTGGCCATGGCGTCCGCCCTCGGTGAGCACGCAGCGGAGCTGCTCGCGGCCAACGCCGAGGACATCGCTGCCGGCACCGCAGCAGGGATGACGCCGGCCCTGCTCGACCGGCTGCGGCTGACCCCGCAGCGGATCGACGGCATCGGCGCGGCGCTGCGGCAGGTGGCCACGCTGCCGGATCCGGTCGGTGAGACGATCCGCGGATCGGTGCTGCCGAACGGCTTGCGGCTGACCCAGATCAGGGTGCCGCTGGGCGTCGTCGCGATGATCTACGAGGCCCGGCCGAACGTCACCGTCGACGCCACCGGCATCGCCGTCCGAAGCGGAAACGCTGTCCTGCTACGGGGATCGGCCTCCGCCCGTCACTCCAACGCCGCGCTGGTCTCGGTGTTGCACGAGGCCGGGGTCGCGGCGGGGCTTCCGGTGAACTTCGTACAGCTGGTGCCTGGTACCGATCGCAGTTCCGTCAGCCATCTGATGACCGCCCGCGGCCTGGTCGATGTGATCATTCCGCGGGGCGGCGCCGGGCTGATCTCGACGGTCGTCAACGGATCTACGGTCCCGGTGCTGGAGACCGGGGTCGGCAACTGTCACGTCTATCTCGACGCCGCAGCGGATCCGGCGATCGCGGCCGACCTGGTGGTGAACTCCAAGGCGCGCCGGCCCTCTGTCTGCAACGCCGCGGAAACCCTGCTGGTGCACCGCGATCGGGTCGCGGACCTGTTGCCGGACGTGGTCTCCGGGCTGCACGCGGCCGGCGTCACCGTGCACGCCGATGCGACCGCGCTGGCCGCGTTGCCGCCGCATCCGCAGACCGTGCCGGCCACCGCGGACAACTTCGACGGCGAGTTCCTGTCGCTGGACATGGCGATCGCGGTGGTCGACGACCTCGATGCGGCGATCGCGCACATCGACGCCCACGGCACCGGGCACACCGAGGCCATCGTCACCGAGGAGATCGCCGCGGCAGACGCTTTCACCCAGCGGGTGGATGCGGCGGCGGTGATGGTGAACGCCTCGACGGCGTTCACCGACGGCGGCGAGTTCGGATTCGGTGCAGAGATCGGCATCTCCACCCAGAAGCTGCACGCTCGTGGCCCGATGGGCCTGCGGGAACTCACCAGCAGCAAATACCTGGTGGTCGGCACCGGACAGACGCGTGGGAGCTCGTGAGATGACCATTGACGCCGAGAAGCGTGCCCGCCGGATCGGGGTGATGGGCGGCACCTTCGATCCGATCCACCACGGTCACCTGGTCGCCGCCTCGGAGGTGGCCGACCGGTTCGGACTCGACGAGGTGATCTTCGTTCCCACCGGCCGGCCGTGGCAGAAGGCCGACGACGACGTGCTGTCGGCCGAGCACCGGTATCTGATGACGGTGATCGCGACGGCGGCCAACCCGCGGTTCACCGTGTCGAGAGTGGATATCGACCGGCCGGGTCCGACCTACACCCGGGACACGCTGGCGGACCTGCACGCCGCGGAACCGCAGGCCCAGCTGTTCTTCATCACCGGCGCCGATGCACTGGCCAAGATCATGAGCTGGAAGGACGTCGACGAGATCATCTCGCTGGCGCACATGATCGGCGTCACCCGGCCCGGATACTCGCTGGACGGTGTTGATCTTCCGGCCGACGCGATCACCTTGATCGAGGTCCCGGCGATGTCCATCTCGTCCACCGACTGTCGCGATCGGGTGCGCCGCGGCGAGCCGGTCTGGTACCTGGTTCCCGACGGCGTCGTCCAGTACATCGGCAAGTACGGGTTGTATCGCGCAGCACCGACCGGCACCACCAATCGAGGAGAACTGTGACAGCCACCGAGAAGGCGATCGATCTGGCAAGGGTCGCGGCGCAAGCCGCCGCCGACAAGCTGGCCACCGATATCACCATCATCGACGTGTCGGACCGACTCGCCCTGACCGACTGTTTCGTGGTCGTCACCGGTGCGAACGAGCGACAGATCGGCGCCATCGTCGATGAGGTCGAGTTGAAGATGCGCGGCGTCGGCTTCAAACCGGTTGCCCGCGAAGGGGAACGGGACGGTCGGTGGGTACTGCTCGACTTCGTCGAGATCGTCGTGCACGTACAGCACGCCGAGGAGCGGGTGTTCTACGCGCTCGACCGGCTGTGGAAGGACTGCCCGACGATCCCGTTCGTCGACGCTGCCCAAGAAGATCATCGGCTGTGACGCTCTCGCACCTGATCCTGTTGCGGCACGGCGAGACCGATTGGAATGCGGCACTGCGGCTCCAGGGTCACCGGGACATTCCATTGAACGAGCAGGGACAGCAGCAGGCCGAGGCCGCCGCACCGTCGGTCGCCGCCCTGGAACCGGACGTCATCGTCGCCTCTGACCTGCAGCGGGCCCAGCGGACGGCCGCGTCGGTCGCGGCGCTCACCGGGCACACGGTCGGCGCCGATCCGCGGTTGCGGGAGACGTCGCTGGGCGACTGGGAGGGCCTGACCCGCGAAGAGGTGGTAGACGGCTGGCCGGGAATGTGGGAGCAGTGGCGGGCCTCCAGCGCCGACTACGCCCCGCCCGGTGGTGAATCCAGGTCCCAGGTCGCCGATCGGGCGGTCGGCGTCGTGCACGACCTGGATCGCACGGACGTGCAGCGTGCCCTGCTGGTCGCCCATGGCGGCCTGATCGTCGGGCTCACCGGCCGCCTGCTCGCGCTGCCTCGCGAACACTGGTCGGTGCTGACCGGCGTCACCAACTGCCATTGGGTGCTGTTGCACCGCTTCGGGAGTGACTTCGACAGCCCGTGGCGGCTGCACTCCTACAACGCCGGCCTCGGCAGTGTGGTGCTCCCCGGTGGCGAGGACGAGGTCGCCGGGGTCTGATCATCGGGCGCCGGCTGTGTGGCATCGGGAACGATGCGGCTCAGTTCGAATTGCCTGAGGAGCACATACTCGCCGGCGCCACACTGTGATAGTGGGCGTACTGCGCCTTCCATCGCGCCAGGTCCACCGGGTCGGTCGGACGTGGTTCCAGCCCGAAGACGGCAAGCGTCTCGGCGGATGCCGTCAGCGGACTGAAGTCGGCGGGCATCTGCGCCGCCGATACATCCATGTTGCTGCCGCCGTAGTGGTAAATGGTGGCAATGTTGGGTCCTGCCCCGGCTGCCGGGGTGCCATCCAGGTGTAGGTAGGTCGTGCTGGTGATGCCGTCGCATCCTGGGTCGGTCGTGGTGTCGGGAGCCGCGCCGGTCAGGGTGACGAACAGCAGAGCTGCAGCGACCACGGCATACCGCGGGCTCACGGTCATGATCATGTTGTGTCACCTGAGGTCGAGGAGGTATCCACGGTCGGGCAGCCATGGCACCCATTGCTCGGCTCACACGACGAGCCGCTCAGGGTGATGGCGGTGAGCACGGCTGCAGCAATGATTCGTCGCAGCCGCCACACCACCCGTCGCACGATCGCCTTCGAAATTTTGCCAGTCATGTCAGTTGCACGCCAGCCACTTGTCACTGAAGTCTCCGTTTGCGGCCACCTTCGCCCCAGCGACACCCGCCAGTTCGTGGCTCGAATACATGTCAATGATGTCGTAAGGATGGGCGGTCAAATATGTTGCCGGTTGTCCGGCCCGGTAGACGCGATTGGACCCCCACCCGGCGGTTCCAAAGTTCTCGAGCCAATAGAGCTGTCCAAGCCACCCGGTAGGCCGTTCGTCGATCCACTCCGCGGCTCGGCCATCGTAGAACTGGTCAGCTGTGTGGCCATCTATGCTGGTGAAGGTCACTGTCGCCACCTCGCCGGTTGCAGATGATGTCCAGTTGAAAATGGCCTTGTTGGTGGCAGAATTGTAATAGGTGTCAAACCGGACGAGATCGCCTTCGTTGTAGGGGTTGTTAACGAGATCCATTTCGTGGGTGTCGTAGCCTGAGTTCAACATCTCCCACCAGCCTTGCATCACTTGATAGGTTCCGTTGCTGTAGGACGACGCGCCGTTCTGTATCAGCCTGCTGGTGCCGTAGCCGCCAATGCCGACCCATCGACTTTCGCCGGGCGACCCAGATCCACAGGACGTCCTGGTGATATGCGGTATTCGGGCGCTCCCGGCGACTCGCCGATAATCGCTGACACCCGTCACTGCCACACCGGCCCAGTTGGACAGATGCACTGAATGCGATTTCTGACTTTCACACATCGAAATGGGTGGTGCGGCCTTGAACCTACCCATCGTTTCCGTCCAGTCGGCAAGCATCGATTGATCGGTGGGTCGTGGGGAGATCCCGAAGTTGAGCAGCTCGGTGTCGTCTGCACGCAGTGGGTCGAACCCGTCAGGCGGGATCACCTGCGCGAAGTCGTCGCCGTCGCGTATTGCCATGTGACGAACCTGCGCTCGGGCGGGACCAGGCTCCTGAAAGGTTTGCCCCGTCTCGCCGTCGATGTAGTCGACGTGGGTCAGATGTGCCACCGTGCACGTATCCGGGGCTGCGTCAGGTGTAGCCAGCGGAGCGGGACTCAGAACCCCACCCGCGAGGGAGAGCCACGGTGTCACAAGAACGATCACGACGTTTCGCATCGCTGCCTCCAGAGGGCGAAGGACGCCATACCTCGCGCCAAACCAGTATGCGAGTCGTCTCACTGACTGCCGGTTGCTCTAGGCAATTGTTTCCAAACCGTTACCCCGTCGCCGTCTCGGATGCTGTAAAAGCCAACTGCAACCGCCAGGGAGGATGCGAGCGCGTGATCTGGTGTTGCCCGACCGAGTGTCGTGCCGGCGACTATCGCCGCACGTGCCGATGAAGAAGGCGGCTGCGTTGCCCGTCGTGGTTACGTCGGTGTGGCCTGTTAGGCATCGGTTGGCGTGCCTGGAGTTTTCCACCCAGGTCGGGTTGTACACAGTCGGACCCGCGGATGCCGGTGCTGGTTTCTCGGTCTTCCTACAGTCGGCGCCATGCCAGCCCACCGTGCCTCCGAGCAGCAACGGACGGAGATCGCCGTGCGCCGGGTCCAGCGCCTGCGCGACGGTCAGGCGGCCTCGGGGTGGGTGCCGGACCGCCAGGTGCTCGGTGAGGGCGATATGTCGATCGAGGACATCGCTGACCTTTGGGACGACTCGGACCCGGCAGATGCCGCACAACCTGCCGAACGCGTCGGTCACGCAGATGGCGATCGTGCGGACGAGGACGCTCACAACGACGACAGCGATTCCACCGGTGATACCGAACGAGGTGGCATCGTCGGGGAGGTCGGCGTCGAGTCGGCGGCCATCCGGACCAAACGCCTGCGCGGCGGTCGATGGCACCGGCTGGCGGAGAGCTGGGTCCCGGAACCGTTGCGGGACGCCAGGGTCGACCCGGGACGTCGCGGCGCGCTGATCCTGTCGCTGGTCGCAGCGCTGGCCGCGGTGGCCGCCGCGGTCGGGGTTTGGCGGGATCGCCCGGAGCCGCGACCGATCCAGCCGGTGGTTGCCGCGCCGCTGACCGACAGCGTCGGGCTGCCCGGCGACCCGTCGGTGATCGTGACGACCGGCGGTGTCCGGGCACCGGGCAAGAGTTCCGCACACAACGGCGCGACGCCCGCTGCCACCGCGGGTCCCGCGACCCAGGAGTCCGAGCGAACGGGGCCGTCCGTGATCGCGGTCTCGGTGACCGGACTGGTGCACAAGCCCGGTCTGGTACAGCTGCCGGCCGGTTCCCGGGTGGCCGACGCGATCGCCGCCGCCGGCGGTATCACTGATCAGGGCAGTATCACCGGACTGAACGTGGCGGCGCCGCTCGCCGACGGCGATTCGGTGGTGGTCGGTGCCGCGCCGGTCACGCCCCCGGTGGGCGCCGGACCCGTTGCCGGACAACAGACATCGAAGGGCGCCGTGACCGGCGTGGGCTCCGGCGGATCCGCGGGTGCCGGTGCGAACGACGGTACCGCGCCGGTCGATCTGAACACCGCGGACGCCGCGGCGCTGGAGGAGCTACCCGGCGTCGGACCCGTCATGGCCGGCAACATCATCGCCTGGCGGGAGGCCAACGGAGCGTTCAGCTCGGTGGATCAGCTACAGGAGGTGACCGGGATCGGGCCGACCCGTTTCGCCCAGCTCGCGCCATTGGTCAGGGTCGGATGACGGGGCCCGTCGGTTGAGGCCGCCGCGAACGAGGGGCTCCGTCGGATGAGCGCGGTGGTTGCCGACCCGGGAACCAGAGCGAATCGCCGGTGGACCGAGGAGAACGTCGAGCCGCCGATCGATCTGCGGCTGGTCCCGATGGCGCTCGCGATGTGGGCCGGCTGTGTCGCCGCGCTTGCCGTCGGCGCGGACGCCTTCCGAAGCGTCCTGCTGTGGGTGGCTGCCGCGGCTGCGGTCGGTGGCATTGGGTTGCTCGTTCGGCGACACACCCCGGACCGCGACGGACCCGCCCGCCACCGGTGGCAGGAGGGGACTGCCGTCGCGCTGATCGCGCTGGCCGCCGGACTCGGCATCGCCGGCGCCGCCCTGTTGAGCGCCGCCGGCGACCCACTCGACGAGGCCGCCGCGCACGGCAGGTTCGCCCGGCTGACGATCACCGTCGACAGCCCACCGGTGGCCATGCCGTCGACCTTCGGCTCCGACGACCAGACCGGCGGGGCGGTGAGTCCGCAGGACGCCAGGTTCCGGCTGTCCGGCACCGCCACCCACGTCGAGGTCGCCGGGCAGCAGTGGGATGCCGCCACGTCGCTGTCGGTCATCGGTGCCGGCGAATCGTGGCGAAACCTGGTGCCCGGACAGCAGATCGCCGTCGGAGGGCTGCTGACGCCGGACACCTTTCCGGTGGTCCCCGGGGTCCGGCTCGGGGCGACCGGTTCGCCGCAGATCCTCACCGCGGCGCCGTGGTGGCACCGCGCCGCCGCCGGCATCCGGTCGGAACTGATGACCCGGGCGGCGACGCTGGGCGGCGATCCCGCCGGGCTGCTTCCCGGCCTGGTGGTCGGCGACACCAGCGCCATCGACGATCGACTCGATTCCGACGCCAAGGCCACCGGCCTCACCCATCTGTTGGCGGTATCCGGCTCGCACTTCGCCATCGTCTGTGGCGCTGTGGTGCTGATCCTGCGGCGGGCCGGCCCGCGGGTCGCCGCCATTGGCGGTGCACTCGTGCTGGCCGGGCTGGTGGTGCTGGTCGGCCCGCAGCCGTCCGTGCTCCGGGCCGCAGTGATGGGCGCGCTCACCGTCGTCGCGCTGTTCGCCGGCCGGACCCGGACAGCGTTGCCCGCCCTGGCCGCCGCCATTGTCGTGTTGTTGATCGCCGACCCTGCGTTGGCCCTGAGCCCCGGGTTCACCATGTCGGTGCTGGCCACCGCGGGCCTCGTGCTGTTGGCGCCGGTCTGGTCCAAGGCGCTGCAACGCAAGGGTTTTCCACGAGGTTGGGCGGATGTCATCGCCGTTCCGCCGGCGGCCACCGTCGTCACACTGCCGGTGGTGGTGGGGTTGTCGGGTGCGATTCCGATCGCGTCGATACCGGCGAACCTGTTGGCGGCGGCCGCGGTGCCCCCGGCGCTGATCATCGGTCTGTTCTGTGCGCTGGCCGGGCCGTTCTCCGCCCCGGTCGCCGATGCGTTCGCCCGCGCGGATCGGCCACTGCTGGACTGGATCGCCTGGGTCGCTCACACGCTGGCCAGGGCGCCGAACGCGACCGCCGGCTGGCCGGCCGGTCTGCCCTGGATCCTGGTGCTGGTGGGCGTGGTGATCGGCGTCCTCGGAGCTCTTCGGCACCACCGCATCCGGGCGCTCGCCGGGGCCGCGTGTGCGGGCGTGGCCGTGGTACTGCTGCCGGTGCAGGTGCTGCCGCCGGTGGGATGGCCGCCGCCGGGCTGGCTGCTGGCCGGGTGCGAGGTCGGCCAGGGCGATGCCTTCGTGCTGTCCACCGACCTGCCCGGCACCGCGGTGGTGGTGGACACCGGACCGGAGCCGGCCCTGGTGGACCAGTGTCTTGATCGGCTGGGCATCGGAACCGTGCCGCTGCTGGTGCTCACCCACCTGCACGCCGACCACGTCGACGGTCTGTCCGGGGCGCTGGACGGCCGCTCGGTCGGGATGATCGGCGTCGGACCCGGCCGCGACCCGCAGGTGGCTTGGTCGGCGGTGCTCCGGTCGGCAGCCGACCGCGGCATCCCGGTGGTCCAGCTGCATCCGGGCGACGGTTGGGCCGCGGCCGGGCTCGCCATCGACGTCCTCGGCCCGGCGGCCGCCTTCACCGGTACCGACTCGGACCCGAACAACGACTCGTTGGTCCTTCGCGCCCAACATGCGGGCGTGCGCATCCTGATGTCCGGCGACATCGAAACGGAGGCGCAGCGCGCGCTGTTGCGGTCGGGAGCCGATCTGCGGGCCGACGTGCTGAAGGTCCCGCATCACGGCTCGGCGAAGGATCTTCCCGAGTTCATCGCCGCGGTGTCGCCCCGGGTGGCGGTGATCGGCGTCGGGCAGGGCAACGACTACGGGCATCCCAGCCCACGGTTGCTCGACCGGCTGGCCGCGGCCGGGGTGTCCGACGTGGAACGCACCGACACCCAGGGGGATGTAGCGGTCGGCGTGCTCGACGGCGAACTCGTGGCCGCCCATCGTGGCCCGATGCTCCGCGGACCGTGATGACCGCAGCGTGGCCTGTGGGCCTATCGTCGGCGGCATGACCAGGAACCTCGGTGCGGCCTATCACGCGGACTCCTCCGACCTTGCGGACAAGGAGGTACTGACCTGGGACCGATTCGGCCAGGCCTGCCGGGAACTGGCCGAACAGGTGGCGGCCTCCGACTTCGACCCGGAGATCCTGATTGCCGTCGCCCGGGGTGGGCTACTGCCCGGTGGTGGCCTGTCGTACGCCCTGGGGATCAAGCTGACCGATGCCATCAACGTCGAGTTCTACACCGACGTGCACGAGACGCTCCCGGATCCGGTGCTGCTGGCGCCATTGCTGGACACCGACAGCATCGCCGGCAAGCGGCTGCTGGTGGTCGACGACGTCGCCGACTCCGGCCGAACCCTCGCGCTGGTGCTGGATCTGCTGCGAGAGCACGGTGCGGTCGCCCGCAGCGCCGTGCTCTACGCCAAACCGCACTCGGAGGTCGCGCCGGACTTCGTCTGGCGCCGGACCGATCAGTGGATCGTCTTCCCCTGGTCGGCGGAGCCTCCGGTCACCGCCGTGCCGACTGCTCCTGCGCAACCGGGCTGACGGCTCGGCGCATCCGCCCCCTTCGGCTCAGCTTGTCCGGTCAGCAGCCCGGGTCAGCCGCTCGGCCAACGCGCGCAGGCTCACCCGGAGTGCCTCCGGCTCGACGACCTCGAAGTCCAGGCCGGAGCTGCCCAAGTAGGTCGCGAACTCCTCGGGCGAGTTCGCGCCGGCGGTCAGCAGGCTGGTTCCGTCGTCCCGTTCGGTGACCTCGGCGACCGTCGGTCCGAACTTCCGGGACACCGCGGCCGCCGGGGCGTTGACGATCACGGTGCACCGAAACGGATACGGCGCGGTGCTGAGACTGCGGGTGGCGAAGGAGCGCACCGCGTCGTCGGGGATTTCCCGCGGGGTGAAGCTGTCCGCGAACGGCAGTCGCGGCGTCAGCCGATCGAGGCGAAGCGTCCGCCAGTCGCGGCGGTCGCTGTCCCAGGCGACCAGGTACCACCGTCGCGGGGTGTGCACGATGCGGTGGGGTTCCACCGTGCGCCGCACCTGCTCGCCGTCGTGGCGTCGGTACTCGATCCGCAACCGGCGACCGTCCCGAATCGCCTGCGACACGGTCACCACCACGTCCATGTCCACCGGGTCGCCGGCACTGCCGCCGAGCGGCACCATCGCCCGTTCCAGGGTGCTGATCCGATGCCGGGTGGCAGACGACAGCGATCCCTCGAGCTTGGCCAGCGCACCGAAGGCGGCCTCCTCGATCCCGGTCACCACGCTGGTGGCGGCGGCGCGCAGACCGATCGCGATGGCGACGGCCTCATCGGCCGACAACACCAAAGGCGGGATCGACGCACCAGCTCCCAGGCGGTAGCCACCGCCGACACCCGGCAACGAGTCGATGCCATAGCCGAGTTCCCGCAGGTACTGGACGTCCCGGCGGAGGGTCCGGTCACTGACCTCGAGCCGGCCGCAGAGTTCGGCGCCGGTCCAGTCACGATGCGTTTGCAGCAGGCCGAGCAGATCGAGGGTTCGTCCAGCGGTGCGTGCCATGAATCCAACATTTCACGGATTTAGGGCAGATAGTGACCGGGATGGGAAGGAGAGTCCTCCTCATGACCACGACAGAGCCCACACCGACCGACGCAACTCCCGGGGACATCACCCCGTTCCACATTCGGATCCCCGACGATGCGGTCGCGGACCTCCGTGACCGGCTCCGCAACACCCGACTGCCGGCGCCGCTGCCCGGCGACGGCTGGGACGCCGGAGTGCCGACGACCTATCTGCGGCACCTGGTGCAGCAATGGGTCGACTTCGACTGGCCCGGCTACCAGAGCCGGCTCAACGAGTTCCCGCAGTTCACCACCGAGATCGACGGTCAGACCATCCACTTCGTCCACGTCCGCTCGCAGGTGCCGGGGGCAACGCCGTTGCTGCTGACGCACGGCTGGCCCGGGTCGTTCCTGGAGTTCCTCGGCCTGGTCGGACCGCTCACCGATCCGGCGGCCAACGGCAGTACGGGTCCGGCGTTCGACGTGGTGATCCCGTCGCTGCCGGGATTCGGCTTCTCGACACCGATCAGCGCCGGCGGCTGGCCCAACGAGCGGATCGCGCGGGCCTGGGTCGAGCTGATGGACCGGCTCGGCTACCGGCGGTTCGCCGCCCAGGGCGGCGACATGGGTGGCGCCATCTCGCCGGAGATCGGCCGGGTAGCGCCGGAGCGGGTGGTCGGCGTGCACGTGAACGGATCGTTCGGCTACGGGGACGCGGTCGACGAGGCCACCAGGGCGACCATGACCCCGCTGGAACAGGACCGGTTGCGGCGGATCGGTGAATTCATCCAACGGGAGATCGGATACGTTGCGCTGCAAGGAACCCGGCCGGCACTCGTGGGCGCGATGCTGACGGATAGCCCGGTCGGCCAGTTGGCCTGGATCGTCGACAAGCTGCGGGCCTGGACGCATCCGGTCCAGGCGCTGCCGGACCAGGTGCTCGGCCTGGACTTCGTGCTGGGCAACGCGTCGCTGTACTGGTTCACCGCCACCGCCGGATCGGCGGCCTACGTCGGGTACGCGCAGGACGGCCAGTCCTGGGGGACGGCGCCGGTGGACTCCGGCGTGCCGACCGCGGCCATCCAGTTCGCGCACGACGTGGGGATCCGGGCGTTCGCCGAGAAGTCGAACACGATTGCGCGCTGGACCGATGTCGAGGACCGCGGCGGACATTTTGCCGCGTTGGAGCAGCCGCAGGTCCTGCTCGACGACATCCGGGAATTCTTCGCGACCTGCCGCTGATCGCACCCGCCCGGGCCGGTCGCCGCTGCGGCTGGGCCGGGCGGCGGTCAGCCGTGGTGCAGTGCCCTTGCCGCCGCGTTCGCTGCCGCCGGCAAGGCATCCGCGATCGTCTGCAGGTCGTCGTCATCGATGGCGGCCGAGACGAACCAGGCCTCGAAGGCCGACGGCGGCAGGTAGATGCCGGCGTCCAGCATGGCGTGGAAGAACGCCGCGAACGCCGCGGTGTGCTGGGTCCTGGCCAGGTCGAAGTTCGTCACCTCGGCGTCGGTGAAGAACACCGAGAACAGGGTGCCGGCCCGCTGCAGCCGGTGCGGCACACCGGCCGCGCCGAGCGCGGCGGCGGCCAGCTCACCGATGGAACCGGCGGTGGCGGTGAGCTTCTCGTACACCGCGTCATCCAACTGCTGCAGCGTGGCCAGGCCGGCCGCGGTGGCGATCGGGTTTCCGGACAGTGTGCCGGCCTGGTAGACCGGTCCGAGCGGCGACAGCAGCGCCATCACGTCGGCCCGGCCGCCGAAGGCACCGACCGGCAGCCCGCCGCCGATCACCTTGCCGAAGGTCATCAGGTCGGGGGCCCAACCCTCCTGTGCACCGTCGAGGCCGTACATCCCGGTCCTGCTCACCCGGAAACCGGTGAGCACCTCGTCGGTGATCAGCAGGGCGCCGTCGTCGTGGCAGACCTGGGCCAGTGCGGCGTTGAACCCCGGTGCCGGCGGCACCACGCCCATGTTGGCCGCCGCAGCCTCGGTGATGACCGCGGCGATCTCGCCGGGGTGGTCCGCGAAGGCCACCCGGACCGCGTCGATGTCGTTGTAGGGCAGCACGATCACCTCGGCGGTGGTCGCGGCGGTTACCCCGGCCGAGTCCGGCAGCGCGAAGGTGGCCACCCCGGAGCCGGCGGCGGCCAGCAGGGCGTCGACGTGCCCGTGGTAGCAGCCGGCGAACTTGACGATCTTCGCCCGGTGGGTGAAGCCGCGGGCCAGCCGGACCGCGGACATCGTCGCCTCGGTGCCCGAGGAGACCAGCCGCACCTGCTCGACAGGGCCGATCCGGGCGACGATCTCCTCGGCCAGCAACACCTCGCCCTCGCTCGGGGTGCCGAACGAGAGCCCGCGACCGACGGCCTGCTGCACGGCGTCGATGACGGCCGGATGGGCGTGGCCGAGGATCATCGGCCCCCAGGAGTCGATCAGGTCCAGATAGCTGTTGCCGTCGACATCGGTGATCCGCGATCCCTTGCCGGACCGGATGAATCGCGGCGTTCCACCGACCGAACCGAAGGCGCGAACCGGCGAGTTCACCCCACCGGGCACGATCCGCCGGGCGCGGTCGAACAGTTGCCGGCTGCGTTCTGTCCGCGCGCCCTGTGAGTTCTCGGTCATGGTGTGCCCTTCAGCCGGCAACGGTCAGATTCCGGGCCAACTCGGTGGCCCAATAGGTGAGCACAATCTGGGCGCCGGCCCGCCGGATCGACGTCACCGTCTCCATGATGGCCCGATCGCGATCGATCCAGCCGTTCGCGACGGCCGCCTCGATCATCGCGTACTCGCCGGAAACCTGGTACGCGGCAACCGGAACGGTGGCCGTTGCTGCGGTATCTGCGAGCACGTCCAGGTACGACATCGCCGGCTTGACCATCACCAGGTCGGCCCCCTCGGCGATGTCCAAAGCCACTTCGCGGCGGGACTCGGTGCGGTTGGCCGGATCCTGCTGGTAGCTGCGGCGGTCGCCGGTCAGGGTGGAGTCGACGGCTTCCCGGAACGGGCCGTAGAACGAGCTGGCGTACTTGGCGGAGTAGGCGAAAATGCCGGTGTCGATCAGGTTCTCGTCGTCCAGCGCCGCCCGCACGGCGGCCACCTGACCGTCCATCATTCCGGACGGGCCGAGCAGGTCGGCGCCGGCGGTGGCCTGGGCGATGGCCATCTCCGCGTAGCGGAGCAGGGTGGCGTCGTTGTCCACCGTGCCGGCGGGGGTCAACACGCCGCAGTGACCGTGATCGGTGAACTCGTCAAGGCACAGGTCGGCCATCAGCACGGTGGCATCACCCAGCTCGGCCTTCAGCGACGCCAGCGCGACGTTCAGCACACCGGCCGGATCCGTTGCGCCGGAGCCGACCGGGTCGCGGTGGGTCGGGACGCCGAACAACATCAGTCCGCCGACCCCGGCCGCCACGGCCTCGGTGGCCGCGACCCGCAAGGAATCCGGGGTGTGCTGCACGACGCCGGGCATCGAAGCGATCGGAGCGGGTTCGGTGATGCCTTCGCGGATGAACATCGGCAGTACCAGTTCGGCCGGGTGCAGCCGGGTCTGGGCAACCATCCGGCGCAGCGCCGGTGTCCGGCGCAGCCGGCGCGGGCGGATCGCCGGTCCCGGCGGCGCGGTGCGGGGTGAGTTCACGTTGAGGTCCGGTCCTTTCGGTCGTGGGGCGCGTAGGTGACCGCCGCCAGGTCCAGCAGCGCATCGACGATCGCCTCGTCGGTGGGGGAGTGGGCGACCGCGGCGCAGGTCAGCCCGGCGGCTCGCAACGCGTCGGCGGTCGGCGCCCCGATCGCGACCAGCGCGGTGTCCGGACGGCGGACCGCGGCGAGTGGACCGACCCCGCTGGGCGAGGCGACGATCAGCGCCCGATAGCCGCCGGTCTGCAGGTCGGCGACCACGCTGTCCGGCAACGGTCGCTGGACGGTCCGATAGGCGGTGGCGATGGCGACGGCGTATCCCTTGTCGCGCAGCACCTTCGGCACCGTGTCGGCGGCGATCTCGGAGCGGGGCAGCAGCACCGTCTGATCACGGTGAGCGGTCGGGAAGACGGCCGCCAGGGCGGCACCCGACCCGCCGGTCTCGGGCACCAGGTCGACGGCGATCCCAGCCGCGCGCAGCGCCCCGGCCGTTGCCGGGCCGACGGCGGCCACCATGGTGCCGGCCGGGATCGCCGGGGCCACGTTCAGCGCTGCAGCCCGCTCCAGCACGGCCGCAACCGCGTTGACGGAGGTGAAGGCGACCCAGTCGACCTCGCCGGCGGCGAGGGTGAGCACCGCTGCGTCCAGCTCGGCGGAATCCTCCGGCGGAACGATGTCGATCAACGGGACGGCCTGGGCCGACGCGCCGTGCTCGGCGAGCAGCCGGATCAGGCCGACGCTGCGCCCGGCCGGCCGGCCGATCAGCACCCGCCAGCCGGCCAGCGACCGCTGCGTCACCGGCCGGCCACCAGCTCGGCGGCGCCGTCGGTGAACAGTTGGCCGGCCAGCTGCCGGCCGACGGCCTCGGCCGAGGCGTCGCCGGTCACTTCCACGATCATGTCGCGACGCAGGATCTCGCTCCCGTCGTCGGAGGTGACCTGACCGGAGAGGGTCAGCCAGTGCGAACCGGCGCTGACGCCCGACGCCGCGGTGACGGCGGTCCGGCGGCGCCCGGTGAACCGGCCCAGCGCCGACACCGGCGCCGAGCATCCGGCATCGAGGCCGGCCAGAACGGCCCGCTCGGCGATCGCCGCCCAGCGGCTCGGGGTGTGGTCGATGGCTGTCAGACCGTCCAGGAACCAAGGCTTTTCGCCGGCCCGGCACTCGACTGCCAGCGCGCCCTGGGCGGGCGCGGGCAGGAAGACGCTCGGATCGAATTGCTCGGTGATCGCCGATTGCAGACCGACCCGCTCCAGCCCGGCGGCGGCCAGCAACACGGCGTCCAGGTCGCCGGTGGCCACCCGCCGGAGCCGGGTGCCGACGTTGCCGCGGATGGCGACCAGCTTGAGGTCGTCGCGCAGCGAACGGAGCTGGGCCATCCGCCGGGGCGATCCGGTGCCGATACTCGCACCGGCCGGCAAAGTCGCGAGGGTGAGACCGTCCCTGGCGCACAGTGCATCCGACGGCGACGCCCGGACCGGGACGGCGCCGAGTATCAGTCCCTCGGCGGGTGCCGTCGGAAGATCCTTGAAGGAGTGCACCACCAGGTCGACGGCGCCGGAGAGCAGCGCTTCCCGGACCGCGGTGACGAAAACCCCGGTGCCGCCGATGGTGGCCAACGGGCCGGCGTTGACGTCCCCCTCGGTGCGGATCTGTACCAGCTCGGCGGTGGCCCCGACGGCTCCGGCGATCGCCTCGGCGACCTGGCCGGACTGCGCCATTGCGAGAGCGCTGCCGCGGGTACCGACCCGCAGCACGGGTGGTGTCACCGCGACGCGCCGCCGGCGACCGCGACATCGTCGGCCGAATCCTGCCCGGAGGTGGTCGGCCGGACGCCGCGCGGATTCGCGCAGCAGCCCGGAGCGCAGGCCAGCGGTCGGGCCGGCAGATCGAGCACGGCTTCGTGCGGCAGCCCGCGGCCCACCCGGCCGGCGATCAGGTCGGCCAGCGCCGAGACAAACCTCGGGTCGGTCCCTGGAGTCGGAACCCGCCAGAACCGCAGTCCGAGATCGCCGGCGGTGTCGGCGGCCTCTCGATCGAGATCCCAGATCACCTCGACATGGTCGGAGACGAATCCGATCGGCACCACGATGACGCCGCGGGCACCGGCCGCCGCCTGCTCGGCGAGCACGTCGTTGACGTCGGGTTCCAGCCACGGAGTGCTCGGCGATCCGGACCGGGACTGGTAGGCGAGCTGCCAATTGAGCTCACCGCCCAGATGCGGAACCCGGTCGGCGACCTGTTCGGCGACGTACCGCGCCGCGGCCAGGTGCTGGGCGACGTAGGCGCCCCCGTTGCCGTGCTCGCCCAGGGTCGCCGAACCGGAGGTGTCAGCCATGGCCGTCGGAATCGAGTGGGTGGTGAAGATGATCTGCACCTCGTCGGCGGTCAGCCCGCCGGCCAGCGCCTCGCGCAGCGCCTGCGCCACGCCGTCGGCGAACGGATCGAGGAACCCCGGCTGGTCGAAGTACGGCCGCACCTTGTCGATGCTCACGGTGCCCAGGGCATCGGTCTCGATCAACGCAGCGGCGAAGTTCTCCCGGTACTGCCGACACGAGGAGTACGACGAGTAGGCGGACGTGGTGACCGCCAAGAGTCGGTGCCGGCCGGAATCCCTTGCCTCGCGCAGGGTATCGATCAGGTAAGGGTTCCAGTTGCGGTTGCCCCAGAGCACCGGCAGCGCGATCCCCCGGTCGACCAACTCGGTCTGCAGCGCGGTGCGCAGCGCGTCAGTCTGCTCGTTGATCGGCGACACCCCGCCGAGCGCCTCGTAGTGTCGACCGACCTCGGCCAGCCGTTCCTCGGGCACGCCGCGCGCGGCGGTCACGTTGCGCAGGAACGGCAGCACATCGGCAGGTTTCTCCGGGCCACCGAACCCGGCGAGCAGCACCGCGTCGTACGGAAACTCGGAAGCGGCGGAAACCGTTGCCGCTGCGGCAGCTTCCGGGCCACTCACGAGGTCACCCCGCTCGTCCCTCGCGGTGCGTCCTCGTGCTGTGCCGATGGTTCGTTCGCAAGCTCACTCACGCTAGAACCTCGGCGACCTGTTTCGCTTCGATCCGTCGTCCGGTGAAGAACGGGATCTCCTCCCGGACGTGTTTGCGGGCCGCGGCGTCACGCAGATGCCGCATCAGGTCGACGGTTTCGTGTAGCTGGTCACTCTCCAGGGCGAGCAGCCACTCGTAGTCGCCGAGCGCAAAGGCGGACACGGTGTTGGAGAGCACGCCGGCGTGCTCGCGACCCATCGTCCCGTGCTCCACCAGCATGTCGCGCCGCTCCTGGTCCGGCAGCAGGTACCACTCGTAGGAGCGGACGAACGGATAGACGGTGGCCCAGCCCCTCGGCTCGGCGCCGGCCAGGAATGCCGGGATGTGGCTCTTGTTGAATTCCGCCGGCCGGTGCAGGCCCATTGCCGACCAGGCCGACGTCAGCGCGCGGCCGACGGCGGTGCGGCGCAGCCGGAGCGCGGCGTCCTGCAGCGCCTCGGCGGCCGGCGCGTGCCACCAGACCATCAGGTCGGCATCGGACCGCAATCCCGAGACGTCGTAGAACCCGCGAACCACCACATCGGCCGCGGCCAGCTCGTCGACCAGCTCCTGCAGCTCAGCGCCGGCATCGGCGACCGTGGCGTCCGGTTCGCCGACCCGGCTGTACACCGAGAACAGGGTGTAGCGGATCTGATTGTTGATCTCGTTGGCCCGCCTCCCGGATCGGGTCGGTGCGGGTGCTTCCGGGGCGGAGCTGTCGTTCGCCGGGGAGCTGGTGGTCGACGGGGTCGGTTCACTGCTCATGACCCCATCTTCCCCCATCCCCGACCGGCGAACGGCCGCCGGGGCTGTGGCCTTGACCGCAGCGCGCGGAACCGGCCGGGACAGCAGATCGCCCGGGTCGGCCGCACCCCGACAGCGGCCGAACCGGGCGAGCGAGCGAGGTCAGCCGACCGACGCCGATCCCTTGACCAGTCGGGCGCCACCGGCGGACTCCGGAGCCGCGGCGTCCGTCGCGGCCGGTTCGTCGGCGGGCTCGTCAACCGATCGTGACCAGTCGTCGGCGAACGGATCGCTCACCGACGAGGAGGCGTAGACGGCCTCGTCCAGGATCCCCTCGCGCTTCGCGACCACCGTCGGCACCAGCGCCTGGCCGGCCACGTTCACCGCGGTGCGGCCCATGTCCAGGATCGGATCGATGGCCAGCAACAGGCCGACGCCCTCCAGCGGCAGGCCGAGGGTGGACAGGGTCAGCGTGAGCATCACCACGGCGCCGGTCACGCCGGCGGTGGCGGCCGAGCCGATCACCGAGACGACCACGATGAGCAGGTAGTCGGTGAACCCGAGCGGCACGTGGAAGAACTGCGCCACGAAGATCGCGGCCAGTGCGGGATAAATCGCGGCGCAGCCGTCCATCTTGGTGGTCGCGCCCAGCGGCACCGCGAACCCGGCGTACGCGCGGGGCACTCCCAGGTTGCGTACCGTCACCTGCTCGGTGACCGGCAGGGTGCCGATTGAGCTACGGGAGACGAAGGCCAGCTGGATCGCCGGCCAGGCGCCGGCGAAGAACTTCCGCGGCGACAACCCGTTGCTGCGCAGGATGATCGGGTAGACCACGAACAACACCAGGACCAGGCCGAGGTAGATCGCGATGGTGAAGGAGCCGAGCGAGGCCAGCGAGTCCCAGCCGTAGCTGGCCACCGCCTTCCCGATCAGGCCGAGGGTGCCGATCGGCGCCAGCCGGATCACCCACCACAGCACCTTCTGGACGATCGCCAGCAGCGACTTGTTGAACGTCAGGAACGGCTCGGCAGCCTTGCCGACCTTCAGTGCGGCGACGCCGATGGCCACCGAGATCACCAGCAGCTGCAGCACATTGAACGAGACGCCGTCACTACCGCCGTCGAGGGCGAAGAAGTTGCTGGGCACCAGGCCGAGCAGGAAGTCCCACCAGCTGCCTTGGGTGTCAACGGCTTTCGCGCTGCTGGCGGCGATGGAGGTGTTCTCGCCGGGGCGGAAGATCAGGCCGAGGGCGATGCCGATGACGACGGCGATCAGCGCGGTGATGGCGAACCAGAGCAGCGTCCGGCCGGCCAGTCTGGCCGCGTTGGAAACGTTGCGCAGGTTGGCGATGCTGGCGATCACCGCGGTGACGATGAGCGGGACGACGATCACCCGCAGCAACGCGACGAACGTCGATCCGATAGTGGTGAGGGTGCTGGTGAGCCAATTCGGGTCGCCGTTCGGCAGCTCGCCGATGGATCGGGCGACCAGCCCGAGAACGACTCCGAGGCCGAGGCCGATGAAGACCTGGGCGGCGTACGGAACCCGCCGAAACGCAGCAGAAACGGGGGAGGACATGGGGTTGTGCAACCTTTCGGTGACGCGCACCGCGGACGCTCCGGGACAGGACCGAAGGGCGGGTCGTCAGCAGAGATGAGGGGGGGGCCGATCCGGTATCGGCGGTGGTGGCTGATTCAGCGCAGTGGCTGATTCAGCGCGGTGGCTGGATCAGGGCAGTGGCTGAATCAGGAGAGCGGGAGAGTCAGCGACTATCGACCGTGCCCGGACACGCCATGGTCGACACGCGACCGTAGTCAACGTGCCGACGGCGAGTCAGCATCCAACCGATGTGCACGCGCGTCACCGTACTCCCTTCGACAGTCGCGCGCGGCCGCCGCACGTCCTTCGTCGACTACTGCCGTTGTTCGTGCCGATCGCGCGCGGTCCGGATCGCCGCCGACAGGGTCTCCAGGTCGAACGCCCCATAGTGTCGTTGCCCGTTGACGAAGAACGTCGGTGTGCCGGACGCGCCGCTGACATCGGCGGATTCCACGTCCTGGGCGATCCGGGTGGCGTGGACGTGCCCGGCGAGGTCGTCGCGGAACCGATCAACGTTCAGCCCGAGGTCGCCAGCGTAGCGCTGCAGGTCGGCGGCGCGGAGCTCGTCCTGGTGCGCGAAGAGCACGTCGTGCATGGGCCAGAAGGCGCCCTGGGACGCGGCCGCCTCGGCGGCCTCGGCCGCGAGTTGGGCTCGTGGATGCACGTCGGTCAGCGGCAGGTGACGCCAGACGTAGCGGAGATTCTGGTCGGCGAGTAGCTCACGGACGACCGGCTCGGCCTCGCCGCAGTGCGGACATTCGAAGTCGCCGAACTCGATCAGGGTGATCGCCGCATTCGCCGATCCGCGGATGTGGTCGTGCAGCGGATCAACCTCGGGGATGAGGTCCTGGATCAGCCGGGGATCTCCCTGGAGTGCGCGGGTCCGGGCGGCCGGCGGGAGTAGGGCGGTGAGTCGATACACAATCCAGGTGAGTAGCGATGCCACGGCCGCGGCGGTCAGCGCACCGAGCTTGGCCTCGTTGAGCTCGGGCCCGGTGAAGGCCAGCGAGGCGATGAGCAGGGTGACGGTGAATCCGATGCCGGCGATGGTGCCGCTGCCCAGCACTGCCGCCCATCCGACCGGTGGTCGGACCCGTCCGTGGGTGATCCAGGTGACGGCCCGGGCGGTCGTGACCACGGCGATGGGTTTGCCGACCACGTATCCGATGATGACGCCGAGGGTCACGGGCGCGGCGTAGGCGTGGGCGAGGAAACCGCCGTTCAGCACGATGCCGGCGTTCGCCAGGGCGAACAGCGGAACGATCAGGTAGCTGGTCCACGGGTGGTAAAGGGTCTGCAGCCGATCGTTGAGCGACAGGGTCGCCGTCAGCCCGGAACTGGCCGAGCGGGCCAACTCCGGGGTCGGCTGCTCCCGGAAGGCCCGGAACCGGCCGGTCGCCTCCTCGAGATCGCCGCGGGAAGGGCTGTAGGCCGGCGCCGCGAGGCCGATGGCGAGGCCGGCCACGACCGGGTCTACGCCGCTGTCCATCAACGCGACCCAGATCCCGAGTCCGAGCACGGCAGGGATCCAGCGTCCGCGGACCCGCAGCCTGGCCAGCACCAGCAGCGCGACGAACAAGGCGATCGCGACGACGACCGGCACTACGGCGATGTGGTCGCTGTAGACGAGCACGATCACGACCAGCGCCGCCACATCGTCGACCACGAAGACCGTCAGCAGGAAGATACGGACTCTATCGGGCACATTGCGACCCAGCAGGGCGAGCAGGCCGAGCGCCAGGGCTGTATCGGTGGACATCGCCACACCCCACCCGTGCGCGCTCGGCCGACCGGCGTTGATCACCAGGAACAGGGCAACCGGGACCACCATTCCGGCCAGGCCGGCGGCCAGCGGAAGGATGAACCGGCGCCGCTCACGCAGATCGCCCAGGTCGATCTCGCGGCGCGCCTCCAGCCCGACGACCAGGAAGAACAACGTCATCAGGCCGCTGTTGACCCACGTCTGCAGGTCATAGGACAAGCCGACAGAGCCCAGTCGGATCGACAGCTCCGTGTGCCACACCGCCGCGTAGGACGCCTGGTCGACGTTCACCCAGAGCAGCGCGACCGCGACGGCAGCCACCAGCACACTCGCGCTGCCCGACTCGGTTCGCAGAAAGGCACGCAATGGTCCCGCGCGACCTCGCGCCCACGCCGTGTGACCGCTCCACGTCGACGCGACGTCGGTCACGGGTGGCCCTGTCGCATGAGGGTCAGGTTACGGCTGCCGGTCGATCGCTCCGGAGCCGACGGCTCAGTGGCGGATCCGGTCGACCAATGCGGTCACCTGCGCCTCGCTGTCGGCGACCACGGCGGCCAGCCCGTTCCCGGCCAGCGCCGAGCCGGCCACCGCCAACCCCGGGAATGACGCCGCGGCCCCCCGCAGCCGGGCGACCGCTGCGGTGTGCCCCTCCCGGGCTTGCGGCAACGATCCGGGCCAGTGCACGACGGCGCTCCCGCGGACGTCCTGCTCGCGGAGCTCGATGCCGAGCAGCGCGCCGGCGTCGAGCAGCGCCGCGGACGGCAGCGCGCCATCGGGTGGGACCGAAGTCGAGATCACCGAGTCGAAGCCACCTCGTCCGTAGGACAGCCGCAGCACGTGCCGGCCGGGTGGCAGCGAAGCTGCCAGCCACGGCCACTTCGCGGTGGCGTGCGTCAGCGCCTTCGCGCCGATCTCGGTGACCCGCGGCGACACCAGCAACCCGGTGCCTCGGGGCGCCGCGTCCAGCCGGGCGTCGTCGATCACCAGGGTGGCCAACGTCACCGGGGTGGCCGGCTCGGCGGCGGCCGGCAGCGCCGACCCGCCGAGCACCGGCGCCAGCAGCGCACGAGTGGGGGCCGCGGGCAGCGCCAGCAGCACGGCGTCGGCGGTCAGCCGTTCGCCGCCGCCCCACAGCACCCAGCCCGTCGGTGTCTGCTCGAGCGCGGAAACCGCTGTACCGCAGCGAATCTCGCCGCCGTTGCCGATGATCGCCGCGGCCAGCGCCAGTGGCAGTTCGGCCATCCCGCCGCGGATGCCGGCCACCGCAGCCCCGGGAGCCGTGCGGCCGCCGCGCAGCGCGCGGACCGCCCCGGCCAACGAGCCGGCGCTGCCGAGCGCGGCCGTCAGCCCCGGCACCACCGCATCCACCTCGAGCAGCGACGGATCTGCCGAATGCACCCCGCCGACCACCGGCTCGACCAGCCGCTCCAGCACCCGGGTGCCCATCCGCCGGCGGACCAGGGCACCCAGCGTCGGCGCCGCGATCCGGGGCGGCAGCACGGTGTCCAACCGGGCGCGCAGCACGCCGGGGCCGCCGATGATCCGGCGGACGTCCGGGTCGCCCAACCGGCCGGGGATGCCGAGCAGCGCGGTCCTGGGGGCCGGGTCGGTGCCGCCGGCGTGCCGCAGCCAGGAACCCAGCGGCGCCGGGGCGACGATGTCCTCGCCCAGCCCCAGCTCGGCCAGTAGCTGCGACACCGCGGGTCGCGCGGTGGCGAACGACTCCGCGCCGGCGTCCAGCTCGATGCCGGCCACCCGGTGCCGGGCCACCGCGCCACCGAGCGCGGACGACGCCTCCAGCAGCAGGGGCCGCAGTCCCAGCATCGCGAGGCGGTGCGCGGCGACCAGGCCGGCCATCCCGCCGCCCACCACGATCAGCCGGAACGCTGTCACGGCAACGGGTCTGCCTGTCCGTGCACGAATTCGACCAACCGGGTCAGCACCTCCGGATCGGCGTCCGGCGGCACCCCGTGGCCGAGGTTCACCACATGTCCGGGCGCGTGCGAGCCGGCCGCGAGCACCTCAAGAGTGTGCCGGTGCAGCACCTCGTCGCCGGCGAACAGCAGGGCCGGATCGATGTTGCCCTGCAACGGGATCGATCCGCCGAGCCGCTGCGAGGCGACGTCCAGCGGGATCCGGTGGTCAACTCCGATGACGGTCGCGCCGACCTCGCGCATCGCCGTCAGCAGCTCACCCGTGCCGACCCCGAAATGCACCCGGGGGACAGGCAGGTCGGACACCGCATCGAACACCCGGGCGGAGAACGGTGCGGCGCCGGCCAGATATTGGGCCAACGACAGGTTGCCGGCCCAGGAGTCGAACAGCTGCACGGCCGAGGCGCCGGCCAGGATCTGCGCGCGGAGGAACTGCCCGGTGACGCCGGCCACCCAGCTCGCCAACGTCGACCACAGTTCGGGGTCGCCGCACATCAATGCCTTGGTGCGCAGGTGATCCCGGCTCGGGCCGCCCTCGACCAGATACGAAGCCAGGGTGAACGGGGCGCCGGCGAAGCCGATCAACGGCGTGCGGCCGAGGGCGGCCGCCGTGTCGGAGACCGCCTGGCTGATCGGGGCCAGCGCGGCCGGATCCAGCGGTGGCAGCGCGGCGATCTGCTCGGCGGTGCGGATCGGATCGGCGAGCACCGGGCCCTTGCCCGGCACGATGTCGACCTCGATGCCGGCCAGCTTGAGCGGGATCACGATGTCGGAGAAGAACACCGCCGCGTCCACCCCGTGCCGGCGGACCGGCTGCAGGGTGATCTCGGTCGCCAGCTCCGGCGTCAGGCAGGCATCGAGCATGGCCATCCCGGCGCGCAGCTCGCGGTATTCCGGCAGCGAGCGCCCGGCCTGCCGCATGAACCAGATGGGGCGGCGGGCCGGCCGCCGGCCGTTCATCGCGGTCAGCAGAGCGGAATCAGCAGTGCGGCCGTTCCGCAGCGGATGATCGGCAGGCAGCGTCATGGAGGTCACGAAGCACCATGCTGCCACCTGACGCGAACGATCTTCGACAAGCGGTAGAGTTCTCGGAATGCTGATGGTTCTCGGCGCGGGACACCGCGAGGTGGGCCTCGGGTTTCTGGAGAACCTCTCCAGCGGCGCAGACCGCCTTCGGGCCCTGCTGGCCGGAGCCACCCGGGACCCGAACCCGGCCATCGCCGGTTCGGTGGTGCTCAGCACCTGTAACCGGCTGGAGATCTATCTGGACGCCGTGCGTTTCCACGATGCCGTCGATGCCGTGACCGACGCCGTGGTGCGGGCCAACGGTATGGCGGACGAAGACGCCGAGTCGGCCCTGCAGGTCAGGGTCGGATCGTCCGTCGGTGCCCACCTGTTCGCCGTCGCTGCCGGGTTGGACGCGATGGTGGTCGGCGAGGCGGAGATCGCCGGGCAGGTGGCCAGGGCGCATCGGCAGGCCGAGGCGGACGGCACCGTCACCCCCCAGTTGCACAGCCTGTTCCGGGCCGCCGCCCGCACCGCGAAGTCGGTGGCCGGCACCACCCGGCTGGGCGATGAGGGCCGCTCTGTCGCGACCGTCGCCTTGGACATCGCCGGCGAGCGGCTCGGCGAGTTGGCCGGGCGGCGGGCGCTGATCGTCGGGACCGGCGCCTATGCCCGGGTGGTGGCCGCGGCCCTGCGGGCCCGCGGTTGCACGGATCTGCGGGTGTACTCGCCGAGCGGGCGGGCGGCGGCGTTCGCCCGCACCCACGACGCGGTGGCCGTCACCGCCGCCGAACTGCCGGCCGTGCTGGCCGAGGCAGACCTGCTGGTCGCAGCCAGCGGGCACGGCGACACGGTCGATCCGGCTCGGGTGTCCGCGGCCCTTGCCGGTCGTCAAAATCCTTTGCTGGTCGTCGATCTGGCCCTGCAGCGGGACATTCCGGAGTCGGTGCGCGCGCTACCGACGGTCGAGGTGATCGACCTGAACTCGGTGTCCGAGACGGCCGGCCCGGCCCTCGGCGGCGAGTCACAGGCCGCCCAGCAGATCGTGCTGGACGGTGTCACCCGATTCGAGCACGAACTGGCCGAGCGGGAGCTCGACCCGGCGGTGGTGGCGCTGCGCAGCCACGTGTTCGCGGTGGTCAATACCGAGGTCGAGAAGCTCCGCCGCAAGTACGACGGAGACGTCGCGGAGGACGTGGCGAAAGCCATGCATCGGGTCACCAGTTCGCTGTTGCACACGCCGACCATGCGGGCCAAGGAACTGGCCAAGGACGGCAGCGGTGACGACTACCTCAAGGCCCTGCACACGCTGTTCGGCATCCAGATCCCTCCCCACTGAATCCGTTCCCGCGCCGTCGGTGCCGGATGGCACGATGACGGGATGGCCGCGCACAAGGTTCCACCGTTCGTGCTGGTCTCGGGCGACGAACCGCTGTTGGTCGACCGGGCCATCACCCGCACCCTGTCCGCGGTCCGCAAGGCTGAGCCGGATGTCGAACGGCGGGAGCGACCGGTCACCGGACTGACCCCGGGCGAGTTCGCCGACATGGTCGCGCCCAGCCTGTTCGCCGAGCCGCGAGTGGTGGTGCTCCGTGGGGCCCAGGAGTCGGCCAAGGAACTCGCCAACACGTTGATCGGGTACCTGGACGACCCGGTGGAAGGCGTGGTGCTGGTCGTTCACCACACCGGCGCGGCCCGGAACAAGCCGTTGGTCGATGCGCTGCGCAAACACGACGCCGCGGTGTTCACCTGCAACAAGATCAAGAAGCCGGCCGAACAGGCCGATTTCGTCCGCGCCGAGATCTCTCATGCCGGCGGCACCTGTACCAGTGCGGCGGCGGTGGCCCTGGTCGATGCGGTCGGCGCCGATCTGGCCGAGCTGGCGATGGCCGCCGGGCAGCTGGTGGCCGATACCGGCGGGCTGATCGACGAGACCGCGGTGGCCCGCTACTACCGCGGCAAGGCCGACGTGAGCGGTTTCACCATTGCCGACAAGGCGGTGGCCGGCGACCTGCCGGGAGCGCTGGAATCATTGCGCTGGGCCGAGGACATCGGGGTGGCGCCGGTGCTGATCGCCGATGCGCTGGCCGACGGTGTCCGGACCCTGGCGAAGGTCGCCGGCGCCAGGGGAGGCAACTCCTACTCGCTGGCCGGCGAGCTCGGAATGCCGCCGTGGAAGATCGACAAGGCCCGCGGGGTGGTCCGGCACTGGAGCCCGGCCGGGCTGGCCAAGGGGATGGCAGTGGTGGCCGACCTGAATGCCGACGTCAAGGGCGCGGCGGCGGACGTCGACTACGCCGTCGAGCGTGCCGTCATCGCAGTCGTGCGGGCGAGGGCGTTGCGCTGAGCGGCTGTCCGACAAGGCAGAGTGTCGGTGTGCACTACATCGGACTGGACCTCGCCTGGGGCGAACGCAATCCCACCGGCGTCGCCGTGCTCGATGCCGACGGCGTCCTGCTGCACGTCTCCGCCGAGACGGACGACGAGTCGATCCTCGCGGCGTTGGCCCCGTACCGGGAGGGCCCATGTCTGGTGGCGATCGATGCCCCGCTGATCGTCGTCAACGAATCCGGCAACCGGCCGGCCGAGGCCGCGCTGAACGCCGACTTCGCCCGGTTCGATGCCGGTGCTCATCCGACCAACACCGGCAAGCCCGAGTTCGCCGGTATCCCACGCGGCGCCCGGCTGGCCGGCGCCCTCGGTCTCGACCTGAATCCGCGGTCGCGCCGCGACCGGCGGGCGATCGAGGTCTACCCGCATCCGGCGACCATCGTGCTGTTCGGCCTCGACCGGACGCTCAAGTACAAGAACAAGCCCGGCCGCACGCTGCCGATGCTCCGCGAGGCGATGCTCGCGCTGATCGGTCACATCGAGTCGCTGGCCGAGGCCGAGACCCCGCTGCGGGTCACCGCGCACCCCGGGTGGGGAGAGCTGGTGACCATCGTCGGGCAAGCCGGGCGCAAGAGCGAACTGCGGGTAGTCGAGGACCAGCTGGACGCGGTGCTCTGCGCCTACATCGCCCGGTTCGTCGAGGCCAACCCGCGCCGCACCACGATCTACGGCGACCCGGAGACCGGCTGCATCGTCACCCCGTCGTTGCCGACGAAGTCGGCCCCGCGCCGTGGCCTGGTCGAGCGGGCCGTGCAGGCGTACGCGGCCCTGCAGCCGAATCTGGTCGATGCCACGGAGCAGTACGTCGGCCTGATCACCGGGCTGCTCGACGACGCCGGCATCAACTATCTGACCGTCACCGGTCGCACCAAGACGGTGGCGTCGTTCGCCGGTAAAGCGACCAGGACGGTCGATGGCAAGCCGCTGTACGCCGATCCGTTGACCGGGATCACGGACCAGATCGGGGTGCGGGTGATCACCTACGTGCTCAGCGATGTGCAGGCCGTCGCCGAACTGCTGGCCGATCAGCTGCGGGTACTGGACGACCGGGACATGGGCCAGGAGACGGCGAAACAGGGGAGGTTCGGTTACTCCAGCCGGCACATGTTGGTCGAATTGGACGACCGGCGGGCGGCCGAGGCGGCCTGCGCGACGATGGCCGGCCGCACCGCGTCGGTCCAGGTCCGCACCGTGCTGCAGCATGCCTGGGCCGAGTTCGAACACGACATCCGTTACAAGGGAACGATTCCGGCCGAGCACGCCCCGGACTTCGATCGCCGGTTCGCGCTGGCCGCCGGCCTGCTGGAACTGGCCGATCGTGAGTTCTCAACGATCCGGGACCGGTTGCAGGCCAGCGCGTCCGGTCCGGGCACCGGCGCCGACGCGACGGTCGCCGCCGATCCGCGGATCGCGGCCGGCGACCTGGCGGCCTTCCTCGGCGGTCGGTTCCCGGATGCCGGGTGGTCGCGCCGGGACCACTACAGCTGGGTGTCCGGGCTGCTGCTGGAACTCGGGATCACCTCGTTGGAGGAGCTCGGGGCCTTGCTGAACTCGGTCGACAGCGCGGCGATCAGCGAGCAGATGGACTACCGCTATCCACCGGGCGCGGTGCGCCGGCTCGACGACGCACTGCTGGCCGTGTTCACCGACCGGTACGTGCAGCTGCACGGCAACGCCGACCGGGTCGAGGCGCTGCGGACCAGGTTGGCGAAGCTGCAGAGCTGACGGGCCCGGGCACGCGAAACGGCGCCACCCGCGAGGGGCGACGCCGTGTGCGAGAAAAGCGCTTAGAGCGCGGCGACCTGGGAGGCCAGTGCCGACTTGCGGTTGGCGGCCTGGTTGGCGTGGATGACACCCTTCGACGCCGCCTTGTCCAGGTCGCGGGTGGCGGAGACGAGCTCGGTCTGGGCGGCCGCCTTGTCGCCGGTGGCGATGGCAGCGTGGACCCGGCGAACCGACGTCTTCAGCGCAGACTTGACCGACTTGTTGCGCTGGCGCGCGAGTTCGTTGGTCCGGATCCGCTTGATCTGGGACTTGATGTTGGCCACGCGAAACTGCCTTCGTTCGTAGTGAGTGGGTGCACAGCTTGAAACAATTCTTGAATCCTTTACGGGCGCGCCAGGGCGCACACTCAGGTTCTTCAGGTTACCAGCCGGGCGTGATCAGCCCAAACCGACGGCCGCCGGACGGCGTCACTCCCGCCGTCCGGCGCGAATCGGCAACGTGACCCGCAACACGGTCCCGTTGCCGCCCGACTCGATATCGATGGTCCCGGCGTGGCGCTCGACCACGATCCGCCGGGCGATGTCCAACCCGAGTCCGGTGCCCTTGCCGACGTCCTTTGTCGAGTAGAACGCCTCGAACGCCCGGGCCGCGACCTCCGGTGGCATGCCCTCTCCGGTGTCGGCGATCTCGACGACCACCCGCTCGTCGGCGCGGCGCGTGCAGACCCGCAGGGTGCGGTCGTCGTCGTGCATCGCATCGATGGCGTTGTCGATCAGGTTGGTCCAGACCTGGTTGAGCTCGCCGGCGTAGGCCTCGATGCGTGGCAGGTCGGCGCCGTAGTCGCGCTCCACCGTGACGGACTCCTCCCGTAGCTTGTGACCGAGCATCACCAGCGTGCTCTCCAAACCCTCGGTGACGTCCAACTGTTGCAGCGACCCGCGATCCATCTGCGAGTAGGAGCGGACCGCCGCAACCAGCTCGGAGATCCGCCGGGTCGAGTCCTTGAGTTCGCCGAGCAGCGTGGTCGCGGACAGCGTGTTGGCGACCCACTCCAGTCCCGGTGCCACGGCGTCGCCGAGGATCGCGGCGGCCTGGTCGCACCACTGGACGCCGACGCCAGCGGCGGCCAGCGGCGGGGCAATCACCCAGTCCTTGGCGACCCCGTGGCCGGCCAGCCAGTCGGACAGCGCGTCTTCCAGATCGGCCAGCGCCAGCGGATCCGGCGGGCCGGCGGGTGGGGTGATCTGACGGCGCAGCTCGTCCAGCGCCACGAACTGTGCCGCCGAGATCTCGCCGCGGGCAAGGCGTTCCAGCGACGACAACAGGGAACCGCAGGCATCCTGAAGGGCGTCGACGGCGCGGGTCGCGGCGGCGGCCGGGTTGTTGATCTCATGCGCCAGCCCGGCAGCCAGGGTGCCAAGGGTGACCAGCGATTCGCGCTGGCGGACGGTCGACTCGATCCGCCGGGCGGTGCCGTAGAGGCCGGCGATCAGGTGCCCGCCGAACGGGAACCAGGCGTCGGCTCGCTCGCGGAGCGCGGTGGCCGGCACCCGCAGGACCCGGCCGGCAGCGGTGCCCCGGCCGGTGGCCAGGTAGACGCCGTGTTCGTCCCAGGCCCGGAAGCCGCCGGACCAGCGGCCCGGAAGGTCCATCCGCCCGACCACCGCCTGCTCCCGGCCGACCGTGCGCGACAGTTCGATGGCGCCGTCGACCAGCAGGAACCAGAAGTCGGCGTGGTCGCCCTCGTGGAACAACTCGACATCCGGTTCGATCGGCACCTCGGTGCCGGCGGCGAGCAGCTCGCCGAGTTGTTCGTCGCTCAGCCCCGCCAGTAGATCGATCGGGCGCAGATCCTGGACGCGCATCACAGATCGGCCAGGTAGCGGTGCACCAGATGCACGGCCATCGCACCCTCGCCGACGGCCGAGGCCACCCGCTTCATCGAGTCCTGCCGGACGTCGCCTGCGGCGAACACACCGGGGACACTGGTCTCCAGCAGGAACGGCTCGCGGGCCAGCGGCCAGTGCAGCTGTCCCGGCATCCGCCGCAACTCGGCCCCGGTGACGACGAACCCGAAATCGTCGCGCGTCACCTGCGCGCCGAGCCAGTCCGTTCGGGGCGAGGCACCGATGAAGACGAACAGCCAGCCGGCCGCCACCTCTTCGCGCTCGCCGGTATCCCGGTCGGTGAGGGTGAGCGATTCCAGATGCCCGTCTCCCCGGCAGCCGGTCACCTCGGTACGACAGCGCACCTCGATGGTGGGAGCGCTGGTGATCCGGTCCACCAGGTACTGCGACATGGTGGTGGTCAGCGACGCACCGCGGACCACCAGCACCACCCGCTTCGCGTAGCGGGCCAGGTTGAGCGCGGCCTGACCGGCGGAGTTGGCGCCGCCGACCAGGTACACGTCGTCGCCCTCGCACTGGGCGGCGTCGGTGGCGTTGATGCCGTAGTAGATGCCGCGCCCGGTGAACTCGTCGATGCCCTGGCCCTGCAGATGCCGGTAGGAGACGCCGGTCGCGACGATGAGGGCCCGTGACTCGATCTCGCCGCCACCGTCGAACTGCACGGTCCGCACCGGTCCGCGGGCCTGGAAGCCGACGATGTCGCGGGCCAGCACCATCTCCGCGCCGAACCGCGACACCTGGGCGATCGCCCGTTGCGCCAGGTCGGATCCGGTGAGTCCCTTGGGAAATCCCAGGTAGTTCTCGATGGCGGCGCTCTGCGCGGCCTGGCCGCCGGGCGCCTCGCGCTCGACGATCACCGTGCTCAGCCCCTCCGAGGCGGCGTACACGGCAGCCGCCAGGCCGGCCGGGCCGCCGCCGACGATGCAGACGTCGTACAGCGGCTGCCGGGCCCTGGTGCGCAGGCCCAGCGCGGCGGCGAGGTCCAAGGACGTTGGGGCGCGGAGGGGGGGACCGTCAGGCGGAAGGACCAACGGCAGGTCGGCCGTCGAGGCCCCGGCCAGGTCGCTCAGCCGTCTGCCCTCTGCGTCGGTCTCGACGTCGTACCAGGAGTAGGGCACGTAGTTGCGGGCCAGGAAGTTCTTCACCTCGTGGCTGCGGTCCGACCAGCGGTGGCCGATCACCCGCACGTCGGAGGTGCGGTCGGGGTGCGCTCGCTGCCAGTCGTCGAGCAGGTCGTCGACCACCGGGTACAGCCGCTCCTGTGGCGGATCCCAGGGTTTGAGCAGGTAATAGTCGAGTCCGATGTCGTTGATGGCGGCGATCGCCACGTCGGTGTCGGCATATGCGGTGAGCAGCAACAGTTTCGCGTCCGGTGCCTGCGGCCGGGCCGCGGTCAGCATCTCGGTGCCGGTCATCTGCGGCATCCGCTGGTCGGCGGCGATCAACGCCACCGGTTGGTCGCGCAACGCGAGGGTGGCGAGCACGTCGAGTGCTTCGGCACCGGAGGCGGCCCGGACGATCCGGTACCGCTCGGCGTATCTGCTGCGCAGATCGCGGGCGATGGCGGCCGAGACCTGGGGGTCGTCGTCGACCGACAGAATGATCGGTTTCCCCACCGAGGCCAGCCTTTCGTGGCGGCTCGTACCGCCCAGAGCAACAGCAATCGTCCCAACGCTCACCCTACGCTGTTGATCTTGACGAACCGTCCCCGTAACGGGTGACAATCAGGTGCGAGATTGACTTCGTTCCGTGGCCGGCTGACGGCAATACGAACGCCGGATTCGTCACTGACAGGCGAAGGTCGCCGGTGGTCGACCCTGCGACCTGAGCGCGGCGAGTACCCAATTGAGCGCCGCCGGGGTGGCCGGCAGGTCGATGTGGGTGGTCAGCACCCGCGGACAGGCATCCTCCAGCAGCTGGCGCCGGACCCGGTCGGCGGGGCCGCGTGGAGACTGATCGGCGACCGGCAGCACCCAGGTGTCGCGACGGGTGGAGAGGGTGGCGTAGCGGACACCGGGCGCGAGCTCGCCGTGCTGAGCGAGGCGGACCAGCAGGGCCGAGCCGGCCACCTGTTGGGCGCAGGCCGGGCACACCGCCGCGGGCACCCTCGTCGCCAGGTCCACGGTTGTGCCGTGGTAGTTCGGCGCCAGTAGCACTGCGAGCCGGACGTCGGCCGGGTCGAGAGCGGCCTGCAGGGCGTCCCGCAGCACCAGCGCGCCCTGTGAGAAGGCGACCACGTCCAGCTGTTCGGAACCGCTGGCCTGCTTGACTTTTCGGGCGAAGGCGGCGACCTCGCGGGCCGAGGTGTCGATGTCGCCGATGCCGCCCCAGCCGAACAACCCGCCGTAGAGGACGGCGTACACGCAGCGGCCGGACGACTGTAGGCCCGCGGCCAGCGGGGTGAAGTTGGAGGCCGGCGTCGACACCGTTCCGTGCAGCAGTAGCACCGGAGGGTCGCTCGATCGGCAGTCCGGATCATTGGCGCCGGGGAGACCCACGTCGGGGAAGGCGGCTGCGCTCGTCGCGGCTTCCGACGCCGAGGGTTGCGTGGACGGTGGTTCCGGTGACGAGGGTTGCGTTGACGGCGGTTCCGGTGACGAGGGTTGCGTGGACGGTGGTTCCGGTGACGAGGGTTGCGTTGACGGTGGTTCCGATGACAGGGGTTGCGACGAGGACGGGATGGACGAGGCCGGGACCGACGGCGACGAGCGGGACCCGCCCGGTGTCGGTCCCGGGGACGCCTGCCCTTGGCACCCGCCGGTGAACGCGAGGATCCCGGCGAGCAGCGCGGCACTCACGGTGCGACGTGCGAGTTCGACGCCGAGATGGTCGCGGATTCTTCTGGAAGGGGCCGAAGAGCTGCCCCGCGCCGCCGGCACCGCCTGCACCTGTTCGAAGAATCCCGTCAACGATCGACCGAGGCGCCGCGCCGGCTCGACATCAGCCGGGTCCTGATCTGATCCATCCGTCCAGCGTGCCAGGCGGAAGGTCCTTGCGCAGGGTCACGGGTGGTGGCGGACCGAACTGCCGGGGCGGGCCGGCGGACCGGCGTCAGCCGACGGCCGGTTCCTGGTCGAAGGGGGCAATGTTGTGGTTACGCCGGAACAGGTTCGTCGGGTCGTACTGCTGCTTGATCCGGCCCAGCCGCTGCAGGGTGGCCGGCGGATAGCAGTTGCCGACCTCCGCCTGACCCGGCTCGCCGACGAAGTTGGCGTACGCGTCGGAGTCGCCCTGATCGAGGGCGGCGACCAGCTCGTCCGCCCAGGCGGTGGTCGCGGCGCGGTTCTCCTCGCCGGCGTAGAAACCACCCAGGTACGTCACCACCTTCTTGTCGCGGAAGCCGAAAGCGGTGGCGTCCGGTGCCACCCGGGAGATCTGCCCACCCAGCACCCGCAGCTGCAGCAGCCGCATCGGTGCCGGCGAGTCGGCGATGGCCGAAATGATCGTCGCGGCGGCGGACGCGTCCACCGAGTCGAGGAACTGGGTGCGGGTCACCGCCGTCACCCGCGGCATCTCCTCGGGCGGGAACAGCGCCGGATACGGCTGGGCCTTGATCAGATCGGCGAGCGGCTCGGCGAGCGCGCGGAACGGTGCCAGGGCTTCCTCGGCCGGCCCCTGGTCTCCGACGAACACCAACTGGGCCAGCAGCACCGGCTGCCCGTGGAACTGGGGTGGGACGAACGGCAGCGGTGGACAGGGCATGACCGCGACGATCGTGGTCAGCTCGTCCGGCGCAGCGCCGGCCAACTCGAGGAACCCGGCCAGCACCGCTGGCTCCGCAGGCAGCACGAGCAACCCGCCGACCACCCGGTCAACGGGGGACAGCCGGAAGGTGAATCTGGTGATCACCCCGAAGTTGCTGCCGCCACCGCGGATCGCCCAGAACAGGTCCGGATGGTGCTCGGCGTCGACCGTCAGCAGTTGGCCGTCCGCGGTGACCAACTCGGCGCCGAGCAGGGCGTCGATCGTCATTCCGTATTTGCGGGACAGCAGCCCGAGTCCGCCGCCGACGGTGATGCCGCCGATGCCGACCGACTCGGTGTCGCCGAATCCGGTCGCCAACCCGTGTTTGCCCGCTGCCCGGACGAACTCGCCGGCGGTGAGCCCCGCACCGACCCTCGCGACCCGCGCGACCGGATCGATGTCGATGTCCTTGAGCGCCGACAGGTCCAGCGCGATACCACCCTCGGTGGTGCCGTGGCCGGCCGCGCTGTGGCCGCCGCCACGGACGGCCAACTCCAAACCCGAGTCGCGGGCGGCGCCGACCACGGCCTGCACATCCGCTGCCGTTGCCGGCCGGACCACGACGACCGGGCGTAGATCCGCGGTGCCCGAATAGACCCGCCGGGCGGTGTCGTAGTCCGCGGAGTCCGCAGTGACGACGTCGCCGGCGATCTCCTCGCGCAACCATTCGATGACGGCAATGGACGGTGCGGCTGCACTCTCGGGTGCGGCTGACATGGCTTCTCCTGTGTGAGCTCTCGATGGTGGTTGTGCCGGTGTTCGGTAGGTCTCGTGTTGGCTGTACTGCTCTGACGCGCGGGGCCGATCGAATGTGACGTCGGCCAGCCTGGCACTCACCACCGACAACTCCCGGGTCTTTTTTCAGGCCGGTAGCAGCGACAGCATCAGCAACACGCACCCGGCGGCCGCGGTCAGCAGGCGAAGGTGGTTGGCCGGCAACCACTGCGCCAGGTACCGGTGCCACCGCGGCGCGGATCCGGGATCGTCCGGATCGACCCGGTCGAGCGCCGCGTTGCGCGGAAGGTGAAAACCGCCGGTGATCAGCACGGTCGCCAGGTACGCGGCCGAGCCGATCAGCCGCCACCCGGATCCGGGGCGATCCAACGCGGTCACGGCCTGAACCAGCAGGAACAGGCAGACCAGCCCGGTGCCGACGAAGGCGAGCATGAACATCGGCCGGGGCGCGGCTGAATTGATCCGCTGCATGGCGCGGATACCGTCGGCGCTGGGCAGTTGTCGCAGCCCGCCCATCACCAGCGTGGAGAACGCCAGCATCACCCCGGCGACCAGGCCGGATCCGGTCGCCGCCACGACGGTCAGGACGGTGAGTAGTTGATCCGTCATGCGTCGGCTCCGCTCCCGACGGTCCAGGCGCCGCCCGCGGCGGCGCGCTCGACGAACACTCCGAAGGCGGTGGCCGGCCGGCCCAACAGCTGCTCAAGGTCCGTGCTGGGCAGACTGTTCCGCCCGTCGAGGACCGCGGCGAACAGCTCGGCGAGTCCGTTCGCATCGGCAGCGGGCAGACCCGCGGCCGTGCCGGCGGCGGCGAATTGCGCCCGGCTGACCGGCCGGTAGCGAATTCGGCTGCCGATGGCGTCGCCGATCATCCTGCCCGCCTCGGCGAAGGTGAGCGCCGCCGGTCCGGTGAGTTGGTAGTCGCGGTCGGCGTGTCCGTCGGAGGTCAGGGACAGCGCGGCGACCTCGGCGAGATCGTCGAGGTCAACGAACGGCTCGGCCACATCCGGTGCGGGCAGGGCGATCTCACCCGCGAGCACCTGCTCGACCAGGAAACTCTCGCTGAGGTTCTGGGCGAACCAGGCGGAATACAACGCAGTGGTCGGGACGCCGGCCGCCCTGACTGCCTCGACCGAATCCCTGGCGCCCGGCTCGCCGCGACCGGACAGCAGTACCAGTTGGCGCAGCCCCGCCTGCCTGGCCCGCTCGGCGAAGCCGAAGAGAATCTCCGGCACTCCCGGGAAGGCCAGATCGGGGGAGTAGGCGATGAAGGCGGCGGACGTGCCGTCCAGTGCGGCCGGCCAGGTCGACGGATCGGTCCAGTCCAGTCTTTCGGTGGTGGATCTGGAGGCGATCCGGACCGGTTGGCCGGCGGCGATCAGGCGGGCCGCCACCCGGCTTCCGGTGTGGCCGGCGCCGCCGGCGATCAGCATCGGGCGGGCCGGAAGGGGCCGGCCGGGCGAGGCCGGGGCGGATTCGGTCGAGGTGTTCGGCGTGGTTGTCATGGACCCAGTCAATCGTCGACCCGGGAGACGAACCATAGTCCGAAGGCTCGGTTTCATAGTGCAAACGCTCGCGATCGGTGTCTGGCTGCCCTAATCTGGGCCGATGGATGCCGTCACCGGATTTCTCAACGGGCCGCGGGCAAGGGACGCGTTCCTGCTCAGGGTGATCTTCGAGCCGCCGTTCGCGGTGCGGGTGGAGGACGAGGCCGCGTTGACCCTGATCGCGGTGACCGCCGGGCGGCTGTGGCTGCTGGAGGACGACGGCGAGCAGGTCGAGCTGTGCTCCGGGGACATCGCGCTGCTCACCCGCGGTCCCGCCTACACCGCCGCGGACCGTCCGGGAACCCGGCCGACGGTCGCAGTGAACGGCGCCACCAGTCGTGGCCTCGCCGACGATCCGCTCGACGACCCGCTCGACGACCCGCTCGACAACCCTTGCGAGTCAATGGATCTGGGAGTGCGCACCTGGGGCAACGATCCGGCAGGATCGACCGTGTTCCTGGTCAGCAGCTACCCGGAGGCTGGCGAGGTGGGCCGGGCGGTGGTCGACGCGCTGCCCAGGCTGGTGGTCCACCGCAAGGGCGAGTGGAGTTGCCCGGCAGTGCAGTTGCTGGCCACCGAGGTCCTGCGGGACCTGCCCGGCCAGCAGGCGTTGCTCGACCGATTGCTGGATGTAGTGGTGATCGACGCGGTCCGGGCGCAGTTCGCCAGGGTCGGCGATGCGGCCCCGCGGTGGTTCGCCGCCGGCCAGGATCCGTTGGTGGGCAGGGCCGTCCGGTTGCTGGACGAGCGGCTGGAACATCCGTGGACGGTCGCCGAGCTCGGGTCCGCAGTCGGCCTGTCGAGGGCGGCGCTGGCCCGCCGGTTCACCGACGTGCTCGGCGAGGCGCCGATCGGCTACCTGACCCGGCGGCGGATGGCGCTGGCCGCCGACCTGCTGGCGGATCCGGGCGCGGCCGTCGGCGCGGTTTCCCGCCGGGTCGGCTACGCCAGCCCCTTCACCTTCTCCAGCGCGTTCAAACGCGAGTACGGCGTCAGCCCGACCGACTATCGGGCGGGCGGACGCCCGGTGCCGGCCTGACCAACCGGCACCGGGCCATTGATCACTGCGGTTGGTGGGTGTAGACCTGCTCGCCGCGGATGAAGACCCGCAACGCCCGCTGCATCACGTCCAGTGGATCGCCGGACCAGAGCACGACGTCGCCGAGCTTTCCGACCTCCAACGAGCCGACCTGGTCGGCAACGCCCATCACCTTCGCCGGGTTGATGGTGATGGCCCGCAACGCGATCACCGGATCCAGGCCCTCCTTGACCGCCAGGGTCGCCTGGTGGATCAGGAAGTGGATCGGTACCACCGGGTGGTCGGTGATGATCGAGATCTCCACGCCGGCGGCGGCCAGCTTGCCGGGATTGGCCAGCGACCTGTTGCGCAGCTCCACCTTGCTGCGGGTGGTGAACAGCGGGCCGATCAGCACCGGGATGTTCTTGTCCGCCAACAGATCCGCGATCAGGTGGGCTTCGGTGCCGTGGTCGATCACCAGGTCGTAACCGAACTCGTCGGCCACCCGCAACGCGGTAGCGATGTCGTCGGCCCGATGGCTGTGCTGGCGCCACGGGATCTCCTTGTTGAGCACCGAGACCAGGGCCTCCAGCTTGAGGTCGCGTCCGTCGAACTGCTTCGGGTCGTCCTCGGAGCCGGCAGCATTGGCCAGCTTCGCCTGATAGTTCTGCGCGTCGACGAAGGCCTTGCGCAGCACCGCGGCGGTGCCCAGTCGGGTGGACGGGGTCTGCTTCTTGTCGCCGTAGACCCGCTTCGGGTTCTCGCCGAGCGCCGACTTGAGGCCGGCCGGCGACTTCAGCACCATCTCGTCGACGGTGCGCCCGCTGGTGTGGATGGCAACGCACAGGCCGCCGATCACGTTGCCGGATCCGGGATTGACGCAGACGGCGGTGACGCCGCCGGACAAGGCATCGGTGAAGCCGATCTCGGCCGGGTTGATCGCATCCAGCGCCCGCACCTGAGCGGTGACCGGGTCTGTCATCTCGTTGGTGTCCTGCCCGGCCCAGCCCTCGGCCTCCTCGTGCACGCCCAGGTGGGTGTGCGCATCGAGGAAACCGGGGAGCACCCACTGACCGGCGGCGTCGATCACCTCGGCGCCGTCGGGTGCCGGTACGTCGGGCCCGAGCGCGGAGATCACCCCGTCCGTCAGCACGACGGTGCCGTCGAACGGCTCGCCCTCGATCGGAACAACATGGCCACCGGTGATCGCAACAATCGTCATGCCGTTCACCCTGCCACCGCGGGTTCGGCGGACGGGAGCCGGGCGGCGCTACGACGGCGCCCGGATCGCTGCCCGCACGGTGCGTCCGTGGTGTCGGTCACACCGGGATACAGTGGGCGGAACGACGGCGCGGGAGTGTCGATGACGATGCAGCCAACTCTCATCCAGTCGGTGGTGCGTGCCCTCGACCTGCTGGATCTGGTCGGCAGTGCCGGGGCTCCGGTGACGGCCAAGCGGTTGTCCAGGCTCACCGGCCTGCCCCTCGGCACCACCTACAACCTGCTGCGCACCCTGGTGCACGAGGGCTATCTGGTCCGGGATCCCGACGGCTACCTGCTCGGCGATCACGCCGGTCGGCTCGGCCAGCCAGGCGGCACCGGCGTCGGCCGCAGCCGTGGTCGGCAGATCCTGCGGACGGTGCACGCGGACCTGCACGCGGCCGCCTATTGGGCCGAATATGCCGACGGCACGATCCGGATCGTCGACATCGTCGACTCGCCGGAAGCGCCACGGGCCGACCTGTGGGTCGGCCTGCAGGACGCGGCGCACGCCACCGCGATCGGCAAGGCGGTGCTCTCCGTGCTGCCGATCGACCAGCGACGCGGATTCCTGGCCGAGCATCGGCTGGTGGATCTCACCCCTCGCACCCACACCGATCCGGCACGGCTGGAATCCGAGCTGGCGGCCGGCGACGGGCTCGTCGTCGACCGCGAGGAGTACACGCTGGGTATCGCGTGCGTCGCGGTGCCGATCCGGACCAGGACCGGTGCCGGAGCGGTGGCGATCTCGGTACCGGCCGGCCGGCTGCAGTCCGTCAGCAGCGGGCTGACGGCATTGACCAGGGCGGCTCGGCTGCTGGAACTCGCCGACAGCGCCTGATCTCGACCGTTGATCGGGCCGCGCCGGACAGGTCGAGCCGGGCCGGGCCGGGTACGGCCGGCCCAGTTCCACCATCTTGAATCCCGCCGTTGCCCGTGCGTGCCTGGCTGGCCACTCTGCAGGGAGGTCGACCGCACCGGCGGTCGGCGATCCGAGGCAGAGAGGCGGGCGCGATGACGGCGACCACCAGTAACCCGGGCACCCTGAGCGCGCAGGACCGGCAGGAGCTGTACGCGACGATGGTGCTCTCGAGGACCTTCGAGGATGCGATCCTGCGCGAGTACCACGCCGACAAGGGGCCAGGATTCGACATCGGCAAGGGTCTGGTGCCCGGTGAGATGCACCTGTCCAGCGGCCAGGAGCCGGTCGCCGCCGGTGTCTGCGCCCACCTGACCACGGACGACGCGGTGACGGCCACCCACCGGCCGCACCATTTCGCCATCGCGCACGGGATGGACCTGAACAAGATGGCCGCCGAGATCTTCGGCAGGACAACCGGCTTCGGCAAGGGCAGGGGCGGTCACATGCACCTGTTCGACCCGGACACCCACTTCTCCTGCTCGGGCATCATCGCCGAGGGTGCGCCGCCGGCGCTCGGCATGGCGTTCGCCTTCAAACGCAAGGGCGGCAACCACATCGCGGTGTCGGTGGTCGGCGAGGGCGCGGCCAATCAGGGTGCTTTCCACGAGTCGCTGAACCTGGCCGCGCTGTGGAACTTGCCGGTGGTGTTCGTGATCGAGGACAACGAATGGGCGATCTCGGTGCCGCGCAGTAAGTCCACCGCTGTCGCCTCGAACGCCGACCGCGCGTCCGGCTACGGCATGCCGGGCGTCACCGTCGAGGGCAACGACGTCGAGGCCGTGCACGCGGCGGCCGGCGAGGCCGTCCGGCGGGCCCGTGCCGGCGAAGGCCCGAGCCTGATCGAGGTGCGCACACTGCGGCTGTTGGGACATTTCGAGGGCGATGCCCAGGGCTACCGCCCCGAACTGGTCGAGGTACCGAGCTGGGACCCGATCCCGCGCTACGAAACGGTTCTGATCGACGCCGGGGTGCTGACGTCCGATGACGTCAGCCGGATCAAGGGGCAGGCGTCGGAGCGGGTGGAGACGGCGATCACCTTCGCCAAGGACAGCCCGGAACCGGACCCAGCAGACCTGCTCGACAACATCTTCGCCGACTCGGCCCTCGACAACGCCGACTCGGCCCTCGACAACGCCGAAGAGGACTGATCGCCATGACGACAACGGAAACCGCGACACCGGCCGCCGAACGGCGGTTGTCCACCTCGAAGGCGATGGTGGAGGCGATCGCGCTGGAGATGGAGCGCGACCCGAATGTCATCTACCTCGGCGAGGACGTCGATGCCTACGGCGGCATCTTCTCCTCGACCACCGGGCTGGGTAAGCAGTTCGGCCCCGACCGGATCCTGGACACCCCGATCTCGGAGACCGCCTTCATCGGGCTGGCCATCGGCGCGGCCACCGAGGGCCTGCGGCCGATCGCCGAGCTGATGTTCGTCGACTTCATGGGGGTCTGCTTCGACCAGATCTACAACCACATGGCCAAGATCCACTACGAATCCGGCGGCAACGTGAAGGTCCCGATGGTGCTGGCCACCGCCGTCGGCGGCGGCTACTCCGACGGCGCCCAGCACTCGCAGTGCCTGTGGGGCACGTTCGCCCATCTGCCCGGCATGAAGGTGGTGGTGCCATCGAACCCGGCGGACGCGAAAGGACTGATGGCGTCGGCGATCCGGGACGATTCGCCGGTGGTCTACATGTTCCACAAGGGGGTGATGGGACTGCCGTGGATGTCGAAGAACCGCCGGTCGATCGATGTGGTGCCAGAGGGCGAGTATCTGGTGCCGATCGGCAAGGCCAACGTGGTGCGGGAAGGAAGCGACGTAACAGTTGTCACGGTCTCCTTGTCGGTACACCACTGCCTGGACGTGGCCGACGAACTCGCCGGCAGCGGGATCGACGCCGAGGTGATCGACCTGCGGTCGCTGGTGCCGCTGGACCGGCAGGCAGTCCTGGATTCGGTGAGCAAGACCGGCCGGCTGGTGGTGGTGGACGAGGACTATCTCTCGTTCGGACTATCGGCCGAGATCGCCTCCACCGTCACCGATGTCGATCCCGGCATGCTGCGCGCACCGGTGCAGCGGGTGGCGGTGCCGGACGTGCCGATCCCGTATGCCAGGGCATTGGAGTACGCGGCACTGCCGCGCCAGGACCGGATCGCTGCTGCGATCAGGGCGGTGATGGCGTGACGGACGTCGTGTTCCCGGTGCTCTCGCAGGAGAAACAGGAAGCCACCGGGTTGCTCTCCACCTGGTACGTCACCGACGGGCAGCAGGTCGCCGCCGAGACGCTGCTGGCCGAGGTGCAGATGGACAAGGTGGATGCCGAGGTGGTGGCGCCGGTTGCCGGGGTGATCCATCTGCTGGTGGCGGAGGAGAGCGAGGTCAGCCAGGGGACGGTGATCGCCAGGATCGACTGACTCCCGGGCAGCGGATCGCCCTAAGAGGCCGGCAGCCACGTCCGGGTCGCGGCGACGAGCGCGGTGACCCCGTTCGCCAGGGTGGGGTCGATCACCGGCGCGTAGTGCGGCGAATGGTTCGACGGCACCGTGAGCAGCGCGGGATCGTTCATGTCGCCGGTGGTGAACAGCGACGGGTCGGTGCCGCCGAGCAGCCAGTACGACAGCGGCGCACCCGCCGCCGTCGCCAGGATGCCCACATCCTCGCTGCCCGCTCCCGCACCGGGGTCCAGGATGTTGTCGGCCCCCAACCACGCAGCAAACGTGTCCAGCGTCCGGGCCAAAGCGGCTGGATCGTTGATGACGACGGGGAACCGTTCGATCTCGGTGATGGTTGGCTCCTCGGTGGCGCCCGCCGTCGAGGCCTCGCCCCGGACGATCCGGTCGACCGCGCCGAGGATGCGCTGCCGAACGTCGTCGGTGTAGCTGCGGATGTTGAGCTGCAACTCGGCCTCGCCGGGGATGACGTTCGCCGCGTCACCGGCGTGGATCGACCCGACGGTCAAGACGGCTGTCGCGGTACTCGGGATCTCACGGGAAATGACAGTCTGGAGACGTAGCACCGTCTCCGCGGCCATCACGATCGGGTCGATCGACGCCTGCGGCATGGAGCCGTGCGCCCCTCGTCCGATCAGTCGGACCCGCAGCGAATCCGATCCCGCATAGGAGGCTCCGGGGTGGCCAGCGATCTTTCCCGCCGGCAGCGGTGCCACGTGCTGGCCGAGGACGATGTCGGGCTTGGGGAATCGGTCGTACAGTCCGTCGTCCACCATCGCCTGCGCGCCACTGCCGAGTTCCTCGGCGGGCTGGAACACCACGAGCAAGGTGCCGGCCCAACTCGCCCGATCCTGAGCGAGCACGTCGGCGGCACCGAGCAGACACGTGGTGTGCAGGTCGTGCCCGCAGGCATGGTCGACCGGGACCGTCTTGCCGCTCCCGTCGGTCGCGGTCGCGGTGCTGGCGTAGTCCAGGCCGGTGTCCTCCTTGACCGGCAGTGCATCCATGTCCGCGCGCAGCAACGCGGTCGGCCCTGACCCGTTCTTGAGGATTCCGACCACACCGGTCCGACCGATGCCGCTGGTCACGTCGTACCCGGACTTCCGGAGGCGATCGGCGACGATCTCCGCGGTGCGGTGCTCCTGGAAGCCGAGTTCCGGATGCCGATGCAGATCCTTGTACAGGTCCGTCAGCGTCGGATCGATCGGGACGTTCTGGTGATCAGCCATCGGGATCTCCTCGTCGGAGTGTCACGCCGAGCGCGGCGACCGGGAGCTCATCCGTCGAGAGCAGCACCAATCTGGACCGGCGGGCACCGGGTCTCGGACGTGTCACCACGCCAGCATCACACGGTTGGCTGCGGGACGCTGCCCGAGCCGCCGACTCTCCGGGCCGGGCCGGGCCGGGCCGGGCCGGCAGCCGGTTCGGCCAAGCGGCTGTCGTAGGCACTGTCTATGGTGTGCCGGGTGGCCAGCCTAGGAAGTGTGCGGGAGCGACCGTCGTGGCAGTTCTTCGCGGCGATGGCGAAATCCGTCACCGGGATGGCGACACTCTGGTGGGCGATCCTGCTGGTGCGGGCGCTGATCCCGGCGGCTATCGCCGTCACCACCGGGTGGCTGGTCGGCAGCGTCCAGCAGGGCGCCGAACTCGGCCCGCCGTTGGTCGGGTTCGCGGTTGTCTTCCTGGCCTCGCAGGTGGCGCCGCCGGTGCACCAGGTGGTGGGCACGCTGCTCGGACACCGGTTCAGCGGAGTGCTCAACGAGCGGTTGATGACGGCAACCACCGGTCCCGACGGCATCGGTCATCTGGAACGCGGCGACCTGACCAACGATCTGACCACCGCGCGTGACTTCGATCTGGGCTGGACCGGCCCGCCGATGTACCTGAACATGGACTTCATTGCGGCCGGTCTGGTGACGCTGCTCGGCGGGATCGCCTCGGCGGTGGTGCTGTTCGGCCTGGTCTGGTGGGCGCCACTGGTGCTGCTGGCCGCCTGGGGTAGCACGCACTGGCTGCTCCGGGAGAGTGGGGTGTGGCGCGATCGGAACACGGCCGAGGTCAAGACGGCCCGCCGGCATACCGACTATGCCTACAATCTCGCCACCGAACCGCCTGCAGCCAAGGAGGTTCGGCTGTTCGGTCTGGGCGAGTGGTTGCTGGAGCGGTTCACCCGGCACCGCCTGCAGCTGCACGACCTGCAGTACCGGGCGACGAAGATCCGGGAACGTTCGCTGGTCGGTGCGCTGGTGCTCGTGTTGGCCGGCAACGTGCTGGTGTTCTGGGTGCTGGCCGGCCGGGCCTTTGACGGCGCGATCGGGTTGCAGGCCGTCGTCACCTACGCCGGGGCGGCCTTCGGCGCCAGCGCCACCGCGTTCGGCGGACTGAGCTGGGCGATGGACGGTGCTGCGGCGCCCGTGGTCGCACTCAACACGCTGGAACCGGCGATGGCCGCCGGCGGGGCGCTGTCGCCGGGCCGGCCGGCCGGCGGGGCGGTTGCGCCCGCGTCCGCGCCGGAGATCCGTTTCCGGGACGTGACTTTCGGTTATCCCGGTGTCGGGCACCCGGTGCTGGAACACTTCGACCTGACCATTCCGGCCGGCACCTCGATGGCGATCGTCGGCCAGAACGGCGCCGGCAAGACCACCGTCGCCAAACTGCTGTGCCGGCTGTACGACCCCGATTCCGGTGCCATCGAGATCGACGGTGTCGATCTGCGCGACCTGGACCTGCCGCGATGGCGTGAGCGGTTGGCGGCCGTGTTCCAGGACTTCGTCCGCTACGAACTGCCGCTGCGGTTGAACGTCGCACCGCTCGGGGCTGACGACGCGCTGCTCGCCGACGCGCTGCGCGCCGCCGGTGCCGAACGGCTGGCCGAGCCGGACACGCCGATGGCCAAGGGCTATCCGGGCGGTATCGATGTGTCCGGCGGTCAATGGCAACGGATCGCGCTGGCCCGAGCGGTCGCCAAGGTGGGCAGCGGCGCGAAGGTGGTACTGCTGGACGAACCGACCGCGATGCTCGACGTGCGCGGCGAGCACGAGATCTTCCGGCGCCTGCTGGAGGCCACCGTCGACACGACGACGATCCTTGTTTCGCACCGGTTCTCGACCGTGCGGTTGGCCCAGCGGATCTGCGTTGTCGAGCACGGACAGGTGGTCGAGACCGGCAGTCACGACGAGCTGATCGCCCTCGGCGGCCGGTATCGGCACATGTACGAGCTGCAGGCCAGCAGGTTCGTCGAGGTCGACGAGCACGGCGAGGAGGTCGTGCATGAGTCGCTCTGATCATGCTCGGGATGACGCGGCGGCCGGCCCGCCGGCGGACGATGCCGGGCCGATGCCTGCCCCGTTGGCCTCGATGCTGCGGGTGCTGCGGCTGGGCTATCGGGCGGAGCCCAGACTGCTGCTGACGTCGTTGGCGGTGACCCTGCTGCAGGCGCTGCCCGATGTGCTGGTGGCAATCTGGCTGGCATTGATGACCAACGGCGTCGTCGAGCACAGCCGGGGCCAGCTGCTGGTCGGTGCCCTCGGACTGGCCATCTCGGCCACCCTGATGTGGGCGTTGCAGGTGACTCTCGACCGCACCAAACGGCGGCTCGGCGACCGCCTCAACATCATGTTCCAGGGCCACGTCGCCGCGTTGCAGGCCGGCGTGGCCACTGTCGAACATCACGAACGGCCCAGCTATCTGGACCGGATCGCGGTGTTGCGGACCGGGGTGTTCGCGCTCGACCATCTGTTCGGCTCGATGTTCACCATGCTCGGCTGGCTGGTCCGGCTCGCCTTCGTCGCGGTATTGCTGGCGGCGATCCACCCGCTGCTGCTGTTCCTTCCGGTCGCCGCCCTGCCGCTGTTGGTGGTGGCGACCTGGCGGCCGAAGGTGGAGAAGGCGACCGAGGAATCGGTCGCCATCCACGGCCGGCTGGGCCGGCACCTGTTCACCACGGCTACCGGAGCGCCGGCCGGTAAGGAGCTCAGGGTCACCGGCAACCAGGATGATCTGCTCCGACGGCGGCGGGAGGCGTGGTGGCGCTGGTTCGGACCGCAGCGGACCGTGCAGCTGGCCAGCGCCGGCTGGCTGACGGCGGCGTGGGCGGTCTTCGGCCTGGCCTTCGTGGCCGCCGTCTGGTGGGTGGCCGGGCCGCACGGCGCCGGACCCGGCGCCGTGGTGCTGGTGCTCACCGCCGGCGGCCGGTTGTCCGCCTACGTGGGCAGCGCGGTCGGCGAACTCGGCTTCCTGCGCGGCATTTGGCTCGACTCGGCGCAGCGGCTGTGCTGGCTGGAGGACTTCGCCGCGGCGGCCAATTCCCACTCCGAGCTGGCGGCGCCGGACCGGTTGCGGGACGGCGTCACCTTCGAGTCGGTGACCTTTGCCTACCCCGGCACCCTGCGACCGGTGTTGGAGAACATCGACCTGACGTTGCCGGCCGGGTTGGTGGTCGCGGTGGTGGGGGAGAACGGCGCGGGCAAGTCGACCCTGGTCAAGCTGCTGGCCCGGATGTACGCGCCGACCGGCGGGCGGATCACGGCGGACGGCGTCGACATCAGCCACATCGACGTCCAGCAGTGGCGGGACCGGCTGGCCGGGGCGTTCCAGGACTTTGCCCGGCTGGAGTTCCGGGCGCAGGACACCGTCGGCCTCGGCGACCTGCCGCACCTCGCCGACACCGCCGAGGTGTCCGGTGCGCTCGATCGGGCCGGGGCCGCCGGCGTGATCGACGAGCTGTCGTCGGGGCTGTCCACCCAGCTCGGCCCGTCCTGGGACGACGGCGTCGATGTCAGCTTCGGTCAGTGGCAGAAGCTCGCGCTGGCCAGGGGCTACATGCGCCACGGGCCCCTGTTGCTGCTGCTGGACGAGCCGACGGCGGCGCTGGATGCGGAGACCGAACATGCCCTCTTCGAACGGTTCGCCGCCGCGGCCAGAGGAGACGCCGGCACCGTGGGCACCGATGGCCATGACGTCGGGCGGATCACCATCCTGGTGTCGCACCGGTTCTCCACCGTGCGGATGGCCGACCTGATCGTGGTCCTCGACGGCTCCAGGGTCGCCGAAGTGGGCAGCCATGAGGAGTTGATGGCCGCCGGAGGTACCTACGCCGAGCTGTACACCATGCAGGCCAGCTCGTACGCGTGAACCGACGTCCGTACACGCCGGAGGCTAGCGCTGCGTGCCGTCGCGGTTGCCGGGTGCTGGCCACCCGCGAATCGCCGCCTGGACGCCGGCCTGGAATCGGCTGCTCGCTCCCAGCGTCCTCATCAGGTCTGCCGAGCGGCGCTGGGCGGTGCGGGGGCTGACGCCCAATTGACGAGCGATCGCTTGATCCGTCAAGCCGGACAGCATCATTGCGACCAACTGATGGTCGGTGTTGGGATCGCGCTGGTCGGCCTGGGGTTCGGCAGGTGCGCTCGGGATCTGCAGCGGGATCGATCGCGCCCACCAAATTTCGAACAAGGCAGCGAGTGCGTTCAACAGCACACCGGCATTCACGATCAAGGCTTGCGGTGGCGCCTCGGCGGCAGACAGCGTGACCACACAAACGCGATCATCGACCAGACAGATCCGAAGCGGGATGCGCGGTGAGACCCGCGCCGAGTAACCGTTCTCGATCAGCAGGGACAGACCGGTGAGGGCGGCCGGATCGCCGACGATCCTTCGATCGTGGATGGCACGCACGGTGATTCCGCGGGCGAGCAGGTCGCGATCCTCACCGATCGTCAGTCCGTCGTGATCCGGGGATCCGCCCAGGTACCGGACCTGCCGCTCGGCCGTCGCCCTGATCTGCGTGAGCTGCCGGTGCAGGCCCGGCGCACTCTTCACCTCGACGACCGCAGGCTGACCGGTGAATGCGTGTTGTCTGTCCTGCAACAGCTCCGAGGTGTAGGCCCTGGCCTTCGTCAGTGAGTTGACGTGCCGGCCGAGGATGGAATCCAGCGCCGCGGCAGGCGGAGTGGCGGTGTACCCGGTCCCGGTCGGACTGAGGTAGCCGTTCTGCAGCAATCGGTCCAGTGCGGCCCCGACAGCTCCGGATTCGGCCGGATCCACGACCAGTTGGTCGCCGGTGATACCGGGTCGGCGTAACACCCGTTCGTAGACAGCCAGGTCCACCGGATCCAACGCGATCATGCCGTGGACCGATCGGCATCGCGGAGCCAGCCACGGCGATACGCTTGGTAGCCGGCCTGGAACCTGGTGGTGGCGCCGAGCCGCTCGCAGATCGCGACCAGATGCCGGCGCACCGTTCGCTCCGTCCAGCCCAGTTCTGCACCGATCTCGGTATCGGTGGCTCCCGCGGCGAGCTTGGTCAGCAGTATTCGATCGGTGTCGTTCGGTCCGGGGTCCTGGAAGGTGGTGTGCTCCCCGAGTTTCAACCCGACCGAATCCTCCCAGCTCGCATCGAAGAGATCCCGGAGACCGCGCACCAAGATGGGGTTGCGCAGGTAGAGGGCATGTTCGGGAACCCCGTTGCCGGCGCCGATCAGGATCGCCTGGGTGTTGTCGTAGATCGACATCTTGATCGGGAGGTCCCCGATCCGGGCCTCCTCTCCCGCGCTGATCCCGGCTTCCAGATCGGGCAGCCTGGTCGGCAGGTTCAGCGACCCTCGGTTGTAGAGGACCCGCACCCGACACCCACTGGCCAGTTGGTCGACTTCCAGGGTGTTCAGCTGATTGGGGTCCGAGATGTAGGGCGGCGCATCGACGTAACAGATGTCGGAGTGTTCGGTGCGAAAGCAATTGTCCTGGCATTGCAGGATGTTCTCCGCGCCGATCAGCACCTGTACGCCGATGCCCGACTCCGGCTCCGCCAGGGAGGCCAGATGACGAGTGGCCAACCGCGTCAGGTCCCGACGGGTTTCGGCCAACGCCAGTTCGGCGCCGAGCAGGAGAGCCTCGATCGCGATGTCTGGTCGGATGGCAATGTGCTCGTCCGGTCGATCGGCAAGTGACGTGGCCAAGCCGAGCCGATCGAGATCGGCGAGCAGCCCAGTGATCACGCCCGGAGCCGGCTCGTTGAGAACTCCGGCCAGATCATCGGCACTCGCCGGCGATCTGGCCAGGAGTGCTTCGTAGACCCGAAGTGCGTCGCCGGTGATCCCGAGGACGTGAAGAGCGTGGTGGTTTCCCGACATGAACCGCACGCTATCGGGTTCACGGTCGGTGTCCTGTTTGCGCCACGGCGTACTCAGGCGGGTTCGGGCTGTTCCGCCGCGTGGTGCATCGCTGCGATAGTCCGGGTGCAGCCGCCTCTTCGGCGGCGGTCGGCCCAACGGAACGGAGCATTGATGACATCGGCGAGACGGTGGAGATGGATGGCAGCATGGTGCGCTGCCGCCGTCGTTCTGACGCCCGGGTTCGGTGGTTCGGCCACGGCCGCAACTCGTTCTGCGCCGCCCGTGCCGCAGCAGGCCGTCACCGCGTCGCAAAGCGTTGCGCAGCCGACGGTCTCGACGGCTCCGGTGGCGGGCGAGGTGACCGTCACGCTGATCACCGGCGACGTCGTCGCATTCCACCAGGCGGCGGACGGCGGCGATGCGACGGCAACGGTGGTGACAACGGCGCCCCGACCGGACGGACTACCCGTCACCTTCATGACGATGCGTCATGGGGATCAGTTGAACGTGGTGCCTTCTGATGCACTGGGGTTGCTGGCTGCCGATCGGCTCGACCCGCGGCTGTTCGACGTGGCATACCTGGCGCACAACGGCTACACCGATGCGGAAACCCAGTCGCTGCCGCTGATCGTCGGCTACAGCGACGCGACCCGCCGGTCAGGTCGCCTGGCCAAGGCCGCCGCCGCCTTGCCTGCAACCAAGGCCGGCACAGCGCTGCCCAGTGTCGACGCCGTCGTGGTGACGGCGGCGAAGGACGACGTCGAACAGCTGTGGTCCACGCTGAACCCGCCGACCGCCAGGTCCGGCCGGTCGACCCTGGCCGCAGGTGTCACCAAGGTATGGCTCGATGGTCGGGTCACCGCCTCGCTCGACACCAGCGTGCCGATGGTCGGGGCACCGCAGGTGTGGGCCGCCGGCTACGACGGCGCGGGGGTCGCGGTTGCCGTCCTGGATACCGGCATCGACCTGCAGCACCCTGACTTCGCCGGACGGATCGCGGCGACCAAGATCTTCACCCGGGAGCCGTCTGTTCAGGACGCCTACGGTCACGGAACCCATGTTGCCTCGATCATCGCGGGCTCCGGCGCCGCCTCCGGCGGCAAATACCAGGGCGTCGCTCCCAAGGCGAAGCTGATGATCGGCAAGGTCCTCACCGACACCGGGTTCGGAATCGACTCCGACATCATCGAGGGCATGGAGTGGGCGGCCGAGAACGGTGCCAAGGTGGTGAACCTCAGCCTCGGCTCGGAGCTGAGGGCCGACGGGCTCGACGATCTGAAGAGCCAGGCCCTTGACGCCCTGTCCGCGCAGTACGGGACGTTGTTCGTGGTCGCAGCCGGCAACACCGGTCCGGCAACGGGGACGTTGAACAGTCCGGGCGTCGCCGACTCGGCACTCACGGTCGCCGCCGTCGACAAGGCCGATCACCTCGCGGAGTTCTCCAGCCGGGGCCCGAGAATCGACTTCGGCGCGGGCAAGTCCGACTTCCGGACGGTGAAGCCCGACATCGCCGCCCCCGGTGTCTCGATCACGGCGGCACGCGCCGCCGGCACGGACCTCGGTCCGCGGGTCGGCACCAGCTACGCAACGTTGTCCGGCACCTCGATGGCCACCCCGCACGTTGCCGGGGCGGCCGCCCTGCTGGTGCAGCAACACCCCGACTGGACCGGCCGGCAGCTCAAGGGCGCGCTGGTCAGCACCGGCAAGGACGATGGCTACCAGGCCTTCGGCCAGGGCTCGGGCCGCCTCGACGTCGCCAGGGCCGCTTCGCAGAACATCTACGGCGGCGGCAACATCAGCTTCGGTGAGGTCGACGCCGACGGTGGCCCGGTCACCCGAAATGTGTCCTACACCAACAACACCGACCGTCCGGTCACGCTGGCCCTGCAGCTGAGTATCACGGACCGGCGTGGGCAGGTCGCGCCACCGGGAACCCTGAGCGCAGCATCCAGCGTCGCTGTTCCCGCTCACGCCACGGCCGAGGTCCCGGTTCGTTTCGATCCCATCCTGGCGAAGGCCGGCTGGTACCAGGGTCGCATCGTGGCCGGCGATCCGGCCGGCGACGTCCAGGTGGCTACGGCCCTGGCGGTGAGCGTGGCACCGGTCAGGGCTGCCACCCGGGTCCGCATCATTGCCCCAGCAGGAGCCCACGACATCCGTTTCGGCACTGGCATCTTCATGCGAGTGGACGATCGCGACGACCTCGGCTACGCGGTCTTCGGCGATAGTGGACCGGACACGACGACGCAACTCGTTCCGGGGCCGTGGAGCTTCCACGTGCCGGTGGTCTGGATCGACGCCGACGGGCAGGCCAACGCCATCGTGGCGACCAATGCTCAATTCACGGTGGACGGCGACACCACGGTGACCTTGGACCTGCGCCGCGCCAAGGAAGTGACGGTGTCCACCCCGAAGCCCGCGACGTCAGTCGTGTTGCACACCGGCTATATCCGCAAGGGCATCGACACCATCGGCTCGATCGCCCCGTCGGTCAGTGTGTATTACCCCCACCAGCACGCCTGGGTACTGCCGGTACCAAGGCCGACCATCGGCACCCTTGACACTCACACGGTGACCCTGCTGGGATCTTCGCCGGTCACCATGAAGGTGCACGCCAAGGGGCAGAACTCGAGAGCGATCACCCTGCATCCTTGGTACCGGGAGTACGGCCGGTCCGGGTATTCGGATGTCGAGCCGGCGATGTTGGACGGCCGGTTCAGTACCGATCTCGTATCGGTCGGCAACGGAACCGCAGCGGGTTTCGCGGAGGCGAACCTGCGCGGCAAAGTCGCGCTACTCGATCTCACGGACCTGTGCCCATTTAACGGTTGCACCGGCAACGCGTTGGACCGCGTGCAACTCGCGCAGGCAGCCGGCGCCCGCGCGGTGATCGCCTACGCCGCGCCCGGCGTGGAGTTCCTCGGGTACTCCCAGACCGTCGGCTGGCCGGAGTACCCGATCCCGACCCTCGGACTGTCATTCCGGGAAGGGAAGAGTCTGGCCGCGCGTCTGGCGCATCGACCGGCGCAGGTGTCGGTCGATGCTCACGACAGTCCGCAGTATCTGTATCCACTCGTCTTCAGCAGAAGCGGGACCTTCGTAGCCAGGCACCAGGTCTCCGAACGGCAGCTGTTCCGCATCGACGACCGCATCTATTCCGAGCATCCCGGTCAAGCTGCCCTGACCTGGCAGGTGAATCTGCCCAGCGGCGTCGTGGGTGTCATGCCGGCGCCGGTCCAGGTGAATAGCCAGGATGTAGTGACCGAGTACATCGGCCCGGTGACTGCCGACGTCGGTTGGACCCGGGACGTCGAAGACCTCTATCAGTACCAACCTGCGATCACGCCGAAGGAATCCTCTCTCGACGTGTTCGATCGTGCCGGCGCCCGGACCCAGAAGTGGTTTGCTGCACCGCAGGTACCAGGTGCCGCTGTCTACACGAGGACTGAACTGAGCGCGCCGATCGCAGTGAACACCTGCAATTTCTGTCGGTCCGGCTCGGTGATTCTGCCGTTCGCGGACTACGTCGGTCCGGACGGTAAAGCGGTCGCCCCAGGTCGGCTGGACAACGAATTCCAACTGACTCGGAACGGGAAGGTGGTACCTCCTGAGGTGCGCAAGTTCCCCGTACTCTGGTTCACCATCCCGTTCGTGACATTCCGGGTGCCCGACGCGCCGGCAAGATATCGCATCACGGGTACTGCGCGGCGGGCCTGGGACATCAGCAGCTACCCGCAGCAGGTCGAATCTGCCTGGACGTTCAGATCAGCCGTTCCGGCGGCCACCGGGCCAAAGTATGCCAATTGCCTGGCGGGCTACTTCGCCTTCTACGCCACCCCGTGTGCGCCGCTTCGGGTGTTCGGCCTTCGTTATGACGCCGGGGTCGATCTCGACAACTCCGTGCCGGCCGGCCGAACCCGGACCTTCACGATCACCGGCTACCACCCCTTCGACAACACGGTTCGGGCCAGGATTGCGACGTTGAAGCTGCGGGTCAGCTTCGACGACGGTTCCCACTGGACCACGGTCAGGCCGGTCAGCACGTCCGGATCGACGTATCACTACCGGTTCTCTGCGCCGAAGGAGGGCGCGTCAACCGTGTCCTTCTGGGCCAGCGGAACCGACACCGAGGGAAACAAGGTCGATCAGAAGGTGATCCGTGGCTACGGCATCGGCGGCTGACCGGGCTACCAGGGACATCGATCACAAGATCGACGTCTACCGCGGTCGGCTCGCCGCCGGGGACGCCGATCGACTCTGGGCTCCGGGCTGACGCCGCCGTCGAGCGGCCGGCGTCAGCCCGGGCTGAGTCAGGGAGTCAGACGGCCGAGTCGGAGGCGGCGGGCTGCGTGCTGGTCTCGACCCGCACCCGGCCGAACATGAGCATGGTGAGCCCGTCGATCAGCAGCTGAATCCCGAGCAGGACGCCCAGCAGGGTGAGGGTCGCTTGCAGCGGGTTGAACACCACGATCAGGCCAAGGATGATGCTGGCCACGCCGCTGATGAGCAGTGCCCACCGGGCCGGCGTGCGCTCGAAGCCCGCAATCAGTCGGACAACCCCGCTGACCAGGAAGACCATGCCGGCTATCAGGGTGATCGCGCCGGCACTGGCCAACGGGAACCGCAGGATGAGCACGCCGAGCACGCCGACCAGCGCGCCGCCGATCAGGGCGGACCAGAAGCCACCGCCCTTGCCGATCTTGAACAGGGACCCGATGACGCCGATGACGCCGGTGATCACCGCGACCCATCCGATGAACAGGACGCTCACTGCGGTCGCGACCACCACGTCGCCCAGCACCACGAGTCCGCCGATGAAGAGCAGGATGCCCAGCACGACGTCCCACACGGTGCGGCGCCGCTGGATCGAGATTTGTGTCATACCGTGAATCTAAGCAGTCAAAACGGTCGGAATCGCACCGACACGGCCGTGAGAGTGCCAAATTCACCGATGGCTTCCCGTGCGGACAGGTCGTGGGAAACTGGAGACCACCGGCGCCCCGCCGGCCAGTCCCGACCAGGAGAGACCGCGTCCACACCGTGAATCAGCCCGCCCCCTCGATCGCTCACCGGACGACCTTCACGCCGCCCGAGCAGATCCGGAACTTCTGCATCATCGCGCACATCGACCATGGCAAGTCGACGCTGGCCGATCGGATGCTGCAGCTCACCGGGGTGGTCGACGGGCGGGCGATGCGGGCCCAGTACCTGGACCGGATGGACATCGAGCGCGAACGTGGCATCACCATCAAGAGCCAGAGCATCCGGCTTCCCTGGACGGTGCGGGCCGATCCGGCCACGGCCGATGCAGCAACCGTCGCGGCCGAGGGTGAGTACGTGCTGCACCTGATCGACACCCCTGGCCACGTCGACTTCACCTACGAGGTGTCCCGGTCGCTGGCCGCCTGCGAGGGTGCCGTGCTGCTGGTCGATGCCGCCCAGGGTATCGAGGCGCAGACCCTGGCCAACCTGTACCTGGCGATGGAGAACGACCTGACCATCATCCCGGTTCTCAACAAGATCGACCTGCCGGCGGCCCAGCCGGAGCGCTACGCCGCCGAGATCGCGCACATCCTGGGTACCGACCCGGACGACGTGCTGCGGGTCTCCGGCAAGACCGGCGAAGGCGTCGGCGCGCTGCTGGACCGGGTGGTGCGGGACGTACCGCCGCCGGTCGGTGACCCCGACGCCCCGGCCAGGGCGATGATCTTCGACTCGGTCTACGACATCTACCGGGGGGTGATCACCTACATCCGGGTGGTGGACGGCAAGATCGTGCCGCGCGAACGCATCCAGATGATGTCCACCAGGGCAACCCACGAGCTGCTCGAGGTCGGGGTGATCTCGCCGGAACCGGTGCCGACCAAGGGATTGGGCGTCGGTGAGGTCGGCTATCTGATCACCGGGGTGAAGGACGTCCGACAGTCCAAGGTCGGCGACACCATCACCTCGGCCGTCAAACCGGCGGCCGAATCCCTCGGCGGCTACTCCGATCCGCGGCCGATGGTCTATTCCGGCCTCTTCCCGATCGACGGCAGCGACTACCCACTGCTGCGCGACGCGCTGGACAAACTGCGGCTCAACGACGCGGCCCTGACCTACGAGCCAGAGAATTCCACCGCGCTCGGCTTCGGTTACCGCTGCGGCTATCTCGGGCTGCTGCATCTGGAGATCACCCGTGATCGCCTGGAAAGGGAGTTCGATCTCGAGCTGATCTCGACGGCGCCGACGGTGGTCTACACGGTGACGATGGAGGATCGAAGCGAACTGGTGGTGACCAACCCGAGCGACTGGCCGGCCGGCAAGATCGCCGAGGTGCGCGAGCCGGTGGTCAAGGTGACGATCATCAGCCCCAGCGAGTACATCGGCGCGATCATGGAACTCTGCCAGAACCGTCGTGGCCAGCTCGGCGGGATGGACTACCTGTCGGAGTCCAGGGTCGAGTTGCGATACACCATGCCGTTGGCCGAGATCATCTTCGACTTCTTCGATTCGCTCAAGTCCCGCACCCGCGGTTACGCCTCGCTCGACTACGAGGAGTCGGGCACGCAGGTGGCCGACCTGGTGAAGGTCGACATCCTGTTGCAGGGCGAGCCCGTCGATGCCTTCTCGGCGATCGTGCACCGCGATTCCGCCTACGCCTACGGCGTTTCGATGACGGGAAAGCTGCGTGAGCTGATCCCGCGGCAGCAGTTCGAGGTGCCGATCCAGGCGGCCGTCGGCTCCCGGGTGATCGCTCGCGAGAACATCCGGGCGATGCGCAAGGACGTGCTGGCCAAGTGTTACGGCGGCGACATCACCCGTAAGCGCAAGCTGCTGGAGAAGCAGAAAGAGGGCAAGAAGCGGATGAAGATGGTCGGCAGGGTCGAGGTGCCCCAGGAGGCCTTCATCGCCGCACTGTCCACCGATACCGGCGGCAAGGACCCGGGGAAGAAGTAGCCGCAGCAGTCGTGCAACCGGCGGCCGGGTCGGTACCGTCCAGGTGCTGACGGGCTGTTCCGGCCCTACCCCTGCGTGCGGCGAAGGGAAAGCGATGGGTCGTCGTTGCGGTCGGATCGGTGCGGGAGTGCTGCTGACGGCGATCCTGCTGGCCGGATGTGCGGTGGCGCCGGAGCCCCCGGGCGAGGGCGGGTCATCACGTCCGACCGATGGCCCCGTCGGGCAGAGCTCACCCGACTCGCCGGCTTCCTCGTCCGCCGGGCCTTCGTCACCGGGTTCTTCGTCGGTCAGTTCGCCGGCCACCAGTTCGTCCGAATCGTTCTCCAGTCTGAGCCGACCGGTTCTCGGCACCACCTGGTACTACACGGAACGAATCAACAACGACCTGCCGATGCGCCTGCCGGCCGATCCGGATGCCTGGATCAGGTTCACCAACGAGACTCTCACCGTCAACGGCACCACGGAGCATCAGCTCGGCAGCGGGCCGCTGCCGTGCCCGACCCTGACGCTGCCGGCGACCGTCACCGACGGTGTGGTGGTGTTCGGCGAGGGTGCGGCGCAGGTCCCGGAGGCCAACAACATCTGCGGCGCGCGAATCGGCACGTTTGCGCCCGGAAAGGTCCGGGCCGCTGTCGTGGGCGACGACGAACTGCGTATCTCGGTCGACGAAGGGGCGAACAAGCACGTGCTCATCTTTTCCGGCACGAAGCCCGAGCCGCCAGCCGTGCCGACCACTGTCGACCTGTCGTTCCTGGCGCCGCCGACCGGCCAGACCATCCGGGAGAAGCTGGCGAACCCGTTGGCCGGTCGCGACTTCGTCGCGACCAAAATCACCGGCCGGACCATCGCGAAGCCCGGGATCAGGATGACGTTCGGCACCGACCAGGTCGGGCTGTCCGCCGGGTGCAATGGTGGCGGCGCCGGATACTCGGTGGACGGGTCCACCGTCACCTTCACCCCCGGGGCGTGGACGGCGATGGGTTGCGTGGACGCCAGGGGAGAGCAGGAGAGCTGGCTACTCGGCTTCACCGGCGGCTCGGCGCAGTTCCAACTGTCCGGCTCCACGTTGCGGCTCACCGCGAACGGTCAGACCATGGTGCTCACCGAGAAGCCGGCCGACGCGACGCCGCAGCGCTCCCAGGAACCTGGCGCCGGTCCGACCGAATCCCCGGCTGCGTCCGGTGATTCCCCGCCGGAGCTGCTGATGGCCACCATCGACGAGATAGTCACACCCCGTGGCGTGCAACCACTTCCCGCGTTGGAAAAGGGAGAATTCTGGGATCAGCCACCGAGGCTGACCATCGAGCACGGAGCCCTGGTCTTCGACGTCGGCTGCGGGCAACTGTGGTCCGACACCACGGGAACCTTCCCGAACCTCACCGCCGGCGCCTACGACGGCACCTGGCTCCTGCAGTGCCCGCCGAACCGCTCGGCGCTGGCCGATGCCCTGCGCTACATCCTCAGCGGTCCGCTGACCGTGGCCAGGGACGGCGCGTTCCTGACCATCACCGGGCGCGACAACCTGGTGGTCACAGCGCACAGCGCCTACTGAACAACAGTGCCTACTGAACAACAGCGCCAACTGATCACCGGCGGCCGAGCATCCCCTTGACATAGGCCGCCTGCCCGACGTGCTCCGTGCAGTCGTTGACGATGCTGACCAACCGCACCGACGCGGTGACCGGTGGATCCCACCGGGTGTCCACGACCCGCTCCAGTTCGGCCTCGGTGAGCGTGTCCAGGTACTCCAGCGTGGCCCGGTGCACCGCCTGCTGATAGCCCGCGAGGTCGGCCGGATCGACCACCACCTGACCGACCTGATCGCTGCTCTGGCCGTAGCCGGTCTCAGCGGCATCGAATGGCAGGCTGAATCTGGTGTGCCAGCCGTCGTTCGTCCACAGTTGATCGGTGCCGGCCAGATCGGCGAGATGGTCGTCCTGCACCCTCGTCAGGTGCCAGATCAGCCAGGCGATGGAATTGGCGCCGGGATCGGGACGCCATTTCGCGTCGTCGGTGGACAGGCCGTCGGTCACCGCCGATACCTGTTCGGCGACCCGGTCGAAGGCGTCGCGGAGAATGGCTCGGGCTGCGTCGATCTCGGTCATCAGAACATCCTGCCGTCCGGACGAGGCGCCGGGCCGGCCGGGTGCGTGTGTCCTTCTCCCGCCGCAGCGCGGTCGTTGCTCCTTACGAGGACGGATCACCCGAATTTAGGCCGGCGATACGGCCGATCCAGCGCGACTGCTCGGCAAACGGGTGGAAGCGGCGTACGTAGCGACATCAATCCTTCGCGAACTGCACTCTTTCCTACGTCGAACAAGGAGGGGCGCATGACACTTCGACTCATTTTCGACCGGGAGGATCTGGAGCGGGTGCGGGTGGCACCGGGTGCCGACCCGATGTGGGAACTCGTGCTCGGGCTGAACCGGGCGCGGGCGCGACAGGTCGCGCCGCAGTTCCGGCCGTGGCGGGAGGCGATCCGGCAGCGTGGCCGGCCTAGCCAGGATCTCGGCCGCAGCCTGGCGATGTTGGGCGAGTTGATCCCACCGACCGGGAGTTTCCCGGACACCTTGACGCCGGCGCCGTCCGTCACCGAGTTGGATGCCGGCTGCGGGGCCATCGCCGCCGTCGGCCGGCCCCGGCTGTCGGCGGATCTGGAGTCGGTGTACCGATCGCGGCCGGCGCCGCAGTGGGTGAAACAGCTCGCCGACGGCGATCGCGGCCGGCGCGGTGACCTGGTGGCGGCCGTCCGGCGGGTCCACGACTGGCTGATCGGGCCGTTCCGGGAGTGGACCGATGAGGCGGTGGCGGCCGACCGCGCGGTCCGCCGACAACAGGTCGGCGATCTGGGAGTCGGACACCTGCTGGCGAATCTGCCCGGGATCATCAGTTGGGACGGGGAGGTCCTGACCATCGCCTATCCCGTGCAGCGCACCATCCGACTGGGTGGTCGGGGCATCACCCTGCTGCCGTCGTACTTCTGCTGGGGGCGACCGGTGACGTTGATCGATCCCGAGCTGCCGCCGATCCTGGTCTATCCCGCCGCACCAACGCCCGCGGCGCCGGCGGCCGATTTCCCGGCGGACCCGCCACCGAAGTTGGTCGCGCTCTTCGGCCGAACACGGGCGCAGAGCTTGCAGGCGCTGGTGCGGCCAAGGACCACCAGTGGAATCGCACGGTTCGTCGGGTCGTCGGTGAGCGCCGCCAGTAAGCAGATGACGGTGTTGCGCGATGCCGGTCTGGTTGCCAGCTCGCGCGACGGTTCGGCGGTGGTGCATCGGCTGACCGGCCTCGGCAGGGCGTTGCTCCGGGACATCGACGTCACCGATCGCGAGTGTTTTCCCCAGTGGGCAAAGGTGTCGTGCTGAGCCGCCGACCATCGGTAGACATTCGGCGGGCGGTCGATCCGCGACCGTCAGAAGCCACGACTTGTCCGGGAGGACACATGGGTACCCGTTTCAACTCCGCAGCGAAGACGTTGACAGCATTCGTCTTTGCGGCAGGCATCGTCACCGCGGGCGCCGGCGCCGCGTCGGCCGCCCCGGCCATGGCCGGGCCGTCCGGATCCGTCGGACCGAACGTTCTTGACTGTTCGGTGAGCCACCCGAACAAGGACGCCGGCTCCGGCCATCCGACCACCTCGGTGAACGTCCGCAGCGGGCCGCACACGGGCTGCGACGCCAACTGGTGGGCGGGCAAGAGCACCAAGCTCTACTACCACTGCTGGGTCTCCGGGACGAAGGTCGGCAACTACTACTCCTGGACGCATGTCCGGATCGCCGGCACCAATCGACAGGGCTGGGTGAGCGACTACTACCTGAACGACCACGGCGCCACCCACCATTGCTGACCAGCGACCACCGCGGTCGGGGACCGGTCGACGCCCTTCGGCGGTCGGCCGGTCCCTGCTCGACTACGGGTGCCGGAACTATCGGGTCACAGCTCGACGATCGTCATCCCGGCCCCGGTACCGGAATCCATACCGGCCAATGCTTCTCCTGCCTCGTCGAGGCCGATCACCCGGCCGACGAGCCGGCGGGGATCGAGCCGCCCGGTGGTGATCAACTCGAGCAGACCCGGATAGTCGCGGGCCGGCATGCCATGCGAGCCGTGGATCGACAGCTCCCAGCCGATCACCCGATCCATCGGCAAGGCTGGCCGGGCATGCTCGCCGAGCAACAGGCCGACCTGGACGTGCCGTCCGCGTCGGCGCAGGCACAGCACTGATGCGGTCGCCGTCGGCACCGATCCGAGCGCGTCAACGGATACCTGTGCGCCGCCGTCGGTGATCCGGTGGATCTCGTCGGCGACGGCGTCCGGCCCGGCCAGTCCGCCGGCATCGAGCGTGACGTCCGCGCCGAGTTCGGACGCCCTGGCCAGCGCCACGACCGAGATGTCGACGGCAATCACTTTGGCGCCCAACGCCTTCGCGATCATCACCGCGGACAGCCCGACGCCGCCGCAGCCGTGCACGGTCACCCAGTCGCCGGCGCCCGGGCGACCGTGGGTGGCCAGTGCCCGGTAGGCAGTGGCGAACCGGCAGCCCAGGCCGGCCGCCGAGATGAAGTCGATCGAGTCCGGGAGGGCGACCAGATTGAAGTCGGCGGCGTGGATCGCCACCAGGTCGGCGAACGAGCCGTCGTGGGTGAAACCCGGTTGGGTCTGCTGTGGGCAGACCTGGGCATCGCCGGCGATGCAGAACTCGCACCGGCCGCAGCCGCAGACGAACGGTACCGTCACCCGGTCGCCGGGGGCGAAGCGCCGGACGGAGCGGCCGACCACGGCCACCGTTCCGGCCAGTTCGTGCCCGGGGACGTGGGGCAGCGGCACCGGCTCGTGACCACGCCAGGCATGCCAATCGGATCGGCAGACCCCGGTGGCCCGGACCTGGATCAGCACTCCGTCGTCCGGGCAGGGCGGAGAGGGCAGCTGGGTCAGGGTGAGCGGACCGGTGGGCTTGCTGAACTCGATGGCGCGCACAACGACCAGCCTGGCACGGGCCCGGCCGTCCTCGACCGGCGACCCGGATGTCGACGACTACGGTGGTGGACGTGAACGCCGTGATCGATGCCGTCGAGTCCTGGCTCGCCGGCCAGTCGTTCTGGGTGCAGATCCCGATCCTGCTGGTCGTGCTGGTGCCGATCTGCTGGTTGCTGGCCGGGCTGGTCGACCGGATCGTCGAATTGGCGCTACGCCGTCACACCCGCCGGGACGCGGCGCTGCAGGCCCGGACCGACACCGAACCGGTGGACGCTGCGACCGGCGGCCGACGGTGAGTCGCCGCCCGTTGCCGGCCGTCACCCGGCGTTGGATGACGATCGCCCTGGTACTGCTGCTGCTGATCGCGGTGGGTTTCGCCACCTGGGGCTGACGAACGGCAGCCGGTCAGTGCGTCCAGGACGCCGGCCGCTTGTCGGCGAACGAACGGGCGCCTTCCTTCGCCTCGTCGGTGGCGAACTGCCTCGCCGACAGCTCCAGCAGACCGGAATACAGCTCGTCCGAATCGTCGTTGCCGGTGCCCAGCAACGCTTTTGTCCCGGCGAGTGCGGTCGGTCCGCCGGCCAATAGGTCGCTGACGAACCGGCCGACCAGGTCGTCCAGGACGGCGGTGGCATCGTCGGGCTCGCTCGAACCGTCGCGGTGATCGACTTCGGCAACGGCATTCACCAAGCCGGTCTCGACCGCCCGGCGGGCGTCGAACACCGCGCCGGTCAGGAACAGCTCGCGGGCAGCGACCGGATCCATCCGACGCAGTACCGGCACGCTGATCACCGCCGGGATCACGCCGATCCGCACCTCGGAGAAGGCGAACGTCGCGGACGGTACCGCCAGCACGATGTCCGCGGCGGCCATGATGCCGATGCCACCGGCCCTGGCCGGCCCGGCCACCCTGGCGATCACCGGCTTCGGACATCGGCTGATGCGCTGCAGGATGGCCGGCAGCTCGCGGACGCCCTCGGCTCCCGGCTGCTCGTCGGCGGCCTCCTTGAGGTCCATCCCTGCGCAGAACACCGGTCCGCTGTGGGTCAGGACCACCACCCGGACGGCGGGATCGTCGGTCACCCGATCCAATGCGGCGGTCAGTTCGGCGCGCAGCTGTCGGGACAACGCGTTGCGGTTCCGCGGCGAGTCGAGGGTGATCGTGGCGACATCGCCGGCGATATCGGTGCGCACCAGCGGATCCATCGAGCCTCCAAGAGCCTGGGCGGCCGGAGCGCCGCGCGGTGCTGCCGATCCTGCCATCGGGTGTGGAGACGTTGCGCACACCACCCGGGCGCGTCTTGCCTTCCGATGCCAGATGGACCATCCTGGTCCAGGAGGGACCAATATGGTCCCGGCCGGCCGGCTGGCCGGAAGCGCACTGCAAGGGAGGTCGGGTGCGGCCGACGCACGAGCAGATCGATACCGAGATCGTCGATACCGCCGCCGGTCTGTTCGCCGTGCACGGCTTCGAGCGCACCTCCGTCCAGCAGATCGCCGACGCGGTCGGTTACTCGAAGACCGGTCTGCTGCATCGCTTCCCGAGCAAGCAGGCGCTGCTGAACGCGGTGGACGGGCTGATCGCAGGTGCCGTCAGCGACATCCAGTCGCTGGGCGCGGCGCTGCCCGAGGGTCCGGATCGCCGCCGTCGGCTGCTCGCCCTGATCACCGAGTCGGCCGTCAAGTACCCGGGGCTGGTCCAGTACCTGCTGCGTGATCTGAACGAACTGCAGCCCGGTCCCGAATCGTTCGCCTCGAAGATGAGGGACACCGGGGACCGGATCATCGAGCTGGTCGCCGGCCCAGCGCCGTCTGTGGAACTTCGGGTCCGGGCGATCCTCGCCCTGGAACTGATCTGCACCGGGGTGGTGGTCGCCCGACATCCGGAACACCGGGACCTGGGCGGCCGGCTCGAACCCCTACTGGTGGAACTGGCGGCCGGCGTCATCGGGCCGCTCGCCGCCGAGCAGAACCCGAAAGCCTGACCGGACACCGGATCCGCACGCCCGACATCCGCACGTCACCCTGACAGACCGCCCGCACCGGGCATCGAACGAGGAGCAAGCAATGGCACGAATGCTGCAACGACTCGGCCTGTCGGTCGCCCGGCACCGGATCGCAGTGATCATCGCCTGGCTGTTGGTGCTCGCCGGCGTCGGGGTGGCAGCCGTCACCCTGTCCGGGCCGACCGCCAATTCCTTCTCCATCCCGAGCGCCGAGTCCAGTCAGGCACTGACCACGGTGGAACAGAAGTTCCCGGCGACCGCGGCGCAGGGCGCGACGGCGACGGTGGTGATGGTTGCCCCTGACGGCACGACGGTCAAGGATCCGCAGGTCGCCGCCGAGATCGGCCGGACGGTCGCGGCGCTGGGCGCCGCGCCCGAGGTGGAGAGCGCCAGTAATCCGCTGGATCCGCAGCAGCCGATCGTCTCGAAGGACGGCCGGATCGTCTTCTCCAGGGTGACGTTCGCGCAGACCCAGGGCAACGTCTCGGACGAGTCGCTGGCCGCTGTCCAGCAGGCCGTCGAGGCGGCGCGGTCGGCCGGGTTCGAGGTCAAGGTCGGCGGGAACGCCTTCCAGCAGGTGCCCGAGGTGGCCGGCCCCGCCGAGATCGGCGGGGTGGTGATCGCTTTCCTGGTGCTGCTGCTCACCTACGGGTCACTGGCCGCGGCGGGTGCCAACCTGCTCACCGCGCTGATCGGCGTTGGCATCGGCGCCGCTGGGATCACCGCACTGACCGGCGTCATCGACCTGCAGTCGACCACCCCGATCCTGGCGATCATGCTGGGCCTGGCGGTCGGGATCGACTATGCCTTGTTCATCTTCGCCCGGTTCCGATCCGAATTGCGGGACGGCCGGGGGGTGGAGGAGGCGATCGGCCGGGCCACCGGCACCGCCGGGTCCGCGGTCGTGGTCGCCGGTCTCACCGTGGTGATCGCGCTGGCCGGGCTCTCGGTCGTCGGTATCCCGTTCCTGGCCGAGATGGGGTTGGCCGCCGCAGCCACCGTGGTGATCGCGGTGTTGGTCGCATTGACGCTGGTTCCCGCCCTGCTGACGACCATGGGCGCCCGGGTACTGCGCAAGTCCGAGCGCAGGGCTGCCGAGGCCGCGGCCGTCGATCCGGGTGCAGGGGCAGCCCCGGTCGACAGCGCCCACGGGACCACGGTGGGGAACGCGGTCGAGAAGACGGGCAGGACCGGATTCCTGCAGCGCTGGGCGAACCTGCTGACCGGCCGGGCCGGGCTCGCCGCGGTCGGCGGCGTCGTGCTGCTCGGCGTCCTGGCGGCGCCGGTGCTGTCGATGCAGACCGCGTTGCCCAACGACGGCACCGCCGATCCGGCCAGCCAGCAGCGGCAGGCGTACGACCTGATCTCCGAGAACTTCGGCGCCGGACTCAGCGCGCCGCTGCTGATCCTGGTCGAGGGTGACAACGGCCCGGCCCAGGCCGCCGCCGTCGCCCAGCAGGTGCAGACCACCCCCGGAGTGGCTCTGGTGACCGCGCCGCAGGCCAGTGCCGACGGCAGCGTCGCGCTGTTCACCGCGATCCCGACCACCGGACCCACCGACGATGCCACGGCGAATCTGGTCAACACGCTGCGGGACAAGAACTTCGGCGCCGGGGTCGAGGTGCGGGTCACCGGTACCACCGCGGTCGGTATCGATGTCGACGAGACGTTGGCCTCGGCGCTGCCGCTGTACCTGGTGGTCGTCGTCGGTCTTGCGTTGCTGTTGCTGCTGTTGGTGTTCCGCTCGATCCTGGTCCCGGTGACCGCGACCATCGGCTTCCTGCTGTCCTACGGCGCGGCGCTGGGCGTCACCACCGCGGTGTTCCAGTGGGGCTGGCTGGGTGACGTCTTCGGGGTGACGCAACCGGCGCCGCTGATGAGCCTGTTGCCGATCATCGTGGTCGGCATCCTGTTCGGCCTGTCGATGGACTACCAGGTCTTCCTGGTGTCCCGGATCCACGAGGCCTATGCCCACGGCGACGACCCGGTCGCTGCCATCCGGCACGGTTTCCGTCGGTCCGCACCGGTGGTGATCGCGGCGGCGACCATCATGGCCGCGGTGTTCGGCGGGTTCGTCGGCAGCGGCGACTCGATGATCAAGTCCATCGCGCTGGCCCTGACCGTCGGTGTGCTTGCCGATGCGTTCCTGGTGCGGATGATCGTCATCCCGGCGGTTCTGACGCTGCTGGGCAAGGGCGCCTGGTGGATGCCGAAGTGGCTGCACCGGGTACTGCCGCACGTCGACGTCGAGGGCGCGGCCATCGAGAAGCAGGACAAGGCACAGAGGGCAGTGGCAGCGAGGTAGTGGGACAACCCCGCTACGCCTTCGTTCGCCGGCACAGCGAAGCGAGGACGCGCGTCGGGCGACGAAGGAGCCTGACGCGCGACCGCAGTCGAGCGCGGCCGGCGGACCAAAAGATACCGACCGCAGTCGAGCGCGGCCGGCGAGCCAGAGGACACTGGGTAGGTGCCATCAACCCTGCCGATCGGCGATCCGGTCCCCGCCGACGGGTCGCTTCCGGAATCGGCGGCCGACGGGCTCGCCGATCGCACCCTGTCGATGTACCTGCACGTGCCGTTCTGCGCGACCCGTTGCGGCTACTGCGATTTCAATACGTACACGGCCGGCGAACTCGGCAGTTCGTCATCCCCGGATTCGTGGCTGGATGCGGCCCTGTCCGAGGTGGCGCTGGCCGGCCGGACGCTGCGGGCACTCGGCGACGAACGCGAGGTCAGCACGGTGTTCGTCGGCGGCGGCACACCGTCGCTGATCGGTGCCGGCCCACTGGTCACCGTGGTCGACGCGATCCGCGACGAATTCGGGCTGACGGACGACGCCGAACTGACCACCGAGGCGAATCCGGAGAGCACCGACCAGGCCTTCCTGCAGGGGATCAGGGCAGGCGGGTTCACCCGGCTGTCCCTGGGCATGCAGTCCACCGCACCGCAGGTGCTGGCCACTCTGGACCGCACCCACACCCCGGGCCGACCGGCGCAAGTGGTCGGCTGGGCCCGCGCGGCCGGCCTGCAGCACCTGAGTCTCGACCTGATCTACGGCACCCCCGGCGAGACCGACGACGATTTCCGCGGTTCGCTGCAGGCGGCCGTCGATGCCGGGGTCGACCACGTCTCGGCCTACTCGCTGATCGTCGAGCCAGGCACCAGGATGGCCCGCCAGGTGGCCTCCGGGCAGCTGCCGATGCCCGACGACGATGTGCTCGCCGATCGGTACCTGCTCGCCGACAACCTGTTGACCGCAGCGGGTTTCCAGTGGTACGAGGTGTCGAACTGGGCGCGCTCGGCGGCCGCCCGCTGCCGGCACAACCTTGCCTACTGGCGCGGCGGCGACTGGTGGGGGATCGGGCCGGGGGCACATTCACACGTCGGCGGCGTGCGCTGGTGGAACGTCAAACACCCGGCGACCTACGGCTCCCGGCTCTCCGGCGGCGGCACCCCGGCGCATTCGCGGGAGCTGCTGACGCCGGCGGCCAGGCACCTCGAGGACGTGCTGCTCCGGCTGCGGCTGGCCGAGGGTCTCCCGGTGGCCACCCTTGACGCCGCGGGCCGGCAGCGAGCGGTTCGGGAAGCAGATGGCGGCTTGCTGGACCCGGACGCACTGCAGGCCGGTCGGCTGGTGCTGACGGTCCGCGGCCGGCTGCTCGCCGACGGCCTGACCCTCCGCCTATTGCAATAGCGAGGATCCTTCCCGTTCGCCGGCACAGCGAAGCGAGGACACAAGCAGGGCGACGAAGGAGCCCGGCTGGTGACCGCAGTCGAGCGCCGCCGGCGAACAATCCAATTCAGCCGGTGGTGCCGCGCAGGTCGTCCAGGTCGAGCAGCCGGACGTGGATGACGGTGCGCCGCTGCAGCGCCGCCCGCAGTGCCCGGTGCAGGCCGTCCTCCAGGTACATCGACCCCTGCCAGAGCACCGCGTGCGGGAACAGGTCCCCGTAGAACGTCGAGTCCTCGGCAAGCAGGGTGTCCAGCCGGAGCTCGCGCTTGGTGGCGATCAGCTCGTCCAGCCGCACCTGGCGGGGTGGAAACCGGGCCCAATCGCGGGCCGACATGCCATGGTCCGGATACGGGCAGCCCTCGCGGACGTCCTTGAAGATCATCTACTGCCTCTCATCCGAAGAGCGTCAGCCTATCGGGCCGGGGAGTCCGACTACACTGGCAAGCAGGGCACCTGACTGCCAACCCGCCGTGGTCCCCCGCGTCGCGGTGGGCGCCCAACAGGGCGGGTGAGGTCGGTAGGAGGTGACGGCGAGATGAGCGCGGACGACCGCCGCTTCGACGTGCTGCGGGCGATCGTCGCCGATTACGTCGCCACCCACGAGCCCGTCGGCTCTAAGAATCTTGTCGAACGACATCGATTGGGCGTCTCCTCGGCGACCATCCGCAACGACATGGCGATCCTGGAGGACGAGGGCTACATCGCCCAGCCGCACACCTCGGCCGGCCGGATCCCGACCGACAAGGGTTACCGGCTGTTCGTCGACCGGCTCTCGCAGGTGAAGCCGCTGTCGGCGGGGGAACGCAAGGCGATCCAGTCGTTCCTGTCCGAGGCGGTCGACCTGGACGACGTGCTCCGTCGGTCGGTCCGGTTGCTGGCCCAGCTCACCCACCAGGCCGCAGTGGTGCAGTACCCGACGCTGACCCAGTCGGTGGTCCGGCACATCGAGTTGGTCGGGCTGGCTCCGCGCCGGTTGCTGGCCGTGGTGATCACCGACACCGGCCGGGTCGAGCAACGGATCGTCGAGACGCCGGAACCGGTCGATGCCGAGGCCGTTTCCGCCCTCCGCCGCCTGGTGGCCGAGCACGTCACCGACCGCCGACTCGCCGACGCCGCAGAGGCTATTAGAGACCTGCCCGAGGCGGCCGAACCGCACGAACGCCAGGTCCTCACCGACCTGGTGGCGGCGCTGCTGGAGACCCTGGTCGAGCACCCGGAGGAACGGCTGGTGCTGTCCGGCACCTCCAACATCACCGGTGGGTTCGCCGACTGGCCGTCCCTGCGCGGCGTGCTCGAGGCCCTCGACGAACAGGTCACCCTGCTCAAGCTGCTGGCCGTGCTGGAACACCCGGCGGCCATGCGGGTGTCGATCGGCGAGGAGAATGACGACGCGAACCTGTCGGCCTCGTCGTTGGTGGCCGGCGGATACGGCAGCGGTCAGGTGCTGATGGGCGGGCTGGCTGTGGTCGGTCCCACTCGGATGGACTATCCGGGAACCATGGCGGCGGTCCGGGCCGTTGCGCAGTATGTCGGCGAGATCGTCGCCGGCCGGTGACCGGCACGGCAGCCTGAACCAGCGACACCCAGCAGTCGGCAATATCTGAAGATTCAGCGAACGGAAGGCAATCGGTGCAGCAGGTGGCACGTGACTATTACGGCCTGCTCGGCGTCTCCAAGAGCGCCGGTGCGGACGAGATCAAGCGGGCCTATCGCAAGCTCGCCCGGGAACTGCACCCGGATGTGAACCCGGATCCTGGGGCACAGCAGAAGTTCAAGGAGGTCACCGCCGCCTACGAGGTGCTCTCCGACCCGGCCAAGCGTCAGGTTGTCGACCTTGGTGGCGACCCGCTGTCCGGCGGCAACGGCGGCATGGGCGGGATGGGCGATCCGTTCGGCGGGATGGGCCTCGGCGACATCATGGACGCGTTCTTCGGCGGCGGCGGAGGCGGCGGACGATCCCGTGGTCCGCGGTCGCGGACCCGGCAGGGTGACGACGCACTGATCGGGGTCGAACTGACCCTGCAGGAGTGCGCCACCGGAGTGGCCAAGGACCTGGTGGTCGACACCGCAGCGCTGTGCAGCATGTGCACCGGCACCGGTTGTGCTCCCGGCACCTCGCCGACCCGCTGCGACACCTGCGACGGCACCGGCGAGATCCAGCAGGTCCAGCGGTCGTTGCTCGGCCAGGTCGTCACCTCCCGGGCCTGCCCGGTCTGCCGCGGGTTCGGCGAGGTCATCCCGGAGCCGTGCCAGCAGTGCCAGGGCGACGGCCGGGTGCGCACCCGGCGCACCGTCCGCGCGGTGATCCCGGCCGGCGTCGGCGACGGTGTCCGGGTCCGGATGGCCGGCCAGGGCGAGGTCGGACCCGGTGGCGGCGCGCCCGGCGATCTGTACGTCGAGGTCCAGGAGATCCCGCACGAGTCGTTCACCCGTGACGGCATCGACCTGCACTGCACGGTGCAGGTGCCGATGACTGCGGCGGCGCTGGGCACCTCGATGCAGCTGCAGACCCTGCAGACCACCCAGGAACTGGACATCCAGCCGGGGACACAGTCCGGCACCGTGATCACCCTGCGCGGGCTGGGCATGCCGCGGTTGCGAGGGTCAGGGGCCGGCAACCTGATGGTGCACATCGAGGTGGTCACGCCGGTTCGTCTGGACGGTCGGCAGTCCGAGCTGCTGCGCGAGCTGGCCACTCTGCGCGGCGAGGAACAACCGCAGCTGGCGACCAGGACGTCCGGCGGGTTGTTCTCCAGGATCCGGGACTCCTTCGTCGGCCGCTGAGCTCATCGTGAGTGGAGAGGCCTGGTACCTGGTCGACCAGGCTCCCGGTGTCGGCAGTTTCGTCCTCGACGGGGTCGAGGGCAGGCATGCGGCGACGGTCCGGCGGACCCGACCCGGCGAACGGCTGGTGCTCACCGACGGCCGGGGAACACGTTGCCTGGCAACGGTTGTCGGAGACGGTTCGGCCGGCAAGGGGACGCTGGACCTGCGGGTCGAGGCGGTCACCCGGGTGCCGCAGCCGGTCGTCACCGTCACCGTCGTGCAGGCGCTGCCCAAGGGGGAGCGCAGCGACCTGGCCGTCGACCTGCTCACCGAGGCCGGCGTCGACGCGATCGTGCCCTGGCAGGCGGCCAGGTGCGTGGCCCGCTGGGCGGGCCCGAAGGCCGACCGCGGCGTGCAGAAGTGGCGGACGGTGGCCAGGGAGGCGGGTAAGCAATCGCGGAGACCCTGGCTGCCGGCGGTCGGTGAGCTGGCGTCGACGGCCGAGGTGACCGAGCTGATCGCCGGGTTCGACCTGGCGTTGGTGCTGCACGAGGCGCAGTCGCGTCCGTTGACCGACGTCACGCTGCCGACCTCCGGCCGGGTACTGCTGGTCGTCGGGCCGGAAGGCGGGGTCGCCCCCGAGGAGATCGAGGCGTTCGCCGCCGCCGGTGCGATCGCCGTCCGGCTCGGCCACGAGGTGCTGCGGACGTCCACCGCCGGCGCCGTCGCCCTCGGCGCCCTCGGCGTCCTCACCCCCCGCTGGGCGTGACCCAGGCGCCGGAATCTGGTCTGATCGTGCTGTGACCCCCGCTCCTCGCGACTATGCCTACGGCGACCACCCCAGTCAGATCGTCCGCCTGCACCTGCCGGAGGCCGGCGACGCGCTCCCCGTGGTGCTGGTGATCCACGGCGGCTTCTGGCGTCAGCGGTACGGCATCGAATACGCGGATCCGTTGTGCCGCAGCCTGGTCGAGCAGGGGGTGGCCGCGGCAGCGATCGAATACCGGCGGGTGGGCCGGCCGTTCGTCGGGTCCAATCGCGGTGACGTGGCCGACCCGGCCGGTGGCGGTTGGCCGATGACGCTCACCGATGTCGCCAGGGCCGTCGACTCACTGGACACCCTCGGCCAGCTGACCGCACGTGGACGGCTCGACGTGGCCAGGATCGTCGCCCTCGGCCACTCGGCCGGCGGGCACCTGGCGGCTTGGTTGGCCCACCGCGAAGCATTGCGGCCGGCCACCCCGGGTGCGGTGGCGCCGGGAGACCATCACAACCCGATCCTCGGTGCGGTCTGTCAGGCCGGGGTGCTCGACCTGGTCGCGGCCGCGAACGGCGGGGTCGGGCACGGCGCGGTCGTCGACCTGCTCGGTGGGGAGCCGGGCTCGGTCGCCCAGCGATACCGGCACGCCTCGCCGATCAACTACGTCGGTGACGGCGCCCGGATCACCCTGGTGCACGGCCTCGACGACGACGAGGTGCCGGTCGACCAGTCCCGCCGGTACGCCGCGGCGGCGGTGGCTGCGGGCGATCCCGTTGAGCTGTACGAGGTTCCGGACATCGGCCACTACGACATGATCGAACCCGGCGATCCGGCCTGGTTCCGCTGCCGCGACCTGGCGCTGGAGATGCTCGGCGGGCCGGGTCAGACCTGACGGTGCGGTGGTGACGGTCGAGACCACTGTCTGCACCAACCGGGTTCAGCTCAGCTGCGGTCAGTCGGCCGAAAACGCCGCCAGATGATCGAGATACTCGACTGGCCGCACCTGAACTGAATCCTCGAAGGTGCCGCTGGGCGCTCGCACAGCCCGAGCTCAGCGACGCCGACCAGAGTTGGTGTTGTCGCCACGGAAGACAGTCACCCCGGCGGGCCATCCACCGATGTCGCGTGCCGGACACTGTCTTCCGTGGCGGACGCCACTCATGCCGGCCTGCGCATGGCCGGTTCACCGCCCCACCGAGCTGGAGGTCAGCATGAGGAAAGTAGTTGCCGGACTGGCTGTTCCGATCGCCGCGGCCGCAGTTCTGCTCGGCCCGGGTGGCACGGCCGGCGCCTCGCCGATCGGCGCCGGAGTTACCAGCGCACCGATTCCGCCCCCCGGACCGCCGGCCCGAACCGTCGGGGACACCTATGCGACCCTGACCCTCGCGAACGAGATCGACTCCGGTCGGGCGAGGACGGCGTCACTGCCGTCCGCGCTTCCCGACTATTCGGGAACGATCGCCATCAACGGCTGACCCGGCACCTCTTCCGGCCAGCACGGCGTCTGACCCAGGACGCGTCTGACCCTGCACACGAGTAGCAGCGCGCCCTCCGTCGAGCGGTAGCGTCGCCAGCATGAGCGCAGATTGCCTGTTCTGCAAGATCATCACCGGCGACATCCCGGCCGACGTCGTCCATCGGGACGCGCACGTACTCGCCTTCCGGGACATCGATCCAAAGGCCCCGACCCACATCCTGGTGATACCGCTCGAGCACACGCCGAACGCTGCGTCCCTGGCCGCCGCCGACCCGGCTGCGGTCGGCGAGCTGGTGCAGGCGGCCGGTCGGATCGCCGCCGACGAGGGCATCGTCGAGCCCGGCTACCGGATGGTATTCAACACCGGGGATGACGCCGGACAGACCGTGCACCACACCCACCTGCACCTGCTGGGTGGCCGACCGTTCGACTGGCCGCCCGGCTGAGCCTGGCCGCGCGGCTGATCTTGGCCGCACAGCTGGGGGTCGCCCCGGCTGGGCCGTTCGGCCCGGCCGGGCCGAACGGCCCGCGGCCCGAGCGACGGCGGGTGGCGGTGAACCCGGAGGAATGCTGCCTCGTGGTGATGGGTGGGTGTCACAGCGGCCGGCCGAGGCGCGCTGCGCCCGGCCCCGAGGAGGCCCGATGAGCACATCGTCAGCGCACTTGCGACGCACATCAGTGGTGACGGGAATCGCGGCGGCTGCCGCCCTGATCGTCAGCGCCACAGCTCCGGCGGCAGCAGCGACGCATCCGAATCACCGGCACCATCATCCGGCCGACATCGAGTACAGCCAGGTCAATCTGGTGTCCGACGTGCCGGGATGGGCGGCCGTCACCGACCCGAACCTGGTGAACCCGTGGGGCTTGACGGCCGGCCCGACCACGCCGGTCTGGGCAGCCGACAACGGTACCGGTCTGTCCACGCTGTACCTGGCCGGCGACCCGCCGACGATCAACCCGCTGGTGGTCAGCATTCCGGACGGCGCGCCGACCGGAACGGTCTTCAACAGCACCACCGGATTCACCCTGTCGACCGGCGGCAAGACGGGCGCCGCGCGCTTCCTGTTCGCCACCGAGAACGGTGAGTTGGCGGGCTGGAATCCAACCGGCACCGCCACGGAGGCGGTGACGGTAGCGCACAGCCCCGGCGCCGTCTACAAGGGGCTCGCGCTGATCGCCGATCCGATGGCGCCGCGGCTGTTGGCAGCTGACTTCCACCACGCCCGGATCGATGTGTTCGACGCGAACTTCCAGCGGGTCACCGGGAACCACGCGTTCCGCAGCATCGGTATCCCGCACGGGTACGCGCCGTTCAACGTCGCGGTCGTCGGCGATCGGGTCCTGGTCAGTTACGCCAAGCAGGACCGGGCGGGCAAGGACGACGTGGCCGGCGCCGGTCACGGCTTCGTCAATGCCTACGACCGCAGCGGCCGGTTCGTCGCGCACCTGATCCGGCGTGGCGCGCTCAACTCGCCCTGGGGAATGACCATCGCCCCGGCCGGTTTCGGGGGCCTCAGTGGCGCCCTGCTGGTGGGCAACTTCGGTGACGGTCGGATCCACGCCTACAACCCGTGGACCGGACGGCAGCTGGCAACGCTGCGCAACACCGCCGGCCGGCCGCTCGAGATCGACGGGCTCTGGGCATTGATGCCGGGCAACGGCACCTCCGCCGCCACCTCGGACGTGTGGTTCAGCGCAGGGCCCGACGATGAGGCCCACGGATTGCTCGGCGTGCTGCGGTCCGCCGGCTGAATCGTCAGCCCCGTTGGCCAATAGTCTGTTCAGCAGTATATTCGGTGAATGCCACCACGCTGGATGACCGAACAGGCGTTTTTCGTGCTGACGGCGCTCGTTGGACAGCCGCTGCACGGCTACTCGATTCTCAAAGCCGTGACCGAGCTGTCCGACGGGCGGGTGAAACCACGGGTCGGCACGCTGTACGGCGTCCTGGACCGAATGGCCGCCGAAGGCGCGGTCGAACTCGACCGGGAAGAGGTTGTCAGCGGCAGGTTCCGGCGCTACTACCGACTCACCGACGACGGGCATCGCCTGCTGGCGCGAGAGGCTGCCCGGCAGGCGGCGAACGCCAGGACTGCCACCGAGCGGCTGGCCGGGTGGGCGGCCGGCGTTGGCGCCGAACCTGCGGCCGGGGAGGCGGTATGACGAATCAGGACGCCGACTCCGGCCTGCTGGAAGCTCGCTATCGACGGCTGCTGCGGGTGCTGCCGCCGGCCTATCGAGCTGTTCGCGAACAGGAAATGGTCGACACCTTCGTGGAGAGTCGTTACTCCGAACAGCCCGAGCTCGCCGACGTCACCGCAACCTATGGTCGGCCCAGCCTGGCCGAGAAGGTCAGTGTGCTGAGCCTGGCGCTGCGTCTGCGGTGGGGTGGCGTCGATGCGCCCGCGCGGTACCGGGTCCGCGCCGAGGCCACCAGAAACGTCGCGCTGCTCGGTCTGCTGATGCTGGCGTTGTGGGCCGCGCTGATGCTGCAGGCCCGTTGGGGCGGCACGCCGTGGTGGCCGAAGCCGGAGGTTGCGGAGCCGATCAATAGCGGCAACCTCTGGCAGGTCATCGCCCCGAATGCGCCGGTGTTGTGGATTCCGGCCTTCGTGTTCGTCGTCTTCGGTCGGGCCAGGATTGCCCAACTGCTCGGAGCGATCGCGATGGTGCCATTGTTGGCGGGCAGCCTGGAGTTCGTTGGACTGCTCGGCTATTGGGTGCCGTTGCTGGTACAAGTGACCGTCATCGCAGCGATCGGCGCCTTCCGGCGTGACACGCCACAGGTTGTGCGGCGACCCTGGCTGATCGCCTGGACTGCGGGAATCGTTGCGCTGCAGGCGCTCCCGTTGGCTCGGCACTTCCCGGTCGGCGTGACCGCGGCGCTGATCGACGAACCTGGCCTGTGGTGCGTCGCCGTAGTCGTCGCGGCACCGGCCTTGCTGCTGTCACGGCGACGCCCCTGCGATGAGGCAGACGTCGGACGGCTGCTTGCGATCGCCAGCCTTGCCGCGGCCGCTCTGTTGTGGCGCGCGGCCACCGCTGCCGACCTGGCTGTCGTCCTCTCCGTCGAAGACCCGCTGCGCGACACCGTTCTTGTCACCTGCGTGGTGCAAATGCTGGTGGTGGCTGCGGTTGGTATCCCGGCGGCGGTGGTCGGTATCCGGGGCCTGCACCGGCTCCCGATCGTTTCTTACAGCGCCGGTCGCCTCGGCCCGGGGGCCACCGGCTGAGGTCAGCTTCCGGCCACTTCTTCTGGCATCCTGGCCGAGCGGAACGGAGACACGTTCACCACCAGCGCCGCGACCGACAACCCCACGATCCCGACCGCGATGGCCGGGCGATTGCCCCAGGTGGCAGCGATCAGCCCGCCGAGCGGAGCGGAAACCGCGATCGACCCCCAGTTCAGCGAACGGATGGTGGCATTCATCCGTCCCCGCAAGCGATCCGGCGTCACCGCGTTGCGATAGCTGCCCTCCAGTGGGCCCTTCAGGCCGAGGCTGAGCCCGAACAGCAATTGGCTGCAGACCAGGGCGGCGATCCCCGCCCAGCCCGGTCGGGCGAATAGCACCACCAGGTAGGCGACCGGGCTCAGCCACTCGGCCGCCGTGTACACCCGGCCGAGCCCGAACCGATCGCCCAGCCGCGGCGCCAGACCGGCGCCCAACACCCCGGTGACCCCAGCGCAGGCCAGGACCAGTCCGATGGTCAGCGCGTCCAGTTGTAGGTCCACGGCCGCGAAGAAGACCAGCACCGTGGTCACCAGGGAATTGAAGAAGAACCACAGGTGCAGCGAGATCGCATACGGCGCAAGTGTTCGGTGCCGATACACCCAACCGGCGCCTTCCTTCAGCTCCCGCCAGAGGTGCCGGTCCGGTGCCCGCTCCGGAACCGGCTCGGCCACCCGGACAGTGCCGAGCACCGCTGCGGAGACGGCGTAGGTCGCCGCGTCCGCCAGCACGGCGATCGGCGCGGACAGGAACCGCACCAGCGCTCCAGCCACCAGCGGACCCACCGACTGCGCCGCGTTCCAGGTCTGCTCCAGTCGGGAAGTCGCCGCCGGCAGCAGTGGCAACGGAACCAGGCTCGGCAGCAACGACTGGTGAGCGGCCCGGAAGAACATCGATGCGACGCCGGCCAGAAACACCAGCACCGCCAACGCCGGCACCGTCAGCACGCCGGCGAGCGCCAGCACACCCACCGCGCAGAACAGCAGCGCGCAGCACACGTCGGTGACGATCAGCACCGGCCGGCGCCGCACCCGGTCGACCAGCACGCCGGCCAACAGGCCGAACAACAGGTACGGCAGCCACTGCGCGGTCCGGATCAGCCCGAGCTCGGTCTGGTTCGCGTGCATCGTCTGGATCAGCAGCAGCTGCAGGGCCAGCCCGGAAACGAAGGTGCCGAGATTCGACACGGCATCGGCGATCCAGAAGCGGACAAATGCCGGGTACGTCAGGACCCCGTTGTGCGCCACCTACCCAGTGGATCATGCGTTCGCTGACAAATGGTCGGTGCGGTCTGGTGTCCGGTATCGAATGGTATTAGGATTGCCGAATGCAGTTCGAATCCGGTCGGACTTAGGTCGACATCGTGCTCAGTGCGCCATCGCGTCATCAACGAGCCCGCGAGCAGATCCTCGCCGCCTGTTGGTCGCTCGCCCGGCTGAAGGGACTGACGGGGTTCTCGCTGAAGGACGTCGCCGCCGCCGTCGGTGTGACAGCGCCCAGCCTGTATTCCTACTTCCGGTCGAAACACGCCATCTACGACGAGATGTTCGCCGACGGGAACCGCCAGTTCCTCGCCGCCATGCGTGCTGTGCATGTCGACGGGACGCCCCGTGAGGCGTTGCGATCGGCCGCAACGGCGTTTCTCGATTTCTGCGTCAGTGACCCGGTCCGGCATCAATTGTTGTTCCAACGCACCGTTCCCGGTTTCGAGCCGTCCGCCCCGGCGTACGCCGTCGCCCAGGAAGTTGTCGCCGTCCAACGAGAGGAGTTCGCCAAGTTCGGCATCACCGATCCGGCGCACCTCGATATCTGGACGGCCCTGGTCAGTGGCCTTGCCGCCCAACAGCTGTCCAACGATCCGGGCGGCAGCCGGTGGACCGCGTTGGTCGGGCCGGCCGTCCAGATGTACGCCGACCATGTTCTCCGGGAGTCGAGATGACACATACACCGCAACGGGCCCGTGACGTCCTGACCCATGCGCAATGGATGAGTCTCGCCGAACACGAGTATCGGAAGGTGTTGGCGCTGCTGCCCGAGCTGGGTGACGAAGAGTGGAACAGGCCGACCGACTGCGAACTGTGGACGGTGCGCGACGTGGTCGCTCACCTGATCGGTGCCGCCGAGGCCACCGCGTCGATCCGTGAGCAGATTCGTCAGCAGCGCAAAGGCAAGGCGCGCCAGGGGGATCGGGAACGGATGGCGGCGGTCAACGAGACACAGATCCAGGAGCGGGAGTCGATGTCGCTGGTGGAACTGCGAGCCGCGCTGGCCGATGCGGCGGCCCGCGGTGTACGCGCCCGGTCCAGGATCCCGGCGCCGATCCGCCGGCTGACCGTCCGCTTCCCCGCACCATTGGGTGCGGCGTCGTTCGGTTACCTGCTGGGACCGATCTACACCCGCGACTGCTGGATGCATCGGCTGGACATCTGTCGCGCCGTCGGCCGGGACCCGGCGCCGACCGCCGGGCACGACGGGGTGATCGTCGGCGACCTGGTGTCCGAGTGGAGCGTCGACAACAGGCGGTCGGTGCGACTCACCGGGCCGGCTGGCGGTGACTTTCCGGCGACCGGCGCCATCGGGCTCGACGGCGTAGGTCTACCGACCTACGACGCGATCGCGTTCGCCCGAGCGCTGGCCGGCCGCGCCACCCTCCCGGGCATCGACCCGGCGGTCGCAATGTTCTGATCCGGATCCCGGCGCTGTCCCGTGGGCGAAGATCGCGCTCGGCGAAACTGTCGGGCCAACGTCCGACCGCGCCGTTAGAATGGGAGGATCAGATTCCGCAGGCAGCGCCCGTGCAGGGCAGGAAGCAGGCAACGACCCAGGTGCCGGACACCAGTTCGGCCGCGAGCGATCGCGGTCTCTCCCACGGTCAGGACCCGTTCGCACAGGCGGTCGACACCTCGGTGGCAACGCCACGACGGTCGAAGAATGCCTCTGGACCCACCGAATCAGCCGTAGTCGTCCCCGACGAGAGGGCAATGCTCGGGCTGCTCGGCTCCCGGGACGTGATCCTGCGTCGGCTCGAGCAGCAGTTGGCCGCCGACATCCACGTGCGGGGCAATCGGATCACCCTGAAGGGTTCGGCCGCCGATGTCGCCTTCGCCGAGAAGGTGCTGCAGGAGCTGATCGCGCTGCAGGAGTCCGGATCGGTGCTCACCGAGGACGCCGTCAGCCGCACCGTCGGCATGCTGGACGCCACTGCGACCGCCGAGAACGCCGGAGCCCATGCGTCGGGAGCCGAGAGCCCGAGCGAAGTACTCGGACTCAACATCATCTCCCGGCGTGGCCGCACCATCCGGCCCAAGACCCTCAACCAGCGGCGCTACGTCGACGCCATCGACAAGCACACCGTGGTCTTCGGGATCGGCCCGGCCGGTACCGGCAAGACATACCTGGCAATGGCCAAAGCGGTCCAGTCCCTGCAGGCCAAGCAGGTCACCAGGATCATCCTGACCAGGCCGGCGGTGGAGGCCGGCGAGCGGCTCGGCTACCTGCCGGGCACGTTGAACGAGAAGATCGATCCCTACCTGCGGCCGCTGTACGACGCGTTGCACGACATGTTGGACCCGGAGTCGATCCCGCGGCTGATGGCCGCCGGCACCATCGAGGTCGCACCGCTGGCATACATGCGTGGCCGCGCGCAGCCCTACAACGCGAAGGTGCTCACGCCGGACGGATTCCGCGCCATCGGATCGCTGCGGGTGGGCGATCTGGTGATCGGTTCCGACGGCGGGCCTACGCCAGTTCTCGGGGTTTATCCGCAGGGTCCTCGCGACGTCTATCGGGTGAGCACCCAGGACGGTGCCTCAACGCTGGCCTGCGGCGAGCACCTGTGGCAGGTGAGTACTCGGGAAGACGGCCGAGCTACGCGCTCCCGTGTTGTGCAGACCAAGGACATGATCGGCTCGCTGCGTCAGGCACACTTCCATCGTTACGAGTTGCCTGTGATGGGTCCGTGCGAGATGGTGCCGCAGGACATCCCTCTCGATCCATATGCCCTTGGCCTGCTGCTCGGTGACGGCGGTATCACGACGACAACGACCCCCGCCTTTTCGTCAGCGGATCCGGAACTCGTCGAACGACTTCAGGACGCTCTCGATGCGAGTGGTCTACGCGGCGACGGCGTCGAGGTCGTCGGTCTCGGCGGATACGACTACACGCTGCGGAGCCGAGGCGGCGGACGTGGCGGCGTCATCGTCGCAAACCCCCTCACTGCGGTGCTGCGTGAGCTGGAACTTGCCGGTGCCAACTCATCCACGAGATTCATTCCGACGAGTTACCTGCACAACTCGTTTGCCGTCCGGCACGCGATCCTGCAGGGACTGCTCGATACCGACGGTGGCCCGGTAACCCAGCGTGGGCGCTCCTGCCGCATCCAGTACACGACGAACTCCGACCAGTTGCGCGACGATGTCGTCTTTCTCGTGCAGTCGCTGGGTGGCGTCGTCTACGCCCGCACCGGCCCTGCCGACGCCCGCACTCCGGGGAGAGCCAATGGCCGCCCCGCGCCGTACAACCATGACGCGCACGTACTGGACATCAGACTGCCGCCCGGCGTCGAACCGTTTCGCCTCACCCGCAAACAGGAACTCTTCACGACATCTGGTGGCGGCGGCCGGCCGATGCGTTTCATCGACTCCATCGAACCGGTCGGCGTCCAGGACACTCTGTGCATCCAGGTGGCCGCCGCGGATTCGCTGTACGTGACTGACGATTTCCTGGTCACCCACAACACCCTCAATGACGCGTTCATCATCCTGGACGAGGCGCAGAACACCACGCCCGAGCAGATGAAGATGTTCCTCACCCGGCTCGGGTTCGGCTCGCAGATCGTAGTGACGGGCGACGTCACCCAGATCGACCTGCCCGGTGGACAGAAATCCGGCCTGCAGGTCGTCCGGGAGATCCTCACCGGCGTCGAGGACATCGCCTTCCCGACGCTCACCTCGGCGGATGTGGTGCGGCACAGGCTGGTCGGCGACATTGTCGGGGCCTACGAACGGTGGGACGTCGACAATCCGCCGGCGCCGGACCGGCAGGACCGGTCCCGGTTCGACTCCCGCGGCTCTCGAGGACACCGATGACGATCGAGGTCGCCAACGAATCCGGTATCGGCGTCGACGAACACGCGCTGATCTCCGTCGCGCGATACACGTTGGACCGCATGGACATTCACCCGCAGGCCGAACTGAGCCTGCTGCTGCTGGACGTCGAGGCGATGACGGAACTGCACATCAAGTGGATGGACGAACCCGGTCCGACCGACGTGATGAGTTTCCCGATGGACGAGTTGGACACGGCACGACGGCCGGACGAGGCCGGGCCGGGTCCGGCGCTGCTCGGCGACGTGGTGCTCTGCCCGGCAGTCGCTTCCACCCAGGCCGAGCAGGCCGGCCACGGGCTGGACGACGAACTGCACCTGCTGACGGTGCACGGCGTGCTGCACCTGTTGGGTTACGACCACGCGGAGCCAGAAGAGGAACGCGAGATGTTCGGCCTGCAGAACGACATACTCGACGCCTGGCGCGACGATGTCGCGACCGGGCGGCCGGCCGGCAGGGAGTGAGCAACAGATCGTGAGCACCGTGGACGTTGTCCTGCTGGTGATCGCAGCGTTGCTGGTCCCGTTCGCCGGGCTGATGGCAGCCTCCGACGCGGCCATCACCATGGTCTCGCCGGCCAGGGTGGAGGAAGCCGAGCGCGACGGTCGACGAGGCGCCCAGGCGCTGCGCCGGATCGTGGCCGACAAGCCGCGCTACACGAACCTGCTGCTGTTGCTGCGGGTCGGCGCAGAGTTGACCGCGACCGTGCTGGTTGCGGCAGTTGCCTTGTCCACCTGGGGTTTCCGGCCGCTGGTGCTGTTCGGCGTGGTCGTGGTGATGCTGGTCGTCACCTACGTGGTGATCGGGGTGCTGCCGCGCACCCTCGGCCGCCAACACCCGACCCCGATCGCGCTGTTCACCGCCGGCACGGTGGCCAGGCTGGCCACCTTCCTGTCGCCGATCGCCGGCCTGCTGATCCTGGTCGGCAATGCCATCACCCCGGGCCGCGGCTTCCGGGAGGGGCCGTTCTCCTCCGACATCGAACTGCGCGAACTGGTCGACATGGCGCAACTCAACGGGGTGGTCGAGGAGTCCGAACGCGAGATGCTGCACTCGGTGTTCTCGCTCGGCGACACCATCGTCCGCGAGGTGATGGTGCCGCGTACCGAGATGGTCTGGATCGAACAGCGCAAGACAATGCGGCAGGCGCTGCAGCTGGCCTCGAAGTCCGGTCTGTCCAGGGTTCCGGTGACCGGCGAGGATATCGACGACATCGTCGGCATCATCTACATCAAGGACCTGATCGCCCGCACCTTGACCCTGCAACCGGGGGAGAAGGGGCCGGTCGTCTCCGAACTGATGCGCGAGCCGGTGTTCGTCCCGGACTCCAAACCGGTCGACGACCTGCTGGCCGAGATGCAGCGCAGCCGCACACATTTCGCGGTCGTGGTCGACGAATACGGCGGCACCGCGGGGATCGTCACCATCGAGGACATCCTGGAAGAGATCGTCGGCGAGATCACCGACGAGTACGACGTCGAGACCCCGGACCCGATCGAGCACCTGGCCGAAGGCCGGGTGCGGGTGTCCAGCCGGTTGCCGGTGGAGGATCTGGGCGAGATCTTCGACGTCGAGCTGCCGGACGAGGACGTGGAAACGGTGGGCGGCCTGCTCGGCCAACTCCTCGGCCGGGTGCCATTGCCCGGCGCCCGCGCCGAGATCGAGGGTCTGGAGCTGATCGGTGAACCCGGCGTCGATCGTCGCGGCCGGCCGCGGGTCACCAGCGTGTTGGTGCGGCGGATCACCGCACCGAGCGAGCACGATGCGCAGGGTCGAGTTGGCCGGGCCGGCGGCACCAGTGCCGACTCCGCCGGCGAGACCGAGACGACCGATACCGTCGACGGATCCAGCACCAACCCCTCCGGACCTGGTCCGGACGAACCTACGGAGGACGCCGTGCGCACCGAACCCGAGCTCCGTCGCCGCGGCGGCAAGCGGGTCGACGCCGGACGCGGCGAATGACGCACCGCAGCGGGTTCGCCTGCTTCGTCGGCCGCCCGAACGCTGGGAAATCGACCCTGCTCAATGCCATGGTGGGCAGCAAGATCGCCATTACCTCGGACAAGCCACAGACCACCCGGCGGGCGATCCGCGGCATCGTCACCCGCGACGACGGGCAGCTGGTGATTGTCGACACCCCTGGGCTGCACAAGCCGCGCACGTTGCTCGGCGAGCGGCTCGGCGACGTCGTGCGCAGTACCTTCGCCGAGGTGGACGTGATCGGGTTGTGCATCCCGGCCGACGAGCGAATCGGGCCCGGCGATCGCCGGATCGCCGGTGAGCTGTCCGAACTGGCACCGCGCACGCCGGTGATCGGTGTGGTCACCAAGACCGACAAGGTCTCCCAGCAGCAGGTGGCCGAACAGCTACTGGCGCTGTCCAAGGTCCGCGAGTTCGCCGACCTGATCCCGGTCTCGGCGAAGTCCGGTTTCCAGGTCGACCAGGTCACCGACGTGCTGATGCGGCACCTGCCGCAGGGCCCACCGCTGTACCTGGACGGCGAGCTCACCGACGAGCCGCTCGAATCGCTGATCGCCGAGCTGGTCCGGGAGGCCGCGCTGGAAGGGGTCCGCGACGAACTGCCGCACTCGCTGGCCGCCGCCGTCGACGAGATCCTGCCCCGCGAGGGCCGCGACGACTTGACCGATGTGTTTGTCACGCTGTACGTGGAGCGTGATTCGCAGAAGCCGATCGTGCTGGGCCCCAAGGGTTCCCGGCTGGCGGCGATCGGCCGGCGGGCCAGGGCGGGGATCGAGCCGTTGATCGGTACCAAGGTGTACCTCAATGTGCATGTGACCATCGCCAAAGACTGGCAACGGGATCCGAAGCAGTTGCGCAAGCTCGGCTTCGACCGCTGATGTGGGCGATCCCTGATCCTCCTGGCACGCCGACCTGACCCGCGCTCTGCAGACGATGCGCGTCCTGCAGGGCAGCGGCGACGGCCCGCCGTTCGCCGCGGGCGGCCCAATCAGCACCAACATCTGGTTCTCGTACCCCGGGCTGCCATGCCGCCACGGATCGGACGCCGCCGCGCGGTGGCAAGCGTTGTACGATATTGCTGATTTGGTGAGCGTATCGCGCAGCGGCAAACAGCGAGTGAGCACGCCGTGCGGGTGGTCCGGCCGCCGAACACACTGGACAGAGCGACGTAGGAGCGGAGTGCAGATGCCCGGAACACAGGTCACCGCTGAGATGGCAGAGCAGCGGGAGGTACTGGCCCGACTGGTGGCCAGGCGCGAGGAGATCCAGGCCGGCATCCGGGCCGTGCTTCCCGATCGGCTCCGCGGAATCAGCATGATCGCCCGCGGTTCCAGCGACAACGTCGCGGTGCACGCCAGATACCTGCTGGAGCTGGCCACCGGCCTGCCGGTCAGCATGGTAGCGCCGTCCATCATCACCCGCTACCACCGGGTCGCCGACCTCCGCGATCACCTCGTGGTTGCCCTGTCGCAGAGCGGACGTACCCCCGAGATCGTTGACGTGGCACAGCAATCGGCCGCGGTCGGCGCGACCGTCGTCGCGGTGACGAACGAGGCCGACTCGCCGCTGGCCGAGGCGGCGTCCGTCACCCTCGCGGTAGGTACCGGCAAGGAACTGGCCGTGCCGGCCACCAAGACGGTGACCGGACAGCTCGCGTTGGTCTGCCTGCTGGCCGAGGCGGTGTGCGCGGACGGCACCGATCTGGACGCGTACACCGGCGGAACCGCCGCCTGGCGGGCACTGTCGGACACGGTTGCCGACACCCTCGCAGACGTCGCCCCACTGGATCGGGCCGTGGAACTGCTGGCCGCGCACCCGGTCGGCATCCACCTGGCTCGCGGTCTGACCTATGCCGCGGCGCTCGAGGGAGCGCTCAAGGCGAAGGAGACCACCCGGCGGATCCACGAGGGCTTTTCCAGCGCCGACTTCCTGCACGGTCCGCTGACGGTTTCCTCCCCTGATGTGGTGGTGGTCGCCTACGGCGCGCGTGGCCCGGTGCTGGCCGACGTCGCCGATACCGTCAGGGCCGCGGTCGATCTCGGCTCCCCGGTGATCGGCGTCGGGCACCCGGACGTCGCCGAGGGTGTCCCGGGTGCGGTCGGCGTGCCGACGCCGCAGAACCTCGGTGAGGCGCTGGCCGTCATCCCCTTGGTGGTCCGCGGCCAGCAATTGGCCATCCGCACCACGCTCGCGCTGGGCTCGGATCCGGACGCCCCGCAGGGGCTGAACAAGGTGACAGCCACCCACTGACCGGGACGGCCGCTCAGGGCGCGAACCGATCGGCCGCGGCCTGCACCTTCGCCCGGTAGGTCGTCCACCAGCCGGGGTCTTCGCTCGGGAGGTTGCTGCCGCCAGGCCGGACGCCGGCCGCCCCGTCGATCAGTTCGCGAACGATGTCCGCCTGGCCGCAGTGCCTGGCCGTCTCGTCGATCATGTGCACCAACAGGCGGTGCAGGGTGGCCGGTCCGGCCTGCGGCCCCCACCAGGGAACTTCGCCCACCGTTTCCAGATCCAGCGCGGCGATTGTTTCGTCGGCGTGGGCACAGGCCCGGCGATACAGCTCCACGATGTCGTCGGTAGATTCGTCCGGCGTCGCCCACATGTCGAGGTTCGGCTCCGATTCCTCCTCGTCCATCGCCGCAAACCAGGCCGGTTCGTCCGGCAGCGGCCGGCCGAAGCAACTACCCAGGTAGCCCGCCTCGATACCGGCAAGATGCTTGATCAGGCCGAGCAGGTTGGTGCCGGTCGGTGTCATCGGGCGCCGTACGTCGTACTCGGACAGTCCCTGCACCTTCCACACCAGGGCCTCGCGGTTCCGGTTCAGATAGCGCTGCAGGACGTCCTTGGGATCAGCAGGCAGGGCTGTGTTCATGCCGTTCATCCTGCTCCGACACACCGACAATGGCCGCCGCGCCCGGCTGCGGACCGGCCCGGGGCGCGGGCATAGGGTCAGGGGCATGACGAGCGAACGCCAGGCTGTGGCCGACGGATTCGACGCCTGGGTGACGACCCTGTCGCAATGGGTGGCGATCCCCTCGGTGAGCGCCGACCCGGACCGACTGCCGGAAGTGGGGGCCAGCGCCGAATTCCTGGCACAGGCCTTGCGGCGTACCGGGTTTCCACAGGTCGAGGTGCTGGATTCGGGTCCCTACCAGCCGGCGGTCTACGCGCACTGGCCCTCCGGCGACGCGAATGCCGTGCGGGTGGTGGTCTACGGCCACCACGACGTCCAGCCGGCCGACGGCGAGGACCGCTGGACCCACCCGCCGTTCGAACCGATGGTGATCGACGAGGTGCTGTACGGTCGCGGCGCCAGCGACGACAAGGGCAACATCGGCCTTCACCTGCTCGGTCTCACCGCGCACCTTGCCGCCACCGGGCGGAGCGCCCCCGCGGTCGACCTGACTCTGCTGGTCGAGGGCGAGGAAGAGTCCGGCAGCCCGCACATCGCCGACCTGCTGGCCGATCTGGACGGTCGGTTGGACGCCGACCTGATCGTGGTGAGCGACACCGGCATCTTCGATGCCCAGACTCCCTCGCTGTGCGTCGGCATGCGCGGCATGGTCAGCGGCGAACTGCATGTGCACGGGCCGGAGGTCGACCTGCATTCGGGCATCTTCGGCGGGGCGGTACCGAACCCGATCACCGAGCTGGCCCGGCTGCTCGCCGGAATGCACGACGAGCACGGCCACATCACCATCCCGGGCTTCTACCAGGGTGTGATCGAGCCGACCGAAGCGGACCGGACGACCACCGCAGCACTGCCCTTCGACGAAACGGCCTGGCTGGCCGGTCCCGCGCACTCGCGGGCAACCTGGGGCGAGGCGGGCTACTCGACGCTCGAGCGGATCGGTATCCGGCCGACCGCCGAGATCAACGGCATCTACGGTGGCTACACCGGTCCAGGTGGCAAGACGATCATTCCCACGGACGCCTACGCCAAGCTCAGCTTCCGGCTGGTCGGCCGGCAGGACCCGGCAGCCATCCGCGCGGCCATCACCGGATACTTCGCCGACCAGGTGCGGGCCGGGCTGATGGCCGAGCTGACCTGGGAAGGGGACGGCGTCTCGCCCCTGTTCACCGATCCGCAGCATCCGGCGACGGCGGCCACCCAGCGCGCACTCGGCGGGGCCTTCGACACCGACACCGTGCTGCTCACCAGGGAAGGCGGGTCCGGGCCGGAGGCGGACCTGGTAGCCGCGATCGGCGCCCCGATGGTGTTCCTGGGCGTGATGACGGACGACGACCAGGTCCACGCGCCGAACGAGAGGGCACCGTTGGCATTGCTGCGCAAGGGTTGTGAGGCGGTTGCGCTGCTCTGGCGGGAGCTGGCCGAACTGGGCCGGACCGGACTGGGAGCATCCCGTGGAAACTAGCACCGGCGTGACGGCGAAACGTGCCCGCAAACAGCGACGGATCCCGCCGCCGCAGTTCCCGATCGAGCGCCACGTGTTGGACAACGGGCTGCGGGTGGTGCTCTCACCCGAGCGTGGTGCTGGGGTGGTCGGGATCGCGGTGCACTACGACGTCGGGTTCCGGTCGGAGCCGCAGGGCCGCACCGGGTTCGCCCACCTCTTCGAGCACCTGATGTTCCAGGGCAGCGAGTCGCTGCCCAAGCTCGAGCACTTCCGGCTCGTGCAGTCCTCGGGCGGAGTGTTCAACGGGTCGACCCATTTCGACTACACCGACTACTACGAGGTGCTGCCGGCAGCGGGTCTGGAACGCGGTCTGTTCCTTGAGGCGGACCGGATGCGCGCGCCGATGATCACCGCCGAGAACCTGGCGAACCAGGTCGATGTGGTGAGCGAGGAGATCCGGCTGAACGTACTGAACCGGCCATACGGCGGGTTCCCGTGGATCCTGCTGCCACCGGTGTTGTTCAACTCGTTCGCCAACGCACACAACGGATACGGCGACTTCGTCGACCTGAAGGCGGCAACCGTCGCAGACTGCGCCGAGTTCTTCGATTCGTACTACACGCCGGCCAATGCGGTGCTCACCGTCTGCGGCGATTTCGATCCGGGGATGGCGCTGGACCTGGCTGGTTCGCACTTCGCGGACGTTCCGCACCGGCCGGCGCCGGTGCGACCATCGTTCGCCGAACCGGGCCCGTCGGCGGTGAACCGGGTCGTGCACCACGACGAGCTGGCCACCGCACCGGCACTGGCCGTCGGCTGGCGGCTGCCCGACCCGGCCGACGATCTGCCGGGCTACCTGGCGCACGTGTTGCTGGGCGGGGTGCTCTCGGACGGCGAGGCCTCCCGGCTGCAGGAGCACGTGGTCACCGAAGGGTTGGCGACCCAGGCCTGGGCCGCGCCCGGACTGATGGGCGGGCCGTTGGAATCCAGGGACCCGGACGTGTTCGTGCTCGGCGCGATCCACACCCCCGAGCACACCGCCGACGAGGTGATCGATGCCTGCACCGCCCAGATCGACCAGGTCGCACGGTCGGGGCCGCACCCGGACGAGTTGAACCGGGCGTTGATCCGGTTCTGCTCCGGCCTCTACCGGGAGAACGACGACATCGGTACCAGGACCCGCTCCCTCGGCGGACTTGAGCTGCTGTACGGGCGGGCCGAGCTGCTGAACGAGTTGCCGGCGATGCTCGCCGAGATCACCCCGGCGGATGTCGCGGGCGCCGCCCGTAGCCTGGATCCGGAACGCTGTGCCGTGCTGGAGATCCGGTGCGGACCGGACGACCAATAACGAACAAACCTCACACGCCGGGCCAATCGCGCATTTGTCGGGGGTGACGTCGTACGCTCTGCTTCGACGAGTGGCGATCCGCGCCGACCGTAAAGGGGTATGACGTGACTAGCTTCTGGCAGTTCTTCTGGCTTTTGGTATGGGCCTTCTTCTTCGTCTGCTATCTGATGATGCTGTTCCAGGTCATCGCAGACCTGTTCCGTGACCGCGAACTGTCCGGATGGTGGAAGGCGATCTGGATCGTCTGCCTGCTGATCGTCCCGTTGATCACCATGCTGGTGTATCTCATCGTCCGCGGAAAGGGGATGGGTGACCGCCAGATCGCGGCCGCCCAGGACGCGCGGAGGGCGGCCGACTCGTACATCCAGTCGGTGGCCCAGACCAGTCCTGCCGACCAGATCGCCCGGGCCAAGGAGTTGTTGGACTCCGGTGCGATCACCCAGCCCGAATTCGACAGCCTCAAGGCGAAGGCCCTGGCCTGAATCGAGGCCCTCAGGGCGAAGCGAACGTGGCCCGTCATGCTGGTGCATGTCGGGCCACGCTTGTGCCCGGCGTCGCGTCCGGATGCCGACCAGGGGCCAGGCGCCGGTCACCCAGGCGCTAGCCTGAGCCATGATCGCCGGATCAGGCCGGCGGCTCCGAGCAGTCGACCCGGATAGACAGGCAGCGGGGGAGAACGAGTGATGGCCAGGACCGCCGCCGGGCGCAGAAGGACCGTCGCACGGACCGCCGAGCAGATCGCCAGGACCGACATCGGCCCGCGGCCGGTGCCGCCGCTGATGAAGGTCCGCGCCTCCCGGGTACCAGCCGCCGAAAGTGCGGTGCTGGACAACGGACTGCGCGTGGTCGCGGTGCGCCGACCCGGAGCCCCGCTGGTGGAGGTCCGACTGCGCATCCCGTTCGGCGGGCGCACCGAACTGCGCGCGGCCAGGGCCGAGGTACTGGCCGCGAGTGCGATGCTCGGCACCGCCGACCGGGATCGTTTCCAGGTGGACATGGCGTTGGCCGACCTCGGTGCGCACCTGGACACCGCGGTCGATCCGCAACGCCTGCTGTACAGCGGGTCGGTGCTGTCCAACGGGCTCCCCGACTTGCTGGGGTTGCTGACCGAGCTGCTGACGTCGCCGGCATACCGCAGGCGGGACGTGCTCGGCGAACGCGACCGGCTGGTCGAGTACCTGCGGCTGGCGAAGGCGCAGCCCGGCGTGGTGGCCAGGATGGCGTTGCAGCATCGCCGATTCGGCGACCACCCGGCGGCCTGGGAGATGCCAGACGCCGAGCTGGTGAACACGGTCGGGCCGGCTGCCGTCGGCGGCCTGCACCGGCGATCGGTGGTCCCGGACGGCGCCACCCTGGTACTGGTCGGCGACCTGCAGCCGGGCAAGGCGGTCGGGCTGGCCGCCGCGACGTTGGCCGGCTGGGCGGCCGACCACCCGGCCACCACGCTGGCGACCCCGCCGCCGATCACCGGCGGGCCAGTGCAATTGGTGCACCGCAACGGGTCGGTGCAATCCCAGGTTCGGCTGACCGCTCCGGCGGTCGGTCGCGGATCGCCGGACTATGCCGCCCTGCAGATCGCCAACCTGGTGTTCGGCGGGTACTTCTCGTCCCGCCTGGTGGAGAACATCCGCGAGGACAAGGGCTACACCTACAGTGCCCACTCGGCGATCGAGTTCTGGCCGGGGACCGCCGCGATGACGGTGTCCTTCGACTGTGCCACCGACGCGACCGCCGCTGCGCTGCTGGAAACACGGTACGAGCTCGGCAGGATCGCCCTGACCGCGCCGGGCGCCGCCGAGGTCGAGTCCGCCCGCAACTACGCGTTGGGCTCGCTGGCGATCTCGCTGGCGACGCAGGCCGGTTACGCCTCGACCGTATCGGCGATCCACGGCGCCGGTCAGGACCTGCAGTGGCTGCGCGATCACCCGGCCAGGCTGGCCGCGGTCACCGCCGACGAGGTGGCGGCGGTCTCGGCGAAGTATCTGGCGCCCAGCGCCTTCACCGGGGTGGTGGTCGGCGACCGGGGGGCCGTCGAGGCGTCGTTGCAACGGCTCGGCGACGTGGATCCCGGGTGACAGAGCAGCACCCGGGTATCACCCGGCAGGGCAGCGCCGGCGCGCCGTTCGACATCGAACTGCCGACGCTCAGCCGTGGCACCGCAGACCGGGACGAGGACCTGCGCGTGCCGGAGCGGATGACGGCAGCCTGGCCCGATGCGAGGGTGCTGCGGGTGGGGCCGACCGGCGCCATCGCGGCCGTCGACGGCCGGCCCGACTGGCAGCCGGCCACCGGGCCGGGGTTGCCCCACCGGGGCGTGCTGCTCGGCGTTGTCGACGGCGTCGATCACTGGGCGATCCCCGACGTCGACGTCGAGGGACCCACGCTCCGCGAACTCGGACTACTGCTGGACGACACCGACGCCGGCCTGCTGGTCAGTGCCGTCGCGGTGCTCGGCTGGCACGCCAGGGGAGCGTTCTGCCCGACCTGCGGGCAGCCGAGTGTGCCGGCACCGGACGGCTGGTCGCGCACCTGTGGGCAGGGCCATCAGGAGTTCCCGCGGACCGACCCGGCCGCGATCGTGCTGGTGCACGACGGTGCCGACAAGATGGTGCTGGCCAGCCAACCGAACTGGCCCAAGGGCCGGTTCTCGGTGCTGGCCGGCTTCACCGAGGCCGGTGAGTCGTTGGAGCAGACGGTGGTCAGGGAGATCGGCGAGGAGATCGGCATCCCCGTCACCGACGTGCACTACCTGGCCTCCCAGCCCTGGCCGTTTCCCCGTTCGTTGATGATCGGCTTCGCCGCCCGGGCCGAGCCGGGCATCGAGCTGCATCCGCGGGCCGGGGAGATCTCCGAGGCGCACTGGGTCAGCCGGGAAACGGTCCGGCGGATCCTGGCCGGCGACGGCAACGGCGCCGGTTGGGCCGGGCCCGGTACCGGCGGCGCCGAGATCGTGTTGTCCGGTTCGATCTCGATCGCCCGCCGGATGATCGAAGGCTGGGCCGCGGCGGGGTGAGCCGTCAGCGACCGAGCTGTGTGGACAACTTGACCCTCGGTAGTACAGGTGTGCGAAACTGGCGGGCGTGAGCGAGTTGACGAACGAACCGTCAGCACCGAGGGAGGGCAGTCCCCGAGGCGCGAGAGGGCGGCTCTCGTGACGGATCTGCTGGCCGGCCTGGACGACGGGCAACGAGGGGCGGTGCTCGCACCGTCCGGCCCGGTCTGTGTGCTGGCCGGCGCCGGCACCGGCAAGACCCGCACCATCACCCACCGGATCGCCAGGCTGATCTCCACCGGCGCGCACCCGGTGTCCGAGGTGCTGGCGGTCACCTTCACCACCAGGGCGGCCGGCGAGATGCGCCTTCGGCTCCGCGCGCTGGGCGTGCCCGGCGTGCAGGCCCGCACCTTCCACTCGGCGGCCCTCAAGCAGCTGCGCTATTTCTGGCCGCGGTCGGTCGGCGGCAGCCTGTGGCCGGTGCTGGAGAACAAGATGCGATTGGTCGCGATGGCCTCGCGCCGGGTCGGCGCCGGCACCGACACCGCCACCCTGCGCGACCTGGCGGGGGAGATCGAGTGGGCGAAGGCGACGTTGGCCGCGCCCGACACCTACCAACAGGCGGTCGCCGCCACCCTGCGGGACACCCCGGTTGCGGTCGAGACCGCGGCGAAGGTGTTCGCGGTGTACGAGTCGATCAAGAGCGAGTCGGAGCAGTTGGACTTCGACGACCTTTTGCTGCACGCGTGCGCGATCCTGGAGACCGACGAGTCGGTGGCCCGCGAGTTCCGGGCCCGCTACCGGTGTTTCGTGGTCGACGAGTACCAGGACGTGACGCCGCTGCAGCAGCGGATGCTGGATGCCTGGCTCGGCGGCCGCGACCAGCTGACCGTTGTCGGCGACGCCAACCAGACGATCTACTCCTTCGCCGGTGCGTCGCCGAAGTACCTGCTCGGTTTCGACCGCAAGTACCCGGAGGCGACGGTTGTCCGGCTGGAACGCGACTACCGGTCCACCCCGCAGGTGGTGACGCTGGCCAACCGGATCATCGCCGGCGCCACCGGCTCGGCCGCCCGGCTGCGGCTCAAGTTGACGGCGGTGCTGCCGGACGGGCCCGAGGCAACATTCAACGAGTTCCCGGACGAGCCGGCCGAGGCGGCCGCGGTGGCCGGGCAGATCGCCGCCAGGATCGACGGCGGCAGCCCGGCGTCGTCGATGGCGGTGCTGTTCCGGATCAACGCCCAGTCGGAGGCTTACGAGCAGGCGCTGACGGCGGCGAAGGTGCCGTATGTGGTGCGGGGTGGGCAGCGGTTCTTCGCCAGGGCCGAAGTGCGCCAGGCGATGGTCACCCTGCGCGGTGCGGCGCAGCAGGCCGGGGCCGCCAACGGCCAGGCCGACGATCCGGACGCGGCAGCCGTCGACCCCGAGTTGGTGACGACGGTGCGCCGACTGCTGGCGCCGATCGGGCTGTCCGACGATCCGCCACCGGCCGGAGCGCTGCGCGACCGGTGGGACTCGCTGCTCGGCGTGGTGTCGATCGCCGAGGAACTGGCCGACGCCGAGGCAACCGCCGGGCTACCCCAATTGGTCGGCGAACTCGAACAACGTGCGGAGGCGCAGCATGCGCCGAGCATCGACGGGGTGACGCTGGCCTCGCTACACGCGGCCAAGGGGCTCGAGTGGGATTCGGTGTTCCTGGTAGGCCTGACCGACGGCACCCTGCCGATCCAGCACGCCGATACCCCGGAACAGGTGGAGGAGGAACGCCGGCTGTTCTACGTCGGCGTGACCAGAGCCAGGACCAGGCTGGCCATGTCGTGGGCGTTGTCGCGGACCGAGGGCGGCCGGCGCAGTCGCCGCCGCAGCCGGTTCCTGACCGGGCTGGCACCGGATCTGCCGGTCGGCAGCCGGACCCGCGCGGCGGGACGGTGCCGGATCTGTGGCGGGCCGCTGGCCACACCGGCGGCGATCAAGATCGGGCGGTGCGAGAACTGCCCGTCGACCGCCGATCCGGAGTTGGTGGAGGCGCTGCGGGACTGGCGTCGACAGCGGTCAAGCGACGACTCGGTCCCGGCGTACGTGGTGTTCTCGGACGCGACCCTGTTCGCGATTGCCGAGCGTCGGCCGACGGATGCCGATGCGCTGCTGGCGATTCCGGGAATCGGGCGCTCGAAACTCGATCACTATGGGACGGACGTACTCGAACTGGTGACCCGAACCAGGTGAGCCGGCGGCCGATCGGGCCGAGCGCCGTAGGTCTTCCACCGATTCACCCGGATGCCGGAGAACTTTTTCTCGGAATCACCGTTTATTCGGTTGTGACCGGGGTGTACGCGTCGTAGTCTTGCTCTTGCCCGCTTCGCGTGGCACCACATCTGAACGTCAGCTACATCCGAGACTGCCCGGTTCCGACCAGAACCAGGCCGCAACGAGAGGAGGCAAGGTCGTGAACACCACCATCATCAAGTTCCTGGACGGTGGCGACAGCTCTGCCTTCTTCGTTGCGGATTCTCAGAAGGCAATGCCGACCACCGTTCCGGTGCGTCAGCGGGCCGCGCAGGGCACGATCGGTGTCCTCGCCGCCGGCGAAGTCTTCGGCGTCGTCGACGCCACCCTGGGTCGGACCGGGGGTCAACTGGGTTAGCTCACCAGTCGCCTCTCCTCCGGCCGCGGGTCCCCGAGCAGTTCGGGACACCGCGGCCGTGGTGTATCGGAACCGACCTAGAACCCGCCAAACCTGCGCGGTTCCAACCGGTTCCGTGCTCAACACACCAACACCATGGAGGTGAGGCAGTCATGATCGAGACGCTCTTGCCAGACGAGATCGACCCGATCTTCACCGAGGATCTCCCCTGTCACATCGGCGATCCGGACCTGTGGTTCGCCGAGAAGCCGGACGACCTGGAGCGGGCAAAGGCACTGTGTGCCGACTGCCCGGCCAAGGCCCTGTGCCTCGAGGGCGCCCTGGACCGGGGTGAGCCGTGGGGCGTCTGGGGCGGCGAGATCATCGATCGCGGCACCGTGATCGCCCGCAAGCGGCCTCGCGGGCGGCCACGCAAGGTCGCGGCATGACCACCACCCGTCCCGCACTGATCCGAAAGGCCCTGCAGCCCAACGGATTGAAGGCATCGGGAAGAAGTCGAAGCACCACCAGCGATGAGCAATCGCTCAGCGCCACTGCGAACGGCCGCCGGTCGTCCGCCCACACCTACAGGAGTCACACCATGCATTTGCTCATGGAAGAACTGTCGAGGGACCGAATGCGTCAGACGCAGCGGGATCTCGAGGCCATCCGAATGGCTCGCCGACTGCGTTCCACTCGGAAGCAACGCCGTTCCAGCCGTCATGGCTGATAGTGATCGGCAACCGCTCGCCGCGTCGCGACGAGCATCAGTACCGCTACCCCCGCCGGCCGTCCGCCGGCGGGGGTAGCGGCGTTCCCCTGGCCGGTCGGTGGTGCTGGGTACGGTGGTCGGATGGATGACGCCGACGGTCGGCAGCCGGTCGTCAGCTGCGCGTGGTGCGGGCGGCAGCAGGCGGGGCCGCCGATCACCTGGGTACTCGAATCCGATCCGCGCCGCGGTCCGGTGTACTACTGCGACGACTGTGCCCGGCAACATCTGCGGGCGATCGAATCCAGGCTCGACCAGCAGTGGTGGTAGCCCGACGGGCCTGCCACCGATCTGCTCGCTACCGGGCGAAACCTGGCTGCCAGCGCTCCACGATCTCCCGGAACGGCGCGGTCGCTCCCAACTGACACAGCACGCCGATGGAGCCGAAGGTGACCCGGTGGATCATCAGAAAACTCGGTGGCAGGTTGAGGTTGCGGGCAAGCTTGGACTCGGTGCTCGACAGGTCCGTCATCCTGGCGGCCTGTTGCTGCATCCAGCTTCGGGTGAAGTGAAATGTCGCGTGCCGCAACGGCTCTACGAACGGTGCGACGTACTCCATCAGTTCCACCGGGTCCGGTTCGAACCTGTCGGGAACGAAACCCTCGGCGCGCAGCAGATCCAGGACCTCGTCCGCCCGCCGTTCCAGCGCCAGCCGGGACACCTCGCCGATCACCGGGGGAGAGCCGTCCGGCAACCGGGCGATCGAGCCGAAATCGATGACACCGAGCCGGTTGTCTGGCGTCAGCAGGTAGTTGCCCGGGTGCGGGTCGGCGTGCAGCAGCCCCACCCTGGCCGGGGCACCGAAGTGCAACTCGGTGAGCAGCCGTCCGACCAGGTCACGCTGCGGTGTGGTGCCGGTGGCGATGATCGATGACACGCCGACGCCGTCAACCCATTCGGACACCAGTACCTGGGGAGCGCTGGCGACGATCTTCGGGACGAAAATGTCGGGATCGCCGTCGTACTCGGCGGCGAACGCCCGCTGGTTGTCGGCCTCGGCCGCGTAGTCCAGCTCCTCCATCAGCCGATCCCGCATCTCGGCCAGCAGCGGCTTCACCGCCACCCCGGGGATCAGCAGGCCGAACAGCGGGGCGACCCGGCTGAGCTGGGTCAGGTCTGCCCGCAGGGCCGCCTCCGCCCGCGGGTACTGGATCTTGACGGCGACCTCGCGGCCGTCCTTCCAGGTGGCCTTGTGCACCTGGCCGATGCTGGCTGCGGCCGCGGCGCCGGCGTCGAACTCGGCGAAATGCGACCGCCAGCCGCGGCCCAGCTGTTCGGCCATCACCCGGTGCACCCGCTCGGCCGGCATCGGCGGAGCGGCGTTCTGCAGCTTGGTCAGTGCTTCCCGGTACGGCTCGGCGAACTCGTCGGGGATGGCCGCCTCGTACACCGAGAGGGCCTGGCCGAACTTCATCGCGCCGCCCTTGAGAGTGCCCAGCACCTCGAACAGCTGCTCGGCCGTCCGGCGCTGCAGCTCAACGCTCACTTCGGCGCGGTCGGCGCCGAGCATCCGCTGTCCCCAGCCCATGGTGAACCGGCCGGCGGCGGACAGCGGCAGGCTGGCGAGACGGGCAGTCCTTCCCAGGGCACCCCGTGGAATCTCGGACACCAGGCCATTGTGTCAGTCGACTGCGGCGCAGGGTGCCGAAATCGCGCTCGCGCCGCGCAGCCGACCGCGGCCCGTCCGACCGCGGCCCGTCATCCGTGGTTCGCGCCGCAGCCGCAGTCGGGACGCCGCGGCCAGCTCCGCCGGCGTGGCAGGCCGGCCGCCCCCCATTCGACGGTGCCGTCGACCGTGCTGGGCTGTTGCACCCCCTGCACCAGGTCGAGGACCTCGGCGGTGGCAATCGCGGCGGCACCGGCCGCCAGCACCGCGGGCGGCGGCTGCGGCCGGTCGAGCATGGCCTGCCGCACCAGTGGCCAGCCCGGATCGGCGTCGGTCCTGGTCAACTCGGCACACCACAGGCAGCTGGAGATGCCGGGCAGCACCAGCGGCCCGACCACTGCCCGGGCGGCACCGGCCGAGACGGCCAGGTGCGGGACGTCCTCGGCGACCAGGGCCCGGGCCGCCGCGGCATCCGCCGGCCCGTCACCGGCCAGCACGATGAAACCGGCCCGTTGATGCCCGGCCACCGGATGCACCTGGATCCGCTCGGACACCGCGCGTAGCCGGGCCGCCAGCCTGGCCCGGTCGTCGACGCCGCCGGGCGAGGCATCCGGTGGCAGCAGGTCGTGCGGCCGCAGCTGTCGGTCGGGGGCGTGGTAGACGTGCCCGATGCCGCTGGCCGCCAACTGCAGGGCCATCGCGCAGGCGACCGGACCGGTGCCACGGATCTCGACCATGGCGTCGGCCCGCCGGCCGAGCAGCACGTCAGCCTGGTGCGTTCCGTACCGGTGCGTGAGGTGGGCGCGTTCCGCCTCGTGGCCGAGCAACCGGTCGGCGACCGGTCCGGTGCCGGATCGACCGAGCAGCCCGGCGTCGACCAGCTGGACCAGTAGATCGCCCCACAGCTGCGGATGGCTGCCGACCCGGTCCATCACCTGCCCGGCCGGTTCGTTCCCGTCCAGCCCGGACAGCACCTCGGCCGCGGCCGGTGGCGGGTTCTGCACGATCACCCGGCGCGGTGCATCGGTGCCGATCTGCAGCCGGCGGCGGTCGCGTTGAATGACCCGGACGCCGGCGCCGAGCCGCAGCTGCGGACCTGTCGGGACCGGTGGCCGGCCGGCTGCGGGTTGTGCCGGGATCCCGATCGTGGTCATCGCCCGCCCCCTCAGTCTCGACGTTCTGGGCAGCCTGGCACATTCGCCGGGCCCGACCCCGAGTTGTCCACAGGCAACCGCGAGGCGATCGACGTGAGCCGGACCCGAGCAGTGACCGGAAACTGCTCGACGCCGGACCGCGTGAGCGATCCGGCGTCGAGGAGCGTGCCGGCGGGCGCCGGCAAGGAGGTGGGTCAGGCCTTGCCGAGGATCCGGTTCATCTTGGTCCCGCAGACCGGACAGATGCCCTTGGCCATCCGGCGGCCGTTGGTCTCGTGCACCTCGCCCTCGAAGTCGCGCTTCTCCTTGCACTTGACGCAGTAGCCGTTGTAGGTCTCAGCCATGGCACTTCCTCTCTGCTGTCTTCCCCGAGGGGGTCCGAGCGCATCGTGCTCGGAATCGCCGCTCACGCTACCTGTCCGCACGCTCGGCGGAGCGTAGGCGCACGCTTAGGTTTCGGACAGTCAATGATAAATGAGGCGTTAGGAACAAAACGGCAGGCGTTCGACGTGATCTGCGGGCCGATTGTGACGCCTGTGACTTGACCGGCGCGACCGCCGGGGCGAGAAATGGCTACTTCACCTCGCGCCGCAGAGCTCTGGTGATGCCGATCGCTGCCGGCAACACCACCCAGATTCCGACCGAGGTGAGCGTCTTGGGCAGGTCCGTCCAGGGATCGGAGCCGGACAGCCGCTCGAACGCGGTGAAGACGTCGAACCACGGGGCGGCGCCCTTCAGCAGCGAGAAGGCCAGGAACGAGAACGCCGTCGGCAGGACGAAGTAGACGGCGATCGCGATAGCGGTCTGACCGATGGCCAGCGCGATCGAGGCGGCCATGATCGTCGTCAGCAGGCCGTTGATCACCGGTCCGAGCACCACGGTGCCGAGGCCGGAGAAATCGGTGCCGACGCCGCTGACGGTTCCGGCCAGCCACGCGCCGGCGGCCATCAGCGCGATAGAGGCGGCCACCACGGCCATCGTCAGCCCGATAGCGGACAGATACTTCGCGGCGATCACCGGCAGCCGGCGGGGCGCCAAGGTGAAGGTGGTGAGCGCGGTCCGCTGGGTCCACTCCACCGTCATCGCCAGCATCGCGATCACCGGCACGAACATCACCAGGATCTGCAGCGCCGGGGGAGCGAACTGGTTGAACCGGATGGTGCCGTCCGGTGGGTCGATGCCGTACCAGGCGGTGATGATCACCACGAAGGCCAGAATCATCGCCAGCAGCGAGCGGCCGCCCCTGGTATCGATCTGCTTGCGGGTCTCGACCCGCAGCATCGACAGGAACGAGACGGGTCGGATCGGTGAACGGACCGGTTGCGGTGTGCGTACCGCTGGGGCAGTTGCGGTGCTCATGAGGAATCTCCTGAAGGGGGTGTTCGGTGGTGAGGGTGGCTGACGGGATCAGGCTGCGTGCCGTCGATCGACGGAGTCGGTGAGCTCGAAGAACAGGTCCTCGAGAGCGGAGTCGGCATCTCGCAACTCCAGCAGCACCTCGCCGGCCGCAGCCGCGGCCCGGCCGACCTGCTCGGCGGTGCCGTCGACCTTCCACCGACCGTCGGCGGCCGGCACCGTGCTGAGCCCGGCGGATTCCAACGCGGTCCGCAGACCCGCCGGCGAGAGCCCGAGCACGACGGTGCCGTGGCCACTGAGCAGCTCGCTCAACGCGCCCTGGGCGACGATCCGGCCCTGGCCGATCACCACCAGGTGATCGACCGTTGCCTGCACCTCGCCCAGCAGATGACTGGAGAGCAGGACGGTGCCGCCGCGGGCGGCGAAGTCCTGCAGCAGCCCACGCATCCAGCGGATGCCTTCCGGGTCCATCCCGTTGGCCGGTTCGTCCAGGATCAGCACCTCCGGATCGCCCATCAAGGTGCTGGCGATGCCCAGCCGCTGTCGCATGCCCAGCGAGTAGTTGCCGACCCGGCGCTTGCCGGCGTCGGCCAGCCCGACCCGCTCCAGCATTTCGCCGGCCCTGGCCGTCGGCACCCGAAGCATGGTGGCCGACAGTCGCAGGGTCTCGAGGCCGGTCCGGCCGGGGTGCTGGGCGGCGGCGTCCAGCATCACGCCGACCACCCGGCCGGGGTTCGGCAGGTCGACGTACCGGCGATCGGCGATCGTCGCGGTTCCGGAGGTCGGCGGGGTGAGCCCGGTCAGCGCGCGCAGTGCGGTGGACTTGCCGGCGCCGTTCGGTCCGAGGAAGCCGGTAACGGTGCCGGGTGCGCAGTGGAAGGAGATGTCGTCGACGGCGGTGAAGCGGCCGTAGCGTCTGGTCAGGTGCTCAACGGTGATCATGGAATCGAGTGTTGCCGCAGCACCCAGCCCGGCACATCGACTCTTCGTCTGCGGCTACCCCCGACGAAAGTAGCGGTTCGCCGGCGGTCTGTTGAACCTTCGGCGGCGGCGCCGGGCGCGGTTGCTTCGTAGGCTGGGCGGGTGGACGACTGGGCGTTGCTGCGCTGGGGCCGCGGCAGATGGATTGCCGCGACCGCGATCTGGCGACGGATCAGTCCGCGCACGCACGACGTCGTCTTCATCGCGGTCGCGGTGGCGATCACCGCGGGGATGACGCTGTCCGACGGAGTTCAGCTCGGTATCGTCGGGCGGCAGTGGTCGATCGTGCTGGCCGGATCGGCCATCGTCCTGCTGTGGTGGCGTCGCAGCCGCCCGGTGCTGCTGACCGTCGTCGGCTGCCTGGTGATGGCTCTGACGAGCGTGTTCCCGCTGGCCTCCATCGGGCTGTTCTCGACCGCGATCAGGCGCCGTGGGCCGGCGCTGTTCGTGCTGGCGATCGTTCACCTGGGCGCCTACAACCTGGGCGCGTGGGGGGCTGACGGTGAATCCTGGGATGCGGTGGTCTTCTTCGCCATCTTCACCATCGCGCTGGCGGCCGGCGGCGCCTACATCGGCGCCAGACGCGATCTGCTGATGTCGCTGCGGGATCGGGCCGAGCGGGCCGAGTCCGAACGAGAACTGCGGGCGGCCCAGGCAAGGGTCTCGGAGCGGTCCAGGATCGCCGGCGAGATGCACGATGTGCTGGCCCACAAGGTTTCGCTGATCGCGCTGCATGCCGGCGGACTTGAGGTGAATGCGTCGGCGCCGGCCGAACAGGTCGAACACACCGCCGCGCTCATCCGCTCGACGGCGCACGAGGCGCTGCAGGACCTGCGCGGCGTGCTCGGGGTGCTCCGCACCGCCGGCGCCGACGGTGAGCGGACGGCCCTCGCTCCGCAGCCCGGATACAGCGACGTGCCGCGCCTGATCGCAGCTTCCCGCGCGGCCGGCATTCGCATCGACTCCGAACTGATCGTCGCAGATCTGCCGGAGGCCTTGGGGCGCACCGCATTTCGCGTCATTCAGGAGTCGCTGACCAATGTGCACAAGCATGCGCGAGGTGCAGCGACCAGCGTGCGGGTGAGCGGATCCGCCGGTTCCCGGTTGATCGTCGTGGTGGCCAACCGGCGGCCGGTCAGTGCGGAGACGCTGCTGCCCGGCTCCGGGTCGGGCCTGGACAGCCTGCGGGAACGGGTCGACCTGCTCGACGGGACGTTCTCGTCCGGCCCGACCGACGACGGTGGCTGGCAGCTCCGAGTGGACCTGCCCTGGCCGGCCAGGGTGACCCTGGCGCAGACTGGGCGGTCATGACTGCCACCCGAGTACTGATCGTCGATGACGAGCAGCTGGTCAGGGCCGGCCTGCGGATGATCCTGCAGTCGGCCGCCGACCTGGAGGTGGTGGGCGAGGCCGGCGACGGCGCTCAGGCACTGCGGGCGGTCGCCGAGCACCGGCCGGACGTGGTGCTGATGGACATCCGGATGCCCGGCACCGACGGGCTGACGGCAACCCGTCAGCTGGCTGACCTGGCGAACGGTCCGAAGGTGTTGGTACTGACCACCTTCGATCTCGACGACTACGTTTTCCGGGCGCTGCAGGCAGGGGCGTCCGGTTTTCTGCTCAAGGACACGCCGCCGTTGGAACTGCTGAACGCCGTCCGGGTGATCGCGGCCGGCGAGGCGATGTTGGCCCCGACGGTCACCCGCCGGCTGATCACCCACTACGCCGCCGACTCCCGTGATCGGCGCAAACAGACTGCGCTGCACAGGCTCACGGCGTTGACGGATCGTGAGTCGGAGGTTCTGGTCGCGGTCGGTCGCGGCTGGCCGAATGCCCAGATCGGCCGCGAGTTGTACATGAGTGAGGCGACGGTCAAGGCCCATGTCTCCAAGCTGCTGGAGAAGACCGGATCCACCAACAGGGTGCAGGTCGCCATCCTGGCGCACGAGGCCGGGCTGCTGGGCTGAGCCGGCTGGATCGGTGGCAGGATTTGCACCATGACCTACGTTGCCGCCGAAAACCGTTACGAATCCGCCATGCAGTACCGAAGGACCGGACGCAGCGGGCTGCTGCTGCCCGCCGTGTCGCTGGGTCTGTGGCAGAACTTCGGCGAGGTGACTCCGCTGGACACCCAGCGCTCGATCCTGCGCCGCGCCTTCGACCTCGGCGTCACCCATTTCGACCTGGCCAACAACTACGGCCCGCCGTACGGCACCGCCGAGTCGAACTTCGGGCAGATCTACACCCAGGACTTCCGGCCGTACCGCAACGAGCTGGTGATCTCCAGCAAGGCCGGCTACGACATGTGGCCGGGCCCGTACGGCAACTGGGGTTCCCGCAAGTACCTGCTGAACAGCCTGGACGATTCGCTGCGCCGGATGAAGCTGGACTATGTCGACATCTTCTACTCGCATCGCGCCGATCCGGATACCCCGCTCGAGGAGACGATGGGGGCGCTGCACACCGCCGTGCAGTCGGGCCGGGCGTTGTATGCCGGCATCTCCTCGTACTCACCGGAGCGCACCGAGCAGGCGGCGCAGCTGTTGGCCGAGATGGGGACACCGCTGCTGATCCACCAGCCGTCGTACTCGATGCTCAACCGGTGGATCGAGAACGGCCTGCTGGATGTGCTCGGCGAGGGCGGAATCGGCTGCATCGCGTTCTCCCCGCTGGCCCAGGGGATGCTGACCGACCGCTACCTCAAGGGCGTGCCGGCTGACTCGAGGGCGGCAAGGGAGGGATCGCTGAGCAAGAGCCTGTTGTCCGACGAGGCACTCGGTCACATCGGTGCGCTCAACGACATCGCCGCCGGCCGCGGCCAGTCGCTGGCCCAGCTGGCGCTGGCCTGGGCGCTGCGGGACGAACGGGTGACCAGCGTGCTGGTCGGTGCCAGCTCGGTGCGTCAGCTCCAGGACAACCTCGGCGCGCTCGGCAACCTCGAGTTCACCGCCGACGAGCTGACGGCCATCGACGAGCACGCCGTCGACGGCGGCATCAACCTCTGGAAGTCCTCCAGCGCCGTGTAGCTCAGACGTCGCGCAGCGTCGGGTCCGGCGGCTGCTGGTCGCCGGACCCGCTGGCCTCTCCGTCATCGCCGCCGGTCTCGTCATCCCCGTCGTTCTCGGTCTCGGACTTCGCCTCGTCGCCGATGGTCAGCCCGCTGAGGTCGTCGAGCCCGTCGAGACCGGCCAACAGTTCGTTGAACTCCTTGTCGCGCTTGACGAATCCGGTCGGGTCGTCCAGATCGTCAGCGCCCGGCAGCAGGTCAGGATCGGCCCACAGGGCATCCCTGCCGTCGTTGCCCCGGGACTCGCCGACCGCCTGCCAGAGCTCGGCGGCGGCACGCAGCCGACGGGGTCGCATCTGCAGCCCGATGAGGCTTTCGAAGGCCTGCTCGCTGGGACCGCCGGCGGCCCGCCGGCGGCGCATGGTCTCCTGCAGGGCGCCGGCGCCGGGCAGGCGTTCGCCGACCGCCTGCGTCACCACGGTGTCCACCCAGCCCTCGACCAGCGCGAGCAGGGTTTCCAGGTTGCGCAGCGCGGTCTGCTGGCCGGCGCTGATCTTCGGTTCGAACATGCCCTCGGCCATGCCCTGACCGCTCAGCAGCTCCTGGATGGCTGCCGGATTCTGCGGGTCGAACTTCTGCGCCAGATCCTCCATCTCGGAGAAGTCGACGGCGATGCCGGAGGCGTAGGCCTGCACCAAGGCGATCACCCGGTCGCGCAGCCACGGGGCCGCGGCGTAGAGCCGGTGGTGGGCTGCCTCGCGGGCAGCCAGGTACAGCCGGACCTGGTCCTCGTCGATGCTCAGACCCTGGGAGAACTCGGCGATCGCGCGGGGGAGCAGCGCGGCCGTCCCGGACGGGCCGAGCGGGAGGCCGACGTCGGTGGAGGTGAGCACCTCGCCGGACAGTTGCGCCAGACCCTGGCCGAGCTGGGTGCCGAACGTCATCGCGCCCATCGAACCCAGCATGCCGAGCAGCGGCCCGACCTGGCTGGCCATCTCCTGCGGCAGCGATTCGGTCCAGGACGAGGCGACCCGCTCGGCGATCGGGGTGCACAGCGCCTGCCAGTTCGGCATCGTCTGCTCCACCCACTGGCGGGCCGACCAGGCGGTCGCCGTGCGGGTGGCGACCGGCATCGAGGTGGCGGCGTCCAGCCACAGTTCGGCCAGCTGGACCGCCTCCCGCACCTTGTCGACGTCGACCGCACTGGCCGGGTGCGAGGCCGGAATCGCCTGCAGAGCGATCTTCTGTGCCATCTCGTAGTTCACCGGACCGGCCGCGGTGCCGCCGGGCCCGCCCGCCTCGGACATCATCTGTCCGAGTTGGGACAGCATGCTGCCCAACTGGCTCAGGTCGAAGCCTTCCGGCCCGAAGCCGCCCGCGCCGGAACCGCCGGGACGTTGGTCCGGGTCGTCGTCGCCGTCGCCGGTGTTGAAGCCGAATGGCAGGTTCGTCATGTCTCCACGGTACGCAGCCGAGCGCGCCGACGGGCAGCTGATTGCCTTCGCTATCGCGCAGAGCGAACGGTCCAGCGCCCGCGGGTCGGCAGCGCGGTGGCGGCCGCACCCGGACCGACCTCCTACAGTTGCCGGATGGATTGGTTCACCCGAATGTCCGTGCGCGGCCGCGTCCTGCTGGTGGGCAGTGTGCTGACGCTGGCGTTGATCGCGGTGGGCGCGGCCATCCCGGTGCCCTACGTCGCGGAAGGACCGGGAGTCACCTTCGACACGCTCGGCTCGGTCAACGGGACCGAGATGATCTCCTTCACCGGCGACGACATCCCGGCGTCGGTCGACGAGAAGCCGTCCGGACACCTGAACATGACGGCGATCTCGATCACCGACCGGCTGCCGCTGTTCGCCGCCCTCGGCCTCTGGGGCAAGGGCAGCTACGCGCTGATTCCGCGGGAGGACCAGTTCCCGCCGAACAAGTCCGTCGAGCAGGTGAACAAGGAGAACGCCCAGATGTTCGCGGAGTCCCAGTCGGCGGCCGAGATCTCCGCCCTCACCTATCTCGGCTACCCCCAGGTGCTGTACGTGGGCAACGTCATCGACAACTCCCCGAGCGCCGGGAAACTCGAGCCGCAGGACCGGATCCTGTCGGTCAACGGCACCGCCGTCAACGACCTGAAAGGCCTGCTGACGGTGATGGCCGGCACCAAACCCGGTGACGCTGTCGAGCTGGTGGTCGACCGCGACGGCAAGAAGCTGACCGAGACCATCACCCTCGGCGAAAACCCGCAGGACAAGACCAAGGGCCTGGGCATCGAGCCGCAGCAACGGCCGTCGGCGCCATTCCAGGTGAACATCACCCTCGACCGGATCGGCGGGCCGTCGGCCGGCCTGATGTTCACCCTCGGCATCATCGACAAACTGACGCCGGGCGAACTGACCAGTGGGCACTTCATCGCCGGCACCGGCGAGATCCAGCCGTACGCCGATGCCTCCAAATCGCCTGCGGTGGGGGCGATCGGCGGCATCGTGCAGAAACTGATCACCGCCAGGGATGCCGGCGCGACGGTGTTCCTGGTGCCGGCGCCGAACTGTCAGGAGGCGCTCACCAGGGTGCCGAGCGGACTCGAGCTGGTGAAGGTGTCCACCCTCGACGATGCGATGGCGGCGATGACGGATCTCAAGAACGGCAAGACCCCGGCCGGCTGCTGACGCGGTGACCGCCGGCACCCGATGCCCGGTGCACCCACTAGTGGAAGGTCGCCTGCAGGGCGGCGATCAGGCCAGGGGCCAGGTCGGCCCCGCGCAGGGGCACGGACGCCGCCTCGGGCGCCGATGAGGATGGCGGCCGCACCCGGAGCAGGCAGGCGCCACCGGGAACCCCGCGGATGACGCCGGCCGTCAGCCGGGCCTCGGTGCGGGCCGGGTGAGCGGCGGCGCGGGTCGCGGCCGCCGGATCGTCAGCCAGTTCATCGGCCACCTCGGGCGGCACCACCAGGATCTCCTGCACCAGGACGCAACCCGCGACGGAAGCCGGCCATTCGATGCCGGCCAATGCCTGTTCCAGATCGCCCGCCGGTAGCGCGTCCTGCGCGATCGGGGTGTAGTGGCCGTTGTCGGCCAGGTGGGCGGTCAGGTCCGGTTGCGCGGCCCGCAGTTCGTCGGTGACGACCAGCGCGAACAACCGGGGTGGGGCGTCCCAGCCGGCCTCGCCGGCGAACTGCTCGGCCTCGGCGACGGCCGCCGCCAGGTCGTTGTCCTCCCACCAATCGGGCAAGCGGGTCGAGGTCGCCTGGTCGATCGCCGGGTCAACGACAGGGCCACCGGTGTCACCACCGGCATCGGGCGGGATCTCGGGGGAGGAACTCACCCGCCGATCCTTGCACGGGCCGGGAACCAATCCAGGCCCTCTACAGTTGGTCAACCGAGGGCGCAGATGCGTGCCTCGGTGTGCCCGGGAACCCGGGGACTGTCGAATTGAGGAGTCAGCGGCGTGGGCATGCGGCCCGGTATCGGTATCCCGACGATGTCCAAGCGAGCCAAGCGGGTCTTGATCGCCGTGGTGTCGTTGGCAGTGCTGGCCATTCTGTGGTTCCAGTTCGTCGGCATCTACGTCGACTTCCTGTGGTACGGCGAGGTCGGCTTCCGCGAGGTGTTCACCACCCAGGCGATCAGCCGGATCCTGATGTTCCTGATCGTCGGTGTGCTGGCCGGCGGCCTGCTGCTGTTGGCGATGTTGTTCGCCTATCGGTCCCGTCCGGTCTTCGTGCCGACCGGCGACAGCAACGACCCGTTGGCGCCGTACCGGACGATCATCTCGACCCGTCCGCGGCTGTTCGCGATCGGCATCGCCGCGGTGGTCGGCATCATCTGCGGCCTGTCCGCCCAGGGCCAGTGGGCCACCGTGCAGTTGTTCCTCAACGGTGGCGACTTCGGGCAGACCGATCCGCAGTTCGGGCACGATGTCGGCTTCTACGTCTTCCGGCTGCCGATGATCCAGCTGGTGCTCGGCTGGGCGTTCGTCATCACCGCGCTGTGCTTCGTGGCGGTGCTGCTGGTCCAGTACATCTACGGCGGCATCCGACTGCAGGGTGCGGGCCGGAAGGTGACCTCGGCGGCCACCCTGCAGCTGTCGCTGCTGATCGGCGTCTTCGTGCTGATCAAGGCGGTGCAGTACTGGTTCGACCGGTACAGCCTGTTGTTCTCGGATCGGGGCGGCAGCTTCACCGGCGCCTCCTACACCGACGTCAATGCGGTGCTACCGGCGAAGATCATCCTGATGGTGATCGCGGGGATCTGCGCGGTCGGTTTCATCGTCGGCGCCATCCTGCGTTCGGTGAAGCTGCCGGCCATCGCGCTGGCCCTGCTGGTGCTCTCCAGCGTGCTGATCGGCGGCGTCTGGCCGCTGGTCCTGCAGCAGGTGGTGGTCAAGCCGAACGGGCTGACCAAGGAGCCGCCGTACATCACGCGCAATATCGAAGCGACTCAGGCCGCCTACGGGCTGACCTCCGACAAGGTGACGTACGTCGACTACAAGGAGAAGACCGACGGCGACCCGGCGGCGCTGGCCAAGGACAAGGAGACCATTCCGAACGCCCGGCTGCTGGACCCGAACCTGCTGTCGGACACCTTCACCCAGCGGCAGCAGCTGGAGAACTTCTACGGCTTCCCCGACCAGCTGTCAGTGGACAGGTACACGGTCGACAACAAGGTCCAGGACTACGTGGTCGCCGCCCGGGAGATCAACATCGACAAGCTGGCCGACAACCAGCGCGACTGGATCAACCAGCACATGGTGTTCACCCACGGCAACGGTTTCGTCGCCGCGCCGGCGAACACGGTGATCGACGGCTATCCAGACTTCACCGTCTCCGACCTGTCGAACAAGGGCGACATCCCGGTCGACCAGCCGCGGATCTACTACGGCGAGCTGACCAACAACTACGCGATCGTGGGGGCTGCGGCCGGCGAGGCGGCGCAGGAGTACGACACCGGTGCCGATCGCTACACCTACCAGGGCACCGGTGGCGTGCCGGTGTCGAACCTGTTCCAGCGGCTGGTCTTCGCCACGTACTACGGCGAGGCGAACTTCCTGTTCTCGTCGCAGATCAACGGCGCCAGCAAGGTGATGTACAACCGCGAGGTCCGGGACCGGGTGGAGAAGGCGGCGCCGTTCCTGACGGTGGACACCAAGCCGTACCCGGCAGTGGTCGACAAGAAGATCGTCTGGATCGTCGACGCCTACACCACGGCGGCCAATTATCCGTACTCGCAACAGATGTCGCTGGCCGAGGCGACCACCAACTCGCTGTCGGCCCGCGGCGCCACCCAGGCGCAGGACCCGACCGAGGTCGGCTACATCCGCAACTCGGTGAAGGCCGTGGTCGACGCCTACGACGGTTCGGTGAAGCTGTACCAGGTCGACGACAACGACCCGGTGCTCAAGGCCTGGTCGTCGGTGTTCCCGGGCGTCATCACGCCGGGCGACCAGATCACCCCGGAGTTGCGGTCACACTTCCGCTATCCACAGGACCTGTTCGAGGTACAGCGGTCGCTGTTGACCAAGTACCACGTCAACGACGGGGCGACCTTCTTCCGGGCGTCGAACTTCTGGAAGGAACCGGACGATCCGACCGAACAGAGTGTGACGGCGGCCCAGCCGCCGTACTACCTGCAGGTCACCCTGCCGGGCCAGACGGATTCCAGATTCGAGCTGACCAGCGCCCTCACCGGGTTCGAACGTGACTTCATGGCGGCCTACGTGACCGCCAACGGTGACCCGAAGGAGTACGGGAAACTGACGGTGCTCGAGTTCCCGACGTCGACTCAGACACCGGGTCCGAAACTGGTGCAGCAGTTGTTCAATGCGGACCAGGACATCGCGAACTGGGTGGCCACCCGGATCCAGGGCGGCAAGGCCAAGGTGGAGTACGGCAACCTGCTGACGTTGCCCATCGACAACGGTCTGCTCTACGTCGAACCGCTGTACCTGCGCGGTGTCTCGACCAGTTCGTACCCGCAGTTGGGTCAGGTGCTGGTGTGGTTCTCCAACCGGGTGGGTCGCGGGGCGACGCTGGCCGACGCGCTGCTGGACGCGGCCAAGAAGCAGAAGGTGGAGATCCAACCCGGTGCCGGCGGTGGCGCCGACCCAGGGGCGACCGGCTCGGCAGCCATCGTCACCTCCAGTGGGGCCGACACCTCGTCCAGCACGCCGACGGGCGGCTCGACCGTTGTGGTGCTGCCGCCGGACGAGGCTGCGTTGGTGGCAGCCATGAACGCCGCCCTGCAGCAGCTGGACGAGGCGAAGAAGTCCGGTGACCTGGAGAAGATCGGCGCTGCCAACAAGAAGCTGGAGCAGGCAGTCGAGGCCTACATCAAGGTGGCCAAACCGGCAGCCGGATCGTCCACCGGTACATCAACGGCGCCCGGCAACGGCAGTACCGGTACCGGCAGTGCCGCCCCCACCACGCCGGCCGGCGGCTGACCCAGAACCCGTTGGCAGGTAGCGCAACGCTGCCGGGACGCGCGGTGAGAATCGCGCTACCCGGACAGGTTTGCGCTACCTGCAGCGGGGAGCGGCGGCCCCGGCGCCGGGAATTTGGTCGGGCGCCGGATGGTTGATAGGGTGGTGTTACCAACGCGGGGTGGAGCAGCTCGGTAGCTCGCTGGGCTCATAACCCAGAGGTCGCAGGTTCGAATCCTGTCCCCGCTACAAGAAAAAGTCAGGCCCGGAATCTGCGGATTCCGGGCCTGACTGGTTCATCGGCCCGCGTGCCGGATCCACGCCGTCAGCCCGTCGTCGGCCTTGTTGTCACCGCCGTTGCCGCGGCCCCGCGATCGAGCGCGGGGCGCCCACCCCAAAACGTTCGAGCTGGTCCCGAAGAACTCTCGTCACGGCTGAGAGTCGGGGTTACCGTTGGCGCCACGGCCCATGGTCCGCGACGCCGCGGCAGGACAGGGAGGACGCTGAGATGGCAACGCAGGCGGCTGCCGCGGACGGCGACGATACCGTCGGTTGGATGGCGAAGCAGTTGTCCCGCTACCGAGAGGTGCGGGAGGGCATCGAGCGCGAGACGCTCCCGCTGGCGACGTCGGTGGACGGCCGCACCTTCGAGTTCCAGGCCTCGCTGCACGGCCTCGAGCTCCGATGTGGCGGGTACGTCGTGCTGGAGGCGGCCGACTCGCCGCGGTTGGGGCAGGTCACCGACCTGACGAACCATTCGATCAGCGCCGAGATCCAGAGCGCGCCGGGGTCGAGCACCAGCATGATGCTGCGACTGGCCGTTGGCAGCGGCGTGCTGGCCGACCGGGGAGCACCGTTCCACGACGCCCGGATCAGGCCGGCCCGGCCCGATGAGGTACGGGCGTGGCTCGCCGGCAGCCGGCCGACCAGGGCAGCACTGACGGTCGGAGAGCTGATGCTGGTCCCCGGGGTACCGGCCGACCTGGAGAGCGGTGGATTCAATCGCCACACGTTCATGTGCGGTCAATCGGGCTCGGGCAAGACCTACTCGCTCGGGCTGCTGCTCGAACGGGTACTGGCCGATACCACCCTGCCGGTGGTGATCCTCGACCCCAACTCCGACTACCGGGGGATCGGTCGGCTGCGCGTCGGCGCTGATCCGGAGCTGGCGGGGCGCTACCAGGAGGTGGGCGACCAGGTAACGGTGTGGGGGGCGGAATTCGCCGACCGGCAGTTGCGGCTGCGGTTCGATGAGCTCGACCCGCGCACCCAGGCGGCCGTCCTCGGGCTGGACCCCGTCGTCGACCTCGAGCAGTACTCGGCGCTCGCCGAGCTGCTCGCCGCCCGCGGGGCCGGCCGGCCGTTGTTCACCAGTCTGTCCGAGCTGCTCGAGTCCCCATCGATCGGCCTGCGGCAGTTGGGCATGCGGGCCAGAAATCTGGGTGTCCTCGACTGGTCGGTGTGGAGTCAGGACGAGCCATCGATCCTGCAGGAGATTGCGGCACCCACCTCCCGGTGCACGGTGGTCGACCTCGGCTCACTTCCCACGATGGAGGAGCAGCGCCTGGTCGCGGACGCCGTCCTGGCCGCGCTGTGGAAGCGACGTCACGCCCGCGAGCCGGTGCTGGTCGTCATCGACGAGGCGCACAACATCTGTTCCGCCGACCCGGTCGAGCCGCTCTCGAAGGTCTCCACCGAGCGGGCGGTGCAGATCGCGGCGGAGGGCCGCAAGTACGGGCTCTACCTGCTCGTCTCCACCCAGCGGCCCGGCAAGGTCCACGAGAATGTCGTGTCCCAGTGCGACAACCTGCTGCTGATGAGGATGAACGCGGCCTCCGACCTCGCCGAGCTGAACCGGCTGTTCTCGGTCGTCCCACCGGGCATGATGGCGGGCGCGACGACGTTCGCGATGGGGCAGGCGCTGGTGAGCGGCCGGATCTTCCCGGCGGGCGCCGCCTACGTCCAGATGGGCGCGCGCGTGTCCCAAGAGGGAGGGGCGGACATCCCGGTCAGCTGGGCCGAACCGCGGCGGCACCAGGGCACGCCGCAGTAACGGACCAGGCGCAGCAGCAACTCAGGGCGTCGGCGTGCGCCGGCTGGTGAGGGCGCGCACGAGGGCGGCGATCACCACCACATTGAAGACGATCAGGCCGCAGACGAGCACCCGGGCGAGCTGGCCCTGGGCGTGCACGTCGCCGAAGCCGACCGTCGTCATGGTGGTCAGGGTGAAATAGAGCGCGTCGGTCCGGGTGACCAGCCCGCTGAACTGCGCGGGCGCGAGTCGCTCGAGGAGGTAGAAGCTCATGGCGAACACCATGATCAGGACCCCGAGCATCAGGATGAGGACGCCGGTGGCCCGGCCTTCCTGGCCGGCGTGCAGACGCCGGAGCTCGATCACCATCATCCAGCTGAGGACGGCGAGCCCGATCGCCGTCAGCGCCAGGCTGATCGCGATCAGCACCGGAGATCCACTCCAGTCGACCGGGAAGGCGTAATAGGCGACCAGCAGTCCGGCGAAGCTCGCGACCGGCCGCGACCAGGCAGTACTCCCGATACTCATTGCGCGCCAAGGAGTCTCGTGCCCGCCGGTCGCCCACCGATGAACGGTGGGTTCACCCGACTCATGTCGGGACCTCCGCGTGGCTATCGGTTCGCCAATCGGTGTGCTGCGTACTCGGGAGGAATTCCAGCGCCACCATGGCCGTGACGACGCCCAGGATCACCACCGGCATCTGGCCGGCGGCGGCGTCGCCGAGCAGCAGCACGACCATGATCACGCTCGTCACCGGCAGGCCGGTCGTCGCGGCCCCGGCGGCCAGGCCGACGGCCAACGCCGAGAGTGGCGTCATCCCAGGGACAATGATCTCGGCGAGGACGCCAAGGGCAGCTCCGAGGAAGACGGCGGGGAACACCGGACCGCCGCGGAAGGTACCGAGACAGACTGCATACGCCACTCCCTTGCACAGCAGCAGTGCCACCAGGGCGCCGGTGGTCCAGGCCCCTGGGTCGGTCGCGAGGGTGGGGAGCGTGGCCTGACCCGACAGCGCCACCTCCATCGGCGAATGCCCGGTGATCACCGCGTACACGCAGGCGCTGACGCCGGCGATGCCGCCCGCGACCACCGTGACCGGCAACGGGTGGGAGGCGGCCAACCGAGCGGTCCGACGTCCGGCGACCTGGGCGCACCAGGTGGCCAGCGCGACCACGGCGGCCAACGGAATCGCCAGCACGACGTCGATGGCCTGCAGCCGGCTCGGCTCGAGTTCGCCGATGGTGAGCGCGCCGATCTCCAGACCCGTCCAGCGGCCCATCCCGGTGAACAGCAGCGCGCCGACTCCACTGGACAGCAGGCAGGGCAGGACGACCAGCATCAGCTGACGGCGACCGAGACCGAGCACCTCGAGGAAGATCACCGCGGCGACCAGCGGATTGCCGAAGATGGCCGAGATCGCGGCCGCCGAGCCGGCCGCGGCAATGATGGTCGCGGTGGTGCCGTTCCTGGCCGTGCGGCTACCACGGACGGCCAGCAGGGCCAGTCCGCTGCCCAACGCGATGAGCGGCGCCTCCGGTCCCACCACCGCTCCGCCCACCAGGCTGGCGGCAGCGGCCAACAGCACGCCGGGTAGTTCGATCGGTGGCATGGCACCGGCGCCGAGGCCCTCCACCGGGGCGTGACCGCCCCGGCCGGGCAGGTGGGTGACGGCCAGCGCCACCAGGGCGCCGGCGATGCCGATGGTCAGGATCGGCCACCAGGCCGGAGGCTCGGCGAAGCCGAGTGCGTGGGGCACCGTCTGCCAGACCACGTGCTCCAGCTGGTGCACGGCCACCAGGAACCCGAACGCGATCAGGGAGAGCGGAACGCCGAGCAGGGCGGTGACGAGCAGCAAGCGCAGGTAGCCGCGGCTGTGCAGGTCGACGCGGTCGCCCTCCCCGGCCGAGTTCACGGACGCGAACAGCGCGAGGTAGTGGACAGTCTCACGTGAACCTCCCCAGCTGGGAATCCGGTGGGAACCAGCATCGGCCACCGGTCCGCCGGATGGCTCACCCATCGCGGGTGACGCGACGAGTCGGCGGCCGCCGCCGGTCATCAGAGGGGTAATCGATTGCTCCTGTTAGGGTTCCGTCAGCCCGACGGTTCCGGACCGAGTCACGTCGAAGGAGTTCTCAATGAGCGAGCGAACATGGGTCCGTTGAGCGATGTCGCGCGGCTGTCGACGGCGAAGACCTGGTCGATCAGCCCGGAGAATTTCGACGGCGCCAAGGGCGGCGGCGGCAGGGCCACCGAGGGCACCGGCAAGGACTGCGCGGCGGAGCTGGGCCGGGGCTGGAAGGTCTCGCCGAGCGTGGAGATCGAGCCGGGGGCGAGCTACGACCTGGCGAACATCGACGGCGCCGGCATCATCACCCACCTCTGGCTCACCACCCACCGGGACAACTGGCGTTCGCTGATCCTGCGCGCCTACTGGGACGGCGCTCAGACACCGGCGATCGAGGTGCCCTACGGCGACTTTTTCGGCAACGGCTGGGGGACCTTCGGGCAGCTCAGCTCGTCGATGATCGCGGCCAACCCCAACGGCGGCTTCAACTCTTACTGGCCGATGCCGTTCACCTCGGGTGCGCGGCTGACGCTGGAGAACCGGTCGGCGCAGACCGTCGTCGTCTATTACCAGATCACCTACGAGACCGGCGGCGACGCCTCGGGACTGGGCTACCTGCACACCCAGTTCCACCGCAGCAACCCGTTGCCCTATCGGGAATGTCATCCGATCGTCGACCGCGTGACCGGACACGGCAAATATGTCGGGACCTACCTCGCCTGGGGCGTCAACAACCCCGGCTGGTGGGGCGAGGGCGAGATCAAGTTCTACACCGACGGCGACCAGGATTTCCCGACCATCTGCGGCACCGGCACCGAGGACTATTTCGGCGGTGCCTGGAACTTCGACGTGCCCGGGCAGGGCTACACCGAGTTCTCGACGCCGTACCTCGGCCTGCACCAGGTGCTCAAACCGGACGGGTTGTACGTCAGCCAGCAGCGGTTCGGCATGTATCGCTGGCACATCGCCGATCCGATCCACTTCCAGCAGGACCTGCGAGTGGAGATCCAGGCGCTCGGCTGGAAGTCCGGCCACCGCTACCGGCCGCTGACGGACGACATCGCCTCGGTCGCGTACTTCTATCTCGATGCCCCGGCGGCGACCCTGCCGGCGTTGCCCGACAACGACTATCTGGAAGTCGGCGGCGCGCCGATGGACCCGGTCGGCTGAGATGACACGGTCCGAGGAAGCAGCGGAGCACCCGTCCATCGCCGGCGTCCGGGCCGCGCTGGCGGCCGGCGGCGTCAGCGACGTCATCCGGGTTTTCGACGCACCGGTGAAGACCGCGGCGGCGGCCGCCGCCGCCCTCGACTGCGAGGTCGGCGCGATCGCGAACTCGCTGGTGTTCGACGCCGACGGCGCCGCGGTGCTGATCCTCACCTCCGGTGCCCATCGGGTCGACACCGCGAAGGTGGCCGCCGCGATCGGGGTCGGCGCCCTCGGCCGGGCGACGCCCGAACTGGTGCGGCGGAGCACCGGTCAGGTGATCGGCGGAGTGTCGCCGGTCGGTCATCCGGCCCCGATTCCCGCTTACCTTGACGCCTGGCTGGCCCGGTACCAGGTGATCTGGGCCGCCGCGGGGCATCCCGACGCGGTGTTCCGCACCACCTTCGACGAGCTTCGGCGACTGACCGACGCGACCGTGATGGACGTCGAATAGCCGTTCGGCCGACCGAGGTCGCTACGGTGTGTTCATGGCACGCGCCGATCACGCCGATCCTGCCCAGCCCGCCGCCCCGAACGGCGCACCTCTGCTGATCCGGCTGCGCGGATTGAGACCGACGCTCTCGCCGGCCGAGGACCGGGTGGCCGAGCAGGTGCTGGCCGACGCCAGGGCCGCCGCCGGGCTCACCATCACCGAGCTGGCCGCTGCGGCGAGCACGTCGGAGACAACCGTGCTCCGGTTCTGCCGTCGACTCGGGCTCACCGGTTACCCGGCGCTGCGGTTGGCGCTGGCCGAGGAATCGGCCCAGCAGCGGATGCGGTCGGCGCCGACCACCGACATCAGCGGCGACGACACGATCGACGACATCATCGCCAAGGTCTCGTTCGCCGATGCCAGCGCGGTCGAGGACACCGCTCAGCAACTGGATCGGGGGAGCCTGACCAGGGCCGCCGAGGCCGTGGCGGCGGCCGGTCGGGTGGAGATCTTCGGCATCGCGGCCAGCTACACGGTCGGCAGCGACCTGCAGCAGAAGCTACACCGGATCGGGGTTTTCACCTCCTGCACGGCGGATCCGCACATCGCGCTGACCGGGGCGGCGCTGTTGCGGGCCGGCGACGTGTCGATCGCCATCTCGCACTCGGGCACCACTGCGGAAACCGTCGAGGTGATCGAACAGGCCGCCGCTTGCGGTGCCACCACGATCGCCATCACCAATTTCCCGATGTCGCGGCTGGCGGCGCGGGCGGACATCACCCTCACCACCGCCGCCCGGGAGACGCCGCTGCGCTCGGGGGCGACCGCCAGCCGGATCGCCGCGCTCACCGTGGTCGACTGCCTGTACATCGCGGTGGCGCAACGCGACCTGGAACGAGTCACCGATGCGGTCGCCCAGACCCGTCGGTCGGTCGCCGGCCATCACCTGACCGGCTGACCACCGGCGCCGGGACCGGCGGTGTCACCGGCGACACACCGACGTAAATGGTTAACGTCGTTGACCTACGCTGCGGAGGAAACTAACGTCTGACGAATGCCAGACGAAGTCGACGTGGACTCGCCCACCGAGGACCGCCTCGCGGACTCCGAGGACATCGACACCCGCTCGACGCTCGGTGTGCTGCAACTGATCAATGCCGAGGACGCGAAGGTCGCCGAGGCGGTGGCTGCCACCCTGCCGCGGATCGCCGAGCTGGTCGACGCCACCGTCGAACGGATGCACCGGGGTGGCCGGGTGCACTACTTCGGGGCCGGCACCTCCGGCCGACTCGCCGTATTGGACGCCGCGGAGTTGTTGCCGACCTTCAACATTCCGCCCGGTCTGGTGATCGCCCACCATGCCGGTGGCCCGAGCGCGCTGGTCACCGCGGCCGAGAACGTCGAGGACAGTGTCGAGCTCGGCCGGGAAGCGGCGGCGGAGCTGACCGCGAACGATGTGGCGATCGGCCTCACCGCCTCCGGCCGCACTCCGTTCGTCGGCGCCGCGCTCACCGTCGCCGGAGAGGTGGGTGCGCTCACCGCGCTGGTCACCTCCAACCCGTCCGCGGAGCTGGCCGCGCTGGCCGAATACCTGATCGCGGTGGACACCGGACCCGAGGTGATCACCGGCTCCACCAGGCTCAAGGCGGGCACCGCACAGAAGATGGTGCTCAACGCGTTCTCCACGGCGGTGATGATCCGGCGGGGCCGGACCTGGTCGAACCTGATGGTCGACATGCGGGCGACCAACGCGAAGCTCCGCGGCCGGGTGGTGCGGATCCTGGTGCAGGCCACCGGCGCGCCGGACCACGTCGCCAGGGCCGCCCTGTCCGCCGCCGACGGCGAATTGAAGCCCGCGCTGCTCGGTCTGCTGGCCGGCATCGAAGGCGACCGGGCCCGCGAGCTGTTGGAGCAGTGCGACGGGTCGGTGGCGGCCGCCATGGCCGGGGCCAACGGGGCCGCCCCCCTGCGGCCGCCGGAGTCCGGACCCGACCCGGCGTACGACACCGGCACGACGAACGAGCCCGGCACGACGAACGGCTCCAGAACGACGGACGATCCCGAGATGACGGACAACACCGAGGAGAAGCGATGAACCGCAACCGGAAGTTCCTGGCCGTCACCGGCCTCGCGGCCGTGCTGGCCGCGGCCTGCTCGCCGGCCAGCAGTTCCGACACCACGAGTTCGGCGGCCGCCGGCGGGGACGCGAGTTCGGCCGCCGGCGGTGGCGATGCGAGTTCGGCCGCCGGCGGTGCCAGTGGCGATCTGACCATCTGGTCATGGCGGGTGGAGGATCAGAAGGCGTACGAGAAGATCTTCGCCACCTACACGGCGTCGCATCCCGGCGTGAAGATCACCGTCAAGACGTTCAAGAGCACGGAGTACAACACCATTCTGGCCACCGGGCTGGCCGGTTCGGACGGCCCGGACATCGCGCAGGTCCGCTCGTACGGTCAGTTGCAGCCGACCATCGAGTCGGGATCGCTGGTGCCGCTGGACGGCAAGGTGGATCTGACCGGCTGGGACGAGAACGTGATCAAGAGCGCCGAAGGCAAGAAGGACGGCAAGCTCTACTCCGTCCCGCTGGCCGTGCAGACGCTGCAGATGTTCTACAACAAAGACCTTTTCAGCAGCGCGGGGATCGAGGCGCCGCCGACCACCTGGGCCGAGTTCACCGACGACATCTCGAAGCTGGCAGCGAAGGGCGTGACGCCGATAGCGGTGGGTGCCAAGGACGGCTGGACGTTGCCGATCGTGCACCAGGTGCTGGCCACCCCGAGATTCGGTGGCACCGCCTTCGAGACGGCGGTGCTGGACGGCAGCAAGACGTTCACCGACAAGGACTTCGTCGCCTCGTTGGACGTGGTGAACGGCCTCAAGGACGCGTTCGGGAAGAACGTGACCGGTGTGGCATACACCGACGCCCAGTCGCTGTTCACCAACGGCGGTGCCGCGATGTTCCCCGGTGGTTCGTTCGAACTCGGCTTCTTCAGCAACCAGAACCCCGACCTGAAGATGGGCGTCTTTCAGGTGCCGGCGCCGGACGGATCGCCGTCCGACACACCGGTAACCCCAGGGTACGCCGACGGCGCCTTCGGCCTGTCCACCAAGTCGAAGAACTCCGAGGCGGGACTGGAACTGCTGAAGTGGATGGCCACCAAGGACTTCGGACAGCAGGTGGTCGACGAGGTCAAGCAGCTGTCGGCGGTACCGGGCGTCACCTACTCGGATCCGTTGCTGCAGCAGATGGCCGACAACTACAAGAACTCGCCGACGCCCTACCTGCTGCTCACCGATTTCCGCTACGGCACGCCCAGTGGTACCGACCTGCTCGGCACCGGGATCCAGCAATTGCTGCTCGGCGACAAGGATTCGGCCGCCGTGGCCAAGGATCTGCAGGACGGTCTGGCCGCATGGTTCAAGCCGGGTTCGTGAGCCAGGCCCTGCGGGTCGGCCGGGACGTTCCTGCCGGGCAGGGACGGCATGCGACGTAGCACCGGGCTGCTGTTCGTCGCGCCGGCCCTGCTGCTGTTCGGGATGTTCCTGCTGTACCCGATGCTGACGGCGTTCTCGTATTCGTTCTTCAGTTGGGGCGGCACCGCTCGCGGCGGCTTCGTCGGGCTGGACAACTTCGTCACGCTGTTCACCAAACCGCCTTTCACCACCCAGGTTCCGCGCGCCCTGCTGCACAACGTGCTGTTCTTCGCCGGGACCATGTTGATCCAGAACACCGTCGGACTCGGCATCGCGTTCCTGCTGTACCGCCGGAACCGGACCCGACGGGCGCTGCAGACCCTGTACGCCATCCCGTACCTGGTGAGCCCGATCGTCATCGGCTACCTGTGGACGCTGCTGCTGTCGCCGAACTTTGGGCCGGTCAACACCCTGCTGGGCAAGATCGGATTGGAGTCGCTGGCCCTGCCCTGGCTCGGCGACCCCGACCTGGCGATCTGGGTGGTGATCGCGATCAGCGTGTGGCAGTGGATCGGGTTCCCGGTGCTGCTCTACGGCGCCGCGCTCGGCGGCATCCCCGAGGAGCTGTCGGAGGCGGCGCGGGTGGACGGCGCCGGGCACTGGGACACCTTCCGGCGGATCACCTTCCCGCTGCTGGTGCCGGCCATCGGCACGGTCAGCGTGCTCACGTTCATCTTCGCGATGGAGGCGTTCGCCTTGCCGTACGCGATCGGCGGATCGATCGGGAACCCGGCCGGAGCCACCGACTTCATGTCGTTGTTGTTCTACCGCACGGCCTTCGACTCCGGTGACCCGAACGCGATCGGGGTCTCGTCAGCCCTGGCCACGTTGCTGTTCATCGTCATCTTCGGCGGTGCGCTGGCCGCCACCTCGGTACTGCGCCGGCACGAACAGAAGATCACCGCATGAGCGCCACCGAGATCCGGACCCGCCCGTCGCCGCCGCCCGTGCGACCGCAGCGCCACCGGTCGGTGACCAAACCGGTCGGCGGCACCATCGGAAGTGTCGCGCTGTGGACCTACGCGATCCTGGCGCTGCTGCCGCTGGTGCTGATGGTCACCAACTCCTTCCGGACGAATGCCGAGCTGGTCACCGACCCGTTGGGTGCGCCCTGGCCGCCCAACGGGCAGAGCTATCGGGTGGCCTGGACCGACGGCAGCATGGCGCGGTACTTCGTCAATTCGCTGATCATCACCTTCGGGGCGGTGCTGGTGTCGACCACGGTCGCCACCATGGCCTCGTATGCGTTGGCCCGGGTGAAGTCGCGCTGGTTCCGCGGGATCGAGGCATTGTTCCTGTCCGGCCTGATGATGCCGATCCATCTGGCCATCCTGCCGATCTTCTACCTGTTCGACGCGCTCGGACTGATCGACAGCCGGCTCGGGCTGATCCTGCTGTACGGCGCCTCCGGTGTGCCCTTCTCCATCTTCGTGATCGCCACTTTCTTCCGGCAGGTGCCGGCCGAACTGGAGGAGGCGGCGGCCCTGGACGGGGCGAACGCCTGGCAGACGTTCGTGCGGATCATGCTGCCGCTGGTCCGGCCCGCGGTGGTGACGGTCGCGGTGTTCCGGTTCGTGCCGATCTGGAACGACTTCCTGTTCCCGCTGGTGTTGTTGCGGGACGAAACGAAATACCCGTTGCCGGTAGGGCTGACGAAGTTCTTCGCCGAGAACTCGGCGAACTACTCCGCGATCTTCGCCGGCCTGGTGATCACCACCATTCCGCTGATCGTGCTGTTCCTGTTGGCCACCAGGCAGATCGTGGCCGGCCTGACCGCGGGCATGAGCAAGTGAACGGTGAACAATAGGCCCATGACGGTGCTGGCTGCGGTGGACGTCGGTGGCTCCGGGATGCGGTCGGTGCTGTCGGTCGATGGCGTGACCGGGCCGGTGCGTACCGATCAAGGGGCTCGGATCGGCGCCGGCGGGCTGGACGTGACGTCGCTGGTGGCCGCGACCGCTGCCGGGTTGCCGGACACCCCGGTCGACGTGCTGGTCTTCGGCGCCCGCGGGATCATGAGCCTGGCCAGCCCGGATGAGGTGCTGCGGCAACTGCTGGACCTCGACGCCCGGCGCACCGTGGTGTGCATCGACGCGGTCACCGCGCTGGTCGGTGCCATCGGATCGGTGCGGCCGGGGGCGGTGGTGGCGGCCGGCGCCGGGGCGATCGCCTTCGGTAGCGACTTCAATCGCCGTTACCGTCGGGTCGATGGCTGGGGCTTCGTGCTCGGCGACAGAGGGTCGGCCGCCGCCATCGGGCTGCGCGGTCTGCAATCCGTCGTCCGGGCCTGCGACAATGGCGCCGCGCTAGCCGATCTTCCGATGGGATCTGCTGCGCTGCAACACTTCGGGCCGCAGGAGCGCTGGCCACAGCAGGTGATGTCCAGAAAGGATGCCACCGAGCTGCTCGCCGGGTTCGCCCCGACCGTCACGGCGGCGGCCGCGACCGATCCGGAGGCGTTGCGGATCTGCCGGGATGCCGGGGCCGAGCTGGCGGACTCGTTGCTGACCGCCGCGACCGGGCTGCCGACGGACGCGCCGCTGAGCTACACCGGCGGCGTGTTCGGCGCCGAGGTGGTGCTCAGCGCCTTTCTGGATGCGGTGGCCGGTGCCGGGCGTGCGGTCAACGGGCCGGCCGGCGACGCACTGGCCGGCGGACTGCTGCTCGCCGAGCGGATGCTGCACGACCCGCTGCCGGCCCGGCCGCCGTTCCTGCTGGTCGGCTGACCCTGCGCGATTCATCCTGGATGCGGCCAGTGGCTCGATATCGGCCGACCGGCGCCGGATGGGTGGACTGGTCGCAGTTGAGCTGTCTTCGCTCAGGAAGCGAGTTCGGCCGACCGGCGCCAGCGGATCCCGGCCTCGATGAACCCGTCGATGTCGCCGTCGAACACCGCGCTCGGGTTTCCCACCTCGTACTCGGTGCGCAGATCCTTGACCATCTGGTACGGGTGCAGCACGTAGGAACGCATCTGGTTGCCCCAGGAGTTGCCGCCGTCCTTGAGCGCGTCCATCGTCGCCTTCTCCTCCTCGCGGCGGCGGACCAGCAGCTTCGCCTGCAGCACGGCCATCGCCGACGCCCGGTTCTGGATCTGCGACCGCTCGTTCTGGCAGGACACCACGATGCCGGTCGGCAGGTGGGTGATCCGGACCGCCGAGTCGGTGGTGTTCACGCCCTGCCCGCCGGGGCCGGAGGAGCGGTAGACGTCCACCCGGATGTCCTTGTCCTCGATCTCGACGTGATCGGAGGTCTCGACCACCGGGACCACCTCGACACCGGCGAACGAGGTCTGCCGTCGACCCTGGTTGTCGAACGGGGAGATCCGGACCAGCCGGTGGGTGCCCTGTTCCACCGACAGGGTGCCGTAGGCGTAGGGCACCTTCACCTGGAAGGTCGCGGACTTCAGGCCGGCCTCTTCCGCGTACGAGGTGTCGTAGACCTCCAGCGGGTACCCGTGCCGCTCGGCCCAGCGGGTGTACATCCGCAGCAGCATCTCGGCGAAGTCGGCGGCGTCCACCCCGCCGGCCTCCGAGCGGATGGTGACGAGCGCCTCGCGCTGGTCGTACTCGCCGGACAACAGCGTGCGGACCTCAAGGGCCTCGACCGCGGCGTTCACCGACGCCAGTTCGGCCTCGGCCTCGGGCAGTGAGCTGGGATCCTCGTCGGCCAGCTCGAAATGCACCTCGAGGTCGTCGATCCGCTGTCGCAGCTCCCGCATCCTCTTGATCTCGGCCTGGGCGTGGGACAGCGCCGAGGTGACCTGCTGTGCCTTCTCCTGGTCGCTCCACAGATCGGGCTTGCTGGCCTGCTCGGACAGGTCGTCGATGGAGGCCTGAAGCGCATCGACATCGATGACCTTCTCGATGCTGGTCATCGTGGCAGACAGTTCTTCGATCTGGGTGGCGACGTCGGGATTCACAACAGCCCAGGCTACCGGGTCGGGCGGGGCCGCCGACCACACCGCCGCCCACCCGAGCCGGTGAACCGGCGCCGGGCGGTGGTGTCGGGGTGTGATAGACGTGCCGGATGACGAATTCCGGACGGGTCGTGGTAGTCGGCAGCCTCAATGAGGACCTACGGGTGCGGACGCCGTCGGTGCCGGCCGCGGGGGAGACGGTGCTCGGCGGCCCGCACGACTGGGGCCTCGGCGGCAAGGGGTCCAACCAGGCCATCGCCGCGGCCAGGTTCGGCGCCGACGTGGCGATGATCGGCCGGCTCGGCGACGATGCCGGCGGCGGCAAGATCCGTGCCGCGTTCGCCGACGAGGGCATCGACGGCGCGCTGCTCGGGACCAGCGACGACGCGGCCACCGGGCTGGCCCTGATCATCCTGGAGCCGTCGGGGGAGAACCGGATCATCGTCAGCTCGGGGGCGAATCTGCAGGTGTCGCCGGTCGATGTGACCGCGGGCGACGACGTGGTGGCGGCGGCCGCGGTGCTGCTGGCGCAGTTGGAGATCCCGCTGCCGGCGGTGCAGGCGGCGTTCGACGCAGCGTCCGGGATCACCGTGCTGAATGCGGCGCCCGCGCGGGCGCTGCCGGCCGAGCTGCTGGCGGCCACCGCGGTGCTGGTGGTGAACGAGGTCGAGCTGGCGATGATCGCCGGGCTGTCCGGTGCCCGGGAGGTGGCCGACGCCGACGCGATCGTGGCGGCGGTCCGCACGATCGACGGGCCGGCGGCGGTGATCGTCACCCGCGGCGCCGCGGGTGCGCTGCTGGTGGACGGGGTTGATGTGACCGAGTTCCCGGCGCCGAAGGTCGACGCGATCGACACCACCGGCGCCGGCGACTGCTTCTGCGGGGTGTTCGCCGCTGCCCTGGCCGAGGGGATGACGCGGGCCGATGCGGCGGCGGTGGCGGTGAAGGCGGCATCGCTGGCGGCCTCTCGTCAGGGCGCCGCCGAAGGCATGCCGCGGCGGGCCGAGATCGACGGCTGACGCCACAGCGCCATCGAGCCAACCGGGCGGGTTCCTCAGGGGCCTTCCCGGAATTCGCCGACATGCAGGGTGTAGACGCCCGTCACCGTATTGCCGGAGCCGGTGAGCACCGTTGGTACGCCGGGCAGCGAGATCACCGTGGTGACGCAGATGTCGACCGACGCGCCCGCCGCCAGCGGCGGCGGTGTCTGGACACCGTCGGCGCAGGAGCCGCCGGGATCGACGAACGTGATGGTCACCGCGTCGCCGGGGACACGCTGATCGGCGAGCGCGATCGCGGCCGCCTCGCGTGCCTGGGACAGGCCGATGTCGATGGTGGGCGCGGTGTCCAACAGCCGGCCGGCGTCCCTGGCAGCCTGGGTCACAGCGAAGGTGGCGGCCTGAACGCGGACCACGGCGATCAGGATGTAGACGGTGGGGATCAACAGCAGCACGGCCAGGAAGATCACCTCGATGGTGGCCCGCCCGTCATCCCGGCCAGTGGCCGTGCCATCAGCCCGGTCGGTGCCGCGGACGTCATCCTGGTCGCCGACCTGGTCCGGGCGGGCCCGGGCGGCCACCGCCGTCACGGCAGTTCCCGGGCGCTGTGCCCGCTCCCGGTGATGTCGGGCAGCACCCCGTCGAGCAGCGAAACGATCCCCGGCGCCTTCATCGTGCAGGTCACGCCGACCAGGCGGCCTTCGGCGGAATTGGTGCACACCAACGAGTTCGACGTCGAACCGACAACACCGTCGCCGAGTAGTTCGGCAACCTTCGCGGCTGCCTGGTCTGGCCGGATGTCGGCGTTGGCGACGTACCGCGCGGCGTCGGCCGCGGCCGAGGTCAGGATGGTGCGCGAATACACCCACAGCCCCAGCGAGACCAGGGCCAGGAAGAGCATCATCAACAGCACCGTGACCATGGCGAACTCCGCCACCGACGACCCGCGATCGGACCCGGTGGCGCGGCGCTGCCCGGCGACGACCGGACCTACTTCGTCTTGCCCGAGTCGTTCACCTTGTCGAAGGCGCTCTTCACCGCATTGAGTACCTGTTCGCGGAATACCGCGAGCAGCGCGATCACCACGATCGCCGTCATCACCGTGATCATCACCCAACCTGGCACGTCGCCGCGGTCCGATTTCTCGTCGTCCGTCGATTCCGGCGGACCGAAGGCGGCGCGAATGACGACGGACAACGCCGCCAACGCTGAATAGGTAAGTCTGTCGATCATGATCATTTCCTCCTGCGGTGGGGGACGGCGTTGAGCGTTTCGTATCGGTGGCCCGGCCGGCCATTCGGCCAGGTGGGCAGGTCTCTCGGGTCGGTAGACAAATACCAGAACCGGCCGAAAGATGTCGAATTCCGAAGTGGGTCACTGGGCCACCGACGTGAGAGCCATCAGCCCTGGATACATCGCGAATGCAATGGTGATCGGCAGAACAATGAAAACTACCGGAACCATCATGGCGATTTCCTTGCGGCCGCCGGATTCCAGAAGCTGACGTTTGCCCAGTGCGCGCACGTCGGCCGCCTGGGCGCGCAAGACGTCGGCCAGCGGGGTGCCGCGTTCGATGGCCACCGCCATGCCGTCGAGGAATCTGGCCAACGGCTCCAGCCGGGTCCGGTCACGGAGGTTGGTCAGGGCTTCCAGCAGCGGCGTGCCCGCCCTGGTCTCGGCCAGCAGCCCGGCGAGCTGCGAGACCAACTGCCCGTTCGCCAGTCGGCTGACCCGATCGATGGCACCGATCGGGCCCTCGCCGGCGGTCACCGCCAGCGCCAGCATCTCGGCGATCACCGGGAACTCGATCAGCATCTCGGCATCGCGTTTGGCGACGGCCTGGCTGAGCCACCAGTCCCGACCGAGGACCCCACCCGTCGCGCAGGCGAGCACCAGCACCACCAGGATCGCCGGGTTCGACTGGCCGGTGACCACCGCGAGCAGCCCGATCAGTAACCCGACTCCGGCGCCTATCGCGCCCCACAGCACCTGTTCGGTGCGGAACTGGTCCACCGTCATCGGTGAATCAAGGGCGGCCAGCCGCCGCCGGACCGTCGCCTGTCCGCCGACCACCTTGTCCAGGAAGGTCACCGCGTCCTTGAGCAGCGGACCGGCGAGTCGGCCGAGGGTCGAGCTCTTGCGGTCCGGGCCGGAGTTGAGCAGCCGGGACGGCACGTCGGACTCCGTCAGGTACGGCGCGACCCGGTCGGCCAGCGAGCGCCGCCGCAACGGGGGTGACGACAGCACCGCCAGCAGCAGGCCGACCGCGGCGACGGCGCCGAGCAGCGCCCCGATCAGCGATTCGGTGCTCACCTGGCCGCCTGCCGCTCGATCACCGCAGCACCCGCCGATCTTCCGGCAACCGGCCGATCCGGAGCATCAGTCGGTAGGCGCCGATCGACAGCGCGGCACCGACCAGCAGGATCGCCGTACCCGTCGGGGTGTCGTAGGCGTCGAGGGTCTCGTTCTGGGTGGCCAGCAGCACCAGGACCAGCCATGGTGCGCAGACCGCCATTCGTGCCGCATTGACCGACCACGACTGGCGGGCCATCAACTCGGCCCTGGTGCGCGCGTCGTCGCGAAGGAACGACGACAGGGTCGTCAGCAGCCGGCCCAGGTCGGTACCTCCGACCTCCCTGGCCACCCGGAGCGACTCGCAAACCCGGTCGCCGACCGGGTCGGCGAGCGCGGCCTTGAGCCGGTTGAGGGAATCGTTGAAATGTCCGGTGGTGCGGTAGTCACTGCCGAACCGGCGGAAGGCCTCGCGCATCGCCTCCGGTCCCCGGGCACCGATGGCCGTCAAGGCCTCGGGGAGCGATAACCCGGCGCGCACGCCGGAGGTCAGGTTGTCGACCACCTCCGGCCACAATTCGCGCAGATCGGCCTGCCGTTTACGGCGCAGCCGGGTGACCAGCAGCCGGGGCACAGCGGCCGCGAACAGCGCGAAGATCACCGACACCGAGATGGATTGGGTGAGCACCAGGGTCGCGGTGGCGGCCAACAGCGCACAGACCAGCTGGCTGGCCAGCAACTGGGCCGGGCTGATGTTGCTCAGGCCGGCCTGGGCGAGCTGCTCGCGGGTGTGTTCGGCGAACCGACGGGTCCGGGCCGGGCGGGCCGGGGAGGTGAAGCCCTGCCAGATCAACAGCAGGCCGAGGCCACCGAAGAGCCCGACGACAGCGCCCATCCGTGCCCCCTCCCGACCATTTGCCCCTGGCAACCTAACGCAGTCGTCGTGGTCGGCCCAAGGCGTTCACCCCATTGTGGATAAAGCTGGGGATGCAGGGACTGTCGGTGATGATGCGACCGATGAGCTGTTCGCGCGGGGATGGCTATTGCCGCGGCGACGAGCCGTCCAGCGAGATGATGAACCGGGTGCCGCCGGGCGGACGATCGGTCCCGTGCGCTGCACTCCGGTCGTCCTCGCGTCGGTTCCTGGCGACCTTGTTACCGGCCGCCGGGCTCCGGGATCCGGTGAGCGCCGGGAGCGCGAAGGTCCATCGTCCGTCACCGCCGAACTGGCTGCCGAGCAACGCGAACAGCGTCCGGTGGTCGTTGATCTGCAGGACCCGGCCGTCGCACAGTGCCCACCCGGCGGGCGCCGTCTCACCGACGAACTCCCGGATCTCACCGACGAACGGCTCTCTCATGGCGGTCTGATCCGGCTCGGCGAACTGATCCGGTTCGCTCAACACGCCCATTCCAACTCGAAATGGGTGTCGGTCTCGGCGACCACCTCGAGGCCGCTGCGGAGGTAGAGCGCCAGCGTGCGGTTGTCCTTGGCCAGCGCACCGCGAATGTTCAGCTGATGGGCGGTGGCCTCCTCGATGAGGTCGGTCAGTACCGCGCCACCGACGCCCTGGTTACGGAAGCCGGTCAGCAGGCCGAGGTCGAGGATTCGCAGGTTGTCGCCGCGGATGGCCAGGGTGAGGCGGCCGGCCGGGACGCCGTGCATCTCGATGATCTGGTCGACAGCGTCGGGCCAGTTCTGCTGACGATCCATCCGGTGAGCTCGGAACTGGGCGTCCAGCAACGCCGCCGCCAGTGAGATCGGCAGCGAGGCGAACGTCGGCGACGCGCATTCGGTGAAGATCGCCCGCAACAGATCATGGTCGTACCTGGTGGCCATCCGTCGCCGGATGGCCGGGTTGCTCGACAGCTGCTTGGGATCGGTCGGCAGCGGACCGGGTCGCACTGCGGGCTCGCTGACTGTGTGTAGCCAGACAGTGTCCTCGTCCGGGCGATCGGCGTCCAGGTCCCCCATCGGCTCATCGACCCGATGTTCCTCCGTCGCCCGGTGTGCACTGCGCAGCGAGGGGTGGTCCGGCGCGTGCTCGGACAACCACCCGGATGCCCTCTCGGTCAGTCGCGTGGCGAACTGATCAGACTGCATGGTGCCCCCTTCTGTCCTGGGCAAGCTCGCTCTGATCGGGGGATCCCGTGGGTCCGCGAAATGCCACCCGACTGATCGTTCCGTGCCCTGCGGTCTTCGAAGGGAGCGCGACGTGCCACTAGAGAATAGCCGTTGTAGCTGCGCTTTCAATAGTTCCGGCCGGAGGAACCCCATACGGGGGAGGGTAGACACTATCGGACCACGATGTGTCGATCGGAGCCGTCGGAGAGCGCCTTCCATCGGCGACCCCGCCGGCGCCGGGCGGCCGCACATCAACCACGACCGGAGCGCGATCGACAATTGGTCGGCGGCTCGGCAGCCGCGTCCGATACCGCCCGCCCGGCGTGGATGCCGCGCCGGCAACGGATCGCGCGTGAGAAGGTCGGGTCCGAACACCGGCCAACGGCTTGGATGGCGCTACGTAGTCGCACTGCACCGAACGAGTGATCCCCTGCTCCAAAGGAGTAGATGGGGACTTCAGTACGCAACTGCCCGGTGCGGCGGCGGCCACTACGATGGACCCCGGTGTGCCGGGAAGCCTGGTCGGCGTCGAATTCGAGGTGCCCGCAGGGTTCTTCGGTTCGGGCCAGCAGTGAGCCGCCGCAGCCAAGGAGATGCCCGTCGTGCCCATCGACACCCCCGGCCCTACCCAGCCGGAGCCGGTCCGCCCCGCCCGGCGCCGGACCGGTCGGACCCTGTTCGGACGAGGGAGTTGGCCGGAGGCCAGTCGGATCGCGGGGCTGCTCCGGCAGGAGACGGTCGGCGGCGCCCTGCTCCTGGTGGCCACCGCGGTGGCGCTGATCTGGGCGAACTCGCCGGCCGCCGACTCCTATCTGAACCTGCGGGACACCGTCGTCGGGCCCGCGTCGCTGCACCTGGACCTCACGTTGGGCCAGTGGGCATCGGACGGCTTGCTGGCGATCTTCTTCTTCGTCGCCGGCCTGGAACTCAAACGCGAGTTCGTCGCCGGTGACCTGCGGGATCCGCGACGGGCGATGGTCCCGGTGGCTGCTGCGGTCGGCGGCATGATCGTGCCGGCGCTGCTGTACCTGCTGGTCAACACCACCAGCGACGCGGGCATCAGCCGTGGCTGGGCCGTCCCGACCGCCACCGACATCGCCTTCGCGCTGGCCGTGTTGGCGGTGATCAGCACCCACCTGCCGACGGCGCTGCGGACGTTCCTGCTCACCCTGGCGGTCGTCGACGATCTGCTCGCGATCACCGTCATCGCGCTGTTCTTCACCGACGAACTGCACCCGGGATACCTGGCGTTGGCGTTGATCCCGTTGGCGCTCTTCGGGTTCTGCGTCCAGCGACGGGTCCGGAGCTGGTACCTGCTGGTGCCGCTCGGGGTGATCACCTGGGCGCTGGTGCACGCCTCGGGCATCCACGCGACGGTCGCCGGCGTGCTGCTGGGCTTCACCGTGCCGGTGCTCCGGAGCCGGGCCAACGGCGGTCCGGAGGCCGGCCCCGGCCTGGCCGAGATCTTCGAGCACCGGATCCGGCCGCTGTCGGCCGGCGTCGCCGTTCCGGTTTTCGCCTTCTTCGCTGCCGGGGTCGCGATCGGCGGTCTGCCAGGCATCCGCAGTGCACTGGCCGACCCGGTGATGCTCGGCATCACCGCCGGGCTGGTGCTGGGCAAACCGATCGGCATCGCGCTGGCCACGCTGGTCGTCGGAAAGTTGGCCCGGCAGCCGTTGGCCGAGGATCTGAGTTGGTGGGACGTCATCGGGCTGGCGATGCTCGGCGGGGTCGGATTCACCGTGTCGCTGCTGATCAGCGAGCTCGCCTTCGGGCCGGGGACCGCGGCTGACGATCATGCCAAGGTCGGGATTCTGCTCGGCTCGGTGCTGGCGGCACTACTGTCCGCCGTACTCCTGCGGATCCGCAACCGCGTCTACCGGCGGATCTGCGAGCAGGAGAGTCTGGATGCCGACGCCGACGGCGTGCCGGACGTGTACGCACCTCCGGCTTCGACAGCCGAGCCGGACTGAACGAAGATGGACCCGGCCGGTACCTCCTGCCACGACCGGATCGATGAATGAGGCGAACGTGAGAGCACTGGTGCGGCAGCCGTCACCGCGGCTGGCCGAAGGACTGGTCACCCATCTCGACCGCCGACCTGTCGACGTTCGACTGGCCGAGCGTCAGTGGCACGGCTATCTGGATGCGGTGCAGGCGGCCGGCTGGGGCATCGTCGAGGTGCCCGCGGCCGCCGATCATCCGGATGGCGTGTTCGTCGAGGACACCGTGGTGATGTTCGGCGACACTGCGGTGATCACCCGCCCCGGTGCCGATCAGCGCGCCGGCGAGACCGCGGGGACCCGGGCCGCATTGCAGGAACTTGGCTACCGGGTGCTGTCGATGCCGGCCGGCACCCTGGACGGTGGTGACGTGCTGAAGGTCGGCGAACGGGTCTACGTCGGCCGCGGCGGCCGCACCGATGCCGCCGGGCTGGCCGGGTTCAGATCGCTGGTGGAACCGTTGGGGCACACCGTGATCGGCGTCCCGACGAGCAAGGTGCTGCACCTGAAGTCTGCGGTCACTGCGCTGCCGGACGGCAGCATCGTCGGCTATCCGCCGCTGGTCGACGACCCGTCCTTCTTCCCGCACTTCCGGCCGATGCCCGAGGAGGCCGGCTCGCATGTCGTCGACCTCGGCGACGGTCAACTGCTGATCGCCGCGTCCGCCCCACGATCGGGCGCCGTGCTCGCCGAACTCGGCTACCGGCCGGTGGCCGTCGACATCAGCGAGTTCGAGAAGCTCGAGGGTTGCGTCACCTGCCTGTCGGTCCGGCTCCGCAGCACGCCGGGGACGGCGATCCGCGGATGAAGAAGTTCGTCAACGACCCGGCCACTTTCACCGACGAGGCGCTCGCCGGGTTCGCAGCAGCCCACCGTGACCTGGTCAGGATCGGCGCCGGTCCGACCCACCTGGTCCGGGTGGACGCGCCGGTGGCCGACAAGGTCGCGGTGGTCTCCGGCGGCGGGGCCGGCCACGAACCGCTGCACATCGGCTACGTCGGGCCCGGCATGCTGGACGCCGCCGTTCCCGGCCGGGTCTTCACCTCACCGACCCCCGATCAGGTGCAGGCCGCGGTGCAGGCGGCGGCCGGTCCGCGGGGCGCGCTGCTGATCGTCAAGAACTACACCGGCGATGTGCTCAACTTCGAGACCGCTGCCGAACTGCTCGCTGCCGACGGCGTCCCGGTGGCCACCGTGCTGGTCGACGACGACGTCGCGGTCCAGGACTCGACCTTCACCGCGGGTCGGCGGGGCGTCGGGGGCACCGTTCTGGTGGAGAAGATCGCCGGTGCCGCCGCCGACCGTGGCGACGATCTGGCAACCGTCGCCGCCATTGCCGCAGCCGTGACGGCGAAGGTCCGCTCGATGGGGGTCGCGCTCGGACCGGCCGTGATGCCGAATTCCGGCGAGCCGTCGTTCGTGTTGGACGACAACGAGATCGAAATGGGCGTCGGGATCCACGGCGAACCCGGCCGGGAACGCGCCGCGATGGCAACTGCCGACGAGATCGTCGGCACGCTCCTCACCGCGATCGTCGGCGATCTGCCGTTCACCGCGGGTGATCGGGTCCTGCTGTTCGTCAACGGGCTCGGTGGCACCCCGTTGGCCGAGCTCTACCTGGCCTACAACGGTGCTCGGAAGTATCTGGCGGACAAGGGAATCGAGGTCAGCCGGTCGTTGGTCGGCAACTACATCACCTCGCTGGAGATGCCGGGCCTGTCGATCACCTTGCTGCAACTGGACGAGCAGACGACGATGTTGTGGGACGCCCCGGTACACACTGCGGCGCTGCGATGGGGAAGGTGAGGACGACGATGGGCTGCACAGCCGAGACCACAGCCGCCGCGATCAGGGCCGCGGCCGACGCGATCGCGGTGAACCGGGCGGAGCTGACCAGCCTGGACCGGGCGATCGGCGACGGCGACCACGGGGACAACCTGGCCAGGGGATTCGCCGCGGTCATCACCAAGCTCGACGCCGAGGTGCCCGCCACCCCCGGCGCCGTGTTGAAACTGGTTGCCACCACGCTGATCTCGACCGTCGGCGGTGCATCTGGTCCGCTGTTCGGAACTGCTTTCCTGCGGGCTGCCGCGGCCGCCGGGGAGGCAGCCGAACTGGACGCCGCGACCGTCGCCGCCGCTCTCGGCGCCGCCCGCGACGGCGTGGTCTCCAGGGGTAAGGCCGAGCCGGCAGACAAGACCATGGTCGATGCGCTGACCCCGGCGGTGGACGCAGCGGAAGCGGCCGCCAGGAACGGCGGTGACGTGGCCGCTGTGCTGGCCGCCGCGGCCGAGGCGGCCGAGGGCGGAGCGGTCGCGACCACACCGCTGCAGGCCCGCAAGGGCCGGGCGTCCTATCTGGGCGCCAGGTCCATCGGCCACGTCGATCCGGGATCCCGCAGCTCGGCATATCTACTGCGGGCGTTTGCGGCGGCAGCGGCGGGCTGATGACCGTCGCCCTGGTCCTCGTCTCGCACAGCCACGACATCGCCGACGGGACAGCGAAAGTCGCGGCGCAGATGGCACCGTCGGTCACCATCGCGGCCGCCGGCGGCGACGGCCGCGGTGGGATCGGTACCTCCTACGACCGGATCAGCGATGCCCTGCGGCGCACCGACCAGGCCGACGGAACCGTCATCCTGTACGACCTGGGCTCGGCGCTGATGACCACCGAGATGGCGGTGGAGGGGCTCGACGGGGCCGCGGCCGGGCGGTGCCGGATCGTCGATGCCCCGTTGGTCGAGGGCGCCATTGCCGCCGCGGTTGCCGCCGAGGGCGGCGCGGATCTGGCGGCGGTCGCCGCGGCGGCCGCAGCTGCCGGGTACACCACCGATGCCGGACCCGCCGATGATGATTCACGGACTGGCGCTGCGCCGGCGACCGGTGAGGCGCAGGTGGTGCTGGTCAATCCGCTCGGTCTGCACGCCAGGCCGGCTGCCGAACTGGCCAGACACCTGGCCGGTACGTCGGCGACCGTGCGGATCGGCCGGTCCGACGGGCCGACGGTGGACCTGCGTTCGGTGCTGGGGGTGGTCGGACTGGCGCTGCGCGGCGGCGATACCGTGCGCATCGCCGTCTGGGGCGAGGACGCGGACGCCGTCCTCGAACGGCTGACCGCGACCATCTCCGGGGGCTTCGGCGAGGCCGGCGATGGCGGCGAGGCCGACGACGGCGGGCCGTTGGCGGATGCGGACCGGCCGCCCGGCCCCGACGCCGACGGCACAGTGCTGGCGGTCCCCGGCTCAGCGGGCCTGGCGCTCGGCCCGCTGTACCGGCTGACCGCCCTGCCCGACGAACTGCCGGCCGGCGCCGACCGGATCGTCGGTGACGCGGGTCGGGCGACGCAGCGGGCCCGGCTGGATTCCGCGATCGGATCGGCGGCGAAACAGCTTGCCGGGCAGGGCGAATTCGGCCAGGCGCACGCCGCCCTGGTGGCCGACCCGCAACTGCGGGAGGCCGCGTACGCGCGGCTGGACCGCGGGGCCACCAGAGCCTGGTGGGAGACAGTGGGGGCAGCCGCGAAGGAGCTTCAGGCGTCCAGCGATGCGCTGATCGCCGCCCGCGCGATCGATCTGAAAGAGGCCGGCCTGGTGGTATTGGCCGAACTCGGCCTGCGGCTGGATCGGATCGGCGACGCGGTGCGGGGAGCGATAGTGGTGGCAGCCGAGCTGGGCCCGGCCGAAGTCCCGGCCCTGGTGGAACGAGGAGCGGTCGCCGCGGTGCTCACCGGCAGCTCGACCACCGCACACGCGGTGATCGTGGCCAGGGGCCTGGGATTGCCGCTGGTGCTGCGGGCCGGCGAGGCACTGAATCGAGTGCCGACGGGGACTGCCCTGGCGATCGACGGCGCGACCGGCGCCGTGCGGGTGGATCCGCCGACCGCCGAACTCGAGGAGATCGCCGACCGGATCGACCGGAATGCCGCGGCCGACGCCGCACTGCGGGCGGCCGCCGCCGCTCCGGTGAGTACCCGCGATGGCCGCCCGGTGCTGGTGGCCGCCAACATCGGGTCGGTGGCCGACGCCAGGGCGGCCGTGGCCAACGGCGCCGACGGTGTCGGCCTGCTGCGAACCGAGTTGTTGCTGCTGGATCGGCCCGAGTTCCCGGACGAGGACACCCAGACCGCAGATCTGGCCGCGATCCTGAACGTTCTCGGCCGGCGGCCGGTGGTGATCAGGGTGGTCGACGCCGGGGGAGACAAACCGATCCCCTCCGTTTCGGTGACCCCGGAACACAACGGATTCCTCGGGATCCGCGGGCTGCGGTTGTTGTTGGAACGGCCGGCAATGCTGCGCACCCAACTGCGGGCGATCTGCCGGGCCGCTGCCGGACACCGGGTGTCGGTGATGGCCCCGATGGTCACCGTCCGGGCGGAGGCGGTCGCGTTCCGGCAGGCGGTGGACGACGCGGTCGATTCCCTGGTGGCCGAGGGCATCGAGCACGCCGCGCCCGAGCAGATCGGCATCATGATCGAGATCCCGGCCGCCGCGCTGTACGCCGAGCAGTTCGTCGGGATCGCGGATTTCTTCTCCGTCGGATCGAACGATCTGACGAGTTACACGATGGCGGCCGAACGCACCGAGCCCGGCGTTGCCGATCTGCTGGACGTCGGGGCACCTCCGGTCCAGCGCCTACTGGACACGCTCTGCGAGACTGCGCGCCGGCATCACGTCCCGGTCACCGTCTGCGGCGAGATGGCCGCGATGGCCGAACAGGTCAAGGCACTGGTGGATCGTGGGGTCGTCGAGCTGTCGATGGCTCCCGCCCGGATCCCGCAGATCAAGGCACTGGTCGCCGGGCTGTAACCGTCGATCGGGCATGATCTACCCATGACTGACGAGGAATTCTGGGAGCTGATCGCCGGCCTGCACGGCAGGGCCGAGCCCGAGGGCGTCGCCGTGCTGACCGAGAACCTCACCCAGGGCGACACCGAGCGGATCGAGTCCTTCGCCGAGCACCTGGCGAGCGCGCTGCACGCGATCGATTCCCGGGATCGGATGGCGCAGCCGATCCGGGACACCGCCGACGGTCCGGAGAGCCCGGCGTTCCCGCTGTCCAAGGAGGTCTTCCTGTATGCGCGGTGCGCGGTGGTCGCCTCCGGCCGGCAGGTGTGGCAGAAGGTGTTGCAGGATCCGTCGGCGATGTCCGACACCTGGGACCTGGGCGCCGAGGAACTGCTGTATGTGGCGCCGGTGGCCTTCGAGCACAAGACCGGCTCCGACTGGACCTTCCGGACCTCGGTCGGCTACGAGACCGGCAGCAACGAGGCAGGCTGGCGATAGCCACGGCCGGCAGCAACGCCGGTTCGCGATGACACGAGGCGGATGCAACGGGGCGGACGAGACCGAGGAGCGAGCACCGATGACTGCTGGGAACCGGGGCGGCGAACCGCGGCGCATCCTGATCGATTGCGATCCGGGACACGATGACGCCATCGCGATCATGCTCGCGCACGGCGACCCCGGGGTGCAGCTGGTCGGCATCACCACGGTCGGTGGTAACCAGACCCTGGACAAGGTGACGCACAACGCCAGGGTGGTCGCCACCGTCTGTGGCATGACCGGAGTGCCGATCGCAGCCGGTTCCGCGGTCCCGTTGATCAGGCCGATCCGGACCGCGGCGGCGATCCACGGCGAGTCCGGTATGGATGGCCCGGTGCTTCCCGAACCGACTGTGCCGCTGGATGATCGACACGGAGTCGACCTGATCATCGACACCGTGATGGACAATCCGCCGGGCAGCATCACCTTGGTCCCGACAGCTCCGCTGACGAACATCGCGCTGGCTGTCCGCAAGTGTCCGGCGATCGTCGAGCGGGTCGCCGAGGTAGTGCTGATGGGCGGCGGGTACAGCAAGGGAAACGTGACGCCGGCCGCTGAGTTCAACATCGCCGTCGACCCGGAGGCCGCCCAGATCGTCTTCACCGCGCCGTGGCAGGTGACCATGGTCGGCATCGACTTGACCCATCAGGCTCTGGCCACACCTGCCGTGCAGCAACGGATTTCCGATATCGGAACGCCGGCGGCACAGTTCGTGGTCGACCTGCTGGCCGCCTATGGCGCCAACTACCGTGCGGAACAGGGCTTCGGCGACCCGCCGGTGCACGACCCGTGCGCGGTGGCCAGGGTGATCGACCCGTCGGTGATGACGGTCCGTCCGGCGCACGTCGAGGTGGAGCTGGCCGGCCGGCTCACCGCTGGGATGACGGTCTGCGACTTCCTCGGCCGGGACGGTGCACGGCTGGACACGGACGTGGCGATCACCCTGGACGCACCGGCGTTCTGGGATCTGGTCGTCGACGCGATCACCGCCATCGGCCGACCCTGAGCGCGTCGGCCCACCCGTCCCAACGGTTGGGAAGGACAGCCTCCGACGGGTTCTTCCGATTCGGCTGCGGGTAGCTTCGGCGTCGAACCCGGGTCCGCGGACGACGCCGGGAAGCCCGACGAAGGGAACGCCCGGCATGGCACAACAACGGATGATCCTCAATGCGTTCGACATGACCTGCGTGAGTCACCAGGCGGCGGGAACCTGGCGGCATCCGGACTCCCAGGCCTGGCGGTACAAGGACCTGGAGTACTGGACCGATCTGGCGAAGGTGTTGGAGCGCGGGCGGTTCGACGCGATCTTCATTGCCGACGTTGTGGGTGTGTATGACGTGTACCGCGGTTCGGTGGAGACCTCACTGGTGGACGCCGACCAGGTCCCGGTGAACGATCCGTTCTTCCAGGTGCCGGCGATGGCGATGGTGACCGAGCATCTCGGCTTCGGCGTCACCTCGGCGCTCACCTACGAGCTGCCCTATGCGCTGGCCCGCAAGTTCGCCACCCTCGATCACCTGACCAAGGGCCGGATCGCCTGGAACGTGGTGACCAGCTACCTCGACTCGGCTGCCCGCAATCTCGGGATGACGACCCAGGTCGCCCACGACAAGCGTTACGACCTGGCCGACGAGTTCCTTGACGTCACCTACAAGCTGTGGGAGGGCAGCTGGGACGACGGTGCGGTGATTCGCGACCGCGAGCGGGGCGTGTTCACCGACCCGACCAAGGTGCACCCGATCAACCATCACGGTGAGTACTTCGATGTGCCAGGGATCGCGCTGTTCGAGCCGAGCCCGCAGCGGACGCCGGTGATCTTCCAGGCCGGAGCGTCGCCCCGCGGCCGTGGATTCGCGGCCAAACATGGGGAGGGCGTGTTCATCGCGCCGCCGACGCCGGAGACGGCCAGGGCGGTCACCGACGACATCCGCGACCGGGCCGAACAGGCCGGTCGAGGGCGCGACGACGTCAAGATCTTCGCCCTGTTGACGGTGATCACCGACGAGACGGATGCCAAGGCGCGGGCCAAGTACGACGAGTATCTCGAATATGCCTCCGGCGAGGGAATGCTCGCCTTCTACGGCGGCTGGACCGGACTCGACTTCGGCGATCTCGATCCGGACGAGCCGCTGCGAGCGGTGCAGAACGATGCGTTGCGCTCCACGCTGGAACTGCTGGAGGCCGACAAGTCCGGTCGGACCTGGACGCCGTTGGAGATCGTCAAGCACCGCTCGATCGGCGGACTCGGTCCGGTGCTGGTCGGCAGCCCCCAGACGGTCGCGGACGAGTTGGAAAGGTGGATGGAGGTCGGCGGGGTGGACGGTTTCAACATCGCCTACGCCATCACACCCGGCACCTTCACCGACTTCGTCGAGCTGGTGGTGCCGGAACTTCAACGACGCGGACGGGTGCAGACCGAGTACATCGCAGGTACTTTCCGGGAGAAGCTGCTGGGTGGCGACTCACCGCAGGTGGCGCACGGACATCCCGCCCGGCAGTATCGCGGCGCCTTCACCGGATCCGAGAACGCCACGGCCGGCACCCGGCCGTCGAAGACGCACGAGGTGCTGGCGGCCGAACGCTCCAGCGACGCGGGGTAGTCGGCGGTCGGTCTGCCGGCCGGCTCAGACCGCGCCGGCCGGCAATCCCGGCCGTTGCCGACCGAACAGCACGGTCCTGGCCTCGTTCAGCGCCACCTCGACCGCGCCGCGCAGCACCCCGTCGGCGGTAACCGTGCTGAGCACCACCTGCGGCCGGACGAAGGAGATCTGTCGCATCCGGACAAGAACCTTGTCCAGCAAAACGTTTCCGCCGGCCAACCCGACCGGGCCGCCCAGCACCAGCAGACCCGGGTCCAGCAGGGTGGTGATGGCGGCTGCGCCCGTCGCCACCCCGTCAGCCAGTTCGTCGATCAGCGGTTGGCCCGCCGCGCCTGCGGCCAGGGCCGCGGTGACGATCGCCGCCGGCTCCCGCCGGCGGATGCCGTAGCGGCGGGCCAAGGCGTGCAGACTCTGCCCGCCGACCAGCTGCTGGAAGGCGCCTGGGGCCCCGCGGTCGACCCGCGGACGCTCGACCCCGGGTACCGGTAGGTAGCCGACCTCGCCGGCGCCGCCGTGCGCGCCGTGTCGCAGCCGGCCGTCCAACACCATCCCGAGCCCGACGCCGCGATCCAGCCAGAGCAGGGCGTAGTCGTGCTGGCCCTTGGCCGATCCGTGCACGCCTTCGGCGACGGCCGCCAGGTTCACGTCGTTGCCGTGCGAGACCCGGATGCCCAAGGTGCTTGTCAGCTCGGCGATCAGATCCGGCGACTCCCAGCCACTGAGGTGCCGGGCATGACGCAGCGCACCGGTGACCGGGTCGATCACCCCAGGGGTGGCGATCAGCACCTGCTGGACGTCGTCGCCGGACACTCCCGCCTTGGCCAGCACCCCGGACACCGCCCGGCCGATCTCGTCGACCGGTGCGGACCGGCGCCGGGCCGGCACGTCGACGGTGCAGCTGGCCACGATCTCTCCGGTGAGTCCGGCCAGCGCGGCGACGCAACCGTGCTGTTCGACGTGAATGCCGATCACGTAGGCCGCAGTCGGATTCACCGCGTAGATCCGCGCCCGCGGCCCCGGGCCGTTGGCGATCTCGCCGGTGGTCACCACCAGGCTTCGTTGCTCCAGCCGACTCAGCAGCGACGACACGGTCGGCTTGGACAGGCCGGACTGCTGACCGATCGTTGCCCTGGTCATCGGACCCTGCTCGAGCAGCAGCCCCAGTACCACCTGGTCGTTGATCTCGCGCAGCAGCCGCGGCGAATCGGCGCTGCGGCCGCCCGCAGGCGTCGAGCGCTGATCGTCGTGATCGGGATCCATCAGGGTCATTGTGACCCGTCGACCGGCGCACCCAGCGCATCGAGCGCCGCCCGTGTGTTGACCATGGTCGCCCCGTAGCCGGCAACCGCCGGAGCAAGGGCCGCCTCGACCCCGGTAAGTCCCAGTTCCAGCAGCACCGCGTCCGGCCGGACCGTCCGGACGGTGGCCAGCAAGTCCCGCATCCAGCGATGCCGGTGCCGGTCCCTGGTCAGCACGATAACGGTGCCGGCGCTGCGCAGGTCCGCCTCCGGCGGCCGGCTGTCCGGACCATACTCACGTTCGTCCACCGCGGCTCCGATACTCACTGGCCCCCACGGGATGTCGCCGACGGCGATGTTCGGGGTGCCCTCGCAGCGCAGCACCAGAACCGGTTCCGACCACTGCGGAAGCGGCCCGGCGATCTGCAGTGCCCGCCGGGCGGCGGCGGACAGGTTCACCGCGGCCGGGGTTGCTGCCGGCGCGGCCGGCGGCGTCGTGCTCAGCGTACGGACTCGCGCAGCGGCGTCGAACAGTCGCTGCTCGGCGAGCCGGCCCTCGTGCACCGCGTCGATGACCGCGGTGGTGATCGCATCCAACAACTCCGCGCTGTGCGGCCGGCCGCCCAGACACAGCAGATCGGCGCCGGCGGCCAGCGCCGCCACCGCGCCGTCGGGGATTCCGGAGGCGCCGTCCGGCCCGGAGATCGCGCGCATCTCCAACGCGTCACTGACGATCACCCCGTCGAAACCCATCTCCCCGCGCAGGATCTCGGTGAGCCACCGGGGGGAGACGGTCGCCGGGCGATGGTCGACGGCCGGCACCAGAAGATGGCCGGACATCACCGCGGCCACCCCGGCCCCGATCGCTGCCGCGAACGGCAGCAGATCGCCGGCCCTGAACAACTCCAGGTCGCCGGCCAAGGTCGCGACGTCCAGGTGGCTGTCGGTGTCGGTCGCGCCGTGACCGGGGAAATGCTTGGCACAGGCGGCCACCCCGGCCGCCTGCTGTCCTTGGATATAGGCGGCGGTGTGGCGTGCGACCAACACCGGATCCGGTCCGTACGAACGGGTCCCGATCACGGGGTTCGCCGGGTCCGAGGCCACATCGGCACACGGGGCGAAGTTCAACGTCACGCCGGCCGCGGACAGCCGTCGGCCGACCAGGTAGCCGACGGAACGGGTCAGCTGTGGCTCGTCCAGCCGGCCGAGCGTTGCCGCCCCGGGGTACGGCGAACCGGTCGGCGCGTCCAGCCGGGTGACATCGCCGGCCTCCTCATCGATGGCCACCACCAATTCGTCCCGCTCGGCGCGCAGCGACAGGGTCAGCTCCCGCACCTGTTCGTCGTCCCGTACGTTCCTCGCGAACAGGCACACGCCACCGAGCGACTCGGACAGCCTGCGGCGCACCCAGTCCGGCGCGGTGGTGCCGTCGAAACAGGGCAGCAGGACCGACTCGGCCGCTGCGACGAGATCGCGCGGCAACCGGGTCGTCGTCATCCCTTCACCGCGCCGGCGGTGATGCCGGCGGCCACCTTGCGCTGGATCAGGGCGAACAACACCACGATCGGCAGCGCGACCAGGGTGGAGGCGGCCATCAGCGCCCCCCAGTCGACGCCCTTGGTGGTGATGAAGGTGTCCAGCCACACGGTGATGGTCTGCTTGTCGTTCTTCTTCAGCAGGACGTAGGCGAACAGGTACTCGTTCCAGGCCTGGATCACCGCGAACACCGTGGTGGCGACCAACCCGGGCGCGGCCAGCGGCAGGATGATCCGGCGGAACGCCTGGCCCCGGCTGCAGCCGTCGACCATGGCCGCCTCCTCGAGGTCCTTGGGCACCGCGGCGATGAAGCCGCGCAGCATCCAGACGGTGAACGGCAGCACGAACGAGAGGTAGGCAAGGATGAGGCCAAAGGCGGAATCCGTCAGCCCGGCTTTGTTGAGCATCAGGTACATCGGGATGATCAGGCCCTCGATCGGCACCATCTGGATGGCGATCACCAGGATCACCAGCGCGCCCCGGCCGCGAAAGTTCATCCGCGCCAGCGCCAGCGCGGCCAGGAAGCCGATCACCAATGCGGCGAGTGCGGCACCCGTCACCACCAGCACGCTGTTCAGCAGACTGCCGAGGAACCGCGGCTGGGCGAAGGCCCGGGCATAGGAGTCGAAGGTGAACGGCGACGGGAACCACTGCGGCGTCACCCGACGCAGGTTGATCCCGGTCTTGAACGAACTGGAGACCATCCAGTACACCGGGAAGATCATCACCAGACCGACCAGCACGCCCAGCAGATTCCATCCGGATCGGCGCACCGTTCGACCCAAACGACGGCGCTGACGCGGCGGACGCCCGGGGGTGGACGCCGTCGGAATGCGCACCGGATCCGGCGCGGTGGAGATCGCCATCGGTCAGCTCCCGTTCTCGTCGGCGGCGCTGCGCAGCACGTGCCGCACCGCCACCGCAGACAGCGCCGCCAGCAGCACAACGCTGACCAGTGCGATGGCAGCTCCGTACCCGAAGTCCTTGTTGGAAAACGATTCCACGTACGACCAGATGCCAAGGGTGTAGTACGAATCCTTGTTCGCCCCGATGTCGCGCAACAGCCAGATCTGGGCGAACACCCGGTAGTTCCAGATGATCGAGAGCGTGGTGACGATCAGCAGGGTGGAGCGAATGGCCGGCAGGGTCACGGCGGTGAAGACCCGCCACGCCCCGGCACCGTCCAGTCGGGCCGCCTCGACATGATCGGCGGACACCGCCGTCATCGCCGCATGCAGGCTGATCACCACGAAGGGCAGCGCGCCCCACACCACGATGGCGGTGATCACCATCCAGCCGGTGAACGGCTCGGCGAACCAGTTGAAGGTCCGGGTCGGGAGCAGCCCGGCCTTGTACAGGCCGTAGTTCAGCACGCCGAACCGCTGGTCGATCAGCCACCGCCAGATCGGCATCGCGATGATCGGCGGCATTGCCCAGACGGTGACCAGCGACAGCAGCAGGAACACCCGGACCGGCGCGGAGACCTTGGCCAGCAGGTGGGCAAGGGCCAGCCCGAGACCGATCGTCAGGGCGACCGAGACCACCACGAACTTCACCGTTCGCCAGAGCGCGTCGTAGAAGTCCTGGGACGTCAGGACTTTCACGAAGTTGTCCAGGCCGACCCAACGGACCGGCTTGCCGCCGATCAGCTGGTCGAGCCCGTACTCCTGTCCCGAGACCATGATCAGCCGGACCAGCGGTACCAGCAGGACCAGCGCGAGCACCGTGATCAGCGGTGCGACCATGGCGTAGGGCGTCCAGCGCGGACCGCCCCGGGGGCCGCCGGGACCGCCCCGGGGGCCACGGCGGCCCCCGGGTGCGAGGTCGGCTGAGGTGGTGGTGGTCATCGGGTGCGGTCAGCCGTTGAGCAGTTTGGTGACGTCCGCACTGGCTTCGGCCGTCGCATCGTCGATCGACTTGGAGCCGGTGAGCACCGCGTCGAACATGTTCTGCAGCACCTGCCCGTCCTCGACCTTGGTCCAGTTCTTCGAGTTCGGGACGAATCGGCCGGTGGATGCGGCCTTCACCACGATGGCGGCGGTGGCGTCGCCTGCCTTCGGCTTGAACGAGGTCGAGTTGGCGATGTATCCCTTGCCCGCCAACACCTGCTGGTACTTCTGGCCGGTCAGCAGCTTGGTGTAGGCCTTGGCCAGGTCGGCGTTCGGCGTCTTGGCATTGATAGCGATGTCTGACCCGCCGAGGAACTGCGGCATGACCGTCCCAGGTTTGCTACCCGGAACCACGAAGATGCCGACCTTCCCCTCGAGCTTCGGGTTGCCGTCCTCCTTGGCGGTGACCACGCCCGGCTTCCAGGACGCGTCGATGAACATGGCCGCCTGCTCCTGCGCCATCACCAGTGCGTCGTCGGCCTCGTTCTGACCCTCCCCGCCGCGGGAGGTGGCGTCCACCAGCTTCTTCAGCCTGGCCAGCCCCGCCTTCGACTCGGGGGAGTCGAGCGCGCCCTTCCAGCTGCCGTCGCTCTGCTGCACGGCGATCTCGCCGCCGGCGTCCCAGATGAACGAGATGCCCTCGTACCAGTACTGGCTCGGGAAGTACAACCCGGAATACGAGCCGTCATCGCCATGGGCGGCCAGCAGCTTCGCGCCGGCCGATTCCAACTCGTCCAGCGAGTTGAACGGCGTCTTGATGCCGGCCTGCTCGGCGAGATCGGTGCGATAGATGCCGACCCGAACCCCGGCGTAGTACGGCACCGCCACCAGCTTGTCGTCGTAGGTGGCCGACTCCTTCAGCCCTTGTAGCCAGGTCTTCGAGTTGTCGAAGTCGTCGGCGCTCAACTCCAGCAGCGCACCAGCGCCGGCGAACTGGGCGACCTGCGTATTGCCCAGCTCCAGCACATCCGGTGCACCGCCGGAGGTATCGGCCAGGCCAGTGGTGACCTTGGTGGTGTACTCGCCCCAGGTCTGCTCCTGCAGATCAACGGTGACCCCGGGATGGGCGGCCTGGAACTCCTTGTTGAGGGCCGTGATGTCGATGTCCTTCAAGGTGTCGCCTTGCATCCACACGGTCAGCGTCACGTCCTTGACGGGCGCGGCGGCCGACGTTGCGGGGGGAGCGGCGGACGAGTCGCCGGCCGATGTCGTCGGATCGGCGGCGGCCGTCGAGGATTCTTCACTCGTCGGGTCGCCGGCGGACGACTGCGCGGCAGCCGGCGAGGCGCCGGCGGCCGACGGTGTCGACGTCCCGGCAGTGCCGGAATCCGACGAACAGGCGCCGGCGGTCAACAGCGCGGCGACCGACAGGGCGGCGGTGACGGCGCGGAGGCGGTGCGGGGTTCTCATGGCTTCTCCTTGCATCGATGGGCGGGTTCGGCGTTAATTGTTAGGGAAGTTGTCCTATCAGATACCGTCGGAGCCCACAGGTCAAGACCCGTCGCGGCGCGGATGCACGGAAGGCTCCGGGCGGGGATACTTCCGGCGGTGACGGACAGGCCTGTTGACAGCCATCGACCGGAGTCGGTGAACTGGCTAGAACTCTTCTTCGACCTGGTCGTGGTGGCCGCGGTCGCAGTGCTGACCGAAGGACTCCTGACGGACCCGAGTCTGGGCGCCGTGGGCCTGCTGGCGTTGATGTACGGGACGATCTGGCTGAGCTGGGTGCTGGTGGTGATGTACACGAACGTCGCCGGCGAGCGGACCAGAACCAGGGTGCTGGTGATCGCGATGTTCTTGATCGCGGTGATGGTCGCGACCGTGCCGCTGCATCATCCGCAGCGGGCCAACCTCTTCCTGTTCGCCGTACTTGCCTTGCGCGGCATCGTGTCCGGCAACGCGATGCGGACCGGGCGGGTGCTGGCCTCCTGGCCGCTGCTGCAGACCAGCGGAGCCTCCGCGCCGTGGATCGTCTCGTTCTGGGTACACGCTCCCGGCAAGTACTACCTGTGGGCGGCCGGCCTGGTGCTGGAACTGCTGCTGGTCCTGCTGCGCGGCGGCCTGGACGCCGACCAGGCAGTGGAGGCAGCCACCGAGCGGGCGCAGCGGCAGCGGCGCGACCGGCGGGATCGGGGCCAGCGGCGGGATCGGGGCCGACGACGGGATCGGGGGCCGCGGCGGGGGATCGGCGAGCCGCAACGGGGAATCGGTGAGCGACCCGCGGAGTTCGTGGCCGTCGATGTCGATCGGTCGCACCTGGACGAACGACTGGGCCTGTTCGTGATCATCGTGCTCGGCGAGTCGGTGACCCAATTGGTACTCGCGGCGGCGACCGAGGAGTGGACCAACACCTTCGACACCGCCGCGATCACCGGCTTCGTACTGCTGATCGGCCTGTGGTGGTTGACCTTCGTCTACGGCTTCGCCGGCGCCCCGCACACCACCTTCGCCGATCTGCCGCCCAGATTCGGCCTGCCGCTGCACCTGCTGTCGACCCTGGGACTGGTCGGGGTGGCGGCCGGCCTCGGCGGATTGGTGCACAGCAGCGAGTCGCTGCCGACGGTGATCGGTTGGGTGCTTGGCGGCGGGCTGGCATTGCACTTCGCCGTCGGCGCCGTCTGCGGAATCGCCGGAAACGCCAGCCTTGCTTGGCTTCTCGGCTGGGCGGTGCCGAGCTCGCTGGCCGCAGTGGTGATCGGCCTGCTGGCCCCGCGACTGCCCGTTGCGGCCGTCGGCTGGTTGCTACTGGTGCCGGTGCTGTGGCAGGTCGGCTACGGCCAACTGCTGCGCAGGCGGCGGCTCGGAGCGTCGGCGCTGACGGTCGGGTGAGGCCGCCGACCGGCACACGCGGATGTCCCGATCGTTACCGGTTCGTGATTGACGGCGGGCCAAGAGGCGACCAAACTGGCCCCGGAACCGGTTCCGGAACCGCTTCCGGGGCCGGGTCGGCACCACAACCTGACACCGGGGCCGGGACTCAGGGGTAGCCCGGCACGCGAAACCGGGAACGGATTCGGACTCACTCGCCATCGACGCCGGGAGGGCAGGGCTGATGCGGATCACCATCGCCGATGTCGCCGCTCGCGCCGGGGTCAGCAAGACCACGGTGTCCAGGGTGCTCAACAGCAAGGGTGAGCTCGACCAGGTGACCGCCAGCCGGGTGCGGCAGGTGATCGAGGAACTCGGGTATGTGCCGAGTTCGGGCGCCGTGGGCCTGGCTCGCGGTCGCACCGACGTGGTCGGAGTGTTGATCCCGTCGCTGACCTGGCCGTGGATGGGCGAAATGCTGCAGGGCGTGATCGATGCGGTCGAGGCCGCCGGCCGCGGCGTCATGCTCTTCACCTGCAACCAGGGCGACGCGTCGATGCGCAGGTTCGCTTCCCAGGTGTCGGCGCGTTCGTTCGACGGTCTGGTGGTGATCGAACCCGAGGGAACCACGGACTACATCGCCGGACTGCACGCCAACGGACTGCCAGTGGTGATGATCGACGACCGGGCCAGGCAACCGGGCTTTCCCTCGGTGGCCACCACCAACTACGCCGGGGCCGCGTCGGCCGCGCGCCATCTGTTCGGGTCCGGCCGCCGCCGGCCGCTGGTGATCCGCGGGTCGGAGCAGTTCGGTTGCACCGTCGAACGGCTGCAGGGCTTCGCTGACGTGTACACCGGCGAGGGTCTGTCGGTCGAGCCGGAACTGGTCCTGGACGGCGAGTTCACCCTGGCCGGCGGGGTACGGGCGGTCGAGCAGGTGGTGGCCGACCGATTGCCGTTCGACGCGGTGTTCGCCCACAACGATCTGTCGGCAGCCGGTGCCATCCGTGCGCTGCTGGCCGCCGGTCGCCGGATCCCCGATGACGTCGCTGTTGTCGGATTCGACGATGTTCCGCTGGCGGAGGTGACCGTTCCCACGCTCAGCTCCGTGCATCAGCCGCTGCGTGAAATGGGCGAAGCAGCGGCGCAGATGTTGATGTCTTTCGTCAATGGCACTACGGTTCCGCACAGTCGTCATGTCATTCCCACAACCCTGATCATTCGCGAATCCTCCTAGTGTTCGATCGGTGGATCCGGCTGTGTCCGGGTCAACCTTTCGCCCTGGGAGACAATTGGATAACGATTTGCATTAGGCAAAAACACAGTGGCGCAAGGCATCCCGTCGCCACTGTCGAGAGGCCCGAATTGCGATGGTGCGGCGCTCCAACCGTTACTGTCCGTCCAGGAAGTCGAAAGGACGTCGTCAAGGATGACCACGAAGGTGTTTCCCGGTGACTTCATCTGGAGTGTTGCCACCTCGGCGTACCAGATCGGAAAAGCGCCCACGATGGCCACGGTCGCGGGCCCGTCGATCTCGGACACGCTCTGTCGCCGGCCGGCGCGGCGCACAACGGGGACCACGGCGAAGTCGGGTGCGATCACCACCACCGATGGCACGTCCACCGAGATCGTCGGAGCACCGGGCGTGCAGTGGACAGCTGACGGCGTGAGCCCGCGGCGTCGGCTCCGATGCCACGACGGGAGGCGGTGAGGGGTGCGCATCTTCCTGCGTCGTGTCGTCTTCTACCTGGTGGCAGCGGTCGCTGCCGTCACCCTTGACTTCTTCATCCCGCGGATGGTGCCCGGTGACCCGGTGCTGACCGCTCTCGCTCAGATGAAAAGCGCTCCGCCGCAGGCGATCCAGGCTCTCGAACTGCAGTACGGGGTCGGCACCGGGCAAGGCCTGTGGGGACAGTACCTGCACTTCTGGGGGATGATCCTGCACGGCGACCTCGGCTACTCGATGAGCATGGGCAACGTGCCGGTGACGAAGGTGATCGCCGAGCACTTCTTCTGGACGGTGGTCCTGGTCGGCATCGCCACCGTGATCAGCTTCGTGCTGGGCACCGCGATCGGCATGCTCGCCGCCTGGCGGCGCGGTGGCTGGCTCGAGTCGCTGCTACCGGTCACCACCTTCCTGCAGGCGATGCCGTACTTCTTCCTGGCCACCCTGCTGGTGCTGATCTTCTCCGTCCATCTGGGCTGGTTCCCGGCGATCAATGGCTACGACTATCTCAACAGCACCATCGGCTGGAACTGGGCGTTCATCAAAGATGCCGTGTACCACGGGATCCTGCCGGCGGCGACGATCGTCATCGCCTCGCTCGCCGGGTGGATCATCGGCATGCGCAACATGGTGGTGACGGTGCGCGACGAGGACTACGTGCTGCTCGCCGAGGCCGCCGGTCTGCCACGTCGCCGAGTCATGTGGTACGCGGCGCGCAACGCGATACTGCCGCAGGTGTCCAGCTTTGCGATGGCGCTGAGTTTCGTCGTCGGCGGCTCGGTGCTCACCGAGATCGTCTTCTCCTACCCGGGCATCGGCTTCATTCTGCTCAGCGCGGTGAAGAGCCTGGACTACACCTTGGTCCAGGGCATCTTCCTGGTGATCACTCTGGTCGTGCTCGCCGCCAACTTCCTGGCCGACCTGTTGTACGTCGCGCTCGATCCGCGCACCAGAAGGGAGGCCTGACCATCGTGGCAACCATCGACATCGCCGCGGACCCGGCCGTGGGGGCGATCCCGCCGGCCGGTAAGGGAGCCGGACGTCGGCTGCGGCTCGGACGCTCGAAGAAGATGCTGGTCGGCCTGGTGCTGCTGGGCATCTTTGTGCTGCTGGCCATCATCGGCCCGATCATCGCCCCGCACGACCCGTCCGCGCTCGGACCGCTCGAAGGGCCGCCGCTGCCAGGGTCGACCGCGCCCTCGCAACAGCCGGGCAGTCTGCACTGGCTGGGGCAGACGACCATCGGTGGGGACATCTTCTCCCAGCTGCTCGCCGGCACTCGACCGACGATGATCGTGGCGCTGCTCGCCGGCGCGCTGGCGACCCTGCTGGCAGTGGTGATCGGTATCGCGGCCGGTTATATCGGAGGTCTGGTCGACGAAGTGCTCTCCATGCTGGCCAATATCTTTCTGGTGATCCCGGCGTTGCCGCTATTGATCGCCATCGGTGCCTTCCTCGGTCCGGATCGGACCGGGAACCCGGTGGTGGTGAGCGTGATCATCGCGCTGACCGGTTGGGCCTGGGGAGCGAGAGTCCTCCGCGCCCAGGCACTCTCGATCCGCAGCCGCGACTTCGTCGAAGCCGCCAAGATCAGCGGCGAGAGCACCTGGCGGATCATTCGTGCCGAGATCATGCCGAACCTGACCGCGGTGATCGCTTCCTCGTTCCTGTTCACCACGATCTATGCCATCGGCACCTACGTCGGCCTCGGCTTCCTCACCGTAGTGAGCGCGGGGGCGGACTACAACTGGGGGACCATGTTGTTCGACGCGACCTCCAGTTCCGCTGTGCAGTCGGGGTTCTGGTGGTGGTACATCCCGCCCGGCATCGCCATCGCGCTGCTCGGAACGAGTTTGGCGCTGATCAACTTCGGCGTTGACGAGTACATCAATCCCAGGCTGAGGGTGGCCGACGGCGGGCGTCAGGCACGCAAGGCCTTCGGGGTGAAATTGCGACCACAACTGGGATTCACTCCGGTTGTGCGACACGACTCCGCCCGGGCAATCGGCCGACGCACCGTCCCTTCGGCCGCGCCCGCGACCTCAGGGGAGGGCAGATGAGCATCGCCGAGCGCCAGGCGTCGCCTGCCGCAACGACGCCGGCGCCTGCCGAGACGCTGCTGGAGATCCGCGGGCTCAGCGTCGACTACGGGCTCGGCGATCAACCGGTGCACGCGGTCGACGATGTGGATCTGACCATTCATCGTGGCGAGGTGATCGGGCTGGCGGGTGAGAGCGGCAGCGGTAAATCCACCCTGGCCTATGCGGTGACGAGACTGTTGCGTGACCCGGGGGTGATCACCGCCGGTGAGGTTCGCTTCTACCAATGGCCGAAGGGCAGCTTCCAGCAGCCGGCCGACGGGCCGACAGGCGCTCCCGGCACGGTGCGCCCACGCACGATCGATCTGCTCAGCCCGGATCCCCGAGTGATCCACGCGGTTCGTTGGTCGCAGATCGCCGTCGTCTTCCAGAGCGCTTTGCACGCACTGAATCCGGTGCTGCGAATCGGCACGTTGATCGACGACGTGCTCAAGGCGCACGAGGCTTCGATGTCGGGTCGCCGACGCCGGGCCAGGGCGATCGAACTGCTCGACCTGGTGGGGATCAGCCAGGACCGACTGTCCAGCTATCCGCACGAACTGTCCGGTGGCATGCGGCAGCGGGTGATGATCGCGCTCGCGCTGGCTCTGCGGCCGAGCCTGCTGATCATGGACGAGCCGACGACCGCGCTGGATGTGGTGATCCAGCGGGAGATCCTGGAAGAACTGATGGAGCTGCGGCAGCGGCTGGGCTTCAGCGTGCTGTTCATCACCCACGACCTGTCGTTGCTGATCGAGATCGCCGACACGATCGCGGTGATGTACGCCGGTCGGCTGGTGGAGAAGGCGCCGGCCAAGGCGCTGTTCCGGGCACCTCGACACCCGTACACCTACGGGCTGACCAGATCGTTCCCGTCGTTGCACGGCGAGCGGCAGGTGATGTCCGGCATCGAGGGATCACCGCCGGACCTGCGGGACGTTCCTGCCGGCTGCCCGTTCCACCCGCGCTGCGGCTTTGCTCTCGACCGTTGCCGTAGCGAAGAGCCACCGCTGCTGACGATCACCGACGAGTCCGGCCCGCGCGAGGTGCAGTGCTGGCGCCACGACGGCACCGGCCCGGTGCCGCTGGAACTGGGCGCGACACCGCCCCGGGCGGATCCGGACGTGGCCCGACCGGTCTCCCGCGACACCGCAGGTCGCGCCGGCCGGCCGGAAATCCAGCGAAGGGATCCGTCATGAGTGCCGGCAACGAGCGGAGCGGGCCGGAACCGACCGCGGTGCTGGAAGCGGTGGACATCAGCAAGCACTTCCGGGTCAGAGCCGGCCGGTTCCGTCGGGGCACGGTCCACGCCGCCGAGAACATCTCGTTGGCGCTGCGGCCCGGAACGGTGACTGCGGTGGTCGGTGAGAGCGGTTCCGGCAAGTCCACCCTCACCCGAATGTTGGCCAGGACGCACAAGCTGACGTCCGGCCGGTTGTACTTCAAGGGCGAGGAGATCGACCCGCGGGCGGCGGCGACCAAGGACTATCGCAGCGCCGTGCAGCTGGTGTTGCAGGATCCGTTCGCCTCGCTGAACCCGGCGCACACGGTCAGATACATCCTGAGCCGACCGTTACAGATTCACCACAAGGCCGGTGACGATCTGCAGGAGAGCGTGCTCGGCCTGCTCCGGCGGGTGGCGTTGGAGCCGGCCGAGCAATTCATCGACAAATACCCGCATGAGCTGTCGGGCGGGCAGCGGCAGCGGGTGTCGATCGCCAGGGCCCTTGCGGTCGAGCCAGAGGTATTGATCGCCGACGAGCCGGTGTCGATGCTCGACGTGTCGATCCGGCTCGGCGTGCTGAACCTGTTGGCGGATCTGCGGGACCGTGACCAACTGGCCATTGTCTATGTGACACACGACATCGCGTCTGCCCGGTACCTCGCCGACACGATCATGGTGATGTATGCGGGGAAGGTCGTTGAAGTCGGGCCGGCCGATCTGATCGCCAACGCGCCGCAGCATCCGTACACCAAACTGCTGCTCAGCGCCGCGCCGGATCCGGAGACGGCGACAAAGACCTGGCTGGGCGATTCCGGGGCGCCGCCGTCGCTGGTGTCGCCGCCGAGCGGATGTCGGTTCCACCCCCGTTGCCCCTTCGCGATGGCGGTCTGTTCCCAGCAGGCGCCACCATCTTTCGACGTCGCCGCCGATCACCACGTCGCCTGCTGGCTACACAGCCCGGAGCAGGTCGAGGCGCAGTCGGGGGCACTCGGATGAGACGCATCCCGGAGTGGATCCGTGGACCGTGCCCGATCGCGGCCGAACGACCTCCGCCGGTGCCGCCGGAGGTTCGGGGTCCGACACCCGGGACGGCCCGGGTTCTACGACACCACGAGTTCTGGACACAGCAAGAGTTCCGACGCAGCAATATTTCCGACAGCACGAGCCCTGTTCGATTCGTTCGTCGGCAACGAGGCCGACCTGGTAGAAGAGGTTCTCCATGTTTCGAAGAAGAATGACCGTTGTCGCCGCGGTGGGCGTCATCGCCCTGGTCACCGCGGCCTGCAGCAGCAACGACAACACCGCGAGTTCGGCGCCTTCGTCTCCCTCGGCGGCCGCAGCCGACACCTCCTCGGCCGCCGACAGCGGGTCCGCCTCGGCATCGACCTCCGCCTCGTCGTCGGCGCCGGCCTCCGAGTCGTCGTCGAGCAGCGGGGGATCGGAGTCCTCGTCTGCATCCACCGATTCGGGAAGCGGGAGCGACGCAGCCCACGGCGGCGTCACCCTGGTGGACAGCGCGCCGCTGGCGACCACCCAGGGGACCAAGCCCCTGGTGGTGGAGAACAACCCGATCCCGTCGCTGGAAGACAATTTCAACGCCTTCAACTCCAACGGATTCGGGTACAAGCTGAACGTCGAGGGCCTGTTCTACGAGCCGATGCTGATGTTCAACGCGCTCAAGGCCAACACCGCATACCCCTGGCTGGCAACGGACTTCGCCTGGAATGACGACGGCACCGCGATCACTTTCACGCTGCGGGACGGGGTCAAGTTCTCCGACGGATCCCCGTTGACCGCCGATGACGTCGCCTACACCTACCAGGCGATGAAGGACTTCCCGGCCGCCAACCGGTCCGGGCTGCCGATCGCCAGTGCCGCGGCGGACGGCACGAACAAGGTGACGGTGAAGTTCACCGCGCCACAGTTCCAGAACATCTACAACGTCGCCGGCCAGACGTTCATCGTCAAGAAGAGCGCCTACAGCGGCTCCGGCGATCCGTCCAAGTTCGCCGATCCACAGCCGATCGGCACCGGGCCGTACACCCTGGCCAAGTTCACCCCGCAGGGCCTGCAGTTCAAGGCCAACCCGAGCTACTGGGGCGGCACCCCGCCGGTGCCGGAGGTTGACGTGCCTTCGTACACGAGCAACGACGTTGCGCTGCAACAGCTGTCGGCGGGCAAGATCCACTACGCCGGGAACTTCGTCTCGAACATCGAGCAGAGCTTTGTCGCGAAGGACCCGGCCAACCACAAGTACTGGTTCCCGGCGATCAACACGGTCGGGCTGGTGTTCAACGTCTCCACCGGCCCCGAGGCGTTGAAGGACCCGGCGGTGCGCAAGGCGATCAGCGTCGGACTCGACCGGAAGAAGGTGGCCGACCAGGCCGAGCAGGGCTACGAGGCCCCGGCGTCCTCGTCCAGCGGGCTACTGCTCCCGAACTTCGACAGCCTGCTGCCGGCGGCCTACAAGGACGACCTGAAGCCGGGCCAGGACGCCGCGGCGGTCACCACCCTGATGACCGGTGCCGGTTATGCCAAGGACGGAAACGGCATGTGGGCCAAGGGTGGCAAGACGGTGTCGTTCAGCATCGAGGATCCGACCGCCTACACCGACTACTACCAGGCAGCGCAGATCATGTCGGCCGATCTGAAGGCCGTCGGGTTCGACGCCAAGGTCAATGGGGTTGACGCCAACAAGTGGTATGCGGACCTTGCCGCGGGCACCTTCGACTCCGCCATCCACTGGGGTACCACGTCGCCGTCGCCGTACGCGCAGTACGACGGTTGGCTGGACCCTGAGGTGGCCAAGGGCGACAACGCCAGTGGCAACTACGGCCGGTTCAACGACCCGGCCGCCACCAAGGCGCTGGCCGACTACGCCAAGGCCGGATCCGAGGCCGAGAGCAAAGCCGCGATCGAGACGCTTGCCAAGGTGATGTCCGAACAGGTGCCGGTGGCACCGATCATGTACGCGGCGGGTTGGTACGAATACAACACCACCGATTACACCGGTTGGGTCGACAAGGACAACCAGTACATGGACCCGTCGCCCAACCCGGCGAATGTCGCCTACGTGATCCTGCACCTGTCGCCGAAGGGCTGACGCTCAGCTGTCGTTCACCTCGCGCTCCGTGGGGATGCGCCCGGTCGACCTGAGGGTCGGCCGGGCGCATCGGGAATCGGGCCAGCGGTAGATTCGGATCATGCGCATCGGCCGTGGTAGCAATCGCAGCGCCGGTGTTGTGGCCATGGCCCTGCTGGCGATGGTGGCCACCGGCGGTTGCGCGGCCCAGCCGCTACCGTCGCAAGGATCGCTGTTGGACGACGGAGCCGGCCACGCCACCGTATGCGTCGAGGCGTCAGCCGAGGGGTACACCTTCGGCGCCGAAACACTGCGCAACATCGGTGCCGCCCAGGTGCAGATCACCTCGATCTCCGCGATCAACGAGCGAAACGTTGTCCTGGTCGACAGTTTCGTCATTCCCGTTCCCGAGGGCAGCCCGGTCGGCAGCGGTAGCTGGCCGCCGAGCGGCCCGGCGGTCAAGGACGCCAGCCTGCAGTCCTACGCCGCTCTGGTGATCCCGCCGGCGGCCACCGCACCCGGCACCTCCTACAACCTGGTGATCCACGTCGGGAAGGCATCGGTGCTCCCGGCCGGATTCGACGGGCTGCGGATCAACTACACGGCCGACGACCGGCAGTTCTTCCAGGACACCACGAACGCGCTGCTCATCAAGCAATCCTGTTAGCTGCCACCGGCCGGCTCGCCGCGCACGCTGCCGACTACCTGGTGCCGAACATCCCGGTGAAGGTGAACTGCAGCACCTGTTGTCCGGCCCGGTCGCCGGAGGCCACCGCGGCCCGCCCGATGATCTCCACCAGGCCGAGCCCCGGTCGGCTCGCCGAGACCCTGGTCGAGCTCACCGTGAGCGAGCAGGCCAGCTCGTCACCGGGGAAAACCGGTGCTGTCCATCGCAGTTCGTTGCCGCCCGGTGAGCCGAGCGAGGTCGAGTCGACCAGCACGGCGTCGGCGTACGCCCGCATCCACAGCGCGCAGGTGAACCAGCCACTGGCGCTCAACGCGCCGAACACCGAGGCCGCGGCCGCCCGTTCGTCGAGGTGGAAGGGCTGCGGATCAAAACGTTTCGCGAACGCGAGCATCTCGGTGCGGTCCACAACGGTGCTGCCGAGGTCGATCTGCTGACCGGGGGTAAAGGATTCGTAGTCGTAGTGCATGGGTCCATCCTGCGCCGGTGCCTGAGCGGCGCGGCACCCGCCACCCCGGTTCACCGGCTGGTCGGCCCGGAGTTGCACACTGGACCCTGATGGTCGCCGTCATCGGAACGGTGTCATCCAACGAGCGGAGAAATGGCACATGTCGGACAGCACACCTTGGATCGCGGCGATCCGCGAATCGCACCAACAACTGGCCGCCGCGCTGACCCCATTGGACGGTGCGCAGGTCGAGACCGAGTCCTACGACGACGGCTGGTCGATCGCCCAGGTCGCCTCGCATCTCGGCAGTCAGGCGGAGATCTTCGACCTCGCTCTGACGGCCGGCCTGAGCGGCTCAGCTGCACCGGAGATGGTGCAGTTCAGGGAGATCTGGGACCGCTGGGACACTACCGAACCGGTCGAGCAGGTGCGACGCAGTCTGTCCGTCGACGACGCGCTGGTCTCGCGTTTCGAGCAACTCACCACCGCGGACCAGGAGAAATTTCGGGTGCAGCTGTTCGGTTCTGACCTGAACCTGGTCGATCTGCTCGGAATGCGGCTCGGGGAACATGTCGTGCACACCTGGGACATCGCGGTCGCGCTCGACCCGTCGGCAACCCTGTCCGTCCCGGCGGTAGAGCTGCTGATCGACACCATGCCGGAACGGGTCGCGCGGCTGGGCAAAGCGACCGAGACCGGTGACGACATCGCCATCGATACGCAGGCGCCCGATCGGGAGTACACCCTGACGACCTCGCCCGAGGTCACCCTGACGGCCGGCGGAGCCCGGACCGGCCAGCCGCTGACGTTGCCTGCGGAGGCGTTGATCCGGCTGTTCTACGGCCGGCTGGATGCCGAGCACACGCCGGCGTCCGTGGCCGGCGACGAGCGCCTCGGGGCTCTTCGATCGGCGTTTCCCGGCATCTGAGCGCGCTCGTATGCTGATCGGACCCGCCGGCTGCTGAAGGAGTGTCGATGACCCGACAGCGCCCCATCCCGCCGCGGTGCCCCGCCCCACCGCAGCGTCCGACACCATCGCAGCGGCCGGTCGATCGGCAGCCCGCTGCGGTCCCGGCGGACGTGCTGGACGCGGTGGCAGCAGGCGGCGCCGATGACGCCGGCGGCCTCGACGTTGCACTGCTGGGTGACTTCCTGCCGGTCGTCGTGCGGGCCGCTGCCGGCGGGCGCCGGCTCGGCAGGACCCAGATTGCCCGGTTCAGCGCCGCCGGGAAAACCGCTGCGGCACAAGGGGTAGCGCTACGAGCTTTGCTGGACCTGTACCTGTCGGCGGCCTGGCGGCTCTGGGACCACCTGCCGGAAGTGATCGACGCGGCCGCCGATCCGGGTGGCGTGGTGCGGGCTGGTCGGGCGGTCCTGCGGGCTACCGACGATGTGGTGGCAGCCCTCGCCGAGGGATACCAACTGGCCCGCCGGGAGCTGATCAGGGCCGAGTCGCTGGCTCGCCGCGAGTTCGTCGACGATCTGCTCAACGGCAGCAGATCCGGTGCGGCGCTGATCGAACGGGCCGCCGGCTTCGGGCTGACGCTGGCCGGATCCCATGCCGTCGCCGTGGTCCGCGCGGCGGCGCCGTTCGCCGACGAGAGCCCACTCAATCGCGACATCGAACGGTCGTTGGCCGGTACCAAGGCCGATGCCGATGCACTGATCGCGACCAAGGACGGCCGACTGGTGGTGATCTTCGCGGCGCCGGACCGAGTCGCCGTCCGCGAGGTGGTCGACCGGATCACCCGGACCCTGCCCGCGCGGCCGGCGGCCGGACCGGGGGACTGGCAGCTGGGGGTCGGTCGGCCGCATCCTGGCGCCGCCGGGGTGCGGGAGTCCTTCGACGACGCGCTGGAGGCGCTGGACCTCGGCGGGCGACTCGGCAGCGATCCGGCGGTGGTCGATGCTGCCGATCTGCTGGTGTATCGGGTGCTGCTGCGCGACCAGGCGGCGATCCGGGACCTGATGGATGCGGTGTTGACCCCGATGCTGGCGGCCCGCGGGGGAGCGCAGCCGCTGATCGACACTCTCTACGGATACTTCTCGACCGGCGGCAACAACAGTGCGACCGCCAGGGCGATGCACCTGTCGGTGCGGGCCGTCAGTTATCGGTTGGACCGGGTGCAGCAGCTCACCGGGTACCGCCTCGACGATCCGGTACCACGCTTCACCCTGCACACCGCCGTGCTCGGTGCCCGGCTGCTCGGTTGGCCTGCTCGCCCGGTGTAACTGCCGAGCTTCGGCAAGCTGGCGGACGACTATCGGCCGAAATTCGACCGGGCATTCCCAAGATCGGCAATGCAGACTGGAATGAAGCGCCGACTGGCGCCGCGCACCTCGTTCCCGTCCGCAGTCGGTTTCGCAAAGGAATCCTATGAACGTCCCACTCTGGGCCTGGGCGGCCTTCGGCGCCGTCGTGCTGGTGATGCTGGCCGTCGACCTGCTCGCCCACCGTAAGGAACACGTGATCGGCTTCAAGGAGGCCGCGATCTGGAGCGGTGTCTGGGTCGGCGTCTCGCTGATCTTCGCCGTGGTTGTCGGGCTGACCCTCGGCGGCGGTGCCGCCGTCGACTTCACCACCGCCTGGCTACTGGAGAAGTCGCTGTCGGTGGACAACCTGTTCGTCTTCGCGCTGATCTTCGGCTACTTCAAGGTTCCGAGGCAGTACCAGCATCGGGTGTTGTTCTTCGGTGTGCTCGGCGCCCTGATCTTCCGCGGTATCTTCCTGGGCCTGGGCGTGACCATCGTCAGCAAGTTCGCCGCGATCTTGTTCGTGTTCGGCGCCATCCTGCTGTACAGCGCCTGGAAGCTGATCTCCGGCGACGACGACACCATCGATCCCGGCAAGAGCATCGCGGTCCGGCTGCTGCGCCGGATCTGGCCGATCACCGACGACTACCGGGGCGCCAAGTTCTTCGTCAAGGAAGCCGGAAAGCGGTTCGCCACGCCGCTTCTGGCCGTGGTAGTGGCAATCGAGGCGGCCGACCTGGTGTTCGCCGTCGACTCGGTACCTGCGGTGCTGGCCGTCACCGACGACGCCTTCATCGTCTACACCTCGAACGCCTTCGCCATCCTTGGCCTGCGGGCGCTGTACTTCCTGCTGGCCGGGATGTTGGAGAAGTTCCACTACCTCGGCAAGGGCCTGGCGTTCATCCTGGCCTTCATCGGCGTCAAGCTGTTCCTGCAGGCGGGGCACAAGGTGATCAACCCGGCGATCCCGGAGATCCCTTCGCTGGTGAGTCTCGGGGTGATCGTGGTGGCGCTGACGGTTGCCATCGTGGCCAGCATCCGGTACCCGAAACCGCCGACGGACGACGATCCGGCGTCAGGCCCAGCGCCGGTCGGCCCAGCGTTCGACCAGGCCGAGCAGCGCGTCGGTGAGTTTTCCGATCACCGCCAGCAGCACGATGGCCAACAGCAGTCGGTCGGTGCGACCGTTGTTCTGGGAGTCGGTGAGCAGGAAGCCAAGGCCCATCGAGGAGGCGATCAACTCGGCGGCGACCAGGAACAGCCAGGCCTGGGCCAGCGCCAGCCGAAGGCCGGAGAAGACCGCGGGTAGCACCGCGGGTAGCTGGACCGTGGTGAGCAGCCGGACGCCGCGCAGGCCGAAGGCGCGGGCGGCCTCGACCAGCTGACGATCCACGTGTCGCAGCGCGGTAGCCACCGTGGTGAACACCGGGAAGAAGGCGCCGATCAGGATCAGGGTGACCTTCGAATCCTCACCGATCCGCATCCACAGCACCAGCAGCGGGACCCAGGCCAGCGATGGCACCGCGCGGAGCGCACCGATGGTCGGCCCGAGCAACGCGGACGCCCACGACGAGAGTCCGACCAGCGCGCCGACGGCCAGGCCGAGCGCGGCACCAAGGACGAAGCCGATCAGCACCCGTTGGACGCTGATCTCGATGTGCGGCCAGAGTTCTCCGCGTTCCAGCAGCTCTCTCCCGGCAGCCAGCACGGCGCCGGGAGAGGGCAGCTGCACCTCGCTGAACACGCCGAGGCTGGTGGTGAGTTGCCAGGCGAGCAGCACCAGCAGCGGGACCACCGCGCCCAGCGTGGCCCGCACCCAGGCCCGGCCGAGCGGCCGGCGCCGTCCGGTGTCGCCGAGACCGGCGCCGTCGAACTCGCTGTCGTCGATTCCCGTCCGGTCGACAACGGCCCCGTCGATCACGGTGCCGTCGGCTTCGGCCCCGTCGACCGTTGCATGGCCGGAGCCGGTCCCGCCGCCGGGTTGCCGACGGGGTTTGGTCTCGTCGGTCACGACGAGATCGATCCCGGGTCCGCCGCTTCCACGAACTTCGGTTCCAGCAGTGAATCCAGGGCGGTGTCGACCTTCTGCTGGTCGCTGACGTCGCCGAGCTCGACGAAGACCGGGCCGATCTTCTCCAGCACGGCCCGCTCGGCCGGACCCGGTTTCGGGTCGACATCCAGGTTGCTGCGCTCGTCGATCACCGTGCGGGCCACCGCGTCGTCAAGACCGGCGACCTTCGCCAGGATGCCCGCGGTTTCCGCCGGGTTCGCCTGCGCCCATGCCCTGGCCTTCTCGTAGGCGTTGACCACGATCTGGGCGGTCTCCGGTTGGTCGTTCAGGAAGCTCTCGGTGGCGTTCAGGAACCCATAGCTGTTGAAGTCGACGTTGCGGTAGAACAGCTTGGCGCCCTTGGTCTCCGCGTTCGCCATGATCGGGTCGAGGCCCGACCAGGCGTCCACCGAACCGTTCGCCAGCGCAGTCCAGCCATCCGCATGCTGCAGATTCTGCACGCTGATGTCCGAGGCCGTCAGACCGGCGGTGGCCAGCGATTGGATGAGGAAGAAGTACGGGTCCGTGCCCTTGGTCGCGGCCACCGACTTGCCCTTCAGGTCGGCGACCTTCGAGATGCCCGAGTCGGCGGTGGTGACCAGCGCCGCCCACTCCGGCTGCGAGTAGATGTCGATCGTCTTGATCGGAGAGCTGTTGGCACGGGCCAACAACGCAGCCGAGCCCGCGGTGGACGCGATGTCGGCAGCGCCGGAACGAAGGGCCTCGTTGGCCTTGTTCGAGCCGGCCGACTGGATCCAGGAAACCGTGACGTTCTTGTCCGCCAACGACTTCTCCAGCCAGCCCTTCTCCTTCAGTACCAGGCTGAGTGGGTTGTAGGTGGCGAAATCGATGGTCAGGGTCTTCGCCGTTGCGCCGTCGCCGGAGCCCTCACCGGAGGCGCAAGCCGTGAGGGTGCCGGCGGCAAGCAACACAGCGGTGGCTCCGACCAACGTGCGCAGCCGGATGGTCTTGCGCGGATGCAGGTTCATCTCGTTCCTTCGGGATTCGGTCGGCGCAGCGCAGCGCGGCACCGGGATGGGGGGAGTGGCAGGGTGAATCGGGGTCGGTGACCGGGATCAGTGCCGGTGAACGCCCAGACAGTCGAGCAGGTCGTCGCGCAGTTCGGCGGTCGCGACCGGGTCGCGACGAAGGGTCTCATCGATGTCGACGCTGCGCAGCACCGTCGAACCCGGTCGCCGGTCGGCAGCCGGCCCGAGCACCACAACGGTGTCGGCCAGCCGAACTGCCTCGTCGACGTCGTGCGTCACCAGCAGCACGGTTACCGGTTCGCTGCGGTGGACGTCCAGCAGCAGATCCTGCATCTTGATCCTGGTGAGCGCGTCCAGCGCGCCGAACGGCTCGTCCAACAGAAGTACGCCCGGCCGGCGGGCGAGCGCGCGGGCCAACGAGGCCCGTTGCGCCATGCCGCCGGAGATCTGTCGCGGCCGTTGATCGGCGGCCTCGCGCAGGCCGACCAGCTCGATCAGCCGGTCGACCTCCTCGGTCCCCCCGCCGCGCGGCAGGCCGATCGCCACGTTCGCGCGGACCGATCGCCATGGCAACAGCCGGGCCTCCTGGAAGGCCACCGCGCATCGTGGATCGAACGCGCGCACCGGATCGCCGCCGATCGTCACCTGACCGCCGGACGGTCGGTCCAGCCCGCCGGCGATGCGCAGCAGGGTCGATTTGCCGCAGCCGCTCGGCCCGAGCAGCGCGACGATGGATCCGGCCGGGGCTTCGATGTCGATGCCGCGGAGTACCACCCGGCGGTCGGGCCCGGCGCCGAACACCCGAGAAGCCTGGTGGAAGGCGACCGGCAGCGCGGGAGCGGCGGCGCGGGCGTTCGGATTCGGCTGACGGCGGCCGGCCGTGGCCGGCTCACCGCGTTCGACGACAGTACTCACGAGTCACTCCATCGGCCTTGGCATTAGCACCCTGCAGTTCCAGGGTTGCTGCGGCTTCACCGAGCCAAGTCTCTCGGCCGCTCCGGATGGTGCGCCGATTATGACCCACGGACGGCCGTCGAGTCCATCAGCGGGGACCGTGTTCCCAAGGACTGAGAAACGGGTGGGTGTGCTGAACCGGCCCACATCGGTCGTCATCGGTCGTGAGCAGGCCCGATGGGTGCGGGAAGACCTGGTCACCCGGTCAGAAGGCGAGTTCGAGCGCCTGCGGCATCCGCGGCGCCGGCGTTGCGGTGATCTCCCGGCGCTCGTCCTCGGTGATCAGACCGACGGCGGCCAGCACTCCCGCTGAGCGGTGCCAGCACGTCCTGGCCCGCTCGAGGTCGTCCGGGCGGGCGGTCGACCGGCGTTCGTCAGCCCGTTGCTGCAGCGCGCGGCCGAGTCCCCATAAGTGTTCGGCCACGAACACACTGTCGGCCAGGCCCTCGGCCCGGTCGATCTGAAGAGCACGTTCGAAGCCGGCGATGGCGGCATCGAGATCTGCTGCCCTGCGGTCGATCTCGGCCAGGTTCCCGGTGGTCACGGCAAGCTTGCGACCCAGGTCGAATTTCTTCGCCGTCGCCTCCGCCTGGAGGTTGGCCGTTCGTGCCGCAGCCAGATCGCCACGTCGAAGATGGCACAGGCCCAGCTCGATCAGGACGCCGACCTCGCCGGATCGATCACCGGATTCGCGTCGCAGTACCAGACTCTGCTCGATCACCGTGAGGAGTTCGTCGTGCCGGTCGAGGCCTCGCAGGGCGCTGGCGACCGCCATCAGCCCGTGCGCCTCGCCCACCCGGTCGCCGCCACGCCGCCAGGCGGCCAGCGCCCGCCGGCCGTGCTCCAGCCCATCGGCCGGGTGGCCGGTGAAGCACAGCAGCACGGCCAACTCTTGGTCGGCCTGCGCCCGGTGCGTCGGATCGCCGGTCGTCCGGGCCGCGATCTGCATCGAGCCGGCCAGCGCCAACGCCTCACGCCAATGTCCGAGTGCCTGCAACATCGGGCGCTGGGCGGTTGCGAGCGCGATGACCAGCGCGGCCAGCTCTGCGGACACGGTGGCCGCCATGGCGGCGACGTCCACCATCGCCGGCAGTTCGGCGCTGTACCACGAGCGGGCGGCTGCGGCGTCGGCGAAGGCGACCGGATCGCTGCTCAGCGTCGTCGGCAGGTGTCGCCACTTCCACGGATTGCGTTCCTGCAGGTGAGCGGTGGCCCCGATCGCGGTGGCCAGATACAGGTGCAGGATTTTGCGCAGTGCTGCAGGCACGTCCACCGCCGGCCGGCCCGACTGCGCCCGCTCCCTGGCGAACAGCCGCAACAGATCGTGCAGGCGGTATCGGCCGCCGGCCACCGGCTGGATCAGCTGGGCGTCGACCAACTCGTCCAGCAGGCACTGGGCCGGCCACTCGGTCGTTTCGGCCAGAGCCGCGACGAGCGGCACGCCGACTTCCGGTATCGGCAAGGTACCCAGCAGGGCGAACAACTCGGCACCGGTCGGGGACAGCTCGGCAGAGCTGAGCGCGAAACTCCGTCGAACACCCCGGTCCTCGATCTCGAACTCGTCAAGGCGCTGGTCATCGCCGGCCAGCCGGCCGCGCAGGGTCTCCACGGTCCAGTGCGGGCGGCCGGCAAGTTTCGCGCCGGCCAGGCAGATAGCCAGCGGGAGACGATCACACCAGTTGACGACCTCGGCCGCTGCCGACGGTTCGCTCGCGACCCGACCATCGCCGACGAGTGCGCCGAGCAGCTGCACTGCCTGCCCCGCGGACAGCTCGCCGATCCGCCGGCGATGGGCGCCGTCCAGGGTTGGGAGCGGCCGGCGGCTGGTGATCAGCACGGCGCAGGTCGCGCTGCCGGGTAGCAGCGGGCGGACCTGGGCCGCGTCGGTCGCGTCGTCCAGCAGCAGCAGTATCCGCCGACCGGCCAGCAGCGAGCGGAATCTGGCGGCCACCTCGTCGATCGGACCGGGTGGCAGCTGGACGGCCGGGGCCAGCGCCCGCACCAGCCGGCTGAGTGCCTCGTTCGGTTCCAGCGGCGTCATGCCGGGCGTGGCACCGCGCAGATCGAGGTACAGCTGCCCGTCCGGGAAATGGTCGGTCAGCCGGTGGGCCGTGTGCAGGGCAAGGGCGGACTTGCCCACCCCGCCGGGCCCGGTGACGATGGCGAGACCGGGGGCCTGACCGCCGGTGAGCAGCGCGGCGACCAGATCCTCGACGTCCTCGTCGCGTCCGATGAAGGCCGCAGGGGCGGCCGGCAATTGGGCGGGACCAACTGATTCGGCGGTGCGTGGTGTGTCGGCGCTGTCGGCCGGCGCATCGGCTGCGCCGTCCGGTGCGGCGCCGCCGCCCGCCGCGGCCCCGGCCGGTCCGGCTGTCTGCGCCAGGATGGACTGTTGCAGCGCCCGGACGGCGCGGCCCGGTTCCACCCCGATCTCGGAGGCCAGCTGTCGGCGGGCGGTGCGATACAACTCGAGCGCGTCCGACGATCGTCCGGCGCCGTGCAGCGCCGTCATCGCTTGCGCCAGGAAGTGTTCCTGAAGCGGGTGATCGGCGACCAGCGCCAGCAACTCGGGGATCAGGGCGCGGTGCCTATCCAGCGCCAGTTCGCAGTCGTAGCACTCCTGCAGCGCGACCAGCCGCAGTTCGTCCAGCCGGGCGGCCTCAACGGTCAGCGGCCCGACGTCTCTCAGCCCGTCGAAAGCGTTGCCCCGCCACAAGATGAGCCCGGAACGATAATCGTCTGCGGCCCGCGGCAGGTCACCGTTCTCGCGGGCCGCTCGACCGGCGGTGACGGCCTGTTCGAATAGTGCCGCGTCGCTGCCTCCCGGATCGCCGTTCCACTGGTAGCCGCCTGGGTGGCTGACGATGGTCTCGGCGCCCAGATGCCCGCGCAGCCGGTGCACGAAGGTCTGCACGTTCGCCCGCGCCGAGGCCGGCCGCCGGCCCGGCCAGAGGATCTCGACCAGCCGATCGACGGCAACGGGGCCGTCCGGATGAGCGAGCAGAACGGCAAGCAGCACCCGCTGTTTGGCAGACGCGATGGGCACGTCGGCGCCGTCGCGAGTCACCATCAGCTGGCCCAGCACGCCGATCAGCACCCGGTCCGCGGTCACCGGCCGAGCGTATAGCGGCGATCGAGTCGCCGTGTAGCGCGCTTCGTCAGGATCGCAATCTCATTCGAACGCCGATCCGGAGGACCGATGCACGCGGACGTGCTGATGTTGCTGATGGTGGTGCTGGCGGCCACCGGTGCCGGCTGGGTCGACGCGGTGGTTGGCGGTGGCGGCCTGGTCCAGCTCCCGGTCCTTCTGCTGGCCTTCCCCGGTATCGCGCCGACCACCCTGCTGGCCACCGACAAGCTGTCTTCGATCGCCGGCACCGCCACCGCGGCAATGGGTTTCGCCCGACGCACCAGACTTCACTGGCGGCTCGCCGCGCCCGTCGGCCTGCTCGCCATCGCAGCTTCCGGTCTCGGCGCCACGCTGGCCGGACTGGTGCCGCCGGCGGTCTTCCGGCCGGCCGTTCTGTTGGTGTTGCTGGCGATCGGGGTGCTGGTGGTGCTGCGGCCGACCCTGGGTTCCGGCAGCCGTCCGCATCGCCGGTCGGTGGGCCGGGCCGTGCTCGCGGTAGCGGTGCTGGGTGCCGTGCTGCCGGTCTACAACGGGATGATCGGTCCGGGTACCGGTTCAATGATGTTGATGACGTTGACCGCGCTGTGGGGACTCGATTTCGTCATCGCCTCCGCCACTACCAAGGTGATCAATCTGGGATCGAACATAGGAGCCCTCGTCGTGCTGGCCGCCCACGGCCCGGTGTTCTGGGTGCTGGGGGCCGCGATGGCGGCGGGCAATATGGGCGGCGCCTGGCTCGGTACCCGGACCGCGTTGCGGCGCGGCACCGGCTTCATCCGGATCGCGTTGTTGTGTGTGGTCTCGGCACTGCTGGTCAAGATCGGCATCGACCAGTTCGGCTGAGGCAGCTTGAAACTACGCTCCGGCGGTCGCCAGAGCTGCCGGGCGGCGGCGGCGGGCGTCACCACCGGAAATGGACGAAGACCCGGCCGAAGTTGTGGGAGTCCTTCTCCACCCGGTGGTACAGCGCGCGGATCTCCTTGCGCTGCAGGAATCGCAGCACGGTCTTCTTCAGCTGGCCGGATCCCTTGCCCGGGATGATCTCGACGAGCTTCGCCTTCTTCGCCACCGCCTCGTCGATGATCCCGCGCAGTGCGCGCTCGATGTCGTCGCTGCGGTTGTAGATGTCGTGCAGATCGAGCACCAGCTTCATCGGTCCATGGTGCCCTTTCGGGCGCAAAATGTCGGCGCGGAGGTGCCGATCGGCATCCGGGAGGACCTGATTCAGGCTTCGCCCTCGGCGAGGTAGAGCAGAGTGGCCCGGACCCGTGGATGGGTGCCCGGATCACCACCGAGCCCGAGCTTGGTGAAGATCGAGTTGATGTGTTTCTCGACGGCGTGGCGGGTGAGTACCAGATGGTCGGCGACCGCCGCATTGGTGTGGCCCTGGGCAATCTGAGCGAGCACCTGCAGCTCCCGCGGGCTCAGCGCGGCAAGCTTCCGGTCGCCGGCTCTGGTCCGGATCCGGACCAGCGCCTGAACCACCTTGGGGTCGATCGCCGATCCGCCGTCGGCAACCTCCCGGACGGCATCCAGCAGATCGCCCAATCGCGCCACCCGCTCCTTCAGCAGGTAGCCGCGTCCCTGTGTCCCGGCCTCCAGAAGGGTTCGAACGTAACCGATCTCGATATACTGGCTGAGCAGCAGGACTCCCATGCCGGGGTGCGTCACCCGGCAGTGCTCGGCCAGCCTGATGCCCTCATCCGCCAGACCCGGCGGCATCCGGATGTCGGTGAGCACGACGTCCGGCCGATGGCTGTCCACCGCCTCCAGTGCCTCGGGCAGGTCCTGACAGGCGGCCAGCAACCGGACCTCAGCACTGCCGGAGAGCATGCGGGACAGGCCCTCTCGAATCAGGAAGCTGTCGTCGGCGATGACGACCGAGATGCTCACCGCTGCACCGTAGGTGCCGGATCGTCAAGGCCAACGGCGGTGCCGCGCGGTTCGGGGATGACGGGTGGGGTGGTCCGGGGCGGCTCAGCGGCGGGGTGATCGCCGGGATCGGCGTGCTGGACCCGGACGCTGACCGTCACCGACGCGTGGTCGACGGTGGTCTGCAGGCTGCCGTCGAAGGCTGCCATCCGATCAACGACCAGCCCGGTCCAGGCGACGACCTCGGCCTGCTCCGGCGCCGGGCTCATCGCCGCGACGACCGTCACGATCGACATCGTTCCCTCGGCCCGCACGCTCGCCGACATCCCGCGACCGCCGGCCGTGCCGAGAATGTTCAGCAGGCTGACGACGCAGAAATACAGGCACGCCTGCAGTTCCGCCGAACCGCCAGCGGCGGGGTCGACCGTCATTCGTACCGGCCAACTGGCATCGTCGGCCCAGCCGGTCAGCGCGACCGTCAGCCCCGCCTCGGCCAGTCGGGGCGGAAACAGCCCACGCGAGATCTGCCGCACCTCGTCGAGCGCCTCGCCGGCCGCCGCCGCCGCGAGTGCGGCCTCCGGAACGTGTGCCACGGCCGCGTCCAGGTGGGGCAGCACCCTGGAGGTGATCTCCCGGCGGAATCGGCGCTGCTCCTCGCGCTGGGCGCCCAGCAGCCGCCGGGTCGAGGCATCGATCTCGGCGGTGACCTGCTCCAGCTCGGCCCGGCGCCGGCGGAGCGCGTAGGTCAGCCGGACCGTCGCCAACGCGGTGCCCGCTGGTGCGGCCAGCCGATTCAGTTGCCGGCGGTCGCCGGCGCTCGGCCCGCCGTCCACTCGTTCCACCTCGATCTCGCCGACCTGATCGCCGAGGTGACGGACCCCGATGGTCAACGAATCGCCGCGCGACGCCGGCAGTTGCGGCCACACCTCGCGCCACTGCTCGTCCGGCCCGAGCCAGAGCCGGACCTCCGTCCGGGAGCTGTGCGCGACCCGGCCGACCGTTGCGGCCAGCTGCGGAAGCACGTCGTCGACGGGCATGGCGTCGGCCAGCCGGTCCAGCAGGTCGCGGGCCTGGGCATAGCCCGATGCACGACCGCGGTAGACGACCCGGTCCGCCAGCCGGTCCACCGGACCCCGCAACGCCCAGAGCACCCAGGCAGTCGCCACCGTGGCAGACAACGCGACCCACAGCGGCATCCGGACGATCGGAAGCGAAGTGCTGGACGCCAGTACCAGCGCACCCACGGCATACACCAGCGCCGCGATCGAGAATCGGAGCGCCATCACCACCAGGACCCGTTGAACGGCAGCCGGTTCCGGCGCAGACCGGGGCATCATCGCGAACCCGCCGTTCCTCGCACCGGTAGCTGGCCGACGATCCGGGTTCCGCGGGCAGCGGCCGATTCCACGGCGATCCAGCCGCCGATTCGGCCGACCCGCTGCGCCAGTGCGGCGAGTCCACCGCCGGTGCCCGCCGATCGCGGGTCGATGCCCGGCCCGTCATCGGTGACCGAGAACCTGAGGTCGCCGTCGGCGCAGTCCAGCCGGACAGTGACCGTGCATGGTCCGGCGTGCTTGGCCACGTTCTGCAGGGCCTCGGTGCAGCAGAAGTAGCAGGCGTCCTCGGCTGCGCTCAACGCCGCCGGGTCGGCGCCGGCCAGTCCGGCGAGGTCGACGTCGACCCGGACGGTGGCGCCGGACGACCCGATCAGCGCCGCGTTCCGCCGCACCGCCGCGGCCAGCCCGCCGGCGAGCGCCGACGGCCGGGATCCGATGGACAGCGCGGCGATCTCCCGCCGGGCAGCGGTCAGCAGCGAGCGGGTGGCGGCCGGATCGGGGGCCTGCAGGGCGATCAGCGCCGCCACCAGGTGCTGCTGGGCACCGTCGTGCAGGTTCCGCTCGAGCCGCTGGCGTTCGGCATCGTGCGCGGCGATCAGCGCACGTCGCGCGCCGCGCAACCGCGGGGCCAACGCGGCCAGCTCATCGACGTGCGCCGCCAACCGCTGGACCAACAACGAGTTGTGCAGCAATAAGCCGGCGTGGTCGGCGAGATCGGCCAGCAGTCGGCGATCGGTCGTGCTCAACGGCTCAGCGGCTTCCACCGCAAGGGCACCGAGAGTCATGCCCCGGTAGCGGATCTCGACGGCGGCGTCCGCGTCGAGCAGCTTCGTCAGCGCGGCGCCGGTCGGCAGCTCGCCGGCGCCCGCCGATCCATGCACCGACGCCTGCACCCGGACCTTCGCACGGTCATCGGGGGCTGGCGCGGCCGATACCGGGACCAGCCGGCCGCCGTCCGAGGCGTACAGCACGGCGGAACTGACCCTGGTGGCCGCCACCGCCACCTCAGCGACCTGTTCGAGGCCGCCGACCGCCGAGAACTGCTGTAGCCCGGTCAGCAGCTGGGACATGGCCTCGGACGGGCTGATCCGTTGTCCGTAGACCACACGGTTGGCCCAGCTGCCGGCCGCCCGGCGCAACGGTTCCATCGCCACCGCGGTCGCCGACAGCACCAGCACCGACCACCAGAGGCCGCCGCCGGCGAACTGTGCCCCGATCGTCACCGCCAGCACGTACCCGGCGCTGATCGCCGCCGCGAGGGTGCCGTAGACCAGCACCCGTCCGAGCAACCGGTCGATGTCCCACAGCCGGTACCTGACGACCGCGGCAGACAACACCAACGGAACGATTGCGAAGACCACCGGGAACAGATTCTGGGCCGTGTCCGCCGCCGCGGCCGACGTCTCACCGACCCGGGAGGCCACTGCGGCCACGGACCAGAACAGCGACAGCGCCAGCGCGGGAAGTAGAGCGGCGCACATCAGTCGGGCGGCCGCGGCGTCCGCCGGGCCGGTGTCCGGGTCTCGCAGGCGCAGTACGGCCGAAGCCACTCCGATCAGTGAGACGCCGATGCCGAAGAACACCACGAAGAACTGCGGGTGCGACAGAAAACTGCTCCGCCAGCAAATGACGGCGACGCCCACCGTGACGCCGAGCGCGGTTGCCCGCCGTGCCGCGGCCGACAAGCCGAACCGCCCTGGCAGGCGACCGTCGGGGAACAGCAGTACTGCCCAGACGTAGCAGAGCCCGGACACGATATGAAAGATGAAGTGCAGCAGAGCGATCGACCAGGGGCTGCCGGTGATGTGAAAGGCCCGGTGGCTCGGTTCGTTGAACGTCGCGGCCGTGCCGACCAGGGCGAAGGCGAGCAATCTGGGTACGGTGGCGTCGGGTCGGCGAATGGCCAGCAGCACTCCGAGCCCGCCGTTGAGCAGACTGAATCCGTACTGCAGCAGCGCTTGCGAGGCCGGCACGGCGGCCATGTCCGGATCGGGACGAAGGATCCGGCCGGCCGCTGCCGCGACCGGCGAGCCGCCCGAGGCCAGCGACTCCAGCGTTGTCCGGAACACCGGCCAGACAGTGGCGAGCGTGGGTAGGAGCCCGAGCGCCAGCCAGCAGGCCAGCCCGCACGCATAGAGGGTGAACACGACCCGAAAGAGTCGAGTCCGCGGATCCCTTCCCGCCACGTCGAGGCCGCCTTCGCCGAGAGAGCGCCGGCCGCCCGGGTCGCGCCCCGGCACCCGCTCGGAGCACCGGCCGCTGCTGCCGACGGAATCATTGTGCGCCTGGATCGCCGTCGCGTTACACCTTCTCGATCAGGTCGACAGCGCTGGACGCTCCGGTGGCGCTCAGCGATACCCCGTCGGGCAGATGTCTGCGCACCCGCCAGCGGCCTGATCGGAACGGACGGAACCATTGACAACCGGCCCGAGGCACTGCTAGACCGTAAGCGCTTAACTAACGTAAGCGGTTACGTGAGGAGCTCGACGATGGCGTCAGCAAGGGCGACGATCTATCAGGTCGCCCAGCGCTGTGGCGTCTCGACGGCCACCGTCTCCCGAGCGATGAGCGGTGGCGCGGGGATGTCCGTCGACACCCGTCGACGAGTACTGGCGACGGCGGCCGAGATGGGCTGGGTACCGAACGGCTCCGCAAAGGCGTTGGCCAGCAACCGGACCGGCATCCTGGGTGTGCTGTTCCACGACCTGGACTCCGGGAACGACCCGTTGCTCGACTCGCCGCTGTACCTGGACCAGGTGTTGCGCGGCGCCGAGCAGGCGACCACCGGGGTCGGCGATGCCCTGTTGATCGCGGCCACCCGCGGCCGGTCCGGCCGCGATCTGGCCTATTCGGTCGCCGGTAAAGCCGATGGCCTGGTGCTCTTCGCCCGCAGCCTGAACCGGGCGGACACCCAGGCTTTGGCCAGCATGGTGCCGATCGTCACGGTCGGGCGGGCCGGCTCCCGATGGCCGCACGACGACATCAGCGTCGACAACAGGGGTGGCATGCGGAACCTGGTGGAACACCTGCTCGAGCAGCACGGGCTGCGCCGGCTGGCATTCGTCTCCGGGCCGCCGCGGACCCCGGACTCGATAGCCCGGTTCGCCGGCTTCCGGGACGCGCTGATCGCCGCCGGACTGCCGGCCCCGGACAAGCCGGACGCCGACGGCGGCTTCACCGAATCCGGTGGCGAACAGGCCGCCGAGAGCATCCTGACCGGCGACCGGCAGGTGCAGGCGATCGTCTGCGCCAACGATGAGATGGCCATCGGCGTCAGGGCCGTCCTGGCCGCGCGCCGGCTCCGTACCCCGGCCGACATCGCCGTCACCGGGTTCGACGACATCAGCGCGTCGCGGCATCTGAGCCCGAGCCTGACCACCGTTCACCAGCCGATGCACGAGGTCGGGAGTCGGGCCATTTCGCTGTTGCTGCAACGGCTGCGTGAGCCGACGAAGCCGCGGACCTCAGTGGTGCTGGCTACCGAATCGGTGATCCGGCGCAGCTGCGGTTGTCGACGCCCGCCCGCCCGGCCTCCCGAGCGGAGCATGTCGGACGGTCTCCGCCGTACCCGGAGCAGCCGAACCCCTACCGAGCAGTGAGAGTCGAGAACAACCATGGACCACAGCGCCGAGACCGACGACCTGCAGGCCAGGGCGGCCAAGCTGGACTGGGAGCGCCGCATCTATCGCCGGCTCACCGATACCAGCACCGCGGACCCAGCCGGCCGGCTCGACGCACCCGCGGATCTGACGGCGACACCCGGCGCCGGGCACATCCGGCTGAGTTGGCGACCTGTGACGGGCGCGGCTGGGTACCTGATCGAACGCACCGAACCCGACGGCCGGGCTCACCTGCTGGATCACGGCGGCAGCGATGTACCGGCCGTGCCGGGCACTGAATTCGCCGACACCGGCGTGGACGACGGGGTGCCGTACGGGTACCGGGTGTCCGCGGTCGCCGGCGCCGATCTGCCCGCCTGGGAGTGGAGCAACGCGGTGGTCGGCGCGACCAGCGGCCGGCCGGCCGGGCCACTGCGGCTGGCCGTCGACACCGGCACGGTCGTCGACCGTCTGCAGCGGGTGTGGTGGATGGCCGGCTCCGAGCGATTGACCCAGCTGACCTTCGGTGACGACGGCAACGGCAACCAGATCGGGCCGGAATTCGCCGAGGCCCTGACGATCGCCAGGGCCGACCTCGGCGTTGGCGCGGTGCGCGCCCACGCGATCTTCCACGACGACAACCAGGTGGTGACCAGGGCGGCCGACGGCACCCTGAACTTCGACTTCACCCGGATCGACACGCTGTACGACCAGATCCTGCAGCTCGGCATCCGGCCGGTGGTGGAGCTCTCGTTCATGCCGGCCGCCTTGGCCCGGGACCCGGAGCAGACGGTCTTCGTCTATCGGGGGATCATCTCGCCACCGTCGGACTGGGCGCAGTGGCGCGGGCTGGTCACGGCGTTCGCCGACCACCTGGTGCGGCGGTACGGCATCGACGAGGTGGCGACCTGGGGGTTCGAGGTCTGGAACGAGCCCAACCTCGAGGTGTTCTGGGCCGGCACACAGCAGGAATATCTGAGGCTCTACGACGAATCGGCCGCCGGCCTGAAGGCGGTCGACGAGCGGTTGCTGGTCGGCGGTCCGTCGACCGCGGCGGCGGAGTGGATCACCGCCCTGGTACAGCACACCCGCGACCGCAACGTTCCGCTGGATTTCGTCAGCTCCCACACCTACGGCAACATGCCGCTCGACACCCGACCGGCGGTCGCTGCGGCGCCCGAGGTCGGCGACCGGGTGTGGTGGACCGAGTGGGGCGTCGGCTCCACCCACTTCGGCCCGGTGCACGACAGCCCGGCCGGCGCGCCGTTCGTGCTGATGGGCTACCGCGCCGTCCAGCACCGCCTGCAGGCGCTCGCCTATTGGGTGGTGAGCGACCACTTCGAGGAGCTCGGACGGCCGGAGTCGCTGTTCCACAACGGATTCGGCCTCCTCGGTATCGGCAATCTGCGTAAGCCGCGTTACTGGGCAGCACATCTGGCCGCGCAGCAGGGCGACCAGGTGCTGGCCGGCGACCTGACCGGAGACGGTGCTGAGGTGCTGGTTCAGTCCTGGGCGACCCGGCACCCCGACGGCACCATCGATCTGCTGGTCTGGAACGGCACGGTCAACTCTCAGGTGATGCACGGCGACAGCCGGCTGCACCGGACCGTCGACATTCGACTCACCGGGCTGGCCGCCGGTGCACATCGGGTTCAGTTGAACCGGATCGACGCCGACCACTCGAATGTGATCACCGCGCTCGAGCCGGGGACCCGCTGGCCCGACGCCGAGCAGTGGGGGCGACTGCACCGAGCCGACGAGCTGTACTCCGAGCGATTGCCGGACCTGGTGGCCGGGACCGCCGGCGAGGGGCGACTCACCGTCGACCTGCCACAGCCAGGAGTGCTCCGACTCCGACTGTCGCCACCCGCCGATCCGGCGCCAGACCAGGAAACTCTGTCCGAATCCGATCGAAAAGAGGACCCACGATGAGATCTCTCCATCGACACACGGCCGCTGCGACCGCGGTGGCCGCCGCCGTCGCCCTGGTGGTCAGTGGTTGTGCCGGTAGTGGCAAGGCCGCGCAATCCGCCGAGTCCGCGTCATCAGGGGCGGCCGGATCCAGCCCTGGTTCGGGCGCATCGCCGGCCGCTTCCGGGTCCGGCAGCGCCAGCGGTGCGAGCGCAGGCGGTGTCAAGCAGGGCGGCACCCTGACCATCCAGGGCGACTCCGGCAACCCGACCCTGGTCGAGAACTTCAACCCGTTGGTACCCACCGAGCTCGGCGGCACCCGGCTGATCTACGAGCCGCTCGCCATCGCCAGCACGGTGGACGGAACCTTCACCCAGTTCCTGGCCGCCAGTCAGAAGTTCACCAGTCCGACCACGCTGGAGTTCACCCTGCGGGACGGGGTGAAGTGGAGTGACGGCAAGCCGTTCAGCGCCGCTGACGTCACCTTCACCTTCGACCTGCTGAAGAAGTATCCGGCGCTGGACACCACGGGCGTCTGGACCCAACTGTCCAAGGTCGAGAGCAAGGGCAACATCGTCACCGCCACCTTCAAGGCCCCCAATGTCCCGTTCGAATCCACCGTGGCGCAGGTGCCGATCGTCCCCGAACACCTGTGGTCCAGCGGACTTCCCGCCGATCCGTCGAAGTTCGCCAACACCAAGCCGGTCGGCACCGGGCCGTTCACGCTGTCCAGCTTCGCGCCGACGTCGTACACCTTGACCAAGAACGCCGATTACTGGAACGCCGCGAACATCGCGCCGAGCCAGGTCGACTATCCGGCGCAGTCCAGTAATCAGAGCACCAATCAGCTCAACGTGGCCAGCGGCAAGTTCGACTGGTCGTACAACTTCCTGCCCAACGTCCAGCAGACCTACATCTCGCGGGGCGCGAACCGCAGCTACTGGTTCCCGCCGGGCGGCACCATCGGGCTGTTCCTGAACCTGACGAAGGAGCCGTACAACGATCCCAACTTCCGCCAGGGCATCTCCCACCTGCTCGACCGGGACACCATCGCCAAGAAGGCGGTGAACGGTTACCTGGGCGCGGCCAGCACCACCGGGCTGATCCTGCCGAACCTGGAGAAGTGGCTCGACCCCAGCATTCCCGACAAAGGAATGATCACCCAGGACGCCAAGAAGGCCGGCGACTACTTCGCCAAGGCCGGCTACACGATGTCCGGCGGACAGCTGACCAAGGACGGGAAGCAGGCCGACCTGACCATCACGCTGCCGAACAACTACAGCGACTGGGTGGCGGCGGCCAACGAGGTGAAGGCCGAACTGTCCGCCGGCGGCATCAATGTCACGCTGGACGAGCCGAGCGCCGCGCAGTACACCACCAAGATCCAGAGCGGCAACTTCGACGGTGCGTTCGGCGGCTTCGGCGGCACCGGGGTGCCCTACAACGACTTCAACAACGCTCTGAACTCGTCGTTCGCCGCGCCGATCGGGACCGCGACGGTCAACAATTTCGAGCGATTCAAGAGCCCGGAGACGGACGCCGCGCTGGCCAGCCTGGCCGCGGCAACTGACGAGGCGGCACAGCAGGCTGCTACCAACAAGATCCAGCAGCAGATGTTCACCCAGTTGCCCATCATCCCGCTGTACTACGGCGGCAGCTGGGGCCTGTTCCAGACCACCCACTTCACCGGATGGCCGTCAGCCGAAGACCCGTACACATTGCCGACGCCGTACAACCAGATGTCGTTGTTGGTGGTCTCCAGGCTGAAGGCCGTCGGCTGATCGGTCGTCTCTGGTGCGATCCCGGGAGGGTTGAACGATGCGATACGTGACTCGCAAGGTGGTGTTGTTCGTCCTCACCTTCTGGGCGGCGCTCACCCTGAACTTCGCCCTGCCGCGGCTGATGCCCGGATCACCGTTGGACGCCGCCTTGGGCAATCTGCAGGCGAACGGGGTGCAGGTGACGAACGCGATGCGGGACGCCATGGCGGCCCAGCTGGGCGGCGCCGAGGGCAATTGGCTGTCGCAGTACTTCTCCTACTTGGGGAATACCCTCCGGCTGAACTTCGGGACGTCGTTCTCCTTCCCGACCCAGACGGTGAGCCACACCATCCTGCAGGCGCTGCCGTGGACCGTCTGTCTGGTCGGCGTCACGACCATCATCGCGTTCGTCCTGGGCACCCTGCTGGGGGTGTACGCGGGCTGGCGGCGAGGGACGGCGGCGGACAGCACGGTCACCCTCGGTGCCACCCTGTTCTCCGCATTCCCGCCCTTCTGGTTCGGCATGTTGCTGTTGTATGTGTTCGCCTTCAAGTTCCAGATATTTGCCAGTCAGGGCGGCTACTCGCCGGGGCTGACCCCGAACCTGTCGCTCTCGTTCCTGTCGGATGCCGTGCAGCACAGCATCTTGCCGGCGGTGACGTTGACCGTGACGTCGCTGTCCGGCTGGGTGTTCGGGATGCGCAACAACATGATCAACACCCTCGGCGAGGACTATGTGACCTTCGCCGAGGCGAACGGCCTCAGGTCACGGACCATCGCGCTGCTGTACGCGGCCCGGAACGCGATGTTGCCCAACATCACCGCCTTCGGGCTGTCGCTGGGCGCGGTGGTCGGCGGATCGGTGTTGGTCGAGGGCATCTTCGGCTATCCCGGCCTGGGCAATCTGCTCTACATCGCGGTGCTCAATCACGATTACCCGTTGATGCAGGCACTGTTCCTGGTCATCACCGTCAGCATGCTGGTCACCATCTTCGTGGTCGATCTGCTCTACGTGCGTTTCGATCCGCGGGTTCGGCGGGAGGTGATCGCATGAGCATCACCGCGACAGCGACGCCACCGCCGGCCGACGGGACCGCAGCGGTGACCGGCGGTCCCTCCAGACTGCCCGACGGGCTCACGCCGATCCTGTTCCTCGGTCGGGCGCTGCGCACCCTGTGGAGCAACGGCAAGGCCAGGATCGGGTTGGTGCTGTTGGTCTTCTTCGTGCTGCTGGCGGTCTTCGCCCCGCTCATTGCCAACCATTCACCGACCTCGACGGACTTCGTGCCGTACCAGAACCCGAACGCCGAGAACTGGCTGGGCACCACCGGCGCCGGCAACGACGTGTTCTCCCAGATGGTCTACGGTGCCAGGGTTTCGCTGTTGGTCGGGCTGTCCGCGGGAATCCTGGCAACGCTGGTGGCGGTGACCCTGGGGCTGATCTCCGGATACCGGCCGGGACCCACCGATGAGGTGATCGGGTTCATCACCAACCTGGCGCTGGTGATCCCCGGGCTGCCACTGATGATCATCCTGGCCGCATATCTGCCGAGCCGTTCGGTGTGGACGATCGTGTTGGTGGTCGCGTTCACTTCCTGGGCCACCGGCGCGCGGGTGATCCGCAGCCAGGCGGTGACGCTGCGGACCAGGGACTTCGTCACCTCGGCGGCGTTCTCCGGAGAGCGCATGCTGCGCATCGTGTTCCGCGAGATCCTGCCGAACATGACCTCCTTGGTGGCGGCCAGCTTCTTCAGTGCGGCGACCGCAGCGGTGATGGCCGAGGCCAGCCTGGAGTTCCTCGGGCTGGGCAACCCGGAAACGGTGAGTTGGGGCACCATCCTGCACTTCGCCCAACAGCAGAACGCCCTGCTCACCGGGCAATGGGTGTTGGTGTTCGCGCCGGGCCTGGCCATCGCGTTGCTGGCGGTGTCGTTCACGCTGATCAATTTCGGCGTCGACGCCTTGTCGAATCCCCGGTTGCGGGAGAAGACCTCATGACTGAGCTTGCGAACGAGTCATCAACGCTGAATGAGGGCAGCCCGCGAGGGACGAACGGGGTGACCTCATGAGAGGTCTGGTCTCGGCGCGCGGGGTGAACGTGGTCTACGAGCCCAACCGCGGCGCCCGGATCTGGTCGGTGCGTGATGTCGACCTCGATCTCGCCGAAGGCGAGTTCGTCGGCCTGGTGGGGGAGTCGGGTTGTGGTAAGTCGACGCTCGGCTTCGCGCTGACCCGGCTGTTGCAACCGCCGGGCAGACTGGACGGCGGGTCGATCTCGTTCGACGGCACCGACATCGCGTCGCTGTCCGGCGAACAACTGCGCGCCCAGCGGCGCAACGGGTTCGCCCTGGTGTTGCAGAGCGGGATGAACGCACTCAATCCGGTGCGCACCATCGGCCATCACTTCGGCGACATCCTGAAGGCGCACGCCAGGGATGGCGACGACTACACCAGGGCGAGCATCCGCCGGCGCGGCGGGGACCTGTTGGAACAGGTGGAGTTGAAGGCCGAGGTACTCGACCGGTACCCGCACGAACTGTCCGGCGGTATGCGGCAGCGGGTGGTGATCGCGCTCGCACTGGCGCTGGAGCCCCGGTTCATCGTCTTCGACGAGCCGACCACTGCGCTCGACGTCATGGTGCAGAAGGCGGTGATGAACACCATCAAGTCGTTGCAGGCCAGCCAGAGGTTCACCGCACTGCTGATCAGTCACGACCTGGGCACGGTGCTGGAGGCGACGGACCGGCTGTTGGTGATGTATGCCGGGCGCATCATCGAGGACAAACCGTCCGCTGAGGTACTGACCGGCGTGCACCATCCGTACACCGATGCACTGCTCGGCTGCTACGGCGACCCACGCGCCGAAGTGGTGCAGCTGCACGGAATCCCTGGCATGCCACCGGATCTGTCCACCACCGGGGGCGGTTGCCTCTACGCCGACCGGTGCGCGCTGGCGCGGAACGGATGCCGGGACAGCGTTCCGCAGCTGGCGCCGGCCGGTTCCGGCCGGGTTGCCTGCTTCGTCCGGGCACCGGCGCCGAACGCGAGGTCGAAATCGGCCGACCCACAGACGGAGGGACAACGGTGACTGCGAGCTCGGTTCCGCCACTGACGGTTGACCACGTCACCAAGACCTATGCGTCCCGGGTGCGGGGGCGCGGGAGTTTCCATGCCTGTGAGGACGTGAGTTTCGAGATCACCCCCGGAGCCGCGGTGTCGTTGGTCGGTGCCAGCGGCAGCGGCAAGTCCACACTGGCCAAGATCATCACCGGCGTGGAACACCCGAGCTCCGGCAGCATCCGGTTCGGCGACGTCGGTGTCGGGAAGTTGCGCGGAAAGGCGCTGCGGAGCTACCGGTCGGACGTCCAGATGGTGTTCCAGGACCCCTACGGTGCATTGAACCCGTTGCACACCGTCGAATACATGGTGGGTCGGCCGCTGCAGAACTTCCTGAAGATGCCCGCCGCCCGGGCCCGGGATCGGATCACCGAGCTGCTCGAGACGGTGGGGTTGGCGCCGGCCGGCCAGTTCTTGGGCAAACTGCCGCATCAGTTGTCCGGTGGGCAGCGGCAACGCGTGGTGATCGCCCGGGCGCTGGCCGCCGATCCGAAGCTGATCGTCGCGGACGAGCCCGCCTCCATGTTGGATGTGTCGTTGCGTGCCGGCGTGCTCGATCTGCTGGTGAAACTCCGGGTGGACCACGGACTTTCGCTGTTGTACATCACCCACGACCTGCTCAGCGCCAGGGTCGTCACCGACGAGATCCTGGTGCTGCACGAAGGAAAGTTGGTGGAGCGCGGCAACACCAAGCGGGTGCTGCAGAACCCGCAGGACGCGTACACCGTGCAACTGCTCGATGCCATCCCCAATCCGTTCGCCGCCGGCGACGCTGCCCCACCGGCGAGCACCGCCGCCGACGACGGCCGATAAGTCGATAGATCCCTGCTAGTCGAAAGGCACTCACATGCGTACTGCTGGAAGGATCCGCACGGTCGGCGCCGTGTTCACACTCGTCGCGTCCGCCCTCACCACGCCGATGCTCGGCGCGCCGGCCGCGCAGGCCCGCACCCTTGACTCCACCGTCCTCAATTCCACCGTGCTGAATTCCACCGTGCTGAATTCCACCGTGCTGAATTCCGCCGTGCTGAATTCCGCCGTGCTGAATTCCACCGTGCTGAATTCCACCGTGGCCGGCAGCACCGGGACAGGGACTCCCGGCGGGTCAGGATCCCTGACCCGCGCCCAGCGCGCCGAACTGATGTCGATCGCCAGGGACACCTGGAAGTTCTTCGAACAGGACCTCGATCCGCAGACCCACCTGCCGCTGGACAATCTCGGACCGGGCGCGGTCCGCGGCAGCTACACGTCAGCGGCGAACATCGGCGTCTATCTCTGGTCCGTGGTGTCAGCCGCGGATCTGGGCATCATCAAGCGGCCGCAGGAGCGCCGGCTGATCAGTCAGACGCTCACCGCGGTCGGCAAAATGAAGCGGTCGTCCGGATTTCTCTATCAGTGGTACGACACCAGCACCGGTGCTGCCATTCGCAACCCCGGGGACGTCGCCTGCTCCACCGAGACCACGCCCACCCAGGACAACTGCTACTTCCTGTCCGCGGTCGACAACGGCTGGTATGCGGCCGGTCTGATTGTCGCGCGGCAGGCCGTGCCAGAACTACGGGCGCAGGTCGATGCCCTGCTGGCGCCGATGGACTTCTCGATCTTCTACGACGCCAGGGCCCAGGACCCGAACTGCAACGTCAATGCGGCCGTCGACAACCAGCCGACCGGGCAGATGTACGGCGGCTACTACGTAGATCAGGGGCCGGCCGGCTACCACAACGGCGCCATCTACTCCGATCCGCGCATCGCGATGTACCTGGGCATGGGCCTGCGGCAGATGCCCGGCGATGTCTGGTGGCGCACCTGGCGGACGCTGCCGCCACAGCAGTGCAGCACCGATCCGGACTTCTCCTGGCAGGGTCAGTGGCCGGTCGGGGGGAGTTGGCGGACCGTGAAGGATCCGGTGTCCGGTGGCACGTTCCGGGTCTGGGAGGGTCATTACACCTACCCGGGAACCGATCTGAGCTTCCTGCCGACCTGGGGCGGCGGGATGTTCGAGGCCCTGATGGCCAACGAGGTGGTCCCGGAAACCGCCTGGGGGCCCAGTAGTTTCGGCCTCGCGAACCGGCTGACCGTGCAGGTGCAACAACGGTATGCGACCCAGCTCGGCTATCCGGTGTGGGGCCTGTCGCCGTCCAGCACCGCCGACGACACCGGCGGTTACGCCACCTACGGCGTCGAGGGCCAGGCATTCCCGGCCGGACAGGGCCTGTCCCAGTGTTCGACGTGTGCCGCCGAGACCACGGTGACCCCGCATGCGTCGTTCCTGGCCCTGCCCATCGACCCGCAGGGCGCGATGGCGAACATCGACACGCTGCGCGCGCTGTATCCGCAGGTGTACAGCCGGGACGGCGGGTTCTTCGATGCGGTGGCGCCGGGCACCGGAGCCGTCGGACATCGCCGGTTGGTGCTGGATCAGTCGATGATCATGGCCGGCATCGACAACGCGCTCAACCACAACGCGCTGAGCGGATACTTCGCCAAGGACCAGGTGTCATGGGCGGCCCGCGCGGTGTTGGGCGCCGAACGGATGACGATCGGCGGTTCGGGCCACTGACCCTGGTTGGATCGTCGGCCCGCTGACAAAGCCCTGGCCGCCGCCTACCATCTGGATCCAACGACGCGTACCGCGGCGCCGCCGGAGGGACCAGATCCTTGGCTGTCGAGACCGACTCCCAGTTCGGGGTACGGCTGCGCGCACTGCGCCTGGCGGCCGGCCTGTCCGAGGAGGCACTCGCACACCGTGCCGGCGTCGAGCCGGAGGCGATCGCGGACCTCGAACTGGGGCGACGGCGTCCACGGCCGGACACCGTATGGCTGCTGGCCGATGCGCTCGGCGTCGATGCCGCGCGGCTGCAGGTCACGCTCGACCGGGACGGCGGGCCGGCCGGGCGACTGCCCGAACAGGTGCGGCCCATACTCGGCCGGAGTACCGAGCTTGCCGAGTTGGGCAACGTGTTGACCGGGCCGGCGCGGATCGTCACCCTCACCGGCCCCGGCGGGGTGGGCAAGACCCGTCTCGCACTCGCGGTGGCGCACCAGGTCGCCCGATCGGGGCAGGGCGTGGTGCGCTGGGTGCGACTCGCGGCGATCGCCGACCCGTCGAGGCTGCCGTCAGCGGTGGCGACCGCCGTCGGTGCGCGGGAGCGCCCCGACCCGGACCCGGCAACGGCCGTGCTCGACCAGATCGGCGGTGACGCCACCGTGCTGGTTCTGGACAACTGCGAACAACTGCTCCCGGCGGTGGCCGCGTGGTGTTCCGACCTGGTGTCGCGCTCGGACCGGGTCCGGGTGCTGGCCACCAGCCGGCAGGCCCTGGGGATCGCCGACGAAATCATCTATCCGGTCGCGCCGCTGCCTGCCCCACCTGCCGGTGAACGTCCGACCATGGAGAATCTGCGCCGCTGGCCGGCCACCCGGTTGTTCCTTGACCGCGCCAAGGACGTGGTCGGAGATCTCGTCCTCGACCCGGAGTCGGCGGACGCCGTCGCCCGGGTCTGCCGCGGCCTGGACGGCCTGCCATTGGCGATCGAACTGGCCGCCGCTGGAATGGGCGCGACGACCGCCGGGCAGCTGGCGGCAGACCTTGACTCTCTGCTGGGCCCGCTGGCGGGACCGGGTGTATCGGCCGCTGGACACCACACACTGGGCACCGCCATCGGGTGGAGCTACGAGTTGCTCGAGCCGGCCGAACGGGAGCTGTTCGCCCGGTTGTCGGTTGCCGTCGGGGGTTGGACGCTGGACGCAGCGCGGCACTTCGCCGTCGGCGGGATCGTCCGAGGCGACGAAGTCGTTGCGCTGATGGCCCGGCTGGCCGGCAAGTCGTTGATCGTGCCGGACAACCGGTACGGACTCGGCCGCTACATGATGCTGCGGGTGATCCGACTGCACGCGGCCGGCCGGCTGGCAGCAGCCGGCGAGGGCGCCGCGATCCGTGCACGGCACGCCGGCTTCTACACCGGCCTGGCCGAGCGAGCGGCCGCCGGGCTGCGCGGGCCGAGCGCGCAGCAGTGGCTCGAGTGGCTGGACCCGGAGATCGACAATTTGCGCGCGGCGCAACAGTTCTGGCTGGAGTCCAGTGATGTCGACCAGGGACTGCGGGTCGCGACCGCGGTGTGGCGCTTCGCCTATCTCCGTGGTCGGTACGGCGAGGGCCGTGATGTGTTGGACGCGGCGCTGCGAGCTGCCGCCGCTGCGCCGGCCGCCGACCCGATGCTGTGGGCAGACGCATTGGTTGCCGCCGGGACGCTGGCCTATCTGCAGTGCGAGTACGACGTCGGTGCCCGGCGCATCCAGGACGGGCTGGCGCTGTACCGGGCGACGGGCCAGGTATCCGGCACGGCCGACGCACTGCAACGCCTCGGCAGCATCGCCCGAGAGCGCGGCTCGTACGCCGAGTCGATCGCCCTGCACGAGGAGGCGCTGCAGCTGTGCCAGGCGGTCGGGGACCGCGCCGGCGTCGGCGATGCGTTGAACTACCTCGCCTTCGTCCGTTGGCTGACCGGCGACTGGCAGACCTGCGAGGAGCTGGCGACCAAGGCGCTGGACCAGTTCGGTGGCCGGGCAGAGAGCGAGGGCGTCGTCTGGGCGTTGCTCAACCTCGGTATCGCTTCGCGGTATCGCGGCGCCCGGCAGCGAGCGGGCCGACTCCTGCAGGAGAGCAAAAAGCTGTGCGAGCGGCTGGGCTACGCCGAAGGGACCGCCTGGTGTCTTGACCAGCTGGGTGCGCTGGACCGCGATCAGGGGAGGCTGGACTCCGCCTGGAGCCTGCAGCAGCAGAGCCTGACCAGGCATGCTCGGATGGGGGATCGGTGGCGGGCGGCCGGCGTGTTGGACGGGCTCGCGGCAACGGCGACCCGTCGCGCCCGCTATCAAACGGCAGCGCGGCTGCTCGGCACCGCGGAGGCGCTGCGGACATCGATCGGCACACCGATTCCGCCGTGCGAGGGCGCGGAACGCGAGGCAACGGTGGCAGCCGTGATCGATGCCCTCGGCCAGCACCGGTACGCGGAACTGACCGGCGTGCTTCGCCCGGAGCGGATGCTCGCCAGGCTGGAATCCGGCTTCGAACCTGTCTGATCGCTTCGGTCGCCCCTGAGCGCTGCGGCTGTCGGCAGTGAACCAAGGACACGGCGGCCGGGCTGTCCTCAGACCCGGCCGCCGTGCCCGCTCATGGTGAAACAGATGCCCACATCGCCGCGGGTTGGACGGCGCGGCGATGTGGGCATCATCCACGCGCGGTGCGCATCGGCCCAGGGGCTGACCGGTGCACACCGCGCAGCTCGGGCGCTAGTGCGCGCGCTGGTGGTGCGTCCGTTGCCGCCGTCGACCGAACAGCAACAGTGCGGAGCCGAACAACAGCGACAGGACGCCGATACCGACGACCGGCAGCAGCGGTCCGGCACCGGTCTGCGCGAGGTGCTCGGAGCTGTCGGTGGGCGGACTGACCGTGCCTTCGGTGTCGCGCGTCTCGTCGACGTAGCTTGCCGGGATCGTGCTGCTCGGGGTGCTCGGGGTGCTCGGGGTGCTCGGGGTGCTCGGGGTGCTCGGGGTGCTCGGGGTGCTCGTGCTGGTCGGGGTGCTCGTGCTGGTCGTCGCCGGGGTAGCCGAACAGGTCAGATCATCGAACGTGACCGTGTACGAGACGTCGCGGACGGTCGTGGACGTCCAGAGGTTGGGCAGGTTGCCCCACTTGTAACCGTCCTTCAGGTTCGCCGTCACCGTGACGGTGCCACCGGGAGTTTCGTCGCCAGCCTTGGTGTAGGTGATCGAATCGGTATCGATGGTGCTGACCGACGGCGGAATCACCGTGCCGAGGCCGTCGCAGGACGCCATGGTAATCGTCGGCACCGTCGGCGTTGTCTCCTCGCGGCAATCGATGTTGTCGAGTTCGACGACGTGGTTGACGGTGTCGGGGGCGCCGTATGTCCAGCCGTCGGGGAGCACGCCCCACCGGGATTTGTAGCCAACTAACGTCGCTGTGACGGTGACCGTGCCGCCGGCAACCTCTTCACCGGCCTTGCTGTACAGGAGATCGACCCCATCCGGCGCCAGAGTGACCGTTGGCTGGGTGATGTCGCCGGGACCGGCGCAGGATGCCTGGGTCACCTGCGGATTCACCGGCACCTGCATGTTGCGGCAATCAATGTTGTCGAGTTCGACGACGTAGTTGACTTCGGAGGCGAAGGCGCCAGGTGTCCAGCCGTCGGGCAGGGTGCCCCAGCGGTAGCCGTAGCCCAAAGTCGCGGTGACCGTGACCGTGCCGCCGGCCACTTCGTCACCGGACTTGCGATAAGCCAACCCGTCGTCAGGCGGCAGCGCGACCGTCGGTGGTGTCACGTCGCCGGGTCCGGCGCAGGACGCCTGGGTGACGTCAGGTGCCGTGGGGGTGGCGATTTCGATGCAGTCGACGATGTCCAGCGTCACCCTCCAGGTGGCGCTGCGGTTGACGGTGGATGGTGTCCAGCCGTCGGGCAGGGTGCCCCAGCGGTAGCCGTAGCCCAGAGTCGCGGTGACCGTGACCGTGCCGCCGGCCACTTCGTCACCGGACTTGCGGTAATCCACCCCTGCTGCACTCGGCGGCAGTGTGACCGACGGTGGTGTTACGTCACCGGGTCCGGCGCAGGACGCCGGTGTCACGTCCGGGGTCACCGGCGTCACGTACCGAAGACAGTCGATGTTGACGAGATCGACGGTGCGGGTGGCGCTGCGATTGTCAGTGGCGGCGGTCCAGCCCGCCGGGAGGTCGTCCCATTGGTAGTGGTCGGCCAGGGTCGCTGTCACGGTGACGGTGCCGCCCGCGACCTCGCTGCCGATCTTCGTGTAGGTGATGCCGTTACCGTCATCCGGCAGGGTGACCGATGGTGGCGTCACGTCGCCGGGTCCGGCGCAGGAGGCCTGGGAGACAGTGGGATTCACCGGCACCGTTGGGGTGTCGCAGTTCGGCGAGTCCAGGATGATCTCGTACGAGACCGTTCCGTCCGCCAGGGGTACCCAGCCGCTCGGTAGCGGGCTGGCCCAGGTGTAGGTCGGGCTCAGGGCGCCGATTACGTGCACGGTTTCGCCCGGCGCCTGCGTTCCCTCGATCGAGTAGGTGACGCCGCCGCCGTTCCGTACCGGCACGACCTGGGGGTCCGTCTGCTGGTTGCCGTCGCACGTCGATTGGGTGACGGTCGGGTCCAACGGGTTGGTCGCTCCCGAAGCGACACCGCCGCGAGTGCGCTGCAGGTAAGCGGGGAGATCCTCGTCGTCCTCCTGGTTCTCGGAGCTGGAGGTGTAGTGAGCGGTGTTCTCGATGACGAGATCGCCGGCCTCGCTCGGGTCGGTGATGATGAACGGGATGGTGACGTACGGCTGAGCGCCGGTGGTGGCGGCATCAGGAACGTCGCGGATCGTGAACGTCAGCGAGGTTTCGGTGCAGTTGTAGGCCGTCTCGACGCCACCGGCGGTGCCCCTGGCGGAGGCGCCAGTGCAATTGAAGATCCAGGACGGCCCTCCGGCCGTCGCCTGAAAATCCACGAGCGACACTTCGTCGAGTGGACCCGGGGGCAGCGTGATCTTCCAGGCGCCTCGCGTCTGTTCGCCGTTGAGCCAGTAGGCGCTCTTGAAGGCCTCCGTCAGTCCACCGGGGTCGCCAGGGACTGTCGGCACGACGGTGACGTGACCTTCCCAGGTGGCAACACCGGAAGTGAAGAGCAGGGTCTTGTCGCCGGCCTCGATGCTGGCTTGGCGGAAGGACGTCTGCCAGAAGGCCCGGCCGTCGGTGGAATCGTTGCCGTTGACGTACGACGTCACGGTGAAGGTCGCGAGACCAGCGTCGCTGATCGTCACGTCAGCGACCTTCGTCGCGCCATCGGGCGTGAAGATGGCGAAGCCGGTCGTGAGCGCCTTCAACCGCGGATCGAGCTGCAGCGTGAAGGTATCGCCCGCCTTAGCGGACCCGCCTTGGTCGATGCCCTTGCCGATGTGGAAGGAGACGTCCACCCGCATGGGCTGACCCCCGCCGACGTCGCCGCCCTCGTTGGCCATCACCACGTCGGTGATCGCGTCGGGGATGACGGCGGCCGCCGCCGGGCTGATCGGCGTCAGGAAGGCGCCGGTGCACAGGGCCACCAGCAGCACGCCGAGTACCCGCGCCGCGGCGGTGATCGGCCGTAGCCGCGCTCCGGCGGCGCCGGCCCGGTGGCGCCCGATTCGGGGGCTGGGCGGCTCACTGGGGGGAGGAGGTACTGGCGAGGAGGGATATCGGCGACGTTGTCGGGGCAGGAGGGGATGGGCACTGCGTGCGGACATGGGAGTTCTCCGACGGGTAGGCGAGGACATTGATGTGTAGCCACCGGCCGCCGCGGACGGTCCCGAGCCAACACGGAGCGAAGCCTAGGGGCACCGTTTGGTGGTATGTGAGCACTGGTAAGTTTCGGCGTTAGTCGGCAGTTCATGCCGCAGAGTCGCTTTTGACCCCGACGGCGCCGACGCGAAGGATCACGATGAGCAAACCTCCTGCTCGCAGTCGAAGCCGAAAGGGTGACGGACCTACTCTGCGTGACGATTTGTTTGCCGCCGGTGCTGCGATCCTCGCGGAGACCGGGGATCCCCGCGCCATCACCATTCGGCGGGTCGCCGAGGTCTGTGGTGTCAGTCAGGCCGCCATCTACCTGCATTTCCACAGCCGCGACGAGTTCGTCTACGACCTCGCGCGCGAGGCGTTCAACGCGTTCTACGACGCCCGGTTCGACGAGATTGCGGGCATCACCGATCCGGTGAAGCGGATCAAGCTGCTCGGGATGGCCCTGACCGACTTCGCGATGGAGAACCGGCGCCTGTACCACGTGTTGTACATGGGTGACGGCAACGAACGCGACCCAGGTCGCTTCGACGGCCAGGAAATTCTTACCAAAACGATGTTCGGCACCAGAGTGATCCACGAGGTCACGGAAGCGATGCGGCAGGGCATGATCGCCCCCGGAGATCCACGGCTGGTCGCCTGCCTCTTGTGGATGTCCATGCACGGCACCGCGTCGCTGTTGATCGCCCTGCCCGGATATCCGTTGCCGCCGGCGGACTTCGTGGTCGAGGCGATGGTCGAGTTCACCGCGAATGCCGTGGCCCGGCCGCTGGGCCCGAAGTTCATGCCACGGCGCCCGGGGTGATCCGGCAAGATCGCCGCGGCGATTGCCGTCGCTAGCTCGAAGGCTGGCTCACCAGGCGGTCGCCCAGTTCGGTGCGCCGGTAGACGACGCGATGCCCGACCCGTGCGCCGGCAATGAGCCCGGCGTTGCGGAGCACTGCGAGGTGCCCTCCGACCGTTCCGAGTGCTGCGCCGAGTTCGGTGGCCAGATCGCTGGTGGTGGCCGGCCGGGCGAGTTCGCGCAGGATCCGGGCGCGCCCGGGCCCGACCAGCCGGTCAACGGCTTCTTGTTCGTGCGGTGGCGGCTCGTCAGCCATGCCGCGAGCGGGGTAGATGAGGGCGAAGCCGTCGGGCGGCCATTCGGCCAGCCAGGTCCCGGTCCCTCGGGAGACGGGCACGAACTGCAGGCCGCTGTCGCCGACCTGCCGATCCGGGACGGTGTGCCAGGTGGTGAACTGGATCGCGTCCGCGGCGATCCAGGCGCTGTGTCGGCTCATCCGATCGACGGCCGCCGGCCAGCCGTAGGCGGCCAGCAGGCCGGCCCGGAACATCACGTCACGTTCCAGGATCGCCCGCCGGCGCAACCAGTCCGGTTCGACGTGTCGTGTCCAGACGTGCTGGATCAGATCGGCGATCCGGTCGGCCAGGTCGTTTCCGGTTGCCCACTTCAGGTCGTGCCGCTTCCAGCTGTGCTTGCAAGCAGTGGTGAGCTCGTCGATCACCGAGGCATCGTTGAACGACCGGACCCGGGGCAGCTCGTCGGCCAGGCTGGTCTTCATGCCCTGGTTGGGGGGGACGCAGACCGGGGCGGGGAGCCACTTCGTGCTGGCTATCAGCGAGACGAATCCGCTGGCGAAAGGATTGTCGGCCAAGAACTTCCGGAACTGCCGGCGATGCGACCCGGCCCATGGATCTGGCCAGCGGTCGTCATTGCGCTCGAGCGCGTGCATGGCGCTCACCGTTTCGGCCAGCGGTGACAGCGCGAACCGGGACCTGGCAACGGCCTCCGGGCTGAGCCTGAGCAACGACGGCATGTTTCGCCTCCCACCGAAAGACTACAACGACCAGGGTTGCTCAGTCAGGCTGCCATGCTGTGACCAACCCCTTGCGGCGCCCCGTCTTCGCCTGGTTCTTCGCCGGTCGGCTCACGTCATTGCTGGGCAGTTCGATGGCGCCGGTTGCGCTGGTGTTCGCCGTCCTTGATGCGTCGACCGGCCCGAACGATCTCGGAATTGTGTTGGCCGCCAACCTGATACCGCACCTGTTGCTGCTGCTGGTCGGCGGGGCGACGGCAGATCGGTTCTCCCGGCGCACGGTCCTGGCGATCGCCAACGTCGGATCTGCCGTCACCCAGGGCGCCGTGGCAACCATCCTGCTCACCGATACCTATTCGCTGGCGGCGATTGCGGGCCTTGAGTTCGCCAACGGTGCGCTCGCCGCATTCACCACACCTGCCCTTCGGGGGATCGTCCCCGAACTGGTCGGCGTCGACCAATTGCTGAAGGCCAACGCGCTGCTCGCGTCCACTCGCAACGCGAGCAGGATCATCGGACCCTCGGCGGCCGGCCTGCTCGTCGCAGCCGCCGGGAGCGGGCTCGCCCTCGCGTTCGACGCGGCCAGCTACGCAGTGGCGGCGATCTGTCTGCTGCACCTGGATCGGTCAGCCAAGGCGCCGACAGCGCCCACCTCGCTGTGGCGCGACATCCGGGAGGGGTGGTCGTACTTCCGGTCCGTCCGCTGGCTGTGGCCGGTGTCGCTGGCGTTCTTCGTCGTCAACCTGGTCCAGACCGGGCCGTGGCAGATCCTCGGCCCGCAGATCGTCAGCCAGCACAGTGGCCCGCAGGGCTGGGGTCTGATCTTGAGCGCGCGGGCCATCGGGCTGCTGGCGATGAGCGTGCTGGCGTATCGACTTGTGGTCCGCTACTACCTTCGCGTCACCCTGCTGGCCAGTGTCGTCGCAGCGGTCCCGCTACTCGGCCTCGGCGTCGGCCTGCCCCTAGGGTGGCTCGCCGTCGCCGCAATAATCGGCGGCGTCGGCTCCTGCGCCGCCGCTGTCACCTGGGACACCGCACTGCAGGAACACGTTCCTGCGAACAAGCTTTCGCGGGTTGCCTCGCTCGACGATCTGCTCTCCTACGCTGCGATTCCACTGGGCCAACTCGTGGCCGCCCCACTGGCGAGAAGCTTTGGCGCCCAAACGGTCTGTCTAGTAGCTGCGCTGGTCTGGATGGTGGCCACCGTGATTCCGCTGGCACACCGATCGGTCCGCAATCTCGGACACCCTGGTGCAGTTCAGTCGGCGGCGGGCGCTTCGTAGAGCAGCCGTCGGACTGCCGAGCGAGATTCGAGTAGCGCGAAGCCGAGCCCGAACGGCGCCCTTGGCGAGGAGCCCCACCTCGAGGGTGGCTCGTGGAATGGATGTGAGACTGCGTGACGCTGATCTGGCGGCCGGCATCGTGGCCGGGAAGGTCGGTGCTGTGACGGACTGATCCGCTTTTGCACGGACAGATCCTGCCAGTGCGGCTATTGCATGGGTGAGCTCTGCGGGTGGGGGTCGACCTGGCCGTCGACCTGGCCCTCGACCTGGCCTTCGACGGGGAGCACTTGAGGACCCCGTCGTCGCTTGGCCTGGTTGGGCGCGGCCGGACCGACCGTCGAACCGGTCCGGTCGATCAATTTGAAGACGGCCATCAGCACCAGCGCCAGCACGACGACGAACGAGGTGTTGCGGAGGGCCGTCCAAAAGCCGATCTGCTGAACGTTCAGGAACGGGTAGGGATACCAGTGGACGAGCGCGCCGCGGACGAACGTGTAAGCGATCCAGGCGATCGGCCAGACGAGCGCCCAGGCCATGGTGGCGCGGTCGATCCGCGGGCGTGGCCCGAACAGTAGCCAGCCGAGCAGGGTGGCCCAGGGAGCGATGTAGTGGAATCCGATGGTGGCGACGAGTTGCCAACCGCTGGGGTGCACGTAGTGGATGAGGATCAGGTCGAAGACCAGGCCGGTGATGACGATGCCGAGTAGCGCGTCCAGCCGCAGGACGCGCCAGAATCGGCCGTCCCTCCGTGGGTCGATGACCAGGGTGATGGCGACGATCAACACCAGCAGGTTGCTCTGGATGGTGAAGAAGCTCAGGGTCTGAATCATCCTGGTTCCGATCCCGACCGAGGCGACGGTGTCGCCGGTGTTGGGGTCGGGGCCGCCGGTGAGGATCAGCGCCAGCTGGATCACCAGAGCGACGGCAATGTCCACAACGATGACGGCGTGCCAGATGCGGGAGGCTTTGGGCGTTCGCCACCCGATTATCGCGATCTTCCGGTTCATGCTGCTCATCATCGTCTGTCCGATTCCTGGCTGGGCTGCGCCGATCCGTACAGATCGGGCGAAATACTGCGAGGAGGTCACCGGGGGGGGGCGCCTATCGGCCGAAGACCCGGCGCAGGTTGCCGGCATGTTCGGCAGTGAGCCGGCGGTGAAATATCCGGTCCCGGTAGTGGTCCCGATCCTGGTGGTGGCGCGCCCCGGCGATCTGTGCGGCGAGTTCTGTCGGGACGTCCTGGTCGGTGATGGTGAGCAACGCCGAACTGCCCTGCCGCAGACCGGCGCGCAACAGGTGGATGAGCTGCGCATCGACGCCGACCTCCTGAAGGTAATGCGACTCGGGACCGTCGCCGGCCAGTAAAGGCGCAGCGAAGACATGGCCGTGGAGCAGACCCCAGAACGACTGGTCGAGCGGCGCGAGTTGGGCGATGTTGCCAGCGCCGCGGGTGTGCGGCGACGGCGCTGTTTTCGGCCAGAGGATCAGCCAGGCGTCATTGATCGGCAGCCGATCGAGCGCGGAGAGCATCGCCACCTCTCGCTCGGCCCGGAGGGCGCCGTCGACGTCGGCGAATCGCCAGACGGTGAGGGTGGTCATCGCGCCCCCTCGTGCGAGGGCATGGTGGCCACGGTCACGGCACGAGGCTCGGGGTGGAATCGGCCGGCAGTTGCGCCACCAGACGTTGGGCGCGGCGGTGGATCAGCTCGGCCTGGATTGCCATCATCAGCGCCAGCATGATGAGGATTTCGCCGAATCCGCCGGTATCACTGGCATGGGCGAAGTAGGCGATGGTGCCCAGCACGAATTTCGAGGCGATCAGCGCCAGGAACAGCGAGACCGTCACGGCGGTGCCCTGGCTGTAGATCCGGCCGCCTTCGGCCCAGATCCGGGTCAGCCGACCGCGGACCTGCCCGACGACCACACTCAGCACGATGCTGATCGCCAGGAAGGCGATGGCCAATCGGGTGCGAGGCAGCTCGATCCCGCCGATGACCAACCCGACAACCCCGTAGATCACCGCCAGCTTGAAGCGGGTGGAGGCGACGATCTGGTGCCGGCGGGTCTGCTGATAGACGGCGTATCCGGTGAGGGCCAGGATGGCTAGGAGTTCGTACGGGGACATGAGCTTTCCGATCTGCTTTGGCGGTCGACGGCCGCGACTTGCGGCGGCAGATCAGATGCTGCCCGGACCGGTTCCAAAACCGCTCCAATCGATCTTGGAGCGCTTCCAACGGGACGAGCCCGCCCTGCTGCGGCGGGTGGAAGCCGTTGATCGTCAGCGGGTTCGGGTCTGTCCGAGGGCGTGGGTCGGCGTCATCGTCAGTCCTTCGCGCCAGGCGAGTTCATAGTCGGTGGGTCCGAGCAGCTGCCGCGCACTGTCGAGCTGGTCCTCGGTGGTGGGCCGGGTCGGCCAGCCGATGCCCGCCCGGCGGCTCTGTGCCTGCGACGCGGCGAACAGGGCGACGCCCTCCCGGTGGTCTCCGCTGGCCACCATCAGTGCCGCGCGCCCTTCGATCGGCATCGCCTCCAGTCGCGCACCGAGCCGGACCTGCACGTCGGTCATCCGGTCGGTCCAGACCAGCCCGTCGGCCGGGTCGCGGAGCGGCACCGCGAGCGAGGTCCGCACGATGCAACAGATCCAGCCGGCGAGCAGCACACCACCGGCAAGCGCCCGCTGGTAGATGTCCCCGGCCCGTTCGGCGCTGCGTTCTGGTGGGGTGGTGGCGATGGTGGCAAAGCAGGCAACAGCTTCCGCCATCAGCTCGAAGTCGGTGCTGCCGCCGGCGGCGATGGCCTTGATGCGTTCGCCGAGCACGGCCACCAAACCGAAGTCCTGGTGCAGTGCACCGACCAGGGCCAACGAGGCCAGGTGCTCGATGACGTCAGCCCGTCGCGCCGTGGGGATCGTGCCAAGTTCCGCCAGGGCATGGTCGAACAGCGGCCGGGCCAGATCGAACCGGCCACGCATGCCGTGCAGGCCGGCCAGGCTCAGCTCGGTCATCGCGGCATCCAGCGGGTCGGTGTCGGGCGGCGGCGGGACGGCCAGTTCCAGCCAATGCAGCGCCTCGACCATCCGTCCGCGGTAGTACCAGAAGTTGGAGATCCGGGAGAGGGTGAAGCCGGCGGACGGGTCGGGTCGGTCGACCAGCACGGACTGCAGGCTGGCCCGAACGGTGCCGAAGTCGTGATCCAGCGACCGGTACCAGCCGTGGTCGTCGGCGCGGCCCACCTGAGGACGACGATCCAGCATCGCCCGCAGCCAGCGGTGGCGACTTGCGACCGCGTCCGATACTTCGCCCGCAGCAAGGAGTTCCGTCTCGGCGTGGCTTCGGACAGTGGCGAGCTGACGGAAGGTCGACTCCTCGTCCGGGTCGGTGGCCCGGGTTGCGCTGACCAACGACTTGTGCGCCAGCGAATCCAAGAGCGTGGGGATGTCGGCCGGACTCAACGGGGCGAAGCCGGCGACCGCGGCTGCGCAGCCCCGGGTGAACGGCCCACGCAGCACCGACAGGCGGCGGTGCAGGATCTGCTCTTCGGAGCCCAGCAGCCGGTGGCTCCCGTCGATGACGTCGCGGATGGTGCGGCGGTGATCGGCGCGGCCACCGCGACCGCCGACCCTGGCCAGCCCGCCGGGATCGGCGCGAACCTGCCCGGCGATTTCGATCAACGAAGCAGTTCGCACCCGGGCCGCGGCCAGCTCCAGTGCCAACGGCAGACCGTCGACAGCGTCACAGACATCGGCGGCCAGCTGTAGCTGCGCCTCGTCGAGTTCGGCGGTCGGGTCGGCCTCGTGCACGCGGGTGAGAAACAGCTCCAGGGCTGACGAGGAACCCGGTTCGGACTCGGCCGGCACCGTCAAGGGCTGTAGCGGCCAGGTGATCTCGCCCGGCACCGAGATCGGCTCGCGGCTGGTGGCCAGCACGTGGACGGCGGAGTCGTCACCGAGCAGATCACCCAGCAGGTCGTAGATGATGGGAGCGACGTGTTCGCAGTTGTCGAACACCAGCAGCATCCGCCGGTCCCGGGTGTACTCCCGCAGTTGCGAGGCCACCGGTCCGGTGGCCGCCGGGGACAGCCCGATGGTGGAGGCGACCAGGTCGACCACGATGTCGGGCTGCTCGATGGCCGTCAGGTCGACCAGCCAAACGCCGTCCGGGAACTGCTCGGCCGTGTCCCGGGCGACCTCGATCGCCAGCCGGGTCTTGCCGCATCCGGCGGCGCCCACGACGGTGATCAGCGGATGCCGCTCGACCAGCTTGACCAGCGACGCCAGTTCAGTCGACCGTCCGATCAGCGCGGACAATCGCCGGGGGAGGTTCGCCACGGCCTGAGTCGCCGGCGCCACCGTGGCCGGTGGACGGTCCAGCGCCGCGTCCCGGCTGAGCATCCGCTGCTGCAGCTGTTGCAGCTCCGTTCCGGGCTCGAGGCCGAGTTCGTCGAGCAGCAGTTCCCGGGCGTCGCGGAAGGCCCGCAGCGCCTCGTCCGGTCGGCCCGATCGGTACAGCGCCAGCATCCGCTGCGCCCACACCTCCTCGCGCAGTGGGAGTTCCCGGACGAGCACGCCAGAGTCGATCACCGCCAGGTTGAGGTCGCCGCCGGCGAGCAGACCGTCGACCCGCCGGATCCGCAGCTGGTTGCGGGTCTCGACCAATCGGGCCACCGCCGCTGCGGCCCACGAGGCGTCGGCGGAGGCGCCGTAAGGGGGACCCCGCCACAGTGCCAACGCTTCGTCGCACCGCCGGACCGCCCGCTGCGGATCAGTGTCCAGCAGCATCCGTGCCTGATCCGCGAGGTGCACGAACGACGCCGACTCCGCCTCGTCGGATGCCAGCACGAGGCGATAGCCGTTGGCGTCGTTGACCAATACCGTCGACGGGGCGCCGCGTGGCCGGTCCGGCTCCAGCACCTGCCGGATCCGCCAGATGTGACTCTCCAACGTCGACTGCGAACCGGCGCGCCCGGAATCGCCCCACACAGCGTCCAGCAGCGTGTCTACGGCTACTCGCTGGTTCGTGTTCACCAACAGCGCGGCCAGCGCAGCCTCCGGCCGGCGACCAAGCAGCGTGGTTTCACCGTCCACCTCCACCGTGATCGGGCCGAGGTCACGGATACGCATGCGCACGGTCAGAACATAGCGCGACTACGCAGCGATGTGTCGTCCTGAGCGGTTGTGACGATTACCCGGCAAAGGTTCAACGTCACCAGCCCGCGGGCCTTCGTCCTGCGAGACGACCGAATCGAGGAACTGCGGATCACGTGTGGTGGCGGCCGCCGCCGAGGTCCTCGGGACCAGCCAGCAGGGCGGGCAGATCGATGCCGTACCGGACGAACCGGTCCTGGTGCGGCGGAAAGCCCTGGGCCCGAACGAGTGTGCCGTCCTCGGTGGTGAAGATGTCGGCGGTCTCGATCACCCCGGCCTCGACCCGTCCGGGTAGCGCGACGATCTCCCGGATCCGTCGGGAGCCGTCCGGTTCGATCCCCAGCTGTACCACCAGGTCCACCGAGGCGGCGACCGTCGGCACCACGAATGCGTCGGTGACGTTTTCGCCGGCCAGCAGCGGCAGTGTGCAGAGCTTCACCACCGCCTCCCGGGCGGAATTGGCGTGTACAGAACACATTCCGGGCAGGCCAGAGTTCAACGCGATCAGCAGATCCAGCGATTCCTCCTGCCGGACCTCGCCGACGATGATCCGGCTCGGCCGCATCCGCAGCGCCTCCTTGACCAGCCGGCGCAGTCGGATCTCGCCGTGCCCCTCCAGGTTCGGCTGCCGGGTCTGCATGGCCACCACATCCGGCAGGTTGGGGCGCAGCTCGAAAACTTCCTCGCAGCTGACCACCCGTTCGCGCGGCGGGATCGAATTGATCAGGGTGTTGAGCAGCGTCGTCTTGCCGGCCTGGGTGCCGCCGGAGACGATGACGTTCAAGCCGGCCACCACGGCCGCCTCCAGGAAACGGGCGGCATGTGCGGTCAACGTTCCGCGGGCAACCAGATCTTCCAACCCGTTGGCCGCCACCACGAACTTGCGGATGTTCAGCGACAGGTGCTCGCGGGTGATGTCCGGGATCACCGCGTGCAGCCGGCTGCCGTCCGGCAGCAGCGCGTCGACGAACGGGCTGGACAGATCCAGCCGCCGGCCCGACGGCTTGAGCATCCGCTCCACCAGGTCGCGGATCTCGCCGGGGGCGAGCATGGTGGTCGTCAGCTCCGAACGGCCGTGCCGGGCGACGAAAACCCGGCCGGGCTCGTTCACCCAGATCTCCTCGACCTCGGGGTCGTCCAGGAACCGCTGCAACGGGCCGAAGCCGGCCAGCGCGTCGAAGACGAACCGAGTGGTCGCGTCCGGGTCGAGCAGCGGCGGCAGCGAACTGTTCGGCACCCGTTCCTCGTAGTGCGCCACCACCTCGTCGATCAGCGACTTCGCCGCCCTGCGGTCGGCGACCGGATCCAGCCCGCGCCGCCGGATCAGCTCCCGCACCTCGTCGTGGATGTGCTCGGTGGCCGTCGTTGTCGTCATCGGTAGCCCCTCCCGTCCGGCCGGTATCGCGGCATCGGTCCGTGCGAAAACCGTAGCCTGTGTCGGCCGCCGCTTCCGCATTGTCCACAGGGCGGTCCTTGTCGTGAGACAGTCGAGGGTGCGGCTGCGAACGTCGGGGCTGCCGGGAACGTCGATGCGGTGAGGATGTGCGATGACGGCCGATGACATGCGGCTGGCGGGACCCGTTCCGCCGGCCGGTATGCGCGGCACCCTGGGGCCGCTGTTCCGCCTGGTCCGCGACCAAAGAGTCGCGTTCCTGCTGGTCGGTGCAACGAACACGGCCGTCGGCGCCGTCTGGTTCATCGTGTTCCAGGCACTGATCCAGGACCGATTCGGCTACATGGCGGTGCTGGCCTGCGCGCACGTCGCGTCCGTGTTGTGCGCGTTCGTGCTGTACCGGAAGTTCGTCTTCCGGGTCCGCGGACACGTGCTGCGTGACCTCGGCCGTTTCGAGGTGATCAATCTCGGGGCATTGGCCGTGAATGCGGTCTGCCTGCCGTTGCTGGTCGAGGTCGCCCACCTGCCGGTACTCGCCTCGCAGCTGATCATTGCTTGCGGCACCGTGTTGTTGAGTTTCTTCGGACATCGGGACTTCTCGTTCCGCCGGACCCCGGGGGCGGCGGCGTGAGCGAGCTCGAAAACGCACCACACCCGAGGGTGTCGGTGGTGATCCCGTCGTACAACAACGAGCAGTTCATCGAGGCAGCCGTCGAATCGGTGCTGCGCCAGACCTTCCGCGACTTCGAACTGATCGTCTCCGACCATTCCTCGACCGACCGGACCTGGGAACTGCTGCAGCGCTTCGCCGCCGACCCGCGGGTGCGGCTGGGCACCGTGGCGCCGGGCGGCGGGGCACCGGCGAACTGGACCGCCGTCACCGAACGCGCCGGCGGCGAGTTCGTCAAACTCGTCTGCGGCGACGATCTGCTCTATCCGACCGCGTTGGCCGAACAGGTCGCCGCGTTCGACGCCCATCCCGAGGCGGTGCTGGTGGCCTGTCAACGGGACGTGATCGATGCCGACGGCGCCCCGGTGGTGCGCAGTCGCGGACTGCAGGGACTGTCCGGCGTTGTGCCCGGCGACCAGGCGATCCGGCGCACGGTGAGCGCCGGAACCAACGTCTTCGGCGAGCCGATGTGCATCCTGGTGCGCCGCGAGGTGCTGCTGGCCACCGGCGGCTGGGACGACCGCGTTCCGTACCTGCTGGACCAGGCGACCTTCGTCCGGGTACTGCGCCGCGGCCCGATGGTGGCGGTCCGCCGCTGCCTGGCCGCGTTCCGGATCAGCGCCGAGCAGTGGAGCGTCGACCTCGTTCGCCAGCAGGGCCGACACGCCCGCGAGTTCCACGCATCGGTGCAGCGCGACCACCCGGGCCTGCTGCACCGCTGGGACCGGCCGCTCGGTGACATCAGGGCGACGGCGATGGCCCTCGGCCGCCGTGGGGTGTACCTGTGGCTGCGCTGGCGTCGCAAGGACGCCGGACCGGCCGCGCCTGCCGACACCATCGCAGCCGGGGCGAAAGCCGCCGACGACCGGCCCGCCTTCGATAGGCTCGTGGAATGACGGAACCGACGACGGTGCCGCCACATGCCATCTCCGTCGTAGTCCCGGTCTACCAGGGGGCGCGAACGTTACCCGGCCTGTTGGCGGAGCTCGTCCCGCTGGCCGAGGAATTCGGTACCCCGCAGGGGCATCGCGCCAAGGTCGTCGAGATCCTCCTGGTGGACGACAACGGCCCGGACTCCTCGGCGACGGTGATCCGGGAGCTGGCCGCTCGGTACCCGTTCGTCAGAGCGGTCTGGCTCAGCCGGAACTTCGGTCAGCACCCGGCGACGCTGGCCGGCATGGCCTCAAGCGGCGGCGACTGGATCGTCACCATGGACGAGGACGGACAGCACGATCCGGCTGCCATCGCCGCGATGCTGGACGTCGCGATGGCCCAACAGGCCGATCTGGTCTACGCGCATCCGACGAACCGCCCGCCGCACGGCGCCGTTCGGAACCTGGCCTCAGTGCTGGCCAAGCGGGTCATCGTCGCCTCCGCCGGTAGCAGGGCCGCGCGGGACTTCCACAGTTACCGGCTGGTGCTGGGCGAGGTCGGCCGCAGCGTCGCCGCCTACGCCGGCGCCGGCGCCTACCTGGACGTGGCGATGAGTTGGGTGGCCCGACGGATCGTGACCTGCCCGGTGATCCTGCGCGAGGAGGGCGGCCGCCCGTCCGGTTACTCCTACCGATCGTTGAGTTCGCACTTCTGGCGGATGGTGATCTCCAGCGGCACCCGCGGGCTGCGCATCGTCAGCATGCTGGGGGCGCTGTTCGCCGTCGGCGGCTTCGGGCTGGCCATCTATCTGCTGGTCGTCCGGCTGTTCTTCGACGTCGACACCCCGGCCGGCTGGCCGTCGTTAATGGTCGTGCTGTTGGTCTGTTGCGGGGCGATCCTGTTCTCGCTCGGGGTGATCGCCGAATACATCGGGGTCAACGTGAACATGGCGATGGGCCGGCCGTTGTACCTGATCGTCAGCGACCCGGCATCCGGGCCGCTGGGCAGGGCCGCCGCCGAGACTCCCGCTCCGACCGATTCGGCGGCCCGCCGGGTGCCGGCCGAGCCTGCGACGGCCAGGGACGCCGCCGGCCCGGTGCGTGCGCCGGCGCCCGGCGCACCGGCCACCGAGCCGCAACCACACCCGGAACGGGTGGTCCGATGACGCCCACCCCCGCGGTCCGAAGCTGGGTGATCGGCTCCGGCGGGCTGCTCGGCAGTGCGCTGCAGCGCAGTCTGACCGCCGGCGGCGACACCGTGATCGATGCCGGATCGATCCCCTGGAACCGGCCGGTCCAGGCCAGGGCGCAGCTGGCCGCCACCACCCGCCGCCTGCTCGCCGCGAGCGGCCGCAGCGGTGACCGCTGGCGAATCGCCTGGTGCGCGGGTGCCGGCGTCACCGGAACCACCGACGCCGAGCTGGCCGACGAGATCGGCGCGCTCCGGACGGTGCTTGACACAGTTGCCGAACAGATCGCCGGCGGTGCCGTCGATCCGCTGGCGGGTTCGGTGTTCGTCGCGTCGTCGGCCGGCGGCGTGTACGCCGGTTCGGCCGGGCCGCCGTTCACCGAGCAGCACGAGGCCCGCCCGACCTCCGGGTACGGCCGGGCGAAGCTGGCCGGCGAGCAGCTGGCGCAGGCGTTCGCGGCCGGCACCGGGGTACCGACCGTGATCGGGCGGATCACCAACCTTTACGGGCCGGGGCAGAACCTGGCCAAGCCGCAGGGGCTGATCTCGCACCTGTGCCGCACGCAGCTGGCCCGCACGTCCATCTCGATCTACGTCTCGCTGGACACCATCCGCGACTACCTGTACGTGGACGACTGCGCCGACATGGTCCGACTCGCGCTGGCCGGGGTCGTTGACGTCACCACGGACGGTTCCCGTTGCGTGGTCAAGATCTTCGGCGCCCACCAGGGGGTCACCATCGGGGCGCTGCTCGGCGAGTTCCGGCGAGTCTTCAAACGGGCGCCGCTGGTGGTGCTCGGCACCTCGGCCACGGCCAAGTTCCAGGCCGGCGACCTGCGGGTGCGCTCGACGGTCTGGCCCGAACTCGACCACCGTGCGTTGACCTCGCTGCCATCCGGCCTGGCGGCCACCGCCGAGGACCTTTTCCGATCGGTCCGCGTTGCCGGCTGATCCCACTCCCGTTACCGGTGCGACCCAGGCAGTAGCTGCCGATCCGGGCTGGTTCGCGCGCTGGTGGTCGGGCAGCGACCTGCGGATCTATCTGGCCGCGGTGCTGACCACCGCCGCCGCCGTCACCGTGATGATGCGGTTGTGGCGGGTCGACTGGTCGGCGCCGTTCTACTACACGACCGATTCGATCGGTTCGGCCGCGCACTTCAAGACCGTGCTGGCCACGGGGTGGTACGAGAGCCAACCCCGGCTGGGTTTCCCGTACGGCCAGCACTACCACGACTATCCCTTCTCCGACGACCTGCATCCGGCGATGGCGAAGCTGCTGGGTCTCTTCACCGACAACTGGGTGACGGCGTTCAACGGCTACTACCTGCTGACGTTTTTGTTGTGTGCGGCTACCGCGGTCTGGTTCTTCCGGGTCTGCGGGCTGTCCGCGCTGATGACGGTGGTGCTCGCGGTGTTGTTCGCGGTGGCCCCGTATCACTTCATCCGCAACGAGATGCACTTGTTCCTGTCCGGGTACTACCTGATCCCGCCGGCCATGGTGCTGGTGCTGCGGGTGGCCAGGGGCGAGTCGCTGTGGGGGCGGCGGCGGGTCGGTCGGGGCTTTCCCGGGCGGATCCTCGGCGTCCTCACCGGACGCGGCGCCGCCACGGTGCTGATCCTCGCGCTGCTGGTCTGGGACGGGGTGTACTACGCGATCTTCTGCGGACTGCTGCTGGCGGCCGCTGCCGTGCTGGCGCTGATCCGCAGCGGCGACTGGCGGCGGTTCGGCGGAGCCGTGGTCGGGGGAGTGGTGCTCGGCCTCTGGTATGTGGTCGCGCTGCTGCCCGATCTGCTCTATGCCCGGGTCCACGGGTCGAATGCGGGTGCGTTCATCCGGATCCCGAACGAGGCCCAGATGTACAGCCTGCGGTTCAGTCAGCTGGTGCTGCCGCCGCCCAACCATCCGTTCCCGCCGTTCGCCCAGCTGCGCGAGTGGTTCGACAACGAGTTCCCGCCGGCCGCCGAGCACCCGGCGCTGGGCCTGATCGGCACCATCGGATTCCTGCTGCTGCTCGGTTTCGGGGTGGTGTCGATCGCTAATTCGCGCCGCCGGCGCCGGGCGCCGGCGCCCGGCAGCCGCGGCGACACGATCGCCCAGCTGTCGGCACTCACCTGGGTCGCGTTCCTGTTGGCCACCGTCGCCGGCGCCGGGTTGTTCCTGTCGATGAGGATCATCGCGATCCGGGGCTGGAACCGGATGTCCATCGTCATCGCGCTGATGGCGCTGGCCGGGTTCGGGCTGGCCGTCGAGGCCGTGCTCGACCGGCTGCGGAGCCGGCGCGCGGCCGGGAGTGACGGCGCTGACGAGGTGCCGCGGCAGCCGTCATCCGCGGGGCGGGAACGACTGCGGCGCGCCCTACCGGCGGTCGCGGCCGCGGCCGTGCTGGTCCTCGGGGTGGCCGACCAGTCGCTGACCAACGCGATCCCGGATCCCGGTACGGCCAAGGACTTCCACTCCGACCAGACGTTCTTCGCGGGGCTCGAGCAGTCGCTACCGGCCGGGGCCGCGGTGTTCCAGCTGCCTTACCGCCCCTACCCGGAGTCGGCGATCATCAACGGCACCAGCGAGAGTGACCAGCTGCGCCCGTTCCTGAACACCACCACGCTGCGGTGGTCGGCCGGCGGTATCAAGGGCAGACCACAGACCGACTGGCCGGCGACGGTGAGCGGGCAACCGGCCAGCGACATGGTCAACGACCTGGCGGTGATCGGATTCAGCGGCATCCTGCTCGACCGGGCCGCCACCCCGGACGGCGGCACGGCGTGGACGACCGAGCTGACGGCCGTCACCGGCCCGGTGGTCTCCGTCAGCCCGAACGGCCGGTTCGCGTACTTCTCACTGAAGCGGGCGGACCAACAGGTCCGGCTGACCATGACCCCGGCCCAACGTGCCGCCGAGGCGGCGCGGCTGACGAACGGCGCGACCACCACCACCGGATGACGATGCACCGGTCCCGGCGCACCCTGAGAGGATCCACCCCATGGCAGAACATCCGGACCAGCACCCGGCCCCCGGCGCCGCGACTGCTGACGTCGACTACGCCGAGCGGCTCAACCGCCTGCAGAACAAGCGCTGGAAGAAGATCCTCAACGTCCAGGCTCCCTACAAGGCCAATCTTCGCCGGATGAACCTCGGACGCACCCTGGACGTCGGCTGTGGCAACGGCCGGAACCTGAGCTACCTGCCGGCCGGATCGGTGGGGGTGGACCACAACCCGCACCTGGTGGCCGCGGCCCGGGCCAACGGCTGCATCGCCTACACCACCGAAGAATTCTTCGCCGATCCCGAGTTGTCGGCCGCCGGGTCCTTCGATGCGCTGCTGGCCGCGCACCTGATCGAGCACCTGACACCGCAGGAGGCGCGGACGGTGATCCGCAGCTACCTGCCGATGGTCCGGCCGAACGGGCGCGCCGTGTTCATCACTCCGCAGGAACGCGGGTACGCCTCCGACCCGACCCATGTCGCCTTCACCGATCAGCAGGCGTTGACCGAACTCGATCGCGATCTCGGGCTGACTCCACTGCGCAGGTACTCGTTCCCGTTCCCGCGGTGGGCCGGAAAAGTGTTCGTGTACAACGAGTTCAACCATATCGCCCGAGTCCCGGCCGGCCCGGCGCCGACGGCCGGGAAGGAATCACGATGACAACCGACGCCGACGACCTGGCGTTGGCACTGCGACTGGCCGACACCGCCGACGCGATCAGCCTGCCGAGGTTCGGCGCGACCGACCTGCGGGTGGACAGCAAGCCTGACCTGACCCCGGTGTCCGATGCCGACCTGGCCGTCGAGCGGGCGATCCGCGAGTTGCTGGCCGAGCAGCGGCCGGCCGACAGCGTGCTCGGCGAGGAGTTCGGCGACTCGCTGCCGGGCGCCGAGCGCCGCTGGGTGATCGACCCGATCGACGGCACCAAGAACTTCGTCCGCGGGGTGCCGGTCTGGGCGACCCTGATCGCCCTGATGGACGGGCCCGACCTGGTGGTCGGGGTGGTCAGCGCCCCGGCGCTGGCCCGGCGCTGGTGGGCCCGATCCGGCGGTGGAGCCTTCTCGTCGTTCAACGGTGCCCCGGCCCGACCGATCCGGGTCTCCGGAGTGACGAACCTGTCGGACGCGTCGCTGTCGTACTCCGATTACGCCGAATGGGCGGTAGCCCCCGAGCAGGCGCGAGGCTTTCGGACGCTGCTGGACCACTGTTGGCGGACCAGGGCCTACGGCGACTTCTACTCCTACGTGCTGGTCGCCGAGGGTGCCGTCGATGTCGCCGCCGAGCCGGAACTGAGCCTGTGGGACCTGGCCGCGCTGGTGCCGATCGTCACCGAAGCGGGCGGACAGGCGACCGACGTCAGCGGAGAGCCGTTGACCGCCGCGAGCACCAGCCTTGCGGTGAGTAACGGCCCGCTGCACCCGGCCGTGATCGAGACGCTCAACACGATTCCGGCGTGAGGTAACGCGGAGATAACGGCAGCCCCCGGTAGAGTGAGCGCTCGTGATCCATCTGTCCCACGTGTCCAAGAGCTACAAGACGTCAACCAGGCCCGCCCTGGACGACGTCTCCGTCGAGGTCGACAAGGGAGAGTTCGCTTTCCTGATCGGTCCCTCCGGGTCCGGGAAGTCGACGTTCCTGCGCTTGCTGCTGCGTGAGGATGCCCCCGAGAAGGGGGAGATCTCGGTGGCCGGCAGCGACCTCACCAAGATCCGGCGGTCAAAGGTGCCAGGGCACCGGCGGCGGCTGGGCTGCGTCTTCCAGGACTTCCGGCTGCTGACGAACAAGACCGTCTCGCAGAACGTCGGGTTCGCCCTCGAAGTACTCGGCCGGCCGCGCGCGGTGATCAAGCGGGTGGTGCCGGAGGTGCTCGAGCTGGTCGGCCTCGAGGGCAAGTCCAACCGGTTGCCGCACGAGCTGTCCGGCGGCGAGCAGCAGCGAGTGGCGATCGCCAGGGCGTTCGTCAACCGACCGCTACTGCTGCTGGCCGACGAGCCCACCGGCAACCTCGACCCGGACACCAGTGCCGACATCATGCTGCTGCTGGAACGGATCAACCGGACCGGCACCACCGTGCTGATGGCCACTCACGACAACGCCATCGTCGACTCGATGCGCCGGCGGGTCATCGAGCTGCAACTGGGCAAATTGGTCCGGGACGAGGACCGCGGCGTCTACGGCGTCGGCCGCTGAGCAACGAACCGCCTTCCAGGCCGCACCATCGGCCCGCTCGCGGGCCGAACTGACCGACACACCTGACGCCTCACCGGCGAACCGAGCACCAGGCATGACACTGAGAGTGCCCGGCAGACAGCACGAGAGGAACACATGCGAGGCGGATACGTGTTCAGCGAGGTTCTCACCGGCCTGCGGCGGAACATCACCATGACGATCGCGATGATCCTGACCACCGCGATCTCCCTCGGGTTGCTGGGCGGCGGCATCCTGGTGGCGAGGATGACCTCGCATGCTCAACAGCTGTACGGCGACAAGGTGCAGGTCGACGTCTACCTGACACCCGAGGTGTCGGCGAACGACCCGGACTGCCGGGACGTCTGCCTGACCCTCAAGGACAGCATGCAGAACAATCCGGACATCGCCTCGGTGGAGTACCACAGCCAGGAAGATGCCTACAACGAGTACAAGGAGCGGTTCGCCGGCCAGAAGGAGATGCTGGACATCGTCCGTAAGGAGGCGCTGTCGGCGTTCCTCCGGGTGCGGCTGAAGGATCCGGCGAAGATCTCGATCATCTCCGAGCAGTACTCCGGCAAACCCGGTGTCCGGTCGGTCAGCGACCAGCGGGAACTGCTCAACCGGGTGTTCTCGGTGCTCAACGGGGTGCGCAACGCCACCCTGGCCATCGCCCTGGTGCAGGCCATCGCCGCGTTGCTGTTGATCTCCAACATGGTGCAGATCGCCGCCTTCACCAGACGCACCGAGACGTCGATCATGAGGCTGGTGGGCGCCAGTCGATGGCGCACCCAGCTGCCGTTCGTCATCGAAGCGGTGGTGGCCGGGGTGATCGGCGCGGTGCTGGCCGTCGGTGGCCTGATCGCCGCCAAGGTCTGGTTCGTCGACAAGTCGCTGAGCTCGGTGATGGCCACCGGCGTGCTGCCGCCGATCACCGCCAACGACATGCTGATCGTGGCACCGATCCTGATCGGCTCCGGCATCGTGCTGGCCGCGGTCTCTGCGTACCTGACGCTGCGGGCCTACGTTCGGACGTAGCTCCGCGGGGATCAACTCTCCGAGTCGGTGGGCTGGGTCGCAGTTGCGGTGTCCGAGCGGGGAGCAACGCTCCGAGTCGGCGGGTTCTGGCTTGTCGTCACCGGTGTCCGATACGGCGACTCCTCGCACTCCGTTGCGGCCGGAACTCGCTGCGCTCCTTCCAACCTCCACTTCGCGCTTGTCGTCACCGGTAACCTGAATCGGTTATGACGAAGAAGCCCGCCGCCAAAGCCACCGCCGCCAAGAATGGCGGCCGTCAGCTGATCGCCTCCAACAAGAAGGCCCGGCACGACTACGAGATCCTGGACACCTACGAGGCCGGGATCTCACTGACCGGCACCGAGGTCAAGTCGATGCGGGCCGGCCGGGCTTCGCTGATCGACGGCTACGCCACCATCTCGGACGACGAGATCTGGCTGCGCGGCGTGCACGTCGCCGAGTACGCCGAGGGCACCTGGACCAACCATGCGCCGCGTCGCACCCGCAAGCTGCTGATGCACCGGGCCGAGATCGACAAGCTGGCACAGAAGATGCGCGAGGCCAGCGGCGGGTTGGCGTTGATCCCGTTGTCGATGTATTTCCTCGACGGCAAGGTCAAGGTCGAGCTGGCGTTGGGCCGCGGCAAGAAGTCCTACGACAAGCGGCAGACTCTGGCCGCGCGGGACGCCGACCGCGAGCTCGCCCGTTACGCCGGCCGCAAGGCCAAGGGCATGGTGCGCTGAGCGTTCGGCTGTGGCGCGGCCGTCGACCGTCGACCGCCGCCGTCGCCCGTTGACCGTTGGCGACGTCTCGGTGCTGTTTGGGCGCCGAATCCCGTCATTCCTGCGGCCTTTGCGACGTCTCGGCGCCCTCCGGTGCGGAAACCACGCAACCGATCTTGGTCGGTCGGACGTCCCAATGCCATGAGAGCGACCATCTCGAGCCAACGACGCCGGCCCGTCTTCGCGATCGTGGTGCGTACCTGCGCCGTGGCGACGGTCCTGGCCCTGGCGGGCGGTTGCGCCAGTGTCGTTGCCGGTCATCCCATCGATCCAACAGCGACGGGCCGGCCAGATCAGTGCGCATCCGGTGAACCAGCTGCGACGACCCCCGGCGCCGATGCCACGCCGTTGATCAGGATCGGCTGGCTCTCGCCATGGACGCCATCCTGGACCCAGAGCGAGTCGGTGATCGTGTACACCGACGGCACAGCGATCGGCCCGCCCCACGATCGGCCGGGCGACGTTCGGGCACCCGGACCGGCGGCACCCACCGCAGCGACTCCGACATCGTCAGTGTCGGGAACCCCATCAACCAAGGTGACGACGGCGACCACACCAGCCGGGACGACGACGGCTGACGTCGTCGGCGCCGCGATCCCCGCCCCGCAGGGCGGCTGGGTCGACGAGTGCGAGCTTGCGGACCTGCTCGATCGGGCGGTCGAATTCGGCAGGGCCGACCTGGGCCGGCTGACCAACGTGATGGACGCCGGAACGCTGGTGCTGTCGGTCGCCGCTCACGACGGCCGGCCGGCAGTGTCGATCTCGGTGTACGCCCTCGGGATGGGGGACGACGACAATTCGGATCTGACGGAGGATCAGGAGAAGGCGCGGAGGGGATTGTCCGCGTGGCTCACCGCGGTGAAGGGCGCACTTCACCTCACCGGACCGATTCCGCTGGAGCGCATCTTGTTGTACGAAACCCGGGACTCCATCCCGATGATCTCCAACGAACCCGGTCGGCCGGTGCCGTGGACGGGGGAGGCGCCGGACCCACAGCCACCGGACTACGGCAAGGTGGGCTGCCAACTGCTCACCGGCACGGCGGCGGCTGATGCGGTGGCCAACGCAGAGCGATCGAGCGCAGCGAACGGCTACCCGGAGCGTCGGTTGAACAGCTTTTGGGGCGCCTTCACCGTGAACGGGTCCGAGCGGTATTTCGCCCTGGTGGCCGCCGCGCCCGGGCAGGACTGCCGCTGACGGCCAATCCGCTGGGGACATCCGGGAATCCCGGGTAGGCTGACGATGTTGTCAGTTCATGTAGGACGAACAACTGCTGGACGACTGGTGACACCCACTCGGGGGTGATTGGTCTCGACAGCGGCTGTCGAGTGAGGAGAAGCGGGCCGAGGAAGGCAACGATGATCTCGTTAACCATCCGTTGCAAATAAAATCAAGCGCCGACAACAGTCAGCGCGAGTTCGCCCTCGCCGCCTGAGCGAGTAGCGACTCCGTCAGACCGGGAGTTCCTCCGTCCCGGACCCTGGCGCCGACAAGGAGGATCACCGTTCGGGCCGGCCACGGACCCGAACGGGACAACCCACAGTGGCTGGGCCCGTCACATCGGCTTGTTCGCATGACCGATGGGGTCGAGTAGAGACGTAGCGGACTGCGCCCGGAGAAGGACTCACAACACACCGTTGGACGCGGGTTCGATTCCCGCCACCTCCACAAACGGCTGAAGGATCCGACACGATTTTCGTCGGGTCCTTCAGCCGTTTCTTGGGTAGGGCAGCGAACCCGCGAGCCGTGACCCGGGCGAGCGTCCCGACGGCTTCCCGCCGCCTTCAACGGATCATGACGGTCGGAGGGCGCGCAGCGCCCAGAGGATCGCCACCAGGTCGACCGCCTCCTGCAGCCAGGCGCCGAGCAACGCCGGCAGCAGGCCGAAGGCGGCGACAACCATCAGGGCGACGCTGATCAGGATCCCGATCCAGATGCTCTGCAACGCGATCCGTACCGTGTCCCGACCGACCCGCACCGCGTCGGCGACGGCCGCGAGGTGGTCGAACCGGTTCACCACGTCGGCCGATTCGCTGGCCGCTGTCGCGCCCTTGGCGCCCATCGCGAATCCGACGTCCGCCGCTGCCAGCACCGGCGCGTCGTTCAGCCCGTCGCCGACCATGAGCAACGGCCGAGGCTGAATACCGCTGACGATCCGCACCTTGTCCGCCGGGTGGCATTCGGCGTGCACCTCGGTAATCCCGGTCTGTGCGGCAATCGGTTCGGCGGTGGCCGCGACGTCCCCTGTGACCACAGCCATTCGCTCGACTCCGAGGCGACGCAGTGTTGCCACGGTATCCACGGCATCGGGCCGCAACCGGTCCCGCATGATGATCGCGCCGGCGAACGTTTCGTCCAGCGCAACGTAGATGGCGAGTTCACCGGGCTCCAGCTGCGCCGCGATGAAGTCGGTGGCGGTCCGGGCCAGCCAGGCCGGCTTGCCCACCCGGACCGTCCCGTTGGCGGTCTGCGCGGCAACTCCGTCGGTGGCCTGTTCCTGCGCCGACGAGACGGCCAGCAGTTGCAGGCCGCGCTGCTTGGCGGTGGCGACCACGGCGCCGGCCAGCACGTGCGACGAATAGACCTCGGCCGAGGCTGCCAGCGCCAACACCTCGTCGTCGGTGAAACCGGGCGCCGGCATGATCCGCCGGGGCTCCGGTCGGCCGGTGGTGAGCGTTCCGGTCTTGTCGAACGCGACGGACCGCACCCGGGCCAGTTGCTCCAGCACACTGCCGCCCTTGACGATCAACCCGGTCTTCGCCGCCCGGCTCATGCCGCCGAGAAACGCCACCGGCGCGGCGATCAGCAGCGGGCACGGCGTTGCCACCACCAGGACCTCGGCAAACCGCACGGCCTGCCCGCTGATCGCCCAGGCAATGCCGGCTATCGCCAGTGAGAGCACGGTGAACGGCACCGCGTACCGGTCGGCAAGTCGGACCGTCCTGGCCTTGCTGAGCTGTGCCTGCTGCACCAGGGCGACGATCTGCTGGTACTGGCTGGCGCCGGCCAACGCGGCCGCTCGGACCCGGACTGCCGACTGCCCGTTCACCGCGCCGGACGGGACGAGCTCGCCCGGAACCCGGTCCACCGGCAGGCTCTCCCCGGTCAGTGAGGACTCGTCGAAAGCGGCTGCCTCCAACAGGATCGCGTCCACCGGCACCCGTTCACCCGGCCGGACCAGCAGGGTGTCGCCGACTGCCACGTCATCGATGTCGATGGCCTGCCACGTCGACTCATCGTCACCGGTGACCCGGGTGGCCAGCTGCGGGGCCTGGGCCAGCAGCGCGGTGAGCTCGGACTGCGAGCGGTTCTGTGCGTAGTCCTCCAGCGCCTCGCCGCCGGTGAGCATCAGCACCACCACCAGCGCCGCCCAGTGCTCGCCGCTCCAGACAGCCGCGACGATCGCGGTGACCGCGAGGATGTCCAGGCCGGCGTGCCCGCGCAGCAACTGCCGGACCATCCCGATCGCCTGCCAGGCGGCGATTGCCAGGGCGTACCCGCCGACCAGCCATGGCACCGCTGCGTGGGCCGGGGTGGCCAACAGGACCAGCCCGATCGTGCCGACGAGGATCGTCACCGCCACGAACGGATAGGAGCGGATCGCCGCCCGCACACGTGCCATCGGCACAGTATGGCCGGGCGAGGATCAGGCAACCGCACGCTCTGCCGGCAGAGCGTGGCCGCGCCTCGCGATCCAGCCAGGATGCTCGCAGCGTCTACGACGTCGCGACGTGGCTATGGTCGCAGAGCAGCGGCGGTGATCGGCTACCTGGACACCTCTGCGCTGGTGCCGCTGCTCGTCGCAGAGCCCAGCAGCGCGGCCTGCCGCCGAATCTGGGACGACGCCGACACGATCGTGTCGTGCCGACTGCTGTACTGGCCGATCCGTCGTTGGTCGCGGCAGCCGGCGACCGGGAGTTGCTTGCAGCCTGGTACCGATTGGGCATCGCCACGTTCGACCCGACCGCGGCGGCGCCGGACCCGGATTGATCGCCGGGCGAGTACCCCTCAGCGGCTCACGGGATCAGTTGGACCTTGATCGCCGTGCGCTGGTCCATCGCGGTGTAGGCATCGGCCACCCTCTCCAACGGGAGCGTCAGGTCGAAGACCCTGCCCGGCTCGATGGCTCCGTTCCACACCCTGGCCAGCAGGTCGGGCAGATAGGCCCGGACCGGCGCCGGCCCGCCGCGCAGCCCGACGTTCTTCCAGAACAGGTGCTGCTGCGGCAGGTCGGTGACGTGCGGGACACCCACCCAGCCGACCTGGCCGCCCGGTCGCGCCGAGGCCAGTGCCTGCACCACCGAGTCGTGGGTGCCGACGCACTCGAGCACGGCGTCGGCGCCGATGCCGTTCGTCAGCTCCTTGATCCGCTCGACTCCCTCGTCACCTCGCTCGGCGACGACGTCGGTTGCGCCGAAGCCGAGGGCCAACTCCTGCCGGTCGGCATGGCGGCTCATCGCGATGACCCGCTCGGCGCCGAGCTGGGCTGCCGCCAGCACCCCGGACAACCCGACGGCGCCGTCGCCGACCACCACCGCGGTAGCGCCGGGTCCGACCCCGGCGCACACGGCGGCGTGCCAGCCGGTGCACAACACGTCGGACAGGCTCAGCAGGTGCGGGATCATCGCCTGGTCCGGCTGCTCGGGGGTGGCCAACAGGGTGCCATCGGCGTTCTGCACCCGGATCAATTCGGCCTGACAGCCGTCATAACCGGTGCCGTGCAGGCAGTTCGCCTGTTGACCGGCTTGGCAGACCAGGCAGGTGTTGTCGCTGGTGAGGAAGCCGCCGACGACGAAATCACCCGGCTGAACGGTGCGGACCGCGCTGCCGACCTGCTCGACGATGCCGACGTACTCGTGACCGATCGGGGTCGGCCGCGACACCTTGGCAACGCCGCGGTAGCGCCAGAGGTCGGACCCGCAGACGCAGGTCGCGACTGTCCGGACCACCGCATCGGTGGGCTCGAGGATCGTCGGGTCGGCCCGTTCCTCGAACCGGACGTCCCCAGGACCATGTATGACGGCTCCGTACATCTGTGCTCCTCGTGCTCGGACAGTAGTTCCGATGGATTGACGCCAGCTGGTCCAGCACACCACCGTAGAGCCGATCCGGAAAGGCTCGGGTGAACCGGCTACCGGCACAGCGGGTTGGCCGGTCACTCCCGACCCATCCGCAAGGACGGCGGCGGCGAACAATGGTGGACGGGGCCGCTGCGACGAACCACTGCAACAGGACGTGAGGGCCGATGGTGTTGACCTTGATCGGGATCGGCCTGCTCGGCGGCCTGATCACCGGGGTCTCGCCGTGTGTGCTGCCGGTGCTGCCGGTGGTGTTCTTCGCCGGCGGCACCGGCGCCCGGTCAACCGATGCGCCCGCGACCGCGGCTGACGGCACCCCGCGGCGGTCCCGCCGGCCGGCAGGAATCATTGCCGGACTGGTGCTGAGTTTCTCGGTGGTGACGCTGGTCGGCTCGCTGCTGCTGTCGGCGCTCGGGCTGCCGCAGGACATCCTTCGCTGGGCCGGACTGCTGGTGCTCACCGTGATAGGGCTGAGCCTGCTCGTCCCGAAGTTGGAGGCGGTCATCCAGCGGCCGTTCTACCGGTTGCCGAAGATCGGTCGGGGCGTGGACGGCAACGGGTTCGTGCTCGGGCTGGGCCTCGGCACGCTGTACGTTCCGTGCGCCGGACCGGTACTGGCCGCGATCACCATCGCCGGCGCCTCCGGGCACGTCGGCGCCGGGGTGGTGGTGCTCACGGTCGCGTTCGCCGTCGGGGTCGCTGTCCCGCTGTTCTTCTTCGCGATGGGCGGCGACCGGATCGGGGCGCGGATCGCGGGCTACCGGACCAGGTCCCGGCGATTCCGGGTCGCCGGCGGCGGCGTGATGATCGCACTAGCGCTGGCGTTGGCCTTCAACCTGACCGATGGTTTGCAGCGGGTGGTGCCGAACTACACCGAGAATCTGCAGAGTGCGGTCGAGGACAACTCGGCGGCCAGGGACGCCCTCTCCGGCCTGTCCGGTGCGGACAACACCCCGCTGGTGGACTGCCCGGACGGGCAGTCCACGCTCGCCATTTGCGGTGCGGCACCGGCGATCACCGGCGTCACCCGGTGGTTCAACACGGCCGGCGATCGACCGCTGACGCCGGAATCGTTGCGCGGCAAGGTGGTGCTGATCGATTTCTGGACCTACTCCTGCATCAACTGTCAGCGGGCGCTGCCGCACGTCGAGAGTTGGGATGCCGCCTACCGGTCCGCCGGCCTGCAGGTGATCGGCGTCCACACGCCCGAATTCGCCTTCGAGAAGGAGCCCGGCAACGTGCAGCGGGGGATCGCCGACCTCGGGGTCAGCTACCCGGTGGCGATGGACAACGCGGCCGCCACCTGGAACGCGTTCAGCAACCGCTACTGGCCGGCCGAGTACCTGATCGATGCCGCCGGCACCGTCCGGCACGTGGCGTTCGGAGAGGGCGGTTACGCCACCACCGAGCGGTTGATCCGGCAACTGCTGCAGGCGGCCCACCCGGGCCTCGCCCTGCCCGCGCCGGTGGAGAACGCGGCCGCCGGAGACCTCGCGCAGGAACAGGCCATCTTCTACCCGACCACGCCGGAGACCTACCTGGCCTCCGCCCGGTCCGAGAACTACCGGGGGACGACGCCGCTGACGCCGGGAAAGCGGACCTTCACCTTCCCGAAGGGCCAGGACGAGGACACCTACAGCCTGACCGGCAGCTGGACGGTCGGCAGCCAGCAGATCACCGCGGGAAAGAGCGCCGGCATTCGGATCAACTATGTGGGGCAACACATCTACGCGGTGCTCGGCGGCTCCGGCAACGCCCAGGTGATCCGCAACGGCAGCGCGGTCGGCAGCATCGACATCTCCGGCGAGCCACGCCTCTACCCGCTGTTCGAGAGCAGCGGTACCGAACGCGCCACGCTCACCCTGCGGCCCAGCGCCGGGGTTCAGGCGTACACCTTCACCTTCGGCTGACCGGCATGGTCGACACGCCGGCAACCTGCTCGATGATCGGCACGACTCCGGCAGCACCGGGTGCACCGGCGATTTCCTGCGCCAACCGCAGACTCGCTGCGCGGTACGAGGGATCCGCCAGCACTTGGCCAACGGCGTCGGCGATCGCCTCGGGCGTCGGCCGGTTGGTCCGCAGGTCAACACCAGCGCCGCTCCAGGCGACCCTGGCGGAGACGTCGGCCTTGTCCTCGGACTTTCCGGCCACCACCAACGGAACGCCGTGGCGGAGGGCGAAGTGCACCCCGCCGTAACCGCCGTTGCTGACGAAAACCGTTGTCCTGGTGAATAACTCGTCATACGGGAGGTAATCGGCGACCCTGGCGTTCGAGGGCAGCTCGGCCCGCAGCGGCGCGATATCCCGGCCTCCGGTGGTCACCACCACCAGCACGTCCATCTCGGCCAGCGCCCGCAGCGTCGGCCGAATGAGCTCGTCGAAGTCGTTGTTGGCGATGGTGCCCTGAGAGACGTGCACCACCGGCCGGGAGCCGTCCAGCTCACCCCACCACGGCGGTGTGGTGGTGTGCGCGGCGGTGCTGGCCGACACCGGACCGACGAAGTGCACCGGAACCGGCAGGTCGCTGCGTGGGTACTCGAAACCCTCGACGGACAACTGGATCACACCGTCGGCGTGCGCCATCCAGTTGAGGAAGAAGTCGCCGAACGCCCGACCGGTCACCGCCCGAACCTGTTGTTGCGCGAAGGCCTGGGCGGTCCGGAACACCAGCCGGGTGGTGAGGATCGTCAGCAGCCGGTTGCGCAGCCGACCGATCGGGCCGGCCATCGGCGGGAGCCCCAGGCCGAACGGCGCGGTGTCCCGACTGATCAACCCGAGCGGAACGATGCCCAGATTCAGCACCGCAGGCCGCTGCGCCCTCGGCGTCATCAGCAACGGCATGATCCCGAGAAACAGCGACTCGGCCAGCACCACGTCGGTCGGCTCGGCGTCGATCGCGGCGGCCACCGCGGCCGCCTGCTCCGGAACGGGGCGCAGGAAGATCTCGACCATGTCGTAGCGGACCTTCGCCGGCCCGGTCAGCCCGACCCGCCCGGGGAAGGTCTCGTCGATGGTGCGGTCGTCATAGTCTGCGGCCGGTGGCAGCGCGAGCCAGTCGGCGCCGGTCTGCTGCACGGCGGCGCGGTAGCGGGCGCCCGTGAGGAACCGGACCCGGTGGCCGGCGTCGACGAGTTGCCGGGCGATCGGCAGCAATGGCGACACGTGGCCGTGGACCGGGGTACTGCACAGGAGGATGGAAGCCATGGGACTCACTTTTCACTGGGACGACGTAGGATTGAATACATCGTGAATGTAGCGAATGATGGAGATGCTGACAAGGGGCCGACCCGCCGGTACTCGTCGCCGGTGCGGGAAGCGGCGGCCCGGGACACCCGGCGCCGGATCGTCCGGGCGGCGGCCGACTGCTTCACCAGGGAGGGCTATACCGCGACCACCCTGCGCAAGATCGCCCGGGCGGCCGGCGTGAGTGTGGAGACGGTAAACGGACACGGACCGAAGGGCTCGCTGTTGTTCGCGGCATTCGAGTTGGCCTTCGTCGGCCGCGAAAGTATGGATTCGATGAGCACCGAGCCGGCGTTCGCGGCGGCCCTGCAGCAGGACGACCCTGCGGTGTTCCTGGCGGCGGTGGTGCAGGCGATCACCGACGCGTTCGAGCGGGCCGACGGGATCTGGCGGGCACTGACTGCCGCCGTCGACGTCGACGAGTCGGTGGCGGTGGCACACCAGGCGTTGGTCGGCCGCCGGCGGGCCGACTTCGCCGGCCTGGTCCAGCAATTGCAGCTGCGGGGGGTTGCCATCGGGGTCGACGCCGAACACGCCGTCGACGTGCTGACGTTGATCTGTTCGCCGGAGAGCTTCCACCATCTCGTGGTGCTCTGCGGGTGGCGGCGGGAGGACTATCAGGCGTGGGTGGTCGAGGCGGTGGGCCGGGAGCTGGGCGGGACGGTTACCGGCCGGTAACGTTGGCGCTGTTGGTGGCTCGCGCCGCAAGACGTGCGCCCAGGTTCGACGAGAGGACGCCGCCGTGAGCCCTGCGCCCACAGCTACCGGGGAGGGCTCTCGATGAGCGCCTTCGCCGTCGAGATCGCCGACGGGATCGCCGATGTCCGGTTGCTCGGCCCCGGCGGCGACGCCGACCGCAGCAACACCATGGGCACCGCGTTCTGGGACGAGTTGCCGCAAGTCTTCGCCGCCATCGATGCCGACGCCGGGGTGAAAGCGGTGGTGCTCACCGGGTCCGGACCGAACTTCAGCCTCGGCCTGGACCTGCGGGAGATGCTGCCGCGCTGGGCAGGGGTGCTGGATGCGGGCGCCCAAGCCCGTCCGCGCACCGAGTTCCTGACCGAGATCCGCCGGTTGCAGCAGGCGGTGTCCAGTGTGGCCCGGTGCCGGGTCCCGGTGATCGCCGCGGTTTCCGGCTGGTGTGTCGGTGGCGGCGTCGACCTGATCGCGGCGGCGGACATCCGGCTGGCCTCGGCCGACGCGAAATTCAGTGTGCGGGAGGTGAAGTTGGCGATCGTCGCCGACCTCGGCAGCCTGCACCGGCTGGCCGGCATCATCGGCGAGGGGCATCTTAGGGAGCTGGCGCTCACCGGCACGGACATCGGCGCCGACCGGGCGGAACGGATCGGCCTGCTGAATCACGTGTATGCCGATGCCGCGGCCACCATCGAGGCCGCCAGGGCGCTGGCCGCCGAGATCGTCGCGAATCCGCCGCTCGCGGTGGAGGGGACCAAGCAGATGCTCAATGCCGAACGCGAACACCGGGTGGCGCAAGGGCTTCGGGAGGTCGCGTCGTGGAACGCGGCGTTCCTGCCCAGCGAAGATCTGAGCGAGGCGATTGCCGCCTTCGGCGAGCGGCGGCCGGCCCGGTTCACCGGCCGCTGAGCCGCTGGGCCGCAGAGCAGCTCAGCGGTCAGGGCTCAGCGGTCAAGGCTCAGCGGTCACAGCCGTGGCGTCACTGCGCCGCCGGCACGTCACAGGAACCGTCCGCGCAGGCCGCAGCGTCGTCGGCACCGATCGGGGTCAGTGCGACGCGCGCGGCAAGCTCTGCGTGGACCTGGTTCAAGGCGGCGGTGAACACCCCGGGATCCTGGGCGCCGGAGATGCCATACCGGCCGTCGACCACGAAGAACGGCACGCCCTGGATGCCGTAGGCCTGCGCCTGCCGGAGGTCGTCCTGCACGTCGGCGGCGAAGGTGCCGGATTCCAGTGCGGTGAGCAGTTCTGCCCGATCCAGACCGACCTCGGCGCCCAGGTCCGCCAGCCGGTCAACTCGACCGATGTGTTCGCCCTGTTCGAAGTACGCCTTGAACAGCCGCTCGGCCAACTCGAGCTGCTTGCCGTGCGCCTTCGCGTAGTGAAGCGCCTCGTGCGCCTTGAGTGTCTTGGTGTGCCGGATCGCGTCGAAGTCGTAGTCAAGGCCGACGGAGGTAGCGATACCGCCGACTCTGGCGAGCATCTGCTGGACCTGGTCGGCCGGTAATCCCTTGTGCCGACTGAGGAAATCGACCTCGCTGCCATCGAAGTCGACCGGGGTGTCGGGGGACAACTCGTAGCTGTGGTACGTCACCGTCACGTCGTCCCGGCCGTCGAAATCTGCCAGCCCGGCCTCGAACTTGCGTTTGCCGATGTAGCACCAGGGGCAGGCGATATCCGACCAGATGTCGACGGTGAGCGGAGCGGGCGCAGAAGTCATTTCAGTTTCAACCTTGAGCCGGAGCGCGCTATTCCATCGGCCGAGGTTCGCCGCGGGCCGGGGTGGTCGGCATCGCCGTCACGCTGCTCGCAGGCCATTGCCACGGCCGGCGCGCGGCTAGCCGAGGGCGCGCAGGACGGCATCCGCGAGCCGGTCCGCTGCACCGTCCACCCGGTCCAGGAACAGCTGCGGCTCAATGAGTTCCAGCTCCATCAGCAGCGGGGCATCCCGGTCGCCGACCAGGTCGACCCTGGCATACAACAGGTCGTCCGGGTACGGAACGGCGGCCAGCGCGCGGGCCGCGACCGCGAGTTCGTGCTCGGTGGCGGCATCGGTCTGTTCCACCCCGCCGTGGTTGACCTGCACCCGGAAGTCACCGGCCGCCGGCACCTTGCGGATGGTGTGTGAGTAAACGCCGCCCAGGTAGAGCAGCGAGCGCTCGCCCTGCTCCGACAGGTCGATCAACGGCTGCACCAGCACATCGCCGTCGGCCAACAACGTCGTCAGGTGCCGGTTCGCTCCGGTCTGGCCGGGGGAGAACCGTTCGGCGCCCCAGGCACTGGCGCTGACGGCTGGCTTGATCACGAACGGTCGGTCGAGGTCTGGCAGCGTCGGCGTCGAGGCGTGCGGCACCAGGCTGGTCGGCACCACCGGCACGCCGGCGTCGGCCAGTTCCACCAGATAGCCCTTGTGGCTGTTCCAGCGCACCACGTCCAACGGGTTCAGCATCGGGGCGGTCAGCCGGGACAGGCTGTCCAGGAACGCATCCCGGTGCAGGGTGTAGTCCCAGGTGGAGCGGATCACCGCGAGATCGGCCGAGTGCTGCGGTGCGTGCCGCCAATCGACAACGGTGGCTTCGATGCCGCGGCCGGCCAGGGCTGCCGCCAACAGCGGGGTGTCGGCGTCCGGGTAGTCGATCAGCTCGGCGGAGAGCAGCAGAACCCGCGGCGCCGTCATCGGGTCTCTCCGGTGTGCGTCAGCCCGGTTCTCGTCATTCCGATATCCGTCATTCCCTAATTCGTCATCGGGTTGGTCGTCATTCCGTCGGTCGTTCGGTGACCGCGACACCACCGGCACCGCCGGAGCCCTTGCCGCGCTTGGCCTTCTTCGTCTTCTCGGCAGCCTTTTCCCGCCCGGAGCCGGCCTCGCCGTCGCCAGGAGTGGCCAGGCCCAACGCCCGCAGCGCATCGGTCAGCTCGTGCAGATCGTCGCGCATCCGGTCCAGTTCGCCGCGCACGTAGTCGCGGGTGGCGACGTCGCCGATGTTCATCCGTAGCGAGGCCAGCTCCCGGGCCAGATATTCGGTGTCGGCCTTGGTCTGGGCGGCCCGCGCCCGGTCCTCCTCCATCGACACCCGGTCCCGGTCGTCCTGCCGGTTCTGGGCCAGCAGGATCAGCGGGGCGGCGTACGAGGCCTGCAGGCTCAGCACCAGGGTGAGGAAGGTGAACGTGTAGGGGTCGAAGCGGATGTTCGGCGGCGCCAGGGTGTTCCACAGCAGCCAGAGCGCGATCACCACCGTCATCTGCACAATGAACGTGGAGGTGCCCATGTAGCGGGCGAACCGCTCCGAGACCACCCCGAAGGTCTCCCGGTCGATCGACAGGTGTGGAACCAACGACGTCTTGACGTACGGGTCACTCAGGTTGTTGCGCGACGTGGGCTTGGTCATCGGTCCCTCCTCGTTTTCTCATTCCGGTGCAGATCCATGGGTACATCCGGCGACTGCGGACCTCGAAGACGAGGGTCAGAACGCCTCCGGCTCCGAGGCCACCATCTCGTCAAGACCCTGTTCCCGCCAGTTGTCGGGCAGCAGATGGTCGAGCACGTCGTCGACCGTGACCGCGCCGAGCAGGTGCTCGTCGTCGTCGACCACCGGCGCGCAGACCAGGTTGTAGGTGGCGAAGAACCGGGTGATCTCGGCCAGCGACGCCTCGGGGGACAGCCGGGCCATGTCGGTGTCAAGGGCGCCGGCGACCAGTTCGAAGGGCGGTTCGCGCAGCAGCCGCTGGGTGTGCACGCAGCCCAGGTAGCGGCCGGTCGGGGTGGCCTGCGGTGGGCGGCTGACGAAGACCATCGACGACAGTGCCGGGGTGTGCTTCGGGTCGCGGATGCGGGCCAGCGCATCGGCGATGGTGGCATCCGGCGGCAGCACGATCGGTTCCGGCGTCATCAGGCCGCCGGCCGTGTCGAAGGTGTATTGCAGGAGTCGCCGGACCGGGGCGGATTCCTCCGGCTCCATGAGTTCCAGCAGCCGGGCCTGCACCCCGGGGGCGAGGTCGCCGAGCAGGTCGGCCGCGTCGTCCGGGTCCATCGCCTCCAACACGTCGGCCGCCCGGTCCTCGTGCAGGTGGGTCAGCAGGTCCTTCTGGTCGTCCTCGGGGAGCTCCTCGATCATGTCGGCCAGCCGCTCGTCCGGCAGCGCCTCGGCGACGTCGTAGCGGCTCTGGGACGGCAGATCGCGCAGCACGTTCGCGGCGTCGGCGGCCCGCAGTCCCTCGAACGACAGCAGCATCTGCTGGGTGCTGGTCATCGACCCGCCGAGCAACTCGGTGATGCCGAGCCCGCGGACGTCTGCCCAGTTCAGCACCTGCAACGGGCTGCGCCTGGCCAGCCGCCCGCGCTCCCGCAGCGCCACCCGGGTGATCGCCCAGTCCCGGGTGCGGCTCTGCTCGATCCCGGCATCGGCGACGGTGGCAGTGGATCCGGTGGTGGCGATCCGCACCCTGGTGCCGACGAGCTGACCGAGCACCAGGATCTCGGTGGCACGCTGCTCGAAGCGGCGCAGGCTGACCTGCCCGGAGGCCAGTGCGACCCCGTGCGCCTCGATGGCCGCGACCCGCAGCATCGGCACGAAGATCGGCCGCCGGTTGGGCAGGTCGACGACCATCCCGAGCACCCGGGGCGGCTTGCGGTCAAGGCGCAGCGACGCGATGACGTCGCGGACCCGGCCGATCGTTTCTCCGCTCGGCCCGAAGACCTGCAGGCCGACCAGCCGGGCGACGAAAACCCGAGTGTTGGGGGGCACACCGATCAGGGTATGGCGAGTGCTGACAGGTCCGCTGCGTAGGGTGTCCAGGTTGCCCCCGGAGACCGGCGCTGTCGATCCGCGGTGGCGGCCGCCGTGCACCAACCCGAAATACCGACCTCGTTTGCCCACCAGAAGGACGTTGACCGATGCGCCTCCGCGCCGCCGCAGTTGTTGCCCTCGCCGTTCCCCTGTTGTTGTTGGCCGGCTGCGGCAACGACGCCGCCTCGTCAGGCACCACCTCGGCGACCGGGTCGGACGCCGCCGTTTCGTCCGACGCGTCCGGCACCGACGCGTCCGGCACCGACGCCTCCGGCACCGACGCCTCGTCGTCCGAGGCGCCGACCCCTGGCCCCGAGGTTCCGGCGGCCAGTTCGGTCGCCGCACCGGTGGACAAGGCCGAGCTGCCCACCGTCTCCGGGAAATTCGGCGAGAAGCCGACGGTGACCTTCCCGAAGACGCAGGCGCCGAACACCCTGCAGCGGCAGGTGCTGATCGAGGGCAGCGGTGCCGAGGTGCAGAAGTCCGACTGGCTGATCGCGCACTATTCGGGCCAGATCTGGGACGGCAAGGTCTTCGACAACTCCTACGACCGCAAGCAGCCGACCGGCTTTCAGATCGGCGTCGGCGGCGTGGTCTCGGGCTGGGACGTCGGCCTGGTCGGGATGAAGACCGGCAGCCGGGTGCTGCTCAGCCTGCCGCCGGCGGACGGCTACCAGAGCGCCGGCAACCCGCAGGCCGGGATCAAGGGCACCGACACCATCGTGTTCGTCATCGACATCGTCAAGGTGATTCCGCCGACTCAGGGCGGGCAGACCGACGTGCCGACCGAGAAGCTGCCGGCGACCGTGCCGACCGTCACCGGCGACCTGGGCAAGCAGCCGACGGTCAAGGTCGGAGCCAGCGCCAAGGAACCGACCAAGAATCAGGTGCTGACGATCTCCAAGGGCACCGGCCCGAAGGTCGCCGACAACGACAAACTGCTGGTCCAGTACGAGGCGGTGACCTGGGACAACCAGCCGGGTGGCAGCACCTGGAAGGTGGACGAGGCGGCGCAGGCCCAGGGTCAGCAGGCCGGGTTGCAGCAGGTACCGGTCCAGGAGGGCAGCCCGTTCGCCCAGCTCAAGGGCATCACCGAGGGCAGCAGGGTGCTGCTGCTGATCCCGGCGACCGCCGCTGACGCGACCCAGGGCACCCAGGCCCAGCCGGCGATCGCCGTGGTGATCGACGTGGTGGCGATCAGCTGACCTGCGCCGGCCGAGTGCCGGGCAGTCGTCAGCCGATCCAGCCGTCGGCGTACTTCGGCACATCGCCGAGCACCCTGACGTAGCTGGTGAAGACGGCGAGTACCGCTCCGGCGGTCAGGACCACCAGGCCGGCCGGTGCGCCGGCCGGGCGCGGTGATTCGTCGTAGGCGGCCATCACCAGGAAGCCGAGCACGCACCCGACCAGGTAGGCGATGGCCAGCGCACGGCGAACGGTCAGCGCCCAGCCGGGTTTCGCGCCGTACCAGAGGCTGCCCGTGGTCGCGATGATCAGCAGCGTGGCGGCGATCGGGACGAACCAGCCGCCGCCGGCGTCCGGCACGATCGACGGCGCGGCGTCCTCGGTCAGCGACTGCCACAGCGTGGCCGATCGGCCGTCGCCGTTGCGCGGCACGAAGAACGGCAGTACCAGGCCGGCGACCAAAGTGACCAGGGTGACGAGCACCAGGCCGTGCACGACGGTGCTCACCAGCGCATCGAACCGGCGCTGTTGGGCGGCCAGGAGGCTGCGCAGCCGCTCGGTCTGGTCCGCCGGCGTCGCCGCCGGGGCGATGCCGGCGTGCCGCTGGTCGGGTGTCGGTTCGGGCATCGGAGCCTCCCGTATGGTGCTCGGCCGGAACGAGCATCGGTGATTCGGCCACCCAGAGGTCGCGGCGGCCGGTCGGTGCACGGCGTGCACTCCCAGCGGGACGCTACCGTCGAGATATGGCGCTGCGCGGGAGAACGGACCTGAACCGGCTGCTGGACTGGATCGGCCTGGTGGTCCGGCTGGGGCTGGCCGCGGTGTGGCTGGCGTCCGGCATCGCCAAGGCGTCGAACTCCCGGGAGACGATCGTCGCGGTCCGCGCCTACCGGATCCTGCCGGAGAGCGCGGTGCGACCGGTGGCCGGTGTGCTGCCGTACCTGGAGATCGCGCTGGGGGTGTTGCTGCTGCTCGGGTTGGCGACCAGGCTGGCGGCGGTGCTGAGCTCGGTGGTGCTGGCGGTCTTCATCGCCGGTGTGATCTCCGCCGCGGCGCGCGGGCTGTCCATCGACTGCGGTTGCTTCGGCGGCGGCGGGGATGTGGCGGCCGGCAACACCCAGTACACCGCTGAGATCCTGCGTGACGTCGGCTTCCTGGTGATGGCCGGTTTCCTGATCTGGCGGCCGTGGACGGCGCTGTCGATCGACGGGTTCGTCGCCTCGCGGAATCGGGTCACAGAGGACGAGCAGGCATAGTAGAAGGACATGTCATGCGTCGGTCGACCCGGCGGATCGCTCCAGGAGGAACACCCGGTGGCAAAGCGCCCCTCGAACAACGACCGGCCGGTCAGCACGGCTAAGAAGACGCCGTCCGGCTCCGGCGGCAAGCGGCCCGCGAACAGCGGCCCGGCCGGCAGCCGGGCCACCGGCTCCCGGCCCGGTGGCGCGAAGGCGAACGCCGGCCGGCAGTCGGTGGCGAAGGCGCGCACCAACTCGAACAACTCGAACCGGACGCAGCTGATCATCGGCGGGGTAGCAGTGGTGCTGATCATCATCGTGGTGGTGATCGGTCTGGTGATCAACAAGCAGAAGAATGCTGTCCAGGGTGACGGATACGGCGACGCCAAGGCATCGACCGCGACCGTCAGCAACGGGGCCATCTCCATCGCCAACGGTGACCCGAGCGTCACCATCGAGGTTTTCGAGGACGCGATGTGCCCGATCTGCGGCGAGTTCGAGCAGCAGTACGGGCAGCAGCTCGCGCAATACACCGACGAGGGCAAGGTGCGGATCAACCTGCACATGCTCAACTTCCTGAACCAGAACTCAGCGTCCGGCGACTACTCGACCCGGGCGGCCGGTGCCCTGCTGGCGGTGGCCACCGAGGCCGGCGACCAGCCCGGTCTGTTACTGAAGTTCCACTCGGCGCTGTTCGATTCGGCCAACCAGCCGGCCGAGGGCGGGTCCACCGACCTGACCAACGACCAGCTGGCCGACCTGGCGGTCAAGTCCGGTGCCCCCGAATCGGTGCGGGCCTCGATCAGCAGCGGCAAGTACACCCAGCAGGCCGCGGCCAACGCCGAACAGAGCATGACGGCACTGCGGACTGCCGTCGGTTCGGTCCAGACGCCGACCGTGCTGTCGAACAACAAGGCCGTCAACACCAACGACGTCGATTGGCTCACCAACCTGGTCGGCTGACGCCTGTGAGGTGCGGTCGCATCTTGCCGCACCGCTCCCGACCAGCGGCGCTGCACCGATTAGGAACCGGCCCGCAGGTGTTGATATCCTTGTCCAGCACCACGGGGCTGTGGCGCAGCTGGTAGCGCATCACACTGGCAGTGTGAGGGTCAGGGGTTCGAGTCCCCTCAGCTCCACCAACGGAACCGCACCGGGACACGCCTTTCGTCCCGGTGCGGTTCCGTTTATGCAGTTCAGAAGAGCCTCGAAGTCGGGCCCCGCCGAGCGCAGCGAGGTGGGGATCCCCTCAGCTCCACCAACGGAACCGCACCGGGACACGCCTTTCGTCCCGGTGCGGTTCCGTTTATGCAGTTCAGAAGAGCCTCGTCTGGATGGGCCCACATGGCCGCTCAGAGGCTAGTGCTCCGTTGGGTCCTGCGGAGGGGCGGCGGCGATCGTCTCGATGACCGGCGACGTCTCCAGACCCAGCTTGGCGTTGAGCTTCACCCTCAGCTTCGCGGCTTCGATCATGTCCGGGGTGACGGGCACCTCGCTCGTCGCCGTGGGGCGCCTCCTGTCGTCGATGTCATCGTGCGCGGCCGCGTCCAGCAGTTCGTTGCGGCTCAGCGCCAGCAGCAACTTCAGGTCGTCGTCCCCCGCCAAGGGCGAGTCGGCCAACACGCTGAGAACTGCGTAGCCGGCCGCGCTGACGCGGTCGTTCGCGGTCAGAGCCAGCTGGTTCGCCCATTGCACGCGCCGGAACCACTCTTCCCGGGCCGCCGCCTTCTCCCGCTGATCGGTCGCCTGCCGGCTGCTCTTGGCTCCTCGCTGCGCGGCGAAGAACGCGCCGACCACGGTCAGCAACCCGATCACCAAGGTCACCCACCAGGGAGCTGGTGTCATCTCGCCACCTTCATCGGGGGGCGGCGCCCCTCCGCCTCACCGATCAACGTCGTGATCGATATTGCCGAGCAACCGGTCACCGCCACCCAGCCAGGCTAGGTGAGACAGCCACGATCCGGGCAGGAGCCGCCGCAGCCACGGCTCCTGCCCGCCGGCGAATCCTCAGCGTTCGAACTGATAGGCGTACAGGTCACCGCCGTCGAGATAGAACTTCAGCTGGACCGTGGATCCGGCGAAAGAGCCGAGGTCCGGATTGCCTCGCCAACGGACCCGGACATCGGTCCGGTTCCCAGTGATCGGAATCGACTTGTCCACTTCGAAGCCCGGGATGACGGTTCCGTCGGCGTCCAGTAGCTGCACCCGCAACTGGTGGCCGCGGCCGGTGAAGTCGCTGTTGACGTGGAGGGTCTTGCCGTCGAAGACGAGGGGCTTCGTGGTGACGGTTCCGACCTGGTCGCCGCCGTTGCTCATCGAAACGAATCCGTCCAGCCGCCAGCTGGCCAGACCCACAGCGGCACCGCGGGTTGCGGACCCGTGGGTGCCATCCCAGCCGCCGTAGTACATCAGCACACGGTCGCCCCGAACGATCAGGTTCCCGGCCGTGAAGATCATGCCCGAATCGAAGCTTCCCTCGACTCCCCGCGGAATCACCACGGTTCGGTCGTCGCGAGTCCAGGTCCGGGCGTCCCGGCTGAACGCGATCTCGGTGTCGATGGTGCCGTCGCCGGCCGTTCCAGGAGCGCCGGCGCCGCCGTACTGGAAGATCCACGGGAATCCGACGTACACACCCTCGTAGGACGCGACCGGCATGCCGTAGATCTGCGAATTCAGGACGCCGTTGGCCTCGGCCAGCGCTTGATCTCTCTCGTCGCCCCGCAAGGTGAGAACGGGATCGGTCCAATGCTCGAAGTCGTCGCTGAATGACACGAATGCCGCGCGTCCGGACGGGTCCGGATGCTTACTGGTCACCATGTACCGCTGGCTGATCGCGTCGTAGGTCACGTTCGCCACATCAGCGTCCGGCAGCACCGGATTCAAGGTGGATGGGGTCCAGTGCAGACCGTCGGGAGAGAACCAGACCCAGTACCCGGATCCGTACTGGACACCGAACATTTTGTACTTGCGTGCCGGGTCGGTGGCATTGGTGTCCAGAATGACCGTCGGGGAGTGCATCGTGCCGACGATATTGTTGGCCGTTGATCCATCGAACTCGACTATTCCTAGGGACGGTTTGTCCCAGTGAATTCCGTCGCGTGAGGTTGCGTAGCACACGAAGTACTGAGCCAAATCTCGGTTGTACGCCTGGTACCACATCTTGTACCGGTGCGCGGCCGAGTCGTAAACGGCGCTGCCGTACAGGTACGCGTTGTTCGACTCCCATGGCTGATCCGGCGACAGCACCCGTCCCTGCTTCGTCGCCTGGTGAACAAGGGTTGAGACCTTGTCGGTCGCGGCGACCCGGTAATTGTCCACGAACAGTTGCTTGTTCGTGCCGATGTTCGGGTCGTACTCGACCGGCGGCGGAGCGTCGGAGGTCAGTGCGACAGCGTCGTGGTAGGAGATTCCTTCGGTGGAACCCGATCCGTAAAGCAGGACGTCCAGCGACACAGCTCCGGTCGGCGCCGTTGCGGTAAGTGATACCTGGGTCCATTCGGCCGCGGCGGCCGGAATCACGTGAACTTCCGTCAGTCGGCCGCCGGTGGCATTCAAGAATTCGAGATAAACGTACGCCGGCGCGCCGCTCTGCGATCGATACCACGATGTCAGCGTGTAGTTCGCCGCCGGGACTGCAGCCACGGCCGTGCTGCGCAGGGCGATCGCACTGCCGGCGGCGTTCTCGATCCTCACGCTCGAGGCACCGTCATGGGCGAAATCAGAGCTGACGGAAGCGGTCTGTGCTCTCGGCAATGGATCCAGCGACCAGTCGGTCGGCAACCCGCCGGTGGCGGAGTCCTCGAACGAGGGGTTGGGTAGGTCCACCGGGTGCTCGGCGTCCAAGAATGAGGGTGCAGGTTGAAAGCCGGAGGCGGTGGACGCCGCCGCGCCCGTCACCGCCGTCGTTCCCGCCAGTGCCATTGCCATGACCGCGGCTGCCCATCTGCCCGTGCGCCTGCGTTGAGTCATTCTCTTCATGCCTGGCTCGCCTCTCATTGCGGGTGGACGATTGCCGACCAATCCAAACCCGAAACGGCGTTTCAGGTCAATAGGCCAAGCGGATGAGCGGCGGTTAGCCCCATGATCACGGGTTTGTCCATCCGGTGACTCCCAGTGCAATCGAGCAGTTTGGTGTCCGACCACGGCGCGCCAAACGGCTCTGCCTACATTCGGCGCACTCCCAGGGGATGTCCGTCCGATCGAAGAAGCACCCGGTCGCCCAGCGGATTCTGCAGACGACCGGTGACTCGTGTTCCGATCCGGGAAAGAGGGATCGCTGTAGCCGTGGTCGTTCGCCTGCTGGTGATCGCCCTGCCGACCACGTAAGTCTCGTGTTCGTCGAATTCGGCACCATGGAATCTGGTCAGGAACCCACCGGAAGCTGGGATCTGGAGCGTCCTGCCGTGATCGGCGATGTATGCCCAACCAGAATCCTGCACGGTCGTTGCGAGGGCACCCGTCGGCGGCCACCAGATGTCGACGGTCGGGTCGATCACGATGACTGGTTGAGGCATTCCGGTTATCGTCAGGCGGTACGCCGGAAGCCGCCGGCCGCCCCGGTCGCAGCGAAACGACTGTGTGACCGGACTGCTCGCCGTGATCGTCAACGGGGTGATATCGCCGTCCGGGCGCCGCCCGCCGGTGAGCAGGTCGAGGATGCCGGCGGCCAGGGGGACTGCCGGCTCGATGGCGCCATCCAGCCAAGCATTCTTCGCATCGGCGTCGACGAACCCGCGGTCGCCGATTCTCGCCGGGTCCTCGAGCAAGATCACGGGCCGAGGCCGGGCTGTCAGCGGGAACTCCTCGAACCGTGCGAAGACTGTCGGCATCGCTTCGTTCATGTGGACACGGTAGTGAATCGGGCAGGTTTGTCACCGGTCTTGTGCCGGCAGTTCCTTGGTGTTTGGATAACAGCCGGAAGGCGCCTGTATCTATAGGCGACGGCGTGCGCTGATGGAGATCCGAGCCGGCGAGACGGTCGTCCACTACGTGGAACACGGGGCTGGTCGACCGGTGCTGGTACTGCACGGCGCTGGCGTCGATCACCGCGAGGCCGAGTCCTGTTTCGAGCCGGCCCTCGGGGCAGTCGCCGGGTGGCGGCGCATCTATCCTGACCTGCCGGGGATGGGCGCTACACCCGCTCCCGAAACACTGTGCAGCGCCGACGATGTACTCGATACCCTGCTCGACTTTGCCGAGCAGGTATCCGGCGGGACCGGGTACCTGATCGTCGGGCACTCGGCGGGCGCCTACTACGCCCAGGCGATGGCCGCCCGACGCGCTGAGCGGGTCGCCGGGTTGGCGTTGATCTGTCCTTTGCTGCCGGGGGCGCGCGACGTCCCGGAGCATCGCGCTGTCGTCGCAGCGGATGAGCTGGGCGACGAGGTCTTCCGGAGCTATTTCGTGATGCAGACCCCGGAGATGCTCGAGCGGTACGAACGCTTCGTCGCACCTGCGGCACCGCTGGTGGACCAGACGGCGCTCGATCGGATCGGCGAACGGTGGGTACTGGCAGTCGATCCCGCCCCGGCCTACCCCGGCCCGACGGTGATCGTCGCCGGACGGCTGGATTCGACGGTCGGATACGCCGCTGCTGCCGACCTGGTCGACCAATATCCGCGCGCCTCGCTCGCCGTGGTGGACGATGCCGGACATGCGCTGCCTCACGAGCAGCCGGCATTGCTGCGGGCCTTGCTCGCCGAATGGCTGGCGCGCGTCGGGCGACACAGCGTATGAGCTGATCATCCCGATCGGGTGATGCCCAGCAGCCTGTCGGGGGGTTGCCTGAGAAGCGTCATCCAGCCGTCGCTCGGGTGGTACCCACCAGTGACGGTCGTCCACCAGAGTGGGAGCCGATATGACCGCCGCAACACGCCTGATCAGCGACCAGCTCGTCGAAGTCCTCGAGTTGGTGCGGGAGTCCGACAGCATCGAGCTGAAGATGACGGTTCCCGACCACGCCTACCGGTCGGCCGGGGCGGCACTCGGGGTGGACCCGCTGCAGGCCCAGATCCGCCAGGTGTTCTTCTTCGACACGCCGGACCTCCGGCTCGATGCCGCCGGCGTCGTCGTGCGGGCTCGCCGGGTCCAGGGGCGTGGCGACGACTCCGTGGTCAAACTGCGTCCGGTCAAGCCGTCCGACCTGCCGTCAGACCTGCGCAGATCACCCGAGTTCGTCGTTGAGGTCGACGCCATGCCGGGCGGGTATGTGTGCTCTGCCTCGCTCAAGCATCGGCTCGCCTCGACCGACGTGGGCGCGGCAGCGGCCGGGCAGAAACCGCTGCACAAGGTCTTCTCGAAGGCCCAGCGCGCATTCTTCGCCGCGCACGCGCCCGACGGCCTCGCGCTTGACGATCTGGCTGTTCTCGGCCCGATCTTCGTGCTCAAGCTCGTGCTCCGGCCGGAGCCGCTGAACCGGAAGCTGGTGGTCGAGATGTGGATGTACCCGGACGGCAGCCGGGTCGTCGAGCTCTCGACGAAGTGCCGTCCGGGCGAGGCCATGGCCGTCGGGCTGGAGGGCAGGCAGTTTCTTGAGGCGAGGGGGATCTCGCTGAGCGGAAGGCAGCAGACCAAGACCCGGACGGCGCTGAAGTTCTTTTCGAAAGAGCTTCAGGCGCTACAGGTCTGACGAGGTCGCGCGGCAGCGAGAGGGCCCCGGCCCGGAGTCCTGGCCGATCGGACCGTGATCCGGGTCAACGAGGCCGGTGAGCTGCGATGAACCGAATGCGTCCGGTGTTACTTCTTTGCGGGCCGTGCGTTCGGTTGTGCATGGACCAGGACCAGATTCCCCCTGGGGTCTTTGGCGATCACCACTTCGAGGCTGACCCAACGCACCAGTCGAGCTGCCGCGCCGGCTTGGCCGTCGCGCACCCAGATCCCTTCGTCAGCGTCGATGTCCAACTCCATCAGCCTGGTGGTCTGGCCGTTCGGAAGATTCGCGATTTCGGCTCGATAATGCAGGATGACGCGATGCAATTGCCGCCCGAGCGTGGCAGTTCCGGACATCGTGCAGGAGTTGCCGGTAGTTCCCTCTCCACGGTATCGAGCGCTGGCTTCGGCCTCCCGGCTTTTGGCAGCGGTGTGCTTGCGCGGAACCTGGGAGCTTCCGAGGATTCGCCGAGCGTCGTCCTCGCTGAAGGCTGCCAACAGACCGACGTCCGCTGCCTGCGCATCGCCGTTCGCGCGGCGGATGGCGACGAAGCGTTGATGGAGTGTTGCAGGATCCAGGACAGTGCCGTTGCCGGTGACATAGTTGTGGATTGCCATCCGGTTGAGGCCTACTTGTCCTAGGTCGCGCACAATCCAGGTGGCCGCCTCCTGCCATCCGGCCTGGGCCCGATAAGAGTGGATGAACTCTCCGCACTCCGCTCGATTCGAGGCCGAGTCTCCACTGGGACGAGGTTCGCCGGCGACCCAGACCAGGATTTGGAACTCGCTGTGGGCGCATCTCTGACGATCTCGAGCAGGGTTTGCCCGGCCGTGAAGACGTAGCCGGCGGGCCTGAGCGCGGCCAATCCGCGGGCGACGTCAGGGACGTCGAGTACGAGCTTGAGCAGGTTGTCGAGCTGCATCAGATTGGTCATCCAGCGTCCGGAGTCGGCGATGAAGCCCTGTGCGACGGAGACTTCGAGGCGCTGGACATTGCCGAGGAATTCGCCGACCAGATTTGCACGAGGGGGTCCGGTCAGATATCGCGTGACGATACCCAGGACCGCTTCGGGAGCTGCCCGACCGCTTCGCACCAGATCGACACACGCCGAAACGATCGTGAACACCGGGCGTCCGACAATCCCGGCCGCGACGACCTGGGCCGGGAGGACGGTATTCTGGGCGCAAGGGCGCCACCTCGCCAAGGACGCGACCAGGAAGTACAGCTCGTTCGGAGTCCCTGATACCCGTTGCGCCCACTGCATTTCCTCGTCGGTGACGCCGGCTCTACGTGCAAGCGCGACCTGCGCTGCCATCTTCTGGTCCTTTTCATACTGTTTCCATTCGGCATCGTCCAGCACAAGCTGGCCGTCGGCCGGTCGCAGATAAAACCTCGTCGGCCCCATGGCGAACCAGTATTGAATATCGCTGCCGACCGTATCGGGGCCGAGGAAAGTCGCAACGCGGTGACCGCCATCCACGATCAGATGATAGGACTGGCCGGGAACGAGCGCGTCTCTGGCGATGCGCCGAATGGTCCCTGGTCGAATTCGTCCGTTGTCGTGACTCTCGGCAGGCCCGGGGGAGTTACTGGTCCGCGAACGGCGAAGCGCCGCAATTACCCCGACGGCCGCTCGGTCCGCGGCGACTTCAGCCGGATCGTCGGCGAGACCGACCTGCCCGGCGGCGCTGGATGCCGACTGGCCGACGTGACCCAGTTCGTGCGCGATGATCCGCTGCCCGTCGGGTTCTCCAGGTCGGTAGCTGCCGGCCGAGAAATAGATGTCGTCTCCGTAGGTGAAAGCTACCGCCTGGACCGAGTCTGCCAGTGTGGCTGCCTGCGTGTCGGTGTGCAGGCGAACGGTCGACAGATCACGGCCGAGCGTTTCGCTGGCCGCGGCGTTCAGCTCTGCGGGGAGTGCCCGCCCACCACCCCGACGACGCAGCGCACCGAGCACGCCGTGCGGAATCTCGGTGCCGCCCAGCGGATCTGCCGCGGCCGGCAGGTTTCTGACGACACCCCGGTCGCGACGCAGAGCGGCAGCGATGCTGCGACGAGGGTAGGCACCCACGGCGACGTGGTGGGTCGGCCCATTGGTCCGGGCTCCGGCACCTTGGTTGTCTGCCGGTCGCGAGGAGCGGATCGCTGCTTGGACCTGACCATGGACCAGTCCCGGGGCTGGGGCGGCTGGGCCTGCGGGAGCTGATCCTGTGGTGAGCGCTAGCACCTCGTTCTGCGCATTTGAACGAGTCAACCGGCTCTCGGTATTGCGCTCCGAACACAACGCGTCCATGCTCTGCTCCAACCCAGCGAATGCATCAGACGCTACGTGTTTCGAGGTATCACAGCAAGACTTGATCGTCGGCGGTCGCCGGGGTTGACACGCCGTTGCGTTAGTCGTAGCTTGCGTTAGCAATGACTAACGCATCGTCGCTCCTTGAGGCCATGGCGGAACCGACCCGCCGGGCGATCGTCGAGCGCCTGGTCGCCGAACCGTCGTCGGTCAGCGACATCGCGCGGGAGCTGCCGATCAGCCGGTCGGCCGTGTCGCAGCACCTGCAGCTGCTCAAGTCCGTTGGACTGGTCCACGACCGGGCCGACGGAACCCGACGCATTTACCATGTCGACCCGGATGCGCTGGCGATCATCCGGGCCTACTTCGACTCCTTCTGGCAGCGGTCGCTCGAATCGTTCCGGAAGGCGGCCGAGCAATCGAAAGGCACACCATGACCGCCATTGACTCCACATCGGTCAGCGTGTCGATCGAGGTCGACGCCCCGATCACGCGCGCATTCCAGGTCTTCACGGCCGAGATCGGCTCCTGGTGGGACGAGGACAAGCACATCCTGCGGGAACCGTTGGCCGAGATGGTCTTCGAGCCGTTCGTCGGCGGGCACATCATCGACCGCGGGGTCCACGGCGCCGAGTGCCGGTGGGCCAGAGTGCTGGCCTACGAGCCGCCCGATCGGGTCAGGTTCAGCTGGGACATCAACACCCGCTGGGAGATCGAGACCGACCCCGAGCGGACCAGCGACATCGAGATCACCTTCACCGCCATCACCACCGAGCGCACCCGGGTGGTCCTCACCCATCAGAACCTGCACCGCCACGGCGAAGGATGGGAAGGCATGCGCGACGCGGTGTCCGGCGGTTGGAGTCTGGCGCCGCTGGCGGCCTGGATCGAGCGCTCCGACACCGTGGCCGGGCGCCGGCTGCCGGTCGTCAGCGACGAGACCATGCATGCCCGTCTGGCTGCCGGAGCGACCTACACGGCAGTGCTGTTGCGCGCCACCGATACCTTCGTCCGCCCGACCGTCGACCCGATCATCTGGGAGCACGGTCGCCGCAACATGGCGCTGTCCGAGGCCGGCCTGCTGCCGATAGTGCTGCGGGTCGGTGACGACACGGACCTGGCCGGTGTCGGCATTTTCGCCGCCACCCCGGCCGACACCGAAGAGATGTTGCGGGACGACCCGGGCGTCCGCGCGGGGATCTTCAGCTACCAGCTGCACCCGGTCCGCGGGTTTCCCGGGGCGGCGCTGCCATAGCCGCGAGTGGATCGGCGATCCACCGCTGAAGCGAGCAGGGCGCGGCGCAGCGGGTTGGTGCCGGAGATCCACAGGAAGCCGATGGAGCCTTCCTCGGCGTAACGGAAGATCTGCACGGCATGGGGCGCGGTGACCGGTGCGGGATGATCAGCGGATCGACGCAGACCGGCCGCGGCAAGACGTTGGCCCTGCCAGCCGACAAGACCCTTCGGGCCCAGCCGTCCGTGATTGATCCGGTCGTCTGCCCGCCCGCGCACCCACCGCTGCACATCGGCCTCGCCGACCGTCGACCAGGAACTGATCGACCCGGGAGGGCCGCACTGTGCCTGCGGTCCTTTCGGTCCAGTGGGTGCCGTCATGTGCTCGCCATGTCACAAGCCGGAGGTCTGTCTTGTCTTTAAGCAGGCCAACGAAAATGTAAGGAGCGAGACCGTGGACGTTCGCCTGACCAGACCCGCTGCCGGGTCGGCAGATACCACCGGAGAAGCGGAGGCATCGGGCGCGGCCGGATACCGGCCACTGCTGTTCTCCATCACCTACGGAATGACGGGTTCCGTCGGCGACGCCGAAGACATTGTGCAGGACGCCTTTCTCGGCCTGGCCCGCGCCCGCAACGCCGGGACGGTGATCGATGACCCGAAGGCGTACCTGACCACCGCGGTGACGCGACTCGGGATCAACTACCTGAAGTCCGCGCGGGTGCGACGGGAGACGTACGTGGGGGACTGGCTGCCGGAGCCGGTGGTGGTTCCGGTCGATGGGCCGGCCGAACGGGTCGAGCTGGCCGATTCCCTGACGATGGCATTCCTCGTGCTGCTGGAGGCACTGTCGCCGGTCGAGCGCGCGGTGTTCATGCTGCGTGAGGTTTTCGGGTACGGCTACCCGGAGATCGCCAGGACCGTAGGCAAGTCCGAGGTCAACTGCCGGCAGATCTTCGTCCGCGCCCGCCAGCACGTCGAGTCCGGCCGGCGGTCAGGCGGCCACCACCAGGAGAGTCCGGAGCGACAGGCGGCGGGCGCCGAGCTCGCCCGCCAGTTCTTCGAGGCGGCCGCCGGGGGCGATCTGGATGCGCTGATCGCGACGCTGGCGCCGGACGTGGTGTTCCACGGCGACGGCGGGGGCAAAGTGCCGGCGATCGCGGTACCGGTGGCCGGACGGGTCCGCGTCCTGCGATTCCTGCTGGGGCTGCGCCGTTCGCCGCGAACCAACGGCCTGCACCTTCGACCTGCCTGGGTGAACTCACGGCCCGGCGCAGTTTTCTACGGCCGGGACGGGCGGCCGCTCGGCGTGGTGGAGCTCGAGGTGGCCGACGGTGCGATCCAAACGATCCGTTCGGTGGTCAACCCCGACAAGCTCCGTCACCTCGGGCCGGTCCTGGATCGTTCGGGATCACCGCAGGCACTAGCCGCCCGAAGGTTTCGGCAGACCCGCCCGGACACCGCACCGGAAGGACGATGACCATGACCGCGCCCATCTCGCCCGCCCCGGGCAGCCGCACGCGGTGGCTGCTGTTGGCAGTGGTCGGACTCGCTCAGTTGATGGTCGTCCTCGACGTCACGGTGGTGAACATCGCGTTGCCATCGGCGCAGCGGGCACTGGGCTTCACGTCCGCCGACCGGCAGTGGGTGATCACCGCCTACGCGCTGGCGTTCGGCAGCCTGTTGCTGCTCGGCGGCAGACTCGCCGATCTGGTCGGCAGCAGGATCACCTTCATCGTCGGCCTGGCCGGTTTCGCCGCGGCCTCCGCGGTCGGCGGGGCGGCCAACGGGTTCGGCATGCTCGTCGCTGCCAGGGCCTGCCAGGGTGCATTCGCCGCGGTGATGGCACCGTCGGCGCTGTCCATCCTGACGACCACCTTCTCCGACCCCCGCGAGCGCGGAAAGGCCTTTGGCGTCTTCGGCGCCATCGCCGGCTCCGGTGGGGCGATCGGCATGCTGCTCGGCGGCGTGATGACCGAATACCTGTCGTGGCGGTGGACCCTGTACGTGAATCTGGTCTTCGCTGGACTGGCGCTGGTCGGGGCGACGGCGCTGCTGCGTAGGCAGCCGGTGGTCGGGCGCAGGCGGCTGGATCTGCCCGGCGCGCTGGCCGTCTCCGGCGCGATGTTCTGCCTGGTGTACGGCTTCTCGAATGCCGCGCTGCACAGTTGGCACTCACCTTCGACCTACGGCTTCCTGGTGGCCGGCGTCGTGCTGTTGGCCGTGTTCGTGCTGCGGCAGTTGCGCGCGGCCGCACCGTTGTTGCCGCCGCGGGTGGTGCTGGATCGTAACCGCGGCGGTGCCTATCTGGCGATGTTCATCGCCGGCGCCGGCATGTTCGGCACGTTCCTGTTCGTCACCTATTACCTGCAGAACACCCTCGGATTCTCGCCGGTTGCCGCCGGCCTCGCCTTCCTGCCGATGGTCGTCGTGCTGATGCTGGCTGCGGCCGTCAGCCAGGTCGTGCTGATGCCACGCTCCGGTCCGCGGCCGCTGATCGGCGGCGGAATGCTGCTGGTGGCGGCGGGCATGGTGTGGATGACCCAGATCAGCGTGCATTCCGGCTATGCCTCAATGATTCTCCCTCCGATGATCCTGATTGCGATCGGCTTCGGTCTGGTGTTCTCCCCGGCGCTGAACACCGGCACCTTCGGGACAGCGGCGTCCGACACCGGGGTGGCGTCGGCCACCATCAACGTCGCCCAGCAGTTGGGAGGTTCGATCGGCACCGCGCTGCTCAACACCGTAGCGGCCGCTGCCACCACCGGTTATCTGACCGCCCACCTGAACGGCGGCGCCGCGCCCGGCGGTCGCCCGGACACCGGGCTGGTACAGGAGTCGCTGGTGCGCGGATACACGGTCGGGTTCTGGTGGACGGCAGGCATCTTCGCCGTCGGCGCGGTCGTCTGTTTCGGCCTGCTGCGCAGCGGCCCGTTGCAAAACCCGGTCGCCACGAACGCATCGGAGCGGCAGCCGCAGAGCGGCCCTGAGCTGTCCCGGGCCTAGCGGCCGGCGGTCGAGGGCGACCGGTCGGCAGGCGATTACCCTGCAGCCATGGACGATCCTGCGCCCTCGACACCTCGCGATCGATTGCTGGGCGCTGCTGTGGATTTCCTGGCCGCCCACGGGGTGGGCCACACCAGCTTTCGGCAGATGGCGGCGGCCCTGGGCACCAGCCACCGGATGCTGACGTATCACTTCGGGTCCCGTGAGGGCCTGCTCGTCGCAGTGGTGGAGGTGCTCGAGCAGAACGAGCGGGACCTGCTGGAGACCCTGATGGCAGACGCCGAAACGGATGGCCGAATTCTGGCCTGGCGCTATTGGACCCACGTCGCCGACGTCGCCGCGGTGTACGGCCCGTTGTTCTTCGAGTTGGCCAGCCACGCCATGCGGGCCGACGAGGTCGATGCACCACTGCGTACCGGCAATCACGCCATGTGGGTGGATGCGCTGACCCGCATGTGGTCTCGCGACCGGACGCTGACGCCGGCGGTCGCCCGCCGGCAGGCGCGACTCAACCTTGCGGTTGCCCGTGGGTTGCTTCAGGACCTGCTGCTGACCGGCGACCGCCCGGCGGTAGATCGGGCCATGGCGCGTTTCGACCTGATCTCGTTCGGCACGCCGCACCCGCTGGGCCGGGTGCGGGCGCTGGCCGGGCCGGTGAACCCGCCGCACCGCCCTTGACCGCCTCTGTACCATTTGGTACATGGCAGGCATCGACCTCCGGACAGCGCCGTTCGAAGTGGAATCGGGTGACCCCGAACCGATCGGCGAACGGGTCATCATCAACCTGGGTCCGCAGCACCCGTCCAGCCACGGGGTGCTCCGGTTGATCCTCGAGCTCGAGGGCGAGACGGTGACGCAGGCCCGGTCGGTGATCGGGTACCTGCACACGGGTATCGAGAAGAACTGCGAGTACCGGACCTGGACCCAGGGCGTCACCTTCGTCACCCGGGCCGATTATCTGTCGCCGGCGTTCAACGAGGCCGCCTACTGCCTGGCGGTGGAGAAGTTGCTCGGGATCGAGGTGCCGCCGCGGGCCGAGGTGATCAGGGTGCTGCTGATGGAGCTCACCCGGATCTCCTCGCACCTGGTGACGCTCGGCGCCAACGGTATGGAGCTGGGCGCGATCACCGCAATGACCATGGCCGGGCGGGAACGCGAGGAAGCCCTGCATCTGCTGGAGTTCCTCACCGGACTGCGGATGAACATGGCGTTCATCCGGCCCGGTGGGGTGGCCCAGGACATCCCGATCGGCTCGGTCGAGCGCGTCGGCGAGTTCATCGACGTGATGGACAAGCGACTCCCGGAGTACGACAAACTGCTGACCGGCCAACCGATCTGGCACCGTCGGATGGTCGGGATCGGCGTTCTACCGCTGGAGGGATGTCTCCAGCTCGGTGTCACCGGTCCGGTGCTGCGATCGACGGGTTACCCGTGGGATCTGCGAAAGACCATGCCCTACAGCGGCTACGAGACCTACGACTTCGAGGCGCCGACCGCCACCGAGGCCGACTGTTTCGCGCGGTTCCGGCTACGAATCGCCGAGATGCACGAATCGCTCGGGATCATGCGCCAATGCGTGGAGCGGTTGCGTCAACCCGGAGCGGTGATGGTCGGCGATCCGAAGATCGGCTGGCCCGCCCAGCTCGGCCTCGGGTCGGACGGTCAGGGCAACTCGTTGGAGTACGTCAGGAGGATCATGGGTCAGTCGATGGAGTCGCTGATCCATCACTTCAAGCTGGTGACCGAGGGTTTCCGGGTGCCGGCCGGGCAGGCCTTCGTGGCGATCGAGAATCCGCGCGGTGAGCTGGGCTGCCACGTGGTGTCCGACGGCGGCACCCGGCCGTGGCGGGTGCATCTGCGCGATCCCGGGTTCGTGAACCTGCAGGCGGTGCCGGCGATGGTCGAGGGCGCAACGTTGCCGGACGTGGTCGCCTCGATCGCGTCGATCGATCCGGTGATGGGCGGTGTGGACCGCTGAAGCTGGCGGCCGGGCATCATCCGCGCAGCGCCGAAGCCAGGAGGCCGGGCAACGCACGCCAGGACGGACGCGCGGCGAATCGGGTGAGCCGGGTCGCGGTTTGCCGCCCGGTGCGGGCGGAGACGAACCACAACGGCTTCGGACTCAATGCGAACTCTCCGTGCAGCAGCGACCGCGGGGCCGGGCGGAACGGCCCGCGAACCACCGTTCGTTCGACATGATCGAGCAGGAATCCGTTGTGTACCACACCGATCCCGCTCTGCACGTCGAACAGGGTGTGGCCGGGGAACGCTCCCCAGCCGGCGCCGGGAGTGAGGAAGCCGACCGCCGTCCAGGCATTGACAGCGATCGTTCCGTAGCGCAGCCGGGCAACCGCGTCGAGCAGTCCGTCACCGAGTTGGGCCAACGTCTTCGGCGAGGCGATGATATTGGCCCCGAGCGTGCCGGCCAGATCGTTGTTGGCCGTCTCCACGGCGCGGTCGAGGAACGCCTGACCCGTGCCCGGCAGGTCGATCACCGCCAGCACCGGGGCGAAGTACTCGGTGGTCTCGGCGGCAGCCCGATCGCCGCGCCCGGTCAGGTCGATCAGCAGCCGGGAGCCGTCACCGAGCGCTTCGGCAGTGGGGTAGCGCTCCCGCGCCTGGGCCATTCGGTCGTCGCTGCCCGGGTACCAGGCCGGCCGCCGGGGAGCCCGGTCCAGTGCAGTGCGCAACGCCTGCAGGAACGCCGCCCGTTGCGGCCAGTCGGAGCTGACCATCACCAATTGGCCGGCGATGCAGTTGTACCCGCCGTTGTTCAGCCGCTGGGTGGCGATGTGCTCGGCCTGGAACTTCAGATCGGCCGCCGACCAGCGACCCGGAATCACCATGATCGGTGACACGCCACCCAGTTCGCTGCTGATCGGCTTGTCCAGCAACGGTTTCCCTGCCCGCCGTCGCTCAATGGCGTCCTCGCCGGTTCCCCAGACGATCCGGTCGTGGGTGGCGACGCTGCCGGTGATGTGCACGTGCGCGACGTCGGGGTGGCCGACCAGGAACTCACCGACCTCGGCGCCACCTGTAACGATGCGGAGCACCCCCAGATCTATCAGTGGCGCGAAGGCCAGGGTCATCGGCTCCAGCAACGCGTCCAGGGTCGGGTTCAACTTGAGCAGCGCCACCCGGTTGTGGGCGATCAGTTCGGACAGTGCGTCCAACGGACCGATGCAGCTGACATTGCCGGCGCCGAGCACCAGACCGATGCCCGCCGTACGTCCCGGTGCCCGCGCGGCCAGACCGGCATCGGCTCGGATTCGATCAGCGCCGATGCCCGGGCGCGACCAGACGTCGGCGCGAAAGCCGTGCAGCAGTAAACGATCGAACCTGGCCGTCGGCATCACCGGGATGCTGGTCCGGCCACCAGGGGCGACGCCGAGCGTGAGGTCAGCGATCGGACTGATGCCCTGCGACAGGTCCAACAGGCTCCGGCGCAGCCGATCCAGCGCGGTCAGGATCGCGTATGGGCCGCTCAGCCACTCCTCGCCGGCCAACCGTGACGTCGGGTCCAGCCACTTCGCCCGGCACGCGGCCGCGACCCAGGCGTCGCTCTGCTCGGCCATCGTGGCGTGCACCTCGCCGAGCAGCCGGGCCCGTGTTCGCAGCCCCGCCATCGCCCAGCGTTGCTCGCCCTCGGCCAGTTCGCCGAGTGCGTTGATCAAGTCTTGCTGCACCGAGGTCGTCACCAGTGCATTATCGCGGTCCGGGAGTGGCGCCCAGCGCTAGCGTGCTGCCGACCCCGGCGTACAGGTAGTGGTCGCCGAACGCCTTCTTCACCGCGCTCAGGGTCGGCTCGCCGGTGCAGTGGCCCGGCGCGAGGTATTCGACCCGGTAGGTGTCGTGCAGGGTGGTGACGACGGCGTCGATCTCTTCGTCGGTCGCCACCAGCAGGTGCAAGCCACCGGCGATGCAATGGATCCTCGGGTTGACCGCGGTGGCCTCCAGCACGATGGCGCCGATGCCCGGATGCGCACAGCCCACCACCAGCACGATGCCCTCGGGGGTGTCGATGGCCATGGAGAGCTCGCGGAGCTCGAGCGTGCCGGGCTTCTCGGAGACCAGTGCGATCAGGGTGACGTCCGGCGCCACCCGGGTGGTGGTGGCCACCAGTTCGAAGTGGGCGTCCGGCCACGCACTACCCATTCTCCAGGCACCCTCACGTGTTCCGTCGAAGTAGCGCTCGTGCGCGGGTAGCGAGCTGTCGATCCGGGGAACACTGGCGGGCATCGTGGAGCCGTAGACGCCGAAGCCCTCGATCGGCGCATAGACGGTGACCGTCGGATTGACGCTGAGCAGGTGGGCCAGCCCGCCCATGTGGTCGCCGTGACGGTGGGACATGACGGCGAAGTCGAGCCGGCTCAGGTCGATGCCCTTCGCCCGGGCGTTCCTCGCCAGCACCTCGCCGCTGTTGCCGGTGTCGAACAGGATGCGTCTGCCGGCTGCCTCGACCAGCGCGCAATAGCCCCAGTCCTTCGTCATCGCCGGGTCCTTGCCGAACGCATCGTTCAGCACCGTGAGCCGCGGCTGCGGGGAGGCAGCGCTCGCGCCGACCGGCCTGGCCGCGAGTGGGTCGCCGGAGGACGAGTCAGCGGGAGCGGTTGCGCTGTCGATGTCGTGCCGGCGCTTCATGGCGACCCTCCGATCGGTTCCGCCTTCTAACGGGCGGCGGCCTCGAGGATCTGGCCGATGGGCTCGCGCTTCTCGGCCTGGAATCGGTCCTCCGCACGACCGTATGCCCAGTACCCGGACAGGGACACCTGGGCGCGTTCAAGTCGGTGCCGATCGAAGAAGACCGCCCGGAGCGCCTTCATCGATTCCCGCTCGCCATGGGCGAAGACCTGAACCCGGCCGGTGGGCCAGTCGAAGTCGGCGATCGTGTCGGCCAACACCGTCGAGGTGCCGGCGGCGGCGTCCCCGCGGTGGACCCATCGGATGTCGACGCCGTCGGGTGCCTCCAGGACGATCTCGTCGGCCGCCCCGTAGACCTCCACGAAGGCGACCCCCTCGGCATCGGCCGGCAGCGCCTCCAGCGCCGCAGCGATCGCCGGCAGCGCGGACTCGTCGCCGGCGAACAGGTGCCAGTCCGCCGTCGGGTCGGGCGAGTAGCCGCCGCCCGGGCCGGAGAAAACGATCAGGTCGCCCGGCGTCGCCGTTGCTGCCCACGGGCCGGCCAGGCCCTCATCGCCGTGGACGACGAAGTCGATGGACAGCCATTGTTCTGCCGTGTTCACCTGGCGGACGGTGTATGTCCGGGTCACCGGCAGGTCGCTGGGATCCAGCCGGCCGCGCAGCTCGGCCAGGTCGTACGGCGGCACCAGGGCGAGTTCGGGTTTGGCAAAGAGGATCTTGATGTACCTGTCGGTGAACTCGTTCGGCCGGAACGCCGCAAAACCGGCTCCGCCGGCGTAGACCCGCACCAGGTGCGGTGCAATGCGTTCTCGCCGGATCACCTCCAGCACCGTCTGCGGTTTACTCGGACGGGCGGGGCGATCGGGCACGGGTCTCCTTCGTGGTGAGCTTCCGACGGTACTGCGTCGCGGACCGGCCGGACCAGCGTTGTAAGGCTACCCTAAGTCCGACCCGGTCGGCGGTGACGGCTCCCGACGACGGGCGCGCTAGGGTCGCTCGGGTGACGACCCAGCAGCCCGACGCCACGGCCAGGTACCGATTGACCGCCGCGCAGACCCGGGCGTTGGCTCCATTGCTCACCGGTCGGCACGCACCCGGCCCGCTGGATGCCATCGTCGATGTCGCGGGGATCCGGGTCGGGCACACCACGGTGACCGACGGGACCTCGGTCCGGACCGGCGTCACCGCAGTGGTTCCCGACCAACTCGACAGCCGGCGGCTGCCGGCGAACCTGGCCGTCGGCAACGGACATGGCAAGCTGGTCGGGGCCACCCAACTGGTCGAACTCGGCGAGCTCGAGACCCCCATCCTGCTGACCGCAACGCTGTCGACCTTCCGGGTCGCCGACGCACTGGTGACCTGGATGCTGGGGCGGCCAGGTCAGCAGGCGACGACCACGCTGAACCCGGTGGTCGGCGAGTGCAACGACGCCGGGCTGTCCGATATCCGGCTCCGGCCGATCACCCCGGAGCACGTGTTCGCCGCGCTGGACGGTGCCTCGGCGGAGCGGCCCGGCGAGGGCGCGATCGGCGCCGGCACCGGGATGAGCACGATGGGATTCAAGGGCGGCATCGGCACCGCATCCAGGTGCGCCACAGTCGGGGAGACGGGGGCGAGTGTCGGCGTACTGGCGCTGACGAACTTCTCCGGGCGGCTCCCGATCGCCGGCCTGCCGAATCCGCCTTGGGCCGGCACAGTGCTTGAGCCGGAAGGAAACTCGTGCGTCCTGCTGGTCGCGACCGACGCCCCGGTCGACGCCCGACAGTTGGGTCGGATCGCTCGCCGCGCGGTGTATGCGATGGGGCCGGCCGGCGCCGAGTTCGCGCACGGCAGCGGCGATTACGCGATCGCGTTCGGCACTGCGGATCCGGACCGCCGACTGCTGCCCGACCGGCAGCTGACGCCGATCTTCACCGCGACGACGGAGGCGACGGTCGCGGCCATCGTGCACTCGCTGCTGGCGGCCACCGGGGCGACCTCCGCGTCCGGCCGGGTGGTGCCCGGGCTGTTGGACGTGTGGCGGCCCTGACTCCGGCGAGACTGTCTTGCCATTGACCCCAATACTTGAGTAGTTCCAGATCTGTGACAGACTGGTTCTGTGATCGAACCCGGCGTCGAGGAGCTGCTCCGCGGCGCCGGGCTGCGTATCACCGGGCCCAGGGTCGCGGTGCTCTCGGTGATCCGCCAGCACCCGCACATCGACGTCGGCACGATCGTCGATCTGGTACGAGAACGCGCCGGCGCGGTCTCCACCCAGGCGGTGTACGACGTGCTCAAGGTGCTGGTGGCGGCCGACCTGGCCCGCCGGATCGACCTGCCGAACTCACCCGCGCGCTACGAGGCGCAGGCCGGTGACGAGCATCAGCACGTGGTCTGTCGCACCTGCGGGCGGATCTCCGACGTCGGCGGACCGCAGCCGGCCGTCCGGCTGGAACCATCCCAGGACCATGGCTTCGCCATCGATGGGGTCGAGGTGACCTACTGGGGCCGATGCCCGCAGTGTCAGGCGGCATCAGCTCCGGCCGGCTGAACCCACCGGACCGTCATCGGCGCCACCGAACAGACCGAACAGATTGCAGAACAACGGATGTCAACGACAAGGAGCGAACAGGCATGACCCAGAACCAGACCGACAACACCAGGCCGATGACCACCGCGGCCGGTGCCCCGGTGCCGGAGAACGACAACGCGATCACCGCCGGCAAGCGCGGACCGCTGCTGCTGCAGGACGTCTGGTTCCTGGAGAAGCTCGCGCACTTCAGCCGTGAGGTGATCCCGGAGCGCCGGATGCACGCCAAGGGATCGGGCGCCTTCGGTACTTTCACGGTGACCAAGGACATTTCGCAGTACAGCAAGGCGGCGATCTTCTCCGAGGTCGGCAAGCAGACGGAGATGTTCGCCCGGTTCTCCACCGTCGCCGGTGAGCGCGGTGCGGCCGACGCCGAGCGCGACATCCGCGGCTTCGCCCTGCGTTTCTACACCGAGGAGGGCAACTGGGATGTGGTCGGCAACAACACTCCGGTGTTCTTCCACCGCGACCCGCACCACTTCCCGGACCTGAACCGGGCCGTGAAGCGCGACCCGCGCACCAACCTGCGGTCGGCCGAGAACAACTGGGATTTCTGGACCGGCCTGCCGGAGGCCCTGCATCAGGTGACCATCGTGATGTCCGATCGCGGCATCCCGGACGGATACCGGCACATGCACGGATTCGGTTCGCACACCTACTCTTTCGTCAACGCCGACAACGAGCGGTTCTGGGTCAAGTTCCACTTCCGCACCCAGCAGGGGATCAAGAACCTGACCGACGCGGAGGCCTCCGAACTGGTGGCTGCCGATCGTGAGTCGTCGCAGCGGGATCTGTTCGACGCGATCGAACGTGGCGACAACCCGAAGTGGACGTTCTTCATCCAGGTGATGCCGGAGGCTGACGCGGCGACCTACCGCTTCCACCCGTTCGATCTCACCAAGGTGTGGTCGAAGAAGGACTACCCGCTGATCGAGGTGGGCGAGTGGGAGCTGAACCGTAACCCGGAGAACTACTTCGCCGATGTCGAGCAAGCCGCGTTCACCCCGGCCAACCTGGTGCCGGGGGTCGGCGTCTCGCCGGACCGGATGCTGCAGGGCCGGCTGTTCTCCTACGGCGACGCCGCCCGGTATCGGGTCGGCATCAATCACCACCAGATCCCGGTGAACCAGCCGCGGGGCGCCCTCAACGTGAACACCTATCACCGTGACGGTCAGATGCGGGTGGACGGCAACCAGGGCCGCACTCCCGGTTACACGCCGAACAGCTACGGCCGCTTCCAGACTCAGCCGGAGTACGCCGAGCCCGCCTTGGCGCTGGACGGCGACGCCGATCGGTGGGATTTCCGGGAGGATGACGACAACTACTTCGAGCAGCCAGGCAACCTGTTCCGGCTGATGAGTGCCGAGCAGCAGCAGGTGTTGTTCGAGAACACCGCGCGGGCCATCGACGGGGTGTCCGAGGCGATCGTGGACAAGCACATCGACCACTGCACCCAGGCAGATCCGGCGTACGGTGCCGGCGTCCGCAAGGCGATCGAGGCGCTCAAGGCCGGCAACCTCGACGAGAAGGACCCCAACCCGGAGAACGCACCGGTCTGACGGACCCGCAACGAGATGCACCAGGAGTGTGGCTGAAGGACACTCCTGGTGCACGTCTCGGCTGGTAGGGCCGGGTCGTCAGCCCAGTAGTTCCGTCCTGCCGAACAACTCGGCGGTCGCCCGGGCGCTGGGTGTGCCGGCATCCAGGTCCGCGCCCGCGCTGCGGAGCAGCGCGACGATCTCGTCCGCGCCCTTGAACAAGGCGCCGGCGATGGGGGACTGGTCGCGCACGTTGCGCAGGTCAACGTCCGCGCCCCGGACGATCAACGCCCGGACGGTGTCGGCCTGACCGTGGTAGGCGGCCAGCATCAACGCAGTGTTCCCGTCGGCGTCCTGGACGTCGATCGGCAGCCCGTGCTCGAAGAACTCGACGAGTTGATCGGTGCTGCCCGCGCGGGCCAGATCCATTGCCATCGCTACGATCTTGCCGCTCTGCTCGTCGGACAACGGGTGCATCCGGAAAGTCTAGGCCCGCACCGATCACCGTGCCGCCGGGCGCTCAGCAGCGATCGATCCGCAGGTCGAGTTGCCGGCCGAGAAGATGCGCGGCGTGCTCGGCCTGTTCGGCCAGCGCCCGGTCGTCCGGCCGCCGACCGGCAGCGCCGTTTTCGGAGCAGCAGACCGTCAGCGTGTCGGCGGCCACCTTCCAGGTGCCGGCGACCACGCCGTCGGCGATCACGATGTTCGCACCGCGGGTCATCGCCGGCCGCTGCTGCGCCGGCACCACCCGACGGTCCGCGGTGCCCGGGCCGAGTACCCACTGATCGTGGCCGGTCAAGAGCCGGACCGTTGGCGCGGCTCGGGTCGAGGCCAGGTCGTCGGCATGCTCGGCCAACACCATGGCGGCGTCCCCGTCGAGATCGACCCGGGCGATCTGGTCGGCGAGTGCCGCGAGCCAGGCGGTCAGCCGCTTGCGACCGGCCCCGAGGCCTTCCTCGAGCCAGTACCGGAGCCGCTCGGGTGTGGCCGGGCCGTAGGCGGACAGGTATCCCTTCACCGCCCTTCGGCCCGCGGTCTCCAGGTCGGGCAGTCCGGGCCAATACCGGTTGTCCGCCAACGCCATCAGCGTCGGCCGTCCGTGCCGGTCGGGGCCGAAGCAGACGTCGCCCTGCCAGCAGAACGGTTTGATGAAGGTGTTGGCCTCGGCGATGGCAGCGCGTAGGTGACGGAACCGGCCCCGCGCGGCGACGGCATCGGCAACCTCGTTGAGGGTCAGCGGCCCGTCGGCCAACGACTCGCGGACCGCCTGCCGCAGCGATGGCCAGTCCTGTGGCGTCAGTCCGTAGTAGCTCTGCCAGCTGGTGCGTTCCCACATCCGACCGGCGGCCCGCACCGCCAGGTGGGTGGCGGCCTGATCCGGCGTCATCAAATGGGTCGCGCCGCGGAAGGCGAACACCTTGACCAGCCGCCCGTCGGCAAGGGCACGATCGATCCCACCGGGCTCGGACCCGGTGTGACGCGCCCGAACGGCGTAGTCCGGATCGCCGGACCACGCCGGAACGGCCGTCAGCCTGTCGACGACGTCTTCGACCGCACCAGCAGCGTCGCCCGCATCATTTGTCAGGAACTGCCGTTCCAGCCGCCAGCGGAGGGCCTGCCGCCAGGTGATGGTCACGGCTGCCCACGCTAGATGCCTGCCGGCCGGCCCGCACAGTTGTCCGGTCGGACGAATCGGGCCGCGGGTGTCGTGGCCGGCGGACGAGCCGCGGTCGGCCGCGACACCATAGCGTTCAACCCAGGAAGATGGCAGGGACACACAGCAGGGACTGACGAGGAGCAGGAGCCGATGGGAATCGACGTCGTTGACCGGATTCAGGAGACCTTTGCCGCGGCCGGTGCCGATGGCTTCCTGCACGCCAGGGAGATCGGCCGTGACGGCCCCGAGATCGCTGTCGGCGCCGACGATCCGGTGGTGCTCGCCTCCGTCTTCAAGATCCCGGTGGCCGTCGCCTACGCGCGCGAGGTGGTCGCCGGACGGCTCGACCCGACCGAACGGGCCACCGTGACCGCTCGTTATCGCATTGGCGGCATCGGCACCGCCGGCAGTGCCGACGACGTCGAGATGAGTTGGCGCGACCTGGCCCGGTTCATGCTGATCATGAGCGACAACGCCGCCACCGATGTGGTGTTCCATCGGGTCGGACAGCCGGCGGTGGATCGGGTACTGGAAGATCTGCAGCTGTCCAGGACGCAGATCCTCGGCTGCTGCGAGGACCTGTTCGCTACGATCTACACCGATCTCGGGGTCGATCCCGACGACGACGTCGACGACGTGCTGGACGCGGCCTCACCGGAGCAGATCCGCGGCCTGGCCGCGCTGGATCCGGCCCGCACCACCTCGTCCACGCCACGGGAGATGTCTGCCCTGCTGGCCGCCATCTGGACCGACCGGGCCGCCCCCGCAGATGCCTGTGCCATCGTCAGAGACTTGATGGCACAACAGATCTGGCCACATCGGCTGACGTCCGGATTCGACAACGGCCTGCAGCTCGCGGCCAAGACCGGCACCCTGCCGACGGTCCGGAACGAGGCGGGCGTGGTGACCTATCCGGACGGACGACAGTTCGCCGTTGCCGTCTTCACCAGGGCGCACAGCCTCGACGGTCGCCAGCCGGCCGTCGACGCGTCGATCGGCAGCACCGCCCGGCTGGCGGTCGACGCGCTGCGGGACGCCGGCTGACCATGGCCGCGAGGCCGACCGGCCGCGTCAGCTCCGGGAGCGGTCCGGCCCGACGCCCTCGATCCGGCCCAGCCAGCCGGCAAGCAGGCCCTCGAGCTGACGACGTTCGTCGGCGGAGAAGCCTTCCAACAGCCGGTGTTCATTGGCCAGGTGCTCGGTGAAGGCACGATCGATCAGCCGTCGGCCGGCGGCGGTCAGCGCCACCACCCGCCCGCGCCCGTCGGCGTCGCTGACCCGTCGGGTCACCAGGCCGCCGGCCTCCAGTCGGTCGATCCGCTTGGTCATCCCGCCGGTGGTGATCATGGTGAAGGCGGCCAGCTCGCCCGGTGTGCGCTCGTAGGGAGCGCCGGCCCGGCGGAGCGCGGCCAGCACGTCGAATTCGCCCTCGGTCAGCCCGTGGCGCCGGTAGACCACCAGCAGTTCCTCGGTGAGCTGCCCGGCGATCCGATGCAGCCGGCCGATCACCCCTTGCGGGCTCGGATCCAGGTCCGGGCGTTCCCGGCGCCATTCCTGCTGGATCCGCGCGACGTGATCGGGCTCATCCATCGGTACTTCGGTCATCGCAACACGATACCTTCCATGGAAGCTATACTGCCTTCCATGGAAGGTAATCTGCGCTGGGCGGCAGTCGCCGCGATCGGGCCGATCGCGTGGGGCTCGAACTACTTCGTCACCAACCAGTACCTCCCGGCGGACTCGCCGATCTGGGGTTCGGTGATCCGGGCGCTTCCGGCCGGTCTGATCTTGCTCGCCCTGCGGCGCGAGCGCCCGCGCGGTTCGTGGTGGTGGAAGTCCGCCCTGCTCGGATTGCTGAACATCGGCGCCTTCTTCGTCCTGATCTACGTTGCGGCGCAACGGCTCCCGTCCGGCATCGCGTCGACCACCATGGCCACCGCACCGATTGTGATGATGTTTGTGGCCTGGCTGTTGCTGGCCCAGCGGCCGCAAGCGCTGCCGCTGGCCGGTGGCGGGCTCGGTGTGATCGGGGTGGTGTTGATGCTGGCCGGCGGCAGCGGCGCCATCGATCCGTTGGGCGTCGCCGCCTCGGTCGGCGCCATGGTGATGTCGTCGTTCGGTTACGTGCTGACCCAACGCTGGCGCGACGACGTCGACGTGTTGCCGATGACGGCCTGGCAGCTGGTGGCCGGCGGCCTGATGTTGATCCCGGTGGCGGTGCTGGTCGAGGGGGCGCCACCGGTGCTGGACGCCTCGTCGGCGCTGGCCTTCGGCTACGTGGTGGTGGTCGCCACCGCACTGGCCAACTGGGCGTGGTTCGCCGCGCTGCGCCGGATGCGGGCCGGAACCGTCGGGCTGATCGGCCTGCTCAATCCGGTGACCGGGGTGGCGCTCGGCGTGCTGGTCGGCGGCGAGCTGCTCGGCCTGCGGCAGGTCGCCGGGCTGGCCCTGGTGCTGATCGGCATCGCGGTGGGCCAACCGGTCGTGTCCCGTTGGTGGCGGCGGAGGCCTCAGCCCCGCAGGGTTTGCAGCAGCGGAGTGGTCGGCCGGCCGATCAACCTCGACAGGGTCGGGTCCGCATCGGACAGGGCACCCGCCGCGACGTTGGCGTCCAGCGCCGCCACGAACCCCGCAGTGCCTTCGTCGAGGCCGGAATCGACGAGTTCGTCCGCCATCGTGGTGGCATCGACCGGTCGATAGACCACATTCCGGCCGGTCACCTCGCTGAGGACGGCCGCGAAATCGTGGAAGTTCCAGGCCGTGTCGCCGGCGAGCTCGTACACCTTGTTCTCGTGACCGGCGCCGGTCAGAACGGCCGCCGCACCCTCAGCGAAATCTGCCCTGGACGCGCTGGCCACCAGGCCCTCGCCTGCCGCGGCCACCAGCTCACCGGTCTGCCGCGCCGTCTCGACGTTCGGCAGATAGTTCTCGTTGTACCAATTGTTCCGCAGGATGGTGTACGTCAGTCCGGACGCGGCCAGGTATTCCTCGGTGGCCTTGTGCTCGGGTGCGAGCACCAGGCTGCTGGTGTCGGCGTGTGAAGCACTGGTGTAGACGACCCGCTGGACGCCGGCGGCTACGGCCGCGTCGATCGCGTTGGTGTGCTGGACCAGGCGCCGACCCGGTTCGCTGCCGGAGATCAGCATCAGCGTGTCGACCCCGTCGAACGCCGCGCGCAACGCTGCCGGATCGTCGTACGAGGCAACCCGAACGGCGACACCGCGATCGGCGAGATCCGTGGCCTTGGCCGGGTCACGAACGACGGCGACCAGCGATGACGGCTCCTGCGTGGTCAGCAGCGAGTTCAGCAGGTGGGTACCGAGGGAGCCGGTGGCTCCGGTGACGGCGATGGTCATCTGGGGTCCTTTTCGAGAGGCTGGATGACAGAGGCGTACTTGAGCGATCAACTATCTGCCGTGGGCCGGGTATTCCGCCGGGACGGAAGATTCACCGGCGAGTTCCGGCCGGGGTCGGGAATGACGACCGCGGGCCCCCGGTTGTCCGAGTGAGTATCTGCCCAGTTCTGCCTGATGGAGGATCGATGACCGACTCGAGCGCCGCCGCCCCCGCCACCGAGCTGTCGTTGGAGGAGGCCGGCGCGCTCGCCCCGCTGATCACCGCCGGCGATGCCGCGGCAAAAGTGGCCGACGGCGCGTTCCTGATCGACGTCCGGTCCGAGGGCACCCGACAGAAGCAGGGGACCATCCCTGGCGCCACGGTCGTCGACCGGTACGCCTTGGATGCGTTGTTCGACGACGGCTCCGCCGATCGGCTTGGCCAGGTCAGCGGCAAGGACACCCCGATCGTGGTCGCCTGCGGGTCGGTCCGTGGATCCGGACCAGTGGCCGCGGTGTTGCGGGACAAGGGATTCACCGACGTCGTGCACATCGAGGGCGGTTTCCCGGCCTGGCAGCAAGCGGGACTGCCCACCGCGCCGCCGGCCGCCGTCGAACGGTGAGCGCAGTGCCGCAGCCGACCCTGCCGGTGTCCGCCGAGCCGGCGGTCTACGCCATCCACGAGAACCCGGACTGGTTCGGCCCCTTCGCCGACGCCTTCGCTGCCGAGGGTGTGCCGTACGTGGAGTGGGTGCTGACCGCTGGCGTGTTGCCGTTGGATCAGGATCCTCCGCCGGGCGTGTTCTGGTCCCGATTCTCGGCATCGAGCCACACCAGGGACCACCCGCTGGCCAAGGACTTCACCCGCTCGGTGCTGTCCTGGTTGGAGGCCGCGGGACGGCGCACCGTCAACGGTCGTGCCGTCGTGGAGCTCGAGGTGAGCAAGGTAGCCCAATTGACGGCCCTGCGGGCCGCCGGGATCGACGTGCCGCGCACGGTGGCCGTGGTCGGCGCCGATCCCCTGCTGTCGGCTGCCGCCGACTTCATCGCTGGCGCGGCAGACCCGGCTGCGCCGTTCCTGCTCAAGCACAATCAGGGCGGGAAGGGTCTGGGCGTGCGAAAGTTCGCCGACCTCGACGAGCTGACGAGCGCGGTCGACTCACTGGATGCGCCGGTGGACGGCATCACCCTGATCCAGGAGTACCTGCCGCCCGTCGACGGGACCATCACCAGGGTGGAGATCGTCGGCGGCGAGCTGGTCTATGCCATCCGCGCTGACACCACAGCCGGCGGCTTCCAGCTGTGTCCGGCGGATGCCTGCGCGCTCGATGCCCACGGCCGGCCGATCGCCCCGCCCGGCGCCTCCCGGGCGCCGGAACCCGGTGAGCAGATCTTCTCGCTGCGAGCCGACGTCGACGGGCTGCCGATCGATGCCTACTTGAGATTCGTTGCGGCCCAGGGCATCGAAGTGGCGGGCATCGAACTGATCGAGACCGCAGACGGTCGGGTGGTGACCTATGACGTGAATACCAACACCAACTACAACGCCGCGGTCGAGGCGGTCGCTCCGCGGTCCGGGCCGCGGCAGATCGCCCGTTATCTCGGTGGGCTGCTGGCCGACTCGTCCCGCTGAGCGGGCGCCCGTCAGCCCTTCTTGGATCGGGGACGGATGTCGATGACCAACGCGATCACGAAGGCGATCAGCACCAGCACGCCGCCGATGACGGTGACCGCCGGCTCCGGCACGCCCGCCTTGTACAGGCCCAGCGTCGCGGCCAGGGCGAGAATCACGCTGACGGCGATCTTCCAGTCGTCACCGATGATGAAGTCGTACCAGAACTGGCCGAATGCCTTGAGAAACTTGATCATCGGACGACCTCCTCGGCCTGGGCCGGGTCAGTGGGGGCGGTGGGCGGCGCGCTCGCCGATGGCTTGCGCAGAATCTTGATCAGTGCCCAGCAGAGGACGATGACCAGCGCGAGGAAGTACAGGATGGCCAGGTCCGCGCCGGGGAACTCCAGGCTGTGGCTGCCGTCGCGGAAGATGCCAAGGCCCTCGATGGACCAGAAGATACCGAACGAGGTGAGCAGCAGGCCGACGCCGAACTTGAGGGTGTTCTCCGGGATCATCGACAGCGGCTTGCGGGCGATGATGCCCAGGATCAGGACCAGCACCACGGCCGCCGCCGCCCCGTAGGCAGCGGCCGGGATATTGTCCGCCGACAGGCCGAAGGTCAGCACGATGAAGACGACTTCCAGGCCCTCGAGGAACACGCCCTTGAACGAGACCATGAAGCCGAACATGTCGATGCCGGACTTGCTCTCGCCGGCCGCCTTCGCGGCGGCTACCTCTTCCTGATAGATCTTCTCCTCGTCGTGCAACGCCTTGCGGCCGGATGAGCGGTAGATCGCCTTGCGCAGCCACTGCAGGCCGAAGATCAGCAGCAGCGTGCCGATCACCAACTGGAGCGCGGCCTCGGGGAGCCAGTTCGCCAGCGCATAACCGGCGAGCGCGGTGAAGATGCTCAGTGCGACGAGCGCGACGACGGTGCCGGCGATCGCGGATTTCCAACCACGGGTGAATCCCATGGCCATCACGATGGTGGTCGCCTCCACCATCTCGACGATGCAGGCGACGAACACCGCCAGCACCAGACTCCAGGTCACGGCGTTCACAAGGGACGTCCCTTCGATGTTCGGCGCTACCGGAGCGCCGAAATGTAGCAACTGTTGCAAATAAAGGTAGTTACAACGTGCTCGAGATGTCAACCGTTGGCTAGCATGAGTCGATGGACGCCCCTGGAGACGATCGACGCTGGCTCCTGCTGACCTATCGTGTTCCGTCGAAGTCGTCCAGGGCCAGGGTCGCCGTCTGGCGCGACCTGCGCCGCCTCGGAGCGCTGTACCTGCAGCAGGCGGTCTGCGTGCTCCCCGACGTCGACGATGTGCGGGAGTCGTTGTCGGCCATCAGGGCGAAGATCGCCGAACTCGACGGGACGAGTTTCTTCGCAGTACTCACCGATCTCGAGCCGAGTGAGCGTCAGCAGTTGGTGGACGGTTTCATTGCGGGCTCGGAGAAGGACTACGCCGAGATCGTCGAGGAGTGCGAGACCAAGTTCTTCAAGGAGATCGAGTTCGAGCGGTTCCGGCAGAACTACACCTTCGAGGAGACGGAGGAGATCGGCCAGGACCTGGAGAAGCTGCGGCGCTGGTTGGCCAAGGTGATTGCCAGGGACTGGATGTCGGCACCTGGCCGGGCGCTCGCCGAAGCGAAGGTGGCCGAGTGTGCTGTGCTGCTGGAGGACTTCGAGAACGACGTCTACCAGCGCTCCGGTCAGGGCGAGGAGACGGAATAGCCGGCCGCCGGGGCCGGTGACCGCCCGGGCGACGCCGGCATCACCACTCGCCGTTGTATCGAGATTGCCGGTTACGAAGCCCGCACAGGTGATCCGGATTTCGCTGCACTGAACGTGGTGAGTCGGGACCGGCAGCGATTACCGTCATCGATGATGAGTACTCCAGCCGGTCCCGACCGCCCCAGTGACCCTGGCCGCGCCCGGCTGCAGGACATCGGCACGGACCCCGACTACCGATTCACCTTGGCCAACGAGCGCACCTTCCTGGCCTGGATCCGCACCTCGTTGGCCCTGATCGCCGGCGGTGTCGCGGTCGTCCAACTTGCCCCGGCGCTGGGGGAGCGCTGGGTGCGCCTGGTGCTGGGCTGCGTGCTGATAGCGCTGTCGGTGGTGATGGCGGCCGCCAGTCACCGGCGCTGGTATCTCAACGAACGGTCGATGCGGCTCGGTGAGGCACTGCGTCCCACTCCGTTGACGATGATCCTGGCCTACGGCGTGGCGGTGATCGCCGTCGCGGTGTTCGTGGTGCTGCTGATCAGCGGTGGTTGACGTGCCGAAGATCCATGACTCCGGAATGCAGGCCGAGCGCACCCGGCTCTCCTGGGCCCGCACCTCGTTGGCGCTGGCGGTGATCGGTGCTCTTGAACTGCACATCGGCCGCAGTGACCTGGCCATGGTCGATCGACTGCCGGGTCTGCTGATGCTGCTGATCGCGGTCGGCTGCTGGGTCTACGGCGGGCGCCGGTACCTGGTGGTCACCCGGTCGCTGGCCGCCGGCCGGACGGTGTTGAACCATCGCCAAGGGTTGGTGCTGGCCGGGCTGTCCCTGCTGCCGGCGGCCATCGCGGTGTGGTCCATTCTTGTCTGATGCCAACCGCAGCCACCCCGCCCTTCACCACCCGTCCCGAGCTCGCCGGCACCTTCGGCATGGTCTCGTCCACCCACTACCTGGCGTCGGCCGCGGCGATGGCCGAACTGGAGGCCGGCGGGACGGCGATCGATGCAGCGGTGGCCGCCGGGTTCACCCTGCAGGTGGTGGAACCGCACCTCAACGGCCCGGGCGGCGACATGACCCTGCTGTACGCGAAGGACGACGCCGTGCCGGTGGTGCTCTGCGGGCAGGGCCCGGCGCCGACGGCAGCCACCCCCGCGGCGATGACGGAGCGCGGCCTTGACCGGGTCCCCGGCTCCGGGACCGCGGCCGCCGCGATCCCCGGCTCGACGGTGGCCTGGCTGACGCTGCTGCGGGACCACGGCACGCGCTCGCTCGACGACGTGTTGAAGTACGCGATCCATTACGCGACAACGGGTTTTCCGATCCTGCCGAACATCGCCAACACAGTCGCCAAGGTGGCCGAGCTGTTCGCCGGCCAGTGGGCCGGCTCCGCGGCCCACTACCTGCCGGGCGGCACGCCGGTGACCGCCGGCGGATTCCTGACCAACCCGACCCAGGCCGACACCTACCGGCGACTGCTCGGCGCGGCGCCGACGGGCGCGACCAGGGAACAGGCCATCGATGCCGCGCTGCACGCCTGGTCGTCCGGGTTCGTCGCCGAGGCGATCGACGCGTTCTGCGCCGCCGAGCAGGCCGACGGGCTCGGTGGCCGGTACCCGGGCCTGCTGACCGCCGAAGACCTGGCCGGCTTCCGGCCGGGCTACGAGACCGCGGCGACCGTCGACTTCCACGGCTGGACCGTGGCCAAATCCGCCGGCTGGGGACAAGGACCGGTACTGCTGCAACAACTCCGGCTGCTCGACGGGCTCGACCCGGTGCGGGACCCGCCCGGGTCCGCCGGCTGGGTGCACTCGATCACCGAGGCGGCGAAACTGGCGTTCGCCGACCGGGACGCCTGGTATGGCGACCCGGCGCCGGACCTGCCGGCGGTGCCGCTGGAGCAGCTGCTGTCGGTCGAATATGCGGTGGCCCGCCGGGGCCTGATCGGCGACACCGCGTCGCTGGAGTTGCGGCCCGGCTCGCCGGATGGTCGTCAGCCCCGGCTGCCGACCTGGGTCGCGCAGCAGGGCGTCCCGGCCGGCGGCACCACCGGCGAACCGACGGTGTCGCGGACCGGCGAAACCAAGGGCGACACCTGCCACGTCAGCGTGGTCGACCGGTTCGGCACGATGGTCGCCGCCACCCCGAGCGGCGGTTGGCTGCAGTCGTCACCGCTGATCCCGGAGCTGGGCTTCCCGCTCGGCACCCGGTTGCAGATGACCACCCTGGAACCCGGCCTGCCGACCACGCTGACGCCCGGCCGCCGGCCACGGACCACTCTGTCGTCCAGCCTGGCGGTGCACACCGACGGGCGCCGGCTGGCCTTCGGCACCCCGGGCGGCGACCAGCAGGACCAGTGGCAGGTCGGCTTCTTCCTGAACCACGTGCTCGGCGGCCTCAATCTGCAGCAGGCGATCGACGCACCCTCGTTCCACTCCACCCACTTCCCGAGTTCGTTCTATCCGCGAGAGGCCTTCCCCGGGCAGTTGATCGTCGAGGACCGGCTCGGCGAGCCGGTGATCGCCGAGCTAAAGCGGCGGGGTCACCTGGTGGTCCGCTCCGGGCCCTGGTCACTGGGCCGGATGAGCGCGGTCTCGCTCGAACCGCGCAGCGCCGGTGCGGTGCTGCGGGCGGGCGCGAACCCGCGCGGCATGCAGGGGTACGCCGTCGGCCGCTGACGGCGACGTCAGCCGCCGTTGCTCTGCAGCGCCGTCCGGGCCTCGGCGACCGCCTGCTCGGCGAACCGCACCTGGTCGGCACTGCCGTACCGGCGATAGACCTCCAGCGCCTGCTCGAAGTCGGCCAGCGCCTGCGGGTAGCGCTGCTGGTCGTAGTGGTCCCAGCCGCGATTGTTGTGCAGCGCCCCGGCCCACCGCCTGGTCCGCGGGTCGGCCGCCGCCTCGGCCGCGGTGAGCGCACGGTCGGTCCACGAGTCGCCGCCGGCCGGGTCGACAAGGGCCAGCATGTGCATGGTATCGACCCGCAGGTAGTCGTCCCCGGCTTCGGTGGCCAGCGCCAGGGCCGCCTCGAACTGCGGCACCGAGGCCGCCTGGTCACCCGCGCTCCGCCGTACCCGGCCGGCCTCCAGGGCCCTCCGGGCGCGGACCAGTGGTGACGGATGATCGCCGAGGGTGGCCAGCAGTTCGTCGGCGGAGGAGAAGCGTTCCTGCAGGCCCAGTGCCCTGGCGACCTGGGTGGTCAGTTCGGCGGCGGCCGAGCCGGTTGCGCCGGCGGCCGCGGCCCGAAGTCGGCCCTCGCTGCCGGCTGGATCGTCGAAGTCCCAAAGGTCGTCCAGCACGGCTGGATCCAGGACGGAGTCGTCGGACACGTCATCGGACATGGCGCCAAGGGTAGATCGGGCGACACTCCTACCCGGGGGGAGCGTTCTACGCTCTGTCGGACTAAGCTCACCGATGTCGCGCCAAGGGTCCGCCCGCAGCGCGACTGCTGAATGTAGGACAGTGTGTGCGCACGGCAGTGTGTTCCCACGACAGCACTGACGTTCCAGCCCGAGCACCGACATGCAGGAGGTCACCTCGTGACAGCCGTCGCTCCACGTCCCGTGGTGACCCGCCCCTACCCGGTGCAGCGCGCGCCGAAGGGGTCGAAGTTCCTCGGCTATCTGAAGACGACGGACCCGAAGGTCCTCGGCATGATGTACGTCGTCACCTCGTTCTCGTTCTTCATGATCGGCGGCCTGCTGGCGCTGTTGATGCGGGCGGAGCTGGCCAGGCCGGGGCTGGATTTCCTGTCGCTGGAGCAGTTCAACCAGCTGTTCACCATGCACGGCACGATCATGCTGCTGTTCTACGCGACGCCGATCGTGTTCGGTTTCGCGAACCTGGTGCTTCCGCTGCAGATCGGCGCCCCCGACGTCGCCTTTCCCCGGCTGAACGCCCTGTCCTACTGGTTCTATCTTTTCGGCGCGCTCATTGCGATGCTGGGGTTCGTCACCCCCGGTGGTGCCGCCGCGTTCGGCTGGACCGCCTACGTGCCGCTGTCGAACATCGAGAACTCGCCGCAGGTCGGCGGCGACCTGTGGATCATGGGCCTGGCGCTGTCCGGGCTCGGCACCATCCTCGGCGCGGTCAACATGATCACCACGGTGATCTGCCTGCGCTGCCCGGGGATGACGATGTGGCGGCTGCCGATCTTCACCTGGAACATCCTGGTCACCTCGATCCTGGTGCTGCTGGCGTTCCCGATCCTGACCGCGGCGCTGCTCGGGCTGGCCGCCGATAGACACTTCGGCTCGCACGTATTCGACCCGGCCAACGGCGGAGCCATCCTCTATCAGCACTTGTTCTGGTTCTTCGGTCATCCCGAGGTCTACATCATCGCGATCCCGTTCTTCGGGATCGTCTCGGAAGTGTTCCCGGTGTTCTCCCGAAAACCCGTGTTCGGCTACCGCGGTCTGGTCTACGCGACGCTGTCCATCGCCGCGCTGTCGATCGCGGTGTGGGCGCACCACATGTTCGCCACCGGCAGTGTTCTGCTGCCGTTCTTCAGCTTCATGACGTTCCTCATCGCCATTCCGACGGGGCTGAAGTTCATCAACTGGATCGGCACCATGTGGCGCGGGCAACTGTCCTTCGAGACACCCATGCTCTTTGCCTGCGGGTTCCTGGTCACCTTCCTGTTCGGTGGTCTGACTGGGGTGATCCTGGCGGCCCCGGCGCTGGACTTCCAGGTGTCCGATTCCTATTTCGTGGTGGCGCATTTCCACTACGTGCTGTTCGGCACCATCGTGTTCGCCACCTATTCGGGCATCTATTTCTGGTTCCCGAAGTTCACCGGCAGGTTCCTGGACGAGCGCCTGGGGAAGTTCCATTTCTGGACCACCTTCGTCGGCTTCCACATGACGTTCCTGGTGCAGCACTGGCTGGGCAACATGGGCATGCCCAGGCGCTACCCGGATTACTTACCGACCGACGGCTTCACCTGGCTGAACGGCTTCTCCTCGATCGGCGCCTTCGTCCTGGGCGCCTCGACGCTGCCGTTCATCTGGAACATCATCAAGTCCTGGCGGCACGGCGAGGTGACCACCGCCGACGATCCGTGGGGCTACGGCAACTCGCTGGAGTGGGCGACAAGTTCCCCGCCGCCGCGGCACAACTTCACCTCGCTGCCCCGGATCCGCTCCGAGCGCCCGGCTTTCGAACTGCACCACCCACACATGGCTGAACGAATGCGCAGCGAGGCACATCCGCACCGTGGGTGGAAGGGGCTCGACGAGGTCGAGTCCAGCGACGAACTGAAGATCCCGTCCAGCCACTAGCGGCGGTCGAAAGGGCCGCCACGGCCGGAGGAACCGTCATGACACCGGTGCTGGTCACCGTCACCGGCCCGGACAAGCCGGGCGTCACCGGCGTGCTCTTTGCCGTCCTCAACCGGCATCGGGTCGATGTGGTCGATGTCGAGCAGGTGGTGATCCGCGGCGCGCTGACCCTCGGCGTGCTGGTCGAGACCGCCGGCGACGCCGAGGCCCTGCAGGAACGCATCGAGCAGGCAATGGCCACCATCGCGATGAACGTCAGGGTGGCGATCGGCGCCGCTGTGTCCGACGACCGGGAACCGGTCACCCACGTGGTGCTGGTGATGGCCCGCGGGCTGCAGGCCGGCACCATCGGCGCGCTGACTCGGCGGTTCGGGGCACTGGGCGTCAACATCGACGGCATCAAGCGGATCGCCGACTATCCGGTGACCGGACTCGAACTGACCGTCTCGGCGCCCGACGATGCCGCCCTGCGGTCGGCGGTGGCCGAGACCGGCAAGGCCACCGGCGTCGACATCGCCGTGCAGCGGGCCGGGCTGGAGCGCCGGACCAAACGGCTGATCGTCTTCGACGTCGACTCGACGCTGATCACCGGCGAGGTGATCGAGATGCTCGCCGACCACACCGGTACCAGGTCGAAGGTGGAGGAGATCACCGCGGCCGCGATGCGTGGCGAGCTGGACTTCGCCGAGTCGCTGCGGGCCAGGGTGGCGATGCTGGCCGGGTTGGATGCCGCGGTGCTGGACGAGGTGGCCGCCTCACTGGAACTGACGCCGGGCGCCCGGACCACCATCCGCACCCTGAAGCGACTCGGCTACCGATGCGGCATCGTCTCCGGCGGGTTCACCCAGGTGGCCCGGCATCTGGTGGAGAACCTGAGCCTGGACTTCATCGCGGCGAACACCTTGGAGGTGGTCGACGGCCGGCTCACCGGGAACGTGGTCGGGGAGATCGTCGACCGGCCGGGCAAGGCCAGGGCCCTCGAGCGCTTCGCGGCCGAGTTCGACATCCCATTGGCGCAGACCGTGGCGGTCGGCGACGGCGCCAACGACATCGACATGCTGTCCACCGCCGGGTTGGGTATCGCTTTCAATGCGAAGCCGGTGGTCGCCGAGCATGCCGACACCACGCTGAACCAGCCCTTCCTGGACCCGGTGCTGTTCATCCTGGGCATCAGCCGGGCCGACGTGGAGGCCGCCGACGCCGCCGACGGCTCGCTCCGCCGCGTCCCGCTGCCCTGACTCCCGGGTGCCAGCGTTGAACCCCGGGTGCCGGCGCTTATCAACTTCCCATGCGCTTGCGAAGTAGTTGACTCACGTCACTCCCGCCCCGATTCATGCGACTTCAGAAGCGCCTGCGATGTTGATAAGCGCCCTCATGGGGGCGGGGGAGCGATGGTGGTGCCGGGGACGAACTCGCAGTCAAGGGTGACCGAGCGAGGGCGGCCGCCCTCGATCAGCCGCAGCACGGTGCGGGCGGCGGTCCGGCCCTTGTCCTGCATCGGCTGGCGCATGGTGGTGAGCGCATGGCTGGTGAAGGTCTGCAGTTCGATGCCATCGAAGCCCACAACGCTCAGGTCCGTCGGTACGGCCAGGCCGAGGCCCTCGGCGGCTCGGACCACCCCGGCGGCCAGTAGGTCGCTCTGGGCGACCACGGCGGTGGGCCGGTCGACCCGATCCAGCAACAGCCGGCCGATGCGTTCGCCCTCCTCGACGGTGCTGTCGGTGGCGGCCAGGGCGACCCCGGTCGGGAACACCGACCAGAATCCGCGCAGCCGGTCGGCGGCGGTGTCGCCGCCGGCGCCGGCCAACAGCGCGGGGCTGACGAACTGCGTGCCGGCGGCATCCAGTGGCAGCGTCACCGTGGCAGCCTGCCGGTGACCGAGTTCGGCCAGCCGACGGGCGAGCTGTTCTGTCGCGGTGAGATTGTCCACGTCGACGGCCGGTACTCCCGGCCTGGCCCGGGAACCGAGCAGGACGGTGGGGATGTGCCTGCGCCGCAACGACTCCAACAGTTCGGCCACCAGGGGGCTGCACCCGGAGAGCACCATCCCGTCCATCGCGGCATTGTCGAACGCGGACCTGGCATGCGGGGCGTCGGTGAGCAGCAGCACGCCGGCCCCGGCGTCGCCGAGTACCTCGGCGACGCCGTCCACCATGCCGACGTTCACCGGGTCGCGGAACGCCCGGATCACACTGTTCTCCACCAACATGCCGACCACCCCCGAACGACCCTGTCGCAGCGAGCGGGCCCGCGGATCCGGTCCCGAGTAGCCGAGGGTGTCGGCGGCCGCCAGCACCTTGTCCCGGGTGGCGTCGGACACCGGCCCGAGGCCGGAGAAGGCCAGCGACGCGGTGGACACCGAGACGCCGGCGGTCCGGGCCACCGCGGCCAACGTCACCCGTTGTCCGGAGATACTTGCTGCCACCATGCGTGTTATCGTACTCGAATCGATTCGATCGAATCGATTCGACTGGCAGCAACGGGCCCACCGGCGGACCCTTGTCGAATCACCCGCGAGGAGCGCCCATGGTTTCGTCCGCCACCACTGCGGACACCGTCGCCAACGGCCGGCTGACCCGTCAGCAGGGCCGGCAATGGACGATGGCCATCTTCGTGATCTTCTTCATCTGCGGGATCAGTATCGCCAGCTGGCTGGCCAGGATCCCGGCGGTCCGGGACAGCCTGGGCGCCAGCACCTTCAAGATGGGCATGCTGATCGTCGGGCTGTCCGTCGGGTCGATGATCGGTCTGGCGCTGTCCAGCCACGTGATCGCGCGGATCGGCGCGAAACGCACCATGTACATCGTGCTGACCGTGATGCTGGCCGGTCTGGTGGTGGTCGGCCTCGGGTCGATTGCCCCGAGCTACCCGCTGATCCTGTTGGGGCTGTTGATGTTCGGCCTCGGCACCAGCACCAACGACGTGGCGATGAACCTGTCCGGGGCCGCCAACGAGCGGGTGATGGGCCGCACTCTGATGCCGCTGTTCCATGCCCTGTTCAGCCTCGGCACGGTGGCCGGCGCCGGCCTCGGTGCACTCGCCGAGCGGGCGCACGTCCCGGTGGTCTGGCACCTGATCGCGATCGCCGTGGTGGCGATGGTGGCGGCGCTGTGGGCGTTGCCGCAGGTTCAGCCGGAGTCGCTCGGCGTTTCCGATGAGGAGGCAGCGCAGGACGAGGTGCAGGACGGCGGCTGGCGGCAACGCCTGGCCGTCTGGAAGCAGCCGGGCACGTTGCTGATCGGCCTGATCGTGCTGGGCATGGCGTTCGCCGAGGGATCGGCCGGCGACTGGCTGGCGTTGGGCATGGTGGACGACCGGGGCACCAGCAAGGCCACCGGCGCGCTGATCTACGCGGTCTTCGTCGCCGCGATGACGGTCGGCCGGGTGGCCGGCGTCTTCGCGCTGGATCGGTTCGGTCGGGTGCCGGTGCTGCGCGCCACGGCGGTCACCGCGCTGCTCGGTTTGGCGCTGGTGATCTTCGTGCCGTTCATCTGGGCGGCGGTGATCGGCACCGTGCTGTGGGGCCTGGGCGCATCGCTCGGATTCCCGGTCGGCATGTCGGCGGCCGCGGACGATCCGCGCAATGCCGCCGCCAGGGTGAGCGCGGTGGCCACCATCGGCTACCTGGCCTTCCTGGTGGGTCCGCCCGGCCTCGGCCTGCTCGGCGAGCACGTCGGCCTGCTCAACGCGTTGATCGTGGTGATGGTGCTGATCGCGGCCGCGGTGTTCGCGGCGCCGGCCGCCAGGGAACGGCATCGGGTCGTCGCCCCGGCCGGCACCGACCGCGCCGGGGTCGCGCCGACCGGCCGGTGACATGCTGATCGGGTGACTGACGACGGCTTGCCGCCACCGATCCGGACCGGGGCTCCGGCTGCTCCGCAGGCCCCGGTCGTTCCTGCCGGTGCCGCGGCGCCGACCGGTACTGCGCTGGCGCCGTTGCGGGCCAGGTACGCGCACTGGCTCGGGCTCGACGAGCAGCAGGTGCTGGCCGACCGGGACGAGGCTGCCGAGGACATCCGGGCCCTGCAGTTGCTGCTGCGGCTCGAGCGGACGGCGAATCCGAGCTGGCACCGGGCGCTGGCGATGTCCGCGACGTTGTCCGCGGCCATCTGTCTCGACCCGCGCAGCGAACCGGGCGGCGAGTGGTTCGATGCGGTGTCGGCCTACTGTGCGGGCCACATCCGCAAGGTGACCCGCCGTGGTCGCGGTGCGCAGTGGGAGGCGACCGCCGAGCTGCCGGGACTGACCCTGATCGACGGTGATACCCAGGTTCGGGCGATGCTGCCCGGCCGGGTGGCCGAGCTGGACAAGCGGATCAGCAAGCTGCAGGTGGGCGGCACCGAACTGCCGGTGGACGATCCGGTCGCGGCCCCGCCGGCTCCGGTGCTGGCGCTGTTCGTGCCCGTCGATCCGCCGATGACCGCCGGTAAGCAGATGGCGCAGACCGGTCATGCCGGCATGATCGCCGCCGCGCTGCTGGCCGGCAGCGCGCCGCCGGCACTGCGGGCCTGGGCCGCGGCGGGCTGCCCGGCGGTGGTGCGACGGGCCGACGTCGATCAGTACGGCGCCCTGCAGGCGCGGCTCGCCACACCGGAAACTGCCTGGGCTGACGAGGGTCTGCTCGCCGTCCGCGACGCCGGCTTCACCGAGATCGCGCCGGGCACGGTGACCGTGATCGCGCGGGCACCGCGAAACTGAAGCCGCTGCGGTCAGGCGGGAGTCGTCAGCGACTGGCACGGGCTCATCACGAGACCGAGCCCACGGACGACCAGGAGCGCCCCCACTGCGATGAGCACCACCGCGATCAGCACGGACAACCCCGTTGGCAGGGCTCGGCGGCCGGCCCTGGCGTTCGCCACGAAACCGCCGACGGCAAGAAAGAGCACCAGCGCCCCGCCGCCGACCTTCGCCAGATCGAAGTACTGACAGGTGACAACGCCGTTGAGCTTGTTCACCGTGCTCGTGCTGAGGCTGAGGAACCAGGCGATGACGGCGACCACGATCCCGCCCTTGTATCCGGTGGGCGTGTCGGACCATAGGTTGCGGATCGAGACCGGTGTTTGCTGGGCTGCTGACGGTGAGGCGGGCCGGCCGGTGGGACTTGTCACGAATGTCTCCTTTGTGGGGGCGTCTCAGCACGAAGAGTGCTTGGTTGCCGCTTCAGATGCAAGGGGGACGCCTTTGGTTCCCGGTGGCCGCCGGGCGCTGCCCACCGCTGCCTGAGCGAACATGGCAGCATCGTCTACCGTGACGACTGCAGATTCGGCCGCGCCCGACACCCTCGCTGACCTGTCCTTCCCCAGGCTGTCCGCCCGGACGCTGCGCTTCACCTTGGGCGAGCCGCGGAACGTCACCGTCACTGCGGACGGCTCGAAGGTGCTGTTCGTGCGCACCGACACCGGCACCGACCGGACCGGTGAGCTGCGCGAGTTCGACGTCGCCACCGGCACCGAACGGGTCCTGGCGGACCCGCGGGAACTGCTCGGGGCTGACGGCGAACAGCTTTCGCCGCAGGAACGTGCCCGGCGGGAACGGGCGCGCGAGTCGGCCGGCGGGGTGGTCGGCTACACGGTTGACGACGCCGGAACGCTTGCCGCGTTCGCGCTGTCCGGCGCGGTCTGGATGTGTGAGCTGGCCTCGGGCAGGTGCACCGAACTGCCGACCGCCGGCGCCGTCATCGATCCCCGGATCGACCCGACCGGGCGGACCGTCGCCTATGCCGCCGACGGCGCGCTGCGGGTGATCGGCGTCGACGGGCGCGGCGACCGGGCGCTGGTCGAGCCGGAGACCGAAACGGTGGTCTGGGGCCAGGCCGAGTTCGTCGCCGCCGAGGAGATGGACCGGTTCCGCGGCTACTGGTGGGCGCCGGACGGGACGTCCTTGCTGGTCGAGCGGTACGACGTGGCACCGGTGCCGCTGTGGTACCTGGCCGACCCGGCGGACCCGGCCCGGCCGCCGACGCCGCATCGCTATCCGGTGGCCGGCAGCGCGGATGCCGAGGTGTCGCTGTGGCACCTCACGCTCGACGGTGGGAAGTGGCCGGTGGCGGCAACTTCCGAAGAATTCCCCTACCTGACCCGGGTGTCTTGGACCGGTGACGACCCGGTGGTGCAGGTGCTGAGCCGGGACCAGCGACGCGCCCGGGTCGTGCAACCGCATCTCGCCCAGCGGGACCGCCCGGGGATGCCGGCCGGACCCGAACCGACGTCGCGAACCGCACGGCTGCTCGCCGAACAGGACGATGAGATCTGGCTGGAACTGGTCGCCGGGGTGCCCTGCCTGGCACCGGACGGTCGGTTGCTGACCACCGTCGACGACCGCAACACCGATACCCGGCGGCTCGTGCTGGACGGGGCGCCGCTGAGCCCGCCCGGCGTACAGATCCGGGCGGTGCTGTCGGTGGACGGCGCCGGTGCGCTGGTGCAGGCGTCGGCCGCCGATCCGACCAGCGTCGAACTGCTGCGCGTCGGCTGGGACGGTGGCGTCACCGTGCTGAGCAGCGGACCCGGTGTGCACCATGGGGTGTGCGCCGGCGACACCCTGGTGATCAGCAGCAGCACGCTGGAGGCCGACGGCAGTCGGGTCACGGTGCTGGCCGGCGGCCGCGGGGTCGGGACACTGAGCCGGACCGCCGAGTCCGCCGGTTTCGTCCCGCAGGTGACCCTGCTGCGGACGGGGGAGCGAGAGCTGTCCACGGCGGTGTTGTTCCCGCGCAATCACATCGCCGGGTCGGCCCGGCTCCCGGTGCTGATGGCGCCCTACGGCGGGCCGCACGTCCAGTTGGTCCTGCAACATCGGCGCGGCTTCCTGCAGCCGCAATACCTTGCCGATCAAGGGTTCTGCGTCATCGTCGCCGACGGGCGCGGCACGCCGGGGCGCTCGCCGAGCTGGGAGAAGGCGATCCGCGACGAGTTCGCCTCGGTCACCCTGGCCGACCAGGTCGATGCGCTGGCCGCCGTCGCGCAGCAGTATCCCGACGACATCGACCCCGGCCGGGTCGGCATCCTTGGCTGGTCGTACGGCGGTTACCTGTCGGCGCTGGCGGTGCTGGCCCGGCCGGACGTGTTCCACGCCGCGGTGGCCGGTGCACCGGTCACCGACTGGGAGCTGTACGACACCTTCTACACCGAGCGCTACCTCGGGCACCCGGCGCAGCAGCCGGAGGTGTACCGACGGAACTCGTTGCCGGACCTGGTCTCCGGGGCGGCGTTGCCGGGTACGGTGCCGTCGGATCCGGTGCCGCCGAACCGGCCGCTGCTGATCCTGCACGGGATGGTCGACGACAATGTGGTGGTCGCGCACACGCTGCGCCTCTCATCCGCGCTGCTGGCCGCCGGCCGGCCGCACTCGGTGCTGCCGTTGACCGGGGTCACCCACATGACGCCGCAGGAGGTTGTCGCCGAGAACCTGCTGAACCTGCAGGTCGATTTCCTTCGGCGGGCGCTGGTCGAACGATCCGGGCAGCAGCGGGACGGGCGGTGAGGCTGTTCGCGGCGATCCGGCCGCCGGCCCAAGTGCTGGAACACCTGAACCTGGCACTGTCGGTGCACCGCAACGGGATCGGCGGTCAGCTCCGGTGGGCGCCGGACGAGCAACTGCACATCACCGTTGCCTTTTTCCCAGAGGTGCCCAGCGGCGCCGTCGGCGAGGTTGCCAGGGAACTTGTGCGGTTGACCGAGGGGTTCGACCCGTTGCGCCTCGCAATGCGCGGCGCCGGCACCTTCGCCGGTCGGACACTCTGGACGGGGGTGGCCGGCGACACCGAACCACTCGCCGACTTGATGGCCGCCGGCAGCCGGATGGAGTACGCCGACCCGAGGGACGTCCACCGCGCGCACCTGACGGTCGCCCGGCCGTCAAGACGGTCGCACGGAACGGATCTGGCCACCATCGTGCACGCGCTGGCGGTCTACGCCGGGCCTGAGTGGGTGGCGGAGAGCGTCGAACTGTACTCGTCCCAGCTCGGCAAGGGCCGGGGCGGCGGTCCGCTGCATGAGTGGATCGAGAGCGCACCATTTCGGCAGTGACGGTCGGATGGTCACCCTGTGCCGGTGACTCGGGCGGTGACGGGTCCGGGGGTGACCTTCAGGCGGTGACCATCAGGCGAGGGTGACGCCGGCCTCCCGCATGGCGGCCACCGCTCGTTCGCCGTCACCCGGCTCCAGCTCGACGAACCGGGTCAGCGCGAGTGGAACCGTGACCTGGTAGCCGATCTCGGCACCGTCGATCGCGGTGGCCTTCACACACCAGTCGCCGGCCAGCCCCACCACCACGATCTTGCGCACCCCGTCCCGATCCAGCAGAGTCTGCAGCTCGGTGCCCTTGCGCTCGCCGGTCGGAATGTCCAATACAGAGAACCCCGAGTAGCCGTCCTCCGGGCCGGACCCCTTGCGCACCACATGTTCCGGCTGTTCGCCGGCGGGCAGCAGACCGGGCACCAGGTCGGCGCCAGGCGTGCCCATTACGCAGTGCACCGGCCAAATGCCGCCGTCGATCGCGAAATGCGGTGTGTGCTCCGGATGCCAGTCCTGGGTGAACACCACGGTGGCGCCGGCGGCCTTGGCCGCGGCGATCTCGGCCGCTATCGGGGCGATCGTCTGTTCGCCGCCATCGACGTACAACGAGCCGGCCGGATCGGCGAAGTCGCGCTGCATGTCGACCACGATCAGCGCGTCGGCGCCGGAATAGCCGGTGTCGGCGCGGCCGGTCGCCGTCATGACGCGTGGCCCGGCAGCAGGAACGTGGTGGGGATCGCCGGATCGCCCTTGGACAGTTTCAGCCCCTCCCAGGGCAGGGTGATCAACGCCCGCTTCAGGTGCCGGCGGGACTCCACCAGATTCGGCAGGCCGTCTACCCGGTCGCCGGCCCGCACCAGTGGTACGTGCAGCGGCAGGTCGTGACCGTCGTCCGCGGGCTCCCGGCCGTACAGGTACACCACTTCCTCGGTGGCCGTCCCGGTCGACCGGTGCCGTCGCAGTGCCGACTTCCGGCCGCCCATCGAAGCCTTGTTCTCGCTGCGCTTCTCCACCGGACGGCCGTCCACCTCGACCAGCTTGTAGACCATGCCGGCGGTGGGTGCCCCCGATCCGGTCACCACCGACGTTCCTACGCCGTACACGTCGACCGGCTCGGCCCGCAGCGCGGCGATCGCGTACTCGTCCAGATCGCCGGACAGCACGATGCGGGTCTGCTTGGCGCCCAACGCATCCAGTTGGTCCCGCGCCGACCGGGCCAGCACGCCGAGATCGCCGGAGTCGATCCGGATCGCGCCCAGGGAGCTCCCGGCGGCCTTGATCGCGTTCGCGATGCCCTTGGTGATGTCGTAGGTGTCGACCAGCAACGTGGTGCCGGTGCCGAGCGAGGCGACCTGAGCGGCAAAGGCCTGCTCCTCGGTGTCGTGCAGCAAGGTGAAGGAGTGGGCGGCGGTCCCGCCGGTCGGGATGCCGTACCGCCGCCCTGCCTCCAGGTTCGAGGTGGAGTCGAAGCCGGCCAGGTAGGCCGCCCTGGCGCTGGCCACCGCGGCCTCCTCGTGCGCCCGCCGGGAGCCCATCTCGATCAGCGTCCGGTCGCCGGCCGAGCTGGACATCCGGGCGGCGGCGGCGGCGATCGCGCAGTCGTGGTTGAACACCGACAGCGCCAACGTCTCCAGAATGACGGCCGCCGCGAAGCTGCCGGTCACCGACAGCACCGGGCTGCCGGGGAAGAACAACTCGCCTTCCGGATAGCCGACGATGTCGCCGTCGAAGCGGTAGTCGGCCAGGTAGTCGAGGGTGCGGCGATCCAGCACCGGCTCGAGTCGGGCGAGCTCGGCGTCACCGAAGACGAACGCGTCCAGCGCGTCCAGGAACCGGCCGGTGCCGGCCACCACGCCGTAGCGTCGGCCGCCCGGCAGCCGCCGGGCGAACAGTTCGAAACTGCACACCCGGTCGGCGGTGCCGTCGGCCAGCGCGGCCTGCAGCATGGTGAGCTCGTAGTGATCGGTGAGCAGGGCGGTCGAACCGGGAACGACGGCGGACCCGGGAACCGTGGTGGACGGCTGCGTCATGGCGGCAAGCGTAGAGCCTACGGCCGGCCCGGGCTCAGCCGGTCGGCTGAGCCGGGTCGGTCGGTGGCACTTGATCGGTGGGCGGTTCGCCGCCCATCCCACCGCCGGGACCGCCCATCCCACCGCCGCGACCGCCCATCCCGCCCTGCGCCTGCTGGGTGGCGGTGGCAGTGGCCAGCTTGCTGCCCCCGGTGGTCGACCCGCCGGCAGCGAGCCCGCCGATGTCGGAGCCGGAGGCGGTGCCGCCGGTGTACACGGCGTACTCGGTGCCGTCGGTGATGTCGGGGGAGGAGAACACCAGCGACTGGCTCTCCTTGGAGGTGGTGAACGTGGCGACCGCCGCGCCGTCCGGGCCGACGAGTTGCACAACGGTCCCGCCGGGAACCGACGACTCCAGGGTGGCCGACACCACGGCCTGGGAACCGGATCCCTGTGGGGAGACCGCCATTCCGGCGCTGCCGGCCGCGGCCAGCGTGCCGCCGGCGATGGTGAAGGTGCCGTTCACGTCGAGCGCGCCGTTGCCTCCGTTGGTCGGCCCGTTCACCACTACGGTGCCGCCGGTGATGGTCGCATCGCCGTTGGAATCGAGGCCGTCACCCTCGGAGTTGAGCACGACGGTCCCACCGCTGATCGTCACCAGCAGTCCGTCGATGGCCTGGTCGCCGCCACCTCCCATGCCGCCGCCGGCGGCATCCGCCGAGCCGGACCCGTCCGAGACGTTCAGCGCGTCGTCCGACGAGGTGACGTCCACCTCACCCTCGGCGACGGTGATCAGAGCGCTCTCCAGTCCCTCGTTGGATGCCGAGACCGTCAGCTCCCCGCCGTCGATCAGCAGCTCCGCGTCGGCATGGACGGCGTCGTCGCCGGTTGCCAGCGTGACGGTGCCCCCGCCCAGGTGCACCGAGCCGGCCGAGTTGATCGCGTCGTCGGCGGCATCGACGGTCACGGTGCCACCGGCGATGCCGATGTAGTTCTCGGCGCTGATCCCCTTCGGTGACGCGTCGTCTGCCACGGTGGCCGAATGGCCGCCGCCGGTGGTGATCTTCAGGGTGCCGCCGGTGATCGCCACGTCGGTCTGCGCGTCGATCCCGTCGTCGCCGGCGGTCACCGTGACGCTTCCGCCGGCGATCCAGACGTACCCGCGATCGGTGTCGGTGTCGTTGTCTGCCTTGAGCCCGTCGCCGCCGCCGGTGGCGCTGACGGTGCCGCCGTTGATCACCAGGTGATCCTTGCCGCGGATCGCGTCGTCGGCGGCCTTCACGGTGATCGTGCCCGACTCGATCACCAACCCGTCCTTGCTGGCGATGCCGTCGTTACCGTTGCCGGACACCGACAACGAGCCGGTGCCGCCGATGGTGAGGTCCGCCGACGAGAAGAGCGCCGCGTTCACATCTGCGTCCTCGGCGTAGCTGTCGGTGTCGCTGAGAGCATTCTCGGAACCATCGGCCAGGATCACCGCTGCCTGCTCGGCCGAGGTAATGGCGATCGCCGCGGAAGTGCTGCTGGCGATATCGACGCCGTCCAGGACCAGGCGCACCGCGTCGGCATCGGCGGTATCGACGACGATCTGGCCGTCGGTCAACGTGCCCTTCAGCAGGTAGGTACCGGCCTTGGTGATAGTGACGGTGGACCCGTCGATGGTGACGCCGTCGTCGTCGGAGGAGGCGGTGCTCCCGCTCAGCGTGATGCTCACGGTATCCGTTGCGTCGTAGTCGGTGTCGACGGGTTCCGGCGATTCGTCGTCCGCCAGCACGTCGGTGGGGGCCGCCGCCGCCGCCAGGGTGGTCGCGGTGGCCGTCGCTGCGGCAGATCCGGAACCAGAAGCGGCTGCTGCCGTCCCGGTGTCACCGCCGGCCGAGCATCCGGCCACGGCGAGAACCGTCGCTGCGGACGCCGCGACCAGTGCGCGGCGTAGACGGGTGACATTCATCGGATGCTCCTTGATTCAGTGACAGTGGTTGATGCGGTGACAGTGGTTGATGCGGTGACAGTGGTTGATGCGGTGACAGTGGTTGATGCGGTGGGGATGGTCGGCGGGTGCTGGATCAGCGCGGGTCGCACCCGGGCCAGGACGCGATGCCACTTGTTCGCCGGTAGCCCCGGGTGCAGTACCGCCATGCCGGTGCCGTATTTCGAGATCCGGGTCGGCCGATGGCCGGCCGCCCAGAGCAGCCGGTCGAAGCTCGATGCCCGGCCGCCCGATTTCGTCTCGACCACCACCAGGTCGGTGACGCCGACGCGCCGGCCGTCCGGGCCGATCCAGGTCAGGTCGTGATCGATGGTCGCCCTGGCGCCGTTGTCCGGCAGATACAGAGTGCTTCTGTGGTAAGACGTCTGCAATGTCGGCAGCAGGGCGATGGCATCCCGTTCGCGGACGCCGGCGTCGGCCAGCTGGTGTCCGACGTATTCCACGGCGTCGGAGGTGAGAGACTCCGCCGCGTCCATCGGGTGTTCGATGCGGTTCTTGACCGTCGCTCCGCGCCCGCCACGGGTCTTCACCTCCAGGAAGCACTGCGCCGTGTCGTCATATCGCCGGGTCCGGACCTTGAACCGGCGTCGCCGCCGCTGTGCGGTATGCCGGTAGCTGCGCAGGTCCGGCGTGTCGAAGTAGGTCGACAAGTAGGTCGACCGGCGATTCCCGTCGATGTCCAGCACCCGTGCTGCGCCGGCGACGTTGGTCAATACGGTGTCCACCACCGATGCCGGTACCAGGTACTTGCGGTCGACCCGGGTCTGCAGGCCGGCGATTTCGGCGATCTCGGCCAGGTCGATCGGTGCCAGTCCAGCCAGCAGGTCGCTATCGGTGGTCACGACGCGAGTCCGTCCCAGCTCTGCCGACGCTCCGCCGGGGCCGTTTGCCGGGTGGCCGGAATGCCGTGCGGCGAGCGCACATCGGACGTCCGCCGATAGCGGACGTCGACGGTCGTGGTGTCGTTCACCAGGTCGAGCCGCTGCACCGTCAGGCTGGCAACGGTGCCGCCGAGCAACTCCGACAGGTACGCCGCCAGCTCCTGTTCGTCGGCGATCGCGCGGTCGCAGATCACCACCTGCTGCCGATACTGCCGCAGCAGCCGCGGGTGATCCCCGACGTACATCACCGCAACGATCAGCGCGATCAGCAGCAGCGGCAACCAATCTGCGCTGCCGAACCCGGCCAGCAGGCCGATGGTCAGGGCGGCGAAGTAGTAGGCGACCTCATGCTGCGCGATCTCCGAGGAGCGCAGCCGGATGATCGAGAGCACTCCGAACAGACCGAGTCCGAGGCCGGCGCCGACCCCGCTGTCGGCGAGCACCTGCGTCACCGCGAGTACTCCGACGTTCACGCAGAGGTAGGAGACCACCAGGTCCCGACGGCGGTGGCGGCGGAAGTAGACGGCGATCAACAGGGCGATCGCCACGATGTCGAGCGCGAGCAGAAGCGCAAAGTTCACGGGGTGTTCCTTTCGGGTTCGTCCCGATTCCACCCGAGGAACCTTGGTGCCCGCTGTGCGCCGGTTGTGACGCCGGACAGACTCGGCGGGACCCGGGTCCCGCCGCCGGCAGTCAGTCCAGGCGCCGCAGGATCAGGGTCGCCACCAGCGCGGTCCAGCCGGTCTGGTGACTGGCGCCAAGGCCGAAACCGGTCTCGGCATCGAAGTATTCGTTGAACATCACGTCCTGCTGCCACGGCAGTCCGGCCTGGCAGGGCCGAATCCCGTTGTCACCGGGCAGGAACAGCCCGATCAGGCGGTCGGAGAGCTCGTCCGCGACCTGGCCGAGGGACAGAATTCTTCCGGATCCGGTCGGCAGTTCCACCGCGACGGTCTCGACCACCTGCTCGCCGTACCGGCGAAGGGCACTGATCAGCAGGACGTTGATCGGGAACCAGATCGGCCCCCGCCAGTTCGAGTTGCCGCCGAACATCCCAGAGCGCGATTCGGCGGGCTCGTAGTCGACGGAGTAGTGGGTTCCGCCGATGTCGATGCCGGCCGGATGCTCGCGGTGCACGGCGGACAGGCTGCGGATGCCGAACGGAGACAGGAACTCGCTGGTGTCCAACATGATCCGCAGTACCGCGGGCAGCCGGTCGGGGTCACACAGGGCCAGCAGGCCGGGTTGTTCGGCCCGGTCGAAGTGGATGGCCTCGGCGCTCTCCGGTCGTTCCTTCAGCAGCCAGGCGAGCCGATCGGCCAGGCCGGGCATCGCCTGCGCGACCTGTTCGGAGATCCGGCTCACCGCGAGGATCGGGATCAACCCGACCAGGGAGCGGACCGGGACCCGCTGGGTGCTGCCGTCCGGCCGGCGGATCAGGTCGTAGTAGAACCCGTCTTCGTCATCCCAGAGGCCCAGATCGTTGGCGGCGTCGGCGATCAGGCAGAAATGTTCGAGGAACTTGGTGGCCAGGTCGTCGTAGGTGTGGTCGTCCCGGGACAGCGCGATCGCGATGTTCAGCAGATCCAGACAGTACATGGCCATCCAGGCCGTGCCGTCGCTCTGTTCGAGCACCGCGCCACCGGGCAGCAGCGCCGAACGATCGAACGGTCCGATGTTGTCCAGCCCAAGAAAGCCGCCCTCGAACAGGTTGTTGCCCTCCGGGTCTTCCCGGTTCACCCACCAGGTGAAGTTGATCAGCAGCTTGTGCATCACCCGCTCCAGGAACACCTGGTCGCGTTCGCCGTCGATCCGGAAGATCTGCAGGGCAGCCCAGGCCTGCACCGGCGGATTGACGTCGGAGAAGTTCCATTCGTACGCGGGAATCTGGCCGTTCGGGTGCTGATACCACTCGTGCAGCAGCAACAGCAGCTGCGATTTGGCCAGTTCGGGGTCGACGGCGGCCAGCGCCACACACTGCAGCGCCAGATCCCAACTGGCGAACCACGGGTACTCCCACGGGTCGGGCATCAGGATGAGATCGTCGGCCACCAGGGTGCGCCAGTGCGAGTTTCGCCCGGTGGCGTGGCCGGGGGCCGGTGGTGGCTGCGCCGGGTCGCCGGCCAACCAGGTCCGCACGTCGTACGGGTAATACTGCTTGCTGGTCAGCAGGCCGGCCAGGGCCTGCCGACCGATGTGCGCCTGCGCGTCGTCCACCACTCCGGCGAACACGCTGCGCCAGAACGCATCCGACTCCGTGCTGCGTCGGTGCAGTAGGGCCGGCAGTTCGGCGAGGTCCCCGGGCTGGTCGTCGCCGGTCAGTCGGACGGTGACGGTCCGACTCTCGCCCGCCGGGATGTCCAGCACGTGGTGCATCGCCGCCTTGGTGCCGTGCAGTTCCGGGTTCACCGTATCGGCACCGGTAACCACCCGGTCGTTGATGCCGTCCTTCGGGAACCGGGTCGCCGGAGCCCCACCGAAGGTGGCGCCGTCGCCCGCTCCGTACAACTTCCGGACGTTGGTCTCGTTCTCGCAGAACAACAATGACGGAGCCGCCGCACCGTCGGCGGCCGAGACCATGGTCAGCTCGCCGAGCCCGGGATGATGACCGCGGACCATCCCGTCCTGGGCGAACAGCCGGGGTCGAACCGTCTCGCTCGGCCCCCACGACCAGGTATTGCGGAACCACAGAGTGGGCAGCACGTGCACGGTGGCGGCGTGGTCCGAGCGGTTCTGCACGGTGATCGACAGGCAGATGTCCCGCGGGCCGGCCTTGGCCCAGTCGCAGGTCACCATCGCGTACTCGTCTCCGGCGAACACACCGGTGTCGATCAGCTCGTACTCCGGCTGGGTCCGGTCGCGGGATGCGTTGCCGGCCACCAGGTCCTGGTACGGGAACGCCGACAGTGGATAGGCATACCGGGTGCGCTGGAACGAGTGCGTCGGAGTGTTGTCGACGTACCAGAAGTACTCCTTGACGTCCTCGCCGTGATTGCCCTGCTGGTTCGACAGGCCGAACGCCCGCTCCTTGAGGATCGGGTCGATCCCGTTCCACAGGGCCACCCCGAGACACACCAGCTGCTTCGCGTCCGACCAGGCCATCAGGCCGTCCTCGTTCCACCGGTAGCAGCGGGACACCGCCTGGTCGAAGGGGAACGACGCCCAGGCGTCACCGTTGTCGGAATAGTCCTCGCGGACGCTGCCCCAGGCGCGCTCGGCGACGTACGGGCCCCACTCGCGCCAGGCGTGCGTGCCGGCGTCCGCCTGGGCCAGCCGACGGCGCTCCGCGTCGGCGGGGGCGTTGCCGCTGTGCGTCACGCTTGTCTGCGTCACACCGGTCTGCGTCACACCCGTCATTGTGCGCACCCGGCGGGCCGGCCGCTGGTCGCATGACACACTGGAAGGGTGATCAGTAGTGCCCCGGCCGTCGAACACGCTGAGATCTCCGATGAGGTCGCGCAGTCCGACCCGCCCTGGGTGACCATCGTCTGGAACGACCCGGTCAACCTGATGTCGTACGTCACCCACGTGTTCATCACGGTGCTCGGACACCCGAAGACCAAGGCGGAGAAGCTGATGCTCGACGTCCACCACAAGGGCAAGGCCCTGGTGTCCTCGGGCACCAGGGAGAAGGTGGAGGCCGACGTCGCCAAGCTGCAGGCGGCCGGGCTCTGGGCGACCATGCAGCAGGATCACTGAGCGTGCACGGATTTCGCCGCAGATTCGCCAAGGTCACCGCCACCCTGGAGCCGATGGAGGCGACGCTGATCGCCGACCTGGTCGACCAGGTCCGGCAACTGCTCGCCCAGCGCCGGCAGGACCGACCACAGGATCCGCTGGCGCAGCTCACCGGGATCACCGTCGGCCCGGCGGATACCCCGGACGATCCCGCGCTGGCCAGGCTGCTGCCGGATTTCCACGCCGAGGACGCCGAACTGTCGGCCGGACTGCGGCAGTTGCGCGAGCCGGAGCTGATCGAGGCGAAGGACACCGCGGCCAGGACGCTGCTGGACACCCTGCCGCCGGGCGGCGGCACCGTCCGGTTGGACGAGGCGCAGGCGAACGCGTGGATGACGGCGCTCAACGACGTCCGGCTGGCGATGGCCGAACGGCTGCAGATCACCGATGACGACGAGCCGGCCGCCGTCCGGGCGGATCCCGACGGCCCGGCAGCCGCCATGTACGCGACCTACCGGTGGCTGTCGGCGGTACTGGACTCACTGGTCGCCGCGACGATGGACTGAGCGTGCTCAGCCCGAGCGACGCCGCGGCCCTGGTTCCGGAGTCCTATCGCATCCAGCTGGCCGGCCGCCGGCCGACCGGACCGGCGGCGATCGCCGTCAGCGGCGCCGACTGGCTGCGCCGGCTGCCGGCCGCGGTCGCCGGGTTGCTGCAGGACTGGGAGCTCACGGTGACCGGGCCGGCCAGGCACGGCGTCGCGGCCCTGGTGCTACCGGTCCGGGCGCGGACCGGTCCGGCGATGCTGAAGGTGATCTGGCCGCATCCGGAGGCGACCACCGAGCATCTGGCGCTGCGGCGCTGGAACGGCATCGGCGCGGTCCGGCTGCTGGCCGCCGATCCCGGCCGGTGGGCGATGCTGTTGGAGCCGGCGGACCCGGACCGCGACCTGCGCGGCGAACCGATCTTCCAGGCCTGCGAGGCCATCGGTGCGCTGCTGCGGACCCTGGCGGTGCCGGCGATGCCGCAGTTGCCGAACCTGTCGGACACCGCCGCCCGGTACGCCGAGGACCTCGTGGGGTTCCGGGCGATCCCGCAGCGGTTGGTCGAGCAGGCCCGAAGCCTGTGCGGTGAGCTGGTTCTCGACCCGGCCGTCGACGCGACAGTGCTGCATACCGACCTGCATTTCGAGAACGTGCTGCGTGCGGTGCGTCCCGGCGACCCATGGGTGGCGATCGATCCGCAGGCGCAGAACGCCGAGCCGGCATTCGGGGTGGCGCCGGCATTGTGGAACCGCTGGGACGAGTCGCTGTCCGCCCATTCGACCCGCCTGCACCTGCGGGCCAGGGTGGACGCGGTCTGCGAGCCGGCCGGCATCGACACCGAACGGGCCTACGGCTGGACGATCGTGCGGGAGGTGATGAACGCGCTGTGGGCAACTCAGGACGGCGACCCGGCTCGCGTCACCCAGGCAGTCACCATCATCAAGGCAATGCAGGGCTGACGGCGCGGAAGGCCGCCGATCGGGGACACCGGTCAGCGCTCGGCCACCGCGTCCGGATGTGGCGCGGAGAGTTCGACCGGTTCGTCGAAGTCCTGCCAGTCGATGGTCACCTCGGCGACCCAATAGGTCACGTCGTACTTCTCGGCCAGCCGCACCACTCGTTGGTCCTCGTCGAGCCACACGGTGACCGATTGCGTGCTCCCGCCGACCTTGTCCGCCCAGGTGTAGGCATCGCCGCCGGAGGCAGCCAGCAGCGTCTTGACGTCGACGTCGACCTCGAAGCGCCGCACACTGGTGCCGCGGATGGTGTCGGTGCCGGCCGGGGTGACCTCGACCGCCGCGTCGGCGATGAGCAGCGGCCGGTCCGCCGCGGTGAATTCGAAGCTGCGATCCAACTTGCGGGCGGCCTGTTTGACCACTTTCCTGGTCGAGCCGGTGAGCTCGAGCCACTCGGCCGTCGATGGCGTCGCCTGCAGCTGGGTGAGAACCTTCTCGCCGCCGATGAAGGACCGGTCGTCGACCGCCAGCAGCTTCATCGGCGCCGTGCTGCCCACCGACGTCACCTTCAGGTCCAGTTGCAGCGCGGTGCGCCGGCCGTCGTCCATGGTCGCCGAGAAGGTGCCGCGGGAGTGCACCGGGCCGGCCTTCATCGACAGCGAGCCCCCGACGGTCGACACCGCCGACCAGCCCGCGATGACCTGCTGCCGGAATTTCTCGGCCGCGGCCGACCGGTCGGGCGGCGCGGCTGTGGTGCTGCTGGGAGCCGTGGACGCCGGCGTCGACGATGCTGCGGTCACCGACCCACCGGTGCCACCCGGGGACGCATCCGGCCCGGACGACTCGCCGCAGCCGGTCAGCACCAGCCATCCGGTGACCAACGCAGGCACAGCCCGCAGGCCGCGCTGCCGGATCCGATGCCGGAACCGGTGACGGGGCGGCCGAACCGATTGCCGTTGATCGTGCACAGTGACCTCCGAAAACACAGGGACCCCGGAAACACAGCCGAGCGGCGGTGATCGCCAGCATGCCATGCCCGATTCGCGCGGTATGCCGCTTCCACTCAATCAGGGTTGTTTCAGGGTCGGAACTCCCGACTGCTCGTGGACCACCGCCGTACGCTGGTTGTATGAGCGCCCCAACGCCCTCGTCCAGTTCCTTCGGATCCAGCGGGTCCGGCGACTACAACCTGCCGGCGCTGAATGTGCCGTCGGTGCCGGCCACCAGCAGTGGTGGCAAGCCGGCGAAGAAGCGCACGCTGCTGCCGGAGAAGATGCGGCCGGCGATGTTCACCCTCGGCGGCTTCGCGCTGCTGCTGGTGATCATCCAGGCCGTCAACTCGCTGGCGCCGTCCCTCGACCTCAACGAGAAGTTCGGGCTGATCTCCCGTCGGGTGTCCGGGCTGGACGGCATCATCCTGGCGCCGCTGCTGCACGGCAGCTGGGGACATCTGCTGGCGAACCTGGTGCCGCTGCTGATCTTCGGCCTGCTGTTGTTCGTCGGCGGGGTACGCCAGTTCGTCGTCGTCACCGTGCTCGTCTGGCTGGTCTCCGGGATCGGCGTCTGGGTCTTCGGGCCGAGCAACACGGTGACGATCGGCGCCTCCGGCATCGTTTTCGGTTGGCTGGCCTACCTGGTGGCCCGCGGCATCTTCACCCGCAACATCGGACAGATCCTGATCGGCGCCGTGCTGTTGTTCATCTGGGGCAGCCTGTTCCTGGGCATCTTCACCACGGCGATCAAGGACGTGGTCGGCTCCACCGGCATCTCCTGGCAGGCACACCTGTTCGGCGCCCTCGGCGGTGTGCTGGCCGCGTTCCTGGTGGCCAGGGCTGACGGGGGGCGACAGCAAGTGAGGACACGAGCGTCCGAGTGACGAAGGAGCGAGGAGCGAGGCCCGGAGCGCGCGCGGACCCGCCCCATGGGCACGGACCGGTCGGCAAGAAGAAGCAGGTCGCGGCCTGACGGTAGCGTCGGCGGGGTGAGCCAGCACCCGTCAGCCCCGATCGGCATCTTCGATTCCGGGGTCGGCGGGCTGACGGTGGCCAGGGCGGTGATCGACCAGCTGCCCTTCGAGAGTGTCCGCTACGTCGGCGATACCGCCAACGCGCCGTACGGTCCTCGACCGGCCGAGCAGATCCGCGAGCTGGCGCTCGCGGTGGCCGACACGCTGGTCGCTTCCGGCGTCAAGATGCTGGTGATCGCCTGCAACTCGGCGGCAGCCGCCGGCGTGCACGAGCTGGCCGCCCGCCGCTACGACATCCCGGTGCTCGAAGTGATCACCCCCGCGGTCCGCCGGGCGCTGGCCGTCACCCACACCCGCCAGGTCGGGGTGATCGGCACGTCCGCGACCGTCGACTCCGGTGCCTACCCGCGGACCTTCGGCGCGCTCGCCGATCACGGGGTCGCGGTGCATCAGCAAGCCTGCCCGAGCTTCGTCGACTTCGTGGAACGTGGCATCACCGCCGGCCGGCAGATCACCGGGCTGGCCCAGGCGTACCTGGACCCCTTGCAGTCGGCGGACATCGACACCCTGGTGTTGGGCTGCACCCACTACCCGCTGCTCACCGGGGTACTGCAGTGGGTGATGGGGGACCGGGTCACGCTGGTGTCCAGCGCCGAGGAGACGGCCAAGGACGTGCTGCGGGTGCTCACCGAGCTGGACGCGTTGGCGCCGGCCGGCAGCCGCGACGGGAGCATCGGGGCCGGCCGGCACGAGTTCGGGGCCACCGGCGACCCGGTCGCCTTCGCGGCGCTCGGCAGCAGGTTCCTCGGACCGGAGATCGACGGAGCCGGGCACGGCCGGAACCCGGCCGCCCAGTAGGTTCGTCGGTATGACGACAGCTGAGCGGTCCGCGGGTCGCACCGACGGACGGGCCGATGACGAACTACGGCCGATCACCATCACCAGGGGCTTCCAGCAGCATCCGGCCGGCTCGGTGCTGATCGAGTTCGGTGGCACCAAGGTGCTCTGCGCCGCGTCGGTGACACGGGGCGTTCCGCGCTGGCGCAAGGGTTCCGGGCTCGGCTGGCTGACGGCCGAGTACGCGATGCTGCCTTCGTCCACCCATGAGCGCAGCGACCGGGAATCGGTCAAGGGCCGGGTCGGCGGGCGCACCCACGAGATCTCCCGGCTGATCGGCCGGTCGCTGCGGGCCTGTATCGACCTGGCCGCGCTCGGTGAGAACACCATCGCCCTGGACTGCGACGTGCTGCAGGCCGACGGCGGCACCAGGACGGCCGCGATCACCGGCGCCTACGTCGCGCTGGCCGATGCCGTGCACTATCTGCGGGAGACCGGCGGCTTGGCCGACCCGCAGCCGCTGAGCTGCATGGTCGCGGCGGTCTCGGTCGGCGTGGTCGGCGGCAAGGTCCGGCTCGATCTGCCGTACGAGGAGGATTCCCGGGCCGAGGTCGACATGAACGTGGTGGCCACCGACGCCGGCACCCTGGTCGAGATCCAGGGCACCGCCGAGGGCGCCACCTTCCCGCGCCGCACCCTTGACTCCATGCTGGACGTGGCGATGGCCGGCATCGAACGGCTCACCGGCTTCCAGACCGAAGCGCTGGCCGAGCCCTACCCGCGGACCATCGAGAAGTGACCACCGGCACCGGCCGGGTGCTGTTGGCCACCAGGAATGCGAAGAAGCTGACGGAGTTGCGGCGGATCCTCGGACCGCAGGTCACGGTGCTCGGCCTCGCCGACGTCCCGGACTTCCCGGAAGAGCCGGAGACCGGCGCCACGTTCGCGGAGAACGCGATCGACAAGGCCGTGCAGGCCGCTGCCGCCACCGGCGAGATCTCGCTGGCCGACGACTCCGGGCTCTCGGTCGACGCGCTGAACGGCATGCCCGGTGTGCTCTCGGCGCGCTGGTCAGGTCGGCACGGCGATGACGCGGCCAATCTCGCCCTGCTGCTGGGGCAACTGCACGACGTGCCGGACGAGCGCCGTGGCGCCGAGTTCGTCTGCGCGCTGGCGCTGGCCGTGCCGGGCGCCGAACCGCTCGTCGAACACGGCCGCTGGCGCGGGCGGATCGTGCGGGAGCCACTGGGCCACAACGGCTTCGGCTACGACCCGGTGTTCGTTCCGGTCGAGTACGACGACCCGGCACGGACCAGCGCGGAACTCGAGCCGGCGGCGAAGGACGCGCTGTCGCACCGGGGAAGGGCGATCGGCGCGATGCTGCCGACCCTGCGCCGGGTGCTCGGCATCAGCGGTTAACGATCCGATCGACAACCCCGTGCTCGGCACTGCGCCGGGCGAGGTGGGCGCCGATGCCGGCCAGCAGCAGGGCGAACCCGGCGAGCATGCCCCACTGCAGCAGGATCTCGGCCGCCTTGGTGGTGCCGAATATCGAGTTCGACCAGTCCGCATAGGTGCGCTGCAGCGAGTCGGAGAAGATCGCGATCCCGACGCCGATCACCAAGATGATGCCGGGGAACCACCCCGCGGCCGGCGCCCAACCGGACAACAACGCCGGGACCGCGAGCACCAGCGCGATGCCGATCAGGGCCAGCTGGTGCCCGGTGCCGGTGGCCACGGTGCCGGTGGCGCTCTTGAACACCACCGCGTACAGCGCAGCGGCACCGGCCACGAAGATCAGGCCGAGCAACGCACCGAGCAGGTTCTGCCCGATCCGGCTCTTGGCGGGGGCGAGTTCGACCCGGCTGGACTGCACCGCCTGTGGGGAGAAGAACCCGGTGGACGCCGAACCGTAGGCAGCCGGCGGTCCCTGCTGGGCGCCTGGGTCGTAGCCGGCCGGCCCCGCCGGACCCGGTCCCATCGGACCACCCGGGGGCTGGCCCTCGGGTGCTGCGCTGTAGGCCGGCGCCGGTCGATAGCCAGGCTGATCGTCCTGGCCGGCGCCGAACGGCGCGTCCTTCGGCGCGTCGTACGCCCCGGGGGTAGCGCCGAACTGGCGGGTGGCGTCGTCCGTCGAACTGTCGTGCCACTGGGTGGGAGGCAGATCGGTGGTCGGCGGGGTGTCGGTCCGCTGGGCGGCCTCGGCGATCTCCGGATCCCGGGTCACCGGGTATCCCTGACCCTGCGGTTCGGGAGTACCGGAACCGCCGGCGGGCACCGAATCGGCCTGGTCGCTCGCGGCGGACCGGTAGTCCTGGCTGGTCGGATAGGGGCTCTCGGCGTCATCGGCGCGCTGGGCGGCGGCCGTCGCGAGCTCGTCGCGCGAGACAACGGTGGTGGGTTGGTCGTCGCCGGCATCGGCGTCGTCGCCCTGGCGCTGGTTGAGGTCCTGGCCACGCTGCCACGGCGTGCTGCCGTCCTGCGGGTGGTGCTGATCGGGTCCGGTCATCTCATCTCACCTCTGGGTCGGGGTCGGGTCGAACGGTCCGGTCTCGGATGCTCCTGGCGCCCGGTTCACGGGGTCAGTTGGCTCACACAGTGCCCACCCGGGCGCCGGATCAACCAATCGGCATGCGCTCAGCACGCTACGTCATCGGCGCGCGGATCATCGGGACGTGCGGCGGCCGGGTAGTGGTGGGGCCGACGAGAGTCGAACTCGCACTGGCACGGACCTAAACCGTGTGCCTCTGCCAATTGGGCTACGGCCCCGTCGCAGATCCTAAGGGGTCGCCGGTGGCGACGGACCCGCCGCTCAGCCGCCGACGCCGACCGCAGCCAGCACCCGGCCGACGTGGCCCTTGGCGCGGACGTTGCGCATGGTCTCGGCGATCCGCCCGTCCGGACCGATGATGAAGGTCGACCTGATCACGCCCTGAACGGTGCGGCCGTAGTTCTGCTTCTCGCCGTAGGCGCCGTAGGCCGTCAGTACGGTGCGGTCGCTGTCCGAGAGCAGGACGAGGTCGAGGTTCTCGTCGCGGGCGAACTTGGCCAGCTTCTCCGGCGGGTCGGGGGACAGCCCGACCACCGCGTAACCGGCGGTGTCCAGTTCGGGGCTCGCCGCCGAGAACTCGTTGGCCTCGACCGTGCAGCCGGGAGTGCCGGCCGCCGGATAGCAGAACAGGATCACCGATCGGCCGGCGAAGTCGGCCAGCCGGACCGTCCGGCCGTTGGCGTCCGGCAGGCTGAAATCGGGCGCCGGGTCGCCGACGGACAGCGCAGCGGGCAGGGGAGCGGGAGAACTCGACGCGGTCATGACGCTAGGGTAGTGAACCGTGGCCGACGGACCCATCGGCCGTACCCAGCATCGACAGCGGGAGGCACCGTGGCGCGCGACGTCGACACGATCCAGGCCGAGATCGAGCGGGCGCGGGACGCGCTCGCGGTGGCGGTCGACGAGATCAGCGACCGGGCCAATCCCAAGGCCGTCGTCGCCCGAGGCAAGCAGACGATCCGCACCACGCTGGACGATCCGAAGGTCAAGTACCCGCTGATCGGGGTGGGCGTGTTGATCGTGGCGCTGATCATCCGCAAGATCTTCAGCTGAGCCCTGGCCCGACCGCAGACGCACGTATCCTCGAAGGGCCGGGACCCGACCGGCGACCGGCGGCTGTCTCCTGTCGCCGGAGTCGAGACCTCGAGGATCCCTTTCTTGATGCAACGCATTCGTAGGTTCGCGCCGCTGGTCGCACTGGTCGCAGCAGTTCTGGTGGTCGCCGGTTGCACCGCGACCGCGAGCGGCTCCGCTGATCCGACCGAGACCGCAGCCGCCCCGGCCGGTGGCAGCACCGTCACCGCCGGCGCCGTGACCAGCGCGCAGACGTCCACCGACCCGAACGGCGCGGCCACCGGATCATCGGCGTCGGTCCCGGAGTCCGGGACATCCACCGGGTCGTCACCCGCTCCGAGCACCAGTTCGTCACCGAAGCCGGTCCCGCCGGTCGCGACCGTGAGTTCGGATCCGAAGGTGGGCAGCACCGGCATCTCCCCGGTCGAGCCGATCACCGTCAGCGTGGCCAAGGGCACCATCGAGGACATTGCCCTGACCAACGCCGGCGGCTATCAGGTGAAGGGGACCCTGGCGGCGGACAAGAAGAGCTGGAAGACGGCCGAGGTGCTCGGCTTCGGCAAGACCTACACATTGTCCGGAACCGCCGTCGGCACGGACGGCAAGAACGTCGACATCAGTGGCAAGTACACCGTCGTCGACCCGAAGTCCCAGGTGCGTACGACAATTTCGCCGGGTGACGGCGCGGTCGTCGGCGTGGCGATGCCGGTGATGATCATCTTCGGCGTCGAGCCACAGGATCGGACGCTGATCGAGAAGAACGTGAAGATCACCACCACCCCCGAGGTGGACGGTGCCTGGGCCTGGATCCAGCACGACGGTGGCGACTGGGGTCTGGACTACCGGCCGAAGGGCTACTGGCCGGCCGGCACCAAGGTGCACGTGGAGGCGAATGTCTACGGGCTCGAGTTCGCCGCCGGGTCCTACGGCAAAACCGATCTGACCAGTGACTTCACCATCGGCCGCAACCAGGTGGTGAAGGCCGATGTGAACTCGCACACGATGGTCGTGCAACGGGACGGCAAGACGGTGGCGACCTACCCGGCCTCGTACGGCCAGGGCAACGGCAACCCCGATCTGACGACCCGGTCGGGCATTCATGTGGTGAACGACAAGTTCGCCGAAAAGCGGATGTCCAACCCGAAGTATCACTATGTGAACCTGCTCGAACGCTGGGCCGTGCGCATCTCCAACAACGGCGAATTCATCCACGCCAATCCGCAGAGCGCGGCTTCCCAGGGCAACACCAACGTCACCCACGGTTGTGTGAACCTGTCGCTGGAGAATGCCAAGGCGTACTACGACACGGCGCTGATCGGGGACCCGGTGGAGGTCACCGGCACCGACATCCAGCTCGGCCCGAGTGACGGCGACATTTTCGACTACGCGATCCCCTGGAGCGAATGGGTCACCCTGTCCGGACTGAACTGACCGCCGCGAACGGCGCCGGACAGGAAGCCGGCATCGAACCGCCGGGCCGACGTCGGGCCGCCGAGCCGGCGCAGAGCCGGTGGGAGACAAAGGAAACCGCCGAACAGCAGCAGCATCGCCGTCCACCGCCATGGGCTCTCCTGCTCGGGTGCCCGGTAGCCCTGTCGCCACGAGTTGATCTTGACCGCCTGCGCGAACCCTTCGGCGTAGGTGTGGCACATCGCCCAGTCGAACCCGCTCACCGCGAGCTGGTCGCACCGGGCGTGCAGATCCCGGTCGAACATGTCGTCGGCCTGCCGGCGGGCCGACGGGTCCAGCGGCCGGCCGATCCGGGCGGCATAACGAACCAGGTCGTAGGACAGGTCGTGTTCCTTGCAGACGATCGAGAAGTCGTACTTGGTGTTCCCGGTGAACGACGAGCAGTCGCCGTTCACCTTGTACAGGATCGGCGTTCCGTGCGGGCCGGTGCCCACTCGCGGTTGATAACCCATCACGGCCCGGTAATCGGCCGGGAACGTCGCGGTCGGATGGGCCGGATCGAACTGCCCGGCGGTGACGGCGTTCAGCGCCCGCTGCGCCGCCGGATCGCCGTTTCCGGAGGCCTGCAACGGGTCGGTACCGCACAGCCAGAAGGCGGCAGCCAGCGCCAACGTCATCACGGCCACCCAGCGTCGCATCGTCCCAGCGTGCCAGATGCGGGCAGCCCCTACCCGGAAATTACCCCACGGCTCGGGGTGCGGCCGGGTGTGTTCGGACACTCCAGAGGTGTCGGCCCCTTCCCAGCGGGGGGTGGCTGGTCGATGATCAACATGACGTGTCGGACGGACTCGCGAGGGGCACCGGGTGAGAATGCGGCAGCGAATGGCGGATCTCGTGCTGCGGCTGCAGCGCGCCGTCGATCGACGTAGCGGCGACCCCGATCAGGACCGGGCGATGGCGGCACTGCTGGCGATCGCCGCTGCCGACCATGGCGCCGTCCCGGCGCCCGGCGATGGTGCCGCGGTGGCTGCCGCGGACGGAACCGCCGATGACGCCCTGCTGACGATGGCCGAGATCTTCGGCCTGGACGAGGTCGACCTGACCCTGTTCACCGCGATCATCGCGCCGGACCTGGATGCGACGATCGCGGCCGCCTACGGACGGTTGCGAGCGCTCGACGGGCCGGCCAGGGTGACGGTCGGCCTGGCCATGGAGCTCGCCGACCTGCCGTCGATGTCGTCGGACGGGATCGGTCGGCTCGGCGTGACCGGGCGGCTGCGCCGGTCCGGGCTGGTCGAGCAGTCCGATGTGCGGCCCTGGTTGTTCCGGGAGCTGGCGGTACCGGAACGGGTGCTGGCCCATGTCCTGGGCGTCGACGACACCGACCCGGCCCTCGCTCCGTTGACCGTGGAACCACTGCCGCTGCGATTCGACGACACCGATCGGGTCGCCCGGGCGATCGAGGCCGGGGTACCGCTGATCTGGATCCGGTCGCCGTTGGGTGCCGCCGGCCTGTCGCTGGCGGCCGGCGCGATGGACCAGTTGGGTATCCGCTACCGATGTTTCGACCTGCGGCGGGCGGCGCCCGGCGGCTCGGTGATCGACGTGCTGCGGGCGGCGATCCGGGAGGCGGCGTTGTGCGGACAGGCGTTGATCGTCGAGGGCGCGGAGCGGCTGGAGTCGGACGGCGCCGCTGCCGTTGCGGTGCTCACCGACGCGATGGTGCCGGTGATCGCGGTCGGCGCCGACGCCTGGGACGCGACCTGGGCCGATGCGTACCCGCTGTCCGTCGACGCGCCGGTGGTCGGGCCGCAGGCCAGGGATCAGGCCTGGCGGATGGTCGGAGCGGAATCGGTCGACGGTGGCCTGACCGGCCTGCGGCTGGCGCCGGAGACACTGGCACAGACCGCGGGTTACGCGCGCTGGCTGGCGTTGGCCAGCGGCCAACCGCTGTCCGACTCGCTGGTCCGGCAGGCCGCCCGCCGGGTCGGCGGCGCCCCGACCAGTAACCGCCCGCTCTCCGGCCGGCGCAACGGCTTCGCCGATCTCGTGCTGCCGCAACACATCTCCGACATGCTGCAGCGGCTGGTCGGTTGGGCCAGGCATCGCGACGATGTGCTGGCCAAGGGCACGCTGTTGCAGACCGGCAGCCGCGGCTCGGGGCTGACGGCCTTGTTCACCGGGAGCGCAGGCACCGGGAAGACGCTGGCGGCACACGTGATCGCCGACGAGCTGGGGATCGACCTGCTGCAGGTCGATCTGTCGGCGATCGTCGACAAGTACATCGGTGAGACGGAAAAGAACCTGGAGCGGGCGTTCCACCAGGCGGAGAGCCTGAACGTGGTGCTGTTCTTCGACGAGGCCGATGCGCTGTTCGGCCGGCGGTCGGAGGTCAAGGACTCGCACGACCGCCACGCGAACCAGGAAGTCGCGTACCTGCTGCAGCGGATGGAGAACTTCGACGGGCTGACGATCCTGGCGACGAACCTTCGCGGAAATCTCGATCCGGCGTTCAACCGCCGGATGAACTTCATCGTGCACTTCCCGGATCCGGACGAGCCGACGCGGCGGCGGCTGTGGGACGCGCATCTGGAACGGTTGGGGCCGCTCGACCCGGCGGATCCGCTCGATGTCGACGGGCTCGCCAGGACGATCGAGATCCCGGGCGGCGATATCCGCAACATCGTGTTGGCCGCCGGCTACGACGCCGCCGCGGCGGACGAGCTGCCGGGCATGCGGCATGTGCTGGCGGCCGCCGTCGGGGAGTACACCAAGCTCGGGCGCCGGGTGCCGGACGGCGGCTTTCTGAACAGGACGTGATCAGCCCGTCGGGCCGGGGACTTCCGGGCCGGCCGGTCCAGCTGGCGCCGCGGCGGCCCACCAGTGATCGGCCGGCAGCGGCTCGGAGTCATCGATGCGCTCGCCGACCTTCGGGAGCGCCAGCGTGACGCCGGCGTCCCTGGCAGCCGCCGTCAGCCGCTCGACCGGCTCCGCCCAGGGGTGGAAGGCCAGGTCGAACGTCGCCCAATGGATGGGCAGCAGCACCCGGCCGCCGAGATCACCGTGCGCCCTCACGGCCTCCTCCGGGTTCAGGTGGATGTCCGACCAGTTCTGGTCGTAGGCACCGATCGGCAGCACCGTCAGATCGAACGGGCCGAACCGGGCACCGATGCCGGCGAACGCCGGGGTGTAGCCGGTATCGCCGCCGAAGAACACCCGGTGCGCCGGACCGGCGATCGCCCACGATGCCCACAGGGTGGTGTTCCGGGCGAACAACCGCCCGGAGAAATGCCGGGCCTCGGTGCAGGTGATCGTCAACCCGGCCACGACCACTGCCTCGTCCCAGTCCAGCTCGACGATCCGGTCCCCCGGGACGCCCCACGCCCGCAGGTGGGCGGCGACCCCCAACGGCACCAGGAACGGGCAGCGTTGCCGGCGGACGAGCTCGCGGATGGTGTCGACTTCCAGGTGGTCGTAATGGTCGTGCGAGATGACCACCGCATCCAGCCGCGGCAGCTCCGCGATCGTGACGGGGATCGGGTGCAGTCGGGCCGGCCCGACCCGGTGCGACGGAGAGACCCGATCACCGAACACCGGATCGGTCAGCACCCGCCGTCCGTCGACCTCCAACAGTACCGTGGCGTGGCCCAACCAGGTGGCGGCCAGCCGCCCGGGTGCTGCGGACAGATCCGGAACAGCCAGCGGGATCGGCCGATTCGGCCTACCGGAGTCACCCTTGCTGGCCATCGCGGCGGCTACCTTCACCATGCCGGGGCCGGCAAGTGCACTGGCCGGCAACGAGTTCCGGAACCCGCTGCCGTCGAAATGCGCGGTTCGGCCGGGCGCTGGGCGGGTCTGCCGACGATTCGCTCCGACCGCGGTGGGCAGGCCGCGGGCGGCTCGGCCGAGTGAGGCGGCCAGCAGGCCGACACCGGCCGAGGCGACAACGGCGCCGGCGCGACGGAGGTTCTTCGATCTTGCGGGGTGCGTCATCTCTCCAGTGTGCCCCGGCCCGGGACGCAGTGTCGCCGATCACTGCCGGGTTGACCGTCCCGGACCGTTGCTCTACATTCGACGCAGGTCATGAGTTCCAGTGACAAGCCCCGGCTTACTGGACGGCAACCCTCCGACGCGGCGGGGTGCTCCGGGTGAGGACCAGGCGGATTCCGACAGGAATACGCAAGCGCAGGCCCGCTCCGGCGGGCACTTCACCACTAGGGACCAGCATGAGCCAGCAGGCCTGGAGCGAACCCGCTGTCACGCGGTCGACCCTGAGCTTCTGCCGTCGCCACATCGATCTGCAGCGCGTTTCCAGCGCGCTGTGTTGTTGCTGAACCTCCGCCCATCGGGCGCGCGGGGTCTCCGGAACCGCTAGCGGCACAGCGGATCCGAGGCTCCGGATCGTTGTCGAAACCTCGTACCGGTTGACCTGGCGTGCTGCCGTCGACCCGGTTCCCTGCATCGACCCTCCCACTCAAGGACTGTCGTGACTGTTCCCAACCTCGTCCGCCGACGCGACGCTCGGCTGCCCCAACAAGCATCGCCCGAAGAACCTACCCGGTCGGCCGTCGACACCGATGCCGATATCAGTGCTGTCACCGTCCAGACGAACGAAACACCTGGTGCCGTACCGGCTACCCGGCACCTTGGAGACGCACCGCTGATGCGCGTGGTGCCGGTCCGGCATCCCTGGCGTTGGGTCGGCATTGCCGTCGTGCTGGTACTGGCAGCCCAGTTCGCTCACGGATTGGCCACCAACCCCGGCTGGGACTGGCCCACCTTCGCCAAGTACTTCGCCGCGTCGTCGGTGATCTCGGCGCTGGGGACCACGGTCAAGCTGACCCTGTACGGGACGTTGCTCGGCTTTGCCCTCGGCATCGTGCTGGCTGCCATGAGGCTGTCGAAAAGCCCATTTCTGCAGGTGGTTTCGTTCAGCTATGTCTGGGCGTTCCGATCCATCCCGCTGATCGTGCAGCTGCTGTTCTGGTTCAACATCGCGTATCTGTACCAGACCCTGCAGTTCGGTGTCCCGTTCGGACCGGCGCTGTTCACCGTGAACACCAACGACCTTTTCGGTCCGCTGGGTGCCGCGGTGCTCGGCCTGGCGCTGCACCAGGCCGCCTATGCCGCGGAGATCATTCGTGGAGGCATTCTGTCCGTCGATGCGGGCCAACTGGAAGCTGCTGCGGCGCTGGGCATTCCACGACGTCGGCAGTTCTTCAAGATCGTCATTCCGCAGGCCATGCGGGGCATCCTGCCGAACGCGGCGAACGAGGTGATCTCGCTGTTCAAGGGCACGTCGATCGTGTCTGTGATGGCGATTCCCGAGCTGTTCTACCAGGTCCAGGTGATCTACGGCCGCAACGGTCGGGTGGTGCCGCTGCTGATGGTTGCGACAGTCTGGTACATCGTGCTGACGACCCTGTTGTCGATCGTTCAGTACTACGTCGAGCGCCACTACGCCAAGGGATCTGCCAGAAGCCTGCCGCCGACACCGTGGCAGAAGATCCGCCGCGGATGGTCGCGGGTGCGACGGGCCGCGGCCGCGACGCCGTCGTTCGCGCACGCCCCGGAACGGGGGGCGGCCGGATGAACGGCGGACTTCCGATGGTCGACGTACGTGGCGTGCACAAGTCGTTCGGCGATCTGCACGTGCTGCGCGGCGTGGACCTGCAGGTCGAGCAGGGATCCGTCATGGTGATCCTCGGGCCATCGGGGTCGGGGAAGTCGACGCTGTTGCGCTCGATCAACCATCTGGAGAAGGTCGACGCCGGAGCCGTCAGCGTCGACGGCCGGCTGATCGGATACCGCCGCCGCGGCAACCGGCTGCACGAACTCACGGAACGGGAGATTCTGCACCAACGGTCCGAGATCGGTTTCGTCTTCCAGAACTTCAATCTGTTCGGGCATCTGACCGTGCTGCAGAATGTGGTCGAGGCTCCCGTTTCGGCCCAGGGCCGCAAACGCAGGGACGTCGAATCGCTGGCGATGGAACTGCTCGAGCGGGTCGGGGTCGCCGAAAAGGCGCACGACTATCCCCGCCGGCTGTCCGGCGGGCAGCAACAGCGGGTTGCCATCGCCAGGGCATTAGCCTTGCAGCCCAAGCTGATCCTGTTCGACGAGCCGACCAGCGCGCTGGATCCCGAACTGGTCGGCGAGGTGCTCGACGTGATCGTCGAGCTCGCGCACAGCGGTACCACGATGGTGGTGGTGACCCATGAGATCGGATTCGCCCGCGAGGTCGCCGACACCGTGGTGTTCATGGACGAGGGTCGGATCATCGAGTCCGGATCACCGGAGCAGGTGCTGGACAACCCATCGAGCGAGCGCACGCGCAGCTTCATTTCCCGCGTTCTCTAACAACTTTGCGGCCCGGCACCGTAACGGTGCGCCGCCTCTACTGCAAGGAACCCATCATGTCTGCTAACTCTCGCCGATTCAGAACCAGCTCTTTGCTCGACCGGCTGCCGTTCGTCGGACTCGCCGTCGGCAGCCGCCGCGGCGCCCTGGCGTCGTTGCTGACGATTGCCGCCCTGGCGGTCACCGGATGCGCCGAATCCGCGGAGCCTGATGTCTCACCGGCGGCGGCCGCCGCCGCTGGTAGTGCCGCCGCTGGTAGTGCCACCGCTGGTAATGCCACCGCCGGCGGTAGTGCCACCGCCGGGGCCACCGCATCGATCAACCTCAGCCCCGATCAGAACCGGGTCAGCACCGAGAAGGTCGATGCGATTGCCGATCTGCTGCCACAGGCGATCCGGGACCGGGGAAGCATCGTCGTCACCGGAAGTTCGGGAAGCGCCCCACCGCTGCGGTTCTACGCCGACGACGACACCACGGTGATCGGGTCCGAGGTCGATCTGGCCTACCTGTTCGCCGATGTGTTGGGCCTCAAGGTCGAGATCGGCGCGGCCGACTGGGCACAGAATTTCGTGCAGATCGACTCCGGCAAGGCGGATGTCTTCATCTCCAACGTCACCGTCACCGAAGAGCGCAAGGAGAAATACGACTTCGCGACGTATCGCAATGACGTCCTCGCCTTCGAGGCCAAGGCCGGCGCCGGGTTCAAGATCTCGGACGCGAAGGACGCCGCCGGCAAGATCATCGGCGTCTCCTCGGGTACCAACCAGGAGAAGATCCTGGTCGATTGGAGTGCCGAGGATGTGAAGAACGGGCTCGCGCCGATCGACATCAAGTACTTCCAGAACAGCGCCGACTACTACCTGGCACTGTCGTCCGGACGCATCGATGCCTACTTCGGCCCGAACCCGACCGCGGCCTACCACGTGGCGACGGCCGGCCAGTCCGAGATCGTCGGAACGCAATCGGGAGCCGGTCCGAAACTCCAGGGCGAGATCGCCGTACTGACCAAGAAGGGCAATGGTCTGGCGCCCGCCTTCGCCGCGGCCATCAATCACACCATCGAGAACGGCACCTACGCGAAGGTCCTTGAGCACTGGAACCTGAGCAACGAAGCCGTCAGCCAATCGCGGGTCAACCCGCCCGGCCTGCCGAAGACCGGCTGAGGCGACCATGATCGACACTTCGCGCCCCGTTGACCGGCGCTCGAGAACATCGCTGCTCGCCGCTACCGCGATCGTGGTGGCCATCGGGTTGACCGCCTGCGCCGATCCGCAACAGGACACCGCGGCGGTGTCTCCGGCCGCTGCCGGGAGCTCCGTCGGGAGCCAGACAGTCGCGTCCGGTGTCGCGGCCGTCACCGTCCCCGACGGCTACAACACCTCGCCGGACCAGCACCGGGTGTCGGCGGCCACCGACCCGGCGGCCGTCGCCAAACTGCCGGCCTCGATCAAGAAGTCGGGCACGTTGGTGGTGGGTGGTGGATTCGCCGGCGGTGGGTTACCGCCGCTGGGCTTCACCGCCGACGACGACAGGACCCCGATCGGGGTCGAGGTTGACTTCGCCCAGCTGATCGCCGACAAGCTCGGTCTGAAGGCCGAGCTACAGGTCACCAGCTGGGAGAACCTTTTTGTCGGAGTGGATTCGGGCAAGTACCAGGTCGCGGTCTCCAACATCGGCGTCTCCGAGGAACGCAAGGAGAAGTACGACTTCGCCACCTATCGGCTGGGTCTGCACGCGTTCGAGGCGAAGAAGGGCTCCGGCCTGAAGGTGACCGGACCGGCGGATCTAGCGGGCAAGAAGGTCGCGGTCGGTTCCGGCACCCTGCAGGAAGGCATCCTGCTGGACTGGGACGCCAAGAACAAGGCGGCCGGTCTACCGGCGATCGACATCCGCTACTACCAATCCGCTACCGACTACTACCTGGCGCTGGCGTCCGGCCGGATCGATCTGTATCTCGGGCCGAACCCGACGGCGACCTACCACGTTGCCACCGCCGGCCAGACCGAGATCGTCGGCACCGTCTCCTCGTCCTACCCGCTGGACGGCAAGGTCGCGGTGATGACGAAGAAGGGCAACGGTTTGGTCGCCGCGTTGGCCGCAGCCGTCGACAGTGCCATCGCCGACGGCAGCTATCAGCAGGTGCTGGAGCGCTGGGGGCTGTCGGTGGAGGCCGTTGCCTCCTCCGAGATCAATCCGGCCGGCCTGCCGAAGCCGACGGCGGTCGGCTGAGATGACGACCGTTCTGATCGACACCGATTGATCGACACCGATTGATCTACACCGCTTTCTGATTGACACCGCTTTCTGATTGACACCGATGTGATGCATACCGTTACCGAGGAGAAGCGCATGGCCACCGTTCTGACCATCTACGGAAGTCCGTCAGTCCCGTCGCGGACCGACGGGGTGTTGTCCCATGTCGACCGACGACTGATCGCCGCCGGCCACCAGGTCCGGCCGCTGGTGCTGCGCGAGTTGCCGGCGGCGGCCCTGTTGGCGGGCGACACGGAGAATGCGGACATCGCGGCAGCGGTCGACCTGGTGGCCGACGCCGATGCCGTGGTGATCGGCACGCCGGTGTTCAAGGCCGCCTACAGCGGGTTGACGAAGGTGTTCCTGGACCTGTTGCCGCAGTTCGCGTTTCAGGGCAAAGCTGTCCTTCCGGTGGTGACCGGCGGCTCGCCGGCACACGTGCTGGCCGTCGACTACGCGTTGCGTCCGGTGCTGACCAGCCTCGGCGCCGCGCATGTCGGGCAGGGCTGGTTCGTACTGGGAGACCACGTCCGGCTGTTTCCGGACGGTGGGGTGCTGCTCGACCCGGCCGCGTCCGGCCCGCTGTACGAGGTGACCGATGCGTTCCTGCGCCATCTGGACGCCACCTCGGCGCGCCGGCTGACGGTGGCTGCGGCGTCTTCATCCGAGGAACAGATCCGGGTGCGGGCTGTGCAGATCGGTGACCCGGCACTGCGACCACTGCTGGCGGACCTGGTGGTGGAGTATGGAACTCGCTACGGTCGACCCTCGGCGAACACGGAGTTGACCGAGGTGCCGATCACCGACTTCGAGGCACCCAACGGCGCCTTCCTGGTGCTGACCCAGGGAACCGAGACCATCGCCGGGGGAGCGTTGCGGCGCAAGGACGACCGGACCGCAGAGGTCAAGCGGGTCTGGACGGCCCACCCACACCGGCGGCGCGGCCTGGCTCGCAGGGTGATCGCCGAACTGGAGCGGACCGCCGCCGAGCTCGGCTACAGCCAGGTCTACCTGACCACCGGGCCGCGGCAACCGGAAGCCCGCAACCTGTATCTGGCAGCCGGTTACGCGCCGCAATTCGACCTGACCGCCGACCCTGAGTCGATCGGGCCGTTGCCGTTCACCAAGACTCTCGCGGCGGTTCCGCTCCAGAGGGTCGACGGCCGGGCAGAGCTGGCAGGGGCACGTCGATGACGCCGTTGCTGACCGCGGTGGCCCTGGACGGCGCCGGATTCCACCCGGCGGCCTGGCGGGAGCGGTCCGTCGGGGTCCAGGACCTGTTCGCACCGGAGCGGATCGTCTCGCTGACCCTGCGGGCGGAGACCGCGGGGGTCGACCTGGTGACGTTGGCCGACTCGCTCGGACCGGCCGGTTCCGGACCGGGGGAGGTCACGGCCCGCCTGGACGCGCTGGCCGTGCTGGCCAGGGCAGCGCCGGTCACCGAACGCATCGGACTGGTGCCGACGGTGACCACCACCCACACCGAGCCGTTCCACCTGCAGGCCGCCGTTGCCACCCTCGACTGGGTGTCGGCCGGCCGGGCCGGCTGGCAGATCCAGGTCTCCGACACCGAACTGGAAGCGCAGCACATCGGCCGCCGGACGGCCGCGGATCCGTCGGTGCTGTGGGCCGAGGCCACCGAAGTGGCCGAGGTGAGCCGGCTGCTGTGGGACTCCTGGGAGGACGATGCCGAGATCCGGGACCTGGCCACCGGTCGATTCATCGACCGTGATCGGCTGCACTACACCGACTATGTCGGCTCGACGTTCTCGGTGAAGGGCCCGTCGATCGTGCCGCGACCGCCGCAGGGACACCCGGTGACGTTCGTCGCGCTGACCGGGCCGGAATCGCTGCCGACCGTGGCGGCCGCCGCCGATGTGGTGCTGATCGACGAGACCGACCTGGATGCCGCGGTCGCCGCGCTCGCGACGGTTGGCGACGCGGTCCGCCGCCGCGGACGCGACACCGAGCAGGTCAGGGCGCTGATCGCTGTTTCGGTCTTGCTCGAAAACGATCCGGGGACGGCCCGGACCCGTCGTGAGCGGCTCGATGCCAGATCCCGGCGGCGCACCCCGCTGGATCACGTTGGCACGGTCGACTCCCTGTTGCCGCTGATCGAGCGGTTGGCCGAGACCGGCTTCGACGGGGTGCTGCTGCGGCCGGCCGTGCTGGACACCGACCTGCCGACGATCACCGACGACCTGCTGCCCCGGCTGCGGGACAGCGGACTCGCCGGACCGAATACGCCTGGCCCGCTGACCTTGCGCGATCGCCTCGGACTGCCGAGGCCCGCCAACCACTTTGCCACCGAACACTTTGCCGCCGACCACTTTGCCGCCGACCGCCCTGCCGAACTCCGTCGAGGAGCATGATCATGGCCCGCAAGCAGCTTCACCTCGCCGCGCATTTTCCGGGAGTCAACAACACCACCGTCTGGTCGGACCCGCGGTCGCGCTCGCAGATCGAGTTCTCCTCGTTCCGGGACCTCGCACGCACCGCGGAAGAAGGCACCTTCGACTTCTTCTTCCTGGCCGAGGGCCTGCGGCTGCGCGAGGTGCACGGGCAGATCCACGACCTGGACGTGGTCGGTCGACCCGAGTCGATCACCGTGCTCACCGCGCTGGCCGCCGTCACCACTCACCTCGGGCTGGCGGCGACCGTCAACGCGACGTTCAACGAGCCGTACGAACTGGCTCGCCGGTTCGCCTCGCTCGACCACCTGTCCGGTGGTCGGGCCGCCTGGAACGTCGTCACCTCGTCCGACGCCTTCACCGGCGAGAACTTCCGCCGCGGCGGGTTTCTCGACCATGCCGACCGGTACACCAGGGCCTCGGAGTTCGTCAGCGCGGCCCGCACGCTGTGGGACTCGTGGACCGACGACGACCTGATCGCCGACCGGCGCAGCGGCCGGTTCGCGGCCGAGGGCGCCGGCCGGTTCAGCCACCGCGGACAGCATTTCGACATCGCCGGTGAGTTCACCGTGCCGCGTTCGCCGCAGGGACATCCGGTGGTGATCCAGGCCGGCGACTCCGCGGACGGTCGCGACTTCGCCGCCGCCCAGGCCGACGTGATCTTCACCCGGCACGGCACGCTGGAGGCCGGCCAGGCCTTCTACGCCGATGTGAAGTCGCGGTTGGCCGCCCACGGGCGCACTCCCGACTCGCTGAAGATCATGCCCGGCGTCTCGGTGGTGGTCGGCGACACCGATGCCGAGGCTGAGGAGAAGGCCGCGCACATCCGCAGCCAGCAGGTGTCGGGAGCGACGGCGATCGCGACCGCAGAACTGTTGTGGGGCATCGACCTGTCCGACCGCGATCCGGACGGACCGCTGCCGCTTCAGGACCCGGTCGTCGGGTCGGGTGTGGTCCGTGGCCGGGTCGGCTTCACGGATCCGGTGGCCACGGTGGCGCAGTGGCGGGAGGCCGCCGAGAGCCATGGTTGGTCGCTGCGGCAGACGGTGATCGCGCAGCAGAACCGACAGTCGTTCATCGGCTCGGCGGACACCATTGCCCGGCAACTGGACTCCTACGTGCAGGCGGATGCCGCCGACGGCTACATCCTGGTGCCGCACCTGACCCCGGGTGGGCTGGACGACTTCGTGGCGAAAGTCGTTCCGCTGCTGCGAGAACGCGGGGTATTCCGGTCCGAGTACACCGGTCGCACGCTGCGGGACCATCTGCAGCTACCGACTCCGCAGGGCGCCGCCAGCGGGGCGGCCTGACCGACATGGGAACTCCCGTCCTGGTTTTCGTCGGCGGCGGTCCGCGGACCACCGGCCTACTCGATCGGCTGGCGGCCAGCGCGCCGGAGCTGTTGCCGTCCGCGGCCGCGCCGAGCATTCACGTGGTGGATCCGTTCCCCGCCGGCGGCGGCCGGATCTGGCGCCGGGAACAGTCGGATCTGCTGTGGATGAACTCGGTCGCCGAGGACATCACCGTCTTCACCGACACCTCCGTGACCTGCGACGGCCCGGTGGTACCCGGCCCCTCGCTGGCCGACTGGATCGCCGGCGAGGGGTCGGCGGTGCTGGCCGCTGCGGGACTCGGGCACCAGGTGCAGCTGGTGGGGCGCAAGGACTTCGCACCCCGGGAAGTCCAGGCCTGCTACCTGGGCTGGGCGTTCGATCGGGCGGTGTCCGCGCTGCCCGCCGGCACCGAGCTGACCACCCACCGGGAGCGGGCGGTGTCGGTCACCGATCGAGCCGACGGTCGCCAGTGCGTGCGGTTGGCCGGTGGCCGGCAGATCGTGGCCGACGTGGTGGTGCTGGCCCAGGGTTACCTCGACCGCACGCCGACGCCGGCGGACGCCGAACTCGCCGAGCGGGCCGCCGCTCGCGGACTGACCTACCTGCCGCCGGGGTACACCGCGGACATCGACCTTTCCGCTCTCCGCCCGGGCCAGGCGGTGCTGGTGCGCGGCTTCGGGCTGGCCTTCATCGATCTGATGGTGCTGCTCGGCGAGGGTCGTGGCGGTCGGTTCACCGCCGGCGACGACGGCACCCTGACCTACCATCCTTCGGGTCGGGAACCGGTGCTGTACGTGGGGTCTCGCCGTGGGGTGCCCTACCATGCCAAGCTCGGCTACCCGAGCGCAGCGGCCGGCCCGGTACCCACCAGGTACTTCACCGCAGGCCGGCTGGACGAACTGGGAGCGGGCGAGCTGGACTTCCGGTCAGTGATCTGGCCGCTGATCGCCAAGGAGCTGACGGCGGCGCACTATCGGCGTCTCTTCGAGGCACACACCGACCGCACCACGGTGGACTGGGCGGAATTCTCCTGCGTGCTGGACGCGGCAGACGTGTTCGATCCGGCGTTCGCGGGGTACGCCGAATCTGCCGTGCCGAAGGACGCCGACCGGTTCGACATCCGGCGGATCGACCGCCCGTTGCGGGATCTCGTCTTCGGCAGCCGCGACGATCTCGCCGGGGGACTGCGAGACTACGTCCGGGCCGATCTGGCCCGCCGGCGCGACCAGCGGTACTCGGCCGACAGGGCCGTTTTCGACACCCTGTTGTCGGTGTACGGGGTGCTGGCCGTCGCGTTGACGACCGGCCGGATCAGCGCCGCCGACCGGATCAGGTTCGTCGAGGGCGAGTTCCACGGGCTGTTCTCCTTCCTGGCGAGCGGTCCGCCGCCACGCCGCCTCGCCGAGCTGTTGGCCTTGCACGACGCGGGCCTGCTGCATTTCGCCGGGCCCGAGTTGCAGATCCAGGTGCGCGACGGCGTCTTCGTCGGTACCAGTGCCGCGGTGCCGGGCGAGATCAGGGCGAGCGCGTTGGTGGATGCCCGACTACCCCGACCGGACGTCAGGGCGGCCACCGATCCGCTGATCCGCGGACTGCTCGCCGACGGAGAGCTCGCGGCGGAGGATCTGACGGACGCCGCTGGCCGGCCCCTCGGCGGCGGGCAGCTGCTCGCCGACCGCTGCAGCCGCGCCCTGCGGGCCGACCGCAGCCGGCACCCGAGTCGGTTCCTGCTCGGTCCGTCGGTCTCCGGCTCGGCCGGTGCGGCCGGATTCTCCAGGCCCGGGTTCAACGGCCCTGGCTTTCGCCAGAACGACGCCGTGGCGCGAGAAGTACTGCGGCTGTTGGCGGCGGCGACGGCGCGGCGGGCCGGGTCGAGCGTCATCGAAACATCCACCATCGAAGAAGGAGTGCGTCATGCCAGTTGAGTTCCTGGGAATGGGCGGTACCAACCCGGCCAGCGAGGTGACAGCGCGCAGCGGACCGAGTCTGGACCTGGAGTACACCAGTAGGCTCGCCCGAGCACACGAGGACAACGGTTGGGACCGGATCCTTTTCGCGTATCACTCCGGCTCGCCGGATCCGGCCCAGGTGGCCGCGTACGTCGCCGGTCGGACCGAGCGGATCAATCTCGTGGTGGCGCACCGTCCGAACGTTGCGTACCCGACGCTGACGGCCAAGACCTTCGCCACCCTCGACCGGATCTCCGGCGGCCGGTTCGAGGTGCACGTGATCACCGGCGGTTCCACCGCGGACCAGGCGGCCGAGGGGGACTTCCTGGACAAGGACAGCAGATACACCAGGACCAGGGAGTTCATCCAGATCCTCAAGCAGGCCTGGACTGCCACCGAGCCGTTCGACTTCATCGGCGAGCACTACCGTTTCGAGAAGTTCCTGGCCGATGTGTTTCCGGTCCAACAGCCGCGGCCACGTATCTCGTTCGGCGGCTCGTCGGCGGCCGCCTATGCGGTCGGCGCCGCGGAGGCCGACATCTTCGCACTCTGGGGAGAGCCGCTGGCCGGGACCAAGGAACAACTGGCGTCGATCGAGCGGGCCGCTGCCCATGCCGGTCGGCAGGACCGTCCGCAGATCCAGATCGCCTTCCGGCCGATCATCGCGCCGACCGAGGAACTGGCCTGGGCCAAGGCGGACTCGATCCTCGGCCGGATCGCCGCCGGCGGGTCGTCGGCGCGCGGTCGGCTGCGGCAGACCGGCGGGACACCGGAGAATTCCGGATCACAGAGACTGCTGGCCGCGGTCGCGGCCGGCGAGCGCCACGATAGGGCGCTGTGGACGGCGCCCACCGCGCTGACCGGCGGCGGTGGCAATTCCACCGCGCTGGTCGGTACCCCGGAGACCGTGGCGGCCGCGCTGTTGGACTACTACGACCTCGGCGTCCGGCAATTCTCCGCCCGCGGCTACGACATCCTTGATGACGCCATCGATTTCGGTCGGTACGTGATCCCGTTGGTCCGTGACGAGGTAGCCCGCCGGGATGCCGAGCGGTCCGCCGCGGCCGCCGATTCTGCCGCCTGACCCACCGCAGGCGTAGCAGGGTTGTCCCGCTCGCGAGCGGGACAACCCTGCTACCCGCCGGCGGGCCGAAGAACACACCGAGAGACGAGGAGCAGTAGTGACGACAACGCAGGGAAACATCGTGCGGGAAAGCAGCTTTGCCGAGGACTGGGCCAATTGGCGGGCGGCGCGTGAGTTCGCGCTCACCGCCGAATACGGCTGGCTGTCGTTGACCGCATTCCATTGGCTGCCCGAATCTCCGGGACCGCTCGACGGACTGCCGGGGACCTGGAGCGTCACCGACGACGGCGCCCGGCACACGCCGCCGGACGGTGACCCGATCACGGCCCGGGTGGCAGAGGCCGGATCGCTGAACTGGTTCCGGCTCGGAGACCGGGTCGTCGAACTGGTACTGCGCGGCGGTCGGTACGCCATCCGGGTGCGGGACCCGCTGGCGCCGAACCGGGTCCGGTTCGCCGGGGTGCCCGCCTTCGCTGCGGACCCGGCCTGGGTGATCGCCGGCCGCTTCCAGCCTTTCGATGATCCGCGCCGGATCACCGTCGATACGGCCAGAACCGATCTGCAGCAACAGGTCACGATCGTCGGAACGGTGACGGTGCAGGTGGCCGGCGCGGACCATTCGCTGCTGGCAGGTGCCGGCGCGGACGGCGCCCTGACCATCAGCTTCCACGACGACACCAACGGCGCGAGCACCGCGCGGTGGCGGACCGTCGCCACCTCCGTGCCCGATGCTGACGGCAGCTTGACCATCGACTTCAACCGCACGGTCAACCTGCCGTTCGCCTTCAGCGACCACGGGACCTGCCCGGCACCGCCGGGCGGCAATCGGATCCCGGTAGAAATCACGGCGGGGGAGAAGCAGCCGCAATGAAGTTCTGCATCGATACCTTGATCGACAGTTCGTCGGATCGGCTTACCGGCGAACAGCTTTCGCCGTGGGCGGCCTTTCCGAGCCGGGTGTGGGCATCGTGACCGGCCCGGCGTCGGGCGACGGTGGCATCGTCACGGTCGTCGGTAATCCGCGGGCCGGCTCGCGGACCTTGACCGCCGCGGTTGCCCTGGCCGGCGCATTGCAGCAGACCCTGGCGGCCAGGGCCGGGGCGGGCGAGCCGTTGGCGCCCGGCCCGGTATTCGACCTGGCCGAGTTGGCGCCGGGGCTGCTCGCACCGTGGTCGTTGTCGACGGCGGCGGCGCAGGCCGCCGCGGCTGTCCGGTCCGCGCGGCTGGTGGTTCTCGCCACACCGACCTACAAGGGCAGCTACAGCGGCATTCTCAAGCTGTTGTTGGACGTCATCCCGGCCGGCGGGCTGGACGGGGTGGTGGTCCAACCGTTGACGGTGGCCGGCGGCGCGGAGCATCGCACGCTGGCCGACGCGGCGCTCCGCCCTGTGCTGGCCGAGCTCGGCGCCTCCGTCCCGGTGCCGGCCCTACTGCTGCAGGAATCCGATCTGCCGGCCGTCGAGCGCGTGGCGGCCGAGCACGCCGCCCGGCACTCGGCGGTGTTGTCGGCGGTGATCGGGGCATTGGCGGGCCCGCCCCTACGATGAGGCGATGCGCCGACAACGATCGAGCACCGCGGTTTCACTGACCGGAAAGCCGCCGGTCGTCCGGTTCGCCGGCTTGATCAAGCCGCATCAGGCGTTCCCGCTGGTGGCCCGCATCGATCGTGCGGTCAATCGGCGCACGAACGCGGTGCACCTCGGGCCGGCGGCCGACCATCGGTGGTGGCTGCTGTCGCGCAGCGCCGATCGCAGTCTGCTCTGGGCCGGGATCGGGGTGGTGCTGGCCGCCACCGGCGTCCGCGGTCGGCGTGCCGCCGGCCGCGGTTACGCCTCGCTGTTGGTGGCCAGCGCCGTCAGCAACGTGTTCGGCAAGGGTCTGTTCGGCGGCGATCGACCGTCGCTGGAGACCACGCCGTTCCCACGACACCGCGGCCGGCAGCCGAAGAGCCCGTCGTTCCCGTCCGGGCATTCGTCATCGGCGGCCGCGTTCGCGATCGGCGCGGCGCTGGAATGGCCGGCCGCCGGAGCGGTCATCGCGCCGCTGGCCGGTGCGGTGATGTACTCCCGGCTGCACACCGGGGCGCACTGGTTCTCCGATGTCGCGGGCGGCGCGGCCATCGGCGCCGGCGTGGCGCTGGCCGGTCGAGCGCTGGTGCCGCCGCCGGCCGCGCCGACGGCAGCGATTCCCAGCGGTCCCCGCTACGACGTGCCGGCGCTACCGGGCGGCGCCGGGCTGTTCGTGATCATCAATCCGCACTCCGGGTCCGGCCGACCGTTTCGGGAGGATCCGATCGAGACGATCTCGAAAGCGCTGCCGCAGGCCAGGATCCACGTGTTGCATAAGGACGACGACGTGTCGGCAATCTATGCCTCGGCGATCGATCGCGGGCTCAAGGCCATCGGGATCTGCGGGGGCGATGGGACGGTCGCCGCGGCCGCGGCGACGGCCAGGCAACACAACCTGCCATTGGCCGTGTTTCCCGGCGGCACCTTCAACCACTTCGCCAAGTCGGCCGGCCTGGCCACCATGGAACGAGCGATCACCGCGATCGAGTCCGGCAGCGGTATCGCGGCCGATGTCGCCGACCTGGCGATGACGGTGGACGGGAACAGGACCACCTCGACGGTGCTCAATACCTTCGCCATCGGCATCTACCCGCAGCTGGTGGAGCTGCGGGAGAAGCGGGAGAAGCGACTCGGCAAGGCGCTGGCGACGGTCTGGGCAGCGGGCCGGCTGCTCCGGACGGCCCAGCCGGTGCGGATCCGGGTGAACGGCGAGGACGGTAACTACTTCTCGCTGTTCGTCGGCGTCAACCGTTACTACCCGCAGAACCTGGCACCGATCGACCGTCCGCGGCTGGACGACGAGGTCCTCGACGTGCGCACGGCGACCGCGGCGCCGTCGCACAGCCGGCTGCGCACCTTCCTGGAGCTGTCGGTCGGCGACCACGGCCGGCGGGTGACTGGCCGGATCCCGTGGGTGCGGCGTCGGCTGACGGTGGTCGGCGACACCACCGCCCTGGTCGACCTGGAATTCGACGGTGACGCCGGTTCAACGGTCACGTTGGCACACGACGGCGAGACCGTCGAACTGCCCGCACGGGGTTCCAGGGCAGAGCTGCGGATCACCGCGCATGCGTTGCGGGTGTACGCCCCGGTGCAGGAGTGACCCGAGCGATCGTTGGACGCCCGATAGTAGGAAGACCTAGTATTGACCTCACGGGGCCGGATCCGGCCGCGATCGACGGTGTCGTCATCCGCGACACCTACCCGATGAGGGAGCCACATGTTCGAGCTGACGGCCGACCAGCGGGAGATGGCCATAGTGGCCCGCGACTTCGCCGACGAGTTGTTGGCTCCGAACGCGGTGGAGTGGGATCGCACGAAGCATTTCCCGATCGATGTGCTGCGCAAGGCGGCCGAGTTGGGGATCGGCGGGATGTACGTCCGGGAAGATGTCGGCGGCTCGGGCTTGAGTCGGCTGGACGCGGCGCTGATCATCGAGTCGCTGGCCACCGGGTGCCCGTCGATCGCCAGCTATGTCTCCATCCACAACATGGCCGCCTGGATGATCGATGCGTACGGCAGTGACGAACTTCGCCACCGGGTGCTGCCGGAAATGTGCTCGATGCAACGGTTGGGGTCGTACTGTCTGACCGAGCCGGGTGCCGGTTCCGACGCCGCGGCGTTGACCACGAAGGCGGTGCGGGACGGCGACGACTACGTGCTGAACGGCGTCAAGCAATTCATCTCCGGCGCGGGTGCCAGCGAGGTCTACGTCGTGATGGCCCGCACCGGTGGGCCCGGGCCGAAGAACATCAGTGCCTTTGTCCTGGAGAGCGGCACCGAGGGGCTGACCTTCGGCCCGAACGAGGTGAAGATGGGCTGGAACGCGCAGCCCACCCGGCAGGTGATCCTGACCGACGCGCGGGTCCCGGCGCGGAATCTGCTGGGTGCCGAGGGTGATGGGTTCAAGATCGCGATGAACGGCTTGAACGGTGGACGACTGAACATCGGCGCGAGTTCGCTGGGCGGTGCCACCGCTGCGCTGGAGAAGTCGTTGGCCTACCTGTCCGAGCGGGAAGCGTTCGGGCACAAGCTCAATGACTTCCAGTCGCTGCAGTTCGCGGTCGCCGAGATGGCCACCGAGCTGGAGGCGGCCCGGCTGTTGTTGTGGCGGGCCGCTGTCGCGCTGGACGAGAGCGCGCCGAACAAGGTGAGCCTTTGTGCGATGGCCAAGAAGAAGGCCACCGACACCGGGTTCACGGTGGCGAACACCGCGCTGCAGTTGCACGGCGGCTACGGCTATCTGGCCGAGTACGGCATCGAGAAGATCGTCCGCGACCTGCGGGTGCACCAGATCCTCGAGGGCACCAACGAGATCATGAACGTGATCATCGCGCGGGCGCTGATCGCGAAATGACTGCCGGTCCTGGGTTGATCCTGGCCCGGGAACCACGAAGGCCCTCCCTGTTGAGGGAGGGCCTTCGTGCGGTGCGCCACCAGGGACTCGAACCCCGAACCCGCTGATTAAGAGTCAGCTGCTCTGCCAGTTGAGCTAGTAGCGCGTACTCGATCACTTTACACGCCGCCCCCGTCGATCGAAAAATCGTGACCTACCCGACCTGGCCTGCTACCGTCGTGGCCATGCGACACCCCGCGACTTCCTTGCGCCAGAACTGGTGGCGGGCCGCCTGACGGCGGTCCGTGACGTCGCATCCCCCGACCCGGCCGCCACCAGCGGCCGGGTTTCGTCGTCTTCGGACGTGCTGCGCGTAGGCGCGGGCCCGCACCGCTCGTGGTGGCCCCACGAATGGAGTCCCTCATGACGACCACCCTCACCTCCGTCGGCGCCGTCACCCGGCGACCGGCCGTAGTCCACGGCATCGAAGACGGGATGGCGCTGGCCACGCCCGGCTACCCGATCAGGGTGCTGACCGGCGATCGGCCCACCGGGCCGCTGCACCTGGGCCACTACCTGGGAACCCTACGAAATCGCGTTGCGCTGCAAAGAGTGGGCGCCGAATTGATCGTGGTGATCGCCGATTACCAGGTGATCACCGATCGGGACGGTGTCGGCGCGCTGCGGGAGCGGGTGCAGGAGCTGGTCGCCGACTATCTCGCCTGCGGCATCGACCCGAGTACGGCGGTGATTTTTCCGCACAGCGCTGTGGCCGAACTTCACCAGCTGATGTTGCCGTTCCTGTCCCTGGTCACCGACGCCGACCTGCGGCGCAACCCGACCGTCAAGGCCGAGCAGGCCGACTCCGGACGGCCGCTGTCCGGCCTGCTACTCACCTACCCGGTGCACCAGGCGGCCGACATCCTGTTCTGTCACGGGGATCTGGTTCCGGTCGGCAAAGACCAACTGCCCCACGTCGAACTCGCCAGGAGCATCGCCAGGCGCTTCACCGAACGCTACGGCCCGGTCTTCGACGAGCCGGTCGCGCTGCTCTCCGACGTCCCGTTGCTGCTCGGCACCGACGGCGCGAAGATGTCCAAGAGCCGCGGGAACACGGTGATGCTCGGCGCCACCGATGACCGCACCGCTGCGGTGATCCGCGGAGCCGTCACGGACGCCGAGCGGCTGATCGAGTACCGGCCGTCGGAGCGGCCCGGCGTCGCCGCCCTGCTGGAGATGGCGGCGCAGTGCCTCGGGTCGACCCCGGAGGCGGTGGCCGCCGATATCGGCAGCGGGGGATCGGCCCGGCTCAAACAACTGACCACGGAGGCGATCAACGAGCACCTGCGGCCGATCCGGGTCCGCCGCCGGGAGCTGCTGGCCGACCGCGCCCACCTGGACGGCGTGCTGGTGGATGGCATTGCCGCGGCGTCCGCGATTGCTCGGGAAACCCTGGCATCGGTGCGCCGTGCGATGCGGATGGACTATCTGGTCGATCGCTGATGCCCAGGCTCGTCGAGATCGGCGACGGCAGCATTGCGTTGGGCCTGGCTGAGGGCCGCGATCATCGAAGCGCGGGAAAACAGACCGGCTCCAGCGTCACAACGCTGGAGCCGGTAGACGGGTGAGCGACGGGACTTGAACCCGCGACCGCCGGCACCACAAGCCGGAGCTCTACCAACTGAGCTACGCCCACCATCGACCCGCGTCGGAACGCGGGAACCGAGCAAGTCTAACCGATCGGATCGGGTGCTTCGTTCCGCTCCGCGACGACCTCCGCGGCGATCTGCTGGGCCCGGGCCTGGTCCGGCCCGGGCGGAGCGATGAAGGCGGCCCTGCGGTAATAGGCCAGCTCGGTGATGCTCTCCTGGATGTCGGCCAGCGCCCGGTGGGCCATGCCTTTGGCCGGCTGCGAGGAGTAGATCGGCGGGAACCAGCGCCGGCACAGTTCCTTGACGGTCGACACGTCGATCATCCGGTAGTGCAGATGACCGTCGAGGTCAGGCATGTCGCGGGAGATGAAGCCTCGGTCGGTGGCGATCGAGTTGCCGGCCAGTAACGCCGACCCCTGCTGTGGCGCGAACTTCTTGACGTAGTCCAGCACCTGCTGTTCGGCGTCCGCGAGGGTGACCGTCGAGGCGCGGACCGCCTCGGTGAGCCCGGACGAGGCGTGCATCTGCACAACGACAGGTGGCATGTTCGCCAGCGCCGCGTCGTCTGCGTGGATGACGAGGTCGACCCCCTCGCCCAGCACGTTCAGGTCGCCATCCGTCACCAGCGCGGCGATCTCGATGAGCGCGTCGTTGCGCAGGTCGAGGCCGGTCATCTCGCAGTCGATCCATACCAGTCTGTCCGTCACGGATAGTGACACTACGCGCCGGAACCGACAACTCTCGCCGTCGGCCGGTCGGGTCGATACGCTCCGTGCATGTCCGAGCCACAGTCGCCCGTTACCCAACCAGCCGCCGATGCGCCGAACCCGGCACAGCCGGACGCAGCAGCACCACCGGACGCGACCGCGCTACCGGAGACCACGGTGCAGACCGAGGGCGGGACCGAGGCGACCGCCCGGATCGGTCATGGTTATGACACCGACTCGCCCGTCGTCACCCTCGGGTCGGTGATCGTCGACGGCACCTGCGATCCCAGCGCGCTGGTCAGGATCCCGCTGGCCATGTTCAACCGGCACGGGCTGGTGGCCGGCGCCACCGGCACCGGCAAGACCAAGACCCTGCAGGTGATCGCCGAGCAACTTTCGGCGGCGGGGGTGCCGGTGCTGATGCCGGACATCAAGGGCGACCTGTCCGGTCTGGCCGCGGCCGGCTCGTCGAACGACAAGATCGTCCAGCGGGCCAAGGACACCGGGGACGATTGGCAGCCCGGCGCCTTCCCGGTGGAGTTCCTGGCCCTCGCCGGTGGCGGAACCGGGGTGCCGATCCGCGCCAGCATCGATTCATTCGGACCGATCCTGCTGTCGAAGGTGTTGGGACTCAACGACACCCAGGAATCGACGCTCGGCCTGATCTTCCACTGGGCGGACACCCAGAAGTTGCCGCTGCTGGACATCAAGGACCTGCGCGAGGTGATCCAGTACCTGACCAGCGACCAGGGCAAGGCCGATCTGAAGAACCTCGGTGGCGTGTCGTCGGCCACCGCGGGGGTGATCCTGCGGGCGGTCACCAACCTGGAGGCCCAGGGCGGCGACCGGTTCTTCGGCGAGCCGCAGCTGGACGTGGCCGACCTGATCCGGACCGACGCCAGTGGCAAGGGCATCATTTCGCTGCTGGAGGTGACAGACCTGCAGAACCGGCCCGGTCTGTTCTCCACCTTCGTCATGTGGCTGCTGGCGGAGCTGTTCGAACATCTGCCGGAGGTCGGTGACGCCGACAAGCCGAAGATCGTCTTCATGTTCGACGAGTCGCACCTGCTCTTCGCCGACGCCTCGAAGGCGTTCCTGCAGGCGGTCGAACAGACCGTCAAATTGATCCGGTCGAAGGGTGTCGGCGTGTTCTTCTGCACCCAGCTGCCGACGGACGTGCCCGACGCCGTGCTCTCCCAGCTGGGCGCGCGGGTGCAGCATGCGTTGCGGGCGTTCACCCCGAACGACCAGAAGGCGCTGTCCAAGACGGTCAAGACGTACCCGAACACGACCGACTACGACCTGGAGAAGGCGCTCACCTCCCTCGGAACCGGTGAGGCGATCGTGACGGTGCTGAGTGAGAAGGGGGCGCCGACGCCGGTGGCCTGGACCAGGGTCCGGGCTCCCCGTTCGCTGATGGCGCCCGCGACGCAAGACACTGTGTCGCAAGCGATTACGCGTTCACCACTGAACGCGAAGTACGGCGTCGCGGTGGATCGCGAGTCCGCCTACGAGATGCTGTCGGCCCGGCTCGCGGCGGCCGCAGGCGATGCCGCGGCGACAACGGACGCGGCCGAGCCACAGCAGCCGAAGCCGGCACCGGCGTCAGACGACGGCGGATTCATCGGCGGCATCCTGCATTCGCAGGCCAGCAAGTCGTTCCTGCGCTCGCTGGGCACCGCGCTCGGCGGGGCGCTGGGCCGGAGCATCTTCGGCACCCGCAAGCGTCGCTGAGGACGATGCGGGATGTACCCGGCGGTCTGGGCGACCAGGAACCCTGGTTCGGCATCACGCGTTGTGATGGGTAACGGTGTCGGGTTCGACGCCACCGCAGCAATTCGAGGAGGCACCGGGTGGACCCAGTCCTGATCGTCATCCTGATCGTCGTGCTGGTCGGCGCCGCGATCTACTTCTCCCGTGGCCGGGGCACCAAGATCGCAGCAGCGAGCTTGGACGACTCGAAGGCCGAGGCGCGGCGTTGGATCGAGCGGCTCGGTGGTCAGGTGTTGTCGTTGGACGCCAAGGGGAACGAGGCTGCCCAGCAGGCGCTCTCGGATGCCTCTGAGCGCTATAACGCGGCCGGTTCCCAGATCGAGCAGGCGACCACCAGCCGACAGGCGGAACTCGCGCAGCACACCGCCTACGAAGGGCTCTACTACGTCCGGGCGGCCAGGACCACGCTCGGCATGGACCCGGGACCGGAGATTCCGGCGATCCCCGGCCAGGCACAGGCCGGCGCCGTCACCGAACAGCGGGACGTGACGATCGAGGGCCGCGAGTACGTGGCGTCGCCGTCCGCGGGCGACCGAACGCGGTACTACTACCCGGGCGGGCAGGTCGCCGGTCGGCCGGTGCCGCGGGGCTGGTACTCCGAACCGTGGTGGAAGCCGGCGTTGGTGGCCGGCGCCTGGGGTGCGGGCAGCTACCTGGTGGCGACGTCGTTGTTCGCCGGCATGGCCGGCGTCGGCGGTTACTACGGTGACGGGTCCTACGCTGACGGGTACCAGGACGGACTGGACGCCGGCGACGCCGGCGATCAGGGCCCCGGGGGTGACGGATACGACGGTGCCGGCGACGGTTTCGACGGCGGCGACAGCGGTTTCGACGGTGGTGGCGACAGTGGCTTCGATAGCGGCGGCGACTTCGGTGGCTTCGACTTCTGAACCGGCCGCTGGGAGCTGTCGGCGATCGGCGGCTGCCGGGTGGACTACAGCGCTTTGAAGTGGTCGAACGGCTCGGCGCAGTCGTCGCAGATGTACATCGCCTTGCACGACGTGGATCCGAACCGGCTGGTCTGCCTGGTCCGGCGGGAGCCGCAGTGCGGGCAGCGCACGGCCAGGGTCAGGGTGATCGGCCCGTCGGCGGCTGCGACCGGTCCGGGCGGGGCGATCCCGAAGCGCTGCAACATCTCTCGTGCGGTGTCCGTCATGTCGTCGGTACTCCAGGCCGGCCACAGCACGGTCCGGACATCCGCCCGTGGGTACCCGGCATCCTGCAGTGAGCGGCGGATGTCGGACGCCATCGCCTCGACCGCGGGGCAACCCGAATAGGTGGGGGTGATGTCGACCTCCACCGATCGGTCGTCATGTACCTCGACCCGGCGCAGCACACCGAGGTCGGCGACCGTGAGCACCGGGATCTCCGGGTCGACCACCGATCCGGCGACCGCCGCGGCCCGCAGACTCGCGGCGGTGACCGCCGCGGATCGAACCCTGGGATGACGTTCGTTCACGGTGGGCGCGCCAACGGGGGAGAGTGCCCGCAGCGCGGCGGCGCCGATGCCCAGCTCAGCGAGCCGGCGGTAGTCAAGGGCGGCGGTTGCGTCGTCAATGGCCATCGCCACGCCTCCGTTCGCCGGATCCACCGCCCCGTAGCTTCGACCGATTAACCGACCTTATGGTCAGTAATCTACCCGCGACAGACGTCGAGCGTCAACTGGTGTTCGTAGGTGCCGGGCGGTGCAGCCTGTTGCGGCGCGGGCGTTGGTCGGGATCGATCCACGGAGGCGGGATGAATTCGGGTGTGCCATCGTCGGCGATCCACATCGTCCAGTGACCGCGGTGGATCTGCTGATGGTGCTCGGGACACAACAGCGCGCCGTTGTCCAGGCTCGTCGGGCCGGTGTCCCGTATCCACCAACGCACGTGGTGGGCCTCGCACCAGGACCCCGGCCGGTCGCAACCCGGCCAGCTGCAACCGATGTCGCGCACGGTGATGGCGCGCCTGATGGCCGGCGAGAAGGTGTACCTCGCCCGCCCGAGGTCCAGCACCTCGGATGGGCCGCCCAGCACCACGGGCAGGATCTTCGCATCACAGGCGAGCAGCCTGACGTCTGCGGCGGTGAGGGCGTCGGTGTAGCCGGGACGGCCGCGGCCGAGCTGCTCTTGCAGGTCGTGAAGCGCGACGGTGACCACGATCTGCGGTAGCTGGCCACCATGTCTTGGCCCTGCACCGATCTTCAGGTAGCGCGACAACACCTCGCCAAGGGCATGTGCACGCCGGGTGGCTGGCGACCGCGGGTCCTTGAGCGCGGGGTCTGCGTGGTGACGATCGTCGGATGGTGGCGGGGCCGGGTCCGGCGGGGAACTGCTCGGCGGCTCGGTAGCGGCCGGTCCGTCGGGCGTGGTCGGCGGGTCGGTTTCGGCCGGTACGTCGGGCGTGGTCGGCGGGTCGGGCTCCCTGGTTCCCGCGGGCGCGGGTGCAGCCAGCGGACCGATAGCTGTCAACAGTGCTTCGATCGCGAGATCGTCGAGTAAGCCGGTGATCCGGGTCAGTCCGTCGTCGCGGCGCCGGCCGACGTGCAGTTCCATTCTGCCGTGGGCATCCCCAGCCGGCTCGGGACCGTCGGGATTTGCGGCCTCGAGCATCTTGTTCGCCAGCCTCTGCAGCGTTGGCGGGTCCAGTTGTTGCGCCTGCTCGACGAGCAGACGCTCGCACGCGTCTCGATCGTCAGGATGCAGTGCGGCTGGCAGCTTTTCCATCGTCCTGGTGATGATCGCCGCATGGTCCGGTCCGATCCGGCCGCTGGGCACCCGTTCCGCCAGATGAGCCAATCGCGGAGGCAGCGAACTACCGGTCGGGGTAATGCGGCGGCGGGTCCCCTCATCGAGCCGGATTCTCGCCGACGCGTCGGCGGGCGCCATGTTCAGCAGATCACGCATCAGTACTCGGGTGGAGGGCGCATCGAGTTCGCTGGCAAGGCCGCGGCCGTCGACCTCACCGGCGACGTGCGCGGCTTGCAGGTACAGCCGGTTCAGCTGCCGCTCGACGATCTGCGCGATCAGCATCAGGCCCATCGTGTCCGGTCGCGACAGGTCCAGCGCCGCGACCTGATCGAGTGCCCGATCCAACGATCGGAGCGCGTCCGAGATCGGATCGTCGTAGTCGCCGACGGGCCCGCCGGGCCCGTCCAGAAGCTCCCCCTGTTGCATGCCGACAACGCTACGGCGGACCACCGACAGTCGGCGTTCGCAAGGTCATCGGCGCAGGTCAGCAACCATCTCGGCTACAGAGGGGTGACGTAGGCCCCGCTGATACCGCCGTCCACCAGGAAGTCGGCCGCAGTGATGAAGGACGACTCGTCGCTGGCCAGGAACACCACCGCGTTGGCGATCTCAGCCGGCTCGGCGAAGCGGCCCATCGGCACGTGCACCAGCCGCCGCTGAGCGCGCTCGGGATCGCTAGCGAACAACTCCTGCAGCAGGGGGGTGTTCACCGGGCCGGGACACAGCGCGTTGACCCGAATGCCCTCCCGGGCGAACTGCACTCCGAGCTCGCGGGACAGCGCGAGCACCCCACCCTTGCTGGCCGTGTAGGAGATCTGTGAGGTCGCAGCGCCCATCCGGGCCACGAAAGAGGCGGTGTTGATGATCGAGCCGCTGTGCTGTTCGAGCATGTAGGGCAGCGCGGCCTTGCAGCACAGGTAGACGCTGGTCAGGTTGACCTCCTGCACCCGGCGCCAGGCGTCGAGGCCGGTGGTGAGGATGGAATCGTCGTCGGGCGGCGAGATTCCGGCGTTGTTGAACGCCACGTCGACACTGCCGTGCGTCTCCCAGGCGGTGCGGAACAGCGCATCGACGTCATCGGCGGAGGTCACATCGCAGCGGACGAAGGTGCCGCCGATCTCCTGCGCGATCGTCGGACCGCGATCGGCGTCCAGATCGCCGATCACCACGATGGCGCCTTCTTCGGCGAACCGGCGGACGGTCGCCAAGCCGATACCCGAGCAGCCGCCGGTCACCACAGCGACCTTGTCCTGCAGACGTCCTGCCATGCGGAATCCCTTACTGTTCGGTGGCGATGAAGACGTTCTTCACCTCGGTGAAGGAGTCGAGCGCGTCCGGGCCGAGTTCGCGGCCGATGCCGGACTGTTTGAACCCGCCGAACGGCGTCGAGTAGCGGACGCTGGAGTGCGAGTTCACCGACAGATTGCCGGCCTGCACCGCGCGCGACACCCGCAGTGCCCGCCCGACGTCGCGGGTGAAGATCGATCCGGACAATCCATAAGCGGTGTCGTTCGCCTTGGCGATCGCGTCGACCTCGTCGTCGAAGGGGATGACGCCGGCCACCGGCCCGAAGATCTCCTCCTGCCAGGTCCGGTCGTCGGTCGACGACGGCAGCAGAACCGTTGGCGGTAGCCAGTACCCGGGGCCGACGGGCGCCGAACCGGTGAACGCCACCGGGGTGTCGCCGGCGAGGTACGAGCGCACCGCGGTGCGGCGTTGCTCACTGAGCAACGGTCCCATTTGCGACGCCTCATCCAGCGGATCGCCGACAACGACCGACCGGACGGCCTCCTCGAACTGCTCCATAAAGCTGTCGAAGACGGTGCGCTGCACCAGGATCCGGGTCCTGGCGCAGCAGTCCTGGCCGGTGTTGTCCAGGAACGACATCGGCGCTGCGGCCGCCGCGGCTGCGAGGTCGGCGTCGTCGAAGACGATGGTGGCGCTCTTGCCGCCGAGTTCGAGGGTGACCCGTTTCAGCTGATCGGCGGCGCCGGCCATGATCCGCCGGCCCACCCTGGTGGACCCGGTGAAGCAGATCTTGCCGATGGCGGGGTGGCTGACGAACCGCTCGCCGACTACGTCCCCGGCACCGGGCAGCACGGTGAAGACGCCCTCCGGAATTCCGGCGGCGAGAGCCAGCTCCGCCAGTCGGATCGCCGTCAGCGGCGTCAGCTCGGCGGGTTTGAGCACCACGGTGTTGCCGGCCGCGAGAGCCGGGGCGAAGCCCCAGCCGGCGATCGGCATCGGGAAGTTCCACGGCACGATGACGCCGACCACCCCCAGCGGCTCGCGGAACGTGACATCGACACCACCGGCCACCGGGATCTGCCGACCGAACAGTCGCTCCGGGGCCGCCGAGAAGTAGTCCAGAACGTCGCGGACGTTGCCGGCCTCCCATCGGGCATTGCCGATGGTATGTCCGGAGTTGCGGACCTCCAGCTGGGCCAGCTCTTCCAGGTGTTCGTCGACCTGCGAGGCGAACCGCCGGAGCAGCCGGGCCCGATCCGCCGGGGCGACCGCGCGCCAGGATTCGGTGGCTGCGGCGGCCTTTTCGATCGCCGCGTCGGTCTGCTCGAGCGAGGTCATGGCCACCCGGCCGATCGGTTCCTCGGTTGCCGGGTTGATCAGTTCGATCGATTCGTCCCGGTCCTGTTGGCTCACCGTGCTCACAGCCGCTCGAACCCCCGGACCCGTTCCCAGTCGGTGACCGCCGCGTTGAAAGCGGCGATCTCGACGTCGGCGGCATTGAGATAGTGATCGATCACGTCGTCGCCGAATGCCTGCCTGGCAATCGTGGACTCCGCCAGCAGCGCGCGGGCTTCGGTCAGCGTCGCCGGCACCCGCGGAAGGCCTGCGGTGTAGGCGTTCCCGGTGCACTCGTTGGGCAGCGTCAGCCCTTCCCGGATGCCGTGCAGACCACCGGCCAGCATGGCGGCCACCGCCAGATAGGGGTTGACGTCGCCGCCGGGCAGCCGGTTCTCGACCCGGAGCCCTGCCCCCTGACCGACCACCCGCAGCGCGCAGGTCCGATTGTCGGTGCCCCAGGCGACGGCCGTCGGGGCGAACGAGCCGTCGGCGAACCGCTTGTAGGAGTTGATGTTCGGCGCGTAGAAGTAGCTGAGCTCGGCCAATGTCGCCAGCACGCCGGCCAGGAACTTCTCGAACACCTCCGACCGGCCGCCCGACCGATCCGGATCCGCGAACACGAAAGAACCATCGGCGCCCCGCAGCGACAGGTGCAGATGGCAGGAGTTGCCCTCGTTCTCGTCGTACTTGGCCATGAAGGTCAGCGACTGGCCCGCCGCCGCTGCGATCTCCTTGGCGCCGTTCTTGTAGAGCACGTGGTTGTCGCAGGCCCGCAGCGCCTCGTCGTAGACGAAGGTGATCTCGTGCTGGCCCGGGTTGCACTCGCCCTTGGCGGCCTCCACCCGCAGCCCGGCGGTGGTCATCTCGTTGCGGATGGTGCGCAACAGAGGTTCGACCCGGCCGCCACCCATGATCGAGTAGTCGACGTTGTACCGGTTCGCGCTCCGCAGACCGTGATAGCGCCGGTCCCAGGCCTCGTCGTAACCGTCCTCGAAGACGATGAACTCCAACTCGGTACCGCAGTATGCCAAGAACCCGAGTTCGGCGGCTTCCTCCAGTTGCGCCCGCAGCACCGATCGTGGCGCCTGGACGACCGGACCGGTCGCGGCCGCACCGGGGGGCCACCGCAGGTCGCAGTGCACTGTCGCCGAGTATCGCTGGCCCGGCGTGCGGCACAGGGTCGACAGGTCGAGGTCGAACATCATGTCCCCGTAGCCGGACTCCCAGGAGGCGACCTGATACCCGGCAACGGTGTTCATCTCGACGTCGACGGCCAGCAGGTAGTTGCAGCCCTCGGTGCCGTGCTCCAGCACCGTGTCCAGGAAGTGGCGGGCGTGCACCCGTTTGCCCTGCAGCCGACCCTGCATGTCGGTGAAGCCGACCACCACGGTATCGATCTCGCCGGCATCGACGGCGGCGCGCAGCTGCTCGACGGACAAGCTCGGCGGACTCGTCATGGCGCTCCCTGTGTCGATCGGACCGGGGTCAGAATGGCACGCCGGCCTGCTCTCACGACAGCGGGGGCGGACCATCGGTGTGTCCGGGGTCACCGACGATCCGGGTGAGTCCCGCTCAGTCGGAGATCGCGCTGTCGATCTTGGTCGGAACCGCACGGGTGCGGCTGCCATCACAGTGGCATGGCGAGGGCCGAAAGCGGCTTTCGACGACACGGGAGGCACAGATGGCAAGAGTGACAACGAATCGACGCGGGACCTGGCGTCCGGCCGCGGTAGGGTTGCTGATGCTGGCCGGGCTGGCGATCGGGGCGGCGGTTCCGGCCGCTGCAGCGGGTGACACGATCACCGTCCGGAACGGAGTCTGCGAGCAAGGCGAATTCTGTTACTACTACAACAGCAACGCCAAGGGTTCCGTGTCGGATTTCCCCATGTCCAACACCGCGTACCGCAGGCTGAATCTCGGCTCGGGACCGAACTGCTACGTCTTCAAGGGGGCAGGGGCAGGCCGCGGTCTGTGCGTGAAGAACAATGCGGCGGCGGCCCGCAACAACACCGACCGGGCGGTTCGGGTCTACTACAACAGCGACCAGAAGGGCGCCTGGATCGACGTCTGCCCTGGTAACTGGGCGAATCTGGGGCCGCTGAAGAACCAGAACGCCTCGCATTTGTACAACCCGTCGAACCCGAGCTGCATCAGCGGGACCAGCTCGGGCTGACGCTCTCTGTTCGACGGCCCGGTCCGCGGTGTCGGACCGGGCCGTCGAATGAGCGGGACCTCAGATGTCCTGATTCACCGGCAGGATCACCAGGTCGCGGATCTGTACGTGCCGCGGGCGGGTCAGCATGAACATCATCGCCTCGGCGATGTCCTCGTTCGTCAGCCCGTTGCCGGCCGCGACCTCGGCGTCGCGGAGCGCGTCGTCGGTCACCTTCCACAGGTCGTTGAGCACCACACCCGGCGCCACCGCACCGATCCGGACCCCGGAGCCGATCAGCTGCCGGCGCACCCCGTGCACCAACGCCTGCACTGCGTGTTTGGATGCCGAGTACACCGGCTCCCAGGCGATCGCCTGGTGCCCGGACACCGAGCTGGTGACCAGGATGTCGCCGCGGCCCTGCGGGACGAAGTGCCGCACCGCGGCCTGCACGGTGTCGATCAGCCCGGTGACGTTGGTGCCGATCAGGGACGCGATCGCGGTCGGCTCCGAGTCGGCAAGATCGCCCGGCAGGTAAACGCCGGCGTTCGCGATCACCACGTCCAGCCGGTCGAACGCCGCGACTGCCGCCTGTACCAGCGCGGCACCGGCGCCAGGCTCGCCGGTGTCGAGTTGCAGGATCTGCACCGGACCGGAGAACCCTTCCGCGGCAGCCGCTTCCAGTTTCGGGACGGAGCGCCCGGCCAGCACCACCGAGCCGCCGGCGGTCGAGATCGCCCGAGCCGTGGCCAGCCCGATCCCGGAGCCGCCGCCGGTGACAGCGGCGACCGTGCCGGCCGGCACGCTCTGCTCAGACAATGGTGTAGCCGCCGTCGACCACGATGCACTCGCCGACCACGTACCGTGAGGCATCCGAGGCCAGGAACAACACCACGCCGTCCAGATCCTCCGGCTCGCCCATCCGGCCGGCGGGGATCCGGGACACCCAGAACTCGCCCATCTCCGGGTTCTGCTCGATGAACTGCTTGGTCATGTCCGAGCGGAAATAGCCGGGGGAGATGGCGTTCACCCGGATCCCGTTGCCGATCCACTCGACCGCCAACGACCGGGTGAGCTGCTCGACGCCGGCCTTGGCGGCGTTGTAGGAGGCCTGGCGCTGCGGGATGTTCACCGCGAACGCCGACATCGACGCGACATTCACGATGGTCGCCTTGTCCCCGGCCAGCAGGACCTGCCTGGCGAAGGCCTGGGAGGAGAAGAACACCCCGTTCAGGTCGATGTCGATCACCTTGCGCCACTCGTCGGGCGCGACCTCGGTGGAGTCCTTGTGCATCGCGATGCCGGCCGCGTTGATGAGGATCTGCGGGCTGTCCAGTTGCTCGACAACGGCCGCGATCGCGGCGGTCACCGAGTCCGGGTCGGTGACGTCGCAGCCGATGCCGACCGCCCGGACGCCGTGGTCGCCGGCCAGCTGCGCCGCGCTCGTCGATGCCTGCTCCTCGAGCAGGTCGAGCAGGGCGATGTGGCAGCCCTGCCCGGCCAGTGCGGTCGCCATCTGCAGGCCGAGGCCGCGGGCACCGCCGGTGACGACGGCGACCTGATCACGAAGATCCGAGAACAATGCAGCTCCCTTGTGGCCCCCAAGTCAGCACCCTTCTCTCCCTGCCGGGCGAGCGGGTGTCGACCTTCGAAGCCGTCAGGAAACCAGTTTCCAGGCCAGCAACAACTGCGCCACCGCTTTCACCACGTCACCAGATGCTAGTGAATGGTCGGCGCCGGCGATCAGGGTGCTCACCCCTGGGGACGGCGTGCCGGTGGTGGCCAGCACCCGGTCCTGGACGATGTCGCGGATGGCGCTGGTCAGTGCCTCGCCGAGCGAATTCGGGCCGGCCGCCGAGCGGGCGGTCGCGGCCGCCCGGCCGAGTGCGGCGATCACCTGATCCGGGTGCCGGGGAGCCTCGCCCTGCCAGTGACCCGGCGCCAGCGCCGCCTGCAGCGCACCCCTCGTCGGACCCGAAGCACCGGGCAGTAGCCCGGCGATCCGATCGTGCAGGGTGCCGGTGCGCAGCCCCCAGCCGTAGGGGAACAGCGGTGCGTAGGAGGCGTCACCGACGTTGATCGGCACCTGGTCGGCCGAGGCGGGCCAGGTCACCGGCAGCCGGCCGGTGAACGGCCGGTTGCCGAACAGCACGTCGGCGACGCCGGCACCCTCGGTGCCTGGCAGCCAGGAGGCGACCAGCGCGTCGATCTCGCCGAGCTTGTCGGTGATCAGCTGCGGCCTCCCGGACACCACCAACACCGCACACTTGCTGATCGCCGAACAGACGGTGTCGATCGTGGCGCGATCCGCCGTCGACAGGTTCAGCGTGTGTCCGTTGTTGCCGACGTCGCCGACGCCCTCGGCGTACGGCGTCTCGCCGACCACCACGATGCCGACATCGCTGCCGGCGGTCGGCGCCGAGGCGTCCTTCGAGTAGGTGACGGTTGCGTCCGGTGCCACCTGCTCGATGCCTTGCCGGATGGTGGTGCCGGTGGTCGTGGTGCCGCTGGCACCCTGCCAGCTGATCGACCAGCCGCCCATCTGGTTGCCGAGATCGTCGGCGTTCGAGCCGGCCAGGTAGACCTTGGCGTTCTTCTTCAACGGCAACAGGTTCCCGCTGTTCTTGATCAGCACCTGGGACTCGGCGGCGGCTTTGCGGGCCACCGCACGGTGCGCGTCGGAGCCGACACTATCGGCCTTCGAGCGGTCCGCGAACGGGGCGTCGAACAGGCCGAGCTCGAACTTCTCGGTGAGGATCCGCTTCACCGCGTCGTCGATCCGGCTCTGCTTCACCACCCCGTCGGCCACCTTGCCGGTGAGCGAGGTGATGAATGTGGCGTAGTCGTAGGGCGCCATCGCCATGTCCAGGCCCGAGTTGACCGAACGCGCCACCTTGTCGGAGTAGTCGGTGCCGGGCAGCTTGTTGATGCCCTCCCAGTCGCTGATCAGGAAGCCTTTGAAGCCGAGCTTGTTCTTCAGCAGATCGGTATTCAGCGCGGTGTACTCGTGCATCCGGATCACCGGACCGTCACCGACCTGAACCGCCGAGTACGACGGCATGATCGAACCGACACCGGCCTTGATCGCCGGCAGATACGGGCTGACGAACAACTTCTCGAACGCCTTGAGGCTGTCGACGTGGGTGACGCCCTGGTCGATCGGGTAGCCGGAACCCGCCAGCGAGGGTTCGTAGCGGGTGCCGCCATCGCCGGCCCAGTGCTTGGCGGTGGCCAGCACCTTGTCCGGACCGGTGATGTGGGTCGGGTCGGTGCCTTGCAGCCCGACGATCGCCGGCTTCGCCAGTTGGGTGACCAGCGCCGGGTCCTCGGAGAACGCTTCGTAGGAGCGGCCCCAGCGCTCATCGCGGGTGACGCACAGGCACGGCGCGAACGCCCACGGGATGCCGGTGGCCCGCACCTCGGTCGCGGTGACCTGGGCGCCCGCCTGCACCACGGCCGGATCGCGGGAGGCACCGAGACCGATGTTGTGCGGCAGGATCGTGGCGCCGACCACGTTGTTGTGGCCGTGCACCGCATCGACGCCGTAGATCAACGGGATCTGCAGTCGGGTGGCCAGTGCCTGCCGCTGGAATCCGTCGATCATGTCGGCCCAGCCGGCGGCGGTGTTCTCCGCCGGGACCGAGCCGCCGCCGGAGAGCACGGAGCCGAGGCCGAGTTCGGTGATGGTGGCCGGTGAGGTGAGCCCGAGACGCTCCGCCTGGGTCATCTGACCGATCTTCTCGGCCTGCGTCATCCGACTCATCAGGTCTGAGACCCGTTTGCTCACCGGCAGTTTCGGATTCTGGTAGGCGAGGCCGTGGGCGTTGATCACCACGGTCGGGTTGCTCACCGGCGGCTCGGCGCCGGTCGCCGTCAAGGCGATGACGACGGTGCGGGCCACGTCAGCCCCGGTTGTCGCCTTTGTGGTGACGGTGACGTCCTGAGTGGTTCCGGAGGCGGTGCCGGCCGGGAAGGCCAGGGTGCCGCCGAAGGCGTCGAAATTCGTTCCCACGACGGCGGTCCCGTCTCCCGGGGCGTAGTTGACGGTGACGTCCTTGGCCAGCGGGGTGTCGTCCGAGGTGGTGACGCCGAGGTGCACCGTTGCGCTCTGCCCGCCGTTCACCAGGCTGACCTGCGGGTCGGCGGTGACGGTGCTCGAGATCGCCTGGGTTGCCGTGCCGTAGAGCTCGAACTGGTCGATGGCCCAGCCGACCGACGCGGCCTTGCCCGGCGGCATGGTGATCGCGAAACCCCAGGCGTCGGTGCGAGAAAAGGCGCCGTCCAGGGTGTCGCCGGATCCGGGCTGATAGTCGGTGCGCAGGTGGAACTGGCTGAACGGGATCTGCACCAGCTTCCACCGGTTGCCGTCGTCTGACCAGTTGTCCTTGAACGTGGTCGTCCACAGCTCGGAGTGTTCGGCGTCCGGGCCGCCGTCCTTGATCTCGATCGCGATGTCGTCGCCGGCGGTGGGGGAGGCGGGCTTGGTCGGCTGGGAGGCGTACCAGTAGAAGCTGATGCCGCCGTAGGCGCTCCAGTCCTCGCTGGCCGCCTTGTCCAGCGAGATGCCGCCGTAGCCGCCGCCGGGGATCAGGTACTGGCCGGACAGCACGTGGTTGCCGGCATTGCCGCCGCGTTCCTGGGTGGTGACGCCGAGGCTGACGTTGCCCGGCTGGTTGCCCCAGGTGAACCAGCCGATCGGGTTGGTGTCCGAGCCGATCGGCACGTCGCCCTCGAAGTCCTCGATCACCGAGGTCCGTTGGTACAGGCCGAATTCGTCGAACTGCCAGTTTCCGCTGCCCAGGTCGGACAGGGTGACGGCGAACCCGTGCGCGGCAGTCGGGTCGAACCGCAGGTTGGAATCGGCATTGCCCTTGAGGCGCAGCGCACCGAAGTCGATCCGGACGGTCCGCCAGCCGGTGCTGTCGTCGAGCACCGAGGTCTCGAACAGGTTGGCACTACCGGCGTCGCTGCCGCCGCTCTTGAGTTCGTAGCGCAGGTTCTTGCCGCTGCCGGTGCCGAGGAACTGGAAGGCGAATCCGTCGTACGCCGACCAGTCGGTGGCCGAGTTGATGTCCAGGCTGAAGCCGCTCCAACCGCCCGCCGGGACGTCCTGCACGGCTGCCTGCAGCGCCTGGTTGCCCGCGGAGGTGCCGGGGACATCGGCGGCGACCGTCGTCAGTGCCGGAGTGCTGGCGGCCTCCGAACCCCAGGCGAACAACGCTCCGATGCTGCCGTCATCGAAGTTCAGGATGGACTGACCCTCACCGATGGTCGGTGGGGGAGCGGGCGCGGCCACCACGTTCGGCGCAATGCCGACGATCATCGCGATCGAGGCGCCGACGGCCAGTGCGCTGCGGATGCGTCGGACCCGCCGCCCGGATCGAGCTGAGGTGGCCTGGAACCTGGACGGGAGCATCGTTGCCTCCGGGAGCGAATTACGTCAATCGATAGGCAGAAGGCGTTCGGCACCACTGTCGGATCGATCGGCGGAGGTTGGGTGGTGTGCTGACCCTACGACCCGGATACTGGCCGAACAATGCCGCCATCCGGGTGGCAGTGGTGACATTCTCGAGTACGCAGGGTGGCGATCGACGCGACGATATTTGCGTATTGAAGTGGCGAAAATACCGCGCGTGTGCGCTCTTTGCGAGCCGCCGGTTACCGGGGGTGCGGCGTTACCGCCCTCACCGCGGTCGTCACGAACCGGGTGAGCGCCACCGTGGTCGGTGGGCCGGACTCGCGGTCGGCGAACAGTAGGTGACCGCCGCCGACCAGCGAGAGGGTGAGCGAATCGATGTCCGCATCGGCCACGATCCGACCCAGCTCGCGCTCGTCTGTCAGGTAGGCGGAGATCGCCGTGGTGGCCTGGGCGAGGATCGCCATGCCGCCACCGGGTCTTGCCCGTCGCAGCCGGCCGCGCAGTTCGTCACGGAAGGTGATCAGCGGAATGATCGCCAGCGGTACCGGCCCGAAGATGGTGGTCAGTGCGGCGGCCAGGTTGTCGGCCACCGTGCCGGTGCCGACCGATGCACGCAGGGCTGCGGCCTGCGATTCGAGCTTTGCGGCGCGATCGAGCACCAGGTCGGTCAGGAAGGCGTCGAAGTCGGCGAAATGCCGGTGCAGGACGCCCTTGGCGACGCCCGCTTCGTCGGTGACGGTGCGGCTGGTCAGTGCGCTCGGCCCCGCGTGCAGCAGCACGCGCTCGGCGGCGTCGAAGAGTTGCTGTCGGGCGTCGCGCAGATGCACACCGGTAGGCACTCGCGGTTCCTCTCGCTCGATCACACTGCCGGCAGCAACGAAAGCGCACCTCCGGAGACAGTTCGAGAGGCATGGCCAAGCCTTGGATACAGTGGCTTCCCGCCTGTCTCGGGGCGACCACCAGGGTAGTCAGCGGCCGTCCGAGCCGTCGATCACGGTCGGTGTCGATGCGGACAGGGCTGGCCCATGTGAACCCACGGTGGAGAACTCGCTTCAGCTAGACAACACCGATAGCGGACCGCATGAGTCGACGGGTACGCGCTTGCACAAGTCCGGGATTCTCGTGGAGTAGCTGGATAGCCTGGTTCGCCGCCATCACCAGGCCGGTGAGAACGTGCACGACGTCGTCTGCGTCGACGCCCGGGTCCAGGTCGCCAACGGCCTTGGCTCGGCGAACTTCCTCGCGCAGGAACCTGTTCCACTGGTTGATCGTCGATTGCAGCGCATCTCTGAGCTTGCCCGGGCGGTCGTCGAGCTCATGCGACGCCGCTGTGAAGAAGCAGCCGTTGGGGAATGGGCAGTCGACTAGGTACCCGCTCCATTGATCGATGATCCGGATCAAGCGCTGGAGTCCGGAAGTGACCGTCATCGAAGGTGTGATCACGGCATCGATGAACAGCTTGCTGGCGGCGGTGAGCGCCGCTGCCTGCAGTTCCTGCCTCGACCCGAACGGGCCGACAACGCCGGCCTTGCTGAGGTCGAGCGCATCGGCGAGTCCGCCGAGCGTGAGTCCCTCCAGGCCCACGCTCGAGGCCTGCTCGACGCTCTTGGCAATGATGCGCTCACGCGTCTGCCGTGCGAACGCTGCTGATCGTCGTGGACTCACGACGTGAGTATAGCGAACGCTCGTATGCTAAAAATGGGCGTCGCGCCGGGAGCGCAGCTGAGGACCGGATCAGGCAGGACACGGGAAGAGGGACGGAAGATGCGGCTACGAACAGGGTCACCGGGCGCCGAGATCGTCGGGATGGGGCACTTCCAACCCGAGCGGTCGGTCTCCAACGACGACCTGGCGGCGGTGATGGACACGAGCGACGAGTGGATCCGCCGCCGGACCGGAATCCTGACCCGCCACCTCGCGAGCGAGGCGGAGACGGTGGCCTCGATGGCGACGGCGGCGGCGCGTCATGCGCTCGAGACCGCCGCCTGCGACCCACGAGACATCGACCTCGTCATCGTCGCGACAACAACCGCCGAGGAGCGGTCACCGAACACGGCAGGACGAGTCGCAGCAGGGCTGGATCTGGCCGGCCCCGCAGTTCTCGACATCAATACAGCGTGCTCGGGATTCGAATATGCGTTGGGCCTGGCAGATCAATCGATTCGATCCGGATCCGCGAGCGCAGCGCTCGTGATCGGTTCGGAGAAACTCTCGGCCTTCACTGATCGGAACGACCGCAGCACCGCTGTGCTGACGGCGGACGGTGCGGGCGCTGCCATCGTCAGGGCAAGCGACGAAGCTCGCATCGGCCCAGTCGTTTGGGGCTCCGAGCCGAGCCTGGTGGATGCGGTCGTGATCGGACCGCCCAGCAACACCTTTCGACAGAGCGGCCGGGATGTGTTCCGCTGGGCGATCGGGAAGGCGGCCGGTCACGGGCAGCGTGCGATCGCTGCAGCGGGCATGACGACGGACGACATCGCTGTTCTGGCCTGTCATCAGGCAAACTTGCGCATCATCGAGCCCGTCGCCGAGGCGCTCGGACTCAGTACCAAGATCGTGGTCACCGATGTCACTGAGTCCGGCAACACGTCGGCGGCCAGCGTGCCACTCGGCCTGAGCAAATGGTGGCACCTCGGCAAGATCCCGCCTGATGTCCCAGCCCTGCTGCTCGGATTCGGCGGCGGCTTCACGTTCGCCGGCCAGGTGGTCATGACACCACGGAAATCTAGCCAGGGAGAGACAGTCTGTTGACCCGGACGACATCTCGCACGTCGGCTTCACCTTCGCGGCCAGGGACAACCGTCATATTGCGAGCAGAGCTAACGCGGCGACCGCAGCGACTGTCGCGAGGATGCGGCTGCGGCGCAGCGGTTCTCGTAGAATCATTGTGGCGGCGATCGCCGCCCAAATCAGACTGGTGCTTCGAACCGCGGCGACCAAAGATATAGGCGCATGCTGTGTCGCGTACAGACCGAACAGATATGACGCCGGGATCAGCACAGCGAGGGTGACGATCGATGCGGTGTGCTGGCGGAACTGATCGACGCCTTCCGGGATGCGATGACGGATCAACATGGTCATCAGCCCTAACTGGAGCAGCCCGGTGATCAAGTAATAGGCCATTGGGTCAACCTGCATCGTCACGACGGCCCACCCGTCGTAGAGGGTGTAGGCGGCAATCGTCACGGCAATGCCGGTGCTCCACAACACTGGCCGTAGATTCCTTGCCGGGTCCAGGGATGCGGATCGCTCGAAAGTCAGCAACGCGACCGAGATGCCCATCAGTGCCACGCCCACCCATCTGGCCGGCGTCAGGCCTTGGTCGAACAGCGTCACGCCCGGGACCGCGACCAGCACCGGCGCCAGGCCGCGAGAAAGCGGATAGACCTGCCCGACATCGAACGACCGGTAGGCCCGCTGGACCAGCGCCGCGTACGCCGTATGCAAAGCCATGCTGACCGGCGCCAGCAACAGGCCAGTTCCGGTGAAACGCACGGCGTGCCCAGCGGTGGCCACGACCGTCAGAGGCACCAGAAGCACAGACGCGGCAAGCGTGTACGCCCACATCGCTGGAACCCCGGCGGCCGAGACACGTTTGACCAGCGTGTTCCACCCCGCGTGCGCCAGCGACGAGAGCAACGCCAAACCGAGCCCAACAACCACTTTCCACCCCGTCCCAGGAGAAAACGTAGACACCGTCTACCCAACGTATACGGTGTCAACATGACGCGACACGGTGAGGCCAGGGCTCTGCTCATCGAGCACGCGGTGAACCTGCTGGAGGAGGTAGGGGTCGGCGAGTTCACCGGGCGTGAGGTGGCTCGTCGGGCTGGCGTATCGCACGGCGCCCCGCGCCGGCACTTCTCATCCCGCGCCGCGCTGCTATCCGCTGTCGCCGCACAGGGATTCACCGACCTACGTGCACGAATGCGCACTGCTCAACGCAGGCCGCAAACGACCGCTGACCCGGTCAAGGCACGCGAGGAACTCTGTGCCTTGGCCAACGAGTACGTCTCGTTCGCACAAGAACACCCGGCGATGTTCGAGCTGATGTTCCGCCACGATCTCCTCGAAGACTCCGGAGAGCAATTGCGCCACCACAGCCTCGCCCTCTTCACACTCGCGAGCGATTGCGTGGCACAGATCGGGCCGGCCGAACCGGCTGAGGTGACCACTGACCTCTGGGCCGGCATTCATGGCCTCGCCGTCCTCGCAAGCCGCCGGGCGCTGGAACCCATCACCACCGACCGCCCTGAGGTATTAGTAGTCCGGCAGGTCAACGCGCACACCCGGCCAAGGCTGTGACGCTCAGCTATCGATACGCCCCGCTCGCGGCCGGCGCCCGGAGGCCCGTAGAGCCGCAGCAAGGTCGTCTCCGGGGTGGTCGCCGCTGCTGCCGCACTCAGCTCTGGCAGCGGGAACTGGATCGGGCCGGCACGCGGCGCACCTCGGTCAGGGCACCCTGCGAGGGCTCGGGGTCGGCTTCCAGTACGGCGGCCCCTGGTTCGGTGTCACGATGCTGCGTGTCGTCAAGCAGCCTGGCAGCGGCAGCAGCACGGTTGCACCTCGCCCGATGAGGTCCGCCGCGACTTTGGCTTGGGCGAGATCGCCCTTGTCCTTCGTGTGATGGGGAGGCATCCGGCGGACGGTGCCAGGACCCACCGACACTCATCCGTTGCAGATCGCCCCCCAGATTCGAAGTAATCTCTCTTGTCGAGCCCCCGTAGCTCAGTGGATAGAGCAAGTCACTTCTAATGACTGGGTCGCAGGTTCGAATCCTGCCGGGGGCGCCGATCTGAAGGCGCCAGGTTCGGTCGTCGTAGCAGAGTCGATACGCTGGCAGCGTGGCGATGCAGTGATGGCGGTGACCGAGTCCGCTGGGCACGAGGTGGACGCAGGTGGCGCCCGTGGCTTCGCCGCGCCCTCCCGCTGGTCAACCGGGCCGCTCGCCCTGGCCGCCGCGGCGATCGTGGTGTGTGTCGCCGTCGGGATCACCGCGGCCGTCCAGCCTCGGGACGCCTTTCTCGGGCTGCCCGACCCGGGGGTGCTCACCAGCTACGGATTGCCCGCGGTCAAGGGCATCTTCGACCTGAGCACCGCCCTCACCTTCGGGTGGCTGCTGGCGGCCGCACTGTACGCGCCGCCGCAACGGTCGGGCATCTTCACGGTGAGCGGCTACCGCGCGGTCCGCGCCGCCTCGCTCAGTGCCACCGTCTGGGCGGTGTCCGGGCTGGCGCTCGTTCCGTTGAACGTCTCCGAGGCCAGCGGGGCGACGTTGGCCCACTCGTTGGGCGGCGGCAGCATTCTCAGCGGACTGCAGGCCCTGGAATCGATCCGCGCCCCGCTGATCGCGGCCGTCGGGGCATTGTTGATCGCCATCATCTCCCGGTCCGTGCTGCGCCCCGGCGGCGCATTCCTGCTGCTGGCACTCGCGGTTGCCGCGGTGGTGCCGATGGCCATCGCCGGCCACGCCGCGCAGAGCGGCGACCACGATCTGGCCAGCAACACGATGATCTATCACCTGGTCGGCGTGTCGGTGTGGATCGGCGGGCTGGTCGCACTGATCGGCCTGGCCCGGCAGCGAGCCGATCATCTGGGCGTGATCGCGCAGCGCTACTCGAACACGGCACTGGTCGCGTTCATCGCGGTGACCCTTTCCGGCGTCGGCAACGCCTGGCTGCGGTTCTCCCGGTGGAGCGACGTGTTCAGCACCGAGTACGGAACGCTGGTGATCGCCAAGACAGTGCTGTTGGTCGTGCTCGGCGTCATCGGATTCCTGCACCGACGGGTGACCCTGCCGGCGGTGGCGGCCGGCAAGCGCCGTCCGCTGACCCGGCTGGCAGTGGTCGAAACACTGCTGATGGCGACCACCATGGGCATCGCGGTCGCGCTCGGCCGCACGGCCAGCCCGCCACCGTCCGGCGTGGTGCCCGATCCGTTGGTCGACGTGCTCGGCTACTCGCTGCCCGGTCCGCCCACCATCGGTCACCTGCTGTTCGCCTGGCGATTCGACCTGATCTTCGGCACCGCTGCGCTGGTGGCGATCGGGCTCTACATCGCCGGACTGGTCCGGCTCCGCCGACAGCAGATCGCCTGGCCGCGCGGCCGCACGATCAGCTGGATCGTCGGCTGGCTGCTGATCCTGTTCGCCACCTCGTCCGGCTTCGGCGCCTACGCGACGGCGCAGTTCTCCATCCACATGATGACGCACATGGTGCTCGGCATGATGGCGCCGATCCTGCTGGTGCTCGGCGGCCCGGTCACTCTGGCGATGCGGGCGCTGCCGGCGGCGCACAAGCCGCAACCACCGGGCATGCGCGAGCTGGTGGTGCGCATCGTGCATTCACCGCTGGCCAAGGCCGCGACCCATCCGCTGGTGGTGTTCCCGCTGTTCATCGGGTCGTTCTACGCGATCTACTTCACCCCGTTGTTCGACACGTTGATGTCCAACCACATCGGACACGTGATCATGGGGTTTCACTTCCTGCTGGTCGGCTACCTCTACTACTGGGTGATCATCGGTGTCGATCCGGCGCCGCGGCGGCTGCCGCCGATGCTCAAGCTGGGTCTGCTGCTCGGTGCGCTGCCGTTCCATGCCTTCTTCGGGTTGACGCTGATGAACTCGCACTCAGCGATGGCCGCCGATTACTATCGCTCGCTCTCGTTGCCCTGGGTCACCGACCTGGTGTCCGACCAACGTCTCGGCGGGGCGATCGCCTGGGGGGCAACAGAACTGCCCATCATCATCGTGGTGATCGCACTGATGGCCCAGTGGTCGTCCAGCGATGCGCGCGAGGCGAAGCGACTGGATCGGCCGGGCAACGTCAAGGCCGAGCGGGAGCTCGACGACTACAACGCCATGCTCGCCGAACTCGCCTTCCGGGATCTCGCCCAGGACCAGGCGGCCGGGAAGCGGCTGCCGGCAACGGGCGAGCCGCCCGCCGGCGGATCCTGAAGCGAGGACCCAGTTGTCCACCCAATCCTGGTTGTCCACAGGACCGGCCGGGACGGGTTGAACCGTTCCCGATCTTCCAGCACGGTGACGGCACGGCGCGGTCGACCGGCCCGCCGACACTGTGAGCAGGGGGTAGGGCGATGTCGATGCAGCAACAGGCAACAGCATGGGTCACCGGGAACGTGGCCTACACACCGGAGCCGGGCGGCGAGGATCCGCGCTTTCGGGTGCGGTTGAGGGTGCTGAACAACCGCCGTTGGCTCGATCGGCAGACGAACGAGTGGAAGGAGTCGGAGGTCAACGGCACCGACGTGGTCTGCTGGGGGGAACTGGCACACAACGTGGTCTCGAGCATCCAGAAGGGGCAGCCGGTGGTGGTCTACGGCCGGCTGGAGGAGAACTCCTGGGTGGATCAGGACGGGGCCTCGCATCGGCGGACCCGGGTGGTCGCGGACATCGTCGCCCATGATCTGTCCCGCGGCTCGGCGCGCTTCCAGCGGCTCAATTTCAATGCCGGCGCCACCTCGGACACGGGGAACGGGTCCGTCACCAGCGCGACTGACGACACGGCTGACGACTCCCTGACCTCCGACACAGCGGCTGACGACACGGTGGCGGGCGAGTCGGGTATCGACGGCGCCGGTGCCGCGCTGTCCGATCCGTGGGCAAATGCGCAGACCGATCGGGATGACGACAACCTGGTCACCGTCTCCTGATCCCGGTGCGGCCATCGCGGCACCGATCGCTCTCTGGCCCGTTGCCGCACCTGGCAACGGGCCTGGCGGCGATGAGCGCCCGCCGCGTCTCCGCCCGGCCGCGCGGATCGCTGTCCAACACCTGAGTAGGAGTGAGGCAGACTGGTCGGTGGCGACCGGCCGGCCATCAGCGAGCTGCCGCCGGATAAACCTGAGGGATACGAGAGGGAACTGTGCCGGAATTCATCTACACCATGAAGAAGGCCCGCAAGGCCGTGGGCGACAAGCTCATCCTGGACGACGTCACCATGTCGTTCTACCCGGGCGCGAAGATCGGCATGGTCGGGCCGAACGGTGCCGGCAAGTCGACCATCCTGAAGATCATGGCCGGCCTGGACACCCCGTCGAACGGTGAGGCCTACATCACCCCCGGCTTCAGCGTCGGGATCCTGATGCAGGAGCCCGAGCTGGAAGAGGACAAGACGGTCCTGGAGAACGTGCAGGGTGCGTTCGGCGAGCTCTACGCGAAACTCGCCAGGTACAACGCGGTGGCCGAGGCGATGGGTGAGCCGGATGCCGATTTCGACGCGCTCGGCGACGAGATGGGCAAGCTGCAGGGCGAACTCGACCACGCCAACGCCTGGGACCTGGACTCGCAGCTCGAGCAGGCGATGGACGCGCTGCGCTGCCCGCCGGGTGATTCCCCGGTCGACATCCTCTCCGGCGGCGAGCGGCGCCGGGTCGCGCTGTGCCGACTGCTGCTGAGCGCTCCCGACCTGCTGCTGCTCGACGAACCGACCAACCACCTGGATGCCGAATCGGTGCAGTGGCTGGAGCAGTTCCTGGCGAGCTACGGCGGCGCCGTCATCGCCGTCACCCACGATCGATACTTCCTGGACAACGTGGCGAGCTGGATCGCCGAGGTCGACCGCGGCCGCTTGCACGCCTACGAGGGCAACTATTCGACGTACCTGGAGCAGAAGGCCGCCCGGCTGGAGATCCAGGGCCGCAAGGATGCCAAGCAGTCGAAGCGGCTGCGCGAGGAACTGGCCTGGGTGCGCTCCGGCGCCAAGGCCAGGCAGGCGAAGTCGAAGGCCCGGCTGGAGCGCTACGAAGAGATGGCGGCGGAGGCCGAGCGCACCCGCAAGCTCGACTTCGAGGAGATCCAGATCCCGCCGGGCCCTCGGCTGGGCAGCATCGTGGTCGAGGTCACCGACCTGAAGAAGGGCTACGGCGACCGGGTGCTGATCGAGGACCTGAGTTTCACCCTGCCGCGCAACGGCATCGTCGGGGTGATCGGCCCGAACGGCGTCGGAAAGACCACGCTGTTCAAGACCATCGTCGGTCTCGAGCAGCCGGATGCCGGGACCGTCAAGGTCGGCGACACGGTCAAACTCAGCTACGTGGACCAGAGCCGGGCCGGGATCGACCCGAAGAAGAACCTCTGGGAGGTGGTCTCCGACGGTCTCGACTACATCAAGGTCGGCAATGTCGAGATGCCGTCGAGGGCCTACGTTTCGGCGTTCGGGTTCAAGGGGCCGGACCAGCAGAAGCCGGCAGGTGTGCTCTCCGGTGGCGAGCGTAACCGGCTCAACCTGGCGCTCACCCTCAAGGAGGGCGGCAACCTGCTGCTGCTGGACGAACCGACCAACGACCTGGATGTCGAGACGTTGAGCTCGCTGGAGAACGCGTTGGAGAACTTCCCCGGCTGCGCCGTGGTGATCTCCCACGATCGCTGGTTCCTGGACCGGACCTGCACCCACATCCTGGCCTGGGAGGGCACCGAGGAGAACGAGGCGGCCTGGTTCTTCTTCGAGGGCAACTTCTCCGATTATGAAAAGAACAAGGTCGAACGGCTCGGCGTCGACGCGGCCAAGCCACACCGGGTCACCCACCGCAAGCTGACCCGCGACTGAGTCAACCTGGAGCACGGGAGCACGGGAGCACGTCATGGTCGACATCGCGCCACCTGACCTGGACGGCGTGCGGCACGCCCTGGGTCCGGCCACCGACACAGCGGCGCATCTGCGGGCGTTGAAGTCGGCCGATCCGGACGCGGTCCGGGCGGCGACCGAGCATCTGGACGCCGCTATCGCTCCGGGCGGCCGGGCGACCGAGGCGACGCCGGCGGTCGCCGGGTACGTGGCCAGGCTGCTGCGCGGCGATCTGGTCGCCGACCCGGCGGCGAAGGTCGAGTTGCTGTACTTCCTCGGCCAGGTGACCGAGGCGGCCGAAGGCCCGGCGAAGATCCCGGGCGTGCTCGGCTGTCGTGAGCAGTTGGCGACGATTCTGACGGTCGCCGAACACTGCGAAGGCGACGGCGATGAGGACGTCCGGATCGAGGCGGCGGACACCGCCGAGTCGGCGATCGAGGCAATGGAGCGGCTCGGGATCGGATGATCCGGCCGCCGCTCGACCGTTCACCGGGATCGACCGCCGGCGACCTCCGCAGGACTCTCCGCCGGACCGTTCGCCGCCCCGATTCGAGACGTGCCCCACAGCCGGGCGAACTTCCGGTGGTGCGGCATCCGCGGGCCGCCGCGGCCGTTAGGCTCGGGTTACCGAAACGGCGCAATGGGGCGCCGATGATCAGGAGCGTTTGATGACTCACACCGCCACGCCACCAGCTGTCGCGGAGGCCGCCGCCGCCGAACCGGAGCGGGCCGTGCTGATCCAGGAGTACTTCCGCCATCTACCGGCCGAGGACCTGCCGGTATCCGCGGCCGAGGCCACCTCGATCCTTGACACCCATCTGCGGCTGGGCCGCCACCGGCCACCGGGCACCAGCAAGGTCAGGGTCTTCAACCCGCGGACCCGGTCCGGGGAAGCGCAGCAGGTGACCGTGGTCGACATCGTCAACGACGACATGCCGCATCTGGTCGACGCCGTGGTGGCGGCGCTGGCCGCGGCCGGAGTCAGGGTGTTCCGGGTCCAGCACCCGATCCTGTTGGTACGTCGGGATTCCGACGGTGAACTGGTCGAGGTCCGTAGTCGCACTGACCTGTCGCTGAGTTCGCCCGCCGAGCAGGCCGCCGCGAAGAAGGAGTGCATCAAGGAATCCTGGATGCACGTGCTGATCGACCGGCTGTCGGACGCCGAACGGGCGGAAGCCATCGAGCAGCGGATCACCGACGTGCTCGCCGAGGTGCGGGCGGTGGTCGACGACACCTCCGCAATGACGGATGCGGTGGCCGCAGCGGCCGCGGCGGTCCGCCGGCACCCTGTCGACGGCGCCACCGACGCCGGCACCGACGGCGGCACCTATGGCGGCACCTATGGCGAGAGCACCGAGGTGGCCGACCTGCTCGACTGGGTTGCCCTGGGCAACATGACGCTGATCGGCTATCGGCGGGACACGTTCCCCGGCGGCGCCCGGAAGCGGGGCGCCGAGACCGGGCTGGGCGTGTACCGCACGGGCTCCGCAGAGGCGACCGCCTTCGATGACGCGTCGATGACCAAGACCGCTGCCGAGGGCGGATTGCTGGTGATCACCCAGGCCGCCAGGGGCGCGGTGATCGGCTCCGGCAGCAATCCACTCTCGATCGCGGTCCGGTTGCGCGACCCCGACGGGACGGTCGGCACCGAGCACCGGATCCTGGGTGTGCTCACGCCGAGCGCGCTGAACGCCGACCTGGCCACCGTTCCGTTGCTGCGCCGCACTGTGCAGCAGGTGCTGGCGTCGGTCGGCGCCGAGCCGACCTCGTACACCGGGCAGCGGGTCATCGACCTGCTCACCGGTCAGCCGCGGGCCGAGCTGTTCTGGGCGGACCCGGAGAAGGTCGCCGACCTGGTCGGTGAGGTCGTCCACGGCTCCAGCCGGCGTCGGCTGCGGGCCTTCCTGCAACCCGATCCCTACGGCCGGTTCGTCGCAGTGCTGGTGTTCCTGGCCCGCGACCGCTGGACAACGGCGAATCGGTTGAAACTGCAGAACCTGCTGATGACGGAACTCGGTGGTTCGGAGATCCGCTACACGGCGAGGGTGGGGCTCGCCGAACTCGCCGCCGTCCAGTTCCTGGTCAGCACCCCCGGCGAGAGTGTCGACGTCGACGCGTCGGCGTTGTCGCTGAAACTCCGGGACACGCTGCGGGACTGGAACGACGATCTGCTGGATGCGGCCGTCGGCGGCGAGGACGACCTGGATACCGCCGGGGTCCTGACCCGCTACAGCAGTGCGTTCGACGAGGCATACAAGGAGGACTACCGGGGCGCCGACGCGGTGGCCGATCTCGACCGCGTCGACGCGCTGACCGGTCCGGACGACCTGGCGCTGTCCATCACCATTCCCGAGCAGCCCTCCGACGTGCACCGGCGGCTCAAGCTGTACACCGCCGGAAGCACGCTCAGCCTGACCCGCGCGTTCCCGCTGCTGCAGAGTATGGGGGCGGGAGTCGTCGAGGAACGGCCGTACGACGTGGTCCGGGGTGACGGAACCCCTTCCCACATCTACGATTTCGGCCTGACCTTCGCCGAGGGCCTGCTGCCGTCCGACGGCGACCTGGAGGCCGCCAGGAAGCGGTTCGCCGAGGCGTTCATCGCCAGCTGGCGCGGCGACGCCGAGATCGACGGGTTCAACCGGCTGGTGTTGGCGGCCGGGCTGGATTGGAAGCAGATCGCCATCCTGCGCGCCTACGCCCACTACCAGCAACAGATCGGTTCTCCGTACACCCAAGGATATTTCGAGCAGGTCCTGGGTCAGTATCCGGAGATCACCGCCGACCTGGCCGCATTGTTCGCCGCTCGCTTCGATCCGGACGCCTTCGACGCGGCGGACGTCGGTGCCGATGACGACCGGGCGAACGCCGAGATCGCGATCGCCGAACGGATCGGCGAGTCGCTGGACTCGGTGGCGAGTCTGGACGCCGACCGGATGTTGCGATCTTTCCTGCAACTGATCACCGCGACCCAGCGGACCAACGCCTATCGGGCCGACCAGAGCGGCACGCTGTCCTTCAAACTCGACCCGCACCAGATCCCGGGAATGCCGAAACCCGTACCGGTGCACGAGATCTGGGTGTACTCGCCGAAGGTGGAGGGTGTGCATCTGCGATTCGGCGCCGTCGCGCGAGGCGGCCTGCGCTGGTCCGATCGGCCGGAGGATTTCCGCACCGAGATCCTCGGACTGGTCAAGGCGCAGGAAGTGAAGAACGCGGTGATCGTCCCGGTCGGTGCGAAGGGCGGGTTCGTGGTTCGTCAGCCCCCGCCGGCGACCGGCGACCCGGCCGCGGACCGGGACGCCCAGCAGGCCGAGGGCATCGCGTGCTACAAGGCGTTCATCTCGGCGCTGCTGGACGTCACGGACAACCGCGTCGGGGGCGCGGTGGTTCCGCCGGAGCGGGTGGTCAGACACGACGCTGACGACTCGTACCTGGTGGTGGCGGCCGACAAGGGCACCGCGAAGTTCTCCGACATCGCCAACGGCGTCGCGGCCGACTACGGCTTCTGGCTGGGCGACGCGTTCGCCTCCGGTGGCAGTGCCGGCTACGACCACAAGGGTATGGGGATCACCGCGCGGGGCGCCTGGGAGTCGGTCAAGCACCACTTCCGAGAGCTGGGTGTCGACACCCAGACGCAGGAGTTCAGCTGCGTCGGCATCGGCGACATGTCCGGCGACGTGTTCGGCAACGGAATGCTGCTGTCGGAACACCTGCGGCTGGTCGCGGCCTTCGACCACCGGCACGTGTTCATCGACCCGGACCCGGTGGCGGCCACCAGTTTCGCCGAGCGACGCCGGCTGTTCGAGCTGCCCCGCTCATCCTGGGCCGACTACGACCCGGCGTTGATCTCAGCCGGCGGCGGGGTGTGGCCACGCACCCTGAAGTCGATCCCGATCACCGAGCAGATGCGTAGGGCGTTGGGGATCCCTGCCGGGGTCGCCGCGCTGTCGCCGGTCGAGCTGATCAGGGCGGTGCTGCTGGCACCGGTCGACCTGCTGTGGAACGGCGGGATCGGCACCTACATCAAGTCGGCGAGCGAAACCAACGCCGCGGTCGGCGACAAGGCCAACGACCCGGTTCGGGTGAATGGCGGCGAGCTGCGGGTCAAGGTGGTGGGCGAGGGCGGCAACCTGGGCGTCACCCAGTTGGGCCGGATCGAATTCGCCAGGGGTGGCGGACGGATCAACACCGACGCCATCGACAACTCGGCCGGGGTGGACACCTCCGACCGGGAGGTGAACATCAAGATCGCCTTCAGCCCGGAACTGGCCGACGGACGCCTCACCTTCGAGGGCCGCAACGCTGTGCTGTCGTCGATGACGGACGAGGTGGCCTCGCTGGTGCTGGCCGACAACACCGCGCAGAACCGGCTGTTGGGGGTATCGCGGGCGCATGCCGCACCGATGCTTTCGGTGCACCAACGGCTGATCGGCGCGTTGGTCGCCGACGGGGGGCTGGACCGGGCGCTGGAATTCCTTCCCAGCGACGAAGCCATCCGGGCCAGGATCGCGGCCGGCGAAGGGCTGACGTCACCCGAGCTGAGCGTGCTGGTGGCGTATGTGAAGTCGGCAGCGGCCAGGGCGGTGCTGGCCAGTGATCTGCCGGACGACCCGGCCTTCGCCGGCATGCTGCCGCACTACTTCCCGACGGCTATGCGCGAGCAGTATGCCGAAGCCATTGCGGCGCACCCGCTGTCGCGGGAGATCGTGACCACGATGACGGCGAACGACGTGGTCAACGGCGGCGGGATCAGCTTCATCTTCCGGATCGGGGAGGAGACCGCCGCCTCGACCACGGATGCGGTGCGGGCCTACCGGATCGTGACGGAGGTGTTCGACCTGCCGAGGCTCTGGGCGGACATCGCCGATCGGGACAACGCCATCCCGGCGGCCACCCAGGACCTGCTGTTGCTGGACGCCCGCCGGCTGCTCGACCGGGCGGCCCGCTGGTTCCTGGTCCGGCGGCCGCAGCCGCTGGACGTGTCCGGCGAGATCGAACGGTATGCGAAGGTGGTCGGCTCGCTGACGCCGAAGATGCCAGAGCTGCTGCGCGGCGTCGAGCACGAGAACGTGGGCCGTGATGCGGGCGGCCTCGTCGAGCTGCACTGCGACCACCAGCTGGCCCGGCGGGTCGCCTACAGCCTGTACACCTTCAGCCTGCTCGATATCGTCGATGTGGCAACGGAAACGGACCGGGATCCGTTCGAGGTCGCCGACGTGTACTACGGCCTGTCGGCTCACCTGGACTTCGACCGGACGCTCTCGCAGGTCACCGCTTTGGAACGAGGCGACCGCTGGCACGCGCTGGCCCGGCAGGCGGTCCGCGACGACCTGTACCGTTCGATGCGGCTGCTGACGGCCGACGTCCTGTCGACCACCTCGCCCGGTCAGGACGCCACCGACAAGATCGCCCAGTGGGAGATCGAGAACGCGTCGCGGTTGGCCAGGGCGCGAACGACGCTGACGGAGATCTCCGACACCGCGGCGCAGGATCTGGCGGCGCTGTCGGTGGCCGCCCGCGAGGTCAGGACGATGATCCGGTAGACAGGGGTCGCAGTGGTTCGGCAAAACGCGGGACCCGAAACGACAGGAGTGCCGGTGGGGCAGACGGTTGCCGGGCGGTTCGTCACCGATGTCAGGGTTCGTTGGTCGGATCTGGATGCCTTCGGGCATGTGAACAACGCGAGGACCATCACCCTGCTCGAGGAGGCCAGGGTCGACTGGCTGTTCGTCGAGGCCACGGATCGCGGAGTCGATCGGCTCACCGAGGGCATTGTCGTTTCGCAGCTGGAGATCAGGTACCGGCGGCCCATCCCGTTCGGTGCGCAGGTCACCGTCTCGATGGGCGTGCTGAAGCTCGGCGGGTCGGCGTTCACCATCGACTACCTGGTGACCGTTGACGGCCTTCTGTCGGCCACCGCGTCGACGGTGCTGGTACCGGTGAACTCCGACACCTTCCGGCCGCGCCGGCTGGACCAGGGCGAGCGCGAGTTCCTCACCGACTACCTCAGCACCGTCGACCAGAGCACCGGCAACGGCGGCTGACGATGGCCCTACTGCACCCCGCCGGCAAGGCGGACCGCGACGACGCCGCGGCGTTCGCGGGGCGGGTGGCCCGCTGGGACGCGGTCGGGCCGATCCGGCTCAAGGTCGACGGTGAATTGGTCCGGCTGTGGGCGACCACTCCGTTCGACACCCTCGCCACCCGCGCGGTGCACGCCGGCCTGCAGCCGTCGGACGCGACGGTTCATGCCGGGAACCTGTTGTCCGCGTTGGCCGTCGGCAGCGCCGGCGACGTCGACCCCGGCACCGTGATCGACGCGGCCTGGCGCTCGCAGTTGCCTCCGCAGCAGGGCTGGATCACCGTCGACGACGTGCCGGCCAAGGTCCTGGCCGAACTGGCCGACTCCGGGGTCGAGCGGGCCAAGAGCGCCCCGGGCCCGGCCGGGGGCGCCTCTACCGCGTTGCTGGACAGCGAGGCGATCACCGTGTCCGGCAACGGGATGCGGGTGGTGATCCCGATGCGGATGCTGATGGCGTTGTCCGGCATGGGCTTTGCCCCACCGTCACCCGATGAGCTGGTGCGGGTCAGCGCCACCGACGCCTGGATGCGGATCGACGCCCGCTACGGCGCGGTCGTCCGCCGCCGACATGCCTTGCTGCCACTGATGTTCTGACGGCACTGACGTTCTGACGGCACGGACGTTCTGACGGTTATGGCACCAGCCACGCCGCCGCGTTCGCCGGAAGCTCGCCGTCGATCAACGGCGCCGAGGTGAGCAGCACCTGACCGGGCGGCAGGGTGATTGGCGTGCTGCCGGCGTTCAGCGCGCAGACCAACCCTCCGCCGTCGCGGCGGAAGGCGAAGCAGTCCGTCGGTGCCCCGTACCAGGAGATCTCGGTGCCACCGAACGCGGGATGTGTCGATCGGAGCTCGATTGCCGCTCTGGTCAGGTTGATCGACGAGGCGGGGTCGTCGAGCTCCTTCTCCACCGTCAGCGGCGCGTATTCCGCGGGTGAGGGCAGCCAGGTGTGCTCCGCGGTGCTGAAGCCGAACGGGGGCACGTCGCCCTCCCACGGCATCGGCAACCGACTGGAGTCTCGCCCGCGTTCGGTGTGGCCGCTGCGCTCCCAGGTCGGGTCCTGCAGCCTCTCGTCGGGCACCTCAACGCTCGGCAACGTGAGTTCCTCACCCTGGTACAGGTAGACGGCCCCCGGCAGCGCCAGCTCCACCAGCAGCATCGCGCGGGCGCGCGCGACACCGACCTGGCCGCCCCCGTAGCGCGTCACCGAGCGCGGGACGTCATGGTTCGACAGGGTCCAGACCGGGTTGGAACCGACCGAGTAGGCGGCGTTGACCGCCGAATCGATCGCCTGTTGCAGGGCGACGGCCCGGAACGGTGCCTCCAGGACCCCGAACTCGAATGCCTGGTGCAGTTCGTCCGAACGCAAGTACCGGGCGAACCGTTCGGGGTCGGACACCCACACCTCTCCGAGGGTGGTTGCGCCGGGGTACTCGTCGACCACCTTGCGGATCATTCGATGGATGGCGTGCACGCCGTCGTCGTCGAACCGAGGGTCGTCCTGGCCGCCGGCCGCCGGCACCACACCGCCGGCCGCCGGCACCACACCGCCGGCCGCCGGCACCACACCGCCGGCCGCCGCGTCCGCCCCTGGTCCGTCAGACCCCTGCCCGCCGATGACCGACCCGTCGGCCCCGGACATGGCGACTTCCGGCAGGCTCGGGGCGAGCGAGGCCGCTACCGACCCCGCGGGCGCGTCCGGCAGTCCGTCGGGCTTGGCCATCCCGTGGGCGACGTCGATCCGGAATCCGTCGACGCCGCGATCGAGCCAGAACCGCAGCGTCCGCTCCAGGTCGGCGAGGACATCTGAGTTGTCCCAGTTCAGATCCGGTTGCTCGGGCGCGAACAGATGCAGGTACCACTGGCCGTCGGCGACTCTGGTCCAGGCCGGCCCGCCGAAGACGCTGGCCCAGTTGTTCGGCGGCCGGCTGCCGCCGTCGCCGCTGCCGTCACGGAAGTGGTAACGCGCCCGCTCGACCGACCCGGGGCTGGCGGCCAGCGCCGCGACGAACCAGTCCCGCTGGTCGGAGGTGTGATTCGGCACCAGGTCGACCACCACCTTCATCCCGCGATGGTGGGCGTCGGCGATCAGGGCGTCGGCGTCGTCGAGGGTGCCGAACAGTGGATCGACGCCGCGTGGATCGGCGACGTCGTAGCCGGCGTCGGCCATCGGTGAGGGATAGAACGGGTTGATCCACACCACGTCGATGCCCAGCAGTTCGAGATATCCGAGATGTTCGGTGATGCCCGGCAGGTCTCCGTTGCCGTCACCGTTCGAATCGGCGAACGACCGGAGGTAGACCTGGTAGCCAACCGCCGTTGTCCACCATGCGGGCGAATCCGCCGGGCTCTGGGCCTGGATGGGGTATGCGTCTGTCACGCTTTGTCATCCTGCCAGCCCGAACGGGGCGGACGTGTCAAGGCCGGTCGGCGCAGCGAGTCGACCGGAGCCGGTGCTGCGGTTCGGGCGGGTCAGTTCGCCGAGTTGATCATGCTGTCGGCAGCCATCGTCAAGTAGTCCCACAACCGCGCGTCCTGCTCGGGCGTCAACGGAGCCTCGTCGATGGCCGTGCGCATGGCGGTCAGCCAGGCGTCACGCTCCCGGATGCCGATCACGAACGGCGCGTGCCGCATCCGCAGCCGTGGGTGCCCGCGCTGCTGGGAGTAGGTGCGTGGGCCGCCCCAGTACTGCTCCAGGAACATCCGGAACCGGACCTCGGCCGGTCCCAGGTCCTCCTCGGGGTACAACGGCCGCAGGATCGGGTCGACGGCCACCAACTGATAGAAGCGATGGATCAACGCCTCGAACACCGGGTGCCCGCCGACCTCGTCGTAGAAGGTCGCCGGCTGCTCATCTGGAACCTGCGTGCCGTGCAGCGGCAGCGGCTCGCCTGCGGTCATGTCGCGTCTCCGGTCGTGTCGGTGGAATCCCAGCGTCGCAGATCCGACGCCGGTGACGGAATGCCCGATGCGGCGAAGGCCTCCGCCACCGAGCTGCGGACGGCCCGGCCGAACGCCCACTGCTGCCCGGCCCGCACCGTGGCGACCAACCGGATGGTCACCGCGTCGCTGGCCATCGACACCACGCCCTGCATCTCCGGCATGCTGACCATCTGTTCGGCGAACTCCTCGGACTCGGCCACCGAGGTCGCCGTCGCCAGCGCGACCTTGCCGGCCTTCGCAGTATCCGCCCGATAGCTCAGCGGCAGATCGATGGTCACCACGGATTCGCCCTGGCTGGAGTTTCCGACCCTGAGCACTTCGCCGTTGCGGACGTACCAGATGGCGCCGTCCGCGCTGCGGATGGTGGTGGTGCGCAGGGTGACAGCAATCACGGTGCCGGTCGCCAGCTGGAGATCGACGACGTCGCCCACGCCGTACTGGTCCTCCAGCAGCATGAAGATGCCGGACAGGAAGTCCTTGATCAGGTTCTGGGCCCCGAAACCGATGGCGATGCCGGCGATACCGGCGCTGGCCAACAGCGGGCCGATGTTGATGCCGATCTCGGCGAGGATCAGGATCAGTGCGACGGTGAAGACGAAGAACGAGGTCACCGACTTGAGTAGCGAACCGAGCGACTGGGCGCGCTGGGTGCGCCGGGCCGTCCCGGCCGGCCCCAGCAGCAGGTTGTCCGCCCGCTCCTGCAGTGGCCGCAGCGCCGAGGGGAGCGAGCCGTGAGCGACCTTCGTCAGCCGGCCGATCACCCGGTGCAGCAGGAACCGGATGACCAGCGCGATGACGATGATCAGCAGGATCCGCAGGCCGTGCCGGACGATCCCGTCGACGTTTTCGGCGAGCCACCCCATGCCGGTACCCGACCAGATCCGCTCGCACCAGCTGCCGATGTCGGCGGCGCAGGCTGGTGCCAGGGATGTCACGGCGATCCTTCCGGAGGGCGAGGTCCGGCGGCTCCGGATCATCGACCACGGTAGCGAAGAGGTCCGTCCGGGCGATTGTTCACCCGTCCGTCAGGTGATATTTCCACGACACGTACGACAAATCACCTGGCCGGATCGGCCATGACACGGTTGACTGAGCGAGCATCCGTTGATCACGGTGCCGCTCACAGGATGCCTGTCGGGTGGGCGGTCGCCGGCGAGCCGAACGAGGACGAGCCGATGAGTCGAGCGCGGTCGAAGGTACGACAACCCAGGGCGGCGCACGCTGCCGCTGCCGCGGGGACCCCCGCGGGAATGACGTTGGTCGACGATCCGCTCATCGGGTCGTCGATGTTTGACGTCGCTGTCGAATCCTCCCCGGTCTCTCACGGTGTCGGCTTGCGGGTGCTGCTGCTCAATGCCACTCACGAGCCGCTCGCCGTGGTCACCGGTCGGCGGGCGCTGGTGCTGCTGCTGGCCGGCAAGGCCGAATGCGTCGCCGAACGCGATGGCCATCCGCAGGTGCATTCCCCGACCTTGGTGATCACCATTCCGGCGGTGGTGCGGCTCAACCGGTACGTCCGAGTGCCGTACCAGCCGGCCACCTCGATCACCAGGGCCGGCATCCTGCGCCGGGACCGAAGGACCTGCGCCTACTGCGGCAACCGCGCCGACACCATCGACCACGTCCAGCCGCGCAGCCGGGGCGGCCTGCACTCCTGGGAGAACTGCGTGGCGTGTTGCTCTCGGTGCAACACGCGCAAGGCCGACCGCCTGCTCGGCGAGCTGGGCTGGTCGCTGCCGTTCGCGCCGGGTCCGCCGGCCAGGGCCGGCGGTGGCCGGGTGTGGCTGACGGACGATACCGACCCGGCCTGGAGCCCTTGGTTGGTCGGCGCAGCCTGATCGGGTCGCAGGATCCGTGACGACTGCGCAGACCGCGGTTGGTCGATCGGCAATTCGGGCGTGCCCGGCGGGGCCCGCCCGGCAGTTGTCGGATACCGTGGACAACTGTGAACACCCTGCAAATCATCGCGGTCTTCGTCGGTATCCCGGCCCTGATCTACGGGTTCATCGCGGCCTGCACCATGCTGCCCGGCCGGGCCAGGGAAAAGGCGCGGCGACGGATCGGTGAGACCTGGGAATTCGCTCCGCAGTGGTGGGCTGGTGACACCCCGGTGACGGTGCCGGCCGACACCGTTGCCCCGACCGGACGAGGAGGCGCACATGGCGCATGGTGAGCTGACCAGTCCCGAGCCTGGCCGCGCCGTCAGGTGGTCGCCGCCGCCGGTCGGCCCGCAGGGTGACCTGGGTTCGCCGTTCTCGACGGCCGAGCGGAACACGCTGGACGAGGTGATTGCGGCCGCCGAACGCGCCACCGGTCTGCGCTTCTCTGTGTACCTGGGCGATCTGGGTCCGGACACCCGGACCACGTCCGAGGGGCTGCTGGCCGGACTGGGCCCGGAGGCGACCGTCTCGGTGCTGCTCGCGGTCTCGCCGGGCCAGAAGGTGGTCGAGGTGGTGACCGGGGCCGAATCCGGCCGCCGGATCTCCGACCGCAGTGCCCGGCTGGCCGTGCTTTCGACCATTGCCTCCTGCTCCGACGGCGACTTGCTCGGCGGCCTGGTGAACGGCGTCCGCACTCTCGCCGACCAGGCGGGGACGCTGCCCGAACGCGCCAACTGGTAACTGCCTGCGCTCGACCGTCCTGGGCCGCCGCCCGGCCGGTCACAAGGCACGGACGCGGACCTTCAGCCCTTTGGCGCCGGCGTTGCGTTGCCACGAGCTCAGACACGGACGGCACAGCAGGTAGACGCCGGCGGCGTCGCTGCAACCATCCACAGCGCAGACGAGCGTGACCCGGACGCCGGCTCGTTCGGGACATCGCCCGATCCTCCCTGGGTCGTTGTGCTGACATTCGCAACGGGGCCGGTCCGTGGTGAGACTGCCGGCCAGATCCGGGGCGAGGCCGGGGTCGATGGATGTGGTGAGCATGGTTTCCTCCTTGGTCGGGTTGGTGCCCCCATGGTGAGCACGAGCACCGACACTCGGCCGCGGTTGTCCACATGCCCCGAAAATGGTGGCGGGGAACAACTCTCCGACTCGGCAACTTCGGGAACGGCGATGCCTCTCGGTTGAGCGGAAACCTTCCGAGTCGGAGGGTTCGCGCGCCCATTGTGGATAACTCGCAGCCGAGCTGCCGGATCGCGCAGGCTGGATACGTGACCACCAAGGACGATCGCGGCCGACTGTTCCGCACGACCCAGGCAGCGGCACGCGGTATCTCGAAACGCCAACTCGCCGGCCTCGCTGACGGTCGGCTGACTCGTGGCGTCTACACCACGAATGCGGCCGGCATCACGCTGCGAGAGCGGGCCAGAGCCGTGCTGATGGCGACCGGCGAGCGCACCGTCCTCAGCCACTTCACCGCCGCCAGGTTGCTCGGTGGGTCGTGCCGCAACATCCGGACATCCACGTCACCACGCCGGGCTCCCGGAGGACCCAGCGCTCGGGTGTCGTCGCGCACCGAACCGTTCGGCCGATTCGGGCCAGGATGGTCGGGGGCTTGCCGATGACCACCGGAGCTCAGACATTTCTCGATCTCGCGCCGCTGCTCGACCTCGTCGATCTGGTGATCTTCGGGGATTCGTTGGTGCAGGCGGAGTCGACGACGCTGGCCGAACTTCGCACCGCCACCGAGGAATGGCGTGGGAGCGCTGCGGCGCGCGCCCGACAGGCGGCGCGGATGGTCCGCGCCGACGTCGAATCGCCGATGGAGACCCGGCTACGGCTGTTGATCGTGCTGGCCGGTCTGCCGGAGCCGACCGTCAACCATCGTCTGTGCGCGCCGGACGGCACGCTGGTCTGCCGACTCGACCTGGCGTATGTCGAGCACCGGCTCGGTGTCGAGTACGACGGCCGACATCACGCAGAGAGTCCCGACCAGTGGAGGCGCGACGTGCGGCGGCGCGAATACCTGGATGGCAGGAGTTGGCGGCTGGTGGTGGTGATCGGCCAGGACTTCTTCGCCGATCCGGCCGACATCCTGCGACGGGTGTGCGACGCTGCCCGGTCCGTCGGGATGCCGATGCCGGAGCCGAAGAATGTCTGGCGCAGGTACTTTCGAGCCAGCCCGCACGGCGCTGTCGACGACAGCGACTGAGCTACCGTGGGCGGATGCCACCGTCCGCGGACCGATTCCGGGTTGTCCCAGCTGCGTATGTCATCTTTCTCCGGGACGGAGGATCCTCGACCGAGGTGCTGCTCCAACTGCGGGCCGGAACCGGATACCTGGATGGGTACTGGGCAACCGCGGCCGCCGGGCACGTCGAGGACGGTGAATCGGCCTTCGCGGCCGCCCGTCGGGAGGCGGCGGAGGAACTCGGCGTCGGCCAGGTCGGACTCACCCCGCTCACGGCGATGCACCGCACAGGCGGTAACGGCAACTCGATCGACGAACGGGTCGACTACTTCTTCATCGCGACAACGTGGCAGGGAACGCCGCGCATCGTCGAGCCCGACAAGTGCGCCGACCTCGGCTGGTTCGCCCTGGATGCGCTACCGGAACCTGTTGTCCCGCATGAGTTGAGAGTGTTCGAGCTGCTGCGCGCCGGCGCGACGCCGCCGATCCTGATGTACGGATTCCCGCCGGAGTGAGGCCGGGTGGGGAGAAACCTTCCGAGTCGGCGGCTTCGGGAACGGCGGGGGCTGACGGGCGGGGCGGAAGGCTCCGAGCTGGCGGGTTCTGCGCGTACTCCGCAGAATGAAGCGATGACCGGCTGGGTGTTGCACGTCGACATGGACCAGTTCCTGGCGGCGGTGGAGATCCTGCGCCGGCCGGAGTTGGCCGGTCGGCCGGTGGTGGTCGGCGGGCGCGGCGATCCGTCGGAACGGGCGGTGGTGTCCACCGCCTCCTACGAGGCCCGCGAATTCGGTATCCGGTCAGGGATGCCGCTCAAGATCGCCGTCCGCAAATGCCCGGACGCGGTGTTCCTCCCGGTTGACTTCCCGGTGTACGAGGCCGCCTCGGAGCAGGTGATGTCGACGCTGCGTGCGTTTCCCGGCACAGTGGTCGAACTGCTCGGCTGGGACGAGGCGTTCGTCGGGGTGAGCACCGAGGCCACCGAGGCCACCGACGGCACCGAGGCTACCGACGGCACCGAGGCCACCGACGGGGCTGACGATGCACCCGAGTCCATCGCCAGGGCACTACAGGCGGCCGTGCTGGCCGCGACCGGGCTGCACTGCTCGGTTGGCATCGGCGACACCAAGGTGCGGGCCAAGATCGCCACCGAATTCGGTAAGCCGCAAGGAGTCTTCCGGCTCACCAGGGACAACTGGATGGAGGTGATGGGCGACCGACCGACCGGTGCGCTGTGGGGTGTCGGCAAGCGGATCGCCGAGCGCCTGGCCGGCCTGGGGATCCGCACCGTGCGGGAACTGGCCGCGTCCCCCGACGACCCGCTGATCACCGAGTTCGGGCCGAACACCGGCCCGCACATCGGCCGGCTGGGCCGGGGGGAGAGCAGCGCCGTTGTCGACGACACCCCGTGGATCGCCAGGGCGCACGGGCGGGAAACCACTTACCAGCACAATCTCGTCACCCCCGAAGAGGTGATCGCGGCACTGCGCGAGCTGTCCGACCAGGTGGTCACCGACATCCGCGCAGAGGACAGGGCCTGCGCCCGGGTGCACCTCAAGGTGCGATTCGCGCCGTTCTTCACCGTCACCCGGGTCCGCAAGCTGCCCGAGCCCACCTTCGACCCCGCCGTCATCGCCGGCACCGCGCAGGACCTGTTCGGCGAACTCGCCGACGACCGGCCCGTTCGACTGCTCGGTGTACGGGCCGAGATGGTCCCGCCGGACGGTGGGTACGACCCGCCGCGCACCCACGGTCGCCGCGGCAGCCCTTGATCAGCGCGGACGGACCTTGATCGGCGTGGACACCGTCAGATCTGTTGCCGGTCCTTCTCCCTGGCCGCCAGAGCCCGTTCCATCGACGAGCGTCCCTCGGACACCAGCCGTTTGAGTGCCGACGGGTGCTCGCCCGACTCCCAGGTCAGCGACTCGTCGACGGTGGCCTGATCGATGGCCCAGCGGGGGAACAGGCCCACCGCGACCTTCTGCGCCACCTCACTGGACCGACGCTCCCAGACCTCGGCGATCTCGGCGAAGTAGGGGTCGACGAACGGTGTCAGCAACGTGCGCTGCGCGGGATGTACGAAGCCGCCGATCGCGGCGTCCTGCAACGCATTCGCCATGCCGTCGTCGTGCATCAACCGGTCCCAGATCTGCGCCTTGCCGTCCGGCAGCATGGCCGTCACGCCGATCGCCCGACGCTCGCCGGAAGCGGTGGGATCCACCGCCTTTGCGGTCTCGATCTGAGCCTTGCCCGCCCGGCTGTGGGCAACCAGCGCACCGAGCAGGGTCCAGCTCATATCGGAATCCACCACCAGGCCGTCCAGCGGGGCGGACCCGTCCCGCCAACCGGCGAGCACGTTGAGTTGCTTGTCCGACAACTTGGTCCCGGCCAGCATCGACACCGCTGCCAGCTGGAGGTCGCTGCCCGGCTCGGCGCCGCGCGCCAGGTCGATCACCGCATCGGCGAACGCCGGATACCCGGTCGTATCGGCCCACTGCGGATCGGAGTAGCTGCCCAACGCCGAGCCGACCTGCGACAGAACTCTTTGCACCACACCGATTTCGGTTTCCGAGCCCAGCCCGCGCAGGGCGAGCGCGACGAAGTCTCGGGCGCGCAGCAGCGCGTCCCGGGTCATTTCCCAGACCGCCGACCAGACCAGCGTGCGGGGGAGTGACTCGGCGATGTCGCCGATCCGCTGCACCGCGGTGGCCAACGACTCCGGATCCAGCCGCAACTTGCAGTAGGTCAGGTCGTCGTCGTTCACCAGCACCAGCTCGCCACGCTGCTCGCCGACCAGTTCGGGAACCGGCGTCAGCCCGCCGACCACGTCGAGCTCGACCCGCTTGCTGCGCACCAGCTTTCCGTCACCGGAGTCGGCGTACACGCCGACCGCCAACCGGTGCGGGCGGAGCTCTCCGGCGCCCGGGGCGGCGCCGGTCTGCCGTACGGCGAAGGAGGTGAACCGACCGTCGGAGTCCACCTCGAACTCGGCGGACAGGGTGTTCAATCCGGTGGTGGTGAGCCAGGCGTCCGACCACGAGGACAGGTCGCGGCCGGAGGTCTGCTCCAGCGCCGACAACAGATCGGCCAGGGTGGCATTGGAGAACGCGTGGGCGGCGAAATACGACCGGAGCCCGGCCAGGAACTCGTCATAGCCGACATAGGCGGCCAGTTGCTTGAGCACCGAAGCGCCCTTGGCATAGGTGATCCCGTCGAAGTTGACCTCGACCGCCTCGAGATCGACCATGTCGGCGGCGATCGGATGGGTGGAGGGCAGTTGGTCCTGCACGTACGCCCACGACTTCTCCACGTTGGCGAAGGTCGTCCAGGCCGAGGTGTACTCGGTCGCGGCGTTCTGCGCCACCACCGACGCCCAGGTGGCGAACGACTCGTTCAGCCACAGGTCGTCCCACCAGCGCATGGTGACCAGGTCGCCGAACCACATGTGCGCCATCTCGTGCAGGATCGTCTCGCAGCGCCGCTCGTAGGCGTAGCGGGTCACCTTGGACCGGAAGACGTACTCCTCGCGGAAGGTCACCGCCCCGGCGTTCTCCATCGCTCCGGCGTTGAACTCGGGGACGAAGAGCTGGTCGTACTTGCCGAACGGGTACCGCACTCCGAAGGCTGCGTGGAAGAAGTCGAAGCCCTGTGCCGTCTCGGTGAACAACCGGTCGACATCCAGGTGCTGCGCCAGGCTGGTCCGGCAGTACAGGCCGAGGTCGATCCCGTCGTGGTTCTGGCGAACCACGTGGTACGGCCCGGCGACCAGTGCCGTCACGTAGGTGCTCATCGGCTCGGTGGTGACGAAATGGTGCAATGAGGCCCCGGACTCGGCGTCCTCCACCGATTCCGTGGCGCCGTTGGTCACCACCTGCCAGTGCTTCGGCGCCAGCACCTGGACGCTGAAGGTGGCCTTCAGATCCGGCTGGTCGAAGCAGGCGTACATCCGCTTCGCGTCGGCCGTCTCGAACTGCGAGTACAGATACACCTCGTTGTCCACCGGATCGACGAACCGGTGCAGCCCCTCGCCGGTGTTGGTGTACAGCCCGACCGCCTTGACCACCAGCTCGTTCTCGGCCGCCAGATCGGTCAGTGCCAGACCGCCATCGGTGGTCCAGCCCGAGATGTCCAGCGACCGCCCGTTCAGGGTCGCCGATGCGATCCCGTCACCCACGAAGTCGATGAACGTCGACGACTGTGGTTCGGCCGCGAAGGCGACCGTGCTGGTCGTGGAGAAGGTCTTCTCCCCGGCGCCGCCGGCGCCGTCGGTGAGGTCCAGCGCGATCTGGTAGCTGTTCACCGAGATGGTGGCCGCACGGCGCGTGGCCTGCTCACGCGTGAGGTTCGGCGGCTGGGTCATAGAAGTCCTCTCGTCGGTGTGGCGCCCGGCGGATCGCACCGGACGTCCGGGAATGCAGCGCCGAACGTGCGCCGCGCCTCCGGGAACAACCTATCCGGCCGGGCTGTTGCCCTGGATGGGAAGTACGTCGGAAAACTGAAAGGAACGACCGGAATGACGAGCACCACGATCGAGCAGGACCTGGGCAACGACAAGGCTGACGACGGCACCGGGAGTGACACCGCCACCGGTGCCGTCGATTTCTACTTCGATCCGATCTGCCCCTTCGCCTGGGTCACCTCCCGCTGGATCCTCGAGGTGGCGAAGGTGCGTGAGATCGACGTCCGATTCCAGGTGATGAGCCTGTCGGTGCTCAACGACGGCCGGCCCGGGCTGTCCGAGGCCTATCAGGATCTGCTCGGCCGTGGCTGGGGCCCGGTGCGGGTGCTGATCGCCGCCGCACAGGCGCACGGAGACCAGGTGCTGCTGCCGCTGTACACCGCGATGGGCACCCGGATCCACCAGGAGGGCAACAAGGACTACGCCCAGGTGATCGAGCAGGCGCTGGCCGAGGTCGGATTGCCCGCCGAACTGGCGCAGGCGGCCACCTCCACCGAGTACGACGAGGCGCTCAAGGCCAGCCACCACCGCGGGATGGACCCGGTGGGCGACGAGGTCGGCACGCCGACCATTCACGTCGGCGGCTCGGCGTTCTTCGGCCCGGTGCTCACCCGGATTCCACGCGGCGAGGAGGCCGGCAAGCTGTGGGACGCGACCGTCACCCTGGCGTCCTTCCCGTACTTCTTCGAATTGAAGAGGACCAGGACAGAGGACCCGCAGTTCGACTGAGCCGACCTCGGGGAGAGCGCCGACGACACGGCGGGAGCCACTCCCAGTTGGCCTGAGCGGGCCGGTGTGTCACCCTCGCAGTAACCACCACCGCGAGGAGGTCACTCATGGCATCGAGCGAACCGCCGGTCGAGCCGACGCCGGACCGGCCGAAGAACTCGCACGGGCTCCCCGTCCCGCCGGATCTGCGCAGTGGTCCGGTGGTGGTCGGCGTCGACGAGGCGACCACCTGTGGGCGCGCGCTGCGAGCCGCTGTGTTCATGTCGCTCGCGCTGGAACGACCGCTGCTGCTGGTGCACGTCCGTCGACGGACCATGCCGGTGATCGAGGGCTACGTCCCGGTGCCGGAGGAGACAGTGGTCGGGGAGCGGATCCAGGACGAGGTGGAGGACGAGCTGGTGGCCGCGCTGCAGGCCTCGCCCGATCTGGTCGGGGCTGACTGGGAACTGGTGACGACGGTCGGTGACGCGGCCGCCGAGCTGACCAGGATCGCCCAGGATCGGGACGCGGCGCTGGTGGTGGTCGGCAAGCGGCACACCGGTTTTGCCGAGTTGGTCCACCGGATCGCCTCGGGCTCGGTGTCCAGGGCGATGGTGGCGGCCAACAAGTGGCCCGTACTGGTCGTTCCGTAACCCGCAGGGCAGACTGACCGGATGCGCGTCTACCTCGGCTCCGATCATGCCGGTTTCGAACTCAAGGCACACCTGCTCCAGCAGCTCGCCGACCTCGGCCACGACGTGGTCGACGTCGGCGCCCACGTCTACGACGACCGGGACGACTATCCGCCGTTCTGCCTGGAGACCGGGCGCCGGGTGGTGGCCGATGCCGGCAGTCTCGGGGTGGTGATCGGTGGCAGTGGCAACGGTGAGCAGATCGCCGCCAACAAGGTCGCCGGGGTGCGGGCCGCGCTCGCCTGGTCGACCGAAACCGCACAGCTGGCCCGTGAGCACAACGATGCCAACGTGATCGCGGTCGGCGCCAGGATGCACGACCAGGACATCGCCACCGGGTTCGTCATCACCTTCCTGCAGACCCCGTTCTCACAGGGCGCCAGGCACATCCGCCGGATCGGGATGCTGACCGCCTACGAGGCCGATCCGGCCCCGCCGGTGCTCCCGAACTGACCTGCCGCGGGCTGACGTCACCCAGGGCTGACGAACTGCCGCGATCAGCGATCCGCCGGATCGTCGCGGCGCCGCCCGCGCCGTTTCGTCGTCTGCAGCGGTGCCGGCGGCACGTAGTTCCGCCGCACCAGCACCACCTCGCGCTCGGCGGCCGCCAGATCCTCAGCGGTCGGGGTGGCGTACTCACGGGCACGCATCGCGTCCACCGGCGACAGCTGGCTGGAGCGCACGGTTTCCAGTCCGCGCAGGCCCCGGTCCCCGCCGCGGCGTGGTTCACGTTCGTCGCGGCGGCCTTCGGCGGCGTTCGGCCGCGGTTGGTCGGCGCCGCGATCCTGGCCGGCATCCGGTTCGGAGCCGGCGCGCGGCTCGGCGGCCGCCGGTCGCGGATCGGCCCGTCGCCGCCGCTGCCGCCTGGTTGGCGGCACCACCGCCGGGTTGTCCGCCGGCGCCGGTGCGGCGTCCGCGTTCGGCTCGGCTACCGGCGGTGCCGCCGGCGGTCCGGCCGGGCGGCTCGCCGAGCGCCGACGGCGGGGGACACTGCCCCGGCCGGTGCCGTCCGATCCCGTCATCTGCTCAGTGCGCCGGCGCCGGGTGCGCCGCGGGCTGGCCGATATCGGCCAGCAGGTCGGTGAACCACCCGGTGCCGATGTCGAACGGCTTGCCACCGGCGATCCGGTCGAACTCGATGGGCCGCAACCTGTCCCCGTTCTCCTCGTCGTGCCCGATCACCCCCGACTCACCGCGCAGCGCGCTGTCGACGGCCAGGTCCGTCATCGACTTGATCAGCCGCAGGTCGTCGGCATTCGCTGCCGCCGAACGGGAGAAGTAGCCGGACTTCTGCACCATCACCTTCTCGGCGTCGAGCAGCTCGGCGAACTGCTTGGCGAACCAGGCGCCGGGGTTCACCTCGTCCAGCCGGACGTGACCGAACGGGTCCCTCGGCACCTGCACGCCGGAGGCCTCCAGCTCGGCCACGATGGTGTCGACCCCGGCGCCCTCCGAAACGAAGATGGTCACGTTGCCGACGGTGTCCATCACCGACTTGAGCCGGGCCGCCTCGGCCCGCACGTCGAAGGCGGCCTCCGGCAGATAGACGGCATGCACATCCCAGGCCGCCCTGCTCAACCCGATCTCCGGCACCCACTCCTGGCGATCCAGCCACCTGCGGTACTCGGCTGCGGTAGCCGCCGTCAGCCAGCCGCAGTGCCGGCCCATCACCTCGTGCACGATCAGCATCCGGGCACCGGAATTGTGTTCGCCGACGATGTTCGCGGCAAACCGGGCGCCCTGTTCTGCGGCCGTCCAGGCGCCCAGCGACTGCCGGATCGGCACCACGTCGTTGTCGATGGTCTTCGGCAGGCCGACCACCGTCAGGTCGTATCCGTTGCCCGCCAAGAACCTGGCCAGGTCCGCGGCGGTGGTGTTGGTGTCGTCACCGCCGATCGTGTGCAGCACGTCGACGCCGTCGGCGGTCAACCGTTCGGCCGCCACCTTGAGTGGGTCGTCGCCCGGTTGCACCAGGCCCCGCCTCACCAGATCGTCGACGTTGGTCAGCTTGACCCTGGAGTTCCCGATCGGCGAGCCACCGAACCGGTGCAGAATTCCGGCCCTGGCCCGGATCTGCTCGGTGACGGCGATGCTGTCGCCGGCCAGCAGTCCCTGGTAGCCGTGCCGATAGGCGATGATCTCGATCTCGGGGGCGAGCTCGGTGTATCGCTCGATCAGGCCGCCGACGGCGGACGACAGACACGGGGCGAAACCACCCGCGGTGAGCAGAGCAACTTTTCGGACGGACATGTCGCCGAGCCTATCCGGCGGCCGGGGTGGCACCGGCCGGGTCCCGGCGCAGGTCCGGCGGTGCACTTCAGGGTGCTTCGAAGGCTCGAACAACTCACCCTCGGTGATCGAGAAATCGGTTACTGGGGCCGAACGGCTGCCGGGTTACTGAATCGTTACATCCAACGGGCCTCGAGGGCTTGCAAATCGGGACCGAAAACGTTTTCGTTGGACATCGTCCGCTGTGAAGTGGTTCACAGACCCGGAATGGCTCAGGAGGCCCACCACCCATGATGCGACATCGACGTGCATTAGGACTGGTCGCCGCAACGGCGGCCGCCGCGCTCGTGCTGAGTGCCTGTGGAAGCAGTAACGACGCCGGCGGTGGTGGCACGACCGCTGCCACGACGAGCGCGGCTGCCACCGGCGGCGAAACGTCCGCTGCTGAATCCAGCGCGGAATCCAGCCCTGCAGAATCCAGTGCCGAAGCGCCCGGCTCGGAGACCTCCGGTGCGACCGGCTCGGAGACGACCAGTGGCGCCGGAGCAGCGGTCGAGGGTGACGACGACACCTGGTGCGACACCATCAAGAAGGACTGGCCGAACATCACCGGCAAGACGGTCAGCATCTACACCTCGATCGTCGGCGCCGAGTTGGAGGGTCTGAAGAAGTCCTGGACGGACTTCAAGGACTGCACCGGTGCCACCCTCAACGTGACCGGCGACAAGAACTTCGAGCAGCAGGTCGTGGTGAAGGCGAAGTCGGGCAACCCGTCCGATCTCGCGTTCGTGCCGCAGCCGGGTCTGCTGGCCACCCTGGTCGCGACCGGCAAGGTCGTTGCCGCGCCGCAGCAGGTGCAGGACAACGTCACCAAGTACTGGGACGAGGGCTGGAAGAAGTACGGCACGATCGACGGCAAGTTCTACGCCGCCCCGCTCGGCGCGAACGTCAAGTCGCTGGTCTGGTACTCGCCGAAGATGTTCAAGGCCAAGGGCTACACCGTTCCCACCACCTGGGACGACCTGATCGCGCTGTCGGACAAGATCGCGGCCGATGCTGATGGCATCAAGCCGTGGTGCGCCGGCATCGAGTCCGGGAACGCCACCGGCTGGCCGGCCACCGACTGGCTGGAGGAGGTCGTGCTGCGGCAGGCAGGTCCGGACGTCTACGACCAGTGGATCGAGGGCAAGGTCAAGTTCTCCGATCCGCAGATCGCCGATGCACTCAAGACCGTCGGCAGCATCCTGAAGAACGACAAGTACGTGAACGCCGGCATCGGTGACGTCAGCTCCATCGCCACCACCGACTTCGCCACTGCGGGCAAGCCCATCCAGGCCGGCCAGTGCTACATGATGCAGATGGCGAACTTCTACGCCTCCAACTGGGACAAGGGCACCGACATCTCGGAGAACGGCGACATCTTCGCCTTCTACGAGCCGGAGATGGGCACTCAGTTCGGCAAGCCGGTCGAGGTCGGCGGCGAGTTCACCGCGGCCTTCTCCGATCGTCCCGAGGTGCAGGCAGCGCAGTTCTACCTGTCCACCGCTCACTGGGCGAACAATCAGTCGAAGGCCATCCCGTCGCGGATCTCGGCGAACAAGGGTCTGCAGATCGACAACGTGGACGGCGCCATCAACAAGCTGTGCGTGACGATCCTGCAGGATCCGAAGTCGGTGTCGCGGTTCGACGCGTCCGATCTGATGCCGGCCGCCGTCGGCGCCGGAGCGGAATGGCAGCAGCTGACCGCATGGATCGCCAGCGACCAGGACGATGAGACGACCCTGGCCCAGATCGATGCGGCCTGGCCGAACTAATCGCCAGACGGCGGTGCCGGAGCATCCAGAATCCCGGGTGTTCCGGCCCGTCGCCCGGTGACTGCCGTCGACGATGGTGGAACGCCGTGGATGGTGGAAAGCTCTCCGTTGAAGTTCTGTCGAAAGCTCTGTGGTCGAACCGTGATCGTGGCCGAAGGGATTTGACGTGACCCACACCGACATCCGCCCGGGACCTGCGCCGGTCGAGTCCCGACGGTCGAATGAAGACCAGGGCCGGGGTTGGATCAGTTACCTGGTCTGGTTCCTGATCGGCGTGGTGATCATCGCGCTGATCGTGATGACGCTGCAGTCCAAGGGCGGCTCCGGGTTGTTCTATGACAACCAGAAGTCGCACGGCTGGCTGGTCAATGCGGTCTTCGCACCGTCGAGTGCCGGCCAGAAGATCCTCGTCATGTTCCTGGCGATCCTGCTGTTCGTGGTCGTGATGGGGCTGATCCTGTGGATCATCGACCGGCCACGGATCCCCAAGGGCGTGCTGCTGGCCGGCTTCCTCGGCCCGGTGGTCGTCGCCCTGTCGGTCGGCCTGCTGTGGTCGGGAATCCGGACCATCATCGCCTCGTTCCAAGGCGCCAATGCGGCCGGCGACTCCGCCGGTTGGGTGGGATTCGACAACTACGCCAGGGTGTTCACCAAGGCGAATGAGCACATGCTCATCAACACGGTGCTGTGGATCTTTCTGGTGCCGATCCTGGCCACCGCGTTCGGTCTCGTGTACGCGACCCTGGTCGATCGGACCCGCGGTGAGGCGTTGGCGAAGGCCCTGATCTTCCTGCCGACCGCGATCTCGATGGTCGCCGCGTCGGTGATCTGGAAGTTCGTCTACTTGGCGCCGGCTCCGACGGGGAAGGAGCAGGTCGGCCTGCTGAACGCCCTGGTGGACGTGGTCGGAATGTCTCCGCAGAACTGGATCACGAAATACCCCACCGGCACCTTCGCGCTGATCGTGGTGATGATCTGGATCCAGGCCGGATTCGCCATGACGATCCTGTCGGCGGCGATCAAGGCGGTTCCGGACGACATCGTCGAGGCTGCCAAGATCGACGGTGCCACCGGTCCGCGGCTGTTCTTCTCGGTGACCCTGCCGACCATCCGGCCGACTCTTGTGGTGGTACTGACGACGGTCGCCATCGCCTCACTCAAGACGTTCGACATCGTCAACGTGATGGGCGGCAACCTGCCGTCGAACAACATCCTGGCCAACGCGTTCTACAACCAACTGGCCGTCCAGCAACCGGGCAGGGCAGGCGCGTTCGCGGTGCTGATCTTCATCGTGGTGATCCCGGTGATCGTCTTCAATGTTCGGCAGATGCGGAAGGCAGATGAGATCCGATGACGACAACCACCCCGCCGCTGCTGGTCGAGCCGCAGCAGAGCCCGCGCAAGCTCAAGGCGCAACTGCGGGCCCAGGAGGCCAAGACCAAGCTCTCGTCGCCGTGGGCATCGCTGATCGCGGTGGTGATCGCCGTGCTGTGGACGATCCCCACCTTCGGCCTACTGATCAACTCCACCCGCGCCGACCCGGCACCGACGACCAGCGGTTGGTGGCATTTCTGGGGCGTTGACGGTAGTTTCACCCTCAGCAACTACTCGAATGCCTGGAACGGGAACGGATCCACCCCGCTGTACGAGTTCATTCTGAACTCGGTGATCATCACCCTGCCGGCCGTGATCATCCCGATCACCCTGGCGTTGCTGGCGGCCTACGCTTTCGCGTGGATCCCGTTCAAGGGCAAGAACGTGCTGTTCGTCGCCGTGTTCGCCATGCAGGTCGTGCCCATCCAGGTGGCGCTGATCCCGCTGCTCACGCTGTACAGCAAGTTCGGCCTGAATCAGTCGTTCTGGTCGATCTGGTTGTCGCACACCATTTTCGGTCTGCCATTGGCGATCTTCCTGCTGCACAACTTCATGAAGGAGATCCCCGGTTCGCTGATCGAGGCGGCCAGGGTGGACGGCGCCGGCCACGTGACCATCTTTGTGCGGGTGCTGATGCCGCTGCTGGTCCCGGCGATCGTGGCGTTCGGCATCTTCCAGTTCCTCTGGGTGTGGAACGACCTGCTGGTCGCGTTGACCTTCTCCGGCGACAACACCTCGCCGATCACCAAGGGCATCCAGGGGCTGACGACCCAGTTCTCGCAGGCGGGCAACATCCTGCCGGCTGCGGCAATCCTGGCCACGGTGGTCCCGCTGATCGTGTTCCTGTCGCTCCAGCGGTTCTTCGTCCGAGGGCTCCTGGCCGGTTCGGTCAAGGGCTGAGCCCGGAACCGGGATCGGACGGTTCCGGTGGCCACGAGCGTTCGGAAGGTCATGCGGTGACGGGCATTCTGGAGGTGGCCAGGGCAGCCGGGGTCTCGGCGACCACGGTCTCCCGCGCGTTGCGGGGGTTGCCCGGGGTCTCGGTCGCGACCCGGAACGCCGTCGTGCATGCGGCCGAGAGCCTTGGCTACGTGGCGTCGCCGACCGCGGCGGCGCTGCCCACCGGCCGGACCAGGACGGTCGGCATCCTGGCGCCCTGGGTGACGCGCTGGTTCTTCACAGCGGCGATCGAGGGCGCCAACCAGGTGTTCGCCCGCAGCGGCTACGACGTACTGCTGTTCGCCGCCGACCCGGACCACGACCTGCCGAAACCGAAGCTACGGATGCTGGCCAAGCGCGTCGACGGCCTGCTGATCCTGAACCTGCCCTGGGTCTCGGCCGCCATCTCCCGGCTCGCCTCGACGCACCTGCAGACGGTGCTGATCGGCCCGGGGCCGGCCAACAGCGCCGCGGTCGCGATCGACGACGTGGCGGTCGGACGGACTGCGGCCGAACATCTGATCTCATTGGGGCACACCAGGATCGGATTCGCTGGCGGTGAGCCGGACGACGTACCGCACATGCCGGTTGCCGAGGACCGGCGAGCCGGATTGAGTCAGGCCCTGGCCGCCGCCGGGCTGGAACAGTTCGCCCAGGACGTCTACCCCGGCGACTTCACCGTGAGCGCGGGGGAGCGCGTCGCCGAAATGTGGTTGGCGGCCGCCTCGCGGCCCACCGCGATCGTCTGCGCCAGCGACGAGGTGGCGATGGGTCTGGTCCACCGGATCCGGGCGGCCGGCGTGAACATTCCCGACGAGCTGTCCGTCGTCGGGGTCGACGGGCACGACATGGCCCGGTTGTTCGGCCTGACCACGGTCGAGCAACCGGTTCGCGAACAGGGGAGGCTGGCGGCGGAGATGCTGTTGGCTGCCATGGCCGGTGAGCCGATCGAATCGAAGGTCGTGCCGACCCGGCTGGTGGTGCGGGGGACGACGGCCGGCCACCGGACGACCGATTCGGCCCGGGCACTTTCCACCCATCACTGACTCGGTTGGTCGGGGTGGTCCCTAGCCTCGCTCCGCTCGGCCAGGGGCCCAGGATTTGTTCAAATCCCGTCACCACTCCTACGTCGGGGTGGCGGGATTTGAACCCACGGCCTTCCGCTCCCAAAGCGGACGCGCTACCAAGCTGCGCCACACCCCGCGACCGCTGAACCTTAGCGTGCACGAGGCACCCGGGGCGACCGGCTAAGATGATCCAGCGCCGTCAATGGTGCACAGCGCGGATGTAGCTCAATGGTAGAGCCTCAGTCTTCCAAACTGATGACGCGGGTTCGATTCCCGTCATCCGCTCCATGACCGGGTCAGCGGGCGGCCCGCTCGGCCACCGCGGCCAGGCCGGCCGCGAACCGCGGGTGTTCCGAGATGATTTCCGACGCGCCGGCCAGCGTTCGCCAGAGCTGGTCGTCGAAGCCGGCGTCCCCGGTGGCGGCGGCGAAGGCCAGCAGCACATCAGCGGCCAGCGCGGTGCCTGAGGGTGTGGGCCCGTCCGTGACGTCGGTCCTGGCGTAGGCGAGGATCTCGGCGTCGTCCGCGGTGTCCTGGAACCGGCCGGCCTCGTCGACGAAGTGGGCGAGCATCGCATCCACTACTGATCGGGCGGCCGCCGCCCAGTGTTCGCCGGCCCCGCCGGCCGATCGGCTTCGGGCCAGGAAGGCACCGGCCACTGCCGCCTGGTCCTCCAGGATGCCGGCCGCCGTACCCACGCGTCCGTGGCGAGAGACCCTGGCCACCCGACCGTCGGCCAGGTGCACGTCGCGCAGCAACTCGGCGGCGCGCTCGGCCGCCGCGTCGGCCAGGTCCGATCCGCGAACGGTGGCGTAACGGGTGAGTGCAACGATCGTCAGCCCGTTCCAGCAGGCCACCACCTTGTCGTCCTGAAGCGGTTGCGGCCGTTCTCTTCTCGCCGCGAGCAGTCGCTTCTTGACGCTGCTGAACAGGCCGGCGTCGAGCGGATCTTCAGGCAGCCGGAGCACGCTACTGCCGGCCTCGAAGGTACCGGCGGGGCTCACCCCGAACACCTCGGCCGCCCAGTTGCCGTCCGACTCGCCGAGCACCTCGGACAGCTGCTGGGGCGTCCAGACGTAGGTCGCGCCCTCGACGCCGCCGGTATCGGCATCCAGTGCGGCCGCGAAGCCGCCCTCCGGGGTGCCCAGATCCTCGATGAGGAAACGGGCGATGCCGTCCGCCACCCCGCCGAAGTACTCCCGGCCGGTCGCCTCGAACAGGTCCAGGTAGGTGGACAGCAGCAGGGCGTTGTCGTAGAGCATTTTCTCGAAGTGCGGAACCGTCCAGGTCGCATCGACGCTGTACCGGGCGAATCCACCGGCCAGCTGGTCGTGGATGCCGCCGCGAGCCATCCGTTCCCCGGTCCTGGCGACTGCGGTCAGCGTTGCTCCGTCACCGGTGCGGTGATGCTGGGCAAGCAGGAACTGCAGCGCCGGCTGGGTCGGGAACTTCGGGGCGCCGCGGAATCCGCCGTTCACCGGGTCGATGTCGCGCAGCAGGGCGGCGGCCGCAGCATCCAGCTTCCTGCTGTCCACCGGCGCCACCGGTGGGCAAGGCCCGCCGACCGGGCAGACCCTGGTCACGTCGGTGAGCGCCGGCCCGCCAGTCGAGCAGGCGTCGACGATGGCGTTGCCCTGGGCGAGCACCTCCGCGCGTCGGTGGGTCCAGGCCTCGTCGACGGCGGCCAGCAGCCGCAGCAGTTGCTCGCGTGGGTAGTAGGTGCCGGCGTGGAACGGTGTGCCGTCGGGGGCCGCGAACACGGTCATCGGCCAGCCACCCTGGCCGGTCATTGCGACCGTCGCCTGCATGTACACCGAGTCGATGTCGGGTCGTTCCTCCCGATCCACCTTGATCGGGACGGTGTGCGCGTTGATCGCCGCCGCCACCTCGGAGTCCTCGAACGACTCGTGCGCCATCACATGGCACCAGTGGCAGGCGGCGTAGCCGACGGAGATCAGTAGCGGCACGTCCCTGCGCCTGGCCTCGGCCAGCGCGTCCGGCCCCCACTGCCACCAATCGACCGGATTGTCGGCATGCTGCAGCAGGTAGGGGCTGAGGCTGTGGCGCAAGCGATTGGGCACGTCTCCACCGTAGGGCGGTGGGCCGCCGACGGCTCCCGCGCCCGAGCACTGCCGGAGTTCCCCTAGAATCGACGAAACGGCTCGTCACCGGACCTCCAGACGGGGTTTCGTCACGAGCCTGTCCGCATGCCTGCGTTCACCACCACCAGACGTACCCCTGAGGAGATATCAGCGTGAAGAGCACTGTCGAGACCCTGAACCCGACCCGGGTGAAGCTCACCGTCGAGGTTCCGTTCGACGAGCTCGAACCGCAGTTCGCCGCCGCCTACAAGGCGATGGCCGGACAGGTCAACATTCCCGGCTTCCGCAAGGGGAAGGTCCCGCCGAAGATCCTGGAGGCCAGGCTGGGCCGCGGCGCGATCCTGTCCGAGGTGGTCAATGAGGCCATCCCGGGCAAGTACGGCGAGGCCGTCCAGCAGAACGAGCTGAACCCGCTCGGCCAGCCCGAGATCGAAGTCACCAAGCTGGAGGACCACGAGACGCTGGAGTTCACCGCCGAGGTGGACATCCGCCCGGAGATCACCCTGCCCGCGGTCGGTGAGGTGTCCGTCACCGTCGACGACATCGAGGTGACCGACGACGACATCGCCGAACAGGTCGACTCGTTGCGTCAGCGGTTCTCCACCACGACCGTCGTCGAGCGGCCGGCCGCCGACGGCGATCTGATCTCGATCGACCTGCGTGCGTCGGTCGACGGCAACGACATCGCCGAGGCGACCGCCGACGACCTGAGCTACACCGTCGGCTCCGACGATCTGGTCGACGGTGTCGACGAGGCCGTCACCGGGATGTCGGCCGGTGAGAGCAAGACGTTCAGCACCAAGCTGGTGGCCGGGGACTACGCGGGCCAGGACGCCGACGTGCTGGTGACCGTCAAGAAGGTCTCGGAGAAGGTGCTGCCGGAGGTCGACGACGAGTTCGCCCAGCTGGCCAGCGAATTCGACACCGCGGAGGAGCTGCGGGCCGACCTGGCCGATCGGATCCGTCGGGTGAAGAGCATGTCGCAGGGCGCCGCAGCCCGCGACAAGGTGCTCGAGGCCTTGCTCGCGATGACCGAGATCCCCGTCCCGGAAGGCGTTCTCAACTCCGAGATCGAGGTCCGCGCGCACGACGCGGTGCACTCGTTCAACCACGACGAGGACGCTCTCAACACCTACATCGAGGGCGAGGGCAAGACCCGCGAGGAGTTCGACGCCGAGCTGCGCGAGTCGGCCGAGGAAGCGGTTCGCACCCAGTTGCTGCTGGACGCGATGGCCGAGGCCGAGGACGTCGGGGTGACCCAGGAGGAGTTCACCCAGCGGGTGATCTACAACGCGCAGCGGTTCGGGCTGGCGCCCGATGAGTATTTCCAGCGGCTGCAGGAGGCCGATCAGCTCGGCAGCATCTTCGCCGATGTCCGGCGCGGCAAGGCGCTGGCCGGCGCGGTCGCCAAAGCCACGGTGACGGACGCGTCCGGGAACGTGTTGGACATCGACGAGTTGTTCGGTGTCGAGACGGTTGACGAAGAAGAGGCCGGGGGTCCGGTGACCATCGACGGCAGCATCGAGTCGGCCGACGACGCCGACACCGACGCCGACACCGACGCCGACACCGACGCCGCCACCGAGGCCGACGAGGCCGACACCGACGCCGAGGACACCGACACCGATACGGCTGACGACACCGACAAGGACTGACCCGTTCGCCCACGGTGCTGAGCCCCAGCTCACGCCGTGAGCGAACAATCGGGCAACCGGGCATCGTCGACGGGTTCCCGTCGTTAGTGTCGAGAGCAGGGCGGACGAGAGTTCGCCGAACACCGCGTCACCGATCGAAGGAGCAGCAGTGACCGACCGTCACCCGATGGCAGCCGTGAACGCCATCGCCGCCACCGACACCTCCGGAGTCCTGCCGGCCGTCATGCGCGGTACCCCGGGCCTCAACCTCTCGGACTCGGTGTCCGAACGCCTGCTGCGCGAGCGCATCATCCTGCTCGGCTCCGAGGTCAAGGACTCGAACGCGAACGAGATCGTCAGCCAGCTGCTGCTGCTGGCCGCGGAGGATCCGGAGAAGGACATCACCTTCTACATCAACTCTCCCGGCGGCAGTGTCACCGCGGGCATGGCGATCTACGACACCATGCAGCTGATCGAGCCGGACGTGGCCACCACCGCGATGGGGCTGGCCGCCTCGATGGGGCAGTTCCTGCTCACCGCCGGCACCCCCGGCAAGCGGGCGGCGCTGCCGCACGCCCGGATCCTGATGCACCAGCCCAGCGCCGGTGTCGGCGGCACGGCTGCCGACATCGCGATCCAGGCCGACATGCTCAACAACTCCAAGAAGGAGATGGCCGAGCTGATCGCCCAGCACACCGGACAATCGGTGGAGCGGATCGTCACCGACTCCGATCGTGACCGGTGGTTCACCGCGCAGGAGGCGCTGGAATACGGGTTCATCGACCGCGTGGTGGCCAGGGCTGCCGACAATCCGGCCAATCCGGCATCCGACTGACCCGCCGTCGAGCGACCAGACAAGGAACGAAACACCATGACCCACAACGGATATCCGAACGGTGCGGCGTACGGCGCAGGTCAGGGGCCGGCCGGCGGGGCGTTGCAGCTGCCGCAGTCGCGCTACATCCTGCCGTCCTTCGTCGAGCGCACCAGCTACGGCGTCAAGGAGTCGAACCCGTACAACAAGCTGTTCGAAGAGCGGATCATCTTCCTCGGCGTGCAGATCGACGACGCCTCGGCGAACGACGTGATGGCCCAGCTGTTGACGCTCGAGTCCAATGATCCGGACCGCGAGATCATCATGTACATCAACTCGCCTGGTGGCTCGTTCACCTCGATGACGGCGATCTACGACACCATGCAGTTCGTCCGCCCGCACGTCCGCACGGTCTGCCTCGGCCAGGCCGCCTCGGCCGCCGCGGTGCTGCTGGCCGCCGGCACCCCAGGAAAGCGGATGGCGCTGCCGAACTCGCGGATCCTCATTCACCAGCCGGCCACCGAGGGTGTCTACGGCCAGGTGTCCGACCTGGAGATCCAGGCCAAGGAGATCCAGCGGATGCGGGCGATCCTGGAGGATCTGTTGGCCCGGCACTCCAAGAAGTCGGTCGAAGAGGTGCGGGCCGACATCGACCGGGACAAGATCCTGACCGCCGACGAGGCGAAGGTGTACGGCCTGATCGACGACGTGCTGCCCTACCGCAAGATCGAGGCCTGATCACCGATGGCCGGGCCGTCGCTGCCCTGGGCAGCGGCGGCCGAATTGGTACTGCGGTCGCGCCCGGCGACCGATAGGCTGGAGTCCTGTCCGCACGGTGCAGGAACGGCCGACGCGGGCACTATTGACCAGTGAGACCGCGCGTCGGGGGCGTAGGTCGTGTCCGTGTCGTGATCGGCGAATCCGTTCAGGGCGCGGTGACATCAGCTACCGTCGGATTGTCGGGGAGCGGCGGGCACATCGGTGGCCACCGTTGACCGGCGGGAGTTCCGGCAGCGAACTGACGACCAGCGACCAGATGATCGAGAGGGCTCATGGCACGCATTGGTGACGGGGGAGACCTGCTCAAGTGCTCCTTCTGCGGAAAGAGCCAGAAGCAGGTACGGAAACTCATTGCGGGACCGGGCGTCTACATCTGCGACGAGTGCATCGACCTGTGCAACGAGATCATCGAAGAAGAGCTCGCCGAGACCAACGACGTAAAACTGGACGAACTGCCCAAACCAGTAGCGATCCGGGAGTACCTCGACCAGTACGTGATCGGTCAGGACACCGCCAAGAAGGCGCTCTCGGTCGCCGTCTACAACCATTACAAGCGCATCCAGGCGGGTCCGGACCGCGGGCCCGAACCGGTCGAACTGGCCAAGTCGAACATTCTGATGCTCGGGCCGACCGGTTGCGGCAAGACCTATCTCGCGCAGACGCTGGCCAAGATGCTGAACGTACCGTTCGCCATTGCCGATGCCACCGCACTGACCGAGGCCGGTTACGTCGGCGAAGACGTCGAGAACATCCTGCTCAAGCTCATCCAGGCCGCCGATTACGACGTCAAGCGGGCCGAGACCGGCATCGTCTACATCGACGAGGTCGACAAGATCGCCCGCAAGTCGGAGAACCCGTCGATCACCCGGGACGTCTCCGGCGAGGGCGTGCAGCAGGCCCTGCTGAAAATCCTGGAGGGCACCCAGGCGTCGGTGCCGCCGCAGGGCGGCCGGAAGCACCCGCACCAGGAGTTCATCCAGATCGACACCACGAACGTGCTGTTCATCGTTGCCGGGGCGTTCGCCGGCCTGGAGAAGATCATCGGCGAGCGGGTCGGCAAGCGCGGCCTCGGCTTCACCGGTGAGGTGCGCAGTAAGTACGACATCGACGCCAGCGACATCTTCTCCGACGTCATGCCCGAGGACCTGATCAAGTTCGGCCTGATTCCGGAGTTCATCGGTCGGCTGCCGGTGGTCGCCTCGGTGACCCACCTGGACAAGGAATCGCTGATCTCCATCCTGACCGACCCGCGGGACGCGCTCACCAAGCAATACCACCGGATGTTCGAGATGGACGGCGTGAAGCTGGACTTCGAGCCGGAGGCGCTCGAGGCGATCGCCGACGAGGCGATCCTGCGCGGCACCGGCGCCCGCGGTCTGCGGGCCATCATGGAAGAAGTGCTGCTGCAGGCGATGTACGAGGTGCCGGGCCGTGACGACGTGGAAAGCGTTGTGGTGACGGAGAAGACGGTGCGGGAGAACGTACTGCCGACCATCGTGCCGCGGCCGCAGAAGCGCACTCCGCGGGAGAAGTCGGCCTGATCCACCGGGTCCTGCATCGGTTCCCGCCCGGGGACCGGTGCGCCCCTGCGGCTGTTGCCCTGCGACACCGGCCCAGCAGGGTTCAGCCTTGGCCGCACTCGTCGGTCAAGGTGTTCGTCAATTTCTCGATGGCCGCCTCGAACCGGGGCAACAGCGAGGCGACGTCCGTCGGTCGTTTTCCGACCAGTTGCGCGGAGATCGTCTTGAGGTCCGCCCAGTCGTCCCGATAGTCGGCGGGGATCTTGGCGGCGTTCGCCGCGGAGAAGACCGCGGCCACGTCCTTCGCAGTGACCTCCCCGCTCTGCCACTTCTGCAGGATGTGGGTGTTGAACTGCTGGGCGATGGCAGCCAGCTCCAAACAGCTCTGTTGGACGCCCGTCGGCGGTGTCGGCTGTCCGGTGCCGGCCGGATCGGTCGGCCGTGGGTCCAGAGTCGAGTTCGTCGGCGCCGCAGCCGATGACGGTGCGGTGGACGGCGGTGCGGTCGCTGACGAAGCGGCGTCGCGCTCGGCCGTTCCGGCGATATGGGTCGCGCAGCCGGTGGTCGACAGGCACATCGCCAGTGCGCCGATCAGCACCGCACGCGGCGCCCAGGTCAACGGCCCCATCAGCGTCCCTTCCGTCGATTCGCTGGCTGCGAGCGTAGCCGCCGTCCCCGCGAACCGACGAGCTGCGTAAGCTCCTGCGCCGTGTCCCGGATCTGGATCACCGGTTCGTCCGGTGTCGGCAAGACGACGTTGGCGCGCACCCTCGCCGGCCGGCTGCGGGTGCCGCACGTCGAGCTGGACGGGCTGCACCACGGCCCGAACTGGACGCCGGCCGAACCGGAACAGTTCCGGGCCGCGGTGCGCCGGGCGACCGCCGGACCCGGCTGGGTGGTGGACGGCAACTACGGGAGCCTGCTGGGAACGCTGGTTGCGCAGCGGGCGGACCTGCGGATCGCACTGGACCTGCCGAGCCGGCGGACCATGTCGCGGGTCATCATCCGGACCCTGCGTCGCACCGTCGGCCGTGAGGAACTGTGGAACGGCAACACCGAACCCCTCAGCAACCTGATTCGATGGAACGACCCGCACCAGAACGTCATCCTGTGGGCCTGGACCGAGCGGGCCGCCTACCACCGGAAGGCCGTCGAGGCAGAGGCCGCCGGTCGGGCCGGCGGACTGCCGTGTGTCCGGCTCACCTCACCCGGCCAGGTGCGCCGGTTCGTCGCCTACCTCGCCGGGTGAGGTAGGCAGCCCGAGAACCAGGACACCCGGCCGACGGGCGGCCGGGTCAGTCCGGGCGACCGCCGTTGCGGACCATCCGGATCTCCAGGATGCCCTCGGAATCGGTGCGCTCCGAGCCGTCCGGGATGAAGCCGTGGTTCACATAGAACGCCGTGGCCCGGGGATTGTCGCGGTACACCCAGAGCGCGGCCGGCCGGTCGCCGATGGTCGCGGCGAGCAGGGCATCCGCGACCCCGCTGCCCTGGTAGGCCTTGCGGACGTAACTGGCGTACAACTCCTGCGGCGCGGGATCGTCCTCGTCCCTGGACGGCCCGGAGATCGCGACCGCGACCACCTCGCCGTCGGCCTCTGCCAGCACGTGCGTCGCGGTGCCGTCCTCGATCTCCTGACGACGGCGCCGGGCCATCTTCTCGACATCCATCTCGGCGAACCGTTCCTGCCCCCACAGTTCGCCATAGGCCTCACGCCAGCACGCCAGGTGGCAGGTGGCGAACGCCAGCGCGTCGTCCGGCTGGGCAGCTCGCACCTCAGGAGTCGAAACCATGGCACCGCCTCGTAGCGTCAGCAGGGCTGTGGGCTGCACAGTTGTGCTCGCGGCAGTTGCCCCGACGACCGGCCGCGCCCAGCGTCAGTGATCAGGCTAGTCCACCGCGGGGTGCCGACGTGCTGTGGCATCGTCGTCAGCGACGTCTGTGCAGGTCACCGACCCCGGGCCGGGATGACGCGGTCAGCCGCCGCCGTTCGAACCGGAATCGTCGAGCGGGTCCGGGTGTGACTCAACCGGTTTCTCCGGTCACCGACCGGAAGGCAGCGTTGGTCAGCTCGACCATCTGCGAACGCCCGGTGGCACCACTCCCGACGCCCTGGACGTACACGGTGAGGGCATCGTTCGCCCGATGGCACATGGTGGTCGTCAGGTCCTCCGGATCGACCTGCTCGCCCTGCTTGACCGTTTGGACCGCGTACTGCACGCAATCGACCTGGTCGTCCTGCACGATGATCTGCACCCCGGGGGCGGCGGCGACTCCCAGGTCGGCAGGATCCGAGACCACGCCGAAGGCCAGACCCGGCGACGGCGCCCGGACGGCGATCACGGTCGGCAGGAACATCACGTCGCGGTCGGCGTAGCTGCGAACGGCCACCGCCGCGCCGCCGAACGCCTGCTGATAGCGCTTCGTGGTGAGTGGGTAGGAGTGGCTCAGCCGGGTTGCTATCCCCGCGACCGCCTTCTCCGGATCGCTCGAGTCCTTCGCCCGCTCCTTCGCCGCGTCGAGTTGATCGCTGAAACCGCCGAGCTGCGCAGGCAGGGAGATCGGGGTGGTGTCGGGGCCGTCCGGCGCGTCGTCGGCGCGGAAGCCGATCACCTTGGTGAACACCAGCACCGCCCCGACCAGCACCGCAGCGACCAACCCGATGGCAATGCCGGCGAGCAGCCGGCCGTTACCGCGGTGGGCCGCGAACTCGGCGGCCGGTGGCTGGGCCGCCGGGTGGCCCTGCCCGGGGTACTGCTGTTGCGCCGGGCGTCCGGGCTGGTTCGGATCCCACGGAGCTGTCATCGTCATCCTCCTGATCGGACGTGCGGGAACAGTCGATCATGCGAGCCCGCGATCGCGGTTCCGACGCAGCGGACGCCCCGCCGGTGCCATGCACCGCAACCTGCGCCGGGATGACGGCGCCCGGTGGCACCATGGAGCGGGTGAGCACCTACCGCGATTCGGGCGTCGTCCTACGGGTGACGAAGCTCGGCGAGGCCGACCGGATCGTCACCCTGCTCACCAGGCATACCGGCCGGGTGCGGGCGGTCGCGAAGGGCGTGCGCCGCACCAAGAGCCGGTTCGGTGGTCGGCTCGAGCCGTTCAACCACGTCGAGCTGCAGCTCTACGCCGGACGCAACCTGGACATCGTCACCCAGGCGGAATCGTTGGACGCCTTCGGCGGCGTACTGGCGGCCGATTACGGGCGGTACACCGCGGCCACCGCGATCGTCGAGACCGCGGAGCGGCTCACCGCCGAGGAACGGGAACCGAGCCTGCGGCTGTACCTGCTGCTGGTCTCGGCGCTGCGGGCGTTGACCGAGGTCGGTCGCGATCCGTCACTGGTGCTGGACTCGTTCCTGCTGCGGGCGATGGCGCTGGCCGGCTGGGCACCGGCCCTGATCGAGTGCGCCCGGTGCAGCTCGCCGGGGCCGCATGCCGCGTTCCACATCGCGGCCGGCGGCCTGCTCTGCCAGAACTGCCGATCCGTCGGAGCCGCCCGGCCCGCGCCGTCCACCATGGAACTGATGGCCGCATTGGCCGACGGAGACTGGTCGACCGCGAACGCCGCCGCCACGGCCCACCGGCGGGAGGCATCGGGACTGGTCGCCGCGCTGCTGCAGTACCACCTGGAACGCGGCCTTCGGTCGCTGCCGCTGGTGGATCGGAGCCGACCGGACGAAGCCATCGGGGTGGACCTGGACAGCGACGCGGAACAGCCGATCAGCGCTGCCGTGGCGGCCGCCGAGGTCACCGGATGACCCGGCAACCGGAGCCGCATCCCAGCGGAGCCCGTCCGCCCGTCATTCCCGCCGAGTTGGTGCCGAACCATGTCGCGATCGTGATGGACGGCAACGGACGGTGGGCCAGAGCCAGGGGGCTCTCCCGCACCGAGGGCCACAAGGCCGGCGAGGCCCAGCTGATGGAGGTCGTCAAGGGCTGCATCGAGATCGGCGTCCGACACCTGTCGGCTTATGTGTTCTCCACCGAGAACTGGCGCCGGTCGGCCGGCGAGGTGCGTTTCCTGATGGGCTACAGCCGGGAGACCATCCGTCACCGCCGGGTCGAGATGAACGAACTCGGGGTCAAGGTGCAGTGGGCCGGCCGCAAACCGCGGCTGTGGCGAAGCGTTCTGCACGAATTGGAGGCCGCCGAGCAACTCACGACCGGCAACGACGTCCTGACTCTGACCATGTGCGTGAACTACGGCGGCCGCGCCGAGATCGCCGATGCGGCCAGAGCCATCGCCCGGGATGCGGTTGCCGGCCTGATCGACCCGAAGAAGGTGGACGAGAAGATGCTGGCGCACTACCTGTACGTGCCGGACATGCCCGACGTCGACCTGTTCATCCGGTCCTCCGGCGAGCAGCGGTTCAGCAACTTTCTGCTCTGGGAATCCACCTATGCCGAGATGGTCTTCCTGGACAAGCTCTTTCCCGACTTCGACCGCCGCGACCTGTGGGGCGCCTGCGAGATCTACGCCTCCCGCGACCGGCGCTTCGGCGGGGTCAAGACAGAAGGTCCGGGCGGCGCGGGGCAGGAGTCTGCGTGACGGCGACCACCGAACGACCGCCGGCCACCCGCAGGCGGTACCGACCGGGCTCGCTGGAGATCCTCGGGGTGGTGCTGCTCGCCGGGATCGTGTTGCGCGGGCCGCTGGAGAGCCTGTTCTCCGCACCCGGAATGCGTACCTGGTCAACGGTTTTCGTTGCGGTCTGCGTGCAGGCGGTGCCGTTCCTGGTGCTCGGCGTCGTCGTTTCCGGGGCGATCGCCGCGTACGTTCCGGCCAGCTTCTTCCGCCGCATTCTGCCGCAACAGGCCGCCCTGGCGGTGCCGGCGGCCGGCGCCTGTGGCGTCCTGCTGCCCGGCTGCGAGTGCGGCTCGGTGCCGATCGCCAATCGCCTGATGGACCGTGGGGTCCGACCGTCGGCGGCGCTGGCGTTCCTGCTGTCGGCGCCGGCGATCAACCCGGTGGTACTGGTGGCCACCGCGGTGGCCTTCTCCACCGATCACCGGATGGCCTGGGCCCGGCTGGTGGCGGGTCTGCTGACGGCAGTGGTGGTCGGCTGGATCTGGGAACGGATCGGCCGGCCGGAATGGTTGGCGCCGCGGCTCAAGTCCGGAGCCGACGAGGATGCCCGCGGCTTCGCCACCTTCCTGACCACCATGCGCACCGACTTCACCCAGGCCGCCGGCTTCCTGGTGCTGGGCGCCGCGGTGGCAGCCACCTTCAAGGTGCTGGTGCCGGCCAGGTGGATGGAACACGTCGGCTCCTCGGTGCTGTTGTCGGTGGCGTTGATGGCGGTGCTGGCCTTCATGCTGGCGCTGTGCAGCGAGGCGGATGCTTTCGTCGCCGCGTCGTTCACCACCATCCCGATGGTCGGCAAGCTGGTGTTCCTCACCGTCGGGCCGGCGATCGACGTCAAACTCGCCGCGCTGCAGGCCGGCACCTTCGGCCGCCGGTTCGCCATCAGGTTCGCGCCGCTGACGTTCGTCGTCGCTGTCGTGGTCGGCAGCGGAGTCGGGCTGCTGTTCTGGGGGCTGGGCACATGACAGCGACCATGGGCCTGGGGAGGGACCGGTGAACAAGGAGGCGCAGTCGATCGTCGTCACCCTGTTGGGCGGCACCCTGGTCGGCATCACCGCATCGGGGCGCTACACCTCGTACGTCAAACCGGGTTTCGGACCGCTGATCCTGATCGGCGGGATCGTGCTGATCGTGATCGGGGTGCTGTCGCTGGTCCAGATCGTGCTGGGTGCCCGCCGTGAGTCGGAGGGCACCACCCGCCCGGCCACGACAGCCGAGGGTGGAGCCGAGGTGGAGGTGGATGCCCACGGTCACTCGCACCGACACTCGCGGGCGCCGTGGCTGATTCTGGTGCCGTCGCTGATCCTGGTGTTGGTGGCGCCGTCAGCGCTGGGGGCAGATGCGGTGGCCCGCAACGCCGGTTCGCAGGCGATCGCCGGCATGGAGGCGGCGCCGGCCGCGGCCACCAAGTACGACGGATACGCGCCGAACGACGGCAGCGGCAGCGCCGAGGACAGCTCGGGCCGCCGGACGATGTCGTTCGATCCGCTGCCGACCGGCCCCGACCCGGTCATCACCATCAAGGACTTCGTCCTGCGGACGCTGTACGACGCCGACGACTCGGTGAGCACCACCCCGGTGACCGTGGTCGGCTTCATTGCGCCGGCCGGATCCGGGTATCACGGGGGTTACACCATCGCCCGGCTGGCCATCTCCTGCTGCGCCGCCGACGCCAACCCGATCCGCATCCACGTCGACGGCGACCCGCCGTTCGCGGTGAACACCTGGGTGGCGGCGGTGGTCACCGGCGTCTCCGGCACCGGCGGTGCCGACAACGACTACGTGCCGCAGGCGCGGGTGACCAACGTCCAGCAGGTCGCCCAGCCGTCGGATCCGTACGAGCACTGAGCTCGCCGCGCCGCTGGGCGCGGCCTGCCGCGGGGCCAAGGCGCGGTCTGCCGCGCGGCCCATTGCCGGAGGTTCGCAACGCTTCCAGTGGTTCGCAACCGTCACGGGCGTTGCGAACCACTGATGGCGTTGCGAACCTGTCCCGGAGGACGAGCTCGCACCCGGTTACAGGCCGAGGTCGCCCTCGAACTCGCCGCCCTCGATGCGCTTCTTCACCGCGCCGAGGAAGCGGGCCGCGTCGGCGCCGTCGACGTTGCGGTGGTCGTAGCTGAGCGCCAGGTAGGCCATCGACCGGATCGCGATGGTGTCGTTGCCGTCGGCGTCCGGCACCACGACCGGCCGCTTCACCACGGCACCGGTGATCAGGATCGCCGACTGTGGCGGGGTGAAGATCGCCGTGTCGAACAGGGCGCCGACGCTACCGGTGTTGGTCAGCGAGAAGGTGCCGCCGGACAACTCGTCCGGCCCGATCTTGTTGCTGCGGGTGCGTTCTGCCAGATCGGCGATCTTGCGGGCGATCCCCGGCAGGTTCAGGTCGTCGGCATTCTTGATCACCGGCACGACCAGACCCCGCGGGGTATCGACAGCCATCCCTAGGTTGACCGTCGGGTGGTAGGTGATCTGCTTCAGGTCGTCCGACAGCGTCGAGTTGATGATCGGGTAGACCTTCGCCGCTTCGACCGCCGCCTTGACGAAGAACGGCAGGAAGGACAGCTTGACGCCCTCGCGGGCCTCGAACGCCTTCTTCGCCTTCGCCCGCAGGTTCGCCACCCTGGTGACATCGACCTCGATCACCGAGGTGAGCTGCGCCGCGGTCTGCAGCGCCGCCACCATGTTCTTGGCGATCACCTGGCGGATCCGTGGTGTCTTCACCGTGGTGCCGATCAGCGCCGTTGCCGCTTCGTCCGGCACCGGGGCACCGGATCCGGACCGCGCGGGTGCGCCGGCGGCAGCCGCCGGGGTGGCTGCGGCCGCCTTGGCCGCCTCCGCCGCCTTGACCACGTCCTCGCGACGGATCCGGCCGCCGACGCCGCTACCGCTGACGGTGGACAGGTCGACGCCGTTGTCCGCGGCCAGCTTGCGGATCACCGGGGTGACGTACGCGCCCCCGGCATCGTTCTTCGGGGCCAGCGACTCGGTCGGGCTCGCCACCGGTGCGGCGGGTGCAGGTGCCGCTGCTGCGGGTGCCGGTGCCGGTGCCGGTGCTGCTGCGGGTGCCGGTGCTGGCGCGGGTGCCGCCGCGGGTGCGGGTACGGGTGCCGCCGCTGGTGCTGATGCGGCTGCCGGTTCCGACGCCGGTGGCGCCGATTCCTGTTGCGGGGCAGTGGCTTCGGCGGCCGGTGCGGCGCCGGCGCTGCCGATCACCGCGAGCTGCCCACCGACCTCGACAGTCTCGTCCTCCTGCACGCTGATCTCCAGCAGGGTGCCGGCCACCGGCGACGGCACCTCGGTGTCGACCTTGTCGGTGGAGACCTCCAGCAGCGGTTCGTCGACCGCGACCTCGTCACCGACGGCCTTGAGCCAGCGGGTGACGGTGCCCTCGGTGACGGACTCGCCCATCGCCGGCAGCGTCACCGGAGTGCCGCTGCCACCACCGCCGGAACCGTCGGCCGGCTTCTCCGCCGGAGCGGCGGCCTCGGTGGACGGCGCCTCGGCCGGCGCGGCCTGCTCGGCCGGAGCGGCCTCGGGCTCAGGGGCGGCGTCCGGCTCTGGGGCCGACTCGGACTCTGGGGCCGACTCCGGCTCGGCCGCCGACGCTGCGTCAGCCGCGCTGTCACCGCCGCCGCTGCCGTCACCGATCAGCGCGAGATCCGCTCCCACCTCGGCGGTCTCGTCCTCGGCGACCAGGATCTTCTCCAGGGTGCCGGCCACCGGCGACGGGATCTCGGTGTCCACCTTGTCGGTGGACACCTCCAGCAACGGCTCGTCGACCGCCACCTGGTCACCCTCGGCCTTGAGCCAGCGGGTGACGGTCCCTTCGGTGACGCTCTCGCCGAGGGCCGGCATCTGCACGGACTGCGACATCTGGTTCTCCTGCCTGTTTCTGTGCTTGTCGGTCGGTCAGTGGGCGCCGTGCAACGGCTTGCCGGCCATCGCCAGCATGGTCTCGCCGAGTGCCTCGTACTGGGTCGGGTGGGCATGCAGCATCGGAGCGACGTCCTCCGGGTGCGCCTCCCAGCCGACGATCAGCTGAGCCTCACCGAGGATCTCGCCGATCCGGCCGCCGACCATGTGCACGCCGACCACCGGGCCGTCCTTCACCCGGACCGCCTTGATGCCGCCGGAGGTGCGCAGGATGTCGGACTTGCCGTTGCCCGCCAGGTTGTAGACGTAGCTCTCCACCTGGTCGTCACCGAACTCCTCCTTGGCCTTGGCCTCGGTGAGCCCGACGGAGGCGATCTGCGGATCGCAGTAGGTGACCCGCGGGATGTTCTTCTCCGGGATGACGACGGGGTTGAGCCCGGCGATGTCCTCGGCGACGAAGATGCCCTGCTGGAACCCGCGGTGGGCCAACTGCAGGCCGGGCACGATGTCGCCGATGGCGAACACGTTCGGCAGGTTGGTCCGGCAGCGCTCATCGGTGATCACGAAGCCACGGTCCATGGTGACGCCGGCCTCGGCGAACCCGGTGCCGTCGGTGGCGGCGCCGCGGCCGACGGCGACCAGCAGCAGGTCGGCCTTCAGCTCGTCACCGGTCTCCAGGGTGACCGTGACGCCGGAATCGTCCTGGGTGACGCCGGAGAACTTGACCCCGGTCTTGAAGTTGATCTTGCGTTTGCGGAACGCCCGCTCCAGCTGCTTGCCGACCCAGGCGTCCTCGGCCGGCGCCAGTGATGGCAGCGCCTCGACGACGGTGACCTCGGCGCCGAAGGAGGCCCAGACCGAGGCGAACTCGACGCCGATCACGCCGCCGCCGAGGACGATCGCCTTCTCCGGGATCCACTGCAGGCCGAGGGCCTGCTCGCTGGTGATCACCCGGCCGGTGATGTCCAGGCCGGGCAGGCTCTTCGAGTAGGAGCCGGTGGCCAGGATCACGTTGGTGCCGATGTAGCGGTCGTCGCCGACCACCACGGTGTTCGGTCCGACGAAGGTGCCCTCGCCCTGGACCGTGGTGATCCCGTGCGATTTGAGGATGCCCTGCAGGCCCTTGTAATGCTTGGCGACGATGCCGTCCTTGTACTTGTGCAGGCCCTCGATGTCGACGCCCTCGTAGGTGACCTTGAGACCGACGGCCGCCGCCTCCTTGGCCTCGTCCGCCACCTCGGCGGCGTGCAGCAGGGTCTTGGTCGGGATGCAGCCCCGGTGCAGGCAGGTGCCGCCGACCTTGTCCTTGTCGATCAACACCACCTTCGAGCCGAGCTCGGCGGCTCTGATGGCCGCGGCATAGCCGGCGGTCCCGCCGCCGAGAACGACCAGGTCGACGTTGGTATCCGTCATGGTGGGGAAGGCTCCTTGCACGTCACTCGAGGATCGCCGCGGGCTGCTGTCCGCACAGCGGCGCCGGGCGGGGGTTCACCCCGCGCTCGGCGCATCCTCCATCCTTCCACCCCACGGCAACCGAGGCACGGCGCGGGGCCTTGCGGAACACTGGAGGTCTGCACGCCCCAACGACCCGGAGGCAGGGATGAGTGTGTTCGCCCGATTCAGGCGTGGTTCGCAGGGTGGATCGACGCCGTCGAAGGCCGAGAACCGGGCTGCCGCCGACGCGCTCCAGGAGTGGATCACGGCCCGCCGCGGCATCGAGGTCTACGTCGAACCGCGAACCTCGGTCACCGAGAACTCGATCCTGCTGGTGGCGCACGACGGCGAGTTCACCCGCCGCCGGGTGGCCTCGCCGGACGCGGCCAGATCGTTCGCCCGCAAGCACGCGCTACCGATCTACGACGCCACGGTGGTCGGCTACCCGCAGCGGATGCGTGACTACTCCCGCCGTCAGACCATCTTGCGGGAGCGCGCCGAGCGGGAGGCGTTGGGGGACTGACCAGGCCCCGGCGAGGGCCGGCGCGGGCCGGCCGGCGCTGCCCGCGCCGCGCCGGTTACCGCGCCGCGATGTCGGCCAGCGTCGCCAACAGCGTGCGGACCGGGACGCCGGTGCCGCCCTGCGGGGTGTAGCCGTAGGTCTTGCCGGTGTTGAACGCCGGGCCGGCTACGTCCAGATGCGCCCACTGCACCCCGTCGGCGACGAACTCCGACAGGTAGTGGCCGGCGATCAGCATGCCGCCTGCCCTGCCGGTGCCGACGTTCTGCAGGTCGGCAAGGTAGGAGTCCAACTGGGTCCGCAGTTCCTCCGGCAGCGGCATCGCCCAGCCGCCCTCGCCGCACTGGCGGGCCAACTCGGCGACGCGGTCGCGGAGCGCCTCGGTGCCCATCACGCCCATCGTCCGCTCGCCGAGCGCCACCACCTGGGCGCCGGTCAGGGTGGCCGCCTCCAGCAGGTAGTCCGGCTTGTCCTCACAGGCCCTGACGATCGCATCGGCCAGGATCAGCCGACCTTCGGCGTCCGTGTTCAGGATGTGAGAAGTCTTGGGTCGCTCGCCCTTAGGTGCGTAGTGGGTGAGCACGTCGGCCGGCCGGTAGGCGCCGCCCGATGGCATGTTCTCGGCCAACGGCACGGTCGCGGTGACCGTCAGCGGCAGCTTCAGCGCGGCGGCGGCGATCACCGTCGCGACCACGCAGGCGGCGCCGGACATGTCCGAGGTCATGTGTTCCATGCCGGCACCGGGCTTGATCGACAGACCACCGGAGTCGAAGGTGATGCCCTTGCCGACCAGCGCGACCGAGGCCTTCGGTCGGCTCGGTCGGTAGCTGATCCGCACCAGCCGCGGCGGTCGGGTCGACCCCTGCCCGACGGCCATGACGCCGCCGTATCCACCCTTGACCAGCGCCTTCTCGTCCAGCACCTGCACCTTGAGCCCGGCGGTCTGGGCGGCGGCGGCGGCCCGGTCGGCGAACGAAGCGGGATACAGGTCGTTCGGTGCGGTGTTGATCAGGTCGCGGGCCAGGCCGACCGCCTCGGCGGTGATCTCGGCCCGGCGCAGTTCTTCCTTTGCCGGCTTCGCCGCACTCGGGACGATCAACCGGATGGCCTTCACCGGGGCCTTGGTCGCGCCCTTGTACGCCTCGAACAGGTAGCCGCCCAACAGGTGACCCTCGGCCGCCGCGGTCAGGTCGATCGCCGAAAGGGTGGACGCGACGGTGCCGAGGCCGGCAACCGCCCTTGAGGCGACGCCGGCCGCCTTGCGGACTCGTTCCCCGGTCAGCTTTTCGGGTTCGCCGAGTCCGACCAGGACCACCCGTTCGGCCGCCACCCAGTCGCCGCCGGGCAGCGTCGCCACCTCGCCGACGGCCCCGGTCAGGCCGGCCAACGCGGCAGCCGCGGCGACGTCATCCCAGGGGGAGAGCGGAGTCGGCGCCTGCAGCAGGAACGGCCCCTCGTCACTGGAGTGCACTCCGACGATCAGCGCCTCGGCCTTGATCGAGGTAGGTGCCGAGGTCGTCAGCGAAAGGTTCGTCATCGGGGTCTCCCATGGGTGTCGGCAGCGTTGCCGATGGTTACTTTACTGAGCGGGTGTCCAGTTCACGACCGCATGGGATGTTCGACGCCGAGGATGACGCGGGTCCGGCCCGGGCGCTACGGTCAGCCCATGGCCGATCAGAACCTGTTGACCTCCCCGCTGCACGATGCCCATCTCGACCTCGGTGCCACCATGGCGCCGTTCGGTGGCTGGCAGATGCCCATTCAATATTCCGGGGGCGGGGTGATCGCCGAGCATTCGGCGGTCCGGAACGCGGTCGGCGTCTTCGATGTGTCGCACCTGGGTAAGGCCACCGTGACCGGGCCGGGGGCGGCTGCCTTCGTCAACCGCTGCCTGTCCGCCGACCTCGACAAGATCACGGCCGGCCAGGCGCAGTACACGTTGTGCTGCAACGACTCCGGCGGCGTGATCGATGACCTGATCGCCTATCTGGTGTCCGACAGCGAGGTGTTCCTGGTGCCGAATGCCGCCAACACCGCCGCGGTGGTGGCCGCACTGCAGGCAGCGGCGACCGCCGAGGGCGACGCCGCCCTGGCGATCACCGACCGGCACCGCGAGTACGGCGTGCTCGCCGTCCAGGGTCCGCGCTCGGCCGACGTGCTGGCAGCGGTCGGGCTGCCGACCGAACTGGACTACATGTCCTGGGTCGACGCCGAGTTCGACGGCCGCCCGGTCCGGGTGTGTCGCACCGGCTACACCGGCGAACACGGCTACGAGCTGCTGCCGGCCTGGGACGTCACCCGCCCGCTGTGGGACGCGCTATTGGCTGCGGCCGGGCCGTTGGGCGGCCAGGCCGCCGGGCTGGGCGCCAGGGACACCCTGCGCACGGAGATGGGTTATCCGCTGCACGGTCAGGACCTTTCGCCGGAGATCTCGCCGGTGCAGGCGAGGGCCGGCTGGGCGGTCGGCTGGAAGAAGGAGGCGTTCTTCGGCCGGGACGCGCTGCAGGCGGAGAAGGCGGCCGGGCCGGCCCGCACTCTTCGCGGGCTGCTGGCGCTGGACAAGGGCGTGCTCCGGCCGCACCAGCAGGTACTCGGGGCTGACGGGAACCCGGTGGGGGAGACCACCTCCGGCACCTTCTCACCGACCCTGACCAAGGGCATCGCGTTGGCCCTGATCGACACCGCCGCCGAGGTGCAGGACGGTGCCGAACTGGTCGTTGACGTCCGCGGACGCGCCCTACGGGTGCAGGTGGTCAAGCCGCCGTTCGTCGCGTCGCACGTCCGCTGACCGTCCCGATGGAGAACTCGCGGATCTCGCTGGTCGCGCACACCCATTGGGACCGCGAGTGGTACGAGCCGTTCCAGCGCTTCCGGATGCGGCTGGTCGACGTGGTCGACGACGTGTTGATCCGCGCCGAGGCAGATCCCCGCTTCCACTTCACCTTCGACGGGCAGATGGCGGCGGTCGAGGATTATCTGGAAGTCCGCCCCGAGCAACGGGAACGGCTTGCGGCGCTGGTCCGGACCGGGCAGCTGGCGATCGGCCCTTGGCGGGTGCTGTTGGACGAGTTCCTCTGCTCCGGCGAGAACATCATCCGGAACCTGCAGCTCGGCCGGCAGCAGGCGCTGGCGCTCGGGCCGATGATGCCGGTCGGCTACCTCCCGGACATGTTCGGTCACATCGCCCAGATGCCACAGATCCTGCGGCTGGCCGGGTTCGACCATGCGTGTGTGTATCGCGGGGTGCCGGCGTCGATCGATACCCATGCATTCCGCTGGATCGCACCGGATGGCAGCACCATCCGCACCGAGTACCTGGCCGGCGGCTACGGCAACATGTCCGATCTGTTCAACGACCCGGACGATCTCGAGAGTCGGCTGCAGCGCCGGGTCGAGGCGCTGCTGCCGTGGTTCGGCGACGACGACGTGCTGGCCATGTACGGCACCGACCACTCCGGACCGCTGCCGACGTTGATGAGCCAGGTTGCTTCGCTGGACACCGCCGATCGCGAGGGGTTGCACGTGACCACTCTGGGCGACTACCTGGCCGGCTTCGACCCGGCCGGTAGCGGTCTGCCCGAGCTCGCCGGCGAGCTGCGCAGCCATGCCCGCTCGAACATCCTGCCCGGTGTGATCTCGATCCGGCCGGCTCTGAAAAGGGCGCTGGCCCAGGCGGAACGGATGGTCGAGCGGTACGCGGAGCCGCTCGCCGCCCTGCACGGCGGACACTGGCCCGACACCCTGCTGGCGATGGCCTGGCTGCGGCTGGTCGACTCGTCGTGCCACGACTCGGTGACCGGCTGCGGCGTCGACGACACCGCCGTCCAGGTCGGTGCCAGGATCGCGGAGGCGGAGCACCTCGGGCAGGCGATCCGGGACGGCGTGCTGACCGAGCTGGCCGCCGCGGTGCCGTCGGACGCCGCGCTGGTGTTCAACCCGAGCCCGTTCGACCGGATTGTTCAGGTCGAGCTCGACCTGCCTGCTCCCGACGGGTCCGGCCCGGTGGCGCTGCAGACGGCGGCCGGCGACCGGCTGGCGGTCCAGCAGATCGCCGTCAACGACAGGATTCTCGCCGACGAGACGGTCGATGCCGGTGAGCTGTCGCTGCTGTTCCGCCGGGTGCACGACCGCGAACTGTTCGGCCGGCAGATCGCCCGGATGGTGATCGAGGACGGGTCGACGCCGCCGCTGTTGCGGTTCGAGGTGGCCGCAGACCCCGGAACGCAGCCGTGGGATGCCAGGGCGGCGAAGGCGGAGGTGGCCGCGGCCGCGGCCGGCCGGCCGGGAGCCTGGCGGGCGCTGATCGTCGACGAGTCGAGGCGGCGGGTGGTGGCCGACATCGATGTTCCCGCATTGGGTTTCGCCGCAGCACGGCTGGTCCCCGACGGGGTTCCTCCAGTGACCGCCGAAGTGGCCGGTGCGGTCAGGGCGGACGTCGGCGGGCTGTTCGGCCCCGGTATCGAGGTGAGGATCGCGGCTGACGGCACGCTGACGATCGAGGCCGACGGCACCGTGCTCACCGGGGTCGGAAGGATCGTCGAGGACGGTGACACCGGCGATTCCTACAACTACGGGCCGCCGGCGGCGAACCCGTCGGTCGAGGATCCCGACGAGGTCCAGGTTCAGCTGCTGGAGGACGGCCCGCTGCGGGCCAGGGTGCTGATCCGGCGCCGCTACCGCTGGCCGGTGAGCAGCGACCTGGCCGGACGGTCCGACGAAACCGTTGCGGCGACGATCGACATGACGGTGGAACTGCGCACCGGCGAGCGCTTCGTCCGGCTGGACCTCGACTTCGACAACGTCGCCCGCGACCACCGGGTCCGGCTGCACGTGCCCTGTGCTCGACCGACCTCCGCCAGCGACGCGGAGGGGCAGTTCGCGGTGGTGCGCCGCAGTGGGGAGCCGGAGACCGGACCCGTCGGCGAGTTCGGCATCCCGACCTACCCGGCGTCCGGGTTCGTCGACGCCGGTGGCGCCGCCGTGTTGCTGTACGCACCCACTGAGTACGAACTGGTGGATGGCCGGGCCGGCCTGCCCGAGCTCGCGGTGACGCTGGTGCGCGGGGTCGGCTTCCTGTCCCGCAACGTCCACCCGTACCGCGACGAGCCTGCCGGACCGAATCTGCCGACCCCGCTGGGTCAATCGCTCGGTACGGTCACGGTCGGGCTCGCGGTGCTGCCGCATGCCGGCAGCTGGCAGGACGCCGGGCTGCCGGAGCTGGGCGAGCGATTCCGGTTGCCGCCCGCGACCAGGATCGGCGCGGCGAGCGCCGGGGGTGCGCTGCCGCGGCCGCGGCCCGGACTGCAACTCTCCGGTGACGGCGTATTGCTGTCCGCGGTGGTCGCCGGTCCCGACGGGTCCCTCGACGCGCGGGTGGTCGCCCTTGCCGATCGCGGCGCGACTGCTCGGATGCAGCTCGCCGGCCGGCCCGTCGTCGGTGCCACCGTCGTCGATCTGCACGGTGCCGAGGTCCGGCGGCTCGAGGTGGTCGACGAGGTGATGACGGTGCCGCTGCGGCCCTGGGAGATCGCTACCGTGCGTCTCCAGTCAACTCGCTGACGTCGCGTTCTTTGCGGACGGCTCTGGCTTGGGATCGCAACTTCGAGGGTGTAGGTACGTTCCATCTGGGCGGACAGGGACTGGGCACTGGGACCGAGTGCAGGCTCACTTCAGGGGAGGAGGCATGAGGGCGCCGAGATCGATGCTGTGCCTAGTGCCGTCCACTCCCGTGAGGACCAATCCTGAATCCGATCCATCGAGCTTCAATATGGCAACGTTATTCGACGCCTTTGATGCGCCATCGGACACCGACGCACTGCTGATGCCATCTGGGGTGACAACAATTGCCGAGAAGTCGCCGGGACGTCCCGTGATCAGGTAGACGCCTGTGCTGAGCAGTTGGCTACGCGAGCCACAGGATCCCGCGTTTTGCTCGCTGGACACCCTGATGACGCACAGCCTATCGTCGCCGTCCTTAACGAGGTAGACCTTCTCGCCAGCCACACTGGCAACCAAAGTGGCCCGTGATCCGCTTGTGAGGGACATGCCCATCCTGGATGCCGCCGCCGTCACTTCGGAGTTGGCGCTACCTGCGTAGTTGTCAACGGCGGATACGACCATAGATGGCGAACTCGTGGCGTTGACAGCTACGGCAACTCCCGAACCTACGCCGACAAGCAGAACTGCGGCACCGACTGCGAGGTGAGTACGCTTGAACTTCATAGCTGGACTCCTTGCCCCTGATCTGCTGGTTTAGGCATTCGCGAACCTCGAACAATCGGTTACCTGAATCCAACTGCTGTACCTGTTCCAACAGGCACTCTTGTAATTGCCCCAGTTGAAGCCGCTGTAGACATCGCCATTACCGTACGCGTACAAAATACGATTGTTGAACTGGTCGATCTGGAATACCGCGGTCGGGAAGGTACCCTTACTGAGATCCATCTGGCTTGCACTGGTGGATATCAGTCCGGTGTAGATCCAGGTGTTTGCATTCAAGGTGCCGCCAAAGTACTTGTGCCAGTTGATCGTGGCTGAAGCAGGAGTGGCTCCCACACCTAGTAGACTGGCGATCGATACAATGGCGATGACCGCGAATCTCCGAGCGCGACCAATCATGCATGCACCCCGCTTCATTGGAAGGTCCGCCTGAGTGCGGACCTCGGGTCTAGGCGCATCGTAGGTCTGCGGATCCGGGCGCGCAACGGTGTGGTCGCCGTTCACCCTCGCTGCGTGGACTTTGCGTCCGTTCGGCGGAGCGATGATTACGGAACGTAGTGGCAGTTTGGGAATTCACGACTGATCGGCTGGCTGCTCGGACGCAATCGTTGCGGCCGAGCTATGTGCTACCACCTGGACGATCACCTTCGTCCATCGTCGAATCCGATGTCGCAACTGACTGTGGTCTCGGCATCGTGCTACTCCACGGCGCGCCATCGTCGCGGGCGTTGACCCCGAAGTGCGGACAAGCTCAGCCGGCGCAGATGCCCTGGATCCCGGTGGCTGCGTCCTCCAGCCAGGCGAGCCCGGGGCGCGCGGGAACCGTCACCCGGTCACCGTCGAGCACCAGCCGGTAACCGTCGAGGGTGGCCAGCAGCAGGCCATCGGCGCCCAGTGCCAGGAAATCGTCGTCGATCCGGACCAGCAGCGGGGCGCCCGGCCCGGCCGAGATCGCAGTCCGGCCGGCCCGCAGGCCGCCCAGCACGTCGTCCCCATCGGTCAGCACCCAGGTGGTCGGGAAGCCGGGCATCGCATCGGAGCCCGCCCGGTGATAGTCGGAGCCGCCGACCGGGGTCGCGCCCGGGGCGAACGCCTGCCGGTAGGCGAGCGGCGCCCCCCAGGTCCGGTCGAACCACCCCGAGTGCCAGGTCTCCAGCAGATCCGGCCGCCCGGAACCCGGGTAACGCCAGGCACAATCGTCACCCAACGGATGGTTCACCGAGATCAGCCCGCCGCGGTCGGCGACGTCGGTGAACCAGCGATCGGCCTCGTTGCGGAAATCGATCCAGCCGATGTCACCGAACGCGTTCGCGTGCCCGCGCCAGGTGGTCACTTCCTGCCCCGGGATGAGCTGGATCCCGGAGCGGGCCGAGACCGTCGGCAGGTGTCGGTGGTGACTGACGGTGTTGTGGTCGGTGACCGCCAGGAAGTCCAGCCCGGCGGCAACCGCGTGCGCCGCCACCTGGTCGATCGAGTCCGCACCGTCGGAGTGCACGGTGTGGCAGTGCAGATCACCGGCCAGCCAGCGCATCCCGTCGACGTCGGGCAGCCCGGGCCGCGGTGGTCGCTGCGGAGTCGGCCGGGCCGGGCCCAACGCCGGCTCCGGCTCCCCGCCGGTGGTGATCTCCACCGTCACCCGCACGCCGGGCGCCGGCACCCGGTGCAGCCCGAGCACCACCTGCCAACCGCCCGCCGTCACCCCCGGCAGGTAACCGGGGGTTGCCGCATCGTCGGTAATGCAGAAGCTCCGGCGAGCACCGCCGGACCAGCCGCGGAACCCCTGTGGCCCGTGGCATCCCAGGTCGATGACGGCGTCGTCGCGGTCGATGTCAAGGGTGACGGTGAAGGCGCCGGCGGCGGCCGGCAGATCGAACGGCAGGTAGTGCCAGGTGGCCGCGGCCCGATCCTGCGGAGTGAAGGTCCGCCGGATGACCGTCACGGCGTCGTCGACACGGTTGCCGCGGTGGAGCCAGGGATCCCGGAGCCGGTGCCGGAGCCGGTGCCGGAGCCGGTGCCGGACACCAGGTCACCGGTGTCGGCGGCGTAGAGCAGTGACCGGTTCGGCTGGTGGGTGACTCCGATCCGGGCGCCGATCTGCGGTTCGGTGCCCTCGGCGACCATCGCCTGCACGGTGAGCCCGAGCACCGGATCTGCCCCGTCGGGCACCCGCTCGTCACCGATCTGCACGCTGACCAGGGCAGTGGCGCCGAGATATTCGACGATGGTCACCGTGCCCGCCATCGCACCAGGCGTCGAGGTACCGACGACATCCACGTACTCGGGCCGCGCGCCCAGTGTCACCGGCGTGCCCGGCGGCAGCCGGGGTGAATCGTGCGGGAAGGGAACCGTGAAGCCACCGATCCGCAGCCCGTCGTCGGCGGTCTCGCCGGCCAGCAGGTTCATCGGCGCCGAACCGATGAAGTTGGCGACGAACGTGTTGGCTGGCCGGTGGAACACCTCGGCCGGAGTGCCGACCTGACGGATCTTCCCGAGTTCCATCACCGCCATCCGATCGGCCATCGCCAGCGCCTCGGCCTGGTCGTGGGTGACGAAGATGGTGGTGACGCCCAGGTCCTTCTGCAGCTTCTTCAGGAACGTCCTGGCCTCCAGCCGCAGCCGGGCGTCCAGGTTCGACAGCGGCTCGTCGAACAGGAAGACCGATGGCTGGCAGGCCATCGCCCTGGCCAGCGCGACCCGTTGCTGCTGCCCGCCGGACAGCTGCCCGGGGCGCCGATCCATCAGGTTCTCCAGGCCGAGGCCGGTGCCGGTTTCCAGCGCCTTGGCCCGCCGCTGCGTGCGGTGCTCACCGCGGATCCGCAGTGGGTAGGCGATGTTGTCGGCGACGTCCATGTGCGGGAACAGCGCATAGTCCTGGAACACCATCGCAATGTCCCGCTTCCCTGGCGGCAGGTGGGTGACGTCCCGATCGTCCGACAGCAGCCGGCCGCCGGTGGCGTTCTCCAGCCCGGCCACCGTGCGCAGCAGGGTGGTCTTGCCGCAGCCGGACGGCCCGAGCAGCGCGAAGAACTCGCCGTCGGCGATGGTCAGGTCCAACGCATCGACCGCCAGCACCCCGTTCGGGTACTGCTTGCTCAGCGTGTCCAGGATGATGCGGGCCATCAGGTCTTGATACCCATCAGCTCTTACTACCTCTCAACTCTTGATGCCACCGTGGAAGCGGAATCCGTAGCGCCGGCTGACCACCAGGTACGCGATGACGACGGGGATGGAATACATCAGTGAAAATGCCGAGATCAGACCGAGTTTCGGCTGGCCCCCCTCGGTGTAGAAGGTGTACATGACGACAGCGGCCGGGTACTTGTCCGCCGATCGCAGCAGGATGAACGGGACCAGGAAGTTGCCCCAGGCGTTGACCAGCGCCCAGACCGCGATGGTGGCCAGCCCGGGCCGGGCGATCGGGATCACCACGTGCCGCAGGATCTGTAACGGGCTGGCGCCGAACACCTTTGCCGACTCTTCGTACGAGCGCGGGGTGGCGTCCATGAAGTCCTTGAGGATGAAGATCGCCGCCGGTAACAGCCCGCCCGTCATCACCAGCACCACCCCGAGCTGACTGTCGATCAGGTGCACGTTCGTCATCAGCAGGAAGATCGGCACCATCGCCGCGGTGCCGGACACGATGGAGGACAACAACAACAGCGCGTACAGCAGTGCGTCCCGGCCCGGCACCCGGACCCGGGACAGGGCGTAGGAGGCGAGCGCGCCGAAGACCAGGACCAGAGCCATCGTGCCCAGCGAGATGATCAGCGCGTTGAGCAGCGAACGCAGTGCATACGGGTTGTGCCACAACTCGCTGAAGTTGCCGGTGGAGAAGTCCGGCAGCTTGATGGTCAGCGACGGTGAGGCGTCGAACGGCGCGAGCACGATCCACAGCATCGGCAGCATGAAGAAGACCAGCAGCAGCGCGATCACCACGTAGAACAGCACCCGGCTGACGAACTTCTTCACCACCATCGACGGCGGCGGCCCGAGCGGAACGGCCGCCGGCCGGGCTGCGGTGGCCGTCATGTCTTGACCTTCCTGGTGCGCAGCAGGGTCAGGTACAACAGCGCGATGATCAGGTTGATCACCAGCATGATCAGCGAGATAGCCGCCCCGTACCCGAGTTCGCCGGTGCCGATCGCCCGGTTGTAGATGAAGGCGGGCAGGATCTCCGACTTGTGGTTCGGCCCACCGGCCGTCAGCAGATACGGCGAGAAGTCGTTGAACGTCCACAACGAGATCAGCAGCGTGTTCGTCAGCACGTGGCCGCGGATGTGCGGGAACACCACGTCCCGGAACTGCTGGGCGCCATTGGCTCCGGCCATCCTCGCCGACTCGAGCTGCGAGGGCGGCACCGCCTGCAGCGCGGCCGAGAACAGCATCATCGAGAACGCGGTGCCCCGCCAGGTGTTGAACACGATGATGGACAGCATCGGATGTTGGATCAGCCAGTTGTAGCCGGGCGTGTCCAGCAAGGCGTTCAGGGTTCCGTCCCGGCGGTTGAGCATCGCCCACCACAGGAACGAGACCACCGACCCGGGCAGCAGCCAGGCCAGCAACACCACGGTTTCGACCACCCCGCGCACCGACGGGCGCACCTTCTGCATCATCCAGGCAAGTGCGAACCCGAGGACGGTCTGGCCGATGATCGCCGAACCGGCTACGTAGATCAGCGTCAGCCACAGTGAGTTGAGGAAGAACCGGTCGGCGAGGGCGTCCCGGAAGTTCTGCAGCCCCACCATCTTCGGGGCGGCGGCGGCCAACCCGGTGAGCCGGTAGTCGGTGAGCCCGAGGTAGATCGTCCACAGCGCCGGGAAGACCAGGAACAGCCCGACCAGGACCAAGGCGGGCGCGACGAAGCCGCCGGCCCGGGCACGGCCCAGGCCGGCGGCGTCGGTCGCGACTGCGGTACGCGGCACGAGGTCAGAAATCCGTGGTGACGGGGATCAGCCGCTGGTCACCTTGTCCGCGCCGACCAGTTTCTCCAGCGCCTCCTGATAGCTGGCCGCGGCGTCGTCGACGCTGGTGCCGGACACCACGTCGGCGGTCGCCTGCTGCAGCAGCATCGACACCTCCGGGTACTCGGCCAGGCCGGGCCGGTAGGCGGTCAGCGGCAGCACCTTGGTGGCCACGAAGGTCAACATCGGGTCGTTGGCCAGCACCGTTTTGTTGACGTCGTCACGAGAGGTGATCTGCGCCTGGTCGCCCAGCCGTGCCTCGATTGCCTCGGGGGACAGCATGAACGTCATCAGGTCCCAGGAAGCCTTGGCGTTCTTGCTGTTCGGATTGAGGGTGTACACCGCTCCGCCGGACATCGAGACGAAGTCCTGGCCGCGGATGCCGGCGCCGGCCTTCTGTGCCGGGATCAGGGTGTATCCGACGGTGTCGTTGCGATCCTTCATCGGGGCGACGCCGTCCTTCGGATTCACCACGCTGCGCCAGAAGTAGTCGCTCTCGGCCAGGATGCCGATCTTCCCGGCGGCGAACTCCGCGAAGCTCTCGTCCCGGCCCTTGGCGTCCAGCTGCAGGTCGGGGTCGCCGACCTGGTCGGTGTTGTACGCCTTGTCGTAGAAGCTCAGCACGTCGCGCAGTTGCTGGGTGTTGCCCAGCCACTTGCCGTCGGTGTAGATCTGCGCCCCGGTGCCGGCCAACAGCGGCAGGATGCCCTGCATGGTGGTCGCCTCGCCCATCGCGGTGCCGGCGTTCATCTGCAGTGGGGTCACGCCGTCGATCGACTTCAGCTTGTCGGCGGCCGCGAAGATGTCGTCCCAGCTGGCCGGGTGCCAGTCGGCCGGCAGCCCGGCCTGCTGGAAGAGCTTCTTGTTGTAGTACAGGACACGGCCGTCGGTCCCGGTGGGCAGTCCGTAGAGCTTGCCGTCGAAGGTGGCGTTGCCCTGGACCGCTTCGTTGATCTGCTTCAGGCCGTCCCAGCTCTGGTAGTCGGCGCCGACCACGTCCTCCAGTGGCTTGATGTAGCCGGCCTGGGCGAACTCGCCGACCCAGATGCCGTCGATGGAGAACACATCCGGTCCGCTACCGGCCTTCAGATCCAGCGCCAGCTTGGCCTTGTACTTCTCGTCGTCGACACCGGACGACTGATAGCTGACCTGGACCGTGACGCCCTTGGCCGCTTCGGCCTTGGTGAATTCCGGGATCACCCAGTTGGTGATCCAGTCCGCCTCCTGCGCGTTCTTGCCGCCGCTGATGCCGTTGGTGGAGATGGTCAGCGTCACCGTCCCGCCGCTCGGCGCGGAGGTACCGGCCGACGATTCGGAACCGCCGGCTGTACTCGTCCCGGGCGCTGCCTCTGACGTGTCGCCGGACGAGGTAGTGCCGTCGGCGGCGGCGGTGTGCGAGGTGGCGGCGGCGGCCGAGGTGTCGGCACCGGCGGAAGTACCGCCGCCCGACCCGCTGTCCGAGCCGCAACCGGCCAAAGTCAGCGCCAGTGCTGTGCCGGCGGCGAGAATCGCGGTCGAGCGCGCATACCTTCTCATCGAGTTCCTCTCACATCGTTGTCAGCGGGGTAGTCGCGAGCGTCGGAGGAGAAGTTCCGGCCCCATCGCAGTCTGGCAGGACAACGGTGACACAGCAACGGAAAGGGGCGTGCATCATTCGACTCGATCGGGGGCGCCGACGCACGGATACCCGACTGTCGGAACTCCGACTAATCGCGCTACCGTTGTTCCATGACCGAGAACACCCAGGCGTTCCGCCGCGAAACGAGTACCTCGCCCGTCGCCGACGATCGGCTCGCGGAGATTCTGGCGGCGCCGGGGTTCGGCAAGTTCTTCACCGATCACATGGTGATCATCGACTGGGACGCCGACGCCGGCTGGCACGACCCGAGGGTGGTGCCCTACGCCCCGTTCACCGTCGATCCGGCGATGATGGTGCTGCACTACGGCCAGGAGATCTTCGAGGGCCTCAAGGCCTACCTGCAGCCGGACGGTTCGGTGGCCGGTTTCCGGCCGTCGGCCAACTCCGCGCGGCTCAACAAGTCGGCGGCCAGGCTGGCCATGCCCGAGCTTCCCGAGGAGCTGTTCCTGCAGTCGCTGCGGGAGCTGGTCACCATCGACAAGCGGTGGGTGCCGACCACGCCGGGAATGTCGTTGTACCTGCGGCCCTTCATGTTCGCCTCCGAGGTCGGCCTCGGCGTTCGACCGTCCGGCAAGGTCACCTACTGCCTGATCGCCTCGCCGGCCGCCGGGTACTTTGCCGGCGGCGCCGCGCCGGTCACGGTGTGGCTGTCCACCGAGTACGTCCGCGCGGCACCGGGTGGCACCGGCGAGGCGAAGACCGGCGGAAACTACGCCTCGTCGCTGATCGCGCAGGCGCAGGCCGCGGCCAAGGGCTGCGATCAGGTGGTCTGGCTGGACGCCCTTGAGCGGCACTGGGTCGAGGAGATGGGCACCAACAACCTGTGTTTCGTCTTCGGCTCGGCGGATGCGGAGGCGGGCGTCGAGATCGTCACCCCCGAATTGAACGGATCGTTGCTGCGCGGCATCACCCGCGACTCGGTGCTGCAGATCGCCCGTGACCTCGGCTTCACCGCCACCGAGCGCCGGATCTCCACCGACGAGTGGGCCAAGGCCGCCGAGACCGGCGAGATGACGGAGACCTTCGGCTGCGGGACCGCGGCGGTCGTCACCCCGGTCGGCACGGTCAAGCACGCCGACGGCGGCTTCCAGATCGGTGGCGGCAGCTCCGGCCCGGTCACCGAGCAGATCCGGGAGGCCCTGGTCGGCATCCAGAACGGCACCGCCGAGGACCCGCACGGCTGGCGCGTCCGCCTCGCCGACTGAGCGCTCCCGACCCGGCGCTTATCAACTTCTCAATCGCTTCCGAACTCGTTGACTTTCGTCACACCCGCCCCAAACCGGCCCACTTGGAAAGCGCCTGCGATGTTGATAAGCGCCGGACGGGGGACGAGAAAACGGCGGCTCCCAGTAAGGGAGCCGCCGTTTCGGGTTTCGCGCCGCGGAAGGTGCGAAGGAACGACGGGAAGTGCGCAGCGTCAGCCGCGAGCGACCTTGCCGGCCTTGAGGCAGGAGGTGCAGGCGTTGATCTTGCGAACCGTGCCGGGAGCGATCTGAGCCCGCACCGACTGGATGTTCGGGTTCCACCGACGGTTGGTCCGGCGATGAGAGTGCGACACGCTCATTCCGAAGCCCGGGCCCTTGCCACACACATCACAGACGGCAGCCACGACGGCTCACTCCTACTAAAGTTCTGGCGTCCTGCCGCCGCGCCGCACAGGGCGGCCGCGATCCGACGGGGCACTCGCTTGGACAGTCGAAGATACCCGACCTGAGCCGGGCAACCGCTTCACGATACCTGCGTGGACGCGCGGGCGCCAAATCGCGCACCATGGGCGGGTGAGCTCACCCCTGCCGGTCCCGCCGGATTTCCTGTTCGGGGTGTCGTCGTCGGCCGCTGCGATCGAGGGCGGATCGCCCGGCGACGGCCGCACCGCGTCGGTCTGGGACGTGTTCGCCGCCGCACCGGGCCGGATCGCCGACGGAGCGGGGCCGGACGTTGCCGCAGGCCACTACCAGCGGATGCGCACCGATGTGGGGCTGTTGGCCGAGCTCGGGGTGGACGCCTACCGGTTCTCGGTCTCGTGGTCGCGGGTGCAGCCCGGCGGCACCGGCCCGGCCAACCCGGCGGGTCTGGACTTCTACGACCGGCTGCTCGACGAGTTGGCCGGAGTGGGCATCGCACCGTGGCTCACGCTCTACCACTGGGATCTGCCGCTGGAGCTGATGCTCGACGGCGGCTGGCTGGACCGGGACACCGCCGGTCGGTTCGCCGACTACGCGGCGCTGGTCGCCGAGAAGTTCGGCGACCGGGTCGCGGCCTGGATCACCATGGATGACGCCGCCCTGCACAGCTTCTACGGGCACGCCGTCGGCATCGACGCCCCTGGGCTGACGCTGTTCGGTGGCGCCTTCGCCGTCACCCACCACCTGTTGCTCGGCCACGCCGCGGCGCTGACGGCGTTGCGCGCCGCGACCGCTGCACCGGTGGGCATCGTCAACCACCACAGCATGGTGGATCCGGCCACCGACAGCACGGACGACCGGGCGGCCGCGCAGCTCTACGACACCATCCACAACCGGCAGTTCAGCGACCCCGTACTGATCGGCGCGTACCCGGAAGGCCTCGCCGCGCTACCCGGGACGGATCTATCGGTCGTCGCGGACGGCGACCTGGCGGCGATCGGCGCGCCGATCGACTTCTACGGCGTTTCCTACGACCACCCCCGGTGGGTGGCCGCGGCGCCGGACAACCGCTCGGTGCCCTTCACCATGGTCGAGCGCGACGACCGGCCGCACAGCGCCGCCGGCACCGCCGTTCAGCCCGCGGCGCTGACCCGCGTTCTCACCGAACTCGCCGGCCGTCAGCCCGGGGTGGTGCTCTATGCCGAGACCGGAGCCGCCCATCCGGGTCCGGCCGACGGGACGTCGGCGACTCCGGATCGGGACCGGACCGGCTTCCTCGTCGATCATCTGCAGGCGGCGCTGGCCGCCCGGGCGGCCGGCGCGCAGGTCCGCGGCTGGTTCTGGTCGCACCTGCTCGACGGCTGGGACTACGGCGACGGCTTCAGCCGGCCGCGCGGGTTGGTCCGGGTGGACCGGGACACGTTGGAACGCGTACCGCGAGCCGCGTTCCGGCGCTTCGCCGAGCTGATCGCCGCCGCCCGGGCATGATGGCTGGATGAGCAGTTTCGCCGCAGTCGACGCGCACCTGGTGTCGGCCTGGGCCGACCGGGTGCTGGATCCCGCGCGCCCGGTGCTGCGGCTGCCAGGGGTGCGGCCGACCGCGGCGGAGCGGGCGGCGATCGGCGTCGGGTTCGCCCAGGTGCGGGCCGCGGTGCTCGGCGAGCACGTCGGCGAGCCGGATCTGCCGGCGCCGCCGGCCACGGGCCACCCCCGCCCAGGCGAAGCCCGCCCAGGCGATGGCGAAAGCGCTGACGTGGCAACGGATCTGCAGCGCTACCTGGTCGGCATCGCGGCCGGCATCGAGGCCACCGGCGCCGACCGGGACCCGATGTCGCTGGTCGCCGGGCTGATCGCCGGCGCCGCCGCCCTGCAGTACAACCGCGTCGGCTCCGGCGGTGACGACCCGTCGGCCGCCGAGCTCGCGTCCAGGGCGGGGGTGGCTGCCGCCGACCTTGCCGCCGACGGGGCCGACCTGGCCAGGATCACCGAGACCGCCGCCGGCGTGGCGAATTCCGGTTGGCTGTTGGCACCGCCGCACGACCCGGCGCTGCGCGAGGAGTTCCGGTTGCGCGCGCTGATCGCCACGGTGCTCGCCGCGCTCGCCCAGGTGGCCGGCGGGGCTGACGGCGAGCCCGAGGTGGCCGGCTGCGGCGCCGGTCCCGGCGAGCACTCCGGGCGTCGGTTCCTGGCCGAGGTGACCTTCGAGTTCCGTGGCGATGCGACCGCCCGCAGCAGGCTGCAGCAGACCTTGGCGTCGATGGGCACCGACCTGCGGGTCTGGCCGGGGGAGGACCGCGCCCGCTTCCATCTGCACACCGTGCATCCGGCCGACGTGGTGGGCGAGGCGTATGCCCTCGGCACACCGTTCGACCTGCGGATCGGCACCCTGGAACCACCGCTGTCGGTACCTCACGGCAGGATGGATGACGAATGAATGCCGGCGAGCCGGCGTGACGTCGACGGATCGCACGCGGTAGGGGTTGGAACGCAATGGCCGAAAGGTACGGGGACGTCGGACTGGACAGCCCGCTCCGCGATGTCGGCGTCAACCCCAAGCACCTGAAGGCGCTGGACGAGAAGATCGGCGTCCGCACCGTCGGCGATCTGTTGCGCTATTACCCGCGCAAGTACAACGAGCGCGGCAAACTTACCGAACTGGGCAAGTTGCAGGTCGGCGAGAAGGCGACCGTCTGGGCCAGGATCACCGACGTCAAAGAGAACCAGATCAACCGGTTCAGCCACCGCGGGCCCAAGAGCGGCGTCAAACTCATCACCAAGGTGGTGATCAGCGACGGCCGGCACCGGCTGTCCTGCGCCTTCTTCAACCAGTGGCACATCGCCAAGGTGCTCAAGGTCGGGATGGAAGCGATGTTCGCCGGCACCGTCAAGGAGTTCCGCGGCGAGATGCAGTTGTCGTCGCCGCAATGGGCCAAGCTCAGCGGCGAAGGCGAGGCCGAGGAGGACATCGAGATCCTCGAGTCGTTCGCCGGCGGCATCATTCCGATCTACCCGCTGGTCGAGGGACTGTCCCAGCCGATGATCCAGGGCGCGATCAAGGTGGTCCTCAAGCTGCTGGGCGAGATCGATGACCCGGTGCCGACGGAAATTCTTGCCGCGCAAGGGATGACGGACCTGGACAGCGCGCTCCGGGACATCCACCGGCCGCGGAGCTCCAAGGAGCTGCAGGCGGCCCAGCGCCGGTTGAAGTACGACGAGGCGCTGGCGATCCAGTTGGTGTTGGCCAGGCGCCGGGAGCAGGCCAGGTCGTTCCCGGCCGAGCCCTGCCCGCGGGTTCCGGACGGGCTGCTGGCCGCGTTCGATGCGGCATTGCCCTTCACCCTGACGCCCGGCCAGCAGGCGGTCGGCGAGCAGATCGCGCTCGACCTGTCGACCATCCACCCGATGAACCGGCTGCTGCAGGGCGAGGTGGGATCCGGCAAGACCGTCGTCGCGCTGCGGGCCATGCTCCAAGTGATCGATTCCGGACGGCAGGCGGTGCTGCTGGCGCCTACCGAAGTGCTTGCGGCGCAACATGCCCGGTCGCTCCGCACGGTGCTCGGCCCGCTCGGCGAGGGCGGCGAGCTCGGTGCGCCGCCGGAGGCGACGCGGATCAGTCTGCTGACCGGATCGATGACCGCATCCGCCCGCAAGGAGGCGCTGCTGACGATCGCCTCGGGGCAGGCGGGGATAGCGGTGGGCACCCATGCCCTGCTGTCCGACGGGGTGTTCTTCGCCGAACTCGGCCTGGTGGTGGTCGACGAGCAGCACCGGTTCGGTGTCGAGCAGCGGGATGCGTTGCGCAGCAAGGGGCCTGACGGCAACCCGCCGCACGTGCTGGTGATGACCGCGACGCCGATCCCGCGCACCGTCGCGATGACGGTGTACGGCGACCTGGAGACCTCGACCCTCTCCGAACTGCCGAAGGGGCGTTCGCCGATCTCCACCACGGTGGTGCCGGCGGGGGAGAAGCCGGCGTGGCTGGACCGGGCCTGGCAGCGGGTGCACGAGGAGGTCGGCAAGGGCCATCAGGTGTACATCGTGTGCCCGAAGATCGCCGACGAACCGGGGAAGAGAAGTAGCGAGGACGACGCCGATTCCGAGTGGGACGCACCGGATGACGGCGGGGCGGACTCGGTCGACGAGAAGCGCCCGCCGCTGTCGGTGGAGCACGTCGCGACGTTGCTGGCCGAGGGGCCGTTGGCCGATCTGCGGCTGGCCACTTTGCACGGGCGGATGGTGCCGGCCGACAAGGACGAGACCATGCGCCGGTTCGCCGCCGGTGAGATCGACGTGCTGGTGTCCACCACCGTCATCGAAGTCGGGGTTGACGTGGCCAACGCCACCATGATGGTGATCATGGACGCCGAGCGGTTCGGTCTCTCGCAGCTGCACCAGCTGCGGGGCCGGGTCGGGCGGGGCAGCGCCCCGGGGATCTGCCTGCTGGTCACCGAGGCGCCGGGCGGCTCACCGTCGCGGATGCGGCTCGCCGCGGTGGAGGCGACCACCGACGGGTTCGAACTGGCCGACCGCGACCTGGAGCTGCGCAAGGAAGGCAACGTGCTGGGTACCAGCCAGGCCGGCACCGCGAGTGCGTTGCGCCAGCTGTCGCTGACCACCGATCGGGACATCGTCGAAGCCGCCCGGCATGACGCGCAGGACCTGGTCGACAGCGACCCCGGCTTCGGCAAGTTCCCCGGGCTACTGGCGATGGCCGAATCGGTGATCGGCGACGAGGGTCAGGAATTCCTCACCAAGGGCTGATGACAGCAGCCGTAGCGCGCTTGTCCCGCCGGCGCGGGTTGCCGTTGGGACATCCCCGCTTCTTCAGCCGTAGCGCGCTTGTCCCGCGGGCGGTTCAGCAGTCGAAGACCGACCAGCAGATGTCGTTGCGCAGCCGTTGGTCGTCGAGCACGAGCTCGCGGACGGCATCCGGGAGTTGGTCGCGCTGCCACTGACATTCGAGTCGGCCCGCGGACTCTCTGCCGGGCGCCGGTGTCGCGTCCCGGACGGCCTTGATCGCGTAGGCGGCCGCGCCCAGATCGTGGGCAGCGACGTGGGCCACGGCACCGGCCTGGCCTGCCGAGTAGGCGGCATTCCTGGCTGCTCCCTTCAGGTCTCGGGCCGCCCCCATCGCATGACCGCCGGCCGCCCGAGCCCGCATCATCGGAAGCTCGCCGCGCGCCCAGGCGCGGGCGGCCTCGATCGCCTGCCGGGGGCGTGGATCCTGCGGCCGGACCGACTCGAACAATCCGACGACGTGCTCGGCGCAGGAGGCGGCCCACAGCGCGAGGAGCTGGTGGTCGGCGTCGGTGAGCGTTCCACCCCGGCGGATCGTGATCAGGCGTGGGTCCCTGACCTTCGGGAGGATCATGGCCGGTCCCCGGCGACCGGTTCGGCACTGCCGTTCGCGCCGTGCGGCGGCGCCGGATCTGCGGACTCGCGCAGTAGTCGATCCAGCCTGCTCATCAGGCGGGGGAGGCGACCGGTGCCCGTTGGAGCCGGCGGGTAGCGGTCGAGAACCTGGATGAGTACCGGTGTTGCGCGCCGCAGCGACCGATCCAACAGGGCTTGCGAGGCCGCCGGGTCATCGCCGGCGGCCAGTTCACCGATCAGGGCGACGCAGGCGGCGGCCCGCAGGATGTGGCCGACCTGGTCGGCCTGGGCGATCGGATGCAGGTACGCGGCAGATGCGGCGTCGCCGGCCGATCGAGCGGCCAGCCGGGCGGGCTCGGAGGGCGCGGCGGCGGCGGCCCGGTGGGCCTCCATCGATGCGACCCGTTGCAGTCTCGATCGGTTGGCGCCGTTGACGAATACCCAGGCTGCGTCGATGGCGTCGCGGGGGCGGGGGTCGTCGGGAACGGCCTCCTCGTAGACGGCCAGGACGTCCTCTGCATGCTGAGTCACGAAGCGCGCCACGACGCGCAGCTCGTCCGTCGTCAGTTCGAAGTCGCCGGACCGATAGTGCGTGCCCCGGGTCATGGGGTGGATGCTATCCGGGTCGATCGGATCGGAGCCGACGGCGCCGACGTGGACGGGTGGTAGCGACCGGCCTGGTCACCAACGGGACAACCCCGCTACGCCGGTGGTAGCGCGGGTTGCCGTAGAGCCGACCCGGTGTGTTGCATAGGAGGGCTGGTGCAGGGCAGGCTCAGTCGCAGGTGGAATCGATTTCTCGGATCTGTGTGGAGGAACCCGACCGTGACAGCGTCAGCCACGACAGCGTCAGCCACGACGCCATCAGGAAAGACCCAGTGCGTCGTCGGCGTCGACATCGGCACCTCCAGCAGCAAGGGCGTGTTGGTGGACACCGACGGTCGGGTGCTCGCCACAGCGACCAGGGAACACGACGTCCAGCGGCCGCGGGCGGGCCACGTCGAGATGGACGGCTCGATCTGGTGGGACGAGTTCGTCGCCATCGTCGCCGAGCTGCTCGCGGCCGACGAAGCGTCCCGGGCGGAGGTCGCCGCCGTCGGCGTTTCCGGTATGGGGCCGTGCCTGTTGCTGGCCGACGAGAACTCGGAACTGCTGCGACCGGCGATCCTGTACGGCGTCGATACCAGGGCCGGCGAGCAGATCGACACCCTGAACGCCGAGCTCGGGGCAGAGGCGATCATCGAACGCGGCGGCTCGGCACTGTCCAGCCAGGCGGTCGGTCCCAAGGTGCGCTGGGTGGCGGACAACGAGCCAGGGGTGTTCGCGACGTCCCGCCGGCTGTACATGCCGAGCTCGTACCTGGTGTACCGGCTGAGCGGCCGGTACGTCCTGGACCAGCAGTCCGCCAGTCAGTGCACACCGCTCTACGACGCCGAGGAGCAGGCCTGGTACCAGCCATGGTGGCAACGGATCTGCGGCTCGATCGAGCAGCCGGACCTGCACTGGTCCGACCAGGTGGTCGGCTCCGTCGGCCCCGAGGCCGCAGCCGAAACCGGTCTGCCGCAGGGGATCCCGGTGCTCTGCGGCACCATCGACGCCTGGTCCGAGGCGATCAGCGTCGACGCCCACAACGTCGGCGATCTGATGTTGATGTACGGCACCACCATGTTCATGGTCAACACGGTCGCGGATCGGGTTTCCTGGCCGACACTGTGGGGGACGGTCGGCGCCTTCGAGGGCACCCGCAATCTGGCCGGCGGGATGGCCACCTCGGGTGCGATCACCGGCTGGCTGCGCGAGCTGTTCGGTTCGCCGGACTACCCGACCCTGCTGCAGGAGGCGGCCAGCTCGACGCCGGGCGCCAACGGGCTGCTGATGCTGCCCTACTTCGCCGGCGAGCGGACACCGATCAACGACCCGGACGCCCGCGGCATCGTCGCCGGGCTGACCATCTCGCACACCCGTGGCGATCTGTACCGGGCGGCGCTGGAGGCGATCGCCTTCGGGGTTCGGCACAACATCGAGGTGTTCGAGCAGGCCGGCGGTCGGATCGACCGGGTGGTCGCGGTCGGCGGCGGCACCCAGGGCGAGCTGTGGACGCAGATCGTCTCCGACGTCACCGGCCGCCCCCAGGAGCTGCGGCAGACCTCGATCGGGGCGAGCTACGGGATGGCCTTCCTGGCGGCCCGCGCGATCGGTGGGGCGTCGATGGCCGACTGGAATCCGGTGCTGCGCATCGTCGAGCCCAACGCGGCCCTGCTGGACACCTACGACGAGCGGTACCGCCTGTACCGGGAGCTGTACGCGTCGACGGCGGACATCGCGCACTCGCTGGCAGCGACCCAACACTGAGTTCGGCTGACGCTTGCACAGTGGGCCGATGCGGGTCGAACGACCCCGGAACGCCGCACTGAACGTTCCGCTGCTGAGGCCTCGGTCGGCACCTGCCGGGGTGTGCCCCTGCCGCACCAGCCAGCGGCGCCTACTCCCAGATGATGGGAACCAGGGTCCGAAGCATGGAACGGCGGCGCCGCGCGATACCGTAGCGGCGGTTGATCGCCGCACGCTCGGCGACCGACCGGTCCGTCAGTCACGACGAACTCGGAGCCGCCATGTTCAGCAAGATCCTGGTCGCCAACCGCGGAGAGATCGCCATCCGGGCGTTCCGGGCGGCCTACGAGCTGGGCGTCGCGACGGTCGCGGTGTTCCCGTACGAGGACCGGAACTCCACGCACCGGCAGAAGGCCGACGAGGCCTACCGGATCGGCGAACCGGGTCATCCGGTCCGTGCGTACCTGGACGTCGACGAGATCGTCCGCACCGCACTCGAAGCCGGTGCCGATGCCATCTATCCGGGCTACGGCTTCCTGTCCGAGAACCCGAATCTGGCCGCGGCCTGCGCCGCCGCCGGGATCACCTTCATCGGTCCGCCGGCCGACGTCCTCGAGCTGGCCGGTAACAAGTCCAGGGCGGTGGCGGCCGCGCGGGCGGCCGGCATTCCGGTGCTGGAGTCAACGGCGCCGTCGAAGGACGTCGACGCGCTGATTGCCGCGGCCGGATCGGTCGGGTTCCCGATCTTCGTCAAGGCGGTGGCCGGTGGCGGTGGCCGCGGCATGCGCCGGGTCGACACCGCGGAGGAACTGCCGGAGGCGTTGGCCACCGCCATGCGCGAGGCCGAGTCGGCGTTCGGCGACCCGACGGTGTTCCTGGAGCGTGCTGTGATCGAGCCGCGGCACATCGAGGTGCAGATCCTCGCAGATGGCCCGGCCGAGGCCGGCGCCGCCCGCCCGAGCAGTGTGATGCACCTGTTCGAGCGCGACTGCTCGGTCCAGCGCCGGCACCAGAAGGTGATCGAGGTGGCGCCCGCCGTCGGGCTCGATCCGGCTGTGCGGGAACGGATCTGCGCCGATGCGGTGGCCTTCGCCCGGCACATCGGCTACGTGAATGCCGGCACCGTCGAGTTCCTGCTCTCCGAGACCGACGGGGAGGTGTCCTGGCACTTCATCGAGATGAACCCGCGGATCCAGGTCGAGCACACCGTCACCGAGGAGGTGACCGACGTCGATCTGGTCTCCTCGCAGATCCGGATCGCGGCCGGCGAGAGCCTCGCCGACCTCGGACTGTCCCAGGAAACGGTCAAGATCAACGGCGCCGCCCTGCAGTGCCGGATCACCACCGAGGATCCGACCAACGGCTTCCGGCCGGATACCGGCAAGATCATCACCTACCGTTCGCCCGGCGGGGCGGGCGTCCGGGTCGACGGCGGTACCGTGCATGCCGGGGCCGAGGTGAGCGCGCACTTCGACTCCCTGCTGGTCAAGCTGACCTGCCGCGGCCGCACCTGGGAGCAGGCCGTCACCAGGGCCCGCCGGGCGCTGGCCGAGTTCCGGGTCCGCGGGGTGGCGACCAATATCCCGTTCCTGCAGGCCGTGCTGGACGATCCGGACTTCGCCGCCGGCGGCGTCACCACCTCGTTCATCCAGACCCACCAGCAGTTGCTGACCGCCCGCAGTTCGGCCGACCGGGGCACCAAGCTGCTCACCTTCCTGGCCGACGTCACCGTCAACCGCCCGAACGGGCCCGCCCCCAAGCTGTTGTTGGACCCGGCCGCGAAGCTGCCGCCCTTCGACGCGGAGGCAGCGGCACCGGACGGCAGTCGGCAGCGGTTGCTGGCGCTCGGCCCGGAGGAGTTCGCCGCGGAACTACGGGCCGCAAAAGCGTTGGGCGTCACCGACACCACCTTCCGGGACGCACACCAGTCGTTGCTGGCCACCCGGGTCCGGACCCGGGACCTCGCCGCGGTGGCGCCCGCGGTGGCCAGGCTCACCCCGCAGCTGCTGTCGGTGGAGGCCTGGGGCGGGGCGACCTACGACGTGGCCCTGCGGTTCCTGGCCGAGGACCCGTGGGAGCGGCTGGACATCCTGCGCACCGCGCTGCCCAATGTGGCACTGCAGATGCTGCTGCGCGGACGGAACACGGTGGGCTACACGCCCTATCCGGCGGCGGTCACGGACGCCTTCGTGCAGCAGGCGGCGTCGGCAGGTATCGACATCTTCCGGATCTTCGATGCGCTCAACGATGTCGACCAGATGCGCCCGGCGATCGACGCCGTCCGGGCCGCCGGCAGCGCGGTGGCCGAGGTCGCCCTGTGCTACACCGGCGACCTGGGCGACCCGGCCGAGCAGCTGTACACCCTGGACTACTACCTGCGGCTGGCCGAACGCATCGTCGACGCCGGCGCGCACATCCTGGCGGTCAAGGACATGGCCGGCCTGCTGCGGGCACCCGCTGCGCGGCAACTGATCTCGGCTCTGCGGCAGCGCTTCGACCTGCCGGTGCACCTGCACACCCACGACACCGCGGGTGGGCAACTGGCCACCTATCTGGCCGCGATCGAGGCCGGCGTCGACGCCGTCGACGTCGCCAGCGCCCCGATGGCCGGCACCACCTCGCAGCCGCCGATGTCGGCATTGGTCGCGGCCACCGACCACACCGAGCGGGCCACCGGGCTGTCGCTGCGCGCGGTCGGCGACCTGGAGCCGTACTGGGAAGCGGTGCGCGCGGTGTACGCACCGTTCGAATCGGGCCTGCGGGCACCGACCGGCCGGGTCTACCGGCACGAGATCCCCGGCGGTCAGTTGTCCAACCTGCGGCAGCAGGCGATCGCGCTCGGACTTGGTGGCCGGTTCGAGGCGATCGAGGACACCTATGCAGCGGCGGACGCGATGCTCGGCCGGTTGGTCAAGGTGACCCCGTCGTCGAAGGTGGTGGGCGACCTTGCCCTGCACCTGGTCGGCGCCAAGGTCGACCCGGCCGAGTTCGAGGCCGATCCGGGTCGGTTCGACGTGCCCGATTCGGTGGTCGGTTTCCTGAACGGTGAGTTGGGCGATCCGCCCGGCGGGTGGCCGGAGCCGTTCCGGACCAGGGCGCTGGCCGGACGCAGCTGGACGGCGCCGGCCGCGGAGCTGTCCGCCGACGACGCCGCGGCACTCGTCGACGAGCCGCGGAAGACGTTGAACCGTTTGCTGTTCCCCGGACCGACGAAGGACTTCGAAGCGGTCCGTGACGAGTACGGCGACGTCTCGGTGGTGCCGACGGCGGACTATCTGTACGGCCTGCGGGCCGGCGCCGAGCACGTGCTGACCCTGGGCGCCGGGGTGCAGCTGTACGTGGGGCTGGAGGCCATCGGCGAACCCGACGATCGCGGTCTGCGCACGGTGGTGACGACGATGAACGGCCAGTTGCGTCCGCTGCAGGTCCGCGACCGCGGGGTGGCGAGCGACGTGCCGGTGGCCGAACGGGCCGACGCTGGCAATCCCGGTCACATCGCGGCGCCGTTCGCCGGGGTGGTCACGCTGTCGGTCGGCGAGGGCGACGCGGTGACAGTCGGCCAGACGGTGGCCACCATCGAGGCGATGAAGATGGAGGCGTCGATCACCTCGCCCAGGGCCGGAACGGTTGCCAGGGCGGCGATCTCGCCGGTTCAGCAGGTCGAGGGCGGGGACCTGGTGCTGGTGCTGAACAGCCAGGGCTGACGGCGATGACGCGGATCGTTGCCGGGCACTGGAAGGGCCGGACGCTGCGTACGCCCAGCGGCGGGACCACCCGGCCGACGGCCGAGAAGATCAGGGCGGCATTGGGCAACGCTCTGCAAGCCGCCGGCGCGCTGGACGGTGCGACGGTGTTGGACCTGTACGCCGGTAGTGGTGCCCTCGGACTGGAGTTGCTGAGCCGGGGAGCAGCCTCGCTGGTCTCGGTGGAGAAGGATCGCCGGGCGTTGGAGGCGTTGCGCGCCAATGTGGCCGGGTTGACCGAAGGAACCTCGGGTCGGCAGGCCGCGGCCGCACCGGGCGTTCCGGTCGAGGTGCTCGGTGCCGATGTGCAAGCGGCGCTGCCGAGGCTGGCCGGCCGCAGCTTCGACCTGGTGGTGGCCGATCCGCCCTACGATCTGCCGGCGGCAGAACTGCATGCCGTGCTCGCTGCGCTGGGACCGCTGCTCGCACCCGGCGCCGAGGTGGTCGTTGAACGGAGCGCACGCTCCGGCGAGCCGGACTGGCCGGCGCCGCTGATCGCCGTGCGTGCGAAGCGGTACGGCGACACGTTGCTCTGCTACGGTCGCGCGCAATGACCACCCACCTCCCGCCGGAATCCGAGTCACCGGAGCCGGCCGCCAGAGCGGCGCGGCCCGGGTCGGCCTCGCATGCGGTCTGCCCCGGCTCGTTCGACCCACCGACCCTTGGCCACCTGGACGTGATCGGCCGCGCGGCCGGCCTGTTCGAACAGGTCACTGTGGCGGTGCTGATCAACCCGGAGAAGCACGGCATGTTCGACCTCGACGAGCGGTTGGAGCTGCTGGCCGCCACCACCACCGAGTGGCCGAACGTCCGGGTCGATTCGTTCCGCGGGCTGCTGGTCGACTACTGCGCCCGCAACGGCATCAACGCCATCATCAAGGGTCTTCGAGCAGTGTCGGACTTCGACTACGAACTGCAGATGGCCCAGATGAACTCCGGTCTCACCGGGGTGGACACGTTGTTCATGCCGACCAGTGCCGAGTTCTCGTTCGTGTCGTCATCCCTGGTCAAGCAGGTCGCGAGCTACGGCGGCGACGTCAGCCCCTACCTGCCGCCGGTGGTCCAGCGCGCGCTGGCCGCCAAGCTCGGCTGATCGCACTGTGGCCGGGCTCCCTGCCCGAGTCCCGCGTGGCTTCCCGGCTGCGGACGCTGCCGATTGGCAGACTGAGACCGCAGAACAACAGGGAGGACGTCACCGTGTACCGGGTTTTCGAGGCCCTTGACCAGCTGGTCACCATCGTCGAGGAAGCGCGCGGCGTTCCGATGACGGCGTCCTGCGTCGTCCCGCGTGGCGACGTGCTGGATCTGTTGGACGACGTCCGGGACGCGTTGCCGGGGGAGATGGACGACGCACAGGACGTGCTCGACCACCGCGACCAGATGATCTCCGAGGCGCAGACCACCGCGACGAACACCGTCAGCGGTGCCGAGGCCGAGGCCCAGCGGCTGGTGACCGCCGCGCGCGAGGAGGCCGCGGCCACGGTGGGCGGCGCCAAGTCGCAGGCCGACCGGATGGTTGCCGAGGCCGCTCAGCGGGCCGAGCAGATCATGCAGCGCGCGCATGCGGACGCCGAACGCGCCGTGCAGGCCGGCCAGGACCAGCACGACGGGCTGGTCGACCGGGGCCAGCACGAGCAGGAACGGTTGATCGCCGCTGGCCGGGCCGCGCACGACCGCAGCGTGGCCGACGGCCGGGCCGAACAGGCCCGGCTCGTCTCGCAGTCCGAGGTGGTGCAGGCCGCGCACGCTCAGTCGGCCGACATCCTGGACGAGGCACACGGCGAGGCCGACCGACTGCGGGCCGAGTGCGACACCTACGTGGACGGCAAACTCGCCGGGCTCGAGGACACGCTCACCAAGACCCTGCGGACGGTCGGCCGTGGCCGGACCTCCTTACGTTCGGGTGCGGTCGCCGACTACCGGGAGTGACGCTTCTCACTGTGCGGCGTCATCGATGCCGGGCTCGCGGCGTGAGCTCGAATCATCACGGGGTTGCCGGCCTGCACTACTCTGGGGTGGTTGCCCGGCGAACCTGTCGACGTCGGGCCGCATTCTCCGGAGCACCCACCCGCTGGACCACCACGACATCCCCGAAGCTGGATCGAGATCATGACTGCCGCGCGCCCCGACCACAACTCTCCCTGGGTCCTGGACATCAGGCCCCTCGGTCGGCGACCCGGAAGCCTCAAGGCGATGACCATCGATCTCCCGGTCGACGACCCGATCGGGAACGAGGTGCTCGCCGTTCCCGCAGGTCACGAGGTTGAGCTGGATATCAGACTGGAGTCGGTGACAGAGGGCGTGCTGGTGTCCGGCACGGCCTACGCCGAGGCCACAGGCGAGTGCGCTCGCTGCCTCACCCCGGTCAGCGAGCCGGTCGAGTCGAACCTGCGGGAGCTGTTCGCCTACCCCGGATCGGCGACCGACGAGACCACCGAGACCGACGAACTGCCGCGGGTGGTCGACGACCTGATCGACCTGCTGCCGCTGGTCCGCGACGAACTGACCCTGGCGCTGCCGCTTGTCCCGCTGTGCAGCCCGGACTGCGCGGGGCTGTGCCCCGAGTGCGGCGAGCGATTCGCCGAGCTCGAACCGGGTCATTCTCATGAGATACTGGACCCGCGCTGGGCGGCGCTTGCTGAAAAGTTCGGTTCGACCTCGTCGGCTGATGCTGCCTCGTCACCCGAATCTGCCGGCAATTCCCAGCAGGAAACACCGAAGGAGAAGTAGTCGTGGCTGTCCCGAAGCGGAAGATGTCCCGCAGCAACACCCATGCCCGCCGGTCGCAGTGGAAGGCCACTGTCCCGACCCTCGCGCCCTGCAGCAACAAGGCCTGCGGCGAGCTGAAGCCGCCGCACATCACCTGCCCGAACTGCGGCCAGTACGACGGTCGCCAGGTCGTCGGCGTCTGACAAGCAGTCTGACGAAACGATGAGCGGTGCGGCGCGTGGGCCACAACTTCCCGATTCCGCACTCGTCTCACAGCTGTCCACCGAGCTCGGCGTCGACATCGACGCCGAGCTCGCTGTGCTGTCGATGACCCATCGGTCCTACGCCTACGAGAACGGCGGCCTGCCGACCAACGAGCGGCTGGAGTTTCTCGGCGACTCGGTGCTGGGCATCGTGGTGACCGAGGAGCTGTACCGCACCCATCCGGACCTGCCCGAGGGGCAGTTGGCCAAGCTGCGGGCGTCCATCGTCAACATGCACGCGCTGGCCGGGGTGGCCCGCGCGATGAACCTCGGCCAGCTGATCCGGCTCGGCAACGGTGAGGAGCTCACCGGCGGCCGGGACAAGGCGTCGATCCTGGCCGATGCGGTCGAGGCGATCCTCGGCGCGCTGTACCTGCAGCTCGGGCTGGAGCCCACCCGCGGGGTGATCCACCGCCTGTTCCACGAGCTGATCGTGATTGCGCCGTCGCTGGGTGCCGGGCTGGACTGGAAGACCTCGCTGCAGGAGCTGTCGGCGGCCGAGGGTCTCGGGCTGCCGGTCTACGAGGTGACCGAGGACGGCCCCGACCATGCGAAGACGTTCGAGGCGGTGGTCATCGTCGGCGGCGAACCGCTCGGCAACGGCGCCGGCCGGACCAAGAAGGAAGCCGAGCAGCAGGCGGCGGCCACCGCCTACAACAGCATCAACGACGGATCTGACGCCACCCCCGCTGACGACACGGCAGCTGGGGACACCGCCGCCGGGCCGGCGGACCAGACCGCCGACTGACCGACATGCCGGAGCTGCCCGAGGTCGAAGTGGTGCGGCGCGGCCTGGCCGAGCACGTCACCGGCCGCCGCCTCTCGCGGGTGCTGGTGCACTCCGACCGGGCGGTGCGTCGTCATCCCGGCGGTCGCGCGGATTTCGCGGCGATCCTGGCCGGCCGGCGGATCGAGCAGGTCCGTCGGCGCGGCAAGTACCTGTGGATGGTGCTCGACGACGGCGACGCGCTGCTGGCCCACCTGGGAATGAGCGGGCAGTTCCGGATCGGCGAGCCCGCCGACGGCCGGCCGGAGCAGTTCGACGCCACCGACGGGGCCGCGCCGGTGCTCGACCATCCGCACCTGCGGGTCCGGTTCATCTTCGATGACGGCGGCCCGACTCTCGACTTCCTCGACCAGCGGACGTTCGGCGGTCTCGCCTTCGCTCCCGACGGTGCCGACCTGCCGGACGCCATTGCCCACATCGCCCGGGATCCGCTGGATCCCGAGTACTCGATCGATGCGGCGGTCGCCGCGATCCGGGCCAAGCACACGGAGCTGAAGCGGGCCCTGCTGGACCAGACGATTGTCTCCGGAATCGGCAACATCTATGCCGACGAGGCGTTGTGGCGGGCCAAACTGCATTACCGACGGCCCACCGCGACGCTGTCCCGGCCGGCCGCCAGGGCGGTGCTGGAGTCGGCCACCGAGGTGATGTCCGAGGCGCTGGCGGTCGGCGGCACCAGCTTCGATGCGTTGTACGTCAACGTGAACGGGGAGTCCGGCTACTTCGACCGCACCCTTGATGCCTACGGCCGCGAGGGCCTGCCGTGCCGGCGTTGCGGCACCGCGATCCGGCGCGAGGCGTTCATGAACCGCTCGTCGTACCTGTGTCCGCGCTGCCAGCGCCGGCCGCGCGGCCTGCCGGTGTGACAGTGCCAGGCTCATCGGTTGGGCCTTGGCGACCTCGACGACGGATCCGAGCCGCAGATCATGATCCTGTTGACGGGGACCTTCGTCTCTCCGGTTGCTCGGGGACCGCACGGAGCTACAGGCGTCATCAGCGGATCGTCGATCGCACTCGTCATGCGGGCCGACTACACCGTCACCGACTTCAGCATTCGTCCTGTCGCTTGGACCGCCGAGCAACTCGCCGGCTTCGGTGCGGTTCGGACGCTGACCAGGTAGCCGCTGACCCTCGTACTGCGCGGCGATCCGGCCGCGCGTGGCGATGGCTCCTTCTATGCTGACCCGATGCTGAGGGTGAGTGTTTCGGGGCGGTCCGTGGCGGCTGTGGTTGTCGGATCCGGGGAGACCATCGTGATCGGACGGGATCCACAGTCGGACCCACCGATATCCGCCGGCCTGCAGACCACGTTCGTCAAGGTGCCGACCGCCGCCGAGCACACCTCGAGGACCGCGCTGACCATCGAGGTCGGCAGCGAGGTGGCCAGGATCAGGTTCAGCGGCGCCGGCGAGGCGCGCTTGTCGTCGTTGTTCGACGCGCCGGCCGGCGCCCGACGGGTGACCCTGTCCCGCGGGATGGTCGCGCTGCTGGACGAGGGCGAGAACCAGCTGGTGCTGCTGCGCGGGGCGGTCGACGCTGCCGGCCGATACACGGATCTGGAGCTCGATCTGGACATCGAGCAGGTTGACCTGACGGACCCGGCCGAGCCGCCGACCGGTGGCGGCGACCCGGACAGCGCGGCCACCAGCGCGGCGCCGACCCTGGAGCAGTTCGGCCGCGAGTGGTTCGTCGCGCTCGCGTTGGCCGAACCCTGGCTGGTCGGGCAGGACGACTACCCGCGGCCGCCCAGCAACCGGGAGATCTACGAGCGGGTGGCGCAGTGGAACACGTACGCCTGGAACCTGGTCCGCCCACAGCGGGTGGACGACGCCATCAAGATCATCTCCAGACTGGCATTCGGCCGGGTGGACGATCCGTTCACCCGCTCCGAGGGGCGATCGCAGAACGTCCGGTTCGCTGTCGGCCGACGGGCGGCCGAGGTCCGGCTGGTGACGCCGGAAGACCTCGCGCAGGTGCAGCGGAAGGCGACCGAGCGGGCCGCGGAACGGGCGGTGGAACGCGCCCGCCAGGCGTCCCGAAACGATTGAGCCGCAACGAGAATTGACTCGCACAGCCACCCCGATCGAGTCGGTCCGGCCTCCGGCCGCCGGCGAGAAGGCGGAAGTTTCCACCCCTGATTTGTTTGGCAGGTCGCCAACCCGGCCATAGCTTTCTCCCAACGGACATCGCGATCCCGGAACGTACCGGGCGAAAAACGCGATGGCACAAGGAGAAGCGGGGAGGTGGGGACGGATGACCCAGCAGGCGAGCACGGCAGGATTCCGCGGTTCGGACACCGATGGTCTGGACAAGATCGTGGCCAAGATGACCGAGGCGGCGGAGTTCGCCGACACCATGGTGATCGCGCTCAAGGCGTTGTGCGTAGCGCTCGATGCGATGAGCTGGACCGGATACGCCGCGGCATTGTCGGCGTACATCAAGGGTAGCGTCATCCCGCTGTTGCAAGCGGTCTCGAAGAACCTGAAACTGTTCGCCAACGTGGTGAAGCTCGCGTCATCCGTCCAGAAGGACACCAGTTCGAACCGGCTGATCATCGACGCCGGAGACACCGGCTACGTGCCGGCCCCGGTGCTCAAGGGTGATCCGGCGGCAGTCGACAAGGCCGCCGATCCGGAGAGCTCCACCATCACCGGAGCTGAGGTTGGCGCGGTCGACACGACCTCGCTGGACACCGGGAAGCTGCAGACCGTGGTCGGCGACGTCGCGAACATCCTGACCAAGCTCAGCGCGTTCGCCGAGTCGGTGGACGGTGACGGCGTCGCCGACGGCACGCTGTCGGAGCAGATCACCAAGCTCGGGGCGCTGGTCGGCGCGATCGAGAAGTTGATCGGCGACACCGACGGCGATGCGGCGACCGGCGGCACCGGCAGCGACACGGACGCCGGGGCAGGCACCGACACCGGGATCGGCACCGACACCGACACCGGAAGCGGTAGCGACGTGGGATTCGGCACCGATGCGGGATCCGGCACCGATGCGGGATCCGGCACCGACGCGGGTTCCGGCACCGACGCGGGTTCCGGCACGGGCTCCGGCACCGACGGACCGGCCGGGACGCCACCGACGTTCACCGCCGGGCAGATCTGGCAGGCGGTGATCGGAGCGCTACGCGAGCTCGGTGTGCTGAACGCCGACGGCACCGTCGCCGACGGTGCGGGTGACGGGTCGAACGATGGGTCGGTCGACACCCCGACCGGCATCGACACCGATGCGGTTGCCGGCGACATCAGTTCCCTGCAGTCCGATCTGGACCGGCTGCGCGAGCACCTGGGCATCGAGACCGCGGATGTCGGCGCAGCGGACACACCGGAGTTCGTCGATACCCCCGCCGGCCCGGGGAGTACGGACGTCGGATCGTTCGACCAGCCGTACTCCGACGAACCGCAGTCGTACTTCGCGGCGGACGACACCCTGACTCCGTCGTCGCGGTCGGACGACCAGCAGTTCGCCGTCGCGCCGGACGCCGGATCGTTGGTCGGTTCGGCACCGGAAATGTCTGCCGCACAACCTGACTCGTTCCCAGCCGAACAATCGGGCGGCTCGAGCGGCGGTGGTTCGGGCGGTGGCGATCTCGGTAGCGGAGAATCCGGCGGCGGGTCCGGCAGCGGCGATTCCGGCGGTGGCTCCGGCAGCTACAGCCCGGAGCCCGCAGCGAATCAGCCGAGCCAGCCGGCGCGCTCCGAGGTCGTCTACACCGCCCACGGCGGCGGTTCGGTCGACACCGGGAGTTCCGGCGCCGGCGGCGACGTGCAGACCAGGCTGGTCGCGACCGCGGCCCAGCAAACCCCGACCGGGTCGGCGGCCGTGCCGCTCAGCGGAGCGGCGGTCGCCGCCTCTCTGCTCGGCGGCCTGTACGCCCGGCGGAATCGCTCGGACAACGACGACGACTCCGTTGAGTCCGGGGAGGAGGTCTTCGCCGCGCAGCCCGGGCTGCCGGCCTGACCAGGGCACTGACCTGCCGCGGGTGGATCACTGTTCCGCCGGTGGCACAGCAGGAACAACCATCGCAGGACCTGCATCACCAGCACCAGCCGCACCGAAACCATCGGGCGGACATCGCATTCCGGCAACAGCGCCGGAACACTTCGAAGGAGAATCATCATGGCACCCACCGGCCTGAAGGGCATGAACACCGAGCAGGGACGCAAGCTGGCCAGCTCGTGCACCACCGACGCCCAGCAGATCCTGACCATCACCAAGGACCTGACCCGCCAGCTGCAGGAGACGGAGTGGTACGGCCAGGACGCCGACACCTTCCGCAACTCCTGGACCACCCAGTACACCAAGGCGCTGAAGTCGGTGGCGCAGGCGCTGGAGTCGGCCAGCACCCAGCTGAAGAAGGAAGCCGAGCAGCAGGATCAGGCCTCCGGCTCGCACTGACCGGACAGCCGGCCCGAACCCTGGAAGGGCGGCGCCCCGCGGATCGATTCCGTGGCGGTGCCGCCCTTCCGGCATGCCGTGAACAACCGGAAGCTTCCGCCCCCGACAGTTGGTGGCCGGGCACGCCAGCGCCCTAGCGTCGAGGAGTCTGCACCACGCCCAGCAGGAGGACCGTAATGATCTGCCTCAGTGTGATCCCCAGCCGCGGGTCCGGCATCCCGCCGGTCGACGTCGAGGTCAGAGCGGAAACCGGCGCCACCGTCGGCGATCTCGCCCGAGCATTGGGCAGCCACCTGCAGGGCGGCCGGAGCCGGACGCTGTTCGCACCGACCACCGACGGCGCGGTGTGGCCGGCCGACCGGCTACTGGCCGAGACCGGACTGCGCAACGGGCAACTGATCAGCGTCGAGTCCGTTCCGGACGGCTGGCTGCGGGCCACCGATCGCCGGCCGGCGTCGGCGGTGGTGGCGATCATCGAGGTGCTGGCCGGCCCCGATGCCGGCCGAACCTACGAACTCACCGGCCGCAGTGCCACCATCGGCCGCGGCAGCAGCAGCACCGTGCAGCTCAGTGACCCGGACGTCAGCCGGCGGCACTGTCATCTCGAGCTGGACGGCGAACCGACGGTGATCGACGACGGGTCGGCCTCGGGCACGTTCCAGCAAGGGGTTGCGAACCAGGACGTCTCGATCCGCCGTCCCACCCTGGTGCCGTTCGGCACCAGGCTGCGGCTGGGCACAACAGTGCTGTTGCTGTCCGCCCCGCCGCACCGCGCCGACCCGGCACCGGCGACCCGGTCCGTCGAGAGCGGCAGCGCGCTCGGGTCCGGGGCGGTCACCCGGACTCCGCGATTCGGCGTGTCGGTGCCGGAGGCGGAGGTCGACCTCCCGTCCCCGCCGTCGGAGCCGTCGCCGCATCACTTCCCGTGGGCCATGCTGGCGATGCCACTGGTGCTCGGTGCTTCGATGATGTCGACAATGGGCCTTGGCCGTTCGATGGTCTACCTGCTGGCCTGGCCGGTCGCGATGATCGGCGGCCACCTGATCCAGCGGCGGCAGGAACTGAGCCAACATCGCAAAGACGTGATCGCCTGGCGCGACGAGTGCGACGAGATCCGCCAGGGCGTGGCGAAACTGGCCGTCGCGCAACGGGACCAGGCCTATCAGGACGATCCCGAGGTCAACGGCCTGGCCCGGCGGCTGGCCAACCGACAGCTGGTCTGGGTGCGTACCCCGCGGGATCCGGACTTCCTGTCGGTCCGGGTCGGCATCGGCACGGTGCCGGCCAAGACCCGGCTGAAGGCACCGCAATTGAGTCCCGGAGCCGAACTGCGCGAGGAGATCCGCGGCCTGATCGCCGCGGCCGCGACCATCGACGAACTGCCGGTCACCCCGGACGTGCTCGGCGCCAAGGTGTTCGGAGTGGTCGGTAGCGCCGAGCAGGTCGACGCGGCCGTTCGCAGCCTGCTGATCAGGATCGCCGTCAACCATTCGCCGTTCGATGTGTCGATCTGTGCCGCGCTGTCACCGGCCCGTCGTGACCTCGAGGGCGTGCTGCGCTGGCTGCCGCACGCCGGTCCCCGGCCGGGCGGGGCGGCCAGCGTCACCATCGGACCGGCCGCCGGCCGGGCCCTGGTGGAGTCGCTCGCCGAGGGATCGGGTGGCAACCACCACGTGATCTGTGTGGTCGACGAGGCCGCCGGAGTGCCGCGGCGGGTGGTCGAGTCGCTGGCCACCGGGCAGGGCCACTGCACGGTGATCTGGCTCGGCGCCGGCCGGCATCACGCCCCGGCGGCCACCGGCGTGCTGCTCGACCTGATCGGCGGCGCGCCGGCCGACGGCCCGAGCGTGCTGATCCGCGACCGCGGTGGGGTGCTGGCCCTTGACCGGGTGGACGGGCTGGACCTGACCACGTCGTGGGAGTACGCCCGGCAGCTGTCCGCGTTCCGCGATGTCGCCGCTACCGTTGCGCCGGACACCGCGTTGCCGGGTGCGGTGCGGTTCACCGAGCTGGGGAGCGACCTGGACGACCTGGACGACGCGACGGCGATCTGCCGGCGGTGGGCGGGATCGACCGGGCTGCGCGCCCAGATCGGTGTCGGGGTGGACGGTCTGGTGAGCCTTGACCTGCGTGAGGATGGCCCGCACGGGCTGGTCGCCGGCACCACCGGCGCCGGCAAGTCGGAGTTGCTGCAATCGCTGATCGTCTCGCTGGCCGCCAACAACCCGCCGAGCCGGATGACGTTCCTGCTGGTCGACTACAAGGGCGGCGCCGCCTTCCGGGAGTGCGCCGATCTGCCGCACACGGTCGGCTACATCACCGATCTGACGCCCGCGCTGGTGCACCGGGCGCTGGTCTCGATGAACGCCGAACTGACCTGGCGGGAACACATCCTGGCCGAATACGGTGCCAAGGATCTGCTGGCGCTGGAGCGGGACCACCCGGAGGCCGCGCCGCCGTCCATGCTGATCTGCGTCGACGAGTTCGCTGCCCTGCTGGCCGAGGTGCCGGACTTCATCGACGGCATGGTGTCGATCGCCCAGCGCGGTCGCTCGCTCGGCATGCACATGATTCTGGCCACCCAGCGTCCGTCCGGGGTGATCAGTGATCAGATCAAGGCGAACACCGATCTGCGGATCGCGCTGCGGGTGGCCTCCGGCGACGACTCTGACGACGTGATCGAGACGACCGACGCCGCCCGGATCTCCCGTCGCACACCGGGTCGGGCCTGGATCCGGCGCACCGGTCACGGTTCCACCGAGCTGGTGCAGGTCGCCTACGTCGGTGGCCGGGAACCGGTGGCGGATTCGCTCTCACCGGTCAGCGTCCGGCCGCACTCGGCGATCGAGCCCGATCCGTCCGGCGCCTTCGGACCGGCCGGATCGCACGGGGCGGCCGGCGCCCACCGGGTGAACCCGCGCACCGACCTTGACCGGTTGGTGGACACGGTGAACCGGGCGCACGGGCTCAGCGGCCGGCCGGACCCGCGGCTGCCTTGGCTGCCCGCCCTGCCCGAGTCGCTGCCGCTGCCGGCCCAGGCCGGCACCGAGCCCGGAGTGCTGACCCTCGGTCTGCTGGACGACCCGGCCAACCAGCGGCAGATCCCGCTCGAACTCGATCTGGCCAGGGCCGGGAACGCGCTGATCTACGGCACCTCCGGGTCGGGCAAGACCGCGGCCCTGCGGGCGTGTGCGGTCGCTGCACTGACCTCGACCGACGAGGCTCCGACGCTGATCTACGGCATCGACGCGGCCGGTGGCGGCCTGGTCGCCCTGGAGGAGCTGCCGAACGTGGCGTCCGTCGTCCCGCTGGCCGGCCTGGAGCGGACCCTGCGGCTGATCCGCACCCTGAAACGGCTGGTCGACGAGCGCAACGCGCTGCTGGCCGGCACCGGCGCGGCGGATCTGGTCGACCTGGCCCGGATCGGCCACACGCTTCCGCGGGTGCTGCTGCTGATCGACAACCTGCCGGCCATGGTGGACACCATCGACGCCGGGAACATGATGCGCCGCAGTCACTATGCGTTGTTCGAGTCGCTGCTGCAGGACGGTCGCCGATGCGGTGTGCACGTGATCGGCACCAGCCCGCAGCGCGGCGGTCTGGCGATGCAGCTGCTGGCAACGGTCGGCGCCAGGCTGGTGCTGCGAATGACCACCGAGGACGACTACTCGATGCTCGGCGTGCCGATGAACATCCTGGACGCCGACGCCGCCGCCGGCCGGGCGCTTTTCGGCCGCCTGGAGGCGCAGATCGCCGACGCCACCGTCGATCCCGCCGCGCTGGCGGACGCCGCCAGGGCTTGGGACGACCGGCATTCCGGCACCAGGGTGACGAAGGTGCCGGTGATGCCGGACCGGGTGTCGCCGACCGCGCTGCCGGTCGGGGTCGGTGGCACCACCTATCTCGGGGTCGAGGCGGACTCCGTCACCGCCGTCGGGGTGCCGCTGGGCCGTCGTCCGCTGCTGGTCTGCGGCCGCACCGGGTCCGGCCGGACCAGCCTGTTGGCCGGTATCGGGCAGGCGCTGCGCCGGCAGGACGCCGGGCTGCCGATCCTCGCAGTCAGCCCGCGTTCCTCGGGCGCCTTCGATCGGTTCGGCGCGGTCGAGCTCGGCCGGCCGGATCAGGCCTTGGCCGAGCTCACCGCCATGCTGGACCGACTCGGCGCGCCGACCACCGACGGTCAGGTGCGGGCGGCGATCCTGGTCGACGACGTGCATCGGCTCGAGGAGCGCTGGGACCACGACGAGATCGTCCGCGACCTGCTCGGGGCCCTGGCCGGATTGGTCGGCGCGGCGGCCGCCGGAGAGCGCTCCGACATTGCCCTGCTCGCGGCCGTGCACACCGATCAGTTGCGGGACGCGACGATGCAGTCCGGACTGGTCGACGCCTTGCACCGGACCCGCCGCAGTGTGTTGCTGATGCCGCACGACAACGACGGCATGCCGGCCGGCTGCGATGTGCCCTCGTACCCGATGGAGCCGCTGACCGGAATCGGACGCGGACTACTGGTGGAGGCCGGAGCAGCCAGGGTGCTGCAGTTCGTCACTGCGGGCTGAGGCGACCTGCAGCGCCCGTGGGCCGTCAGCCCTGGTCGGTCGACTTGGGGATGCGGCCCTGCTGTTGCAGCCGATCGATGACCCGCTCGTCATTCCTGTTCTGCTGCCGTGCCCGGCCGCGCTTGGCGAGGATTCCGAGCAGGATCCAGCCGCCGATCGCGGTGATCAGCCACACCACCAGGGCGGCCAGGAACCAGGTGCCGAACCCGACGATCGACAGCCCGCCCGGCAGCAGGCTGGTGATGAACAGCGACAACAGCGTGGATACCAGACCGATGCCGCCGAGCAGGGGCGCCGAGTAGCGGCGGGCGAGGTTGAAGACGAACGGGCCGAGCACGCTCTGCGCGAGGGTGAAGATCGCCACCGCGATGAAGAAACCGCCCGCCTCGAGGTGGAAGTCGGGAATCAGCCACCAGGCGATCAGCAAGGCGACGGCGGAGGACGCCAGGTTGACGGCGATTTGGATGAGCATCCGGATCATGGGTGTCTCCTGGTCATCGGTCGCCCTGGCACCGGCGGCCGGCAGTTACTCAGCGAGGGTGGTGGGTTCGTCCCGGTCGGGTCGTGGTCCCGTTACTGACTCTACGACCACCCCGGCAGAATGTCCGCGTCACCCGGTTCGGGGGGATATTGCGGAAGGTTCCGCCCTCGGCGAGATGCGTTGTTAACCTTCCAACTGGTCCACTGTGGGGGTCACCGTCCGACCGGTCGACGATCGGGTCGCCGCAGGTGAGGTGCGCAGTGCCGAGGGAGGAACACCATGGCCGACCCAGCCCCGACCGGGGCCGCCGATGTTCGGCGGTCCCGCTGGTCCGTGCGCCGCTGGTCGGTGCGCAGCGGCCTGAAGGCACTGTGGAACCGCGGCGCCACCGAGGCCGCGCTGCTGGTGGTGGCGGCCGCGCTGGCCTCAGGTGTGGTGTTCGGCGCCGGCGTGGCCAGGGCGACCTCGCAGACCTCGGACGGGCAGACCTGGGTCGCCGCGGGCGACGGCACCGTCGTACAGATCAACCCGGTGACGGGCGAGCCGGTCACCAAGGTCGCGGTCGACGTGCCGGGGACCGTCACGGTGCAGCAGGGGAACGGCGTCGTGCTGGTCACCTCGCCGGCCACCGGACGGACCGTGTCGATCGACGTCGGCGAGATGGTCGCCTCCCAGCCGAGGACCGAGGACCCCGGCACCCACAAGTGGCTGCTGCGCACCGGCCGGACCTATCTCGCGGACCTGACCACCGGCGTCATCCGCAGCGTGCAGCCCGGCACCAACGTCGACGTCGGCGAGGCGTTCGTCGCCTCCGGGCCGTTGGCCGACGTGGTGGTCGACGAGCAGGAGGACCTGTGGGCGCTGGGGGAGAACGGCGAACTGACCTCGCTGCACTACTCCGACGAGGCCGGGCGGTTCCTGACCAACGGCAACTCGACCGTCGACGGCGCCGGTAAGGGCTCGAAGATGGTGCCGCACAGCAAGGGTGTGACGGTCTTCTCGCCGTCGACCCGCACGGTGATCCAGGTCGGCACCGGCAAGGATGTGGCGGCCGTCGTCCAGGACCTGGACGGCGAGGTGGTGCCGGCGGACGACACGCCGAACGATCTGGTCGCGGTGACGGTGACCGACCAGAAGTCGGTGCTGATCCTGGACGGCGACCAGGTCCGGATGACCAACCTCGGCTCGACCGGCTGCACCGACCCGGGTAAGCCGGCGGTGTTCGGCGACCGGGTGTACGTGCCGTGCGCCGGGCAGGGGCGCACCGTGGTGCTCGACCGCACGGGGCGCTCCGCGCAACCGGACATCGTGACCGGCGGCACCGAGACACCGCAGATCACCAAGGATGACGACGCGCTGGTGGTGTCATCGCCCGGGGCGGAGCAGGCGGTGACGGTCGACAGCGCCGGCCGCCAGCACCGCACCACGATCAAGGATCCGGCCGTCCCTGTGCACAAGCCGAAGAAGGCCAGTGCCACCGCGACCGGCCCGTCCGTGCCCACCAGCAGCGCAGCGCCGAGCAGCAACCCACCCGCGGAGCGTTCCAGCAGCGAACAGCAGACCACCGAACAGTCGACGTCGGAGCCGGATCGGAGTGCACCGCAGCCGCCGGATGCAGGCGCGTCGCAGGACGCGCCCCGCTCGCACCAACAGCCGGCGGACAACGGCGGCGGTGTCGACACGTCGACCAGCGTGACGGTCAACGGACCGGCCGACACCACCGTGACCAACGCCTCGCCGCGCACCCATGACGGCCCGCGGCAGGTGTCGGCCAGGATGACCGCGCCGGGCATGGTGACGGTGACCTGGCAGCCGCCGAACGAGATCCCGATCGGCTACCGGGTACAGACCACCGACGGCGCCGGCGGAACCGACGTCGGCGGATCGCAGCGCTCGGCAACGGTCCGGCTGGCGAATCTGTCCGGCGTGGTGCGGTTCGAGGTGATCGCCGACTTCGGTGACGGCGTGCGGGTCCGCTCGGAGCCGAGCAATCAGCTCGATCTCGGTGGCTCCAGGACGTCGACCAGCCACCCCGGTGGAAAGCCGCACGGGCAGCAGCCCAACGGCGGCTCGACGACGAATACAACCGACTCGGCGACCGTCACCACGTCCACCGTCACCACGAACACCGACACCTCCGTCACGGACACGGCCGGTGCCGACACCTCGGTGACCAACACGTCAGACGTTCCGGCTGCCGTCCCCGGCGCGGTCACCATCGACACCGCGTCCTCCAGCGGAAATGTGGTGAGCGTCAACTGGTCCGGTGGCGGCGGCGCGACCGGCTGGCAGGTGCGCTGGACCAAGGACGGCGTCACGGAGACGGCCGATCTGGCCGGCGACGCCACCTCGGCGACGAAGAGCTATCCGGCCGGTCTGGGCACGGTGACCGTGCAGTTGGTGGCGAGCAACGCCGCCGGTGCGACGAACGCCCAGAAGACGGTCGAGTTGGACAAGGATGTTCCGCCGGCCCCGCAGAAGCCGGGAGCGGTAACCATCGGGTCCCATGGTTCGAGCGCAAACCTGGTGAGCGTCAACTGGTCCGGTGGCACGGGTGCGACATCGTGGACGGTCATCTTCACCAAGGATGGGGTGGCTTCGACCCAGAACGTCGCGGCCGGCAAGACGACGGCCTCGAAGCAGTACCCGGACGGGCTCGGCGCGGTGTCGATCACGGTGACGGCCACCAATGACACCGGGACGACCAGCGCGAACACCGACGTGAGCCTGGACAAGGACGTGCCGCCGCAGAAGCCCGGAGCGGTGACCATCGGTTCCCATGGCTCGAGCGCAAACCTGGTGAGTGTCAACTGGTCCGGTGGTGGCGGCGCGACGTCCTGGAAGGTGACGTTCACCAAGGATGGGGTTGCGACGGATGTCCCGGTCGCTGGCACCTCCGCCTCGAAGCAGTATCCGGACGGGCTCGGCTCGGTGTCGATCACAGTGATGGCCATCAACGCGGCCGGAACGAGCAGCGCCAGTACCAGCGTGGGCCTGGACAAAGACGTCCCGAACCCCAACCCGACCGGGTTGTCGCCTGCACAGATGCGGTTCAAGGTCTCGGTGGCTTGGACGGCGCCGGCCGCCGGCGCCGACAGTTACAAGGTGACGTACGTCGGCACGTACGGCAATCAAACACAGACCACGACCACGACCAGCTCGTCCGTGACCTGGGGAACCACCGCGATGGACGACATCACCATTACCGTCAACGCGATCAAAGGCGGCGCTGTGGTCGGCAGCGCGACCGCATACCTGAATTACGACGGTGTCCAGTGCAGCAATCTGCGGGGCGATCGTTGGCTCGCGGGTATGCCGATGTGTAACACCCCCGAGCCGTGCCCGACCGGCCCGTATACCTGCATGCCGAAGCTGCGCGGCGACACCGGTTGGCTGCAGCCGAGCACCGAGGAGTCCGCGGCGCCGGTGCAGAACCCGTTGTCCCGCTACGGATCCGCCGCCGGGCTGTTGTTCCTGGCCGGATTGATCAACGTCGGGCGCCGGCGGGCCAGGGGCAAGCACACCGTTGACGCGCCGGCGGCCGACGCACCGAAACCCGAGGAGCAGCAGTGACCGTCACCGTCGAGCCAGAACACACCCAGATCCGGCCGGTCACCGAGAACGAGGTGGCCGGGTTCCGGTTGCTGTTCGACAAGCTGTGCTCGGCCGTCGACGGCGTGGTGGTCGGCCGCCGCCGGGTGATCGAGCTGGTCGCGGTGGCCCTGGCTGCCAACGGTCACGTATTGATCGAGGATCTCCCCGGGACCGGCAAGACCACGCTGGCCAGGGCGCTGGCCGCCGCCATCGGCGGATCGTCCAGCCGGGTCCAGTTCACACCGGATCTGTTGCCGGCCGACATCACCGGCGGCCTGGTGTACGAACCCAACAGCGGTGAGCTGACGTTCCGCCCCGGACCGGTGTTCACCAACGTGCTGCTGGCGGACGAGATCAACCGGGCGGCGGCCAAGACCCAGTCCGCACTGCTGGAGGTGATGGCCGAACGCACGGTGACCGTCGACGGCACCACCCATCGGGTTCCCGATCCGTTCGTCACCCTTGCCACCCAGAACCCGCTGGACGCCGACGGCACCTTCCGGCTGCCGCTGGCCGAGCTGGACCGGTTCGCGATCAAGACCTCGCTGGGTGTCCCGGATCCGGACTTCGAGCTGCTGGCCATCGATCCCAATGGCGGCGCCGGCGAGGTCGACCGGATCAGCCCGGTGATGCGACCGGAGGAGCTGGCCAGCTGGTCGCGGCGGCTCGCCACCCTGCACATCGCACCGCCCGTGTTGGCCTATATCCGCGACATCGGCCTGGCCACCAGGGCGGAGCCGCGGCTGCGGGTGGCGGTCAGCACCCGCGGACTGAAGATGCTGGTCCGCTGCTGCCAGGTGTACGCGGCGGCCCAGGGCCGACATTTCGTGGTCCCCGGCGATGTCCAGCGGCTTGCCGAACCCACGCTGGCGCACCGATTGATCGCGGCTCAGGACTACCGCTCGACACCGGTACCGGTGGAGGAGATCCTGGCCGACGTGGTCGCGTCGGTGTCGGCTCCGCGGCCGCAGAACTGACCGGACCGGCGATGACGGCACCGAACCCGGCTTCGAACCCGCTGCCGAACCCGGCCCGCGCCGGGCGGCGGGTCGGGCTCACCGGGCGCGGGCTGGCACTGGCCATCGTCGCCGGCTGCTGCCTGCTGATGGGTGCGCTGGCCCGCTATCCGGGTCTGCTCGGTCTCGGGATCGCTGCCGGCGTCTCGGTGGGGGTCTCGATGATCGGTTTGGTGACCCAACGGGGTCTGACGGTGACCCGCACCCTGCCGGACCGGCCGATCCGCCGGCTGACCGTGCTGTCCGGCCGGATGAGCATCACCCCGCGGGCCTCGGCGCCCGGGGGCGAAGTGGAGGTGACCGAACGGGTGGCCGGTCGACCGCTGACGCCGCAACGGATGTCGCTGGACCACCAGGGCTCGGTGCTCGACTATCCGATCTCCACCGACCTGCCGGGCCCGGTGCAGATCGGTCCGGCACAATTGCGGTTCTTCGGCTTCGCCGGCCTGGCCAGAATGCGACTGACCGACGCCACCCAGGACCTGGTGATGGTGCTGGCCCGCTCGCTGCCGATGCGGATGCCGGAGAACGGGCTGTTGCCGGTCGAGGCACTGCGGTCGGACGAGGTCGAGGGCGGGGGCACCGAACTACGCAGCCTGCGGCCGTATGCACCGGGCGACGATCTGCGGAAGGTGAACGCCCGGATCTCCGCCAGGGTCGGTCGGCTGATGATCCGACAGGACGCCGAACCTTCGGTCTCATCGGTGAACGTGGTGGTGGACAACGTGTCCGGTACTGAGCCAGAGACCTACGCGGAGATGCTCGACGTGGCCACCAGCGTCGTCGGCTTCGCGGTGCGCAGCGGGCTGCCGGTGACCTGGACCGGCCGCGGGCGCGACGGTGTCGACAGCGCCGACGCCGACGGGCTGACGGCCACCGAACTGGCCATCGCCTGCCTGCCCTTGACCGACGACAGCAGTCCGCGGGTTCCGGGCGGCGACCTGACCGTGGTGGTGTGCGGCCCGCAGGGTGAACCCGGCGAACTCGCCCATCGGCTCGGTGGCGGGCACGACCACCGGATGATGGTGATCCTGCAGCTGGACGGCGGGGGCGGGTCGGACGAGGCCGGCGGCGATGCCTCCGCACCGCGCGCCGAGGCCACCCGCGGGGTACTGGTGCTGCGGGCAGCGACCGCAGAAATGGTGCTGCGCAGGTTGTCCGGCATCGACAGCAACCTGACCGGCGCGGCCAGATGAGCGACCGATGAGCGCCGGGGTGCAGGATCGGCCGGTCGTGACCGACGCCGACACCGTCGAGGGCGCCACCGGGAAGCCGCCGCGTCCGGCACTCGGCCGGCGGGCGCTGATCGGTGCCACCGTGGTGATGACGCTCGCCTCGATGTTCCTCGGCTCCACCTTCGGCGGATGGTGGCCGGCGTTGCTGCTGGCCGGCGAATGCTGGTTGGTGCTCGGGCTTTTCGTCGTCGCCGTCAGGTTGCGGGTGCCGGTGCTGCTGGCCGGCCCCGGCATCGGTGTAGTGGTGATCGTGCTGGGCTACCTGATGGTGTCCGGAACGCCGCGGGTGGGCCCGGACACCGAGATCGCCCGGCCGGCCTGGCGGGTGTTACTGGACTCGGTCGCCGCACTGCTGTCGACACCGCCCGGGACGCCGGCCCGGCTGGATCTGCTGGCACCGGCGTTCCTGCTGGTCGGTCTCGCCCACACCTTCGTGGTGGTGCGGGCCCAGCTACGCGGTCCGGGCCGGCCGATGGGCATTGCGCCGATCGTGATGGCGCCCTTGCTGTATGCCGCCGGGCAACTGCTCACGGCCGGCGCCGCCGATCGGTGGGGGGTGGTGGCAGCGGCCCTGGTGCTGGTCACCCTGCTGGCCTGGACGCCGATCTCGATGCCGGCCATCGGGGCCGCAGCGGTCTGCGCGGTCTGCGCAACTCTGGTCGCCCTCAGCAATCCGGCGCCGGGCTGGGACGTGCGGCAGTACGTGACGCCGCCGCGGATCGTTGTCGAGCAGCAGAATCTGCTGCCGCAGCTGTCCGCCTGGCAGGACCGCAACGCCGACGGGTGGGACACTGAACTGTTCACCGTGGCAGGCGTCGTCCCCGACCGGGTGGCGGTAGCCGACTACATCGGCTATGACGGCAACAGCTGGTCCACCGGAACCGATTTCGCGTTGTTCGGCAGCCCCCGGCTCAGCGAACTCGCTACCGGCACCTTGACCGCGGCATACTCGATGCGGGTGACGCCGGGCAAGCTGCCCGGCGATCTGTTGCCGGCCGGTGGTCGGGTGGCCTCGGTGTCGCTGGCGGACGCCGTGCAGGACCTGACCGGCGGTTCGATCGGCCGGATCGGTCAGGGGAGCGATCCGCGGCCGTACACCGTGACAGGTTCGGTAGACGTGGCCGACGACGCATCGCTGTCCACGGCGGGTGTTCCCGATCAGCAGGCGGCGGCGCCGTACCTGCAGACCCCGACGGTCAGCGACGACCTTCGGACCTGGGTGGATGCCGTTGTGCGGGACTATCCGGGACGCTACGACCAGGCAGCTGCCCTGGAAGCGGCGCTGCGCCAAGGGCGTTCTGTCGATCCCAAGGACTCCGGCAGCACCTCGATGTACGCCGTGGCGGAGCTGGTCGGGGCCGGCCCGGCGCAGCCGGCGAAGTCCGCGTCCGCGGAGAACTTCGTTTCGGCCTTCGCGGTGCTCGCCCGCTCGATCGGCCTGCCGACCAAGGTGGTGGTCGGTGCCCAGCTCTCGGCGGCGCCCGGCGTCACGGAAGCGACCAGACCGGTACTCGGCCGGGACATGTCGGTGTGGCCGGAGGTGTACTTCTCCGGCGTCGGCTGGGTGGCGTTCGACCCGGTGCCCGGTCCGAACAAGACCCCGGCCCAGCAGCACCACGAGCGGGTGAAGGCCGAGCAGTCGACGCAGACCCAGGAGGACTCGGAGATCCTGCAGGTCGATCCGGATGCCGCTGCCGGCGCGGCGGTCGGTGGCGGCGGTTGGGCGGCGGGCGCCAGGGTCGGTGCTGCCGTCGGCGGGTCGCTACTGGTCGGGTCGCTGCTGCTCGCGCTCCTCGGCGGATTCGCCGTGCTGCTGCGGCTGCGTCGGCGCGGGGCCGCGGGCGCCTGGACCGCGGTCGAACGTGGTGCCCGGCTGGCGAGGATTCCGCTCGGGATCGACTGGCCGACCGAACGGGTGGCGCTGGCGATCTCCGAACGGGTCGGTCCGCAGGTCGGGCGAACCGCGGAAACCGTTGCCCGACAGGCCGAGCGGGAGTGCTTCGGGCCGGATGGCACCGCAGTGGCGCCCGGCACCTGGCGTGATGCGCTGCAGGTGCGCAAGGCGATGAAGGCGACGTTGTCGCCGGCCGGCCGGATCGGTTGGTACCTGCGCCCGGCGGCCTGGCGCCGTCGGGTCTGACGGCCAACGCCCGGCGGCAGCCGTCAGCCGATCTTCTGCGGTGGCGAGAAGGCGATACCGCTCTTGTTGCTGTCCGGGGACAGGCCCATCACCGCGACCACGATCGTCTTGCGGCCGGCCGGCAGCGGTACGGAGATCTGGGTGTCGCCCTCCTTCGCCCTGGCCACCGGATCCTTGGTCAGCGGAACCAGATTGCCGGTGTTGGCCGTCCGGTCGTAGTCGGTGGCATCGAAGAGCGCCAGCGCGGCATCGTCGGCCTGCGGACCTCGCACGGTGACGATCAGCAGGTTCCCGTCCACCGACATCTTCAGGAACTGCGGAGTGTAGTCCGGGTCGCTGGTGGACAGCCGCCGCGAGCTCACCGCGGTGGCGGCGGTGCCGGACCCGCCGGCAGCGCCGAGCCCGGCGATCGTGCCGGTGACCTGTGTGGAGGTGTCGGGGCCGGCCGCGGGCGGCGGCGGGGTCCTGACCAGGAAGTAGGTGAGGACGGCGGCGGCCACCAGCATGACCGCGGCCAGCACGATGATCCGGCCGCGGACCTTCGGTGGGATCCGGTCGCGGTCGGCACCCGGCCCCGCTGGTGGCCGCGGAGCCGCCTGTCCCGGTGGGACACCGTCGCCCGCTCGACCCGCCGGAGTGGCCGTCTCAGGTCGCCACCCGGTCGGTTCCGCGTCCTCCGGTCGCTCGGCGCCGGACGCCGCGGCCGGGCCTACCGGGGTGGTCGCCGCGGCGACCGACCGAACGGGCGCGGCCAGGTCGGCGGGTGCTGGGTCGCCGGGTGCCGTGGTTTCCGGTGCCGTGCGTCCGGGTGTTGTGGATTCGGGTGCCACAGCTTCGGGTGCCACGGCTTCGGGTGCCACGGCTTCGGGTGCCACGGCTTCGGGTGCCACGGCTTCGGGTGCCACGGCTTCGGGTGCTGCGGCTTCAGGTGCTGAGGCCCTCGGTCCCGGTGCCCAGAGCCGGTCCTCGGAGTCGGCCGGCAGGTCGGAGCCAGGCGCCGCGACCCCTGCGGCCTTGGATTCGGGGACGGTAGCGGCGATGGCGGCGTGTCGGGGTGCGGTAGCTGAGCCATCCTGCACGGCACGGTCGACGCCGGGCAACGCCGAACCGGATCCGGTTTCCTGCGGTGCCCAGCTGGTGGTCTGCCGGTCGAGCTCACGCAGCTGAGCCATCAATTCCGCCGCGCTGCCGAACCGCCGACGTCGATCGGGATGCATGCCGCGATCGATCAGTGCGGCCAGTGCCGGTGGGGTGTCGGCCGGCAGTGGTCGCCGCTCGCCCAGCCGAACCCGGCGCAGGTAGGCCAGTGCGGAGTCTTCGCCCGGGTCGTCAGCAGCGAACGGCGCCCGGCCCTCCAGCAGGGTGGCCATCGTCGACGTCAGCGACCACAGGTCGTCCGTCGGCTCCGGTGGCCGGCCGTCGAGCACTTCCGGGGAGGCATGCCGATAGCTCAGCCGCTCAAGCGATGCGGTGTGGCCGGCATCGACGGACCGGGCGATCCCGAAGTCCGCCAACACATACGAGGTCGGCAGCATCAGAATGTTCTGCGGCTTGACGTCCCGGTGTACCACCCGCTGATCGTGAGCGAAGGCCAGCGCGTCGGCGATCACCCGGCCGATCGTCACCACCTCGTCGGAAGCGAACGGCCCGGCGACCCGCAGCCGGTCGTGGATCGAGCCGAGCTCGAAGAAGTCCATCACGATGCACGGCCGGCCGTCCGGCAAGGTCCTGGTGTCCAAGACCGTGACGATGTTCGGATGCGCGCGGCCCAGCCGCACCGTCAGCGAGATCTCCCTTTCGAAGCGGCGCAACTCCTCTGGTTCCGACAGGCTGACCACCTTGATCGCCACGTCGCGGTCGAGCGACGACTGGTGGGCCCGGTAGATCGTGCTGTCGCCGCCGCTGGCGACCGCCACTACGTCGGTGAAACCGTCCAGGACCAGCGCGCCGGCGATCACGGCCGGGCCCGCCGGTTCCCCGTGGCCAGTCTCCACCCGTCCCCCTCGTCGCCGCTGCCGGTCTGGAATGCGCCCGCGCGACGGAGAAGGTGGAACGTTCCGCCGCCGGCAGGATGTACGGATCGTACGACTCGACTTACCTTCGAAGGGTTCCAACGGCGGACAGCGGGCAATTCCGTCAAACCCAGCGACCACGAGGTGACGATGATGACGACTCACAACCGGCAGCAGTTCCAGGGTCTGGACACCGACTACTGCCGTGGCAAGGCCTCGCAGATGCGCGGACAGAGCGAGCAGATGAACGGACTGATGGGCAATATCCAGGGGATGTTGGACGGCGTCGTCTGGCAGGGCGGAAACGCCGAGCGATTCGTCGACAACTGGGGGAGCACGCTGCGGCCGAAGATGGCCGAGTCGTCCACCGAGATGGACCACCGGGGCCGGGAGTTGCGCAAGCGCGCCGACCTGCAGGACGAAGCCTCGGCCTGATCTGAACGTTCGGCCCGGCCGGTGGCCATCGGCCGGACTACCGCCCACCGGTTACCGTGGCCGGGTGAGCAGCGAACCCGCCGCCGGCGGCCGACAGCGCTTCACCGCGGTGCCGGCGGACCAGCGGCCCCGACGCCGGCGCCGCACCGCCAGGGTGCTGCTGCAGGACGACGCCGACCGATTGTTGCTGTTCGCCGACAGTGACCCGGGTGTTCCTGGGAGCAGTTGGTGGATCACCCCCGGCGGGGGCGTTGAATCGGGGGAGTCCGACCGCGCAGCCGCCGTCCGCGAACTGGCCGAAGAGACCGGCGCCGTCATCGACGAAGAAGAGCTGATCGGGCCGATCGCAGTGCGCCACGCGGTGCACGGCTACAGCGACGTGATCGTCGAGCAGCAGGAGATCTTCTTCGGCCTGACGGTTCCGGCCTTCGAGGTCGACACCACCGGCCACACGGACGACGAGAGACTCTCGCTGCTGGCCCACCGCTGGTGGCCGTCCGATGAGTTGGGCCGCACCACCGATGCGGTGTGGCCGGCCGGCATTCTCGCCCTCTGGGCCGAGCTCCGGGTCAGGCTGGCAGCGCCGGACCCACGAATCCCGCCGCTGGATCTCGGTCGGCAACAGGAGTCCGTCGTCCCGGTGCGGTAGCCCGCGCCTCCTGTGACGCGTTCAACAGCCGATCCCTGCCTATGTGGTTGCTTCCAGCAATCAATTCTTGTAAAGTTGCCTGAGGCAATCAACAAGGGAGTAGCAATGAGGGCTGAAGTGCAGACGTTGCTGCCGACGCTGCAGCAGCTGTTCGCGCTGAAGCGCATGGTGGGTCGTCGGCTTGCCGACGCCGCGCCGGTCGGTTCGATCGCGGTGTTGGGTGTGCTGTTCCGGTCGGGCGAGATGCGGCTGGGGGACCTGGCGGCAACCCTGCACGTCCACCCGTCGGTGGTGACCAGACAGGTCGCCGAGCTGGAGGCGCAGGCCCGGGTCGAGCGACGGTGCGATCCCGGTGACGGGCGTTCGAGTTTCGTCTCGTTGACGCCGGCCGGTCGGGCGGTCGTCGAGGACTATTTCCGCCGGGGGGCGGAGCTGATCGACAGCGCGCTGGAGCATTGGCATCCCGACGAGGTCAGCACCCTCACGACGCTGACCGGCAGGCTCCGGGAGGACCTCGAAGCCGTCATCGTCGACTCGGCAGCCTGACCGGCTGCCAACCCATCCACTCTTCCGTGCGGAGCCGCACGGACAGGCAAACCTCGCGGGCTCCGTCAGCCGCGCACACGTTTCCGAACATCAACGATCTGTAGAGGAATTGCAATGACCACCACCCCATCCGGCTCGGTGAAATCCACCGCAGCCGGGCCCGGCGCCGGCGACGAGATCGCGGCGCCGATGCAACGCCGTGAAGTGCTCGAGGCACTTTCCGGTCTGCTGCTCGGCATGTTCGTCACCCTGTTGTCCTCGACGGTGGTGTCGACCTCGCTGCCGATCATCATCGCCGATCTCGGTGGCGGGCAGGCGTCCTACACCTGGGTGGTCACCGCCACCCTGCTGGCGACAACGGTGTCCACCCCGATCTGGGGAAAGCTCGCCGACCTGATGTCGCGAAAGTTGTTGGTGCAGCTGGCATTGATCATCTTCGTGGTCGGTTCCGCATTGGCCGGGATCTCCACCGCTCCAGGTGAACTGATCGCCTTCCGGGTGCTGCAGGGGCTGGGTGCCGGTGGGATGACCGCGCTGGTCACCATCGTGATGGCCGACATCATCTCGCCCCGCGAGCGTGGCAAGTACATGGGCCTGATGGGTGGCGTGATGGGTGTTGCCATGGTGGCCGGGCCGCTGGTCGGCGGACTGATCACCGACTCACTTGGCTGGCGCTGGAACTTCTTCGTCGGCGTGCCGATCGCGGTCGTCGCACTCATCCTGCTGCAGAAGACCCTGCACCTTCCGGTGGTCCGTCGCAAGGCCCGGATCGACTTCCTCGGTGCCGGCCTGATCGCCGGCGGCGTGTCCGCCCTGCTGATCTGGGTGTCGTTGGCCGGCAGCAGCTTCGAGTGGATCTCCTGGCAGAGTGGCGCTTTCGTGATCGGGTCGCTGGTGGTGCTGGCCGCTGCCATCGTGGTGGAGAACAAGGTCGCCGAACCGATCATCCCGATGCACCTGTTCAAGATGCGGACCGCGGTGCTGTCCATCATCACCTCCGTGGTCGTCGGTATCGCGATGTTCGGCTCCTCGGTGTTCCTGGGCGAGTACCTGCAGCTGTCCCGCGGCCAGACGCCGACCCACGCCGGTCTGCTGACCATCCCGATGGTCGTCGGCACCTTCCTCGCCTCGACCCTGATCGGCCAGGTCATCAGCCGGACCGGCCACTACAAGAAGTGGATGGTCCTCGGCGCGGTGTTGATGTCCGCCGGGTTCGCCCTGCTCGGCACGATGGACGCGCACACCTCGTTCGTGCTGATGGGTGTGTATCTGCTGCTGCTGGGCTCCGGCACCGGCATGGTCATGCAGAACCTGGTGCTGATCGTGCAGAACGAGGTCGCGGTGACGGAGATGGGCGTGGCCAGCGCATCGGTCGCGTTCTTCCGTTCGCTGGGCGGCGCGATCGGGGTCTCGGTGCTCGGCGCCATCCTGGGTACCAGGGTCGCCTCGCTCACCGCCTCCGGCATCGTCGAGCAACAGGTGCCGCAGTCGCAGCTGGCAAATCTGGCCGATGGACTGCCGGAACCGGCCGCCGTGCTGCAGTTCCCGCAGCCACTGCGCAGCGTTGTGCAGGACTCCTTCGCCGGCGGCGTCACCGAGTTGTTCATCATCTCGGCGGCACTCGGCCTGATCGCCATCCTGGCGGTGGCGTTGCTCAAGGAGCGGCCGCTCGGCACCCGCACCGCGGTCGAGCTGTACGCCGATGTGCAGGCCGAGAACCCGGCCCCGGTCGCGGTCGACGATTCGGCCATGATGGAGCTCGCCGATGACGAGCGGGACGAACTCGAACGGCCGGCCCTGCAGCCGGTCGGCACCGGAATCGCCGAGCCGTCGGGTCAACCGGATTCGGCCCAGCGGAACCTCACCGACTGACCGGGCCTGGCCTGGGCGATGAGGTCCAGGTCGGCATCGATCACCACCCCGATCACCGGGTAACCCCCGGTGACGGGGTGGTCCGGCATCAGCAGCACCGGCTCGCCGTTGGGTGGCACCTGTAGGCACCCGTGCACCATGCCCTCGCTCGGCAGCTCGCCGCGGCCGGCGGACCGACGCAGGTCGCCGCCGGTGACCCGGACGCCGATCCGGTCACTGCGCGGCGAGACCGCCCAGGCCGTCCGCACCAGCAGCTCCGGGTCGGCGAACCAGTCGTCGCGCGGGCCGCGGATCACTCGGAGCAGCAGCTCGCCGTCCGGCAGAACCGTTGCTGCGGCGGGGCTATCGCGCCTCGGCGCGGCGATCCCGACGGGCAGCAGGTCGCCGCGCTGCGGGCGGGCCGGCCCGAGATCGGCCAGGGTGTCGGTCGACCTCGACCCCAGCACCGGTGGGACGTCGATCCCGCCGGCCACCGACAGGTAACCGCGGAGGCCGCGTCGGGCGTTGCCCAGCGTGACGACGGAACCGTCGTCAACGGAGAAGACGATGTCTGCGGCAGAGCCCTTGCCGCGCACCGGGTCGCCGTTGACGGCGACCGCCAGGTCGGCGCCGGTGACGGCCAGCGTGACGGCGCCGTGCACCCTGACCTGGAGTCCGCCCAGCAGCACTTCGAGGGCGGCGGCGGCGTCCGGGTTGCCGACCAGCGCCGCGCCCCGCCGGAACGAGCCGCGGTCGGCCGCCCCGGAGCGCCCGACGCCGACCGCGGCCAGCCCGGGCCGGCCGAGATCCTGGATCAGCGTCTGGATGCCCGGGGACAGGATCTCCAGTGCCGCAGCACCCGTGGTCGGATCAGTCATCGTCTGCCCGGATCGGCCGGAACCGCACCGCGGTGCCGGGTTGCAGCAGCGCCGGCGGCGTCTTCTCGACGTCCCAGATCTGCGCATCGGTGCGGCCGATCAGCTGCCAACCGCCGGGTGACGCCCGCGGATAGACGCCGCTGAACTCACCAGCGAGGCCGACCGATCCGGCCGGCACGCTGGTGCGGGGTTCCGCGCGACGCGGCACCCGGAGCCTGGGATCACCCCCGTCGAGATAGCCGAAGCCGGGAGCAAATCCGCAGAACGCCACCCGCCACAGCGAGCCGGTGTGGGCAGCGATCAGCTCGCCAACCGACAGGCCGGTGAGCCCGGCGACCGCGCCGAGATCAGGGCCGTCATAGTGCACGTCGATGGTCACCGCGGTGCCGTCCTCGCCAGGAACCTCGGCCGGATCCGCTGTGGCGCAGAGCGTCTGCAGGAGGGCCCGGAGCGACGGCAGGTCTGCCGGATCGGCAGGCACGACCAGAATCGTGCGCGCGGCGGGTACCTGATCGAGGATGGGAGGCAGCCGTTCGTCCCGGGCGGCGGTGCGCAACAGCCGATCGACGGACTGCATCGAGGGCAGGTCGGGCGTTTCGATCAACAGCGCGGTGTCGCCCATCGACCGGATCGTCACCGCGACACCGGGACCCGTCATGCCGCCACGAACGGCCGGATCGTCACACCGGTCGCCTCGATCGCCGCCCGGACCGCCCTGGCGATGGCGACGGCGCCGGGCGAATCGCCGTGCGTGCACAGCGAATCGGCCGTCAACTCGATCTCGGTGCCGTCGACCGCGGTGATCCGGCCGGTGGTGACCAGTCCGACCATCCGGGCGGCCACCGTGTCGGCGTCGTGCAACACGGCGCCGGGCTCGCGCCGGGAGAGCAGGGTGCCCTGCGGGGTGTACGCCCGATCGGCGAAGGCCTCCCTGATCGTCCGCAGCCCGGCGCGTTGCGCCAGTTGCAGAAACTGCGAGCCGGGCAGCCCGACGACCGGCAGCTCGGGGTCGTACCGTCGCACCGCCTCGACGACGGCAGCCGCGTGCTCCGGGTGCTCGACGATGCTGTTGTACAGCGCCCCATGGGGTTTGACGTAACGGACGGCCGTTCCGGCGGCGCGGGCCAGACCGTCCAGCGCACCGATCTGGTAGAGCACGTCGGCCGTCAGCTCTGCCGCGGTGGCATCGACGAAGCGGCGTCCGAAGCCGACCAGGTCGCGATAAGAGACGTGGGCGCCGATCACCACGCCACGCTCCGCGGCCTGCTCGCAGATCAGCAGCAGTCCGGTCGGGTCGCCGGCGTGGAAGCCGCAGGCAACGTTCGCGCTGCTGACGACCTCCAACATTGCCGTGTCGTCACCGAGCACCCAACGCCCGAAGGACTCGCCGAGATCGGCGTTCAGGTCGACGGTCCGGGCATTGGAGGCTGCGGGGGAGCTCATCGCCCCAGTATCACCGGTCCGTGCGCAGCGCCCGGAACCGGAATCCGTTCGGCGGTGTAGACAGCTGTGTAGGCAGCCAGCCGGGACCCAGAACCACCGCCGTTCGACCCGAGCAAGGGAAGGAGGCCGACGTCGGCGAATCGGATCCGGACTCGGGACGTGACGAGGCCGAACTGTTGGAACGAGTGCGCATCGGAGACCACGATGCGTACGGGGTTCTGGTGCGTCGGTACTCGTCGATTGCGCTGCGCACCGCGATGGCGCTGGGCGCCGGTGCGGAGGCCGAGGACGTGGTGCAGGAGTCGTTCGTCAACGCCTATCGGGCATTCGGCCGCTTCCGCGCCGGATCCGAGTTCCGGCCCTGGCTGTTGACCATCGTTGGCAACCAGGCCCGGAACGTACATCGCAGTCGCGGCCGCCGGTCCGAGCGCGAGCGCCGGGTGTTGATCGACGTGCCGATGGACGAGGCCGCGGACCCGGCGGACACCGTGGTCGGCCGTGAGCGCCGCGACCAGCTGCATCGCGAACTGGATCGGCTGGCCGCGCGGTACCGGGACGTGCTGGTCTGCCGGTTCCTGCTGGAGCTGACCGAGAGCGAGACCGCGCAGGTGCTCGGACTCGCGCCCGGAACGGTGAAGTCACGGACCTCACGCGGCCTGCGTCGGCTCCGCGACGGGTTGACCGCCGTGTCCGGCAGCGGCCCGGTCGGACTGCCGGCGGACGAGGCAACGACGAAGGAGGTGCGGCGTGGCAACTGATCTGGAGCTGGAGAACGAGTTGAGAACCCTCGGACGCACCATCGAGGTGCCGGACCTGGAGCTGGCCGGCCCGGTGCTGCTCGCGCTGAGGGACGATCCGCTGCCCGGCGGACGACCCAGCCGGGTCGCCGACCTTCGGCGCTGGCTGCGCGCTCGCCGGCGGTCCGTCATCGCGGTGCTGCTCGGCGCCCTGATCGGCGTCGGCGCGGTGAGCCCGGTCGGCGCCGCGGTCGGCCGTTGGTTCGGTTTCGGCGCCGTGGTGATCAGCGAGCAACCCGCCGACCAACGCCCGCCGGGACCGGCCCCCGCCGCAGGCGGGCCGGGCAGTCCGGCCACGTCGATGAGCCTGGCCCGGGCAGCCGAACTGGTCGGCTTCACGCCGTTGGTGCCCTCGGCCCTCGGCCCGCCGGGCGCCGTCGAGGTCTCCGCGGATCACCGGCGGGTGTCGCTGGTCTGGACGTCCGGGAACGGAACCGTCCGGCTGGATGAGTTCGACGGCACCGTGTCCCCGTACTACTACAAGAAGTACTTCGAGGACGTGCAGTTCACCCAGGTCGGATCCGACGATGCCGCCTGGCTCTCGGCTCCGCACGAACTGGTCTACGTCGACCCTGCCGGACGCGAGCACACCGAATCCGCCCGGACGGCCGGCCCGACCCTGGTGTGGCAGCACCGCGGGCTGACCTTGAGATTGGAGGGCGTGCCGACCAAGGACGGGGCCCTGCAGATCGCCGGGTCCATCCGCTGACCCGCTGACCCGCCGACGACGGAACCGGTCGGGCACCGGCGGTGTACTCGGGGCAGGGCGGCCAAGAGACGGCCGCGGTAACGGAACGGGAGGTTGTCATGCGGCGCATCTCGCGTTTCGCACTGAGCGTTCTGGTGGCTGGTCTGGCCATGGTGATCTCAGCGATCCCGGCGAGCGCGGGCGGGCCGACGACGATGGTGCTCTCGGCGACCGACATCGGGCGGGCCACCGCACTGTCGTACTCCGATGGAGACTTCCAGGACCTCGGCACCCTGCTGGGTAGCGGCGGGGCGGGGACCCCGGCAGAGCCGCACGGGGCGAACGGCCCGTACGTCACCGTCACCTGGCTGATGTACGGCGGCGAGATCGGCCGGGTGGACCGGGTGTACTACTACGCCGGTGCCGACCCGTGGATCTGGACCCAGGTCCGGTACTCGGCTTCGCAGCGGGACCGGCAGGGGCTCTGGCACCATTCCGAAAACGGCTCATTGTTGGCCGGGATGCTGGATCGGCTGGTGATCAACCCAGAACCATGGGCGGCGGGTGGACCGACCCCGCAGGCGCCCAGCGGCATCGGCCAGAACGCCGGGTCCGCTGCCGGCCAGGCGAGTCCCGGGCCGGCGCCCGTAACGGCGACCAGCCGGATACTGGACCGGCCCGATTTTGCCGGCTGGCCGTTCGCAGTGGTCGGATTGGCCGTTGGCGCAGCGCTCGCGGTGTTGGCAGGGCTCGGCCTTGGCCTGCAGCGTCGGCGGTCCGAAGGCGACGACGATGACGGGCTGGCACCGCTGCCGGTGGTGATGCTCGGGGACGGGTAGCCACCGGACAGTGGGCGCCTACGGTCCCTAGAATCCACTGGATGACCGACCAGCCCCCCGGCACCGACGAACGGGTGCGGCTGACGGCGTTCGTCAACGGCCGGGTGCAGGGCGTCGGTTTCCGCTGGTGGACGAGGGTGCGCGGGCTCGAGCTCGGGCTGGTCGGCAAGGCGATCAACAAGCCGGACGGCCGGGTCGAGGTGATCGCCGAGGGCCCGCGGGCCGCCTGCGAGCAGCTGGTGCGGTTGCTGCGCGAGGGCCGCCCTCCCGGGCACGTCAGCCACGTCTCGGAGCGCTACGCCGAACCCCGGGGAGATCTGGTCGGATTCGTCGAGGCGTGACCGGGTCCGCACGAGACCCGTGGCCGGTGACGTAGCGCAATCCAGATCCGCTGACCCGGCGTCAGCCCCGGACCAGACCGGGCAGCCCGGCCGCCAACAGCCGTTGGGCGATCAGGGCGTGGCCCCTGGCGTTCGGATGGTCGCCGTCCGGAGCCAACAGTTGGGTGATGTCGCCACTCGCCGCTGGACCGTTGAACGCGGTGTACAGCCCGACATAGGTGGCGCCATCGGCGTCCGCCACCTCACGCAGCACCGTGTTGGCCCGTTGCGTCAACGCCTTGGTGGCCTGGACGCCGGCGGTCGGGAACTTGTCCTTGGCTACCTGACCGTCCTGGAACACATTCCAGTAGCCGGACACCAGGATGGCCGTCGGCCGCCTGCTGCGCACCTGGTGGATCTCGTCGATCAACTGGGTCATGGTGATGCGCAGCGCAGCCAACTCGTCATCGACACAGTCGGTGCGGTCCGGGCCGCGGCAGGAGGCCGAGGTGATGTCGGCGTAATTGTCGCCGAAGTCGTTGGCGCCGATGGTGATCAGATCGATGTCGGCGTTCGGCAGGGCGCGCCTGACGGCCGACTTCGGATCCTTGACCAGCGCCAGTAGCCCGGCCGCGGTCAGGCCGTTCACCCCCAGGTTGGTGACGGTGGTCGGTACCCCGCGGGCATGGGTCAACAGCGTGGCGTACTGCTGTGGGAACGGCGTGCACTTACAGGCGCTGCCGGTCGTCACCGAGTCGCCGACGGCCAACACCCTCCACGGTCGCGGTGGTGTGGTCTCCGGTGGCCTGGCCGGTGTCGAACTCGATGGCGTCACCGCCGCCGACGCGGTTGCGGCCGATGACATGGCCGAGGTGGCCGACGTGACGGACGCTGTGGCTGTGGCTGTGGCTGTGGCTGTGGCTGTGGCTGTGGCTGTCGCCGAGGAATGCGTCGCCGCGGGGGCCAGGGTCTTCGCCGGCGAGCAACCGGTGGCCGTGGCCACCAGGATCACGCTGAGTGCCACCGCCGACCCGAGTCGGCTCACCCGGGAGATTGTCGAGCTTTCGCCAGCGTGCGACACGTCGCCAGGGTAGACACCCTTGCTGGGGACGCGACGGCGTGCGCGAGTCGAACTCGTCACTCTCGGCGGGTGGACGTGGCCGAGTGGCGATCTCTCGGACCCGACGGCCGACCAGCGGCGAAGGCGTGTCGTCGGGGAAGGGGGCCATCCGAAAGCGGGTAACCTTTCGCGAGTCGCCATACCGCGGGCCCGCGCCAACGGTTTCGCGAGAATCCGGACAGATCGGGTGTCGGCAGAGAGGTGAAGACCGCGTGTATTTGAAGTCGCTCACGCTCAAGGGCTTCAAGTCGTTCGCGTCGGCCACCACCCTGCAGTTCGAGCCCGGCATCACCGCCGTCGTCGGTCCGAACGGATCCGGCAAGTCCAACGTGGTCGACGCCATCGCCTGGGTGCTCGGCGAGCAGGGTGCCAAGGCGCTGCGTGGCGGCAAGATGGAGGACGTCATCTTCGCCGGCACCGCGGATCGGCCGCCGCTGGGCCGGGCCGAGGTCACCCTGACCATCAACAACGCCGACGGCGCGCTGCCCATCGACTACACCGAGGTGTCGATCACCCGGCGGATGTTCCGGGACGGCGCCAGCGAGTACGAGATCAACGGCAGCTCGTGTCGGCTGCTGGACATCCAGGAGCTGCTCAGCGACTCCGGCATCGGTCGCGAGATGCACGTGATCGTGGGCCAGGGCCAGCTCGATGCGGTGCTGTCCGCCCGGCCGGAGGACCGCAGGGCCTTCATCGAGGAAGCGGCCGGCGTCCTCAAGCACCGCAAACGCAAAGAAAAGGCACTGCGGAAGCTCGATTCGATGCAGGCCAACCTGACCAGGCTCAACGATCTGACCGGTGAGCTGCGCCGGCAGCTCAAGCCGCTCGGCCGGCAGGCCGAGGTGGCCCGCCGGGCCGCCGGGGTGCAGGCCGACCTGCGGGACGCGAAGCTGAGGCTGATCGCCGACGACTTCGTCAGCCTGGCCGAGCAGATCGCCAAAGAGAACGCCGACGAGCAAGCCGCGGTCGCGCACCGGGAGAAGATCCAGCAGGCGCTCACCGAGGCCACCACCGCGGCCGAACGGGCCGGCGCCGCGCTGGCCGAGGCGAACCCGGCCCTGCAGGCAGCGCAGGACACCTGGTTCTCGTTGTCGGCGCTCGCCGAACGATTCCGCGGCACCATTTCGCTGGCCGAGGAGCGGGCCCGCAATCTGTCCGCGCCGCAGGAAGCGCACCGCAGCGGCCGCGACCCGGACGAACTGGACCGGCAGGCGGAGGCGGCCGAGGCCGAACAGGCGGCCCGGCAACAGGCCGTGGATGCGGCCAGGACCGAACTGGCCGACGCCGTGACGGCCAGGAGCGGCGCCGAGCAGGCCCTGCGGGCCGCGGAGGCGGAACTTGTCGCCGCCTCGCGGGCGATTGCCGATCGCCGGGAGGGACTGGCCCGGCTGACCGGGCAGGTCAATGCCGCAAGGTCTCGGCTGTCGTCCTCGGATGACGAGGTGGCCAGGCTGGGGACGGCGGTGACGGGCGCCCGTGAGCGCGCGACCACCGCCTGGACGGACTTCGAGAACCTGCAGGATTCGGTCGGCGACCTGGACTCGTCAGAGGTCGGCCTTGACGAGGCGCACCTGGCCGCGGAGACGGCGGCCAACACCGCGTCCGACCGGGTCGGCGAGCTGACCGATGCTCTTCGCGAGGCTCGCACCGAACAGACCGGCCTGAAGGCCAGGGCCGAGGCGCTGTCGATGGGGCTGGACCGCCGGGACGGCGCCGGCGCGCTGTTGTCGGCCGAGTTGCCCGGTCTGTTGGGCTCGGTGGCCTCGGTGCTGGACGTGACGCCCGGTCACGAGACGGCCGTCGGTGCGGCGCTCGGTTCGGTGGCCGATGCCGTTGCGGTGCAAGGGCTGACGGCTGCCGCCGGAGCACTGGAGCACCTGCGGGACAGCGACGGTGGCCGGGCCGGGCTGCTGCTGGGCGGAGCACCGGAGCTCATCGACCGATCCGGCTGGCCGGAGCTGCCGGATGCCGCGGTGGTCTGGGCAATCGATCAGGTGCAGGCGCCGGAATCGTTGCGGCCGGCCCTGTTGCGTGCCCTCGACCGAGTAGCGATCGTCGAGAACCTTGCCGCCGCAACCGATCTGGTGACGGCCGAGCCGAGCATCCGGGCGGTTACCACCGGTGGCGACCTGATCGGCGCCGACTGGGCGTTCGGCGGCAGCGCCGGCAAGCAGTCGGTGATCGAGATCCAGGCGGCGGTCGACGAGGCCGAGACCAGGCTGGCAGCGGTGGGCAGCCGGATCACCGAGCTGGAGGCGGCGTTGTCCGGCGCCAGGACCGAGGCGCAGCAGCTGGCCGATGAGGCCGATCTCGCACTGTCGGCGCTGCACGAGTCGGACGCCCAGCTGTCCGCGGTCGCCGAGCAGCTCGGTCGGCTGGGCGAGCAGGCCAGATCGGCGTCGGCGGAGGCCGATCGGCTGGAGCGTCAGCGGGACGCCGCCGAGACGGCCCGCGAGCAGCACCGGACGGCGTTGGACGACCTGGAGCGGCGGCTGCGAGCGGCGACCGAGGACACAGCGGACGCCTCGACCGAGGTGGATGCCGGTCCCCGGGACGCAGCTGCTGAGGTGACCGCCCGCGCCCGGCAGGCCGAGGTGGATGCCCGGCTCGCGCTGCGCACCGCCGAGGAACGGGCCAGAGCCGGATCCGGCACCGCCGAGGGGCTGCGCCGGGCGGCCCGACAGGAACGCGAGGCCACCGCCAGGGCCGAGGCCGCCGTCCGCCGGCGGGCGGCGGGCGCCGCCGTTGCCGGCCGGGTGGTCGAGCTGGGCCGCCGGGCCGCCGAGAAGCTGGACATCTCGCTGCAGCACGCCACGGCCGGCCGGGAGCAGGCCCAGGCCGCCCGCGCCGGAGCAGAGGCGGCGGCCGAGAAGACCCGGCGGGCAGTGGCCGAGCTGCAGTCCGAGTGGGACCGGCTCACCGACACTGTGCACCGGGACGAGGTGCAGCGCGCGCAGCAGTCGCTGCGGCACCAACAGTTGGTGGAGCGGATCGGGGTGGAGTTCGCCATCTCGCCGGACGACCTGCTCGCCGAGTTCGGCCCGGAGGTGCCGGTGCCGCCGACCGCGCTGGAGATGGGGGAGTACGACGCGGCGAAGGAACGGGGCGACGAGGTTTCCGCGCCGCAGCCCATGCCCTACGACCGGCAGACCCAGGAGCGGCGGGCCAAGCGCGCCGAGAAGGATCTTGCGCTGCTGGGCAAGGTGAACCCGTTGGCGCTGGAGGAATTCGCCGCGCTGGAGGAACGGCACGCCTTCCTGTCCACCCAGCTGGAAGACCTGAAGGCGACCCGGACCGACCTGCTGACCGTGGTCAAGGAGGTCGACGACAAGATCCTTGAGGTCTTCACCGCCGCCTACCACGACGTGGCCCGCGAATTCGTCACGGTGTTCGCCACGCTGTTCCCCGGCGGCGAAGGCGAGCTGGTGCTCACCGATCCGTCGGACATGCTGGCCACCGGCATCGAGGTGCACGCCCGGCCGCCCGGCAAGAAGGTGAAGCGGCTCTCGCTGCTGTCCGGCGGCGAACGGTCGCTGACCGCGGTGGCCATGTTGGTGGCGATTTTCCGGGCCCGGCCCAGCCCGTTCTACATCATGGACGAGGTGGAAGCCGCGCTGGACGAGGTCAACCTGACCAGGCTGGTCGGGTTGCTCGCCGAGCTCCGCGACTCCTCGCAGTTGATCATCATCACCCACCAGAAATTCACCATGGAGGCCGCCGACGCGCTGTACGGCGTCTCGATGCGCGGCGACGGCATCACCCAGGTGATCAGCCAGCGCATCCGGTCGGCGGACGACCGGCCGGCACCCGTTCGGTCGGTCGGGACGCCGGGGGAGTCCGATGCCCGGGCCGAGGAATTGCGAACGCCCGCGCCAGTGGGGACACCCGAGTAGGACTCCGCCTGCATCGCAGGCCGCGCTGCAGCATGCCGTGCGCATGTTACGGCTGCCCGACCTGGAGCAGGACTACGAAGCTGCCTAGCGAGAGTGGGAAGAGTCAGGCGACGATGCGGCGCGGAGCGCGACGGCCGCCGACGGGATCGCCGATGCTGCGCGGTGAGATCCGGCGTCGATCTCGACCACGTGCCCGGCAGCGAGGCCAACAAGTGACGCCCGGCGGTGATCGTCAGCAACGACCGAGCGAACTCGACCGCGGCGTGGCGCGGCTCGGCATGGCGTGGTCACGGTCCCTGGGCCTGCGATATCGTCTTGCGCATCACAGTCTTGCGCTTGCCGATGTGACGCTCGAACGTGAATCCAGCCTTCTCGAACATGGCCCGAGTGCCGTTGTGCAGGAACGACGACGACGTCCTCTTGCCGTCGACGAGCTCGTTGGCGAACGAGACCACTTCGCCCCCACCGGCCCGAGCAATCAACTCCAGTGCGCCGTCCAGCGCTTCCCGCGCCACCCCTGAACGTCGGTAGTCGCGGTCGACGAAGAAGCAGGTGATGCGCCAGGGCGCCGGCTTGGTCTCGGCCGCGTCGTACTCCTTGCGGTGATAGATGTTCGGCAGTTCCAGCGGGCTGCCGTACTCGCACCAGGCGATGGCGTCGTCCCCGTCGAAGACAAGTGCGGCGTGTGCGACACCCTCCGCCACGAGTCGCTTCTTGAACGTCGGCCCGTCATACTCCCGCTTGATGGTGTGCTCTGTGTCGCCGTGGAAATACGAGCAGTAGCAGCCACCCCAGACCCCGTTGTGCTTCTGCGCGAGCGCCAGCCACGCCGGGAACGTCTCGAGCGTGAGCGGCTTGACCACGTGCGAAGTCGTCACGCCCTCGTCACCCGGCGCGGTTTCGATCATGACGAATTCGCGCCCGTGACGCAGTTCCGCATGCGGCACATACTAGCCGGTTCGCTACGACGAAGATCTCGGCGTGCGTCACTGAAATTGAGCTGGTCGCCGGTGGTGGCCCGTCGGTCCGGACGGCTGGTTCGCGGTCTGGGGCCGCCTGGGAGTTGCAAACCTGGGACGAGATGGGCCCGAACATCCGGGGCCGAACGGCGCTGATCCGTCGGCCCCGTCAGCCCGTCAGGGACCGACCGGACCACCCGACCTGGCGGCGCTATCGTGCAGCTCATCGTCGACCGGCCATTCATCTTCTGGATCGGTGAGACTCGTACCGGCGCACCGCGTTTCCTTGGTGCCGTCACGGGCCTGACGGCGTCGGACGGCGTCCGCGCATCAGCCTGCGGGTCAGGTCGCCGGCGGGTGCAACGCGCTCGGACCGGATAACGTCTTGCGGGTATGAACACTCTCGGCACCGCTGATGCCGCCGGGGCCGTCACCCGCCGCCGGTTCCTGTTGGTGGCCGCGGCCGCTGCTTCCGGCGTGGCCGCGAGCCTGGCGGGCTGCAGCGCCGAATCGAACGCCGGTGGTCCCGACACCTCGGTGGATTCCGTTTCCGAGACCGCCCGGTCCGGTGGCGGTCCGGCCTCGACGCAGGCCGAGGGAACCCTGAGCGCCGAGCCGGCGACATCCTCTGATCCGATCCGTTCTTCCGATCCGGCCCCGACCTCCGGTCCGGTGCCCACCCCAGGTCCGGCCCGACCGCCGCAGGCACTGCGCGGCACCGGTGCCCGGCGCGGTCCGGGTGATGCAGCAGCCGCCCGCACCGCGCTGACCGATTTCGGCGCCGACTTTCTCCGGCAGGCACGCGGGCTCGACCCGTCCGCGGCCAATACCGCGATCAGTCCGTACTCGCTGTTCACCGTGCTGGCGATGGCCAGGGCCGGCGCGAAGGGAAAGACGGCGGCCCAGATCGACGCGGCACTGCGCGCGAAGGGTGTCGGCGCCCAGGGTGCGGTGATCAGCGCGGTGGACGCCGGGGTGACGGCGGCGATCGCAGCGGCGAAGAAGGATCGACGCGGCGCCGCCGAATCGATGACGATCCAGCCGGTGAACCAGACCTGGATACAGGACGGATTCCAGGTGCGCCATGAGTACCTGGACGCGTTGGCAGTGCAGTACGGGATCGAGGCGATGGCCGCGGATTTCGCCGCCGATCCGGAGAAGATGCGGCTGGCGATCAACAACTGGGTCGCCGAGCGGACGAACGACCTGATTCCCGAACTGTTCCCGGAGAAATCGATCGACCCGTTGACGGTGCTGGTGCTGGTCAACGCGCTGTATCTGAAGGCGGCCTGGGACGAGCCGTTCAGCAAAGGTCAGCCGGCCACGTTCCACACCGGCGACAGCGACATTCTGGCGCCGACGATGATCACCAACGAGCCGGTTCGGGGCGTCGTCGGGAAGGACTGGAGCGCGGCCACGATTCCCTATCTCGGCCGCGGTGTCGCGATGACCGTGTTGGTGCCGGCGCTGGGACGGTTCGCGGCCGTGCTGGGCGCGCTCGACGCGGGCCTGTTCGACCGGGCCAGGGCGGACAGGGATCTGCTGCAGGTGACGATGCCGCTGTTCTCGGTCACCGCGACCCAGGATGCGCTGAAGGTTGCGCAACGGCTCGGCATCCGGGACATCTTCGAGTACGGTCTGGCCGACCTGTCCGGGATTGCCGGCCGGCCCGGCGACCTGTACGCGGCGGCATTCGTGCACCAGGCCGTGGTCACAGTTGACGAAAAGGGGACCGAGGCCGCCGCCGCTACCGGCATGACCATAGCGACGATGTCGCTCAAGCCGACGACCGAGGAGTTGATCGTCAACCGGCCTTTCATCTTCTGGATCAGCGAGACCCGCACTGGCGCACCGCTGTTCCTTGGCGCCGTCACGGACCCGACGGCGTCGGCCTGACGGTCGGTCAGCGGATCGGCCCGCGGATCAGGTCGCCGGCGGGTGCAACACGCTCGGATCCGATAACGTGCTGCGGGTATGAACACTCTCGGAGCTCCGGTGGGGCCGCCGCAAGCGTTGCGCGGCACCGGTGCCCGACGCGCTCCGGGTGATGCAGCAGCCGCACGCACCGCGCTGAGCGATTTCGGTGCCGACTTCCTCCGGCGGGCCAGGGCGCTCGACCCGTCGGCGGCCAATGCCGCGATCAGTCCGTACTCGCTGTTCGCCGTGCTGGCGATGGCCAGGGCCGGCGCCAAGGCCGAGACCGCCGCGCAGATCGACGCGGCGTTGCGGGCGACGGGCATTGATGCCCAGGGCGCGGTGATCAGTGCGGTCGATGACGGTGTCACGGCTGCGCTCGACGCGGCCGGGAAGAGCGGCGGGAAGAATGCCGAACCGACCGTCATCCAGGCGGCGAACCAGGCATGGGTGCAGGACGGGCTGCCGGTCCGTCCGGAGTACCTGGACGCATTGGCCGTGCAGTACGGGATCGACGCGATGGCCGCGGGTTTCGCCGCCGATCCGGAGAAGATGCGGCTGGCGATCAACAGCTGGGTCGCCGGGCGGACGAACCATCTGATTCCCGAACTGTTCCCGGACGGGTCGATCGACCCGAGCACCGTGTTGGTACTGGTCAACGCGCTGTACCTGAAGGCGCCGTGGGCCAGCCGGTTCCGGACGGGACGGCCGGCGGCGTTCTTCACCGGCACGGGTGAGGTGCAGGCGCCGATGATGACCGGCCCGAAACCGGTGCGCGGTGCAATCGGCAATGGCTGGACGTCGGCGACGATCCCGTATCTGGGCGGCGGCGCCGCGATGACCCTGCTGGTCCCGGACAAGGGCGGATTCGCCGCGACCGTCAAGTCTCTCGACGCCGCAGTGATCCACCGCGCGGCAGCAGCGACGACGTCAGTGAATCTGACCATGCCGTTGTTCTCGATCCGCACGACATCGGATGCCAAGGGGATCGCCGAACAGCTGGGGATGACGGATATCTTCGCACCCGGGGTGGCGGATCTGTCCGGGATCGCCGGCCGGCCCGGCCACCTGTATGCCCAGACGTTCGTGCACCAGACGGTGGTGAATGTCGACGAGCAGGGCACCGAGGCGGCCGCCGCGACCGGAATGGCCATCGCCCGAATGTCGCTCCCGATGGTCGATCTCCAGCTCACCGTTGACCGGCCGTTCCTGTTCTGGATCAGTGAGACTCGCACCGGCGCACCGCTTTTCCTGGGTGCCGTCACCGACCCGACGGCGTCGACCTGACCGGCGGCCCGCGGATCGGCAGGCCGGCCGGGTGATCGGCGGGTGCAACGCGCCGGGATCCGATACCGTCCTGCGGATATGAACACTCTCGTCACCGCCGATCCTGCCGCTGCCTTCACCCGCCGCCGATTCCTGTTGGTGGCCGCCGCGGCTGCCTCCGGTGCGGCGGTGACACTGGCCGGCTGCGGCACCGGATCGAAGGCCGGCGGTCCGAGCACTCCGGCCGACTCCATTCCGGCGTCCAGCCGCACTTCCGGTGCGGATCCGGGCACGACGCCGACCAGCGGCACCGGCAGCAGCGGCCCGGGCGGTTCCTCCGGTCCGGCGGGAACGCCGCAGGCGTTGCGCGGTACCGGTGCGCGCCGCAAGCCGGGCGATCCGGCAGGCGCCCGGGCGGCGCTGGCCGATTTCGGTGCCGACTTCCTGCGGCAGGCCAGGGCCCTCGACCCGGACATCCCGAACACCGCGATCAGCCCGTATTCGCTGTTCACGGTGCTGGCGATGGCCAGGGCCGGCGCCAAGGCCGAGACCGCCGCGCAGATCGATGCGGCCCTGCGCGCGGCGGGCGTTGATACCCAGGGTGCGGTGATCAGCGCGGTCGATGCGGGGGTGACGGCGGCGCTTGCGGCCGCGAAGACGGCAGCGACCGACGGCGCTGATCCGATGGTGATCCAGCCGGCGAACCAGGCGTGGGTGCAGGACGGGTTTCCGGTGCGCCAGGAGTATCTGGACGCGCTGGCCGTCCAGTACGGCGTCGAGGCGATGGCGGCCGACTTCGCCGCCGACCCGGAGAAGATGCGCGCTGCTATCAATGACTGGGTCGCCGACCGCACCAACGACCTGATTCCCGAGCTGTTCCCGGAGGGGTCGATCGATGTCGCGACCGTGCTGGTGCTGGTCAACGCGCTGTATCTGAAGGCGGCCTGGTCCGAGCCGTTCCGGAAGGGGCAGCCGGCGGCCTTCTTCACCGGCGACGGCGAGGTGCAGGTGCCGATGATGACGAGCCCGGACCCGGTCCGGGGCGTTGCCGGCAAGGGCTGGACGGCGGTGACGATTCCGTATCTGGGCGGTGGCGCAGCGATGACCCTGCTGGTGCCGGACAAGGGTGGGTTCTCCTCGACCCTCAAGGCGCTCGATGCCGCCATGGTCGGCACCGCGGCATCGGTGACGAAGTCGGTGAGCCTGACCATGCCGCTGTTCTCGATCGCCTCGACGTCGGATGCCAAGGGGATCGCCGAACAGCTCGGGATCGCCGACATCTTCTCGACCTCGGCGGCGGATCTGTCCGGGATCGCCGGCGTCCCCGGCGACCTGTACGCCCAGTCGTTCGTGCACCAGGCCGTGGTCAAGGTCGATGAGAAGGGCACCGAGGCCGCCGCCGCAACCGGAATGGGTGTCGGCGTGACCTCGCTTCCGATGGTGGACCTCGAGCTCACCGTCGACCGGCCGTTCCTGTTCTGGATCAGCGAGACCGTCACCGGCGCCCCGCTGTTCCTCGGTGCCGTCACCGATCCGACGGCCTCGGCCTGAACGACGGTCGGTCTGAATCGATCAGTCGGAACGACGGCGGAGCAGATCCGGCGTCAGCCCGGCCACCGAGGCCGCGCCCAGCGAGGCCATCACCTGGCGCAGGTCTGTCGTCAGCCCCCGCAGTAGCAGTTCGACGCCGGCGGCGCCGCCGGCCGCCAGGGCCCACAGCACCGGCCGGCCGATGCCGACCCCGGCGGCGCCGAGCGCAAGGGCACGGGCGACGTCGGCGCCACTGCGGATCCCGCCGTCCACCAGCACCGGAACCCGGCCGGCCACCGCCGACACCACCGGACCGAGCGCGTGTGCGGTCGGTAGCACCCCGTCGAGTTGCCGCCGACCGTGGTTGGAGACGATGATCCCGGCCACCCCGCGGGCCGCCAGCAATGCCGCATCCGCCGGGTGCAGCACCCCCTTGACCCACACCGGAAGGCCGGTTTGCGTTGCTACCCAATCGATGTCGTCGATCGTCAGATCGGGTTCGATACCCGCTGTCATCTCCGGCCAGCTCAGGCCGGGATAGTTGCCCGGCCGCACCGGCAACGGTGTCGAAGTGGCCGAGCCGAACCGCGCGGTCCCGGTGACGCCGACGTAGTCGACCGTCAGCACCAGCGCGGAGGCGCCGGCGGCGACCACCCTGCGCAGGTAGTCCCTGGTGCGCTCCCGGTCGCGCATCAGGTACACCTGCGCCCACCACGGACCTGTCACCGACCGGGCGAACTCGCCGACTTCCAGGGTCGCGGAACTGGAGTAGACCATCAACGCGCCGGCGGCGGAGGCGCCGGCCGCAGTGGCGATCTCCGCGTCCGGATGGGCGAGCCGGTGCGCCGCAGTGGCAGCCACCATCACCGGCGTCGACAGTTCGTCGGCACCGATCCTCGCCGCGGTGTCCACCGAGGCGAGGCCGCGCAGGAACCGGGGGACAAGGTCGAAAGCGTGCCAGGCCAAAGCATCCCGGTCGGCGGTTTCCGAGGCCCCGGCAGTTCCGGCCAGATACTGCCAGGCGGCCGGATCGAGCGTCGCGCGTGCCCGGTCGCGGAGCTCATCGGTGTTGATCATCTGAGAACCGTTGGGTCGCAGCGACTCAGCCGAGAGGATGGTCGCCGACCGGAGTCCACTCGCGAACGGTGCGGTTCCGGATCAGCCCCTCGCGGTTGAACGGGTCGGGGTCGAGGGCGGCGCCAACCGCGTCCGGCGATTCCGCCCTGACGACCAATAGGGCCCCCGGGCCACCGGCCGCGTCGGTGTACGGGCCGCGCAGTAGAACGGTGCCGGCGTCCTGCAGCGATTGCAGGTAGGCGCGGTGTTCGGGGCGATAGGTATCCCGATCGGCGTCCCGGTCGGGCTGGTAGTCGTACTGCACGGCGTAGATCGGCATGTCACCATCCTGGCATGCAACCGATCGGTGGGTGCGGTGCGTCCCACTGGCACCGCCGGGACCAGTCGCGGTCGAGCATCACCACCGTCAGGAGACCACCGAATGAGCAACCCCACCCTGCTACCTCGTCGCAGCTTCCTCGCCCTCGGGGCGGCCATCGGCGCCGCGCTGCTGGCCGGCTGCGGCACCGAACCGGGCAGTGCCATCCCGGTCAGCAGCGGCGGTGCGAGCGGCCAGCAGGTTCCGGATGGTCAGGAGATTCGCGGTACCGCGGCCCGGATGACGGCGGCGCCGGCGGACGCCACCACGGAGAACTTCTGCCGGTTCGCCGCCGAGCTGTTCACCACCTCGGTGAAGGATCAGCAGAACGCAGTGATCAGCCCGTACTCGGTGATGGCCGCCCTCGGCATGGCCGAATTGGGCGCCGACGGCGCGGCGCTGGCCGCGATGAGCAAGGTGCTCGGGGGTGACGGCGCCGCGATCGCCGCCCAGGTCACGGCGATCGATGCCGCCGTCGCCGCCGCCGTGGCGGCATCGGCCAAGCAGTCGTCCGGACGCCAGAGCGACCCGGCGATCGTCAGCCCGGCGAACTCGCTGTTCGTGCAGAAGGGAACACCGCTGCGCACGGAGTTCCTGGACGCGGTGGCCGCCGGCTACGACAGCGCGCTGTACAGCACCGACTACAAGGCCGACCCGGAGGCCGCCCGGAAGCAGATCAACGCCTGGGTGTCCGGCAAGACCCACGAGCTGATCCCGGAACTGCTCGGCGCCGGCAGGGTCACCGACCGGTGGCGGCTGGCCCTGGTGAATGCGCTCTACTTCAAGGCGCAATGGGCTGACGAACTGAACAAGGCAACCGAGAAGACGCCCTTCACCACCGCGGCCGGCAGCACGGTACAGGTGGAGCAGCTCAGGGGCGGTACCCGGCACCTCGACTATGCCACCGGCGACAACTGGCAGGCGGTGAGCCTGCCGTACGTCGGGGGAGACCTCGCGATGACCATCCTGCTGCCGGCGGCCGGTGCCTTCGACGCCGTCGCGAAGGCGCTGGACGGGCCCACCCTCGCCGCTGCCTGCAGCGGCGGCAACACGCCGGTGGCGCTGACGATGCCCGGCTTCAAGACCGACTTCGGGGTCGATCTGACCGACCCGTTGAAGGCACTCGGGATGGGACCGGCCTTCGACGTGCCGTTGCCAGGCGTGTCCGATGGCCCCGAGCCGTTGGAGATCACAGTGGTGATCCACCAGGCCAGGATCTCGGTCGACGAGCACGGCACCGAGGCCGCGGCGGCAACCGTCGTCGGGATGGAGGCGGGTGCCGCACCGGGTCCGGCCGATCCGCCGATCGAGTTCACCGTCGACCGGCCGTTTCTGTACCTGATCCACGACACCACCACCAACTGCCCGCTGTTCCTCGGCCAGGTCACCGACCCGACCAGCTGACCCCCGGACCGACCGGCGCTACCCGGTAACCTCCACCACCCCGTGCGCGCCGCGTTCGGCATCGACCATCAGGTGGGACACGAACGGGTAGTGCCCGGCCTCGGGGAACGTCAACTCGACGAAGCCTCCCTGGGCCGGCATCAGGCCGAGCGCCTGGGATCCGCCGTCACCCTCGCCCTTGCGCAGCAGATAGTGGCCCTCGGCCCACACCGTGTCGAACTGCCCGCCGACCACATGGAACGACGTCGGCCGGTTCGGCCCGGCATCGAGCACCCAGATGCGGACCCGCTCACCGACCCGGGCGGTCAGCGGCCGATGGTCGTACTGGTTGACGTAACCGTTGAACACCACGGCATCCGGCTTCTCGGCCGCGAGCTTGGCCACGTCGACCGGTTCGCCGTTCGCCCCGAGGTACAGCTCCGACTGGACCAGCACGTAGCTGCGGTCGACCGGAGGCAGCCCGTCGGGCTCGATGACGACCGCGCCGAACAACCCGTTCGCGATGTGGGCAGACATCGGCATCGAGGAGCAGTGGTACATCCAGATCCCGGCCTTGGTCGCGGTGAACGTGTAGAGCAAGGACTCTCCCGGTGCGATCGTCCGCATCGGCCGGTCGGGCGCCAGCGCGCCGGCATGGAAGTCGATGGAATGACCGATCGTTCCGTTGTTGACCAGCGTCACCTCGAAGGTGTCCCCGACCCGACCGTGCAACAACGGACCCGGCGCAGAACCGTTGTAGGTCCACAGATGCGCGGTGACACCGGGGGCGACCTGCTTGTCGAGTTCTTCGACGTCGAACGTCACCCGGTGCACCTTGTCCGCGGACAGTGACGGCAGGGTCGCGTCATGGGCGACGAAGTCCTTGGGCGGCTCGGCCATGAAGTCGATGCCGCTGGGATCGGTCGGCGTGCCCTGGTGCTGCGAATGCTGGCCGTGCTGGTCGGTCGAGCCGGCCCCGGATCCGGTGCCGGCCGCCTCGGCGGCCGACCGGCCGGTGACCTCGATGGTGAGCACCATGCCCATCTGCCGATGGCCGAGCACCGAACACCAGCCGTCGACGTTGCGCCCGATGACGCCGGCGTCGACGGTCGCCGATTGGCCGGGACGCAGGCGCCCACTGTCGGCTCCGGAGTCGAGCACCAGGTCGTGTACGTCCTGGTCGTCGGTGTTCGTCACGACGATCACCAGGCGGTTCCCGGCCGGCACGCTGATGGTGTCGGGGGTGAACCGCATGTCCTTCGCCGCCACCGCGACGGTGGTGGTCTGCCCGGTGGCGGCAATGCCGGCCGTCGCCGACGGTCGGGCGCCGTTGACGGCCAGGCCGGCGGGATCCATCGCCACCCCGGCGGCGACCGCCAACACGATCACCGCCAACCCGACCCCCAGCTGACCGTTTCGGCGGCCCACCCGGGGCGGGTCCTCCTCGACCAGCTGCCGGCGCGGCGGTGGCGGCGAACCGGCCGCCGCGGCCACGGCCTTGACCCGACGGGACGCCCGCAGGGCCATCAGCAGCAGCGGGATGAACGACGCCAGCCCGACCAGGGCCACGGCGGAGGCGATCACCCTGACCACGGTGGGCGCCGGCAGCGTGGAGAGCAGAATTCCGACATTGACCAGCACGATCCGCAGCGCGGCGCCCCGGTCCAGGACGCCGGTGGCGACCCGGACCGCCGACGGACCCCCGCCGAGGGCGACCGGAACCAGGTACGACAGCGCGCCGAGCAGTACCTGCCCGGCGAACGCGGCGGCGAGCAACGGCGTGACGTCGGCGAACACCGAGCCCGCTGCCGACCAGCCGGCCGAGGTGGCGAACCCGACGGCGACGGTGATCAGCGAACCCAGCAGCCAGCCGATCCCGGCCAGCACCGACCAGGTCGGGAATGACGTTGGCGGCCTGGCCCGGGCCGCCAGCACAAAAGCGGGAGTGGTGATGCCCAGGCCGACCAGATAGCCGACGACACCGACGGCGACAACCTGCGGCGAGGCGAGCAGGGCTCCGGCGACGATCACCGCCAGGGCACCGATCAGCACCGGAAGTGCCCGCGCCGCAGCACGTTCGGCGCCAGGGACGATCCGGGTCCGGAGCATCGTCGGCCACAGCGTCATCAGGGTGCCGACGACCGTCAGCCCGATCCAGCCCAACACGTTCACCGCGGCGTGGGCCACGACCAGCCTGTCGTGCCACGGATCCGCGGGCTCGCGGGCCAGCAGCACCCCGAAGGTGACACCGACCGGCAGCAACGCTGCCGCCGTGACGTAATAGCCGATCGTTGCGCCGAACCGGGTGCCGAGTGCTCGCCGCGACCTTTGCCACAACGACAAGGCATGCCAGCCGACCGCCGCCGCGACGGCGGCGGCGCCCGCCACCACGATCCACCAATCGGCGGACAGCACGCCGGCGATCACCACGATCACCCCGAGGTTCAGCAGCAGCAATCGACGGTTCTGGTTGCGCAGGCCCACTTCCGTCGTCGGCGTGTGCAACAGCGCGTCGGCGAAGTAGGTGCTCCAGACCAGGATGGCGTGGCTCACCGCACCCAACAGCAGCAGGTGGATCATCAACCAACGCGGGGCCGTCAACCATTGATGGAAGAACGCGGTCAGGACGGCGGCGAGCAGCCACAGGACGGTCGGTAGGTCGCGGACCGGGAAGAACCCGCGGCGTTGCGGCCCGCTCGCGACCGGGCCCGGACGCGGGTTGATCGACAAGTTCATCGACGCGCACCGTTCACCGGTGCCGTGGCCAGGCTCGACGCGACCAGCACGACGAAGGCCAGCAGCGCGATGATGTTGAGCAGACCGCCGATACGCCAGGCCGGCTGCAGACCCCAGGCGTCACCGAACAGGATCCGGATGATCAGCGAAACCTGTAGCAGCGCAGCGGGAACGTAGTACACCGGGTGGTAGGGCAGCGGGCGACGCAATACCGCCGGGAGGATGACGGGGGCGTGCGCCATGATCATCGAGATCGTGTAGCCGAGGAAGACCGAGTGCACGATCGCGTCGTAAGCGCTGCCAGACGGTGCCGCTCCCAGCACGAACCAGGTCGCACCCGCGACCAGCAGCCAGCCATATCCGGCCAACATACAGGCCGCGGCGAATCGCGCCAACCCGGTGCCGTGCACGGTCTTTCGTGCGACGTCGTGGATCAGCAGCACCATCGTCAACCCGAGCAGGGCGGCACCGAGGATTCGATAGCCGACAGCCGGCCACAACAGCGCCGCCGGCACCGCTGCGACGACGATTCCGGACAGCAGGACGATGAGTTCGCGTGGGCGCCGGTCCATCGCGAAGCGGGCCAGTTCCAGCCGCTCGCCGCCGATGGTCAAGACCACGAAACCGACGAGCCAGGCAAGCGCGGCCGGGATCGATACTCCGCCGAGCCACAGGACAGCCGCGCCGGTGGCCAGCACTGCGCCCAAACTCTGGACCAGCACGGCATCGTCGCGCTGACGGCGCCACAGCGGAAGGTAGAGCAGCACGAGTGCGGCCGACCCCAGCACCAGCAGCGCCTGGCCGATGCGCAGGGGGAGCGGCGATACCAGCGCGAGCGCCGCGATGCCGAGCAGAGCAGGCGCGGCGAAACCGATCCGGCGGCGCAGCGCGACCGCCCGTTCCAGGCTGATCACGGTGCCGACAAAACCCAGGACCAGCAGCATGCCGTGAACCTCCGGCAGCCGCGCGAGGTCAACCGGCGCCCACAGCCCGATCATCAGCAGGGCGGCGTCCAGCCCGGCCAGCAGGGCAATTCCGCCCGAAATCAGGAAGACGAGTCGATGGAGCGGGCGAGGTCCATCGACGGGGGTGGCCGAAGATCGACCGCGAACCGAGGTCGCCGTCACGGGAGGTCCGTCTCCGGGGCCTTGGCGAGCAAACGCAGTGAGCACGCACCGGGCTCGGCGAACGGCGTCAGACTCGTTCGATCCGGGTCTGTGCCGTAAGTCTGCAGCGCACCCTTGACGATGCCGAGGTGAACGGCACAGACGACGTCCGGATACTTGCGGGCCGCCTCCAGCAGCGGGCATCGGGTCAGCCGTACCCGGTCCACCCGCGCATCTGCCCGTGGCTCGAAACCGAGGTCGTCGAGCAGGGTCACCACGGCGCGCCGTGCCTGGATGCCGGTGGTGGCCGGTGGTTCTGGCCGATCGCCGGCCAGTTCGGTGCCCCAGGTGAGGCCGGCCCGCATGGCGTCCTCGGTCGGCGTTCGGCTGGTCTGCTTGATCACCGAAGCCAGGGCCGCGGCCAGCCCGGCGTACTCCGACGGGTCGGTGTCGTCCACCGCGAAGTACAGCCAGGCCGGGCGCCCGCGGCCGGACACCGGTGCCTGTCGGCGATCGATCAGGTCGAGTTCGAGCAGCGCCTCAAGATGCTCCCGCACCGTGTTGACGTGCAGCCCGGTCGCCGACGAGAGCGCGGCCAGCGATGTCGGTTCTGGCTGGCCCCTGAGGGTTCCCAGGACTGCGGCCCGGGACCGGGACAGGCGGGGGTCGCGGTGCTGGGCCGCCCCGTCGGGTCCGAAGCCGGGTCGCGCCATTCGGTCGGCGATCCCGGTGAGGCCCTGATTATTTTCCACGGAACCAAGTGTACTAAAATAGCGGCGACGCCGCCCGGACGGGTGGCAGGAGTTGGTCGCGCAGGATGCGCGGGCCGGAGCCGAGGAGAAGGCATGGATGTCTTGATCGCATCGAACGAACGCGACGCGCGGGCCGCGTCGGCCGTCGTCGACCACCACGCCGAGATGGCTGGTGCATTGGCGGCCAAGGTGGAGGCGCTGCTGGCCGCGGCCGGCCGCGTCGATGCCGGGCCGGCTCAGGACGCTCGCGATGATCTCGCCCTCTGGTGCGCAGCGGATCTGGTGCCGCACGCCCTCGCCGAGGAGGCGGCAATGTATCCGGCCGCGCAGGCGACCGTCGAGGGCAGGCTGCTGATCCAGGGGATGCTGGCCGAGCATCAGGCGATCGTCGACCTCGTTCGCGAGATCGAGCGGTCGACCGAGGCCGTGCGGGCGGCCGCCGCCGGACGCGCGCTGAAAGTCCTCTTCGACGTGCACCTGGCCAAAGAGAACGAACTGGTGATCCCGCTGCTGGTCGGTACTCCCGGTGTCTCGATCGGCGACATCCTCGACGGCATGCACGACGCCATGAACGCTCGGGACGGATCGGCCGACGGCACAACGGATTCTGCCGCGGTCGCGGGCGACGGCGCCGCCGGGCACGGCGGGAGCTGCGCCTGTGGCGCGGCCGACGAGCCGGGTTTCCCCGAGTTGGACGTCCAGACCATCCCGCACGCCATCCGACACGCGACGATCTTCGGCGCTCTCGACGCGGTGCGAGAGGGCGGTGGCCTGATCATCGCAGCCAACCACGACCCGGTGCCGTTGCTCGGACAACTCCAACAGCGTTCGCCTGGTGCCTTCCAGATCGACTATCTGGAGCGCGGGCCGCAGACCTGGAAGATCCAGTTCGTCCGCGCGACGACGGCGGTCGGCTGACGGTCAAGAACGGCACCGGGACAACCCCGCTACGTCGGGCTTTGTGACGGGACAACCCCGCTACGCCCGAAGGCGTAGCGGGGTTGTCCCGCAGGTGACTTACAGGTCGTAGTAGAGCGCGAATTCGTAGGGGTGCGGGCGCAGCCGGATCGGGTCGATCTCCTGCTCGCGCTTGATCCGGATCCAGGTCTCGACCAGATCCGGGGTGAAAACGCCGCCCTCCAACAGGTAGTCGTGATCGGCCTCCAGATTGTCGATCACCTCGGGCAGTGAGGCGGGCACCTGCGGGATGCCGGCGGCTTCGTCCGGCGGTAGCTCGTAGAGGTCCTTGTCCACCGGGGCCGGCGGCTCGATCCGGTTCTTGACGCCGTCCAGACCGGCCATCATCATTGCCGCGAACGCCAGGTACGGGTTGGAAGATGGGTCGGGGCAACGGAATTCGATCCGCTTGGCCTTCGGGTTCGAGCCGGTGATCGGGATCCGGATGCAGGCGCTGCGGTTCCGGGACGAGTAGACCAAGTTCACCGGGGCCTCGTAGCCGGGCACCAGCCGGTGGTAGGAGTTCACGGTCGGGTTGGTGAAGGCGAGCAGGCTCGGCGCGTGGTGCAGGATTCCGCCGATGTAGTGCCGGGCGGTGTCCGACAGTCCGCCGTAGCCGGATTCGTCGTAGAACAGCGGCGAGCCGTCCTTCCACAGCGATTGGTGGCTGTGCATGCCGGACCCGTTGTCGCCGAACAGCGGCTTGGGCATGAAGGTGACCGACTTGCCGGCGGCGTGTCCGGTGTTCTTGATGATGTACTTGAACATCATCAGGTCGTCGGCGGCGGCCAGCAGCGTGTTGAACTTGTAGTTGATCTCGGCCTGGCCGCCGGTGCCCACCTCGTGGTGCGCCCGTTCGACCTCGAACTCGGCGGAGATCAGGTTCGCCACCATGTCGTCGCGCAGATCGCCGTAATGGTCGTACGGGGCCACCGGGAAGTAGCCGCCCTTGGGCCGCACCTTGTAGCCGAGGTTGCCGCCCTCCTCCTCGCGGCCGGTGTTCCACCAGCCGGCCTCCGAGTCGACCCGGTAGGAGGTGCCGTTCATGTCGGAACTGAAGCGCACGTCGTCGAAGACGTAGAACTCGGCCTCGGCGCCGAAGAAGCAGGTGTCGGCGATGCCGGTGCTCCGCAGGTATTCCTCGGCCTTGCGGGCGACGTTGCGGGGGTCACGGGAGTACGGCTGCAGGGTGAGCGGATCGTGCACGAAGAAATTCAGCGTCAGTGTCCGCCGCTTGCGGAACTGGTCGACCCTGGCCGTGGTGACATCCGGCAGCAGCACCATGTCCGACTCGTGGATCGACTGGAAGCCGCGGACGGACGACCCGTCGAAGGCCATGCCGGCGTCCAGCGATTCGGAAGTCACCGACGTGGCCGGGACGGTCAGGTGCTGCATCACACCGGGCAGGTCGCAGAACCGGATGTCGAGGACCTCGACGTCCGTGTCGGCGATGAACTTCAGCAATTCGTCGTTCGTGGTGAACACGCGGGGATCGCTCCTAGAAAGGTCGACAGTGGTCGGGTGCGCCCAAGCGCCGTACGGTGCCGTGCCCCGCAGCCGTGGCCGGGAGCCGAACAACAACGACCGTAGTCGGGTGGTGTTGCCCGCCGACGACGCGGTTGTTTCCGGCGCGTTACGCCCGACCGTGCCCCGGTACACGGATGCGCCGGGAGGATCGGCCGGTGTCCGGCTCGTTCTAGAATCGGGGGATGCCCGATCTGACTGCCCCGCCCGGGGCGGGCCCAGCCTGCCCGCGCAGATGAATCCGGCCAGCCGCCGCCGGATCTACCTGGTGTTCGCACCGCTGGGCTGGGTAGTGATCGCCGCCGTCTGGTTCCTGCAGCAGGAGCAGTCGCCGGTGATCCGGTTCACCTATCCCGTGTTGTTCGGGTATCTGATCGTCGCCTGGATGCTGTTGCGGCTGGGCGCCGACCGCAACGTGGTGGCGATCGAACGGTCGACGTTCTGGGTGATCGCCGCCTTCTGGCTGGCCAGCATGGGCATCAGGCTGGCGACCACCGCCGACCCGCAGGTCGCCTGGCGGGGACTGTCGCCGTCGATCTTCATGGGCCTGACCATCCTGGTGGTGATGGCGTTCCTGTGGTTCGACACCGGACCTGCCCTGCGCAACGCGTTGCTGCTGGTGGTCGTGTCCTCCGTCATCGGTCTGCTCTATTTCGGACCGCACCACGGACCCGGCGATACCCTGCTCATCGACTTCATCAGGTACGAGATGTACCTGGGCATCACCGCGGTGTTCGTCTTCGCGCTGGCCAGGTCCAAGGATGCCTTGCTGCGGACCAGGGTCGAGGCCGAGCGGATGCGCACCATGGCCTATCGGGACCAGCTGACCGGCCTGGACAACCGGCGGCAGGCACTGGACGAACTGAACCGGCTCGCCGCGTCGGGCGCGCCGGTGGCCGTCGCGTTGCTGGATCTGGACGAGTTCAAGGCGATCAACGACGGGCATGGGCACGACGTCGGCGATCAGGTGCTGATCGGCGTCGCCGAGGTGCTCAGGGGTGCGGGGGCGAAGGTCACGGCGCGCTGGGGCGGGGAGGAGTTCCTGCTGGTGTTCGAGGGCGATCAGCCGGTCGCGGTCGCGGCCGCCGGTCGGGTCAGGGCGCAGCTGGCCGGCGCCCACTTCCCGGACGGCGTCCTGGTCACGGCCAGCTTCGGTATCGCATCGCTGGCCGCCACCGGGACGGTGACCGAGTTGCTGCGGATCGCCGACAAGGCGTTGTACCGGGCCAAGAACGCCGGACGCGACACCATCCGCGAGCAGCTGAGCCGTTCCGACCGCCTCGTAGACTGAGTCGGTGAGCACCCCCGACGCCGCTGCCTACCCTGGCGAGCGCCTCGCCCTGCCGAAGACCGGGGTCGGCTCGATCGCCTCGATGGGATCGCGGATCCTGGCCTTCCTGATCGACCTGGCCATCGCCTTCGGCGTCGGCTGGCTGTTCACCCAGCCGGCGCTGCCGCAGAACTGGTCGCTGCTGGTCTGGGCGGCGATGACGGTGATCGCGGTCGGCTGCTTCGGCTTCACTCCCGGCCAGGCGGCGGTCGGTATCCGGGTGGCACCGATCAACGGGAAGGTATTCGTCGGGCTGTGGGCGATTCCGCGGACCGCGCTGACCTTCATCATCGTCCCGCCGTTGCTGCAGGACGCGGACGGGCGCGGGCTGCACGACCGCATCTGCCGGACCGTCGTCATCCGCAGTCGCTGACCGGCGCCTTTGACGATGCTCCGCGGAGCGGAGCATTGCCGAACGGACGAGGGTTGACCCCGGCTCTGGTCGGCTTGACCCGGGCTCGGACTAGCGGCGCCGCACCGAGCGCTGCACGTTGCGCATCTTCGCGCCGGCCGGCATCGGCCCCTTGGGCATGCCCGCCTGCGGCGACCGACCCTTGAGCGCCGTCAGCCGGGTGTCGAGTTCCTCGACGGCGGCCGGACTGATGTTGCGGGGCAGCTTCATCAGGAACGGGTTGAGCTTGCGCAGCGGCGTCTCACCCTCGTCATTGCCGATGATCACGTCGTAGATCGGGGTGTCGCCGACCACCCTGGCGATCCGTTTCTTCTCCTGGGCGAGCAGTGGCTTGACCCGGTGCGGGGCTCCTTCACCGACCAGAATCACTCCGGGGCGGCCGATCACCCGGTGTACAGCGTCCAGGTGGGTGGTGCCGGCGATCGCCGGGGTGATCCGCCACTTGCCCCGCAGGTTGTTCTGCAATGACCAGGCGGCCGCGCCGGGAGTGCCGTCGGCCTTGTTGTAGACGTTGCGCTGGACCCGGCGGGCGAACAGGATCATCGCCAGCATGGCGCCGATGATCAGGCCGAACGGCAACGCGAAGAACCAGGCGATGCCGACCAGCAGGCCGATCCCCACCACGATCGCGGCGGCGACCACGATAGTCAGGGCCATGTACGGAATGAGGCGCTTGTCCTCCTTCCGCTGCATCTGGAAGGCCTGCCACATCTGGCCGCGGCGATCCTTCTTCTCGGCCTTCTGAGCGGCCTTGAGCGCCTTCTTCTCCTCCTTGGACCCGGAGGTGCTGCCAGTTTTCGCCATATTCACAGGATACGGCGCACAGCCGCAGCCGCCGAATCAGCGGGTCGTGCTGCTGGCGCGGGCCGGCCCGCGGTCCGGGGTGGTCATCCGTCGGCTGGCGAGCTTCTGCGCGGTCCGGTAGCCCAGCCGCCGGTAGATCCGTCGGGCGCCGTCGTTGCCGGCGTACACCCCCAGGCTGCTGACGCCGGCGAACCGGCCGGACACCTCGAGCGCGATCCGGGTGAGACCGGCGGTGACGGCGGCCCCCAGCCCCCGGCCCCGATGATCGGCCGCGGTGACGATCCCGGTCAGGTGCGGCGTGCCGGCAGCGTTGCGGTGCAGGGCGCCGGCCGCGATGATCGCATCCTTGGCGTCGCGGATGCCGAGCCAGACTTCGGTGCGCCCGGTACCCGGCTCACTCTCGGCGGTCGGGTTGTCGGCACTGTTGAGAGCAATCAGTTCGTCGGCATCGGCGACGTCGTCGAGAACGACCAGCCGGTCCTCCGCCGGTTGCGCCGGCGGGGCGACGTCGGTCCACATCCAGTCCCAGTCGCCGCCGCTGTCGCCGATCGGCAGCACCTGGGCGATCGTCGCCAGGGCCGCACGGGCAACCGTCACCGTCTGCAGGTTCGCGATCTCCGGCTGGTCCGCGAGGTCGCCGAGCAGCACCGCGAGCTCGTCCGGTTCGCCGATCGCGGCAACGCCCCGCAGGCCGCTGTGGGTGTCACGGAACATCACGGCGCTGCGACCCAGCGCCCAGGCGGGGCGGGGCAGGTCGGCGGCGATCTCGTAGCGGACGAACGGGTCGCCGCCGACGGCGGCCACCAGTTCCTGGTGGCTGGATACCTGCCGGAGGGCGGCCGCGGTCACCGGCCGGCGACGGGTAGCGCGCCGGCCGGACGGGCGCCGGCCGCCGTCCGGGCCTCGATGGCCTGCCGGTACAGGGTTCCGGCCCGGTAGGAGGACCGGACCAGCGGACCGGACATCACGCCGGCGAAGCCGATCTCGGTGGCCTCGCCCTGCAATTCGACGAATTCCTGGGGTTTGACCCAGCGCTCGATCGGGTGGTGCCGCGGCGTCGGCCGCAGGTACTGGGTGATCGTCACCAGATCGCAGCCGGCGTCGTGCATGTCACGCAGCGCCTGGCTGATCTCGTCGCGGGTCTCGCCCATCCCCAGGATCAGGTTCGACTTGGTGACCATGCCGGCCCGACGGGACTGGTCGAGTACGTCCAAGCTGCGGTCGTAGGAGAACGCGGGCCGAATCCGTTTGAAGATCCGTGGCACGGTTTCCAGGTTGTGCGCGAAGACCTCAGGTGCGGCATCGAAAACCTGTTGCAGGAGTTCGGGTTTGCCGGAGAAGTCCGGGGTGAGGATCTCCACGCCGGTGTTCGGTGCGTACTCGTGCACCTTGCGGATCGTCTCGGCGTACAGCCAGGCGCCCTCGTCGTCCAGATCGTCACGGGTGACGCCGGTGATGGTGGCGTAACGCAGGTCCATCTTCTGGATGGACTCGGCGACCCGGCGCGGTTCGTCCCGGTCCAGCGGGCCGGGCTTCCCGGTGTCGATCAGACAGAAGTCGCAGCGCCTGGTGCACTGGTCGCCGCCGATCAGGAAGGTTGCCTCGCGGTCTTCCCAGCACTCGTAGATGTTCGGACAGCCGGCCTCCTGGCAGACCGTGTGCAGGCCTTCGCTCTTGACCAGCGACTGCAGGTTCGCGAATTCCGGTCCGGTGCGCATCCGAGTCTTGATCCACTCGGGTTTCTTCTCGATCGGGACCGCAGCGTTGCGGACCTCGAGTCGCAGCAGCTTGCGGCCCTCGGGAGCAAGAGTCACTGGTGTCCTCGTCCAATCGTTCGGTGCGGGTGCGCGGCGGCCCATCGCGTGGATGGGCCGCCGATGAACTACTTGTTCGCGTCCTTGCGCTGGCTCGGCGGCAGTTTGAAACCCGCCTTCTCGGCGGCCTCCGCGTTGCGGAACCAGACCTCGGCCACCGTTCGGGCATAGAACGCCGATCCCGGGTTGTGGTAGAGCATGGAGCCGGCGTTGCCCTTGATCGGGAAGCCATCGGGCGCTGCGCCGTCGGCGGTTGCGTTCCGGCTGTCCGGCCCGAAGTCCTTCACCTGATCGGCAGCCCTGCCTGCCGGGCCGGCGGCGGCCGCAGCCTCAGCGGCGCCCTCGGCGGCATGCTTGCCACTGGTGTCCGCGACCGCCCGGGCCGTGGCCTTGCCGCCGTTGCTGGTGGCGTCGACCGACGTGTCGGGGGTGTCGGACTTGATGTCGGTCTCGGCGTCAGCGGAGGCGGTCTGGACGTTCGTGTCCTGTTTCGGGGCCGCCGGGTAGGTGGGGGCCGCGGAGGTGGCCGGCGGCGGCGTGTCGGCCGGCGACTTCAGGAATCGGACGACGGCGTACACGGCACCACCGATCACGGTGAAGAAGACGACCTTGCGGACCTTGTGGCTCTTCTTCTTGCCGGCCGCCTTCTCGGCGTCGCTCGCGGCCTTGGCGGCGGCCTTCTCGGCCTTGCCGGCAGCGGTCGCTGCCTTCGCCGCCAACACGGCGGCACCCTTGGTCGCCTTGCCCTTGACCTTGCCCCTGGCCTGCTGCAGCGCCTCGCCCGCACTCGCGCCGAGCTGCTGCTCGACCCTGGCGGCCCTGGCCTTGGCCCGCTTCGCGGCCTTCGCCGCAGACTTGCGGGCCTTCCCGGTCAGTTCGTCGGCACGATCGCCGAGGCTGTGACCGACCTTCTGCACGGTGTCGCCCAGATTCTCCGACACCTTCTCGGCCAACGGAGCCGCCGCCTCGGCGGCGTCGCCGGCCAGCTCGGCGACCTTGCCGGCAGCCTCGGTGGCGACCTCACCGACCTTGTCGGCGATGGTGGCTGCGCGGTCCTTCAATTCCTCGGTCCACGTCGGGGTGCTCATCGGTCCGCCTGCCGCTCGCTCATCGCCGCTCCTCGTCAGTCGTTCGGTCGCTCGCCGCTGCAGTGCGCAGCGTCCTCTCCGGCGGCCGGGGGTCGACCGCGCGGTACCCGGTACCCACCGCAACCAGGATCGAAAATTCGGCTCCTCGATACGGTGCAGCGCCGCGGTTCTCTCCAGCATTCCACGACTGGCCGACAGCCGTCCGGCCGAGCCGGAATTCCGCGCGCATCGGTGGCGCCGTCATCGCAACGCGGGGTCCAGCTGCCAATCGATGCCTGCGGCCGTGGCCGGCCGCCCGATCAGCCCATCGGTGATCGGCAGCGTGCCCATCAAGCCGCGGGCCAGCTCGGCGCGGACCAGCGGCAGCGCCTGTTGGATCGTCACCGCACGGCCGAGCTCGCGGGTCAGCGAAGTGACGCCGGCGTCGGCGATGCCGCACGGAACGATCCGGTCGAACGCCGTCAGGTCCGGATTGCAGTTGAGCGCGAAGCCGTGCATGGCGACGCCACGGGCGATTCGTACGCCGATCGCGGCGATCTTCCGCTCGGGCAGCCCGGATCCGGCCGGGAGCCAGACGCCGCTGCGGCCGCCGATCCGTCCGGTGGCAAGTCCCAGCTGGGCACACACCTCGATCAGCACCTGCTCGAGCATTCTGACGTAGGCCACCACGTCCACCGGTTCGGCCAGCGCCACCACCGGATACCCGACCAGCTGACCAGGTCCGTGCCAGGTGATGCGGCCACCGCGATCAACGTCGATCACCGGTGAGCCATCGGTCGGCCGATCTTGCGGCTGGGTGCGTTTGCCCGCGGTGTAGACGTGGTCGTGTTCCAGCAACAGCACGGTGTCCCGCCCGGTACCGGCCACCCGGGCCGCGGCCAGCTCTCGTTGTCGTTCCCAGGCGGTCAGGTAGTCGACTCGCCCTGCTTCGATGAACGTCGGCTCAGAACCGGATGCCAGCACAAGACCCAGCCTAGAACCGCCGTCGGTTCCGCGTCGGCCGGCCCCACCCCGCGCCCCTGCCGAGTCGCCCGGCGCCGACGTCGTGGCACCGTTGTGGACAACTCCGAGCCGGTGCCGGAATCGGCCTACCGTCAGCCGGTATGGAGATCGGGGGATACCGCACCGAGCGGCTGATCGGCCAGGGCGCCGGCGCGGACGTCTGGCGAGCGGTCGCGCCCGACGGGTCGACGGTGGCGCTCAAGGTGTTCGACGGCCCGTACCAGGCGGTGCTGCAGGCTGCGAAACGGGAGGCTTCGCTGGCCGCCCAGGTCGATCATCCGCATCTGCTGCGGGTGTCCGCGCTGGTCTGCGACAGCGACCGGGTCGCGCTGGCGCTGCCGCTGGCCGCCGGCGGCTCGCTGGCCGAGTTGCTGGGTAACCGCGGCCGGCTTCGGCCGGCCGAGGTGCTCACGGTGCTCATCCCGATCGCGTCGGCGCTGGCCACGGCCCACGAACGCGGCGTCGTGCACGGCGACCTATCGCCGGCGAACATCGTCTTCGACGCTGCCGGTCGGCCGCTGCTGACGGACCTCGGCGCCGCCAGGGTGGCGCTCGACTGCGGCATCCCGGTGGCGGCGACGCCCGGCTACGTGGCACCCGAGGTGGCCCGCGGCGCCGAGCCGGACCCGGCGGCGGACGTCTTCGGGCTCGGCGCCGTTGCCCTGCACTGTCTGTCCGGCCGCCCGGCCTGGAACGCGGACGACCTCCGGGACGTGGTGGTGCAGGCGACCGTCGGCCAGTGGCCGGACCCGGCGGACGACGACGGGCCGGCCCCGCTGGTGGCCGCGATCAGGGCCGCCCTGCTGGATGTGCCCCAGAAGCGTCCCGGCGCGGCGTCGCTGGTGGTCGACCTGTCCAGGTCGGGCGCCCCCGAACCGGTCGATCTGGCCGCCGACCCTCCGTCGCCGCCGGTGCTGCCGGGTCCGGCACCCGCGGCGGGCCGGGATGACGAATCGGTTGCGCAGCGGCGGATCCGCGCGTCCAGGACCCGGTTGCGGCCGGATGCCAGGCGGCCGGACCCGGCACCGGCCGGTGGACACCGGCACGCCGCCGGTGCGGTTCGGGGCCGATGGTCGGCCGGTCACCGGTGGCCGGCGATGCGCATCGTCGCCGTGGTGGTCGGGCTGATCGTGCTCGGTGCGCTGGCGGTGCAGGCCGGGTTGATCTGGGCCGGCGCCGGGCACTCTGCGGGGAGCTCGGCGCCGCCGGCCGGCGCGGCTACGGCGTCCGCCCGGTCGGCCGGCGCGGCGCCGTCGGCAACTCTGTCGGCGAACGGCTCGCCGGAGAACGGGTCGTCGTCGACTACCTCGTCGACGGCCTCGTCGTCCAGGGCCCGGTCGTCGACAGCTCGGTCACCGACGACCACCTCGACGAATACCCGGTCGTCGAAAACCGGTGCGCCGCCGTCAGACTCAGCAACGCCGGCGTCGGATCGGGCGGTGGCGCCGACCTGGTCGGAGGTGGCGACCAGCCTGGACCGGGCCAGGGCGAACGCGCTGACCAGGCGGGACCCGGCGCTGCTGAACAGGGTGTACACCGCCGGGTCATCGGCCCGGAAGGCCGATGCCGCAACGATTTCCCGGCTTCGGGACCGTGGTGTGCGGGTCAGCGGAGCGGCCCACCGGATCCTCGCGGTCCGGTTGCTCGCCGACGGTGCCACCATCCGGTTGGAGGTGACGGACCTGTTGCCGAGCTACCAGGTGCTGGACATGCAGGGCGCTCCGATCGGCGTCACGCCCGCCCGGGAACAGGGCCGCCGGTTGCTGGTGTTGGCCAGGACCCCGGACGGATTCCGGATCGCGACCGTCTCCGAAGGCTGACCCCGGCGGACGGCCGTGCGCCGACACGCGGGGTCAAACCGGTGGGACTGTCGGTGCTTGGCCATAGCGTCAGGGTCATGCGCATCCTGCACACCTCGGACTGGCACGTGGGGCGGACGTTCCACGGCCAGGACCTGCTGGGCGACCAGCGACAGGTGCTGGCCGCGCTGGCGGAGCTGGTGCGCCGGCACGCGGTCGACGTGGTGGCCGTTCCCGGCGATCTGTACGACCGCGCCGTGCCGTCCGTCGATGCCGTCGGCGTGCTCACCGCGGCACTCGGCGAGATCCGGGCAGCCGGTGCGCAGATCGTGGCCACCGCAGGGAACCACGATTCGGCACCGCGCCTGGGCGCGTTCGCCGATTTCTTGGCGGCCGGTGGCCTGCACCTGCGCACCGCCGCTGCCGGCGTCGGTGAGCCCGTGCTGATCGATGACGAGCACGGTCCGGTGGCCTTCTATCCGCTGCCGTACCTGGAGCCCGAGGTGGTCCGCCGCGGTTTCGGCCTCCAGGGCCGGGCGTCGCACCAGGCGGTGATGACGGCCGCGATGGACCGGGTGCGCACCGACCTGTCCGGCCGCCCCGGCGCCCGTTCGGTGGTTCTCGCGCACGCCTTCGTCGTCGGCGCGGTCACCGGCGGCTCGGAGCGCTCGATCGCGGTCGGCGGCGTCGAATCGGTGACGGCCGACGTGTTCGACGGAGTGGATTACGTCGCGCTCGGGCACCTGCACCGGCCGCAGACCGTCACCGATCGGATCCGCTACTGCGGATCGCCGCTGGCCTATTCGTTCAACGAGGCTGGGCAATCGAAGGGCGCGCTGCTGATCGAGCTGGACGCCGCCGGCGCGACCACGGCCACGCCGCTGCCGCTGCCGGTACCGCGGCCGATGGCCGAGATCGGCGGAACGCTGGCCGAGGTGCTGGCCGGTTACCAGGAGCTGGTCGACCACTATCTGTCGGTCCGGCTCACCGACCCGGTGCGCCCGTTGGAGGCGATGCGCCGGCTCAAGGCGAAGTTCCCGTATGCCCTGACCCTGCAGTGGGAACCCCCGGCCGGGGCCGGCGACCCGGACGTCGAGTCGTTCGGGGCGGCTGTGGCTGCTGCCGCCTCCGACGCCGAGCTGATCGCCGACTTCCTGGACGACTGTCGGGGGGTCGGACCGTCCGAGCGGGAAACAGCCTTCGTCGATCAGGCGATCGGGCTGGCCAGGGCCGGTGCGGCGGTCGGCAGATGAGACTGCATCGGCTGACGATGACGGCGTTCGGGCCCTACGCCGAACGGGTGGAGGTCGACTTCGACGCGCTCGGCAGCGGCGGGCTGTTCCTGCTGCACGGCGATACCGGCGCCGGCAAGACCACGCTGCTGGACGCGGTGGCCTTCGCGCTCTACGGCACGGTTCCGGGGGCCCGTGGCGAGGCCAAACGACTCCGCTGCGACAGTGCTGACCCGCACACCAGGACCGAGATCGAACTCGAGCTGACCGTCGGCGGACGGCGGCTGGCCATCGTCCGCAACCCCGAGTACACCCGGGCGAAAAGCCGCGGAGACGGTGTCACCACCGAGCGGGCGAAGGTCAGCCTGAGCTGGCTCGACGCCCCCGACGGCGAGCTGCCGGGTGTCGCCGGGCACCGCGAGGTCGGCGACGTGGTGCTGGACCTGCTCGGAATGACGGCCGACCAGTTCTTCCAGGTGGTGCTGCTGCCGCAGGGTGAGTTCGCCAGGTTCCTGCGCGCCGATACCGCCGAACGAGAGGGCCTGCTGGAGCGGCTGTTCGACACCGAAAGATTCGCCGACATCGAAGCGGCGTTCGCCGAGCTACGGCGGGCTTCGTCGCAGCAGGTCCAGGCGCTGTCCGGCCGGGTCGCCTCGGCCGGCGCCCGGCTGGCCGAGGCCTGCGGGCGGGAGCCCGACGGAACGCTGACCGACGCCGAGCTGGCGGGGCTGACGGCGGAGCTGGCCGCGGCCGCCGCCGACGCGACGGTCGGGTCCGACCGCGCCAGGGGCGAACGGTCCGCAGCGGCAGCCGCCCTGGCAGTTGCAGAGACCTTGGCCCGTAAGCAATCGCAACTCAAGGACCTGCTGTCGGCGAAGCGGCAGCTGGACGATTCGGAGGAGCAGCAGCTCGCCGATCAGCGGACCCTTGCGGCCGCCCAGCTCGCAACTCCGGTGATGCGGGCCGCCGCCGTCGCCGACAGCGCCGACCAGGAGCTGCAGGCAACCAGGCTGGCCGAGCGTCGCGCCTGCGCCGACGCAGAGCGGGTCGCGGCCCGATCCGGGGAGGATGCGGCCGGCCGCGATCCTGATGACCTGCTCCAGGCGGTCGAGCAGTTCGGTCGGCCGGCCGATGCCGACCAGCTCCGGCGGTTGGCCGGACAGGACCGGGAGACCGCGGGCTCACTGGCCGGGCTCATCGAGGAAGCCGGCAACCAGGACCTCGACCGGCAGGCGGAGCAGGCGGCGACGGCCGAACTGAACCAACTGGTGGACGCAGAGACCGCGCGGCAGGCCGACCTGTCGGCGCTGCCGGGCCGGATCAAGGAGCTGTCCGCCGCGGTGGACGTGGCCACCGCGGCCGCCGGCCGGATCGACCATCTGCAGGCCGAACTCGGTGCCGCCCAAGAAATCTCGGTGGCCGCCCAATCCGTCTCGACGCTCGCTGCGGAGCTGATCGTCGCCCGGGAGCGGACCGCGACCGCGGTCGAGGGCCATCAAGCGCTGGTCGACGAGCGGCTCCGGCTCACCGAGCTGAGGTTCGCCGGCATGGCGGCCGAACTGGCCGCCGGACTCACGGACGGTGAGGCGTGCCAGGTGTGTGGCTCGCCCGATCACCCACGGCCGGCGGCCGCCGCGGACGATCAGGTACCGGCCGAGGCGATCGCCGCGATGGTGACGGCCGAGCGGGCGGCGGCGAAGGCGCGGGCGGCCGCCGAACAGGCGGCGTCGCGGGCGGCCGAGAAACACGCTGCCGCACTGGGATCCGCTCGCGGCATCGACGCCGAGCGGGCGGCCGAACTGGTTCGTGCGGCCCGCGAGCGACTGGACGCGGAGCGGATTGTCGCCGAGCCGGTCGAACGGCTCCGCACCGCGTTGGCGGCCGCGCGCGACCGGCTGGACGCGTTGCGCCTGGAGCGGGAACGGTCGCTGGCCGGACAGGCCGAGCTGCGGACCGAACTGCTGGCGATCGGCGATCGGGTCCGGCACCGGGCCGACCGGCTGCGCGTGGCGGCCCGACCGTTCGGCAGCGTTCAGCAACGCCGGGCTCATCTGCTCGAGCTGGCCGCGGCCCGCGAGACGTGGTCGACCGCCCTGGATTCGCTGCATTCGGCCACCGCGGTGACGGTCCGGGCCGGCCAGGCGCTCAAGCTCGCGGTCGAGCAGTCGGGCTTCGACGATCTGGCCGCGGCCGCGGCAGCGGCGGCCGTGGACACCGACACCCTGGCGGCCGGGATCAGGGCATGGCAGGACCGCCGGCTGACGGTCACGACCCGGTTGGCCGATCCCGAGCTGGTCGGGATCACCGTCTCCGAGGACGATGACGCGTCGGCCCTGGTAGCGGTTCGGGAGCGAGCCGGGGTGGCTGAACGGGCGGCCGACCAGGCGATCGCGGCGGCGGAGACCGCTACCAGGGTGGCGGCAGCGACCAGGTCGGCCGCCGTCGCGCTGACCGCCGCGCGCCGGACCCTCGCGCCGGTGGCTGCCGAGCACGCCGAGCTCAGCGCGTTGGCGGATGCGGTCGCCGGCCGCGGCCAGAACCATCGGGCGATGTCGCTGCGCAGCTACGTGCTGGCCGCCAGGCTCCGTCAGGTAGCGATCGTGGCGGGGGACCGGTTGCAGCGGATGTCGGGGGGCCGGTACTCGTTCGAACATGCCACTGGCCGCGAATCCCGCGGCCGCAGTGGCGGTCTCGGGCTGGACATCCTCGATGCGCACTCCGGCACCGTGCGGCCGGCCAAGACGCTGTCCGGTGGGGAATCCTTCCTCGCGTCGCTGGCTCTGGCCCTCGGGCTGGCCGACGTGGTTGCCGGGGAGTCCGGCGGGCGGGTGCTGGACACCATCTTCATCGACGAGGGTTTCGGCACCCTGGACGCGGACACTCTCGACCTGGTGATGGACACGCTGGACGAGTTGCGGGCCGGCGGCCGGACGGTCGGCCTGGTGTCGCACGTTGACGACCTGCGGCAGCGGATCCCCACCCGGCTGCACATCCGCCGGACCCCGTCCGGGCCGGTGCCGGAGCTGGTCTCCGGCTGAGCCGCCGACACATTAGGGTCATGCCATGCTGATTATCGGAATCATCGTGTTCGGGGTCCTGGTGGGTGGCCTGGCGCAGATGGTGCTCGGACGCAAGATGGCTTCGGTGAACTGGACCATGGCGGTGGTCTCCGGTCTCGTCGGCTCCTTCGTCGGCGGTCTGCTGGTCAGCCTGTTGGCCGGTGACGGACTGTCCTTCCGGCCCAGTGGGCTGATCGGCTCCTTCGTCGGAGCGCTGATCGTCACCCTCATCTGGCAGTACTTCGACCGCCGGGGCAGCAACGCGAAGAGCGGCAAGAGCCGCACCCGCTGACGCGGCTCCCGGCCACCGTTCGGCGATGCCTCAGAATGGTCCGGTGAGTACCCGCAACCGCCGGTCAGCCAGCGCGCCGTTCAGGATCCAACCGGCCGCCGTGCTGGTGATCGCGGTCGTCCTGGGCCTGTTCATCGGTGGCTTGGTGATCGGCGGCACCGCCGGTGGCCTGATGGTCGGGGTGCCGGCCGTGTTCGCCGGCGGTTGGTTGCTGCTGCGATGGCAGGCGATCGACCCACCGGTGCGGATCATTCGACTGGTCGCCGTCCTGGTCAGCCTCGCCATCGCAATCTCGCTGTTCACCCGCGGCTGACGCCGGTGTTCGTTCTGGTGGCACGATTCGATCAGCCGGCGCCGGCCGGCGTGCTGGAGTTGTTCGCGGCCCAACCGAGTTGCGACCGGCTGGTGTTCGCCCGCTCGACCGACGAGATCGACCACTATGTGCTGGTCGCGGAGTTCGCCGATGCGCCGTCCTACCGCCGGGCGTTGTCGCCGTTCGACGTGCGCACCACGGTGATCCCGTGGTTGTCCACCGCCGCACCCGGCTCCGGGGTGAACGAGGCCCTCGCGGTGAGCCGGCAGCACCGGATCGTCGAGCACGAACCGACGGTGACCCCCGGCCCTGACCCCCGGCCGCTGACCCCCGGCCGCTGATGCCCGGGACCCGACCGGATCGGCCGACCGGCCAGGTGCATTTCCGCTTCGCGGTGACCACTAACCTTGACGGGTGTCTTCCACCCCGCTTTCCGCGTCGTCGTCAGCCCCGTCCCCGGTAGCCCCGGTGGCCTCAGGTGACCAGCCGGCGCCCGGCGGTGCCCGGCCGAACCCGGATGCGCTCACCATGCAGGACGTGCTGCTCACCCTGCAGCGGTTCTGGACCGAACGCGGCGCGATGGTGGTGCAGCCGTTCAACACCGAGGTCGGCGCCGGCACCGGCAACCCGGCGACCGCGCTGCGGGTGCTCGGCCCCGAGCCCTGGCGGGTGGCCTACGTCGAGCCCAGCGTCCGGCCCGACGATGCCCGGTACGGCGAGAACCCGAACCGACTGCAGACCCACACCCAGTTCCAGGTGATCCTCAAGCCGGACCCCGGCAACCCGCAGGAGATCTACCTGGACAGCCTGGCGGCGTTGGGTGTCGACGTGTCGGCACACGACATCCGGTTCGTCGAGGACAACTGGGCCTCACCCGCGCTCGGTGCCTGGGGGCTGGGCTGGGAGGTCTGGCTGGACGGGCTGGAGATCACCCAGTTCACCTACTTCCAGCAGGCCGGCGGCGTTCCGGTGGATCCGGTGAGCGTCGAGATCACCTACGGTGTCGAACGAATCGTGATGGCGCTGCAGGGCGTCGACCACTTCAAGAACATCGCCTACACGCCGGACATCTCCTATGGCGAGGTGTTCGGCCAGTCCGAGTACGAGATGAGCCGCTACTACCTGGACGACGCCGATATCGCCACCAACAGCCGGCTGTTCGACGCCTATGCCGCCGAAGCGCAGCGGATGCTGGATCTGCGGCTGCCGGTCCCGGCCTACGTCTTCGCGCTTAAGTGCAGCCACGCCTTCAACGTGCTGGACGCCCGCGGCGCGATCAGCACCACCGAGCGGGCCAAGGCGTTCGGCCGGATGCGGGCGCTGACCAAGGGCAGCGCGCTGCTCTGGGCCGAGCGGCGCGCGGAACTCGGTCACCCGCTCGGGGTGGTCATCCCGCCGCCGGCCGCCCAGCTGCCCGCCGAGCTGCCGACGGTCGACGAGCCGGCCACCCTGCTGTTCGAGATCGGCCTTGAGGAACTGCCGTACACCGAGGTGACCCGCAGTTGCGAAGCGGTGCGCACCGCCGTCACCGACAAGCTCGCCGCGACCAGGCTCGGCCACGGCGAGGTCGCTGCGTTCGCCACCCCGCGTCGGATCGTGGTGATCGTCGACCGCGTCCAACCGGCCGAGCCGGACGCCGAGCGGGTCGTCAAGGGACCCAAGCTCGCCACGGCCTTCGACGCCGACGGCGCACCGACCAAGGCCGCCCAGGGATTCGCCCGCGGCAAGGGCATCGACGTCACCGACCTGCAGACCGTGACCGTTGACGGCGCCGAGCACGTCGGGATCGTCACCACCGACACCGGCCGCGGTGCGGTCGAGGTGCTCAGCGAGCTGCTCGGCAGCGTGGTCGCCGAGCTGCGGGCCGACAAGAACATGCGCTGGCGTGACGCCGGGCTGTCGTTCACCCGCCCGGTGCGCTGGCTGCTGGCGCTGCTCGGTGACACGCCGATCCCGCTGGCCGTGTCGTCGCTGGCCTCCGGCACCACCACAAGGGTGTTCCGGACCGCGCCGGAACCGGAGGTCACGGTGCCGGCCGCCGATGGCTATCCGGAGTTCCTGGCCGGGCACGGCATCGTGCTGGACAACGCGCTGCGGCGCGAGCAGACCGTCAGCGCGGCAACGGATCTGGCCGCCGGGGTGAACGGCCGCATCGACGTGGCCGGCGAATCGGCGCTGCTGGACCAGATCGCGGCACTGGTGGAGGCGCCGAATGCCATGCTCGGCGCCTTCGACGAGAAGTATCTCGAACTGCCCGGCCCGATCCTCACCACCGTGATGCGAAAGCACCAGCGCTATCTTCCGGTCCGCGGCGCGGCACCGGACGGCGCCTCCGCGCTGCTCCCGCATTTCATCGCGGTGGCCAACGGCGATTGCGACACCGACCTGGTGCGGGCCGGGTACGAGTCGGTGCTCCGCGCCCGATACGAGGACGCCGCGTTCTTCTGGCGGGCCGACCAGAAGGTGTCGCCGACCGATCACAAGGCCGGGCTCGACAAGCTCACCTTCGCCGACGGGCTCGGCTCGATGGCCGATCGTTCACACCGGATCGCCGGGCTGGCAACGGATCTGGCCCAGCTGGTCGGAGTCTCCGGCGCGGACGGGGCCACCGTCCGGCGGGCCGGCGAACTGGCAAAATTCGACCTGGCCACCCAGATGGTGATCGAGCTGTCCAGCCTGGCCGGCACGATGGCCCGCGAGTACGCGATCAGGGCGGGGGAGAGCGAGCAGGTGGCGACCGCGCTGGCCGAGATGGAACAACCGCGGAGCGCCGGTGCTGCGTTGCCGGAGACCGTTCCGGGTGCGCTGCTGGCGCTCGCCGACCGGTTCGACCTGCTGGCCGGGCTGTTCGCGACGGGCGCCAGGGCCACCGGTTCGTCAGACCCGTTCGGGCTGCGCCGGGCCGCCCTCGGCATCATCTCGATCCTGCGCGGCACCCCGGAGCTGGCCGCGGTCACCCTCACCGCAGGATTGGCCGCCGCGGCGAAACAGCTGGCGGCGCAAGGGGTGTCGGTCAATGACGAGGCGCTCGCCGAAGCGCAGGACTTCACCGTCCGCCGGTACGAGCAGGCGGTGCTGGACGGTGGGGCGCCGCACGATCAGGTGCAGGCGGTGCTGCCGCTGGCGGATGCGCCGGCCGTCGCCGACGTCGCGTTGGCCGATCTGCGGGCGCTGGCCGGCGACCAGGACTTCGCGGCACTGGGCGCCGCGCTGCAGCGGGCGCGGCGGATCGTCGGTGACGATGCGCCGGCCGGCTACGACGCCGGCCGGCTCACCGAGCCGGCCGAACGAGCCCTGCACGAAGCGCTGCAACAGGTTCGGGCGGGTTGGTCGGGTGGCAGCGTTGCCGAGTTCGCGGCGGCCGCGGCACCGCTCACCGCGCCCATCAACACCTTCTTCGAGGAACTGATGGTGATGGCCGATGACCCGGCCGTGCGCGCCGCCAGGCTCGGTCTGCTGGCAAGCATCAACGAGTTGGCGGCCCCGCTGATCAACTGGCAGGCCCTCGAAGGGTGACGCCCGCGAGGGTCAGCTTCCGACCCGGACTCGGCGGCCGATCGTGCCCGGGACAGTCGTCCGTCCCGGGTAAAGACATTGCCCGGTACGGCGTCGGCCCGTAGCGTCTGCCCGGCCCGTTGCTCGTCCCGCCACCCAGGAAGCGCAAATCGCATCATGGACCCCATCACCGAACAGGACATCAGGTCCTCCTTCATCAACTGTTCGAAGGGCGCCGCCAAGAGGCTGCCGGTTCCCCGTGACCTCGACGAGCTGCCCTGGGACGATCTGGACTTCCTCGGGTGGAGCGATCCGGCCGCCCCCGGCCGCTGCTACCTGGTCGTCCCCGGGGACGACGGGCCGGTCGGGGTGGCGTTGCGGCACCAGACCGCGGGATCGCGCCGGGCGCAGATGTGCACGTTCTGTTCGACCACGCACTCCGGCGGCGGGGTGTGGCTGATGTCGGCGCCGAAGGCGGGCGAGGCGGGCCGGCGGGGGAACTCGGTCGGGACCTACATCTGCTCCGACCTGGACTGCTCGCTGTACGTCCGCCGCAAGAAGGCGCCCGTCCTTGGTCGGCCGTTCCGCGACGACTTCGATCCCGCCCAGCGGATCGCCCAGCTGCGCGAGAACGTGAACGCCTTCGTCGCCAGGGTTTCCGACTGACCGACATCGGGAAGACGTAGCGGGATGTTGCAGGACACGCCGTGAGGTTCGCGCTACCTCAACAGGTTTCCGCTACCGGGGTGGGGCGGGCCCGGTGGCTCAGCTCAACGACGCCGGGTAGTCGGATTTCGCGGGCGGGTTGGTGGCCCGGAACCACACCTGGAACACCTGCGTGAGGTCCCGACCGGCCAGCTGCGAGGCCATCGCCTCCAGATCGTCGAACGAGGCGTTCTTGCCGCCGTAGGTGGCCGGCCACTTCTTCAGCAACTCCATGAACTTCGCCTCACCCATTTCCTTGCGCAGGACGTGCAGTGCCAGCGGGCCACGGTCGTACACCAGGGTGAACTCGTTGCCGGCGCCCATGTCCACCAGCGGCGAGCTCCAGAATCCCGGATCCTGGCCGTATTTCGCCATCTGCTGCTTCCATTCCGCGTCCAGATCGGCGCCGTCGACCTGTTCGTGGTACAGCCACGGCGCGTACGAGGCGAAGCACTCGTTGAGACACACGTCGCTCCAACGCTTCACCGCGACGTCGTCGCCGTACCACTGGTGGGCCAGTTCGTGCACGACCGTGTCCGGATCGACCCAGTTCGCATACACCGGCCGGGTGGCGGTTTCCAGCGCGAACGGGATGTTCTCGTTCGAGTAGATGCCACCGGCGGCGTCGTACGGATAGGGCCCGAAATACTTGGACAGCACAGCGATGGCGTCGATGGTGTGCTGGTGCAGGTCGATGTCCTCGGTGTCGCCGGGGGCGAAGGCCGAGACCACCGGCTTGCCGTCGGGCAGGGTGCCCTTCTTGACGGTGAAGGTGTCGATGTACAGGGTCACCAGGTACGACGCGATCGGCTCCTTCTGCACCCAGCGGGACACGTGCATGCCGTCCGGTGGCTTCGGCAGAGCGGTGTCCTGTTCGATCCCGTTGGAGATCACCTTCCACTTGGCCGGGACCGTCGCGGTGATGGCGAAGGTCGCCGGGTCGGCCGGGTGCTCGTTCACCGGGAACCAGGCCGAGGCGGAGAACGGCTCACCGGCGACCAGCGCACCGCCCGACTGGGTCCGGTACCAGCCGCCCTCGCCGAGACCGGCGGTGCCGCCTGAGATCAGTTCCGGTTCGCCCGCGTAGGTCACCACCGCGGTGAACTTCGCCCCGGCGGCCAGAGGCGCCGCCGGGGTGACGACCAGCTCCGACTGCTCCTGTCGGTAGGTCGCGGCCCGACCGTCGATGGTCAGCTTGCTGACCTTCATCCACGGCTGCAGGTCGAAATCGAACTGCTTCAGCGGCACCTCGGCCGTCACCGTAGCGGTGATGGTGGCCACCGAGGTGAGGGCGTTGGACTCCGGCAGGTAGTTGATCGTCAGGTCGTAGCCGGCCACGTCGTACCCGCCGTTGCCCGCCTCCGGGTAGTACGGGTCGCCGATTCCGGCGGCGCCGATGCCGCCCGGTGCACCGGCGGATGTCGTGGTCGTGGCGGACGACGCGGCCGGCGATTGCTCCGAGGGCGAGGTCAGGGGTGGGGAGGACGGCGATGACGAGGACACGTCGGGCGACGGGCTGTCCTGGGTCGGGGTGGCAGCCGCATCGGAGGTCGCCGATGGGGCGGTGCTGCCGTCGGTGACGGGGACGGTGCCGCCCGGCACGGCGGTGCCGGCGACCGCCGTACTGCAGGCCACCGACCCGAGCAGCACGGCGGCGAGAACGAGCGACGAACCGAACCGGCGCCGCCGGGCCCGGGGCTGAGGCGTCATCCCTGCACGGTAGCAACCACTGACGTTTGTCATGGTCGTTCGATGACGGACGGCGCAGGTCCGGCGGCCGCCGGCCGGCCAGGCTGGAAGACATGACCACTTCTGAGCATTCCACCCGCACTTCGCCCCGGACAGGCCCGGCCGCAGACGGCGCCGCCATTCGACTCTCCGGCCTGCACAAGAGTTTCGGCAGCGTCCGGGCGGTCCGCGGGATCGACCTGACCGTCGCCCCCGGTGAGGTGGTGGCCTTCCTCGGACCCAACGGCGCGGGCAAGTCCACCACTATCGATCTACTGCTCGGGCTGACGAAGCCCGACTCCGGCACCGCGCGCCTGTTCGGCGGCGTTCCGGACGCCGCGGTATCGGCCGGCCGGGTCGGCGCCATGCTGCAGTCCGGCGCGCTGCTGCCCGATCTCACCGTCCGGGAGCTGATCAGGATCTTCGCCGCGCTGCACCGCAATCCGATGCCGGTCGGCGAGGCGATGCTGCGGGCCGGCATCGACGACATCGCCGGCCAGAAGACCCAGAACCTGTCCGGCGGCCAGGCCCAGCGGGTCCGGTTCGCGCTGGCCCTGGTGCCCGATCCCGATGTGGTGGTGCTGGACGAGCCGACCGTTGCGATGGATGTCGAAGTGCGGCGCCAGTTCTGGGCGTCCATGCGCGAGTTCGCGGCCGGCGGCCGGACCGTGCTGTTCGCCACCCACTACCTACAGGAAGCCGACGACTATGCCGACCGGGTGGTGGTGATCGCCGACGGCCGGATCATCGCCGACGGCACCGGCGCGTCCATCAAGGCCAGGGTGAGCGGTCGCACGCTGTCGGCCGTCATTCCCGGGGCGAGCGAGCAGCTGCTGCGGGCGATGGACACCGTCACCGACGTCGAGGTGGTCGGTGGTCGGTACGCCGTGCACTGCGACGACTCCGACGCGGTGTTGCGGCTCCTGCTGGCCCGGTACCCGCAGATACACGACATCGAGATCACCCAGGCGAATCTGGAGCAGGCGTTCCTGCAACTGACCGGCTCATCTTCCGTCGACGCACCGTCCACCAGCGCAGCGAAAGGCGCGTGAACGCAATGACTATGACCCTGAACTACGCCTGGATGTCGGCGCTGTCGACATTCCGCAATGCCAAGTTCGTGATCTTCACGGCCGCCCTGCCGGTCATCATGTTCCTGTTGTTCAACGGCCTGTACGGCGACCAGACCTCGAGCGCCGGGATGTCCGCCGGGGTCTACCTGATGATCTCGATGGCCTGCTACGGCGCCATCGGAGCCTCGCTGAACGCCGGTGCGCGGATCGCGCTCGAACGGCAGACCGGCTGGAACCGGCAGCTGCGATTGACCGCGCTCAGCCCGCAGGGCTACATGATCGCCAAGGCGGTGGTGTCGATGCTGGTCGCACTGCCGGCGCTGGCCCTGGTGTTCCTGGTCGGCGGCGTGGTCGGCCACGTGCACCTGTCGGTGGGCAGCTGGCTGCTGACCGCCCTGGTGATCTGGATCAGCATCATCCCGTTCGCCATGCTCGGGCTGGTGATCGGGTTCCTGGGCACCCCCGACTCCACCCAGCCCATTTCCATGCTGGTCTACATCGGGCTGTCGATCCTGGGTGGGCTCTGGGTGCCGCTGGAGAACTTCCCAGCGGTGATGACGACCATCGCCAAGGTGTTGCCGACCTACTGGGTGGCCGAGAACGGCCGGGACGCCGCCGCCGGGGTCGGAGTGTCGGCGACCGGGGTGCTGGTGCTGGTCGGCTGGACGATTCTGCTCGGGCTCGTCGGCATGGCGGCCTATCGGCGGAGCGGCCGCAAGGCCTGATCGGCTTGCAGGTCCGGCACCGGTGCGCCCGGCGCCGGACCCGCTGCTGCCGGACGGAGGAAGATCGGAACGTGCGAATACTCAGCGACCGGGACGGCCGGACCCTGCCCTGGCAGTGGGACAGGGGTGCCCGCCGCTGGGCGGCGGGTGCGTTGGTGGCCACCGCCTACACCGCGATCTACGTCGTCGGGGTGATCACCAGCGACGCGGACACCGGAACCAAGGTCGCTTCGGTGGCCCTGCTCACGCTGTTGGCAGTGGTCTACGTGCTGCTGCCGGGTGGGCTGTTCGGCGCTCCGATCGGCTACCGCTGGGGCTGTCTCGCCGTCATCGTGCTGGTGGTGCTGGCCCAGCTGCCGTTGATGGGAGCGGACGCCGTCGGACTGCTGATCTTCCCCGGCGTGGCGGCCGCGATCATGCTGCCGATGCGGCAGGCGCTGGCAGTGGCACTCACCCTCGGCGCGGCGATGATCGGGATCAGCTGGAACGCGGCCGGCGGCCCGCAGTGGGAACTGGCGCTGACCGAGGTCGCGTTGTCGCTGTGGATGGCCGGCTTCGCCAGGAATATTCGGCTCAACGAACAGCTGCGCAGCGCGCAGCAGGAGCTGGCCCGTTCGGCCGTGCTGGCCGAGCGGGAACGGATCGCCAGGGACCTGCACGACATCCTCGGTCACTCGCTCACCGCGATCACGGTGAAGGCGGCGCTGGCCAGGCAGTTGGCCGGCAGGGCGCCGGAGAAGGTGCTCGCCGAGGTCAATGACATCGAGAACCTGGCCCGCAGCGCGCTGGCCGATGTCCGCGCCACCGCGTCCGGGATCCGCGAGCGGTCGCTGGCCGGTGAACTGGCGGCGGCCAGGTCGGTGCTGACGGCCGCCGGTATCACCCCGGTGATGCCGGGCGCCGTTGACGACGTGGCGCCGGCCGGCCGGGAACTGTTCGGTTACGTGGTCAAGGAGGCGGTGACGAACGTGGTTCGGCACTCCGGCGCTGCCAACTGCACCGTGCGGCTCGGGCCGGACTGGGTGGAGATCATCGACGACGGTACGGGCCGGCCGACGGCCGAACGGCCCGACTCCGGTGGCAGCGGCCTCTGCGGGCTGCAGGAGCGGGTCAGCGCCGCTGGCGGCACGCTGGTGACGGGAAACACTGTGCCGTCGGGGTTCTCGGTGCGCGCTGAGCTGACGACCATCGGCGGGCGGGGCCGATGACGGCGAACGCCGAAGCTCCGATCCGGATCCTGTTGGCCGACGACCAGGCACTGATCCGCGGGGCGTTCTCGGCGCTGCTGGGCCTGGAGCCAGATCTGCTGGTGGTGGCGGAGGTGGCCTCCGGCGACCAGGTGGTGCCGGCGGCCATCACGCATCGGCCCGATGTCGCACTGCTGGACATCCAGATGCCGGGGATGGACGGCCTGGCCGCGGCCGCGGGCCTGCACCAGCAGCTGCCGACCTGCCGGATGATCATCCTGACCACGTTCGGTCGTCCCGGTTACCTGCGCCGCGCGATGGAGGCCGGTGCCACCGGATTCATGGTGAAGGACGCGCCGCCGGAACAGCTGATCGACGCGATCCGGCGGGTTCATGCCGGCCTGCGGGTGGTGGATCCGGTGCTGGCCACCGAGTCGCTGACCCTGGGCACGTCGCCCTTGAGCGGCCGGGAGCGTGATGTGCTGGTCGCCGCGGCCGGCGGCGGCACCGTCGCGCAGCTGGCCGGGAAGCTGTTCCTGTCCGAAGGCACTGTCCGCAACCATCTCTCGTCGGCCATCGGCAAGACCGGCGCAGCGACCAGGGCGGAGGCCGTCCGGTTGGCGACTGAGCGCGGATGGCTCTGAGCGCACGGAGAAGTTCATCCTGAGTCCGGCCAGTGGCCAGATTCGGGGCTGAAAAGGGGTGGAAGCTGTCACTGGTCCCAGCTCAGATGAATCCACAGGCGGGCCACCTGGCGCGGGTGGCTGGCATGATCGCTGCAGGGTGCCGGGCAAGGCACCCACGATGATCGACGGATGGGACCTGGATGACGGGCGGGAGGATCGTTCGCGCCGGCGGGCGCTACCTCGCCGGGTTGCTGGTGCTCGGCGTGCTGATCGTTGCCGGCATTGCGCTGCGGACGGTGCAGGTCGGAGCCCGCGATGACCGCACACCGGTGGACGCCATCGTGGTCCTCGGCGCCGCGCAGTACAACGGCACCCCGTCGCCGGTTTATCAGGCGCGGCTGGACCACGCGAAGGAGCTGTTCGACACCGGCGTCGCCGCGCACGTGGTGACGGTCGGCGGCAACCAGGCCGGTGACCGGACGACGGAGGGCGCGGCCGGCAAGGCCTACCTGGCCGATCAGGGCATCCCGGCAGCATCGCTGACCGCCGTCGGCACCGGGGACGACACCCTGGACAGCCTCCGCGCAGCCGCCTCCGTGATCGACCAGAAGGGTTGGCACACAGTGGTTCTGGTTACCGATCCGGCGCACGCGCACCGGGCGTCCCGGATGGCAAGGGATCTGGGCCTCAGCGTCACCGAGTCGTCCGTACAGCAGGGGCCGGCCACCGCATCGGACATCCAGCTGCGCTACTACACCCGGGAGACCCTCGGCACGCTGTTCTATCTGCTGACGGGCGGTTCCTCGCACGCCGGGACCACGGTGCTGTGAGCCGACAGAGCTGGCAGGGCGTAGAGGTGCCGACTGGCTACACCGAGCAGGACGTCGAACGACGGGTGGTCGAGGCGCCGAAGTCGGCGGCGCTGCCGGGCACCCACCCGGGCGAACGGAGCCCGTTCGCCCGGGACCGGGCCAGGGTGCTGCACTCCGGTGCGTTCCGGCGGCTGGCCGGAAAGACGCAGGTGGTGCCCCCGGACGAGGGTGACGTGCCGCGCACCCGGCTGACGCATTCGATCGAGGTCGCGCAGATCGCCAGGGGCATCGGCGCTCAACTCGGCTGCGACCCGGACCTGGTCGATCTGGCCGGGTTGGCCCACGACATCGGGCATCCGCCGTTCGGTCACAACGGTGAGGCCGCGCTGAACGAGGTGGGCGGCAGCGCCGGGGGATTCGAGGCGAACGCGCAGAATCTGCGCCTGCTCACCGAGTTGGAACCGAAGGTGCTGACCGACGATGGCCGGCCGGCCGGCCTGAACCTGACCAGGGCCGCGCTGGACGCGGTGATCAAGTATCCGTGGACCCGCCGGGAACCCGACGGCAAGTTCGGGGCCTACGCCGACCAGGCCGACGTACTGGCCTGGGTGCGGCCGGGCGGCGGTTCCCGGCTCTGCCTGGAAGCGCAGGTGATGGACTGGGCCGACGACGTCGCCTACTCGGTGCACGACGTGGAGGACGGCATTCTCGACGGCCGGATCGACATGCGTCGGCTCGCCGATCGGCACGAACGCCTGGCGGTCGCCGAGCAGGCCCGTGCCGGCTACTCGACCGAGGCCGCCGACGACCTGGCCGACGTGCTGCGGGAACTGCTGGCGATGCCCGAGGTCGGCCCGGGGATGCGCTACGAACCGGGGCTGCAGGGGGCAGCGGCACTCAAGCGCACCACCAGCGAGCTGACCGGGCGGCTGGTCGCCGGCGCCGTCGCGGCCACCCGGGAGGCCGCGGGGCCGGGCCCGCTCACCCGGTATGCCGCAGACCTGGTGGTGCCGCGGCGGTTGCGGGCGGAAGTGGCCATGCTCAAGGCGATCGCGGTGCGCTACGTGATGCTGGACCCGGTCCGCAAGCGGCTGCAGGCCGCTCAACAACAGCTGCTGACCGAGCTGGTGCTCGCCCTGGCCGACCGCGGCGCCGACGCGCTGGATGCCACCACTGCTCCGCGATACCGGGCGGCGACCGACGATGCCGGCCGGCTGCGGGTGGTGCTGGATCAGGTGTCGTTGCTGACCGATGCGCAGGCGATCGCCTGGCACGGCCGGCTGGTCCTTGCGGCCGACGGTGGCACCAACTGACCTTCGGTGGTCGCGCCTTCCAGCGGCCACTACATCTACCAGGACGAGCCGAAACTCGTCGTGCAGCTGGTCACCGGGATGCTCGGCGGCTGACGGATCCACCCCCGATGTGGACCGGCATCGGCACCGCTGCGATCCCGCATAGACTCGCTGGGTGGCGGGACGGATCACCGAGGCGGACAAGGAGCGGGTCCGCGACGCCAATCGGATCGAGTCGGTGGTCGGCGAGTACGTGTCGCTGCGGCCCGGCGGCGGCGGGAACCTCAAGGGGCTCTGCCCGTTCCACGACGAGAAGACGCCGTCGTTCAACGTCCGCCCGTCGCACGGCACCTTCCACTGCTTCGGCTGCGAAGAGGGCGGCGACGTTTTCGCCTTCATCGAGAAGATGGAACACCTGACCTTCATCGAGGCGGTCGAACGGCTGGCCGAGCGCACCGGCATCACCCTGACCAGGGTCGAGGGCGGCACCTCCAGTCGCAGCGAACCGGGCACCAGGGCTCGGCTGATCGCGGTCAACAAGGCGGCGGCGGCGTTCTACGCCGAACAGCTGCACAGCCCGGAGGCGTCGACCGCCAGGGACTACCTCACCGAGCGCGGGTTCGATCTGGAGACGGCCGCGGCATTCGGCTGCGGCTACGCGCCATCGGGCTGGGACCGGTTGGTGAAAGCGCTGTTGGCACAGGGATTCTCGCTGCCGGAGATGATCAAGGCCGGTGTTGCCAAGCAGGGACAGCGTGGTCCGATCGATCAGTTCCACCGCCGGCTGCTGTGGTCGATCAGGGATGCCTCCGGTGACGTGGTCGGCTTCGGTGCCCGCCGGCTGTTCGACGACGACCGGATCGAGGCGAAGTATGTCAACACCGCCGAGACCTCGGTCTACCGCAAGTCCCAGGTGCTGTACGGACTCGACCTGGCGAAGCGGGACATCGCCAAGCAGCGGCGAGCGGTGGTGGTCGAGGGTTACACCGACGTGATGGCCATGCACCTGGCCGGTATCACCACTGCGGTCGCGTCCTGCGGCACCGCGTTCGGCGACGAGCACATCAGTGTGCTGCGCCGGTACCTGCTGGACTCCGACATCATCCGCGGCGAGGTGATCTACACCTTCGACGGCGACGCGGCCGGCCAGAAGGCTGCGTTGAAGGCGTTCGACTCCGATCAGCGATTCGCCGCCAACACCTACGTGGCGATCGCGCCGGACGGGATGGATCCGTGCGAGCTGCGGCAGGCCAAGGGCGACGCGGCGGTCCGCGCCCTGGTCGACGGCCGGAAGAACCTGTTCGCGTTCGCCATCCGCAACAGCATTGCCCGCTACGACCTTGACACCCCGGAGGGCCGGGTGGCCGCGACCGCCGCCGCGGTGCCGATGGTGGCCAGGATCAAGGAGGCGCCGCTGCGCGAGGAGTACGCCCGTCAGCTGGCCGGCTGGCTGGGCGCCGAGATGACAGAGATCAGGGCGCTGGTGTACCGGGAGGCGCGATCGGCACAACGCGAGGACCGCGGGCCCGGACAGGCCTCCGGCCGCCAGGTGAACGGCCGGCCGATGCCGAGCCGTGCCGGCGACGGGCCACCCGGCCGCCGGCCGGGTCCGACGTCGAACGGTGATCGGGCCAACTCGGTGGCGGGCCCAGGACGGCCCGCGGAATCCGACGGCGTCAGGCGTCCGAACCCGGCCGACCCCCGGTCCTCGGTGGAGCGGGAGGCGTTGAAACTTGCGCTGCAGCAACCGGAACTCGTGGCGGCCGACTACGGACAGGTCAGGGATGTGGCGTTCACCGAGCCGGCCTATTCAGCTGTCCACACCGCCATCGTCGCCGCCGGTGGACCGGCGAACGCGCCGCGCGGCCCGGCCTGGATGATGAGCGTCTCCGAACACGTCCCGGCCGGCGTCCTGCGGTCGTTGGTCAGCGAGCTGTCGGTGGAACCGCCCCGTCGGTCGGGTGCGCCGGATGCGCACTATGCCGGGGCGATCCTGGCCAGGATGGCCGAAAGGGTGGCGGCGATCGACGAAACCCGGCTGCGGTCGCAGCTGCAGCGGGCCGAGGCCGACGGCGACCGGGACCGGTCGACGACGCTGCAGACCGATCTGTTCGCGATGACGGCCTACCGGCGGGCGTTGGCCGACCGGGCCAGGGGGGAGGCCTGATGGCGCTGTTCGGGATTTCCGTTCGTCGCCGGCGGGACCGGCCGAGCGACGCCGTTCGCGGCGCCTTGGATCCGGAGGAACTGGTGATGGGCAGGGCCGTCAGCGTCGACGGCACCGAACTCGCCGTCACCCGGCGCCGGCTGCTGGTGCTGCCCGTCGGGCAGCAGCCCGTGCGCTCACTGCCGTGGTACCGGGTGGCGAAGGTGACGCTGCGGGACGCGACGCTGACCGTGGTCGGGCTGGAGGTCGTCGGCGAGCTTCCTGGGGGCGGTGAGATCGTCCGGGACGCAACGCCGGATGCCTTCTCGCTGGCGGCGCCCGCCCGGCTCACCGACCAGGTGCACGCCAGGGTTCGCCGGTCGGTGGTGGCCAGTCGACACCTGCCGTGGCCCGGTGGTGGCGGGTGGGTGACGCTGCGCCGGGTGGCAGGTCGCGACGGTGTGCTGTTGCAGTTGCGGCTGGATCCCGGGGCGAGACCGGACAACCCCGGGCTGACCGCTGCCGCCGAACAGGTCGGCGCCGAACTGAGCGGTCAGGAACCGACCGACGCCACCGGCGTCGATGACTGAGCGGTGCGTCAGCCCCGTCTACTGCTTGTGTCCAGGCAGGATCTCGCCGATCTTGGCCTGCACGAAGCCGGCCGCCCCCTGCACGGCCGGATGGTCGGCGGCCCGGACGCTCCAGCGTTTGATCTGCTCGTAGCGTTCCCGGCCCGCCCGCGAACCGAGCACGTACCCGATGGCGGCGCCGAGCAGCAATCGGAACATGGGGTCCTCCGGTGGGTCGTGGCCGGTGAACCGGCCAATACCGCGGCAGTTCGCCGGGATCATCGAAGGATACCGGGCGCCGATCACTCAGAGCGCGAGCGTGTCCACCCGGCAGGTGGCGATCCCGTCGAGGCCGCGGGCCAGCCGCCGGTCGGCGGTCAGTAGAGCCGCGACCCGGCGAGCCACACGGTCGGCGACGGATGCCCGGATTACCGCCCGAACTGCTGGTCGGCATCGGTCACCCCGTGTTTCCGGGCGGCTCCCCGGATCTGCATACGTAAATGTTGCGTTGACGACCCTCAGTCGTCAAGTTTAGTTTTACGCACCAGCTTGCCGGCTGGTGTAGGTCGGTGTCCGCTCGTTTTGTTCGGCGGCAGTGACCGCCAGGGACGCCATCGCCAGCATCATCACGGACGCTCCCGGACCTGGTTCCCGGGAGCTCGCCCGATGAGGCCGAGCATCGAGCTGTGAGTGGGGCGAGTGGGGCTCGAACCCACGACCTGACGGATTATGAGTCCGCTGCTCTGACCAACTGAGCTACCGCCCCATCGGTGGACGATACCGGTCGCCGTCGACCGTTCGATCAGGGTGGGCAAGGGGGTCGGGGCGGTCGAGAGCATCCTGATCGGTGGGCTATCCTTGGTGACGCGCCGATCGACCGCAGCGGCGCGGGTGCTTCGGCGCCGACGGTCCCCTGTAGCTCAATTGGCAGAGCTTCCGACTGTTAATCGGACGGTTGCTGGTTCGAGTCCAGCCGGGGGAGCGTACGAAAACAAGCCCCCCATCTGCCGAAACAGATGGGGGGCTTGTTCGATTCATGACCACTACGAAGAGGCTCGGGACCCGGCCGGGACCCATTTTCGCATCAGGTGGTGATCTCGGTTGCGGTGGCTTCGACGATGGTGCTGCCGTCCCACACTCCGGCGAGGGTGAGTGGCACCTCGGCGGACCCATTCCACAGCGACCACTGCGGGACTGCGGTGGGTGCCGTGCCGTACGCGGTGAGTGCGGCCGGCGAGCTGGTGACGATCCCCGAGTGTGGGGTCGCCGGGTTGGCTCCGAGGTCTCTGAGGATGTTGTACTCCGCCTGTTGGATGTTGAGGTTGGCGACGTTGCTGCCGCGGTCGTGGGTTGCGTCGAGTCCCCAGGACCATTGGCAGGTTCCGAAGCCGATGACGACGGCCCCAGACGATCTACGCTGGGAGCAGATGCCCCAGTCGATGTTGCCGGGCAGGGTGTAGAACTCCCCGTTGTCGTCGGCCCTGATGTTGGTGCCAGTGACGATGGTCTGCCCGAGCCGGACGGGGTTGATCCCGGCGGGCGGGTCATACTCGTCGGCCTCGAATCCGATGATCCCGGCGACCGAGAAGGACGAGCCGGATGCGAGCACGGTGTTCCGCCACATCGGGTGTGATGCGTAGGCGGCCGTGTGGTCGAATGTCGCCGTCTTGTCGTTGACGCCGTTCATCCGGAAGTACGTGCCATTGAGGGTGTTGGTGGGCTTGCGGCCGACCCAGCGGGTGTCTGACCATGAGCCGGTCCAGAACACTGGGTCGATCGCGGTGCCGCCGTCGTGACCGCCCGGGCCGTCCTGGGTGTCTTTGAAACACCACATCACGTTCGGGTCGGTGGAGTCGAGCCGCGTGCGCCAGAACACCTCGTTGCCAGACTGGAACAGGACGTGGCCGCCGGAGTTGCGGAACGCTTCGACGGTGTCCCGCATGCCAGTCGTCCAGTACTCATCATGACCGGACGACACCAGGATCTTGGCCCCAGCGATACGGCTGGGGTCATCGTCAAGGTCACGGCTAGCAACGTACTTGACGTTGTAGCCCATCCGTTCGGCCCAACGAATCATCGGGGCCTCGCACGCAAGCCAGTAGGTCTGCGTCACGCCTTGCCGGGTGACGACGGGCCGGTCGTAGCTGACTGCCTGCGCGCGGGTGGTGATGTCACCGAGTGGGCCGCCGGATCCGTACAGGCTCTTGCCGGCCAGTGGTGCAGCCGGGCCGCCGTAGTAGTTGTAGGCCAACGCCCAGGTGGTCTCCGAGGTCTTGATGATGATGTCGGCCTGGCGTGCATCGTCGCGAACTACAAATGGGATGTAGCTCGCATCGTTGCCAGCAGCGTTGCGGTAGACGCCGACATACAGGCCGGTCGTCGCATCGGAGGGGATGTCCCAGGATGCGGTGACCGACCAGTTCGAGCAGCTGATCCCGCCATTGCTGCTCGGGATCGTCGTCGGTGTCGGCTGCGTGATCGCGGTGTTGACCAGGCTTGTGACCTTGTGCCAACCGTCGCCGCCGTAGTAGCCGATGCGGTAGATGTCGAGGACCACGCCGCCGCCGTCGGTGGTGCAGGAGAACTCGACGGTTTCGCCGACATTGGACGAGAACTGGCGCGGGAACCCAACATTGTCGTAGTCCCCGGCGCCGGTGATCTCCCACTCGGACGAAGGTGCACCGGTCAGCTCGTTCTCCTGCGCGATGGTGCGGCCGGAGTTCGGACCAGTCGCCCGGCCCACCCAGGAGACTGAGCCGGACGCGGCGCCCTGCGGCATCTTGTAGCCGGTGGCCGTGCCAGCCCAAGTGATGGACCCGGACGCAGCGCCGCCAGCCGAAGTGATCGCGGTGCCGGTGGCGGTACCAACCCAGCCGATCGAACCTGACGCGGACCCCGTCGTAGGTGCCGGGCCACTGCCTTCGTCGACCAGGATGTCGACGCCCCACAGCGACGCGCTGGTGTCGGTCAGCCAGACGATCGCGCTGGTGCCGTACCGGTAGTAGGTGCGGTCGAGTCCCGGGCCAGCGTTGACGCCGTCGGTCATCACCAGGGTTGAGCTGTCGGATGCTGGGATGAACGAGTTGGTCGGGCTCGGCGACGACAGGTACTTGGTGCCGCCGGTGTAGCCGATCATCACCACTTGGCCCGCGGTGATGGTGATGGGCGTGGTCCACGTCCACTCAACCCAGCCGCCGCCTGCCGGGATCGTGACGGTCTTGGTATCGAGTGGTGTCGCGTCCAGGTTGTTCGCCGTGCGGGTGGTGTTGTTCCACACGGCGGCGGTCACGGTGGCGGGCATGGATGCGACGTTGCCGGGCGCGATGTAGAGCCGTCCGCCGTAGCAACGCCAGCCAGCTGCGCCGGATCCGTAGGTGTAGAACGTGTTGCCTACCCAGATCGGCTGGCCATCATCGGCGGCGACCTGGGTACCGGGTGGCGGGGATGCGCCGAAGATCGAATGGGTGGGCATGGTGCTCCAATCAGCTAGTCGGCGGCGGGCTATTCCTCAACGCGAGCGATCGGCGTCCCGTCGTCGTAGCGGTTGTCGGACCACACGTTTCCGTTCGGCTTGCCCACGCCGTTCAGGCTGTTGCTCGGCCCGAACACGCCACACTTGCCGGAACCGCCACGACCGAACACGTTGTCAGTGACGCTGATGTTCTTCGTGTCGGGGTAGGGCTTGCCGGGGTAGTAGCCGGGGTTGATGCAGTAGCCCGCCTGCCGGTCCTGGTCGCCCGCGAATGTGGAGGCGAGGTGATTGCGAGTGATGGTGATGTTCTGGTTCTGCGCGAAGTCGCCGTAGAAGCCGATCACCGCAGAGCAGCCGGCGTCACCGGTCAGGCCGGCCTCGGTCGAGGACCAGTCGCCGCACGTCCCATAGTTGTGCTTGATCAGGAACCCGTTCGTGCCGTTGCCGCCGAACGCGTTGTAGTGGTAGGACTTGCCGACTTCCATGCCGTGCACCCAGGAGTCGATTGCCTCACAGTTCTGGTCGCACTTGATGACACCCTGCGAGCCGTGGGAGTTGACGCGGATTGCCCGGAAGTTACTGCGGCCGATGTTCTCCCACCATGACAGGCCATCGGGTACAACCTCGGTGTCGCTGATCAAGACCGGTCCGTAGTTGGATTGCTCGGCGAAGATGACGCCCTTGACGAGCGAGTTCTTGATGGTGACACAGGGCTTGTCGAGGTTGGTGCCGTTGCCCGCTTCGATCAGCAGGTCTTGCGGGACGATCTTGGAATCGATGACGACGCCGCAGGATCGGATCGTGGTCGGTCCGGTGTACGCCTTCAATGTGACGGGCGCGCGGGTGTCGCCGGGGAGTCCGTGCGGGTAGCCGGTGTTCTGCGCGCCGGGCCAGCACCCGCCCCAAGGATCAGCACCGCCGGGAGTGTTCGCGGCGCCGACGCAATCACCAGCGGGGACAGGGTCAGACGACGTCGGCGTGGTGGTCGAGGTGGTCGGAGCCTCGGAAGTCGGTTCAGGCGTGGAGGTTTCGGGTGCGGTGACCCCACCCGATTCCGTCACAGTGACGGTAGGTCCGGGAATGGTGGTGCGAACCGTGGTCCTGGCCGTGACGGTCTGCATGACCGTGGTCGGAACCGTCTGCGTCACCGTGCGGTCAACCGTGGTGGGTGCGCCGGTGACGACGCTGACCTCGGTCGTGGTCTCAGTGGTCGTGTGGTCGACGGTGACAGGCGGCTTGGACACGGCCGCCTGCAACGCATCGAAGCGACACGCTTCCCATGCCTGGACCTGCGCCAGGGATGACGGATCGGTCGGCCCAGCACACTCAGGCGCGGCCGACGTTCCAGCCGCAGCAGCGACACCGACCCCCGTCAGAACCAGCGCGCCCCCCGCGATCAGTACCGCGAGTTGGCGCCGCATCAGGACGCCGTGCCGGTGATGGTGATGCCGGTCAGCGTGTACTCGCCCGAAGCATTGAACGCACCATCGCCGGTCACGGACAGGTAGCCCATGAAGTTGCCGCCGGTCGGACCTGCATCCCAGAATCCAACCCATCCCACAGTCCCGAGCGATGCGCCGCCGGTGAACAGGAGATCGGTGGTGGCGATCATGTCGCCACTCGCGGCGGTGTCCCAGACGATGAGCTTCCGGGCGGCTGAGGTGGTGCCACTGCCGGAGCTATTCGGGAGGCTCAGATGCAGCGACGCATACTTCAGCTTGTCGACCTGGATCGCGGCATTCCCGTAGTTGAGGGCGGTGTCATTGAGGGGCATGTCAGGAGACCTTTCGAACGATGACGGTATTGGCAGCAGTGCCGCCAGGGACTGCGTCGGACGGACCGAGAACGAGGACACCGACACCCGGTGCACCATCGGCTCCGTCGGTCACGCCGATGATCGACTTCATCGCGGCCTGATCGGCGGCGGTCACGAGGGATGAACCGAGAGCCGACATGCCCACGGCAGTACGGGCAGCACCCTCGGTGCTGGTGGCCAGGACGGCGCGGCCGACGGTCCCGGATCCGGTGATGTCGGTGGGGACGTGAGTGTGCGAGAGCGGCACCCGAGCATCCGACAGTCGCGAATCGTTGCCCGCCGCAGCAGTTCCGGCAGTCGTGCCAGTGACCAGGCTGGAAGTCCCGGCGGCGATGGCGGCACGTGCTGCGGCCTGATCCGCACCGGCAGCAATGACGGCAGGCTTGCTCGTGATGTCCGACCATGCGTCGTGCGCGTTGCCAGCCTTCGCCGTTGTCGCACTGGTACCTAGCACGAGGTCCGTGGCACCGATCGCGGTACGTGCAGCCGCGGCGGTGGATCCCGCAGCGATGAATGCGGGCTTGCCGGTGATGTCAGCCCATGCCCCAGTGCCGCCGCCACCACTTCCGCCGACGTTGACGACGGAGACGGACGAGCCGCCCGAAGCTGCAACGGGTGCCATCGCGGACAGGTCAACGGTTGCGCCCGCCTGGATCTTGAAATTCCACGGGGACAAGAGCTGTGTGCCGTCGGACTTGCGCTTCACGGTGACGGTGTACGTGTAGCCCTTACCGTTCACGCCGTCCGAGTAGCCCAGAAGCGTGACGTTGAAGGTTCCGTCCGCGGCATCTGCTGCGTAGTCCCAGATGCCGCCGGTGTTCGTGTGGTCGGTCGAGTTGTCGACGGAGATCAGCGTCGGGAATCCGACGACGATGGAGCCAGTGTCGCTAGGGTCGGTTCCGCCGGGCAGGTCGTTGAGGACGGTGAAGTTCGGGACGAACTCCACGATGATCGGGATGACTGCGCCAGTCGTTCCGTCGACCACCCGGCCGGTGACGTGCGCTGCGAGTAGGTCAGCTGGCAGGGCCATTCGGATCTCCCTTCACGCGGGCAATGTGCATGTCTGCGTAGACCGGCTGCTTCGTGGAGCCCAGGAACCTGCCGACCCACGGCCAGCGCTGCTCGGCCCAACGGACGGCGGCGTAGTAGGCCCCCGCGACGATGGCGCCGATCGCAGACGCAAGAGCCGCCTGTGTACCGGAGTCGACCTGGATCCCCAGTGACGCAAGGAATCCGACCAGCCAAGCCACGGCCAGCGGGACCCAGGTCCTGATCAGCGACGGGATCGTGTCGCCGTTCACTTGCCCTGACCTCGGAGCTTGCGGACCTGGGTGAACACGTCAGCCAGTGCGGCACCGGCACCTGCGTTCAGGAACCCGCCCTTGAGCTTCGTCCTCCACACGGCCGGACCAGCTTCCTTGCGGATGGTGTTGGTGATCGCGGTCTGGATCCACGCCTTGTCGGCGGCGTTCAGTGGCATGTCGTCCTCCTGGACTGGTGTCGGTGTCGGCCCGATGCCGAAATGCAGGTTGATCTGGGCTTGCAGAACGTCGTACGGGTACTGGTCGCCGGGGTCGGTGTGTGTGGTGCCGCCGAGGGTGTCGGTGACGTCGACGTGGCCGTAGTAGCGCAGACCGACGTTCTCCCCGTTCGCGTACCGGCGGAGTTCGTCGCGGGTGCCGCGGGTTGGAGGCTTGGTGGCGCCCTTGGCCTTCGCCCAGTCGGCGATGACTAGCGCGACGTTGCTGATCTGCGCGAGACCTTCGGTGGTCAACCACTGTGCGCGGGTGAACGCAGCACGCCCGGTCTGCTCGATGTTGTAGGTGATGTTGTTGCCGGGGGAGCCGACAGCCCACGACTTGAACTTCCGGAGCACGGTGCCGACCCGGGACACCGGACCGACGATCGCGTGTGGCGACGTCCCGGCCTTGGTCGAACCGAACCAGTCCGGGCCGGCGAGCGACACGGCCAACGAGTCCCGCAGGTCGGATTCCACGGTGTGCACGATCGCCGCATCGTCAGACCTGGTGCGGCTGGAGAAGTTCGGCGACGGAGACCAACTGGTGTAGGCGTCCAGATCACCCGCCATCGGGGATCACCTCCACATCGACCTCCGGCGCATCCGGGTCGTCCTGGTCGGTGTCGACCTCGGGGTTGTCGAGGGCGTCGGCAGTCGCGTTGACTGCGTCCCAGTCGGCCTGCGGGAGGTACTGGGCGTGGCCGTCCTGCGGCTCTTCGGAATCGGGGCGGGGTTCGGTCATCTAGCTCTCCTTCAAAGTGTCAGCGAGGCCAACGAAGTAGCCGCCCAGCTCCATGAACAGGCGCATCAGCTCGCGGTCCGTCTCGGTCTCAGCGGTGCGGAACATGGTGGCGGCCCGCAAGATCGCCCAGTCGAACGTGATCTGATCGCGTGTCATCTCGGTTCGTTGCTCACTCATATCGCCCTCTTGATCGCGTTGATTGCCTGCTCGATCTCTCGCCGCTCACCGGACAGCTGATCCATGATGGAGCACTGGTAGTGGCGCAACTTGTCGTGCCAGTGCATGAGTCGCAGGGCCTCGTTGTGCTTGGCCTCCAGGCGATTCAGCTCAACCATGAGCGTGATGATCGCTAGGTTCGGCGGCGGATTGAGTACGGGCGGCTGAGGTTTCGCCAGCGTCGAAGGGATCGGAGTTGCTGGTAATCCGCCGGGGATTGGGTGAGTCATCGGTGCCTCGCTTGTGTGGGAGGTATGCATTCCGTCAGGTCGCAGGTATGCAATGCGCCGTACGGCGGCAATGTGGAATGTCGCCGTACGCCGACTCCGTACCGGAATCGGTACGGTTCAGCCAGTGCCGGGCCGGTTGTCGTACTCGGGGTGCTCGGTCATGAACGTGATCAGTGCGAGGGCATGGAAGGCGACGGATGCCATGTGTGGCAGGCCAGTCTCTTCGTCGTTGTTCTCGCCGGCCCAGAATTGCCAGGCGTGGCGTTGGAGTGCGGCGAAGGAGAGTGACCAGTCATAGCCCTTGGCCCAGTTGTGATCGTCGTACTTCTCGGCGCCCTTGCCGTACAACTCGGCTACAGTGCGCAATGCCTCGCTGGGGATCAGGTCGTAGCGTGCGAGCTTGGTCCCCTTCTGGCCGCCCGTCTCGGATGTGACCCGCACTTCCTTTGCGGTCACAGGCGAACCTCCGTCAGTCCAAGTTCCTTGGCGACGTGGTATTCCAGGCACGCACCCTTGGAGTTCTCCCAGCCGGGCAACAGGTAGATGCCGCCGCACGTGGTCAGTTCGCGGAGGTCAACCCGCAGATAGTCTGACCACGTGAAGCCGTCGATCTCGCCCTTGGCTGCAGGGTTCGATACGCCGTAGCCAGCAGCTTTGAGCCTGACTTCTGCGTCATTGAATGCCGTGAAGTTGAGACCAGGTATTCCGGTCATCGGGCCGGAGATGTAGACACGCATCAGGAGGCTCCGATCAGGTGAGCGCCAGACTTGTCCAGTCGGACATGGCAGCCATGACACAATGGGTGATAGTGATCAAGATCAGTGCTGTACGGCAGGCCGCGGTCGCTAGTCAATACGTTCGGATCGCGGTGGTCGTACGCCCACTCGACTGCCGGCGCGGCGCAGTGGGCGCATTGATAGCTCGACGCCTTGCCCCGGGCGACGGCGAGTCGATTATGTAGTGCGCGGTATCCGACAGCCGCGCCAGCCCAAAGGTAGTGGTCCTGGCCGGATGCACCACCCTTATGCAGAGCGGTTGGGTCGCCGTACTTGTACCACCGAAGGTAGTGCTTGCGGCACATCTGTCGGCCGATGGTCGGATCGTCACAGTCGGGCTGATCACATATGGCCCGGGTGCGCACTTGAGCCACGGTCGGATCTCCGTTCGAGCGCCAACGTTGGTAGTGCTTCGCGCACCATCCGCGCGCCCATGCCGACCGCTCGCAATCCTCGATTGAACAGGTCTTCATCACACGCCCCCCACAACTTGCAGGTGGTTCCATCGGCCATCGGTAACGGTGAACGTCACCATGCCGGGGGATGAATCCTCGCCCTTCAGGTTGGTGAACCACGACGATCCACTATCGCTGGTCTTCGCAACCAGCAGATGTTTCGAGTCGCCGACCTCCTGCAATCGCCAGGAGTGGTAGTGCCCGAAGATCGCCAGCCGTGCAGCCGCCATCGGCTGATTGCCGAACGTCTGACCGCGCCACCAGTCGACTAGCTTGTCCGGGTTGTTGGCCTGGTGCCCGTGAGCCATACCGATTGGCAGACCGTCGATGTCAACAACCAGCGACTCTCGGAATGGCTCGGGGATCGTGATCGTGATGTCATCACGTCCTGCCTCACCAAACACGCGAGCGAGCTGCCGGGCGTTGTTGATACCCCAGTCGTCCGCAGGCTTACCCGCGGCCTTGCCACCGCGCCGCCATTGGCAGTGATTCGAGGGCACCGCGTAGTAATCGGTGGGCGCCACTTCCGCGAACGACTTCAGCATGCGCGTGGTCAGCGTGGCAGCCAGGTCTACCTGTTCGGGTAGCGACAGATCGTTGGTGAACGACTGGCCTGGCGTGTTGTCGAAGTTCTCCAGGATGTCGCCTGGATCGAACACGCGGATTCGCTTGGGCTTCATGGATCGGAAGAGGTCGACGGCCTGATCGATGCCGTCCATGACGCGGTTGATCGTTTCTTTGGTGCCGCCGCGAGAGTCGACCTTGCCGAGCTGCCAGTCGGACGGGACAGCCACGGCAGAGTCGACGTCGGGGTCCTTGATTGTCGCGGCAGGCTTGCGTTCCATTACCCAGTCGACAAGGCGCTTCACGTCCTGTGCGGGCATCGCTGCGAAGTCGAACAGCCACCGTCGCCGAACGATCCCGCGCGTAACGGCCGGAGTCCTCTTGCCGTTGGTGAACGCTTCGTCACGGTGCCACGCCGCCGGGTCGTGCTTAGCTTCAACGAGCCTGGGGACGAATCCCTCGGGCACGGTGACGCCCAGCAGCCGCAGTTCTTCGATCGCCGCCGTGGCGTCCTCGGTCAGCGTGAGTAGTTCGTAGGAGTCCGGGCCGACGGCTTGGAAGCTTGGCGCGAACTCCTTGCGCGGCATCCCAGTTGCAACTGTCGGACCCCGGCGTGCGAGGTCTTCGAGATTCACTGGCCGACCTTGTGTGCCCTGCGCCAGTCCCCGACGGCCGATCGGCCGACGGGATAGTCGGAACCGGTCAATGCTTCGGCAACTTCCGGTGCGCTGTATGCCTTGTCCATCAGTAACTTCGATGCGAGCGCGCGGGTGTCGGCATCCATCCGTGCGAGGTACTGATCGATCTTGCTGCCGACTGCGATCGGTCCGCGTGCTGCGAGTTCCTGCAAGTTCATTGACTTACTCAGCTTTCAGTTAGGACCGTTCGGCCCGGGTGTTACTGCGCTGGATGGGTCAGCCGAGGCCGTGTGGCCAAGGGGGTGGGGGTGGCGGCTTCTGGTCGAAGATGTGACCGCGCAACTCGGATGCGTAGTTGTAGAGCGCACCTCGGTCGGCGCGGAGGTCTTTGACTTCCGTGCGTAGGTCTTTGATCTCGGAGCGCAGGATCCCGACGTCCTCTTGGAGTTGGTCGTAGCGGGCGTCGCGTCGGGTGCTCAGGTATTTCACTGCGCCGCCGATTGCTCCCAGGATCAGGAGAACCGCAGCGATCCACTCGCCGGCGTTCATGTCGCCGCGGGAACAGCGACGATGTCCATGCCCGCATACCGGCCATCACTGGTGGCGACGCAGGTGCCGGGGCTGGTGATCACCGCGTTGTACCGGGTGAGTTCGCCTGCCTCGTGATAGGCGCTGTACGTGATGATGGCCGAGTTGCCGGTGTCGGCCTTTGCCCGGTACAACTCCGTCGTCTCGGTCCGGAGCACGAGATCGGCATTCGTTGCCACACTGGAGAAGTAGGCTCGCGCGGTCACCGTCACCACCCGACGCCAGGACACGGCCGGGACCGCGAGTGTTGTGATGTAGCCCAATGTCCCGCCGCCACTGCCGATGCTCACTCCGTTGGCCGCCTGGTGCAGATATGTTGCTTCCTGTCCGGCGTCGCGGACCTCGTACCAGGACGATCCGCGGCGGCGGTAGAGCACGTCGCCGACGAAACACAGCTTGAATGCGACCAGCGAGAACGCTGCATCCCGCTCCGTGGTGGTAGCGAACTGCTGCACCAGGTCCGGGTCAATGTCCGTTGCCAAAGCCAGCATGTCGCGGGGAACGTCCGGGTCATCGGAGATCGTCGGCACCCGCTTACCGGTGCCAGTGGTCTGACTCATGCGCGCTCCCAGTTGATTTGGAGTAGGCCGGACTCAGGATCAGAGTCCCGACCGGCGAGAAACACTTGCGGTGAAGTACCGGACACCATCAGTCCGGCGTTTGTGTCGACGATCGACTGAGCCCACGCCGACGGAATTGCAGCGTCCTTGAACTCACCCGGCAGCAGGATCACGTCAACCGATGTGCCGACAGTTGTCGGAGCGGACTGACCAGGAGTCGGCCAGATCCCAGACGACGACAGGAACAGGTGCGCCGCTTGTGGTCCCGGCGTGCCACCCGAGCCGCGAGCAACACGGACAGACGCCGAGGAAACAGTCACCCCAGCAAGCGATGCACCCGGCCCGCCCTGGTAGAACCACGCGCCAGTCCACGCGCCCGAGACGCCGCCCTCGCCCTGCCGCACGTCCTGCTGATACGCGAACGGGTAACCCGACCGCCACGAGAACGTCTCGACAGCCGCGAACTGATCCGAACCCGACAACGGATCGGGCGACGGCGCGGACGGAGCAGAACCGACACCAGCCTTGCCCAGCACGTACGCGACGCCGCGGAACCGTGCCAGCAGAACCGAATCGCCCAGCGCGAACGTCTTGCCGTCCAACGCGATGACCTGCTCATCGAAGCCAGCGCAACGGACCAGCAGCGGCGACGCCTGAGTGACAACGCCGAGATCGATCTGTTGCGGACCCGCGGCGGTGTTCCGCTCGTCCTGACGACCAGCGGCCAGGAGATCGGCCAGGGGGTTGCTCATTGCGCGTTCTCCCAGACGAACGGATCCACCGCGACGGTGATCGTCATCGGACCCTGAGTGAGTGGCCAGTCAGCCGACGTGACCTGACCCAGCACGCGACGCTTCGGCATCGGAATCGACACCACATCGCCGACCTCCAGCGCGAAGTTGCAGACACACTGGACGGTGACGATCAGCCACCGAGACCGCTGCTCCATCGCCAACTCGTCAGCGGCGGCCTTGTCGACGTCCGCCTGAGTGGTGGCAAGATCCGCGTCGATGACCAAAGGCACCCGACCGAACGGGCCGCCCCACGCAATGCCCGCCGTCCGGTCGTACGCCTTGCCGATCAGCGGCGTGACGTTCCCCGCGAAGTCGGTTGACGTGGCCTTCGCAAACACTGCGTTGTGCACATCGTCCGACGACATCGACGTCTGGATCGAACCGATCACCGACGACGACCCGCGCGGCAGATCCCACACCGACACCAGCGGCGGCACCTTACGAACCAACGTCGCGGCACCCGTCGGCGTGAAGATCAAGTCACACGCCAACAGCGCCGCGAGATCCGTGCACGCCTTCAACCGGTCCGAGTCGTACGTGACAGCTGTTGCCGTCAGCGACTTGTCAGCGATCGACGGCGCCTGCCACGGAACGACACCCTGCAACAGGCGGGCAATCTCAGCGAGAACCGTTGGCTTCGACGGCTGCTCGCCGTTCACCAGCAGATCAAGCCGCACCTTCTCGGCGCGATCCGAACCGGACAGTGTGACCGTGACGCCCGTCGATACGTACGTGACCGCGCCGTCGATAGGCGACTCGTACACCCGGTAACCCTCGGTCGGATCAGCCGAACCGATCCGATACCAGCCGAGCGGAACCGTGCCCTGGGCAGATCCGCCCCGCAGCTCGATCTCCGAGCCGTACGGAGACAGCGGACCATCAGCCGTCGGCCGCAGATTCCCCGTCGGATCAACGATCGTCAGCGATAGAGCCGAGCGGACCGACTGGCCTGCCGTGATCTTCAACGAGCCGTCAGTGATCTGCAAACCCCGAGCCACACACCGACCACCACGCCACGCGTTGGCGGTAACCACTGGCCGGCCCGAACCCTGTAGCAGGTCCGGCCGCGAAGTCTGCACCGTCAGCCCCTCAGGAGATCAAGGTACGACGGCCACAGGGACGCCAGCCCGCCGTAGGTCGTGGCCTCATCGCGCACGTCGCCGTACGTCCTGGCAGGCAACACAACCGGCGACGGGGGAGGCTGCACTGCGGTCACGGACAGGGAGAGATAGTCGCGCTCACCCAGCACCGCCGACGCCTTCTTCGTGACGTACCCGGTGTGTGCCAGGTACGCCAACGACGGAAGGTCGTAGTTCCAACTCGGCGGAATCCGCAACAGGAACGGGTTCGCGTACTGCAACACCAGCCGGTACTTCCCCGAGATCATCGCCGTCGGAGCCATCAACACCAACTGGAAATTGCCGGTCTGCGTCGTGCCCATACTTGCGATCGGAAGCGCCGAATCGATCACATCCGAGATCGTCCCCGGCGTGACATGCTCGATCTCTTCCATCGATTCGTTGATCGGAATGACCGGAGTAGCCCGACCCGGCGCCAACGGATCCGAGATCCACGCCTGATCCGACACCACCGTCACCGGAGCAGCCTGCGCAACATCCAACTGCGCACCAGCCGCCGAAGTCGCATACGCGCTATACGTGATCGCCTGCGACAACGGCGGCTCCGCATCGATGTACGGACGAGAAGAAGCGCCCATCGTCGGCGCAGCATTGGCCTGCCGGATCACAGAGCGAGTGCCCTGATAAGACCGGTAGATCGTGACCGTTGCTGTGCCGGCGGGGAGCGCATCCACCAACAGATCCACCGACGGGTAATCGGTGGCGGACTGAGCAGCTGACAGGATCATCGTCGCCTCCCTGTCGCAGCCGCCTTCGTGGCTGCTGCTGCTGCCTTCATCCGCATATCAACCACCACATCGAACGCATGGGTTCCGGCCCGGAGTGTCATCTCCGTGCCGTGCAGCCCATCGCGGATCGCCTTGGCCGTGACCTGAGCGCCGTACCTCAACGCCGCCTCCGTCCCCGCCTTGTCGATCTGCAACGAACGGATCTGCGCCGACGTCTGGCTGATCTGGCCGCCGAACAGTGCGTTCGCCCGGACGTTGCCCGAACGAGCACCCGCAGCCGACAGCTGCGAGTAGAGCGCCTGGATGGACTTGGCCTTGCCTGAGCCACCGGCAACGATCGCCGACAGCACATCGCCACCACGCCCACCGACGTCCGACAGGGAGTCGACCAGCGACGCAGACAGCCCCAACTTCAGAGCCTTCTGCTGCGTCTTCGTGAAAGCGTTCTGCTGGGCAATGTCGCCCCGCAACGCCTTCTGGATCGCGTCCGCCGTGATCTTCGCCGTGGACGACGAATCCCCGAGGATGCCGCCGTTCAGCCCGAGCGCCTTCGACCGGGCGTCAGACACGACGTCGGACACCTTGGCCCGCAGGTCCACCAACTTCTCGTTGGCCTTCGACAGCGCCGCCGTCACCTGGTCGTAGTGCAGCGCGCTAGACCGCAACGCGCCCTGCAACTTCGCCGTCGCCTTGACGTTCTGCGACTCGGCATCCGCGCGTTGCTTGGCCGTGGTAGCAGCCTTCGCATCAGCCGCCGCCTTCGCATTCGCGCTAGCAGTGGCCTTCTTCGACGACGCCTCGGCCTTCGTGTTCGCATCAGCCGCAGCAGTCCGCGCCTTCGCCAACGCAGCCTCAGCCCGAGCGATTGCCGTAGCCTTCGCCGCCTGCTGACCCGCCGTCTTCGCCGAACGCTTCCGGGCTTCGTCCAGCTTGTTCTCGGCCGCAGACACCTTGCCCGCACCTGACTTGGCCGTCTCCCGAACCTTCGACGCCTGATCCGCAGCGACACGACGAGCAGCCGTAGCCGACTCCCGCGCACTCGCCGCCAGCGTGTTCGCCGACGCCCGGAGATCCCGCACCGAAGCCGCGAGATCCTGCAACGCCTGAACAGTGACGCTCTCGCGCTCGCCGAAGTTCCGGGCACCGATACCCGCCAACGCCGAAGCGCCAACCAGACCACCGGACGCGAACCCAGGCATCCCGGAGTTGATCGCATGCAGCAGGCCGTAGTTCTTCGACGCTGACCGGGCATTGACGATGAACTCGCCGTTAGACACCCGAGCCAACCCGGAGTCAGACGTGCCGGTTCCGGGAGCGGCGACAGGGCCACCCTCGGCATATGCACCGTTGCCGATGCGCGTCAGGTAGTCGAACGATCCGTAGCGCGCCGGCACATAGTTCAGGAACGCACGGATCTGCGACTCCGGATCCCAAATGTTCGTGTTGTAGCCAGGATCCGCATATGCACGGAACGTCGGATCGATGAACTGCAACAGACCCTTGGAAGGCGTGCCGCGCTGGGCGTTGATGTCGTAGAGGTTGATGGCCCGAGGATTACCCCCGGACTCATGCTTCATCTGCTCCATCATGATCGGCAGCACCGACATCGGAGCACCCTTGGCTGCGAATACCTTCTGAGCCAACGGAAGCCACTGAGACACGCCCGAATAGTTCGCGGCAGGAATCGGTGGAATCGAGGCCGTCAGCTTCTTACCGACCGCCGACGCCATACCCTGAGCACCATCGGCCAGCATCTTCGCGAAGTCCGGAGCACCCGCAGACGAACCAGTGATGCCGTAGCGGATCTCCTTGCCGGAGTTCCCCATGAAACCACCGGACGCAAATGCCGGAGTGTCCCGGTTGATCTGCTCCAGTAGGGGCCGATTCTTCGCCGTTGCCTTCGCATTGACGACGTACTCGCCATTGGACAGCCACGACAGGATCGAATCCGACGTGCCAGTACCCGGACCAACCTGATAACCACCCGCCGCGTTCGCCCGGGCCTTGTTCAGCCCCGACGTGGCAGCCAGATCCGGGGTGGTGATCACACCCTTGTAGGTGATCTGCACCTCTTTGCCCTTGAGGGAGTCGACCTTCTTCTGAGTCGCCTCCATCTTGTCCAGAGCATCAACATTGTCGGCGGTGATCTTGCCGGTCCACTTGCCCTTGGTCTTGTCGTACGCCTTCAAGACGTCGCCAGCCTTGAGCTTCGCCGCAGCATCATCCCGTGTCAGGAACTGCGCCGACCAAGTGCCAGTCGTCTTGTCGTACACCTGGAACAGGTGGGTGCCATTCTTCTCGGCATCCCTGATCTGCGCCTCGAACGCGGTCTTGACAGCCTTCGGGGTCAGCCCGTACTGATCGGCCAGCTTCGCCGCAGCCTTCTCCGACACGCCTGCCGACACCGCAGCGTCAATGAACGCCTTGCGCTGCTTGCCGATCTCAACCTGCGCGGCCTTCGACGCATCCTTGACCGAGCCCGTAGCAGCAGCAGCCAGACCCGACTTGTTCGCCATGTCCAGCGCCGACTGAGCGGCCTTCCCGTACGCCTCCTTGTCGGCGGTCTGAGCAGCCGCGTTCTTCAGGTGTGCGTCCTGCTCCTTGCGACGGGCGTCGCGAACCTTGTCCTTCGAGTCGATGATCCGCCGGTCGTACTCTTCCTGCGTCTCGGTGTACTTGCCGTCCTCGTCGGTCTTCCGGCCGTCCTTCTGCGCCTCCGCAAGGTCCTTCTCGGCTTGGATCCGATCGCGGGTGGCCAGCTGGTCATCGGCAGACGCGCGGGCCTTGTCGTAGATGCCCTCGGTGATACCTCGCAGGGCAGCAGCATTCTCGCGCTGTGCCTGCTCGGCAGTCAGATCCACACCAGCAGCCCGGAGAACAGCGGCAGCCATCAGATCCGAAGCCGTCGTCACGTTGTCCGCGGCAGCCTTCACCTCGGCCAGAGCAGACGACAAGCCGCCCGTCGGCTCCTTCGCATCCTCCAGAGCCTTCGCCCAATCACCAACCGCAGTGGCCGCACCACCGACAGAGCCCGCCACGTGATCAGCGTCGCCGTGCAACGCCTGCAATGCCGACGTCGGAACGGAACCCTTCAAGCGATCAAGGTTCCCGGCAGTCTCGCCAGCCTTGTCGCCAGTGACACCGAGAGCCTGAGCCGCCGCCTGAGCTTCCGGCGTCATGTAGTGCGCCTTGTCACCCACAGCGGACAGCTGCGGGGCGAGGGCAGCCATGATCGCGGCCTGCTGCTCGGCGGGGATGTTCAGCGCCGTCATCGCTTCTTCGAGCGAGGCACCCGACGTTGACGCATTCCGCATCGCCTGCTGGAGCTGCGACCCGTACGCACCAGCCGCAGCCGTCGCAGCATCCTTGGCCGTCTTGAACGCCTCAGCCTGGACATGCAGACCAGCCGCCACGACGTCCTGCTCGGCATTCAATGAACGCAGGGCAGGAACGGCAGACTCAGCCTGGCCGCGGTAGTCCCGCATCTTCCGGGCAGCCGCTTCGTAGTCGCCACCCTGAGCCGCGATCTTCGACGCCATCGCAGCGATCGCATCATTGCCACCCAGGGCCGCACGCTTCAGATCATCGAAGGTGATCCCGGTCATTCCGAGCGCAGTCGAGTAGGCATCGAGCGCCATCGCGGCCTGGCCGTTGTTGATGTCGCTATTGTCGACAACGTTGGTCGTCTTCAGGATCGAGTCGCGGATCCCGTCAACCTTCGCCTTGGCACCAGCAGCACCTTTGCCGTAGTCGATGATCGCCTGAGCCGCGTCACCCGACTTGATCCCTACGTTGTCGAACTCGGACGCAACGTTCGCGAAGTCGGAGACGATCTTCGACGTCGTGTCAGACGAGATCGCACCCGTCGTCTTCTCCAGGGTGTCGGCCAGTTCCTTCGACCGATCGTTGAACTCCTGCGTCCGCTGAGCAGCCTCGGCACTGTTCGACGAGAAGATGGACAGGGCCGTCGTGATACCGATGATCGCCAGACCAACAGGCCCACCGAACGCAGCCATCAGCCCACGGCCAGCAGTAGCCGCAGCAACGCCAAGACCACGCAGGCCAACACGCATCGTCGCAAGCCCGGCATTCATGCCCTGGAACTTCAGGTAGCTGATCTGGCGGCCCATCAGCGTCAACTGAGTGCGCAACCCAGCCGCAGCCGTACCCACAGAGTTCAGCGGCCCACGAACCGTACGCAGCAGTAGCATCGCCAGCACCGCAGCATGAACCGGGGCGGGGAGAGACGCGAACAGGTTCGCAGCCGCACCGACGACACCGACGACGATGTTCAGCACCGGCATGATCGCGCCGACACCATCCGCGGCGGCAGTGAACAGCGGGCCGATCGCCGTAGCAGCAGACGCCAACAGGGGCAGCGCCGACTGCGCGATACCGATCACGGCCTGACCCGCAGTCGACAGGGCAGGCACCAGCGAATCAGCCAGCGCCGGCACCATGTCCGCAAGCGACCGCGTCCCAGCTTCGAGGGCCGGAGACAGCTTCTCCATCAGCGCGATCTGAGCGTCCTGCACAGCGTTCTCGACCAGACCGAAAGCACCCTTCAGCCCCTTGGTCTGAGCGCCCGCCAACTCCGCAGCACCGCCAGCCTTACCGACCGCGGCGGCCATGTTGTCCCACGCCTCGGTGCCACCAGCAGCAACAGCGACCGCAGCACGCACAGCATCGGTACCGAACGCGGTCGAGGCAGCAGCGGCGTACTGCTCCTGCGTCAGGGTCGCCTGAGCGTTCGCCAGTTCCTCGGTGATCGTGCGCATGCCGACGAAATTGCCCTGAGCATCGAACGCCTTGACGCCCAACTGATCCAGAGCCGCGGCCTGCTGCTTCGTCGGCGACTGCAAGCTGACGAGCATCGTCTTCAGCGACGTACCAGCATCAGAGCCGACGAGCCCCTGATTCGCGAAGATACCCAGAGCGGTCGACGTGTCATCGATCGAGATGCCCATCGAATGCGCGACAAGGCCACCCTGAGCAAGGGCCGCAGCGAAGTCGGTGATCTCACCCGAAGCAGCGTTGGCAGTGTTCGCCAGGACATCGCCAACGTGCGCGGCGTCCTTGCCAGCCAGACCGAACGTGTTGATCGCCTTGGCCTGGATCTCGGCAGCCTCAGCCCCATCGATCTGGGCAGCAGCAGCCAACTGAAGGGTGCCCTTCGCAGCAGCCATCGACTGCTGGACATTGAGGCCACCCTTGGCCAGCTCCGTCATCGCCTGGGCAGCAGTCGCCGCAGACGCACCCGGGATCTCGATATCGGCGCCCAGAGCGCGCGCCTGATCGCCGACCTTCTTCATCTGCGTGGCACTGGCACCAGACACGGCGCCCAGGGTGTTCAACTGCGACTGGAAGTCCATTCCGGCCTTGGCGGTCGACTTGATCGCAGCACCGATGCCGACGATCGCGACGGCCTTCTTCGCGAACGCAGTGAAGCTGTTGCCCGCATTGTTGTTCGACGACGCGATCTGGCTGTTCGCAGAGTTGACCTGCGACGCCGCCTGATGCTGAGCTTGCCCAACGTGGGTAGCGGCCGAACCGGCCGACGACGACGCCGACTGGAAGCCCTGCATGGACTGGCCGGCGGCACCGATCGCCTGCTGGAAACCGTGCGCCGACGACGCGGCAAGCGTCATCGCCTGCTGGTACTGGTGGATGTCGGCACTGACCTTGACGACGAGTTCCCGTTGCGGCATGGTCAGCACCTCCCCAAATCAGTCGTCACTCAGGTGGTTTTGCACGTAGACCTTCGTGCCAGCAGGGTTCTTCACGTCGCCGTGCTGCTCCATCACTTCGCAGCCGAGACACACCGTGTCGTCAGCGATCTCGAACTCGCCGGAGTTGCGGGGATTGAATGCGTGAATCGCAGATTGCCCACACGACCCGCACAGCGAGTCGTCGTACATGATCAGCGCCAGGTTGATCATGTCGGCCCGAGCGTTCCATTCGTTCCGGCCCGTCCAGTAGACGAGCGGGGAACGACCGGCGCGCAGGGCAGCCCTTACCTTCTGGACCGCGCCGCGGTTGTGGGGGTAGGCAAGGACTTCGGCGAGAAAGGGGCCTCGATCAGACCACCGCCGTTGTTGGCCTTGAGCCACATGGCGTGGAGGATCCCGAGGGCCGCGTCACCGACACGTTCACGGAGCGCGATGAATGCCTGCGCGGTGATCCCGGCCGGCTCGACGCATGCGACGGCCCACTGATAGGGCAGCAGCCTCTCTGCGGATCCCTCGGCGGACAGATCCAGTCCGTCGGCTTGGGCGTTGGCGCGGGCGGTGATGTGATCGTCGATGTTCGTGGGGCGGAACGTGAACTCCACATTCTCGGCCTCGAACTGGTCGACGAGCTTGTTGTGCTCGGTGATCAGCTTCGTCTTCGAGCGACCATCACCAACGGCTTCGTCGCCGGACTCTGCGGCCTCAATGGCGGCGATCTCGACACGGAGACGTTCGATCTCCACCAGCAGATCACCCCGGGTCGGGATGCGAACTTTCCAGTTCGGCGCGGTGAAGTTGCCCAGGAATGCGTCCAGGTCGAATGACTTCGCGTCGACCTTCGCCTCCGGGGTGGTCATCGCTTCGCACCCTTCGCGACCATGGCGGCCCGGCCGATCTCGTCCTTGACGATGGCGCGGATCTGCTCGTCGCCGACCTTCAAGGTCACCTGCTGACCCTCCAGGCTCTTGGCCATGATGTTGGGTATGTGCGACCAGACGTCCGGCCCAGTGTCGGGTCGAGGCGTGCTCGCCGTGACAGTGAAGGTCTTCCGTGTCCTGGCGAAACTCACAGAGCCGTCCTTGTTCTCCACCAGGACTCGCTTGCCGAACTTGTCCAGGTCAAACTCGTCGTAGTAGACGATGGCTTCTCCGTCGCCGATTTCGGTGACGGTCCAGCCCTTCTGGGCGACTCGGAACGGGTCGATATTCAGCGCCGTCAACAGACTGACGATCAGCAGTCTCTCGCTCATGCCGACACTCCCAGCTTGGCGGCGACGTCGGCGGGCGAACCCTGCACAAGCATCGGAGCGGCGGCCAGACTCGTGAAGACGGTGGCCTCGTTCGAGGTGTTGACGCCCTGCCCAACGGCCACGACGTGACTGGGGGAGATCCAGACGTCAGCGTTACCGCTGGGCGACTGGAACCGCACGAGCCCAGCATCGGGCTCAAGCGCGGAAGCGATGTCGTGCAGCTTGGTCTCAACCGCCCGGGTCTGCGCGATGATCGCAGCAGTGACCTCGCGGGTTGCAGTCGAAACCGCAAGGGACGCATCGAGAGCAGCGGAGTCCTTGCCGCCTGGCAGACCTTCGAGGGCCTTCCTGGCGCGGACGTAGTGCGTGGTATCAGCCACGGTATCTCCTTCGGTAAGACGGAACAACGGAACTACGTGGAGCCACCCGGCCCGGGACGCCTCAAACACGCCCCGGGCCAGGCGGAGTCAGATCACGGGCCAGCGACGACGGCCTTCGTGGTGAATTTGCCGGTCGGCAGCAGCGGCACGGTCATCTTCAGGAAGCCCTCACCGGTGCCACCCTGGATCTGCGGAACGTCGCCCGAGAAGTGGTAGATGTCCAGGACATCCGTCGCGGCAAACGCGGTCTCCTGCGGCTTGCCCACCCGGCGAATGAAGTACCCCTGCGGGTAGTCCTCGTGGAACACGGCCAGCAGGTCCGTGGTGTCCGGCAGTCCAGTCGACGCGAAGTCGCGGAACAGCGGCAGGTTGCCGGTGTACTTCTTCCGGGTCGGGACCGCACCGGCAGCCGAGTCGCACACGGCCGATTCGTCGGTGGTGTCGGAAGCGTCCGCGCGAACTTCGTAGTTCTTCAGGACGTAGCAGGTGATGTCGACGGCGGCGGTCAGCTCAGTGACCGTCGGGGCCTTGATGTCGGCGATGACAGTTGCGTCGCCGGCCAACCAGACCAGCTTGGTGACTTCGGAGTCAACGAGACGTGCCATGAGTGTTCTCCTTGGGGGTGGCGGGCTTCTGCTCCGCTTCGGTGGTGGCCTCAGTGGCCGGAGGAGTGGTGCGCACCTGCGGAACTGCCACCGAGGCATTCGCCTTGGCTGCTGCCTCGGCGGCAGCAAGATTCGCCCTGATCTGAGCGACAGTCGCCCAGGACTTCGCATTGGGCTTGCGGTATCGGATGACTGGCATCAGATCCCCTTTCGGGCATGACAATTGGCCCGACACCGAACCGGCGCGGGCAGACAGGAGGTGGGTCAGGTCAGGCGATCGGCGAGCAACACGAAGCCGTCGGTGCCATACACCGTCGGAGTCGGCAATGCGGACTCGTCAGCAAGCGGCTTGTTCGAGAAGTCCGACTCAACCGGGCCACACAACCAGCCGTCAGCCACGAGCCGCACACCGATCAGCGCATCAGACACGCGCTTACGCAGGCCCCGGAGCTCCTGGCCCAGCTGGACGGAACCGGAAGCAACAGACGTGATCTGGAAACGGAACTTGCCGTCGTTGAACCCCTGCGCCGCGCCCTGCGTGCGATCCCCGTTATCCGGGTACACCGCCACATACTGGGCCGTGGTGTTCCCGGTGACGATCGAGTCAAAGACCTTCACACCCGCCGGAACAGCAGCCTTCACAACCGCAATGAACGCCTCCTGGACCGTCGTCACAGCGAATCCGCCGCAGCTTGATCCATGCCAGCCACATACTTCGCCCACTGCTCATCCGCCGACGGCAACATGTGCGAGATCGGGGCCGTACGAGCCGAACCGAACTCGACACCCACGCCGAACTGGCCCTGAATCTTGTCGGGATTCGGACCAACCTCGGCCGCCAACCCGCCATCAAGCAGGTCATAGTCGATCGAGCGGGCATAGTGCGGCAGGTGAGACGCGCCAGGAGTAGCAGCACGAACCCGAGCCTGAGCGCCCTTCTTCACCTCAAGGGCGGTCTTCGATACGTTCCGCCTCGCCTGAGACTCAAGCCTCGCCGGAGCCGCACGCAGATCCGAGATCAGCTCATTGAGGCCAGTAACCGTGATCACGGCGCCTCCAACTGCAACTCGTCTGCCTGCAACCGCTCAGCCGTAGCGTGAGTCTTCGACAACCGCGAACGCACCGTGAACTGGCGGCCAATATTCGCCGGATCGTGAGTGCTCGCCGTGATCGTGATCAGGGCCATTCTCGGCACAGTCGGCGAACCCACCGGAATCGAGATCACGTGCGACACGACCGTCTTCTGATCAACCGCAACGAGCGGGCGATCGGACACTGGCTGGGACAGTTGGATCCGACACCTGCCGTCGTAGATCACGGTCGGATCCGGTGGGATCGTCGTGTTCGTGCCCGGGTCGTATGTGCCTTCACCCTCGCCCGGGATGGTGATGGTGCAGGAGTCCTGCATGAGCGCGTTCGCGTGATCGCGTCCCCTGGCCAGCACCCCGGCAAGGCGGTCCGGGTTCATGCGTACCCGCCCGAGCCCTGCACCGTCCCGGCAGTTTGCCCCGGGATCAGCATGGCCCACTCCGCATCCGTCAGATACAGACCACTCGAGGCGATCGACGGGTCTAGCGTCTCCGACTCCGTGTGGTCATCAACCGAATCCGAGCGCTGCCGAACACCGAGCGGATTCAACATCACGCGCCGAACCGCGCGGACCTCGAGCAGACCCACCACTTCCGCGAATGCGACGTCGTTCGTCAGCCGAGAAGCGAAGTCCGGCACGCGCAGGGATATCTCCAACTCGATGTCATCAAGAAGAGCGCCGGCCTGATCCGTTTCGCTTGCGCTGAACTCGCGACCCAGCCGCCGGGCGACTTCCTCCGGTTGAGCTATCGCCACCGGACACCTCCCTCGCATCAGTCTCGGATTCGAGCGACGGATAACCGGCCGCGACCTCCGCCTGGTCGAATCGGGCAAGATCCCCGGCGGCCAGCGTGATCACGTCACCGCGAATTGCCGTGCGGTGCCCGTCCGGGCTCAGGTAGGTGACCACCTTCGCCCGGACGGTGCGCTCGTTCCGAGAAGCCATCAGCCTGCGAGGCCGGTGACCTTGATGACGGAGTACGGGTTCGTCACGACGAACACAGGGCGCACGCTGGACTGAACCCAGGTCCGCTCCGTGGCCTGCTCGCGCCAGGTCTCGGTGCTCAGCGACTTCTCGAATCGCATCTCACCAACCTGCCCAGCCTCGACGACCAGGGCCTCACCGGCGGTCTGCCGGTTGGTCGGGATCATCTCGATCCCGTTGGCCGACAGCACGGCACTCAGGTTGCTGGCGCCGTAGAACTGCACCAGGTTCGAGTATTGCGCCGGGTTGACGATCCACAGGTTGTACTCAACCCCCAGCTCGTCGGTGTCAGCGGACAGCTGCACCTTCGCGAAGTCCGCCGCGGGCTCGATGGCCTTGGTCATCGAACCGGCCGCGGTCGACAGGGCAGTGGCCCAGTTGGTGCCGGTGGCGGTCTGCGAGAACTCGGTCACCGCGGCGTTCAGGACAGCCAGGGCGCGACCATCGGTCTTGCGCTGGATGGTGTTCGCCAACTTCTGCGCACCAATCCGGAGGGCCAGCGGGTCATTGCGGTCCCGAGCCTCGTCGGTGACGAAGAACTTGCCACCGAACTTCTCGACCTGGGCAACCTTCGACGTTGCGCGGCTCGAGGTGACGATCGGGAACTCTGCACCCGGCTCGACGTTCTGCACGTCGCGGTCGGTGAACAGATCGTTCGCGGTCAGCTGGTCGTAGATGACCGCGCCGCCGGAAACGCTGCCGCCGTTGGAGAAGATCCGCTGCGAGAACATCTTCCGCAGGGTCAGATCCGACAGGTAGCGGGTGATCCGGGTCGGCTCGTTCAGCATGGTGTCGAGAGTGATCTCGGTGCCACTGACGACGGGAGCGCCGAGCGGGTAAGAAACGGGGTTCTGTGCCATTGTTCAGCCCTCCTTAGTAGAGCTTGATCAGGACGTCGGCGTTCGCCGCGCCTGCTTCGAGGGCCTGACCGACAGCGATCCCGCTGGCCAGGGTGACCGCCTTGGCGCCGGAGCCGACCTCGACCTGTGCGCCAGCAGCGATGGTGCCGCCAGCGGTCACGAAGAGGATGGTTCCGGGGCCGGAGATCGACGGGACGCGAGCGCCCGAGGCCGCGTCGTACGCGGCGACTCCGAAGACGGCGCCGGCCGCGGTTGCGGGGGCCACCTTCACAAGTCCGGTGGTGGTGTCCCGAGCGCCAGAGACGCCGAGGAAGGTCTTGCCGGTCACGGCAGCGGTGGTCTGAACGGTTACGTCAGATCCCGGCCGGAACAGGGGAATTGCTTCATTCGCCACTGTTCATTCCTTTCATTCGGTGCGCCCTGGTAGCCAGTGCGCCGGATAGCTGTCCTGTTGCCCCAAGGGCACATCCGTCGGCGTCGCGCCGGGGCGCAACTGCTCGACGGGCCTGTCGGACGGCGGTGGGGTCGTGGTGGTGCTGGGAGCCGATGCGGTTGCAAGCTCAGCGATCCGCTTCGCCCTGGCCTCGATCTGTTCCTCCGTGCCGGATCCGAGAAGATCGAAGTCGGCTTCCGCGATGCCGTGCCTGACGGCGATGCGCAGACGGAGAGCTTCCGACACGGCGGCTTCGGCGCGAGCCTCGGCAGCTGTGCGGGCTTCCGCGAGCTTCTGAACTTCGGTCTTCTGTGCCTCTTCCAACTCGCGAGCCTTCTGGGCAAGCGGTTCGGCCTCTCGCAGCTTGGTCCGGTAGTTGGCGGCCTCGTTTCGAACCTTCGTCAGTTCGGCGCGCACCCACTCGGGGAGCTGCGAGAGATCACCGGTCGGAGCAGGCTCGGTCGCAGTCGCCTCCGGGGCGGCTGGTTCCGGCTGAACTTCCGGCGCTGCTGGCACTGCGTTCTGCGACACGTCTTCCGGCATTGGTGTGCCCTCCTGGGGCTGAGTGATGGGGTACTGCTCTTCCGCCACCAGGACGGGAAGTTTCTACTTCAGGCCGAGAGAGGTACGCATCTCAGCGAGGATCGCCTTGGACGGGACCGCTGCGGAATCCTTGGTGTCCAACTTCTTCCGCGCGGCCCGATAGCCCTTGTCCCAGTCGGCGACCCACGGTGCAGGCTCGAACGTTTGGTTCGACCACACGGCGACCGGCACACAATGGCAGTGCGGGTGGTACTTCTTCCCGCCGCCAGCCGACGTCTCCGACCTATACACCGGGCCGCGGGTCGCCAGCAGCGCACACCATGCGCACGCGTTCGCCGAAGCGTGACGCGCCCACCGTGGCCGCGCCGGATCCCGCTCCACGTTGACCTCGACGGTTTCCTTCGCCGGCTCCGTCACTTCCTGCTGAAGTGTTGCCGTAAACCGTGAAAGGGCCTGCTGAGCGTTCGGCTGCTCGAGGAACAGCGGGTACGCCGACCAACCGATCCGAGATTGCAAGGCGTCGGTGATCACGACTTTCGACAGCCGCGCCTCATACCTGACCGACTGCCCAGCCTGAACCCGCAGATCGTCGAACCATTGCGCGCCAAGCTCCGCGGACATCGGGCCGTACTGCTCGATCAGGGCCGCAATAGCTTCGCGAATCGCGCCCGTAGCCGCAGCCGCGTTCCCGAGATCCAACACCCGCCAGACCGCCAGGAACTCCGCAAGCGATGCAGACGAAACGTCATCGAGTGACGACTGGAACCCTTGAACGTCAGCCAGCGTCGGCACGCTGGTTCACCGCCTGCTGAACGGTCGGATCCTGCCGAGCGGCACCGGCAGCAAACCCGAGTCCAGCCAAGCCTTGTCGGGCCTGCTCGCGGGTCCGAATGACCTTCGCGCGCTCGATGTCCTGAGTCGTGAGGGTCGGAACCTTCTCCCACAGGATCTCCGACGGCAGGCCAAGCATCTGCGCCAACTTTCCGAGACCATCGACAGTCTGGGCGAACGAACGGGCGGTGGCGTCCTTCCAGCGGACCTCGGACGTGTAATCCGCGGCAGCCTCGGCCTGGCCATCCAAGTGCGAGCAGAGACGGAACCACTGCTCCCAAGACTCACCCAAGCTGGTCCCGATCTCGTCCGCCTCGCGCTCCTTGCCAGCCTCAAGGGCGGCAAGGGTCTCAGCTGAGATGTTCGACAGCGCCGGGATCCCCAAGTTCTGCGCGGGCAACTGACCCTGAGCGGCCATGTCCAACATGGCCGACTCTTTCGCGGAGATGTATCGGGTCAGGTCCGTCTCCGGAAGCGACCCAACCTCCATGCCCTCCGACTTGCCGTCCGCGAAGTACCAGATGTCGGAGGCGCCCATCCGAAGCTCTTCGGCCTCAGACTTCGGAATCCAACCCAGCACATACTTCTGCTTGAACGCAGCGAAGAACTGGGCGACAAGCTGCCCGAACACGGTTTCGTTGATCCGCGCTTGCACAGTCATCAGCGGCTCAACGATGCCGAACTGCTCTTCACCGTCCAGCAACATCCGATCCCGCCACCGAACAACCGGGCAGATCCCGGCGTCGTGACTCCTGGACTCGATGTAGTGGAACTGATTCGCGGATGCGCCCAGTACGGAGTCGTCCTGGAACGTACCGCGCACAGGGTTCTGCGCGCCGATGTAGTAGACCTTCTCTTCGTCGAACAGGCGGAGCATCTGACCGTCGATGTCGAGTGCCAGCATCGGCCACTCGTCCCACGTCGGATCCGAATAGACCGCAGTCATCTGACGCGGCGAGTAGCCCTTCGACACTGGCCCCTGACTGCCAGGCAGGACCGTCGCATACGACGCGCCGTATTGCAGCGCCGAGCGATGGATCCCGGTCTGTCCGGCATTCATCCGGTTGCGCTGGAAGTAGTTCCATGCAGTGGAGCGATCCGGAGACGAGGCGGTGTAGTAGCCGTCGATCTTCAACACCTGCGAGAAGGTCTTCACCACCAGCGGCAACAGGTTCGTGTCGGCCTTCTCTGCGAGACGTCGCATCACGTTCGGCGCATCTATCGGAACCTCAACCTGAGACTTCCGGAGTGGCCCGATCGGCTGCATCGCAGCATGGATCCGCTCGAGCCGGGGGAGTTCAGCGGCTCGAGCGGACTGCATAATGTTGCGCACAGCGTCAAGCGCCGCAGACTGACTCAAGCCCATTGCCTACCCCCTTTACCATCTCGGCCGGAAGTAGGCTTCTCCGGTACGTTCTCGTTCCGACTTGCGGTTGTTCAAGTACATGCGCCGGACCATGCCCGCGCCAATCATGCAAACCGCCAGGTCGATCTTGTCGGGAGACTCCCTGTGGCGCTTCATGATCGAGACGCCGAAGTTGTTCGGAGCACGCCTGGCATTCCGGACATGCAACGCCAACCGTGCATCGCCATCGTGCGTGAACACCGGCAGCAAGGGCGGATTCTGCTGAGCGCGACGCTCCGATTCCTCGATGTCCTCGAGCGTCCTGCCGGCCGCATCCGTGAACTCCCGGACCCGCTTCACGTTCGACATGTCCCACATCACTGCGTGACCCTCACGTCCCGGCGTCGCCCAGATCTTCAACTGGTCCTTGTAGCGGCGGTGCCACTCATCGAACAGGCCATCCCAGTACCGTTCCTGCGTCTCGTCATCGCGGGTATGCGACGGATCACCGAAGAACGCAACCACCTTGTACCGGTTCATGATGTCCTGCACGCGCTCATCGACCCGATCGCGCGGAACCAACCAGCCCTTGCCGCGGACACCAGGCGGACGCTGCCACATACCCAGCGTCATCCGATGCCCGTCAGACATCCGACACCCGATCAGGCCGGTTGCATCGTCCGACTTGGAACCGTCGAAGAACAGCCCGATCTCGTCATCCTCGGAAACCTCGACCCGGGGCGCGGCCATGATCTGCCACTGCTGCGGCGTCGCCCAAGAATCCTCGGCCGCCGTGATCTGGTTGTACCACTTGCGACGAGACTCCGAAGGTGGGTTCGACAAGTTCAGGATCGACTTGACGATCCGCTTCGTGTTAAGCCACACCGCATCACCGCGGATCGACTCAACCACAGCCGGCGCATCCTCAGCCGTCAGTGGCGCTTCCGGGGGAGCCTCGAGCGAGTCATACATGACGCCCACCGACGCGGCTCGCGGCCGGTCCTGCTCATCCTCAGCGTCTGCGTCGCCCTGTGTCGCCTCCCACGCCTCGCGAACCTGCCGCCCGACCGATTCCTCACCGGGACGATAGGCGTTGCAGATATCCAAGATCCGCGCCGCACCATCCTCAGACTTCGCAGCGTTACCCTCGATCGCACCAGCCATCGTGAACCCGTCGTTCGACGTGTTCCAGTTCTGCGTTTCGTTCCGCACGATCAGCGTGGGCCGACCACCCTCGATCGCAAGCGGCGACGACGTAACAGCCTGAATCTGCCGCTCATCGCCCAACGCCCAGACGTTGGTCTTCGAGATCTGCACACCGAACCGAAGCCGCGTCTCAGCCGGCACAAGACCAGGGAACAGCTTCATCGTGTTCTGCGTCTGCTCCTGCGACACGGCCACCAGCTGGATCCACGCCGCCGGCTCATCGCGGCCGACCGGACGATCACCGTCCCAGTGATCGAACGTCACTGGACCCAGCATCGACGCCATCGCCAGACAGGCAGCGACCGGATCCTTGCCCCAGCCCTTCAATCGCTGCAACACTGCCGAGTGGCAGGCGAACTCGCCCGATTCCTCGAGCGCGTAGAACCACAGGATGAACCGCGCCTGCTCAGCCGTGAACGTCCACGGCCCACCACGCTTCGCCCGGAGATACTGACCACACCAGGCCAGGACATCCCAGCCGAGAGTCAGTTCGGGCAGCACCCAGCCGTTGTCCCACTGCCACGTCGGACCGACCTTCACCGGCTCCCAGGCGAGATCCGTCGGCGGCGCAGCGTTATCCAGAAGGTCGCGGTACCAGGCGATGATCTCCGGCGACTCATCAGCCTCAGATGCAGCCGACCGACTACGCGCCACGAGCCCGAGCAGCCCAAGAGGACTGGCCGGCGGACCGCTGCTGATTCACCGACCCGCCATCATCCGGCAGCTTCAACGAACGCAGCAGAGTGTTCATCGTCGAACGGTGCTGACGAATCTCGCCGATCAACGGATTCACAACCGGCTGCCCCATGGAACCCTTCACCACCGGCTCCGCCTCGGCCAGGATCGCGTCCATCCGCTCGATCAGCGTCATCTCACGACAAGCCGCCTCGAGCACGGCCAACTCATCTGTACGCAGCTCATACTTGGCCGTTGTTGCAGACCAGAGGCTCAATGCCGTGGCGCTCAAGCGATCGGGGGAGTCGTTCACGGTGCCCTCCTGGGGCGACACTCACCGCCTGGGCGAGCCGGATGGATCACGAAAAAAGGGTCTGAAATGCCCGAGGGTCGTTCGTCGGACCAGGCTTGCTAGCTCCCGCGGTACTCTTATCGGGCCGACCCGGGGCCTCCCCCCAGGGGGTCAGCTTAGGCCGGGATGCTTCGGCGATGGTCGATACCGTTCGCGTCGGAGTCGCGCTCGAGCGGCGCGGGATTCCTTCGCGGTCTTGATCTTGTGGTGGTCGCGGCAGAGCCATTGCAGGTTGCTCATGCTGTGGTCGTCGCCGGGGATGATGTGGTCGCAGTCGGAACCCTTGACGGTGCAACGTATGCCGTGGTCGATGGCTTGGCATTGTCCGCCGGCTCGAGTCTTCACGGCTTTGACGAGTGACGGCCAGTTGCTCGGCAGTCTCGATCGTCGGTCGCTACTCGTCCAACTCATCGCGTGTCTCGTGTCGCTTGGTGCGCCGATCCTGTCCGCGTGCTTCTCGGCAGTCGTCGCACTCGTCGTAGTCGTAGGCCAACTGGTCGCAGTCGTCGGCTGAGCATGCGTGCCAGCGACTCACGACGTCCTCCGTTGTGCCGAGCCGATCGCCAGTCCGTGCATGGTCCTGGCGATCGGCTCGCGCTATGAAGTTGTCCGCACCGTGCGCACGGTGCAGGGTTCCACGCTCGTCCTTGGGTGCGTATTCCTAGCGCACGACCTAGCCGCCTAGCCACTCATTGGCCCGCGGTAGCCCGACGTATGCGTGGTGCTAAGTCCCCGGCCACAGCTCACGCCTCGTGTGAGATGTGCTGACGTGGCGGGCCGGGGAAGCAAAAACCCCGCCAGCCCTGTCGGACGACGGGGAGCAAATGGGTATACGGGGTCAGGTCAAAGTCTGACACACCTCAGCGTGATCCGCAACGTAGTCGTCAAGCGTGTGGCGGATCAGCCATAACCCAAGGCACCTCACGTTCACGGTGCCATCCTCATTGCGGTGCACCTTGCCGCGCTGTAGCCACTTGTCCACCCTGTGCACGGGCACGTCGTAGAACCGTGCCGCTTCGGTGATGGTGGGCCGCCATGCCCTACGCGATACGGCTACCAACCCGATCCCTCTCTCCTTGGATCTGGAGCTTGACCAGCTCGGCGCCGTCGTATCGCCTGCCGCAGTTCTCATCTGGGCAGACGATGGCGGTTTCTGGTGGCACGGGTTCGTAGAGTCTCCGTCCGCAGCCCTTGTTGGTGGCGCGACCGAAGCATCTGCCGATGGGCTTGGGTTGATTGGTGGCGCGTCGTAGCATGCCCGCCAGTTCGGTCACCTCGTCCCAGTAGTCATCGATCCAGGGCAGTGCGCAGATGCGCGCGTGCCAGGTGCGCAGGATGTCGATGGGCGAGCCTGACGTAACGAGTCCCAGGTCGTCACGCACGCAGTCGGCCCATGAGGCGAGTGTGCCCATGATGGACCGGACGCCATCGCCGGGGTTGGCGTTGAAGTCCAGCATCGCGAGCACGTCCAGCCGGATCAGCGCGGGGGATCCGGAGAGCTTGCCCCGCTTGCCCTCTTGCTGCTGGCCTTGTTGCTGGGCGTAGATGCTCAGTTCGGGATACATCAGCTCGATGTCGGCTAGCGCTTCCAAGATCCTGCGAGCACAGATGGCGCATAGTAGGCCAACCTCGGACTGTCGGGGGATTGGCTCGTGATCGTGCGCGCCGGCTTCCTTGCAGTCGAAGGACTTGCAGCGCATCGTGCATCCTCGGACACACCTGGTGAATTCCTGTATCTGGTCACTCATCGGCGGCCTCTCCATTGCAGGTAGGTGACGGTTGCTCGGTGGGCGAGTAGCGGGTTGCGGTACAGGGTGTAGACGATGGCGAGTAGGCCGATGAGTGCGGCCCTCATGGATGTACCTCATGTGTCAGCTGATGCGCTTCGTAGTCGTACGTGTCGGATCCCATGCTGATAACGAGCGCGCCTCCGATACGGCTGGTGCTGCGGACAATTGGCACGTCGATCTGCTCGCCGCAAGTCGCGCACCGGGTGCGTAGGTGCTTGATCACCTGATGGCCGTCGTGCCAGTCGGGTTGCGCCGGGGTGCTCATCTCGAACCTCCGAACAGATGCGTCGGCGCCCAGGTTGCGTCATACCCGCTGCTATCGGTCCAGTCGGTCTGCGGCTCAATGTCAGGCGCATCAGGCAGCCCCAGTAGCCCACCCTCGTACATCCAAGCCGTCCGAGCGATCGCATTGGACAGACCGATCAGCGCGCCGATACCTGCTGCGGCGATGAGGCAGATGCGCAGGGGCAGGTTCATGACGATGCCTCCAAGTAGCTGCGCCGGAAGCCACGCAGGCCACATGTTGCGCACTCCACGAAGCCGAGTTCCGAGAGGAACAGGAACGGGGCACCGATGGTCACCCAGTCGTGGTCGTAGCAAACAGATTGAGGTGGCGGTGTCAACCCTTCCGACCCATCGGCGTATCGATAGACGGTGCTCATCTCTCTTCCTCCAGTAGCTCAATAAGCCGCTCAGCAGCCTCGGTGCAGATGCCGTCGGTGAGTTTGCGGATGTTCAACCAGCGCCCGAACTCGATCAGGGCATCGGCGCCGGCTAGTTGCTCGACCCAGGCTTCTTCGGCTGGCGTGAGGGTGGTCATTCGGCAACACACCACCAGTCGGTATCCGACGATGAGGTCGGGACAACGGTCGAGCCGACCATGATCACGCCCGAGCTAGTGGTAGTCGCTTCCACGTACCGGGTTCCTTGGCCACAGTGCGCTGCGTTTCCCTCGGCGCCCAGACCGATCGCAACCACGCCAGTCGCAAGCAAGGGGATCACTATGAAGACCTGTACGGTCAGCGAGATTCGGTGCTTCGAGAACCAACGTTGCTTGTCCGAGATGGTCGGGTATCCGATCTTCTCGGACTCTTTGATGTCGCTGTAGGAGAACCATGCGACAAGCGGCAGCGCCAGTGATCCCAACCCTAGAGCGACGACGATGATGATCCCGAGAACGGTAAGGAAGGTGCTCATCGGTTCCTCCTGCGGTGTTTGGTCTTGGCGTGGTACTGGGCGTGCATCACGTAGATTCGTTCGATCCGGTCGACCCACTGGCAGAACTCGGGGCAGTTGCATCGTCGGTAGTTGCGTTGGTGGCCCTTGGCTCGTGGGTTCCAGCCGCCGTTGAGACGTCGGGAGTAGCGGCTCACGACTCCACCCGCTCGCCGATCAGCAACGCCCTCAGATCGCCCAGGCTCATCGTGACCCACTGGTCGGCGGGATTGCCCTTGCCGACCCGCTTATGAACCACAGCGGCCACCACAGCGTCGTCGTTGCCCATCTCCGTCAATGCTTCCGAGTACCAAGTGCCCAACGAGAGCTTGGCGACGTCTTTGCACTCCAGGACCACACGGCCACCACCAAGGGCGGGCGAAAGTCTCACGCCACCGATGTCGCCCCTGTCCTTTGCGCCGTTTCGCGGTCGCCGGTCGATGCGGTCGTCTACGTTCGCTGCCAACCAGTCGGCGATGGACCTCTCGAACCGTGACCCCGCAGCCTTCGCGGACTTCCTGGACCTGCCAGTGCGCGTAGCGCCTGGCTTGTCCCCAAATTGTGGATAACTCTGTTCCTCGTTCGCGTGCGCGTTACTCAACAGAAGATTTTCCTCTCAAGGTGAGAACTCTCTAAGTAAGTTCGTCCGTACGTACGTCCGTACGTGCATATGCTCGGAGCAATGCTTGGCGCATATGCTCGGAGCATGCTGAGCATCACTCGGTGAACGGCTCGTCCGGGTGCCAGCGCTTGTGGGCGGCCAGCTTGGCCTTGCGTTTCCGCTCGGCGTTCTCGTCGCTCGTCGGCTGAAATTCTGTCCAGCCGTTGATGTCCCACCCTCCACCAGCGCTGGACCATAAGCCCACGCCGACAAGGCGTTTCGCGTCGGCCATGCTGCCGTGGATCATCGGGAGTGCGAGCTTGGGGATGAAGCCGTCCGTGCCATGTGCGCCCGAGTAGCCGAGGCTGAATAGGTAGACGCACACGGCCTGCTGGTGACTGTCGGCGAGCAGCATGAGGACCTTCGGATTGGACGAAATTTGGGTGTCCAAACGGACCCAGGGGAGCGCCATTTCAGTCCAAAAACCTCTCCGTTGTTACCATCCTGTTACCGAATTCCGGTCAGAAAGGCGGGGAATCGTCACCGGGAACAGCCGCCGGGACCTGCTCCCATGGATCCGCCGGCCGCTGCCCACCAGCCGAGTCCTTGGGCGCCTGGATGACCTCAGCGACCGTCGCGTCCTTCAACTCGACCTTCGACGCCTTGGTGCCGTCCTTCGTCTCCCATGAGCGGGTGTGCAGCTTCCCGGTGACGGTGACCTTCGAGCCACGGTGCAGTAGGTTGGCTACCTCTTCACCTTCCGGACCCCAGATGGAGGCGTCGAGGAACAGTGACGAGCCGTCCTGCCACTCGCCAGCCTTGTCCTTGTAGCGCTCGTTCGCGGCGACGGTGATGGATGCGACAGCCTTACCGGATGCGGTGAATCTCAGCTCCGGATCGCGGACGATATTGCCTTGGATTGTGATGTAGGGGAGTGCCATGTTGGTTCCTTTCAGGATGCGATCTTGCGGTGGCGTTCGATGGTCCGCGGCGCGAGTTGCAAACGGTCTGCGATCTCGGCGGCGGACAGTCCAGCCTTGGTGAGCTTGGCGATGGCCTCGCGACGCTCGGTGAGCTCGTCACGGAGGTCGGTGCCAGCCGTACGGATCCATTGCGCGGCGGTGGCTTCGGGGTCATCGATCGCGTCGTCATCCCAGGCGAGGGGCGGCGGTAGGTGCTTGCCCAGTTTCTTGCCCCGCTCAGACGTGCCGGGAGTCATGGCCAGTTGGTCGTAGAGTGCCGCGACCTGGCGGTGCACGGCGGCTGTCACGCGGTTGGATCGACTGCTGCTGGCATTCTTCGCGGTGACGCCAAGCGACTCGTGAGTGTGCCCGAGAGCGACCAGAGCCTTGACCCGCCTATGGCTGCCTATATTCGGGACGCGGGCACCGTCGGGCAGGTTGGCCAGCAGCTCGGCTCGGGTGACGGCAAGGATCCGTTCGGACAACGACCGGTGGATGTGCTTCTGGTCGTGGGCAACCCGCTTAAGCCCCGAGTACGCGGCGACCGGTCGGAGCGCAAAGCCTTCCGCCTCCCATTCCCGGAGCCGTTCGTATGCTGGGGCCGCGTCCACCATCGGGTCAAGGTGGCGCTTCCGACGCCAGGTCTTGGCTCGCCGGAACTGTGCCAGCTTGCACACGTCACACCTGCAACGGTCGATGAAGTAGGCACTGGAACTGCCGTGTGGTGATGTCATTTCAAGATCTCCCTGAGTTGGTCACGGGACGTCTGAATGTCGGCGTCATTGAGCAGCACCCCGGCCCACACCCCGTGTCGCTGCATGGTGTCGAGAGCGGCAGCTGCGCACCCCTTGATCAGCGGGCATCTCCAGCAAGCCTTGATCGGCTCGGCGGCGTCCCGGATCCTGGTCGGGAACCAGTCGTCTGGGTGGCCCACCTTGCGACACAAGGCGTCGTCGGGCTGGGGATCCTCACGGATTGGGGGCAGGTACGGGTTCACTTGCGCTCCCTGACATCAGCCCCGGGTATCCGCCCGAGGACTTCGAAGATCCAGCCCGTGTGCCACAGGAGCAGCAGGAGGGCTGTGGTGGTGGCGAGGCAAGCGAGGATGGTGGTCACGAGGCACCGCCGTTCGCCAGTTCCAGCAGCACATCTGCATGGCACGGCTGATCGAGCGGGCACCAGCAGGCCAAGTCCTTACCAGCCAGTGGAGATGGGTCCGCGAGGTCATGGTGGTCGTCTTCTGCCATCCACGACTTGAAGAACTCAACGGCCATCTCGCGGGCAAGCGACAGACTGCTTGGGTGTTGGTAAACGACCATCGCCCCGAGAGCAACGGCCCAGCACCTACCGCCGGCGCTACAGTCAGCCCGCATCACCCGAAACGGATTGCCCCACTTCGACGGCCGGCTGACGATTACCGCGTCGGGGTTGTCAGCCCGCCACGGATGCTGGCGGGACATCTGGATTCGCTTCGGGCTCATTCCTTGTCTCCCATCGCTTCTACCGCCGCTAGTGCCTCGTCGGCGCAGTAGCCAGGACACGGGCACAGGTCGCATTCGTGGATCTCGTACGCCTTGTCGCTCACAGGCACGAGCTGGTGGTCAGCGGCGTCATGGCCGCAGATGCAGGTCATGCCGCACCCCCCAGCGATTCGGCTACGACCGCGACGAGATCCCGTGCAGCCGGGGGAGTGACAGCGTTCCCGGCCATCCGGACCCGGTCCCGCTTCGACCCGACCCACCGGTAGTCGGCTGGGAAGCTCATGCCGGCGGCGATCTCGTGTGGTTCGAGCATCCGGAACGAGCAGTCCTCCGGATCGATCGTGGCGGGTTCCAGGACGGACTGATGGCCGTGGGTGGTGAGGGTTCGCATCGGCTCGTGAGACGGGGTGACCATCTCGGCCCCGTCGCCCTTGCTCGAGTTGTTCCGCATTAGTAGCGCGTATCGGTCGCGGGTGGTGAGCGTGCCGATCGGATCGCTCGTTGGTCGGCCGGTGTCCGACGACGAGTAGTAGGGCACCAGGAGTCCGTGGTGATTCCCGGAAGCCGCCATGGTGTCCAGCGGTTCGTTCGTGAGCTTCGGGGAGTTGGTGCCCCGCAGCATCGTCAGGATGCCCGTCTCATTGCGGGTGGTCATGGTGCGAAGCGGCTTGTTGATCGGCCGGGCCTCCTTGCCGTCTCTGCCTTCGACGGGCACCGCCAGGCCGAGGAAGTTCCCGGACGCAGTCAGTGCGGGGAGCGCGTCGGTGGTTGCCATGACCCGGTTGTCGGCCACACCTGGTGTCCGGTCGCCGCGGTGGATTGTCAGGAACTCGTGCCCGTACCTCCTGAGCCCTTCGCGGATGCGCGCCATGGTCTTGGGAGACAGCGGCTTCGTGCGGTCACCGATCCGCTGGCCTTGGATGGACCAGTCGATCGCCGTCGACGCGGGCAGCCATGCCGGTTCGACAGCCTTCCAGCAGCCGGTGCACACGTACACGTACTGCGCCCGGTACCGGCCGACCGTCTTCCCGTTCTTCCAGGACTGGCTGGTCTCCACGATCTTGTCGCAGCGCCCGCAGTAGGCCCGTGGTCGGAGGATCGAGTCGACGTCGGGGAACTTCTCGCCGACGGGGACGGCGATGATGTACAGGCGGTCCCGGGACTGCGGTGCTGGCCTGCCCATCGCCCCGGCGTGCATGGAGTTGAGGGACACGATCCGGAACTGGTAGCCCAGGTTGTGCAGGCCACGCTTCCACGACTCCCAGGCGGTGCCGTACTTCGGTTGGGTGGCAATGTCCACGACGTTCTCCACAACGACGGCCCGGTAGCGGTGGTACTCGATGAACCGGAGGACGTCAAACATCAGCAGCCGGGAACGACTGATCTCGTCCTCGTCGGTGCTGATCAGCTCGTCCGGCACGTCATCGAAAAGGCTGGGGTCGCCGCCCATCTCCACACTGAGCGCGGTCGCCTTGCTGTTGGCGATCGACCACTTGGTGCACTCCGGAGATGCCCACAGGATGTCGGTCTTCGGGAAGTTCCGGGGGTCCTCCATGTGCAGGTCGACGCAGGCGTGCTCGGTCGTCGGGTGGTTGGAGTTGTGGACGTCCACGGCCAGCTGCCAGTGATTCGCTGCCAGGGCGACATGGACGCCCGGCACCTGCACTGCGCCGGAGCTCGACCCGCCGGCGCCTGCGAAAATGTCGGTCACCGTGATCACTGGTCTCCTTCCCCAGCCCGCAGGCGATCAGCGGCGGCAGCGGCTGCTGCGAAGGCTCTTTGACTGGCGGCCCGCAGGATGGCGGCGTGAATCTCTGCCTCGAAAGCATCGACCAGCGCATCGGATTGCGCATCGTCTGTGATCCGGCGCAGGACATCGACCAGCTGACTCCTTGCCGTCCACGGGCCGCCGCTCACTAGCCGGCTCATGCCCACACCGCCCGGACGTCAGACACCAGGCGGGGCAGCAGCACCAGCACCGACACGGCCCAGAGGATGAGGATGGCGGGGACGAGGCGGGTCATGATGTGGCCTCGGCGCCAACCGTTCCGTGCGCCCGCTTCTGATGCTCGGCGAACGTCAGGATCGTCTTGTCGTCGCAGCACTTGAAGACCTCGACCAGTTGCGCCTGGTTCAGCGCCACTACCTGACGTCGGCGGTCCTTGCGTTCCTTGCTGTTATTCCTAGGCATGGTCGTGTTCCGTTCTGTCGGCGGCAATGTCAGCCGCGAGCGATGGGTTGATGCGTTCGAGTTGTTGCGCCAGCCGAACTGGACACGTCGCCTCGTGGTCGGGCTCGTACCGGCGGCAGAGCTCGCACGCTCGGGGCAGTCGGTTGATGCGACGTTGCACCCGTGTGGCTTCGATGCTGCGTGCCAGAGCGCCAAGGAGATCGATGGGTTCGTGCTCGGTCACGGCTCCACCCCTGCGTCGGCGATGGCCTGTCTGACAAGACGTGAGCACTCGTCAAGATCTTCGGACCGCCAGGTGTTGCCCAGACCGCGCATGATTGCCTGCCGCTTGGACTCCTGGTCCCACTTGTCCGCCAGCGCCAGCACCGCCCGAAGCGCCTGCGCCAGTTGCGGTGTGGCGTTGCGGTAGAGGGCTATAAGCTCGGCGTCGGTCTGCTCGTGAATGCCCGTGGTGTAGGCAATGTCCCGGACGTACCCTTCGGAGCCATCGTCCAGCGATACGCACCAAGCCGGGGTCGCGCCGGGGATGAGTCCGTGCTCGTCGTCGGCGCGCCACGGCCTCTCGGTTGCTGCCTTGTCTGCCGCCTCCAGTGCGGCCAAGCTGATGGTCATCAGTACCGACTTCCTTCCTGGCCCGGATCGTTGGATCCGGTGCATGTGTGCTCGTGGAAAGTGGCTCGGGGGCAACGCTTGTTGCCGCAGTCGGGACACACGATCATGAAGCGGGCGGGGAATCGACCGGCAGCAAGCTCCCGTTGGATCTCCACGTCCTGGCATCGTGAGCACCAGCAGCAGGGGCGATAGTCCTGCATCACGTGCTTCAAGGCGTGCTGGTTGGCAGCGGCAAGAGCTTCGGCGTGGGTGGGGAACTGCTCATCGACGAGGCCAGGCCGATGGTTGAAATCGCATCCGTACCACCATTTGCCGTACATCTTCACGACGGCCGAGCGGGTAGTCAGGGTGGCTCGTAGGTACCGCTCCCGCAGCGTCGGCCCCTTCTCGTTCGCGGGGAAGTGAACCGGACAGTCGGGGTTCGGATCCATTGCCCCACCCGGCTCCACGATTCCGTAGTAGGTCCAAGGGTTCTCGACCGGGAAGCACTCGCACTCGCTCATCGAAGCACCCCGCAGATGACCGCAGCCGCCACGATGATCAGCAGCAGCGCCAGGCCACCCAGGTAGACCGAGCGGGCGGACTCCATGGGGGCGCTCATCAGTCCTCCTCAGCAGCGAGGCGCAGACGGTCGGCAGCGGCACGCCATCCCCAGTAGCTCCCAAAGTGCTCGGGCGCTTCGGTATCCAGTAGCGCCGCCGCTTCAAGGAATGTGACGCGCCGGATCTCCAAGATGACATCGACCGAGACGCCGCTGCCTACAGGCACGGTGGGGATGAAGTTCATTAGGTCGCTCATGTCTCGTCCTCGTCATCCCCGGCGCCGTACCATCGCACGGGGGGAAGTGGCACCATGTCGACGGTTTGCCCGGCGAACGCATGAGTGCAGTCGGACAGGAACTCCCAGCGCCCAGCCTTGAGGAATGAGTGGCAGCGGATGTTCTCAGCGCCACCCTGAACCAGGATCGACGGGGAGATGGTCGGCGCATCCCTGTTGCAGTCCCAGTCCCAGGCGCCCTGACCGATGATCCTGACGCCGTGCAGGAAATCGCAAGCGGGGCACTGCATGTAAATCATGTCATGCAAGAGTCGGGTGTTCACAATTCCTCCTGATCTTCAGCGCCGATCCGATCGCAGATGGCGCAAAACCCTGCGATCTCCGGACCCTCGGCGTAGACGGTGTGGGCTGGGGAATGGCATATGCAGCAGGTCATTCGGGATCACCTGTCCAGGTGGTCCACGCGATCTCGGACGGGTTGTACGAGTCCGACCATGCGGTCCACTGCGTCCGACGCTTGCGGAACGTCACGGTGCAGTAGCGACCTTCGGCCCGGTGTGCATCAACGACTTCCCGCGCTCGGGACTCATCGACACCCCGGACTACTTGACCGAAGCCAGGCAGCCAAACCGCGTACTCGATCGCGGTCACTTCGGCATCGACGCGCTGGTGGACGTCACTAGGATCGATGCTCATCACGCACCGTCCCGGATCAGATCGCCCAGCACGTCCGGATCGTCAGCCCCGGACTCGATCGCATCCCGGATCGCGTCACCTTCTGCGACGAATGCTTCCCACTCGGTGGTGGTGAGGGAGACGCCGGCATCGCGGTGGTTGCAGGTGTCCTCCAGCTCCACGACGATGCACTCCTGGTCGCGGGAGATGTAGTAGTCAGTCATGGCTGCTTCACCGTGATCTCAGCCTCGCCGACGTAGGTCAGGTGGTTGTCGAAGTCGTGGTAGGCAATCAGGATGCGGGAGTCGATGCCCCAGGCCAGCGGGTCACTGTTGCCGATCTCTAGGATCAGGTACCTGTTGCCGCTGACACGGTGCCGCCAGATCTGGCCCGGCTTGAACTCCGGCTTTGGGCGCTCGATCAGCTCGAACGTCCGACGAACCCCAGGAGTTGTCTTCGGTGCCCGGAAAGACTCGAAGTTCCCGCCGTCCGTGAACCAGTTGTCGTCCAGGTCTGTGACCACACACTCAACCGTGACCGTGGTCCCGTTGTCGTGATGGTCGATCCCGCGCACCCGGTCCCCGACTCGGATGTCCTCGAACTTGATGGGTGTGCTCATGACACCTTCTCCTGTTCGTAGTCGTATGCCTTGCCGCGCTCACGTTCCGCGCGCCGCTGATCCTGTGCGCGCTCGTGGTCCTCGTAGATCAGGTCGGCAATGTCGCCGTCGTAGCCCTCGCGTTCGGCTCGGCGGCAGAGGTGTTGGTACTGACGGGTGTTCACTGGTCGGCGTCCGTGTCGGGCTCGGCGATCAGGTTTGCGTAATCGTCGTAGTCGACCAACACGGTGCGGGCCGGTACATGCTCGGCCTTCTGGCGCTTGCCCAATTCGACACTGAGGACTGGCCAGATGTAGCGGGTCTGCACTCCTGCATTGGCATCGGCCGCCCAGTTGGCGGCATAGAGGGAACTGGTGAACACCTGCACGGGCCACACGCCACGCTGCATCCCCAGGTGGGTGATCTTGGGGGGTTCGACGTTATCGGCCATCAGGACTCGCCACCCTCGGAGACGACGACGCCCTCGACCGGTGCCTCTTCCAGCTGCGGCTGCACATACTCGGTTGCCTGCGCGACGTCGGCGGTGGGGGAGTAGTCGACCCGCACGCCCTCGTCGGCGCTGATTGCGTTGGCGAACTCGGTGGACTTGGGCATCCACTTGGCCAGCATCCGCACGACCGTCTTCAAGGCCATGCTGTCGAAGTTGTCGACCCACGGACCGAAGCTCTTCATCTTGGAGAACTTGTCGCGGTGCGCCTCGACGTCGGCCTTGCTGGCGTAGATGAACGAGTGGCCGCCACCCTTAAACTTGACGATGGCGTAGTACCCGGTGACGGGACCGCGGTCGCCGTTGAGCAAAGGCTTGTGGATCAACGAGTCTGCGAGGCCGTAGTCCACGTCGAAGTGGTCGCGCTCGTGGACCTCCCGGGCGATCAAGGATGCGACCTGACCGGTGCGGTGGGCCAACTCAACGAGGCCCTGATAGCCGATCACCAGCTGCGCCTGCATCACGCCCTTGGACCGGAACGGCAGGACCCAGGCGTGACCCAGAACGCCTGGGCGTAGCCCTAATTGCGCGCACGTCATCAAAGCCCCGAGCACCGAAGCCGGCGTGCACTCGGCAAGCTGAGGGTTGGTGTTGATCGCGGTGATCGCGTCACGCACCAGCTGCGCCGCCTCCGAGCCGCGAGGCATAGCCAGCGCGAACTGCGATTCCATCCGGCCGATCTGTTCCTTGATCGTCGGCGGACGGTTCGGTGCAGTCTGCTGCTCGACCTGTTCGGCGGCGCGGGCTGCGAGATTCGATGCCATAGTGGTGCCTCTCAGTTGTCGAAGAAGAAGGAGATGCGGACCTGGTCGTTGGTCAGTCCGTAGGTCGCAGCCAGCGAGCACAGGGACACCAGGAACTTCGACCAACTCGAACCGGCCGACTCAAGGTGATTGGTCGTCCACTGAATCGTGCGCCAGCCAGATGCACCCTGGCCTTCACTGGAGCGACCGCAACCCTCGGCCTCCCAGTTCTCCAGATAGCGGTATCCGTCTTCCCCGGTGGACTGAAAGATCTCCTGCATCCGGGCCGCGAATTTGTCAGGGTCATCGAGTCCCTGACTGAGTAGGTACTGGCTCATCGCGGACGCGGTTTTCTTGCGTCGCACCCACATCCGGTGCGTTGTAGTCGATTCGGTCCAGGTGTGCCGCAGCAACTCCGTCAGGGTGAAGTAACTGTGCGAGTGGCCGTCGACGCCCCACCGGTCCGACTCGGCGCGGTATTGCTCGGATGCATCGTCGGCAATCCCGCGGGGTTCGGAGATCGGCACGGTCGGGTCCCCGAGATCGGTACCGGCGAAGCCGCGGCCATTTCGAACGCCAGCCAAGATGGCGAACAGGTCGTAGTTTCGCCCGCGGAACGTAGCTTCCAGGCTGGTGTATTCGTCCTCCGTCCCAGCGTCCGCGACCACTGGTTCGGTTGTGGTGCGCCAGGTTCCATCGTCGCTCTGCACTTCGGTGTACAGGTGAATGTCGCAGCCCATCAGATTTCCTTCCAGGGGGCGCGCTTCGCGGGGATGCGGAGCACGCGGGATTCGGTGGTGTTCATGTACGGGGTGAGGTCCAGGCCGTCAGCCTCGGCGGCGGAACGGTCGAACCTGGTGGTGCTCCGCGCCTTGCGGGTGGCGGCGACCTGGCCGTCGATCACAAGGTGGTCGCCGTCGCCCAAGGCTTGGATGATCTCGGCCTCGGCGGCGTCCTTGATCTTCGTGACCCGCTTGATCTCGTCGGCCGCCCACTGACGGGTGGTGATCTGCACGTCCACCTCGGCCGAGCCGTCCACCCGGTGACGCTCAACGGTCGGGTACTCGTCGGCGACGGTGCCGCGATCCAGCCACGTCAGCTCAGGCTCGACCTCGCCGAGAACGTTGTGCACCCAGAAGGTTTCGGCCGCATCGATCAGCACATCGATCAGCTTCTGGTCGCGCTGCACAGGCTTGATCACCGGATCGTCATCGCCCAGGGCCGCAATCACCCAGCCATGAGTGAGACCGGTAACGGCCATGTACCACTGGATCTGAATCTCGGCGTGGTCCGCGATGCCGTCGGCCCAGTCATGCCGTCCCACCCAGTAGCTCGCCGTCTTCGCTTCCAGGATCCCGTCGCCGGAGATCCCATCAGTCGACCCGAGCATCCAAGGCCGCTCGACGTTCCTCTGCATGGGTAGAGACGCAACCGCCCGGCCCGTCTGCTCGGCGAACCAATCCAGCAGTGGGCGCTCCAGTGCGTTGCCCCGCATGATCGGCCACGAGTGAGCGTCCTTGCCCTGCCCAGTCTTCGACAGCCAGATGTCGCGGGGGCTGGAGTACTTGTTCATGCCCAGGATCGCCGACACGTCGGAGCCGCCGATGCCAGTGGAGCGCTTCGCCAGCCAGTCCTCACGGTGACCGGAGACGACCGACACGGATTCAGGGCAAGGGTGCAATGGGTCTACTTCTGCGGCGGTCACGATGCCACCGCCTGCCGCGCATAGGTCTTGGCGATGGCCTCGTGCACCATGCGCTCAACCGCGTTGCGACCGTGGGCATCGACGATCTGGCAGATGGCCTCGAAGACCAGCCGCTCTACCGTCTCGTCGGTGCCGTGGATCCGGACGTCCTTCATGCCGATGAGCCACTCGCCGTCGTCACAACGGGTCACGTCCACGAAGTATGGGTCAGCGGGGATCGGGAAGCTCAGCACGCCGTTGCCGATTTGCAGGTCCATCACAGTTCCACCGGCCCAATCGGATCCCAGCGCTTGGCCCTCGGGTCAGGCTGGCTGGTCCAGGTCACGGCGTCCTGTAGGTACAGGTTGCCGTTCGAGTCGGTCATGAGGTCGTAGCGCTGGTAGCCGACGGGCACGAAGTAGGGCAGCGGCTTGGGTTGCTGGCCTCGGGGTGCTGATCCGTATTCGAAGATCACGACGGACGCTCCTGGTGGTATGCAGGCCGCACAACGGATCGGCCTAGGCGAATGTCGAACACGAGCCGCCGACGACGATGCAACCTGGCCTCGATCTCGGGGCGCATGTTGCTGGGGTCGTGGTGGCTGGTTGGTCCGTGTGCGTCGGGGAGGATGATGAAGGCGTCGGCGAGAGTGGTCATGACTCGCTGCCGTACAGGTTGTCGCACTCGTCATCGAAGTCGGCGTTGTGGAACACGAGCTGTTCCCAGTCGACCTCAACGAACTCGGCCGGGTAGAAGTCGACCGGATCGTCAACGTGTTGCAGCGCATGGCCGATCGTGTTGCGCTTCGAGAATGGGCGACGGATGAAGCCGACCAGCAGGACGGCCACGAGTAGCAGGTTCAGTCCCGCGATGATGAGGACCACGGAAACAACGGTGTTCACTGGAACTCCTTGGGTGAGGGGTGGATCCATCCGAACCAGCCACATGAGCACCGGTGGATGACGTGGCCGCGAAGTACGTACGTACGTCCAGAGAATTGATTGCCAGAGAGCGGACTGCCCTCCGGTGTCAGTTCATGACCGGGGCGAGAGTGTTCCCACCATCGGTTCTTGCTGCGCTGGTCCACGACGGAACTCCTAAGGGATGCGCGTACCCATCAGGGCAGCGATTGACATCAGCTCTCGGCGTCGGGCATCAATGGCCCGGACGCTGGCATGGCAACCAAGTTCGTCGGCTGCTTCCCGGATCTGCTGCTGTGCCCGCTCATCTCGTGAGTCGATGCGTGCAACGATCCGGGACAGTTCGTCGTCTCTGTGTTGCTGGTATTCCCTGGCACGCAATGCCTCACGCGCTTGACGATCACGGGCAGCGGCGGCAGAACGTTTGCCGTCGACCTTGTGGCCCATCAACTTCTGGACCGCGACCCGGTTTCGCTGGACGGGGAAGTAACGCGGCGTCTCGGGCAACTTGTAGGCCGCACCATTCGGGTAGCTGAACAGTGCGTGACCGTCCGCGTCGTCGCCCGTGTACGTCCAACCCTGGTCGATCAGCCAGTCTGCGAACGAACGGATCTCGGCGTGGGAGAATCGGGGGAGTGTGGTCATGCCGACCCCTTGGATTTCCCGACTGGGCAGGACCGGGAATGGAGACCAGTCTCCGTGAAGCAGAACGCACACTCCGAATCGTCGTCGCTAAGCCCTCTACCCGACCCCGCCCCGACAAGGGTCGTCGGGCTCGATGCGACAGATCCCTGCCGGTAGCAGTGCGGCGTTCGCCTTAGTGGCTCGACGGCATTCGGTCGCGCGTCATCTCGCGCGCTCATGCGTCTGCCTGCCGCTCGAACCACTCGTTGAACACGGTGACCTTGATCAGGTAGCGGCCGTTGTCCAGCTTCTTGGCCGGTAGGTGATCGTTCGGATTCGTAGTGTGGATGTACTTCTTGATCTGCTCCCGACTCATACCCGTTGCCGCAACAGCTTCGGGGAGTGTGAGGAACAGCTTCGGCGCGGTCATCGGGTGCTCTCCGTGATGTAGTGCTCGACCAGTTCAACGACGGCGTATCGGCGGGGGTTCGAGCCATCCCAGTCCGCCGCGTAGCTCTCGGCCTGGGCGATGGCCATGCTGAGATCTCTGTACGGTCCATACAGGCTGGTACTGCGGTAGCCGGTGGAGTTCTCGCTGAGAACCGCCCACTTGGTCGGCGCGCTCACTGGGCCAACTCCGAGATCGGCTTGGGAACATCACGACCAACGAGCCGGCGAGTGGCGCCGCAGTTCGGGGTGGTGCAGACGGCGATGATCGGCGCTCGCAACTTCCATGGCGCCTGGTATTGATAGGTGCGGGTGGTGCAGGCTGATGCGTGCACGGTGAGCGGTGTCGGGGTTGACTTCATGGTCGGTCCTTCCGGTCGGGGTGGGGGATTGGTGTCGGTGCGCTGTGGGCGTCGATGGCGCGCCCCGTTCGGTCGGCATGACCGTTCGCCGCTACTGGCAGCGCTTGCACCCGATGCGTGGCAGGCATAGCCACTGGGTGCGGATACGTGCCCCGGCCCGACTTGAACTCGGCGGCCAGCCATCCACGCGCTCGGAGGTCCGTGCGGCACTGGGCTGGGCGGGGCATTGCTGATTGGTGTTGCATCACAAGCGATCCGGGACATACCGGCCCTCGTGTGCCGCGCTCGGATTCCGTTCCCTACCAGTGGTGGGTTCCTTCGGCTGCCTGGCCGACCTCACTTGGCGTGTAGCAACACCCGATGGCGTGGGTGCTCCCGTATCTACGTCCGTGCGCTGTATGGAGTTGTGAAGGATCGGGTCCCTTTAGGACGGCTGCGACTGTGCAGCCTCGATCTCGGCGAACCACCTGAGTGGGGTCACTCCGAGCGCACGGCCGAGGGCATACAGCTGGTCCCAGGTGAACGGGATCGAGCCGTTGAGCCGGCGGCCTAACGTGACGCGATTGATTCCAGAAGCGGCGGCCAAGTCGGCTTGACTCCGACCCGACCGGGCAACTTCGGCTTGCACGACCTGTAGCAGCGCTGCCGTCTGGTTAACCATGATGGTTACTGTAGACCCCAGATCGGTTCTGAACAACACCAGATCGGTTAATCACCCGATCGGCGGATTCCGTCACCCGTTCCGGTATCTAGTACGCCAGATCTGTACTCTCCTGATCATGAACGACGACCGGTTGTACGAGCGCTACGTGCGCCTGGCTGTGACAGTGCTGATGAAGGAACTAGGCGTGAGCGGCCGGGAGTTGGCAACCCGACTTGGCACGTCGCCAGGTGAGATCTCACGGACGACGACCTCGAACATGGAGAGCCAGAACTCTCGGACGCTGAGCATCGACAAGGCGTGGGCCTACGCGTCTGCCCTTGGGGTCACGATGTCTGAGGTTGTGGAGCAGGCCGAGGCGTTGATGGCGCGCTCGGAGGTGCTGTGGGTTGACGATGATGACGCAAACGGGGGAGAGGCGGGGTGATCCCTGCCACGAATACACCCGTTCGTGTTGCGCGCGTTCACCCTGACTGCTATTGCCTACGGAGCGTGTCGCCCCGTAACCTCTGCCGGTAAGGAGTTAACCAATGGGGTCGGGCTCGGGTCGGATGGGGCGCAGGGGAATGCATTCTGTAGATCGATGGATGGATCAGCACGGGATCAACGTCTACGTGACGGATCTGCCGGCGGGCCGGGCGGCTCTCTATCTTGCGGGGCTGCAACACGTCGAGGTGTCAGAGAGGCTGACGCCGTTCCGGCGGCGGGCGGCTCTGCAGAAGGTGATGGCGTTAGGTCAGGAGCGTTGTCTGGGATGCATGGTCGATGGCGAGACTCACGAGGTGATCCCCCGACTCGCACGGAGGATGTCCGCTACTCAGGTTGCTTGAAAGGAAGCTGATCACCATGGCGCAATGGCCATTGAAGACGCTCGATGGCGTGATGACGCTGAACACGGATGCGAAGACGATCCGATGTGCCGGCCAGGGCGGGTCGCTGGAAGGCGCCGTTGCCACGGTGGACAGTGCCGGGAACCTGGACAAGCGGATCACCGCGTCCCGGATCCTGCTGACCGGAGTCTTCGCGCTGGCGTGGCAGAAGAAGAAGGACAACCGCGAGCTGTACATCCTGGTCGACGCTCCCGAGTACTCGATGGCGATGCGCGTTGACCCGAAGCTGTCGAACGATGCACGCAAGTTCGCGGCCGGGATCAACACGATCGCCAAGGGCGGCACGGTCAATGGCGCGAACCTCGGAACAGCTGCCGCCACGAAGGCGATCACCGACGACAAGGCGCGGCGTCGCAAGGAGCGCAAGGCGGCCGGGAAGAACCCGCTACTCCCGAGCGACTGGGCCTACATCGTGGTCTTCACGGCCATCGCCATTGCCATCATCATCGGGATCGTGTCGTAGCTGATCGCGACGTCATGTGGCGGTTTCACCCGAGGGCAATCCCAACCGCTCGGCTACCCGCTCCAACGCCTGCCGGGCCAATGCCTGCGGCACGTGTTGGTATCCGCGGGACGTGACGATCGACGCGTGTCCCATGATGGCGATGACGGTCTGGGGATCCACGTCGGCCTCCAGGAGCAGCGTCGCGGTGGTGTGCCGCGCTTCGTGCAGGTGCCAGTGGCGGCCTTCGGGTAACGCTACCTTCGCGGCGTCCTGTAGGGCCTTCCATACGGCTCGGTCGTCGTCGGGGTCACGCGGTTCGCCTGTCGCGTCGGGCCACACGAGATCGTGCGGCGAGGCCGGCGCTTCACGCTTCCATCCTCGGAGCGCGGCGGCCATCCAGGGCACGAGCGGGATGATGCGCTTGCCGCTCTTGGACTTGGGGCGCACGAGGCAGACCGCGCCGTACAGGATCCTGTACTCGTATCCATCGGGCACCTGGAGGAACCGTTGCGGGCAATCGCCGCCGAACTTGCGGCCACACTTCGGGTCGCAGCCGTGGGCGTAGGGGAGCGCCTGTAGCTGCCAAGACACGTCGAGTGTGTTGCGTGCGAGGTCGACACACTGCCACGTCAGCCCCAGACACTCACCCTGACGCATGCCCTGTAGCAGCGCGGCGACCCAGCGGGATCCGTCGGGGAGTTGGGCTGCGGTGGCGAGTAGCGCGCGGCCATCGTCACCGGGGATCGCATCTCGATCGTTCGTCGCTATCTTCGGCAGCTCCACCACAAAGACAGGGGCCGGAACCTTGTGACCCTCGGCCAGTGCATCGCGCAGCATCTTGACGGTGACAGTCTGGTGGCCGCGCGCCGTGGTCGAGTTCCCTCCATCGGCCTTGACCTTGGCAGCAACGGCCCGCACATCGGCCGGAGTGAGCTTATCCAGATCCTTGTGACCGATCGTCGGGATGATGTAGCTGACGGTGGTCCGATAGCCGAGCCACGTCTTGGGCCGGACGCGTGATGCCTGCCGCTCCAGCCACTCGTCGGCCCATGCCTTGACCTTCGTGGATTTGATCGTGAGCGTGCCCTCGTTCTTCGCGCGCAGCAGCTTGCGTTCCTCGACCTCGGCGGCCTTCTTGCCCTTCTCGCCTTTGGGCTTGACGCTGCGTTTGATCCTGCGCCGGCCGCCACTCTTGGTGTAGCCCGCGTCGATCTTCGCCCACCACACACCGTTCGCGTCTTCGTACACCGCCATGACTGTTACCGCCTTGGTTGCTGGTGAGGCCGGGGACCCATTCAGGGACCCATAGGTTACCACGGGACCCCGTAGCGCCCTGTAGACATTTTGCCTGATGGGAGCCTATGAATGATACATCTGGACGGCCCAACCTTCTGACTGTTAATCGGACGGTTGCTGGTTCGAGTCCAGCCGGGGGAGCCAGGACCAGGTGAAATGCCCAGGAAACCCCCTCTCGCCAGGGGGTTTCTTGCGTCTCCCAGGGGGTTTCTTGCGTTTCTGGGGCACCCGTCATCGCGGCTGCGCGATCGTTGGCGCTAGCCTGCCTGCTCGACCGCGGCTTCGTATGCCGCCTGCAGCTCGGCGAAAACCGACGGCGTCCCCGCCGGGCGCGGAATGCCGAGATGCTGCTCGCGCAGCTCGTCCATGAACCTGTCCCACAGCTCGGGCCCGCCCCGCTCGAGCAGCTCGGCGCGGACGGAGAGCTCGTGGCCGGCCGGCATGTGTCGCCGCCCCCAGGAGCCGAGTGCCGCCATCACCGGCACCAGCTGCACGCCCGCTTCGGTGAGGCTGTAGCGGATCTTCTGCCGGTGGGTCTCGTCGGCGGACCGCCACAACAGCCCGTTGGCGACCAGCCGCCGCAGCCGGTCGGCGAGGATGTTGGACGCGATCCCCTCCTGCGACCTCGTCAGCAGCTCGCGGAAGTAGTGCCGATCGCCGAACATCACGTCGCGCAGGACCACCAGCGACCACCGGTCGCCCAGCACCTCGACGGCCAGGTTGATCGGGCAACCCGACCGGTGCACCACGTCTTGGAAGTCAGCCATCAGGCTGATAGTACTTCGCAACCGGTTGTGCTAGCGTCTCGCCAACTACTCGCACTTTGCAACCAGTTCTCCCCGGCGACCGTCGGTCACAAGAAGGCTCATCATGAAACTGCTACTCACCTCCGGCGGAGTCACCAACACCAGCATCCGCACAGCGTTGGTCGATCTGTTGGGGAAGCCGATCAGCGAGTCGAGCGCGCTGTTCATCCCGACGGCGCAGTGGGGCCAGCCGGCCTGCTCGCCCGCATCGGTGTGGCGGTCGATCGCCGGCGAGTGGGGGGACGACCCCGGACTGTGCGGCCTGGGCTGGAAATCGATCGGCGTCCTCGAGCTCACCGCACTGCCGAGCATCGCCGAGGACCGCTGGGTTCCGTGGGTCCGCGAGGCAGACGTCCTGTTGGTCGACGGCGGCGAGGCGATCTACCTCTGCCATTGGATGCGGCAATCGGGGCTGGCCGATCTGCTTCCGTCGCTGCGGGACACCGTCTGGGTCGGAGTGAGTGCCGGCAGCATGGTGATGACGCCTCGGATCGGCCGCGAGTTCGTCGACTGGCACCCCGACGGCGGTGACGAGGTTCTGGGCGTCGTCGACTTCTCGATCTTTCCGCATCTGGATTACCCGGGCTGGTCCAGCAACACGCTCGACCGCGCGCGCAGCTGGGCGACGAGGATCCCGGGACCGGCGTATGCGATCGACGACCAAACGGCCATTTCGGTGGTCGACGGCACCGTCGAGGTGCTGTCCGAGGGTCACTGGGAACTGCTCACGCCGTCGGCATGATGAACGGCGATCGCCTGCTCTGCCCTTGAGCCGGCCCCGCCGGGCGCTGACTAATGCCGAGGGCCGGACCCGGTGTGCCGACCCGGGTTAGCGCTGCGCCGGGCTGCGGCCCGGAGCCAGAGCCCCAGCAGCACCAGCAGCCCGCCGACCGCAAGCAGTTGCCAGGTGGGCGAACCGGTGTAGGCGATCTGCTGCTCCGTCGGCCGTGACGTGCCGTTGGTGCCGGGTGCTGTCGGCTGGGTAGTGATCGGTGGCGGTCCGGCCGACACCACGAAGCCGACGGTGGCAGTGACACCGGACGTCAGCCCGATCAGCTCGACCGTGTGGTTCACCGTCGCCAGGGTGTTCGGCACGGTGAACCGAACCGATGCGATCCCGGCGGCGTCGGCATGCACGACCCCGAGATCGATCGGTTGCGAGTGCAGCCACGCCTGCACCGGTTCGCCCGGGTCGAACCCGGAGCCGCTGACCGTCTGCGGATCGCCCTGCCGGACCGTCCCGGTAGCCGCGGTCGCGGCGGGTGGCGCGGTTGACCTGGGTGCCGCCGTTGAGGTGGGTGCAGTTGTTGACGTGGGCGCTGTGGTCGAGGTGGGCGCCCTCGTTGAAGTGGGCGTCGTTGTCGCGGTCGGCGCAGTGGTCTGCGTCGCCCTGGTCGACGTTGTTTTCCTCGGGGTGGATGTGGTTGGGGTGGTCGCCGTCGGGGTGGTCGTGGTGGTCGCCGTCGTCTCGGTGGTCGGAGTGGTCGGAGTGGTCTCGGTGGTCTCGGTGGTCTCGGTGGTCTCGGTGGTCTCGGTGATCGGAGTGGTCTCGGTGGTCTCGGTCGTTGGCGTGGTTTCGGTCGTCGACGGAGTCGTGTCCGTTCCGCTGCTACCGGACAGATCGACCTCGAGGTAGCGCACCACAGCGGTGTCGCCGTCCAGCGGGCTCGGCCCGGTCAGCGCCAGAGTGGCCGAATCGGATCCCGTTGCGCCCGGCCGATAGCTCACCGAGAGGGTGCAGGACCCGGCGGCCGCGAGCACGGTATTGCTGCACTCGTCCTTCGTCACCGCGAAGGCCGGGTCACCGCCGGCCTCGAGCCCGCCCAAGGTAACGGCCGATCCGGAGCCGTTGGTCACCGTCACCGCCTGCTCGTCACCGACCTGCCCGGGGGAGACCGAGCCGAAGTTCAGCGTCGTGGGCGTGGCCTGCAGTGGGCTCAGTCCGGTTCCGTCGAGTTCGTCGAGGGCGTACTGGTAGCCGGCCTGCGTTCCCGATGCGTTGACCTGCGCCCGCAGGATCCCGGGCCGCCCGAACGGGCCCAGTGGCCGGAACCGGACATCGACCGTGCAGGTCTGCGCCGGCTGCAGAGTCGCGCCGCTGCAGGTGTCGGCGGACAGCGGATAGTCCCCGATCGGAGTCCCGTCGACGGGCTGGTCGGCGACGTCCAGCGCGCCCAGGGTGATCGGCCGGTCCGAGTCGTCGGTCAGCGTCAGCGTGCGCGCCGCGCTCTGCGCGCCGAGTGCGACCTCGCCGAACGGAGCCGCCCCGGTCACGGTGATCGGCGGGACGTCGAACAGCTGGTAGGCGTGCCCGACCTCGCGCACCCGATTGTTCTCGGCGTCGGCGATGTAGACGTTGCCACCGCCGTCGGCCGTGACTCCGCCGACGGTGCTGAGCTGCCCGCAGCATTCGCCCCGCGACCCCTCACCGGCGATGTGGTGCAGATAGCCGGCGGGATCGATGAATTGCACATCGTAGTCGTCGGCGAACAGCACCCCGCCGCCCTGGGTGGCGGTGGGATTGGGGCTGTCCACCGGTTCGTCAGCCGCCGGTCTGCCGTCCTGACCCAGACCGGCGGTCCCGGTCCCGGCAATGCTCGAGATGGTTCCGTCGGGATCGACGGCGCGCAGTTCGTGGTGCTCGATGTCGCCGAGGTAGAGCACACCGAGCGGGCTGATGTCCAGGTACACCGGCCCGAGCCGGGCCTGCGTCGCCGGGCCACCGTCGCCGCTGGAGCCATCGACGCCGCTCCCGGCATAGGCCGTGACGGCGCCGGCGGGGCTGATCCGCCACACCCGGCGCGCGGACCAGTCGGCGACGTACAGATTGCCCGCGAGGTCGACGGTGACGTCGGCCAGCTGTCCGAGGCCCTCGGTCCCTGGCACCGTCGCCTTGGTTCCGTCGGGGGCGACCTTGATGATCGAGTGGCCGGTCGCGACATACAGGTTCCCGGCCGTATCGAGGTCGAGTTGGCCGCTGGACGGATGGCCGTCGGCGTCCGCTCCGGTGTCCAACTCGCCGGAGAGATCGGCAAACCTGACCAGCCCGGACGCATCGACCTTGGCGATGCCGGGCGGGATCGGCGTCGGGTGGTAGGTGGTGTTGGGCGCGACCGTCGAGTACGAGACGTAAGCGGTTCCGTCGGCGGCAACAGCGACATCCTTGACCGGCGCCGGTGCCTCGGCGATGCAGCCGCACAGGTCGGTCTGCAGCGGGTCGGAGCTGGCGACGCCCGGCTGAATCGTCGATGGTGTCGAGCCCTGTTCACCGACGCCCAGACCGGTCCCGGCGATGGTGAAGATCGTCCCGGGCGCCGGCGGTTCGATGTCCAGGGTGAGATCGACGCTCGTCTCGCCGATCGACACGGTGATGACCGCGATGGTCGGCTCGCTGACCGGACGCACCGAGATCGACAGATCCCGCTCCCAGGTGGCGCCGGAGATGTCGCCGTCGCCGTCTTCGGTGACGGCGTAGCCGGGCCGGCCGTCCACCAGCGGCAACGACACCAGATCGGGCCGGTCGGTGGACAGCGAGATCACCTTGGTGTCGCCCTCGACAGCGATGTTCCACGGCCGGGCCAGCGCGACCATGATGCTGATCGGCTCTCCCGCCGACGCCGTGGAGTTGTCGGCATAACCGCCTCCCTCGAAGTGTGCGTAGTTCAGCTGCACCGGGGGAACCAGGGTCACGGCGAGCTGCGCCGAACCGGAGGTGTCGGAGGCCGTCAGCACGACCGACCGCTTGCCATTGTTGGTGGGGTTCCAGTCTTCCGGCAGCGCGATCGGGTGCGGGGTGACGGTCACCGTGACGCCGGTGCGCCCGGCCGGCACCAGCACCGACGCCGGTATCGATGCGAGTTCGGGGTCGGCGCTGCGCAACGTGACGACGTGCCCACCGGCCGGTGCGTGACCGTTGAGCCGGACGGTGACCGGGAACGGCACGTCACTGCTGATCGGCAGCGGGTCGTCGGGAACGGACAACGCGGTCACCTGCACCGGCTGCACGGTGAGAGTCGCTGTGGCCGAGGAGCTTCCGGTCTTGGCCGTGAGTTTCACGGCGGTGGCCGCGACGACGGTCGTGGTGCTGACGACGACGGTGCCCGACCTCTTGCCCGGATCGATCACCAGCACGCCCGGTACCGACGCCGCGGAACCGGAGCTGGCCAGGTCGACGGAGGTGCCCCCGTTCGGTGCGGTGCCGTCCACGGTGACGGTGGCCGTCACCGGCTCGCCGCCGGCGACCGTGCTGGGCTCGAGGGTCAGCCCGGTGACCAGTGGCGGCCGGACGGTGACGGTGGCCGCCTTGGACACTCCGGCCGAAGTCGCCGTGAGCACCACCTCGGTGCTGCTCACGGCACCCTGCCCGGTGATCGTGAAGGTCGCCGTGGTTGCGCCCTTGGTGACGGTGACCGAAGCCGGGAGGTCGATCAGTTCGCTATCCGCCGTCAGCGAGACCTCGGTGTCGGCCGTCGCGGCCTTCGCCAGCGTCACGGTCGCGGTTGTCGAAACACCGTCCGGGAGAACGGCATCGGCGATGGTCAGCCCGGACGGCGGCGTGCACGACCCGCCGGCGGTGTTGGCGGCGATCACGTGATCGGTGCCGCCGACGGTCGCGACCAGCGAGTTGTCCGTCGACGTCATGGACACGCCGGCGCCGCCGGTGGGGAAGGTGCTGCCGAGCTGATGTCCGTCGCCGGTGGCGTACATCGCCACGCCGACGGTGTCCACCAGGCCGATCGCGTCGCCACAGGGGCTGAACTGCCAGAAGGCCGACCCGGCGGTGATGTTCTGGCTTCTGGTCGCTCCGCTGCTCAGATTGATCAGCGCCCAGCCGATCGTCGTTCCGTTCGGCAGCCGATGGGCCTCGACGAAGCTGCGGCCGTCCGGGCCGAACCCGGAGCCCTCGGCGCCGATCTTGTCGTTCGAACCGATCGGGGGCTCGGTTAGCGTGATCGTGCCGGACGCCCACGCGGTACCGCCGTCGCTGGTCCGGATGACGGTCGTCGTCAGCTGGGTGGCACTCGTGCTGGTCTTGATCTCCAGGTAGCCGCCGCCGGGCGCGAAGCCGAAGGCGTCGGGCGCCGGTCCGGGGTCCGACCACACGACCCGCCCGGTCGGCAGCTCATAGAGTTTCGCGGAGGTTGCCGACCAGGCGAGTAAGTGGGTGTCGTCGGGGCTGAAGCCCTCGCTGTCGACCGCTTCGGTGGTCAACCGGGTCGCCCCGGTGTGTGCGTCGATGACGAAGACCGACGGCGTGGCGCCGGCCGGGATCTCCAGCAGGTAGCCACCTTGGGGGCTGAAGCCGTAGGCCGCGGGCGCGCCGGTCTGCGACCACACCTGGTGATCGACCGACGTCAGGTCCCACAGCTGGGCGAAGTCGCTGCCGAACGCCAGGAACTCATCGTCGCCCGGGCTGAATCCCCATTGCGGCTTCTCCGACAGCGCCAGGTGCAGGGTCGCGACCCGCTGCTGGTCCTTGCTGCGGGTGATGACCAGGGTGGCGTTGGTGGCGTCCTGGCCGTACTGCACGGTGTAAGCCCCCGACGGCGAGGTGCCGTCGGCCTTGAACGGTGCCGGCGGCTTGACCGCCGGCTTCGTCGAGGCGGGATCGACGAACGGTCCGGTCTTGTCGCACCCGCAGCCCGGTGCGGCCGCTGCGGAGGCCGTCGGCGGCAGCCCGGGGAGCAGGCCGGCGGTGAGCAGCAACAGCAGGCCGAGGACGGTGGCCAGGGCGGCGGACACCGTCCGCCACGGGCGCCGGCAGGAAACCATGGGCGGCAACCTATGGCGGGAAATGTCCCGTTGTCAGGGGCCTGGTGTCCCGAACGGCCGGGACGTTTTGTGCCCTGGGTCCGGGATGGCGGGGATGCCTGGCGCCACACGCGGGCCGTGCTGCGCTGGCGCTCACCCGTCACAGGGTGCACAATGTGCTCAGGCGTCGCTGCGGTTTCCGGCCGCGGTCGGTCTGCCGAGCACGTCACAACTGCAGACGGAGACACACTCGAGCACCGCGCTCGGTTCCACGTTGGGGAAGACGACGGAGCCGAAAGACAGCGGAGGTGCGTGATGGCTGGTCAGTCACTGGCACGGGGTGTGGTGTACATCCACTCGGCGCCGGCAGCGATCTGCCCGCATGCCGAGTGGGCGATTTCGTCTGTCCTGGGTAGCCGCGTCACCCTGACCTGGACCGACCAACCGGCCTCGCCGGGACTGCTGCGTGCCGAGGTGTCCTGGTCCGGCGAGGTGGGCACCGGCAGTCGCATCGCCGCGGCGCTCAGGGCCTGGCCGATGCTGCGCTTCGAGATCACCGAAGAGCCCAGCCCCGGCGCCGACGGTGAGCGCATCTGCCACCTGCCCGGCCGGGCGATCTGGCGGGCCAACACCGCCGCGAACGGCGACATCGTGGTCGGTGAGGACCGGATCAGGGCATTGCTGGCCCACGGCTTCGGTGCGGAGAAGCTCACCCACGAGCTGAACCAGCTGCTCGGGGCCGACATCGACGCCGAACTCGAGCCGTACCGCAGGGCCGGTGACGGCGCGCCCGTCACCTGGCTGCATCAGGTCGTCTGACGCCCGTCGGATCGCGGGATTCGTCACAGCCGAGCAACGATCGCGCGGGCTGCCGCGTCCTGAACGCGAGCATGCCGAGCTACGACGGGCACAATGGCCGTCGGCGCAGCGATCGGTGAACGGTCGAGAAGACGACAAGGCGGGTGAACGGGCATGACCCAGCGGCGGCTGACCGCCACCCTGCTCGCCACTCTGTTGATTTGTTTGCTGGCCGGCGGCGTCGGCGCGTATTTCCTGGGGCAGCACCGGGCGGCAGTCGAGGCCGCCGCTGCCACCCCGCCGACCGACGAGCCGAACAGCAGTCCGGCAGTCGTAACGACAGCCGGTGACACCGCCGGTGACGACACCGCATCCACCGGAGACACCGCCGCAGCCGACGGCGGCACCGTTCCCGACCAGGGCACCGAAGATGCCGGGAGCACGGTCGGCAACGAGCCGGAGCCCGACAGCTCGGTCGCCGAGCCCGCACCGCCGACGGCCTCGGTCGGGCCGGAACTCACCACCGCCCCCGGCCGGGACCTGACCGACGACACCGAGGTCCGGCTCTCCGCGGCCGCCGGCAAGGATCCGCAGGCCTCCGAGATCCGTGATCTGCTGCAACGTCACTTCGACGCGATCAACGCCGGCGACTACCAGCTCTGGGCCGGTACCGTGACAAAGGACCAGGCGAAGGCGATCTCGAGCGATCGGTGGCGCAACGAGTACAGCACCACTACGGACACCGGTATGTCGATCACGGCGATCGAGACCGAGCCACGGCAGGCGCAGCTCACCTTCCGGTCGCGGCAGGCACCCGAGTTCGCCCCTGACCAGGAGTCGACCTGTATCGATTGGACCGTGACCCTGCCGCTGACCACGGTCGACGACACGCTGCTGATCGGCCGATCGAACGAGAACCTGGCCCGGCACTCGCCGTGCGAGGCCTGACGAACCAATCGTCACCGGACCCGAACCGGACCGGCGAGCGCCCGCCCCCCGAACGGAGCTCGCCCCGTGACGGAATTGACCCAAGGAGATCTGTGCCCGTACGAACTGCGTCAGCCGGCCGCCGTCTGGCGGCGGTGACCGCCGTGCTCGTCGCCCTGACGATCGGCGGCTGCACCGCCTCGGGGGAGTCGTCGGACCGTTCCACCGCGGTCGGGTCGTCGGTGGCCGGGTCCGTGGCGCCGTCATCCGCGGCGGCTGCCGATACGTCCGCGGCGGCCACCTCGGTGACCACGGCGCGGCCGACCGCGACCACCCCGCGCCGCACGACCGCCGCGAAACCGTCGACCAGCGATCCGGCCAGGGTGACGACCAAGGGCAGCAGCACCGCGGCGCCGAAGCCGACCGTCGCGGCACTGAAGGTGACCGCGGCAGACCACGCCGCCGCGGCGGCGACGGTGGCCGGGATGAGTACCACTGAGCTCGCCGGGTCGGTGATCATGCCGATCGCCTCCCAGGCGGACGGCAGCATCGCCGCGCAGCACTACGGCGGAGTGATCCTGATGGGCACCAAGGGCATCGTCGACGGCACCGGACCGGGCACCCCTGCCCGGGTGAAGACGTTGGTGGCCAAGCTGCAGGCGCAGCGGGATCGCTCCGCCGGGGTGCCGCTGCTGATCGGCGTCGACCAGGAGTACGGCGAGGTGGCCAGGCTGGTGCACGGGTTCACCGACTTCCCGAGTGCGAGCGAGCTCGGCGCCATCGACGACACCGACACCGCGGTGGCACTGACCGAGCAGTCGGCCAAGGCGGCCGCCGCCGAGATGCGGGCGGTCGGCGTCAACGTCGACTTCGCGCCGGACGCCGACGTGCTGCCCACCTCGGGGGAGTCCGGGATCGGCAGCCGTTCCTACGGCTCGGATCCGCAGCGGGTCGGCGCGTTGGTCGCCGCGGCCGTTCGCGGATATCAATCGGGCGGCGTCGCCGCCACCATCAAGCACTTCCCTGGCATCGGCCGGGTGGCCGCCGACACCCACAACGAACTGCCGACCCTGACCGACGACTGCGCGGGCTGGAACGCCACCGACCGGGTACCGATGGCCGCCGGGGTGAAGGCTGGTGTCGCGCTGGTGATGACCGGTCACGTGCTGTTCCCGGCGATCGGTTCCGACACCCTGCCCACCAGTTTGTCCTCGCACGCGGTGACGGACATCTTGCGCGGCAAGGGATACGGCGACTGCGCCGGGCTCGAGTATCGCGGACTGACGGTCTCCGACTCGATGCAGATGACGCCGGTGACGCAGACCTACCCGTCCAGTGAGGCCGGGTGGCGGGCGCTGAAGGCCGGTCAGGACCTGCTGTTGATGCCGCTCGACCCGCAGGCCGCGGCAGTCGGGATCGTCACCGCGGTCAAGGACGGCAGCCTCGATCGAACGCGGCTGACGGATGCCGCGACCGCGGTGCTGGCGCTGCGGATCGCCTCGGCCCGGGTAGCCCAACCGCCGATGAGCGTCATCGATTCGCCGGAGCACCGGGCACTGGCCGCCAAGGCTCGCGCCGCAGGCTGACCTTCCTCGTCTTCGGGGTACCGATCTCGACGCAGTCACCCACTGGAGATGTCCAGAAGTCGACGGTGGTACCCCGAAGGAGTCAGACCTACAGCGGGATGTTGCCGTGGGCGCCGCGGCCGGCGGGCGCGGAGGCGAGCGCCTCGGCCACCCGGCGGCGGGTCTCGGCCGGAGTGATGACCTCGTCGACCACCCCGATCTCGACGGCCCTGGCGACACCGCCGGCGATCTTCTCCTGCTCCTGCGCGAGCTGGGCGATGAAGGCTTCCCGTTCCTCTTCCGGCACCGCGGCGATCTTGCGGCGGTGCAGGATGCCGACGGCCGCCTTCGCGCCCATCACGGCGATCTCGGCATCCGGCCAGGCGAAGACCGCGGTGGCGCCCAACGCTTTCGAGTTCATCGCGATGTAGGCGCCGCCGAACGCCTTGCGGGTCACCAGGGTGACCCGGGGGACCACCGCCTCGGCGAACGCGTGCAGCAGCTTGGCGCCGCGGCGCAGCACACCGTCCCACTCCTGGCCGACTCCCGGCAGGTAGCCGGGCACGTCGACGATCACCAGCAGCGGTATGCCGAAGGCGTCGCACATCCGGACGAAACGGGATGCCTTCTCCGCGGAGACCGAGTCGAGGCAGCCGCCGAGCCGCAGCGGGTTGTTGGCCACCACGCCGACGCTCCGGCCGGCCAGCCGGCCCAACCCGACGACGATGTTCGGCGCCCACTTCGCCTGCAGTTCCTCCATCGGCTCGTCCAGGATGCGGTTGATCAGCGGCCGGACGTTGTAGGCGCGATTCCGCTGCTCCGGCAACACGTTTGCCAGCTCCGGATCGTCCTCGATGCCGGCCACCCCGGAAATGCCGGGCCGGGAGAACAGCGAGGTGACCTTGCGGGCCCGGACGAAGGCGTCTTCCTCGGAGTCGGCGACGATGTGCACCACGCCGGACTTGCGGCCGTGCGCCGACGGCCCGCCGAGGGCCTCCATGTCGACCTGTTCGCCGGTCACCGACTTGACCACATCCGGTCCGGTGACGAAGATCCGCCCCTCCGGCGACATGATCACGATGTCGGTGAGGGCCGGCCCGTAGGCGGCGCCGCCGGCGGCGGCGCCGAGCACCACCGAGATCTGCGGCACCCGGCCCGAGGCCCTGACCATCGCGGCGAACATGTTGCCGACGCCGTCGAGCGAGGCGGCGCCCTCCTGCAACCGCGCCCCACCGCAGTGCCACAGCCCGATCACCGGGATCCGCTCGCGGATGGCGGTGTCGATGGCATCGACGATGTGCCGGCAGCCATCGAACCCCATCGCGCCGCCCTGCCGGGTGGCGTCGGTGCAGTAGGCGATCACCTTCGCGCCGTCGATCCGGCCGCGGACCGCCCAGACGCCCGAGGTGTCCGTCGGGTGCAGCCCGACCAGTGTGCCCGGGTCCAGCAGTTCGACCAGCCGCACCTCCGGCTCCCGCGGATCGAGCTTGCGGGGTCCTTCGGCGACCGAGGTGGCCGCCGCGGACGAAGCTGCTGCGGCCACGGCGGCCGGATCCGGTGCGGCGGTGGGAGTTTCGGGGGTGGCCGTCACTGGGTCATCAGTCCTTGGTGAACAGCAGGGCGACGTTGTGGCCGCCGAAGCCGAACGAGTCGTTGAGCGCGGCGGTCAGGTTGACCTCGCGGTTCTCGGTAGCGACGTCGACCTCGATGGCCGGGTCGAGATTGAACACGTTCTTGGTCCCGGGAATGATGCCGTGCTTGACCGCGAGCAGGGTGGCGATGCCCTCGACGGCGCCGGAGGCACCCAGCAGGTGACCGGTCATCGACTTGTTGGCGGTGACCACCGTGTGGTCGCCGATGGCCCGCTTGATCATGTTGGCCTCGCCGACGTCGCCGACCGGGGTGGAGGTGGCATGGGCGTTGACATGGCCGACGTCGGCGGCCGTCAGACCCGCGCTGCGGATCGCCTTCTCGACCGCTCTGGTCTGGCCCTCGCCGTTCGGCTCCGGGGCGGTGATGTGGTACGCGTCGTTGCTCATCCCGACGCCGGCCAGCGTGCCGTAGATCTGGGCGCCCCGTGCAACGGCATGATCTCGGCGCTCCAGGATCATCATCCCGGCGCCCTCGCCGAGGATGAACCCGTCGCGGTCGACGTCGAACGGCCGCGAGGCCGTCGCCGGGTCGTCGTTGCGGGTGGACATGGCGCGCATCTGGGAGAACCCGGCGACCGGCAGTGAGGTGATGCAGGCCTCCGCGCCACCGGCGATCGCCACGTCGATGTCGCCGTCGCGGATCATCCGCCAGGCCCAGGCGATGCCCTCGGCGCCGGAGGCGCAGGCGGAGACGGGGGCGTGCACCCCGCCGCGGGCCTTCGCCCACAGCCCGACAGCGGCGGCCGGGCCGTTCGGCATCAGCATCGGGATGGTGAGCACCGCGACCTTGCGCAGCCCCTCGGTCTCCAGCAGATCGTCCTGGCCGAGCAGGGTGAGCGCGCCGCCGATGCCGGTGCCGACCACGACGCCCAACCGCTCGGGATCGATCTCTGGGGAGCCGGCGTCGGCCCAGGCCTCGCGGGCGGCGACCAGTGCCACCTGCTGACAGCGGTCCAGCCGGCGGGCCTCCACCCGGGGGATCACCTCGGTCGGCTCGACCTTGAGCGCAGCCTTGATCCGCACCGGCAGGTCGAACTTCTCCACCCACGGCTCGGTGTTCGCCGTCACCCCGTTGACCCCGTCCAGCAGGGCCTGCCAGGTCTCCGGCGCGGTCCCGCCGAGGGGAGTGGTGGCGCCGATACCGGTGACGACGACGTCGTGGTCTGTCATGTGCGATGTGCTCCTTGTTGGTGACGCGCTTCCGGGCAGCCCGGTGGGCGGCCCGCTGCGCGGACCGGCGTCCTGGATGTCAGTTCCGCTGACGAACGGCGAACGGCCGGTCAGGACGCCGGTCCCGCGAGGCGGGTCAGGCCTTGTTGCGTTCGATGTAGCTGACGGCGTCCTGCACCGTCTTCAGGTTGGCCAGCTCGTCGTCCGGGATCTTCACGCCGAACTTGTCCTCGGCCTGAACGGCGATCTCGACCATCGACAGCGAGTCGATGTCCAGGTCGTCGGTGAACGACTTGTCGGCGGTCACGTCGGCCGCGGGCACTCCGGCGACCTCTTCGACGATCTCGCCGAGTCCGGCCAGGATGTCCTCGTTGCTCACTGTTGTTCCTCTCGGTGGTGGTGCCGCGCCGGTCTTCCGGTGCGGCGGCTTCGGCGCGATTCTGCCCGACCGCGCCGTCTGCGTCATGATGCCCCGCTACGGGCAGCGGAACACCTGCGAGCCGAAGGTGAGTCCGGCACCGAATCCGACGGCCAGCACCAGGTCGCCGGAGCGCACCTCGCCGGCCTGCCGCATCCGGTCCAGCGCGATCGGGATCGAGGCCGAGGACGTGTTGCCGGTGGTCACGATGTCCTTGGCGATGGTGATGTCCGGGCTGGCGCCGGCGGCGATCAGCTTCTTGGCGATCGACTCGACGATCCGCAGGTTGGCCTGGTGCGAGGCGAAGACGTCGATGTCGGAGAGCTCGACCCCGGCACGGCGGGCGGCCTCGATGGCCACCGGTGCGATCGCGCTGGTCGCCCACCGGAAGACCGTCTGGCCCTCCTGGTAGATGAACGACTCGCGATCCTTGATGTAGATGGTCTCGGTGTGATCGATCGCGCAGCCCCACGCCACCGGCCCGATCTCGGCCGTCTCGGCGCCGGTCACCACCACGGCGGCGGCGCCGTCGGCGAAGATGATCGCGTTCGCCCGGTCGGCCGGGTCGATCCAGTCGGTGAGCTTCTCCGAGCCGACCAGCAGCACGTTGCGCGCCTCGCCGGCCCTGATCAGCGCCGATGCGGTCGACAGCCCGTAGCAGAAGCCGGCGCAGGCGGCGTTGATGTCGAAGGCGCCCGGAGCCTGGATGTCCAGCAGCGAGGCGACCTTGGTGGCGGCGTGTGGGATCGGGGTGGGCAGCGTGCAGGTGGCGACGATCACCAGGTCGATGTCGGCGGAGGTGAGGCCGGCGTCGGCGATCGCCAGCCGCCCGGCCGCGGCACCCATCGAGGCGACGGTGTCCGATTCGGCCGCGAAGTGCCGTTCGGCGATGCCGACCCGGGTGCGGATCCACTCGTCGTTGGTGTCGATGGTCTTCGCCAGCTCGTCGTTGGTGACGACCCGCTCCGGTCGGAAGTGACCAAGGCCGGCGATGCGGGTGGCGGCCGGATGCTCCGGCAGGGTGATCGATGCGCTCATGCGGCGGCTCCGGCGTGGTCGGCGATGAACGCCCGGGCGGCGTCCAGGTCTGCGGGGGACTTCAGCGCCAGGGTGGCGATGTCTTTGCGGTCGCGCTTGATCAGGCCGACCAGGGTGCCGGCCGGCGGCAGCTCAAGGACTCCGGTGACGCCGAGCTCCGTCAGCGACGCCATGCACCGGTCCCAGCGCACCGGTGAAGTGATCTGACCCAGCACCAGGTCCAGGTAGTCACGACCCGAACCGATGACGCTGCCGTCCCGGTTGGTGAGCAGCTGCCAGGTCGGATCGGCCGGCGAGGCGGCGGCGATGGCCGGGGCGAGCGCGGTCCGGGCCGGCCCCATGTAGTCGGTGTGGAACGCGCCGGCCACCTGCAGCGGGATGACGCGGATCTTCTCCGGCGGATGCCCGGCCAGGGCCGCGATGTCGGCGGTGGCGCCGGCCGCGACCACCTGTCCGGCGCCGTTCACGTTGGCGCCCACCAGGTTCCGCTCGGCCAGCGCGGCCAGGATGAGCTCGATGTCCGGGTTCATGCAGGCGGCCATCGAGGTCGGCACCAGCGCGCAGGCCTCCCGCATCGCCCGGCCCCGCAGGGCCGACAGCCCGACCGCCTGCTCGGCGTCGATGACGCCGGCGACGGCGGCGGCCGCGAGCTCACCGATCGAATGCCCGGCGGTGACGCCGTTGGCCGGAATCGGCAGCAGCTCGGCGGCCAGCAGTGCGGCGGCGACCACCAGCGGCTGGGTGATCGCGGTGTCCTTGATCTCCTCGGCATCCGCCTCGGTGCCCAGCCGGTGCAGATCCAGCTCGGCGGCGGCGGAGAACCGGGCGAGCGATTCCGCCACGCCGGGTAGCTCCAGCCACGGGGTGAGCATTCCGGGTTTTTGGGCTCCCTGTCCGGGAGCGACGATCGCCAGCACGAGGATCAGTCAACCAGCGACCAAGGTCTCGTGCTGGTAACGACGGCAACCAACTCGCCGCGGGTCGCTTGTAGAGACTCTCCAAAGAATCACCAGGGTTCGACCAAACGGGTGGCGGCTGGTGGCGGCTGATCGGCGGGCTGGGGGTCAGCCGGCTCAGCGGGTCAGCCGAGCCGGCCGAGCATCAGGGCGATTCGCAGGGCCAGTTGGTCGCGGGCGGACCAGGGGTCGCGGCCGGTCAGCTCGGCGACCCGGTGCAGCCGGTACCGCACCGTGTTCGGGTGCACGAACAACGCCCGAGCGGCCGGCTCCAGCGCGCCGGAGTGATCCAGATAGGCGTCCAGCGTCTGCAACAGCGGCGAGCCGGCGACGTCCAATGGCGCGAACACCAGCCGCCGCAGGCGATCCGCCGCCCGCCGGTCGCCGTTCACCACCCGTTCGACCAGCAGCTCGGCCGTGTCCACCGGTCGCGGCGCTGCCGGCCACGCGGTCGCCACGTCGAGCCCGGCCAGCGCCTCGGCGGCCGAATTCACCGCGCCGCGCAGCCCCGGTTCGGCCGGTCCACGGACCACCGGGCCGTCGCCGAACAACTCGGCGATCGACGGCTCCGGGTCTTCGCCGGCCAGCAGCACCACCAGCCGGGCGCCCTGTACGCCGGCCATCGCGGCCCGGCGTCGGCGGCGGGACCATTCGGCGACCGCGGCGACGGCGCTCAGCGGGTCGCCCGGCGGTGCGGCCCCGACGATCACCGCGGTCGGGCCGGTGGCGTCCCAGTTCAGCGTTGCCGCCTGCGAGGCCAGCTCGCCGGTGTGCTGTCCGCGGACCACCCCGTCGACGATCGCCGCCTCCACCCTGGCGTCCCAGGCGCCCCGGTTCTCGGCGGCCGCCGCGTAGACACCGGCCGCGGCGAAGGCGATCTCCCGGCTGTACCGCAGCAGTGAGTCGGCCAGCGCGGCGCGCTCGGCGTCGGTGCTGCCCAGCATCGGGAGTTGTTCGTCCGCAACGGAAATCGCCACCCGGACCAGCTCGACGGTGCGCCGGAACGAGACCGACCGCATCAGATCGCGGGGGGCGGTGCCGAACACCTGCTCGGTGAGCCGGGCGCTGCTCGAGGCGCCGGTGGCCCAGCCGACGTAACCGGAGATGCCGGCCTGCGCGACCAGGGTGACCCACGACCGCTGGTCGGGCGGCAGGGTGCGGAACCAGGGCAGCCGGTCGTCCATCACCGAGATCGCCCTGGTGGCCACGGCGCCCGATTCGCGCTCCACCCGGACCAGCGTCGCGGCGCTCACTCCTGGCGCACCGGGTGCGGTGTCGGCGGTCGGCATGCCTGCAGAGCCTGCCAGCGCCGTCAGCCGCGGCGCTCGTCGGGTGCGACGCCGGTGCCGAGCGCGATGAGTGCGCCGGCCAGCGTCAGCCCGGCCAGCAGCAGGTAACCGGCGGTGTAGCTGCCGAGCCGGTCGGCCAGGAAGGCGGCGCCGGCCGGGGCGCCGACGATGGCCGCCGCCGGCGCGGCGCCGGCGATGCCGTTGAGACTGGCGAAGTTCGCCGTGCCCCAGCGGTCGCTGACGCCGGTCGCCTGCAGCAGGGTGAAGGTGCCCCTGGCCGCCCCGGCGCAGATGGCGACCACCACGAAGGCACCGACCGAGCCGCCGAGCAGCCCGAGCACCGCGACCGCCGCCGCCCCGGCGGCCAGGACCGCTGCGGTACGGGTCTGCGGGCGGGTGTTGCGGGCCAGCGCCGGGTAGAAGAACCGCCCGAGCAGCTGGCCGACGCCGATCAGGCCGAAGATCACCGCGGCCGTCGAGGTCCCGATACCGCGGTCGGCCAGCAGCGGGATCAGGTTGAGGGTGGCACCGAACATGCCGAAACCGGCCAGGGTGAGGGCAAGCACGAACAGCACGAACGGGCGGGACCGTGCGGTCCGGGCAATCGATCTGGGTGGCCGGGTCGGGTCCGCCGGGGAGTGCCGGTGCGAGCCGCGATGCCAACCCGGGGTGAGCATGAAGGCGTGCAGCGGGATGGTCACCGCGCCCAGCACGATCGCCAGCACCAGGCAGGTCTGACGCCAGCTCATGGCGTGCAGCAGGCCGGCGGTGAGTGGTGCGAATACGGTGCTGGCCAGCCCACCGACCAGCGTGACGGTGGTGATCGCTCGGACCCGATCGGGTCCGCACCAACGGGTCAGCGCCGCGAACGCCGGCGGGTAGAGCACCGCGGACTGGGCCAACCCGACCAGCACCCAGGCGGCGAAGAACAGGCCGAGTTGCTGGGTGCCGGCTACCGCCACCAGCGATCCGGCGCCGAGCACCGATCCGATGGTCATCACCGGCCGCGGTCCGTGCCGGTCGATCAGCCGGCCGGTCAGCGGGGCGGCAACGGCGGAGGCCAGCAGGCCGACCGAGAAGGCACCGAGCGCGGTTCCGTTCGACCAGCCGGTGTCGCTGGTAACGGCCGTCAGCATCACCGGGAAGGCGTAGTACAGCACGCCCCAGCTGGTGATCTGGGTGATGCACAACGCGACCAGCACCCGCCGCAGCTCGGACGCCGGGGGCAGGGCGGGGTCGGTTCGGCCGGCAGCAGTCATCTCCGAACAGGATGACGCAGTGCCCCGACGCCGCGGCAGGCAGGTCCGCGTCAGGCGGCGCCGGCCAGCAGCGGGGCCAGCGCTCGCAGGGTCGGCAGGACGTCGCCCACCGGGTGCACCGCGACGTGGTCGGCGCCGGCCTCCAGATGCCGGCGTAGACCGGCGGCGACGGTCTCCGCGTCGCCGTGCAGCACCAGCGCATCGACCAGCGCGTCGCTGCCGCCGTCCGCCAGATCGGCTTCGGTGAAACCGAAGCGCCGCAACATCTTCGTGTAGTTCGTCAGCCTCAGGTAGTACTGGACCGCGTCCCGGCCGATCGCGCGGGCCCGATCCGGGTCGACCTCGACGACCACCTTGTGCTCCGGGGCGAGCAGCGGCCCGGCGCCGAGAATCTCGCGGGCCTGCCGGGTGTGCTCCGGCACCGTCAGGTAGGGATGTGCGCCGGCGGTGCGGTCGCCGGCCAGCCGCAGCACGCGGGGGCCGAGGGCGGCGAGCACTGTCCGATCGGCCGGCACATCGGCGTCCGCCAGTGCGTCCAGGTAGGTCACCGTGGTGCCGTAGGGGGAGGCGTACTCAGCGGTGTTCTCCGGATGCCCGATGCCGACACCCAGCTGGAACCGGTCGGGGAAGCGCCCGGCGATGCGGTGATAGGACGCGGCGGTGGCGGCCGGCCGCGAGGTCCAGATGTTCAGGATGCCGGTGGAGACCACCAGTCTGGTGGTGGCGGCCAGCAGCGACTCCTGCTGGCGCAGGTCGTCGCCGCGGGAGGTGCCGACCCACAGGGTGCCGAACCCGAGTTCCTCGACGGCGGCGGCGAGCTGTGGGCCGGCTGCGCCCTCGAGGTCGTTGGTCCGCAGCCAGACTCCGTACGTTCCCAGGTCGGTGCGCATTCTTGGCGCAACAGTTCAATGGGGCGGAACCTTCCCGGTATCGCCCGCGGCGCCGCCATCGGCGCGGCCGGCGCCGCCGGCTGCCGCAGCTGCGATCAGCAGATGCGCGTCACTCTCCGGTGTCCTACCGTGATCGTGACCGACGGCTCGGTCACCGCACCGTTGGCCGCCGCCGGACGGAAGGAAGGTGCGTCCGGTGCTCGGCAGCATCCCGGCTCGCCGCGTCGCGGCCACCACTGCCAGCATCGTGCTGATCGCTGCGATGGCGACCGCGGTGGCGCCGGCTGCGCTCGCCGCGCCGGCGGACGGCACCCTGCTGCTGGACGAGTCGTTCACCGGCACCTCCGCCGAGAACCCGAACATCATCCCGCTCAACGATGCCTGCCTCACCGCGGCCACCACCAACCCGCCGCCCGGCGGATCGGCGCACGGGCCGTGCACGAAGCGTGTCGGCACGCCGGCCAACGATGCATTGGGCGGATGGCTGCAGCACACCGACCGCTCGGAGAACGCCAAGGGCGGCATCGTCTACAACCAGGCGCTGCCGGCAAATGCCGGCCTGCAGGTCGAGTTCAGCCAATGGCAGTACGGCGGAGGGGGCATCGGCCCGGCCGACGGCATCAGCTTCTTCCTGGTCGACGGCGCGGTCGACCTGGACGGCGTCGGGGCCTTCGGAGGGTCGCTGGGTTACGCCCAGAAGGATGCCGTACCGGGGGTCAACGGCGGGTATCTGGGCGTCGGACTGGACGCCTACGGCAACTTCGCCAACGACAGCGAGAACCGCGGCCGTGGCTGCCCGGCGGACCAACGGTCGCCGGTCTCCAGCGGCACCCTGATCAAGAACGCCGTGGTGATCCGGGGCCCGATGCTGGCCGACCGCGACCACGGCTACTGCTACCTGGCCGGCACCGTGAACAGTGCCAACAACGGCACCACCCTGCCCGGAACAGTCGGCGGGACGAGCCTGGCCAGCAGCCGGCGCGATGTGCGGATCACCGTCAGCCCCGATGTTCGCCCAACAGTGACCGTCGAAATGGACTTCACCGGCACTCGCGATCACTACCAGACGGTGCTCAGCTACACCATGACGACGCCGGCGCCGGCGACCTGGAAGTTCGGCTTCGCGGCCTCCACCGGCGGCGGCACCGACGTGCACCTGATCCGCACCCCGACCATCGAGACCGTCGACCCGCTGCCACCCGGCATCAACCTGGTCAAGCAGGTGGACCGGAGTCAGACCCAGCCCGACACCTACACCGCCGGAGACACGGTTCCCTACCAGTTCGTGGTCACCAACACTGCGCTCGTTCCGCTGAACGACGTCAAGGTCACCGACCCGAAGGTCACCGACATCGCCTGTCCGGCCGACAGTCTGGGCCCTGCCGGAACCGCGACCGCGAGCATGACCTGTACCGGCAGCCACCGGCTCACCGATGCGGACACCGCGACCGCCACCGAGTTCAGCAACACCGCGACGGCCACCGGCAGTTCCGGCGGCGAGCAGGTGAGTGCGACCAGCAGCGTGACCGTCCCGATCACCGTGGAGCCCAGGATCGTCATCGACAAGTCCGCCGAGCTCAACGACACCGTGATCGCCAACAACGCCGCCGATGTCGGCGAGACCGTCACCTACTCGTTCGCGGTGACCAATGCCGGCAACGTCCCGCTGAGCACGGTCGGGGTCACCGATTCGAAGGTGGGCGCGGTCGCCTGTCCGGTCAGCACGCTGGCGCCACTGGCCCGTACCACCTGCACGGCGACCTACACCGTCACCCAGGCCGACGTCGATGCCGGTGTCGTGCACAACAGCGCCACCGCGCACGGCACACCACCGGTCGGTGGACCGGTCGTCAGCGACCCCGCTACCGCCGACGTACCCACCACAGGCGCGATGCCGGCCATCACCTTGACGAAGACCGCGACACTGCAGGACACCGCCGGCGGCACCACCGGACTCGGCGATCCCGGCGAGCACATCGGCTACAGCTTCACGGTGACGAACCGCGGCAACGTCACGCTCACCGGGGTGGTGGTGGCCGACGCCAGGGTGGGCACGGTCAGCTGCCCCGACACCACGCTGGCGCCTGGGGAGAGCACGACCTGCTCGGCGACGGACCACGTCATCGATGCCGCGGACGTCGGCAACGGTTTCGTCATCAACACCGCGACCGCCTCGGGCCGGTCGCCGGCCGGCGACCGGGTGGTCAGCCGACCGGCGTCGGCCGTGGTGCCGACCGTCGTGGCGAATCCGCAGCTCACCATCGTGAAGACCGCGACGCTGGACGAGACCACCGCACCTACCGGTGACGGGCAGGCGGCGGTCGGCGACACGATCTCGTACTCGTATCTGGTCCACAACACCGGCAACGTCGACGTCGCCGGTGTCGCGGTTGCCGACGACCCGCTGGGCGCCGTGGCCTGCGGTTCGCCGGCGCCGACCCTCGCTCCCGGCGACGAGGTGACCTGCGCGGCGACCTCGACCCACACCGTCACCCAGGCCGATCTCGACCACGGCAGCGTTGACAACTCCGCGACGGCGCATGGCACTAGCGGCGCGACGATCGTGGTGAGCCTGCCGGACACCGCGAGCGTGCCGGCCCAGCAGCAGGCGCCGCAGGTCACCATCGTCAAATCGGCCGAGCTGCATGAGACCGAAGGCGACACGACCGACGGCCTGGCAGTGACGGGCGACACCGTCGACTACACGTTCCTGGTCACCAACACCGGGAACGTCACGCTGGCCGCGGTCGGCGTCTCCGACAGCAAGGTGAGCTCGGTGAGCTGTCCGGCGACCGCCCTGGCGCCGGGCGCCGACACCACCTGCACCGGGACGTACAGCGTCACCGATGCGGACGTCGACGCCGGTGCCGTACTGAACACGGCCACCGCGCACGGCACGCCGCCGGGCGGCACCGATCCGATCGAGAGTGCGCCGGACAACGCGGTGGTGCCGGCGCTGCGCGATCCGGGCGTCACCATCGAGAAGACCGCCACCCTGCCGGGCGGGGCCACGGTCGCGGCCGTCGGTGACCTGGTCACCTACACCTTCGCCGTCACCAATACCGGCACCGTCACCCTTGACCCGCTGACCGTGACCGATCCGATGTTCCCCGGCCTCACCGGCTGCCCGGCCACGCTGGGCGCGGGACAGCGGGCGAGCTGCACCGCGACCTACACGGTCACCCAGGCCGACGTGGACACCGGCCGGATCGCCAACACGGCGACCGCGACCGGCTCGCCGCCCACTGGCGGCGATGTCACCTCGAGCGATGACGCGGTGGTGCCGACCGTGCTGCAACAGCCGGCGATCGTGCTGGTCAAGTCGGCCACCATCAACGACACTGACGGCGCCGGCCACATCGACGGGCTGGCCGATCTGGGTGAAACGGTGAGTTACGGCTTCACGGTCTACAACACCGGAAACGTCACGCTCTCGGGCGTGGCAGTGACCGATCCGGTGCTCGGGACCGTCAGCTGCGCGGCGGCCACCCTCGCCCCGCAGGCCAACACCACCTGCAGCGCCGACGACCACACCGTGACCGAGGCCGACCTGATCGCCGGCCGGATCGACAACACCGCCACCGCGACAGGGACGCCGCCGAGCGGGGACGACGTGCAGGACACCGACGGCAAGGTGGTGCCCACCGCGACCCCGCGACCGAGCATCGTGCTGGCCAAGGCAGCCGCGCTCGACGATGCTGCCGGTGCGCACGACGGCCTCGCCGAGGTCGGTGAGACGATCTCATACACCTTCACCGTCACCAACAACGGCAACCTCACCGTCAGCGGCATCGCGGTGGACGACCCGGTCGTCGGCGCGGTGAGCTGCACCGAGCCCGCGGGCGGACTGGCCCCGGCCGCCAGCATGACCTGCACCTCCGACGAGCCCCACACCGTCACCCAGGCCGACGTCGACCACGGCAGCGTCGACAACACCGCGACGGCCGATGCGTTCGCCCCCGGGGACCAGACGCCGAGTGTGCAGAGCAACGAGGCCAGCGCTTCGGTACCGACCGTTCCGCAGGTCGCCTCGATCGCCCTGACCAAGAAGGTGCTGGTCCAGGAGACGTTGCTGCGCAACGGGATCGGCAACCTCGGGGAGAACGTGCGGTGGACCTTCGCGGTGGTCAACACCGGCAACGTCACGCTGCACGACATCGCCGTCAGCGACGCCACCGCCGGAGTGGTGGCCTGCGACGCGACCACTCTCGCCCCGGGCGAGACCACCGCCTGCCACTCGGCCTCAGGGCACCCGGTGGACGAGGCCGACATCCTGGCCGGCTCCATCGACAACACCGCGACCGTGACCGGGGCGCCGCCGACGGGCGAGAGCGTGACCAGCCGGCCGGCGAGCGCGTCGCTACCGACCGCCAAGATCCGGGCCAAGCTGTTCCTGATCAAGCGGGCCACCCTGGACGACGCCAACGACAACGGCTGGGGCGATCCCGGGGAGACGATCAGCTACCGGTTCCTGGTGATCAACATCGGCAACGTGACCATCAAGGGCGTCCACGTCGACGACACCATGTTCGGCGGGGCCGTGGCGTGTACCCCGCAGACCCTGCCGCCGGCCCGCACGGTGCTGCAGATCGGGCCCGACCAGACCGCGACCTGCGGGAGCCACGTGCACCGGATCACCGCCGCGGATGCGGCGTACGGCTACGTGCACAACGAGGCCAGGGCGTTGGGCACCGATCCGAACGACGCCCCGGTCCGCAGCCGGCCGGCGACCCAGGACGTACTGGTCCGCGCACCGCTACCGCCCGGGCACGTCGAGCTCACCAAATCGGTCGACGTCGCCACCGCGGCCGCCGGGGACACGGTGCACTACACGCTCACCCTGACGAACACCGGTGGGCTGCCGGTGTCGACGACGGTCAGCGACGACCTGTCCGACGTGCTGGACGACGCGGCCTGGAACGACGATGCGACGGCCACGGCCGGCAGCCTGACGTTCTCGCCGCCGGAGCTCAGCTGGACCGGCACGGTGACCAGCGGGCAGACCGTGACGATCCGCTACTCGGTGACGGTGAACGCGAGCGCCGGTGATTTCACCTTGGACAACGTCGCCAGGGTCGACGGTGGGACCTGCGCGGACTCAGCGTCCGCCTGTTACACCACCACGGTGCTCGAGCGGGAGCTGCCGAACACCGGTGGCCCGTTCAGCAAGCTGACCGGGCTGGCTCTCGGGCTGCTGCTGGCCGGGGCCGCGCTGATGGTCGTCGGGCGGCGGCGCCGGCAGCTCGGCTGACGGCCGGTCGGCGGGTGTTCGACCGGGCTGACGGCCGGTAGGTCGAAGGCCGGACCCGCGGGGGGAATCCGGCCTTCGATGACTGCGTGCGATCAGGCGGGGGTGACGTTCGCCGCCTGCGGGCCCTTCGGCGACTGCTCGACCTCGAAGGTGACCGCCTGGCCCTCTTCGAGCGTCTTGTAGCCGGAGCCGCCGATCGCGCTGTAGTGGACGAAGACGTCCGCCGAGCCGTCGTCGGGGGAGATGAAGCCGTAGCCCTTCTCCGCGTTGAACCACTTCACAGTGCCCTGTGCCATGCCTGCTCTCCTCGAGCGTTGTCCGCGCCGGCCGGAACTGCCGCCGCGGGGTGGGACACCCCGGCAGATGGATCCCACCGAGGGGATGCGCCTTACCCCACGTGCGCCTGACGGTCTTACCTGCGAGGAAGAGCAACAACAGCCGAGACGCTACCGGCTCACCCGGCCGAGTGGGCAGACCGTAATCACATCGTCACCCGCGGTGACGCCGCCGGCCGGCGGGCACCACCACGGGGTGACGGATCAGGACTCGCCGCCCGCGTTCCCCGAGGTACCAGCGGTGACGTCGGAGAGCCGGTACTTCTGCGCGGCCTCGGCGGCCGCACCCTGCCGGTACTCGCCGCGCCGCTCCAGGGCGGCCAGTGTCGCCACCACCATCGACGGGCCGTCGATCAGGAAGTACCTGCGGGCCGCGGCCCTGGTGTCGGAGAAACCGAACCCGTCGGCGCCGAGCGCGGTGAAGTCGCCGGGCACCCACGGGGCGATCTGGTTCTGCACCGCGCGCTGGTAGTCGCTGGTCGCGATCACCGGCCCCGGTGCCTCGGCCAGCGCCCTTGTCACGTACGGCTCGGCGTGTTCGCCGGCCGGGTCCAGCAGCCTGGCCCGCTCGATCTCGTCGGCCTCCCGGCGCAGCTCGGACCAGCTGGTCACGCTCCACACGTCGGCCGCCACGTTCCAGTCGGTGGCCAGCAGTTCCTGCGCCTCCAGCGCCCAGCGGACGCCGACACCGGAGGCGAGAAGCTGTGCCCTGGCCCGGTTGTCGACGTTGTCGGCGGCCTTGAGCCGGTACATCCCACGCAGCAGTCCGTCGATGTCCAGACCCTCGGGCTGGGCCGGCTGGACGTAGGGCTCGTTGTACAAGGTCAGGTAGTAGACAACGTTCTCCCCGGTCGGGTGCTGATCGGTCCGGCCGCCCTCGCCGTACATCCGGCGCAGGCCGTCCTTGACGATGTGCCCGATCTCGTAGCCGTACGCCGGGTCGTAGGCGACAACGTGCGGCATGGTCGCGGCCAGCAGCTGCGAGTGACCGTCCGCGTGCTGCAGACCTTCGCCGGTGAGCGTCGTCCGACCCGCCGTCGCACCGAGCACGAATCCGCGGGCCATCTGATCGCCGGCCGCCCACAGCCCGTCACCGGTGCGCTGGAAGCCGAACATCGAGTAGAAGATGTACATCGGGATCATCGGCACGCCGTGCGTCGAGTACGCGGTGCCGACCCCGGTGAAGGTGGCCACCGATCCGGCCTCGTCGATGCCCTCGTGCAGGATCACGCCCTGCTCGGACTCCTTGTACGCCAACATGAGATTGGCGTCGACGGCGGTGTAGAGCTGCCCGGAGGGGTTGTAGATCTTCTGGTTCGGGAAGAACGAGTCCATCCCGAAGGTCCGGGCCTCGTCCGGGATGATCGGCACGATTCGGTCGCCGATCCCCTTGTCCTTGAACAGGTCTCGGACCAGTCGGACGAACGCCATGGTGGTGGCGATCTCCTGCTTGCCGGAGCCGCGGCGGACCACGTCGTACACCTGGTCGGCCGGCTCGGCCAGTGCCGGGGCAGTCACTCTGCGCTCGGGCACGAAGCCGCCGAGGGTGCTCCGGCGCTGCAGCAGGTAGCCGATCTCCGGGCTGTTCTCGCCCGGGTGGTAGTACGGCGGCCGGTAGGGGTCGGCCTCAAGTGCCTGGTCGCTGATCGGGATGTGCAGCTCGTCGCGGAACGACTTCAGGTTGTCCAGGGTCAGCTTCTTCATCTGGTGGGTCGCGTTGCGGCCCTCGAAGCTGGAGCCCAGGTGGTAGCCCTTGATGGTCTTGGCCAGGATCACCGTCGGCTGGCCGACGTGTTCGGTGGCGGCCTGGTACGCGGCGTAGACCTTCTTGTAGTCGTGCCCGCCGCGCTTGAGGTTCCAGATGTCGTCGTCGCTGATCGAGGCGACCATCGACTTGGTCCGCGGGTCGCGGCCGAAGAAGTGCTCGCGGACGTAGGCGCCGTCGTTGGCCTTGTAGGTCTGGTAGTCGCCGTCAGCCGTGGTGTTCATCAGGTTGACCAATGCATGGTCCCGGTCCACGCCCAGCAGCGCGTCCCACTCGCGGCCCCAGATCACCTTGATCACGTTCCAGCCGGCGCCGCGGAAGAAGGCCTCCAGCTCCTGGATGATCTTGCCGTTGCCGCGCACCGGGCCGTCGAGGCGCTGCAGGTTGCAGTTCACCACGAAGGTCAGGTTGTCCAGCCCGTCGATGGCCGGTACGTGCACCAGCCCGCGCGATTCCACCTCGTCCAGCTCGCCGTCGCCCAGGAATGCCCAGACATGTTGCTGTGACGTGTCTTTGAGGCCGCGATGATGCAGGTAGCGGTTCACCCTGGCCTGCTGGATCGCGTTCATCGGGCCGAGGCCCATCGACACGGTGGGGAACTCCCAGAAGTTCGGCATCAGCCGGGGGTGCGGATAGCTAGGCATGCCGCCGCCCGGATGGGACTGCTCCTGCCGGAATCCGTCCAGATCGTGTTCGGAGAGCCGGCCCTCCAGGAACGCCCTGGCGTACATCCCGGGGGAGGCGTGCCCCTGGAAGAAGATCTGGTCGCCGCCGCCGGGATGGTCCTTGCCGCGGAAGAAGTGGTTGTAGCCGACCTCGTACAGGGTGGCGGAGGACGCGTAGGTCGAGATGTGCCCGCCGACGCCGATCCCGGGCCGCTGGGCGCGGTGCACCATGATCGCTGCATTCCAGCGGATCCAGGCCCGGTAGCGCCGCTCGATCTCCTCGTCGCCGGGGAAGTCGGGTTCCGACGTGGTCGGGATGGTGTTGATGTAGTCGGTGGTGGTGAGCGCGGGCAGACCGACGTGCTGGGCCCTGGCCCGTTCCAGCATTCGCAACATCAGATATCGGGCGCGTTGTCGGCCGCCGGAGGAGAGCATGGCATCGAACGAGTCGAGCCACTCCTGCGTCTCCTCCGGATCGACGTCCGGGAGCTGTGCGGCGATTCCGTCGCGGATCATGCTGTGCAGTTGCGGATCGGTGAGATCTGCGAGCTCTGCGGACTCAGCCAAGGGTTCTCCTCGTCATTCCCGGATGTCGCCTGTCGGACGGTTCCGGTTCGTCTGTTCGACTCGGGAACATGGTGAGCACCCGGCCGCCACCATCTTCCCATTGCGCAAGTGGGCCGGTTAGCGCGGGCCAACTTCACGCAGGCCGGGTCGGGTGCATAGGGTGTGCCCAAGCATGATCCGTGCCGCGGTTGGGGGTTCCCAGCACGGCGACACCCGAAGGGACGCGATAGGAAGTGACTGGAGGCTCACCGGAGACCGCGGCAACCGTGGCCCGGTTCGACCTGACAGCAGGCGACGTCGTCGGAGAGATGGGGTACGACGACGATGTCGACCACGACCTTCGTGACGCGATCGAGGCGGCGACCGGCACCGAGATGGTGGACGAGGACGCTGACGAGGTGGTGGACGCGGTCCTGCTGTGGTGGCGCGACGACGACGGCGATCTGATCGACATGATGGTCGATGCGCTGACGTTGCTCGCCGACGACGGGGTGATCTGGTTGTTGACGCCCAAGACCGGCCGCGAGGGCTACGTCGAGCCCAGCGACATCGCTGAGGCGGCCCGCACCGCCGGGTTGTCGCAGACCACGACCGTCGGCGGACCGGCCGACTGGACGATCGCCAGGCTGGCCCGCGGGCGGGCACCGAAGAAGCGCTGAGCCGTCCGGTCGACGGCCACTACCCACCACCCTGGGGTGACGCCGATCCGGCGCGCCCGGAGAGCGAGATCCAGATGAGCAGCCCCGTCAGCATCGCGGTGGGCGACACCGCGCCGGACTTCACCCTGCCGAACGGCGACAAGACGCCGGTGTCGTTGGCCGACTTCGCCGGCAAGAAGGCGGTGCTGCTGGTCTTTTACCCGTTCGCCTTCTCCGGCATCTGCACCGGCGAGCTGTGCGCGATCCGCGACGACCTCGCCTCGTTCCAGAACGAGCAGGTGCAGGTGCTGGCGATCTCGACTGACCCGACGTTCGCGCTCAAGGCCTGGTCGCAGGCCCAGGGCTACGAGTTCCCGCTGCTGAGCGACTTCTGGCCGCACGGCGCCGTCGCCGAGCAGTACGGCGTCTTCAATGATCAAGCGGGGATGGCCGTCCGCGGCACCTTCCTGGTCGGTGCCGACGGCGTGGTGACTTTCGCCGAGGTCAATGAGCCCGGGCAGCCACGCGACCAGGAAGCCTGGAAGCGCGCGGTGGCGGCGCTGCCGGCCTGATCACCGGCACCGCCTCGGCGGTCCCGGCGGGGTCCGATCGCCCGTTACCCTGATCGGGCACAGCGTCGGCGTTCGCGCGCCGTGCTGCGGGCGCGTAGCTCAGCGGAAGAGCTCCCGGTTTACACCCGGGCGGTCGGCGGTTCGAACCCGTCCGCGCCCACCAGACGACCGTTGTCCGAACCGCCGACGTTGAGCTGACCGGCACGCGCCCCTGCTGAGGATCAGATCGTCGGCCCGGACACCCGCGGCGCCGGCGCGCCCCAGCCGCGCCACAGCGCGGCCAGCCGGAAGCCGCAGATGAACAGTGCCGCGAAGGCCTGCACCCACAACCCGTCCTGGCCGGCGGCATGGGCGACCGCGACGATGATGCTGCCGGCGACCGCGGGCACCGCGTACAGCTTGGTGTCCCGGCGCAGCACCGACGGAATCTCGCCGGCCAGTAGGTCTCGCAGAATGCCGCCGCCGACCCCGGTGATGGTGCCCAGCAGCACCGCGGCCAGCGGGCTGACGCCATACTGCGCCGCCTTCGCGGTGGCGGAGGCGCAGAAGACGCCGAGACCGATCGCGTCGAATACCTGGATCGACCGGTGCAGCCGGGTGACCACCGGATGCAGGAAGAAGGTGAGCACGGTCGCGATCAGCGGCAGCACCAGCCACCAGGTGTTGCGGAACGCGGCCGGCGGAACATCACCGAGCAGGACGTCCCGGATGATGCCGCCGCCGAGCGCAGTGATGCTGGCCAGCACCACCATGCCGACGATGTCCATCCGCTTGCGGACCGCCATCAGGGCACCGGAGAGCGCGAACGCGAAGATGCCGACCAGGTTGATCACCGCCTCGACGGTGTCCGTCACCGACGCCGGCTCATTGACCATCGCAGCAAGAGTCACCGCCGTATTGTCGCGGTTCGCTGGCCGGACGCCGGCGTTGCGGCGCCCGCACAGCGGTTAACGTGCTCCGTGCCGTCCTCGCCTGATCAGCAGCAGACCGAGAGCGAGCAGGATCGCGGCCCAACCCAGCAACCCGCCGACGTCGACACCGGTGGTGGCCAGCGAACCGGTGTCCGGTGGTCCCGGCTGGACCTGGTCGGGCGGATCGACCGGTTCTGAGGTGCTGGAAGTCGGGGTCGACGGGTTCGATGTCGGCGGCGATCCCGAGGCCGGCGCTGTCGAGGTGGTCGCTGTCGTGGTGGGCGCTGTCGTGGTCGGCGCTGTCGAGCTGGGCGCTGTCGTGGTGGGCTGATCGGACGTCGGGGGGACGAACGCCGCAACGGTCACCCGGAAGGTCGCCGTGCTGTGCCCCGGTGCGGCCGCCGGCGCCAATGCCAGTGCCGTCCCGTTGGTCGGCGCGACAGCCTGCGGTTGCCCGGTGGACGGCGGTTGCACCGTTGTCGGTGGTAGCACGGTGGTTGGTGGCTGCACAGTGGTCGGTGGTAGCACGGTGGTCGGTGGTAGCACGGTGGTCGGCGGCTGCACGGTGGTCGGCGGCTGCGGCGCCGGGTCGCTCGCGGAACAGGTGACGGTGGTGGTGCCGACGGGGAACAGCGCACCCGGCGTCGGTGCGCAGAGCACCGGTAGGGAGCCGTTCACTGCGTCCGTTGCGGTCACGACGTAGTCGATGGTCGCGCCCGCGGCACTCGTCGCGTTGGCCTGGATGTCGTCGGGAACGCTGATCACCGGCCCGGTGGTGTCGACGACGGCGACGGTGAAGCTGCCGGTTGCCGTGTTGTGCTGGGCGTCCTCGGCGGTGCAGTTGACGGTGGTCTGGCCGAGGGCGAAGGTGCTGCCGCTGGCAGGCACGCAGCTGGGAGTGATGGCGCCGTCGACGTCGTCGGTGGCCGTCGCGGTGTACGTCAGCTGGGCGCCGTCCGGGCCGGTTGCCTCGACCGTCTGCGCGGGCGGCAGGCTCAGCTCTGGCGGGGTGATGTCGGGGACGGTGACGGTCACGGTGAACGTGTCGGTTGCCTCGTTCTGTTCGGCGTCCTGGGCGGTGCAGGTGACGGTGGTCTGGCCGAGGGCAAAGGTGCTGCCGCTGACGGGCACGCAGCTGGGGGTGATGGCGCCGTCGACGTCGTCGGTGGCCGTCGCGGTGTACGTGACCTCGGCGCCGTCCGGGCCGGTTGCCGAGACCGTCATCGCCGGGGGGAGAGTCAGGACCGGCGCCACGGTGTCCGGCGCGTGCTCCAGCACCAGGTCGGCGCGCAGCACGCCGTCGCCGGTGCGTCCGTCCAGACCGGCCGGGGTGAGATCGACGGCGCCCGCTTTCAGCGCCGCCCGGACGTTGCCGAGGGTCGCGGTCGGATTCTTCGACAGGAACAGCGCGGCGATCGCGGCCGCGTGCGGGGCCGCGGCCGAGGTGCCGAAGAACGGGTTGAGGCCGCCGAACTCGCTGGTGGTGCTGACGCCGTCGGCGGCGGTGAAGTCCGGGTCCTGCCGGACGGTCCCGCCGGTCGAGCCGAAGTCGCCGGGGGTGATCGGCGTCCCGTCCGCCTCGAAGAACATCCGCCGCGGGCCGTCGCTGGTGAACTTCTCCGGCAGCTGGGCGCCGGTGAACACACCCGGGTACGGACCGGTCGGGCTGCCCGGCACCGGGCCGTACGCGCCCGCAGCGGGGGCGGCCGCGATGCTGAAGGCGTCCGCGGCGGAGGCATGGCCCTTGATCGACCCCGGTGATACATACGCGTGCAGGCCGTCCGCCGAATCGGCGAAGGTTCCTCGGTTGATCTGCAGTCGCAGGTACCGGTCGTCGGCGCCCGGGTGCTTGACCACCGCCGCCCGCAGACTCTCGAAGAACGCGACACTCAAGGACTCGTAGGGATCCTGGGTGCCGTCCTGGACGTTCTGCGAGAACCCGACGATGTTGTCGTTGTCGTCGAACAGGTAGACGTCGTAGTCGTTCGATGAGCCGCCGAGCGGGTCGGCCCAGAACAGCGTCAGCGGATCACCCGCCGGGTCGCCGAGCGGCTCGAACAGTTGCACTCCCGGGCCCGGATCGAAGTCGTGCAGTTCCCCGGTGATTCCGGGGATCACGGTGTCGTCAGCCTCGAAGGTTGCCTCGTAATTGCCGGAGGTGCCGTCCAGCACGTTGCCGTCGTTGCCCGCCGAGCTGAAGTAGAGCGCGCCGTCGGCCGTCACCGCGTCGACCGCTTGGGCGATCGGCCCGTCCTGGAACGGACTCTCCGCGTAGTAATAGATGTCGTCGACGAGGACGTCGCAATGCGCCTGAAAACGCAGCGCGCGGATGTTGTCGGCGAAACTTGCCACCCCTCCGAAAGCCGTGGCGAACCCGAGGGTGGCGTCCGGTGCCAGGTCGTGCACCAGCTCGAGCATGGCCGTGCCTTCGGGGCCGACGCCGTCCTGGTCCGGCAGGATGTCGACGGCTGGAAGCTCGCCGGCGGCCTGTGTCTCCGCCAGCTTGTTGACGCCGTCGGACAGCACGCACACCTTGACACCCGCGCCGGCGACGCCGGCCGCGGCCCGCGCGATGTCGACAGCCTCGGTCTTGTCGGCCTCCGAGACGACCGTGCCTTGATCGCCAGGAGCGGCCAACAGGTCGACGCGCGGTCCAGCACTCGCAGCGGCCGGGCTGGGGGTGGTTGTGCCGGACCCGGCCGCGCCCGTGGTCGCCGCCTCGTCGGCGATCGCCACCTGGACGACATCCGGCCAGGACGCGATCGTGGTCAGCGCCGAGCGCGGCACCGAAGCCCGGACGGTGTTCAGCCGGGTGGAGACGTGGCCGATGGTGACACCCAGCTTGCCGAGTCGGTCGCGGAGACCCGAATCGACCTCGACCACGGTGAGGTCGACGTCGACGAGGTCTTTGGCGAGTGCGGGCTCCGAGGCCAAGCCCGGCAACGCCTTCTCGGTTGCCCGACCGCTCCCGGCGCGCAAGGCGACGACAAGTCGACTATCCAGTTTGCGCTCGGCGGGCGACAACGTGGCCTTGATCCGCTGCAATGCAGCGATGTGCGCGGCCGCCTTCGCCGACAGGGTCGAAGCCGGCCGGGCGGTAGCCCCGGAATTCGGGGCGGCACCGCTCGCTGGTGCCGACAACAAGGCCACGGACGCGGCGAGCGTCAGTGCCGCCAGCGCGGCCGAAAAGCCGCGGGGGCGCCGCACGCTCATATTTCCTCCCGACGCCGACGCAGGCCGGCGCAAAAGACGCTAACAGGGCAAACGGGGGAAGATCAACATCCAACGGGCGAACCCGGCGCCGTCGGTTCCTTCATCAAGGTCATTCGAATCCCGGGGTGGCTCGGGGCGGGCCGGCCGGAACCCATCGGGGCGATGAGTAGGTTGGGAACCGGGCCAATGATGAACGGCCACAGCACGGACGAGCGCAGGACGAACATGAAGGGTGTGCCGGTGAGGTCTGCACGGTCGGGGAGTGCCGCAGCGATTCGCCGGAGGGGGGCAGCGGTCGGGCGCCGCACTGTCGAGCTGTCCGGCCGGGCGAAATCGCGACTGATCGGTTTCGTCGCCCGGCGGGCGGTCGCCTGGCAGACCGCGCGCGGCCGGTCACCGCTGGCGCTGTTGCCGGCCTCGGTGACGATGCCGTTGCGGCGCAACGGTTTGGACCCGCTGCCGGAGCTGGCCGCGATGCGCGAGAAGGCACCGGTGAACAAGCTGCCGCTGCCTTTCGGGGTCAACGTCTGGCTGGTCACCGGCTACGAGGAGGCCAAGCAGGTGCTGGCCGACACCGAGCGATTCAGCAACGACTTCGCCAATATCGCCGCAGACCCGTCGCTGGCCGCGGCGATCGGCGGCAACGCCGACGAGAAGGACCCGGGTGGGCTGGGGATGGCCGACCCGCCCGATCACACCCGGCTGCGCAAGATCCTGACGCCGGAATTCACCATGCGGCGGTTGTCCCGGCTGACGCCGATGTTGGAGGCGATCGTCGAGGGCCAGCTGGACGCGATAGCGGCCGACGCCGCGAGCAAGGGCGGCGGGGGACCGGTCGACCTGGTCGAGCTGTTCTCGTTGCCGATCCCGTCGCTGGCGATCTGCGAGCTGCTCGGCGTTCCGTATGCGGATCGTGATGCGTTCCAACGACTTTCGGTCGCCCGCTTCGACCTGTTCGCCGGCGCCGGAGCATCGTTGGGGGCGATCTCGGAGTCGCTTGACTACCTGATGGGGGTGGTAGCCCAGCAACGCAAGGACCCGGGTGACGGACTGCTCGGGATGATCATCCGCGAGCACGGCGACGCGATCGACGACCGGGAGCTGGCCGGGCTGGCTGACGGGATCCTGGTCGGCGGCTTCGAGACCACCGCCAGCATGATCGCCCTCGGCGCACTGGTGTTGCTGCAGGACCACACGACCCGGGACCTGATCCGCACCGATCCGGACGCCATCGGGCCGTTCGTCGAGGAACTGCTGCGCTATCTCACCGTGGTCCAGGTGGCCTTTCCCCGGTTCGCCCGCGAGGACTGTGAGGTGGCCGGCGTCAGGATCGGCGCCGGCGACGTGGTCCTGGTCTCCCTGTCCGGCGCCGATCGGGACCCTGCCCTCACCGACGGCGAGGGCAACCTGGACCTGGTCGATCCGCAGCGGGCTCCGACGAAGCACCTGGCCTTCGGCTACGGTGCCCACCGCTGCATCGGCGCCGAGTTGGCCAAGATGGAACTGCGGATTGCCTACCCCGCGCTGGTTCGCCGGTTCCCGACGGCCAGGCTTGCTGTCGACCCGTCAGACCTGAAGTACCGGCAGACCTCGATCGTCTACGGCGTCGAGAAGCTGCCGGTCATCCTGGGTTAACGCGAAAGGCGCCGATCCAGGAGATCGGCGCCTTGTCGGTACTGCTATGTCCGGACGTGCCCCCGGCAGGATTCGAACCTGCGCACCCGCCTCCGGAGGGCGGTGCTCTATCCCCTGAGCTACGGGGGCGCACTGGAGAAACTCTACCGCATCACCGACCATGCACTCGCCGTGGCGGGTCGAACGAACCCGGTCACTTGGGCGGGGTGTACGGCAGTGGTTCGGCGCCGCGTTCGGCCAGCATCTGCGTCATCACCGACACCTCGCCGGTCTGCGCCTCCCACATCTGTTGGGCGAAGTTGACCACGATCGGGTTGGTGGCATGCTGCGCGGCGTACACCATCATCGGACCACCGCCCTGGTGGTGGCGGATCATCAGTTGCAGGAAGTAGATGTCGGACTCCTTGCCGCGCAACGACTTCAGCTTCGCCATCTCGCCGGACGTGGCCATCCCGGGCATCAGCGCCTGGTGGCCGGAGTCGTCGGCGGTGCCGGTGGTGACGGCCGGCGACGCCGACGTGGTGCCACCGACCGTCGTCATTCCGGCCATCCCGGCCATGTCGTGACCGGAGGAGGAACTCATCCACGTCATCGGGGTGCTGCCGACCACCTGCTGGGGTAGCTGCCACAGCGCCAGCCAGCCCTGCATCTGGCCGACCTGGGCGAGTTGGGTGGCGTTGATGTCGTAGGCCAGCAGCCGGATCTCATCGTCGTCGGTGTCCGACTCGGCCTCGTGCGCCATGGTGATGCCCTGGTTGTGGTGCACGATCATGTCGCGGGCGAAGCCGACGTCGACGGAGTCGTTCGCCGGCACCGCGAGCACCAGAGAGTTCGGCGACCGGTCGCCCGATCCGCGTACCGCGAAGCCGAGGATCACCCCGACCAGCAGGAGTGCGACGGCGGCCAACGACAGCACCGCGGCGGTGCTGCCTCGGCCCCAGCGCTGGAAGACCGACTCACCCGGAGCGTGTGCCCGTTCGTAGACATCGACATCGACATCGGCATCAGTAGTGGGGTCGGCGTCGATATCGGCGTCGGAGTCCACGTCGAACTCGGCGTCGGGATGCGGCGCCGGGTCACCCGGCAGGTCGTCGCTGCGGTCGGTCATGACGTCGAGGCAGCCGCCGTGGTCTCGGCGGTGCTGGTCGCCGTGGCCGGATCGGTGGCCGGTGCATCGGTGCCGCTGACGTCGGTGCCGCTGACGTCGGTGCCGCTGACGTCGCTGCCGGAGTCCTCGGGCACCGAAGCGCCGGTCTCGGCGGCCACGCCGGTGGCGCCGTCTGCGCCCGAGCCGTCCATCTGCACGTCGGACGACGTCCGCGGGCTGGCATCGAAGGCCGGCGGGTTCGCGCTGTCCCAGCCGGGGGAGTCGCAACGGGCACCGGTCTCCGGGTACACGAAGATGTTCTGCCGCAGCGCGGTGATGAACTGGGCGATCCGCTCGTCGGACGCCGACTCCACCTGCAGCTGGTGGGCCCAGGCCTGCAGCGAGATATTGGACTTCAGACCCGGGTACGGGGTCAGCGTGATGTAGCTCTGACCCTCGACATAGCTCTTGAGCTTGTCCAGGTCGGCGCCCTTGACCTTGTCCGGGTTGTAGGCGATCCACACCGCGCCGTGCTCGAGGGTGTGCACCATGTTCTCGTCGCGGACCGGCTTTGTGTAGACGATGCCCTGGCAGTCGGCCCATTGCTCGTCGTGCGGGCCGCCGACCGGTGGGAACCGGTCGTAGGCCACCCGCTGGTCGGCCTTGACGTGGATCAGCGCCTTGTACGCCGGATAGTTGTAGCGGATCAACTGCGCCCCCGACGCATCGGTCGCGACCTCCTCGGCCGACGCACCGACGTAGATCCCTGGGATGTTCACCGAGGGGTCCTTGTTGTCCGCGCTCGGCGTCCAGGGCGCCAACTTGTCGGCCTGCGCGCTGGTCTCGTTGTTCTTCGCGATCACCACCCAGGCGATGGCGCCGGCCAGGACGACCACGATGGCGACCGCGATGATGGTCATCCACGGGGGACCCTGCCGGTGCCGGATGGTCGGCGTCTTGGTCGCGCCGGCGCGCTTGTTCTTGCTGTTGCTGGCCATCATCGGTGGGCAAACCTCGTTGACTGAGCGGTGCTGCGGACTGGGCGGGTACGGCGGGCGGGACCCGGATCGGAACGCTCCGTGCACCACCAGGTCACGCCGGACCCGGCCGTTCCCCGATCGAACGGAGGACGGCGGCCGGCCGGGGCAACCCGGGCGAGTCTACGGGCAGAAGATCAGGGCTCGGCGGCGCCGGCCGTTCGGGGTGTCCCCGGCCGGCGTTCACCTGGCCGTCGACGGCGTATCGCCCGGCGCGGATCACAGGCCGGGTGGCGAATCGAGCGTGCCGTCATTCCTAAGATGGACAGATGACCTCCACCCCCTCCGCCGCGATGGCGCGCGCCGCCGATCCGGCGCCCGGCGGGGGAGACACGGACGGCCTGGTCCGGCAGCGCGCCGTGCAGGTCGTGGAGCAGGCGGTGGGCCGGACCGGACGGATGCGGGCGCGGCACACCCGGGGTTGCCCGTCCATGGCGGATCCGTACCTGGCGACGATCACCGGCGCCGAGCTGGCAACACTGGTCGGGGCCGAGGCGGCCAGGTACGCGCTGATCCGGCAGGCCCGGAATCCGGCCGCGCCGATCGACATCGGCCGGTGGGTACGTCCGAACGACGACAATCCGATCTTCCAGGTGCAGTTCGCCCACGCCAGGCTGGCGGCGGTCGGCCGTTATGCCGCCGCGCTGCGCCCGTTCGCCGGCGAGCACGACGACTGCCTCGGCCCGGCGGAGACCTTGCCCGAGCAACGGGCAGCGGATCCGGCGGCACCGTCATCAGGTGAGGCGGCGGCGACGGCGGTGCTGCGCCGGGTGCTGGCGGAGTACCCGCAGGTGCTCGCCAACGTCGTGAACCGGGCGCAGCCGCACCGGCTGACCCGCTACCTGGAGCGACTGGCGACGGCCGTCCGTGATTACCTGTGTGTCGTCCGGGTGTTGCCGACCATGGCGGTCACCGCCGACGGCGGGACTGCCGCGGACGATCGGCTCCAGTTGGTGGCCGATGCCCGCCAGATCCTGGCCGACGGACTCGGCGTCCTCGGCGTGAGCGCACCGGAGCGAATGTGAGAGCCCATCCCGCCGGACCCCGACACGGCGAAGTCGTTGCTCCGCACCCGAATCCGGGTCCGTCGGAGCATCTCGGGGTGCTCGATCCCCGAGTCTGGCCGCGGGGCGCATGCCGGGGTATCGACGGGGCGCTGAGTCTGGCCGGCACCGATGCCCGCGACCTCGCCGCCGAGTACGGCACTCCGTTGATGGTGGTCGACGAGGCGGATTTCCGGTCCCGGTGCCACGACTACGCCGACGCGTTCGGCGACGCGGCTGCCGTGCACTACGCCGGGAAGGCGTTCCTCTGCGGCGAGGTGGTGCGCTGGCTGGCCGATGAGGGACTGTCGCTGGACGTCTGTTCCGGCGGTGAATTGGCCCTGGCACTGCGGGCCGGCTTCCCGGCCGGGCGGATCGCCCTGCACGGGTCGAACAAGTCCGACACCGAGCTCGCGGCCGCCGTCAGCGCGCGGATCGGCACGGTGGTGGTCGACTCGTTCGACGAGATCGCCCGGCTGGCCGGACTCACCGAGTCGTCGGCGGATGGCCGGACCGAGCCGGTCGATGTGATGATCAGGGTGACGGTGGGCGTCGAGGCGCACACCCACGAATTCATCGCCACCGCCCACGAGGACCAGAAGTTCGGCTTCTCCCTGGCCGGCGGCGACGCCGCCGAGGCCGCCCGCCGAGTGGTGGCGGCGCCGCACCTGCGGCTGATCGGGCTGCACTCGCACATCGGTTCACAGATCTTCGACCCGTCCGGGTTCGAGGTCGCGGCGCATCGGGTGGTCGGCCTGATGAAGGAACTGATCGGGCGGTATCCCGAACTCGTAGACACCATTCACACCCTCGATCTGGGCGGCGGGCTCGGCATCGCGTACGTGCCCTCCGACGATCCGCCGACCGCCGACGCGATGGCCAAGTCGCTCACTGACATCGTCTCCAGAGAGGTCCAGGCGGCCGGCGTCGCGGTACCGCGGATCGCCGTCGAACCGGGCCGGGCGATCGCCGGGCCGGGCACCGTCACGCTGTACGAGGTCGGCACCATCAAGGACGTCGCGCTCGACGGCGGGCTGGTCCGCCGTTACGTGAGCGTCGACGGCGGGATGAGCGACAACATCCGCACCGCTCTCTACGATGCCGAGTACAGCGTCACCCTGGCCTCCAGGGACAGCGACGCGCCCGGCAGGCTGTCCCGGGTGGTGGGAAAGCACTGCGAGAGCGGCGACATCGTGGTGCGCGACTGCTATCTTCCTGCCGATCTGGCGGTTGGTGACCTGCTCGCGGTCGCCGCCACCGGCGCGTACTGCTATGCCATGGCCAGCAACTACAACCGGCTGCCACGGCCGGCCGTGCTGGCGGTCCGGGACGGGGCCGCCAGGGTGATGCTGCGCCGCGAGACCGATGACGACCTGATGCGACTGGAGACCTGGTGAGCGAACTTGTGAGGGAACCATTGGCACCCAGCCAGGGCAACCCGCGAGGGACGAGCGGAGGGGCCTGGTGAGCAACGACGAACCCGATCGGCAACCGGACCGCAACGGCCAGCCGTCGTTGGTGCCCGGCACCGTGCTGCTCGGGATCGCCGGGATCCTGATCGTCATCGTGCTGGTGAAGCCCGACATGCCGGACTGGCTGCGGACGGCGATCGCGATCGCCGCGGTGTTGGTGGTGGTCGCGCTGCTGGTGATCGCCTTCCGGGTGTTCCGCGGCGCGACCAGGCGGGGTCGATGACGCACGCCGCTCAGCCCGGGGCCGAACCGTCCCCGGTACGGATCGGGCTGCTCGGTGCCGGTGTGGTCGGCTCCCAGGTGATCCGGTTGCTCGCCGAGCAGCGGGCCGAGCTGACCGCCAGGGTGGGCGCGCCGCTGGAACTGGTCGCGGTCGCCGTTCGCCGCCCGCACAAGCACCCCGAGGTGCCGGCAGATCTGCTGACCACCGACGGCGCTGCCCTGGTCGCTCGTGCTGACGTCGACGTGGTGGTCGAGCTGATGGGCGGCATCGAACCGACCAAGGATCTGCTGCTGACGGCGCTGCGCCGCGGCGCCGGTGTGGTGACGGCGAACAAGGCGCTGTTGGCGGAGGAGGGCCCGGCGCTGTACGAGGCAGCCGATGCGGCGCACGCCGACCTGTACTTCGAGGCGGCAGTGGCCGGCGCCATCCCGTTGATCCGGCCACTGCGGGAATCGCTGGCCGGCGATCGGATCTCCCGGATCCTTGGCATCGTCAACGGCACGACGAACTTCATTCTGTCGGCGATGAGCGACACCGGCGAGAGCTATGAGATCGCGCTGAAGGAGGCCACCCGGCTGGGCTACGCGGAGGCGGATCCGACCGCCGACGTCGACGGGTTCGATGCCGCTGCCAAGGCTGCGATCCTGGCGTCGGTGGGGTTTCACACCAGGGTCGGGGCGTCCGACGTCTACCGCGAGGGGATCGGCTCGGTGACCTCGGCGGACATCCGGGCGGCCGACGAGATCGGTTGTGTGGTCAAGCTTCTGGCGATCTGCGAGCGGGTCACCGGCGGTCCGGGCGACGGGCCGGCGGCCGGCGAGGCGGTGTCCGCCAGGGTGCACCCGGTGATGATTCCGCGGAATCACCCGCTGGCCCAGGTGGACGGTGCCTACAACGCGGTGTACGTGGAGGCGGAGGCGGCCGGCCGGTTGATGTTCTACGGTCCGGGCGCCGGCGGGGCACCGACCGCGTCGGCGGTACTCGGCGACCTGGTCGCGGTCGCCCGGAACCTGGTCGGCGGCGGCCGCGGGCCGCGGGAATCGGCCTACGCGGAGTTGCCGATCCGGCCGATCGGTGAGGTGCCGACCAGCTACCACATCAGCCTGGACGTGGACGACCGGCCGGGTGTGCTGGCCACGGTGGCTACCGCGTTCGCGGAGGCCGGCGTGTCGATCGCCACGGTCCGTCAGCAGGGCGGCGGTGACGACGCCACCCTGGTGCTGGTCACCCACACCGCGGCCGATGCTGCGTTGTCGGCGACCGTCGACCGGCTCACCGAGCTGGATTCTGTTCGTCAGGTCACCTCGGTGATGCGCGTGATGGGAGACATGTCGTGATCGTCCGTTCTTCGTCATCGGAAGCGGTTCATCGACGCTGGCCGGGGCTGATCGCCGCGTACGCCGACCGGATCCGCGTGCCGGCGGGCGCCGAGGTCGTCACGCTGTTCGAGGGCGGCACCCCGCTGCTGCCCGCGCCGGCGCTGTCGCAGCAGACCGGCTGCGACGTGTACCTCAAGGTCGAGGGGGCCAACCCGACCGGGTCGTTCAAGGACCGGGGGATGACGGTGGCGGTGACGGTCGCCAAGGCCGACGGCGCGCGGGTGGTGCTGTGCGCCTCCACCGGCAATACCTCGGCGTCGGCCGCGGCCTACGCCGCCCGCGCCGGCCTGACGGCAGCGGTGTTGATCCCGCAGGGCCGGATCGCCGCCGGCAAGCTGGCCCAGGCGGTCGCCTACGGCGCCCGGATCCTGCAGGTCCAGGGCAACTTCGACGACTGCCTGGAACTCGCCCGCAAGACCGCCGCATCGATCGACGGGATCGAGTTGGTCAACTCGGTGAATCCGGCCAGGATCGAGGGCCAGAAGACCGCGGCGTTCGAGATCTGCGACGTGCTCGGCAGGGCACCGGATGTGCACTGCCTGCCGGTCGGCAACGCCGGCAACATCACCGCGTACTGGAAGGGCTACCGCGAATACGCCGCTGACGGGACGATCTCCGCGCTGCCGCGGATGTTCGGCTTCCAGGCGGCCGGCGCGGCGCCGCTGGTGCACGGGGCCCCGGTGAAGGACCCGGAGACCATCGCGACGGCGATCCGGATCGGTTCGCCGGCCTCCTGGAACGGTGCGATCGGCGCCCGGGACGACTCCGGCGGGCTGATCGACGCGGTCACCGACGAGCAGATTCTGCGGGCCTATCACCTGGTCGCGGCCGGCACCGGGGTGTTCGTCGAGCCGGCGTCGGCCGCCTCGATCGCCGGGCTGCTGGCCACGGTCGCCGACGGACGACTGCCGGCCGGCTCGCTGGTGGTCTGCACGGTCACCGGCAACGGGCTCAAGGATCCCGATACCGCGATGTCCACCATGGGCGAGCCGGAAGTGGTCCCGGTTTCCGCGGAAGCGGTCGCGGATGCGCTGAAACTCGGATGACGGCGTCGACGGACTCACCCGACGCGCCGGAAAGTCCGGTAGTGCCGGCGCGCCCCTGGCCTGCGGTGCGGGTCCGGGTGCCGGCGACCTCGGCGAATCTCGGGCCCGGCTACGACTGCTTCGGCCTGGCGCTGGGCCGCTACGACCTGGTGACGGCCCGGCGGACCGACGGGCCGCTGCGAATCACCGTCACCGGGTGTGGGTCGGCCGATGTGCCGTTGACCGCCGATCACCTGGTGTACCGCAGCGCAGTGCTCGGCTTCGAAGCGCTCGGCGAGCCGGTGCCGAGGCTGGAACTGGTCTGCAGCAACGAGATCCCGCACGGTGGCGGGCAGGGATCGTCGGCGGCGGCGATCGTCGCCGGGATCGCCGTCGCCCGGATGCTGACCCCCGGGGGGCCGGAGCGGATGTCGCGGTCGGACCTGCTGAACCTCGCCGCTGGGGTCGAGGGTCACCCGGACAACGCCGCACCGGCGGTGCTGGGGGGATTCACCATCGCCTGGACGGAGCCGGACGGCCGCAGCCAGGTGGTGCAAAGGCCGGTGCACCCGCAGGTGCGGGTGCTGCTGTTCTCCGCGCGGCGGGGATCCTCCACCGAGCGCGCCAGGGCGTTGCTGCCGACCTCCGTGCCGCACGCGGATGCCGCCGCGAACTCGGCCGCGGCAGCGCTGTTCGTGCACGCCATCAGCGACGAGCCGGCGCTGCTGCTGACCGCGACCGCTGACTATCTGCATCAGCGGTACCGGGCGCCATCGATGCCGGAGACCGCCGCCCTGGTGGCCGACCTGCGGGCCGCCGGCATCGCCGCAGTGGTATCAGGCGCCGGGCCGTCGGTGCTGGCCTTCGTGACCGGCGAGATCGACGGGCGACGCTGGCAGCGTCCCGGGTTCGATCTGGTCGAGCTGCCGATCGACCGGCGGGGGCTGCAGATCGAGCAGATCGCCGCCGACGCCGCGGCATTCCGGCAGTGAGAACACGAATCGCCGACCACTTGTTACCGGTCGGTTGCCTCGAGTGCCATCGGGCAGGTATTCTCGGTATTGATCACTGATGCCGCGAGCAGTTGGCCGGTAGCAGATTCATCAGCGGGGGAAGACGCAATCATCCGGTTGCCATGCCGCACACCGGCCCCGCTCCCGTCACACGGCAGCACACAACTTCGGTGATACCAGCACCGACCGGGCTGCCTTCTCGGGCCCAGTGATCACTCCTGGGTAGTCCCCAGCCGCGTCCGATGGGACGCGGACGTCCCCGTCGGCCGAAGAGCCGGCGCACCCACACCGGTACGCGTCCTGCGGCCGGACAGGAAGGAACTTCGTGAGCGACACCACGGAGCTGTTGGACACCACCACCGATTCCGGCGTTTCCGCCACTGGGAGCCGCAGCCGCCGCTCCACAGGCACGGGACTGTCGGCGATGGTGTTGACCGACCTCAAGGCCATGGCCACCTCCATGGGCATCAAAGGCATTTCGGCGATGCGTAAGGGCGACCTCGTCGCCGCCATCGCCGCGCGGCAGGGCGGAGCGCCCGCCGCCACCGCGCCAGCAACGGCAGCGCCGGCGGCCGCCGGCAGGCGCAACAGCGCCCCCGCCCCGGCCGCGGACGACACCGCTGAGCAGCGTCCACCGCGCCGCCGCGCGGCCGCCCGGTCGGCTGGTGCTCCCGAGACCACCGAGCCGGCGACCAGCAACGGTGCGGCGACCCTGTTCGACGACACCCCCCCGGCGACTGCCCGGCGAGCGGCGGAGCCGGCGGAGTCGGCTGTCGAGAACGGGCACTCCGACCCTCGCACCAACGGCCGCCGGTCCGAGACCCGCGAGCCCGAGGTGCGTCGCGAGGCTTCGGCCCCGACCGATGGCGGCGATGCCGACGACCGGCAGGATCGCGGCAACCGGCGCAATCGCCGCAACCGGCGGGACGGGGCGGCCGAGACCGACAGCCAGGGCCAGGGCCAGCAGACCCAACAGGCCGAGCGGGGCAATGATCGTCAGCAGGCCGAGCGGGGCAATGATCGTCAGCAGGCCGAGCGGGGCAACGACCGTCAGCAGGGCGGCGACCGCAATAACGATCGTCAGCAGGGCGAGCGGGGCAACGATCGTCAGCAGGGCGGCGACCGCAACAACGATCGTCAGCAGAACGACCGCAACAACGATCGTCAGCAGAACGACCGGGACGACGATGGCGATGGCCGTGGCGGCCGCCGGCGCAATCGCTACCGCGACCGCAACCGGCGCGGTCGCGACCGCACGGACCGGGGCGAGCGGTTCAACGACACGCCCGACACCGAGGTGCGCGACGACGATGTGCTGACGCCGGTCGCCGGGATCCTGGACGTGCTGGATTCGTACGCCTTCATCCGGACGTCCGGATACCTGTCCGGCCCGAACGACATCTACGTGTCGCTCTCGCAGGTCCGCAAGAACGGTCTGCGCCGCGGCGATCACGTGACCGGTCAGGTCAGGGCTCCGCGGGACGGCGAGCAACAGCGGCAGAAGTTCAATGCCCTGGTGCGGCTGGACACCGTCAACGGGCAGGATCCGGAGCTGGCCAAGAGTCGTCCGGAGTTCACCAAGCTGACGCCGCTGTACCCGAACGAGCGGCTGCGGCTGGAGACCGAGTCCCACCTGCTCACCACCCGCGTGATCGATCTGGTGATGCCGGTCGGCAAGGGGCAGCGGGCGCTGATCGTCTCGCCGCCCAAGGCCGGCAAGACGATGGTGATGCAGGCGATCGCCAACGCCATCACCACCAACAACCCCGAGTGCCACCTGATGGTCGTGCTGGTCGACGAACGACCCGAAGAGGTCACCGACATGCAGCGGTCGGTGAAGGGCGAAGTGATCGCCTCCACCTTCGACCGTCCGCCGGCAGACCACACCATGGTCGCCGAGCTGTCGATCGAACGGGCCAAGCGCCTGGTCGAGATGGGCCGCGATGTCGTGGTGCTGCTCGACTCGATCACCCGGCTCGGCCGCGCCTACAACCTGGCGGCCCCGGCCTCCGGCCGGATCCTTTCCGGTGGCGTCGATTCGACCGCGTTGTTCCCGCCGAAGCGATTCCTCGGCGCGGCCCGCAACATCGAGAACGGTGGCTCGCTGACCATCTTCGCCTCGGCACTGGTGGAGACCGGCAGTGCCGGTGACACGGTGATCTTCGAGGAGTTCAAGGGCACCGGCAACGCCGAGCTCAAGCTGGACCGGCGGCTGGCCGACAAGCGGATGTTCCCGGCCATTGACGTGGATCAGAGCTCGACCCGTAAGGAAGACCTGCTGATGAGCCCAGAGGAGCTGGCGATCACCGTCAAGCTGCGCCGGGTGCTGTCCGCGCTGGAGCCGCAGCAGGCCCTGGAACTGGTGCTCAACCAGTTGCGCAAGACCCAGACCAACATCGAATTCCTGATGCAGGTCGCCAAGAACACCCCCGGGTCCGACTGAGATCGGATCGCAGCGACCGGCGGAATACCCGCCGCCGGTCGCCGGTTGGGAATGCAGGCGCCGGTCATGGCACACTTGACCGGCCATACACCCAGGCTCCGGTTCACGGTGCCCGCTTCGAGAGTCGGCCGATCCGTCGGCGGCTCAGCGGCGAGCAGCGACCCGGCGGCCATCAGAGAGGAACCAGCTATGAAGAGCGGCATCCACCCCGAGTACGTCGAGACCGAGGTCTCGTGCGGTTGCGGGAACACCTTCACCACCAAGAGCACCGAGACCGGCGGAAAGATCACCGTCGAGGTGTGCTCGAACTGCCACCCGTTCTACACGGGCAAGCAGAAGATCCTGGACACCGGCGGGCGCGTCGCCCGCTTCGAGGCTCGTTACGGCAAGCGCACCCGCTAGCTACGTCTACGGCGCCCGCCCGGCTGAACAGCCGGCGGGCGCCGTTTGCCGTTCCAGGGTTACCAGCCGGCATCGAGCGCCCGTCGGGCGAGCCCGGCACGGATCCACCGAGCACGAGAATCGAGACGCATGACCGAGAGCCCCCCGGCAGCCCCGGAGCTGGTCGCCGAGTACACCAGGATCGAGGGTGAGCTGGCCGACCCGGCGGTGCACGCCGACCAGGCGGTCGCCCGGCGGCTGGGCCGGCGGTACGCGGAACTGGCGCCGGTCGTCCGGGTGGCCCGCGAGCTGGACGCCGCCCGCGCCGACCTGGGGGCGGCGCGGGAGCTGGTGGCCGAAGACCCCGGCTTCGCCGCCGAGGTGGACGAACTGACCGGCCGGATCACCGAGTTGGAGTCCGAGCTCGCCGAACTGCTCGCCCCCCGCGACCCGGATGACGCCAAGGATGTGATCCTGGAGATCAAGGCGGGGGAGGGCGGTGACGAATCGGCGCTGTTCGCCGGCGACCTGCTCCGGATGTACCTGCGCTACGCAGAGCGCCGCGGGTTCAGCACCGAGGTGCTGTCCTCCACCGAGTCCGATCTGGGCGGATACACGACGGTGACGGTCGCGGTGAAGGCCCGCGGCAACCCGGCACCACCGGACGGGGTGTGGGCCAGGCTCAAGTACGAGGGCGGCGTGCACCGCGTGCAGCGGGTGCCGGCCACCGAGTCGCAGGGGCGGATCCATACCTCGGCGGTCGGTGTCTTCGTCTCCCCGGAAGCCGAAGAAGTTGACGTTCCGGTTGTCGCGTCCGATCTGCGGATCGACGTCTTCCGCTCATCGGGTCCGGGGGGCCAGTCGGTGAACACCACCGACTCGGCCGTGCGGATCACCCACCTGCCGACCGGCATCGTGGTGAGCTGCCAGAACGAGAAGTCCCAGCTGCAGAACAAGGAGCAGGCCCTGCGGATCCTGCGCTCCCGGCTGTTGATCGCTGCCAGGGAGGAAGCCCAGGCGACCGAGGCGGCCAACCGGCGCTCGCAGGTTCGCACCGTCGATCGTTCGGAGCGGATCCGCACCTACAACTTCGGCGAGAACCGGATCGCCGACCACCGGGTGGGCTACAAGGCCTACAACCTCGACGCGGTGCTGGACGGCGACCTGGACGGAGTGCTGGATGCTCTGGACGCCGCCGACCGGGCCGCCAGGATCGCCGATGCCGGAGGTGATGGCGGTGGCGCGTGAGCCCCTGCGGGTGGTGATCAACCGGGCGGCCGAGCGGCTGGCCGACGCCGGCGTGCCCAGTCCGAAGGTCGATGCGGAGGAGCTCGCGGCCTTCTCACTCGGCATCCAGCGCACCAGGCTCGGCCTGCAGCCGCTGGTGGAGAGTGAGTGGGTCGAGCAGTACAACGAACTGGTCGGCCGGCGCGCGCAACGCATCCCGCTACAACACCTGTTCGGATCCGTACAGATCGGCCGGGCGACCATCGCGGTGGGACCAGGGGTGTTCATCCCGCGACCGGAGACCGAGCTGCTGGTGGACTGGGCGCTGACGGCGATCAGCGGCGTACCGGACCCGGTGGTGGTGGACCTGTGCACCGGATCCGGCGCCATCGCGCTCGCGATCGCCGCCGAACGGCCGGATGCCAGAGTGATCGCGGTGGAGCGAGCGGACGGGGCGCTGGCCTGGGCGCGGCGGAATCTGGAGCTGCAGCTGGAGGCCGGCGGCTCGGCGGTCGAGTTGCGGGGCGGCGACTTCAACGACCCGCGACTGCTCTACGACCTGGACGGTGCGGCGGATCTGGTGACGGCCAACCCCCCGTACGTTCCGGCGGGAACGCCGGTGCAGCCCGAGGTGGCCGACCACGACCCGCCGGAGGCAGTGTTCGCCGGGCCGGACGGCCTCGAGGTGATCCGGCCCTTGATCAACGTCGCCGCCGTCCTGCTCAAACCGGGCGGCCTGCTGGCGATCGAGCACGACGACTCGCACGGCGAGTCGGTGCCTGCGTTGCTGTCCGCCCGCAAGGTGCTGGCCGACGTCGCCGATCACCGTGACCTGGCCGGCCGGCCGCGGTTCGTCACCGCGCGACGGGTCTCTCTCGGTCCGGGCTGACCCGGCGGCCGGAGAACTGGGTGAGCGGGTTGATCGACCAGGATTGGCGCCGGCGGGTGCGAGCCTGGCGGCGCCCGGACGCCGAGCATCCGGCTGCCGCCGACGGCGAGCGGCTGCATTCGGGGCTGATCGCCCAGCCGGTCAACACCGCATCGTCGTTGGCCTATCCGATCGGCGCGTGGTGGCTCCGGCAGCGGATGACGCGGAGCCGGCAACGCTCTCCGGCCCTTTCGGCGCTAGCTGCCGCGATGACGGCGAACGGGTTGGGCAGCATGGGATTTCACGGTCCGGGGGACCGGATCTCACACCGACTCCACGACGCCTCGCTGTTGGCGATCGTCGGGCTGTTGACCGGCGATCTGGCGGTGACGGCGGTCCGCGAGCCACGGAGCCTGCGCCGGCGGATCGCGCCGTTGGCAATGCTGGGCGCCGGGGCTGTGCTGAACCGGTTGAGCCGGACCGGCGGCCCGTGGCACCGTCCGGATGCGCTGCTGCAGGGTCACGCCGCCTGGCATCTGCTCAGTGCTACGGCCTTGGCGGTGTGGCCGCTGCCGATTCGAGCTGCCGCCGCCGGACGACTCGATCACCGGTAGGTTTCCGACGATTTGTCCTGTATGGCGGTTGTCAAACTGCGCAGCGTGCGAGTAGGCAGAGCCCATCTACCCGCCAACAGGAGGATGCCATGGGACTACGATCACGCAGCGTTGCGATTGCCGCCGGGGCGGTGCTGGTCGTCGGGCTACCCGCCGCCGGTGCGGCCGGCGCCTCGTCGCACTCGGGCGCGGACACCCTCGCGTCGGCCACCGCGACGGCCAGGATGGCCGCGCTCGCGCCCACCTTCCAGCCCGCCAGTTCCGAGACCGCATTCTTGCCGATCACCCCGTGCCGGATCGTCGACACCAGATCCGGGACCGGGGCGAACGGGACCCCGTTGGGCAACCACACGATCCGCCCGTACTACGTCGGCGGCACGTTCGGTTTCGCCCCGCAAGGCGGCAAGTCGGGTGGCTGCGGCATTCCGGTCGGTGCCACGGCCATCGCCGCGACCCTGACCGCCGTCACCCCGACGCATTCCGGGTTCCTGCGCGCCTGGCCGAACGGCCTGAGCGAACCCCGCGCGACGCTGCTCAACTACGCCGGATCGTCGATCGGATCCGGTGCCACCGTCAGCCTGAACGCCTCGTCCGCGATGGCGCTGAGGGTCCGCAACTACGGTGGGCCGACCGACCTGGTGATCGACGTGTTCGGCTACTACGTGAAGCCGCTGGCGGTGATGGTGAGTTCGGGCGGAGCGCTCTACGCCGGATCGTCCCGTGGGGTCAGCGCGTCCAGGGCATCGCTCGGCGTCTACGACGTCGTGTTCGATCGCAACATCAGATACTGCACGGCCGAAGTGACCGTCTACAACTCGGGCTATTTCGGATCCGCCTCGACCTATTACGGCAGCAACTCGAGTTCGGTCCGGGTGTACATCTGGACCGCGGCCGGTGCCCCCGCCGATCAGTACTTCTATCTGGTGGTGGACTGCTGACCGCCGCGATCACACCGTCGGCCGGCGTGCTCAGGCGCGCCGTCCGGGATAGAGCAGGTACTGCCGCCGCCGATGGTCGAAGGCGCTCAGCTCGTCCCGCCAGGATCCGATCACCTCGTCGGCGGACGCACCGCCGCTGATCTGCTCCCGCAGCCGGGTGGAACCGGTGAGCTTGTCGATCCAGTGGGGCCGCACCGGGTCGTAGCTGTCGTACCGCCAGCCGAAACCCGGGTAGAGCGCCTTGGCGGCCACCATCATCTCGACCGCCACCCGGATCGGATCGAGCTTCGCCGGGTCGGTGATCTGCACCTGGACTCCACCGCAGACCTCCCCGACGAACTTGCTGAAGGTCGGGGTGAAGTAGGCCTCGCGGAAACCGACTCCCGGAATGTTGCGTGCGGCAAGGGTTTCGGCCCATCGGTAGTCGACGTCGGGTGCGCCGATCAGCTCGAACGGCCGGGTGGTGCCGCGTCCCTCGGACAGCCACAGGCCCTCGAACATCCCGGTTCCCGGGTACAGCAGCGCGGTGTCGGGGGTCGGCATGTTCGGGCTCGGCGGCACCCAGGGCAGGCCGGTGTCGGCATATCGCATGGACGGCCGCCAGCCCCTCATCTTCACCACCGTCAGCTTCCGCAGCTGCTTCCCGTCGGTGTCGGTCGGCAGGATCTCGCCGTCCAGATAACCGGCCAGCTCACCGACCGTCATGCCGTGTGCCTGGACGATCGCCTCGGCGCCGACGCCGGAGGTGTAGGCGTCCGTCATCAGCGGGCCGCGGGCGACGCCGCCCGTGGGGTTCGGCCGATCCAGGACGACGAAGTTGGCGTCGACCGCGACCGCGGCCTTCATCGCCGTGTACATGGTCCAGATGTAGGTGTAGAACCGGGCACCGGCGTCCTGGATGTCGAACACCACGGTCTGCACCCCGGCCGTGGTGAACATGCCGACCAGCTTGTCGACCGTCGCGCCGTAAGCGTCGTACACAGTGAGTCCGGTGCGTGGATCGACGTAGGTCTCCTCGGACTCGCCGGCCTGCGCGGTGCCGCGGAAGCCGTGCTCGGGTCCGAAGACGCCGACGATGTCGACCGCGCCGGAGGCGTGCATCGCGTCCACGATGCTGCGCAGGTCGGCGCCGATCCCTGTCGGGTTGGTGATGATGCCGACCTTGGTGCCGGACAGCGGCGAGAAGTTCTGTGCGGCAAGGACATCGGCCCCGGTGCGCACCCGGGAGTGTCCGTTGGGCTGTGGTCCCTGGGTCGCGGGGTCGGCCGGCGCGGTGACGGCCCCGGCGAGCCCGGGGGCCAGCGGTACCGCGGCCGCGGAGATCCCGGCCGCGCGCAGGAAGGTTCGTCGATCGAGCGGTGCCATGCGTCCTCCGTCCCTTCCGCCGAAGCGGAATGGTAAAAGATTACGGTTGTTGGCTGCCCGTCGGAACTTACCTACATCGGGCCGTTCGCACAACGGTTCCGGACAGCGAGCCGCCGAGTCGGTGAGTCCGTCCCCGCCCGGGAACCGATGCCGAGCGGCGAGCCGCCGAGTCGGAGCGTCTGTCCCCGACTCACGGGCCGGCGGGCGCCCTGCCAGACTGTCGCGGTGACGACTTTCGACTGTGCCGATCCGGTCGCCCGCCGCGCCGGGCTCACCGCCGCCGCTACCGCCGCGCAGGCCGGCGAACTGGTGGTGCTGCCCACCGACACCGTGTACGGGCTCGGCGCCGATGCGTTCAACGCGGCTGCCGTCCAGAAGCTGCTCGCTACCAAGGGTCGCGGACCGGACATGCCGGTGCCGGTCCTGGTCGGGTCCTGGTCGACCCTGGACGGTCTGGTGACGGCCGTGACGCCGGCCATGCGCCGACTCATCGAGGCGTTCTGGCCGGGCGGCCTGTCGCTGGTCGTCGAGCATGCGCCGAGCCTGCAGTGGAATCTGGGGGACACCCGCGGCACCGTGATGGTCAGGATGCCGCTACACCCGGTGGCGCTCGACCTGCTGCGGACCGTCGGCCCGATGGCCGTGTCGAGCGCCAATCGCAGCGGCGAGCCGCCGGCCACCAGCGTGGCGGAGGCGGAGCAGCTCGGCGACGACGTCGCCGTCTACCTGGACGGCGGACCGTCGACGCTGGGCGTTGCCTCGACGATCATCGACCTCACCGGCGAGCTGCCCAGGATCCTGCGTCAGGGTGCGCTGGAACTCGACCGGATCCGCGAGGTGGCCGGCGAGGTGCTGGCCGCCGACCGGAGCTGACCCCGACCGGAGCTGAGCAAGGCCGACGCCAGCACGACCACCGCCCCCGCGTACGCCAACTGACCGGGCTGCTCACCCGGATTCAGGGCGAACCCGGCGACGGCGACGATCAGTCCGGCGAGCTGCAGCCGGCCGGAGTCCCTTCGCAGCCCGAGCACCAGCAGGGTGAGTGCCACCGCCAGGACGATCCGGAGATCGGTGGCGTAGCCAGGGGCGGCGGCCTGGCCGGCGACCGACCAGCCGGGCGAGTAGTAGCCGGGGGAGCAGTCGAGGGTCGCGTACCCGTCAGCGTCGTAGACCGAGATGCAGCTTCCCGGGGCGTACCAGCCCGCGACCTGATAGCCGGCCCTGGCCGCGGACCAGGGCAGGCCCAACGACAGCAGTGCCAGCGCGCCGGCGAGCCACAGTCGCCGACGGGCCGCGGCCGGGGCGATCGCCGGACGGCTGGTCACCATCGCCGTCCGGGTGCCAACACGCACCCGGCCGCAGCGACCGCCGCGGCCAGCGTCAGACAGAAGCCTTCGTTGCTGCCGATGCCGGGCAGCACGATCAACAGCCAGAACAGCAGCAATGCGCCCGTTCCGACCGCGGAGACCAGCCAGCCGCGCTGGACCGACCAGCCCAGGCCGCCGCCGAAGGCGGGCAGCAACTGGGTGACCGCGGCCAGCATGGCGAAGGCAGACCAGGCCGGCTGGGTGACCCACCCGGAGCTGCTGTCGAACGGAATGGACAGGCCCAGCGGGACCAGCACCACGGCCGCGATCCTGGCCAGCAGCACCACGGCGCCGAACCGGTTGATCGGCGCGGCCGGTCGACCGGGGGCACCGGGTGGGAACTGGCCGGGCGGTACCGGGCCGGGCGGGAACTGCCCGGCCGGGAACTGGCCGGCCGGGAACTGGCCGGCCGGGAACTGGCCGGGGGCGAATTGGCCGGGGGCGAACTGGCCGGCCGGGAACGGGCCCGGGGCGAACTGGCCGGCACCGAAGCCGGAAGAGGGCGGGGGAAGCGGCGGCTGGGTCATCGGGGACGCCTCTCGGGACGATGCGCGACTCGGCGTCCGCTCCCGGTGGAGCTGACGGACCGATCACTGGTGTGTGCGAAGGATCATGGCCGGGCGGTGCGGTGTGGCGGGGTGCGGATTGCTGCGGTGTGGGAATCATGACATCGAAGCCGTCGGCTGCGGCGAGAACTGCTGCGGGCCCGGCTTTCCGGTCGTCGTGACCGGACGCCAGGCCCGTGAGCTCTGCTCCTGCGTGGAGCCGCAATCCCGATCCGGTCTCGTGACGATCCCCTCGCCGGCCCCGGCGGGGGGCCTGAAGCTCGTCACCGGTTCGGTACTGCACTCCTGTGACGCGCGGCTCGTCATTCCGGTTCCGGACCCGCCGCGCGCGGACGTCGGCCGCTGCGGCCCGACTACCCTGGGCCGGTGCTCTCCCTCATACCCGCGCGTGAGTACGCGCTGGTGCTCGCGACGGCTGCGCTGGTCACCTATCTGGTCACCGGACTGGTCCGGGTGCTCGCCCGCCGGGTCGGCGCCGTGACCGAGATCCGGGACCGCGACGTGCACCAGTTGCCGACCCCGCGGATGGGCGGCGTCGCGGTCTATGCGGGGGTGGCGGCCGGCGTGTTGGTCGCGGTCGAACTGCCGAAGTTGTCGCAGGCGTTCAGCACCAGTTCGGAGGTCTTCGGCGTGCTGGCGGCCGGTGGGCTGATCTGCCTGGTCGGTGTGCTCGACGACCGGTTCGACCTGGACGCGATCACCAAGCTGGCCGGTCAGGTGCTGGCGGCCGGGGTGCTGGTGATGTTCGGCGTGCAGTGGGTGACCGTGTGGCTGCCGTTGGACAACGGCGGCAGCCTGGTCTCGCTCGGGCAGGCGCAGGGCCTGGTGATCACCGTGCTGATCACCGTGGTGCTGACCAACGCGATGAACTTCATCGACGGGCTGGACGGCCTGTTGGCCGGGGTTGCGCTGATCTCCGCGGTGGGCGTCTTCGTCTTCTCCGCCCACCAGCTGGCGCTGTCCCACGACGACACCGGGGCCTCGCAACCGCCGTTGATCGCGGCCGCGTTGATCGGTGCCTGCCTGGGTTTCCTGCCGCACAACTTCTATCCGGCGCGGATCTTCATGGGCGACTCCGGTTCGATGTTCATCGGTCTGACGATGGCCGCGGCGATCGTCAGCTCCGGCGGCAAGCTGGACTCCAGCACCTTCGGCCCGCGGAACACCATCGCGGCGCTGTCCCCGTTGATCGTCGTGCTGGCGGTGGTGTTCATCCCGCTGTTGGACTTCTTCATGGCGGTGGTGCGCCGGACCAGGGAGGGGCGGCATCCGTTCAGCGCCGACAAGCAGCATCTGCATCACCGGATGCTGAACATCGGCCACAGCCACCGCCAGGCCGTGCTGATCTTCTACCTATGGGCGGCGGTGCTGACCGGCAGCGCGGTGTCGTTGTCGTTCCTGCCGTGGACCGTGGCCATCGGCCCGGCGATCGCGCTGATCGTGCTGGCCGTCGTGGTGTCGGCCTGGCCGCGGGTCAGGGACCGGCGGCTGGTCCGGGCCAGAGCCGGCAGCGGGTCCGGCCAGGCCCGGCACGAGCCGGCCGGGGACCAGGCCGCCGGAAGTACGGCACCATGAACGGGTCACCGGCGGCCGGCCGGGACCGTGAGCCGGGCGATGCCCCGGATCGCGACAGCGATCGCGGCGAACGCCGCATCCAGAAGAGCCGGGAGGCGCCACCGATGGTGGACCTGACGATCGCCGAGAAGGCGGCCCGCCGCTCCGCCGCCGGGGGAGTCTGGTCACTCGGGCACCTACGGGTCTGCTGGGCGGCACTGGTGGCCGGCGGCGCGGTGCTGACGTTGGTAGGTGCCCTGGTCGACGGATCCAGGGCCGCCTGGGGGGTGGTGCTCGGCACCGTCATCGTCGGCGCATTCTTCAGCTTTTCGGCGGTGGTGATCGCCAAGGTCGGCGAGCGCAACCCGAAGGGGGTGCTGGCGGCGGCCTTGATCAGCTACGTGGCGAAGATCGTCGCGCTCGGCGTGGTGCTGGTGATGATCCCCAGGGACGGCGTGTTCGACACCCGTTGGATGGCCGGAGCAGTGGGAATCGGTTTGTTCTGCTGGCTCGGCGCGCACATGCGCTATGTGTGGACGACCAAGCTGTTCTACGTCGATCCGAGCTGATCGGAACAGTGACCTTCGACAGATTGTAGAAATCTGCGCTCCCTGGTGCAGGAGCACGCCCGATCGGCTGTTAGAGTTCGTCTTGCCATGAAGATGAGGCCGCCGAAAGCTTCGGACCACTCCGGTTCGGACGAGGGGTGGACCGTCGTCTCCACCCTGCTGGGAGCATTCATCCTGTGGGGCGGAATCGGTTGGCTGCTTGATCATTGGTGGGGCACGAAGTTCGCGCTCCCGGTCGGGCTGATCATCGGCATGGCCCTCGGGATCTACGCCGTGGTGGCCAGAGCTGACCATCCGGTCGACCCCGATGCGATGCGACCGATCGACCCCCAGCCCGGGCCGCCTCCGGCCAGCACCCGAAGGGAGACCGAGTGAATCCGGTCCTGTCCGCAGCGACGTCAATCCTCGCTGCTGAAGGCTCCGGCGATGGCGGATTCGCCCCGCCCTCCGTCGAGCACTCCTTCTTCTTCGACCGACTCAGCGACGGCTCCGTCATCGCCTCGGTCAAGGCGATGGTGCTGCTCGTCCTCGGCGTCATCCTGATTATCGCCTTTTTCCTGGCCTCCGCCCGTAAGGCGGCGGTGATGCCCTCCAAGATGCAGTTCGCCGGCGAGTCGATGTACGGCTTCGTCCGCAACGGCATCGCGATCGAGGTGCTCGGCGGCACCGCCGGCAAGAAGTGGGCCGGCTTCCTGGCCTCCATGTTCACCTTCGTCCTGGTGCTCAACCTGTGGGGCATCATCCCGTTCGCGCAGATGCCGGTGAACGGCCACTTCGCCATCCCGGTGATGCTGGCGGCCCTCGTCTGGGTGGTCTACAACGCGGTCGGGATCAAGAAGCACGGCTTCCTCGGCTACCTCAAGCTGCAGACGGTGATCCCCGGTGTGATGCCGGCGATGCACATCCTGCTGATCCCGATCGAGTTCCTGTCGAACATCCTGCTCCGGCCGTTCACCTTGGCAGTCCGGTTGTTCGCCAACATGTTCGCCGGTCACATGCTGATCGGCGTCGCGGCGACCGGCACCATCTTCCTGCTGCAGCAGGGTGGGGTCGGCTATGCCCTGTTCGTGCTGCCGGCGGCGGCGAGCATCTTCCTGGTGTTCTTCGAGCTGCTGATCTGCGCCCTGCAGGCGTATGTGTTCACCCTGTTGACGGCCATCTACCTGGAAGGCTCGTTGGCCGACTCGCACTGACCTGATATCCACTGCACCACCGACCGCAGCAGACCCTGGCCCGCAGGTGCGGGACCAGTAACCGGCACCACCGAAAGGGAGAACCACCCCCATGTCTGTCATCCAGCAGCTCGCCGACGTGAACGTCGACATCGCCGGCAACATCGGAACGATGGGTTACGGCCTCGCCGCCATCGGCCCCGGCATCGGTGTCGGCATCGTCTGGGCCGCCTACATCAACTCGACCGCACGGCAGCCGGAATCGGCCGGTCTGACCAGGACCTACGCCTTCCTGGGCTTCGCGGTGTCCGAGGCACTGGCCCTGCTGGGCTTCGTGGTCCCGTTCATCCTCTGATCCAGCGGCCGCCCCGGGCGGGCGTCAGCTCCAGTTCACTCCACCGACTCCAGGGATAGGCACAGATGTCGACTCAACTCCTCGCCGCTGAGGGAGAGACCAACCCGATCGGCTTGCCGTGGGGCGAGGTCCTGATCGGCGCGATCGGGTTCGCAGTTCTGGTCTGGGTACTCGCCAAGTTCGTCTGGCCGATGTTCGAAAAGGCGTATGCCGAACGGACCCAGGCCATCGAGGGCGGCATCGCGAAGGCCGAGCAGGCCCAGAACGAGGCCAAGGCCGCGTTGGAGCAGTACCAGGCGCAGCTTGCAGGCGCCCGGGAAGAGGCCGCGAAGATTCGCGAGGACGCCCGCGCCCAGGCGCAGGCGATCAAGGACGACATGCTCACCTCGGCCAGGGCCGAGTCGGAGCGGATCGCCAACGCGGGTCGGGCTCAGTTGGACAGCCAGCGCGCGCAGATCGTCGCCGAACTCCGTGGTGATCTCGGCCGGCTGTCGATCGATCTGGCCGGCAAGGTGGTGGGCGAGTCGCTGGAGGACGATGCCCTCCGGCGCCGGACCGTCGAGCGTTTCCTCGCCGACCTGGAGAGCTGATGCAGCACATCTCGAGCCGGCAGGCACTCGACGACGTCACCGCGACGTTGGTCGGCGGTGCCGCGACACTGTCGGATGCCGATCTGCAGAAGGTGGGCACCGACCTGCTGCACGTCTCCGGCGTGCTGCGCGCCGAGCCGGTGCTGCGCAGGACGCTGTCCGAATCGACCACCAGCGCCGAAGCCAGGACCGGGGTGGTGAACTCCCTGTTCTCCGGGAAGATCCATCCGACCGCGCTGTCACTGGTCACCGATGCGGTCGCCGGATCGTGGGCCACCGGTGCGGATCTGCGCGACGGCATCGAGCGGCTCGGCCGGTCGGGACTGTTCCTCGGCGCCGAACGCAGTGGGCAATTGGATCAGATCGAGAACGAGCTCTTCCGCTTCGGCCGCGTCGTCGACGCGAACCCGGCCCTGTCGGTGTTGCTGGACGACCCGGCCGCCGACCCGCAGGGACGCAAGGAACTGATCATCCGGCTGCTGGACGGCCGGGCGAACCCGCTCACCGTCGAGTTGCTTGCCGACCTGGCCACCGACACCCGCACCCGGACGTTCTCCAGCGGGGTGGCCGAGTTGGTCGAGCAAGCCGCGGAACGCCGGAACAAGGTGACGGCGATCGCGCAGACCTCGATCGAGCTCGACAACGACCAGCGGGCCCGGTTGGCCGCTGCGCTGGAACGGATCTACGGCCGGCCGGTCGCCCTGCACCTCGAGGTCGATCCGGCGCTGGCCGGCGGGATGCGGGTCACCGTCGGAGACGAAGTGATCGACGGCAGCGTGGCCGGACAGCTGGCCAACCTGCGCCGGCGGCTGGCCGGCTGAGCCCGTCACCCGAGTTCGTGGCTCCACGGCAGTACCGCTGTACACACGAAAGCAACTGAAACACCCAAGGCACCACTGAAGAAGAACGGGAACGCGATGACCGAGTTGACGATCTCCTCCGACGAGATTCGTTCCGCGATCGAGAGCTACGTCTCCGGGTACTCACCCGAGGTGTCCCGCGAAGAGGTCGGGATCATCGCCGACACCGGGGACGGCATCGCCACTGTCGAGGGCCTGCCCTCGGCGATGGCCAACGAGCTGCTGCGGTTCCCCGGCGGGGTACTCGGCGTCGCGCTGAACCTGGACGCCCGCTCGATCGGCGCCGTGGTGCTCGGCGACGCCGACAGCCTGGCCGAGGGCCAGGAGGTCACCCGGACCGGCGAGGTGCTGTCGGTGCCGGTCGGTGACGCCTTCCTCGGCCGGGTGGTGAACCCGCTGGGCCAGCCGATCGACGGCCTCGGCGAGATCGCCGCCGAGGAGCAGCGCCCGCTCGAGCTGCAGGCCGCGTCGGTGGTGCAGCGGCAGGAGGTCCGCGAGCCGCTGCAGACCGGGATCAAGGCCATCGACTCGATGACGCCGATCGGCCGCGGCCAGCGTCAGCTGATCATCGGTGACCGCAAGACCGGCAAGACCGCCGTCTGCGTCGACACCATCCTTAACCAGAAGGCCAACTGGGACTCCGGCGATCCGCAGCAGCAGGTCCGCTGCATCTACGTCGCCGTGGGCCAGAAGGGCTCCACCATCGCCGGTGTCCGTTCCTCGCTGGAGGAGGCCGGTGCGCTGGAGTACACCACGATCGTCGCGGCGCCGGCGTCCGACTCCGCCGGCTTCAAGTGGCTCGCCCCGTACACCGGATCGGCCATCGGCCAGCACTGGATGTACCAGGGCAAGCACGTGCTGATCATCTTCGACGACCTGACCAAGCAGGCCGAGGCCTACCGGGCCATCTCGCTGCTGCTGCGCCGCCCGCCGGGTCGGGAGGCCTACCCGGGCGACGTCTTCTACCTGCACTCGCGGCTGCTGGAGCGTTGCGCGAAACTGTCCAAGGATCTGGGCAGCGGCTCGATGACCGGCCTGCCGATCATCGAGACCAAGGCCGGTGACGTGTCGGCGTACATCCCGACCAACGTCATCTCGATCACCGACGGGCAGTGCTTCCTGGAGTCGGACCTGTTCAACTCCGGCGTCCGGCCGGCGATCAATGTCGGCATCTCCGTCTCCCGGGTCGGCGGCGCCGCCCAGACCAAGGCGATGCGGAAGGTCTCCGGCACCCTGCGCCTCGACCTGTCGGCCTACCGCGAACTGGAGGCGTTCGCCGCCTTCGGTTCCGACCTCGACCCGACCTCGAAGCGTTCACTGGCCCGCGGCTCCCGACTGGTCGAGTTGCTCAAGCAGCCGCAGTACACCCCGTTCCCGATGGAGGAGCAGGTCGTCTCGGTCTGGGCCGGTACCACCGGCAAGCTCGACCAGGTCCCGGTGGAGGACATCCGCCGGTTCGAGAGCGAGTTCCTGGAGTACCTGCGGCACGCGCAGGGCTCGCCGTTGCCGGCCATCCGGGACAGCAAGGCGCTGGATGACGATGCTGTCGCCCAGCTCGAGTCGTCCTTCACCGAGTTCGCGCAGTCGTTCACCACCTCCGACGGGCACACCTTGCTGGGCAAGGAGAAGGAGGCCGCGGCGATGGCCGCCGACCAGGTCGGCCAGGAAAAGCTGCAGGTCCGCAAGCCGCCGCCGCCGCCGAAGAAGGCCTGACCAGAGCAGAGCCGACCCGAAGAGAACTGAACATCAACAGTGAGTACTGACCGAGCAGAGATTTCCAGGATCGGAGGTGAAGCGTGGCCGCCCAGGCACGAGTGCTGAAACAGCGCGTCAAGAGTGTCACCTCGACGCAGAAGATCACCAAGGCTCAAGAGTTGATCGCGACCTCGCGGATCGCCAAGGCGCAGGCCGCCGTCGAGGCGTCCACGCCGTACGCCGAGCAGATCACCGAGGTGTTGTCGGCGTTGGCGTCGGCATCCACCCTCGAGCATCCGCTGTTGGTCGAACGGCCGGAACCGAAGCGGGCAGCGATCCTGCTGGTGACCTCCGACCGCGGCCTGTGCGGCGGCTACAACGCCGGCGCGATCAAGGCGGCCGAGGAACTTTCCTCGCTGCTGCGCTCCCAGGGCAAGGAACCGGTGATGTACATCATCGGCCGCAAGGGCCTGGGCTACTACACCTTCCGGCAACGGGCCATCGCCGCATCGTGGACCGGGTTCTCGGAGCGGCCGACCTATGCCGACGCCGACACAGCGGCGGCGGCGTTGCTGCCGGCCTTCCTGGCCGGTAGCGGCAACCAGGCGCAGGACCCGGACGGGAACACCACGGACGGTGTCGACGAGATCCACCTGGTGTCAACGCATTTCGTTTCCATGCTGTCGCAGGTGCCGCAGGCCCGTCGGGTCGCTCCGATGGAGATCGAGTATGTCGAGCAGGACACAACGGTGTCCGGACCGATGCCCTCCTACGAGTTCGAACCCGGCCCGAAGGAACTGCTGGATCTGTTGCTGCCGAAGTATGTGACCACCCGCATCTACGCCGCCCTGCTGGATGCGGCGGCCAGCGAGTCGGCCGCCCGGCGGGCGGCCTGCAAGGCGGCCACCGACAACGCCAACGACATCATCCGCACGTTGAGCCGGCAGATGAACCAAGCACGTCAAGCGCAGATCACCCAGGAACTGACCGAGATCATCGGCGGCGTCGACGCTCTCGCAGCTGCCAATAGCGAAGAGGACTGACATGAGCACTGCCATTGCCACCGACACCACCGGTTCCGGGGCGTCCGCCTCTGCCGCCGGCCGGGTCATCCGGATCATCGGCCCGGTCGTCGATGTCGAGTTCCCGCGTGGTGCGATCCCGGCGTTGTCCAACGCCCTGCACGTCGACGTCAGGGGTGCCGGCATCGAGCGCACCCTGACGCTCGAGGTGTCATTGCACCTCGGCGACGACATCGTCCGCTGTATTTCGATGCAGCCCACCGACGGGCTGGTCCGCAGCGCCACGGTCACCGACACCGGCGGGCCGATCTCGGTGCCCGTCGGCGACGTGGTCAAGGGCCACGTGTTCAACGCTCTCGGCGCCTGCCTTGACGAGCCGGGCGTCGGCGAGGACGCCCTGCACTGGGGCATCCACCGCAAGCCCCCGGCCTTCGACCAGCTGGAGAGCAAGACCGAACAGCTGGTCACCGGCATCAAGGTGATCGACCTGCTGACCCCGTATGTCGGGGGCGGCAAGATCGGTCTGTTCGGTGGTGCCGGCGTCGGCAAGACCGTGCTGATCCAGGAAATGATCACCCGGGTCGCCAAGAACTTCGGCGGCACCTCGGTGTTCGCCGGTGTCGGTGAGCGCACCCGCGAGGGCAACGACCTGATCACCGAGATGACCGAGTCCGGCGTCATCAACGACACCGCCCTGGTGTTCGGCCAGATGGACGAGCCGCCGGGCACCCGGATGCGGGTCGCGCTGTCCGCACTGACCATGGCCGAGTACTTCCGGGACGAGCAGCACCAGGACGTGCTGCTGTTCATCGACAACATCTTCCGGTTCACCCAGGCCGGCTCCGAGGTCTCCACCCTGCTCGGCCGGATGCCGTCCGCGGTGGGCTACCAGCCGACGCTGGCCGACGAGATGGGTGTGCTGCAGGAGCGGATCACCTCCACCCGGGGGCGGTCCATCACGTCGCTGCAGGCGATCTACGTGCCGGCCGACGACTACACCGACCCGGCGCCGGCCACCACCTTCGCGCACCTGGACGCCACCACCGAGCTGGACCGGGCGATCACCGAGAAGGGCATCTACCCGGCGGTGAACCCGCTGTCCTCGTCCTCGCGGATCCTGGACCCGCAGTACGTCGGTGACGAGCACTACCGGGTGGCCCAGGAGGTCAAGCGGATCCTGCAGAAGAACAAGGAACTGCAGGACATCATCGCCATCCTCGGCATGGACGAGCTGTCGGAGGAGGACAAGCTGGTGGTCGGCCGGGCCCGCCGGATGGAGCGGTTCCTCGGTCAGAACTTCTTCGTCGCGAAGCAGTTCACCGGCATGGACGGCTCCTACGTCGAGTTGTCTGACACCATCGAGGCCTTCGACGCGATCGCCAAGGGTGAGTACGACAGCGTTCCGGAGCAGGCGTTCCTGAACGTCGGCGGGATGGACGACGTGTTGGCCAAGGCCAAGCAACTCGAAGAGAACTGAGCTGGTGGGCAACTCCCGGAGAGAAACGGATCTCTCCGGGAGTTTGCTCCATCGGCGGTCGTACCATGAGAATGGGACAGAGCGTCGCAATCAGGTGCAATACCTGATCAACTGCGAAGTCCCGCTCCACAACGGACAGCATGCGGAGTGAGCAAAGTGGCACAGATGCAGGTCGACCTGGTTTCCGTCGAACGACAGATCTGGTCGGGCGAGGCCGAGATGGTGGTCGCCCGTACCACCGACGGCGACATCGGTGTGATGCCCGGCCATGCGCCGCTGCTGGCCGAGCTGAAGGAAGGCTTCGCGGCCCGGATCATTGAACCCGGCGGCAACGTGCTGGGTGTCGCCGTGCACGGCGGGTTCCTGTCGGTCACCAAGGAGAAGGTATCCATTCTGGCCGAGGCGGCCGACCTCTCCGACGAGATCGACGTGGCGAAGGCGAAGGCCGCCTACGACACGGCCAGGGCGGCCGGCGCCGAGACCGCCGAGGCCCTGGCGGAACTGCGCCGAGCCAGGGCGCAACTTCTGGCTACCGGCCAGGACGTCTGAGAGCAGACCAGGCGTAAGGACCGGCAGCCATGACCCCCATCGAGTTCGTCGCGTTGGGGCTGCTGGTTGCAGTGGTGCTGGTGATCGCGCTGGTCGCGGTGCGCCGGACCACCCTCGCCCGGTCGGGCGGGATCGACATGTCCTGGCGTTCCGACCCGCGGCGCTCCGGTGGCTGGGTCCTGGGCCAGGGACGATTCTCCGGCGAGTCGCTCGAGCTGTTCCGGGCCTTCTCCATCCTGCCGATGGCCAGCAGATCGCTGGACCGGCACGATCTGGTGCTCGGCGAGCGCCGTCCGGCGCAGGGCACCGAGCCGGACCTGCTGCCGCCGGAATCGGTGATCGTCCGGTGTCGCGACGCCGGCGCCGACCTGGAACTGGCGATGAGCGAGGACGCACTCACCGGCCTGCGGTCCTGGTTGGAATCGGCGCCCTCGGGCTTCCGCGGGCCGATGCTGGGTCGCTAGGCCCGGACAACCCCGCAACGCCGGCCGTAGCGCACTTGTCCCGGGGCTGACGAGGTCACCGCTGGCCGCCGGGCACCCACTTCACGTCGCCGCCGGGGTTGGCCACCCTGGCCAGGATGAACAGCAGATCGGACAGTCGGTTCAGATACTTCGCCGTCAGCACGTTCGTTCCCTCGGGGTCAACGCCGAGCTGCGCCCAGGCGCTGCGCTCGGCCCGCCTGGCCACCGTCCTGGCCTGGTGCAGCAGGGCGGCCGCCGGGGTCCCACCCGGCAGGATGAAGGAATCGAGCTTGGTCAGCCGTTCGTTGTAGTCGTCGCACTCGGCTTCCAGCCGGTCGATGTAGTCCTGGGTCACCCGCAGCGGCGGATACTCCGGCTCGGCCACCACCGGGGTCGCCAGGTCGGCGCCAACGTCGAACAACTCGTTCTGGATCCTGCCCAGCACCGCTGCGACATCGTCGCCGGGGGAGCCGATCGCCAGCAACACGCCGATCACGGCATTGGTCTCGTCGCAGTCGGCGTACGCGACCAGTCGCGGATCGGTCTTCGACACCCGGGAGAAATCGGAGAGTCCGGTGCTGCCGTCGTCGCCGGTCCGGGTGTAGATGCGGGTCAGGTGTACGGCCATGGGGCAACGATACGGGTGCCGCCGGGCCGATAGAGTTGCTGCCTGTGAGCCGACAGAGAGTGAAGGAAACGGGTCCGGGAGCACAGCTACCGGGGCCGGCCGGTAGCGAGCGCGGAGACGACCGATCCGACCCTGTGACCTGCGTACCGATGACGGCGTCCCACCTGGTGGGCATGCGGTGAGTGAGTGTTTCCGGGTGACCGGTGGGGCGCGACTTGACGGGGAGGTGACCGTCGAGGGCGCGAAGAACAGCGTGCTGAAGCTGATGGCCGCCACGCTGCTGGCCGAGGGCACCAGCGTGATCACCAACTGCCCGGACATCCTGGACGTGCCGCTGATGGCCGACGTGCTGACCGGCCTGGGCTGCACGGTCGAGATCGCGGACGGCAGGGTGAGCGTGACGACGCCGGCGGAATTGTCGTCAGCCGCGGACTTCCCCGCGGTGAGCCGGTTCCGGGCGTCGGTGTGCGTGCTGGGCCCGCTGATGGGCCGTTGCCATCGGGCCACGGTCGCCCTGCCCGGCGGCGACGCCATCGGGTCCAGGCCGCTGGACATGCACCAGGCCGGGCTGCAGGCGCTGGGGGCGCGGATGCGGATCGAGCACGGGGCGGTGGTCGGCGAGGCCGACCAGTTGATCGGTGCCTCCGTTGTGCTGGAATTCCCGAGCGTCGGCGCCACCGAGAACATCATGATGGCGGCGGTGCTGGCCAAGGGCACCACCGTGATCGACAACGTCGCCCGCGAGCCCGAGATCGTCGATCTCGCGGACATGCTCGGGCAGATGGGCGCGAAGATCAGCGGTGCCGGCACCAGCACCATCACGATCGAGGGTGTCGACGTGTTGCGGCCGACCGAGCATCGGACCATCGGTGACCGGATGGTGGCGGGCACCTGGGCATATGCGGCGGCGCTCACCAGGGGACGGGTGCGGGTCCGCGGCGCGGCGATGCAGCACCTGACCGCGTCGCTGGAGCGGCTCGCCGGTGCCGGGGCGACGGTGACGCCGCAGGAAGACGGGTTCACCGTTCAGCTGGACGAGCGCCCGCGGGCCGTCGACTTCATCACGCTGCCGTATCCGGGCTTCCCGACCGACCTGCAGCCGATGGCGCTGACCTTGGCCGCGGTGGCCGACGGGCACTCGATGATCACCGAGAACGTGTTCGAGGCGCGGTTCCGGTTCATCGACGAACTGGTGCGGATGGGGGCCGATGCCCGGATCGACGGGCATCACGCGTCCATCCGGGGTCGGCAGACGCTGTCCAGCGCTCCGGTCTGGGCCACCGACATCCGGGCCGGCGCCGGCCTGGTGCTGGCCGGCCTGGCGGCCGACGGGGTGACCGAGGTGAACGAGGTCTGGCACATCGACCGGGGGTACCCGCACTTCGTGCCGGACATGGTCGCGCTCGGCGCCGAAATCGAACGGGTCGGCTGACCCGGGTCCTCCGGTGGCCAGGTCGGTTACCCGGCGAGCCAGGTACCGGTGCCGAAAGGTTTTCCGCCGCAAGCGGTCTGCGTCACCTTGGCGCCATCCCGGTAGCGCATCCGCAGGCTCTCCGGTCGACCGTCGACGGTGCCGGACACGACGGTGACGTCATCCTCGGCCCGTTCGCCGATGACGGAGACCGCATCCGGCGGCGCCGCACCCAGCTCGCGTCGCCAATGGATCTCCGCGGCCTGGGCCGCCGGGGACAGGGTGGCCCGGCCGCGCAGGTGAGTGGGGTGCACCAGCCCGTCGGCGACGTCCTGCAGGACCGCGACCGCGCTGTCGGGGTCCAGGAACCCGTAGGAGTATCCCCAGGGCAGCACGACCATGGTGCCGGCGAACCGATGTCCGCCGAGGTGGCTGATCTCGACGACCTGCTGCCCGCCGAGGATGGCCAGTGCCTGTTGGGCGATCGGCCGGCCGGCGATCGCGCAGCACCGGTCCCGGCTGCCGTTCGTGCAGATCCCGACCAACGGCCCCTCGACCGGATCGCCGACCGGACGGCCGAGGGTGAGTGCGGTCAACTCCGGCACCGATGGCGGCGCCGTGAAGCAGCGCAGGTCGTCGCCGTCACCGACCCGGCCGGCCAGGAAACGGTCGCGGTCGGCGGTCCGCCGCCCCTCAACCGGCCGAATTGCGAACGGCCGCAGCCCGTCGCGGTTGTTGCGAACCCATGCGGCTGCCGCGGGATCGAGTTGGGCATCGGCCGCGTCGTCGGCCGCCGTGCGACTCCACGAGCCGGGCTCGGTGAGCAGCAGGAACGAGTCGAAGTCGCTGCTGGAGCCGGCCGGGTCGTTCGCCAGGGCGCGGCTCGCCTGGGAGCAGCGGAGCTCCGCCGGCGCGGTGGCAGTACCGGCGGCTGTGGGCCGTTCCCGGCCCTGCGAGTCGTCTGGCACCAGCCCATCCTGCCCGGCCGACCGGGGGCCTGACGGACCGGGCCCCCGTCCCGGTCCGTCGGTAGGCTCCCGAGGATGACGGGCTGGGTGGACGATGCGATCTTCTGGCAGCTCTACCCGTTGGGATTCGTCGGTGCCGAGATCCGCCCGGATCGGCCGGTGCCGGCAGACCAGCGGCCAACCCACCGGCTGCCGCGGATCGTCGACTGGTTGGACTATGCCGTCGAGCTCGGCGCCTCCGGGCTGCTGCTCGGCCCGATCTTCGCCGCGCAGACCCACGGCTACGACACCGTCGATCACTTCCGGATCGACCCGCGACTCGGCGACGACGCCGATTTCGACGAGTTGGTCGGGCAGTGCCGTCGCCGCGGGCTACGGGTGGTGCTGGACGGGGTGTTCAATCACGTCGGGCGTGGGCATCCGGCGTTCGCCGAGGTGCTCGCGCGTGGCGCCGGTGCGCCGCACGCCGACTGGTTCGTCGCCGATGGCAGCGGCGCGGACCGCGGGTTCGCCACCTTCGAGGGGCACCAGGGTTTGGTCACCCTGGATCATTCGTCACCGGCGGTGGCGAAGCTGGTCACCGAGGTGATGACGTACTGGCTGGCCCGCGGCGCGGACGGCTGGCGGTTGGACGCCGCGTACGCAGTCCCGGCGCGGTTCTGGCGAGGGGTGATCGGGGCCGTGCGCGCCGACTTCCCGGACGCTTACCTGTTCGGCGAGATGATCCACGGCGACTACGCCGGCTACGTGGCCGAGTCCGGCCTGGACTCGGTGACCCAGTACGAGCTGTGGAAGGCGATCTGGAGTTCGATCAACGACGCCAACCTGTTCGAGCTGGCCTGGGCCGTGCAGCGGCATGCAGAATTCCTGGAATCCTTTGTGCCGCAGACGTTCGTCGGCAACCACGACGTGACGAGGCTGGCCAGTCGGTTGGCGGAGCCTGCCCACCTGGCGCATACCGTCGTGGTGCTGGCCACCCTCGGCGGCACCCCCAGCATCTACGCGGGCGACGAACAGTCGTTCCGCGGCGTCAAGTACGAGCGGGTCGGCGGCGACGACGAGGTGCGTCCGGCGTTCCCGGATTCCCCGGCCGAGCTGTCGCCGTTGGGTGAGCCGAACTTCCGGCTGCACCAGGAGTTGCTCGGCCTGCGCCGCCGTCACCGCTGGCTGCATCGCGCGCGACCGGAGATCCTGCACACCGCGAACGAGCAACTGGTCTACCGCAGCGGCGATCCGGCGGCGAGCAGCACCGAACTGGTGGTGGCACTGAACATCGCGGCGGCGCCGGCGGCGGTACCGGTCCCGGCCGGCCTGCGGCTGATCGCCGGCAGCGGTGAGATCCGCGGCGGCCCGGGGACCGAATTGACGCTGCCCGAAAACGGGTGGGCCGTACTGGCCCCGGCCTGACGACCGCACCGCCTACCCTCGGCTGCATGACCGACGAACTCCTGCGGCTGGCGACCGACGGCCCGACCGCGCGAATCACCCTGGCGAACCCGAAGCGCCGCAACGCCTTGTCCGAGATCATGTTGCGGGAACTGCTGGCCGCCCTTGACCAGGTGGCGGCGACGCCGGCCACCGGCGTGGTGCTGGCCGCCGAGGGGCCGGCGTTCTCGGCCGGACACGACTTCGCCGATGTGGCGGCCCGCGACGCGGTGGGGGTGCGGGAACTGCTGGCCCTGTGCGAGAGCGTCATGGTGCGGATGCACTCGATGCCACAGGTGGTGATCGCCAGGGTGCAGGCGCTGGCAACGGCGGCCGGTTGCCAGTTGGTGGCCTCGGCCGATCTGGCCGTCGCGGCCGACACCGCCGGCTTCGCGCTGCCGGGGGGCAAGGGCGGCTGGTTCTGCCACACGCCGTCGGTGCCGGTGGCCAGGAGCATCGGTCGTAAGCGGCTGATGGAGATGGCCTTGACCGGCGACGTGATCGATGCCGACACCGCACTGGCGTGGGGTCTGGTGAATCGGGTGGTGCCACTGGCGGAGCTGGATGACGCGGTGGACGAGCTGCTCGGGCGGGCGACCAGGGGCAGCGCCACGTCCAGGGCCTGGGGAAAACGGGTGCTGTACGCCCAACTCGACCGGCCCGAGGACGATGCCTATCGAATTGCCGCCGAGGCGATGGCCGCGGCGGCGCAGACCGCCGGGGCCAGGGAGGGGATGGCTGCCTTCCTGGAGAAGCGCCAACCCGAATGGCCGGACTGACGGTGCGTCGGCCCGGCCGGACGGACCGATAGGGTGACGCGGTGCGTCTCGTAGTGGCTCGGTGCTCGGTGGACTACGTCGGTCGGTTGACCGCTCATCTGCCGATGGCGCCCCGGTTGTTGTTGGTCAAGGCCGACGGTTCGGTGTCGGTGCATGCCGACGACCGGGCCTACAAGCCATTGAACTGGATGAGTCCGCCCTGCCGGCTGACCGCCACCGATGATCGGTGGGAGGTGGAGAACAAGGCGGGGGAGAAGCTGATCATCACGATCGAGGAGATCCTGCACGACAGCAGTCACGAGCTGGGCGCCGATCCCGGCCTGGTGAAGGACGGCGTCGAGGCGCACCTGCAGAAGCTGCTGGCCGAACAGGTCGAGGTGCTCGGAGATGGCTACACGCTGATCCGGCGCGAGCATCCGACCCCGATCGGGCCCGTCGACCTGCTGGTCCGCGATGCCGCGGGCGCGGTGGTCGCGGTAGAGATCAAGCGGCGCGGGGAGATCGACGGCGTCGAGCAGTTGACCAGGTATCTGGAGCTGCTCGGTCGTGATCCGCTGCTTGCCCCGGTGGCCGGAGTCTTTGCTGCGCAACAGATCAAGCCACAGGCCAGAACCCTCGCCGAGGATCGCGGGATCCGCTGCGTGGTGCTGGACTACGACGTGATGCGCGGGGTTGACGACCCCAGCGGGCGGTTGTTCTGAGCTGCCGCGGGCCGGCTGCATTTCGCCGTCGGTGAAGCCCGGGGCGGTGACGTCGACGGCTGGACTAGCCTGGTGAAGTGGCTGGCGGTAGCGGCCGACGGAAGATTCGTCTGATGAGAAGTGAAGGGGTTCGCGTGGAGGTCAAGATCGGTGTTGCGGACAGTGGCCGCGAGTTGTTGGTCACGTCGGCGTCCGAGCCCGAGGAGATCGAGGCGCAGGTGACCGAGGCGTTGAAGGATGCCGACGGCACCCTGGTGCTCATCGACGAGAAGGGCAAGCGGCTGATGATCCCGACAGCCAAGATCGCCTACGTCGAGATCGGTCAGTCGGACAGCCGTCGGGTCGGGTTCGGCTCCTAGCTCTGACGGGGGAACCCGGAGATTCCCCGCCAGGCCAGCGTCGACAACAGATCGACGGCCGCGGCCCGCGGAATCTGGGCGCCCTGCGACAGCCAGTACCGCGCACTTACCTGGGACAGACCGACCAGTGCCGATGCCAGCAGCCGGCTGTGGGTGCTGTCCACGCCGGTGTCCTGGGTGATGGTCTCCGTGAGCGCGTCCAGACAACCGTCGATGGCCCGGTCGACGGCGGCCTGTACGTCCGGCTGCCCGCGCAGATCGGACTCGAAGATCAGCCGGTACGCCTGATCGTCGCCGGCCACGAATTCGTAGTACGCCTCGATGGTGCGGTGCACCCGGTCGTGGTTGTCCTCGGTCGCCGCCAAGGCCGCCCGTACCCTGGCCACCATGTCGTTCGCGGACTCGTCCAGCAGCGCCTGGTACAGCTCGAGTTTCGATGGAAAGTGTTGGTAAAGAACCGGTTTGCTGACGCCGGCCCGCTCGGCGATGTCGTCCATGGCGGCGGCGTGATAGCCCTGTTCGACGAACACCGAACGCGCCGCTGCCAGCAGCTGAGCACGTCGGTCGTCGCGGGAGAGCCGACCGCCCCGCCCCGGATTCGCCATCGCGGGCACCATCCCTTCCACCGGCCGGACTCGGGCATCTCAGCGTCCGACCCTACGTGGCGTTCGGGCCGGGGCGTGTCACCGGCCGCCCGAATGCTCCGTGTCAACACGTCGGTGTGGGCACCGCGTGCACCCGTAGCGCCGGCCCGCAGCGTTGTGCCGGGTGTCGGCGCAGCCGCGGGTCAGTGACCGAGCAGGGCAGCGGCCAGGTCGCCCTGGGACGCCAACCGGCCGGCGACCTCGTCGGGTGCCGGATCCAACGGCATCCCGGCGGTGACCGCGGCCAACTCGTCGGCAGACAGTGGCAGCACCATCCCGGTGCCGTCGGCCGAATCGACCAGGCTGTACGGCGCGGGAACCAACGAGCCGCCGGCGGCGACGGACAGCCAGACCCGGCCGTCGGAGCCGGCACTGTCGATGGTGGCGATCTCGGGCGCGCGTTCGGCGAGTTCGGCCAGCAGCGGATCGAGATCGGCCGGACCGGTGACGAATACCAGCAGACCGCCCTGACCGTCAGTGGCCGGAACGGTGATCCCGCCGGCGGCCTGGATGGATTCGATCAGCGCCAGCGCGGCGGTGGCCGCGGTAGCGACGTCGGCGCCGTCACCGGGGGTGAGTTGGACACTGCCGATGTCGCCGGCCGTCTCCCAGGCGAACCAACGGGCCCCGGCATCGACAGCGGCGGCGATATCGGCGGGACCATGCGGCTGATCCCGCATCGCCTGCTGACCTGAGGTCCAGCCGCCGGCGTGGATCCGCCGTCCGGCCAGGTGCGCGGCGAGCGTCGCGGCGACCTCCCGGTAGTAGTCGGCAACGGCGGCCTCATCGAGTACGTCCACCCACTCATCCTGCCGTGTCACCGCCCCGGCTTGCGTGGAACCCGGCCGGTTCGACCGGTGATCACGGCGGCAACCGCGGTCCCGGCGGGACCGGTCAGGTAGTTGGTGATGCTGTGCTCGGCCAGGATGTTCGGACCCATGCCGTCGATCTGCAGCGCGTTCGCGGTCGACGGGGCGTCGATCACCTGCGCCCCGAAGCTCGAGTCCGCCGGATCGGGACCGAACGGTGACGAGGTACGCGGACCGTCGAGCAGTACCGCGCCGATGTCGGTCTCGGTCCGGGTGACGGGGTCGGCCGGGTGGGACAACACGAAGACGTTCTCCCGTGTCACGCCCTGGTAGTCGTCGGCGGTCGTCACACCGTGACCGGCGCCGGGCGACCCCAGGAGCACGATGTTGTCCACCGGGAGCGGTGAGAGGGCCGCTTCCGAGGTAGTGGTCGAGCCCATCGAGTGGCCGATCATCGTCACCGTGGCATCGGGCGCGGCCAGCCGCGCGATCCACCTGGTGTCGTCGGCCAGCAGCGCCGCCCCGGCGCGGGCGGCGTCGTCATCGGCGGCCGCGAAGGCGTCGTTCAGCCAGCCGGCGGGGCTCCCGGTGCGGTCGGACAACGGGATGTCGTACCCGAACCACAGCACGACGGCGGTGCTCTCCCCGGGGGCGACCCGTTCCGCCTGGGCGATCAGGCTCCTGGCGGTGACGGCGGTGTCGCCCATTTCGTCGGGGGAGTTGCCGATGCCGGGGGTCAGAACGGCCAGGTGATCTGCCGCGGCCAGGTCGCCCACCGCGATCGCCGCCCGCCCCTGACCGCCGAAGGCGGCGGGGTCGTAGATCAGCAACCGGGCACCGTCGGCGCCGCCTGCCCGGTGTACCCCGGCCAGCACTCCGGCGGCGAACGCGCGGAGCCGTCGGTCCGGGGATACCAGGTCGGCGCCGAGCTGCTCCAGGTTGTTCCGTGCCACCCGATCGGTGGCGGTCGGGGCCTGCGGGGGTGCGAGCCCACCGGCCACCGGCAGCGTCTCGAAGCCGTCCTGGGGATCGAGGTGGATGACGCCGGCAAGGTCGGCCATCGCCGATTCCACCGGCGCACGCAGTCCGTCCAGCGACTGCTTCAGCGCCCGACAGATCGAGATCCGCAGGTTCGCTTCCGGGGTACCGGTGGCGACGTAGTTCTGCGTCCAGTCGGTGGCAGTGTTGGCCCAGGTGATGGCCGCGGCGGCGCCGGACTGCGCCTGCCGGAACACGTCGATCGCCGGTAGCAGCGCATCCCGCAGCCGATCGATGGTGTCCGCCGCGCGTTCGGTGGCGGTAGCGAGCGCCCGCAGATGGGACACCGGCTCGGGCGCCGACCAGGCCGCGGCGGCCAGCGCCGCCTGCCGGTCGACGTCGAAATAGCCGTCGTGCAGCACCGGGCTCAGGCCGATCAGGATGCCGGCCGCGGCCGCCAGTTGGTCCGGCTGCAGATTGCCGATGGTGACGGCAGTGTCGTGCGGATAGGGGTGGGAGGTGTAGGTACCGGTCCAGCTCCGCAGGTGCGGGTGCAGTTCGGGCATCATCGGCGGCTCCTGGACAGCGACTCCTCGGTGGACTCGAACCGGGCGGCCGTGACGCCGAATGCCCGACCGGCGGCCGCTACCCGGGTAGAGAGGTCGCGCAGCGCGGATTGCGCTCTGCGGGTGAAGGTGCGCAGGCTCTCGGCCAGTTCCGTGCCCTGCGGACTCGTACCGAACGATCCCTGCAGTCCGGCGACCGGTTCGCCGGCCATGGTGGCGCCCGCCCAACCCAGCGCGATCATCTCCAGCTCCGCACCGATCGCCCGCACTGCGGTGGTGTCCACGTCCATGAGTCCGTCCTCCGTTCCGGTCCGTACCTCTGCGATGGTGGCGCAGCGGGATCGCCGCCGCCGCGACCGGCGATCCCGGTGTGGACAGATCCAGCTGGGTGGACAAGTCCCAGGCTGCGAACAGCACCGGTTGTGTGCACGGACACCCCGATTCGGCAGCACCGGCCGGCCAGTGGTTGGCACCATGGACGGGTGAGCACCCCCTGGCCGATGCCGCCGGCTCCCGATCGCGGCTACCTGGTGGCCGCCTCGAACGCCAGGGCAGCACAGGACCAGTTGCCGGTCGAGCCGCCGGTCGCGGCTCCGCCGGCGGCCGGCCGATTTCTGTCGGTGGACGATCGCGGGGTCTACGTCCGGGAGATCCCGGCGGCCGACGGCGGACCGGTGGACGAGTCCCTACCGGTCACCCTGTACGTGCACGGGCTTGCCGGGTCGTCGACCAATTTCGACTCACTGGCCACCTTGCTGGCCGGACACACCCGAGGCTTCAGCCTCGACCTGCCTGGCTTCGGCCGCAGTGACCCGCCGCCGAGGGAGCGGTACTCGCTGCTCGACGACGCCGAGGTGCTGAGTGGGCTGCTGCGGCAGCTCGCCCCGGATCGGCCGGTACACCTGGTGGGAAACTCGCTCGGCGGGATGGTCTGCACGGCCCTGGCCGCTCGCCATCCCGAGCAGGTCGCGACGATGTCGCTGATCTCCCCGGCGGTCCCCGACCTGCGGCTGACCCAGGATCGCGGGGCCGACCCGCGGCTCGCCCTGCTGCTGGCCCCCGGAACCATGCCGGCAGCGGTCCGACGGCTGGCCTCGGTCGGCCCGTTGGCCAGGGCGCAGGGGATGGCCGCGCTGTGTTACGGCGATCCGTCGGTGCTCACCGACGATGATCTGAGAATTGCGGCGGACGACCTCGGCTGGCGGTACGGCCTGCCGTGGGTGCACAGCTCGACGGTGCAGTCGCTGCGTTCGCTGATGCGCAGCTATCTGCGACCGGGGCCGTGGTCGTTCCGGGCGGCGGCCGCGCGCGTCGCGGTACCGACCCTGGTGATCTGGGGTGCCAAGGATCGGCTGGTCGATGCCAAGCTGGCGGTGCCGACGGCGGCCGCCTTCAGCGACAGCAGGCTGCTGATCCTGGCCGACACCGGCCACGTGTCGATGATGGAACAGCCGACGGCGACGGCCAGGGCCGTGCTCGCCCTGTGGCAGGACGCCGAGACTGCCGTCGACGTGCCGGGAGCCGATCCCCGGCGGACCGGATCGGGCGCGCCGCCCGGAACGTCGGCCACGGCTGTGGCACCCTCGTCCTCGTGACACGCCCCGGATCCGACCCGCGACGACGGCGCGCCAGTCCATCGCCAGGAGTCGAGAGCGACACCGACCCTGGGGTGGTCACCGGCACCGCGGTCGCCCGCCGGACCGGCTTCAGTTCCGGCGGCAGCGGACGACCCGTCGGGCGATCGGCACTGTGGGACGGCGACGCCGACGAGGGTCACCAGCGTGGACCGCAGCCGCTCAAGGCCAGCTGGACGCCGGTACCGGACCCGTCGGCGGTCAGGTCACCGGCCGATCGACCGCACCGTCGCCCGCAACGACAGCCGGTCGCCGACCGCGACGACAGCCGCGTCCACCGCCAGGGCCACGGCGGCGCTACGCCAGGGGACGGCGCGGGCGGCACTGTTCCACCGGGCGGCACTGTTCCACCGGGCGGCACTGCACCACCGGGCGGCACTGCCGGGCCCAACAGTGCTGTCCCACCCGGCAATCGGCGGGTCCGCCGGCGTAGCGCGGTCGGCTGGTTCTTCCACCATTACGGCTGGCGGGCCTACGCGCTACCGGTGCTGGTCGCGTTGACCGTTGTGGTGATCGTCCAGGCCCTCAGGGCGCCGGCCGTCGACACTGCATCTGGGACCGCACCCACCGTCGCCGCGGATGCGCCGGCGACGGTCACCGTCGGACCGACCACCACGGTGGTCAGCACGGCCGCGCCGAGCACCGCCGCCTCGACCGGCGGTGCGGCCGGGGCGGTGCCGACCGACGATTCGGTGCCGGCTCCGTCGCTGGAGACGAACACCACGCTGTCCACCGCGCCGAATCCGAACGGCAAGTTCGCCAGCCAGGTGAAGTCCGGCGCATTGCCACCCGGCGGCTCGTTCGTCGCCACCGGCAAGGGCAGCTGGCATGTGGTGAAGGGGACCGGGAAACCGGTTGGTACCGGTCCGGAGAAGTTCACCTACTCGGTCGAGGTCGAGGACGGAATCCAGTCGGCGGCCGCCGACAAGGAGTTCGCCGAGGCCGTGGACGCAGCCCTGGCCGATCAGCGGTCGTGGATCGCGGGTGGGCAGTTCACCCTGCAACGGGTCGACTCCGGCACGCCGAGCTTCCGGGTCTCGCTGACGTCGCAGATGACCATCCGTGATCCGTCGCTGTGTGGTTACAGCACTCCACTGGAGGCCTCCTGCTACAACCGCACGGTCGGTCGGGTGATGATCAACAACGCGCGCTGGACCCGTGGGGCGGTGTCGTTCAACGGCGACCTCGGGCTGTACCGGGTCTACGCGGTGAATCACGAGGTCGGACACGCGCTCGGGTTCGGGCACCAGTTCTGCACCGAGAACGGCGGACTGGCGCCGGTGATGATGCAGCAGTCGTTCTCCACCTCGAACGACGAGCTGCATCTGCTGGATCCGCAATCGGTGGCCGCCGATCACCGGGTGTGCCGGTTCAATGCGTTCCCGTACCCGCGCGGAAGCGGTGGCTGAGCCGGCGCACACTGGTGTGGTGAGCCTGCCACCGCTGGTCGAACCCGGAGCCGAGTTGTCGCCCGCGGAGATCGAGCGATATTCACGGCATCTGCTGATCCCCGACATCGGTCACCTCGGCCAACGGCGGCTGGGCAATGCCAGGGTGCTGGTGGTCGGTGCCGGTGGCCTGGGGGCGCCGGCGCTCACCTACCTGGCGGCGGCCGGGGTCGGGACCATCGGGGTGGTCGACGACGATGTGGTGGAGCTGTCCAACCTGCAGCGCCAGGTGATCCACGGCGCGGACGACGTGGGGCGGCCGAAGACCGAGTCGGCGGCAGCGGCGATCGCCCGGGTGAACCCGCTCGTCACAGTGGTACAGCACCGGGTCCGGGTCGACAGCGACTCCGTGCTGGACCTGATCGCCGACTATCACCTGGTGCTTGACGGCACCGACAACTTCGCCACCCGATACCTGCTGAACGACGCCTGCGTGCTGACCGGGCTGCCGTACGTCTGGGGTTCGATCCTGCGCTTCGAGGGTCAGGTCAGCGTCTTCTGGTCCGAACACGGCCCGCACTATCGCGATGTCTACCCGGTGCCGCCGGCGCCCGGAACGGTCCCGAGCTGCGCGGAGGCCGGTGTCCTGGGTCTGCTGTGCGCGACGGTCGGCTCGGTGATGGGTACCGAGGCGGTGAAGCTCATCTGCGGTATCGGCGATCCGCTGGTCGGCCGCATCCTGATGTACGACGCGCTGGACATGACCTTCCGGACGGTCCGGGTCCAGCGGGACCCGCAGGGGGAGCCGGTCACCGGGCTGATCGACTACCAGGCGTTCTGCGGGACAGGGGCCGCGGTGAGTGTTGACCCGGCCGCCGAGATCGGTGCGGCCGAACTCAAGGACCTGCTCGACACCGGCGTCGCACTCACCCTGATCGATGTCCGGGAACCGGCGGAACGGGCGATCGCCGCGATCGAGGGTGCGATTCCGATCCGCAATGACGACATTCTTTCCGGTGCGGCGTTGGCCGGGCTGCCGCGGGGACGACCGATCGTGCTGCACTGCAAGAGCGGCGGCCGGTCGGCGCAGTCGCTGGCCGTCCTGCACCGGGCCGGATTCGCCGACGCGCGCCACCTGCGGGGCGGCATCCTGGCCTGGATGGACCAGGTCGACCCCGGCCTGACCAGGTACTGAGTACCGCCGGATCCGGCCGGATCCGGCGACACGGCCCGGTGCTGGCCCGCTCGGCTGCGCGGGACCGGTAGCGTCCGCAGGTGTGACCAACCCGCCTGCCGAGCACGTGCGCGCCGCCTTCGGCGTCGCCAGCGCCGAACCCGAACTGTTGGCCGGCGGGCAGGGTACGACCTGGCGCTGCGGCGACACCGTCCTCAAGCCGGCAGCCAGTACCGCGGAGGCGGCCTGGATCGCGTCAACCTTCGAACAACTGCAGATCGCCGGGATCCGGCTGGCCCGTCCGGTTCGGTCCTCGGACGGCCGTTGGGTGGTCGGCGGCTGGACGGCGCAACGGTTCGTCGCCGGCCGTCCCGAGGACCGCTACGAAGAGGTGCTGCAGGCAGCCGATCGTCTCCATTCCGCCCTGGCCGGGGTTCCACAGCCCAGGTTCCTGGCGGATCGGGACGACCTCTACTCCTGGGCGGATCGACTCGCCTGGGGCGAGATCGAGGACGTCCAGGGCCGCCTCGGCGACGGACACGGGGCCAACCTGTTCGCCGAACTCGCTGCCGGTCGTCGACCGGTGACGGCCACCGCGCAGGTGGTGCACGGCGACATGTTCGGCAACGTGCTGTTCGCTGCCTCGGCCCCGCCGGCCGTCGTCGATGTCACCCCGTACTGGCGGCCGCCGGAGTGGGCCGCCGCGGTGATCGTGGTGGACGCCATCTCCTGGGGTGGGGCGACGACCGACCTGGTGCAGGAGAATGCGGAGCGGCCGGACTGGCCCGAGATGCTGCGCCGGGCGCTGCTGTTCCGACTGGGTGTGAGCCTGGCCCACCCGCGGTCCACCGCCGAGTCATTGGTGGAGATCCTGTCGGCGGCCGAGGTGTTGCAGGATCAGTTGGCTTCCTGATCCGATTCGTCAGCCGACCTTCCGTTCCACCGCCCGTCCCACTCCTCGTCCCATTCGTCGTCCCATTCGTCGTCCAGCTCCTGGCCCCACTCGTCATCGAGCGGCCAGCTGGCGGGGGCAGCCAGACCGGCGAGATCGTCGAGGCCGCTCGGCGGCAGACCGGCCTCCATGATGGCCAGCATCAGTCCGGCCAGCCGGTGCTCCGGATCGACCCGCACCGCGCGATCCACGGCGATCTGGCCGAGCGCGCCGTCGCCGGCGCGATAGGCCATCACCGCCAACATCACCGACAGGTCAATCGACTCCTCGGCCGGCAGCTGGGCGAGTGCGTCGACCAGCATCGGCACCCACGGCCGGTGACGTTCACCGAGCATCGCGGCGATCATCAGATCCCGGACGGCCGGCGTCTGCGCCAGCAGGGCCAGCCCGGCCGCGCAGTTCGCGGGCACCCGGCAGTCGCGGTCCATTGCGGCCAGGGACAGGTCGAGCGTGATGTCCGCGCGGGCGGCCAGCCACTGCAGGGACCGCAGTGCGAGCGGTGCCAGCTCGTCGCGGGCCGCCGCGATCGCCTGTTCCCCGCGCCGCAGACCATCGGCGGTCGGCGGCGCGATGCTGGCGGCGACCGCCTGCCGAGTGGGTAGTACCCCGCGGCCGTGCCAGGCCGACTCCGCCGCCAGCCGCTGGGCGGCCGGCCCGGTGGACGGCAGCTGAACAGGATCGGCGACCCTGCCGCGCGGATCCGGCAGGAACGAAACCCGGTTGCCGGCGACCACGGCGGCGTCGATCACCGGGAGGTCCTCGAGCATCCGGTCCAGCAGTACCCGCAGGATGGCCGACGCCTCCTTCCGGTCGGAATACGCCAGTACGACCACTCGGTCGCCGTGTTGTTGTGCCTGTAGTGCAAGGTATTCGGATATGTCGGCGGCGGACTCGGCCGGTGGCAGATCGACCCGCATCACCGGCCCGAGTCGTTTGCCGCGGAAACACATCACCACCAGGCTCTGCTGCGGGGCGAAGCCCAGCAGATGCGGCACCATCGGGATCAGGTCGACCGATTCGGTGACGGAGATGGCTTCCTCGCGTGCTGTTGTCGTCATCCCAGCAGCCAACAGCGCAGCGGGAGGTCAGCCGGAAAAACCGAACCTGGCTGTGCACAACTGTGAGCGGGTGGAAAACTCCACGCACGGCGACGGCGCCGGCGACGGGCGGCGGCTCGTCGCAGGGCGACGGAACCGGCGGATCCGATCAGGGGCGGTACCGATAGCTGCGCAGGCTGATCCGATCTCCGGTCACCTCGACGCCCTCCGCGCGCAGCAGTTCCGCCTGCCGGGCGGCGACGTGCGGCGCGAACGTTCCGTTCGCCCGCAGCACCCGGTACCAGGGGGTGTCGTCGTCGGACAGCTCGGCCAGTACCCGCCCGGCCAGCCGCGGTGACGGCGATCCGGCTGCCGCCGCCACATCACCGTAGGTGCAGACCCGTCCGGGCGGAATCGAGCCGACCACCTCCAGCATCCGGGCCGCGAGCTCCATGTCCATCCGCACATCCTGCCCCGGAATCCGCGGCCGGCTGCGCCGTTCGAGTTTCCCTGAGTGCCGTTGGTGGTGTGAGATGGACCCATGACCGATCCCGGCCGCGCGCCGCACGAAGACCCGATTGCCGCTACGCAGCAGTTCCGGCGTTTCGTCGCTGAGGACCTGTCGGCCGAGGTCGCGCAGGGTCGCGACGATCGGACCAAGAAGCTTCTCCTGCTGATCGCCGCGATCGTCGTTGTCGTTGTCGTCGTGGTGGTCATCGCGCTGATCGTGTGACGATCGGCGGGCCGGGCGCCAACGGTCGGCTGCTGCCCAGGATCGCCGTGGTGAGCGCCTTCGCCGGCTCCGCCGGCGCCCGCGGGCCGGTGAGCAACACGAAGTCGATCTCGCCGAGGTCGGGCAGCCCGACCGCCGGCGGCAGTTCGACCAGGTCGGACGGCGCCAGGGTGCGGGCGAAGATCGACACCCCGAGACCGGCCCGGACGGCGGCCAGCACACCGTTCACCCCGCGCACCGTGCAGGTGATCCGGAACGGGATCCCGGCCGATTCCAAGGCCCGGACGCCGAGCGAACGGCTCAGGCTCGGCGCCTGATAGACCACCAGCGGGATCGGATGGGCCGGATCGATGGGAGTGCCATCGGCTGCCGACCAGACCAGCCGGTCCCGCCGGACCACGGTCGCCAGCGGATCTCCGGGATCGTGTTTCACGAACGCCACGTCGAGGTGGCCGGCCTCCAGCCGGCGGTGCAGGAACGCACTCTGGCCGACCGTCAGCTCCAGGTTGATCTGCGGGTACAGCCGGCGGAACTCGCGCAGGATGCTGGGCAGGGCGGTGAGTGCGAGATCGTCGGAGACGCCGAACCGCAGCCGGCCCCGCAGCCCCGATCCGGTGAAATAGGCCACTGCCTCGTCCTGCACCGACAGGATGCTGCGGGCGAATCCGGCCATCGCCTCGCCGTCTGCGGTCAGCGAGACCGAGCGGGTGTCCCGGCTGACCAGCGGTCGCCCCACCGCTTCTTCGAGTTTGCGGATGTGTTGGGACACAGTCGGTTGACGCAGTCCGAGCTGTTCAGCGGCTCTGGTGAAGCTCAGCGTGCCGGCGATGGCCAGCAGGGTTCGCAACTGCTCCGGTGGATACAAGGCTAGCTCCCGCTGTTCCATTGGTCATTACGGAACACAATGCCAATGATAGGGCCAATTCGCCAGCGTTATGGGAACGAAACGGTCATCATTGTTGGGTCCGTCGTCCACGTCCACCGTTGGGACCCCCTTGTTCACCCGTAGCACCGCCGGTCCGCGCGCCTCCGCGGCCGACCGGCCGGCCACCTTCAGCTCCCTTCGCACCCGCAATTTCCGGATCTTCCTGAGCGGTCAGCTGATCTCCAACGTCGGCGGCTGGGCGCAGCGCATCGCCCAGGACTGGCTCGTTCTGACCTTGACCAAGAGCCCGACGGCGGTGGGCGTTATCGTTGCGCTGCAACTCTTGCCGTCGATCCTGTTCGGCCCGGTCGGTGGACTGGTGGCCGACCGCTTCCCGAAACGCACGGTCCTGGTCTGCACCCAGATCGTGATGGGCAGCTGTGCCGGCGTGCTCGCGGTGCTCACCCTGACCGGCACCGTCGAGGTCTGGCACATCTTCGCGGTTGCTGTTGTGCTGGGCATTGCGATCGCGATCGACAACCCGACCAGGCAGGCGTTCGTCAACGAGATGGTCGGACCGCGGTTGCTGCGCAACGCGATCAGTCTGAACTCGGCCGCGTTCCAGCTCGGCGCGCTGGTCGGGCCGGCGGTGGCCGGCGCGCTGATCTCCACCATCGGGATCGGTGCCGCGTTCGCCCTGAACGCGATGAGCTTCACGGTGGTACTGGTTGCGCTGCTGCGGATCCGCAGCAGCGAGCTGCAGGTGACGGGAGCGGCCGTGACCGCTGCGACGACCGACGACCAGCCGGTGAGCACCGCTGTCGAGCTGTTCGGTCGACCCGAGATGCGCTGGCCGACCGTACTTGTCGCGGTCTTCTCGATATTCACCGTGTCGTTCCCGGTGACCATGGCAGCGTTCGCCAACGGAGTGTTCGAGGTGGGCGCCGGTGGCTTCGCGCTGCTCACCTGCGCGCTGGCCGTCGGTTCACTGATCGGGTCGCTGTCGGCTGCTCGCCGCGTCGAATTGCGATTGCGCGGTCTGGTCGGGTTGGCAGCCGGGCTGGCAGCGACCCAGTTGGTTGCCGCTGCGGCCCCTGGCATGGCCGCCTTCGCGGTGTCGCTGGTGGCGGTCGGATTCTGCTCGGTGGTGTTCGGCGTGTCGGCCAACGCCGGTGTGCAGCTGGCCGCCCGCGATCACAATCGCGGCCGGATCATGGGGCTGTACCTGCTGGTGGTGGTCGGCGCCGGTTGCGTGGGCGGGCCGCTGGTCGGCGCGATCAACGAGAATCTCGGGCCGCGTTATGCACTGCTGTTCGGCGCGATCGTGCCGGGACTGGTGACCTTGGTGGTCGGACTCAGGCTGGCGCGGACGGCCGGCATCGAAGTGGTGCCGACGCTGCGGCGACGGTTCGTGGTCGGATCCCAGCAGGTCCGTTCCAGGGTGGTGCACCCGCTCGGCCGCTGAGCCCGGCGGTGGGCCGGTTCCGCAGTGTCGGTGTTGCATGGTTGCATGCCGGATATGACAGCGAGCGCCGCCACCGATCAGCGGCCCGGGTCGACCGGGGTGCGCTACCGGCTCCGGCGACCGGGCGGCGGCGTCGGTGTGCTCGTTCCGAGCACCGATCAACGACAGGTGATCGAACATGCCGGCGGGCGGTTGCGGGTGCTGGCCGGCCCCGGCACCGGGAAGACCGCCACCATTGTCGAGGCGGTCGCGCAGCGGGTCGAGGCCCGCGGAGTCGACCCGGAATCCGTTCTGGTGCTGACGTTCTCGCGCCGCGCCGCCCGCGAGCTCACCGACCGGATCACTCGTCGGCTCGGCGTCACCACCGCAGAGCCGCTGGTCCGGACCCTGCACTCCTACGCGTACGCGCTGCTCAAGGCCGAGGCCGCGCGGTCCGGTGCGCCGGCGCCGCGGATGCTCGGCGCCGCGGAGTCCGACCGGATGGTGGCCGACCTGCTGGCCGGGCAGTTGGCGCAGGGCGGAATGGCGTGGCCCGGGCAGCTGCGGCCCGCGTTGGCATCGCGGGCGTTCGCGGGTGAGGTGCGCGACCTGGTGCTGCGGACCGGCGAGCGGGCGCTGTCGCCGGCGGCGATCGCCGCACTGGGCCGACGGTACCGGCGGCCGGAGTGGGTGGCGGCCGCCGGCCTGGCCAAGGAGTACCAACAGGTGGTCGACCTGCGGATGGGCACCACCGGTCTGGGGACGGCATTGGACCAGGCCGAGTTGACGCTGGCCGCATTGGAACTGCTGAGTCGCGACGACGTGCTCGCCGTCGAGCAGCGCCGGATCAGGCGGGTTTTCGTCGACGAGTACCAGGACGTCGATCCGGCGCAGGCAGCCCTGGTCGAGCGGCTGGCCGCCGGCGCCGACGAGTTGGTGCTGGTCGGCGATCCGGATCAGGCGATCTACGGCTTCCGCGGTGCCGATCCAGGCGCGCTCCGGCGGATCGAGGTCGATCGGACGGTCACGCTGTCGGTGAGCCGTCGGGCCGGCCTCGCGCTGTTGACGGCCACCAGGCGGGTCGCCGCGTTGTTGCCCGGCACCGCCGATCACCGTGAGCTGTTCGCCGCCGACGGTGTGCCGGCCGGTGTGGTGGAGATCAGGGTGCTCCCGACGGCGGCCCGGGAGGCCGCCTATGTCGCCGACCGGCTCCGTCGGGCGCACCTGATCGACGGCGTTCCATGGTCGGAGATGGCGGTGGTGGTGCGCTCCCCGGCCGCCGCGCTGCCGGCCCTGCGGCGCGCGTTCGCCACCTCCGGAGTGCCGCTGGCCGTGCCGCCTGCCGACCGCGGAGCGCTCGGCGACCCGTTGGCGGACACGCTGATCCGGCTGCTGCAGTTCGGGGCGGATCCGCAGCTGCTGGACGGCGCGATGGCCCAGCAACTGCTCACCGCACCGCTGGGTGGGGCCGGCGGGCTGGACGCGCTCGCCCTGCGCCGGTTGCGGCGGGCGGCGCGGCTGGCCGCGGCCGCCCCTGACCAGGCACCTGCGGTCGCGGCTGATCAGGTACCGACGGAAAGGCCCGCCGGAGCACCGGGTTCCACGGCCGATCTGTTGGCCGAACTATTGGCGTCGCTGGTCCGTGAGGAGGATGAGCCCCGGTGGCTGGCCGACCTCCCGGAGGCCAGGACCGTCCGCCGGCTGGCCGGCCTGCTCCGCGCGGCCCAACAGGCGGCCGCCGCTGCAGACGGTGAGTCGGCGCTCTGGCGGGTCTGGACCGGGACCGGGCTGCAGTCCGAGCTGACCACCGCCGCGGAGCGGGGCGGTCGGGCCGGCCGCCGTGCGGACGAAGCGCTGGACGCGGTGGTGGCGCTGTTCGACCAGGCCGCAGAGCTGGCGGCCCGGTTGCCCGGCGCCGGTGTCCGGGCGTTCATCGATCAGGCGTTGTCCGAACAGCTCCCGGGCGAGCGATCCGCCAGGGCCGGACGGGCCGGCGAGGTGGTCACGGTGCTGTCGGCGCACGCGGCCAAGGGGCTGGAATGGGACCTGGTGGCGGTGGCCGCGGTCCAGGAGGGCAGCTGGCCCGACCTGCGTACCCGGACCGGCCTGCTGGCCACCGAGGATCTGTTGGACCGGGCGGCCGACATCGACCCGGCGCTGTCCCGGACCCCGGCAATGCTGGCTGACGAGCGTCGGTTGTTCTACGTCGCCTGCACCCGGGCTCGGCGCGAGCTGCTGGTGACGGCGAGCTCGGGTGAGGACCGGGCACCGTCCCGATTTCTGGACGAGCTGGCCGGTACCGACAGCGAGGGCGGGCAGTCGGTCGAGCAGGGTTGGCCGCGGGACGGGGCCGGCACCCGGCGGGCGTTCCACCTGCCGGAACTGGTCGGCGAACTGCGGCGGGCCGTCAGCTCCTCGACCGACCCCGAGGTCCGGCAGCAGGCCGCCGCCCAGCTGGCCCGGCTGGCGGCGGCCGGGGTACCGGGCGCCCATCCGCGCCAGTGGTACGCGCTGGCCGGCGTCTCCAGCGACGCGCCGGCCGTCCCGTCCGGCACCGCTGTCGCGGTGTCGCCGTCGGCGGTCGAGCGACTGCAGCAGTGCAGCCTGCGCGGTGTTCTTGAGCGCCGCGGCGCCCGTGGGCCGATCGAGGACCCGCAGCTGATCGGGATGGTCGTGCACGCCGCAGCCCAAGGGTTGTCCCAGGGCATGTCCGAACCGGCGGTGGTCGCCGAGATCGATACCTTCTTGGCCGGGCAGGAACAGCTTCCGGACTGGCAGGTCCGCCGGATTCGGCGGGCCGTCACCTCGATGACCACGGCGATCGCCCACTGGCTCGATCAGCAGGCCGCCGCCGGGGCGCGGACCGTCGGTTCCGAGTTGACCATCGATCTGGACCTGGGCACCGCCCGGATGACCGGCCGGATCGATCACCTGGGCAGGCAGGCCGACGGCACGCTGTTGGTCACCGACTTCAAGACCAGCGTCACCCCTGAGTCCAAGGAGAAAGCGGCCAGGAATCTGCAGCTGGCCTGCTACCAGGTCGCCGTCACCCTCGGTGGTGTTGACGGTGTGGACGGCGAATCCGGTGGCGCGCAACTGCTCTACGTTCGCAGCGGCTCGGCCAACCCGCGCCCGCAACCGCCGCTGGATCCCGAGCTGGCCGAGCTGGCCGTCGGGGCGATCAGGGAATCGGCGGCCCGGTTGGCCGGCGCGACGCTGCTGGCGCAGGAGAACGCGGACTGTGACCGCTGCCCGGTTCGGTCGTGTTGTCCGCTGCAGTCCGAGGGTCGGCAGGTGACCCGTTGACGACACCGCAACTCCGGCAGCAGTTCTCGGCGGCCGAGCTGGCCCAGTTGCTCGGGCTGCCGACCCCGACGGCCGAACAAGTGGCGGTGATCCAGGCGCCGCTGCAGCCGTTCTTGGTCGTTGCCGGTGCCGGTTCCGGCAAGACCGAGACGATGGCGGCCAGGGTGGTCCATCTGGTGGCGAACGGATTGGTCGCGCCCGAGCAGGTGCTCGGGCTGACCTTCACCCGTAAGGCCGCCGGACAGCTGGCCGAGCGCATCCGGACCCGGTTGCGCACCTTGGCAAGGCTGCGCACCGTGCCCGACGACGTGGCGCACGCGCTGGCCGGCGCCGAGCCGGAGGTATCGACCTATCACGCCTTCGCCGGCCGGGTGATCGGTGAGTACGGCCCGTTGGTCGGGGTGGAGCCGTCATCCCGGGTGCTCACGCCGGCTTCGTCCTGGCAACTGGCGCGTCGGCTGGTCGGCCGCTGGGAGGACGACCTGGAGACCGACGCCGGGCCGGACCGGGTCACCGAGACGCTGCTCGCCCTCTCCGGTGGCCTGGCCGATCATCTGCGCCGGCCGGCCGAGCTGGCCGAGTTCCTGGACGCGCTGATCACCCGGATCACCGCTGCGCCGCCGACGTCGCGGCAGAAGGGGCCGCTGATGACCGAACTGGCCGCCAGGGTGAAGAACCTGCAGCAGCGGCGGTGGGTGCTGCCGCTGGTGGAGGCCTTCGCCGCGGCCAAACGTGACCAGGGCGTTGTGGACTTCGCCGACCAGATGCAGCTGGCGGCCGAGCTGGTCGCCGGCCACCCGACGATCGGCGCCGCGCTGCGCGATCGTTACCGGGTGGTGCTGCTGGACGAGTACCAGGACACCGGGCATGCCCAGCGGATCATCCTGCGGTCGGTGTTCGGCTCCGGTGCCCATCCGGTAACGGCGGTCGGCGATCCCGTGCAGTCGATCTACACCTGGCGGGGCGCATCGGCCTCGAACCTGACCCGGTTCGGCGACGACTTCCAGCTCGACGACGGGCGGCCATCGCCTCGGTTGACCCTGCTCACCAGCTTCCGGAATCCACCGGAGGTGTTGACCATGGCCAACGGCCTGTCGGCACCGATCCGTCGTGATGTCGACGGTCTGCGCCCGCGGCCGGACGCCCCTGCCGGTCGACTGCAGTACGGCCTGTTTCGCACCATCGGTGACGAGAACCGTTGGCTGGCAGAACATCTCGCCGCCCGTTGGCTGGCCGCGGCCGACGCCGACCGTCCGCCGCCGAGTACCGCGGTGCTGATGCGCCGACGACGGGACATGGACGAACTGGCGCAGGCTCTGCGCGACCGCGGGCTGCCGGTCGAGGTGGTCGGGCTGGGCGGTCTACTGCAGGAACCCGAGGTGGCCGACCTCGTCGCCGTGCTGCACCTGCTGGTCGATCCGAACTCCGGTGCGTCGGCCCTGCGGGTCCTCACCGGTGCCCGTTGGCAGCTGGGCGCCGCCGATCTGGCCGCCCTGGCGAACCGGGCCCAACAACTGTCCGGCCGCCGGCGCCCGGCGCCCGGGGCCGACCTCGCGGCGTCCGTCCGGGCCGCGATGGCCGAGGCCGCCACCGGCGCCGAGGACGCCGACGACGTCCCGAGCCTGGTCGATGCGATCGCCGATCCCGGTGGTGCCGAAGGGTATTCGGCCGCCGGGTTCCGCCGGATCACCGCCCTGGCCGACGAGCTGACCGCGTTGCGGGCTCGACTGTCCCAGCCGCTGCCGGATCTGGTGGCCGACGTCGAACGCACCATCGGGCTGGATGTTGAGGTCGCGGTCGCCGGGCCGGAGGGGCGCGCACACCTCGACGCGTTCGCCCAGGTGGTCGACGATTTCGCCGAGCTCGGCGGCGGGGTCGTCGAGCTGCTCGACTTCCTGACCACCGCGGAGGAACGGGAAGAGGGTCTGACGCCCGGCGAGGTCGAGGCGACCAGCGATCGGGTGCAGATCCTGACCGTGCACGCCGCCAAGGGGCTGGAGTGGGACGTGGTGGCGGTCCCGCACCTGTCGGTCGGGGTGTTTCCCTCCGACCGTGCGGTCAGCTGGCTGTCCGACGCCTCGCAGTTGCCGCCGGACCTGCGCGGCGACGTCGACGACGTACCGGCGTTGCGGCTGCCGGCCGACGCCGACCAGGGCGAACTGGCCAAGGTACTGAAGGCGCATCTGGCTGCGTTCAAGGACTGGCAGCGGGAAGAGGAACGGCGGCTGGCCTACGTCGCGGTCACCCGGTCGCAGGGTGACCTGCTGTTCTCCGCGCACCACTGGGGATCGACCGGCGTCCGGCCGCGGGGACCGGGAGAGTTCCTCACCCAGTTGCGGGAGCTGGGCAGCGGGCCGGGAATCGACGTCGAGCCGGATTGCTGGGCGGATCCGCCGGCCGACGGCGAACAGAACCCGCTGACGGCGACTCCGCGGACCGCGGGTTGGCCGCAGGATCCGTTGGGCGATGCACGCGCCCGGATCCGGCAGGGAGCCGATGCGGTTGTGACTGCGCTGGCAGCGCTCTCGGCGTCGGCCGAGACATCGGCGTCCGCACCGGACATCGCACCGGCACCGGACATCGCACCGGCAGCCGACATCGCACCGGCACCGGACATCGAACCCGACCCGTTCGGCTGGGCCGCCGACGTCACCGCGCTGTTGGCCGAACGACGATCCCGAACCACCTCGGTGATCGATGTCGAACTGCCCGGGACGGTCTCGGTGTCTGCCCTGGTCGACCTGGCTGCCGACCCGGTGGGGTTGGCGCGCAGGCTGCGCCGTCCGGTGCCGCAGCCACCGGCGCCGCAGGCCCGCAGGGGGACCGCCTTTCACCTCTGGTTGGAACACCGGTTCGCCGGCGAGGCGCTGCTCGGACTGGACGAGCTGCCCGGCGCCGACGACCGGGACGCGGCCGCCGATGAGCGGCTGGAGGTACTCAAGACCGCATTCCTGGCGTCGGTCTGGGCCGATCGCACACCGATCCGGGTGGAGGTGCCGTTCGCCACCACTGTCGGGCCGGTCGGTGTGCGCGGCCGGATCGACGCGGTTTTCACTGATCCGGACGGCGGTGACACCGTCGTCGACTGGAAGACCGGGCGACGCCCGTCGGCCGCCGATGCCGAAGCCGCCGCCGTCCAGCTCGCCGCCTACCGGCTGGCCTGGTCGCAGCTGTCCGGGCTTGCGCTGGGGCGGGTGCGGGCGGCGTTCCACTACGTCGCGGACGGCGTCACCCTGGCGCCGGTCGACCTGTTGGACGCCGCCGGGCTGGCCGAACTCATCGAGTCGTCGACGAGCTGACCGGCCGCCGCGGGCAGCCCCTAAGCTGCCAAGGTGACGTCTTCGCGCCCGGTGGTCGAACTCCGCGGCAAGGCCCTGCGCGCCGATCGGGCAGCGGTGATGGCCATCGTCAACCGCACCCCGGACTCGTTCTTCGACAAGGGGGCCACCTGGGCCGAGCAGGCCGCCCTGGAGGCGGTCGATGCGGCGGTGGCCGAGGGCGCCGACCTGGTCGACATCGGCGGAGTGAAAGCCGGCGTCGGACCGGTGGTGGACGTGCAGGAGGAGATCCGCCGGGTTGTCCCGTTCCTGGAAAAGGTCCGCGCCCGGCATTCCGAGTTGGTGCTCAGCGTCGACACCTGGCGTTCGCCGGTGGCCGTCGAGGCCTGCCGGGCAGGCGCCGATCTGCTCAACGACACCTGGGCGGGCGCCGATCCCGGTCTGGCGGACGTCGCCGCCGAGTACGGCACCGGCATCGTCTGCTCACACACCGGGGGAGCGGTACCCCGGACCAACCCGCACCGGGTCGGGTACGCCGACGTGGTCGCCGACGTCGTCGCCGAGACCACCAGCGCCGCCGAGAAGATGGTCGCCGCTGGCGTGCCGAGGGCGGGCATCCTGATCGACCCCACCCACGATTTCGGCAAGAACACCTATCACGGACTGGAACTGGTCCAGCGCACCGGAGAGTTGGTGGCCACCGGCTGGCCGGTGCTGATGGCATTGTCCCGTAAGGACTTCGTCGGGGAGACGCTCGACGCCGCGGTCGGCGACCGACTGATCGGCACGCTTGCCGCGACCGCGTTGGCCGCCGCCGCCGGCGCGGCGGTGTTCCGGGCGCACGACGTCGCCGCCACCCGGCAGACCCTGGAGATGGTGGCGGCGGTCCAGGGCACCTTCGCCCCGCTGCGGGTCAGGCGCGGCCTGGTCTGAATAGGCGTCGAAGTACCGCTTTCGTCGACCCTCGGACGCCGGTCGGAACCAACCCTCATCGCACGGTCGGTGGAACATGGCACCATCGTCTTCGTGATCACGGTTCTGGAGTACCTCGTCATCGCGGCGGCGATCGGCCTTGTCGTCTTCTTCCTGGCGGCCTGGGTGTTCGGCCGTGGGGAGCAGCTGGCGCCGCTGCCGGCCCGCACCTCGCCGGCCGAGCTGCCGGACAAGGCCCCGGCCGGCGACGACATCCGCAAGGTCCGGTTCGCCGTCGGCGTCCGGGGTTACCGGATGGGCGATGTCGACTGGACCCTGGACCGGCTGGCCGACGAACTGGACCGGTTGCGTGGCCAGGTCCGTGACCTGGGCGGCGACCCGGACGATGTACCGGACGCACCGGAAGTGTTGCCCGAAGCGGCCGAGGAGCAGGCAACGACCAGCAGAGTGCTGCCCGAGAGCGACGGGGCGCCGGCTGCGCTCGACGCAGCGCACCCTGAACCTGCCGGCTACCCGGTCGGCGTCGCCAACCCGGGAGGCCACGACGACGACGTCACCAGGCGGTTCCCGGCGTCGGACCCGGGCGAGGGGTCGTGACGGCCGCCGAGCGCCACCGCTGCGGCTGGGCGACGGCGACGCCCGACTACGTCGAGTATCACGACCTGGAGTGGGGCACACCGCTGCACGGCGACGACGCGCTGTACGAGCGGATATGCCTGGAGGCCTTCCAGTCCGGGCTGTCCTGGATCACCATTCTGCGCAAGCGACCGGCCTTCCGGGAGGCGTTCGCCGGCTTCCGGATCGACGCGGTCGCCGAGTTCGACGAGGGTGACTACGAACGGCTGATGAACGACGCCGGGATCGTCCGCAACCAGGCGAAGATCAGGGCGTCGATCGCGAACGCCAAGGTGGCGGCGGCGCTACCGGACGGCCTGGATGCCCTGCTCTGGTCCTTCGCGCCGGATCCGGCCTCCCGCCGGCGCCCGGCGACGCTGGCCGAAGTTCCGGCCATCACCGACGAGTCGACGGCGATGGCCAAGGAGCTCAAGCGGCGGGGGTTCGCGTTCATCGGGCCGACGACGGCCTACGCGATGATGCAGGCGACCGGGATGGTCGACGACCACGTCGCCGACTGTTGGCGGGCGACCGGCTGACGCTTGCGGACGCTTGCGAAGCCAGTCCTGATACCGGCTGAACTCAGACCGGCGGTTCGGTATTCGAGGTCTCGCGGGCGATCTGCAACGCATCGGCGTCGATGTCGCCGTCGGCGGACACCGAACTGCCCGCCGGCAGCCGCGGCGCGGTTCCGGTGTCGGCGGTCGGTGCCTTGGTCACCTCGGCGGAGTCGTCGTCGGTGCTCTGCACCGCTTCCTCGGTATCGCCGTGTTCCGGAGCGGCGCCGCTGCCGTTCTCGTCAGCCGGGTTGTCGTCAGCCGGGTTGTCGTCAGCCGCCGTGTCGTCAGCCTCGGTGGTCTCCGGGTCCGTCACGTCCTCGCCCTCCGGGTCGGTGCCGGTCGCCTTGCTGCCCATGTTGATCACGGCAACGCCGGAGAGCAGGTCGATGCGCAGGTTGCCGGGGTCGGCCTGACCCTCTTCCTCACGCCGAGACGCCTTCGACTGGCGCTCTTCGATCTCGTGCCGCATGCCGGGGTTGAACAACGCCCCGAGCTCTCCCATTGGACCCACAACGCCAGATTACGTGACGGCGACCACCGCGGTGGACCGATCGGCGGCCGATCGGCGGATTCAGCGCCCGGTGAACACGGGTGGCCGCTTCTCGACGAACGCGCTCAGCGCCTCGTGGTGGTCGGCGGAGCCGAAACAGGCCTTTTGGGCACGATTCTCGAACGCGAGGGTGTCGGTCAGCGAACCGTTCGCGGCCTGTGCGAACGAGGCCTTGATCCAGCCGTAGGCGGTGGTCGGGCCGGCTGCGAGCTGGGCGGCCAGCGCGGTCGCCTCCGCTACCACCGCATCGTCGTCGGCCACAGCGGTGGCAGCGCCCCAGGCCAGCGCGGTGGCGGCGTCCAGCGGCTGGTCGAGCAGGGTGAGCTGCAGCGCCCGGCCGGCGCCGATCAGCCGCGGCAGGGTGAGCGACAATGCCGAGTCCGCAGACAGGCCGACCTGCGCGAACGAGGTCCGGAACACCGCTGATGAGGCCACCACCCGCAGGTCGCAGGCGAAGGCGAGCCCCGCGCCGGCTCCGGCGGCAACGCCGTTGACCGCGGCGATCACCGGTTTGGCCATCCCGGTTACCAGTTCGAGCATCGGGTTGAAGAAGTCGGTGACGGTGTTGCCGGCCGCCCCTGCCTGCACGTTGCGCAGGTGGTCCTTGAGATCCTGGCCCGCGCTGAACGCCTTACCGGCGCCGGTGATCACCACCGCGCGGACCGCTGCGTCGGCGGCGACGCCGCGCAGCACGTCGAGCAGCAGCGGCTTCATCGTGCCGTCGAAGGCGTTGTAGGCGCGCGGCCGATTGAGGGTGATGGTGGCGACGCCACCGTCGGTGGCCAGCAGAACGGGGGAATCTGGTTCGGTCACTCCGTCAGCCTGCCATGCGGGCGCGTTTCCGGTACGTGCGCGCCTCGTGGGAGAATGGACCAGTTCGCGCGAACGGGCGCGAGTTCACTGTGTTGGAGGGAGCGAGGATGGCGGCCATGAAGCCCCGAACCGGGGATGGTCCTCTTGAGGTGACGAAGGAGGGTCGAGGCATCGTCATGCGGGTGCCCCTTGAAGGCGGTGGACGTCTGGTGGTGGAGATCACCGCGGACGAGGCCAATGCCCTGGGTGACGCCCTCAAGGCTGTCGTGGTTCCTAAGTAGCTCCTGCGGAGCATCACCCGTAGCGCCCGGGGCCGGTCGACCGACCGGCACCGGGCGTTTCTGTCGCAGATCTCAGGTCGCTGGTGCCGTCCGTCTGCGATCCTGGCTCAGGGGCACTGACCCAGCCACGTCGCAGACAAACCCGTCGGCTGGACGGCGCGGCAGGAGCGGTCCACCCTGATCCGAGCCGATCGTTCCAGCCGGGACACACCAAACCCACACATCGGTGCCAGAAGAATGGCTATCCTGCCGAGCTCTCGGAGTTCACCCGAACGGGTGAACCGTCCGAACGCTCTGACGGTCCCGGGTGTCTAGTACTGAGTAGGGATAGTGCGGTGGAAGGGAGTGAGTGCTCGTGACTCAACCGTCCTCGCGGGCGACCCCGCTGAGCGTAGAGGACTTCGCACGACGGAACCTCGACACCCTCTACCGTTTCGCGTACGCGCTGTGTGGCAATCGGGCGACCGCCGAGGACCTGGTTGCTAATGCCTTTGTCAAGTGCTTGCCGCATTGGAACAACATTCGCCACTCGGCAAGCGGATATATGCGCCGCGCGATCGTCAACGAACATCTGAATCAAGTGCGACGCCAGTCTGTGACTTCAGTACTATCAGCAGATCTTGAGTCTGAAGAAGATGTCGCTATGCGCGCCGTGAACACGGTAGACGCGCTTAGAGCACTCGAAACGCTATCCCTGATGCAACGAACAGTGGTTGTATTGCGATTCATTGATGGAATGTCTTCCGGAGATATCGGGAAACTGCTAGGAAAAGCGCCCGGCTCGGTCCGGCGAATCACGCACGAAGCGCTCCAGACGTTGCGATCAAATGGATCCCCGACCGAGACTGACAATCGGGCTGCGAGAGAGTGAGATAGGATGTTGAAAGCGCGAGACAAGATCGAGCCGGATCTACAATGGATCGTGATTGCGTTCGACGAGGTGCGTGCTAGCTCAGGGCTGTATGAACGCATCTCAAGGATTGCCGCGAATCCAGACGAGAATTCTCAATTCGATCGGGGTCTGAGCGAGGAGGTTGCGCCACCACCTTTGCGCCGTGCCGGTCGATACCGTGTGCGTAGGTGGCTGCCGGTGTTAGCACCTCTAGCGGTGGCAATCGGTGTCCTCGCAATATTCGTCCTGTCGAGCTTGAATCGGAGCACTGGCACTCAGACTGCGCCAGTCATCGCAGTTCCCGACAATCCGGAACTGGTATGCGACACTCCGACCGGGGAGTTTGCGCGATTTTGGTTGAGTGCGACAGGTGGCGACCATTCTGCTTGGTACGAGGGTGTGGTTTCTGTGAATGGCGCGCCAATCCCGGCGCTCAGCATCTACTCGTCGGCGGGTCAAGCAGGACACGGTGTGATGTGTGTATCGAATACCAGAGCCTTAGCTGGGCCACCAGTGCGGTCGGTTGCCACAGGGACTGACAATCCTCTCGCCTATCTCGCCCTAGATTACACGGGCGTCCTTTGGGGGGCAACGCGACCGGATGTGACAAGGGTGACAGTCTCGGTTAGCGGTGCCCACGAAGACGTCTATTCTTCGGACGATGCACCAGGGCCGTCGCAACTACAAGCGATAGGTAGCGGTTGGCACGCCTTCAGCTCGGCCGTTGGCTTGGAAAGCTACCCTTTGAGCACGATCATCACAGCCAAATGCTTCGACGCATCCGGAGACTTGATAGGAGTACGCACGGAGTCGATTGCGAACCTTGTTCCGCAGGGTAAGAACGGGACGGCGCCTTGGGTCACGTCTTCGCGATAAGTTGGTCGTATGCAGGTGAAACTAACTGGCGCGACAGAACACGTTATAGAATCCAGTCCTTGATTGCTGCGTTGGATACATCAGGATGTTGGCATTGGTACACGGTGGGACTGTGTAGAAGGTGCCATTTTTGGACATTTCGATGTTGGTGTGTGCCTGGTCGCCGAAATACGTGTAGGTTGATTGATTCCATACAGGAAACGTGCGTAGATTGAGCCATTGCATCAGGGCGAATGTCGGAAGGTTTCGCTGCGGGGGCCCTAGAACTCTCTCACCTATGTACAATGCGGACGCTCCTGAAACCGAACCCGCAGGGATTAAATACTGAACGTTGATTCGCAGAACGTTATTGAAACGGACGTGGTAGTAGGAGAGGTGGGTTGCTGGATTATATGAGACAGATATCGACACGTGAGTTCCGTGTGTAGCTGTGTAACGCTTGTCTGGCTGGTATCCGTTGCAGCTCGGCGACCACGTGCAGTACAACTCCCAGAAGGGGTATCCGACAGACGGGTTTCCGGGTTCGTTCACGGTCCCGGCCTGGATCAGGACGTGCTTTGAACCACTGCCAGTCAGCCCAACCCAGTTGAGCATTGATGAATTGGTTGTATTTGTGACCGATGGTTGAATGAAGTCCCCTACGGCCCTCTGGTAACCACCAACGGTGTTCTCCTCGCCGGACCAGAACGTCGTCGCAGTGTGGGTGCTTGGAATTGCTGCGAAAGGATCGGGCCGGGGCATCTTGCAGAATATCGGGGCCTCGTCCGCAGCTTGACGATATCCCCCTGCCTCGGCGAGCCATGCATCTAGCTCAACGGGGTCGACCGGTCGTGGTGTGTAGCCATACCTGATAAGGGCGTCATCGCTTGCCTTCAGCGGGTCAAACGATGTCGGAGGCATGAGTTGGGTGAACGATTCACCCGTGGGCGTCGTGTAGAGGTATGAATGGCCACCGTCTGGTTCAATTCGCAGCGGCCCCGACGGGATCGGAGTTTGTCCTTCGAAGCATGCCTGCGCAAGGTCAATCTTCGGAGGTCCCACCGCGTCTGCCGCCGCCCACGACGGAGTGAGAGTTGACGCTGCGATCAGGACCGACGACGTCAATCGAGCGCCCAACTTCAGGATGTGCATCGTCACCTCATCAGGTCGTTGTGACCCGTATTTCGAAGAGAGTGTCGTGGTCGGCATCCGGAATGTCAAGACCTGGGCGTAGCAGACCCGTGCCAATATCCGGGTAGTAAGGCAGGTCAGAGCAACGAGCGATACAGGCTCACCGTCTGCTCGGCCACCGCGGTCCAGGAGAACGCTTCCACGGCCCGGCGTCGTCCGGCCTCGCCCCAACCGGTCACCTTCGCCTGATCGGCGATCACCGCGTTGACGGCCGCCGCCAGGTCGGTCTCGAAGGTGGCCTCGTCCGCCGGGTCGTAGTGCACCAACGACCCGGTGACGCCATCCGCCACCACTTCCGGGATGCCGCCGACGTCGCTGGCGACCACCGCCGTATTGCAGGCCATCGCCTCCAGGTTCACGATGCCCAGCGGCTCATAGACGCTGGGGCAGCAGAAGACTGTCGCCGCCGACAAGACCTGTTTGACCTGGTCGAGCGTCAGCATCCCGTCCAGCCAGAACACACCGGGGCGGGCGGCCTGCAGGGCATGCACCGCCGCCTCGGTCTCGGCGGCGATCTCGGGGGTGTCCGGGGCGCCGGCGCAGAGCACCAGCTGCACCCCGGGCGCGAACTGGTGGGCGGCGGCGATCAGATGCTTGACGCCCTTCTGCCGGGTGATCCGGCCGACGAATGCGACGATCGGCGCGGACAGGTCGACGCCGTGGGAGGTCAGCACATCGCGGTCCTCGACAGGGGAGTAGATCTCGGTGTCGATCCCGTTGCGGATCACCTTGACCCGCGCCGGATCCAGCTCCGGATAGCAGTCCAGGATGTCGACGCGCATCCCGTCGGACACCGCCACCACCGCGTCGGCGGCCAGGTACGCAGTGCGCTCGGCCCAACTGGACAGCCGGTAGCCGCCGCCGAGTTGCTCGGCCTTCCACGGCCGGCGCGGTTCCAGCGAATGGGCGGTCGCCACGTGCGGGACGTCGTAGAGCAGCTTCGCCCAGAGTCCGGCCATGTTCGCGTACCAGGTGTGCGAGTGCACCAGTTCCACCGGCGGCCCGTCGCCTGGCCCCCCGCCGAGGCCGGCCACCATCGACAGGTCGACGCTGAGCGTCGACAACGCCGGGTTCGCGGCGGCCAGCTCGGCTGCCGGCCGGTGCCCGGTCGCACCTGGCCGATCGTCACCGAAGGCGTGCACGTCGACGTCGATCAGCTTCCGCAGTTCGCGGACCAGGTAGTCGACGTGGACCCCGGCCCCGCCGTAGATGTCGGGTGGGAACTCGCGGGTGAGCAGTGCGGTGCGCATGTGCGCCATCCTGACAGATCGCGCGGCGGTTCGGCGGGCCGGAAGTGACCCACCGCACAGCAGCGGCTAGGGTCGCGATCATGGCTGGGAAACCACGAGTTCTCGGAATTGTCCTTGCCGGCGGCGAGGGGAAGCGGCTCTGGCCGCTGACTGCCGATCGGGCCAAACCGGCCGTGCCTTTCGGCGGCAACTTCCGGCTCGTCGACTTCGTCCTGTCCAACCTGGTCAACGCCGGTTACCTACGGATCTGCGTGCTCACCCAGTACAAGTCGCACTCGCTCGACCGGCACATCTCGACCACCTGGCGGATGAGCCAGATGCTCGGCAACTTCGTCACCCCGGTACCGGCGCAGCAGCGGCTCGGGCCGCGTTGGTACACCGGCAGCGCCGACGCGATCTTCCAGAGCCTGAACCTCGTCTACGACGACAAGCCTGACTACCTGGTGGTTTTCGGCGCCGATCACGTCTACCGGATGGACCCGTCGCAGATGGTCGCCGACCACATCGATTCGGGTGCCGATGCCACCGTCGCCGGGATCCGGGTGCCGAGGCACGAGGCCTCGGCCTTCGGGGTGATCAAGACCGATGACGGCGGTCGCCGGATCACCGAGTTCCTGGAGAAGCCGTCAGATCCGCCGGCGGTGGCCGACGATCCGAGCGTCTCCTATGCCTCGATGGGCAACTACGTGTTCACCACCGAGGCGCTGATCGAGATGCTGCGGACCGACGCGGCGGACGAGAACTCGATGCACGACATGGGCGGCAACATCATTCCGAACTTCGTCGACAAGGGGCGGGCGTCGGTCTACGACTTCAGCCGCAACGACGTGCCAGGGGCGACCGACCGGGATCGCGGTTACTGGCGGGACGTCGGCACCATCGACTCGTTCCGCGACGCGCACATGGACCTGGTGTCGGTGCACCCGATCTTCAACCTGTACAACGCCGACTGGCCGATCCTGAGCTACGAGATCCCGCGGCCGCCGGCCAAGTTCGTCGAGGGTGGCCTGGCCAGGGACTCGATGGTCGGTTCCGGCACCATCATCTCCGGCGGCGACATCGAGACGTCGGTGATCTCACCCGACGTGCGGATCCAGAAGGGCAGCACGGTCACCGGCTCGGTGGTGATGTCCGGTGTCCGGATCGGCCAGAACGCCACCGTCAAGGACGCCATCCTGGACAAGAACGTCGTGGTCCCGGACGGAGCGACGGTCGGCGTCGATCTCGAGCGCGACCGGGAGCGGTTCACCGTCACCGCGTCCGGCATCACCGTGGTCGGCAAGGGCATCCGGGTGGACGTCTGACCGGGCCGATCAGTTCTCCGGTTTCGGCAGCCGGGCCGGGCAACCCTGGGTGAAGTACTTGGCGTCGTACTCGAAGTGCCACGGCTCGTTGTCGTAGATCCGGCACAGCCCGAGGCTGCCCTTGGTCGACTGCAGGAACTGGTAGGCCGCCTGCGGCTGGACGTCCAGCGCATTGCCGGTGACGTGCGAGGACTTCTCCGGCGACAGCACGAGTTGATCGGCGACGTCCTTTCCGTACTCCTGGACGTACTCGTCGTACTGCGCCTGCTGCTGTGCACTACTGCGTTTGCCGTCGTTGAGGCAGACGATGATGCCTTGGGCGTTGGCCACCTTCTCGAAGTGGTGCCAGGCGGCGATCACGTCCGGCCGCATCCCGGTCGGCGCCTCGTCGTAGTACTTGGCGTCGGTGGCGCACTTCCGACCGCCCTCGGGCCCGGGCACGTCGCGGCTGACGTCCGGGTCGTTCGTGGTCGGGTTCGTCCAGCCGGGGTCGGGGTCGCCGGCCGTGGTGGCGCTCTTCGAGGTGCGCTGCTTCGAGGTGCTGGTCGCCGCCGAGCTGGTCGGCTTCGGCGTCGAGGTCGCGCTGGCCGTGGTTTCTGCCGCCGTGGTTTCTGCCGCCGTGGTTTCTGACGCCGTGGTTTCCGACGCCGTGGTGTCCGGCTGGGCCTCCGGGGCGTTGGCGGACGTCGGAACCGTCGGCGCCGGCGGAACCTGCTGCGTCACCGTCACGGTTGCCCCTGCGTCGGTGCTGCAGGCGGGCAGCACGGCGAGCAACCCCACTGTCACACCGAGCGCGACCAGCGAGGCGAATCGCCGCCTCACAGGCCTTTTTTGACGGCTGCCAACAGCCCGTCACCCAACGGAATCATTACCGGTACCAATCGCTCGTCCTCGCGGACCGTTCGGCCCACCTCTCTCAGGACGACCGTGTCGGCGTCGCGTTGCGTCGGGTCGGCAACTTTGTCATGCCACAGCGCGTTGTCGATGGCCAGGATGCCGCCGACCCGGAGCAGCCGGATGGCCTCGTCGACGTACTGGTCGTACTCGTTCTTGGCGGCGTCGACCAGCACCAGGTCGTAGGCGGCATCCGTCAGCCGGGGGAGCACCTCGAGGGCGCGGCCGTTGATCAGCCGGGCGCGGCCAGGCGCGATACCGCCTTCGGTGAATGCCTGTTTGGCCGCTCGCTGGTTCTCCGCCTCGATGTCGATCGAGGTGAGAATGCCGTCCTCGGCCATCCCGGCGAACAGCGCCAGCCCGGAGACGCCGGCGCCGGTGCCGATCTCGACCGCGGTGCGCGCGGTGACGGCCGCCGCCAGGAAGGTCAGCGCGGTCGCCGCACCGGCGCCCACCGGGGTACAGCCAAGATCGGCGGCGCGGGCTCGGGCGGCGGACGCCGCCTCCGACTCGGGGACGAAGAACTCTGCGTAGGACCGGCTGTTGGACACCCAGCGACGGTATCCGATCGTGATCGAAATTCTCAGCCGACTCACACACTGACGGCCCACAATGGGACCGTCAGCGGGCGAGATCGCCCGTGGCCGGCTTGAGAGGAACAGCGTTGGCAGCCGATTCGGGGATCGACATGGACTGGACCCCACCGCCGTGGGAAGACATTGTGCGCGACCACGGCGACCGGGTGTACCGGCTTGCCTACCGGCTGTCCGGCAACGCCCACGACGCCGAGGACATCACCCAGGAGACCTTCATCCGGGTGTTCCGATCGCTGAAGAACTTCCGACCGGGCTCGTTCGAGGGTTGGCTGCACCGGATCACCACCAACGTCTTCCTGGACATGGTGCGCAGGCGCAGCCGGATCCGGATGGAGGCGCTGCCCGAGGACACCGACCGGATCGCCGGCCAGGAGCCGTCGCCCGAGCAGGCCTTCGACGCCAGCAATCTTGATCCCGATCTGCAGGCTGCCCTGGACGAACTACCGCCCGATTTCCGCGCCGCCGTGGTGCTGTGTGACGTCGAGGGCTTGTCCTATGAGGAAATCGGCGCCACCCTGGGGGTGAAGATGGGCACCGTCCGATCCCGTATCCATCGGGGTCGGCAGGCCCTGCGGGCCGGCCTGGAACAGCGCCGGGCCGCCCGCGAGGAGTTACAGCGCGGACAGATGCACGATCAGCAGAGGACGACGGGATGACGTTCTACTTCGAGACCTCCGGGTTCTCCGAGGTATTCGCCGATCACCTGAATTTCGACGCGGTGGTCGCCTTCGCCGACGGCGAGATGAGCATGGTGGCCTACCAGCGCGCGGCCGCCCACGTCGCCCGGTGCGAGACCTGCGCCGCCGAAGTGGCCGAGCAGACCGCCGCCAGGGATCTGCTGCGCAGCGCCTGGGCACCGAAGATGCCGGGCAGCTTGTTCGATCAGCTGCGGTCGATCCCGATCGCCCTGCCGGCCGACACCCGGGAATCGCCGCTGCCGACCGATCGTCGCCCACGGTTCGGCCGACGCTGAGCGCGGGCAATCGCCCACCCTCCGCCGAGCGGGTGTCGTAGCCTGCCTAGGTCGTCGCCGACCGGATCGACAGGAATCCGGCGGCCGGCAGCCCAGCTTCCGCACCACCTGTCGAACCCCGCCGCAGGAAGGCCCCAGACTCGATGAGCTCACCGAAGCCGCCGATCGATCCGGCGACGGCAGCGGCGTTCGGTCGGCCCGGCCAGGTCAACGGATCGTTCGCCCCGCGGGGCCAGCGGCCTCCGCAACCGATCAGCACGGGCGCTGTGGTGCCGGAGATGCTGGTCGATGCGTTCGGTCGCCCGGACCCGGCCACCCCCGGATTGCGGCGCCCGGAGCCCGGTCCGGTGGTCGCCGAACCGGCGGAGCCGGAGGATCCGTGGCGCGATCCGCAGGCCGGCGTCACCCTCGGGCCGCCGGCACTGGACCGGCCCGAACCGGAGCACCGGGAGCGTCCACCAGTTCAACGATTCACCCTGCGGCAGGCGCTGTTCGACCATCGGCTGCGGCCGTCGGCGTTGGTCTCGTTGGCGGTCGGTGCGCTGGTGGTGGGGGCGATCGGCGGGCTGATCGTTGCCCTGCTGGGCCGCGCCGTACCGATCAGCGCCACCGATCCGGAATACACGCTGTCGCAGGTGAGCCCGGCGATCGCCCGGGAGCCGGGTTCGGTCGCCGCGGTCGCCGGCAAGGTGGTGCCCGCTGTTGTCTCGCTCGAGGTCAGAACCGGCGACACCGGCGACACCGGGTCGGGAGTGGTGATCGACCCGCAGGGCCACATCCTGACCAACAACCACGTCGTGTCGCTGGCCGCCACCGACAAGGATGCAGTGCTCTCGGTGGTCTTCAGCGACGGCACCAGGGTGCCGGGCACGATCGTCGGCCGGGATCCGCAGTCGGACCTGGCGGTGGTCCAGGTCGACAAGACGGAGAACATGACTGTTGCCCAGCTCGGCAACTCCGACACCCTCGCCGTCGGGGACACGGTGATCGCGATCGGCTCTCCGCTCGGGCTGCAGGGCACCGTGACCACCGGCATCGTCTCGGCGAAGAACCGCCCGGTGCGACTGTCCGGCGAGGGCACCGACACCAACGCGGTGATCGACGCGCTGCAGACCGATGCCGCCGTGAATCCGGGCAACTCGGGCGGCCCGCTGGTCGATGCCGCGGGTGCGGTGATCGGCATCAACACTGCCATCCGCACCCTCGGGGACAGTGCCGCGAGCGGGTCGATCGGGCTCGGCTTCGCCATCCCGATCAACGACGCCAAGGCGACCGCCGAGCAGATCATCCGGACCGGGAAGGTGGTGCACCCGACCATCGGGGTGAACGCCCGGTCGGCCACCGACGGGACGACCGACGGCGCCCAGGTGCAGAACGTGCAGGACGGCAGCGCGGCAGCCAAGGCCGGCATCGTCGAGGGTGACGTGATCACCAAGGTGGGCGACCGGGCGGTGGGCAACGCGGACGAACTGGTGGTCGCGGTGCAGGAACACCAGGTCGGGGAGTCGGTGCCGGTGGTCCTCAAGCGGGGCGGCAAGAACCTGACCGTCACCGTCACGCTGACCGCGGGTTAGGCTCGCGACGTGTTCGGCCTCTCCTGGACCCAGATCCTGCTGATCGTCGTGATCGGGGTCTTCGTGCTGGGCCCGGAACGGATCCCGGTCGCCGTGCAGTGGCTGACGAGTTCGCTCCGCAAGGCCAGGACGATGGCGCAGGGTGCGCAGGAACAGCTGAATTCCGAGTTGGGGCCGGAGCTGGCCGAGATGCGCCGGCAGATCCAGGAACTGCAGTCGCTCAAGGAGTTGCAGGAACTCAAGGACCTGCGAGACCTCCACCCGAAGAACCTGCTGGGCAAGGGTCTGCTCGGCGACGGTGCCGGGACCGCCGGCGGGGTTGCCGGCTTCCTCGGCCTGGACAAGGACCTGTTGAGCGCCCCGAAGCCGGGCGAAAAGGCACAGTCGGCCAACGGGCCGGCCGAGGCTGTTACCGCGCAACAGGAGAAACAACTGACCACGGAGTCGGCCGAGCCCGATCCGTTGCCCGACCTGACGAAGTCGACGGGACCCGATCTGACGAAGCCGGCGGTACCCGACCGGACGACGGCGACGGCACCCGACCCGACGAAGTCGCCGGTTCCCGACCAGCGGAAGGCGGCACCGGCCGCCGACCCGCTACCGGTACCCGATCCGCTGCCGCTCGTCGAATCCCCGCCGGACGAGCCGACAGCTGCCGTGCCGGAGTCTGTCGGAACCGAGTCTCTGGAACCCGAGTTTCTGCAACCCGAGTCTCTGGAACCCGAGTCTCTGGAACCCGAGTCTTCGGCGACCGAGCCAGCGGTACAACTGATCGCCGCGCGGCCAACTGCCGCGGACGAGCCGCCGGTGCTGCAGAACGAACCGCCGGTACTGCAATCGGTGCCGTTCGATCCCGACGGCACCTGAGGGGACCATCGCCCGGTACGTCGCCTGGTGCGTCGTCCGGGGTGGTAGTCCGGCTGAAGCCGGCCGGCGTCAGGCGGAGCGGCGTCAGGCGGAGCGGCTGCTCATCGGCGCGATCCCGAGCGACACCCCGGCCAACGGCTTGCTGCGGGCGGCGAGTTCGTCGGCGACCGCGCGGAGCGCGGCGGCGGCGGGGGAGTCGGAGGCCTCGGGCCGCAACACCAGCGGCAGGCCGGAGTCGCCGGCCTGGCGCAGTGCGACGTCCAGCGGTACCTGGGCCAGCAGCGGCACGTCCGTGCCGGTGGTGCGGCTCAGCGAATCGGCGACGATCTGCCCGCCGCCGCTGCCGAACACCTCCAGCACGGTCCCGTCGGGCAACGTCAGCCCGGACATGTTCTCCACCACGCCGGCCACCTTCTGCCTGGTCTGGATGGCGATCGCGCCGGCCCGTTCGGCGACCTCGGCCGCCGCCGTCTGCGGGGTGGTGACGACCAGGATCTCGGTGGCCGGGATCAGCTGTGCGGTGGAGATCGCGATGTCGCCGGTGCCCGGCGGCAGGTCCAGCAACAGCACATCAAGGTCGCCCCAGAACACGTCGGCCAGGAACTGTTGCAGCGCGCGGTGCAGCATCGGGCCGCGCCAGACCACCGGGACGTTGCCGTCGACGAACATGCCGACGCTGATCACCTTCACGCCGTGCACCACCGGCGGCAGGATCATGTCGTCGACCCTGGTCGGCGCCATGGTCACGCCCATCATCCGTGGGATCGAGAAACCGTAGACATCGGCGTCCAGCACGCCGACGTTCAGTCCCTTGGCGGCCAGCGCCGCCGCGAGGTTCACCGTGACGGTCGACTTGCCGACGCCGCCCTTGCCCGAGGCCACCGCGTACACCCGGGTACGGCTCTCCGGGCGGGCGAACGGGATCTCCTTGGTGGCGCCGCCGCGCAGGTTCGTCCGCAGTTCGGTGCGCTGCTCGTCCGTCATCACGCCCAGCTCGAGCCGGACGTCGGAGACGCCGGGCACGGCCCGGACCGCGGCGTTGACGTCCTTGGTGATGGTGTCCCGCAGCGGACACCCGGCGATGGTCAGCAGCACCTTGACGTCGACCACGGTGCCGCCGGCTGTCTGTTCGACCTCACACCGATCGACCATGCCCAGGTCGGTGATCGGTCGGCGGATCTCGGGATCCTTCACGGTGGCCAGCGCGGCCATCACGTCGTCGCGGCTCGCTGCGGTTTCGGTAGGCATATCGGTGACTGAACCTCTCTCTGCTCTGCCTCAGGCTACGTCCTCCCATCTGTCGCTCAGGTTCCGCACCGGTGGCGCAGGGGCCGGATGTGAGACGATCGACGTATTACCGGTGGACCTGGGGGTCCGGGAGGTGGAGATCATGACGTCACCGATGGGATTCCGCGGTGCGAGCGGCGCAGGCGTGCCGAACGTGCCGACGCCGCCGACCGGTTTCGCCGTCGCCGCCTACCCGACCTACCTGCAGGCGCAGCGGGCCGTCGAACATCTGGCCCGGAACGACTTCTCGGTGCAGGACGTGACCATCGTCGGCTCCGATCTGCAGATGGTCGAGCGGGTCACCGGGCGGCTCACCTCAGGGAAGATGATCGGCGCGGGCGCCGGTTCCGGTGCGTGGATGGGCCTGTTCGTCGGGATGTTGATGAGCTTCTTCTCGCCGGTGCAGGGCGGCGTGTTCCTGCTGATCCTGGTGTCGATCGGGGTCGGTGCGCTGTTCGGCGCGGCGATGGGCTGGTTGGGTTACTCGATGACCAAGGGGCGCAGGGACTTCACCTCGTCCAGCCAGGTGGTGGCGCGTCGTTACGATCTGCTGTGCGAGCCGCGCAGCGCCGAGAGTGCCCGGAACCTGCTGGCCCGGATGGAGCTCGGCGGGACCAACGCGCCCGCGCCGCAGGCGCCACCGCAGCCCAGCTGAACCGGCGTCGGCGGCCGCCCTTATCGTTGGCAGCGAATCGCCGGAACCGATCGAAATGGTGACACCGTGACCCTGTCCGAACTGCCTGCTGCCCAACTTGCCGCGTTCCTGCAGGACCAGCGCACCGCCTACGACGAACTGGTCGCCCAAGGGCTCAAGCTGGACCTGACCAGGGGCAAGCCGTCGGCTGCTCAGCTGGATCTGTCCGAGGAGCTGCTGCAGCTGCCGAACGGGCACACCGCGGCCGACGGTACCGATGCGCGCAACTACGGCGGATTGGCCGGCCTGCTCGACCTGCGGGCGATCTTCGCCGAGCTGCTGGGGATGGAGACCGGGCAGCTGGTCGCCGGCGGCAACAGCAGCCTGACGATGATGCAGCAGGTGCTGGTGCACTGCCTGCTGCACGGCGCCGTCGACTCGGAACGGCCGTGGTCGGCCGACGGTCCGGTGAAGTTCATCTGCCCGGTCCCCGGCTACGACCGGCACTTCACCCTGCTGGAGTCGTACGGGATCGAGATGCTCACCGTGCCGATGAATTCCGACGGTCCGGACGCCTCCGCGATCAAGGCACTGGTCGCGGACGATCCGAGGATCAAGGGCATGTGGATCGTGCCGACCTACGCGAACCCGTCCGGCGCGGTGTGCAGCCAGGAGGTGGCGGCCGAACTCACCTCGATGCCGACCGCGGCAGCGGACTTCAAGATCTTCTGGGACAACGCCTATGCCTTCCACCACCTGACCGCGGACGAGACCAAGAGCGCCGATGTGCTGTCGCTGGCGTCGGCGTCGGGTCACCCGCACCGGCCGATCCTGTTCGCCTCCACCTCGAAGATCACCTTCGCCGGTGCCGGGGTCGGTTTCGTCGGCGGCTCGGTGGAGAACATCGCTTGGTACCTCAAACATCTCGGCAATGAATCAATCGGCCCGGACAAGGTGAATCACCTGCGGCACGCCCAGTTCTTCGGTGACGGCGACGGCGTGCTGGCGCACATGGCCAAGCACCGGGAGATCATCGCGCCGAAGTTCGCACAGGTGCAGCGGGTGCTCACCGAACGGTTGGCCGGGCATGGCGTGGCCAGTTGGAACGACCCGGCCGGCGGCTACTTCGTCAACCTCGACGTCGTGGACGGCACCGCCTCCCGGGTGGTCGAGCTGGCCAAGGGCGCCGGGATCGCGCTGACCCCGGCCGGATCCTCGTTCCCGTACCACGACGACCCGAACGACCGGAACATCCGGCTGGCGCCGACCATGCCGCCGGTCGCCGACGTGACGACCGCGATGCAGGGCGTGGCCACCTGTGTGCTGTTGGCGGCGGCCGAAAAGCTCAGCGCTGCACGCTGATCGGCGGGATGTAGAAGTTCGGGCGCGAGCTTCGACCTATGGGTATGACGAACAACGAAACGATCCAGGACCCGGTCACCGACGAGTTGCTCAGCTGGATCGAAAGCGCGACCCGGCGGCTGTGCGCCTCGGCGGGCGGGCTCACCGACCAGCAGGCCCGCACCATTGTGATGCCCTCCGGTTGGAGCATCGCCGGCCTGATCGGGCACGTCCACGACAGCACCTGGTTCTGGCTGCACCACGTCGCGGTCGGTCATCCGGTCGACTTCGACGACAAAGACTGGGACAACGACCCCGCGCTGGCGTTCCCGGAGCTGCTGGAGCGCGTGCGCCGCGACACTGCCCAGGGTTGTGCTGAAGTGCGGGCACTGCCCAGTACCGCTGAGCCCGGCTGGTGGCCGGAAGGCGCCTGGGGCGGCTACCGGCAGGACACCATTCGCGGCGTGCTGATCCACCTGCTGAACGACAATGCCGCACACAGCGGCCAGCTGGACATCGTCCGCGAGCAGCTCGACGGCGGTGTGTGGGACTACGGGCGGCGGAGCCTGAAGCTGCCGGGCGCGGCCGTGTAAGGGCGACCGGCTACAGCCAGCCGCGTTTGCGCAGCACCCGGAACAGCAGGACGCAGACCAGCAGGATCAGCGCAATGGCCAACGGGTAGCCGAACGTCCAGTCCAGCTCGGGCATGTGGGTGAAGTTCATCCCGTAGATGCCGGCGATGGCGGTGGGCACCAAGGCGATCGCGGCCCAGGCGGAGATCTTTCGCATGTCCTCGTTCTGCTGGGTGGTCACCTCGGCCAGTGCGGCGTTCACCAGGGAGGTCAGCAGCTCGTTGAAGGTGGCGACCTGCTCGGCCACGTGCGTCAGGTGGTCCTCGACGTCGCGGAAATACTCCTGGATCGCGTGCGGGACGAACGGGTTCGGGATGTTCGTCAGGTTCTGCAGGGGGGCGCGCAACGGCGCCACCGCCCGGCGCAGCTCCAGTACCTCCCGTTTGAACAGATAGATCTGCTCGATGGAGACCTGCGAGCGCGGATCGAAGACCAGCGTCTCCATTTCGTCGATGTCGTCCTCGACCGCGTCGACCACCTTCAGGTAGTGATCGACCACCCGGTCGGCGATCGCGTGCATCACGGCGGCCGGACCCAGCGCCAGCTGCTCGGGATCGTCCTCCAGCGACTTTCGCAGGCCGGCCAGTTCGGAATGGTGGCCGTGCCGGACGGTCAACACGAAGTCCACGCCGAGAAAGATCAGGATCTCGCCGGTCTCCACGATCTCGTCGGCGGTGGTCGGCGAGTCGTGCTCGACGTACCGGACGGTCTTGAGAACGAGCAGGGTGTTGCGCTTGTACCGTTCCAGCTTCGGTCGTTGGTGAGCCAGGACAGCGTCCTCAACGGCCAATTCGTGCAGCCCGAACAGCTCGGCGACCTCGGCCATGTCGTCGGCGTCGGGTTCGAACAGACCGAGCCAGACGAAGCCGCCCGCTCGTTCCCGGACCAGCGCCAGCGCCTGGCGGGGCGAGGTCGGTCCCGGCACCCGCCTGCCGTCGACGTAGACCCCGCAGTCCACCAGGTACGGGTCGACCTTCGGGGTCGCCGCGGCCGGTTGGACCGGCCTCTTCCCGGACGGGAACAGGGGCGGCATCGCCGGAAGTCGAGGCACGATCGCTACGGTAGTCGACATCATGCGGATCGACCTTCACACTCACTCGGCGGCCTCCGACGGCACCGACACCCCTGCCGAACTGATGCGCGCCGCGGCGGCCTCCGGCCTCGACGTGGTGGCGATCACCGACCACGACACCACCGACGGCTGGGCGCCGGCCCTGGCCGCCCGGCCGGCCGGGTTGACGGTGATCCGCGGGGCCGAATTCTCCACAGCCGTGCCGATCGGCGCCCGTCGGGTGAGTGTGCACCTGTTGGGCTACCTGTTCGATCCGGACGATCCGGCCATCGTCGCCGAGCACCAGCGGCTCCGTGCCGAACGGCTGCAGCGCGGACTGGCGATCGTCGACCTGATGGTTGCCGATGGCATCGGGATCAGCCGGCAGCAAGTGCTGGACATCGCCGCCGGCGCGCCGGTCGGCCGCCCGCACATCGGCCGGGCGCTGGTCCGTGCCGGGGTGGTGGATTCGGTGACGGAGGCGTTCTCGTCGTACCTGGCCGGTCACGGTTCCTACTACGTGCCCAAGCTGGATACCGATCTGCGGGTGGCGGTGCAGTTGGTGACGGCGGCCGGCGGCGCGGCGGTGATCGCCCATCCGCGCGGGCGAGGCGAGTTCCGCGCGCTGACGGCCGAGCTGATCGGTGAACTGGCCGACCTCGGGCTGGCCGGGCTGGAGGTCGACCATCCGGATCACGATGCGGCCGACCGCGCCGAGCTGACGGAGATCGCGCAGCGTTTCTCGCTGCTGCGGACCGGCAGTTCCGACTACCACGGCCACAACAAGTCGCTCACCCTCGGACAGTGCACTACGGCACCGGAGGCGTTGCAGCGCTTGATTTCCCGGACCAGCGGGGCCACCGGACCGATCGGCGGTTCAGCATGACCACCCGCCCGTTGCCGGCCGTCAACGGCGGCGGTGACGACGGCCGTGGCGACCGATCCGCCGACCTGGCGCCGAACGACGGGTCCGGGCAGCCGGGCCGCGGGCTGCGCGCCCTGGAGCTGACGGCCGGGCTGGCCGGCGGCGGCCTGCTGCTGCTCGGCGTGGTCCTTCTGCTGCTGCAATTCGTTGCGCCGCAACTGATCGACGGAGCCGACGGCCCAGGCTGGCCGGCGGTGCTCGCGCACCTGCTGGTGGGCGGGGCCGGGGAAGCCGGCCGCGGGCTGCGCAGCAGGTTCCCGACGTGGGCCAGGGCGCTGCTGGCCGGGCTGACGGTGCTCGCCGTGCTCGCGGTGCTGGTGCTGTTCTGGTGGCGCTGAGACAACCCCGCTACGCCTGGGGTGGCGCACGTGTCGCGCCCGCGCCTGAGACAACCCCGCTACGCCTTTGGGGGGTCAGGTGAGGTCGAGTTCGGCCGAGAACCGGGGCTCACCTTTGCTCATGAACGCCTGCACGGCAGCGGCGAAGTCCTTGCTGCCGTAAACCTTTCGCATCTCGTCGGCATCGTGCGGATCCTCGCCGGCGGCCAGCGCGGCCAGGATCCGCTTGGTGGCCAGCTGAGTGCCGGGAGCCAGCCCGGCCAGCCGGGTGGTCAGCGCGTTGACGGCGGCGTCGAGTTGGTCGTCGTCGGCCAGCTCATTGATGGCGCCGGCCGCATAGGCGCGCTGGGCGTCGACCAGCCGGGCGGTCAGCAGCATCTCGCGAACCAGGGAATCCCCGAACACCGCGACGCAGCGGCGCAGTACAGGAGCCGACAGGCAGTTGCCGAGGGTACCGGCGATCGGGTACCCGACCCGGGCGCCGGTGCCGGCGATCCGTAGGTCGCAGGCAGTGGCCAGGGCCAGGCCGCCACCCACTGCCAGGCCGCGGATCACCGCCAGCGTCACCTGCGGGAGATCCGAGACCGCCTGCAACGCGCGGGCAACCGTCGCCTCGTAGCGCACCCCGTCGTCGCCGGAGGTGAATTCGGTGAAGGTGGAGATGTCGGCGCCGGCCGCCAGCGCCCGGCTGCCGGCGCCGCGGAAGCAGACCACCCGGACGGTCGGATCGTTGCGCAACTGCGCACCCAGGTCGATGAGCGCGGCGAACATGTCCAGGGTGAACGCGTTGAGCTTCGCCGGACGGTTCAGCGTCACCGTCAGTACCCGATCGGTGCGCTCGACCAGGAGCTCGTTCCCGGCATCGGATGGTTCGCCCGCGCTCTCCTCCGGTCGTCTCATTCCAGAACCACCCCGTTGCTGGTCAGCTGGTCGATCTCCGCGGTGTCGAAACCGAAGTCCCGTAGCACCTCCCGGCTGTGCTGGCCCAGTGCCGGTGCCGCGGTCCCCGGCCATGCGGTGTCGGCCTGCAGCTGGAACGGCAGGCCGAGCACCGGATGCTCACCCACCACCGGGTGCGCGACGCTACCCACCATGGCCAGCGCGGCGGTGTGCGGATCGGTCAACGCCTGGCTCACTGTGCGCACCGGCGCGACCGGAATCCCGGCTGCTCCCAGCCGGTCCACCCAGGCATCGGTGTCGTCGGTCACCAGCCGTTGTTCCAGCGCGACCGCGAGTTCGTTGCGATGGGCGAGCCGGTCCGCGTTGCCGACGAACCGAGGGTCGTCGGCCAGTTCGGGGATGCCCAGCCGGTCCGTCAGCAGCCGCCACAGCTTGTCGTTGTTGGCAGCCACCACCAACGCGCCGTTCCTGGTCCGCAGCGACTCGTACGGTGCCAGCAGCCGATGCCCGGACCCGGTCGGGCCGGGCTCGGTTCCGGTCGCCCAGTAGGCGGCCGACTCCCAGACCAGCAGGGCCAGGCCGGCCTGGTACAGGCTGGTCCGCACGTGGTCGCCCCGGCCGGTCGCCTCCCGGTTCCGCAGCGCGGCCAGGATGCCGATGACGGCGAACAGGCCGGACCCGAGATCGGTGATCGGGACGCCCACCTTGGCCAGCTCACCGCCCGGTGTGCCCGTGACGCTCATCAGCCCGGTCATCGCCTGGGCGATCAGGTCGTACCCGGGCCGCAGGGCCAGCGGCGGCGCCGTGGGCGCTGCCGCCGTCGTCGCGGTTGCGGGAGCCGTCGGCGTGGCGGAAGCGGTGTCGGCTGCCCGGTCCGCCGGCGGTTGCCGGTCGGGCGTGCCGAAACCGGTCAGCGACACCACGATCAGCCGCGGGTTGACCTCGTGCAGGGTCGGGGCGTCGATGCCGAGCCGGGCGGCGACTCCCGGTCGGAAGCTCTCCACCAACACGTCGGCGGTCGAAACCATCCGCTGCAGCAGTGCCCGACCGGCCGCGGTCTTGAGATCCACGGCCAGACTCCGCTTGTTGCGGTTGACGGCCCGGAATGCCGGATTGTCGCCGGGGCCGGCGACACCCAGGCTCGACCGTGCCTGGTCGCCGCCGGCCGGCGATTCGACCTTGATCACGTCGGCGCCAAGGTCCCCGAGCAACTGGGTGCACCAGGGTCCGGCCATCACCTGGCTCAGGTCCAGCACGGTGATCCCGGTCAGCGGCGCACTTCTCGCCCGGTCGTCCGCCGGCTGCGGCTCGCTCATCGACGCGCGGTCCAGCTCCGCATCAGCGGCAGCAGGACCCGCAGCAGCCGGTCCGGCTGTTCCACCGCGGGCGAATGCGCGGCACCGGCGATCGGTACCAGTGAGCCGCCGAGTCGGCGGGCCATGTCGGCCTGCGCCTGGATGCCCCAGGCGTCGTCGGCCTCGCCACTGATCACCGCGATCCCGGCCTCGATCGCGGCCAGGGCGGCCGCCAGTTCGGCGGTGCGGTCGGGCTCGGACTGCAGCCCGGTGGCCATCCCCAACAGGCCGGCGGCGGTCGAGGAGACGAACCGATGCCGGTAGAAGTCCTCCAGCGCCTGCGCCGCCGGGTCGCGCAACTGTGCGGTGAGGCCGGCCCGGACGGCATAGGCGGCCTCCACCCCGGACTCTCGCAGGATCGGCGCGCCGACCACCAGGGCGTCGAGCCGGGCGCCGGCGGGCAGCGCGCCGGGGCCGGAATCCAGCAGCACCAGCGCGGCCAACCGGGCGCCGACGATGGTGGCCGCCCGGGCGACCAGCCCGCCGTAGGAGTGGCCGACCAGCACCACCGGAGCCGGCAAGGTGCCGATCAGTTCGGCGATCACCCGGCCGAGTGGCTCCGGCAGGTACGCGGCCTCGTCGGCCGGTCCGGGCGACTCGTGCTGACCGGGCAGATCGACTGCGATCGCCCGGAAACCGTTGTCCGCCAGCGGATCGAGAATCGGAGCAAAGTCCTCCTTCGAGCCGGTGTAGCCGGGGAGCAGCAGCACCGTCGGCCGGTCGGACGGTTCGCCGATGCCGGTGTCCAGCGCCGCCAACAGGATCCCGGCCGGGGTACGCAACAGCACCGGTGCGGCATGGTGCGGGCTGAGTTGGCTGGCGATCACGCCGTCACCCCGCTCCCTGTCGGCGGCCACCAGCCAGGCCGCCGTCGCGGTCCGCCACCGCTGAGTGCCGTTGGTTCGCCCGCACACTCTCTCACGATGCCGCCTTCAACGAGACGACCTCGGAACCGCGGAGTTCGACCAGCCGGTCGCCCACCAGCACCACGTCGACCCGCTTCGGGGACCCCGTGCGCGGCACATCGATCGAGCGGCTCACCGTCCCCTCGGCGGGCGTGGCCACGGCCAGCCCGGTGGGGGACGGCACCACGAGATCCTTGCCCACCAAGGCCGGCAGCCCGATCGCCTCCGACATCGTCCAGTTGACCACCAGCGAGTCTCGGTCCTCGGTCTTGGTGGTCGGCTCGGCAGCACCGCTGGAGCTGCCGGTGGTGCCCAGGAAGTTGGAGAAGCCCGCTTCGCTGGTCGGTGTCGTGGTGGCGCCCGAGCTGCTGGTCACCGGGACCGTGACCTGCACGGTTTCCCGACCGACCGAGATCACGTTGCCGCCGACGAACGAGTACTGGACGCCGTCCAACGTCACCCGCGGGGTGATGCCGGTGTCGGCGACGATCGCCGCCGCCGGGATGGAAACCGGGGTACGGGTGGCCAGCTTGCCGTCGGCGTCGTAGATCAGCACCGCCGGCGTCGGCTCGGTGACCAGCACTGCCACCCGGTCCTTGGTGATGCCGACGATCCTGGCCACCGGGGACCCGGTGTCGATGTCGGCACGGACCTGCGTCTTGTAGGAGTCCCAGTCCTTGTTCTGGTGGTTCGGGTCGGTCCAATTCAGCACGATTCTGGCGTTCGCGCCCTTGTCGGTGCAGTGCTCGACGGTGCCGAACTGGTCCTGGCCGACGGCCGCGTCGGAGAAGACGCAGCCCAGATGTCTGGTGTTCGCCGAGGTGGGCGCCGGCTGGTCGCCGTACTGGAAGGTCCGGACCAGGCTGCCGCGCCAGATCTCCATCAGATCGGACGACACCCAGGCCGCGTACGGATGACCGAAGATCAGCGTGCCGGGCAGCCGGTTCGGGGCCGTCCTGGTGAACAGCAGTGCGCCGGTGATCGGGTTCAGCGTGGCCATCTCCTGGCACATGCCGTCCCTGGCGTACATGGTCATGATGCCGCGGACACCGTCCTCGGAGTCGATGTCGGCCGCGCTGATGTCGGCGGCGTCCACGTCGCCACCCAGCACATCGCCGGTGCCGATCCGGCAGACGTCCCTGTTGGACCGGGTGTAGGTCCAGGCGACCGCTCCGGTCTCGGCGCTGCGGCCGGTCACCGTGTGCTGGTCGGCGGTCACCACGGTGCCGAACGGTGATGCCGCGGCGCCCACCTCGGGATCGGCGGCCTGCTGCCAGGCCGCCGTCAGCCGCGCGGGCACCGTCGACATCGGGGTAGGCGGTTCGCTGCCGTCGGCGGTGACCGCTTCGGTGGCGCGGATGTCGCTGGTCAGATACAGCACCGCCGCCACGGCGACGGCCACGACGGCGATGACGGCGGCAACGATGCGGTCACGGCGTCGCCGGGAGCGGTAGGGCGTCGGCCGGGCGCGCACGGATTCGGTCACGCAGCGAGCCTACGCAAACCGGTTCAGCGGAGGGTCACTCGCCGCGCGCGGCATCGGCCGCACCGGCCTGCTCGGTACCCCTCGTCACACTTGAGCCGTTATCGCCGGCCGGTGCACCGCCACGGGTACGACGGCGGCGGCGACGCTTCGGCCGATCGCCGGCCGGCTTCTCCGGCGCGTCGGCGGTCGCCTGGTCGGTATCCGTGGACCGCGACCGGTCGCTGTGCCGGTCACCGCCGCGACCACTGGGCCGCTCGCCGGACCGGCCGCCGGTCCGATCTCCGGCGCGGCCACCCTTGCTGCGGCCGCGGCCACCGGTCTCGCCGAGATCCTCGACGACCTCGGCATCCAGGCCGGCCCTGGTCCGCTGCGACCTCGGCAGCCGCCCGGTCACCCCCTCCGGGATGTCCAGGTCGGCGCGCAGGTGGGCCGACGACGAGTAGGTCTCCGCCGGGTCCTCGAAGTCCAGGCCCAACGCGGTGTTGATCAGCTTCCAACGGGGTACGTCGTCCCAGTCGACCAGGGTGACCGCGACGCCGGTCTTGCCGGCTCGCCCGGTCCGGCCGATCCGGTGGATGTAGGTCTTCTCGTCCTCGGGACACTGGTAGTTGACCACGTGGGTGACGTCATCCACGTCGATCCCGCGGGCCGCCACGTCGGTGGCCACCAGCACATCGACCTTGCCGGAGCGGAAGGCGCGCAGCGCCTGCTCGCGAGCACCCTGACCGAGATCGCCGTGCACGGCCGCGGCGGCGAAACCGCGGTCCTCCAGTTCGTCGGACACCTTCTGCGCGGTGCGCTTGGTCCGGGTGAACACCATCGTCAGCCCGCGGCCCTTGGCCTGTAGCACCCGGCTCAGCAGTTCGACCTTGTCCATCGCGTGCGCCCGGTAGACGAACTGCTTGGTGGTCCGGTGGGTGGCGCCCTCGTCCGGCATCTCGGCGCGAATGTGCAGCGGCTGGCTCATGAAGGAGCGGGCCAGGGTGATGATCGGACCCGGCATGGTGGCCGAGAACAGCATCGTCTGCTTGACGTCAGGGACCATCCCCAACACCCGCTCGATGTCCGGCAGGAAGCCGAGGTCGAGCATCTCGTCGGCCTCGTCCAACACCAGGATCCGGATGGCCCCGAGTACCAGACTGCCGCTCTTGGCCAGGTCGAGCAGTCGGCCAGGGGTGCCGACGACCACGTCGACACCGTTCTGCAGGGCGGCGATCTGCGGCTCGTACGCGCGGCCGCCGTAGACCGCGCTGACCGTCAGGCCGACGTACTTGGCGGCATCGTGCAGGTCACGGGTGACCTGCACGCAGAGTTCACGGGTCGGGACCATCACCAGGGCACGCGGGGCGCGGCCCTTCTGCTGGGCCGAGCCAGGCTCGACATCGGTGGAGCGGGCGTCCTCCGCGGCCAGCCGGTGCAGCAGCGGCACGCCGAACCCGAGGGTCTTGCCCATGCCGGTGCGGGCCTGGCCGATCAGGTCGGATCCGGCCAACGCGACCGGCAGGGTCAACGCCTGGATGGCGAAGGTGTGTTCGATCCCGGCCTGTTCCAGGGCCTGCACGATGCGCGGGTCGACCTGCAGGTCGGCGAAGGTGGGGGACTGTTCGGTGACCGGCGCGTCGCCGACCAGTGGATGTGACTCCTGCAGGTCTTCGGGCGCCAGGCCCTCTTCGACAGCGGGGTCGGTGATAGTGGTGTCGCTCGTCAAAACGGTGCCTTCCTCGGCGTTCGCGCGCGAGGCCGGCCCGATCGAAATGATGCCGGGCGCGATGAGAGTGATGCGTCGCGCGCACAGTACGGCAGCGCCGTCCGGCACCGCCTCCGTCCGCCATTCTACGTCGCTGGAACTACTGTTCATGACGCGTCGGTCGTTCCGGCGGGTCTGGAGGCAGGGAGATGGCGGAGGAGATGACGCAAACGGACGGCCGGGCACCGTTGGCCGCCGGCGTGGTCGACCTGATCGGCGCGCTGGCCTACGGCGAGCTGTCGGCGTTCGACCGGATGGCGGCCGACGCCAGATACGCCCCGACCCTGCCGGGGCGGGTGGCGCTGGCGGAGATGGCGGCCGCCGAGATGGGTCACTTCAAGCTGCTGTCGGAGTATTCGGCCCAGCGCGGCGTCTCGGTCGAGCAGGCGATGAGCCCGTTCGTCCGGGCGATCGATGCATTCCACGACTCGACCCCGCCACATTCCTGGCTGGAGTCGCTGATCAAGGCGCACGTGGGCGACGGGCTGGCCGCCGACTTCTACCGGGAGATCGCCGAAGGCCTCGACCCGCAGACCAGGGATCTGGTGTTCGAAGTGCTGGCCGATACCGGGCACTCGGCCTTCGCCGTGCGTGAAGTGCGCCGGGCCTGCCAGGCCGACCCGCGGCTGGCCGGTCCGCTGGCGCTGTGGGGCCGTCGGCTGCTCGGCGAGGCGCTCACCCAGGCGCAGTACGTGGTCGCCGAACGGGATGCCCTGGCCGAGGTGATCATCGCCGGTTCGGGGGACCTGGCCGGTATCGGCGCGTTGTTCCGGCGGCTGCAGATGGCCCATGGCGAGCGGATGAAGTCGCTCGGGTTGGCCTGAGCGTCTGCGACGTCTTCGGGGTACGAACTTCGACTTCGACACCCGCTGGTGGTACCCCGAAGTCGGAGTTGGTGCGGTCAGTCGACAACGCCGGCGGCGAGTTCGGATCCCGCTGCCACGAGCCACTTCTGGGTGTCCTGCATAGCCGCGGCTGACGAACCGGCCAGCCCGGTCAGCTCGATCGAGTGGTCGAACCGGCCGACGTCACCGGCGATCTGCCCGGCGACCAACGACACCCGTTGCCCGGCTATCAGTTGCAGCAGATGCCCGACCACCTTCCCGGTGGTCGACTGGTCGTCGAAACGGCCCTCCCCGGTGATCACCAGGTCGGCGTCGGCAAGTGCGGCCGGCAGCCCGACGATCTGCCCGATCCGGTCGGCGCCGGGAACGGTGGCCGCCGACCAGAGCGTGGCCAGGCCGAACCCGGTACCGCCGGCGGCGCCCGAGCCGGGCCGGTCCGGATTTCCGCCGATCACCTCGTGCAACCGGCGCAGACCCCCGTCCAACGTGACGACATCGGCGTCGGTGGCGCCCTTCTGTGGGCCGAAGACGGCCGCCGCCCCGCGCGGCCCGAGCAGCGGCGCGGTCACGTCGGTGAGCATCTGCACGCCGCCGGGCGGGGGCGGCGTCAGGTCGGAGACATCCACAGTCGCAAGCCGTTCCAGCGCGGCACCGCCCGGGTTCAGCTCGTCGCCGGCCGTGTCGAGGAACCGTGCGCCGAGCACCCGTAGCGCACCGGTCCCGCCGTCGGTGGCGGCGCTGCCGCCCAGGGTGGCGACGATCCGCCGCACCTGTGGGTGGCGCACGGCGGCCAGCAGCAACTCACCGAACCCGGTGGTTTGGGCGCGCAGCGCGTCCTTGGTCGCCATCTGCGGGAGGCCGGACGCCGCCGCCAGCTCGACCGCGGCGGTGCCGTCGGTCAGCAGCCACCAACTGGCCGCGACCGAGTGACCGTCCGGACCCGTTGCCGCGCAGTCGATCTGCCGCGCACCGGGGGACGCGGCGACAATGGCGTCGGCGCTGCCCTCGCCGCCGTCGGCCAGTGGCAGGGTGCGCACCTCGTCCTGCGGGCGGACGGAGCGCCAGCCGTCGGCGATCGCCTCGGCGACCTGCCGGGCGGTGGCGCTGCCCTTGAACGAGTCGGGCGCGATCAGCACCCGCATCAGGCCGGGTCCCGATCGAGGGCGAAGGTCGTGCGGCGGGCCACGTTCGCCCGGGACTCCGCCGATAGTCCGGCGGCCACGGTCAGCCGCGGCAGCAGTGCGGAGTCGGTGGTGAATGCCCGGAAGGCCAGCTGGACCGTGACGTCGTGCTCGGGACGGTCGATCACCTCGATGGCGTCGCCGGCCTGCACCATCCCGGGCCGCAACACCCGCAGATATGTTCCAGGACAGGCTGTTTCGGTGAACCGACGGATCCATCCCTGCTCGGCCAGGAAGCCGGCGAAGGTTCGGCAGGGGATCCGCGGATCGGACACCTGCAACAGCATCTCGGCGCCCACCGACCAGGTCTCACCGACCACGGCGGCGGAGATGTCGATCCCGGCGGTGGTCAGGTTCTCGCCGAACCCGCCGTTGCCGATCGGCCGGCCGAGTTGATCCTGCCAGTGGTCCAGATCCTCCCGGGCATAGGCGTAGACCGCCTGGTCGTCACCGCCGTGGTGGCGCAGGTCGCAAACGGCGTCGCCGGCCAACCCGGAGCCGCCGGTGCCCTTGGGGCCGGGGGCCGTGACCTGCACCCGTTCCGGGGTCGGCCGCTTGTCGATCCCGGTGACGCCGATCTTCGAGTACGCGGTGCGGGTGGCCCGGCCGACATTCACGGACAACACCTGCGGCGGGTCGATCGGCATCGCTCAACGGTAGTGGCAGCGCCTAGCGTTGCCGCAATGAGTTCCTTCCGCAAACACCGGCCGGACGCGCCGGCCGGTTTCTTCGAGGCGGAAGCGGCGGGGCTTCGGTGGTTGGCCGCGGCAGCGGCTGACGGCGGTGCCCTGGTCGTCGAGGTGCTCGACATCGGCCCCGGTTTCCTCGAGCTGCAACGGCTGCGGGCGGCCCGACCGACCGCCGAAGCGGCGGAGGCGTTCGGCCGGGCACTGGCGATCACCCACGCAGCAGGTGCTCCGGCCTTCGGTAGTCCGCCGGACGGATGGACCGGCGACGGCTGGATCGGAAGGCAGCGGCAGGCGATGCGGTCGACGACCAGCTGGGGCGAGTTCTACGCCGAGCAACGGGTGCGCCCGTTCGTCCGGCTGGCCCGGGACGGCGGCAACCTGGCCGCCGACGGCGCCGCCCTGGTCGACCGGTTGTGCGATCGGATCGCCGCCGGTGAGTTCGACGACGACCGGCCGCCGGCCCGGCTGCACGGCGACCTGTGGGCGGGCAACCTGGTCTACACCGCCGACGGCGTTGTGCTGATCGACCCGGCGGCGCACGGCGGTCACGGGCAGACCGACCTGGCGATGCTGGAGCTGTTCGGCTGCCCCGGCCTTGACCGGATCCGAGCCGGTTACGCGGAGGCCGCCGCGCTGCCGGCGGACTGGCCCGAGCGAACCCCGTTGCACCAGCTGCACCCGGTGGCGGTGCATGCCGTCAGCCATGGGCCCGGCTACGGACGCGAGCTGATCCGGTTAGCCAAGGGGTACTGCTGACAGGGAGCTGCGGACCCTCGCGCAGCACCCGGTAACGGCGGTCGGGCGTCGTTGGTGGCACCATCGAGTCGTGAGCGAATCAGCAGAGATGCGGGTCGGCAATGTCGAGCGGGACCGGGCGCTCGACGTGCTCGGCGATCACCTGCGGGCCGGCCGGCTGACGCCGGACGAGTACTCCGCCCGGTCCAACCGGGTCATCTCCGCGGCCACGGCCGCCGACCTGAACTCGGTGTTCACCGATCTGCCGGGCGGCTTCCGGGTGTCCCCACCAGGCCCGTCGGCGGCGGTGACGTCGGCATCCTCCGGGTATCCGGAGGCCGCGCCGACCTACCCGCCGCCGTCCTACGAGCATCCGAACCGCGCCGCCCAGACGCAACCCGCGGTGCAGCGGCCGTCGGGCTTCGACGCACAGCGCTGGATCCCGGCGGCCGGCACCGCCTCGTTGGTGCTGTTCCTGCTCTGCGGGTTCCTGTTCGGCGGTTGGGCCTGGTCGTGGATCTTCTTCCTGCTGCCCGGAGTGCTGGCCACCCTTCCCGGCCGCCGCTGACCGCCCCCGTTCCGCCACCGGGTGCGTTACCGGGGCGTCGTTACTGGTGCGTCGTTATGGGGTGCGTCGTTGTGATGGCAATCCGTGGTTGTTCCACTGCCACGACGACGGATTGCCATCACAACGCAGGCCGGATGACCGGCGAGTTGTCCACACGCGGCGACGTGGACCGGCCGGTGTGGACAAGTCGCCGGCGCCGAACGGCCTTCGGACACCATGTCGGGCATGGGATCCGCCGCGCCGAGACGATCGCTACCGGACGAGTTCACCCAGCGGGCCTTCCGCGTCGCTGAGGGATTCGATTCCGGGTTGTCCGACTGGCGGATGGGGGCAGCCGACCTGCGCTCGCCCTTCCACGGGATCCGGGTGGCGGGCGAGGTCGGCACGTTGCGGGAGCTGGCACTGGCCTACCTACCGCGGCTATGGCCACCGCGTGCCTTCGCCGCGGAAACGGCGGCCGCACTGTACGGGTTGCCGCTGCCGTACCGGGCCGGGAACGACCTGACCGTTCAGGTGGCCGTGCCGAGGGGCGTGAACAAGCCGACCGGCCGGAACGTCCGCGGTCGCGTCATTCGCTCCGACCTGTTCACCGTCAGTGAGGTTGACGGCATCCGCGTCACGTCGCCGGCCCTCACCTGGTGCCTGCTGGCGACCCGTGCGACGAAGGAGGAGCTGGTCCGTTTCGGTGATGCCGCGATCAGCGGCCGTGATTATGCCGGCCGGACAACGGGTTTTGTTCCGCTGAGTACCGGCGACCTGGACAACGCAGTGGGTCGGTGGGCCCGCTGCGACGGCGTTGACAACCTGCGGGCGGCGCTGCCATGGATCCGGCCGAACGTGGCTTCGCCACCGGAGTCGGACCTGCGGATGCAACTGCTGGCGGCAGGACTGCCGGAGCCCGAGATCAACGTCGATCTCTTTGACGAGACGGGTCGATGGTTGAGCTGTGTCGACGCCCTCTACCGGGACCTGAAGCTGGTCTTCGAGTACGAGGGCGACGGTCATCGGACCGACCGGGCCCAGTTCCGCAAGGACATCAGAAGAAACGGCGGCATGGAGGACGCGGGTCTCCGGGTGTTCCGGGTTACCGGCGACGACCTCTATCGGCAACCGGTCCAGTTCCGGCGCCGGGCGAAACAGGTCTACGACCGGCGGCGGGCTGCCTGGTTGGCGCCGGCGGCCAGATTGTGATGGTAAGTCGTGGTTGTTCCGCTGCCACAACCACGGATTGCCATCACAACGGGGGCGGGGAAGCGCCTAGAATCTGGATCGGCGAATGGACCAGTCATGACGTCGGAGGCGATGCGTCGGCTCGGGGGCTGGGTATTCGTGTGCCTGGCGCTGGTCGCGCTGCTGACGGCGGTCCGGATCAGCGGCCGGGACGTCCCGGGTGCCGCCGTTGCGGTGCCGCCGGTCTCGCCGCCGCCAGCCGGTACCTGTCTGAACCTGGCCGGCAGTCAGGCCACCGTGTTGCCGTGCGATCAACGGCACTCGGCGGAGGTGATCGGCGCCTGGCCGGTGGGTCTGGCGGGCCAGGACTCGCCCTGCCGGTGGGATGATCGGCAGTCGGTGCTCGGCGCCGTCGGCGAAGACTGGCGACCCCCGCCGTACTCGACGTTCGATCATCTGGTCGACGGCGGCGGACCGACCGGCTGGACCGCCTGCGTGCAGCAGGCCATCGCCACCGCGGACCCGGTCGGCGTGGTGGTGCATCGAGGATCGCTGCTGTCTGCCGCATCGGTCGCCGACTATCCGGTGTCGCTGCGAGCCTGCTACTGGCAGACCGCGGCGAAGGCGGCCGCCCACCCGGTCGACTGCACCCAGCCACACGACGCGGAGTTGCTGGCGGTCAGCAACCGGCCGCAGACAGCCGACAACGGTTGTGCCGCACTGGCTGTCGACCTGATCGGTTCGGCCAAGGTCTTCGACGGCCCCGAACCGTTGACGGTGGGCGACCTGAACCTGGCGGCGACCGGCCGGATCGTGATCGACGTCGAGAACGGCCGGATGGACCGTCATACCCAGCCGTTCCTGACCGGCGCCGCCTTCCCGGCACCGCCGCTGTCGAACTGCGCCGTCCGGGTGCAACCGGGGAAGTGGCTGATGACGTCCGTCGTCGGCCTCGGTGATGCGCCGCTGCCGTACGGCGGACCTGGCTGACGACGTCGATCGCAGCGCTGCGTGGGTGTGCACCGACGACGGACCGGGATGGGGAAAGGCGACGGGGATGACGAAGGACCGGGGGTTGGGCATCGCGGTCGTGCTGGCCGCGGCGCTGGCGCTGATCGCCGTCAGCCGGCTCAGTGGGCCCGACCTTCCCGGCGAGGCGGTCGCGGTCGCCCTGCAGCCGATCCCGGCGGTGGGGAGTTGCCTGGACACCCGCGGATCCACCCCGACGCCGGTCGCCTGCAACCGGCGGCACACCGCCGAGGTCTACCAGAGCTGGCGAAAGGGCCGGAGCCCGGCCGACATCTCGGACCGGTGCGCCGCCGATGGTGGCATCCCGCCGGTTCCGAGCGGCGGCGACTGGTCCCGGCCACCGAGCCCGACGTTCTCGGCCCGGTTGTCCTCGCCCGGGCCGGTCGGCTGGGAGGTCTGCGCATTCATCGCCGCCGTCGACGGCGACCCCTCGGATCCGCTGACCTTCGTCGGCTCCCTGACTCCGGGTTCGACAGGCCGGTCGGCGGCGGTGATCGGCGCCTGCTACGCCGGCCGGAACGTCCGGATCGATTGCGCTGCACCACATCGCGTCGAGCGGATCGGCCTGTTTCTCGCGTCGTCGGTGGACCCCCGACCACGGGAGGACTGCCAGGATTTCGCCCGCCGGGTCGTCGGCGCATCCGCGTTCTCAGGTCCGGATGCACTGCTTGCGGTGACCGGACTGGACCGCTCGGGCCCGGTGACGATCGTCGATGCCACCACCGGCGAACCGGTGCTGCCAGACACCTGCAGCGTGGTCGCGTCCCGACCGCTGGTCGACTCCGTACAGGGCCTGGGGGACAAGCCGCTGCCGTTCGGCTGACGGCCGGCGCCCGCGGGCCTAGCCTGCTGGTATGACGAACGACCGGCGCTGGGGGATCGCGGTGGTGGTCGCCGCCGCGCTGGCCCTGATCGTCGTCAACCGGGTCAGCGGTCGCAACGTCCACGGCGAGCCGGTCGCGTTGCCGTGGACGCCGCCACCGGCGGTCGGCGCCTGTCTGGTCGTGCCGGACCTCGGCGCCACCAGCACCGAGCCCAGTGAGGTGCCGTGCTCGGAGCCGCACACGGCCGAGGTGGTGGAAAGTTGGCGGGCCGGCGCCGAATCGCCGTCCGGGGCGGCTGCCGGAGCAGATCGCTGCAGCAGCCAGGGCCCCACCATGACCGGGACCTCCGGGCCGGACTGGACCGCGCCCCAGCCATGGCTGTTGTCCCGCCCGGTGAGCGGCGGAGCCCCGCTCGGCTGGCAGGCCTGCGTCGTCGGTCCGGTCACCAGTGGCCCGCAGCTTCGGGCGCTGCAGTACGCCGGATCGGTCAATCCGCTGCCGGGTGGTGAATCGTCGGCTGCCGTCGGCGCCTGCTATCGGGACGAGTTGCAGCAGGTCGATTGCACGACACCGCATTTCGTGCAGCGGATCGGAACGTTCCAACCCGAGTATCTGGCTCGGACACCGGTCACCGGTTGTCTGGACTTCGCGGTGGATCAGGTCGGCGCCGCGGCCTTCGGCGGCGCCCATCCGTTGCAGGCCAAGGTCTCCCAGGACCCCTCCATGGGCAGCATGGTTCTGCAGGACGACGGCAGCCGGCAGCTGGTCCCGATGCAGACCTGCGAAGTGTCCTCGGCCGAACCCGGCCGCGAACTCGTCGGATCGGTGATCGGACTCGGCGACCGACCGATTCCCTACGGCTGACGATTCAGCGGGCCGCGGCCAGCGCTTCCCGCCGGTCGCCGTTGGCGGTCAACACCCAGTCCAGGGTGCCGGCGACCGCCGCGGCAACGGTGACGATCAGCGTCAGCCACAAGCCCGGCCCGGCCGAGTAGCCGGCGTCGACGTTCATCAGCACGGCCACCGTGGCGAGCGCAGCCACCCAGGCCATCACCGAGCCCGCCGCGGGGCGAGCGTGGTTGGCCAGCACTGCGACGGCGACGAACGCCATCAGCAGCACCGCCACCAGCCCCACCCCGAGGGTCAGGCCGTGGCGGACCGTGTGGAACAGCCCCCAGAAGCTGAAGCTCCGGTCGCCGGTGCCCGCATCCGTGCGGAACGACTTGCCGATCCAACTGGTGGCGGTGAGCGCCAGCACGGCCGTCCCGGCCGCCGGCATTAGGCGTTGAACAACGGTGGTTCCGCTGTGGGTCACGGTGGAATCTCCTTCGGTCCCGGGTGCGACGGTGCTCACTGCTGAACGGTTCCAGGGCCGGGTCGGTGTCGTCCGCATGGGAGAATGTAGCGGTCATGACTGCTGAAGCCGCCCGCAAGAGCCTGCCCCTGATCTTTGCCGCTCCCCGCCGTGGGAAGCCACCCGCGCACCTGGCCGACCTCGACGAAGCCCAGCGTAAGGCCGCGGTCCAGCAGGCGGGGCAGCCGGCGTTCCGCGCCGATCAGCTCGCCCGGCACTACTACGGCGGTCTCACCAGGATCGCGGACGAAATGACCGACCTGCCGGCAGCCGGCCGCGGTGAGTTCGTCGACGCGTTGCTGCCGGAACTGCTCACCGAGGTCCGCTCGATCTCCTGCGACGCCGGCGACACCCGCAAGACGCTCTGGCGGGCGCACGACGGCACGCTGATCGAGTCGGTGCTGATGCGCTACCCGGACCGGATCACGCTGTGTGTGTCGAGCCAGGCCGGCTGCGGCATGGCCTGCCCGTTCTGTGCCACCGGGCAGGGCGGTCTGCAGCGGAACCTGTCGACCGCCGAGATTGTCGAGCAGGTCCGGCTGGCCGCCGCCGCGGCCCGCGACGGCGCCCTCGGGGAGCCGGGGCGGCTGTCGAACATCGTCTTCATGGGGATGGGCGAGCCGCTGGCCAACTACAACCGGGTGCTGTCGGCGGTCAAGCAGATCACCGCGCCGAATCCGCACGGCCTGGGCATCTCGGCCCGCTCGGTGACGGTGTCGACGGTCGGCCTCGTGCCGGCGATCAACCGGCTGACGGACGAGAAACTGCAAGTGCGGCTTGCGGTTTCGCTGCACACCCCGGATGACGAACTGCGCGACACCCTGGTGCCGGTGAACGACAAGTGGAAGGTCGACGAGGTGCTGCAGGCGGCCCGCCGGTACGCCGACACCACCGGTCGACGGGTGTCCATCGAGTACGCCCTGATCCGCGACATCAACGACCAGCCGTGGCGGGCCGACCTGCTCGGGCAACTGCTGCGCGAGCATCTCGGGTCGCTGGTGCACGTCAACGTCATCCCGCTGAACCCGACCCCCGGTTCGGAATGGGACGCTTCACCCAAGCCGGTGGAGGCCGAGTTCGTCCGCCGGGTGCGCGCCCAGGGCGTCGCCTGTACGGTCCGGGACACCCGGGGCCAGGAGATCGCCGCTGCCTGCGGCCAGTTGGCCGCGGCCGAGCGCTGACGGTCCGGAACTCGTCGAACGGGAGACTTCATGAGCGAACAATGCCTGTTCTGCAGCATCGTGGCCGGCCAGATTCCCAGCATGAAGGTCGCCGAGGACGAGAAGACCTTCGCCTTCATGGACATCAATCCGGCCTCCGATGGTCACCTACTGGTCATTCCCAAGCGACACAGCAGGGACCTGCTGGAAATCGCGCCCGATGACCTGGCCGCCGTCACCCTGGCCGCGCAGCGGATCGCCGCGGTCGCAGTACCCGCACTCGGCGCCGACGGGGTGAACCTGATCAACTGCTGCGGCGCGGCGGCCTGGCAGTCGGTGTTCCACTTCCACCTGCACGTGATCCCGCGGTACACCGACAAGGACAGGGACAGGTTGACGCTGCCGTGGGTGCCGGACGTCCCGGGAGACCGGGCCGCCATCGCCGCAGTCGGCGAACGAATCGTCGCCGCCCTCGGTTGATCCTGAAAGCGTGTCGCCAGTTCTGCGATGTCGGCCGCAGACCGGTCGACGGAGGTGCCGATCGCAGCCACCATGCCGGTGTCGAATCCCCGGGCAGAAGCGATGCTCCTCAGAATCCGGGCAGTTCCTTCAGAAACGTCAACGTCGCCGTCAGCGCTTCGTCGGCTTCCGCAGTGCCCAACGCGAACTGGTACTCGTGCGGTTGCGGCGGTTCGTGGCCATCATCGAAGAATCGCGCGGTGACCGGCACTCCGAGCCGGCGCAGCCGCTCGGCCATCGGCTTCGACTGTCCGGCCGTCAGCCCGTCGCCGTTGCCGCCGGAGATGTAGGTCGGCGGAAAATCGCGGGTGACGAACCGCAGCGTGGACATCTGGGTGCCGGCCGGCGTCTTCGCCCAGTCCCGCGAACCGGTGTAGGCCCAGAGGGTCTTCTTGAAGCCCCAGCCGACCAGACCCTTGGCCCGGCTCATCATGTCCAGGTCGTACACGCCGCAGTTCAGTACCATCCCGCGCAGTTGCTCGGGTGCCAGTCGCGGCCGGATCCCGACCTGGCGCGCGAACTCCGGATTGGTGACGAGCGCCGCCAGCTGGCTGGCCAACTGGGCGCCGGCCGAATCACCCGCCAGAACCAGCCGGGTCGGATCGATCCGCAACTCGCCGGCATGGTCGATCAGGTAGCCGATTGCCGCGTCCAACTGCCGCAGCGCCGTCGGGTACCGGCCCTGCGGGCCGCGGGTGTAATTCAGGCCGACGGTCGTATACCCCTGCGCCGCAAGGACTCTCAGGTAGGGAGCAATCTGCGACTTGTCGCCGGCGATCCAGCCGCCGCCGTGGATCCAGATCACCGTCGGCAGGGCGTCGGTCCCGGTGTCGGGCGCGAACACGTCCAGCGCGGTGTCCGTGGCGGTGCGGGTGGGGCTGGGCGCATAGGGCTGGTCGAGCAGTTCGGCGATGCCGACCGTCGGCATGTGCGGCAGCATCTGCACCATCGATTGCCGGCCGCCGCGTTCGAAGATCCGACGGATCACCATGGCCATCGGCCACGGCGTCAGATATCTGGACACCCCGGCGAACAGCACGGCCGCGCCGGCCACGACAGCCACCGAGGGAGCCGCCGAACGACGGCGGCGGGATCGGGATCTCTTGGTCGCCATCGGACCAGCATCGCATCGCCGGGCCGCCCGTGCCCGGATGGGCCAACAGGCTGACCCCGGTCGCGGCACCTGGCAGGATCGAGGGGTCAAGCCCCGAACCGAAGGAGCGTCGTGACGACACCTACTGGACCCGCAATCCTGGTCAAAGGCCAGAACGCGCCGCTGGCCGCCTCGTCGGTGCGGATCACCGTCGAGGTGCAAGCACCGACCGATCTGTCCGCGTTACTGGTGACCGACTCCGGAAAGGTGCGCAGCGACAGCGACTTCGTGTTCTTCAACCAGCCCGACGGCCCCGGTGTGCGATGCGTCAAGGACGGCAGCGGCTGGCAATTGACCGTGCAGACCGACCAGATCCCCGCGGACATCCAGACCGTGCGGGCAGTGGTGAACCTGGAGACGCCGGGTCAGCGGTTCGGTCAGGTCGCGCCGCCGGTGGCCCGGATCGCCGACGCCGCCGGCGGCCCGATCGCCGAGTACCGGGTCACCGGACTGGACAGTGAGTCGATCATGGTGGCGGTCGAGCTGTACCGGCGCGGCGCCGACTGGAAGGCCCGTGCGGTTGGCCAGGGCTACGCCGGTGGGCTCGCGGACCTGATCTCCGACCACGGCGTCTCCGTCGACGATGCCGGCTCACAGGCCCCGGCTGCGCCCACCCCGCCGGCGCGGATCGAGGAGCCGGACACCGGGGGAGTCTTCGGCAACATGCAGCCGGCCGCTGCGCAGCCCACGCAGCCCGCGCCGGGGGAGCCGCCGGACACCGGCGGAGCGTTCGGGCATCTGCAACCGCAGCAGCCGGTAGCGCCGCGCCCACCGGCGACCCAGCCGCCGCCGCCCCCGCCGGCGGGCGGCTACCCACCGCCACCGCAGCCGAGCCAGCAACAGAGCCCGGCGGCGTTCCCGCCCCCGTCGGCCCCGGCGCCGAACGTGGGCTACCCGCCGCCGACCGCTGCCGGCGGGCCGGCCGGGTCGGGCTTCCCGCCGCCGACCGGGGCCGCGCAAGGCTTCCCGCCGCCGGGCGGGGCCGCGCAGGGCTTCCCGCCGCCGGGCGGGGCCGGAAACTACCCGCCGCCGACCGGGGCCCCGCAAGGCCAGCAGCCGCCGGCCGGGCTCAGCGCGCAACGACCGGTGAGCCTGCAGAAGGGGCAGCGGGTCTCGTTGCGCAAGGAGTCGGGCGGCAACCTCACGGTGGTCCGGATGGGGCTGGGTTGGGATCCACTGAAGAAACGCGGCATGTTCGGCAACCGTGAGGTCGACATCGATCTGGACGCGTCAGCCGTGATGTTCGCCGACAAGCAGCTCGCCGACGTGGTGTTCTACAACAACTTGCGGTCCAAGGACGGCAGCGTCCAGCACCAGGGCGACAACCGTACCGGCGCCGGTGACGGGGATGACGAGACCGTGCTGATCGACCTGGACCGGGTCGCGGCGCACATCAATTCGATCGTCTTCATCGTCACGTCCTACGAGGGTCAGACCTTCGAACAGGTGCAGAACGCGTTCTGCCGGCTGATCGACAACACCTCCGGCGGCGAACTGGCCCGCTACACGCTGACCGGTGGGATGGCCTTCACCGGCATGGTGATGGCGAAGGTGTTCCGGGACGGCGGTGGCTGGCAGATGCAGGCGATCGGCGAGGGCATCCAGGCCCGCACCCCGTCCGACTCCTTCCCGCAGCTCCCGCGGTTCCTGTAGCGGCCGGTGCAGACCAGGGAGCTCGCCGCCGGGGAGAATACGCCGCTGCCGGCGACCTGGCGACTGACCGTCACCCCCGCCGTACCGCTGCTGATGGTCGCGTTGGACGCTGCCGACCACGTGCACGGCGAGCCGATACCGGTGGTGGCGTCGGCACTTCCGATGAACCTCGGGGCACTGGAGTCGTCGGTGCAGCGGTGCCTGCTGGTCGCTCACGGTCGGCGCCTGCCGGCCGCGACCAGCGAGTTGGACCTGGGGGAGTCGACCCTGGTGGTCCGGTCCGCGGCGCCGGGTGAGGCCCCGGCCACGGTGCTGCTGGAGTGCTATCGGCGCGCCGGCGGCTGGAAGGTGCGCGCGCTGGGCCAGCACTACGCCGGCGGACTGCCCGAACTCGGTCGGGTGCACGGCGCGATGCTGACCGACGCCGCCGGTCTCGCGCCCGCAGGGCCGTCCAACTTGGACAGTGCGGCTGGTGTTTCGGCGGGTTTCGGCGCCGGGGCGTCCACTGTGGACAGTTCTGCTGGTGAGTCGACGGTCCAGCACGACCCGGAAACGATCCAGCGGCACCTGAACGGCATCTGGGAGGACGCCTCGCGCAGTCTGGTCGCTTACGCCGAGTCGATGGCGTTCGCCGACGAGCGCCGCGACAACGAGCTCGGCGCGTTGCTGGCCGATCCGACCCGCCGATCTGCCGGCGGCCCGGCCGATGGGTCCGCCGACCCGGACCGGTCGGCAATCGTCGACACCCAGCGGGCAGCCGTCGAGGCGCGGCATGGCCAGATCGCCGACCTAGCGGCCCGCCGGCGGCTCGATGATCTGGACCAGTTGGTCGGTGAGCTGACCGCACTGGAGACGACGTTCCCGGCTCCCGTCGCAGGCTGGGGCGCGCCCGTCTGGCAGCAGCCGATCGGGCCGGACGGCGTCGGCATCTTCCGGATCGGCACGCTGACCCGCCCGGACAGCCAGGCGCTGAGAATCCCGATGGTGCACCATGTTTCGGCGCTCGGCGGGATCTGTCTGGAGAATCCGGCCGGCGTCGTCGACCAGGCCGTCCGCGGACTGCTGCACCGGATCCTGGCCGCGGTGCCGGCCGGCACCGAGGTCGCCGTGGTCGCCGACGACGACCAGCTGGCCGGCTTCCTCGGCCTGCCGGCACCGGCCCGCCGGCCCGACCAGAACCCGTTGGCCGAACTGGCCCGGCAGGTGGATCTGCACCTGATGGCCGCCGAGGCCGGCGCCATGGCCGACCTGCCCGGTGCGCTGCCGGGCGTGGTGATCGTGCCGTGGCCGGCCCTCGGATTCGGCGCCGCCGAGGTGGCCGCGCTGGACCGGATCGGGGTCGATGGCGCGCTGCTCGGCCTCCGACTTGTCCTGCTGGCGTCCCGGAACCAGCTCGCCGGGCTCGGGTTGCGCCAACAGCCGCGGTATCTGCCGGTGGTAGCGGCGAGCGTGAAGGATCCGTGGACCGGCATCCTCTGGGAGTTCGAGCCGGACGAGGGAACGGCGGATGCGGCGGTGGCCCAACGGATCAGCCAACGCACCGGCCGGCCCGGTTGACCCGCCACTTCCGGCGGCGTCCCGTACGCTGACGATGGCGGTACGACGACCTCGGGTCGCCCCTCACGGACCGACCGTGGGGCGCGACCGGGCGCCGGATCGACGGTGAACCGTATCTCGCAGGGAACTGGACACCTTGACCGCCACCCTCGGCGCTGCACCGGCCACCCGTCACCGGATCGCCACCGACTATTCGGAACTGGCCGCCGTGATCCACGAGCACGGCCTGCTGGAACGCCGATACCGCTACTACGCGGTCAAGATCGGCTCGGTGATCGCAGCCTTCGCCGCTGTCTGGGTCGCGTTCGCGGTGGTGGGTGAATCCTGGGCGCAGCTCGGGATCGCCGCCGCGCTCGGCCTGGTGCTCACCCACCTGGCCTTCCTGTCGCACGACGCGGCCCATCGCCAGGTGTTTCATTCCGGCAAGGCGAACGACTGGCTGGCCAGGGTGCTCGGCAGCCTGCTGACCGGGATGAGCATCAGCTGGTGGGTGCGCAAGCACACCAAACACCACGCGAAACCGAACCAGATCAACTTCGATCCGGACATCGAGCCCACTGTGGTGGTGTTCTACCCCGAGCCGGATCGTGAGCGTGGCCGGATCGCGGCGTTCCTGATGGCTCGACAGGGCTGGTGGTTCTTCCCGATCCTGATCGTCGAAGGACTCAACCTGCACGCCCAGTCGATGGTCACCCTGGTGGGCAAGGCGCCGGTCAAGCATCGTTGGACCGAACTCGGGATGGTCGCCTTCCGCTGGGCCGCCTACCTCACCACGCTGTTCCTGCTGCTCTCACCTGGCATGGCCGCGGCGTTCCTCGGCGTCCAACTCGCGGTGTTCGGGGTCTACATGGGTTGCACGTTCGCGCCGAGCCACAAGGGCATGCCCGTCGCCCCGGAGAATTCCAAGATCGACTTCTTCCGTCGGCAGGTGCTGATGTCCCGGAACATCACCGGTCCGCAGTTCATGACCTTCGCGATGGGCGGACTCAACTACCAGGTCGAGCACCACTTGTTCCCAAGCATGCCGCGGCCGAACCTGCGCAGGGCCAGGGAGATCGTGATGCCGTTCTGCGCCGAGCGGCAGGTGCCCTACACCGAGACCTCGCTGCTGCGCGCCTACGTCATCGTGGTGCGCTACCTGAACAAGGTCGGTCTGGTGCACCGCGATCCGTACCAGTGCCCGATGGTGGCCGGCTTCCGACCCAGGGGCTGACGGATCAGGGCTGACGGATCAGGGCTGACGAATCAGGGCTGACGGATCAGGGGCGGAGTCGGCGCTGCTTGCGGGCGCGCAGCTCGCGGGACACCAGCCAGATGATCATCACGGCGCCGGTGCCGATCAGGTACCAGTCCTCGACGTGGCTGACGTGGTTGCCGAACAGCATCAGCAGGATCACCGCGGTGAACAACAGCAGCAGCAGGCGCGAGCCGCGGGCGGCGAACAGGCTCCAGTCGCCGTGCCAGCCCCACTCGGCGCTCGGCGCGTCCGGGTTGTAAGTGAGGGGAGCGGCATGATGCGCGACCTCGACCTCGGCATGCGCCGAAGGGTCGTGCTTCTGCAGCGCGGTTCCGGCCTCTGACACTGCTGGGTCTGACACTGCTCCTCCTTGATACTGCGGCTCGCGCCCATCTTCGCACGCGACCCTCCGGATCGGCGCGCAGCCCGGCCGACGGGCCGGCTGGGTGACAATGGTCGGATGCGCCGCGTACTCGTCCTGGGGTCCACCGGCTCGGTCGGCACCCAGGCCCTCGATGTGATCGCCGGGCATCCGGACGAACTGGCGGTGGCCGGTCTGGTGGCCGGCGGGTCCCGCCCGGAACTTCTGGCCGCGCAGACCGCCAGGTTTCCCGGGGCGAAGGTCGCCACCGGCATCGACGGGGCGCTGCGGCTGATCGACGAGGTCGACGCCGACGTGGTACTGAACGCTATCGACGGCTCGATCGGCCTGGCTCCGACGCTGGCGGCGCTGGCCACCGGTCGGCCGCTGGCGCTGGCCAACAAGGAGTCGCTGATCGCCGGCGGGCCATTGGTGCTCGCGGCCGCCGGCCCCGGGCAACTCGTCTCGGTCGATTCCGAACACAGCGCGCTGGCCCAGTGCCTGCGGGCCGGCCGGGCCGAGGAGGTCGCCCAGCTGGTGTTGACCGCCTCCGGCGGCCCGTTCCGCGGCCGGCGGCCCGACGAGCTGGTCGACGTGACGCTCGACCAGGCGATGGCCCATCCGACCTGGAACATGGGCCCGGTGATCACGGTCAATTCGGCCACCCTGGTGAACAAGGGTTTGGAGCTGATCGAGGCGCACCTGCTGTTCGGGGTGCCCTACGAGCGGATCGAGACGGTGGTGCACCCGCAGTCCGTCGTCCACTCGATGGTCACCTTCCGCGACGGCGCGACCATCGCCCAGGCCAGCCCGCCGGACATGGGCCTGCCGATCGCGCTCGGTCTGACCTGGCCGGACCGGCTGCCCGACGTCGCCGCGGCCTGCGACTTCTCGTCACCGACGTCCTGGACGTTCGAGCCGGTGGACCACGAGGCGTTCCCGGCGCTGCGGCTGGCCAGGCGGGCCGGGCAGGCCGGCGGCCTGGTGCCGGCCACTTACAACGCCGCCAACGAGGTGGCTGTCGCGGCTTTCCGAGGGGGATTGCTCACGTTCCCCGGCATTTCCGCGGTATTGGCAGGCATCATTGATGAAGCAGAACAGGCGGAAACCCTGACCAGGGATCCCGAGGGCGTCGATGACGTGCTGGCCGCCGAGAACTGGGCCCGGGGACGGGCCCGGGAGCTGGCGACCGAAAGGGCAGGTGCAACGCGCTGATGTGGATGGCGATCGGAATCGTGCTGTTCGCGGTGGGGCTGCTGTTCTCCATCGCCTGGCACGAGCTCGGGCACCTGACCTTCGCAAAGCTGTTCAACGTCCGCACCTCGCAGTACATGGTCGGCTTCGGCAAGACCATCTGGTCCAAGCAGATGGGCGAGACCGAGGTCGGCATCAAGGCCATCCCACTCGGCGGCTACATCCGGATGATCGGCATGGTGCCGCCGGATGCCAAGGGCCGGCAGCGGATCACCACCACGGCCCTCGGCCCGGCCGGCTTCTTCCGGCAGGTGATCGAGGACTCCCGTAACGGCGACCGCTCGCAGGTGCTGCCGACCGACGACGGCCGGCAGTTCTACCAACTGCACCCGTTCAAGCGGATCGTCATCATGTTCGCCGGGCCGTTCATGAACCTGGTCCTGGCGGTCGTGCTGTTCGGGATCGTGATGACCACCATCGGGGTACCGACCCCCAACACCACCGTGCAATCGGTCAGCGCCTGCGTGGTGCCGGCGTCTGCTCCGCTCGCCGAACAGAACAAGACCGAGTGCCCGCAGGACCAATGGACGCCGGCCAGAACGATCGGCCTGGAGCCGGGCGACCGGATCACCGAGTTCGCCGGCACCCCGATCGCCGACTGGGATCAGCTGACCCGATTGATCCGCGCCGCGGCCGGGCAGACCGTGCCGATCGTCATCGATCGCGGTGGGCAGAGCATCAACAAGGATGTCTCGATCGTGCTGACCCAGCGCGGTGTGTACGACAGCCGGGGCGAGATGACCGGCACGTTCGAGACCGGCTTTCTCGGCGTCGGGCCGCAGACGCCGTACGTCACCCAGGGTTTCGGCAGTGCCTTCGACCGCACCGGACAGTTCATCGGCGCGGCCACCCATGCGGTGATCCAGATCCCGGCCCGGATCCCGGCACTCTGGGAGGCGATCTTCAACGGCAAGGAACGGGATCTCAACTCGCCCGTCGGCATCGTCGGCGCCGGCCGGATCTCCGGCGAGATCCTGTCGATGGACACCCAGGCCAAGGACAAGCTGGCACTGTTCCTGACCCTGCTCGCCGGCTTCAACATGAGCCTTTTCCTGCTGAACCTGCTGCCGCTGCTGCCGCTGGACGGCGGGCACATCTTCGGCGCGCTGATCGAGTGGATCAAGCGCGGCTGGGCGAAGCTCGCCCGTCGCCCGAAACCGGCCCCGTTCGACGTGGCCAAGCTGATGCCGGTGGCCTACGTGGTGGCATTGTTGTTCATAGGGCTGACGGCGCTGACTCTGGTCGCCGACGTCGTCAACCCGGTCAAGCTCTTCTGAACCGCCCCGCAGACCGCAGCAAAGGACTCTGATGACGAACACCGCGAGTACCGCTCCCACCGGGATCGGGCTCGGCATGCCGTCGATGCCGGCCGACCGCGAGGTCCCGGTGCTCGCCCCGCGCCGGCCCACCCGGCAGCTGGACGTCGGCGGCGTCGGGGTCGGTTCCGAGTCGCCGGTATCGGTGCAGTCGATGACCACCACGGTGACCGCCGACGTGAACGCCACGCTGCAGCAGATCGCCGAGCTGACGGCGGCCGGCTGCCAGATCGTCCGGGTCGCAGTGCCCACCAACGACGATGCCGCGGCCCTCAAGCAGATCGTCGAGCACTCGCAGCTGCCGGTGATCGCCGACATCCACTTCCAGCCCAAGTACGTGTTCGCCGCGTTGGAGGCCGGCTGCGCCGCGGTGCGGGTGAACCCCGGCAATATCCGGCAGTTCGACGATCAGGTCAAGGAGATCGCCCGCACTGCAAAGGATCTCGGCACGCCGATCCGGATCGGCGTCAACGCCGGCTCGCTGGACAAGCGACTGCTGGAGAAGTACGGCAGGGCCACCCCGGAGGCGCTGGTCGAGTCGGCGCTGTGGGAGTGCTCGCTGTTCGAAGATCACGACTTCACCGACATCAAGATCTCGGTCAAGCACAACGACCCGGTGATCATGGTCCGGGCCTACGAGCTGCTCGCGCAGCAGTGCGACTACCCGCTGCACCTGGGCGTCACCGAGGCCGGTCCGGCGTTCCAGGGCACGATCAAGTCGGCCGTCGCCTTCGGGGCCCTGTTGTCGCAGGGCATCGGCGACACCATCCGGGTGTCGCTGTCGGCGCCGCCGGTCGAAGAGGTGAAGGTCGGCCTGCAGATCCTGGAGTCGCTGAACCTGCGCGAGCGCGGGCTGGAGATCGTCTCCTGCCCCTCGTGCGGGCGGGCCCAGGTCGATGTCTACAAGCTGGCCAACGAGGTGACGGCCGGCCTGGAGGGGATGGACGTTCCGCTGCGGGTGGCGGTGATGGGCTGCGTGGTGAACGGCCCGGGGGAGGCCCGCGAGGCCGATCTCGGCGTGGCTTCCGGCAACGGCAAGGGGCAGATTTTCGTCAAGGGCGAGGTGGTCCGCACCGTTCCGGAATCCGAGATTGTCGAGACGCTGATCGAGGAAGCGATGCGGATCGCCGACGGCATGCGCGCCGAGGGAGTGCCGGCCGGCGAGCCGTCGGTCACCACGGTCTGACGGGCGGACCAGACGGTGGACAGATGCCCGTGCTGACCGCCTTCGGCGCTCGGACGCTCGGCCCGGCGCACGCCGAACGGGTGGCCGAGGCGCTGGCCGCCGACCCGGTCGCCGGATGCCTGGTGGCGGAACGGTTCGAGGCCTGCGGGATGGACCGGACCGCGCTGGGCGGGCAGTTCTGGGGAGTGGCCGGCGGCCGGGACGCGGTCGCATTCGTCGGTGGCAACCTGATCCCGTTGACCGGAACACCCGTTGCCCTGCGTCAGTTGGCGGCCGGGCTCGGCCGCCGCCGACGGACCGTCGCGTCGATGGTCGGGTCGGCCGGTCAGGTGCTGCCGCTGTGGCAGTTCCTGGAGTCCAAGTGGGGGCCGGCCCGCGACGTCCGGCCCGATCAGCCGTTGCTGGTCTGTCAGGGACGACCGCTGGTGGCCCCCGACGAGCAGGTCCACCAGGTGCCGGCGCACCGGCTGGACGAGTACCTGCCGGCGGCGATCGCAATGTTCACCGAGGAGGTCGGCGTCGACCCGTGCCGCGGCGATCGCGGCGTCGGGTACCGGCACCGGGTGCAGGAACTGATGCTCCGCGGGCAGGCGTTCGCCCGGTTCGACGGCGACCGGCTGGTGTTCAAGGCGGAGATCGGCGCACTCTCGTCGCAGGTGGCGATGATCCAGGGCGTCTGGGTCGACCCGCGCTATCGCGGCCGGGGGATCGCGGCACCCGGAATGGCGGCGGTGGTGCGGCACATCCAGGACGGCGTCGGCCGGTTGCCGAGCCTGTACGTGAACCAGCACAACTACGCTGCCCGAGCGGCCTACCACCGGGTCGGCTTCCACCAGGTGGGCACCTTCGCCTCCGTCCTGTTCTGACAGTGAGGATGGTGGTGCTGCCGCGCTGGTCCGGTCTGACTCTTGCTCTGACTGACCGTGGTGTCCTGAACGGGATGTGTCGTCCGGGCTGGTGTGGTGGCGTATTCGGCACCTGCCGGACGGGCGTCGTGACCTTATAGGAGCCTGGCCAGAGGCCCCGTCACTGTCTTGTCCGCCCGCCCGACCGGCGCGTGCCGCCCTTCCCGGTTCAGCGATAGGACGGCAGGTATTCACGATGACATCGACAGCAGACAAGGTCCACACCGGTGCGGTGGTCGAGGTGACCGGCGGTGTTGACACCCACAAGGACACGCACACCGCGGCGGCGGTCGACACTGCCGGGCGA